>NZ_CP053750.1:0-3215000 GCF_021496765.1 Chromobacterium sp. Beijing
GGCGCCGTGGCGCACCAGCTTCCTGCTGATCGCCGCGCTGTCCTTCCTGGCCTTGCTGGCCTGATCTGGAAAATGCCGGAAACCACCCAGCCCAGCCACGAGAAACTGCCGCTGGCGCAGATGGGCCGCGATTATCTGAAAGTGTTCGGCAACGGCCGCTTCGTGCTGTCCGCGCTGTGCATCCCGCTGCTGGCGCTGCCGCTGATGGGCTGGATCGCCATGTCGCCGGTGCTGTTGGTGAATGATCTGCACATGAGCGCGCTGGAATACGGCCTGATGCAGCTGCCGGTGTTCGGCGGCCTGATCGCCGGCAATTTGGCGCTGGTGCTGGTGGCCGGCCGCTGGCCGCTGGGCCGTTCCGCGCTGATCGCATGTGGCCCATCGTGATCGGCCTCAGCCCTCCGGCGTGCTGTTGTCCGCGCATCCGCGCATGGTGGCATGGCTTGACGCTGATTCCGGCCGCCTGGCGTGTTGCCGTTTCGCGCTGATGTCCTCGACGCAAGGCAAGGCAGTTGTCCGCCAGCATGAGCCTGTGCTGCGGCTGGCGCACGCAGTGCGCAGGCTTCGCTTATCGCTCGCTTCGCTGTGGCATGGCGGCCTGGCCCTTTCGCTGGGGCGCTGGCGCGCGCGCAACAGGCCGGGCCAAAGGCAGCCGGAAAGCCGAGGCCAAGCCGGAGGCCCTGAGCCCGAACCCGGCCCGCTGCACGCCGGGCTTTGTCTTTGATGGCCGCCGTTTCCCGGATATCCGTCGTGACCGCCGGGGGCGACTGCCTCTATAATCGATCGTTTCAGATCGCACCTTTGGAACAATCCTAATGAGCAAACGCAAGATTCTGGTGACCAGCGCACTGCCTTACGCCAACGCGGGCTGCATCTGGGTCACATGCTGGAACAGATTCAGACCGATATCTGGGTGCGCTTCCAGAAGATGCGCGGCCACGAATGCTATTACGTCTGCGCCGACGACACCACGGCGCCCCATCATGCTGGCGGCGGAAAAACAGGGCATCACCCGGAACAGCTGGTGGACAGCGTGCGCGAACTGCACCTGGCGGATTCCCAGGGCTTCCTGATCGGCCACGACAACTACTACAGCACCAACAGCCCGGAGAACAAGGCGCTGGCGGAGCAGGTGTATCTGGCCTTGAAAGCCGACGACAAGATCGCCTGCCGCACCATCGAGCAGTTGTTCGACCCGGAAAAGCAGATGTTCCTGCCGGACCGCTTCGTCAAGGGCGAATGCCCCAAGTGCAGCGCCAAGGATCAATACGGCGACAACTGTGAAGTCTGCGGCGCCACTTACAACCACCGACTGAAAACGCGGCGCCGCGGCGGGCCGTGCTGAAAACGAGTTATTTCTGGCAGTGCGGTGGCGGGCAGGTGCGCGCCGACGGCGCGCAGCCGCATTGCAGCCGAATTGAACAAGCGAGTGGATTTCCGGCAGCTGGGACATCAGCCGCGACGCTTCGGCTTCGAATCCCCGCGCGCCGGCAAGTCCCGGTGCTCGGCCCATGGCTACAGCTTCAAGAACTGTGCGATCGCCTGAATTTCGACGAGGTTGGCAAGGACCAACCGAGACACAAGTACCACCCTGTACCACGCGCTCCCGGATGCTGCCGGCCTCCGCGCCCGGCGTGTTCGCCCACGGCTTCCTCACCGTGGACGGGCAGAAGATGTCCAAGTCGCGTGGCACCTTCATCCAGGCCAAGAGCTATCTGGATTGCGGGCTGAATCCGGAGTGGATGCGCTATTACATCGCCGCCAAAACTGAACGGCCGCATCGAAGACATCGATCTGAACCTGAACGACTTCGTCGCGCGGGTGAATTCCGATCTGGTGGGCAAGTTCGTCAACATCGCCAGCCGCTCCGCCGGCTTCATCGCCAAGCGTTTTGACGGCATGCTGGCCAGCCAGGTCAGCGACGGCGACATCCTCGCCAAGCTGCAGGCCGCCGCCGATGAACTGGCCGCCGCCTTTGAGGCGCGCGAATACGCCAAGGCGCTGCGCGACGTGATGGCGCTGGCGGACGTGGTCAACGCCTACGTGGACGCCAACAAGCCGTGGGAACTGGCCAAGCAGGAAGGCCAGGACGCGCGCTTGCAGGAAGTCTGCACCGTGCTGATCAACGCCTTCCGCCTGCTCACCATTTACCTGAAGCCGGTGCTGCCCAAGCTGGCCGAAGGCGTGGAAGCCTTCCTCGACGTGGCGCCGCTCGCCTGGAGCGACGCCGCCAACCTGCTGCTGGGCAAGAAGATCCACGCCTACCAGCACCTGATGCATGCGCATCGACCCGTGCTGATCGACAAAAGAGAAGCGAACAAACAGAATATGCAAGCCACCGCAGACACCCCGGCCGCCGCTCAATACGAGCCGCTGGCCGAAACCATCAAGATCGACGACTTCGCCAAGCTGGACCTGCGCATCGGCAAGGTGCTGGAGTGCAACTTTGTCGAAGGCTCGGACAAACTGCTGCAGTTCACCGTGGATATGGGCTTTGAGAAGCGCAACATCTTCTCCGGCATCCGCAAGGCTTATCAGGAGCCGGAAAAACTGGTGGGCCGCAATGTGGTGGTGGTGGCCAATCTGGCCGAGCGCAAGATGCGCTTCGGCGTATCGCAAGGCATGATCGTCTGCGCTTCCGGCCAGACGACAGCGAAGGCCTGTTCTTGCTGGACGCCGATCAAGGCGCCAAGCCGGGCATGCGCATAGGCTGAGCCGGTAGTTCCTAATCCTGACTGTTCTTTTTACTAGTTGGGTCCCGCGGCCCCTGCTGTCATATTGGCATGCAGGGGCCGCGTCATTTCGCGGCCCCGAAACCTTCACCGGGCTGTCATCTGAGGCTGTTACATTCACTGCAAGCCAAATGCGAAACATTCTCGTCCGGCTGGCGGAACTTTTGAAAATATGGTATGTCTCTAGATGAAATGAATTTTGAACAACCCAAAAAAAAGAAAAAGGAATGAACCATCATGAAAATTTCTCAACTGAAACCCGGCTACAAAATCCTTGAGCACAAGGACAGCGGCTCTACCATGCATTACGAAGTGGTCAGCATTCGACAGGTTGGCAAGATGTTTGAAGTGACTTTCAAGTCCGCCTTGGGCTTGGCCAGCGCCTTGTATCCCGCCAACGCCTTCATTCAGGCGGCCGCCTGATGCCACTCCCCTGCGTTTGTCCATTCCATTGCGCAGATTACAGATGAAGCCCCGCAAAATGCGGGGCTTTGTTTTTGGCCCGTCCTTTTTCTCCCCCTGCGAAAAACTCAAGTCAGGCAGTTGACGTTTCGATGCAAATGTTCATGCTTTTGCATTTGGCGCGTGCCGAAACGCGCAAAACTGATACTGGAAATCATCGTCAATTTCCTGCTGCTGCTACCGCTATGGCGAGCCGCGCTGGGGCGAAGCCGGGCGCTGATGTTTTTCCGCCTTGCCGCCGGTGCTGTGGAGCGTGATCGAGCTGTTGCGCTTCCGGCGCGTGGACGCTTTGAGCCTGCTGGTGTTGCTGGGCATAGGCTTGTCCTTGCTGGCCATGCTGCTGGGCGGCGACGCGCGCCTGCTGTTGCTGCGAGTCCCTGATCACCGGTTTGATCGGCTGCGGCTTTCTGCTGTCCCTGGCGCTGCGTCGGCCGCTGGTGTTCTATCTGGCGCGGGCGACCTTGGCGCGGGAATCGGAGCAGGGGCGGGAACGGTTCGAACAACTATGGCGCGCGGATGGCTTCAGGCGCGCCATCCAGCAAATGACGCTGTGGTGGGGCTTGGGCTTGAGCCTGGAGGCGGGCGGCGCGCTTATCTGGCCTGGACCTGGCCGGTGGAGCGTTTTCTGCTGGTGGCGCCCTTCATCAGCTACGGCGTGATGGGCGGGCTGTGCCTGATGACCTTGCTGTATAGGCGGAAGATGCGCCGCGAAGCCGCCGTGGCCATGGCCGCGCTTTGAAGCGGATCGCGGGCGAATAGACAAAAAAAAAGGGCCGCAAAAGCGGCCCTGAAGTTCCGTGATGAACACTTAGGAGGAAAGACACGGCTGCTTGTTTTGCGGCTTCGCTGGCAGTCGAAACCGCAGCGGCAATGTCTTCCAAAATGCACAAGATCGCGCCCGCATCGGCAGCGCCTGTTGGCAGACAGGCGCTGACTTCTCGGGCGCTCGGGGAGAACGACTGCGCTGACCTTGAGTTCACTTTAGACGGTCTTTGTTGATCAGGTGTGTGGTAGTAAAGATCAACTGTTAACAAGTATGAATCGTCTTGGTGCGAACTTTCCCCGCATCAGAAATCTTTTTTTCCAAAACGCTTGACCAGAAAAACGGGGCGGGGTATAGTTCGCTCCTCTGCACGAAACACAGCAGACAGATCAGACGCGGGTGGAGCAGTCTGGTAGCTCGTCGGGCTCATAACCCGAAGGTCGTAGGTTCAAATCCTGCCCCCGCAACCAAGTTAAAAAACCCGAAGCCAAACGGCTTCGGGTTTTTTGCGTTTTACTTTCCTTCTCGATTAAGCCAGTTCGTTCAACTGCCGGAAAATATCTTCCAGCTTCAGTTGCAAGGGCTCCAGCAGCGCCTGCACTCCGGGCCGGACAGCGCCCGGTCTTCATGATGGCCTAGCAGGCCGGCCAAGGTGGCCAGCGCGGCGTTGACTCCGCTCAGTTCCACCAGATTTTTGCTCCAGCGTCTTTTCCACTTGCGCCAAACGCGTGTTCCAATTGCGGCCATTCCGGCTGCGGCTCCCGCCGCAGCTGCTCCAGGTTCTGGCGGAGCAGTGTCAGCATCGGAATCGTCGCCGGCATGCTTGGGGATGGGCGTAAGGCGGCTTGGTCCATGAGTTTGCCTTTCAAATGCCGCTGACGGCGCCCAGTCGTTCACAGGGCGGGTAGGCCAGCATGAATGTCCGGAAAAATTTCAGGAAGGCGGTTTCCGCGACGCTGAGGCTGCGCTCGCGATGCCACATCAGGTAGATGTCGATATCGGCGACGCCTTGTTCCGGCGGCAGCCGCCATAAGCGCTGCTGCACAATGTCGTTGCGACGCTATGTTCCGCGCGCGCCGATGCCGTAGCCGGCGAAGATCATGCGGCGAATCTCGTCCAGGCTGGGAGAACTGGCGACGATGCGGCCGGTGAAGCCGGCTTGTTCGCGGAAAATGGTCAGCGGAGACAGTCAGTTGATCGCTGAAAAGCTGACGAAGTTTTCCGTGAAAGCCTGTGATGCCGGCCGCAATACAGCGCAAAGCGCTGCGGGAAAATACAGACTTGCTCTTTTCCAAGCCCGCTCCAGGCTCAGGGCTGCGAGCAGCGGTGATGATGCGGCGTCGCAGCACGCGCACATGCAGGCCCAGATTTGTTTAGTGATTCGATGCGGCTGATGGTGCCCCAGGGGCTCTCCATGCGCGCGACCAAGTTGCAGCCGGGAGCCGGCGATGCGAAACCCTCCTCCGGCCTTGCCGGGAAGTGCTGCGGCGAGCGCTGGCTGATCAGGCGCATGTTCAGATGTTCTTCCAGTCTTTGCAAGGAGCGGCTGATCGCCGGCTGAGTCAGGTGCAGGCGGGCGGCGGCGCGGCTGATGCCGCGCTCTTCGACGATGACCAGATAGGTGCGCAGCAGGTTCCAGTCCAGGGTGTCGTTAAGCCGGCCGAAGACGGCTTCCACAGTGTTGGCGCGCTTTTCCATGCGAGCCTCTCGCGCTCAGGGCCGCAGCAGGCCGGAGAAGAACTGTCCGGCGTTGCGGCCCAGGCTGTCCAGGTGATAGCCGCCTTCCTGCACGATGACGGTGGGAAGGCGCAATTGAGCGATCCGCCGACCCAGGCGGGCGAAGCCGGGCTGCTGAAGGCGATTTTGGATTGTGGGTCCTCCTGGTAGATGTCGAAGCCCAGCGACAGCACAAGGACGTCGGCCTGGAAGCGGTGGATTGCGGCACAGGCCGGTTCCAGTTGTCGGAAGAAGGCCTCTTCATCGCTGCCATGGGGCAGGGGCAGGTTCAGATTGTGACCCTGGCCGGCGCCTGCGCCGCATTCGTCGGCGAAGCCGGCCACCACCGGTAGAAATTGGTGGGATCGCCGTGGATGGAGACGAATACGTGTCGTCGCGCGCATAGAAGATGTCCTGAGTGCCTTGGCCGTGGTGCATGTCGGTGTCCAGGATGGCGATGCGAGGCAGGCGGGCGCAGGCTTTCCCGGCGATGGCGGCATTGTTCAGATAACAGAAACCGCCGGCGCCGTCGGACGGGCATGATGCCGGGCGGGCGACACAAGGCTAGCGAAGCGTTCTCCCGCCTGGACGGCGCCGCGGCCGAAACCGCGCTCTGGGCCGACCAATATGCGGCCAGCCAGGTGTCGCGCCAATCCGGGCAGCTGCCGTCCAGCTGGTGTTGGCGCTTGGGCAGGATGCCGGCCGGCGTTGGGCGAACGCACAAAGATATTGATATCAGTTCATCGCCCATTCGCCCTGCGGCGGCAAGCCAGGCCTCGTGCCCGTGCTGGAGAATTCAAGTAGTCGCGCTGATGCACCGCTTCGAGGGGCCATGCCGTGGTCGGCGCTGTGGAGCGGAATTGCCATTGACGCACCGCGGACAATAGGGCTCGATGCGCTGCGGCACTTCCTGCGCTTGGCGCATTTGGCCGCGAGACAGATAGCTTTGCGTTGATGCCGGCGTTGCAGCGGATGGAAAAAAGTTTTCATGAGCGTTGTCCTGGCGTTGGCGCGAGCCAGCACGCGTGGAGCAGCACATTGGCGCCCATGGCCGCATGCTCGGGTTCGATGGATTCGGCTTCGTTATGACTGATGCCGTCGCGGCAGGGATGAAGACCATGGCGCTGGGACAGTGGCGAGCCAGCACGATGGCGTCGTGGCCGGCGCCCTGACGATGTCTTGGTGGGATAGCCCCAGCCGGGCGCGGCCTCGGCCAGCAAGCGCTGGCAGCCGGCGTCGAACGGGTGGGCGGGCATGCCATAGCGTTTCGATGCGGGCGGCGATGCCGCGCGCCTGCGCGACGCCGCGGATCGCTCGCAGATGTCGTTGCCATGAGCTGCAGCCGGCGGCTCCGGGTGGCGCAAGTCCAGGCTGAATTGAACCTTGCCCGCACGGTGTTGCGCGAAGGTTTGCCTATCGTCAGCTGGCCGCAAGTCCACAAGGCTTGCGGGTAGCGGCTGGGCGCGTCGTTCTCCCATTGCGTCAGGATGGCGGCCGCCGCCTGCAGCGCGTCCCTGCGGTATGTCCGAGGGGTGTTCCGGCTGGGCGCCGGCGCCTTCAAGCTCCGCCTCCAGCCACAAGATGCCTTGTCCGCCGCTGACCACGCCGATCGGCAGCCGCCGCGACTCAAGAACCGGCCTTGTTCGATGTGCGCTTCGAAATAGGCGTCCGGCATGGGCCGGGCGTTGCGCGCGGCCCTGACAGCCGCTGGCCTGCAAGGCGGCGGCCAGCGTGACGCCCTGGCTGTCGGCGGCGCGCAGCGCCTGTTCCACGGCAATTCGCCGGCAAACACAGAGGAGCCGAGCATGGCGGGCGCGAAGCGCGCGCCTTCTTCATTGGTCCAGCAGGCGATCTCGAGCGGACGTCGCGTTTCGACATCATGGTCGTTCAGCGCGCGAATCACTTCCAAGGCGGCCAGCACGCCGTAGACGCCGTCAAAATTGCCGCCTTCCGGCTGGCTGTCCAGATGGCTGCCCATCATCACCGGCGCCAGTTCGGCGCAGCGTCCCCGGCGGCGGGCGAAGAGATTGCGACGGCGTCGCTCTCCAGGCTCAGGCCGGCTTGCTGGCACCAAGTGGAGAACTGCCGCCGGGCGGCGACATCCTCGGCGCTGAGTGCCAGGCGGCAGACGCCGCCGCGGCCGGTGGCGCCGATTTGAGACATGGCAAGCAGGCTTTGCCATAGGCGGGCGGAGTCTATGTTCAGCATGGAGGGGCCCCTCAGGCTTGGTCTGCATGGAGGTGGCGCAGCGGTCCAGCGCCACGACGGACAGCAGGGAGACGGCGGACATCAGTGAATAGAATATCGCCAGCGGCCACCATTCGCCGTGGTAGCGCTGGCCAGCATGGTGCCTATCAAAGGCGTCAGACCGCCGGCGATGGCGCCGCAGACTTGGTAGGACAGGGAGATGGCGGTATAGCGCACCCGGGTTTCGAAGATACCGCTGACGAAGCCGGCGATCACCGAGTAAAAGCTGGCCATGCAAATCACGCAGATGGCGATGCCCATCACCATCAACCAGCATTGCCGCTGGCCGCGCCTTGCTTGACCAGCACGAACATCGGATAGGGGACAGGATGGCCAGCGCCGCGGCGATTTTCAGGAAGCGGGCGGCGCCGAATCTTTGGCCCAGCCAGGCGGCCAGCGGCTGGATGGCGAATTGAATGAAGGCGACGTAGAACAGACAGGCCAGAATCGCGGATTGGCCAGGCCCAGGTATTCGGTGGTGAACACGATCATGAAGGTGTTGGTGAAATAGACGCCGGCAATGCCTATGGTGTTGGCGCCTATGCACAACAGCAGCAAGGGCCAGGCCTTACGAACCACCTCCAACAGCGGCGCGGCGCTGGCGGCCCGCTGTTGGCGGCTGGTTTCAAACTCGGGGATTCGTTCACGCCCAAGCGAATCAGCAGGCCGATCAGCAGCAGGCCGGCGCTAGCGAGGAAGGGCAGCCGCCAGCCGTAGTCCAGCATGGCCTGCGGCTCCATGGCGGTGACCCACTTGAAGGCCAGCAAGGACAGGATCAAGCCGCCGGGCTGCCGAGTTGGGCAAAGGAGGCGAACAAGGTGCGGCGTTGGCGGCCGGCGTGTTCGCCGGCGATCAGCACCGCGCCGCCCCATTCTCCGCCTACGGCGACGCCTTGCAGCACCCGCAACGCCACCAGCGCGACGGGCGCCCAAAGGCCGATCTGCTGGTAGGTAGCAATAGCCGATGCAGACGGTGGCGATCCCCATCAGCATCAGGGTGATGACCAGGGACTTTTTGCGGCCCAGCCTGTCTCCCAGGTGGCCGAAGACGATGCCGCCGAGGGACGGGCGAAAAAGCCGACGGCGAAGGTGCCAAGCGCGGCCATGCGGCTGAGAAAGGGATCGCCGGGAGGGAAGAACAACTGGCCGAACACCAGGGCGGCGGCGGTGCCGTAGATGTAGAAGTCGTACCATTCGATCATGGTGCCGACAAAGGCGGCCAGTCCGGCGCGCGCCGGTTGACGGGCGCCTGGGGCAAGCTGCCCGGATTTGCTATTACCTGAAATAATATTTTCCATGTCGGTGGTCCGCCTTGGAGAGGGTTGATCGTATTGCCGGCAAGGTGAATTTATTGCGCACAGAGCAGGTGTCGTCAAATCATCAATATGCATCCAGGCTATTACTGTGGTTCATATTTTCCGGCGTCCTCGTCGTCGCGGTGTCGAGAGGGAGGCTGTTGCTGGATGCCGCGCTGCCTTATAGTGCTTTCATCCATCCGCATTCAGGAGCCGCAGCATGCGCATTGCCGTTTTCGACGCCAAGAATTACGACCGCCACGCGCTGGAGGCCGCCAATCAAAGCCACCATCATCAATTGCAGTTTTTCGAACCGCGTCTGAATCTGGACACCGTGGGCCTGGTTCAGGACGTGGACGCGGTCTGCCCCTTCGTCAACGACAGGCTGGACGCGGCGGTGGTGGCCAAACTGGCGCGGCGGGGTGAAGCTGGTGACTTTGCGCTGCGCCGGCTACAACGGCGTGGATCTGGTGGCCTGCCGCCGGCACGGCATCGCGGTGACCCGGGTGCCGGCCTATTCGCCGCACGCGGTGGCCGAGCACGCCTTCGCCTTGCTGCTGGCAGTGGTGCGCCGCATCCACAAATCCTATACCCGGGTGCGGAGATGGATTTTTCCTTGGACGGACTGGTGGGTTTCGATTTGCACGGCAAGACCATGGGCGTGTTGGGCGCCGGCCGTATCGGCCAGGCCACGATGTCCATCGCACGCGGCTTTGGCATGCGGGTGCTGGCTTACGATCTGTATCCCAACGCCGAGCTGGCGGCGAGCCTGGGCTGCGAGTTCGTGTCCTTGGAGGAGGTCTGGCGGCAGGCGGACGTGATCAGCCTGCATCTGCCGCTGACGGCGGAGAGCCGGCATGTGGTCAATCGCGAGACGCTGGCGCGGATGAAGCCGGGCGCGGTCTTGATCAATACCAGCCGCGGCGGACTGATCGATACCGCCGCCTTGCTGGAGGCCTTGAAGGCCGGGCGCTTGTCCGGTGTGGGCCTGGACGTGTACGAGATGGAAGAGGGCGTGTTTTTCGAGAACCTGTCGGAAAGCGGGCTGCAGGACGATCAGCTGGCGCGGCTGCTGACTTTCCCCAATGTGCTGGTGACTTCGCACCAAGGCTTTCTGACGCGCGAGGCGCTGATGAATATCGCCGACACCACCTTGGGCAATGCCGGCGCTTTCGAGCGCGGAGAGGCGCTGGTCAACGCCGTATCCGCCTAGTTGGGGCTGCTAAGAAAACTGCGCAGAGAAGCTGAGCCAAGGCGTGCCGACGCAGGCAGTACAAGTCCTACGACAAGAAGGCGCAACGCAGGATCAGCGATGCTGTTAGCGGGTCTTAGCGTCTGTTTACGATTTCGCGAGCCAGAGCGAGACAAGGCGTTGAGGCTGAGAAAGCGGAATGTACGGGGGTACATGAGCATTTCGAAGTGGTTTTCAACGCCGTATCGCTGAAGCGCAGCAGACTTTAGAGGTTCTTAGGGCAGGTCGCGGCGGAACACCCAGTTGAGTTCGCTGGAGGCCGCCGCATCGAAGGCGTAGCCGGCGCTGTCGAAGTGCTTGAGCTGCTCCGGCTGGCTGACCTGATGCAGCGCGGCCCAGCGCGCCATCATGCCGCGCGCGCGCTTGGCGTAGAAGCTGATGATTTTGTACTGGCCGTTCTTGCGGTCCTGGAACACCGGGGTGATCAGGCTGCCGTTGAGCTTGGCCGGCTTCACCGCCTTGAAGTATTCCTCCGAGGCCAAGTTCACCAGCACCGGGTCTTTTCTTTGCTCCAGCACCGCGTTCAGCGCGTGGGTGACGGTGTCGCCCCAGAACTCGTACAGGTTTTTGCCGCGCGGGTTGCTCAGGCGGGTGCCCATCTCCAGCCGGTAGGGCTGCATCAGGTCCAGCGGCCGCAGCGCGCCGTAGAGGCCGGACAGGATGCGCAAATGGTTTTGCAGATAGCTCATCTGCCCCGGCTCCAGGCTGGCGGCGTTCAGGCCTTCGTAGACGTCGCCCTTGAAGGCCAGCACCGCCTGTTTGGCGTTGGCCGGGCTGAACGGCGCTTGCCAGTCGTGGTAGCGGCCCACGTTCAATTGGGCCAGCGCGTCGCTGATGCTCATCAGCTTGCCGATTTCCAGCGGGCTCTTGGCGCGCAGCACCTGAATCAGTTCGGCGCTGTGATGTAGAAAGTCCGGCTGGGTGTAGTGATCGGTGGCGGCGGGGGTGTCGAAGTCCAGCGTCTTGGCTGGGGAGATGAC
This sequence comes from Chromobacterium sp. Beijing, assembly GCF_021496765.1. Taxonomy (NCBI): domain Bacteria; kingdom Pseudomonadati; phylum Pseudomonadota; class Betaproteobacteria; order Neisseriales; family Chromobacteriaceae; genus Chromobacterium; species Chromobacterium sp. Beijing. The sequence goes on from NZ_CP053750.1 coordinate 11,447, forward strand.
CATCAGCATGAGGCGAATCCTTATTGAGCAACCGTCATTGTACTGGACTGCGCCGGGCTTGGCCGTCGTCGTGACCGGCGGCGCGCTTGGCTCTAGAATGCAGGCCGGGATTTGAATCTATGATGGTCTGGCAAGGAGAGGACATGCGGGTATTGGTGCAAAGGGCGAGGCAGGCGTCGGTGACGGTGGAAGGGCGCGTGACCGGGAGATCGGTCCCGGCCTGCTGTTGCTGGTGGGCATTGAGGAGGAAGACGGGCGGAGGATATCGCCTGGCTGACGCGCAAGCTCAGCCAACTGCGGATCTTCAACGACGAGGCCGGCGTGATGAACCGCTCGGTGCTGGATTGCGGCGGCGAGGTGTTGGCGGTCAGCCAGTTCACCTTGTTCGCCAGCACCAAGAAGGGCAATCGGCCGTCGTATTCGCGCGCGGCGCGGCCGGAGCGCTCCAGCCCCCTGTTCGATCAATTTGTCGCCTCGATGGCGCAGACCTTGGGCAAGCCGGTGCCCACCGGGTGTTTGGCGCGGACATGCAGGTGGCGCTGGTCAACGATGGTCCGGTGACGATCTGGCTGGACAGCAAGACGATGGAGTGAGAGATGGAAGGCAGCCGCTGGCGCTCCTGGCGCATTCTGCTGACGCCGTATTATCTGAACCTGTACGCCCGGCAGGCGCATGTACTGCGGGTGGCCGCGGCGTTTTTGGTGGGTTTGGCCTTGAACCTGTTGTTCGAGATACCGCATGGCAGCTGGATGCTGGTGACCATTCTGATCGTGCTGGGCAGCGTGCCGCACTGGGGCGGGGTAAGGCGCAAGGCCTTGCAGCGCATGGGCGGCTCTTTGCTGGGGGCGGCGGCCGGCCTGGTGGCCATGGCCTTGTACCGCCATTCGCCGCTGTCCTGCTATCTGTGGATGACGGCGCTGGTGATGCTCAGCGCCTGGTTCGCGCTGGGCAAGGGCGAGTATCTGGCGCTGCTGGTGGGGCTGACCATGGTGATTGTCGCCGGCCTGGGCAACGAGCCGGTGGAGGCCGCGCTGTGGCGCGGCTTCAATGTGCTGGCCGGTTCCCTACTGGGCTTGGTGGCCGCGGGCCTGTTTCCTTTGCGGGCGATAGACAGCTGGCGTTTTTTGCTGGCGGATAATTTGCGCGAAGCGGCCACCCTGTACAGCAAGATCGCGCGGCGGCGCGAGGTGGACGCTGGCCTGGCGCTGGAGCGTTTCAACAGCCGCTTGATCCGCATGCGTGCCTTGGTGGCGGCGGCGGTGCAGGAGTCCGGCCTGCCCGCGGCGGGTTTCGACGCCATCCAGCGGCGTCAGCGCGCGCTGTGCAGCTTGCTGGACCGGATGGGCGAGGTGGCCCAGAACACGCCGGCCCTGAGCGACGGCGCCGAGCAGCGCCGCGCCATCGTGCGTACGCTGATGCGCGCCGCTCACGGCATGCGCTTCAATCAGCCGGCGATGTTGGCGGAGGTGCTGAGCGAGGCGGTCAGTCCGCTGGCGCTGGACAAGCCCTCGTATTGCCACTGGCTGACCGCGGAGTTCAATCTGGTCGCCGAGCATTTGCGCGAGGATTTGGCGCTGCTGCTGCCCAGCCTGATGCAGGTGCCGCCGCCCAGCCGCGGGGTGCTGCTGATGGTGTGGCACTGGCTGAGCAGCGCCAGCCAGGGGCGCAGCCGCTAGCGGCGGACATGAAAAAAAGCCAGGGCGAGCCCTGGCTTTTTTTTGCGGCCCAAGTCCTTACAGGCCCTGGATGCGCACTTTCTGGCCCGGCTGCAGCCGGGTCAACTGGCGGGAATCGTTCCAGCGCTGGATGTCGTTGTGATTGACGCCGAAGCGGCGGGCGATGCTGAACAGGGTGTCGCCGCGCTGCACCACGTATTCCGCCGGCACGCTGCCGGTGGCGCGCTGGTTGATCTGCAGGCCGCTGACTTTCAGCAAGGCGTCTTGCTGAGCCTGGCTGGCGCGGCTGTCCGCCAGCAGGGTCACGCTCTTGTCCAGGGTTTTGTTGACGTTGAGCACCTGGCCGACCAGAACGGTGTTGGAGTCCAACTGATTGGCCGTTTTCAAATCGTCCAGACTAAGGTTGAAGCGACGGGCGACGCTGTACAGGGTGTCTCCCGCGGCCACGGTGTAATTGCCGTCGGCGTCGGCCGTGGCCGTTGTCGCGGGTGCGGCCGCCACGAGGACGGTTTTGGCCGGGCCGGCGGGGCTTCCGGCGCTGCCGCCAGGGCGGGAGCGGGCTGGACGGCGACCGGCGGCGTCTGAACCTGAGCGACGGGGATGGCTTGCGGGACGGCTTGGGCCGAGGCGACCATCACCGCCGGCGCGGCGCGCGGCGTTTCCGCCTGCGCCAACAGGGTGGCGCTGTCGCCGCTTTCCGGCAAGGCGGTGTCGGTGGCGTCCAGCGGACGGATATCGCGCTGATCCTTGCTTATCGCCACCAGCACCGGCTGGCCGGCCTTGAGCGAGCTGCTGCTCAGATTGTTGGCGCTCATCAATTGGCCGGCGCTCATGCCGTGCTCGCTGGCGATCAGGCTGACGTTGGCGTCCGCGGGCGGAGTGTAGACTTCCCAAGTGAGCAGCGGCTTGTCCCACTTGGCCAGATTGGCTTGGAACTTATCGGCCTTGGCCGCCGGGATCAGCATCTGGCGGCCGTTTTTGTGCGCGTATACCGGCAGGTTGAAGGCCGGGTTCAGTTCTTTGAATTCACCGATGGACACGCCGGCCAGCTTGGCGGCGATGTCGATATTCATGTGCTTGCCGGTGGAAACCGCGACGAAATAAGGCTTGTTGGGAAATTTGTCCAGGCGCACGCCGAACTTGGCCGGATCGTTGAGGATGTTGCGCACCGCCAGCAACTTGGGCGCGTAGTTGCGCGTTTCGTTGGGCATGCGGATGTTTTCGTACGTCACTTCCTGACCGCTGGCCTGCAGCCGGGCGATGGCGCGGGAGACGTTGCCCTCGCCCCAGTTATAGGCGGCCAAGGCGATATTCCAGTCGCCAAACTGTCCGTACAGGTTTTCCAGGTAGTCCAGCGCGGCGCGGGTGGCTTCCATCACGTCGCGGCGGCCGTCGTACCACCAAGTCTGTTCCAGACCGTAGTGGCGGCCGGTGGCCGGCATGAATTGCCACAGGCCGGAGGCGCCGACATGGGATTTCGCGGTGGGAACGAAGGCGCTTTCCACCAGCGGCAGCAGCGCCAGTTCGGTGGGCATGCCGCGGCGCTCCACCTCGTTCATGATGTGAAACAGATATTTTCTACTGCGGTCCAGCGTGCGGCGGAAGTATTCCGGCTTGCTGGCATAAAAGCGTTCCTGGCGGCGCACGATGTCGGCGTTCACTTCCGGCAGTTGGAAGCCTTCGCGCGCGCGCTCCCAGACATTGTCGCCGTTGCGAAGCAGGCTGGAGTTCAGCAGCATCATGTCCAGGCCGGAGGCCAGGCCCTCGTCCACGCCGACGGATTGGCGAAACGCCCCGTCCGCGTGCGCGGCGGAGGCAAATAAAAAAGCAAATGACAGCGAAAGTGCCAACGGGGTGAAGCGATTCATTTGGCGGGCCCGGAATTCTGATTTCGGCTGATGCTAAACAGCCAACATAGGGGTGTCAACCAAAAAACCAAATAACTTCATGTGCTTTGCTGACATATAGGCCATGCAGACTGTCCTGCGCCAGTTATTTTTAACAGTGGCGCTCAGGATTCAGTTCCTTGTCATGGTTTGAGGGGCCGTTCGCGGTAGGCCGCGCGTAGGCGATACGGCCTTGAAAACCGTTTTGAAATACGAATGGACCGCGACGCGCTTTCCGTTTTTCCCGTCGTTTTCCCTGCCGTTTTCGCCGTGTTTCGCCTTGGCTTGCAAGATTGTGAACAAATCCCTCAGAAGCGATTTTTCCACTCGCGCAGCGCGGAAAAGACCTCGACAACATCATTAAGCGGCTGGCCGCTCCAGTGCGCGGCGGACTGGCGCACCGCCGGTTCATGCGCGCGCAGAAAGGGATTGCTGGCGCGTTCCAGGCTGATGGTGGAGGGCAGGGTGGGCAGGTTCTGCTCGCGCAGCTTCAGGTCTCGGCTCATGCGGATGGCCAGCACCGGGTTGCCCGGCTCCACCGTCAGCGCGAAGCGCAGATTGGCCAAGGTGTATTCATGGGCCGGATAGACCTTGGTGGCGTCCGGCAGCGCGGCCAGCTTGGCCAGCGAATCGTGCATTTGCCGCGGCGTGCCTTCGAACAGCCGGCCACAGCCGGCGCCGAACAGGGTGTCGCCGCAAAACAGCGCGTCGTCGATTACATAGGCCAGGTGGTTCAGCGTGTGGCCCGGAACTTCCAGCACCGCGGCCGCGCCGAAGGAGAGCTCGACGCGGGCACCGTCCATCACCGGGCGGGAGACCGAGGCGATGTCGGCCGGGCCGTAGACGGCGGCGTCCGGCCAGCGCGCGGACAGCTCGGCCACGCCGCCGATGTGGTCGGCGTGGTGATGGGTGATCAGGATGGCTTCCAGTTGCAGTCCTTCCCGTTCCAGGAAGGCGGCCACCGGCGCGGCTTCGCCCGGGTCGACCACGACAGCGCGGCCGCTGTGATGCAAAACCCAGATATAATTGTCACTGAAGGCCCCTACCGGGCTGACGGTGTATTTGGCTGGCATAAGGCTTCTCTCGATGAAGAATTCGTTTAGCGACTGGCTGAGCTCCAGCGAATTGGGCTGTTATCTGCTGGAGCGCGAGCAGGCTTATTTCGACCGCGCCGTCGCCGACGTGTTCGGCTTTCATGCGGTGCAGCTGGGTTTGCCGGAAGTCGATTTCCTGCGCGCCAACCGCATTCCCTGGCAGTGCCGCGTTTCGGATTCCGGACCGGCGCAGATTCTGTGCGCTCCGGAGCAACTGCCGTTCGAAAGCCGCAGCCTGGACCTGCTGGTGATGCCGCATGTGCTGGATTTTACCACCGTGCCGCATCAGGTACTGCGCGAAGCCGAGCGCGTGCTGATGCCGGAGGGCCGCCTGATCCTCACCGGCTTCAATCCGGTGTCGCTGTGGGGCGTGCGCCGACTGGTCCAAGGGCGCGAGAACGCGCCGTGGAGCGGCAACTTCCTGTCGCTGGTGCGCATCAAGGACTGGCTGACCCTGCTGGAGCTGGAGCCCGCGAGCGGAGGCTTCATGGGCTACGCGCCGCCGTTCTCCCGCTGCGACTGGGTGCAGCGTTTCCGCTTCATGGAGCGGGCTGGGGACCGCTGGTGGCCGCTGGCCGCCGGCGTGTACGGCATCGAGGCGATCAAGCGCCAGCGCGGGATGCGCTTGATCCTGCCCAATTGGAAGCAGGGCAAGGCCAAGGCCGGCCTGGCGGTGGCCGCCGGCAACGAGCGCCATCACAGCCACCGGGAACCATGAAACAACACAGCAAGCGGGGCGCGAGCCCCGGCAATGACGAGACAGCATGACGACTGAAGACAAGGTAGAGATGTATACCGACGGCGCCTGCAAGGGCAATCCGGGACCGGGCGGCTGGGGCGCTTTGCTGCGCTTCAAGGGCAAGGAAAAGGAAGTGTGCGGCGGCGAGGCCAACACCACCAATAACCGCATGGAGTTGCTGGCGGTGATCAAGGGCCTGGCCACCTTGAACCGGCCGTGTCAGGTGGTGGTGTACACCGACTCCCAATACGTGCAAAAAGGCATTTCCGAATGGATCCACGGCTGGAAGGCGCGCGGTTGGAAGACCGCGGCCAAGGAGCCGGTGAAGAACGCCGATCTGTGGCAGCAACTGGACGCCGAGCGCAACCGCCATCTGCATGTGGAGTGGCGCTGGGTCAAAGGCCACGCCGGCCATGAGTTCAACGAAAGGGCCGATCAGCTGGCCAACCGCGGCGTAGAGCTGGCCTGAGCCGGCCGCGTCCGCCCTTCTTCTGAAGTCAGAGCGACGCCGCCGCCGGCGGCCGCCGCCAGGATAGCGCATGAGACAAATCATTCTCGATACCGAAACCACCGGTCTCGAACACGCCCAAGGCCATCGCATCATCGAATTCGCCGGCCTGGAAATGATCAACCGCAAGCTGACCGGCAAGCATCTGCATCTTTACATCCACCCGGAGCGAGACATCGATCCGGACGCCCAGCGCGTGCACGGCATCTCGCTGGAGTTCCTGGAAGGCAAGCCCAAGTTCCGCGAGGTGGCCGAGGAAATGGCCGACTTCCTGCGCGACGCGGAACTGATCATCCACAATGCGCCGTTTGACGTCGGCTTCCTCAACGCCGAATTCGAAAGAGTGGGCCTGCCGTCGATCAAGAACCTGTGCGCCAATGTGATTGACACCCTGCGCGAGGCGCGCGACCAGTTCCCCGGCAAGCGCAACAGCCTGGACGCCTTGTGCGACCGCTTCGAGATCGACCGCTCCAACCGCACCTTGCACGGCGCGCTGGTGGACTGCGAGCTGCTGTCCGAAGTCTATCTGTGGATGACCCGCGGCCAGGAAAGCCTGGTGATGGACATCGACGTCGATCTGCCCGGCGGCCAGCACGGCGCGATGGATTTTGAGCGCAAGCCGCTGATCGTCAAGCGCGCCAACGAGCGGGAGCTGGCCGATCATCAAAGTTATTTGAACGATCTGGACAAGTCGGTGAAGGGCAGCTGCCTGTGGCGCAGCCTGGAGACGCCGGCCGGAGAGGGCGCGTGAGCCGCTATCTGGCCTTGGTGCCGGCGGCCGGCCACGGCAGCCGCTTCGGCGCGCCCAGCCCCAAGCAATACCTGCAATTGAACGGCAGGCCGCTGATGTGGCACACCCTGCAGGCGCTGGCCGCGGTGCCCGCCGTGGAGACGGTGGCGGTGGTGATCTCTCCTTGCGACGAGTGGTTCGACGATTTCGACTGGGACATCCCCAAGCTGCAAGTGCTGCGCGCGGGCGGCGTCAGCCGCGCCGAGAGCGTGCGCAACGGCCTGGAGGCGCTGGACTGCGCCGACGACGACTGGGTGCTGGTGCACGACGCCGCGCGCTGCTGTCTGACCGCGGACGCGGTGGAGCGGCTGCTGGCCGAGGTGGGCGACGATCCGGTGGGCGGCCTGCTGGCCCTGCCGGTGCCGGACACCGTCAAGCGCGCCGACGCCGAACAGCGCGTGGCGGTCACCGTTTCCCGCGCCGGCCTGTGGCTGGCGCAAACTCCGCAGATGTTCCGCCGCGGCAAATTGCGGGAAGCGCTGCAAGGCGGCGATCTGGCGGATGTGACCGATGAAGCCTCCGCCATTGAGCGCTGCGGCGGCAAGCCGCGGCTGGTGGAGGGCGACGCCCAGAATTTCAAAGTGACTTATCCGCGCGATCTGGCCTTGGCGCGCGCGGTGCTGGCGGCAAGAAAGGATTGATATGTTTCGAGTTGGACAGGGCTACGACGTGCATCAGATGGTGGCCGGCCGGCCGTTGATCCTGGGCGGCGTGCGCATTCCGCACGATAAGGGCCTGTTGGGCCACTCCGACGCCGACGCCTTGCTGCACGCGATTACCGACGCCTTGCTGGGCGCGGCGGCGCTGGGCGACATCGGCCGCCATTTTCCGGACACCGATCCCGAATTCAAAGGCGCGGACAGCCGCGCGCTGCTGCGCGAAGCGGCCAAGCGCGTGCGCGCCGCCGGCTGGCGTCCGGTGAACGTGGACAGCACGCTGATCGCGCAGCAGCCCAAGCTGGCTCCGTACATCGACGCGATGCGCGCGGCCATCGCCGAAGACCTGGGCCTGGAGATCGGCGCGGTCAACGTCAAGGGCAAGACCAATGAAAAGCTCGGCTATCTGGGCCGCTGCGAGGCGATAGAGGCGCAAGCCGCCTGCCTGCTGATGCCCGTGTAAAACCGCGCCGAGATTCGCCGTTCGAGATTGATGACAGGTGTCCGGCGGCCCGCCCCGTGCCATAATCCGCCCGGCGCAATACCATCCCAACACAGGAGGCATTACCATGTTGACTCAGGACCAACTGAAGCTTGCCGTGGCCAAGAAGGCCATCGAATTCGTGCCGGACGACAGCATCGTCGGCGTCGGCACCGGCAGCACCGTCAATCTGTTCATTGAAGAGCTGGCCGCCATCAAGGGCCGCATCCGCGGCGCGGTGTCCAGCTCGGACGCCTCCACCGCCCGCCTCAAGGCTCACCACATCCCGGTGTTCGACCTGAACGAAGTGGACGCGCTGCCGGTGTACATCGACGGCGCCGATGAAATCAACCACCACCTGCACATGATCAAGGGCGGCGGCGCCGCGCTGACCCGCGAGAAAATCGTCGCCAGCGTGGCCGATCAATTCATCTGCATCGCCGACGAAAGCAAATACGTCGCCATGCTGGGCGGCTTCCCGCTGCCCATCGAGGTCATTCCGATGGCGCGCAGCTATGTGGCGCGCGAACTGGTCAAGCTGGGCGGCCACCCGGAACTGCGCCAGGGCGTGAGCACCGACAACGGCAACGTGATCCTGGACGTGCACGGCTTGAAGATTCAGAAGCCGGTGGAACTGGAGGAGATCATCAACCATCTGGCCGGCGTGGTCACCTGCGGCCTGTTCGCGCGCCGTCGCGCCGACGTGCTGGTGTTGGGGCGGCAGAACGGCGTGGAAGAAATCCGTTAAGGGCCGTCCGCCTTCGAGCAGGCCGCCCGCAGGCGGGCAGATGAATTGTCACATCGGCGTCATCTGCCCGCATTAACATAGCGTTTTTTGACTGGTTTTGGTTTGGGGCAGACATGGCAGAGCATATTTCCAAACAGTTCGATATGGAGCTGGAAACCATCCGCACCCGCGTCCTGCAGATGGGCGGACTGGTGGAGCAGCAGATTTTGTCCGCGGTGGAAGCCCTGCTGGCCGGCGATATTGACAAGCTGGACAAGGTGATCGCCGAGGATGCGCTGGTCAATGCGATGGAAGTCACCATCGACGACGACTGCCTGCACATCATCGCCCGCCGCCAGCCGGCGGCCAGCGACTTGCGCATCGTGTTCACCGTGATCAAGGTGATCACCGATCTGGAGCGCATCGGCGACGAAGCCAAGAAGATCGCGCGCATGGGCAAGACCATCTACCAGTCCGAACGCTATCAGGTGCCGCGCTTCCGCGAGATCGAGAAAATGGCGGACGCGGCGCTGGGCATGCTGCGCCGCGCGCTGGACGCCTTCGCCCGCCTGGACACCAGCGCCGCGCTGGAACTGGCCGAAGCCGACCAGGAGCTGGACGAAGACTTCGCCGCCGAACTGCGTCAGCTGATCACCTTCATGATGGAAGACCCGCGCACCATCAGCATGTCCATCGACACCTTGTTCATCTCCAAGGCGATAGAGCGCATCGGCGATCACGCCACCAATATTTCCGAATACGTGGTCTATCTGGTCAAGGGCAAGGACATCCGCCACACTACGCTGGAAACCAAGAAGCGCGAAACCCTGGGCTGAGCCGGCCCGCGCCGGCCACGGCGACTTGACATGACGGTTTGCCTAAAATGGCGGTAACATTCGGTGTTACCGCCATTGTTGCGTCCGGCGTCCGTGCCAGTCCCCCGGCGATCCAACCTGATGATGAATCCCCCCGTTTCCGCCGGCGCCGCCGCGCGGGCGCGGGCCTTGATAAAGAGAGAAGGGGTGTCTTTGACACTGACCACGCCCCCAAACAACGTGCTCGCCACCATCGATATGGGCTCCAACAGCTTCCGCCTGCAAGTGTCGCGGGTGGTGGACGACCAGCTGTACGCGCTGGACGTGATGAAGGAGACCGTGCGCCTGGGCGCGGGCCTGACCGCCGACAAACAACTGGACCAGGAAACCCAGGACAAGGCCCTGGCCTGTCTCGCCCGCTTTGGCGAGCGCCTGCGCGGCTTCACCCCGGCGCAAGTGCGCGCGGTGGGCACCAATACCCTGCGCGTGGCCAAGAACGCGGCGGACTTCATCGCCAAGGCCGAGCCCTTGCTGGGCTTTCCCATCGAGGTGATCGCCGGCCGCGAAGAGGCGCGGCTGATCTATCTGGGCGCCGCCCATTCGCTGCCGGACACCAAGGAGCGGCGCATGGTGGTGGACATTGGCGGCGGCTCCACCGAGTTCATCATCGGCAGCCATTACAAAGCCCTGGTCACCGAAAGCCTGCCCCTGGGCTGCGTCAGCTACACATTGCGTTATTTCGGCGACGGCAAGCTGACCCAGGCCAATTTCCGGGACGCCATCCTGGCCGCGCGCAACGAGATTCAGCGCATCGCCCACCAATACCAGCGCGAAGAATGGCAGCTGGCGGTGGGCACCTCCGGCACCGCGCGTTCCCTGCGCGACGTGCTGGAAATCAACGACTGGAGCACGGCCGACATCACCTTGTCCGGCATGGAAAAGCTCAAGGCGCTGCTGATCCGCCAGGGCGGCATCGCCGCCATCGACGTCAACGGCCTCAAGGCCGACCGCGCGCCGGTGCTGGCCGGCGGCCTCGCCATCATGATCGCGGTGTTCCAGGAACTGGCCATCGACAAGATGACGGTGGCCGAAGGCGCTTTGCGCGATGGCGTGCTATACGATCTATTGGGCCGTCAGCGTGAAAAGGACATGCGCGATACCACCGTCACCCAGTTCAAGCGCCGCTACCATGTGGACACCGCCCAGGCCGAGCGCGTCACCGCGCTGGCCGAGCGCCTGTACCGGATGGTGGCCGGCGAGGACGTGGACCAGGCCATGCTCAAGCGCCTGCTGTGGGCGGCCAAGCTGCACGAGATCGGGCTGACCATCTCGCACACCGCCTATCACAAGCACTCTTCCTACATCCTGCAGCACGCCGACATGCCCGGCTTCTCCAAGCGCGAACAGGCCACGCTGGCCGCCATCGTGCTGGGCCACCGCGGCGACATGGGCAAGATGCGGCAATACATGGAAGACTCCAGCCTGTGGCAGGCGGTGGTGTCGCTGCGGCTGGCGGTCTTGTTCCACCGCAGCCGCAACAGCATCGCGCTGCCGGAAATGCTGGACCTGCGCCAGCACGCCACCGGCTTCGCGCTGACGCTGAACAAGGTCTGGCTGAAGGGCAGCCCGCTGACGGCGAGCGGCTTCAAGCAGGAGATCGGCCAGTGGAAGAACGTCGGCTTCGTGCTCGACATCGTGCAAGTGTGATCTGCCCATGCGCCACGCCACGCTGAAAAAACGCATTCCCACGCTGGGCGAGGCGCCCGGCACCCTGCTGTCGGTGGGCGAGGCGAAATTGCCGGAAGCCTCGATCTCGCTATTCGAATACGGCCCGGAGCAATTGCAGGAAACCGTGTTCCAGACCGTGGCCGAGGGCCTGGCCCACCAGCCCGGCGGCGGCGTCTTGTGGCTCAACGTCTACGGCCTGCACCAGCCCGAGGTGATGCGCGCCATCGGCCAGCGCTTCGGCCTGCATTCCCTGGTGCTGGAAGACATCATGAACGCGCGCCAGCGGCCCAAGGTGGAGGACTACGGCGATTATTTGTTCGTCGCCAGCCGGGTGTTCGACTACCACCAGCACAGTGAAAACGGCGCCGGGCGCTTGTTGTCCGATCAGATCTATCTGGTCATCGGCCGCCGTTTCGTGCTGAGCTTTCAGGAGCGGCCCACCGGCGTGTTCGAGGAGGTGCGGGAACGGCTGCGCCGCGGACGCGGCCTGCTGCGCCACAAGGACGCCGACTACCTGGGCTATTCCTTGCTGGACGCGATGATAGACGACTACTTCGGCGTGCTCACCGAGTTCAACGAAAAAGTGGAGCGCATGGACACCATGCTGCTGCGCGGACGCGATCAGGGCGTTTTGCTGCAGATCCAGCGGCTGAAGCGGGATTGCCTGAAGCTGCGCCGCGCGCTGATGCCGATGCGGGAAATGCTGATTTCGCTGAACCGCGGCGAGCATGGCTTTTTCAAGCCGGAGACCTTGGTCTATCTGCGCGACGCTTACGATCACACCATGCATGTGATCGAATCGCTGGAGATGTCGCGCGAGATGGTGGGCGACATGCTGGACCTCTACCTGTCCACCCAGTCCCATCGGCTCAACCTGCAAATGCGGGTGCTCACCGTCTTGACCATGATCTTCATGCCGCTGACGCTGATCGCCGGCATCTACGGCATGAACTTCGAATACATGCCGGAGCTGAAATGGCATTACGGCTATCACCTGGTGCTGGTGGCGATGCTGGGCATCGCCGGCGGGCTGGGGTGGTTGTTCTGGAAGCGGCGCTGGCTCTGAGGTGCGGTCCCGCCTAGGCCGGACCAGCCCAGCGTGTTCCCTGAGAAACGGCAGACGCCTGTACGGCGGCTGCCGTTTTTTTTCCGCCCGCGCGTTGCGCGCTTGAAAAGCGCGGCGAGTCCTCTTTCGGCCCAGCTTGCCTTGGGCTTTTCTCCTTCCCCTGAGGGGATTTATTTTTGTATGGAGTTTCCCAATAAAAATCCATTAATTTCGCATATTAATATTATGCGATTTTAAGATGATTACCTAATGGTTATCGTTTCATATAACCATATGACAATAAAATAGGATAAATCCTATATTTCATAAGTATTTGAAAACCTAAAATCCTCTTCAGATTGTTTGACAATCTTGGCATTGGCGTGTTTTCGCCATTCGAACGTCGCAGGCTTTGGTCTGCGGCTTTTTCAATCTGAGGGAGGTTTTGCATGAAATTGTTAAACAGCAAGCAAGGGAAATTCGTTGTGGCGGCGCTGGCCGCCTTTGCCGTCAGTCCGGTCTTTGCCGATACCCTTTCTGGCCAGATCGACTTTACCGGCCGAGTGATTTCCGATTCTTGCCGGCTCAGCTCGCCCAATGGCGACGCCAACAGCATCAAGGTGGACATGGGCACGGTGTCGGTGGAGGACATCGGCACGCTGGCCAATCCCAAGTTCACCGGCGCCGGCAGCCGGCAGGTGAACTTCAACATCATTTGCAAAACCGCCAGCAAAGTGACGATGAAGCTGGCCGGCGCGTCGCCGGAAGTGATGAGCGGCAACAACATCCTGCGCGTCAACAACGGCACCTCGTCTCCGGGCTTTGCCCGGGGCGTCGGCATCGCGGTGTTCGACAGCGCCGCGGTGGCCAACCCCTCCGCTTACAACCTGACCAGCGGCGTTCTCTTGCAGGAGGACCAGCCGGGTCAGCCCGATGATATCCGTCGCGTCAGCTTCGCCGCCGCCTATGTCGGTTCCGGCGGGGCCATGTCGCCAGGCATCGCCAACGCCAGCCTGCCGTTTACCCTGAGCTACGACTAAAGCGCCGGCGCGGCGTCGTCAGGCGTCCGCGCCATGCCCGCGGTGCGGGACTGGCCGCGCCGCGCAGTCCCTTGAACAGGCTCTGCCAGGAGGGCGGCGCGCCGTCCTCCCTTTCCTCATCGCGTTCCCGGCCGCGTCAGCCGCCTTGGGACCATTGTTGGATATTTCGTGGCCTCACTCATGAAAATCATTCTGTTCCTCTCCCTGGCCTTGCTCATCAGTCCGGTTTGGGCCGGCATCGCGCTTAACGGCACCCGCGTCATCTTTGACGGCAATGACAAGGAGGCCTCCATCATCGTCAGCAATCTGGGCGAGGAGATCCTGGTCCAGTCCTGGCTGGAGTCGGCGGAAGGCCAGCCGGACGAACTGCCGTTCGCGGTGACGCCTCCGCTGGCGCGCTTGCCGCTTAAACAGCAGCAGTTGCTGCGGGTGTTGTACGAGGGCGCCGGAGCGGCGCCCGACCGGGAGTCGGTATTTTGGCTGAACGTGCAGGAAATCCCCCAGGCGGCGCGCGGAGACAATGTGCTGCAACTGGCGGTGCGCCAGCGCGTCAAGGTGTTCTTCCGGCCTCAGGGGCTGGGCAGCGACGCCGCCTTGCAAGCGCCGGAAGGCTTGCGCTGGAGCCTGCTCCAGGCCGACGGCAGGCCGGCCTTGCGCGTGGACAACCCCAGCCGCTATCACGTGACGGTGGTGGATTTGACACTCAAGGCCGGCGCCGGAGCGCAGGAGCTGGCGAGCGCCTATATGGTGGCGCCGGGCGGCAGCGGGCAATGGCCGCTGAAACCGTCCGCCGCCGGCAGCGCGCAACTGCGCTACGGCATCATCAACGACTTCGGCGGGCTCGTGGAGTACGAGGTCGCGCTCGAAGCCGGCCGGGAAGGCCGCCCTCAGCAGCGCCCCCAGGAACCTTGACCATGTCGCTTCCATCTTCCTCGGCCATCTGCCGGATCCCCCCGTATAAAGCCCAATCATGCGCATACGTCCAAATCGTCAGCCCTGGAATAAAACCTCGATCCGACGCCGTTCCGCGCTGAAGCCCGGCTGCCTGGCCCTGTTGATGGCGCTGGCGGAACTGGCCCGGGCGGAGGCGGCGGAAGGAGAGGCGCAGTCCGCGCCTGTCTTGCTGGCCTTCAACACCAACTTCATCAACGGCTCCGGCCGGATGCCGGATTTGAGCGCGGTGCTCAGCGCCGGCAACGCCTTGCTGCCCGGCAACTATCGCGTGGACGTGCTGGTCAACGGCAATCTGACCGGCCGCCGCGACGTGCTGTTTCTCCAGGCGGCCAGCGGCAAGGTGGAAGCCTGCATCGACGCCGGTTTGCTGCAGGCGGCCGGCGTGCAGCTGCAAAGCCTGACGCCGCCCTTGTCCGCGGACGACCCGGCCTGCCTGGACCTGCCGGCGCTGATGGACCTGGCGGCGGCGGACTACGACGCCAATCGGCTGCAACTGAGCTTGAGCATTCCCCAGGCCTTTCTCAGCCGCGGCGCGCGCGGTTATATCGACCCGGCGCTCTGGGACGCCGGCGTGGCCGCCGCCTACGTCAACTACCAGTTCAACGGCAATGAGAGCCGCAGCAGCGAGCCGGGCGGGGTCAACCGCCGCAACGCCTTCCTCGGCTTGCAAAACGGCGTCAATCTGGGCGCTTGGCGTTTGCGCAACGACAGCACCTTCAACTGGGCCGACGGCCAGTCCATGAGCGCGCGCAGCAACCGCAGCGTGTTGCAGCGCGACTTGATCGGTTGGAAAAGCCAGCTGGCGCTGGGCGAGCAATACGCAGACTCCACCTTGTTCGACAGCGTGCGCTTCCGAGGCGCGCAGCTGGCCAGCGACGACGCGATGCTGCCGGACGGCGAGCGCGGCTACGCGCCGGTGGTGCGCGGCCAGGCGCAGAGCAACGCGGTGGTGGAAGTCCGCCAGAACGGCTATACGCTGTACCGCGCCAATGTGCCGCCGGGGCCGTTCGAGCTAACCGATATTTTCCCGTCCGGCTCCAACGGCGATCTGGAAATCACCGTCACCGAGGCCGACGGCAGCAAGCGGGTGACGCAGCAGTCCTTCTCCAGCCTGCCCCTGATGCTGCGCAAGGGCCGCTGGCGCTACAGCGCCGCCTTCGGCGAGTATCAGGGCAGCCAGGACGTGCATCCCAGCTTCGCCGCCGGCACCCTGGTCTACGGCGCGGGCGACGACAGCACGGTGGCGGCGGGCTTCCAGCTCACATCGAATTTTCAGGCCGTCAACCTGGGCGTGGGCGCCAACACCCCGCTGGGCGCGCTGTCCTTGGACTTCACCCAGTCCAATAGCCGGATCAGGGGCGCGCGGCGGCAAGGGCAGAGCTTGAGACTGCTTTACGCCAAAACCTTTACCCGCACCCTGACCAACCTGACGCTGGCCGCGTATCGCTATTCGACCTCCGGCTATCGCAGTTTCAACGACCACGCCAACGATCTCGCCGGCAATAGCCAGGGACAGTTCGGCCGCAGCCGCTCGCGCATCGATTTGAGCACCCAGCAGGACCTGGGCCGCGAGCGGCGTTTCGGCAGCCTGTATCTGAACCTGAGCCAGCAAAGCTACTGGGGACAGAACGGCAGCAGCGGCAGCGTGGGCCTGGGCTACGGCAACAACTGGAAACTGCTGGGCTACAACTTCACCTTGAGCCGGAGCCGCGACAGCCGGCCCGGCGGCGTCAGCAGCAACCAGGTGATGCTGACCTTTACCGTGCCGCTGGGGCCCAAGCCGCGCTCGCCGCGGATGTACGCCAACCTGAGCCACACCTCCGGCAACGGCTCCACGCTGCAAACCGGGGTCAGCGGCCATCTGGGCGAGAACACCAGCTATTCCGTGCAGCTTGGCCATGCCGGGCGCAACGGCAGCACCTCGGGCGGGCTCAGCGTCAACCACAACGCCGATTTCGTGCAATTGAGCGCGGCCTACAACGCGGCGCGTCATTACCAGTCCGCCAGCGTCGGCCTGTCCGGCGCCATTGTCGCCCATGGCGGCGGCGTCAACCTGAGTCGTCCGGTGGGCGACACTTTCGCGCTCTTGCAAGTGGACGGCGTGACCGGACCGGCGCTGCGCACCGGCAACGGCGGCGAACTGGGGCGCAACGGCTACGCGGTGCAACCCTACGCGCAGCCCTACCGCGTCAACACCCTGAGCCTGGACACCCGGCAGCTGGGGGCCGACGTGGAACTGGACGACACGGTCAAGCTGGTGGTGCCGCGGCGCGGCGCCGTGGTCAAGGGCGTGTTCAAGGCCAGAAGCGGCCAGCGCGCCCAGTTCACCCTGCTGCGGCAGGACGGTGCTCCGGCGCCGTTTGGCGCCAGCGTGGAGGACGCCGACGGCAAACCGCTGGGCATCGTCGACCCCAGGGGCAAGGTGCTGGCCTTGCTGAAGCGGGAGACCGGCCGGCTGACGGTGAAATGGCGGGGAGGCCAGTGTACGGCCGATTACCGGCTGCCGCCGGCCAAGGCCGGCCGCTATTATCAGCGGCGGACTCTGAACTGCGGCTAGCCCGTAGGAGCGGGCCGACTTTGCAATATGATCGAGTGGAGCATCAGCGAATGAAGCACATCAAAATCCGGCGGAGCATCGGCGTCATGCTGCTGAGCTTCCTGCTTGGAGGCATGGCCAATGCGGGGCCTTGCGAGCCTACAGGCTCGGTTCCCCGGTTCAGTTTCGCGTTTAACCGGACTTTTACCTCGCCGGATGACAATGCGGCGGGGGCCTTGTACCCGAACGCCCATAGATGGGAGTTGGGCGATACTTATGTGGCGCGCTGCGCTTGTGCCGGGGCGGAGACACCTTTCAAGGTGTTCTACACCACCAGGACCGAGCTGCCCAAGGGGGAGCGCAGAACGGTCAATGGCGTGCCGTTGCAGTTCTATGTCTTGAACCGCAATCTGCAAGTGGGGGTGGAGGTCTTTCTCGCCGGGGAGGTTCGACAGTATAAAGCGGTGCCGTGGGACGGTTTGAGCAATGAGATGACTGGTCAGCGGCGCTGTAGAAACGGCGAGTCAATCGACTCGCGGCCCTTTGAGACCGGCAGCCGGGGGCGAGTGCATTTGCTGATCAGCCGCCCCTTTGTCGGTACTTTGAATGTGCCTGAATTCAAAGTGCTGGATGTGTTCGGCGTGCAAGGTTACGCCACTGCGCCGGGCAGCGTCCCCATGGTCAGCTTGTTCATGAGCATGGGCGTGACGGTGCCGCAGAACTGCAAGCTGGCCGCGGGGCAGCAAACCACTATCGATTTCGGCCCCTTGATCGCCGGGCAATTGGCCCGTTCCGGCGCGGCCAGGCAAAGCGCGGTGAGCCGCACTTTCCAGATTCAATGCACCAATATCTCCGCCGGGGTCAAGATCAATCTGGCGCTGGAAGGACGGCCGCACGGCCGGGACGCGCGCTATCTGGAAACCACGCATCAGAACGTGGCGGTGGCGATGGAGAGCGCCGGCAAGCTGGTGCCGCCCAGCCTGCCTGGCGGGACGCCGGCCGGCGGGCAATTGATTCCGATCGCGCTGGATTACGACAATCTGCGCGCCTTGTTCGGCTTGACCGCCTGGCCGGTCAAGATGGTGGAGAACCCGACGCCGGGCGGGTTCCAGGGCAGCGCCACTTTGAAGTTCGATTTCGAGTAGCGGCGGCGTTCAGGGCCGGCTCAGCTCCACCGACCACTCCGGTCCGGAGCCGATGCCGCGCTTGGCGGCGTAGTTGTCCATATTCAGCGCCAGCGACACGTCCAGCAGGCTGTTCAGATAGACCAGCGGCTGGCCGCTGGGCACTTCGCCGAAGGTGCGGCGATAAGGCGCCACCACTTCGTCCACCGGCTTGCCCTGCTTGAAGATGCGCACTTTCACCGTGTCGCCGGGGCGGAAGCCCTGGGCTTCGAACAAGGTTTTGGGGATATTGGTCCACACATTGCCGTATTGCGGGTCCAGCACCGGGATCATGCCCTTGAGCCGTCCGTCGGCGGCTTCCGCGCGCTGATACGACAGCTTGACCACGGCGGCGGCCGGCAGCGGCGGGCCCACGTCCTCGAAACGGATTTTGCCGGCGGCCAGCCGCGCGCCGGTGTAGGCGTAGACGTCGCGGCCATGGAAGGTGTAGGAGTCGGCCGAACCCTGCAAGCGGTTGGTTTTTTCGTCGATGCGGCGCAGTTCGGCCACGCCGTCGCGTTCAGCGATCAAGGTCAGCAGGCCGTTGTTGGGATTGACGAAGTAGCGGCCGTCCCGTGTTTTCAGCACCACGGACTGGCGCTCGGTGCCGACGCCCGGGTCCACCACCGACACGAACACCGTGCCCTTGGGCCAGTAGTTGGCGGTCTGGTACAGGCGGTAGGCGCCGCTCCAGATATCGTAATCGGGGATCTCGTGGGTCAGGTCGGACAGCGTCAGCTTGGGGTCCACCGAGTAGGCGACGCCGCGCATCGCCGACACCGCGCCGTCCTTGAGGCCGAAGTCCGTCATCAGCACCAGTGGCGCATCTGCGCGCGCCAGCCCGGCCAGCAGCAGGCCGGCAGCCAGCCAGAGGCGGGCGTGTTGGAATAGCTTCATTCTTTTTCTCCTAAGTGTTTTTGTTTCCAGGCGCCTGCCAGCGCCGGGCTTGCTTAGCACCTGTCCACGATCTCGCGAGCTAAGGCGAGACAAGGCGGAAACGAGCGAAAAAGCGGAGTGTACAGGTGGTACATGAGCATTTTGAGCTCGTACTCACCGTGCAACGCTTCACTACGCGCAGCAGATCGTAAACAGGTTCTTACACCTCGTCCGAGCGCAGCCTCTGCACGCCGGCGGCCAGCATCTGCGCCCAGGCGCTACTCAGCGAGCCGTTCAGATTGATGCCGCGGCAGGCGTCGTCCACCACCGTGGTTTCCAGGCCGGCTGCGCGCGCGTCCAGCGCGCTCCAGGCCACGCAGTAGTCGGTGGCGAGCCCGGCCAGCCATACCCGCTTGACGCCGCGCTCGGCCAGGTAGCCGGCCAGGCCGGTGGGGGTTTGACGATCCGCTTCGACAAAGGCGGAATAGCTGTCCAGAGCCGGGTTGCAGCCCTTGCGGATGATCAGTTGGGCCTGGCTGGTGTCCAGCTCGGGGTGGAATGCCGCGCCATGGCTGCCGGCCACGCAGTGATCCGGCCACAGCGTCTGCTCGCCATACGGCAGCTGGATGCTGTCGAAAGGCTGCTTGCCGGCATGCCGGCTGGCGAAGGACACATGTTTGGCCGGATGCCAGTCTTGGGTCAGGATCACCCGGTTGAAGAACTGCATCATGTGGTTGATCAGCGGCACGATCTGATCGCCGTCGGCCACCGCCAGTTCGCCGCCGGGACAAAAACTGTTTTGCACGTCCACCACGATCAAGGCGCAATCGTCGCCGTAGCGTTTCAGGGGCATAGCGTTTTCCTGCAAGGGTTCTCAGCCTATCTTGTTACCACGCGGCCGCTGGCGTGGTAAAGCCCGCCACGGTGACAAGAGTGAAAAAAGGGTTTGCCACAAATACCCTATGGGGGTATATAATTCGGCTCAGGAGGTCATCATGACAGCAAGCACCGTGGATTTGCCGATTGAGGGCATGAGTTGCGCGGCCTGCGCCGCCAGGATTGAAAAACAGTTGAACCGGCTGGACGGGGTGGAGGCGGCGGTCAACTTCGCCAGCGAATCGGCCAAGGTCTCGTTCGACCCGGTCAAAACCCCGCCGCAAACTTTGGTGGACACCATCGCCAAGACCGGTTTCGCCGTGCCGCGCCGGCAGGCGGAACTGGACATCCAGGGCATGACTTGCGCCGCCTGCGCCGGCCGCATCGAGAAGGTGCTGAACCGGTTGCCGGGCGTGTCCGCCCAGGTCAACTTCGCCAGCGAGAGCGCGCGCATCGATTACGTGGCCGGGCTGGCCGACGAGGCGGCGCTGATCGCCGCGGTCAGCCGCGCCGGCTACCAGGCCGCGCCCAAAGCCGGGCCGGGCGACGACACCCTGGCCGCCGAGCATGCGCGCCGCTACCGGCGCGAGCGGCTGTGGTTCGCGTTTTCCGCTCTGTTGACGCTGCCTTTCGTCATTGAAATGGCGGCGATGTTCAGCGGCGGCCACCATGGCTGGCTGCCGCGTTACTGGCAGCTGGCTTTGGCCACGCCGGTGCAGTTCGTCGTTGGCTGGCGTTTCTACAAGGGCGCCTGGGCGGCGCTGCGCGGCGGCGGCGCCAATATGGACGTGCTGGTGGCTCTGGGCACCAGCATGGCCTGGCTGTTGTCGGCGGCGGTGACGTTGTTGGGCCTGGAGGACCAGCATATTTATTTTGAAGCCAGCGCCTCGGTGATCACCCTGGTGCTGCTGGGCAAGCTGCTGGAGGCGCGCGCCAAGGGCAAGACTTCGGCGGCGATCGAAGAGTTGATCCGGCTGGCGCCCAAGACCGCTCGCGTGGAGCGCGAGGACGGCCGGGTGGAAGAGGTGGCGGTCACCGCGCTGCGCCAGGGCGATGTGGTGGTGGTGCGCCACGGCGAAACCCTGCCGGTGGACGGCGAGGTGGTGGACGGCGCGGCGGCGCTGGACGAAAGCATGCTCACCGGCGAAAGCCTGCCGGTGGCCAAGCGGGTGGGCGACAGCGTCTACGCCGCCACCCGCAATCAGGACGGCATGCTTAAAGTGCGCGCCACCGGCGTGGGCGGCGACACCCAACTGGCCGAGATCGTGCGTCTGGTCAGCGCGGCCCAGGGCTCCAAGGCGCCGATCCAGCAATTGGCGGACGTGATTTCCGGCGTGTTCGTGCCGGTGGTGGTGGGCATCAGCCTGCTGACCTTCGTCGTCACCGGCCTGTGGCTGCAGGACTGGTCGGCGGCGCTGATCCACGCGGTGGCGGTGTTGGTGATCGCCTGCCCGTGCGCCTTGGGCCTGGCCACGCCGACGGCGGTGATGGTGGGCGTGGGCAACGGCGCGCGGCGCGGCATTCTGTTCCGCAACGCCACCGCGCTGGAACTGGCCAGCCAGGTGGGGGTGTTGCTGGTGGACAAGACCGGCACGCTGACCGAGGGCAAGCCGCAAGTGAAACAAGTGCTGCCCTTGGCGGCGGACGCGGACCTGGTGCTGCAACTGGCCGCCAGCGTGGAGGCCGGTTCGGAACACCCGCTGGCGCGCGCCATCCTGCAGCAGGCGCAGCAGCAGGGCCTACCCTTGCTGCCGGTCAGCGGCTTCGCCGCCCAGGTGGGGCAGGGGGTGCAGGCTGAGGTGGCCGGCCACGGCCTGGTGCGCGCCGGCGTGCCCGGCTGGCTGGGCGAGCAGGCGCTGTCCGCCGCCTTGCCCCTGCAGCAGGCGGGCAACACCGTGGTGGCGGTGGCGCGCGGCGAGGAGCTGCTGGGCCTGTTGGCGATCGCCGACCGCATCCGCCCCAGCTCGGCCCAGGCGGTGGCGCAGTTGCAGGCCATGGGCATACGGGTGGCGATGCTGACCGGCGACAACCCGGCCACTGCCGCCGGCATCGCCGCGGAAGCGGGCATCCGCGATTACCGCGCCGAGGTGAAGCCGCAGGACAAGGCGGCGGAGGTGCGGCGCTGGCAGGCGCAGGGTTTCAAGGTGGCGATGATGGGCGACGGCGTCAACGACGCGCCGGCGCTGGCCGCCGCCGACGTCAGCCTGGCGATGGGCGCCGGCTCGGACGTGGCGATCGAGGCCGCCGACATCACGCTGATGCACGGCGACCTGATGCACGCGGTGGACGCGATCCGGCTGTCGCGCGCCAGCCTGCGCAAAATCCGGCAGAATCTGCTGTTCGCCTTCATCTACAACGTGATGGGGATACCGCTGGCGGCGCTGGGCATGTTGAACCCGGTGATCGCCGGCGCGGCGATGGCGATGAGTTCGGTATCGGTGGTGAGTAATTCGCTGTTGTTGCGGCGCTGGAAATAGGGCGGCATCGGCGCTAGCGAAGTTTTGAATTTTTTCAGGAGAAAGCAATGTCCGAATTGATCATGAAAGTGGATGGCATGACCTGCCAGGGTTGCGTGAAAAGCGTCAGCGGCGTGCTCAGCGGCATGGCCGGCGTCAGCGAGGCCGAGGTCAGCCTGGAGGCCAAGCAGGCCAAGGTGGTGTACGACGCGGAGATCGTGTCGCCGGAGGAGTTGGCGGCGGCGGTGGAGGACGCGGGTTTCGACGTGACGCGCTGAGCCTTAAACGGCGACGTAGCGAAACAGGGCATGGCTTGCGGGCCGTGCCCTGTTTCTTTGGGCGCCAGCATGTGGCCAAAGGATGCGGCCAGTCTTCTGCTTGGCTTGTTATGGTCCCGTATCGGGACTATCATGCAGCCATGAAGATCATCGCCACGCGCGCCTTGAAGACTTTTTGGGCGCTGCATCCCCTGCCGAGCAAGCGCTGAAAGCGTGGGTGGATGAGGCGAGCCAGGCGTGCTGGACCTGTCCGCAAGACATCAAGGACCGTTACCGCAGCGCCAGCTTCGTCAGGGCCAATCGGGTGGTGTTCAATATCAAGGGCAATGACTACCGCTTGATCGTTGCCGTTGCTTACCGGGTGGGCATCGTCTACATCAAGTTCATCGGCACTCACGCTCAGTACGATGCCGTCGATGCCGCCACCGTGGAAATGGAGTCTCCATGAATATCCGTCCTATCCGCAGCGAAGCCGACTATCAGGCCGCGCTCAAGGAAATATCCGTACTGGTGGAGATGGACCCGGCGCTGGATTCGCCGGAAGGCGAGCGTCTGGACATTCTGGCCACGCTGGCCCAGTCCTATGAGGCCAAGCACTTTCCCATCGATTTGCCGGACCCGATCGAGGCGATCAAATTCCGTATGGAGCAGGGCGGTTTGACGGTGGCGGACATGCAGGTTTATCTGGGCAAGCGCAACCGCGTCTATGAAGTGTTGAATCGCAAGCGGCCGCTCAGCCTCGCGATGATCCGCCGCTTGCATGAAGGCTTGCATATTCCCGCCGAGGTGCTCATCCGCGGTTGATCGATTCGAACCGTCTTCCTTTCTGCTGAGACGGGGCAGGTTCTTATTCCTCCTCCCCCAGCACGCCGAACTCCACCGGCGTCTTCACGTAAAACACCTTGATACCGGCGGCGGCGAGCGCGGCCAGCAGTCGTTCGGCCTCGTCGGCGCTGAGCGCCAGCGTGACTTCCTCGGGCTGGTCCGCCAGTTCGAAGAAGTGAGCGGAATGCAGCCGGCGGTGGCGGCCGTAACCTTCGCTGGCGGCAAACAGCGTGGCGCCGCGGACGCCCATCCGCCGCGCCTGTTGCAGTATCCATTCCGCCAAGGGCAGGCCGTCGTGGCTGTGGCCCTGCTGAGTGAAGAAAGAGAGTTGATAGCCTTGCATGGCGCGGGTCTCCTGCGGCTACAGTTCGATCACCATGCCTTCGCGCAGCGGGCAGACGCGCAGGCCGCTGGGGTATTCCGAGCGCAGCTGTTCCAGCAGGTGCTCGCGGCAGCCGGGGTCGATGTGGCTGATCCACAGATGGGTGTTGGCCGGCAGCTGCGGCAGGAAGGGCAGCAGCAGCAAGGGCGTCATATGGCCTTGGCGCGCGGCCTCGCCCTGGCGTTCGTCGGTGTAGGTCAGTTCGCAGATCACGTCGGTCAGCGAGGGCACATTGGACACCCATTGCCAGAAAGCCGGGCAGGGGCCGCTGTCGCCGCTGAAGGCCAGTGCGCGCCAACTGCCTTCTATCAGCCAGCCCAGCGCCGGCACGCTGTGATTGGCCGGCAGCGCGGTGGCCAGGCCTTCGCCCAGCGGCAGCGCGTAGCCGGGTTCCACCGCCTGCAGCCGCAGCCAGGGCTGCTCGACGCTGGGCTGGCGGGTGTAGTCCGGCCACAGCTCGCCGTTGAACAGGTGGGCGCGCAGCGCGTCCAGGGTTTCCTGCTGGCTGTAAACGGTGAGGCCGGGCCCGCGGCGGCTGGCGTGGACGTCGGCCAGCAGCGGCAGGCAGCCGCAGTGATCGGCGTGGCTGTGGGTGAGCAGCACCTGACGGATGGACAGCATTTCGTCCGGGCGCAGGCTGGTGACGCCGGTGCCGCAGTCTATCAGGGTGTCCTCGTCGATCAGGAAACTGGTGGTGTGGCCGGGATGGCCGATGCAGGCGGCGGCGCCGAGAATCTTGATGTGCATGGGTTTCTCCTGGTTGCGGCCGTTGACCGGCCTGGCCGGTCCGCCGCTGCAAACATGGAAACGATCCGCTGCCCGCCCCGCCTTGAGTGGGCGCCTGCGCCGTGAGGTTCGGCCGGCTTTAATCTATTCATTGTAGACAAGCCGGCGGACGCTTGCGCGGGACGGGATCAGCGCACGATGCCTACCGGGTAGAGGAAGCGGTTGCTGTCGGCGAACGGGGTCTGCTCATAGAACCAGTTGAGCCGGGCGTTGCGGTCCTTGGCGAACTTGGGGTCCTTGAGCCTGGCCTGGAAGGCCTGGCGCAGGGCCGGGCTTTCCGCCAGCATGCGCCGCGCCATCGGCTCCATCACATAGGCTTCCGGCGCTTCCGCCGAGGTGAGGTTGGCGTTGAAGAAGCCCCAGTGCAGGAAGGAGTCCGGGCTGGCGGGTTCCAGCAGCAGCATCGCCAGCGTGCCTAGCGGCTGTTGCGGGTCCACCACCACGGAACCGGCCGGATAGGTGACTTTGCGCTGCAGCGGGCTGGGCTTGCCGTCTATCAGCAAGCGGCCTTCATAGCCGGGGATCTTGTCGGCGGATTCGCGATCGGGCTCGAACGGGGTGCCCAGCTTGATGTCGTCCAGCCGGTAGACGGTGACGTCCAGGGTTTCCGGCCGGCTCAGTTCGCGTAGCTGGATGCCGTGGGCGCGCAGGCGGGCGATCACCTCATGCCATTGCGCCGGCACCACATAGGCCTTGGGCCGCGCGGCGATCAGGTCCGGCACGGTCAGCGGGGTGATGGGCAGGCGGTAGTCGCGCGGCTGATTGCTCCAGCGCATGATTTTGTCGCCGGTGACGGGGGAGGGCACTTTGTCGAATTTGACGCCCTTGAAGTCCACCAGCTTGGGCTTGCCCTCGGCCTCCTTCCAGGTCAGCGTCACCGGGTCCGGCCGCGCGGCGCGGTCCTTGGCGATGGCGGCGCGCAGGCCGTCGTAATGGCGGGACACGCTGTCGAAGATGGCGCGGTAGAGCACGTAGTTGCCCAGCACTTGCTGCTTGTAGGGCTTGAGCGCGTGCAGTTCCACCAGGATGGCGGGGATGCCGCGCGCGTCCGCGTATTGGTTGGAGAAGCGCGCCAGGTCGCTGTAGTACGGGTAATAGCCCTTGTCGGGGTTCTCGTTGTCGTTCATCGAGATGCAGACATTGGGCTCGTGGCCGTAGCGGCGCAGCTCGCGATAGACCTCGGGCGTCATCACCTGGTCCATCCAGCGGCTGGACGCGGGCGACCAGCCCTGGCCGTTATTGCAATAAGTGACGTCGTATTGGTAGTTGACGCCGTCGGTGCTGTGGGTGTCGATGAAGAAGTCCGGCTGGTAGTCGTTGAGCGCGCGCGCCACATTGCGGATTTCCGGGCTGTCCAGCTTGGTGAAGTCGCGGTTCAGATTGAGGTTGCGGCCGTTGACGCGCCAACCGGTCTGTTCCGGCCCGTTCTGGTTGATGCGGCCGTATTTGCCGTAGCGCATGTCGCCGTCCACGTTGACGGTGGGGACGAAGAGCAGGTTGACCTTGGATAGCAGCGCGTCGTCGCGGATCAGCAGGTCGCGGATCAGCATCAGTCCGGCGTCCTTGCCGTTGGCTTCGCCGGGGTGGATGCCGGCTTGCACATAGATCAGCGGCTTGCCGCTGGCGCGCAGGCCCTGCGGCGATTTATCGGCGGCGGCGGACACCACCGCCATCATCATGTCGCGGCCCTGGTCGGTTTTCTCCGCCATCGGGCTGAGCTTGAGCAGCGCCGGCTTGGCCGCGGCCAGCCGGTTCAGATAGGCGATGGTTTCCGGATAGGCCGGCGTGTGCTTGAAGCCGCTGGCTTCCAGCGGGGTGGCCCATGGGTCGTCCGCCTTGGCGGCGAAGCGCTGGCTGTCGCCCTGCCAGGGGATGTCCGGCGGCAACACCCGCTGGCGCGCGGCGGACAGGTATTGGCTGTCGTCGATGTAGTCCGGCGCGGCCGGCATGGCGTGCGCGGGCGGGCTGAGGTGCAGGGCGGCGAAGGCGGAAACGATGGCGAAGCGTAGCGGCAAGTGCATGATGATGATCCTGATTGTCCGAGACCGAAACAGGCTACGCCCGGCGGCCCGGCGGACGCACGGGCTGTTGCGAGGCGGCTTGACGCGGATCAAGCGCTTGCTCGCCGCGTTTCCCGCCGGAGCGCATCCAGTTCAAATCCAAAAGCCGGAGCCCCGCGCTACAGGACTCCGGCTCCTACGCTGTTCTGCTCGATGAGGTCGGCTCCAGCGCCGGGGCGGTTTTCCCCGGGCTCAGGCCCGGGCCGGCAGGCTCCAGCGCTTGTCGCTCCAGCGGCCCAGCAACTGCAGGCCGCCGCAGACCAGGAAATAAGCCAGCGCGATGAAGGCGAAAATCTCCAGCGGGTAGACCTGCTCGCGGTTGTTGACCTGGGTGGCGACGAAGGTGAATTCGGCCACGCCCACCACATAGGCCAGCGAGCTGTCCTTGATCAGGGTGATCCACTGATTGACGAAGGAGGGCAGCATCATGCGCAGCGCCTGCGGCAGCACGATCAGCCGCAGCGTCTGCCAGCGGTCCAGCCCCAGCGACAGGCCGGCCGCCCATTGGCCGGGGCCGATGGCGGCGATGCCGGCCCGCACCGACTGGCTCAGATAGGCGGCGTTGATCAGCGCCAGCGCCAGCACCACGGTGAGCACGCCGGGGATGTCCACGCCAAACAGGATGGGCAGCAGGAAATAGCACCAGAAGATCAGCATCAGCACCGGGATGGCGCGCAGCAGCGCCACCAGCGCGCCCAGCGCGCGGCGCGGGCCGGGCCCGCCCATCACCAGGGCGATGCCGCCGGCCAGGCCCAGCAGGCTGGCCAGCACGCCGGCGGCGGCGCTGATGGCCAGGGTCAGCAGCAGGCCGCCGGGCTCGCCGTTGGCCAGATTGCCCCACAGCAGATAATCGAGATTGTCCTGAATCACCGGCGGCATCATCGCGGCGCCCTCCATGCCGGCTCGCCGCGCTGGCTCAGCGCCTGGGTCAGCAACACCAGCAGCAGATAGGCGGCGGTGGCGACGGCGAAGGCCTGGAAGGCGAGCAGGGTTTCGGTTTCCACCTGACGCGAGGTGTAGGACAGCTCGGCCACGCCTATGGCCATCGCCAAGGAGGTGTTCTTCACCACCGCGGTGTATTGGCCGACCAAGGGCCGGCGCGCCAGCGCCCAGGCCTGCGGCAGCACCACCCAGCGGAATTCCTGCCAGCCGTTCATGCCCAGCGCGCGCGCGGCCTGGCGCTGGCCGGCGGCGACGCCGCGCAGCCCGGCCTGCAGTTCGCCGCAGATGAAGCTGGCGCTGTACAGGGTCAGGCCCACCAGCGCGGCCAGGAATTCGAAGGACGGCCACGGCAAGGCCAGACCGCCCGGCAAGGGCAGGCTGCGCGGGGTGTTCAGCCACAGCATGGCGGCTTCAGGCAGCAGGCCGGCCACGCCGAAATACCACAGCAGCAATTGCACCATCAGCGGAGTGTTGCGGTGCAAGCTGACCCAGAGGCCGACGCCGCGGCCGAGCGCGCGCCAGCGCGACTCCAGCGCCGCGGTCAGCAGCATGCCGAGCGCGGTGGCGGCGGCGCAGACCAGCAGGGCCAGCCAGCCGGTGAGCAGCGCGCCCTTGAGCAGCCAGCTCAGGTAGTGGGGCTCCAGCCAGTGGTGGCCGAGCCAGGAGGGGGATTCATTGCTTGCTGTCCTGTATTGCGATTGCGCTCCGCCTTTCAGCGCGGCGGCGTCTGAAATGGCGAAACCGCCGGGCGCGCCCGGCGGCTGGGGATACGGATGGGAAAACGCGGGTCTTAGCTGGCTTCGCCGATCTTGAAGTCCCTAGGCAGCGGCGCCTTGGTGGCCGGGCCGAACCACTGATTGTAGATCTTGGCGGCCTGGCCGGATTTT
The DNA here is from genome assembly GCF_021496765.1 of Chromobacterium sp. Beijing. Taxonomy (NCBI): domain Bacteria; kingdom Pseudomonadati; phylum Pseudomonadota; class Betaproteobacteria; order Neisseriales; family Chromobacteriaceae; genus Chromobacterium; species Chromobacterium sp. Beijing. The sequence continues at coordinate 39,653 of NZ_CP053750.1, forward strand.
TCCAGTTCCAGCAGGCTGTCGTTCACCGCTTTCAGCAGACGCGCCTCGCCCTTGGGCAGGCCGATGGCCTGGTATTCGCGGGTCAGGGTGAACGGCGCCAGTTCGAACTTGGCCTTGTCCGGCGCATTGGCCAGCAAGGCGGCCAGCTTGGAGCCGTCCTGGCTGATGGCCTGGACGTTGCCGTTGCGCAGCGCGGTGAAGGCCAGCGGGGTGTCGTCGTAAGCCACCACGGTGGTTTTCGGGTATTTGTCGCGCAGATTCACTTCCTGGGTGGTGCCCTTGTCCACGCCCACGCGCAGGCCGGCCAGTTGTTCCGGCTTTTGCAGCGACCCCTTGCGGGCGATGAACTGCTGGCCGGAGGCGAAGTAGGGCAGGCTGAACGCCACTTGCTTTTTGCGCTCGTCGGTGACGGTGAAGTTGGCGGCCACCAGATCGGCCTTGCCGGACACCAAGAGCGGCACGCGGTTGGCCGGATTGGTGGGGATCAGGCTGAGTTTTACGCCCAGTTTCTTGGCGATGTGTTGGGCCACGTCCACGTCCAGGCCGGAAATCTGACGGGTCTTGGCGTCGAGGAAGCCGAAGGGCGGGTTGCTGTCGAAGGCGGCGACGCGCAGCACGCCGGCTTTCTTGATGTCGTCCAGACGGTCGGCCCAGGCGGCGGTGGCGGTGGCGCTCAAGGCGATGGCCAATGCGATGGCGTGTTTCATGATGATACCCCTAGTCTGAAGACGCGCCGCGGGTTTCGATCGCGCCTGTTGGCGGCGCGGTTTCAGAAGATGCCGGCGCATCGTGATTCTGAGAAATTTCCTGCCATGGATAAACCCATGACATGCGATGAGCTGATGCTAAGGCATCTTGCAAATTCTTGGAAATTATTAAAAATTAGTCTTATATATTAATTTGTTTTGATTGTGTGATTTTCCTCATTGGAACAATGCCTTGTCCGCATTGAGGCCGCGGCGGCGGCGGGCCGGTATTTTTGTTCGAGGTAGGATTGCCAAACAATTTCCTTTGCCGCGCTTTTCTGCAATCGGCATAATCGCGTTTTCCGTGCGTTCCCCATTGGCGGACGCGTCGACGGATTTGCAACTTTTCTTGACGACTGTGATGACTGGCGCGAAAGCGCGCCGGGACGAAGCAGACGAGCCGAAGCCGAAATGCCCAGCATCTATCAACTCAAATCCCGTTTTCAGGACCTGCTGCGCCCCTTGCTGCGCGGCCTGGTTTCCCTTGGCGTCACCGCCAACCACGTCACGCTCGGCGCCATGCTGGCCTCCATCGCCTACGGCGGCTGGCTGGCCTGCCGGCCGGATCAGGCCTTGCCCTGGTTGCTGCTGCCCGTCTTCCTGTTCCTGCGCATGGCCTTGAACGCCATCGACGGCATGCTGGCGCGCGAGCACGGCCAGAAGTCGCGCTTGGGCGGCATTCTCAACGAGGTGGGCGACGTGGTGTCCGACGCGGCGCTCTATCTGCCCTTCGCCCTGCTGCTGGCCCAGCCTGCCTGGGCGGTGCTGGCGGTGGCGCTGGCGCTGCTGACCGAGTTCGTCGGCGTGCTGGGGCCCGGCCTTGGCGCGAGCCGGCGCTACGACGGGCCGATGGGCAAGAGCGACCGCGCTTTTGTTTACGGCGCCTTCGCGCTGCTGCTGGGCTTGTGGCCGCAGGCGGCGGCCTGGGGCGGCTGGGTGTTTGGATTGAGCGCCGCCTTGATGGCGCTGACCTGCGTCAACCGGGCGCGGGCCATTTTGAAAGAGGGCGAAGATGTTTAAACCGCTGTTGCCGCAAGCATTGATCTGGGCGCTGGGCGCCGTATTCGCGCTGCTGGTGATCGCCAGCGTCGCCATCCGCGTGCTGGAGAGCCGCTCGCCGCAGAAGAACTGGCTGGAATTGAAGCTGCGCATCCGCACCTGGTGGTGGATCGTCGCCTGCTTCTCGCTGACCTTGCTGGGCAATGTGCCGCTGGCGCTGGTGGTGTTCGCGCTGATCAGCTTCCTGGCGCTGAAGGAATACCTGACGCTGTGCGCCACCCGCACCGCCGATCACGTGGTGCTGTTCTGGGCCTATCTGAGCATCCCGCTGCAGTATTACTGGCTGGGCGTTCACTGGTACGGCATGTTCATCATTTTCATCCCGGTCTACATCTTCCTGTTCCTGCCGATGCGTATGGTGCTGATCGGCGAGACCCAGGGCTTTCTCAAGGCCGCCGCCTCGCTGCAATGGGGCTTGATGATTTGCGTGTTCTGCCTGAGCCATATGGCCGCGGTGCTGACCCTGCCCCAGCTGACCCATATCGGCGAACCGGCCCAGGGCGCGATGCTGCTGTTCTACCTGGTGGCGCTGACCCAGCTCAACGACGTGGCGCAATACCTGTGGGGCAAGGCCTTCGGCCGGCGCAAGGTGGCGCCCAAGGTGTCGCCCAACAAGACGCTGGAGGGTTTCCTCGGCGGCGCGCTGACCACCTGCCTGCTGGGCTGGTTGCTGGGGCCGCTGCTGACGCCGTTCTCGCCGCTGCACGCGGCGCTGGCCGGCCTGCTGATCGGGGTGATGGGCTTTATCGGCGACATCGTGATTTCCGCGGTGAAGCGCGACATCGGGGTCAAGGACTCCGGCCGCCTGTTGCCCGGCCACGGCGGGGTGCTGGACAGGCTGGATTCGCTGACCTATACCGCGCCGCTGTTCTTCCACTATGTCCATTACTTGTACTTCTGAGCCGATGATGAGCCGATTGCTGCGCATTCTGTTCGTACTGCTGCTGGCCCGGCCGGTGGTGCGTCTGTGGCTGGGGGTGACGGTGCGCCACCAGGAACGGCTGCCCTTGCGCGGCCCGGCCATCGTGGTGGCCAATCACAACAGCCACCTGGACATCCTGGCGCTGTACAGCCTGTTTCCGCTGGGCCGCATCCCCGAGGTGCAGCCGGCGGCGGCGGCGGACTACTTCCTGAAAAACCGCCTGTTCGCCTGGTTCGCCACCCAGGTGGTGGGCATCATCCCGGTGGTGCGCGGGGGCGTGGCCAAGGGCCTGGACCCGCTGGAGGGCTGCCGCGAGGCGCTGCGCCAGGGCCGCATCCTGATCCTGTTTCCGGAAGGCTCGCGCGGCGAGCCCGAGGTGCTGTCCGAGATCAAATCCGGCATCTGGTATCTGAGCCGGGATTTCCCCGAGGTGCCGGTGGTGCCGGTCTATCTGCACGGCCTGGGCCGGGCGATGGGGCGCGGTCAATGGCTGCCGGTGCCCTTCTTCGTCGACATCGCCATCGGTCGGCCGTTACAGTGGCTGGAAGAGAAAACGGCTTTCCGCGACCGTATCCGCGAAGCCTTGTTGTACTTGAAGCAAAAAACGCTGCCCGCCGCGCCGGCGGAGCAGGAGGGCTGAGACGCCGCCGTCCGACCCTTTGCGGGCTTGGGGGGACGGCCTATTGCGGCAGCCGGCCATGGCTGGCAATCTGAACGGGCGACGTTCGTGGACGTCGTCTGGCGAGGCAGGCTGGAACAATAAGAAGATTCGATGTGTGGGAAGAGGAGAAACGTGATGAGCAAGAAAGGATGGTATCTCGGCTCCTTGTGCATGGCCGCGGCCGCTTGCGCGGTGGCTTTGCTGGGCATGGCGTTGGCGGACGCCGGCTCGGCGGCGTGGCCGTTCGTCTTGGCCAAGGGGCTGGCTTTCGCCGCGCTGGCGATGTTTCTCTGCGGCCTGGCCGCGTGCAGGGAAGCTCGATAGACGTGGGATGAAGGCGCGAGACGACGGGGCGGCAGGCTTAGGCTTGCCGCCCCGTCCTCGTTTCAGCCCATGCGCCGGCGCAGCGCGCGGCTCAGCTGTTCCACGCCCCAGGACAGCGCCACCATCGCCAGGATGACGGCCGCGGCGGCTTGCTGTTGGAACAGCGACAGCGCCAGATACAGCTGCTGGCCCAGGCCGCCGGCGCCGACGATGCCGAGTACGGTGGCGATGCGGATATTGTTTTCCCAGCGGTACAGCGTATAGGCCAGCCATTGGCTGGCCACCATGGGCAGCGGCCCGTAGCAGAAGGCTGCGATGCGGCCCGCGCCGGCGTTGAGCAGCGCCTGTTCCGCTTGCGGCGGCGCGTTTTCCAGCGTTTCCGCGAACAGACGGCCCAGCACGCCGGCGGTGTGCATTGCCAGCGCCAGCACCCCGGCGGCCGGCCCCAGGCCTAACGCCAATACCGCCAGCGCCGCCCACAGCAGATCCGGAATGCCGCGCAGCATATTCAGCAACAGCCGCGTCGCGCGCTTGGCGGCTGCGCCCAGCCGGCCGGCGGCCGGCAGCGCCAGCGGCATGGCCAGCAAGGCGGCCAGCACCGTGCCCAGCGCCGACATCGCCAGGGTTTCCACCACGCCTTGCCCCAGTGGCCGCAAGTTTGGGGCGGAGAGGTCCGGAGGCAGGAATTCCATGGCGAAGCGCGGCAGGCCGCGCCAATCAAAGCCGTTGGCGCGCCAATCCGGCCACAGCCAGCACAGGCTGAACGCGGTCAGCGCGCCGCCGGCCAGCAATAGGCGGCGTCCGCCGCCGTCGCGCTCCAGCGCGCGCCGCGACCAGCGGCTGACGCCCTCGCTCAAGCCCACCAGCAGCAGGAATACCAGGAGCAGGGCGCCGACCTCGCCGCCGTTGAGCATTTTCAGGCTGCTGTCCAGCAATTGGCCGATGCCGCCGGCGCCGACGAAGCCCATCACCGCCGATGCGCGGATCGCGCATTCCCAGCGGTAGACGCTGTAGCTGATCAATTCCGGCAAGGCCTGCGGCCACAGCGCCCAGCACAGCCGTTGCCAGCGGCTGGCCCCGGCCGCCGCCAGCGCCTGGGCCGGCGCGCGCGGTTGGGATTCCAGGATTTCCGCGTAAACCTTGCCCAGCATGCCGCCGTAGGCCAGGCCCAAGGCCAGCGCCGCCGGCAGGCTGCCCAGGCCGGCGGCGCGGACGAAGAGCAGCGCCCAGACGATGTCCGGCACGCCGCGCAGCCACACCATCAGTCCGCGCAGCAGGCTTTGCGCGGCCAGGACGGTGCGGCGCGGCCGAACTGCGGTGAGCTGGTGATCGTCCAGCGCGCGGCTGGTGGCGAAGGCCAGCGGCGCGCCCAGCAGCATGGCCAGGCACAGGCCGGCGCTGGCCACCGCCAGCGTGGTGGCGGTTTCCTTGGCCACTTCTTTCAGAAAGTCGCCGTCGTGGGCGGGCGGCAGAAAGCCGGCGGCGAAACGCGCCAGGCTGAGCCAGGTGTCGCCGTTGAACAGAGTGCTCAGCGTGAACTGGGTCAGCGGCAGCGTCGGCAGCAGCAAGGCCAGGGTCAGCAGCAGCCAGCCCAGCCGCGCGCGGGCGGCCGGGTCGCGCGGCGCGGGTCTCAGCATTGCAAGCCTCTGAGCGCGGCGGGCGCGGCCGGCTCCACCGCGGTCTCGGGCATCTCGCCGGCGTAGAGCTCGGCCAGCAGCTGGGTATGGACTTGCTCGCGCGGCAGATCGAAGACGACGGCGCCGTCGCGCAGGCCGATGATGCGCGGGAAGTGCGCCAGCGCCAGCTGTACCGAGTGCAGGCTGGCCAGCAGGGTGGCGCGGCGGGCGCGGGCGTCCTCGCACAATAGGCGTATGCTGTCGTCGGCCAGCCTGGGGTCCAGCGCCGACACCGGCTCGTCGGCCAGCATCAGGTCTGGCCGCTGGTACAGCGCGCGGGCGATGCCGACGCGCTGACGCTGTCCGCCGGACAGCTGATCGCAGCGCTGCCATAGTTTGTCGGCCAGGCCCAGCCGTTCCAGCTCGGCGACGACGCCGGCGGCGTCGTCCGGCCACAGCAGGCGGCGCAAGGCCGCCAGTTCGCCGCCCTGGCCCAGCCGGCCGGCGGCCACCGCGTGGATCACGCGCTGGCGCGGCGGCAGCGGCGGCGTCTGGTAGACGCTGCCTATGCGCGCGCGCAGCGCGCGCAAGGCGCGGCGCGGCAAGCGCCAGGGATCGGCGTCCAGCAGCCGGACCGCGCCGCAGTCCGGGCGCAGGCCGGTGTTGGCCAGCAAGAGCAGGGTGCTTTTGCCGGCGCCGGACGGGCCGATCAGGGCCGCCTGTTCGCCGGCGGCAAGTTGCAGATCGATGCCGCGCAGGATGACGGCGCCGTCCAGGCTCAGGCCGACGCCGCGCAGCTCCAGGCTCATTTCAGCAGCCCGGCGGCCGCGGCGGCGGCTTCTATGCCCTTATAGTTGTCCGGCTTGGTGGGGATGAAGCGGCTGGCGCGTTGCAGATCCAGCACGGCTTTCTGATCCGGGTTCTTGGCGTCCAGCTTGAGGAAGGCCTGGCGGATCTTGTCCTGCAAGCCCTTGTCCATGCTGCCGCGCACCGTCCAGTTGTAGTCGTAGTAGGCCGGGGTGGTGGCGATCACGCGCACCTTGGCGGTATCCACCTTCTTGCTTTCCACCAGCTTCTGCCACACCGAGCTGTTCAACACGCCGGCCTCCACCTTGCCGGCGGCCACCCAGGCCACGGTGGCGTCGTGAGCGCCGGAATAGGCGACGTTCTTGAAGAAGCTTTCCGGCTTGAGGCCGTCCTTCTGCATGAAATAGCGCGGCATCAGGTGGCCGGAGGTGGAGGAGGCGGAACCGAAGGCGAAGCTGTCGCCCTTGAGCTCCTTCAGGCTCTTGGCCGGGCCGCTGGTGATGAAGGTGGAGGTGAACTTGCTGTCCTCCTCGCGCTGCACCAGCGGCACCACCTTGCCGCGCTGGCTGGCCTGCACATAGGTGAAGCCGCCCAGCCAGGCCATGTCCAGCTTGTCCGAGGTCAGCGCGGTGACCACGCCGGCGTAGTCCGACACCGGCACGAACTGCACCGGGATGCCCAGCTCTTTTTCCAGGTATTGGCCCAGCGGCGCAAACTTGCGCTGCAGCTCGGTGGGGGATTCGTCCGGGATGGCGGAGACCTTGAGCACGGTCGGGGCGGCGTGGGCCAGGGCGGCGGCGGCCAGCAGCGCGCCGGCCAGCGTCAGTTTGATGGCGGTCATGGCAGTGTTTTCCTCTATTGCGGACGAAAAGCCGCAAGGGCTGGCGCCGGCGGGCCGGCGATTCAAAAAGGCCAGTCATTAAGACTGGCCCTGAAGCGGCGGACTAAAAACCGCCGCGTATAGCAAGCATTCTAGCCTAGCCCGGCTTAGGCCGCCTTGCGCTTGCCGAACAGGTAGAACAGCGCCAGGCCGATCACGATCATCGGCAGGCTCAGCCACTGGCCCATGCTGATCACGTCGGACTGGCCGAAGATGCCGGCGTCCGGAGTGCGGAAGTATTCGCTGCCGAAGCGCGCCAGGCCGTAGCCCATCAGGAACAGCGCAGACACCTGGCCGCGCGCGCGGGTCTTGGCGCTGAAGCACCACAGCAGCGCGAACAGCGCCAGGCCTTCCAGCGCGAACTCGTACAGCTGCGACGGGTGGCGCGGCAGGCCGCCGTATTTGAGCAGGGTCACCATCAGGTCGGACGATTGCTGCGCCTGGATTAGATCGTCCATCTTGGCCTGCGGAAACAGCATCGCCCACGGCAGTTGGGGATCGGCCACCCGGCCCCACAGCTCGCCGTTGATGAAGTTGCCGATGCGGCCGGCGGCCAGGCCCAGCGGCACCAGCGGCGCGATGAAGTCGGTGACTTCCCAGAAGCTGCGGCCGTGCTTGCGCGCAAACAGCGCCACGCCGATCAGCACGCCGATGAAACCGCCGTGGAAGGACATGCCGCCTTTCCACACCATCAGAATCTCCAGCGGATGACTAAAATAATAGCCGGGCTGGTAGAACAGCACCTCGCCCAGGCGGCCGCCCAGCACCACGCCGACGGCGCCGTACATCAGCAGATCGTCCAGCAGCTTGGAGGTGAGGAAAGCGTGGCCGCGCTTGATGCGGTAGTTGCCCAGGATCAGGAAGCTGGCGAAGCCCAGCAAGTACATCAGGCCGTACCAATGAATGGCCAACGGGCCCAGCTGGATGGCCACGGGGTCGAACTGCGGATGAATGATCATTTGTCAGCCGTGTGCGTTTGCGGTAAAAGAATGTGGACGGATTATATGGGAAAGCGTTCCCACGCGTCGCGCGGCCCACCCGCCGCCCGACGCATTTTTGCCTTGAGCTCCCCGGCACCCGGAGCCAGGCGGCCCGGCCTTAAAGCAGGCCAGGCCCGGAGCGCCTTTCCCCTCATGTAGAAATTAAGGAATCAGCAATGCCCCAATACCGCTCCCGCACTTCCACCGCCGGCCGCAATATGGCGGGTGCCCGCGCCCTGTGGCGCGCCACCGGCATGAAGGACGACGACTTCGGCAAACCCATCATCGCCATCGCCAACAGCTTCACCCAGTTCGTGCCCGGCCACGTGCACCTGCACAATATGGGTCAACTGGTGGCGCGGGAAATCGAACGCGCCGGCGGCGTGGCCAAGGAATTCAACACCATCGCCATCGACGACGGCATCGCCATGGGCCACGGCGGCATGCTCTATAGCCTGCCCAGCCGGGACCTGATCGCGGACAGCGTGGAATACATGGTCAACGCCCACTGCGCGGACGCGCTGGTGTGCATCTCCAACTGCGACAAAATCACCCCCGGCATGTTGATGGCCGCGATGCGTCTGAACATCCCGGTGGTGTTCGTCTCCGGCGGCCCGATGGAAGCGGGCAAGGTGCAATGGGGCAACGACATCCGCAAGCTGGACCTGGTGGACGCGATGGTGGAAGCCGCCAACAGCGCGGTGTCCAACGAGGACGTCGAGCGCGTGGAGCGCTCCGCCTGTCCCACCTGCGGCTCCTGCTCCGGCATGTTCACCGCCAACTCCATGAACTGCCTGACCGAGGCGTTGGGTCTGTCCCTGCCCGGCAACGGCAGCCTGGTGGCCACGCACGCGGACCGCAAGGAATTGTTCCTGCGCGCCGGCCGCCTGATCGTGGATATCACCAAGCGACATTACGAACAGGACGACGCCAGCTTGCTGCCGCGCGCCATCGCCTCCAAGGCCGCGTTCGAGAACGCGATGAGCCTGGACGTGGCCATGGGCGGCTCCACCAATACCGTGCTGCACCTGCTGGCGGCGGCGCAGGAAGCCGGCGTGGACTTCAAGATGGCGGACATCGACCGCATTTCGCGCTCGGTGCCGTGTCTGGCAAAGGTGGCGCCGGCCACCCAGAAATACCATATGGAAGACGTGCACCGTGCCGGCGGCGTGGTGGCCATCCTGGCCGAGCTGGACCGCGCCGGCCTGATCCGCCGCGAAGTGCCCACCGTGCACAGCGCCACGCTGGGCGAAGCGCTGGAAGCCTGGGACATCTGCCGCCACGGCGAAGACAGCGAAGCGCGGCGCTTCTACCGCGCGGCGCCGGGCGGCGTGCCCACCACCATCGCCTTCTCGCAGTCCATGCGTTACCCGACGGTGGACGACGACCGCGCCGAGGGCTGCATCCGCGACCGCGAGCACGCTTATTCCCAGGACGGCGGCCTGGCCGTGCTGTCCGGCAATATCGCCGAGCGCGGCTGCATCGTCAAAACCGCCGGCGTCGACGACTCCATCCTCAAATTCAACGGCCGCGCCCGCATCTTCGAAAGCCAGGACGCGGCGGTGGAGGCCATCCTGGCCGACCGCATCGTGGCCGGCGACGTGGTGGTGATCCGCTACGAAGGCCCCAAGGGCGGCCCGGGCATGCAGGAAATGCTCTATCCCACCAGCTATCTGAAATCCAAGGGCCTGGGCAAGGAGTGCGCCTTGCTGACCGACGGCCGCTTCTCCGGCGGCACCTCTGGTCTGTCCATCGGCCATGTGTCGCCGGAAGCGGCCGAGGGCGGCGCCATCGGCCTGGTGGAAGAGGGCGACCGCATCGAGATCGACATCCCCGGCCGCTCCATCCGTCTGGCGATCAGCGATGAAACGCTGGCGGCGCGGCGCATGGCGATGGAAGCCAAGGGCCGCGACGCCTGGAAACCGCTGGGCCGCGACCGCGTGGTCAGCCCGGCCTTGCGCGCCTACGCGGCGATGACCACCAGCGCCGACACCGGCGCGGTGCGCGACGTGACGCAAGTCGAACGCCGTTGATATTTGTCATATTTCCTTAACCGGTTTCCGGATAGGATTCGGGCCGTGCGGTTTTTTGCCGCGCGGCCCATTGTTTTTTGGGGCGCAGCAACCATCTGCTCCTCATTCGTCCGCCGCCGCTTTCCACTGGCGCGGCCCCGTCTCTCCCCAGCCTCCCGGTTTTCGGCGGCGTCTTAGTCTTGTTCATTTGTTTTCGAATCCAACAGTTCCTTCCCGCTTGTTTTCCTAAATTTTCACAAACGAAATCCGTTCTAATGCCATTAATCATATACTTGGTCTGTTTAAATCTAAATGGCATTGTTTGGGACTAAGATTCGGCTGGGGCGGAGCAGGGGCGAGATGGGGGTGAAGAAGAAAACAGAGACGCTGATCGGTGCCGGCAGGCAAGTTCCCTGGCTACACGGATTTTAATAATTCTATTGATTTAACAGAAGCTTAGCGTTTGCTTAGCATGGGGCGTCGCCGGAAAAAGGCAAAAAAAATGCGCGGTACCGTTAGGTCCGCGCCAAGTCTACAAAGGAGAAATAGAGGAGAAACTATCAAGAAGCAATTGCTGCATCTCAACGAGAACGAATTATCCAGATTGCGGTATCGAGTGTCAACATGTTGTTTTTCGCAAATGTGTGAAATTATAATTTTCTGTCGCGCATCTGGTACATCGCGGCCGAGGCCGCCGCTGTCGCGGCGCACCATGGCTGTCGCAGCTGTGCCAAAATAGCGGTTTTCCGATTGCCGCAGGATTCCCCTTCATGGACGCCGTACGCCACACCCTTCCCGATCCGCGCCAGTACCACCCGCAAGTGGCGCTGACCAATATGCTGATTCACAACGCCCAGTCGGCGTTGAACGCCAAGACCGAGTCCGATCGGGAAATGTGGTTCTCCGCGGTGCGCGACGCGATGGCCGAGATGCTGGCGCGCGGCGAACTGCTGTCTATCTCGGTGGCGCTGGCCATGGTGCCGTCTCAGCAATGCTATCAACTGGTGTGGGACGCGCTGCGCGACGCGGTGGAAAGCACCGGCGGCGGCCGCGCCATCGTCTTCGCCATGCCGCTGGTGCTGGTGGCCGGCAGCAAGAACCAGACCACACTGCCGGGCGAGATCGCAGATGTGGCCGGCCTGAACCAATTGCTGCGCGAGCACGGCGTGTTCGCCGCCGATGCCGATGTCGCGCTGGGCGGCGCGCTGCTGCACCCGGACAGCGTGGTGGGATTGGACTCCGCCCAGCTCTATAAGCTGAACCGCGATCCGGCCCATGCGCGCGCGCTGCTGCCGCAACAGCCGGCGCCGGTCACGGTGAAGGAAGAGGGCGTGTTCCTGCGCTACCTGCTGGGGGTAGCGATCCAGCCGGAAGGCGCGGAGCCGCCGCTGCGCCTGGGCGGCGCGGTGGGCGCTTGGGGCATGCCGCTGATGAAATTCCTGGGCGAGCAATTGAAGACTGAGGGCGTGACGCTCTTCCCCATCGCCCGCCCGCCGATGCCGGCGATGCAGGCGATGGTGGCCGGCAACTACGCTCGCTTCGAGGTGGCGATGCAGGTATTCGCCAGCAGCCAGATCCGCAGACTGCGCGAACTGAACAAGGAGCCGGTGGCCATCCTGTCCGCCCACGACAACGGCGAACTGCACATCACCCTGTCCGCCGAAGGCGACGAGCGCAACTGGGAAGCCTTCGTCTGGCCGCTGGCGGCGCTGGACACTGTGCCGCTGATCGAGGAAAGCTTCCGCGAACTGATGGCGGAATGCCATGTGCGCGAAGTGCATGTGCTGGCCGAGCTGCATCCGGACAGCAAGGACGGCGTGCCGCTGTTCTTCACCGCCGACGATTTGTAAGCCTCGTCCCGCCTTGTCCGGTGATCACGCCTCGCCTCGAGCGGGGCTTTGTCATTGCGCTTATCGTTAGCCGCTAACGGCAATCCGCCCACGGCGCGATGGCCAGCCGCGCCGCCAGGTAGTCGATCAAGGCCTGCACCCGCGCCGGCCGGCTGCGGCCCGGCGGCGTCAGGATGTAGAGCGCGATCGGGTCCACCTGCCAATCCATCATCACGGTTTCCAGCTCGCCGGCCTGCAAGTCCCGCCAGGCCAGAAACTCCGGCTGCAAGGCCAGGCCCAGGCCGGTGCGCAGCGCCGGCGTCAGCGCCTCGGCGTTGTTGACCCGCAGCGACGTAGGCATTTCCAGCGCGAATTCGCCTTGCTCCGCGTGGCGGAAGCGCCAGAACTCGCCGCCGGGCGCGTTGCTGTACAACAGCGCGCGATGCGCGGACAGCTCGTGGGGATGGCTGGGCCGGCCGTGGCGTGCGAAATACGCCGGCGAGCCCACCAACAGAATGCGCACTGAGCACAGGCGACGCGCCAGCAGGCTGGAATCGGCCAGCGAGGCGATGCGCAGCGCCAGGTCCAGGCGCTTGGCCACCAGGTCCACCTGCTCGTCGCTGAAATGGAAATCCAGCTCCACTTCCGGATGCCGCGCCATGAACTCCGGCAGCAGCGGCGCCAGGTGGGACAGCCCGAAGGACATCGGCGCGGTCACCCGCACCGGCCCGCGCAAGCTGGAGGATTGCTCGGCGATGTCGGCCTCCACCGCCTCGCCTTCCGCCAGGATGCGGCTGGCCCGCTCCAGCGCGGCGTGGCCGGCCTCGGTCAAGGACAGCCGCCGCGAGCTGCGGTGCAACAGCATGGTTTTCATCCGGGCTTCCAGGCGGGAAATCGCCTTGGACACCGTGGCCTGGGACAGCGTCAGCTCCGTGGCGGCGCGCGCGAAGGAGCCGCATTCCGCCACCTTGGCGAAAATCGCCCAGGCTTCCAGATCGGGCAGTCGTTTCATAAATAGGCAGGAGTTGGATAGATTGATTCCAATTTTAGCGTTCAAAAATCAGTATGGCGCATTGATTGCATCAAAAATGGAAAGAATGCTATTCGATCCCTCGGCTTACCAGCCCCTGGCCCGCTGCGTATAGTGGCTGCATCGGACGCGTCGCCGCGCAGGCGGCGCCTCGCCACAATATCGGAGGACCATATGATCGAGCATCGTCCCTTCGCCGCTTTGGGCGGCGCCCATCATGGTTGGCTGGACGCCAAGCACCATTTCTCCTTTGCCGAATACCACGACCCGGCGCGCATGCACTGGGGCGCGCTGCGAGTGTGGAACGACGACGTCATCGCGCCGGGCACCGGCTTCCCGCCGCACCCGCACGCGGACATGGAAATCGTCACCTATGTCCGCGAAGGCGCGATCAGCCACCGCGACAATCTGGGCAACCAGGGCCGCACCGAGGCCGGCGACGTGCAAGTGATGAGCGCCGGCCGCGGCATCGTGCATTCCGAATACAATCTGGAAGCCGTCGACACCCGCATCTTCCAGATCTGGATCATGCCGGAGCGACGCGGCGGGGACCCGTCCTGGGGCAGCAAGCCCTTTCCCAAGGCGGACCGCTCCGGCGCCTTCGTCGCGCTGGCCAGCGGCATGGACGGCGACGATCAGGCCTTGCCCATCCGCGCCGACGCCCGCGTGCTGGGCGCCACCCTCAAAGCCGGCGAAAGCGCGGACTATCCGCTGGGCGCGGAGCGCCGCGGCTACCTGGTGCTGGCCCGCGGCCGGGCGGAAGTCAACGGCGTGGCGCTGCAAGCCCGCGACGGCGCGGCGATCAAAGATGAAGCGCTTTTGCGCATTGTCGCCAGCGAAGACGCCGAGCTGATTCTGGTGGATAGCCGGGAGTGAGGGAATGAAAGACAAAGCGCCGGGTGTCCGGCGCTTTTTTCAAACCACGCGCAGTTTGCGCGTTGGCGGTTTCTTCGATGATGGTGGGTTGGATTCCACCTTGACTACAGTTCCTTTGGAACAAGCCTCACCGAGATCATGGCTTAGCTTAGCCAAGCTGTGGGCGGTGCTCTGGGACACATAGACCCGCTTCTTGGCATTGGGTGATTTAACGCTGTTTTTCATAGCCGATATACCCCGTATTCTCAAGTCCCGCGTTGTGGATGGCGCTAAAACCCAGTTCTTGTATGAGCAGGTGATTACAGTGACAAACTCTATCATAGAACCTGCCAAGCCCCGGAGCCGGCTTGTAAAAGTACTGCCTTGTTTCAGCTACAAGCCGACTATGGTAGACAACAATTTCAAGTAAATGTTGCCCAAAACTGAAAATTTGGCGGGGGTTGTCCAGGCGCCATGAGGCCGGCTCGTAGATATGGTCGCGGCTGATAGCGTCGGCTCGCATGAACTTTACCAACCGGCTTGTGCGCATATCGGGTTCAAAGTCATGCGCCCAAGTCCGGATAAAGTCACGTACCTCCTGCTCATCGTCTCCAGGCACTTCTCCCGCCAGGCTGGCAAAATACATTAGGTAGCGGTAGGCGCTAAAAACAAATGGCACGACTTCGAAGAAGCCATCGGCATGATGGGCTAAGGGGACACGGTAGATATTCCCCACCCACGCGGAGCGCTGATCCGGCGTGGGCGCACCTGCGAACCACTCCGTGGGCATGGCTTGGTTTTGCTCCAGCCAAAACATTCATCTTTCTCCACTGAGACGAACCATTGGAAGAGGGCGCTTGCCACAAGAGTGAGATACAAGCAAGGTCGTAGCCCTTGCAAAGCGATCCATGGGCGCTTGGCATTGTTGCTTTATCCAATGCTGGGCTGCAAATCGCTGTGGCTTTGTCCCTTTATCGGTGGGGTGTGGGGGCGATGGAAGTGGCGCGCAGGGGCTTGTCGTTGCCTCTCGCAATTGCTTCACGTTAAGGATTTCGCTCCGGCATTTCGTGTAGAATGCCCGCATCGTTAACCCTTTGATGGATGAGTCAAAGATGTTCGCTGCTGACCAGACGATTGCCAAATTCGACCCCGAACTCGCCGCCGCCATTGCGGCCGAGTGTCAACGCCAGGAAGATCACATCGAGTTGATCGCCTCGGAAAACTACACCAGCCCCGCGGTGATGGAAGCCCAGGGCTCCCAACTGACCAATAAGTACGCCGAAGGCTACCCGGGCAAGCGCTTCTACGGCGGTTGCGAACACGTGGACGTGGTGGAACAGCTCGCCATCGACCGCGTCAAGCAGCTGTTCGGCGCGGAATACGCCAACGTGCAGCCGCACTCCGGCAGCCAGGCCAACCAGGCGGTGTACTTCTCCATCCTGAAGCCGGGCGACACCGTGATGGGCATGAACCTGGGCCACGGCGGCCACCTGACCCACGGCTCCCCGGCCAACCTGTCCGGCAAGATGTTCAACATCGTCGCCTACGGTCTGAACGACAAGGAAGAAATCGACTACGACGACATGGAGCGCGTAGCGATGGAAACCAAGCCCAAGCTGATCATCGGCGGCGCTTCCGCTTATGCGCTGCGTTTCGACTTCGAGCGCATGGGTCAGATCGCCAAGAAATGCGGCGCTTACTTCATGGTGGACATGGCGCATTACGCCGGTCTGATCGCCGCCGGCGTTTACCCGAACCCGGTGCCGTTCGCCGACTTCGTGACCTCGACCACCCACAAGACCCTGCGCGGTCCGCGCGGCGGCATCATCCTGGCCAAGGCCGAGTTCGAGAAGAGCATCAACAGCAATGTGTTCCCGACCCTGCAAGGCGGCCCGCTGGAGCACGTGATCGCCGCCAAGGCCGTGGCCTTCAAGGAAGCGCTGCTGCCCGAGTTCAAGGTGTATCAGGAACAAGTGCTGAAGAACGCCGCCATCATGGCCAAGACCCTGGGCGAGCGCGGCGTGCGCATCGTATCCGGCCGCACCGAGAGCCATGTGTTCCTGGTGGACCTGCGCGCCAAGGGCCTGACCGGCAAGGCGGCCGACGCGCTGCTGGGCCGCGCCCACATCACCGTGAACAAGAACGCGATTCCGAACGACCCGGAAACCCCGTTCGTGACCTCCGGCATCCGCATCGGCTCCCCGGCCATCACCACCCGCGGCTTCAAGGAAGCCGAAGCCATCCAGGTGGCCAATCTGGTGGCGGACGTGCTGGACAACCCGAACGACGACGCGCTGATCGCCCGCGTGGCCGAGCAAGCCACCGCGCTGTGCCATCGTTTCCCGGTGTACTCCAAATAAGCCAAGCTGGTCTCGGCCGCTGAAAGACGCCCCCAGGGGCGTCTTTTTCATGGGCGGGCGATAGCGGCATTAACTTGACTGCGCATTGCTGATAACATCCCTACATTGGAACCCTTAGGATTAAGTCATGAAATGCGCGTTCTGCGGCAATGCCGATACTCAGGTAATCGACTCCCGCGTCAGTGAGGACGGCAGCAGCATCCGGCGGCGGCGGCGCTGCCCGGTGTGCGAGAAGCGTTTCACGACCTTTGAAACCGCCGACGTGCGCATGCCGCAGGTGGTGAAAACCGCCGGCCATCGTTCGGAATTCGACATCGAGAAAGTGCGCACCAGCTTCCTGCGCGCGCTGCACAAGCGCCCGGTGCCCACCGCCTTGGTGGACGAGGCGATAGATCGCATCTGTCACAAGCTGCTGCAATTGGGCGAGCGCGAAGTCTCCAGCCGCGAGATCGGCGAAATGGTGATGAACGAACTGGCGCGCCTGGACAAAGTGGCTTATGTGCGTTTCGCCTCGGTGTACCGCAGTTTTCAGGATGTGTCCGAGTTTTCCGACGCCATCAAGGAAATCCAGAAGTCTTCGCATTGACCGACCGGCGGGCGGCTGGAGTAGACTGCTCTATTCTTCCGTCATCGCGGGTGCCCTCCATGGTAGAACCCCTGCCTTCCAATGTTTCGCTGCGCGCGCCGGAGCTGTCCGACGCGCCGGCGCTGTTCGCGCTGATCAACGCCAACCGCGACGCGCTGCGGCCGTGGATGCCGTGGGAGCCCCTGACCCGCTCCGAGGCGGACTCCCGCGCTTTTCTGGAATCCGCCGCCGTCGGCCGTCAGATCGGCAAGGCCTATACTTGGCTGGTATTGCGCGACGGCGCGCTGGCCGGCGTTTGCGATCTGCACGCCATCGACGATTTGAACCGCCACGCCTTCGTCGGCTATTGGCTGGACCGCCGCCAGGTGGGGCAGGGCGTGATGCAGGCGGCACTGCGCCTGTTGCTGGCCGAAGCCTTCGGCCCCTTGGGCCTGCACCGGGTGGCGATAGACGCGGCGGCGGACAATCATCGCAGCTGCGCGGTGGCGGAGCGGCTGGGCTTCCGCTACGAAGGCGTGCTGCGCGAGTACTTGTTGTTGCAGGGCCGCTATTGCGACGCCAGGCAGTACAGCCTGCTGGCTCAAGAATGGAAGCAATGAATCATGAATTATTCCGCCGATGACCATCGTCACATGCAGCGCGCGTTGCGGCTGGCCGCCGCGGCCACCCGCCGCGCCGCGCCCAACCCGGGCGTGGGCTGCGTGCTGGTGCGCGACGGCGCGGTGATCGGCGAGGGCGCCACCCTGGAAGTGGGCGGCGATCATGCGGAAATCCAGGCGATCAAGGACTGTCTGGCGCGCGGCCTGTCCCCGCGCGGCGCCACCGCCTACGTCACGCTGGAGCCGTGCAGCCACCACGGCCGCACCCCGCCGTGCGCGCGGCGTCTGATCGACGAGGGCGTGGCCCGGGTGGCCGCGGCGATGGTGGACCCCTACCATGAAGTGGCCGGCCGCGGCCTGGCCATGCTGCGCGCCGCCGGTATCGCCGCCGACGCCGGGCTGATGGAAGCCGAGGCGCGGCAAGTGCATCGCGGTTTTCTGTCGCGCGTCGAGCGCGGCTGCCCCTGGGTCACGCTCAAGGCCGCCGCCACGCTGGACGGCAAGACCGCCTTGCTCAACGGCCGCAGCCAATGGATCACCGGCCCGGAGGCGCGGCGGGATGTGCATCGCCTGCGCGCCGAGCATTGCGCGGTGCTCACCGGCAGCGGCACCGTGCTGGCCGACGATCCGCAACTGACGGTGCGGGAAGTCCCCTGCGAGCGCCAGCCGCTGCGGGTGGTGCTGGACAGCGATCTGCGCACGCGGCCGGAACAGCGCATCTATCAGGACGGCGCCACCTTGCTGGCCACCTGCGATCACGAGGCCGCGCGTTTGGAGCCCTACCGCGCCGGCGCGGAGCTTCTGAGCTTGCCGCGGCTGGCCGACGGCCATGCCGATCTACCGGCTTTGCTGGCGGCCTTGGCGCAACGCGGCGTCAATATGCTGATGGTGGAAGCCGGAGCCGGCCTCAACGGCGCGCTGTTGCGCGCCGGGCTGGTGGATGAGATCGTGCTCTACCTGGCTCCGTCGCTGGCCGGCGACGCCGCGCGCGGCCTGTTCGCCTGGCCGCCGCTGGAAGACCTGGCCGACAAGCAGCGGCTGAGCATACGCGACGCGCGCATGGTGGGCGCGGATTTGCGCCTGAGCCTGACGCCGGTCTTGGCGGCTGCTCAAGGTCCCGCAAACTAGGGCGAGACAAGGCGAGGATGGCCTCCACGCTTGGGAAAATGACCGCGTCGCCGCGAATCCCGTCTGGAGTCTGCAACATTTCTGTCCGAAAATAAGAGCAGTTCGCCCGCTGTGCGCATGACGCGTGACGGCGGGCGCGAACGCACGCTCAGGACGGGCCGCCAAGAACGGCTCGCTTTCGCATTCGGGGCAGTCGCGGCATCCGGGAGGGCTGGGGAAAGGGCATGAGCGATTTGAAGGCGGCGCTGGAAGCTTATATGCGATTGTTGGCGCGTCAGGGCGCGCCGGCTCAGGTGATCGACGAGAGGCGTCGCATTCTGGAACTGCTGCTGCCCTGGCTGGACGGCGTCGAGCGCAACGCGGAAGGTTTCCGCGGTCCTTGCGAACGCCTGCTGCAGGCCTGCTCGCCGGACGAGCAGGTGCTGGCGCTGACCTGTACCCGCGAGTTCTATTACTTCTGGCTGGGCGATACCAAGAAAGTGGTGGAGATCACCGCGCGCAGCGGTTTTTCGGTGCGCAATGTGCGGGTGTGGCTGGAGACGGATTGGGAAGGGCTGCTGACGCGGATGGAGCGCGACGGCTTCTCCCGCTTTCCGCCGTCGCTGGGCTTGTACTTGGGCAAGCTGTTCGAGGACGGCATGTCCGAGCCGGATATCCATCTGCGCGAGCGCCTGCTCAAATCCCTGCTCTATCTATTGGACGGCCAGCCCATACAGGGCGACAGCTTCCGCATGATGGTGGACGCGGTGTTATTGCATCTGCGCGAGGCGGAGCTGAAAAACACCTTTCTGTTGCTGGTGCGCGAGTACTTCTATTACTGGCACCAATTCCCGCAAGCCCAGGCGCGCAACGCCGGCCAGCCGGCGGCTTGAGGCGGACCGCCGAGCCCGCTATTTCATCCCCAGACGCTTTCGTTCCCGCGGTCTCAAGCCGGCTGCGCGGCTTCCAGCCTGGCCCGGCCCGGCAAACCCGCGCGCCAGGCCGGCGGCGCTTCGGCGCTGGCCCAGTATTCCTCGATCTGGCTGATCAGCCCGTGTTCCAGCGTGAACAGGGAATTGGCGAAGAAGCGCGCCTCGCCGTGGTCCACCTGCGCCACCACGTGCCAGCGGCCGTCGGCCAGCAGATTGTCCTGCAGCAGGCGTATGCTCCAGCCCTCCGGATAAACGCGGTTGACGTGGACGATGGCGTCCGCGCCGCGGAAGCACTCGCCGCTGCAGTGCCATAGCATCACGGCGTCGTCGCGCAGCAGGCGGCGCGCGCGTTCCCAGTCGCGGTCCTGGTAGGCGAGAAAGAGTTGGGCGGCGATGGATGGCATGATTTTACCTCATGCTAGTCATGGAGTATTGATAATGTACAAAATCAAAATTCTTGTCAATACGCGGCTTTGGCGGATTTTGGGGCGGAAGTTGTCAGATCAAATAGTCTGATGGCATCATGCTTTGACAAGTGGAGCGTGTTTACGATCTCGCGAGCTGGGGCGAGACCAGGCGTTGCGGCTGAGAAAGCGGAAGGAGTAGCGCTAGATGAGCATTCTGCAGCGGTTCTCAACACCGTATCGCCGACGCGCAGCAGATCGTAAATCGGTTCTTTATAGAGAGGAGACAAGATGACGCACACATCCGCCTACCAGGCTTTAACCCACACTTTCGCCCGCCTGCACCGCTTTAACCACCTCGGCGCCATCGCCGGCTGGGATCAGGCGGCGATGATGCCGAGCAAGGGCAACAACGCCCGCGCCGCCGCGCTGGCGGAGCTGGGAGTGCTGACCCACGGCATCATCACCGCGCCGCAGCTGAAGGAGCAGCTGGACGCGGCGGAACAGGAAAACCTGGACGAGCTGCAACGCGCCAATCTGCGCGAGATGCGCCGCGAATGGGCGCAGGCCAATCTGCTGCCGGCGGAGCTGGTGGAGGCCAAAACCCTGGCCGGCGCGCGCTGCGAGCACGCCTGGCGCAGCCAGCGCCCGGCCAATGACTGGAAGGGCTTTCTGGAAAACCTGCGCGAGGTGGTCAAACTGTCGCGCGAGGAGGGCCGCTTGCTGGCCGAGGCCAGCGGCGGCAGCCGTTACGACGCGCTGATGGACAAGTACGAGCCGGGGATGAAGAGCGCGGAGATCGAGCGCATTTTCACCGAGGTGAAGTCCTGGCTGCCGGGCCTGATCGAACGCGCGCGCGCCAAGCAGGCGTCGGAAACGGTGATCGAGCCGGTGGGGCCGTTCGCGGTGGCGCAGCAGCGCGCCTTGGGCGTGGAGGCGATGAAGCTGCTGCGCTTCGACTTCGACGGCGGCCGGCTGGATGTCAGCAGCCATCCCTTCTGCGGCGGGGTGCCGGAAGACGTGCGCATCACCACCCGCTACCGCGACGATGATTTCGTCCAGAGCCTGATGGGCATTGTTCACGAAACCGGCCACGCCCGTTACGAGCAGAACCTGCCCAAGGACTGGCTGGAGCAGCCGCTGGGCCGCGCGCGTTCCATGGGTATTCATGAGAGCCAGAGTCTGTCCTTCGAGATGCAGCTGGGCCGCAGCCCGGCCTTCCTGCAGTTGATCGCGCCGCTGATCCGCAGCCATTTCGGCGAGCAGCCGGCGTTTACACTGGAAAATCTGCAAGGCCTGTACAGCCGGGTGCAGCCGGGTTACATCCGCGTGGACGCCGACGAGTTGTGCTATCCGGCGCATGTGATCCTGCGTTTCGAAATCGAGCGCGCGCTGATGGACGGCGAGATCGAGGCCGAGGACATCCCGGCGCTGTGGGACGAGAAGATGATGGCCTATCTGGGCGTGGACACCCGCGGTAATTACACCAACGGCTGCATGCAGGACATCCACTGGACCGACGGCGGCTTCGGCTATTTCCCCAGCTACACGCTGGGCGCGATGTACGCGGCGCAGTATTTCGCCAGCTTGCGCCGCGCCGAGCCGGAGCTGGACGCGCAAGTGGCGGCTGGCAATCTGGAGCCCATCTTCAATTGGCTGAACACCCATATCTGGAGCCAGGGCAGCCGCTGGAGCACGGACGAACTGGTGCGGCGCGCCACCGGCGAGACGCTGAACCCGGCGCATTTCAAGGCGCACCTGGAGCGGCGTTATCTAGGCGTTTGAGTTTGTGGAAGGCAGATGAAAAGCGCGGCTTGGCCGCGCTTTTTTTTGATCCGCTAATCAAACCCCTGATCCTGCGTTGCGCCTCCTTGTCGTACCACTTGTACTGCCTGCGTCGACGCGCCTTGGCTCAGGTTCTCTGCGAGGTTTTCTTAGCGGCTCTTATTGGGATTGGCTGAAAAACGCGTGGATCGCCGCCGCTAGCGTTTCCGGCTGCTCCCATTGCAGCATGTGGCCGGCGTCGGCGATCACGGTTTCCTGGAGTTGGGCGAAACAGGCGCGCCGCTGCGTCATGCTGGCGGCCACGCTCTTGGCCAGCGGGTGGTCGTCGGTGTCGCCGCCCAGCGCCCACAGCACCGGCGCGCTGATGCGCTGCCAGCAAGCCATCGCTTCTTCCAGCCGGTACAGCACCGGGTTGACCATTTTGTGGCGCGGGTCGGCGCGGTAGTAGAGGCCGTCGTCGCGCTGGAGGGTCAGTTCGCGCGCCAGCCATTGGGCGCGTTCCGGCGTCAGCCTGGGGTTGCGTTCCAATAGTTTGGCGGCGACGGCGTCCAGCGACTGCAAATCGCCGAACTCCGGCGCGGCGCGGGTTTCGCGCAGCCAGCGCGCATAGCGGCCCGGCGCTTCCGCCGGCTTGGTGGCGGCCAGGCCGAAGCCTTCGGCCAGCACCAGCTTTTCTATGCGTTCGGGGCGGATGCCGGCGTAGATGCCGGCAATCATCGCGCCCATGCTGTGGCCCAGCAGCTTGACTGGCTGTTGCGGCGACAGCGCGTCCAGCAGCGCGTCGAGATCGGCCAGGTAGTCGGGGAAGTAGTAGCTGCCGTCGTTCCAGTCGCTGTCGCCAAAGCCGCGCCAGTCCGGCGCCGCCACTTGCCAGCCGTCCGGCAGCGCGTCCACCAGGAATTGGAAGGTGGCCGAGCTGTCCATCCAGCCGTGTAGCAGCACCAAGAGCGGCGCGTCGCGCGGGCCCCAGCGACGCAGATGATGGCGGTGGCGGTTGAGGGTCAGGGTTTCGGACTGGCTGAGGCATTGAATCGGCATGGCGGCGCGGGTGTTGGGACGAAAGCCCCAGTCTACCCAGAAACACGGCGAACCGGGAGGTTCGCCGTGCGGATGGGAAGGGGCTTATTGATGGATGTCGGCGCGGTGCGTCTCCTTCAAGCCCAACAGGCAGACGATGAAGCTGACGCTGTAGACGATGACCGGATACCACAGACCGTAGAGGATGTCGCCGGTGTAGACCACCAGCGAGAAGGCCACGGTGGGGAACAGGCCGCCTATCCAGCCGTTGCCGATGTGGTAGGGCAGCGACATCGAGGTGTAGCGGATGCGGGTGGGGAACAATTCCACCATGGTGGCGGCCAGCGGACCGTAGACCATGGCGGCGATCAGGCTGAGCAGCACCAGCACGGCCACCACCATCGGGTAGTTGATCTTGTCCGGGTCGGCCTTGTCCGGATAGCCGGCCTGCTTCAGCGCGGCCAGCAGCGCTGCCTTGTCGAAGCCGGTCAGCGTTTGTTCGCCCACCTTGATCTGGGTTTCGCCGCCGGCGGGCGCCGTCTGGCGCTGGTAGGGCACGCCGTTCTTGGCCAGCAGGGCCTTGGCCTGGTCGCAGCTGCTGCTGAGCTTGGCCTTGCCCACCGGATCGAACTGGAAGCGGCAGCTGGCGGGGTCCGCCACCACCACCACCGGCGCCTGGCGCGCGGCGTTGGCGATGTCCGGGCTGGCGTAGGCGGTCAGCCATTTGAAGGCGGGAAAGGTCAGCAAGGCCGCCAGCAGCAGGCCGGTCAGCATCACCGGCTTGCGGCCGATGCGGTCGGACAGATAGCCGAAGTACAGGAATAGCGGCGCGGCGATCAGCAGCGACATCACCAGCAGCTGGGTGGCGATCTGCGAATCGACCTTGAGGATCTGGGTGAGGAAGAACAGCGAGTAGAACTGCGCGCAATAGAAGGTGACCGCCTGGCCGCCGTTGATGCCGAACAGCGCGGTGAGCACGATGCGCAGGTTCTTCCAGTTGGTGAAGGATTCGGTCAACGGCGCTTTGGAATGCTTGCCTTCGGCTTTCATTTTCAGAAAGGCCGGCGATTCGTGCATGGACAGCCGGATCCAGGTGGAGATGGCCAGCAGCGCCAGCGACAGCAGGAAGGGCAGGCGCCAGCCCCAGTCGTCGAAAGCCGGGCCGGTGAGTTTGCGGCAGGCCAGGATCACCAGCAGCGACAGCAGCAGGCCGGCGGTGGCGGTGACCTGGATCCAGCTGGTGTAGGCGCCGCGTTTGTGATCCGGCGCGTGTTCGGCCACGTAGATGGCCGCGCCGCCGTATTCGCCGCCTATCGCCAGGCCCTGCAGCATGCGTAGCACCACCAGCAGGATGGGCGCGGCGATGCCTATGCTGGCGTAGCCGGGCAGCAGGCCCACCAGGAAGGTGGACACGCCCATGATCAGGATGGTGGCGAGAAAGGTGTATTTGCGGCCTATCATATCGCCTAGCCGGCCGAACAGCAGCGCGCCGAAGGGGCGTACCAGGAAGCCGGCGGCGAAGGTCATCAAGGCGAAGATGAAGGCGGTGGTTTCATTGACGCCGGCGAAGAACTGCTTGCTGATCACCGCCGCCAGCGCGCCGTACAGGAAAAAATCGTACCACTCGAAAACGGTGCCCAGCGACGAGGCGAAGATCACTTTGCGCTCGGAGCCGCTGATCGTGTGTCCCGCCGTGGCGGCGGGCGTCAGGGTGCTGCTCATGGTGCTGTCTCCTCTTGGTGTGGCTTTGCGACAAGTTGTGGGGCGGGAAGTGGGCTTCCTCTGTTTGGGTGGATTCCGATGTCGCGCGGCGCTCAGTCCGGCGCGGCGCGGTCTTGCAAAATCATGCGGGCGGCTTTTTCCGCGATCATCAGCGTGGGCGAGTTGGTGTTGCCCGAGGTGATGGCGGGCATGATGGAAGCGTCCGCCACTCTCAATCCGGATAGTCCGTGAACGCGCAGTCTGGCATCGACCACCGCATCGGTATCCTGTCCCATTTTGCAGGTGCCGACCGGATGGAAAATGGTGGTGCCGATGCGGCCGGCGGCGGCGGCAAGCTCTTCGTCACTCTGGGCGGCGAGGCCGGGCAGGTATTCTTCCGGGCTGTAGCGCGCCAGCGCCGGCGCGGCGACGATGCGCCGGGTCAGCCGCAGCGCGGCCACCGCGACGGCGCGGTCCCGCGGGTGGCTGAGGTAGTTGGGCTGGATCAGCGGGGAGGCGTCCAGCCCCGCGCCGCCGATGGCGACCCGGCCGCGGCTGAGCGGACGCAGGTCGCACACCGAGGCGGTGAAGGCGGGGAAGGGGTGCAGCGGCTCGCCGAAGCGTTCCAGCGACAGCGGCTGCACATGGTATTCCAGGTTGGCGCGCGTCTGTTCCGGGCCGGATGCGGCGAAAGCGCCCAACTGACTGGGCGCCATCGCCAGCGGGCCGCTGCGCCGCCACAGGTATTCCCAGCCCATGGCCAGCTTGCCGCTCCAGCTATTGGCCAGCTGGTTCAGCGTGCGCGCGCCGCTGATCTTGAACACCATGCGCAGTTGCAGATGATCTTGCAGATTGGCGCCGACCCCTGCCAGCGCGTGACGCACGGCGACGCCGTGCTCTTGCAGCAGCGCGGCCGGGCCGATGCCGCTGCGCTGCAACAAAAGCGGAGAGCCGACGGCACCGGCGGCCAGGATGATTTCGCCGCGGCAGCGCGCCTGCCAGCGTTGCCGCTGTTGCAGGAATGCAATACCGGTGGCGCGGCCGTCCTCCAGCAGCAGGGTTTCCGCCTCGGCATGGGTCAGCACGGTGAGGTTGGGGCGCTGGCGCACCGGGCGCAAGAAAGCCTTGGCGGTGTTCCAGCGCAGGCCGCCGCGCTGATTGACTTCGAAATAGCCGCAGCCGGCGTTGTCGCCGCCGTTGAAATCGTCCACCGGGGCGATGCCGCTCTGCTCCGCGGCGTCGCGGAAGGCGTCCAGGATCGCCCAGGACAGCCGCTGCCGTTCCACCCGCCATTCGCCGCCGTGGCCGTGCTGGGCGCGGGCGCTGTCGAAGTGGTCCTCCATGCGCAGGAAGTCCGGCAGCACCTCGTCCCAGCTCCAGCCGGAGCAGCCCTGCGCCGCCCAGCCGTCGTAGTCCGCGGCCTGGCCGCGCATATAGATCATGCCGTTGATCGAGGAGCAGCCGCCCAGCACCTTGCCGCGCGGGTAGTTGAGGCTGCGTCCGCCCAGGCCGGCCTCGGGCGCGGTGCGCAGGCACCAGTCGGTGCGCGGATTGCCGATGCAGTAGAGATAGCCGACCGGGATGTGTATCCACGGATAGTTGTCCTCGCCGCCGGCTTCCAGCAACAGCACGCGGTGCTGCGGATTGGCCGACAGGCGGTTGGCCAGCAGGCAGCCGGCGCTGCCCGCGCCGACGATGATGTAGTCGAATGTGTCCGCCAATGCCTGCATGCCGCGCTTTCCTATGACGTCTGTATCGCCACCATATAAGATCAAGCCGGGCCGGCCTGGAAATAGCCAGAGTGGAACAACAGCTGTTAGTTTTCAAACAGCCGCGCAATTGAAGCCTGTCATATTTGTGTGCAAGCGCACCATAAACACGGGGAGGGCTTGATGTTCGACTGGAACGACATCCGTTATTTTCTGGCCTTGCAGCGCAGCGGCAAGCTGCTGGCGGCGGCCCGGCAGCTGCGCACCACGCATGCGACGGTGGCCCGGCATATCGAACAGTTGGAGCGGCAGCTGGGCCAGCCGCTGTTCGTGCAGCAGCCGGACGGTTATCAATTGACCGCGGCCGGCCGGCAGTTGCTGCCCCTGGCCGAGCAATTGGAAAATACCGCGTCGCGGATGCAGGACGAGGCGCGGGTGGGTCATGTGGAGGTGGCCGGCCTGGTGCGGCTGGGCGCGCCGGAGGGCTTGGGCTCGCTGTTTCTGGCGCGGCACCTGCCGCGGCTGACGGAGCGTTACCCGGCGCTGGAGATCGATCTGGTGTCGGTGCCGCGCTTTGTCAGCATCACCAACCGCGAGGTGGACATCGCCATCGCGCTGGAGCGGCCGCAGGCCAATATGGTGGTGACGCGCAAGCTGACCGATTACTGCCTGGGCCTGTACGCGACGCCGGCCTATCTGGACGCGCATGCGCCCATCCGCGAGCGCGAGGACCTGGCCGGGCATCCCATCGTCGGCTATGTCGACGATCTGCTGTTCTCGCGCGAACTGATGTTCCATCGCGGCCTGTGCCGCAACCCCTTGATCCCTCTGCGCTGCACCAGCGTGGTGGGCCAGCAGCAGGCGGCGCTGGCCGACGGCGGCATCGCGGTATTGCCGTATTATCTGACCTACGACGACGCGCGGCTGCGCCAGTTGTTGCCGGAACTGCGCATCATCCGCTCTTACTGGATCAGCGGCCGCAGCGACATCCGCCGCACGCTGCGCTACCGCGTGGTGTGGGACTACGTGGTGGAGCTGTGCCAGCGCATGCAATGGTTGCTGCTGCAACAGCCAACTCAGCAAAACGAATCAATCGATGCGGGATAAGCTCACTTCATGAGAACGCTCTATCGCAACGGCGGCCCGGATTCGCCGTATTTGTGGCGGATGCTGCGGGTGCTGGACTATCTGTGGCGCCATCTGGATGGGCCGGTGCCGCTAGAAAGATTGGCGGAGGAGGCCTGCTTGTCGCCCTTTCACTTTCACCGCGTGTATCGCGGCCTGATGGCCGAAACGGTGGGAGAGACCCGGCAGCGGCTGTTGCTGCATCGCGCGGCCGGGCAGTTGGACGGCGGCTCGCTGCCTTTGTCTAGGGTGGCGACGCGCGCCGGCTACGGCGGCACCGCGGCCTTCGTCCGGGCCTTCGCCAGGGCTTACGGCGAGAGTCCGGGCCGCTATCGCCAGCGCAGAGCGTTCATTTCTAGGCAAGACTGGGAGACCGTTATGCATGAAGTGACATTGCTCAAGCAGGATAAGGGGCTGAGGGTGCTGATGCGCCGCCATATCGGCAGTTATATGGAGATCGGCCAGGCCTTCGGCGCTTTGCAGGCCATCAGCCCGGCTTGCGCGGCCGGCGACGCGCCAGGCCGCACATTCGGGATGTATCTGGATGATACGGAACAGACGGAGGAGGCCAAGCTGCGCTCCATCGCCTGCGTGACGGTGCCGGACTCCTGGCAGGACCGGACGCTGCCGGATGGGTTTGAATGGGGGGAGATTCCCGCAGGAGAGTACGCTTGCGTGACGCATCTGGGACCGTACGCGGAACTGTCCACGGCCTGGTCCTGGCTGTACCGGCACTGGCTGCCCGGCAGCGGGCGCGCGCTCGGCGAGGTGCCGTGCGTGGAGGAGTATTTGAATTCGCCTTACGACAATCCGCCCACCGCCTTGCGCACTCGGCTGATGTTGTCGCTGGCCTGACCGCGCTGGTGGTTCAGCCATGAAAAAACCCGCGCCGTTTGGCGCGGGTTTTGCCGTAAAGGATGCCTGACGACGTCGGGTCTTAACGGGATACGTGGTAGTTCGGCGCTTCCTTGGTGATCTGCACGTCGTGGACGTGGGATTCCTGGATGCCGGCGGAAGTGATTTCCACGAACTCCGCTTTGGCGTGCATGTCGGCGATGGTGGCGCAACCGAGGTAGCCCATCGAGGAGCGCAGGCCGCCCACCAACTGGTGGATCACCTGGCCGATGGAGCCCTTGTACGGCACGCGGCCTTCGATGCCTTCCGGCACCAGTTTTTCCACATTGCCTTCGTTGTCCTGGAAGTAGCGGTCGGACGAGCCCTGGCTCATCGCGCCCAGGCTGCCCATGCCGCGGTAGGACTTGTAGGAACGGCCCTGGAACAGCTCGACTTCGCCCGGGGCTTCCTCGGTGCCGGCGAACATGCCGCCCAGCATCACGCAATTGCCGCCGGCGGCCAGCGCCTTGGAAATGTCGCCGGAGAAGCGGATGCCGCCGTCGGCGATCATCGGCACGCCGGTGCCCTTCAGCGCTTCGGACACATTGTGGATGGCGGTCAGCTGCGGCACGCCCACGCCGGCTACGATGCGGGTGGTGCAGATGGAGCCGGGGCCGATGCCGACCTTGACGCCGTCGGCGCCGGCGTCAACCAGCGCCATCGCGGCGGCCGCGGTGGCGATGTTGCCGCCGATCACGTCCACTTCCGGGAAATTCTTCTTGACCCAGCGCACGCGCTCGATCACGCCCTGGCTGTGGCCGTGGGCGGTGTCGACCACGATCACGTCCACGCCGGCCTTCACCAGCGCGATCACGCGCTCTTCGGTGTCGCCGCCGGTGCCGACCGCGGCGCCTACGCGCAGACGGCCCTGGTTGTCCTTATTGGCGTTGGGGTGTTCGCTGGTCTTGATGATGTCTTTGACGGTGATCAGACCCTTCAACTCCCAGGCGTCGTTGATCACCAGCACGCGCTCCAGGCGGTGGGTGTGCATCAGCTCGCGGGCTTCGTCGATGCTGGCGCCTTCCTTGACGGTGATCAGGCGCTCGCGCGGGGTCATGATGGAGCCGACGCTCTGGTCCAGACGGGTCTCGAAGCGCAGGTCGCGGTTGGTGACGATGCCGACCACTTTGCCGTCTTCGATCACCGGCAGGCCGGAAATCTTGTGATGGCGGGTCAGCAGCACCAGATCGCGCACCAGCATGTCCGGGGCGATGGTGATGGGATCCTTGACCACGCCGCTTTCATGGCGTTTCACCTTGGACACTTCGCTGGCCTGTTTCGCGGGGTCCATGTTTTTGTGCACGATGCCGATGCCGCCTTCTTGAGCCATGGCGATGGCGAGACGGGCTTCGGTCACCGTGTCCATGGCGGCGGACACCAGGGGCAGGTTCAGGGTGATGTTGCGGGTAAGCTTGGTGGAGAGAACTACGTCGCGCGGCAGAACTTCAGAATGGGCCGGGACGAGGAGAACGTCGTCGAAAGTATAGGCTTTCTCGATGATACGCATCTTGGCGTTTCCTTTGCGGCAAAGCGGCATTATACCGAGGCATTGTCGCTATTGCAAAAAAAGGGGCTTTCCGCCCGCAACCCTGTTACCTTTTTGCTCGCAGGCCGCGCAGGCCTTACAATTTGAGTATCTGCAGCGCATTCGGGTCAGGGAGTCGATGATGAAGTCAACCTTAGTATGGACCTTTTTGCTGGCTTTGCTGGGCTCCTCCGCCGCCAGCGCGGAAGTCTATGTATGGAAGGACGAGGCCGGAAAAACCGTGTATTCGGACCAGCCGCCGGCCAGCGTCAACGCCCGCCGCATGAATACGCGCGCGCCGGCGCCGGCATCGGCTCCGGCCAAGGAAAGCAAGAAAGCGTCGGGCAAGGACGCCGGCGGGGAAAACGCCAAGATCGCGGCGGAAAACGCCAAGATCGTGGAGGCCAACGCCAAGATCCGCGAGCAGAATTGCCAGAACGCGCGCAATCAGCTGGCCTCGGTGCAGACCAATAGCCGCATCCGCATGCCGGGTTCCAATGCGCTGGCCACCGACGCCCAGCGCAACGAGCTGATTACCCAGGCGCAGGCCAATGTGCAAACCTGGTGCGGAAAATAAGTGACGAAACCGGTTTTTGACTACAAGGCGGTACTGGCTTCCCTGCCCAATCTGCCCGGCGTGTATCGAATGCTCGACGCGTCGGGCAGCGTGCTTTATGTCGGCAAAGCGATAGACTTGAAACGGCGGGTCAGTTCCTACTTTCAGAAAAACGACCAGTCGCCGCGCATCCAGCTGATGGTGCGCCAGATCGCCAGCATCGAGACCACGGTCACGCGTTCCGAGGCGGAAGCGCTGATTCTGGAAAACAATCTGATCAAGGCGCTGACGCCGCGCTACAACATCCTGTTCCGCGACGACAAGTCCTATCCCTATCTGATGCTGAGCGGTCACGTCTTCCCGCAAATGGCCTATTACCGCGGCGACCCCAAGCGGCCGCACCAGTACTTCGGCCCCTATCCCAACGGCTACGCGGTGCGCGAGAGCATCCAGATCCTGCAAAAGGTGTTCCGGCTGCGCACTTGCGAGGACGCGGTGTTCGCCAATCGCTCCCGTCCCTGTCTGCTGTATCAGATCAAGCGTTGTTCCGGCCCCTGCGTCGACCATATCTCCAAGGACGATTACGCGCGCGACGTGGCCAGCGCGGTGGCCTTCCTGCAAGGCCGCCAGAGCGAGCTGATCGACGGCCTGACCCAGCGCATGATGACGGCGGCCGAGGCGATGGAGTTCGAACAGGCGGCGGAACTGCGCGACCAGATCCAGGCGCTGGCGCGGGTGCAAGAGAAGCAGTTCGTGTCTAGCAACTCCAGCCAGCAGGATTGCGACGTGGTGGCCGCGGTGCAGCAGGAGGGCATGCTTTGCGTCAATCTGGTGATGATACGCGGCGGCCGGCATCTGGGAGACAAGAGCTTTTTCCCGGTCAGCGGGGAGGAGGGGGAACTGGCGGACAGCCTGGAAGCCTTCCTGGCCCAGCATTATCTGGGCGCGCCCTTGCCGCCGGCCATCATCATCAACGGCGAGATTTCCGAGACCCTGCGCCAGCATCTGGAGCGGCAGGCCGAGCGCAAGCTGGCCATCGCCAGCAATCCCATCGGCGAACGACGGGTGTGGCTGGAAATGGCGGAGAAGAACGCCGCGCTGGCCATCATGCAGCGGGCTAGCAGCAAGGCCACCCAAAACCAGCGGCTGGCCCAGCTCAACGAGGTGCTGGAATTGGAGGGCGCCGGCCGTTTCGAGTGCTTCGACATCAGTCACACCATGGGGGAGGCCACGGTGGCGTCCTGTGTGATCTACGACAAGGGCGCGATGCAGCCCGGCGAATACCGGCGCTACAATATCGAAACCGCCAAGCCCGGCGACGATTACGCGGCGATGCGCGAAGTGTTGTCACGTCGCTACGGCAAGCTGGCGGCGGGCGACGGCAAATTGCCGGACGCGGTGTTCATCGACGGCGGCAAGGGGCAGGTGGGCGTGGCTTTGGAAGTGTTCGCCGAAATCGGCCTGAACCTGCCCATCGTCGGCATCGCCAAGGGCGAGGAGCGCAAGCCGGGCCTGGAGACCTTGATCCTGCCTTATCTGGACAAGAGCCTGCAGCTGCGGCAGGACCATCCGGCGCTGCATCTGATCCAGACGGTGCGAGACGAAGCCCACCGCTTCGCCATCACCGGCCACCGCGCGCGGCGCGCCAAGGCGCGCACCGCGTCCACGCTGGAGGAGATTCCGGGCGTGGGCGCCAAACGCCGGCAACAGCTGCTGATGCGCTTTGGCGGCCTGCGCGGCGTGACCGCCGCCAGCATGGACGACCTGGCCCAGGTGGACGGCATCAGCCGCACCCTGGCGGAGAAGATTTACAACGCGCTGCATTGATTGCCGGCGCGCCATCGTTTATACACTGTAACCATTGCCGTGCGTCCCGTTGTGGCTTGGGGCGGACGCGCAGTTTTTGACCGAGCCGCAAACAATAAGATTACTGACACCGATGCCCTTCAATTTGCCGATATTCCTAACCTGGCTCAGGGTTGCCCTGATCCCCATCTGCGTAGCGGTCTTCTTTTTGCCGGATTCCGTGCTGCTGCTGGAAAGCCGCAACCAGGTAGGCGCCGCCATCTTCGCCTTGGCGGCCATCACCGATTGGCTGGACGGCTATCTGGCGCGCAAGTTGGGTCAGACCTCGGCCTTCGGCGCTTTCCTGGATCCGGTGGCGGACAAGCTGATCGTCGCCGCGGCCTTGATCCTGCTGGTGCAGATGGGGCGCACTGAGGGCTGGATGGCGATGATCATCATCGGCCGGGAGATCGCCATCTCCGCGCTGCGGGAATGGATGGCGGAGATGGGCACCCGCAAAAGCGTGGCGGTGGCCTATATCGGCAAGTTGAAAACCGCGGCGCAAATGGTGGCGATTCTGCTGTTGCTGTATGCCGGCCCGCTGCTGCCGGGGGTTTCGACATTAATTTTGGGCAATGCCTTCATGGTGGTGGCGGTGATTTTGACTTTGTGGTCAATGGTTTATTACCTGAGGATGGCCGCCAAGGAGTTTTCCGGGAAAAAAATTGATGTTTGAAGTGTTGACAGTGACTGATAAATCCTTATAATTCGCATCTCTCAGCGCTGCTCCAGCAGCAGCGAAGAGAAAGCAGAAGTATTGCAGCAGTTTTGAATGCGGGAATAGCTCAGTTGGTAGAGCGCAACCTTGCCAAGGTTGAGGTCGCGAGTTCGAGCCTCGTTTCCCGCTCCAAATCCTCTGCAATAGCGTTATGCGACGCGGGAATAGCTCAGTTGGTAGAGCGCAACCTTGCCAAGGTTGAGGTCGCGAGTTCGAGCCTCGTTTCCCGCTCCAAAACTTCTGCAATAGCATTGTGCGACGCGGGAATAGCTCAGTTGGTAGAGCGCAACCTTGCCAAGGTTGAGGTCGCGAGTTCGAGCCTCGTTTCCCGCTCCAGCGCCCACATGCTTGTTGTTGTATCACCCCTGCGGGAATAGCTCAGTTGGTAGAGCGCAACCTTGCCAAGGTTGAGGTCGCGAGTTCGAGCCTCGTTTCCCGCTCCAAATTAAAATCATCAGCCATGGCTGGTGGTTCGCCGGCAACGGCGGGGTAGCAAAGTGGTTATGCAGCGGATTGCAAATCCGTCTACGCCGGTTCGATTCCGACCCCCGCCTCCAGTTAAAGCCCCGTAAGTCAAAGACTTGCGGGGCTTTTGCTTTGTTTGGCCCCAGCGGTCAACCACCGAAATTCTAGCTTTTCCCCGTCCATTTCGGTCCTTAACCACTCGCTCAGAGCAGCGAACCACGCGTAGACTGTAGTTTTTGCCGACTACGCGAGTTTGCATGGCCACAAAACATCAGTACCTCGGGGCATTGTCTGTTGCAAAGGCTTACTGTCGAGCGTTGCGTCCATTGTCTTCTAGCGAGGAGGGGGGGCAGTGAGGGGACGGCGCTCTTCTGGAGTACGGCATTGTGTCACCTTGGCTGTTCAGCGAGAAACTAGAGTCGTCCTATATTTTGTGGGGGCGTTGATGTGGGGCGGACCGGCGCAGTCTGCTCAGCAAAGTATCGGTGATAGCCTGCTTCGGCCTTGAATGTATCGATTGTTTCGGCCAGTAATGTTTTCCGAAGACTTGATGCTAGCTCTGTTAGGTGCTTCAAATGACGTTTGAATTTTCAGGAAGGCCTCGGCCGCTGCGATGAATTGAGGTACCCTTCCGTTCTGGTTGCTATGTGAGTACCGATGTTCCCGTGCGTCGGGTACGAGGTCCCTCCCCGTTGGGTAGCTGACCCGTAGCCAACAAGGTAGTACGTACGGACCGATCGCAATGTCTGCTGAGGACATTGTCTTGCTAGGTAGAAACATGGGGCGAACTCCGAGGCTCACTGCTCGTTTGGGCGTTTGGTATTGAATTGCTGCATATGTACTATGAGTGCGGCGTGCCGTATGATTCCTATCAGCGGTAATGCGGTCGAATAGACTGGGGCCAAACCAATATTCGGATTTGGCAAGCTATAGATTAATGCTTGGGTAAGTATTTATCGCTGCTTAAGTCTGTTTGTTTTGTGTACTTGTCGATAAAATTTATTAGCAGTTATTTGAGGTGTGGATTGACGTTTCTCCCTGGGTAGCGTGTACTTCTAAAAATCTCTGGTTAATCCTTGGGAAGTCACCAGATAGAGTATATCCAAGGTGTAATCATTTCTGTAAGAATAGATGGTTGACGTGAAAAATCAATTCTCAAACAAAGCAGGGTCGAAAAAGCTACTGTCTAACTCGGCCGGATACCATTGGAAAAAATCATCAAAGGATAATAGATTGTGAATGCACAAGAGAAAATTACGTTAACGATTTTGAATAAAATAACGGAGTCTGCAGAGTCAATTAAACAGCAGTGGTTCAATCCTGAAGGGACGGAAACAAGGCACTTTGTTATTGATGAGCTTCTAGAGCCAGAATTGTGTGCCCAGATTTATAATGCATTTCCTAGAGATGGTAATGGTTTTTTTGATCGGGAATCCTTTCGAGAGAAGAAAAAAACGTCTGCAGATCTTAGTAGTTATGACAAGGTGTTGTCTGATATTACCTATGCTCTACAAGACAAAAGAGTCGTTGATTTGTTGTCTGAGCTTGTCGGCTTTGCTGAGATTGATCCGGATCCCAATTTGTATGCCGGTGGCCTGTCGATGATGTTTCCCGGAGATTTTCTAAATCCTCATATAGACAATAGCCATGATGGGGATCGTCTGCGTTATAGAAGATTAAATCTGCTCTACTATGTGTCGCCAGAGTGGAGGGTTGAGAACGGTGGAAATCTAGAGCTATGGGATAAAGATAAAACAATTCCAAAAACTATTGCAGCTCTGACAAATAGGTTGGCAGTAATGGAGACTAACAAAACAAGCTGGCACTCAGTGAGTCCCGTTGTTGCTAATTGTCCACGTTGCTGCGTATCAAACTACTACTTCTCAAAACAGTCTCCTGATCATACAGAATACTTTCACGTTACTTCTTTTACTGGCAGGCCTGATGAAAGCATCAAACGCTTTGTAGGAACAGCCGACAATGCGCTTCGAAATTTTGTATCTAAGGTGTTGAAAACAGGGCGAGGAAAGTCTCTTATAAATAAGAGGGTTAAAAATGATTAAGAGGTGCTAGCAAAAAAATTATAAGCTGCAGGCCAGCCAACTAGCTAGTAAGCTTCAGCGGAGAAGAGGGCGTATCCAGCTTTCGGTGTGCCGCCTACCGAATCTGGCCAGGTTGATACTTGGATGACAAGTTGACCTCTTTTAGCAATATCAAGTCTGGCCGCCAGCTTGTTATATTGATTTTTGTTAGTTGTTTGTTTAAGTGGTTGAGGGAGGTTGGGCCTTAGAGTGCATGATGGATTGAAAATCTGCCTATGCCGTTCAACTCCGGCCCTGCTTCCTATAGAGTGGCTCTTTGTCTGGCCCGGAGCCATCCCTGTTTGCCAGCGGCCCGGCTCTGGGATAGAATCGCCGTCTCTTTGCCCGCCCCGGTGGTGAAATTGGTAGACACAAGGGACTTAAAATCCCTCGACTTCGGTCGTGCCGGTTCGATCCCGGCCCGGGGCACCACTACGGCAAAACCGTCCACGAGACGAAAACAACCCGCACAGCCTGGCGCTGGGCGGGTTTTTTTTATCGGCTTCTCTTAAAGCTGCGCCTCGAATTCATAGAGATCGCTGCGGCACAAAACTTCGCTGAACTCCAATACCTGTTCCGCCGCGTTCAAGCTGGTCTGCCGGATGCGCAGCAGCGGTGTGCCGGCCTGCACATGCAATAGGGCGGCGCTGTCCTGATCCGCCGCACAGGAGGCCAGACGGAAGGTCTTGCGGCCGATCTCGACGCCATGGCGTTCCCACCATTGGTATAGCGAGTGTTCCAGACGCTCCGGTTCGGGCAGGTAGGCCAGCGGGATATAGGTGGTTTCCAGCGCCGCCGGCGTGCCGTCCATCAGCCGCAGGCGGCGCAGCTTGGCGATGTCCGCGCCGACAGGCAGGCGCAGCAGGCTGGCAATGGCGGCCGGCGCGCTTTCCCGCCGCCGCAACAGCCACTGATTGGCCACGCTGCCGCCGCTGCGCAGCACCTGCTCGGTGAAACCTCCGCTGTCGTTGAGCGAATAGCGAAAGGCTTGGGCGACGCGAGTGCCCTGGCCTTGCTGACGGGTGATCAGCCGCTTGCGTTCCAGTTCCGCCATCGCCTTGCTGATGGTGACGCGCGACAGTCCCAGTTTTTCCGCCATCTGCCGCTCGGTCGGCAGGAACGCCCCTTCGGGCAACTGGTGCTGGCGGATGGCCTGTTCCAGCGCGTCGGCGATCAGCAGATAGCGCGGCGTTGCGCCGGGCTGCCGCAGGCTGGCGGACAGGCATTCTAGAATCTCGCTCATATCGTGTGAAAGCTCCTGTGCGTGCGGGCTTCAGTCTAAATCAATGCCGACGGCAATGGGGTGGGCTGAGCTCTGTGGCATGCTTTCCTGATCAATAGTATGGTTATGTACTATTGGATTTGTATTGGACTTATCATACGATGCCAATCGAAGTCCATGGTTCCTGTTTACGCTCGCGTTGTGCGAAGGCGGGGCAAGGTGAAACAGCCGGGAAAGCGGAATGCGCCTGCGAGGCATGGGCGTTTCGCAGGCGGCTCCTTGTTTCCTTGACGCGTGGCGGATCGTAAGCGGGTTCTGGCGGTCGATGGGCATCCTGGCGGAGAGGCAGGGTTTGACGATGATCAGCAAGGGCTACCAGTCCATTCTCGGGGCCCTGTACGGGCAGGCGGCGGGAGATGCTATGGGCATGCCTTCGGAGCTGTGGCCGCAGCGGCAGGTACGGGCGTTTTTTGGTTGGATAGACGATTTTCTGCCGGGCCCGGCCGAGAATTTCGCCGCTTCCGAGTTCGCCGCCGGAGAGTTTACCGACGACACCCAGCAGGCCATTGCCTTGATGGACGCGTTGATCGCCGCGGACGGCGCGGTGGAGCCGGAGCGCATCGCGGACAACATCATTGCCTGGGCCGAGCGCATCGACGCTTTCAACAAGAATATTCTGGGGCCCAGTTCTAAGGCTGCGCTCAGGGCTATTTTGTCTGGCCAGTCCATTGATTCTCTGGGCGCCAACGGCGTGACCAACGGCGCGGCGATGCGGGTGGCGCCGCTGGGTTGCCTGCTGTCCAGCCAGGACCGCGCGGCTTTCGTGCAGGCGGTGAGGCTGAGTTGCAGCCCCACGCATCAGTCCGATATCGCGGTGGCCGGCGCGGCGGCCATCGCCTGGGCGGTGTCGCGGGCGGTGGAGGGCGCGGCCTGGTCCGACATCCGGGCCGAGCTGCCCGCCATTGCCGATCTGGCGCAGCTGGAGCGGGTGACGACGTTCAGCCCCTTGCTGAGCCGGCGTCTGGTCTGGGGCTTCGAGCTGGCGGAAGGCTTGCGGGGCCAAGACGATGCGGCCGTGGTGGCCGAGCTGTACCAGACCTTGGGTGCCGGCATGGACACCATAGAGTCGGTGCCCGCCGCCTTGGCCCTGGTGGACTGCGCGCAAGGCGATCCGCGCCGCTGCGCGGTCTTGGCGGCGAATCTGGGCGGAGACACCGACACCATAGGCGCGATGGCGACCGCGGTGTGCGGCGCCTTGCAGGGGGCGGACGCCTTGCCGGCTGCATGGCGGGAACGCATCCGGGACGTGAATGGCGTTGATTTCGAATCTTACGCGCGGGCTTTGTGCGCATTGCGGTTTAGGGGGTGAGGGGATGAGCGATGTACAAGCGGTAGACGGCTGGCGGCTGGAGAGCGCGGGCATAGATCTGGTGCCGGAGCATGAGTGCAAGGGCCGGCCGGTGGAGTTGTTCTGGGTATGGCTGGCCGCCAATATCGGCATCCTGGGCGTGGTGTACGGCGGCATCGTCACCAGCTTCGGGCTGTCGTTCTACCAGTCCTTGCTGGCCGCGGCGGTCGGAGTGGCCAGTTTCGCGCTGGTGGGTTTGACCAGCATTGCCGGCCAGCGCGGCCGCACTTCCACGCTGACCTTGTCGCGGGCCATTTTCGGCCTGCGCGGCAACGCCGCGCCCACCGCCTTCAGTTGGTTCAACCTGATGGGCTGGGAGGCGGTCAATGTGGTGACCGGCGCCTTGACACTGGCGGCCTTGTGCCAGTCGCTGGGCATGGCGGAAAGCCGTCCGCTGACCGCGGTCTGCTTGTTCCTGTTCATCGGTCTGACCATCGTGGTCAGCCTGCTGGGCCAGGCCACCGTGGTCTGGATGCAAAGCTGGCTGAGCCGGATCTTCGGCAGCATGACCCTGGTGGTGATTCTGTACGTGGCGACGACCGCGAACTGGGGCGCTATCTTGGCGCGGCCGGACGGCGACTGGCTGACCGGTTTCTGGCCGGCGGTATCGGTGATCGCCGCGGGCACCGGCATCAGCTGGGCCATCGCCGGCGCCGATTACAGCCGTTACCAGCGGAGCGGGGCGTCCGGCGGCAGCATTTTCGGCGCGGTGATGGTGGGGGCGTCGTTGCCGCTGATGCTGCTGATCTTCACCGGGGTGCTGTTGTCGGCGCAGATACCGGACCTGGCCAGCGCGGCCAATCCCATCGCCAAGATCGGCGCGGTACTGCCGGCCTGGATGGCGGTGCCCTATCTGCTGACGGCGACGGCGGGCATCGTCACCATGGCCGTGCTTAGCCTGTATTCGGCCAGCCTCAAT
This sequence comes from Chromobacterium sp. Beijing, assembly GCF_021496765.1. Classification (NCBI taxonomy): domain Bacteria; kingdom Pseudomonadati; phylum Pseudomonadota; class Betaproteobacteria; order Neisseriales; family Chromobacteriaceae; genus Chromobacterium; species Chromobacterium sp. Beijing. The sequence goes on from NZ_CP053750.1 coordinate 78,332, forward strand.
CTGCTGACCATAGGCGTCAAGGTCAGACAGGCGCAGGCGGTGTCCATCAATGCGCTGATCGTGCTGGCCATCGCCGCTTACGTCTTGTTCGTGTCCAGCGACTTCCTGGGGCCCTTCATCGCGTTTCTATTGTTTTGCGGCGTGTTTCTGGCGGCCTGGGAGGCGGTGTTCGTGCTGGATTACCTCTTGTTGCGTCACCGCCAAGGCTATGAGGCCGCGGCCCTGTCCGGCGACGGGCGGCAGGCCTTCCGCGGCGGTCCGCTGCTGTGCTGGCTGCTGGGCGCCGCTTGCGGCCTGCTGGTGAGCAAGACCGGCTTCATCGACGGCCCGCTGGCTGTGGGCGTTTTCGCAGATTCCAGCCTGGGGCTGTTTGTATCCTTTGGGACCAGTTTGCTGGCTTATGGATTGTATTTGTTGCTGAAGGAGCGACGCGCATGACCATTCCGTGTCCAAACTATCATCCGACCAGAGCCATCCTGGCTTTGGGCGGCGCCGTGGGCGACGTGGTGTTGACCCTCCCGGCATTGCCGCGCAGCGGCGCCGACGTGGAGGCGTTGCAGCAGGAACGCGAGATCGGCGGCTGCGCCTTCAATGTGGCGCGAGCGTTGCGCCAGTTGAACGCTCCCGTGATCAACGGCATGCCGGTGGGCAACGGCCCTTGGGGCGCGGCGATAGACGCGGCCATGCGGGAGTTGGGCTTGCCGGTGCTGCTGCGCAACGCGGATCGCGACAACGGCTGGTGCGTGGCCATGGTGGAGCCCAGCGGCGAGCGCAGCTTCATTTCGATCTCCGGTTGCGAGACGGAATGGACGCGCGAGCAGTTGGACGCGCTGCCCTTGCCCGCCGACGGCCTGGTGTACGCCAACGGCTATGAACTGGCCGGAGAGGGCGGAAGGGCGTTGCGCGCCTGGCTGCTGGCCTTGCCGGCGGAACAGTTGCGGGTGATAGACCCCGGTCCGCGCGTCGTCTTGCTGGAGCCGGCGTTTCTGTCCGCCCTGAGCGGCACCGAGACCTTGCTGACGCTGAACCGGGACGAGATCGCCCTGTTGTGCGGCGACGGCGATCCGGTGGCGGCGGCGCAGCGTTTCGCCAAGGATTACCGGCTGACGCTGATCTGCCGGCTGGGGCAGGACGGCGCCTGGGTGTGCCCGGGCACCGACGCGCCGTGGCACCTGCCCGGCTACCAGGTTTCGGTGGTGGACACCATAGGTGCCGGCGACGCGCATTGCGCCGGCTTGTTGGCCGGCCTGTCCAGCGGCTGGCCGCTGCATTACGCGGTGGATCTGGGCAATCGGCTGGCGGCCTGCGTGGTGGCCAGCGCCGGCCCTGACGCGGCGACGGACTGGGACAGCTTGAATCGCCGCTTTCCCGTCGCCTGCCTGTAAGCCGCCGGCTCACGCTTGAGAAAGTGGCAAAAGAAAGACGGGATAAGGGCGGAAAGGGCGCAATCGGCGTCTAATGCTGGACATCAAGGGGCATTACTTAGTACTCTCCCTCCCTCGTAAGCGCCAGCCCGAGCGAGGGAACGCCCGGAGCGTTCCGTCTGGTGTTTTCGCCCATGACCGCCAAGTCGGCGCCTCCGCCGACAAACAGCGGCGGTCGATGGGGGCGGGCGCCTGGTCTTCGGACCGGCCGCGCCGCTTGGGCCCGGTTCCAGGCCTTCGCCATGTTCGGCGATTTTTTACGGCGCGCCGGCGTCTTGTCGGAGCGCCTTGGTCAAACCGCATTACGATGTCGTCATTTTTTCACCGGCTGTCAAGCTGGCCGGGCGGCGGGTTGCGGCGCTTCGCTTGATTGGGCAGCATGCGCTGCTTTTGCATCAATGGATCTAGATAGAAGTTCATGAAGCCAAATACTGAAACGGCACTCGGTGCTGCACTTAAGTCCGCTGTACAAAGTCTGTCCAAGAAAAAGCAGACCGAGATGATCGCGGATCATGTCTACAGCAAGTTCGACGTTTTCCGCCAGTTTCGTCCGCTGGCCTTGGGCATCCATGAGAGCCTGATCGCGGCTTTGCCGCAGTTCGACTCTACGCTGATCTCCCGCGTGGTGGCCAATCACTGTCGCAAGCCGCGCTACGTGAAGTCTCTGGCGCGCGGCGGCAAGCGGTTCGATCTGGCCAACAAGCCGGTGGGCGAAGTCAGCGCCGAGGAGAAAAAGGCGGCGGAACAGATGTCCGCGCCCAAGCCGGCCGCGGCGGCCCCTGCCCCGGCTCCGGCCGAACCCGCAGGCGACGCGGCGGAATAAGCGTGCCGCGGCCGCGTGGCATGAACGTAAAACAGCCTGACAGATCCGTTTGTCAGGCTGTTTTGCATTGGCGGGACGGAACATTGGCGTGGGCGGGGCGGTCGCAGCAGAACGCGCCGCGCGGCGGCGCCGAATCAGGACAGGAGTAGAATTCCCGGCATGAAACGTTATTTCTTGTGGGCCGCGATGGCCCTGAGCTTGTCCGCCTGCAGCGCGCTGCAGCAATTGGGCGCGCCCATCAGCTCGCATCCTTCCTCGCCGGTCAAGGGCCGGCCGCAGACGGCGCCGGCGCCCAGCGCCAAATCGGACGCCTTGCTGCGGGAAGCCAACCGCCTGGCCGACAAGGTCAAGAGCGGCGAGTTGACCCGGCTGGCCGCCGCGGATCAACTGGGCGCGTTCCGGCTCAAGGCGGTGGGCTCCAATCCCATCGACGACAACACCTTCGCCATGTACCGCTATCTGACGGTGGAGCGCGAGGCGGGCCGCATCGACCAGGAAACGTTTCGCGCCAAGATGGACGAGCGTCTGCGGGAATGGATGCGACGCTGGCCCAAGATGAATCCGAAACCGGCCGAGCCTGCCTTCACCAACTTCCTGCTCAAGCTGTACGGCTTGCCGGCCCTGGGGGCTTGAGCATGGGCAAGAAAGCCAAGCCGGACGCGGCCGGCTGTCCCTGCGGGCTGGGCGGCGCTTACGCGGCCTGTTGCGGCCGTTACCTGGGGCGGACGGCGCGCCCGCGCCCACGGCGGAAGCCTTGATGCGCTCGCGCTACACCGCTTACGCGCGCGGCGACGAGGCGTATCTGCTGGCGAGCTGGCATCCCAGCACCCGGCCGCAGGCGCTGGATCTGGCCGCGGACGCCGGCTTGGTCAAATGGCTGGGCCTGGAGGTGTTGGCGACCGAGGCCGGCGGCGCGGCCGACGCCGAGGGCGTGGTGGAGTTCTCCGCGCGCTACAAGGTGGGCGGCAAGGCCGAACGCATGCGCGAGCGCAGCCGTTTCCTGCGCGAGGACGGCCGCTGGTTCTATCTGTCCGGCGAACTGAGCTGAGCTGTCGCTAGAGAATCTAGTGCTTCTGCGTTCGCAGCAGGCTTTCGATGGCGCGCTCCAGCGCCGCCGGCTTGACGTAGGGGGCGAAACGCTTGCGGATGCGCCCTTCGCCGTCCACCAGGAATTTGGTGAAATTCCATTTGATGCGCCGGCTGCCCAGCAAGCCGGGCTTGGCGGCGACGAGATGACGCCAGAGCGGATGCGCGTCGGCGCCGTTGACGTCGATCTTGGCGGATAGCGGGAAGCTGACCCCGAAATTCTTCTGACAGAACTGGCCGATGGCGGCGGCGTCCCCAGGCTCCTGGCCGCCGAACTGATTGCAGGGGAAGCCGATGATCTCCAGGCCTTGCTCGCGGTAGCGCTGGTACAGCTGTTCCAGGCCGCCCAATTGCGCGGTGAAGCCGCACTCGCTGGCGGTGTTGACCAGCAATAGCACTTTGCCGCGATAGCTCGCCAGCGGCAGGGTCTGCCCGTTTAAAGACTCAATGGAAAAATCATATATGTCCGGCATATTTCCGCCTTTCGCCAAAGCGAAGATCATGGCAAGAAACCGGAGGCAGGGCAATGGGATCGGCGGATAAAAAAAGGGGCGCAACGGCAAGGGGGAACCGCTACGCCCCAAGAAGAAATCAATTGCTGTACAAGGGCCGACCAACCGGGAAAGTCAGCTAACCCTCTGTTTATCCTAGAACATTAAGGTGAAATTGCGAGGACGGATTTGGCGGGATTTAAATGACAAAGGGATGGCTAAGCCATCCCTTTTTTGCTGGCGGGAAGCGTCTCAGGGGCGCGGAAGGGTCACGCCCACCTGGCCCATGTATTTGCCGGCGCGGTCGCTGTAGGACACGTCGCAAATTTCATCGGATTCGAAGAACAAGACCTGGGCCACGCCCTCGTTGGCGTAGATCTTGGCCGGCAGCGGCGTGGTGTTGGAGAACTCCAGCGTCACATAGCCTTCCCATTCCGGTTCGAAGGGGGTGACGTTGACGATGATGCCGCAGCGGGCGTAAGTGGATTTGCCCAGGCAGACGGTCAGCACCGAGCGCGGGATACGGAAGTATTCCACGGTGCGGGCCAGCGCGAAGCTATTGGGCGGGATGATGCAATAGCCCTTGCCGGAGACTTCCACGAAGGAATTGGGGTCGAAGTTTTTCGGGTCGACGATGGTGCTGTTGATATTGGTGAACACCTTGAATTCGTCGGCGCAGCGGATATCGTAGCCGTAGCTGGACGTGCCGTAGGAGATCACCTTCTGGCCGTCCACCATCTTGATCTGGTTGGGCTCGAAGGGTTCGATCATTTTGTACTCGTCCGCCATCCGGCGAATCCACTTGTCCGATTTGATGCTCATTGTCTTGGGCCCGTAGCTTGTCGATTGATTGTCCGCGATTTTAACCGCAAGCGCAGTGGCCGGCTATCGATAATCCATCGTCGATCCGGATAGGACAATGCTATTGATGCAGGTCAAGCAGGGCGGGAATTGCCGCGGTTTGCCGATATTCGACGGGGTTCGGCTGGATATACTAATGCAAACCATTCTCGTTCTTGATCGGATCATCATGTTGACTTTGGATGCATTCCCCGCCGGACGCCACGGCGTGGTCGACAGCCTGGAGCTGGCCGAAGAGGCCATGCGCCGCGTCGCCGCCTTTGGCCTGGAGCCGGGCTGCCGGTTTTATCTGCGTCGGGCGGCGCCCTTGGGCGGGCCATTATTGCTGGACGTCGGCGCCACGCGCTTCCTGCTGCGCCGCAGCCTGGCGCGCCTCATCGTGGCGAGGGTGGCGGTATGAAGCGTTTCGCCCTGATCGGCCTGCCCAATACCGGCAAGTCCACCTTGTTCAACCGTCTGACCGGCATGTCGCAGCGCGTCGGCAACTGGCCGGGCCTGACCATAGAGTTGAGCAGCGCGCGCCTGTTGCTGGGCGGCCACATGGTGGAGTTGGTGGATTTGCCCGGCGTCAATGATTTGACCGGCTATTCCGACGACGAGGCGGTGGTGCGCGACGTGCTGCTGGCCAGCGCCTTCGACGGCGCCGTCCTGGTGCTCAACGCCAGCCAGCTGGACCGGCAACTGCCGCTGGCCTTGCAGGTGCTGGCCAGCGGCCTCAACTGCCTGGTGGTGCTGAATATGGCCGACGAGGCCAAGGCCCTGGGCGTGAGCCTGGATGTGGAGCGCTTGTCGGAGCGCCTGGGCGCGCCGGTGTTTCTGGCCTCGGCCCGGCATATGCAGGGCTGGCCGCCGCTGATGGCGGGCTTGAACCGGCTGGCCAACGACGGCGGCCCGGCGACGCGCGCCAGGCTGGACGCGGTGCCGGACACCCGGGAGGCGATGGCGGAGGCCAAGCGGCGGCTGGCGGGCTGCTGGGCCTTGCCGCCCGTGCTGCCGGCGGGGCTGACGGAGAAGATGGACCATTGGCTGATGCATCCATGGCTGGGTCTGCCGCTGTTCTTCGCGCTGATGGCGCTGCTGTTCAATCTGACGTATCAGATCGGCACCCCATTGCAGGAGCTGGCCGGCGCCGGTCTGGACTGGATCAAGGAGCAGGCGCTGACGCCCTTGCTCGCGCCCTTGCCCGAGATTGTGCAGAGCCTGGCGCTGGACGGGATCTGGCAGGGGGTGTCGACGGTGCTGACCTTCGCGCCCATTTTGCTGGTGTTTTTCGTATTGATGGCGATGGTGGAGGATTCCGGCTACCTGGCGCGCGCCGCCTATCTGACCGACGCCTTCATGGCGCGGCTGGGGCTGGACGGCCGCGGCTTCGTGATGCAGCTGATGGGCTTTGGCTGCAATGTGCCGGCCATCATGGGCACTCGGGTGATGCGCGAGCGCAAGCAGCGGCTGCTGACCATGCTGGTAATCCCGTTTTCGCTGTGTTCGGCGCGTTTGCAGGTGGTGGTGTTCTTCGCCGGGCTGTTGTTCACGCCGACGCAGGCGCCGTGGGTGTTGATGGGGCTTTATCTGATGAGCTTCGCCGTCGCGGTGTTGACCGCCTGGGTGTTCAAGCGCCGTTACGCCGGCGGCGAGGCCTTCTTGCTGGAAGTGCCGCCGTACCGGCTGCCCGGCTTGAGCCATTTGCTGAGCCGGGCGGTGGGGGAGGTGCGGGCCTTTCTGCAACTGGCCTCCAGTTTCATCCTGTTGGGCGTGGTGCTGGTCTGGCTGCTGACCCATGTGCCGGCGGGCGAGGGCAAGACCCTGGCCGACGCTCTGGGCAGCCTGCTGGCCCCGGTGCTGGACCCGATAGGCATCCGCCACGAACTGGCGGCGGCCTTGCTGTTCGGCTTCATCGCCAAGGAAATCCTGCTGGGCAGCCTGGCGGTGATCTACGGGGTGCCGGAAGCCGGCCTGGGCGCGGCCTTGCTGCAACATCTGGATTGGCGCTCGGCGATGAGCTTCCTGATCTTCACCTTGATCTACGTGCCCTGCCTGTCCACGGTGGCGGCGATGTACCGCGAGTCGCGCAGCAAGGCCTACACCGCGATGTCGGTGGCGTGGTCGGTGGGACTGGCCTGGTTGTTGTCGTTCGCGTTTTATCAAGCCGGCGTGCAACTGTGGCCCTGAGGGCTTAGAATGAATGGTTCGCGAATTCCGTTCGCGCCGGCGGCGCGCCCGCCGGCGTTATTGAACTACAACAACAAGAGGTCGTTTTATGCAAGGTGATCCCAAAACCATCGAGTTGCTGAACGAACTGCTGGCGGAAGAACTGTCCGCCGCGGACCAGTATTTCATTCATGCCGAGATGTACAAGGACTTCGGTCTGCACAAGCTGTTCGAGCGCATCGATCACGAGCGCGAGGACGAGTTGTCGCACGCGCGGGTGCTGATCGCGCGCACCTTGTTCCTGCAAGGCAAGCCAAACGTGGCCAAGCGCGTGCCCATCGTGGTGGGCGAGAACGTGCGGGCGATGCTGGCCAGCGATCTGGAAGTGGAATACCGCGTCGGCAACTTGCTGAAAAAAGTGGTGGCCCACTGTGAGAGCGTGAAGGACTACGTGACGCGCCAGGAACTGATGGTGCTGCTGGAAGAGACCGAGAACGACCACGCCCACTGGCTGGAGCAGCAACTGCGCCTGATCGATATGGTGGGTGAGCAGAACTATATCCAGTCGCAAATGTAAGCTCCGGGGATTTCGGCGTTAAGACGCGGCCGCCTTCAGGGCGGCCGTTTGTTTTGCGGCGCCCGCGCCGGTTTTGACTTGGCGCAGCATGGCCGGCGAGGCTTGCGTCTATCATCGCCGGCAGATGAATTCGCCGGAGGGCGCGATGTCGCTGGATCTATCCGTTTCCTGGCTGGGCATGAAGATGGCCAGCCCCCTGTTCAACGCTTCCGGCGTCTATTGCCGCACGCGGGAGGAACTGGAGCAGGTGCGCCGCTCCGCCGCCGGCGCGGTGGTGACCAAGAGCTGCACGCTGGAGCCGCGCGCCGGCAATCCCGAGCCGCGTTATCGGCGCACCACGCTGGGCAGCATCAATTCCATGGGCCTGCCCAACGAGGGCTACCGCTATTACCTGGACTACGCCCAGGCTTACGACGACGCCAAGCCGCTGTTTCTGTCCGTGTCCGGCATGACGCTGGACGACACCCTGACCATCCTGACCGAACTGGCGGCGCTGAAGCTGCCCTGCCTGCCGGAGGTGAACCTGTCCTGCCCCAATCTGCCGGGCAAGCCGCAGCTGGGCTATGACTTCGCCGCCAGCGCCGAGGCTCTGGCGGCGATCAGCCGGGTGTACGCGCGACCGTTCGGCGTCAAGTTGCCGCCGTATTTCGATCCGGCGCACTTCGCCGCCATGGCCGCGGTGTTGAACGCCTTCCCGCTGCTGCGCTTCGTCACCTGCATCAACTCGGTGGGCAACGGCCTGGTGATCGATCTGGACAGCGAGTCCGCGGTGATCAAGCCCAAGGGCGGGCTGGGCGGCTTGGGCGGCGACTACGTGTTGCCGACGGCGCTGGCCAATGTGCGCGAGTTCGCCCTGCTGCTGGCCGACAAGCATGTGATAGGCTGCGGCGGGGTGAAGAGCGGGGCGGAGGCCTTCATGCACATCCTGGCCGGCGCCGCCGCGGTGCAGGTGGGCACCTGCCTGCACGAGGAGGGCGTCAGCGCCTTCGATCGCATCGAGGCGGAGCTGGCCGCCATCATGCAGGCCAAGGGTTACCAGCGGCTGGATGAGTTCCGCGGGCGCCTGAAGACGCTGTGAGCGCATGAAAAAAGCCCGGAGAACCCGGGCTTTGTTTTAGCGGCTGATCGGCTTGTAGCGGATGCGCTTGGGCTTGGCGGCTTCCTCGCCCAGGCGTTTCTTCTTGTCGGCTTCGTATTCCTGATAGTTGCCGTCGAAGAAGGTCCATTGCGATTCGCCTTCCGCCGCCAGGATGTGAGTGGCGATACGGTCCAGGAACCAGCGGTCGTGGGAGATCACGAACACGGTGCCGGCGTATTCCAGCAAGGCGTCTTCCAGCGCGCGCAGGGTTTCCACGTCCAGGTCGTTGGACGGTTCGTCCAGCAGCAGCACATTGCCGCCCTGGAGCAGGGTTTTGGCCAGGTGCAGGCGGCCGCGTTCGCCGCCGGAGAGCATGCCCACCTTCTTCTGCTGATCGGCGCCCTTGAAGTTGAAGCGGCCGAGGTAGGCGCGGCTGGACATCTCGAACTTGCCCACGGTGAGGATGTCGGCGCCGGCGGCCACGTCCTCGAACACGGTCTTGTCGCCGTCCAGGCCCTCGCGAGTCTGCTCGACAAAGGCCATCTGCACGGTCTGGCCGATCTTGACCTCGCCGCTGTCCGGCTGTTCCTTGCCGGCAATCATCTTGAACAGCGTCGATTTACCGGCGCCGTTGGGGCCGATGATGCCGACGATGGCGCCCGGCGGGGCCTTGAAGCTGAGATTGTCGATCAGCAGGCGGTCGCCGAAGCCCTTGGACACGCCGTTGAACTCGATCACCTCATTGCCCAGGCGCTCGGCCACCGGGATGAAGATTTCCTGGGTTTCGTTGCGCTTCTGGGTTTCGTAGCTGGACAGTTCCTCGAAGCGGGCCAGACGCGCCTTGGATTTGGCCTGGCGGCCTTTCGGGTTCTGGCGCACCCATTCCAGTTCCTGCTTCATCGCCTTCATGCGCGCGCCTTCGCTCTTGGATTCCTGCGCCAGGCGGGCTTCCTTCTGCTCCAGCCAGCTGGAGTAATTGCCTTTCCACGGGATGCCTTCGCCGCGGTCCAGTTCCAGAATCCATTCGGCGGCGTTGTCCAGGAAGTAGCGGTCGTGGGTGACGGCCACCACGGTGCCGGGGAAGCGCACCAGGAATTGCTCCAGCCATTCCACCGATTCCGCGTCCAGGTGGTTGGTGGGTTCGTCCAGCAGCAGCATGTCGGGCTTGGACAGCAGCAGCTTGCACAGCGCCACGCGGCGCTTCTCGCCGCCGGACAGCGGGGCGATCTTGGCGTCCCACGGCGGCAGGCGCAGCGCGTCGGCGGCGATTTCCAGCTGGTGTTCTACGTTGTCGTTGGCGCCGGCGGCGATGATGGCTTCCAGCTTGGCTTGTTCTTCGGCCAGCGCGTCGAAGTCGGCGTCCGGGTCGGCGTAGGCGGCGTAGACCTCTTCCAGGCGCTTTTGCGCGCCCATCACGTCGCCCATGCCGCTTTCCACTTCCTCGCGCACGGTTTTTTCAGGGTCCAGCTGCGGTTCCTGCGGCAGGTAGCCGATCTTGACGCCGGCCAGGTGCTGCACCTCGCCTTCGTATTCCTTGTCCGCGCCGGCCATGATGCGCAGCACGGTGGATTTACCGGCGCCGTTCAGGCCCAGCAGGCCGATCTTGGCGCCGGGGAAGAAGGACAGGGAGATGTCCTTGATGATCTGGCGCTTGGGCGGAACGATCTTGCTCACGCGGAGCATGGACATTACATATTGTGCCATCGGTATTCACGCTGGATTGAAGGGGATAAACCGGGATTCTACCAAATCCCCCGGTGTAGAGCCTGTTCAAAGTCTCGCGAGCAAGGGCGAGACAAGGCGAAAACGGCTGAAGAAGCGGAATGTACATACGGTACATGAGCATTCTGAAGCCGGTTTCAACGCCGTATCGCCGAAGCGCAGTAGACGTTGAATAGGTTCTTAGGTCAGCCGCGCGGTCGCTAGAACAGTAGCGCCAGCGCCGCCGTCGCCAGCATGGCGAAGGCGCAGGCCACCTTGGCCACCGCGCCGACGATGAAGCCGATAAAGGTGCCGATGCCGACCTTGCCGGCCTGGAAGGCGTCCTTGCGGGCGATGAACTCGCCGATGACGGCGCCGACCAGCGGGCCGAGCAGCACGCCGGCCAGGCCGAAGAACATGCCGACGATGCCGCCGATGAAGGCGCCCCACAGCGCCTGGCTGCTGGCGCCGCTAGCCTTGGCGCCCAGCAGGCCGGCGAAGAAGTCAATTACCAGGCCCAGCGCGGTGAGCAGGGCCATGATGATCAGGCTGATGGCGCCCAGGTGGTTGAAGTTGTCCAGCCAGGCGGCCAGCAGCAGGCCGCCGAACATCAGCGGCAGGCCGGGGATGATGGGCAGCATGGTGCCGGCCAGGCCGGCGACGATGAGCAGGGCGGCAAGACTGTAGCCGGCGATTTCCATGGTGGTCCTTGCGGGGGAACGCGCCCGCGGCCTGGCCGCGGGCCGGGTGTCAGCGGGTGTACTCTTCCAGCAATTGCAGTTGCGCGCAGTGCGGCTTGCCGCGGGAGCTGCGGCGTTTGTAGCTGCCGTCCGGCAGCATGTCCCAGGCGTTGACGTTGTCGTCCAGATAGAGACGCAGCGCTTCCTTGATCACCCGGCGCTTGAGTTTGACGTCGACGATGGGCACGCAGGTTTCGATGCGGCGGAAGAAGTTGCGGCCCATCCAGTCGGCGCTGGCGATCAGCAGGTCTTCCTTGCGGTCGTTGTGGAAGTAGAACACGCGCGGGTGTTCCAGGAAGCGGCCGACGATGGAGCGCACGACGATGTTGTCGGACAGCCCCGGCACGCCGGGCCGCAGCGCGCACACGCCGCGCACGATCAGCTGGATCTTGACCCCGGCCTGGCTGGCGCGGTACAGCGCGTGAATCACCTGGCTTTCCAGAAGGGCGTTCATCTTGGCGATGATCTGCGCCGGCTTGCCGGCCTGGGCGTGGGCGATTTCGCGGTCTATCGCCTCCATTACCATGCTGTGCAGGGTGAACGGGCTCTGGAACAGCAGCTTGAGCTGGCTGGCGCGGCCCAGGCCGGTCAGCTGCACGAAGATGTCGTTGACGTCGCTGGCGATCTGCTCATTGCAGGTCAGCAGGCCGAAATCGGTGTAGAGGCGGGCGGTGCGCGGGTGGTAGTTGCCGGTGCCCAGGTGCACGTAGCGGCGCAGGCCGTGTTCCTCGCGGCGCACCACCATCAGCATCTTGGCGTGCACTTTGTAGCCGATCACGCCGTAGACCACGTGGGCGCCGGCGTCTTCCAGCCGGCTGGCCCAGCCGATATTGGCTTCCTCGTCGAAGCGGGCCATCAATTCCACCACCACGGTCACCTGTTTGCCGGCGCGGGCGGCGGCGATCAGCGATTCCATCAGCACCGAGTCGGTGCCGGTGCGGTACACCGTCATCTTGATGGCCACCACGTGCGGATCGGACGCGGCCAGCGTCAGCATGTCTATCACCGGCTGGAAGCTCTGGAAGGGGTGATGCAGCAGGATGTCGCCTTTGCGGATGGCGTCGAACAGCGGCGTTTTCTTGCGCAGCATTTCCGGCAGCGTGGGGATGAAGGGCGTGAACTTCAGATCCGGCCGGTCCACCAGGTCCGGCACCTGCATCAGCCGCACCAGATTGACCGGGCCGTTGACGCGGTAGACGTCGCGCGGCTTGAGGTTGAACTGGGTCAGCAGGAATTCTTCCATGTGCGCCGGGCAGGTGTCGGCGATCTCCAGCCGCACCGCGTCGCCGAACTGGCGCTGGCGCAACTCGCCTTGCAAGGCGGTGCGCAGGTTTTTCACTTCCTCGTCTTCCACCGTCAGCTCGCTGTCGCGGGTGACGCGGAATTGGTAGCAGCCCTTGACCGCCATGCCGCTGAACAGCTCGTGCACGTGCGAGTGCAGGATGGAGGACAGGAAGACGAAGGTGTGGCGGTGGCCGTCGCTGACGTCCGCCGGCAGCTTGATCACGCGCGGCAGGATGCGCGGCGCCTGGACGATGGCGATGCCGGAGGCGCGGCCGAAGGCGTCGCGGCCTTCCAGCTCCACCGCGAAGTTCAAGGATTTGTTCAGCACCTTGGGGAAGGGGTGGGACGGGTCCAAACCTATCGGGGTCAGGATGGGCATCAGTTCGCGGAAGAAGAAATCCCGCACCCATTGCTGCTGAGCCGGGCTCCATTCATTGCGGCGCAGGAAGATGATGTTTTCCTCGCGCAGCGCCGGGAACAGCACTTCGCTCATCACCGCGTACTGGTCGCGCACCAATTGGTGCGCGGCGGTGGCCACCTTGGCCAGCGCCTGTTCCGGCGTGGAGCCGTCGGCCAGGATGCGCTCCGGGGTGGCCTCGGCGGTTTCCTGCAGCCAGGCCACGCGCACTTCGAAGAACTCGTCCATGTTGGAGGACACGATGCACAGGAATTTCAGCCGTTCCAGCAGCGGCAGGTTGGCGTCTTCCGCCTGGGCCAGCACGCGGCGGTTGAATTCGAGCAGGCCAAGTTCGCGGTTGATCAGCAGGTCTTGCGTGTGTGACATACGGGGTTCAAGCCAACAGTGGAGAGTTCAGGGAAAAACAAAGCCCTCGCTTGGAGGGCTGGGCATGGCGATTAGTTCTGCGGCGGAGTATAGCCGGCGGGAGCGTCGGCGCCGTCGCCGAAGAAATAGGCTTCCAGCTGCGCGGCCAGATACTGGCGGGCGCGGGCGTCGGCCAGGCTCAGGCGGTTTTCGTTGATCAGCATGGTCTGATAGCGCAGCCAGCCTTGCCAGGCTTCCTTGGACACGTTCTCAAACACTCGCTTGCCCAGTTCGCCCGGCAGCGGCGGGAAGTCGAGGGCCTCGGCTTCGCGGCCCAGCTTGACGCAATTGACGGTTCTGCTCATGGCGCAATCCTTAAAATATCGGAAAAAGGTTAATTCAATATTGTGTCACAGAGATGAAACGCTTCCAACCTCGACGCGGCCCTAGGCTTACAAGACCTTGACGAAAACCTTGGAGCGGCGCTGATAGTTGTAGAACTGCTGCCGCGCCAGCGGCAACGCGCTCTTGTCCGCCTCGGCGAAGCCGCGCTCGACAAACCAGTGCGCGGTCTGGGTGGTGAGCACGAACAGCGATTGCAGGCCCTGGGTGCGCGCCTGGTATTCCACATGTTTGAGCAGCATCTCGCCGAAGCCGCCGTCGCGCTTGTCCTGAGCCACCGCCAGGCAGGCCAGTTCGGCGGTGCCGGAGTCGGGGAAGGAGTGCATGGCCACGCAGCCGTAGATCTTGCCGTCGTGCTCCAGCACCGAGTATTCGCCGATCTCCACTTCCAGGTGTTCGCGGCTGCGCTTGACCAGCACGCCTTGTTCTTCCAGCGGCTGGATCAGGCCGATGATGTCGCCGATGTCTTCGATGCTGGCGTTGCGCACCCTCACCAGCGGATCGCGGGCGATCATGGTGCCGTTGCCGCCGCGGGTGAAGTGTTCCACCAGCAAGGCGCCGTCGGCGTGGCGGCTGATCAAGTGGGCGCGCGGAATGCCTTCGCGGGTGGCGCGGATGGCGTAGGGCAGGTAGGCGCTGACGTCTTCCTGCAGCCGGCCGGAGGCCAGCAGGTCCTCGGCCTGCTGCGCGGTCAGCGTGCTGATCAGTTCCTCGTCCAGCATCACGCCGCGTTGCTCGATCACGAAGATCAGCTTTTCCGCCTTCAGGGTGATGGCGACATGGGTGGCCAGCTCTTCCATGGTCAGGTTGAAGGCCTCGCCGGTCAGCGAGTAGCCGATGGGCGACAGTAGCACCAGTTCGCCGTGGTCTAGGCGGGCGCGGATGGCGGCGCCGTCGGCGCGGCGCACCTGGCCGGTGTATTGCATGTCCACGCCGTCCAGCACGCCCAGCGGCTGGGCGGTGACGAAGTTGCCGCCGGCCACGCGCAGATGGGCGCCGTGCATCGGCGAATTGGGCATGCCCATGGACAGCAGCGCTTCGATGTCGCAGCGGGTGGCGCCGGCCGCCTGCTTGACCACATCCATGGTGGCGGCGTCGGTGACGCGGCGGTCGCGGTGGAACAGGCGGGCGATGCCGTGTCGTTTCAGCAGGCCTTCGATCTGCGGGCGGATGCCGTGCACCAGCACGATGCGCACGCCCAGGCTGACCAAGAGGTTGATGTCCTGGGCCAGGCTGGCGAATTCGCCGTCCTGCAGGGTTTCTCCGCTGACGGCCAGCACGAAGGTCTTGCCGCGGTAGGCGTTGATATAGGGGCGGCTTCGCGAAAGGAAAGCACGAATTCGCGGGTAAGCATGGGGTCAGCGGCTCCGGCCGGAAAACTAGGGTTGAGCCGGATAGCGTAGCAGGAATGACGGTGTTTTGCAGGAGGACAATAGCGGGCGCGCATGAAAAACGCCCCTGGAAAAACCAGGGGCGCGCGATGGCTGCCGTCGCGGGATCAGCTGCCTTTTTTCTGCAGGATTTGCTGCACCTTGAGAATGTTCAGCGCCTGCGACAGCTGGTTGTCGTTCTTGGGGTTGGGATCGCGCGGACCGAACTGGCTCTTTTCTTCCGGCTTGGCCTTGTCCTTGCCGTCGTCCGGCTTGGCCGGGGCCGGCTGGGGGCCGGAGCGGGAGCCGGCTTGACGCTGCTCTTGGACGCCGGCTTGTCCTCGCCGTTGGGGTTGGCCAAGTGGTTTTCCAGATCGGCTTCGCGCACGCGGATGGCTTGTTCCGCCGCGGTCAGCGTGCCGTCCTCCACCACCACGTCGGGCACGATGCCCTTGGCCTGGATCGAGCGGCCGTTGGGCGTGAAGTAGCGCGCGGTGGTCAGCTTGATGCCGCCGGCGTTGCCCAGCGGCATGATGGATTGCACCGAGCCCTTGCCGAAGGTCTGGGTGCCCACCAGCACCGCGCGCTTGTGGTCTTGCAGCGCGCCGGCGACGATTTCCGACGCCGAGGCGGAGCCGCCGTTGACCAGCACCACCAGCGGCACGTTGCGGGCTTCCACCGGCAGCCGGGCCAGCGGGTCGCTGCCGTTGGGGCGAGCGTAGTTCTGCAGATTGGCGGTCAAGCGCATCTTGGCGTCGGGCGTGCGGCCTTCGGTGTAGACCACCAGCTGGTTCTTGGCGAGGAAGGCGGCGGATACGCCGACCGCGCCGTTGAGCAGTCCGCCCGGATCGTCGCGCAGGTCCAGCACCAGGCCTTTCAGCCCCTGCTTGTTTTCCTTGTAAAGCGCCTGCACGCCGGCGGCCAGGTCCTCGGAGGTGTGCTCCTGGAACTGGGTGATGCGCACATAGCCGAAGTCCGGCTCCAACAGCTTGTATTTGACGCTCTTGGTCTTGATCACTGCGCGCGCCAGCGTGAACACCAGCGGTTTGGTCTCGGTCTTGCGGGCGATGGTCAGCGTGACCTTGGTGCCCGGCTTGCCGCGCATTTTCTTCACCGCGTCGGTCAGGGACAGGCCGCGCACCGGGGTGTCGTCGATCTTGATGATCAGGTCGCCGCTCTTGATGCCCGCCTTCTGCGCCGGCGTGTCCTCGATAGGGGACACCACCTTGACCAGGCCGTCCTCGGCGCCGATCTCGATGCCCAGGCCGCCGAATTCACCCTGGGTGCCTTCCTTGAGTTCCTTGAAGGCCTCCGGGTCCATGTAGTCGGAGTGCGGGTCCAGACCGGTCAGCATGCCCTTGATGGCGGCGGTGATCAGCTTCTTGTCTTCCACCGGGTCGACGTAGTCCTGCTTGATGCGGCCAAACACTTCGGCGAAGGTGCGCAGCTCGCTCAGCGGCAGAGGGGATTCGCCCTTGTCGGCAAAGGCTTGCATGCTCAGCGTCAGCACGCCGCCGGCCATGGCGCCGGCCACTAGCCAGGCAATCTTCTTCATTCTTTGGCTGCTCATGTTTGTTATCTGTCTCCGTTGCCTGGCTTAGCGCGCCCAGGCTTGCGGGTTTAGGGGTCGTCCCATGTGTCGGATTTCAAAGTACAGGCCGGATTCGCCGCTGTCCAGTGTTCCTGTGTTGCCGATCGTGTCGCCGGCCTTGACGCTGCTGCCCACGGATTTGCCTATCACCGATAGTCCGGTATAGACCGTCATGTAATTGCCGCCGTGATCGACCAGAACGGCGTTGCCGAAACCGCGCAGTTGATCGGCGAACACCACGGTGCCGTCGGCCACGCTGCGCACCGGGGTGCCGTTGGCGGTCTGGATGAACAGGCCTTTCCAGCTGACGCCTTGCTGGCGCGGCTTGCCGAAGCGGCCGACCAATTGTCCGGCCACCGGCATTTTCATCCGCCCCTGCAGGCTGACGAAGGCGCGGCCGGCGGCGCTGTCGTCGGCCACGTCGGTGATGGCTTCCTCTTTCACCGTGACCGTCTGCTTGGCTTCCTCCGGCACCGGCTTGCCTTGTTTCTTGGCGTTTTCCGCCAGCTTGCGGCGGCGTTCGTTTTCCTTGCGCGCGGCTTCGCGGGCGGCGGCCAGCCTGGCCTTGCGTTCTTCCGCCGCCTTGCGCGCGATCTCGGCGCGGCGACGCTGGATTTCCTTGTTGATCTGGGCGATCAGGCCGGTCAGGCGTTTTTCGTTTTCCTGCAACTGGCTGAGTTTGCTCTGTCCCGTCTTGATCTCGCCGGTGACCTTGTTGAGTTCTTGCTGCTGGCTGGCCTTGTCCTGCTGCAGCGAGCTCTTTTCCTGGCTCTTGCGGTCCGACAGCGAGTTGAGCCGCGCCAGTTCCTGCTCCAGCTGGAAGGACAGCGCTTCCAACTCGTGCTGGTGGGTGATCAGCTGGGCCACCAATTGCTGTTGGGCGCGGGCGATGTGCTGATAGTAGGCGAGGTCGCGCGCGCTCTGATTGGGGTCGTTCGCGTTCATCATCAGCTTCATCGCGTCGTGCTGGCCGCTCTTGTACTGGCGCGCCAGCATCAGGGCCACGCGCTGGCGCACCGCGGCCAGGCTGTTGCGGCTGGCGTTGATCTGGGCGCGCAGCGCTTCGAGCTGCTGTTCCGAGCTGCTTTGTTTCTTTTCCAGCTTCACCAGCGCCTGGCTGGTCTGGCTAATGGCTTGTTCCGATTCCTTGATCGCCGATTGGGCTTCTTTTTGCACCGCCTGTTTCTGGGCGATGTCTTTTTTCAGGGTGTCGATTTCCTTGCGCACCGATTTGAGATCTTGCTGGTGCGGGGCGGTGGACAGCGCGGCGGAGGCCGGAGGCGCGGCGTGGCTGCTTCCGGCGATCAAGGCTGCCATCAGGACATAGGGTTTCATGGCCGGGAATATGCTTTCTGCTTGGGCCGCGGGCCGGACGCCCCGTCCTCGAGCGAGGGGTCCGGCTCCTTGACGCCGGCGGGGCCGGCGGCGGCGGGTCTTATTGGAGTTCGATCAGCGATTGACCGGTCATCTCCGCTGGTTGTTCCAGGCCCATCATCGCCAGCAGCGACGGCGCGATGTCGCGCAGCGAGCCGCCGGCGCGAATCCGGGCCGGACGGCCGACGTAGAGGAAGGGCACCGGGCTCAGCGTGTGCTGGGTGTGCGGCTGGTGATGCTCTGCGTCGTACATCTGCTCGCAGTTGCCGTGGTCGGCGGTGATCAGCACCTCGCCGCCGGCGGCGCGCATCGCCTCCACGCAGCGGCCGACGCAGCCGTCCAGCGCTTCCACCGCCTTGACCGCGGCGTCGAAGATGCCGCTGTGGCCCACCATGTCGCCGTTGGCGTAATTGCAGATGATGGCCTGATATTGGCCGGAGGCGATGGCGGCGACGATTTTGTCTGTGACTTCGCCTGCGTTCATTTCCGGCTGCAGGTCGTAAGTGGCCACCTTGGGCGATGGCACCAGGATGCGGTCTTCGCCGGGATAGACCTGCTCCTCGCCGCCGTTGAAGAAGTAGGTGACGTGCGGGTATTTCTCGGTTTCGGCGATGCGCAGCTGTTTCAGGCCCTGGCTGGCCAGGTATTCGCCGAAGCCGTTGCTGATTTTCTGCGGCGGATAGGCGATGGACAGGCGGCTGTAGGCTTCGCCGTAGGAGGTCAGGGTGACGAAGTCGGCGAACTTGGGCTGGCGCGCCTTGAAGCCGTCGAAGGCCGGGTCGGTCAGCGCGCTGACCAATTGGCGCGCGCGGTCGGCGCGGAAATTCATGAACACCACGACGTCGCCGTCGCGCATCCGGGCGCTCTCGCCGATGGCGGTGGCCTTGACGAACTCGTCGTTCTCGTCGCGGGCGTAGGCCGCTTCCAGCGCTTCCAGGCCGTTGCGGGCGTGGAACAGGCCTTCGCCTTCCACCAGCAGCCGGTAAGCCGGCTCCAGGCGCTCCCAGCGTTTGTCGCGGTCCATCGCCCAGTAGCGGCCGGTCACGGACGCCAGGCGCGCGGCCGGGCATTCCGCCAGCACCGCGTCCAGCCGTTCCAGATAGGTCTTGGCGCTGCGCGGCGGTGTGTCGCGGCCGTCCAGGAAGGCGTGCACGTGGATGCGCGCGACGCCGGCGGCCTGGGCCGCGCGGATCAGCGAGTGAATGTGGTTTTCATGGCTGTGAACGCCGCCGTCGGACAGCAGGCCCATGATGTGTAGCGTCGCGTCCTTGGCTTTGGCGATGCCGGAGACCAGCGCGGGATTGGCGGCGAAGCGGCCGTCTTCGATGTCGCAGTCTATGCGGCTGATGTCCTGTTGCACCACGCGGCCGGCGCCGATGTTGAGGTGGCCCACTTCGGAATTGCCGAACTGGCCGGAGGGCAGGCCGACGAAGTTTTCCGAGGCGTTGATGGTGCCGTAGGGGAAGGTCTGGCGCAGACGGTTCCAATTAGGCATCGAGGCATGAAGAATTGCGTTGTCATCGCCTTCGGTGCGATGGCCAAAACCGTCGAGAATCAACAACAACACCGGTTTGATGGATTTCATGGCATTCACATTCTGAATATTAGAAAATCTTGATGGTATTGGATTTAGTGTAGTATTGTACCGCAGTCAGACTAAATAAAATGACTCTACAGGGAGAGAAGCCTTGCTGTTCAACGATGACCAGATCGAGCAGACCTCGAGGGCGATGAAGGCTATGTCGCACCCGCTGCGTTTGAAGATCATATCGGTGCTGGAAGACCAGGAAGTGAGCGTGCAGGATATAGTCGAGCAGGTGGGCACGTCGCAGAGCAATATTTCTCAGCATTTGGCCATTATGCGCGACAAGGGCGTGTTGCGCACGCGTAAGGACGCCAACCGCGTTTATTACCGCGTCGGCGACATCCGCACGCTGGAAGTCTTGAAGATGATGCGCGAGGTGTTCTGTGGCTTCGGCGAATAATTCTCCGCCCGGCTGACGCCCGCCGCCGGCCTCCGGCCGGCCTTTGATCGTACCCGGATATGAAAACGCCGCGGCGCATGGCGAGCCGCGGCGTTTTTGCGTCGGGCCCTCGGCCCGGCGATCAATTACTTGGCGGCGGAAGCCGCTTTGTGTTCAGCTTTCTTTCCCGAATGCTTGTGGCCGGATTTCTTGTGGTGCGCGGCGCCCGAAGCATGCTTCTTGTGGTGCTTTTTGCCGGCCTGCTTGTGTTCGGCCTTATGCTCCATTTTCTTTTCGGCGGCGGGCGCGGACGCCGGGGAGGCGGCCAGGGCGCTAGTGGCGAAAGCAGCGGCGATCAGAGCGGAAATCAGTTTCATGATATGTCCTTTCTTGTGTGAAGCCGGTGGTGCATGTCGGCTGCAATTCCAAATGGGTGGAATATGCCTTCTCTGGGATTGAACCCTTCTCGAAAAGTTCACAGGAATTCACAAAGTATCGCTGCGCCGCAAAATGATGACATTGGGTTTTACGGCAACCAGTAGCTGAGCGCCACGCCGACGAGGATGGCCGCGCCTACGCGATTATTGTCGAGAAAGGCTTTGAAGCAGGCGGCGCGGTCGCGTTCCCTGATGTCCTGATATTGCTTGGCCATCAAGACGACGGCCACGAGCAAGGACAGGTAAAAAGGCCAGGCCAGCGCCAGATGCAGGCCGATACCGGCCATCAGCGCGAGGAAGACGGCGTGGAACAGCATGATGGCCAGCACGTCGTAGTCGCCGAAGGTGATCGCCGAGGTCTTGATGCCGATCTTGAGATCGTCCGGCTTGTCGCTGATCGCGTAGGCGGTGTCGTAAGCCAGCGTCCAGCTGGCGTTGGCCAGCAAGAGCAGCCAGGCCAGCGCCGGCACCTCGCCGGTCTGGGCGGCGAAGGCCATCGGGATGCCGAAGGAGAAGGCCAGGCCCAGATAGGCTTGCGGCACCGGGAAGAAGCGCTTGGTGAACGGATAGCTGGCGGCGATGAACAGCGCCGGCACGCTCAAGAGCAGGGTCAGGCCGTTCAGCGGCAGGATCAGCAGCAGCGACAGCAAGGCCAGACCTGCTGCCAGCAGCAAGGCCTCCTTCTTGCCGACCGCGCCGCGGGCGAACGGCCGTTGCCGGGTGCGCGCCACGTGGCCGTCGAAGTCGCGGTCCGCGTAGTCGTTGATCACGCAGCCGGCCGAGCGCATCAGAAAGGTGCCGACGACGAAGATCAGCACGATCAGCGGGTCGGGCCGGCCCTGGCCGGCGATCAGCAGCGCCCACAGCGTAGGCCACAGCAGCAGGAAAGTGCCGATGGGTTTGTCCATGCGCATCAGTTGCATGTAAACCGTCAAACGTTCATTGAGGCGGGTGGCGTTCATCGCAGGAAATTCTCCAGCTCCGGCAAAAAGAGTTCGCAAACCAGCAAGGGCGCCTGCCGCAGCAGAAAGCGGCAGCGCCGCGCCGGGTAGCTGGCGTGCGGGCTGAGTCGGGCCGCCGGCGCGAACAGCGGATGATCGGCGGCGATGAGGCGGTAGCGCAGCGGGTCGCGGAGCAAATCGGGCAGACCGCCGAACAATGTCAGACCCAGCGAGCGGCTGCCGCGGTCTAGAATGGGCTGCCAGGCCGCGCAGTCCAGACGGGTGACGCTGCGGGCGAACACCACCGGGGTGTCGTCCAGGGTCAGCGCCACCTCGCGGGCCTGCAGCGGCGCGCCGGCGGCCAGGCCGAGCGGCTGCGCCTCGTCTTCCAGGCAGGCGTCGGGGCCTTGCCGCAGCACGCGCACGGCGAAGCGGCGGCCGGTGCTTTGCAGCCGTTCGGTCAGCGAGCCGGCTTCGGTGAGACAGGATTGCGCGGCGGCGGACAGCGCCGGCGGTTCCGGCAGCCAGATTGGAGGATTGGGCATGGCGCGCATTATGCCAAAGCCGGCGGGGGCTTGTCCCGCCCCTTCTGCGACGCGACGCGCGCCCATCTGTCTATCCCCAAGCGCAAGCCGGCGGATTATCATGGCGTCATCAAGGGGAAGGAGGAATGATCGCATGATGGAGACTGCGCTGTGGCTGCTGGGCTATCAATTGGCGGGGGAGGTCTTGTCGCGCGGTTTGGGCGTGCCGGTGCCGGGACCGGTTCTGGGCATGCTGCTGCTGTTCGTCACCTTGTGCGCCCGCCGCGGGGTGCCGGCGACGCTGCAGACCCATGCGCCGCGTTTTCTGGCGCATATGTCCTTGCTGTTCATCCCGGCCGGCGGCGCGGTGCTGGCGTATCAGGCCTTGCTGGCCGATTACGGCGCGCGCCTGGCGGCGGTGCTGGTCTTGTCGACCTTGATCACCTTGCTGGTGCCGGGGCTGGCCTTGCATTGGATGCTGGCGCGGCGGCGAGGAGGCGGGCATGACTAGCGTCGGCGTATTGTCCGCGCTGAGGGAGTCGCCGCTGACCGGGGTGTTCATCACGCTGCTGGCTTACCGGCTGGCCTTGGGGTTTAATCGCCGTTGCCGCGGCCATCCGCTGTCCAACCCGGTCTTGATCGGGGTGTTGCTGGTGCTGGGCTGGCTATTGCTGACGCGCACCGATTACCGGCAGTACATGCAGGGCGCGCAGTGGATACAGATGTTGCTGGGGCCGGCGACGGTGGCTTTGGCGGTGCCCTTGTACGGCAATCTGAGCCGGCTCAAGCGCGCGGCCGGGCCGCTGGCGCTGAGCATCGCCTTGGGCGGCGTCACCGGCGTCGTCAGCGCCGTGGGCCTGGGCTGGCTGTTCGGCTTGCCGCGCGAGGTTTTGCTGTCGCTGAGCACGCGGGCGGCGACCACGCCGATCGCGATGAGCGTGTCGCAAAGCATCGGCGGGGTGCCGGAGTTGGCGGCGATGTGCGTGATCCTGTCCGGCGTTTTCGGCGCGGTGGCGGCGCGGCCCTTGTTCAACGGTCTGCGCCTGCGCGACGATATGGCGCTGGGCGTGGCCGCCGGCATTTCCGCGCACGGGATTGGAACGGCGCGGGTGTTTCAGCTGTCGGAGACTGCGGGCGCCTTCGCCGGCCTGGCGATGGGCTTGAACGGGGTGCTCACCGCCTTGTTGGTGCCCTTGCTGCTGGCGCTGTTCCCGTTGTAGCGCGCCGGCGGTTTTCATTTCGCAGTCGCGCCAAGCCGCGCATCCCGCCCTGGGCGGGTGCCCGACTTGGCTCGCTTGTGCCGAATTAAAAATATTTGACGAGGGGTGTGTATGGATTTGATTTTGTGGCGCCACGCCGAGGCCGAGGACGGCTCCGATGATCTGGCTCGCGCGCTGACGCGGCGCGGACAGCAGCAGGCCAGCCAGATGGCGTCCTGGCTGCGGGTGCGCCTGCCGCGCGATTATCTGCTGCTGGCCTCGGAGGCCAAGCGTTCGCAGCAGACGGCGGCCTTGCTGGCGAAAAGCTTTCAGACCTTGCCGGCGCTGAACCCGACGGCGTCGCCGGAGGAGGTGCTGGAGGCGATAGGCTGGCCGGAGACGGACCGCACCGTGGTGCTGGTCGGCCATCAGCCCTATATCGGCTGGCTGGCGTCCAGCCTGTTGTCCGAGCAGCAGCAGTTGTGGAGCGTGAAGAAGGGCTCGATCTGGTGGTTGAGCCACCGCGAGCGCCACGGCATAGAGCAGACGCGTTTGAAGGCGATGATGACGCCGGGCATGTTGCAGCCTTGAGTCGGAACGAAAAAAGGCCCCTCGATCGAGGGGCCTTTTCTATTGTGCCGGCAGATTGAACGCTTCAAACGACGGCGTCGGCCTCCTGCGCCAGACGCCGGCGCAGCGTCTTGCTGACCTTGACCATGCTGGAGAGCGCGGCTTCCACCTCCGGCCAGCCGCGGGTTTTCAGGCCGCAATCGGGGTTGACCCACAGTTTTTCCGGCTCGATCACTTGCAGCGCCTTTTCCAGCAGCTGCTGGATTTCTGCTTCCGGCGGCACCCGCGGGCTGTGGATGTCGTAGACGCCGGGGCCGATGGCGTTGGGATAGCGGAAGTGGCCGAAGTCCTGCAACAGCTCCATGTCCGAACGCGAGGTTTCGATGGTGATCACATCGGCGTCCAGCGCGGCGATGGCCGGCAGGATGTCGCCGAACTCCGAATAGCACATATGGGTGTGGATCTGGGTGGCGTCGGCCACGCCGTGGCAAGACAGCCGGAACGCCTCGCCGGCCCAATCCAGATAGGCGGCGCGGTCGGCGCGCTTCAGCGGCAGGCCTTCGCGGATGGCCGGTTCGTCGATCTGGATCACGCGGATGCCGGCGGTCTCCAGGTCGCGCACCTCGTCGTTCAGCGCCAGGGCGATCTGGCGGCAGACTTCGCCGCGCGGCAGGTCGTCGCGGACAAAGCTCCATTGCAGGATGGTGACCGGGCCGGTCAGCATGCCCTTGACCGGACGCGGGGTCAGGCTTTGCGCGTACTCCGCCCATTCCACGGTCATTGCTTGCGGCCGCGCCACGTCGCCGAACAAAATGGGCGGCTTCACGCAGCGGCTGCCGTAGCTTTGCACCCAGCCGCCCGCGGTGAACACGAAGCCGGACAATTGCTCGCCGAAGTACTCCACCATATCGTTGCGTTCGGCCTCGCCGTGCACCAGCACGTCGATGTCCAAAGCCTCCTGACGGCGGATCGCCAGCTCGATTTCCTGCCGCATCGCCTGGCGGTAGGCGTCGGCGGACAGCTCGCCGCGTTTGAAGGCGGCGCGAGCGCCGCGGATGGAGGCCGTCTGCGGGAAGGAACCTATGGTGGTGGTGGGCAGCAGCGGCAGCTTCAGCCAAGCTTGCTGCGCGGCGGCGCGCGCCGGATAGGCGCTGTGGCGGCGGTCGGCGTCGGCCGGCAGCGTGGCCAGGCGCTGTTGGACTTCGGGGCGGTGGATCAGCGGGCTGGCGGCGCGCTGCTGACGGGCGTAGTCGCTGCCGGCCAGTTCGTTGGCGATGGCTTCGCGGCCTTGCTCCACGCCGCGTTTCAGCACTTTCAGCTCATTGAGTTTTTGCACCGCGAAGGCGAGCCAGGTTTTGACGTCGACGTCGAGCTGGGTTTCCGCGGCCAGGTCGAAGGGCGCGTGCAGCAGCGAGCAGCTGGGGGCGATCCACAGACGCTCGCCCAGATCGGCGGCCAAGGGTTGCAGGCTGGCCAGCACGCGGGACAGATCGGCGCGCCAGATATTGCGTCCGTCGATGACGCCGGCGGACAGTACCTTGTCCTGCGGCCAGCCGTCGGCGAAGGCCGCCAGTTGCAGCGGCGCGCGCACCAGGTCCAGGTGCAGGCCGGCCACCGGCAAGCGTTGCAGCAGCTCGGCGTGTTCGGCGACGCTGCCGAAGTAAGTCGCCAGCAGCAGGTTCAAGGAACTGCCCTGCAATTGCCGGTAGGCGGGTTCGAAGGCGGCCAGCCATTCCGGCGGCAGGTCCAGCGCCAGAATGGGCTCGTCGATCTGCACCCATTCCACCTTGGCCGCCGCCAGCGCGGCCAGCACGTCGCGATAAGCCTGCAGCAGGGCGGGCAGCAAGGACAGCCTGTCCAGGCCGGCGTGCTTGGCCTTGCCCAGCCACAGCAGCGACAGCGGTCCCAGCAGCACCGGCTTGGCGCGCAGGCCCAGGGCCTGGGCTTCGCGCACTTGCGCCAGCAGGCGCTCCGGCTGCGCCTGGAAGGCGGTGTCCTCATGCCATTCCGGCACCAGATAGTGGTAGTTGGTGTCGAACCATTTGGTCATTTCCAGCGCCGGCTGGCCGGCGTTGCCGCGCGCCAGTTGGAAATATTGCTCGGTGCTCAGCCGGGCGGCGTCGAAGCCGAAGCGCGGCGGAATAGCTCCCACCAGCAGCTGCGCGTCCAGCACGTGGTCGTACAGGGAGAAGTCGCCTACCGGGGACAGTTCCACGCCGGCGCCTTTTTGCAGCAGCCAGTGGCGCTGGCGCAGTTCGCGCGCGCCGCTCAGCAGCGCGGCTTCGTCGATTTCGTTTTTCCAGTAGTTTTCCAGCAGGGTCTTCAGTTCGCGCTTGGCGCCGATGCGGGGAAAGCCGAGCAGGTGCAGGGTGGTCATGGCGGACTCCTTGGTTCGTGATGTCCCTAGCATTGCGCAAGCTGTTGTATGATACAAACTCATTATTTTGCCAGTTAACATGAAATGAATTCATGATGAGCATTCTGGAGATCCGACATCTGCGCACCCTGCTGGCGCTGGCCGAAACCGGCAGCGTGTCTTTGGCGGCCAGCCGCCTGTTCCTGACCCAGTCCGCCTTGTCGCACCAGTTGAAACAATTGGAGCAGGGCTATGGCATGAGCTTGTTCGAGCGCAAGACCCAGCCGCTGCGCTTCACCGCCGCCGGCGAGCGGCTGCTGGCGCTGGCGCATGACCTGAACGCCCGGGTGGCGTCGGCGGAGCGCGATCTGGCGCGGCTGCGCCAGGGGAGGCCGGCGAGTTGCGGGTGGCGGTGGAGTGCCATACCTGCTTTGACTGGTTGATGCCGGCGATGGACGCATTCCGCCAGCATTGGCCGGGCGTTGAACTGGACATCGTGTCCGGCTTCCACACCGATCCGGTCAGCCTGCTACTGAGCCATCGCGCCGATCTGGCTATCGTGTCGGAGGCGGAGCCGCAGGCCGGCGTCGATTACCAGCCGCTGTTCGCTTATGAGATGGTGGGCATCGTGGCGCGGGATCACCCGCTGGCGAACAAGCGCTGCTGGCTGGCGGAGGACTTCGCCGGGGAAACGCTGATCCATTACCCGGTGCCGGACGAGATGCTGGATCTGGTGCGCAAGGTTTTGCGCCCGGCGGGCGTCAACCCGGCGCGGCGCAGCAGCGAGCTGACCATCGCCATCATCCAGCTGGTGGCCAGCCGCCGCGGGGTGGCGGCCTTGCCCTACTGGGCGGTCAAGCCCTATCTTGAGCGCGGCTATGTGGTGGCGCGGCCGATAGGCGAGAGCGGTTTGAGCAGCGAGTTGTACGCGGCGGTGCGCAGCGACGACGGCGGCCTCGCCTATATGCAGGATTTTCTGGTCACGGTGAGAGAGCAGAGCTTCGCCACCTTGCCGGGGCTGACGCCGCTGGGCGCGGCCGCCTGACTGGGAAGCGGTTTACGATCGGCTGCGCGCCGTCTGCGACATGCTCATGCGCCACGAGTAGATTCCGCTTTCTCCGCTGGTCTCGCCCTTGCTCACGAGACTGTGAACCGGCTCTTAGGGCAGGTCCAATTGCCGGCGCAGCGACGGCAATTGATTCCAGACGCAGCGCATGCGTTCCGGATGCGCCTGGCCGTAAGCCTTGCCGAACACCAGATAGCTGTTTTCGGTCTTCAGCGGCGGCAGCAGCTTTTTCATGCGCAGCTGCGAGTGTTGCGCCAGGTAAGCGTCGCCGCCGGGTTCGTGCATGGCGAAGGCGGCGATGCGGCCCGCCTGCAGCTTGGCGAAATTTTCTTCCAGATCGGCGCCGGCCTCGGTGGGAATCCGGCGGGCTTTCAATACGCGGATGACCGACCAGCCGCGATTGACGCCGACGCTGTCGTCCTCGGGCAGGTCCAGCCGGTGGCCGTCCCAACGCAGTGTTGAAGTTTGCGGAACGTAGAGCACGTAGGACAGCGCGGTCAGCCTCAGCCGGCTGTCCGCCAGCTCGCCGCGCATCGGATAGAGCATCTGCTTGGCGCGGTCAGTCTGGAAGGAGAGCATGGCGGCGGCGTCGGCCTGGTTCAGCGCCAGGCTGCGCAGCAGGCGTCGCGCCGGCAGCTGTTGGAACTGGGCGTGCAGGCCGCAGTGTTCCGCCGCTTGCCGGGCGAGGTCGATGACGGGGCCGGACAGTTGCGAGGAGGTCTGTTGGATGAAGGGCGCCGGTTCGGCGCTGCCGACGACGATGCGCAGGACGGGAGCGGCGTGGACCCACCCGCCGGCCAGCAGGGTGAGCAGCGCCAGCGCGGATTTGGACATGGGCGGGTCCTTGCGGAATGATCATGGATTCATTTTATGAGCCCGAGATCGGCCTTGTCATGGCTTTCATCGGCATGGGCCTCCAAACCCAGTTCCTGGATCTTGCGGGTCAGGGTGTTGCGGCCCCAGCCCAGCAGGTGGGCGGCCTCCACTTTGCGGCCGCCGGTATGGGTCAGGCCGCTGCGGATGCAGCTGGTTTCGAAGCGCCGGGTCAGCTCGTCGATGATGCCGGCCTCGCCGGCGCGCAGGCGGCGGCTGACCTCTTCGGCCAGCAGCTGCGGCCAGTCAAGCTGTCCCGCTTCCGCGCCGCCGGCATGGCGCGCGCCGGCGGCCGGGTCGCGCAGTTCCTGCGGCAGATCGGCCACTTCCACGGTCTGGCCGGGCGCCATCACGCTGATCCACTGGCACAGGTTTTCCAGTTCGCGGACATTGCCGGAGAACAGGCTGTGCTTGACCACGTCCATGGCGGCGTCGCTGAGCCGCTTGGGTTCCACGCCCAGCTGGGTGGCGCTCTTGGCCAGGAAGTGGCGGGCCAGCAGCGGGATGTCCTCGCGCCGTTCGCGCAGCGGCGGCAGCCGCAGGCGGATTACGTTCAGGCGGTGGTAGAGGTCTTCGCGGAACTGGCCGTCGCGCACGCGCTGTTCCAGGTTTTGATGCGTGGCGGCGATGACGCGGACATTGGCCTTGATCGGGGTGTGGCCGCCGACGCGGTAGAAGTGCCCGTCGGACAGCACGCGCAGCAGTCGGGTTTGCAGCTCGGTGGGCATGTCGCCGATCTCGTCCAGGAACAGGGTGCCGCCCTCGGCCTCCTCGAAGCGGCCGCGACGGGTGGCTTGCGCGCCGGTGAACGCGCCTTTTTCATGGCCGAACAGTTCCGACTCCAGCAAGTCTTTGGGAATGGCGGCGGTGTTCAGCGCGATGAAGGGTTTGCCCGCGCGCACCGAGTGGCGGTGCAGGGCCTCGGCCACGCGCTCCTTGCCGGTGCCGGATTCGCCGGTGATCAGCACGGTGACGTTGGACTGGGACAGCCGGCCGATGGCGCGGAACACGTCCTGCATCGCCGGCGCCTGGCCCAGCAGCACCGGCATCGCTTCCGGATGATCGCTGACCGCGATGTCCGGCCGGCTTTCCGCCAGCGCGCGCTCGATCAGCAGCACCGCCTGATCGACGTCGAAGGGTTTGGGCAGGTATTCGAAGGCGCCGCCCTGGAAGGCCGCCACCGCGGAATCCAGGTCGGAGTGCGCGGTCATGATGATGACGGGCAGCGTTGGGTGCTCGGACTTGACCTTGGATAGGAATTTCAGCCCGTCGGTGCCCGGCATGCGGATGTCCGAAATGATGACTTGCGGGGCGCGGTCGTAGAGCGCGTTCAGCGCGTCGTCGGCGCTGGCGAAGCTGTCGAAGCCGATGCCGGCGCGCCCCAGCGCCTTTTCCAGCACCCAGCGTATCGCCTTGTCGTCGTCAATAATCCATACCGCTTGGTTCATCGCGAAATCCTTGTGCTCGGCGCCGCCGGCGTGAGCGGGCGGCGGCAATGTGTTTGGGGTGGGCGGGTCCGCTCAATCCGTGGCGAAAGGCAAGGTCACGGTGAAGCAGGTCTGTCCCGGCCGGGAGTCGAATTCGATATTGCCGCCGTGCTGGTGGACGAAGGCCTGGGCCAGGGTCAGCCCCAGGCCGGTGCCTTCGGCGCGGCCGGTGACCAGCGGGTAGAAAATATGGTCCTTGATCTCGTCGGGGATGCCGGGACCGTCGTCGATGATCTGCAATTTCAATGCCAGGGTGTGGCGCTTGCGCGCCAGCGTCACCTGGCGCGCCACCCGGGTGCGCAGAATCAATTGGCCGCGGCCCTTCATCGCCTGAACGGCGTTCTTGACGATGTTGAGCGCCACCTGGATCAGCTGTTCCTTGTCGGCCACCAGCTGGGGCAGGCTGGTGTCGTAGTCGCGGCGAATCTGCAGGCCCTGCGGATATTCGGCCAGCGCGATGCTGCGCACGCGTTCCAGCACTTCGTGGATATTGATCTCGCCGCGCACATGGCTGCGGTGCGGCGCCAGCAGCCGGTCGACCAGCGATTGCAGCCGCAGCGCCTCCTCCTTGATCACCGCGGTGTATTCCTTCAGCTCCGGGCGGTCCAGCAACTCGTGCTCCAGCAATTGCGCCGCGCCGCGGATGCCGCCCAGCGGGTTCTTGATCTCATGCGCCAGGTTGCGGATCAGCTCCCGATTGGCCTGGTGTTGCAGCAGCAGCCGTTCCTCGTTGGCGATCTTCAACTGCTGATCCAGCGGCCGCAGTTCGATCAGCGCCAGTCCGCCGTCCGCGTCCACCGGCGCCACCGACAGCGCGATGTGCAGCGCCTGCTCGCTGTGCTGCGGGATCAGTTCCAGATCGTGCTCGATGAAGCTGGCGTTGTGGCGCAGCGCGGTGGACAGCGCCTGGCGCAGCGCCGGGCAGGGCTGGAACAGATCGAACAGGCTGTGGCGGCGCAGTTCGCGGCTGCCCAGCGCCAGCAGGTTCTCGCATGCGGGATTGACGAAATGCAGCGCGCCGTCGGCGTCGACGATCAGCACGGGGGTGTCCAGCAGTTCTAGTCCGGCAAAGCTGGTCGGCGGCATGGTGCGGTGTGTCCTGTAGGCTGAGGCGGAGGGCTTGCGCAGGCTGAGCAAAATTCGGGCCATGCCCGCGCGCCCGGGAATGGCCCATTTCTTTTCAGTATGCACCATGATGGTGCGTCAAACTAGTTCTGCCCCAGCTCGCGACGCAAGGCTTCCACGTTTTTCTGGCGGTCGGTGACTTCGTCCTGCAGCTTCTGCACCCGGTTCAGGTATTTCTGGTAATTGCGGGTTTCGTCGCCGTTGCGCGTGGCCTTGCCGTCGGTCAGCGCTTTTTCCGCCTCGCTCAGCGCTTTTTGCTCATTGGCGAGCTCCTGTTCCAGGATCTTGCGGCGGCCGTTGTCGCGCTGCTTCTGGGTGCCGGGATCGACGCTGGGGTAGCTGCCGGAGGGCTTGGCGTCTCCGTTGCCGCCGCTGCTATTGGCGGGGGAGGCGCTTTTCTTGTGCTGGCTGGGATAGGAGGAGAGCGGGTTGAGCCGGATCGCCTGCGCGCCGCGTATCGGCACATTGGTGAAAGTGACGTTGCCGTCTTTGTCCACGTACTTGTAAACGGTGGCGTGAGCGGAGGCGCTCAGCAACAGCAAGAGACAAAGCGATAGAGTTTTCATGGGCGGCGTGTCGAGTTCCGGGTTTCAGCTCTGCAATGATATGCAAATCCGCCGGACAAGTCATATATGAAAACGGCAGCCCGGAGGCTGCCGTTTTTCCATGCGCCGGTATTACAGCGAGTAATACATCGCGAATTCCACCGGATGGGTGGTCATGCGGGTCAGGTTGACCTCCTGCATCTTCAGCTCGATGTAGGCGTCGATCCAGTCATTGGAGAACACGCCGCCGCGGGTCAGGAACTCGCGGTCCTTGTCCAGAGCGGCCAGCGCCTCGTCCAGGCTGGCGCACACGGTCGGGATCAGCTTGTCTTCTTCCGGCGGCAAATCGTACAGGTTCTTGTCCGCGGCGTCGCCCGGGTGGATCTTGTTCTGGATGCCGTCCAGGCCGGCCATCAGCAGAGCGGAGAAGCACAGATAGGGGTTGGCCAAGGGGTCCGGGAAGCGCGCTTCGATGCGGCGGCCTTTGGGGCTGGCCACATGCGGAATGCGGATGGACGCGGAGCGGTTCTTGGCGGAGTAGGCCAGCTTCACCGGCGCTTCATAGTGCGGCACCAGGCGTTTGTAAGAGTTGGTGCCCGGGTTGGTGATCGCGTTCAGCGCCTTGGCGTGCTTGATGATGCCGCCGATGTAGTAGAGCGCGGTTTCGGACAGGCCGGCGTAGCCGTCGCCGGCGAACAGGTTCTTGCCGTCCTTCCAGATGGACTGGTGCACGTGCATGCCGGAACCGTTGTCGCCGACGATGGGCTTGGGCATGAAGGTGGCGGTCTTGCCGTAGCTGTGGGCCACGTTGTGCACCACGTATTTCAGGATCTGGGTCCAGTCCGCGCGCTGGGTCAGGGTGCTGAACCTGGTGCCGATCTCGTTCTGGCCGGCGGTGGCCACTTCGTGGTGGTGCACTTCCACCGGGATGCCCAGCTCTTCGAGCAGCAGCACCATGGCGGAGCGGATGTCTTGCGAGGAATCCACCGGCGGCACCGGGAAGTAACCGCCCTTGATGCCCGGGCGGTGACCCATATTGCCGCCTTCGAACTCCTCGGCGGAAGCCCAGGCGGCTTCTTCGGCCTTGATCTTGACGAAGCAGCCGGACATGTCTGTGCCCCAGGTCACGCTGTCGAAGATGAAGAATTCCGGTTCCGGGCCGAAATAGGCGGTGTCGCCCAGGCCGGAGGCCTTAAGATAGGCTTCGGCGCGTTTGGCGATGGAGCGCGGGTCGCGGTCGTAGCCCTTGCCGTCGGCCGGATCGATCACATCGCAGTGCAGGAAGACGGTGGGTTCGTCGTAGAACGGGTCGATGCGGGCGGTGGCCGGGTCGGCCATCAACAGCATGTCGGATGCCTGGATGCCTTTCCAGCCCGCGATCGAGGAACCGTCGAAAGCGTGGCCGTGTTCGAACCATGCGTCCGGATCGTCCAGCAGCACATGGGCCGGAATCGACACGTGTTGTTCTTTGCCGCGGGTATCGGTAAAGCGCAGGTCGATGAACTTGACATCATTTTCGGTAATCAGCTTGACTACGTCTGCAACCGCCATGGTTTTCTCCTGAAAGGCTACATGCATCATGTGCGAATGAGTGGATGGCAGGCTCTTAAGCATTAAGCGTGCCAGCTTTGAAATCGCTGAGATTCCATTGTGTCATAGCCCAAAACCGGGCGCTAGCGGAGTTGAATGAACCAGGGTGGTGCCTGGATTCGGCTTATGCACCAAAACAGGGCGTTGACGGCATTGCGGCCGTCTTCGTCGATATGGATAATCCGTATATTCCGTATATAAGGTAACGAGAGCGGCTGACAAAACCCCGCTAAGACGCTGAGCCGGCCGGCGCAGCGTCAAGGGGTGTCGGCGGTTCGACAAGGCGGCCGGGCCGCGGGGAGAGCTTGCATGGATCAGATGACGCGGCTATTGCAACAGGCGCGGCGCCGGGCGGAAGAACAGGGCTTGCCCTATCGCGGCGCCTTGACGCCGCAGGAAGCGCACCAGCTGAAGCAGGCGATGCCGGAAGCGGTGCTGCTGGACGTGCGCAGCGCGGCGGAATGGCAGTTCGTCGGCGTGGTGCCCTATGCCCAGCGGCTGGAGTGGCGGAGCTTTCCCGGCATGCAGCCCAATCCGCGTTTCATCGAGCAATTGCAGGACATGCTGCCCAAGGACGGCGTGCTGATGCTGATGTGCCGTTCCGGCGTGCGCTCGGACGAAGCGGCGCGCATGGCCGCCGCCGCCGGTTACACCGAAGCCTACAACGTGCTGGAGGGGTTTGAGGGCGACAAGGACGCCGACGGCCACCGCAACACCGTGGGCGGCTGGAAAGCGCGCGGCCTGCCCTGGCAACAAGGCTGAGCCGGGGCCGGCGCGGCGACGTCGTGGTTGAAGTTTGGCGTATTCCACGGCAAAGTGTCATAGCGCCGCCGGCAGGGCGGCGCGGACGCGACGAGAGCCGCCAACAAAGCCAAGCGCGACGCGGCGCCGGGGCTTTGTTAGCCACTCTCTATCCGAATACCGAAAACATAGCCAAATCTTGGAAAGCTGACTCATGACCGACCGTTACGCCGTTATCGGCAACCCTGTTTCGCACAGCCAGTCGCCGTTCATCCATAACGAATTCGCGACGGCCACCGGCCAGGATATCGCTTACGACAAGTTGTTCGCCGAACTGGGGCGTTTCAACGAAGTGGTGGCCGAGTTTGTCTCCGCCGGCGGCAAGGGCCTCAATATCACGCTGCCGTTCAAGGGCGACGCCTACCGTTTCGCCAATGAGCTGACCGAGCGCGCCCGCGCGGCGGAGGCGGTCAACACCCTGTGCTTCCGCGACGGCAAGATCTACGGCGACAACACCGACGGCGTGGGCCTGGTGCGCGACATCGTGGACAATCTGGACTACCCGATCGCCGGCGCCAAGGTGCTGATCCTGGGCGCGGGCGGCGCGGTGCGCGGCGTGCTGGAACCCATCCTGGCGCAAAAGCCGGCCTCCTTGACCATCGCCAACCGCACGCTGATCAAGGCCGAGGCGCTGGCGCATCACTTCGCGCCCTGGGGCAAGGTGGAGGCCATAGGCTACGAGCAATTGAAGGGCCGCAGCTTCGACATCGTGATCAACGCCACCTCGACCAGCCTCAGCAATGAATTGCCGCCCATCCCCTACGGCCTGTTCACCGCGCGCACCCTGGCTTACGACATGGTGTACAGCAAGGGCCTGACGCCCTTCTTGCAACGCGCGCAGGCGGAAAACGCCGGCATGCTGGCCGACGGCCTGGGCATGCTGGTGGAGCAGGCGGCGGAGTCCTTCGCCATCTGGCGCGGCGTGGAGCCGGCCACCCGCAAGGTGACCAATATGCTGCGGGAAGTGCTGGCCTGACGCTCGCCGGGTCCGGCGGGTCCGGACCCATCAACAAGGCGTCGCTTTCGCCTCCCGCGGTTTGAATCCCAATCCCCCTTGCCCTGCGAGGGGGCTCGCTTCGCGAGTCAGATGATGCGTCTCTTCCTGAAAGTACTGGCGGCCCTGATGGCCGCCTTTCTGCTGTATAACCTGTGGATCTTCGGCCATATCGTTTATTGGCGCGGCCACAATCCGTCGGCCAGCGCCTTCATGAACGAACAGCTGGCCAAGCTGCAGCAGGACGACCCCGAGGCGGAGCTGCGCCACAAATGGGTGAGTTACGAGCAGATCTCGCCCAATCTGAAGCGCGCGCTGATCGCGTCGGAAGACGCCAAGTTCGTCGATCACGAAGGTTTCGATTGGGACGGCATCGAGGCCGCTTTCGAAAAAAATCTGAAGAAGGGCAAGATCGTCGCCGGCGGCTCCACCATCAGCCAGCAGCTGGCCAAGAATTTGTTCCTGTCCAGCAGCAAGACGCCGTGGCGCAAGGTGGAGGAAGCCTTGATCACGGTGATGCTGGAAACGGTGTTGGACAAGCGGCGCATTTTCGAGATTTACCTGAACGTGATCGAGTGGGGCAACGGGGTTTTCGGCGCGGAGGCGGCCTCGCGCTATTACTACCGCTCCAGCGCGGCGCGGCTGTCTTCGTCGCAGGCGGCCAAGCTGGCGGCGATGGTGCCCAATCCGCGCTATTACGACAGCCATCGCGGCGCGCCGGGCCTGGCGCGCAAGACCCGCATCATCCAGCGGCGTATGGGCTATGTGGAACTGCCGTGAGCGCCCGGGGGCCGGATTGGAGCGGCGCAGGCGGCATGTTACAATCGCGACTTTCTTTGAGTGCGCCATGCGCGAGGCATGGCGGCTACGCAATGGACTTACCCAGTTACCCCGTAATCCAATCCCGATTTACCGTTAGAGAATAACGCCCGCCTCAGACCGCCCGCGCCGCGCGCGCCATCTGGGCGGAAGGAGACGTGCATGACGGTTGCCTTCAAGCAACAATCCGCCGATCGTCTGCAAGAAAGCCTGGCCCTGGTGCAGCGCCTGATCGAGCGCCAGCGGCAGTTGGAAGATCTTGTATCCCGTCAGGAGGCGTCCGAGCCGCCGACGGACCCGCTGGCCCCGCATTACAATCTGGAAGCGCTGCGGCTGAAGCTGGAGCAGCTGCACCCGGCCGACGTCGCCCATATCCTGGAAGCCTTGCCGCTGGAAGACCGCCTGCTGGTCTGGGACCAGGTGGGCGGCGCGCGCGACGGCGCCATCCTGCTGGAAGTGTCCGACGCGGTCAGGGAATCGCTGATCGAAGTGATGGAGCACGGCGAGCTGGTCAACGCCGCCGAGCAACTGGACGCCGACGAACTGGCCGAACTGGCGCCGGACATGCCGCGCCAGGTGGTGTACGAAGTGATGGGCGGCCTGGACGAGGAAGAGCGCGCCCAGCTGCAATCCGCGCTGTCCTACGACGAGGACAAGGTCGGCGCGCTGATGGACTTCGACCTGGTCAAGATCCGCGCCGACGTCAGCTGCGAAGTGGTGCTGCGCTATCTGCGCCGTTTCGACGAACTGCCGGCGCATACCGACAAAATCTTCGTCATCGACGACTTGGGCCTGCTCAAGGGCGTGCTGTCCATCCGCAAACTGCTGGTGTCCGACCCCGACGCCTTGGTGGCCGAAGTGATGGCCACCGAGCTGGTCAGCTTCAGCCCGGACGAGGACGCCGCCGACGCGGCGCTGGCCTTCGAACGCTACGACTTGATCACCGCGCCGGTGGTGGACGAGGCCGGCAAGCTGATCGGCCGGCTGACCGTGGACGAGATGGTGGACGTGATCCGGGAGGAATCCGACAGCGAAGTGCTGAATCTGGCCGGCTTGAAAGAG
Organism: Chromobacterium sp. Beijing; assembly: GCF_021496765.1. Taxonomy (NCBI): domain Bacteria; kingdom Pseudomonadati; phylum Pseudomonadota; class Betaproteobacteria; order Neisseriales; family Chromobacteriaceae; genus Chromobacterium; species Chromobacterium sp. Beijing. Next base: position 114,398 of record NZ_CP053750.1, read on the forward strand.
GAAGAAGACCTGTTCGCGCCGGTGATCGATTCGGTGAAGAACCGCTGGGCCTGGCTGGCGATCAATCTGTGCACCGCCTTCATCGCCTCGCGGGTGATCGGCGTGTTCGAACACTCCATTTCCCAATTGGTGGCCCTGGCCGCGCTGATGCCCATCGTCGCCGGCATCGGCGGCAACTCCGGCAATCAAACCATCACCATGATCGTGCGGGCGCTGGCCATGGGGCAGATGCAGCTGAGCCAGGCCTGGCGCTTGTGGCGCAAGGAGTTGCGAGTCAGCATGATCAACGGCGTGCTGTGGGGCGGGGTGATAGGCAGCGTGGCCTGGCTGTTGTACGGCAGCTTTTCGTTGGGTCTGGTGATGCTGGGCGCGATGCTGCTCAATCTGATGCTGGCCGCCACCATGGGCGTGTTGATTCCCTGCCTGATGCAGCGCTCCGGCCGCGACCCGGCGCTGGGCTCCAGCGTGCTGATCACCGCCTGCACCGACTCCGGCGGCTTTTTCATTTTCCTGGGTCTCGCCACCCTGTTCCTGTTGTGAAGACCATGCTGACGATAGCCGAGGCGCTGCGCCTATACCCCTTGCCCCGCCTGGAAGCCCGCATGCTATTGCAGCAGGCGGCGCCGGAGCTGACTCACGCCCGCATCGCGGCCTACCCGGAACAGACGCTGAGCGCGGAACAGGAGGCGTGTTTCCGCGGGCTGGCCGCCCGGCGCGCCGCCGGCGAGCCGGTGGCCTATCTGATCGGCCGGCGAGAATTCTACGGCCGCGATTTCACCGTGGGCCCGCAGGTATTGATCCCCGGCCGGAAACCGAGCACTTGATCGAGGCGGCTTTGCAGAGGTTTGGCGACCGCGCCGCCCGCGTTGTCGACCTGGGCACCGGCAGCGGCGCCATCGCCGCGACGCTGGCGCTGGAGGCGCCGGCATGGCGGGTCTGCGCCGTCGATCTGTCGCCGGAGGCGCTGGCCATCGCGCGCGGCAACGCGGAACGCCTGGGCGCGCGCGTCGATTTTTATCAGGGCAGCTGGTATCAAGCCTTGCCCGAGGACGCGGTCTTCGATCTCATCGTGTCCAATCCGCCGTATATACAGCGCGACGACGAACACCTGGGGCAGGGGGATGTGCGTTTCGAGCCGCGGATGGCGCTGACCGACGAGGCCGATGGGCTGGACTGTCTGCGCGCCATCGCCGCCGACGCGCCGCGACGGCTGGCGCCGGGCGGCGGCTTGATCGTCGAGCACGGCTACGACCAGGGCGAGGCGGTGCGCGGGCTTTTCGCCGACGCGGGTTTGCTGCAAGTGGAAACCATTGTCGATCTGGCGGGTCTGGATCGAATCACCCTCGCAACGATGAAAGCTGACTGATGTGGTTTAAGTTGTCCTGTCTGCGCCGGCTGTGGCCGGCGTTGTTGTTATCGCCGCTGGCTGTCCTGCTGGCAGTGTCCCCGGATTTCAATCGAGAATTGTTTCTGATCCTGCATGAGGCCGGCCGCGTCGCGCCCGGCGCGTTCTGGCGTCTGTTGAGCGTGCTGGGCGACTGGCCCACGGTGCTGGCCCTGCTGCTGGCCTTGAGCTGGCGGCGGCCGGACAAGCTGCCGGCCTTGTTGGTGGGCTGCGGCGTCGGCGTGTTTCTGGCCATCGTGCTCAAGGCGGGCTTCGCCGTGCCGCGACCGCCGTTGGCGCTGCCGTCGGGCTCGGTGCAATTGCTGGACGATTTACCCGGCAACGGCTCTTTCCCCTCCGGCCATGCGATGGCATCCGCCACGCTGGCGAGCTTTCTTTATTATTCAGGCGTCTTGCGCCGCGGAGCCTTGCTGACGGCGGCCGTGGCCTTGGTGATGCTGTCGCGCTTGGCGATAGGCGTGCACTGGCCGCTGGATGTGACGGTGGGCGCCTTGCTGGGATGGGCGTCCATGAGCGCCGCTTGCCGCTGGGCCTGGCCTCGGGGATGGCCGGCGGGCTTGAGCGCGCGGCTGCAGTCGCTGATGCTGCCGGCCTTGGCGCTGCAGCTGCTGTGGCTGTTGTACAAGCCGGGCAGCCATGAGGAGTACGGCCTGAGGCTGGCGGTGTGCGCGCTGGTGCTGGCCGCGGGTTGTTGGCGCTGGCGGCGCACGCGCTTGGGATAGCGCCGGAGCGTTCGCGCTCAGGCATGACAAAGGCGGCCCAATGGGCCGCCTTTGTCGAAATCAGGCCGGCGCGCCGGCAAAAGCATTACAATGACGCCGGTGCCGGCAGGGCCGGATGCCTGATCAATGGTGGTGGCCGTGCTCGCCGTGGGCGTGACCATGGCTGACTTCATCGGCGCTGGCGGCGCGGATTTCCACTACCTTGGCGGTGAAGCGGATGCTCTGGCCGGCCAGCGGGTGGTTGGCGTCGACCACGGCCTTGCCGTCGGCGATGTCGGTGACGCGGAACAGCAGCACGTCGCCGGTTTCCGGATCGTCGGCTTCGAACATCATGCCGACTTCGACGTCAGCCGGGAACACGTCCAGGTCTTCCAAGCGGATCAGTTCTTCTTCCGGGTCGCCGAAAGCGTCGTCCGGCGTCATCTTGACGTCGATGGCGTCGCCAACGGCCTTGCCTTCCAAAGCTTCTTCCACCAGCGGGAAGATGCCGTCGTAGCCACCGTGCAGATAGCTGATCGGCTCTTCGGTCTTGTCGAGGAGGTTGTTGTCAGCGTCGAACATCTCGTAGTGGAGGGTCACGACGGTGTTTTTGGAGATTTGCATGAGTGCGGATCCGTGAAGGAAGGTAAATAAAGCGGATGGCGGCGCAAGCCGGCCATCGAAAACGATTTTCAGATGCGCCGCCAATTGCGCGCATCCCATATTGTAAACCATTGCCGGGCGTTTCAGCCCGTGAAACTGCCATGAACACAACAACTTTGCTGGGCGGGATGTCGCCCGAACAGTTCCTCGCCGAGTACTGGCATAAGAAGCCTTTGCTGATCCGCGGCGCCCTGACCGAGGTGGGGCCGCTGGCGGATTTTTCGGTGCTGTCGCAACTGGCGACCCGCGAAGACGCGGAGTCGCGTCTGATTGAATGCCGCAACGGCCGCTGGAGCCTGGAGCGCGGTCCGTTCCGCCCGGCGCGTTTCCGCCGGTTACCGGAGACGGACTGGACCTTGCTGGTGCAGGGGGTCAACCAGCATCTGCCGCATATCGACGAGCTGCTGTGGCGCTTCAACTTCATTCCCTACGCGCGGCTGGACGATCTGATGATCAGCTACGCGCCGCCGGGCGGCACCGTGGGGCCGCATTTCGACGCCTACGACGTGTTCCTCTTGCAAGTGGGCGGGCGCAAGCGCTGGCAGATCTCCACCCAGCACGACGACGACTTCATCGAAGACGCGCCGATCCGGGTGCTGAAGGACTTCCGTTGCGAGCAGGAGTTCGTGCTGGAGCACGGCGACATGCTCTATCTGCCGCCCAAGTGCGCGCATCACGGCGTGGCGCTGGACCCGGGCATGACTTATTCGATCGGCTTCCGCGCGCCGCCGGCGCAGGAACTGGCGACGCAATTCCTGGTGCATCTGCAGGACCGCATCTGCGCGGAAGGCGTGTACGCCGATCCCGGGCTCAAGCTGCAGCAGGACCCGGCGCGGATCGGCGACGAGATGGTGGAGCAGGTCAGCCGTCTGCTGGAGCAGATCCGTTGGGACAAGGCCGCGGTGGGGGACTTCCTGGGCCACTATCTGACCGAACCCAAGGCGCATGTATTTTACGACGCGCCGGAAGAGGAGTTGGACGAGGCCGAATTCGAGAGCGAAGCGACATTGCGCGGACTGGAACTGGACCGCAAGAGCCAGATCCTGTTCTGCGGCGATAGTTTCTATTGCAACGGCGAGAAACTGGAGGCCGCGGAAGAGGATTTCGCCGCTTGGCGCGCCTTCGCCAATGCCAGAAGCATTGCCGGCGCGGCGCTTGGGCCTGGCATGCAGGAATGTTTGTACGAGGGATACCTGGCAGGCTATTGGCATTTGGCGACGAATGTAGCAAAATAACCACAGAAATTGTTCGGATGCGCAAGTGATATCGACAAATTCTGGCCTCAACGACAGGGGTAAACGCCCGTTTTTGTGGCTATGCTGCTTTGCGGAAGAGGATTATGGGCAAAGGTGTTTTTTTGGAATTTTGCCCCCTATACAGCCTTTTTTTTCGTGATACAATTTGCGCACTGATGGATTTTCAGTCGCCCGGCTTATTTCGAAGACCGTGCGATAACTGACGTCTTGTTCAACTTATCCTCAAAGGTAATGAAAAAATGAAACAGTCGCTCCTCGTTGCTGCCCTGCTGGCTGTAGCCCTGTCCGCTTGCGGTAAGAAAGCTGAAGCTCCGGCTGAAGCTTCCGCTCCTGCTGTTGAAGCATCCGCTCCGGCTGCCGCTCCGGCATCCGCTCCGGCTGCTGAAGCTTCCGCTCCGGCTGCTGCTTCCGCTCCGGCTGCTGAGGCTTCCGCTGCCAAGTAATTCTTGGCCTGCGACAAAAAAACCGGCTATGGCCGGTTTTTTTGTATCTGTAGCAAATGGAACAAGGGGTGTTGCAACATGAAAACAACACAATTGTCTGTTCGCTACAAAGCGTTACATTTCGCCTGATAACGGATGGCCGGATTCATTGACCGGCCATTGGGAAAACAAGGCGCAAAGAAAAGCCCGCGACAGCGGGCTTTATCTTTTGGGACGCGTTGATTTCGCGTCTTATTGCAGCTCGGTTTGCAGCTTGGACAGCGCGGCCTTGCTGAAGGCGTCCGACAGCGGCTTGCCTTGTTTGTCCTGGATGGACACCGTGCTGGAGCCGGGCGCGGTTTCCTTGATCTGCACGCGGTATTCCTGCTCCGTGGGTTTGGCGGATTTGCCGTCGTCGCTCTTCCAGAAGGCGAGGCCGGACCAGAAGCCGCCGGACTCGTTCTTGTCGGTTTCGCTCTTGGCCGGTTTGACGAAGTAAACGCCCTGGGAACGGTCGCGGTCGCTGACCACCAGGCCGACGCGGTCCAGCGCCAGGCCGACGCGGCGCCAAGCGCGGTCGAACTCGTCGCTGAGCAGCAACTGGCCGTCTACGATGGGGGTTTGCGGCTTGGCCGGCGCGCTCAGCGTCTGCTTGACCTGTTCGCGGGCTTTATCTTCCGCCATGCCCAGATTCATCATGAAGCGGCCCAGCAACTCGGCTTCCAGGCCCGGGTCGGTGGCGCGCGGCTGCCAGATGGTATTGGTCTTGGTGGTGTCGGCATAGACTTCTTCCATGCCGCGGTGGGAGAAGTAAACTTCCGTGCCGTTGGCGGTCTTTTCCAGACGAATGCGGAACTTGTCGCGCTCGCCGGTGGAGTAGACGCTGCCGAGGCCGACGGTTTCCAGCAGCTTGCGCAGGCCGTCGTTGGGCAGTTTGGCGCGGTTTTCCGCCCAGTCCGTTTCCATCACGCCCACGGCCGGGTCTTCGCTCTTGATCACGAAGCCGTTGTCCTGCCAGAAGGCTTTCAGCGCGGGCCACAGCTGTTCCGGGCTCTTGCCCGACACCACCAGCCAGCGCTGGGTGCCGGCGCGTTCCATCTTGACGTTGTCCAGCTGGTTCAGCGCGACCGAGCTGCCGGCCGCCGGCTGTTGCGCCGGCGCGTCGGTCTTGGCGCCCTGGGCGGCGGCGCTGGCGGCGCCTGGGATGGTGTATTTGTTCTGGACTTGCGGCGCGGTCAGATCCGGCGGCACTTCCAGAGTGTTGACGGTTTTGGGCTTGTCGGACTGGTAGTCCAGCTTTTTGGTCAGCGGCTGTTGCGAGCTGCAACCGGCGATAATGCCAGTTGCCAGCAGAATCGCGGCGGGCGCGGTTCGTTTCATGCGGTCTCCCATCGTTTCGGCAGGGGAAGGGTTAAAGGACGTCGGCTTGTTTCATCGCCGCTTCCACGGCCGCTTGCGCGTCGGGGGAGAGCGGAGTCAGCGGCAGGCGGATGCCGGAGGGAATCCGGTTCATCCGCGTCAGCGCCCACTTGGCCGGAATCGGGTTGGGTTCGATAAACAGCTGCTTGTGCAGGCCTTGCAGCTTGTCGTTGATCTCGCGAGCCAGCTTGGCGTTGCCGCTGGTGGCGGCTTTGCACAGCTCGCTCATGGATTTGGGGGCGATGTTGGCGGTGACCGAGATCACGCCGTGGCCGCCGCACAGCATGAAGGCCATGCCGGTGGCGTCATCGCCGGAATAAAGGGTGAAGCCGTCCGGAACGCGCATGACCAGATCGCAGGCGCGGCCGATGTCGCCGGTGGCGTCTTTCAGGCCGACGATGTTCGGGTGGGCGGCCAGGCGCAGCGCGGTGTCGTTGCTCATGTCGGCAACGGTGCGGCCGGGCACATTATAAAGAATGACCGGCAGCTTGCTGGCGTCGGCGATCGCTTTGAAATGCTGGTACAGACCTTCCTGAGTGGGCTTGTTGTAATAAGGCACGACGGACAGCACGTAATCGGCGCCAACCTCCTGGGACAGGTGGCTCAGCTCGATCGCTTCGGCCGTGGAGTTGCCGCCGGCGCCGGCGACGACTTTGACGCGGCCTTCAGCGTATTCGACAACCGCCTTGACCACGGCGATATGCTCGGTCACGTTCAATGTGGCGGATTCGCCCGTGGTGCCAACCGCGACAATGCCGTCGGTGCCATTCTCAATATGGAAATCGACGAGTCGTCGCAGTGCCTCGTAGTCCACCGAGCCGTCTGCGGACATCGGGGTGACCAGGGCGACCAAGCTGCCGGTAAGCATAGTTCAGCCTATCTCAGGGAATAGAAAACAAGGCTTACGATTGTAGCGGAATTCCAGATGCTGGCAAAAGGTAGGCGGCGTTTCCGTGACGGACGGCTCGGGAAAACGCCGGCACTGTGCTAGAATCCCACGTTTTTCCGATACTTACGGCTATTTGGCTGAAGGATCCCTAAGCGTGATTACCACAAGCAACATTACCATGCAGTTTGGCGTCAAACCTTTGTTCGAAAAGGTTTCCGTCAAATTTGGCGAAGGCAACCGTTACGGCCTGATCGGCGCCAACGGTTCCGGCAAATCCACTTTTATGAAGATTCTGGGTGGCGACCTGGAGCAGACCAGCGGCGAGGTGGCCATCGAGAACGGTCTGCGCCTGGGTAAGCTGCGTCAGGATCAGTTCGCCTATGAAGATCAGCGCGTCATCGACGTGGTGATGATGGGCCACACCGAGATGTGGGCTGCGATGAGCGAACGCGACGCCATCTACGCCAACCCGGAGGCCAGCGAAGACGACTATATGCACGCGGCCGAACTGGAAGCCAAGTTCGCCGAATACGACGGCTACACCGCCGAGGCGCGCGCGGGCGAGTTGCTGATGGGCGTGGGCATTCCGGTGGAACAGCACGCCGGCCCGATGAGCGAAGTGGCGCCGGGCTGGAAGCTGCGCGTCTTGCTGGCGCAAGCCCTGTTCTCCAATCCGGACATCCTGTTGCTGGACGAACCGACCAACAACCTGGACATCAACACCATCCGCTGGCTGGAACACGTGCTCAACGAGCGCAACGCCACCATGATCATCATTTCGCACGACCGTCACTTCCTGAACTCGGTGTGCACCCATATGGCGGACTTGGACTACAACACCATCCGCATCTACCCGGGCAACTACGACGACTATATGATCGCGTCGGCTCAGGCAAGGGAGCGTCAGCTGTCGTCCAACAGCAAGGCCAAGGAGCGCATCCAGGAACTGCAGGAGTTCGTGGCCCGCTTCTCCGCCAACAAATCCAAGGCGCGCCAGGCGACCAGCCGACTGAAGCAGGTGGACAAGCTGAAGTCCGAAATGGTGGAAGTGAAGCCGTCCAGCCGTCAGAACCCGTTCATCCGTTTTGAAATGGACGACAAGTTCAAGCTGCACCGTCAGGCGGTGGAGGTGGATCACCTGAACAAGGCTTACGACGCCAAGGTGCTGTTCAAGGATCTGAGCCTGATCCTGGAAGCCGGCGCCCGTCTGGCCGTCATCGGCCCCAACGGCGCGGGCAAGACCTCGCTGGTCAAGCTGCTGGCCGGCGCCTTCAACGCGCCGTTCGCCGAAGGCCTGAGCGCCGACCGCGGTTCGATCAAATGGGCGGAAAAAGCCCAGGTCGGCTATTTCTCCCAGGACCATGAAGCCGATTTCGACAGCGATATGACGCTGACCGAATGGATGCGCGAATGGGGCCAGGAAGGCGACGACGAGCAGGTGATCCGCGGCACGCTGGGCCGTCTGTTGTTCGGCGGCGACGAAGTGGGCAAGCCGGTGCGCGTGCTGTCCGGCGGCGAGAAGGGACGCATGCTGTACGGCAAGCTGATCCTGCAAAAACCCAATGTGATGATCATGGATGAACCGACCAACCATATGGATATGGAATCGATCGAGTCCCTGAACATGGCGCTGGAGAAGTACAAGGGCACCCTGGTCTTCGTTTCCCACGATCGTCAGTTCGTCAGCTCGCTGGCGACGCACGTGCTGGAACTGGACGGCAAGGGCGGTTACGACTACTACACCGGCAACTACGAAGACTATCTGGCCAGCAAGGGCCTGGAGTAAGCCTCGGCTCTTGGTCGGTTACACGCGGTAACTGACCTGTAGAGCAGTTGCTTTACCGGCGGGAGTCAGTGCGCTATATTGCAGTGCGTCTTGTGCGCTGCAATGGCTGCAGCGCACAAACTCCCGCTTTTCTTTTTTGCTTTAAAAAATAACCAATAAAAACAGGTGTTTGGCCATAGGTGGTCGATGGTGGAGTTGTAAGTCCGGCCTCCGGGCGGATTGCCTGTCATCTACAAAGTCAGTAAGGAAAATCCATGCGCTTGAAAGGTAAAGTCTCCATCATCACCGGCGCCGCCAGCGGCATCGGCAAGGCGACCGCCGAGAAATTCGTCAAAGAAGGCGCAGTCGTCGCCGTTTGCGACCTCAATCTGGACGCGGTCAACGCGGTGGTCGAGGAGTTGCAGCAGGCCGGCGGCGAAGCCATAGGCTATAAGGTGGACGTGACCAATAAGGGCCAGATCGCCGAAATGGTCGCCGACCTGAAAAACCGCCGCGGCCGCATCGACGTGCTGGTCAACAACGCCGGCATCGTCATGGACGCCCAGTTGATGAAAATGACCGAAGACCAGTTCGACAAGGTGATCGACATCAATCTGAAAGGCGTTTACAACTGTGCCCGCGCGGTGATCGACACCATGGTGGAGCAGGGCGGCGGCGTGATCCTGAACGCGTCCTCGGTGGTGGGCGTCTACGGCAACTTCGGCCAGACCAACTACGCGGCGTCCAAGTTCGGCGTCATCGGCTTCGTCAAGACCTGGGCCAAGGAGCTGGGCAAGAAGGGCATCCGCGCCAATGCGGTGTGTCCGGGCTTTGTCGCCACTCCCATCCTGCAATCGATGCCGGAAAAAGTGATCCAGGCGATGGAAGACAAGGTGCCGATGCGGCGCATGGCCGACCCGACCGAGATCGCCAACGTCTACGCCTTCCTGGCGTCCGACGAGGCCAGCTACATCAACGGCGCGGCCATCGAGGTGACAGGCGGCCTGACGCTCTGATCCGGCGCCCCTGTACGCGAAAACGCCCCGAGATCGGGGCGTTTTGTTTTGCCTGGCCGGAAGCGGCTCAATCCTCGCTGTCCGGGTCGCGCGCCAGCAGCGCGGCTTCGACTTCGCGCCGGTGCAGATGGGGCGCGAACAGTTCGATGAAGGTGTAGGCGAAGCCGCGCAGATAGGCGTCTTTGCGGATGCCGATCTTGGTGGTGGACGGCTCGAACAGATGGCCGGCGTCCAGCAGCTGCAGATTGATATCGCGTTCCGGCTCGTAGGCCATGCTGGCGATGATGCCTATGCCCAGCCCCAGGCTGACATAGGTCTTGATCACGTCGGTGTCTATCGCGGTCAGCACCACATTGGGCGCCAGGCCCTGATCGGCGAAGGCCTTGTTGATCTTGGAGCGGCCGGCGAAGGCGAAGTCGTAGGTGACGATGGGGTAGCGTGCGATGTCCGCCAGCGTCAGCGGGCGATCCAGCTTGGTCAGCTCGTGCCCTTCCGGCACCACGATGGAGCGGTTCCATTCATAGCAGGGCAGCATCGCCAATTCCTTATACAAGGCGATGCCTTCGGTGGCGATGGCGAGGTCGGCTTCGCCGGACACCACCATTTCGCAGATCTGGGTGGGGCTGCCCTGCTTGATCGACAGCCTCACCTTGGGGTAACGTCGAACGAACTCGGCGATGGCCGGCGGCAGCGCGTAGCGCGCCTGAGTGTGCGTGGTGGCGATGGTCAGCGCGCCTTCCGCCTCCTTGGAGAATTCGTCGCCCACCCGTTTCAGATTCTGCGCTTCGCGCAGAATGCGTTCGGAAATGCGCAGCACCTCCTTACCCGGCTCGGACACCGAGACCACCCGCTTGCCGTTGCGGATGAAAACCTGGATGCCCAGCTCGTCCTCCAGCAGCCGGATTTGCTTGGAAATGCCCGGTTGCGAGGTGTGCAGCTTTTCCGCGGCCTCCGAGACGTTCAGCCCTTGCTTGGCCACCTCGACCAAGTAACGCAGTTGTTGCAGCTTCATGCGACGCCATCCTCTATAAAACCTGTAGTAATTAAATACTAACACAATATTCTTTTCGGTTTATAAGCGGCTTGGGTAGGATTGTCATGAAATTTCCTGCCTGGAGCCTTTGATGAGCCTGGAAGCAAAACTGGACGCCACCGTCGCCTGCCTCAGGACGATCGCGGCCGAGCATCCGGACGCCGTGCTGGCCAACAGCTATGGCGCCGAGGACATGGTGCTGACCGATCTGATCGCCCGCCTGGGCCTGGGCATCGCGGCCTTCAGCCTGGACACCGGCCGCCTGCCGGCGGAAACCTACGACCTGATGCAGCGGGTGGAAGAGCGTTATCCCAGCCACCCCGTCGCCGTGTATTTTCCGCAGTCCGCCGCGGTGGAGCAGTATGTGGCCCTCCACGGCATCAACGGCTTTTACCGCAGCGTGGACGCGCGCAAGTCCTGTTGCCAGCTGCGCAAGCTGGAGCCGCTAAGGCGCGCGCTGGCCGGGCGTTCGGCCTGGATCACCGGGCTGCGGCGCGAACAGTCGCCGACGCGCCAGGATCTGCAGGTCAGCGAATACGACGCCGACAACGGCCTGCAAAAGTTCAGCCCGCTGCTGGACTGGAGCGAGGGCGAGGTCTGGGACTATCTGCGCGCGCACGAAGTGCCCTACAACGCCCTGCACGACCGCCATTACCCCTCCATCGGCTGCGCGCCCTGTACCCGGGCCATTTCGGTGGGCGAGGACGTCCGCGCCGGCCGCTGGTGGTGGGAAAACCCCGATTCCAAGGAATGCGGCCTGCACGTCAAGGCCAGCCCGTTGAAACGCCCGGCATAGCGCCGCCTGAAAGAGCACCATGTATCAATATGATGAAGTCGATCACCGCATCGTGCGCGAGCGCGTGGTTCAGTTTCGAGATCAGACCCGGCGCTATCTGGCCGGCGAACTGAGCGAGGACGAGTTTCGCCCGCTGCGGCTGATGAACGGCCTGTACGTGCAGCGCCACGCGCCCATGTTGCGCGTCGCCATTCCCTACGGCCATCTGCGCAGCGGCCAGCTGCGCAAGCTGGCCGACATCGCCCGCCGCTACGACAAGGGCTACGGCCATTTCACCACCCGCCAGAACATCCAGTTCAACTGGCCGGAGCTGGCGCGGGTGCCGGATATCCTGGAAGAGCTGTCCACGGTGGAAATGCACGCGATCCAGACTTCCGGCAACTGCGTGCGCAACACCACCACGGACGCTTTCGCCGGCGTGGCCGGCGACGAGCTGCTGGATCCGCGCCCCTGGTGCGAGATCATCCGTCAGTGGAGCACGCTGCACCCCGAGTTCACCTTCCTGCCGCGCAAATTCAAGATCGCGGTGTCCGGCAGCGTGGAAGACCGCGCGGCCACCCGCGTGCACGACATCGGCCTGCACGTGGTGCGCAACGAGGCCGGCGAAGTCGGTTTCCGCGTGATGGTGGGCGGCGGACTGGGGCGCACGCCCATCGTCGGCGACGTGGTCAAGGATTTTCTGCCCACCCCGCATCTGCTGACCTATCTGGACGCGGTGCTGCGGGTCTATAACCGCTTCGGCCGCCGCGACAACAAATACAAGGCGCGCATCAAGATCCTGGTCAAGGCGATGACGGTGGAGGGCTTCGCCGCCAAGGTGGAGGACGAATGGCTGCATATCAAGGGCGGCCCGGCCACGCTGCGCGACGAGGACGTCGCGCACTACGCCAGCTTTTTCACCGATCCGCCGTATCAGACGCTGCCGGCCAATCCGCCCGAGCTGCGGACCTGGCTGGAAGAAGACAAAGGCTTCGCCCGGTGGGCGGAGCGCAATACCCGCGCTCACAAGCGGCCGGGTTATCGCTCGGTCGTGCTGTCGCTGAAACGCGCCGGCGTGCCGCCCGGCGACATCAGCGCGGAACAGATGGACGCGGCGGCAGAATTGTCCGAGCGCTTCGGATTCGGCGAACTGCGCGTCGCCCATGAACAGAACCTGGTGTTGCCGGACGTGCCGGAAAAGGATTTGCACGCCTTGTGGCAGCTGGCGCGTCAGCACGGCTTCGCCACTCCCAATATCGGCCTGCTCACCGACATCATCTGCTGTCCGGGTGGCGACTTCTGCTCGCTGGCCAACGCGCGCTCGATTCCGGTGGCCGAGGCCATCCAGCAAACCTTCGAGGACATGGACTATCTCTACGACCTCGGCGACATCGACTGCAATTTCTCCGGTTGCATGAATGCCTGCGGCCACCATCACATCGGCAATATCGGCATTCTGGGCGTGGATAAAAACGGGGAAGAGTGGTACCAGATCACGCTGGGCGGCAGCCAGGGCAGCGCCACCAGCATAGGCAAGGTGATCGGGCCCTCGTTCGCCCAGGCCGACGTGCCCAAGGCCTTCACCACCATCATGAGCGTCTATCTGGAGCAACGCGGTCCGGGCGAGCGCTTCATCGAAACCGTGCGCCGCATCGGCATCGAACCCTTCAAGGAGCGGGTGTATGCCAAACATCATTAAACAGGGACAAGTCCGGCCCGACGATTGGAATCTGCTGCGCCAGGATGAAAACGGCCAGTTGCCGGAAACCGCCGCGGGCGGCAATGTGATCGTGCCGCTGTCCGATTGGCTGGAACGACGCGCGTTCTGGCGCAGCCATGCGGCGCGGGTGGGCGTCTGGCTGGGACCGGAGGACGATCCGGCGCGGCTACTGGCCGATTTGCCAGAGCTGGAGCTGATCGCCGTCGATTTTCCGGCCTTCACCGACGGGCGCGGCTACAGTCATGCGCGCTTGCTGCGCGAGCGCTACGGCTATCGCGGGGAACTGCGGGCGATCGGGGATGTCTGGCAAGACTTGCTGCATTCCATGGCGCAAGTTGGTTTTGATGCATTTGCCATCAAGGACGGCAAGACACTGGAATCTTCGCTGGATGGTTTCAATACTTTTAGCGAAAACTATCAGGCTACCGTGCTGAACCCGCTGCCACTGTTTCGTAGGCGCGTCACATCGGTGTAATGTGTGGCTTATGCGAGACAGAGGCTGAAAAAAAACGCTTTTTTTGACGTTTTTTTGCAACGGATTGCTCGCAATCTGTGGCGCCTCAAGTTGACATGGGATTGCAGCGTTTCTATAGTGCGGGTTAACTGCATAAACACAGTTTGCAGATCACCCTGTTGTTTGCAGTAAAATTGTTCGTGTGGTCTTTGCGTCAGCCCGCATTGCTACCCATTTTATAGATTAAAGAGGGAATAACATGACTAAACAGCTGAAACTGAGCGCCCTGGTTGCTGCTCTGTTGGTTTCCGCTAGCGCTTTTGCTGCTAAACCTGGCTATGCCGTTGACCAGTCCACCGAATCCGTGACTCGCAACAACTACGGCGAGTGCTGGAGAACCAACTTCTTCGACAAGGCCAAGGACGGCCTGGTTGAATGTGGCGACCGTGAAGCTGCCAAGCCGGTAGCCGAAGCTCCGAAGCCGGTGCTGGTTTCCGAAAAAGAAAAAGTCACCCTGTCCGCTAAAGTGCTGTTCGACTTCGACAAGGCCAAGCTGCGCGCCGACGCCAAGAACGAACTGGACCCGCTGGTTGAAAAGCTGAAAGCCAACGCCGGCAAAGGCTACCTGAAGTCCGTTGAAGTTGCTGGCTACACCGACTTCATGGGTTCCGCCGCTTACAACAACCGTCTGTCGCAAGAGCGCGCCGACGCTGTTAAAGGCTACTTCATCGCTGCTGGCGTTCCGGCTGAAAAAGTGACCTCCGTAGGTCGCGGCTCCGCTGAAGCCAAGATGACCGCCGAGTGCAAGGCCAAATTCCCGAAATACCAGAAGAAAGGTTCCAAGCAGAACCTGGCTATCAAGGAATGCATCGAGTCTGATCGTCGCGTTGAGCTGACCATCGACGCGGTTAAAGAGTCCCTGGTTGAGAAGAAGTAATCTCGATTAGTCGCTCTGTTCAAAAAGCCCCGCAATCTTGCGGGGCTTTTTGCATTGGGCGGCGGAGAGCGGGCTCCTTTCGCCGTCGCCGCCCCAATTGCGTTTCATGTCTGGACGCTATCCGTGGCTGGCAGATACAATCGAAGGTTTTCAGGACGCAATAAGACCAGCACATGCAGGTATTTTTTGGAGATCCGCGGCGTTATCAGCTGCCAGCCTGCGCCTTGACCATCGGCAATTTCGACGGCGTGCACCTTGGCCATCAGAAAATGCTGCAGCGCCTGCGGCTGGAAGCCGACGCGCGCGGCTTGCCGACGGCTCTGTTGACCTTTGAACCCCATCCGCGGGAGTTCTTCGCGCGCGACAAGCCGCCCGGCCGCCTGTCAACGCTGCGCGACAAACTGGCTTTCTTGCAGCGGCTGGGCCTGGTCGACTATGTGTTCGTCTATCGCTTCAACCACGGTTTCGCCGGCATGTCGGCGCAGGACTTCATCGACAAAGTCCTGGTGCAGGGCCTGCAGACCAAGTATTTGCTGATCGGCGACGACTTCCAGTTCGGCGCCAAGCGGCAGGGCCACTTCGAAATGTTGAGCTCCTGTCCCCATTTCGTCACCGAGGCGATGCCGACGGTGCTGGCCATGGGCGAGCGAGCGTCCAGCAGCCTGGTGCGCGAGCGGCTGGCCGCCGGCGACTTGAGCGGCGCGGAAAGCCTGCTGGGGCGCGAGTACCAGATTTCCGGCCGCGTGGTGCACGGCAAGAAACTGGGCCGTACCATAGGTTTCCCCACGGCCAACATCCATCTGCCGCATTTGCGTCCGGCCTTGCAGGGCGTGTTCGTGGTGCAGGCGGAGACCGACGCCGGCGTGCTGGGCGGCGTGGCCAGTCTGGGTTTGAACCCGACGGTCAGCGATACCCCGGACTACAAACTGGAAGTGCATCTGTTCGATTTCGCCGGCGATCTCTACGGCCAGCGGCTGACGGTGCGATTCCTGAAGAAACTGCGCGACGAGGCGCGGTATGATGATTTATCGGCGCTGATCGCTCAGATCGAAAAAGACGCGGCCAGCGCCAAGACCTATTTGACAAGTTTGCAGCGAGAGCAGGCATGAGCATCGATTATCGAAAAACCGTAAACCTGCTGGATACCCCCTTCGCCATGCGCGGGGATCTGGCCAAACGCGAACCGGCCTGGGTCAAGCGCTGGCAGGAGGAGAAGCGCTACGAGAAGCTGCGCAAGCTCTCCGCCGGCCGTCCCAAGTTCATCCTGCACGACGGCCCTCCGTACGCCAACAACGACATCCACCTGGGCCACGCGGTCAACAAGGTGCTGAAGGACATCATCGTCCGCTCCAAGACGCTGGCCGGTTTCGACGCGCCCTATGTGCCGGGCTGGGACTGTCACGGCCTGCCCATCGAATTGATGGTGGAGAAGCTGCACGGCAAGGACATTCCCGCCGCCAAATTCCGCGAGCTGTGCCGCGAATACGCGAAAGAGCAAGTGGCGCGCCAGAAGAAGGGCTTCATCCGCCTGGGCGTGCTGGGCGATTGGGACAATCCCTATCTGACCATGGATTTTAAGACCGAGGCCGACATTGTGCGCACCCTCGGCAAGATCTTCGAGAACGGCTATCTGACCAAGGGCGAGAAGCCGGTGCACTGGTGCATCGAGTGCGGCTCCTCGCTGGCCGAGGCCGAAGTCGAGTATGAGGACAAGCTGTCGCCGGCGATCGACGTCGGCTTCAAGGTGGTGGACGCGGACAAGGCGGGCGAAGCCTTCGGCGCCGACGCCTCCGGCGCGATGGCGGTGATCTGGACCACCACGCCGTGGACCTTGCCCGCCAACCAGGCCGTCGCCGCCGGCGCCGAACTGGTTTATCAATTGCTGGACACGCCCAAGGGCAAGCTGATCCTGGCCAAGGAGCTGGCCGAGGCGGCCTTGAAGCGCTACGGCGTCGAGAGCGGCCAGGTGTTGGGCGAGGCCAAGGGCCGGGCGCTGGAGCTCTTGCAGCTGCAACACCCGTTCTACGCGCGCCAAGTGCCGGTGATCCTGGGCGATCACGTGACCACCGACGCCGGCACCGGCCTGGTGCACACCGCGCCGGCCCACGGTCTGGAAGACTTCCAGGCCGGCCTGCATTACAAGCTGCCGGTGGCCAACCCGGTGGCGGACAACGGCCGTTACAAGACCGGCACCGAGCTGTTCGCCGGCCTGCTGGTCTGGGACGCCAATCCGCGCATCATCGAAACGCTGGAAGAGCACGGCGCGCTGGTGCACAAGGCCAAGCTGGAGCACAGCTACCCGCATTGCTGGCGTCACAAGACCCCCATCATTTTCCGCGCCACGCCGCAGTGGTTCATCGGCATGGACAAGGCCGGCCACGGCGGCGAGACCCTGCGCTCCATCAGCCAGCGCGCGGTGGACGCCACCGAGTTCTTCCCGGCCTGGGGCCGCGCGCGCCTGGACGCGATGATCAAGAACAGCCCTGACTGGTGTGTGTCGCGCCAGCGCAATTGGGGCGTGCCGATGACCTTCTTCATCCACAAGGAAAGCGGCGAGCTGCACCCGCGCACGGCGCAATTGCTGGAAGAAGTGGCGTTGCGCATCGAGCAGCAGGGCATTGAAGCCTGGTTCAGCCTGGACGCCAAGGAGTTGCTGGGCGAAGAGGCCGAGCAGTACCGCAAGCTGTCCGACACCCTGGACGTGTGGTTCGATTCCGGCTCCACCCATTTCGCCGTGCTCAAGCAGCGCGCCGAACTGGCCTGGCCGGCGGACCTGTACCTGGAGGGTTCCGACCAGCATCGCGGCTGGTTCCAGTCCTCGCTGAAAACCGGTTGCGCCACCATAGGCCGCGCGCCGTACAAGCAGTTGCTGACCCACGGTTTCACCGTGGACGACAAGGGCTACAAGATGTCCAAGTCGCGCGGCAACGGCATTGCGCCGGAAGAGATCTGCGGCACCCTGGGCGCCGACATCCTGCGCCTCTGGGTGGCCAGCGCCGACTACTCCGGCGATATGTCGCTGTCGCAGGAAATCCTGAAGCGCACGACGGAAAGCTATCGCCGCCTGCGCAACACCATCCGCTTCCTGCTGTCCAATCTGTCGGATTTCGATCCGCTGGAACACGCCGTGCCGCTGGCCAATATGGTGGAACTGGACCAGTACGCGCTGCTGCGCGCGCGCGAAGTGCAGGAAAAGGCGGCGGGCGAACTGTACTCGCGCTACGCCTTCCACCATGTGGTGCAGGAAGTGGTGGGTTATTGCTCCGAGGATCTGGGCGCCTTCTACCTGGACGTGATCAAGGACCGTTTGTACACCACCAAGGCGGACAGCCATGCGCGGCGCAGCGCTCAGACCGCGCTGTACCACATCACCCGCAGCCTGCTTTTGCTGGTGGCGCCCATCCTGTGCTTCACCGCCGACGAGGCGTGGAACGTGCTGGTGGACAGCGAGGAAGAATCGCCGCTGTATCACGTCTGGCATGAGTTCCCGGCCCAGTCCGCCGAGCGCGAAGCGGCCTTGTCCGCCAAGTGGCAGGCCATCCGCGAGCTGCGCGCCCAGGTCAACAAGCAGATCGAAGCGCTGCGCAGCGCCGATCAGCTGGGCTCCTCGCTGCAGGCGGAAATCGAAATCGAGGCCGACGGCGAGCTGTCGCAGTGGCTGAACGCCTTGGGCGATGAACTCAAGTTCGTGCTGATTGTCTCTAAAGCCAGCGTCAAGCCAGGCGAGCAAACCCGCGTCAGCGTGGCGTCGTCCGCAGAGCAGAAGTGCGAGCGCTGCTGGCACTATCGCGCCGACGTCGGCAGCCACGCCGGCCACGGCGCGGTGTGCGGCCGTTGCGTGGACAATATCGACGGCAAGGGCGAGACGCGCCGCTTCGCCTGATCCGCGTCGACGACGCGGCGGCACGGCCGGGCCGGAAGCATGGGAACGCTCAGCGTTCCGGGCTTCCGGCGCTTTGATATAGAGTGCGCGGAGTTCCGCTTCGCGTCGTGGAAAGGTCTGATGGAATCTGCAATGACTATGCCCAAGGCCAAGCAATGGCCGAAGTGGTTTGCGCTAGCCGCGGTGATCGTGCTGCTGGATCAATTGACCAAGATCTATTTCAACGGCAATTACCAGTACGGCGAAGTCCGGGAAATCATTCCCGGCTTTTTCGGGTTTACCTTGCTGTACAATCCGGGCGCGGCGTTCAGCTTCCTGCACGACGCCGGCGGCTGGCAGAAGTATCTGTTTTCCGGTCTGGCTTTCGCGGTGTCCGGCTGGCTGGGCTGGAATATCTTCAAGAACCGCTTCAGCGGACTGATGAACCTGGCCGCGGCCTTCATCATGGGCGGCGCGCTCGGCAATGTGATAGACCGCATCGTCCATGGCCATGTGATCGATTTCATCCAGGTGCATTACTACAGCAGCTGGTCGTACCCGGCCTTCAATCTGGCGGACTCCTTCATCTGCGTGGGAGCCGCCTTGATGGTGCTGGACAGTTTCAGAAAGCCGCGCGCCTGAGCGCCGCGGCTTGAGCAAGGATTGAGTGATGACGAAGACCATCATGCTGGCCAACCCGCGCGGCTTCTGCGCCGGGGTGGACCGGGCCATCGCCATCGTCGAGCGGGCGATCGAACTCTACGGCGCGCCGATCTACGTGCGCCACGAAGTGGTGCATAACCGCTTTGTCGTGGAGAACCTGCGCGCCAAGGGCGCGGTGTTCATCGAAGAATTGAAAGATGTGCCCAGCGGCAGCACCCTGGTGTACTCCGCTCACGGCGTGCCGCTGTCGGTGCGCGAAGAGGCGGCGCTGCTGGGCCTGCAGGTATTCGACGCCACCTGTCCGCTGGTCACCAAAGTGCATGTCGAAGTCAAGCGCATGAACAAGGCTGGCATGGAGATCGTCATGATAGGCCACGCCGGCCACCCCGAGGTGGAGGGCACCATGGGCCAGGTGGACGGCGGCATGTATCTGGTGGAAAACGTCGCCGACGTCGCCAAGCTGCAAGTGCGCAACCCGGCGGCGCTGTCCTACGTCAGCCAGACCACGCTGTCGGTGGACGAGACCCGAGACATCATCGCCGCGCTGAAAGCGCGCTTCCCCGAGATCTCCAGCCCGAAAAAAGACGATATCTGCTACGCCACGCAAAACCGGCAGGACGCGGTGAAGGTGCTGGCCGACGAGTGCGACATCGTGGTGGTGGTGGGATCGCCCAACAGCTCCAACTCCAACCGCTTGCGCGAAGTGGCCGCGCTCAAGGGCGTGGACGCCTATATGGTGGACAACGCCGGCCAACTGGTGGAAGCCTGGTTCGTCGGCAAGCGGCGCGTGGGCGTCACCGCCGGCGCCAGCGCGCCGGAAGTGCTGGTGCAGGCGGTGATAGACCAGATCAAGGCTTTCGGCGCGGACAGCGTCAGCGAACTGGACGGCGTGGAGGAAAACACCGTGTTCGCGCTGCCGCCGGCCCTGCGCGAAGACAAGCGCGCCTGAGCCCGCCCGGCGGGTCCAAAGGCCAAACCGCCCCGCGATTTCGTCGCGGGGCTTTTTCATGTTCGCGCGGCGACGATCCTGGGTTGCGGGCAGGGGTATTGAAAACCCCGGGACAGCCCTTATCTGATGCGCATCGTTGACCAACTCTTGTTTAAGTCACCATGAGCGCATTGAAAGAAACCCTGGGTTTTCAGACCGAAGTCAAGCAGCTGCTGCAGCTGATGATCCACTCCTTGTACTCCAACAAGGAAATCTTCCTGCGTGAACTGATTTCCAACGCCTCGGACGCCGCCGACAAGCTGCGCTTCGAAGGCCTGGCCAAGCCCGAGCTGTTTGAAAACGAGCCGGAGCTGAAGATCACCATCGGCTACGACGCCGAGGCGCGCACGCTGACCATCGCCGACAACGGCATCGGCATGAGCCGCGACGAAGTCATCGCCAATATCGGCACCATCGCCAAGTCCGGCACCAAGGCCTTTTTCGAGCAGCTGTCCGGCGACGCCAAAAGGGACGCCAATCTGATCGGCCAGTTCGGCGTCGGCTTCTACTCCGCCTTCATCGTGGCGGACAAGGTCACGCTGACCACCCGCCGCGCCGGCGACGCCGCCGCCACGCGCTGGGAATCCCAGGGCGCCGGCGAATACACGCTGGAACAGGTGGAGAAGGCCGGCCGCGGCACCGAGATCGTGCTGCACCTGAAAGAGGGCGAGGACGAGCTGCTGAACGACTGGAAGCTCAAAGGCATCGTCCGCAAGTACTCCGACCACATCTCGATCCCGATCGAGATGAAAAAGGGCAATAGCTACGGCGAAAACGGCGAAGTCATCGTCAGCGACGAAATGGAAGCGGTCAACTCCGCCTCCGCGCTGTGGACCCGCGGCAAGAGCGAGATCAGCGAAGAGCAGTACAAGGAATTCTACAAGCACGTCGCCCACGATTTCACCGACCCGCTGGCCTGGAGCCACGCTCGCGTCGAGGGCCGCCAGGAATATACCGAACTGCTCTACATCCCGTCGCGCGCGCCCTTCGATCTGTTCGACCGCGAGCGCAAGCAGGGCGTCAAACTCTATGTGCGCCGCGTCTTCATCATGGAAGACACCGAGAAGCTGATGCCGCACTACCTGCGCTTCGTGCGCGGGGTGATAGACAGCAACGACCTGCCGCTGAACGTATCGCGCGAGATCCTGCAGGAAAGCAAGGACATCGACGCCATCCGCAACGGCTGCGTCAAGAAAGTGCTGGGCCTGCTGGAAGACCTCGCCGCCAATCAGCCGGAAAAATACACCGAGTTCTGGCAAGAGTTCGGCCAGGTGCTGAAAGAGGGCGTCGGCGAGGACATGGCCAATAAGGAGCGCATCGCCAAGCTGCTGCGCTTCGTCTCCACCGCGTCCGAAGGCGCCGAACCGGCGGTAACGCTGGGCGACTACGTCGGCCGGATGAAGGAAGGCCAGGACAAGATCTACTACATCACCGCCGACACTCTGGCCGCGGCCAAGAACAGCCCGCATCTGGAAGTGTTCAAGAAGAAGGGCGTCGAGGTGCTGCTGCTGACCGACCGCGTCGACGAATGGGTGGCAGGTTCGCTGTTCGAATTCGACGGCAAGGCGCTGCAGTCCGTGGCCAAGGGCGCGCTGGATCTGGGCGCGCTGGAAGACGAAGCCGACAAGGAAGCGCAAAAGCAGGTGGAGGAAAGCGCCAAGCCGGTGGTGGAGAAAGTACAGAAAGCCCTGGCCGACCGCGTCAAGGAAGTGCGCGCCACCGCCCGCCTGACCGAGAGCCCGGCCTGCCTAGTGGCCGGCGAGCACGATATGAGCGCCCATCTGGAGCGCATGCTGAAAGCGGCGGGCCAGCCGGTGGAAGCCAGCAAGCCCACGCTGGAGATCAACCCCGAGCACGTGCTGGTGAAACGATTGGCCGAGGAGGCCGACGAGGCGCGCGCCGGCGATCTGGCCCAGGTGCTGTACGACCAGGCCCTGCTGGCGGAGGGCGGCAAGCTGGAAGACCCGGCCGCCTTCGTCAAGCGCATCAACAAGCTGATGCTGGAGCTGTCGGCTTAAGCCGAACGCCGCTTCCGCAGCAATGCCCCGCCGAGCGCGGGGCATTTTTTTGCGCTGGCAATAATGCCGCGCCAAAAATCATGGCGGGGCGTATCATCGGCGGCTTCTCTCTCGCTATGACCTGGTCATGATGGAACTGTCGCTGATTCACGCCCTGCCGGATGGCCCTTGGCTGGCACTCGACCTCAAGGCGGTCCAGGCGCAACTGGAGGCGCTGGCGGCGCAGCCGGCCGCTCTCGCCGCGGACAAGGCCGGCCAGTGGCTGGCGCAATGGCGGCGTTCGGCCTTGGCGCCGGCGGAACGCCTGCAACTGCTGCAGGCGTTGAGAGCGCCGTTGGCCGCGCTGGCGGCGCGGCTGGAGCGCGGCGCGGCGCGGCAGGATCTGTCCTGCACCCCGGAGGCGCGCGCGGCCTTGCAGTCGGCCCGCCATGTGCTGCGGCAATGGCATGAGCAGTGCAAGCTGCTGGCCCAGACGTTCAGCGCGCAGGAGACCGGCCGTTTTTCCAGTTCGCGCCCGCGGCTGGAGGCTCTGCAACTGGCGCTGGCCAGCGGCTACGATTTGCTGGCGCTGCACGCGCGCAGCTACGCGCCGCTGCACAAGGGCTTCTGGCGCGATTGCCACCGTCTGTACGCCTACGCGCTGGCCCAGGGCTGGGAGGGCCGGCAGGCGCAGGGCGGCGCGGCGGCGCCGGGGCTCAGCTACCGCCGGCTGATGTTGTTGGGCATGACCGCCAGCAACCGGCTGGAGGCGGCCAAGATCGCCCTGCTGCTGCAATGGCTGGAGCAGCACGCCGGCCTGCTGCGCGTGGAGCAGCTGGATCAGCCGCTGGGCGAGGACGGCGCGCTGGCCTTCCGCGCCGACGCCGACCGGCCGGCGCGCTTCTGCGCCGAACTGGACCTGGACGGCGACGGCGTGTGGTGGCGGCTGGACGCCGGCCGCTTGCTGGAGCGCCTGGACGAATTGGGCCGTCAGCGCCAGCGACAGGGCCTGGACGACGGCCACGAAGCCTGGCTGCTGGCGCGTCTGCGTCAGGAGTGGGGCGCGCCGCCGCGCCGGCGCCATGTCCGGCTGCGCCGGCTCAGCGTCGAAACCGTAGAGCTGGTCAGCCTGCTGCCGCGCTGCTGGCGGCTGGCCGCCGGCGAGCCGGCCGACGGCGAACTGGAGCCCTGCCGTTTGCAGATCAGCAATCTCAGCGCTTCCGGCCTGTTGCTGCAGGGCGAATCCTTGCGGCAGCCCTTGCGCGCCGGCGAGGTGGTGATGCTGCGCCGCCGGGGCTTCGGCTGGCAGCTGGGCCTGGTGCGCTGGGTCAGCTTCGGCGGCGAGGACATGCAGACCGAGTGCGGGATAGAGTTCATAGGCAAGCGGCCGCAGGCGGTCGAAGTCGCCGCCGTCACCAGCCACGCGGCCGGCGGTTTCGAGCCGGCGCTGCGCATGCAGGCCGAGCGCCATTTCCGCCACTCCGGCATCCTGGTGTTGCCGGGCCGCCTGTATCAGGCCATGCGGCCGTTTCATCTGCGCGGCGCAGACGGCGAGTGCCGGGTGCGCGCGCTGCGCTTATTGCAGCAGACCGCGCATTATCAATTCGTGGAAATCAAGATAGACGAGCTGCTGCCCGCCGACGCGGCCGTTTGAGCGGCGGGCCCGGCGGCGGACAAGTTCCGCCACGGCGCCTGCCAGTGCTGGTATCCTTGCCGCCATGAGCAACGCCCCCCTTCCCGAAGCCCGGTCTTCGGCCGACGATTTTCAGCTGACCGCGCCGGAATTGCCGCCCAGCGTGCCGATCGCGCACGTGTTCGGCCAGCCTGTGCTGGAAGTGCCGCAGGATTTGTTCATCCCGCCGGACGCGTTGCAAGTGATTCTGGACAGCTTCGAAGGCCCGCTGGACCTGCTGCTTTATCTGATCCGCAAACAGAATCTGGACGTGCTGAACATCCCGATGGCGGACATCACCGTCCAGTACATGGCCTATATCGACGCGATGCGCGACGGGCGTCTGGAACTGGCCGCCGAATACCTGCTGATGGCGGCGCTGCTGATCGAGATCAAGTCGCGCTTGCTGCTGCCCAGGCCGCAGCTGGACGAGGAGGGCGAGCCGGACGATCCGCGGGCTGAGCTGGTGCGCCGCCTGCTGGAATACGAGCAGATGAAGCTGGCGGGGCTGGAGCTGGACAAGCTGCCGCAGGCCGACCGCGACTTCGCCTGGCTGGCGGTCTTGATCGAGCAGTCCGCCGAGCAGCGGCTGCCCGACGTCAGCCCGGTGGATCTGCGCCAGGCGTGGATGGCGATTCTGTCGCGCGCGCGCCACCATCGCCACCACAAGGTGGAGAAGGACGAACTGTCGGTGCGCGAGCAGATGAGCTGGATTCTGCGCTATCTGGACGGCCGCGAGTACGTGCCTTTCGAAGAGCTGTTCGACGCGGACAAGGGCGTCGCCCATCTGGTGGTCAACTTCATCGCGGTGCTGGAACTGGTGAAGGAGGGGATGGTCAAGGTCAGCCAGGAGGCGCCGTACCAGCCCATTTATGTCAGGATTGCGCTGGTCTGAGGCGGACGCGCGCCGATTTGCACTTGATGTTGGCGCGGCAGCGATTAGGATACAGGTATCCATTGCGAGAGCATGCCATGCACATCGAAGCGGCCGACCAGAAACATCTGCCAGCCTATCGGCCTTTTT
The DNA here is from genome assembly GCF_021496765.1 of Chromobacterium sp. Beijing. NCBI lineage: Bacteria > Pseudomonadati > Pseudomonadota > Betaproteobacteria > Neisseriales > Chromobacteriaceae > Chromobacterium > Chromobacterium sp. Beijing. Next base: position 139,059 of record NZ_CP053750.1, read on the forward strand.
TTCAGGCCTGCCACGAGGAAGGGCTGGACTATTACCGCCGCGCCGGCGCGGACCCCGACGCCTGGCTTGGGCAATTGCTGGAACACGCCGAAGGGCGGGCGCTGCCCGAGGGCTGGGTGCCGTGCCGCACCTGGTTCCTGATCAACGGCCGCACCGAGATCATAGGCGCGATCCGCCAGCGCTTGGCCGACAGCGCGCTGATCGTGGAGCGCATCGGCCACATCGCCTTCGAAGTGCTGCCGGCCTGGCGCGGTCACGGCTACGGCAGGGTGCTGCTGCAATACGTACAGACGCTGGGCGAGAAGCCGGCGCACGGCAACTGGGTGCTGGTCTGTCCGGCGGACCGGCCGGCGGCGGTGCGCACGGTGGAGGCCTGCGGCGGCCAGTTGCTGGAAACGATGGAGCACGGCGGGCGGGCGTTCCGACGTTACAGCCTGACCGCGCTGGCGGCCTGGGACGACATGGCGGAAGGATTAATTTAGCTCCGGACGGAGAGTTCATGTAGAATGTCCGGTTTCCTGCGCAAACGTGTTTCGGCTTCACGGCTCAATGTCCACCATCACCGACCTAAAATATCTGAAGATCGTGCTGGAGACGGCGTTACTGACCGCGCAGGAACCTCTGTCGGTTGCCATGCTCAAAAAGCTGTTCACCGAAGAGGTGAAAGCCGCGCTGATCAACGACATCCTTGACGATATCCAGAGCGACTGGAGGGGCAAGGGCGTTGAACTGGTCAAATTGGCGTCGGGATGGCGCTTTCGCGCCCGAGCGGAGTTCACGCCATACTTGAACCGCTTGAACCCGGAAAAGCCGCCGCGATACTCGCGCGCGGTAATGGAAACCTTGGCGATCATCGCCTACAAACAACCTGTGACCCGTGGCGATATCGAAGCGATACGCGGCGTATCGGTGTCCACCGGCGTGATGCAGACTCTGCTGGAACGCGGCTGGATCGAAGTCATCGGCCACAAGGACGTACCCGGCAGGCCGGGCTTGTATGCCACTACCCGAAAATTCCTGGACGATCTGGGCTTTGTCTCGCTCAAGGATCTGCCGCCGTTGGCGGAGCTGGGAAGCCTGGTAGTGCCCGAGGCGATGCCTAGGGATCAAGGCCCGGCAGCGGCCACAGACGACATCCCCCTCGACGATGAGGCGGATAATTTCGAGCCCATCGCAGAATAACATCGACATTCTGCCGGTTGCTCGCACGGAAAGAGCAAAGCACATATGTCTAAAGGACAACGCAATCACGCCCGCCAGCCGGTGGCGCGTGTCAAAGGTCGCGAAACATCCCAAGCGCGCCAGCCGGGCACCGGCGGCGTTCAGCCGCGCGGCAAGACCCAGGGCGGCATGATCAAGAACCGCAACGGCCAGCCGGCCGAGGCCAACGCCCGGCAAGGCCAAGCCCGCGCCAACGGCGGCAAGGGCCGCGCGCCGCAGAACGGCCGCGCCGCGCGCGACGCCTACGGCAACCCGCTGATGCACGAAGGCACGCCGCTGTTCAAGCTGAGCCGCCGCGAGCAGGAACAGCAGCAGATGCAGCAGGCGCAAGGCCGCAACAAGCCGACCTACCAGCGCGACAGCAACGGCGACTTCAACGGCAACGTGGCCCTGGATCACGAACGCCGCTTCGGCAACAAGAACGCCGCCGCGCCGGCGGGTCAGCCGGCCGCGGGAAAGGGCGGCGCTCAGCCGCGTCAGGGCAAGCCGGAGGGCGGCAGGCCGCAATTGGTGCAGAAGGCCAAGAAGCTGCGCTTGCGCAGCCCCAATCAGGACATCAAGGACAAGGCCAAGCGCCTGCGCGAAGTCCGCGTGGACCTGGACGACATCGAGCCGGTGCGGCTGCAAAAAGCGCTGGCGGCGTCCGGCGTCGGCTCGCGCCGTGAAATGGAAGAGTGGATCGAGGCCGGCCAGGTCACGGTCAACGGCAAGAAAGCCAGCCTGGGCGACCGCGTCGGCCCGCGCGACCGCGTGATGGTCAAAGGCGACCAGATCAAACTGAAATGGCCGGACCGCCTGCCGCGCGTGATCATGTATCACAAGGAAGAAGGCGAAATCGTCAGCCGCGACGATCCGGAAGGCCGCGTCACCGTGTTCGACCGCCTGCCGCAGGCCAAATCCAGCCGCTGGGTGGCGATAGGCCGCCTGGACGTCAATACCTCGGGCCTGCTGCTGATCACCACCAGCGGCGAACTGGCCAACCGCATGATGCACCCCAGCTTCGAAGTGGAGCGCGAGTACTCGGTGCGGGTGCTGGGCGAGCTGACGCCGGAAATCATGAAGCAGATGGTGGCCGGCGTGGAGCTGGAAGACGGCGACGCGCGCTTTGACCGCATCTTCCAGAAAGGCGGCCCGGAAGAGGCGGCCAACCAATGGTTCAACGTGGTGATCAAGGAAGGCCGCAACCGCGAAGTGCGCCGCATGTTCGAGCACTTCGGCCTGACCGTCAGCCGGCTGATCCGCGTGCGCTTCGGCAATATCGGCCTGCCTCCGCGCTTGAAGCGCGGTCAGTTCTACGAACTGAACTCCGCTGAAGTGGCCGCGGTGATGAAGTGGTCCAATCTGACCGTCACCGGCGGCAAGAAAGCGCCTCCGCTCAAGAAGGCTTCGGCCAAGGCTCACCGCTGAGCGTGCGCGCCCTATTGTGGGGCCTGGCCGCCCGCGCCTGGACGCGCTTGCGTGGCGAGGCGCCGGTCTCCGCGCCGGCTCCGCTTGCGAGCGGCAAACGCGAGCGCGCTTCCATCGCCATCGTCGACGGCGGGCGCATCCTGCTGATGCATCGCCTCAAACCCGGCAAGGACTATTATGTGTTGCCGGGCGGCGGCATCAAGCGGCGCGAGACGGCTGCCATCGCCTGCGTGCGCGAGACGCGCGAGGAAACCGGGCTCAACGTCCGTCTGGGCGGCAGCCTGTGCGTGCTGGACGCCAAGGACAGGGTCGAACACGTGTTTCTGGCGGCCAGCCACGCCGGTGAGCTCAGGCTGGGCGGGCCGGAGCTGGCCAAGATGGGGCCGGACAATCATTACGCGCTGGAGTGGCTGGATCGCGAGCAGTTGCAGCGGATCAAGCTGAAGCCCAAGGGGCTGCTGCCGCATTGCCTGGCCTTGTTGGAACCCGCCGCCGGCCGTTGATGCTGGCGTTTTTCATGGATGGATGGACGAAGATGAGCAAAGCGTTTACCAGGGAAAACGACGAGGCGGAAGAGGATCTTCCGGTTGAGCGGCGTCTGCCCGCTTCCACCAAGAACTACATCACGCCCGGCGGGTGGCAGCGGCTGAAGGACGAGCTTTATCATCTGGTCAACCGCGAGCGGCCGGAAATGGTGCAGGTCGTGAACTGGGCGGCCAGCAACGGCGACCGCTCCGAGAACGGCGACTATCTGTACGGCAAGCGCCGCTTGCGCGAGATCGACCGCCGCATCCGTTTTCTGACCAAGCGCTTGGAAATCGCCGAGGTGGTGGACCCGGAAACCCGGGAAGCGACCGATCAGGTGTTCTTCTCCGCCACCGTGTTGATAGAGCGCGGCGACGGCAGCGAGCAATTGCTGCGCATCGTCGGCGTGGACGAGATCGATCTGGCGCGCGGCCGCATCAGCTGGATCTCGCCTATCGCGCGGACGCTGTTGAAGGCGCGCGAGGGCGATTCAGTGCTGTTTCGCGGGCCGGACGGCGACGAAGACATCGAGGTGCTGGAAGTGCGTTACGAACGCATAGACTGAACCTTCGAGCAAGAGCAGGGCAAGACGGCCCGGACATGAGTCCGGGCCGTTTTTGTATCCGGGGACGGATCAGTCCAGCAGCTTGCGCAGCCAGCCATGCTTGCCGCCGTGATGGCCTCCGTGGCGGCTGTCCCGACGGTGTTCGTCGTCATGGCCGCGACCGTGCGCGGACGGCGCGTAAGCGGCGGCGGGGGCCGCCGGAGCCTGGGTTTGCAGCAGGCGTTCCAGCTGGCCGGGCGCCAGCCAGACGCCGCGGCATTGCGGACAGTAATCGATGGCGACGGACAAACGTTCGCCCATCAGCAGGGTGACTTGGCAACTGGGACAATTCATGGCGTGCTCCTCGGCGCGCCGGACTGGCGCGGTAGGTCGGGAAAATGCGATGGACGGGCCTCGCCAGCGCATTGCAAACCATGAAGCGGCTACAGGGTCAAGCTTTGCCGCGCGAGGGCGCGTCGTCGGGGCGCGAGTGCGAGGCCAGGCTGCGGTTGATCTGCATCCAGCCAGCGGTGGCCGGCTTCCCCGTCTGCTCAAACGCCGTTTGCAGCAGTTTCAGCTGCTCGCGGTGCAAGGCTTCCTCCAGCTTGCGTCCCTCCGAAGTCAGCGTCAGTTGTTTGACCCGTTTGTCGTGCTGGGCGGCCACGCTTTGCACCAGCGCCATTTCCAGCAGTTGGCGCAGCGGCATATTGATGGCCTGCTTGGTCACGCCCAGCGCGGCCAGCAGGTCCTTGACCGACAGGCCGGGGTAGCGGGCGACGAAGAACAGGATGCGGTGGTGCACGCGCGCCAGGCCGCGTTTGGCCAGCATTTCATCCGGTTTATCGGTGAAAGCCTTGTAGGCATGGAAGAAGGCTTCCATGGCGGCGCGCATGTCGTCGGACGGAGATAGGTCAGCCATGTTGACGGAACCTGCTGTGGTCGGTAGATTGAGTCAATATTATTGACATTAGTAAGAAAGTTGCGGACAAGCTTATGCAGAGTACCATGTTTTCTGAGCGCATCGAGCGGCTCAGCGGGTCGCTGATCCGGGAAATCCTGGCGGCGGCGCAACAGCCGCAGATGATTTCCTTCGCCGGCGGCCTGCCGGCCGGCCAATGCTTGCCGCAGCTCGATTTCACCGATATGCCGGCGGGCCTGGCGCAATACGGCGCCAGCGAGGGCGAGCCGGAATTGCGCGGCTTGATCGCGGAGCAGGCGCGGCGCATGGGCATCGCTTGCGAGGCAGAGCAGGTGTTGGTGCTGTCCGGCTCGCAGCAGAGCATCGATTTGTGCGCCAAGCTGTTCATCGATCCCGGCACGCCGGTGGTGACCGAAGGGCCGACTTATCTAGCGGCCTTGCAGGCTTTCAAACTGTTCGGCGCCCGCGTTCACGCAGTGGCGCAACGGGAAGGCAGGCTGGAGCCGCAGGCGCTGGCCGCCGCCTTGAGCGAGTCTCAGGCGCGCTGCTCTTATCTGATTCCCAGCTTTCAAAATCCGGCGGGCAGCTGTTACAGCGCCGAAGACCGGCAGGCGCTGGCGGCCGTCATCGACGCCGCCGGCGTGCCCTTGATCGAGGACGATCCTTATCGCGCGCTCAGCTACGACGGCGAAGCGCCGGCGCCGCTGGTCAGCCATTTGAAGCGCGCACCGTGGATTTACTCCGGCTCCTTTTCCAAAACCCTGGCGCCTGGGCTGCGCGTCGGCTTCCTGATCGCCTCGCCGGAGCTGTATCCCTATCTGATGCGGCTGAAGCAGGCGACCGATCTGCACACCAACCGCCCGGCGCAGTGGTTCATCGCCCGCCAGCTGAGCGACCCCGGCCATGAGCAACGGATGTTGGACTTGCGCGAGGTGTATCGCGCCGGCCGCGACGCGATGCAGGACTCGCTGCAGCGGCATTTCGGCGATCTGGCCGATTGGCAGTTGCCGCGGGGCGGGCTGTTTTTCTGGCTCAAGCTGAAGCGGACGAGAGATACCCGCGCCTTGCTGCCGCTGGCCTTGAAGCAGAACGTCGCCTTTATGCCGGGCGAGGCCTTCTTCCCCGAGCCGGAACAGAACCTGGGCTATCTGCGCCTGAATTTCAGCCATGCCTCGCCGGAGCGGATCGAGATCGGCATCGCCAGACTGGCGGCCTTGCTGCGGGATACCGCCGCCGCGGAGTAAGCCGCCGCTCCAGGTCTCCGCGCAGTCCGCGCCTTAAGCGGAACCGCGCCGCCTCGTCCTTGAGGCGGCGCTTCACACTCTCTTCCCGCCATCCGGCCCCGGTTCGCTTTCCCCCTCTATCCTTCCGCCTGTCCGCCCAGATCGCATTATTAAGAAAATTTAATATGTCATAAGCATTGGTTGATGTCCGAACATTATGACAATGCTGCCTGCGCCGGATGTTTCGTTACCGAACGTCATCCTTATATTTATTTTCTTTAATAAAAGATTTTCCGGTATTGGATCAATTAATTGAACAATTGCCTGTTGTTTATGCCGTAATTGTCAGGTCGATTGAAATTTAATTGATCGGCCTCGGCGCTATTTTTATAGGCCAGTTCGCGGCGCTTAAATCTTTGATATTGCCGCGAAAATTCGTGTTTCAAAAAATATAAGCCGTAAATCGGCTGAAGTTGTAACTGGCAGTTCGGGGGATGCTTTTCCTAGAGGTCTTTCAGTATAGTGCTGACGCTTAATTCTTCCTGTGCGGGATTTTTAGAATTAACGCGATCAAATAAATCTATACGAAAACAATTTGAGCGTCAATATTCATTGCGTTTTCCTGGTTTTGGACGACACGGGGAAATAGGAATGCAAAGCGTAAAGCAATGCTGATTCGCAATGGTTTGATCGCTGAAATGATATCGAATCATCTCAAAAGAAAGTCCGATTACGGCGCATGAGACACATTGGCAATTCTATTCTCTTGATTCAAACGCTGCTTAGGCAAACCGCCGCGCACGCGTCACGCATCCTTACGTGAAAACGAAGGGATGATCCTCGCCAACCTGTCGAAGAAACGGTTTCGATAGGGCGGAATATATCAAAAACAGCATGGCTGCTTCTTGAATGGGGCGGGCTACGGCCCGGCCTGTATTTAAGGTTCTCGCGATCGTCGCGGCATTCGTCGCGGCTGAGCGCGTGACAGGGCGACGGCGCAAGCCGGCCCGATTGGGGTGACGCGACGACTCGAGCCATGCCATATGGGTGGATTCGATGGGCGCGCGCCCGGCATACCCGGAGCAGTTGTCGATACATGGAGGTCATGCAATGTATTCCTCATCCGATGTCGCATCTCGGCGGACGCCCGCCGCCGACAAGTTCGGACCTCATCAAGCTTTTCCGCATAGCGAAGCGCCTAGCATCGCCCGGCAGTTGCTGTGGCGGGCGGAGGCGAGTCCCGAGCGTCTCGCCTACGCGTCGGCCGATCCGGAGAAAGCGCTCGCGCTAAGCTATGCGGCGCTGTGCGAACGCGCGTCCGGCATCGCCGCGCGTCTGGCGCAAGCGACCGAGGCCGGCGAGCGCGTGATGCTGGTCTATCAGGAGCCGCTCGATTTCCTTCCGGCCTTCTTCGGCTGCTGCCTGGCCGGCGTGATCCCGGTGCCGGTGGCGCCGCGTCACGGCCGCGACACGATGGCGGCGATCGCTCAAGACTGCGGCGCCGCCATCGCGCTGAGCGCGGAGGCGCGGGACGCCTTGCCGGGCCTGCGCTGGATGCGCACCGACGAGGCCGAGCGCGCCGCGCCCTTTTTGCGGGCGGCGAAGGACGCCAGTCCGGCGCTGCTGCAGTACACCTCGGGTTCGACGCGCACGCCGCAGGGCGTGGTGGTCACGCAAACCGGGCTGTGGGCGACGATAGACGATCTTGACCGCGGCGCGATGCACGACGCGGACAGCGCGATGATCAGCTGGCTGCCGTACTTCCACGACATGGGCCTGGTGTACGGCATTCTCACCCCCTTGCAATGCGGCTTTCCCGCCTATCTGATGGCGCCGGAGAAATTCGTCGCCCAGCCCATGTCCTGGCTGCGCGCGATAGCCGCGCGGCGCGGCACCCACACCGCCGCGCCGAATTTCGCCTACGCCTTGTGCGCGGACCGCGCGGGCGATCTCGCGCCGGGCACCGATTTGTCGTCCTTGCGTTATGCGCTGAACGGCGCGGAGCCGGTGCGCTGCGACACGGTGCGCCGCTTCGAGGCGGCCTTCGCGCCGTTTGGGCTGCGTTCTTCGGTGGTGGTGCCGGGCTACGGCCTGGCCGAGGCGACCTTGAAGGTGACCGCCGGCCGTTGCGGCGAGGGCACGCGCGGCGTGCGCTTCGCGCGGGAGGCGCTGGCGCGCGGCCGCGTGTCGCCGCAGACGGACGGCGTCGAATTGGCGGCCTGCGGCGTCAGCCTGATCGATACGCGCGTCCGCATCGTGGACCCGGACACGCGCGCGCCGTGCGCGCCGGACGCCGTCGGCGAAATATGGGTGACCGGGAGCACGGTCGCCGACAGTTATTGGCGCCGCCCGGAGGAGTCGCGCGAGATCTTCGGCGCGCGGCTGGCCGACGGCGACAGCGCATGGCTGAGAACCGGCGATCTGGGCTTTCTGCACGAGGGCGATCTGTTCGTCACCAGCCGCTTGAAGGATTTGATCATCGTCGGCGGCCGGAATGTCTACAGCCACGATCTGGAAGACACCGTGTCGGCCTGCCATCCGTCGATTCGGAAGGGGCGCGCCTTCGCCGCCGCCGTCGACGGCGAGGACGGCGAAGGGATTCTGATCGGCGCCGAGGTGCGCGGCGGCTGCGGGGAGGCGGAGGCCCGTGACATCCTGCCGGTGATTCGCGCGGCGCTGGCGCGGGAGCACGGCGTGGCGCCGGCGCGCATCGCGCTGCTGTGGCGCGGCAGCATCCTGCGCACCTCCAGCGGCAAGACCCGGCGCGGCGCCACCCGCGACGCGCTGCTGCGCGGCGAACTGCGCATCGTCGCCGACGACGCGGCCGAGGCGGCCGACGACGCGATTCTGGCCGAGATCGCGCGCTTCGTGCCCGGCGCGGCCGCGTCGCCCGACGCCAGGCTGATCGATCTGGGGCTGGATTCGCTGTCGGCCGCGCGGCTTGCCGCCGCCGCGCGCGCGCGTCATGGCGTGGAATTGTCGTTCGCGGCGCTGTTCGCGCTCTCCGCCCGGCAACTGCGGCGCGAAATCGTCGACGCCCCGCGCCTGGACGCCGCGGCGCCGGCCGCGGCTCGCCGCTATGCGGCGGGGGAGGCGTTCGAACTGTCCGAGATGCAGCAGGCTTACTGGATAGGCCAGCAGGGCGGGGTGCCGCTGGGCAGCGTGTCCCCGCACATCCGCGTGGATTTCGAGATAGACGCCGCGCGCGCGCCGGAACTGGGCCGGCGCCTCGCGCGGCTGGTCGCCCGCCACCCGTCCTTGCGGATGACGGTGGGCGCGGACGGGCGCGGCGCGTTCGACGCGCTGGCCTACGACCCCTTGCTGCCGCCGCAGGATTTGCGCGGGCTGGACGCGGCGGAGGCGGCGGAACGGCTGGAGGCGACGCGCGAGAGCCTGGCCGAGCGCGACGGCCCGCCCGTGCTCGCCGTCGTCTCCCGTCTGACCGAGAGCGCGGCTATCCTGCACCTGCGGCTCAGCCTGCTGGCCGGCGATCTGCGCAGCTTCCTGCAACTGATGGCCGAGCTGGCGCGCGACGCGGCCGAGGAGGCCCCCGCGCAATGCATCACGCCGATGACGCCGCCGGCGGCGACCGAGGCGCAGCGCGAGGCCTGGCTGCGCCGGGTCGAAGCCATCGCGCCGGCGCCGGAGTTGCCGATGAAGATGGCGCTGGCCGAGGTGGCCGAGCCGCGCTTCGCCAACCGCCGCCGGGAGCTGCCCGCCGCCTTGTCCGCGGCGCTGACGGCGCGGGCGCAGGCGCTCGGGTCACGCTGACTTCGCTGTGCATCGCCGCCTTCGCCGACACGCTGCGGCTGTGGACGGCGGCGCACGCCTTCACGCTCAACGTGACTTGCAACACGCGGGCGGAGCAGGCGGGGCTGGCGATAGGCGATTACACCAGCAACACCTTGCTGTCGCTGAGCGAGCATCACCCCTCGTTCGCCGCCTTCGCCCAAGCGGTGCAGCGGCAAGTGTGGGCCGATCTGGACGCGCCCTGGTGCTCCGGCGTGTCTATCCTGCGCGAGCTGAGCCGGCGCAACGGCGCGCCCGTGCTGATGCCGGTGGTGCTGACCAGCCTGCTGTCCGGCGACCCGGCGGACGATCTGGCCCTGCTGGACGGCGTCGGCCGCGTGGTCGACATGGCCAATCCCACGCCCCAGGTGTCGCTGCACGCCATCCTGGGCCGGCGCGGCGACAGGTTGGTGCTGATGTGGGAGTCCGTCGCGCAGCTGTTCCCCGACGGCATGGTGGACGCGATGTTCGAGGTCTTCCTCGGCGCGCTGGAAACGATGGCGACGGACGCCGCGGCCGTGGAGCGGCCGACGCTGGCCCGGCTCGCGCCGCAGCAGGCAGCGCGGCGCGCGGCGGTCAACGCCACCGCGGCGGAGCGCGCGCCGCGCCGGCTGGAAACCCCCATCGTCCGGCAGGCGCGGATCGCGCCGGAGGCGGTGGCGGTCAGGCAGGGCGAGACGACGCTGAGCTACGGCGCGCTGCTGCGCGAGGCGGAAGACATCGCCGGCGCGCTGCGGCAAAGCGGCGTGGAGCGCGGCGAGGTGGTGGCGGCCATCGTCGCGCCGGGGCCGCGCGCGGTGGCGGCGCTGCTGGGCATTGTGATGGCGGGCGCGGTCTATCTGCCGATAGAGCCGTCTTGGCCGGCCGCGCGCATAGAAGAACTGCTCGGCGAGGCCGGCGCCCGTCTCGCGCTGCTGAGCGCGGCAGGCCCGGCGCTGCCGGTGCCCGCGCTGCGTCTGGACCAGCCGCTGCCGCGCGGCGACGCGGGTCCGGCCGCGGACCTCGAGGCCGGCGACGCGGCCTATGTGATCTTCACCTCAGGTTCCACCGGGCGGCCGAAGGGCGTGCTGATCGCGCACGAGGCCGCGGCGAACACCATAGACGACATCAACCAACGCTTCGCGGTCGGCCCGGCCGATCGCGCGCTGTGCGTGTCCTCGCTGGCCTTTGATTTGTCGGTCTACGACATCTTCGGCCTGCTCGCGGTCGGCGGCGAGGTGGTGTTCCCGGCCCGCTCGCGCGATCCGGACGCGATGGCCCAGGCGCTCAGCGACGGCGGGGTCACCATCTGGAATTCCGTGCCGGCGGTGCTGGAACTGATGCTGGAAGTGTCCGCGCCGCGTTCGCCGCATCTGCGCCTGGCGCTGATGAGCGGCGACTGGATCGCGCCCGGCCTGGCCGGGCGGCTGCGCGACGCGTTTCCGGCGCTGCGGCCGATCAGCCTGGGCGGGGCGACCGAGGTGTCGATCTGGTCGGTGGTGCATCCGATCGCGCCCGAGGACGCCGTGCTGGCGTCGATTCCCTACGGCCGGCCGCTGTCCAACCAGCAATGCTTCGTGCGCGCGCCCGACGGCCGGGAGCGGCCGGACGGCGTGGTGGGCGAATTGCTGCTGGGCGGCCGCGGCCTCGCGCTCGCCTATCTGGGCAACGAGGCGGAAACCGAGCGCCGCTTCTTCATCGACGCCGAGGGCCGGCGACTCTACCGCACCGGCGATCTCGCGCGCTGGCAGCCGGACGGCGAGCTTGAACTGCTGGGACGGATGGACGGGCAGGTCAAGGTGCAGGGCTATCGGATCGAGCTGGGCGAGATCGAGGCGGCCGCGATGCGCGCCGGCTGCCTGGCGCGCGCCGTGGCCTCGGTGGCCCGGCGCAAGGACGCGACGGTGATCCAGCTGCACGTGGTGGCGCTGCCGGATCATCAAGGCGACGTGGTCGCGGCCGTGCGCACCCAACTGGTGCTGCATCTGCCCGCCTATATGCAGCCGCATCACGTGATGGTGCTGGACGCCTTGCCGCTGACGGCGAACGGCAAGGTGGACCGCGCGCGTCTCGCCGAGCTGGCGGCCCCGGCTCCCGCGCCGGCGACGCCGGCCGCGGCGGCGCGGCGCGACGCTTCGCTGGAGGCCACGATGCTGGCCGCCTTCGCCGAGGTGGTCGGCGTCGAGATAGACCCGCGGCAGGGCTTCTTCGACGCGGGCGCCACCTCGATGCACATCGTGAGGCTGCGCGCGCTGCTGGCGTCGCGCGGCGTCGCGGTGCCCCCGCTGGTCGATTTCTTTTCGCTGGCCACGATACGGGCGCTCGCCGAGCGCGCCGATACGGGCGAGGCGGACCTTTCCCCAATGATGGACGTCGACGGCGCGCGCGCCTATCGACAGCGCGTACGCGCACGCAAGGAGGCTTTGTAATGACTGATGCAACACCCGTAGACGCCGTAGCGATCATCGGCGCGAGCTGCCGCCTGCCCGGCGTCAGCACCCTGGAACAGTTCTGGTCGATGATAGCCGACGGCCGGGTCGCGATCGAACGCTTCGGCGCGGACGCGGCGCGCCGCGAGGGCGTGCCGGAAACGGTGCTGGCCCAGCCCGGCTTCGTCGGCGCCGGCGGTCCGCTGGACGGCGTCGATCAATTCGACGCGGCCTATTTCGGCATTCCGCCGTCGCAGGCGGCGGCGATGGACCCGCAGCAGCGGATTTTCCTTGAATGCGTGCACGAGGCGCTGGAGCGCGCCGGTCACGGCGCGGCGCGCGGCGCGCGCGTCGGCGTCTGGGCCGGCTCGGCCAGCGTCGATTATCTCGTCGACCACGTGCGCGACCGGCTGGACCGCGCGTCGCCCAACCGCTATCTGCAGCAATGGGTGGGCGTGGACAAGGACTATCTGGCCACCCAGGTCGCCTACCGGCTCGATTTCGGCGGCCCGGCCATCAGCTTGCAGACCGCGTGCTCGACTTCCCTCGTCGCCGTGGTTCAGGCGATGCAGGGACTGCTGAGCTTCCAGTGCGACTTCGCGGTGGCGGGCGGCGTCAGCGTCGCCTTGCCGCAGCGGCAGGGCCATGTGTACGAGGAGGGCAGCATTCTGTCCGCGGACGGCGCCTGCCGTCCGTTCACCACAGACAGCAGCGGCACCGTCTTCGGCAACGGCGCGGGCGTGGTGGTGCTGCGCCGCCTGGAGGACGCGCTGGCCGACGGCGACCCCATCATGGCGGTGATTCGCGGCGGCGCGGTCAACAACGACGGCGCGGCCAAGGTGGGCTTCACCGCGCCCGGCGGGCGCGGGCAGCAGGACGTGATCCGCCAGGCGCTGGCGCTCAGCGAGGTGGACGGCGCGTCGATAGGCTATGTGGAGACGCACGGCACCGGCACGGCGATCGGCGACGAGGTGGAACTGGCGGCGCTGGGCGCGGCCCTGGGCCAGCGTTCCGCCGCCGACGCGCGCTGCGCGTTGGGCACCTTGAAGGCGAACGTCGGCCATCTGAACGCGGCGGCGGGCGCTTGCGGGCTGATCAAGGCCGCGCTGGCGGTGGAGCATGGGCGGATTCCGGCCGCCGTCGGCGCGGAACGCGCGATAGACGCGCTGCGCGGCGACGCCGGCTTCTACCTGCCGACGGAAACCGCGCCTTGGGACGCGCCGCAGCGGCGCGCCGGGGTCAGCTCCTTCGGCATCGGCGGCACCAATGCCCACGTGATCATAGAAGCGGCGCCGCCGCGCGCGCCGCGCGCGCCGGACGTCGCGCCGCTCTTGCTGTTGTCGGCGCGCGGCGAGGCCTTGCCCGCGCTGTGCGCGGACTACGCGGACTTTCTCGACGGCCATCCCGAGCTGAGGATAGAAGACGTTTGCCTGACGGCGGCGCTGGGGCGGCGGCATTGGGAGCAGCGCGCGGCGTTCCGCGCCGAATCCCGCGAGGCCTTGATCGCCGCGCTGCGCGCCTTCGCTGCCGGCGAGCCGAGTGCGGAGACGATCGCGGCGGAAGTTCCGGCGCGCGCGCCGGAACTGAGCTTCGCCTTCGGCGGCGCCGAGGATCTGGACGCGGTATTGGCCCGCGTGCAGCTGTGGCAGGCGAGCGGCGTCGTGCCGGCCAGCGTGTGCGCGACGGGGAGCGGCGTGTTCGCCGCGGCCTTCGCGGCGGGCGCGCTGAGTCTTGAGGATGCGCGGCAGCGCCGCGCGGAGCGCGCCGTCGCGCCGTCCTTGTTGTGGATCAGCGCGGTCTCGGGCCTGCCGCTGGACAGCGCGGAGGCGGTGCGCGAGGAACTGGCCCGCGCGGGCACGGCGCCAGGCGCGGCGGACGCCGCCGAGGCGCTGGAAGCGGCCGGCGCGGAATGGGTGCTGGACTTCGGCGACACGGCGCTGGGCGCGGGCGCTGCCGGCATGGTCTCGCTCGATCCGGCCTCGCCGGACGCGCTGGCGCGGCTGTGGACCGCGGGCCTGACGCTGGAGCTGTCCCAGCATTACCGCGACGGCAACCGGGTGGCGCTGCCGACCTATCCCTTCCAGCGCCAGCGTCACTGGATAGACCGCGCGCCGCGTTTCCTGGCGGCGGGCGCGACGCCCTTCCTTGGACGGCGCACCGACGCGCCGGCCTTGGGCGCGACCTTCTTCGACGCCGAATGGAGCGTGGCCGTCTTGCCCTTCCTGCAGGATCACGTGATTTACGACAAGGTGGTGGTGTCCGGCGCGGCGCTCGCGGTGATGATGGCCGACGGCGCGCGCGCGCTCACCGGCTCGGACGGCTGCGTGCTGAGCGATCTGCGCTTCCCGGCCGCGCTGGTGATTCCGTCGGGCGCGGCGCGCAAGGTCCAGCTGCAATTGGTGCGCGACGGCGACGGTTTCGAAGCCACGGTGTTGACGCTGGAGTCCGCCGACGTCCACGCGACGGCCAGGGTGGACGCCGGCGAGGCGCCGGGCGCCGCGCCGTCGGAGCCGGTGCGCGGAGAAGCGATCTCCACCGAGCTGATGGATAGCTGGCTGCGCGCGCGCAGCGTGGTGATGGGACCGACCTTCCGGCGTCTGTCGGACATCGTGGTCGGGGACGGCGACGCGTCTTGCGATATGCGGGACGACGCCGACGACGCCGGCTGGTTGCTGCACCCCGGGGTGCTGGATTCGGTGCTGCAACTGGTGGCCGCCGCCGCGCGGCCCGAGGGCAGCAAGGCTTTTGTGCCGACGCGCATCGCGCGGCTGGCGCTGCACGGGCGGACCGGCGCCGGGATGCGCTGTCACGCGTCGGCCGAGCGGGGGCAGGCCAGCCTGTTCGACGCCGGCAAGGTGCTGCTCGAAATGACCGGCCTGGAGTCGCGCGAGGTGACCCGCAATGAATTGCTGCGCGTCGAACCGCTGCGCGAGGGCTATGCGGTGGAATGGCGCGACGCGGCGGGCGGCGAGGCCGCCGAGTTGCCGGCGACCATCGCCATCCTGAGCGGAGCGGGGGATACGGCGGCCGGGCTGGCGGCGATGCTGCGCGACGAAGGCAAGGAGGCCGTCGTGGTGGCGGCGGTGAACGATATTCCCTTCGACAAGGCGGGCCTGATCGTCGATTGCCGCGGGCTGGAGGCGCGCGGCGACGCGCCGGCGCCGGCGGTTTACGCCGGGGCGCTGGAACTGTTCGCCACGGCTGCGCGACGCGAGCGGCCTTGCCGCATCGCCTTGGCGCTGGCGCCGGACGAGCCGGCCTCGGCGCCGCTGCAGGCGTTGTCGCGCGCGGTGGCGATGGAAACGCCGCATCTGCAGACGCTGGCGCTGCACGCGGGCGACGCGCGGGCGATCCGCCGCGGCCTGGATTACTTCGAGCGCGAGACCGAAGTCGCGGTCAAGGGCGAGGCGGTCGCCGCGCCGCGCTTCGACGAGCGCGCGCTGCCGCTCAGAGCGGACCTCGCGCTCTCGGCGGACGCCACGTGGCTGATCACGGGCGGGCTGGGCGAACTCGGCCTGCGCGTCGCGAGCTGGCTGGCCGCGCTGGGCGCGCGCGCCTTGGTGCTGACCGGCCGCCGGCCGGCCGACGCCGCGGCCGAGGCGGCGCTGGCCGCGCTGCGCCGCGACGGCGTGGAGGTGAAGGTGTGGCAGGCCGACGTGGCGGCGGAGGCGGACGTCGACGCGCTGCTGGCCGAGATCGACGCGACCATGCCGCCGCTGCGCGGCGTCTGCCATCTGGCGGGCGTGGTGGAGGACTGCCTGGTCGGCGACGTCACGCCGGCCTCGCTGGCCGCCACCCTGGCCGGCAAGGCCCGCGGCGCCTGGCTGCTGCATGAGCGCACCCAGGCTTACCCGCTGGAACACTTCGTGCTGTTTTCCTCCGCCGCCGCCGCCTTCGGCGCGCCGGGGCAATCGACCTACGCGATGGCCAACGCCTACCTCGACGCGCTGGCCGCGCGCCGCCGCGCGCAAGGCTTGCCCGCGCTGTCCATCGCCTGGGGGCCGTGGCAGGACGTGGGCATGCTGGCCCGCTCCAGCGCCAACGCCAAGCGGCGGCTCGCGCAGCTGGGCATCGGCCAGATCGAGGCCGAATGCGGCCGCGCCACTTTCGAGATCGCGCTGGGGGCGGACCTGCCGGCCCACCTCGTGCTGCTGCCCATCGATTGGGGGCGCTTGATCGAGCAATGGCCGCCGCATGTGCCGGCCAGCCGCTTCGCCGGCATCGCCACCGCCCAGCCGGGCGCGGGTTCCACCTCCTCGGTCAGCGAGCTGCTGGCGCTGCCGGCGGAGGAAAGACGACATCGTCTGTTCCAATTGCTGGCCGAGGACGCCGCGCTGGTGACCGGCACGCCGCTGGCCTCGCTGGACCCCGAGCGCTCGCTGTTCGACTACGACCTGGACTCCTTGCTGATCACCGATCTGCGCGTGCTGCTGGAAAAGCGTTTCGGCCGCGCGATACCGACCACGGTGATTTTCTCGAATCCGACCATAGCCGCCTTGGCGGACCATCTGGCGCGGACGGTGTTCGGCATGGCCGAGGCGGAGGCGACGCCCGCCGCGCCCGCCGCCGAGCCCGACGCGCCGGCGGACGTCGCGATGTCGCAGGAGGAGATCGTGGAAATGCTGTCCGCGAAACTGAAGGAATTGAATAGAAAGGACGCGCGATGAGCCAGATCGACACGACCGCGCTGATGCGGAACGCGCTGCGCGAGATCGAACGCCTGCAGCGCGAACTGGACGGCGCAGAACAGCGCCGGCACGCGCCCATCGCCGTGGTCGGCATGGGCTGCCGTTTCGCCGGCGTCGACTCGCCGGAGGCGCTGTGGCAGCGGCTGCTCGACGGCGCGGACGGCGTGAGCGAGGTGCCGGCCGAGCGTTGGGACGTCGAGCGCTACTTCGACGCCGACCCGGACGCGAGCGGCCGCATCTACTGCCGCACCGGCAGCTTTTTGGACGACATCGCCTCCTTCGACGCCGGCTTCTTCGGCATTTCGGCGCGCGAGGCGGCGATGCTGGATCCGCAGCAGCGCATGCTGCTCGAGGTGGCTTGGGAGGCGGTGGAGCGCGCCGGCATGACGGCGGCGGAACTGAAGGGCTCGGCCACCGGGGTGTTCGCCGGCGTCATGCATCAGGACTACGCGCACCGTTTCCGCCGGGCGGAGGAGGTCGACCTCTACACCGCCTCGGGCAACGCGCCCAGCGTGCTGGCGGGCCGCGTGTCGCACGCGCTCGGTCTGCACGGGCCGACGCTGACGATAGACACCGCGTGCTCGTCGTCGCTGGTCGCCGTGCACCTGGCGTGCAACGCGCTGCGCGCCGGCGAGTGCGACATCGCCATCGTCGGCGGCGTCAATGTGGTGCTGTCGCCGTTGTCCACCGCCGCCGAATGCCGGGCGCACATGCTGTCGCCCAGCGGCCGCTGCCGCTCCTTCGACGACGGCGCGGACGGCTTCGTGCGCGGCGAGGGCTGCGGCGTGGTGGTGCTGCAGCGGCTCGCCGACGCCGAGGCCGCCGGGCGGACCATAGACGCGCTGATCGCCGGCTCGGCCGTCAATCACGACGGCCGCAGCGCGGGCCTGACGGTGCCTAACGAGCACGCGCAGCGCGAGCTGGTGCGGGCGGCCTTGCGCGCCGCGCGCATCGACGCGTCGCAGGTGAATTATATCGAGGCGCACGGCACCGGCACCGCGCTGGGCGATCCGATAGAGGCGGCGGCGCTGGCCTCCGTGTTCGCCGGCCGCGGCCGCGAGGAGCGCGTGCTGCTGGGCTCGATCAAGAGCAATTTCGGCCATCTGGAAGGCGCGGCGGGGATTGCCGGGCTGATCAAGGCGGCGCTGACGGTGCGCCATGGCGTGGTGCCCGCCACCCTGCATGTGCGCACGCCCAACCGCGGCATCGACTGGGACACGCTGCCGCTGCGCCTCGCGCTCGGCGCGGAACGCATAGACGCCGGCGGCGCGCCCTGCGTCGCCGGGGTCAGCTCCTTCGGCTTCAGCGGCACCAATGCGCACGCGGTGCTGCTCGCGCCGCCGCGCGCGGCCGCCGGCGAAACGGCGGCCGGCGCGGACGAAGGCGCGCAATTGCTGGTCGTTTCCGCGAAATCCGACGCCTCGCTGCGCGGCAACGCGGCGCGGCTGGCCGCCCATCTGGCCGGGCTCGACGCCGCGGCGTGGGCGGCCGCCTGCCACGCTTCGCGGGCGGCGCGCTCGCATTTCCCGCATCGGCTCGCGCTGACGGCCGTCAGCGCGGAAGGGATGGCGCGCGAGCTGAGCCGCTTCGCGCGCGGCGAGGACGCCGCCGTTCACAGCGGCGTGTGCGGCGGGATGCCGCCCAGCCGCGACGCGTCGCCGGAGACGGCGGACGCGGGACGCGAACCGGCCGAGCGGCTGGACGCTTTGGCGCGGCGCTATGTGGCCGGCCTGCCGGTCGACTGGCCGGCGCCGGCCGGCGCCGGGCGCCGCGTCGCGCGGCTGCCGAGCTACGCATTTGACCGCCAGCCTTACTGGGTGGACGAAGGGCGGGCGCAGGCGGAGTCGCCGCTGTACCGCATCGCCTGGCAGCCGCTGCCGGCCCCGGCCGGCGCGCGCCGCTCGGGCGAGCGCATCGTCGCCGGCGATCCGGCCTTGTGCGCGGAAGTGGCGCGCGCGCTGGAAGCCGCCGGCGAGCGCTGCGCGATTGCGCCCGCCGAGATCGACGCCATCCGCCGCGCGGGCGACGCCGGCCTGGTGCTCGCCTTCGACCGCGCGGCCGGAGACGAAGACGCGCTGGCGGCCGTCGCGCGCCGCGGCGCCTTGCTGAGCGCGCTGGCGCGAGAGCGCGCCGCGACGCCGTCGGCGGCGGCGATCACGGTTGTCACGCGCGGCGGGGCGGCCACCGGGCCGGCGGAGGAGGTCGATCCCGTCCTCGCCGCCTTGAGCGCGGCGGTGCGCGTCGCGCGGCGGGAGCAGGGCCGGAGCTGGCGCGGCACGATAGATATCGACGGTTCGCCGGCGTCCTTCGACGCGCTGGCGGCCTTGCTCGGCGATGAAGCCGCCGAGGAACAATTGGCGGTGCGCGGCGCCACCGTGCTGGCGCCGCGGCTGCGGCGCGCCGGCGCCGGCGCGGCCGGCGCGCTCCCCGCGCTGGACGGCGACGCCGTCTATGTGGTGACCGGCGGCACCGGCGCCTTGGGCCTCGCCACCGCGCGCTGGCTGGCCGGGCGCGGCGCGCGCCATCTGCTGTTGATCAGCCGCGGCGGCGAAGCCGGCGCGGCGGCGCAGGCCGCTTGCGCCCGTCTGCGCGGCGATGGCGTCGAGGTCCGCGTGGCGGCCGCCGACGTCGCCGACGAAGCCGCCTTGCGCGGGGCGCTCGCCGCGGCCGGCCGGCCGATACGCGGCGTCGCGCACTGCGCGGGCATTGTGCGCGACGCGACGCTGGACGCGCTGGACGCCGCGGCCTTCGCCGAGACCCTGCGCGCCAAGGTGGGCGGCGCGGTCTTGCTGGACCGGCTGACCGAGGCCGAGCCGCTGGACTTCTTCCTGTTGTATTCGTCCATCTCCGCGGCGGTCGGCCGTCACGGCCAGGCCGCCTACGCCGCCGCCAACGGTTATCTCGACGCGCTGGCGCAGCGGCGGCGCTTGCGCGCGCGGCCGGCGCTGTCCATAGGCTGGGGATCGTGGGCGGCCGGCATGGGCGCGGCCGACGCGAAGACGGCGGAACGGATTCGCGCCGGCGGCCTGAACCCGCTGAGCGAGGGCGAGGCCTTCGCCGCGCTGGAACGGGCGTTCACCGGCGAGCCGCATCTGGTGGTGGCCGCGATCGATCTTGCGCGGATCGCGGCGCAGCCCGATCTGCCGCCGCTGATCGAAGGCCTGGTCGGCCGCGCGCCGGCGGCGAATGCGCGGACCCTGTCTTTCGACCAACTGCGCGGCCGTCCCGCCGGCGAGCGCCGCGCGCGGGTCGCCGACTATCTGGACGCGGAATTGCGCGCGGTGCTGTCCAGCCCGGCCGCCTTGCCGCGTCAGACTTCGCTGCTGGATCTGGGCGTGGACTCGCTGACCGGTGCGGAACTGCGCAACGCGCTTGAGCGCGCGCTGGGGGTGTCCGTCGCGATCTCGCACCTGATCGACGGCTCCTCGCTGGACGAACTGATCGACCAGGTGATGGCGCAACTGGAGCGCAAGCTGGTGACGGAACAACATTCGGCCGCGGGCGCCGACACGGAGGAAATCACGCTATGACCATGGCACGGCTCATGACCGATCTTGCCGACGCGGGCGTCACGCTGCATCGTCGCGGCGACCAGCTTCAGGTACAGGCGCCGCAGGGCGCGCTCGACGCCGCGCTGGTCGCGCGGCTGCGCGAGGCCAAGGAGGCGCTGCTGAGCGTGCTCGACGACGAAGGCGCGCGCGCCGCGCCGCTGGCGCCGGCGCTGCCGGGCGAGGCCGGCGACGCGGCGGCGCTGTCGCCGGGGCAGGCCCGTCTGGTCGCGGCGACGCGGCTGGGCGATCCGGCGATGTACAACGAACAGGTGGCGATCGAACTCGCGGACGCCGTCGATGAGGAGGCCGTCGCCCGCGCCTTCGCGGCGCTCGCGCGCCGGCACGACATCCTGCGCACCGTCTTCAGCGACGGCGAGCCGGAACTGCAGCGGGTGCTGCCCGAGCCGCTCGTCGCCTTGCAAGCGTGGGCGGTGGACGGCGACGACGCCTTGCGCGCGCGCGCCGCGGAACTGGCGCGACAGCCCTTCGCCGCCGGCGCGCCGATGTGGCGCGTCGATCTGTTCTCGACGCCCGAGCGCGCCGCGGTGCTGGTGCTGACTATCCATCACGCCATCTTCGACCGCTGGTCGATGAGCGTGCTGATCCGCGATTTCAGCGCCTATCTCGCGTCGCCGGACGCGGCCGAGCCCTCGGCGCCCCGCCTCAGTTATCGAGACTATGCCGCCTGGCAGCGCCGCTGGATGGCGTCGCCGGACTACGCCGCGCAACTGGACGCCTGGACGGAGGCGCTGGCGGAGGTGGACGAGGTGCCGGCGATACGCGGCGACCGCGCGCGTCCGCCGGCGCTGAGCGGGCGCGGCGGCACCGAGCGCTTCGAGATTCCGGCCGCGTGCATGGATGCGGCGGCGGCGTTCTCCCGCGGCCATAACACCACGCTGTTCACCACCTTGTTCAGCGCCTTCGCGCTGCTGCAGCATCGTTACACCGGCGAAGCGCGCGGGCTGACGCTGACGCCGGCGGCCAACCGGCCTTTCCAGGCGGCGGAGGACATCGCCGGCTACTTCGTCAACCTGGTGGCGCTGGCCACCGAGGTGGGCGAGGGCGACAGCTTCGGCGCGCTGGTGGACCGGGTCCGCGACGCGAGCGCGCAGGCCTTCGCGCGCCAGGGCGTGCCGCTGGACGCCATCGTGGAGCGGCTGCGCGCGCGCGGCGGCCCCCGGCACGAGCAGCTGGCGCAGACCGTGTTCGCCTTCCAGAACGTCCGCCTGCCGGCGGTGCGCACCGCGAGCGGCGCGGCCGTGCCCTTCGATCTGGACAGCCCGTTCGCGCGCTTCGATCTTTATCTGTCGATCGAGGGAGACGAGCGCGGCACTTTCGCGGTGTGGCAGTACAACACCGATCTGTACGACGCGGCCACCATCCGCCAGCTGGGCGAACATTATCTGGCGCTGCTGCGCGCGGCGCTGGCCGCGCCGGACGCGGACGCGCGCGGCTTGCCCATCCTGTCCGAGGCCGAAGAAGCGCGCCTGCGCGGATGGGGGCGGCATGAGCGGCCGTATCGGGCGGACGCCGCGATCGACGCGTTGTTCCGCGAATGCGCGGCCGCCCATCCCGGACGCGTCGCGCTGGAACAGGGCGGCGAGCGCTGGACTTACGCGGAGCTCGATCAGTGGTCGGACCGCGCGGCCGGCGCGCTGCGCGCGGCCGGCGTCGAGGCGGGCGCGGTGGTGGGCGTGGCGGGCGAGCGCTCGCCGCGGCTGCTGGCCGCCTTCCTCGCGGCGCTGAAGGCGGGCGCCGCCTATCTGCCGCTGGATCCGACTTATCCGGCCGCGCGCTTGAGCGCGATGACGGCCGACGCCGCGCCGGCCTTGATGATCGTCGCCGACGGTCTGGACGCCGGCTGGCTCGGCGATTACGCCGGACCGGTGCTGAGCCTGGCCGACTGCGAGGCCGGCGACGCGCGGCCCGTGTCGTCCGCGGCGCGGCGCGCGGAGGACCTGGCTTATGTGATGTACACCTCGGGCTCCACCGGGCGGCCCAAGGGCGTGGCGGTGCCGCATCGCGCGGTGGTCCGGCTCGCCGTCGGCGGCGGCTACGCGCGCTTGGACGCGTCGACGGTGATGCTGCAGCAATCGCCGCTGGGCTTTGACGCCTCGACCTTCGAAATCTGGGGCTGCTGGCTGAACGGCGGGCGGCTGGTGCTGGCCGAGCCCGGCATGCCCTTCCTGGACGCGGCGTCGCGCGACGGCGTCACCACGATGTGGCTGACCGCCGACCTGTTCCGCATGGTGGTGGAAGAGGAGCCGGCCGCGCTCGGCGGCCTGCGCGAACTGCTGACCGGCGGCGACGCGCTGCCGGTGGCGAGCTGCCGCGCCTTTCTCGAGGCCTGCCCGGGCGTCGCGCTGATCAACGGCTACGGCCCGACGGAAAACACCACCTTCACCTGCAGCCATCGGGTGACGGCCGGCGACGTGAAACGCGGTTCGATTCCGATTGGGCGGCCGATAGGCAATACCGAGGTGCGCGTGGTCGACGCCGGCGGCCGGCTGGTGCCGGTCGGCGTGCCCGGCGAATTGTGGGCGGGTGGCGACGGGCTCGCGCTCGGCTATCTGGGCCGCGCCGACTTGACGGCGGAACGCTTCGTCGCGGCGCCGCCGCCGGACGGCGGGCGCTGGTATCGCACCGGCGACCGCGTGCGCTGGCGGCGCGACGGGGCGCTGGAGTTCCTCGGCCGAGTGGATGAGCAGATCAAGCTGCGCGGCTACCGGATCGAGCTGGGCGAGATCGAGGCGACGCTGGGCCATCACCCCGGCTTGAGCGGCTGCGCCGTCGCGCTGCGGCGCAGCGCCGCGGACGAGAAGCAATTGGTCGGCTATCTGGTGGCGCGGCAAGATTCGGCCGAAGCCGCGGACGCGGCGGCGGTGCAGGCATGGCTGGAGACGCGGCTGCCGGGCTATATGGTGCCGCGCGCCTGGGTGTGGCTGGACGCCTTGCCGCAGTCCGCCAACGGCAAGGTGGACCGCAAGCGCCTGCCGGAGCCGCAGATCGAGGCGGGCGCGGCGGCGGCGGAGAACGCGGCCGAGGCGGCGCTGGTGGAGATCTGGCAAGGCTTGCTGGGGCTGGAACGCGTGGGGGTGAGGGACAACTTCTTCGCGCTGGGCGGCGACTCCATCCTGAGCATACAGATGGCGTCGCGGGCGGCGGAGCGGGGTTTGCGCATCAGCCCGCAGCAGGTGTTCCGCTATCCGACCATTGCCGAGCTGGCGGCGGAAAGCGGCGCGGCGGAAGAAGCCGGCGCGCCGGCGGAGCAGGGCGAGGTGAGGGGCGAAGTGAGGCCCGGCCCGATCCAGGCCTGGTATCTGGATTGGCCGGGCACGGATTGGCAACAGTTCAGCCAGGGAGCTTATCTGGGCCTGAGCGGCCCGCTCGACGCCGAAGCGCTGATCGGCGCGCTGCAGGCGGTGGCGCAGCGGCACGACGCGCTGCGGATAGGCTGGCGGCGGGACGGCGAGCGCTGGATTCAGGAAAGCGGCGCCGGCGCGCCGGCGGAAGTGAAGATAGTGGACCTGCGCGGCCTGGCCGACGCCGAGGCCGCGCTGGAGCGCGACGCGGCCGAACTGCAGGCCGGTCTGCGCCTGGACGGCGCCGGCCTGTGGGCGGCGCGGCTATATCGGCTGGAGCAAGGCTGGCGTCTGCTGTGGCTGGCGCATCACGCCTCGGTGGACGGGGTGTCGTGGCGGATTCTGCTGGCAGACCTGTGGCGGGCCTACGCGGCGCTGAGCCGGGGCGAGGCGATGTCGTGGCCGGCCAAGACGGTGTCGTACCAGGCGTGGTCGCAGCGGCTGTGGGCCTGGGCGGACAGCTTGCCGGAATCGACGCTGGACTACTGGCGGGAGATGGACGCGCCGGGGATGACCCTGCCCGGCGTCGGCGCGGGCGAGGACACGGTGGCGGCGGAATCGCGGGTGTCGCTGCAATGGGACGCGGCGACGACCGAACGCTGGCTGCGGCAGGCGGGCGAGGCCTATCGGATGCGTCCGGAGGAATTGCTGCTGGCCGCGCTGGCGCGGGCCTTGCGCCAATGGACGGGCGCGGAGGAATGCGTGCTGGACCTGGAAGGCCACGGCCGCGACGGACTGGCGGGCGTGGACGTGTCGCGCACCGTGGGCTGGTTCACCAGCTTGTATCCGCTGCGGCTGCCGCTGAGCGGCGACTTGCCGCGGGACCTGAAGTCGGTGAAGGAGCGGATGCGCTGCGTGCCGGACAGCGGCATCGCCTACCAGGCGCTGCGTTACGGCGGCCGTGGATCGGAGCTGGGCGGCCATGCGCGCACGGTGTGCTTCAACTACCTGGGCCAATGGCGGCTGGAAGAAGGCGGCGCGCCGGAGGCGGCTTGGCTGGGCGAGCCGCCGGGCGGCGCGCGCTCGGGCGGGATGAGGCGGCGCTACGCGCTGGACGTGGTGGCGCAGGTGCATGAAGGACGGCTGCGGGTGGACTGGTTGTACAACGCGGCGCTGCAAGCGGCGGACGCGATGACGGCGCTGGCGGAGCGCTTCCGCGCCGAGCTGGACGCGGTGCTGGCGCATTGCCTGTCGCCGCAGTCGGGCGGCCTGACGCCGTCGGACCTGCCGCTTGCCCAACTGGAGCAGAGCGATATCGACGCGATCGAGCGCGAGCATCCCGGGCTGGAGGCCTTGTACGGCGTGACGCCGTTGCAGCAGGGTATTCTGTTTCACTCCATCGCGGACGAGGACGCGCCGCTCTATATAGAACAACTGCACTGGAAAATGAGCGGCGTCTTCGACGCGGAACGCTTCCGTCAAGCCTGGTTCGACGTCGCGGCGGCGCACGCCGCGCTGCGCACCACCTTCCGCTGGCGGCAGTTGCAGAGCCCGGTCCAAATCGTCCATCCCCGTCTGGACCCGGACTGGGACACGCTGGATTGGCGCGCGCTGTCCGCCGAGGCCTGCGTCAGCCGCTTCGACGCGCTGCGCGAGCTGGACCGTCAACGCGGCTTCGATCTGGAACGCGGGCCCTTGCTGCGCGGCACCCTGATCCGCGAACCCGGCGACACTTGGCGCTTCCTGTGGAGCTACCACCACGCGGTGGTCGACGGCTGGTCGGTGCCCTTGATCCTGAAGCAGGTGATCGGCCGCTACGCCGAGCTGGGCGCCGGCGACGCGGCCCCGCTGCCGGGCAGCCGTTTTCTGCCCTTCGTCAATTGGCTGGCGGCGCGGGACGAGAGCGAGCAGGCCGCGTACTGGCAACAGGTGCTGGCCGGCATAGAAGAGCCCACGCCGATAGGCTTCGCCGCGCCGGCGCGCGGCGCGCGAGCGCGGGGCCAGGGCCGGCGCGCCTTCGTGTTCGACGCGGGGCTGAACGAGCAGGTCGACCGCGCCGCGCGGCGGGCCGGCGTCACCCGCGCCAGCCTGTTGACCGGCGCCTGGGCGCTGACCCTGGGCTACGCCGGCGGCGGGCGCGAGGTGGTGTTCGGCACCACGCTGTCCGGCCGGCCGGCGACGCTGCCGGGCGTCGAGCGGATGGTGGGGCTGTTCATCAACACGGTGCCGGTGCGCGTCGGCATCGACGACGACGCGCGCGTGTCGCAATGGCTGCAGCAACTGCATGGACAGCAGAGCGAACGGGCCAGACTGGGCGCCGCCTCGCTGACCGACATCCGGCGCTGGGCGGGCTACGAGGGCGGCGAGCTCTTGAGCAGCCTGTTCGTGGTGGAAAACTATCCGGTGGACCGCCAGTTGGCCCGAGGCGACGCCGGTTTCGACGTCAGCGAGTTCGCGGCGGCCGAGACGCGCACCAATTATCCGCTGGTCGGCCAACTGATTCCGGGCGAGGAGACCGTGCTCTATGTCGATTTCGACGCCTCGCGCTACGACGAGGAGGGCATAGGCCGGCTGGGCGCGAGCTTCCTGCATCTGCTGGCCCAGCTCGCCGCGCAGCCGGACGCGCGGCTGGGCGATCTGAGCCTGGTGGACGAGGCGGAGGCGCGCCGGTTGATTCACGACTGGAACGCGACGCCGCCGGTCGGCGACGGCTATCTGCTGCACGCCGGCATAGAGCGGCACGCCGAGCTGACGCCGCTGGCGCCGGCGATCATAGGCGTGGACGAGGCGATGAACTACCGCGAACTGGCCGACGAGACGCTGCGCGTCGCCAGGGCGGTGGCGGCGGCGGGCGCGCGGCGCGAACCGGTGGCGGTGCTGCTGCCGAGGAGCGCGCGCGCGGTCGCCGCCTACTCGGGCGTGATGCGCGCCGGCTGCGCCTATGTGCCGGCCGACCCGGCGATGCCGCCGGGACGCTTGCGCGATCTGCTGGCCACGGTCGGTCATGTGCTGACGACGCGCGAGCATCTGTCGCTGCTGGACGGCGTCGCGGCGCGCGCGATCCTGATCGACGAAACGCCGCCGGCCGAGGTCGCGCTGCCGGAGGCGGCGCCCGACGATCTGGCCTATGTGATGTTCACCTCGGGCTCCACCGGCAAGCCCAAGGGCGTGATGATCAGCCACCGCGCGGCCGCGCTGACGATGGAAGTCTTCCTGCGCCGTTATGAGATCGGCGCGTCCGACCGCTTGATGTGCGTGTCGGCGGCGGGCTTCGACCTGTCGGTATTCGATTTCTTCGGCGCGTTCGCGGCGGGCGCCGCCGTCTTGCTGGCGCCGGAGTCGTCGACGATCGCGCCGGCGGCGTGGCTGGATCTGATGGCGCGCGAGGGGGCGACGGTTTGGGAGTCCGTGCCGGCGGTGATGGAGCTGCTGCTGCTGGAATGCCGGCAGAGCGGGCGTGCGCTGCCGCCCTCGCTGAAGCTGGCGATGTTGAGCGGCGACCGCGTGCCGGTGGGGCTGCCCGCGCAGATCCGCGCGGCGGCGACGTCCGATCCGGAGGTGCTGGCGCTGGGCGGCGCCACCGAGGCGGCCATCTGGTCGTGCTGGTACGACACGCGGGGGCTGGCGCCCGACGCCGCCTTCGTGCCCTACGGCCGCCATCTGCCGGGGCAGCGGCTCTATGTGCTGTCTTCCTCGCTGCAGGCGGTGCCGGTGGGCGTGCCGGGCGATCTGTGGATCGCCGGCGCGGGCGTGGCGCTGGGTTATCTGGGCCAGCCCGATCTCAGCGCCTACCGCTTTGTCGACAATCCCTTTGTGCCGGGCGAACGGATGTACCGGACCGGCGACCGCGCGCGCGTGCTTGCCGACGGCAATCTGGAATTCCTGGGCCGAGTGGACGATCAGGTCAAGATCGGCGGCTTCCGGATCGAGATCGGCGAAATCGAGGCCGCGCTGGCGGCGGCGCCGGGCGTGGAGCGCGGCGTGGCCTCGGTGGTCGAGCGCGACGGGCGGCGGATCATCGCCGGCTATGTGCTGTTGCTGCCGGGCGCGAGCCTGGATACCGCCGCGATTCGCGACGCGCTGGCGCGGCGGCTGCCGCCATACATGCTGCCGGCGTCGATCATGGCGCTGGACAGCGTGCCGCTGAGCGCCAACGGCAAAGTGGACCGCAAGCGTCTGCCGGAGCCGCAGATCGAGGCGGGCGCGGCGGCGGCGGAGAACGCGGCCGAGGCGGCGCTGGTGGAGATCTGGCAAGGCCTGCTGGGGCTGGAGCGCGTGGGGGTGAGGGACAACTTCTTCGCGCTGGGCGGCGATTCCATCCTGAGCATACAGATGGCGTCGCGGGCGGCGGAGCGGGGCTTGCGCATCAGCCCGCAGCAAGTGTTCCGCTATCCGACCATCGCCGAACTGGCGGCGGAAAGCGGCGCGGCGGAAGAAGCCGGCGCGCCGGCGGAGCAGGGCGAGGTGAGGGGCGAAGTGAGGCCCGGCCCGATCCAGG
This sequence comes from Chromobacterium sp. Beijing, assembly GCF_021496765.1. Taxonomy (NCBI): domain Bacteria; kingdom Pseudomonadati; phylum Pseudomonadota; class Betaproteobacteria; order Neisseriales; family Chromobacteriaceae; genus Chromobacterium; species Chromobacterium sp. Beijing. Next base: position 167,134 of record NZ_CP053750.1, read on the forward strand.
CCTGGTATCTGGATTGGCCGGGCACGGACTGGCAACAGTTCAGCCAGGGAGCTTATCTGGGCCTGAGCGGCCCGCTCGACGCCGAGGCGCTGATTGGCGCGCTGCAGGCGGTGGCGCAGCGGCACGACGCGCTGCGGATAGGCTGGCGGCGGGACGGCGAGCGCTGGATTCAGGAAAGCGGCGCCGGCGCGCCGGCAGAAGTGAAGATAGTGGAGCTGCGCGGCCTGGCCGACGCCGAGGCCGTGCTGGAGCGCGACGCGGCCGAACTGCAGGCCGGTCTGCGCCTGGACGGCGCCGGCCTGTGGGCGGCGCGGCTGTACCGGCTGGAGCAAGGCTGGCGCCTGCTGTGGCTGGCGCATCACGCCTCGGTGGACGGGGTGTCGTGGCGGATTCTGCTGGCAGACCTGTGGCGGGCCTACGCGGCGCTGAGCCGGGGCGAGGCGATGTCGTGGCCGGCCAAGACGGTGTCGTACCAGGCGTGGTCGCAGCGGCTGTGGGCCTGGGCGGACGCCTTGCCGGAATCGACGCTGGACTACTGGCGGGAGATGGACGCGCCGGGGATGACCCTGCCCGGCGTCGGCGCGGGCGAAGACACGGTGGCGGCGGAATCGCGGGTGTCGCTGCAATGGGACGCGGCGACGACGGAACGCTGGCTGCGGCAGGCGGGCGAGGCCTATCGGATGCGTCCGGAGGAATTGCTGCTGGCCGCGCTGGCGCGGGCCTTGCGCCAATGGACGGGCGCGGAGGAATGCGTGCTGGACCTGGAAGGCCACGGCCGCGACGGGCTGGCGGGCGTGGACGTGTCGCGCACCGTGGGCTGGTTCACCAGCTTGTATCCGCTGCGGCTGCCGCTGAGCGGCGACTTGCCGCGGGATCTGAAGTCGGTGAAGGAGCGGATGCGCGGCGTGCCGGACAGCGGCATCGCCTATCAGGCGCTGCGTTACGGCGGCCGTGGATCGGAGCTGGGCGGCCATGCGCGCACGGTGTGCTTCAACTACCTGGGCCAATGGCGGCTGGAAGAAGGCGGCGCGCCGGGCGCGGCTTGGCTGGGCGAGCCGCCGGGCGGCGCGCGCTCGGGCGGGATGAGGCGTCGCTACGCGCTGGACGTGGTGGCGCAGGTGCACGAAGGGCGGCTGCGGGTGGACTGGCTGTACAACGCGGCGCTGCAAGCGGCGGACGCGATGACGGCGCTGGCGGAGCACTTCCGCGCCGAACTGGACGCGGTGTTGGCGCACTGCCTGTCGCCGCAGTCGGGCGGCCTGACGCCGTCGGACCTGCCGCTCGCCCATCTTGACCAGAACGATATCGACGAAGTGTTACAGCTACTGAACGAACAGCCATGAACAAAACATTATCAAACGCCGCGCAGCAAGCCGGCTCGAAAGTCGAGACCATGCTGCCGTTGACGCCGACGCAGCAGGGCCTGCTGTTTCATACGCTGAAAGCGCCGGAGTCCGGCGTCTATTACGAACAGGTCGCTTGCGCCTTCCAGGTCGCGCTAGACGCGGCCGATTACCGGCGCGCGCTGGAAGCGGTGATCGCGCGCCACGGCGTGCTGCGCACCGGCTTTCTGTGGGACGGGCCGTCCAAGCCGGTTCAGGTGGTCTTCCGCGACGTCGAACTGCCGTGGGTGGAGGAGGACTGGCGGGCTTTCGATCCCGAGGAACAGCGGCGGCGTCTCGCCGCCTACCGGGACGCGGACCGGCGTCCGGGCTTTCACCTGAGCCGCGCGCCGCTGATGCGCTGCGCCTTGTTCCGCACCGGCGAAGAACGCTATGAGTTCGTGTGGAGCTATCACCATCTGCTGCTGGACGGCTGGTCGGTGCAGATCGTGCTGGGCGAAGCGCTCGCCTGCTACGACGCCTACCGGCGCGGGGCCGATCCGGCCTTGCCGCCGCCCCAGCCCTACAGCGCTTTTCTGCGCTGGCTGGACCAGCAGGACGGCGCGGCGGCCGAAGCCTTCTGGCGCGAGCGGCTGGGCGATGTGCGCGCGGCCACGCCCTTGCCGCTGGCCGAGGAGGCGGGCCCGGAACGCGCGTCCGGCCACGGTCTGCTGGAACGCGAGCTGGACCCGCGGATGAGCGAGGGCCTGCAGCGGCTGGCGCGCGCCTGCGAGCTGACGCAGAGCACGGTGATCCAGGCCGCCTGGGCCTTGCTGCTGGCGCGAGCGAGCGGCCGCGACGACGTGGTGTTCGGCACCACCGTGTCCGGCCGGCCGGCCGAGCTGCGCGGGGTCGAGCAGATGGTGGGGCTCTTCGTCAACGCGCTGCCGACGCGCGCGACCGTCGACGCCGCGCAGACGCTGGGCGACTGGCTCAGACAGCTGCACCGCCGGCATGTGGACGCCGAAGCCTACGCCTATACGCCGCTGCACGCGATTCCGGGCTGGAGCGGCGTGGCCCCGGGCGCGCCCTTGTTCGAGAGCCTGGTGGTGTTCGAGAACTATCCGGCGCGCGCGGACGCGACGCGCTATCGGGAACGGCTGGGCGTCGGAGACATCGAGGTGGTGGAACAGACCAACTATCCGCTGACCGTGGTCGCGATTCCCGGCGAGCGTCTGCGCTTGCGCCTGCATTACGATCGCCAGCGCGTGTCGGAGGCGTCGGCGGAGCGGATCGTCGCGATGCTGGCGCGGCTGCTGGAGCAGTTTGAACGCGGCGGCGCCGCGCTGCGCATCGGCGCGGCGTCGCTGCTGGGCGCGGAGGCGGGCGGCGCGCTGGTCGCGGGCTGGAACGCGGCGGCCCGGCGCGCGGACGAGACGGCGCGCCAGTGCCTGCATCGCCGTTTTGAGGCGCAGGCGCGCGCGCGTCCCGACGCCGTCGCGCTGCAATGCGAGGACGAGGCGCTGACTTACGCCGAACTGGATCGCCGCGCCAACCGGCTGGCCTGGCGGCTGGACGCCGCCGGCGTGCGCGGCGACACGCCGGTTGCGCTGGCGTTCGGGCGCGGCGTGGACAGCATCGTCGCGATACTGGCGGTGTTGAAGGCGGGCGCCTTCTATGTGCCGCTCGATCTCGACCATCCGCCGGAACGTCTCGCCTGGATACTGGAGGATATCGGCGCCGGCGCGCTGATTTGCGGCGAGGAGGCGCGCGAGCGCTTCGGGGACTTCGGCGGGGTTCTGATCGGGATGGGGGATGCGGCGGAGTCCGGCGAGCGCGAAGACGCGCCGCCGCCGCGCGACACTTCGCCCGCCGACCTGTGCTATGTGATCTACACCTCGGGCTCGACCGGACAGCCCAAGGGCGTGTGCGTGGAGCACCGCAATGTGGACCATCTGTTCGCGGCGACGCGCCGGAGCTACGGCATCGGACCGTCGGACGTGTGGACCCTGTTCCATTCCTACGCCTTCGACTTCTCGGTATGGGAAATCTGGGGCGCCCTGCTGCACGGCGGGCGGCTGGAAATCGTGCCTTACCGCTGCTCGCGCACGCCGGAGGAATTTCTCGCGCTGCTGGAGCGCGAGGGCGTCACGATGCTGAGCCAGACTCCCAGCGCCTTCAAGCAGCTGCTGCGCGCGCTGGGCGACGCGCGGCGGCCCTTGCCGGCCGGCTTGCGCCATGTGTTCTTCGGCGGCGAGGCGCTGATTCCCAGCCAGTTCGCCGCCTGCCTGGGCGAGGAGAGCGGCGTCGCGCTGGTCAATCTCTACGGCATCACAGAAACCACGGTGCACGTGACCGAGCGCGTGCTGGGCGCGGGCGACGCGCGCTCCTCGCGCAGCCCGGTGGGCCGGCCCTTGCCCGGCTACCGTATCTACCTGCTCGACGCCGCCGGACATCCGGTGCCGCCGGGCGTGCCGGGCGAAATCTACGTGGGCGGGGAGGGCGTGGCGCGCGGTTATCACAAGCGTCCCGAGCTCGACCGCGAACGCTTCATCGCCGACCCCTTCCTGCCCGGCGAGCGGCTTTACCGCAGCGGGGACCTCGGGCGCTGGGACGCGGACGGCGAGCTGGACTATCTGGGCCGCATCGACGAGCAGGTCAAGATCCGCGGCTTCCGCATCGAGCTGGGCGAGGTGGAGGCGGCGCTGGCCCGGCACCCGGACGTCGCCGCCGCGGCGGTGATGGTGGACGAGGCGAGCATAGACGGCCACGCGCAGCTGGCGGGTTTCGCGGCGCCGCGCGAGGGCGCGTCGCTCTCTCCCGCCGCGCTGCGGGACTGGCTGGCGCAGCGCCTGCCGCCGCACGCGATTCCGGCGCGCCTGATCGAGGTGGACGCGATCCCGCTGACCCCTAACGGCAAGCTCGATCGCCGCCGGCTGGCCGACGCGCTGGCGGCGGACGGCGACGCCGCGCGTCCGCACGTCGCGCCGCGCGATGCGGTGGAACAGGCGCTGGTCGGGGTGTTCGAATCCGTGCTCAAGCGCTCGCCGGTCGGCGTCACCGACAACTTCTTCGAGCTGGGCGGGGACTCCATCCTGAGCATCCAGATCCTGTCGGCCGCGCACAAGGTCGGCATCGACTTCACGCTGGACGAGCTGATGCGCTCGCTGACCATAGCAAGCCTGGCGCCGCGGGTCCGGCGCACGGATTCGCCGCCGCCGGCCGCGAGCGCGCCGCCGCCGCCTCCGCCGCTGGACGCCGCCTACGAGGACGCGTATCCGCTCAGCGCGATGCAGATGGCGATGCTGGCCAACGAGATGCGGCACGGCCAGGACTCCGCCTATCACAACGTCAACGATCAGCGGCTGGCCCTGCCCTTCGACGCGGCCGCGCTCGAGGCGGCGTTGCGCGGCGCCTTCGAACGCCATCCGGCGCTGCGCACCGCCTTCGATCTGGCCGCCGACGAGGAGCCGTTGCAGTACGTGCACCGCCAAGTGCCCTTGCCGCTGGCGGTCAGCGACTGGCGAGGCCTGGACGCGGCGCGGCAGGACGCGCGGATTCTGGATTGGCGCGAGGCCGAGCGGCGCCGGCGCTTCGACGTCGAGCATCCGCCGCTGATCCGCTTCGCCGTGCACCGCCTGAGCGAGGAGGAGATGCATATCGGCGTGACCAAGCACCACGCGATTCTGGACGGCTGGAGTTTCAACCTGCTGCTCTCCGAGCTGATCTCGGACTATTCGGCGCGGCTGGCCGGCCGGCCGCTGGCGCTGACGGCGCCCGCCAGCCGCTACCGCGACTTCGTCGAGCGCGAGCGCGAGGCGGCGCATTCGGACGCGCTGCGCGACTGGTGGCGCGCGCGGCTGCAATCCTTGCCGGCCACGCGGCTGGCGCGGGAGCCGGACGGCGACGCGGCGCCGGCGGAGGTGCCGATTTCGGCCGCTGAGTCCGCCGGCCTGGAAGCGCTCGCCGCGCGCGCGGGCGCCTCGGTGAAGAGCGTGCTGCTGACGGCGCATCTGCTCGCCTTGTCGCGCATCTGCGGCAGGCCGGCGGTGACGAGCGGCGTGGTGTTCAACGGCCGCAGCGAGGGCGCGGACGGCGACCGGGTGCTGGGCCTGTTCCTGAACAGTCTGCCGCTCGGCTTCGACTTCCCGGCCGGCGTCTTCGACGCCGTCGCGCTGGTGCGCGCGGTGCAGGCGGCCGAGCTGGAGGTGTTCAGCCGCCGGCGCTATCCCTTGATCGAACTGCATCGGCAGGTGGGCACGGTGTTCGACGCGCTGTTCAACTTCACGCACTTCCGCGCGCTGGAGGACGCGGTGCGCGACATCGAGGTGTCCGACGGCTACGCGAGCGACACGACCAATGTGCCGCTGGTGGTGCAAAGCAGCTTCGACGGCCGGCAAGGCGTATTGCGGATCACCCTGGTGCCGTCGCGCGGGCATTTCTCGACGGAGACCGTGGTCCGCTTCGTCGCGGAGTACGCGGCGGCCTTGCGCGCGCTGCTCGGGGAAACCACGGCGCGGGACGCGGACGCAGGCGGCGCGAGCAGGGCGGACGGCGGCGAGCGCCGGAGCCTGGCCTCGGCGGCCGCCACGCCGGCGGCGGCCAAGGCGCCCGCCGCCGCGCGGCCCAGCGGCGCGGCGTTGCGACGCGAGCTGAGCGCCTTGTGGACGGCCGTGCTCAAGCGCGAACCGCCGTCGGAGGACAGCGATTTCAGCGCGCTGGGCGGAGATTCTTTGCTGATGCTGCGGATCTGCTCCCGCGCCGGCCGGGCCTTTGGCCTGGACGCGGCGGTGGTGGCCCGTCTGTTGACGGCGCAGACCGTGGCCGAGCAGGCCCGGATCATCGAGACCGAGGGCGCGGACGCGGACGGCGTCCGGGTCGGCGCGCTCGTCGCGCTGTCCGCGCCGGGCGACGCGCCGCCGCTGTTCTTCGCGCCGGGCGCGGGCGGGCATGTGCCGTATCTGCGCGCGCTCGCGGCCGAGCTGTCCAAGGACTTCTCGGTATGGGGCATGGCGCTGCCCGGGTCCGGCGAGGCCGACGCGGCCGGCGTCGAAGCCATCGCGACGGCGCTGATCGCCGACATCCGGCGGGTGCGGCCTTACGGGCCTTATCGCCTGGGCGGCCATTCTTTCGGCGGCTGGGTCGCGCTTGAGATTGCGCGGCAACTGGCCGGCCAGGGCGAGGCGGTGGCTTGGGTCTCCATCGTGGACAGCCTGCCGCCGGGGTCGGCGGCGCGGCCGCACAAGCGGGACTGGCGGGACAGCCGCTGGATGGCGGAGATCGGCAACAGCTTCGCGCGTCTGGCCGACGCCAAGCCGCTATTCGACGCCGATGAATTCGACGCGCTGGACGATGCGCGGAGAGTGGAACGTTTGCGCGAGCGCTTGATAGCGGCGGGCGTGCTGCCGGAGGAGCTTGGCCTGCCCGAGTTCGCGGCGCGCGTGCGCGCCTTCATCGCGCATTCGCTGACGGATTACGCGCCGGCGACGCCTTATGCCGGCGCGCTGCATTTGATTGTGGCCGCGGACAGGGACGGCGAGGCGGACGCGCCCGACGACGACGCGCTCATCGACGGCTGGCGCGCGGCGGCGCCGGCCGCGGCGACGCCGCTGCGCCTGCCCGGCGATCACGTCGGCATCATGCGCCCCCCTTCGTCAGCGGGCTGGCCGGCGCCTTGCGCGCCATGGAGGCCGCCGCGCGGCGGGCCGTTTCAGACATGGAAACCGAGGAAGAACAATGAACACCAGAGTCAAGGCATTCGCCGCCGTCGAGGCGGCGCTGGCGGAACCGGAGGCGGCGCTCGCCAACGGCGATTTCGAAACCGTGGAACAGTTGATGAGCGGCATCCGCGCGGCCAACCGGGCGCACGGCCTGTGGCTGCCGCAGGTGCCGCGAGCCGACGGCGGCCTGGGCCTGAACCTGCTTGAGCTGGTGGAGGTGGGCGAGCTGCTGGGCGCCTCGCCGCTGGGCCATTACGCGGTCAACTACCAGGCGCCCGACGCCGGCAATATCGACGTGCTGCTGGAGTACGCGACTCCCGCGCAGCGCCGGCGCTGGCTGGAGCCGCTATTGCGCGGCGAGCTGCGCAGCTGCTTCGCGGCGACGGAGCCGGAGTCCGCCGGATCGAATCCCTCCTCGCTGAAAACGACGGCGGTATACAGGGACGGCGCCTGGCATCTAAACGGCCGCAAGTGGTTCGCGTCCGGCGCCGACGGCGCGGGCTTCGCCATCGTGCTGGCCGTCACCGACGAGGCCGCGCCGCTGCACGCGCGCACCAGCACCTTCATCGTGCCCACCGACGCGCCCGGCTTCCGCCACGTCCGCAATCTGCGGGTGATGGGGGACGAGGGCTGCGGCTGGGCCAGCCACGGCGAACTGGTGCTGGACGATTGCCGGGTGGGCGAGGACGCGATGCTGGGCAAGCCCGGCGAGGGCTTCGTCGTGCTGCAGGCCAGGCTCGCCACCGGGCGGCTGCACCATTGCGCGCGCTGGATAGGCGTGTGCGAGCGCGCCTTCGCCATCATGTGCCGGCGCGCCTGCCGCCGGGAACTGGCCGCGGGCGAGCTGCTGTCCTCGCGCCAGACGGTGCAGAACTGGATCGCCGAGAGCCGCGCGTCGATAGACGCGGCGCGCCTGCTGGTGACCCAGGCTGCGACGCGGCTGCAAAACCGCCACGAGCGCGCGCAGATCGACATCTCGATCGCGAAGTTCTTCGTGGCCGGCGTGACGCAGACCGTGCTCGATCACGCGCTGCAGGTGCAGGGCGCGTTGGGCGTCAGCGGCGACACGATTCTCAATGTGCTGTGGCGGCACGAACGCGCGGGGCGGATTTACGACGGCCCGGACGAAGTGCACAAGAGCCTGGTGGCGCGCCATGCGCTGGCCGGCTTCCGGCGGGAGCTGGCATGAGCGCGCGGATCGCGGAGCGCGCGATGGCGGCGCTGGGCCGCCCCCGCGTCGGCGCGCGCGCGACGCGGGTGGGCGGCGGCCGGGCCAGCGAGGTGTTCCTGGTGCAGGGCGGCGACAGCGAACTCATCGCCTACTGGCTGCCGGAGGGCGGCGCGCGCGAGGCGAGACGCCGCTACGCGCTGCTGGAGCGGCTGTCCGGCCAGTTCCGGCTGGCGCCCAGGCCGCTGGCGGTGGACGAGGACGGCGACGCCGCGCTGCTGCTGGTTGAAAAGCTGGACGGCGTCGCGCCGGCCGCCTGCGGGGCGCTCGGCCCCGACACCGTGCGCCGGCTCGCGGAAAACTTCATCGAGACGCTGGCGAGCCTGCATGCGCTGGAGGTCGCGCCGGCCGACCGGCCCCCGACTATCTGCGCCGCATCCTGAGCGAATGGCGGCGACGCTGGAACGCGGAGGAGGCGGGCGCGGCGGCCGACGCCGACTTCCGGGCGGTGGCCGACTGGCTGAGCGAGCGGATGCCGCAGACCGCGCCCTCCGCCTGGCTGCACAACGACTACAAGCTGGACAACATCCTCGTCGACCCGGGCGATCCGGCGCGGCTGGTGGGCGTCGTCGATTGGGAGCTGGCCGCGGTCGGCCATCCGCTGGCCGATCTCGGCGCCGCGCTCGCTTACTGGATAGAGGGCCGGGATTCGTCGCTGCTGCGGCTGGACGCGCCCGGGCCGAGCTGCGCGCCGGGCGCGCCGACGCGCGCGGCGCTGGTGGATCTGTACGCCGCCGCGGCCGGACGCGAGGTGACGGAACCCGCCTACTGGTACGCCTACGGCCTGCTGCGGCTGGCGGTGATCACGCAACAACTGGCGCTGCGGCGCCGCGACGAAGGGCAGCGCGTGCCGCGCGCCAAGCTGATCGTGCGCTGGCTGCTGGACCGCGCGGCGGAAGCCTGCGGCGGCGGCCGGCTGTGACGGCCGTCCGCGCGCCCTCCGATTCATCCCGATAAGGACATCCCATCATGAATACCGAAACTTCCACGACTGTATTCGACGTCATCGTGATCGGCGGCAGTCACGCCGGACAATCCGCCGCCTTGCAGATCGCGCGCGCGCGCCGCCGCGTGCTGGTGATCGACGCCGGCGCGCGCCGCAATCGCTTCGCCGCCCAATCCCACGGCGTGATCGGCCTGGACGGACGCTCGCCCGACGCGATCGCCGCGGACGGCAAGGCGCAATTGCTGGCCTATCCCAACGCGCAATGGCGCGCGGACACCGTGGTCCGGGCCGAGAGCGGCGAGGCCGGCTACGCGTTGCGCTGCGCCTCCGGCCAAAGCTACGCGGCGCGCCAGCTGGTGCTGGCCTTCGGCGTGGTGGACGAATTGCCTGAGCTGGAGGGCCTGCGCGAGCGCTGGGGCGAAAGCGTGTTCCACTGCCCTTACTGCCACGGCTACGAACTGAAGCAGGGCCGCATCGGCGTGCTCGGCGGCGGCCCCCTGTCCTATCTGTCGGCGATGCTGATGCCGGAATGGGGCCCGACCGTCTTCCTGAGCGGCGGCGGCTTCGAGCCGGACGCGGCGCAGCGCGAGGCGCTGGCGCAGCGGGGCGTCGACATCGTGCGCGAACGGATCGCGCGCATCGTGGAGCGCGCCACCGTCGAGCTGGCCGATGGCCGCCGGCTGGCCTTTGACGGGCTGTTCATGATGAACCGCTTCCGCCTGTCCAGCCCGGTGGCGGAGCAGCTGGGCTGCGCGATCGAGGAGGGGCCGCTGGGGCCTTATGTGCGGACCGACGACGCGATGGAGACATCGGCGCCGGGCGTATTCGCCTGCGGCGACATCACGCAGCGGGGCGGCACCGTGGCGCTGGCCATCGGCAACGGCGCGCTGGCGGGCATCGCCGCGCATCGCAAACTGGTGTTCGGATAAGCCGCGCGCGACGGCAGACTTCTTTCTCTTCATGACTGGAAAGCGATTCATGAGTTGGCAAAACCTATGTTTCTCCTGGCTGTTGCGCAGAACGGCCAAATCCCTGACCCGCAAGCCCGGCCTGACCGCCCAGGAAATGCGCGAGCGCAGCGCGAAATGGGCGCGCGGCGAAATCAAGCCGCCGCGCGGCTGGCGGGTGCGCAAGCTGGACGCGGAGGCGCTGCGCGGCGAGTGGATAGAGCCTGAGACCGCCGCGCGGCGCGAGGCGAGCGGGCGGGTGATCCTGTATTTGCACGGCGGCGGCTATTGCTTCTGCTCGCCGCTGACGCACCGGGGCGTGGCCGCCGCGCTGGCGCGGGAGGCGGACGCGCGCGCGTTTTCGCTGGCTTACCGGCTGGCGCCGGAACATCCGTTCCCGGCCGCCGTCGACGACGCGCTGGCGGCGTATCGGGGGCTGTTGGACGAGGGCGTGGCGCCTGAGCGCATCGTGGTCGCCGGCGATTCCTCCGGCGGCGGGCTGGCGCTGGCGCTGCTGCTGTCGCTGCGCGACGCGGGCGCGCCGATGCCGGCCGGCGCGGTCTTGTTCTCGCCGTGGACGGATCTGGCGGCGACCGGGGCCTCGCTGGAAGCGAACGACGCGTCCGACGTGATGCTGAGCGCGGTGGCGGTGAGGAATTTCTCGCGCTACTACCTTGGCGACGCCGCCGCCGATCATCCCATCGCTTCGCCGCTCTACGGCGAGTACGCGGGCCTGCCGGACCTGTTCATCCAGGCCAGCGACAGCGAGGTGCTGCTGGACGACGCCGCGCGCGTGGCCAGCAAGGCGAGCGCGGCCGGCGTCGGCGTGGATTTCAAAGTGTGGCGGCGGCTGCCGCACGCCTGGGCCACCCTGACGCCCATGCTGCCGGAAGCGAGGGCGGCGATCAAAGAAGCCGGCGGCTTCATCCGCAAGGTGGCGCCGTGAACCGCGGCTGGGTGGACGCCGCGCCGGCCGGCCAAGCCGCGGCCTTGCGCCTGTTCTGCTTCCCTTACGCCGGCGGCAGCGCGGCGGTGTACCGCGGCTGGGCGGAGCGCTTGCCGGCCGCGGTCGATGTGCTGCCCATGCATCCGCCGGGGCGGGGGCGGCGCTTTCACGATCCGCTGCGCTACCGGCTGGATCAGCAGGCCGAGGAGGCGACGGACGCGATCGCGCCGCTGCTGGACCGGCCTTACATCTTGTTCGGGCACAGCATGGGGGCGAGCCTGGCTTTTGAGGTGGCCCAGCGGGCGCGGGCGCGCGGCCTGCCGGCGCCCTGCTGCCTGATCGTGTCCGGGCGCGCCGCGCCGCATCTGCCGCCGAGAGAGCGGCCGATACACGGCTTGCCGGACGATGAGTTTCTGGACGAGGTGATGCGCATGAACGGCACGCCGGCGGAAGTGCTGGCCCATCCGGAACTGGTCCAGGTCATCCTGCCGGTGCTGCACGCCGATTTCGAGGCGATAGAGACTTACCGTCCCGCGCCGCGTCCCCCTTTGAGCTGCCGCATCGTCGCCCTGGGCGGCAGCGAAGAAGAGGGCGGCGTCGAGGCGGCCGCTTCCTGGCAGGGCTATGCCACCGGCGGTTTTCGCAGCGAGATCCTGCCCGGCGATCACTTCTTCCTGAACGGGAGGCCGGAAAGCCTGTTCGCGATACTGAAGGAGGAGCTTGGCCGCGCTGTGTGAGGGCCCGGCCCGCGGCGGCTTACAGGTTCTGGCCGACGCGCCACAGCACGCCGGAGGGATCGTGCAGGCAGAAGTCGCGCATGCCCCAGGGCTGGTCCACGAGCGGGCCTATCTTGGCCGGATAGCGCTCGGTGACGCCCTGGGCCAGCCATTGGCGGTGCCAGGCGTCGACATCGTCGACCAGCAAGTGCAAGACCAGGTTTTCCGCCAATTGCGGATGATAGAAGTCCTGCAGCAGGAAGCTGCACTGGCCATGGACGAAATAGCTGACGCCGTGGCTGTCCGACTTTTGCTCGAAGCCCAGATCGGCGTAAAAGCGCTGCGACAGCGCGTAGTCGCGGGCGGGCACGAAGGCTTTGATTTCAATGCTGCGCAATTGAGACACGGGGAAACTCCTTGCGGTGGTGGGGCGGAAAAAAACCGCTGCGGCAGGGCGCGCAGCGGTTGTCTCGTTTGGGGGCGGGAGCCGGCTTATTGTGCCGGCGCTTCGCCTTCCAGCATGGCGACGCCTTCCAGCCCGGAGCGGAAGACCGCCTGTTGCAGGGTGTCTATCGCCTTCTTGCGGAAGAACTGCTTGCGCGTCACCAACAGCACGCGGCGCTGCGGCGCCGGCGTCTTGAACGGCACCACCGACAATAAGGATTCGTCGGTGGGGCCTATCGAGGTGGACGGCATCACGGTGACGCCCATGCCGCTGGCCACCATGTGGCGGATGGTGTTGAGCGAGCTGCCCTGCAGATTGGCGGCCAGTGTGCCGCCGTGGCTCTGCCGGCTGGCCAGATCGCTGCAGGCCTGCAGCACCTGATCGCGGAAGCAATTGCCCTGGGTCAGCAGCAGGACGCTTTCGTCGGCCAGCTGATTGGCGGCGATGGCGCCCAGCTTTTCCCAGGGATGGCCCTTGGGCGTGGCGACGACGAAGGGCTCGTCGTACAGCGGGCTCGCCACGGTACCGGCCTCGTCGAAGGGGTCGGCCACGATGATGGCGTCCACTTCGCCGCGCTTGAGCATTTCCGAAAGCCGGGAGGTGTAGTTCTCCTCCAGGATCAAGGGCATGTCCGGCGCCAGGATGCGCAAGGCCGGGATCAGCCGCGGCAGCAGATAGGGGCTGATGGTGAAAATCACCCCCAGCTTCAGCGGGCCCACCAATTCGTTCTGATGTTCGCCGGCCAGGCGTTTGACGGTTTCGGCCTCCTCCAGCACGCGTTGCGATTGCTCGATGATGCGTTCGCCGATCTCGGTGACGCTGACTTCCTGGCCGCCGCGCTCAAACAGCGTGACGCCCAGTTCGTCCTCCAGCTTCTTGATGGCGATGGACAGCGTCGGCTGGCTGACGAAGCAGCTTTGCGCGGCGCGGCCGAAGTGGCGCTCCCGCGCCACCGCGACGATATAGCGAAGTTCGGTCAGCGTCATGGCTCAGCGCTGGTGCTCCGGCAGCACGATATTGACTTCCAGCACTTCGAAGTCGTCCTGGCGCTCCACTTGCACCTTGATGTCGTCCAGATTGACCGCGACGTATTTGGAGATCACTTCCATCAATTCGCGCTGCAGCGCCGGCAGATAGTCGGGCGCGCTGCGGCCGTTGCGTTCGTGGGCCAGGATGATTTGCAGGCGTTCTCTGGCAATGGCCGCGGTTTTCTGGCGCTTGCCAAAGATCATTTCGATCAGGGACATGACTTAACCTCCAAAGAGGCGCTTCAGAATGCCCACTTTGGGGGCATCGAGGAAACGCATCGGGCGCTCTTCGCCCAGGAAACGGGCCACCACGTCGGAATAGGCGTCGGCGACGTCCGAGCCTTTCAGGTGGATGGCCGGGGTGCCGGAGTTGGAGGCTTGCAGAACGGTCTGCGACTCCGGAATCACGCCCAGCAGCGGCACGCGCAGAATCTCCTTCACATCGTCCACCGACAGCATTTCGCCCTTGTCGACGCGGCCGGCGGAGTAGCGGGTGATCAGCAGGTGTTCCTTGACCGGCTCGCGGCTTTCTTCCGCGCGCTTGGACTTGGAGGACAGAATGCCCAGGATGCGGTCGGAATCGCGCACCGAGGAGACTTCCGGATTGGTGACGATCAGCGCTTCGTCGGCGAAGTACAGCGCCATCAGCGCGCCTTTTTCAATGCCGGCCGGCGAGTCGCAGACAATGTATTCGAAGCCGGCTTCGGCCAGGTCGTTCAACACCTTCTCCACGCCGTCCAGCGTCAAGGCGTCTTTGTCGCGGGTTTGCGAGGCGGGGATGATGTAGAGGTTGTCGCAGTTCTTGTCCTTGATCAGCGCTTGGTTCAGGCTGGCTTCGCCGTTGACGACATTGATCAGGTCATAGACCACGCGGCGTTCGCAACCCATGATCAGGTCCAGGTTGCGCAAACCGACGTCGAAGTCGATGACGACGGTTTTGTGACCGCGCAACGCCAGGCCGGAGGAGAAGCTGGCACTGGTAGTGGTTTTACCGACGCCACCCTTGCCGGACGTCACAACGATGATTTTTGCCACAGTCGATCCCTTTGAATAATGGCTTGTTACTCGCCGAGCGCGGTCATGACCAGGCGCTCGTTCTCGAGATAGATTTGAGTTGGCTTGCCCAGAATGCTGTCGGGCAAGGCTTGTTCGATAGTTCGATAGACTCCGGCGATGGACACCAGTTCGGCCTCCATGCTGCGGGCGAAAATGCGGGCGCCGGCGTTGCCGCGCGCGCCGGCGAGAGCGCGGCCGCGCAAGGGCGCGTAGATATGGATATTGCCGTCGGCGATCACTTCCGCGCCGGCGCTGACCATGGCCAGCACGATCAGATCGCAGCCCTTGGCGTAGATTTGCTGGCCGGCGCGCACAGGACGGTCGACGATCATGGCGCCGGTGGCCGGAGCCGGTTCCGGCGCGGCGGGCTTGTCGGCGGGTTCCGGCGCGCTTTGCGCCGAGCGCGCCGGCGTGGCGCTGCTGGTGTAGGCCAGGCCGAACTGGCTGGCGACGCCGGCCAGCGCGGTGCTGGGGTGGCGCAGGGCCACCGCGCGGATGCCGCGGCGGCTGAGCATGGGCAGCAGGCGGCCGTAATCCAGCTCGGCCGGGGCGGGCAAGGCTTCCACGTCGAGGACGAAGGCTTCCGCCGGCGCGTCGTGGCCGGTGCCGAAACGCGCGTCCAGCGCCTGGCTCAGTTCGTCCAGGTCGTCGGTGCGCAGCAAGAGCGCCAGCAGATCCAGGCTGGCGGATTTTATGTCGAATGCGTTGGCCGCAGGGCTCATTGTACTTGGCTTCATGTAGATAGATTTATTCTATGGGGCGAGTGTACTGGGTTGCTGACAGGCTTTCAATGGCGTTGCTCGGCTTGGGGCCAAAAGGCCGAAATCGGCCGAGGCGGCGGGCTTGGACGCAGGCAAGTGTTGCAATTGAGGGAATTGTCGCGCGGAGAAGAAAGGAAGCGCGTTTCCGTAATGTCTTTGGAATGTTTGTGTTGCAAAAATTCATGAAAAATAGCGGTTTAGCCGCTTGTGCATTGCAACATTTTCTTGACTCGAGAGAGCCGACCCGCCAGAATGGCAATTGTTGCGATGCAACATCAAGGGCGCAGGTTAAGTTCGCTGTCGTTGCTGAGCTGTCAATTTTGGATATTTTTTAGGAGTCGTCATGTTTACCACTACTCAAGAATTCTCCGCTCTCGGCCAGTCGCAGTTCGACAAGGCCGTGCGTTTCTCCTCCATCGTGCTGGCCGGCGCCGAGCGTCTGGCCGCGCTGCAACTGGACCTGTCGCGCAAGCTGTTGGCCGACAACGCCCAGGCGATCAAGGCGCTGAGCGAAGCCAAGGATCCCAAGGCCTTCGCCGAAGTGCAGAGCAGCCTGGCTCAGCCGTCCATCGATCAGGCTTTCTCCGTGGCGCGCAATGTCTACGACGCCGCGCTGACCACCCAGAATGAACTGGCTGCTTTTGTTGAAGAGCAGATCGCCGAAGGCAATCAGACCCTGCTGAGCAATCTGGACCGTCTGTCCAAGAACGCGCCGGCCGGCTCCGACGCCGCGGTGTCCGCTCTGAAAAGCCTGGTGAACACCTCCAACGCCGCTTTCGAAAGCGTGTCCAAGACCGCCAAGAAAGTCAGCGCGGAAATCGCCGAAGCCAGCGTGGAAGCCGCCACCAACTCCGCCAAGGCCGCCAGCGCCGCCGTCGCCCGCGGCAAGAAGGCGACCAGCGCCGCCTGATTCCGGCCTTGTCGTGAAAAAAAGCCCGCGTTCTCGCGGGCTTTTTAGTTTTTGGGGCTCAGCGGAGCTTGGGCGGCGAAGTCGTCCCATAATTGCCGCCAGGCCTGCTGGCAGCCGTCCGCCTGCACGATCAGCCCGGCCAGGCTGGCGGCGTAGTGTTCTTGCTCCCGCGGCGGTTCGGCGAAGTCCCGCCGCGCCGTCGGATTGTCCTCGGGCAGCTTGCGTTCCCGCAGATAGCGTTGCGACAGGCGCACCAGTTGTTCCCACAGCCGCCATTGCCCGCGCAGCCCGGTTTCCCAGTCCGGCGCGGTTTGCGTGGCCGGGCTGGGCGGCGTCTGCCGTCTCAGCATGAACAGCAGCGCTTCCCAGACCTGGCGGGTGTAGCGCGCGCTGCCCGTCGGGCCGCAGCGCAGCCAGGCGGCCGGCAGCGGCGCCAGCGCGTCCAGCAAGGCCAAGGCGTCGGCGGTCGGCGCGCGGTCGGCGCCCAGCAACAGCATGAAGCCGAAGTCCGAGCCCAGCGCCTGCCAGGCGCCGTCCAGCTCCAGCAACTGGACCTCGTGCTTGCGGCAGAGCCGCAGGCGGGGAGGCAGCGGAGCTTGATGCAGGGGGTCGATATTGATCCAGCAGCCGGAAGACAGGTAAAAGCCTTGCCAATCGCCAGGCAGCCAGGACGGCGGACCGCTCGCGCCGGCGGACGCGGGCAAACCCCGGCTGGCCAGGCGCTGCTGGAGCCAGTGGAGTTGCGGTGCTGAGCCTTGGGCGATATAGGTCACTATGGTTCCGGTTGGGCTGCCCGACGCCATGGCGACGACAGGCGGCGGGGCATGGGGCCATGTTCGGGGCATTGCGGTCCTGGACGCGGGCGGGCACCCGGAAGCGGTTCACGATCCGCCGCGCGCCGGCGTACGGTCTTTGAGAACCCCTTCGAAGCGCCTATCTGCCGTATGCGCATTCCGCTTTTCAGCCGCAAGGCCTTGTTTTACTTTAGCCCGCGGGGCCGTCGCAGGTTCTAATGGAACGATACCTGCAATGCGGCGACGGGTAAAAGAATTATTTATGGTATTTAGTAACAATCACTTGCTTTTCTAACTGCGGGCGGCCGCGGTGTCCAAGCCTCAGCGATTGTAGCAAATAATGATGGCATATTGCGTTGCAATATCAGCGTTGGCGAATGTGCGGAGGCAAACGCCGGGCATGAAAAAACCGGCGACGCGCGCCGGTTGTCTTGGGATAAGCGCCGAGCGCTTATTTTTCGAAGTTGGCGATGCCGTCGACCAGTTCGGTCTTGGCGTCGTCCAGCGTGCCCCAGCCTTGCACTTTGACCCACTTGCCTTTTTCCAGGTCTTTGTAGTGTTCGAAGAAGTGCACCATCTGGTTGCGCAGCAGTTCCGGCAGGTCTTCCAGTTTCTGGATGGACTTGTACATCGGGCACAGTTTTTCCACCGGCACGGCCACCAGCTTGGCGTCAACGCCGGACTCGTCTTCCATCTTGATCAGACCCAGCGCGCGACAGCGCACCACCACGCCCGGAGGCAGCGGGAAGGGGGTCACCACCAGCACGTCAACCGGATCGCCGTCGCCGGCGAGGGTTTGCGGCACGAAACCGTAGTTGGCCGGATACATCATGGAGGTGCCCATGAAGCGGTCAACCACCAGCGCGTTCCAGTCTTTGTCGAATTCGTACTTGATCGGGGCGGCGTTGGCGGAGATTTCGATGACGACGTTGAAGTCGCCCGGCATGTCTTTGCCCGGGCCGATGCTAGCGAGATCCATCAGGGAATCCTTGTTGAGCGTGTTGAACACAATGTTTCGATAAACCGCGCAATTATAGCAGTAGCTGCCGCGTCGCGTATCGGGCGGGTATAATCGCCGGCGATTGAGTGAGCGCGAGAAAGAGCGATTGATGCTGGACAAATGGATCGTCGAGTTCGACAAGGGGCTGCGCACCCTGTTTGCTTCCGCGCAAAGCCTGCGGCCGCATCCTGACGCGGCGCTGGGCGAGGCGGAGCTGGCTGCGGAGGAGAAGCGGCACGCTTTGGGCCTGATGCGGGTGAACCATTGCGGCGAGGTGTGCGCCCAGGCTTTATACCAGGGGCAGGCGCTGACGGCGCGCACGCCGCAGGCGCGCGAAGCCTTGTGCCAAGCGGCGCAGGAGGAGGTGGAGCATCTGGCCTGGACCGAGCGGCGCATTCGCGAGCTGGGCGGCCGGCCCAGCGTGTTCAACCCGCTGTGGTACACCGGTTCGCTGGCGATAGGCGTGGCCGCCGGGGTGTTGGGCGATAAGTGGAATCTGGGCTTTCTGGAGGAAACCGAGCAACAGGTGGGCGCGCATCTGGACAGCCATCTGAAGCTGTTGCCGGAGGCGGACGCCAAGAGCCGCGCCATCGTCGAGCAGATGCGCGACGACGAATTGAAGCATGCGGACATGGCCCACGATCTGGGCGCGGCCCCATTGCCGGCTCCGGTCAAGGGGGCGATGAAGCTGTCCGCCAAGCTGATGACGGGAGCCAGTTATCGGCTTTGACGGATAAGAGCGGCTAACAAAAGTCGGTTTCACGGCTGAAGCAAGGCGCGCCGGCGCAAGGCCGTCGCCGCTCTATAACGAACAGGCCTGGATTCCAGGCCTGTTTGCATGGCGGAGCGGGCGTTTCAGTCGCGCCGGCGCTTGCGCCCCGGCAGGCTGGTGACGATGCCCAGACCGATGATGGCGACGCTGATCAGGCCGGTGAGCACTTCGCCCAGCTCTACGTGGAGCGCGGCGGCGAACATGATGGCGACCAGGGCGCCGATGGCCCAGAACGCGGACGTCTCCAGGTATTTGAACTGGCCGATGATGTTGCGCTCCACCAGCAGAATGGTCATGGAGCGCACGAACATCGCGCCTATGCCGAGCCCGGCGGCGATCAGCCAGAAATTATTGGTGATGGCGAAGGCGGCGATCACGCCGTCCATGGAGAAGCTGGCGTCCAGCGTTTCCAGATAGACGAAGCCGATCAGGCCGTTTTTGGCCGCGGCGGTCTGAATGTCCATGCCGCCGAACAGCTGCTTGAACACATGCAGCGCCATGAACACCACATAGCCCCAGAAACAGCTGCTGAGAAACTCCATCTTCTGCCCGGCGGGAATGGCGGCGGCCACCAGCGCGATCAACAGGATGGCGATCATCGACTGCGCGTTTTCAACCGAGCCCAATCGGGCCAGCAGCGGCTCGACGGCCGGCAGCCAGTGTTCGTCCTTTTCCTTTTTGACGAAGTATTCCACCACCACCATCAGCAGGAAGGTGGCGCCGAAGCCCATGATCATCAGATGCGAGTCGTGCATGATCTGCTGGTAGCGCAGCGGTTCGCGGGTGGCGATGGAGAAGGCCTCGAGCAAGGGCGTGTCGCCGGCGACGGCGACGATGAGCAGCGGAAATAGGATGCGCATGCCGAACACGGCGACGGCGATGCCCACCGTCATGAAGAGTTTGCGCCACAAGGAGCTCATCGCCTGCAGCACGCTGGCGTTGACGACCGCGTTGTCGAAGGAAACGCTGGTTTCCAGAATCGCCAGCACCAGGGCGGTGACCAGGAAAGAGCTGGCCATGGTGGGGCCGCCCAGCTGGAAGCCGTACCAGCCGGCGGCGGCCAGCACGACGACGCTGAACAGCAGCGAGCCGGTGAAGTAGGAGAGCGTGGTGCGCATGAATGAATTCGCCTTGTTGTGCCGGACGAGCCAGGCTCGCCCGGCGCCGGCGTCGGGAGCGGCGCCGGCGGGTGATGACGTGGGATTATAATCGCGGCGGTTTTGAGGTCAACGCGCGCGGGCCAGGCAGCTCTGATAGCGGCCGTCCACGCGCTTGGCGAACCACTCTGTGGTCAGCTTGCGGGTGATCTTGGGGCTTTTCAGATCGATCTGCGGCAGTTGTTCGCGCGCCGCGGGCTTGCCGAAGCGCTGGTCCGCCAGCGCGTAGGTTTTGCGGTAGAGCTCGCTTTGGCCGAAGGCGGCGCTTTTTTCCAGTTTCAGGTCGCGCAGAATCTCGCCCTGGCCCATGCCCAGTTTGCCGCCCTGGCTGATGACCGCGCTCTGGGTGGTGCTGGGGTAGACCTTGCCGTCCTTGTAGCTGAGCAGGTCGCCGTCCAGCGTCAGGTCCTTGCCGCTGAGTTTCTCCATCACGGCTTGGAAGGCCGCGTTGCGGCTGCTGTAGCGGCCGGCGTTGAAGTCGGCGAAGCGGTACAGCATCTGGCTGTAAGGCGCAGGGTATTGCAGCAGGATGGCCGCGCCGAAGTAGACGCCGCCGCGGCGGGTGAACACTTCCTGGCGCACGCTGCCGCTGCGCGGATAGGGATAGGGCCAGACTCGGACGTGGCCTTCGGCGAACTCGACGCTGACCTGCATCGGCCCGCCGGTGCGGATCGGGTTCTTCATGCTCATCGGCAGGCCCAGCTTGCTGGCCTCGCGCGCCATGTCTTCGAACAGATCGTTCATTTCCCTTTCGGTGCGCAGGCTGTCGATGCGCGCCTTATAGCTTTTGCCGTTGGGCGATGTCTTCATCAGCGCGGCTTTGACCACCGGCAGCGGGATCAGATAGCCGTGGGCCCGCTCGGCGATCTTGTCCCAGACGATGGTGGGCAGATTGGGCACGGTGGGATCGGCCTGCCAGCTGGACTCCTGTTCGATCACCGCCGCCAGCGCGCAGAAATTCTCCGCGGTGTAGGGGATCTTCAGGTGGGTGAAGGCCGAGAGCATGTCGTTGCTCCAGCCCTGGCGGTCTCGGATCTTGGCCGGCAGCAGGCGGTTGAGCAACAGGCGGCCGGCCTGCGGATCGTTGTAGGCGGGCCTGAGCGGCGGCGCGCTCACCGGCGGAGGCGAGGGCGGCGTTTCGACCGCCGGCGCAGGGGCCTCCGGCTCGGGGGGACGGGCGCGACGACGACGGGAGCGGCGACCGGGGCCGGCGGACTGACGTTGGCGCAGGCGCTCAGCAGCGCGGGCAAAAGGGCAAACAGCAAACGGGACGGTTTCACGGTACGCGGGACGGTGCGGAATCAAACCGTGAAGGTTAGGCTATCTTGCTGTCATCGGCAATCGCGCTCAGAGGTTCTGGTAACGATTCACGATTTGCTTGTAGGCGCCGCTTTTTTGTATCGCGCGCAAGCCCAGGTTGAACTCGTCCTTTAGGGGGGCGCTGCGGAAGGCCATCCGGTACACGGTGGGGCGAACAGCCGGTGAATGTCCACCGGCGCGGTTTTTTCCTTGAACTGGGTGGCGAGCTTGTGGTTCATCCAGGCGAAGATGTTGCGGTCGGCCACCACCACGTCCACGGAGCCGCGGTACAGCAGCCGGTTTTGATCCACCTGATTGGCGGTTTCCGCGTAGTTGGGATTGCTTCGGGCCATGTCCTTGAAGGCTTCGCCCAGGTATTGCCTGGCCAGGGAAAAGGCCAGCACCCGATAGGCGCCCAACTCCTTGGCTTGGTGCAGCTGGATGCGGCGGCTGCTGAGGGTGATGGCCACATCCTCGTAGCTGATGTAGACGTCGGAATACTCGGCTTGCAATCCGGCTTGCTCGCCCACGGTGGCCACCGCGTCGATGTCCTTGTTCTTCAGCGCCATCGGCAGCCGGGGTTGGGAAAAGAAAACCGGTTCTATCCGGTAGCCGCGCTCTTGCAAGGCGGCGCGCACGATCTCCACTTCAAGCCCGCTCTTGCCGCCCTCCATCACATAGGGCTCCAGCGATTCGCCAAAGGCCACCTTGACGATCTTGGCGGCGTGGGCGTTGGCGGCAAGGGCCAGCAGCAAGCTGCCAAGTAACAGTAATCTCCCCATCGGCTTGCCTTCTCGACTTCCTCGCTTCGGGCCCGCGCAGTGGAAACCGTGCTGTCCGGGCGATAGGTTGCGCATCAGATAAGGAATGTATTTTGCGCGTACGCCGCCGGCGCTGACAAGCGCTCCGCCGCCGTGCGGCTCAGTCCGTCAGATAGGGCAGGGGATCGACCGCCGAAGAGCGGACGCGCAGTTCAAAGTGCAGCTTGACCCGGGTGGTGCCGGAACTGCCCATGGTGGCGATGGTGTCGCCGGCCTTGACCGCTTGCCCTTCCTTGACCAGCAAGGACTGATTGTGAGCATAGACGGTGAGGTGGGCATTGTCATGCTGGATGATCAATAGATTGCCGTAACTGCGGATGCCTTTGCCGGAGTAGGTGACCTTGCCGCCGGCCGCCGCGCGGATGGGGGCGCCCGCCTCGCCGGCGATGTCGATGCCCTTGCTGCCCTGGCCGTTGAACTTGGCGATGACGGGGCCCTTGGCCGGCCAGATCAGCTTGATATTGGCCGTCGGCCGAGGCGCGGGCTTGCTGGGCTCGGAGGCGGAAGGCTTGGCCGCGGGCCGGCTGGGCTGCGGACGGCCGGGCTTGGCGGAGGCTTGCGCGGAGCCGCCGGGGGGCGATACGCGCAGCAATTGCCCTGCATTGATGCTGCCCGGGTCTTTCAGCCCGTTCCAGCGCACCAGGTTCGCCACGCTGACCCGGTGGTTCTGGGCAATGCGAAACAGGGTGTCTCCCGGTTTGACGCGGTAAAAGCCGGCGGACTCCACCGCGGCGGGTTGCGAGGTGCTGGCGCAGGCGGCAAGCAGCAGGGACAGGGAGCTGGAAATAAGGCGGACGCGCAAGGACATGGCGCCGATTTTAGCATCGCAGCCCGCGGCTGCGCGGTTTCTGTGCGCAAACGCCGGCGGCTGGACTAAAAATCATGTTAAGGACTGTGACGGGCATGGGCATCGGGCGGAGGTGCGGGATGAAACTGGGGTGGGCGATAAGCGGCTTGTGGTGCATGGCGGCGTTGGCGGCGGAGCCGTCGACGCTCTCCGTCTACAGCGTGGAGTATCCGCCGCTGGTGTTGAAAGGAGAGGGCGGCAAATTGAGCGGCATCGCCGCAGAGGCGGTGGCCCAGGCGCTGCAACTGACTGGTTTGGGCGTGCGCATGCCGGAGATCCCCTGGAAGCGGGCCCAAATGCAGGTGCAGCAAGACGCGGACAGCTGCCTGATGCCTTTTACCCGCTCCCCGGAGAGAGAGAAAATGTATCGCTGGGTGGGGCTGGTGATGGAAAGCAAGCAATCCCTGTTCATCAATACGCATCATCCCGTGGTCTTGAACTCGCTGGACGACGCCAAGGGCAAGCGCGTCGTGGTGCTGCTGGGCTCCTCGTTGGCGGAGTATCTGAAAAAAAACAATATAGGGTATTCGGTCAGACCTACGCCGGAGGAGGCCGAGCGCGAACTGGCGGCGGGCGTGGCGGACATCTGGGCGGTGCATGACGTGGTGGCCAACTACACCATCAAACAGGTGGGCACGCCGACGGACAGCATCCGCGAGGCCTTGCAGGTGCAAACCACCAGTATTTATCTGGCCTGCAGTCCGAAAATGTCGGATGCGACCGCGCTGAGGCTGAGCAGGGCGTTTCAGCAATTGCGCGAAAGCGGGAAGCTGGAAAAAATCATCGCCAAATATTTGAAGTGACGATAGTTGTCGTGCGGTATTTTATGGTGACAGTGTTGGTTCGTATTAATTTTTCAAGGTTACAGTATCTTGGAAAAACGCATTGAACTGTCACTGATGGCTGTGAAATGGCTGGGCTAGAATGGTGCCAGTTTTTGAGTCGCCGCGGATCCGGCGGCGCAATGGTGATTCTTTTGTCATCCCTGGACAAGGACAGTCATGAACCGAACCTACTTAGCCCACCTAGAAGCCACGCTGGCGCAGATTCGCGCCGACGGTTTTGAAAAGCCCGAGCGCGTGATCGCCACGCCGCAGCGCGCGGACATCGCCTTGAGCAACGGCAGCAATGTGCTGAATTTCTGCGCCAACAACTACCTGGGCCTGGCCGACGACCCGCGCCTGATCGAGGCGGCGAAGAAGGGCATGGACGACTTCGGCTACGGCTGCGCCTCGGTCCGCTTCATCTGCGGCACCCAGCAAGTGCACAAGGACCTGGAGCAAGCGATTTCCGGCTTTCTGGGCACCGACGACACCATTCTGTATTCCAGCTGCTTCGACGCCAACGGCGGCGTGTTCGAAACCCTGCTGGGCGAAGAAGACGCGGTGATTTCCGATGAGCTCAATCACGCGTCCATCATCGACGGCGTGCGCCTGTCCAAGGCCAAGCGCTTCCGTTACAAGAACAACGACATGGCCGATCTGGAGGCGCAGCTGGTCGCCGCCGAGCAGGCCGGCGCGCGCTTCAAGCTGATCGTCACCGACGGCGTGTTCTCCATGGACGGCATCATCGCCGATCTGAAAACCCTGTGCGAAGTGGCCGAACGCCACGGCGCGCTGGTGATGGTGGACGATTCCCACGCCGTCGGCTTCATCGGCGACAGCGGCGCCGGCACGCCGGAGCTGTGCGGCGTGGCCGATCGCATCGACATCTACACCGGCACCCTGGGCAAGGCCCTGGGCGGCGCGTCCGGCGGCTATGTGTCCGGCCGCAAAGCCGTCATCGATCTGCTGCGTCAGCGTTCGCGTCCGTATCTGTTCTCCAACACCCTGGCCCCGGCCATCGCCGCCGCCAGCCTGGAAGTGCTGAACATCCTCAAGGGCGGGGAAGGCGCGGAGCTGCGCGCCAAGGTGCGCCACAACGCCGAAGTGTTCCGCCAGGAAATGAGCGCGGCCGGCTTCACCCTGGTGCCGGGCCAGCATCCCATCGTGCCGGTGATGCTGGGCGATGCGCGGCTGGCGGGCGAGATGGCGGCCAAGCTGTTGGAAGAGGGCGTGTACGTGATCGGCTTCTCCTTCCCGGTGGTGCCCAAGGGCAAGGCGCGTATCCGCACCCAGATGTCGGCGCGCCACAGCGAAGAACAGGTTAGGCTGGCGGTGGCGGCTTTCATCAAAGTGGGCCGCGAGCTCGGCGTGATCTGAGGCGTAGCGCCGCGCGCCCAAGAGGGCGCCGCGGCGGATAGGAACAGCAATGAAAGCATTATCCAAACTGAAGGCCGAGCGCGGCCTGTGGATGACCGATGTGGCCAAGCCGGAAATCGGCCACAACGATCTATTGATCCGTATTCGCAAGACCGCGATCTGCGGAACGGACATTCATATCTGGAACTGGGACGATTGGGCGCAAAAAACCATCCCGGTGCCGATGCACGTCGGCCATGAATACGTCGGCGTGATCGAGGACATCGGCTCGGAAGTGCAGGGCTTCAGCATTGGCCAGCGCGTGTCGGGCGAAGGACACATCACCTGTGGCCATTGCCGCAACTGTCGCGCCGGCCGCCGCCACCTGTGCCGCAACACCTTCGGCGTGGGCGTCAATCGCGAGGGCGCGTTCGCCGAGTATCTGGTGATTCCGGCCTTCAACGCCTTCCCGATTCCGGACGACATTTCCGACGATCTGGCGTCCATCTTCGACCCCTTCGGCAATGCGGTGCACACCGCGCTCAGCTTCAACCTGGTGGGCGAGGACGTGTTGATCACCGGCGCGGGTCCGATCGGCATCATGGCGGTGGCGATTGCGCGCCATGTCGGCGCGCGCCACGTGGTGATCACCGACGTCAACGAATACCGCTTGGAACTGGCGCGCAAAATGGGCGCGACCCGCGCGGTGAACGTGGCCAAGCAGGACCTCAAGCAAGTGATGGCCGAATTGCACATGAGCGAGGGCTTCGACGTCGGCCTGGAAATGTCCGGCAACCCGCAGGCCTTCCGTCAGATGCTGGACACCATGAACCACGGCGGCAAAGTGGCCTTGCTGGGGATTCCCCCGGCCGACACCGCCATCGACTGGAACCACGTCATCTTCAAGGGCCTGGAAATCAAGGGCATCTACGGTCGCGAAATGTTTGAGACCTGGTACAAGATGGTGGCCCTGATCCAGTCCGGTCTGGACATCACCCCCATCATCACCCACCACTTCCCGGTGGCGGAGTTCCAGCAGGGCTTTGACGCCATGTTGTCCGGCCAGAGCGGCAAGGTGATTCTGGACTGGAGTTGACGGCCGGAAAGGATTGGACGCATCAACCCTCTTCGCCGGCGAAGAGGGTTTTTCACATGGGGGGTGCGGCTTGAGCCTGCTTTGAGATTGTTTGAGTCTTGGGGGCCGGCCGGCGAGAATGCGCTGACAAAAGGGATGGGGCGGAGGGCCGCTGGCCGGTCTTCGCGGCTTGGGCCGCGCCGCGCGCGGCGGTGCGTTCCGTTCCGATTGTTTGAGT
The DNA here is from genome assembly GCF_021496765.1 of Chromobacterium sp. Beijing. Lineage (NCBI taxonomy): Bacteria > Pseudomonadati > Pseudomonadota > Betaproteobacteria > Neisseriales > Chromobacteriaceae > Chromobacterium > Chromobacterium sp. Beijing. Next base: position 193,342 of record NZ_CP053750.1, read on the forward strand.
GAGTTCAGAGCTTGCCCTCTCCGCATTGCGGAGAGGGCTTTTTTTATTTCGTCTTATTGTCCGGCGGGCGCCAGCAAGGGCGCATAACCCAGGCCGCGCAACTTCTCCATGGTTTCGTCGGCTTCGGCGCGGCTCTTGAACGGACCGACCTGCACGCGGGTGACGGTGTGGGCCGGGATGCCGTGCTGTTTCAGCTCCTTCACCAGCTTTTCGGCATTGCCGATGCTGGAGAACAGGCCCAGCTGGACTTGATAACCGATGGAGCTGCCGGCCGGCTTGGCCTTGACTGGGGCTTCCTTGACCGGCGCGACGGGCTTGTCCGCCGCGATGGCGGCGGCGGGCGGGGCGGCCTTGACGGCTTCGGCCGGCGCGGCTTTGGCGGCTGCCGTCTGCGGCGGAGCCGCTGCGGCGCTTGGCGCGGGAGGCGCTTTCGCCGCCGCGCGCTCGTGCGCCGGTGCCGGCGCGGCGGCATGGACCGGCGGGCGGTTGTTGACCACGGCCGGAGTCTTGTCCAGGTCCGGGCTGGCCGGGCTGGCTACGCTGGGCGCTTGCGGCGCGCCGGCGGGCTCCGTCGCGGGCGCGCTGCTTTCCGCCGTCGGCGCGCTGGCGGGCGCGGGCGCCGGCGGCGCTTCCGCCGGGGCGGAGGCGGGCTTGATGATCTTGCCGGAGCTGGGGCTCTGGCTGCTGGCGGTCATTTCCACCTTGGGTTTGTTGAAACTGTCGGTCAGCGGAATGGCGGCCAGCGCCACGGCGACCAGGCCGCCGGCGATCAGCAAACGCTTTTTCAGTTTGCTGTTGAGTTCGGCCTCGCCGCCGGTCTTGTCGGGGTCTTGTTGATTTTGTTCGCGCATGGTCCGTGAGACTTGAGAAATGTGCAGCACATGGTTGAAAACACTGCTAAAATATCGGGTTCGTCAAAATTGGGTAACCCGAGTGGCTGCATAATACTCAAGTTTAGCCACTTGTCTTGATGTTTGGGAGAATTTATATGGCAATTGAACGCACCTTGTCCATCGTTAAGCCGGACGCCGTTGGTAAAAACGTCATCGGCAAAATCTACGATCGTTTCGAATCCGCCGGCCTGAAAATCGTGGCCGCCAAGATGAAGCAACTGTCCCGCGCCGAAGCCGAAGGCTTCTACGCCGTGCACAAAGAACGTCCGTTCTTCAAGGACCTGGTTGACTTCATGGTGTCCGGCCCGGTGATGATCCAGGCGCTGGAAGGCGAGAACGCCGTGCTGAAAAACCGCGAACTGATGGGCGCGACCGATCCGAAGAAGGCTGAAGCCGGCACCATCCGCGCCGATTTCGCCGACTCCATCGACGCCAACGCCGTTCATGGTTCCGACAGCGCGGAAAACGCCGCGATCGAAGTGGCTTATTTCTTTGCTGCATCCGAGATCAGCGCCCGCTAATCTCTAAAGAGTACTCCGTTGTTTGCGGAGCCCGTCGTCATGGACGGGCTCCGTCTAAAAGGCGGTCGTCCACACCGCCTTTGCTTTATCCCGAGGAATGCATGAAAACCAACCTGCTCGACTTCAATCTGGACCAGCTGACCCGGCATTTCGCCGAAATGGGCGAGAAACCGTTTCGCGCCAAGCAAGTGATGCGCTGGATGCACCAGATGGCGGAAGCCGACTTCGACGCGATGACCGATCTGGCCAAGAGCCTGCGCGCCAAGCTGCATGAGCGCGCCGAAGTAAAGGTCCCCTCGCTGATGACCGGGCAGGCGTCCAGTGATGGCACCCGCAAGTGGCTGCTCGACGTAGGCACCGGCAACGGCGTCGAAACCGTCTTCATCCCCGAGGATGAGCGCGGCACCTTGTGCGTGTCATCCCAGGTAGGCTGTGCGCTGGAGTGCACGTTCTGCTCCACCGGCCGCCAAGGCTTCAACCGCAATCTGTCCACCGCGGAAATCATCGGTCAGCTGTGGTGGGCCAATAAGGCGATGGGCGTTACGCCCAAGAACGAACGCGTGGTGTCCAATGTGGTAATGATGGGCATGGGCGAGCCGCTGGCCAACTTCGACAATGTGGTCAGCGCGATGCAGATCATGCTGGATGACCACGGCTACGGCTTGTCCCGCAGACGCGTGACCCTGTCCACTTCCGGCCTGGTGCCGCAGATGGACAGGCTGCGCGAAGAATGCCCGGTGGCGCTGGCGGTGTCGCTGCACGCGCCCAATGACGCCATTCGCGACGTGATTGTGCCTATAAACAAGAAATACCCGCTGGCGCAGCTGATGGCGGCCTGTCAGCGCTATCTGGAAAAGGCGCCGCGCGACTTCATCACTTTCGAGTACGTGATGCTTGACGGTGTCAACGATAGGCCGGAACATGCTCGCCAACTGCTGGAACTGGTGCGGGACGTGCCGTGCAAGTTCAATCTGATACCGTTCAATCCGTTCCCGAACTCGGGTTACGAGCGTTCCAGCAATAATGCGATTCGAGCGTTCCGCGAAATTCTGCAGGAGCGCGGTTATGTGGTGACGGTGCGGAAAACGCGCGGCGACGACATCGACGCCGCCTGTGGCCAGCTGGCCGGCCAGGTGATGGACAAAACCCGCCGTCAAGCCAAATGGATGCAGCTCGTAGAGGACAATAAGCAATGACGATACGGCAAATGGGGTTGATGGCCTGCTTATGGATGGCTGTGAGTTCAACCGCATTTGCCGCCGATCCTGAAACGTCGCGCGAGCTGGCGACGATACGCAGCCAGCTGGCGATCGAATACGCCAAGATCGGCAACTACAAAGTGGCGCTGGAAACGGCGGATCTGGCCGTCGCCGCGGACCCGGCCTATGTCCCGGCCTATGTGTCCCGCGCCTATGTTTTGACCCAGCTGCGCGAAGAAGGGCCCGCCGAAGCCAATTACCGCAAAGCCCTGCAACTGGATCCAAACAACCCGGAAGCGAACAATAATTACGGTTTGTTTCTGTGCGACCGAAACCGGCTGCAGGATTCTTTGTCCTATTTTCAGAAAGCGCTGGCCAACCCGCTGTATGATTCGCCTCAGACGGCTTATTTGAACCTGGGGCATTGCAGCGCCAAGGCCGGCAATCAAGAGCAGGCCAATGATTACTTGCTGGCGGCGCTGCGCGCCGCGCCCAATTTCGCGCCCGCGTTGCGGGAATTAGCACAGTTGCATCTTGGGCTGGGTAATGCCAAATTGGCTGCTTTCTATTTCGAACGGATGGGCAAGGGCGCGGCGCTGCAAGCCGACGACCTGTGGCTTGGCGTGCAGATCGGGCGCAAAAGCGGCAACAGGACGTTGGAGAGCGAATGTTCCGTCGCGCTCAAGAACCGCTATCCGGATTCCAAAGAAACACAACTGCTGTTGAGTGGAAGCTGAGGATGGAGCAACAATTCGAACAACAGGGACAACCGACGGGTTCCAGCGTCGGCGCCCGGCTGAAAGCCGCCCGAGAGGCGGCAGGCATGGGTTTGGGGGAAGTCGCGGATAGGCTGAAACTGTCGATGCGGCAGCTGGAGGCGATAGAACGCGACGATTTCACAATCTTGCCGGGCGCGACCTTCGTGCGCGGCTTTGTCCGTAATTACGCCCGCTTTTTGCAGATTGACCCCGAACCGTTGATGCATGCGCTGGACAGGCAGTTTCCTTCCGCGGTCAACGACGTGGCCAATCTGGTGCGCGACGGCGCGCACGAGGCGCCCGGGCATTCCGGCGAGACGCCTGCGTCGGACGAGGGCGGATCTTCCGGCAAATGGATCGTAGGCTTGCTGGTGGTGGCGGCGCTGGGCGGCGGCGTGGCGTGGCTGGCCAGCAGCCGTGGCGGCGAAGGCCGGGCGGCCGCGGACGCGTCCGCAGCCATGGCGACCGAACTGTCTTCGGCGCCGACGGGCGAGGCTTCCGTTCCCGCCGCCTTCGTCGCGGAGACGCCCGCCTCGGCGCCGGCTGTCGCTCCTGCGCCCGCTCCGGCCTCCGCGCCGCAGCCGGTCAAGGCGGCCAGCGTGGCCAGCGTGGCCAGCGTGGCCAGCGCCCCGGTCCTGTCGGCGCCGCCGCTCGCCAAACCGCAGGCCAGCGCCGGCGTGGCGGCAGCCAGCGGCAAGCTGGTGTTGACGGTCAAGGAGGCGGAAGCCTGGGTGTCGGTGGTGGACGCCACCGGCAAGAAGCTGGTGTTCCAGACCTTGCAGCCGGGCAGCACCCAGGAAGCGGTCGGTACGCCGCCGTTCAAACTGGTGATCGGCAACGCCTCGCAAGTGGCGGTGAATTTCAATGGCCAAGCGGTGGACCTCACGGACAAGATCCGCGGCACCACGGCAAAGCTGGAACTCAAGTAATTCAAGGTAGCGAATGGATAGCGTGAACATCGCGCGACGCCCCACCCTGCAGGCTAGGGTGGGGCATGTCATTGTAGGATCGGACGCTCCGGTGGTGGTGCAGTCCATGACCAACACCGACACCGCGGACGCGGCGGCCACGGTGCGGCAAGTGCTGGAGCTGGCGGAAGCCGGCTCGGAACTGGTGCGCATCACCGTCAACTCGCCGGAGGCGGCGGCCAAGGTGGCGGAAATCCGCCAACGGCTGGACGATGCCGGCTGTGCCGTTCCCTTGGTCGGCGATTTCCATTTCAACGGCGATCGCCTGCTGAAGGAATATCCCGATTGCGCGCGCACGCTGGCCAAATACCGGATCAATCCGGGCAATGTGGGCAAGGGCGCCAAGGGCGACGACAAATTCGCCTTCATGATCCGCACCGCCATCGAATACGGCAAGCCGGTGCGCATCGGCGTCAACTGGGGCAGCCTGGATCAGGCTTTGCTGGCCAGAATGATGGACGCCAACAACCGCGTCGCCCAGCCGCTGCCCTTGGAGCGGCTGATGCGCGAAGCCTTGATCGTTTCCGCGCTGGAGTCCGCCGACAAGGCGATGGAACTGGGGCTGCCGGCCGAGCAGATCCTGCTGTCCTGCAAAGTCAGCAATGTGCAGGACCTGATCACCGTGTACCGCGATCTGGGCAGCCGCTGCGATTTCCCGCTGCACCTGGGCCTGACCGAGGCCGGCATGGGCTCCAAGGGCATCGTCGCCTCCAGCGCCGCGTTGGCGATCTTGCTGCAGCAAGGCATAGGCGACACCATCCGCATCTCGCTGACGCCGCAGCCGGGCGAGGCGCGCACCAAGGAAGTGGTGGTGGCGCAGGAGTTGCTGCAGACCATGGGCCTGCGCAGCTTTACCCCGCTGGTGACCGCTTGTCCGGGCTGCGGCCGCACCACCAGCACCTTCTTCCAGGAGCTGGCGGATCAGATTCAGACGTATCTGCGCACGCAGATGCCGGTATGGCGTTTGCAATACCCGGGCGTGGAAGACATGAAGGTGGCGGTGATGGGCTGTGTGGTCAACGGCCCGGGGGAGAGCAAGCTGGCCGATATCGGCATCTCGCTGCCCGGCACCGGCGAAGTGCCGGTGGCGCCGGTTTACGTCGACGGTCAAAAGGATGTTACCCTCAAGGGCGACAACATCGCCTCCGAGTTCACGGCCTTGGTTGATCGCTATGTGCAAAGCCGTTACGGCGAAGGCGGCGCCAAGCGTCGCGAGGGCGGAAGCCGCACCATTCCGATTCGTCCGGTAGGCGTTTGAGCGCGTTTGGCGCAATGACCGGGCACTGATTCAAGCGATACACAAGAAAACAAGCAATGGCTCAAAAATATCAAGCGGTCAAAGGCATGAATGACGTGCTGCCGGCCGAGTCCTATCAGTGGGAGTTCTTTGAAGGCAAGCTGCGCGAACTGCTGGCCGACTACGGCTATCAGAATATCCGCACCCCCATCGTCGAAACCACGCCGTTGTTCGTCCGCGCCATCGGCGAAGTCACCGACGTGGTGGAGAAGGAGATGTACACCTTCATCGACAGCCTGAACGGCGACAGCCTGACGCTGCGGCCCGAAGGCACCGCCGGCACCCTGCGCGCGGTGGTCGAGCACAACCTTCTGTACAATGCCACCCAGAAACTGTGGTACATGGGGCCGATGTTCCGCCATGAGCGTCCGCAGAAGGGCCGTTATCGTCAGTTCCACCAGATGGGCGTGGAGGCGCTGGGCTTCTCCGGTCCGGATATCGACGCCGAAATCATCGCGATGACCGCCGATCTGTGGCGTCGCCTGGGCCTGTCCCAGTATGTGCGCCTGGAAATCAATTCTTTGGGCAACCAGGAAGAGCGCGCCGCGCACCGTCAGGCGCTGATCGCCTATCTGGAACGGCATGTGGACATCCTGGACGAAGACGGCAAGCGCCGGATGTACAGCAATCCGCTGCGGGTGCTGGACACCAAGAACCCGGCGCTGCAGCAGATGGCCGACGAAGCGCCCAAGCTGTCCGACTACCTGGGCGAGGCGTCCCGCGCGCATTACGAAGGCTGGAAGGCGATGATTCGCGAGCTGGGCGTCGACTTCGTGGAGAATCCGCGTCTGGTGCGCGGGCTCGACTATTACAACCAGTCGGTGTTCGAATGGGTGACCAGCGAGCTGGGCGCCCAAGGCACGATTTGCGCCGGCGGCCGCTATGACGGCCTGATCGAGCAACTGGGCGGCAAGCCCGCGGCCGGCATCGGCTTCGGCATGGGCCTGGAGCGCGTGGTGCTGCTGTTGCAGGACAAGCAGCTCTTGCCGGCGCAACGCAGCGTCGACGTCTACCTGGTGAACCAGGGCGAGGGCGCAGGGCTGTACGCGATGAAGCTGGCGCAGACTTTGCGCGCCGCCGGCCTGTCGGTGGTGCAGCACTTGGGCGAAGGCAGCTTCAAGTCGCAAATGAAAAAAGCCGACGGCTGCGGCGCGCAGTTCGCCGTGATCGTCGGCGAAGATGAAATAAAAACGGGTCAGGCGGTGATCAAGGCGCTGCGCGCCGAGATGGACCAACACACTGTGGCGGCGGAAGCGGTGGCCGCCACGCTGATCTCACTGAAAGCTTAAGGGAGAGGGGCGCAATGGCGTTCGACTTGCAGGAACAGGAACAGATTGATTCGATCAAGGCCTTCTGGCAGCAGTGGGGCAAGCTGATCGCCGGCGTGCTGGCGGCGTCCGCCATTGCCTATCTGGGCTTCAAGGGCTACCGCTATTACCAGGAGCAGCAGGCGCAGAAAGCCGCGGCCGCTTACGAGAACATCGACGCGGCGGTGGCGTCCAAGGACATCGCCAAGCTGAAGTCCGCGGTGACGCTGTTGCAGAACGACTTCGGCTCTTCGGCCTACGCCACCCGCGGCTCGCTGATTCTGGCCAAGGCCGCCTTCGACAAGAACGAGCTCGCGCTGGCCAAGAGCCAGCTGGAATGGGTGCTGGCCAATAGCAAGGACGAATCGGTAAGCGCCATCGCCCGACTGCGTCTGGCCTCCCTGTTGCTGGACCAGAAAACCTACGATGCGGCGATCGCCGAACTGAACAAGGCGCATCCGGCCGGCTTCGACGCGCTGTTCCTGGATTTGAAGGGCGACGTGTTGGTCGCCAAGGGCGACGCCGCCGCCGCGCGCGACGCCTATAAATCCGCTTTGGCCAAACTGGTGGGTGATTCACCGAATCGCCAGTTCATCCAGACCAAACTCGACGCGCTGGGAGGCTGATCGCATGCGCCGCCAATTGTTGCTGACCGCTGTGCTGTCCTCCTCCTTGCTGGCCGGCTGCGCCAGCTGGTTTGAAAGCAATACCCAGTTCAAGCCCACCCCGCTCGTCGCGATCAAGTCCTTGCAAGGGCTGGAGGTCAAATGGACGACGGGACAGGCCGCGCCGGCCGCCGGCTTCCTGCCGGTTTACGCCAACGGCTTAGTGGTGAGCGCCGACGCCGACGGCCACGTGCGCAGCATCGACGCCCTCAGCGGCCGCGTCAGCGCGGACGTGGATCTGAAGCGCAAGCTGAGCGCCGGCGTCGCCGTGGCCGGCGACATGGTGCTGGTGGGCACCCAGGACGCCAAGTTGCTGGCGGTGGAACGCGCCAGCGGCAAAGTGCTGTGGCAGCAGCCGCTGACCAGCCTGATGCTGGAGGCGCCGCAAGTGGCCGGCGATATGGTGCTGGTGCGCACCAACGACGCGCGTCTGACCGGCTTCTCTCTGAGCGAAGGCGGCAAGCAGCTGTGGTCCAGCGGCAATGTGCTGCCGCAGCTGACCGTGCGCAACAATGGCTCGATGCAGGCGGTGGGCAAGGAGGCGGTGATGGTGGGGCAGGCCGGCGGCCGGCTGGACATCGTCAACCCGCAAACCGGCAACGCTTTGTGGCAGGGCGCGGTGGCCAACCCTCGCGGCGCCACCGAGCTGGAACGGATGACCGACGTGACTTCGCGGCCGGTCTTCGACGCCGGTCAGGTGTGCGCGGTCGCCTATCAGGGGCGCGTGGCCTGCTTCGAAGCGCGTTCCGGCAATCTGTTGTGGGCGCGCGAAATCTCGTCCAGCCGCGGCCTGGCCGTGGACGGCCGCAATGTCTACGTCAGCGCGGAAGACGGTTCGGTCTGGGCGTTTGATCGCGGCACCGGCCGCAATATTTGGAAAACCGACGACCTGAAATATCGGGACGTCACCGGCCCCGCTCTGTTGGGCCGCTTTGTGCTGGTGGGAGATGGCGAAGGTTACGCCCATCTGCTATCCAATGAGAGCGGCAGCATCGTGGGCCGAGTCAAGGTCGGGCCCGCCCTGACCAATCAACCGGTGTCGCTGGGTTCGTCCGCCTTGATGCAAGGCAAGGACGGCCGTCTGGCGATGCTGACTTTGGGATAATAAAGCAGTACTCATGAAACCTACCGTAGCTCTGGTCGGCCGCCCCAATGTGGGCAAGTCGACCTTATTCAACCGGCTGACCCGCAGCCGCGACGCCCTGGTCGCCGACCAGCCCGGCCTGACGCGCGATCGCCACTATGGCCATGGCCGCGTGGGCGAAAAGCCGTATCTTGTGGTCGATACCGGCGGTTTCGAGCCGGTGGTGGACGAAGGCATTCTGTTCGAAATGGCCAAGCAGACGCTGCAGGCCGTGGACGAAGCCGATGCCGTGGTGTTCCTGGTGGACGGCCGCAACGGCCTGACGCCGCAAGACAAAATCATCGCCAACCGTCTGCGCCAGCTGCAGCGTCCGGTCTTCCTCGCCGTCAACAAGGCGGAAGGCATGCGGCACGCCATCGCCGGCGCCGAGTTCCACGAACTCGCGCTGGGCGAGCCGCTGGTGATCTCCGCCGCCCATGGCGACGGCGTGCGCGAATTGATGGAACTGGTGCTGGCGGACTTCCCGGAAGAAGTGGAAGAAGAAGCCTCGCGCCATCCCAAGTTCGCGGTGATCGGCCGGCCCAACGTCGGCAAGTCCACCCTGGTCAACGCCATCCTGGGCGAGGAGCGCGTCATCGCCTTCGACCAGGCCGGCACCACTCGCGACAGCATATATATTGATTTTGAGCGAGATGGCCATACCTACACCATCATTGACACCGCGGGCGTGCGTCGCCGGGCCAAGGTCAGCGAGATGCTTGAGAAGTTCTCGGTGATCAAGACCATGAAGGCGATCGAAGACGCCAACGTGGCGGTGCTGGTGCTGGACGCTCAACTGGACATTTCCGAGCAAGACGCCACCATCGCGGGTTTCGCGTTGGAAGCGGGCCGGGCGCTGGTGGTGGCGGTGAACAAGTGGGACAACCTGGACGGGGAGCAAAAGGAAACGGTGCGCCGCGAGATCGCGCGCAAGCTGAACTTCCTGGATTTTGCAAAGTTCCATTACATCTCCGCCATTGAAGGCCGCGGCGTGGCAGACTTGTTCAAGTCCATCGACGAGGCCTACCGGGCGGCCATGGCCAAGCTGGCCACGCCCAAGCTGACCCGGGTGCTGCAAGTGGCGCTGGAGCGCCAGCAGCCGCCGCGCTCCGGTTTGATCCGCCCGAAAATGCGCTATGCGCACCAAGGCGGCCAGAACCCGCCCATCATCGTGGTGCACGGCAATGCGCTGGATGCGGTGCCGAACAGTTATACCCGCTATCTGGAACATACCTTCCGGAAAGTGTTCAAGCTGCAGGGCACGCCGCTGCGCGTGCAGTACAAGTCTTCGGAGAATCCGTTCGACACCGACGACGGCAAGGAGAAGTCCCGAGCCAAGCCCAAGCCGATGTCCAAGATGCGCGGACGCGAAAAAGAAGTGCGTTACGGCAAGAGCGGCAAGGGCAGCAGCAGTAAAAAATAGTACGCCGGGATGTTTTCTGCTAATAATAAGCAGACAACCGGGCTGTAAGGTTCAGTTAATACAACAATCAACGATTCGGAGAATAACGAATGAGCTCTAAAGGGCAAATGTTACAAGACCCGTTCCTGAACATCCTGCGTAAGGAACATGTGCCGGTGTCCATCTACCTGGTCAACGGTATTAAACTTCAGGGTCAGGTAGAATCCTTTGACCAGTACGTGGTGCTGTTGAAAAACACGGTGACACAGATGGTGTACAAACACGCCATTTCCACCGTCGTGCCCGCCCGTCCGGTCAATCTTCCCCATGAACACCCGGTGCAAAAGCAGGAGCAGCAAGACGCTTAAAGCGTTGCTGTGCTTGTGACCGGGCCGATCGGCCGCGCCAAACCGGCGCGGCTTGTCGGCCTTTTATCTTTTGCGCCCCAACTATGGTTTCCGAATAGTGTTTGATCGTCCCGACTTAGGCGACCAGGCGGTTCTGGTCTGCCTGGATTTTGGAGATGCCGATTACCAGGAAAACATCGCCGAGTGTGCCGAGCTGGTCAAGAGCGCCGGCGTAGAGGTGATGGGCGTGGTGCAGGGCAAGCGGCAGCGCCCGGACGCCGCGCTGTTCGCGGGCAAGGGCAAGGTCGAGGAAATCGGCCTGCTGGTGCGCGCCACCGATGCCAATGTAGTGATATTCAACCATGCTTTGGCGCCTGGCCAGGAGCGTAATCTGGAGCGGGCGCTGCAGTGTCGCGTCATCGACCGCAACAGCCTGATCCTGGACATCTTCGCCCAGCGCGCGCGCAGTCACGAAGGCAAGCTGCAAGTCGAACTGGCCCAGCTGTCGCACATGTCCACCCGCCTGGTGCGGGGCTGGACCCACTTGGAGCGCCAGAAGGGCGGCATAGGCTTGCGCGGCCCCGGCGAAACCCAGCTCGAAACCGACCGCCGGCTGCTCGGCATCCGCGTCAAGGCGCTGAAAGAGCGGCTGGCCCAGGTGCAAAAGCAGCGCAATACCCAGCGCAAGGGGCGCGGCCGGGCCGGCATCGCCTCGGTGTCCATCGTCGGTTACACCAACGCGGGCAAGTCCACCTTGTTCAACGCGCTGACCAAGGCGCGCATCTACGCGGCGGACCAATTGTTTGCCACGCTGGACACCACCAGCCGCAAGCTGTTCCTCAATCACCAGACATCCATCGTGATTTCGGATACTGTGGGCTTTATCCGCGATCTGCCGCACACCCTGGTGGCGGCGTTCCGCGCCACACTGGAGGAAACCGTGCGTGCGGATCTCCTGCTGCACGTGGTGGATGGCTCCAGCGATATGCGTGATGTGCAGATCGAGGAGGTCAACAAGGTGTTGGCCGAGATCGGCGCGGACGGCATTCCGCAGCTGCTGGTCTGGAACAAATGCGATCTGCGCGAGATGGAGCCGGAGATCGAGCGCGATGCGGCGGGCCGTCCGGTTTCGGTGCGGGTTTCGGCCCTGACCGGGGCCGGCCTGGAACTCTTGCGCGCGGCGATTGCCGAATGCGTGCATCCTTCCCAAAACAACCATAAAGACTATTACGAGCATGTCGCAGAATGACCCTAACCGAGGCCGCCGAGGCAATGAAGGGCCGCCGGACCTCGATGAAGTATTCCGCAACCTAAATCAGAAGCTGTCGCGGCTGCTGGGCGCCAAAGGCAGCGGCGCCGGCGGCAGTCCCGCGTCCGGCGTCAAACCGCCGTTCAAGGGCGGCGCCATCGCCGTGGTGGGCGTATTGGCGGCCTTGTGGCTGGCCAGCGGTTTCTACGTGGTGGACGCGCGCGAGCAAGGCGTGGTGCTGCGCCTGGGCAGCTTCAACCGGGTGACCGAGCCGGGCCTGCAATGGCACGCGCCGTTCCCGATTGAAAAGGTGGAGATCGTCAACCTGACCGAAGTGCGCAGCGTGGAAGTGGGCTACCGCAACACCGCCCAGACGCGAGTGGCGGAAGAGTCGCTGATGCTGACTTCGGACCAGAACATCATCGACGTCCAATTGTCGGTGCAGTACGACATCAAGGACGCGCGCGCCTTCCTGTTCAACAACGCCTCGCGCGAGCGGGACGCCAAGGACATCGTCAAGCAGGCGACCGAAACCGCGATTCGCGAAGTGGTGGGCCGCAACAAGGTCGACTTCGTGTTGAACGAAGGGCGGACGCAGATCGCGGTGGAAACCCAGAAACTGATTCAGGAAGTGCTGGATCGTTATTCGCTGGGCGTGCGCATCGCCAAGGTCAACATCAACGCGGTGCAGCCGCCCGAGCAGGTGCTGGCGGCCTTCGACGACGCGGTGAAGGCCGGTCAGGACAAGGACAAGCTGCGCAACGAAGGCCTGGCTTACGCCAACGAGGTGCTGCCCAAGGCCCAGGGCCTGGCCGCGCGCCTGCAGCAGGAGGCCGAAGCCTACGAGCAGAAAGTCGTTTCCCGCGCGGAAGGCGACGCTTCGCGCTTCAAGCAAGTGTTGTCTGAATACAACAAAGCGCCCAAGGTCATGCGCGATCGTCTGTATCTGGACATGATGCAGCAGATCATGAGCAGCACCACCAAGGTGGTGGTGGACCAGAAGGGCGGCAACAATCTCTTGTACCTGCCTTTGGACAAGCTGATCCAGCAGAGCAATCCGGGTGCTTCCGGCGCGGCGGCGCCCGCCGCCAGCGCGGTTCCGCAGCAGGCGGAGCCGGCTGCGCCGGCCGCTCAGGCCGGCAATGCCAAAGGGGGGCGGGACGTGACCCGCGGGCGTGATTTTTTTGGGGCGGAGCGATAAGCAATGGATAGACTGATTCCGACTGTAGTTGCCATAGCCGGTGTGCTATTTGTTGCCAGCCTGTCGCTGTTCACCGTGGATCAGCGCCAATACGCGCTGGTTTTCCAGTTTGGCGAAGTGGTGCGCATCATCAAGGAGCCGGGCATCCAGTTCAAAGTGCCGCTGCTGCAGAACGTGCGTTATTTCGATCGCCGCGTGCAGACCATCGACGCCGAGGCGCCGGAACTGTTCAACACCCGCGAGAAAAAGAACGTGTTGGTGGACAGCTTCGTCAAATGGCGCGTGGTGGACGTTGAGCAGTTTTACAAGAGCGTGGGTTCCGAGGCCGCCGCTGTGGCGCGTTTGAAACAGACCATCAATGACGGGTTGCGCGCGGAATTCGGCCAAAAGATGGTTGCCGACGTCATTTCCGGCAAGCGCGATCAGGTGATGGATACGGTTCGCAAGCGCGCGGACGCGGATGCGCGTAAAATAGGCGTACAAATTCTCGACGTGCGCTTAAAACGAGTCGATTTTCCGGATAAAATAAGCAGTTCGGTCTTCGATCGCATGCAGTCCGAGCGCCGCACCGTCGCCAGCCAGTTGCGCAGCGAGGGCGCCGCGGACGCGGAACGCATCCGCGCCGAAGCGGACAAGCAGCGCGAAGTGGTGCTGGCCGAAGCGTATCGTCAGGCTCAGGAGCTGAAGGGCAAGGGCGATGCGAAGGCGGCGGCGATTTACGCCGAGGCTTACGGCAAGAACCCGGACTTCTACGCTTTCTGGCGCAGCATGGACGCGTACAAGGAGTCGTTCAAGAACAAGAGCGACGTCCTGGTGCTGGAGCCGAGCAGCGAGTTCTTCAAGTACTTCAAGAACCCGCAGTCGGGAGCGGCCAAGGCCAAGTAAGCGGCCAAGGCAGGCGGAAGACGCCGCGCAAGACAATCGAGTATGGAACACTGGCCGGGGCGACCTGGCCAGTTTGCTGATAACAAGGCGGGACGCTTCCCGCCTTTTATTCTGTTGAAAAGAATCATGCGTAATTGGCTGTTACCGGAATACATCGCGGATATTCTGCCCGCCACCGCGCGCCAGGTGGAGTCCGCCAAGGCGGCGATGCTGGAAGGCTTTCGCGTGGCGGGCTACGAGTTGGTGCTGCCGCCGCTGATCGAGTACATCGATTCGCTGGTCAGCGAGGAAGACGCTTCGCTCGAGCTCAAGACCTTCAAGTTGGACGATCAGTTGTCCGGCCGGCAAATGGGCTTGCGCGCCGACATCACGCCCCAAGTGTCGCGCATAGACGCGCACTTGCTCGGCGAGCGCACCGGAGTGACCCGGCTATGCTACGCCGGCAGCGTGGTGCATACCCGGCCGGACGGCCTGGCCGGCTCCCGCGAGCCGCTGCAAGTTGGGGCGGAGCTGTACGGCTACGCCGGCATCGAGGCCGACCTGGAAATCATTGAGTTGATGCTGGGCGCCTTGGAACGCGCCGGCGTGTTCGGTCTGCGGCTGGACATCGGCCATATGGCGATTTATCGCGGCATCGCTTCCGCCGCCGGTTTGTCTGCGGAGGCCAGCCGGGCGTTGTTCGCCAAGCTGCAGAGCAAGGACGTGGCCAGCATCCGCGAGTTGGTCCGCGATGTGGCCGAACCGTACCGCAGCGCTTTTCTGGCTTTGCCGGAGCTCTATGGTCCGATCGAGGAGCTGGACCGGGCGCGTTCCCGTCTGCCGTCCTTGCCCGAGGTGGAGCTTGGCCTGATGCAGCTGTCCGCTGTGGCCAAGGCGCTGGAGGGCAGGGTGGCACTGAGCTTCGACCTGACCGAACTGCGCGGCACGCAGTATCACAATGGCCTGCTGTTCGCCGCCTATGCTGAGGGCTGGGCCGAAGAGCTGGCGCGCGGCGGCCGCTACGACAATGTGGGTCGTCGTTTCGGCCGCGCCCGGCCGGCCACCGGCTTCAGCCTGGATTTGCGCGACCTGATCCGCATCCTGCCGGAGCAAGGCTCGGTCAGGGGCATCCGCCTGGCCGCCAGGCACTGGCCGCAGGCGCGGGCTGAAGTGGCCCGTCTGCGCGCAGCGGGCGAAATGGTGGTGATTGATTACCTGGGCGAGTCCGCCCAGGCCTTGAATTGCGATCGCGAGCTGACTTCGGACGGCTCGGATTGGCATGTGGTTTCATTTAACTGATTTTTGAATCTGACTGAAGAAGAGGTTTTTTCCAATGTCCAAGAACGTTGTCGTGATCGGTACCCAGTGGGGTGATGAAGGCAAGGGCAAGATCGTTGACTGGCTGACCGACCACGCGCGTGCCGTGGTTCGCTTCCAGGGCGGCCACAACGCGGGCCACACTCTGGTGGTGGGCGGCAAGAAAACCGTGCTGCGCCTGATTCCGTCCGGCATTCTGCGCGACGATGTCGAGTGCTTCATCGGCAATGGCGTGGTGTTGTCTCCGGAAGCCTTGCTCAAAGAGATCGACGAGCTGGAAACCGCCGGCGTGAATGTCGCCGCCCGCCTGAAGATTTCCGAAGGCTGCCCGCTGATCCTGCCTTACCACGTCGCTCTGGACCAGGCGCGCGAAGCCGCCAAGGGCGCAGGCAAGATCGGCACCACCGGCCGCGGCATCGGCCCCTGCTATGAAGACAAGGTGGCGCGCCGCGCCTTGAAGGTGATCGACCTGTTCGATACCGCCCGCTTTGCCGAGAAGCTGAAGGAAAACGTCGAATACTACAACTTCATGCTGACCCAGCTGTTCCAGGCCGAGCCGGTGAGTTTCGACGTCATTCTGGCCGACACCCTGAAACTGGCCGAGCGCATCAAGCCCATGGTGGCCGATGTGTCCCGCACCCTGTACGACATGAACCAGGCGGGCATTCCGCTGCTGTTCGAAGGCGCGCAAGGCACGCTGCTGGACATCGACCACGGCACTTATCCGTACGTGACGTCGTCCAACTGCGTGGCCGGCGCCGCGGCGCCGGGCGCCGGCGTGGCTCCGCAAATGCTCAACTACGTGCTGGGCATCGTTAAGGGCTACACCACCCGCGTGGGTTCTGGTCCGTTCCCGACCGAGCAGGAAAACGAGATCGGCATGTTCCTGGCCAAGCGCGGCAACGAGTTCGGTTCGGTGACTGGCCGTCCGCGTCGCTGTGGCTGGTTCGACGCTGCCGCGCTCAAGCGCTCTATCCAGATCAACGGCGTGTCCGGTCTGTGCGTGACCAAGCTGGACGTGATGGACGGCCTGGAAGAGATCAAGCTGTGCGTGGGCTACACTCTGGACGGCGAGAAAGTGGACATCCTGCCGTTTGGTTCCGACGCGGTCAGCCAGTGCGTGCCGGTTTATGAAACCATGCCGGGCTGGACCGAAAGCACGTTCGGCGCCAAGCGCTGGGAAGACTTGCCGGCCAACGCTCAGGCTTATCTGACTCGCATCGCCGAAGTGTGCGGCGCGCCGGTGGACATTATCTCCACGGGTCCGGACCGCGAAGAAACCATCGTGATGCGTCATCCTTTCGGTCTGTAAGCCCGATTCGACCCATCGACGGAAACCCGCCTGCAAGGCGGGTTTTTTCATGCCCGCGGCGGGCGTAGACTGTTGGATTCTGGTTTCCGAAGGCAAAACATGCAGCCATTGAATGTCGCCTTGGTGGGCTACGGCTACGCCGGCAAGACTTTTCACGCGCCCTTGATCGCCGCGGTGCCCGAGTTGCGGCTGGCGGCCGTGGTCAGCAGCCGGCCGGACGCGGTGCGGGCGGATTGGCCGCAAGTGCCGGTACTGGCCGATTTGGAGCGGGCTTTGGCCGATCCGGCTATCGATATGCTCGTTATCGCCAGTCCCAACCAACTGCATTATCCGCAGGCGCGCGCGAGCTTGAAGGCCGGCAAGCACGTGGTGGTGGACAAGCCGTTCACGGTGACGCAGGCGGAGGCGAGGGAGTTGTGCCTGATGGCGGAGCGGCCGGGCGGCCCGCTGTTGTCGGTATTCCACAATCGGCGCTGGGACGCGGACTTTCTGGCGCTCAAGGCCTTGCTGGTCAGCGGCGAGTTGGGGCCGCTCAGCCATTTCGAGTCCCACTTCGATCGTTACCGGCCGCAGGTGCGCGCGCGCTGGCGCGAACAGGACCAGCCGGGCGCGGGGCTGTGGTACGACCTGGGGCCGCATCTGCTGGATCAGGTTCTGCAGTTGCTGGGCTGGCCGCAGACGATTTATGCGAGCTTGTCCAAACAAAGGGTCGGCGCGCAGGCGACGGATTACTTTCACGTTCAGCTGGGATATGGGGAGTGTCAGGCGGTCTTGCATGCCTCTTGCCTGGTTAGCGGCGGCGCTCCGCGCTTTAGTCTGCACGGCGGGCTCGCCAGCTACGTCAAGTTCGGCCTGGACGGCCAGGAGGAGTGCTTGAAGCGGGGCGGCCGTCCCGGCGAGGCGGGCTGGGGCGCGGACCTTGCGCCCGGCGTCTTGTACCGCCAGCGGGACGATGAAGCCCTCAGCGAAGCTCGGCCGTCCCCTTCGGGCGATTATCGAGATTATTACCGGGCGGTGGCGCTTGCCGCGCGGGGCTTGGGCGCCAACCCGGTGACGGCGCGGGAGGCGTGTCAGGTGATGGCCTTGCTGGAGTTGGGGGAGAGGAGCGCGCGGGAGGGACGGCGCCTGTTTTGCCTGCCGGAGGCTTGAGCGAGCCCGCTTCACCTTTCGACATCATTTGCGCGGCCCGGGTCCGTCGTTCCGGCGGCGGCGGGTGCTACACTGCTGTTTCCATTTCCAGAAGTTTGATCGTCATGCAGCTCAAGCTCGCCGCCGGCATGGTGACCCCGTTGATCGTGGCCACCGCCTTGTTCATGGAGAACATGGACGCCACCGTGATTTCCACCTCTTTGCCGGAAATCGCGCGCGATCTATTGGTGGATCCAATTGGCTTGAAATTGGCGCTGACGTCTTATCTGGTCAGTCTGGCCGTGTTCATTCCTATCAGCGGTTGGATGGCGGACCGTTTCGGCTCGCGGCGTATTTTTCGCGCCGCCATCGCCGTTTTCGTCGCGGGTTCCGTATTGTGCGCGCTCGGCAATACATTGGGCGGCTTTGTGTTGGCGCGCTTTGTGCAGGGCATAGGCGGAGCGATGATGGTGCCGGTGGGGCGCTTGGTGATTCTGCGCACCACCGCGAAAGCGGACTTGGTGCGGGCGCTCAGCTATCTGACGGTGCCCGCCTTGTTGGGGCCGGTGATTGGACCGCCCTTGGGCGGTTTCATCAGCACCTATCTGCATTGGCGCTGGATATTCTTGATCAATATCCCGATCGGTGTGCTCGGCTGGGTGCTGGCAAGGCGTAATATCGAAGACTTGAAAGACGAACAAGTGCCGCCGCTGGACTGGCTGGGCTTTGCCCTGAGCGGCGTGGGCCTGTCCTTGCTGATGCTTGGCCTGGCCTCCGAGGGCAAGCATTTGGTCTCGGCGCAATGGTCCGTCGTGCTGGCGGCGACAGGCGTGGGCTTGCTGTGGCTTTATCTGCTGCATTACCGTCGCACGGCTCATCCCTTGCTGGATTTGTCCTTGCTGCGGCTGTCGACCTTTCATGCCGGCGTGGTGGGCGGCTTCGTGTTCCGCGTCGGCATTGGCGCCACGCCTTTTTTGCTGCCGCTGATGCTGCAATTGGGTCTGGGCCTCAATCCCTTTGTCTCCGGCTTGTTGACCTGTTCCACCGCGGTGGGCGCCATCTTCATGAAGACCTTGGTGATGCGCATCTTGCGGCGCTACGGTTTTCGCCGGGTCTTGATGGCCAATAGCGTGCTCGCGGGTCTTTCCATCACCGCATACGCGTTGTTCTACGAGGCGCCGAGCTATGTCTGGATGTTGCTGGTCTTCGTGCTGGGCGGCTGTCTTCGCTCCTTGCAGTTCACCAGCCTGAACGCGATCTCTTTTGCCGAGGTCGAGCCGGCCGGCATGAGTCATGCCACCAGTCTTTCCGGGGTGGCGCAGCAACTGGCGGCGGGTTTGGGGGTGACGGTTGGGGCCTTCGTCGTGCAGGGGGTGAGTCTGTTGCAGGGACATGCGCGCTTGACCGTGGTCGACTTCGCCTGGGCTTTTGCCATCATGGGCGCCTTGACCATGTTGTCCAGCCTGATGTTCGCCTCGCTGGATCCGCGCGCTGGCGAAGAGATGGCTTCGCGCTGAGAAGGGGAGGAAATGCAAAACCCCCGTTGATCATAAATCAACGGGGGTTTATTGGTGCCCAAGAGAAGACTCGAACTTCCACACCCTTGCGGGCGCTAGGACCTGAACCTAGTGCGTCTACCAATTCCGCCACCTGGGCATAAAACTTAAATTGTTTTGCTGCTCGACTACGATATAAACATCATCGGAACCGTTGAAACTGTTGGTGCCCAAGAGAAGACTCGAACTTCCACACCCTTGCGGGCGCTAGGACCTGAACCTAGTGCGTCTACCAATTCCGCCACCTGGGCCAACCAGATTGTTACTATACAGAGCGAACAACACGATTACAATAGAGTAAATCAGTGGTGCCCAAGAGAAGACTCGAACTTCCACACCCTTGCGGGCGCTAGGACCTGAACCTAGTGCGTCTACCAATTCCGCCACCTGGGCTTCGCTTTGCTGTATTATTTCGCTGCATCTCTGCAACGAGATGCGAATTATAGACATATTCTTGAGGGTGTCAATGGCTAGAACACAAAAAAAACAAAAGACCCTGTCCCTCCGCGAACAGGACCCCTTCCTGGAACGGGAAAAACTTAAATATTCCAATCCCTTGCCGAGCCGAGAGTTCGTTTTAAAAATTCTGGCCGAGCAGGGGGTGCCGCTGTTTCCTGACGAATTAGCGCGCATGTTGTCGATTGCGCGGGCCGAATCTATTTATTTCGAGCGTCGATTGCGGGCAATGGAACGTGACGGCGAAATCATCATCAATCGCAAAGGCGCGGTTTGCGTTGCCCAAAAGCTGGATCTGATCAAGTGCAAAGTATCCGGTCATCGCGATGGCTACGGTTTTGCCATCCCGGATGAAGGCGAAGGCCAGGGCGGCGATATTTTCCTGCCTGAGCGGGAAATGAAAAAAGCGATGCATGGCGATCGGGTGATGGTCCGTCCGTCCGGCGTCGATCGTCGAGGCCGCCAGGAAGGCAAGATCGTTGAGGTGCTGGACCATGTGGTGACGCGGCTGGTTGGCCGCATCAACCGGGTTCGGGGCGTGTGGGTGGTGACGGCGGAAGACCGTCGCATCAATCACGACATACTGATTGAGCCGGGCGGCGAGGCGGGGGCCAAGGACGGTCAGGTGGTGATGGTGGAAATCCTCCAACACCCGGACGCCTATCGTCAGCCTGTCGGCCAGGTGGTGGAAGTGCTGGGCAACTATGCCGACCCCGGCATGGAGATCGAGATCGCGCTGCGCAAGCACGACCTGCCTCACCAATTCCCGGAGGCGGTGCTGGCTCAGGCCAAGGCGACGCCGAAGAAGGTTCGCAAGAAAGACTGGACCAAGGATCGCGTCGACCTGCGCGATTTGCCCTTGGTGACGATAGACGGCGAAACCGCGCGCGACTTCGATGACGCCGTGTATGCGGAGAAGCAGGGCAAGGGCTTCCGTCTGGTGGTGGCGATTGCCGACGTCAGCTTCTATGTGGAGCCGGGCGACGCCTTGGATCAGGAGGCGCTCAATCGGGGCACTTCGGTCTACTTCCCGCGCCGTGTCATTCCCATGCTGCCGGAAGCCTTGTCCAACGGCATCTGCTCTTTGAACCCTGATGTGGAGCGTATGTGCATGGTCTGCGATATGCAGATCAACGCCAAAGGCGTGGTCAAGCGCTATCAGTTCTATCCGGCGGTGATGCTGTCCAAGGCCAGGCTGACCTATACCCAGGTTTGGGACTGGATCCAGAAAGGCAGCGACAGCCCGCTGTTGCCGCAGATCCATACCCTGTATTCCTTGTTCAAAGTGCTGCTGGCCGCGCGTAGTCAGCGCGGGGCGATCGAGTTCGACTCGGTGGAGACTCAGATGATCTTCAACGACGCGGGCAAGATCGAGCGCATCGTGCCGGTGGTGCGCAACGATGCCCATCGCCTGATTGAGGAATGCATGCTGGCGGCCAACGTCTGCGCGGCAGATTTCCTGGAGCAGAACGGGCACAAGGCTTTGTATCGGGTGCATGAAGGCCCGACCGAGGAGAAGCTGGAGAATCTGCGCAACTACCTGCGCCTGGTCGGCTTGAGTCTGGGCGGCGGGGAAAAGCCCACGGCCAAGGACTACGCCAAACTGGCGGAACAGATTCATGGGCGGCCCGATGCGCCGGTGTTGCAGACCATGTTGCTGCGTTCCATGCAGCAAGCGGTTTATACCCCGGACAATAACGGCCACTTTGGCTTGGCTTACGAGGCTTACGCGCACTTCACTTCGCCGATTCGCCGTTACCCGGACTTGTTGGTGCACCGTTCGATCAAGGCGGTGCTCAAAGGCGGCAAATACAAGCCGGGCAAATGGGCGCAACTGGGCGTGCACTGCTCCATGACCGAGCGCCGGGCGGACGACGCCAGCCGCGACGTCGAGTCCTGGCTGAAAACCTACTATATGCGGGACAAGGTAGGTGAGATCTTCAAGGGCAAGATCTGCGCGGTGACCAGCTTCGGCGTATTCGTATTGCTGGATGAGGTGTATGTCGAAGGCCTGGTGCATATCTCCGAACTGGGCAAGGACTACTTCCACTTCAAAAAGGACGTCCAGGCGATTGTCGGAGAGAAGAGCGGCATGCAATACCGCTTGGGCGATACGCTGACCGTGAAGGTGATGAGCGCAAATCTGGAAAGCGCTCAAGTCGACTTCGCTCTGGTCAAGGAAGGCGACCTGCAAACCGCCAGGCCAGTGCCCGCGCGCAGCGCCGGCGCGCGCCAGGGTGGTTCGCGCCGGGCTGCCGAGCCTAAGCCTGTAGAGGCAAAGCCGCCGGCATTGCCGGCGGCGCCCAAGGGGCGAAGCAGAGGGGGGGCTCAATCGCCGGTGTCGAAGCCTGCGGTCAACAAACCTGTGGCGAGTCCGTCCGCCGCGAGCACGCCGGCGGAGAGCAAGCCAGTAGCAAGCAAGCCAGTAGCAAGCAAGCCAGTAGCAAGCAAGCCAGTAGCAAGCAAGCCAGCAGCAAGCAAGCCAGCAGCAAGCAAGCCAGTAGCAAGCAAACCGGCGGCTCCCAAAACTGTTAGTGCTGCGCCTGCGGCGGCCAAGCCGGCGCCTACGACAGCGACGCCTGCGTCCGAGGCTGCAACGCCTCCAGCGGGTCAATCGCTTGCCGGCAAGTCGCCGGTGGGAGAGGCGTCTCCCGCCTCGCGTCAACGCAGGCCGGCGGCGCGCAGGAGTAATAGCAAGCGCCGTAGCGAGGACTGACCTCTCCGGAGCGCTTCTATATAAAGAGGTATAGCAAGCCATGACGGGCCGGCGTTTCGCCGGCCCGTTTTTCATGGTTCGGCGGGGCGGTTGAGACGTGTCGGCAAATACCCCTTTCGGATATTGCTTGCCGCATCAAGGGTTTGCCCTGCGAGGCCCACTTTTGTTGAGGTTTTTCTCGCAAAAGGTGTTGACGGGTTTAGGGGGCTGACGTATAGTTCGCCTCCTCAGCAGACAACGCAGCGCCGGAAACGAAACGCAGCGACCTGCACTGATCTTTAACAGAACGAATAACCGATAGGTGTAAGTGCTCGGTCGATGACCAAACACTTGCACTGCAAGACGAGAAATGTCTCGATGTTTCTTTGATCTTGCGTGCCAGAAAATTTGCTTGGAATTGAACTGAAGAGTTTGATCCTGGCTCAGATTGAACGCTGGCGGCATGCTTTACACATGCAAGTCGAACGGTAACAGGGTGCTTGCACCGCTGACGAGTGGCGAACGGGTGAGTAATGCATCGGAATGTACCGTGTAATGGGGGATAGCTCGGCGAAAGCCGGATTAATACCGCATACGCCCTGAGGGGGAAAGTGGGGGACCGAAAGGCCTCACGTTATACGAGCAGCCGATGTCTGATTAGCTAGTTGGTGAGGTAAAGGCTCACCAAGGCGTCGATCAGTAGCGGGTCTGAGAGGATGATCCGCCACACTGGGACTGAGACACGGCCCAGACTCCTACGGGAGGCAGCAGTGGGGAATTTTGGACAATGGGCGCAAGCCTGATCCAGCCATGCCGCGTGTCTGAAGAAGGCCTTCGGGTTGTAAAGGACTTTTGTCCGGGAGCAAATCCTAGTGGTTAATAACCGCTGGGTCTGAGAGTACCGGAAGAATAAGCACCGGCTAACTACGTGCCAGCAGCCGCGGTAATACGTAGGGTGCAAGCGTTAATCGGAATTACTGGGCGTAAAGCGTGCGCAGGCGGTTGTGCAAGTCTGATGTGAAAGCCCCGGGCTTAACCTGGGAACGGCATTGGAGACTGCACGACTAGAGTGCGTCAGAGGGGGGTAGAATTCCGCGTGTAGCAGTGAAATGCGTAGAGATGCGGAGGAATACCGATGGCGAAGGCAGCCCCCTGGGATGACACTGACGCTCATGCACGAAAGCGTGGGGAGCAAACAGGATTAGATACCCTGGTAGTCCACGCCCTAAACGATGTCAACTAGCTGTTGGGGGTTTGAATCCTTGGTAGCGTAGCTAACGCGAGAAGTTGACCGCCTGGGGAGTACGGCCGCAAGGTTAAAACTCAAAGGAATTGACGGGGACCCGCACAAGCGGTGGATGATGTGGATTAATTCGATGCAACGCGAAAAACCTTACCTGGTCTTGACATGTAACGAACGCCGCAGAGATGTGGTGGTGCCCGAAAGGGAGCGTTAACACAGGTGCTGCATGGCTGTCGTCAGCTCGTGTCGTGAGATGTTGGGTTAAGTCCCGCAACGAGCGCAACCCTTGCCATTAGTTGCCATCATTAAGTTGGGCACTCTAATGGGACTGCCGGTGACAAACCGGAGGAAGGTGGGGATGACGTCAAGTCCTCATGGCCCTTATGACCAGGGCTTCACACGTCATACAATGGTCGGTACAGAGGGTCGCGAAGCCGCGAGGTGGAGCCAATCTCATAAAACCGATCGTAGTCCGGATCGCACTCTGCAACTCGAGTGCGTGAAGTCGGAATCGCTAGTAATCGCAGATCAGCATGCTGCGGTGAATACGTTCCCGGGTCTTGTACACACCGCCCGTCACACCATGGGAGTGAGTTTCACCAGAAGTGGGTAGGCTAACCGTAAGGAGGCCGCTTACCACGGTGGGATTCATGACTGGGGTGAAGTCGTAACAAGGTAGCCGTAGGGGAACCTGCGGCTGGATCACCTCCTTTCTAGAGAAGGTTGTTGATCGAGTACTTACAGCCTATCGGTTATTTGTAGTTAAGGGCGTCAGCCAGCGATGGCTGAACAAGAAATGGGTTTGTAGCTCAGCTGGTTAGAGCACCGTCTTGATAAGGCGGGGGTCGTTGGTTCGAGTCCAACCAGACCCACCAGAATTTCTGTTGTCGGAGTAATCCGGCCGCACAAATAAAGCTGAAAGGCAAGGCGAAAGGCGGCGAAGTGTGCTGATGCACACGAGGCGCGTTTCAATGCGGCATTTCAGGTTTAGAGGGGGATTAGCTCAGTTGGGAGAGCACCTGCTTTGCAAGCAGGGGGTCGTCGGTTCGATCCCGTCATCCTCCACCACAACTCAAACACAAGCGAGTTTGCAAGATAGCTTGATTGTGTTTGCGTTGTATTTTTAACGCCCGATCTTTAACAAACTGAAGAAGCCGAATATATAAAGACGGCGAGAAGGAAGCGTAGAGTTAACTCTTTACGCGGACGGATCGTCATCTTGGGTATTTGATTGTATCTAGGCTACGTCGCCATATCAAAAGGGGCGGTGTAGTCGTCGCACAAACACACTTGTTGTTTTGGTGATCTAGGTTACTGAAATGATAGGGTCAAGCGACTAAGTGCATCTGGTGGATGCCTTGGCGATCATAGGCGAAGAAGGACGTGTAAGCCTGCGAAAAGCGCGGGGGAGCTGGCAATAGAGCTTTGATCCCGCGATGTCCGAATGGGGAAACCCCTCCGCAAGGAGATCCCAGACTGAATCCATAGGTCTGAGGAGGCGAACGCAGCGAACTGAAACATCTAAGTAGCTGCAGGAAAAGAAATCAACCGAGATTCCGTTAGTAGTGGCGAGCGAACGCGGAAGAGCCTGTACGTGTTATGGATTGTGTTAGTGGAAGGTTCATGGAAAGGACCGCCATAGTGGGTGATAGCCCGTACACGAAAACGCATTCCAAGGACTAGGCGTACGATAAGTAGGGCGGGACACGAGAAATCCTGTCTGAAGATGGGGGGACCATCCTCCAAGGCTAAATACTCATGATCGACCGATAGTGAACCAGTACCGTGAGGGAAAGGCGAAAAGAACCCCGGGAGGGGAGTGAAATAGAACCTGAAACCGGATGCATACAAACAGTGGGAGCGGACTTGTTCCGTGACTGCGTACCTTTTGTATAATGGGTCAGCGACTTACGTTCAGTAGCGAGCTTAACCGAATAGGGGAGGCGTAGGGAAACCGAGTCCGAATAGGGCGATTTAGTTGCTGGGCGTAGACCCGAAACCGAGTGATCTATCCATGGCCAGGATGAAGGTGCGGTAACACGCACTGGAGGTCCGAACCCACTAGTGTTGCAAAACTAGGGGATGAGCTGTGGATAGGGGTGAAAGGCTAAACAAACTCGGAGATAGCTGGTTCTCCCCGAAAACTATTTAGGTAGTGCCTCATGTATCACTTCCGGGGGTAAAGCACTGTTATGGCTAGGGGGTCATTGCGATTTACCAAACCATGGCAAACTCTGAATACCGGAAAGTGCGAGCATGGGAGACAGACGGTGGGTGCTAACGTCCATCGTCAAGAGGGAAACAACCCAGACCGCCAGCTAAGGTCCCAAATGATCAGTTAAGTGGTAAACGAGGTGGGAAGGCATAGACAGCCAGGATGTTGGCTTAGAAGCAGCCATCATTTAAAGAAAGCGTAATAGCTCACTGGTCGAGTCGTCCTGCGCGGAAGATGTAACGGGGCTCAAACTGATAACCGAAGCTGCGGATTTGCACGTAAGTGCAGATGGTAGGGGAGCGTTCTGTAGGTCTGTGAAGGTGTCTCGTAAGGGATGCTGGAGATATCAGAAGTGCGAATGCTGACATGAGTAGCGATAAAGCGGGTGAAAAGCCCGCTCGCCGAAAGCCCAAGGTTTCCTACGCAACGTTCATCGGCGTAGGGTGAGTCGGCCCCTAAGGCGAGGCTGAAAAGCGTAGTCGATGGGAAACGGGTTAAAATTCCCGTACTTTTATGCAGTGCGATGTGGGGACGGAGAAGGTTAGGTCATCAGACTGTTGGAATAGTCTGTTTAAGCCGGTAGGCTGGGGAGGTAGGCAAATCCGCCTTCCCTTAAGGCCGAGACGTGATGACGAGGGTCTACGGACCTGAAGTGACTGATACCACGCTTCCAGGAAAAGCCACTAAGCTTCAGCTGCATAAGAACCGTACCGCAAACCGACACAGGTGGGCAGGATGAGAATTCTAAGGCGCTTGAGAGAACTCAGGAGAAGGAACTCGGCAAATTGATACCGTAACTTCGGGAGAAGGTATGCCTCTTAGAGTGAATCCCTGCGGGAGGAGCTTTGAGAGGTCGCAGAGAATCGGTGGCTGCGACTGTTTAACAAAAACACAGCACTGTGCCAACACGAAAGTGGACGTATACGGTGTGACGCCTGCCCGGTGCTGGAAGGTTAAGTGATGGGGTGCAAGCTCTTGATCGAAGCCCCAGTAAACGGCGGCCGTAACTATAACGGTCCTAAGGTAGCGAAATTCCTTGTCGGGTAAGTTCCGACCCGCACGAATGGCGTAACGATGGCCACACTGTCTCCTCCTGAGACTCAGCGAAGTTGAAGTGTTTGTGAAGATGCAATCTCCCCGCTGCTAGACGGAAAGACCCCGTGAACCTTTACTGTAGCTTTGCATTGGACTTTGAACAGACTTGTGTAGGATAGGTGGGAGGCTATGAAGTGGGAACGCTAGTTCTCATGGAGCCGTCCTTGAAATACCACCCTGGTGTGTTTGAGGTTCTAACCTTGGTCCGTGATCCGGATTGGGGACAGTGCATGGTAGGCAGTTTGACTGGGGCGGTCTCCTCCCAAAGTGTAACGGAGGAGTTCGAAGGTTACCTAGGTACGGTCGGAAATCGTGCTGATAGTGCAATGGCAAAAGGTAGCTTAACTGCGAGACCGACAAGTCGAGCAGGTGCGAAAGCAGGACATAGTGATCCGGTGGTTCTGAATGGAAGGGCCATCGCTCAACGGATAAAAGGTACTCCGGGGATAACAGGCTGATACCGCCCAAGAGTTCACATCGACGGCGGTGTTTGGCACCTCGATGTCGGCTCATCACATCCTGGGGCTGTAGCCGGTCCAAGGGTATGGCTGTTCGCCATTTAAAGTGGTACGTGAGCTGGGTTCAAAACGTCGTGAGACAGTTTGGTCCCTATCTGCAGTGGGCGTTGGAAGTTTGACGGGGGCTGCTCCTAGTACGAGAGGACCGGAGTGGACGCACCTCTGGTGTACCGGTTGTGACGCCAGTCGCATTGCCGGGTAGCTAAGTGCGGAAGAGATAACCGCTGAAAGCATCTAAGCGGGAAACTCGCCTGAAGATGAGACTTCCCTGAGGGCTTGACCCTCCTGAAGAGTCGTTCGAGACCAGGACGTTGATAGGTCGGGTGTGGAAGCGCTGTGAGGCGTTAAGCTAACCGATACTAATTGCTCGTGAGGCTTGATCCTATCATTTGAGTGGCTTGGGAAACCGAGTGACGAGATAGTGGTTGTGCGACACAATTGAATACCGAATATATGTGGGTTGATCCAGGATCGACCTAGGCTTCTTCAAGTTTGTACCAGTTTATGTCTGGTGGCCATAGCGAGGTGGTCCCACGCCTTCCCATCCCGAACAGGACCGTGAAACGCCTTAGCGCCGATGATAGTGTGGCATTCGCCATGTGAAAGTAGGACACCGCCAGACGCCCCATTGCAAAGCCCAGCTCAATCGAGCTGGGCTTTATGCATTGTGCTGACCGCCAGACGGCGCGATCGAACTCTCCTCCCTGTCTTTCCTCCTCTTTGGCTTTCTCCTTGATTATTAAGCCATTGTTCTTTTTGTGGCTGTATTTTCACTTATTTTTACTGAAATTTCGTCTAATTACTCAGCAGAACCTATTGGTTATGAATAGAATTCCAGCATCAAGATCGGGAATCGAGGCGGGAATTTTGAGAAATTTCAGGCGGGATGGTGTGCATTTATTTGTATTGGCCTGGGCTCTCTGCGCCTTGTTGGTGACGGTGCTGTGGGGGATGGGGGAGCTGCAGCGTTTGAGGGACGAGTTCGAATCAGTGGCGCAACGGGCGCATGCAATGGTGGCGCGCAAGCTGGACCAGAATGAGTCGGTGCTGTCTTCCGTGGATGCGCTGATGGCGGCAAGCCGGCCATTTGAGGCATCTGAGCTATCCACCTTTGCGCGCGAGCTATTGCCCCATTATCCGCAGCTTCATTCCTTTATCTTTTTTCAAAGCGTGCCCTTGGCGGAGAGGCCGCTCTTCTTGCGCCAGATGAGCGGCAAGTTTGGTGCGACCTTTTACATTCGCGATTTCGACGTGGCG
Organism: Chromobacterium sp. Beijing; assembly: GCF_021496765.1. Lineage (NCBI taxonomy): Bacteria > Pseudomonadati > Pseudomonadota > Betaproteobacteria > Neisseriales > Chromobacteriaceae > Chromobacterium > Chromobacterium sp. Beijing. The sequence goes on from NZ_CP053750.1 coordinate 221,928, forward strand.
GGCAATCGGGCATGGCGGCCGGCCGCCGTGCGTCCGCAGTCATTGGTGATTTCCATGCTGGAGCCGGATCGGCCGGAAGCCGGTCCGATGTTTGGCTACGATATTTTGGGCGATGCTTATTTCCGGCCGGCCTTGAGCAGGGCCTTGGAGACTGGGCAGCGAGTGGCCAGCGGCGCGTTCGAGTTGCACGAGGGCGGTGGACGCGCTTATTTCTTGTTCCAGCCCTTGTTCGAAGATAGGGAGAAGGCGCCGGGCAAATTGGTTGGCGTGGTGGGCCTGGTGGTGTTTTGCGATCGCCTATTGCAGGCGCCGGCTCTGGAGCGCTTGTTGCCTGGATTGGACTTGACCCTGTACCAGGACGGCGTCCTTGCGCCGGGCGCGCCCTTGTTTCAGCGCCTGCATACTTCGTCCGAGCGTGATTGGTGGCCGGTGTTGCGTAGGCTGGAGGCTCGGCTTCCGCTGTCCAGCGTGGCCCAGCCTTTTGTGCTGGGCGTGGCTCGGGATGTCAGAGTGACGGACTTGGCGTTGTTGCCTTGGCTGTGGCAGCAGTCTTTGTTGCTCGCTTTCTTCGTGTTCGCCGGCCTGGTTCACTTGCAAAGAATGGCTTTGCGGCATGAACGTCAGCAATCGGACGAGGCGATCTTCCTGCAGAGCGAACGGGCATCCGTCACGCTGAGCGCGATTCATGACGGGGTGATCATTCTGCGCCAGGACCATGCGATCGAGCTGGCAAACCCGATGGCCTTGGAGTTGATGGGCATGGCGGCGGAGGAGGTGGTTGGCCGCGTCTGCCACGAGGTGTTCCACTTGCAGGCCGAGTTGGCCGCGGAGCTGGCGGAGGATCCGATCCGAGAGTGTTTCCGGACCGCGCAGCCGGTGGTATTGGCGGAGAGGATGCAGCTGACGTCGGCGCGAGGTCAGATTCGTTCGGTGGAGGGCGGGGTATCGCCGTTGTTCTCGCGGGAAGGGGGCTGATCGGCGTGGTGTGCGCCTTGCGCGACCTGGGGCCTTTGCGGCAACGCACGGTGGCGGCGTTGGAGGCCAGCGAGAGCAAAGTCAAAGAGCATTTGGAGAAATTGTCCCATGTGGCCCGGCTGCATACGATGGGCGAAATGGCGTCCGGCATCGCGCATGAGCTGAATCAGCCTCTGACGGCGATCGCTAATTATTGCCAGGCTAGCATTCAGTTGCTGGAGGGGGTTGAGGAGGCGCCGGCCCAGGTGAACGCGGCGCTGCGTTTGGCGGTGGCGCAGGCTGAGCGGGCGGGGGAGATCATCAAGCGCTTGCGCGCCTTGGTCAGCAAGCGCGCGATCGAGACGCGGCTGATCGATTTGAACCAGGTGGTGGGCAATTGCATGTTCCTGGCCGAGTACGATCTGAAGGAGCGCGGCATCGAGGTGGTTCAGCTGTTGTCGGGTTACCCGGTGGCGGTGTTGGCCGACAGCATTCAGCTGGAGCAGGTGGTGCTGAATCTGCTGTCAAACGCGATGGACGCTTTGCGCGACGAGCCGATGATGAAGCGCCATGTGATCGTGCATACCCGGCGAGAAGGCAAGAAAGCGATTCTGGAGGTGCGAGACACCGGTCGCGGCATTACGCCGAGTTCATTGGAGGTGCTGTTCCATCCATTCTTTTCAACCAAGCCAAACGGAATGGGGCTGGGCTTGTCCATCTGCCAGACGATTGTGGAGCAGTACGGTGGCCTGATCTCGGCGGAAAACATCCCGGCCAGCGGGGCTTGCTTCCGGATCGAGTTGCCTTTGTCGCGCCAAGGCGAGCCGGAGCGTGCTCCGGTGCCTTCGCCTGACGGTTGCGGCGCCGGTGTTTGACGGTGCTAGCTCTTGGGGGCCGGAGCCGGCGACGCGGTTTGCGTGCGATGCGAGCGTTCTTCGCGCGGGGTGATGCCGAAATGGTTGCGGTAGGTGCTGGAGAAATGGGGGCCGCTGGAGAAGCCGCAGGCCAGGCCGATCTGGACGATGGATTTGCTGGTTTGCTGCAATAGCTGGCGCGCTCGGCTCAGGCGCAACTCCAGATAGTATTTGGACGGCACCGTGCTCAGGTATTGCTTGAACAGCCGTTCCAGCTGGCGTCGGGAGACGCCGACATAGTAGGCGATGTCGTCGGTGCTCAGCGGCTCTTCGATATTGGCCTCCATCAGGCTGACCGCTTCCGTCAACTTGGGCTGGCTGCCGCCGATGCGGGTGGCCAGGGGGATGCGTTGGCGTTCATTGCCGGGACGGATGCGTTCCATGCTGAACAGTTCCGACAGCTGAGCGACAAATTCGTGGCCGTGCTGATTGCCAACCTGGGTCAGCATGAAATCGAAAGTGGCCGCTCCGCCTGCGCAGCTGAGGCGTTTGCCGTCGATTTCAAATAGATTGGACGAGGTGATGATGTCCGGAAACTCTTCGGTGAAACGGCTGATCTCGCGCCAGTGTATCGTTGCGCGCAGGCCGTTGAAGTGTCCGGTGCGGGCCAGCCAATAGCTGCCGCAGCCGATGCCGCCCAGTTGGATTTTATCCGGGCCGCAGGCGGTGAGCCCCTTGCTCAGGACGTCCAGGCTGAAGTCGGGATTGATGTCGTCGGCCAGGATCAGCAGGCAATCCAGCTTGGGGGCGCCGTCCAGCGGCAGATCCACCGCCAGCCGCGTGCCGTTGGAAAGCGGCACCGCTTGTCCGTCCAGGGAAAGCAGCAGGGTTTCGTAGAGTTTTTTCTCCGCCAGCCAATTGGCGTGCAGCAGAACCTCGGAGGCGATGGCGTAATCCGCCATCGAGGCATGGGGCAAGAGCAGGAAGCCGTAGCGCAGAGGCTTGGCGGGGTGGGACGGATGCTGACCCATTGGTTTTCGCGGCGAAGGGTGGAGATTACAAAAACACACCATGCCGGGCATGAGGCTGGCATGGTGTGCGACATTTTCCTATTGTACGATTTATTTCAGGCTGCCGGAGAGGAATTGTACCAATCGCTCGCTTTGCGGGCGGATCAGCACTTCCTTGGGGTGACCTTGCTCCTCTATCCGGCCCTGGTGCAGGAAGATGACGTGATTGGACACTTCGCGGGCGAAGCCCATCTCGTGGGTGACCACCACCATGGTGCGGCCTTCGCCGGCCAAGTCTTTCATCACGCGCAGCACTTCGCCGACCAGTTCCGGGTCCAGCGCCGAGGTGGGCTCGTCGAACAGCATCACTTCCGGTTCCATCGCCAGCGCGCGGGCGATGGCGACCCGCTGCTGCTGGCCGCCGGACATATGGGCCGGATACTTGTCTTCGACGCCGCGCAGGCCGACCTTGTCCAGGTATTTGCGGGCGCGGGCGCAGGCTTCGTCCCGGCTGAGCCCCAGCACGTGAATGGGCGCTTCGACGATGTTTTCCAGCACCGTCATGTGCGCCCATAGATTGAAGTGCTGGAACACCATGGCCAGCTTGGTTCGGATGCGCGCCAGCTGATTGGCGTCGGCGGCCTTGAGCGCGCCGGTCTTGCGATCGGATACCAGCTTGAGTTCTTCGCCGGCGGCGAGAATGCGGCCGCTATTGGGCTGCTCCAGCATGTTGATGCAGCGCAGAAAGGTGCTTTTGCCTGAGCCGGAGGAGCCGATAATGCTGATGACGTCGCCGGCGTGAGCGGTCAGCGACACGCCCTTCAGCACTTCGTGCGAGCCGTAGCTCTTATGCAGATCGCTGACTTGCAGCTTCAGATTCTTATCGGTGGGGGTGTGCATGATGGTGTTCCTGTATCGCTATCCGCATTAGTGCTTGCGTGGCGCCAAATAGGCCAGCCAGCGTTTTTCCGCCTGCTTCATCAACCAGACCAGCAGGAAGGTGAGCGCAAGGTAAATGGCGCCTGCGGTGAGGAAGGGCTCGAAAGCCATGTAACTGTCCGCGTAGATGCGGCGAGCCACGCCGGTAATGTCCGCCAGAGTGACCAGGCCGGCGATGGCGGTGCTTTGCAGCATCATGATGACTTCATTGCTGTAGGCGGGCAAAGCGCGGCGCAGCGCCGAGGGCAGCACAATGCGGCGCATCATCAGCCATTTGCTCATGCCCATGGCCTGGGCGGCTTCGATCTCGCCCCAGTGGGTGTTGCGGATCTGGCCGGCGATGATTTCGGTGGTGTAGGCCGCCGTGTTCAGGGTGAAGGCGAGGATGGCGCAGAAATAGGCTTCCTGCAGGTAGTGCCAGGCCCAGCTGTCGCGGATCCAGCCAAACTGGGCCAGACCGTAATAAATGATGAACAGCTGGACCAAGAGCGGCGTGCCGCGGAAGACATAGCCGTAAACGCGGACCGCGCCGGAGGCCAGCCGGTTTTTGGAGACTTGCATCAGCGCCATCGGGACGGCCATCGCCATGCCCAGAATAAGGGAGATGAACAGCAGTTCCAGCGTCATCACCAAGCCGTCGCGGCTGCTCATGACGGCGTTGCCGTCTCCGCCGCCGAAGAAGGCGGGCAGTTTGTCCAGAATCAGTTGGAAGTCGATCACAGTCCGCTCTCCTTGACGCCCAGCGAATAGCGTTTTTCCAGTTTGCCCAACAGCAGATTGGACACCCCGGTGATCGCCAGGAACAGCAGGCCCACGATCAGATAGACGGTGAAGGGTTCCTGGGTGGTGGATTTGGCCGCGTCGGCGCGATACATCACGTCGTTCAGGCCGATGACAGAAACCAGGGCGGTGGATTTGACCAGCACCAGCCAGTTATTGGAGAAACTGGGCAGGGCGAAGCGAATCATCTGCGGAACGGTGATGCGGAAGAACACGCGCAGCGGCGTCATGCCGTAGGCCATGCCGGCCTCCATCTGTCCTTTGGGCACCGCCATCATCGCGCCGCGGAAGGTTTCCGTCATATAAGCGCCGAAGATGAAGCCCAGGGTCAGCACGCCGGCGACGAAGGGATCGATATTGGGACTTTCCCAGCCCATGCGGCCGCAGAGGTCGTTGATCATCATCTGGACGCCGAAGAACAGCAGAAACATCCAGACCAAATCGGGTACGCCTCGGACCACGGTGGAATAGAGTTCCGCCAGCCAGACCAGCGGTTTGGAGTGAGCGGATTTGAACAGCGCGCCAATCAGGCCCAGCACGATGGATACGAGCAGTGCTGAGCCGGCCAGCTGCAATGTGAGCACTGCTCCTTGCAATATGCTGGGAAGGTAACCTTGCAAAAACATGGTGTTACTGCCTCATTCATCAGCCTTGCGCGCAAGGCCGGTCCTTGCTCGGCCGCTGGGGGAACGGCCGAACAAAAAAGTCCCGGCGAGGCGCGCGGTGCGGGCGGCAGCAAGCCGCCCAGCGCCTGGGGCGCTTGGCCGGGACGGATGCGATTACGAGGGGTTTAGCCGCCGTAGACGTCGAAGCTGAAGTACTTGTCTTGGACTTTCTTGTAGCTGCCGTCCTTGCGCACCTGATCAATCGCCTTGTTCAGGCGTTCGGCCAGCGCCTTATTGCCTTTCTTGACGGCGATGCCCGCGCCCAGGCCGAAGTATTTGACGTCGGCGTAGTTCGGGCCGACAAAGGCGTAGCCCTTGCCGTTGGCGGTTTTCAGGAACTCTTGATCGCCGACGGCGCCATCGACGAAGACGGCGTCAACACGGCCGGACTTCAGGTCCAGGAAGGACTCGGGCGACTTGGCGTACGGCACGATGGTGGCGCCGGATTTGCCCCAGTAGTCCTTGGCGAACTTTTCCTGAGTGGAGGCGCGCAGCACGCCGATCTTCTTGCCCTTGAAGCTGTTCTGGTCAACGGCGGTGCCGGATTTGGCGACAATGCGGCTGGCGATGTTGTAGTACTTGCGGCTGAAGTCGACGGCTTTCTTGCGCTCCTCGGTGATTTGCATCGAGGACAGGATGGCGTCGAACTTGTTGGCGTTGAGGGCGGGAATCAGGCCGTCCCAGTCTTGCGGAACGATTTGACAGCTGACTTTCATGGCGGCGCAAAGGGCATTGGCCATGTCGATGTCGAAGCCTTGCGGCTTGCCATCGGCGCCTTGTTTGGAGAACGGCGGGTAATTGAGGTCAACCCCAAAACGCAGAGTCTCTGCTTGGACGGAAAAACCGGACAGCAGAGCTGCCGCTGCGGAGGCGATCAGGACTTTTTTCATGGCGTGGATTTCTACTTCTCTATCGGGTGTTCGCGTCGTTGCGACGAACGCAAACCCAAGCTTGTAAACCCGGCGCTTGGAACGAGGCTGCTCACGGTGTCTCGCCCAAGCCGGAACCATTGTAGTTTTTTCTACTTTTGCCAGTAGTTGGCCGCAGCTTGCAACGGTTATCCGCCGTGCGCAAGATGGGGCCATTGTCTGGCAATCGGTGTGAGCAAGTGTTCGTATTTTAACCGATATTCTTGCTCCATGTGAAATGCATGAAAAATCAATGACTTATATTTATTTTTTGGACTTGTGTACAATGTGGGGCTGGGAGAGAAACTTGTAAGCCGCCGTCGCATTGCTATAAGGCTAAAAGTGGCGTTCGCCACGATTTATCCCTGCGGCATTCGATGGGGGCGAACAGGCTTTTCCATGAAAATGTACGTCCACGTCGCATTAAGGAAATCCCGGCATGAAGGGGGTATCTACAATGCCTCGACACACTCCGTGCACACAACAAGAGAAGCAACATGTCGCTTACCAATAAGACCGAACTCGCGAGCCTGATCGCCGATATTCAGGCTGTAGCAGAGACCAAGCTTTCCGAAAAGGAGAAACACCAGCTCGAACCCTTCTTCCCGATCTACTTCGAGGAAGCCGAGCATGCCGACCTTAGACAGTTTTCGTCGCTGGATTTGTTCGGCGCCGCGTCGGCGCATTACGCGTTCGGCGCCAAGCGCGCGGCCGGTCAGCACAAGGCGCGCATTTACAACCCGGATTTCGAGCGCGACGGTTGGCAAAGCACCCATACCGTGATTGAAGTGGTCAACGACGATATGCCGTTCCTGATCGACTCCATCACCATGCTGCTGTCGCGCCATAGCCTGAACCTGCACCTGCTGGTGCACCCGGTACTGTCGGTGGGCCGCGACAAGAACGGTGCGATCCAGGCGGTCAAGCGCACCGAGGACCGCAGCCTGCCGCTGGAGTCCTTCATCCACGTGCAGATTGACCGAGTCACCGATCCGGCGGTGTTGAAGCAGCTGGAAGCGGATTTGAACCGCGTGATCGTAGACATCCGCCTGGTGGTGAGCGACGAGCCCAAGATGCGCGAAGTGTTGGCCGACATCAGCAAGGACCTGTCTCTGGTCAAGGGCAAACGCGCGGCGGAAGCCAAGGAGGCGGTGGACTTCCTGGCCTGGATGTCCAAGCGCAACTTCCTGTTCATGGGGTATTGCGATTACGACCTGGTGCGCCGCAACGGCAAGGACAGCCTGAAGATCGTCAAAACCTCCGGTCTGGGCATCTTGAAGGACCAGGGCGACAAGGAATACTCCGCCAGCTTCGAACAGCTGCCGCAGGAGCTGCGTGAACTGGCTCACCTGCCGCAACTGATCATTCTGAACAAATCGCAGACCCGCTCCATCATTCACCGCCCGGCCTACATCGATTTTGTCGGCATCAAGCGTTTCAACGACAAGGGCGAAGTGATAGGCGAGCGCCGCTTCCTGGGCCTGTACACCGCCAGCGCCTACCAGGACTCCCCCAAGGACGTGCCCATCCTGCGCCAGAAAGTGGCGACCGTGGTCAGCAACTGCGACTACGTGGACGACAGCTATAAATCCAAGACCTTGAGCTTTGTGCTGGAGGCCTATCCGCGCGACGAACTGTTCGAAATCCCGGCCGAGGTGTTGGGACCGATCTCCGAGGGCATCGTCAGCCTGCAGGAACGCCCGCGCGTGCGCCTGTTCGTGCGCAAAGACCGCTACCACCGCTACGTCAGCTGCCTGGTCTACGTGCCGCGCGACAGCTTCAACACCGAAGTGCGCCTGAAGATAGAGAAGGTGTTGATGAACGCCTTCAACGGCACCAGCGCCGAGTTCAGCGTGCAGATCAGCGACGGCTCGCTGGCACGCGTGCATTACATCATCCGCACCAACGCCGCCAAATTGCCGGAATTCCACGAGGCCGACATTGAGGCCGAAATCGCCCGCCTGGTGCGCGGCTGGGTGGAAGAGCTGCATCAACTGCTGGTGGAAACACACGGCGAAGAACTGGGCAATGCGCTGTTCAACCGTTACAAGGGCGCTTTCCCGGTGGCTTACCGCGAAGAGTTCGCGGTGCGCAACGCGGTGCTGGACATCCAGCATATCGAATCGGTCAACGCCGAATCCCCGCTGGCGATGAAGTTGTACCGGCCCTTCCATCGCGGCGCATCGGCCTTCAATCTGAAGCTGTTCCGCGAAGGCGAGGCGTTGGGCCTGTCCGCCAGCCTGCCGATTTTGGAAAACATGGGCGTCAAGGTCCGCGACGAGCATCCGTACTGCGTGCAGCGCGCGGACGGCCGTCAGGTGTGGATCAGTGACTTCGGCCTGGACGTGGGCTCCGCGGAAGAGCAGATCGCCAGCGAAGAAGTGCAGCAGGACTTCCAGGAGCTGCTGACCCAGGTGTTCGCCAAACGTTGCGAGAACGACGGCTTCAACCGCCTGGCGCTGGTGGCCGGGTTGGACTGGCGTGAAATTTCGCTGGTGCGCGCCTTGGCCAAGTACCTGCGCCAGGGCGGCCTGACCTTCAGCCAGGCTTACATCGAGCAGTGCGTGGCCAATTACCCGGCCATCACCCGCTTGCTGGTTGAACTGTTCGCCGTGCGTCTGGACCCGGCGCATGCCGACGACGCGCGCGCCGACGCCTTGCTGGCCAAGCTGCGCGAGCAGCTGGACGGCGTGGCCAATCTGGACGAAGACCGCATTCTGAACGGTTTCCTGTCGGTGATCCTGGCCACCCGCCGCACCAACTTCTGGCAGAAGGGCGCCGACGGCGAGTTCAAGTCCTATATCTCGTTCAAGCTGGAATCCAATCTGGTTCCCTTCCTGCCGCAGCCGCGCCCGATGTTCGAAATCTGGGTATACAGCCCGCGTGTGGAGGGCGTGCATCTGCGCGGCTCTAAAGTGGCGCGCGGCGGCTTGCGCTGGTCCGATCGCATGGAAGATTTCCGCACCGAAGTGCTGGGCCTGGTGAAGGCGCAGATGGTGAAGAACTCGGTGATCGTGCCCATGGGCTCCAAAGGCGGCTTCGTCGGCAAGCAACTGCCGGCGCCTAGCGACCGCGAGGCGTTCCTGGCGGAAGGCGTCGCCTGCTACAAGATCTTCATCTCCGCGCTGCTGGACGTCACCGACAATCTGGTGAACGGTCAGATCGTGCCGCCGGCGGATGTGCGCCGCCTGGATCCGGACGATCCGTACCTGGTGGTGGCGGCCGACAAGGGCACGGCCACTTTCTCCGACATCGCCAACGGCATTTCCGCCGATTACAGCTTCTGGCTGGGCGACGCCTTCGCCTCCGGCGGTTCCGCGGGTTACGACCACAAGGGCATGGGCATTACCGCCCGCGGCGCTTGGGAATCGGTCAAGCGCCATTTCCGCCACCTGGGCGTCAACACCCAGGAGCAGGATTTCAGCGTGATCGGCATCGGCGATATGGCCGGCGACGTGTTCGGCAACGGCATGCTGCTGTCCGAGCACATCTGCCTGAAAGCGGCGTTCAATCACCTGCACATCTTCCTGGATCCGACGCCGGACGCGGCCAAGAGTTACGCCGAGCGCGCGCGTCTGTTCAAACTGCCGCGTTCCAGCTGGACCGATTACAAGCGCGAGCTGATCTCCAAGGGCGGCGGCATCTTCGAACGCTCGGCCAAGTCCATCCCGCTGTCGCCGGAAGTGAAGGCCTGGTTGGAAACCGACAAGGACAGCATGGCGCCGAACGAGCTGATCCACGAGATCCTCAAGGCCAAGATCGACCTGCTGTACAACGGCGGCATCGGCACCTACGTCAAGGCGTCCAGCCAAAGCCACGCCGACGCGCGCGACCGCGCCAACGATCCGGTGCGCGTCGACGGCCGCGATTTGCAAGCCCGGGTGGTGGCCGAAGGCGGCAACCTGACGTGCACTCAGCTGGGGCGCGTCGAGTTCGCGCTGAACGGCGGCCGCATTGCCACCGACGCCATCGACAACTCCGCCGGCGTGGACTGCTCCGACCACGAGGTCAACATCAAGATTCTGCTGGGCGGTGTAATGCAGGCCGGTGACATGACCTTGAAGCAGCGCAATCAACTGCTGGCGGAAATGACCGACGAGGTGGCGCAGCTGGTGTTGCGCAACAATATCCAGCAGACCCAGATCCTGGCGATCAAACGCCAGGAGGCCGCCGCGATGCTGACCACCCATGCGCGCATGATCGCGCACATGGAGAAAACCGGCGAACTGAACCGCGAAATCGAGTACCTGCCGTCCGAAACCCAGATCAATGAGCGCCGCCTGGCGCGTCAGGGTCTGACCGTGCCGGAAATCGCGGTGCTGCTGTCCTACAGCAAGATTTCGCTGGATCAGGCGATTCTGGCGACCGATGTGCCGGACGACGCGGACTTCCTGTCCATCCTGACCCATTACTTCCCGAAACCGCTGCAGCAGCGCTTTGGCGCGCAGATGCAGCAGCATCAGCTGAAGCGGGAGATCATCGCCAACCAGTTGGCCAACCAGATCATCAACCGCATGGGCACCACCTTCGTGTTCCGCATGCAGGAAGAGTCTCCGTTCTCCGCCGGCGACATCGCCCGCGCCTGGTGGATTGCCAGCCGCGTGTTCGACGCCGAGCGCCTGTGGAGCGAGATCGAAGCGCTGGACAACAAGGTGTCGGCGGATCATCAGGTGGAAATGATGGTGCTGGTGCGCACGCTGGTGGAGCGTGTGACGCGTTGGGTGCTGCGCAACAAGCGTCCGTTCTCCTCGGTGAACGCCGTGATCGAGCAGTATGCCGCCAAGGTGAAAGCGCTGTTGGCGCAACTGCCTCAGCTGATCGCTTCCGGCAGCTACCCGGCAGTGGAGGCGCTGGAAGCGCGCCTGAGCCAGCCGGGCATGCCGCAGCCGCTGGCGCAGGTGCTGGCGCGTCTGGAGTTCGCCGTGCCGTTGATGGACATCATCGAAATCAGCGAAGGCAGCACATTGCCGCTGGAGCAGCTGGCCAAGAACTACTACCAGTTGGGCCACGCGATGCAGCTGGATTGGCTGCGCGACGCGATCACCAGCCTGCCGCGCGACAACCGCTGGCAGTCGCTGGCGCGCTCCGCGCTGCGCGACGACCTATACCGCGTGCATCGCAATCTGGCGGGGCAGGCCTTGCAGGACGCCGCCAGCGCGGAAGCGTTTGCGCAGCAGTGGATGGAGAAGCGCCATCACGAAGTGGAGGTGTGCGCGCAGATGTTCGCCGAGCTGCAGTCGTTCAGCGTGTTGGATCTGGCCATGCTGTCGGCCGGCATGCGCGAACTGAGCAACCACCTGCTGGCCTGATCGCCCGCTAGGGATCGCGTCAATTGAAAACCGGCTCTTAGGAGCCGGTTTTTTTTGCGTCCGGAGGGCCTGCTTGGGACGCGGGGCAGGGCAAATTTGGAATCTGTTTACGATGGGCCGCGCGTCGGCAGGATGGAGGACGAAGGGCGCTGAAACCGACTTCGAAAGGCTTGGACGGTTTGAGCGGGTTCCGCTTGCCTGCTTTGAACGGGCGCTTAGAACAGATCGATCTCGCCAAAGCGTTGCGCATTGTCGAGTTGGCCGCCGGCGACCAGCTCTTCGTAACCGCATACCAGGTTGCGGCCATGCGTTTTGGCGTAATACAGCGCCCGGTCCGCCTGTTCCACCAGCTGGCCCGGCAAGAGCTGCGGCAGGATGCGGGTGAAGCCCAGGCTGACGGTCAGGCGGCCCACCTGGGGAAACGAGTATTGCTCGACGCGCTGGCGGAAGCGCTCCAGCGCCACCGCGGCTTCGTTTGGAGGCAAGCCCTGGAAGATGATGGCGAACTCCTCGCCGCCGTAGCGGAACAAGCTGTCGTCTTCGCGAAACGACTGTTGCATCAGCTGGGCCAGCAAGAGCAGCACCTCGTCGCCCACCATGTGGCCGAACTGGTCGTTGACTTGCTTGAAATGGTCGACGTCCAGCAGCGCCAAGGTGCAGGCGTGGTTTTCGCCGGGGGATTGCAATTGCGCCGCCATCAGGTTGAACAGGCGCAAATCGAATTTACGGCGATTGTTCAGCGCGGTGAGCATGTCGCGGTCCGCCTCGAACAGCAGGCGCAGGAAGTTTTCGTGAATCCTGGCCATGGCTTTCAGCATGGCCTTGTTGACCTTTTGCTCCGCCGTCACGTGGATGACCAGCAGGGACACGATGCTGCCCATGCAACGCAAGGGCAGGCATAGGCCGTGGGGAATGCGGAAAATGCCCTCGTCTCTGTCCAGCGAGTTGAGCAGGTCGTAAAGGAAGATGGGCGGCGGCAGCCAACTGTCGTTGGCGGTTTCCGTAATCTGGGTCTTGCCGTCCACGGAGGAGGCGCTCAGGCGCCGGCGGGTGTAGGGCACGCCGTTGACCCAGCGACAGGCGAACAACTCCACCTTGTCCACCCGCATCACCTCGACCAAGGTGGAGGCCAGGCTGCTTTCCAGCATGTCCTGTTCGCGCTGGGAGGTGAGTTCGACCAGATTGTCGAGAATCCGCTTGCTGTCGTCCTCTTGAGGGGCTTGCGTCATGCCTGGACATCCTTTGCCGGCGATTGAGGGCGGTGGTCGCGTGCGCGGCGCAAGCCGGCCGTGCGTGGACGGCTGCGCTACGGTGTGAGTATAGGCAATCGCGCGGCGGCCGGCCTCAGTTGCGTCCGGTGCTGCCGAAGCCGCCGTCGCCGCGTTCCGAGCTGTCGAAGTCGTCGACGATATTGAAGCCCACCTGGACGATGGGCACGATGATCATCTGCGCGATGCGTTCCAGCGGCGTCAGCCGGAACGGCTCGTGTCCGCGGTTCCAGACCGATACGAACAACTGCCCCTGGTAGTCGGAGTCGATCAGGCCCACCAGATTGCCCAGCACGATGCCGTGCTTGTGACCCAGGCCGGAGCGCGGCAGCAGCATGGCGGCCAGGTTGGGGTTGGCGATATGGATGGCCATGCCGGTGGGGATCAACTGGGTTTCGCCCGGAGCGATGGTGATGTCCTGCTCGATGGCGGCGCGCAGGTCGAGCCCGGCGGAGCCCGGCGTCGCATAGTTGGGCAGATTCTGCTTCAGACGCGGATCCAAGATCTTGACGTCGATGACGGGTTTTTTCATGAGAGTCCTTTCTTGTCGGCTGCGCGGGGCAGCCGCGGTGTTGATGGCTTATTGCTTGTGCGGCAACAGCTGGGCCAGATGTTCGACAATGGCCTTGGCCACGTCCGGCTTGGGCATGCCGGGCAAGGGGTGGGGGCCGTTCTGGTCCAGCAGCACCACCTGATTGTCGTCGGCGCCCATGGCTTGCTGCGCCAGGTTGGCCACCAGCAGCGGCAGCTTTTTGCGCAGGCGTTTGGCTTCGGCGAACTCCAGCAGGTTCTGACTTTCCGCCGCGAAGCCGACGCAGAACGGAGCGGCGGGCAAGGAGGCGACGGCGGCGAGAATGTCCGGGTTTTCCTCCAGTTCCAGGCTGGGCGGCGCCGCGCCTTTCTTGATCTTGTGGACGGACGGGTTCTTGACCCGGTAATCGGCCACCGCCGCGACGGAAATGAAAATATCGCTGCGTCCCACCTCGGTCATCACCGCGTCGTGCATTTGCCGGGCGCTGGCCGCGTCGATGCGGCGCATGCCCAGCGGGGCCTCCATGCCGGTGGGGCCGGAGATCAGCGTGACTTCGGCGCCGGCGTCGCGGCAGGCGCGCGCCAGCGCGTAGCCCATCTTGCCCGAGCTGATATTGGTGATGCCGCGCACGGCGTCTATGGCCTCGTAACTGGGGCCGGCGGTGAGTAGCACCTTCTTGCCGGCCAGCACCTTGGCCCGGAAAAACCCTTCCAGCAGCTCTGCGATCTCCTCCGGCTCCAGCATGCGGCCCTCGCCGGTTTCGCCGCAGGCTTGGGCGCCGTTGGCCGGCCCGAAGACGGCGACGCCGTCGGCGCGCAGCTGCGCCACATTGCGCTGGTTGGGCGGATTGTCCCACATCTGCCGGTTCATCGCCGGCGCCACGATCAGCGGACAGGCGCGGGCGGCGGCCAGCGTGGACAGCAGATCGTCGCAGGCGCCGTGGGCCAGCTTGAACAGCGTGTTGGCGGTGGCCGGCGCGATCAGGAAAACATCGGCGCGGCGCGACAGGTCGATATGGGCCATTGCGTTGCTGGGGCGCTCGTCCCACAGATCGGTGTACACCGCATGGCCGGACAAGGCCTGGAAGGTGGCGGGAGTCACGAAGCGCGTGGCCGCTTCCGTCATCACCACTTCCACGCTGTGGCCGGCTTTGACGAGAAGGCGGGTCAACTCCGCCGCCTTGTAGGCGGCGACGCCGCCGGTAATGCCTAGCAGAATTTTCTTGCTTGTCATGGACTTGTCGCAACAGGCGGTAAATGTCCAATTTTAGCGGATTTCCACGGACTGGGCGCGCTGGCGGGCATATTGCTTCGATGATATGGTGAGCCATGCCTCATCGCGTTTGGTCTGACCTTGAAAACAGTGCTATAGCCAGAGGAGGAGCGTGCAGATGTCTATCGCCCATTGGCCGGAGGCCGAGCGTCCCCGTGAAAAGCTGTTGGCCCAGGGAGCGGCGGCGTTGTCTGACTCCGAATTGCTCGCCATCTTTCTGCGCACCGGCATGCAAGGCTTGAGCGCGGTGGAGATGGCTAGGCAGTTGATGCTGGACTTCGGTTCGTTGTCCGGCTTGCTCAACGCCAGTTTTGAAGAGTTCCGGGCGCGCAGGGGCCTGGGCGCCGCCAAATACGCGCAGCTGATGGCCTGCAAGGAGTTGGCGCAGCGGGCCTTGGCGGAGAATATGAGTCTGACGGACGCTTTGCGCGATCCGGGGCAGGTGCGCGATTTTCTGAGACTGGCGATTGCGGGCAAGGACGTGGAAGTGTTCGTCGCCGTGTTTTTGACCGTGCAGAATCGAGTGATAGCGGTAGAAGAGTTGTTTCGAGGCACCCTGACCGAAACCCGGGTCTATCCGCGCGAACTGGTGCGGCGGGCCCTGGCCAACAACGCGGCGGGGGTGATCATTGCCCATAACCATCCATCCGGCGTGTGCGAACCATCCGCCGCCGATCATTCTCTAACCAATACATTAAAAGCTGCGCTGCAGTTGGTCGATATAAGGTTGCTGGATCACTTCGTCGTGACCGGCGCGCGGGCGGAATCCTTTGCCGAGCGAGGCTGGTTGTAGGCGTTGAGTCGTTGCGGGGAGCGCTCGCGACGCTTGGAACCGGCGCCGCCTTTGCTGTCTTGTTGGACCTTGTCTCTCACCGCATCATTAGGAGGTCGCCATGAACATCCTGCGTCTGCTGAATGAGTCCGACTATATTCAGGTTAACAATCAGTTCGTGAAGCCGGATTTCCATACGGCTTCCGAAGAGTTTTCCGATGACGACGATGTGGTGCTGGAGGCCAATCTGGATGGTCAGGAGTTGGTGTTGACCGTGGCGGATCTGGAGGAGGCGACGCCGTTGGCCGATGGCGGTTTTTGGTTGGAGGGCGTTGGCTATCTACGCTTTTTGTCGCAGCAAAATCTGCATTGAACCCCTTCTAGGCTTTACGCTCGCAGGCCCGGCGATGTCCGGGCCTGCTGCATTGTGAGGCCTTCCCGCAGCTCCGCTTGATTTGGCTCAAATAGCGACCCGGGCTAAAGCTGTTACAGTGCGGTGTTTATTTGATAGTCATATTCAGGTGGCCGCATGGAACAGATCAAAGTAGGCATGATAGGCGCGGGTGAAACCGGAACGCCGCTGTTGCGGCAGCTGTTGGACGCGCCCTTCGTCGGGATGGTGGGGGTGGCGGACTTGAATCTGGATTCGCCGGGCATTTTGCTGGCCCAGCAGCGCGGCATTTCCGTCACCGATAATTTCATCGAGCTGGCCGAGCAGGGCAGCAGCATTGACATCATCATCGATGTGACCGGCTCGCGCAAAGTGCGCGAGGACTTGCGGCGTTACATGCAGTTTTCCGGCAATACCCATACCGTGATCGTCCATGAACGCGTCGCCCTGCTGATGCTGTCCTTGGGCGCGGGCAAGCTGGTGACGACCCGGCATGACGATTCGCTGGCGTATTGATGGAGAAATCCAGGATTTGACTGGCGGGCAGCTGGTCGAATTTTGAGGACGCTGGGGGCTTTCGCCCCCTTTTTTTATGGCCTACGTTTCTTCCCTTCCGTTCGATCGGGCAGCCGTTTCATGCTGAGGTGCTATATTTTGATGGCGGCGTCGACGCCGCGCATATTCAGAAGTCCCGGGCAAAGCATCCGGGGCGGCGGTCGTTTCCATTCGACGGGGGTATTCATGCAGACGTCTTTTCTGACGAGGCGCGCCTTGCTGCTCTGCCTCAGCTTCAGCCTGTTCTCCAGTCCTGCCTTGGCCACCTTGGGGCAGCCCTTGCCGGCGGGCCGCGCGGCCGCTGCTCCGCAAGCGCTGGCTTTGAAGGCCGCGCCGCCCGCGGTCTATTCCGTGGCGCAGAGCCGGGACGAGGCCGGCCGCCTCATCCGCGAATTCGTCCGGCAGACGGACGGCGTTGTGTTCGCGGTGGCGTGGCAGGGCGCGTCGCTGCCGGATATGAGGCAGCTGCTTGGCGATTACTTTCCCAGTTATGTTTCCTCGCAGCAGTCCAATCAGGCCGGCCTGAATCGCTTGGAAGGCCGAGGGCCTGGGCTGACGGTGATCTCCGCCGGGCGCGCGCGCGCTTTCTTCGGCCTGGCCTACGTGCCCGCGCTGGTGCCGGCGGGCCTCGACATCGATCAACTCAAATAATCAGGGCGGGGACGAGATGAAACAGGCTATCTTTGGGCTGGTGTTGAGCTGCGCCTTGTTGTTGACGGCGTGCGGAGGAGGGGGCGGCGGGGTCGGCAGCGTCGCGCCGCCGGACAATGGTGGATCGACGGCCAATTCGGTGACGCTGACGGTAGACAGCGGGCCGGTGGCCAATGTTTATCAGATCAATATGCCCTATGTGTCGGTGACGGTGTGCGCGCCGGGCGGCAGCCAATGCCAGACGATCAGCCGGGTGCTGGTGGATACCGGCTCCAGCGGTTTGCGCCTGTTGGCCAGCGCCGTGAGCGGATCGACGCTGGGCAGCCTGCCCGGCGTGACGTCGAATAGCCGGCAACTGGCGGAGTGCATGCAGTTCGCCAGCGGCTTCACCTGGGGCAGCGTCCGCTACGCAGATGTCAAAATGGCGGGCAAGACGGCGTCCTCCCTGCCCATCCAGATCATCAGCGACCCGGCCTACGGCTTCATCCCGGGCGCGTGCAGCGGGACGGGGAGTAATTTGGGCAGCGTGTCGGTCCTGGGGGCCAACGGCATTCTGGGCGTCGGCCTGCGGCAGCAGGATTGCGGCAGCAACTGCGTCAACTTTAGCAATAACGGCTTTTACTACACCTGCCCCACCGCCTTGACCTGCCAGCAGGCGCCGGCGGCCGCGGCCTTGCAAGTGTCCAATCCCGTGGCGGCCTTCGCCGGCGACAATAACGGGGTGATGCTGCAATTGCCGGCGGTGGCGATCAGCGGCGCGCCCAGCGCCGCCGGAACGCTGTACTTCGGTGTGGGCACGCAGAGCAACAACGCTTTGGGTTCGGCCAAGGCTTTTCCCACTACGCTGGACGGCAATGGCGTGGATGCGATCACGACCAGCTATAAATCGCTCAACTACAGCAGCTTTCTGGATAGCGGTTCCAATGGGCTTTTTTTCGCCGATGCCACGATCGCCACCTGCGTGGTGGGCAGCAGCACCTGGTTCTGCCCCGGCGGCACCGTGAATCTCAACGCCACCTTGAGCGGTGGCGGCAACAGCAGCGCGGTGGGCTTCAATCTGGGCAATGCTGGAACACTGTTGTCGCAAGGTTACTCCGCTCTGCCTGCGGTGGGCGGGCCGGCCAGCGGCTTTCTTAGCAGCTACTTTGACTGGGGCTTGCCCTTCTTTTACGGCCGCAAGGTGTATATCGGCCTGGAAGGGAAGGGCAATCCGTTAGGCAGCGGGCCGATGTTCCTGTTTTGATAAGGCTTTGCGGGTTTCTTGCAACGCAATATAAAGCGTCCTATATCTGGATAGTCATCTCGATGACTTCTCCTTTGTTGAAATTAGCAATCTGTACGCCCGGCGAGCGCCGGGCTTTTTTTTATTCGCGCCGGCGGGGCCTCCGAGTCTCCGGCTAGAATAGCCGCTTCATGCTTTCTCGAGTTTGCTTATGTCCCGTTTGCTCGCAGTCGATCTGGCGAAATCCTATCGTTTATTGAATCATGGCCCCACGGTGCTGGTGTCCAGCGCGGCCGGGGAGCGCAGCAATGTGATGGCGGCGGCCTGGGCGATGCCGCTGGATTTCGATCCGCCCAAGGTGGCGGTGGTCATCGACAAGGCGACCCATACCCGGGAGTTGATCGAGGCTTCGGGCGAGTTTGTGCTTAATCTGCCTTGCCGCGCCCAGGCCGCCGGGGTGTTGCGGGCCGGCGGCGCCGACGGCAGGCAGGTGGACAAGTTCGCGCATAGCGGCCTGAGCCGGATCCCGGCACAAGAGGTGGCCGCGCCGCGCGTGGACGGCTGCATCGCCTATCTGGAGTGCAAGGTGATCAGCGAGCCGCTGAACCAGCAGCGCTATGATCTTTTCATCGGGGAAGTGGTGGCGGCGGAGGCCGACGCGGAGGTGTTTGCCGACGGTCATTGGCGTTTCGACGACGAGGCCAAGCGCAGCTTGCACTATATCGCCGGCGGCGCTTTTTTCGCGATCGGGGAGGCTTTTGAAGTGGGAAAGTGAGGCGAGGGCGATAAAAAAGCGGCCGTGACGGCCGCTTGGTCTTATGCGCGCGTTGCGCTCAGCGCCATTCCACCAGCGCGTAATTCTTCTTGCCGCGCTTGAGTAGGGTGTAGCGGCCAAACAGGCGTTCGGCGTCGCCGAAGCGCTGCTCCAGGCTGTCGGCCTTGTCGCCGTTGACGCTGACCGCGCCGCTCTGGATGAAGGTGCGCGCCTCGCTCTTGGATTTGGCCAGGCCGCCGGCGGCCAGCGCGTCGATCAGGCTGTCGGCGTCGCGTTCCAGCTGGATGCTGGGCAGGCCGTCTTGCGCCAGTTGGGCGAAGTCGTCGGCGGTGAGGCTGCTCAGATCGTTGTTGAACAGGCTTTGGGTGATGCGCTGCGCCGCCTCCAGGGCGGCCGCGCCGTGCACCATGGTTGTCATCTGCTCGCCCAGGATGCGCTGGGCTTCCGGCTTGCCGTCGCGCGCCTGGTCGGCGGCCTCGAGCGCAGCGATTTCTTCCAGCGACAGGAAGGTGAAGTAGCGCAGGAATTTGTACACGTCGGCGTCGGCGGTGCCCAGCCAGAACTGATAGAAGGCGTAAGGCGAGGTCTTCTTGGCGTCCAGCCAGATGGCGCCGGATTCGGTCTTGCCGAACTTGGTGCCGTCGGACTTGGTCACCAGGGGCACGGTCAAGCCGAAGACCTGTTGCTGTTGCAGGCGGCGGGTGAGGTCGATGCCGGCGGTGATGTTGCCCCACTGGTCGGAGCCGCCGATCTGCAGCTTGCAGCCGAAGCGACGGTTCAGCTCGGAGAAGTCATAGCCTTGCAACAGGCTGTAGGAGAACTCGGTGAAGGAAATGCCCTGGTCTTCGCGGTTGAGGCGCTGCTGCACCGATTCCTTCTTGATCATCGCGTTGACCGAGAAATGCTTGCCGATGTCGCGCAGGAAATCCAGCGTGTTCATTTGGCCGAACCAGTCGTAGTTATTGGCCATCAGCGCGGCGTTGTCGCCTTCGAAGCTGAGGAAGGGTTCGACTTGGCCGCGGATCTTCTCCACCCAGCTCTGGATCACGTCCGGGGTGTTCAGCTTGCGCTCGGCGGCCTTGAAGCTGGGATCGCCTATCATGCCGGTGGCGCCGCCCACCAGCGCCACCGGGCGATGGCCGGCCTGCTGGAAGCGACGCAGCATCAGCACCGGCACCAGGTGGCCCAGGTGCAGGCTGTCGGCGGTGGGATCGAAGCCGCAATAAAGGGTTACCTGCTCCTTGCTCAGAAGTTCTTCCAGCGCAACGGCGTCCGTGGTTTGCGCAATCAGGCCGCGGGCCTGCAGATCCTGAATCAGGGGGGCATGGTTCATTTATCGGGTCTCCAACAACAGGGTGATGCGCGGCAATGGCGGAATGAACGCGCCGCCGCAAAAAGTTAGGCCGCCCGTTGGCGGGCGGCGTAGCCGGACTCGCCAGGCGAGCCCAATCAAGGATATTAACCGAAAACCGGTGGTTTTTGCCCCCTTTTTGTCGGTAGAATCCGGACAAAACCCCATTTGGCTTAGGGTTTGTCCCGCCGGCACGGTATCATCATGTTGCAATGCATTAATTCGGGTGCGCCTGAGCGGGCGAGTTTTGGATTCAAGGAGTGAAAGCGCAATGACGCAAATGGTAAAAGTGTGGGATGTTCCCACTCGCTTGTTTCACTGGACGCTGGTGATTCTGTTCGGCTGCATGTGGTATAGCGGCGAGCAGGGCGGCGATTGGCTGCAATACCATATCTGGTTCGGCTCCTGTCTTGCCAGCCTGTTGCTGTTTCGTTTGATCTGGGGCGTGATCGGCAGCCAGACCGCGCGTTTCAGCAACTTCATCAAGGGGCCGCGCAACATTGTCCGCTATCTGCGCGGCGAGCTGAGCGAGAACGAGCAGCCGGGTCACAATCCGCTGGGCGGCTTGATGGTGCTGGCGATGTTGCTGGCCTTGCTGGCCCAGGTGAGCACCGGCCTGTTCGCCGCCGACGTCGACAGCTATCTGTACGACGGCCCGCTGGCCAAGCTGCTGAGCGGCGACATGGCTGAAGCCGCGACCTCGTTTCACAAGAGCTTTTTCAATGTGATTCTGGGCCTGGTCGGCCTGCACTTGCTGGCCATCATCGCTTACCGGGTGTTCAAGAAGAACAATCTGGTCAAGGCGATGATCACCGGCAACAAGGCCATCGCCGGCGATGTGCCGCGTTTGGCGTTCGCGCCCGCCATCATCGCGCTGGTGGCCCTGCTGGTGTCCAGCGGCGGCGTCTATGTGCTGTTGACGCGTTTGTAAGCGGCGGACCGCGGCGTCAGCGGGGCGAAAAGGGCGGGCATCCGCCCTTTTTTCATGGGCGTCGCTTATTTCTCCGGACCGCGGAAAGCGTCGTGACAGGCTTTGCAGCTTTGCGCCACCGCGCCGTAGCTTTTCTTGATGGCGGCGAGCTCGCCGCCGCGGGCGCTCTGTCCCAGATCGGCGACCGATTTCAGGAACACGTCCTTGTCGGCCTGAAACTTGGCGGGCTGGCTCCAGATTTCCGGTTTGGCGCGGCTCTTGCCGCTGATGCTGTTGGCGGGGAAGTGATTGAAGGGCTCGGCGGCGATCTGTTGCAAGGCGTCGGCCTGACGGATGAAGGCGTCCTTCCGGTACGGATCCCGGCCGCGCACCACCGCGCCCATGGGCTCGAAGGCCAGCAATATTTTCTTGAAGGACTTGGTGCGGGTTTCGGCCGGCGTGTCGGCCAGCGCCAGCGGCGCCGCGACGGCGCCCAACAGCAATACGGTCAGCAGTTTTTTCATTCCGGGGTCTTCGGGGGTGGGGTCTGGCTGGGGGTGGGCAAGCAAACAGCCCGCTGGCGGGCGGGCTGCTGGGGGCGCGACGCGACGGGGCTCAGTCCTTGCGGAAGGCGTCGTGACAGGCCTTACAGGTTTTCTGGGTGGCGCCGAACTGCACCTTGATCGCGCCCAGATCGCCGGCGGCGGCCACTTGCTTCAGTTTGGCGGTGGCGGCCTTGTGGTTGTCGATGGCTTTTTGCCATTCGGCGGGCTTGCTCCAGATTTCCGGCTTGGCGTCGGTCTTGCCGGCGGTGCTGCCGGCCGGGAAGTGCTGCCACGGTTTTTGGGACAGGGCTTCCAGTTCGCCGGCGAGTTTGGCGAACTCGTCTTTGTTGTAAGGGGTTTCACCCTTCACCATCTTGCCCATGCCGCCTACAACCGGCTTGTATTGCTTGAAAACATCCTGGCGCTGCGCGATGGGATCGGCGGCGAAAGCCTGCCCGGCGAATACGGCGGCCACCACGGCCATCATCAGTGTTTTCATGTTATTTCCTTATATGAGCGATGAGGGATAAGCCATAAGCCTATCATGGACATTCTGGAGCACAAAGCTACCACGACCGACGGCCATGATAAACCGATGAATGATTAATCCTTGTGAATTCGATATGTTATACAGTAACATTGCGTCCTGATTAAACAAGCGGGTGTCCTGCATGGACCATCAAGCCTATCTGGCCGCGGCGGAGCGGCATTGCGAACGGCGCGGCAGCAAACTGACCGCATTGCGCCGTCAGGTGCTGGAGCTGGTGCTGCGTTACAGCGGGGTGGTCAAGGCTTACCAGGTTCTGGCGGATTTGCAGCAAGAGCGCGGCGCCGCCGCGCCGCCCACCGTCTACCGCGCGCTGGATTTCCTGGTGGAGCACGGTCTGCTGCACAAGGTGGACGCCTTGAACGGCTTCATCGTCTGCGATCATTTCGAATGCCAGCACGAAGGGCTGATCCTGGTCTGCGGCGATTGCGGCCAGGTGCAGGAGATCGACGCCGCGCCGGCCTTGAGCGCGCTGCGCCAGGCCGCGCAAGCGGTGGCTTTTTCCCTGTGTCCGCAAAACCTGGTGCTGACTGGCCGTTGCCAGTCTTGCCGCGCCTGAATCCAAGAATTCCCTGATCCATGAAAAAAACCATAGTCAATTTGTTCACCGGCTTTCTCGGGGTGGGCAAGACCACGGCGTTGCGCCATTTGATCGATCGTCGTCCCGCGCATGAAAAGTGGGCGATCATCGTCAACGAGTTCGGCGAGGTCGGCATCGACGGCGCGGCGCTGAGCCAGGACGAGCTGGCGGTGGCGGAAATCGCCGGCGGCTGCCTGTGCTGCGTGGCCGGACCGCAGATGACCGCCACGGTGGCGACCTTGCTGCGCCGCGAACGCCCGGACCGTCTGCTGATCGAGGCCAGCGGCCTGGCGCACGCGGCCGGCGTCATCGACGAGCTGCGCGCCAAGCCCTTGGGCGAGGCGCTGGAGGTGGGCGCGGTGCTCACCCTGGTGGACCCGCGCCAGTTCATTCAGCCGGACTATCATCGCCAGCCGCTGTACCGCGACCAGATTTCCATCGCCGACGTGCTGGTGGCCAACAAGATAGACACCGCCGACGTGCCGACGATGGAGGCTTTCCGCCGGCAGGCGGCGGCCTTGTTCCCGCCCAAGTCCTTGGTGGGCGAGGTGCGCAACGGCGAGCTGGATCCGGCCTGGCTGGACGCCGCCGCCGCGCCCAAGCCGCGTTACCGGCCGGCGGTGCCGGACGACGCCGCCGCGCAATGGCGTTCCATGGGCTGGACTTTCGAGCCGGAGCAGGCTTTCGACGGCGAGCGGCTGACCCGTTTCTTCGATGAGCTGCCCGCCTTGGTGCCGGGCCTGGTGCGCGCCAAGGGCGTGTTCAAAGTGCTGGACAGCTGGGTGTGGCTGAACTGGGCG
Organism: Chromobacterium sp. Beijing; assembly: GCF_021496765.1. Lineage (NCBI taxonomy): Bacteria > Pseudomonadati > Pseudomonadota > Betaproteobacteria > Neisseriales > Chromobacteriaceae > Chromobacterium > Chromobacterium sp. Beijing. The sequence continues at coordinate 245,518 of NZ_CP053750.1, forward strand.
GCCGGACAGTGGGGCGCGGCCCAGGTGTCCTGGAGACGCGACAGCCGCTTCGAACTGATCGCCGAGGATTTCGACGCCGCCGCGATCGAGAACACCTTGCGGAGGTGCTTCGAATGACGCCCAAACATCAACACACACACGCGCACCGGCATCTGACGCCGGACAATTTCAAAGCGCCGTTCAGCCTGCTGGCGCTGTCGGCCTGGCAGCGGCTGGGCCTGGCCGGCGCCGCGTTGGCGGTGCTCTGGTTCTTGGTGATCTGGGCTTTGCGGGAGGCAGCATGAGCGTCAGTCTGCAGAACCTGACGGTTTCCTATCAGCGCCATCCGGCGGTGCACCATGTCAGCGGTTGTTTCGCCGCCGGCGACGCCACCGCCATCTTCGGCCCTAACGGCGCCGGCAAGAGCACCTTGCTCAAGGCCATGATAGGCGCGTTGAAGCCGGACTCCGGCTCGGTGCAGCTGGGCGGCTTCCGGCGGCGGGACATCGCCTATCTGCCGCAGCAATCGGAGATCGACCGCTCCTTGCCGGTCAGCGTGCTGGATCTGGTGTGCACCGGGCTGTGGCACGACACCGGCGTGTTCGGCGGCGTCAGCCGCCGCGGCCGCGACCAGGCCTTGCTGGCCTTGGAGCAGGTGGGGCTGGCCGACTTCGCGCTGAGGCCGATCTCGGCGCTGTCCAGCGGCCAGTTCCAGCGCGTGCTGTTCGCCCGCATCCTGGTGCAGGACGCGCGGCTGATCCTGTTGGACGAACCGTTCAACGCGGTGGACGCCAAGACCACTTACGATCTGTTGGAGCTGGTGCGCCATTGGCGCGAGGAAGGCCGTACCGTGGTGGCGGTATTACATGATTATGAGCAGGTGCGCGCGTATTTCCCGCACACCTTGTTATTGGCGCGCGAAGTGGTGGCCTGGGGCGATACCGCCGAGGTGCTGTGCGACGCTAATCTGAAACGCGCGGTGGACACCGCCGCGCATTGGCAATCTCAGGCCGCGGTCTGCGAAGTGGATGGAGCGCAAGCCTGATGCTGCACTTATACGATTTACTGGTGGCGCCGTTCGCCGAATTCGCCTTCATGCGCCGGGCGCTGGTGGGCTGCCTGGCCCTGGCCTTGGGCAGCGGCCCCATCGGCCTGTTCCTGGTGATGCGGCGCATGAGCCTGATGGGCGACGCAATGAGCCACGCGGTGCTGCCCGGCGCCGCGGTGGGTTTCATGATGGCCGGTCTCAGCCTGCCGGCGATGAGCTTGGGCGGTTTCTTCGCCGGCGTGCTGGTGGCCTTGCTGGCCGGCCTGGCCACGCGTTTCACCAGCATCAAGGAAGACGCCAGCTTCGCCGCCTTCTACCTGCTGTCTTTGTCCATCGGCGTCTTGCTGGTGTCGCGCGGCGGCAGCAATGTGGACTTGATGCACATCCTGTTCGGCTCGGTGCTGGCGGTGGACGACGCGGCGCTGTACCTGGTGGCCGGCGTCGCTTCCTTCACCCTGTTGGCGCTGGCTTTGATCTACCGCCCCTTGCTGCTGGAAAGCCTGGATCCGGTCTATCTGCGCGCCGTGGGCGCGCGCGGCGGCCTGTGGCACATGCTGTTCCTGATGCTGGTGGTGCTGAACCTGGTTGCCGGTTTCCAGGCGCTGGGCACCCTGATGGCGGTGGGCCTGATGATGTTGCCGGCGATCACCGCCCGCTTGTGGACCGAGCGCATCGAGGCCCTGCTCGGGCTGTCGGTGGCCATCGCCTTCCTGGCCGGCCTGGGCGGCCTCTTGCTGTCCTATCACTTCGAACTGCCTTCCGGGCCGGCCATCATTCTGCTGGCGGGCCTGGTCTATCTGCTGTCGCTGCTGTTGGCGCCGGTGGGCGGGGCTTTGCCGCGCTACATCCGCGCCCGGCATCTGGAATCCTGAACCCTTGATAAGGAAGTCGCCGATGAAGAAATCAATCATGGCCCTGCTGTTGCTGGGCCTGCCCTTGTCCGCCTGGGCCAAGCTGCCGGTGGTCGCCAGCTTCAGCATCGTCGCCGATATGACGCGCGAGATCGGCGGCGATCGCGTCGAAGTCTCCTCGCTGGTGGGGCCGGATCAGGATGCCCACGTGTTCCAGCCGTCGCCGGCCGACGTCAAGAAAGTGGCCGCCGCCAAGCTGCTGGTCACCAATGGCCTGGGCATGGAAGGCTGGATGGTGCGGCTGAGCAAGGCCGCTCATTTCAAGGGCGTGCAAGTGGAGGCGGGCAAGGGCATCAAGACCCGCGAAGCGGAAGACGAGGATCACCACGGGCACGACCACGGCCATGCCGGGCATGACCACGGGGCCGTCGATCCGCACGCCTGGCACGACCCCAGGCGCGTGCTGACCTATATCCGCAACATTGAGGCCGGCCTGAGCCAGGCGGACCCGGCCGGCAAGCCGGAGTACGCCCGCCGCGCCGCCGACTACGCGGCCAAGGTGAAGGAGATGGACGCCTGGGCAGCCAAGGCCTTCGCCGCCGTGCCCGCGGCCAAGCGCAAGATGCTGACCTCGCACGACGCCTTCGCTTATCTGGGCGAGCGTTACCAGCTGCAAGTGCTGGCCATCCAGGGCGTCAGCACCGAGTCCGAGGCGTCGGCCAAGGCGGTGGCGCGGCTGGTGCGCCAAGTGCGGCAGGAAAAAGTGGCGGCGGTATTCATGGAGAACATGACCGACAAGCGTCTGTTGGAGCAGCTGGCGCGCGAGGCCAAGGTGGCGATAGGCGGCAAGTTGTACGCCGACGCGCTGTCCGGCCCGTCCGGTCCGGCGCCCAGCTATTTGGCGATGTTCCGTTACAATGTGGACACCATTTTGAAATCGTTCAAATAAGCGCCCGCAGCAACTGCCAGGCGCCGATGCCCGCAACGACCAGTCCCGCCGTCAGGCGGACTGGTCGTTGTTGCATCCAGCGGCGCAAGCTGTCGGCGAAAGCGCCCATCAGCAGGAGATTGGGCAAGGTGCCGAGCCCGAAGGCGAGCATGGCCAGCGCGCCGCCGGACGCGCTGCCGGTGGCCAGCGCCGACAGCGAGGCGCTGTAAACCAGGCCGCAGGGCAGCCAGCCCCAGACCATGCCGGCCAGCAGCGCGGCTTGCGGCGAGCGGACCGGCAGCAGGGGGCCCAGCAGCGGCTGCAAGCGCCGCCAGATCGGCGCGCCCAGCCGTTCGATCAGATTGACCGCGCCGGACAGGCCGGCCAGGTACAGGCCCATGGCCACCAGCATCAGGTTGGCCAACAGCGCCAGCGCCAATTGCAGCCCGCGGATGTCCAGCAGAGCGAGGCCGGTGGCGGCCAGGCCGCCCAGCAGCGCGCCTATCAGCGCGTAGCTGCCGACGCGTCCCAGATTGTAGGCCAGCATGATGCGCCAGCGGCTGGTCTCGGGGGGCAGATTCAGCGTCAGCGCGGCGACGATGCCGCCGCACATGCCCATGCAGTGGCCGCCGCCCAGCAAGCCCGCCAGAAACAATATCCACCCGCTCGTTTCAATCATGCCGCAACCTGTCTCAGAAAGCTCTATGGTAACAGAGTGGCGGCTCGCGCTTGCGCGCGCGGCGGTCATATTTGCTTTTGGCATTTATTGCCTTTATCAAAATTTTACTTGGCATCTCCTTAAAGAAAGTTATAAAAAAAATGATGGTCTAGCTGGCCGACTACTGGTCAAAAGGTCAGTTTGCAATGAGAATGCTGCTTTGGCTTCGGACCTATGCGCAATGGGTCCCCCGCTGAGGATCCAGGCGCTCGACCTGGTCAAAACATATGCATTAGCGATGTAATCCATGGGGATAGAGTGAGGAAAATATGGCCAAGTATCTGACACTTGAGCGGCTGGGCCAGTCAGCGATCGTGACTCTCAAAAACGCGCCGGCGAATTTGCTGACCACGGAGAGCCTGAATGAGCTGGCTACGACGATGCGGTCGCTGGATGCGGATCCGGCTGTGCGTTCGGTGGTGTTGACCGGGGCGGGCGACGCGTTTTTTTCCGCCGGCGCCGATTTGAAGCAATTCGCGTCCGGCGACGCGGCCGAGGCGGACAAGGTGTTCGATGCCTTCGCCGGCGCTTTGCGCAGTTTGCAGCAGTACCGCGGCGTCACGGTGGCCGCGATCAACGGCTACGCCCTGGGCGGCGGTCTGGAATTGGCGCTGGGCTGTGATTACATGGTGGCCGAGCGCGGCGCCAAGCTCGGGCTGCCGGAAGCCAAGGTGGGCATCATCCCGGCGGCGGGCGGCACCAAGACGCTGGCGGACAAGGTGGGCGTTTCCTGGGCCAAGCGCATTATTCTGGGCGGCGAAGTGGTGACGGCGGAGAAGGCCCTGACCATCGGGCTGATCGAGGAAGTGGTGGACCAGGGCTTCGCCAAGATCGTGGCGATCAGCCTGGCCAACAAAGTGGCGAACCAGGCGCCGGGCGCGGTGGCCGCCGCGCGTCGGCTGATCGAGGAGAGCGGCAATCTGACGCTGGCTCAGCATCTGGAGCGCGAGCGCGCCGCGGTGCGCCAGCTGATGGGCAGCGCGGAGCAGATCGAGGGCGTCAGCGCCTTCATCGCCAAGCGCAGCCCCAGCTGGGTCGAGTCCGGCGATGATTGAACGGTCCGCGTCCCATGCAAAACCGCCTGCCGCCGTTTCGGCCGCAGGCGGTTTGTTTTGATGCCCGCATCTGTTCCGCCGGGCCGGGCGGGTCAGCGCAGTTGGCGCAACAGGAAGGCGTATTCCATGGCCGCGATATCGGCTTCCTGCTGATGGTTGGCGGCGGCGCCGTGCCCGCCCTCGGTGCGCTCGAAATACTGCACCGGGGCGCCCATCGCCTGCATGGCCGCGAACATTTTGCGGGCGTGGCCGGGATGAACTCTGTCGTCCAGCGTCGAGGTCATGAACAGGGTGGCCGGGTAACGCGCGTCCGCTTTCAGGTTCTGATAGGGCGAGTAACGGCGGATATAAGCCCAGTCTTCCGGTAAATCGGGGTTGCCGTACTCGTCCATCCAGCTAGCGCCGGCCAATAAGCGGTTGAAGCGGCGCATATCCAGCAGCGGCACCTGGCAGACCACGGCGTTGAACAGCTCCGGACGCTGGGTCAGCATCACCCCCATCAGCAGGCCGCCGTTGCTGCCGCCCTTGATGCCCAGATGACGGGCGTCGGCCACGCCGCGTTTGGCCAGGTCTTCCGCGATGGCGGCGAAGTCGTCGTAGGCGTTCTGGCGCAGCTGTTTGCGCGCCGCCTCGTGCCAGGCCGGACCGTATTCGCCGCCGCCGCGGATATTGGCCAGCGCGTAGACGCCGCCGCGTTCCAGCCAGGCCTTGCCCAGCGCGCCGTTGTAGCGCGGGGTCAGCGACACTTCGAAGCCGCCGTAACCGTACAAGAGCGTGGGGTTGGAGCCGTCCAGCTTGATGTCTTTGCGGCTGACCAGGAAATAGGGCACGCGGGTGCCGTCGCGAGAGGCGGCGAACCACTGTTGGATGCGGTAGGGGCCGGCGTCGAAAAAGCCGGGCTGCTGTTTCAGCGTCCGGCGCTCATCGCTGCCGGTTTCGGCCAGGGCCAGCGTCGGCGGCGTCAGAAAATCGGTGAAGCTGTAGAAATAGCGGTTGTCGCGGTCGGGATCGACCGCGCGCACGCTGATGCTGCCGAAGCTGGGCGTGGCCACCGGGCGCGACCGCCATTGGCCGTCCACGACCTTCCATTCCATTAAGCGACTGCCGACATTGTCCAGCATGGTCAGCAGCAAGCTGTCGCGAGTGGACGTCTGCTCCGCCAGCGAGACGGCGGCGCTGGGCTCGAACAGGGGGCTGAAGCCGCGTTCGCCGGCCAGGTAGGCGTCGGCCTTGATGGCCAGCAAGGAGCCGCCGCGCCAGGTCTTGCCGCCAGCGGTCCAGTCTTGCTTGGGCGTCAACAGCAGCCAGTCGCCGAAGAAATCGACGCCGACATGGTCGGGCTTGTCCAGCTTGCGCCATTTTCCATCCACCAGCAGCCGCGCCTCGGTGCTGAAGAAAGTGGGCGCGCGCGTGATCAGGTCGTAGCGGCGGCCTTGGGCGTCTATCCTGGCCGCGTGCACGGCGACGTCGGCCTGCTGGCCTTCGAACACGGTTTGCGCTTCGGCCAGCGGCTGGCCGCGGCGCCAGGTCTTGACGATGCGGGGATAGCCGGAGTCGGTCAGCGACCCGGGGCCGAAGTCGCTCATCACATAAAGGGTGTCGCGGTCCTGCCAGCTGACTTCGCTCTTGGCTTCGGGCAGTTGGAAGCCGTCCTTGACGAAGGCCTTGGCGGCCGGGTCGAATTCACGCACCACCGCGGCGTCGCCGCCGCCGCGGCTTAAGCGCAGCAGACAGCGTTCCTGATCGGGGCGCAGGCAGTCGGCCCCTTGCCACACCCAGTTTTCCCCCTCGTCCTTGGCCAAGCGGTCCAGGTCCAGCACGGTTTCCCATTGCGGCGCGGCCTTGCGGTATTCGTCCAGCGTGGCGCGTCGCCACAGTCCGCGCGGGTGGTCTTTGTCGCGCCAGAAGTTGTAGTAGAGCCCGCCTATCTTCTCCACGGAGGGGATGCGGTCGTTGGAGTCCAGGATGGTCAGCAGTTCACGGCGCAGCGCCGGGTAGTCGGTTTGCCGGCCGAGGTCCTGGTGCGTATTTTCGTTTTGCCGGCCGACCCAGGCCAGCGCTTCCTTGCCTTGAATCTCCTCCAGCCATAGATACGGGTCTTGCGCGGCGTTCGCCGCGGCGCAGAGCGCGAGCAGGGCGAAGGACAGTGGGGTGCCTAAGGTTTTCATCCGGACGGGTTTCCCTTAATTCAGCCAATGGCTGTAGACAGTGGATTTGTTTTGATGTGTCCGAATACTGTAACGTCCGAGAATTTGTTTGTCATCAAGCGCCGCGCGGGCGGAGAAGACGAACGGCGGCCGTGTCCAGACGTGGCCGCCGTTGGCGGGGAGGGCGAGGGGCGGGGCCTTGGCAGCCGTTCACGGTAGGCTGCGCGGCCTAGGGCGCGACTCGGTGCGTGCCGCATTCGGAATGCTCATGCGTCCCATGAGCAAGGCCGCTTTTTCAGCGCTGGCTTTCACCAGGTCGCGCCCCTGCGCGCGGCTTTGAACAGGCGCTTAGCAGCCGTCCAGCCCGCACATCGGCGGCAGCTCGGCCGAGCCTGAAAGGGTGGCGGCGCCGAGTTGCGCCAGGTGCTGGCTGAACATGTCCGGCTTGCCCAGATAGGAGCCCAGATCCAGGGCTTGGAAGCGGCCGTCCACTTCCAGCGCCGCGGACGGGAAGCCGCGCAAGCCCAGGCGGGTCATCAGCCGGCGGCTGTGGTCTATATGCTCGACGCTGCGCGCCAGACCGCCGGCGTAGGCGTCGGCGAAGCGGTCGGCGGACACGCCCAATTCGGCCGCTAGCCGGGCGAGCACCGCGACGTCGGCGATCTCAAGCCCGTGCAGGTAATGAGCGGCTTGCACGCGGGCCAGCATGGTCTGCGGCGCAATGCCCAGTTCCGGCGCGGCCAGGACGGCGGCGATGGGCGGCGTCGAGTCCAAACGCGCCTCGCTGCGCAGCAAGCCGTCGAAGTAGGCGTCGCCGAAGGGCTGGCCGCTGAGGGCGGCGATGCGGTGATCGTGCGGCATCACGTAGCCGCGCCACTCCAGGTTCACGCGGCGGTTGTGCGGCGCGCTGAGCATGCCGCCGCCGTGCAGCGCCAGTTCGACTTCCGGCCGCGCCGCGGCCGCCAGCAGCAGCGGCGAAGCGCCGTAGCACCAGCCGCACAGCGGATCGTAAAAGTAGTGCAGCCGGATCGTGGAGGCGCTTACCATTTCATCTCGCCCTTATTGACCTTGGCGCCGATCTCCAGCGACATGTCTTCGCCCGCTTGCGGGAAGGCTTGCTTCATCGCCTGGATCAACTGGGCGCTATTGGCCGATTTGGCCAGATTCAGTTCGAACTGCTGCAAGTACCGGCGGGTGAAGCGCACGGCGCTCAGATCGGTTTTGTCGCCCGCCTGCATGTGGCCGGGGACTACGATTTCCGGTTGCAGCGCTTCCATTTCGTCCAGCTGCTTGATCCAGGCCTGGCGTTCGGCCGGGCTCTGGGTGTCCGCGGTCCAGACGTGCATGCTGGGCGCGGTGACGCCGACATTGCCGACAATCGCGCGCAGGGACGGAATCCACACATAGCCGCGATGCGCCAGCACGCCGCGCGCGCCCTTGATTTCCAGCGCCTTGCCTTCCAGTTCCAGACGTTCGCTTTTCAGCGCTTCGGGCAGCAGCGGCGCGCTGGGCGCGTTGACGCCCATTTGCGGGCCCCAGTAAGCGAGCTTGCCCTGGATATTGGCCTTGATCTTGGCCAGGGTCGGGCCGTTGCTGAGCACTTGGGCCTGCGGGAAGATCTTCTTCAGTTCGGCGGCGCCGAAGTAGTAGTCGGGATCGGCCTGGCTGATATAGATGGTTTTCAGTTGCTTGCCGCTGTCCAGCACCTTGGCGGCGATGCGGTGGGCGTCGGCGCGGGTGAAGCCGGTGTCGATCAGGATGGCGTCTTTCTCGCCGCTGACCAGGACCGAGCTGACATTGAAGCTATTGCCGTCGGCGTTGTAGATGGACAGTTTCAGCGGCGCGGCGACGGCGGCCGTTGCCGCCAGGGTCAGGGCGCCGGCGATCAGGGTTTGGCGGAACATCGATTCATTCTCCATATGGCCCGGCTTCTATCGCCGGCGGTGAGTAGGCTGGATTTCGACGCTCACTATAAAACGCGCGCTTAATGGGAATAAACCATCTAAATCGCAATAAATTGTTGCTTGTTTCGATCTAATTGGTCGGAGCCTCAGGGGCTTTCCGTCGTCTACTCAGGCGCTGGGCCACGACGGGGGAGGGGACGGACGCTTGCTCAGACCGGCTCCAGGGATCGCGAGCAAGGGCGAGAGCTTGGGCGGCGTCTTAGACAGTTGCAGCCAAGACGGACTGAATGGGCTATGTTTCAGCCATAAAAGCGCGGAGGCCGGAATGTCGGATGGGCGCTGTAGGCGATGGCTCTGTTCTTGCTTGATGTTTGATGCGCCGCGGCATGCAATTTTTGTCGACTTGGGGCCTTATTTTGGGAGATTGTATCCATTCGAATCGCGAAAGCGAGCGAATGTTGTAATGCGAATTCTTTGATGGGCGTCTTTTCGAAAGCGAACATATTTTGCGCCAAAGCATGATCAAAATCTGAAAAACGACCTGCTGGCTCAGGGTTTTCCTTTATCCGGAGAAATTCAAAATTTCTTTGTCCGGTTTCGTCTTGTTTTTTGAAAAAATACATGAAAAACAATGTGTTATATTGTTTTTAAATGGGCTTGATTTGGTGCCGTTTTAACCAATCTTTAAGATTGACAGTCGCTGGAATCCGCCTACATAATCCGTTCGCCTGTCTGACAGAATCCAAATAATCAAGGCTCGTCCGGGCACTCAAGAACAGGCAGCAGCCAATAAGAGGGGAAACCCCGCAAGCTGCCGGTCGTCAATACAAAGGAGATCTCCCAACGTGGACATTTTTCTGCAACAAATCCTGAACGGTCTCGTTCTGGGTAGCATTTATGCGTTGATCGCATTGGGCTACACCATGGTGTACGGGATCATGGGGCTCATCAACTTCGCCCACGGCGAAGTGGTGATGTTCGGCGCCATGGTCACCATCTCCGTCGTCAACGCCTTGTCCGGTTCCGGCCTGCCCGGTCCCGCCCTGGTGCTGATCGGATTGCTGGTGGCGATTGCGGCCTGCATGCTGCTGGGCTTCACCGTAGAGCGCATCGCTTACCGCCCGCTGCGCGGCAAGCAAAGACTGGCGCCGCTGATCACCGCGATCGGCCTGTCCATCGTGCTGCAGCAGGTGGCCATCCTGATCTGGGGCCGCAACTACATTCCCTTCCCGCAAATCCTGGACCACGACGTGGTGTCCTTCTTCGGCGCCAGCATCACCAAGCTGCAGATCACCATCATCGTGCTGTGTCTGGTGATCATGGCCGGCCTGCTGCTGATGGTGGAGCGCACCAAGCTGGGCCGCGCGATGCGCGCCACCAGTCAGAACCCGGCGGTGGCCGGCCTGATGGGCGTCAACGTCAACACCATCATTTCCGCCACCTTCGTCATCGGCTCCAGCCTGGGCGCGGTGGCCGGCGTGATGGTGGCCACCAACTACGAGCAAGCTCATTACTATATGGGCTTCATGATTGGTCTGAAGGCCTTCACCGCCGCGGTGCTGGGCGGCATCGGCAATCTGGGCGGCGCGGTGGCAGGCGGTTTGCTGCTGGGCATCATCGAAAGCCTGGGCGCCGGCTATATCGGCACGCTGACCGGCGGCTTCCTCGGCTCCAACTATCAGGACATCATCGCCTTCATGGTGTTGATCATGGTGCTGATTTTCCGTCCGTCCGGCCTGCTGGGCGAAAAGATGGCCGACCGTGCCTGATCCTGGAGACGACATATCATGACCATGGCACTCAATATCAACAAGATGGACACCGGCAAGAAAGTCGGCCTGTTCGTGCTGTCCGCGGTGGCGATGGCGGTACTGCCTTTCCTGGTGGGCGGCCTGCTGGGCAACTCCTGGGTCCGCATCGTCGACTTTGCCTTGCTCTACGTGATGCTGGCGTTGGGCCTCAACATCGTGGTGGGCTTCGCCGGCTTGCTGGACCTGGGCTTCATCGCCTTCTACGCAGTGGGCGCCTACACCTTCGCCTTGCTGGGCTCGCCGCATTTCGGCCTGCATCTGCCGTTTTACATCACCATCCCCTTGGGCGCGGTGCTGGCGGCTTTCTGCGGCATCTTGCTGGGCACGCCGGTATTGCGGCTCAAGGGCGACTATCTGGCCATCGTGACGCTGGGCTTCGGGGAGATCGTGCGCATCTTCATGAACAACCTGAACACCCCGGTCAACATCACCAACGGTCCGCAGGGCATCAACCTGATCGATCCGATCAAGGTGGGCGGCGTATCGCTGGGCGAGACGATGGAGCTGTTCGGTCTGAGCTTCCACAGCGTTTATCTCTACTACTATCTGTTCCTGGCCCTGACCGTGGGCGTGGTGATCATGGCCTGGCGCCTGCAGCATTCGCGCATCGGCCGCGCCTGGGTGGCCCTGCGCGAAGACGACATCGCCGCCGCGGCGATGGGCATCAACATCCGCAACATCAAGTTGCTGGCCTTCGCCTTGGGCGCCTTGTCCGGCGGCGTGGCCGGCGGCCTGTTCGCGTCCTTCCAGGGCTTTGTGTCGCCGGAATCGTTCAGCTTGCTGGAATCCATCATGATTCTGGCGATGATCGTGCTGGGCGGCATGGGTCACATCCCGGGCGTGATTCTCGGCGCCGTGGTGCTGACCATTGCGCCGGAGATCCTGCGCGAAGTGATAGGCCCGCTGCAGATGAAAACCTTCGGCAAAATGCTGATCGATCCGGAGAACGCCCGCATGCTGTTGTTCGGCTTGGCGATGGTGGTGATGATGCTGGTGCGGCCGGAGGGCATGTGGCCGTCCAAGCGCCGTAAAGCCGAGTTCCGTGACGATAGAGAAGCCGCAGGGCAGAAAGGTTGAGCCATGGCTGAAGTTTTGCTGAAGATAGAAGGCATCCATAAACGCTTTGGCGGCCTGCACGCGCTCAACAACGTGGCGCTGACCATCAACAAGGGCGAGATTTACGGCCTGATCGGCCCCAACGGCGCGGGCAAGACCACGCTGTTCAACGTGTTGACCGGCTTGTACGTGCCGGACGAAGGCGCGTTCGAGTTCGACGGCCACAATCTGTTCCAACAGAAGCCGCACGTGGTGGTGGCCGCCGGCATCGCCCGCACCTTTCAGAACATCCGTCTGTTCGCCGAAATGACGGCCTTGGAAAACGTGATGGTGGGGCGTCACATTCGCTCCAAGGCCGGCGCCTTGGGCGCGGTGCTGCGCGACAGACGCACCATGGCTGAAGAAAAGGCGATCACCGACAAGGCCTGGGAACTGCTGGAATACGTGGGCATCGCCGATGTGGCGCATGAGCGCGCCCGCAACCTGTCCTACGGCCATCAGCGCCGACTGGAAATCGCGCGCGCGCTGGCCACCGAGCCCAAGCTGCTGGCGCTGGACGAGCCGGCCGCCGGCATGAACCCGCGCGAGACCGAGGAACTGAAGACCCTGATGTCCAAAATCCGCGCCGGAGGCGTGACCGTGCTGCTGATCGAGCACGACGTCAAACTGATGATGGGCTTGTGCGACCGCATTGCGGTGCTGGACTACGGCAAGAAGATTGCCGAAGGCGTTCCCGAAGAGGTGCGCAAGAACCCGAAAGTGATTGAGGCCTACCTGGGAGCGGCACACGCATGAGCATTTTGGAAGTCAAAGACCTGCAAGTGGCCTATGGCGGCATTCAGGCGGTCAAGGGCGTCGATTTTCACATCGAGCAGGGCGAGTTGGTGACCCTGATCGGCGCCAACGGCGCCGGCAAGACCACCACGCTGAAAACCCTGGTGGGCATGGTGAAAAAATCCGGCGGCAGCATTCACTACGACGGCAAGGACATCTCCACCATCGCGCCGCACAACTTCGTGCGCCACGGCCTGGCCATGGTGCCGGAGGGCCGCGGGGTGTTCGCCAAGCTGACGGTGGAAGAGAACCTGTTGATGGGCGCTTATTATCGCGACGACAAGGCCGCGATCCTGAGCGAAGCCGAGCGGGTGTACGAGTTGTTCCCGCGCCTGAAGGAGCGGCAGAAGCAACTGGCCGGCACCTTGTCCGGCGGCGAACAGCAGATGGTGGCCATGGGCCGCGCCATGCTGTCCAAGCCCAAGCTGCTGTTGCTGGACGAACCGTCCATGGGCCTGGCGCCCATCATCGTGGAGAAGATCTTCGAGATCATCCAGATGGTGGCCAAGGAAGGCGTGACCATGCTGCTGGTGGAGCAGAACGCCAAGCTGGCGCTGGAGGTGTCGCAGCGCGGCTATGTGATGGAAAGCGGCCGCATCACCATGAGCGGCCAGGCCAAGGATCTGCTCAACGACGAGCGCGTGCGCAACGCCTATCTGGGCGAGTGAGTTCGCCGCGCGTCGCCAAACCCCGGACTTGTCCGGGGTTTTTTGTTTTCAGAGCGCGGCGTCGATGGTGGCTTGCAACATGGCCTGCACGCCCGGATGCTGCAGCCGGCGGCGGTTGGCGATGGCGTAATAATGCTCCCAGACCCCGTCGACCTCGCCCAGCGCCTGCGGCGCGTTCGCGTCGCCGGCGCTGGGCGCCGTGCTGGGAAACAGGCCGAAGCCTTGGCGGCCGAAGGCGTCCAGCAAGGCGCCGTCGTCGAACTCCGCGACGATGTCCGGCTTGATCCGGCGCTCCTCGAACCACTGGTCCAACTGGCTGCGCAGCACATGGTGGCGGCTGGGCAAGAGCATGGGCGCCTGGTTCAGGCTGGCGGGGAAGCCTTCGGCGTAGCGCCGCCACAGTTCGGCCGCGCCGGCTATCATCACCGGGCAGCGCATCAGCAGCCAGGATTGAAAAGGCTGCGATCCGCCGGCCGCCATCGGCCGATCCGCCAGCACCACGTCCAGCCGGTGGCGGGTCAGGTCGGCCAGCAACTCGTCGAAATCGCCTTCGCCGCATTGCAGCCTGACCTTGGCGTCCAGCCGCAGCGCCGGTTCCAGCAGCTTGAGCGCGATGGCCTTGGGCAGCACGTCCGAGATGCCCGCCGCCAGGCGGATGGTCTTGTCCAACTGCGCGTCTTCCAGCGTTTCCTGCAATTCCTCGCCCAGCATGAAGATCTGATCGGCGTAGCGCAGCGTCACATGGCCGGCCTCGGTCAGAACCAGCTGGCGTCCCTGTTGTCGGAACAAGGTTCGCTCCAGGCTCTGTTCCAGCCGCGAAATCTGGCCGCTGACGGTTTGAGCGCTGACGCCCAATTGTTCCGCCGCGCGGGTGACGCCGCCGGCGTGGGCGACCGCCCAGAAGTAATGCAGATGCTTGAAGTTGATCCGTTCGGACATAATGGTTCGAAAAAACTTGATGTATTTTCTGATTATATTTGATTTTTTCCGAGGGACGCAGCGTCTAGAATGCACTGTGTCGGGCGTTCCTCGGAATGTCGTCGAATTCAACGCAAGGGCCAACACCATGAAACGAGTCATCCTATTAATCGCCACCAACATCGCCGTGATGGTGGTGCTGAGCATTGTGGCCAGCTTGTTGGGGCTGAACCGCTTCATGACGGGCAACAGCCTGAACCTGGGCACGCTGCTGGGCTTCGCCGCGGTGATGGGTTTCGGCGGCGCCTTCATCTCGCTGATGCTGTCCAAGACCATGGCCAAGTGGAGCACCGGCGCGCGCGTGATCGAAACCCCGAGCAACGACACCGAACGCTGGCTGGTGCACACCGTGCAGAAGCTGGCCAGCCGCGCCAACCTGCCGATGCCGGAAGTGGCGGTGTACGAGGGCGAGCCCAACGCCTTCGCCACCGGCCCGAGCAAATCCAACTCGCTGGTGGCGGTGTCCACCGGTCTGCTGGCCTCGATGACGGAAGAAGAAGTGGAAGCGGTGCTGGCGCACGAAGTCGCCCACATCCAGAACGGCGACATGGTGACGCTGACGCTGATCCAGGGCGTGGTCAACACCTTCGTGTTCTTCCTGGCGCGCGTGGTCGGCTATCTGGTGGACAACTTTTTGCGCCGCAACGACGAAGAATCCAGCGGCCCGGGCATTGGCTATATGGTCACTGTGATCGTCTGTGAGATCGTGTTCGGCATCCTGGCCTCCGCCATCGTGATGTATTTCTCGCGTCAGCGCGAATTCCGCGCCGACGCCGGCGCGGCCACTCTGCTGGGCGGCGCGCGTCCCATGGTCAACGCCTTGCGCCGTCTCGGCGGCGTCGCCGCCGGCGACCTGCCGCAGAATATGGCGGCCTCCGGCATCTCCGGCGGGCGCGGCGGCCTGATGGCGCTGTTCTCCAGCCATCCCAGCATCGAGGAGCGTATCGGCGCGCTGGAACACGGTCGTTAAGCTTTGATCCGCCTCCGCGGCAGCGAGGGCGGCTGATGTGAATTCAGGCCCCGGGGCGGCTCGCTCGGCCCGGGGCCTTTCTATTGCCTAAAGGAATGCTTATGGAATGGTTGAGCGCCGGCTTCGCCGGCTACCCCTTGTGGGTGTGGTTGATGTTCATGGCGATTGTGCTGGCTCTGCTGGCTTTCGATCTGGGCGTGCTGCACAAAGAGGAAAAGGAGATCGGGGTCAAGGAAAGCCTGATGCTGTCGGCTTTCTACATCGGCGTCGGCCTGGCCTTCGGCGGCTGGATCTGGTGGTATCAGGGCGCGGACGCCGGCATGCAGTACCTGACCGGCTATGTGGTGGAGAAGTCGCTGTCCATGGACAATGTCTTCGTGATGTCGCTGATCTTCTCCAGCCTGGCGGTGCCGCGCTTGTACCAGCACCGGGTGCTGTTCTGGGGCATTCTCGGCGTGATCGTGATGCGGGCCTTGATGATAGGCCTGGGCGCGGCGCTGGTGGCGCAGTTCCAGTGGGTGCTGGTTTTGTTCGGCCTGTTCCTGATCGCCACCGGGATCAAGATGCTGTTTTCCGACGACGAGCACGCGCCCATCCAGGAAAACCGCATGTACCAATGGCTGCGCGGCCACCTGCGGCTGACGCCGGACTTGCACGGCAAACAGTTTCTGGTGCGCGGCGAGGCGCATGGCTTGGCTCGCGGCTGGTGGGCGACGCCGCTGCTGTTGGCGCTGATCATGGTGGAGAGCGCCGACCTGGTGTTCGCGGTGGACAGCATCCCGGCCATCTTCGCCATTACCCAGGATCCGTTCCTGGTCTACACCTCCAACATCTTTGCGATCCTGGGCCTGCGCGCGCTGTACTTCGCGTTGGCGGCGATGGTGCATCGCTTCCATTATCTGAAGTACGCCTTGTCGCTGGTATTGGTGATGATAGGCGTCAAAGTGGGTCTGGTGTTCTTCAACGACGTGGGCTGGGTGACGTTCAAGATCCCCACCGCCTGGTCCTTGGCGGCGACGCTGGGTCTGTTGCTGGCGGGCGTGCTGTATTCGCTGCACAAGACGCGCGATCAGAACCCCAACGATTGAGGCGGACGCATAAGTTCGTGCCGGAGCAGGGCTCCGGCGGGCAAGGGAAACCGGCCATGCGCGATGCGCGTGGCCGGTTTTTTGTAAACCTTCTGTAAACCTCTCTCATTTGGCCACGATTTCTCCCTCAGCCCGGCGGGCGGGCGCGGTATCCTTAGAGCCGCTAACCAAACCTCGCAGAGAAGCTGAGCCTAGGCGCGCCGACGCAGGCAGTACAAGTCGTACGGCCAGGAGGCGCAAGGCAGGATCAGGGCTTGGGTTAGCGGGTCTTATAATAAAGCCGCAATGGAGGTGAGCTGTTATGACTGTCGAAGTGCCAAGATTGCTGGTGGTGGATGACGACCCCGACCTGCGCGACCTGCTGCGCGACTACCTGGGCAAGCAGGGTTTCGCCGTCGACGCCGTCGGCGACGGCCAGGCCATGCATCAGGCGATTGCCGCGCAGAACTACAATATGTTGATTCTGGACCTGATGTTGCCGGGCGAGGATGGCCTGACCCTGTGCCGCAATCTGCGCGAGCGCTCCTGCATGCCCATCCTGATGCTGACCGCGCGCGGCGACGAGCTGGACCGCATCATCGGCCTGGAAATGGGGGCCGACGATTATCTGACCAAGCCGTTCAGCCCGCGCGAGCTGCTGGCGCGGATCAAGAGCATTCTGCGCCGGGTGTCGGATCAGCCGGCGAACGCGGCCAGCGTGCGCCGGCTGCGTTTCGCCGGCTGGACGCTGGACCTGAACGCCCAGCATCTGCTGGACGAGGCCGGAGTGGTCACTCCGCTGTCCGGCGGCGAATTCAAACTGCTGCAGGCCTTGGCGGAAAACGCCAACGCGGTGATGTCGCGGGATCAACTGATGGAGGCGATGAACGGCAAGGAGGCCGGACCGTTCGACCGCACCGTCGACGTGATGATAGGGCGGGTGCGCCGCCGGCTGGGCGAGGACGCGCGCGAGCCCGTGCTGCTCAAGACCATACGCAGCGGCGGCTATATGCTGGCCTGCGAGGTGGAAGCCTTGCGATGAGGTGGTTGCCGCGCACATTGTATGGCCAGATTTCGCTGACGCTGGTGGGGGGCTTGCTGCTGGCCAACGCCTTGGGCATTTATTTCATTCTCAGCGACCGCGACCGCTTGAGCAATTCCTTGCGCGTGCAATACACCGCGCAGCACATCGCCGACATCGTCAATCTGTTGGACGAGTGTCCAAGCAAATATCGGGAACAGGTGATTTCCGCCCTGAACCAGCCCACGCTGCTGGTGCGCATGGACCGGTTCTGGGAGCAGCCAGAAAATACGCTGAGCCGGCATGGCCGCTCGTTTCAGCAATTGATCAAGCGCGACCTGATCAAGCCTTATCAGCTGCAGGTGTTGTCCAAGCAGCAGGACTCGTCGGCGGGCGGCCGCGCGGCCTTGATCGATAGGGTGGGCGGCCTGGGGATGAAAAATTTCACGCCCACGCGGGACGCCGGCCTTGCCGGCTCCATCGTCGGCGAAGAACTGACCGCCCTGGGCCCGCTGGCCGAATTCAAGACCCATCTGGCCACGGTGCAGGCCAGGCTGAGCGACGGCACGGTATTGACCTTCAACGCCTCGCGGCCCATTTCGCTGGCCGATCAGCCCATCCGCATCCTGGCCTGGCTGCTGCTGGTAGCCTTGACCGCCGCTATTCTGGGCGCCTGGGCGGTGCGGCAGCTGATTCGGCCGCTGGGCCTGTTCGCGCAGGCGGCCCGAGGCCTGGCCAGCAATCTTAATCAGGCGCCCTTGCCGGAAACCGGCTCCGAAGAAGTGGCGGAAGCCGCCCGAACCTTTAACCGGATGCAGACCGAGCTGCAGCGCCTGCTGAAAACCCGCAATCAGATGCTGGCCGGCGTGTCGCACGATCTGCGTTTGCCCATCACCCGCATCCGTCTGCGCCTGGAAGGGCTGGCCGAGTCGTCGGAAAAGCAGGCGATAGAGCGCGACCTGCTGGAAATGGACCAATTGATCAACGACTCGCTGACCTATCTGCGCGGCGGCTGCGGCAGCGAGCAGGTGGTGAAGCTGAATCTCAACGCTTTGCTGGAAAGCGTGGTGGAGGATATGGAGGCTTTCGGCGCCGACATCCAACTGCACTGCGAAGCGGTGGCGCCGGTCGCCGGCAAGGTCGGCGCCTTGCGCCGTTGCCTGGGCAATCTGCTGGAGAACGCGCGCCGTTACGGCGGCGCGGGGATCGAGGTCAGCCTGCGGCAGCGGGGAGACTGGGTGGAAGTGCGGATTCAGGACCAGGGGCCGGGCATCGCCGAGGCGGAGCTGGAACGGGTGATGGAGCCTTATGTCCGCTTGGAGGACTCCAGGGCGCGCCATACCGGGGGCAGCGGCCTGGGCCTTGCCATCGCGCGGGCGATTGCGCGCGACCATGGCGGCGATCTCAAACTGAACAACCGGCCTCAGGGCGGTTTGTGCGTGCAACTGAGTTTGCCGGCCGGACATTGAACGCATTGATCTTGTGGCGAGCCGCGCTAGCGCGGCTTTTTTCTTGTCCTCTCGCCGGGTTGCGATGAGAGAGGGGGCAGGTGGGTGGCTTTGTATCTGCCGAATTCTCAAAATTTACGATGTGTTCACACTCTATTTACATTAAAGCCGTATTGTAAATGGACATTTACAAAGTGATTGATTACAATCAGTGTCAGAATTCACTGATACAGATTCTTTTTCGCTTCTTTGAATTCGAGTCAAGTCTATCCAATCTTCAGCCCGCCGCGTGCGGGCATTTTTTTGCTCAAATGCTTGTGGTTAATGAATTTTAACAAGTTGAGAGTGAAACTTCGCCTGAGTGTTTCAGTCTGATTGCCTGAAGTCTGATGTTGTTTTTTTGACACTACTGTTGTTTAATGACCACAAGTTTGCATGGCTAGTTGCAAATGTGAAACACAGCAACTAGTATTCGCTCACTTCCTAAGTAAACAAGAAGGATAGCCACATCATGAAAAAAAGTCTGATCGCTCTGATGGTTGCCACTCTGCCGGCAGCCGCTTTCGCCGACGTAACCGTGTTCGGTACCATCAAAGGCGGCGTTGAATACGTCGACAGCAGCAAGGGCACCAAGCAAACCAATATCGACGACCTGGGTTCCCGTATCGGTTTCAAAGGCAATGAAGATCTGGGCAATGGCCTGAAAGCCATCTGGCAAGTTGAAACCGGCTTCGGCATCGACGGCCAGAGCCGCACCGGCGAAAGCAGCGGCACCTTCGCCAGCCGCGAATCCTTCGTAGGTCTGTCCTCCAACTTCGGTACTTTCCGTCTGGGTCACCTGGCCAACTACGGCGAGTCCGACATGGCTCAAGTTAACCCGTGGGAAAGCAGCAGCAACGCGCTGCAACTGAACGCCTTCACCCGCGGCGACGGCTATGTTAAGAACGCCGTGCGTTTCGACACCCCGGAATTCGCCGGCTTCCAAGCCGCCTTCCTGTACGGCACCAAGGAAGACAAGCGTGGTTTCATCGTTGATCCCACCAACCCGAACGTTGCTCAAAACGCCGATCGCGAAACCTACAACCTGGGCCTGTCCTACGAGAACAGCGGCTTCTTCGGCAAGTACCAGTACATCCACGAAAGCCCGATCGTTGCCGGCCTGAACCTGAGCAGCAAGGCCAACAACAAGCACCGCATCGAAGCTGGCTATAACGCCAACAACATCTTCGTGGCGCTGGGCTATCGCAATGACAAGGGCGACGCCACCGTGACCCCGCAGTACTTCCTGGCTGATGCTGCCCTGGGCACTGATGGCCGCAAGTACGAATCGCAAGAATACGCGCTGACCGCCGGCTACCAGATCGGCGCCTTCATGCCCAAGTTCACCTATGCTCAAGCCAAGGACCTGAAGATTGACGGCGTGAAGAAAGATGACAGCGGCTACAAGCAGTTCCTGCTGGGCGTTGACTACAGCCTGTCCAAGCGCACCACCGTGGGCGCTCAGTACGGCGAAATCAAGGCTGACAGCGCTTACCTGAAGAGCAATGGTCAGTCCACCGACAAGATCAAGGCCTTCGGTCTGAACGTCGTACACAAGTTCTAAGCGTTACGGGCTAGACGTAAAGCTGCGAACAGTTTGGAATGCCGCCCCTGGCAACAGGGGCGGCATTTTTCATGTCCGGCGCTCGGCAAGCGGCTCGCCGTGGGCGGCGACGAGGTCGGCGACGAAGGCCTGCAGCGTCGGATTGGGATGGCCGCGTTTGCGGGTGACCAGTTGGAATTCGGCCAGATAGCGCCAGCGCGCCGGGTCCAGCGCTCGCAGCAAGTCCCGCTCCGCCAGCGGCGCGGCATAGTGTTCCGGCAAAAAGCCCAGATGGCGGCCGGACAGAATCAGGGCGGCGATCGCCTCCATATTGTCGGCGCGGGCGCTGATGCGCCAATCCGCCACCGGCAGCCCGGTATCCGGCAGCGGATAGCTGCGCCAGGCCCAGTCGTGGGCGGCCAGCTCGGCGGGGCCAAGCGCGCCGGCCTGCGGGAACAGCGGATGGTCGCGGCCGCAGTAGGCCAGCTGCCGTTCGACGAATAGCGGCCGGTACTCCAGTTGGGGCGCGCGATGCCAGCAATAGCCGATGCCCAGGTGAATCCCGCCCGACAGCAGCGCTTCCTCCAGGCCGCCCGGCGGCAACATGGACAGAATCAACTCCACCGCTTGCGGCCGCGCGCGAAAGCGCCGGATCGCCGCCGACAGCCGCGCATTGGCGCCCAGGGCGGTATGGCCGATCACGCCGATGCGCAATTGCCCGACCAACTGCCGGTCCAGCTGGCGGGCTTCCCGACAGAACAATTCCATCGATTCGGACAACTGCCGGCTGGCGGCCAGCAGGCGCTCGCCCTTGGCGGTCAGCGCGAAGCCGCCGCGGCCGCGCTCGCATAGCCTATAGCCCAGCCGGGTTTCCAGCGCCGCCAGCTGATTGCTGATGGTGGACTGGCTGATGTTCAGCGTGCCCTGCGCGGCGGAGACGCCGCCAGCCTCGACCACGGCCTGAAACACGCGGATCAGCCGCAAATCCATATTGCTTAAGGTATTGAGCATGGGCCTCCGCGCCGGCGGCGCAATGAGTGGGCACCCGCTGATTAATACATTCATTTTCATCCATGTAAACCGTGGCGTTTGGTGATGTTAGCCGGAGAGGCGGCCGCATAGACTGCGTGATCCCATCCATCAAGACGCAGGAGGTCTTATGTCCGCCCCTTTGCTCAACCAGCCGCTGAGCGGCAATGCGATGCCGCGTTTCGGCGGCGTCGCCAGCATGATGCGCCTGCCTCTGCGCGACAGCGCCGCCGGCCTGGACGCCGCCTTCATCGGCCTGCCGCTGGATATCGGCACCTCAAACCGCAGCGGCACCCGCTTTGGCCCGCGTGAAATCCGCAGCCAGTCGGCGCTGCTGCGCCCCTACAACCTGGGCAGCGGCGCCGCGCCGTTCGAACGGCTGCAAGTGGCGGACCTCGGCGATGTCGCCACCAATCCCTATAACCTGGAGGACAGCGTGGCGCGGATCGAGGCCGCCTACGATCTGGCGCTGCGGCACCCGGTACGTTTGCTGGGCATGGGCGGAGACCACACCGTCACCTTGCCGGCGCTGCGCGCGCTGGCGCGCAAGCATGGCCCGCTGGGCTTGGTGCACGTGGACGCTCACGCCGACGTCAACGACGAGATGTTCGGCGAGAAGATCGCGCACGGCACCACCTTCCGCCGCGCCTGGGAGGAGGGGCTGCTGGCCGAGGGGCGGGTGGTCCAGATTGGTCTGCGCGGCAGCGGCTACGGGGCGGCGGATTTCGACTGGTCACGCCAGCGCGGTTTTCGGGTGGAGACGGCGGAGCAATGCTGGCATCGCTCGCTGGCACCGTTGATGGCCGAGGTGCGCGCGCAGCTGGGAGCGGCGCCGGCGTATCTGAGTTTCGACATCGACGGCATCGACCCGGCGTTCGCGCCCGGCACCGGCACGCCGGAAGTGGGCGGCCTGAGTTCGGCGCAGGCCTTGGAAATCGTGCGCGGCTGCCGGGGCCTGGATCTGGTGGGCGGCGATCTGGTCGAGGTGTCACCGCCGTATGACGCCAGCGGCAACACCGCTTTGCTGGGCGCCAATCTGCTGTTCGAAATGCTGTGCGTTTTGCCCGCGCCGGCGCGCTAAGCCGCGCTGATTCCATGCCCACGAGCGCCGGAGAATGCGCCGCGGTCCCGAGAACAAGAGGAGAACGAGATGAGTCTGGATCTATTGACGGTGGCCGCCTATATCGGCGCCATGTTGTGGCTGGGTTGGCTGGGCATGCGGCGGGCCAGCGACCGGGAGCAGTACCTGGTGGCGGGGCGCAATCTGGGGCCGATGATGTATATGGGCACCATGGCGGCGACAGTCCTGGGCGGCGCCTCCACCGTGGGCACGGTCCGGCTGGGCTATGTTTACGGCATTTCCGGCTTCTGGTTGTGCGCGGCGCTGGGCAGCGGCATCGTGGTGCTCAATCTGTTTCTGGCCAAGCCGTTGCTGCGTTTGCGGGTTTTCACGGTCACCCAGGTGCTGGAGCGCCGCTATCATCCGCTGGCGCGCAAGGCCAGCGCGCTGGTGATGTTGTCGTACGCGCTGATGATCTGCGTGACTTCGGTGTTGGCGATAGGCACGGTGATGCAAGTGCTGTTCGAGCTGCCGTTCTGGCTGGCCGTCGTCATCGGCGGCGGCGTGGTGGTGATTTACTCGGCGATAGGCGGCATGTGGTCGCTGACCTTGACCGACATCGTGCAATTCGTCATCAAGACGGTTGGCCTGATGCTGGTGCTGCTGCCCATCTGTCTGTGGCGGGCGGGCGGTTGGGAGCAACTGGCCGTCCGGCTGCCGGCGTCCGCGTTCAGCTTCGAGGGCCTGGGCTGGGGCACGGTGCTGACGTATTTCCTGATCTATTTCTTCGGCATCCTTATCGGTCAGGACGTATGGCAGCGGGTGTTCACCGCGCGCGACGACAAGGTGGCGCGCTATGCCGGCAGCGCCGCCGGCCTGTATTGCCTGTTGTACGGTTTGGTCTGCGCGCTGATCGGCATGGCGGCGCGGGTATTGCTGCCGGAGCTGGAGAACCCTAACAACGCTTTCGCCGCCGTCGTCAAAGGGGTGTTGCCGGACGGCGTGCGCGGCTTGGTGATCGCGGCGGCGCTGGCGGCGATGATGTCCACCGCCAGCGCCGCCTTGCTGGCCGCGTCGACCACCTTGACGGAGGACTTGTTGCCGGGAGGGCGCGCCGGTTTACGCCGCAACCGGGTGGCCACCTTGCTGGCCGGGGCCTTGGTCCTGCTGCTGGCGATGCGGGTGAATGACGTGATCCAGGCGCTGACCCTGGCCTACAACCTGCTGGTGGGCAGCATGCTGGTGCCGTTGTTGGCGGCGATCTGCTGGCCGCGGGCGACGACCGCCGGCGCGGTGAGCGCCATGCTGGGCGGTTTGGGCGCGGCGGTGTTCTTCATGCTGCGGGACGGTCTGGACGCCAATACGCCGATTTATTTCAGCTTGCTGACCAGCGCCGGCCTGATGCTGGCGTTCAGCCTGGCGGACGGACGCGCGCGGCCGCGCCCGGCGCGGGAGTAGCCGCCTGTCGTCCGCCGTTCAGGCCAGCAGCTTGGCCACCGCGCCGATGGCTTTGGCGGTCAGCTTGATGGCGTCGCCCACGCGTTGCAGCTGCCGCCCGGCGTGATCGGCCGCCTCGGTCGCCGCTTGCAGCGCGGCGATCGCGTTGCGGAAGTCGTCGGTGTCGGCGTTCAGATCCCGCGCGATCAGCGCCAGGGTCTGGTTGGCCAATTCATCCTGTTGCGCCAGCAAGGCGCGGCTGTCCGCGCCCAGGCTGGCGACGGCCAGATTGTTGATGCGGGATGCCAGGCCGCTGACAAGCTCGGTGACTCGGTGGCTGTCCATATGCTGCCTCCTTTATTTGGCGGGCAGGTCGCGATAAAAATTGCGCAGCCGCCTGGCTTCGGCGGCGAAGTCGCGCAGCGCTTGCAGCTTGGACTGGGG
This sequence comes from Chromobacterium sp. Beijing, assembly GCF_021496765.1. NCBI lineage: Bacteria > Pseudomonadati > Pseudomonadota > Betaproteobacteria > Neisseriales > Chromobacteriaceae > Chromobacterium > Chromobacterium sp. Beijing. The sequence goes on from NZ_CP053750.1 coordinate 269,553, forward strand.
CGCGTCCAAGCTTTGCAGCAACTGGCGGTTGGTGTCGGGAAAGCCCTGAATCGCTTTGTCGCTGGCTTGCAGCGCGGCCTCGATCTGCTCGAATTCGCGTAGCCGGTCGGAGATGGCGAGGTCGAACTGGTAGCGCTCCCAGCTGCCGTAGGGCGGTCGGCTGAAATTGGCGTGACGCAGCAGGCTGTCCCTGAGCACGCTCAGATAGCCGGGCAGCGCGCTCAAGACGCGGTGGCTGCTGACGGCCAGCCGGTCCAGTCCGGGCTGGGCGGTGGCCATGGTGTCGCGCAGCGCGTTCTTGCGTTGCGCGGTGGTGAGCTGGCGGCCCAGCGCATCGGCCGCGGTGGCCAGAATCTTGGCGGCGGCCTCGTCGCCGCCGCGCAGTTTGAGATCCTGAACGCTGTCGGCCAAGTCCTGGGCGGCGGCGTCGACCCGGGCCTCGGCCTCCCGGTCTCCAGCCAGGCTGCGCAGAGTTCTGGCGTATTTTTCCAGCGCGTCCAACGTCGCCTGCAACTGCGCCAGAGCGGGGGCAAGATCGTAGCTGGCGCCGTTGCCGGCTTGCGGGCGGAAGGTGTCCGCGCGCAGCGGCGCGTTGGGCGCGGTGAGCACCGCGTTGAGCCGCGCATTCTGCTGGATGCGCGCAAAGGTGCCGGCGGAGCTTTGCGTGACGCTGCGGGCGGCGTTGTCGAAATCGGCGAATGGCGTGTCCGGGGCGTTGGCGCAGGCGGCCAGCAGCAGCGGCAGCATAGGCAGCAGGCGGAAGAAAGGGCTGGCGGACATGGCGCGGCTCCATCGGCAGGCGGGCGCTGGCGCGACCGCGCGGTTTGCGGGATGAAACGTGCGCGGACGCTATGGCGGGCGCATGTCCTTGTATAGACGATCCGCCGCCGCCGCATGCCTGTACCAAAGGCATGGGCAATGAAAAAGGGAGCCCTTAGGCTCCCTTCGATCTGGCATGTGAATGGCTTACACACCGGCCTCGTGCGCCTGCACGTCGGCGTGGTAGCTGGAGCGCACCATCGCGCCCACGGCGGCATGGACGAAGCCCATTTCATAGGCTTTTTTCTCGAACATCTTGAACACGTCCGGGTGCACATAGCGCAGTACCGGCAGGTGGCCGTCGGACGGCTGCAGATACTGGCCTATGGTCAGCATGTCCACATTGTGGGCGCGCAGATCGCGCATCACTTCCAGGATCTCTTCGTCAGTCTCGCCCAGGCCCACCATCAGGCCGGACTTGGTGCGGACGTCGGGGTTCTTGGCCTTGTAGTCCTTCAGCAATTGCAGCGAGTGCGCGTAATCCGAGCCCGGGCGCGCCTGCTTGTACAGCCGCGGCACGGTTTCCAGATTGTGGTTCATCACGTCCGGCGGGGTCTGGCTCAGGATGTCGACGGCCACGTCCAGGCGGCCGCGGAAGTCCGGCACCAGGGTTTCGATCTGGGTGTTGGGCGACATTTCACGCACCGAGTTGATGCAGTCGGCGAAGTGCTGGGCGCCGCCGTCGCGCAGATCGTCGCGGTCCACCGAGGTCACCACCACGTACTTCAGCTTCATCGCGGCCACGCTTTCCGCCAGGTGGCGCGGTTCGTCCGGATCCAGCGGATTGGGGCGGCCGTGGCCCACGTCGCAGAACGGGCAGCGGCGGGTGCAGATATCGCCCATGATCATGAAGGTGGCGGTGCCTTTGCTGAAACATTCGCCGATGTTCGGGCAGGTGGCTTCCTCGCACACCGTGTGCAGCTTTTGTTCGCGCAGAATCTGCTTGATCTCGTGGAAGCGCTGGCCGTTGGGCAGCTTGGCGCGGATCCATTCCGGTTTTTTCAGTTTTTCGTCCAGCGGGACGATCTTGATGGGGATGCGGGCGGTTTTGGCCGCGCCCTTGTGTTTGACCCCAGCCTGGTTTTCCGGCTTCATGTCAGTTCCTTGGTGCTGTTCAGGAGGCGCTCCAGATGCGGCAGCAGCGTATCGGCGGCGGCGGCAAGGCTCAGCTCCACTCCCAGTTGTTTCAGGTCGGTCACCTTGAGGTTGGCGTAACCGCAAGGATTGATGGAATCGAAAGGCGCCAGGTCCATGTCCACATTGAAGCTGAGGCCATGGTAGACCGCGTGGTTCTTGATGCGCAGGCCCAGCGAGGCGATCTTGGCGCCGGCCACGTAAACGCCGGGCGCGTCCACATCGCCGTTGCCGTGTATGCCCAGCTCCGCCAGCGTGTCTATCACCGCCTGTTCGATGCGGCGCACCAGCTCGCGCACGCCTATGCCCATGCGCTTGAAATCCACTAGCAAATAAACCACCAACTGGCCCGGCCCGTGATAGGTGATCTGGCCGCCGCGGTCGGTTTTCACCACCGGAATGGCGGTGGCGTGCAGCAGGTGCTCCGGCTTGCCGGCCAGGCCCTGGGTGTAGACGGGCGGATGTTCGACCACCCACAGTTCATCGGGGGTGTCGGCGTTGCGGGCGTCGGTGAACGCCTGCATGGCGCGCCAGGTTGGTTCGTAATCCACCCGGCCCAGATGTTTGACGATGCGCGACACGGCAATCTCCAGGCGCTTAAAGCACCATTTTCACCATCGGATGGCCGGTCAGCGACAGATAGATGTTGTCCAGCTGTTGACGCGAGGTGGCGGTGACGGTGACGGTCAGCGCGTAAAAGCGGCCGTTGGCGCTTTCGCGCAGCGTCACGTCGTGATCGGCCAGGTCGGGCGCGTTGACGCGGACGACCTCGGTGATGGTGAGGACGAAATCCTCGTGACGCTCGCCCATCACCTTGATGGGGAAGCGACAGGGGAATTCCATGAGTTCCTGTTTTTCAGACATATGCAATCAAATCCGCTAAGAACGTGTTTACGATTGCGCGAGCAAGAGCGAGACAAGGCGAAAACAGTTGAGAAAGCGGAGTGTACACACGGTACATGAGCATTTCGAAGCGGTTTTCAACGCGGTATCGCCGACGCGCAGCAGATCGTAAACAGGTTCTAAAGACGCCGAACCCGAAACGGGCAAAGGCGCAGCAGCCAGTTGTACTGCAAACCGGGCCGCCCGCGCCAATACATTTTACGGTCGTCTTTATTACTAAAACGTCACATCATAATACAGCCGCGGCGTCCGGGCGATGCCCGGCGCAGCGATTAACGGCGGACGCCGTTTATTTCCAGCCCAGCATCAGCTTGATGCTGTCCCACAGCCGGCTGAAGAAGCCGCCTTCTTCCACCGCCTTCAAGGCCACCACCGGGCGCTCGAACAGCGGCTTGCCGTCCAGCGACACCACCAGCTTGCCCACTACTTGGCCGGCTTTGACCGGGGCGATCAAGGGTTGCATGGTGGTCAGGTCGGCCTTGAGCTTGGCGGCCTGGCCCTTGGCCACGGTGGCGTAGACGTCGCTGGCGAAGCCGACGGACACGGTTTTGGCCGCGCCCTTGTAGATGGGCAGCTCGGACACCGGCTTGGCGCCGCTATACAGTTTGGGCGTATCGTAAAACTGCAAGCCGTAGTTGAGCAGCTTGGAGCTTTCCACCGCGCGCGCCTCCGGGCTGGCGGTGCCCACCACCACCGAAATCACGCGACGGCCGTCGCGGTGGCTGGTGGTGATCATATTGTAGCCGGCGCTGTCGGTGTAGCCGGTCTTCATGCCGTCGACGTTGGGGTCGCGGTAGAGCAGCAGGTTGCGGTTGGGCTGCTTGATGTTGTTGTAGGTGAAGGACTTGATCGAGTAGATCGGGTAGAACTCCGGGAAGTCGCGGATCAGCGCGCCGGCCAGGATGCCCAGATCGTGCACGGTGGTGTAGTGCTCGGGATTGGGCAGGCCGGTGGCGTTGCGGAACTGGGTGTTCTTCATGCCCAGTTTCTGCGCTTGCTGGGTCATCACCTGGGCGAAGACTTCCTCGCTGCCGGCGATGGCTTCAGCCAGCGTCACGCAGGCGTCGTTGCCGGATTGCACGATCATGCCCTTGATCAGGTCGTCGACCTTGGCCGGCACCTTGGGATCCAGGAACATGCGTGAGCCTTCGGTTTTCCAGCCTTTTTGCGACACCGTCAGCGTCTGTTCCAGAGTCAGCCGTTTTTCCTTCAGCGCTTTGAAGGTGAGGTAGGCGGTCATCAGCTTGGTCAGCGAGGCCGGCTCCACGCGGGAGTCCGGGTCGCGCTCGGCCAGCACTTGCCCGCTGTTGAAGTCGGTCAGGTAATAAGCCTTGCCGGCGATTTCGGGCGCGGGCGGCAGAAAGGCGGCGGAGGCGAAAGAGACGGACGGCAGCGCGATCGCCGCTGCCGTGAGAATGCTGGTGAATGTTTTCATTGTTCCTATGGGCAACGCTGGGGGTTGAGGTCCAAATAGTAGCCGTTGATTATACACGCGGATTGCCGTCCGGTTGCCGCGAAGTGGGGATTTTCTGCGGGCGGGGCGGGCGGAGCCGTTGCGATACCGCAATGCAACAATCCAATATTATCAAGGCTTCCCGTCTGCTTGGAGTTCCTGCTACTCTGGCAGTTCAAGCAAAATAATGATCGGGACAAAGGCTTTGCCATGCAAGAGAAGCAAGACTATCTGGAACGCATCCTGACGTCGCGGGTTTACGACGTCGCCATCGAAACGCCGCTGGAGCTGGCGCCCAATCTGTCGCGCCGCTATCGCAACACGATTCTGCTCAAGCGCGAGGATCTGCAGCCGGTGTTCTCCTTCAAGCTGCGCGGCGCTTACAACAAGATGGCCAAGCTCAGCGCGGAACAGCGCGCGCGCGGCGTGATCACCGCCAGCGCCGGCAACCACGCGCAGGGCGTGGCCTTGTCCGCCAGCCGGCTGGGCTGCGCGGCCACCATCGTGATGCCGGTGACCACGCCGCAGATCAAGATAGACGCGGTCAAGCAATACGGCGGCCAGGTGGTGCTGCATGGCGATTCCTTCAACGAAGCCTTCCACCACGCAACTGAATTGGCCGCGCAAAACGGCATGACTTATATTCCGCCGTTCGACGACCCGGACGTGATCGCCGGCCAGGGCACCATAGGCATGGAGATTCTGCGCCAGCACCCGGACGGCTTGAACGCCGTCTTCGTCGCCATCGGCGGCGGCGGCCTGGCCGCCGGCATCTCCAGCTTCATCAAGCGGCTGAAGCCGGAGATCAAGGTGATAGGCGTGCAGCCGGTGGATTCCGACGCCATGCGCCAATCCATCGCCAAGGGCGAGCGCGTGGAGTTGAAGGACGTGGGTCTGTTCGCCGACGGGGTGGCGGTCAAGCTGGTGGGGAGGAGACTTTCCGCATTTGCCGCGAGCTGCTGGACGAGATCATCCTGGTGGACACCGACGCCATCTGCGCGGCGATCAAGGACATCTTCGAAGACACCCGCTCCATCGTGGAGCCGGCGGGCGCCTTGGCGGTGGCCGGCGCCAAGGCTTACGTGGAGCGCGAAGGCTGCGTGGACCAGACCCTGGTGGCGATTTCCTGCGGCGCCAATATGAATTTCGACCGCCTGCGTCATGTGTCCGAGCGTTCCGAACTGGGCGAGCGGCGCGAGGCCGTCATCGCGGTGACCATTCCGGAAAAGCCGGGCAGCTTCAAGCGCTTCTGTACCGTGATCGGCGGCCGCAACATCACCGAGTTCAATTACCGCTTCGCCGATCCCGGCACCGCCCATGTCTTCGTCGGCGTGCAGATCAGCGGCAAACAGGACCTGGAGAACATACTCTCCAGCCTGAACGCGCATGAGCTGGACAGCATCGATCTGACCGACAACGAATTGGCCAAGCTGCACATCCGTCATCTGGTGGGCGGTCACGCGCCGCAGCTCAAGGACGAGCGAGTGCTGCGCTTCGAGTTTCCGGACCGCCCGGGCGCGCTGATGCGTTTCCTGGAGGCGATGAGCGTGGACTGGAACATCAGCCTGTTCCATTATCGCAATCACGGCGCCGATTACGGCCGCGTGCTGGTGGGCATACAGGTGCCGGCCAGCGACGACGCGGAGTTCCAGCGCTTCCTCGACAATCTGGGCTATCCCTATGTCGAGGAAACCCAGAACCCGGCCTACAAGCTGTTCCTGGGCAAGACCATACGTTGAACCGGGCCGGCGGGCTGCTCGTGGTCGGCAGCCTGACGCCGCGCTCCTTCTTTGAAGCGAATCATGATCAAGGCAGTTCTATTCGATCTGGACGGCACCTTGGCCGACACCGCGCGCGATTTGGGCGCCGCGCTCAACCGTTTGCTGGCCGAGGAGGGCTGCCGCCGCAGCCGTACGCGGCGGTGCGTCCCATCGCCAGCCACGGCGCGCGCGGGCTGGTCAGCCTGGGCTTCGGCATCGACCGCGAGCACCCGCGTTTCGAGGAATATCGCTTGCGCTTTCTGGATCACTACGAGCACAGCTTCGCCGACGAGACCGTCCTGTTCGACGGCGTCAACGGCCTGATCCAGGGCTTGATGGACAAGGGCTTGCTGTGGGGCATCATCACCAATAAGCCGATGCGCTTCACCGACCGTCTGGTGCCTTCGCTGCCTTTCATCGCGGCGCCGGCGGTGACGGTCAGCGGCGACACCGTGGGCGTGCCCAAACCGGATCCGCGGCCGATGCGCTTCGCCGCCGAGCGGATCGGCATCGCGCCCGAGCATTGCCTGTACGTGGGCGACGCCGAGCGCGACATCGCCGCCGGCCGCAGCGTGGGCATGAAGACGGTGTTGGCCAACTGGGGTTACATCGCCGACAGCGACCGGCCGGCGGAATGGGGCGCCGACATCGCCATCGATCATCCGCTGCAATTGCTGGATCACGTTTAAGCGGCAATGGAAATGAAAAAAGCCACGGTTCTCCGTGGCTTTTTTGGTTTCAGCCTGATTGGTTCTCAGGCGCGCAGGTTCTGCGCAATCGCATAGATGGGCGACAAGGCCGCCTCGCCCAGGCGCAGGCTGCGCTGGCCGCTCCAGCCGAAGTCGTCGTCCGGCAGATTAGCGTTGTCCTTGAACGGCATCTCCAGCGTGAAGGCGAGACAGCCGAAGTGTTCGCACACCCAGTTGGTGGCGATGGTCATATTGGCCTTGCCCGGGGCGTTGCGCGGGTAGCCGTGTTCGGTCTGGTAGTCCGGGCTGGCCAGCAGCAGGTGGTGGCGGAACTGATCGGCCAGGGTTTCCAGGCGCTCGTTCCACGACGGCACGCCTTCGGTGCCGGCCAGGAACACATAGGGAATGTTCTCGTCGCCGTGGATGTCCAGGAACAGGTCCACGCCGGTTTCCTGCATCTTGTTGCGCACCGCCAGCACTTCCGGGCTGGTCTCCGCGCTGGGGGCCGCCCATTCGCGGTTCAGGTTGGCGCCGGCGGCGTTGGTGCGCAGATTGCCCAGCACCGAGCCGTCCGGGTTCATATTGGGCACCACGTAGAAAGTGGCGCGGTCCAGCAGCGCGCGGCTGGTGGGGTCCTGCGGGTCCAGCAGGCGGTTGAGCAGGCCTTCGATGAACCATTCGGCCATGGTTTCGCCCGGATGCTGACGGGCGATGATCCAGATCTTGAGATCCGATTCCACCTCGTGGCCTATGGTCAGCAGATTGATGTCGCGCTGCTGCACGGTAAAGCCCAGGTCGCTGACCTGGCACAGGCCGGAGCCCTGCGCCTGACCGATCAGGTTCAGATGCTGGTCGTAGGAATAGGGTTCGAAATAGGCGTAGTAGATGCTGCCGGACAGCGGCACGTGATCTATCGTCATCACGCCGTTTTCGTAGTGGGTGGGCACGCGGAACCAGTTGATGCGGTCGTAGGAGGCTACCGCCTGGTAGTCGACCCAGCCGTCCGGATAGGCGCTTTCGCCGGCGTTCAGGAAATTGAAGGTGCAGTGCTGATAAGCGGCGCCTTGCACGCGGAAGTAGAACCACTGGGCGAAATCGGCCGCATTGTCGCGGCGGATGCGCAGTTGGATGTCTTCGTAGTTGTCGGCGGAGACGATCTCGATGCTGCCGGCGTCAAAATTGCTGCTGATTTTCATGCGCTGAACCTATTGGTTTCCCGAAACGTGCTTAAGGCGGAGATTGTAAACCTGTCGCCGCTCACATGCCATCCTCAGGCGCAAGGCAAAGAAAAACCCCGTCGGCTGGACGGGGTTGCGCTTTAGCCTGAAACTGGACTTAAGCGGTGGGCGCGCGCTTGCTGGCGGTCTTCACCGCGTCGGCGGTGGCGCTGGTGGCGGCCTTGACGCTGCTGTCGGTGAACTCCACCACTTGCTGGGCGGCTTTGCTGAAGGTGTTGACCGCGGCGGCGGCGGCGGCTACCGAGCTTTTCACCGCGTTCAGCGCGGCGTCGGAGCCGGCCGGAGCGTTTTTGGCTGCGGATTCGATCGCGCCGATCAGCGACTTGTTGAAGCTGCCCAGGTTTTCTTCGGCCAGCTTGGTCAGTTCGCTTTGAGCGGAGGAAACGATGTCGTACAGATTGCGGGAATTGGCCAGAGCGGTGTCGATGTTCTGGGTGGCCAGCTTGTTCAGGTGGCTAACCGCTTCTTGCGGGTCGGTCACGCCGCTCAGCTGCTTGGCGATTTTGACGTTTTCTTCCAGCGACTGCTTGGAGATCTCCAGGTTCAGCTTGACCAGGCGCTCAGCGCTATCCAGAGTGATTTGCGAAAAGCGGAAAATGGTTTCCAGACCGTTCAGGGACAGCTTGTTCAGTTGCTCATTGCTGATGGACATAATGTATTCCTCCGCTGTGGGGTGAGACCTTAAAAGGAGATAGTCTGAATCAAAAATTTTGCACTGCACAATGACGAGTAAATGTATCATGCATTGCAGCAAAATTGGGAGCACTGACTGAAGATTTACTCTAGCGTGTTGTATTTATGATAAATTGCCGGCACACGGCACACCGTACCAAAATAAACCGGGAGCGTTACATGAGTGTTGAAAAGCGGGTCATCAAAAAGTACCCGAACCGCCGGCTGTACGATACCGCCACCAGTTCCTACATCACCTTGGGGATGTGAAGCAATTGGTGCTTGATAATGTGGATATTCAAGTCGTCGACGCCAAGAGCCAAGAGGACATCACCCGCAGTGTGCTGTTGCAGATCATCCTGGAGGAGGAGAACGGCGGCATGCCGATGTTCAGCTACGAGGTGCTGACCCAGTTCATCCGCTCCTACGGCCAGGCCATGCAGGGCATGATGGGGCCCTTCCTGGAGAACAATCTGCAACTGTTCGCCCAGCTGCAGCAGAAAATGCAGGAACAAACCCGCGCGATTTACGGCGACAACACCATGTTGAACGCCAATCTGTGGGGCGAGTTCATGAAATTTCAGGGGCCGGCGGTGCAGAACATGATGGCCAACTACATGGAACAGAGCACCAGCATGTTCCTGGACATGCAGAACCGGATGCAGGAACAGACCAAGCAACTGTTCGGCGGTTTCGCCTTCCCGGCTTACAAGCAGGGCGAGGACGACAAGGACCCGTCCTAAAGCATGTACGATCTCGCGAGCCTGCGAGACAAGGCGTTTTCAACGCCGTATCGCGCGCAGCGCAGCAGATCGCAAACAGACTCTAAGGCGCAGGCGGCCGGCTGGAACGGCCGCCTGTCCGTTTCCATCCGCCGCTTGCCCCCGGAGGGCTTGCCATGCCGATTCCCGCATGTTGGATGCCGGGCGCCGTTAGCGGCGCCCGCTACTCTTGCACGGCGTCCGCCGTGTTTCGATTTTCCCCATTTCCCATTGACGACTCTAGCCGGCCAGGCCGGCAAGGCGCCGCGCCATGTCCGCCGAAGCGCTGAGCGCCTGCCTGCGCGCGGCGCAGCGCAGCCATCTGGACGGCGACTGGGCCGAGGCGGAGCGGGCTTATCGCGCCTGCCTGCGCGATTGGCCCGCGTGCGCCGCGGCCAAATCCTTTCTGGCTTTCCTCTTGCTGCAGACGCAGCGCCCGGCCGAGGCCGAAGTCTGGCTGAGCGAGGCGATCGCCGCGGAGGCGGGTCATGCGGACTGGCATTTCAGCCTGGGCATGGCGCAGGCGTGCCAGGGCCGTTCGGGCGACGCGCGGCGAGCTTTCGCCGCGGCCGCGGAGCTGGACGGCGGCCAGCCCATGTATTGGACCAATCTGGCCGCCGCCTGCGAGCAGGACGGCGATTTCGCCGCTGCGGAACAGGCGTGCCGGCAAGCGCTGAGCGCGGACGCCGGCTGCGCCGACGCGCACTTCCTGCTGGCCGGCCTGTGTTTGCGACAGGAGCGCCATGCCGAGGCGCGGCGCCACAATGCGTTGGGCATCGTGGCCCAGCCGGCCGCGCATGGGCCGATCGCGCGCATCGAGGCGCATTGCGAGCTGGATCAGCGCGACGCGGCCCTGGCCTTGTTGCATGACTGGCTGGCGCAAGCGCCGGACGATCCGGTGGCCTTGCATCTGTTGGCCGCCTGCGGCGGCGCGGAGCCGCCGCCGCAGTGCAGCCCGGAATTCATCCGGCGGACTTTCGACGCCAACGCCGAGGCGTTTGACGCCACCCTGACCAACCTGCATTACCAGGGGCCGCAGTGGCTGGCGCAATGTCTGGAACGATTGGCGCCGCCGCCGGCCGCTCTGGACGCGCTGGATCTGGGCTGCGGCACCGGCCTGGCCGGCGGGGTCTTGCGGCCGTATGCGCGCCGCTTGCAGGGGGTGGATCTCAGCGGCGAAATGCTGGCGCGCGCCGCGGACAAGGGCGTGTACGACGTCTTGACCCAGGGCGACATCATCGAATTCCTGGCGACGGCTCCATTGCCGGTCGATCTGATCTGCTGCCTGGACACCCTCAGCTATTTTGGCGATCTGGAGCCGGCCCTGAACTGGATGGCGCGCGCGCTCAAACCGGGCGGCTTGCTGCTGTTCAGCATAGAGCGCGCGCCGCGGGCTCTGCCGGGCGGTCACCGGCTGCAGCCCTGCGGGCGCTATCTGCACGATCCGGACTGGGTGGAGGGGCTGCTGGCGGCGTGCGGGTTGGCGTTGCGGGAGCGCCGGGACATGATGTTGCGGGAGGAGGCGGGGTGTCCGGTGCCCGGCGCTTTCTATTGCGCCGAGCGCATGCCTTAGCCAAGGCCTCTGCGGGCGCCTGCGCTCAGTGCTTGCTTTGCATCAGCTTGTCGGTCCAGGCCATCACCAGCGCGGACAGCAGGAAGGTGCAATGGATCACCACCTGCCACATCACGCCCTGCTCGGTGAGCGGATTGCCGGGGCTGCCCAGATTGGACGCGCTGATGAAGGTTTTCAGCAGATGGATGGAGGAGATGCTGATCAGCGCCAGCGACAGCTTGGTCTTCAGCACGCCGGCGTTGACATGGGACAGCCATTCCGGCCGGTCCTCGTGGCTGTTCAGACTGTCGATCTTGGAGACGAAGGTTTCGTAGCCGCCCACCACCACCATGATCAGCAGATTGGCGATCATCACCACGTCGATCAGGCCCAGCACGATCAGCATGATCTGGGTTTCCGTCATGCTGGAGGCGTCGGCGACCAAGTGGATCAGTTCGAGCAGAAACTTATAGACGTACACCCCCTGGGCGACGATGAGGCCAAGATAGAGCGGAGCCTGCAGCCAGCGGCTGGCGAAAATCAGGGACTCCATGCGTGAAACGAGAGTTTTCATATCGGTATCGTGTGAGGGGTTGACGGCTCAGAAGCTGTTCAAAGTCTGCGGCGCGGCGGCGGGATTTTAGACCAGGGCGTTGAAACCGGCTTCGAAATGCTCATGCATCACTGCCACATTCCGCTTTACAGCCGTTGTCGCCTTGTCTCGCCCCAGCTCGCGAGACTTTGAACCGGCTCTCAGGCCTATATGGAGGCGTCGGATTTTACTATCAAGTGAGGTCTGAAAGGAGAGCGTCGCTCGGCGGCGTCCGCATCCGGCCCTGCGCCGGCGGGGTGAAAACGAATCGGCGAGCCCGCGGCGCAAACCCCTCCGAACGCTGCGCATCGCCTGTCAAATCGTTGTATACTCTCGCGTTTTTCTTCAGCAAGGCCATCATCATGGCAGACAAGATTCCAAGCATCGGCTTCGTGTCGCTGGGCTGTCCCAAAGCCTCCAGCGACTCCGAGCAGATCCTGACCCGCCTTCGCGCCGAAGGCTACGATATTTCCGGCAGTTACGCCGGCGCCGACCTGGTGGTGGTCAACACCTGCGGCTTCATCGATTCCGCCGTGGCCGAGTCCCTGGACGCGATCGGCGAAGCCCTGAACGAGAACGGCAAGGTCATCGTCACCGGCTGTCTGGGGGCCAAGGGCGATGTGGTGCGCGACGCGCATCCGTCGGTCTTGGCCGTGACCGGCCCGCACGCCACCGACGAGGTGATGAGCGCGGTGCACGCGCATCTGCCCAAGCCTCACGATCCCTTCGTCGATCTGGTGCCGGACATCGGCGTGCGGCTGACGCCCAAGCATTACGCCTATCTGAAGATTTCCGAAGGCTGCAACCATCGCTGCACCTTCTGCATCATCCCGTCCATGCGCGGCGATCTGGAAAGCCGGCCGATTCACGATGTGCTGCGTGAGGCGGAGAACCTGGCCAAGGCCGGGGTCAAGGAAATCCTGGTGATCTCGCAGGACACCTCGGCCTACGGCGTGGACACCAAGTACAAGCTGGGTTTCCACAACGGCCGTCCGGTGAAGACCCGGATGACCGAGCTGTGCGAGGAACTGGGCCGCCACGGCATTTGGGTGCGTCTGCATTACGTCTATCCGTATCCGCATGTGGACGAGGTGATTCCGCTGATGCGCGACGGCAAGATCCTGCCTTATCTGGATATCCCGTTCCAGCACGCCAGCCAGAAGGTGCTGAAGCTGATGAAGCGTCCGGCCAATAGCGACAATGTGCTGGCGCGTATCAAGAAATGGCGCGAGATCTGTCCGGAACTGGTGATCCGCTCCACCTTCATCGTCGGTTTCCCCGGCGAGACCGAAGAAGACTTCGAAGAGTTGCTGAGCTTTATCCGCGAGGCGGAACTGGACCGCGTAGGCTGTTTCACCTATTCGCCGGTGGAAGGCGCCACGGCCAACGATTTGCCGAACCCGCTGCCGGAAGCGGTGAAGGAGGCGCGCAAAGAGCGTTTCATGGCGGTGCAGGAAGAGATCAGCGCGCGTCGCCTGGAGCGCCGCGTCGGCCAGACCATGCAGGTGCTGGTGGACGAGATCGACGACGAAGGCACGGCGATTTGCCGCAGCTACGCGGACGCGCCGGAGATCGACGGCCTGGTGTTCGTCGAGGACGCCGCCGGCATGCGCGCGGGCGAGTTCTATTCGGTGAAGATCGTCGATTGCAGCGAGCATGATCTGTGGGGCGAGCGCCTGTCGTCCTGATTCGCCGACAAGAGCCGATCCACGCGGCGCGTCGCTTTCTGGCGACGCGCCGTTTTCATTTCAGCTCCGGCGCAGCAGGCGCTGGCGCGCCACCCAGGCCTGGCCCAGGCTCAGGCCGCCGTCGTTGGGCGGCAGCTGCTCCGCGGTCAGTGGACGCAGGCCGGCCTGCTCCAGCAGCGGCAGCAGTTGCGCCATCAACTGGCGATTGCCGCAGCAGCCGCCGGCCAGCGCCACGATGCGGGTGCCGGTGGTGCGCGCCGCCTTGATCGCCCAGTCCGCCAGCGCGGCGGCCAGCGTGGCGTGCCACAGGCTGGCGATGGCCTGGTCGTCGTCCAGCCCGCAAAGATGGCGCGCCAGCGGCGTCAGGTCCAGCAGATTGGCGCGGGTGCGCCAGCCGCCGGCCAGCGGCTCGGCCGGTCCGGCCTGAGCCTCCAGTCTTTGCGCGGCTTCGCTTTCGAAGGTTTCCACCCCGCATTGGCGGGTCAGGCCGGCGATGGCGCCGAACCAGCGGCCCAGACTGGTGCTGTCCTGGCAATCGCGGCGGATGGCGAGCTGCTTCTCCAATTGCTGGGCGCCGGGCTGGGCCGCCAGCCGCGGCGGCAGCGGTCCCAGTTCCAGGGTTTGCCACAAGGCCACGGCCAGCTTCCACGGCGGCAGCCGGCTGCGTCCCACGCCGGGCAGCGGCAGCGGCGAGATGTGGCCGATGCGCTCGCAGCTGTCGCCGTCCACCAGCATCATTTCACCGCCCCAGGCGCCGTTGTTGTGGCCTAGGCCATAGCCGTCCAGCGCCAGGCCCAGCGCCGGCTCGGTCACGCCGTGTTCGGCCAGCACCGCGCCCAGGTGGGCGTGATGGTGCTGGACCCGGATCAGCGGCACCTCCCATTGCTTGGACAGGTGTTCGGCCAACAGGCTGGAATAGGTGCCGGTTTCCAGATCGCAGGCCACCGCCTGCGGGGCGACGCCGGTGAGGTCGAGCAGATGGTCGGCCGCCTGCTGCAGCGCTTCGCAGGTCAGCGGATGGTTGAGCGCGCCGATGTATTGCGACACGAAGGCGTCCTTGCCGCGCAGCACGGTGGCGGTGGCCTTCATATAGGCGCCCAGCGCCAGCACCGGCGGGCCGTCCAGCGCCAGCGGCACCGGGTCCGGCACGAAGCCGCGCGCGCGGCGGAACAGCAGCGGCCGCCGCCGTTCCAGCGACACCACGCTGTCGTCGCAACGGGTGACGATGGCGCGGTTGTGCAGCAGGAAGACGTCGGCGACCTGGTTCAGCCGTTCGCGCGCTTCCTGGTTGCCGGTGACGATGGGCTCGCCGGACAGATTGGCGCTGCTCATCACCCACAGCCGCGAGCAGGGCTGGCGCAGCCAGCTGGCGCCGCCCGGGCGGCCCAGCGCTTCGTGGAACAGCAGCCATTGCAGCGGGGTGTAGGGCAGCATCACGCCCAGCGCGGACAGGCCGGGGGCGATGTCCGGCAGCAGCTGGTCGGCTTCGGGCTTCTTGTTCAACAGCACGATGGGGCGTTCCGGGCGCTGCAGCCAGGCGGCTTCTTCCTCGCTGACGTGGCAGAGCGCGCGGATGGATTCCACGTTCAAGGCCATGATGGCCAGCGGCTTGCCGGGGCGATGCTTGAGTTGGCGCAGCCGCGATACCGCCGCCGGGCTGGCCGCGTCGCAGACCAGATGGAAGCCGCCCAGGCCTTTCATCGCGATGCTGCGGCCCATATTGAGGATTTGCACCGCGCCGACGATGGGGTCGCCGTTCAGGCTTTGGCCGAAGCGGTCGGTCAGTTGCAGCTTGGGGCCGCACACCGGGCAGGCGGTGGGCTCGGCGTGAAAGCGGCGGCTGTTCGGGTCCAGGTATTCCTGGCGGCAGACCGGGCACAGCGGAAAGGCCAGCATGCTGGTGTTGGCGCGGTCGTAAGGCAGCCGGTGGGTGACGGTGTAGCGCGGCCCGCAATCGGTGCAGTTGATGAAGGGAAAGCGGTAGCGGCGGTCGCCGGGGGTGAACAACTCCTCCACGCAGCGCGGACAGGTGGCCACGTCGGCCGGCAGCCGGGCGTGGGTGACCGCGCCGCTGCTTTCTTCTATTTGAAAGCGTTGTTCGGCGTCGCGCAGCGGGATGTCGCGTTCTTGCAGCGCGTCGATGTGCGCCAGCGGCGGCAGCCGGGTTCGCAGCGCTTGCCGGAAGGCGCTCAGCGCCTGCGGTTCGCCCTGCAGTTCCAGCGTCACGCCTTCGCCGCTGTTGCGGACAAAGCCGGTGAGGCCGCATTCGCTGGCTGTGCGCCAGATGAAGGGACGGAAGCCGACGCCTTGAACCCGGCCCTGAACCGATAGGTGGATGCGTTGTTGGCTCATGGTGCTTGTGTCGCTGTGTGGGTGGTAGGGCAGGTCATGCGCAATGCCGCCAGTCCGAGAGGCCGTTCACGATCCGCTGCGCGGTGAGTGCTGCGTTGGGAATGCCGATGTGCTAAGCATGCATTCCGCTGTCTCCGCCGCAACGCCTGGTCCCGCTCCGGCTTGAGGGATCGTCAACAGGCTCTTAGAGGGTTTGCTGCGATGCGCAATACCTTTGTCATTTCCTTGGCGAATTTAAATTCGCCGATTCTGTTGCCAGCCTAGCAGCGCTCCCCGGTCTCGCGCTTTGTCCTAGATCATGTATATGAGTATTTGACGATTTACTGAATGCAAAGGGAATGCGCTGCGGGAGGGCGGGGCGGGAGCGGAGCGGAGATCTCGGGTCTCGACGCCGCTGCGGGGCGGGGCTGTTGCAATCCGACTACATGACGGCGGTTTGCATCGTTATAATGCCATTTGGAATTTTTACGTGAACAGCCCGGCTTGGATTGTTAATGTATTACTTAAAACAGTGTATAAAAGAAATCTCTAGCCCTGACATCCTGGCGTGCGCGGCGGATACGCCGCTGGCGGAAGCGGCGCGGCGCATGCTGCTGGCGGGCTGCGGCTCCATCGTGGTGCAGGACGAAGCGGGACGGCCGCTGGGGATTTGGACCGAGGCCGACGCGCTGGCGCTAGACCGGCTGGACGGCGCGGCCGGCATGCGGCCGGTGGGCGGCGCGATGAGCGCGCCCTTGGTGGTGCTGCCGCACGATCTGCCGGTGAGCGAGGCGGTGGCGCTATTCCGCGAGCGCGGCATCCGGCATGCGCTGGTGGAACAGGCCGGCAAGCCGTGCGGCGTGGTGTCGCTGACCGATATCGTATTGAGTCAGGGCAGCGAATCCTTTCTGGGCGTGCGGCGGGTGGTGGCGGACCGCGCGGCGCCCTTGTGCCAGCTGGGGGCGGCGGACTCGCCGGAGCAAGCGCTGGCCCTGATGCGGCTGCAGGGCGCCACCGCCTTGGCGGTGCGCTTCGACAACGGCGACTACGGCATCCTGACCCTGCGCGACCTATTGCGGCTGCTGGCCGAGGGGCGCGCGCCGGCGACCTTGGCCGAAGCCTGCTCCTGGCCGCTGTTGGGCGTGCGCGACGGCAGCAGCCTGTTGCAGGCCAGGCAGTTGATCCTGCAGCACAAGATCCGTCATCTGGCGGTGTACGACGCCGACGGCGTTCTGCTGCAGCTGCTGGGTTTTCGCGACATCATCCAGATGGTGGAGCAGGAGTTTCTGCAGGAATTGCACTCCGCCTTGCGCGAGCGCGACGACGCGCTGCTGCATTCGCGGCGCAGCTTGTTGCTGGCGGACAAGGTGTTCGAATCGACGCTGGAAGGCATTCTGATCACCGACGGCAACGGGGTGATCCAGATGGTGAACCCGGCGTTCAGCCGCATCACCGGCTATAGCAGCCAGGAGGCGCTGGGCCGCACGCCCGCCTTGCTCAAGTCCGGCCGACAGCCGGCGGATTTCTACCAGAAGCTGTGGCAAAGCCTGAAAGAGAGCGGGGTCTGGCAAGGCGAGGTGGTCAACCGCCGCAAGGGCGGCTTGCTGTACACCGAGCATCTGAGCATTACCGCCATCCGCGACGCGGACGGCGAATGCCTGCATTACGTGGCGGTGTTCTCCGACATCACCCAGCGCAAGCAGTCCGAGGAGCGGCTGCATTTTCTGGCCAATCACGACGCGCTGACCGGCTTGCCGAACCGGACGCTGTTTCTGGAGCGCTTGCAGGAGGCGATAGAGCGGGCGCCGCCGACCCAGGTCCAGTTCGCCTTGTTGTTCGTCGATCTGGACCGCTTCAAGCTGGTCAACGACACCCTGGGCCATCACGCCGGCGACGAATTGCTGGTGCGCATCGCCTCGGTGCTGTTGCAGCACGCGCCGCCGCACTCCACCGTGGCCAGGCTGTCCGGCGACGAGTTCATCCTCTTGCTGCCGACGGTGGAACGGGTTACCCAGGTGGCGGCGCTGGCGCAGCAACTGCTGGACGGCGTCACTGAGCAGTCCGGCCTGACCGGCCACGAACTGTTCATCTCGGCCAGCATAGGCATCAGCATGTATCCGGAGGACGGGGTCAGCGCGGACGCCCTGTTGGTGAACGCGGACTCGGCGATGTACCAGGCCAAGGAGCGCGGCAAGAACAATTTCCAGTTCTACACCTCGGACATGAACGCGCGGGCGATGGAGAGGCTGAAGCTGGAGTACAGCCTGCACCGCGCCTTGGCCCAAGAGGAGCTGGAGGTGTGGTATCAGCCCAAGGTGGAGTTGGCCACGCGGCGGGTGGTGGGGGCCGAGGCCTTGCTGCGTTGGCGTCATCCTGAGCTGGGCCTGATGGCGCCGGCCAAGTTCATCCCCATCGCCGAGGACGGCTCGCTGATGGTGCCGATGGGCGAATGGGTGCTGGACACCGCTTGCCGGGACTGGGCGCTGTGGCGGAGACAGGGCCTGACCCCGGGGCGGATCGCGGTCAATGTGTCCGGCCGCCAGCTCAAGTACGGCAGCTTCGCCGACACGGTGGCGCACACGCTGCGCCGGCATGGCCTGGATAGCGGCGAACTGGAGCTGGAAATCACCGAGAGCGTGGCGATGGACGAGGACTGCGGCATGGTGGAAGCCTTGCAGCGGCTGCGCGAGCTGGGCGTCTATCTGTCCATCGACGATTTTGGCACCGGCTATTCCTCGCTGTCCTATTTGAAGCGGCTGCCGGTCAAGGGCTTGAAGATAGACCGCTCCTTCATCATGGACTTGCACCATGACGGCGACGACGCCGCCATCACCCGCGCCATCATTTCCATCGGTCGCAGCCTGGGCCTGGAGTTGGTGGCCGAGGGGGTGGAGCTGGAATCGCAGCGGGACTTCTTGTTGCAGCAGGGCTGCCGTTTGGGCCAGGGTTATCTGTTCAGCAAGCCGCTGCCGCGAGCCGAGTTCGAGGCGTTGTTGGCGGCGCGGGCATGAAAAACGGCGCCCATGGCGGGCGCCGTTGTCTTCCTGCGGCGGAGGGTCAACCGGGGCTTAGCCGCCGATCTTGTCGCGGCCGCCGAAGTAAGGCCGCAGCACGGCCGGAATGGTCACGCTGCCGTCGGCGTTCTGGTAGTTTTCCAGCACCGCCACCAGGGTGCGCCCCACCGCCAGGCCGGAGCCGTTCAGCGTGTGCACCAGCTGGTTCTTGCCGTTTTCGTCCTTGTAGCGCGCCATCATGCGGCGGGACTGGAAGGCCTCGCAGTTGGAGCAGCTGGAGATTTCGCGATAGGTGTTCTGCGCCGGCAGCCAGACTTCCAGATCGTAAGTCTTGGCGGCGCCGAAGCCCATGTCGCCGGTGCACAGCGTGATCACGCGGTAGGGCAGTTCCAGCGCCTTGAGGATGTTCTCGGCGTGGCCGACCATGTCTTCCAGCGCGGCGTAGGAGTCTTCCGGCTTCTCGATGCGCACCATCTCCACCTTGTCGAACTGGTGCTGGCGGATCATGCCGCGGGTGTCGCGGCCGTAGCTGCCGGCTTCCGAACGGAAGCAGGGCGAGTGCGCGGTCAGTTTCAGCGGCAGCTCCTCGGCCTTGAGGATGCTGTTGCTGACGGTGTTGGTCAGGGTGATTTCCGAGGTGGAGATCAGGTACTGGTCCACATTGCCTTCTTCGCCGCCCTTGGTCACCTTGAACATGTCTTCGGCGAACTTGGGCAGTTGGCCGGTGCCCAGCAGCGCGCTGTCGTTGACGATGTAGGGGGTGTAGTGCTCGACGTAGCCGTGATCGCCGGTATGGGTGTTCAGCATGAACTGGGCGATGGCGCGGTGCAGCCGGGCGATGTCGCCCTTGAGCACGGTGAAGCGCGCGCCGGACAGCTTGGCGCCGGTGTCGAAATCCAGGCCCAGCGGCGCGCCCACGTCGACGTGGTCTTTCACTTCGAAGTCGAACTGGCGCGGCGCGCCCACGCGGCGCACTTCCACATTGTCGTTTTCGTCCTTGCCCGCCGGCACCGATTCGTGCGGCAGGTTGGGGATGGACATCAGCCAGGCGTCCAGCTGTTTTTGCACCGCGTCGAAACCTTGTTCGGCGGCTTTCAATTCGTCGCCCAGCGTCGCCACTTCGGCCAGGATGGCTGACACGTCTTCGCCCTTGCCCTTGGCCACGCCGATCTGCTTGGAGGAGGCGTTGCGCTTGGCTTGCAGTTCCTGCATGCGGGTTTGCAGGGATTTGCGTTCGGACTCCAGCTGGTTGAAGGCTGCGGTGTCCAGGGTGTAGCCGCGGCCGGCCAGACGGGCGGCGACGGCTTCGATGTCGTTGCGAAGCAGATTGATGTCGAGCATGGTTAGGTTGGTCCTGTTTCTTTCACTTATTCGGAGTCTTGCCGGGCGTCGTCGTCGAGCTGACGCAGGAAATCCAGCTTGTCCCTTATTTTGCTTTCCAGTCCGCGCGGAGTCGGCTGATACCAGCGCATGTCCTCCAATCCTTCCGGCAGATAGGTCTCGCCGGCGGCGTAGGCATGGGGTTCGTCATGGGCGTAACGGTATTCGTGGCCGTAGCCCAACTCCTTCATCAGCCGAGTGGGCGCATTGCGCAAGTGTACCGGCACCGGCCGGGATTTGTCCTGCTTGATGAAGGCGCGGGCCTCATTATACGCCTTGTAGCCGGCGTTGCTCTTGGCGGCCACGGCCAAATACAGCGCGGCTTGAGCCAGCGCAAGTTCGCCTTCCGGGCTGCCCAGGCGCTCGTAGGTGGCGGCGGCGTCGTTGGCGATCTGCATCGCGCGCGGATCGGCCAGACCGATGTCCTCCCAGGCCATGCGCACCAGCCGGCGCGCCAGATAGCGCGCGTCGGCGCCGCCGTCCAGCATCCGCGTCAGCCAGTACAGCGCCGCGTCCGGATTGGAGCCGCGCACCGATTTGTGCAGCGCGGAGATCTGGTCGTAGAAATCGTCGCCGCCCTTGTCGAAGCGGCGCGCGTTGACGGTCAGCACCTCGGACAGGAAGTCGCGGTCTATCTGACCGGTCTTGCGCGCGTAGG
The DNA here is from genome assembly GCF_021496765.1 of Chromobacterium sp. Beijing. Classification (NCBI taxonomy): domain Bacteria; kingdom Pseudomonadati; phylum Pseudomonadota; class Betaproteobacteria; order Neisseriales; family Chromobacteriaceae; genus Chromobacterium; species Chromobacterium sp. Beijing. The sequence continues at coordinate 290,197 of NZ_CP053750.1, forward strand.
CGGCGGTGCGGGTCTGTTCCAGCAGGTTGAGGAAGCGGCGGGCGTCGCCGTCGGCGTAGCCGGTCAGGGTGTCGATGGCGGCGTCGTCGAAGCTCAGCCCCTCCAGCGCACCGTTGGCGGCGGCGCGTTCGAACAATTGGCGCAGCTCTTCTTCGTCCAGGCTGTTGAGCACATAGACCTGGGCGCGGGACAAGAGCGCGGAATTGACCTCGAAAGAGGGGTTTTCCGTCGTGGCGCCGATGAAGGTCAGCAGGCCGGATTCGACGAAGGGCAGGAAGGCGTCCTGCTGGCTCTTGTTGAAGCGGTGCACCTCGTCGACGAACAAGATGGTGTGGCGGCCGGAGCGCTGCAGCGCGGCGTGCGCGCGCTCCACCGCCTCGCGGATGTCCTTGACGCCGGAGAACACCGCCGACAGCGGGATGAATTCAGCGTCGAAGCTGGCGGCGAGTATGCGCGCCAGCGTGGTTTTGCCTACGCCGGGCGGGCCCCACAGAATCATCGAGTGCGGGGTGCTCGCTTCCACCGCCAGCCGCAGCGGCTTGCCGGGGCCGATCAGGTGCCGCTGGCCGATCACCTCGTCGAGGCGGCCGGGACGCAGCGCTTCAGCCAGCGGTTTTTTCGGTTCATTGGCAAACAGATCGTTCATGGCGGGGTTCTGCGGCGGGGAAAATCAAAGCGACAGTATATCAGTTGATCCGCCGGGCGCGGCTGCCGCGCGGATTTGTTGCGGCGCAAAAAATCTGGCGAGGACGGGGGATTGCTGGCAAATTGTTTCCATCGTCATGAGACGGGGAATAAAGGGGATAAACAATGCAAGCCATGGATACCGGCCGCCTGATTCTGCGGCCCTTCGACGAAAACGACCTGGACGCTTTTTACCGGCTCGGCACCGTGGCCGAGGCCATCCGCTATGTGGGCAATACGCCCTTCGGCTCGCGCGAACAGGCTTTGCAAGCGATGCGCGACGGCCCGCTGGCGGACTACGAAAAACACGGTTTCGGCCGAGTGGCCTGCGTGTGGAAGGACAGCGGCGAGGTGATCGGCTTCAGCGGCCTGAAATACATGGCGGCGGTGGACGCGGTGGAGCTGGGCTATCGCTTTCTGCCCGAGTACTGGGGCCTGGGCCTCGCCACCGAGTCCGGCCGCGCCTGTCTGCGTCTGGCGCGGGACGTCTACGCGCTGGATAGGCTGGTGGGCCTGGTGCACCCCGACAACGCCGGGTCCGCGCGCGTGCTGGGCAAACTGGGTTTCGCGGTGGAGGGGAGGGTGAGTTTGGACTTCATTCCGGACACGCCGGTGGAGGTGTTCGCCAGGCGCTTGCTGGCCGACGAGGCCTTGTGAAGCGAGCGCTCGAAGATCTGACCCGAATTCTGCAACCCGCCGCGCCGGCGGGTTTTTTCATTGGGCGCCACCAGGGTGGGATCTGGCGGTTTTGCCGAATTTGACGCGCGTCAAATGCGCTCGTGGTTGCGCATGACATGGGTGAAATCTGATGCATAGAATCTCGCCGTGATAATTTTTTTGTCATCGCCATGAAACTGCATCTAGACGCCGAAGTGCTCGCCGACTTCGTATCCGCCCTGTTGGGACCGGACAGCGAGGTGGCGGTGCACGATCTGTCCAATCCCAGCGCTTCGCTCAAAATCATCCGCAACGGGCATGTGTCCGGCCGCAGCGTCGGCGCGCCGGCCACCGATCTCGCCTTGAGCATGGCGCGGGAGTGTTCCGGCAAGGGCGGCGAGGATTACCGGCTGAACTACCGCAGCAAGACCAGGAGCGGCGTATCGCTGCGCTCGTCCACCTTGGTGATCAAGGACGACGCCGGCCGCGCGCAGGCCATGCTTTGCGTCAACTCCGACGACAGCCGCTACAAGCGCGCGCTGGAGGCGGTGCAGGCGCTGCTGCCGGCGGAACTGTCTCACGATCCGCACCAGGAAACGCTGTCGCAGGGTATCGACGATGTGGGCGTGGGCATCATGCAAAGCGTGTTGGAGCAATACGCGATCGATCCGGCGCGCTTGTCCGGCGATGAAAAATTGGAGGCGATCCGGGAATTGAATCAGCGCGGCTTGTTTTCCGTCCGCGGATTCGTCGGCAAGGCTGCGCAGGCGCTGGAGATTTCCGAGCCCACGCTTTACCGCTATCTGAAGCAGTGTCGTGACTGAGGGCTTCTGATTCGCGTCCGTCGTCCCTTCCCGCGCTGTTGGCGCAGCGCGGCGGGGACATCCAAGCATCCGGTTGGCGCCGGAGCGCTTGGGACAGCAATGAAACCACTAAAGGATCAACGAGTATGGACATCACCCAGGTGGGCGTCAAGCCCAGGGCAAGCGCTGCCGAGCGCGCGGGAATGAGCGAGGCGGAGTGGCGGGAGGCGGTGCGTTTCGACGGCATCGACCGCGGTTGGGTCGTGATGAGCATAGGCATGGCGATAGGCGCCGGCATTGTGTTCCTGCCGGTGCAGGTGGGGCTGATGGGCTTGTGGGTTTTCCTGCTGTCGTCCGTCATCGGCTATCCGGCGATGTATCTGTTTCAGCGTCTGTTCATCAACACCCTGGCGGAGTCCCCCGAGTGCAAGGACTACCCTAGCGTGATCAGCGGCTACCTGGGCAAGAACTGGGGCATTTTGCTGGGCGCGTTGTACTTCATCATGTTGGTGATCTGGGTCTTTGTGTATTCGACCGCCATCACCAACGACAGCGCCTCCTTTCTGCACAGCTTCGGCGTCACCGAGACCTTGTTGTCCGCCAACCCCTTCTACGGACTGGGCCTGATCTGTCTCTTGGTGGCGCTGGCCTCCCGCGGCGAGCGACTGCTGTTCAAGATTTCCACCGGCATGGTGTTGACCAAGCTGGGCGTGGTGGCGGTGCTGGGCCTGGCCATGGTGTCGGAATGGAAGCTGGTCAATGTGGGCGCTTTTCCGTCCGTGGGCAGCCTGATCAAGGACGCCATCATCATGCTGCCGTTCACGCTGACCTCCATTCTGTTTATCCAGAGCCTGAGCCCGATGGTGATTTCCTACCGCGCGCGGGAAAAGTCGCGCAAGGTGGCGCAATACAAGGCGATGCGGGCGATGAACATCGCCTTTGGCATCCTCTTCGTCACCGTCTTTTTCTATGCGGTGTCCTTCACTCTGGCGATGGGGCATGAGCAGGCGGTCAAGGCCTCGCATGAAAACATCTCGGCCCTGGCCATGGTGGCCAGCAGCATGCCGGGCGATATGGTCAAGCTGTTCAGCCTGATCCTGAATATTTTCGCGGTGATGACCGCGTACTTCGGCGTTTATCTGGGCTTCCGCGAGGCCTGCCAGGGCCTCGCGATGAATCTGCTGCGCCGGGTGATGCCGGAGGAGCGCATCCGTCCGGATTGGGTGGCCAAGGGCATCATGGTGTTCACCGTGCTGCTGTCCTGGGGCGCCATCGTGCTGAACGCGCCGGTGCTGAGTTTCACCTCGATCTGCAGCCCGGTCTTCGGCCTGGTGGGCTGCTTGATCCCGGCCTATCTGGTCTACCAAGTGCCCTTCCTGCACAAATACAAGGGCGGCGTGCTCAAGATCATCATCGCCACCGGCCTGCTGTTGTGCGTGTCGCCCTTCCTGGCCTTCTCCTGATTTCCGCCGCCGTTCCATTTTGCGGGCGGCGGCAAGACTTTGATTTAATTTGATTGGAAAGCGTAATCACCATGTGTACATCGACTCTCAACACTGATTTGTGGCCGAAGTTCGTCAAGGCGGCGCGCGCGGAAGTGGCGCCGGCGCTGGGTTGCACCGAGCCGATTTCATTGGCCTTGGCCTGTGCCATCGCCGCCAAGACGCTGGGCTGCGCGCCTGAGCGCATCGAGGCGCGGGTATCGCCCAATCTGATGAAGAACGGCATGGGCGTGACCGTGCCGGGCACCGGCGCCGTGGGCCTGCAGATCGCCGCCGCGGTGGGCGCGCTGGGCGGCGATCCGGACGGCAAGCTGGAGGTGCTCAAGGGTTTGAGCGGCGAAACGGTGGACGCAGCCAAGCGCATGCTCGCCGAGCATCGCGTGACGCTGAGCATCGCGGACGTGCCCAACATCCTCTATTCGGAAGCCCGGGTTTTCGCCGGCGAGGAGACGGCCCGCGTCTGCATCGCCGATTCGCACACCCATGTGGTGCTGATCGAACGCAATGGCACGGCGTTGTTCCGCGCTGAACTCGAGACCTCCGGCCAGGCCGGCGCCGCGTACGATTTTTCCGACGCGACGGCGCGGGATGTCTACGACTTCGCCACCCAGGCGCCGCTGGACATGATGGACTTCATCCACGAGGCGGCCACCTTGAACGAGGCGCTGTCGCGGGCGGGCATGGGAGGGCAGTTCGGCCTGCATATCGGCGCGACCTTGCACAAGCAGGTGAGCGCCGGCTTGCTGTCGGATAATCTGCTGACCCGCATTCTCACCCGCACCACGGCGGCGTCCGACGCCCGCATGGGCGGCGCCACCCTGCCGGCGATGAGCAATTCCGGTTCCGGCAACCAGGGTATCGCCGCCACCATGCCGGTGGTGGTGGTGGCCGAGCATGTCGGCGCCGACCGGGAAACCCTGACGCGGGCGCTGATGCTGTCTCACTTGATGGCGATTTACATTCACGCCCGCTTGCCCAAGCTGTCCGCGCTGTGCGCGGTCACCACCGCGTCCATGGGCGCGGCGGCGGGCATGGCCCATCTGTTGGGCGGCGGCTACGCGGTGGCCGGCATGGCCATTTCGAGCATGATAGGCGACCTGGCCGGCATGATCTGCGACGGCGCGTCCAATAGCTGCGCGATGAAGGTGTCCACCTCGGCCGGCTCGGCCTACAAGGCGGTGTTGATGGCCTTGGACGGCGTGTGCGTGGCCGGCAGCGACGGCATCGTCGAGTGCGAACTGGACGCCTCCATTGCCAACCTGGGCAAGCTGGCCAGCCAGGGCATGGTGCAGACCGATGTGCAGATTCTGAAAATCATGATGGACAAGCAGGCGGCCGCCGCGAGCTGATGCGGCGGCGGGTTTGCGCGCAGCCGGCGTCCGGCTTGACGCCCTCGAAGCGTAACGGTTTCGGGGGCGTTCCTCATGGCGTGGCGTGTTTGCGTTTGCAGCGTCCAGCACGAGAATCGGGCAGGCGATGGCGCAAAACGACAGTGTCTTGCGGCGCGCGCGTGATGATTCCGGACGCGGAAAATCGCCGCTGTGCGGGTTTTTAAGGGGAGGGCCGCGGCGCTGCGCCGCTAGGAGCTAAAACCAGGAGATGGTGCGAAAGGAGAGACTCGAACTCTCACGCCTTGCGGCGCTGGAACCTAAATCCAGTGCGTCTACCAATTCCGCCACTTTCGCTTTGATGCCGCTTGCAAATCCGGCCAGAAGCCCTAATTTGCAAGGGAGTGCAAGAATACCCGAAGCGCTTTCCCGGCGCAAGCCGGCCCGCCTGGAAACTTATTGCCACGGCGGCGGTCACTGTCGGTACAATTTGATAAAAATCCCTTTGGAGAAAGGCTTAATTATGCACCCGAACCTTGAGACGGCCTATCAGACGACCGGTATGGCCGAGGTACGCCATAAGGTTCTTCGCAATACTTATGGTTTGCTGGGCTTGTCGATGATCCCCACAGTGATGGGGGCCATCGTCGGCACCAATATGAATTTCGGCTTCCTGGCCGGCAGCCCCATCATCGGCATGCTGGCGATCCTGGCCGTGTTTTACGGCCTGGTGTTCGCCATCGAGAAAAACCGCTACAGCTCGGCCGGCGTGTTCCTGATGCTGGGCTTCACCTTCCTGATGGGCTTGCTGTTGGGGCCCTTGCTGCAACTGGCGTTCAAGTTTTCCAATGGCGGCCAGCTGATCATGACCGCAGGCGCGGCCACCGCGCTGGTGTTTTTCGTGATGGCGGGCATCGCCACCACCACCAAGCGCGATCTGAGCGGCCTGGGCAATTTCCTGACCGTGGGCGCCATCGTGCTGATGGTGGCGGTGGTGGCCAACATCTTCCTGCGCATCCCGGCCTTCCATCTGATGATCTCGGCGGCCTTCGCGCTGTTCAGCTCGCTGATGATTCTGTGGCAGGTCAAGGTGGTGGTGGACGGCGGCGAGGACAGCTATATTTCCGCCGCGCTGTCCATCTACATCAGCATCTACAATCTGTTCACCAGCTTGCTGCAACTGCTGCTGGCCTTCGCCGGCGAGCGCGACTAAAACCCGCGCCGGCATCGCCTTCCAATCAAAACGCCCCGTCCGGGGCGTTTTTTTGTTCCTTTTTTTTCCCTTCCCTAGCGCTTCTGTCTGACAAATCCTGACGCCCGCCCACCGGTCCGGCGGCGCTTTCGGCTGGCCGCTCGCGGCGTGGCTGGCGGTGGCTTGTCTAGTCCTTTTCCTGCTAAGCGGTTGATTTTGACAAGATTTTTCGGGCTTTGTTGCTTCGTGTTGTCATATTTGCGAATGGGAATTATTGCATTTTGTATTATGAAGTTTTTATATACGATAAAAATAAATAGGACTTTGGCATTTTTGGTTTTGATGATTCACTGCTTAGGCAGGCGCCGCTTGGGCCGGCTGAACGCGGCGACGGACGCCGCCTCGGCGGCCCGGCGCGAGCGCCGACGCAGGTTCGCCGCATGGCGCCCGGAGCAGGGCGGCTAGTGTTCCGGGTTTGGGCGCCGGCGAAGAACCGAGGATTTCACCGCCGCTGGCAGGCGGCGGCGAATGGCCGGGAGCGATGGGGTGGCAGCCCCGGACTCGCGGCGGTTGTTCCCTATCGACAGCAGTTTCGACACTTAGGAGATGCAATGCGTATCCATATCACGGTGGGCGCGGTTTCGCTGGCCCTGGCGTCCCTGGCCGGTCAGGCCGCAACGCCCTTGCAAGCGGGAGATCCGCTGGTGTCCCAGCAATGGTTCCTGCAAAACACGGGGCAGAACGCGTTTTCGCAACGCGGCGGCGTGGCCGGCATCGATCTGAACCTGGCGCTCAGCCATTCGCGCAGCATCCAGGGCCGCGGCGTGACGGTGACCGTCATCGACGACGGCTTGGAAATCCGCCATCCGGACCTGGCGGGCAATGTGGTGCCCGGTTCCAAGAACCTGGCCAACAATAGCGACGACCCGACCCCCAGCTCGGCCACCGACAGCCACGGCACGGCCGTGGCCGGCATCGCCGCCGCGGTGGGTTTCAACAATCTGGGCGGCCGCGGCGTGGCGCCGGCGGCCAGCCTGAACGGCTTCAACTGGCTGAAGGCGCAAACCACCGCCGGTTGGATGTTGTCTCACGGCAAGTCGCCGAGCGACAGCGCCGGCCAGTCGTCCACCCTCTCCGCGTGTTCAACCAGAGCTACGGCAGCTCGGCGATCCGCTCGATCCCGGGCAATCCGGACACCGATATGACGCTGCGGGTGCGCGACGAGGCGCACGAGGACGTCAGCCTGCGCAGCAACGGCGGCAAGGGCGCGGTCTTCGTCAAGTCGGCGGGCAACGCCTACGTCAGCTTCCAGTCCGGCTCTGACGACGACGGCAAGCCCACTTATGTCTTGGCCAAGGCCGGCAACGACGGCCTGCCGATCCAGGACTCCAACCTGACCACCGACAACAGCAATTACTGGAACGTGGTGGTATCGGCCTTGAACGCCGACGGCGTGCGCTCGTCCTACTCCTCGGTGGGCGCCAACGTGCTCTTGACCTCACCGGGCGGCGAGTACGGCACCGCCAGCCCGGCGATGGTGACCACCGATCTGGTGGGTTGCGACCGCGGCTCCAACTCCACGCTGCGTCCGTCCACCAATCAGTTGCACGGCGGCACTGCGCTGGACCCGAATTGCGATTACCGCGGCACCATGAACGGCACCTCCGCCGCGGCGCCGGCCGCCTCCGGTTCGTTTGCGGTGCTGATGTCGGCGTATCCCAATCTGAGCGCGCGCGATGTGCGTGATCTGCTGATCAAATCGGCGCGCAAAGTGGACGCCAACCATGCCGGCGTGACCCTGGCGTTCAAGGATGCCAAGGGCGGCGCGCACAGCTACCAGGCTTTGCCGGGATGGCAGAACAACGCCGCCGGCCTCGCTTTCCACCCGTTCTACGGCTTCGGCCTGATCGATGTGGACAAGGCGGTGGAACTGGGTCGCAATCACAAGCCGCTGACGGCGCTGGAGAAGACGCGCTGGCAGACGGTGTCGGTGATGAAGGCGATTCCGGACGCCAGCGAAGCCGGCCTGGACAGCGCGTTCACCCATGCCGAGGATTTGACGGTGGAAGCGGTGCAGGTGCTGGTGGACGCGAAACACGGCCGCGCCAACGACCTGGCGGTGGAGCTGATCTCGCCGGCCGGCACCCGCTCGGTATTGCTGTCGCCGCGCACCGGCCTGGTGAATGAGAGCTACGGCCTGAACCAGCAGCGCCTGTTGTCCAACCACTTCTACGGCGAATCGGCGCGCGGCCAATGGCGGCTGCGCGTGATCGACACCAACGGCGCCGAGTACTATTACGACTACCGCGACGCTCAGGGTCAGCGCACGCTGAGCCTGCCCAACGCCGCCGGCACCCTGCGGTCTTGGTCCATCCGCTTCATCGGCCACAAAGGAGCATAACGATGAAACATTCCCTGATTCTGGCCGGCCTGCTGGCCCTGGCCGCCGGCGCCCAAGCCGCCGACGTTCCGTCCTTCAAGCAGAAGCCGGGCGGTCAGCCGCTGGTGATCAACGGCAAGACTTATTACAAACAAGCGGCGCCGGCCGGCAAGCTGCCGCTGGGCGTCAGCGCCCGCTCGGCGGCGAGCGAAGGCGGCGCGACGCTGAAGCGCGGCGACGTGCTGCGTTCCGAAGGAGAACTGGCGCCGTCCAAGGTCAGCGGCGTGGTGATGGTGAAGCTGGCTTCGCCGCGTGACGAGGCCGCGCTGGCGCGCGATCACAGCCTGAGCGTGCGCTACCGCACCCAGAGCGTGGTGGTGTTCGACGCGCCGGCCCAGGCCGAGCTGCTGTCCTTGCAGCAGCGTCTGGCCGCGGACAAGCGGGTCAAGCAGGTGCAGTTGGAGGTGTTCAGCAATAGCGAGTTGCCGCAGTAAGGGCGTTCGCCAGTCCAAAGGACGACGCCGGCCCGGGGCCGGCGTTTTTCATGCCGCGGCGGTGTGCGGCTGCAGGTGGCGGGTGTTTTGGCCCAGTTCCACCAGCAAGCGATCCAGCCGCGCGATGGCGTCGGCGATGGCCTGGGTTTCGCCGGACAGGCTGCGCGTGGATTCGCCCACCGCGGTGATGTCGTGGGCGAACTGGGCGAAACCCTGGTTCTGATTGGCTTCCGCTTGAGACATTTGGCTGAGCAGGCTGGCCAGCTCGCCGGTTTCGCGGATGATGCCGGAGAGTTTTTGCTGGGCGTCCACCGAGTGGTCGCGGCCGGTCCGCATCTGCTGATTGCCGTCCCGCATCGCCACCAGCGCCTGATTGGTGCCGTCGACGATCAGCCGGATCTTCTGCTCAATGTCCAAGGTGGCGTTTTGGGTGCGCTCGGCCAGCTTGCGCACCTCGTCGGCCACCACGGCGAAGCCGCGGCCCAGCTCGCCGGCGCGCGCCGCCTCGATGGCGGCGTTGAGCGCCAGCAGATTGGTCTGGTCGGCGATGTCGCGGATCAGCTGCACGATGCCGCTGACCTCGGCGCTGCGTTCGCCCAATTGTTCCAGCCGGCCGGAGGCCAGCGCAATCACCTCGCCGGCCTTGCTCAGCTGGCGCACCGCCTGGTCCATCGCCTCGCCGCCGCCCAAGGCCGCCTGGCCCGCGGTGTGGGCCAGCTGGGTGGCGGTCACCGATTGCTCTGCGTTCTGGCTGGTGACCACCGCCATCTGCTGGGCGATCACCACCATGTCCTCGGAGCGTTCGCGCTGGCTGGCCATGGTGTCGGCCATATTGCCGGTGCTGCCGGCGATGTCGCGGCTGGCGCTGGAAGCGGCCTGGATGGACTGGGTCAGCTGGGCCATCAGCTGCCGCATCGCCTGTTGCGCCTGTTCGGCCTCGCGCCGCGCGCTTTCCAGTTTCTCGAAGCTTTTGACCTTGGCCTTGTCGAAAGCCAGCGCCAGGGCCAGCACCACCAGGGACAGGCCGGCCAGAGATTTGGCTTGCAGCTTGGGGATTTCCGCGTGGGGAATCGGGTTGGCCGGCAGCAGGCCGCGGGCGCTCAGCCACAGAAAGAGGCCGATGGCGGCCGCGGTCAGCGCCAGCCAGACCATGCCGGAGACGCGGGTGGCGACGAAGACGGCGGTGAAGGGAATGGCGGCGAACCAGACAATGCTGGTGGATTGGATGCCGCCGTTGACGTAGACCATCCAGCACACCATCGCGTACATGCAGCTGGTGATGAATTCCGCGCTGAAGCGCACCGCGCCGCTGAGCTTGAGCAGCAGCGGCCCCAGCAGCAGGCCCAGGCCGCCCAGAGCGATGCCGGCGGCCATCGCGCGGTGGCCCAGTTGCAGGTATTCGACGGCGAACAGCGGCGCCACCAGGCCGGCCAGCAGGCCGACGCCGACGACGGTGCGGCCGCGGATCGCCTGTTCCGGGGATAGGCGGACGCGGTCCGGGATGAACCATTCGGTGATGGTTTGAATCGACATGGAGTGCCCCTCTGATGCGTTGTAGACGCGGCTGCGGACGCAGCTTGTTGTTGTGCGGCTCTTATGGCGCTCCAATGTAAAACAATTGTTTGAATTAACGCAATGGCATGACCGGACAGGGCGGCGAAGGGGAGGGGCGCTGTTGCGCGGAACGGCGAAACCGCCTGCCGGGCGGCAGGCGGTTGGGGGAGGGCGGCTTCAGTTCAAGCGGACTCGCCTTGCTCCGCCTGCAGCGCGGTCAGCGCGATGGTGTAGACGATGTCGTCCACCAGCGCGCCGCGCGACAGATCGTTGACCGGTTTGCGCAGGCCTTGCAGCATCGGGCCCACCGACACCACGTTGGCCGAGCGCTGCACCGCCTTATAGGTGGTGTTGCCGGTGTTGAGGTCCGGGAACACGAAGACGGTGGCGCGGCCGGCCACTGCGCTGTCCGGCGCTTTTTGACGGCCCACCGATTCCACGCTGGCGGCGTCGTACTGCATCGGGCCGTCTATCAGCAGGTCCGGCCGCTTTTCCTTGGCGATGCGGGTGGCTTCGCGCACTTTTTCCACGTCCGAGCCGCTGCCGGAGGAACCGGTGGAGTAGGAGATCATCGCCACTCGCGGTGGAATGCCGAAGGCGGCGGCGGAGTCCGCCGACTGAATGGCGATGTCGGCCAATTGCTCGGCGTCCGGGTCCGGGTTCACCGCGCAGTCGCCGTAAACCAGCACCTGCTCCGGCATCAGCATGAAGAACACGCTGGAGACGATGCGGGCCCCCGGCGCGGTCTTGATCAGCTGCAAGGCCGGACGGATGGTGTTGGCGGTGGTGTGCACCGCGCCGGACACCAGGCCGTCCACTTCGTCCAGCGCCAGCATCATGGTGCCCATCACCACATTGTCTTCCAGTTGTTGCTCGGCCATCGGCGCGTTCAGGCCCTTGCTCTTGCGCAGTTCCACCATCGGCGGCACGTAACGGCCGCGCACCTCGTTGGGGTCGATGATTTCCACCGATTCCGGCAGGGTCACGCCCTGGGCTTCCGCCACTTGCAGGATTTCGGCGCGCTGGCCGATCAGCACGCAGCGGGCGATGCCCTTCTCGTGGCAGATGGCGGCGGCCTGGATGGTGCGCGGCTCGTTGCCTTCCGGCAGCACGATGCGCTTATTGGCCTTGCGCGCCTTTTCCATCAGCTGATAGCGGAAGGCCGGCGGCGGCAGGCGCAGTTCCTGCGGCGCGCCGATGTATTGCTTCAGCGGCGCCACGTTCAGGTGTTCGGCGACGAATTCGATTACGCGCTCCATGCGCTCGCGGTCGTCGGACGGCACTTGCAAGCTCATATTGTTGAGCGCGCTGCTGGTGTCGAAGGTATTGGATTCGCTGGCCATCACCGGCATGCCGCCGGTGAAGGCTTGCTGGCACAGCAGCATGATGCGCGGGTCCGGCATCGAGTCGCAGGTCAGCAGCAGGCCGGCCAGCGGCACCCCGTTCATCGCCGCCATCGCGGTGGCCAGCACGATGTCCTCGCGGTCGCCCGGGGTGATGATCAGCGCGCCGGGCTTGAGCAGGTGCACGATATTGGGCACGGTGCGGGCGGTCACCACCATGGTGCGCACGCGCCGGCTGGTCAGTTGGCCGGCGTGCAGCAGCCGCGCCTTCAGATGATTGGCCACGTCCAGCGTGCGCGGCGCCAGCAGCTCGGGTTCGTGCGGGATGGCGCCCAGCAGCGGCAGTCTGACCTTCTTCATCAGGCTGCCGCTTTCCAGCACCTCGGTGGCGATGTCCTGGGCGTTCTGATCCTTGGGCACCCGGTTGAGGATGTAGCCGGCGACTTGTCCGCCCTGACCGCCGCCAAAGGCCTGGATGCTCATTTCCAGTTGCTCGGCGATCTCGTGGCTGGCCAGGTTGTCGGCGGCGCTGACCAGGATGGTCTGCGCCTGCAGATTGCGGGCGATCTTGGTGTTGAGGAAGGTGGAGAACACCTGCTTCTGGTCCGGCACCAGGCCTTCCACCAGCACCACGTCCACCTGATGGGCTGCCTGCTGATACAGGCTGACCACTTCCTCCATCAACTGATCCACCTGACCCTTGGACAGCAGGTGTTCCACCCGCTCCATCGGAATCGGCTCCGGCGGATTGAGCCGGCAGATGGCGCGCGCGAAGTGGGTGGAGCGCTCCGGCTCCTTGGGGTCCGCGCCCTGGGCGATGGGCTTGACGAAGCCGACGCGCAGGCCGGCCTGTTCCAGGCTGTGGATGGCGCCCAGCGCCACCGAGGTCAGGCCGGCGTTGAAGCCGATGGGTGCGAGGAAAAAGGTTTGCATGGTTTCAGAGACTTTCCTGTGACGCGCGGCGGGAATGGGCGCGAATGGCGGTCCGGCACCGACCGAACGGTGTCGCAGGCTGCAGGCGCTTGGCGCGATGAGTCGTTAAATTCAGCATTTCGGCAAAAATCAGCGGTTTTGTCGACATTGGACCCGAGCTCGCGGCCGCGGCGGCGAGCATGGATTCCCGCTGCGTCGGACGCGGCTTTCAATCGGTATAGCATTGCCGGAAGCCGGCGTCAGCGCCGCGGGGTCTCCGGCGAAAAGCATGGCTGCGCCTGCTTTTACGCGGCAGGCATTGTAACTGGCGGCATATCGGCTACAGTCCAGATGGGGTCAGGCTCCAGGGCCGGACGGCGGCGATGACGGCGATTATAACATCATGAATTAAGCGACTCTAATATTGCATTGCAGCGTGAATGCTAAAGCTTTGATTCCTATCAAAAATATTATTCTAAGTATGATTTGGGTATGGCAAGCTGATGTTTTTACGCCAAGAACCCGCTTCCAGCAGAGAGGAAAGGCTTGCCCCGGTGGGGGGCGGGGGCATAATCCGCCCCTCGGTCGCAAGGTTCGGCCTTGTTTTTGTTGATTGTTTTTGATAGTCCCGCAAACTCGTTTTAAGCGAGATTCGGCTGGTCTTATATCTTCTACCACGGAGGTGTGGGAATAATGTCTGATCTGGCTTCCGCGCAGTTGCTTCAAGCTTCTGCTGCCCAGCTACCCGTCTATACCTATTTCGATCCTGCCTATTACGCTCAGGAACAGCGGCTGCTGTTTGGAGACGCGCCCCTCTACTATGGCCATGAGCTGATGACGCCGAACGCCGGCGATTATCAGACTCTGAAATGGATGGGCCACGGCAAGATGCTCAAGAACGTGGATGGACGGGTCAAGCTGATCTCCAATGTCTGCCGCCATCGCCAGGCGGTCATCTATAAAGGCCGCGGCAACGGCAATCATATCGTCTGCAATCTGCATGGCTGGACTTACGACGCCGAAGGCGCTTTGCTGGGCGCGCCGCATTTTCCGGAAACGCCGTGCCTGAAATTGAACCAGACCGAGCTGACGCGTTGGAACGGCCTCTTGTTCGACGCGCGCCGCAATGTGGCGCGCGATCTGGAAAACCTGGGCGTGGCCAAGCACATGAGTTTTGACGGCTACGCCTACCATTCCAGCCATCTGAGCGAGTACGGCTTCAACTGGAAGACCTTCATCGAAGTGTATTCCGAGGATTACCACGTCGATCCCTTCCACCCCGGCCTGGGCAATTTCGTCGATTGCGGCGACCTGAAATGGGAGTGGGGCGCGCAATACCATGTGCAGACCGTGGGCGTGAAGAACCAGCTGGCCACTTCCGGTTCCCGCGCCTACGGCAAATGGCATGAGGAAGTCCGCCGGCGCTACGCCGATCAGCAGCCGGAGTTCGGCGCCATCTGGCTGACTTACTACCCCAACATCATGGTGGAGTGGTATCCGCACGTGCTGGTGGTCAGCGTGGTGATGCCGCGCGGGCCGGAGCAGTGCACGGTGTTGACCGAGTTCTACTACCCGGAGGACGTGGTGTGGTTCGAGCCGGAGTTCATCGAGGCGGAGCAGGCGGCTTACTTCGAAACCGCCAAGGAAGACGACGAAATCTGCTACCGCATGCACGAAGGCCGCCGCGCCTTGTGGCTGCGCGGCGAGAACGAGGTGGGGCCTTATCAATCTCCCACCGAGGAGGGCATGCTGCACTTCCACGAGTTCTACCGGCGCAAAATGGGCGCGGCGCTGGCTGGTTAAGCGGCGGCTTGCAGTGTCATAATGGAAAGGCGCGGACCCAGTCCGCGCCTTTCTTATTCTGGTTTGCCCGATTCCATGCTCAAAACGCTTTTCCGCTGTTTGCCCTTGTCGCTGGCCTTGCTGGCTCCGCTGGCCCAGGCCGCCGTCTATACCGACGCCGCCAGCCGGGTGCGTTTCAATGTGCCGCCGGGCTGGAAGGTCCGCCCCAGCGTGGTGGACGGTCAGCGCGTGCTGCGCGTGGTGCCGCCCAAGGCGGACCAGCGCGAGCGCGCCGCCATCGATGTGCAGGTGTTCGCGCGCAAGCCGGGGCGCGGCGACACCCTGGCCCGGCTGGCGCAGAAATACCGCCGCGAGGGCGATAACCGCGAAGCCGCCAATTTCGCCCGCGGCAACAGCCGCAGCGGCCGGCTGGTCACCGAATACCGCGACGGCCGTTTCGTCTCCAACCGCTTGTGGATCGTCCGGCATAATCTGCACGTGTTCCAGCTGGGGGACAAAAAGCGCATGGCGGAGGCGCGCTGCGCCGCCAACGCGTCGGAGTTCAAGACCTACCGCCGGCAGATGGAGGCCATCTGTCTGTCGCTGGAATTGTTGAAGCGATGACGCCGGCGCTGAGCGAGGGCGCGAGAACCCTGGGGCTGCGCTTGCGCCAGGGACGTTTGGGCTCCGGCTGGATGGTGGTGGCGGCCCTGTGCTTCGCCTTGATGAGCATGTTCGTCAAGCTGGGCGCCGACGCCTTCGGCTCCACCGAGCTGCTGTTCTGGCGCACCGCCATCGGCGCGCTGACCTTGGGCGCGGCGATGGCCTGGAAGCGCCAGTCGCCGCGGACGCCGCATTGGCGCGGCCACATCAAGCGCAGCTTCGTCGGCTATATGTCCATGGTGGCGCTGTTCTACGCGCTGACCCGGCTGCCCTTGTCCACCGCGGTGACGCTGAACTACACCTCCTCGCTGTTCTTCGCCTTATTGTGCGTGGTCAAACTGAAGGAGCGCCTGACGCCGCGAACCGGCCTGGCCTTGTTGCTGGGCTTCGTCGGCATCGTCATCCTGCTGCGGCCCACTTTCAGTTCGGCGCAGTGGCTGGCCGGCCTGATCGGACTCTTGTCCGGCGTCAGCGCCGGCTACGCGGTGTTTCAGGTGAGGGAGCTGGGCCGGATGGGCGAACCGTCCTGGAAGGTGGTGTTCTGGTTCTTCTCCGTTTCCAGCCTGTTCGGCGGCGTCTGGCTGATCCTGGGGCCGGGCTTCACCGCGGTGACGGCGGACAATGTCTTGCCGCTGCTGGGCGTCGGCGTTTGCGGCATGCTGGGCCAGCTGGCGATGACTCGCGCCTACAAGGACGGGCGCAAATACCTGGTGGCCAGCTTTGCTTATCTGACCGTGCTGTTTTCCGTGCTGCTGGGCGTGGTGTTGTGGGGCGACCCGCTGAGCGGATGGTCGCTGGCGGCGATGGCCTTGATTGTGGGGTCCGGCCTGATGGCGGCCCTGCGTTGAAACAGAACTTGGATATTCAACAACAATGCATAAGGATAACGTGGTTTGACTAGTGGAAAGTGGCGCCTGGGTTCGGGCTGGATGGTGGTGGCGGCGGTGTTTTTCGGCCTGATGGGGGTGTTCGTCAAGCTGGGCGCCGAGTATTTCTCCTCCACCGAGCTGGTGTTCTGGCGCACGCTGATGGGCGTGGTCACCCTGGGCGCGGCGGCCTTGTGGCGGCGCGATCGCTTCGCCACCCCCTTGCTGCGCTATCACGTGCAGCGCGGCCTGATCGGCTACGTCTCGATGCTATTGTATTTCTACGCCATCGCCCATTTGCCGCTGTCCACGGCGGTCACGCTCAACTACACCTCGCCGATGTTCCTGGCGCTGCTGTCGGTGGTCCTGCTGCGCGAGCGCCTGCCCAAGCAGGCGCTGGCCGGCCTGGCGCTGGGCTTTGTCGGCGTGGTGCTGTTGCTGCGGCCCACCTTGTCCAGCGAGGCCTGGGTGGCCGGCCTGCTCGGCGTCGGCTCCGGCCTGCTGGCCGGCTGGTCTTATCTGCACGTGCGGGAACTGGGCCGCCAGGGCGAGCCGGAATGGAAGGTGGTGTTCTATTTCGCGCTGATCTCCACGCTGGGCGGCTTGCTGCTGATGTTGTTCGAAACCTGGCACCCGGTGACGCTGGAAAACGTCTGGCTGCTGCTGGGCCTGGGCGCCACCGCCACCATCGCCCAATTGGCGATGACCCGCGCGTATAAAGTGGGACGCAAGCTCTTGGCCGCCAATCTGTCCTATCTGACCGTGGTGTTTTCCACCCTGTTGGGCGTGGGGCTGTGGGGCGACCCGCTCAGCGCCGCCGGCTTGGCGGCGATGGGTTTGATCATCGTCAGCGGCATGCTGGCCAGCCGGCGTTAAGCTGGAATCGAAATCCGGCGCTGCGCCGGACCCGGCCTGGAGGGTGGGAGGATGGCGGTACCGGCGGACAAGGCGGCTTTGCTGGCGGCGATGAGGGACGAATACCGGCGCTTGCGCGCGGTGTTGGTGCGGGTGCCGCCGGAGCGCGCCTTCGTCCAGGAACTGGACGGCCACGCCAAGAACAGCCGGATGAGCGCGGCGGATCTGCTGGCCTATCTGCTGGGCTGGCAGGCGCTGGTGCAGAAGTGGCACCGGCTGGAGCGGGAAGGCCTGCCGATAGACTTTCCTGACGCCGGCTACCGCTGGAATCAACTGGGCCTGCTGGCGCAGAAGTTCTACCGCGATTACCAGGGGATAGGCGATTGGACGAGGCTATGCGCGATGCTGGACGACAGCCAGCGCCAGGTGGAGGCGCTGGTGGAGAGCTACTCCGACGAGGCGCTGTACGGCCGCGCCTGGTACGACAAATGGACGCGCGGGCGGATGATACAGTTCAATACCGCCTCGCCCTGCCGCAACGCCCGCGGGCGGCTCGTCGCCTGGCTCAAGACGCTGCCGGCCGCCTGAAAAAGCTTGCCGCGCCAGTGCGGCCAAGCCTTAAAATGAAAGCGACACCGCAAAGGAGAAGCACATGATCTCGATACGCGAACAACACTACGGCCTGGACGTGGCGCTGTACAACGAATTCACGCTGGCGGACTTCAAGCTGCTGGAAGAGGCCTTGCTCAAGCGCCAGTCCGAGTGCGCCAAGCCCGACCTGCTGCTGGACCTGACCGAGTTGAAGGACTTCACGCTGGACATGGCGGTGGAAGAGGTCAAATTCATGCGCGCCCATGAAAACCACGTCGGCCGCGTGGCGCTGGTGGTCAGCGATGTCTGGATCAAGCTGGCCGCCCACATCGCCGGCCTGCTGTCCAATACCCGCACTCAGTATTTCGATACCGCGGAAGAGGCCCAGGCCTGGTTGGAAAGCCCGGTGGCGGCGGGCACCTGATTTGTCCGGTTGCGCTGATTTCGGGACGCCCTATGCGGCGTCCCGGTTGATTTTGTCGGCAATGGCGGTAGAGTAGCGGTTTTTGTTCAACTCGAAAGAATAAAAACCGATGTTGAAAAGCATTTCCCATCGTCTGGCGGCGGAACTCTCCGTCCGCGAGGCGCAAGTGGCCGCCACCATCGAACTGATAGACGGCGGCGCCACCGTTCCCTTCATCGCCCGTTACCGCAAGGAAGTCACCGGCGGTCTGGACGACACCCAGCTTCGCACCCTGGCCGAGCGCCTGGTGTATCTGCGCGAACTGGACGAGCGCCGCGTCAGCATCCTCGGCAGCATTTCCGAGCAAGGCAAGCTGAGCCCCGAACTGGAGGCCGCGCTCTACGCCGCCGACAACAAGACCACGCTGGAAGACCTTTACCTCCCTTACAAGCCCAAGCGCCGCACCAAGGCGCAGATCGCGCGCGAAGCCGGGCTGGAGCCCTTGGCCGACGGCCTGCTGTCCGATCCTAGCCAGGACCCCAACGCCGCCGCGGCCGCCTATGTCAACGCCGAAGCCGGCGTGGCCGACGCCAAGGCGGCGCTGGACGGCGCGCGCGCCATCCTGATCGAGCGCTTCGCCGAGGACGCCGAACTCTTGGGGCGGTTGCGCGAAAAACTGTGGAGCGAGGGCGAGCTGGCCGGCCAGGTGGTAGCCGGCAAGGAACACGAGGGCGCCAAGTTCTCCGATTATTTCCAGCACCGCGAAGCCATCCGCGCCACGCCCTCGCACCGCGCGCTGGCGCTATTGCGCGGCCGCAACGAGGGCGTGCTCAGTCTGACGCTGAAGTATCAGCCGGACGAGACGCCGATCACCGAGCGCTCCGCCTACGAGCAGTTGATCGCCGCGCGCTTCGGCGTGAGCGACGCCGGCCGCCCGGCCGACAAATGGCTGCTGGACGGCGTGCGCCTGTGCTGGCGCGCCAAGATCTTCCTGTCGCTGGAACTGGAGCTGGTGTCGCGGCTCAAGGACGCCGCCGACGCCGAGGCGATCAAGGTGTTCACCGACAATCTGCATGACCTCTTGCTGGCGGCGCCGGCCGGCCGGCGCGCCACCCTGGGCCTGGACCCGGGCCTGCGCACCGGCTGCAAGGTGGCGGTGGTGGACGACACCGGCAAGCTGCTGGACACCGCCACCATCTATCCGCACGAGCCGCGCCGCGACTGGGACCGCTCGCTGGCGGTGCTGGGCGCCTTGTGCGCGCGTCACCGCGTGGATCTGATCGCCATCGGCAACGGCACCGCCAGCCGCGAAACCGACAAGCTGGCGCAGGAGCTGATCCGCGCCTATCCGCAGCTGGGCATGACCAAGATCGTGGTGTCCGAAGCCGGCGCCTCGGTGTACTCGGCCTCGGAACTGGCGGCGCGGGAATTCCCGGATCTGGACGTGTCGCTGCGCGGCGCGGTGTCCATCGCCCGCCGCTTGCAGGACCCGCTGGCCGAGCTGGTGAAGATCGATCCCAAGTCCATCGGCGTCGGCCAGTACCAGCACGACGTCAACCAGAGCCAGCTGGCGCGCGCGCTGGACGCGGTGGTGGAAGATTGCGTCAACGCCGTCGGCGTCGACGTCAACACCGCCTCGGCGCCGCTGCTGACCCGCATCTCCGGCCTCAACGCCACGCTGGCGGCCAATATCGTGTCCTACCGCGATCAGAACGGCGCCTTCCGCAACCGCAGGCAATTGCTGAAAGTGCCGCGGCTGGGCGACAAGACCTTCGAACAGGCGGCCGGCTTCCTGCGCATCCGCGACGGCGACAACCCGCTGGACGGCTCCGCCGTGCACCCGGAAGCCTATCCGGTGGTGGAGCAGATCGTGCTCAAGACCGGCCGCGAGATGAAGTCGCTGCTCGGCGATTCCGGCTTCCTGAAAACGGTGAAGGCGGTGGATTACACCGACGAGCGCTTCGGCCTGCCCACGGTGATGGACATTCTGCGCGAGCTGGACAAGCCGGGCCGCGACCCGCGTCCGGAGTTCAAGACCGCCACCTTCCAGGACGGCGTCGAGGACATCAAGGACTTGCAGCCGGGCATGGTCTTGGAGGGGGTGGTCACCAATGTCGCCAACTTCGGCGCCTTCGTCGACATCGGCGTGCACCAGGACGGCCTGGTTCACATCTCGGCCTTGTCCAACAAGTTCGTCGACGACCCGCGCAAAGTGGTCAAGGCCGGCGACGTGGTCAAGGTCAAGGTGATGGAAGTGGACGCGGCGCGCAAGCGCATCGCGCTGACCATGCGGCTGGACGACGCGCCGGGCGCCGGCAACAGCCGTGGCCCGCGCAACGACGGCCCGCGTGCTCAGGACCGGCGCGGCGGCGACCGCCAGCGCGGCCAGCAGCCGGCAGGCGACACCGCGATGGCGGCGGCGTTTGCCAAGCTCAAGCGCTGAGGCGGTTTTAAGAGCCTGTTCACGATCTTTTGTCTGTGTTTTGAAACACGGTGTTCTGAACAGGAGGCCGCGTATCCGACGCGCCCCGGGTCCCTTCAAGCCTGCCGTCGGGTGGCAGGTCCGAGGTCTTAAGCGGCTGCCTGTTCGAGCAGCGCGACGGTAGCGCGCTGCGAGTTCAGCCGCGCGTCGGACCTGACTGGAACCGGCGGGAAGCCGTAGGCCTGGCTTGCAGGGTGGCCTTTAGGGGTGGAGGGGATATTTGGCCAAGCAAATATCTCCTCCCTGCTCGCCGGGCAGCCCCGGCAATGAAAATCACCATCCGCGCAGCGGATTCCATGTCTTGGAGCCATCTCTCGGAAAGATCGTGAACAGGTTCTAAGAGAAAAACGGCGGGCATTGCCCGCCGTTTTTCATTCCGGCACCGAGGACAGCGGCAGCTTCATCGTCTGTTTGATCGCGTTCAAGGCGATGGTGGATTTGACGCTGCGCACCAGCGACAGCCGCATCAGCCGGTTCATCACGAAGGTGGACAGCGAGGGCAGGTCCGGCACCACGATGCGCAGCAGATAGTCCGCCTCGCCGGCGGCGGCGTAGCATTCCAGCACTTCCGGCAGCTCGTTGATGGCCTGGGCGAATTCCTGCAAGGCGCTTTCGCTGTGGCGCTCCAGGCTGACGTGGGCGAAAGCCATCACCGACAAGCCCACCTGTTCCGGCTTCAGCGCCACCTGATAGCCCTGGATCACGCCGCTTTCCTCCATGCGCTGGATGCGGCGGCCGATCTGGGACGCGGACAAAGCCACTTGCTGCGCCAGTTTCTGATGGGTGACGCGGGCGTCGTGCTGCAACGCGTCCAGGATCTGGTAATCGAAGCGGTCCAATTCAATTTTGCGCATAGTAAGCATTTCATGGCGGTTATATGCGGAAAGTGTGCAAAAAAAATCGCATACAGGCAAATTTTGCGGTCTTCCCGCATCGCTCCGGGCCTAAACTAGAGTTATCCACCTAAATATCCGGACCCACCGCCATGAACGACCGAGCCGATTTCGTCGTGCCCGACATCACCACGCGCAAGAACGTCGGACTCAGCCACGACAGCGCGGACTTCACCCTGCCGCAACCGCTGGAGCGCTACACCGCCGCCGACCACGCCACCTGGGCCACGCTGTACCGCCGCCAGAGCGAGATGCTGCCGGGCCGCGCCTGCGACGAATTCCTGGAAGGCCTGGAGCGCCTGGGCGTGGACGCGGACCGGGTGCCGGACTTCGCCAAGCTGAATGAACAACTGATGGCCGCCACCGGCTGGCGGATCGTGGCGGTGCCGGGCCTGATTCCGGACGACGTGTTCTTCGAGCATCTGGCCAACCGCCGCTTCCCGGTCACCTGGTGGCTGCGCGAGCCGCATCAGCTGGATTATCTGCAAGAACCCGATGTGTTCCATGATTTGTTCGGCCATGTGCCGCTGTTGATCAATCCGGTGTTCGCCGACTACCTGGAGGCTTACGGCAAGGGCGGCATGAAGGCCAAGGCCTTGGGCGTCTTGCCGATGCTGGCGCGCTTGTACTGGTACACGGTGGAGTTCGGCCTGATCAACACGCCCAAGGGCATGCGCATCTACGGCGCGGGCATCGTGTCCAGCAAGGGCGAATCGGTGTACTGCCTGGACAGCGCCAGCCCCAACCGCGTCGGCTTCGATCTGGAACGCATCATGCGCACCCGCTACCGCATCGACACTTTCCAGAAAACCTATTTCGTCATCGACAGCTTCCAGCAGTTGTTCGACGCTACCGCGCCGGACTTCGCGCCCATCTACGCGCGGCTGGCGGCGGAACCGACGCTGGGCGCCGGCGACGTGGCCCCGGCAGACAAGGTGTTCAACATTGGCGACCGCAGCGGCTGGGGCGATTCCGAGGATGTGTGAAGCCCGGCCGTGATGGCTGGCAAGCTTGGGATAGACCCGCCGTGGCGGGTCTTTTTATTTGTTTCGATTAAAACGGAATCGGTGGTGTTTACTAGATTGATAAGCATTCTCATTTTTGTTAGATTGAGGCTCCGATTCCTATCGCTCAACCCAACAGGGGACACACCTTGAAAACGCACCTGATGCTTGCCGCCGTCCTGGCGGGTTTCGCCGGCCACGCCATGGCGGAAGACGTAGTGGTTTACAGCGCTCGCGCCGAGCAACTGCTCAAGCCCATCATCGAGGTTTACAAGAAGGAAACCGGCGTCAACATCAAGCTGGTGTCGGACAAGGAAGGTCCGCTGATGGAGCGCCTGCGCGCCGAGGGCAGCAACAGCCCGGCCGATCTGCTGCTGACCGTGGACGCCGGCAATCTGTGGCAGGCCGCCAAGATGGGGTTGTTCAAGCCGGTGAAGTCGCCCTTGCTGGACGCCAACATTCCGTCCTATCTGCGCGATCCGGGCCATGAGTGGTACGGCCTGTCCATCCGCGCGCGCACCATTTTCTACAACACCCAGAAAGTGAAGCCGGGCCAGCTGTCCAGCTACGCCGACCTGGCCGACCCCAAGTGGAAGGGCAAGCTGTGCCTGCGCACGTCCAAGAAGGTCTACAACCAGTCGCTGGTGGCGATGATGTTGTCCGATCTGGGCCCGGTGAAGACCGAGAAAGTGGTCAAGGGCTGGGTGGATAATCTGGCCACCCGCGAATTCCCGGACGACACCAAGATGCTGGAGGCCATCGCCGCCGGCCAGTGCGAAGTGGGCATCGCCAACACCTATTACTACGGCCGCCTGATGGAAAAGTCGCCGAATCTGCCGGTAGGCATCTTCTGGGCCGACCAGGCGGGCAAAGGCACCCATGTGAACGTTTCGGGCGCCGGCGTGGTCAAGTACGCCAAGAACGAAAAGGGCGCGCTGAAGTTCCTGGAATGGCTGTCCAGCGCCAAGGCGCAGAATATGTTCGCCGACGTGAACATGGAGTTCCCGGTCAACCCCAAGGTCAAGCCTGACGCGCGCGTGGCCGCCTGGGGCGATTTCAAGCACAGCTACATCAATGTCGCCAACGCTGGTTCGCGCCAGGCGGAAGCGGTGAAGCTGATGGACCGCGTCGGCTACAAATAAGCCGCGGCGGGCAGCCAGTCCGCATTTATTTACAGCCTGTCGGGCACCAAAGCCCCGGCAGGCTGTCTTTGCTTGTTTCCCTGCGTTTTTGACATGGTTTCTCCGCCGATGATCCGTTCTCTGTCGCCTTGGCGCGGCCTGGCCTTTGGCGTCAGCCTGCTGACCGTCGCGCCCTTGCTGGTGATTTTATGGTCGCTGCTGGCGCCGGATTGGGAGGTGTGGCGGCATTTGTACGATTACACGCTGCCGGAGCTGCTGCTCAACACCGTGTATCTGATAGGCGGCGTCGGCGCCGGCGTGCTGCTGTTGGGCGTGCCGCTGGCCTGGCTGACCGCGGTGCACGATTTCCCCGGCCGCCGTTTCTTCCACTGGGCGCTGATGCTGCCGCTGGCGATGCCGGCCTATGTGCTGGCGTTTTCGCAATTGGGCCTGTTCGATTTCACCGGGCCTTTGCAGACCTGGCTGCGCGAGCGTTTCGGCGATTCGTCCTGGGTGCCCAATATCCGTTCCACGCCGGGCGTGATCCTGGTGATGTCGCTGGCCTTCTACCCCTATGTCTATCTGTTGGCGCGCAACGCCTTCGCCACCATGGGCCGGCGCGCGCTGGAGGTGGGGCAGTCGCTGGGCCTGTCGCGCTGGCAGGGCTTCCGCCGCGTGGCGTTGCCGATGGCGCGGCCGTGGATCGCCGGCGGCCTGATGCTGGCGCTGATGGAAACGCTGGCGGATTTCGGCACCGTGGCCATTTTCAATTTCGACGCCTTCACCTCGGCCATCTACAAGGCCTGGTTCAGCCTGTTCTCCTTGCCGGCGGCCAAGCAACTGGCGTCCTTGCTGGTGTTGATGGTGCTGCTGCTGCTGTGGCTGGAGCAGCGTTCGCGCGGCCGCCGCGCCTATACCCAGGCCGGCAAGGCGGCGCCGCAGCCGCGTTTGCGGCTGGAGGGCGCGGCCGGCTGGCTGGCCGCCGCCGCCTGCTCGCTGGTGCTGGCGCTGGCCTTCGTCTTGCCCTTCGGCCAGCTGCTGGTCTGGGCCGGCGCCCACCTGGCCGAGGACCTGGACGCGGATTTCCTCGGCCACGTGGCCAACTCGCTGCTGCTGGCCTCGCTGGCCGCGGTTCTGGTGGCCTTGATCGCCTTATTGCTCAGTTACGCGGCGCGGCGCGATCCGACGCGCTGGACCCGCTTGTGGAGCCGGCTGGCGACCCTGGGCTATGCGGTGCCGGGCACGGTGCTGGCGGTGGGGGTGTTCGTGCCGGTGGCCTGGTTCGACAATCTGCTGCTGGACTGGCTGCGCCCCTGGCTGGCGGCGGACGCCAGCGCGGTGATCAAGGGCACTTTGCTGGTGCTGATGCTGGCCTATGTGGCGCGCTTCCTGGCCGTGGGGCATTCCGCGGTGGACGCGGCCATGCACCGCATCAGCCGCAGCCAGGAGGAGGCGGCGCGCAATATGGGCTATAGCGGCTTGCGCCTGCTGGCGCGCCTGCATCTGCCGCTGCTGCGCGGCGGCCTGTTCACCGCGGCGCTGATGGTGTTCGTCGACGTGATGAAGGAGATGCCGATCACGCTGATGACCCGGCCTTACGGCTGGGACACGCTGGCGGTGAGAATTTTCAATTTGACCACCGAGGGCGAATGGGAGCGCGCGGCCTTGCCGGCGGTGGCCATCGTGCTGGCCGGCCTGTTGCCGGTATGGGTGCTGTCGCGGCAGAAGGATGCGGCCTGAGATGAAGCGTATGGATATGCAAGCTTTGCTGGAGTTCGACCTGGTCAGCCAGAAGTACGGCGAGACCCGCGTGGTCGACAATATGAGTTTCGAATTGCGGGCGGGCGAAATCGCCTGCCTGTTGGGCAGTTCCGGCTGCGGCAAAACCACGGTGCTGCGCTGCATTGCCGGTTTCGAGGGCCTGCTGGGCGGCGAGATCCGCCTCAACGGCCAGGTGATCAGCTCCATCCGCGAGCAGGTGCCGGCGCATCAACGCCGCATCGGCATGGTGTTTCAGGACTATGCCTTGTTCCCGCATCTGACCGTGGCCGGCAACGTCGGCTTCGGCCTGGACGCCTTGCCCAAGGCCCAGCGCGCGGCGCGGGTGCTGGAGGTGCTGGAGGTGGTGGGCCTGGCGGAGTGGGCGCGGCGTTACCCGCACGAGCTGTCCGGCGGCCAGCAGCAGCGGGTGGCGCTGGCGCGGGCTCTGGCGCCCAGGCCCAGCCTACTGCTGCTGGACGAGCCCTTTTCCAATCTGGACGTGGACCTGCGTGAGCGCTTGTCGCGCGAGGTGCGCGACATCCTGAAAAGCCAGGGCGCCACCGCCATCATGGTGACCCATGATCAGCACGAGGCCTTCGCCATCGCCGACCGCGTCGGGGTGATGCAGCAGGGCCGGCTATTGCAGTGGGACACGCCGTACCGGCTGTACCACGAGCCGGCCACCCGCTACGTCGCCGACTTCATCGGCCAGGGCGTGTTCCTGGCTGGCAAGGTGACCGGGCCGCGTTGCGTGGCGTTGGAGATAGGCGAGTTCTGCGGCATCGTGCCCTTGCAGTTCGAGACCGGGGACGAGGTGGACGTGCTGGTGCGGCCCGACGATGTGCAGCACGACGACGCCAGCCCGACGCGGGCCCTGGTCTGCGCCAAGGTGTTCCGCGGCGCGGAGTTCCATTACACGCTGGCGCTGCCTTCCGGTCAGCGGGTGCTGGCCCAGGTGCCCAGCCATCACGACCACGCTGTGGGGGAGGCGATAGGCATCCGGCTGGAACTGGATCATTTGATCGCTTTTCCGCGCGAGAGCTAAGAACCTGTTTACGATCTGCTGCGCGTCGGTAGAGACATTGTGCGATGAGTGCCCGCTTCGAAATGCTCATGTACCGTGTGTACATTCCGCTTTCTCAGCCGTTTTCGCCTTGTCTCGCCTTAGCTCGCGAGATCGTGAACACGCTCTTAGCGTTCCAGTATCGCCTTGCGATGGCGGCGGAACACCCATTTCTCCCACAGCAGGCGAGTGGTTTCGTCGAAGGCGCCGGCGATGTCGGCGCGGATCAGGTAATTGCCGTTTTCGCCCGGCGTCACCGTGTTGATGCGGGCGGCGAGGAAGAGCAGCAGCGCGGAATCGGGATTGGGGCATAGCGCCACCAGCACCGGCTCGCTGCCGTGGTTGGCGTGGTCGGAGATCCAGGCGATGCTGTCCAGGCCCAGCCGGCACGGCGTCAGCGGCGGGCGCTCCGGATGGCGGGACAGCAGCGACACTTCCAGCGCCAGGTCCAGCTTGGCCTCCAGCCTGACCAGCATCGGATCGGCCTCGGGCAGGGTTTCGGTGGGCGCGGCCAGCACCCGCAGCGCCAGCCGGGTTTCGCGTTCCTGGCGCGCCGGGCAGATCCCGCCCGGCAAGGGCTGGACCGAGAACGGCAGTTCGGCGTCGAAACTGGCGCTGCCCAGTTCGGGAAATAAGCTCATCGGTCGGCTCCCGCGGCGTGGCCGTTCAGTGATACAGGTTCAGGATGCGGTCCAGGCCGCCGTGGTTGACGGCGATGTCGGCCTGGGCGCGCACCACCGGCTTGGCGTGCACGGCGATGCCGACGCCGGCTTCGGCCAGCATCTGCAAGTCGTTGGCGCCGTCGCCCATCGCCAGCACCTGTTCCGGTTTCAGGCCCAGCGCCTCGCGCTGCTGGATCAGCAAGCGCTTCTTGGCGGCGGCGTCGACGATGGGGCCGCGCACCCGGCCGGTCAAGGCGCCGTTTTCCACTTCCAACTGATTGGCGAAGGCGAAGTCCAGGCCCAGCTCGGCTTTCAGTCTGTCGGTGAAGAAGGTGAAGCCGCCGGACACCAGCATGAATTTGACGCCGTGGCGTTTGCAGGCGGCCAGCAAGGCCTCGGCGCCCGGCATCAGCCTGACTCTTTCACGATAGACCTGTTCCAGCGCGCTTTCCGGCAGCCCGCGCAGCAGCGCCACCCGCTCCGTCAGCGAGGCGGCGAAGTCCAGTTCGCCATGCATCGAGCGCTCGGTGATGGCCGCCACCTGTGGCTTGAGGCCGTTCATGTCGGCGATTTCGTCTATGCACTCGATGGTGATCAGCGTGGAGTCCATATCCGACACCAGCAGGCCGAAATCGGCGAAGCTGCGGCCGGCTTCGACATAGGCGCCGTCGTAGCCCCATTGCTCGCACAAGGCCAGCGCCGCGGTCCGTTGCGCCGGCGCCGCGCCGCGCAGGCGCGCCACGTTTGGACTGGGATGGTCCATATGGGTGGCCTCGGCGAGGTGGGCCAGTTCATGCAGATGATGCGGGTCCAGCGCGTCGGCTTGGATCACCAGGGTGTAGGCGAGGCTCATGGCGTGGCGGGTCAATGCGTGTCGGAACGGGCATTATGCCACGCCGCGCTGGTCGCCGGTTCAGTCCCGCGCCGCATGGCACCGGCTCCAGCGCCGCAGCGGCGCGTCCAGGGACAGCAGGCCGGGGCCGAAGGCGAACACGGCGGCGATCAGCATGCCCCAGTAGTAATGGAATTCGCGGGTGGCCTCGGTCAGCCCCGGATAACTGATCACCGCCACCGCATTGAGGATGAACAGGCCGGCGGCGGCGAAGCGCGCGCCCAGGCCCAGCGCCAGCAGCGCGGACAGGCCCAGTTCGCCGGCCGTGGCCAAGGCCGCGGCGATGGCGGGCGGCAGCAGCGGCACGTGGTATTCCTCGGTGAACAGCAGGAGGGTGGTGTCCCAGTCGTCTATTTTGGTCAGGCCGGATTTGAAGAACACATTGGCGATCCACAGCCGGAACAGCAGCAAGAGCAGCGGTTGCAGCAGATCGCCGCCGCGGATCAGCCAGCGGTAGGGCGCGTTGAGGCGGGAGCAGGTCAAGGGGTTCATGGCGGGTGTCTCCTGTGTGTTGAGTATGGTTCAGCGGCGGCGCATGGCAAGCCGCGGGCGTGCGTTCCCCTCCATGCCCGCAAGCTTGGATGAGGTTCGGCGCTTAGAACCTGTTTACGATCTGCTGCGCTGCCGCGATACGGCGTTGAAAACACCTTCGAAATGCTCATGTACCACTCGTACATTCCGCTTTCTCAGCCGTTTTCGCCTTGTCTCGCTCTTGCTCGCGAGATCGTGAACAGGCTCTTAGGGTTTAAGCGTGTTTACAGCGTGACGTCTTGGATCAGACGCTGCTGGAACAGCCGCAGCAGGCCGGCTTGCAGGTCGAAGTCCGCTTCGGTGGCTAGCGCCTGTTCCACCGCGGTTTCCAGCGTCGCGCCGTCGAGGAAGGCTTGCAGCAGCGCGGCCAGGCCGGGCCCGACGATGTCGACCTGAACCCGGCCCTGGAGGCGGTAGACCAGCGTCGCCTCCGGCTGTCGGTGCAGATCCACGTCCAGCTCCACCGGTTGGCGTTGATGGGCCAGCCAGATCGACGCCGCCGGCCAGGGGCTGAGCAGGGCGGCGACGTCGGGCAGCGGCCGCAGCCTGAGTTCGCCCCAGCGTTGCTGCGGGAAGGCGGCCAGCGCGGCGCTGTCGGCCGGCGCGGCGTCGGCGGCGTAGTAGGCGCGGTGGCCCCGCCATTCCAGCCGCGCGACGTCCGCCAGATAGGGTAGTTCGCGCGCGTGTTCGAAGCCGGCGACGAAGTCGCCGAAACCGGCGCCGTACAGGTGCAGATTGCCGCTGAGCGACGGGTGGCCGCCGATGAAGACGCGGGCCAGGCCGGTGAAGAAGTCCTCGCCCACCAGCTGGCGGCAGACCGGGTAGATGAAGGCCAGGGTGTCGATCAGCCCCACCCGGTAATTGTTGCGGTAGACCGCGAGGCCGGCCGGGTTCAGCGCCAGCGCCGCTTTCGCCGCGCGGGCCGGATCGGCGATCTGTTCCAGCAGTTCCGCCTGCCAATCAAACCCGTTCATACGCGGCCTCCAGGATGGCCTGGGCCTTGGCGGCCTCGCCGCGCAAGGTGGCCAGCGGCGGAATCTCCAGATCCCATTCGATCAAGGTGGGCCGCGGGCCCAGCCGGGCGATGGCTTCGCGGTACAGCTGCCAGACGCCGTCGTGCACCGGCTGGCTGTGGGTGTCCACCAGCATGCCCTCACGTTCGCTGTAGCCGGCCAGGTGGATCTCGCCTATCGCCTCCGGCGGCAGCGCGTCCAGCACCGCGTCGGTGTCCACGCCCAGATTGACGCGGTTGACGTAGAGATTATTGATGTCCAGCAGGATGCCGCAGCCGGTGCGGCGCACCAGTTCGGCCAGGAACTCGCCCTCGTGCATCTCGTTGCCGGGGAACTCCAGATAGCTGGACAGGTTTTCCAGCAGGATGACTCGGCCCAGCGCGTCCTGGGTTTCCGCGACGTGGCCGGCGATCACCGCCAGCGATTCGCGGGTATAGGGAATGGGCAGCAGATCGTTGACGAAACGACGTTCGGAATGGTTGAAGGACAGGTGTTCCGACACCGCGGCCGGCTGTACGGCGTCCACCAGCCGCTTGAGCGAGGCCAGATGGGCCGGGTCCGGGCGCGCGGCCGAGCCCAGGCCCAGGCCGACGCCGTGCAGCGACAGCGGCCAACAGGCGGCCACTTCGCGCAGCATGCTCCAGGGCATGCCGCCGTCGAAGAAGTTCTCGCTGTGCACTTCCACCCAGCCCAGGTCCGGGCGGCTGTCCAGCGCTTCGCGGTAATGCGGGGCGCGCAGGCCGACGCCGCACACCGCGGGAAGCTTGGTTTCCATCATCATTCACCTCGGGTCGCCCGTCCGGGCGGGCCCGGCGGCGCGATTAGGATTGCTTCGGCGGCGGCGTGGTGCGGCCGCCCAGGCCCTCGCATGTGCCCTTGGGCACGTTGTGCCACTCGTTGGGATCGTTGTCCACCTTGGCTTCGCCGGCGCAGTAGTGGGCGCCGTCGGCGGACGCGCAGTCGTTCTTGCCGGCCGGGGTGACGCCGTAGCATTTTTCCTTGGGCTGAGGCGGATCTTCGGCCTGAGCCGAGGCGGCGACGCCCAGCGCGATGACGGCGCCGACGGCGGAAGCGAGCAGTTTGCGAGCGGTGTTCATGTCAGTCTCCTGTGAGGTGGGTGCGGGCCGGTTTGTGAGCGGACTCCAAGACCGGCGTTTGGCAAACCTCGCTGAGACTACATGGATTTGAAATTCGTTCTTTCAGATTTCGTTCAGATTCCGGCCGGCGCGCGACAAGGGCCGCGCTCCGGCCGGGTCCGGCTTACTTCTTGGGAGCGGTGCTGCCGCCCATTTTCTCGCAGCTGCCCTTGGCCACGTATTTCCAGTCGCCCGGGTCCTTGTCCGTCTTGGCCTGGCCGGCGCAGGAGTGGGCGCCGGTGGCGGACGCGCAGTCGTTCTTGCCTGCCTGGGCGATGCCGTAGCACTTTTCCTTGTCGGCGGCGGCCGCCGGAGCGGATGCCAGCGCGCCGATGGCGACGACGGCGCCGAGAGCGGATGCGATCAGGGTTTTGCTGGTACTCATGGTGGTTCTCCTGTTTAACGGCCTGTGGCCGAAACTTGATGGTGCGGATTATAAACGAGCCCGCGTTTCCCGCCCTTGCTTTCACCGGGTCGGACATGGATTGAGTCGGGGGCCTTGCCGGCTTCTTACACTGTAGATGCGATTTTTTGATTCACCGCGCCGCCTGGCCGCCCTTCTTGCCGGTAAGTCGGCGTCAAGGCGGTTCCATTACGGCGGAACGCGATTTTTTTTGCGGGGGAGCGAAGGGGCGAGGGAGACGGATAAGGATTGGGCCCCGAAGGGCCCGGCAAGTTCAGCGGATATTGGTAACTTTATGTGTCTGCACCGACAGCCGCCAGCGCGGATGGGCCATGCAGTAGGCGATGGCGGCGCGGGTGTTGGCGGCGAGGTTCGGGCCGTCCATCGGTTGCAGATAGAAGGTGTCGAAGTCCAGCTGTTCGACGCTTTCCGGCGTCTGCGTCGCCTGCGGATAGACCAGCTTCAGTTCGTCGCCGCTTTGCAGCAGCAGTTCCGCGCCGGCCTTGGGGCTGACGCAGATCCAGTCCAGCCCGGCGGCGCGGCCACGGTGCCGTTGGTTTCCACCGCCACCTCGAAGCCGAGCCGGTGCAGTTCGGCGATCAGCTCGGCGTCCAGTTGCAGCAAGGGCTCGCCGCCGGTGCACACCACATAGGGCGCGCCGCCGGCGCCGGCCGGCCATTCCGCGGCGATGCGCGCGGCCAGCGCCGCCGCGCTCTTGAATTTGCCGCCGTCCGGGCCGACGCCGACGAAGTCGGTGTCGCAGAATTGGCAGACCGCCTTGGCGCGGTCCTCCTCGCGGCCGGACCATAGATTGCAGCCGGAGAAGCGACAGAACACCGCGGCGCGGCCGGCCTGCCGGCCTTCGCCTTGCAGCGTGTAGAAGATTTCCTTGACCGTGTAAGTCGTCACAGCGCGTTCTCTAAATGTAATGAAGGGACAGGCTTAGAACGTGTTTACGATCTTGCGAGCTAAGGCGAGACAAGGCGAAAACGAGCGAAAAAGCGGAATGTACTCGTGGTACATGAGCACTGAGCTTGGTTTCAACGCCCATTTCTATCC
Source organism: Chromobacterium sp. Beijing (assembly GCF_021496765.1). Lineage (NCBI taxonomy): Bacteria > Pseudomonadati > Pseudomonadota > Betaproteobacteria > Neisseriales > Chromobacteriaceae > Chromobacterium > Chromobacterium sp. Beijing. The sequence continues at coordinate 322,226 of NZ_CP053750.1, forward strand.
ATCCCGCCGACGCGCGGCAGATCGTAAACAGGTTCTTACAGCAGCGGCCAGCGCATATCGTCGCGGAACATCAGCGACACGCCGCGCAGCTCCTGCTCCATCAGGTCGATGCGCGCCAGTTCCGGCACCAGCGGCGACAGGTGGGCGTGGACCCACTCCGCCACCGAGGCGCTGTCGCCGCCGCGCACGCCGCTGAGCCGGTCCAGCGGATTGTGGTCCAGCTGGCGGTAGATGGGCTTGAAGCGGTCCTTGACGTCGCCGAAGTCCAGCAGCCAGCCCATGGCCTGGTCCAGCTCGCCGCTGAGCATCAGCCGGACCAGATAGCTGTGGCCGGTGTAGGCGCCCTGGTCGTTGAAGGGCCGGGCGCTTTCAAAGCGCTGTTCCTTCCAGATGCGGAAGCGCCGGCCGTCGTACTGGCTGCCGGCGCTATGGGTTTCGCGCACCTCTACCCAGGCCAGGCCCGGCAGTGTGTCGGCCAGCCGCTGATGCAGCCATTGCGCCAGCACTTCGCTGGTGGGGTTGTCCAGGCCGGCGATGTCGTTGAGATAGCGGTGATTGAGTTCCTGGAACAAGGGCCGCCAGGCGGCCTCCAGCCGCGGATGGCCGCTGAGCCTGGCGTCGGCGGCGAGACGCACGCCGAAACCGTGGCCGTGCAGACGGCCGCATTTATGGCCAGCCGGCACATGGGGCAGTTGATGGGCGGCCTCGAACTGAACCTGTATCCAGTTGAGGGCGAGGTCGCCGTCCAGCGTCACGCCGCGCTGCGGCGAGCTTTGCAGGCTCAGCGCCGCCGGGCAGGGTAGGGCGGCGGCGAGGTGGGCGGCCAGCGCCAGATCGTCGCATTGGCTCAGTTGGCGGTTCAGATCGGCGTAGTCCAGCGGCGCGACGGCGGCGTCCAGCGCCGCCTGCAGCCGCTCGTGGGCCGGGTATTGGGCGTCGGCGCGGGCGATGACGCGAAAGCTGTGGCCATGCGGGCGCGCGGTGAGGTCGGACGCGCCGCTCACCTGCCGGGCGGCTTCGAAGCGGGCGCCGGCGATCAGGCTGGAGGTGTGCATCTCAGTCCTCCTGGCGGGTTTGGCAGCGGACGATCAGCGGGTCGGGCACGCCGGCTTCGGCGAAACCCTTGGCGCGCAACTCGCAAGACGCGCAATGGCCGCAGGGCGGTACCTGTCCGTTATAACAGGTGTGGCTCCAGGATAATGCGTCCATCGCGCCGACTTGTTGCGCCAAAGCCACGGTTTCCGCCTTGGACAGATACATCAGCGGCGCGTGCAGCTCCACTCGGCTGTCCATGCCCAGCCGCAGCGCCACTTCCAGCGCCTTGAGGGTGTTTTCGCGGCAATCGGGATAGCCGGAATAGTCGGTCTGGGCGACGCCGGCGACCAGGTGGCGCGCGCCGCGGGTATAGGCCAGCGCGGCGGCGAAGGTCAGGAAGATCAGGTTGCGGCCGGGCACGAAGGTGTTGGGCAGCGCGTCGTCGTCGCGGGCGCCGTCTTCCGGCGCGATGTCGGCGTCGGTCAGCGCGTTGCCGCCGATGGCGGCGAAGGTGTCGATGGGCAGCACGGTCTGGCGCACGCCGGCGAGCGCGGCGATCTTGCGCGCGCAGTCCAGCTCCACGCGGTGGCGCTGGCCGTAGTCGAAGGTGACGGCTTCGACATTGTCGCGGCCGAAGGTCTGCAAGGCCCAATACAGGCAGGTGGTGGAGTCCTGGCCGCCGGAAAGGACGACCAGAGCCTTTTCAGGAGTCTGATTCATTGTGTTCGCCATTCGATAAACAGTCGAAGGTTGAGATGCGGAGCCGGGCGCGGCGCGGGCCTGCCGGCATGTCGCCTGCCTGGATCGGTCTCACCAAGCAGGGCAACCCGCTACTTTAACCTAGAACAGGCTGTTTTATGAAGCGTGCCAAAAATCAGACAGCCGCCGATTTCGTGTCGGCAAGGCCGCTTTTCTTGATTGAAATCATGTCTTCGTCATGTAATTAATGACTTTCGCATTCGAAATATGTTTGCGATCCATTTTAATAAACACGTGATGACAAAGGGGTTGGAAGGGCTGGCAACGCGCTGTCGGGCCACAAGCGCGGCAGAGGGGCCGGTGTTTCCGCCAGGAGAAGATCAATGAAAAAAGTGTTGCCGATTGCCTTGTTCGTGATGGCTTTGGGGGGCGGCTTCGCCCAGGCGCATGATCTGCAAGTGAGCGTGGCCAAGCAGCAGGCCGCGGTGGCGGCGGATCAGGACGTCGAGGTGGTGTTGAATTACCGCAATACCGGCAAGGAAACCTTGCATATCTACAAATGGTACGTGCCGGGGCAGGATTTGCAGGAACAGATTTTCGAGGTCAGCCGCGACGGCAAGCCGGTCAGCTATCTGGGGCCGCGCTACAAGCGGGCGGTGCCCACCATCAAGGATACCGTGGCGCTGGCGCCGGGCGCTTCGCTGAGCGTCAAGGTCAAGGTGTCCGACTACTACGATATGTCGAAAAGCGGCCGTTTCGACGTGCGCTTCCAGGCGGCCAGCTCCCGCGTGCTGAACCGCGCCGCGCCGCAGCTGAACGCCAAGATCGCTTCCGGCGCGGAAGCCGCCGCTGTCGCCGACGAGGTGCTGAGCTCGAATACCGCCAGCGTGTCGGTGGCCGGCCGCAGCAGCAAGCTGCTGAAGCAGTCGCTGGACGCGCAACGCGAATGGTCCATCCTCAGCCGCAAGGCCGCCGCTTCCAGCGTCAGCTATGCGGCCAATTGCTCGGTGACCCAGCAAAGCCAGACCAATGGCGGCGTCAGTGCGGCCATCAATATGGCCAACGATTCGGTCAGCTATCTGTCCGGTTCTCCGTCCGGCACCCCGCGCTACACCACGTGGTTCGGCAAGTACGCGCTGGCCAACTGGAACACCGCCAAGTCCCATTACGTCAGCATCAAGGACGCGCTGGACACCAAGCCGATCAGCATCGATTGCGGTTGCACCCAGGCCGGCACTTACGCCTACGTCTATCCTGCGCAGCCGTACAAGATCTATCTGTGCGGCGCCTTCTGGAACGCGCCGACCAGCGGCACCGACTCCAAGGGCGGCACCCTGGTGCATGAGCTGTCCCACTTCACCGTGGTGGCGGGCACCGACGACCACGTTTATGGCCAGGCGGGCGCCAAGAACCTGGCGAAGACCAATCCGACCCAGGCCTTGAACAACGCCGACAACCACGAATACTTCGCCGAGAACACCCCGGCCCAGCAATAAGCTTTCCCTTGCGCAATGAGAAGCGGCCGCCTGAGGGCGGCCGTTTTCTCTTCGGCGGGAACCGGGTTTGGCGGCGCTTCAAACGCCTTATTGCTGAAGCGCAGCAGATCGGAAACGGGTTCTCAGGCCGGCACCAGCGCCAGCGTGCCCAATACCACAATCACCAGGCCGACGATCACCGGCACCGAGGTGCGCTTGACGATCTCGAACGGCGACACCTGACCCATGCCGGCGCAGGCCACCACCACGCCGGACACCGGCGACACGGTGCGGCCCAGGTTGGACGCCTGCAGCATGGGGATGGCGAGGAAGGCCGGGTTGATGCCGGCTTCGGCCGCCAGTTTGGGGATCAGTTCCACGAAGGCGTAGAAGGGCGCGTTGCCGGAGCCGGTGGTCAGCGCCGCCAGCGTGGTGATCGCCACCAGCACCAGCATCAAGACCATGGCGCCGGAGCCGAAGGACTGCGCCAGGCCGATCAACTGATTGATGAAGCCCAGCGCGGACAGGCCGTGGGCGAACACGCCGGCGGCCACGATCAGCATCACCACGCTGCTGAAGGCGTCGCCCATGCCCTTGTAAGCCACTTCCAGGCCGGCGAACACCGGCGCGGCGCGGCGATGGCGCAGGAATTCCACCAGCGCGGCCAGCACGATGCACAGGATCAGCACGGTGACGATGTGCAGCTCCGGCGCCAGCTTGCCGTTGAACACCAGCACGCCGGCGATGGGCGTGAACGGCAGCAGGCAGTACAGCGCCGGCGCGTCGGTGACGATCTCGTGCACGTCCTGGCGCGTCAGCGGCAGGTTTTCCTTGCGGTCCAGATAGCGTTGCCAGAAGAAGTGGGCGCAGCCTATGCCGGCGATGGCCAGCAGCGAGATGGGCAGCGTGGTCTTGAAGGCGAAATCGATCAAGGGCATGCCCGAGGCCTGGGCGGCGATCACCACGTCGCCGGAGGTGGGCGACAGGATCAGCGCCGCCGGCGACGCGCAGATGGCCGCCGCCGCGCCGCGGCTGATGCCCATGTTCACCATCAGCGGGAACAAGGTGGCCATCAGCAGCACGCCCAGGCCGGTGGCGGACGACACCGCCAGCGACAGCAGGCAGGCGACGAAGTAGGCCGCCACCATCAGCACGTACGGCGACTTGATGCGGCTGAGCAGCTTGGAGGCCAGCTTGACCACCATGTCGTTGGCGCCGATATGGGTCATATAGCCGGCGAAGCCGCACAGCGCCATCACCATCAGGCCCAGGTCCGCGGCGCGGCTGCTGAGCAGGGATTTGACGAACTCGGCGATGTCCGTGGCGGCGTGGCCGGTGGCGGCCACGTTTTTGGGCAGCACCGGCATGCCTTGCAAGGCGGTGGCGATCAACAGCGCCAGACCGCCCAGCATCAGCACGCCGGTGGCGGAGTAGCCTTTGAAGATAGCCCGGCCCACCAGCAGCGTGACTATCGTGCCTATCAGTAATTCCATATCCAGCTCAATGTAAATAACAAAATTATAATTTACTAAAAAATACGAATGAGCATATTTCTAGATGAATCAAAATTGATATGGGGCAAGAACGCGGCGCTCGGCCGCGCTTAGGGAGGGCAGGGAGAGAGGGACAGGCGCCTGAAGCGCGTTCCGCGCTAGAGCCGGAATCGTTTCCTAGACCGGCGGCTGGCCGAAGTTGATCAGCGCCACCGTCACTTGCTCCTTGGCCGAGACCAGATCGTGGTAGGCGAGGTGCAGCATATTCATGTTTTCCAGCACCTGGTGGGTTTCATTGAAGCCGCAGTCCAGGCTCTGCCGCGCGACGGCCAGGAAGATGAACAGCTGCTGCATCGGCGATTGCTTGGGGTGTTGCTGCCGGTAGAGGGCGTACAGCTGGTAGAAGTCGTGGATGATCCGTTCCGCCGCGTAGCCGGGATTGTGTTCCAGGCCCAGGCCGCTCAGCAGGTCCTTGCCCATCAGCGGCAGATCCAGCGCGCAGCTGAGCGGGTCCATCACCGCGTGGTGAAATAAATCCAGGAATTGCTTGTCGGCGGAAAAGCGGCTGTCGGCGCCGGGCTTGGCCGCGGCGGCGGCGGGCTCGCGCTGGCGGCCGTGTTTGCCGCCATGCTCCTGTTGCGAGAGCTGATGTCCGGCGGCGCGGCCGGCATGGGTCAGGGTAATGGGCAGGATGGGCATGACGGTCTCCTTGCGAGCATGCCGCCGGTCTGGCTGGCGGCGTTCGGTCGGAAACGCGGTGTGGATCTGTTTCGCTTCCCCGGCCATGACCTATTTTCGGCATGGTCGGGGAAAACTTTATTTTTAATTTAACGCTGCATTCAGTTTTAACCGTCAGCTTGTTGCCGCGGCGGCGTCGCTCTGGGTCTTGGGCTTCATGCTGGCGACGAAGTCGTCAAAGCCCTTGTTGACCAGATCGCGGGTTTTCTTGATCTCGTCGGCGATATTGCCGTTGAACACCTTGAGGCCGTTGAGGACGTCCACGGCCTCGGCATAGCCTTTCTCGAAGCCGCCGCGCACGATGTCGACAAAGTTCTTGGCCTGCTCTTCCTGGCTCAGTTCCGGATGTTGCTTGGCGTAGGTGCTGAAGAAGCTGAGCGCGCCGGACAGGATGCGCTGGGACGTGCCTTCCGGCGAATTGTCCTCGCTCATCTTCTGTTGCAGGATGTTGGGCGTTTGCTGCGCGCCCTGGGCGCTTTGGCCGTCGGACGCGGCCTGGGCGTCGCCGCCGCCGTTCAGCTGATCGGCCAGGATCTGGTTGATGCTGTCGATGGCGGTGCGGTAGAGCAGGGACAGCGATTTGCCGTCGGCGTTGGTGGAAACGTCCAGATTGGCCACCAGCCGCGCGTTCAATTGATTGCGCGCGGTGACGGTGCTGCTGACGTTCTGGCCGTTGCTGCTGGTCTGGCTCTGCTGGACGCTGGCGCTGAGCTGACTGCCGACGGACGGGTTGTTCACGGAATTGACGGACATAGTGCGCTCCTAAGCGGAAAGGGCGGTTGCGATCGACGGCCGGAAGCGGCGCGACGCCTTCATGCCCAAGGCGCTGTTGGTGTTGGTCGACCTGGTCTGAATCTGCTGTGTTGTTGGGGGCTTGCGCAGGGGGCGCAAGGACACCGAGGGCTGCCTTACCTCAGTATGGCCATATTTTCGGCCGGGCCCGCGGAAACTTGAGGCTTATTTCGGTGAGCGCGTGCAATCGGCAGGCGGAGCCCAGGCTGGCTTTGGGCCGGCCCGGCTCTGGCGTTGACAGCCGGCGGCTACCGGCTTCGGAACGCGGGCTTAGGGCCGCTAACAAAAGCTCGCAGAGAACCTGAGCCAAGGCGCGCCGACGCAGGCAGTACAAGTCGTACGACAAGGAGGCGCAACGCAGGATCAGGGGTTTTGTTAGCGGCTCTTAGCGGTGCTGCTTCTGACGGCGCAGGAAATCCACCGCCAGGTCCGGGAAGTCGCTGAAGGCGCCGTCCACCTGGGCGCGGTTGTACACCGCGTCCAGCAGCTGGTCCATATTCTTGGCGTAGGCCGGCAGCGCGTCCTTGCGCAGGGTGTAGGGATGGATCACCAGGCCGTTGGCGTGCGCGGCGCGGCCCATGCCGGTGAGCTTGATCTTGCCCGGGGCGGAGGCCTTGTCTATCAGCATCGGGTATTGCGGGCCGATGCCGTCGGCGTACTTGGCGATTTCCTTCATGCCTTCCGGACGGAACATCCAGTCGTAGTTGTAGTTCACCCACTGACCGGCGGCGTTCTGTTCGAAGGTTTCCTGCCAGTCGGTGTAAGCGATCAGCTGCACCAGCTTGAGGTCCATGCCGGCCTTGGGCATCAGCTCGGTCTTGATGCGTTTCAGTTCGTTGAAGTCGAAGCACTGCAGGTAGACCTTGTCGTTCTTGCCGGTGTAGCCGTAGCGCTTGAGCACCTCCAGCGCCTTCACCGTGATGTCCTTGCCTTCCTGGCGATGGAACCACGGCGCCTTGATCTCCGGATAGATGCCGATATTGCGGCCGGTGGAGTGGTTCAGGCCCTGGATGAACTCGATTTCCTCTTCAAAAGTGTGGATGCGGAAATCGGACTTGCCCATGGGGAAGCGGCCGGGATAGCTCTGACGCTTGACGCCTTTGTCGATGTCGAAGCCTTCGGTGAAGCGCAGCGATTTGATTTCGGCCAGGGTGAAGTCGATCGCGTAATAGCGTCCGTCCTTGCGCGCGCGTTCGGGAAAGCGTTCGGCCACGTCGGTGACGCGGTCCAGGTAATGGTCGTGCAGCACGACCAGCCTGTCGTCCTTGGTCATCACCAGGTCCTGCTCCAGATAGTCCGCGCCCTGGGCGTAGGCCAGCGCCTTGGACGGCAGCGTGTGTTCCGGCAGGTAGCCGCTGGCGCCGCGGTGGGCGATGACGATCTTGTCCGCGGCCTGGGCGGACGCGGCCAGACCGATGGCCAGCGCGACGGCGGCGAGCAGGGGTTTGCAAGCGAATGACATGGCTTCTCCTTATATAGGGTGGTTCGCAATGGGCGTTGGCGCGACGCCATGATCGGATGCGCGGATGTCGGCGTGATGAAACCCGGCCAGTCCATCGGCATCGTCATGGTTTTGTTTTGGTGAAAAGGAGTAGGACGATAGGGTATCGCCGCGCCGGCGGCAAGTCCCCCGGCGCGGTAGTTTTGAAGGTGTTCACGCCTTTGCGGCGACCGCGAGGCAAGCGGTTTTCAACGCCGTATCGCCGACGCGCAGCAGACATTGATCAGGTTCTTACAACTCCACCGCCTGCCGGGTCCTCAAGGCCTCCGCGATGGCCAGGCCGATGCGGGTGGCTTCGCGGGCATCGGCCAGGCTCAAGGCCAGCGGCAGGTCCAGGCGCGCGGCGTCGACGAAGTGCTGCAGTTCCAGCGTGAAGGCTTCGGCGAAGCGCTGATAGAAATCCGTCACGCATTCATTGCGCACGCCGTGGCGGTCGCTGATCTCCACGCGGTTGGCGCGCGGGTTGGCGCCCACGCTCAGCCGGCCCTGGGTGGCGAAGATCTCGGTCAGCGTCTCGTGGCCGTGCGCCTGGGTGCGCGAGGCGTAGAAGCAGGCCAGCTTGCCGTCCTCGAACTCGCACATCGCCACGCCGTTGTCCACGTCGCCGTATTGCGCCAGCGCGCCGTGCACCGCGTTGACGCCGCTGGCCCATACCCGCAACGGACGCGGCGCGCCCAGCAGCCAGCGCGCCAGATCGATGTCGTGGATGCTGCAATCCATGAAGATGCCGCCGCTGGCTGGGGCGAATTGCACGAAGAAGCCGCTGTCGTCGTTGAGATCGCAGGTTTGCGAGCGCACCAGATAGGGCCGGCCCACCAGGCCCTGCGCCAGCTTGGCGGCGGCGTCCTGGTAGCTGGGGTCGAAGCGGCGCACGAAACCCACCATGGCCTTGAGTTCCGGGCGGCGGGCGGCGGCGCGCTCCACTCGCAGGCAGTCCTCCAGATTCAGCGCCAGCGGCTTTTCGCAGAACACGTGTTTGCCCGCGTCCAGGCAGGCGATGATCTGCTCGGCGTGCAGCGCGGTGGGGGTGGCCAGCAAGACCGCGTCCAGCCCCGGTTCGGCCAGCAGGCCCTCCAGCGCGGCGTGGCCGGCGGCGTCGGGTAGTTCCCGGCGCGCCCAGTCCAGTTCTTCCGGCAGCGGCGAGCAGACGGCGATCACGCGCGCGCCGACGATGCGCTCGCGCAGATTGAGCGCGTGGCGGCGGCCCAGCCGGCCCAGGCCGGCGACGCCGAGGTTTAATGTAGACATGACAAGCCTCCCTGTTGAGTTGGAACCTGTTCACGATCTGCTGCGCTGCGGCGATACCGCGTTGAAAACCGCTTCGAAATGCTCATGTACCATTTGTACATTCCGCTTTCTCAGCCGCAACGCCTTGTCTCGCTCTTGCTCGCGAGATTGTGAACAGGCTCTTAGACCGGATCCAATTCGATGACCTGACCCGAGCGCCAGGAGCGGGTGGCGGCGTCGGCCAGTTCCAGCGCGCGCACGCCGTCCTCCACCGTGGTGCGCGGCGCGGCGCCGTCGCGGATCACCTCCAGGAAGTGCGCCATCTCGGCGGCGTAGGCCTGGCGGTAGCGCTCCAGGAAGAAGGGCTCCGGCAAGTCGGCGGCCACGGCGCGCTCGCCGTAGGCGATCACCTCGGTGGGCCGGTGGTTGCCGGCCTGCAGCATGCCGCGGCTGCCCAGCACTTCGAAGCGCTGGTCGTAGCCGTAGGCGGCGCGGCGGCTGGTGTTGATCTGGCACAGCCGGCCCTGGCGGGTGCGCAGCGTCACCGCCGCGCTGTCGGCGTCGCCGGCGGCGGCGATGGCCGGGTCGCTCAGCGCGCTGGCGCTGGCGTGCACGCTGAGGACTTCGTCGTCCAGAATCCAGCGGCAGATGTCGAAGTCGTGGATCAGCATGTCCTTGAAGATGCCGCCGGAGCGGCGGATATAGTCCAGCGGCGGCGCGCCGGGGTCGCGGCTGGTGACGATCAGCATTTCCGGCGCGCCGATCTCGCCAGCGGCCAGCCTGGCCTTGAGCGCGGCGAAGGTGGGGTCGTAGCGGCGCTGGAAGCCGATCAGGCAGGGCACGCCGCCCGCGGCCACCGCCCGCGCGCACTGGCGCGCGCGCTCCAGCTCCAGGTCCACCGGTTTTTCGCAGAAGATGGCCTTGCCGCGCGCGGCGGCGGCCAGGATCAGCTCGGCGTGGGTGTCGGTGCTGGCGGCGATGATGACGGCGCGCACCGCGGGATCGTCCAGCGCTTGTTCCGCGGCGCAGGCCTCGGCGCCGTGGGCGGCGGCCAGCTCCCGCGCCGCCGGCGCGTGGCTGTCCACCACGTATTTGAGCCGCATGCCCGGCAGGCGGGCAAGGTTGGCGGCGTGGATCTTGCCGATGCGGCCGGCTCCGAACAGCGCTGCGTCAATCATCATATCCTCCAGTCTCCTTGGTTTCTTCTATGTTCAGCTCCAGCCGGCAGGCCAGCGCGATGAACAGCGCCTGGCACAGGCAGATGGTGCTGGTCAGCGAACGGAAGGAGAAGGCCGAGCCTTCCCTGACCGTCAATACCGCGTCGGCCCCGCGCGCCAGCGGGCTGAGCTGGCTGTCGGTGATCACCAATTGCCGGGCCTTGTGCTGCGCCGCCACCCGCGCGCAATAGCGGCTTTCCTTGCCATAGGGCTGGAAGCTGATGGCGATCAGCACGTCTTGTTCGCCAATGCTGCGGATTTGCTGCGGAAACATGCCGCCCAGGCCGGACAGCAGATGCACTTTCTTGGCGGTGTGCTGCAAGGCGTAGGCGATGTAGGAGGCGATGGGAAACATGCGCCGCACCCCGGTCACGTAGATGTTGTCGGCGTTCAGCAGCAGTTCCACCGCCGCCTCCAGCTGCGCCTCGTCCAGCGCGGCGTCCAGTTCCTGCAGGCCTTGCTGGCAGGCGGCGATGAAGTCCCGGGTCATGCCGGCGGCGGAGCGCTGCTCGTCGCGGCTGGCGATCAGGCTCTGAATGCGCTGGCGGTAATTGGGCTGCGGCGCGCCCTGTGGCGTAAATGCGTCACGGAACACGGCCTGCATATCGGAAAAGCCGGCAAAGCCGAAGCGCTGGGCGAAGCGGACGATGGCCGAAGGCTGCACCTCGCAAGCCTGGGCGATGTCGGTAATGCGTTGCAGCATCAGCGTGCCCCGGTGCTGCTCCACGTAGCCGGCAATCACTTTCAGCTGCTTGCTCAGCGTGTCGTATTCGGCGGCGATGCGCTGCATCAATTCCTCGGCGGGGACGGTGTTGGCCATGGGCGGGCTTTCCTAAGGTTTTGACCAGTATACGTTTTGTCCTTGTGTTCGAAAATAATTTTCTATTGAAAAACACATTTGGAAAATTATTTGCAGAATAGAGCGAAAGCTCTTAAGGTGATTTCACGCCCGACGCCAGACAGCGGCCGCGGCCGACACCATAGCGGGCCCCACGATGGGCCGGCGGAGAAGAAGGAGGAGAGAGATGCAGCAGCGATCCTGGAAGTGTAAGTGGAGGCGGGCACTGCCCGCGGCGGCGCTGGCGCTCTGCGCGCTGGCCCAGCCGGCCTTGGCGGCCGACGCCCGTTTCGTGCTGGTCAGCCACGCGCCGGATTCCGACGCCTGGTGGAACACCATCAAGAACGCCATCAAGCAGGCCGGCGAGGATTTCAACGTGCAGGTGGATTACCGCAATCCGCCCAATGGCGACCTGGCCGACATGGCGCGCTTGATCGAGCAGGCGGCGGCGCGCAATTACGACGGCGTGATCGCCAGCATCGCCGATTACGATGTGCTGAAGCGGCCGCTGGGCCAGGTGGTGGCCAAGAAGATTCCGCTTGTCACCATCAATTCCGGCACCGTCAAGCAAAGCGAAAGCCTGGGCGCCTTGCTGCACGTCGGCCAGCCGGAATACGACGCCGGCTTCGATTCCGGCAAGCAGGCCAAGGCCGCCGGCATCAAGAGCTTCCTCTGCGTCAACCACTACGCCACCAATCCGGCCTCCTTCGAGCGCTGCAAGGGCTTCGCCGACGCCATCGGCGCCGATGTGCGCAAATCCACGCTGGACGCCGGCGACGACCCCACCGGCATCGAAAGCAAGGTCAGCGCCTATCTGCGCAACAATCCCGGCACCCAGGCGCTGCTGACGCTGGGGCCGACCTCGGCCAGTCCGGCGATCAAGGCGGTGAAGAAGATGGGCCTGGCCGGCAAGCTCTACTTCGCCACCTTCGACCTGTCCGAGGACATTTCCAAGGCGATCAAGGACGGCACCATCAAGTTTGCCATCGACCAGCAACCCTATCTGCAGGGCTATATCCCGGTGGCGGCGCTGGCCATCATCAAGCGCGACAAGACCGCGGACCCGGTCAAGGTGGAAGCGGCGCTCAAGGCCAATCCCAAATTCCAGGCCCGGCTGAGGGAGTACGGGCTGGCCCCCTCTACAAGGGCCGCCACATCAACTCCGGCCCCGGCTTCGTCACCAAGGACAATATCGCCAAGGTGGAGAAGTACGCCGGGCAGTTCCGCTGACCGCCGTTTCCCGATGGACCTGACGCCCGGCGCCGCGACGGCTGCGGGGCGAGGAGCATAGCTATGAGCATGAGCAAGGCCAGCCCGGGCAAGGCCGCGGGCATCCGCATGGCGCCGCCCGGCGATGATGAAAGAGTGCGGCGGCTGTCGCTGTTCGACCGGCTGATGGGGCGGCCGGAATTCGCCGCCGTCGCCGGCGCGGTGCTGGTGTTCGCGGTGTTCGGCGTCGGCGCCGGCGGTTCCGGCATGTTCGCCGTGGACGGCATCGTCAACTGGTCGCAGGTGGCGGCCTATCTCGGCATCATCGCCATCGGCGCCTGCCTGCTGATGATAGCCGGCGAGTTCGATCTGAGCCTGGGCTCGATGATAGGCTTCGCCGGCATGATGGTGGCGATCCCGCCGCTGTACTTCGGCTGGCCGTTCTGGCTGGCCGTCCTGTTCGCCTTCGCCGGTTCGCTGGCGGTGGGCTGGCTCAACGGCTATCTGGTGCTCAAGACCCGGCTGCCGTCCTTCATCGTCACCCTGGCTTTTCTGTTCATCCTGCGCGGCCTGACGCTGGCGCTGTCCATTCTGTTCGCCAACCGCACCATCGTCAGCGGCGTCGGCGACCTGGCGGCGGCGGACCCGCTGGCGCAATGGCTGTTCGTCGGCCATGTCGGCGCCGGCCTGTTCCACTGGCTGGCCGGCATCGGCGCCATCGCTTCCTTGCCGGACGGCGGCGCGGCGGCGGCCGGTGTGCCCAAGGTGCTGCTGTGGTGGCTGGCGCTGGCGGCGATCGCGGCCTTCGTGCTGGCGCGCACCCGGATCGGCAACTGGATCTTCGCCGCCGGCGGCGACGCCAACGCCGCCAAGAACGTGGGGGTGCCGGTCAAGCAGGTGAAGATAGGCCTGTTCATGTTCACCGCCTTCTGCGCCTGCCTGTTCGCGGTGCTGCAAGTGTGCGACGTCGGTTCCGCCGCCGCGGACCGCGGCCTGCAAAAGGAGTTCGAGGCCATCATCGCCGCGGTGATAGGCGGCTGTCTGCTCACCGGCGGCTACGGCTCGGTGGTGGGCGCCTGCTTCGGCGCGCTGATCTTCGGCGTGGTGCAGATCGGCATCACCTACACCAATATCAATTCCGACTGGTTTCGCGTCTTCCTCGGCCTGATGCTGCTGATGGCGGTGTTGTTCAATCACTATGTCCGACGCCGCGTGACGGAGGCCAAATGATGGTCACGACCGGCAAAATCCCTGCGGCCGCGTTGCGCCTCCTTGCCGTACTCAATGTACTGTCCGCGTCGGCGCGCCTTGCCGCAGCCGCTGCGCTGAATTTTTCCGATCGTGACGGACCGAGGTCGAGCCGGCAAAACGATGTGGCGGCCTTGCGCCTCCTTGCCGTACTCGATGTACTGTCCGCGTCGGCGCGCCTTGCCGCGGCCGCTGCGCCGAACAATCCTGGCCGCGGGCCGCAAGGAGTCGAAGATGAAACCGTGTGACGACTACATCCTGGAGCTGGATCAGGTCAGTAAGACCTTCGGTTCGGTGATCGCCTTGCAGAAGGTGGATCTGCAGCTGCGCCGCGGCGAGGTGCATTGCCTGTTGGGCGACAACGGCGCCGGCAAGTCCACGCTGATCAAGACCCTGGCCGGGGTGCACCGGCCCAGCGGTGGCGAATACCGGGTGGACGGACAGCCGGTGCGCTTCGACTCGCCGCGCCAGGCGCTGGACCAGGGCATCGCCACCGTTTACCAGGATCTGGCCCTGGTGCCGCTGATGTCGGTGGCGCGCAATTTCTTCCTGGGCCGCGAGCCGATGAAGAAATGGCTGGGTCTGCTGCCGGTGCTGGATCTGGAACTAGCCGGCGAAGTGGCGCGCGACAAGCTGGCGGAAATGGGCATCCACATTCGCGACCCGCATCAGGCGATAGGCACCCTGTCCGGCGGCGAGAAGCAATGCCTGGCCATCGCTCGCGCCATTTACTTCGGCGCGCGGGTGCTGATCCTGGACGAGCCCACCGCCGCGCTGGGCGTCAAGCAGAGCGTCAATGTGCTCAAGCTGATTTCCAAGGCGCGCGACAAGGGCATCTCGGTGATCTTCATCACCCACAACGTCAACCACGCTTACCCGATAGGCGACCGCTTCACCCTGCTCAACCGCGGCCGCTCGCTCGGCACTTACGCCAAGGACGCGGTCAGCAAGGAGGAGGTGCTGGACATGATGGCCGGCGGCGCGGAAATGCAGAAACTGATGGCCGAGCTGGACGGCGTCCATATCTAACAACGGTATCGCCACGAAATCCAGGAAACCATTTTTAGCCGCGGAAACACACGGAAGGACACGGAAAAAGACAGTGTGGATACAAACGTGGCTTGCGTGCTGTCTCGTGGGTTTCGTGGTTGGCGTTTTGGATTTTGAGCCACGGAAATACACGGAAGCACACGGAAAAAAGCGGAAAACGAATAGCGCCAACTACGACCCCCAAGTTAAAGAACCCCCAAGGTTTTGTTGGGTTTGTCAGTGTATTTCCGTGTGTTTCCGTGGCTAAAAATGCCTGCTGATGTCTCTTTATGTATTCCGTGGCCAATCAAGCTTTCGAAGGAGGATGAATGCAAAACACCACCCGTTTCGCCAGCGGCCGCGACCGCGACCTGGTCTGCCTGGGCCGGCTGGCGGTGGACCTGTACGCGCAGCAGCTGGGCGCGCCGCTGGAAGACGCGGCCAGCTTCGCCAAATACCTGGGCGGCTCCTCCGCCAACATCGCCTTCGGCGCGGCCCGGCTGGGTTTGAAATCGGCGATGCTGTCCCGCGTCGGCGACGAGCAGATGGGACGCTTCCTGCTCAACACCCTGAGCGCCGAAGGCTGCGACGTCAGCCAGGTGAGGGTGGACCCGGAGCGGCTGACCGCCCTGACCCTGCTGGGCATCAAGGACCGCGACACCTTCCCCTGCTGTTCTACCGCGAAAACTGCGCCGACATGGCGCTCGGCGTCGAGGACATCGACGAGGACTTCATCGCCGGCAGCCAGGCCTTGCTGATCACCGGCACCCATCTGTCCCGGCCCGGGGTGGAGGCGGCCAGCCGCCGCGCGCTGCAATACGCGCGCCGCCACGACGCGCGCACGGTGCTGGACATCGACTACCGGCCGGTGCTGTGGGGCCTGGCCGGCCGCGGCGACGGCGAAACCCGCTACATCGCTAGCGAGGAGGTCAGCGCTCATTTGCAGAAGCTGCTCTCCGAGTTCGACCTCATCGTCGGCACCGAGGAGGAGTTCCTGATCGCCGGCGGCGCGGCCGAGCTGATGCCGGCCTTGGCCCGGGTGCGCGCGCTGAGCCGGGCGGTGCTGGTGGTCAAGCTGGGGCCCTTGGGCTGCGCGGTGATTCCCGACGCGGTGCCGGCGCGCATCGAGGACGCCTTCAGCGTGGCCGGCGCGCCAGTGGAGGTGATGAATGTGCTGGGCGCCGGCGACGCCTTCCTGGCCGGCTTCCTGTCCGCCTGGCTGCGCGGCGGCGACTACGCCGAATGCTGCCGCCGCGCCAACGCCTGCGGCGCGCTGGTGGTGTCGCGCCACGGCTGCGCGCCGGCGATGCCGACCCCGGCCGAGCTGGAGCGCTTTCTCGCCGCGCCGATGCGGCGGCCGGGCGAGGACGCGGCCTTGAGCCGGCTGCATCGGGTCAGCGCGGCGCGGCCGCGCTGGGACGAATTGTGCGTGTTCGCCTTCGACCACCGCAGCCAGTTTTTCGAACTGGCGCGCGCGGCGGGCGCGGACGAGGCGCGGCTGCCGCGTTTGAAGCAACTGCTGGTGCAAGCGGTGGCCGACGTCGAGCAGCGGCTGGATCTGCACGGGCGGGTGGGGGTGTTGATCGACGAGCGCTACGGCGCCGACGCGCTGTCCGCCGCCACCGGCCGTGGCTGGTGGGTGGGCCGGCCGGTGGAGCTGCCCGGCTCCAATCCGCTGGTGTTCGAGCAAGGCCGCGCGATGGCCGGCGCCTTGAACGCCTGGCCGCGCGAGCAGGTGATCAAATGCCTGGTCCAGTACCACCCGGACGATGAGCTGGACAACCGGCTGGAGCAGGAGGCGCAGGTCCGCACGCTCTACGACGCCGCCCAGGCCAGCGGCCACGAATTGCTGCTGGAAATCATCCCGTCCAAGGATTTGCCGCGCGCCGCCGACACCGTCTACCGCGCGCTCAAGCGCCTGTACAACCTGGGCGTTTATCCAGACTGGTGGAAGCTGGAGCCGCCCGCCGCCGCGCAATGGCCGGCGCTGGACGCGCTGATCGCCGAGCGCGATCCCTATTGCCGCGGCGTGGTGCTGCTGGGGCTGAACGCGCCCTTGGACGCGCTGCGCCGGGGCTTCGCCGCCGCGCGCGCCAGCCGCAGCTGCCGCGGCTTCATGGTGGGGCGCAGCTTGTTTCAGCGGCCGGCCGAACGCTGGCTGGCCGGCGAGATCGACGACGCCGGCCTGGTGGCCGAGGCCGGCGCGCGTTTCGCCGAGCTGGTGGCGGTGTGGCGCGAGGAGCGCGGCGAGGCCGGCCGCGCGCTCAGCCAGGAGGGCGCGCGATGAGCACGATGCGTTTGACCATGGCCCAGGCGCTGGTGCGCTATCTGGCCGCGCAGCGGGTGGAACTGGACGGCGAGGAGCTGCCGCTGTTCGCCGGTGTGTGGGCCATCTTCGGCCACGGCAATGTCGCCGGTCTGGGCGAGGCGCTGCAGCAGGCCGGCGACAGCCTACCCACTTGGCGCGCCCACAATGAGCAGGGCATGGCCCACGCCGCCATCGCCTACGCCAAAGCCCATTTCCGCCGCCGGATGATGGCGGTGAGCAGCTCCATCGGTCCCGGCGCCACCAATCTGGTCACCGCCGCGGCGCTGGCCCACGTCAACCGGCTGCCCTTGCTACTCTTGCCCGGCGACGTGTTCGTGTCGCGCGCGCCGGACCCGGTGCTGCAGCAACTGGAAGCGCCGCAGGACGGCACGCTGTCGGTCAACGACTGCCTGCGGCCGGTGTCGCGCTATTTCGACCGCATCGTCCACCCGGCGCAGCTGCTCACGGCGCTGCCGCGCGCGCTGGCGGTGCTGACCGATCCGGCGCAATGCGGGCCGGCCACGCTGGCGCTGCCGCAGGACGTGCAGACCATGGCCTGGGACTATCCGGCCGACTGGTTCCGGCCGCGGCTGTGGCGCATCGCCGCGCCACCGCCGGAACCGGACGCGCTGGAGCGGGCGGCGCGGGCGCTGGCCGCCGCGCGGCGGCCGCTGATCGTGGCCGGCGGCGGCGTGCTCTACAGCGCCAGCGGCGCGGCGGCCTTGCGCGCCTTCGCCGAGCGCCACGGCGCGCCGGTGGCCGAGACCCAGGCCGGCAAGAGCGCCTTGCCCTGGGACCACCCGCTGCAATTGGGGGCGATCGGCGTCACCGGCTCGCCGGCCGCCAACCGGCTGGCGGAACGGGCCGACCTGGTGCTGGCGTTGGGCAGCCGCTTGCAGGACTTCAGCACCGGCTCCGGGCAGCTGTTCCGCCAGGCGCGGCTGCTCAGCGTCAACGTCAACGCGCTGGACGGGATCAAGGCCGACGCCGTGGCCCTGAGCGGCGACGCCGCGCTATGCCTGGACGCGCTGTCGGCGCGGCTGGACGGCTGGAGCGCCGACGCCGGCTGGAGCGCCGAGGCGCGCGCGCTGGCCGATGACTGGCGCGCGGAGACGGCGCGCGTCACCGGTCAGCGCCAGCCGCACGGCCTGCCTTACGACGGGGAGGTGATAGGCGCGGTGCAGCGCCACCCCGGCTCCGAGCGCGACGACATCGTGGTCTGCGCCGCCGGCACCCTGCCGGCCGAGCTGCACAAGCTGTGGCGCGCGGCGACGCCGGGTGGCTACCACCTGGAATACGGCTATTCCTGCATGGGCTATGAAATCGCCGGCGGCCTGGGCGTGAAGATGGCGCGGCCGGAGCGCGAAGTCATCGTGATGGTGGGCGACGGCAGCTATCTGATGATGAATAGCGAACTGGCCACCTCGGTGATGCTGGACCAGAAACTGATCGTGGTGCTGCTGGACAACCGCGGCTACGGCTGCATCAACCGGCTGCAGCAGGCCTGCGGCGGCGCGCCGTTCAACAATCTGCTGGACGACTGCCGCCAGGGCCGCCACGGCGCGCCGCGGGTGGATTTCGCCGCCCATGCCCGCGCGCTGGGCGCCGAGGCCGAGCACGTGGCCGACATCGCCGGCCTGGAGGCTGCGCTGGTCCGCGCCCGCGCCGCGGAACGCAGTTATCTGATCGTGATCGACACCGATCCGGCGCGCACCACCGAGGCCGGCGGCTGCTGGTGGGAAGTGGCGGTGCCGGAGGTGTCGGAACGGGCCGAGGTCCGCGCCGCGCGCCAGGCTTACGAAGACCGGCTGCGCCGGCGTCAATACGAATAGCGGGGAGCAGCGCAATGCATGCATTCGACGTGAAAATCGGCATCAATCCGATTTCCTGGAGCAATGACGACCTGCCGTCGCTG
Organism: Chromobacterium sp. Beijing; assembly: GCF_021496765.1. Classification (NCBI taxonomy): domain Bacteria; kingdom Pseudomonadati; phylum Pseudomonadota; class Betaproteobacteria; order Neisseriales; family Chromobacteriaceae; genus Chromobacterium; species Chromobacterium sp. Beijing. The sequence continues at coordinate 340,950 of NZ_CP053750.1, forward strand.
GGCGGCGAAATCTCGCTGGAACAGGCGCTGGCCGAAGGCGCGGCCATCGGCTACCGCGGCTTCGAACTGGGCAATAAGTTTCCGCGCCAGCCGGAAGCGCTGGCGGCGGCGCTGGCGCCGCACGGCCTGCAATGCGTGTCCGGCTGGCATTCCGGCCGGCTGGCCGAGCGCGGCGTGGATGAGGAAATCGCCGCCGTGGAACCGCATCTGCGCTTGTTGGCCGCCAGCGGCTGCCGGGTGATGGTCTACGGCGAAGTGGCCCAGGCGATACAGGGCCAGCCGCGGCCCTTGAGCCAGCGCCCGCGCTTTGGCTCGGAGCGGCAATGGCGCGATTACGGCGAGCGGCTGAACGCCTTCGGCCGCCACCTGCAAAGCCACGGCCTGACGCTGGCCTACCATCACCATATGGGCGCCTACGTCGAAACCCCGGACGATGTGGACGCGCTGATGGCGGTCACAGGCCCGGAAGTGGGCCTGCTGTTCGACAGCGGCCACATCGCTTTCGCCGGCGGCGAACCGTTAGCGGTGCTGCGCCGCCATATCGGCCGCGTGGTCCACGTCCATTGCAAGGACATCCGCCCGCAGGTGGCGCGGCTGGCGCGCAACCGCGGTTGGAGCTTCCTGGAAGCGGTGCTCAACGGCGTATTCACCGTGCCCGGCGACGGCGTCATCGATTTCGAAGCCCTGCTGCGCATGCTGGCCGAGCACGGCTATCGCGGCTGGCTGGTGGTGGAGGCGGAGCAGGACCCGGTGGTGGCGCCCAGCTACCGCTACGCCGATCTGGGCTTCCGCACCCTGGCCGGGCTGGTGGCCGCCATCCGCGCCGGCGCGCCGGAAAGGAGCTGCGCATGAATCAGCCTGATTTGCGCGTCAAGGCGACGGCCGGCCGCGTCGCCGCCGACATCACCCCGGCCTCCGCCGGCTGGCGCCATGTCGGTTTCCGCGCCTTGCGCCTGGCCGACGGCGAGGCCGAGGACTGGCTGCAAGCGGAACGGGAATGCTGTGTGGTGGTGCTGGCCGGCGTCGTCGACCTCATCGCCGGCGAACAGCGCTGGCCGGGCGTGGGCGGCCGCGCCGATGTGTTCGACGGGCAAGCGCCGTGGGCGGCTTATATTCCCGCCGGCTGTGCGTTGCGCATCGTCGCCCGCGGCGCGGCGGAAGTGGCTTTGTGCTCGGCGCCGGGCCGGTCGCTGATCCGGCCGCCGCGGCTGATCCGGCCGCAGGACATGGCGCAGAGCGTGCGCGGGCAGGGGAGCAACACCCGCTACGTCACCGACATCCTGCCGCAGCAGGCGGAGGCGGACGGCCTGCTGGTGGTGGAAGTACGCACCCCGTCCGGTCATTCGTCCAGCTATCCGCCGCACAAGCACGACCGCGACGCGCTGCCGGCGGAAAGCCAGCTGGAGGAAACCTATTACCACCGGGTGAGCCCGGCGCAGGGCTTCGTGTTCCAGCGCGTCTACACCGACGAGCGCGATCTGGACCAATCCCACGCGGTGGAGGACGGCGACGTGATGCTGGTGCCGCGCGGCTATCATCCGGTGTGCGTGCCGCACGGTTATGAATCCTACTACCTCAACGTGATGGCCGGGCCGCGCCGCGAATGGCGCTTCCACAACGACCCGGCGCATGAGTGGATGCTGTCCGCCGCGACCTGAGGCGCGGCGGCGGGGCTTGGGTTGGCGCGGGCGGCGGTGTAAACTGCCGCTTTTACGACCGCGTCGGTCCCTTGCCTGGATTCCGCCATGCCCACGCCTCATGCCGCACGCCGCGCCCGCCTGCTGTCCGCCCTGGGCGACGCCGTCGCGGTGCTGCCCACCGCGCCGGAAGCGGTGCGCAACGCCGATAATTTCTATCCCTATCGCCCGGACAGCCATTTCCTGTACCTGACCGGCTTCGCCGAGCCGGAAGCGGTGTTGGTGCTGGACGGGCGCAGCGGCAAGTCCATCCTGTTCTGCCGCGACAAGAGTCCGGACATGGAAATCTGGGAAGGCTTCCGCCACGGGCCGCAGGCGGCGGCCGAGGCTTTCGGCTTCGACGAGGCTTATCCCGTCGCCGAGCTGGACGCGCGGATGCTGGAGCTGCTGTCCGGTTGCGGCCGGCTGTGCTGGAGCCTGGGCCGCGACGCCAAATTCGACGTGCGCGTCAACGGCTGGCTGGACAGCCTGCGCCAGCGCGCCTATCACGGCGCGCCGGCGCCCAGCTGCTACGGCGACGTGCACGCGCTGCTGGACGAGATGCGCCTGATCAAGGACGACAGCGAGATCGCGCTGCTGCGCCGCGCCGGCGAGATTTCCGCCGCCGGCCATGTGCAGGCGATGCGCGCCACCCGGCCCGGCCTGCATGAATACCAGATCGAGGCGGAAATCCTGCACGCCTTCGTCAGCCGCGGCGCGCGCCAGCCTTCCTACGAAAGCATCGTCGCCGGCGGCGCCCATGCCTGCACCCTGCATTACTGCGCCAACAACGGCTTGCTGCGCGACGGCGAGATGCTGTTGATCGACGCCGGCTGCGAGCTGGAAGGCTACGCCGGCGACATCACCCGCAGTTTCCCGATCAACGGCCGTTTCAGCGGCCCGCAGCGCGACGTCTATGAAGTGGTGCTGGCGGCGCAGGCGGCGGCCATCGCCGCCTTGGGCCCCAATGTGCCCTGGAATGCGTCCGGCGACGCCGCGCTGGCGGTGCTGGCTCAGGGCATGCTGGACCTGGGGCTGCTGCAAGGCAGTGTGGACGGGGTGATCGAATCCGGCGCCTACCGCCAGTTTTACATGCACGGCATCGGTCATCTGATCGGCCTGGACGTGCACGATGTGGGCGCGCGCAAGCGCAACGGCCTGTGGCGCGCTTACCAGCCCGGCATGTGCGTGACGGTGGAGCCGGGCTTGTACATCCGCCCGGCGGACGGAGTGCCGGCGGCGCTGCACCATATCGGCGTGCGCATCGAAGACGATGTGCTGATCACCGAGCAGGGCTGCGAGGTCTATACCGGCGGCGTGCCCAAGCACATCGACGAGATCGAGGCGCTGATGAATCAGGATTGAATTCCGGAGCCTGTGTCCCGAGGAAACAGGAGGAAACAGAATGCAGCAACAGACAAATGAACATGCGGACGTGGTGATCATAGGCGGCGGCCCGGTCGGAGCGCTGGCCGCCTTGCGGCTGGCGCGCGCCGGCCGCGAGGTGACGCTGGTGGAGGCCCGCGGCCGCGACGAGGCGGTGCGCGACGCGCGCGCGCTGGCGCTGTCCTGGCACAGCCGCGAACTGCTGCGCGAAGCCGGCGCCTGGCCGGAGGATTTGCCGGCGTCCGTGATCGACAGCGTGCACGTGTCGCAGCAAGGCGCTTGCGGCCGCACCTTGTTGCAGGGCGAGGACGTGGGCCTGCCGCACCTGGGCGCGGTGGTGGATTATCCGGCGCTGGTGGCGGCGCTGGGCGGCGCGCTGGAGCGCGCCGGCGTGCGCGTGTTGTGGCGGCACCGGGTGCGGGCGGTCAAAAGCCTCAGTCATTACGCGGTGGCGACGGTGGAGTCGGACGCCGGCGAGAGCGTGTTGACCTGCCGGCTGGCGGTGATGGCCGAGGGCGGTGCGTTGGCGGAAAGCCTGCCCGGCGTCAAGCGCCTGAGCCACGATTACCGCCAGTGCGCGGTGCTGGCCGAGGTGCGCACCGAATTGCCGCCCAAGGGCGTGGCCTATGAGCGCTTCGCCCATGACGGGCCGCTGGCCCTGTTGCCGCACGGCGACGCTTATATGTTGGTGTGGACCCGCAGCGCCGAGGACGCCGCCCGCTTGCAGGCGGCCGACGACGCCGAGGTGGCCGCCGCCTTGCAGCAGGCTTTCGGCGAGCGGCAAGGCCGCATTCTGAGCGTGGGGCCGCGCGCGGCGTTTCCGCTGGCGTTGAAGCAGCTCAACCGCGTGGTCAGCGGCCGGGTGGCGATGATAGGCAACGCCGCGCAAACCATGCATCCGGTGGCGGCGCAGGGCCTGAATCTGGGCCTGCGCGACGCCGCCGGTCTCAGCGCGGCGCTGGCCGGCGCGGCCGATCCCGGCGACGCCGCCGCGCTGGCGGCCTACGCGGCGTCGCGGCGGGTGGACAGCCACGCGGTGGTGGGCTTCACCCACGGTTTGATCAAATTGTTCGACGGCCACCATCCGGTGGTCAGCGCCATGCGCAGCGTCGGCCTCAGCGCGCTGGACGCGCTGCCGCCGCTGCGGCGCAAGTTCGCCAGCCATTTGGTGTTCGGCGTCTGATGGGAGCGGATGTGAAAGCATTGCAGTACGACGTGATCGTGGTCGGCGGCGGCCTGGTGGGCGCCAGCCTGGCGCTGGCGCTGGACCGCGCGGGCAAGCGGGTGGCCTTGCTCGAAGGACGGCCGCCCGAGCTTCAGGACCTGGACCAGGGCTGGGACGCGCGCATCTACGCGGTGAGCCCGGCCAATCGCCGTTTCCTGGAGAGCCTGGACGCCTGGCCCGGCGCCGAGCGCCTGGGCGCGATCGAGGCTATGGACGTGCGCGGCGACGCCGGCGGCCGCATCGAGTTCGCCGCCAGCGACGCCGGCGAGCCGGCGCTGGCCTGGATCGCAGAGAACCGCTGGCTGCTGGCCGCCTTGTGGCGGCGGCTGGCGGCGTCTAGCGTGGATTGCCTGGCGGGCATCAAGCCGCAGGCGCTGCGCGCCGACGCGCTGGGCGCGGAGCTGACGCTGGAAGACGGCCGCCGGCTGAGCGCCGCACTGCTGGCCGGCGCCGACGGCGCCAACTCCTGGGTGCGCGAGCAGGCCGGCTTGAACGCCAGCGTCAAACCCTACGGCCAGAGCGGGGTGGTGGCCAATTTCGACTGCGAACGCCCGCACGGCGGCGTGGCGCGGCAATGGTTCACCGGCGACAGCATCCTGGCCTGGCTGCCCATGGCCGGGAACCGAATTTCCATGGTGTGGTCAACTTCTGATCCCTCGCGCTTGCTGGAGCTGCCGCCGGAGCAACTGGCGGCGACGGTGGCGGCGGCCGGAGGACGGGAGCTGGGCGAGTTGACCTGCCTCACCCCCGCGGCGGCGTTTCCGCTGCGTTTGATCCAGCCGGAGCGGGTGGCGGCGGAACGCGTGGTCCTGGTGGGCGACGCGGCCCACACCGTGCATCCCCTGGCCGGCCAGGGGGTGAACCTGGGCTTCCAGGACGCGGCGCAATTGGCCGCGCTGTTGGCCGGCGAACGCGACGCCGGAGACTGGATGCTGCTGCGCCGTTACGAGCGCCGGCGGCGCGAAGCGGTGAAAACCATGCAATTGGGCTGCGACGGCTTGTTCCAGCTGTTTCACGCCCAAGGGCCGGGCCTGTCCTGGCTGCGCAACACCGGCTTGAACCTGACCAATTGCCTGAAGCCTTTGAAGCGGCAATTCGCTCGGCAGGCGATTGGTTACTGAACCTCCTTTCAAGGATAAAGATTGATGAAGAAGAACCTGAAGTCCCTGGCGCTGGGCGCCTCCCTGATGATGGCGCTGGCCGCTTGCTCGCAAGCCGCCGGCAGCGGCAACGCCGGCGACGTGAAGAAGGCGTTTGAAGGCCGTTTCCCCGGCAAGCCGGTCAAGGCGGTGAGCGCCACCCCGGTGAAAGGGATTTTCGAGGTGGTGGTGGACAATAAGCAGGTGGTGTACACCAACGCCGACGCCAGCTATCTGTTTGTCGGCGATCTGATCGACGCGGTGAAGAAGGAAAGCCTGACCGAGAAGAAAATGGCCGAGCTGAACAAGGTGGACTTCAAGTCGCTGCCGTTTGAATACGCGCTGAAGGAAGTGCGCGGCAAGGGCGAGCGCAAGCTGGCGGTGTTCTCCGATCCGGACTGCCCGTTCTGCAAGAAGCTGGAGCGCGAAGGCCTGAAGAACCTGGACAACGTGACCATCTACACCTTCCTCTACCCGCTGTCCCAGTTGCACCCGGACGCGATGCGCAAGTCCAAGCAGATCTGGTGCTCGCCCGACAAAGTGGCGGCCTGGTCCGGCTTCATGCGCGACGGCAAGCCGCTGACCGGTCCGGACAATTGCGACACTCCGCTGGAGAAGATTCAGCAGCTGGGCGAGAAGCTGGGCATCACCGGCACGCCGGGCCTGATCTTCGCCAACGGCCAGCTGGTGCCGGGCGCGATCGATGGCGACGATATCGAGAAGCTGCTCAACGCCAAGTGAGCGCATGAAGGCAGGCGCCGCTAAGCGGAATTCCACGGCCTGCCCCTGCGTCCGCGCGACGCCGGGGCAGGCCGTTGTCGCGCCTGGCGGACGGCGATGACGGCGCGGCCGGGCCGGCGCTTGTCCGACGGCGACCGCCTGTTGCTGGGCCTGTCGCTGTCGCTGGCCTTGCACGGGCTGGCCTTGTTCGCGCCGTGGCCGGCCGGCGGCGCGCAGGGCGCGGTTTCCGGTCTGAGCGTGCGTCTGTCCGCCGCGCCGCCGCCTGCCAGCGCGGCGCGGGACGCGGTCCGGCCCGCGGCTTCCGGCCTTGCCGCGGAGCCGGCCGCCCTGCCGCCGGCCATGACCGGGCCCGGGGCGTCGCAAGTCTTGGCGGAGGCGTCGGCGTCGCGGCAGGAGACGCTGCCGGCGGCCGCGTCCGCCCCCGCGCCGGAAGCCTCCGCGCCGGCGGCAAACGGCGAGCAAGCCGCCGCCGCCGATGAGGGGCTGCCGCAGCGGCTGGGCCTGGACCTTTATTATCCGGCCGGACAGCTGGAGCGCCTGGCGGAGCCGCTGGAGCCCATCGTGCCGCCGATACTGGCCGATATGCCTGGGGATCCGCCGGTGTTCGAGCTGCGCGTCTATATCAATGAGCAGGGCGGGGTGGACGCGGCGCAATGGGCGGGCGCGGCGCCGGCGGACGGCGACGCGCAGCTGGAGCCGTTCCGGCGCGCGCGCTTCTTGCCTGCGCGCAAAGACGGCATTGCGGTGAAGAGCTATAAACGAATTCTGCTGGAGACGGCGCCGTTGACCGAAACGGCGGCGCCGGGCCGGCCTTAGAAGCGGTTTACGATCTGCCGCGCGTCGTGGGGCGTTGCACGGTGAGCGCCCCTTCGAAAGGCTGATGCGCCGCGTGCGCACTCCGCTTTCTCAGACGTTTTCGCCTTGTCTCGCCTTAGCTCGCGAGATCGCGAACACGTTCTCAAGCCTGTGCAAGGCTCTCCCGGGCCAGGGCGGCCTTGGAGCGGGCCGGTGGAACAAAATTGAGGCCGGACGCCGGGCCGGCGGCTGACCAAGGGCGCGGGTTCGTGGTAAATTCCGCTCTCCGGCGCTGCTTGCCGGAGGCTAACATCTCCAATCAGGGGCGTACGAACGTCCCGGTCTTCAACAAAGGAATTCCCATGTCTGATCTGCAGACTCTGTTCACCCAGGCTCAGGCCGATGTCAAGACCCTGTCCGAGCGTCCGGACAACCAGACCCTGTTGCAGCTGTACGCGCTGTTCAAGCAGGCGACCGAAGGCGACGCCGCCGGCGAGCGCCCGGGCATGATGGACTTCATCAACCGCGCCAAATTCGACGCCTGGGAAAAGCTGAAAGGCAAGGGCAGCGACGAGGCCAAGCAGGAATACGTGGACGTGGTGAAGCGTCTGCTGGAAGAGTAAGCCGGCCGCCAGAACGGGCCGCCCGCGGGCGGCGCCGTTTGCGGCGGCGAAGCGGCACCGGTCCCGCGTGCCGATTTTTTTTAGAAGTTGTTCGCCATCCCGCGGGGCAAGCCCGCGAAACGGGCGCCGCGGCCGAAGCGGCCCGCGGATCGCGAACGGGTTCTCAACTGCCGCCGGCTGTTGCCCAGCAGCGCGCGGCGGTACGGTTTTTCAATCAAGTGAAGCGTTGGCCAAGATGAAGAGAGTCTTTTGCTTGCTGGTTTTCGCCCTGCTGGCGCAAGCGTGCCGGGCCGGCGACGATCCGGTTTTGCTGGTGGTGTCGGGCAAGATCAGCCATTTCACCGATTCGGCGCGCGGCGTGTACGAGTTCCGCGAGAGCGCGCTGATGGCCTTGCCGCAAACTTCGCTGGTCACCGCCACCAGCTGGACGCCCAAGGCCACCTTCAGCGGGCCGCTGGTGCGGGACATTCTGAATAAAGTGGGCGCCTACGGCCACCAGGCCCAGTTCGTGGCGCTCAACGACTATACCTATTCCATTCCGGTCAGCGAGCTGGTCAAGTATCGTGCCATCCTGGCGCGCCGCTTCAATCAGCAGCCGATGAACGTGGCCCGCTACGGGCCCTTGTGGTTGATGTATCCGCTGGAGCAGATGCCGGATTCGGCCAAGGGGCCGGCGCTGGACGCCAAGCTGATCTGGCAGATAGACGGTTTGGTGGTGAACTGATGGACCAGGACAATCAAGCGTCGTCCGACGCCGCGCCGGGCTGGCTCAGCCGCCTGCGGCGGCTGATTTCCGGCTGGGGCGGCTGGCCGGAGGGCCGGCGCATGCTGTGGGTGGGCTTGCTGGTGCTGATCACCGCCGCCGGCGGCATGTATTACAGCATCAGCCAGCTGGGCAAGGTCAATTCCGTGGCCAACAGCAGCGAGGATTTGTATTGGTCGGTGGCGCAGTTCCAGCTGGAAATGGAGCGCGCCAAGTCCGCGCTGGTGGGTTTCCAGGCCGGCCGCATCAAGCAAGACGAGTTGTTGCGGCGGCTGGAAGTGGCCAATAGCCGTTTCCACGTGTTTGCCGAACCGGCGCCGGTGCGGGTGCAGATGTTGCTGCGCCAGGTGAAGGGCTTCGACACCCTGGTGGCGGATTACCAGCAATTGTTCAACGACCCCGCCTTCAGCCACCCGGCGCTGGACTCGGCGCCGGCGCTGCTGGAGCGCATCGATCTGCTGCGGCCGCAACTGATGGCCTTCGCCGTGGAGGCGAGGGTGGCCGAAGTCAAGAGCCGCACCGAGCGGCTGGAGGACCTGGACCGCCAGCGCAGCAATGTGCTGTATCTGCAATCGGTGTTGTGGGGCGTGATCTGCGCGGTCATCCTGCTGTTGTCGCGCTACAGCTCGGTCAAGCGTTTGGCCAGCGCCAAACAGGCCTTGCTGGAGAAGGAGCAGTCCGCGCATCAGGCCACGGTGGCGATGGAGCTGGACCGCACCACCTTCCTGGCCACGCTGAGCCACGAGATCCGCTCGCCCTTGCAGTCCATGCAGGTGTGCATCGAATTGCTGGAGCCGGTGGCGGACGGCCAGAAGACCGCGCGCACCGCCTTGCAGCGTTTGAAAACCAGCGTGTCGCATTTGTCGGCCCAGGTGCACGACATCATGGACATCAGCGCCATCCGCAATATGAAGCTGCGGATGAATCCGCAGCCCATGCCCTTGGCCGAGGTGCTGCAAGCCACCATGGACGTGATGCGGCCGCTGGCCGACGCCAAGGGCCTGGCGCTGAACTACCAGGCCGGGCCCTTGCCGGCCAAGGTGGTGCTGGACGAGGTCAGGCTGCGCCAGGTGGTGGGCAATCTGGTGTCCAACGCCATCCGCTACACCGACAGCGGCACGGTGACGGTCAGCGTGTCCTGCCTGCGCGCCACCGGCCACCATGAACTGGTGCTGCAGGTGCGCGACACCGGCGTGGGCATTCCGCTGGAGTATCAGCAGCGCATTTTCCAGCCCTTCATCCAGGGCAAGCACCGCCGCGCCGGCAGTTGCGGCCTGGGCCTGTCCATCGTCAAGGAGTTGGTCAATCTGTTCGGCGGCTGCATCGAGCTGGACAGCGCCGAGGGCAAGGGCGCCTGCTTCACCGTGCGCCTGCCGGTGCAGGCGCTGGAGTCGGCCGGTCCGCAGTCGGTGCTGATCGTGGACGACGACGCCGATATCCGCGACACCCTGGCCGAGCTGCTGCAGCGCGACGGCTACCAAGTGGCCACCGCGGAGACGGCGGCGCTGGCCGAGCAGGCGCTGGAGCGGGCCGATTTCGACACCGTGCTGCTGGACATGCATCTGGGCGCGGACAGCGGCTATCAGGTGGCGGAGCGGGCCTGGAGCGGCCGGCGCGCCGAACAGACCGCCGTCGTCGGCATGAGCGCTTACCCGGAGGCGTTTCAGGATCCGCGCGCCCAGCGTTTCGCCGGCATCCTGGCCAAACCCTTCGACGCCGGCCAACTGCGGCAGATGCTGGACGTGGTGGCCCGACGCGGCTGAACGCGGCGGCGCATGGCCGGACAGAAAAAAGCCCTGGAGATCCAGGGCTTTTTCATGTCGCTCGGCGGCTGGAGCGGATCTGCTCAGACTTCCAGATCATGGGCCGCGGTCACCACATTGGTGATCTGCAGCGCCAGGATGGAGCCCGGCGTGGGCTTGCCGATGTAGTAAACGCCCTGGATGCGCAGCGCCTGCTGCAAGGCGGATTCGTATTCCTCGGCGTGGCCGGTCAGCACGATGATGGGCACGGTGGCCGAGCGCTGGCGTATGGTTTCTATCACTTTCATGCAATCGTCGTCGCCCAGCACCCAGTCCAGCACGAAGGCGTCGAACTCCTCGTGCGGCAGCGCGGCCAGCAGCTCGGACGGGGACTCGTAGGGCAGGGCGAACAGGCCCTGGCGCACCAGCACCGCCGCCAGGATGTCCGCGTCCATATCATTCAGCACCGCCACCAGCAGCCGTTTGTTATTGGCGCGCTTGGGCGGCTGCACCGCCAGATAGGTGACTTCGTGGCCGTTGATGCAGCGGTCGTGGCTGCCCGGATACACGTGCCAGCTGTCGCCCTGGCGGCGCGCCAGCAAGAGCGGCGAGATGGAGTCGTCCTGGACCACGTCGCCCAGCTGTATCCAGCAATGGGCTTCCTCGGTGTGGTCGGTCAGGTGGAGGATGGCCGGGATCAGGTCGGCGTCCGGCACCCGCACCGGCCGGCGGTTGTCTTGCGACACCAGCAGCTCGGAGGTGGGCAGGCCCAGGTATTGCGCCAGCTTCTCCAATTGACCCAACTGCCACTGGCTGCTGCCGTTGAGCTTGCGGTAGGTTTGCGACGCGCTCAGGCCCAGCACTTCCTCGATCAGGCTGACCTGTTGCGACTCCGCCAGGCCGCGCTGTTCCAGATGCGTGCGGATATTGGCGTTGATGATTTCAGTGGTTGGCTTGTTCTGTGTCATTTGCATGTCTTTGGAGTAGGGCGACTATCGGGTCGTTCTGGTCCGCAGCTTGCCGCCGGCGCGGGCGGAGGGCTGCTGTCTTTCTTCATTATCGGCGGCGGCGAGCGGAGGGCGGATGGCCTTCCGGGCAGGGGCGGGCACGTCGACGCTGGGGTTTCTACTTAGCCGATATTAGTCAGCTTTTGCAAAATTTGCGAAAAATTTTCGCTGAAAATGCAAAAAAGGTTTTCATTTTAAAATTGGGCATACAGATTGAAACCTGTTCCTTGGTACAGATTCGAGCTGTGTTATGCCTGTGGCCTAGTAAGGCTTGGCCGGTGAAGTGCAGTTAGATGTTTGATTTTATTGGGCGGATGGCGGCTTGGGCGGAGGCGGACGGCTTGGGGAAGAGGGTGTTGTAATTTCGCATATCATGCGAAGAGCGTGCGGGCGCGGCGACGCGCGCCCGCGGCGGGGTTGATCGTGGGCGGCGCCGCTTGGTGGGCGCTCAGCCCAGGGTGCCGGTCAGGCTGACTTCGCGGGTTTCCGGCACTTCGTTGTAGGACAGCACGTGCAGGCCGGGCGCGAACAAGCGCGCGTAGCGCGCCAGCAGCGGGCGGATCTGCGGCATCACCAGCAGGATGGGCGCGTGGCCCAGCTGTTTCATCTGGTCGCGCACCACCGGCATATTGGCCTGCAGCTGTTGCAGCACGTTGGGGTCGATGGGGAAGCTGTCCAGCTGCGGCTTGCCGGTTTGCTGCGCCTGGCTCAGCGCGCCCAGCAGCAGGTTTTCCAGATCGGCGGACAGATTGAAGGCCTTCATCTCGCCGCGCGGCCCCAGGATGGATTGCACGATCTGGCGTTTCAGCGCGCAGCGCACCTCGGCCGCCAGCATGATGGGGTCCTTGCTGCTTTCGCTGGCGTCCAGCAGGGCGTTGGCGATGGGGCCGATGTCTTTCAGCGACACATTGTCGGTCAGCAGCTGGCGATAGGCCTTGAGCTGCAAGGGCGCCGGCAGCGCCTGGTTCAGCGCGGAGGCGAGCTTGGGCGCCAGCGCCGACAGCCGCTCGTTGATGGCGGCCACGTCGTCGTGGCGGAACAGCTCGGCCAGATGCTCGCGCATCACCTTGTTCAGATGGGTGGCCACCACGCTGGCGCAGTCCACCACCTGATAGCCCAGGCCCAAGGCCTTGCTCTTGTCGTCGGGCAGGATCCAGGTCACCGGCATCGCGTAGGCCGGGTCCACGCCGGGCATGCCGTCCACTTCGCCGTACAGCTCCGGCGAGGGGATGGCCATCAGGCGGTCGGCGTAGACCTCGCCCTCGGCCACGGTGTTGCCGCTGAGCAGGATGGCGTATTGCGAGGGCTTGAGGCGCAGGTCGTCGCGCAGGTTCACTTGCGGCATCAGCACGCCCATGCCCTCGCTCAGGCTCTGGCGCACGCCGCGCACGCGCTTGGCCAGCGGCGCGCCCTGGCTCTTGTCCAGCAGCGACACCAGCTTGTAGCCCAGATTGACGCCCAGGGTGTCCACATAGGGCAGGGCGCCCCATTCCAGTTCGATGTCGGCGTCGCCGGCCAGCGCGCTTTTCGCCAGCGCCGGGTCCGGCTGGTTCGGCAGCACTTGCTGGCGGCGGTGCATCCGCCAGGCGACGAAGCCCAGCAGCAGCGCGAAGCCCAGGAAGGTGGGCCAGGGCATGCCGGGGATGGCGGCCAGCACCAGCATCATGCCGGCGGCGCTCATCAGCACGGTGGGGGAGGCCAGCATCTGCTTGCCCACCTGCTCCTGCATGTCGCCGTCGTCGCTGATGCGGGTGACGATGATGGCGGCGGCGGAGGACAGCAGCAGGGCCGGGATCTGCGCCACCAGGCCGTCGCCTATGGTCATCAGCGCGTACTGGCGGAAGGCGTCGCCGGCGGACAGGCCGTGCATCAGCGCGCCGATGGCCACGCCGCCGAAGAGATTGATGATCAGGATCAGGATGCCGGCGATGGCGTCGCCGCGCACGAACTTGGACGCGCCGTCCATCGCGCCGTAGAAATCGGCCTCGGTGGCGATGTCGCGGCGGCGCTGCTGCGCCTGCTCCTGATTGATCAGGCCGGCGTTGAGGTCGGCGTCGATGGCCATCTGCTTGCCGGGCAGCGCGTCCAGGGTGAAGCGGGCGGACACTTCCGAGATCCGTTCCGCGCCCTTGGTCACCACCATGAAGTTGATGATCATCAGGATGACGAAGACCACCATGCCGACGACGAAGTTGCCGCCTATCACCACCTGGCCGAAGGCCTCGATCACCCGGCCGGCGGCGTGGGTGCCCTCATGGCCGTGCAGCAGCACCACCCGGGTGGACGCCACGTTCAGCGACAGCCTGAGCAGAGTGGTGGCCAGGATGATGGTGGGGAAGGCGGAGAAGTCCAGCGGCCGCTTGGCGGAGACGCTGACCAGGATGACGATGATGGCCAGCACGATGTTGAAGGTGAACAGCATGTCCAGCGCCATCGGCGGCAAGGGCAGCATCACCATGGCCAGTATGGCCAGCAAAAACAGCGGGGCGGCGATCTTGTGGCGGCCGATGTCGGCCAGCAGTCGAGTGAAAGCGTTCATGATGCGGTTCTGGGATCGGCCATATCGCGCGGGATCGGCAAATCGTCCGGCAGCCGCGGCTGGCTGCGGCGCGATCCGTTGCGGAAGGCCTTGAGTTGCATGACATAGGTCAGGACTTGCGCCACCGCTCGGTACAGCGGCGCGGGAATCTGTTGGTTGACCTGGGTGGTGTGGTAGACGGCGCGCGCCAGCGGCGGCAGCGGCACGATGTCCACCTGATGCTCTTGAGCCACCTGGCGGATGTAGAGCGCCATCTCGTCCAGGCCCTTGGCGATGATGAAGGGCGCCTCGGCGCGCTCCTCATCGTATTTCAACGCCACCGCGTAGTGCTCGGGGTTGACGATGACCACGTCGGCGGTGGGCACCGCCTTGCGCACGCCGCGCTGGGCCATCTGCATCTGGATCTGGCGGATGCGCTGCTTGATCTCCGGCCGGCCCTCGGTGCTCTTGTACTCTTCCTTGATTTCCTGCTTGCTCATTTTCTGCTGCTTCATGAACAGCAGGATTTGCAGCGGCAGGTCGATCAGCGCGAACAGCATGAACACCGCGGTCAGGGTCAGCAGCGCGTTGATCAGCAGCTCGGCGCTGCCGGCCAGCGCGGTGGCGAAGGGCGCGCCTTGCAAGGCGAAGAAGTCTTCCAGCGCGCTCTGGCTCAGCCGGTACAGCACCCAGCCCAGCAACAGCGCCTTGGCGATGGATTTGCCGATCTCGCTGGCGTGCCGCGCCGAGGCGATGCGGCCGAAGTGGGCCAGCGGATTGAAGCGCTCCAGCTTGGGCTGCAGATGGTTGAGGCTGAACACCCAGCCGCCTGGATAGAGCGAAACCACGATCATGCACAGCGGAATCACCGCCAGCGGCAGCACCATCTTGACCAGCAGCAGCAAGGTGCCGGCGAACAGCTTGGACCAGCTGTTGTCCAGCGCGCCGCTGCCGGAGAGCGGGGCGAAGGCCAGCGCGAACAATTCCCGGAATTCGTCCAGCCACTGCGGCATCAGCCAGAAAGCCAGTTTCAGCGCCAACAACAGGCCCAGCGCGGCGGCCAGATCGCGCGAGCGCGGCACCTGGCCTTGCTTGCGCGCCTGCCGCAGCTTGTGCGGCGTGGCCTTTTCGGTTTTGTCGCCGCCGCGCCCCTCAGCCATGGCCGGCCCTCAGCATGCCGTCCAGCAGGCGCAGCATCTGTTCGTTCAGGTTCAGGTATTGCTGGGGGATGAAGCGCGCCACCAGGCCCAGCGTGCCCAGGCCGAACAGAGTAATCAGCGGGAAGCCCAGCGAGAACAGGTTCAGCGACGGCGCCACCCGGTTGATCATGCCCACGCCGGCCTGCACCACGAAGGTGGCGAACACCGCCGGCAGCGCCAGCAGCATGGCGGCGGACAAGACCCAGGCCACGCCGCCGGCCAGCATGGACAGCGAGGCGGCCGGCACGCCGCCGCCCACCGGCCAGGCCTGGAAGCTGGCGTAAACCACCTGGATCAGCAGCAAATGGCCGTCCAGCGAGAAGAAGATCATGGCGCCCAGCAGGTAGAGCAGGCTGGACACCACATCGGAAGAATTGCCGTTGCCGGGGTCGTTCATCACCGCCATGGACAGCGCCATCTGCGAGGACACCAGGAAGCCGAGCACGGCCAGCACCGCCAGCACCAGCTGAAAGGCGAGGCCGAAGACGAGGCCGATCACCGCCTGCTCGATGCTGGCGGCGACGCCGGCCAGCGAGAACAGGTCCAGCTTGGGCAGCGGCAGGGTGGCCGGCAGCGTGGCGGCGGATAAGGCCAGCGCCAGGCCGATGCGCACCCGCACCGGCACCATGCCCTCGCCGATGAAGGGCGCCACGCTGAAGGCGGCCATCAGCCGGCAGAACGGCCACCAGAAGGCCGGGATCAGGTCCAGCAGCTGGGCGTAGAGGCCGGTCACGGCTATCCGACCAGACCGGCGGCGCGCTGGAACATCGCCACGCAGAAATCCATCAGGAAGCCGGTGATCCAGTGGCCGGCGATGGCGATGGTGAGCAAGGTCACCAGCAGCCGCGGCAGGAAGGACAGCGTCTGCTCGTTGATCTGGGTGGCGGCCTGGATCAGGCTGACGATGACGCCGACGATCAGGCTGGGCAGGATCAGCAACACCACCAGGGTGACGACGACGCGCAGGCTGTCGTTGACGATGTCGACGGCAATGTCGGGAGTGAGCATAAACGCCTGTTAGTTAGTCAAGATGATCAATGAGCCGCGGAAGCGTAAAAAACTTTTTTAGCCACGGAAGCACACGGAAAATTCAAAATCAATGACTCCATGCCTGTGTTGTGTACGCCTTATGTTCGGCGCTTCGAAAAGCGCTATTTCCGTATGCCACGGCGGATATCCATGACAAAGGATTTTGTGTTTTTCTGAATTTGTCCGTGTCTTCCGTGTGCTTCCGTGGCAAAAAATTTGTGCTCAATTCAATACGCCTGTATCGAGGTGACCAGGGTGTTCACCGTCAGCGACCAGCCGTCCACCAGCACGAACAGCAGCAGCTTGAGCGGCAGCGAAATCACCAGCGGCGACAGCATCATCATGCCCATCGCCATCAGCACGCTGGACACCACCAGGTCTATCACCAGGAAGGGGATGAACAGCATGCAGCCGATCTGGAACGCGGTCTTCAACTCCGACAGCACGAAGGCGGCCAGCTTGACCGCAAAGGCGTGGTCCTGCGGATTGCTGATCTTTTCCTCGCCGGACAGCCTGGCGATCTGCGCCAGCGCGGTCTTGCTGGTTTGCGCCAGCATGAAGCGGCTGATCGGCTTCTGCGCGATCTCCAGCGCCTGCTGCATGGTGATCTTGTCCTGATCGAAGGGCTGCAGCGCGTGGTTCCACACCTCCAGGCCCACCGGCCGCATCACCAGCAGGGTCAGGATCAAGGACACGCCGGTGACGATGCGGTTGGGCAGGCCCTGCTGCAGGCCCAGCGCCTGGCGCAGCAGGGACAGCACGATGATGAAGCGGGTGAAGCTGGTCATCATCAGCACCAGCACGGGCAAGAGCCCGAGCAAGGTCATCAGGATCAGGATCTGAGTCTTGATGGTGAAATCCACCGGCGTGCCGCCGGCGTTGGCCGACAGCAGCTTCAGCGGCTCGGCCTGACAGGCGGCGGCCAGCGCCCAAAGCCCCGCAGCGATGAGGCTGGGTCGCAGCAGGGGGCGCAGCTTCTTCAAGAGTCCCATCAGGCCAGGCTGTCCAGTTCCAGATCGTTCAGCTCCACCACCCGCAGGCCGTAGTTCTCGCCGGCCACCACCACCTCGCCGCGGCCGATCACGGTGCCGTTGACCTTGATGTCCAGCGGTTCGCCGGCCAGCTTGTCCAGCTCCACCACCGAGCCGTTTTCGATATTGACCAGATCGGCCAGCGAGATGTCGGCGCCGCCCACTTCCAGCGTCAGCCGGACCGGGATCTTGCGCAGGAACTGGGTCATGTCGCGTTGCGGCCGGCGCGCCGCGGCGTCGTCCGCCGGCTTGGCGTCCGCGTCGTTCTGACCGTCCAGGCCGTCCAGCACGCCGCCCAGGTCGAAATCGTCGTTCAAGTCCATGCTAATCCTTGCTTGTTCTGTGTTTGTAGAGTCATTCGCTGGCGACAAAGCCGGTCAGGCACAGCTTGCCGTGCTGCTCGGCCACTTCGGCGTCGAACAGCCGCGAAGCGCCGACCAGCACTTCGCTCCTGGCCTGCAGCGTCACCGGCAGCACGCTGCCGGGGCGCAGGTCCATGATGTCGCCCAGCGCCATTTCGCGGTCCAGCAGCCGCGCTTGCAGCCGCACCCGCAGCCGGTCGCGGAAGGTGTCCGCCGGCGCGGCCTGGGCGTCGGCGCTGTCGCGGCGGCCGGACAGGTTTTTCAGCAGCCGTTCGAAGCAGGCGGCGTCCAGTTGCAGGCGCAGCGCGCCGACGGCGTGCTCGCCGTCGCCGATGTCCAGGCGGATCTCCCAGACCCCGGTGCCGGGCGGCACGAAGGGCAGCAGCGCGCAGTCGGCCGGGCCGGGCGGCAGGCCGCCGGCCTGGCGGTCCAGGCGCAAAACGCATTGCAGCAGCCGCGGCAGCAGCCGTTCCGCCAGGCTGCGCGCCAGCCGGCGTTCGGTTTCGGTCTCCGCCGGCGCGGCGGCGTCGGCGTCCGGCTGCGCCGTCGGCGCGCCGAAGCGGTAGTCCAGCAAGCGCAGCAGCAGCGGTCGTTCGATATGGCTGCCCAGCTGGCAGCCGTCCAGCGCGTGCCACAGCCAGCGGCGCTCGTCGGCGGCCGGTTGCGCCTGTTCCAGCGCGCGGATGTGGAAACGCGCGTGGTAGCGGCGGTTCAATTCTTGCTGCAGGAAATCCGCCAGCTCTTCTTGCAGGGCTTTGCCGAAGACGGGCAGCAGATGGAACGGTCGTCCCAGCGTGCGCAGGTCGAGAGCCGGCAATTGGGCGCCGTCATGCTGCGAAATGATTCTGGCTCTTGGCATCTCGATTCTCGGTGAAGGCGTGGGCTTGGCGCCGCCGGCGCGCCCGGCCGGCGCGCGCGGGCGACGGCAGGGGCGCGGCGCTTAAACCGCGGCGTCCTGGTGTTCATCAAGGCCGGCCCGCCCTCTGCGGCGCTGGATGCGAACTGTACTAGAAGGTACTAAATTCGCGGCTCGCGGACGGAGGCAAACGGCAGGCTAAACCTTATGGAGTGTGCATCTTACTGGCTGCCGCCGTTGGGTAAAGGGGGAAAATTCACGTCAGAGTTTGTGAAAATTCACGGCTGTTGGTTTAAGCATAAAGTTTAAAATCGCCGCTCGTATCCTGGCGTCAGGATGATGGCATGGTTACAAGTCCTCATCTCGGGGCTGCCGCTTCGATACGCTCGCCGCCGCGCGGCGGGCCGCAGACGTGAAACCGGCCTTGATTGGCCACTCAATAATAACGGGCACCGCCCGACAAGGATTTCCGATGGCGACCAACCTGGGTTTGATGATTCATGCCGACCGCAAGCAAATGCTCGGCGAAATGGCCGGGATGGCGCGCGGCGCGCCGATTGCGCCGCCGCAACACAGCGAAGAGCCGGCCTCCGCCGCCAGCTTTTCCGACGCCATGGGCGCCGCCGTCCGCGACGTGGACGCGCAGAACCGCGCCGCCTCCGAAAAAATGGCCGATGTGGACAGCGGCAAGAGCGACGACCTGGTCGGCGCCATGCTGATGAGCCAGGAAGCCAGCCTGTCGTTCTCCATGCTGATGCAAGTGCGCAATAAGGTGGTGGGCGCCGTGGACGACTTGATCAAGATGCAGCTGTAAGCCGCGAGGACCATGCCCGTGTTGAATCGTTTCCGCAGCGGCGTCGCGGCCGTGCAAACCCGTCTGGGCGGCCGTTGGCCCGTTTCCGGACCCTCTCTGCGCCTGGCGCTGCCCATCGTCGCGCTGGCCATCGGCCTCACCGTGATGATCAGCCTGTGGCTGTGGCGCGACGACGCCAGCTACAAGCCGGTGTTCGGCGCCCAGGAAAAAGTGGTGGCCGCCGACATGATGGCGGTGCTGGACGCCGAGAAAATCCCCTATCGCATCCATCCGCAAACCGGCCAGGTGCTGGTGCCGGACAGCCAGCTGGGCCGCGTGCGCATGCAGCTGGCGGCCAAGGGCGTGGTGGCGCAGCTGCCGTCCGGCCTGGAGCTGCTGGACAAGAACGACCCGCTGGGCGTCAGCCAGTTCGTCCAGGACGTGCGCTTCCGCCGCGGCCTGGAGGGCGAGCTGGTGCAAAGCATTCTGGCGCTGGAGCCGGTGTCCGCCGCGCGCGTGCATCTGTCGCTGCCGCGCGCCACGTCTTTTGTCGGCGCCGTCAACGACAAGGGCTCCGCCTCGGTGGTGGTCACCCTCAAGCCCGGCCAGCAACTGAGCAACGAGCAAGTGGCCGCGGTGATCAAGCTGGTGGCCGGTAGCGTGTCCACGCTGTCGCCGTCCCAGGTCACCCTGGTGGACCAGGCCGGCAATCTGCTGTCCTCGCGCGTGGATCTGAGCGACGACGGGGTGTTGGGCGGCAATGAGAGCGACGCCGCGCGCCGCTTCCGCGAGGAAGCGCTGCAAAACGTCCGCGATCTGCTGACCCCGGTGCTGGGCAAGGACAATTTCAAGGTCAGCGTCACCGCCGACGTGGACAACGACCGCGTCGAGGAAACCCGCGAGAAATACGGCGAGGCGCCCAAGGTCACCAACGAGGCCTCGCGCGAGGAAACCTCCACCGAGAAAATGGCGCTGGGCGTGCCCGGCTCGCTGAGCAACCGCCCGGTCAACACCGACGCCTCCGGCCCGGCCTCGGAAAAAGCCGGCAACAGCAAGAACGCCGTCACCCGCCAATACGCCTACGATCGCAGCGTCACCCAGATCAAGAAGGCGCGCGGCACGCTGCGCCGCCTCAGCGTGGCCGTGGTGCTGAACCAGGCCGCCGCGCCGGCCAAGGGCGGCTGGAAGCCGGCCGAACTGGCCAATGTCGACAAGGTGCTGCGCAACGGTCTGGGCATACACGCCGAGCGCGGCGACACCCTGGCGGTGTCCACGCTCAACTTCTCCGCGCTGTCCGAGCCGGAGCCGATCTGGATGCAGCAGGACACCTGGTTCGAAGCCGCGCGCTGGGCCGTTTACGCCTTCGGCCTGCTGCTGGCCTACCTGCTGCTGGCGCGTCCGCTGCTGAAGATGCTGCGTCAGCTGACCGACCGCCAGCTGCGCGAATACCAGCAGCCGGAAGCGCTGGAACTGAAACCCGATCCGCTGATGGACGGCGCCGACCTGCGCGCCGCGCGCCAGGCGCAGCTGTCCTCCGCGCCGCAGCCGGCGGCCTTGGCTGCGGCCGGCGCCGGCGCCAGCCCGGTGGTGCCGCTGCTGGAAAACTACGATCTGCCGCCGGCCGGCTCCAGCGTCGACGTCTTGGTCGACCATCTGAAGGGCCTGGCCGCCAAAGAGCCGGAACGCGTCGCCGAAGTCGTCAAACAATGGGTGCAGAAAAATGGACGAAACCAATAACGCCGTAGCGCCGGCCCTGCCGCCGGCCGCCGCCGCGCCCGCCGCCGAAGCGATGAACACCATCGAGCAGGCCGCCGTGCTCTTGCTGTGCATGGGCGAGGAGCCCGCCGCCGCCGTGCTGCGCTGCCTGAGCCGCGAAGAACTGCTGCAAGTGACCCAGGCGATGTCCGGCATGAGCGGCATCAAGGTGGACGCGGTCAAGACCACGATTCAGAAATTCTTCGACGAATACCGCGAGCAGAGCGGGGTGCACGGCGCCAGCCGCGCCTTCCTCAAGCGCTCGCTGGATCTGGCGCTGGGCAGCGACATCGCCAACAGCGTGCTGGACACCATTTACGGCGACGCCATCCGTCCCAAGATGGCGCGGCTGCAATGGGTGTCGCCGCAATGGCTGGCGGACCGCATCGCCGGCGAACACGTGCGCATGCAGGCGGTGTTCCTCGCCTTCCTGCCGCCGGCCTTGGCCGGCCAGGTGGTGGACGCGCTGCCGGCGGACAGCCGCGACAGCGTGCTGGTCAACGTGGCCCGGCTCAAGGACGTGGACCGCGAGCTCCTGGAAGAGCTGGAAGAACTGGTCAACCGCTGTCTGGAAAGCCTGCACACCCAGAGCACCGCGGTGGAAGGCATGCAGCAGACCGCCGACATCCTCAACCGCCTGCCGGGCGACCGCCAGCGCATGATGGAACTGCTGCGCGCCCACGATCCGGACATCGTCGAGGAAATCGAAACCCGCATGTACGACTTCTTCATCCTGTCGCGTCAGACCGAGGCCGTGCTGATGCGCATCAGCGAAGACATTCCGCTGGAGCAATGGGCGATCGCGCTCAAGGGCGCGGAGCCGGCGGTGCGCGAGGCCATCGTCCAGACCATGCCGCGCCGTCAGGCGCAAAACTTCGACGCGATGATGCGCCGCTCCGGCCCGGTGCCGCTGAGCCGCGTGGAAGAAGTGCGCGCCGACATCATGGCTCAGGTCAAACAGCTGGCCCAGGCCGGCGAAATCGACCTGCAGCTGTTCCCAGAGGAAGTGGTCGAGTGAAGGCCTGGCGCCCCTTCCGTTTCCCGCCGCTGATCCACAGCGCGCTGGACCTGCCGCTGAACGCGCAGGACTCCGCCCAGATCCAGGCCTCCGCCGCCGACGGCTTCCGTCAGGGCATGGACGCCGGTTACAACGAAGGCCTGGCCAGCGGGGAAGCCGCCGGCCGCGAGGCCGGCTACGCCGCGGGCCTGGAGCAGGGCCGCCAGGAAGGGCAGGCGGCGGCGCGCCGCGAAGCCCTGGCCGAGTTGGCCGACCTGGGCCGGCCGCTGGAGGCCGCGCTGGCCGAACTGCGCCGCGTCAGCGAGGAATACCAGGCGGCGATGCGCGACGAGGTGGTGGAACTGGTGGCCAAGGTGGCGCGCCAGGTCATCCGCTGCGAATTGGCGCTCAAGCCGGTGCAGATCCTGGACCTGGTGGACGAAACCCTGGCCGCGCTGCCGCCGGGCCAATACCAGCAGGACGAGGTGGAAATCCTGCTCAACGCCGAAGAATGCCAGCGCATCCGCGAACTGGCGCCGGAGCGCGCCGCGCGCTGGCGCCTGGTGGCCGACGCGCAGCTGCCGCACGGCGAATGCCGGATCCGCACGCCGGAGTCCGAGGCCGACGCCGGCTGTCAGCAGCGGCTGGAGGCCTGCATCGCCACCGTGCGCGAACAACTGCAACACGACGCCGACGAGCCGGCGGCGGCCGAGGCGGAGGCTTAAGCCATGCTGCGCCAGGCGTTGGGACGGCTGGAACTGCCCGAGGTGCCGGTGGCCACCGTCAGCGGCCGCCTGGTGGGCGCGTCCGGCCTGCTGCTGGAAAGCGTGGGCTGTCCGCTGGAAACCGGCCAGCGCTGCGTGATCGAAACCACCGGCGGCGGCTGGCTGCAAGCCCAGGTGGTGGGCTTCAAGCGCGAAGTCTCCTACCTGATGCCGTTCAAGAAGCCGGTGGGTCTGACCACCGGCGCGCGGGTGCTGCCCGCCGCCGACGGCGGCGGCCTGATGATAGGCCCGTCCTGGCTGGGCCGCATCGTCAACGGCCTGGGCGAGCCGCTGGACGGCCTGGGCCGTCTTGGCGGCGAACAGCCGCTGGCCGCCCACCCGCCGCAAGTCAATCCCTTGAAAAAACAGCCGGTGTCCGCGCCGCTGGACGTGGGCGTGCGCGCGATCAACAGCCTGCTCACCATAGGCCGCGGCCAGCGCGTCGGTCTGTTCGCCGGTTCCGGCGTCGGCAAAAGCGTGTTGCTGGGCATGATCACCCGCCACACCGAAGCCGACGTGGTGGTGGTGGGGCTGATCGGCGAGCGCGGCCGCGAAGTGCGGGAGTTCGTCGAGCACTCGCTGGGCGAGGCCGGCCTGGCCAAGGCGGTGCTGGTGGTGGCGCCGGCCGACGAATCGCCGCTGATGCGGCTGAAGGCCACCGAACTGACCCACACCATCGCCGCCCATTTCCGCGACCAGGGCCGCAATGTGCTGCTGCTGGTGGATTCGCTGACCCGCTACGCGATGGCTCAGCGCGAAGTGGCGCTGGCGCTGGGCGAGCCGCCGGCCACCCGCGGTTATCCGCCGTCGGTGTTCGGCCTCCTGCCCTCGCTGGCGGAGAGCGCGGGCAACGGCGAGGGCGGCGCCGGCAGCATGAGCGCCATCTACACCGTGCTGGCCGAAGGCGACGATCAGCAAGACCCGGTGGTGGACACCGCGCGCGCCATCCTGGACGGCCACATCGTGCTGTCGCGGGAACTGGCCGAGCGCGGCCATTATCCGGCCATCGACATCGGCCGCTCGGTCAGCCGCTGCATGAGCCAGCTGACCGCGGCGGAACACGCGGAGGCGGCGCGCGGCGCGCGCGGCGCCTGGTCCCGTTACCAGGAAGTGCGCAGCCTGATCCCCTTGGGCGGCTATGTCGCCGGCGCCGACGCGGACACCGACCGCGCGGTGCGGCTGATGCCCAGGCTGGAAGCCTTTTTGCGCCAGGGCGCGGCCGAGGCCGCGAGCTATGAAGACAGCCGCAACGGTTTGATGGAGATGATCGCGACATGAGCCAGCCCGAAGACGTGCGCCGCCTGGGCCTGATGGTCCAATTGCGGCAGCAGGACGTGGACCGCTTGCAAAGCGAGGTGGAAGGCAAGCGCCAGCTGCAGGAACGCTACCGCCGCAACATCCTGCGCATGGGCGAGCTCTGCGGTCAGAGCGGCGCCAGCGCCGACGCCGGCCACCCGGCTTTGGCGCGCAACTGCGCCGACTACAAGGGCGCGCTGCTGGACCTGATGGCCTCGCAGCAGCAGGATCTGCAACTGGCCGAGGCGGACGCCGCGGTCAGCCAGCGCGCGCTGCTGCAAGCCAGCCTGCGCCGCGAAGTGATGGTCCAGGTGCGCGACCAGGCGGCGGAAAGCCTGCTGCGCCTGCGGCTGAAGAAAGAACAGAAGCAAACCGACGAACTGGCCGGGCAAGCCTGGCTGCGCGGAGCGTGATTATTCACGGCGGCTCAAGAAAAGCCGGCCGGCGGTCGCAAGGGATAGTCATTAGCGTCGATCTCAATACCGGCGATCTCATCTCGGCGCGCCGACCGCGCTCCGGCCCGCGTACAGCGAAAGGATTCTAAATGGCTATCGATTTCAGCAAGACCCCGCCCTCGGCGCTGGCCCAGAACGCCGCCAGCCTGTATCTGCAAGACGCCCAGAACCAGCTGGACAATCAGAGCAAGGCGGCGCAGGCGCGCGGCGACGCGCTGAACAAGCTGCAAAAGGCCTTGCAAGACTACCGCAGCGCGCTGAGCGGCATCACCACCAAGAAGAGCCTGGTGGCGATGAGCGCCAGCATCAGTCAGGAAGGCTTCGGCAGCGTCAGCGCCAAGGGCAACGCCCAGCCCGGCAACTACTCGCTGTTCATCGAACAAGTGGCCACCGCCCATCAGCTGTCCTTCGGCAGCCTGTCCGGCGCCAAGGCCCAGGCCGGCGACAAGATCACCATCCGCCAGGGCAGCGACAGCTTTGAAGTGGACCTCAGCAGCGCGGACCGCGACGGCGACGGCAACCTGTCTCCGTCGGAGCTGGCTTTGGCCATCAACCGCGCCAGCGGCAACAGCGGCAAGGTCAACGCCATGGTGTTGAACAACGGCGGCGCCAGCCAGCTGGTGATGTCCTCCGGCAAGACCGGCGAGAGCGGCGTCGTCACGCTGGACCTGAGCCAGGTCAGCGACGCCGGCCTGAAGAGCGGACTCGCCAGCCCCAAGGAACTGACCAAGGGGCAGGACGCCATCGTCTGGCTGGGCAATAAAGACACCGGCGTGCAGATGAAGCAGGCGTCCAACACCTTCGACAGCATTGACGGGGTCAACCTGACCATCAGCAAGGCGATGAAAACCGGCGACACCCCGCTGCAATTGTCGGTGTCGCGCAACGAGGCCGACACCGTCGGCAATGTGCAAGGCTTCGTCGATAGCTACAACAAGCTGGCCAGCGCCATCTCCGATCTGTCCGCTCCGGGCAAGGAAGGCAAGACCGGCGGCCCCTTCGCCAGCGACTCCGGCATCCGCAGCCTGAAAGACGGCATCAACGGCCTGCTGCGTCAGGAATACGACGGCATCACCTTGAACCAGCTGGGCATCAAGGCCAACCGCGACGGCACCCTGAGCCTGGACAGCAAGAAGCTGAACGACACTCTGAAGGACAAGCCGGACGCGCTGGACCGTTTCGTTAACGGCGACAACAAGAACGGCGTGGTCAAGCAAAGCAGCGACTACCTGGACAAATGGCTGAACGGCAGCAGCGGCCTGCTCAAGCTGCGCAAGGATTCCGAATCCCGCATCCAGAAAGATCTGGACAGCCGCCAGCTGCGGCTGAAGACCCAGTACGACCAGAGCTATAAGCGCTACCTGACGCAGTTCACCCAGCTGCAGAAGATGCAGGAAGACATGCAGAAGACTCTGGGCATGCTGTCCTTCTGAATCCAGCCCGGGTTTGCTTGGCCGCACAGAATTCGGCGGGAGGGACCCCCTCCCGCCTATTGAATTAGAACAGGAGCACGACAACGTGGAATACGACGCCTACCGCAGCTATCACGCGGTCAATCTGGAAGCGCAGACCCACGCCGCCTCGCCGGTGCAATTGGTGCTGGTGCTGTTCGACGGCCTGCTGGAAGAAATGGCGCGCGCGCGCGGCCATCTGGAAAACCAGCGCTACGAGCAAAAGGGCGAGAGCATCAGCAAGTGCATCAACATCCTCAACGGCCTGTCCAGCGCGCTGGACTTCGATTCCGGCGGCGAGGTGGTCACCAATCTGGCGCGGCTTTACGACTACTGCGCCTACCGGCTCTACCACGCCAGCGTCAATCTGGACGTGGCGGCGCTGGACGAGGCGGAACAGCTACTGATCAAGCTCAAGGGCGGCTGGATAGGCGTGCGGGACCAGCATGAAGCCGCCTGATCCGGCCGCGCTGGAAGCCGCCATCCGCCGCGCCTGCGCCGAGCGCGACTGGGAGCGCCTGGCCGCGCTGGACCAACTCTTGGCCGAGCTGCTGCGCACCCAGCCTCAGGCGCTGGACGCCGCCGCGCGCGCCGCTCTGCGCGCCGCCTACCGCGACGCGCTGGAAGTCTGCCGCGCCGACTCCGCGGAACTACAAGACAAAATCGCCGCGCTGAGCCATCAGCGCGACGCGCAAATCGCCTACGCCGAAGTCAGCGACTGGAATCAAGCATGAACGTATCCTTGCCCCCCAATCTTCTCGCCGGCGGCGCGTCAACGCCCGCCGACGTCGCGCCGGCCGATCCCCTGCTGGACCCGAACGCGGCGGCGCCGGCGTCCGGCGGCGACTTCGCCAGCGCCTTGCTGGCCAGCCTGATGGACGGGCAGAACGCCGCGCCGGCGGCGGACGCAGACGCAGACGCCGAGGCCCCCGCGGGCGACGAGGCCAAGGCCGGGACGCCGGCGGCGCAGCCGCTCGCCCTGGCCGCGCCGCCGTTGCCGGCGACGCCGGCCATGCCGCAGCCGCTGGCTCCGACGCCGCAGGCCGGCGCGCCGGCGCAGCCCGGGATGGACGCGGCCGCGCTTGTCGCCAGCGCCGCGACGCCGCGCCGGAACGCCGAGACGGCGCTGCCGGCGGACGCGCTGTCCGCCGCGCTCAACACCCTGGCGCCGTTGCCGGCCAAGCCGGCCGCGGCCGGCGAGGCTCAGGCCGGCCGCGAAACGCCGGCGCCGGCGCAAGCCGCCGCGCCCTTATTGGCCGCCATCGCGCCGCAGCCGCAGGACAAGGCCGGCGCGCCGCTGCCGGAATGGGCGCCGATCAAGCTGCCCGCGGAACAATCGGCCAAATGGGGCGACAAGCTCAGCGCCGCGCTGGGCGAGCGCCTGCAAGTGCAAAGCAGCCACGGCATGGACCGCGCGCTGATCCGGCTGGACCCGCCCTCGCTGGGCTCGCTGGAAATCTCCATCCGCCACGAAGCCGGCGCGCTGCAAGTGCAACTGACCGCCTCGCACGGCGAAGTGGTGCGCCAGTTGCAAGCCATCGGCGACGCGCTGCGCCAGGACCTGTCCAACCGCCAATACACCCAGGTGGCGGTGGAGGTGCGCGAAGGCGCGCCGGGGCAGGGCGGCCAGCAGCGTCAGGAACGCCAGGGGCAACAGCAGCCGCAACGCGCGCCGGGACGGGCGCTGGCGGAAGCGGGGCAGGGTGATGGACAAGGCTTCTGGCTGGGCCAGGGCTGAGCAGCGGAAGCACAAGAATGAATCGAAACATCGTAGTGATTTTGATCGTGGCCATCGTGACGGCGCTGGCCGCAGGCGGCGGCGCCTGGTGGTGGCTGAGTTCGCGCGCGCCGCAGGCCGCGGAAGCGCCCAAGCCGGCGGCGGCGCTGGACGCGCGCTTCGTCAGCATGGACAAGGTGATCGTGATGCTGCGCGGCGGGGAATCCGCCACCCGCTTCATGGCGGTGGACCTGGTGTTCCGCAGCAATGAAAAGCAGGAGGCCGAGGTCAAGTCCCAGCTGCCCTTCCTGAAGAGCATCGCCGTGCGCGCGCTGTCGGAGCTGCCGGCGGACAAGGCGCTGACGATGAGCATAGACGACTACCAGCGCTTGCTGGCCAAGGCCTATGCCGGCGGTTTTCTGCGCGAGCGACGCGACGCGCCGTTCAGCGAGGTGATGGTCAGCAAATTGATCATCGAGTAAGCCGCCATGTACGCCAGTTACGCCGAAGCCCCGGCCAGCGCCGGCGGCGAAGCCGAGGCGCTGCGTCAGTACGCCCATCTGGTCAAGCGGGTGGCGCGCCAGCTGTCGTCTCAGGCCGGCGGCGTGTTCGACCGCGAAGACATGGAGCAGGTGGGGCTGATGGCCTTGCTGGAAAGCCTGCGCCGCTACGGCGAGCCGGACGACAAGTTCGCCGGCTTCGCCATTTTGCGCATTCGCGGCGCCATCCTGGACGAATTGCGCCGGCTGGACTGGCGGCCGCGCTCGGTGCGCCAGGAAGCCCACCGCGTGCGCGACGGCCTGCGCCTGCTCAGCCGCAAGCTGGGGCGCGAACCCAGCGAAGCCGAGGCGATGCAGCTGCTGGGCCTCAGCGCCGAGGCCTATCAGGAGGCGTTGCTGGCCGACAACGCGGAAGCGCTGTCCAGCTTCGACGAACTGATGGCCCAGGGCCTGGAGCCGGCGGCGGAAGACAATCCGGAACAGCGGCTGGCGCTGAAAAGCGCCTTGACCGTGGCCTTGCAGGCGCTGAACCCGCGCGAACAGCAAGTGATCCAGCTGTATTACGAATTTGAACTGAGTCTCAAGGAGATCGCGGCGGTGCTGGCGCTGACCGAAGCGCGCGTCTGCCAGATCAACAAGAGCGCTCTCAAAAAAATGCAGGCCTGCCTACAAGCGGCCTGAGCCCGAGGAAAGAAAACATGCAGCAATTATTCGGCATTCTGATCGTGCTGGTTTGTGTCTTTGGCGGCTTCATGCTGCATGGCGGCATCCTGTCCGTGATCTGGCAGCCGGTGGAGCTGCTGATCATCTGCGGCGCCGCCGTCGGCGCCATCGTGCTGGGCAATCCGCAGCACGTGCTGACGGAAATGGGCGGCCAGATCAAGCGCGTCGGCATGCGCAAGAAGTACGACGCGGAATTTCAGCGCCAGCTGCTGCTGCTGATGTACGAACTGCTGATCACCGCCAGCCAGGGCCTGAAGGCGCTGGACGAACACGTGGAGGCCCCGCGTCAGAGCGCCTTGTTCAACCGCTACCCGCTGGTGCTGGAAGAACCCAAGCTGCTGGCCTTCATCGTCGACAACTTCCGTTTGATGGCCATGGGCAAGATCAGCGCCCATGAACTGGAGGGCGTGCTGGACCAGGAGTTGGACGCCATTCACGAAGAATTGAACCAGCCGTCCAAATCGCTGCACAAAATCGCCGAGGCGATGCCGGGCTTCGGCATCCTGGCCGCGGTGCTGGGCATCGTGATGGCGATGAACAGCGTCAGCCAGGGCGCCACCGCCGGCGAGATCAGCGAGAAAGTGGCCGCCGCCATGGTGGGCACCTTCATCGGCATCTTCTTCTGCTACGGCGTGCTGGACCCGCTGTCCAATATGATGCACCAGCTGGTCAAGCAGGAGCTGTCCAACTACGAATCGGTGAAAGTGGTGTTGACCACCCATGTGTCCGGCAAGCCGCCGCTGCTGGCCATCGACGCCGGCCGCCGCCTGGTGCAGCTGAACACCAAGCCCAGCTTCTCCCAGCTGGAAACCTGGATCAACGCGCTGGAAGGCGTGAACTGAGCGGATGGCCGGCATGGCGAATAAACCCAATCGCGAGCATGAAGCCGCGGTGATCAAGAAGGTGTCGCGCCGTCAGGATTCCGAAGGGCACGGCGGCGCGTGGAAAGTGGCGTTCGCCGACTTCGTGCTGGCGCTGATGTGCTTGTTCCTGGTGCTATGGGTGCTGGCCGCGCGCGACCAGGAAAACCTGCAGCAATTGCTGACTGCCGGCGGCGGCAGCCCGCTGAAGGCCGGCGGCTCGCGCAGCATCGAGCATACCGGCACGCCGCCGGGCAGCCTGATCCCGCGCGACCCGATTCCGGGCCAGCCCACCACCACCACCAAGGCCGACTCCCTGCTGCAGGAGAGCAACAAGGTGGCCAAGAAAACCTTCGACGGACAGGGCCAGCGCAGCCTGGACAGCGTGGCGGATCTGGAAAAGCTGGCCGGCCTGCTGGCCAAGATGAGCCGCGACGCCGGCCTGGCCAGCAATCTGCAGACCGTGGTCACGCCTTACGGCTTGCGGGTGATGCTGCACGACACCGACAACCAGGGCATGTTCGAGCGCGGCAGCGCCATCGTCGAGCCGCGCTTCAAGCGGCTGTTGCACGATATGGGCGAGATGTTCGGCCATATCGACAATCAATTGCTGATTGTCGGACACACGGATGCCGCGCAATACCGGACCGCCGGCTTCGGTTCGTTTTCGAACTGGGGTCTGTCCAGCAACCGCGCGATGGCGGCGCGGCTGCATCTGCTGGAAGGCGGCATGAACGCCGCCGGCATTTTGCAAGTGGTGGGCATGGCGGACCGGGCGCCGCTGGACGCCGGGCACCCGCTGGCCGCCTACAACCGCCGCATCGAGCTCTTGGTGATGACCAGCAAGCAGGCGCAGGCGGTGGTGGCCATGTTCGGACCGCCGGGACAGAGCGGCAATCGCGAGACCAGTGTTGTAAGTTCGCCACTACAGAAATCCGATCTGGATAGCGCGCTGCAAGATGGCCTAACTCCCCGCTGAACTTTTATTTTTTTGGGTTCAAAACAAAAGCCTGATTCGTTTCAGGCTTTTTTTATGTGTGTTTTTTCACACTTTTGTTAACCGCTAATATTATAATCCGCACCTGATTAATAAAAATCCGAGCGAAAGACTCGGATGATGTTGACAAAAAAGACGCCAAAAGGCGGCAAACATCTGCGGGAAAGTCGATTCAATCGCAAGACTATCGGGGACGACGTGGTCATGAATGAAAACCACAATATCAAAGCCTTGTTAAGAGGCACACATCTGTTCGGACATCTGGACAACGACAAACTGGACAAAGCGCTGGAACTGGCCGAAAGCCGCCGCCTGAACAAGGGCGAGGTGCTGTACAACGAGGGCGATAGCGCCAACGAGGTCTATCTGCTGGCCAGCGGTTGCATGCAAGTCTTTGTTTCGGATGGACTCAGCAAGAAATACATTCTGCAAATCTGCGCTTCCGGGGAGCTGATCGGCATGGTCGGCTTCATCGACAGCGGCGAGCGCAGCTCCAATTGCGCGGCGGACGAGGACAGCCACCTGCTGGTGTTCAGCCGCGACAGCCTGATGCAGTTGTTCGATACCGAAGACGGCCTGCCGCACAGCCCGGAGGCCCGCACCCGCATCATGTGCCATCTGGTGCAAGTGGTGCGCCGCATGTCCACCAAGGCCAAGAACCTGGCGCTGATGGATGTGTACGGCCGCGTGCGCATCCTGATCAATCAAATGCTGGAAGAGCAGGACGGCGAGGAAATGGTGCTGAAAAAGCAGCTGACCCAGCAGGAAATCGCCGACCAGATCGGCTCCTCCCGCGAGATGGTGGCGCGCATCCTGAAGGAACTGGTGTTCGGCCGCTATATCCGTCTGGAAAACCGGCGCATTGTCGTTCTGAAAATGTTACCGGTAAATTTTTAAGTTTTTTTTCAGACTGTCGCCTTGAAAGGGTAAGGGCGGGCCGCAGGGCCCGCTCCGAGCGGCCGCGCCGCTCGCACAGCCTAACCAGACGGATTCCAAACTATGCAAATCAATTCGACCTCGTCGCAACGCCGCGAACTGGCGGTCGGCGGCCAGAGCGCCGCCGCGGAAACGCCGGCCCGCGCGCCCGCCGCCGTCGCCGCGCCCGCCGCGAGCCAGGACATGGCGCCGGCGGTGGCGGAACTGCGCGCGCTGCCGGACATCGACATGAAGCGGGTGGAAGAAGTGCGCGCCGCCTTGGCGCGCGGCGAAGTGCGCTTCGACGCCGCCCGCCTGGCCGATCTGGTGGAGCAATACCACCGGAGCCGCTGAATGAATCGCGAGCAAGCCTTCAAACAACTGCTGGCCACCGTGCAGCAGGATCTGCAAGGCTACGGCCGCTTGGAGCAACTGCTGGAACAGCAGTTCGCCGCCGCGCTGGCGCATCAGGCCGACGAGCTGCGGCAGCTGGGGGCCGACATCGTCGCCCAATGCGACGCCTTGCAGGCCAGCCGCGACCAGCGCCTGCAACTGGCCGGCCAATTGCTGGGCCGCGGCCGCGCCGCCTCGATGGACGCGGTGCTCAAGCTTTTGCCCGCCGCTGCGGAACAAGCCTGCCGCCAGCGCTGGAACGCGCTGGTGGAGCAGATCCGTTTGTGCCAGACCCTGAACCTGCGCAATGGCCAGCTGCTGCAACAGCAGCAGGACCTGATGAACCGCGTGCTGAATGGAGACAGCGATGTTTACTGTGCGCAATGACATCGGCGCCGGGCCGGACTTCGGCGCCGACGCCG
Source organism: Chromobacterium sp. Beijing (assembly GCF_021496765.1). Taxonomy (NCBI): domain Bacteria; kingdom Pseudomonadati; phylum Pseudomonadota; class Betaproteobacteria; order Neisseriales; family Chromobacteriaceae; genus Chromobacterium; species Chromobacterium sp. Beijing. The sequence continues at coordinate 373,080 of NZ_CP053750.1, forward strand.
TCGCCTTGCCGTTGATCGGCCAGGGCGGCGGGGACGGCGAGCGTTTCGCCGACCAATGGAGCGGTCAGCTGCGCAGCGAAGTGCGCGACTTCATCGAAAACGGCTCGGAGAGCTGGTCCAGCCTGTCGCCGGAAGGCGCTTGGGCGCGTCAGCGCGTCCAGGACGCCACCCTGGGCGGCAGCATGCCCTACGGCGCGGACCAGCAAGCCTTTCTCGACAGCATCGCGCCCTACGCGCAACAGGCCGCCGCCAAATTGGGCGTGGCGCCGGAACTGGTGGCCGCTCACGCGGCGCTGGAGTCCGGCTGGGGCCAGCGTCCGCTGACCCGCGCCGACGGCGGCAGCAACCACAATCTGTTCGGCATCAAGGCCGGCAAGGGCTGGCAGGGCGAAGTCAGCCGCGCCTTGACCACCGAGCATGTGGACGGCCGCGACGTGAAGCGGACGGAAAGCTTCCGCGCCTACTCCGGCCTGCAAGACGCCTTCGCCGATTACGCGCAGCTGCTGGCCGGCAATCCGCGTTATCGCGGCGCGCTGGGCGTGGGCGGCAACGCCCAGGCCTTCGCTCAGGCGCTGGCGCAGGGCGGCTACGCCACCGATCCGGGCTATGCGGACAAGCTGCAAAAGGTGGCGGCGGGCATTCAGGCTCGCAGACAGCCTTGAACGCGGACTCACGCGACACAACCCCTGAAGACGCTGTCCGCTTCAGGGGTTTTTTATATCCGCCGCGCGCGGCCGCCGGCGCGGCGAATAAGCGTCATTGACGATATTTAATACCAATTCAATGCCAGTTTGAATTTCGGCATTTACTCCAAACGGTTGTTTGAATTAACGCGATTAGGGCGGGCGGATTAAACCCCCTATTATCGAAGCGGTTTAGACTAGAGTATTTATGTCTAAATAAAAAAATCAAAACCAGTAATATTTAAAACCGCCAAACCCAGTTTGCCGGAGCGGCCTGTGAGCCGGCGCTTAGCGCCGAAAGACGCCGCTCACGACGGGCGCGGCGACGCCGGGTTCAACAGCGGTTTGGGGTTTTGGAGCTCAGGCCTTGCGGCCGCGGAGGCGGCTCAGAGGGCCGAAGCGGCGCTCGCCGCGCCGTCAGGAAGCGCGGCAGGCATTGAACAGGTTCTATGGTATCGCCGCAGCGCAGCAGATCGTAAACAGCTTCTAAGGGGAGGGCGGGCCTTTCAGCTCCACGACATTGCCCTCCGGGTCCTGCAAGTACAAGGAGGGGCCGTCGCCCTCGGCGCCGTAGCGCTGGGCGGTTTCCCCGGCGCTGAGGCCGTGGCTTGCGAGGTGGGCGCGTATCGCCTCCTCGTCGAAAGGCTCGACGCGGAAACAGAAGTGATCCAGATTGCGGCCTTCCGCGGCCGGTGCGCGGCCGCCGGCCCGGCCCAGCGGGCCGTCCACCGGCACCAGGTCCAGCAGCGAATGCCCGGCGCGCAACTGCAACAGCCCCAAGTCCTCTCGCCGGCGCTCCACCGTGCAGCCCAGCACCTCGCGGTAAAAGCGCTCCATCTTGGCCAGGTCGCTGACCCGCAGCACGATATGGTCGATCTCCCGAATGGCAATCATGACGTTTCCTTAGTTGTATGGCATTTTATTTTGTATTTGTCATGATGCGTCCGACGCGCGGATTTGCAAGCCGATGCCGGAATTGTATTTCTTAATGCCAACGATAGCCTTCGAACAGCTTCTTAGGCCTGTTTGGCGTCCGCCGGCCGCAAGCCCGGCCCGAAGGGCAGCAGCAAGAGCGCGCCGGCCAGGGTCAACAGCCCGGCCGCGGCGCAGAACCAGGCCACCGGTCTTGGCTCGCTGCTCAGGCCCAGCAACAGGGCGGCGGAAAAAATGCCCAGGTTCAACAAGCTGGCGTGATAGGAATTGAGGGTGCCGCGATAGCGTTCGGACAGGGTGCTCAAGCGGGCGTGGTGCAAGGGCCCGGCGCAGCCGTAGCCGAAGGCCCACAGACAGCCGGCCAGCGCCAGTTGCCACAGCGCGCTCAGGGGCAGCAGAAAGGCCAGGATGCCCAGCGCCGCTGCCAGCGCCGCGGCCGGCAGGGCGGCCTCGCCCAGCCGCCTTTGCAACGGCGGACCGCAGAGATTGCCCGCGATGACCACCAGGCCCAAGCCGCCGGCCAGCAGGCCGCCGCCGGTGGAACTGAGCGCCAGCTTGCGCGCGGCCACCTCGGCCACCACCGCGCCGAAGCCGGCCACCCAACCCAGCCACAGATAGCTGACGCATAGCCGGCGCCGCGCGCCGGGCGTGCGCCAGGCGCCGGCCAGGGTGGCCAGGAAGCCGCCGCCCGCCGTCAGGCGGCCGCCGTCGGCGCGGAACCAGCGCCGCACCGCGGCCCAGGCCAGCAGGCCGGCCGCCGCCAGCGCGTAATAACTGGCCTGCCAGCCGGCGGTGTCCGCCAGCCGCCCGGCCAGCGCCGGCGTCAGCACGAAGGCCAGCATCAGCCCGATGAAGACCTGGCCCAGCCTTTGGCCCAGCTGGGCGCGCGGGGCCAGGTCCGCCACCAGCGCCAGCGCATTGGGCTGGATCACCGCCGCGCACAGCCCGCTCAGCGCGGACAGCGCGACGGCCGCGTTCAGGCCGGGGGCGGAGGGCAGCAGCGCGCAGCACAGGGCGAAGCCGAGCAGGCCCAGCTGCAAGGGCGGCCTGCGGCCAAAGCGGTCGGACAGCGGGCCGGCCAGCAGCGCGAACACGCCGTAGCACAGGCCGTAAGCGGCGGGCAGATAGGCGATGGCGCTGGAGGGCACGCCGAAATGGCGGCCCATCATGGCCATCATCGGGCCGGCCGCCACTTCGGCCGATCCGATGATGAACATGCAGCAGAACAGGGCGGCCAGCTGGCGGCGGCTTATGCCGCCCATGCGCGGCCGGAAGAATCAGAAGAAATGGATCTCAAGCCGGATATCCTCGATATGTTGCCAATCTATGCCGTCCCGGCGGTAGGCGTCCGGATCGTAGACGCCGTCATCGTAAGCGTCGTCGGGGTCTATGGACAAGCCGGCGCAGATGTAGCGGCGCAGATAGTCGTGATCGCTGGGCACGATGGCGGCCTTGCCGCCGCGCGACACGTCGAGGATGTAGTTGATGTCGCCCACCTGATAGCGCTGAATCAGCGCCGCCGCCTGGCCGAAGCCGATGTCGGCCAGCAGATCGGCGGCAAAGCGGTTGGCGCCCACCTCGAAGGACACCCGGTCCTTGCGTTTCTGCTCCGTCATCGGCGGCGGCTGATCCAGGCCGCTGCCCTGGCCGGCGGTTTCGTAATAGTGCAGCGCCGTCTGCACCCCGCGCAGGTCGTAAATATAGTCATAACGCTCGATGTTCTTGCGCCTGGCCGCGCAGATGAAAAAATAATGCCCCAGGCTGTGCAGAATCATGAAGGCGCGGGAAGCCGGCGACACCCCGCGCGCAAAGCGGATGTCGCGTCCCTTGATGATGGTCTTGATATTGAAGGGATGCGCGTCGGTTTCGGAATACTCCAATTGATACAGCTGCCGCAGCTTGGCTTGCAACTGCTGCAGGTCCCGGGCGGACATCATGGCCAGCACTTTTTCGATCTGAGCGTCGATGTCTTCGACAACCGGGCTGTCCAATACGGCTTGGTCTAGGCTCATGGCGAGACTCCTTCCAAGTTAGGGTCAATCAAAGAGCGAGCCGGACCGCCGCTCGGCCCGTGGGCGCGGCGGCTTGTTGATATGGAGCGGGCATGAAGGCGGATGGCCGCCGCGGCGGCCGTCTTGAAACAGGCGACGGAATGCTTCTGCGGCGGCGGAGCGCTTGCCCTTCCGTATTATGGCCAAGCCCGGCGGAGAAGGCGCCGGCCTAAAGACTAGCTTTCACGCCAGGAGAGCGAGGCAAGGCGAAGACAGCTGAGAACGCGGAATGTACAAGGGTATATGAGCGTTTCGAAGGGAGGGTCAACGCGGTATCGCTGACGCGCAGTAGGCTTTAGAACCGGTTCTAAGTGTTTTCCGGTTTTGCCGGCCCTTGGCCGCGGCGCTATATCGCTAAATAGCAGGCGGCCTGCCCGCCGGTTCAACGGGAAAGGATGGAAGATGAAGGTTTCTGAATTCTTGCAGGATGGTTTCGGCAGCTTTTCCGCCACGCGGCTGGCTTTCCTGCTGTGGGCGCTGGGCGTGCTGCTGGTCTGGGCCTACACCTCGATCCAGAAAGGCTCGCCGTCCTTGCCGATAGACAATTCGGTGATCGTGGTGCTGGGCATTCTGATGACCGGCAAAGTGACGCAAAGCTTCAGCCCCGGCGATAGCCCGCAAATCCAGGCCGCCAACGCGCAGGCCCAGGCCCCCCAGCCTGCGCCCGCCGCACCGGCCGGCAGCCCGGCCTTGACCGCCTGATCCGCTTCTTCAGCCGTTTGCGCCTTGTCCCGCTCTTGTTCGCAAGACCTTGAGCGGGCCTAGATAGGCTTTCTATTGGCGAGCGATCTTCTAGAATGGAGTGCGGTCTCCCGCTGTACACAATAAAGCGCGGCCGGGTCCACTCGCTTGCAAGCGCGGGGGCCGGCCGCCTCATTCTGGTGCTCGTGATGAATGTGATAACCCCGCCGTCTATCGATCTGCAGGGTTTCAGCCTGCGTCCCATGGAAATGTTGGATATTCCGGACTGGTACGACTATCTGCGCCTGCCCGAGGTGGCGCAGCATCTGCGCTGGGAGCTGCAATCGGCGGCGGATCTGGCGCCGCTGGTGCAGGCCTATCGCTCCGACGAGCCGGGCGCGCCGTTGCGGCTGGCCATTGTTGACGACGAATCGGGGAATCTGGCCGGTTCGGTTGGTTTCGACGCCGTCTGGCCGGAGGATCGCAAGGCGGAGATCGATTTCGACCTGGCGCCGGCCTATTGGGGGCGCGGTCTGGGGCAGGCCGCCTGCAAGGCGGTCACGGTCTGGGCCTTTGTCGGTTGCGGCTTGTACCGGGTACAGGCGGTGGCGCGCGACGGCAACCGGCGCGCCGAGCAATTGCTGCGCGGCAGCGGTTTTCAATACGAGGGTTTGCTGCGGGGCTATCGCCAGGTGCGCGGCGAGCCGGGCAATTTCAAGATGTTCTCGCGGCTGGTCACCGATCCGGACGCTGAAGCTTGAGCGGCGCGCGAGCGCCCTGGTCACGCCGCCGCAAGGCGGCTTGTTTTTGCGCGGCCCGGCATTTTGGCCACCGGGGGGCGGTAGGTGTTTTTACGGTTTGACATTGGCATGACCGGCTTTGTAAATAAAGAGTGGAAGAGGAGCGCTGACGGCAAGGACGATGACTCGAGCGGAAAGGTTGCTGCATGTTCAATATGGCGTTGAAACGCAAATTGCGGGATACGGTGGCGGAGCTGCATAAACAGCAGGGCGTGTTGCAGGCGATAGACCGCTCGATGGCGGTGATCGAGTTTTCGCCGGACGGCGTGGTGCGTTCCGCCAATGCCAATTTTGAAGAAGTGATGGGCTACCGCGCCAGCGAGGTGATAGGTCAGCATCACCGGCTGTTTTGTCCGGCCGACTACGTGAGCAGCGCCGAGTACGCCACCTTCTGGAGCCGGCTGAAGCAGGGGCATTTCGTCAGCGACCGCTTCAAGCGAGTGACCAAGGACGGCGAGATCGTGTGGCTGGAGGCCAGTTACAATCCGGTGCGCGACGAAGCCGGCCAGGTGACGGCGGTGGTCAAGTTCGCGCTGGACGTGACCAAGTCGGTGCAAGCCGAGCTGGAGGCCCGCAACACCATGAAGGCGGTCAGCCGCTCCATGGCGGTGATCGAATTCTCCATCGACGGCATCGTGCTGCGCGCCAACGGCAACTTCCTGAGCACGGTGGGCTACACCGAGCAGGAAATCATCGGCCAGCATCACCGGATCTTCTGTTCTCCCGATTATGTGCACAGCCCGGCCTACGCCGAGTTGTGGCAGCGGCTGAACCAGGGCACCTTCATCGCCGGCAAGTTCGAGCGCCGCGACAAGCAGGGCCGGCCAATCTGGCTGGAGGCCAGCTACAACCCCATCGTCAACGACGAGGGCGAGGTCTATAAAGTGATCAAGTTCGCGCTGGACATCACCGAGGAAGAAGAAGCGGCGCAGCACGACCTGCATCTGGTGAAGGAGGCGCACCGCTTGTCCGCCGCGTCCGACGCGGCCTCGTCGGACGGCCTGGCGGTGATCAAGGACACCATAGGCGAGATGAGCCTGATCGCGGACAGCGCCGAGCGCTCGGTCAAGATCATCGAGGATCTGGACTCCAAAACCCTGCGCATCACCTCCATCGTCAACACAATCCATGAGATCGCCGATCAGACCAATCTCTTGGCGCTGAACGCGGCGATCGAGGCGGCGCGGGCCGGCGAACAGGGCCGCGGCTTCGCGGTGGTGGCGGACGAGGTGCGCAAGCTGGCCGAGCGCACCAACGCCTCCACCAAGGAAGTGGCCGGCATGATAGACGACATCCGCAACGGCACCTCGTCTGCCAGCGAGAGCATCCATGAGATGCAGGTCAAGGCGCGGATGGGCGAGGAGCACGCCGGCGTGGCCAGCACCTCCATCGACCAGATCCGCAGCAGCACCGCCCAGCTGAGCGAGGTGGTGAGCCATTTTTCGGCGGTGCAGGCGCAGAAAACGCCTTAAGAACCTATTCAATGCCTGCTGCGCGTCGTCGATGCGGCGTTGAAAACGGCTTCGAAGCGCTCATGTACTACGTGTACATTCCGCTTTCTCAGCTGTTTTCGCCTTGCCTCGTCTTAGCTCGCGAGACTTTGAACAGCTTCTAAAAACCTGCTCGAAACCGCGCGCCGTACCCTGCGCCCATCCCCCGTCCGGAGGATGGGCGTTCGTCTTCAGGCCATGCCGCTTAATCCGCGCCGTCCGCGATGGACCACAGGAAGTCGGTTTGCAGATTGCCCTTGAACATGGGCGCATTGCGCGGGATGTAGAAATTGGTGGCGTAGCCTATCGGCTTGACCGTGCTGTCCATCTTCACCGAGGCGCCGGAGTGGCAGGTCATACAATTGCTCTGTATGCCCAGGGTGCCCTTGAAGGTGGTCTTGGTCTTGGGGTTGTAAATGCCCACGTTCACCGGTGGTGGGGGCTGGAAGACGCTGCTGCCGAAGCTGGCCTCCAAGTAGGGGTTGTACACCGTGACCGGCGAGCCGACGCTCTTGCCGCCGTTCACCGGCTGGTTGGGCGCCACCATCTGGTAGCCGATGGACATCGCGTAATGCGCCGCCGGCCAGGGCAGTTGCGCCGGACGCGCCTGGGCCACGGCGACGGAGCTGGGCAGCGGCGGCTTGGCCGGGGCCGGCGTCCAGAAGAAGGTTTGCCAGGTCCATTCCGTCATCTCGCGCGAGGTGACGTGCATCGCCATCAGGATCAGGGTGTCGCCGGGCTCCACCGGCTGTTTCAACTGGTTTTGCGCCAGGCTGGAAAACAGGGCGGCGTTGGCGGTGGTGATCGGGATGCGGATGAAGTCGCCCAGGCCGAAGGTATTGGCGGCGCTGGGGCTGCTACAGGAAGCATCCACGCTCTGAGCCGCGGAGCGGCCCGGGTTCTTGGCGTCGATGTAGACGCAGCCGGGCCAGGCCTCCTCCGGAAAGCCGCCGCTTTGCATCGCCGGCGTCGGCTTGGGCGTGCCGGGCCAGGCCGGCATCACATACAAGGAGGTGCCCGGAATCATATTGGCCTTGTTGACCAGCTTGTATACCGGCTTGATGGTGACGGCGGTGCTTGGGAAGGCCGGAATCGACGCGTTGCCGGCCTGGTAGAGCTTGTTCAGCGCCGCCTTGGAAAACAGCTGGTTCTTGCTGGCGAAGGCGGCGGCGCTCGGGTCGTAGCCCACCATTTCAAACGAAGAGGTGTCGCGCACGCCGCGGGCGGATTGGTCCTGGCTTTGGCTCAGCGCCGCCAGCCGCGCCTGCAGCTTTTCCATGAAGCCGGGAATGCGCATGAACTGGCGCGGCACGCGCAGCCGCATCTGGCGCGGAGCCGCCGCCAAGGCCGACGTCGCGTTGGCGGCCGCGTCCGCGGGCAGGGCGGCCACCTCGTTCGGCGTCAGCCAGGTCAGATAGACCGGCGCGTTGGCGAGTCCGTATTCGGTCTGGCCGCTGGGCATGGTCAGCGCGGCCCACATGCCCCAGCCGTGGCGGTGGATATTGCGGGCATGGGCGGCGCTGGGCTGATTGATCCACTGCATCAGCGTGGATTCCGGTTCCGGGAACTGGTAGCCGGGGATGCCGGGATTGGGCAGCGGCACCGGCTGCGCGGCGGCGTAGCCTGTCAGCAGCAGGCCGGCGAGCAGGGACAATTCATGGCGTTTCATCACGAGATCTCCAAACGGGGTCTTCAACTGGGCGGGAAGGCCGCGGGCCTCTGCCCTGGTATTGGCGTCAATTGGGCATGCGCAAGCCGCATGCTGCCCAGTTATAGCCATACGGAATATCATGGTTAGCCGTTATTAAGGTCAGTGGAGCAGGCTGGAGGGCTTGAAAAAAGCCGGTTTTCAATGCCAATGGTCTGTTTTGAAATCGTTATGATCCGGACTTGATCAAGGTCTATTAGCCGATGCTGTTAATCCCTATAACAGCGAAAAACAATGGCTAATAGGGACAAGATCATGTGGGTTTTCTGGATACAATTCGCGCTGCTGCTGACGGCGATACTGATGGGCATACGCCGCGGCGGCGTGGCCCTGGGCATGATAGGCGGGCTGGGCGTGGCGGTGCTGTGCTTCGTGTTCCGCGTGGCGCCGGCGGAGCCGCCCATCACCGTGATGCTGATCATCCTGGCGGTGGTCACCGCCTCGGCCACGCTGCAAGTGGCCGGCGGCCTGGACTTCCTGGTGCAGCAGGCGGAGCGGCTGATGCGCCGCCATCCGCAGCAAATCACCTTCCTGGCGCCGCTGTCCACCTTCCTGCTCACCATGTGCGTGGGCACCGGCCATGCGGTGTATTCGCTGCTGCCGGTGATCGCCGACGTGTCGCTGAAAACCCGCATCCGCCCGGAGCGGCCGATGGCCATGGCCAGCGTGGCCTCGCAGATGGGCATCACCGCCAGCCCGGCGGCGGCGGCGGTGACCTCGCTGCTGGCGATGACCGCCCACAGCGGCCAGCCGCTGACCCTGTGGCAAATCCTGATGGTGACCGCGCCGTCCGGCCTGCTGGGCGTGCTGGCCGCCGCCTGCTGGAGCCTGCGCCGCGGCGTGGAACTGGACCGCGATCCGGAATTCCTGGCCCGGATGCAAGACCCGGACTTCCGCGCCTCGGTGGAAAAATCCGTCACCACCCTGGACAAGACCCTGCCGGCGGCGGCGCGGCAATCGGTGGCGCTGTTCTTCTCCGGCATCCTCGTCATCGTGCTGCTGGCCTTGTTTCCGCAATGGCTGCCGGTCAGCCAGGGCAAGCCGGTGCCGATGACCACGGTGGTGCAGTTCGTGATGCTGGCCTTCGGCGCCTTCATCCTGTTCCGTTCCAACGCCAAGGCCGCGGTGATCGCCCGTTCCGAGGTGTTCACCGCCGGCATGATCGCCGTGGTGTCCATCTTCGGCATCGCCTGGATGAGCGACACCTTCGTCAAGGCCAACGAGCCGCTGCTGGTGGCCAATATCAAGGCCATGGTGGCCTACGCGCCGTGGACCTTCGCGCTGGCGATGTTCGCGGTGTCCGCCTTCGTCAAGAGCCAGGCCGCCACGCTCACCATCATGGTGCCCTTCGGTCTGGCGCTGGGCCTGAGTCCGCATCAGCTGCTGGCCATCATGCCCTCTTGCTACGCCTATTTCTTCTTCGCCTTTTATCCCAGCGACCTGGCGGCCATCAATATGGACCGCAGCGGCACCACCCGCATCGGCAAATACCTGCTCAACCACAGCTTCATGATGCCGGGGCTGATAGGGGTGGGGGTGTCCACGCTGGCGGCGTACGGATTGACGCATTTGTACTTCTAAGTGAGGAAAGCTTGTGGAAACTTACCAAGCAGACATCGTGATCGTGGGAGCGGGGGGCGCGGGCTTGCGCGCCGCCATCGCCGCCGCCCAGGCGGACCCGGCCTTGCGCATCGCGCTGGTGTCCAAGGTCTACCCGATGCGCAGCCACACCGTGGCGGCCGAGGGCGGCTCCGCCGGGGTCAAGCAGGCGCACGACAGCTTCGACGCCCATTTCAACGACACCGTGTCCGGCGGCGACTGGCTGTGCGAGCAGGACGTGGTGGAATACTTCGTTAGCCAGTGCCCGGAGGAAATGGTGCAGCTGGAACGCTGGGGCTGCCCGTGGAGCCGCAAGGAGGACGGCAGCGTCAATGTGCGCGCCTTTGGCGGCATGAAGATTGAACGCACCTGGTTCGCCGCCGACAAGACCGGCTTCCACATGCTGCACACCCTGTTCCAGACCTCGATCCGCTTCCCGTCCATTCGCCGTTTCGACGAATACTTCTGCGCGGATCTGATCGTGGAAGACGGCGAGGCGCGCGGCGTGCTGGCGATAGACATCGCCAGCGGCGACAGCCTGCTGATCGAGGCCGGCGCGGTGGTGATGGCCACCGGCGGCGCCGGCCGGGTGTTCCGCGAAAACACCAACGGCGGCATCGTCACCGGCGACGGCATGGCGCTGGCTTACCGCCACGGGGTGCCGCTGCGCGATATGGAGTTCGTCCAATACCACCCCACCTGCATGCCCGGCACCGGCCTGTTGTTCACCGAGGCCTGCCGCGGCGAAGGCGGCCTGCTGGTCAACAAGGACGGCTACCGCTATCTGCAGGATTACGGCCTGGGCCCGGCCGAGGACAAGCCGCGCAATAAATTCATGGAACTGGGCCCGCGCGACCGGCTGAGCCAGGCCTTCTGGTACGAGCAGCAGCAGGGCCGCACCGTGGAAGGCCCGTGGGGTTCCGCGGTGTACCTGGACCTGCGCCACCTGGGCCACGCCAAGCTGCGCGAACGGCTGCCGCAAATCTGCGAGCTGGCCGAGGAATTCCTGGGCATAGACCCGGCCAAGGCGCCGATTCCGGTGCGGCCGGCGGTGCACTACACCATGGGCGGCATCCTGGTCGACGGCCGCTGCGCCGCGCCCATGCCCGGCCTGTTCGCCGCCGGCGAATGCTCCAGCGTCGGCATCCACGGCGCCAACCGCCTGGGCTCCAACTCGCTGGCGGAACTGTCGGTGTTCGGCAAAGTGGCCGGCGAAGAAGCCGCCCGCTGCGCGCGATCGCGCCGTCCAGCGCGGCGCGAGGCGCTGCAACAGCAGGCCGAGGCCGCCGAGGCGCGCCTGCACGCGCTGCGCGCGCGCGAAGGCGGCGAACGCATCGCCGAACTGCGCCGCGAAATGGCGGAAACCATGGAAGCCGGCTGCGGCATCTACCGCTTGGAAGCCTCGATGCAGGCCACCTGCGACAAGCTGGCGGAACTGAAGCAGCGCTTCCGCAATGTGCATGTGGAAGACAAATCCAGCGTCTGGAACAGCGACTGGCTGCTGGCCATCGAGCTGGGCTACCAGCTGGACGTGGCCGAGGCGATGGCGCATTCCGCGCTGCAACGCCGCGAATCGCGCGGCGCCCATCAGCGGCTGGACGGCTGCGAGCAGCGCGACGACGCCAACTTCCTCAAACACAGCCTCGCCGTCTACCAGGGCGCGGACGCGCCGCGCATAGATTACGGCGCAGTGAAGATCACCAAATCGCAGCCGGCGGTGCGCGCCTACGGCGCGGCCGGACTGGCGGCGGAAGCCGCGGCCAAGGAGGGCAAGGCATGAGCGAACAGACCAAGACCATAGCCGTGATGCGCTACCGTCCGGAGCAGGACAGCGAGCCGTGGCTGCAAAGCTTTGAAGTGCCGTACCGCGACGACATGTCGGTGCTGCAGGCGCTGCAATACATCCGCGATTATCTGGACGGCGGCCTGGCTTTCCGCTGGTCCTGTCGCCAGGCGATTTGCGGCAGCTGCGGCATGATGGTGGACGGCGTGCCCAAGCTGGCCTGCAAGACCTTCCTGCGCGATTACCCCGGCGCGGTGCGCATCGAGGCGCTGAATCACTTCCCGATAGAACGCGATCTGGTGGTGGTGCTGGACGACTTCATCGCCAAGCTGGAAAGCATCCAGCCCTATATCGTGCCCAAGGAAGACAAGCCCTTGTCCGAGGGCGAAACCCTGCAAACCCCGGCGCAGATGGACTGGTACGCCCAGTTCAGCAGCTGCATCAACTGCCTGCTGTGCTACGCCGCCTGCCCGCAGTACGGCCTGGACGACACGTTCCTGGGGCCCGGCGCCATCGCGCTGCTGCACCGCTACAATATGGACACGCGCGACGGCGCGGCCGAAGAGCGGATGGAGCTGCTGGCCGCGCAGGAAGGCGTGTTCAACTGCACTGCGGTGGGCTACTGCTCCGAGGTCTGCCCCAAAATGGTGGACCCGGCCAATGCGGTCAACCTCAACAAGACGGCGGTGGCCAGGGATTACTTCCTGCGCTTCGCCCGGCCCAAGGGGGCGTGCAAATGAGCAAGCGCAAACCGTATGTCCGGCCAATGGAAGGCTGGTGGCGCAAGAACCCTTACTTCATCGAGTACATGGTGCACGAAGGCACGGCGCTGTTCGTCGCCGGCTACGCGCTGACCCTGCTGTGCGGGCTGTGGCGGCTGAGCCAGGGGGAGGCGGCCTGGAACGGCTTCATCGCCGCCTTGCAAAGCGCGCCGGCCTTGCTGCTGCACGCGGCGGCGCTGGCCATGATCGCCTACCACAGCTACACCTGGTTCAAGATCATGCCGCGCACATTGCCGCCGCTGACGCTGGCCGGGCGGCGGGTGTCCGCGCTGGCCATCACCGCCGGCGGCCTGGCCGCCGCCGCGGTGTGCAGCGCCGCGCTCTTGATGCTGGTATGGGGGATGACGGCATGAAACCGGAACTGAAACGCTCTCACGCGCCCATTTTCTGGGGCTTGTTCGGCGCAGGCGGCATGCTGGCCGCCTTGTTCGGCCCCATGCTGGTGTTCATCACCGGCATCGCCGCGCCGCTGGGCTGGCTGCCGGACGGCGCAGCCGATTACGCCACGCTGCAGGCGCTGGCGCAAAGCCTGATCGGCAAGGCGCTGCTGTTCGGCCTGATCGCCCTGCTGTTGTGGCACGCGGCGCACCGCATCTACCACAGCCTGCACGATGTCGGCGTCCGCGGCGGGCCGCTGGCCAAGGCCTGCACCTATGGAGTGGCGGCGCTGGGCACGCTGGCGGCGGGGTTGTTGCTGGCGGTGGGCTTCTGAACGGCTTGTGGCCGGGAGTGAAACGATAGGCTAGGACGGCGCTTTGCGGCGCCGTCCTTTCTTTGCCCGTAGCAGGCGGATCAGCGCCCCATGCTCACCACCCACAAAAGGGGAAGCAGCAGAAACAATAGGGTGAAGCCGAACTGGGCTCCGGCCGTGTGCCGGCGCAGCTTCCAGAACACCAAGCAAGTCAGCGCCAGCCAGAATGCGATGGCGAACAGCGCCATATTGAGCATGTTTTCGCCCATGCTGCCCACGTCGGCCAGACAGCATTCGGACAAGAGCAAGAGGGCGGGCAGGAGCGAGGCGGCGCGGAGGTAGGACATTCGAGTGGCTTATTGGGGGCGAAGCGCACATTTTGCATCAAGGCCGCGGCTTTGCCCACCGTTCAGCGCAGGCCTGCGTGGACGCGGCGCCCGCGCCGCTGGCAATGACCGGGACAATCGCGGGCGGCCCGCTAGCCCGCCGCCTCGCGCTCGCGCAAAAAATCGATGAAGGCCCGCACCTTGGCCGGCACATGGCGGGTGCGCGGGTAGAGCGCGTGGATGCCTTGCTGCGGGAAGCCGTGATCGGGCAGCAGCCGGCAAAGCCGGCCGGCTTGCAGATCGGCCTTGACCAGCCAGTCCGGCAGCAGGGCCACGCCTAGGCCGGCCAGCGCGTAGGCGCGCAGAATGGACGCGCTGTCCGAACTCAGCCGCGGCAGGCCATGCTGGCGCCAGGCTTCTTGGCCGCCGTCCGGCGTGTCCACCAGCCAGGGCTGGGCGTGCTTGAGCCGGCTGTGTCCCAGCCAGGGCAGCCGGCTCAGCGCGGCCAGGTCGCGGACGTCCCCGTCCGGCCGCTGCGCCAGCAGGGCCGGCGCCGCCACCGGGAAAATATCGAACTGAGCCAGCGGCACCGCGTGCAGATCGGTTTCCGGCAGGCGGCCCAGGCGGATGGCGACGTCGAAGCGTTCGGCGATCAGATCGGCGTGCAGCGAGGAGGTGGACAACTGCAGTTGCAGCGCCGGGTGGCGCAGGGCGAAGCGCTCGATCGCCGGCGCTATCCTGGCCAGGCCGTATTCCAGCGTGGCGGTGACGCGCAGCGCGCCGCTGAGCTCGCCGTGTTCGGCGCGGGCGTCGTCTATCGCCAGCCGCGCCTGCTCCAGCATGTCGGCGCAGCGCTGGTAAAAACGCGCGCCGGCGTCCGTCAGCGCCAGGCTGCGGGTATTGCGGATCAACAGCGCGACGCCGATTTCCTGCTCCAGGCGCTTGATGTTGAAGCTGACCACGGCGCGGGTCTGCCCCAGCGCGGCGGCGGCGGCGGTGAAGGAGCCGGCGTCCGCCACGGCCTTGAAGGTTTCAAAACGATCCAGACTGACCACGGCACCGCCTGTTATTGTCAAAAATATTTTGACAGTTTAGCCGGCGGCGGCCGCTATTTCCAGCGCCGCCCCCTGTCTATACTCGGCCCCTTTACCGTGGAGAGCGCCGATGTCGCTTCGTTCGAAACTGACCCTGGTGTACCTGCTGGGCTTTGCGCTGGACCTGATCAATATGTTCATCGCCAGCGTCGCCTATCCGGACATCGGCCGCGGCCTGGGCGCGTCGCTGGCGCAGCTGGCCTGGGTGGGCAACGCCTATATGCTGGGCCTGACCTTGGTGATCCCGCTCAGCGCGTGGCTGGCCGGCGCTTACGGCGAGCGGCGGGTGCTGCTGGGATCGCTGGCGCTGTTTCTCGCCGGGGCCGCGCTGGCGGGCGCGGCCCCGTCCATCGAAGCCCTGATAGGCTGGCGCGCGCTGCAGGGCCTGGGCGGCGGCCTGCTGATCCCGGTGGGCCAGGCCATGGTTTACCGGCATTATCCGCCGGCGCTCCGCGCCCGGCTCACCGCCCTGATCATGGGCGTGGCGCTGATCGTGCCGGCGCTGTCGCCGGCGCTGGGCGGGCTGATCGTGGACGCCTTGTCCTGGCGTTGGGTCTTGCTGGCCAGCGTGCCGCTGGCCCTGCTGACGTTGTGGCTGGCGGCGCGCTGGCTGCCGGAAGACCGGACCCCGGCGCGGCGCGGCGCGCTGGACCTGTCCGGCCTGGCCTTGCTGGCCGTCGGGATGGCCTCGTTGCTGTTGGGCTTGACCTGGCTGGGCGAAAGCGGCCATCTGGCGTGGGGACTCGCCGCGTTGTTATTGGCCGCCGCCGCGCTGGCCGGCTACGCGCGGGCGGCCGCCGGCAAGACCGAGCCGGCGCTGAAGCTGACGCTGTTGCGCGGGCGCCTGCTGCGCACCGCCATGCTGGTGTATCTGTTCGTCCCCGGCGTGTTCATGGGCGTCAGCCTGGCGGCCATGCTCTATCTGCAAGAGGTGCTCAAGCTGAGCGCCGCCGCCGCCGGCGGCCTGATGCTGCCCTGGGCGCTGGCCTCCGCGCTGGCGATCAGCCTGACCCGCGGCCGCTTCAACCATGGCGGCCCCAAGCCCCTGCTGCTGCTGGGCATGCTGTTCCAGAGCGCCGGCATCGTTGCGCTGGCCCTGGGGGCCAGCGCGCCGGGGCCGCTGATCGCCGCTTACGCCCTGATGGGCTTCGGCGGCAGCCTGTGCAGCAGCGCGGCGCAGAGCGCTGCTTTTCTGGATATCGCCGAGGCCGAGCTGCGGCAGGCCAGCGCGCTGTGGAACATCAACCGCCAGTTCAGTTTCGGCCTGGGCGTGGCCGTGATCAGCCTGTTGCTGAACGCGCTGACTCATTACAGCGGCGCGCCGGCGGCCACCGCCCAGGTCTACCAAGCCTGTTTCTTCATCGCCGCCGGCCTGACCCTGGCGCCGGCGGTTTTCGTGCTGCGCATCCACACCCCGACGGTGCTGGCCCTGCTGCGGCCCAGCCACTAACAGAGAGAAAGTCCGATGACCAAGCCCAATCCCTATTTCGACGAAGTGATCTCCGCGCATATCGCCATCCGGCAATGGTTCGCCGGCCCGGCGGACGCCGCCGCGCTGGAGGCCCTGATGGCGCGCTTCTCGCCGCGCTTCACCATGGTGGCGCCCAGCGGCGCGCAGCTGGATCTGGACGGGCTGCGGCAGCTGTTCGCCCGGACCGGCGGCGGCAAGCCGGGTTTGGAGATCGCCGTGGATCAACTGGCCTTGCTGGATGAACACGCCGGCGGCGCGACGGTGGCTTATCGCGAAGCGCAATACCTGGGCGGCCGGCCGAGCAGCCTGCGGTTGGCCACCGTGGTGTTTGAGCGCGACGCGGCCGGCGCGCCGCGCTGGCGGCATTTGCAGGAAACCTTCTGCCTTGAGTGAGTTCGCGCAGCGCGGCGCCGGCCTTCAGTCCGCGGCGATGGACTGGACGAAACCGTCAACCAATGCGGAGTCC
This sequence comes from Chromobacterium sp. Beijing, assembly GCF_021496765.1. Classification (NCBI taxonomy): domain Bacteria; kingdom Pseudomonadati; phylum Pseudomonadota; class Betaproteobacteria; order Neisseriales; family Chromobacteriaceae; genus Chromobacterium; species Chromobacterium sp. Beijing. Next base: position 389,638 of record NZ_CP053750.1, read on the forward strand.
TGCTGCTTGCGCCAGATGAAGTGGATGTCGCTGATCGCCAAATCCGGCAGCGCGAAGCCGCGGTAGCCGTCTTGCGGCCGGCACAGGCTTTCCGGCACGCAGGAAAAGCCGGCGCCGGCGGCGACGCAGGCGAAGATGGCCGGATAGGATTCGATCTCCAGCACCGCGCGCGGTCGCACGCCGGAGGCTTGCAGCCATTGATCCACCAGCCGGCGGTAATGGCAGGCCGCGCCGAAGGTGTACAGCTCCAGCCCGGCCAAGGCCTCCGCCGTCGCCGCGGCGGTGTCCGGCGGCGCGATCAGCGTCAGCTTCTCCCGGAAAGCCAGCCGGCTGGTCAGCAGCGGATGCTCCACCGGTCCGTCGCTGAGAATCAGGTCCAGCTCACCATCCTGCAGCTGGCGCTCCAGTTCCAGCGAATGGCCGGCGCGCAGATGCAGCTCCACCTCGGCGTGCTGGCGGCGGTAGCGGGCGATGCGGGCGGGCAGATGGGTGGCCAGAGCGCCGTCCAGCGCGCCCACTCTCAGCAAGCCGCGCGCGGGCGCGCCGTCGAACAGGCCGCGCACCTCCTCGGCCTGTTGCAGCAGGCCGCGGGCGTGGCGGTAGAGCAGATGGCCTTCCGGCGTGGTCAGCAGGCGACGGTTTTCGCGGCTGAACAGCTTGACGCCCAGTTCTGCCTCCAATTCCTGCAAGCGGGCGGTGAGATTGGACGGTACCCGGTGCAATTGCTCGGCGGCGGCGGCGATGCTGCCTTGCTCCACCACCGCGCAGAAGAAATTCAGTTGCGAGAGTTTCATGTTTCGCTTTTTGTGATTGATCCGTACATTATAAGTCGCTTTTTGTGGGTAATGAGCGCGGCTAAGATGACCGCGATCTAAGAAGCTGTTCAAAGTCTGCTGCGCCTCAGCGATACGGCGTTGAAACCCGCTTTGGAATGCTCATCTACCACCGGTACATTCCGCTTTTTCGCTCGCTTTCGCCTTGTCTCGTTCAGGCTCGCGAGACATTGAACAGGCTCTTCATCTCAACCATCAGGAAAAAGCGCATGAGAATTCTGCACACCATGTTGCGCGTGGCCGATCTGGACGCCGCGCTGGCCTTCTACACCCGGGCGCTGGGCATGCGCCTGCTGCGCCGCAACGACTTCCCGGACGGCCGCTTCACCCTGGCCTTTGTCGGCTATCGAGACGAAACCGAGGCCGCCGCCATCGAGCTCACCCATAACTGGGATCAGGGCGATTACCAGCTGGGCAACGGCTATGGCCATGTGGCGATAGAAGTGGACGACGCCGCCGCCGTCTGCGAGCAGGCGCGCGCGCTGGGCTACACCGTGGCGCGTGAAGCGGGGCCGATGAAGCACGGCCGCACCGTGATCGCTTTTTTGCAGGACCCGGACGGCTACAAGGTGGAATTGATCCAGAAGGGCACTCAGTACGACTGAGCGCGGAGAAGGGCGGGCCCGCGCTTGCCGGACCCGCCTGGTTTGAACCCCGTTTTTAGAGCCGGAAACGCGCGGTCACGCCCTGCAGGTTCTGCGCCAGCGCATTGAGCTGGCTGGAGGTGGTGGCCAGTTCTTCCACCGTGGCGCTGTTTTCCTCCGCCATCTGCGATACCCGCTCCATGCTCTGCGCCAGGTTCAGGCTGGCGGTGCGCTGCTCGCTCAGCGCGCTGGTGATGTTGCCGATGGACTGCACGATGGAGTGAGTGCTGCCTTCGATCTCCTGCATGGAGTCGGTGGCCTGGCCGGCGCCGTCGGACACCGTGCCCACGCTGGTCAGGCTCTGCTCCATGCTGCCCACCACCCGGTTGGCGCTGCCCTGGATGGAACCGATCATCTGAGTGATTTCCTGAGCGGAACTGGCGGTGCGTTCCGCCAGCTTGCGCACCTCGTCCGCCACCACGGCGAAGCCGCGGCCCATCTCGCCGGCGCGCGCCGCCTCAATCGCCGCGTTCAAGGCCAGCAGGTTGGTCTGGTCCGCCACGTCGCGGATCACCGTGACGATATTGCCTATCTTCTGTACTTCCTGGGTCAGGCCCTTCATCTGGTCCGAAGTGGCCGCCACCGAAGACGACACCGATTCGATATTGCCCACCGACGCCTTCACCGCATGGCCGCCGCGGCTGGCCAGATCGCCGGCCATCGCCGCCTGGCGGGAAGCCTCGTTGGAATTGTCCGCCACGTGGTTGATGCTGACCGTCAGCTCCTCGATGGTGGCGGCGGCCTCCGAGGTGGCCTCGGACTGGCGCTGAGCGCCGTGGGCCACCTGTTCGGACATGCTGGCCAGCTCATGGGCGGAGTCCGACACCTCGTTGGCGTTTTTCTGGATGCTGGCCACCACCTCGCGCAGGCCCTGGCGCATCTCCTGAATATCCTTGGCCATGGCGATGGCCTCGTCGCGCGCCTCCGGAATCGGCTCATCGTGGCCGGACAAATCGCCCTGCTTGATATTACGCACCAGCTGCGCGGATTTCTTCAGCGGCACCGTCACCAGATTGGCGATGAACATCGCAATCGCCACCGCGGCGATCAGGGCGATCACCGCCACGGTGATCAACACCGTCACCGCCTCGCTCTGCGCGGCCTTGCTGCCCTCGATAGACTTTTGCATCAAGTCTTCCTGAAAGTCAGACATCTCTTTCAGCGCCTTTAAAAACGCATTGTTGGCCGGCGCAAAAGTCTTCATCAGAAAGGTTTTGGCTTCCTCGTTCTTGTTGGCGCGCGCCAAGGCGTACAAGGGCTCGAACTGACCGCCCAGATTGGCGCTGGCCGTCTTGAGCTTGTCGAACAGCTCCTTCCCCTTGGGCGTGGACAACAGCTTTTCCATCTGATCCATATTGACGGCGTTGGCGGCGCGGAACTCCTCCACCTTCTTGATATGGGTCTCGGTCTCCTCCGGCGTCTGCACGATGATGGCGTTGCGGATGGAGCGGCCCACGTCCAGCGTGGTGACGCTGATCTTGTTGGCCAACACGATCTTGGGATAACGGTCCTCGGTCACATCGCGGATCTTGTCCCCAATGGTGTTCAACTTCATCATCGCCACCGCCACGATGATGGCGATCAGAATGATCAGCAGGCCAAAGCCGGCCAACAGTTTTTGCTTGACGGTCAACTGGTGCAGCATGGAGCGCTCCCCCGGACAGATATTGTGCCTATAGTGCCGCGACGCGCCCTGCCAGAGCCGCGGCCTCTTGATGAAACATAGTTGCCGGATTGGGCTAGATCAAATCATGCTTATCGCGCTTATCAATTTTTTGCTGGGGAAGAATGGGGGAGGCTGCAGTGGGCGAGTGGGCAGTGATGATATGTCATATGAATGATGTTGGCGGAGGTTTTTGGACTACCCCCGCCGTTGAGAAATTAGCGGTTTTTTACCAAGTAAATAGGCTGAAAAATAAGACTAATGAAAGTCAAATGCGCAATGAAATAGAACATCATTACATGACATGACGCCAAGATTGAATAAAGTATCGGGTTGGTGGCGGCTGCTCGAATGATATGCCTGCCAGACTCAAGGTTGGAACCGTCAAAATAAGTAATGTACACCATGAAGGCAAGCATTCCGCCGATGGCGAATAGCGAAAGAGTCACTCGTTTCCAGCTGAAATGGCTTAAATCCAAGTTGCTGGAAGCAAAAGCCCGACGAAATAGAAAAATAATTGCGATAAAGTAAATTGGGATACTGAGACGAATGTACGAGAAAGTTACGGCAGCCGTGTTCTTTAGCGTCTCAGATTCCATGCCGCCAGAACCCGTTAAATGCTTGAGAGACAAGAAATTGAAGATTGGCGCTAGGGATGAATCCCCCATTAGCTGAGATGCGATTCCGATAAGCAGAATGGGCGTTATGCTGGCAAATATAAAAAAGTAAAGCAAAGGAGATTTTTTTAATGTGTTTTCTATGGTTGGCATGATGGTTTTTATTGTGTGATTTAAAAGAAGTCCTCCTGAAAGAGGGGGCTACAGGATGTTTGATTTGTTTGAGTGGGTTTCATTGTTGAATTCCTGAGTGTTTATTAAGCTTTGATGATTGGGTTGCTTTTGGGCGGAGGGCCAGGTTTCGTCAGAAGGAAGGCCGGCCCTTCTTGAGGGAATTAAAGTCATTGGTGCCCCCTGTGCCACAACGCATGCTAGCACCATCTTACAAGTGGGTAAATGAGGGTGTTTTCAAAAGAGTTGTTGTCTGAAGGTTATATTGTTGATTTTGCCCATTCTTTCAGGGGTGAAGAAGGCGGCGGCTACAAGATACGCAACAATAAGAGCATCAGTGCCAGTTATTGATAAAGCAAAAGCGCCTAATGCCAACTGATACGCAAAGGTATGCAAATGCCTGTGGCAGGGGAGTGTTTATTTCAGCCGTTATTCGTGGGCTGACGCTATTTGCAATGCCTTGCCTGCAAAGCCAAACCCTTTGGACATTCTTCGCATGCTATCGCCAATGTCTTTATGGTCAATAGCATGCTGGAAGCGCGGGACTTTGAACCCGTTCTTAGGCCTTGTCACCCGCGGCTAATCGCGCCGGCCGGCCGTCGCCATGGCGGGGAGCGCGGCGTTTGCCGCCGCGCTCCGCCCAATCGCCCGGGCAACCAGGGCCGCGCCGGCGGCCAGCGCCAGGCCGAACAGCAGCAGGGCGGCGGGCGCGCCCAGGCGGTCCAGCAGCAGGCCGGTAAAAATCACCGGCAGGCTGAAGCCGATATAGGCCAATAGAAAGAAACCGGCGCTGGCGCGCGGCTTTTCCGCGCCGGCCAGCGCGTTCACCGCGGACAAACCGCCCAGATAAGTGAAGCCGTAGCAAGAGCTGCTCGCGCCCAGCGCGCCGAGCAACACCGCTGTCAGCGAACCCTGGGTCGCGCCCCAGGCCAGCAGCGCGTAGCTGGGCGGCAGCACCAGCATGCCCAGGCGCACCGCGCGGCCCGGCGGCATCGCGCGGGCCAGCGGCTGGAACAGCAGGCCGCAACTGATCACGGTGAAGGTGGAAAACCCGGACCAGCGCGCCAGCCCGTGCGCAGCCAGCACCGAGGGCAGCAGCGCGATCACCAGCCCCACCGCCGCCCAGGCCAGCAGGATGGCGCAGCCAAAGGGCAAGCTGCCGGCGGGGAAATAGGGCGGGCGCAGCATCGCCGTATGGTGGCCGCGCGGGGCCGGGTCCGGCAAGCCCGCCACCGCCAGCAGCGCCGCGCCGGCCAGCACCAGATGCATCCAGAAGCTGGCCGGCGTCAGCGTGCTCTGCCACAGCAGGCACACACTGGTCAGCGCCGCGCCCAGGCCAAAGCCCAGCGAGGTGCTGGCCGTCACCCACAAAGTGGCGCGGCGGCCGTCCGGCTCCGCCATCAATTCCCCCATATAAGCGACGCCGGCGGCGGAAGCCAGCGCGGTGCCGCAGCCCAGCAGAAAGCGCGCCACGGCCAAGGCCTCCAGCCGCGGCCACAAGGCCATGACGGCGGTGGCCAGCATCGCCAGCGCCAGCGCCGCCAGGATCAAGGGCTTGCGTCCCAGCCGGTCCGGCAGGCCGCCCAGCGCCAGCAGTACCGGCAACACTCCCAGCACATAGGCGGAAAACGCGGTGGCGGTGGCCGCCGCGCCCTGGCCGGCCAACTGCGCGTAAGCGGTGTACAGCGGCGCTTGCAGATTCACCGCGCAAGTGATCAGGCACAGGCCGAAGGCCAGCCGGGCAGGGTGGCGCGTGTTCATGCCGCCTCCGGGAATAAAAGAGACACGGTGGGACAAACAGTGTGGGCGGACAGTGGGACGGTCATAAGGTGAGGCCTGGCTAGGATAAAGGGTGCGGCGGGCCGCGCGACACGCCACTATCCGGCCCACCCATGACGGCAACAAGTGACAGCGGCGGCCATTTGCGCTTAACTGTTTGCTCATTATCAGCAAACAGTGAGCCCGCCATGCGGCTAGAACTCGACCGCGCCAGCCGGCAGCCGCTGGCGCAGCAAATCGCCGATCAACTGCGCGCCTGGATACGGCGCAGCCGCGTCCGCCCCGGCACCCGGCTGCCCTCCATCCGCCAACTGGCCAAGGAGCAACAGCTCAGCCAGTCCTGCGTGATCGACGCCTACGACCGGCTGGTGGCGTTGGGCCTGCTGGAATCGCGCCACGGCGCCGGCTTCTTCGTGGCCGCTCCGCCGGGCCGCGAAGAAAGCGAATGGCGGGAAACCATGGAGCCGGCCTGGGGCCAGTTCAGCGACAGCGGCGAACAGCTGAAGCTGGGCTGCGGCTGGGTGCCGGACAGCTGGCGGGACCAGGAAGAACTGGGCTACGCCATCCGCCACATCACCCGCTGCCAGCCGGCGGACCTGTTCGACTACAGCACCCCGCTGGGCCTGCCCGCCTTGCGCCGGCAACTGCAACAGCGGCTGCGCCAGATCGACATCCATGTGGAACAGGAACAAATCCTCACCACCAACGGCGGCAGCCACGCGCTGGACCTGCTGGCGCGTGCGCTGCTCAAGCCCGGCGACACCGTGCTGGTGGAAAGCCCCGGCTACTACAATCTGTTCAACCTGCTGAAATTCCACGGCATAGAAATGCTGGCGGTGCCGCGCGCCGGCAACGGGCCGGACCTGGCGGCGCTGGAAGCCATCCTCGCCCGGCATCGGCCCAAATGCCTGTTCATCAACAGCCTGTTCCATAACCCCACCGGCACCTGCGTGACGCCGGCGGTGGCGCACCGCCTGCTGCAACTGGCCGAGGCCCATGACTTCCTGATTGTGGAAGACGACATCTACGCGGATTTCCAGAACCACCCCGGCGTGCGCCTGGCGGCGCTGGATTCGCTGGGGCGGGTGATCTACGTGTCCAGCTTCTCCAAAACCCTCAGCTGCTCGCTGCGCGTCGGCTATGTGCTGGCCCAGCCTGAGCTGATCCGCCAACTGGCCAATATCAAGATGTACACCGGCATCGGCACCCAGCGCTTTGCGGAATGCGTGGCGGCCCAGCTCTTGTCCAGCGGGGCTTACCGCAAGCTGACGCAAAGGCTGCGGCTGCGGCTGAACCGGCAAATGGCCGCCACGCTACAAACGCTGGAAGCCAACGGCTGGCAAGTGTTCGCCGAGCCGCAGGGCGGCATGTTCGTCTGGGCGCGCACCGGCCGCCACAACTTCGAGGACATGCAGGCGGAAGCCGCCAAGCGCGGAATCCTGTTGTCGCCGGGCAGCGGCTTCATGCCCGGCGGCGAGGACAATGACTGGCTGCGGATTAATGTCGCTTATGCCGGCGATGCACGGGCGCTGGGGTTTTTTGAGGGGCTGGGAAGTTTATAGCCTGAATGATGATTTGGAGGGAGGGTTCTGCTTCTCGGCCTTAGCAGTCTTTCATCGATCCAAATGGCAATGACTGCTTTATATAAAATTCCGGACTCATTCCGAACTCTTATAGGTGTCTTGGGCATCCCCAGCGAGACTGACCTGGGGTATGCAAGGGTCAGTCGCGCCTTCAACGCCTGACACCGTGGCGAAGTATGTCGATGGTATTGTTCGCCAAAGCCAGGGTTATAATGCTGAAAAATGGCGTGCTATAGAAAAATCTTGTGGAGAGAGATGGGCAATGCTTGCATCGTGTGCTGCCTGGCTGCGGGCTCGGGCGAGCGTGTCTTTATCGGCGGTGCTCGGTGGGCCGAGAATCAACAAGAAAATCTACCGCGCCAAGCATGACAACGGTTATTCCAGCTTGGTCACGGAATTGGTCAGCCAAGCGGACCTCTCCAATGCCATGTTGGTGTAGTCCACGACCACATCCAAGGATGTCAAAGAAAATACCGCGTATCATGCTGAGTTACACACAGACAAACCCAATCTACGCCTGCACAGGTGTATTTTTTTCACGTTAGGGCATATGACTAGGTACCGCTCACAGCGCATAGCTTCTCTCATTGCCTTGGCTGCACTTCTCGTCGCCGTAGGCCTCGCTGCATGGTTCAAGTCGGTAAATCCTTACGGGGTTTGGCTCTACACGCCGAAAAATTGGTGTAGTCATCCCACAAACTCATTTACCCTGGCTTATGGCGTGACGACATCGCTAGCCACGTTCATTCTTGGGTTGCTCACATTCGTTTTCTGGGCCGCATCGCGCCTTTCAAGGTCGCCAGCCGCAGCAGCAGCCTTACGAGAGAAAGCCTCTGTCGCAGCTTGGTCAGTGTTATTTGTCGCAGTTCTTAGCATGGTTGCACCTATTACCGAATCCTGGCTTCCAAATGCCCAGGACCCAAGGTGTGCGGCCCATGTGCCTTAACAGTACGGTCAAGGTCGCTATGGCCTCCGTTTGATGCGCCACAATCGGCGAACGCCTTACTGGTCTGTCCCGCTCGCCTGTGTGCCTACGAGGCGTCATTAAGAGCCTGTTCCTGATTTTTTTTGGGGGGGAATTTGCGCGGCCAAATTCCCTGCAAGCCTGGCCTACGGCTTCCCGCCGGTTCCCGTCAGGCCCGAGGCGCGGTTGAACTCACTACGTGCGAATCTTTGATTCGCTCAGTGTTAATTTGCTAACGTCAAATCGCTCAAACAAAGCAGCCGCTTAAAACCTCGGGCCTGCCACCCGACGGCAGGCTTGAAGGGACCTAGGGCGCATCGGAGACGCGGTTTCCTGTGTAGCTATGCAAGGTTTCAAAGCACTAAAACTCTCAGATCGATCAAGGAGACTATCGATGCCGACTGAAAAAGAACGGGCCGCTCGGGACGCCCAGCGCGATCTGGGAACGGAACTGCTGGAATCCATGCGCCAGATGAAGGCGGACCAGGCTGCCCGGCGCACCCAGGTTACGCCCACGCTGGCCGCGCAGGCGCGTTCGCGGATGGGCATGTGCCAGACGGAGTTTGCCGCATTGCTGGATGTCAGCAAGCGCACGCTGCAGGAGTGGGAACAAGGCCGGCGCATGCCCACCGGCGCGGCGCAGACCTTGCTGCGGGTGGCAGTGCAGCATCCGGAGGCGTTGCGGGAGTTGAAATAAGCTTAATGATCAAACGACCTCTTTTTATGACATTCCTTGCCATTCTGGCTGGCTGCTCTGATCCAATGGTGGAGGCTATCGCAAGCCGTGACACCTTCGCTTACGCGGCTGTAAACGATGCAAGAGACAAGCCGGCCTTCACGATTCAAGCCGGTACATCCTGCCTGGTTGGTAAGACCTTATTCGGCAAAGTTGATGCATACACAGAGGTGGTGTGTGGTGACAAAAAAGGATGGGTGTTGGAGTCAGAAAATATGAAGTCCTCAAAGTCAGTTGGTGGCTAGGCCGACAATGTCTTCTTGCTTTGCTTTGAGAAAGCCCTTCGAATAGGGGGCGTTGCTACCTTCTTAGCCTAAGTGGGCAATTATGTTGCTGACCGTGATCGGCCAGTTCCTGTCGTTCATGGGCGTAGCAAAGAGGAAAGATGAATGACCGCCGTAATTCAGTTTGCTGACATTTAAGTTTGACGAGAGGGGGCGCTGTAGCGGAGAAGGGAGCCCACAAGTGTAGTTTGTGGATGGCTCCTGTCGGCGGAATAGTTAGGTGTTGGACCTATCACTCATCTACCCATATCTCAATAACAATTTCGGAGTGCGTTCCGCGAGAGGTGGAGGGCTCTTCAAAGGGTCTCGGACGAGTACAATCTTTATGCGCTTTCCAACGATATACTTTTTGACACCTTTCTTTGTGTCAGCCACAGTGTCGTACGTGTAGTGATCACCATTATCTAGGTGCGCATTAAATGCTGGTGATTCGTTATGCATCCCCACGCGGCCTAGCAAGGTTATGACTCCCTCTAGTTCTGTTTTCTGAAGCCTGCCAGCCTCAATGCTTTGCCACCATTCATCAGATCCAAAAAGGCCAAAGGTTCCTTTAAGGCCAAACGGGCGTGAAAGATCGAGAGTGAGTGCTTGAGCAGTCGCAACCTGTCCGGAGTCTGAGGCAAGTTCATTCTTTAGTGAGTAGACGAGTTGCATGTGTCTGAGGATACCTAACGTAGAGCTAACTGGCGCTGCCCAGCTTTGTTGTGCAGCGTCTGGTGGACGGCAGGATTAGACTCAAATCCCTCTTGCTGCAATGACGTTTTCACCTTGGTCCATGACCTCGATTTTCAGGCTATCTGTGATTTTCACGTTTGCGGAGAAGCCAAAGCAAACGCGATTCAGAAACTTTAATACGTAGTCCGATGTTGTTGAATTCTGATTCAAAACGACCTCGATGATATCAGATTTCGCGGCAACCTTCTTTGCTCCCTCTTGAAGCCCAATCGGTGACACAAGGATTCCCCCTGACGCCCCAAGGTCTTGAATGTTCCATGCCAAAGCCGCCGTGATTGCTTGACTGATACCAGCCTTTGTATGGCGTTTGCACTCAACGACGATGAAGTGACTTCTGTCAGTTGCAAACCCCTTGGCATCTATTTCCCATTTGGTTCCGCTGTCGCCAGCTACCAGTTGCTTTCCCTCAAATCTGCCGAGCCCGAAATGCTCAGCGAACTGATTGAGCAGGTACGTGGCTACTTCTTCGTATGTCTTCCATTTTTTCTCAGGCATGGCCGGCTCCTTTGGGTCTAACTTAAATAGATGGCACTACAGTTGTATAATAATAACAGAGTGCAGTATATCCTGGATAACGGAGCCCAAGAAGCCTAGCCAATATAGGTGATCGGAAGGCCCAATGGAATATCTACGAGCATATATGGTAGCCATACGTGACACAGCCCAATGACGTATGGACTGTGCCTGGCGTACTCTCGGCTGTCATCCTGTTAGCAGCACTTGTCTACGGCTGGCTGCTCTAGCGCTATTTCCCCGACGTTCGTTCATGGCCGATAAGTAAACCTTTAAAATACTCATGGGTAACGTCCATTTCGGCGGAGAAGCAATCTCCTCTATATCTGTCGCGCAGATAGAGTCGCAAGATACATACATGATCCAGGCGGAGTTTGTGGCGTTGCTGGATGGCAGCAAACGCGCGCTGCAAGAGTGGGAACAAGGCTGGTGCGCGGCCTCCGGCGCGGTGCAAACCGTGCTGTGGGTGGCTGAGAGCATCTGGAAGCGTTGCAGGAGCTGAAACCGGTCTAAGCGGTGTTTGAATAGGAAACAGCCTCTCGTTTGAGAGGCTGTTGTGTTTGTGAGGCTGTGGCTGGAATGGGGGTTCAAGGGGATGTTTTGAAAATAGATGTTTTTCTTATCTATTGCAGTTTTCAATGAATTGGCACAGCGCTACTATTTGGGTTTTTAATTCAGGGCTAAATGGTTCGTTTGGATAGTCACTAATGTATTGTAGTGCAATTTCTTGTTTTAAAGCAGTCCTGATTATATTCTTGTTGTTTTTGTAGTTTAGTAAGTTTTCCCATTTGCTGTTCTTTGCAAAATTCTTGGCGCTCGGATGGTTCTTTTTTATTGTTGTAATTAATCTGTCGTAATTTAAATAATTTTCAATCTCTCTTCCATCTGTAATCCAGGTGAGGCCTGATCCATTTTCGAACTCTGTTTTGAGCCTCTTTTTTGTTTGGTTAAGATGTTTGTGAGCAGAGGACTTGTCGCTATCAATTACAATGGCTGCATTGCGATTCATGGATCTAAGTGAGATTAAGTCTTTTGCTAGCTTTTCTGATTCGTCGTTGTCTTCGCCACTGAGGTGACTTGCAAGTCTTCCACCGTAAAACATGATGGAGTATTGTGTTCCCTCAACAAGGTTGGGGTTGTGAATCGATATCCAATGTTTTATATATGTTCGGTCAGAGGGACCCTCTACCCAAATAATACAGTTGGTTTGAAGTATGTCGGAGGCTTTGTAGCCTAATTCTGCACAGATCTCGGATTTTTTCTTTGTTGATGCTATTGACTCCAGCGAGGATGTTTCCCCATTATTCCTAATGTGAAATATTTGCGAGTCAGTAGAGTCGAGTAAGTGTGCAGAGTGAGTGGTGAATATATATTGGTTTTTTGTGTTTGTTGAGAGGTAAGAAATTAATTTCTTTTGTAGGTGCGGGTGTAGGTGAAGCTCTGGTTCCTCAATGCATATTATTGAGTTGGACTCAATGGTTGCTGCAATTGCGAGAATAATAACCTCATGTACGCCAGTGCCAAGAGAGCTTAATGGTAAAATTTTGTTGTCCATGTCTACTAAAATCATGGAGTTGTCGTGTGGTATTTCTATTTTGGCACTTCTGTTCTCTAAAACTTCTTGAGTAAATTTGTTTATTTTGTTGAAAATTTCTCTGTCTGATCTGTTTTCAATTCTAGGGTTTTGAAGCTTTGAAAGTCGATTTATAATTCCATTGCCACTGTAGTCGTTAAAGTCAGTTCCTTCTGCGCCTATTTGTCGAATGGCAGGTATGTAAATTATGTTTTTCTTATTTGGTAGGGGCGGGGTTAACGCTGCGACTGTTTGAGGAAACCAATGATTTTGTAGGTCCCCGCCTCCCGCTCTTGTAATACTTACCCAAAGCCTTTTGAGCTCCTGTGAACTACATATGTTGGAGTTATAAGGTTTTATGTTGCAAGGTTTTGTTTGGTTATCTAAGTGGGTTGCTGAGTATGTTACCCATATGTGTTGGTCAATTATTTCAAATACTTGACGATAGAAGTTTTTAAATATTGCGCTTGAGCCATGTTTTGCTATGCCTTCGTGTCTTTGAAATATTGAATCTTCGTAGTCTTGCAGTGGGTAGCAGTATGAAAAGGAAAAGTTACAATTGATATTGATTGGCTTCTCAAGTGAGGATAGCTCAAAATTTGAATTCACATTAACAAAGTGGCCTGATGTTTTTAGAGCGTCTATGCAGTGATTGTGGTGTTTGTGTAAAAAATCAATGATATTTGATTTTCCGGAATTGTTTTTTCCGATAATAAAGTTAATTTTTTTTAATGGATAAAGCTTTTCTGTTTTGATAAAGCTTTTGTACCCTCCAAATCCAAATCCATATAAATCAGTCATTTTTTTCCAGTGTGAAAGTGATTGTTTTTTGTTTTGATTGGATGGTGTGTTGATTTTTTACTTGTGTATAAGTTATATCATTTGATATGTTTTTGCAAGATGGTGGAGAGGGCTGTGTTTTTTTATGCAGGCATACCTTATAGTGTAAATTCTCTTCTCATGAGTGTTACTAAAAAGCTAGATGATAAGATGATCGTTTTGTTTTGATTGATATCGGTTGTGTCCAAAGTCTAAAGAATAGTTGGTTTGTGAAGGGGGTCTTAACTGTTTTTCTCATTATGCGGGTGGTACATGTATTAATGAGAGACCGACTTGAAGGCTTGACCCCCGTGCCTCCCTCAGCAACAATCTCCCCGTGCCGTTCTATCCCGGCACTGGGCGTGAGAACCCATCCTTGTTTTATCGACTGCGGGCGAAATGCGACTATCCGTGCATTTCGCGCGTCCTGTTGCGTCTGTATGGCGGACCGGATGGGGTAACCTTCTGGTTGGCCAGCTCGCAGTCGCTGGTTTCTCACGCTCTGTTCGGTCTGCCTTCCCCCGTGAGAAGGGGGTGGCGGTACTTCCACAGACTGCAGGAGAAATGTCATGTCAAAGAAGCTCTCTCCGATTCCTGTTTCCTTGTTTGACCTTGCCGACTTCCCCAACCCCCGCCGTTCCCGCTACCGTTTCCCCTCCAGCGAAGCCAAAGACCTCCGTCTGCCGTTTGTCCGTCGCGTGCCGGGCCGCACCTATCCGCATTACTGGCAGCCGGCGGAGCCCCAGGATTATTTCGAGGCTTGCGCGATTGGCCGCCAGTACGCGGCGCACATGGCGCAGTTGTTGAAGACCAACCGTCAGCATGCGGCGCGTGGGCTGTTGTTCCGCATTGCCAGCGATATGGATTTTGCCGATAAGAGTTACCGCATCGGCCTGTGCAAGGGCTTCTTCAATTATCTGGAGATGCTGCTGAATCTGGCGGTGGAGCGGGTGGATCTGGCCCAGCATGTGGAGGCGGTACAGCAGCTTTATCTGTGCCTGGAGCAGTTGGCTGAGACGCAACAGCAACAGCGGCGCAAGAAGCGCGGCCGGGGTCGTCAGCGCTGAGTGCGTTGACCATGCAAAAACGGCCCTTCGGGGCCGTTTGGTTTTGTGCTGTGTTATTAGAGCCTGTTCAAAATCTCGCGCGCAAGAGCGAGACAAGGCGGAAACCGCTGAGACAGCGGAATGTACAAGTGGCACATGAGCATTTTGAGCTTGTACTCACCGTGCAAGACTTCACGACGCGCAGCAGATCGTAAACAGGTTCTTAGCGCGCGAGTTCGGAGTAATGGTGCTCGTCGTACTGTCCGTCCAGATAGTCGTTGACGCGGTCGTTGAAGGCGATCCAGTGCGGTGTTTTCTGGTGTTCGGCCAGGCGCTCCTTGCTGTCCCACAGTTCGATCAGCGCGTAGCGCAGCGGCTCGCCGGCTTGCTGCCAGAGCTGGTAGTAGTTGCAGCCGGCCTCCTTATTGGATTCCCGCACCATGGTGTTGAGCAGGGTGAGGAAGTCTTGTTGGCTTTCGGCTTTGACGTTGAAGAATACGTTCAGGGTAATCATGTGGGGCCTCTGGTATTAGGGTGAATGAATGCGAATGTTCCGCTGCCGTTGGCGCGGTGTATCCATGGAGGCCATTTTACGAAGCCCAGTTGTTCGTTAAAAGTGAAATATAATTAGCTTTGTATTCGTTTTTTATGAATCGCTATCGTGATGGCTCAAGCCCAGGCTGGGTGAGGGACGGGCGGCGGTAAAAGAAAAACGGCCCCGAGGAGCCGTTTCCGTTTCACTATCGTAAGTGGCTTAGAGCCTGTTCAAAGTCTCGCGAGCAAGGGCGAGACAAGGCGAAAACGAGCGAAAAAGCGGAGTGTACAAGTGGTACATGAGCATTTTGAGCTTGTTTTCAACGTCGTATCGCTGAAGCGCAGCAGACATTGAACAGGTTCTTAGAACGCGAAGTGCTCGTCCTGCAACTCCATCAACGGCTTGGCGCCGGCCTTGAGCTTGGCCAACAGGCTGTGTACTTCCGGGAACAGCTTGCTCATATAGAAGCGGCCGGTCAGGATCTTGGCCTGGTAGAAGCCGTCTTCGCCGCCGCCCAGCTTGGAATGAGCCACTTCCGCCATCCGCGCCCACAGCCAGGCGTAGCTGAGGTGGCCGATCAGGCGCAGGTAGTCGGTGGCGGCCGCGCCGGCTTCGTCGCGGTTCTGCATGCCGGCCATGCCGATGCCCATGGTCACTTCGCCCACGTCTTTCAACAGCTTGGACAGCGGGGCCACGTAGTCGGCCAGCTTGTCGTTGCCTTCATTGGCCTGGCAGAACTTGTGGATTTGCTTGGTGAACTTGCGCAGCTTCTGGCCCTGGTCCATCAGCACTTTGCGGCCCAGCAGGTCGATGGCCTGGATGCCGTTGGTGCCTTCGTAGATTTGGGAGATGCGGCAGTCGCGCACCAGTTGTTCCATGCCCCATTCGCGGATGTAGCCGTGGCCGCCGAACACTTGCATGCCCAGGTTGGCGGCTTCGTAGCCGTTGTCGGTCATGAAGGCTTTGGCCACCGGGGTGAGCAGGGCCACGAGGTCGGCGGCGTCCTGGCGGGCGTCGGCGTCCGGGTGTTTGTCTTCAATGTCCAGTTGCAGCGCCAGCAAGCTGGTCAGCGCGCGGCCGGCCTCGGTGTAGGCTTTCTGGGTGAGCAGCATGCGGCGCACGTCCGGGTGGACGATGATGGGGTCCGCCGGCTTGTCCGGGCATTTGTCGCCGGAGAGCGAGCGCATTTGCAGGCGTTCGCGCGCATAGGCCAGCGCGCCCTGGAAGGAGGCTTCGCCTATGCCCAGGCCTTGCATGCCGCAGCCCAGGCGGGCGGCGTTCATCATGGTGAACATGCAGGACAGGCCTTTGTTGACTTCGCCAATCAAATAGCCCTTGGCGCCGTCCAGGTTGATCACCGCGGTGGCGTTGGCCTTGATGCCCATCTTGTGTTCCAGGCTGCCGCAGGCCACGGGGTTGCGGCTGCCGTCGTCATGGAATTTGGGCACGATGAACAGGGAGATGCCTTTCACGTCCTTGGGCGAGTCCGGCAGGCGGGCCAGCACCAGGTGGATGATGTTGTCGGACATATCATGTTCACCGGCGGAGATGAAAATCTTGGTGCCGGTAATGCTGTAGCTGCCGTCGCCGTTGGGTTCGGCGCGGGTTTTGAGCAGGCCCAGGTCGGTGCCGCAGTGCGGTTCGGTCAGGCACATGGTGCCGGTCCAGCTGCCGTCCACCAGTTTGGGCAGGTAGGCCGCTTTTTGCGCTTCGGTTCCGTGGGCATGAATGGCAGAATACGCGCCGTGGGACAGGCCGGGGTACATGGACCAGGCCACGTTGCTGGAGCACTGCATTTCCATGATGGGGAAGCCCAGCGCCTTGGGCATGCCCTGGCCGCCGTAGGCTGGGTCGCAGTCCAGCGCCGGGAAGCCCAGTTCACAGTATTGCTGGTAGGCTTCCTTGAAGCCGGGCGGGGTGGTGACAGATTTGGTGGTGCTGTCGTAGTGACAGCCTTCTTCGTCGCCCTGGCGGTTCAGCGGCGCCAGTTCGCTTTCACAGAACTGGGCGGCGGCCTCCAGATAAGAGCGGAAAATGTCCTGGGTGGCTTCTTCGTAGCCGGGCAGGGTGGGGATGATGTCCTGTACCTTGATCAGCTCGTGGAGCACGAAATCGAAATCCCGCAGCGGGGCTTGGTATGCAGGCATGGGTCTCTCCTGTTGGTTTGCGCGGCCTGGACGATCCGGCCCAGGTCTGTCGTGTTTGGGTTCGCCCTGCGCTTGGGCGAATAATTCAAACGCTTGTTTAAATTATCGACGTGGCTTTGACAAGCTTTTCGCGTTTTACCCGTCGCCGAGTGTGGTTTAACGGCAACGCGCGCGCACAAGGATCAAAAAATTCCAGATGACTTGGTTTAGACGCAAGGTACGCAAATGGGTTGCCTACCGGCACCATTGGTTTCAGAAGCCCGGCTTGCGCCGGCTGGCGCCTTACCTGGACCGGCCGGCGTATTGGTCGCTGAACCGCCGCAAGGTGGCGATGGGGGTGGGGGTGGGTTTGTTCGCCGGCCTGATGCCCGGCCCCACGCAAAAGGTGACGGCGGTGGCGCTGGCTTTGCTGATGCGGGTGAATCTGCCGGTGGCGGTGTTGTTCACGCTGTACACTAACCCTTTGACCGTATTGCCGCTGTACTTTCTGGCTTATGCTTATGGCAAGCTTTTACTGGGCAATCCGGCTGCGGGTACAATGACGCCGCCGCCCAATTGGGACCGGATGAGCTTGCCGGATTGGTGGCACGCCTGCCTGAATTGGCTGGCGGAGCTGGGCTGGCCCTTGCTGGTGGGATTGCCGGCGCTGGGCCTGACCTTTGCCGTGATCGGCTACGCGTTGACGCGGCTGCTGTGGCGCTGGGCGGTGATCAGCGCCTGGAAAAGCAGGCATTGCAGAACACTTTAAGGGGTGATTGTGGATCTGGTTGAAAAGCAGTTGTCGACGGAGCTGGTGTATCAGGGCGGTTTTCTCAAGGTTCATAAAGACGAGGTGGCGCTGCCGGACGGCGCGGCGTCCACGCGCGAATACATTCTGCACCCCGGCGCGGTGGCGGTGCTGGCGCTGACGCCGGACGGCAAGCTGGTGCTGGAGCGCCAGTACCGTTACCCGACCGGCCGCGAGTTCGTGGAGATTCCCGCCGGCAAGATAGACCCGGACGAGGACCCGGCGGCCACCGCAAGGCGGGAGCTGTTGGAGGAAACCGGCTACGCGGCGGAGCGCTGGACGTATCTGGGCACCGCTTATCCGTGCATTGGCTATTCCAACGAGCGCATCAGTTATTACCTGGCGGAAGGGCTGAGCCAGCAGGGCAGCCGGCTGGACGAGGGCGAATTCCTGGAGGTGCTGACAGTGCCGCTGGCCCAGGCGATGGAGATGACGCTGAGCGGGGCGATCTGCGACAGCAAGTCCATCGTGGGCCTGCACTGGCTGGCGGCGCACCAGGCCGGGAGGATGCCGGGTGTCGCCGTTTGATCCTTACCGGGATCGACGGCGCGGGCGCCGCATCAGCATGGGCTGCAAGGCTCGCATCCGTTCTTTGATCAGCGGCGAAACCCATTACGGCGAGTGCGTGGATCTGTCGGTGGACGGCATGGCCTTGCGCTCGTCCTTTGTGCCGCAGTTCGGCGAGCGCCTGTCCGTGATCGTGCTGGCCCCGGGCGTGGGCGGCATGCCGGGCAAGCCCTTGGAGGCGGTGGTGGAGGTGAAGCGCTGCAACGAGGTGCAGCGCGGCCGCATCTATGAAATCGGCGTGCGCATTGTGCAGCGCAAAGGCTGAGCGCCGCAGTCCGCGCGGACGCGGCGCATTCTTTATATTCCCTTCTCTTTTTCCGCCGCGCTGCGCGGCGTGAATGTTTCAATCGCCGCGATGGAAACGTTTGATTCTCAAAGCGTTTTTTTAGGGCCGATTTCCGTTTACTCCCGCTTACACGCCGCTCGTCTTCCGTTACAAAAAAAAGCTGGCGGAATTCACCATCCATTTCAAATACTTGTATTGAATCTGGCTCACGATCTCATATTTTGTGTGCAGGCGCGGTTTTGCCCTGCCAGGCTGTGCGTTATGCTATACCCAGAAAAAGAAAGCCGGAAACAATGTGAATACTCTAATTCAGCAAGGGGAGCAGCGGATGCCGCGTGCATATCGTTTGCGCCTCTGCTACCTGCCAGGAGAGAGCCATGCACCCGGATATCTTCAGTCACTACGCTGCTCGTTACGACAAGACTCGTGAGGAGGAGTACACCATCCAGGAGTACCTGGAGCTCTGCAAGAAAGACCCCGGCGCTTACGCCACCGCCGCAGAGCGCATGCTGGCCGCCATAGGCGAGCCGGAGCTGGTGGACACTCGGCACGATTCGCGTCTGTCCCGCATCTTTTCCAACAAAGTCATCAAGGTCTATCCCGCGTTCCGTGATTTTTATGGCACCGAGGAGGTGATCGAACAGGTGGTGTCCTACTTCCGCCACGCCGCGCAAGGCCTGGAAGAGAAGAAGCAGATCCTCTATTTGCTGGGCCCGGTGGGCGGCGGCAAATCGTCTATCGCCGAGAAGCTGAAAGAGCTGATGGAGCTGGTGCCGTTCTATTGCCTGAAAGGCAGCCCGGTCAACGAGTCTCCGCTGGCGCTGTTCAACTACGACGAAGACGGGGCGCTGCTGGAAGAGGAATACGGCATCCCGCGCCGTTATCTGAAGAGCATCCCCAGCCCGTGGGCGGTGAAGCGGCTGCATGAGTTCAACGGCGACATCGGCCAGTTCCGCGTGGTCAAGCGCTACCCGTCCGTGCTCAAGCAGATCGCGGTGGCCAAGACCGAGCCGGGCGACGAGAACAATCAGGATATTTCGTCGCTGGTGGGCAAGGTGGATATCCGCAAGCTGGAGAAATACGCGCAGGACGACCCGGACGCTTACAGCTACTCCGGCGGCTTGTGCCTGGCCAACCAGGGCTTGCTGGAATTCGTGGAGATGTTCAAGGCGCCGATCAAGGTCTTGCACCCGCTGCTGACGGCCACCCAGGAAGGCAACTTCAAGGGCACCGAGGGCTTTGGCGCGATTCCGTTTGAAGGCGTGATCCTGGCCCACTCCAACGAATCCGAGTGGAAGCAGTTCCGCAACAACAAGAACAACGAGGCTTTCCTGGATCGGATCTACATTGTCAAGGTGCCGTATTGCCTGCGCGTGTCCGACGAGATCAAGATCTACGACAAGCTGATCCGCAACTCTTCGCTGGGCCGCGCGCCGTGCGCGCCGGGTACGCTGAAGATGATGTCGCAGTTCGCGGTGTTGTCGCGGCTGAAAGAGCCGGAAAACTCCAGCCTGTTCAGCAAGATGCAGGTGTACGACGGGGACAATCTGAAGGATACGGATCCCAAGGCCAAATCCATCCAGGAATACCGCGATTACGCGGGGTGGACGAGGGCATGAGCGGCTTGTCCACGCGCTTCGCCTACAAGATTTTGTCCAAGGTGTTCAACTTCGATCACAGCGAAGTGGCGGCCAACCCGGTGCACTTGCTGTACGTGATCGAGCAGCAGGTTGAGCGCGAGCAGTTCCCGGCGGAAATCGAGCAGAAGTATCTGACCTTCCTGAAGGAATACCTGGCGCCCAAGTACGTGGAGTTCATCGGCAAGGAGATTCAAACCGCTTATCTGGAAAGCTACTCCGAATACGGCCAGAACATCTTCGACCGCTACGTCAGCTTCGCGGACTTCTGGATTCAGGATCAGGAGTACCGCGATCAGGACACCGGCGAGATCTTCGACCGAACCTCCTTGAACGCGGAGCTGGAGAAGATAGAGAAGCCGGCCGGGATTTCCAACCCCAAAGACTTCCGCAACGAGATCGTCAACTTCGTGTTGCGGGCGCGGGCCAACAACGGCGGCAAGAATCCCACCTGGACCAGCTACGAGAAGCTGCGCACGGTCATAGAGAAGAAGATGTTCTCCAACACCGAGGAGCTGTTGCCGGTGATCTCCTTCAACGCCAAGGCCAGCGCCGAGGATGCGAAGAAGCACGAGGACTTCGTCAACCGCATGGTGGAAAAAGGCTACACCGCCAAGCAAGTGCGTCTGTTGTGCGAATGGTATCTACGAGTGCGCAAGTCCTCGTAAGCCGTCGCTGATCCGGCGCCGCCTGGGGCGGCGCCGGAAATCGCCCGCGCGGCCGCTGTCGCCGCCGGGCGGTGAAGAATATAACAACAGCAAGCCAGGCGATGGCCGCCCGCGGGCGGCCGCCGCCGGCACAGGCAAAGCGAGGTGCTTATGTCCCACATCATCGATCGGCGCCTCAACGGCAAGAACAAGTCCGCGGTCAACCGCGAACGGTTTCTGCGCCGTTTCAAGGCCCAAATCAAGGAGGCCGTCGCCAAGGCGGTCAAGGGGCGCAGCATTACCGATATCGAGAGCGGGGAGAAGGTCTCGATTCCGGTAAAGGATATTTCCGAACCCGTGTTTCATCACGGCAAGGGCGGCATGACGGAAAACGTGCACCCGGGCAATGAGGAGTTCGTCAAGGGCGACCGCCTGCCGCGGCCGCAGGGCGGCGGGGGCGGAGGCGGCAGCAAGGCCAGCCAGGACGGCGAGGGCGAGGACGATTTCGTGTTCCAGCTGTCGCGCGAAGAGTTCATGAACGTGTTCTTCGACGACTTGGCCCTGCCCAATCTGATCAAGACCCAGCTGATGGGCATTGAGGAGATGAAGACGGTGCGCGCCGGTTACACCAACGACGGCACGCCGGCCAACATCAATATCGTGCGTTCGCTGCGCGGCGCGCTGGCGCGGCGGGTGGCGATGGCCGCGCCCACCATGGCCACGCTGGGCGACGCGGAGGAGGAACTCGACACCCTGATGGAGGATGACGAGGACAACACCTCGGAAATCCGCGAAAAACGGCAAAGCATTCACCGGCTGCGCGAACGCATCGCCAGCATTCCGTGGATAGACCCGTTCGACCTGCGCTACAACAACCGGGTCAAGCAGCCCAAGCCCACCAGTCAGGCGGTGATGTTCTGCATCATGGACGTGTCCGGCTCCATGGATGAGCAGAAAAAGGACATGGCCAAGCGCTTCTTCATCCTGCTGTACCTGTTCCTGCAGCGCAATTACGAGAAGATCGAGGTGGTGTTCATCCGCCACCACACCAGTGCGGTGGAGGTGAGCGAGGAGGATTTCTTCCACTCGCGCGAATCCGGCGGCACCGTGGTGTCCTCGGCGCTCAATCTGATGGCGGAGATCGTCAAGAAACGCTACGCCGGCAGCGAATGGAATATCTACGCCGCCCAGGCGTCCGACGGCGACAACTGGGACAGCGATTCCGCCAACTGCGGCCGCATCATGGAGGAGGACCTGCTGCCTTACTGCCAGTACTTCGCCTACATCGAGATCACCGAAGGAGAGCCGCAAAACCTCTGGTACGAATACTTGAAGGTGCAGGAACGCAACCGCCAGTTCGCCATGCAGAAAATTCGTTCGGCTTCCGACATCTACCCGGTCTTCCGGGAACTGTTCAAGCGCCAGCCGGCCAATGGCCGCGCCGCCACCGCCTGAGAACGTGTTTATGATCTCGCGAGACAAGGCGGAAACGAGCGAAAAAGCGGAATGTACGCGTGGTACATGAGCATTTTGAGCTCGGTTTCGACGCCGTATCGCCGACGCGCAGCAGATCGTAAACAGGTTCTGAGCGGTCTTGCCAAGGGGGGAGCAACATGACACCGATTTCTACCGGGTCCGAATGGACCTTCGACCTGGTCGACGAGTACGACCGGCAGATACGCACCATCGCGGTGGATGAGTTCAAGCTGGATGTCTATCCCAACCAGCTGGAAGTCATCACCGCCGAGCAGATGATGGACGCCTACGCCTCGGTGGGCATGCCGGTCAACTACCATCACTGGAGCTACGGCAAGCATTTCGTCGCCACCGAAAAGAGCTATAAGCGCGGCCAGATGGGGCTGGCCTATGAGATTGTGATCAACTCCAACCCCTGCATCGCCTATCTGATGGAGGAAAACTCCATGACGATGCAGGCGCTGGTGATCGCCCACGCCGCTTACGGCCACAACAGCTTTTTCAAGGGCAACTACCTGTTCCGCGCCTGGACCGACGCCTCGGCCATCATCGACTATCTGGTGTTCGCCAAGAGCTATATCACCAAGTGCGAGGAGCGCTACGGCATAGACGCGGTGGAGGACTTGCTGGACAGCTGCCACGCGCTGATGAATTACGGCGTGGACCGCTACAAGCGGCCGCAGAAGCTGTCGCTGGCCAAGGAGCAGGCGCGTCAGGAAGAGCGCGAGCAATACCTGCAAACCCAGGTCAACGACCTGTGGCGCACCATTCCCAAGCGCGACAAGGACGGCAGCGACAAGGCGCCGCCGCGTTTTCCGCCGGAGCCGCAGGAAAACCTGCTGTATTTCATCGAGAAATCCGCGCCGCTGCTGGAGCCTTGGCAGCGCGAGGTGGTGCGCATCGTGCGCAAGGTGGCGCAGTATTTCTACCCGCAGCGGCAGACCCAGGTGATGAACGAGGGCTGGGCCACGTTCTGGCACTACACCATCCTCAATCGCCTGTACGACAAGGGCATGGTCACCGACGGCTTCATGATGGAGTTTTTGCAGAGCCACACCAATGTGGTGTACCAGCCGCCGGTGACGGCGCGTTGGTACAACGGCATCAACCCGTATGCGCTGGGCTTCTCCATGTATCAGGACATCAAGCGCATTTGCGAAGCCCCCACCGACGAGGACCGCGCCTGGTTCCCGGACCTGGCCGGCACGCCGTGGCGGGAGTCCCTGGAGTTCGCGATGAAGAACTTCAAGGACGAGAGCTTTATCTCGCAGTATCTGTCGCCCAAGCTGATTCGCGATTTCCGTCTGTTCTCGATTCGCGACGACGACCACGACGACAAGCTGGAAGTGTCCGCCATCCACGACGATATGGGCTACCGGGACATCCGCGGCAAGCTGGCCGAGCAGTACAACCTGGGTTCGCGCGAGCCCAATATCCAAGTGTGGTCGGTCAATGTGCGCGGCGACCGCAGCCTGGTGCTGCGCCACACCATGCACAACCGGCGGCCGCTGGACGACAACAGCGCCAATGAGGTGCTCAAGCACGTGTGCCGGCTGTGGGGCTTCGACGTGAGGCTGGAAAGCGTGGACGGCAATGGCGACGTCAAGCAGAGCTACGAGATGAAATCCAACCTGGATGGCGCGCGCGTGTAGCCGCGGCGGCCTGTGATATAGTCGAAAACCCGGGGCCGGCGGTCGTCGCCCCCGGGTTTTTCATGCCGCCGGCGGATGCAACTTTCCCTCCGGGCCGCTCTCGAATTCCTATTTCGATTGCGCGTCGCCGCCGCAAAGCCTGTTTCGCTTCACGCGAGGCGGCCCCGGCCGCGCTCTGCCTCGCCGGCGCGCGGCGGACTTTGAACCAGCGCTCACAAGGGAGACGATATGGACCACCAGCATTGCGATCATCCAGCGCCGGAGCGCGCGCCCAAGGTGGGCGTGGAACGCTTGCGGCCCTTCGACAAGGAGGCGTTTGAGCGCGCGGTGACCGATTTGCTGACCGCCTGCGGCTTTCAGCCGCAAGGCGATCCGCATCTGGGCAGGACCGCGGAACGTGTCGGCGCGTTTTGGCGCGACCGCTTGCTGGACGGCTACGCCGCCGATCCGAGCGAGGTGCTGGGCTGCGGTTTTGAAGACGATTCCCGCGAGATGGTCATCATCAGCAATATCTCCATCCACAGCCTGTGTCCGCACCATCTGGTGCCCTTCGAAGGCATTGCCCACGTTGCCTACATTCCGGGCGGACGGCTGCACGGCTTCGGCCGCATCGCGCGGCTGATCGACGTGATCTCGCACCGCTTGAATTACCAGGAATGGATTTGCCAGGAAGTGGCGGACGCGCTGGTGCGGCACGGCATGGCCAAGGGCGCGGCCTGTGTGATCCAGGCCAAGCAGATGTGTTTGCAACTGGGGGAAAACCGGCGCGGCGCGGAGGCGGTGATCACCCAGGGCTTCGCCGGAGAAGTGGGCGAGGCGGACCGCGCGCGTTTTCTCAGCGAGTGCAAGCAGGCCTCGCACCGCTGAGCGTTTACTCTTGGTGCGGGTGGGGCAAGGGCACGAAGGCGCGCAAGGCGTGCTCCCGGCTGCTCAGCTCCGCCAGCCGTACGCCGTAAACCGCTTCCAAGGTTTCCCGCCGCATGATTTCGGGCGTGGGCCCGAAGCCGGCGGCGCGTCCTTCGTTCAGCAGCAGCACATTGTCGGCGTGGCGCAGCGCCAGGTTCAGATCGTGCACCACGGCCAGCGCGCCGATGTTCAGCTCGCGGCAGATGCGGGCCACCTGCGCCAGCAGCGCGTCGGCCATGGCGAAGTCCAGCGCGGCGGTGGGTTCGTCCAGCAATAGATAGCGTTCCGCGTCCGCAGAGGCCAGCAACTGGCACAGCGCGCGCGCCAGGTGGACGCGTTGCTGTTCGCCGCCGGACAGGGTGCGCGCCTGGCGTCGCGCCAGCTCCGCGGTGCAGGTGAGCTCCATCGCCTGGCGGCAGGCCTCGCCGGCGTCGCCCAGCAGATAGGCGCCGGACTGGATCAGCTCCATCGTGCTCCAGCCGGCCGGCGTCAGCGGATTTTGCTCCACCACCGCGCGCTGGCGCGCCAGTTGCGCGGCGGATTGGCCGCGCAGCGGCCGTCCGGCCATCCACGCCTCGCCGGCGCTGGGCGGGTGCATACCGGCCAGCATGCCCAGCAAGCTGCTTTTGCCGGCCCCGTTGGGGCCTAGCACGATATTGAGTTCGCCCGGCGCCACGCGCAGGGACACCGCCTCCACCAAGAGGCGGCCCTGGCGGGAAAGGCTGAGGGCGCGCGCTTCAAGCATGGGCGTCCTTTTCCGCGCTTTGCCGCAGCAGCCACAGGAAGAAGGGCGCGCCTATCAGGCTGGTGATCACGCCCACCGGCAGCTCGCTGGGCGCCAGCAGGCTGCGCGCCAGCCAGTCCGAGGCGATGGCCAGCAGCGCGCCCAGCATGGGCGCGATCCACAGCAGCCGGCGCGCGTTGCCGCCCACCAGTTGGCGCGCCAGGTGCGGGCCCATCAGGCCGATGAAACCGATCATGCCGCAGGCGGACACCACCAGGCCGGCGGCCAGGGCCGCCAGGATCACCACCTGCCATTCGCGGCGACGCACTTCAAAGCCCAGGTGAAAGGCGGCGGTTTCGCCCAATTGCAGCGCGTTGAGAAAGCGCCATTGCCGGTGCAGCGCCAGCCAGACCAGCGGCGCGGCCGCGCACAGCAAGACGGTTTGCGGCCAGTCCACGCTGGCGAAGCTGCCCATCAGCCAGAAAATCACCACGCGCAAGGAGCCGTCGGGCAGGGTGGTGATCAGCAGGGTCAGCAGGCTGCCCAGCAAGGAACTGATGGCGAGACCGCTGAGGATCAGCCGGCTGCCGCCTTGTTGGGTCTGGCCCAGCAGGCGGATCAGCAATAAGGAGAACAGGCCGCCGGCGAAGGCGGACGCGGACACCGCGTAGAGGCCGGCGCCCAGGCTCAGCGCGGCGGCGGCGGCCAGCGCCGCGCCGCTGTTGATGCCGATCAGGCCGGGTTCGGCCAGCGGGTTGCGGAAACGCGCCTGCACCGCTGCGCCGGCGCTGGCCAGCAAGGCGCCGGCGCTGGCGCTGGCCAGCAGGCGCGGCAGCCGCAGCTGCCACAGCAATTGCCATTCCAGTTCCGGCAAGGGCTGGCCGGCCAGCAAACGCGACGCGTCCATGCCGCTGCCGTGCAGCAGCGAGACGAGAGAGAGGAGAGTCAGGCCGGCCGCGAGGGCCAGGGTCAGCGGGAAGAGGCGCATGGAAAGGGGGGCGGGGAGGAGGCTCCCCGCCGGCGCTTAGCGCAGGCCCAGCACGTCCTGCATATCGAACAGGCCGCGCGGTTTGCCGGCCAGCCAGCGCGCGGCGCGCACCGCGCCGTTGGCGAAGGTGGCGCGGCTGGAGGCCTTGTGGCTGATTTCCACGCGTTCGCCGATGGCGGCGAACAAGGCGGTGTGGTCGCCGACCACGTCGCCGCCGCGCACGGTGGCGAAGCCTATGGTGTGCGGATCGCGCTCGCCGGTCACGCCTTCGCGGCCGTAAACCGCGCATTCTTTCAAGTCGCGGCCCAGCGCGTCGGCGATGACTTCGCCCATGCGCAGCGCGGTGCCGGACGGCGCGTCCACTTTATGACGGTGGTGGGCTTCGATGATTTCGATGTCGTAGCCGTCGTCCAGCACTCGCGCCGCCATGTCCAGCAGCTTGAAGGTGAGGTTGACGCCAACGCTGAAATTGGAGGCGAACACGATGCCGATCCGGTCGCCGGCGGCGCGGATCGCCGCCTTGCCGGCCTCGTCGAAGCCGGTGGTGCCGATGATCATCTGCACGCCGCGCTCGGCGCAGGCGGCCAGGTGTTCCAGCGTGCCTTCCGGGCGGGTGAAGTCGATGACGGCGTCGGCGCCTTCCAGCGCCTGGAGGAAGTCGCCGCCTATCTTGACGCCGGTGTGCTTGCCGATGAACAGGCCGGCGTCCTGGCCGATGAATTCTGAGCCGGGGCGGTCCACCGCGGCGTGCAGAGCCACGCCGGGCGCGGCCAGCGCCGCTTCAATCAGGGCCTTGCCCATGCGGCCGCCGGCGCCGACCACCACCAGTTTCAGCGGGGAGGCGCTCATGGCTTGGCTTCCTGGGCCGGCGCGGAGGCGGTCAGCGGCGGGCGTTCGGCCGGCTGCGCCTGGCCTTCCACGCGCTCCAGCACGTCGCCGTTGAAGTGGATGGTCAACAGGCGGTTGCTGTTTTTATCCAGCTTGCCCTGCTTGATGTCGCTATAGGTGTAATCCCAGCGATTGGCGTGAAACGCGTCGGCCAGTAGCGGAGAACCCAACAGGAAACGCACTTGCGAGCGTGTCATGCCCGGTTTAAGTTTGGCGACGGCATCCTCTGTGACATAATTGCCCTGCTGGATTTCCATCTTGTGCGGGCTGAGCCAGTTCAGAGGGTTCATTGAGCTGCAGCCGGAGAGGGCAAGGACGGCGACAAAAATCAGGGCGCGCATGATACTCCGTGACCTAAAAGTTATGAGGCGGTAATTAGGCAAAGCCGTGAAAAGGCTTTATCATGATCTGAAATCGACCCACTTTATATCACGATGAGCAAAGCCAGTCACCTTAAAGATATCGGCCTCAAGGCCACCGGCCCGCGTTTGAAAATCCTCGATCTGTTCGAGGAGGAGCACGCCGGCCACATGTCGGCGGAAGATGTCTACCGCAAGCTGCTCGCGGAAAATATCGACATCGGCCTTGCCACCATTTACCGCGTGCTGACGCAGTTCGAGCAGGCGGGCATTCTGGTGCGCCACCATTTCGAAACCGGCAAAGCGGTGTACGAGCTGAACCAGGGCGGTCATCACGATCACATGGTGTGCGTCAGCTGCGGCAAGGTGGTCGAGTTCTTCGATCCGGAGATCGAGGCTTTGCAAGACCGCATCGCCGAGCAGCATGGCTTCCGCATCGTCGATCACGCGCTGTACATGTACGGCGAGTGCCCGGACTGCCTTAACGCCAAGAAGGCATGATTCCCTGGCTCGGTCCTGAGCCGGTCTTCCCTCCGGTGCGGCTGGCTCTGCGCGAACCCAACGGTTTGCTGGCCGCCGGAGGCGATTTGTCCCCGCAGCGCATCCTGGCTGCTTACTCCCAAGGTATTTTCCCCTGGTTTTCCGAAGGCGAGCCCATTCTGTGGTGGTCGCCGGCGCCGCGTATGGTGCTGAGTCCGGACGAGCTCAAAGTCAGCCGTTCCATGGACAAGCTGCTGCGCAATCAACATTACGAAATCCGCGTGGACACCGCCTTCCGCGAAGTGATGTCGGCCTGCGCTGAACCAAGGGCGCAGCAGCAGGGCACCTGGATCGTGCCGGAGATGGTGGACGCCTATTGCCGTCTGCACCGGCTGGGCTACGCGCATTCTTTCGAGACCTGGATGGACGGCGAACTGGTCGGTGGTCTGTACGGCATCGGCCTGGGCTTGATGTTCTACGGCGAATCCATGTTCTCCCGCCGCAGCAACGCGTCCAAGCTGGCCTTCATCCACATGGTGCGCCATTTGCGGACGCAGGGGGTGACGATGATAGATTGTCAGATGCACACCCGCCATTTGCAGAGCTTGGGCGCCAAGTTGGTTTCGCGTCAGACATTTCTTGCTACTCTGAAAGAGAATGCCCGACGGGCGCAGCCCGCCGCGATGTGGAACTACCGGTATACCAATGAGCCATCGTGATCCCGGCCCGACAGTGGCCATCCATTTCTACGCCACCGCGCCCTATCCCTGTAGTTATCTGGCCGGGCGTCAGGCGCGTTCGCAGGTGGCGATCCCGGCGGAGGCGATCGATGGCGAGGTTTACAGCCAGTTGGTGAAGCTGGGCTTCCGCCGCAGCGGCCTGTATACCTATCGGCCGTATTGCGACAGTTGCCAGGCTTGCGTGCCGGTGCGGATTCCGGTGGAGCGCTTCGCGCCCAGCCGCACTCAGCGCAAGGTGGCGCGGCGGCTGGAGGCGATGCAGGTGCGCCTGCTGCCGCTGGAGTTCGACGCCGAACACTATGCGCTGTATCGCTGGTATCAGCAGTCGCGGCACGCCGGCGGCGGCATGTCGGACGACGATCCGCAGCAGTATTCGGAGTTCATTCTGAAAAGCGGGGTGGACAGCATGCTGGCGGAGTTTCGCCTGGACGGCGAATTGAAGATGGTCAGCCTGATCGACCGCCTGGCCGACGGCCTGTCCGCGGTATACACCTTCTACGATCCGGAAGACGCCAAATCCAGCCTGGGCGTGTTCAATGTGTTGTGGCAGGCGGAGCTGACGCGGCGGCTGGGGCTGCCGCACCTGTATCTGGGCTATTGGATACGCGAATGCCAGAAGATGTCCTACAAGGCGATGTATCAGCCCCTGCAGGCCTTGATGGACGGGCGTTGGGTGGAGCTGTCCAGGCCGCGGGACGAGTGAGCGGCACCCAATGAAAAAGCCGGCGCGAGCGCCGGCTTTTTCATTGCTGACGCGGTTCGCGTCAGAGCCTGTTCAAGGCCTGCGAGTCGAAGACGTGCGACGGCGGGCCTTGAGCGGATGCTTAGAACGGCACCACGCGGTCGTTGCCGCCGCCGGTCAGCACGCGCACGCGCTGGTTGGCGGAGAACGGAATGTCGGCTTCCTGCACGATGGAGATCATGCGGCCGGAACCATCCAGCTTGACGGTGATTTCCAGCGCGTTCTTGCTCAGGCCGCGTTGAGCGGCCTGGGCGCCGAAGCCGCCGGCCAGCGCGCCTACGATGCCGCCGGCGATCTGGCCCTTGCCGCCGCCGATATTGCTGCCGGCCAGGCCGCCCAGCGCGGCGCCGCCCAGAGTCAGCAGCTCATTATTGCTGCCTTCCATTTTCACGTTCTGCACCGACACCACGGTGCCCAGCTGCACGGTCTGCGCCTGGCGCATCTGGCCTTTGGAGTAGACGGCGGCGGAGTCGGAGGTGGCGCAGCCGGTGAGCACGCCGGCGCTCAGCAGCGCGACGGCGGAAAGACGAATCAGTTGTTTTGCGTTCATATGAGTGAGTCCCATGTTATATAAGCGAGCCGGTTTGCCCCGGGATGGTCGCCGCGGGCCTGTCGCCGGGCTTCCTGAGGGAGGGCCCGTGCGCGGCCGCGCGTGCTGTTGTTCAGGGTTTGGCGCGCGCTGCGATCGCATTCGCGCACTCGGCCACCAGCGCCGGGCCTCGGTAGATCAGGCCGCTGTAGACTTGCACCAGGCTGGCGCCGGCGTCCAGTTTTTCCACGGCGTCCCGCCCGGACAGGATGCCGCCAACTCCTATGATAGGCAGGGCGCCGTCAAGTTCCTTGGCTAATTTGCGAATAACTGTTGTGGAACGGTCTTTGACCGGCGCGCCGGACAGGCCGCCGGCCTGCTCCGCCAAGGGATGGCCGGCCACGGCCTCGCGAGAGAGCGTGGTGTTGGTGGCGATGACGCCGTCGATGCGGTGTTCGGTCAGCAGGCGGGCGATGGCGATGATCTGATCGTCGTCCAGATCCGGCGCGATCTTCAGCGCCAGCGGCACGTGGCGGCCGTGCTTGTCGGCCAGCGCCTGCTGGCGCTGCTTCAATTGCGCCAACAGGCGGCCTAGTTCGTCGCCCTCTTGCAACTGGCGCAGGTTCTTGGTGTTGGGCGAGGAAATGTTGACGGCGACGTAGCTGGCGTAGGCGTAGACCTTGTCCAGGCAGGCCAGGTAGTCGTCGGCGGCGTTTTCTATCGGGGTGGCGGCGTTCTTGCCGATATTGATGCCGAGCACGCCCTGGAATTTGCAGCGGCGCACATTGTCCAGCAGGGTGTCCACGCCCAGATTGTTGAAGCCCATGCGGTTGATGATGGCCTGGTGCTCCGGCAGGCGGAACAGCCGCGGCTTGGGATTGCCCGGCTGGGGCCGCGGGGTGACGGTGCCGATTTCGATGAAGCCGAAACCCAGCGCGGCCAAGGCGTCGATATGCGCTCCATTCTTGTCCAGCCCGGCGGCGAGTCCCACCGCGTTGGGGAAGGTCAGGCCCATGGCTTGCACCGGCTTGCGCGCGGCGCTGTGGCAGGTCAGCGTGCTCAGGCGCAGTTTGTGCGCCTGGTCCAGCATGGCCAGCGTCTGTTCGTGGGCGGTCTCTGCGTCAAAGCGGAACAGCAGCGGGCGCAGAAGCGAATAGAGCATCTTGTTTCTCCAGGCAGCAAAATGCCCGGCATTATAACCGGGCATCGGGCGGGGGGATTAAAGAATCTGGCAGGCGTCGTCAAACTCGAAGCGCGGCGAGCGCGGGTAGAGCTTGTCCGCGGCGCCGTAGCCCAGGTTGACCAGGAAGTTGGATTTGAAGCGGCCGTCCGGGAAGAAGGCCTGGTCCACAGCGGCGTTGTCGAAGCCGGACATCGGACCGCAGTCCAGCCCCAGCGAGCGCGCGGCCAGCAACAGGTAGCCGCCTTGCAGGCTGCTGTTGCGCGAGGCGGTGGCCTGGATCGCCGCGTCGTTGCCTTCGAACCAGCTTCTGGCGTCGGCGTGCGGGTAGAGCTTGGGCAGGTGCTCGTAGAAGCGCATGTCCTGGGCCACGATCACGCAGACCGGCGCGGCCATGGTTTTTTCGACGTTGCCTTCGGCCAGGCAGGGCTTTAGCTTGGCCTTGGCGGCGTCGCTTTGTACGAAGATGAAGCGCGCCGGCGAGCAGTTGGCGCTGGTGGGCGCCATTTTCAGCAGGTCGAACAGCTGGTGCAGCGTTTCGGCGCTGACCGGGCGGTCCTGCCAGTGGCTGTGGGTGCGGGCGTTGAGGAACAGCTGTTCCAGCGCGGAATGATGAATCGGGGTGCTCATATCGTGCTCCTCTTGAGAAACAGGGGTGTTAGCGGCCATTGGCCATGGATGCGTCTTGCGGCGACAGCACTTCGGCGTCGCTCAGCCCGCTCGCCAGCACGGTGATGGCGACGCGGCGGTTGCTGGCGCGGCCGTCGGCGGTGGCGTTGTCGCCCACCGGCAGGTTGGCGCCTCGGCCCACCGCCACCAGCCGTTCCGGCTTGATGCCGTTTTCCTGGAACAGGCGCACCACGCTGCCGGCGCGCGAGGCGGACAGTTCCCAGTTGGACGGGAAGTAGGAATTGCGGATGGGCACGGTGTCGGTGAAGCCTTCCACTCGGATTGGATTGTCCACCTTGGCCAGCTGCAGCGCCATATTGGCCATCAGCTGGCGGGACTGTTCGTTGGGCTGCGCCTGTCCGGTGGGGAAGAGCGCGGTGTCGCGGATGTCGATGGTGACGCCCTTGCTGCTGTGGGTGATGGTGACCTGGCCGCTCTTGACCAGCGGGTCCATCACTTTGGCCAGATCCTGGGTCAGGTTGGCGAGCCGGGTTTTTTCGTCGCCCTGGGCGGAGCCGGTGTTGGCTTTTTTCTCTGCCTGGTGTTCCCCCTTGACTGCCTTGGCGATGGGCTTGGTCTCCGGGATTTCTATCATGGTGTTGGCCCCGCCGCTGGGCGGGGTGGTGTTTACGCTGATGGTGGAGCCGGAGCGGAAGGCGTCCACGATGGCGGAGGAGAGCACGCGGTACTTGCCCTCGTTGACCGAGGAGATCGCGTACATCACCACGAAGAAGGCGAACAGCAGGGTGATGAAGTCGGCGTAGGAAACCAGCCAACGTTCATGGTTCTCGTGTTCTTCTTCCTGTCGTTTTCTTCTGCGCGCCATGTTGTGCCTTGCCGGTTGGTCAGAACAGCTTGGTGTCGAACAGACTCTTCACGCCGCCGGCGAATTCCACGCCGATCTTGCGCGCCACGCGGCTGGACAGATCGTCTTGCTGAGTATAGTCGACGGTTTTCTCCGCCTTGATCACGTCGCGCGCCACCGAGCGCACCGTGCCCAGGCCGTCGGCCAGGCCCAGCGGGATGCTCTTGTCGCCCAGCCACACCATGCCGGAGAACAGTTGCGGGTCCTTGGCCAGGCGCTGGCCGCGGCCAGCCTGGACCGCCGCGATGAATTGCTGGTGGATGTCGTCCAGCAATTGCTGGCGGATGGCTTCTTGCTTGGGGTTGACCGGGGAGAAGGGGTCGCCCATCGCCTTGTTCTCGCCGGAGGTGCGCAGGCGGCGGTCCACGCCCAGTTTTTCCATGGCGCCAGTGAAGCCGAAGCCGTCGGACAGCACGCCGATGGAGCCGATGATGCTGGCCTTGTCGACGAAGATCTTGTCGGCGGCGGAGGCGATGTAATAGCAGCCGGACGCGCAGACCTCGCTGACCACCACGTAAACCGGCACCGACGGGTGCAGCTTCTTCTGGCGGCGGATTTCGTCATAGGCCATGCCGGACAGCGCCGGGCTGCCGCCCGGGCTGTTGGCGTCGATGATGATGCCCTTGGTGCTCTTGTCGCCGTAGGCGTCGGTCAGGGCCTGGCTCAGCTTGTTGGCGGTGTCGCTCTGGCTGTCGATCACGCCTTCCAGCGTGATGACGGCGGTGTGCCCGGAGCCGACGATGCCGGCGGTGGCCTTGTCCTCGTTGCGCATGAACAGGCTGAACAGGATGAAGCCGATGATGATCAGCCAGATCATGCGGAAGAAAATTTTCCACTGGCGGGCGCGGCGTTGTTCCACCAACGCGGCGCTGGCCAGTTTTTCCAGCAATTGGCGTTCCCAATGGTTGGAGGTGTCGCTCATGTGTGGGTGCTCCCTGAATAATTCCAGGAGTCTAGCAAAGTTCACGACGGCATGACATTGATGCAGATGTTGCCGTCCTGTTCGAAGACGGGCACGGCGATCAGCCGCTGGCCGCGGCAGGGCCCGGAGACGCAATAGCCGGTGTGCGCTTCGTAGCAGGCGCCGTGCATGCTGCACACCAGATAATGGCCGCTGAGGTCGAAGACTTCGCCGTCGCGCAAATCCAGTTCCACCGGGATGTGGCGGCAGGCGTTGACGTAGGCGTAGACCTTGCCGCGGTAGCGCACGGCGAAGGCGGGCAGCGGAGGCGCGCCGTCCGCCTGTGCGATCTCGAAGCGCCAGGCGCGGCCGCCGTCCTGCAGCTCGGCCGCGGCGCAGATTATCCGAGTTTCGGCAGCAGCCATGTCTGCAGCTCGGGGTAGGAGTGGAACAAGGCCAGCGGTCCGCAGCTTTCCAGGTGCTCGCTGTCGTGGGCGCCGAAGCCGACGCCTACGCCGTGGCAGCCGGCGTTGCCGGCCATCAGCAGGTCGTGGCTGGTGTCGCCTATCATCAGCGTGCGGCGCGGGTCCGCGCCCAGCATCTCGGTCAGCGACAACAGCATGTCCGGATGAGGCTTGGAATGGCATTCGTCCACGGTGCGGGTGGCGTGGAACAGCGGGCCGAGCCCGGTCTGCTCCAGCAAGCGGTTGAGGCCGGCGCGGCTGTTGCCGGTGGCCACCGCCAGGAAAACGCCGCTGGCGGCGATGGCGTTCAGGCAGTCCACGGCGCCGTCGAACAGGGTCACCTGATGCTGGTTGGCGTGGTAATGATGGCGGAAGGCTTCGGTCAGCCGCGGCAGTTGCTCCGGGGCGGCGGCCGGACAGGCCTGTTGCAGCGCCTCGGCCAGGCGCAGGCCGATGACGTGGCTGGCCTGCTCGCGGCTGGGGACGGGCAGGGACAGGTCGGCGCAAGCCTGCTGGATGGACTGGCTGATGTGAGCGGTGGAGTCCATCAGGGTGCCGTCCCAGTCGAAAACGACCAGATCGAAGCGAGTGTTCATCTCAAGACCTCAGGCTTTTCAGGAAGCGCTCCAGCTCCGGCGGCAGCGGCGCTTCCAGTTTCAGCGGCTCGCCGGTCAGCGGATGGGGCAGGGACAGGCTGCGCGCGTGCAGGAACATGCGTTTCAGGCCGCGTTTGGCCAGTTCCTTGTTCCGCGCGAAGTCGCCGTATTTCTCGTCGCCGGCGATCGCGCAGCCGTTGGCCTGCATGTGCACGCGGATCTGGTGGGTGCGGCCGGTGCGCAGATGGGCTTCCACCAGCGTGAACTCGGCAAAACGTTCCTTGATCGCGAAATTGGTGTGCGCGTACTGGCCGTTTTCGGCGTCGCTGACTTTCACGCGGCGCTCGCCGTCCGGGGTGTGGAACTTGAACAGCGGCAGTTTGACCTGGCGCGCGTCGTCCGGCCACTGGCCTAGGCCCAGCGCCAGATAGCGCTTGTCCGGCACATTGGCGCGCATCATGTCGTGCAGCTTGGTCAGCGCCGAGCGCTTCTTGGCCAGCATCAGGAGGCCGGAGGTTTCGCGGTCCAGCCGGTGCACCAGCTCAAGATAGCGCCAGTCCGGATGCGCTTGGCGCAGTTGTTCGATCACGCCGAAGGACACGCCGCTGCCGCCGTGCACCGCCACGCCGGCCGGTTTGTCTATCACCAGCAGCGCGTTGTCCTCGTACACCACCGGGAAGGTGGCGGCCGGCACGTTCTTTTCCGCGCGCTCGGCCACGCGTATGGGCGGAATGCGCAGCTCGTCGCCCGCCTGCACGCGGTAGGCGGCGTCGATGCGGCCCTTGTTCACCCTCACCTCGCCGGAGCGCAGGATGCGGTAGATGTGGCTCTTGGGCACGCCCTTGAGCAAACGCACCAGGTAGTTGTCGATGCGTTGGCCGGCGTCGCCGTCGTCCACTTGGACGAAGGAGACGGAATCTTTGCGAATGTCTGTCATATTGCTTATACTTCTGGCGCTGTCCCAAGGTGTGTTGCACCAAGATGACGGCGAAATGTCAAGCCAAGGTCACGGCATGTTGCGTGGCGCTGCTGCAAGAGGTTGGAGACGGCCGGCAGGGATTTACAGACCCTGACCTGATGCCGCTCGCGACGTTTGCAGCCAAGGTTAACTCGCTCACCGAAAAGCAGCGATGGTAATGCATTTGTACGCATAACGCACTCACGAGTATTCCATTTCCTGATGCTAAGCCAGTCAGGAAATTTTGCAGCGAAGTTTGACCCGGCATGCTAGCCCCCTGCACTGTATGTCCTGCCCTTTGAGGCAGGCCGGCGATCCCGGAGCGCCAATTGCGCACATGAGTCAGGTCTGCGTGTGATCGATTTTCAGGAAGTAGGCTTGTCAAAACTGTTTTTTTCGATCTTTACATCGACACTTCTTTCGGAAAGCGCCCATCAATAGTCACTGGGCCGTCAAATACTGGCTGCATCCCTTGCGTGAGTGCCGCGCAAGGAATGTAAATGAAACGCATGTTGTTCAACGCAACGCAAGCTGAAGAGCTGCGCGTTGCTATCGTCGACGGACAAAAGCTCGTCGACCTCGATATCGAGACTGTAGGCAAGGAGCAGCGCAAGGGGAATATCTATAAGGGTGTGATTACCCGTATCGAGCCCTCCCTTGAGGCTTGTTTTGTCGATTATGGCACCGAACGCCACGGCTTCCTGCCGTTCAAAGAGGTGTCCCGTTCCTATTTCCAGGGCTATGACGGCGGCCGTCCGCGCATTCAGGATGTGCTGCGCGAAGGCATGGAAGTCATCGTGCAGGTGGAGAAGGACGAGCGCGGCAACAAAGGCGCCGCGCTGACCACCTATATCAGCCTGGCCGGTCGTTATCTGGTGCTGATGCCCAACAACCCGCGCGGCGGCGGTGTATCGCGCCGCATCGAGGGCGAGGAGCGTCAGGAGCTGAAGGACCTCTTGTCTCAGTTGGAAGTGCCGCACGGCATGAGCCTGATCGCCCGTACCGCCGGCATCGGCCGCAATCTGGAAGAACTGCAGTGGGATCTGGGTTACCTGATGCAGCTGTGGCGCGCGATTGAAGGCGCGGCCGGCGCTCAGAACGCGCCGTTCCTGATTCTGCAGGAAGGCAGCCTGGTGATCCGCGCGATCCGCGATTACTTCCATCCGGACATCGGCGAAGTGCTGATCGACACCGAGGAAATCTACGATCAGGCCCGTCAGTTCATGAGCCATGTGATGCCCAACATGCTGTCGCGTGTGAAGCTGTACAAGGATCATGTGCCGCTGTTCTCCCGTTTCCAGATCGAACACCAGATCGAAACCGCCTTTGCGCGCAGCGTGCAGCTGCCGTCCGGCGGCGCCATCGTGATCGACCACACCGAAGCGCTGGTGTCCATCGACGTCAACTCCGCGCGCGCCACCAAGGGCGCCGACATCGAAGACACCGCGGTCAAGACCAACCTGGAGGCGGCCGAGGAAATCGCCCGCCAGTTGCGCTTGCGCGACCTGGGCGGCCTGGTGGTGATCGACTTCATCGACATGGAAAGCGCCAAGAACCAGCGCGACGTGGAAAACCGCCTGCGCGACGTGCTCAAGCACGACCGCGCTCGCGTCCAAATGGGCAAGCTGTCCCGTTTCGGTCTGCTGGAATTGTCGCGTCAGCGTCTGCAGCCCAGCCTGGGCGAGACCAGCCACGAGACCTGCCCGCGCTGTCACGGCATCGGCTTCATCCGCGGCACCGAGTCCTCCGCGCTGCACATCCTGCGCATCATTCAGGAAGAGGCGATGAAGGAAAACACCGGCGCGGTTCACGCGCAGGTGCCGGTGGACGTGGCCACCTTCCTGCTCAACGAAAAGCGTTCCGAGATCCATTCGATCGAAGAGCGTCTGGACGTGGACGTGGTGCTGATCCCGAACATCCATCTGGAAACCCCGCATTACAAGATCGTGCGCGTGCGCCACGACGACCTGGCCGAAGCCGGCGAAGCGCCGAGCTACAAGCGGGTGGAAGTGCAGGAAGAAGACGTGATCACCAACTTCGGCCATGAAAAGCCGAAGCTGGAGCGTCAGGAAGCCGCGGTCAAGGGCATTACGCCTCAGCAGCCGGCGCCGACGGTGGCGGCCAAGGCGGCCGAGCCGGAGCCGGGTCTGTTCGGCAAGCTGGGCGCTTGGGTCAAGAGCCTGTTCGCCGAGCCGGAGCAAGCGGCCCAGCCGGCCGAGAAGAAAAAGCCGGCGGCCCAGTCTCAGCAACGCGGCAACCGCCAGCGCAACGGCGACCGCCGTCCGGGCGGTCAGGCGCGTCGCGAACACGAGCAGCGTCGTCAAGGTTCCGATGAGAAACCGCGTCGTCCGGAGCGCGCCGAACGCGGCGAGCGCCAGGACGGCGAGCGTCAGGAACGCCAGGAGCGTCCGGAGCGCAAAGAGCAGCCGCAACGCGAGGAGCGCCAGGAGCGCGGCGAGCAGCCGCGCAACGGCCGCCGCCGCGAGCGCGACAACGGTCGCGAGACTCGCGAAGGCCGCGAACCGCGCGAGCTGAAGGACGCGCAGCGTCAACAGCCGGCGCGCGAGGAAGCGCCGCAGGAGCGTCCGGAAAAGCTGGAGAAGCAGGAGCGTCCGCAGCAAGAGCCGCGTCGTCGTCAGGCGCCGCAGGCGGAAGAGCAGGCTTTGGAGCTGAGCAAGCCGGTTGTCGACGAGGCTCGCGCCGAAGGCGACGCCGAGCAGCAGGAGCGCAATGAGCGTCGTCGTCGTCGCAGCCGTCGCGACCGTCGTCGCGATGATCCGGCCGCAGCGCCGCAGGAAGAGGGCCTTGCCGTGCCGGCGGCGGAAGTGGCGCCGATCGCAGCCGCGGCCGTTGTCGGCGCGGTAGCGGTGGAAGCCGTCGTCGAGGCGGTGGCTGAGGCGCCGGCGGCAGCGGCTGAGCAGCGTGAGGAAGCGGCGGCGGTTGAGTCCGCGGCAGTCGAAGCGGTCCAGCCGGCGCGGGAAGCGTTCGAGCCTGTTGCGGCGGTTGAGCTGGAACAGCCGGCTGTTGACGCGGCTCCGGCGATTGAGCTGGCCCCGGTCGTGGAAGCGGCTCCGGTGTTTGAGGCGGCTCCGGCGGTTGAAGTGGTTTCGGTGCTGGAGGCTGTCGAGGCGTTTGTCGCGGCGGAACCCGCGCCTGCGCCGGAAGTTGCCGCTGCGCAGAGCGAGCCGGAACAGGCCGATCCGGTCGAGCCGGTCGAGCCGGCAGTCGAGGCGCCGGCCGTGGTTGAGACCCGCGCCGTTGCCGCGGCGGAGCCGGCAAGCCTGGGCGGCTTGGTCATGGTGTCCACCAAGTCGGTAGTCGAGGCGCCCGCGGCGCAGGAGCCGGTATTGCCGGCGGGGCCGCGTCGTCGCGACGTGACTCGTCAGGCTCAGCAAGGCGCCGCTCCGGCTGACCTGGTGCAGGTGGAAACCCGCAATCCTTGAGCGTAGTCTGAGGCCCGGAGCGCTGCTATTTAGCGCTCCGGGTGTTGACGCCGCTCAGGGGTTTGGTTAATATACCCCTCTCTCGCAAGAGATGTTCCCTGATAGCTCAGTTGGTAGAGCGACGGACTGTTAATCCGCAGGTCGCAGGTTCGAGCCCTGCTCGGGGAGCCAGAATTCAAAAGGCCACGCATCGCGTGGCCTTTTTGCGTTTCCGCGCGTTCGTCGCGGTTTTCCGTCGAGTTCTCGGCGCCCTGGCGCGCCTGTCCCAATTGATTGCGCTAAGCAATTTTAACAGTTTGCTTCCCATTCCATACGTCATATAACACAAGCTGGTGACAACTTGACCGCCTCGTTTGCGCGCGCTTGAGCGCGGCCGTTTCCGGCTGCGCGGCGCGGCGAGCTGGGGGCGGCGTGAGGAGGCCGGGTGGCTGGATCCCTGAAGGGCGAAAGCAGCGCCTTGGATTGCGCCGAACAGGTGTTGTCCGATGTGCTGGAGGCGGTTCCGGTGGGACTGGCGCTGATTGACGGCCAGATGCGTTATCGATTGCTCAACCAACGTCTGGCGGAGGCCAACGGCCTGCCGCATTCGGCCCATCTGGGGCGCGGCGTGGCGGAAACGCTGCCGCAGATCGGCGAATATCTGGAATCGCTGATGCGGCAGGTGATGGAGAGCGGCGAGCCGGTGCTGGATGTTTGCGTCAATTCCAGGGTGGGCGCCGGCGGCAAGGGCGCGCTCAGGGAGTGGCAGATCAGCTATCTGCCGTATTGCGCCTCGGCGGACGAGGTGGCGGGGGTGTTGGCGGTGGTCAGGGACGTGGCGGCGGAGCGGCGGGCCGAGCGTCTGCGCGGCGAGGGCGAGGCCCGCTTGCGCATGGTGGTGGATTCCGCGCTGGACGGCTTGGTGATGATAGACCAGAGCGGGCGCATCCGGATGGCGAATCATCGGGCGGAGGTGATGTTCGATTATCTGGGCGTCGGCATGGAGGGTCTGATGATTTCCGGCCTGGTGCCGGAGCGCTTCCGCGACGGCCATGGGCGGCTGATCGAAAATTATATGCGCCGCCCGGAGGCGCGGGAGATGGCGCGCCAGCAGGAAATCTTCGGGGTGCGGCGCGACGGCGGCGAGTTCCCGGCCGAAATCGGCCTGACGCCGGTGCGCGACGGCGGGGAGTTGCAAGTGCTGGCCACCATTACCGACATCAGCGCGCGCAAGGCGGCGCAGGCCAGTCTGGAGTTGGCCTTGAAGGAAAAGACCGCCTTGCTCAACGAGGTGCACCACCGGGTCAAAAACAATCTGCAAGTCATTTCCAGTCTGCTCAATCTGCAAACGCGCTCGGCGCCGCCGGAGGCGGTGGCGGTGCTGACCGAGTGTCAGAATCATGTGCGCGCGATGGCGCTGATCCATCAGCTCTTGTACGAGCACGGCGACTTTTCCCGGATTCACGTGGGGGTTTACCTGGAGCGGCTGACTCAGTTGCTCAGCGGCAGCGTGTCGGACGTCGGGGTGCGCTTGCGCTGCCGCGGCATGGGCGCCGCGGTGTATCTGGGCATGCAGCGGGCGATTCCCTGCGGCTTGCTGGTGAACGAGTTGGTGACCAATGCGCTCAAGCATGCGTTTCCCGATCGGCGCGGCACGGTGGAGGTGGCGCTGGAGCGGGAGGACGGCGGGCGTTGCCGGATTCTGGTGTCGGACGACGGCGTCGGCATTCCGGAGTCGGTGAAGCTGGGCGAGGTCAGTTCCTTGGGGTTTCGCCTGATTCCCACCCTGGTGGGTCAGTTGAAGGGGGAGGCTCGCTTGCTGCGGCCTGAGGCGGGCGGGGCCTGCGTGGAGATCGCGTTCAGCGATGAGCCGGAGAGCGCGGAATGAATATGGACAACGGTTTGTTGATCGTGGAAGACGAAGGGGTGGTGGCGCTGGACTTGCAGACCAGTCTGGAGTCTTTGGGTTACCGGGTTCTCGGCGTCTGCGCCAATGCGGACGACGCGGTGCGACGGGCGGGGGCGGATCGGCCGGATCTGGTGTTGATGGACATTCATCTGGACGGCGACGTGCCGGGCACCGAGGCGGCGCGCGTGATACGCGAGCGTTTCCAGATCCCGTCCATCTTTCTGACCGCCTACGCCGAGGACGATATGCTGCGCAACGCGGAAGGCAGCGCGCCCTACGGCTATCTGCTCAAGCCTTACCAGTTGCGGGAGCTGAACGCCTCGGTGCGCATGGGGCTGGCGCGGCGCAGGGCGGAGGTGGAGGAGCAGCGTCAGCGCCGTCGCTTGCGCATGGCGGTGGAGGCGGCCCGGCTGGGGGTGTGGGAATGGGGCGGCCGGCGCGGCGAGATGGCGTGGGAGCAGGAGTTTCTGGACGCGTTCCCGTTCGCCGTCGCCGAGGACGGGTTGCCCGGTTTGCTCGGC
This sequence comes from Chromobacterium sp. Beijing, assembly GCF_021496765.1. Taxonomy (NCBI): domain Bacteria; kingdom Pseudomonadati; phylum Pseudomonadota; class Betaproteobacteria; order Neisseriales; family Chromobacteriaceae; genus Chromobacterium; species Chromobacterium sp. Beijing. The sequence continues at coordinate 431,173 of NZ_CP053750.1, forward strand.
ATGGCCGAGGCCGACGCCGCCGAGTTGACGCGGATCTTGGAGTCCGAGCGGGTCTTGCAGAAAACAGTGAAGCTGGACGCGGAGGGCGGGGAGCGCTGGCTTGAGTTGTGCGGGCGCAATTTCGCCGCGCAGGGCGAGCCGGCGCGTTGGGTGGGGGTGGCGCGAGACGTGACCGACGCGCATTTGAGCGAGGCCAGCCTGCGGCAAGCCAGCGTGGTGTTTCAGGCCAGCGCGGAGGGGATTCTGGTATTGGATCATCGGCGTTGCATCGTGTCGGCGAACGAATCCTTTTACCGATTGACGGGCTTGAGCGCGGAAGAGTCGTTGGGCAGCGATCCGGACGATTGCCTGCACGTGGAGCCGCATGGCGAGAGTTTTTACCGCCGGCTGGAGGGAGAGCGGCATTTCTGGCAGGGCGAGGTGGTGTGTCGCCGCCGGGGTGAAACCTTTCCTTGCTGGCAGCATGCGTCGGTGGTGCGGGACGGGGAGGGGGCGGTTAGTCATTACGTGCTGGCCATCTCCGATATTTCGGCGATACGCGCGGCGGAAGCGCATATTCATTTCCTGGCCTACCATGATCAACTGACCGGCTTGGGCAATCGCCATTTTCTGCAGGTGGAGTTGGATAAGGAGATTGCCAGGGCCAAGCGCCGCAATGAGCGCATCGCGCTCTTGTTCATCGATCTGGACGGTTTCAAGGCGGTGAACGACGGCTGGGGCACGAGGCGGGCGACGCGCTGCTGGTGGCGATGGCCGAGCGTCTGCGTCAGCATGTGCGCGGCGAGGATTTGGTGGTGCGCCTGGGCGGGGACGAGTTTCTGGTGGTGGCGCCGGGCTTGGATCGCGGAGAGTCCTGCAGCGTGATGGTGGGTCGGCTCTTGACGGTGTTGGCGCAGCCGGTGGCTTTGGGTGACGACGAATGCGCGGTGTCGGCCAGCATAGGGGTGGCGTTCTTTCCGGAAAACGGCGGCGATCTGGGCGGTTTGCTGCATGCGGCCGACCGGGCGATGTACCAGGCCAAGAGGGCGGGTAAGAACGAATTCAGGATGGCGGCGGAATAAAATTCGCGCGGGAAAGAATAAAAGCCGAAATCGCGAGATTTCGGCTTTTATATTTGGTGGAGATAAGCGGGATCGAACCGCTGACCTCTTGCATGCCATGCAAGCGCTCTCCCAGCTGAGCTATACCCCCGGTATTGCTGGCGTCCCCACGGGGATTCGAACCCCGGTTACCGCCGTGAAAGGGCGATGTCCTAGGCCTCTAGACGATGGGGACTGAATTGTGGTGGAGATAAGCGGGATCGAACCGCTGACCTCTTGCATGCCATGCAAGCGCTCTCCCAGCTGAGCTATACCCCCACGGAGTGTTTCGCCCTTCCCGGCTTTCGCCCGGTCGGTCTCGACAGGTAGCGAACTATACCTAGGCTTTTCAGGCCGCGCAAGGCTTTTCTCAAAATATTTCCCTTGGCGGACGCCGGGTGAGAAAGGGGGTTTAAGGGCGGCGGCGGCGGCTTTTGACGCCGCTGGCCGCAAAGCCGTGATTTTCTGGGAAAAATCAGTTTATTCCTATTCCAAGCCATTGGGGTGGCGGGGATAGAATATCCGCGGAAAAACAATTCACGTCCGGCATTAGCGCAAAGAGTTCATGCCGGACAAGGTTAAAGCCTGGCTCAAATCGACGGCTAACGATGGATGGCATAGACATGAGAATGCCGGGCGCGGATTGGCCGGGGTGGGAAGGGAAGCGACAGTCCGGCAAAGCTTTAGGAGGCGTGCATGAATAAAAAACAGTTGATCAACGAGGACTTGCTGGACTCCTCCTCGGACCAGGCTTTGAAAGAAGCCGCGGTTTTCCTGCTGAACACCCTGACGGACCGCGTTCAGTTGCGTCAGCAGAAAGGGATAGAAGAAATTGAGCGGCTGGCCATGGCTTACGGCCTGATTCTGCCCAAGCTCTACGCCAAAAACGGCGTGACGCCCAAATATCAGAACCCGGCGATGCCTCACCAGACCTGGTCCGGCCGCGGCAGGCCGCCGGTGTGGCTGGTGGAGGCGGAGGCCAGGGGAGAGGACCGCGAGCGTTTTGTGATCAAGAGTCAGAAAAGATTGGGGCAGGTCTAGAAGCATTCACCATCTGCCGCGCCTTGTGAAGCCTGGCATGGCGAGCACCGCTTCGAAATGCTCGTGCGCCGCGAGCGCGTTCCGCTTCTTCCGCTGTTTTCATTTTGTCTCGCGCTGGCCCGCGAGACCTTGAATGGATGCTGGCGCCGCGGCGGCCGGCTCAGGCGCGTTTCAAGGGTCCTGGTGTTCCAGGCGCATGCGCGCTCGCGCATCGCGCTCCGCTTGCCGCTGCCTGCTTTGCAGCGTGGTGGCGACAAAGTCCAGATGTTGTTCCACCGCTTGCTGCGCGGCGTCCGGCTGCTTGTCGCGGATAGCTTCCCAGATGGCCAGATGCTGCGCGCGCAGCGCGTCCGCCACTTCTCCCACCGCGAACAAATCGGCGATATTGTCCTTGACGTGCCGATGCAGCATGGCCAGCAGGCTGCCGCTCAGATGGGCGAACAAGACATTGTGCGAGGCCTCGGCCACCGCCTGGTGAAAGCGCACGTCGGCCTGCGCCTGCTGAGCCAGATCTCCGCCGTCGTAGGCATTCTGCAATTGGTTCACGCAATGTTCCAGACGCTGTAGATCGGCCGGCGTGGCGCGGTTGGCCGCGCTGCGCGCCGCCGCGCCTTCCAGCACCCGCCTGAATTCCAATAAGTCTCCGTGCAAGTCCTGATGCTGGTTCAGCAGCTTTTCCCAGGGGTCGGAAAACGCGGTCTCCAGCCGGTCCGTCACCCAGGTGCCGCCGCCCTGGCGGCTGCTGAGCAGGCCGCGCGACGCCAGTTGCTGGATCGCCTCGCGCAGCGAGGGCCGGGACACGCCGAACTCCTCGGCCAGCTGCCGTTCCGGCGGCAGGCGGTCTCCCGGTTTGAGCACGCCGTCCAGAATGCGCTTTTCCAGTTGTTCGACGATGACGTCGGAGAGTTTGGGGATGTTCAGTTTGGGATAGGCCATGGCGCCGGGCTTGTCGGTTCGGAAAAATTGGTCAGACCAGAGTGAGTGCAGCTTACCACAGCCGGTGCGGGAATCCGCGTCGTCATATTGACGGACTCAAGCAATCACTCTAGAGTTGTTTTAATAAAAATAATTGGTCTTACCAATTTACAAAGGAAACCGGATGAAGCCTGCCAACGTGTATCTGTTCGGCACCTGTCTGTTGGACCTGTTTTTGCCGCAGGCCGGCGTGGACGCCATCGCCTTGCTGGAAGGCCTGGGCTTGCGAGTGCACTTTCCGCAGCAACAGAGCTGCTGCGGCCAGCCGGCCTATACCAGCGGCCATCCGGCGGAAGCGCTGGCGGTGGCGCGGGCGCAGCTGGACTGCTTCGCCGAGGACTGGCCCATCGTGGTGCCGTCCGGCTCCTGCGGCGGCATGATCAAGTACCATTGGCCCAAGCTGTTCGCCGGCCAGCCGGACGAGGCGCGCGCCTGCGCGGCGGCCGCGCGGGTGGTGGAGTTCAGCGATTTTCTGCTCAACCATCTGGACTGGCGGCCGCAAGATCAGGGCCCCAAGGTGAAGGTGGCGGTGCACACCTCCTGTTCCGCCCGCCGCGAAATGAATGTGCATCTGTCCTCTTGGGCCTTGCTGGAGCGGCTGGCCAATGTGGAACGGGTGGTGCACGACCATGAATCCGAGTGCTGCGGTTTCGGCGGCACTTTTTCGATCAAGCATCCTGACATCGCCGGGGCGATGGTGACGGACAAGGCCGCCGCGCTGCGGGACAGCGGCGCGGTGGAGTTCATCACCGCGGACGGCGGCTGTCTGCTCAATATCAACGGCAAGCTGGCCAAGGAGGGCGGGGCGTTTCGGGGCCGGCATCTGGCCAGCTTTCTGCTGGAGCGCGTGGGAGGCAAGGCATGAGCGCCCGCGACGCCATTCTGGCCAAGCTGCGCGCCGCGCCGCGCGAGGAGTTGCCGCGGCCGGAGCTGGACGCGCATTTCCGGCGCTTCGCGCCGCCGCAGCACAGCCTGGACGCCTTGCGCGGCTGGGCGCGGGCGATGCGGGCGGTGAAGACCGAGGTGCTATGGGTGCGCGCCGACGACTGGCACACGCGGCTGGCGGTGTGGATCGCGCAGCGGCGGCCGGCTTCCTTGCTGCTGTCCGACACCGCGCACGGCCGCCGCGCCGAGGCGGTGCTGCAAGGCTTGCCGACGCCGCCGGCGCTGCGTTTCTTCGACCGCGCCGTCGACGACTGGAAGGCCGAGCTGTTCGAGATCGAGGCGGCGTTCACCGCGGCGCGCTGCGGCATCGCCGCCACCGGCACCCTGGTGCTGTGGCCGGACGCGCAGGAGCCGCGGACCATGAGCCTGGTGCCGCCGCTGCACATCGTCCTGTTCGACACCGCCACGCTCTATCCGGACTTCTACAGCGCGATGCGTTGCGAAAACTGGCAGGACGGCATGCCTACCAACGCCTTGCTGATTTCCGGCCCGTCCAAGACCGCCGACATCCAGCTGACGCTGGCCTACGGCGCGCACGGCCCGCGTGAACTGCTGGTGCTGGCGCAGCTGCCCGAGCACATCGATCCGGCGCAGCTGGAGCAGGCGGAGGAGGCCCGACCATGAGCGAGCACAAGATCGAGCTTTATCCCTCGCGCCAATTCAAGCAGCAGGCGCGCGCGGCATTGGCCGACGGCGAACTGCGCCACAGCCTGCGCGGGGCGATGGATTTTCTGATGGCCAAGCGTTTGTCGGCCTTCGACGATCCGGCGGAACTGGACGCCTTGCGCGCATTGGGAGAAGCCATTCGCCAGCGTTGCCTGTCGCGGCTGCCGGACTTGCTGGAGCAGTTGGAGGCGCGGCTGAGCGCCAACGGCGTGCAAGTGCATTGGGCCGAGACCGCGGACGAGGCCAATCGCATCATCCACGGCCTGGTGGCGGCGCGCGCCGGCCGGCTGATGGTCAAGGGCAAGTCCATGGTCAGCGAGGAAATCGAACTCAACCACTATCTGGAAGCGCGCGGCGTCGCCGCGGTGGAAAGCGATATGGGCGAGTACATCGTGCAGTTGGCCGGCGAAAAGCCCACCCACATCATCATGCCGGCGATACACAAGACCAAGGCCGACATCGCGCGGCTATTCCACGACAAGCTGCCGGGCACGCCCTACACCGAGGACGTGGACGAGTTGATACAGATAGGCCGCGGCGCGCTGCGCCGGCTCTATCTGGACGCCGACGTCGGCCTGTCCGGCGTCAACTTCGCGGTGGCGGAAACCGGCACGCTGTGCCTGGTGGAGAACGAGGGCAACGGTCGCATGTGCACCACGGTGCCGGACCTGCACATCGCCATCACCGGCATCGAGAAAGTGGTGGAGAAGCTGGCCGACGTGCCGCCCTTGTACAGCCTGCTGACCCGCTCCGCCATCGGCCAGCCCATCACCACTTATTTCAATATGATCAGCGGCCCGCGCCGCGCCGGCGAAAAAGACGGTCCGCGTGAAGTGCACCTGGTGCTGCTGGACAACGGCCGCAGCCAGGCCTACGCCGACGCGCAATTGCGCAAGACCCTGCAATGCATACGCTGCGGCGCCTGCATGAACCATTGCCCGGTCTATGCCCGCATCGGCGGCCACGCTTACGGCACAACCTATCCGGGGCCGATAGGCGAGATCATCTCGCCGCATCTGCTGGGCCTGGAAAACACCCGCGACCTGCCCACCGCCTCCAGCCTGTGCGGCGCTTGCGGCGAGGTCTGCCCGGTGAAGATCCCCATCCCCGAGATGCTGATGCGGCTGCGCGAGGAAAGCCAGCGTCCGGCCGGGGAGGCAGTCAGCCATCCGCTGCGCGGCCAGGGCGCGGCGGCCAGCGCGGCGGAGCGGCTGGCCTGGAAGGGCTGGCGCCAGGTCCACGCCTCGCCGCGGCTATACCGCTGGTTCGGCTGGGGCGCCACCCGGCTGCGCAAGCTCGCGCTTGGCGGCCAGTTGGGCTGGACCCAGAACCACGCGCCGCTGACGCCGGCGCCCAAGACCCTGCACGAGCTGGTGCGCGAACGCGAAGCGCGCCGCGCCGCCGGGGAGCGGCCATGAGCATGAGCCCGGCGCATCAGGCTTTCCATAGCGATTTGCTGACGGCGATGCCGGCGGCGCGCATCTACACCGACCCGCTGTCCACATTGGCTTACGGTACCGACGCCAGCTTTTACCGGCTGCGGCCGCAAATCGTCGCCCGCGTCGACAGCGAGGCGGAAGTGGCGGCCATCCTGGCGCTGGCGCGCCGCCACCGGGTGGCGCTGACCTTCCGCGCCGCCGGCACCAGCTTGTCCGGCCAGGCGGTCAGCGATTCGGTGCTGGTCTTACTGGGCGATGGCTTCAACCATGGCCAGGTCTTGGATGACGGCGCGCGCGTCCGGCTGGGGCCGGCGATGATAGGCAGCCACGCCAACGCCCTGCTGGCGCCTTACGGTCGCAAGATCGGCCCGGACCCGGCGTCGATCAATAGCGCCAAGATCGGCGGCATCGCCGCCAACAACTCCAGCGGCATGTGCTGCGGCACCCGCGACAACAGCTATCACACGCTGGCGGCGATGCGCCTGCTGCTGCTGGACGGCGCTGTGCTGGACACCGGCGACGCCGCCAGCGTGGCGGCTTTCCGCCAGTCCCACGCCGCGCTGCTGGCCGGCTTGTCCGGCCTGGCGGCCGAACTGCGCGCCGACGCGGCGCTGGCCGAGCGGGTGCGCCGCAAATACCGGCTGAAGAACACCACGGGCTACGGCATCAACGCCTTGCTGGATTTCGACGACCCGGTGGACATGCTCAGCCATGTGCTGATCGGTTCCGAGGGCACGCTGGGCTTCATCAGCGAAATCACCTTCCACAGCGTGGTGGAGCATCCGCACAAGGCCTCGGCCTTGCTGCTGTTCGACGCGCTCGAGCCGTGCTGCCGCGCGGTGTCGGCGCTGAGCGCGGCCGCGGAAGCCCACGGCGTGGCGGCGGTGGAGCTGATAGACAGCCGCAGCCTGCGCGCCTTGCACGGCAAGCCGGGGCTGCCGGATTTCCTGGCGCGGCCGTTCGGCCCGGAGGAGGCCTGTTTGCTGATCGAGGCGCGGGCCGGTTCCGAGGCGGAGCTGGAGCGCCATTGCGCGGCGATAGACCAACTGTTGGCCGGTTTCGCGCCGCGTCTGTCCAGCGGCTTCAGCCGCGAGGCCGCAGTCTGCGACAGCTATTGGGCCTTGCGCAAGGGCCTGTTTCCGGCGGTGGGCGCGGTGCGGCCGCTGGGCAGCACCGTGGTGATCGAGGACGTGGCTTTTCCAATTCCGCAGCTGGCCGACGGCGTGGCCAGGCTGACCGCCTTGTTCGACCGCCACGGCTATGACGAGGCCTTGTTGTTCGGCCATGCGCTGGACGGCAATCTGCATTTCGTGTTCGCGCCCAGTTTCGACAGCGAGCGCGAGGTGGCGCGTTACGACGCCTTCATGCAAGACGTCAGCGCGCTGGTGGCCGGCGAATACGACGGCTCGCTGAAGGCCGAGCACGGCACCGGCCGCAATGTCGCGCCCTTTGTGCGCCAGGAGTGGGGCGACGCCGCCTGGAACATCATGCGCCGCATCAAGGCCTTGTTCGACCCGGACGGCCTGCTCAATCCCGGCGTGATCATCACCGACAACGAGCGGCTGCACCTGGAAAACCTCAAGCCCTTGCCGGCGGCCGATCCCATCGTCGACCGCTGCATCGAATGCGGCTTTTGCGAGGCGGCCTGTCCGTCGCACGGGCTGACGCTGAGCCCGCGCCAGCGCATCGTCGCCTGGCGCCGCATCCAGCAACTGAGCCGCGACGGCGGCGCGGCGGAAGAGCTGGCCGCGCTGCGCGCCGATTTCCGCTACCGCGCCATCGACACCTGCGCCGCCACCGGCATGTGCGCGACGCGCTGCCCGGTGGGCATCAATACCGGCGAATTGATGAAGCGCTTGCAAGGACCGTCGCCGCGGCCGCGCGCCGCGCGCTTCGCCGCCCGCCACATCGGCGCCGCCGCGTCCGCCGTCCGCGCCGGCCTGGCGCTGGCGTATCTATTCGGGCCGGAGCGGCTGCACCGCATCAGCTTGCGGCTGCGCCGCCGCCACAAGGTGATTCCCTTGCTGCCCGCGCAGCTGCCGCGGCCGGCCGGCCGTCTGCCCGCCGCCGGCGGCGACGGCGAGCCGGTGGTGCTCTTCCTCAGCTGCGTCAACCGCGCGCTGGCCGCGGACGCCGACGGCGGCAACGCCGCCGCGCCCACGCTGGCCTTGCTGCGCCGCGCCGGTTTCAGCCCTCGCTATCCGTCCGGCCAGGATGGCCTGTGCTGCGGCCAGCCCTTCGCCTCGGCCAATGCCGCGGAGGCGCTGGACATCAGTCAGAACGCGCTGAACCTGGCCTTGCTGGCCGCCAGCGAAGACGGCCGCCATCCGGTTTACCTGGACAACGGGCCGTGCGCGGCGCGCATCCTGTCCGCCCAGCGCCAAGGCCGGCTGGACGCGCGCTTGCGTCTGTTCGACGCGGCCCGTTTCCTGGACGCCTTCGTCGCGCCGCGGCTGGCGGTGACGCGCAAGCTGGCGCAACTGGCGCTGCACATCCCCTGCAGCGCCGCCGAGATGGGCGCGGCGGACGCGCTCACGCGGCTGGCCGGCCGCTGCGCCGAGCGGCTGACGGTGCCGGACATCGCCTGCTGCGGCTTCGCCGGCGACAAGGGCTTCACCGTGCCGGAGCTGAACGCGCACAGCTTGCGACGGCTGCCGCCGGCCTTGCCCCAGGGCTGCCGCCACGGCGTGTCGATGAGCCGCACTTGTCAGATCGGCCTGAGCGAGCACGCCGGCTTTGAATACCGCAGCGTCGAGGCGCTGCTGGATTTTTGCACCACCCCAAAAAGCGGCCCGCTATGAAGGCCGCATCGTTGGCGCCGCCGTCCGGGAGGATGGCTGGCTCCGAGTTGAAACGCCCGTAAACATCCTTTCCTGAACGCATTCCGTCCACACGGCCGCGGCTAGCCCGCCGCCGCGCGGATGTTTGTGCGCGCAAGAAGAAGGAGAGACTACAGAGGAGACATCATGATCTGGACCCAAAACTACTTTCCGTCCGGCGGCATGGCGCTGTCGGCGCTGATGGCGGCCTTGCCGATTATTTTCTTTTTCCTGGCGCTGGCGGTGTTCCGGCTCAAGGGCCATGTTGCCGGCAGCCTGACCGTGCTGCTGGCGCTGCTGGTGGCCACGTTGTTCTACGGCATGCCGGCGGACATGGCGCTGGCTGCCGCCGGTTTCGGCTTCGCCTACGGCCTGTGGCCCATCGCCTGGATCATCATCGCCGCGGTGTTCCTGTACAAGATCACCGTCAAGACCGGACAGTTCGACATCATCCGCGCCTCGGTGTTGTCGGTGACCGAGGATCAACGGCTGCAGATGCTGCTGGTGGGCTTCTCCTTCGGCGCCTTCCTGGAGGGCGCCGCCGGCTTCGGCGCGCCGGTGGCCATCACCGCCGCGCTGCTGGTGGGCCTGGGCTTCAATCCGCTGTACGCGGCCGGCCTGTGCCTGATCGCCAATACCGCGCCGGTGGCTTTCGGCGCCATGGGCATCCCCATCATCGTCGCCGGTCAGGTCACCGGGCTGGACCCTTTCGCCATCGGCGCCAAGGCCGGACATCAACTGCCGTTTCTGTCGGTGCTGGTGCCGTTCTGGCTGGTGATGATGATGGACGGCCTCAAAGGCGTGCGCCAAACCTGGCCGGCGGTGCTGGTGGCCGGCGGCTCCTTCGCCGTCACTCAGTATTTCACCTCCAACTACATCGGGCCGGAACTGCCGGACATCACTTCGGCCCTGGTCAGCCTGGTGTGTCTGACGCTGTTCCTGAAAGTGTGGCAGCCGCGCGAGATCTTCACTTTCGCCGGCCGCCGCGCGCCCAGCCCGCGCCGGCCTTCCGGCTTCGGCCTGGGCCGGATCGCCCGCGCCTGGGGGCCGTTCCTGATCCTGACCGCGCTGGTGACGCTGTGGAGCCTGAAACCGTTCAAGGCCTTGTTCGCCAAGGGCGGCGCGCTGGAGCATTGGGTACTGAAGTTCCATGTGCCGTATCTGGACAATCTGGTGATCAAGACCGCGCCCATCGTGGCCGCGGACAAGCCTTACGAGGCGCTGTACAAGCTGGACCTGCTGTCCGCCGTGGGCACCGCCATTTTCGTCGCGGCCTTGCTGTCCATCGTGTTGCTGCGCTTCCGGCCGGCGCAGGCCGCCGCCGCCTTCGGCGAGACCCTGGCCGAACTGAAGCGGCCCATCCTGTCCATCGGCATGGTGCTGGCCTTCGCTTTCGTCGCCAATTATTCCGGCATGTCCAGCACGCTGGCCTTGTGCCTGGCCAATACCGGCAAGGCCTTTCCCTTTTTCTCGCCCTTCCTGGGCTGGCTGGGCGTGTTCCTGACCGGTTCCGACACCTCGTCCAATGCCTTGTTCTCGGCCTTGCAGGCGTCCACCGCGCATCAACTGGGCGTGTCGGACATTCTGCTGGTGGCGGCCAACACCACCGGCGGCGTGACCGGCAAGATGATTTCGCCGCAGTCCATCGCCGTGGCCTGCGCGGCGGTGGGGCTGGTGGGCAAGGAGGCGGACCTGTTCCGCTTCACCCTCAAGCACAGCCTGATCTTTTGCAGCCTGGTGGGGGCGATGACTTACGCGATGGCGTATTTCTGAGAACCTGTTCAATGTCTGCTGCGCTTCAGCGATACGGCGTTAAAAACAAGCTCAAAATGCTCATGTACCACGTGTACATTCCGCTTTTTCGCTCGTTTTCGCCTTGTCTCGCTCTTGCTCGCGAGACTTTGAACAGGCTCGGAGATCGTAAACAGGTTCTGAGAACCCGGCTCAAGGCCCGGCGGCGTGGACGCGCCGGGCCGGACTCACAGGATTTCCTGGTTTTCGCAGAAGAAGCTGATCGAGTCGAAATTGACCTGGGTGACATGGTTGGTGACCGGCACCATATTGATCAGGTGGCGGGTGCCGATGTCGAAGATATGGTATTCGCTGGCCAGGCTGCCGTACTCGGACGGCGACTTGGTCTTTTTGACGATGGTGACCGCGTTGGCCTCGCCGTTCCAGCCGTAGCTGGTGTTGAACTGCAGCAGGCGGTTGATGTAGTCGCCGGTGGGCGAATGCAGGAAGAAGTGGATGGTCTCGTTCTTCATGTCCAGATCGATGAAGCCGCTGGTGATCGCCGTCTCGCCGCTATTGCGCGGGAATTTGAGTTCGGAGATGCGGGCGGTGCAGATGGTGCGGCTGTCCATGATGTAGTTGTGGCCGGCATAGCCCAGATAGAGCGCGATCAGAAACAGTCCGAGAGCGATCAGAACACGATTTTGTTTTTGCAATTGAGATCGCTCCCGTATTTCTTGTCGCACAGATAACTCGCCGTGCATTTGCCGCTCTTGATGTAGAAGGCGTCGCCGCCGCTTTCCGGCAGCTTGGGCGCGTCGCGGTAGACATTGCCCACCACGAACAGGCTGCGCGCGCCGTCGCGCATTTTATGAATGTTCATTTGCGGAATCCACCAAGAGGCGTGCCAGCCCAAGAGCAGGCCCGCGGCGGTGATGGCCAGCAGGGCCAGCGCCTGGCGGCGATCGACACGGACCGGCAGCCGCCAGCGCGCCATGCGCCGCTTGGGCGCCGGCGCGGCTCCGGCCGCGGGCGGGAGGCTTTCCGGCGCGGGCAGGGCGCCGTCGGCGTCCTCCCGCGGCTCCAGCGTGGCGAAGGCGCCGACGAATTGGCAGCCGCGCCTCGGAATGGTCTTGATGATCTTGGGATCCAGCCCGCTTTTCTCAAGCTGCGCGCGCAGATCGAATACCAGCTTGTGGTAGCTGGAGTCGGTGACGATGGTTTTCCCCCATACGTTTTCAATCAGCTCGTTTTTTTCGAACAGTCCGGAGAGCAAGAGCTTGAGCAGCAGCGCTTCATTGTATTTCAGGATGATCTTGTCTTGATCCCCGGGCAGCAGGCTGCCTTCGTCAGGGTCGAAGACGACTTTGTCTTCAATATGGAATCTCATTTTTATAATCTTTCTTCCCACGCCGCGGCCGGTATTGGAAACGCCTTGCGGCATTTGATATTACGGCCAGGACGGGTTCGGCGATATTTTAAATTACCCCATAGGTAATTTGCTCTAAATCGATTATAGGTAGCAATACCCAACTGCCAAGCTGGCCTTGCCAAGTGATGTTGCGGGGGAGCCGAAAGGTAAGCGGAAATGACAAGAGCGCCGGGCGCGCTCTTGATTTGACGTCAAATATTTTCCAACAGAATCCGCTTCTTTTCAAGAGGATGGCCGCGTTCGCCGCGCGGACCGCATGCGCGAGCGGACGGCGAAGTCCGCTGGAACTCAGGCCTGTAGGGCATTGCCGCCGGGATGGCGGCGTCGGGGAATCCGGCGTATTCGGCGTGGCCGGCCCGCAACGAAAACCATGGATTTGGCGAAAGGCCGGAGCGGCCGGCGATGACTACGGAATTGTAGCGGCGCGATTACAGCGCGCCGGCGCCGGAACGGAGCCGAAACGCCCGCCGAGGCGAGTCCGGCGCGAAGCGCGCATGAAAAACCGGGATAAGGGAGCCGCCAATAAGATGGCCTGTCGCTTGCTATTGAGGACTGAATGGAATTGACGGCTCTGGCAAATGGCTGCGGCCGCTTGTTAAAACCAGCGGCGCTCTTGGCTTAATGCGTGGATTTAAGCTGTGTGATTTCTTGTTGCGCTCGCAGCAGCTCCTGCTCTATCGCATTAATTCTTTTATCTCTGCTGTTAAGTTCGTTTAACAGTTGCTCGCTCAGCAATTGCGCCTGATCCAGACATAGGATCAGCGCGGAGAGTTTGGCGCTGTTGGCGAGTTGCTCCATTAGAGGATTGCCGGCGTTGGCGTGGTCTTTGTTTTTATATTGCATGCTGAATGATGTGTGTTGTTATTCAATACATTTAGGCAGTCGAAAGCGGATTTCGCGCCCACGGAACAGAGCGGAGATCATAGCATGCAGTTTGGATGAGCGGGGGCGCAAGCCTTGAGAATTAAGCTTTTTGCCAGGGGTGGTAAGGAATGATAATGATTGCTGCGGCCGTTGTTGGCCCTGTTCGGGCCGATATCGGACCTGAGGCGGCGGTCAAAACGATAATCATTTCTAATGGCTGATAATAAATTGTACTGGTTTGGATAAAGACATTTAGTATCAACAGGGTTAAGCTGGCCGCTGATGTTTTTTGGAGGCAGTGGCCGTGTTAATGGCGGGAAATGAAAAAGTATTGGAAGGCTTGGCCCAAGAGCGGGAGATGATTTGGCGGCAGGATTTGGAGAGTTTGACGGTTTATATCGAAAACCTGATTAGAAAAACCTCCGCCATGGGCGCGGTGGTGCCTGGACTCTATCGCGCTTTGAGAATATGCAGCGTCGCCCTGAAAGGCGGCGGCGTGGGTGGCAAGGTGTATCTGACGCGCAAGGAGCGTTTGGATATTTATTGGGCGGTGAAGTCGGAAGCGTTTTCCATTTGATTATTGGTCAGTAGTGGCGTTTATTTTTGGATTGGGAAATCAATTGTGTCGCTGATCGGTTTTGTATGTTGTCGCGTATTTAGCATCGCTTTGTTCTGGTGCGGGATGAAGGCGCTGGGCATAGGCGTTTTGATGCTGCTCTTGCATATTGGCAAGGAGAAGGCTTTGAATGCGCCCTTGCGGCGCGAGTGAGCGCCTGCGCCTGGTTTGTGGCAGCAAAGTCAGGCGCGGGCTTCTCCTCGCCCCGCCGGAGCGGGCGAAATGGGGATTGTCGGATTGAAATGAAATGGGGCCGCGTTGCGATAACGCGGCCCTTTTGGCGTGGACGCCGTTTATTAGAATACGCGCAGGCCGGCGCTCCACACTTGGCGCACCAGCGGAATGCCGTCCCGCTCGCGCGCCTGGACCAGGTCCGCGCGCTGGCCGACGGCGATGGCGCCGCGATCCGCCAATCCCACCGCCCGGGCCGGGTTGCGCGTGACGGTGGCGACGGCGCGGCTTGGGTCCCAGCCCGGCTGGCGGCCCAGCAGGTAGGCGGCGTGCAAGAGGCTGGCCGGCACGTAGTCCGAGGACAGGATGTCCAGCAGGCCGTGGCCGGCCAGTTCCAGGGCGGCGACATTGCCGGAATGGGAGCCGCCGCGGACGATGTTGGGCGCGCCCATCACCGTCATCAGGCCCTGTTCGCGCGCGGCGCGCGCGGCGGTCAGGGTGGTGGGGAATTCGGACATGGCCACGCCGTCGCGCACCGCCTCGTCGATATGGCTGAGCTCGGTGTCGTCGTGGCTGGCCAGGGCGATGCCGCGCGCGCGCGCCAGTTCCACCACCGCCTGGCGGTGGCTTTCGGCGTAGCGGTCTTGCTTGAGCTTGCGTTGCTCCACCGCGGCGAGGAAGGTGTCGTCGTTCCAGCTGACGTTTTTCTTGGCGTAGTACTTTTTGTACTGCGCCAGGTCGCGGTATTGGCGCTGGCCGGGGGTGTGGTCCATCAGCGACACCAGACGCACCGCCGGATGGCCGATCAAGGGGGACAGCGCGTCCAGCAGCGTGGGATAGGCCAGTTCGCAACGCAGGTGGAACAGGTGCTCGGCGCGGAAGACGCGGCGGCGCATGCCGGCGTCTATCGCCTCGAAGGCGCTTTGCAAGGTGTCCAGCCGCACGCTGTCGCCTTCCAGATCGCCCACCGACAGCGCGTCGAGCACGGTGGTGATGCCGGCTGCCACGCATTGCGCGTCGTGGGTGACCACGGCCGGCAGCGTCGGCCACAGCACGCCGTTGCGCGGCATCAGGTGTTTTTCCAGATTGTCGGTGTGCACTTCCACCAGGCCGGGCAGCAGGTCGTCGCCGTCCAGATCTTCGCTGTGGGGCGGGGGGGCGCTCAGCGCTTGGGCATGGACGGCGGCGATCACGCCGTTGTCTATTTCCAGCGCGCCGCGTTCGACGACGCCGTCGGCCAGGATCAGCCGGGCATTGTTCAATATCCGTTTCATGCTAGGTGTTCCGATTTGTTTGCCAGCGGGACTTCAAACACGCGGTCGGCGACGGCGTCGCGGGTGGGTTCGTCGTGGAAGATGCCCACCAGCGCCGCGCCGCGCGCCAGCGCTTCGCGCATCAGTTCAATCACCACCGCGCGGTTGGCGGCGTCCAGCGAGGCGGTGGGCTCGTCCAGCAGCAGGATGGGCCGCGGCGCTATCATGCCGCGCGCGATATTGACCCGCTGCTGTTCGCCGCCGGAAAAAGTGGCCGGCGGCAGCCGCCACAGCCGTTCCGGTATGTTCAGCCGCGCGAGCAAAGCGCCGGCCTCGCGCCTCGCCGCGTCGGCGTCCACGCCCCATTCGCGCAGCGGCTCGGCGACGATGTCCAGCGCCGGCACCCGCGGGATGGCGCGCAGGAACTGGCTGACGTAGCCCAGGGTGTGGCGGCGGGCGTCTGCGATCTCGTGCGGCAAGGCGGCGGCCATGTCCAGCCAGGCGTCGCGGTGGCGGATGCGTATGCTGCCGCGCTCCACCAGGTAATTGGCGTACAGCGCCTTGAGCAGCGTGCTCTTGCCGGCGCCGGAAGGGCCGGCCAGCGCCACGCATTCGCCGGCGGCGGCCTGCAGGGAGACCTCGTCGAGCACCGGCAGCGTCAGGCCGCCTTGTTGGTGCAGGGTGAAAGTCTTGCTCACTTGCCTTGCGTCTATCAATAGCTTCATGGCTTCAGGCCTGCAGGATGGAGGATACCAGCAGCTGGGTGTACGGATGCTGCGGATCGTCCAGGATTTGATCGGTGAGGCCGGCTTCCACCACGCGGCCGCCTTGCATCACCAGCGTGCGTTGCGCCAGCAGACGGGCCACGGCCAGGTCGTGGGTGACCATGATGACGGCGATGCCGCTGTCGCGCACCAGTCTTCGGGTCAGGTCCAGGAAGCGGGCCTGCACCGAGACGTCCAGGCCGCCGGTGGGTTCGTCCATGAAGACCAGCCGCGGATGGGTGGCCAGGCTGCGGGCGATCTGCAGCCGCTGCTGCATGCCGCCGGAGAAGGCGCTGGGCGGATCGTCCAGCCGCGAGCGGCCGATTTCCACCCGTTCCAGCCAGTCGCCGGCGGTCTGGCGCAGCCGGCCGTAATGGCGCTGGCCCAGCGCCATCAGCCGCTCGCCGATATTGGCGCCGGCGGAGACGTTCATGCGCAGGCCGTCGCGGGCGTGCTGGGACACGAAGCCCCATTCGCTGCGCGCCAGCCGGCGGCGCTCGGATTCGGCGATGGCGGTGAGTTCGTGCTCGCGGCCGTCGCGTTCGCGAAAGCGCGCGCTGCCGGCGTCGGCGGCCAGCTTGCCGGCCAGCGCGGCCAGCAGCGTGGATTTGCCGGAGCCGGATTCGCCGACCACGCACAGCACTTCGCCGGCGTGGAGGTCGAAATCGACGCCGAAGCAGCCGTTGCCGTTGCCGTAGTCCTTGCCGAGGCCGCGGACGCTGAGTAGGGGCGGGTTCATTGCGGGCTTTCCTGTGTGTCGCGGCGCTGCCGGCAGTGGTCGCTGTCGGAGCAGACGTATTGGCGCGCGCCGGCGTCGTCGGTGATGATTTCGTCCAGATAGCTGTCGCCGGCGCCGCACAGCGCGCAGGCCTGTTCCCAGCGCTGCACCTGGAACGGATGGTCGTCGAAGGCCAGGCTTTCCACCCGGGTGTGGGGCGGGATCGCGTACAGCCGTTTTTCGCGGCCGGCGCCGAACAGCAGCAGCGCCGGGTTCATGTCCAGCTTGGGATTGTCGAACTTGGGAATGGGCGAGGGCGAAGCCAGGTAGCGGCCGTTGACCAGCACCGGGTAGTCGTAGCTGGCGGCGATGTGGCCGTAGCGGGCGATGTCCTCGTAGAGCTTGACGTGCATCAGGCCGTAATCCTGGTGGGCGTGCAGCTTGCGGGTTTCCTGCTCGCTGGCTTCCAGCGTGCGCAGCGGCTCCGGTTCCGGCACCTGGAACACCAGCACCTGGCCGGCGCGCAGCGGGGTTTCCGGGATGCGGTGCCGGGTCTGGATCAGGCTGGCTTCGGCGCTGCGGGTGGTGGTGGCCACGCCGGCGACGCGGGCGAAGAAGCGGCGGATATTGACCGCGTTGGTGGTGTCGTCCGCGCCCTGGTCTATGACCTTGAGCACGTCGTCGCGGCCGATCACGCTGGCCGTCACCTGGATGCCGCCGGTGCCCCAGCCGTAGGGCAGCGGCATTTCGCGGCCGCCGAAGGGCACTTGATAGCCGGGCACGGCCACGGCCTTGAGCAGGGCGCGGCGCAGCATGCGCTTGGTGTTTTCGTCGAGGAAGCCGAAGTTGTACGCCCATGGCGCGGCGGTGCTCATGCTTGTGTCTCCTTGGCGGCGTGTTCGCGGCGCAGCTGGCGTATCAGCGACAGCTCGGCCTGGAAGTCGACGTAGTGCGGCAGCTTGAGATGCTGGACGAAGCCGGAGGCTTCGACGTTGTCGCTGTGGCACAGCGCGAACTCAGGCTGCTGCGCCGGCGCGTGCGCCGTTTCGCCGAGTTCGGCGGCGCGCAGGCTGCGGTCCACCAGGGCCATCGCCATCGCCTTGCGTTCGGCCTCGCCGAAGCTCAGGCCGTAGCCGCGGGTGAACTGCGGCGGCGCGCTGCGGCTGCCGGCGAACTGGTTGATCATCTGGCATTCGGTCAGGGTGATTTCGCCGATGTCGACGTCGAAGCCCAGTTCTTCCGGGCAGACCACGACGCTGACTTCGCCCATGCGGATTTCGCCGGCGAAGGGGTGGCTTTCGGCGTAGCCGCGCTGGGTGGAGTAGGCCAGGCCCAGCAGCCAGCCCTCGTCGCCGCGCGCCAGGTTTTGCAGCCGGGCGGCGCGGCCGGCCGGGAACAGCAGCGGCTCGCGGGTCAGGTCGGCCGGTTCCGGATCGCCCGGCGGCGGCGTTTCCGGCTCGATCAGCCCTTCCTGGGCCAGGGTGTCCAGCACGCAGGGCAGCCGTTCCGGCAGCGGCGCGTCCGCCAGCGTCGGCAGCGGCGGCTCGCCGGCCTGGGCCAGGCCGAAGTCCAGCAGCCGCTGGGTGTAGTCGGCGGTGGGGCCCAGCACCTGACCGCCGGGCACGTCCTTGAAGGTGCCGGACACGCGGCGGCGCACCCGCATCGCCGCGGTGTCCAGCGGCCGGCTGGCGGCGAAGCGCGGCAGGGTGGTGCGGAAGGCGCGCAGCAGGAAGGCCGCCTCCACGCAGTCGCCGGCCGCCTGTTTCAGCGCCAGCGCCGCCAGCTCCTCGTCGTACAGCGAACCTTCCTGCATCGTCCTGGCCAGGGCCAGCCGCAATTGGCCGCGGATCTGCGCGAGGCTCAGTTCCGGCGTCGCCGCGTCGCCGCGGCGCTTGGCGGCCAGCAGGTCCCAGGAGCGGGCGATGGCGGTTTCTCCGCCTTTGACGGCTACGTACATCTCAACCCTCCTTGACGCGGGTGCTGCGCGGCAGGCCGGCCACGCGCTCGCCGCAGATCAGAAAAATGTCCACGCCCAGCGGAAAACGGGCGTGATTGTCCCGCCATTGCCGCCAGAAACCGTCCGGCGCGCCGTCCACGCCGAAACGGCGCGGCGCGGCGAAGCCCGGGCCGTCGGCTTCCACCTGTTCGGCGTTGAAGCCGGCGGTTTCCAGCAGCACGGTGGCGGAGCGGTCCGGGTATTCGGGCTCGCCGGCCTTGAGCGCGGCCAGCGGCGGCGGCGGCGCGCCCAGCGGCAGCACCACGAAGTCGGCCTGTTCCGGCGCGGCGGCCAAGCGCAGGCCGGTATGAAAGCGCAGGCTGGCCAGGGTGTCCGCCGGCAGCGGCGGCAGCCAGACGCTGACGTCCTGGTCCAGCAGGGCATAGAGCAGGGCGGCGGTGGCCGGCATCAGGCCGGGTAGCTCGGCCGGCAGCGCCGGCAGCGTTTGCGGCAGCAAGGGTTCGGCCAGCGCGGCCAGCGCGGCGCGGAAGCAGCGCTGACTGTCGTGAACCGGGTCGGAGAAAGCGGCGCGCATCTCATTCATCTCATTCCCCCTGACCAGGGTGAAGAATTCCACCTTGCTGGCGGCGGCTTCGCGCGCCGCCTGTTCGCGGCGCGCGGCGCGTTCGGCGCGCAAGGGCGTTATCCATTGCGCGAGCAAACCGTCCCGCCGCGCCGGGTCTTGCAGCAGCGCGTCGGCCTGGGCGATCAATTCGGCGTGTTCGCCGTTGCTGCCCAGCGCCCAGCCGTGGCCCAGGCAGCCGTTGATCCGGCAACTGGCGCGGCTGACGCTGGCTTCGCCCAGATTGAAGCGGGCGCCGCCGCCGCCGGCG
The DNA here is from genome assembly GCF_021496765.1 of Chromobacterium sp. Beijing. Classification (NCBI taxonomy): domain Bacteria; kingdom Pseudomonadati; phylum Pseudomonadota; class Betaproteobacteria; order Neisseriales; family Chromobacteriaceae; genus Chromobacterium; species Chromobacterium sp. Beijing. The sequence goes on from NZ_CP053750.1 coordinate 450,515, forward strand.
CGGCCCTGCAGCATGACAAGGCCGGTTTCGGCGCGGCGCAGCCATTCCACTTGCGGCGCCGGCGGCAATTGCGGGCCCAGCAGCCGGCGCAGCCGCGGCGGCGGGGTGTGGGCCAGCACGCTGAGCCAGTCTTGTCGGGTCGAGGTTTCCATATCGGGTATTCCCCTGTGCGGTTTCAACAAAAATTCATATAAACGTATAGACGTATCCATGATAATGGCCGGCGATAAGGCGCAAACAGCATGCGGCGATGAAGGTTTTGTGACGATTGGGTGGCGGGGCTAGACCTTGGCAGCCATGGGAACGAGAGGGCGTGAACGATGATTGAACGCGGTTCCGGGGTCGCCGTCTGGCGGCAGATAGAAAACAGCCTGGCCGAGGAGATCGCCAGCGGCGCGATCCGCGCCGGCGAGCAATTGGCCACCGAGCTGCAACTGGCCCAGCGCTTTCGCGTCAACCGCCACACCATACGGCGTGCGGTGGCCACGCTGGTGGAGCGGGGCCTGCTGCGGGTGGAACAGGGGCGCGGCACCTTCGTCCAGGACAATGCGATCGACTACGCGATCAGCAAGCGCACCCGTTTTTCCCAGAACATGGCCAGCCAGAACCTGAACTCGGACATCGACGTCCTGGCCAGCGACACGGTGCCGGCCAACGCCGAACTGGCCGATTTGCTGCAAGTGGCGGTGGGCGAGCCGCTGCTGCGGATCAAGACCCTGAGCCGGGTGGCGTTGCGGGTGGTGGACTGGGCGATCTTGTTCTTTCCGGCGGCGCGCTTTCCCGGCCTGCCGGAGATTTACCGGCGCGAGCGCTCGGTGACGCGCGCGCTGGCGCATTTCGGCGTAGACGATTACACCCGGCGCTTCACCCGCGTCAGCGCGCGGCTGCCGGACAGCGAGACGGTGGACTATCTGGGGCTGCCCAAGAACCGGCCGGTGCTGCATGTGAAGTCCTTGAACGTGGACCCGCAGGGGCGGCCGGTGCAATACGGGATCACCTGTTTCAACGGCGATCTGGTGCAACTGGTGATGGAGGAGGCCTGATGCGTTACGCGCTGTATTACGCGCCGCGGCCGGACAGCGCCTTCTGGCGCGCCGGCAGCGGCTGGCTGGGCCAGGACGCGCACAGCGGCCTGCAAGTGTTGCCGCCGCACGCGCCGGGCCTGGACGCCGAAGTCTGGGCGGAGCTGACCGCGGCGCCGGCCCGTTACGGATGGCACGCCACGCTGAAAGCGCCGTTCGCCTTGCGCGCCGGCGCGGACGAGGCGGCGCTGCTGGCGCGGACCGCGGCCTTGGCGCAACGCTTCCAGCCCTTCGAGCTGGTGCTGGAGGTGGCCTGGCTGGCGGATTTTCTGGCGCTGCGGCCGCCGGCGCCGCCGCCGGAGCTGGCCGAGCTGGCCGCCGCCTGCGTGGTGGAACTGGAGCCCTTGGCCGATCGCGAATCGCCGCGGAAAACGCGCGCCGGGCTGGACCCGCGCCAGGAGCAGCTAAGCTTGCGCTGGGGCTATCCCTATGTGTTCGAACACTACCGCTTTCACCTGACGCTGAGCGGCCGGCTGAGGCTGGACAGCGCGACGGGGCGGGCGCTGGAACAGGCGGCGCGCCGGCATTTCTCCGCTTTTTCCCGCGCGCGGGTGGACGGCGTGGCGGTGTTTGTCGAGCCGGCGGCGGGCGAGGCTTTCCGCTACCTCGCGCATTGCGGCTTTGACGGTCAGGTGGCGCGCTATGAAGCCTGAGCCCGGCGCGCTGTGGTATGTGATCGGCCCGTCCGGCGCCGGCAAGGACAGCCTGCTGGCTTATGCGCGGGCGCGGCTGCCGGCCTCCGGCCGGCTGGTGTTCGCCCACCGCTACATCACCCGGCCGGCCGACGCCGGCGGCGAGAACCACGTGGCCTTGAGCCGGGAGGAGTTTGAACAGCGCGAGCGCAGCGGCTGCTTCGCCCTGAGCTGGCGGCGGCATGGTCTGGCCTATGGCCTGGGCATGGAAGTGGCGCTGTGGCTGGAACAGGGGCTGGACGTGGTGGTCAACGGCTCGCGCTCGGCGCTGCCGCTGGCGGCGCGGCGTTTTCCCGGCCTGCGGCCGGTGTGGGTCGTCGCCAGCCCGGCGGCGCTGGCGGCGCGGCTGGCCGGCCGCGGCCGGGAATCGGCCGAGCGCGTCGCCCTGCGGCTGGAGGAGGCCGCCGCGCTGACGCCGCCGCCGGACGCGGCGGTGCTGCGCAACGACGGCGAACTGGCCGAGGCCGGCGAGCGGCTGCTGCGGCTGCTGACGCGGGGCAGGGAGGCGGACTGTCCTTAATGCCTGGAAAACCGCGCCGGCGAAGCCGCCGCCGCTTGCTATAACCGGGGCAGTTCGCCGGCCGCGTGGCGGCGAGCCGCGCGCCGTCTCCGGCTGGCGGGACGCCGGAGAACGTGTTTACGATTTCGCGAGCTAAGGCGAGACAAGGCGAAAACCGCTGAGAAAGCGGAATGTACAGGTGGTACATGAGCATTTCGAAGTGGTTTTCAACGCTGTATCGCCGACGCGCAGCAGATCGTAAACAGGTTCTGAGCGGTGCGCATGCAATGGTCGTCCCGCCGTTGGCAGGAGAATGGATATGGCTTTGCAATCGAGAAACTGGCATGCCTGGCTGAACGTGATGCCGGGTCACCCCAAGAGCTTGCATGTGGCAGGCGACGTGGTGGTGGCCAACCCCGGCGTGGAGGCGCTGCTGTGCATGCGCGAGCCGCAAGGCATCAACCCGGCCATCCTGATGCTGGACTTGCACCTGGTGCAAAAGCCCGGCATGTGGCCGCAGGTGTTGGCGGTGGCGCACGCCCACTACGACAGGGTGCTGCCGCCGGGCGCGCCCAAGTACACGGCGGTGGAAGTGCTGCACAATAACGAGCGGGTGGCTTATATCGAGCCCATCCCCGAAATCGTATAGACAGCGGCAGTCACGGCGGCCTGGCAGGGCCGCCGGACGGCTTGCGGGATCGTAAACGGGTTTTACAGCGTGACGCTTTCGCAGCCGCTGCGGCCGGACTTCTTGGCCCGGTACATCGCCTGGTCCGCCGCCTGCAGCAGGCTGTCCGCGCTGCTGTCGCCGTTGCCCAGCGCGATGCCGACGGAAATGCCCAGCTGGCGTTGTTCGCCGCCGATGTCGAAAGGCGTTTGCATCGTCTCTATGCATTTGGCCGCCACGATGCGGGCCGCTTCCTCCGCGTCCTCGCCCAGATCGCCGATCAACAGCACGAACTCGTCGCCGCCGATGCGCGCCAGGGTGTCGGTCTGGCGCACGATGCCGCCCAGGCGCTGCGCCGCCTGCCACAACACTTTGTCGCCGGCCTTGTGGCCGTAGCCGTCGTTGATCTGCTTGAAGCCGTCCAGATCCAGAAACAACAAGCCCAGCCGGCTTGCATTGCGCTGCGCGCGCGCCAGCGCCATGGTCAGGCGGTCGGCCAGCAAGGCGCGGTTGGGCAGGCCGGTCAGGGTGTCGTGATGGGCCATGCGCGCCAGTTCCGCCTGATGCTGGTCCAGCTTGCTCAGCAGCCGGTTGAAGGCGGCCAGCAGATAGCCCACCTCGTCGTTGCGCTTGACCGGCAGCGGTTCCAGCGGCAGTTCGCCGCGGGTCATGCGGTCCGCGTGGCTGGCGGCGCGGAACAGCGGACGGAACAGCAGATACAGGCCCGCGCCCGCGGCCAGGGCGAACACCAGCACGGCGATCACCGCGTTTTTCAGCAAAAAGGCTTGCGCCCGTCCCACGGTGGCGAAGGCCTCGCTGCTGGGCAGGCGCGCCACCACGAACCAGCCGGTGCTGGGCACCGAGGCGATGGCGGAGACTTCCTCGCGCCCCTGGGCGTTGACGGTGATGCCCACGCCGCGAAACCCCGTCATCGCCCGGTCGTGCAAGGGATTGATCCCCGCCGGCGGCGTGGGTTTGAGCACCATGTCCGGCTGGGAGGAGGCGACGAAGATCTTGTCCTGCGGCGAGATCAGCAAAAAGCCGCTATTGGGCCCGCCGATGTGGGAGGCCAGCAGCAAGTCCATGAAGCCCGGCGCGGCCAGCGCGGTAATGCCGGCCAGCGCGCCTTGCGGGCGGCCGTCGCGCCAGGGCAGCGCCGCCGCCATCGGCAGCACCGGTTTTTTGCTGATGCGGCCGATAAGCGGGCGGCCGATGACGACGCGGTCCAGATTGGGCGGGCTGGACAGGGCGACGCGGATATAGTCCCGGTCGGAATAGTCCCGGCCCACGCGGCCGGGCATGGACGGATAGTCGGCGATGGCGCGCCCGTCCGGCGTCACCACGTACAGGCCTTGCGAGAACGGGCATTGGAAGTCGCAATGCAGGCGCAGCCAGGCTTGCAGTTCCGCCGGGCGTTGCAGCAGCTCCTGGGGCAGGCTGGCGGCCAGCCGCTGAAGCAGGGCCTGGCGCTGCTGGATCTTGAAGTCCACGTCGCGGGCGACGTAGCTGGCCAGCGCCATCTGCTGGTTCTGCACCACCTTGCTCAAATCCTCGCGCAGAAACTGGCTGAGCGCGTAGTAGCGCGCCACCGCGCCGGCCACCACGATGCCCAGCGCCAGCAGCAGCAAGCGGGTAACGATGCTATCAAGGACGCGGCGCAGGCTCATGGTCGCAAATAAGGTTGTCTTCAAGACAGTTTAGTCAAGGTTTCGGGCCTTGTATGCCCGGGCCCGGCGGGGCGGCTCAGCGCGGCAGCAGGCCGGCGCAACACAGCGCCACCGCGGCGCGGATGCGCTCGCCGGGCTCGTGCTCCGGCAGCGGCGGCGTCAGGCCCAGCGCCATCCGGCGCAGCGGCTCCGCTATCGTCATCGCCAGCAGCAGTTCGGCGGTTTGCGCCGGCTGCGGGCAGCGGATCAAGCCCTGTTCCGCCTGGCGTTCCAGCCAGCCGGCCAAGAGCGCGGCGCAGCGCTGCACGCCGTGCTCGGCGTACTGCGCCAGCGCCTGTTCCCGGCCGGGAAAGTCTCCTATCAGCAGGCGGAACAATCCCACCGCCTCGCGCGTGAGCACCTTGGCCGCCACGGTGTTCAGCAGCGCTTCCAAGGCCTGCGGCAGCGCGGCGGCCTCCGTCAGCGGCTCGCTCATCGGCGCGACGAAGGCGTCGGTCCAGCCGTGGATGACCGCGCCCAGCAACTGCTCGCTGTTGTCGGCGAAGCGGTACACCGTTTTCTTGGCCACCCCGGCCCGCTGCGCCACCGCCGCCATGGTGGCGGCCTGGTAGCCCTGGCTCAGCAAGAGTTCGGTGGCGGCGTCCAGCACCTGTTGCTTCAAAGCGTGTTCCGGCGCGGCGGGGCGGCCGCGCGCGCGCGGCGAGGCCTGATCCTGGCTTGACATCGGGGTAAGGTTTCCTCAATATGGAAACGCAATGCGTTTCTTAATTAACCAGCGCCGGCGTCGTGCCGCGCTGATCTTCAAGCCAAGGAGTGTACTGTGAATTCTCACTATGAAACATCTTACGATGAGCTGTTGCAGCCCGGCCCGCTGATGCTGGAAACCGGCGTGCGCCGTCTGGACGACGGCCGCTTGCTGGTGGCCGCGCGCACCGAAATGCCCGACTGCGCCGGCCGCATGTTCGACTGGTGGTTCACCTTCTTCGATTCCACCCGGCATATCCGCTGGTGGCATCCGCACGACCATGTGGAGCTGCGCGGGTGGGACGGCCGCCGCCGCGCCGGCCGCGGCTATATCGGCTCCACCGTGCGCGCGGTGGAGGCGCTGGGCGAGATTCCGCCGGTGGCGGCGGTGTTGAAGTTCCACCCGCCGGAAACCTTCTTCGGCGCCGGCCGCTTGAGCGCGGCGCTGGCGCGCGGCGAGGCCTCGGCCGCGGTGTGCGCGCGCATCGCTTTCGGCAACGAACCGCGGCTCAGCGCCGACGGCGACCCGCTGGACGGCGAGATGGTGCACCTGACGCGGGACACCGCCCACGGCGCGGTGCTGCGCAGCCGCTTCTTGCTGGGCGCGGCCGACGGCAGCGGCGAACCGGTGCCGGAACGCCTGGGCCTGGAGCTGATGCGCCATTGCTACAACGAGTTCAGCTGCCTGGCGCGGTTCTTGCCGTCGCTGTATTACGGCGAGCACGCCAACGGCGAGAAAGGGCCGCTGGCCTGGTAGGCCGCCGCGCCGGCGGGCAGGACATCCAGCCGCGCAAGACAAGCTTCACCCGGCCGTCACCGCGCTGTCATCGGCGCGTCGTAAGGTGGCGGCTGATTGACGGACGGCGCATGGACCATGAGGTCTATACGTCTAAACCCATTGGAGCGATGTCGATGAAACAGCTGATTGTCCTGGCCGCCGGCCTGGCCCTGTCCGGCCTGACGGCCCCGCTGGCGCAGGCCGCCACCACCCTGACCGTGTACACCGCGCTGGAGGCGGACCAGGTCAAGGAATACAAAGAGGCTTTCGAGAAGGCCAACCCGGACATCGAAATCCGTTTCGTGCGCGAATCCACCGGCATCATCACCGCCAAGCTGTTGTCCGAGAAAAACAATCCGCAAGCCGACGCGGTATGGGGCCTGGCCGCCACCAGCCTGATGATTCTGGACCAGCAGGGCATGCTGCAGCCTTACGCGCCCAAGGGCGTGGAAAAGCTGAGCCCGGAATTCGTCGACAAGGCCAAGCCGCCCAAGTGGACCGGCATGGACGTGTGGGCCGCCGCCCTCTGTTTCAACACCGTGGAAGCCGCCAAGAAAAACCTGCCCAAGCCCGAGAGCTGGGCCGACCTCGCCAAGCCGGTCTATAAAGGCCAGATCGTGATGCCGCATCCGGCGTCCTCCGGCACCGGTTATCTGGACGTGTCCGCCTGGCTGCAGATGATGGGCGAGAAAAAGGGCTGGGATTATATGGACAAGCTGCACGCCAATATGGCCCAGTACGTCCACTCCGGCTCCAAGCCGTGCAAGATGGCCGCCGCCGGCGAGTACCCGATAGGCATCTCCTTCGAATACCGCGGCGCTCAGCTCAAGGAGAAGGGCGCGCCCATCGACCTGATCTACCCGAAGGAGGGCCTGGGCTGGGATCTGGAAGCCACCGCCATCATCAAGGGCAGCAAGAAGCTGGCCGCCGCGCAGAAGCTGGCGGATTTCTCGGTCAGCCTGCCGGCGATGCGCCTGTATGAAAAGAACTACGCGGTGCTGGCCATGCCCGGCGTGGCCAAGCCCAATCCCTTCATCCCCGCCGATTACGCCCAGCGTCTGAGCAAGAACAATTTCGCCTGGGCCGCCAAGCAGCGCGAGGCCATCCTGCGCGAATGGTCGCGCCGCTACGAAAGCAAGGCCGAACCCAAGAGCTGAGCCGGCTTCCGTCATTGCGCCGCCCGCCGGGCGGCGTCGTTTCTTTTTAAAAACCTGTTTACGATCTGCTGCGCGTCGTGGAGCGTTACACGGTGAGTGCGTCTTCAAAATGCTCATATACCGTGTGTGCGCTCCGCTTTTTCAGCCGCAACGCCTTGTCTCGCCCTTGCTCGCGAGATCGTAAACAGGTTCTAAGACACCCTGGAGTTGCGCATGAAACCGGCCGATAGCCTGGACGGCTTGTCCGAACACCTGTCCGTCCGCGGCCTCAGCCGCCGTTTTGGCGGCTTTACCGCTTTGGACGGCGTATCGCTGTCCATCCGCAAAGGCGAATTCGTCTGTCTGCTGGGCCCGTCGGGCTGCGGCAAGACCACCTTGCTGCGGCTGATCGCCGGGCTGGAACGGCCGGACGCCGGCAGCGTCCATTTGCTGGAGCGCGACATCACCGATGAGCCGCCGGCGCGCCGCGACTACGGCATCGTGTTCCAGAGCTACGCGCTGTTCCCCAATCTCAGCGTCGCCGACAATATCGCCTACGGCCTCAAGCCGCGCGGCGGCGGCGCGCGCCACGCCCGCCGCGTGCGCGAACTCCTGGACCTGGCGGGCCTGCCCGGCGCCGAGGATAAATACCCGGCCCAGTTGTCCGGCGGCCAGCAGCAGCGCGTGGCGCTGGCGCGGGCGCTGGCCACCTCGCCCGGCCTGCTGCTGCTGGACGAACCGCTGTCCGCGCTGGACGCGCGAGTGCGCGACAAGCTGCGCGACGAACTCAAGGGCCTGCAAAAACGGCTGGGCGTCACCACGCTGATGGTGACCCACGATCAGGCCGAGGCGCTGGCCATCGCCGACCGGGTGGTGGTGATGAACGCCGGCCGCATCGAGCAGATCGGCACGCCGGCCGAAATCTACCGCCGGCCGGCCAGCCGCTTCGTCGCCGAATTCGTCGGCGCCGCCAACTGGTTGCCGGCGCGGCGGCGGGACGCCCACGGCGCCGCCGTCGGCAACTGCCTGCTGCGGCTGGACGCGCCCTTGCCGCAGGCCGAGGCGCTGACCCTGTTCCTGCGGCCGGAAGACATCATCGTCAAGGCGCGCTGGGACGGCGCGCCCAACACCTTGCTGGCGAGGGTGGCCGACATCAGCTTCGGCGGCGCGATGACCCGGCTGCGCCTGCAGCCGGAAGGCATGCCCGGCCAACTGCTGCACGCTGAAATCTGCCCGTCCATGCTGCAACGCCAGCCGCTGACGCCGGGCGAGGTGGTGCCGGTGGAATTGCCGGCCGCGCTGCTGCGCGCCTATGCCGGAGAGGGCGCATGCTGAGCCGCGCCTTGCCAGGCCGGCGCGCGGCGCCGGCCGACGGAGAGCGCCGCGTCGCCGCCGCGTTGGTATGGACGCTGACGGCCTTGCTGGCCTTGGCGCTGGGTCTGCCGCTGCTGTTCATCTTCGGCAAATCGGTATTGGACATGGACGGGGGCTTCGTCGGCCTGGCCAACTTCGTCCAGGTGCTGGACAGCCCGGGCCTGATGCGCGCCGCCCGCCACAGCTTGTGGCTGGCGCTGACCGTCACCGCCCTGGTGCTGCCGCTGGCCTTCGCCTTTGCCTGGGGCTTGAGCCGCAGCCGCGTCTGGGGCCGCGGCGTATTTCGTCAGATCGCCTTGTCGCCGCTGTTGGCGCCGTCCTTGATGCCGGCCATCTCGCTGGTGTATTTGTTCGGCAACCAGGGCCTGCTCAAATCCTGGCTGGCCGGCGGCAGCGTCTACGGCTTTTGGGGCATGGTTTTGGGCGAAGCCTTCTATACCTTTCCGCATGCGCTGCTGATCCTGCTGACCGCGCTGTCGGCGTCGGACGCGCGCTTGTACGAGGCCGGCCGCGCGCTGGGCGCCGGCGCCTTGCGTCGCTTTCTCACCATCACCCTGCCGGGCGCGCGCTACGGTCTGGTCTCGGCGGGCCTGGTGGTGTTCACCCTGGTGATCACCGACTTCGGCGTGCCCAAGATCGTGGGCGGGGACTACAACGTGCTGGCGGTGGAAGCCTTCAAGCAGGTGGTGGGGCAGCAGAACTTCCCGCGCGGCGCGGTGGTGGGCCTGATGCTGCTGTTGCCGGCGGTGTTTTCCTTCTTCATCGAGCGGCGGATGGCGCGTCGCCAGCAGGCGGCGCTCGGCGCGCGCGCGGTGCCGTTTTCGCCGGGGCCGTCGCCGGGCCGCGACCTGGCCGCCTGGCTGTTGCTGGCGGCGATCTCGCTGCCGCTGCTGGCCTTGCTGGGCGTCGGCGTCGCCGCCTCCTTCATCAAATACTGGCCTTACGACTTGAGCCTGACGCTGGCGCATTATCAGTTCGACAGCGTGGACGGCGGCGGCTGGAGCGCCTATTTCAACAGCCTGAAGCTGGCCTGCCTCACCGCCGGCGCGGGCAGCCTGCTGGTGTTCGCCGGCGCTTACGCCTGCGAGAAGCTGCCGGCCGCGCCGCTGGGCCGCGCGCTGCTGCGCTTCTTCGCCATGCTGCCGATGGCGGTGCCCGGCCTGGTGCTGGGCCTGGGCTATGTGTTCTTCTTCAACCATCCGGACAATCCGCTGCATGCGCTTTACGGCGGCATGACGCTGATGGCCGCCTGCACCATCGCCCACTTCTACACCACCGGCCACCTGACCATGAGCACCGCGCTCAAGCAGCTGGACGGGGAGTTCGAAGCGGTGGCCGCCTCGCTCAAAGTGCCGTTCTGGGTGACGCTGCGGCGGGTGAGCTTGCCGGTGTGCCTGCCGGCGCTGTTGGATGTGATGCGCTATCTCTTCGTGTCCGCGATGACCACGCTGTCGGCGTTGATCTTCATCGCCAGTCCGGACAACAGCCTGGCCGCGGTGGCCATCGTCACCATGGACGACGCCGGCGACACCGCGGCGGCGGCGGCGATGGCCACGCTGATCGCCTTGAGTTCGGCCGCGGTTTCGCTCTTGCTGCTGGGGCTGGAACGGCTCTTGTGCCGACGCGGCCAGGGCTGGCGCGGCCGCGCTTGACTGCGGTTTGCTTTGGCGTGACGATGTCATGTCTTGGCCCGCCGGAGTGAGGAGACGCGCATGGGATGTCCGCAAGTGTGCATGGGCGCGATGCTGCAATGCAGCTTCGGCGTCGCCCCCAGCAGCCTGGTGGTGTTGCCCGCCAACCGGGTGATGGCCGGCGGCGTGCCGGCCGCCAACATCATGGACAACGTGCCCATGCTCAACGTCATGCCCTTCGGCATGTGCCAAAGCCCGGCCAACCCGATGGTGGCGGCCGCCACCGCCGCCGCCATGGGCGTGCTGACGCCCATGCCCTGCATCCCGGTCACCGCCGCGCCGTGGACGCCGGGCGCGCCCACGGTGCTGATAGGCAATATGCCGGCGCTGGACAGCAACAGCATGCTGATGTGCAACTGGGGCGGGGTGATCAAGATCAACGCCCCCGGCCAGTTCACGGTGATGATTCCCTGAGAGCCTGTTCAAGGCTGCCGCGCTTCGCGGACACCCTCAATGCTCCCGCGCGCTATGACAGCTGACGCTTGTGCCTCCGTCTATAGGTCAGGCGGCCGACGGGCGGCGGCTTGATGAAAATCAAACGTTCAATTTAATTGGCATAATAATTTATTGGCTTCTTGCCGATCGGCATGAATCAACCTTCTCAAGCAAGGAGCCGTCATGAGCTTTTCCCATCGTCTCGCCGTCGCCGCACTCAGCCTGGCCGCCGCTTCCGCCTTCGCCGTCACCATCACTCCGCCCGGTCCCGGCGGCGCGCCTATGCCGTTTTCCGCGGTGGGGCCGGCCAAGGTGGGCAAGTTCGGCATCGATCTGGACTGCAAGGCGGTGTTCAGCGGCACCGTGGACGGCTACGGCAATGTGGCCATCACCAGCGCCTCGTTCAGCGGCGGCGCGCTGTGCAAGGTGATCAAGCCCTCCGCCTCGCTCGCCTCGCCGTGGACCGGCCATGTGGACACCGCCACCCAGCTGACCTTGGACAATGTGGCGGTGAACGTGAAATCGCCGATCGCCGGCGGCCTGTGCGGGCCCACCAAGGTAGTCGGCAGCGTTGCCGACAACGGCAGTGAAACCGTGATCGGCCTGGACGCGGCCCAGCTGTCCGGCGGCTGCTCCATCAGCGCGACGTTGAGCACCACGCCCTATATGCGGGTCACGCCTTAGAACCTGCTTACGATCTGCTGCGCGTCGGCGATACGTCGTTGAAAATGGTTTTGAAATGCTCATGTACCACCTGTACATTCCGCTTTCTCACTCGTTTCCGTCTTGTCTCGCCCTTGCTCGCGAGATCGTAAACAGATTCTTAAAGTCTGCCGCAGGGACCCCTGACGCGCCGTACGGCGGCGTCAGGGGTTTTGTTTATGGGGGCGGGAGCCGGTGGCTTTCCATTTACCGGGCCGGCGTCTGGAGAAAGTGTTCGACGATGCGTTCGGTTTCGCCGGATTGCTTCATCGCCTGCAAGGCGGCCGTCAGTCTGCCGGCCAGCGAGGCCGGGTCCAGCCGCAGCGGGTAGTTGTCCGGGTTTAAGGGCTGGTCGGCGCGGTAATCCGGATTGGGCTGCGCGCGGTAAAAGCGGGAGTGTTTGGAAAAACCCATATGCATGGCTTGCCAGGGCTCCAGCGACGGGTGCAGCGTCAGTCCGGCCGGCCGCAGCCGCTCCCAGTAGAAGCGCAGCGTCAGTTCGTCGTAGATGTAGAAATCCGCCTTGCCGGCGCTGATCAGGCGAAAGGCGCGCTCCACATCCATTTCCGGCACTTGCAGCACCTTGATGCGCGCTTGCCACGGCAGGGGAATCAGGTCCGGGTTGCCCAGGCTGCGCAGCTCCACGCCATTGTCCAGATCGGCGTAGCCGCGTACCGCGGGGTGGCTGGCGCGGGTAATGACGACATGGCGCTCGCGCAGGCCGTTGGGCAGGAACAGGGCGATGGGCTCGCGCTCCGCGTTGTAGGTGTAGCCGGGATAGAAGTCCACCTCGCCCTGCGCCAGCGCTTGCAGCACGCGCTTCTTTGGCAGGCGCACCACTTTCAGCGTGCAGCCGATTTTTTGGCAGGCGCGGCTGTACAGGGTTTTATAGATGCCTTCGTCGTTGTCGTCGTCGATATAGGGACGCCGTTCATTGGTGCGGTAGCCCATCACCAGTTCCGGATCCTGCGCCAGGGCCAGGCGGGCCTGGGCCGCGATGACGGCGATGATGATGCAAAGCGCGAGACGCATGCCGGCCCCTCCTGTATTCCGTCTTCAGCTTATGTCATTCTTCCCGCCGGCGCGCGGCGGCGGCAAATACATGATAGAAATAGATAGGTTTCCGCTAAATTCATCGCTTTTTCAAATGCATGTCCGCTTGCACAATGCCAAGCACGGCCATGTGGCTGGAAACCGGCCTTGGAGACACGGCGATGAGCACTAGACGACAATTCCTGGGCGCAAGCCTGTTGACGGCGGGCGGCATGATGGCTGCCCGCGCTTGGAGCGCGGAGCCGAACGCGGCCGGCTACCGCATGCCGGACGAGGGCGAGGGCCACGCCGCCACCTGGATGGCCTTCGGTCCCAGCCTGGAGGTGTGGGGCACGAGTTTGCTGCCGGTGGTGCGGCGGGATCTGGCGCGAGTGGCCCAGGCCATCGCCGCCCACGAGCCGGTGCGCATGCTGACGCGCGCCGAGGACATGGCGCTGGCGGCCAAGCTGTGCGGCCCCAAGGTGGAACTGGTGGAGCAGCCGCTGGACGATCTGTGGATACGCGACAGCGGCCCGATCTTCGTCAAGGGCAAGGGCGGGGCGGCGGCGGTGGATTTCAACTTCAACGGCTGGGGCGGCAAGCAGGCGCACCGTAGGGACGCCAAGGTGGCGGCCGCGGTGGCGGCCAAGAGCGGCGCGCCGGTCGTGCGGACCTCGCTGGTGCTGGAGGGCGGCGGCATCGAGGTGGACGGCGAGGGCACCGCCATCATCACTGAAAGCTGCGTGCTCAACCCCAATCGCAACCCGGGCCTGAGCAAGGCGCAGTGCGAGCGCGAACTGCGCCGGCTGCTGGGCGTGGACAAGGTGATCTGGCTGCCCGGCATCGCCGGCCGCGACATCACCGACGGCCATACCGATTTTTACGCCCGTTTCGCCCGCCCCGGCGTGGTGGTGGCCGGCCTGGAGACGGACCCGCAGTCTTACGATTACCAGGTGACGCGCCGTCATCTGAGCCTGCTGCGCCAGGCGCGGGACGCGCGCGGCCGCAAGTTGGAGGTGGTGGTCTTGCCGGGGCCGGAGCGGGTGAGGCCGGAGTACGAGGGCCACGAGATGGCGGCCGGCTACATCAATTTCTACGTCTGCAACGGGGCGGTGATCGCGCCGGAGTTCGGCGACGCCAAGGCGGACCGCAACGCGGGCGCGGCCTTGCGCGAGCTCTTCCCGCAACGCGAGGTGGTGCAGTTGAACATCGACGGCATCGCCGCAGGCGGCGGGGGCATTCATTGCGCGACCCAGCAGCAACCGGCTTGAGCATGCGTTCACAGCCCGCTGCGCGTCCGCGCCGGCCGGAAATCAGGAGGACATATTCGGATGGAGAGAGGCGATAACAGCGGCGGGCCGCAGGCGGCCGAGCGGGAAGACCCGGCGACGGGCGCGCTTGGCCGCCTGCCCTCGCTGCGGCTGCTGACCGGCTTCGAAGCCGCCGCGCGCCTGGGCAGCGTTTCCCGCGCCGCCGAGGCGCTGCATCTGTCGCAGTCCGCGGTCAGTCATCAGATTCAACAGCTGGAGGCCTTTGTCGGCCAGCCTTTGTTCCAGCGAGTGGGCCGCGGCATCGAACTGACCTTTGCCGGCGAAATGCTGCAACAAAGCGTGCGGCGCGCGCTGGACACGCTGCGGCGCGGGCTGGACCGCATCGCGGTCTACACGGACCCGGGCCTGGTGGTGCTGGTGGGGCCGGCTTTTTTACTGCACGGCTGGCTGCAGGGACGCTTGGACCGGCTGCGCGCCGCCCATCCTGACATCGTGCCCTTGTTGTCCATGGACGAGGAGCCGGGCCAGGCCGATGAGATCGACGTGGACATCGTCATCGGCCGGCAGCCGATGGCGACGGCCGGCTGGGAGGACGCGGCCTGGCTGCGCGAGGACTGGCGTTTCGTCGCCGCGCCGGCCTTGGCGGAACAGCTGGCGGCGTTGCCGGCCGAGCGCCATCCGCAGCTGGCGCGTTTGATCTGCCTGGAAAAGACGCGCATGCCGGAGGAGGCGGAGGCCGCGGTGCGGGCCTTGTCGCCGCGTTTCGGCGTCGCCGCCGTTTACGACGCGCCGCAGCTGGCGCTGGACGCGGCCCTGCGCGGCCACGGCATCGCCTGTCTGCCATCGCCGGCCTTGGAGGAGGCGCTGGCCGAAGGCAGGCTGCGCGAGCTGGCCGGCTACCCGCGCCGGCCCGGCGCGCAATGGTGGTTGTCTCGGCCGCGCGACGCGCTGCGCAGCGAGGCGATGGCGAATCTGTTTGATTGGCTGCGGGAAGAGGGCGGCGGCGAGTCGGCGCCGCTTTAGAACCTGTTCACAGTCTGCCGCTATTCGTGAAACGCGGCGCGGCGAGCGCGGCTTCTAAAACGCATGGGCGCCGTTTGCGCTGGCCGCCGTCTCGGCCGCAAGCGCTAGTCTCGCGCTGGCTGGCGCGACGGTCACGCCGCCGCTCAGGAGGTCACCGCCTCCAGCTTGGCCGCCGCCAGCTGCAAACGTTGCTGCAGCGGCTCCAGCAAGGCCCATAGCGCCTTGCCGCGCAGTTGCGCGTTTTCGGTGTGGCGCAGCATCAGCAGCAGCGCGCTCAGCGCCTCGCAGCACTGGCGCAGCTCGTCCGCGATGTCGTCGTAATGCTCGCAGCAGCGGGACAGATAGGCGAGCTCGAGATCGATGGCGGCGAGGGCGGGGTTGTCGGCGCGCTGCGCGTGCAATTGCTGCACGGTCTTGATCAGGCGGGCGAGCGGCTTGGCCGGCGGCGGCTTGGCGAATCGGGCGAGGAGGGTGCGTATCGGCATGGCTGCTCCTAAAGGGGGCCAGCGGCGCGGCCGGCTTGCCGCCGGCGCGCCGGCCGGGGCTGGACCGGCCGGATTCGCGCTTTCCAGAGGGCGGGCTTAGAATGCACGAATCGTGTCGGCGCCTGGTTTGGCCTTGACGCAAGCGCGGCCTGGCGGATGGCCGCCGGGCCTGGGCCGGCTCAGCCTTGACGGCGTCGGCCGCTTCTTGTCATCGGCATGGAACATCTGACCACGATTGAGGTTTATTGCAAATGCGAGCGTGGTCCGTCATGCGGGAAAATAAAGATATTCAATAAAGTCAATGCATTGCATGGACCGCGAATGTTGTTTTTCCGTCTATCAGCTGGGTCCGTTGTTGAATCTGAGGGGGTGGGCAGTGGAATCTCTTGGCAAACGACTGAGGTTTATCCGCGATACGGTGCTGAAAGAAGCGCGCGACGTCACCGCGCAGAAACTGGGCATCTCGCTGGTGTCGCTGCAAAACTACGAAGGCGGCGCGCGCCAGCCGTCCGCCGTGCTGGTGGCCAAGTTTTCGCGTTTGACCGGCGTGCGGGCGGATTGGCTGTTGTTCGGCGAGGGCGAGGCCTTGCCGGGCGAGGCCGGTCCGCGGACCGGCGAGACGGCGGAGCGCTATGCGCCGCAGGGCGCGCATGTGGAGGTGCCGTGTTACGGCGCCGGCGCGGCCTTGCCGCTGGCGCAGGGCTGGCTGGCGTCCCGGCTCAAGCTGCCGGCCGAGCAGCTGGCGGTGGTGGCGGTGGCCGGCGACGCGATGGCCGGGGTGTTGAACGACGGCGATCTGGCCCTGGTCAACCGGGCGGAGACGCAGCCGGGCAGCGGCTTGTACGCGCTGGAGCTGAACGGCGAGGTGGTGGTGCGCCGGGCGCAGCGGCTGCCGGGCGGCAAGCTGGGGCTGTCCAGCGCCAATGAGGCTTATCCGCCGTTCGAGGTGGACCTGGCCGCGCCGCCGGCGGATTTCTCGGTGTTGGGACGGGTGGTGTGGCTGGGGCGGCAGGTGTAGGCGCTCGCCTGTTCATGGTCTTTGCTGACGGGAAGTCTTGTTCAAAGCCTTGAATCCGCTGCGCGGATGACGGTCTTGATTGCCGGGGCTGCCCAAGACCGAGCGTAGCGAAGTTTCCGCCTCGCTAACACCTCGGGCCTGTCACCCGTCGGCAGGCTTGAAGGGACCCGGAGCGCGTTTTCCTGTGTATCTACGCAGCACTTCACGCACTGCAATTCGTAATATGAGCCTGCCAGTTCAAAAACGGATGTTTTAATTTGATAAGGAGAATAAGGAAATGTCGAATAACAATTTTACGAGTGTAGTTTCCGTTCTTCACGTGAATGATTTCGACGGAGCCGTTGAATGGTACGCCAAATGGCTTGGGCGCAAGCCAGATATCACACCTTATGAGGGCGTCGCCGAATGGCAGCTGGCGGAAAATGCTTGGATTCAAGTTTCGCTGGCTCCTGACCCTAGCCTTGCGGGTAAATCATCCGTGGTATGCGGTGTCCACGATATCGAAACACAGAGGGCCGTTTGCCAAGACGCTGGTGTTACCGCTAGCGAAACACAGGACCTAGGATTCATAAAGCTTGCGCAAGTCAGCGATCCCGCTGGAAACACGGTGATGTTCGTTCAAGAAATGTAGAGCCGTCTTGATTGGCGAAAGACGTGAAACTGACAATATTAGCCGCTCTTAGAACGTGTTTACGATCTTGCGAGCAAGAGCGAGACAAGGCGAAAACGAGCGAAAAAGCGGAATGTACACGTGGTACATGAGCATTTTGAGCTTGGTTTCAACGCCATTTCTATCCATCCCGCCGACGCGCAGCAGATCGTAAACAGGTTCTTAGGCCCCGCGCTCACCCCATCATCTTTCTCCACCACCAGCGCCAGCGCGCCATCGGCTTGCCGTCCGCGTTCAGCGGCCGGCCGTCGTCGGCGAAGCGTTCCGGCGGCCCCAGCGGTTTGCCCTCGACAAAATTCTGCCGTTCCGCCAGCGCGCCGTTGGGGTGGTAGCGCTGTTGCAGGCCGTGCTTGAGGCCGTTGCGGTAGACCGCCAGCTCCGCCGCCTGGCCGTTGGGAAACAGGGTGCGGGTTTCGCCGTGCGGCAGGCCGTGGCGGTAATGGGCCTGGCGTTGCAGCGCGCCCTCCGGCGACCAGTACTGCGCCGCGCCGTGCAGCTGGCCGCGCTGGTAATGCAGCTGGGCCGAGGGCTGGCCGCCGGGGTGCAGCAGGGTGGCCGGGCCGTGCAACTGGCCGTCCTGGTAGTGGAAGCGCGCCAGCGGCGCGCCGGCCTGGTCGATGCGCGCCGGGCCTTGCAGCTTGCCGTCGGCCAGCTGGCCGACGAAGCGCTGCTGGTCTTGCTGGAGGTCTATCGGTTCCGCCATCGCGTCAGTTCTGCTGGATCAGCCCGCCCTTGAGGGTGAGCATGCCGCCGCCGTCCACGGTCTGGCTGGCGCTGGCCTTGTTGGTCAGCGACACCCCGGCGTCGTTGGTCAGGGTGGTGCCGGCTTTATTGGTCAGTTCGGTGCCCGCCTGGTTGGTGAGCCCGGTGCCGGCCTTGTTGGTCAGGCTGGTGCCGGCCTGGGCGGTGTAGGCGGCGTCGCTCTTGGCGGTGAAGGCGCCGCCGCTTTGCAGGGTGAGGGTGCCGCTGACCTTGATGGTGAGGTTGCCGTCCACGGTCAGCGTGTAGTTGCCGCTGACCTTGTGCTCGTGATTGCCGCCGGTGCTGTGGCTCTGGTCGCCCTCCACCTTGACCGTGCGTTTGCCCTTGACGTTGAGGGTTTCATTGCCGGTTTTCACTTCCACGGTGCGGTTGCCCTTGTCCACGCTGAGGCTGTCGTTGCCCTCGGTGACGCTGCGCTTGCGCTCGTTCTTCACCACCAGGGTTTCGTCGTGGCCCACGTCGGCGGCCGCGTCGTTGAGCACTTTCACCGTGTAGTCCTTTTGCGCCTGGAAGAACACTTCTTCCTTGTCCTTGCTGTCGTCGAAGCGCAATTCGTTGAAACCGCCGCCGCCCTTGGTCGAGTTGGTCTTGAGGCCGGATTGGGCCTGCTTGGCCGGCAGTTCGTAAGGCAGCGCGTTGTCGCCGTTGTAGACGCAGCCGCTGACCAGCGGCTTGTCCGGGTCGCCGTCGATGAAGCTGACAATCACCTCCTGGCCGATGCGCGGGATGAACTGCATGCCAAAGCCCTTGCCGCTCCACGGCTGCATCACCCGCAGCCAGCAGGAGCTGGATTCGTCGTCCTTGCCGTCGCGGTCCCAGGGGAATTGCACTTTGACGCGGCCGTATTTATCGGTCCAGATCTCCTCGCCGGCCTTGCCCACCACCTTGGCCACCTGCGGGTGCATCACCGGCTTGGGAGTGAGCCGCGGCGGGCGGTAGGGGTGGCCTTGGGGATGGCGGCGAAGCGGTTGCGGTAATGCTGCTGGCCGGCTTCGTGGCTGACGCGGGTGATTACCCAGGCGATATTGCAGGCCGGGTCCGGGTGGCCGCTCAGGGTGAAGCAGTGGCCGGGAATCAGCCTGCGGCAGTCGCTGTCGCCCACCAGCTCCACCTCCTCGGCGCGCAGGCCGTCGCTGCGCTGCTTGGCCAGCGCGTCGCCGTCCGCCTTCTTGGCGTAGCCGCCCGGGTATTGGTAGAGATTGGGCAGATCGGATTTGGCCAGCGCCTGCGCGTACAGCGAGGCGCTGGCGGTGGTGAATTCGTAATCGCCGGCGCGGTAGCCGCCGGCCACCGCCTGGCGGCTGATGCCGGCGCTGCGCACGCCTTCCAGCTCGCGCCCGCCCAGGTCCTGGCCCAGATAGGGGATTTTGGCGTTATTGGGGCAGTCCGGGAAATGGCTGTTGCCGTCCGCCAGCACCAGGGTGTGCTTGCCGTCGGCGTGGGTGAAGAACCAGAAGATGCCGGCGTCTTCCAGCAGCCGCATCACAAAATTGAGATCGCTCTCGCCAAACTGCACGCAGTATTCGCGCTTGGGATAAGTCGCATCCAGCTTCAGTTGGTAGTCGCTGAAGCCGTGGCCGGCGAATACCGCTTTTACGATGTCCGGCACGCTCTGGTTCTGGAAGATGCGGTTGTTGCCGGCCAGGCTCAGCCACCACAGCCAGGGCCGCAGCGTCACGCTGTAACGGTCCGCGGTGGCGTCGCCCGGCAATTGGCGTATCGCCGCGCACAGGCCGTCTAGCGGCCGGGTCTTGTCGTCGCGGCGCAGGCTCAGCGTCAGGTGGGAAGCCACCGCCTTGTCCAGCGTCAGCGCGCTGTCGCTGAAGCCGGCCAAGGTGAAGCTGCCCAGCGCGTTCAGCGCCTCGTCGCCGGACAGGCTGTCCGGGTACAACTCTTTCAGCGCGGGGGCGCTGAGCGAGAGCGGGGTGGTTTTATCGGAGGGGCGGGGCATGACGGTTCTCAAATATTGGGAAATAGAGCATGAGCGGCGCGGCGGGATTGACTCTTCTCCTGCCTGGGCGTCTCCGGCGGCAAGACGGCCAATAGGGCGGCTTGCCGCTGGCCAGGCCGGCTTGAGGCGGTGAATGGGGCGCGGTGTTTCATGTGCACTTTCCCTCTGCCCTCGGTTCGGGGGCTGGCGCGCATCGATGCTTGCGATTGCCGCGTCATACGATATAGGTGGTTTTTAATTTGGATTCGGGAATGACGTACAGGTCTTCGTGCCCCCATATCGAGTCCGGCGCGTCCAGCCCGTCGTACATCCTGACCCATTGCGATAATAAAGGGTAAATGTCGTCGTCTTTCTTCATCTCGCACACTAGCAGGTTGGGGTCGTAAAACTGGACTCTGCCCGTCCAGGGAAAGTAGACGCCCAACGCATGGCCGCTGCCTTTGGAACTGGCGATGATGTAGAGCTTGTATTTGCCTGACCATGGGGTTTTGTCTTTTATGTTTTCCGCGGAGTTTTGCCCGCGCATATTGACGGTTTTCTCCGCTATCGACGCCAGTATTCTGGTGTTGCCGTTATTCAGCTGTTCAAAATGCAATTGGGTGGCCTGTTGCTGAGGGCTTAATAGCGATTCGCTAAGGCCGGTGCCGCTTTTCAAGTTGCCGCTCAAGGCGCGAAACCAGGTCAGCACCTGACCGGTGCAGCTGCTGTTGGCATTGCCGGGAAACTTGCCGTCGCCTTCTATCGATGTGACATTCACCAGGCTCTTCAGCAATTCAAATCTCAACCTTAGACTCATCGCTATGCTCCTCAAAGGTGGGCTTAGTATTGCTTTGTCGAATAATCAGTCAGGCTGATGGCGGGGCATGGGCGTCTCGCGGCAGCGGCGCTCAGCTGAGGACGTCGAAGACGATGGGGCGATGGTCCGGGCCGCTCATGTCGAACGCGTCCGCCCAGCCGCTGATGTCGAAAGGCGCGACTTTGACGTCGACCGAGGCCAGCACCCAATCCAGGATGCCGCCTTTGGCGTGGGTGGCCTGTCCTTGCCAGCATTCATAGGCCACGCCGGGGGTGTCCAGTTCCTCTACTCGGGTGTAGTCCAGGTTCAGATCGCCGGTGGCCACCCAGTGTCCGTCCAGGCTGGTGCAGTCCCGCAGCTGGCTCTTGGTCAGCCCGCCCTGGCCGGATTTGAAGTGAGCCAGAAACAAGAGGCCGGTGTAGCCGTTGACGCCTTGGGCCACGACCGCGATCAAGTCTCGGTTCAGGCCTTTCAAGTGCCCCTGGCTGACAACTTCGAGATGCGGCCCTTTTCTGGTTATCACGATGTAGCCGTTGGAGTGGCCGCCGGCAAAGGCGTGGACATCATAGTTTTGATACACGCCGCGTAAATAATCGTAATAGTCGTCCAGCCTGGCGGAGTGCACTTCGCACAGAAACACCACGTCAACGTCCCAGCTGTCGTTGGAGCAGCATTGGTGGATGAAGGTCTCGACCTGCGCCTTTTTATCCAGCGGCGAGGATTCGCCGTTCTTTTCCAGATTGAAGCTGGCTACGCGCATCGTTGCTCCTTGACGGCTCTAAACGTCTGTTCACGATCTTTTCAGGTATTGCCCAATACATTGAATCCGCTATGCGGATGATGGTTTGCATTGCCGGGGCTGCCCGGCGGGCAGGAAGGGGAATTTGCTCGGCCAAATTCCCCTTCACCCCAAAGGCCGCCCTGCAAGCCTGGCCTACGGCTTCCCGTCGGGCCCCGTCAGGCCCGAGGCGCGGCTGAACTCGCCCCGCGCTAACGTCGCGGTGCTCGAACAAGCAGCCGCTTAAGACCTCGGGCCTGCCACCCGACGGCAGGCTTGAAGGGACCTGGGGAGCATCGAATACGCGGTTTCCAGTGCGGCTGGCAAGCCAAGTCGCTTTGATCTTGACCGCGTAGCAGATGGTAAACAGCTTCCAAATTAATGCTGCGGTGTTAGTGCTGCTTGTCTTGGCCCCCGCCATGCGCTCTGGAGTAGGTGCTGAAGGTGCACATGGATAAAGTGTCCCAGATGATTTTAATCAGGGAGGTACAGCAATTGTCATCTTTCTGGTAGTAAGACAGCGAGTCAAAGTCGATATCGAATAAGTCGAATTCGTCACGTTGACTTTTCCCGGCTTGGGAGATTTTATTGGGGGCGTAGCCCAGCAAGTCCGTGCTCAGCAGGCCTTGTTCGCTGAGTTGCGCCAGGGTGTTTTTCTGAATGTTAAAGGCCAGTTTGCTCACCGAGGTAGGCGAATGGCAGCAGCAGATGCAAGCGCATAAGGGCAGCGTGCAGCCGGTGGTCAGCGGCCTATCCCGCGCGTCGGTGATGCCGGCCTCAAGCACCGCCGCCACCACCTCCGCGCAGTTGCCTAGGTTTTTTCCATTATTTTCTTTCATGAATTGGATCATTCTGTCTTGATCCAAGCCCAGCGCCGTCGGCGTTTTTTTTAATAGCGGCTTATGCGAGAAGGCCTTTTCATCGCCATGGCTGCCGCCAATGTCAATCAAGACATCATCGCCGCGGCGCATGGTCATGGTGGGCGGCTTCATCTCCACTACCGAACCCATGCTCTGATGGGTTGGCGGCGGCTTGCCGATGGCGCTGGTTGGCGGGATGCCGATTTCCGGCGGCGTGCTTCTTAGAATGTGCGCCACTTCATTCTTGCTGGGGATGTAAATCACATGCCGGACCCGGATGTGAGCGGCTTTGGTGTTGGTCCAAAACTGGGTGATCTTATCCTTGGCGGTTCTGAGATACATTGTTTGATGGCCGGCGGAGTATTGAAACTGATAGACCTCATGGTTTTGAGTGGTAATGGAAATGAGGCTGTGGTCTTGGCAGTCCCCATTCTTGCAACTGCAAAACATGGTGCCCGAGCCACCACTGAGGGTCATTACGGTAATCATGTGGTCTCCCTGTGCTTGCTTTCAATGACTAGATACTCTGCCGGGTGTGGTTTAATTAGTTCCAATTTACTCAGCCAAAGCGTCACGCTGTGGCGGTCTGTGGTGGCGCCCAGCAGCTGGCGTATCGCCGCGCACAGCCCATTTATTGGATAAGCTCGGCTGAGCAGAACTCAAGTCGTGCATCTTTTGCTCTAATTAACATTTCATCATGAGTATCTGCATTAATAACGCCATATTTGTTTCCATCGTTAATGGTGCCTTTTATTTTAGGGTTTTCATGTTCTGATTTTGAGAATCTTTTGTTTCTTAATTTGCAGGCATAGCCATAAACTTTGCACTTTATAAAACCTTTTTCTCTTAAACTTTTCAATACAAGAACTGCGAATGCAGGGGTTCCATTATTGCCAGGTGTTCCACTTTCACACGTCCATAATTTAATTTTTCCTGGATATTCCTTGTTAAGGCCGTTTTGCTCTAGTTGTGTTACTAAGGCATCGGCTGTGAAAGCATGGCCCTCAATGCTTAAATAGGGACTCCCGGCTTTCCCGTGTCCAATTATGTAAACACTTTCATTTTCATCGTTTTGTAATTTTGACAGTTTATTTTCTTCTATTGGTTTTGTGGGTTTGCATTTGATTTGTTTGTTGTCGCATTCGTCTAAAGCAATGCTGGCGGCAAATTTTATGCGCGAAAAAGGGTGATTCGGTATTGTTGGGATAAATATTTTCATTTTTTCATTTTTCATTTCCTTGCCTCTTGTTGGTTGTTTTTATGCTATTCCCTGTATGTGGGGTCTTTTGTGAATTCTCAGCTGGTAAAGATAAGGAAGAATTTCGAGATATAAGTCATGTGCCTGGATTGTTGCATAATAAAATGAGGTGACTGTTTTTTCTTTTTTATTGTTTAGGAGATTCAATTTCTTGAGAAATTAATTTATTTTTGAGTTAAGTTATATGACTTGTACTTGATTTGAATTGCGATGGGGTGTCCATCTTCAATAAAATCACCCGACCACCCACTCCGCCAACTTCCCCACCACCTCCGCCAATAACACATTATCAATATCCCGCGCCCCCGCGCCGCGACAGCGGTTCAGCACCGCCTGAATGAGCCCCGGATCAAAATCAAACATCTTGCCGGTAGCGCGTTGATAGCGCTGGCGCAGCACTTCCAGCTTGCTGCGCACGATGTCGGCCAGCACTGTGTCGTCCAGCGCACGGTAGGGCACCACCGTCATCCGCGCCAGCAGCGCCGGGCGGAAGGCGGCGTTGAGCTGCGGCCGCAGTTGGTCGATGAAGCCGGGGTGGCCGATGGCGGCGGGCGCGGCGGCCAGGATGGCTTCCGCCCCACATTGCTGGTGGCCAGGATGATGGTGTTGTTGAAGTCCACCGTCAGGCCGGTGCCGTCTTCCATCTGGCCCTTGTCGAACACGTTGTAGAAGGCTTCCAGCACGTCCGGGTGGGCTTTCTCGATTTCGTCCAGCAGCACCACGCTGTAGGGCTTGCGCCGCACCGCTTCGGTCAGCACGCCGCCCTGGCCGTAGCCGACATAGCCGGGCGGCGCGCCCTTGAGTTGGCTGACGCTATGGGCTTCCTGGTATTCCGCCAGGTTGACCACGATCAGATTGCGTTCGCCGCCGTAGAGGGCGTCGGCCAGCGCGTAGGCGGTTTCGGTCTTGCCCACGCCGGTGGGGCCGAGCAGCAGGAACACGCCCACCGGTTTGCCGGGGTCGGTCAGGCCGGCGCGGTAGGCCTGGATGCGTTGGGCGATCTTGCCCAGAGCGGCCGGCTGGCCGATCACGCGCTGGCCCATGCGCTGGGCCAGGGTGCGGATGGCGTAGGCTTCGTCGGCCAGCATCTTGCCCACGGGGATGCCGGTCCAGCCGGCGATGACGGCGGCCACCGCCTTGGAGTCCACATGCTCCGGCACCAGCGGGTCGTCCTGGCGCAGCGCGTCCAGGCCGGCTTCCAGCCGCGCCAGTTGTTCCGCCAGCCGCAGCGCCGGGTCCGCGGCTTCGTCCTCGTCGGCGGTCGCGGTCCCGTCTTCGGCTTCTTCCAGCAACAGCGGCGGTTCGCCGGCCGGCAGCTCGGGTTCGCTGGCCAGGAAGTCCAGCAGTTGCTGGCGGGTGCGCAGGATTTCGCGCACCGCGCGCAATTCGTCCTGCCAGCGCACGGTCAGTTCGCGCATCGCTTGCAGCTGGCGCGCGCTGTCTTGGCGCAGCGCGGCGATGCGGGCGGCGTGGTCCAGGCCGGTGGCCTGTTCGTTCAGCAGCCGCTCCAGTTCTTCGTCCAGCATGGTCTGGCGGTGGCGCAGGTTTTCCAGCTGCGGCGGCTGGTCGTGCTGGGCCAGCGCCACGCGGGCGCAGGCGGTGTCCAGCACGCTGATGGCCTTGTCCGGCAGCTGACGGCCGGAGATGTAGCGGTGGGACAGCTTGACCGCGTCGTGGATGGCGGCGTCCAGGATGCGCACGCCGTGGTGTTGTTCCAGCCGGGCGGCGACGCCGCGCAGCATGGCCACGGCGCTGTCTTCGTCCGGTTCTTCCACTTGCACCGGCTGGAAGCGCCGCGCCAGCGCCGGGTCGCGCTCGAAGTATTTCTTGTATTCCTGCCAGGTGGTGGCGGCCACGGTGCGCAGCTCGCCGCGCGCCAGCGCCGGCTTGAGCAGGTTGGCGGCGTCGCTGTGGCCCTCGGCCGCGCCGGCGCCCACCAGGGTGTGGGCTTCGTCGATGAACAGGATGATGGGCCGGGCGGCGGCGCGGATGTCGTCCATCACGCTTTGCAGCCTTTGTTCGAATTCGCCCTTGAGCCCGGCGCCGGCTTGCAGCAGGCCCAGGTCCAGCGCCAGCAGGCCGACGCCGGCCAGCGCCGGCGGCACTTCCTCGTGGGCGATGCGCAGCGCCAGGCCTTCCGCCACCGCGGTTTTGCCCACGCCGGGCGCGCCCACCAGGATGGGGTTGTTCTGGCGGCGGCGCAGCAGGATGTCCAGGCATTGGCGGATTTCGCCGTCGCGGCCCACGATGGGGTCGATGCGGCCGGCGCGGGCGTCGGCCACCAGGTCGTGGGTGAAGCGCGCCAGCGCGCCGGCCGGTTCCGCCGCGGCGGCGGACGGGGCTTCGCGCGAGGCGGCGGCCCAGGCGTCCAGCTGTTCGCTCAGCGGCTGGCGCGGCGCGCGCAGCAGGCAGGGTGCGCCGATCAGCAGCAGATTGCGCAGTTCGTCGCGTTCCAGCAGGGTGAGCAGCAGCAGGCCGGAGCGGATGCTGGCCTGCTGGCGCAGCGTGGCCAGCAGCAGCGCTTCCTTGAGCCAGGCCACGGTGTGGCTGGAGAAGGCCGGGGCGCGGGTTTCGCCGCGCTTGAACTGGTCCAGGCTGCGGCGCAGTTCCGCGCTCAGTTGGTCCGGGCTCAGGCCCAGCTTGGGCAGCAGCAGCGGCAGGTCGCCGTTGGGCAGCTCCAGCAGCTCCAGCAGCACGTGTTCAATTTCCACGTAGTAGTGGCTTTGCTGCAGGCAGCGCTGGGCGGCCAGCTCCAGCGCCTTGCGGCAGCTGGGGTTGAGGCGGGCCACCAGTTCGGACAGTTCGGCGCTCATGCCGGGTCCTCGCCGGCCGGGGGCGGCCGTTGCAGCCGGGTGTCCAGCTGCCGCGCTCCGCCGGGGCCGCCCAGCCAGCTGTCCCAGCTCAGCCGCGGCGCGGCGCGGGCTTGCAGTTTGAGCGCGGCGGCCGGCGCTTGCCACAGCAGGCTGAGCTGGATGTCCAGGTCCGGGCCAAAGTAGAACGCGGCCAGCGCGGCCAGCGCGCGGTGGCGTTCGCCGCCGGGCAGGAAGGCGCGGTAGCCGGCCGGGTCCAGCGGGCCCACGGTCAGGCGGATGCCGGCGTGTTCGTCCCAGGCGCGGCGGCCGGCCAGCGCGCCCTGGCCCAGCGCGGCGTTGCGGCCGTGGGGGCCGATGCGGGTGCGGCTGGCCGGCGGGATCTCGCGCCAGCCGCCGGCGTAGGGGCTGGCTTGCACCGGCGCGGCCAGGTGGCGGCTGGCCAAGGCGGCGAAGCCGGCCAGCGAGCGGCGGCGGTCCGCCAGCAGGGCGGCGCGGGCCAGCAGCGCGGCGTCCGGCACCGCCTGGCGTTGTTGCAGGCCGGCGGGCAGCAGGCCGCACAGGCTGAGCAGCAGCGGCCGCGCCGGGCTGAGCCGCGGCGCGGCGAAGCTGGGCGCCAGCCGGTATTTGCGCTGGGCGCGGTAGAGCAGGGCCAGCAGCCGGTGTTGGAACAGTTGCAGGAATTCCGCCGGCGCGTGGTCTTTGTCCTGGCGGCGCTGTTGCAGCCATTCCTGGTAGGCGTAGGGCAGCGGGCCGTCCGGGCCACCCAGGCCGAAGGATTCGACATCGAGCGCCGGCTGGCCGTCGCGCGCGTCGCCGCCCAGCGCGCCCGGTTCCAGCGCGCTCAGTTCGCTGGCGGCGAAGGCGGGCAGCAGCGGGCCGCGCAGCCGCAGCGCCTCGCGCGCCGGGTCCGCGCCCTGGCCCAGCGGCGCGGCCTGCGGCGTCAGCCGTTCCAGCAGCATCACCGCCTGGGCGAATTCAAAGCCCTGCGGCCGCGTCAGCAGCCGCTCGGCTACAGAACCAGGCTGGGGCCGGGCGGGGGCTGCCATGTCTGGATCTCCTGTTGCTGGTGGACGAGTCGGGTGCGCACGAAGCGGTTGGCGTGGGCGTAGAGGGCGAAGAAGTGGGCGAGCACGGCGGCGAACAGCACGCGGCTGCCGCCGGCGAAGCAGGCCGGGTCCAGCTCCAGCGTCAGCAGCAGGCCGTTGCGCCAGCCGCGCCAGGCGTCGGCGCCGACGTGGTCGACGATGCGTTCGCTGCCAAGCGCGGTTATGCCTTCGATCTGGCGGCGCGCGGCCGGCTGTTCGCCCAGATTGTGCAGCGCCAGCATTTCGCGCAGCGCGGCCAGCGCTTGCGGGCCTTCGCTCAGCGACAGGTGGTTGAGGCTGAGCTGGGACACCAGTTTCCAGCGCGAGGCGCCGTCCAGCGCGGCTTCGGTTTGCGGCCGCGGCGGGCGCAGCAGCCGCGCCTGGCCCACCGGGCCGGGCAGTTCGAACATCAGCGGCGCGCCGGCCGGCAGTTGCTCGGCCAGGTGGCGGTTGGTGCACAGCAGCTCGGCGGTGAGGCTGAGTTCGCTGGCGGCCAGCGGGTCGAAATCGGCGTCCACCAGGGTGAGCAGCATGTCGCTGCCGGGGCGCAGGCGGTTGAGGCCGCGCACGCGGCGCGCGTGCCAGTAGCGGCCGTCGCCGCCCTCGCCGTGGCTGCAGGCGAAATAGGGGGCGATGCGGCGCGCGCCGTCCGGGCCGGCGGCGCGCAGCTGGCGGATGGAGTGGATTTCCACGCTGTGGTCGCGGTGGGCGTCGGCCACCAGCAGGTATTCGCTGCGGCTGCCGTCCGGGCGCAGCGGTTCCGAGGTGTGCGGAAACAGATTGATCACCGGCGCGCAGCCCAGCGCGATGTCGCCGTGCTGGATGCCCAGGCGGCCGGCCGGCGCGCGTTCGAAGGCGATGACGATTTCCAGCTGCCGCTCCGCCTGGCGCGGCAGGCTGAGCGGCAGGTCGAAGAAGGCGAATTTTTCCGGGCAGGCGAAGTATTCCGCCAGCAGCGCGTGCGCCGGGTGCACGCCGTCCTCGGCCGGCAGCAGCGCTTCGTCGGCGCCGAAGCCGCAGGCGCGCGGCAGCGCGCCGGGGCGGATGGAGGGCGCGAGGCCGGGCCGCTCCGGCAGCCGGCAGCTGATTTGCAGGCTGTGGGCGGACAGCAGGTCGTAAAGCGCGGCGGCGTTGAGCGGGGAGCCGGCCAGGTGGATGCGCAGGCTGTTCAGCGGTAGCGCGCCCAGCGGCTCCGGCCCCAGTTTCTCCAGCCGCAGCACCAGGGCGGCGCGCGCCTGGGCCAGGCCGCTGGCGGCCTGGGCTTCGTCTTCGGTCAGCAGGCTGGCGGCGGCGAGCCGCAGCGGCCACAGGGTGACGGCGGCGCTGGTGCGGAAACGCAGGCTGTCGCCGGCGGTGGTGGCCACGAACAGCGGGGTGCCGCGTTCGATGCGGTAGCCGGCGTCCAGCTTGCCCTTGTCCGGGTCCGGCTCGAAGCGGGCGATGGCGCAGGAGGGCATGGGCCGCAGCGCGTGCGGGTAGAGCTGTTCCAGCAGCGCGTCGGTGAGTTCGGAGTAGTCGTCGTCCAGCCGGCGTTGCAGCCGCGCGCAGAGCAGGGCGAAGCCTTCCAGCAGCCGTTCCACTTGCGGGTCCGGGCATTCGCCGTCGCTCAGTTGCAGGCGGTGGGCCACCTTGGGGTAGCGTTGGGCGAATTCGCCGCCGGCGTGGCGCAGGTAGGCGAGTTCGCGTTGGTAGTAGTCCAGCAGGCGCGGGTCCAGCGATTCCATCAGCCGGCGTCCTCGCAGGCGGTGAGCCGCGCGCCGGACGGGTCCAGCTCGGCGACGAAGGCGGCCGGCCAGCGGCTGCCCTCGGCCTGGAGTTCGCCGTCTATGCGCACGCTGAGGAGCAGGCCGCGGCCCGGCACGGTGTCCACGCTGACGCGCGGCGCGGCCAGCCGGGGTTCGAAGCTGCGTATCGCCTGGCGGATCTCGCGCGCCAGCCGCTGGCGGTCTTCGGTGCGCTCCGGGTGCAGCGCGCTCCAGTCCGCCACGCCGTAGTCGATGACGCTGAGTTCGGCCAGGTAGGGCTGTGCCGCGCGGCGGCTGGACAGCAGCCGCGCCAGTTCCGCCCGCACCGATTCTTGCAGCCGGCGGCGGTCCACCCGCAGCAGCGGCTCGGCCTCCAGCCGCTGCCGCGGTTCGGCGTCGGCCAGCAGTTCGAACAGACCCGGGCGAAACTGGGCGGCTTGGCGCATCGCGGTATCCTAAAAGTGCATGGGCCATGGAAAAACGCTTGGCCCCGAAACCCACGTAAAGACAGGAAAGAAATCTTTCTTGCCACGGAAGCGCACGGAAAACACGGAACAAGACAACAGCCGTGGTCATTGCCCACGCAAGCCAGGCGCCGCCTTTGGGTTTGTCCGTGTTTTTCCGTGGCTAAGCCACAAAACCCACGTAAAGACACGAAAAAATCTTCTTTGCCACGGAAGCGCACGGAAAGCACGGAACAAGACAACACCCGTGGTCATGAAGTCCATGCAAGCCCGATGCTTGCCCGTGTTCTTCCGTGTGCTTCCGTGGCCAAAAGACCCCGGAACGCCCGCTGTGCTTATGGGCTTCCGCGGCGGATTCAATCGATTTATTTGGAGTACTTGTTGGCGGCCAGGTCCCATACCGCGGCGGCGTTGCCGTCCTTGGCGCCGGTGTCTTTCTGGGTGGTCAGCTCCCACTTGATCTTGGTGAAGTTGAGCGAGAGGTTTTCCACCGGCTTGCCGCCGGTGCCGCCGCTGACGCTGACATTGGACAGGATGGCGTTGGTCAGGGTGTAGACGATGTAGGGCAGCACCTTGCCGCTGCTGTCCGCCGCGTTGCGGCCTATGGTGATCTTGACCTCGGGGATGTTCTTGCCCTGGCAGCAGTAGGCGTTGAGTTCCGGCGTGGATTTGTCGGTGAACTTGGTCAGGCTGAATTCGCCGATATGCGGCTTGCCGGAGGTGCGTTCGGTGTTGCTGACGTCGTTGGTCACCTGCATGGCCACGTTGTGGCTGTAGGACAGCACTTCGATCTTGTCGGTGTAGCCTTCCAGCTTGCACTCGCCCTTGATGTCGCTGCCCAGGTCCAGAATGATGGCGTCCATTGCTATGTGTTCTCCGTGTTATGAGAAGTATTGGGCCCGCCGCGCGGCGGGCCCTTGGTGTGGCGTCAGGCGGCGGCCGGCGGCGGCAGCTCCGCCACCAGGCGGATGGACGCGGTCAGCTCTTCCAGCTGGAAGTGCGGGCGCAGGAAGACGGTGGCGCGGTAGGCGCCGGGCTTGCCCGGCACTTCGGTCACGTCCACCCGCGCTTCGCGCAGCGGGTACTGGGCTTTCACTTCCTGCGGCGCGTTGTCGTTGACCAGCACGTAGTCCGCTATCCAGTTGTTCAGATAGGTTTCCACATTGTCGCGGGTCAGGAAGCTGCCGATCTTGTCGCGCATGATCACCTTGATGTAGTGGGCGAAGCGCGAGGCGGCCAGCACATAGGGCAGCATCGCGGAGATGCGCGCGTTGGCGTTGGCGGCGTTGGTGTTGTAGACCTTGGGCTGGTTGGCGCTCTGGCCGCCGAAGAACACCGCCAGATCGGTGTTTTTCTTGTGACACAGGGCGATGAAGCCCAGGCCGTCCAGTTCTTTCTCGCGGCGGTCGGTGATGGCGATCTCGGTCGGGCATTTGAGCGCGATGTCGCCGGACACGGTGCCGAAGGTGTGGGCCGGCAGGCCTTCCACCGCGCCGCCGCCTTCCACGCCGCGGATGGCCGCGCACCAGCCGTATTTGGCGAAGGCGTCGGTGATGCGCTGGCCCAGCGCGTAGGCGGCGTTGCCCCACAGGTATTTGCCGTGGTCGGTGCCGTTGACGTCTTCCACGTAGTTCATGCCCTCGGTGGGCTTGGTGTCCGGGCCGTAGGGCAGGCGCAGCAGGATGTGCGGCAGCACCAGGCTGACGTAGCGGGAGTCCTCGCTGGCGCGGAAGGAGCGCCATTTGATCAGCTCGGCGCTTTCAAAAGCCTTGGACAGGTCGCGCGGCACCGCCAGTTCGGTGAAGCTGCTCATGTCGAACAGGCGCGGGCTGGCGGCGGAGATCAGCGGCGCGTGCGCGGCGGCGGCCACATTGGACAGCTTTTCCAGCAGCGCCACGTCCTGCGGATGGCGGCCAAACTCGTAGTCGCCGATCAGCAGGCTGATGGGGTGGCCGCCGAAGGTGCCGTATTCTTCCTCGTAAATCTTCTTGAACAGCGCGCTCTGGTCGAATTCCACCGCTTTTTCCAGATCGTTCTGCAGCTCGTCCTTGGTGGCGTTGAGCAGGCGCAGCTTCAGGCGGCTGCTGGTTTCGGTGTTCATCACCAGGAAGTGCAGGCCGCGCCAGGAGGCTTCCATCTTCTGCACGTCCGGGTGGTGCAGGATGTTGTTGAGCTGCTTGCTCAGCAATTGGTCGATGATGGCGATGCGGTGGTTGATCATGGCCACGGTGTCTTTGTCGATGGCCATGCCTTCGTCCAACACCTGGGTGGCGAATTCGGACAGCAGGTCCTTGGCGTACTCCTGCTGGATGTCGTCGTGGGCCATGCGGCCTTCTTGGATGATGCGGTCCAGCAGCGACAGCGAGGCGGCGTCGCCGCTGGGCGCTTCGGCTTGGGTCTTAGCCATGAGATGTCTCCGGTATCAGGGGTCGGGCGGGGCGTCAGGCGGCCGGCGGCGCGTCCGGCGCCGGCGCGGCTTCCGCGGCGGCCGGGGCCTCCGGGCGGGCGCTCTTGATCTTTTGCAGTTCCTCGGTGTTGGCCACCACGTCCTGCAACAGCTTGTCCAATTCGTCGTTGCCGTCCAGCTTGGTCAGCAGGTCGCGCAGCTTCTGGCGCGCCTCGTACAGCCGGCGCAGCGGGGTGACTTGCTTGACGATGTTGACCGGGTCGAAGTCGTCGAAGTGGTTGAACTTCAGCTCCACATTGAGCTTGCTGCCGTCGTCGGACAGCGCGTTGTCCACCTGGGCGGTGACGCGCGGCGTCAGCGAGGCCAGCACGGCGTTGAAGTTGTCGCGGTCTATCTCCACGAAGCGGCGCTCGCTGAGCTTGGGCAGCGGCTGCTCCTGCTTGCCGGCCAGGTCCGCCATGATGCCTACCACCAGCGGCAGCTCCCGTTTTTCCAGGGCGTTGCCGATTTCCACGTCATACGTGATTTGCACGCGGGGCGGACGAATCCGGTCCAGCTTGTGCTGTGTGCTCTCTGCCATAACAGACCTCGATCGGTTGGGAAACTGGGGACGCCGACGGCGGGCCGCGTATCCGGTCCGCTTGGGCGAAACTGCATGATTGTCAGACCATTGTTGCCCGGCCGGGCCTGGTCGTTCTTTTCCATTGAAGCCGGCTCAAGCCGCCTCATGGAAGCCCTTTTTGCTGACAAATGCTTGCAACTTGCATTTTTCAATGACCATGGCTTAACAATTCCTATAGAACTGTCGGCGTTTTTTTGCCAATATTATTTGCAATGGATAATGGCGTCGGGGTGATGCGGATGCGCAACGGGTATCTGGCTGGGCTGTTCTGCGCTTTGGCTTTGGGCTTGGGCGGGTGCTCGTCGCTGGGCTTCGGCCCCTCGGTCAAATTGCAGGCGGCCACGCTGGACGTGGTCAGCATGGCCAACGACGACACGCCGCTGGCGGTGGACTTCGTCGCTGCCAAGGACCCGGAGCTGTACAAGCTGCTGCTGGGGCTGCCGGCGGCCAAGTGGTTTGAGCAGCGCGAGCAGCTGCTGCGCGACTACCCGGCGGATCTCAAGGTGTGGGAGCTGGAGCTGGTGCCGGGCCAGCATCTGGAAACCGAGGACGTGCCGATACGGGGCGAATCCGCGGCCGGCCTGCTGGTGTACGCCAGCTACGCCGGACCGGGCATGCACCGGCTGAGCCTGGACGCGCGCAAGAAGGTCTGGCTGCGCTTTGAAAGCAAGAATATGCGGCTGATGGAGCCGTAGCGGGGGGAGAGCGGTTTGAAAGCAGTGCCACAGGCGGTGTGTTGGTACGAGGGGATGCAGTTGCTGCCCCAGCATTTTCAATGGCAGGCGCTGAGGGCGGACGGGGTGTCCGCGGCGCTGGCGGCGGCGGCCCAGCCGCTGTATTGGGGCGTGCTGGAGCTGGAGCTGGACGAGGCGGCGCTGGCCGGCGGCGTGGCGCGGGTGTCCGCGCTGGAGGCGGTGCTGCCGGACGGCTTGCCGCTGCGCTTCGACGCCGGCGACGGCGCGGCGCTCAGCTGCGACGTGACGGCCGCCGCGGCGGAGGCGCCGGGCCGCACGGTGACGGTTTACCTGGCTTTGCCGCCCCTGTGGCGCGCCGGCCGGCTGGACCCGGCCGCCGGGCGTTTCCGCTCGGAAAACAGCGAGGCGGTGCCGGATTTGAGCAGCGGGGAGAACCCGGCCAGCCTGACGCTGTGGCGGCCGGACATCCGCCTGGTCACCGAGGCCGAACGCGCCGACATGATCTGCCTGCCGCTGTTGCGCATCGCCCAGCAAGGCGGCGGCTTTGCCCGCCGCGCCTACGCGCCGCCGTCGCCGCGGCTGCTGCCGGACAGCCTGCTGGGGCGCAAGGTGGCGGCGCTGTGCGCCAAGGCGCGCGAAAAATGCGTCTTCCTCAGCGGACGTCTGCGCCAGGCCAAGGAGGCCGGCAAGGACGACGACATCGACGAAATCCGCCGCCAGCTGGCGGCGCTGTGGGCGCGGCTGCCGGAGACGGAAGCCGCGCTGGGCAGCCGCGCCGCCCATCCGGCCGCCCTGTTCGGCCTGCTGGCCGGCATGGCCGGCTCGCTGACCGCGCTGGACCCGGGCGCCGGCGCGCCGGTGTTCCCGGCCTTCAACTACCAGGAACTGCTGGCCAGCTACGAGCCGCTGCTGAACTGGCTGTCCGCCGCGCTGGACCGGGTGCGCGCCGGTTACCGCAGCCTGCCGTTCAACCGCGACGAAGAAGGTTTCTGGATCGTATTGCCGGAGGCCGCGCGCGACAGCGGGCGCTTGATCGTGGGC
This sequence comes from Chromobacterium sp. Beijing, assembly GCF_021496765.1. NCBI lineage: Bacteria > Pseudomonadati > Pseudomonadota > Betaproteobacteria > Neisseriales > Chromobacteriaceae > Chromobacterium > Chromobacterium sp. Beijing. Next base: position 484,758 of record NZ_CP053750.1, read on the forward strand.
CTGCGCATGCCCGGCGGCGCGCCGGATTCCGCCGCTCAGCAATGGCTGGGCCAGGCCATCATCGCCTCCGAATCCCATGTGGCCACGCTGGCGCGCCAGCGCATGCGCGGCTTGTCCTTCCAGCCGCTGGACCGCGCCGAACAAGTGGCTTACAGCGTGGGCGACGACACCCGGCTGTTCGCCGTGCTGGCCAACGGCGACTGGCTGCAAGCGGATCAGCCGCTGAGGATGACGCTGCCGGCCGGCGGCGCGGCGCTGGAGCCGTGGGAGGCGCTGCTCTTCGTCGCGGACCCGCGCGAGGACGCCGATGGAGAACGCCATGCTGGATAGCGCGCTGTCCCAGCCGCTGGGGGCGCTGGCGCAAGCGCCGCTGAGCGCCACTTTCGAAGACGCTTACGCCGAATGGCTGCAAGTGTTCCGGGAACTGGCCGGCGGCGGCCACAAGGCCGAAACCGCCGCCGAACTGGCGGCCGAGCAGGGCGGGCTGCTGGCGCGGCGCTTGAGCCGCGCCGCCGGCGCGCGCGTGGGCGCGGCCGGGCAGAGCCAGATCGAGGCCTTGCAGTATCTGTTCGTCGCGCTGATAGACGAGCGGCTGTTGTTCGAGGACTGGCCGGGGCAGAGCCTGTGGCAGGCCACGCCGCTGGAGCAGCGGCTGTTCGGCAGCCGCGCCGCCGGCGACAAGGTGCCGGCGCTGATCGAGCGGGTCTTGCGCGAGCGCGATCCGGCCGGGCGCGATCTGGCCAATGTCTGCCTGCAAACGCTGACCCTGGGTTTCTACGGCCGGCTGCGCGGGCCGGGCGGGCTGGCCCAGCACGAGGAATGGCGGCGCGAGCTGTTCGCCTTCGCCTACCAGCGGGACGCCGACATCCGCAGCCTGGCGCCGGCGCTGGAGCGCAGCAGCAATGTGCCGCCGCTGCGGCTGACGGTGCGGCGCATGCTGCCGGACGGCTTCCGGCTGGCCGTGGGCGTGGCCGCCATCCTGGTGGGCATGTCGGTGGTGGGGCACGCGTTCTGGCACGACATCGTGTCGCGGGTGGAGCCCATGCTGTACCGCGGGGCGGACGGGGACGGGCAGAGCAAATGACGATACAGACCCTAGCCGGCATTGTGCTGCTGACCCTGTTGATCCTGCTGGCGCTGGCGGCGCTGATCTGGTGGCTGCGGCGCGAGGCCGATCCGGCGCGGCGCAGCTTCCGCGGCTCGGTGCGCCGCTTCGAGCGCGAGATCGGCGCGGAAGACCGCTACCAGACCCCCTGGGTGCTGGCGGTGGGCGACCGGGTGCGCAATGTGGAGGCCTTGTGCGCCTCGCTGCAGCTGAAGAGCGAGGGCGAGGCCAATTGGTTCGGCCGCTGGTGGTACGGCGGGGACGGCGCGGTGCTGGTGATACCGGACGATATGTTCAGCCACCCGGAAGGCGCGCTGGCGCCGCTGTCGGCCTGGCGGCGGCTCTTGGGCGTGCTTTTGCGCAGCCGCGCCGCGCGGCCGCTGGACGCGCTGATCTGGACCGTGTCCGCCGGCCAGCTGTGGAGCGAGCACCTGGCGGTCAGCGCCGGCCTGGCCGCGGCCAAGAAGTTTTCCGATCTGCAAAGACGGCTGGGCCTGAGCCTGCCCATCTATCTGGTGGTGACCGAGACCGAGCAGGCGCCGGGCTTCCTGGAGCTGGCGCAGGCGCTGCCCCGCGAAGCGCGCGACGCGATGCTGGGCTGGTCCTCGCCCTACGCCGCCAGCGCCGCCTATCAATCCGACTGGATAGAACAGGCTTTGACGCGGCTGCGGCTGACCCTGAGCGAAACCATAGCCGAATTCGGCGCCCTGCAAGGCGGCGTGTCCACGGACCTGTACCTGCTGCCGCGCAGCTTCGAAGCGGTGCGCGCCAATCTGCAGGCGCTGTGCGATCCGGTGTTCCGCGGCAACGCGCTGGGCGAGGCGCCGCAATTGCGCGGCATCTACTTCACCGGCGCCCAGGCCGCGCCGCAGGACGATCTGGAAGAAACCGTCGCGCCGCCGGCGCTGCCCCTGTTCGCCGGCCGGCTGCTGCGCCAGCGGGTGCTAGCGGAGCAGGGCCTGGCCCAGCCGGTGCCGCGCATCCTGCGGCTGCGCCAGCGCTGGCACCGCTGGACCCTGGCCGGCATGGGCTTGTTCGCCGCCCTGTGGCTGGCCGGCATCAGCTGGTATTGGCACGCGGCCACCGACGACGCCGACGCGCTGGGCCGCCAGCTGCGCATTCTGCAACTGGACCGCGGCGGGCCGCGGCCGGAACTGGGCAACGACGCGGCGGCGCGGCAAAGCGTCGCCGCCTTCTGGCGCGCGCTCAAGGACGCGCCCTCGCGCCGTTTCGGCACCTTGCTGCTGCCCACCTCGCTGATGTCCCCGGTGGACGGCCGCATCGACGACACCATCGAATACGCGCTGCGCCGCTCGGTGATGCTGCCCTTGCAACAGCGGCTGCTGCGCGACGCCGAACAAGTGCGGCGCTTGGGCGAGGCCGGCGCGGACAGCGTCAGCGACGACACCGCCGCGCCGGAGAAATGGCCGGCCTATCTGCTGGCGCGGCAACTGGCCGGCGACGCGGTCAAGCTGGAACAGCGCGTCAACCAGTTCAACCACGCGGTGCGCGACGGCAACACCACGCTGGACGAGGCGGCGGAGCTGGCCAACGGCCTGTTCGGCCTCAGCCTGCGCGCGCCGCAGAACGCCCAGCGCGACAATCTGCGCCGCATCCTGCTGTCCAGCGATCAACTGGTGGCCGCGCCGATCGACCTCTCCAAGATCCGGCCGCAGGTGGGCGAACACTTCAGCGGCCTGATGCAAGCCTGGCTCGGCCAGCTCTACACCAATCAAACCTTCGACCTCACCGCCCAGCAATTGCAGAAACAGCTGCTGATGCTGGAGTCCGGCCAAGGCAACTCCTTGCCGGAACTGGACAGCGTGGCCGGCCATATCGGCCTGCTGCAAAGCCTGGTCAACGCCACCAACAGCGCCTGGAGCCGCGCCGCCGGCCAGGACTTGGTGCCCGGCTACAGCGCGATGCTGGACGGCGCGCGCCGCTCCAGCCTGATAGGGCGGGACGCGGTGGCGCGGGTGGTGGACCATTCCGCGGTGGCGCGCCAGGAATTCCGCAAGCGCTGGCTGGGCGGCGTGGGCGCCAGCTCGGCGCTGCTGGCGCAAGGGCCGTCCGGCGGCCTGGAGCTGCAGGACCAGGTGCTCAAGCTGAACGTGACCCTGGCCTCGCTGCTGAAACAGGACTTCGTCGCCAGCGCGCGGGCGCAGGGGGAGAGTGGCCCGACGGCGGGCGGGCTGGCGAATATGGACGCCGACGCCATGACGGCGGCGCTGCGTCATTACGACGGCTACCAGAAATACCTGGCCGGCAGCGCCGGCCAGATGCCGCCGGCCTACCGCAAGGGCCTGGAGCGCGCCTTGCAGGACAGCGCGGCGCGGGCGATGTGGGCCGCCCTGAGCAGCCGCCGCGCCGAGCCGTCGGTTGGCCTGAACGGCGGTTCCATCGACGAGGGCAATGCCTTCGACGCCCAGGCCAAGGCCGCCACCCCGGTGCTGGCGGCGCTGGACGAACTGGCCCAGCCCGCCTTCCGCGACAGCGTGCTGCGCGAGATGGACCGGCGCGCGCTGCAATCCTTGCGCCACGCGGAGCGCAGCCTGCAAGGGCTGGGCTTGTACCAGCCGCTGCAGGGCAGCTTCCGCTGGTGGGACGGCTCGCGCAACGCCGGCGCCCGCGCCTTCCGCGCCGGCGGCGCGCGCGAGCTGCAGCAATACCTGGGCGCGCAGCTGGAGCTGGTGGGCAATCTGACCCAGGCCCAGGCGCCGGCGCTGAGCTGGCTGGCCTCGCACAAATCCTCGTTGCCGGTCAGCGACCAGCAATTGCAGCAACGCTGGCAAAGCGCCGCCGTCGAACTGCGCCACTACAAGGAAAAGGCCGCCAACAGCGCGCCGGCGGTGCTGGAAACCATGATCGTCAAGGATTTCAACGAGATGGACGTGGGCAATTGCCGCGCGGTGCTGGACCAGGTGGAGCTGCCGGCCGCCGGCAACGTCTTCTCCGACCGCGCCCAGACCCTGGTCAGCCTGGCCAGCGACCGCTGCGGCGCGCTGCGCACCCAGGCCGGCGCCGCCGCCTACCAGAAGCTGAGCGCCTTCTTCAATCAATACCTGGCCAACCGCTTCCCCTTCGCCGCCAAGCTGGCGGCGCCGGACGCCGCGCCGGAGCGGGTGGCGGAATTCATGCGCCTGATGGACGACAGCGGCGGGCTGGCGGCCGCCGGCCTGCAGGACCTCAAGTCCGGCCAGGCCCAGGCGGCGCGGCGCTTCCTGGACGCGGCCAAGGCGGCGCGCGCCTGGCTGGGCCCGATGTTCGCCCGCGAGGGCGGCGGACCGTGGCAGGGCGTGGACGTGGAAGTGCGCTGGCGCACCGACCGCGAACACGAACAGGCGGCGGACCAGGTGATCGAATGGACGCTGGCCAGCGGCGGCCAGCGCCTGCGCTACCCCGGCGGCGACGGCCAGCGCCTGCACTGGAACATCGGCCAGCCGGTGACGGCGACCCTGCGCTGGGCCAAGGAATCGCAACAGGCGCCGGTGGAGGATTCGACGCAAAGCGGGCTGACCGTGTTCGACCGGCTGGCCAGCTGGAACTACGGCGGACAATGGGGCTTGCTGCGCTTATTGCGCGAGAACAATTCGCCGCTGCGCACCAATAGCGTGGAAGGCGTCAACGATGTGGGCCTGATGCTGGCGCTGCCGGTGCGCAACCCGGCCTTGCTGGGCAACGGCGACGCGCAGATGTTTTTGCGGCTGACCTTGCAGGCGCCGGGCGGCAAGAGCGGCCTGGCCGTGGCCAGCCTGCCGTACGCCGCGCCGCCGTCGCCGTTCCGCGCGGCCGCCAATCCGCGGCTGGCCGCGATAGAGGGCAGCTGATGCGCGCTTTGAACACCTTGAGGAAACGGCCATGAGCGCCATGTCGAGTCTGGAAACCCTGTTGCAACCCATCGCCGCGGACAATCCCGGCGGCGAGCCGCTGCGCTACGCGCCGGAATACGACCAACTGCGCGAACTGCGGCGCGAGGACGATCCCAGCCTGCCCGCCGGCATCTGGGAAAGCGATTTGAAGCGCGCGGACTGGTCCGGCGTGGAGCGCCTCGCCTCCGCGCTGCTGGCCGAGCGCAGCAAGGATTTGATGGTGGCCGGCTGGCTGGGGGAATCCTGGCTGCATCTGCTGGGCCTGCCCGGCCTGGAAGCGGCGCTGGCGTTGAGCGCGCAGTGCTGCGAGCAGTACTGGGACAGCCTGCACCCCTTGCCGCAGCAAGACGATCTGAGCTTTCGCACCGGCCCGCTGGAATGGCTGGCCAAAACCTACGCCGCCACGCTGGCGGCCCAGGTGCCCTTGCTGAACGCGCCGCCGCCGCAGGGGCGGCAGCCGCTGACCCTGCGGCAGTGGCAGGACCTCAACCGCCGGCTGCTGGCCGGCGGCGACGAGGGCAAGCTGGAGCGCGAACAGGCGCGCCACGAGCAGCAGAAGCTGAACGACTGGGTGCGCGCGCTGCCGCCGGCCGCGCTGGAGGAGAGCCGCGGCGCGCTGGCGCGCAGCCGGCAATGGCTGGCGCGGCTGCAGAGCTGGTGCGACGAACGCATGGGCGCGGACGCGCCGTCCTACGCGCCCTTGAGCCAGACGCTGGAGCAGGCGGCGCAAGCCTTGCAGGAACTGGCCGTCCTGCATCCCGGCCCGCCGCCGGAGCCGGAAGCCGCCGCCGTCGACCAGGCCGAGGCCGCCGCGCCGCCGGTCCTGGCCGAAGCCGGCCACGGCGCGCCGCCGCCGGCGTCCGCGCCCGTTTTCGCCCAGCGCGAGCCGCAGGGGCGGGAGGACGCTTACCGCCAGCTGCGCGGCATCGCCGATTATCTGGCGCGCACCGAGCCGCACAGCCCGGTGCCCTATCTGATCTACCGCGCGGTGGAGTGGGGGGAGAAGCCTTTGCGGGAGCTGCTGGCGGAGCTGATAGACAGCGACGCCGAGGCGCGGCGGTTGTGGTCCCTGCTGGGGGTGTTGCCTTAGAACCTGTTTACGATCTGCTGCGCGTCGGCGGGATGGATAGAAATGGGCGTTGAAACCGAGCTCAAAATGCTCATGTACCACGAGTACATTCCGCTTTTTCGCTCGTTTTCGCCTTGTCTCGCCTTAGCTCGCGAGATCGTAAACACGTTCTCAGAGCCTGTGCAAAGTCTGCTGCGCGTCGGGGATACGGTGTTGAGAACAAGCTCAATATGCTCATTGCCTCTTGTACACTTCGCTTTTTCGCTTGTTTTCGCCTTGTCTCGCCCTTGTGCGCGAGGCTTTGAGCAGGCGTTTAAAAACGGGGCTTGAGGCGGAGAAGCCGCCTCCCGCTTGACGGGCATTCAGTGAAGGACGGCCAGATGGCGAATGTGGAGTGGAACGGGCTGATCATCCGCCGCGCGAGCGCGGCCGACGCGCCCGCGGTATTGAAAATTTTCGATGAAATCATCGCCTGGTTCGTCGCCATGGGCAACGCGGAGCAATGGGGAAGCGAGCCGTGGTCAAGCCAGCTGCGACAAGTGGAGCGGGTGGTCGAGGCGTGCTCGCTGCCGGGAGCGTGGGTGGCGGAGGAGGAAGGCGGCGCCGTGTTGGCCGCCCTGGTGCTGGGGGAGGCCATGCCCTATGCGCCGGCCGCGACGGAGCCTGAAATCTACGTGCGCTTGCTGGTCGCCTCCCGCCGCTCCGGCGCGCGGGGCGTCGGCCGGCGTTTGATGGCTTTCGCGGATGAACAGGCGAGGCTGGCCGGCGTCAAGCGCTTGCGCGTGGATTGCTATGGCGGGGGCACGGGGGCCTTGGCGCGTTTTTACGAGTCCTGCGGTTATGAGCGCATCGCCGCATTCGATGTGGACGGCTGGCCCTGCCAGCTGCTGGAGCGCGTTCACGCTCCCGTGAGCTAGGGCGAGGCTGCTTGGGAAAGCGGCTTGCTCGCATGGCGCGCTGCGCCGCGCGCAGCGGACCGCGAACGGACTCCAAGGCCAGGATGCCTGGCCCGGAAGGACGGCGCGGGCAAGGGCTCAGTCCAGCGTGTCCATATAGTCCTTGCCGCGCAGCCGCCCGGTTTGCGCCCAGGGCAGCGGCTGGCCGGCGGCCAGCGGGCGGATCTCCACGCGCATGCTTTCGCGATGGCGGCCGTCCTGCGAACGCGATTCCACCCGCAGCGGCATCGCCCAGCGCGCGCTCCATTGCAATTGCTTGCTGTGGCCCTTGGCGGTTTTGCGATACCAGCGGCTGCCGTCTGCGCCGGGGCTGACGGTGAAGCCTTTCAGTTTTTCAATGTCCACCAGCTGGCTGGCCAGGATCCAGGAGCCGTCGAAGCCCACGTCGCTCCATTCGCGCTGCCCCACTTGCACCAGCAGCCGCTGTTGCGGCAGGGCGAACTCCAGCCGCGGCTGGCCTTTGGCGTCCAGCCAGACGTGGCGGCTGGCGGCGGCGTAGTCGATGTGGTCGTGGCCGTCCTCATGGCCGTGGCCGTCATCGTGATCGTGGTCGTCGGCGGGGGCGTTCAGCCGTTCGCGCCAGACGTGCTTGCCCTGGCGGGTCAGTTTTTCCCTATAGCGTATGGTTTTTTCCACGCCGTCCTTGCCGATGGTGACGGTTTCGTAGCGGATGGTGGCCACCAGATCCGGCGCGGCGGCGCGCAGCGCCGGGGACAGGGCCAGCAGGGCCAGCGGCAGCAGGATTTTCATCGCGGTCTTTCTTCGTGCGTAAAAGTAGGCTTGCCCGTGGGCAAGCCGAATGGGGTGCATCCGGGACGGCCGCGCCGGGCCTGGAGCGGCGCCGGCGCGGAGCTCGTCGCGGGGGCGGGGGCTTAGAGCCTGTTTACGATTTCGCGAGCTAGAGCGAGACAAGGCGAGAACGAGTGAAAAAGCGGAATGTACACGTGGTACATGAGCATTTTGAGCTCGTACTCACCATGCTACGCTTCACGACGCGCAGCAGATCGTAAACAGGTTCTTACAGGCCCAGCGCGCTTTTCACCAGGCCGAACACCTTGGTGTTGTCCATCACGCCCTTGAAGCCCTTGGAGCCGGCGCCGCCGGACATCAGCATCACGTCGCCGCCGCCGTGGGTTTCGCTGGACAGGCGGATGCCGGTTTCCTGCTGGTAGTCGTCGCCCATCGCGGTGGCGGAGTCCACCGACACGCGGCTGGCCTTGCGGTTGGGGCCGTTGCCGAACACCAGCGCGGTGTAAGTGGCGCCGTCCGCGTCCTTGGACTCCTTGCCGTCGGCGTAGCCGCGCACGATGTCGTGGATGGGGTTGCCGCGCTTGGCGTAGCCGTTGATGGTCATGGTGTGGTCATGGTCCGCGGTGACCACGATCAGGGTGTTGTTCAGGTCCACCTTGGCCAGCGCGGTCTTGATGGCGTTGTCGAAGGCGATGGTGTCTTCCAGCGCGCGCTTGGCGTTGGTGCCGTGCAGCGCGTGGTCGATGCGGCCGCCTTCCACCATCAGCACATAGCCGTTGCCGTTGCGGGCCAGGGTGTCGATGGCCTTGGCGGTCATGTCGGCCAGGCTGGGCTGGTTCAGGCTGTTCTTCACCCGGTCCAGCTCATAGTCCATGTGGTCCTTGTTGAAGATGCCCAGCAGTTTGTTGCCGGACTGCGGGTTGAAGGCGGCCAGCTCGCTGCCGCTGCTCACCAGGGTGTAGCCCTTGGCCTGCATTTCGGTCAGCAGATTGCGGCCGTCCGGGCGCTTGCCGCCGGAGGCGGTGGGCAGGAAGAATTTGCCGCCGCCGCCCATCAGCACGTCCAGGCCGGCGCCCAGTTTGGCGTTGTAGCCGGCGCCGCCCGGCGCCGCCTGGGCGGCGATGTCGGATTCGGCGTCGCGGTGGCAGACGTGAGAATAAGTGGCGGCCGGGGTGGCGTGGGTGACGCGGGTGGTGGTCACCGCGCCGATGGCCTTGCCCTTGGCCTTGGCCAGTTCCAGCAGGGTGGTCGCCGGCTGGCCGTTGCCGCTGCCGCAATTGCCGGTGCCGTTGCTATTGGGGTCGATGGCGCGGGTGTCGGCGGACATGGAGATGACTTCGTTGTTCATCTTCACGCCGGTCATATAGGCGGACATGGACGGCGCGCTGTCGGTGGTTTGCGCGTCGTTGGAGAAGGTCTTGACGCGGGCGGTGCGGGACAGCTGTTCCATGTTCAGCTTGCCGGCTTCGCCGTATTTGTAGATGCGCGAGGCGGTGACGGTGGTGGGGCCCATGCCGTCGCCCAGGAAGAAGATCACGTTCTTGGCTTCGCCCGCGGCCTGGGCCGGCAGCGCGTGCAGGGCGGCGGCCAGCGCGGCGACGCTGAGTAGCGGTTTCATCATCGGTTTCATTGCGGTTCTCTTGTATGGGTTTGTGTAGCGTTTGGGGGTGGCGGCTCAGAACCTGTTTACGGTCTGCTGCGCGTCAGCGATACGGCGTTGAAAATGTCTTCAAAATGCTCGTGTACCGTGTGTACACTCCGCTTTTTCAGCCGTTTTCGCCTTGTCTCGCCCTTGCTCGCGAGATCGTAAACAGGTTCTCAGAGCGCGGCCGCTTTCTTCACCAGGCCAAACACGTCGATGTTTTCCAGGAAGCCGTGGAAGGCGTCCGAACCCTGGCCGATGGCGCCGATGTAGACATCGGTGCCGCCGTGGGTTTCGCCGCCGGCCGGCATGCGCACCGCCGCTTCCTGGTGGTAGTCGTTGGCGGACACCACGGCGTCGGTCAGCGCGGCGGCGGCGTTGCGGTTGCCGTTGACGCGGTTTTCGCCGTTGCCGAAGCCGATGATGGAATAGGGCATGCCGTCGGCGTCGGTGGCCAGGCTGCCGTTGCTGTAGTTCTTCACCAGGCCCAGCACGCCGGGGTTGCCGGCCGTGGTCTTGCCGGTGCGCTGGGCGTAGCCGTTGAGCACCAGGGTGTGGTCGTGGTCCGCGGTCACCACGATCAGGGTGTTTTTCAGGTCCGGATCGCGCTGTTTCATCGCGTCGATGGCGGTCTTGATCGCCTGATCGAAGGCCACGGTGTCCTGCAGCGCTTTCTTGGCGGTGGTTTCATGCAGCGCGTGGTCGATGCGGCCGCCTTCCACCATCAGGAAGAAGCCTTGCTTGTCCTTGCGGTCCGCCAGCATGGAGATGGCCTTGGCGGTCATCTCGGCCAGGCTGGGTTCCTTGGAGGCGTCGCGGTCCAGGTCGTAGCTCATGTGGCTGCTGGTGAACAGGCCCACGGCGCGGGTGGTCTTGGCCGGGTCCAGCGCGTTGAAGCCGGTTTTGTCCGCGGCGTAGCCGTAGCCCTTGGCTTTGAGCTCCGCCACCAGATCGCGGCCGTCGGCGCGCTTGCCGCCGGCGGCCTTGGGCAGGAAGAACTGGCGGCCGCCGCCGAAGACCACGTCCACGCCGTCTTGCAGCTTGGCGTTGAAGAGCGCGCCGCCCGGCACCAATTGGGCGGCGATGTCGGATTCGGCGTCGCGGTGGCAAACGTGGGAGTAAGTGGCCGCCGGGGTGGCGTGGGTGACGCGGGTGGTGGTGACCACGCCGGTGGCCTTGCCGCCGGCCTTGGCCAGCTCCAGCAGGGTGCTGACCGGCTGGCCGTTGCCGCTGCCGCAGTTGGAGGTGAAGTCCGCGGTGGGGGATTTGGCCTGGGTGTCGGTGGACATGGAGATGACTTCGTTGTTCATCTTCACGCCGGTCATGTAGGCGGACATGGACGGCGCGCTGTCGGTGACCTGGGCGTCGTTGGAGAAGGTTTTGACGAAGCCGCTCTCCGGCAGCGTGTCCATGGTCAGCTCGCCGTCTTCGCCCACGGAGTAGATGCGGGCGGCGGTGGTGGTGTTGATGCCCATGCCGTCGCCCAGGAAGAAGATCACGTTCTTGGCGGCGGGACGGAGGCCCTGGTTGTTGTTGGCGGAGCCGCTGGCGGTGCCGCCGCTGCTGCCGCAGGCGGCCAGGCCGATGGCGGCCGTCACGGCCAGGGTCAGGCTGAGGATGCGCATGATGTTATGTTCCGGGCATGAAAAAAACCGGCACAGCATAGTGCGCGCATGTTTCGGCCAGGAGAGGGTTTGATGAAGATTTTGTTGCGGGGTCAACCGGCGGGCCGGGGCCGGCGTTGGCGGGGCGCGCTTAGAACCTGTTTACGATCTGCTGCGCGTCGTGGAGCCTTACACGGTGAGCACACCTTCGAAATGCTCATGTACCATTTGTACATTCCGCTTTCTCAGCCGTTTTCGCCTTGTCTCGCTTTAGCTCGCGAGATCGTAAACAGGTTCTTAGCGCCGGTCAGCGCATAGCGGCAGCAGCCGCTGATAGGCGGCGTTGATGTCCTTGCTCTTGCGTTCCGCCAGTTCGCGCAGCTCCAGGCCCAGGGCGCTGACCTTGTCCGGATGGTATTCCGCCATCCGCGCCCGGTAAGCGGCTTTCAGTTCTTCCGCGGAGCAGGGCCAGGCGACTTGCAGCACCTGGCAGGCGCGCTCGGTCTCGGAGACGGCGCCGGACGGCGGGGCGTCCGGCCGCGTCGGGCTCAGCGCCCGGCGGATCAGCCAGTAGGCCAGCAGGGCAAACAACAGCAGCGCAATCAATCGCATCGACACGGTTCCTTGGCAGAGGGCCGCCCGCGCTTGCGGACGGAATAGCAATATGGAGCGGCTGGCCGGACGCTGGTTCCCGGCGCGGGGCGGCGGTGGGTGAACTATGCCGCCGGCGGGCGGTCCCACCCGGCCCGGTTATGTTCTTTAATTTAGAGCCGCCTGCCGATCCGGGGAGGCGGCGGCCCGCAAGGAAGCATATGAGTTCCACCATCCGTCCGGCCGTCCGCGCCGACATCGCCGCGCTGTTCGACATCCGCACCAGCGTCCGGCAAAACCACCTTTCCATCGAGCAACTGGCCGACCTGGGCATCACGCCCGAGACCATCGCCGAAATCATCGCCGCCGCGCCCTGCGCCTGGATCGCGGAGCAGGACGGCCAGCCGGCCGGATTCGCCATGGCGGACCTGGACGCCGGCGAAGTGTTCGCCTTGTTCATCAAGCCGGCGTTCGAGGGCCTGGGCCTGGGCCGGCAGCTGCTGAGCCAGGCCGAGGCCGCGCTGTTTCAACGCCATCCGGTGATCCGGCTGACGACCGACGGCGACGCGGCCATCCGCGCCAACGGTTTTTATCAGCGTCAGGGCTGGCGGCAGGCCGGCCCGGCCGAGGGCGGGGACCTGTTGTACGAAAAGCGGCGCGAGGGCTGAGCGAGGCGCGCCTCCGGCGACGAGACTGAAGAGGCCGGGGGCGTGCCGGATGCGCGCGTTCCCGGGCGTCCGGAGGCGCGTGGCGGGCAGGTAAAGAGGGAGCGCTTCTTCTTTAAGCGCATAAGCATAAGCCAATATGCCACTACAGCCGCGCCGGCTTTTATATTATGATGCCGGCTCTGCGTTGTTTGCCGCCCCTGTCCGCATTACCCAGTTCCCTGCTTCATGCCAAGACGCCGCGTTTCGCGCGCCGTCGTCGTCGACTGTTTCCGGGTGGCCGCGCCAAGTCATAGATGATAGCCGTCCTGGAGTTTTGAATGAGTTTCGCCACCTTATTGCTGTACATCGTCGCCGTCAGCGCCGTGATGATCACCCCCGGTCCGTCCATGCTGCTGGCGCTCAACAACGGCGCCAGCCACGGCATGCGCATCGCCAGCTACGGCTTTGCCGGCGCGGTGCTGTCCGATCTGCTGCTGATCGCCGCCGTGGGCTGCGGCCTGGGCGCCTTGCTGCAAGCGTCGGAACAACTGTTTTCCATCGTCAAATGGGGCGGCGCCGCCTATCTGGTCTACCTGGCCTGGATGATGTGGCGCGCGCCCACCCAGGCGCTGGCCGCCAGCGCCCAGAGCGGCGAGGCCAGCGGCCGCGGCACGTTTTTGCGTTCCCTGGTGGTGGGCCTGTCCAATCCCAAGGGCCTGCTGTTCTTCACCGCCTTCCTGCCGCAGTTCATCCGCCAGGACCAGCCGGCGGTGCCGCAATACATGATTCTGGCCGTGGTCACCGCCAGCGTGGACTGCGTGATGATGTTCATCTACGCCTACGGCGGCCGCCACGCGATGCGCACCTTCTCCGCCCGCGTGATGGGCTGGATCAACCGCAGCTGCGCCGGCATGCTGGCGGTGCTGGCCATCGGCCTCAGCCTGTACCGCCGCAGCGATATGAGCTGAGCGCGCCGCTTTGCCGCCACGGAAAACCCGCCGAATCCGGCGGGTTTTTTGATGTGGGCCTATCGCCGGGCGCGACAAAAAGCCGCCCCTGGGGGCGGCAAGAGGACATCGATAGATACAAAGGAGGGGAGGACTTGTTCCTGAACCCTCCGGCCAATATATCCGCCGCCCGTGACAGCGGGATGACGGCTCAACGCAGCGGCGAGGCGGCCGACGCCGGCGCCCGACGGCGCGCGGCGGGTTCGGCGGCGTCCCGGTACACCCGCACATAGTCCACCACCATCTCCTGCGGCCAGCGCGTGGACGCGTCCGGCGCGCCGGCCCAATCCCCGCCCACCGCCAGATTCAGCACGATGAAGGCCGGTTCTTGCAAGGCGCTCCAGCCGTCGCCGCCGTCGGTTTTCATCGTCACCGTCTGATAGAGCCGGCCGTCGACGAAGTAGCGGATCGCCGCCGGCGACCACTCCACGGCGAAATCGTGGAAACGGTCGTTGAACCAGCCCAGATCCGGCGTGACATAGGAGGCCGACGCCGTTTGCACCGTCCCGGCCGGCGCGCCGGGCTTGGGCCGGTGCGCGCTGCCCCAGACGGTGGCGTTTTCCGCGCCGGCCTCGCTGCCCACCATTTCCAGGATGTCGATCTCGCCGTAATGCGCGGGCTGATCCCAGCGCTGGTTCAGCATCCAGAACGCTGGAAACATACCCTGGCCGTAAGGCAGCTTGATGCGCGCCTCGATCCGGCCGTAGCGCCAGGCGGCCTGGCTGCGCAGGCGCGCCGAGGTATAGTCGCGGCCGCCGTAAGCCTGCCGCCGCGCGGTGATATGCAGCGCGCCGTCGCGCACGGCCACATTGTCCCCGGCGGTGTAGTACTGCAGCTCATGCAGGCCCCACGGGCCGGGGCCGGATTCCAGCCGCCATTTGGCGCCGTCCAGCGCCGCGCCGTTGAATTCGTCCTGCCACGCCAACTGCCAATTGGCCGCGGCTGCGCCGCCGCTCAGCAGCGCCGTAATCGCGGCGGCTGCCGCCATCTTGCTTTTCATCGCTCATCTCGCGCGAGTTTGTCGAGCGTCCAGCATAGCCGGAAGCGAGAGCGGCGCAGTGCGGCCGCGCTTGGCAGTTTTACCAAGCGCGGCCAGGCCCGCGGCTTAGAGCCTGTTCAACGCCGTATCGCTGAAGCGCGGCAGACATTGAACCGCTGCTTAGAGCCGCTAACAAAAGCTCGCAGAGAACCTGAGCCAAGGCGCGCCGACGCGGGCAGTACAAGTCGTACGACAAGGAAGCGCAACGCGGGATCAGGGGTTTTGTTAGCGGGTCTTAGAGCCTGTTCACGATCTCGCGAGCAAGAGCGAGACAAGGCAAAAACGAGCGAAAAAGCGGAATGTACACGTGGTACATGAGCATTTTGAGCTTGTTTTTAACGCGGTATCGCCGCAGCGCAGTAGATCGTGAACAGGTTCTTAGGAGCAATTCGAGTTCAGGCTGGGATAGGCGGTATTCAGGATCCACTTGCCCTTGCTGTTCTTGGCGTAGCGGAATGACAGGAAAATGGGCTGCCCTGCGGGAAACGGGATGGACAGGGTGCAGACTCCGGCCGCGTTCACCTCCTTGCAAGTGCTGGGCAGCGCGCCGGGCCAGCCCTTGGGATAGAGAGTGCCCTCCGGCACGCAATCGGACTCCGCCGCCCGGGTGCCGCATATGGCCGGTTTGGGGCCTTTGGGCCCGGGATAACCCTGCCAGGTGGTGAAGGCGGCCTTGAACTGGTCCCAGCTGTCGAACTGCGATTTGCCCGCCTGGGTGGGCTGGCCGTGGATATGGATGCTGACATGGCCTTCCATCGCGGTGTTGTCCGCCATGGATTTGACGCTGGCGTTCACATCCGGGGTGACGCGGCAATCCGCCGCCTGAACCGGCGCAGCGGACAACAGGCATAGGGTTAGCGCCGTCAGCGCGGCGCCGGAGCAGATTGGGAGGAGGCGATTGAGCATGAGGGAATCCTGAAAACGTCGGGCGCGCAGGCCCGATGGGGTTTTTTAAAAGCGGGCGGCTGTAAGTTATTGCGCCAACAGGGCATGACGCGATTTATCGTTGAAGATTAATGCAAAAGGCATTAATGATGCCTGCGCTTTGGGACAGGTGGCGGGCGAGCGCCGTGCGCCGAAGCCTGGCCGAGGAGGCCTCCAGCGTTGGCGGCGCGGCCTTGAGAACGGCTTCCGCGCGGGGCGGTGAGGGAGAGGAGTGCTTGGGCGATATTCAGGGCGGCGGCTGAGGCCGGCCATGCGCCAAGCCGCCGTCTCAGCCGCAAGGCCCCGCCTCGGCCCGGCTTGCCGGGAAGGGCGTCCTACTGGCGGCTCCGCTCCCAGGCGGCCTGGGTTTCCAGGAACAAGCCGTGCAGCCGGTATTTGTCCCAGATGAAGGCCGTTTCCTTGGCGAACAAGCCGGCGCGCAAAGCCTGCCTGAGCTTGGCCAGAATCGCCGGCGGCGTGTCCGGATGGCAGATCAGCCAGCGCTCGGCCGGCGTCAGCGCCAGCGCCTTGCGCGGCGGCGGGCCGTCCTCCGGCGCGGGCGGGGTGTCGCTGACGAAGACCTCCAGCCGCTTGGCCGCCAGCATTTTGAAACCCAGCGCCGGTTTGGCGATGGGGATGTAGCTCAGCTGGGCGGAACTGAGCAGATCGCGCGCTTCCGCGATATCCACCGTGCCCAGGGTCATGCCCTGCATATCGCGCAGATTCTTGAACGGCGCCGCGTTGCCGCGGGCCACGTAGGCCTGCAAGACCACCGGCGAGATGGCGGCCACATAGCTGACGGTTTCCGCCTTGCCCTGGTCGAAGTTCACATCCAGCGCGCAGGTGTTCTTCTCCGCGGCGGCCAGGAAATACGCGCGCTTGGCCGGCACGCCTTTCAGCGCCACCTCCAGCCCGGCCTTGGCCGTCAGGTAGCGGAAAGCGTCGGCGTAGGGGCCGCCGAGGCCGTCTCGGGCCGGCGTCAGATAGGGCGGATGCGCGTCCGCCACCACGGTCAGCAGCGGCTGGGCCTGGGCCAGGCAGGCGGCGCCGGCCAGCGCCGCCGCCAGCCGTCTGAACGCGGGCGGCGGGCTCAAGACTTCACCAGATCCACCGGCGTGCGCACAATGCTCTGCATCTCGCTTTGCGTCAGCCGCTTATTGAAGGATTCCAGCCCCAGGCGGATGGCGTACTCCGCCTGCAAGGCCGGGTGCTGGTCCGCGGTGGCGTAAATGCGCTTGGACGCCAGCAGCGCGGCCATCTCCGGGATATTGTCGTAGCCGCCGATCAAGACCTTGCCGTCCCGCTTCAATTCCGTCACCGCCTGCGCCGCGCCAATCGCCATATTGTCGTTGCCGCACAAGAGCGCGGCCAGGTCCGGCGTCTGTTTCATCAGCTTCAGCGCCGCCGCCCGCCCGGCGTCCCGCTCCCAATCGCCCCAGGCGAGGGCGGCCAGCGTCATATTGGCGCTGGCTATCGCCTCCCGGTAACCGTCGCTGCGCGCCTTGGCGTTGATGGAGCCGGGCAGGCCCTCGATGATGGCCGCCTTGCTGCGCGGCTTCAAGGCCCGCAGCACATAGTCACCCACCGCGCGCGCGCCGCTGAAATTGCTGGGGCCGACAAAGGGAATGTTGACGCCGTGGCTGGCCAGCGCCCGGTCGTCCAGCTTGTTGTCCAGATTGATCACCAACAGGCCGCTTTGCACCGCCTTGATCAGCGCCGGGATGATGGCGCGGGAGTCCGCCGGCGTGATCAGCAGGATCTGCTCGCGGCGGGCGATGCAGGCTTCAACGATCTTGATCTGCCCGGCCAGGTCGGTCTCCCCCTGCACCCCGTCTATCGTCAGCTGATAGTCGCCGCTGTGCTGCGCGTGGTGCCTGCGCGCGCCGGCCGTCATCACGCTGAAGAAAGGGTTTCTCAGCGATTTGAGCACCAGGGTCACCACGGGCTTCGTCGCGGCCGCCGCCAGCCGGGGCCAGGCCAGCAGGCCCAGAGATGCCAGTAAAAACGCGCGCCGCCGCATGGAGCTCCCCCGCCTGTCGAATGAATGCGCCGGCAAGCCGCCGGCCAGGCCCGGCCGCGCGGCCAGGCTCAAGGATATGGCTTCTTTATAGAGCACAGCGGGGAGGGCGGCAGGAGCGGACTATCCATGCGTTTGAGGGGGTTGGCCTCACCCTCGTCATCGATGGGCGTCGTCATGATGGGGGCAGGCCATGCTCTGCCGCAGCGGCGGCTGTTATGGAAACATGGCCGTAAAGGGGGCTTGGCGGGGGAGTGTGGAGTGACGCTTGAGTGTTTACCCTAATCCCTGCAAAATCTAGCACCTACTCTCTAACAATTAATACATTCCGCCGATGAACATTTCTCTCCCCCTCGCGCTGCGCGCCTGCGCCGCGTTGTGCTTGTCATGGCCCGCCGTCGCGCCGGCCAAGTCCTTGCCGGTTCAGCCCGTCTCCACCGTGGTCGCCGACTATCTGCAACAGGCCAAGGCCAGTCAGCAGCCGGCCGAGCTGCTCAGCTCGGTGGTGGAGGACGGGGTGGAGGTGCGCATGTACCGGATGGTGTCGCAGCAATGGCCGGGAGCCGGCAGCGGCATTGGGAGCAATGCGCCGCTGTGGGAGCAGCAGTACAAGCTGGCCCTGCCCTTGACGCGCAAGCCGGGCGCGCCGGTGCTGCTGTACGTCAACGGCGGCAGCAATCACGCGCAGCCGCCCAAACTGCCGGACCGCTTGCCGGCGGAAGCGCTGGCGCGCGATCTGGGCGTGCCGGTGGCCGAGCTGTATTTCGTGCCGAACCAGGATTTGCAATTGGACGAGCAGCCGGCCGGCCGCGAGGACGCGCTGGTGGCCTATACCTGGCGCAAAACGGTGGATCAGCCGCAGGCGGAGCGTTTCAGCTCCCTGCATCTGCCGATGACGCAGGCGGTGAGCGCGACGATGGACGCCTTGCAGCGCAGCCTGCCGGGCAGCGAGCGTTTTGTGGTGGCCGGCGCGTCCAAGCGCGGCTGGGCCGCTTGGCTGGCCGGTCTGAACGATAAGCGGGTGAGCGCCATCGTGCCGGTGGTGGCGGATTTCTGGAACGTGCGCGTCAACTTCACTCATGTCTACAACAGCTACGGCCAGCAGTGGCCGGCGGCGCTGCGCGATTATCAGCGCAACGGCATCACCGAGGATGTGCTGCAGGGAGGGCCGGGTCTGGACGCCTTGTTGCGCTTCGAGGACGTGGTCAATTACCGCGCCGGGATGGCGCGTTTGAGCAAGTATATGATTTCCGCTTCCGGCGACGACTTCGCGGTGCCGGATTCCGCCTGGAGCTATCTGCCGGACTTCGCCGGCCCCACCCAGCTGCGCTATCTGCCCAATCAGTCGCACTATGTGAAGGGCGATCAGATCGGCAAGGCCTTGCGGCAGTTCATGCGCCGCTGGCTGGCCGGCAAGCCGATGCCGCGGGCGCAGGTGGACGCGGACCCGGCCAGCGGCCGGCTGCGCGTCAGCGTGGCGGAGCGCGAGGCGGGCAAGGCGACGCTGTGGCTGGCGCATAACCCCGCGAGCCGGGATTTCCGCTTCAATTCCGGCATCCGTTATCAGCCCAAGGCGATTGAAGGCCAGTGCCGCCGCGGCAACTGCCGCTTCGAGTTCAAGCCGGACGCAGCGCTGCCGGGCTGGCAGGCTTATTTCATCGAGTTCGAGGGCCAGGACTTCGCCTGGAGCACGCCGCCCTTGGTGTGGCCGCACGCCTATCCCAACGGCGAGCCGGTGCCGTTTGGCGCGCCGCGTTTGCAACTGGGGCGCTGATCGCGCTTGGGCGGGCGGTTTGGCCGCCTGCGCCAGATCTCGAAGCCGGCTGAGCCGGCTTTTATTTTTCTCATGTTTTGTATTTTTTAGTCCAATCTGGATTTTTTTGTTTACATTTTGGATTTCAAAGTCTACTCTGGATTCATTGATCCAATACGAGTGCCGCCATGCTGTCCCGTTACCAGTCCATCGCCGACGCCATCGCCACCTTGTTCTATCCCTATGCCGAAGTGGTGCTGCACGACCTGGCCACCCAGTCCGTGGCCTATATCGCCAACAATTTCTCCAAGCGCGAGCTGGGCGACGATTCCGGCCTGGACGAACTGGAAAACACGCCGGACGCGACGGTGATCGGTCCTTACGAAAAACTGAACTGGGACGGCCGCAAGCTGCGTTCCATCAGCGTGGTGCTGCGCGACGACGCCGGAGCCGCGCTCGGCATGATGTGCGTGAACCTGGACATCTCGGTGTTCGAGGGCGCGCGGGCGGCGCTGGACCTGTTCCTGTCCGGCAGCAAGCTGGTGGCGCAGCCGGCCTTGTTGTTCGAGGACGACTGGCAGGAGCGCATCAACCGTTTCATCCACGGCTGGCTGCAACAGCGCCAGCTGAGCCTGTCCATTCTCAACCGCGAGCACAAGCGCGAGCTGGTGGAGGCGCTGCTGCACGAGGGCGCGTTTCGCGGCAAGAACGCCGCCAACTACGTGGCCAATGTGCTGGGCATGGGCCGCGCCACGGTTTTCAAGCATTTGAAAGAGCTGAAGGAGCAAGCATGACACTGGATTCCCTGTTCGACGCCATCGCCGCCGCCCACCAGGCCATCCGCCCGCAGGCGCGGGTCACGCCGCTGGAGCACAGCCCGGCCTTGTCCGCCCTGACCGGCTGCGAGGTGTATCTGAAGTGCGAGCATCTGCAGCGCACCGGCTCCTTCAAATTCCGCGGCGCCAGCAACAAGCTGCGGCTGCTGGACCCGGCGGCGCGGCGGGAAGGGGTGATCGCCGCGTCCACCGGCAACCACGGCCAGGCGGTGGCCTTGGCCGGCGGGCTGTTGCAAGTGCCGGTGACGGTGTACGCGCCGGCGTCCGCCGCCGCGGTGAAGCTGGACGCCATCCGCGCGCTGGGGGCGGAGCTCAAGCTGGTGGACGGCGGCGCGCTGGAGGCGGAACTGAGCGCCGGCGAGGCGGCGCGGCGGGCGGGTCTGCCCTTTGTGTCGCCGTACAACGATCTGGACGTGGTGGCCGGCCAGGGCACGGTGGGCATGGAGCTGGCCGAGCAGTGCCCGGAGCTGGACGCGGTCTTTGTCTCCGTGGGCGGCGGCGGCCTGATTTCCGGCATCGGCGCGGCCTTGCGGCGCCTGGCGCCCGGCGCGGAACTGGTGGGCTGCTGGCCGGAGGCGGCGGCCACCATGCACGCCAGCCTGCAAGCCGGCCGCATCGTCGAGGTGGACGAGGGCGACACCCTGTCCGACGGCACCGCCGGCGGGTGGAGCCGGGCGCGGTGACTTTCGAGCTGTGCCAGGCCTTGATCCGCCATTGCGCGCTGGTCAGCGAGGCGGAGATCCGCGCGGCGCTGCGCTTGCTGGCCCAAAGCGAGCGCTGGATGACGGAGGGCGCGGCGGGCGTGGCGCTGGCCGGCCTGTTGCGGCAGGCGCCGCGCTACCAGGGCAAAAAGGTGGCGGTGGTGCTGTGCGGCCGCAACATCGTGCTGGATAAGTTTTTGAAGGCGGTGTCATGAAAACCTTCAACAAGGATGAAATCCTGGCGCGGCTGGATCTGGAGCGGGCGGAGGCGCTGCTGCGCCAGGGTTTCATCGCCTATTCCGCCGGCCGCGCGCAACTGCCGCCGGTGCAGCATTTCGCCTTTGCGGCGGCCAATGGCGATTGCTGCGTGAAATCCGGCTATGTGGAGGGCGAGAGCCTGTTCGCGGTCAAGGTGTCGTCCGGTTTCTACGACAATCCCAAGCGCGGCCTGCCCAGCAATCAGGGCCTGGTACTGTGCTTCTGCGCCCGCACCGGCGCGCCGTTGGCGCTGTTGCGGGACGAGGGCTGGCTCACCGCCTGGCGCACCGCGCTGGCCGGCAGGCTGGCGGCGCGGGTCTTGGCGCCCAGCCGGGTGGAGGCGATAGGCATTGTCGGCACCGGCTTGCAGGCGAGGCTGCAATTGCGCGCCTTGCAGGCGGTGACGCCGTGCCGGGAGACGTGGGTGTGGGGGCGTTCGGAGACCGAGCTGGCGGCTTTCGCCGCCGAGTTCGAAGCCGAGGGCTACCGTGTGCGGGCCACGCTGGACGCGGAGCCGCTGGCGCGCGCCTGCCGGCTGATCGTCACCTGCACGCCGTCCAGCCAGCCCATTCTGCGGGCCGGCTGGCTGCGGCCAGGCAGCCATGTCACCGCGGTGGGCGCGGACGCCGCCGGCAAGCAGGAACTGGAGCCGGAATGGGTGGCCGCCGCGGACCGCATCGTGGTGGACTCCGTCGCCCAGTGCGCGGCTTACGGCGAGGTGTCGCACGCGCTGGTCGCCGGCCTGCTAGAGCGCGAACGCTTGACGGAGCTGGGGCGGGTGCTGGCCGGCGAGCAGGCGGGCCGGCAAAGCGAGGACGAGATCACGCTGGCGGACCTGACCGGACTGGCGGTGCAGGACGCGCAGATCGCCAAATGCGTGCTGGAGGCCCAGGTCTGAGACGCGCTTGACCGTCAAGGGGTTCTCAGGCCGCGTGCGGGAAGCCGTGCACCGGCCGCAAGGGCGGCCGGGCGTAGCCGCCCTGTTTTTGCGCCGCCATCAGAAAGCGGGTGTAGTTTTCCTTGCCCACCTGGCGGAAGTTGAATTTGACGGTGTCGGCAGAGAGCGCGGCGCCGTCCTTGGCCTGCAAGCGGGCGACGATGTCGGCGACCACATTGTCCGCCTGCTGGCGCAGCGCCGAGCCCGTTTCTTTTTTCAGCATCTCGTTGAGGGTGACGATGGCGGGCGCGTCCGCCAGCCCCATGGCGGACAGGGCGGCGGCGTGTTGGCCGAAGTGCCGCCAGACGATGGCCTGGGAGCCCAGCCGCAACACGAACTTGAACGGAAAGCCGGTGCGGATGGAGAGCAGCACCGGGTCTATGCACACCAATTGTTCTATCGAGTTGACGCCCTCGGCCGCCAGCGCGGCGGAAATATTGGCGGTCACGCCTTCCAGCTGGATCAGTTGGTCGTTTTCCTGCGGCTGTTCCTTGGCGTTCAGGTTCAGCGCCACCAGCCGGCGCAGCAGCTTGAACAGGGAGTCCATCGGAAAGGCGCCGACGGCGAAGGCGGCCACGGTCTGCGCGGCGGAGACGGTTTCGGAGTCGCCGGCGGCGCTGACGGCCGCGCCGATGGGAATGGCCAGCATCATGCGCAGCGCGTACCAGTACACGTCCGCCACATTGAGGCTGCGCTTGCGCACGCTCAGCACCATATCGCTGACCACGAACAGATAGGCGCCGGCGATGGCGGCGCAGACGATCTGGGTGCCGAAGGGCAGGGCCAGCTGCCCGTTGACGGCGAGCAGATAGAGCACGCTCATGCACAGGGTGGCGATCAGCATCAGCATCATGGGCGTGAGAAAGGCGGCGCGGCCGTAGTGCTCGCGGTAGATCTGCTCGAACAATTGCTCGGCGGCGGCCTCCACCTCCTCGTTTTCCGGCAGCGGCCAGGCGTTCAGTTGCGGGTGTTTGTCGGTGCGCGGCTGCCAGAACTGGCGCAGATAATAGATCAGCGCGCCGTTGTTGAGCCGGTTGCGGAATTCCTCGTAGCGGGCGCCCCAGCCTATGACCAGGAAGCGGATCATCGGCGCGGCCGCCAGCGCGGTGGTCAGCAGGCCCAGCGCGAAATGACTGGCGTGCTGCGGGCGGGAAAAAGGCTGCGCCATCAGCAGCGACAGCCCGTACAGCGCGGCGATGTCCAGCAGCAACAGGCCTGCCCACAAGCCGTGATATTTCAGGTTTTTCATGATGGCCTCGCTGATTGGCGGCGTGGCTACCATGGTAGTTCTCCAGCGTAAAATCGCACTCCGTACGAATAACTAGCGCGCCGACCGGCGGCTACCTTATCGAAAGTAGTGTTGAATCATTGATGTCCGGCCCCTAGCATCGGCTTCGCGTTTCATTGGCACGCCAATGGCGCGGACTGGACGACGGGCGCCGACGCGCGTGCTCGCCAGACGCTTTCCTTGCCGCCGCTTGCCATCCTCCAGCCGACGTTCACGAACGGAGCCAGACATGCCGGACATCATCGATTTGAGAAGCGACACCCTGACGCGGGTCAGCAAGAGCGATGTGGAGACGCTGGATTTCGCCAAGATCGGCGACGACTGCTACGGCGAAGACCGCTATGTGCGCGAGCTGGAAGCCTACTGCGCGGACTTGTTCGGCAAGGAAGCGGCCTTGTTCATGCCCTCAGGCACCATGAGCAATCAAGTGGGGCTGCGCTGCCTGGCCGGGCCCGGCGACGAGATCGTCACCGAGGTGGGCTACCACATCAATTTCTTCGAATCCTCCGCCGTCAGCGCCAATAGCGGCCTGGTGCTGAATCCCTACCACAGCGCGGACGGCATCCTCACCGCCGACGACGCGCGCCGGGCCATTCACGCCAAGGCGCGCTGGTCCAATCTCTACGCGGAGCCCAAGGCGGTGGCGATAGAAAGCAGCATCAACACCTACGGCGGCATCGTCTATCCGGCGGCGGAAATGCTGCGCATGCGCGCGCTGTGCGACGAAATGGGGCTGAGCCTGTACCTGGACGGCGCGCGGGTGCTCAACGCTTGCAGCCATCTGGACCTGTCGCCGGCGCGTTACTTGGGGCCGGCGGACATGCTGAATTTCTGCTTCTCCAAGGGCGTGGGCGCGCCCTTCGGCTCCATCCTGGCCGGCCCGGCCCGCAAGATAGAGGCGGCCAAGGTCTTCCGCAAATGGTACGGCGGCTGCCTGCACCAATCCGGCCTGATGGCCGGCATCGCGCTGGACAAGATGCGGCGCTGGCAGCAGGTGACGCAGGAAGACAATGACAAGGCCCGCATCCTGGGCGACAAATTGAGCGCGGCGGCGCGGCTGAAGTACCCGGTGGAGACCAATATGGTGTTCATCGAAGCGGCGGACGCCAAGGCCATGGTGGCCAGGCTGGCGGAGCGGGGCGTGCTGGCGCTGGCCTGGAAACCGGATCTGGTGCGCTTCATCAGCAGCAGCCTGGTGACGCGCGGGCAGGTGGAGCGGGCGACGGACATCATACGCGCCAGTCTCTGAAGCGCCGGTCTCCCATTCCGGACAATTTCTCACGATAGCGCGGAGCGCCGCCCGCTTTTTCCCGGCGCGGCCGTCGCTTATCGTGGTGGCTGTTTTGAAGCCAAAGGAAGCGATATGTCGAATGTGGAATGCGGCGTGCGGCCCAGCCGCCCGGAAGCGGGCCTGGACGCGCGGGTGGACGCGGTGCTGGAACAGGCGCTGAGCGAGCGGCGGCTGGTGGGGGCGGTGGTGCTGGTGGCCAAGGACGGCGCGCAGGCTTACCGCCGCGCGGCCGGCTGGGCGGACCGGGAGGCCGGCTTGCCGATGCGGGAGGACGCGCTGTTCCGGCTCGCTTCCGTCAGCAAGCCCATTGTTTCCACGGCGGCGATGGCGCTGGCGGCGCGGCGGCGGCTGGACCTGGACGAGGACATCGCCCGTTGGCTGCCGGAATTCCGGCCGCGGCTGGCGGACGGCGCGCCGGCGCGGATCACGCCGCGGCAGCTGCTCAGCCATACCGCCGGCCTGGGCTATCGCTTTTTCGAGGAAGACGGCGACGGACCCTACGCCCGCGCCGGAGTGTCCGACGGCATGGACGCCGACGGCCTCACCCTGACGGAGAATCTGCGCCGCATCGCCAGCGTGCCGCTGCTGTATACGCCGGGCCAGTCCTGGGGCTATTCGCTGGCCACCGACGTGCTGGGCGCGCTGGTGGAGCGGGTGGCGGACCAGCCGCTGCCGCAGGCGGTGCGCCGCTGGGTCACAGCGCCGCTGGGCATGGACGACACCGATTTTCACGCGCAGGAGCCGGGCCGCCTGGCCGCGGTCTACGTCAACGGCGAGGCCGAACCGTGGCGGATGGAGCAGCCGGCGATCGTGGCGCCGTTCGAAGGCACGGTGGGCATACGCTTTGCGCCGCAGCGGGCGCTGGACGCCGGCGCCTATCCGTCCGGCGGCGCGGGCATGGTGGGCAGCGCCGACGATTTGCTGCGCTTGCTGGAGGCGCTGCGCCAGGGCGGCGCGCCCTTGCTGCCGCCGGAGTGGGTGGAGGAGATGGCGCGCAATCACACCGGAACGCTGGAACTGCCGGAAATGCCCGGCTTCGGTTTCGGCCTGGGCTTCTCGGTGCTGCGCGATCCGGCCGCCGCCGCCTCGCCGGAATCGCCCGGCACCTGGCGCTGGGGCGGTGCTTACGGCCACTCCTGGTTTGTGGACCGCGCGCGCGGCCTGAGCGTGGTGGCCTTCACCAATACCTTGTACGAAGGCATGTCCGGACGCTTCGTCGCCGATCTGCGCGACGCGGTCTACGGCGTGGCGCCCCTCTTGCAATAATTCAACCAAAAATGTAAATTTCAACAAATTGTTGAATTGTGGCGGCCCAAGCCCGACGAGATTCGAGCTTGGGCCGCTGGCGTGAAGGGGAAACGATGTTGCAATTGGAACGGCTGACGCTGCGCGAATTTCGCGCCGCGGATTTGCCCAATGTGTTTTACGGGCTGTCGCACCCGGAGGTGATCAAGCATTACGGCATCCATTACGCCAGCGAGGAGGACTGCCGCGCGCAGATGCGCTGGTTCGACGACATCCGCGCCGACGGCAGCGGCCTGTGGCTGGCGCTGGAAACGCGGGAGGATGGGCGCTTCCTGGGCGCGGTGGGCATCAGCTCCTGGTCGGAACAGCACCATTGCGCCGAACTGGGCTATTGGCTGCTGCCGGAACACTGGGGCCGCGGCTATATGCGGGAAGCCCTGCGCGGTTTCCTGAGGCTGGCCTATCGCCGCTTCCCGCTCAACCGCGTCTACGCGCAAGTGGAAGTGGACAATCTGGGCTCTGGCAAACTGTTGCGGAGCGTCGGCTTTACCCTGGAGGGCGTCAGCCGCGAGTGCGAATGGAAGGACGGCCGCTATCTGTCGCTGGCCAATTACGCCTTGTTGCGCGCGGAGCATGAGGCGGAGGACGGCGGCGATGTCTGAGGCGGAACGCAAATACGTGGCGGTGATCCACAAGCGGCTGGAGCCGGGCCGGGCGATGAATGTGCTGGGCCATCTGGCGCTGGCCCTGGCCTGCCGGCTGCGGCGCGCGGACGCGGCGGCAAACCACGTGGACTATGTGGACGCCGACGGCGGCGTGCACCCGGCGATCTCGGCCGATCCCTTCATCGTGCTGCGCGCGGACAACTCCGCCAAGCTGGAGCGGCTGCGTCAGGCCGCCGCCGAGGCCGGCGTAGTCTGCGTCGACTTCACCGACACTATGGGCGAGGGCGGCAGCGCCGAACAACTGCGCCGCACCGCGGCCACCCCGGCCGCCGCGCTGGAGTACTGGGGCGTGGCCTTGTGCGGCGACGAGGCGGCGCTGGGCGCGCTGACGCGCAAATTCAGTCTTTACCGTTGACGGGCGGCCGCATGGAAGACCCGAAACCGGCGGCCGATCCGGCCCAGGCGGAAAAACAGGCGGTGCTGCGCGCCTTGAGCGCCGCGGTCAAATTGGTGGGGGCCATGGTGGACGCACACACCGAGGTGGTGCTGCATGATCTGAGCCGGCCGGAGCGCTCCGTCGTCGCCATCGAGAACGGCCATGTGTCCGGCCGCCGTCTAGGGGACGCCATCCTGGGCGGCCCGGCCGGCGACCGCGGCTTCGCCGCCATCGAACAGGCGATGCGTCAGGGCGGCGCGGAACCGGCGCTGGTGTCCGGCTACCACACCCTGAGCCGCGACGGCCGGCGGCTGCTGTCCGCCAGCGCCGTCTTCAAGACCGCCGCCGGCGAACCCTTCGCCGCGCTGTGCCTGAACAGCGACCGCAGCCAGCTGGAAGCGGCGCTGGCCTGCCTGCAGGCGCTGGTGGGCCGCGCGCCGCCGCCGCCTCCGGCCGCGCCGGAGCCGCCGGCCATGGACGAGGCGATGCAGGACATCATCGCCCAGGCGCTGGAGCGCGGCGGCAAGCCGCTGGCGCGGATGAAAAAGGCGGACAAGAAACAGGCGGTGGCGCAGATGCTGGAGCAGGGCCTGTTCATCGTCAAAGGCGGGGTGGAGCGCGCGGCGGAGGCGCTGGGCGTCAGCCGCTACACCGTCTACAACTATCTGGACGAAATCCGCGGCGATGCGCGGGAGGACAAGGCATGAAGATTCCCATCTACCAGGTGGACGCGTTCTGCGACGCGGTGTTCCACGGCAATCCGGCGGCGGTGTGTCCCTTGCCGGCCTGGCTGCCGGACGCCGCGCTGCAAGCCATCGCCATGGAAAACAATCTGTCCGAGACCGCCTTCCTGGTGGCGGAGGGCGAACGAATGGCGCTGCGCTGGTTCACGCCCACCACCGAGGTGGATTTGTGCGGCCACGCCACGCTGGCCAGCGCCTGGGTCTTGTTCCATGAGCTGGGCTGGCGCGGCGAACGCATCGTCTTCCAGACCCGCAGCGGAGCGCTGACGGCGCGGCGCGACGGCGAGCGCATCGAGCTGCGCTTCCCCGCGGTGACGCCGCGCCCCTGCGCCGAGCCGCCCGGCCTGCTGGCGGCGCTGGGCCTGGACGCCGGCCAGGTGCTGGCCGCCGACGATTACATCGTGGTGCTGGACGACGCGGCGCGGCTGGCGGCGCTGCGGCCGGACTTCCAGCGGCTGCGCGGCTTGCCCAAGCGCGGGGTGGCGGTGACCGCGCGCGGCGCGGACTGCGATTTCGTCAGCCGCTGGTTCGGCCCCGGCGTCGGCGTCGACGAAGACCCGGTCACCGGCTCGGCCCACTGCTGGCTGGCGCCGTACTGGGCCGGCGTGCTGGGCAAGACCCGGCTGCTGGCGCGCCAGGGCGGCGCGCGCCGCGGCAGCCTGGAGTGCCGGGTGGAAGGCGCGGAAGTGGCTTTGCTGGGGCAGGCGAGCTTGTATCTGAGGGGCGAGATTTACGTTTAGAGCCTGTTCAATGTCTGCCGCGTTTTGTGAAGCGTTGCAGGTGAGTACAAACTCAAAATGCGCGTACATTCCGCTTTTTCGCTCGTTTTCGCCTTGTCTCGCCTTAGCTCCCGAGATCGTAAACAGGTTCTGAGAGAATAGTGCCGATATGATTGCTCGGAACTATTCTGTTATTTAACAGTAACTTTTACCGTTATGACTTTTTTTACGCCCTTGCTCCACTGTTGACCATACTCAAATCTTACTGTCCCGGTTCCTTTCTCTAACGCTTTAAATATATAGCTTGTAAATCTGCCACATCCAACTGGCGGCACACCCTCATTGTTGACGACGCCGCATTTGTCAGATGGTTTATGGCTGGAACTCAGAAACATCAATTCCGCAGGAAGTGTCCTTAAGCCCCAAGAGGCTCCTGTTGAGGATTGTCAGGAAAGGTAATCGAAAAATTACGATCCAAGTTGACTTCAATATGGCCATTCCCTTCTTTAGGCAGGTCGTGATGTTGTTCTGGCGCTGAATAATCGCCAATATTTAAATCATAATAGCCGAATGAATCTGATTTCATTTGAGCCCCTTTCTCAGAAGAAAAGCAAGTTGCCGGAATTAAGAAAAAAGATGTGACCATCAGCGTCTTATAAAAACTATGCATACTTTACCTCACTGAATATGAGTGATCAGAAGTTGATTGGCTGCCTAATGGATTGGCAAGCGAGTCAGCGTTGAAGCGAGTCATGAAGTCGCCAGCTTACTGAGGCGCTTTAGAACCTGTTTACGATCTGCTGCGCGTCGGCGATACGCAGGTAAACAGGTTTTTAGAGCGGCGCGCTTCAAACGGCGGCTTCCGCCGCCAATTGTTCATCACATACCGCCTTGACGCAGGCGCGCAGCCATTGCTGCGCCGGGTCCGCGTCCAGGCGCGGATGCCAGATCATGGAAATGGTGATCTCCGCCACCGCCAGCGGCAGCGCGAAGCTGTGCAGGCCGGCGCGCAGATGGCCGGTGTGGCGCTCGGGCACGGTGGCGATCAAATCGCTGGCGCGCGCCAGCGCCAGCGCGGCGGCGAAGCCGCCCACGGTGACCGCGACGTCGCGGCGCAGCCCCTGCGCGTTCAGCGCCTCGTCCACCGGCCCGACCAGCCCGCCGCGGCGGGCCACCAACACATGGCGGCCGGCGGCGTAGCGGGCGATGTCGACGGCGTCGGCCGCCAGCGGATGGCCGGCGCGCACCACGCCGACGAAGCGGTCGCGGAACAACATGCGCACCCGCAACTCCGGCCCGGCTTCGTGGCCCACCACGCCGGTGTCCAGATCCACCGCGCCATCGCGCAGCGGCGCGTTGTCCTTGTCGCGCTTGGGCAGGAAATGCAGACGCACGCCCGGCGCCTCGCCTTGCAGCCGCGCCAGCAGCCGCGGGCCGAAGTTTTCGACGAAACCGTCGCTGCAGCGCAGGGTGAAGCTGCGTTGCAAGCGGTCCAGCCGCAGCGTTCCGGCCGGGCGCAGCGCGCTTTCCGCGTCCAACACCAGCGCGTGCACCCGTTCGCGCAGTTCCAGCGCGCGCGGCGTCGGCGTCAGGCCGCGGCCGGCGCGCACCAGCAGCGGGTCGCCGGTGACCTCGCGCAAGCGCGCCAGCGCGCGGCTCATCGCCGAGGGGCTGAGCTGCAAGCGACGCGCGGCGCGGGCCACGCTGCCTTCGTTCAGCAGCGCGTCCAGGGTGATCAGCAGATTGAGATCGGGTATGGGCATGGCTTCGCCTTAATAGAGCCTATTCAATGTCTCGCGAGCAAGGGCAAGACGAAAACGGCTGAGAAAGCGGAATGTACACGTGGTAGATGAGCATTTCGAAGCCGTTTTCAACGCTCTTGTCTACAATCCCGCCGCAGCGCAGCAGATGGTACACAGACTCATTAGAGCGGCTAACAAAATTCCTGATGCTGCGTTGCGCCGACTTGCCGTACTCAAGTACTGCCTGCGTCGGCGCGCCTTGCCTCAGTCGTGAAACTGATTTTTGTTAGCCACTCTTAGTACAGCGATACCTGGCGTCAAACGCAACTATTTAGTGTAAACCATGCGTCTTCCGCCTGCTGTGGCGGCGGCGTAGCCTGTATCGGGTCCGTATCGACGGCCCCGGCGTTCGGGGCCGGATGCGGGCGGGAGCCGCCCTCATGTCTGTTTCTCCATCCTCTTCGTCTTCTTCCTCCGCCGCGCTGGCCGGCCTGGCGCTGTCTATCCTGCTGGCCTCGCTGGGCGCCAGCGTGGCCAACGTCGGCCTGCCGGCCTTGGCCGCGGCCTTTCGGATCAGCTTCCAGCAGGCGCAATGGGTGGTGCTGGCCTATCTGCTGCTGATCACGCTGGCCAGCGTCAACGCCGGCCGGCTGGGCGATCAGTTCGGCCGCCGGCGCGCCTTGCTGGCCGGCATCGCCTTGTTCGTCGCGGCCTCGGCCGGCTGCGGCGCGGCCGACGCCTTCTGGGCGCTGATCGCCGGACGCGCCTTGCAGGGCGTAGGCGCGGCCTTGATGCTGGTCCTGGGCATGGCTTTTGTCGCGGACATCGCCCCGCAGGGCGAAGTGGGGCGGGCGATGGGATTGTTGGGGGCCATGTCCGCCGTCGGCACCGCGCTGGGCCCGTCGCTGGGCGGCGCGCTGATCGCGGGCTTCGGCTGGCGCGCGATGTTCTGGCCGATGTTGCCGCTGGGCGCGCTGGCTTTCGGCCTGGTCTGGCGCAGCGTGCCGGCGCCAAGCGGCCCCGCCGCCGAGCGCGTCGGTTTCGACCTCGCCGGCAGCGGCTGGCTGGCGCTGACCCTGGCCGCCTACGCGCTGGGCTTGACCCTGAAGCCCGATCACGCTCAGGGGGCTTCGGCGCGCTCAACGCCGTCTTGTTGCTGGCGGCCGTCGTCGGCGGCCGCGCCTTCTTGCGGGCCGAGTCCAAGGCCGGCTCGCCCTTGCTGAACCTGGCTCTGCTAAGAGACCCGGCGCTGGCCGCCGGTCTGCTCGGCAACGCCCTGGTGTCCACGGTGATGATGGCCACCCTGGTGGTGGGGCCGTTCTATCTGGCGCGGGGCTGGGCCTGGACGCCGCCGGCGTCGGCCTGGCGATGTCGCTGGGGCCGCTGGTGGCGGCCTTGAGCGGCGTGCCGGCCGGTCGTTTGGTGGACCGCTGCGGCGCGGACGCTTCGGCGCGCTCCGGCCTGGCGGGCATAGGCGCGGGCGCGCTGGCGCTGGCCCTGCTGCCGTCCAGCCTGGGCCTGGCCGGCTATCTGTTGCCGCTGACCCTGATCACCGCCGCCTACGCCTTGTTCCAGGCCGCCAACAACACTCAGGCGCTGACCGGCGCCGCGGCGCGGCAGCGCGGCCTGGTGTCCGGCCTGCTCAGTCTGTCGCGCAATCTGGGCTTGATCACCGGCGCGTCCTTGATGGGCGCGGTGTTCGCCGCGGCCAGCGGAGCCGCGGACATCGCCGCCGCCGCGCCGCAGCAAGTGGCCGCCGGCGCGCGCGCCGCTTTTGGGCTGGCGGCGGCGCTGATGCTGCTGGCGCTGTTGGCGTCGGCGCATGGGCGCAGAAAAGCCGCGCTCTGCTGACGCCACGCTGTCAGCAGGGGGCAGGCAGACTGGTTCTTTTCCACGGCGCAAGCCGCATTTCAGTGAAAAGGAGCAAGCCATGACCTTGGCCCCCAACCCAATCTGCAATTGCTGTATGTGACGGATATCCAGCGCTCCGCCGCGCTGTACCGCCGTTTGTTCGCCGCCGATCCGGTATTCGTCAGCCCGCGTTACGTCGCCTTCAGCGCCGGCGGCGAGGCGCTGTTCGCCCTGTGGAGCGGCGGGGACGCGCCGCATGCCAATGTCCCGAGATTCGTCGAAGCCGGTATCATGCTGGCATCCGGCGAGGCGGTGGACCAGCTCTATCAGGCCTGGCGGAACGATCCCGATCTGCGCATCGCGCAGCCGCCGAGCACCGAGGTCTTCGGTCGCACCTTCCTGATGCTGGACCCAGACGGGCATCGGCTGCGGGTGTGCCAGCGGGACTGAGCGTTTGCGTCAAGCCTGCTGCGCTTTGGCGGTCTGGCCTCGCCGCTGCGCGGCCGGCATGGAATACAACGAAGGGTAATCATGCGAATACACATCATGGCCGCCTTGGCGGCGCTGAGTCTGCCCGCCGCGGCATGGGCCAAGACGGAGTCGTACAAGGACTGGGCGGTGGCCTGCGACAACACCCGCCATTGCGAAGCCAACGGCACCCAGGCCGCGGACGGCGATAATCCGGTCAGCCTCTTGCTCAAGCGCGACGGCGGCCCCAATGCGCCGCTGACCGGGGAGTTGATCGCGGCGGACGCCGACGACGGCAAGGCGGGGCCGCTGACGCTGCGGCTGGGCGATTTCAAACTGAGCGGCTTGAAAACGGAGCAGAGCTTGAGCGCCGGGCAGATGGCGCAGCTGCTGCCGCGCATGCTCAACGCGGACGCGATCAGCCTAGGCGACGGCAAGCTGCAATGGACGCTGTCGCTGGCCGGCCTCAAGGCCGCCTTGCTGAAGATGGACGAGGTCCAGGGCCGTCTGGGCACGCCCGGCGCGCTGGTAAAAAAGGGCGCGAAGCCGGAAGCCTCGGTGCCGCCGGCCTTGCCGGCGCCTTTGCTGAAACCGGTGGCGGCGGCGGCCCGGCCCGGCGACGCCGCGCTGGCGGCGCCCATTCTCAAAGCGGTGCGCGAGCGCGGCTGCTGGGAGGATATGCCGGATGCGGAGAACCCGACGATAGACGTCCACCGCTTGAGCGCCGACAAGGTGCTGGTGCTGCGCGAATGCGGCCGCGGCGCTTATCAGGGCGGCTTCAGCGTGTGGATAGCCAACGATAAGCCGCCGTATCGGCCGGCGCTGGCCAAGCTGGCCGACGGCGACGCCGCCTATTTGATGAACGCCGAATTCAATCAGGGCGTGCTCAGCAGCTACGCCAAGGGGCGGGGCATAGGCGATTGCAACGTCAGCAGCGCCTGGGCCTGGACCGGCGGCCGCTTCGAACTGATGCACGCCGCCGAGGCGCCGCAGTGCCGCGGCATTCCCGGCGGCGTGTCGCTGCGCAGCTGGGTGACGCGGCAGAAATAAGCGGGCTCGGTCCGCCCGCTCTCCGTGGCGGGGGCGGACCGAGATCCCGTCGTTGGCGTGGCGCCGGTCTTTGCTTATGTCGACGCGGACGCGGCGGCTTCGGGCTGATGCAAGCCAAAGCTCAGGCCGCCGGGCGCATGGCATTGAGCGAATTTGCCGAAGCCCGGCTCCTCCGCGATGCCGCCGTCGATTTGGCCGCCCAAGGCCCGCACGCGCTCCACGGCGGCCGTGAGGTCCGGCACCTGGAAGAAGAGATCGATCCGGGGCGCGGCATCCCCCCGTGCAGGCCGGCTTTAATCGATCCGGCCTGAAACCAGCCGCCGCCGTCCGTGCCCATCGGATGGAAGCTCCAGCCGAACAGTTCGGCGAAGAAGGCGCCGACAGGGGCCGCGTCTCCGGCGCCGATCTCGATATAGGAAACAGGTGATGCCATGGGAATCTCCTTTTGTGGTGAAAAAGCCTTTTGGCCTATTTCAACGGCCTAAACGATTATAGGCCGGATCAGGCCGGATCGACGGCTTCCAGTTCCACTCGCCACAGCGACAGCGGTCGCGCGGCTTGCAGCCGCAGCGTTTCGCCGCGCCGGGCGACGGCGGCGTCCCAGGCCGCCAGCGGCTGCGGCCGGCCGTCATGCCACAGCCGCGCGCCGTCCTCCAGCGCCAGCAGCAGGGTCAGCTCGGCGTCGGCGCGTAATTCCAGCGCGCCGTCCAGCGTCAGCCTGTCCAAGCGCGAGCGGTAGCGGCCGCGCCGCGTCATCACGTTGAAATCGGTCAGCGGGCCGTCCAGCAGCCGGCTTTGCGCCGGGGTTTCGCCGGCGAAGGCCAGCGGCTCGCCGCCCGGCGTCAGCCGCAGACGGCCGCGGCCGTCCAGTTCCAACTCCAGTCCCGCGCCTTGCAGGATCAGCAACTGCCGGTCCACGCCGTCGAAGCGCGAGAACGGCCCGTCGCTGGCCACGCTGGCCAGGCTGACGCGGTAGTCGAAATCGTCCAGGCCGGCCTCGGCCGGGGAGATCAGCAATTGCCGGGTGCTGCCGCCGCCGTTTTTCCATGGGCTGGGCGGGCAGTCTTGCAGGCGGATGAGCGTCATGGCGGGCCTTTGAGTGATTGCGGGGTGGGAAGGGCGCTCCAGTCTAGCAGGAGCGCGCCGCCGGCGTCGCCGGACGCGGACGGGACTGGAATAGGCGGCCGCGCTTGGTTTACACTTCGGGTTTCCATCACCTTGAATAAAAAAGAAAGGAGGTAAATATGCTTCAATTTGCGCGCCCAGAAATGTCGGTTCGCTTGTTTAGCGCATTTGCCGGCTCTTGCCCGAGTTCCATCGCGCTGCGATAACCGGGTCGGAGCAAAGCCACTCTTCACTTCGAGTTTCACTCGCCGAGTCTTTCCCGACTCCCATGTTGTCGCCAGCGCTCCTGTTGACAGGGACTGCCACGTCCCGAAAAAACGAGAGCAAGAGCATGACAACCCTGATTTCCGCGCAATCCCTGCAACTGGACGCCGGCCACGGCCCGCTGTTCCAGGACCTTTCCTTTACCGTAAAACTGGGCGACCGCATCGGCCTGTTAGGCCATAACGGCTGCGGCAAGAGCAGCTTGCTGGACGTGCTGGCCGGCCAGCGCGAAGCCAATGCCGGCGCGGTGCAATACGCCGGCCTGTGCCGGCTGCAATACGTAGAGCAACACCTGCCGGCGAGGCTGGCGGGCTTAAGCGCGCGCTCGGCGCTGCTGGAGGCGGTGGACCGCCAGCCGGAGCAGCGCTGGCGGGTGGACAGCCTGCTGGACGAACTGGAACTGTCGGCCGCGGCCGACACCCCGGCGGCCAGTCTCAGCGGCGGTCAGCACACCCGGCTGCTGCTGGGGCGCGCGGTGCTGCGCCAGCCCAATCTGCTGCTGCTGGACGAGCCCAGCAACCATCTGGACCTGCCGTCGCTGCTGTGGCTGGAAGACTTTCTGCGCCGCTGGCAGGGCGGCTTCATCCTGGTGTCCCACGACGCGCGGCTATTGGACGCGGTGACTTCGCACAGCTGGATTCTGCGGGACCAGCGCCTGTACCGCTTCGAGCTGCCGTGCAGCCAGGCGCGGGCCGCGCTGGCGGAGGCGGACGACGCCGCGCGCGCGCGCCGCGCCGGCGAGCAGAAGGAGATAGACCGCCTGAACGCCAGCAGCAAGCGGCTGGCGATCTGGGGCCGCGAGCACGACAACGAAAAGCTGGTGCGCAAGGCCAAGTCCATGCAGAAGCGGGTGGACCGGCTGAAGGAGGAGCAAGCCTTCGTCAGCCGCGGCAGTCCGTGGCGCTTGCGGCTGCAAGGCCAAGCGCTGGCGGCGGACCGCTTGCAGGCTTTCGAGGGCTTGCAGGTGAGCGCCGCGCCCGGTTTGCCGGCCTTGTTCGAGGCCGACGAGCTGAGCCTGCGCAGCGGCGACAAAGTCGCCTTGCTGGGCGCCAACGGCGCGGGCAAGTCCTCCTTGTTGCGCCAGTGCTGGCAGGACTGGCTGCAAGGCGAGGCCGGCGCGGGCTGGCGGCCGCACCCGGCGGCGCGCGTCGCGTATTACGATCAGTCGCTGCGCCGGCTGGACGACGCGGCCGCGCTGTCGGACGCGCTGTACCTCTTCGCGCCGCTGAGCGAGGCGGAGCGGCGGCAGGCGCTGATTTCCGCCGGTTTCGCCTATGCGCGCCACGGACAGACCGTGGCCACTCTCAGCGGCGGAGAGCGCGCGCGGCTGCTGTTCCTGGCGCTGTCGCTGGCCAGCTACCACCTGCTGTGGCTGGACGAGCCGACCAACCACCTGGATCTGGACGGCAAGCGGGAACTGGCGGAGGCGCTGGCGGACTTTGCCGGCGGCTTCCTGCTGGTGTCGCACGACCGCGAGTTGATCGAGCAATCGTGCAACCGCTTCTGGGTGGTCAGCGAGGGCCGGCTGCGCGAGTGGCCGGACGCCGCCGGCGCCTACGCCCAGCTGTTCACCCCGCAGGCCGTCGCGGCCGTGGCCGATCAGCCGACGGCGTCCGGCGACGCGTCCGTTCCCAAGGGCGCGGAGCGGCAGCTGGAGCGCCTGTATCAACTGGAGGCCTTGCTGAACGCGGACCTGGCGCGCAAGCCCAAGCATCAGAAGCCGCAATTGCAGCGTGAATGGCGGCGGGAGATGGGGGCGCTGGAACGGGAACTGGGCTTGTAACGCGAAGGGCGGCGTTAAAAACGCCGCCCGTTCGTCGCGTGTTTCGCCGCTTCATCCATCGCCTTGCGCGTTTCGTCGCAAGCCGCTGTCGGCCGCGTTTGGCGCTGGCTACAGTGAGCAGCGTCAACCACAACGCATTGCAAGGAGCTGAACATGGATCGGGAAAAACACGCGGAAGCCCTGGACGGACTGAACGGCGTCAAGCACAAAATCGCCATTTACTGGCGGCTTTATGTAGACTGGCTGGCCGGCCTCGGCTGGGGGCGGCTGGCCTTGGTCTCGCTGCTGGCCTTGATTTTGAGCGGCGTGCTGGCCTTGAGCGGCGCCGTGGTTTTTTTGATACTGATGTCCTTCCTGGTCAAGGCCTGCGTCGCGCCGAAGCCGTCGAGGCCGGCGGCGCTGACGCAGGGGACCGAGGAAGAAATGAAGCAAGACCGGGGGGCGTATCATGGATAGGCAAAAACATGCGGAGGCGCTGGCGGGCATTGAACTCGTCAGCCACAAGGCTTCCATCTACTGGTGGCTGTTTTTCGACTGGCTGGCCGCCGTCGGCTGGGGCCGGCTGCTGCTGATCTGCTTTCTGGGCCTGATCCTGGGCGGCATCATCGGGATTCCCGCGCTGGCCTTCTTCCTGGGCGTGACCGTCTGCATCGTCAAGATCGTGGCCAGAGGCAAGCGCCGGGCGGAGCAGCGCGCCGACGCGGCGGTGGTGCGCAGCCGGCAGGCGGAGGAGCTGGCCGAGGTGGAGGCGCTGCAACGCCAGCTGGCGGAAGCGCGGATGGGAGCGCTGCAGGCGCAGATCGAGCCGCACTTCCTGTTCAACACCCTGTCCTCGGTGTGCCAGTTGATGGAAACCGCGCCGGAGCGCGCCTTGCTGATGCAAAAGGCGCTGATCCGCTATCTGCGCTCCTCGCTGCCGGAGTGGCGGGAGTCCCCGGCGGAAACCAGCCTGGGCCAGCAGCTGGAATTGTCGCGCGCCTATCTGGACATCATGCAGCTGCGGATGGAAGACCGGCTGCGGGTGCGGCTGGAGGTGCCGGAGTCGCTGCTGGACGCGCGCTTTCCGGTGATGATGCTGCAAACCCTGGTGGAGAACGCGATCAAACACGGTCTGGAGCCCAAGGCCGAAGGCGGCGAGATTCTCATCGACGCCAAGGTGCTGGCCGGCGAGCTGCGGGTGGCGGTCAGCGACAGCGGCGTCGGCTTCCCGGAGCAGCCGGGGCAGGGCCTGGGCCTGAGCAATATCCGCGAGCGTCTGGCCATGTTGCACGGCGAGCGCGCGCAGCTGTTGCTGGAGGTGTTGCCGACAGGCGGCACCCGCGCCACCATAGGCCTGCCGTTCGCCTTGGTGTGAGCGGCCCGCTTGTAAAGAGGACAGCGTTAATGAGCAAATTGAGCGCGGTGATCGCCGACGACGAGCGCCTGATGCGCGAGCAACTGCGCATGGCCCTGCAACGGGTGTGGCCGGAGTTGAGGATAGTGGCCGAGGCCCGCGACGGCGCGGAGGCGGTGGAGTTGGTCCGCGAGCATAGGCCGGACCTGGCTTTTCTGGACATCACCATGCCGGTGCAGAACGGCATCGCCGCGGCGATGGAGATAGACGGCCTGTGCCCGGTGGTGTTCGTCACCGCTTACGACCAATACGCGATCAAGGCCTTTGAAGAAGGCGCGGTGGATTATCTGCTCAAGCCGGTGGAGGACGAGCGGCTGTTGCGCACGCGCCAGCGCTGGGAGCAGCGGCAGCTGGCGCTGCCGACGCACTGGCAGGCCTCCTTGCAGCAGCTGAGCCGTCAACTGGCGCGTCCGGACTATCTGCGCTGGATCAAGGCCTCGGTGGGCAATAGCCTGCGCATGATCAGCACCGGCGAAGTGCTGTTTTTTCAATCCGACGAAAAATACACCCGGGTGCAGACTGTCGGCTGCGAAGCCTTGATCCGCATGCCGATCAAAGAGCTGTTGCAGGCGCTGGACCCGGACGAATTCTGGCAGATCCACCGCTCCACCCTGGTGCGGGTGGACGCCATCGAACAGATCAAGCGCGACGACGGCCAGCGCGGCCTCATGCTGCAATTGCGCGGCTATCCGGAACCGCTGGAAGTCAGCCGCAGCTATGCCCATCTCTTTCAGCGCATGTAAGCCGGGAGGCTTCAAGGTTTTGCCGTAGAGACTGGCTGATCGTAAGCCCCATCCTCGAAATCCCGCTCCATCCGCCGGTATTGGGCGCTGTTTTTAAGCCGGACCAGGCCTTCGTTGAAGCGGTCCAGCAGCCACTGGCTTTGCGGCTGCGCCCGGCTCAGCATCAGGCGGTACTCGTTGCGTTCCCACACCTTGGGCGCGTAGACGATGGCGGCGCGCTGCTCCGGCGTGAAGCGCCGGCGCAGCAAGGATTGCCCCACCGATTTGACCAGGGGGAAAAAATCGATGCGCTCCGCCAGCAACTGCCGCATGCCGCTTTCTATGTCCTGAGTGCTGTCGTTGCGAATATGGCCGGCGCGCACCGCCTCGCCCCATACCCCCAGTTTGGAACCGTTGGGCGTGGCCATGCGCAAGCCGTACAAATCCGGCATCTCCGTCGGAGAAAGCGGGCGTTTGGCCAAGTGAAACGCCACCTCCTCATCCACCACCACCGGCAGGCTGAACAGCGCGAATCGCTCGCGCTCCGGCGTGATCGACCACACCACCGATCCCGCGATCTCGCCGCCGCGCACCATGGCCTCGGCCCGGGCCCAGGGGAAATGCCGGTAGCGCACCGTGATCCCGGCCAGGCGGAAGGCTTCGCTGACAATGTGGGAGGCATAGCCCTGCTGCGGCAGCTTGGCGGATAGATAGGGCGGCCACTCCCCGCTGGCCAGCACCACCTCCCGCGCCGGCGGCGGCGCGGCGGCGAGGCAGGGCGGGGTGAGAACGGCGCAGCAGATCAGCGCCAGGCGCATCGGGGACCAAACCATGGCAGCGTCCGATAGGGTTTGTTCCAGACTAGCAGGTTTGCCGCGCCGCGCTCCGGCATGAAAACTGCTTGTCCCGGCTTGTGGCCGCGGTCCGCGCGCGGCGTTCAAGGGGAAAAAAATGAGCACGATCAGAATGACGCCGGCGCTGGCGGCCCGGGATTACTCGCGCCTGAGCGCCTTATTGGCCGACTGCGTGACCGGCGGCGCGTCGGTGGGCTTCCTCGCGCCCTTGCCTGAGGCCGAGGCCGCCGCTTACTGGGCGCAGGTGGACGCGCTGCTGGGCGCCGGCCTGCAATTATGGCTGGCGGAAGAGGGCGAGGAACTGCTGGGCTGCGTGCAACTGGCGCCTTGCCAGCGCGGCAACGGCCGCCACCGCGCCGAGGTGCAGAAGCTCTTGGTGCATTCCGCCCGCCGCGGCCGCGGCGTGGCGCGCCAATTGATGGCGGCGCTGGAAGATCATGCACACAAACAGGGCATCCGCCTGCTGGTGCTGGACACCGAGGCTGGTTCCGGCGCGGAGGAGGTCTACCGCAAACTGGGCTGGAGCAAGAGCGGGGAGATCCCGGATTACGCCGCCCGTCCGGACGGACGCCTGCATCCCACCGCCTATTACTTCAAGCGCTTGTGAGGCGTCGTGGCTTGTCGGCCAACGCCATCATGGGGCGGGCGTTTAGCTTGAGGCGATAGCCGTCAGCGCGTCGCGCACCGCGGAGACGACCCGTTCCGGTTCCGAGAATTGCGGAAAATGGCCGCTGCGGGCGGCGATGACGTGGCGGCCGCGCGGCGACAGCGCCGCCAGCCGGCGCTGGCCCTCGGCGCGCGCGTCCAGCACGGCCTTGGAGGTGAGCCAGGACAAGCCCGGCGCGCCGCCGCTGATCACAAACAAAGGGATGTCGGGGAAGGGCGGCGCTTCGGCGATCTGTTCCGCGCTGCGGCGCAGATGGCCGGTCTCGTTCAGGGTGTCCCGGTCCTGAGCCAGGTCCAGCGCCCGGCGCAGCAACTGGCCCAGCCGGCCTTGCCGCGCGTCCAGCGCGCTGATGTCCTCCGGCGCGGCGGCGTCCAGCAGCACCACGGCGGCCACTTCGCCGGCGTAGCTGCGGGCGAACAGATTGGCGATCAGGCCGCCCAAGGCGTGGGCCACCAGCACATAGGGCGGAGCCAGGTCCGCCTTGAACAGCAGCGCGCGCAGGGTTTCCATCATCGCGGCGCCGGTCTGCGCCTCGCGGGCGTTGCCGCTGTTGCCTATGCCGCAGCGGTTGTAGGCGAACACGCCGCTGAGCGTTTCCAGCGCCGGCAGCACTTTGTACCAGCCCTCCATCGGCGTGCCGGCGTCGTTGATCAGCACGATGGGCGGCGCGGCGGCGCCGACGGCGATGTACTCCATGGCGACGCCGTCGATGGCGACGATGAGCTTGGGGGGCAGGGTGGTCATGGCGCAAGCGGGCGGCGGCCGCCGTAATGGATCTATCTTATTGTTTTTGTAAGTGAAAAATTAATTCAGTTCCTGAACTTCATGAAGGACGCTAATTTTTTTCCGTCGTCGTCGGCTGTCCCAGCCTCTGGCCCAGCTCCGCGGCGAGATAATCCACCCAGGCGCCGACGCGCGGCGCCAGCGCGCCCTGTTTGTAGAACACCGCCCAGATAGTCTGGCTCCACGGCAGGCTGACGGCGTCCAGCACCGGCGACAAGCGGCCGCTTTGCAGATCTTCGGCGGTGAGCAGGTCGTTGAGACAGGCGATGCCGGCGCCGTGCAAGGCCAGGTGCAACAGGGTTTCGCCGCTGGAGGCGGTCAGCGCGGGCTGGATGGCCAGCCCGTTGCCGCCGCGGTGGCGCAGCGGCCATTGATTGAGGGTGTCCGGCGCGGTGAAGCCCAACAGCCGGTGCCGCGCCAGCGCGTCGGCGCTGTCCGGCGCGCCGCGGCGACGCAGATAGTCCGGCGAGGCCACCAGGCGGATGCGGCTGTCGCCCAGGCGGCGGGCGCTGAGGCTGGAGTCCGCCAGCGCGCCCATGCCGACGCGAATGGCGACGTCGGCCCGCTCTTCTATCAGATCGACGATGCCTTCCGCGCCCGTCAACTCCAGGCGCACCTGCGGGTAGCGTTCCAGAAAGCCGGCGGTCAGCGGCGCGATCAGGCGGGTGAGGATGGGGGTGGCGGCGTTGACGCGCAGCAGGCCGCTGGGCTGGGCCAGGCTGGCGGCCAACTGAGCCTCGGTGTCCTGCAGCTCGGCCAGGATGCGGCGCGCGCGTTCCAGCAGCCAGCGGCCTTCCGCGGTCAGGTCCAGCCGGCGGGTGGTGCGGGTGATCAGCGCCACGCCCAGCTGTTTTTCCAGCCGGCTGACGCTGCGGCTGATGCCGGACGGGGTTTGGCCCAGACGCTCCGCGGCGGCGGAGAAGGAGCCGGCGTCTATGACTGAGACAAATGCAATCAGCGCTTCCATGGGTAGCATTGTTGATTCCTGAGCAAAAGTTTTTGTCAGTGAAGCGGATTTTTCCGCGGCTGGCAAGCGTGGAGAATGCGGCCTTATTCGTTTGCCCGCCGCGGCGGGCCCGACTCGGCTTTTCTTTGGGAGAACACCATGCCGCTTGCCTTATGGGCGCTGACCTTGAGCGCCTTCGCCATTGGCACCACCGAATTCGTCATCGTGGGCCTGATTCCCACCATCGCTTCCAGCCTGGGAGTGTCGCTGCCGTCCGCCGGCCTATTGGTCAGTCTTTATGCCTTGGGCGTGGCGGTGGGCGCGCCGCTGTTGACCGCGCTGACCGGCCGCGTGCCGCGCAAGCCCTTGCTGCTGGGGCTGATGGCCTTGTTCACCCTGGGCAATCTGGTGGCCTGGCAGGCGCCGGGCTACCAGGCGCTGATGGCGGCGCGGGTGCTGACCGGCCTGGCGCACGGGGTGTTCTTTTCCATCGGCTCCACCATCGCCACCGGCCTGGTGAGCAAGGACAAGGCGGCCAGCGCCATCGCGCTGATGTTCAGCGGCCTGACGGTGGCGCTGGTGAGCGGGGTGCCGCTGGGCACCTTCATCGGCCAGACCCTGGGTTGGCAAGCCACGTTTCTGGCGGTGTCCCTGCTGGGGGTGCTGGCCTTCATCGGCAGCCTTCTGCTGGTGCCCAAGGACATTCCCCAACCGCCGCCGGCCTCGCTGGCCGCGCAGCTGGCGGTGCTGAAACGGCCGCGGCTGTTGCTGGTGTACGCGATGACGGCCTTGGGCTACGGCGGTTCTTTCATCGCCTTCACCTATCTGGCGCCCATTCTGGAGCAGGTCAGCGGTTTCGCGCCGTCGCGGGTGGGGCTGGTG
Source organism: Chromobacterium sp. Beijing (assembly GCF_021496765.1). Classification (NCBI taxonomy): domain Bacteria; kingdom Pseudomonadati; phylum Pseudomonadota; class Betaproteobacteria; order Neisseriales; family Chromobacteriaceae; genus Chromobacterium; species Chromobacterium sp. Beijing. Next base: position 527,380 of record NZ_CP053750.1, read on the forward strand.
ATGCTGGTGTACGGCGTGTCGGTGGCGGCGGGCAATATCTGGGGCGGCCGGCTGGCGGACCGCAAGGGGCCGGTGCGCGCCTTGCAGATCATCTTCGCCTTGCTGGCGCTGGTGCTGCTGGCGCTGAGCTTCACCGCGCCGTCGCCGGTGTGGGTGCTGGTCACGGTGCTGGCCTGGGGCGCGGTGGCTTTCGGCAATGTGGCCGGCCTGCAGCTCTATGTGGTGCGGCAGGCGGAACGCGACGCGCCGCAGGCGGTGAACGTGGCTTCCGGCCTGAACATCGCCGCCTTCAATGTGGGCATCGCCGGCGGCGCCTGGGCCGGCGGCTGGGTGGTGGCGGAGCTGGGACTGCTGGCCACGCCGTGGATAGGCGCGCTGGTGGTGTTGGCCGCCTTGGCCCTGACCACTTGGTCCGGCGTGCTGGACCGCCGCGCGGCGCGGACGCCGGCAATGTGTTCGCAGGCGGCTTGACCGCCGGAGCAGGACAATGGAAATAAAGCGCCGCAGGGTGCGCAATTGAGAGGACGTTTCATCATGGATATGCCAAAAATAGGTTTGGGCACCTTCCGTCTGGAAGGGCAACAAGTGGTGGATTCGGTATTGACCGGGTTGGAGCTGGGCTACCGCCACATCGACACCGCGCAGATTTACGGCAACGAGGCCGAGGTGGGGCAGGCGCTGCGCCAGAGCGGCTTGCCGCGCGAGCAAGTGTTTCTGACCACCAAGATCTGGACCGAGAACCTGGGGCGGGAAAAATTGGCGGACAGCCTGCGCCGCAGCCTGGACTTGCTGGGCGTGGAGCAGGTGGACATGACGCTGATCCATTGGCCGTCGCCCGGCGACGCGCTGCCGGTGGCGGAATATATGGAAGCGCTGGCCCTGGCCAAGCAGCAAGGGCTGACGCGGCGGATAGGCGTGTCCAATTTCACCATCGCCCATCTGCGCCGGGCGCTGGCCGCGGTGGGGCCGGGGGAGATCGCCAGCCAGCAGGTGGAAGTGCATCCTTTCCTGCAAAACCGCAAGCTGCTGGATTTTTGCCGAGAGCAGGGGGTGCCGGTCACCGCCTATATGCCGCTGGCCTACGGCAAGGTGATGGACGAGCCGCTATTGCGCGAAATCGCCGCTCGGCATCGGGCCAGCCCGGCGCAGCTGGCCTTGGCCTGGTTGTTGCGTCAGGGGCTGGCCGTGATTCCGTCGTCCACCCGGCGCGCCAATCTGGCCGCCAATCTGCAGGCGGAGACGCTGAGTTTGAGCGAGGCCGATATGGACGCCATCGCCGGCCTGGAGCGCGGCGAGCGGCTGGCCGATCCGGAGTTCAGCCCGCGCTGGGATTAGGAGGGCCAAGGCCGCCTGTAGCGCGGCGGCAACTTGCGCGCGGATTTGCCGCCGGTCAAGGAAATGGGGAATGGCGGCGCCGTCCGGCTTGAGGCGGCTTTCCGGCCAGTGGTATGTTTGTGGTATTCCCGGCCCGGCCGCGCGCCGCGCCGTTTGATTCTCCATTTCTCCAGGTGGCGATGATGTCCAAACCCCGTGCCGTATATTTGCAGTCGGGCGGTCCGACTGCGGTGTTGAACGCTTCCGCGCAGGGCGCGATAGAAACCGCGCGCCAGCGCGGCCTGTCGATGTACGGCGCTTTCGACGGTCTGGCCGGCCTGCTGGAGGACCGCTTGTGCAATACCGACGCGGTATCGGACGAGGCCATCGCCCAACTGGCCTTCATGCCCGGCGGCAGCTTCGGCGTCAGCCGGCGCATGATAGGCAGCTTCGCCGAGGCCGGCGACGACTGGCGGCGGCTGCGCGAAGTGTTGGCCCGGCACGACATCCATTATCTGCTGGTCAACGGCGGCAACGGCTCGCTGGGCTGCGCCGAGCGTCTGGCGGAGTTCGAGCGCCACATGGGCTATCCGCTCAAGGTGGTGGGCGTTCCCAAGACCATAGACAACGATCTGGTGGGCACCGACAACAGCCCCGGCTACGGCTCCTCCGCCAAATTTCTGGCCAGCGCGATGCGCGAGGTGGGGCTGGACATGACCAGCATGGGCTGGGGCCGAGTCTTCATCATGGAAACCATGGGCCGCCATACCGGCTGGCTGGCGGCGGCCTGCGCCGCGGCGGCGCGCAATGAGCGCGAAGCGCCGCATTTGCTGCTGCTGCCGGAAGTGGCTTTCGACGCCGAGCGTTTCCTCGCCGCGGTGGACGACAGGCTGGCGCGCTTCGGCCAGTGCGCGATCGCGGTGGCAGAGGGCATTACCGACGCCGACGGCCGCTTCGTCGCCGAGGCCAAGAAATCCGAAGTCTACGGCCATGAGCAACTGGGCGGCGCCGGCCACTGGATCGCCCAGCTGCTGCTGCGCGAGCGCGGCATTTCCGCGCACGTGGCGCAGGTGGATTATCTGCAGCGCGCCGGCGGCCATTTGGGGTCCAGCATGGATGTGCGTCAGGCCTACATCATGGGCGAGCGGGCGGTGGAGTGGCTGCTGGCCGGCAAGAGCGGCGTGATGGCCGGCATCAAGCGCATCCAGAACCATCCCTATTGCTGGGACGTGGTGGAGGTGCCGTTGGCGGTGGTGGGCGATCAGGAGAAGCGGCTGCCGCCGGAGTTCATCGGCGCCGACGGCTTCAGCGTGACGCCGGCCTTCCTCGATTATGTGCGTCCCTTGATGGAGGGCGAGCGGATTCCGCCGTTCAAGGATGGATTGCCGGATTATCGGCCCATCGCCTGGCCCAAGGTGTGAGGGCGGGAAGCACTGGATGGAAAACCCGGCTTGCGCCGGGTTTTTTTATTGCCCGGCGCCGGGTGGCGCATGGCGCGGCGTTTTCAAACCCGGATTGAAAGAGTCTGCGCGCGGCCGGTCTGTTTGGCCTTGCGCGGCGTCTTCATACTGACGGTTTGAGGCGTAGGCCAGCGCGCCGTCGCCGCATCATCATCCCAAGAACGGAGAACCGCATCATGACGACATCCCCCTGACCAGCATCGCCGTGCTCAAGGCCAAGCCGGGCCAGCGCGAAGCGCTTCGCGTTGCGCTGACCGCCTTGGTCGAGCCCACTCGCCGCGAAGCGGGCAACCTCGATTACACCCTGTTCGAACTCACGGACGAGCCGGGCAGCTTTTACATGCGGGAAGCCTTCGTCAGCCGCGCCGCGCTGGACGAGCATTTGGCCGCGCCTTACTTCCGGGCCTTCGAAAAGCGCTTCGATGAATTGCTGGCTGAGCCGATCAAGCTGATTTTCCTCGACAAGGTGGCTTGAGGCGGGAAATGAAACAGGCCCGGCATAGACCGGGCCTGTTGGCGGAGGAGGGGCCGGTTTAGAGCACCAGGCCGCCGATCAGCGCCGACAGAATGCTGACCAGGGTGGAACCGTACACCAGCTTCAGGCCGAAGCGGGACACCATATTGCCGCGCTCCTCGTCCAGGCCCTTGACCGCGCCGGCGATGATGCCGATGGAGCTGAAGTTGGCGAAGGACACCAGGAAGATGGAGATCACGCCTATGGTGTATTCCGACAGCTGGGCGGTGAGCTTTTTCAATTCCATCATCGCCACGAATTCATTGGTCACCAATTTGGTGGCCATGATGCTGCTGGCCGGCATGATGTCGGCGGCCGGAATGCCCATCAGCCAGGCGAAGGGATAGAACACATAGCCCAGCACGTACTGGAAGTTCACGCCGAAGACGGCGTCGAAGAGGTGGTTGACGGTGGTGATCAGCGCGATGAAGCCGATCAGCATCGCGCCGACGATCACGGCGATCTTGAAGCCGGCCATGATGTAGTCGCCCAGCATTTCGAAGAAGGACATGCGGTGGGCGGCTTCGGCGCTGATCAGTTCATCGTCGTCGCGGCTGGCGTCGTAGGGATTGATCAGCGACAGGATGACGAAGGTGCTGAACAGATTGAGAATCAGCGCGGTGACCACGAAACGCGGCTGGATGATCTGCATATAGGAGCCGACGATGGACATGGACACCGTGGACATGGCGGTGGCGGCCAGCGTGTACATGCGCTTTTCCGAGAAGCTGCCGATGATGTTCTTGTAGGCGATGAAGTTCTCGGACTGGCCCACGATCATGGAGCCGACGGCGTTGAAGGACTCGATCTTGCCCATGCCGCTGATCTTGGCCAGCACCCAGCCGATGCCGCGTATCACCCAGGGCAGCACGCGGATGTGCTGCAGGATGCCGATCAGCACCGAGATGTAGACGATGGGCATCAGCACCTTGAGGAAGAAGCTGAACTCGCCCTGATTGAGCAGGCCGCCGAACACGAAGTTGGTGCCTTCGCCGGCGTAGCTCATCAGTTTGTCGAACACGCCGGCCACGCCGCCCACCAGGGTCAGGCCGTAGCTGGAGTGCAGCAGGAAGTAGGCTAGCGCCATCTCCACCACGATCAGTTGCAGCACGTAGCGGATCTTGATGTTCTTGCGGTCGCGCGCCACCACTTGGGTCAGCAGGAAGACAACCAGCAGTCCGAAGACGAATTGAAGTATGTGCATATCTATTGCCTTGATGGGCCGTCCTTCAGGCAGGAGCGGCGATGTTGGCGGGCGCGCCCGCTGTGTGTGCTTGTGTTGTTGATTGGCGAACGGCGAATTTTGACATGAAGCGATTGCCGCTTCCATGTAAAACGCATTCGCCCGCCACTGTGCGCTTATCCGCTGTCGCAAACCAGCCGGTTTGATCAAACAAGCTGCGCGGCCGGCTCAAAAATAAAGCCCCCGGCCATGGCCGGAGGCTTGTCGCATGCGGGACTATTGCGCTTGTTGTTCCGCTTCGCGGCGGGCTTGTTCGGCGAAATAATAATCGCGGCGGGCCTGCTTGGCCGCGGCCTTTTCAGCCAGCTCCTGCTCCTTCTTGGCGGCTTCCGCCGCCGCCTCGGCGCGTTGCGCCGCTTTCACCGCTTCGCGTTCGGCTTCCTCGGCGGCTTCGATCGCGGCGATTTCGCTGCGGCTCTTGCACGGGCCGGTTTTTTCGAACCAGGCCACGGATTCCACATGGGCGGTGTGCGGGAACATATTGATGATGCCGGCCGCCTTCAGCGTGTAGCCCTTGGTGTGCACCAGCACATTGGCGTCGCGCGCCAGCGTGGCCGGATTACAGGACACGTAGACGATGCGTTTGGGCGCGGTGTCCTCGGTGATGGCCTTCAGCAGCTGCACCGCGCCGTCGCGCGGCGGGTCCACCAGCATCTTGTCGAAGCGGCCGAGCGCGGCGAAGGACTCCTCGGTGACTTCGAACAGATTGGCCATCTCATAGCTGACCTTGTCCTGCAGGCCGTTGTGGGTGGCGTTTTCCACCGCGCGCTTGACCAGGGGCTGGCTGCCTTCCATGCCGTGCACCTCGGCGCCGGAGCGGGCGATGGGCAGGGTGAAGTTGCCGATGCCGCAGAACATGTCGGCGATGCGCTCGCCCGGCTGCGGGTCCAGGAATTTCAGCGCGCGCGACACCATGACCGCGTTGATCTCGGGGTTCACCTGGGTGAACTCGGTGGGGTAGTAGGGCATCTCCACGCGGTATTCCGGCAGGCTGTAAGTCAGCTTGGGCGCGTCCAGCGGGTAGACCGGATAACAGGTGTCCGGGCCCTTGGGCTGCAGCCACATCTGCAAGGGCCGCTCCTTGCTGCCGTGGGCGTCGGAGAAGGCGCGCAGCAGCGCGTGGTCGGCGTCGTTGATGGCTTCCATATTGCGGAACACCAGGATGTCCACCTTGTCGCCCACCGCCAGCTCCACCTGGGGCATGCGGTTGTTGATCGACAGCTTGTAGATCATCTCGCGCAGCGGCACGATCAGGTCCGAGATATGGCGCGGCAGGATGTGGCACTCGCTCATATCGGTGATGTAGGTGGAGCGCTTCTCGTGGAAGCCCACCAGCACGCCGCCCTTTTTCTCCACCAGCCGCGCAGACATCCGCGCGCGGTGGCGGTAGTGCCAGGCCGGGCCGGCGATGGGCGTCAGCACCTGTTGCGGCTTGACCCGGCCGATGCGGGCCAGATTGTCTTCCAGCACCCTTTGCTTGACCGCCACTTGGGCGGAGAACTCCACATGCTGCATCGAACAGCCGCCGCAGGTGCCGTAATGCGGACAGCGCGGCTGCGTGCGCAGAAAGCTTTCCTTCAGCACCTGGCTGGTGTTGGCGTTCTCGTAGGAAGACTTTTTGCGATAGGCGCTGTAGACCACGGTTTCATAAGGCAGCGCGCCGTCGATGAAGATGGTCTTGCCATCGACGTGGGCGACTCCCCTGCCTTCGTGGTCCAGCGACTCGACCTGGGCGATAGTCTGTTTGTGCGTCATGGTGTTGCTTGGAAAATCAAACGGAAAGCGGCGATTTTCTCAAATTATCCGGCAACGCGCAGGGGTTTTTTGTCCGCGCCGGCCGGCGCGCCGGTTTCGACCTCCAGCCCGGCCGCCTTCCATTGCGGGAAGCCGCTGTCCAGCCGCCTGGCGTTCAGGCCGCGGGCGCGCAAGGCGGCCACCGCCTGGGTGGACAGCACGCAGAAGGGGCCGCGGCAATAGGCGATGATTTCGGCGCCGGCGCTGAGCTGTGCCAGGCCGTGTTCCAACCGCTCCGGCGGCAGGTTGAGCGCGCCGGGCAGATGGCCGGCGGCGTACTCGTCCGCCGGCCGCACGTCCAGCAGGATGAGGTCGCCGTCGCCCAAGCGGCGCAGCAGCTCGTCCAGCGTGACGCCGTCCAGCGTCTCGGGCCGGGCGGCGGCGTCGTCCAGCAGCGCGCGGACGGCGGCGCGGCGGTGCTCGGTCTGACGGCGCAGCGCGTCCAGCACGGCCAGAATGGGGCCGTCGCCCAGCCGGTACATCACGCGCTTGCCGTCGCGGCGCGATAGGGCCAGTCCGGCGCGCTTCAGGTGTTGCAGGTGTTGCGAGGCGTTGGCGATGGACAGGCCGGCCAGCTCGGCCAGCCGCTCAACCGGGCGCTCGCTTTGGGCGATGTGTTCCAGCAGCAACAGTCGGTGGGCGTGGCTCAGCGTGCGGGCCAGGTCGGCCAGGTCGGCGAAGCGTTCCGGAGCGGGCGGAGGAGTGCTGGTCATGGACGGCCTTCAAAATATCATTCAATCAATCTATTTAATGATAGTCTATTGGCTGGCGTTTGTCAGCGCCGGCGTCGCGTCGGGCGCGGCGTGGGCATTGAATGGTTGATGGGGAGAGGGCATGGAGGCGGTGACGGAATGGTTGGCGCGCGGCGCGCTGGTGGGCGTAGGCGCCACGGCGGTGATGGACGCGTGGGCGTACTGGCTGCGGCGAAGCTTTGGCACGCCGTCGCTGGATTACGCGCTGGTGGGGCGCTGGATGGCGCATTGGCGGCGCGGCCGCTTCCGCCACGCAAGCATCGCCCGCGCCGAGCCGGCGCGCGGCGAGCGGGCGCTGGGCTGGCTGGCGCATTATTTGATTGGCGTCGTCTTCGCGCTGTTGTTGCTGGCCGCGTGCGGTGAGCTTTGGTGGCGCGCGCCGACGCCGGGGCCCGCGCTCTTGTTCGGCCTCGCCAGCGCGGCGGCGCCTTTCCTGCTGATGCAGCCGGCGATGGGCGCGGGTTTCTTCGCGTCGAAAACGCCGCGGCCATGGCTGTCGCGCCGGCGCAGCCTGGCGGCGCACGCCAGTTTCGGCCTGGGCCTGTACGCGGCGGCCTGGGTTTTGGCGCATTGGCCTGCGTTTTGAGCTCAAGCCGGCTATGCTGGCGTAAAACCGACAATATTAGCGACGGCCCGGAGGCGGCAGGGGCTTGGTAATAGTCAGAATCTTGCTTTCCCACGCTTTCTGTTAGAATCGAACAATAGTGATTTTAGATATGGTGCGGTATGTTGAAGCGATGTGTTGGGCTGTTGGGTTGGCTTGGGCTTGGCGTGGCGCCGTTTGTCGGCGCGGCGGTGATTCCCGAGCCTGATGTGCAGGTCAACCCCGCGGGCCTGCACTTGGTGCTGAACCTGCCGCAGGCGCGGCTGTTCCAGTACCAGGACGGCAGGCTGTCCAAGATCTATCCGGTGGCGGTGGGCAAGATGCTGACCCAGACGCCGATCGGCAGCTTCGACATTACCGGCATTTACAAGGCGCCGGCCTGGCATGTGCCGCGCTCCATCCAGGAAGAAATGCGCCGCAGCGGCAAGGAAGTGCAGACTGTGGTGCCGCCGGGGCCCAAGAACCCGCTGGGGCCGGTCTTCATTCGTTTCGGCGAGGCCAAGCTGGGCCTGGGCTTTCACGGCACCAACGCGCCCGGCTCGGTGCCCGGTTTCCGCAGCCATGGCTGCGTGCGCATGAAAAACGACGACGCCTTGCTGCTGTCCAAGACCGTGGGCCGCGGCGACGCGGTCACGGTGGCTTATCAGACCGTGTTGCTGAACCAGGACGCCGCCGGCGAACTGTGGCTGACCGCTTACCGCAATCATTACAAGCAGGACGATCCTTCCTTCCCGATGCTGGCCGAAACGCTGCTGGCCTGGCAGAAGCAAAAGTCCGCGGTGGTGTTCGGCGCGCGGGTGGACCAGGCTTTGAAGGCGCGCAAGGGCGTGCCGGTGTGTCTGACTTGCAAGGACGTGGCCAAGGCCAAGGTGGACGGCGATCTGTCCGCGGTGCGCTGGCTGTCGCCGGGCAAGGCGGACGATACTCAGTTCGCGCGCGAACCGGCCGGCCGCGAGCCGGGCGGTCCGTTGCCGTCGCAGGCTACGCCGCCGGCGTCCGCGCCGCAGCACGCGCCGGCGGTGGCGCCGTCGTCCGCGCCGTCCTCTTCGCGCGCCGCGGTGCGCGCCCAGCCGCCGCGTAGCGGCCGTCCGGCCTGATTCAGTCGGCCATCTCTCCCGCCAGTTCCCCCACGCGCCGCAAGGCGCGTTCGTACGCCGGGTTCCACGGATAGCAGCAGGACAGCCGCACGCAATTGCGGTAGCGCCCCTTGGCCGAGTACAGCGTGCCGGGCGCGATGGTGATGCGTTCGGCCAGCGCCGTCTGGAACAATGCCATGGTGTCCACGCCGCTGGGCAGCTCCACCCACAGCAGGCAGCCGCCGGACGGCGAGGTGGCCCGCGTCTGAGCCGGGAAGCAGCTGGCGACGGTGCCGCGCAGCCTTTCCATCTGGCTCATGAAGTGGCGGCGGATCAGCCGCAGGTGGTGGTCGTAGCCGCCGGTTTCCAGATATTCCGCCAGCGTTTCCTCCAATAAGCGCGGCTGGGCCAGCGAGCTGGCGAACTTCAGCCGCGTCACTTCCCGCAAGAAGCGCCCGGGCGCGATCCAGCCGATGCGAAAACCCGGCGCCAAGGTCTTGCTGTAGCTGGAGCACAGCAGCACCCAGCCGTCGCGGTCATAGGCCTTGACCGCATCCGGGGTGGCGCCGTCGTAGTGCAGATCGGCGTGCGGCACGTCCTCGATCAGCGGCACCTGGTGTTCGTTGACCAGGGCCGCCAGCCTTTGCTTGGCCTCGGCCGGCATGGTGCAGCCCAGCGGATTGTGCACGGTGGGCATGGCCACGATGGCGTTCAGCCTTTTCTCCGACAGCAAGAGTTCCAGCGCGTCCAGCGACAGGCCGTTGGCCGGATGGGTGGGAATTTCGATCACGCTCAGGCCCAGGTTCTTCAGCGTGGGCAGCAGCGCGAAATAAGTGGGCGATTCCAGGCCCACGGTGTCGCCCGGCTTGCAGCAGGCGCGCAAGGCCAGTTGCAGCGCCTCGGTGCAGCCGTTGGTGATCACCAAGTCCTCGGCGGCCAGCACGCAGCCCCAGCTGACCGCGCGCTGGGCGATCTGGCGGCGCAGCCGTTCCGAGCCGGGCGGAAACGGGTAATCGGTGGTCAGCTCAGGGTGCTGGCGCAGCAGCCGCCCCATGATGTGCTTGAAGCGGGTGGTGGGGTAGAAATCGCTGCCGCGCGGGCTGGCCAAGGACAGGTCGATGAAATCCTCCCGCGTCTGCGCCGTCATCACCGCTTCGATCTGGTCCACCACCTCGCCGGCGTGGTGAGCGGCGCTTTGCCGACGCATGCGCGGCAGCGGCAGGGTGGCGGCGGATTTGACGTAGAAGCCGGATTGCGGCCGCGCCTCGATCAGGCCGCGGTCCTCCAGTGTGCGGTAAGTCATCAGGATGGTGGACGGGCTGACCTTGTGCATTTCGCAGGCCTTGCGCACCGAGGGCAGTCGTTCTCCGGGCTGCACCACGCCGGTCTGGATCAGGGTGATCCATTCGTTGACCAACTGCTGATAGAGGGGTTCGTCGCTCATGCTGGGGGCCTCGCTGACAGATGTGGGGGTCGCCATCGGTACAATTTTCCGCAAAAACGACCATAACAGTTTTGAAATTGTAAAACTGTTATGGTTCCAATTCAATTTTTCTGAATCTGTATTCGATGTTGCGGCGGCGTTATCATGGCCAGCATTGAAAACATGTCGCGTCCGGATTGTCCGGCCGCTGGCTATGGTTTGGAGCGGTAATGAACTTTGTTGCGTTGGTGACTTATCTGTTGGTGATGTCGATCACGCCGGGGCCGAACAATCTGGTATTGGCCTCGTCCGGGGTCAATCACGGTTTTTCCCGCACGGTGCCGGCCTTGCTGGGCATGTCGCTGGGCCTGTCGGTGCAGGTGGGCTTGTTGACGGTGTTCCTGGGCAGCCTGGTCGCCGTCATCGCTTCGGTGCAGATTTACCTGGCCATGGCCGGCTGCCTGTATCTGCTGTGGCTGTCCTGGGGCATGGCGCGCTCGGCGCCGGCCGCGGGCGAGTCCGGCGGCGCGCCTATGGGTTTTTGGGGCGGGGTGCTGTTCAACTGGTTGAATCCCAAGGTGTGGCTGATGGGTTTCAATATCGCGATGGTGTTTCTGCCGGCCAAGATGAACGCCTGGCATGCCGGTCTGCTGTTCGCGGCGCTGACTTTCGTCATCGGCCTGCCGTGCATCGCGCTGTGGGCGGGGTCCGGCGTGGCCGCGCGCCGCTTCCTGGCGTCGCCGCGCCGGTTGAGGGTTTTCAATTGCGGCATGGCGGCGATGTTGGCGGGAACCGCGATCTGGCTGTTGCTGGAAATGCTGCCGGCGCAGTCCTTGCACGCGCTGCCGCAAATGATTTGATGAATAGCTAAATCGATAAGGATGTTCTTGCTGGGGACATCGTCTATGCTGTCCAAAAGGGTAGGTGGCTTATCGTACAGGTATCCTGGGACGCACCCGGGCCGGGGTAGGCCGTAGGCGGGCAGCCGAGACGGGGGCATCATCATGACAGCAGCGGGTTTCGACGGCGTGTATCGTTCGAGCACGTCCTTCTACGGGGACAAGCCGTCCCCGTCCTTGGTCCAGTATCTGGAAAAATATCATGTGGCGGGCGACGGAGCCGGCCTGGATCTGGGCTGCGGCCAGGGCCGCAACGCCTTGTTTCTGGCTCAGCGGGGCTTCGCGATGACGGCGGTGGACGGTTCGGCGGAGGCGATCGCGAGTCTGGGCGAGGCGGCGGACGAGCGCAGGCTGAACGTGAGCGGCAGGGTGGCGGATCTGGCCGGCCTGGAGCTGGAGCCGGGGCGTTTCCGGCTGATCGTCGCGAATACTTCGCTGGATCATTTGGGTGTGGACGAGGGCGAGGCGCTGGCGCGCCAGATGGCCGCCGCGCTGGAGCCGGGCGGCCATCTGTTCGTATCGGTGTTCACGGTCGATGATCCGGGGTGCGACGCCCTGGGCCGGGTGGCCAGCGAGACGGCCTCCTACGTCAAGCATTACTACCAGCCGGGAGAGCTGCGCCGTCAGTTCTCGGCGCTGAGCCTGCTGGCCTATCAAGAGGAGTATGCGCTGGATGTCGGCCATGGCCAGCCGCATTACCACGGCATCGCCCGGCTGTTCGCGCGGCGGGATCATTGAGCGCCGTTGCCGCCGACGCGCAGCGGGCTTTATCGGGCTCTCAGAACCTGTTTACGATCTCGCGAGCTAAGGTGAGACAAGGCGTTGCGGCTGAGCAAGCGGAATGTACACGTGGTGCATGAGCATTTCGAAGCGGTACTCGCCGTGTCACGTTTCACGACGCGCAGCAGAACGTAAACAGGTGCTCAGGACTCCAGCGCCCGGCGTATCACTCCTTCCTTGTCGGCCGGCCGCCAGCCGGCCGGCTTCAGCACCTTGCCGTCCTCGCGGCGCACAATCTTGCCGTCCACGCATTTGCGCATATTGGCGGCGTGGATCTCCCGCGTCATCTCTTCCAGCGGCAGGCCTTGCGACATCAGCAGGCCGCTGAGCACATTGAGCACGTCCACGCCCTCGGCCAGCAGCTCCGCCATCCGCCGCGCGCGTTCCGCTTCATCGCCGTCCTGGCGCTTGTAGTCGGCCAGCGCTTGCTGGAATTCCGCCAGCTCTTCGCCCAGCATGGTTTCCCACATCGTCAGCTGCTGCGGCTGCCATTGCGGCTGAGCCGGGCTGGGGATGTCGAACTGCTGCATGAATTGGCGGCGTAGGGCGAAGAAGTTTTCCATTATTTAGCGTCTTTCTGCTTTTGTGATCCATATATTGTGTTTTATAGACGGGCGGGGCGCAAGCGGCGGGCAAAACAAAGCCCCGCCGGGGCGGGGCTGGATCGGAGCGCTGTGGCGTTTACGCCTGAGCGCTCAGCGCGGCCAGCGCGTCGAAGTAATCGGGGAAGGTCTTGGCCACGCATTTGGGGTCGTTGATGGTGACCGGGGCGCCCAGCAGCGAAATCAGGGAGAAGCACATCGCCATGCGGTGGTCGTCGTAGGTGTCGATCTCGGCGTTCGGCGTCAAGGCCGGCGGCGGGGTGATGCGGATGTAGTCCTGGCCTTCCTCCACCACGGCGCCTACCTTGCGCAGCTCGGCGGCCATCGCGCTCAGGCGGTCGGTTTCCTTGACGCGCCAACTTTCGATATTGCGCAGCGTGCTGGTGCCGTCGGCGGCCAGCGCCGCCACCGCCAAGGTCATCGCCGCGTCCGGGATGTGGTTGAAGTCGGCGTCTATCGCCTTGAGCGGGAGGCTGGCGCGGGCTTCTATCCAATTGGGCCCCATGCTGACTTCGGCGCCCATCAGGCGCAGCGCGTCGGCGAACTTGACGTCGCCCTGAATGCTGTCCGCGCCCACGCCCTCCACCCGCACCGGGCCGCCCGCCAGCGCGCCGGCGGCGAGGAAATAGGACGCGCTGGAGGCGTCGCCTTCCACGTGAACCTCTCCCGGGGAGATGTAAGTCTGGCCGCCGGGGATGGTGAAACGGCGCCAGCCGTCGCGCTCAACCCGCACGCCGAAGCGCGCCATCAGGTTGAGGGTGATTTCGATATAGGGCTTGGAGATCAGCTCGCCGCTGACTTCGATGACCGCGGTTTCGCCGGTCAGCGGCAGCGCCATCAGCAAGGCGGTGAGGAACTGGCTGGACACATTGCCCTTGACCGGGATGACCCGGCCGGCCTCCAGTTGCGCCGGCGCGATGGTCAGCGGCGGGTAGCCGGGCTGGCCTTGGTACTGAATCTTGGCGCCGGCCACGCGCAGCGCGTCCACCAGATCGCCGATCGGCCGTTCGTGCATGCGCGGCACGCCGCTGAGTTGGTAGTCGCCTTGCATCAGCGCCAGCGCGGCGGTCAGCGGGCGGAAGGCGGTGCCGGCGTTGCCGAGGAACAGGTCTGCGCTTTTAACCGGAAATTCGCCGCCCACGCCCTGCACGCGGAAGTCGCGGCTGTCGCCTATCTGTTCGATCTCCACGCCCAGCAGCTTCAGCGCCGCCAGCATGTGGCGGATGTCGTCCGAATCCAGCAGATCGCGCACCAGGGTGCTGCCGCTGCCCAGCGCGGCCAGCAGCAGGGTGCGGTTGGAGATGCTTTTCGAGCCGGGGAGCTTGATGGCGCCGGACAGGCGGAGGACGGGGGCGAGATGCAGTTGTTCCATGGCGGTTCGGGATCTTGTGTTCTTGGGGTTGGCGAAGGGCGACGCGGCGCCCGTCGGACAATGTAACCGCCAGGAAGGTCTTTGCGCAAACCCGCGTGGCGGCGCGTCGGCGCAGCGCGCGTCGTAGAATCTTGCTGCGCCGGCCCGCGGCTTTGAGATAAAATCGACGGTTTGGCCGGTTGCCCGTCGTGGCGGCCGGCGCGAATTTCTGCAAGGACATCGTCTGTACATGACCGCACCTGTCATCGCCATCGACGGCCCGTCCGCCTCGGGCAAGGGCACCGTCGCCGCCCTGGTCGCCGCGCGGCTGGGTTTTCATTATCTGGATTCGGGCTCGCTCTACCGCCTGCTGGCGCTGTTCGCGCAGCGTCACAATATAGGCTGGGACGACGAGCCGGGCCTGGCTGCGGCCGCCTCCGGCTTGCCGGTGGAGTTCGCCGACGGGGCGGTGTGGCTGGAGAGCAACGACGCCAGCGCGGCGATACGCAGCGAGGAAATCGGCATCGGCGCGTCCAAGGTGGGCGCGCTGCCGGCGGTGCGCGCCGCGCTGTTGCAGCGCCAACGCGATTTCTGCCAGTTGCCGGGCCTGGTGACGGACGGCCGCGACATGGGTTCGGTGGTGTTTCCCGCCGCCGCCTTGAAGGTGTTTTTGACCGCCAGCGCCGAGGAACGCGCCGAGCGCCGCTATAAGCAGTTGATCGGCAAGGGAGATTCTGCTAATCTCCCACGGATTCTGCAGGACATTATCGATCGGGACGCGCGCGATGCCGCCCGGCCGGTAGCGCCGCTGCGCCAGGAGCCGGACGCCTTTTTGCTCGACACCACGGAGCTGACCATCGACCAGGCGGTCGCACAGGTTCTACGTTGGTTCGAGGAAAGACAGGTCTCCGGCCTATGATTTTTTTGTCGGGTGAAAATGCTGCAAGGCAATAAACCCGTTGTGCAACCCTAACCCCGCACGCCGCAAGGCGCGCACCGAGAGTACGCTTGATGACTACCCTCTCCATGGAAAACTTCGCTCAGCTGTTTGAGGAAAGCCTGACCCTTCACGACATGCGCGTGGGCGAGGTGATCACTGCCGAAGTGGTGGCAGTTGATTCCAACTTTGTAACCGTGAACGCAGGCCTCAAGTCCGAGTCCCTGATTCCGGCTGAAGAATTCAAGAACGACCAAGGCGTGGTCGAAGTGGCCATCGGCGACTTCGTTACCGTCGCCATCGACGCGCTGGAAAACGGCTTTGGCGAAACCAAGCTGTCCCGCGAAAAAGCCAAGCGCCTGGCCGCTTGGGTGGAGCTGGAAGAGGCTCTGGAAACCGGCAAGATCCTGTCCGGTCTGATCAGCGGCAAAGTCAAAGGCGGCCTGACCGTTATGGTCAACGGCATCCGCGCCTTCCTGCCGGGTTCCCTGGTTGACGTGCGTCCGGTGAAAGACACCACCCCGTACGAAAACAAACAGATCGAATTCAAGGTCATCAAGCTGGATCGCAAGCGCAACAACGTTGTTGTGTCCCGTCGTTCCGTGCTGGAAGAAACCCTGGGCGAAGAGCGCAAAGCTCTGCTGGAAACCCTGAAAGAGGGCGCCATCATCAAGGGTATCGTCAAGAACATCACCGACTACGGTGCGTTCGTTGACCTGGGCGGCATCGATGGCCTGCTGCACATCACCGACCTGGCATGGCGCCGCGTGAAGCACCCGTCCGAAGTTCTGGCCGTGGGCGACGAAGTGGAAGCCAAGGTACTGAAGTTCGACCAAGAGAAGAACCGCGTATCCCTGGGTCTGAAGCAACTGGGCGAAGATCCGTGGGTGGGCCTGTCCCGCCGCTACCCGTCCGGCACCCGTCTGTTCGGCAAGGTGACCAACCTGACCGACTACGGCGCGTTCGTGGAAATCGAACAGGGCATCGAAGGCCTGGTGCACGTGTCCGAAATGGACTGGACCAACAAGAACGTACACCCGTCCAAGGTTGTTCAGGTTGGCGACGAAGTGGAAGTCATGATCCTGGAAATCGACGAAGACCGTCGTCGCATCTCCTTGGGCATGAAGCAGTGCCTGGCCAACCCGTGGAACGAGTTCGCCGACAACTTCCACAAAGGCGACAAGCTGAAGGGCGCGATCAAGTCCATCACCGACTTCGGCGTGTTCGTTGGCCTGCCGGGCGGCATCGACGGCCTGGTTCACCTGTCCGACCTGTCCTGGAACGAAGCTGGCGAAGAAGCCGTGCGCAAGTTCAAGAAGGGCGACGAGGTTGAAGCCGTTGTTCTGTCCATCGACGTTGAGAAAGAGCGCATTTCCCTGGGCATCAAGCAGATGGAAGGCGATCCGTTCAACAACTTCGTTGCGATGAACGACAAGGGCGCTCTGGTTAAGGGCACCGTGAAGTCCGTTGACGCCAAAGGCGCCGTCGTGACTCTGGACACCGATGTTGAAGGCTACCTGCGCGCTTCCGAACTGTCCCGCGACCGCGTGGAAGACGCTCGCTCCGTTCTGAAGGACGGCGAAGAAGTGGAAGCCGTGATCATTGCCGTGGACCGCAAGTCCCGCAACATCAGCCTGTCCATCAAGGCTAAAGACGCTCAGGAAGACAACGTTGCTCTGAAGAGCCTGTCCGTTGACAGCGCTTCCGCTGGCACCACCAATCTGGGTGCCCTGCTGAAGGCAAAACTGTCCGGCTCTAACGAGTAATTGAGACATGACCAAATCTGAGCTGATCGCTAGGCTGTCGGAACGACTCGCCGAGCGCAATTCTCAGTTGGTCTACAAAGACGCTGAGTTGGCCGTCAAAACCATTTTGGATGCGATGGCCAATAACCTGGCGCAGGGAAACCGGATTGAAATCCGCGGTTTCGGCAGTTTCGATTTGAACTACCGTCCGCCGCGGATTGGCCGCAACCCCAAGTCGGGCACCAGCGTCTCGGTTCCTGAGAAATATGTGCCGCATTTCAAGGCGGGCAAAGAATTGCGCGAACGCGTCGATCTGTCCCTGTTGGAGCAGAGCGAAGCCTAGGCGTTCAAGCCCTGTCTAGCGAATCCGAAGCGCCGCTTTTTGCGGCGCTTTTTCTTTGCGCGGCTGAAATTCCAGCTTGGGTTGCGCCGGGCTATCGTTTAAACTTGCACTCCGGCAAACAAATCGAGCGAGATCATGCGTTACCTGCTTCGTATCGTTGAATTGGCCCTGTTGGTATTCCTGATCGCGGTCACCGTGCAAAACAGCCATGCGGTTGAATTCAAATTGTTCTTCGGCCAGTCCTGGTCCGCGCCGCTGATTGTGTTTCTGCTGCTGTTTTTCGTGGTTGGCGCGCTGGTCGGTCTGCTCGCCACGCTCGGCTATTATCTGCGCAGCCGGAAAGAGCTGTCCCAATTGAAAAAAGAATTGCGCAACCGTCCCCCCGCCAGCAAGGTGATCAGCGACCCCAGCGACGCGATCGCCGATTGAGCCTAGCGCGAGCGGCGGAGCGAGCCGGTGCCGCGCCTAGGCGCCGCCGCGATGGAATCCGTCGTTCTTGATGATGCCGCCCGGGAGCGGCTGTTGTTGTTTGTCCGGAAAGGATTGCTGTTGGAACTGGATTTGTGGTGGTTGCTATTGTTTCCGGCCTTTTTCGGCCTGGGTTGGTTCGCCGCGCGCGTGGACATGCGCACGGTGCTGAAACAGGCGAAGGCGGTGCCGACCGGATTTTTCCGCGGCCTGGACGCGCTGGTGGAGGACAAGACCGATATCGCCGCTTCGGCCCTGGCCGAAGTGGCGCGCCAGCAAGGGTCGGCGCTGGAGTTGCAGCACACCTTGGGCAAGCTCTACCGCAAGCGCGGGGAGAACGACCGCGCCATCCGGCTGCATCAGCGCATGCTGGACGCGCCGGATCTGCCGGCCGAGCACCGCGACGCGGTGCGCTTCGAACTGGCCCAGGATTTCCGTAAAGCGGGCCTGGTGGACCGGGCGGAAGAGATTCTGATCAAGCTGCAGGACGGCAATATGGGCCTGGCCGCGCGGCGTCAGCTGCTGGACATCTACCAGCAGGACCGCGATTGGCACAAGGCCATCGCCACCGCCAAGGAGCTGCGTAGCGACGCGCATTCCTTCCAGCACGAGGTGGCGCAGTTCTATTGCGAACTGGCCCAGGGCGAGCTGTACAAATCCAATAGCGAACAAGCGCGCCACTATGTGGAAGAAGCGTTCACGGCCAACCGCAAGTGCGTGCGCGCCAGCCTGATCCTCGGAGACATCGAGTTCGCCGGCGGTCATGTGGAGGCGGCGATCGCGGCCTGGCAGAACATTGAAAAGCAGAATTACGAATACTTGTCGATGGCCGCCGAGCGGCTGTTCGACGCCTATGAGCGGCTGGACAAGCCGCTGGAAGGCATCGCCTTGCTGCGTGGCTATCAGAAGACTTTCCCGCAGCTGGAACTGACCGATCTGCTGTACCAGAAGATCGCCACTTACGAGGGCGAGGAAAAAGCGCTGGAAGTGGCGCGCGAGGGCGTGCACGCCCGTCCCAGCCTGTCCGGCGTCTACCGCTTGATCGAGGCGCAGATGGACGAATTGAGCCCGGAAGGGCGGATGGACGCGGAAGTGGCGCGCGCGCTGGTACTCAAGCACGCGCAGCGCCTGAGCGTGCACCGTTGCAAATGCTGCAACTTCCGCTCGCGCGCCTTCTTCTGGCATTGCCCGGCCTGCGGCGAGTGGGAGGGCTTCACCGCCAACCGGACGGAATCGCAGTAAGCAGCAGCGCCGCTGACAAAACGCCTAGATGTACTGCTTACGTCTGCGCGCCTTGCCTCTGCTTCTCCGCGAGGTGTTGTCAGCGGCTTGGGCGCAGGGATAGTTGTGCAGCCGCCAGAGAGCGGCTGCGCTGATTTGAATACCGGCCGTCGGCGAGCGTCGGCGGCAAGAATGGAGCAAGCATGAATCCTTTGATCGCAGCCGACGCGGCGCAGCCGACTTCGCCCGTCGTCGTGGCCCTGGACTTTGCCGACGCGGACAGCGCCTTGCGCTTCGCCAGCCGCCTGGACCCGAGCGAGTGTCGCCTCAAGGTGGGCAAGGAGCTGTTCACCTCCTCCGGCCGCAGCCTGGTGGAGAGTCTGGTGGCCAGAGGGTTTCAGGTGTTTCTGGATTTGAAGTTCCACGATATTCCCAATACCGTGGCCCATGCTTGCAAGGCGGCGGCGGAAGCCGGCGTTTGGATGGTCAATGTGCACGCCTCCGGCGGCCGCCGGATGATGGAGGCCGCGCGCGAGGCGCTGGCGCCGTACAGCCAGCGTCCGCTCTTGATCGCGGTGACGGTGCTGACCAGCATGGAAGCGGCGGATCTGGCCGAAATCGGCATCGCCGCTTCGCCGCAAGAGCATGTGCTGCGGCTGGCCGCGCTGACCCGCGACTGCGGGCTGGACGGCGTGGTGTGTTCGGCCCAGGAAGCCGGCGAACTGAAAGCCGCGCTGGGCCGCGAATTCAAACTGGTGACGCCGGGCATCCGCCTGGCGGACAGCGTAGCCGACGATCAGCGCCGGGTGATGACGCCGACGACCGCACTGGCCGCAGGCTCCGATTATCTGGTGATAGGCCGGCCCATCACCCGCGCCGCCGACCCGCTGGCCGTGTTGCGCGCGATCAATCAAGACATTCAGCACTATCAGGCTCAATAAAATATGAAAATCACAGTTATCGGTACGGGGTATGTCGGTCTGGTGACCGGCACGTGTCTGGCGGAAACCGGCTATCACGTGTGCTGCCTGGATGTGGATCCCAATAAGATCGCCATCCTGAAACAGGGCGGCATTCCGATTTTCGAACCCGGTCTGGAAGACATGGTGCGGCGCAACGTCGCCGCCGGCCGGCTCAGCTTCACCACCGACATCGCCGAGTCTGTGGCCTTCGGCGACGTGCAGTTCATCGCCGTCGGCACCCCGCCGGACGAGGACGGCTCCGCCGACCTGCAATACGTGCTGGCCGCCGCGCGCAATATCGGCCGCCACATGACGGACTACAAAGTCATCGTCGACAAGTCCACGGTGCCGGTGGGCACCGCCGACCTGGTCAAGGCGGCGGTGGCGGAAACCCTGGCCGAGCGCGGCGAGGCGTTGGAATTCAGCGTGGTGTCCAACCCGGAATTCCTGAAGGAAGGCGCGGCCATCGACGACTTCATGCGTCCGGACCGCGTGGTGATCGGCGTAGACGACGAGCGCGCGGCCGCGATGATGCGCCGGCTGTACGCGCCGTTCCAGCGCAATCACGAGCGCGTGCTGCTGATGGACGTGCGCTCCGCCGAACTGACCAAGTACGCGGCCAACGCCATGCTGGCGACGCGCATCTCCTTCATGAACGAATTGGCCAATCTGGCCGAGAGCCTGGGCGCCGACATCGAGCAAGTGCGGTTGGGCATGGGCTCGGATCCGCGCATCGGCTATCACTTCCTGTATCCGGGCGTGGGCTACGGCGGTTCCTGCTTCCCCAAGGACGTCAAGGCCCTGGTGCAGACCGCCAAGGAAAACGGCCATGACTTGCGCGTGTTGAGCGCGGTGGAAGAGGCCAACGATCTGCAAAAGCTGCGCCTGGTGGACAAGGTGCTGGCGCGTTTCGGCCAAGATCTGTCCGGCCGCCGCTTCGCGATGTGGGGCCTGGCCTTCAAGCCCAACACCGACGATATGCGCGAAGCGCCCAGCCGCGTGATCGCGGAAGAACTGAGCCGCCGCGGCGCGGAAGTGGTGGCCTTCGATCCGGTGGCCATCCATGAAGCGCAACGGGTGATGGGCGACATCGCCGGCCTGAGCTTCGCCGACGACATGATGGCGGCGTTGCGGCAGGCCGACGCCTTGCTGATCGTCACCGAATGGAAGATGTTCCGCGCGCCGGACCTGAGCGCGGTCAAGCAAGCGCTGAAGCAGCCCTTGGTGTTCGACGGCCGCAATATGTACGATCCGGCCTGGATGCGCGAGCAGGGCTTCGATTACTTCGCGATCGGCCGCTGAGGATAATCATGGGCCTGATGCAAGACCTGGGGCTGGACAGCTCCAAACTGGCCGCCGAACTGGCGCAAGCGAAAGTCCTGGTGGTGGGCGATGTGATGCTGGACCGCTATTGGTTCGGCGACGCCACCCGCATTTCGCCGGAAGCGCCGGTGCCGGTGGCCAAGATCGAGCGCATTGAAGAGCGCGCCGGCGGCGCCGCCAACGTGGCGCGCAATATCGCCGGCCTGGGCGGCAAGGCCACCTTGCTGTCGGTGGTGGGCGACGACGAAGCCGCCTCGGCGCTGGAGCGCCTGCTGGCCGCGGACGGCATCGCCACCTCGCTGAAGCGCGACCCCAGCATCGCCACCACCATCAAGTTGCGCGTGGTGGCGCGGCAGCAACAGCTGATCCGCCTCGACTTCGAGGACGCGCCCAGCCATGAGATCCTGGCCGGCAAGCTGGAAGAGTATCAGCAGATCCTGGCCGAGCACGACGTGGTGATCCTGTCCGATTACGGCAAGGGCGGGCTGACCCACGTCAGCAAGATGATCGAACTGGCGCGCCAGGCCGGCAAGCCGGTGTTGATCGATCCCAAGGGCGACGACTACAGCAAATACGCCGGCGCCACGCTGTTGACGCCCAATCGCAGCGAGTTCCGCCAGGTGGCCGGCCGCTGGGCGTCGGAGAGCGAGCTGACCGCCAAGGCGCAGGCCTTGCGCGCGGACTTGGCGCTGGACGCCTTGCTGGTGACGCGCAGCGAGGAGGGCATGACCTTGTTCCGCGACGAGGGCGTGGTGCATCAGCCCACCTTCGCGCGCGAAGTCTACGACGTGTCCGGCGCCGGCGACACCGTGATCGGCACGCTGGGCCTGGGGCTGGCCGCCGGCCAGCCGCTGCCGGTGGCGATGAGTCTCGCCAACGCCGCCGCCGGCGTGGTGGTGGGCAAGCTGGGCACCGCGGTGTGTAGCCAGCGCGAACTTTTCGCCGTGTGATCCCATCCAGTCAGGCTGGATCCTGAAGGAGAACCCATGCAGCACTATACCGATGCCATCTTGGCGTTCTGGTTTGGCGGCGGCGACGACAGTTTCCTGTCGGTGCCGCGCAGCGCCTGGTTCAAGAAGGATGAAGTGTTCGACGGCATTATCCGCGAACGCTTCCTGGACGCGTGGCGACAGGCGCGCGCCGGGGAACTGCCGGCGGAGGCCGGCGACGCTCGCCGCGGTCTGGCCTGGCTGATTCTGACCGATCAATTCCCGCGCAATCTGTTCCGCGGCTCGGCCGAGGCCTTCGCCACCGACGGCCAGGCGCTGGCGCTGGCGCGCGAGATGGTGGCGCGCGGCCTGGACCGGCAACTGCCGCATATCGCCCGCACCTTCGTCTATCTGCCGTTCGAGCACAGCGAGTCGCTGGCGGATCAGGACGAAGCCGTGCGCTTGTTTGAAGCCATGGCCGAGGACGCGGCCATGGCGAGTTTTATCGATTACGCGCACCGCCACCGGGACGTGATCGTCCGCTTCGGACGCTTCCCGCATCGCAACGCCGCGCTGGGCCGGACGGACACGCCGGACGAGAAGGCCTATCTGGCCGAGCCCGGCGCCGGTTTTTAAACGCGCAGCAATATTCTCGCGCCGTCGGCGATGGCCGGCGGCGGAAAGGCAAAACATGACTATCGTCGTCACCGGCGCCGCCGGTTTTATTGGTTCCAACCTGGTCAAGGCGCTGAACGAGCGCGGCGTCACCGACATCATCGCCGTGGACAATCTGTCCAGTGGCGACAAGTTCCGCAATCTGGTGGATTGCGAAATCGCCCACTATATGGACAAGCACGACTTCCTGGCCTTGCTGCTGGAAGGCGAGTTCGAGGGCGAGCTGTCCGCCATCCTGCACCAGGGCGCGTGTTCCGACACCATGAACCACGATGGCAAGTACATGATGGATAACAACTATCAGTACACGCTGGCCCTGTTCGACTACTGTCAGCACGAGGAGATTCAGTTCCTCTACGCCTCCAGCGCCGCCACCTACGGCAAGGGCACCGTGTTCAAGGAAGAGCGCCAGTACGAAGGCCCGCTCAATGTCTACGGCTATTCCAAATTCCTGTTCGACCAAGTGCTGCGTCAACGCATGAAGGAAGGCCTGAGCGCGCAGGCGGTGGGCTTCCGCTATTTCAACGTCTACGGCCCGCGCGAGCAGCACAAGGGCCGGATGGCCTCGGTGGCCTTCCACCACTTCAATCAGTATCGCGAACACGGCAAGGTCAAGCTGTTCGGCGGCTGGGACGGCTGGGGCAACGGCATGCAAAGCCGCGACTTCGTGTCGGTGGAGGATGTGGCCAAGATCAATCTTTATTTCCTGGACCACCCGGAAAAGAGCGGCATCTTCAACCTGGGTTCCGGCCGCTCGCAGCCGTTCAACGACGTGGCCGTGGCCACCGTCAACGCCTGCCGCCGCCATGACGGCCAGCCGGCGCTGAGCCTGGACGAGATGGCGGCTCAGGGCATCGTCGAATACGTGGACTTCCCAGACGCGCTCAAGGGCAAATATCAGAGTTTCACCCAGGCCGACATCGGCAAACTGCGCAGCGCCGGTTACGGCGCCGAGCTGTTTGACGTCGAGCAGGGCGTGGATCGCTACGTGGATTGGCTGATCAAGCAATGACGCTGCGCGTCCGGCAGGCGGCGCGGCTGCTGATGCTGGACCCCGCGGGCAGGGTGCTGCTCTTTCCCTACCAGCCGGCGGACCGGGCCGAATACTGGTTCACGCCGGGCGGCGAACTCGAAGCCGGCGAAAGCCTGGCGGACGCGGCCCGGCGCGAATGCCGTGAAGAGACCGGTCACCTTATCGCCGATCCCGGCTCGCCGGTGGCCCGCCGCTCATTCGAGTTGACGCTGTTGGACGGAGAACGGGTGCGGGCGCTTGAGCATTTCTTCCTGATCCGCGTCGAACACGCGAGGCTGGACGACGGTGGCTGGACCGAGCTTGAGCGGCGGGTGATGGGGCGGGGCCGTTGGTGGCCGCCGGAGGAACTGGCCGCGTCCGGCGCGCGCTATTTCCCTGAAGACTTGCTGGCGATGCTGGCAGAAGCGTCCGCGGGCTGATAGTTGCAGCAACGGTTATTTGCTTAGACATAAGGATTCCGTCTTTGCTGATAGCCAATCGGTATAATGGCCGTTCCCCGTTGGAGAACGCGTCGTGTACAAGCATCTGGAAGATTTCGTCGGCCACACCCCCTTGGTCAGACTCAAGCGCCTGCCCGGCGTCACCAGCAACATCGTGCTGGTCAAGCTGGAAGGCAATAACCCGGCGGGCTCGGTCAAAGACCGGCCGGCGCTGTCCATGATCCGTCGCGCGGAAGAGCGCGGCGAGATTCAGCCGGGCGATACGCTGATCGAACCCACCAGCGGCAACACTGGCATCGCGTTGGCGATGGCGGCGGCGATGATGGGCTATAAGATGATCCTCATCATGCCGGAGAACTCCAGCGCCGAGCGGGTGCAGGCGATGCGCGCCTACGGCGCGGAAGTGGTCCTGACCCCCAAGGAAGCCTCCATGCCGGGTTCCATCGACCTGGCGCGCAAGATGGAAGCCGCCGGCCAGGGCCGCATCCTCGATCAATTCTCCAATCCGGACAATCCGCTGGCCCACTATGAAAGCACCGGGCCGGAAATCTGGCATGACACCCGGGGCGGCATCACCCACTTCGTGTCCAGCATGGGCACCACCGGCACCGTCATGGGCACCAGCCGCTATCTGAAGCAGCAAAATCCGGCGATCCAGATCGTGGGCGTGCATCCGGAGCCGGGCAGCCAGATCGCCGGCATCCGTAAATGGGAAGACCCCTACGTGCCCAAGATTTGCGACTTCTCGCAACTGGACGATTTGCAGCACGTCGGCCAGCAGGAGGCCGAGGATATGGCGCGGCAACTGGCGCGCGAGGAGGGCATCCTGGCCGGGCCTTCGTCCGGCGGCGCCTTGGCGGTGGCGCTGCGCCTGTCGCGTCAGCTGGAGAACGCGGTCATCGTCTCCATCATCTGCGACCGCGGCGACCGTTACCTGTCCACCGGACTGTTCGGCTGAGAGCGACGGTTCACGCCCCTTCCGGCCAAGGCGCTTGTGAACCGCGTCACAAGACGGACGGCGCGGCGGAACGCAGTGTTCGCGTTTTGGCGCTGGCGTCCGGCGCCTCATGTCGCTAGCATCGGGAGTCCATTGTCCCCGTCCCGGAGGCTCCGATGCTGCTGCATGTCGATTCCCGTTTTCTCAGCCCTTACGCGCTGTCCGCCTTTGTCGCCCTGAAAGAAAAGGGGCTGACTTTCGAACTATCGACCGTCAGTCTGGAGGCGCAGGCCAATCTGGCGGCCGACTATCGGCGTCAGTCGCTGACCGCCCGCGTGCCCATGCTGGAAGACGGCGAGTTCCGTCTCAGCGAATCCTCGGCCATTGCCGAATATCTGGAAGACGCTTATCCCGAACGCGCGCGGCTATACCCGCAGGACTTGCGCCAGCGCGCTCGCGCGCGCCAGTTGCAAGCCTGGCTGCGCAGCGATCTGATGGCGCTGCGGGAAGACCGCAACACCGAGGTGGTGTTTCTGCGTCCGGCTGCGGGCACGCTGGCGCCGGAAGCGCGCCAGGCGGCCGGCAAGCTGATCGCGGCCGCGGAGCAATTGCTGCCGGCCGACGGCGGCGAGCTGTTCGGCGCCTGGTGTCTGGCCGATACCGATCTCGCGCTAATGCTGAAACGGCTGCAATACGACGATGCGCTGCCGCCGCGTTTGGCCGCCTACGCCGAGCGCCAATGGCGGCGGCCGGCGGTGCAGGACTGGCTGGCGCTGGGACGGCGGGCGGCCTCGGCTTGAAAGGCTGAGCGCGCGCCCGCGCCTGGACTGCCGTTTCAGCGATGCACGTCGTGGGTGACGAAGGGTCGGTCCGGCGACGGCATCTCCAGCCAGTCCGGATGGCGTAGTGTGCGGCGGATGTCCTGATAGCCGCTGGCCCAGTGCGCGCGCATGGTCTGGGCGCCGAATTGATAATCCTTGTGGTGGTCTTCGTACTCCTTGTCCTGGTAGATCAGGTGTATCACCTTCAACAGCCGGCCGCAGGCCAGTTCGTGGGCGTGGCGGTAGGCCGGGTGTTCGCGTTGCGCCTCCGGCACCAGTTCCATCAGCTGCCGCAGCAAGCCGCGATAGTTCTGTTCCCGTTTCATCGTGTCGGTGATCTGCCGGGTGCGGCTGGAGTACTGGATGTCCTTCTGCCGCATCGCGATCGCCTTCATGTCCGTGGGCGGTTCGCCCTTGGCGCTCCACAGGTCCACCTGGAACACCAGCGAGTTCTTGCGCGGCTCGGTGCTCAGTATCTGCTTCAGCGGCGTATTGGACACCAGGCCGCCGTCCCAGTAGTACTCGCCGTCTATCTCCACCGCCGGAAAGCCCGGCGGCAGCGCGCCGGAAGCCATGAAATGCTCGGCGCGCAGTTTTTGGCGGGTATTGTCGAAGTAGACGAAGTTGCCGCTGCGCAGATTGACCGCGCCCACCGACACCCGCATCTGATCGCTGTCGTTGATGCGGTCGAAATCGGCGAAACGTTCCAGCGTGCCCTTCAGCGGCGAGGTGTCGTAAAGGCTGCAATTGGCGGGCGAGGGCGCGCCGCTTGGCCAGGGCGAGCGCGGCAGGAAGAAGCCGTTCTGGCCCTCGGTCAGCGCGCGCCAGGCCTCCCAGCTCGCCATCAGTCCGTTCAACCCCGCCGGCCAATGGTGGGTGTCCAGTTGGCTGAAGGGGCTGGCCGGCAGAAACGGCGGCCGGCAGATGGTGTCCCAGAAGGCGCGCAACTGCTCCACCCGCCGCTCCGGCGGGTTGCCGGCGATGATGGCGGCGTTGAGCGCGCCGATGGAAATGCCGGCCACCCAGTTGGGGTGCAGGTCGGCCTCGGCCAGGCCCTGGTAGACGCCGGGCTGGTAGGAGCCCAGCGCGCCGCCGCCCTGCAGCACCAGCGCCAGCACCTGGTAGCGGTGGCCGGGCGGCAGGCTGCGGCTCTGGTACAGGCCGCCGCTCTGCGGGCAGGCGGGGTTGTGCGGCGGCGTCATTGCATATACCAGCCGTGGCTGACAATCACCGATTGTCCGGTGAGCGCGGCGCTGGGGAAGGCGGCCAGGAACAGCGCGGTCTGGGCCACGTCTTCCACCGTGGTGAACACCCCGTCCACGGTATTGCCCAGCATCACGCGCTTGATCACTTCTTCCTCGCTGATGCCCAGCTCTTTGGCCTGCTCCGGAATCTGCTTCTCCACCAGCGGCGTGCGCACGAAGCCCGGGCAGATCACGTGGGCGCGCACATTGTATTCCGCGCCTTCCTTGGCCAGCACCCGGCACAGGCCCAGCAGCGCGTGTTTGGCGGTGACGTAGGCGGATTTGAGTTTGGACGCCTCGTGGGAGTGCACCGACCCCATATAGATCACGGTGCCGCCGCGCTTGTCCTGATACATATGGCGCAGCGCGGCCTTGGTGGTGAGAAAGGCGCCGTCCACGTGGATGGCCTGCATCTTCTTCCAGTCGGAAAACGAGTAGTCCACCAGCGGGTTGACGATCTGGATGCCGGCGTTGGAGATCAGGATGTCCAGCCCGCCCAGCGCGTCCACCGCCGCCTGGGTGCCGGCGTTGACGGATTCCTCATGGGTCACGTCCATCGCCACGCCCACCGCCTTGCCGCCGGCGGCCTTGATCTCTTCCGCCGCGGCCTGCGCCGCCGTCAGGTTGATGTCGGCGATGGCCACCGCCGCGCCGGCGCGGGCGTAGGTTTCCGCAATGGCTTTGCCTATGCCGCTGGCCGCGCCGGTGATCAATGCCACTTTGCCGTTCAATTGCATGCTGCTCTCCTTGTCGTCGGGTGGGGTGCGCCGCGTAGCGGCTTGGCGCCGGTTTCCGCCTCGTCTCGTCCTTGCTCGCGAGACTTTGAACAGGTTCTGTAAGTACAGGCGCTTAGTTCAGGTAATCGAATTCCACTTCGCCCAGGCCCAGGGTCAGGTCGGCGACGATGTGGCGCGCCTCCACCACTTCCAGCACCGGCAGTTCCGCCACCGGGGCCAGCGCGTGGGGGAACAGCGCCAGCGCCGCCGGCCCGCTCCAGGCGCCGTGCACGGTGACGTCCTTGAGGTGAAAGCGCACCAGCTCGCAGATGCGAACGCTGCCGTCCACATGCGGGATGATCTTCAAGAGGAAGTTGGGCGTGTTGACCATGGAGCGCTGCAGCGCGCTGGCGTCCTGGGCGTGATGTTTGTAGCCCATGGTGGCGGTGGCCACCCGCACCGGGCCGTAGTCCAGTTCGCCCACCAGGGTGTCGGTGCGCACTTGCAGCCGCGGGCAGGCCAGCTTCTTGGGAAAGCCCCACAGTTCGCGGCCGCCGGCGATGGGCGGGTGGTCGTTCAGATACATCGCGTGGGTGTAATTGCCGGCCACGCCACCCAGCAGAACCGGGATCACCTGGCCGCTTTCGGTGTAGTCGCCAAAGCCGGTGGAGTCCGGCATGCGGATGAACTCGAAGTTCACCAGATCCGAGGCCGGCTGCAGCGGTTCCGGCACCGCCTCGCGCAGTTTGGCCGGATCGGTGCGATAAGTGATGATGAAGAATTCGCGGTTGGTGAAGCGGTAGGGGCCGCGGGGGAAGGCGGGGTTGGTCAGCGGCATGGCGAAGGCCTGCTCGCGGATGGCGTCGATGTTCATACGTGCTGCGCTCCCTGGATGGCAAAAGGTCGCGCCGGGACGGCGCGGCCGCTGCTGCGAAAGGAGCCCGCCGGCGGAACGGCCCGACGGGCATGCGTGCATCTGGCTCCGATGGTACAGGCAAAGATCCCATACAGATAGCTTGGCGCGGCGTCGCCTGTCCATTGGGACGACGCCGCGCGCCCGGCCGCTGTCTTTCCGCTCGGCGGCAAGGAGGGCGTCGGCCACCGCGCCGCCGTGCTATGCTGTCGCCGTTGCGGCGAATGAGCCGCGGCCCGCCACCGTGCCGGCGGAGTCGGCACTTGCAGTTTTGGATGGACCGTATGAGCAAAAGCATCATTTCCGACATGGACGGAGTGATTTATCGGGGCAAGCAACTGATTCCGGGCGCGCGCGATTTCGTCAACCGCCTGACGCAGGGCGGCACGCCCTTCCTGTTTCTGACCAATAACGCGGAGCAGACGCCGCTGGATCTGAGGCTGAAGCTGGAGAGCCTGGGCATCAACGGCGTGACGGAAGACAACTTCATCACCAGCGCGATGGCCACGGCGATGTTTCTGCGCAGCCAGACGCGCAAGGCCATGCCCACCGCCTACGTGGTGGGCGGCGCGGGCCTGATCAACGAGCTGTACAAGGTGGGGTTTTCCATTTCCGAATCCCATCCGGATTACGTGGTGGTGGCCAAGTCCCAGACCTTCAGTTTCGAGCAGATCAAGAAGGCGGTGCGTTTTATCGACCAGGGCGCCAAATTCATCGGCACCAACCCGGATATGATCGATCCGATAGAGGGCGGCGGCTACGAGCCGGCCGCCGGCACGCTGCTGGCCGCCATCGAGGCCGCCACCGGCAAGAAGCCCTACATCGTGGGCAAGCCGAACTCGCTGATGATGATGCTGGCCACCCGCAAGCTGGGCGTGCATCCGGAGGAGGCGGTGATGATAGGCGACCGGATGGACACCGACATCGTCGGCGGCATAGAAGCCGGCATGGGCACCGCGCTGGTGTTGTCCGGCGTGTCGTCGCGCGAATCCATGGAGCAGTTTCCCTACCAGCCGGACTATGTGTTCGAGAGCGTGGCGGAGATTGATCCGGGGGCCTTGTAAGAGCCTGGCTACGTTCTGTTGCGCGTCGCGAGGCTTTGAACAAGCCATAGCCGGTCAGGCCGGCGTCGGACGAAAACAGGGCCGCTCCCGTTTGGGGGCGGCCCTGTTTGTTTGCCGTCTAGATCCCTCTCTGCCCGGCGAGGCGCTCAGCGCTGCTCGGCTTGGGCCGCGGCTTCCCGCAATTTGTCCTTCTTGCTCTTGCGTTTGCCCTTGACGCCGCCGTTGTCGGCCGCCGGGTTCGTGGCGGCGCTCGCGGCCGCGGCCGGGCTGGCGGCGACGGGTTCGAAACCGGCGATCCGTTCGCGCGGCAGCTGCAGTCGCTGGCGTTTTTCTATCAATTGGAAATGCGCGGCGCAATCGGCGCTGACGAAGCTGATGGCCTCGCCGCTGGCGCCGGCGCGGCCGGTGCGGCCGATGCGGTGGGTGTAGTCCACCGGCGAGCGCGGCAGATCGTAGTTCACCACCACCGGCAGGCGGGCGATGTCGATGCCGCGCGCGGCCACGTCGGTGGCCACCAGAACTTGCAGACGGCCGGACTTGAGGTCGGCCAGCACCTGGCCGCGTTGTCCCTGGCTGCAATCGCCGTGCAGCGCGGCGGCGCGGACGCCGGCGGCCTGTAGCTTGCCGGCCACTCGGTCTGCGGTGTGGCGGCTGGCCACGAAGACCAGAGCCCGCTCCCAGCCATGGGTGTGCAGCAGATGGCGCAACAACATGGTGCGCCGGCCGGCGTCCACCTCGATGACGCGCTGGCGGATGTCCGGCGCGGCGACGTCGCCGGGCGCGATGTCGATATGCCGCGGCTGGTTCAGCAGTTGCTCCGCCAGCGCGCGCACGGCGGGCGGGAAGGTGGCGGAAAACATCAGGTTTTGCCGGTAGGGCGGCAGCTGCGCCAGCACGCTGGCCAGTTCATCGGCGAAGCCGAGGTCGAGCAGGCGGTCGGCCTCGTCCAGCACCAGGGTGTCGACGGCGGCGAGCCGCAGCGCATTGTGCGCCAGCAGGTCCAGCAGCCGGCCGGGCGTGGCCGCCACGATGTCGGCGCCGCCGCGCAAGGCCATCATCTGAGGATTGATGGAGACGCCGCCGAAGACCACGGCGATCTTGGGCCGGCGCGGCAGGCCCTGGGCCAGCTGGCGCAGGGCGTCGCCCACTTGCGCCGCCAGTTCCCTGGTGGGGAGCAGGATCAGCGTTTGCGTCTGGCGAGGCGAGGTCTGGCGGCCAGCCAGCCATTGCTGCAACAGCGGCAGGCAGTAGGCCGCGGTTTTGCCGGAACCGGTTTGCGCGGTGGCCAGCACGTCGTGGCCTTGCAAAACGGCGGGGACGGCGGCGAGCTGAACCGCGGTGGGGGCCGGGTAGCCCTGATCGCTGGCGGCCTGGGCCAGGGCGGGCGACAGGCCCAGTGAAGTGAATGACATGGATTGGCGTTGACGGCGATGGACTTGAAGCGGCAGGAGTATCGACGCTGCCCGCGGTCGGGTCAAGCGGGGCGGGGCGTCGCCGCAACGCGCGTTGCGCAGCGGGAAGTTCCGTTTGCGAGTACTATCTGGGCTCGCTATCAAGTTAAAGTCATACGCACATGCAAACAGAAGTCAAAGAGAAACCCCGCTACGCCCTGGTGGCCTCGGTCCAGTTGCCCGATGTCAGCGATGTCGAGTTCGAGGCCTCGCTCACCGAGCTGAGCGAACTGGCCAAGACCCTGGGCTTCCAAGTGGTGCGGACCTTTGTGCAAAAGCGTAACAGCTTCGACCGCACCGCCTATATGGGCGTGGGCAAGCTGGAGGAAATCAGCCAGTTCGTCAATCGCGGTCTTCGCAACGACGAACTGGAGGACGCGCCGCCGGTCTTGGACGCCGGCACGGTGGAGATCGACGCCTTGCTGGTGGACCACGAAATCTCGCCGTCGCAGGCGCGCAATCTGGAGCTGGCCGTCGGCTGCGAGGTGATGGACCGCACCATGGTGATTCTGGAGATCTTCCACCGCAACGCCCGCTCGCGCGCGGCGCGCGCCCAGGTGGAAATCGCCCGTCTCGGTTATATGGCGCCGCGCTTGCGCGAGGCGGCCAAGCTGGCCGGGCCGCAAGGCCGGCAGCGCAGCGGCATGGGCGGGCGCGGCGCCGGCGAATCGCATACCGAGCTGGATCGTCGCAAGGTGCGCGACCGCATCGCCGAGCTGCAGCGCGAAATCGTCGCGATGGAGCTGGAGCGCAAGACCCAGCGCGCGCGCCGGCTGGAGCGCCAGGGCCAGGGTCTGGGCGGGGTGTCGCTGGTGGGCTACACCAATGCAGGCAAGTCCACGCTGATGCGCGCCTTGACCGGCAGCGAAGTGCTGGTGGCCAATAAGCTGTTCGCCACCCTGGACACCACGGTGCGCGCCATCTACCCGGAAAGCGTGCCGCGGGTGCTGGTCAGCGATACCGTGGGCTTCATCAAGAACCTGCCTCACGGCCTGGTGGCCTCGTTCAAGTCCACGCTGGAAGAAGCGCTGGACGCGGCCCTGCTGCTGCATGTGATCGACGCCAGCGACCCGGGCTTCCAGCGTCAGCTGGAAGTGACCGATGAGGTCTTGAAGGAAATCGGCGCCGACGAAGTGCCGCGCATCCGGGTGTTCAACAAGATAGACCATGTCGGCGACGCGGCCGAGCAGGCGGCCTGGGCCGCCGAGCTGCGGCAACGCTATCCGGACTGCGTGGTGATGAGCGCGCGCCGCCCCGAGGAAGTGGCGGCGCTGCGCGCGCTGATCGTGGCCTTCTTCCAGCGAGATCTGGAGGAAGGCGAACTGCTGCTGCCGTGGTCCGCCCAGCAACTGCGCGGCGAAATCTACAGCCACTGCCAGGTGCTGGAAGAACGTGCGGAGGAAGAGGGCAGCTGGTTCCGCGTGCGCGGCGAGCCGGACAAGCTGCGCAGCCTGCGCGAGCAGTTGAACCCCGGCTCGCAGGGGCGTCAGAAGGAGTATTGGGAAGTCTGAGGCCTGAGCCTACGGCTCGGGCGTGGCGGAGCCGGGCCGTTCCTGGAACGCGCCCGCCGCCCCGCGTTTCGCCGAGATGGCGCAGACGCTTATCCTCCGTGAGCGCGCATCTGCGTATAATCCCTCCCTCGTGCCCCGGCTTTTGTCCGCGGGCATGCTTATTCATGGCATTCCGCCGGGACGCAAGTGGTCGCCGGGCTGCTGTTTTCTTGCTTCCTAAAATTCTGCAACACTGCTATTCCCAATGATTATTCTGAAAAACGTGGCTTTGCGTCGCGGAACCAAAGTCTTGCTGGACGGCGCGACAGTCAATATCAACCCCGGTGAAAAGGTCGGCCTGGTAGGGCGCAACGGCGCGGGCAAGTCTTCGCTGTTTGCGGTCTTGAACGGCAGCCTGCACGAAGACAGCGGCGATTTCTCCATCCCCAGCCAGTGGCGGATGGCGCAGGTGGCGCAGGACATGCCGGAAACCTCGCAGACCGCCACCGAGTTCGTGGTGGAAGGCGATACCGCCTTGCTGGCGGCGCGGCGCGAAGTGGCCGAAGCCGAGGCGGGCGAGGACTATATGCGCATGGCGCATGCCTACACCGCCCTGAACGACGCCGGCGAGCATGACGCTCCCGCGCGGGCGCAGGCGCTGATCCTGGGCCTGGGCTTTAGCGTGGCCGAGTTGCAGCGGCCGGTGAACAGTTTTTCCGGCGGCTGGCGCATGCGTTTGCAACTGGCGCGCGCGCTGATGTGCCCGTCCGATCTATTGCTCTTGGACGAACCGACCAACCACCTCGACCTGGACGCCTTGGTCTGGCTGGAAGCCTGGCTGAAACAGTACGCCGGGACCATGGTGGTGATCAGTCATGACCGCGAATTCCTGGACGCGGTGACCAATGTCACCCTGCACATCGACCACGGCAAGCTGGTGCGCTATGGCGGCAACTACAGCAAGTTCGAGGACATGCGGGCGGAGCAGATGATTTTGCAGCAGGCCGTGCTGGCCAAGCAGCAGGAGAAGATGGCGCATCTGCAGAAGTTCATCGACCGCTTCAAGGCCAAGGCAAGCAAGGCCAAGCAGGCGCAAAGCCGCGTCAAGGCGTTGGAACGGATGGAGAAGATTGCGCCGGTGCTGACCGAGGCCGACTTCCAGTTCGAGTTCAAGGAACCGAGCAGCCTGCCCAACCCGATGCTGACCATGTCTCAGGCCTCGTTCGGTTATCCGGCGGCGGAGGGAGCGGAGGAAGGCGCGCCGCCCGTCGTGATCGTCAACGGGGTGAACCGCTCGGTGCTGGCCGGGCAGCGCATCGGCATTCTGGGCGCCAACGGCCAGGGCAAGTCCACGCTGGTGAAGACGGTGGCCGAAGCGCTGACGGCCACCGGCGGCGAGATCATACGCGGCAAGGGCTTGAACATCGGCTACTTCTCGCAGCAAGAGCTGGACGTGTTGCGGCCGGAAGACGATCCGCTGCAGCATATGCTGCGCTTGGCGCGAGAAACGCCGGCGCAGCTGCGACCACCGTCCAACGACTGCCGCGAGCAGGGTCTGCGCAATTTCCTCGGCACCTTCAATTTCAGCGGCGACATGGTCAAGCAGGCGGTGGGCAGCATGAGCGGCGGAGAGAAAGCGCGGCTGGTGCTGTGCATGATAGTCTGGCTGCGCCCCAATCTATTGCTGCTGGACGAGCCGACCAACCATCTGGACCTGGCCACGCGCGAGGCCTTGAGCGTGGCGCTGAACGAGTTCGAGGGTTCGGTGATGCTGGTCAGCCACGACCGCGCGCTGCTGCGCGCGGTTTGCGACGAGTTCTGGATGGTGTCGCGCGGCGGCGTCAGCGATTTTGACGGCGATCTGGACGATTATCAGGTCTATCTGTTGGAAGAAGCCAAGCGCCGACGCGAAGAGGCGGCCGGCAAGCGTTAAACGGCGGCAGGCCCGCCCGCAGTCGGAAAAGTCATAAAAGGCAGTGTCGCCATGGATCGTGGCGGCGCTGCCTTTTTGGTTTGGGGGTCAGTTCAGCGGCAGACCTGGGCGGCCTCAAGGCTTGGGCGTGAAGCCCAGCGCCGCCGAGTTGATGCAATAACGCTCGCCGCTGGGCTCGGGGCCGTCCGGAAACACATGGCCCAGGTGGGCGTCGCATTCGGAGCAGCGAACCTCGGTGCGAACCATGCCGTGCGAGGTATCGACGATGCGGGCGATGCGCGCGCCGGCGGCTTCGGCCCAGAAGCTGGGCCAGCCACAGCCGGGGTCGTATTTGGCGTCGCTGTGGAATAGCAGGGTGCCGCAGCAAACGCAGTGGTAATCGCCGGTTTCGGTGCGGGTATAGTGTTCGCCGCTGAACGGGTGTTCGGTGCCGGCCTGGCGGGTGACGCGGTATTGTTCCGGCGTCAGCTGTCTTTGCCATTCCTGATCGGTTTTTTGCAGGGTCATGGTGTGCTCCTTTGCGGATGGTTTAAGTCTATTTTAGGGCCGGGCGCGGCTGCGGTACATCCGGCCTTGAGGTTTTGCTTGCCTGCGGCGCGGGTGGCGAGGGCGGTGACGGGCTCCTGTCCTGCCCTTTAGTCGTGCCGGCGGCCCGCGGAGGACAGCAACCGCATGGGGAGGTCGGGAGAACATGTCCTGTCTTATTTTTAATATATTAATTTAATTGAAAAGTACTTCTGAATAGCGCCTTTGTTTTCAAGCGTTCGGCGATTTTGGGTCTTTCCTCCAGGACGGTGTACTGTATTTGATACAAAAATCATTATCTGTTGTAAATTTTTGTTGTTTTTGTTGGGGCGAGCCATCAGAGTGGCGGCAGTGTCCGGCGCCGGCCGATCCAGCCGTGAGAAAGGATCGGGAGGGCATCTTGGCATGCCGTGACGTGTGTGGATCAAGCGATTTATAAGCGCCTGTCCAAAGCCCTGCGAGCAAGACGAGGCAAGGTCTTGCGGCTGAAGACGAGGAATAAACAGGCGCTGGAGGGGCACTCTGAAGATGGATTCGCCGTGTTGCGCCCAGGGGGCGCAGCGGACTTTGAACAGGCTATTAAGGGGACTTCATGTTGAAGCTTGGAAACGGATTGATGACGCTGGCGAGCGGTGTTCTCGGCGTGTCATGGCTGCTGTGTCCTGAAGTGAGCGCGGCGGCCGCCACCGGCATCGTGGCGGTGAATAGCGGTCAGTGCTTGAATGTCGGCGGCGGTTCGACCAGCTCCGGAGCCGGCATCATTCAATGGCCTTGCTCGGCGGGGAGCAATGAGCAATGGACTTTCGTGCCGCTGGCAAACGGCTTCTACCACATCGTCTCGCAGAAATCGCAGATGTGCTTGAATGTGCCGGCTTCAAGCCGAAACCAGGGCGTTCAGCTGATTCAATGGCCATGCCAAAGCGTGGCGGTGGCCAATGATCAGTGGAAAATCCAGCCGGTGGATGTCGGCACTTACCATATCGTGTCGGCCTCCAGCGGCCAGTGCGTGAACATCTTTTCCGGCGTTGCGACGCAGGGAACCAAGGTGGTGCAATGGCCGTGTCAGGGCAAGGCGCAGGTGAACGACCAGTTCATGTTCGATTATCCCGGCGCCAAAAGCGCGGCGCTTCCCTCCGCCTGGAGCGGTGTGATTCCTCTGCCGGTCACCCCGGTGGGCGTCGCCAATCTGCCGGACAACAAGTTGATGATGTGGTCCGCGGATTTTCCCGACGCCTTCAGCGGGGACAGCGGCAACGGCAATAGCAAGACCTATACCGCGCTGTTCGACGCGGCGAAGAACGCGCCGCTGCCGTTGACGGTGGTGACCACCGGCGCGAATCTGTTCTGCCCCGGCACGTCGATGTTGCCCAACGGCAATCTGCTGATCAACGGCGGCTCCAGCAGCCCCAAAACGCAAATATACGATTGGGCGGCCAAGCGCTGGAGCACCAGCGGCAATATGAACATTCCGCGGGGCTATGAGGCCAATACCGTATTGTCGGACGGCCGGGTGCTGACTTTGGGCGGTTCCTGGAGCGGCGGCTACAACAGCAAGAGCCGGCCCAACCGCAGCGGAGAGGTGTGGGGCAACGGTCATTGGACCGTGCTTTCCGGCGTGCCGGAAAACAATGTGATCGGCCCCGATCCGCAGGACGCCAACGGCAGCGTGTACCGCGGCGACAACCATTTGTGGCTGTTCGCCGGCAGCGGCGGGACGGTGTTCCATGCCGGCCCCAGCGCTCAGATGAACTGGATAGGCACCAGCGGAGCCGGCAGCATCGTTTCGGCGGGGACGCGCGGCAATGATCCTTACAGCATCAACGGCAATGCGGTGATGTTTGACGCCGGCCTGATTCTGAAGCTGGGCGGCGCGCCGGCTTATCAGCAGAACACGGGCACCACCTATGCGAGCAACTCGGCCCATCTGATCGATATCCGCGGCGGACCCAAAGCCCAGGTGAAGGTGAAGTCGCTGCCCGGAATGAGCTATCGCCGCGCATTCGCCAATGCGGTGGCCTTGCCCGACGGCGACGTGGTGGTGGTGGGCGGGCAGACGATACCGCAGCCGTTCACGGACTCCTATGCGGTGCTGACGCCGGAGCTGTGGAGTTCGGCGAAACAGGTGTTCCAGCCCTTGAAGCCCATGCAGGTGCCGCGGACCTACCATAGCACGGCGATCCTGTTGCAGGATGGGCGGGTGTTTGTCGGCGGCGGCGGCTTGTGCGGCGCCGGCTGCCCGCAAAATCACTTGAACGCGGAGATCCTGACCCCTCCTTATTTGTTGAACGCGGACGGCAGCCCGGCGGCTCGGCCGGTGATTAGCGCCGCGCCGGCGCAGGCGCGGCCGGGGAGCGTGATCGAAGTCAAAACGCAGCAGGCGGCGAGCCAGTTCGCCTTGATGAGGCTATCCGCGGTGACGCATTCGGTCAACAACGATCAGCGTCGGATCGCTTTGTCGGTGTCGCAACTCGCGCCGATGGCGGGGGAAATGCGTTATTCCCTGCAGATTCCCGCGGATAGCGGCACGGTTTTGCCGGGCTACTACATGTTGTTCGCGATGAGTCCGCAAGGGGTGCCCAGTGTCGCTCGCATCATCGCCATCAATTAAACGCGGCTTGGGCGCGCTCGCCTGCGGGCTTGCCCTGTGGGGGACGCCGTGCGCGGCCGGCGGCGAGGAGGCTGTGGACGGCGGCCGGCTGTTCTACGGCCAGACCGCCTTGGTCGGCCAGCTGTATGTCCATAACCGCCCCTTGGACAGCGAGTACGCGCGTTGCGCCAACTGTCATCGCCTGCAGGATCAGGCGCGGGCGGATGGCCGGTTTGCGCCGGATTTGGGCGCGCGCTTCTTGACGGAGGCCAGCGCCAGGCGCGGGGGGCCGGAGCGGGCGTATACCGAACCGAGCTTTTGCGAGATGTTGCGTAGCGGGAAGGACCCGACCGATATCCTGATCGGCACGGATATGCCGCGCTACCGGCTGAGCGCGGCGGAATGCCGGGCTTTATGGCTTTTTCTACAGGGGCATTAGCATGCAAGGCAAGGGCGGCGCGCCGTTGAATCCGGGACGGCGGAGGTTTGCGATGGGCTTGGCGGGTCTGGCGCCTTTATGGCTGGCGGGGCCGGCCGCATTGGCTAAAACCGCGTGGGCCGGAAATCTGGCCCTGGCGCACGGAGAGATTTCTCCGCCGCTGCCGCTGCCGGACTTCATGCTGAATGACAGCGATGGTCAACGGCGCAGCTTTCACGCCTTGTCGCAGCAGCGCGTGACGGCGGTTCAGCTGATTTTCACCGCCTGCTCAAATGTCTGCCCGATCCAGGGCGCGACGTTTCGGCAAGTGCAGGATTTGCTGCCGGAATCAAAGCGGGCGCGGATACAGTTATTGTCGTTGAGTCTTGACCCATTGAACGATTCGCCGGAACAGTTGCGGCGGTGGCTGGCCCGGTTTCGGCCTAAACCAGGCTGGCGGGCGGCCCGCCCCGAGCTGGCCGACCTGGATCTGATGCTGGCCACGTTCAATCAGCGTCGGACGGATTTGAGCGCGCACCATACGGAGGTCTTGCTGGTGGATTCGAAGAGCCGCTTGGTGTGGCGCTCAACGGAGTTGCCGTCGGCGGAAACCATCGCGCGCACTCTGCTGGCCTTGGCGTAGTTGGCGGCCGGCCGCGCCCCGCTTGGGGGCGCGGCCGTCTTGCTATTGAATTTCGTCCAGCGCGGCGGCCAGGTGGGATTCGTCGGCCCATTGTTCAAGCCGCCATTGCCCGTCGCTATAGCTCAGCCAGTTCAAGGCCGCGTTGGGGATGGGGAAGTCGCGGGCTTCGGACATCGGCTTGCCGGTGGCCAGCCGGTACATCATTTCCAGCACGCCGCCGTGGGTGACCACCAGCAGGGTCTGGCCCAGATGGCGGCGGGCAATGCCGGTGAAGCCGTCGCGGATGCGGCCCATGAAGGCATTGAGGCTTTCCCCGCCCTTGAGGTCGTAGTCCGGATCGCGGGATTTGAGTTGCAGATAGTCGTCGCGGATGCTGTGTTCCGCCTCGGCGTAGGTCAGGCCCTGAAACACGCCCATGTGGCGTTCGCGCAATTCGGCGCTGAAGGTGGGCGTCAGATTCAATCGCGCCTGCAGCGGCGCGGCGGTCTGGCGGGTGCGGGTCAGGTCGCTGACGTAGAGGGCGTCGAAGGCGTAGCGTCCCGGCCATAGCGCGCGGCTGAGGCTTGTCGCCTGTTCCTGGCCGGTGGGGTTGAGGGGGATGTCGGTGTGGCCTTGCAGTCGATATTCGCGGTTCCAGTCGGTTTCGCCATGGCGGACGATGCAAAAACGGGTGGTGTGCTGCATTCCTGTCTTTCTGATTTTTTAACTGCCGAATTGCGGCGGGGCGGAGTTATAGAATGCCCACGCCGGAAATGTCGCGCGCCAGGTTGGCGGCGTAGTTGTCGGTCATGCCGCCGACGAAGTCCAATACTTTCATATAGGCCTGATACAGGCTGTCGTCACTGCGGATGTGCTGTTCCAGCAAGCCCATGGCCAGGTGCTCGCGCGGGCTCAGGCGCTCGGCGCCCTTGCTGACGTAGGCGTGGGCGGCGGGGATCAGCGCGTCCAGGATGCCGGCCATGCACGGGTAGGAGGCGAGTTCGGTCACCAGCTTGGTACGGTGGCGGTAGACCCGGGTGCTGGCCAGTTCCTTGGCGTGGATCAGCGCGTCCTGCACTTGGGCGCCGCATAGGTTGATCAAGTCCTTGGCCGGGAATTCGCCGCGCAGCAGGCTGTCGTGGTGCAGCATGAATTTCTCGGCCACTTCGCTGACGCAGCGGCCGATGGCGATGCCGCGCAGGGTGCCGCATTTCTGACGCACGTCCTGCATGTCCCAGATGCGTTCGTATTCGGTGAAGCCGGAGAACAGGGTTTCGAACTCTTTGAAGTCCAGGATGCCGATCTCCACCGCGTCTTCCAGGTCCAGAATGGCGTAGCAGATGTCGTCGGCGGCCTCCATCAGGTAGGACAGCGGGTGGCGGCTCCATTGCATCACGCCCTTGGGCAGCAGGCCCAGCTCCGAGGCCACGCGCTGGAAATAGGGCAGTTCGGTGCGGTAGATGTTGAATTTGTCGCGCGCCTGGGCGGCTTCGGCGTCCGATGTCCACGGGTATTTGATCAGCGCGCCCAGGGCGGCGGCGGTCAGGCGCATGCCGCCTTCGCCGGTGTACATTTCCAGCGTGGCCAGCATGCGCAGGCCGTGGGCGTTGCCTTCGTAGGTCTGCACGTCGCGGATTTCCTCCGGCGCCAGGCCGTGCAGCCAGTGGGCGTTGCGTTCGGCGCGGAACCAGTCGCGCAACGCGTATTCGCCGGTGTGGCCGAAGGGCGGATTGCCGATGTCGTGAGCCAGGCAGGCCACTTGCACCACGGCGCCGATATCGTGCGGCGTGTAGTTGTCCGGCAGCAGGTGGGCGTGCTGCATCATCATGCCGACGCGGTTGCCCAGGCTGCGGCCGACGCTGGCCACCTCCACGCTGTGGGTCAAGCGGTTGTGGGTGTGGTCGTGGCGCGCCAGCGGGTGCACCTGGGTTTTGCGGCCCAGCCGGCGGAAGGCGCTGGAGAACACCACGCGGTCGTGGTCGATGTGGAAGTCGGTGCGCAAGCCCGGGCTGCCTTCTTCGGTGGCCGGGGTGCGGGTTTCCTTGACGTGGCCCTGAATGACTTTGAAGCGTTTGGTGGAGAGGAGTCGTTCCCAATTCATGCGTGCGGAGGAGGTCATGGCGTGGCCCGTGGTGCTGTTGTATTGATGATATGGGCGCGGCGGGCAAAACAAAAGAGCCAGCGCGGGGCTGGCTCTTGGAATGGGGTCGCGGGTTTAGCGTTTGCCGGTCTGATTGCCGACCACGCCGCCCACCGCGGCGCCGCCCACGGTGCCGATGGCGTCGCCGCCGGTGAGCACGGAGCCGAGCACGGCGCCGGCGGCCGCGCCGATGGCGGTGTTTTGTTGACGCTTGGACATATTGGCGCAACCGGACAGCAGGCTGACGGCGATCAGGCTGGCTGCAATGGCTTTAACGGCGGATTTGCTGGTCATCGAAGTCATGGAAGTCTCCAAAAACATAAAGTAGGTCTTGTGTAGTTTGAGACGCTTGGAATGCCATCTGGTTCCTGTTTCTGCGCGCCTTTTCGTAACCATACGTACAGCATTCTATATGCTGTATTGATGATTTCCAGTACGCGGCGCGATATTAAGTAAACTAATTTGTTTACTTATTGCGATGGCGAGATTAGCATGGGCCATCGTCCCATTGGTATGCGTCATGAATGTTTCCCATCCCAAACTGATTTTGCTGACTGTCTGTCTGGTGGCGCTGATGAGCACGGCCGGCGTGGCCATGCCTTATCCCATCCTGGCGCCCATCTTCGTGAACTCCGCGCCGGATGCGTTCAACCACTTCCTGGGGCTGCCGCCCAAGCTGCTGTTGGGCGTGGCCCTGGCCGCCAATCCGCTGGGCATTTTGCTGGGCAGCACCTTGATTGGAGCGTTGTCGGACCGGCTGGGACGGCGGCGGGTGCTGACCGGAACCTTGTTGCTGACCTTTCTGGGCTATTTGCTGACGGCGTACGCTTTGTGGAGCCGCTGGTATCTATTGTTCGTGCTGGCGCGTTTCGTTACCGGCCTGACCGAGGGCAATGTGGCGGTGGCGCGCGCCATCGTGGCAGATCTGCATCCGCAGTTGGACCGCGCGCGTTCCTTCGCCATTCTCAACGCGGTGCTGTACACCGGCTGGCTGGTGGGGCCGCTGATCGGCGGTTTGACCTTGCCGCTGGGCGAGGCGGTGCCTTTCCTGCTGGCGGCCGGCGCCATCCTGCTGTGCCTGGGAGTGCTGCTGGCCTTCCTGCCGGAAACCGGCGAGCGCATGCACCAGGAGCAGTCCTTGCTGCAGGTGATGCGCGGCCAGCACTCTTTTCGTCTGCTGTCGGCGGACCCTTTGCTGGCGCGGCTGTTCTGGATGCAGCTGGCCTTCGCCGTCGGGGTCAACGCTTTTTACGAGTTCTACCCCTTGTGGCTGGTGGAGTACGCGCAGCTGGACAGCCGCGGCATCGCGGTGGTGACGGCGCTGATGTGCGTGCTGATGACCTCGGCCAGCGCCTTGCTGGGCAAACTTGGGCATAAACGGGCGCCGCTGGAGCTGGCGCGCATCAATGCGGCCTGGGTGGCCTTGGGCCTGCTGGGTTTGAGCTTGCTGGCGGATCTGCCTTGGCCGGGCATAGGCTTGATTGTGTTGTTGGGCGTGCCGCTGGCGATTTACAACGCCATCCTGCCCAGCTGGTGTTCGGAGCGCTTCGCCAGCCTGGGGCAGGGCAGCGTGATGGGCCTGCTGACCACGATCTTCTGCGTGGCCAATGTGCTGGTGGCCTTGCTGGGCAGCGTGCTGACCATTCTGGACACCCGTCTGGTGCTGGTTCTGGGCGCTTTGACGTGCGGCCTGGCCGCCGCCTGGCTGCAAGGCGTGATCCGCGAGGCGGAGGAGGTCCGGTGACCGCGGCGATGAATAGCGCGGATCGGCTGCTGTATCTGCTGAAAACGCGGGGGCCTCAGACGGCGCAGACGCTGGCGGCGGAATTGGGACTGACCAGCATGGGCGCGCGCAAGCATTTGCTCGCGCTGGAGGAGAAGGGGCTGGCGCGGATGGAAGCCCAGGCTCAGGGCGTGGGCCGGCCGGCCCAGCTCTGGCGCTTGACCGAGAGCGGCCATGGCCGTTTTCCGGACCGGCACGCGGATTTGACCTTGCAGTTGCTGGAGC
This sequence comes from Chromobacterium sp. Beijing, assembly GCF_021496765.1. NCBI lineage: Bacteria > Pseudomonadati > Pseudomonadota > Betaproteobacteria > Neisseriales > Chromobacteriaceae > Chromobacterium > Chromobacterium sp. Beijing. The sequence goes on from NZ_CP053750.1 coordinate 570,137, forward strand.
AGGTGAGGGAGCTGTTTGGCGAGTCCGGCCTGGAGAGTTTGATTCAACGGCGAGAGGCGCAGTCGGAGGAGGAATACCGGCTGGCGATGTCCGGCGCGGACGGGCTGGGGGAGCGGGTGGCCGCGTTGGCGCGGCTACGCAGCCAGGAAGGCTATATGGCGGAGGCGCGCCTGGACGGCGACGGCTGGTTGCTGCTGGAAAACCATTGCCCGATCTGCGCGGCGGCGCGCCAATGTCAGGGTCTATGCCGCTCCGAGCTGGCGCTGTTCGCCCGGGTGTTGGGGCCAGGCGCGGAAGTGCGGCGGCTGGAGCACGCGTTGGAAGACGGCGGGCGGCGCTGCGTGTACCGCATCCATCCCTTGGCGGAGTGAGGCGGCGCGGCGCTTGCTTTTTGAATTCATGGACTTGCGAGATCTGATTGTATTTCGCAATGCGGATTTACCGGGATAGTTTTATCAGGTACATTCCGGCGTTTTTCCACGTGGTTGGCGCTTGCCCCGACGCTGGGCGGCGCCTGTTCGGTTGTCGCTCCCCGTCCTGGGCGAGGCCCTTGCTCAGGACCGTCATGCATTTCACCATTTTCGACACGCCCGTGATCCGGCCGCTGTTCCGCTGCTTGTCCATCGCCATGCTCAAGCTGAGCGGCTGGAAGCTGCGAGGAGAGTTTCCCAAGCTGGACAAATACGTGCTGATCGGCGCGCCGCATACCAGCAATTGGGACTTTCCGCTGACGCTGGCCGTGTGTTTCGCCGCGCGGGCCAAGATCTACTGGATGGGCAAGCACACGCTGTTCGCCGGGCCGATGGGGCCGGTGATGCGCTGGCTGGGCGGCATTCCGGTCAAGCGGCATCAGAATAATTCCCTGGTGCAGCAGATGGTGGAGGTTTACCGGCGTTCGGACCGGCTGGTGGTGGCGATTCCGCCCGAGGGCACGCGCAAGGCGGTGTCCGAATGGAAGACCGGCTTTTATCACATCGCCTGCGGCGCGGAGGTGCCGGTGGCCTTGGCGTACCTGGATTACAGCCGCAAGGAGGCCGGTTTCGGCCCCATATTCACGCCCAGCGGCGATATCGACGCCGATATGCCGCGCATCCGCGCCTTTTACCGCGACAAGGTGGGCAAGCGTCGGAGCTGAGCCCGACTCCCGGAACCGCTTCAATGTCTGCCGCGCTGCAGCGGGGTGGATGGAACGGGGCCTTGAAAACCGTTTCGAAAGGCTCATGCGCCATGAGTCCATTCCGCTTTCTCAGTGGCTTTCGCCTTGTCTCGCTTTTGCTCGCGAGACTTTGAACGGGCTCTCAGGGCGCAGCGGCCTGGGCGACGGCGCTGACCGGCAGAAACTGCAGGAAGGGGCCGGCGATCAGCGATTGACCGAAGTCTATGGCGCTGCGGCGCAGTTTCTCGTCCGACAATTCCGCCAGCAAATCCAGCCTGGCCATCATTTTGCCGAACTCCCGCTCGAAGGACAGATTGCGCACGCTGCCGATTTCATTGGATAGCAAGACCGGCGCGCCGCTGATCTGGCGGTTGTTCAGCATCCAGGCCGCCACTTCCAGATTGTGCGAGGCGTTGGCCAGTTGCTGCGCGTCCAGCCCATGCACCAGGAACAGCTCGGTGCGTCCGCCGTAGGCGTCCACCAGCATGGAGCCCATGCCGTAAATCAAGGCGCCGGCCCGGTCGCCGCCAAAGCCGGGGTCGAAGGCCGCGCTCATCGCCGCGATCGAGCGCTGGCCGCTCAAGGCCGGCAGCGGGGCGTTGTTGCGGATGGAGCTCATGACCTGGCGCATCGCGGCCGGGTAGTCGGCCGCGCCGGTCTTGCGCCATTCTCTGGGATTGCGCTTGTACAGCTTTTCCAGCAGGGTTTGCAAGCTGGCGAGATTGTCGCGCATGGCCAGGTTGGCCATGCGATTGGCGCTGCTCTGCCCCAGCTCGTTGCCGCGAAAGTCGTCGCCGGCGACGGGCTTCTGCACCGGGGTGAAAGCGCAAGCGCTCAACAATAGCGCGACGAGCGGCAGCAAGGGCCTGAGCGACATGGGGGCTGAACTCCAAGAAGGTGGAATGCCCGTGGTGTACCACGCCCGCGACGGGCTTGGCAATGCGCGGCGAGCCCGCGCTTACGGCGTTTTGCCGGCGAACAGCGCTTTCCAGCCGTCCAGGCCCAGCTGTTTCAGCGTTTCGATATTCTTTTCATAGATGGCTTCCGCCTGCGGGAAGGCTTCCACCGCGCGGCCGATGCTGGCTTCGCGCAGCAGGTGCAGCGTGGGGTAGGGCGCGCGATTGGTGTAATTCTCGATATCGTTGATGCCGGTGCCATCGAACTGGAACTTGGGGTGGAAGCTGGCCACTTGCAGCTCGCCGTCCAGTCCCATGTCTTCGACGATGGCGTCGGCGATGTCGAGGAAGTCGTTGAAATCCAGGAAGCGTTGCAGCGCGCGAGGGTGGATCAGCAAGGTGGTGTCGATCTCGTCCGGGCTGCTGTCGGCCAGCAAGCGCAGTTCGGAGGCGAGCTCTTGCGCCAACTGATCCGGCTGGGCGGCGTCGCTGACCATGTAGCGCACCTGGTTCTTCACGTAGACGCTCTTGGCGAACGGACAGAGATTGAGCCCTATCACCGCTTTTTCCAGCCAGTCGCGGGTGGCGGCGATGATGTGTTCGTGATCGTCGGAGACGGACATGGGAATTCCTTGCGTTGAAGCGTAAATGCAAAAAACCCGGCGCGAGGCCGGGTTTTCATCAAGCTGTACTAATCGCGATGATTAGATGGGCTGGATGTTGGAGGCTTGTTTGCCTTTCGGGCCGTCTACGACGTCAAAGCTAACGCGCTGGTTTTCAGCCAGGGTGCGGAAGCCTTTGGCATTGATCTGGGAGAAGTGAGCGAATACGTCGTCGCCGCCTTCATCCGGGGTGATAAAGCCAAAACCTTTGGAGTCGTTGAACCACTTAACGGTACCGGTTGCCATTTTGTTAATTCCTCAAAACGAGCAGTTGAAATAAAAGGCACGAAGTTCAAGGGAAATGGCGACTGAGGTACGGACTTAATGCCACTACGACAACAACACATCCACAACTTGAGCATCCTGCGGCAGGAATAGTGCCTATAGTTCCGGGACATGGCAAGCGTTTTCTGCATGGCCGAAAGGGTTTTTATCCTGTTTTTTCAGTATCCCCTGGCATTTCTACCGGGTTTTCTCCATTTGGGCTCAGGCGCCGAAGTAACCGTCCCGTTCCGCGCGGTCCAATTCCACGCGCAACCAGTCCGCCGCCAGCGGACAGCCGTCCTCCACTTTGCCCACCGCCATGCTCAGCACTTGTTGCTTGCCGACGCCGTTTTCGCGCCAGCTTTGGCCGCCGGATTGCAGATTGAGCAAGATGGGCATCAATCGGTCTATCGCGCGGGCGAAACGCGCTTCCGCGCTTTGGCGGGCCTCGAACTCCTGCCACAAGGCCAGCAGCTCCGCGGCCATGGGCTGGGGCAGCAGGCCCAGGATGCGGCGCATCGCGGCCAGTTCCTCGGCTTCGCGCTCGGCGGCGCCGTCCGCGGCGTAGACGATGGTGTCGCCGGTGTCGATTTCGCCCAGGTCGTGAATCAGCAACATGCGCACCACCTTGTCGATGTCCACCGGCTCGGCGGCGAAGTCGCGCAGATTGAGGGCGAACAGCGCGATTTGCCAGCTGTGTTCCGCGGAGTTTTCGTAGCGGTCGACATGGGCGGCTTTGGTTTTGCGCAACACCGTTTTGAGTTTATCCACTTCAATAATGAAGGCGATGTGTTGTTGCAGCGTTTGCAGTGGGTTTTGCATGGGAATATCGGACATAAAGAGCGGACGATGCGCCGGGGGCGCAAATTATGCGCGGCGCGTGGCGGTTTGGAAAGGCCGCTGTCGCACGCTTTGCCGCATGCTGCATATACTGGAATGAAGGGCGATTGAAAATGGGAGGGGGCATGGGTAAGCAGGAGCTGACGCTGGAGATTGTGGAGCCGGAGGCGTTTCACGATTTCATGGAGGTGATGAGCGATTACGCGCCGCAGGTGGAGCACTTGGTTTGCCAGCTGGGTTTCGGCGACACCGACGCCGCTCAGATCGATCAGCTGTTTCGCTTGCTGCACAGCATCAAGGGCGACGCCAGCATGTGCCAGGTGCGCTTCGTGGTGCCTTTCGTCCACGCCTTGGAAAGCCTGTTGGAGCGGCTGCGCAGCGGCGAGGTGGTCTACGAGGACTCGATAGGCGATGTGATGCTGTTGGTGATGGACCGCTTGGGTCTGGCGCTGGAGGCGCTGGATAACCACGAACTGCTGGACGATCTGCAGCTGCCTTTGCTGATGCGGGCCTTGAACCAGGTGGCGGAGTGCCCGGTAGGCGAGCTGCTGCAGCGTTGTCAGCAATTGGTGGAGCAGATCACAGGCATTCCCTTGCACGTGATCGAGTCGGATGCGCCGGCGGACGCTGCCGCGCAGCTGAGCCAGGGCGATCTGGCGTTTTTCCGGCTATTGGCGCTGCAGTTCGAGCAGCGTCTGCCGCAGTTCCAGGGCCGCACCGAGCGCAATCTGGAATTGGCGCTGGAGGCCAGCCGTCAGGCGCCGGGGATGGTGGACGACAGGCAGCTGGAAGCGGCGGTGTATATGCACGATATCGGCATGATGCTGTTGCCGGAGTCGTTCTGGTTGAAAGTGGGGCGGATGAGCGAGGCCGAGCGCCTCCAGATGGCGGAGCATCCGGGTTGGGCGGCGGGCCTCTTGGAGAGGATGCCGGCCTGGGCCGACGCGGCGCGCATGGTGGCCCAGCATCACGAGATGCCGGACGGCCGCGGTTATCCGCAGGGCTTGCGCGGCGACGAAATTTGCAGCGGCGCGCGCATCCTGGCCCTGGTGGACGCGTTCGAGGCGGTGACCTTGAAGCACGCGCATCGGGGCTTGCGGCATTCGATGATGCGCGCCATCGCCGAGATCAACGCCTCGGAGCGCCAGTTCGATCCCTACTGGCTGGCGCGCTTCAATCAGGTGATCCGCATGCGGCTGGCGGCCTGCGCCAGACGGCCGCCGGGAGAGTAGCCGGTGTCAGACGCCGTGTTGTTTGAACCATTGCAGCATGCGCCGCCAGGCGTCGGCGGCGGCGGCGGCGTTGTAAGTCGGACGGTAGTCGGCGTTGAAGCCGTGGTCGGCCTCCGGGTAGACCACGATTTCGGAGGGCTTGCCGGCGGCGCGCAGAGCGGCCTTCATCTTGTCCACCGATTCCAGCGGAATGCCCTTGTCCAGGCCGCCGTAAAGCCCGAGCACCGGCGCATGCAGCTGGGCGACGACGTCCAGCGGCTGGCGCGGGGTGTTGGCGCCGGCCTCGCCTTGCAGCCGGCCGTACCAGGCGGCGCCGGCCTTGAGCGCCGGATTGTGCGCCGCGTACAGCCACGCCTGGCGTCCACCCCAGCAAAAGCCGGTGACGGCCGCGCGCTTGACGTCGCCGCCGTGGCCGCCGGCCCAGGCCAGCGTGGCGTCCAGATCGGCCAGCACCTGGCTGTCGGGCACCTTGCTGACCAGGCCGCTGAGCAATTCGCCGATGCTGGCGACCTTGCTCGGGTCGCCCTGGCGGAAATAGAGCTCCGGCGCCACCGCCAGATAGCCGGCCTTGGCCAGCCGCCGGCACAGATCGCGGATATGCTCGTGCACGCCGAAGATTTCCTGCACCACCAGCACCACCGGCAAGGGTCCGCCGGCCGCGGCGGGCTTGGCCATGTAGCCCGGCATGACGGCCGGGCCGGTCGGGATTTCCACCGCGCCGGCGCTGAGGCCGTCGCCGTCGGTGAGAATGGCGCTGGCGGCGATAGGCTGCACCGCCAGCGCGAAGCCCACGCCCACCGCGCTGTTCAAGAAGTCCCTGCGCGAAGCGTCGACGCGTCGATTGCTTGTCATAACGGCATTCTCCAACGAGGCAAGAGGATTGAAGTAACTAGATTAATGTCATCGGCATTGCATGGCAAGCCGGCGCGAGAGCGGGACCGCGGGGTCTTCCTTAGACCGATGGAATGCGGCATTATTCACAGCCATTGAAGCATGACTTAACGAAACGTAAATAGATTATGCCGGACTCCTCCAAAGTGAAGTTGCCCACCAGCTTCTTGCGCATCGGCCAGCAATTGCCGGTCGACGTATACGCCAAGAACGGTCTGCTGCTGCTGAAAAAAGGCCATTACGTGCTGACGCCGGAGCAGCGCGAGCGGCTGGTGACGCTGGCGCACGGCGACAGCGAGGAGGTGGCGGCGCGCTTGGAGCGCGAACAGCTGGAGCGCGCGGCGCAGCGCGAAAAAGAGGCCGCGGCCCAGGTGCAGCCCAACCCCATCATGGAACTGGGCTTCCAGACCCGCCGCGCCGAGGGCCTGCTATTGCACGGCTTGGCGGTGCCGGGCCTGGCCGGGCGGCTGGCGGACATGGCGGACGCGTTGATCCGGCTGGCCAGCAAACAGCCGGACGGGGTGCTGGCCAGCGTGTTGCTGACGCCCTATCGCGATATCGGCAGCGCCCACAGCGTGCACGTGGCGGCCATCATGGCGGTGCTGGGCCGGCGGCTGGGCATGGAGGAGGCGCGCTTGCAGGCGGTGGTGGGCGCGGCGCTGAGCATGAACCTGGCGATCACCGGCCTGCTCAATCAATTGTCGCGGCAGCCGACGCCGCCGGACGCCGCGCAGCGCGACGATCTCTACGCCCATCCCATCGTAGGCTCCGCCATTTTGCGCGAGGCCGGGGTGGTGGACGAGCACTGGCATCTTTTGGTGCAGACTCATCAGGAGCAGCGCGGCGGCGACGGCTACCCGCAGGGGCTGCGCGGCGAGGACATCCACCCGGACGCGGCCCTGCTGCACATGGTGGACGTGTTGTGTTCCTGCATCCATCAGCCTCAGCCGGCCTTGCCGGCGCTGGTGATAGGCAGCTTGTACCGCGGCGAGCTGGGCGATTTCGATCCGCAGCACGCGGCCTTGCTGATCAAGGAGCTGGGCGTGTATCCGCCCGGCAGCTTCGTCAAACTGGCCAGCAACGAGATAGGCGTGGTCACCCATCGCAGCGACAAGGCCAATGCGCCGCGCGTGGCGGCCTTGCGCAAGCTGGACGGCGCACCGTACGCGGACGCGCTGCTGCGCGACACCCGACAGAACGCCTACCGGGTGCTGGAAGCCGTACCGCTCGCGGCGGCGACGGTGAAGCCGGCCTATCTGGCCAAGCTGTGGCAGAAGTGAGCGGGTTCGGAACCGGCTCGCGATCTACCGTGCGCGGACGGGCATAATACGGTGAGTGTGGCTTAAGAAAGGCTCATACATAGTATGAGCCTTTCGCTTTCTCGGCGGCCATGCCGGGTTTTGAGCTGGCTTCGAGGGTTTGAACGGAAGCTCAGAGCCGTGCTTGCCCCAGCGGTTGCAACTGGATGCCGGACACGTCCTTGATCTTCCAGATGCGGCGGATATGGGCGAGATCGCGCTCGGATTCGTCGCGCAACCGCGCTTCCGGCAAGAAGCTCATGTCCACGTCCACATTGCCCAGATAAACCGTCTCGCCGCGCTTCAGCTCAAACGGCGCGGCCAGGCGGAAGCTGCGCATCTTGCGGCTGACGCCCCAGGCCCCGTCCTCCAGCCAGTTGGCCCAGACTTGCTCTACCCGATACTGGCCCGGCTCCAGCGTGAACAGCATCAGTTTGCCCTCGGCCATGGACTTGCCCTGCTCGCCGAACACGGTGTCGGTCAGCAGGCTGGCGCTGTCGGCCGCCACGACGCGGCCGGCGGCGTTGGCGATGTTCAGCCCCAGCGTCGCGCTGTCCGGATTGGCGGATTTGCCGGTCAGCGACAGGATGGCGTAGCCGCGCTCGGCCGGCGGTTCCAGGGAGCCGCGCAGGCGCTCGGCCATGCCGGCGCAAGCGGAGAGCAGAAAAGCGCAGAGAGCGAGGACGAAGATTCGTGTCGGCATGGTTCTTCCTATCGTCCGCCGGAAGCGGCGGCTTGGCTGGAATTGTCCGCTGTTTGCGCTTGCGGCTTCAAGCCCAGCACCAAGAGCGCGCTGAGCAGCAGCGAGCCGCTGAGCCAGAAGTAAGCCAGGGTGTGGCTGCCGGTGGCGGCTTCGATCAAGCCCAGCGCGTAAGGGCCGATGAAGCCGCCGACATTGCCCACGGAGTTGATCAGGCCGATGGCGCCCGCCGCCAGCGTGCCGGTCAGAAACGTGGTGGGGATGGACCACCACACGCCCATCGGGCTGTAGACGCCGATGGCGACGACGGTGACCGAGAGCAGCGCCACGGCGATACTGTCGCTCAAAGCGCCGATCAGGAAGCCGGCGGCGGCGAGCAAGAGCGGCAGCGCCACATGCCAGCGCTTTTCCCCGCGGCGGGACGAGGAGTGGCCCAGCCACAGCATGGCGGCCAGCGCCGCCAGCATGGGCACGGCGGAGGCGAGGCCGATGGCCAGCGGCGACCAGCCGGAGGCGTTCTTGATCACCGTGGGCATCCAGAAACTAAAGCCCCAGAAACCGGTAATCCATAGAAAATAGATCAGGCACAGCCGCAACACCGCCGGCTGCGCCAGCGCCTGGCGCAGCGTGGCCGGCTGTTGTTCACGCGTGGCGGCCGCTTCCGCCTTCAGCGTATCGATCAGATAGCGCTTTTCCTCCGCGCTCAGCCAGGCGGCCTGGGCCGGATCGTCCCGCAGCCACAGCAGTATGGCGAAGCCGTAAAGCACGGTGACGCCGCCTTCCAGCAGGAACAGGCTTTGCCAGCCCTTGAGGCCGAAGGGCTGCAGGCCCACCATCCAGCCGGCCAGCGGCGCGCCGACGATGGCGGAGACCAGCAGCGAACACAGGGTGATGGAAATGGCGCGGGCGCGGGTGTCCGCGACGAACCAGCGCGGGATCACCGAGGCGTAGATCACCGGGTAGAAGCTGGCCTCGCACACGCCCAGCAAGAAGCGCAGGACATAGAACTGCCACTCGTTCTGCACCAGGCCCAGCAGCATGCTGACCGCGCCCCAGGAGAACAGGATGCGGGCGATCCAGCGGCTGGGGCTCCAACGCTCGGCCAGGATGGCGCCGGGCACTTCGAACAGGACGTAGCCGGCGAAGAAGATGCCGGCGGCCAGGCCGTAGACCTTGGCGTTGAAGCCGAGGTCGGCGTTCATGGTCAGGGCGGCGTAACTGACGTTGACCCGGTCAAGAAAGGCCAGAACCGAGGCGATGAACAGCGGAGCGAGAATGCGCAGATAAGTCTTGCGCAGGACGGAGGTCTTGACGGTGTCGGAAGCCATGCGGCGCTTTCGCTTGAGGGTGGGATGCCGTCAAGATGCGCAGAAAGCGCCGCGCAGTCAATCCAGATGCGGTTCGAAGAATTCCAGCAAGCGTGACGGCAGCCAGTCCAGCGTGCCGGGGAAGGCGCCGGAGGCGAAGCCTACGTGGCCGCCGTGGCGGGGGAACTCCAAGGTGACGCTGGCGGCCACGTCGGTCTGGCGCGGCAGCGCCTGTTCCGGCAGGAAGGGGTCGTTGCGCGCGTTCAGCACCAGGGTGGGGCGGGCGATCTGGCCCAGCCGCGGTTTGGCGCTGGCGCTGCGCCAGTAATTGAGCGCGGTGCCGAAGCCGTGGATGGGCGCGGTGACCAGGTCGTCGAACTCGATGAAGGTGCGCGCGCGGCTGAGCTTGCCGCCGTCGAACAGGCCGGGATGGCGCTGCAGCGATTCCAAGGCCTTGGGCTTGAGCGTGCCCATGAACATGCGGGTGTACAGCAGTTTGCCCAGGCCGCGGTCCAGCCGGGTGCTGGCCGCCACCAGGTCCAGCGGCGCGGACACCGCCGCCGCCGCGCGCGGCAGCGCCTGCGCGCCTTCGTCCGCCAGATAGTTGAGCAGCATGCTGCCGCCCAGAGACACCGCGGCGGCGGCCAAAACGGGGAAGCGTTGCGCCAGCCGGCTCAGAATCCAGCGCACCTCGGCGCCGTCGCCGGCGTGATAGGCGCGCGGCAAGGGATTGTCCACGCCGCCGCAGCCGCGAAAATGCGGCACCACGCCGTTCCAGCCGCGCCGCTGCACCGCTTGCATCAGCGCGCGCGCGTAGTGGCTGTCGCTGCTGCCTTCCAGGCCGTGAAACAGCACCACCAGCGGCGCGCCGGGCCGTCCGGGCACAAAGTCCAGCGCGATGCGCGCGCCGTCCGGCGTGTCCCACAGTTCGCGGCGGTAGTCGGGGCGGCGGGTCTTGATCGCCAGCGCCGGCCAGATGGTTTGGGCGTGGCCGCCGCGCAGCCAGGCGGGAGACTGGTAAGCCATGGCTCAGTCCGGCTTTTTCTGCGCCGATTTGGGGCGGAAGGCCTTGACCACCGTCTCATGGGTTTCGATATAGGGGCCGTCCAGCAAGTCTATGCAATAGGGCACGGCGGCGAAAATGCCGGGCACTTCCACCTGGCCGTCGGCGCCGCGCAGGCCTTCCAGCGTTTCCTTGATCGCCTTGGGTTGGCCGGGCAGGTTGAGGATCAGCGCCTGCTTGCGGATCGCGCCCACCTGGCGGGACAGGATGGCGGTGGGCACGAAGCGCAGGCTGATCTGGCGCATCTGCTCGCCGAAGCCGGGCATTTCGCGGTCCGCCACCGCGAGCGTGGCTTCCGGCGTGACGTCGCGCGCCGCCGGGCCGGTGCCGCCGGTGGTCAGCACCAACTGGCAGCCTTCCTCGTCCACCAGCGCCTTGAGCGCGGCTTCGATTTGCGGCTGCTCGTCCGGGATCAGCCGGGAGACGATGGCGAAGGGGCTGGCCAGCGCGGCGGCCAGCCAGTCCCGCAGCGCCGGGATGCCCTTGTCCTCGTACACGCCGCTGCTGGCGCGGTCGGAGATCGAGACCAGGCCTACTTTCAGCATCACTCGTCGTCCTCTTGGTCCTGCTGATGCAGGCGCGGCTTGCCCGGTTCCGGGATCACGTCCTTGACGGCCTGATAGAGCAGGCGGAAGGACTTGGGCGGTTTGTTGTCCTGTTTTTCCTTGCGCGCGTTGCGGATCAGCGTGCGCAGCTGTTGCGGATCGGCGGCCGGGAAGTCGGTGACGAAGTTGGCCAGCATCTTGTCGTCTTCCATCAGCCGTTCGCGCCAGCGCTCCAGCAGGTGCTGCCAGGCGATGTGCTCGGACGATTCGCCCTTGAGAATTTGCAGGTATTGCTGGATCGGTTCCGGGTCCACGTCGCGCATCAGCTTGCCGATGTATTGCAGCTGGCGGCGAAGCGCGCCGTGCGCGGTAAAGCGTTTATAGTCCAGAATAGCGGTGAGCAAGTCTTCCGGCAGCTGCATTTTTTTCAGCGTGTCCTTGGACAGCTCCACCAGTTCGCGGCCCAGGTCCTGCAGCGCATCCATATCGCGCTTGCGCTGGGATTTGCTGACGTAGCCGTCGTCCGGGCTGTCGTTCTGGTAATGGGTCATCGTTGGCAATTCTCAATCGGTTTTCTCAAGGCTGGTATGATACCGGAAAAGGCCTCCGGCCGTTTCGACCATTGCGAAAGACACTATGGCAGACAAAACATTCAGTTTCAGCCAAGCCGCGCTGGAGGACATCGCCTCCCGCGTGATCGAACTGGCCAAGGCCGAGGGCGCCAGCGCCGCCGAGGCCGACGTTTCCGAAGGCCTGGGCCAGACGGTGAGCGTGCGCCTGTCCGAGGTGGAAACCATCGAGTACAACCAGGACAAGGGCGTGGGCGTGACCGTCTACCTGGGGCAGAAAAAAGGCCATGCCAGCACCTCCGATTTTTCCGAAGAGGCTTTGGCGGACACCGTGCGCGCGGCGCGGGACATCGCGCGCTACACCGCCGAGGACCCTTGCGCCGGCCTGGCCGATTCCCAATTGATGGCCACCGAGTTTCCCGATCTCAGCTTGTACCACCCGTGGGCGCTGCGGGTGGAGGAAGCCATCGAGCTGGCCAAAGCCTGCGAGGCCGCCGCGTTGGCGGCCGATCCGCGCATCCGCAATTCCGAGGGTGGCACCGCGTCCTCGCAGTCCAGCCATTTCGCCTACGCCAACAGCCACGGCTTCATCGGCGGCTACGCCAGCAGCCGCCACAGCATTTCCGCGGCGGTGGTGGCCGAGGACGGCGGCGCGATGCAGCGCGATTACTGGTATTCGTCGGCGCGGCGGCGCGAGGATCTGGACGCGCCGGAGGCCATCGGCGCCAAGGCCGGCCAGCGCGCGGCGCGGCGGCTGGGCGCGCGCAAGGTGAAGACCGGCCAGTATCCGGTGGTGTTCGAAGCGCCGATCGCCGCCTCGCTGCTCAGCCATCTGGTGGCCGCCATCAGCGGCGGCAGCCTGTACCGCAAATCGTCCTTCCTGCTGGATTCTCTGGGCAAGCCGGTGATGTCGGCCAACATCACCGTGGACGAAGATCCCTTCTTGCTGCGCGGCATGGCCAGCGGCGCCTTCGACAACGAGGGCGTGGCCACGGTGGCGCGCCGTCTGGTGGACAAGGGCGTGCTGCAGGGTTATATGCTGGGCAGCTATTCGGCGCGCAAGCTGGGCATGCAGACCACCGGCAACGCCGGCGGCGCGCATAATCTGGTCGTGCATTCCACCGGCGAAAGCCTGGAGGAGTTGCTGCAGGCCATGGGCACCGGCCTGCTGGTGACCGAGCTGCTGGGCCAGGGCGTCAACACCGTCACCGGCGATTACTCGCGCGGCGCGGCCGGCTTCTGGGTGGAGCGCGGCGTGATCGTGCACCCGGTGGAGGAAATCACCATCGCCGGCAATCTGCGCGAGATGTTCATGCAGATCGACGCGGTGGGCAACGACGTGCTGGAGCGCGGCGGCCGACAGATGGGCTCGGTGCTGTTGCGCAGCATGATGGTGGCCGGCGAAGCTTGAGGCCTGAGGCCGGCGATGGCGGATCTGTTCGCGCCGGAAGAGGGCGGCTGGCTGGAGCGCCTGTCGCCCGGCGCCGCCTTATTGCACCGCCGCGCCAGCGACATCGACGCGGCGCTGCTGGCGGAAGTGGAAGCCGTGCTGCGGCAAGCGCCGCCGCGCGGCATGCAGACGCCGGGAGGGCGGGCGATGTCGGTGGCCACTTCCAGCTGCGGCGCTTGCGGCTGGGTATCCGACGCGCGCGGCTACCGCTACGCCGAGCGCGATCCCGTCAGCGGCCAGCCGTGGCCGGCGATGCCGGCCTTGTTGCGCGTCTTGGCCGAACAGGCCGCCGCCGAGGCCGGCTTCCCGGATTTCGCGCCGGATGCCTGCCTGATCAACTGCTATGCGCCGGGCGCCAAGATGTCCTTGCACCAGGACAAGGACGAGCGCGATTTCGGCGCGCCCATCGTGTCCGTGTCGCTGGGTCTGCCGGCGATCTTCCTGTTCGGTGGTTTCCGCCGCGCCGAGCGTCCCGGCCGCATCGAGTTGCGCCATGGCGACGTGCTGGTGTGGGGCGGGCCGGACCGCATGCGTTTCCACGGGGTGCTGCCGGTGGCGGAGGGTGAACATCCTTTGCTGGGGCGCCGCCGCATCAATCTGACTTTTCGCAAGGCGCGCTGATCCATGGCTGAACCGGCCGATTTCGTTTCGCTGTCTTTATCCCTGTCTTTGCCCGCGGATTTTCGCCGGGACGACTTCATGGCCTTCCACCGCCGCGACGCTCAGGAGCTGTCCGAGCGGGTGACGGCGCTGAGCCTGAGCAAGGGCTTGCTGTGGCGCGGCGAGCCGGCCTGTCTGAGCATGACGTTCGCCGCGGACGCGGTGCGGGTGGGGCTGGACGCGGACGTTTCGCCTCAGGCCGGCGACGCGGCGGCCTTGACCGCCATGGCGCGCCGCATGCTGGGCTTGGCGCAGCCGGTGGCGGATTTCGAGCGCGCGCATCGCGGCCATCCGCAGCTGGCCGGCCTGATCGCCACGCGTCCCGGCTTGCGCGTGCCGCAGACCACCACGCCGTTCGAGGCGCTGGTCTGGGCCGTCACCGGTCAGCAGATCAGCGTCCACGCCGCCATCTCGCTGCGGCGTCGGCTGATGCAGTTGGTCGGCAAGCGCCACAGCGGCGGTCTGCTGTGCCATCCGTCGCCGGAGCAATTGGCGGAGCTGGAGGCGGACCAACTGGGCCAGGCCGGCTTCTCCCGCGCCAAGACCCGGACCTTGCTGGAACTGAGCCGGCAGACGGCCGACGGCGGCTTGCCCTTGCAGGGCTGGCTGGACGGCGGCGCGCCGGAGGAGATCGCCGCGCGCTTGCTGGCCTTGCCCGGCATCGGCCCGTGGACGGTCAGCTACGCGCTGTTGCGCGGCTATGGCTGGCTGGACGGCTCCTTGCACGGGGACGTGGCGGTTCGGCGCGGCCTGCAGCGCTTGCTGGAGCGGGCCGAGGCGGTGTCGCCGCGCGAAACCGAGCAATGGCTGCAAGGCTTCGCGCCGTGGCGCGCGCTGGTGGGCGCGCATTTATGGGCCATGCAGACGGCGGCTGCTTATTGAGCCTGTACGGCCGATTTCCTCCGCGCGAAGTTGGCGCTGGCCGCGGCGTTTGACTATGTCTAAATAGAACAAGAAGCCGTGCGGCGTCGGGCATGCCGATCCGCCGCCAATATAGCCACGCGAGGTGCGGGATGGGGAGGCAATCCGATATCGGGCTGGTCTTGTCGGGCGGCGGCGCGCGCGCGGCGTACCAGGTGGGGGTGTTGCTGGGAATTGCCCGGCTGCTGCCGGATGCGCGCGTCAATCCCTTTCCCATTATTTGCGGCACGTCCGCGGGGGCGATCAATGCGGTGGCGCTGGCCTCCGGCGCCGGTAATTTCCATCTGGCGGTGTCCACGCTGGCGCAGATGTGGAAGCAATTGCACATCCAGGATGTCTACGACGCCAGTTCCGGCTATTTTCTGAAGACTTTTCTGCACTTCGGCCTGTCCATCCTGTCCGGCGGCCGTCTGTGGCGCAATCCCAAGAGCTTTCTGGACAACGCCCCGCTGCGCGAGCTGCTGACCAAGGTGATGGTGTTCGAGGGCATAGACCATTCCGTGCGTCACGGCGCGCTCAAGGCGCTGGCGCTGACGGCTTCTTGCTACACCACCGGGATGTCGGTCACTTTTTTCCAGGGCGCGGACAGCCTGGAGGAGTGGGAGCGCTATCAGCGGCTGGGGCTGCGCGAACGCATCAATATCGAACACATGATGGCCACCTCGGCCATTCCGCTGATTTTCCCCTCGGTCTGCCTGGGCGAGAAGTTTTACTGCGACGGCGCGGTGCGGCAGCTGTCCCCCTTGTCGCCGGCCTTGCACCTGGGCGCGGAAAAGCTGTTTGTCGTCGGCCTGGCCAGCAAGCGGCCGGACACCATAGAACGCCGCCACAGCGGTTTCTATCCGTCGCCGGCGCAGATTTTCGGCCATCTGCTCAATAGCGTGTTCATAGACAGCATGTCGGTGGACATGGAACGGCTGACCCGGGTCAATCACACCGTGTCGCTGCTGCAAAGCCATGAGGACCTGGCGCGGCAGACCCAGTTGCGCAAGGTGGACATCTTCATGCTCAACCCCAGCAAATCGCTGGAGGGCATCGCCTACAAGCACACCCGGCTGTTTCCGCCCTTGCTGCGCTTCCTGCTGAAGGGTACCGGCGCCACCCGTCACCGCGGCACGGCCCTGGCCACTTATCTATTGTTCGAGCCGGGCTACACCCGCGAGCTGATCACGCTGGGCTATAAGGACGCCTTGCATCAGAAAGAGGCGATACGCCGCTTTCTGGAACTTTAAGCCGCGGGGCGGTTCTGACTCCTCCATGTTGTATGGCACAATCATGCGCCATGACGTAATACCGCCAAACATTGAGGAAGATATGGGCTTGAGCAACCGACAAGGTTTTCTGCTGATCGCCGCCGCCTGCGCCGGCGCGATGGGTTTTGCATTGTTCGCGCAATACCAGCTGGGCCTGGAGCCGTGCCCGCTGTGCATTTTCCAGCGCATCGGCGTGATCGCCGCGGGCGTGATCGCCTTGCTGGCGGCGCTGGTCAATCCAGGCCGTTGCGGCGCCAGGGCCTGGGGCGGTTTGACGATTCTGGCCGCCTTGGCGGGCCTGTCGGTGTCGCTGCGCCAATTGTGGCTGCAACATCTGCCGGCGGACCAGGTTCCGGCCTGCGGTCCCGGCCTGGAGTTCCTGATGGAGTCCTCGCCGTTGACGGAGGTGATTTCCAAGGTGTTCAAAGGCAGCGGCGAGTGCGCCACCGTGGAGTGGACCTTCCTGGGAATGGCGATGCCGTTCTGGGTGGCGGTCTTCTTCGTCGGCGTGATCGGCTTCGCCGGCTGGTTGATGGCGCGCAAGTCCGCCTGACGCCGGATTGCCGCGCAGCGAAGGCCGCCTTGGGCGGCTTTTTTCTTTGGGCCATGATCTTATTGCATGCTTAAGATGTAAATAATAATGCCGGCATCGGAAACCGCGCGGCGGGCAGCCGCGCCTGTGCTTTTATCGCCACAGCTGAAATTTATTTAAGATGTTGATTTTAAATGGGTGTGCGTTCTTCCAGCCTTGGGAAGGGGGCCGGCGACTACCGCCAATCTCTTTGTAGCGCCCGCTGCGGCAGCTTAGGGGCGCGCGCCGCGACCGGCGAGCGCACTACAAGGGGGTAAGGAGATGAAACGCAGCTATCTGGCGGTTGCCGCGGCGGGCATGGGCTTGGGCATGGGCGCTTGGGCGGAGGAGGCCGTCCCGCTGGAGCGGGTGACGGTGACCGGCTCCAATATCAAGCGCATCGGCAAGGAAAAGGCTTTGGCGGTGGAGGTGATCAAGAAAGAGGATATCGACAAGACCGGCGCGTCCACCGTGATCCAGTTGCTGGACCGGCTGCCGTCGGTGGGCAGCCTGCTGGCCGGTACCAACTCCAACAGCTTTGCCGCCGGCGCGGCCACCGCCGGCCTGCGCGGCATGAGCTCCAAGTACGTGCTGGTCTTGCTGAACGGCCGTCGCTTGCCCAATTACGCGATGTTCATCAGCGGCACCGACGCCTTTGTCGATCTGAACACCTTGCCGCTGTCGGTGATTGAATCGGTGGAGATTCTGCGGGACGGCGCATCGGCCATTTACGGCTCCGACGCGGTGGCCGGCGTGATCAACTTCAAGACCCGGCGCAACTTCCGGGGCGCCGAGGCGGCGCTGCGCGGCGGCGGCAATCTGGATGGAGACGGCATCGAGCAGGGGCTGAATCTGAGCGGCGGCTTCGGGGATCTGGAACAGGACGGCCAGAACCTGCTGCTGTCTTTCGACGTTTACCACCGCGAGCCGGTGTTTAGCCGCAACCACGACGCCACCCGCAGCAACGATTACCGTTTTCAGGGCGGGCCGGATCTGCGCAGTGGCGCGCAATGGGGCTATTGGAACGACCGCACGCCCAACGCCGACAGAAGCAACGCGCTGGCCAAGCCCTTGCCCGGCTGCCCGCCGTGGCGGCTGACCACCCGGCCCAGCGGAGCCGCGCTGTGCGTGTCCGACGTGGATGAGATGGGCGCTCAGTTAGCGCCGCGCACCAGTCGTTACGGCTTGATGGCCCATTACACCCGGCGTTTGAGCGGCGACGCGGAGTTCTTCGCCGAACTGGGACTGAACCGCACCGAGACGCCGCTGGACGGCGCTTATTCCTTTGTGCAGACCATTGTGTCGCCCAATTGGGCGATTTATCCGCGGGACGGCGGCCTGGCGTCGGTGTATCCGGACTTCAAACCCACCGACAATCTGCAAATCACCCGCAATCTGTCGGAGAACGGCCGGCGGCTCAACGAGATCACCAGCGACACGTATCGCGCGGTGCTGGGCGGACGCGCCTTGTGGCGCGACTGGGATCTGGAGAGCTCGCTGAACCTGGGTTTGAACAAGGTGGAGGCGAGGCAGAACAATGTGGTGTTGAACGACGCTTTCCTCGCCATGTTGCGGAACGGCGCCGACGGCGGGCCGCTCTATAACCCGTTTTCGCAGCAGAACGACGCCGCCGCGCTGCGGCCGTATCTGGCCACCATCGCCAACACGTCCTCGTCGCGTTTGTCGGCGTTTGAATTCAAGGCCAGCAATGATGAGTGGTTCAGGCTGCCGGCCGGCCCCGCCGGCTTCGCCGCCGGTCTGCAGTGGTCGCATGAATCGATAGACGCGCAGCCGGACCCGCTGCTGCAAACCGGCAAGATCATGAATTTCGCCGTCCAGCAAAGTCTGCGGGCCAGCCGCTCGGTGCTGTCCGCTTTCAGCGAAGTCAATTTGCCGGTGTTGAAGAATCTGGAGGTCCAGCTGGCGGTGCGCGCCGACCGCTACAACGATTTCGGCGACACCTTCAACCCCAAGCTGGCTTTTTCCTTCCGCCCTGGGAGCCGGCGATGCTGCGCGGCTCCGTCACCACCGGTTTCAAGGCGCCGACGCTGCCTCAGCTGTACGCGTCGCGCCAGGCCTACACTTCGGTGTACGACTACGCGCAGTGCGCCGACCGCGGCATCGCCCGCGAACGCTGCAGCCTGGCCAGCAATCAGCTGCGCAGCGGCGGCAACGCGGGGCTGAATCCGGAGGAGTCGCGGAACTACGCGCTGGGCCTGGTGCTGCAGCCGACTCCGGCGCTGTCGGCCACCGTGGACTGGTACCGGATCGAGGTGTCCAACACCGTGCAGTCGCTGGACCCGCAATACGTGCTGGACAATCCGGACCGTTTTCCAGGCTTCGTGGTGCGCAAGCCCGCCGATCTTCCCGGCGTAAGGGGGACATCGACTACATTTCCGCGCCGTACATGAATATCGGCAAGACCCGGACTTCCGGCGTCGACATCGATGTGCAGTACGACTGGTCGCTGGGCGCTTACGGCAAGCTCAAGTTCCGCAACGCGCAAAGCCGCATCTTCAGCTACCGGGAATCGCAGACCGAGACCGATCCGATGCTGGAGTACGCCGACTACGGCGCGCAGCCGCGCTGGAAAAACGTCTTTGAAGTGAGTTACAGCCGGGGCGGCTATTCTGTGGGGCTGACGGCGCGCAGCTACGCGTCTTTCAAGAACCTGTACTCCCAGCTGTACCGCAATGCCGGGGACGTGAAGGAGAGGGTGGGGTCCTACACCGCGCTGGATCTCAGTGTCGGCCTGAAGCCGAGCAAGGGCTTCAGCGTCAGCGGCGGCATACGCAATCTGGGCAACCGGATGCCCAGCTACGCCACCGGCGCCGGCTTCAGCGGCGGGGCGGCCGCTTACTCCGGCCCCGCCACCGATTTATGGGGGAGGATGTTGTACCTGTCCGGCCGTTACGTATTCTAGGAGGGCGCATAGGCCGCGGGCATGGCGGGGCGAGGCCGTCGGAGCGGGGTCAGCGCTGGTGTTGGGGCGTCAAGGTGGCGGGGGCGGGGCTGACCGCGTTGCGGCCGGAGCGCTTGGCGATGTAGAGCGCGCTGTCGGCGTCTTCGTAGAAGGTGCGGCCGTTGTCGTCCGTTTCCGGCACCCGGGCGGCGACGCCTATGCTGCAGGTGACTTTGCGCAAGGGGCTCTTCAAATGCGCCAGCTCCAGTTCTTCCAGCCGGGCGCGGAAGCCTTCCGCCGCGGCCACCGCCTGGTCCTGCCCGCATTCTTCCAGCAGCACGCCGAACTCTTCGCCGCCCAGCCGCGCCACGATGTGGCGACGGGGGCTGAAGTAGGCGTTCAGCTCTTGCGCCAGCCTTTGCAGGATCAGATCGCCGGCGTAATGGCCGTAGTGGTCGTTGTAGCCTTTGAAGTTGTCCACGTCCAGGATCAGCAGCGCCAGCGTCTTGCCGGCGGCGCGGTGCTTGTCCAGCGTCGGCGCCAGGATTTCGTCGAAGTGCCGGCGGTTGTAGAGCCCGGTGAGGCCGTCGGTATTGGCCTGCAGCAAAAGCTTGGATTGCCGCGACACGAAGCGGACGCTGCCGGCCAGCCACAGCAGGATGGCGGTGGTGACGCCGCTCCAGAACACCGAGGCCAGCGTCAGCAGCAGGACGCTGAGCACCAGCACGCCACAGGAGGCCAGCAGATAGGCCGGCAGAATGCCCTGGCGGTGCTTGTAGCGGCTGAGCAGCAGGTCCAGCAGCAAGATGGCCAGCGCGTTGATGACGGCTTTCCATCCCAGCGGCAGCGGCACCGGCGTGTTGTCCTGTTGCAGCCCATGAAGCAGGAAGGCGTTGATTTCCACGCCGGGCATGCCGCGGTTGTTGGCCGACAGCGGCGTGGCGTGGATATCGCCCAGGCCGGTGGCGGTGGCGCCCACCAGCACGATCTTGCCGGCGAAGAAGGCGGGAGGCAGTTGATTGAGCGCGTCGATATAGGACACTTGCTGGAACGGCGGCGGGCCGGACAGATAGGGCACCATCACCGGGTCTTCGCGCAGCCAGCTGCCCGGCTTGCCGTGCGGCATCGCCATTTTCTGCTGTTCGGACTGGCGCTGGCCATTGGCCAGATCCAGCACCGCCTGCGCGAAATTGGGGTGGTGGGGCGAGCCCAGGCCCGCTTTCAGATAGACGCGGCGGATCACGCCGTCGCTGTCCAATTCGTAGTCGGTGTGCCCCAGACCGGCGCTGGCGGCGGCGATGGCGGGCAGGGGCCGGGTCTCGGTCAGGCGGTTGTCCTGCATTTCCGGAAACACCGGACTGATGACTTTGCCGTTGCGGCGGATGGCGTCCGCCAGCGCCTGATCCGACTCCGGCATATTGTGCGAGGGCTCGGCCAACACGATGTCCAGGCCCACGGCCTTGGCCTGCGCCAGCTTGTCCACCAGCTGGGCGTGGAATTCGCGCGGCCAGGGCCAGCGGCCCAGCTCCGACAGGCTGCGCTCGTCCACCGCGACGACGACGATGTCGCTGGTCTGGTTATGGTTGGACTTGATCCGGATCAGCCCGTCGTACAGCCAGAAGTCCAGCCGCAGCAACAGGCCGGAGAGGGTCAGCAGAGCCGCCAGCAAGGCCAGCAAAAAAGGCAACAAGCGCAGAATCTTGTCGCGATAGTAAGTTAGCATGTTGCCATTCTAGGGAAGTTTTCCGGGAAGAGTGAGCATTTCTTGCTCTTCCGTCGCCAAGTAGCCGTGTTCTCCCTCGATCTTGACGCTTGCCTTGTATTGCCCGGCCGGCAAGGCTTCCAGCGCCTTCAGTTCCCATTGCGGCTTATCGCTGCTCAGCGAGAACGGCTGCGCGTTGGCGGCCTGGGCCGCGGTCAGCGTCAGGGTGTAGCGCGCGCGGGCGACGGGATAGGGGCGGGCCGCCAGCACCGGGGTGGTTTTGTCCAGGCGGCTGAGCCAGCCCTTGGTCTCCACTTTTTGCGCGGCGGAGAAAGGACCCGGCCGGCCTTGCGCGTCCAGCCGCGCCAGCCTCCAGTACCAGACGCCGGATTCCGGCAACTCGGTTTTGAACTCGGCCTCGGCCACGCTCTGTTCCAGCAGCGGCTGGGCGAAATCCGGCTGGCGCGAAATCTGCAGCCGCAGCGGGCGTTCCGCGCTGGCGTCCACCCGCAAGGTCAGGGATTTGCCGCGCAGCTGGACGCCGTCCGCATGGGTGAACAACAGCGGCGGCAGCGGGTAGGCTTGCAGTTTGAAGCTGCGCGTGCTGTCGTAGCCTTCCAGGCCGGAGCGGTTCTTGGCGCGGACGTGCAGCACGTAGTCGCCGTTGCCCGGCAGGCGCGGATAGTAACGCGGCGCCTGCAACTGGCGCTCGGCCAAGCGCTTCTTGCCGCTCAAGGTCACGCGGTAGGAGGCGGCGCGTTCGTCGCGCTGCCACTCCAGCGGCGGCGGGTTGAACTGGCTATTGTCCGCCACGGTGGACAGGTCCGGCGGCGGCGGCAGTTCTTCCGGCTTGCTTGGCCCGCTTTTACGGCTGGACAAGGTGCCGAAACCGGCGGGCACGTCCACCTTGCTGCGACGGCCCTTGACCTCCACGCTGCCTTTGAGCACTTCCGCCAAGGTGTCTTCGCCGCCGGCGGCGTTGACGCGGAACTCCGTGCCGCGCACGGTGGTGACCGCCGACGGGGTGCGGATCTCGTAGCGGCTGGGCATCAGGATGTTGGGAATCACCGAATTGCCGGTGCTGCCGTTGTTCAGCTTGATCTGGGACTGGATCGCCCCGGTGCTGGGGTAATAGACCTGGGTTTGCAGGCTCAGATCGGTATTGGCGTTGATCACCAGCGAGGAGCCGTCGACGAAGCGCAATTTGATCATGGCGTCGTTGCCGGTCGTGAAGCGGGTGCCTTTGGGGTATTTCTTGCCCACCGCCAGATCCAGCGGCTTGCCCTTGGCGTCGGCCGCGGCGGATTCGCCGGCCATGTCCTCCAGGGTGGCGTCGGATTGCGCCTGTCGGATCCAGGGGTAGGGGACCCGCAGGATGCTGCCGGGGATCAGCCGATAGGGGTTGGCGATGCGATTTCTGGCTTGCAGCTTCGGCACATAAGCGGGAGACGACAGATGCTCGGCCGCCAGCGACCACAGATTGTCGCCGTTTTTGACCGTATATTCCCAGATGGCCTTGTCGGCGGGATCGCCCGCCAGGGCCAGTGTGCTGGCGAAGCAGCCAGCCGCCAGGATTAAATTGCGCATAGTTGAATCTCTTTATATGGAATGCAGAAAGTCAACCAAAAGTATCACCGCAGCCCAGGCGCATTGCAAGCTGATAAGCAATAGAATGGTAGTTGTTTGTCCTAAGTTGGGCGATATGCGAATGCTTGCTTGAAATATGCGACGCAAAATGCAAAAAAGCAGCCTAAAGGCTGCTTTTTTGCAATGCTTGGCGGAGTGGACGGGACTCGAACCCGCGACCCCCGGCGTGACAGGCCGGTATTCTAACCAACTGAACTACCACTCCAGCAAATGGTGGGCGGTACTGGACTCGAACCAGCGACCCCTGCCGTGTGAAGGCAGTGCTCTACCAACTGAGACTAACCGCCCGAAACCGTTGCTCCGTTTCCGGATACTGCTATGCAATGCTGTTGGCGGAGTGGACGGGACTCGAACCCGCGACCCCCGGCGTGACAGGCCGGTATTCTAACCAACTGAACTACCACTCCAACCGAAACTTGGTGGGCGTTGACGGAGTCGAACCGCCGACATTCTGCTTGTAAGGCAGACGCTCTACCAACTGAGCTAAACGCCCGAATCCGGGTACTGCTTTCAATACTGTTGGCGGAGTGGACGGGACTCGAACCCGCGACCCCCGGCGTGACAGGCCGGTATTCTAACCAACTGAACTACCACTCCAACCGAAACTTGGTGGGCGTTGACGGAGTCGAACCGCCGACATTCTGCTTGTAAGGCAGACGCTCTACCAACTGAGCTAAACGCCCGAATCCGGGTACTGCTTCAATACTGTTGGCGGAGTGGACGGGACTCGAACCCGCGACCCCCGGCGTGACAGGCCGGTATTCTAACCAACTGAACTACCACTCCAACCGCAAAACTTTGGTGGGCGTTGACGGAGTCGAACCGCCGACATTCTGCTTGTAAGGCAGACGCTCTACCAACTGAGCTAAACGCCCGAATCCGGGTACTGCTTTAATGCTGTTGGCGGAGTGGACGGGACTCGAACCCGCGACCCCCGGCGTGACAGGCCGGTATTCTAACCAACTGAACTACCACTCCAACCGAAACTTGGTGGGCGTTGACGGAGTCGAACCGCCGACATTCTGCTTGTAAGGCAGACGCTCTACCAACTGAGCTAAACGCCCGAATCCGGGTACTGCTTTCAATGCTGTTGGCGGAGTGGACGGGACTCGAACCCGCGACCCCCGGCGTGACAGGCCGGTATTCTAACCAACTGAACTACCACTCCAACCGCAAAACTTTGGTGGGCGTTGACGGAGTCGAACCGCCGACATTCTGCTTGTAAGGCAGACGCTCTACCAACTGAGCTAAACGCCCTGAATCCTTTTCGCTGCTGCGTTTGCGTTTCAGCGAGGAGGCGAATTAAAACACAGGGTTTAAGCTTGCGCAAGTGGTCTACCCGCAAATTTTTGCAACCGGCGGCAATTTCGAATAAATGCTCCAAAATTTAATGTTTTTGTCAGACAGAAAGGTGACGCCGACTTTGCCGCTAAGGTATCATGCCGCCATTAGCTATTTATCGGATGACGTTACGAATGAAGCCGACCTTTCTCGATTTTGAGCAGCCTATTGCCGAGCTCGAGAACAAAATAGAAGAACTTCGCTATGTTCAGGACGATTCCGTGCTGGACATCTCCGAGGAGATCGCGCGCCTGCAGAAGAAGAGCCAGGACTTGACCAAGTCCCTCTACGCCAAGCTGACGCCGTCTCAAATCGCCTTGGTGGCGCGCCATCCGCAGCGCCCCTACGCGCTCGACTATATAGAGAGTATTTTCACCGACTTCGAAGAGCTGCACGGCGACCGCGCGTTTGCCGACGACGCCGCCATCGTGGGCGGTCTGGCCCGTTTCAACGGCCAGTCGGTGATGGTCATCGGCCAGCAGAAGGGCCGGGACACCAAGGAAAAGATCCGCCGCAATTTCGGCATGCCGCATCCGGAAGGCTATCGCAAGGCCCTGCGCCTGATGAAGCTGGCCGAGAAGTTCGGCATCCCGGTGGTCACCTTGGTGGACACCACCGGCGCTTGGCCCGGCATCGGCGCGGAAGAACGCGGCCAATCCGAGGCCATCGGCCGCAATCTCTATGAAATGACCCGTTTGCGCGTGCCCGTCATCGTGACGGTGATCGGCGAGGGCGGTTCCGGCGGCGCGCTGGCCATCGCGGTGGGCGATTGCGTCAATATGCTGCAATACGCCACCTACTCGGTGATTTCGCCGGAAGGCTGCGCCTCCATCTTGTGGAAGACCGCCGAGCGCGCGTCCGACGCCGCGGAAGCCCTGGGCATCACCGCGCCGCGCCTGAAGACGCTGGGCTTGATCGACCGCGTGGTCAACGAGCCGGTGGGCGGCGCGCATCGCGATCACGCTCAGATGATGGCGACGCTGAAGCGCGTGCTGCAGGAAGAGTTGAAAGACTTGACCGGCAAGCCGATCGACGAGTTGCTGAAAACCCGTTTCGACAGATTGATGAGTTATGGCCGCTTCAAGGAAGCCGCAGCCTGACCCGCTCGAATCTCTGTTAAGCCATTGGCCGGACGAATTGTCCGGCCAATGTGCTTTTGAGGTGGGCTTGAGCGGCGGCCTGGATTCGGTGGCGTTGCTGGCGCTGCTGTGCCGCGCGCGGGAGCGCCGTCCGGAGCTGGAGATCCGCGCGGTGCATGTGCACCACGGGCTGAGCCCGAACGCCGACGCCTGGGCCGAGCACTGTCGCGCCTTGTGCGCGTCGCTGGGCGCGTCTTTGCGGGTGGAGCGGGTAAAGCTGGTCCTGAGCGGCGGCGGCAGTCTGGAAGCGGTGGCCCGCGAGGCGCGCTACCAGGCGTATCGGCGTTCCGCCGCCGGCGTGGTGGTTTTGGCGCATCATCTGGACGATCAGGCGGAAACCGTGCTGCTGCAATTGCTGCGCGGCGGCGGCGCGCGCGCTCTGGCGGCGATGCCGGCCTTGCGCAAGCTGGACGCGGACGGGCCCTGGCTGTGGCGGCCCTTGCTGGGTTTGCGCCGGCGGCAGCTGGAGGCGTTCGTTCAAGCGCAGGGCCTGAGCTGGGTTGAGGACGAGAGCAATCAGGACGAGCGCTGGCGGCGCAATCTGCTGCGTCAGCGGCTGCTGCCGCAGCTGGAGGCGGCGCTGCCGGATTATCGCCGGCATCTGACGCGATCGGCCGGCTTGCTGGCGGACGCCGCCGCGGTGCTGGACGAGGTGGCGGCGCAGGATCTGACCGCTTGCCGGCGCGAAGGCGGCCTGGACCTGACTCGCTGGCGCGGCTTGTCCGCGGCCAGGCAACGCCAATGCCTGCTGGCCTGGCTGCGCGGCCTGGCCTGGCCGGTGCCGGAGCCGGACGCGCTGGCGGAGTTCCAGCGCCAGGCGCTGGAGGCCGGCGCCGCCAGCTGTCCGCGGCTGAGTCTGGCGCGGGGCCTGTTATACCGTTATCGCGACGGCCTGTTCGCCTTGCCGGCGCTGCCGGCGCCGGCGGCCGTGTCGCTGGGGCGGTGGAGCCTGAGGCGGAACGTCTGGTGCAAGAGTGGGGCGGAACGCTGAGCTGGGAGTGGCGGCCGCGCGGCCTGCCGGCGGAGGCCTTGGCGCGGGGTTTGAGCCTGCGGCCGCGCGAGGGCGGCGAGCGGCTGGCGGCCGGGGTGGGGCGCAAGCCGGTGAAGAACTTTCTGCAGGAGTCCGGCATCGCGCCGCCCTTGCGCGAGCGCTGGCCGCTGTTGTGCGACGCCGACGGGCGCGTGCTGGCGCTGCCCGGCGTGACGGTGGACGCCGAACTGGCCTGCGGGCCGGGCTGGTGGCCGCTGTGGCGGCCGCTGTCGGCGGAGCCGCGCTGACGTGAAAAACGCCTGCCGATCCGGCAGGCGTTTTGCATTTGCAATCTCATGTCTCGCGATGCGCAGCGGACTTTGCGCAAATTCTCAGGCGGCGTTCAGCGGCAGGCTGACGATGCCCGCATCGTCCAGGCGCAGATAGCCGCCCTGGTTCCCGTGCCAGTCCTGGATCACCCAACGCTCGGAGGCGCCGTGTCGGTGGGCCGCGGGGCGGTGGGTATGGCCGTGGATCAGCGTCGGCCAGTCGTGGGCGGCCAGCAGCGCCTCGACCGCGTCGGCGGCGACGTCCGAAATCTCGCTCAGGCCGTTCTGTTGTTTGCTCATCTCGCTTTGCTGGCGCGCCTGACGCGCGATCGCGTGGCGCTCCGCCAGCGGCCGCGCCAGCATCGCCCGCTGCCACTGCGGGTTGCGGCTGACGGCTCGAAACTGCTGATAGGCGGCGTCGCCGGTGCACAGCGCGTCGCCGTGGCTGAGCAGGCAGCGGCGGCCATGGGCCTCGATCAAGCTTGGATCGTCCAGCAGCCGCGCGCCGCTGCGCAGACAGAAGCCCTCGCCCAGCAGGAAATCGCGGTTGCCGTGCATCACGTACAGCGGCGTGGCGGCGGCGAAGGCGCGCATCGCGGCCAGCGGCGTTTCCAGGAACGGCGAATCGTCGTCGTCGCCCACCCAGTATTCGAACAGATCGCCCAGGATGTAGAGCGCGTCGATCCGGCCTTGCCAGGCTTGCAGCGTGTCCAGAAACAAACGGTTCAGCGCCGGAGTGTCGTCCGCCAGGTGCAGATCGGAAATGAAGTGAATGGCCATGTCGCGTGCGGATGAGTTGAAGCCCGGCCGGACGGCCGGGCTGGAAGCGCGCCGCGCGTCGCGCGGCGTCGGCGAATCAAATGATTTCGGCTTTCTCGATCACCACGGCTTCCGCCGGCACGTCCTGATGCGGGCCGCTGCGACCGGTGCGCACCGCCTTGATGCTGTCCACTACGTCCTGGCCTTCCACAACCTGGCCAAACACGGCGTAGCCCCAGCCTTGGGCGCTTTCCGATTTGAAATCCAGGAAGTCGTTGTCGGACACATTGATGAAGAACTGGGCGGAGGCCGAGTGCGGGTCCATGGTGCGGGCCATGGCCACGGTGTAGGCCTTGTTGGCCAGGCCGTTATTGGCCTCGTTCTCGATCGGCGCGTTGGTCGGCTTTTGCGACATGTCGGCGGTGAAGCCGCCGCCCTGGATCATGAAACCGTTGATCACGCGGTGGAAGATGGTGCCGTCGTAATGGCCGCTTTTTACGTACTCTTCAAAGTTGGCGGCGGTTTTCGGGGCCTTGTCGGCGAACAGTTCCAGCACGATGGCGCCGAAGTTGGTGGTCAGTTTGATCATGGTGTTTCCTTGATGACGGGCAGGCCGCGTGGGGCCTGCCGGTATGAAAGAGGTTGTAGAAAAGCTTAAGGCTTGATGGTGACTTTCTGGATCACGATGGGCTCGAACGGCACGTCGCCCATGCCGTTCATGCTGCCGGTGCGGGTCTTGGCGATGCGGTTGACCACGTCCATGCCGCGGGTCACTTTGCCGAACACCGCATAGCCGGCGCCCTGGGGTGTCGGGGATTTATAGTCGAGGAAGTCGTTGTTGGCCACATTGATGAAGAACTGGGCGGTGGCGGAATTCGGGTCCGCGGTGCGGGCCATGGCGATGGTGCCTATGCCGTTCTTCAGGCCGTTGCTCGCCTCGTTGGCGATGGCGGCGCGGGTGGGCTTCTGGTTCAGCTTGGTGTCGAAGCCGCCGCCCTGGATCATGAAGCCGTCGATCACGCGGTGGAACACGGTGCCGTTGTAGTGGCCGGCCTTGGCGTAGGCGACGAAGTTTTCCACGGTCTTGGGGGCTTTGGCCGAGTCCAGCGCAATCTCGATATTGCCCTTGTTCGTGGTCATTTCCACTGTCGGCGAGGCCAGGGCCACGGCGGGCAGCGCGCTCAACGCCAGCATGCTCAGCATTCGTTTCATGGTTGCTTTATTCAACAGGGTTATGAGGAGCCGCCAATATTAGCACAGCCTTTTGATTCAGCGCATGGCGCGGCTGTCTTATGCTTTTAGCCTAAGGCGGACTTCTTGTTTTTTTAAAAAATAGTATTTAGACTCCACCCCCTAAAAATTGTGTGATCGCTATCTATTTGGATGGCATATTTTCGCACGCAAGCTCGGTTTCCAATAACAAAGGCGGCAGCCGCCGCCGGGGTAGATATAAAAAAATGAAAGCATTCGCACCTTCCGCTGTTCGCCTCATTCCCGCGCTGGTGGCCGGCCTGTTGGCCGCCGCGCCGCTGGCTCAGGCCGCCGGCTTCCAATTGTCCGAGCAAAGCGTGGCCGGCCTGGGCCGCGCCCACGCCGGCGCCGGCCTGGTGGGCGACGACCTGTCCGCCGTCTTCTACAACCCGGCCGGCATGACCTTGATTGAAGGCACTCAGGTGCAGGGCGGCTTCACCTACGCCGAAATCGACGCGCCGTTCGAAGGCAAGGGCGGTTTCCCGGCCGCGCGCCAGGGCAGCGACAACGGCCGCGCCAAGGCCGAATTCATCCCCAACGCCTATCTGGTGCATCAGTTGAGCGAACGCGCCCGCCTGGGTCTGGGCATCACCGTGCCCTTCGGCCTCGGCGCGAGCTATGACGACAACTGGGTGGGCCGCAACCACGGCATTTCCAGTTCCATCATGACCGTGGACTTCAACCCGTCCTTCGCCTACAAGCTGGACGACAAGTGGAGCTTCGGCGCCGGCGTGTCGGCGCAGTACGCCAAGGCCGATCTGAAGCAGGGCGCGTTTTTCCAAGGCGCCACCGGCGAGATCGACGCCGACAGCTGGGCCTACGGCTACAATCTGGGCCTGATGTACGCGTTCAACCAGGACAACCGCGTTGGCCTGTCCTATCGCTCCAAACTGAACCACAAGGCGCGCGGCGACTACAAGGCTAGCGGCTTCAACCAATCCACGCTGCCGGGCACCTCGATTCCGCTGCCGCAGAAATTCCATATCGACGGCACTTATGCCGGCGGCGCCGACGTCACCACGCCGGAATCGCTGCTGCTGTCCGGCTTCAGCCGTCTGAACAGCAAGTGGGCGCTGAGCGCCACCGCGCGCTGGACCAACTGGAGCCGCTTCGATCAGCTGGTGATCAAGGGCAATCCGCTGGCCGACACCGTGATCAATAATCACTGGAAAGCCAGCTGGCTGTTCTCGGTGGGCGCCGACTACAACTTCAACGAGCAACTGACGCTGCGCAGCGGCGTGGGCTATGAAACCAGCCCGGTGCGCAACGCCAGCTACCGCAATCCGCTGATTCCGGACACCGACCGCGTCTGGCTGAGCCTGGGCGCCAGCTACAAGGCCAGCAAGCAGCTGACCGTGGACGCCGGCTACACCTATCTGATGGGCGTGGGCGACCGCGACATCAACCATACCGCTCCGAGCCCGCTGGGCAACGGCGACACGCTGCAAGGTTCTTACAGCTCCATCCGCGGCCACTTGCTGGGCGTGCAGATGCAGTACAAGTTCTGATTCAGACAAGCCTGACCGTCCCGCCGCCGCCGGCTTCGCCCGCGGCGGTTTTTTCATGTCCGGGGGTGCGGTTTGTCCGGCGGCAGGCTAGAGTAGGGCGCTGTGTTTCACTGAGCGTCCATTCCCATGTCCGTTGCCCCTCCCCATGGCTGCGGCTGAGCCCGCTGGCCGGCCTGTTGCCCTATCTGCGCCCGTACCGGCTGCGCGCCTGGCTGGCCTTGCTGGCCCTGATCGTGGCCGCCGCTGCCACCCTGTTGCTGCCGGTGGCGTTTCGCTTTCTGATCGACCATGGTTTCAGCCAGCGCGCGGCGGCGGACATCAACCGCTATTTCCTCGGCCTGTTCGGCGTGGCGGCGGTGCTGGCCCTGGCCACCGCGCTGCGTTTTTATTGCGTGTCCTGGCTGGGCGAACGCGTCACCGCCGACATCCGCCGCGCGGTGTATCAGCATGTGATCCGGGTCAGCCCGGAATACTTTGAAGTCACCCAGACCGGCGAGGTGCTGTCCCGGCTGACCACCGACACCACCTTGGTGCAGACCGTGATCGGCACCAGCCTGTCCATGGGGCTGCGCAACGCGCTGCTGATGCTGGGCGGCCTGGCCATGCTGATGGCCACCAGCCCCAGTCTGACCGCCTACATCCTGGTGACGCTGTTGCTGGTGGTCTTGCCCATCGTGGTTTTCGGCCGCCGGGTGCGGACCTTGTCCCGTTCCAGCCAGGACCGCATTGCGGATTCCAGCGCCATCGCCGGCGAAACCCTGAACGCCATTCCCACGGTGCAGGCCTTTAATCAGCAGGCGCGGGAGAGCCGGCGCTTCGGCGCTTCGGTGGAGACGGGTTTCGACGCCGCGCTGGCGCGCATCCGCGCGCGCTCCTGGCTGACGGTGGCGGTGATCCTGCTGATCTTCGGCGCCATTGTCTTCGTCTTGTGGCTGGGCGCGCACGCGGTGCTGGAGGGCGCGATGAGCGCCGGCCAGCTGGGCCAGTTCATCCTGTACGCGGTGGTGACCGCCGGCGCCATCGGCGCGCTGGCGGAGGTGTGGGGCGATGTGCAGCGCGCGGCCGGCGCCACCGAGCGTCTGATGGAGCTGCTGTCCCTGCGCTCGCCGGTGACGGAGCCGGCCGCGCCGCGCGCCTTGCCGGCCGGGCCCGCCGGCCTGGCGTTGCGCGACGTCGATTTCGCCTATCCGTCCCGCCCCGGCCAGCCTTCGCTCAGCGGCATCCGGCTCAGCGTGCGCCCCGGCGAGCACGTGGCGCTGGTGGGGCCGTCCGGCGCCGGCAAGTCCACCTTGTTCCAGCTTTTGCTGCGTTTTTACGATCCGCAGCAAGGGCAATTGCTATTGGGCGGCGTGGACGTGCGCGAGCTGTCCTTCGCCGATTTGCGCGGCCATGTGGGCGTGGTCTTGCAGGATTCGGTGATCTTCGGCGCCAGCGCGCTGGAGAACATCCGCTACGGCAAACCCGAGGCCAGCGACGAGGAGGTGCGGGCCGCGGCCCGCGCCGCCGCCGCCGACGGCTTCATCGAGAAGCTGCCGCAGGGCTACGACACCTATCTGGGCGAACGCGGCGTGCGCCTGTCCGGCGGCCAGCGCCAACGCATCGCCATCGCCCGCGCCATCTTGAAGAACCCGCCTTTGCTGCTGCTGGACGAAGCCACCAGCGCGCTGGACGCGGAGTCGGAACAACTGGTGCAGCAGGCGCTGGAGCGCGCCGCGCAAAACCGCACCACCCTGGTGATCGCCCACCGGCTGGCCACGGTCAAGCAGGCGGACCGCATCGTGGTGCTGGACCAGGGCCGCATCGTGGCCGAAGGCAGTCACCAGAGCCTGTTGGCCGACTCGCCCTTGTACGCGCGGCTGGCGGCCTTGCAGTTCGCCGCCGGCGGGGAGGGTTGAGGCAGCGTCCGCTTAAGCATAATGAATAGTCTATGCTCCATGGATGAACGGCCGCCGCGCGGCGCCGAGACCCGTGATGGAGCGAAGACATGAAACTGGCTGTCCGTTTGGGGGGCGTGGTGTTGTGCGCCGGGCTGGGCCTGTGCGTGGTGGCCGGATTCGCCTTGCACACCTTGCGTTCCACCCTGCTGGAGGACCGCAAGGCGCAGATCGGCAGCCTGGTGCACCTGGCGGGCCAGCAGGTGGCCATGTACCAGAAGCAGGAGCAAAGCGGCAAGCTCAAGCGCGAGGAGGCGCAGCGGCGCGCGGTCGAAGCGATGTCCGGGCTGCGCGACAAGGGCAACTACGTGTTCGCGCGCGACGCGTCGGACCTGGTGCTGGTGCACCCGGACCGGCGCAAGCTGGGCAAGCGGGACACCGGCGGCAAGCTGCCGGACGGCCGCACCCTGGTGCAGGCTTACCGCGACGCGCTGTCGAACGGCGATTTCGGCTTTGCGCTGGTGCGCACCAAGCGGCCCAACGGCAACGAGGTGCTGCCCAAGCTCAATGCGGTGATGCGGATACCGGACTGGAACTGGACCATAGGCACAGGCGTGTTCATGGACGATGTGGAAAGCCAGTTCAACGGCCTGGCGCTCAAGCTCTCCGGCATCGGCCTGGCGGTGTTGGCGGTGGTGACGCTGCTGGCCTGGCGCGTGGCCGCGTCCATTTTCCGCTTGATCGGCGGCGAGGCGGAGGCGGCCGCGGCGACGGCGCGGGCGATGGCGGCCGGCGATCTGAGCCAGACATTGGAGCGCGCGCCGAGCGAGGGCAGCCTGATGGACGCCTTCGCCGGCATGCAGCGCAGCTTGCGCCAGCTGATCGAACGTCTGCAGGACGGTTCCGCGCAGCTGGAGCGTTCGGTGGGCGGTTTGTCCGGACGCATGCAGCAGATTCACGGCCAGGTGGAGCAATCGGCGGCGGCCAGCGCCGGCGCCGCGGAAACCACCGCCGGCATGCTGGACGGCGTGGCGGAGGTGTCGCGCCGCAGCGCGGAGAGCGAGTCGGACTCAGCCAACGCCTGCGCGCTGGCGGACGAGGGCGAAGGCCTGGTGCGCCGCGCGGCCGAGGAGATCCAGGCGGTGTCCGGCCAGGTGGCGGCGGCCTCCGGCTGCATAGGCGAACTGGCCGAGCGCTGCCGCGCGATCGACGTCACCGCCGCGGTGATCAAGGACATCGCCGACCAGACCAATCTCTTGGCGCTGAACGCGGCGATAGAAGCCGCGCGCGCCGGCGAGCTGGGCCGCGGCTTCGCGGTGGTGGCGGACGAGGTGCGCAAGCTGGCCGACCGCAGCGGCGAGGCCACGCGCCAGATCGCCGCCACCATCCAGGCGATTCAGGCGGACACCGATTCCGTGGTGGCCAGCATGGGCGAGGTGGGGCCGCGGGTGGACAGCGGCGTGGCCATGGCCCGGCAGGCCGCGGACGCCTTGCAGCGCATCCGCGGCGGCGCGCAGTCCGCGCGCGACAATATCCGCGCGGTGGCCGGCGCCGCCGCGGCGCAGGCCGAGGCCAACCGCGAGGTGGCCGGCAATATGGAGCAGGTGGCCGGCCTGGCCGGACAGACCCGCGCCACCGCCCTGGCGGCCGAGGCCGAGGTGGAAGCGCTGGAGACGCTGGCCGCCGGGCTGCGGCAGGCGGCGGCCAGCTTCAGGCTGTGAGGCGGGCGGTGGTACACTGCCGGCCTCGCGATCAAATCAAAAGGATGGCCATCTTGTCTGCCCACGTTCCGGAAGCCCAAGCCGCGCTCGACCCCACGCCGCTGCTGGCGCAATTATTGGCCGCCCACGGCCTGCCCTGCCAGGAGGCCAAGGGCTGGCTGCTGCCGCAGGGCCAACTGCCGGCCATAGGCGCTCACTGGACGCCGGGCGAGAACAACGGCCGGCTGGACATCCACGTGCTGTTGGAAAACGACATCCGCTTGATGGAAAGCTTCGCCGGCCTGGGCGCGGGCCGGGAAGGGCTGAACGACGCGCTGGAAAATTTCAGCGCCAATGTGCTGCACGTGTTGCTGGCCGGTCTGTGGGGCATCCGCGACGAAGCGCAAGTCACCGAACGGCGCTGGGAAATCGCCGGCCGCGACTATATGGCCTATATCGGCAATTTCGGCCTGCGCGGCGGCGCCGATCGGCTGGAGCAAGCTTTGTTCGAGGCGCTGTTCCGCCAGGCCACCGCCGCGCTGCGCGCGGAAACGCTGTCCGGCGACGCGCATTGGACCCGGCTGTTCTTTTGCAATCTGAACGGCGAGTTCGTCTCCGAGGCGCTGCTGGACAATCAACGCTGGGAAGCGGGTCTGAGCCTGTTGGACGCGCTGCCGTGGCCGGCGGCGCAGGGTTATTACAGCCTGCGCCATTTCATGCTGCTGCGCGCGGTGTGAGAACCTGTTTACGATCTGCTGCGCGTCGTGAAGCCCTGCACGGTGAGTACCCGCTCAAAATGCTCATGGACCACGAGTACATTCCGCTTTTTCGCTCGTTTTCGCCTTGTCTCGCCCTAGCTCGCGAGATCGTAAACAGCTTCTTGAGGCGGCCGCGCTGGTGCTCGCGAGACCGTAAGCCGGTCCTTCAGGCGCGGTAGCCGTCCGGGTCTATGCCGTGCTTGGCGAACTTGTTGTACAGGGTCTTGCGCGGAATGCCCAGCAGCTCCGCCGCCTGCATCACCTGGCCCTGGGTGCGCAGCAGCGCCTGCTCGATCAATTGCTTCTCGTAGGCGTCCACCCTCGCGTCCAGCGCGCTGGGCGCGTAGGACGCGGTTTCGCCGTCGTCCGGCGCCACGCCCAGCACATAGCGCTCCGCCGCGTTGCGCAGCTCGCGCACATTGCCCGGCCAGGTCTGCGCCTGCAGGCGGCCCAATAGCGCCGGCGGCGTGTCCGGCGCCGGGCGGTCGAAGCGCGCCGCCGCTTGCTCCACGAACCATTGGAACAAGTCCGGGATGTCCTCGCGCCGTTCGCGCAGCGGCGGCAGCCGCAGCGACACCACATTGAGCCGGTAGTACAAGTCTTCGCGGAAGCGCCGCTCCCGGCTGGCCAGGGCCAGATCGTCCTTGGTGGCGGCCACCACCCGGCAGTCCACCGGGATCAGGCTGTTGGAGCCCAGCCTTTCCACCACCCGCTGTTGCAACACCCGCAAGAGCTTGGCCTGCAAGGCCAGCGGCATGCCTTCGATTTCGTCGAGGAAGAGGGTGCCGCCGCTGGCGTATTCTATCTTGCCGATGCGGCGCTTGAGCGCGCCGGTGAAGGCGCCGGCCTCGTGGCCGAAAATTTCGCTCTCGAAAATGGATTCCGGCAGGCCGGCGCAGTTCAGCGGCACGAAATGACGCTCGCGGCGACGGCTCCAGGCGTGCAGCGCCTGCGCCACCATTTCCTTGCCGGTGCCGGTTTCGCCGTGGATCAGCACGTCGGCGTCGGTGTCGGCGACATTGGCCAGCGTCTCGCGCAGCGCCTGCATGGCCGGGCTATGGCCGATCAGCACCGGTCCGTTGCTGCGCGCCAGGCTGGCGCGCAGTTCGCGGTTTTCCAGCGTCAGCCGTCGCTTGTCCAGCGCGCGTTGCACCGTTTCGATCAGCCGGCCCGGCGCATAGGGCTTTTCGATGAAGTCGTAGGCGCCGGCGCGGGTGGCCGCCACCGCCATCGCGATGTCGCCGTGGCCGGTGACCAGGATCACCGGCAGTTCCCGGTCCTGGTTCAGCGCCTGTTCCATCAGCTCCAGGCCGCTGAGGCCGGGCAGGCGCACATCGCTGAGCAGGACGGCGCGCTCGTCGCGCCTCAGCGCGGTCAGCGCGCTTTCGGCGTCGGCGTAGGCCTGCACCGGCAGGCCGGCCAATTCCAGCGATTGCAGCGTGGCCATGCGCACGGCCGGGTCGTCTTCAACGTAGATCACGCCCGCGCGGACGTTGGGGGAGGGTTTCATGAGGCGGACTCGCAAGGCCAGTTGATGATGAAGCGGGCGCCGCCGTCCGGGTGGTTGCAGGCTTCGATGCGGCCGCCGGACTGTTCGACGATTTCCTGCACGATGGCCAGCCCCAGGCCCAGGCCCTGGCCGCGCGGCTTGGTGCTGTAAAAGGGCTCGAACAGATGCGGCAGATCGGCGTCGGCGATGCCGGGGCCGTGGTCGCGCAGGCGGAATTCCAGCATGCCCGCCTTGTGCAGCAGGCTGATCTCCAGCCGGCCTCGCCCTTGCTGCCGCATCGCGTCTATGGCGTTGCCCAGCAGATTGGTGAACACCTGCTCCAGGCCGATGGCGTCGCAGGCGATGTCGGGACAGCGCGGCGGCAGGTCCAGCTCCAACTCCACCCGGGCCTCGCGCAGCGCCGGCTGCAGCAGGGTCAGCGTGTCGCGCAGCGCGGCGAGCGGATTGGTCTGGCCCAGCGGGCCGCGGTGGCGGCGGGCGAAGGTTTTCAGATCCCGGGTGATGTGGGCGATGCGCTCCACCAACTGGGAAATCTGGCCCAGATTGTCGCTGGCGTCGTCCGGGCGGCCGCGCTGCAACAGGGTCACCGCGTTGTCGGCGAAGGCGCGCAGCGCCGCCAGCGGCTGGTTGATTTCATGGGCGACCCCGGCCGCCATTTGGCCCAGCGCCGCCAGCTTGCTGGCCTCGGCCAATTGGCCGCGGGTGATGCGCAGGCTGTTTTCCGTCTGGATGCGCTCGCGGATTTCCGCCGACAGCTGGGTGTTGCTCAGCGCCAGATCGCGGGTGCGTTCCGCCACTTTGCGTTCCAGCTGGTCGTGGGCCTGCTGCAAAGCCTGTTGCGCCGCCAGTTGCTCCCGCAGCCGGCTCAGCCGCAGCCGCCGGTAATGCCACAGCGTCAGCAGGCCCAGGCCGCTGGCCAGCAGCGTGCTCATGATGGCGAGCAGGGTGAGGTTGCGGCCGTGCATGTCCACCAGCAAGGTCAGCGTCCAGCCGGTTTGCGGCAAGGTCTGGCGGATTTGCAGATAGCGGCCGGCCAGCAGCTTGCGCTCGCTGTCCGGCGCCAGCCAGGCTTGTTCGCGCCAACCCGCGTGCGGTTGCAGCAGCGCGAAGGGATGCAGTTTGGCGCCCAGGTATTGGCGGGTGGCGTCGATCTGGCGGCGCACCGCCGGCGGCAGCGGCTGCCAGGTGGCGAACTTCCAGTCCGGGTTGGCGCTGAGGAAGGCCACGCCGTGGCGGTCGCTGACCAAGACCGGTTCCGCGCCCTTGCGCCAGGCTTCCTCCAGCGGCGCCAGGCTGACCTTGACCACTGCCACGCCCACGACGCGGCGGCCGGACAAGACCGGCCAGGACAGAAAATAGCCCGGCTCGCGGCTGGTGCTGCCTATGCCGTAAAAGCTGCCGGACCGGCCGGCCAGCGCCTGCTGAAAATAGGGACGGAAGGCGTAGCTGTTGCCGACGAAGCTGTACGGCGACATCCAGTTGCTGGACGCCAGCGCGATGCCGTCCACGTTGACGATGAAGAGCGCCGAGGTGCGCGACTGCCGGTTCACCTGTTCCAGATAGCGGTTCAACGCCTCCACCCGCCGCGGATTGCGCGGGTCCGCCAGCAGGTTGAGGATGTCCTGGTTCAGCGCCAGCACATAGGGCAGGTAGCGGTATTGCTCCAGCGTGGCGCCGAGGTTGGCGGCGTGCATCTCCGCCCGATGCCGGCCCTCGCGCTCCGCTTCGGTCAGCAGCATGCGGCTGGCCAAGACCCAGCCGCCGCCCAGCGCCAAGGCCAGCAAGAAGAGGGAGGGCAGGCTTTTCAGCAGGAAACGCAACGCGCGTGCGAGCATGGCGGCGGATCGGAAATCGGCGATGCCTCAGTCTACCGCAGCTTGCAGTTCCGCGGCTTCGTGGCGTGAATGTTCCTCCATCACCAGCCGGGTCAACTCCCGTTTCAGATCGTTGAAGCCCGGCGCGCTGGGGTCGCGCGGGCGCGGCAGCTCCACCCGCACGTCGCGCTTGATGGTGCCGGGGCGGTAGGTCATCACCACCACCCGGTCCGCCAGGTAGATGGATTCCTCGATGCTGTGGGTGACGAAGATAATGGTCTTGCCGCTCTCCTGCCAGATGCGCAGCAGCTCGTCTTGCAAGGAGCGCCGGGTCAGCGCGTCCAGCGCGCCGAAGGGCTCGTCCATCAGCATCACCGGCGAATCCAGCGCCAGCACCCGCGCAATCGCCACCCGCTGGCGCATGCCGCCGGACAGGTCCTTGGGGAAGCGGTGGCGGAAGTCGCGCAGGTGCAGCTTGTCCAGCAGCGGCTCCACCGCGGCGCGGATCTCGGCCGGGGAGCGTTTCTGGATTTCCAGGCCGAAGCCTATGTTCTGTTCCACCGTCATCCACGGAAACAGCGCGTACTCCTGAAACACCATGCCGCGGTCCGGCCCGGGCGCGGCGACGCGCTGTCCGGCCACCAGAATCTCGCCGCCGCTGGGCGGCGCGAAGCCGGCGATGGCGTTGAGCAGCGTGGATTTGCCGCAGCCGGACGGGCCCAGCAGGCAGACGAACTCGCCGGGCTGGATGTCCAGCTGGATGTCGCGCAGGGCGATTACGTCGCCGCCCGGCGTCTTGAATACTTTTTGCACCTGTTGCACTTCGATCTGGGCGCTCATGCCTCATCCTTCCATGTCGCGCAGCAGTGGGGTCCGCTGTTGCGCGAATTCGTTCTTTGCGCCGCGCCCGCGTCGAAGCGGGCCCGGCGGCGCATTGTGATCAGAGCCTGTCCAATGTTCCGCGCGCTAGGGCGAGACAAGGCGACAACTGCCGAGAAAGCGGAATGTACGGGGGGTACATGGGCATTTCTAAGCGGCGCTCACCTTGCGAGGCCCCACAACGCGCAGCGGACATTGTTTTACTGGTCGATGCCGCGATGCCATTTCAGCAGGCGGTTGTTCAGCCCCTGCATCAGCATGTCGATCAACAGGCCGAGAATGCCGATGGTGACCATGCCGGCGATGACCTTGTCGGTCCAGAAATACTCGCGCGCCTCCATGATGCGGTAGCCGACGCCGCTGTTCACCGCGATCATCTCCGCCACGATCACCACGATGAAGGCGGTGCCCATGCCCACCCGCGCGCCGGTGAAGATGAAGGGCGTGGCCGCCGGCAGGATCACCCGGCGGAACAGGGTGGCGCGGCTGGCGCCCAGGTTGCGCGCGGCGCGGATATAGATGCCGTCCACATTGCGCACGCCGGAAATGGTGTTCATCAGGATGGGGAAGAAAGCGCCTATGGTGATGAGGAACACCGCCGGCGGATTGCCCAGGCCGAACCACAGGATGGACAGCGGGGTCCAGGCGATGGGCGGGATCGGCCGCAGGAACTGGATCAAGGGGTTGAACGCCCGGTACACCGGGTCGCTGACGCCCATGAACAGCCCCAGCAGCAAGCCCAGGCCGCCGCCCAGCGCAAAGCCCAGCACCACCCGCCACAGGCTGGCCGCCACGTCGTGGACCAGCTCGCCGGACAGCAGCCAGGCGAGATAGCCGCCGGAGGCTGGATCGTAGGCTTCCAGCGGCTGCCAGTAAGCCAGCCACTTTTGCAATACCGCCAGCGGCGAGGGCAGGATTTGCGGATTGATCCAGCCCAGGCTGGAACTGGCCTGCCAGATCAGCACGATGGCGATGGGCACCGCCAGGCTGGACCAGGCCTGGCCCAGCCGGGAAAACACAGTCTGCTGCATGATTCGCTCCCGCCGCCGTCAATTAACCTTGAGGTCCTGCTTGGCCTTGCTCAGCAAGTCCAGCTTCACCCAGTCCGCCGCCTTGGGCGGTTTGGCCATCTTGCCGATGCCGTACTGCTGCATCATGTCGGTGGTGGTCTGGATATGGGCCACGCTCAGATCGTAGCTGTACGGGGAGTTGGAGATCGCGTCCTGGAAATCGTCGGCGCTGATCTGGTTCTTGAACATATTCTCGCGCACGTATTTTTCCGCCAGCTTGGGGTTCTTGATGAAGGTGTTGGTGGCCTCCACAAAGCATTTGATTAAGCGTTCCGCCACGCCGCGGCGTTCCTTGTACATTTTCTCCGTCATCACCAGGGTGCGGATAGGCTCGCCCAGCGGGGTGTCGTAGGGTTTCAGCACTTCCACGCCGAAGCCCTTGTTGATGGCCTGGGACGACTGCGGCTCGGACTGGCTCATCGCGTCTATCTGCTTGCCCATCAAGGCCTGGTTCAGATCGGCGAAGGGCATATAGATCACCTGCACGTCCTTGCCCGGCTTGTCGGACCAACTGAGCTTGTATTTGGCCAGTTCCGCCGCCAGCAGCAGTTCCTGCGCGCCGCCGCGCGCCACGCCCACTTTCTTGCCCTTCAAATCCTTGACGCTCTTGATGCCGCTGTCCTTGGCGGCCACGATGCGCGCGCCGCCCTTGGCGAAGCCGGCCACCGCGAAGATGGGCGCGCCGCCGGCGCGGCCGGCCACCGCCGCGTCCGCCGCGCTGGCGGCGATATCCACTTCGCCGGCGACGATGGCCGGCATGATGTCTATGCCTTTGGCGAACATGCGCTCCTCGATCTTCAGATCGTATTTGGGCGCAATCTCCTTCATATAGCTGATGGCGCCGTAGTGGGCGAACTTGAGATTGCCCAGGCGGACCACGTCGGCGGCGAGGGCGGGCAGCGAGAGGCCGCCGCCCAGGGCGGCGAGACAGAGCCAGGTGCGGATGCGTTGCATGGTGTTTCTCCTTTGCGGGTATGGGGCCGGGCGGAGCGCGGCAATCTTCTATTTATACGACGTTTGCATTTAAACGACGCGGCGACGCGGAGCGAGGCCGTGAGGTGGTTCTTATTAGGCAAAGCGCGTGCCAGCTCACTTCATCGTTAAACTGTTGATTTTCATGGCTTGCGTCGGGAGCGCGTGGCCGGATTCAGCCAGCGCCGCCGGCGGCTGTGCCAAAAGCGGCTCAGTCGTCGGCGGCGTAATAGCTGCACTTATTCAGTATCGGCCAAGCGTTTTGCCGTCTGCTGGCGCAAGGCGTCCTCCCGAAGCTTGATGCGGTCGATGTAGCCGAAGATGTCGATGGGGAAGATCAGCACCTGTTCGACCAAGGCGAAGAAGCCGGCCCAATAGCCTTGCTCGGGTCCTTGCACCGAGAAATCGACGTCGGCGGCGATGCGCGCCAGCAAGGCGCGTTTCGGGACGTCGGGATTGTCCTGCAGGTACTGGATGAAATGGCCGGCGTATTCGCGTCCCAGCAAATAGGCCTGGCGATAATCGTCGGCCGGCGGCACTTGCCAGCAATGGACTTGAGGATGGTCCGGCAAGCGCGCGGCGAAGGGCAGTTCCTGATAGGAAACGGGTTTGAGATTAGGGCGGTAATGGCGGCGAATCGGGTATTTGACGGACATGCGCGCACTCCTGTTGATTCAGGCTGCCGATGGGGCGACGGGCAGCCGCAGGCTCATGGCAGGCGCATGGCAGGATTGGAGTTCCGGCGCCACGGTCCGGCGGGTGCGAGCACCCTCCCACCACGGCCTGCCCGTTTTAGGTATGGCTGAAGGGTGCAAGGGCACGGACCAAGCGGTTGCGGCGCTTGGGCCGAGGCGGCGGGGCCAGACTCCAATCTGGGCGCTGCCGGTTTGGGGCGGCGCGTTTGCGATTGTGCCTAGCGGAGATGAGGGGGTCAAGGCGGCATCGGCGCCTGGGCCGCTGATTGAGCCGCCCGGCCCGGGACCGGGCGGCGGCCGGGTCTTCTAGGCGTAAAACCGGGATTGTCCCTGCCAGGCGCTGGCGACGAAGTCTTGCACATGATCCAGGAATTTGTCATGGCGGCCCAGGCGGCTGTCGTCGGCCTGGCGGTTGGCCGGCAGCAGATAGAGCTGGCCGACGTGGCGCACCGGCAACAGCCCGTCCAGCGCCGGCACCAGATCGCCCTGGACGCAGTAATGACGGATATGGGCCGCGGCCGCGCGCGCCTGATCCAGATCGTTGCCGTGTCGCGCCAGCAGTTCGTTTTGCAGGCCGCGGCCGAACTGGGCGCTGCTGAAGCACTCGGCGTGAACGGGGCGCTGCGGGGTGGACAGCTGCATCGCCGCGTAGGCGGCCATGCCGCCGCCCAGCGAGTGGCCGCCGGTGCTGACGGTGTAGCCGGGCTCGCCGCTGCGCATCAGCGGCAGGCCGACGGCCAGGCTTTGCAGCTTGCGGGTGAGCTGGGCGGCCTGGGCGTAGCAGGCGGGACGGCCGCCAAAGGCGGCGTTGCCGATGTTGGCGCGCCACTGCCGCGCCACGCTGGCCAGGTTTTTCAGATTGCGCTGAGCGAGGCCGCCCACGCCGCGGCCGCTGGTGGTGCCGCCGAAGACCAGGCGGATGTCCCCCTCGGCCTTGTTGCGGAACACATAGGCCACCAGGCCGCTTTCCGGGTCCATCAGGCGCGCCTGCTGGGGCTGAAACTCCAGTTTGCTGCCCTTGGCCAGCAGCCGCGCCAGTTCCGCGTCCGGGCTCCATTGGGTGGCGCGCAGGCTGTCCAGATCCCGGCTATAGGGGAAGTTGGCGAGCAGGGCGCTGTCCTTGAGTCTTTGCCGGGCCGGCTCGGGGTTGAGCCGCTCCAGCGGCTGCGGCGCGCAGAGACCGTCCAGCGGATTGGCGCGCGGCGCGGTCCGCGTCGGGGCGGGGGCGTCCGCGCGGTTGGCCGTCTGGCTGAGCCGCGCCGATATCGGGTTGGCGGCGGCGTGGGAGCGGGCGGGTTCGTCCGCTGCCGTGGTTTGGGGCGCGGCGGCGCGGGAAGCTTGAATGAGCATGATGGGCAGACGCGTGAGAAGGTTGATCGCCGCATGCTAAAGGGACGCGGACGGCTTGCCTTGCAGATTTTACTCAGCCGGCGGTTACGGTTCCGTGATAATGACGGATTCGGGATGAATCCGCGGTGAACGGGAAGGGGAAGCGATGGAGATGGAGACGGAGCGTTTATGGCTGCGCCAATGGCGGGACGAAGATCTGGCGCCCTTCGTCGCCATGGGGCGGGATCCGGAGGTGATGCGTTATTTTCCGGCGCTGCTGAGCGCCGAGGACAGCGCGGAAGGCATGGAACGCCAGCGCGGCTTGATCGCGACGCGCGGCTGGGGCTATGGGCGCTGGAGGAGAAAGCGTCCGGGGACTTCCTCGGTTTCGTCGGCCTGGCGGTGCCGCGCGCGGAATTGCCGTGCATGCCCTGCGTGGAGGCGGGCTGGCGGCTGCGGCGCGTATCCTGGGGCCGGGGCTACGCCTCCGAGGCCGCGCGTCGGGCGCTGGCCTTCGGTTTCGAGACCTTGGGCCTGGACGAAATCGTGTCTTTCACCGCCTTGCCCAATCTGCCGTCGCAGCGGCTGATGCAGCGGCTGGGCATGCGC
Organism: Chromobacterium sp. Beijing; assembly: GCF_021496765.1. Taxonomy (NCBI): domain Bacteria; kingdom Pseudomonadati; phylum Pseudomonadota; class Betaproteobacteria; order Neisseriales; family Chromobacteriaceae; genus Chromobacterium; species Chromobacterium sp. Beijing. The sequence goes on from NZ_CP053750.1 coordinate 613,173, forward strand.
AACGCCGGACGGGATTTCGATCATCCGGCCCTGGCGCCCGGGCATCCGCTGCGGCGGCATTGCCTGTATCTGTTGTCGGCGGCGGAGTGGGCCGCGGCGCCGCCCGAGGCTTGAAGCCGGGAGGGAGAACCGCCGCCGTCAGGCGGCTTTTTTATTGCACGCGGCATGGCGGATGGTCTGCTTTTATGCGCGATGAGCGATTTTTGCAATTTCAGGCGGAACCCTGAGTTTAGGCTCTAGTCTATTAGAATTTTATATTACGCTTATTTATTGGCGTGAACGGGTGGCAGCCCGATCCGCGCCTCATCGTCCATGAGCCTGTACCAAAGCGGCGCTCGCCGCGGCGGATTTTGAACAGATCTGAAAGCGACCCATGCCTCCCTCCTGTTTCTAACCTCCATTGGAGTCCGTGATGACCCAAAGCTTTACTCGGCGTTCGCGCTGGCTAAGCGGCCTGGCAGCCGCCGGCCTGCTGCTGACGCCGCCGGCGATGGCCGAAACCTTTGTGCCCGACACCCTGTTGAAGTCGGTGCTGTATTACAAGACCAAGAACCGCAGCCAGGGCGATCTCGGCGGCGACAAGATCGCCAAGGATTTCCTGAAAACGCCGGGCTCGGCCTACTCCGATCTCAATCTCCAGCCGCCCATCATCAATTCCATTGAGTGGAATAACGCGCTCAGCGATTTCAACCGCTATCACCGCGTCAATCTGAGCATGGACGATTCGGTCAAATTGTTCGCCAGCGAGGCGGGTCTGAACAAGGCCTTGCCGGGCGCGGACGTGGATCTGAACCGCCGCCGCGCCGGCTATCGCCAGGACGAGGACAAGCTGGTGTTGGCCAATGCCTTCAAGGCCGGGGTGGACGGCGACATCTTCTACAAGAGCCTGGACGTGTTCGGCTACGGTTACAGCACCATCGCCGCCAAGTTCGCGGTGGCGGCGCAGTTGCTGCGCGACGCGACGCAGAAAGTGCCGGCGGCCAAGCAGTTGCAGAACGGCATCCGCAAGGAGGTGCTGGACCGCTATCTGAGCAGCGCCACCACCGGCGTGAACAGCCTGTCCGAATACGACAAGCACTATCTGATGAACCTGCTGCACAACGAGGTGCGGCGCACCCATTTCAATTCGTCCGGCTTCAAGAGCGGCCAGTTCCAGCCGGCCGCGCAGTTCCGCGTGGCGCGCCTGGCCGCGGCCTATCAGGACCGCAAGGGCTATCTGTTCGACTTCCCCTGCGCCAAGGACGGCAAGAACCTCTACCCGGAGAGCAGCGGCAAGCTGTGCTACGCCAATATGACCGACCAGAAGCTGAGCGACTGGTATCGCAAGCTCTATCAGCAGCAAATGAAGCCGCATCCGCCGTCCGAACAGGAAAGCAGCGGTTTCCAACGGCTGGCCAAGCTCTTGCTGCCGATCGCGCTGCTGATGGAGGGCATGGCGGCGATGGAGTTCTTCTCCACTTTGGAGGCGTCCGAATTGGGGGCCGAAGCGGCCTTGACCGAAGAGGAAGTGGCGGCCACAGAGTCCGGCTATCTCAGCCGCTTCTGCCGAATTTGAGCTTGGCGATCAAGCAATGCGAACAGGATTGAAGATGACTATGCGTACATTCAAGCAAGCGCGCAGGGCGGCGGCGGCCGTTCTGATGCTGGCCTTGTCCGCCGCGGCGCTGGCGGGCGCGACGGTGGACATCAGCAAGGTGACCGACAAGAACAGCCTGGTGCCCGGCGAACTGGTCAACGCGATGGAGTTTCACGTCAACGGCGTCAGCGGCGCGGCCAAGGCCAATCCGCCGTCCTCGTCCAAGCTGAAGAAGCTGGAGACCAAGTGGCGCGGAGCCACGGTGGCCCGTTTCGAGTACAACTATCCGGGCGGCACCCGCGTGTACAACGCGATGTCCGGCCAGGACACCGCGGATTTGCTGTACGAGGCCAATTCCCCGGGCCATAAGGCCTATCCCGGCTATCTGCGTCAGAGCAGCGTGGAAAAGGCCGCCACCAATGTGAACGTGCCCAATGGCAAGCTGTCCGCCATCATAGACAAGCAGGCGACGGACGCGGAGCTGAAGGCCTTGAAAACCTTTGAGAAGGACATCCTGGACGGCGCGGTGCCGCGCGGCGGACGCATGGTCGGCTATATCTCGCAAGCGCCGTGCGCGTCTTGCGACAATGTGATCCGCCAACAGTTGGCCAATCAGACCGACTACGTGTCCGACATCAAGATCTCTTATCTGCCCAAGGCGGCGGAGGAGGCGGAAAACAGCGCGGCGCGCGAGTTGGCGCATGAATTCAACGGACGTCGGCTGCAGTCCTTGAAGGAGAACGTGATGTCGCTGCGCGGCAACGCGGCGGCCAGGCTGAACGTGGGCGGCGGCACCGCCGGCTGCTTGTAGCCGCGGGCGGGGACCGGCCCGGCGCGCCTTCCTCAGAAGGCGGCCGGGCTTTTTTGCGTCCAAGGGCGGGCGCTCATTGCTGCCAGTGGTTGTAAATCGTTTGCAGTTTTCCGTTTTGCTGCAGCCGGGCCAGCGCGGCGTTGAATTGGACGGCGCGGCTGTCGCCCTTGGCGAAGGCGACGAAGCGCGGCATTTCCACCAGCGGTTTGGGCAGGATGCGCACATTGGGCAAGGCGCGCAGCTGGCGGGCGTAGTAGAGCAGCTGGCCGCGGTCGCCGACGATCAGGTCGATGCGGCCGGCCAGCAGCATCAGCAGCAGTTGCTCGGGATTGGTGGCGCTGGCGTCGCGCTTGAGCTGGGCTCTGTCGAAGGCGGATTCATAGGCGTAGCCGTGAACCTGGCCTATGGTCAGCGGGGCCAGGTCGGCCAGGGTGTTCCAGTTTTGCAGGCCGTGCTGCTTCAAGACCATGAACACGGTGCGGCCGGTGCGTATCGGGCCGGCCAGTTCGTACTGGCCGCGCCGCTCGGCGGTGCCGGCGAACTGAAAAGCCATGTCCACATCGCCGTTGCCCAGCATCTGCTTGACGCGTTCCCAGGGATAGAGGTGCAACTGATAGGGGATTCTGGCTTCCGCCATCACCGCCTGGACAATGTCCACGTCCAGGCCCTGGGGTTTGGCGCCGGCGTCGTTTTGGTAGCTATAGGGCGCGAACTGGATGTCGCCGGCGATGCGCCAGGTCTCCGGCTGGGCCGCCCAGGCCGCCCCGCAAAACAACAGCATGCTCAACACACGCCTCATGGTTGCCCCCGTCGTCGCCGCCTTCCGTTGGTATAGCCGGAGCGGGGCGGGGCGGCAAGCCGGGCGGTTTTTGCAAGCGTCCCGCGGCGGCCTTGCCGAGAATGGCCGTCAGGGGCGCCCCCTGGGCGGGGCGCGGTCGGTTCGCACTATCATTGACGGGGTAAGCCGCGATGTCTTCTTCCATTAGTTTCAGCGCCGGCGGTCCGGCGTTTTCCCTGAGCAACGAGCGGGTGGCCCGCATGATGAGCGGCGATCGGCAGACGGCCACGCATATGAGCTTGTGGGACAAGTTCAAGGATGTGTTCCGCGCCGAGAAAAAGCAGGATGCGCTGAACACCCTGTTCAAGCTGGTGGACAGCCCGTCGCCGGCGCGCTCCTTCGATATTTTCAATCGCTTGGCGCAACTGGCCACGCCCAGCAACCGGAGCTTGTTCACGGTCGCGGTGGCGCCGGAACAGGGCGGCGGCAAGATCAGTTACTGCATCAACGGCCAGCCGCTGAAAACGGAGCGGCTGTCGCAGGAGGGGCGCGAAGTGGTGCTGGCGCGGCTGGGCGCGCCGCTGGGCGCCGAGCAGGCTCAGGCGCAGGCGGCGTCGCTGGCGGATTACCGGATGGACGTCTCGCCGGGGCTGATGTATCTGCTGGACGGCGATTTTGCTTCCGGCGGGGTGCACAAGCGCTTTCACGCCGATACCGGGGTCTTGCAGGCGCGGGACGGGGTGGGCCGGGCGGATTTCGTCCGCGAAGGCCAGCTGGAGGCGTACGCCGAGTCGCGTCCGGCGCTGCGGGCTTATCTCTCCACCCAGCAGCAGATCGCCGCGCCGCCGGGCGTCAGCGACAAGTTCGCCTACGCCCGGGTCGAGCAGTACGACCCGGCGGTCATCGTCAGCCGCGAACTGGATGTCGGCCTGCCTCTGCTGTCGCTGGATCAGGCCCGCAGCGTGGCGGCGCAATTGGTGGACATGACCAGGACCTTCTACTGCCATCAGCTGTCCCACCGCGATCTGCACATGCAGAACCTGCTGGTGCACGAACGCAAGGAGGACGGCGCGGTGTTCCTGAAGGCGATCGACTTTGGCCGCGCCAAGTTCGGCGAGTCGTTCGAGGCGGAGCGCTTCAACGACATCGATTACCTGTTCAACCGCGAAGGCTGCTCGCTGGCGGAGACGGTGGGCCGCAACTATCTGGCCGGCAAGGATTCGGCGGTGGCCAAGAAACATTACCCCTTGCACAAGCTGCTGGAGCGTTTCAACGCCCGCGGCGCGGAGGTGACGGAGACCTTGTCCGGCATCGGCAAGATGTTGAAGGCGGATTTGCAGATGGCGGGGCCGGAGGACGAGCGGCGCATCGATCAGGCGTTTGAGCGCGCCTCGGCCTCGGTGCAGATGGTCTTGGCCGGGCTGGCGCGTCCGCAGTTGGGGGTGGGTTTGCGCCTCTGAGAACCTGTTCAAATTCTGCTGCGCTTCGTGAAAAGTCGCCCGGCGAGTACGACTTCAGAATGCTCATGTGCCGTATGGCCATGCCGCTTCTTCAGTCGCAAGGCCTTGTCTCGCGCTTGCTCGCGAGACGTGGAGCAGGCGCTGAGGATTTTCACGGTTCGCCGCGCGTCGGCGCCACGGCGCTGAAACCCGCGTGGAAAAGCCCCTTCCGGCCATGGCCGGGAGGGGCTTTCGCTTGCTTGGGCGCAGGCGGGCTCAGACCGCGGCGGGCTGGGCGGGCTTTTTCAGCGCGCGCAGCGCGACCGCGGTGACGGCGGTGCCGGCCAGCAAGGCCAGCAGATAGAGGCCCAGATGGCTGACGGCGTTGGGGATGGGCAGCACGAAGACGCCGCCGTGCGGCACTTTCAGCTCCACGCCGGCCAGCATGGAGATGGCGCCGGCCACGGCGGAACCCAGCATCAGCGCGGGGATCACCCGCAGCGGATCGCGCGCGGCGAAGGGGATGGCGCCTTCGCTGATGAAGGCCAGGCCCAACACGCCGGCGGCCTTGCCGGCCTCGCGCTCGTCGGCGCTGAAGCGGTCGGCGAACAGCTTGGTGGCCAGCGCGATGCCCAGCGGCGGCGTCATGCCGGCGGCCATGGCCGCGGCCATCGGCGTATAGACCTGGCTGGCGATCAGGCCGGTGGAGAAGGCGTAGGCGGCCTTGTTGACCGGGCCGCCCATGTCGAAGGCCATCATCGCGCCGATGATGGCGCCCAGGACCAGCGCGCTGCTGCCTTGCAAGCTCTTCAGCGCCTCGGTCAGCATGCCCAGCAGGGCGGCCACCGGGCCGCCGATCACGTAGATCATCAAGAGGCCCACCAGCAGCGAGCCCAGCACCGGCAGGATGAGCACGGGCTTGAGACCGTCCAGATTGCGGCCCAGCTGGATCTTGCGGTTCAGCCAGTCGGTGCCGTAGCCGGCGATGAAGCCGGCGATGATGCCGCCGAGAAAGCCGGAGCCCAGGCTGGCGGCCAGCATGCCGCCCACCATGCCGGGCGCGATGCCGGGACGGTTGGCGATGGAGTAGGCGATATAGCCGGCGAGGATGGGCACCATCAGCGCGAAGGCGGATTTGGCGCCGATCTGGAACAGCGCCCAGGCCAGGGTGCCCTTGTTGGCGTCGTCGAAGGCGTAGATGCCGCCCAGCGCGAAAGCCAGCGCGATCATGATGCCGCCGGCGGTGACGAAGGGCAGCATGAAGGAAACGCCGGTCATCAGGTGCTTGTACGGGCCGCTGCGCTCGCTGGCCGGTTTTTCCGGCGCGGCGCCGGCGGCGTCCGGCCGGTGGGGCGCGGCCTCGGCGATGGCGCGGCGCAGCAGCGCCCGGCCGTCGTTGATGGCGGCCTTGGTGCCGCTCTGGAACAGGCGCTTGCCGTGGAAGCGGCTCAGCTCCACCTGGGTGTCGGCGGCGATCAGCACCAGATCGGCCTCGGCGATCTCGCCGGCGCTGAGCGCGCTCTGCGCGCCCACCGAGCCCTGGGTTTCCACGCGGATGGCGTGGCCCAGCGCCTGGGCGGCCTGGCTCAGGCCTTCCGCCGCCATGAAGGTGTGGGCGATGCCGGTGGGGCAGGAGGTGACGGCGACGATGCGCAGCGCTTCGGTTTGCGGGGCGCTCAGGGCCGCGGCCCGGCGGACGGCGTCGGCCGGATCGGCCAGGGCCTGGTCCAGGCTCAGGCGGAGCGAGGGCAGGCCGTCCAGGCGCGGATCGGCGGCGGGGCCGATCAGGAGCGCGGCCTGGGCGGCGGCGATTTCGGCCGCGTCCAGCGGCGGCGCGCCGTCCAGTTCCAGGCTGAGAGAATGCCCGAGCCCTTGGGCGGCCTGGCGCAGCGCTTCCGCGGCCAGCCGGCCCTGGGTGCTGCGTTCGCCGGAGGCGATGATGGCAAGTAGGTTCATGGCGTTGTTTCCCTTGTGTTTTTAGTTTGGAGCCGCAGGCGAAGCCCCCTGATGCCGCGTCGCTAACGGGCGCTTAGCCCAGGTTTCGCAGCCGGACTTGCGCCGCCAGCGCGCGCACTTGTTCCGGCGGCGGCAGGTGCGGGCCGACGCGCGCCAGCTTGGCGGCGGCGAAGGCCACCGCCAGCCGGGCTTCGGCCTCGCGGTCCAGTCCGTCCAGCCGCGCGGCGGCGAGGCCGGCCACCAGCGCGTCGCCGGCGCCCACGGTGCTGAGCGGTTGTTGCGCGGGCAAGGCGGCCAGCAGCGCGTGGTCGCGGCCGGCGAACAGCGCGCCGTCCGCGCCCAGCGACACCACCACTTGTTCCACGCCGCGTTGCAGCAGCCCGCGCGCGCCTTCCAGCACCGCGGCGGTGTCGGGCAGGGCGCGGCCGGCCCAGTGCTCCAGTTCGTGGCGGTTGGGCTTGACGCAATGCGGCGGCGCGTCGCCGTCCAGCGCCTGGCTCAGCGCCTCGCCGCTGCTGTCCAGCAACAGCCGCGCGCCCAGCGGCCGCAGCAGCCGGCACAGCCGCAGATAGCTGTTGGCGGGCAGGCCGGGCGGCAGGCTGCCGCACAAGGCCACGATGTCGCCGGGGCGCAGCCGGGCGGCCAGTTCGGCGCCCACTTGTTCCAGCTGCGCTTCGCCGGCGGCGATGCCGGGCAGATTGATGTCGGTGGTGTCGCCGCTGGAGAGGTCGGCCAGCTTGATGTTGACCCGGGTGTCGCCGGGCAGGCGCAGCATGTGGTCGGCGATGCGCTTGTCCAGGAACAACTGTTCGAAGGCTTCGCTGTTGTTGCGGCCCAGCAGGCCGCAGACGCTTACCGGCGCGCCCCAGTCCGCCAGGCAGCTGGCCACGTTGACGCCCTTGCCGCCGGCGTTGCTGCTGGCGCTTTGCGCCAGGTTGACCGCGCCGGGCGTCAGCCGGGCCAGGGCGATGGTCTGGTCCAGCGCCGGATTGAGGGTGAGGGTGTGGACGCGCGTGCTCATGTCAGCTCCCGTGCCAGCATGCGCACTTCGTCGGCGCTGTCGCAGGCCAGCGCTTGCTGCGCCAGCTCGCGCAGCCGGTCGTGGCCGTTGGCGCACAGCTTGGCCTTGACCGCGGCCACGTCGCGCGGGCTCATCGACAGCTCGGCCACGCCCAGGCCGGTCAGCAGCGCGGCGCCGAAGGGATCGCCGGCGATGCCGCCGCACACGCCCACCCAGCGCTGATGGCGGGAGGCGCCGGCCACGGTGTGCTGGATCAGCCGCAGCACCGCGGGGTGCAGGCTGTCGGCTTCGGCCGCCAGTTCCGGGTGCTGCCGGTCCATCGCCAGCGTGTATTGGGTGAGGTCGTTGGTGCCGATGGAGAAGAAGTCCACGTATTCGGCCAGTTGATCGGCCAGCATGGCCGCGGCCGGCACTTCCACCATGATGCCCAGCGGCACCGCCGGGGCGTCCAGCTCGCGGCGTATGCCTTCGCACCATCCCTTGAGCCGGGTGATTTCCTTCAGCGAGGTGATCATCGGGAACATGATGGACAGCGGCTGGCCGCCGCGGGCGGCGCGGTAGAGCGCGCGCAGCTGGGGCTCCAGCAGATCGCGGCGGCGCAGCAACAGACGCGAGCCGCGCATGCCGAGGAAGGGGTTTTCTTCGGCCGGCAGCTTCAGGTAATCCACCTGTTTGTCGCCGCCTATGTCCAGCGCGCGCACGATCAGCGGCCGGCCGTCCAGCGCGTCCAGCATGGCGCTGTAGGTGTGGAACTGTTCGTCCTCGCTCGGCGCCTGCTCGCGTTCCAGGAACAGGAATTCGGTGCGCATCAGGCCCACGCCCTCGGCGCCGGCGTCCAGCGCGGCGGCTACCTGGTCCGGACGGTTGATGTTGGCGGCGATTTCCACGCGGTGGCCGTCCGGCGTCACCGCCGGGCGCTGCCGCTGTTCCGCCTGCTGCTGCTGGGTGCGCTGCTGGGCCTGCACCCAGTCGCGGGCGGAGGCCAGGTCTTGCTCGCCGGGGTTCAGATAGAGCCGGCCGCCCAGGCCGTCCAGAATGGCCGGGGTGCCGTCGGCGATGTCCAGCAGCGCAGGGCCGCCGGCCACCAGCGCCGGCAGGCCCAGGGTGCGCGCCAGGATGGCGGTGTGCGAGGTGGGGCCGCCCTGGGCGGTGGCCAGCGCGCGGATGCGGCCGGTGTCCAGGGTGGCGGTGTCGGACGGGGTGAGGTCGGCGGCTAGCAGGATGCAGTCGTCGCCGTCGATGTCGGCCAGCGTGGCGCTGTTCAGCGCCGGGTCCAGCTGGCGCAGCACGCGGCGGCCCACGTCGCGCAGGTCGGCGGCGCGCGCCGCCAGCAGCGGGTTGCCCAGCGCGGCCAGCCGTTCCGCCATGCGCTCCACCGCCTGGTGCCAGGCCCATTCCACGCCGTGGCCGCCCACCATCAGCTGGCAGGCCAGGGTGATCAGATCGGTGTCGGACAGCAGTTCCGCCTGGGCGTGGAAAATGCCGGCCTCGGCCTTGCCCAGCCGGCTGGCGGTGGCCGCGGCCAGTTCGTTCAGTTCGGCGCGGGTGGCGCTCAGCGCCGCGTGCAGGCGGTCGCCGCCTTCGCCCAGCGCCACCGGGCGGTCCGGCACTTTGAGCTGGCCGGCGTGCAGCACGCGCACCACGCCGATGGCGAGGCCGGGGCTGGCGGCGATGCCGGCGATGGACAGCGGGTGGCCGGGCGGGGTCCAGCCCTGTTGCGCGGCCAGCAGCTGCGCTTTTTGCGCGGCGAGCGCGGCGTCGGTCTGTTCCTGGGCCGAGGCGTCGCGCATCGCGGCCAGCAGGCCGGACAAAGCGGCGGCGGCGTCCGGCCCCTGGGCGGACACGGTGACGGTGTCGCCGTGGCGCAGGCCCAGTTGCAGCAGGCTGATCAGGTTCTTGGCGTCGGCGGCGTCCTGGCCGTGGCGCACTTGCAGCTGGGCGGCGTGGCGGCGCGCGGCTTCCACCCATTGCGCGGCCGGGCGCGCGTGCAGGCCGTTGGGGTAGTCGACTATCCATTGCGCGCGCTCGGCCAGATCGGCCGCGGCGTCGACGGCGGCGGGCGGCGCGTCTTCTTCCAGCAGGGCCAGCACCCGGGCCGGTTCTGCGGCGGTGAACAATTGCTCGAGCCTGGCCTCGTCCTGCAGCAGCCGGGTCAGCCGGCGCAGCAGGGTGATGTGTTCGTCGGATTGGGCGGCGATGGCGAACAGCAGCCGGGTGCGCTGGCCGGGGTTCCATTCCAGGCCGTCCGGGATCTGCACGATGGCGATGCCGGTGCGGCGGATCAGCTGACGGTCTTCCACCATGCCGTGCGGAATGGCCAGGCCGTTGCCCAGGAAGGTGTTGGCCACCGCTTCGCGCCGCAGCAGGCTGTCGATGTAGGCCGGGTCTATGCAGCCGGCGTCGGCCAGCAATTGTCCGGCCAGGCGGATGGCCGCCTCTTTGTCGGCGGGCTGACAGCCCAGCCGGATCAGTTCGGGCTGGATCAGGGAGGAGGGCGATCCGGTGTCGTGCATGGCGGTCTCTTCTGTCGGTTCAATTGGCTGCGCGGTTCCGGGAACCCGTTCACGGCCCGACGCGCAAGCGGCGCGGCTTGGGACAGGCTCGGTATAGCGGATCGGCCCGCGCCCGCCAGCTGTCATTGCGGAGGGGCGGCGCCGTTCACGCGCTGAGTGGATTGAAAACGATTACATTTTTTCTGTCAATACAGTCGTAGTTTCACCGCTACATCTTTGCGCCGTCTCAAGCGGCAGTGTTGTAAAATTACGCTTTAAGAGTATGCTTGCGTAAACCCAGTTTCCATCTTGGTAAGAGAAAACGATTTCATATGACGGTCAGCATCAAGGATGTGGCGCTGGCGGCCGGCGTGTCGGTGGCCACCGTATCGCGGGCCCTGGCCAAGGGCCCGGTGAGCGCGGCGCTGAAGGCCAAGGTGGAGGCGGCCATCGCCGCCACCGGTTATCGGCCCAATTTGTCCGCGCGGCGCTTGCGCTCGCGGCACAGCGACACCATAGGCCTGATCGTGTCCGACATCCGCAACCCCTTCTTCACCGCGGTCAGCCGCGCGGTGGAGGATGTGGCCTACCAAGCCGGCATGCGGGTGATTCTGTGCAATACCGACGAGAACCCGGACAAGGAGGCGATGTACCTCAGGCTGATGCAGGAGGAGCGCGTCACCGGAGTGATCTTCGCCGCCACCCGCGCCACGGCGGAGACGCTGGACGCGGAGGCGCTGGGGTTTCCGGTGGTCTTGATCGACCGGGCCGCGCCCGGCGGCGCGGCCGACGCGGTGGTCTTGGACAACGCCGCCGCCGCCGGCCTGTTGGTCGGCCATCTGCGTGAGCAGGGCCATGACCGCATCGGCGGGCTGTTCGGCAATACCAGCAGCACCGGCGCGGAGCGGCACGCCGGCTTCGCCGCGGCGCTGGCGGCGGCCGGGCTGGCCGCGCCGGCGCGCTTCGTCGCGCCCACGGCCGAGGCGGCGCAGCAGGCGGTGTCCGCCTGGCTGACGGAGGCGGAGGCGCCGCGGGCGCTGGTGATCAGCAACGGCCTGCTGCTGCTGGGGGCGATGCGCGCGGTGCGCGCGCTGGGCCTGGCCTTGCCGCGCCAGCTGGCGCTGGCCGGTTTCGACAACGACAGCTGGACCGAGCTGGCCGGTCCGGGACTGACGGTGATCGAGCAGCCGGTGGACGAGATCGGCCGCGCGGCGATGGCGATGCTGCTGGAACGGCTGGAACAGCCGCTGCGGCCCACGCGCAAGGTGGTGCTGACCGGCCGTTTGGTGGTGCGGGGCTCCAGCCTGGCCGAGGGCTAGCCGCCGCGCTTGTGGCGGCGGCGAGACAGCCCCTGGTCCGGCGCGGAAGGCGGCCGCGGGTTTGATTTTTAATGTATTAAATATTGTGCCATGATTTGCCGATGCCGTTTCAGCCATCGCCGCCCAGCCGGGCGGCCGTCAGGAGGAGGCCCGCCATGGACACGCGTTACGCCGGGGACATTCATCTTTCCACACGCCAGGCGGCGGACGGCGACAAGCTGGATTTCTGGCTGAGCGAGGTGGACCGCCTCTTGGTCCGGGTGGAGTGCGACCGCCGTCCGGAAGAGCGGCTGGAGGCTTCGCTGGACTGGCAGGATTTCGGCCTGCTGCGCATGGCCACGATACGGGCCAACCAGCACGCGGTGACGCGCAGCGGACATAGCCTGAGCCGGGACGGCCGGGACTCCATCTTCGCCTGTTTGATGCTGCAGGGGCAGGGCTTCAGCCATCAGGGCGTGGAGTGCGCCCGCCACGGCCCGGGCGATGTGGTGCTGTACGATACCGCCCGCCCTTACGGCCACGGCTTTCCGGCCGATATGGCGATGGCGGTGCTGGACATTCCGCGGTCCTTGTTCCAGGAGCAGGTGGGGGTGTGGAACGAGCGCGGCCTGGTGCGCATCGAGCGCGCCGCCGGCATGGACGCCTTGGCCGCCCATCGCCTGCTCAGCGGCGGGGAGGCCGCGCGGCGGCATCTGGCCAGCCAGTTGCTGGAATGGCTGCATTCCTTGTGGTGCGCGCGCCTGGGCCTGCCGGCCTCCCGTTCCACCTTGTGCAGCCTGTGGCGGGCCAAGGCTTATATCGAGCGGCATCTGGCCGAGGACGATCTGGATTGCGAGCGCATCAGCCGCGCGGTGGGCGTGTCCGCGCGTCAGCTGGCCCGCATCTTCGAGCAGGAGGGCGAGTCGGTGACGCGCCACCTGTGGGGCCGCCGGCTGGAACGCTGCCGCGTGGACCTGGCCGATCCGGCCTTGCGCCATTTATCGGTGAGCGAGCTGGCTTTCCGCTGGGGCTTCAACCATATCGCCCATTTCTGTCGCAGCTATAAACGCCGTTACGGCGAAACGCCGAGTCATACCCGAGCCGAGGCCCTGGCCGCGCGCGTCCTTCCCAGACAACAAGACTGTCCTCATTAGGCAAATTTCGCGTTCTCCCCATCGTTAGAGTGGATGGGTCCGCTGCGCTTTCTGGCGCGGCGGACGCCCAACTAATAAAGAGGAGACACCATCATGCACACACGAATGGGCGGTTCGCCGCCGGGCGGCCGCGCGCGCGCCGCTGGCGAAAGAGAGGCCCGCCATGCGCCTCTCCTATGAAAACAAATTGTTGGCCATCCTGGCGCTGAGCTTCGGTTTCGTGTTTTTCGATCGGCTGGCGCTGTCCTTCCTGTTTCCCTTCATGGCGGCGGAACTGCGTTTGAGCCCCGCGCATCTGGGCATGCTGGCGTCGGCGCTGGCGCTGACCTGGTCGCTGTCCGGCCTGGGCCTGGGCGCATGGTCGGACCGGCGCGGCGCGAAGAAGCCGATGCTGGTGGCGGCGGTGCTGGCGTTTTCGCTGTTTTCCGCCGCTTCCGGCCTGGTAGCCGGCTTTCTGTCCTTGCTGCTGTTCCGCGCGCTGATGGGCGTGGCGGAAGGACCGGTGCTGCCCATTTCCCAATCCCTGCTGGCGGCGGGGTCCACGCCGGCGCGGCGCGGCTTCAATATGGGCATCGTCAACGGCTCCGCGCCGGGCTTGCTGGGCGCGGTGCTGGGGCCGCCGCTGCTGGTGGCGCTGGCCGAGGCCTACGGCTGGCGCGCGGCCTTCTATCTGTCCTGCCTGCCCGGCCTGCTGATCGCCTGGCTGGTGTGGCGGCATGTGCGCGAGCCGGCGCCCGCGCCGGCGCCGGCCGGTCGCGGCGGCGGTTTCGCTTCGTTGCTGGCCGAGCGCAACATCCTGCTGTGCGTGTTGATCGCCTGCAGCTACATCACCTGGTTCATCATCCTGATTTCCTTCACGCCCACCTTTCTGATCCAGGTCAAGGGCATGAGCCCGCAGGCGATGGGGCGGTGATGAGCAGCCTGGGCTTCGCCTGGGTGGCGTGGGGCGGGCTGGTGCCGGCGATTTCGGACCGCATCGGCCGCAAGCCGGCCATGGTGGCGTTTTCCTTGATCGCCGCTTGCTGCCCGCTGGTGTTGCTGAACGTGGACCGCATGGTCTGGCTGTTGCCGCTGGTCTTCCTCACTTACACCGGCCTGGGTTGCTTCACCCTGTTCATGGCCACGATTCCGGCGGAGACGGTGTCGCCGCGGCGCATCGCCACCGCGCTGGGCATGATCATGGGGTGGGCGAGCTGGCGGGCGGTTTTGTCGCGCCCACGGTGGCCGGCTTCGCCGCGGACCGCTACGGCCTGTCCATCGTGATGTGGATCGCCATGGCCGGCGCGCTGCTGCCGGCCTTGCTGTCCTTGGGCCTGCGCGAAACCGCGCCGCTGCGGCTGAAGCCGGGCGGGGCCGCGCTGGAAGCCGACCGGGCGCCGACCTGAGCCGCCATTCTCATTGCGCGTCCCGCTGCGCCGGGACGCCGCACTCCCTGACGGAGATCATCATGCACAAGACCTTGATCAAGGCGCTGGCCGGGCTGTCGGCGGCGCTGGCCTGCGCGACGGCTCAGGCCACCCAGTCCGGCGCGGACACCATAGGCGCCGGCGCCGAGGGTTTTCTCGCCGGCGCGCTGCCGCCGGCCGGCTGGTACGGCGTGTTCTATTACACCCATTACCAGGCGGACCGCTTCAACGACGACGCCGGCCGTTCCGCTGCGCCGGGCTTCAAGCTGAGCGCCGACGTGCTGGTGCCGCGGCTGCTGTATATGTCGGACCGGACGCTGTGGGGCGGGCGCTTGGGCGGCTTCGCGCTGGCGCCGCTGCCCAGACTGAGCCTGGACGCCGGCGGCGCGCATGAGAGCCGCAGCGGTCTGGGCGACGCGGTGCTGGGGCCGGTGCTGGCCTGGGGCGACGCCGGGCCGCTGCACACGGCGCTGGCGGCCGACATCGTGCTGCCCACCGGCGACTACGACCGCAATCGGATGTTGAACCTGGGGGCCCATCATTATTCGCTGCGTCCGGTATTCGCCTTTTCCTATCTGCCTGCGTCCGGCTGGGAGCTGTCGTCCAAGATCAGCTACACCTTCAACGGCAAGAACCGCGATACCGATTACCAGTCCGGCCAGCTGTTCCACTTCGATTACTCGCTGAGCTACGCGGTCAGCCCGGCCTGGAGGCTGGGCTTGAACGGCTACTTCATCAAGCAGACCACGGACGATGTCCAGTACGGCCGGGCGGTGGCGGGCAACGGTTTTCGCGGGCAGGCTTTCGCCATCGGTCCGGCGCTGCGCTACCAGTTCGACAAGGCCGGTCTGGAATTGAGGTGGTTGAAGGAGTTCGATGTGCGCAACCGGCCCGAGGGCAGCGCAGTCTGGGCCAAGCTGGTGCTGCCGCTGTAGCGGGCGGACATGGGGCTTGCAAACACGGCCGGGCGCTTGCGTCCGGCTTTTTTCTTGGCGGAGTCGCGCTCCCGCGCGCGCTCGTCTTCATTTTCTTCTCTTGCTTCTTCTTTCTTCACCGCGCCGTCATCGAGATACCGCATGATTGGAATTCTTGTGCAATCCAGTGCGCTTCCCATTCCGCGACGCAGTCCGGATGACCGCTGCCCGCCGCAGGCCTGGCGGTCCCAAATTCGTCATGGCGGGCAAGTTGATCGCTTATTGCGCATCTCCCCGCAGCTTGTCGCTGAGTTGGAAAGAAAATCCATGAGTAAGCTTGAGCCACGCCATCACAGACAGGGATGGGAAATCGTGCTGATTTTAGTCACCGCCTTATGGGGGTGGTCCTTTGTCGCTATTCACGATGCGCTGAATGATCTAAGCGACTCGGCGTTTAACGCCTACCGGTTTCTCATCGCCGCGCTGGCGATGTGGATCTTGGTGCGGGTCAAAGGGAGTCGATTCTCGCGGCAGGATGTTTTCGGAGGCGTCGCCGCTGGCGTCGCGCTATATCTGGCCTTCTTTTTTCAAACCAAGGGCTTGGCTTACACCACCGCTTCCAATGCCAGTTTCATTACGGGCTTGGCCGTTGTCTTTACTCCGCTGTTTGCTTATTGGCTGTTAAAGGTGCGCCCGGAAAAACGTCAGCTATTCGGCGCAGCCACGGCGACGATTGGGCTTGCTTTGCTGACCTTGAAAAATCTGGCCATTCATTGGGGAGATATGCTGGTTGTGCTCTGTGCGGCTTCCTTCGCTTTGCACATTGTTGTTTTGTCCAAGGTCAGCAAGACAGCGCGGGTATTGAACATCGCCTTTGTCCAGGTCGCGGTCGTGGGGGGCTTGTCCTTGCTGCAGTCATTGGCTTTGAATGAGTTCTCGCTTCCCTTTCGAAGCGAGACGATGACGGCGATTCTTATCATCGCCCTATTGGGAACGGCAGTCGGTTTTTATGTGCAGACCCGGGCCCAAGTGGCCTCTTCGCCCAATCGAATCGCATTGATCATTGTGCTGGAACCGCTGTTTGGCGGTGTTTTTGCTTATTTCCTGGCCGGCGACCGCTTGTCGCCTTTGAATTTACTGGGGCCGGGCTGATTATTCTGGGCATGCTGATCACGGAATTTCATTTGAAGGCAAGCCGCGCCGGAGCGGATTAACCCTTCGCCGCGGGTCTTGACGCCGCGGCCATGGCGGGCCGCATCTTGCGCGGCTTGGATGTTTCCATCCCCGCCGTCGCAGGATATTGAAACGCAGGGGGCGGCGCTTACTGGCCGCTGAGCATGAATTCTGCGCAACGTTCGGCGATCATCACCACCGGCGCGTTGGTGTTGCCGGAGACAATGGCGGGCATTACCGAGGCGTCGCAGACGCGCAGGCCGGCCACGCCCTTGACGCGCAGCCTCGGGTCCACCACCGCGTCGGCGTCGGCGCCCATGCGGCAGGTGCCGGCCGGGTGGTAGACGGTCTTGGCGAACTGGCGGATATGTTGTTCCAGCAGCGCGTCGTCGGCGTCTTCGGCCGGCGAGGGCAGCAGTTCTTCGGCGATCAGCCGGCGCATGGACGGCGCCCGCAGGACGCGGCGCGCCAGCTTGACGCCGCGGAGCAGGCCGGCGAGGTCCTCGGCCTCGCGCAGGGCGCCGCTGTCGAAGCGCAGCGGCGCGGCCGGGTCGGCGGAGGCCAGCGCGACGCTGCCGCGCGACTTGGGGCGCAGCAGGCAGGGATTGATGGAAATGCCGTGGCCGGGCAAGGGTTCGCGATCGACGTCGCCCACCAGGGTGGGCAGCACGTGGAACTGGATGTCCGGCCGGCCGCCGCCGGCGGTGTCGACGAAAGCGCCGGACTCCACCACGTTGGAGCTCAGCAAGCCGGTGCGGAACAGCTGCCATTGCAGGCCGTGGCGCAGCGCGGCCAGGCCGCGGTCCTGGCCCAGCAGGCTGATGGGCGCGCGGGCGCGGCCGTAGACCGACACTTCCAGATGGTCCTGGTAGTTGGCGCCCACTTGCGGCGCGTCGCGCAGCACGGCGACGCCGTGTTCGCGCAGCTGCGCCGCCGGGCCGATGCCGGACAGCATCAGCAGCTTGGGGCTGGACAGCGCGCCGGCGCAGAGCACGATTTCCGCCGCGGCGCGCGCGCGCTGGACGCCGCCGGCGTCGCGCCATTCCACCTGACAGGCGCGGCCGCCGTCGAACCCGATTTTTTGCACATAGCAGCCGGTGCGCAGGTCCAGCTTGGGGTCTTGGCGGACCGCGGCCAGATAGGTGGCGGCGGTGCTGCCGCGCTGTCCGTCGAAGGTGGTGGTGTGGTAGAAGCCGACGCCGGCCTGTTCGCGGCCGTTGAAGTCGTCGTTGTAGGTCAGGCCGGCTTCCTGCGCGCCCTGGACGAAGGCCAGGCTCAGCGGATGGCGGTAGCGGGCGTCGCTGACTTTCAGCGGCCCGTCCACGCCGTGGTAGGGCTCGGACAAGCGCATATGGCTTTCCGCCTTCTTGAAGGCGGGCAGCACTTGCGACCATTCCCAGCCCGCGCAGCCCAGGGCGGCCCAGTCGTCGTAGTCGGCGGCCTGGCCGCGGATATAGACCATGGCGTTGACCGAGCTGCCGCCGCCCAGGGTGCGGCCCTGCGGGACGAAGATGCGTCTGCCGGCGGCTTCCGGCTGCGGTTCGCTGCGGTAGGTGACGGTGCGTTCGCTGCCCAGCACCTTGATGAAGGCGGCCGGCATGCGGATGTAGGGGTTGTCGTCCGGCGGGCCGTCTTCCAGCAGCAGCACGCGCTTGCCGGCCTGGATCAGCCTGTGGGTCAGCACGCAGCCGGCGGAGCCGGCTCCGATCAGGATGTAGTCGTAGTCGCGCATGGCGTCTCCCTTGTGGTCGCGCCGCCCTTGGACTGTTTGAGGATGGGCGGTCGCTCCAGCATAGGGCGGCCGCGCGCGGCGGCCTTGACCCGGCGCGCCCCGGACCTTGACCGCCGCGGACGCGGCGACGGGAGGCGGGCTCAGCCCTGGCGGATCAGCGCACGCAGCACGCGCTTGCAGGCGGCCAGATCCTGTTCGTCCAGGCCGGACTGAATCTCCCGCTGCTGCTGGCCGGCGATGCGCCACAGCGTGGCGGCCTGCTCGCGGCCGGCCTCGCTGAGGCGGCAGCCGGCGGCGTCGCGGGTCAGCAGCCCCTTGCGGCGCAGCTCGGCCTCGGCCAGTTCTATCGCCTCCGGCGGCATCGCCGTCTCGCGTTGCAGCGCGCAGGCATCCTGTTCCGCTTGCTGTTCCAGCACCAGCAGCAGCCGCGCTTCGCCGCCGCTCAGCCCGGTGGCGAGCTGGCGCGGCCGGTAGCTGGCCTGGTAGGCCTGCAGCGCCTGGGTCAGCAGATAGAGCAGATTGTCGCCCAGCCAGCCGGGCAGCGGTTCCGCGGCGGCGGCCGGGCGGGCGCGCGGCAGCGCGGCGGCGTACACGCCCTGGTGGTAGAGCAGCGGCGCGGCGCCGCAGTCGTCGAAGGTTTCGACCAGGCCGAGCAGAATCCAGTGGTCGCCGCCGTCCAGCTTTTGATGCAGGCGGCAATGGAAGCGGGCGGCGCAGCCGTCCAGCAAGGGCGCGCCGCCAAGGCCGGTTTCCGGCGTCAGGCCGGCGAATTTGTCGGCGCCGGGGCGGGCGAAGCGGTTGGACAGCTCGATCTGGTCGGCGGCCAGCACATGGACGATGAAGTGGCCGGCCTGTTCGAACACCGCGTTGCTGGCGGAGCGCTTGTCCAGGCTCCACAGCACCAGCGGCGGGTCCAGCGAGACGGAGTTGAAGCTGTTGGCGGTGACGCCGGCGCGTTCGCCGTCCGGCGCGGTCGCGGTGACGACGGTGACGCCGGTGGCGAAGTTGCCGAGCGCGCGGCGCAGCGCGCGCGCGTCATGGGCAGGGGCGGGTGCGTTCATGGCGTGTCCTCGGGGCCGTCCGGCGCGGGGCCGGCGCGGCGCGGGTGGGAGGGGCTAATGTCGGTAGAGCCTGTTCGCGATTTCGCGGGCTGGAACGGGGCAGGGCGAAAACCACTGGGACAGCGGCTTTGCTCATACGGCGCATGAACGTTTCGAAGCGGCGTTCACCCTGTCGGGCCTCAGCGAAGATCGTAAACGGCTCGTCTAGACCATGGCGGGGTCCGGCTCCAGCCCCAGCAGCGAACGGCCCAGGATCTGGGCGCAGACGTCGTAGTCGGTGTAGGCGTGGGCGCCGGTCATGTGCGAGTCGCGGAACAGCCGCTGCGCCTCGTTTTCCAGCCGCCAGCAATTGCCGCCCATGGATTCGAACAAGCGGTCCACCGCCTGGATGCACATTTTCACCGCGTAAGCCTGATTGGTGCGCCAGAAAGCCAGCGTTTCCGCCGTGGGATAGCGTTTGGCCGCGCCGTGCTCGGCGTGCTCGCGCCAGCTGGCTTCCAGCAAGGCGCGCGCGGCCAGCACTTGGTGGGTGGATTCGGCCAGCCGCATATAGGCGGGCAGCGCCGCGCCCACCTGGGCGCCGGTATAGGCGCGGATGCGGTTGCGGCTGCGCTCCTTGAACACTTGCAGCATGCGCTCGGCCACGCCCAGGCTGATGGCGGCGAAGCCGCTGGCGAAGTAGGGCCGGTAGGGCGCGTAGAAGATCTTGCTGTCCGGGTACAGGCCGAAGCCGGCGGAGCGGCCTTCCATCATGTCCTTGGCCGCTTCGATCCGGTGTTCCGGCACGAAGACCTTGTCCACCAGCAGGGTCTTGGTGCCGCTGCCCTGCATGCCGGCGGCGCGCCAGTCGTCGCGGATTTGGTAATCGGCGCGTGGCACCACGCCGAAGCAGTATTGCGGCTCGCCGTCCGGGCCGGGGCGGCGGAAGCCCAGGATCGCCCATTCGGCGTGGTCGCAGCCGCTGCTCCAGCCCATTTCTCCGCTGAGCAGCACGCCGCCGTCCGCGGCCTCGGCCCGGCCCAGCGGCGCGATGCTGCTGCTGGCGGTGGCGTCCGGCGCGCCGCCCCAGACTTCCTCTTGCAGCCGGGCGGAGAACAGCGCGATCTGATGGCTGTGGGTGGCCAGCAGGCTGGCGGCCCAGGCGGTGCTGGCGCAGGCGCCGGCCAGCGCCGCCACGCAATCGGCGAATTCGGGCAGGCTGATTTCCAGGCCGCCGTAGGGCCTGGGCTGAAAGGCGCGATGAAAGCCCACGCTTTTCAAGAGGGCGATGTTTTCCGCCGGCACGGTGCGTTCGCGTTCCGCCCGCTCCGCGTTGGCGGCGATGGCGGGCAGGATGGGAAGCAGGGTTTCCAGCAAGGGGTTGGGGTGGCGCATGGTGGTCTCCTTTGTGCTTGATGGCGCTGAAGCGGCCCGCCTTTGGCGGCGGGCGTTTCAATAATGAATACATTCAGCGAATTTGCATTATGGATAGCGACACCACGCACTGGAATGCATCTTCCAAGCTGTCTTAGGTACTTTTCATGGCGCTTCAGCATGAACGGCGGCGACGACGGGCCGGCGCCAGCGTATCGGCGACGCGGCTTGCTCGGCCTCGTGCTCCGGCCCCAGCGGGATGTCGCGGCGGTCGCGCAGCAAGAGCGCGGAGGCGAGGCCGATCAGCGTCATGCCGCTCAGATAGGCGGTCACCGCGGCGGTGGAGCCGGTCTGGGCGATCAAGGCCTTGGCGATCATCGGCGCGAAGGCGCCGCCGAGGATGGCGCCCAGCGCGTAGGAAATGGAGACGCCGGAGAAGCGCACCGAGGCGGGGAAGAGCTCGGCGTAGAAGGCCGATTGCGCGCCGTACGTCAGACCGGTGCCCACCGACAGCAGGCACAGCGCCAGCAGCACCGCCGGCAGGCTGGCGCTATTGATCAGCGGGAACAGCGTCAGCACGCCGGCCAGCTGCACGCCGAAGCCGATCAGGTAGACGCGGCGGCGGCCGATATGGTCCGACCAGACGCCGGCCAGCCAGGTGAAGGCCATCCAGCAGGCGGAGGCGAAGGCGACGGCGAGCAGCACCGGGGTGCGCTCCATGCGCAGCGCGCCGGCGGGGTCGGTGGTGTAGTTCTGGATGAAGCCGCCGGTGGTCATGTAACCGACGGCGCTGTTGCCGGCGAAGAGCAGCGCGGCCAGCAGCACCAGCGGCGCGTGGCGGCGGAACAGGTCCAGCACCGGGGTGCGCGATCCGGCCTTGCGCGCCTTGATCTCCTCGAAGACCGGGCTTTCCTCCACCGAGCGGCGCACCCATTGGCCGATGAACAGCAGCACGACGCTGAGCAGGAAGGGCACGCGCCAGCCCCATTCCAGGAAGGCGTCGCCGGGGGAGACCACGCCGCTCATCAGCGCGAACACGCCGGAGGCCAGCAGCAGGCCCAGCGGCACGCCTATCTGCGGGAAGGCGCCGTAGCGGCCGCGCTGGCCGCGCGGCGCGTGCTCCACCGCCATCAGCACCGCGCCGCCCCATTCGCCGCCGGCGGAAATGCCTTGCAGCACGCGCAGCAGGATCAGGGCCAGCGGCGCCAGCAGGCCGGCGGATTCATAAGTGGGCAACAGGCCGATCAGCGCGGTGGAGGCGCCCATCAGCACCAGGGTCAGCACCAGCATCGCGCGCCGGCCCAGGCGGTCGCCGTAGTGGCCGGCGAGAAAGGCGCCCAGCGGCCGAAACAGAAAGCTGACGCCGACCGAGGCGAAGGCGATCAGGGTGGCGAAGCGGTCGCCGGCCGGAGCGAAGAACAGTTTGTTGAACACCAGGCCGGCGGCGCTGGCGTAGATGAAGAAGTCGTACCATTCGATGGCGGTGCCGATCACGGTGGCGTAGGCGACTTTGCGCGCGTGGGCGCTTGCGGCGGCGGGGGTGTGGCTCATCTTGCGTTCTCCTCGGGGGTGGGGCCGGGATCGGCTCCGGGCGGCGCCTTGTTCTTGTGTGGTCGCCGCGGGTCAGTCAGTAGGCGGATGACGTCGGCGGCCGGCCGGGCGCTTCGTCGCGAAAGGCCGCCGCCAGCGCTTCGGCGCGGCGCGCCAGCAAGGTGGTGTCGACGCCGACGGCGACGAAGCCCGCGCCCAGCGCCAACAGCCGGCGCGCTTCGGCCTCGTCGGCCATCAGGATGCCGGCGGCCTTACCCTGGGCGCGGATGCGGCGGATGGCGTCGTCCATCGCCGCGCGCACTTCAGGGTGGTCGGGCCGGCCCGGATGGCCCATGTCGGCAGCCAGGTCGGCCGGGCCGATGAAGACGCCGTCCACGCCGTCGGTGGCGGCGATGCCTTCCAGCGCGGCCAGGGCCTGGCGGGTTTCCACCTGGGCCAGCACGCAGATTTCATCGTCGGCCCGCGTCAGGTAATCCGGCACGCGGTTCCAGCGCGAGGCGCGCGCCAGCGCGCTGCCCACGCCGCGGACGCCGCGCGGCGGATAGCGGGTGGCGGCCACCGCCCGCGCCGCCTCGTCGGCGTTCTGCACCATGGGCAGCATCAGCGTTTGCGCGCCGATGTCCAGCAACTGCTTGATGCGCACCGGGTCGTTGCTGGCGGCGCGCACCACCGGGTGGCAGGGATAGGGCGCGACGGCCTGCAGTTGCAGCAGCACGTCCCTGAGCTCGTTGGGCGCGTGTTCGCCGTCTATCAGCAGCCAGTCGAAGCCGGCGCCGGCCAGCAGTTCGGCGCTGTAGGGGCTGGCCAGGCCCAGCCACAGGCCGATCTGGCGGCGGCCGTCGCGCAGCGCGGCCTTGAAGGGGTTGGCGGGAAGTTGCATGGAGGTTCCTCGAGCGGGTTCAGACGAAGCGGCAGCTGATCGCGCCCAGCGGGCCGTAGTCGACGTGGAAGGTGTCGCCGGCGCGCGCCGGCACCGGCCGGGTGAAGGAACCGGCCAGAATCACCTGGCCGGCCTTGAGCTCCACGTCGAAAGGCGAGAGCTTGTTGGCCAGCCAGGCCACGCCGTTGGCCGGGTGGTTGAGCACGGCGGCGGCGACGCCGGATTCCTCGATCACGCCGTTGCGGTACATCAGCGCGGCCACCCAGCGCAGGTCCAGCTCGCGCGGGCGCACCGGCCGGCCGCCCAGCACCACGCCGGCGTTGGCGGCGTTGTCCGCTATGGTGTCGAACACCTTGCGCGGACGCTGGCTGTCCGGGTCTATGGACTGACTGCGCGCGTCGATGATTTCCAGCGCCGGGATCACGTAATCGGCGGCGTCGTAGACGTCGAACAAGGTGGCGCCGGGGCCGGACAGCGGGCGGCCCAGCACGAAGGCCAGCTCCACTTCCACCCGCGGCACGATGAAGCGCGACACCGGGATGTCGGCGCCGTCGTTGAAGAACATATCGTCCAGCAGCGCGCCGTAGTCCGGCTCGTTGATCTGCGAGGACATCTGCATCGCGCGCGAGGTCAGGCCTATCTTGTGGCCCTTGAGGCGGCGTCCCTCCGCCAGCTTCATCTCCACCCAGCAGCGCTGGATGGCGTAGGCGTCCTCTATGGTGATCTCGGGATGGTCCAGCGAGAGCTGGCGGATCTGCCGGCGTTCGCGCTCGGCGTCGTGCAGGCGGCGCGCGGCGCCGCGAATCAGGTCGGGGCTGAGCATGGAGTCTTTCATGGTGGTCGCTGAGCTTCGTGATCGGTTTCGGCCGTTTCAGCCCGGCGGGCTGAAGCGTTGATGCACGTTGTTGCGCTTGAAGTTGAGGGTGGCGGACAGTTCGGTCAGTTCGAAGCTGAGCGCCAGATAGCGTTGGGCGAGCAGCGGTTCGAAGTGGCGCTGGATCAGCGCGAACAGCTGTTCGGCGGTGGCGCGGCGATCGGCCTCGCTGCGGCCGCTGCCGATCTGCAAGGTGCAGTGGACGAAGGCGTAGTCGGCCTCGCCGTCCGCCATGCGCCAGGTGTCCAGCCAGTGGGCGCGGCTGCGGATGCCGGCCAGCGGAAACAGGCCGCTGGCGGCCAGACAGTCGTGCACCTGGCGGAACAGCTCCGGCAGATCGGCCTGCGCGCGCAGATTGTCGGTGCATTCAGCGATGAAGTGCGGCATGGCGCTCTCCCAGCGGTTCCACCGGCAGCACCGCGTTGATCTGGCCGGTGCCGGAACTGCCGAAATAGGGGGTGATGATTTCCGCGCGGCCGCGGTAATCGCCCCAGCCCAGCGCGCCCAGCAGCATGGCGGTGTCGTGCATGAAGCCTTCGCCGTGACACTTCTCGGCGTACTCCGGCAGCATGTCGCAGAAGGTTTTCCAATCGCCGTCCAGCCACATGGCGATGACCTCCTGGTCCATGCTTTCCAGGAAGGGGCTCCAGGCCTTGTGCAGGAATTGATCCGCGGTGCCGTTCTGGGCGAAACGGTGGGACAGCGAGCCGCTGGCGAAGAAGGCGACGCGGCCGTCGTAATCGCGCTCCACCGCCTCGCGCATCGCCGCGCCCAGCCGCGCGCTGTCGGCCAGATCGTGCACCGTGCACAGCGCGGCCACCGACACCACTTTGAAACGCCGGTCGGCGTTCATATAGCGCATCGGCACCAGGGTGCCGTACTCCAGCGGCAGCGTGGTGGCGTCGTGGGCGCGGGTATGCACGCCGGCGGCGGTGGCCGCCTCGGCCAGCAGCTTGCCCAGCGCGGGGTTGCCCGGATAGGCGTAGGGCATGTTCTTGATGAAGTGCGGCAGCTCGTTGCTGGTGTACACGCCTTCGAAAGCCGGCGCGCAGTTGACGTGGTAGCCGGAATTGACCAGCCAGTGGGTGTCGAACACCACGATGGTGTCCACGTCCAGTTCGCGGCAGCGGCGGCTGATTTCCTTGTGGCCGTCTATGGCGGCCTGGCGGCAGCCTTGATGCGGGCCGGGCAGTTCCGACAGATACATGGACGGCACGTGCGTGATCTTGGCCGCCAGGGCTAGGGTTCCCATTGCGTTCTCCTCGGTGCGACTGGGCCGTGGGGCCGGCGCAGTCTTGCTGCTTGGATCGGTGTCGCGCCGGGGCCGGCCGTCTGCGCGGCCTGGGCCCCGGCGGCGCCTCAGGCTTGTTCCACGCCCCAGCGCGGAATGAAATGGCCGCCCATGGAGACGCAGACGTTTTTCACCTCGGCAAAGGCTTCAAAGCTGTATTCGCCGCCCTCGCGGCCAACGCCGGAGGCCTTGACGCCGCCGAAGGGCTGGCGCAGATCGCGGACGTTCTGGCTGTTGACGAAGACCATGCCGGCCTCGATGCCGCGCGCCAGCCGGTGGGCCTTGCCGATGTCCTGGGTCCAGATGTAGGAGGCCAGGCCGTAATCGACGTCGTTGGCCAGGCGCAGCGCGTCGGCCTCGTCGCTGAAGCGCAGCAGGCAGGCCACCGGGCCGAAGATTTCCTCCTGGGCGATGCGCATGCGGTTGTCGACGTCGGCGAAGACGGTGGGGCGGATGAAGTGGCCGGAGGCCAGCGATTCGGGCAGGCCGGCCGGACGTTCCAGGCCGCCGGCCACCAGCCGCGCGCCTTCTTCCAGACCGATGCGGA
Source organism: Chromobacterium sp. Beijing (assembly GCF_021496765.1). NCBI lineage: Bacteria > Pseudomonadati > Pseudomonadota > Betaproteobacteria > Neisseriales > Chromobacteriaceae > Chromobacterium > Chromobacterium sp. Beijing. Next base: position 638,480 of record NZ_CP053750.1, read on the forward strand.
TATAGCCGGTGACCTTGTCGTAATGCTGGCGGGTGATCATCGAACCCACCTGGGTGTTGGGGTCCTGCGGGTCGCCGACGATCAAGCGCTGAGCGCGGGCGGCGAATTCCGCGACGAAGCGGTCGTAGATGCCGTTCTGCACGAAGATGCGGCTGCCGGCGGTGCAGCGTTCGCCGTTGAGGGAGAAAATGGTGAACAGCGCGGCGTCCAGCGCGCGATCGAAGTCGGCGTCGTCGAACACCAGCACCGGCGATTTGCCGCCCAGCTCCATCGAGTACTTCTTCAGCCCGGCGTTCTGCATGATGCGCCGTCCGGTGGCGGTGCCGCCGGTGAAGGACACCGCGCGCACGTCCGGATGGCTGACCAGGGCTTCGCCGGCGCTGGCGCCGTAGCCCTGCACCACGTTGAACACGCCAGGCGGAATGCCGGCCTCCAGCGCCAGCCGGCCCAGTTCGTTGGCGGTCAGCGGCGACAGCTCGGACATCTTCAGCACCGCGGTATTGCCCAGCGCCAGGCAGGGCGCGGTCTTCCAGGTGGCGGTCATGAAGGGCACGTTCCACGGCGACACCAGCGCGCACACGCCCACCGGCTGGTACAGCGTGTAGTTGAGCATCTGCTCGTCCACCGGGTAGCTGTGGCCGTTCATCCGGGTGCAGACTTCGGCGAAAAAGTCGAAGTTGTGCGAGGCGCGCGGGATCAGCACATTGCGGGTCTGGTGGATGGGCAGGCCGGTGTCCAGCGTTTCCAGTTCCGCCAGCCGCGGCACATCGCGCTGGATCAATTCGCCCAGCCGGCGCATCAGCCGCGCGCGCTCCTTGGCAGGGGTGGCCGCCCACTTGGGAAAAGCCGCCTTGGCGGCGGCCACCGCCAGATTGATTTCCTCGGCGCCGCCGGCCGCCACTTCGCCCAGCGCTTCGCCGGTGGCCGGGTTGTAGTTGACGAAGCTGTCTTGGCTGGCCACTTCGCGGCCGTCTATCCAGTGTTTGATCATGGGGTTTCCTTTTCCGCGTTCCGGCGCGCGAGCCAGTCCGCTTCGCTGATGATCTGGTTGAGCAGCCGTCCGACGCCCTCGACCTCTACGACGACTTCGTCGCCGGGGCGCACGTCGGACAGGCCTTGCGGGGTGCCGGTGGCGATCATGTCGCCCGCTTGCAGCGTCATGAAGGCGGACAGGTATTCGATCAGATGGGGGATGTCGAACACCATGTCGCGGGTATTGCCGCTTTGGACGCGGCGGCCGTTGACATAGGTGGCCAGCTCCAGGCTGTGCGGGTCCGCCACCTCGTCGCGGTCCACCAGCCACGGGCCTATCGGGGTCAGGCCGTCGCGGTTTTTCACCCGCAGATTGGGCCGGTAGTAGTTTTCCAGGTAGTCGCGCACCGCGTAGTCGTTGCACACGGTGTAGCCGGCGACGTAGTCCATCGCCTGGGCGCGCTTCACCTTGCGCGCGGTCTTGCCGATCACCGCCACCAGTTCGCACTCGTAATGCATATATTCAACATTGTCCGGCCGCATCGATTGCCGGCGATGGCCGGTCAGCGCGGCGGCCGTCTTCAGGAACACCAGCGGTTCGCTGGGCGGCTTGAAATCCAGCTCGGCGGCGTGGTCGGCGTAGTTGAGGCCCAGCGCGAACAGGGTGCCCTGGCAGGGCGGCAGCCATTCCGCCTCGGTTTCGTCCAGCCGGCGGCCGTCCGGCAGCAAGAGCGCGCCGTCGGCGTCGGCCTGCGCGCGCCAGGTTCGGCCCTGATAACGGATGCGGGCGTGTCTCATTGCATGTCCTCCTCGGCCGCGACGATGTTTTCCAGGCGGCCGATGCCGTCTATCTCCACCGCCACGGCGTCGCCCGGCCGCAGCCGCGCGCCGCGCGGCGGCGTGGCCACGATCAGCAGGTCGCCGGCGTAGAGGGTGAGGAACTGGCTGACGTCGGCGATCAACTGGGCGACGCCGCGCAGCCAGTCGGCGCTGTCGTTGGTTTCGGCCAGCGCGCCGTTGACATAGGTGCGCACCTGCACCCGTTGCGGGTCGATCGCGTCGGGGCCGGCTTCCGGGCCGACGGGGCAGAAGCCGTCGCGGCATTTGGCCTGGATCGCCGGGCGGTAGAAGCTGGTTTCCGCCAGGCTGACCTCGTTGACCACCGCGTAGCCGCCGACATGGGACAGCGCGTCGGCCGCGCTGACGCGGCAGGCGTCGCGGCCGATGCGCACGCCCAGCGCGCCGCCGGCGTAGACGGCGTCCGCGTCGGCGGGAAAGGGGATGGGCGCGCCGGCGACGCTGACGGTGTTGCGCGGTTTGACGAACAAGACCGGCGCTTGCGGCGGGCGCTGATAGGGCGCTTGTTCGAACTCCGCCGCCAGCGCCGTCTGCAAACGACGGTGGTTGAGCGCCGCGCCGTAGATGGCCGCCGGCCGCTCCGTCGCGGCGTCTAGGACCAGACTCATGCTTAACTCCTTGTTATTGAATGAATCGCCGTTGTTCAAATATTCATTAACATGTTAAAGTTTATAACGATGACGGCGGCCCGCTGTCAATGTTTATCCATGCTGCGTTGCGGGTAATATCGTCAAAAGCCGTGTTTGCGCGGCGGCGGCCCGGGCCGCCGATCCGGCGCGAAAGCCTGAGCGGCGGCTTTTTGGCGAGAGCGGAGGGCGAGGGCGGCCGACTATGGCGAAAATGTCACAAGGGAGGGGCGGCGATGAGCAGAATCCCGCGCGGTCTGGGCGCGCGCATACCCAATATCGACATCGGCAAGGCTTACGACAGCCCCTACGAGTCCGTCGACATCCATTGCGAATCCTTTGGCCGGCTGGCGGCCTTCTTCGGCCGCAATATGCCGGTGCATAGGCACGACCGCTTTTTGCAATTGCACTATCTCGCCAGCGGCGACATCCGTCTGCAACTGGAGGAAGACCATTACCAGGCGCGCGCCCCGCTCTTGTTCCTGACCCCGCCGACGGTGCCGCACGCCTTCATCACCGGGCCGGAGGCCGACGGCCATGTGCTGACCTTGCGCCAGGAGCTGGCGCGCGGCTGGCTGGCGGAGGCGGGGCCGGACGCGCTGAGCGCGCCATTCTGCGTGGAGCTGGCCGAGGTGCCGGCGGAATGGGCCGATATGGCGCGGCGCCTGCCCGAGCGGCTGGCGCAGTTGCAGCGGGAGAGCGAGGCGCCGGCGCCGGGCGCGGAGCTGGCGCGGCAAGCCCTGGCCCAGCTGGTGCTGGTGGACGTGCTGCGGCTGTCCGGCCTGCCGGGACCGCGCCGCGGGCCGCGGCGCGACGAGTGGCGGCTCTACCATCGCTTCAACGGCTTGATAGAAGCGCATTACCGCGAACACTGGAGCCTGGACCGCTACGCGGCCGAGCTGGGGGTCAGCGAGGCGCGGCTCAACGATGTGTGCCGCCGGCTGGCGGACCTGCCGTCCAAGCGGCTGGCGCACGATAGGCTGTTGCAGGAGGCCAAGCGCCTGCTGATCTACTCCGCCGCCTCGGTGCACGCCATCGCCTACGATTTGGGCTTCAAGGACCCGGCCTATTTTTCCCGTTTCTTCCAGCGCATGGCCGGGCGCTCGCCCAGCGACTACCGCGCGCGCCGTCAGGCCTGAGCCCGCGTCTAGTTGGCTGGATCGTTGACCGGCTCCAGTCCGCGCGCGCCGGGAGGCGCGCCCAGATGGGCCAGAGCCCGGCCGCGGGTGTGTGACGGGGCCTCGCCGAACAGCTTGCGGTAATCGGCGGCGAAATGGCCCAGGTGGTAAAAGCCCCAGGCGCCGGCGGCGTCGCGCACGCCGTGGCCGGGCCGCGCCGGGTTCAGCAGCATCCGGCGCACCGCGTTCAGACGGATGGAGCGCAGATAATCGACCGGCGTGGTGTCCGCCACCAGTTGAAAGCTGTTTTGCAGCGTGCGGCGGCTGACGCGCAGCCGGCTGCACAGCTCCAGCACCGTCACCGGCTCGTCCGGCTTGGCCAGCGCCAGCGCCTGGCTGCGCCTGACGATGTCGCAATGGGTGGCGAAGGTCAGGTTGCCGCGGCGCTCGCCCAGCGCGCTGTCCGCCAAGGCGTCTTGCAGCAGGCTGAGCAACTGGTGCTGGATCACTTTCTGGTTGCCGGCGTAGGACAGCAGCGCCGGGTCCAATAAAGCCTGTTCGAACACGCCGTTCAGCAGCGCGCGCAGCGCCGCCAGCGCGGCCGGCCGGACCGGAAACACCGGCGTTTTGCCGCGGGCCTCGCGCAGCGGGCGGCACAGCGCGGGCGTCAGTTCGGCCAGATCCTCGTAAGGCACCGACACCTGGACGGAGTCCGAGCCCGGCGGCAGGTGGAGGACGAAGTCCTCGCCGCCGCGCAGCGCCATCAGGGCGTCGTCGGGCACGGCGACGCCCTGCAGGCTCAGCGGCGACGGCGCGCGGATGGGCAGCGCGAAATGGATCATGCCGCCGGGCGCGCGGCCTTGCTGCACCACGCGCTGATTGAAGCTTTCGCGGAAAATATCCAGGCGCGCGGTGCGCACCCGGCTCAAGGTGCTGCGGAAGCGGCCGCCGCTGATCTGGCTGTACAGCTGCTCCCAGCCGGGCAGGGCCTCGGCGTGCAGGTGGGCGTCGTCAAAGCAACGGGCTGCGGCAATCATCTGCTTTCTCCGGTGGGTGGGGATGGAGTCCGCCTGTTCTCGGTCCATTCTCTGGATCTCAAAATGATTAATATGTTATTTAAATCGAAATGTCCAGCGCTCTTTGCGTCGCTTAAGCATTGTTTTTACTGAATGTTTCCATCTGGCGACATGCTGCGCCGCAACGAGAAGGGCCGGGTCGCGCTTTGCCGATTTGGGATCAGCCGCGGCGGCGGCGCTGGGTATATTGGGCCATCGCCGGCCGCGCCTAGGCGGCGGCAAGCTTGATCGAAAAGGAGACGAGGATGGATCAAAACCTGGTGCCGGTGCTGGATTCAGTGCGGGCCTTTCTGGAACGGGAGCACGGGCTGTGGATAGACGGCAAACCGCGGGCGGCTTTGTCCGGCCGGCGCAAGGACGTGCGCAATCCGGCCAGCGGCGCGGTGATCGCCAGCGTGGCGGACGGCGAGGCCGCCGATGTGGACGCGGCGGTGGGCAGCGCGCGGCGGGCTTTCGAATCCGGCGTCTGGTCCGGCCTGCGGCCGGCCGAGCGCGAACGCGTGTTGCTGAGGCTGGCGGATGTGCTGGAAGCGCACGCCGAGGAGCTGGCGCAGCTGGAAACGCTGAACCAGGGCAAGTCCATCCATCTGGCGCGGGCCATCGAAGTGGGCGGCTCCATCGAATACGTGCGCTATATGGCGGGCTGGGCCACCAAGATCACCGGCGAAACCCTGGACGTGTCGATTCCGGCGCCGCCGGGCGCGCGTTTCACCGCCTTCACCCGGCGCGAGCCGGTGGGCGTGGCCGCCGGCATCGCGCCGTGGAACTTTCCTTTGATGATCGCCTTGTGGAAAACGGTGCCGGCCCTGGCGGCCGGCTGCACGGCGGTGTTGAAGCCGGCCAGCGAGACGCCGCTGAGCGCCTTGCGCCTGGCGGAGCTGGCGCTGGAGGCCGGGGTGCCGCCGGGCGTGTTCAATGTGGTGACCGGGCGCGGCGAGGCGGCGGGCCGCGCGCTGGCCGGGCATCCGCTGATCGGCAAGGTCAGCTTCACCGGCTCCACCGAGGTGGGCAAGGCCGTCGGCCACGCCGCGCTGGACAATATGACCCGGCTGGCGCTGGAGCTGGGCGGCAAGAACCCGATGCTGGTGCTGGGCGACGCCGACATCGACCAGGCGGTGCGGGGCGCTTTGCTGGGCGGCTTTCTCAATCAGGGCCAGGTCTGCGCTGCCGCCTCGCGGCTGTACGTGCACCGCAGCAAGTTCAATCTGTTCGCCGAGGCGCTGTCCGCCGCCGTGGCCGGCATGCGGCTGGGGCCGGGCATGGATCTGGACGCCCAGGTCAACCCGCTGGTGTCGCAGCGGCGTCAGCAGGCGGTGTGCCGGCTGATCGAGCGCGGCCGCGCCGCCGGCGCCCGCGTGCTGACGGGCGGCGGCGCCGCCGACTTGCCCGGCTATTTCGTGCAGCCCACGGTGATGGCGGATCTGGCGCCGGACAATCCGGTGGCGCGCGAGGAAGTCTTCGGCCCGGTGCTGGCGCTGATGCCCTTCGACGAGGTGGACGAGGCGGTGGCGCTGGCCAACGACACGCGCTACGGCCTGGCCGCCAGCGTGTGGACCAATGATTTGTCGGCGGCGCTGGACATCGTGCCGCGCTTGCAGGCCGGCACGGTCTGGGTCAACAGCCATATACCGCTGGACCCGGGCATGCCCTTCGGCGGCTACAAGGAATCCGGCCTCGGCCGCGAGTTCGGCAAGGGCGCGGTGGAGAGCTTCACCGAGATCAAGTCGGTCTGCATCGCCCATTGAGCGCGGACGCGCTTCCACTTTAGATTCAGGAGAAAGACATGTCCTACGACAAGGCCCGTTTCTGGCACCCCATGCTGCATCCCAACGCAATGAAAGAGCGGCCGCCCATCCGCATCGTGCGCGGCGACGGCTGCCATGTGTTCGACGACCAGGGCGTCAAGCTGGTGGACGGCGTGGCCGGGCTGTGGAACGTCAACGTCGGCCACAACCGCGCCGAAATCAAGCAGGCCATCGCCCGGCAGCTGGACGAACTGGAGTATTTCCAGCTTTTCGACGGCATCTCCCATCCGCGGGCGGAGGAGTTGTCCGCGCTGCTGATCGACATGCTGCGGCCGGAAGACATGGCGCGGGTGGTGTTCAGCTCCGGCGGCTCGGACGCGGTGGAAACCGCGCTCAAGCTGGCGCGCCAATACTGGCGGCTCAAGGGCCAGCCGGACCGGGTCAAGTTCATCTCCTTGAAGCAGGGCTATCACGGCACCCACTTCGGCGGCGGCTCGGTCAACGGCAACACGGTGTTCCGCCGTAATTACGAACCGCTGCTGCCCGGCTGCTTCCATGTGGAGACCCCGTGGCCCTACCGCAACCCCTTTACCGACGACCCTGAGGAGCTGGCCGAAATCTGCGCGCGGATACTGGAGCGCGAGATCCTGTTCCAGAGCCCGGACACGGTGGCGGCCTTCATCGCCGAGCCGATACAGGGCGCCGGCGGCGTCATCGTGCCGCCGGCCAGTTATTGGCCGCGGGTACGCGAGGTGTGCGACCGCCACGGCGTGCTGCTGATCGCCGACGAGGTGGTCACCGGCTTCGGCCGCTCCGGCGCCATGTTCGGCAGCCGGCTGTGGGGGGTGAAGCCGGACATGATGTGCCTGGCCAAGGGCATCTCCTCCGGCTATCTGCCGCTGGGCGCCACCGTGGTCAATCAGCGCGTGGCGGACGCCTTCGCCGCCAACGGCGATTTCGGCGGCGTCATCATGCATGGCTACACCTACGCCGGCCACCCGGTGGCCTGCGCCGCCGCCCTCGCCAATCTGCGCATCGTGCAGGAGGAAGACCTGCCGGCCCGCGCGGCGGAAACGGGCGATTACCTGCTGCGGCGGCTGCTGCCGCTGGCCGAGCGTTATCCGGCGGTGGGCGAGGTGCGCGGCAAGGGCCTGATGCTGGCCCTGGACCTGGTCAAGGACAAGGCCAGCCGGGAGCCGATAGACCCGCAAAGCGGCTACGCCGACAAGGTGGCGGAGATCGCGCGCCGGGCCGGCGCGCTGGTGCGGCCGGTGGGCAGCAAGATCATTCTGTCGCCGCCGCTGGTGTTGCAGCGCGAGCACGCCGATGTGATCGCGTCGGCCTTGGAAGCCGGGCTGGCCGAGGCCTGAACGGCCCGGCCCGAACGGGGAGCAGCCGGCCGCGCCGGCACGCCGCCAGGAAGACAGAGAGCGGCGGCCGGCGCGGCGGCGGATGGAAGAGGGAGGAGAACCATGTCTGTTAGCGAACGTTTGAGCCGCAGCCTGAGCCGCGGCGTGGTGGGCTTTCCGGTGGCGTTGGCCAGTTCGGTGGGCGTAGTGATGGCCAGCCCGGTGATACTGACCGCCACCAGCGGCTTCGGCATGGCCGGCGGCACTTTCGCGCTGGCGATGCTGATCGCCTATCTGATGATGCAGGCGCAGGCCACCACTTTCGCCGAAGCGGCGGCGATGCTGCCGACTTCCGGCGCGGTGTACGACTACATCAGCGCCGGCCTGGGCCGCGGCCTGGCCATCGCCGGCACCTTGTCGGCCTATCTATTGGTGCATGTGTTCGCCGGCACCGCCGAGACCATACTGTCCGGCATCATGGCGCTGGTGAATTTCGACCATCTCAACACCATGCTGGAAAAGAGCGGCAGCGCCTGGATGGTGGGCGTGGGCCTGGTCATCGTTTTCGGCGCGCTCAACGCGCTGGGCGTGACCCTGTTCGGCAAGGCCGAGGTGGCGCTGACCTTCGGCATGTGGGCGACGCTGACCGTCTTCGGCGTGGCCGGCCTGCTGCGCGCGCCGGCGGTGGATCTGGGCGGCTGGTTCGGCGCGCCGCTGCGTCTGGACGATCCGGGCCTGCTGCTCAGCCTGGTGGGCATGGCGATGTTCATGTTCGTCGGCGCGGAGCTGGTGACGCCGCTGGCGCCGGAGCTGCGCGACTCCGGCCGCGCCATTCCGCGGGCTTTGAAGATGGGGCTCAGCGGCGTGGCCGTCACCATGCTGCTGTACGGCGCGGCCATGGTGCGGCAGGTGGCCAATACGCCGCTGGACCCGGCCCATGCGGACGGCCCGCGGCTGCTGGACACGCCGATGGCGCTGCCGGCCTTCGCCGAGCGGGTGATGGGGCCCTTCGGCAAGATCTGGCTGGGCGTCGGCCTGCTGCTGGCCGGCGCGGCGACGATCAACACCCTGATGGCGGCGCTGCCGCGCATCCTGTACGGCATGGCCCAGGACGGCGCCTTGCCGCGCTGCTTCGCCTATCTGCATCCGCGTTTCAACACGCCGTGGTGCGGCATCGCGGCGGCGGTGCTCATCCCCTGTGTCCACGCCTGGTTGATCCAGGGCGATCTGGACCGCATCATGCCCCTGGTGTTGGCGGCGGTCTGTTCCTGGGGCGTGGCCTATCTGCTGGTGACGCTGTCCGTGGTGCGGCTGAGGCTGACGCGGCCGGATTTCCCGCGCGCCTACCGCTCGCCGTGGTTTCCGCTGCCGCAGATCGGCTCCGCGCTGGGCATCGTGCTGGCGATCTGTTTCATCACCCCGCCCGGCATGCAGGCGCGCGACATCTACCTGCCCTTTGGCTGGATGCTGGGCCTGACCCTGGTGTACGCGCTGCTGTGGACCTTGCTGGTGCAGAAGGTCAACCCGTTCCGGCCGGTGCCGCTGGAGCGGATTCTGGACACGCAGTGCCAGGGCGAGGACGAGGCCTTGCGGCGGGAGCTGGAACGTGTGGCCGCGGCTGGTTGAGGCCTGGCGCAGGCCGGGCGGCTATCGTCCGGGCGCGATGCTGACGCGGCTGAGCCTGGACTGGCCGGAGCTGGATTGCCAGGCCGGGGAGGAGGCGGAGCGGCGTTTTCGCTTTCCGCACGGGGAGTGGAGCTTTTCGGCGCGGGAGCGGGTGGAGGCGGGCTGGCTGGCCTATATGGTGGCTTGCGAGTTCCGGCTGACGGTGCCGGGCGCGCCGGGCCGCGCGCGCATCCGCCTGCGTCACGGCGGCTTCTGGCGTCGCCGCGGCATCGTCGTCGATTTGCTGGACGGCGACGCGGCGGCGCTGGCGCCGCTGCTGGAGCGCTTGCGCGCCGACGCGGATGTGCGCGCCGCGCTGTCGCCGCTGGACTTCAAGCGTTGCGAGCTGCACGGCGGCCAGGACGGCTGGTTGCTGTGTCTGGAGCCTTACGGCGCCAGCGAGGTGGCGTGCCGGCTGCCGCCCTTGCGGCGCTACATCGGCCTGCGCGGCGTGCAGGGCCTGGCGGTGCTGGCCAGCCTGGCCGCCTGCCGCCGCGTCTTGCTGGCGGCGGAGGCGGGGCGGGGCTAGGTCTGGCGGGCGGTCCGCTCTTGAACAGGTTCTAAGACGGCGCGGGCAGGCTTTCCAACTCATCCAGCAAGGCGAGCAAGGCTTGCAGCTTGGCCTGGGAAAAATGGGCTTCGATCTGGCGGTAACAGTCGTTGGACAGCGGGATGATGCGCTGGGTCAGCGTCTTGGCGCGCTGCGTCGGCGTGACGATCAAGCGACGGTTGTCGGCTTGGGCGCGGTGGCGGTAAACCAGATCGTCCCTTTCCATGCGCGCCAGGATGCCGCTGAGGCTGGGCGGGTGGATGCCGGCGCGCAGGGCGATCTCGCCGGCTTCCATGTTTCCGCGTTCCGCCAGCAGGCGCAGGACGCGCCATTGCTGTTCCGACAGGCCGTGACGGCTCAGCACCGGACGGAAGTAGGACATCACCGCTTCGCGCGCGCGCAGCAGGCGTTGCGGCAGTTGGTATTGGTAGGGACGCTGCGTAGGGTCCATGGCGGCTCCTTGGTTTAAAGTCGCGGGAGGGTAAGGGGGGGCGGCCTGTTTACTTTAAATGAATATATTAACATAATGCCGTCGGGTTTAGACGGCGAACGACAAGGAGGCTGAGATGTCTTTGCGCGATAAAACCATAGTGATCACCGGCGCGGGCTCCGGCATCGGCGCGGCTTGCGCGCGGCGCTTCGCCGCCGAAGGCGCGCGGTTGGCCCTGGTGGGACGGCGGGCCGGCCCCTTGTTGGCGCTGGCGGAGGAAACCGGCGGTCTGGCCTTGGCCGGCGACGCCGCCGACGCCGCGGCCTGGGAGGATTTCCTGGCGCGCATCCGCGCGCGCTGGGGCAGGGTGGACGGCTTGGCCGCCTGCGCCGGCGGCCTGGGCATGGGCGCGGCGCTGGACACCGATGACGCGGCCTGGCGCGCCGCGATGCGCGCCAATCTGGACACCGCCTTCGTCAGCGCCCGCGCCTGCCTGCCGGACCTGATCCGGCAGGGCGGCAGCATGGTGTTGCTGGCCTCCATCGCCGGTCTGGCGGCCGGGCCTGCGGCCTGCGGCTATGTGACGGCCAAGCACGCCTTGCTGGGCCTGGCCCGGTCGCTGGCGCGCGACTACGGGCCAGCGGTGCGGGTCAACGCCCTGTGTCCGGGCTGGGTGCGCACGCCGATGGCGGACGAGGAGATGCGGCCGCTGATGGCGGCCCATGGCGAAGATCTGGAGGCCGCCTACCGGCGGGTGACCGCCGACGTGCCTTTGCGGCGGCCGGCTACGCCGGAGGAGATTGCCGCGATCTGCCGCTTTCTATTGTCCGACGAGGCCGCGATGGTCAGCGGCGCTTGCCTGACGGCCGACGGCGGCGCGACGGCGGTGGATGTGCCGACGCTGGCTTACGCGCGGCTGGAAAGGGAATGAGGCCGGCGCGGACCTTTAACCGCGAGTGTGGTTGACGACGCTGGCCTGCGCGCCCACCCGGAAGTTGCGGGTGGCGCCGAAATCCTCGTCCTGATAGCCGAAGATCTTGCCGTCGGTGCGCATTTGCTCCAGGTCGATCAAGATCACGCCCAGGGTGGGGATGATTTTTTCGCGCCAGACGAATAAATACAGCCGCTCCGCCACTTGGTAGTAGTGGCAGCGGTCGACGTCGGCCAGGCCGCGCTCCACGCCTTCCAGACAATGCCAGGCGTAGAGGCCGTCGTTCAGGTAAATGTGCTCGTAGCACTCGGTGGGGCTGTAGCGGTAGCGGTTGCGCATGCCGATCAGTTCGCGGCTGGGCGGGTGCCGCGGGACCGCGGCGGCGGGCTGGTTGACGGCGCCGTGGAGGAATTCGACTTCCACGCCGGTCAGCTCCATCTGGCGTTCCACCCGGTCGAAGGCGCAGATCCGCGCGGCGTCGGCGTCGGGCAGCCGGCCCAGAACCAGGGTGAAGCGGCGCTGCGCCAGGTCCAGGATCAGGCTGAGGGACTGCGCGGCCGGGCCCTGGTGACGGAAATCGATGAAATAGACGCCGGCGCGCAAGGAGCTGGCGTGGAAGCCGTCTATCTCCGCCAGCGCCGAGGCTCGCCCCGGACGCTCAAGGACGACGCGGGCGTCGCCGCCGGACTCCAGCCGGCAGTCCGCGGCGCTGTCGTCGTCGAAGCACAGCCGCAGGCTGCGGCCGTCCAGCTCGGCGCAGCGGGGCAGGGTCAGGCTGTCGGGCGCGAAGCCGTCGGCCAGCGCGCCGACCTGGATGAATTTGGGAGTGGGATTGGACATGGTGCGGCTCCTTATCGATGGCTAAATGGCGGACTCGGCTCGTTTTGGGGCGGGCGCTCAAAACCCGAGCCGCTCGGCCTGCGCTTCCAGCAGGCGTGTTTGCAGCTCGCGCAGCGGCGCGCCGGGCTGCTGCGCGATGATCAGTTCCAGCAGCGGGTCCCGCACCTCGGTGCGGACGCCGGACAGCGCCTCCAGCGCGGCCAGGCCGCAAAAGGGCACGTAGGCCTCGGAATAGCCGCCCTCGTGCAGCAGGACCAGCCGCCCGCCCGCCTCGGCGTCGGCGTAGTCGGCCAGCTGCCGCGTCATCTCGCGGAAGGTGTCGCTGTGCGCCTGCATTCTGGCCAGGGGATCGACGGCGTTGGCGTCGTAGCCGCAGGCGACGATGATCAACTCGGGCCGGAAACGCCGCAGCGCCGGCAGCACCAGCAGCCGCATCGCGTCCAGATAGGCCTGGTGGCCGCCGCCGGGCAGCAAGGGGATGTTCAGATTGGCGTCCAGGCCCTCGCCCTCGCCGCGGTCCTCGGCCCCGCCGTAGCCGGGCGGATAACAGCCGTCCTGATGCAGGGAGAGGGTCAGCACATCGCCGCGCCGGTAAAAAATGGACTGGGTGCCGTTGCCGTGGTGCACGTCCCAATCGACGATGGCGACGCGGCTCAGGCCGTGGCGGGCGATGGCCAGCTCCGCGGCGAGGGCGGCGTTGGCCAGAAAACAGAAGCCCATCGCGCCGTCCGCCGAGCAATGATGGCCGGGCGGGCGCGACAGCGCGTAGGCCTTGTCCGCCTCGCCGGCGAGCACGGCGTTCACCGCGGCCCAGGCCAGGCCGGCGGACAGTTTGGCGATTTCATAGCTGCCGGGGCCTATCGGCGCCTGCGGTCCCAGCTCGCCGCCGCCGGCGTCGCTGAGCGCCTTGAAGCGCTGCAGATAGGCGGGCGTGTGCACGCGCAGCAGCGCGTCCTCGTCCAGGGGCGGCGCGCCGCGCGTTTGCAGCCGGGCGCCGAGGCCGGACACGTCCATCAGGCTTTTCAGCCTGCGCTTGCTGTCCGGGGATTCGGCGTGGCCGCCGCCGGAAGGCGGTTGCACCCAGCCGCCCACCGGCAGGATCTGAGCGTGGGGGCCGGCGCTGTGCCACAGGCAGAGTTCGTCGAAGAAAAACGCGGTGCGGGCGGTCATTGCGGACTCCTGACGCTTGCGGGCCGCAGCGTCAGCAACAGGGCCAGCGACAAGGCGGCGAGTCCCATGGCGACGAGCAGCAGGGTTTGAGGGTTTTGGCCGCGGGCGGCCATCAATTCGCCGGCCAGCGCCGGTCCCAGCGCCAGGCCGCCGCCTATCGCCAGATTGACGGTGTTCATCAGCCGTCCGCTGTGATCCAGCGCGGCCAGCGTGGCCAGAATGAAGGGCAGGATGAAGGTCCACGCGTATTTAAAGACGAGCGCCGCCGCGGCGAAGCGGCCGGCGCGCGGCGCGCCCAGCAGCAGGGCCAGCGCCAGCAGCATCAGCCCGTAGCCGGCGATCAGCAGACGGCGGCGCGCGCCGCGACCGCCGATTGCCGCGGCGCAGACCGAACCGGCGATGCCCATCAGCGTGGCGAGGGCCAGCCAGTCTCCGCTTTGCTCCGGGCTCAGCCCCGCCTGGGTGGCGATGCTGCCGATGAAAGTCCAGGTGCCGCTCAGGCTGACGTAGAAGCACAAGGTGGCGGCCGCCCCGATCAGCGCCGGGCGCCAGGGCGTCGCTCCCGCGCCGGACGGCGCGGCGGGCCGGGCCGCCGCGGACGGAAAACAGCGGGCCAGCGGCAGGCAGAGGGCCATCAGCGCCGCCAGGCTCAGATAACAGGCGGCGACGCCGTGACGGGCGAACCAGGCCGGAAACAGCAGCAGGCCCAGGGCGCCCAGCGCCAGCTGGCCGCACACCCACAGGCCGTAGGCGCGTTCGGGATTGGCGCTGGCCGCGGCGGTGGACAGGCATAAAATCATCAGCGAGCCGCCGGCCAGCGCGCTGAGCAGCCGCAGCGGCAGCAGCTCGGCGTAAGTGGCGGCGAAACAGGAGGCGAGATTGGCGGCGATGAACAGCCAGGCGGCGCAGGCGGCGGCGCGCCGCCAGTCCACGCGCGGCAGCCAGAAATAGGCCGGCAGCGTCGCCAGGCTCATCGCGCCCAGCTCCACCGCGAACAGGCGGCCGATGCGTTCCGGCCCCAGGCCGAACTGGCTGGCCAATTGGCCGGCCAGCGCCGGCGCGGTCATCAGCACCAGCGGCGCGACGGCGGCGAAGGCGATCAGGGCGATCAAGGCGCCGCCGCGGACGGGCGCGACGGTGTGGGCGGGCAGACGAACGCTCATGTTTCCCCCGGCGGGCGAGTGGTGAACCAGAGCTTACGCTCGCAAGATTCGCGTTTGGGGGCAAGCGGACGGACGGCGTTTTGCCGATTTGGGATAGCGGGGGCGCAACACGGCGGCGTCAGCGGTTGAGCTGGCGCAGCGCGTCTTGCAGGGCCTTGCGGTACTCGGGGGTGTCCCGCGTCTGGGCGATGGCTTCCCAGAATTGGCGGGTCAGCTTGGGGTGGCCGTCCGCGAAGCGGTGGGAAAAAATCAGGTAGTAAGGCTTGGCGACCAGGTCCGGCCCCACTTTTTCTATCCTGTCCCGATAGGCCGGATTGCCCGCCAGCAGGCTGTCGCCGGTCAGCGTGGGCAAGGCCAGGGCGCCGATGCGGCGGGCCAAGAGCTTGTTCAGGTTCTGCTCCGGATTGCGCGAACTGTCGTCCACCTGCGCGCCCAGCGCCTGAAGCTGGGCGATGACGGAGAAGCCGGTCTGCGCGCCGACGGCGCCTTCCAGGTGGCTGAGGCTTTGCCCGTCCCATTCCAGTGGCGAGCCTTTCAGCCGGTACAGGCTGTAGCTGTCCAGATGCATGCGCATCGCCGGGTCGGCGGCGTCGCCTTTCATCGGATAGACGCCGATGCGCAGCCGCTCCGGCTTGAAGCTGATCTCGAAGACGCCGTCCAACTGATTGTTCTGCACCTCGTTCAGGCAGCGCACCCAGGCCATCTCCCGGATTTCCAGCTTGATATTGCTTCTTTGGGCGGCGGACTTCAGCATCTGCAAGCTCAGGCTGGGGCCGTTCTGGCTGCGCCACGGCGGCGAGTCCATGTCTTCGGTGCACAGCCGCAGGCTGGCCGGGCGCGGCTCGGCCGCGGCGCCCAAGGCGCACAGGGACAGCAGCAGGAAGATCAGGTGGGCACGCGGCATACGGAAGCTCCGCGACGGGAGGGGATGGACTTGCTTTAGTTATTTGCGCCGCAACAAAAAAAGGCAAGCGGGAAAAGGGCGGGGACAATGCAAAAAGCCGATTCCTCGGAATCGGCTTTTGCTGCGCGCCGCGCTGGGCGGCGTCTCGCTGTGAAGCAGTTTTTGGTGGAGGTAAGCGGGATCGAACCGCTGACCTCTTGCATGCCATGCAAGCGCTCTCCCAACTGAGCTATACCCCCGCACCGGCTGCGTTTCACAGTGCTGCGCAGTATATGGCAGCGGCAGGAGCGTGTAAATAGCCTCCGCCACTTTTTTTGGATAATTTTCCGGCGGCGGCGCGGCCGCCGGCATAGGAGGGTCCGGAGCGCTCGGTTATAATCGCCCATTCGCCAGCCATACAACAGGAAGCAAGCCGATGTCGGTTGGGCATTACGAGAATTTCCCGGTGGGCTCCATCCTGCTGCCGCGCAGGATGCGCCGCGCCGTGCACGCCATCTACCATTTCGCGCGTTACGCCGACGACGTGGCGGACGAGGGCGACGACACCCCCGAGCTGAGGCTGGCCGAACTGGACCGCCTGGGCGCGGAGCTGGAGCGCATCGGCGCCGGCCAGACGCCGGACACGGCCATGATGCGCAATCTGGCGGCGGCGATCGCCGAGCACGGCCTGGACTTGCAGCCGTTTCACGATCTGCTGGCGGCCTTCCGCCAGGACGTGGGGAAAACCCGCTACCGCGATTACGCGGAACTGGCGGATTACTGCCGCCGTTCCGCCAATCCGGTGGGCCGGCTGATGCTGGCGCTGTACGGCGAGAACGATAGGCGCTCGCTGGCGATGTCGGACGGCATCTGCACCGCCTTGCAGCTGATCAATTTCCTGCAGGATGTCGAGCTGGACTGGCGCAAGGGCCGGGTCTACTTGCCGCAGGAGGATTTGCAGCGTTTCCGGGTGAGCGAGGCGCAGATCGCCGCGCGCGACGCCGGCGGCCTGTGGCAGCCTATGATGCGCGCCCAGATCGAGCGCGCGCGCAAGATGTTGCAGGCCGGCGCGCCGCTGGGCAAAGTGTTGAAGGGCCGGATGGGGCTGGAACTGAGGCTGATCATCCTGGGCGGCGAACGGATACTGAAAAAGCTGCACGACTCCGGCGGCGACGTGTTCCGCCGCCGTCCGGTGCTGGGATGGCGCGACTGGATTTACATGCTGTGGCGCGCGGCGCGCGCCAAGTGAGCGCCGCGGCGCGACGACGATGAATATGATTGAAGGACGGCGGCCCGCCGCGGCCGCCGCTTGGACAGGAGTGGCGCGTGACGCCTGATCAGTATTGCGAAGACAAGGCCGCCGCCAGCGGCTCCAGCTTCTATTACAGCTTCCGCTTCTTGCCGGAGTCGCGCCGCCGCGCGATTACCGCGCTGTACGCCTTCTGCCGCGAGGTGGACGATGTGGTGGACGAATGCCACGACCCCGGCGTGGCCAGCGCCAAGCTGGCCTGGTGGCGCGGCGAAATCGCCAAGCTCTACCAGGGCGCGCCGGAACACCCGGTGATGCAGGCGCTGCAGCCGCATGCGCGGGCTTTCGGCCTGCCGCAGAGCGAGCTGGAAGAAATCATAGACGGCATGGCCATGGACCTGAGCATGGTGCGCTACCAGCGTTTCCAGGACCTGCTGCTGTACTGCCACCGCGTGGCCGGCGTGGTGGGGCAACTGGCGGCGCGCATCTTCGGCTACGGCGACGAGAAGACGCTGGAGTACGCGCACGAGTTGGGCATCGCCTTCCAGCTGACCAACATCATCCGGGACGTGGGCGAGGATGCGCGCCGCGACCGCATTTATCTGCCGATGGAGGAGTTGCAGCGCTTCAATTGCCCGGCGATGGACATCCTGCACTACGAGGAAAGCCCGGCCTTCAAGGACTTGATGGAATTCCAGATCGAGCGCGCGCAGCAATACTACCGTCAGGCCTGGGAAATGCTGCCGGCGGCGGACCGCAAGTCTCAGCGCCCCGGCCTGCTGATGGCCGCGATCTACCGCGCCACGCTGGAGGAGATCAAGCTGGACGGCCCGGCCAAGGTGCTCAATCAGCGGCTGTCGCTGACGCCCATCCGCAAGTTGTGGCTGGCATGGAAAACCTGGACTTTCGGCTACCGGCCGTGAGCCGCGCATGAGCAGGCCGCGCGTCGCCGTGATCGGCGCCGGCTGGGCCGGCCTCGCCGCCGCGGTGGAGCTGGCCGGGCGGGCGGAGCTGACCGTGTTCGAGGCCGGCCGCGAGCCGGGCGGCCGCGCGCGCCGCATCGGCGTGCCCGGCAGCCGGCTGGACAACGGCCAGCACATCCTGATCGGCGCGTATCGCGAATGCCTGCGGCTGATGGCCGCGGTGGGCGTGGACGAGAGCCGGGCCTTGCTGCGCCTGCCGATGAACTGGCGGCGCCAGGGAGGCATCAGCCTGAGCTGTCCGCGGCTGCCGGCGCCCTTGCATCTGGCGGCCGGCCTGCTGACGGCGCGCGGCATAAGCTGGCGCGACAAGGTGCGGCTGGCGCTGGCCTTGCAGCGTTTGAAAGGACAGGGCTGGCGGGTGGAGCCGGATTGCGCGGTGACGCAATGGCTGCTGGAGCAAGGTCAGTCCGAAACGCTGATCCGCGAATTCTGGCGGCCGCTGGTGTTGTCCGGCCTCAACACGCCGCTGGAGCAGGCGTCGATGCGGGTGCTGGCCGCGGTGCTGCGCGACAGCCTGGGCGCGGAGCGCGCCGCCAGCGATCTCTTGCTGCCCAAAGTGGACTTGTCCGCCCTGTTCCCGGAGCCGGCCTGGCGCTGGCTGGCGGCGCGCGGCGCGGATCTGCGCGCCGGCCGGCGCGTGCGCGGCATGGCGGCGGATTCAACGGGGGTGAGCGTGGACGGCGAGCGCTTCGACGCCGCCGTGCTGGCGGTGGCGCCGTATCACGCGGCGGAACTGACGGCGGATCCAGCGCTGCGCCAGCTGACCGATGCTTATCGTTATTGGCCCATCTACACCGTCTACCTGCAGTTTGAAGGCGCGGTTCGTTTGCCGGCGCCGATGTGCGCCTGCAGCGGCGGCGTCGGCGACTGGCTGTTCGACCGCGGCGCGCTGATGGGCGAGACCGGCTGGGTGGCCGCGGTGATGAGCGCGCCGCAGCATCTGGACGCGCTTGCGCAAGAGGAACTGGCTGCTTTGGTGGAGGCCGACGTGCGCCGGCTTGATCCGCGCGCCGGCCGGCGGCTTGATTTCCGGGTGCTGGCGGAGCGGCGGGCCACTTTTGCCAGTTTGGTCGATATGAGGCGACCGGCGCAGCCAAGCCCGGTACAATCGCTTTATTTGGCGGGAGATTGGACGCATGCTGATTATCCTGCCACTTTGGAGGGGGCCGTCCGAAGCGGCGTCGCAGCCGCCCGCGCGGTGATTGGAAGACTGTGAGCCATCCGGCGGCCGCAGGGGCGCGCCGCCGATGGCCCTGATTACAAGATAGCGAAAAAAAATGACGACAGATATCGCCTCTAACGCATTCAAGGACCGCGTGGTGCTGATTACCGGCGCCTCCCAGGGCATAGGCCGCGAGGCCGCGCTGACGTTGGCGCGTCACGGCGCCACCGTGGTGTTGCTGGCGCGCAGCGTCAAAGGCCTGGAGAAGGTCTACGATGAAATAGCGGCCGCCGGAGGGCCGGAGCCGGCGGCAGTGCCGCTGGACCTGCTGAAGGCGGCGGAGGGCGATTTCAACAATCTGGCGATGATGATCAAGCGCGAGCTGGGCCGCCTGGACGGCATTCTGCACTGCGCCTCGCATTTTTACGCGCTGTCGCCGCTGTCCAATCAGACGGTGGAAGAGTGGATGGACCAGTACCGGATCAATACCGTGGCGCCGTTCGCGCTGACCCGGGCCTGTCTGCCGCTGTTGAAGGATTCGCCGGACGCGGCGGTGCTGTTCGTCGGCGAAACCCACGGCTTGCATCCGGCGCCGTACTGGGGCGGTTTCGGCGCATCCAAGGCCGGCCTCAACTACCTGACCCAGGTGGCTGCCAATGAATGGGACGTTTACCCGCAGTTGCGCGTCAACCAGCTGATCCCGGGGCCGGTGAATTCGCCGCAGCGCAACCGCACCCACCCGGGCGAGGACAAGTCCGAACGCGGCAATCTGTCCGAACTGATGCCGCATTTGCTGTACTGGCTGGGGCCCGCCAGCCAGGGCCGCAGCGGCGAGATCGTGGAACTGGATTTGCGCGCCCGGCGCGCTTGAGGGGAAGGGGGAGGCATGAGCATAGGGCGATGGCTATGGTTGCCGCTGTTGCTGGCGTTGACCGGCTGCAACTGGGTGGGCAACGTCACCGGCTTGACCAAGGACGCCAATAAGGCGATAGGCGCGGCCTGCCGTCAGACCGGCCGTTCGCTGGAAGAGTGCTATCTGCGCAATCCCGAAGCCGACAAGGCGGCGATTTACGCCGGCTGGCGCGAGATGAACGAGTACATGGCCAAGAACAAGCTGGACACCATGGAGCCGCCCCGGGAAGCGTCCGCCTCCGCCGGCATGCCGGCGCCCACCGCCAGCGGCCACGGCGCCGCGTCCGCGCCGGCGGAAAAATCCAGCGCCAACACCTCTCCCTCCGGCCCCAGGCCGCTGAGCAACGAAGAAGCCGAACGCGCCGCGCGCACCGATCCTCAAGTGGAGGCGGTGCTGGCGGCCATCCGCAACAAGCCCGCCGGCGAAGGCGGGGAAAAATCCAAGGCGGCCTCCGGCGCGGAGCCGGAGCAGAAACGCCTGCTCAACATCATCAATGAACTCAATAAGAACAGCCCTGCGCCTGGTTCGCACGGCTGAGCCCGCCCACTTCTTTCCGTTGTCCTGATGGCAAAAATCAAAACCGTATTCAGTTGCGCCGAGTGCGGCGGTCAAACGCCCAAATGGCAGGGCCAATGCCCGCATTGCAACGCCTGGAACACGCTGACCGAGGCGGTGCAGGCCGCGCCGGCGGCCAACGCCCGTTTCCAGTCCTGGAGCGACAGCGCCACCCAGGTGCAAAAGCTGTCCGATGTGCAAACCGAGGAAGTGCCGCGCGACCCGTCCGGCATCGACGAGCTGGACCGGGTGCTGGGCGGCGGCGTGGTGCGCGGCGCGGTGATCCTGATCGGCGGCGATCCGGGCATCGGCAAATCCACGCTATTGCTGCAAGCGCTGTCCGAAATTGGCGCGCGCCGCAAAGTGCTCTATGTGTCCGGCGAGGAATCGCCGCAGCAGATCGCGCTGCGCGCCACCCGTTTGGCGGTGGCCACCGAGCGCGTCAACCTGCTGGCGGAAATCCGGCTGGAAGCCATCCTGGAAACGCTGAAGCGCGAGCAGCCGGAAGTGGCGGTGATCGACTCCATCCAGACCCTGTACACCGACCAAGTGACCTCGGCGCCCGGCTCGGTGTCCCAGGTGCGAGAATGCGCGGCGCAGCTGACGCGCATGGCCAAGCAGACCGGCATCACCATCCTGCTGGTGGGACACGTCACCAAGGAGGGCTCGCTGGCCGGCCCGCGCGTGCTGGAGCACATGGTGGACACCGTGCTGTATTTCGAGGGCGATTCCCACTCCAATTACCGGATGATACGCGCGATCAAGAACCGTTTCGGCGCGGTCAACGAGCTGGGCGTGTTCGTGATGACGGACCGCGGCCTCAAGGGCGTGTCCAATCCCTCGGCCATCTTCCTGTCCTCTTACCGCGACGATGTGTCCGGCTCCTGCGTGCTGGTCACCCAGGAGGGCAGCCGGCCCTTGCTGGTGGAAATCCAGGCCTTGGTGGACGACTGCCACGGCTTCCAGCCCAAGCGCCTGACCGTGGGCCTGGAGCAGAACCGCCTGGCCATGTTGCTGGCGGTGCTGCACCGCCACGGCGGCGTCGCCTGCTTCGATCAGGACGTGTTCCTCAACGCGGTGGGCGGGGTCAAGATCAACGAACCGGCGGCCGATTTGGCCATCATCCTGGCCATGGTGTCCTCCTTGCGCAACAAGCCCTTGCCGGAAAAGCTGGTGGTGTTCGGCGAAGTGGGCCTGGCCGGCGAGGTGCGCCCGGTGGCGCGCGGCCAGGAGCGCTTGAAGGAAGCGGCCAAGCTGGGCTTCACCCGCGCCATCGTGCCGCAGGCCAACAGCCCGCGCCAGCCGATAGAAGGGCTGCGGGTGATCGCGGTGGAGCGCCTGGATCAGGCGGTGGAATTCTGCCGCGAGTGAGCGGCAAGAGCCTGTTTACGATCTGCTGCGTCTCGCTTTAGCTCGCGAGATCGTAAACAGACTCTAAGAAAGCGGATAGCGAATGATAGAAGACCGAGACATAGAAGCGGAACGCCCTTATCTGTTCCGCTACGCGCTGGCGCAATTGCGCGAGAAGGACGCCGCCGACGAGGCGGTGCAGGAAACGCTGCTGGCGGCGCTGGAGTCCCGCGCCTCCTTTAGCGGCAAATCCACGCTGCGCACCTGGCTGACCTCCATCCTGCGCTTCAAGCTGATCGACGCTTTGCGCCGCAAGGGCAAGGAGAAGCTGTTCGAATCGCTGGAGAATGAGGCCGACGACGGCGATTTCGACGGTCTGTTCAGCCGGGACGGCCACTGGCGCGAGCCGGTCAAGGCCTGGAGCGGGCCGGAGCAGTCCTTGATCTCGCGCCAGTTCTGGGAGGTGTTCGAGCAGTGTTCGGAAGTGATGCCGCGCCGCACCGCGATGGTGTTCGTGATGCGCGAGGTGATGGGCATGGAGATCGCGGAGATCTGTAAGAATCTGGAGATCAGCGCGACCAACTGTTCCGTATTGCTGTATCGCGCCCGCATGAGCTTGCGGGAATGTTTTTCGATTCGCTGGAGCCGGGAGGCTAGCGTATGAAGTTGAGTTGTCGTCAGGCCAGCCGTTTGATCTCGGCCTCGCAGGATCGTCCCTTGAGCCAGTGGGAACACGTGCGTCTGCGCGTGCACCTGTTCATGTGCGGCAATTGCCGCAATTTCTCGCAACAGCTGAAGCAGTTGGGGGAGGCCGCGCGCAAGGCGGGGCGCGGGGAGTAGCCACTTGAAAGCGCAAGGGGAAACCGGCCTTCTGGCCGGTTTTTTCTTGCCCGCGGCGCGGGATAAAAAGAAGCCGGCGCAAGCCGGCTTTTAACTTCAAGGGTGGTAAGAAAAAATCAGCGCTTGCGCTTGCCGCCGCCGCTCTTGGCCGCCGCGCACTGGTGCGGGCAGGCGGCGCATTGGCTGTCGTTGAGGCCGGCTCCGTTGAGCGATTGCTTGAGCGCACAGACCGAGCGGCGGCAGGCGATGAAGCGGATCTGGTTTTCCGAGGCCAGTTCGCGGAAATGGCGCATCACGTTGTGGCCCAGAAAATCGGTGAACAGAATCAAGAGGTCGGTGCCGGCCGGCAGGCGGTCCACCTTGCGCTGGTGCGAGCTGTTGCGGCCGCTGACGTGACGATGGATGTTGATGCCGAAATCGCGCAGCACATCCGGAATATTGCCGAGGGTATCGGCTCCCACAAGCATGGCATTCATTGGACATCCCTCCTGGGTGAATTTTTAGAAATGATAATCGTTATCATTTAGCCGGTCAATCACAAACTTTGAAAATGGCAATCAGGACAGGGGTGAACTGTGGCGGATCGGTCGCGCCGCGTGGGCCGTTTACCCGAGAGAGCGGCGCCGGCGGCGGGTCTTGCATGAGCGCGCTTCATGCCGGGCCGGCGCGCGGGGCGAGGGCGGCCGGCTGGCCGGCGTGGCGTAATCCGCGGCCGCGCCGCCTGCCGGAGGAGATTTAGAAAGCGGTATCTGAATAATGCATGGCAGCCACCAGCTTTTTACATGTAACAAGTATTAAAAACACAGAATAAGAAGTATTTACGCTGCGCTGTTTTTAACGCAATTGCAAAAAAGCAACATGCTTACGGGATAGATGCATGCCTTTTTTTTGTGGTTTCTGCTCTAAGTATGCGATGAGGGTTTTTGTATATTGGATTTCTAATACCGGTTAGACGCTTGTTTAATAAAGGTTTTGAGCCCTTAAGAATCATTGCTTAAAACATAGTGCCTGCTCGCTCTGAAGATGGCGGGGGGCCGCCGCGGAAAAGTTTATTGACGCTGATCATGATTAATTCGCACACTCGGATCGCCTTCGGTTCAGATCAAAAAATGAGCACAACGATGCTCTGAATAGAGCCATAAACCCGACGAGGTCAGTGGCCGGATGAACTTACAAGGGATTGGAGAATCATGAACTATCGCAAGAAGAGAATCGCGCTGGCGCTCGCCATGCTCGGCGCCGGAGCCATGCCTCTGGCCCATGCGGACGACGCAAGCGGCACCCTGGACCGAGTGGAGATCACCGGCTCCAACATCAAGCGCTCCATCAAGCAGGAGCAGGCGATCCCGATGACCATCATCAAGACCGACGACCTGATCAAACAGGGCATGACGTCGGTTGAGCAAGTGGTCAACAGCCTAGCCGCCAACCAGTCCTCCCAGGGGCCAACGCCGCGGTGGGCGCTTCCACCGGGGGGCTTCCTACGCCAGCCTGCGAGGCCTGGGTCACCAGTACACCTTGATCCTGCTGGACGGCCGCCGCATCGTGAACCAGCCAATGGACGGCACCTCGGTCGACCTCAACGCCATTCCGCTGACGGTGATAGACCGCATCGAAGTGGTGCGCGACGGCGCTTCCGCCATCTACGGCACCGACGCCATCGGCGGCGTGATCAACTTCATCACCAAGAAAACCATGCAGGGCCTGTCCATCGGCGGCGAGTTTCTGTCCCCGCAGCGTTCCGGCGGCCAGGAGCGCAGCGTCAACCTGTCCTACGGCTACGGCGATCTGGGCAAGGACGGCTTCAATATCTACGGCGCTTACGAGTATCACAAGACCAACAAGATCATGGCCACCCAGCGTGATTTCGCGTCTCAGATCACCAGCAGCACCAAGCGCAGCGTCAACAGCTTTCCCCCCAACTACCTGTTGCCCAGCGGCGACCTGATTACCGGCTCGCCCAATTGCGCGCCGCCGTATTCGACGCCGGACGGCAGCGGCGCCTGTTCGCAGCTGTATTCGCTGTATCCGTCCATCCAGCCCGAGGTCGAGCAGCAGACCGGCGTGCTCAAGGGCACCACCCGCATCGGCGACCACGAGCTGTCCTTGCAATATCTGGTGACCGAAACCAAGAACACCACCTGGGTGGCGCCGACGCCGTTCTCCGGCGACGTGACTTCGCCGACCGCGCCGGGTCAGAACCCGGCGGACGGTCCGTTCCCGGTGTATGGCCGCTCGGTGCCGGCCGGCGCGCGCGTGGACAGCACCACCGCCACCACCCAGCGTTTGCAGATGAATCTGGAGGGCTTGATCGCCGGTTGGGACTACCGCGCCGGCCTCGGCCACTCGGAAAGCAAGGTCACCCACGATCTGGACGGCGGCTACCTGAGCCAGAGCAAGCTGCAGAACGCGTTGAACAGCGGCTTCGATCCAGGGACTTCCGATCCGGCCGCCTGGAAACCGTTCTCGTCCAGCGGCCGCATCGAGCAGGCCAAGTCCAAACTCGATCTGGCGGATTTCAAGGTCAGCAAGGAAGTGCTGCAACTGCCGGCCGGCATGCTGGCGGTGGCCATCGGCGCCGAGGCGCGCCGCGAAACCATCGAGCATACCTACAACCATGCGCTGTCCACCGACACGCTGAGCACCGGCCTGACCAAAACCAACGACGGCAGCGGCCAGCGCAGCGCCCAGGCCTTGTACGGCGAGCTGGACATCCCGGTGATCAAGCATCTGGACGCCAACCTGGCGGTGCGTTACGACCACTACAGCGATTCCGGCAGCTCGGTGAATCCCAAGGTGTCGCTGAAGTACCAGCCGGTGCCGCAACTGCTGCTGCGCAGCTCGGCCAGCACCGGCTTCCGCGCGCCGTCGCTGTACGACATCAATCAACCCGCCCAGCAGCAGCTGACCGCCAAGAACTACACCGACCCGGTATTGTGCCCGGGCGGCGTGGCGCAGCCGGGCGCCGGTTCGTCCTCTTGCGTCAAGACGCAGCAAAATCTGCTGACCGGCGGCAACAAGAGCCTGCAGCCGGAAAAATCCTCGTCCATCTCCTTCGGCATGGTGCTGGAGCCGGTCAAGGACCTGACCACCAGCGTGGACTTCTGGTGGACCAATATCCAGAACTCCATCGGTTCGCTGAACGAGCAGACCATCTTCGCCAACCCGGGCAAATACGCCAATTTGTTCGTCCGGGATTCGAAGAACAATCTGCTGTACGTGACCGACCTCACCGACAACCTGGGCAACACCAGCGCCGCCGGCGTCGACCTGGGTTTCTCCTACCGTCTGCCGCGCACCTCGGTTGGCGATTTCACGGTGAATCTGGACGGCACTTACATCAGTAAGCACAGCTTCCAGTACGAGAAGGGCGGAGACTACCACAGCGATCTGGGCGCCTATGTCAACGGCAGCCCCACCTTCCGCTGGCAGCACAATCTGGCGCTGAACTGGATGCGCGGCTCGTGGAGCGGCATCTTGGCCCAGGCTTACAAGTCCGGTTACACCGATTCCGACCCCAGCCACATGGTCAAGCCTTACTCCACCTGGAACCTGTCCGGATCCTACGCCTGGAACAAGCAACTGACCGTGACCGCCGGCATCAAGAACCTGTTCGACCAACTGCCGCCGTGGAGCAATCAGGGCGAAACCACGCCCCAGGGCTATGACCCGCGCTTCACCGACGCGGTGGGCCGAGCCTACTTCGTGAAGGCCAGCTACAAGATGTAACTCCGCCATGCCGGGACGGCCTTGCGCCGCCCCGGCTGGAGGGAGGACGCAGGAACCGGCTTTCGCGCGAAGGCCGGAGTGGCAAATGGCGGCCGCGCCGGCTCCGCCCGCTCACAAGGCGGGGAGGGCCGGTCTAGTCGCCGCAATTGTGGGTATAAACATGACGAGCATCACAGCCAGAGGAATCGGCGGTCCCCCGCCCAAGCGCCGCATCGCGGGCTTGGTCGGCGTGATCGTCTTCCATGCACTGTTGATCTACGCGCTGGTGTCGGGCCTGGCCCAGGGCGTGGTCAAAGTGATCCAGCAAAAAGTGGAAGTGGCGGTCATCAGCGAACCGCCGCCGCCTCCGCCCCCTCCGCCCCCCAAGATAGAAAAAGTGGTGCAGCCCACCGCTGCGCCCAAGCCGCAGGCCTATGTGCCGCCGGTGGTCAATCCGCCGCCGGTCACCTCCACGGCCAACGCGATCCAGTCCACCACCTCGGACCCGGCGCCGCAGCCGGCGCCCACCCCCGCCCCGGCGGTGGAGGCGCCCAAGGGCCCGGTGTCGGCCAAGGCCAACTGCACCCAGCTGCAAGCCCCGGAATACCCGAGCAAGGCGCAGCAGGACGAGATCCAGGGCGTGGTGCGCGTGGCCTTCCAGGTGGGCGACAACGGCCGCTTCAGCCACATCGCCAACATCTCGTTCGACGGCGGCATCCCGCCGCGTTACCGCAGCGGCTTCCAGTCGGCGATCAGCGCCGCGCTGCAAGGCTATAGCTGCAAACCCAACAGCCTGTTGAGCCAGGAATTCGGCTTCAAACTCGACTCCGGCGAATGAGCGCGAGCGCGCCTCGACCGGAGCACAGCAACTCTTAGGAGAACCAAAGCATGACCAAGACCACTCGCACCGCCTTCGCCGCCCTGGCCCTGCTGGCCAGCCTGCCTGTCCTGGCCGCCGAAACCGCGCACGTGACCAGCAACCCGTACGGCATCGACGCCCTGTGGGCGCAAGGCGACATCGTCGCGCGCGGCACCCTGATCATTCTGCTGATCATGTCCGCGGCCACCTGGTACGTGGGCATCGTCAAACTGCTGGAACAGCGCCGCCTGCTGAAGCAAGGCCGCGAACTGCTGGCGTCTCACGGCGCGGAACTGCAAAAACGCGCGAGCGAACTGGCCGACGAAGGCATGTTCAGCGCGGTGGCGGCGGCCGGCATTGACGCGGCGGCCGAACACAAGGGCGAACTGGCCGGCCGCGTGGACCTCAACACCTGGGTGTCGATGGCCATCTCCGACGCGGTGGACTCCGCCAGCCACCATATGCAAAACGGCCTGTCGGTGGTGGCCACCGTGGGTTCCACCGCTCCGTTCGTCGGCCTGTTCGGCACGGTATGGGGCATTTACCACGCGCTGACCGCGATCGGCATGTCCGGCCAGGCGTCCATCGACAAAGTGGCGGGCCCGGTGGGCGAGGCGCTGATCATGACCGCGATCGGTCTGGGCGTGGCGGTGCCGGCGGTGCTGGGATACAACTGGCTGGTGCGTCGCAACAAGCTGGTGCTGGACATGGTGCGCGTGGTGGCCGGCCGCCTGCACGCCAGCCTGCTGAACGCGCGCTGAGGCGACGGCGATGAAGGGGCGCAACGCAAGATTCGGCCAAGGCCACGGCAAGGGCGACGAAGACGCGGTGATGTCCGCGATCAACACCACGCCGCTGGTGGACGTGATGCTGGTGCTGCTGATCATCTTCCTGATCACGGTGCCGGTGGTGACGCAGACGGTGAAGATGGCCTTGCCGAAGGAAAGCAATATCCCGACGCAGACCAAGCCGGAGAACATCGTGCTGGGGGTGGACACCGGCAACACCATTTACTGGAACACCACGCCGGTGAAGACGCAGGAAGAACTGCTGGCGCGGCTGGTGAAGGAGGCGAAGAAGGAGCCGCAGCCGGAAGTGCACATCCGTGGGGATCTGGCGGCGAAGTACAGCCCGATCGGCCGGATCGTGCTGGCGGTGCAGCAGGCGGGCATCGTGAAGATCGCCTTTATTACCGAACCGCCGCCGCGCAACTAGAAGGGAGAGCAAGATGGGAATGAACGTAGGCTCGTCCGACGACGAGCTGATGGTGGAGATGAACACCACGCCCTTGATCGACGTGATGCTGGTGCTGCTGATCATGTTGATCATCACGATTCCGATCCAGACGCACGCGGTGAAGCTGGACATGCCGGTGAGCAGTCCGGCGAAGCCGATGGAGAAGCCGGTGGTGGTGCAGATCGACATTGCGGCGGACAACGGGATCTTGTGGAACGGGGAGCGTTTGGTGAACCGGGAGGCTTTGGAGAAGAAGCTGACGGAAGCGGCGGCGCGGGCGCCGCAGCCGGAGTTCCACATCAAGCCGAACAAGGACGCGGGGTATGAGCCGGTGGCGATGGTGCTGGCGGAATCTCAGCGTTTGGGTGTGACTAAATTGGGCATTGTGGGCTCCGAGCAGTTTGTGCAATGACATATGTTTAATGGATAGTGTTGTGGCATGATAACGGGCGGCCGCAGTCAGGCCGCCCAAATGCTTGGCTGAGGCTTGTTCGCCCACGTTTCACAACAACAAGACAATACGACCACACAATGGCATATCCCGCGGCGAAGCCTGTGGGATGATGCCGAGCGGCCCTGGTCCGGCCGCGCCGGCGCAAGGGGGAATCTTGCGTCGTTTCATCGTCCTGGATGCGCGGCCGCCGAGCCTGACGCGGCGGCCGATAGCGCGTGTCCGAGCCCCGCGTCGCAGGCGGCTCAACCATAGAAAAGAACAAAACAGATGAACACACGATTTGTCATAGTCCCGCTCTTGTCGTTGACGCTGGCGGCTTGCGGCGCCAAGCCGTCCGACCCGCCCAAGGAGGGCGCCGCCGGCAAGGCCGCGGCCTCCGCGCCGGTGGCGCGGGCGCTGTCCACCGCGGATGTGATGGCGGCCAAGCCGCGCGCGCTGGCGGCGACGATCGCCTTCACCGGATCGCTCAACGCGCTGACCAGCGGCACCGTGGCCGCCGAGGTGGAGGCCCGGGTCAAGGAAGTGCGCGTGCGCGAGGGCGAGGCGGTCAAGCGCGGTCAGGTGCTGGCGGTGCTGGACGCCGAAGTGTTGTCGCAATCGGTGACGGAACAGAACGCCCAGGTGGCCAACACCGAGGCGCGGCTGCGCCTGGCCAAGGTCAAACTGGAAAAACAGCGCGAGCTGCTGCACAAGGGCTTCATCTCGCAGATCGCCTATGACGAATTCGACAGCGATTACCGGGTGAAGGAGGGCGAAGCCAAGGCCCAGGCCACCCAGCTGGCGCGCGCGCGCCGGCTGCTGGCGGACACTCAGATCCGCGCGCCGATAGACGGCGTGGTCTACGAGCGCAAGATCAATCCGGGCGAAGTGGCCGGCAAGAACGCGGTGCTGTTCGCCATCGCCGACCTGTCGGTGCTGGAAATCGCCGCCACCGTTCCGGCGCGGCTGATCTCGCAGATCCAGCCCGGCATGCAGGCCGGCTTCAGCGTGGACGGCCTGGCCGAGCCGCAGCGCGGCGAAGTGGTGCGCATCAATCCGGTGGCGGTGGCGGGCACCCGCAGCTTCACCCTGTACATCCGCGTGAAGAACCCGGAATACAAGCTGAAGGCCGGGCAGTTCGCCAAGGGCGGCATTGTGCTGCGCCAGATCAACGACCAGATCGTGCTGCCGCTGCCGGCCATTCACGATCCGGACGGCCAGCCCTGGGTGCTGGTGGCGCGCCAGGGCCGGCTAGAGCGGCGGCCGGTGGAACTGTTGCTGCGTTCCGAGGCGGACCGGCTGGCGGCGGTGTCCGGGGTCAAGCCGGGCGAGCACGTGATCGCCGTGGACCTGGTGGGGGTGAAGGCCGGCGATCCGGTCTCCCTGCCGGGCAGCAAACTCTAAGCGGAGGGGCGCAGCATGTGGCTGACCCGAATCAGTGTCCGCAATCCCTATTTCGCCGCCGTGCTGATGATGACGCTGGTGGTGCTGGGCTTGTTTTCCTGGCAGCGGCTGGCGGTGGAGGAAATGCCGGACATCCGCTTCCCCATCGCCCTGGTGTCCACCGACTATCCGGGCGCCTCGCCGGAAGTGGTGGAAAGCGAAATCTCCAAGCCGGTGGAAGAGGCGGTCAACACCATCAACGGCATCAAGGAAATCCGCTCCTATTCCATGGAAGGCAATTCCACCGTGGTGGTGGAGTTCGAGCTGTCGGTGGATCCGGTGTCGGCGGTGCAGAACGTGCGGGACAAGATAGGCGCCATCCAGGGCCAGTTCCGCCGCGAGATCTCCGCGCCCACCGTGTCTCAGGTGGACCCCAACGACAACCCCATGCTGACCCTGGTGCTGACCTCGGACCAGACCCGGCCGCGCGAACTGACCACCTGGGTGGACAAGGTGCTGAAAAAGCGGCTGCAGATGGTGGCCGGCGTCGGCGACGTCAAGCTGATCGGCGGCGTGCGCCGCGAGATCCGGGTCGACGTGGACCCGGTGCGGCTGGAGGCCTCCGGCCTGTCCCTGCAGGACGTGGCCGACGCGCTGCGCGCCGCCAACCAGGATTTCCCCGCCGGCTCGGTGTCGGCGGTCAGCAAGGAGTGGGCGATCCGCGTCGCCGGCAAATTGAAATCCGCCGACGACTTTTCGCAACTGGCGGTGGGTTACCGCAACGGCGCGCCCATCCGGCTTGAGGACATCGCCACCGTGGCCGACACCGAGGCCGAGCAGTCCAGCATCTCGCTGATAGACGGCCGGCCCGGCGTGTCGCTGGACTTGCGCGCCGCGCGCGGCGCCAACGTGGTGGAAGTGGCCGAGGGCGTCAAGGCCAGGGTGGCGGAGCTGAAGAACCAGATGCCGGCCGGGGTCCAGGTGCGCTACACCTACGACACCGCCGAGGATGTGAAGAAGTCGCTGAACAACGTCGAATCCACGCTG
This sequence comes from Chromobacterium sp. Beijing, assembly GCF_021496765.1. Taxonomy (NCBI): domain Bacteria; kingdom Pseudomonadati; phylum Pseudomonadota; class Betaproteobacteria; order Neisseriales; family Chromobacteriaceae; genus Chromobacterium; species Chromobacterium sp. Beijing. Next base: position 669,574 of record NZ_CP053750.1, read on the forward strand.
CTGGAAGGCGCCGGCCTGACCGTGCTGATCGTCTTCCTGTTCCTGGGCAGCTGGCGCAGCACCGTGATCACCGGCCTGACCCTGCCGGTATCGCTGATCGGCACCTTGTTCGCCATCCAGATGTTCGGCTTCACCCTGAACATGCTGACCCTGCTGGCCCTGTCGCTGTCCATCGGCCTCTTGATCGACGACGCCATCGTGGTGCGCGAAAACATCGTGCGCCACGCCGGCCTGGGCAAGAGCCATTATCAGGCCGCGCTGGACGGCACCAACGAAATCGGCCTGGCGGTGCTGGCCACCACGCTGACCGTGGTGGCGGTGTTCCTGCCGGTGGGCTTCATGGGCGGCATCATCGGCAAGTTCTTCCACCAGTTCGGCCTGACCGTGGCGGTGGCGGTGCTGATCTCCATGCTGGTCAGTTTCACGCTGGACCCGATGCTGTCCTCCATCTGGCATGATCCGCACCACCACGGCGACAAGCATCGCGGCCCGCTGGGGCGGATGCTGGACGCCTTCGAAAGCTCGCTGGACCGGTTGTCGGAGCGTTACGTCGGCGTGATCCGCTGGGCGCTGGCCCACCGCAAGACCGTGCTGGGCACGGCCTTGCTGCTGACCGTCGCCAGCTTCGCGCTGGTGCCGGGCATCGGCGGCGAGTTCATCCCGGAGCGCGACAGCGGCAAATTCACCATCAGCTACCAGACCGCGCCCGGATCGGCGCTGGAATACACCGCCACCAAGGGCCATGAACTGGCGGCGGCGGTGAAGGGCATTCCCGAAATCAAGTCGATCTCGATGAATGTGGGCGAGGGCAATTTCGGCGCCGGCAAGAACGACGGCTCGGTGACGGTGGACATCGGCGACAAGAACAGCCGCCAGCGCACCCTGGGGCAGGTGATCGCCGACGCGCGCGCGCGGGTGCTGCCGGTGGCCGGCGTCACCATCAAATCCGTGGCCAACGAGCAGCAGCAGGGCAAGCCGGTCAAGGTGGGCCTGCGCGGCAGCGATCTGCGCGAACTGAGCGCGGTGTCCGAAGACCTGATGCGCCGGCTGGGCAAGATCCACGGCGTGCGCGACATCGAATCCAACCTCAGCGAAGGCGACCCGGCCTTGAACCTGGTGCTCAAGCGCGACGCCGCCACCAGCCTGGGCGTGGACCTGGCCCGCGTGGGCAAGACCCTGTCCATCCTGTTGGCCGGCAACGCGGTCACCACCTGGGAAGCGCCGGACGGCGAAAACTACGACGTCAAGCTGCGGGTGCCCAAGTCCGAGCGCCGTCAGGAGCTGCTGGACGCGCTGACCGTGGCCGGGCGGCCGGATGCGCACGGCGCGGCCAATATGATCCCGCTGTCCTCGCTGATAGAGACCCGGCAGGGCATCAGCCCGCGTCAGATCAAGCGCGTTAACATGATGCGGGAGATCACCATCCTGGCCAATATCGAAGGCCGCGACGCCGGCACCGTCTCCGCCGAGGTGCATCAATTGGTGGAAGGCCTGAAGCTGCCGCCGGGCGTGATGCTGGTGCAGGGCGGCCAGCAAAAGGACATGCAGGAATCGCTGGGCTACGCGGTGCAGGCCTTGGCGCTGGGGGTGATCTTCATCTATCTGATCCTGGCCGCGCAGTTCCGCAGCTTCACGCTGCCGGTGACCATCATGATGGCCTTGCCGCTGGCCTTCGTCGGCGTGTTTTGTTCGCTGTATCTGTTCGGCTCCACGCTGAATATGTTCTCAGTGATCGGCATCATCATGCTGATGGGCCTGGCCGCCAAGAACGGCATCCTGCTGGTGGACTTCGTCAACCAGGCGCGGCGCGAAGGCATGGAGCGCAACCAGGCCATCGTCGAGGCCGGCCGGGTTCGGCTGCGCCCCATCATGATGACCAGCCTGGCGATGATCTTCGGCATGCTGCCCTTGGCGCTGGGCACCGGCGACGGTTCGGAAAGCAACCGGCCGATGGCGCACGCCATCATCGGCGGCTTGCTGACCTCCACCGTGCTGACCCTGATCGTGGTGCCGGTGGTCTACACCTATCTGGACGGCCTGCGCAGCCGGGTGCGCCGCCTATTGGGCGGCAAGCCGGCGCACCAGCCGGCGGCCGAACATTGAAACGAAAAGAGCCTGCGTTTGCGCAGGCTCTTTCTTTTGGCGAGGACGGTGTTTAATTTTTAGGGGGCGCCACGCAGTCGTTGCCCTCAAAGCTCACCGACTGAATGGTATGGGTTTTGGGATCGGCGACGAAGTTGGTGGTGCAGCGGTAATACACCGAGCCGCCGCCGCTGAAGCCCCAGGGGTAGTTGTAGAAACCGCCCTGATAGGGCATTTCCTGGCTGTAGGCGCTGCGGTAGGTGTAGAGCTGATTGCCGTTGGGCATGGTCAGCTGGCTGGTGGGCGCGCCCCATTGCGCCAGCATCTCGTTGACGTCGCGGCCGTGCCAGCCGTAGACCTTTTGCGCGTAACCCGCCTGGGTGGCGCAGCCGGTCAGCAGGCTGGCGGCCAGCAGGGACAGCGCTAGCGTTGTTTTCATGAGGCGCTCCTGAGCAATGTGTCAGGCGGGGGGAGACGGCGTCCGCCTGAGGTGGTTTGAAGGGATACTTTTACGATGGCGTCGCCGCCGCCGCTTGTCAACAAGCAGCGCCGGCGCACCTTGTTCATGAGTGTTAAGAACCTGTTTACGATCTGCCGCGCGTCGGCGGGATGGATAGAAATGGGCGTTGAAACCGAGCTCAAAATGCTTATGTACCACGTGTACATTCCGCTTTTTCGCTCGTTTTCGCCTTGTCTCGCCTTCGCTCGCGAGATCGTAAACACGTTCTAAGAGCCGCTAGAGCGGCGACATAATAAGCGGGCCGGCGCAAGACGCCAGGCCGAAGCGACAACAAAGGAGAAAATCATGAGCCTGAAGCGATGCGCGCTGCTGGCGCTGATGGCGTGGGGAGGCGTGTCGGCGCAGGCCGCCGACATGAACAAGGTGCTGCATGTGGCCTTCAACGCGCCGGAGACCGGTTTCGACCCGTCCAAGACCTCGGACATTTATTCCGGCGCCATCATCGAACACATCTTCGACCCGCTGCTGACCTTCGACTACCTGGCGCGGCCGGTCAAGGTGGTGCCCAATGTCGCCACCGCCATGCCCACGGTCAGCGCCGACGCCAAAACCTACACCTTCACCCTGAAAAAAGGCGTGTACTTCGCGCCGGACCCGGCCTTCAAGGGCAAGAAGCGCGAGCTGACGGCGGAAGACTACGTCTACGCCTTCAAGCGGCTGATCGATCCGGCGGTCGCCTCGCCGATCAGCGATCTGGTGGCCGGCAAATTCGTCGGCCTGGACGCCTGGGCCAAGCCCGCCGGCGGCAAGATCAACTACGACGCGCCGGTGGCCGGCGTGCGCGCGCTGGACCGCTACACCCTGCAACTGAAGCTGACCCAGCCGTACCCGGCGCTGAAATACATCCTGGCCGCGCCCTTTGTGCAAGGCCAGGCGCGCGAGGCGGTGGAGGCTTACGGCAGCAACACCAACGCCCACCCGGTGGGCACCGGCCCCTATATGCTGGCCAAATGGCAGCCGGGCACCCATATCTCGCTGGTGGCCAACCCCCATTTCCGCAAGCAGACTTTCAACTACCCGCCGGGCGACAATCCGGAAGACCAGCGCGTCGCCCGCGAGATGAACGGCAAAAGCTACCCGCAGATCGGCCGCATCGAAGTGTCGGTGATCCAGGAGGAACAGCCCACCTGGCTGGCGTTCAAGAGCGCGGAGCTGGACCTGGTGGGCATTCCCCAGCCCTTGATCCGGCAGCTGCTGCGCATGGATCCGAGCAATCCGTGGCGGGCGGAACTGAAGCCGGATCTCCAGCGCCAGGGCGTCCGCTTGCTGCGCAGCCTGGACGAGGAAATCACCTTCTACGCCTTCGGCATGAAAGACCCGGTGGTGGGCGGCTACGGCAAGGACAAGATCGCGCTGCGCCGCGCCATCACCATGGCCTTCAACACCGACGAAACCATACGCGACATCCGCCGCAACCAGGCGGTCAAGGTCCAGTACGTGGTGCCGCCCAATGTGGCCGGCCACAACCCGGATTTCCGCGGCGCCTTCCCCTACAACCCGGCGCTGGCCAACGCCTTGCTGGACCGCTTCGGCTACAAAAAGGGCGCGGACGGCTACCGCCGCCAGCCAAACGGCGCGCCGATGGTGGTGGACTTCCTGACCGGTCCCACCGCCATCGACAAGCAATGGAACGAGTACTGGCAGAAAGCCTTCGATCTGATCAAGGTGCGCGTGGACTTCCGCGTGATGCAGTGGAACGAACAGATCAAGGCGCAGCGCGAATGCAAGTTCGGCATGAACGGCGCGGCCTGGATCGCGGACTTCCCGGACGGCGAAAACTTCGTCCAGCTGCTGTACGGCCCCAATACCGGCGGCGTCAACTACGCCTGCTACCAGTCCGCGCGCTACGACCGGCTGTACGAGCAATCCCGCAATCTGGAAGACGGCCCGGAACGCAACCGGCTGTACGACGCGATGAACAAGATCGTGATGGCGGATACGCCCTGGGCCTTCAGCGACACCCGTTTCCGCAACACGCTGATCCAGCCCTGGGTGCGCGGCGCCAAGCTGCATCCCAACTACAACTACATCTGGCGTTTCCTGGACGTGCAGAAGTAAGCGGCAGGCGAGGAGAACATCATGTCCGCTTTTATCATCCGTCGCATCCTGCAGATGATCCCAACCCTGTTTGGCGTCATGCTGCTGGTTTTCACCCTGTTCACCCTGGTGGGCGGCGATCCGTCGCTGGTGCTGGCCGGCAAGCACCTGACGCCGGACGTGCTGGCCAATATCCGCGCCCAGCTGGGCCTGGATCAGAGCCTGCCGCAGCAGTTCTGGATCTTCGTCAAACAGGTGCTGACGCTGGACTTCGGCACCTCCTGGTCCACCCAGCAGCCGGTGGCCGACATCATCGGCAGCCGCGTCGGCCCGTCCTTGACGCTGACCGGCGCCATGCTGGTGGTGGACCTGCTGATCGCCATCCCGCTGGCGGCGCTGGTCGCTTATTTCCGCGGCGGCCTGACCGACCACATCGTCACCATCGCCTGCACCGTGGCCATGTCGGTCAGCGCGCTGGTCTACATCATCGCCGGCCAGTATTTCCTGGCCTTCAAAATGGGCTGGTTCCCGGTGCGCGGCTGGGGGATGCCTTCTGGGTCAATCTCTTCGTCTACGTGCCGCTGCCGCTGCTGATGGGCCTGATGGTGTCCTTGGGGCCGGACATCCGCTTCTACCGCAGCTTCTTCGTTGAGGAAATCGGCCAGGACTACGTGCGCACCGCGCGCGCCAAGGGCCTGTCCGAACGCGCGGTGATGCTCAAGCACGTGCTGCGCAACGCGCTGATCCCGGTGGTGACCAGCGTGATGATGTCGCTGCCTTATATGTTGATCGGCGCGCTGGTGCTGGAAAGCTTCTTCGGCATTCCCGGCATGGGCAACGAGGTGGTGATGGCGGTGAACAAGAGCGATTTCCCGGTGATCAAGGCCATCACCATCTATATCGCCATCGCCACCATGGTGTTCAATCTGCTGGGCGATCTGGTCTACAAGCTGATCGACCCGCGCGTGCAGCTCAAGTGAGAGAGGGCTGGAAATGACGACATTGCATAATGGCGCCGGCGCCGCGCCGGCCGCCCCCTCGCGCGGTTTGTGGGCGCTGGGCTGGCAAAGGCTGAAACGCAAGAAAGTGGGCTTTGTTTCGCTGTGGATCGTGGCGGTCTACCTGCTGCTGGCCGTCGGCGGCTGGTTCAATCTGGTGGGCGGCGGCTGGACCGACGAAATCGCCGTGCCCTACGCGCCGCCCAGCTGGGTGCAGGCCTCCGCCGATGACGTGTTGCCGCCGGAGCCGGCCAAGCCCGCCCAGGCGTCCGCCCCCATCGTCACCATGACGCCGGAGGAAGACCCGATAGGCCAGGAGCTGCAACAGGCGCGGCAGCATGTGGGCGAATACGCGCAGGCCGCGCCGGCCAAGCGCGCCGCCTTGCCCTTCGGCGCGGATCTGCGCGGCCGCGACGTGATAGAGAAAACCCTGAAAGGCACCTCCACCTCCATCTTCGTCGGCGTGTTCGGCGCGGTGTCGGCCTTGCTGGTGGGCTGCGCGCTGGGCGCGGCGGCCGGTTATTTCGGCGGCAGGGTGGACGACGCGCTGGGCTGGTTCTACAGCGTGTTCACCTCGGTGCCGGACATGCTGTTGCTGCTGTCCTTCGCCGCCGTCTCCGGCCGCGGCATCACCACCATCGTCGCGGTGATGGCGCTGACCAGCTGGACCGGCACTTTCCGCCTGGTGCGCGCGGAATACCTGAAGCTCAAGGGCCGCGAATACGTGCAGGCGGCGGACGCCATCGGCGCCGGCAACGCCCGCAAGATGTTCGTCCACATCCTGCCCAATATCTCCCATCTGCTGCTGGTGCAGTTTTCCCTGCTCACCGTGGCGCTGATCAAATACGAAGCCATCCTGTCCTTCCTCGGCTTCGGCGTCGGCGTGCGCCAGGTCAGCCTGGGATCGATGCTGGCGGAAGCGCCCACCGAGCTGATCCAGGGCTATTGGTGGCAAATGCTGGCGGTTACCTTGTCCATGTCGCTGCTGGTCACCGCCTTCAGCCTGTTGGTGGACGCGCTGCGCGACGCGCTGGACCCGCGCGCGGCGGCGAAGTGAGCGGGGAGAACAGACTATGACTCAGAACCAGACCCTGCTGTCGGTGCGCAATCTCAAAGTGGCGTTCCGTCAGGAGAACGGCGGCGAATTCCAGGCGCTCAAGGGCGTCAGCTTCGACATCCCGGCCAAGCGCACCGTGGCCTTGGTGGGCGAATCCGGCTCCGGCAAATCGGTGACCTCCATGGCCATCATGCGCCTGCTGTCGCCGCAGCACGCCAGCATCCACCCGGACAGCCAGATCCTGCTGCAAGGGCGGGATCTGCTCAAGGCCGGCGGCGCCGAGATGCGCGCGCTGCGCGGCAAAGACATCGCGATGATCTTCCAGGAGCCGATGAGCTCGCTGAACCCGGTGTTCAGCGTGGGCGAGCAGATCATGGAAGCCTTGATGCTGCACGCCAAGCTGGGCCGCCGCGCCGCGCGCCGGCGCGCGATCGAACTCTTGCGCGAAGTGGGCCTGCCGGAACCGGAAAGCAAGGTGGACAGCTATCCGCACCAGCTGTCCGGCGGCCAGCAGCAGCGGGTGATGATCGCGATGGCCATCGCCTGCGAACCCAAGCTGCTGATTGCCGACGAACCCACCACCGCGCTGGACGTGACCATCCAGAAGCAGATCCTGCAACTGATCGCGGACCTGCAGAAGAAACACGATATGGCGGTGCTGTTCATCACCCACGATCTGGGCGTGGTGGGCGAGTTCGCCGACGAAGTCATCGTCATGCGTCACGGCGAAATCCGCGAACAGGGCAGCGTGCAGCAAATCTTCGACGCGCCGCAGGACGCTTACACCAAGGCGCTGCTGGCCTGCCGCCCGCACCTGGACCGGCGGCCGCAACGGCTGGCGGTGATCGACGACTTCCTGCAGCCGGGCGGCTATGTGGAGCCGCCGCAGCGCGAGCGCGGCTACCGGGACGACGACGTAATCATCCTGGACGTGCGCGGGCTGAGCAAATCCTTCGACGTGCGCGAAGGCTTGTTCGGCAAACGCCAGTTCCACGCGGTCAAGGACGTGTCCTTCAAACTGGCCAAGGGCAAAACCCTGGGCATCGTCGGCGAATCCGGCTCCGGCAAGACCACCGTCGGTCTGACCCTGGTGCGGCTGCACCAGGCCAGCGGCGGGCAGGCGCTGTTCCACGGCCAGGACCTGCTGGGCATGGACGCCAAGGCCTTCCACGCTTACAAGCGGCGTATCCAGATCATCTTCCAGAACCCCTACGCCTCGCTGAACCCGCGCTTCACCGTGGAGCAGATCCTGAGCGAACCGATGCAGCTGCACGGCATTGGCCGCGACGGCGGCGAACGGCGCAAGCTGGCGCAGGAACTGCTGGACAAGGTGGGGATGCCGGCCGGGGCGCTGCAGAAATACCCGCACGAATTCTCCGGCGGCCAGCGTCAGCGCATCGCGATCGCGCGCTGCTTGACCTTGAAGCCGGAAGTGCTGATCTGCGACGAATCGGTGTCGGCGCTGGACGTGTCGGTGCAGGCGCAAGTGCTGAACCTGCTGCAAGACCTGCAGGACGAATACGGCCTGTCCTATCTGTTCATCTCGCACGATCTGGCGGTGGTGAAGCATATCTCCGACCAGGTGATGGTGATGAACAAGGGCGAGGTGGTGGAGCAGGCGGACGCGGACCAGATTTACCGCGAGCCGCGGCAGAGCTATACCCGCAAGCTGTTGGAGTCCATTCCGCAGGGCTGGGTGGGCATGGCGCCGGCCTAAGCGCTGACGGCCATTCGCACAAAACCGCCGGGAAACCGGCGGTTTTTTCATGCTTTGGCGGCAGGAACTGAAAAAAAACGCGTCGCGGCGGGAATAAAGCGCGCCGTCCATCCGTATACCCCGTACTGAACGCCGAATGGTCGGCGGTTTCGTCAAGATGGAGCACCGCGGCGCGCAGGCCTTGAGATGAGGGCCGGCAGTGGCCGCGTGTTCTACAACGGGAGGAGTCTGCGATGAAAGCATGGATGGCGGTGGCGCTGACGGCGCTGAGCATGGGCGCGTTGGCCGGGGAGGCGGCGTCGCGGCGCGACGGCGCGCTGGTGGACGCGCAAGGCATGACGCTGTACGTCTTCGACAAGGATGCGGCCGGCAGCGGCCGCAGCGCGTGCAATCAGGCTTGCGCGGCGCTGTGGCCGCCCTTGCTGGCGGCGGCGGACGACAGCGCGCCGGAGGGTTTCAGCCGGATCCGCCGCGACGACGGCCAGACGCAGTGGGCGTATCAAGGCAAGCCCTTGTACCGTTTCGCCAAAGACGGCAAGTCGGGCGAGCGCACCGGCGACGGCTTCAAGGAGGTATGGCATGTGGCGCGTTAAAGCGAGGGCGGCGCTGCTGTTGGCGGCGTTGTCGACGCCCTTGGCCTGGGCGCAGGAGCCGGCGGCTTTCGATCCGCAAATCCGCAACAACACCCTGGCGGTCAATCCGGCGGAAACGCTGGCCCTGGCCGGCAACAGTTCCCGCGGCACGCTGCTGGCCTACGATCTGCGCGCCGGCAAGCTGCTGCGCGAACTGCCGGGCTTCGTCACGCCGCGCAATATCGTGTTTTCCCCGGACGGGGAGCGCTTCTACGTCTCCGACAGCAGCAAGGGCGTGGTGGAGCGCTGGCACGCGGGCAGCTGGACGCGGGAAGCCAGTCTGGCGATAGGGCCGGGGGCTTTCGGCACCGCGCTGAACCGGGACGGCAGCCGGCTCTACGTCAATAATCAGGCCGCCGGCAGCCTGACCGTGGTCAATCTGCCGCAATGGAAGGTGGAAAAAGTGCTGACCGGTTTCGCCCAGCCGCGCCAGGGCATCAAGGTGTCGCCGGACGGCGGCACCGTGTTCGTCACCAATTTCCTGGGCGACAAGATCACCCTGGTGGACGCGGCCAAGCTGGAGACCCGCGCCGAGGTGGGCGGTTTCAACAAGCTGCGCGCCATCTCCGTCAGCGGCGACGGCCGCAGCGTGTTCGCCGCCAATAGCGGCGCGGATACGCTGTCCTGGGTGGATGTGCCCAGCCGGACCGTGATCAAGACGGTGAAAGTGGGGCAAGAACCTTACGGCGCGGCCTTGCGGCCGGACGGGCGCTTCCTGTATTCCGGCAACCTCAAGAGCCACTCGCTGACCGTGGTGTCCTTGCCGGCGTTCGAAGCGGTGGGGGAAATCACCGGCTTCAGCGGGCCGCGTCAGGCCATCAGCTTCAGCCGGGACAGCGGCAAGGCCTGGGTGTTGAACGAAGATCTGGGCATTGCGGAGGTGGATTTGACGCGTAAGGCCATTGTCCGGGTGCTGGCCCCCGCCGCTGGATGAGCGAGGCGGCCCAACAGCGCTTCCACCGTCTGCTGGTGGATTGCATTCCGCGCCTGAGGCGTTATGCCCGCGCCCTGGTGTTCGATCAGGGCGCGGCGGACGATCTGGTGCAGGACACGCTGGAGCAAGCCTGGCGCAAGTGGCGGCAATGGCGGGAAGACCGCGACTTGCGCCCCTGGCTGTTCGGCATCATGCACCGGCAGCATATCGACGACTTTCGCCGTTACGGCGCCAGGCGGCAGCCGCTGTCGGAGGATATGGCCGAGCTGACGGTGGACGCGCCGCAGGAGCGCGGCCTGGCGCTGCGCGAACTGGCGGCCAATCTGGCCCGGCTGCCGGAGGAGCAGCGCGCCGTGTTGCTGCTGCTGGCGCTGGAGGACATGAGCTATCAGCAGATTGCGGCGACCTTGGATATTCCGCTGGGCACGGTGATGTCGCGGCTGAGCCGGGGGCGCGAACGCTTGCGCGGTTTGATGGAGGCGGGCGCCGCGCCGGCCGCCGGAGGAGGAGTATGATGGAAACGGTCACGGAACAGGAATTGCAGGCTTATCTGGACGACGCCTTGCCGCTGGAGCGGCGCGCGGCGGTGGAAGCCTATCTGGACAACCACCCGGAGGCACGGGAACGGCTGCGGGCTTACCGTCGCTTGCAGGACGATATCGGCGCCTTGTTCGAGCCGGCCTTGCGAGAGCCCGTCCCGCCGCGCCTGCTGGCCGCCGCGCTGCCGCCGCCGGCTCCGTTGCGGCGAGGGTGGCGGGCGCCGTGGTGGCAGGGCGCGGCCGCGTCCGTGCTGATGTTGGCCCTGGGCGGCGGCGGCGGCTGGTTGCTGCGCGGTCAGCTGCAAGCGCCGGCTGCGCAGTGGGCGGCGGCGGCGGACGGCCAGGAGCCTTTGCCGCGCTTGGCGGCGATGGCGCATGTGGTGTATAGCCCGGACGTGAAGCGGCCGGTGGAAATCGACGCCGAGCATCAGGACCAGTTGGTGGCCTGGCTGTCCAAACGGCTGCAAAGCCGGGTCAAGCCGCCGCTGTTGAGCGCGCAAGGCTATGAGTTGATCGGCGGCCGGCTGTTGCCGGGCGAACAAGGGCCGGTGGCCCAGTTCATGTACCACAACGCCGCCGGTCAGCGCATGACCTTGTACGTGGCCACCACCGCCGCGCCTCGGCGGGACGCCGGCTTCCGCTTCGCCAGCCAGGGGCCGGTGAACGTGTTTTATTGGTGGGACGGCCGCTTCGCCTACGCCTTGTCGGCCGGCCTGTCGCGGGATGAGCTGGGGCGGTTGGCGGAGGCGGCGCACGGCCAGTTGCGGACCTCCTGAGCCGCGGGCACAAAAAACGCCGCCGGTTGGCCCCGGCGGCGTTGTCTTTTGACGGCTGGCCTCAGTTTCAGGCCGCGTCGTTCACCCAGCGGATGGCCTGAGTCGGCGCCACCTTGCTCTCGGTCACGATCTGCAGGGCCAGGCCGCCGCAGGAGGTTTCACGGTACTTGGCGTCCATGTCCTTGCCGGTTTCGTACATGGCGGCGATCACCTTGTCCAGCGACACCTTGGGGCTGCTGACGCGGTGCATGGCCATGCGCGCGGCGTTGATGGCCTTGACCGCGGCGATGGCGTTGCGCTCGATGCAGGGAATCTGCACCTGGCCGCCCACCGGGTCGCAAGTCAGGCCCAGGTTGTGCTCCATGGCGATTTCCGCCGCCATGCACACTTGGGACGGGCTGCCGCCCATCAACTCGGTCAGGCCGGCCGCGGCCATGGAACAAGCCACGCCCACCTCGCCCTGACAGCCCACCTCGGCGCCGGAGATCGACGCGTTCAGCTTGAACAGGCAGCCGATGGCGCCGGAAGACAGGAAGAAGCGCAGGCAGCTGTCCTCGTCCAGCGGCTGGATGAAGTGGTTGTAGTAGGCCAGCACCGCCGGCACGATGCCGCAGGCGCCGTTGGTGGGCGCGGTGACCACGCGGCCGCCGGCCGCGTTTTCTTCCGACATCGCCATCGCGTACATATTGACCCAATCCATCACGCTCATCGGGTCCTTGGCCACTTGCAAGGAGCTGGTCAGCATCCGGTGCAGGGCCGGCGCGCGGCGCGGAATCCGCATCGGGCCGGGCAGATTGCCTTCGGTGCGCATGCCGCGGTCAATGCTGGTCTTCATCACATCCCACACTTTGGCGAAATGCTGCTGAACGTCCTTGACCTCATGGAAGGCTTTTTCGTTTTCCATCACCAGCGCGGAAATGGACAGGCCGGTTTCCTCGCACATATCCATCATCTGCTGCGCGCTGAGGAAGTGGTAAGGCACCGGGGTGTCGCTGCAGGAGCTTTGATTGAAATGCTCCTCGTCCACGATGAAGCCGCCGCCGATCGAATAATACGTCTTGGTCAGCACGCACTCGTCGCCGACAAAGGCGTGGATCTGCATGCCGTTTTCGTGCATCGGCAGGTTGGCGGTGTGGAAATCCATGTCGAAGCCCACGCGCTGATGCGTGCGGCCCAGCGTCAGCTGGCGGGTTTTTTCCACATCGGCGATCAGGGCCGGCGTCTGTTCCGGGTCCACGGTGTCCGGCAGATTGCCGGCCAGGCCCAGAATGATGGCGTGGTCGGTGCAATGCCCCTTGCCGGTCAGGGCCAGCGAGCCGTAGCAGTCGACGTGAACATGGGTGACTTGGTTGAAACGGCCGGTTTCCTTGAGCGAGCCCAGGAACTGGTGGCCGGCCTTCATCGGACCGACGGTGTGGGAACTGGAGGGGCCGACGCCGATTTTGTAGATATCAGTCATGCTGAACATGATTGCTTACCTCTTGGCTTGATACTTTGGCTTGATGCTGAGGAGCCCGGCCGGCCGTAACCGGCCGGGCTGTCAGAGAAGGGCGATCAGGCGAACAGATCGTAGAAGATGGCGGAGATGGCGATCAGGCCGATCAGAACCACGAAGATGTTGCTGGCGGCGCCGGAGTATTTCTTCATGGCCGGCACTTTGGCGATGGCGTACATCGGCATCAGGAACAGCAGCATCGCGATCACCGGGCCGCCCAGGGTTTCGATCATGCCCAGGATGCTGGGGTTGAAGGTGGCCACGGCCCAGGTGGTGATGATCATGAACACGGCGGTGAAGCGGTCCAGTTTGGCGGTCTCGATGGATTTGCCGCTCTGGCGCAGTTGCTTGATGATCAGGCCGTTGAAGCCTTCTTTGGCGCCCAGGTAGTGACCCAGGAAGGATTTGCTGATGGCGACGATGGCGATCAGCGGAGCCACCCATTCAATCACCGGGTTGCGGAAGTGGTTGGCGAGGTAGGACAGGATGGAAATGTTCTGCGCCTTGGCGGCGGCCAGGTCGGCCGGGGACAGGCTGAACACGCAGCTGAACACGAAGAACATCACCGACAGCACCATCATGATGTGAGCGCGGATCAGCACGCGGCCGGCGGCCGGCTCAGCGGCGTCGCCATGCAGTTTCTGCTGGTCAACCGAGAAGGACGAAATGATGGGCGAGTGGTTGAAGGAGAACACCATGACCGGGATGGCCAGCCACAGCGTTTTGTAGAACGCGCCGTGGGACAGGGCGTCGCCCAGGCTGCCGGCTTGCTGGATGGCCGAGCTGTTCCATTCCGGAACCAGGTACAGCGCCAGCAGCATCAGGCAGGCGACAAAGGGGTAAACCAGCACGCTCATGGCCTTGACGATCATCTTCTCGCCCAGGCGCACGATGGCCATCAGACCCAGGATCAGGATCAGCGACAGGATGGCGCGCGGCGGAGCGGACACGCCCAGCTGGTTGACCATGAAGGATTGCACGGTGTTGGTGATGGCCACGCTATACACCAACAGAATGGGGTAGATGGCGAAGAAGTAGAGCAGGGTGATCAGCTTGCCCGCGCCCACGCCAAAGTGCTCTTCCACCACCTCGGTGATGTCGGCGCCCGGCTTGGAGCTGGACAGTACGAAACGGGTGAGGCCGCGGTGAGCGAAGAAAGTCAGCGGCAGGGCCAGCAGCGCCATGACGATCAGCGGCCACAGACCGCCAATGCCTGCGTTGATGGGCAGGAACAAGGTGCCGGCGCCAATGGCGGTGCCGTACAGACCCAACATCCAGACGGTATCTTGCTTGGTCCAGGAGGACGAAGCGCCTGATTTGGGCAGGGGGGTGGAAACGGCTTGAGACATGATATTGGCCTTCATTAAAGACAAATGGGGTAATCGTTCTGGCGTGCCGCCCGGCGGCGCGCCGTTTTCATCTCTTGCTAGACTTTTGGTCAGTAGCTGGAACCGCTGATTAGTGATTCACGGCTTCATTGATGTGCATGGTATAGGCAGTTGTACTGCGAGGGTTACACCTTTCAGAACATCAGTTGATTCTAATCAACTTTATTTTGAAGCAAAACGAACATCCGAACAATTGCTATTTGCTGTAGATGTCTTATCAATATCATGACAATTGCTTTGTTTTGGTTTAAAAAACCACAGAATATCTATGTTTATTGAAAAAATGGCTAGGAATATCGCATTTTTTGAGAATCTTCCAATTTTCGGATTGCTTTGTTTTCTTGTTGCTTTGCTGATTGTTGCTGAGTGAAATCGAGCGCTTGCTTGAAAAAGCGCATCGACTTTGCGCAATAGTTCGAGGCAGTTGTAGCGGGAAGGAACACGCCAATGGCATGGTTGCCGCTGGCGCGACGGCACGGGTGCTTGGCTGCGGCGAGTGGTTTGCCCATCCGGTTTTTGCTGGATAACTTGATGAATAAAATGAATTAATTCGGTTTTGACGTCTGGGGGCGGGGATGGGGGAGAGGCGCTGGGCGCCGCCGCTTGCGTCAAGACATTTGCTATATCAGCAGAGCCGATAGCGGGCGGTGGAGTATCATGATATGAAATCTGAGCAGCTGAATCGTTTTCGAAAACGAACAAAAATATTTCAAAACGAACATTATTTGATTGGTTTCCAACATGCCGCTAGCGTTCAAACGATCGTTTTTCTATTATCTATATGATTTATATGGTGTTTTTGCTTGTTTATTATCGCGCTTGCCATCCGCCTAAGCGCCTGTTCAAAGTCTCTCGAGCAAGCACCAGGCAAGGCCTTGCCGCCGAAGAAGCGGAATACGCAAGGGGCGCATGGGCGCTCTGAAGCCGGTTTCAAGGCCTTGCTCGGACCGTCCCGCTGACGCGCGGCAGGCGGTGAATCGCCTCTTAGGAGCGGCAAACACGCTCAAGTTATGCGGCTGAAGCAAGGCGCGCCAACGCCGGCGCGACGGGAATCGCTCAAGTCGGCGCACGCGGCATCGGGGTTGCTTGGCCGCGCTAGCGGTTCAAGACCGCGCGATTAGGGGCAAGGCCAGGCGTGGCGGTCTCAAGGGCGGAATGCGCCAGGGACGCATGCGCATCCTCGAAACCGCGATTGCCGTGCCGCGTCCCGTCTGGCGCGGCGGCTCTTCAATGGCTGCGCAATAGGCTGTCAACGTCTCGCGAGCCGGAGCGAGTCAGGGCGGAAATCGCTGAGAAAGCGGGATGCGTGCGCGGTGCGTCCGCATTTCGAATGCGGCGCTCGCCGCGCCGCGTCTTGTAAAGCGCGGCAGGCTTTGAACCGGATCTAAGGAGAGCCGGCGGCCGTGGGCGGCGGCTGAGCCGCGGCGGAGACGGCAAATCCATTGCCGGGCATGTTGTAAAAAGAAAGGCTTGAGCGAAAGCGTGCCAAGGAAAGGCTTGCGTTTGATAGTTATCAAACAACAATGATGCAATACGAACATAAAATTTTCGTGAATCAACAATCAGGGCAAGCGCAGACGCGGGAACCAATCAAGGATGACAGCCAACCAAGCCAATGCCGGAAGCAGGCCGGGCCGGGCAAAATCCGGCAAAACCTGAAAACGGCATCAGCAGTTGATAGGCATTGCATCAAGATGGACCCGCGGCTGGCGGCGTTGCCCAAGCTCGCGAAATGAAAAACATGAATCACGCCTCCACACTCGCCTACGTCGCGGCAGAAGCCGCTGCCAAACAGACCGTGCTGCGTCAGCACCCCGGCCGCTATCTATTGAGCGCCGGCATGGCCGGCGCGCTGATCGCCGTGGTGCTCAGCGTCAGCCTCAAGCTGGGCCAGGTCTTCTTCGCCGTCGGCTCCCCCGGCTACTACATCGCCGTGGCCGGCTTCTTCGGCGTGGCCCTGGTCAGCATCATCGTCTGCAAGCTGGAGCTGTTCACCAGCAATGTGATGTACTTCAGCGTGGGCGTGCTCAGCGGCGACTGCCGCGTCTGCAACCTGTTGCGCAGCTGGGCCCTGGTCTACCTGGGCAATCTGCTGGGCGTGTTGCTGTTTACCGCCGTGTTCGCCGGCGCCGGCGGCATGGGCAGCCTGCCGGCCGACCACCTGCTGTTCAATGTGGCCGCGCACAAAGTGCACGCCGGCGGCTGGGAAATCTTCTGGAAGGGCGCGCTGTGCAACTGGGTGATCTGTCTGGCGGTATGGGTGCCGCTGCGCATGGCCGGCGACGCCGCCAAGATGCTGATGATCCTGCTGCTGGTCTTCGTGTTCTTCTTCTCCGGCTTTGAGCACAGCATCGCCAATATGGCCTTCTTCTCGCTGGCCCTGCTGCACGGCATGCAAGGCCTGGACGCCGCCGCCATCCTGCACAATATGATTCCGGCCACCCTGGGCAATATCGCCGGCGGTGCGCTGGGCGTGGGCCTGGTGGTTTACCTGCTGGAGCGCCACACCCTGCCGGCGCGGCGCGAAGCCGCAAAACCGGCCGCGGCGGTGCTTGGGACGAGTGTTTGATGTTCGTTTTCGAATGTAATGCGCCGGCTACAATGACGGCGTGTTGATGTGGTTTTTCATGGTATTGAAAATAAAGCGTTTTTTAAGAGATTTTGCCGCCGCCTCGGGCGGGGCCGCACGCGCGTTTTAGTCTGCGGCAGTTGATCTTTATCAAACGATTTTTTTCGAAACCGAATGTACAATATGTTCAGTACTCAACATTTACTGATAGTTACTAGGAGGCACACATGGATGCTCTGAATCGTGACGCGACTCAAGCCAACCCCTGGCGCGATTTCACCGGCGGTGAATGGCAAAGCAAGGTGGATGTCCGCAACTTCATCCAGCTGAACTACAAGCCGTTTGAAGGCGACGCCAGCTTCCTGGCGCCCGCTACCGCGCGCACCCAAAAGCTGTGGGACACCCTGAGCGAGTTGCTGAAAGAAGAACGCGCCCGTGGCGTGCTGGACGTAGCCGCGGACCGCGGCAGCTCCATCACCGCGCATGACGCCGGCTACATCGACCAAGCCAGCGAAGTCATCGTCGGCCTGCAAACCGATGCGCCGCTCAAGCGCGCCATCATGCCCAACGGCGGCCTGCGCATGGTTGAGAACGGCCTGGAAGCCTTCGGCTTCAAGCTGGACCCGGTCATCAAGGACGTGTGGACCCACTACCGCAAGAGCCACAACCAGGGCGTGTTCGACACCTACACCCCGGACATCATGGCCGCGCGCAAATCCGGCGTGATCACCGGCCTGCCGGACGCCTACGGCCGCGGCCGCATCATCGGCGACTACCGCCGCGTGGCCCTGTACGGCACCGACTTCCTGCGGGCCGAACGCCAAAAAGTATTCCATGAGCTGGACGACGCCGTTTTCAACGAAGACGTGCTGCGCCTGCGCGAAGAACTGTCCGAACAATTCCGCGCGCTGGACGAACTGAAGCAGATGGCCGCCAAATACGGCTTCGACATCAGCCGCCCGGCCGTCAACGCCCGCGAAGCGGTGCAGTGGACCTACTTCGCCTACCTGGCCGCCGTGAAAGAACAAAACGGCGCCGCCATGTCCTTTGGCCGCGTCGCCACCTTCCTGGACGTCTACATCGAGCGCGATCTGGCCTCCGGCGCGCTGACTGAAGAACAAGCCCAGGAAATGATCGACGACCTGGTGATCAAGCTGCGCATCGTGCGCTTCCTGCGCACCCCGGAATACGATCAACTGTTCTCCGGCGACCCGACCTGGGTGACCGAATCCATCGGCGGCATGGGCGAAGACGGCCGCACCCTGGTGAGCAAGAGCAGCTTCCGCTTCCTCAACACCCTGTACAACCTGGGCCCGGCGCCGGAACCCAACCTGACCGTGTTGTGGTCCACCCAGCTGCCGCGCGGCTTCAAAGACTTCTGCGCCAAAGTGTCCATCGACACCAGCTCCATCCAGTACGAAAACGACGACCTGATGCGTCCGCACTGGGGCGACGACTACGGCATCGCCTGCTGCGTGTCCGCGATGCGCATCGGCAAGCAAATGCAGTTCTTCGGCGCCCGCGCCAACCTGGCCAAAGCCATGCTCTACGCCATCAACGGCGGCGTGGATGAAAAGTCCGGCGTGCAAGTGGCCAAGGGCTTTGAGCCGATCAAGAGCGACGTGCTGACCTACGACGAACTGATGCCCAAGTTCGACCTGCTGATGGACTGGCTGGCCGCCACTTACGTCAAGGCGCTGAACTGCATCCACTACATGCACGACAAGTACGCCTACGAACGCATCGAAATGGCGCTGCACGACCGCGACATCCTGCGCACCATGGCTTGCGGCATCGCCGGCCTGTCCGTGGCCGCCGACTCCCTGTCCGCCATCAAGCACGCCAAAGTGCACATCATCCGCAATGAAGCGGGCCTGGCGGTGGACTACAAGATCGAAGGCGACTACCCGGCTTACGGCAACAACGACGACCGCGCCGACAGCATCGCGGTATGGCTGACCGAAACCTTCATGGACAAGATCAAGGCCCAGCCGCACTTCTACCGCAACGCGATGCCGACTCAGTCCGTGCTCACCATCACCTCCAACGTGGTGTACGGCAAGAAAACCGGCAACACCCCGTGCGGCCGCCGCGCCGGCGAACCGTTCGCCCCGGGCGCCAACCCGATGAACGGCCGCGACGTGAAAGGCTTTGTCGCCGCGGGCGCATCGGTAGCCAAGCTGCCGTATGAAGCCGCGCTGGACGGCATCAGCTGGACCGCCTCCGCCACCCCGGACGCATTGGGCCATAGCGAAGAAGAACGCGTTGCCAACCTGGCCAACTGCCTGGACGGCTTCTCCGACGCCGGCGGTTTCCACGTCAACGTCAACGTGTTCAAGCGCGAAACCCTGATGGACGCGATGGAACACCCGGAGCTGTACCCGCAACTGACCATCCGCGTGTCCGGCTATGCGGTGAACTTCGTCAAGCTGACGCGCGAGCAACAGCTGGACGTGATCAACCGCACCTTCCACGGCAGCATGTAAGCGCAAGGCCGCTGGCCACCGCGACGGCCAGCCGGCACAACGCAAAGCCTCCCTTAGGGGAGGCTTTTTTTATGCGCGCGGCGAGATCGCCAAAATTGTCTACCATGACAAATGTATGTTTCGGGCATGCGGCCATTGCTCGTTCTTGTACATGGCAATGGCCTGTCTTTGAGCGATATGAGCCAGCAAAGGGAAGGGGAATGGGCAAAAACACCATCTGCCTGTGGTACGACGGCGACGCCGAAGACGCCGCGCGCTTCTACGCCGCCACCTTCCCGGACAGCCGCGTCGGCGCGGTGCTGCGCGCACCCGGCGACTACCCGGCCGGCAAAGAGGGCGATGTGCTCACCGTGGCATTCACCGTGCTGGGCATTCCCTGTCTGGGTATCAACGGCGGCCCAGCTTTCAAACACAGCGAAGCCTTCTCCTTTCAGGTGGCCACCGAAGACCAGGCCGAAACCGACCGCCTGTGGCAGGCCATCGTCGGCAACGGCGGCCAGGCCAGCGCCTGCGGCTGGTGCAAGGATAAATGGGGCCTAAGCTGGCAAATCACCCCGCGCGTGTTGACCGAGGCGCTGGCCGATCCAGACCGGGCCGCCGCCAAGCGGGTGTTCGACGCGATGATGGAGATGGTGAAGATTGATATTGCCGGGATTGAGAAGGCGAGGAGGGGATAGTTGTTATTTTTCAGGTGGCTGTTGACGGCTAAAAGTGGCTGATTTCGGGCAGCAACACGCCATCGGCTCACCCCTGAGCCCAATGCTTTTCTTGTTTCAATTGCGTAGAACGTGTTTACGCTCTTGCGAGCAAGAGCGAGACAAGGCGAAAACGGCTGAGAAAGCGGAATGTACAAGTGGTACATGAGCATTTCGAAGGCGTACTCATCGTGTAACGCTCCACGCAGCGCAGTAGATCGTAAACAGGTTCTTAGAAGCGTCAGGCGCCTGCTACAGGAAATTTAAAGGGGCCAGATTGCAGTTGCATGCTTTTCACCGGTCGTTCTTCGAGCAGGACTCACTTCGAATATCCGGCTTGGTCAGTCGAAGCTGGTTATGAAAACCGAGAATAAGCAAGGAGCATGTTGTGGCTATCACCCTCGTTTTGGCTTGCAAACAAAGTGACTTCAACGCACGGCATAGTGGCTCCTGCGAAGGCATTTCCTTTTATTTCTGCATGCGCGCGCTTGACTTGGGTCCGGTGCCGGGACTTGCCGACATGTTGGAACAGCGGAATATCAGTCGGAAGGTTGAGCGCATCATGGCTTTGCAGGACCAGATCTGTGATGGCCTCATGACATCCGGCGCCTATGAAACCGACATTGACGACCAACCGATCAGCGACCCCAGAGGAGGCAACCTTCCTGGTATTCGCAACCAGGGCAAGGCCATCCAGGCGTTTCATAACCTGTACTCACAGGAGGCGCAGACCCTGGGCTGCAAGTCGATTGGAACCTTGTCTTCCTTCTTCGAGGGAGGCTTCGTCCAGTTGCTGACGCACACCATCGAACTGTTGGTGAGCAGCGGGCGCGGCGCGGCACTGATCGCGATGCAAAGCACTACGCCCCACTCTGTGGCGCTTGCCTATGACGGTAGCGATCTCTATTTCTTCGATCCCAATTCTGGCGTTCACACATTGACGAACCTCGCCACGGCAGCGACGGAACTGGAGAACCACCTGATGACCTACTATGCCGTCCCCTCCTGCGTTCACGTCAATATGTTCAAGCTGAACCACTGAAACGAACTTCCCAGTGAACGGTTGGGGACAGTTCCATTTGATGGGCAGACTGGCCGCTTGCGGCCCTCCACCAGGGACAGCTAGGGGGCGTAAGAGGCCGCAAGCTAAGCAATTATTATTTCAGAAAGCGTCACGTCCCAAACCAAGCCCCGGCCAAAGCCGGGGTTCGTTCTTCCTTACTTCTTCTCTATCCGCCGCGCCGCGCGGCTTTCCAGGGTTTTGCGTTTGAGCAGCGCCCGCTGCTGGCGATGCCGTTCGTCAACGTCCTCAAACACGTCCACCTTGCGCGCGGTCTGCGTGAGCATGGCTTCCAGATGCTTGAAGAAGCCCGCCTGGTAGCTGCGTTGCTGCTTGCGGAAGTCGATGTCGCGGCTGAGGAGGTTTTTTATGCGCGGCTGTTTTGGATCAATGCCGCAAAAAAATGCCCATGTGCTATAAAGTGTTATAATTTATATGTCATTACTTCTGGTCGGGTGGCCGCCGAAGATCAGGCCGAAACCGACCGCCTATGGCAGGCCATCGTCGGCAACGGTGGCCAGGCTAGCGCCTGCGGCTGGTGCAAGGATCAATGGGGCCTGAGCTGGCAAATCACCCCGCGCGCGTTGACCGAGGCGCTGGCCGATCCGGATCGCGCCGCCGCCAAGCGGGTGTTCGACGCGATGATGGGGAGGGTGAAGATTGATATTGCTGGGATTGAGGTAGCGAGGAGGGGGGGGTGAGAAGTGTGTGCTTTAGGTGTGAGGGGTGTTGACGGCCAGCTTCGGGCAGTAGTGTGCGAGCGAGTTGAGTCTGCTGGTTGTTTGCCGCTGTCTATCTTGCTGTTGCTACGCACTTTCACAACGGCTAAAGCCCCCACCTCCTAGTTTAGAACGCTAATAAATAGATCTTGATAGTTATGTCTATAGCCTTGCTGCTTTATGTATTTTGCGCAAAGTAATGATTGTTGTTTATGTATATACATAGCCCTTGCGCAACTTTGTTAGGGTCTAAAGGACGTGTGATGCGAAGTGTTTTTCCTGGTTACTACAGTCCGACTGAAGATGATTTTTCCACCCTGTGGAGTGAAGGGGTCTTCATCTTTGATACTAATGTCTTGCTGAATTTATATAGTTACCCAGAGGATGTTCGAAATGTTTTCTTTTCCGTTTTGTCAAAAATCAGTGACAGAATTTGGATTCCTTATCAAGTCGGGCTTGAGTTTCATCGAAATCGTTTTTCGAGAATAAAGCAGGCAAACCAGAGGGTTGAACAGCTTCTTCAAACAATCAATAAGACCGGTGGTCAGATAAATTCTGAAGTAAATAGTATTGAGCTAGAGAAACGTAATATTGGAATTTCTGATATTCAGGATCGTCTGACTGCCGTTCAAGCTGCACATGCTGCACTATCAGAGGCTGTTCAGCTTGCATGTAACAAACTGCCTCCAATTAGTCTTAGTGATCCTATCGGCGTGGAAATATGTAAACTGCTTGATGGTCGTGTTGGTCCTCCGCCAGCTGATCAGGCCGCTCTTGATGCGCTTGTGGTCGATGGACAAGACCGATTTGATAAGCAAATTCCACCAGGCTTTTCGGATGTGAAAAATAAGAGCGAAAGTGTCTTTAGAGATAGGGGGCTTACTTATTTTAGGAAGTATGGCGATTTGATTGTTTGGAAGCAGCTTATGTCGCATGCAGACGAAGAAAAAATCAAGAATGTTATTTTCATTACAGGAGACAAGAAGCCAGACTGGTGGTGGCTCGATGAGTCCAGGACGTTAGGGCCATTGCCTGAGCTAGTTCAGGAAATTACCCTAAAATCTAGTGTGGAAAGATTCTGGATGTACAGCGCCGATCAGTTTTTAAAATATGCAGAAACCTATTTGGAAGCGACGGAGGTAACAGCAGAGGCTGTTGAGCAAGTAAAGGAGTTTTCAACTCCTGCTGAGCAATCGTCGCTTTTTGAATCTCAACCAAAAACTCTTTTGGGGGGGCTGCTTTGACGGGGGGGATGCCTTAAGTCCTGATTTTGGGTTTGTGCAATGGTCAGGAGATTCTGGGGTGTCGGTTGACCCGCCAATGGGAAAAAGTAGCTCGCGCCGTTTGCAAGGAAAATGGGGGGGAGTTTCAGTGGGACTTATTCTGCAGAGGATGTTGCAGAAAGATGGCTTCAGTCTAGACATCCTTATGCCATTGTAATGCAGACAAAAAGCTTTCCTGATTTCATTGTGGACGATGAGGGAGATGTCTTTGGCTATGAATTTAAATTCATAGCAAATTTTTCGGCCCGATCCTTTCCTCCATCAGTAGTGAGTGCTTTGCTTCGTGGTTATCTCGAAGTAAATGAGGGTCGTCTTCAAAACTTTACACTTTTAATTGGGCTGCCATTGGAGTATGCCGAATATTTTGATGATTTGGAGTGGCGTGAAGATGTGTTGAGGCGAAGCTGCACATTGCTTGATAAGTACCCTGCAGGATCAATAATATTTGGGGTGGTCGCTGGGGATAAATTTGGTGAGGTCATGAGCGTTAAGTATAGTTAATGATTTTTGGTATGGTTGGTTCAACTCTTGGGGGTGTGAGGTTTCTGTAGCCAGAAGTCTGATATGACTGCGGTCCAGTGCTCAGCTTCATGTTTCTTGACGCACTAGAAGACATTGTGAGCTTTTGTCTATAGGCAGAATTTCTGCCCATCAGTTGCAAGCGGCTGTGCATTGGGCTCGGTGTTGAATGTCAGTAATGGGCTGTAAACCGCGATAAGCTTATCATTTACTACCTCAAGCAAATTTCAAACCCAAACCAAACCCCGGCCAAAGCCGGGGTTCGTTCTTCCTTACTTCTTCTCTATCTTCCGCACTGCGCGGTTTTCCATATTCTTGCGTTTGATCTGCGCCTGTTGCTGGCGGTGCAGTTCGTCAACATGCTCGAACACGTCCACCTTGCGCGCGGCCAGCGTCAGCATGGCTTCCAGATAGTTGAAGAAGCCCACTCGGTAGCCGCGCTGCTCCGGTTTGCGGAAGTCGATGTCGCGGGTGATGCGCGCCAGCAGGCTTTGGCCGCAATAGCCGGGGTTATCCTTCAGCCATTGGACGAAGTGAGCGCCGCATTCGCGGCCATAGGCGCAGTCGGCGGCGTAGTCCGGGTGGGCGGCCGGCATCTGCCAGTAATCGGCTTGCGGCCGGCCTGGGCGTCGGGACACGAAGGGGAGCAGGGTTTCGCGCGCTTCCAGCGAGGCTTGGCGATAGCGGCGGCGAGTGGGAAAGGTTTTCGACATGGTGTTTCTCCTGCGCTGACACAAGATAAACCACCTGCCAGGTATTCAGACGGGAGTTGGCAGGCGCGTGGCAGGATTGGCATAACCGGAGTAACCAACCGGCGAGCGCGGGGCGCTCCCCCACCACGAGCCTGCCGATTTTGGCGCAGCCATGGAGAAATACGGGCATGCGCGGTAAGCGCAATGTCCGTTGGTTACTGGGCGGGATGCCAATCCCGGTGCCGTGAATAACAGCACCCGGCGATTGTTACCGAGTGGGCGGGCAGGGTCAAGCCAGCGGGGGCGCGAGGGCAGGGGCTGGCAGGAGGATTTGTCCGTGATTTGAATGTCATGATTCTGCTGCGTTGCGGTATACTTCACTGCCCATTTCATCACTTTATTTTTTGAACCTGTTTACGTTCTCGCGAGCAAGAGCGAGACCAGGTGAAACCGGCTGAGGAAGCAGAATGTACTCGTGGTATATGAGCATTCCAAAGCGGTACTCACCATGTCACCTCTCATGCAGCGCAGCAGATCGCAAACAGGTTCTTAAGACAGGGCATTTCTTATGACCACAGTCTCTCTCCCTCCGGAAGCGGTGGGCAGCGCTTTCTCCCTGGACAAAATGATCGTCGCCCGCGACAAAACCATGGCGGCGGTGCGGCGCATCGCCGCGCAGATCCGCTCCGGCATGACCGAACAGCAGGCCAAGGATTTGGCCAAGGCTGAGCTGGAAAGCATGGGCATGGACCGCATCTGGCACGGCATCATCATCCGCTTTGGCCGCAGCACGCTGAAGATCTTCAAGCAGCAGATCGACCCGGACAATGTGCTGCTGGACGACGACATCTTTTTCATTGATCTGGGCATCGTCTGGGACGGCCACGAGGGCGACGCCGGCGATACCTTCGTGGTCGGCGACAACGCGCGCAAGCAGGCCTGTGCCGAGGCGGCGCGCCAGCTGTGGCAGGAGGTGGCGGACAAATGGCGGCGCGAGCGCCTGGCCGGCCCGGCCTTGTACCAGTACGCGGCGGAGCGCGCCGAGGCAATGGGCTGGCGGCTGAACCTGGACATCAAGGGCCACCGGGTATCGGACTTTCCGCACGCCATTTACAAGGCCGGCAGCCTGGGCGATTTCGCCCAATGTCCGGACACCGGTTTGTGGATTCTGGAAATCCAGATTGCCGATCCGTCCGGCGAGTTTGGCGCTTTCTATGAAGACCTGCTGGTGATCGAGGGTTGATCCGGGACGGGCGGCGGCGAGCCGCCCGCCAGCTTTGGCGCTTGGCCGGGGTTTGCGTCCGCGACGCGGGCGAATTGAGAACGGCTAACAAAACCGCGCAAAGAATCTGAGGCAAGGCGGTATCGCCGACGCGCAGCAGATCGTAAACCGGTTCTTACTGCACCACCGACCGCACCTTCCAGGCATTGCCTTCCACCGCGGAGATCGTCACCGGCGCTTGCTTCAGATTGCCCTTGGTGTCGAAGCTGAAGTCGGCGCTGACGCCCGGGTAGCGGGTTTGGGCCAGCAGCGGCAGGTATTTGGCCGGTTCCGGCGAGTTGGCGCGCTTCATGGCGTCGGCCACCATCATGACCCCGTCGTAGAAGTGCGGGGCGAACAGGACGACGTTTTGTTGGTAACTGGCCTGGTAGCGCGTTTGAAATGCCTTGCCTGCCGGCCGCGCTTCCAGCGGCCCGCCGGGTACGGCGGAAATGTGGCCAAGCGCATTGGCGCCGGCCAGTTTGATAAAGGTCTCGGTGCTCAGCATGTCGCCGCCCATCAAGGTGGCGCTCATGCCCAGGCGCTTCATCTGGCGAGCCATCGGCGCGGCTTGGGCGTCCGCGCCGCCGTAGAACACGATGTCCGGTTTCTGCGCCTTCAGCGCGGTCAGGATGGCGCTGAAATCGGTGGCTTTGTCATGGGTGTATTCACGCTTGATCGGCGGCTTGCCCAGGCGGGTGATGGATTGGATGAATTCGTCGGCAATGCCCTGGCCGTAAGCGGTGCGATCGTCGATGACCGCGATGCGCTGCGCCTTGAGCTGCTGTACCGCATAGCGTCCCAGCGCGCCGCCCACCTGGCTGTCGCTACCCACTAGACGGAAGGCGGTTTTGTAGCCGGCGGCGGTGTAGGCGGGGTTGGTGGAGACCGACAGCTGCGGGACGCCGGCCTTGGCGTAGATGCGCGAGGCGGGAATGGTGACGCCGGAGTTGAAGTGGCCGATCACCGCTTTGACGCCGGCATCCATCAGGCGTTGAGCGGCTTGCGTGCCGGCTCGCGGGTCCGCCTGGTCGTCTTCGGACCGCAGTTCGAACTTCACTTTTTGGCCGCCGAGGGTGATGGGCTTGGCGTTCAGCTCGTTGATCGCCAGCTTGGCTCCGTTCTCATTGTCCTTGCCGTAGTGGGATTGCGGGCCGGACAAAGGTGAGGAGAAACCTATTTTCACCACGGTGTCGGCATGGACGGGGCTGAGGGCGAAGAGGGTGATCGTGCCGCCAAGAGCCAATAGGGCGATCAGGCTGCGAGGATGCTGCTGTTTCATGCGTGTCTCCTTTGCGCTGCTCTGTTTTGATGGCTGGCCGCGCCATCATTTTCACGGCTGGGGGCCGCCACGCAAGCGTTCAATGCAGTAGAAAGCCCCGGCCAATCAAGTCGTCAGGCTCCAATGACCAACTGGCTTTGCCGCTGTAGTGGGCGCGCCCGGCCACGCGTACCGTCACCGCGTCATGGCCCGGCAACTGGGCTTGGCGGATCACTGTGCCGCTGAACAGCGCTCCGGTCAGGCTTTGGAATTCGCAGGTTTCCCCAGGCGCGACCAGCCCCTTGGCGTGTCGGATGGCCATGCGCGCGGTGACGCCGGAGCCGGTGGGGCTGCGGTCGACTTCGGCGTCGGCAAAGACGCAGACATTGCGGCTGCCGCCATCGGCGGCCCGCTCGCGGCCATCGGTGAGGATGCTGCCGTACAAGAAGCTCAGGTCGTCGGCAATGGGGTGGCGCACCGCGATGGCGTCGCGCACCGCCTGGGTGAGGGCGGAGGCGGCGTCCACCAGCTCGCGCAGGCGGCCATCCAGCGACACGCCCAGTTTTTCGGCGGCCACTACCGCGTAGAAGGCGCCGCCGTAGCCGATATCCACGACCACTTCGCCGATGCCCGGCACGGTGACGGGCAGGTCCAGGGCAAAGGCGAAGGCGGGCACGCTCTCGAATTGCACGGCGCCGGCCTTGCCGTTCTGGATTTCCACCAAGGCTTCCACCAGGCCGCATGGGCATTCGATGCCCACCCGCGTCAGCGGCGCCACGGCGGGCACTTTGCCGCTATCCACCGCAAAGCGGGCCAGGGCGATCACGGCATGCCCGCACATGGTGCTATAGCCTTCGTTGTGGGTGAACAGCACGGCGAGGTCCGCGTTTGGCATGGAGGGCTGCACCAGCACCGCGCCATACATATCGTAATGGCCGCGTGGTTCATGCATGAGCAGGCGGCGCAGGGGGTCCAGGCGCTCGCTCATGAAACGGCGTTTGGCCAGGATGTCCGCTCCTTGAATCCTGTCGCCAAGGTTGAGCACGATGCGCACCGGCTCGCCGCCGGTGTGCATTTCCACGGTCTCGATGACAAAATCCGCAGGCAATGGATTCATGTGTTCACTCCTCCTATTTATCACCGGGTGCGTTGGCGCACCGTTCGTTTAGACCCGCTAACAAAACCCCTGATCCAGCGTTGCGCCTCCTTGTCGTACGGCTTGTACTGCCTGCGTCGGCGCGCCTTGGCTCAGGTACGCTGCGCGGTTTTGTTAGCGGCTCTTGGCTAACTGGACGTTGCCGCCCGGCTAACCGGCCTTCCAATGCGCCAGCGCGCAGCGCGCCGCCGCCAAATCCCAGGCCGCGGTGCCCACGCTCTTGAACAGGCGCGGGCGCTTGGCGTCGTAGCGTCCTGCTATCGCCTCAGCCAAGGGCCGCACGGCGTTCCAGTCCACGCCCGCCTGGATCAGGTCTCCGGCTTCATGCCGTGCTCCGACAGGGTCGTCAGAGAACAGCTG
This sequence comes from Chromobacterium sp. Beijing, assembly GCF_021496765.1. Classification (NCBI taxonomy): domain Bacteria; kingdom Pseudomonadati; phylum Pseudomonadota; class Betaproteobacteria; order Neisseriales; family Chromobacteriaceae; genus Chromobacterium; species Chromobacterium sp. Beijing. The sequence continues at coordinate 697,810 of NZ_CP053750.1, forward strand.
GCTGCCGGCGATGGCGGCCGGCCCGATTTCGGCCATGTCCGGACGAAACGCTCCCACTCCCACCAATAGCCGGTTGCTGCGGGCGTCCTCGTGGTAGATCGGCGCTTTGCTGGTGGTCAGTGTGATCACCACGCCGACATCGTCCGCTACGCGGCCGCGGCATGGTCGTAGCGCTAAGGGAAGGGGGGCGTGCCGGCGGCAGAATTCGGCGCTGTCCGCCATTTCCCGGCCATGCACATCCACGCGGATGTCCGGGAACAGGGCGGCAATGGCTTCCAGATGGCCGGAGGCCTGCTTGCCGGCGCCAATCAGCGCGATGGCGGCCGGCCTGCCGGCGTACAGGCTGTTGATCGCCAACATGGAAATGGCGGCGGTGCGCTGGGCGGTCACCGTGGGACCGTCAAGAATCAGCAGCGGCTGGCCGGTGAGGGCGTCGTACACGCTGACGATGCCATGGATGGTGGGGAGGCCCTGCTTGAGGTTGTCCGGGCACACGTTGACCAGTTTGTGAATGCCGATATCGCTGGCGCTGGCCGGCATGGACAGCAGCACGGCGTCGCCCCGCAAGGGCAGCACCTGCCGCTCCGGGCTGACGATCCGCCCTGCCGTGTATTCGGCGGCGGCAAGGGACAGGGCCTGACAAAGATCGGCCATCGGCAACAAGCTCTTGGTTGCGGAGGCGGGCAGTACGGGGATGGACATGGTGCTCCCTCATCGATAAGTGGCAAAATTCAGACCAAATCCACGGTTTACCCTTGGGGTTTTTGCCGGAATCCATAAAATTGGTCTTAAAATTACCTTGTTATATCGTTAACTTGTTTTGTAAGTTACCAATTTAGGGGTGGCGTCACAAGGGCTTCTGCTGCGGCGGCGGGGGCATGGTCGTAATTGTCACCAATTCACAACAAATTGGTTTTGGGGTAACCAGAATGGATGCCAGTACTCTGGAACAGAGCCACTTTCAGCCGCTTCCCATCTATGAGCAGCTTGCTGAACAGATCCGCAACGGCATTGTTGGAGGGGAGTTTCCTCCTGAATCGCGGCTGCCCTCGGAAAGAGAGCTCGCCGCCCGCTACCGCGTGAGCCGGCCTGCCGTACGGGAGGCCATTGGCGCTTTGCAGAATCAGCAACTGGTGATGACGCGCCGCGGATCGGGCACCTATGTCTGCCAGGATGCCTTGCAACGGCTGCGGCAAGCCGTGCCCGCAAACGAGCGCGGGCAGGCGGACGACAGTCCGATATCGACGCTGGAAGTTAGGCTGATACTAGAGCCGGCCATTGCCCGCATGGCGGCCAGAAAAGGGCAGCGCGATGAAAGGGCGGAGTATTACCTGGCGCAAATGAAGGGGGTCAAAAACATAGACATTCCGGCGCAGCAAGTGCTCTGGAGCGAAAGCGACCGCTTGTTCCACCGGCAACTTGCCGTGATGACCGGCGATGCGCTGATGGTCCGCATCGCGGATGAGGTGGCTAAAGCCATGGCGCAGCCTCTCTGGCAGCGCTTGCGCGATGATGGCATCTATGACGAGGAGCGTATTGGCTTGTACGTTGCGGAACATCAGCTGATTTACGAATCCATCATCATCGGCGATGAGGATGCCGCGGCCTTTTACGTTGAGCAGCATTTGCGACGGGTAAGGCGGGATATCTCCGGCTAAGCCGCCAGCGCATGGATCCGCATGGCTGAACGGCTCCGGCCCCGCAGGCGCGCCCGTCACTGGACAGGGCTGTTTGCGGGGCCGGAGTCGTTCATGTGTATCCTGCCGTCAAGGCCTCGCCAGACCGGGCATGGCCAGGCGCTATTCCTCCCGGTGCGCTCCCGGATAACGCACTTCTCCCTCCGGTATGCCGCAGCCCCACAGCGAATAGGGGTCGGCCATTTCATTGACGCCTTCGCCGTAACGATTCTCCGCCGGGCGCAGATGCGCCAGGCAGCAGGCGCCCAGTTCGGTGGCGTAGAGCCCGTGCACTGTGCTGAGCACGCGGTGGCTCATGCTGTGCTGCGAGGGGAAGGCGATGGTTTGTTGCGCTTCCACGCGGCTGTAGTCCGCGCTCATCTTCACTTGCACCACGCCGTTGAGGGCGTTGGCGCAGGCCATGGACGAGGCCAGCAGATACAGCCGCGGCTCCGGGCCGGCGGCGGGCGGAAAGCCCAGGTGGATGAAGCCGGCGCCGGCGGCCGGGGCGGTGGTGAGCTGGAACCAGTCGATCTCGCCGCCGGCCAGCACGCGGCCAAAACCGCCGTTGCCGCCGGAGGCGTTGCCCAGCAGCGCGAACCACAGATTGCCGTCCGGTCCCGGCACCATGCCCACCGGGGTGTTGCCGTGTTCGGCGGGGATTGCAATGGCGGCCGGCGCGTCGCCGTTGGCCGGGATGCGGTAGAGCTGGCTGGATTGGTCCAGCGTGGCGTACACGTCGCCGCTGTCCGGATGGAGCTGGACGAAGATGGGCCGCGGCGGGCAGGGATAGAGGGTGGCGTCCGCGGGCATGAGGCTGTTGATGCGCACGATGTGATGGCTGTCCTTGCAGGAGGTCCACAGGATGTCGCCGTCTTCCGCCACCACGTGCGGGCCGCGCGCCGGGGGCGGCAGCGGCACCCGCTTGAGGATTTTTGGCGGCGTGGTGAGGTCAGACGCTATCGGGTCTATCAGCAGCAGCTCGGACTGGAATTGCAGCGTCACCCACAGGCAGCCGGGGTGGGTTTTGGAAACGGTCAGCCCGTGCAGGCCGGAAAACGGATTGTCGATGACGTGGGACACGGCGGCGCGCGGCTGGCCGCTGTGCGGGTCCACGCGCATTTTGACCAGGGCGCCGGACGGCTGTTGGGAGATCAGCAGCAGGTCCGCCCCGATGGCGGCCACTTCATGGGTTTGGCTGGAGGCGGGCAGCGGATATTCGATCACGCTTTTGAGGGCGAGGCGCAGTGCGTTCATGGCGGTTTACCGAAGGTGTGGAATCCCTTTGGCATAATAGGTGGCGGTCATGACGTTTGCAAAAACGGGGCTTGCCTTGATCCAGCTCAGCCGCGGTCCGGCGCTTGCGAGGCCGGGTTTATGCCCCCGGCGTGTTATGACGATGTTCGTGAACGAGCGGAAATATTGCAGTGCAAGGTAAAACTAACGACTGTTTTAACTAGAACTCCACGTAAATCAAGGGTTTGCCGGGTGGGGGGTGTGGGAGGATGTGGCGTGCGCACATCACAATGTACGCTTTTGACCTGTATCAAACACATATTTTCGTTTTAGAATATAAAATGTGTTCGTAAAATAACATTTGTGTTCGGCTCTGGCGTTTTGGGCTCGCCCCCGTTCGGAACCGCGCACTATGCTTTAAAAGGCGGCCTGTTAAGGGCCGGCCTCTGTCGGCCATAGGAGCACAAACGCATGCCAGATACCCAAACCGCCGTGGACACGGTCCCGCAAGAACACGCCATGTCTCCCGAATCCGTGGTGGGTTACCTGCACTCCACGGAGAGCGGGGCCGGGGTGGATGGGCCTGGCATGCGCTTTGTCTTCTTCACCTCGGGCTGCCAGTTCCGCTGCCTATACTGCCATAACCCGGATACCTGGAAGCTGCACAACGGCCGCCAGGCCACGGTGGAGCAGGCGATGGCGGAGTTGGAGCCGTACGCGCGTTTTTTGAAGTTCGCCGGCGGCGTGACGGTGTCCGGCGGCGAGCCGCTGATGCAGGACGCTTTCGTGGGCGCGCTGTTCCGCGAGGCCAAGCGCCGCTTCGGCCTGCACACGGCGCTGGATACCCAGGGCTTTTTGCACGAGCGGGTGAGCGACGAGTGGTTCGACGCGGTGGACCTGGTGATGCTGGACATCAAGCATTCGGACCCGGAGCGCTATCACGCGCTGACCGGCCAGCCCTTGCAGCCGACGCTGGACTTTGCCCGCCGGCTGCAACGCCTGGGCAAGAAGATGTGGGTGCGTTACGTGCTGGTGCCGGGTTTGACCGACGGCGACGAGGACATCAGCAGGCTGGCGGATTTCGTCGCCGGCCTGGGCAGTGTGGTGGAGCGGGTGGAGGTGTTGCCCTTCCATCAGTTGGGCATGGACAAGTGGCAGAAGCTGGGCATGGAATACCAGTTGGCGGATACGCCGATTCCCACGCCGGAGCAAGTCAAACGTGCCCGCGAGTTGTTTTCCTGTAAAGGCTTGAAGGTGACTTGAACGCCTTCCGGCCGGTGGTTTTTGGCTGGCAGCGTCGCCCGGAGCGGCGCTGCTTGTTTATCGAATTATCTATCATGAATCGCTGATATATTATGACGACATCTTCTGAAATTCTGGTGATCAACTGCGGCAGTTCCTCGCTGAAATTCGCGCTGCTGCCCAAGGGCTCCAGCGAGCCGCTGCTGTCCGGTCTGGCCGAGTGCCTGGGCCTGGCGGATTCGCGCATCATTTTCAAAACCGCGGAAGGCAAGAAGACGGAGTCGCTGAACGGCGGCAGCCACGCCGAGGCGATGGAAGCGCTGACCCGTTTCATGGGCGAGCATGAGTGGCTGGACAGCGTGGTCGCCATCGGCCACCGCATCGTTCACGGCGGCGAGCGCTTCCAGGCGTCCGCGCTGATCACCGACGAAGTGCTGGCCGGCATCGAAGAATGCTGCGCGCTGGCGCCGCTGCACAACCCGGGCCACCTGGTGGGCATCCGCGCCGCGCAGAAAGCCTTCCCCAAGCTGCCGCAGGTGGTGGTGTTCGACACCGCCTTCCATCAGACCATGCCCAAGCCGGCCTATATGTACGCCGTGCCGCAGCGCTTCTACAAAGAATACGGCGTGCGCCGCTACGGCATGCACGGCACCAGCCACCGCTTCATCGCCGGCGAAACCGTGGCCGAGCTGAAGCTGGACCCGGCTAATCACGGCATCCTGATCGCCCACCTGGGCAACGGCGCTTCCGCTTCCGCAGTGAAGAACGGCAAGTGCATGGACACCACCATGGGCATGACCCCGCTGGAAGGCCTGATCATGGGTACCCGTTCCGGCGATATCGACCCGGCCGCGGTGACCTTCATCGCCCGCAAGGAAGGCCTGGATCTGGACGGCATTGACAATCTGCTGAACAAGCAGAGCGGCCTGCTGGGCATTTCCGGCGTGTCCAGCGACTGTCGCGCTCTGGAAGAAGCGGCGGCGGAAGGCAATGTGGACGCGCAACTGGCGCTGGACATGTTCGCCCACCGTCTGGCCCGCCTGCTGGGCGGCCTGGCCACCTCGCTGGACCGCATCGACGCGCTGGTGTTCACCGGCGGCATCGGCGAGAACTCCAGCCTGCTGCGCGAGAAGACCCTGAACCACATGAAGGTGCTGGGCTTCGCCGTGGACGCGGCCGCCAACGAGCGCGCCGTGCGCGGCAACACCGGCGTGATCAGCCAGCCGGGCAGCACCACCGCGCTGGTGATGGCCACCAATGAAGAGTGGATGATCGCCAAGGATACCGCCGACCTGGCCGGTATCTGATAGGACTTCGCGGCGCAAGCCGCGTCCGTATCGCGCGGCCGGCGCTCCGTCGGCCGCCGCCTGATTCTGAACGCCGGGCCGCTTTGCGGCGGCGCGCGCGTCGAAAGTAAAACTCATGACATCGCAACAACCGAAACGAGTGTTTTTCCTGGCTTCCTATGGTTCGGACGCCGGGCTGACCTCCATGACCCTGGGCCTGGTGCACGCGCTGGAGCGCGACGGCATCAAGGTGGGCTTCGTCAAGCCCATCGCGCAGCCCGCCAGCGTGGGCGCAGAGCTGTCCAGCCACTTCGCCCGTCAGCTGTGCAATATCGACGCGCCGGCGTCCATCCCGTTTGCCCGCGCTCAAGCCATGCTGCGCGAAGGCGAGCTGGCCACCTTGATGGAAGATGTGGTGCGCCTGGCGGAACAGGCGCGGGACAATCACGACGTGCTGATCGTTGAAGGCCTGGTGCCGGACAGCGACGCGCAAACCGCCATCCGCCTAAATGCGGAAATGGCCGGCAGCCTGTCCGCGGAACTGTTGCTGGTGCTGTCCGGCGCCGGCCGCGGCGCGCGCGACATCGCCGAATGCGTGCAGCTGGTGCAGCGCCAGTTCGGCGCCGACGGCAACGGCAAACTGGCCGGTCTGCTGCTGAACCGCGGCGCGGAGTGCGGCAATCTGGCCGGCCTGCGCGCGGAGCTGGCGGAGCAGGGCTGCGCCACGCCGCTGCTGGGCTGCGTGCCTTACGACGCCAAGCTGGACGCGCCGCGCGTGCTGGACGTGGTCAGCGCGCTGGGTTTGAAGATCGAACACGCCGGCCAGATCGAGCAAGCGCGCATGCGCGAAACCGTGGTGGCGGCCCGCACCGTGGAGAAGATGGCCGAACGCCTGCTGCCGGGCACCCTGGTGGTGACGCCGGGCGACCGCAGCGACGTGGTGTTGGCCACCTCGCTGGCCATGCTGCGCGGCGTGCCGCTGGCCGGCCTGCTGCTGACCTGCGGCGAACCGGTGTCCGGCAGCATCCTGCCGCTGATCCAGTCCGCGCGCCAAGCCGGCCTGACCATTCTGTCCACCGAGCGCGACACCTATGAGACCAGCACCATGCTGGCCAATCTGGACCGTCACGTGGCGATGGAAGACGCCGAGCGCATGCAGGCGATGATCGACTTCGTGGCCGAGCGCATCGACACCGCGGTGCTGGTGCAGAAGATAGGCGAGCCGCGCGAAGTACGCCTGCCGCCGCCGGCCTTCCGCCATCGTCTGATCGAGAGCGCGCGCCGCTCGCAAAAGCGCATCGTGCTGCCGGAAGGCGACGAGCCGCGCACCATCCAGGCCGCCGCCATCTGCCACGAGAAGGGCATCGCCCGCTGCGTGCTGATCGGCGAACCGGAGCGCATCCGCCAAGTGGCGGAAGCCCAGGGCGTGACCCTGCCGGCCGATATTGAAATCCTGGCCCCGAAAGAGGCCGCCGGCCGCTATGTGGCGCCGATGATGGAAATGCGCAAGAGCAAGGGCCTGACCGCGCCGCAGGCGGCGGAGCAGCTGGAGGACAGCGTGGTGATCGGCACCATGATGCTGGCCCTGAACGAGGTGGACGGCCTGGTGTCCGGCGCGGTGCACACCACCGCCAACACCATCCGTCCGGCGCTGCAGCTGATCAAGACCGCGCCGGGCGCGAGCATCGTGTCCAGCATCTTCTTCATGCTGATGCCGGATCAGGTGCTGGTGTACGGCGACTGCGCGGTGAACCCGGACCCGAACGCGGAGCAGCTGGCCGACATCGCCATCCAGTCCGCGGATTCCGCCAGCGCCTTCGGCCTGAGCCCGCGCGTGGCGATGATCTCTTACTCCACCGGCACTTCCGGCAGCGGTTCGGACGTGGAGAAAGTGCGCGAAGCCACCCGCATCGCCAAAGAAAAGCGCCCGGATCTGATGATTGACGGCCCGATGCAGTACGACGCCGCCAGCGTGGAATCCGTAGGCCGCCAAAAGGCGCCGGACAGCGAAGTGGCCGGCCGCGCCAATGTCTTCGTGTTCCCGGACCTGAACACCGGCAACACCACTTACAAGGCGGTGCAGCGCTCCGCCGGCGTGGTGTCGGTGGGTCCGATGCTGCAAGGCCTGCGCAAGCCGGTCAACGATCTGTCGCGCGGCGCGCTGGTGGACGACATCGTCTACACCATCGCCCTGACCGCTATCCAGGCGGACGCGCAGTAAGCGGCGAGAGCGCTTGATCTGAAAACAGCCCCCGGTGCGAAAGCGCCGGGGCTGTTGTCTTATGCGGCCTTGTTTAGTGGCGCTGCGCGGCGATGGGGCGCGTCAGCGCCACCCATTGTTCGGAGGCGGGAGAGCCGGCCAGTTCCACGCCGTTGTCGGCGAAATACACTTTGGAGACTTTGCCGTCGAACAGCTCGGGCTGACGCAGCACGGAGCGGACTTCGGAGTAGGTGATCGGCTCGTAGCTGTGCTGGAAGCGGCGCTGCTGTTCTTGCCAGGGTTTTTGCCGTATCGCTTCAAGGTCCATCTTGCCGCGGCCGGCGTCGTTCCAGGCAAAGGCGATTTCCGCGCCTTGCTGGGCGAAGAATTCCAGGCCCAGTTTGCTGGAGTTGCGGAAGAAGTGCTTGATGAACAGCTCGGACAGGTCCAGCAGGTCGCGCTGTTCCAGCGTGCGCTTGCCGAGCGCGGCGGCGACGTCGTCGGCGTTTTTGCAGCCGCAGGCGTGCACCAGATAGAGCAAGGTGTTGACCGTGGTTTCCGTGCGGCAGCCGCCGCTGGTGTTCTTCAGCACAAAGCGGGTGGCCACGGCGGAGCGCTCCGCCGGCGGCACGTCGGCCAGCAGCGCGTTGAGCCGGACAAACGGGTCCAGCCGCGTGTGATGGGCGCCCAGGTAATCGGCCCAGGCCTGGAGGATGGGGCGGCCGGCTGCGGCGCGCGCTTGACCAGCTTGCCGGCGGCGGCGTCGCTGATGTGGCGGCTGAATTCCTGGATCAGCTTGCGAGGCGAGATGCTATACATGGCGTCGTCGCGGCTGTAATGGACGATGTTCAGCTGCTTATTGTAATTGGCGATGGTGGCGACGTTTTGCATGTCCAGTTCGCCGCGCACGAAACGGGACAGCTGCATTTGCGCGTGACTCAGGCCGTACAGCGCCACCGCTTGGTCCTGACGCGCAGGGGAGGCGTTGACCTCGCCGTTGGCCACCCGGAACAACAGCGACTGGAAACGGGCTTGCTGCGGAACGGGTCCTTGCGTGGTTTGCGGGCGGTCCGGCGCGGCGGCGCAGCGATTCGAGGCGCTGGCCAGCTGCCGGCCCAGGCCCAGTTGTGGCTGAGCGGCGGCGGCGCGGGCAGTCGGCAAGGCCGCGGGAGCGGCGAGGGGGCGAGTGGCGCTGTGGGCGGTGATGTTTGGCATGGGGTCGGCTTTCAAGTGGAAGACATGGAGTGATTCGACCCCGCTACTGTCGTCAAAAAGCCGGAGGGCGGCTTGCAGAATTCACTCAGCGCGCCATCCGCGGCGATGGGCGCGAGTTTGCCCGGCGTTGCCGTTTTTTTGCCGAAAATCAATGCAGATGGGATTGTGTTATAATCAAGGCGAGGTTGAACTTCCGATAAACACTTAATTAGAAAGGGAACCTGCTTATGCTGAGCCTGTTTTTGATTACTGTTTTTCTGATTATCAGTCTGGTCCATTGCTATTGGGCGCTGGGCGGCACCGTGGGCATGGGCGCCGCCGTGCCCGAGGTGGACGGCAAGCCCTTGTTCCAGCCCACCCGCGGCGGCACGTTCGCCGTGGCCGGCGTGTTGGCCTTGTCGGCACTGGCGGTTGCGCTGCATGGCCATCTGACGCGTTTCTGGCAAATGGAGACCGTGCGCTGGGGCTTGCTGGCGCTGGCGGCGGCGTTGCTGCTGCGCGGCATCGGCGAATTCCGCTACGTCGGCTTGTTCAAGAGCGTGCGCGATAGCCGCTTCGCCCGCAACGACACCCGTTTCTATTCTCCCTTGTGTTTGTTGCTGGGCAGTTTGTTGCTGATCCTCGCCTGGTAACGCTCCTGAAAGCGGGCGGCTAGCCGCCCGCTGTTCTCGTTGGAATCTGTTTACGATCTGCTGCGCGTCGTGAGACGTGGCACGGCGAGTGCCGCTTCGAAATGCTCATATACCGTGTGTGCACTCCGCTTTTTCGCCCGTTTTCGCCTTGTCTCGCCTTAGCTCGCGAGATCGTAAACACGTTCTTAGCGCTTCTTGTTCTGCGCGTAAATCAATTGCGCTTTCCAATCCTGCCGCTGCGGCTGGCGCGCGATGCCGACGCGGAAGCGTTCGCGCGGGCCGACGCCGGGCTGCCATAGATAGAGCTGGCCATCGTGAGCGCCGCCGTTCCAGGCGGTCAGATAGTAATCGCTCTGCCGCGCCCAATCCTTGAAACTGACGATGTCGCCGTCCCGCAGGCAGCCGTCCGGCCGGTCCTGAATCTGCAGCCGCAGTTCCGTGGAGGCGTTGAGCGGGCCTTGCTTGGTGTAGTAGGCGTATTGATTGGCGTCCAGGCCGCCCCACCAGGTCCAGAACCAGCCGGGGCGGTCGGCGCGCTCCACCCGCAGATAGTCGCCTGAGCGCAGGCAGCCGTTGTCGCGCATGGCGAAGTTGTTGGACAGATTGAAGCGGGCGGCGGGGCCGTTGCCGGGGCCGGTCTTCAGCCAGCCGTCGTTGGCGGCGGCGCTTTGCAGCCATTGGCCGTTGCCCAGGTTTTGCAGGCTTACCTGGCGGTAGCTGCCGGCCTGATCGGTATAGGATTGCGTGGGCGTGGCGGCGTCGGCCCAGGCGAAGGCCTGCACCGGGTAGTGGTCGCTGTAGTCGGTGTAGGCGTAGGTGTGCTTGCCGACGGATTGCACCGTCCACTGCGGGGACGGCGCGTCCAGCGCCAGATTGTGCCAGGCGGACGGCTGGCGGTGGGCTTTCAGCGTCAGGATGTAGTCCAGGTATTCCGGGACGTCGCCGCCGCGCGCGCCGTAGCGCTCCAGCGCCAGGCCGTTGCGCGCGGTGTCGAAGCTGTCGGCGACGCCGGCGTAGCGCGGCTCGCTGGCTTGCAGGATGTCCAGCATCGCGCGGTATTCCGCCGGCTTGCGGCGGTCCACGTTCATGTCGCCGGCAATCAGCACCATTTCGTCCTTGGGCAGTTGCCGCGCGCGCAGCCAGTCGGCGATTTCGCGCAGCTGGGCCTGGCGCACCGCGGCGTGCTCCTTGCAGCCGCTGTCTTCCGACTGCAGATGGGCGCCCAGCACGTGATAGTAGCGGCCGCCCGCTTGCAGCTTGGCGTAGGCGAAGCCCTTGAGCGCGTATTGTTCCCAGCTGCAGCCGGCGGTGCGGAACAGATATTGCCGTTTTTCCACAATCGGCCAGCGGCTGACGATGGCGACGCCGCCGTCTTCCGGCTTGGCGCCGTTCCAGCCTTCGGTGCCGTCCCAGCCGCTCTGGCTGCGGCCTATCACCGGGGTCTGGTGCGGGAAGCGGGCTTTCAGGCCTTGCAGCAGCGCTTCGGAGCTGCTGTTGTCCTGCAGTTCCTGAAACACCGCCACGTCCTGGTTTTGCAGGATGGGGGCGGCGGCGATCAGCCGGGCGCGCTGCTCCTGGCCGTAATTGGGATAGAGCGACTGCGGCAGCAGCATCGCGTTCCAGGTGGTCAGCCTGAGGTCGTCGGGATAGGCGGCGAGGGCGGGGTGGCCAGCAGCGCGGCGCACAGTGCCAGGCAAGCTTTCATCATGTCTCCGAGGGGTGGGGGAGCGCAAAGCTTGAATGGCGTGGTTTACGGAATTGCTATGTCATTTAAATTTGATCTGGTGTAGAATGAGCGCTTGCGCCGCATGCTTGCGCGGTTTGAATCTCTTCTGTGTTGTCCCGATAGGAGCGCGCCGGAATGAAGCTGTAATGCCCGTCACTCGTTTGCCCAGCCAGGGCCGTTTGCCGCATTGCCGTTTCGTTTGGTCTTCCGCTTCGTCTTTGCCCCTTCGCGGGGGCTGTCCATTTCGCTATGGATGCGGTTTTGGCTGGGTGTCCCCAATTTTCTCAATGGAATAGGACTCCCCATGTCGGAACACGTTTCTCTCGATATTTTTTCGCATAATCAGGCCGCCTGGGACCGCCAGGCCGAGCAGGCCGGCCCGTGGTCGCAACCGGTGGACGCCGCCGCCGTCGCCGCCGCGCGCGCGGGCGATCACCGGGCGCGGCTGACGCCGGGGCCGTTGCCGGCCGGCTGGCTGGATCAGGTGGCCGGCTGGCGCATTCTGTGTCTGGCCAGCGGCGGCGGCCAGCAGGGTCCGCTCTTGGCGGCGGCCGGCGCCGAGGTCACGGTATTGGACGCCTCCGAGCAGCAGTTGGAGCGCGACCGCCTGGTGGCGCGGCGCGAAGGGCTGAGCCTGGCGACGGAGCTGGGCGATATGCGCGAGCTGTCCCGTTTCGCCGACGCCAGCTTCGATTGCGTATTCCACCCGATTTCCAATCTTTACGTGCCGGACGTGCGTCCGGTGTGGCGCGAGTGCTTCAGGGTGCTGCGTCCGGGCGGCCGCCTGCTCAGCAGTTTTTTCAATCCGGCGGCCTTCATCGGCGACCGCGATCCGGAATACGCGCGCCAGGGCCTGATCCGGCCGCGCTATCCGGCGCCGTATTCCGATCTGCGGGATCTGGCACCGGAGGCTTTGGCGGCCAAGCGGGCCGGCGGCGAGGCGCTGGTCTTCGGCCACAGCCTGGCGGAGCAGATAGGCGGCCAGCTGGAGGCCGGCTTCTTGCTGGCGGGGTTTCACGAGGAGATGCAGCCGACGCCGCGCTTTGTCATCGACGGCTACCTGCCGGCCTTCATCGCCACCTGGGCGTGCAAGCCGTGGGCCGGCGGCTTGCCGTCATAGCGGCCGCGCCGGCCGGCCGCGTCAGCGGGCGGGATGCAGCCGGCTGTTCAGATAGCGTTCGCCGCGCCGGCGCAGCGGAGACGGCGCCAGTTTCAGCCATTGGTTGAAGTGCAGGCCCAGCAAGGTGTTGTTGCCGGCTTTTTCCTGCAGGGCGATGGCCAGGTTGTCGTAGACCGGGTCTTCGTCGTGGAGGTCGTCGGCGCCGGCTTGGCAGAAGCTGTCGGCGTCCGCGCTCCAGCGGCAGTCCGCGCCCAGGCGCAGGCCGTAGCCGCGGGGCAGGCCGGAGGCGAGCAGGCGCGCGTATTGGCGTTCGAAGCCGTCGGGGTCGAACAGATAGCTGTCGCAGTGCAGCCAGCGGCCGTCCAGCCGCGCTTGCACCAGGCCGTGGAACAGGTGTTCCGGCAGGCAGAGGTAGATCGGGGCCGGCACCGCGTGGCGCAGCACGCGCTTGTCCAGCCGCACGAAGCGCAGCCGCGCCGGAATGCCGGCGGTGGTCAGCAGCGCGCGCAGCAGGTCGCCCTGGGCGTTGCAATGGCCGCGGCCCAGCGCCAGCGTGCGTTCCGGCGTGACGGTTTCAAACTGGCTGGTGAAGCCGAAGCGCACGCGGTCGCGCACGAAGTCGTGCAGCGCGCGGCAGTAGTCGCGGTCGTTGTCCGGGGAGGCGTCGCTTTGCACCTGGCGCAGGACTTGGCTCAGGCTCAGCCCGGCGCAGGGCGCTGGGCGGACGGGGTCGGGCTGGGGGCTTGGGTGCATGGAATGCTCTGGCGGCAAGTGTTAAGCATATTGAATATTCTGAGCCGGGGATTGTCAATGCACAGTTTGATGACGGTGGGCGGAAAAGCCGCCGGTCCGGAACAGGGGCCGGCGGCGAGCGGTCCGCGCCTTAAGAAGCGGTTCAAAGTCCGCAGCGCATTGTGAAGCGTTGCACGGCGAGTACCACTTCGAAACGTGCATCTACCGTGTGCGCGCTCCGCTTTCTCAGCGGTTTTCGCCTTGTTTCAGCCTGGCTTGCGAAACGGTGAACACGCTCTAAGCGCCGATCAAACGTGCAGCAGCAGGAAGCGCCGCTCCCACGGGCTGATCACGTCGAAGTATTCGCGGTACTCGGCTTCCTTGATCGCGCTATAGGTGCGGATGAAGTGTTCGCCGAAGAGATTGGTCAGCGGTTCGCACTTGAGCAGCATGTCGATGGCGTCGTCCAGGTGGCGGGGCAGCTGGTGCGGTTGCTCGTAGGCGCTGCCGCTTAGCGGTTCGGACGGCATCAGGCCCTGTTTCATGCCCAGATAACCGCAGGCCAGGCTGGCGGCGATGGCCAGATAGGGGTTGACGTCCACGCCGGCCAGGCGGTTTTCCACTCGCCGCGCCTGCGGGTCCGAGTGCGGCACGCGCAGGCCGCAGGTGCGGTTGTCGTAGCCCCAGGACAGATTGATCGGCGCCGAGGTGTAGCGGCTCAGCCGGCGGTAGGAGTTCACATAGGGCGCGAAAAAGGGCATCGCCGGCGGCAGATAGTTTTGCAGGCCGCCGATGAAATGGAAGAATTTCTGCGAGGGCTGGCCGTCCTTCAGGCTGAAGATGTTCTTGCCGCTCTCCCTGTCCACCACGCTCTGATGCAGGTGCATGGCGCTGCCGGGCTGGCCCTGCATCGGCTTGGCCATGAAGGTGGCGTACATATTGTTGCGAATCGCCACTTCGCGCACGGTGCGTTTGAACAGGAAGACCTGGTCCGCCAGCGCCAGCGGGTCGCCGTGGTCCAGATTGATTTCCATCTGGGCGGTGCCCATTTCGTGGATCAGGGTGTCCAGCGCCAGGCCCTGGGCTTCGCACCAGTCGTACATCACGTCGAAGATGCCGTCGTATTCGTTGACGGCGTCGATGGAGAAGCTCTGCATGCCGGCTTCGGTGCGTTTGGTGCGGCCAACCGGCGGGCGCAGCGGGATGTCTTCGTCCGGCTGGATTTCCACCAGGTAGAACTCCATTTCCGGCGCCACCACGGCCTTGAGGCCTTCGTCTTCGTACAGCTTGAGGATGCGCTTGAGCACATTGCGCGGCGCCAGGTCCACCGGGCGGCCGTCGAAAAAGGCGCAGTCGTGGATGATCTGGGCGGTGGGCTCCAGGTTCCACGGCACCGGACGCAGGGTGCTGGCGTCGGGAATCAGCCGCATGTCGGGATCGGCGAGGGAGGTGAAGTCCTGGTCCGGGTAGTCCCCGGTCACGGTCATGGACAGCACGGCTTCCGGCAGGCGCAGGCCTTCGGCCGGATTGTATTTATGGCGCGGCACGATCTTGCCGCGGGCGAGCCCGGTCATGTCCGGGATCAGGCATTCCACTTCGGTGATGCGATTGTCGTCCAACCATTTGTTGATTTGTTCTGCGTTATTCATAAAGCCTCTGTTGTCATGTGTGCGCGCCCGAGCTGCTGTCGCGCCGGGCGTCGTGCCTCAGCGTATGCGGCCGCTGCGCTTGTACTAAAAATAATCTACGGTCCAGTGTGCGGCAGCCGGGGCTGCGCGGGCAGGCGGGACGGGGCTGGAATCGGGCCCAATGATGGATCGGCAATCCGGGTGCTCCTCTCAGATTTGGTAATACGGCACAATGCCGCTTTGAATGGCATTGATCGTTTTTGGTTCGAAATGTTCAATATTTTGAACGAATGCATGCTAGTCCCGGCGCGTGGACATTCGCAATGATTATTGATTGGATGCCGGTCAGTTGTTGGTTTGCGGCAACAGGGAAATCTGCCCAGGGGACTGTTAAGACCTCTTTATGAGTATTAGAATTAGACGATATGGAAAACGATACCGAACAGATCACTCCCGCTTCAGATTCCAAGCCGCCAGCGTCTAAACCGCGCCGTCGTTGGCTGCGCTGGCTGGCGGTTCCCATCGTCTTGCTGGCCCTGCTGTGGGGCTTCCTGGGCTGGCTGGCGCCGGGCATGATCAGCGACGCCGCGGCCAAGTGGGCAAAGAGCATAGGCCGCACGCTGAGCATGGGCGAGGTGAGGATCACGCCTTGGGACATGTCGCTGGAGGTCAGGGATCTCAAGCTGAGCGAGGGCGACGGCCGGCCGCTGTTCGCGGTGAAGCGGGCGTATCTGAACCTGGATCCGTCCATGCTCTTGATCGGCCGCTGGCAGGCGCAGGAGTTTTCCCTGGAAGAGCCGCGGCTGGCCCTGGCGCGCAACCGCGCCGGGCAGTGGAACTGGGCCAGCTTCGTCGCCGACGCCGCCGGCCCGGCCAAGCCCGAAGGGGGCTCGGACAAGCTGCCGCGGCTGATGATCAAGGCCTTGAACATCCGCAAGGGCCAGGCGCAGTTGTCCGATCAACTGGGCGGCGACGAGCGCTTCACCCTGGTGCCGTTGAATCTGTCGCTGCTAGACCTGTCCACGCTGCCGGAAAACGGCAGTTATACGATGCAGGCGGCCATGACCGACGGCACCCGCTTCAACTGGAAGGGCAGCATCAATCTGCAACCGCTGAAGTCGGACGGCGAGGCGCAGATGGCGGAGTTGCCGCTGGCCTCGGTCTGGCCCTATGTGCAGCCGCATTTCAACACCGCCGCGCCGGAAGGGCGGCTGTCCGTGTCCGCGCGCTACCATTTTGAAATGTCCGGCAAGACGCCGGAGCTGACGGTGTCGCCGTTCCGCGCCAGCCTGCTGCGCTTCGCGCTGAAGGCGCCGGGCGGCCGCAGCGAACTGACGATTCCGGAAGTCCGCGTCGAAGGCGGCGCGCTGGATCTGGCGCGTTCAATGCTGAAAGTGCAGTCCATCGAGCTGGATCAGGGTCTGGCGATGGCCGGGCGCGACCGCGACGGAACGGTGGACTGGCAGAAGGCGATTCCGGCCGCGCCGGTCGCCGCCAAGCCGCAGCCGGCGGCCGCGCCGCTGCCGTGGCTGGTGAACATCGAGACGATCAAGCTGCGCAATTGGCGCGTGAGCTACGCGGATCAGGGTTTCCGCCAGCCCTTGGCGCTGGAGGCCAAGCTGCCTTTGCTGTCCGGCCGTTTTTCCTTGTCGCCGGACAACGGCTTCGCGCTGACAGGCCTGCTGGCGCGGCTGGACGAGCTGAAGCTGGGCGCGCAG
Source organism: Chromobacterium sp. Beijing (assembly GCF_021496765.1). Classification (NCBI taxonomy): domain Bacteria; kingdom Pseudomonadati; phylum Pseudomonadota; class Betaproteobacteria; order Neisseriales; family Chromobacteriaceae; genus Chromobacterium; species Chromobacterium sp. Beijing. The sequence continues at coordinate 714,221 of NZ_CP053750.1, forward strand.
GGCGCGGCGCCGGTCTTGAGCCTGGCCAGCGCCGAGCTGGCGTCCAGCCAGCTGTCGCAAAAAGGCCGTCGCATCGAGCCGGGCAAGCTGAGCTTGAGCGGCCTGGATGCGCAGGTGGAGCGCGACCGCGCCGGCCAGATCAATCTGGCCCGCTTGTTCGAGCCGGCCGGCGGTTCCAAACCGGCCGCCGCCCCGGCGCGCGCGCAAGGCGAGGCCGCGCCGGCCTGGAAGTTCGATTACCCGGAAATGGCTTTGCAGGACAGCCAGCTGCGCTGGACCGACCGCAGCCTGTCCAAGCCGGCCAGCATGACGCTGTCCGGCCTGGGCGGCACGGTGGAGGTGGACGACGGCCGGCAATTGGCGCTGGATCTGGCCGGCGGGCTCAACGGCGGCAAGCTGGCGGTCAAAGCCGATATCGACGCCGCGGCCGGCGCGCTCAAGGGCAGGCTGCGCGCCGACGGGGTGCAGCTGGCGCCGCTGGCGCCGTACGCCTTGAGCGGAACCTCGCTGCGTTTCGGCGGCGGCGCGTTGTCCGCGGATCTGAATCTGGATGTCGGCGCGCGCGGCTGGCGCGTCGGCGGCTCCGCCGGCGTGGCGCGGCTGGCGGTGTACGAGCCGGGCGAGAAGCTGCCCTTGCTGGGGTGGCGCGATCTGCAAGTGCGCGGCCTCAGCGCTCAGGGCATGCCGCTGAAAGCGACGATCAACGATGTGCGGCTGCAAGGGCCGGCGGCGCGGCTGGTGCTGGACGAAAAGCGCGAACTCAATTTGACCCGGCTGTTCGCCGGCCAGGGCGGCAAGCCGGCGACGCCGGCGCCGGCGGCCAAGGCGGCGCCGCTGCCCTTGGTGGAGGTCCGGTCCATCCATGTGCAGGGCGGGCGGGTGCAGTTCGCCGACCACGGCATGAAGCCTGACTTCGCGTCCGACATGCATAATCTGCGCGGCTCCATCCAGAACCTGTCCACCCGCGCCAAGCAGCGCGGCAACATCACGCTGGACGGCGACGTGGACCAGTTTGGCGACGTCAAGGTGCGCGGCGCGCTGTCGCCGCTGGCGCCCACGGACAACACCGACATCACCCTGGCCTTCCGCAATATCTCCATGGGCACCTTGAACCCGTATTCGATGAACTTCGCCGGCTGGCAGGTCAAGGACGGGCGCTTGTCGGTGGACCTGCGCTATCTGCTGGAGCAGCGCCAGCTCAAGGGCGAGAACCGGGTGGTGATCGATTCCCTGCAACTGGGCGACGAGCTGCCGGACAGCGAATACAAGGGCCCGCGGCTGCCGCTGCGGCTGGCGGTGGCCATTCTGGAGGACAGCGACAAGCGCATCGATCTGGACCTGCCGGTGGCCGGCAGCCTGGACGATCCGCAGTTCAGCTATGGCAAGATCATCTGGAAAGCCATCGTCAACGTGGTGACCAAGGTGGTGACCGCGCCGTTCCGCGCGCTGGGCGCCTTGCTGGGCGGCGAGGGCTTCGACGATATCCGCTTCGTGGCCGGCGAGGCCAATGTGACGCCGCCGGAGCGGGAGAAGCTGGTCAAGGTGGCCGGGCTGATGGTCAAGCGTCCCAAGCTGATGCTGTCCATCAGCGGCGGTTACAACGCCGACGCGGACCGCAAGGAAATGGCGCGCGCGCAAACCGATCTGGCGATCTTCGCCGCCGCCGGCCACCAGCTGGGCGCCGGCGAGCCGCTGCCGCTGCCGGACATGCAGGACGAGGAAATCCTGTCCGCGGTCAAATCGGTGTACGGCAAGCAGATCGGCCGCTTCAAGCTGCTGGGCCACACGCTGAAGCCGGGCGGGCCGTCCGGCGCGGCCCTGGGCAAGCTGCTGCGGGACGAGTTGATCGCCGCGCAGAGCATCACCGACGCCAGCCTGCAGCAACTGGCCAAGCAACGCGCCGCCAACGCGCGCGCGGCCATGCTCAAGACCGATCCGGCCTTGCAGGAGCGCATCCAGCTGGGCGAGCCGGTCAAGGTCTCCGCCGGCCGCGACGGGGTGCCGCTGGAGGTGAAGCTGAAGACGCCGTGAGGCGGCGGCCGCGCGTCGTGTTTTTACCCATGACAAGCGGGAAAAGCGGTGGCGGCGTGGAATAGCGCTTGATATGTGTCAACGAACGGCGTAACTACATATAGTGTAATACGCCGTTTTTCTTTTCCAGATATTGCGTATCGGACGTGTTGAAACCTTTTGCGGCCCACACGGTCCATTGCATGCTGGAAGGGGGCCGCCCTGGCCGCCGCAGGCCGCAATTCAAGAGGAACCGGGAACCATGAAGCAGGAAAACATCGCCGCCATGACCGAGCAGGACATCTCCCGCGAGGTGCTGTTGGAAAAATACGCCAAGAACGGCGAACACAGCGTGAGCGAAGTGCGCCTGCGCGTGGCCAAGGCGCTGGCGGCGCTGGAAAGCGAGCCGGCTCGTTTCGAGCCGTTGTTCTATCAGGCGCTGGAAAACGGCTTTATTCCCGGCGGCCGCATCAATTCCGCCGCCGGCACCGATCTGCGCGCCACCTTGATCAATTGCTTTGTGCAGCCGGTGGGCGATTCGGTGTCCGAAACCGAAAACGGCAAGGTGGGCATTTACGAGGCCTTGCTGCAGGCGGCGGAAACCATGCGCCGCGGCGGCGGCGTCGGCTACAACTTCTCGCGCATCCGTCCCAAGGGCGCGCGGGTCAAGGGCACCAATAGCCGCGCGTCCGGCCCGGTGTCCTATATGCGGGTGTTCGACCGCAGCTGCGAAACGGTGGAGTCCGCCGGCGCGCGCCGCGGTGCGCAGATGGGGGTGCTGGACATTTCCCACCCGGACGTGGAGGACTTCATCCACGCCAAGGACCAGGGCGATCTGCGCAATTTCAATATCTCGGTGGGCGTCTCCGACGACTTCATGCGCGCGGTGGAGGCGGACGCCGCCTGGGAGCTGACCCACGCGGTGGAGCCGTCGTCCAACGCTTTCCCCGACAGTTATCAGCGCGCGGACGGCCTGTGGGTCTACCGCGCGGTGCCGGCGCGCGAGCTGTGGCGGCAGATCATGGCCTCCACCTACGACCATGCGGAGCCGGGCGTGCTGTTCATGACCCGCATCAATCAGGACAACAATCTGTCCTATTGCGAGGTGATCGAGTCCACCAACCCCTGCGGCGAGCAGCCGCTGCCGGATTACGGCTGCTGCGATCTGGGCTCCATCAATCTGTGCCGCCACGTGCGTCAGCCCTTTGGCGACAAGCCCAGCTTCGACTTCAAGAGCTTCGAGAAAGTGGTGCGCATGTCGGTGCGCATGCTGGACAATGTGCTGGACCTGACGGTGTGGCCGCTGGAAGAGCAGCAGCGCGAGGCGCAGGCCAAGCGCCGCGTCGGTCTGGGCTTCACCGGCCTGGGCGACGCGCTGATCATGCTGAAAATACGCTATGACAGCGAGGAGGGTCGCCGCTTCGCCAGCCGCATTTCCGAGGCGATGCGCGACGCCGCCTACGACGCCTCGGTGGATCTCGCCATCGAGAAGGGCGGCTTCCCGCTGTTCGACGCCGACGCCTACCTGGCCGCGCCGCATTGCGCCAGCCGGCTGCCGGAGGCGATCAAGGCGCGCATCCGCAAGCACGGCATCCGCAACTCGCACCTGTTGTCCATCGCGCCCACCGGCACCATTTCGCTGGCCTTCGCCGACAACGCCTCCAACGGCATCGAGCCGCCGTTCTCCTGGTTCTACACCCGCAAGAAGCGCATGGCCGACGGCAGCCAGCAGGAATACCTGGTGGAAGACCACGCCTACCGCGTTTACCGGATGCAGGGCGGCGACACCAACGCCTTGCCGGACTACTTCGTCTCCGCGCTGGAAATGAGCGCGCTGGACCATATGCGCATGGTGGCGGCGGTGGCGCCCTATATCGACACCGCCATTTCCAAGACGGTGAACGTGCCCGGCGATTACCCCTTCGACGATTTCGAAAGCCTCTACCTGGAAGCCTGGCGCGCCGGCCTGAAGGGCATCACCACCTACCGGCCCAATAATGTGCTGGGTTCGGTGCTGTCGGTGGAGCCGGCCAAGCCCAGCGCCGCCACGCCGCAGGACCTGTCCGGCAGCGGCGACGGCGACCCGGACCGCCGCGTGGTGCTCAACACCGCGCCGACGCCGGCGCTGTCCAGCCTGAAATGGCCGAACCGGCCCAAGCTGAAGGAAGGCAACCCGTCGTGGACCTTCATGGTGGAAGGCGACGCCGGCGATTTCGCCGTGGTGGTGGGCCATGTGGAGAACGGCCGGGTGTCGCCGTTCGAATGCTGGGTCAACGCCACGGAAGAACAGCGCGGCCTGGGCGCGGTGGCCAAGACTCTGTCCATGGACATGCGCTGCCGCGATCACGGTTGGCTGGCGGCCAAGCTGGACGCGCTGTCGCACACCAACGGCGACAAGCGCTATGTGTTCGATCTGGGCGAGCGCACCGTCTACGCCACCTCGGCCTCGGCGGCCTTGGGCCAGGTGGTGCGCCACCGCGTCGAGCAACTGGGCGCGCTGCCGGCGGACCAGAACGAGCCGACGCCGGTGATGGACGCGCTGTTTGCGCGCAAGGAGCCCAAATCGGGCACCGACGGCACCATGAGCTGGTCGGTGGACGTCAGCAACCCGCAAACCGGCGACGACTTCGTGCTCTTCATCAAGGAACTGGTGCTGCCCAACGGCCAGCGCCGGCCGTATTCGATGTGGCTGGCCGGCGCCTACCCGCGCGAGCTGGACGGCCTGTGCAAGATGCTGAGCCTGGACATGCGGGTGATAGACCCGGCCTGGATCGGCCTCAAGCTGCGTAAGCTGCTGAGCTACGCCGAGCCGCAGGGCGATTTCTTCGCCCGCATCCCCGGCGTGGAAAAATCGCAGAGCTGGCCGTCCACCGTCGCCTATCTGGCGCAGCTGATCATCCACCGCTACGCGATGCTGGGCGTGCTGACCGAGGAAGGCGTGCCGCTGGAGGAAATGGGGGTGATGGTGCCGGAGCAGAGCGATCTGTTCAGCCCGGAAGCCAGCGCCGCCTTGAAACAGGTGCCGGGCAAACCCTGCCCGGAATGCGGCAACCACGCGCTGATCAAGAAAGACGGCTGCGAGTTCTGCACCGCCTGCGGCCACGTCGGCGCTTGCGGTTGAGCTTTAAACGGGTCGACTAAATGCAATGGCCCCGGCGTTTGCCGGGGCCATTGTCGTTTGGGGCCAGCGTCAATACAGCCCGTTTTGAACCGCCTTGCTGCGGCACTGCACATAGGGCAGGCCGTTGGGTTTGCCCGCGAAGGGATAGCTTTCCCCCACCTTGCTCAACATCGCCGCGCTGCTGCTCTTGCGCTGGGCCTTCTTGATCGCGCTCTTGATGGCGGCGGCGTCGCCGTCCACGAACAGCGCCAGGAAACCGCCGTCCACTTCGGACAGCTGCACGGAGCGGATAGGCAGGCCGCCGTAGTCATAACCTCCCGGCAAGGCCAGCTCGTGTTCCCATACCTGATTGGGCGTGGTGCCGGCGGCGGCGGCCAGCAGTTTGGCGACGCCGTTTTCGCTGAGGTTGAGATTGTGGCAGCTCAGCTGCGCCGCCAAGGCCTTGTTCTTGCCGCTGCCGGCCTGGGCGCCGCCGGCCGCTTTGCTCAGACGATAAACGCCGTCGAAGGGCACGTCGCCGAAGGCGCTGGCGCACCGCTCCACCTGTACTTGCACCGCGGAGGTCTGGGGCAGGACGTTCATCGTGCAGATGCCTTCGCTATAGCGCCACTGTCCGCCGTTGGCCTGCAACTGTCCGCTGCCGGAGCCGGAGCGCAGTTGGCCGGGTTTGCCTTTTTGCATGACTTCCAGTTCGAACTTGCCGTTGGGACGGATGGTCAGCGTGCGCTCGAACTGTTTGTCGGAGCCGTCGTAGACGCCGGGAGCCATCGGGGCGGCGGCGCCGTCCGCGGTGGGGTCTTTTTGCAGCGCCTTCTTGATGCCGTCCTTGAGAATGGCGCCCAGGTCGAAGGTTTCGGCGTGGGCCGCCAGCGGCAGCGCCGCGGCCAGCGCCAGCGCGGCGGCGAAGCGTTTACGGTTTGAATGGGTCATGAAAGAGGCCGTTTAAGTGGCGTTGCGATGAAATGAGGTGCCGGCGTATGTCTTGATTATTTAAATTTATCAGGACATTAGCATGACTTCTGGGCAAAAACAATGTGGCGATGATGTGATAAAAACCAAGGGAGGAGGACTGGCCTTAGCGCCTGTTCAAAGGTGCTTGCGTTTCGTGAAAACATGGGGCGGGAAGCGGAGTGTTTATCGCCGTGCGCGCGCATGGCCTCTTTCGCTTTTGGCTTGCGCGGCGAGGGCTGCCCCAAGGCCAGGCGCGCCGACGCGCCAGCGTAGGCGGCGCGGCGCGTCGGGCAAGGCAGCGTCGGTTGTGTTGTGAATCGGCGCTTATAAGAGCAAACCCGCCCAGGTGCTGCCGCCGGACATCGCCGCCGCGTGCCAATGGCCAAATTCAGCGGCAAAGTGATCTAGGTGTCCTTGCAGCCGCGAACAGGGAAGGGCTCCAGGCAGCGCGATAGTCGATTTCAAGCGCATGCCCCCATGAATGTCGCGCATTTCATGCGCGGCATAGGCGATGGCTGCTCCATGACCGTCATGGGCACGCACCGCAAAGCCCAAGGGGTAGTCTTTGTCGGCTGTCATGGGGTGTTCGGTTTGGATGGGGCTGATACAGCTCATTGCGGGGCTTGGGCAAGGCTGCGGCCCTAGGCATTTGAGGGAGGGATACACGATTTGCAGCGCCTGCGCGTCATCCATCGCCAGCATGCCCATCAACAGCGTGTGGAATAGGGCGGCATTGGTTTGAGGGAGGTCCAGAAGCACGCTGGCGGATTGCCACTCGTCGGCCGGGCGGGTCGCCTTGTCCGATTTCAGCTTCGGCGCGGTCTGCTTGCTCAAGTTGCCAAGCAGCGTGTGGCAGCTAGCGGCGGCGGGGCTGAGGCCATCCTGATGATTCGTTACCGTATGGTTTTTCATCGGGTAACTCCTTGCAATATTGCCGGTGGCGGCGCGCCGGCAGGCGCCGGCATGGCCGCTCGATTTTGATTGGGCTTGGCGCGCCCTGCTTTGCGATCAAGCCGGAGGCAGGGACAGGCGTAGGCTGTCCCCGGATTTGAGTCGTTTGCGCGATGCTGTTCGGTCTCGCGGAGGTCCGCGAGACCTTGAGCGGGCTTTAGGCCAGGTCGGAAATCACCAGCATGGCGATATTGAAGTAAATCACCAGACCGGTGCCGTCGATGAAGGTGGCGATGAAAGGCGCCGACACCACGGCCGGGTCGATGCGCATTTTCTTTAGCAGCATCGGGATGATGGAGGACACGATGGCGCTCCAGATGGTGATGGCGATCAGGGTCAGACACACCACCAAGGCCACTTCGTCGCCCACGCCCAGCATCCAGGCCCGTATCCAGGCCACCACGCCGATGGCCAGCGCAATCATGAAGGAAGTGGTCACCTCTTTGCGCAGCACCGTGCCGATATTGCGCAGGCTGACTTCGCCCATCGCCATCGCGCGCACCAGGGTGGAGGTGATCTGGGTGCCGCTGTTGCCGCCGGTGCCGATCAGCAGCGGGATGAAGAAGGCCAAGGCGATGGCGGCTTCCAGCTGCTCTTCGAACACTTGCAGGATGGTGCTGGTGTAGGCTTCCGCGAAGAACAGCAGCAGCAGCCAGGGCAGGCGCTTTTTCCACAAGCTCCACGGGGAGCTTTCCAGGTAGGAGGTCTCCAGCGGCAGGCTGGCGCCCTGGCGTTGCGCGTCGTCGGTGCCTTCGTCGCGGATCAGCGCGGCGATTTCCTTTTCGTACAGAGCGCCCAGCAGCTTGCCGCCGCTGACCACGGGCGCGAGGTCCACGCCCTTGTCTATCAGCTCCGGCACGATATCGCGGCGCTGTTGGTTAGGCTCGACGACAAAAGCGGTGGGGCCCATCAATGCGGAAACCGGCAGCGTCAGGTCGGTTTCGGTCAGCAGGCGCTTGACCGAGAGTTGACCGTGCAGGAAGCGGCTGCCGTCGATGACGAAAATCTGGGCGGGAATGTCTTCGTCGCGCAGCTGTTTGAGCATGTGCTCGCGCGCTTCGCTGACTTTCATGTCGCGGCTGAGGGTGATCAGCGAGTCGCTCATGTAGGAGGCGACGGTTTCTTTCAGATTGACTTCGTTTGCCTGAGCGGTAGGCAGGGTGATGCTTGCAAAAGACATTTTGAGGTATTCCCCGTTAGCTGTTTTATAACCACAAACAGTTGTCACAATGGGGGCGTAAACCAGAAGAGAGAGTGCAGAAAAGCTATCTCCGCGTCTAAGTTTTGGCACTATGCAACGTATCCCGACTGCATGCGGGAAGTCACTTTGGGCTATACCTTAATCCGATAAAGCCTGTCCTAACCTTGGGCGTCTCTCGACGTCGTCAGATCAGTGACCTGTGTTTGCATAGGAGCCTCGCCGAACGAGACACTGCATCTGAGAGCCTATTCAATTGTCCGCGTTTGTAAGGCGGGACGCGGTGACTGGGTGTTCAGAATGCCCGCGCGCCGTAGGCGCATTCGCATCTTCAACTATCCTCGCCTTGTCTCGCTTTGCTCGACGGACTGTGAACGGACTCTGAGAACCGTTTGATTCCTTGCCCGGGAGCCGCGTGCGGCTTGGGCGAGATCATGTTCACGGCTCTGAATGGAAGGCCGGGCGCGTGGCCGGGCGATTCCGGCGCCGGACTCGACGCCGCTCTAGCGGCGGTGCGTCGCGTTGGGCGCGATGTTATTGGACGGCGACCTCCTTAAGCTTGGCTTGTGATTGGGGTTTCGGGAGCGCGGGCGGGCGGCATGCGCCGCCTGCCTGCGCCGTCTTCGTCGCGACCGGTGTCATGGTGCAGTGCAGTAGAGCCGCGACGAATAACGGTTATGAAAGAATGGTTATCAAGTAGTTCCGTAATTTTTCACAGTTTGTGTAATAAAACTCGTTTGCATGAATATTTTTCGCAAACATGCCATACGGCCGCAGGATGAATGCCGTTCACATATGTTTTTCGAATTGGCTGACCAGGCGGCGCAGATCGCTGGCGGTGGTGTGCAGCTTCTGCGCCACTTGCAGGGTGGCGGCGATGCTGTGGCTGTTCTGTTCGGTCAGCGTGCTCATGGTTTCCATGCTCTGGGCCACTTCGGTGGAGGCGGACGATTGCTGCTGCAGCATATTGGCCACGCTGGAGGAGGACTCCGCCACTTTCTCGTTGGCGTTGCGGATCGCCTCCAGGCCCTCGGCCGCCGCTTGTATGGTTTCCTCGGCGGTATGGACCTTGTTCACCGCGGCCTTCACTTCCTCCAGCGCCTCTTGCGAGCGTTCGCGCAGGAAGGACACCGATTGTTCTATCTCCAGCGTATTGCCGGCGGTGCGTTCCGCCAGCTTGCGCACTTCGTCCGCCACCACGGCGAAGCCGCGGCCCTGTTCGCCGGCGCGCGCGGCTTCTATCGCCGCGTTCAGCGCCAATAGATTGGTCTGGTTGGCGATGTCCTTGATCACGCCGGTGACGGTGTTGATCGATTCCACCGATTGCTCCAGCTTGATGATGATGTCGCGGGTGCAGGACACCTCGCTGACCACGGCCTGGGCCGCCTGGCGGGTGTCGCTCATCTGAGCCTCGCCCTGGCTGGCCAGTTCGGTGGCCTGGTCGGCGAACTCGGCCCCGGTGCGGGTGGATTGCGAAATCTCGTTCACCGACACCGACAGCTGCTGCAAGGCGGCCGCCACCCGGGTGATGCCTTCCAGCGTGGATTCGCCGCGGGCGTTCAGCGATTCGGCTTCGGCGTGGGTGGCGGTGGCGGCTTCGCTGACGTCCTCTGCGCCGGCGACCACGTCGGCCAGGATGGCGCGCAGGTGGATGCGCAGGGTTTCCATCTCTTCCAGCACCGCGCGCGGCTCGCGCGGGCCGGAGGGGGGAATCTGGGCGCTGAAATCGCCTTCGGCCAGCCGCATCAGCGCGCGCCGCGCCGCGTCTATCGGCCGCGCCAGCCAACGCCCGGCCAGATAGGAGGCCGCCAAGGCCCAGACCGCCGCCAGCGTCAGCAGCGTCAGGCGCAAGGCGCCGTCCGCGGCGGCGCCGGCCAGGATCAGCGCCGCGGCGGGCAATTGCGCGCACAGTAACAGCGAGGCCGTCGTCGGCGGGGCGGCGTGGCGGGTTTCCGGAAACGCCTGACTCCGTTCGCGGACGCGGGCGTAAAGCTGCTCGGCGTCGGCGGTCTGCTGTTTGGACGGGGCGCTGCGCACCGACATATAACCCACCGGCTGGCCGCCCTCGCAGATGGGCGTGACATAGGCCTCCACCCAATAGAAATGTCCTTGCTTGGTGCGGTTCTTAACCAGGCCTTTCCAGGGGCGGCCGGTCTTGATGGTGCTCCAGAGGTCGTCGAAGGCGGCCTGAGGCATGTCCGGATGGCGGACGATATTGTGCGGCTGCCCGATCAATTCTTCTTCGCTGAAACCGCTGATATCGATGAAGGCGCGGTTGGCGTAAGTGATCTGGCCTTTCAGGTTGGTCTTGGTGACGATGGGGCGGTGTGGCAGCAAAAACACCTCGGTGCCATCCACGGGAAGATTGCTTCTCATTGCCGGGCCTCCTGCTTGACGTTGCCGGTATACGACGCGGGCGCCGGACGCGCTCATTCAATTTGGGTCAATCCGGGCTGTGGCCGTCGTTTTTCGCGCTATTTGCTTGATTGGACTGGGATTTCATCTTGGTGGTCTCCAATGGTGATATAGAACAAAAACGCGCTCTCATGCGGCAAAGTTTGATGCGATTTTGATAAGAGCGGAAAAAACCATATCTGGAAATTCACCGGCAAATTCAGCATCTTCCTATTCCTTACACTTGGGCCGGCTAAGGAAAATAGCGCTCTGAAAGGGACAGAGAACATGCCATGGAACCGATAACCGCCAAACCCGGCCCGGCGCCGATGCGGGTTTTGATCGTGGACGATCACGATTTGCAGCGTTGCGCGCTGAGCCAGGCTTTGCGCCAAGTGGGCATCGACCGCATCGACGAGGCGCGCGACGGCGCCGACGCGCTCGAGCGTTTGCAGCGACATCGCTACGACTTGATGATCAGCGACCTCAATATGCCGGGGATGGACGGCATCCTGCTGTTGCGGCATCTGTCCGGCCTGCCGGCGGTGCCGCCCATCGTGTTCAACAGCTCGCTGTCCAAGGACATGCTGATGGGCGCTTACCGCGTGGCCGCGTTTCACAATCTGCCGGTGATAGGCAGCCTGAACACGCCCTTGTCCATGGAACAGCTATGCAAGCTGTGGGAAACGGTGGCGCGCCGGCCGGCATGGGACGGGGCGTCGTCGGATTTCGACCGTCAGGAGCTGGAGCGGGCATTGCGGTGCGGCGAAATCCTGCCCTGGTATCAGCCGCAGGCCGATTCCGCCCGGCTGAGGGTGGCGGGGGTGGAGGCGCTGGCGCGATGGCGTCATCCGGAGCGGGGGTTGCTGGAGCCCTCGGCGTTCTTGCCCGGTCTGGAGCACTACGGCCTGGACGAAGACTTGTTCTTCGTCATTTTCCGCGCGGCGGTGGAGGACTATCGCCGTTGGAGCGGACAAGTGGCGCTGTCCGGCCTGAGGGTCTCGATCAATCTCACCGCCAGCCAGTTCTGCAACCCGGATTTGCCGTCCAGCCTGGCCGAGGCGGCGGAGGAACTGGGCATGGCGCCGGCCCTGTTGACGCTGGAGCTGACCGAAACCCAGCGGCTGAAAAACATCTATCAGGCGCTGGAAAACGTGATACGGCTGCGCATGGCCGGTTTCCGCGTGTCCTTGGACGATGTGGGCTGCGGCTACAGCGGCCTGGAGTATCTGCGCGAACTGCCGGTGAGCGCGATCAAGATAGACCGTTCGCTGGTGGCCGGGGCCGCTGACGACAGCGTGGCGCGGGAGATTCTGGAATCCACCATCCGGCTGGCCAAGGACCGCAATATCCAGGTGGTGGCCGAAGGCATAGGCGAAGAGGCGGATTTGCAATTGATGCTGAGGTTGGGCGTGGACTATGTGCAAGGCTATCTGCTGGGCTGGCCGATGCCGGCCGAGGAAGTGCCCGATTATCTGCGCCGGCGCGGGCAGGCTTGAGCGCAGGGCTCAAGGCCGGCCCGCGGACCGTGAACAGGTTCTCAGCCCGGCTTGCCGTCTGCGCGCCGCCGCCAGTAGCTGGGCATGAAGGCGCGGCCCCAGGCCGCCAGCGTCAATAGCCAGCCCAGGGCCGCCGCGCCGTACAACCAGCCGGACCAGACGCCGGGCAGCATTTCGGTGGCTACCCGGGTCAGCGCCAGCCAGTGCGCGGCCAGGTAGAGCCGCCACAAGCCGGGGCCGGCCTGCAGCGGCTGGCCGGAGTGGCCCAGCGTCACCCGCGACACGAAGGCGATCATCATGGTCAGGAAAAAGCCGACGGTGACCGCGTGCAGCGCCGCCAGCGCCAGGCGCGGCGAAGCCAGCCAGCCATTGAGCGCGTATAGCCCGAAGCCGACCGGCAGCCAGGCGAAAGCCAGGTGCAGCATGCCCAGCAGCCGGACCCGCAACGCCGCGACCAGCCGCCAGCGCCAGCTGACGTAAGCCAGCAGCGCGGCCATCGCCGCGTCCAGCGGCCAAGCGGGCAGGCCGAAGCCGTCCAGCAGGCCATGACCCAAGGAGCCGGCCAGCAGCGCGGCCAGCAGCCAGCCCGGCCGCCAGGGCTGGTACTCCGGCAGCGCGTTGGCGGAGAAGAAGGGCAGCATGCGATGGCAGACGGTCAGAAACACCGGCAGCAGAAAGCCCCACAAGGCCAGATTGCGCATCCACAGCCAGGCCTGGCCGTCCTGGAAGATCAGCCAGTAAGCGCCGGCCAGCAGCGCCAGCGCGCCGCAGAACAGCGCGGCCAGCACCGCGCAGGCGTGGCGGCGGTCCGCTTGAGGGCTGGCCAGCAGCAGGCAGGCGAAAGTCAGCGTGAGACCGCTGAAGCCCAGCGTGTACAGCGCGTGGCCGATCAGCGTCCAGGAGATGCCCAGCCACAGCCCGGCCAGCCACAGCAGCAGCCCGCCCACCATCAGCGCCGGCACGCCGACGAAGATAAGACGGCCGGGCGGCTCCACGCCCAGCCAGCGCGGGCCGGCGGTGAACAGAAAGCCGGTCATGAACAGCGGGAAGAAGCCGAACAACATCAGGAAGCCGTGGGCCAGCGAGGAGGGCACCGCCAGCGCGGCGTGGACGCCGAGCAGGCGGCTGGTCAACTCGGCGCTCCAGGCGGCCAGCAGCAGGATGGCGAATAGCATGCCGGGCAGAAAGGCGGCGCGATGCGGCGCCTGGGCCAGCATCGCCGCGGGGTGGGGGTGTTTCATCGCGGGCTCGGGAAAGGTGTGGGCGCCTCAGTATCGCCGCGCCCTGGCGGACGCGGACATGATTTGGATCAAGGCTTTCCGAGCCTGACTTCCAGGCTCAGGCGCGCTGCTGCAGCAGCTCCGACACGTCGCGCACCACTTGCACCACCTCCTTGGCGCCGGCGCGGATCTCGGCGATGGAGTCGCGCGCCTGTTCGGACAGCTGCAAGCTGGTGTCGGCCAGGCCGCGCACCTGTTGCATGGAGGTGATGGCGGACTTGGAGTCTTCCTGGATGCTGCGCACGATGCCGGAGATCTCGCCGGTGGATTGGCTGGTGCGCTCTGCCAGCTTGCGCACCTCGTCCGCCACCACGGCGAAGCCGCGGCCCATCTCGCCGGCGCGGGCCGCCTCGATCGCCGCGTTCAAGGCCAGGAGATTGGTCTGGTCCGCAATCTCGCTGATGGTGCTGATGATGGTGCCGATCTGACCGGAGCTGTCGCCCAGCTTGGTGATGATGATGGAGGAGCTTTCCACGCTGGACGCCACCTTGGTGATTTCGCTGGCGGCCTGTTCCAGCACCGCGCTGCCCTTGACCGACAGTTGCTCGGTATTGACCGAGACTTCCACCGCGGACTGGGCGTTCTCCGCCTGGGCCTGCAATTGCTGCACCCGGCGGCTGATGTCCTGGGCGAATTTGACCACCCGCACCGGCTTGCCGTTGAGGTCGTAGACCGGGTTGTACGTGGCTTCCAGCCAGATGATCTGCCCGTTTTTGCTCAGGCGCTTGAACTGGCCCTGGAAAAACTTGCCCTGGCGCAGCTGGCGCCAGAACTCCGCGTAGTCCGGGCTGGCGGCGTAGTCGGCGTCGCAGAGCATGCGGTGATGCTTGCCGCGGATTTCGGCCAAGGTATAGCCGAAGGTGTTGAGGAAGTTTTCGTTGGCGTCCTGGATATTGCCGTCCAGATCAAACTCGATCTGGGCCATGGAGCGGCTGATCGCCAGGCGGATGGCCTGGTCGTTCTGTTCCTGATGCACTTGGTCGGAGATGTCGGACGCCACTTTGACCACGCCGCACACCTGGCCGTCGCTGGACAGCACCGGGGTGTAGCTGGCCTCCAGCCAGATTTCCTCGCCGTTCTTGGCGTAGCGGCTGAAGCGGCCGTTGACCGGCTCGCCGCGTTTCAGCTTTTGCCAGAACTCGGCGTAGGCGGCGCTGGAAACATGGTTTTTATCGCAGAAGATGCGGTGATGCTTGCCGATGACTTCTTCGCGCCGGTAGCCCATGGTGCGCAGGAAGTTTTCATTGACGTTGGTGACGATGCCGTCGGGAGTGAATTGTATCATCGCCATGGAACGGTCGATGGCGGACAGCATGCCGCGCAGGCCGTCCAGTTGGCCGGTCAGCTCGTTGAGCTGCTCCTTGAGTTTTCCGGAAAAAAAGGGCATGGCTGCCTCCATTGTAATTGCCATCCAGGAGTGCCATTGGAGCACGCCAACCTCATTTCAAACTAATACATTCCACATGATTTAGAAGGGAAATTTATTTTTGAATGAATTGCTTATTGGTGGGCGGCGTTGACCATAGGCACGGATTAACAGTGTATCCAGCTATTGCGTCAATAACATCTCGCCATTGACGAGCTGCTGATTTAAGACAAATGCAAAAGCCGGGCTTATCATGGGCGCGCAACCCACCCGTCCAAACTCAATGGAGCGCGTATGAGCGATTTATCCGCCTTTCCCATCACCCGCAAATGGCCTGCGAAATATCCGGAACGCATCCAGCTGTATTCGCTGACCACGCCCAACGGGGTCAAGGCGTCCATCATGCTGGAAGAAACCGGCCTGCCGTATGAAGCGCACCTGGTCAGCTTCGACAGCAACGATCAGCTATCACCGGAATTCCTGTCGCTGAACCCCAATAACAAGATTCCCGCCATTCTCGATCCGGCCGGCCCGGGCGGCAAGCCGCTGGCCTTGTTCGAATCCGGCGCCATCCTGCTGTATCTGGCGGAGAAGAGCGGCCAATTGCTGCCCGCCGATCCCGCCGCGCGCTACGAGGCCATACAGTGGCTGATGTTCCAGATGGGCGGCATCGGCCCGATGTTCGGTCAGGTGGGTTTCTTCCACAAGTTCGCCGGCAAGGACTACGAGGACAAACGTCCGCGCGATCGTTATGTGAACGAATCGCGCCGCCTGCTGGCGGTGCTGGAGCAAAGACTGACTGGCCGCCAATGGGTGATGGGGGAGGAGTACGGCATCGCCGACATCGCCATCTTCCCCTGGGTGCGCAATCTGATCGGTTTTTACGAGGCCGGCGAACTGGTGTCGATTGCGGACTTCCCGCAGGTGACGCGCGCTTTGGACGCCTTCTTGGCGCGACCGGCGGTGCAGCGCGGGCTGACGATTCCGGCGAGATCGTAAACCGCTTGTTCCAGGCGGCCTTGCCCGCGCAAGCAAAAGCCCCCAAACGGGGGCTTTTCGTTTGCTTAGCGCCTGTTCAAAGTCTCGCGAGCTAGGGCGAGACAAGGCGAAAATCGCTGAGAGAGCGGAATGTACACGTGGTACATGAGCATTTCGAAGCTGTACTCACCGTGTCACATTTCACAACGGGCAGCAGACCTTGAACAGATTCTTAGTCCACCGGATTGACCTCGCCCGGCAGGCTGGCGCGGGCGCGTATCACCTTGCCGGTGGCGCTGTTGCGCACGCGGATGATTTCGCCCTGGCGGCCGTTGCCCAGCGCCTCGCCGGCGGCGACCACCTCGATGCCGCTGTTGCGCGCCACGATGCGCACTTCCTCGCCGCGCTTGACCAGCAGGCTGGCTTCCAGCGCCTTGAGCCGCAGCGGCTGGCCCTGGCGCAGCGCGGTGCGGTTGCTCAGGCCTTCCAGCTTGGTCTTGGCGCCCACCATGTCGGCCGGGTCCAGCACCGGGCGTTCCTGCCATTCGATGTCGCCGGCGTCCAGCAGGCTGCGCGCCGGGATGTCGCGCGCCGCCACCGCCACGCGGGCGCTGATTTCGGCGCGGACGATGAATTCAGCGTCCCAGCCGGCGGCGTCGCAGCGGGCTTGCAGCCGCATGCGGCTGGGGGAGCGCTCGTCCAGCGCGGCGACGCGCACCGGCTCCGGGCAGGGCGGGGCGTTGAAGCCGCGCGGCGGCAAGGCCTTGAGGGTGACGCGGGCCGCCGCCAGACCGGCTTTTTCCAGTTTTTGCAGCAGCAGAGAACGCACGGTCTGTTCCACCGCGGCGGCGGCCGGATAGGGGGCCGCCAGCGCCGGAACGCAGGGCAGAATGAGCAGCGCAGCCAATAGCGGCGCGGTTTGATGCCGAGAGGATGTGAAAATTCCCATTACAGATGACTTGGTAATTATCCCGTATACGTGAGGGGGTGCGGTTATTAGTATCGCTTTTCAATCGACCGGCCATTTAATGTGAATTAGATAGCCGATGTTTAAATATGGTAGAGAACCGCATGGGTCTAGGCAATGGGTTTGCACCTTGATAAAGCATTGAGCGTCCACCCGGCTGCCTTGCAGTTGAGGGCGGAGCGCACCCGTATTCTGGCGTCCAACATCGCCAACGAGAACACGCCCGGTTATCAGGCGCGGGACATCGATTTCAAAACGGCTTTGGCCGCTTCGGCGGACGACGCCGCGTTTCCGCTGGATTCGCCGTCTGGTGAATTGCAATACCGGCTGCCCAACCACCCGGCGCGCGACGGCAACACCGTGGAGCTGGGCGTGGAGCAGGCCGAGTTCGCGCAGAACGTTTCCGAATTCCAGACCAGCCTCGCCTTCCTGAACATGAAGTTCCGCGGGCTGGCCAAAGTGATAGCAGGTCAGTAAGCCATGTCCTTCCGCGATATTTCCCGCATTGCCGGCTCCGCCATGACGGCGCAGACGGTGCGTCTCAACACCGTGGCCAGCAATCTGGCCAACGCCGACACCGCCGCCGGCAGCGAACAGGCGGCCTACCGCTCCCGCAAGCCGGTGTTCGCCACCCAATACCGGGGCGGCGACGGCTTCGACGGCTGGCGCGGCGCCAGCGTGGGCGTGCTGGATGTGGTGCAGAACCAGGAGCCGGTGCGCAAGGCGCACGAGCCGGGCAATCCGCTGGCCGACGCCGAGGGCAATGTTTTCTATTCCAATGTGAACGCGGTGGAGGAGATGACCGACATGCTGTCGGCCTCGCGCGCGTTCCAGACCAATGTGGAAGTGCTGGCCCGGGTCAAGGGCATGCAGCAGGACCTGCTGAAACTGGGAGACAACGCATGAGCGTGAACGCCGCGCAAAACGGGCAGCAGAGCCCGTCCGCCGCCTCCAACGGCGCCAATCCGGCGGTGGCGCCGGCCGCCGGACAAAACCCGGGCATGGACGATATGTTCATGAAGCTGCTGCTGGCTCAGATCCAGAACCAGAACCCGCTGGACCCCACCGACGCCTCGCAGTTCGTCAGCCAGCTGGCGCAGATGAGCCAGATGAAGAGCTCCGCCGACATGCTCAAGCAGTTGCAGGGCAACGCTTTGATGCTGCGCGAGCTGCAGGGTGTGTCGCTGGGTTCGCAAGTGGGACGCCAAGTGCTGGTGCAGGCCGACCAGGCGCATCTGAGCGGCAAGGACCCCTTGTCCGGCCGCGTGACCCTGTCCGGCGAAGAGCAGCAGGTGTCCCTGGTGCTGACCGACTCCGGCGGACAACAAACCGTGATCGATCTGGGCAAGCGCCCGGCCGGCGAGTTCGATTTCAACGTGGACCCGAGCAAGCACGGCCTGGTGGAAGGCGATTACAAGCTGGAAGTGCGCACCGCGTCCAAATCCAAGGCCGGGCTGGAAATGCAGGCCACCGTATCCGGCGTGCGCCTGCCCATCAACGGCGGCGAGCCCACGCTGACGCTGGCCGGCCTGGGCGAATTCCCCGCTTCCGCCATTACCCGCCTGCTGGGCAAGACCCAGGCCTGAAGCGCCGATTCAAGACACCTACGAACTTTGGAGCGACCATGAGTTTCGACATTGCTTTGTCCGGCATTAACGCCGTCAACAACCAACTGGGCAATATCAGTAACAACATCGCCAACACCGGCACTTACGGCTTCAAGTCCAGCCGCACCAGTTTTTCCGCCGCCTACGCCGGCGCGCAGCCGATGGGGGTGGAAGTGGTCGGCCACAGTCAGAACATGGCGCGCAACGGCAATACCGTGCGCACCGGTCGTCCGCTGGACGCCGCCATCGACGGCCGCGGCTTCTTCGTCAGCCGCGATCTGAACGGCGGCATGGCCTATTCGCGCGTCGGCATCTTCAACGCGGACAAGGACGGCTACCTGGTGGACGGCTTCAACCGCCGCGTGCAAGGCTACGGCAAGGCGGACGGCAATGCGCTGGGCGCCTTCGGCGACATCAAGATCCCCAACGGCAACATCCCGGCCAAGGCCAGCGACAAGCTGCAATACGTCGGCAATATGTCGGCGGGCTGGAGCGTGCAGACCGTGCCGTTCGACAAGGCGCAGAACACCTTCAACAGCTCGGCGGTGTCCACGGTTTACGATTCCCTGGGCAATAAGCTCAACCTGACCCAGTACTTCTGCAAGACCGGTCCCAGCACCGTCACCGTGCACTACACGCTGGACGGCGTCGACCTGCCCACCACCGCCACCCTGAATTTCGACACCGACGGCAAGCTGACCAGCCCCACCGCGCCGGTGGCGCTGAACCTGGGCACCCCCGCCGGCGCGTCCCCGCTGGCGGTGAAGCTGGACTACACCGGCACCACTCAGTTCGCCGGCGAAAGCAGCCAGACCCTAAACGCCAGCAACGGTTACCCGTCCGGCTCGATGACCGGCACCAGCCTGAACGACAACGGCGACGTGGTGGCGGCCTACAGCAACGGCCAGAAGCAAGTGGTGGGCACCTTGGCCATCGCCAACTTCCCCAATGAATCCGCGCTGCAAGCCACTTCGCAGACCAGCTGGGTGGAAACCGCCGGCTCCGGCACCGCGGTCTACTCGCGCCCCGGCGCCGGCCTGTCCGGCAATCTGCTGGCCTTCACCCTGGAACAGTCCAATGTGGACATGACCTCCGAACTGGTGGACCTGATGACCGCGCAGCGTAATTACCAGGCCAACACCAAGGTGATTTCCACCGAGAACCAGACCATCCAGGCGCTGATGCAGGCGGTCTAAGGCGGGGCAAGGATAAATGGACGCACTGATCTACACCGCGATGAGCGGCGCCGACCGCATGCTCAAGGCGCAGCAGATTCACGCCAACAACATCGCCAACGCCGAAACCGGCGGCTTTCGCGCCGACATCGGCGTCAGCACCAGCCAGACCGTGCCCGGCTACGGCTACGACGCGCGCCACCTGAGCCAGAACGGCGCCAACGCGGTGGACGTGCGCAGCGGCGCGGTGGTGGAAACCGGCCGCGACCTGGACGTGGCGGTGAAGGGCGAGGGCTTTTTCGCGGTGCAGGGGCCGGACGGCAACGAGGCCTATACCCGGGCCGGCGCCATGGTGGCGGACGTGGACGGCAAGTTGAGCGTCAACGGCCATCCGGTGCTGGGCGACGGCGGCCAGATCACCTTGCCGCCGGACTACGTCAAGCTGCACGTCGGCAGCGACGGCGTGATCTCGGTGCTGGCCGCCGGCGAAAGCGAAATGCAGCCGATAGACAAGCTCAAGCTGGTCAAGCCGCTGCCGCAGGACATCGCCAAGGACCCCAACGGCCTGGTGATCAGCCGTCAGGGCGGCGTGCTGGCAGCCGACGACACCGTCAAGGTGCAGGGCGAGCATCTGGAGCGCAGCAATGTGTCGGCGGTGGAGGAAATGGTGGCCACCATGACGCTGAACCGCAACTTTGAAATGCAGATGCGCTTGTTCAACTCCGCCAGCGACATGGTGGAGGCGGGCAACCGCCTGGTGCGCGCCTGATCCGGCCTTCCAATAACAGCGCCGCGGCCAAGGCCGACGGCGCAAACCATCGGGGAATCGAAACATGAATCCAGCAATGTGGGTGAGCAAGACCGGCATCCAGGCGCAGGACGCGCGCCTGACCGCCATCGCCAACAACCTCGCCAACGTCAACACCGTCGGCTTCAAGCGCGACCGCATGGTGTTCGAAGACCTGTTCTACCAAGTGGACCGCCAGCCGGGCGGCAAGACCGACCAGGACAACACCGCGCCGCTGGGCGTGCAGCTGGGCAACGGCACCCGCTTGGTGGGCACCCAGAAAGTGTTCACCTCGGGCACGCTGACCACCACCAATCAGTCCTTGGATCTGGCCATCGTCGGCCAGGGCTTTTTGCAAGTGAAAATGAGCAACGGCGAAACCGGCTACACCCGCGCCGGCCAGCTGCAGCGCAACGACCAGGGCGCCATCGTCACCCCGCAGGGCCTGCCGCTGGAGCCGTCCATCACCATTCCGGCCGACGCCTCCTCGGTGACCATCAGCGAAACCGGCACCGTCAGCTACACCCGCGGCAGCGGCAGCACGCTGGAAACCGCCGGTCAGATCGAACTGGCCAGCTTCGTCAACCCGGCCGGTCTGCTGGCGCTGGGCGACAATCTGTTCCAGAAAACCGCCGCCAGCGGCGATGCCACCACCGACGCGCCGGGCTCCGGCTCCCTGGGCAAGCTCAAGCAGGGCGCGCTGGAGGGCTCCAACGTCCAGGTGGTGGAGGAAATGGTGGACATGATCGCCGCGCAGCGCACTTACGAGATGAACACCAAGGTGCTGAGCGCCGCCGATAATATGATGCAGTACCTGGCGCAGTCGGCCCGATGAAGCTGCTGGCCCTGAGCGCGCTGGCGCTGCTGCTGGCCGGCTGCGCGCAGCCGATTCCGCCGCAGACCACGCAGGAATTCGCCTTGCCGGAATTGCTGCAGCAGCCGCAGCGCGGCAAGGGCGGCGGCGTGTTCACCGTCGCCGGCGCGCAATCGCTGACTTCGGACAGCCGCGCCTTCCGCCCCGGCGACGTGCTGACCGTGGTGCTGGAAGAAACCACTCAGGCCAGCAAGAAGGCCGGCACCAGCTTCGGCAAGAAATCCGGCGCCAACATCGCGCCGTCCTTGTTGGGCAATACCACCTTCCGCGCGCAAGTGGGCGTGGACGCGGGCCGGGACTTCAACGGCTCCTCCACCTCCACCCAGCAGAACATGCTGTCCGGCGCGCTGACCGTGGTGGTCCACAAGGTGCTGGGCAACGGCCTGCTGGAAGTGAAGGGCGAAAAACAGCTGGTGCTGAACCAGGGCGAGGAATTCCTGCGCCTGGCCGGCTATGTGCGGGTGGAAGACATCGACACCGACAACCGCGTGTCCTCGCTGCGCATCGCCAACGCCCGCATCGGCTACTCCGGCCGTGGGGCCTTGTCGGACGCCAACGAACCCGGCTGGCTGATGAAGTTCTTCGCCAGCCCGCTGATGCCGTTCTGAGCGGCGGAGCGGCGGGGAGTCCGGGCGGGACAACAGGCGGGCGCTGACGGGCGTCCGCCGTTCGCGTATGCGGCCCTTGGGGCGGGCAGACGCAATCACAGAATCATTCAGGGCGGATCATGCACGGTTTTATCAAGCAAATAACGGGATGGACACTGCTGCTGGCGGCGACGCTGGCGACGGCGCAGCCCTTGCGCAATCTGGTGACGGTGGAGGGCATCCGCGAAAACCAGTTGATCGGCTACGGCATCGTGGTGGGCCTGGACGGCACCGGCGACAATTCCCAGGTGAAATTCTCCGGCCAGTCGGTGGCCAATATGCTCAAGCAGTTCGGCCTGAAAATGCCGGAACGCACCGACACCAAGGTCAAGAACGTGGCGGCGGTGATGGTCAGCGCCAGTTTGCCGCCGGGTTACGGCCGCGGCCAGACCATAGACGTTACGGTGTCCTCGCTGGGCGACGCCAAGAGCCTGCGCGGCGGCACCTTGTTGCTGACCCAGCTGAAGGCGGCCAACGGCGAAATCTACGCCTTGGCCCAGGGCAATGTGGTGGTGGGCGGCGTGTCCGCCCAGGGCAAGAGCGGCTCCAGCGTCACCGTCAACACGCCCACCTCCGGCCGCGTGCCCAACGGCGCGTCCATCGAACGCGAAATTCCCAGCGATTTCGAAGAGGGCGACAGCGTGCGTCTCAGCCTGCGCCGGCCCAATTTCGAAACCGCCACCAATATCGTCAAGGCCATCAACGCCAGCTTCGGCCGCGTGGCCAGCACCCGCAACGCCACCACCATCCAGGTGCGCGCGCCGCTGGACCCCACCGAGCGCGTCGCCTTCGTCGCGCGGCTGGAGCGGGTCAATGTCGGCGTGGGCAGCGAAGTGCCGCGCGTGGTGTTCAACTCGCGCACCGGCACCGTGGTGATCAGCCAGGGCGTCACCGTGCGCCCGGCGGCGGTGTCCCACGGCAGCCTGCGCGTGGTGATCTCGGAAAACCCCAGCGTCAGCCAGCCCGGGCCGTTCAGCAACGGCCAGACCACCACGGTGCCCAATTCCACCGTCAACGTGGACCAGGGTTCCGGCCGCATGTTCCAGTGGCCGGCCGGCGCCAGCCTGCGCGCCATCATCGACACCGTGAACAGCACCGGCGCCACGCCGGACGACATCATGGCGATACTGCAGGCGCTGGATCAGGCCGGCGCGATCGACGGCGAACTGGTGGTGATCTGATGGAAAGCAAACAGATACAAGCCGCGCTGGCGATGCCGGCCGACGCCAAGGACGAGCCGGCGGTGCAGCCGGCCTCGCCGGAATACCGCCGCAAGGCCGGCGCCGCGGCGGAGCAGTTCGAAGCCCAGTTCGTCCGCGAGATGTTCAAGCAGATCCGCAAGACCACGCGCGAAATCGCCGGCGAGGACAGCATCTTCGCCAACTCCATCAACGGCGACATGATGGATTTCGCCGACGGCGCGGTGGCGGACCAGTTGGCCAAGCAGCGGGTGTTCGGCGTGGCCAACGCCATCCTGCGTCAGCTGCTGCCGGAAGAGGGTGGCAATATTCACCTTAAGAACGGCGGGGCGCCGGTCGCAAGCGATAAACAGAACCCCGGCTCGCTGCCGGACGCGCAGGGTCTGGCCGCTTTCGCGCCGCCGCTGCTGCCGCTGAATAAAAGGTAAGAACCGCCATGCGCATGATAGACAACGCGCTGACCGGCGCCGTCGCCTCCCAGGCCGCGCTGAACGCCGTCAGCCAGAACATCGCCAACCAGATGACCCCCGGCTACTCGCGCCAGGGCGTGGTGCTGACCGCGCTGATGCCCGGCAGCGGCGACCCGTACAGCTCCGGTTCCGGCGTGGTGGTCAACGCGGTGCGCCGCTTCAACGACGACTTCAAAAACCTGCAGCTGTGGCAGGCGGCGTCCAGCCAGGGCGAACTGGTGGCGCAGAATCCCTACTTCGGCCAGTTGGAGCAAGTGATGGGCCGCGACGGCAGCAGCCTGTCCGCCGGTTTCGATCAGTTCTTCCAGGCGCTCAGCGCCGCCAGCCTGTCCGGCGACGCGATGCGCGATCCGGTGATCCGCAGCGCCGAAGCGCTGGCGCAGCGCTTCAACAACCTGGACAAGGTGTTCGGCTCCCAACTGAGCGCCATCGCCGAGCAGCGCTCCGCCACCGTCACCCAGATCAACAGCTCGGTGTCCAATATCGCCGACCTCAACGCCAAGATCTCGGCCGGCAAGGCAATCGGCACCAATACCTCCGGCCTGGAAGACGAGCGCGACCGTCAGATCGATTCGCTGTCCGCCCTGGTGGAAGTGCGCGTGGTGTCGCAGCCGGACGGCAGCAAGAACGTCAGCCTCAAGACCGGCCTGCCGCTGGTGGCGGACACCCAGGCGGCCACGCTGAGCAATACCAGCCAGCCGGACGGCAGCCAGGTGCTGACGCTGAACTTCTCCAAGGACAAATACACCCTGGCCGGCGACGGTCTGGGCGGCCAGCTGGGCGGGCTCAATCAATACGAAATCCAGACCGTGCGCCCGATGCGCGCGCAGGTGAAAACCCTGGCCAGCGAAATGGCGAAGCGCGTCAACGACCAATTGGCGCTGGGCTACGACAGCAACGGCCAGCCGGGCAAGCCGCTATTCGTCTACGACGCCTCCGGCGTCAACGGCATCCTGAAAACCAGCGGCATCACCTCCGCCGAGCTGGGCTTCTCCGGCGATCCGGCCAAGCCCGGCGACAATAGCAATCTGCTGGCGGTGATCGGCCTGCAGCAGCAGAAAATCACCATGCCCGGCGTCGGCGCCGTCACCATAGGCGACGCCTACTCGCAAATGGTGGGCAAGCTGGCGGTCAGCAGCAAGCAGAACAAATCCGGTTTGGAAAGCGCCAAGGTGATTCGCGCCGAAGCGGAAAAGAGCTGGCACAACACAAGCGGCGTCAATCGCGACGAAGAAGCGATGGACCTGCTGGAGTTCCAGAAAATGTACCAGGCCAATATGAAGGTGATCAGCGTGGCGAACCAGCTGTTCGAAAGCACCTTGTCCATCTTGTAAGGAAGACAGCATGCGCGTTTCCAGCAATCAATACCTGTCCACCATGCAATTGGCGATGCAGACCAGCAACTCCGCGCTGGCCGAGCTGCTGCAACGCATGTCCAGCGGCGACCGGCTGCTGGCGCCGTCGGACGACCCCATCGCCAGCGTGCGCCTGTTGCGCTTGCAGCGCGAAGAAGCCGCGCTGGACCAGTACCAGCAAAACATCGGCGCGCTCAGCTCCGCCTTGTCCAAGAACGAATCCATCCTGGACAGCATCAGCCTGGACATCCGCGACGCCAAGGACCTGCTGACCGCGGCCGCCAACAACCCGCCGGTGGACGATCTCAAGGCGATGGCGACGCCGCTGCGCAGCTTGCGCGAAAGCCTGTTCTACTCGGCCAACACCAAGGACGCCGAAGGCCGCTACATGTTCTCCGGCTCCAAGCCGGCGGTGGCAGCCCTCGCTTACGACGCCGCCCAGCCGGCGGGCAGCCGCTACAGCTTCACCGGCAATACCGACAAGCAGCAAGTGGTGGTGGGCGACGGCATTACCCAAGCGTCCAACGTCACCCTGGAAAACATGGCCGACATCCTCAATCAGCTGGACAAAACCATAGGCCGGCTGGAAGACCCGGCGCTGGACAATAAGGATCCGACCGTCGCCGCCGACATCCGCAGCGCGATGAACGCCAGCGACAAGGCGCTGGAAGGCATCTCCAGCAAGATCGCCCAACTGGGCGGCACGCAGAACATCATGAAAACGCTGGCCCTCAATCACGACAACGTCAGCCTTTCCAATAAGCAGACCATGACCAAATTGGGCAGCCTGGACTACGCCGACGCCTTCATTCAGATGAACGGCTACACCATGGCGCTGCAGGCCAGCCAAAAAGCCTATGGCCGCGTCAGTCAGTTGTCCCTGTTTGACGTGATTTGATCGAGCGCGGCATGAACACCCCGATTTCCTCCGTCAACGTCAAACAAAGCGGCAAGCGCTGGGGCAAGGACGCCGGCGCGGTCGCCGCCGCCAGCGTGATCGAGCGCGCGCCGGCGCCGCAGGCGCAGCCGGCCGCGCAAGTGCGCGGCGCGCCGGCCTCGGGCTGGCGCTACAGCGCCCAACTCAACGAGCAACTGACCTCGGCGCAGCAGGCCCTGTCCTTTGTCGACGGCTTGCTGGGTCAACTGGAAGGCGTCAAATCCGGACTCAGTCGCGAACTGACCCAGCGCCAGTTGAATCAGGGCGATTTGCAGCGCCAGCTCGAGCAATTCAATGAGCAGTGGCGCAAGCGCCAGACCGCCAGCGGCGGCAGCCTGGACGGCCAGCTGCGCTTCCATCTGGCCGCCGACGCGCGCCAGGGCTTCACCGTCAAAGGCCTGGATCTGGCCGCCCTGTCCGGCGGCCAGGCGGAAACCCTGGTGTTCTCCACCGGGGAATCCGGCGCGGCGCCGGCGTCGGTGCAAGTGGGCGGAGCGTCCGAAGAAGAGGATCTCCTGCGCCGCTTTAATCGCGGTCTCGCCGCCAGCGGCGTGCGCGCGGAAATGAATGAAGACGGACAACTGGCGTTCAGCGTGCCGGAATCACAATGGGGCGCGCTCAGCGAGCGCATGACCGTGCGCGGCGGCGGCATTCGTTTTCCCGGCGGCATTCCGCAGCGGCTCAAGCTGCAGCCGGAGGCCGAAGCGTTTCAGCCCGAGCGCTGGAAAGTGGGCGACCACGCCCAGGTGCGCCAGGCGCTGCAAAGCGTGGTGCGCTCCATCGGTCAGCTGCAGCAGACCCGCGCGGCGATCAATAGCGCGATCGCCGAGGCGCAGCACTCCATCGAACAGCTGTCGCATATGAACGAGCAAAGCTGGGCCAGCCAGTTCGTGTCCGATTTCAACGCGCGCCTGAATCAGCCGGACGGCTATCGCAACTTCTATGAGTTGGTGCCGGCCCTGATCGGCGTCAGCCGTTACCGGGTGGTGTCGCTGTTGTCGCTGGGCTAGAAACGGCTCCAGCGGCAACGTTGGAGGGTGACCAGGGCGTCGATGGCCTTCGGGTTTATTGACGCCGGTTCGCGATCTTCACACAATCAGCCATTCCCACCTCAAGGACGGGCTGGCCATTCATGACTTCCCCTGGTAACAAGCCGGCTCGGCGCGTAGAAGTAGGGGGCCGCAGCGTCTACCTTCACAGCGTTCCTCGCCACTCGCTGCAAGACCTCTACCATTTCTGCATGACCATCAGCTGGCCGCGCTTCTATCTATTCATCGCCGCCGCCTTCATCGCGCTGAATCTATTGTTCGCCGGGCTCTACCAGGCGCGGGCCGGCGGCATCGCCAATCAATATCCGCCGGGCTTCCTCGGCGCCTTCTTCTTCAGCGTGGAAACGCTGGCCACCGTCGGCTACGGCGATATGCATCCGCAAAGCCTGTACGCCCATTGGGTCTCGATGCTGGAAATCTTCATCGGCATGATGAGCATCGCGCTGATCACCGGCGTCACCTTCGCCCGCTTTTCGCGGCCCAGGGCGCGCATCGTGTTTACCCATAGTCCGGTGGTGCGCTTGCTGGACGGCAAGCCCGCGTTGATGCTGCGCGCGGCCAATGCCAGAAATAATGTGATCATCGACGCCAGCGCCCGCTTGCGGCTGCTGCAGCATGAGGTCAGCGCCGAGGGCGTGAGCTTCCGCAAACTTCACGATTTGGAACTGGTGCGCGACCAGCATCCTATGTTCGTGCTCGGCTGGACGCTGGTGCACAAGCTGGAGGAGGGCAGTCCCTTATATGGTCGCGACGCCGAATCGTTGGCGGCTGCGCGCGCGCAACTGATTCTGTCCATCAACGGCATCGATGAAACCACCATTCAGCCCATGGTGGCGCGTCACACCTTTTCGCACCAGGACATTCGCTGGAATCACGCTTTTGCCGACCTGATCTATACCGACGCGGAAGAAAACGACCATATCGACTATCGGCGATTGCAGGAAGTCAGCCCGTTGCCAAGGGATTCCGGCCGGCGCGAAGAGGGCTGAGCGCCAGTGCTCGTCAGCGCTTTCATTGCAATTCAATGACTTAATGCAATAGGGCGCTTTTTTGTGTCGAAAGGTGTTGACGGGTTTAGGGGCCTGACGTATAGTTCGCCTCCTCAGCAGACAACGCAGCGGCGGAAACGAAACGCAGCGACCTGCACCGATCTTTAACAGAACGAATAACCGATAGGTGTAAGTGCTCGGTCGATGACCAAACACTTGCACTGCAAGACGAGAAATGTCTCGATGTTTCTTTGATCTTGCGTGCCAGAAAATTTGCTTGGAATTGAACTGAAGAGTTTGATCCTGGCTCAGATTGAACGCTGGCGGCATGCTTTACACATGCAAGTCGAACGGTAACAGGGTGCTTGCACCGCTGACGAGTGGCGAACGGGTGAGTAATGCATCGGAATGTACCGTGTAATGGGGGATAGCTCGGCGAAAGCCGGATTAATACCGCATACGCCCTGAGGGGGAAAGTGGGGGACCGAAAGGCCTCACGTTATACGAGCAGCCGATGTCTGATTAGCTAGTTGGTGAGGTAAAGGCTCACCAAGGCGTCGATCAGTAGCGGGTCTGAGAGGATGATCCGCCACACTGGGACTGAGACACGGCCCAGACTCCTACGGGAGGCAGCAGTGGGGAATTTTGGACAATGGGCGCAAGCCTGATCCAGCCATGCCGCGTGTCTGAAGAAGGCCTTCGGGTTGTAAAGGACTTTTGTCCGGGAGCAAATCCTAGTGGTTAATAACCGCTGGGTCTGAGAGTACCGGAAGAATAAGCACCGGCTAACTACGTGCCAGCAGCCGCGGTAATACGTAGGGTGCAAGCGTTAATCGGAATTACTGGGCGTAAAGCGTGCGCAGGCGGTTGTGCAAGTCTGATGTGAAAGCCCCGGGCTTAACCTGGGAACGGCATTGGAGACTGCACGACTAGAGTGCGTCAGAGGGGGGTAGAATTCCGCGTGTAGCAGTGAAATGCGTAGAGATGCGGAGGAATACCGATGGCGAAGGCAGCCCCCTGGGATGACACTGACGCTCATGCACGAAAGCGTGGGGAGCAAACAGGATTAGATACCCTGGTAGTCCACGCCCTAAACGATGTCAACTAGCTGTTGGGGGTTTGAATCCTTGGTAGCGTAGCTAACGCGAGAAGTTGACCGCCTGGGGAGTACGGCCGCAAGGTTAAAACTCAAAGGAATTGACGGGGACCCGCACAAGCGGTGGATGATGTGGATTAATTCGATGCAACGCGAAAAACCTTACCTGGTCTTGACATGTAACGAACGCTGCAGAGATGTGGCGGTGCCCGAAAGGGAGCGTTAACACAGGTGCTGCATGGCTGTCGTCAGCTCGTGTCGTGAGATGTTGGGTTAAGTCCCGCAACGAGCGCAACCCTTGCCATTAGTTGCCATCATTAAGTTGGGCACTCTAATGGACTGCCGGTGACAAACCGGAGGAAGGTGGGGATGACGTCAAGTCCTCATGGCCCTTATGACCAGGGCTTCACACGTCATACAATGGTCGGTACAGAGGGTCGCGAAGCCGCGAGGTGGAGCCAATCTCATAAAACCGATCGTAGTCCGGATCGCACTCTGCAACTCGAGTGCGTGAAGTCGGAATCGCTAGTAATCGCAGATCAGCATGCTGCGGTGAATACGTTCCCGGGTCTTGTACACACCGCCCGTCACACCATGGGAGTGAGTTTCACCAGAAGTGGGTAGGCTAACCGTAAGGAGGCCGCTTACCACGGTGGGATTCATGACTGGGGTGAAGTCGTAACAAGGTAGCCGTAGGGGAACCTGCGGCTGGATCACCTCCTTTCTAGAGAAGGTTGTTGATCGAGTACTTACAGCCTATCGGTTATTCGCGAGTTTGAGTCTCGCGATCAGAGTGCTTGGATGAGTACTGTGATCGCGTTGTTTGAACGCACTGATCTTTAACAAACTGAAGAAGCCGAATATATAAAGACGGCGAGAAGGAAGCGTAGAGTTAACTCTTTACGCGGACGGATCGTCATCTTGGGTATTTGATTGTATCTAGGCTACGTCGCCATATCAAAAGGGGCGGTGTAGTCGTCGCACAAACACACTTGTTGTTTTGGTGATCTAGGTTACTGAAATGATAGGGTCAAGCGACTAAGTGCATCTGGTGGATGCCTTGGCGATCATAGGCGAAGAAGGACGTGTAAGCCTGCGAAAAGCGCGGGGGAGCTGGCAATAGAGCTTTGATCCCGCGATGTCCGAATGGGGAAACCCCTCCGCAAGGAGATCCCAGACTGAATCCATAGGTCTGAGGAGGCGAACGCAGCGAACTGAAACATCTAAGTAGCTGCAGGAAAAGAAATCAACCGAGATTCCGTTAGTAGTGGCGAGCGAACGCGGAAGAGCCTGTACGTGTTATGGATTGTGTTAGTGGAAGGTTCATGGAAAGGACCGCCATAGTGGGTGATAGCCCCGTACACGAAAACGCATTCCAAGGACTAGGCGTACGATAAGTAGGGCGGGACACGAGAAATCCTGTCTGAAGATGGGGGGACCATCCTCCAAGGCTAAATACTCATGATCGACCGATAGTGAACCAGTACCGTGAGGGAAAGGCGAAAAGAACCCCGGGAGGGGAGTGAAATAGAACCTGAAACCGGATGCATACAAACAGTGGGAGCGGACTTGTTCCGTGACTGCGTACCTTTTGTATAATGGGTCAGCGACTTACGTTCAGTAGCGAGCTTAACCGAATAGGGGAGGCGTAGGGAAACCGAGTCCGAATAGGGCGATTTAGTTGCTGGGCGTAGACCCGAAACCGAGTGATCTATCCATGGCCAGGATGAAGGTGCGGTAACACGCACTGGAGGTCCGAACCCACTAGTGTTGCAAAACTAGGGGATGAGCTGTGGATAGGGGTGAAAGGCTAAACAAACTCGGAGATAGCTGGTTCTCCCCGAAAACTATTTAGGTAGTGCCTCATGTATCACTTCCGGGGGTAAAGCACTGTTATGGCTAGGGGTCATTGCGATTTACCAAACCATGGCAAACTCTGAATACCGGAAAGTGCGAGCATGGGAGACAGACGGTGGGTGCTAACGTCCATCGTCAAGAGGGAAACAACCCAGACCGCCAGCTAAGGTCCCAAATGATCAGTTAAGTGGTAAACGAGGTGGGAAGGCATAGACAGCCAGGATGTTGGCTTAGAAGCAGCCATCATTTAAAGAAAGCGTAATAGCTCACTGGTCGAGTCGTCCTGCGCGGAAGATGTAACGGGGCTCAAACTGATAACCGAAGCTGCGGATTTGCACGTAAGTGCAGATGGTAGGGGAGCGTTCTGTAGGTCTGTGAAGGTGTCTCGTAAGGGATGCTGGAGATATCAGAAGTGCGAATGCTGACATGAGTAGCGATAAAGCGGGTGAAAAGCCCGCTCGCCGAAAGCCCAAGGTTTCCTACGCAACGTTCATCGGCGTAGGGTGAGTCGGCCCCTAAGGCGAGGCTGAAAAGCGTAGTCGATGGGAAACGGGTTAAAATTCCCGTACTTTTATGCAGTGCGATGTGGGGACGGAGAAGGTTAGGTCATCAGACTGTTGGAATAGTCTGTTTAAGCCGGTAGGCTGGGGAGGTAGGCAAATCCGCCGCCCCTTAAGGCCGAGACGTGATGACGAGGGTCTACGGACCTGAAGTGACTGATACCACGCTTCCAGGAAAAGCCACTAAGCTTCAGCTGCATAAGAACCGTACCGCAAACCGACACAGGTGGGCAGGATGAGAATTCTAAGGCGCTTGAGAGAACTCAGGAGAAGGAACTCGGCAAATTGATACCGTAACTTCGGGAGAAGGTATGCCTCTTAGAGTGAATCCCCTGCGGGAGGAGCTTTGAGAGGTCGCAGAGAATCGGTGGCTGCGACTGTTTAACAAAAACACAGCACTGTGCCAACACGAAAGTGGACGTATACGGTGTGACGCCTGCCCGGTGCTGGAAGGTTAAGTGATGGGGTGCAAGCTCTTGATCGAAGCCCCAGTAAACGGCGGCCGTAACTATAACGGTCCTAAGGTAGCGAAATTCCTTGTCGGGTAAGTTCCGACCCGCACGAATGGCGTAACGATGGCCACACTGTCTCCTCCTGAGACTCAGCGAAGTTGAAGTGTTTGTGAAGATGCAATCTCCCCGCTGCTAGACGGAAAGACCCCGTGAACCTTTACTGTAGCTTTGCATTGGACTTTGAACAGACTTGTGTAGGATAGGTGGGAGGCTATGAAGTGGGAACGCTAGTTCTCATGGAGCCGTCCTTGAAATACCACCCTGGTGTGTTTGAGGTTCTAACCTTGGTCCGTGATCCGGATTGGGGACAGTGCATGGTAGGCAGTTTGACTGGGGCGGTCTCCTCCCAAAGTGTAACGGAGGAGTTCGAAGGTTACCTAGGTACGGTCGGAAATCGTGCTGATAGTGCAATGGCAAAAGGTAGCTTAACTGCGAGACCGACAAGTCGAGCAGGTGCGAAAGCAGGACATAGTGATCCGGTGGTTCTGAATGGAAGGGCCATCGCTCAACGGATAAAAGGTACTCCGGGGATAACAGGCTGATACCGCCCAAGAGTTCACATCGACGGCGGTGTTTGGCACCTCGATGTCGGCTCATCACATCCTGGGGCTGTAGCCGGTCCCAAGGGTATGGCTGTTCGCCATTTAAAGTGGTACGTGAGCTGGGTTCAAAACGTCGTGAGACAGTTTGGTCCCTATCTGCAGTGGGCGTTGGAAGTTTGACGGGGGCTGCTCCTAGTACGAGAGGACCGGAGTGGACGCACCTCTGGTGTACCGGTTGTGACGCCAGTCGCATTGCCGGGTAGCTAAGTGCGGAAGAGATAACCGCTGAAAGCATCTAAGCGGGAAACTCGCCTGAAGATGAGACTTCCCTGAGGGCTTGACCCTCCTGAAGAGTCGTTCGAGACCAGGACGTTGATAGGTCGGGTGTGGAAGCGCTGTGAGGCGTTAAGCTAACCGATACTAATTGCTCGTGAGGCTTGATCCTATCATTTGAGTGGCTTGGGAAACCGAGTGACGAGATAGTGTTGTGCGACACAATTGAATACCGAATATATGCGGGGTGGTGTAGACCATCCCAGGCTTCTTCAAGTTTGTACCAGTTTATGTCTGGTGGCCATAGCGAGGTGGTCCCACGCCTTCCCATCCCGAACAGGACCGTGAAACGCCTTAGCGCCGATGATAGTGTGGCATTCGCCATGTGAAAGTAGGACACCGCCAGACGCCCAATACGATAACGCCAAGTCTAAGACTTGGCGTTTCGCTTCTCGAAAGAAGCGATGCAGTTTATGCCTGGCGATAATAGCGGGGCGGTCCCACGCCTTCCCATCCCGAACAGGACCGTGAAACGCCTTAGCGCCGATGATAGTGTGGCATTCGCCATGTGAAAGTAGGACATTGCCAGGCGCCCAATGTAAAAGCCCAGACCAAACGGTCTGGGCTTTTTGCATTTGCGGATTCAAAAGCTGAGCGTTTTGTCCGCGCTCAGCGTCCATTCGGCCAGCTCCGGCATGGTGCCGATCTTGACGCCCGGCAGCAGCAGGCTTTCATCGATTCCCCGCGCGTCGGCGCAAGTGCGGCAGACGCGCGCTGTCACGCCCAATTCCAACGCTTCGGCCAGCATCTCGCCCAGGGTCGGCGCTTGCGCGGTCTTCTGATTTTTCAATGCGGCGACAACGGCGTCGGACAGCAGGAACAGCTGCACCCGGCAGCGCTCGGCCTGTTGAGCCAGCGTCAGGGTCAGGCGCAGCGCGGAGAGCGCGCGTTCGTCCCCGTAGGGGCTGGCGTTCAGGGTGATCAGCACGGTTTGCATGAGGGTTTGCCTATGATGAAGAGAGTCAGGACGGCATTGTGGCACGTTGCGCCGGCCTTGGCATGCGCGGACGGGGCGGAGCGGGGCGCTCTAAGTTGTTGGCATGCAACAGTGAGGCGGGTCTTGGGCCCGGCTGGCGCCGGCTAACTGCTTGTACGAGTTGGGTTTGTTTGGGCTGAAATTATGGACTGAAAAGTTTCCTTCATATTGTCCAGCAATCTATTTGTATTTGTATACAATAGACAAATTTTCCGGGCGCTAATGAAAAGAGATAGCCCGGGGCTGCAAACTACACGGAGATGATTCATGCAATTCGACGCATTTGCCCATGGCCAGTCGGCGCTGCGGGACGCCATTACCTCTGCCTATCGTCGCGACGAGCGCGAGTGCGTGCAGGCGCTGTTGCCGCAGGCTGCGATGAGCGACGGCGAAGTCACGGCGGTTCAGGACCTGGCGCGGCGCCTGGTGGCGGAGGTGCGTCGCGAGCGCACCAAGTCCAGCGGGGTGGATGCCTTGATGCATGAGTTTTCTCTGGACAGCGCCGAGGGCATCGCCTTGATGTGTCTGGCCGAAGCGCTGCTGCGCATTCCGGACCGCGAAACCGCGGACAAGCTGATCCGCGACAAGATTTCGCGCGGCGACTGGAAGGCCCACCTGGGCAATAGCGCTTCCTTGTTCGTCAACGCCGCGGCCTGGGGCTTGCTGGTCACCGGCAAGCTGGTGGCTTCGCACAGCGCGAATGGCTTGTCGGCGGCGATGACCCGTTTGATCGCCAAAGGCGGCGAGCCGCTGATCCGCAAAGGCGTGGACATGGCGATGCGCATGCTGGGCAAGCAGTTCGTCACCGGCGAGACCATTGAGGAAGCGCTGGCCAACGGCCGCGAACGCGAGGCGCGCGGCTATCGCTTCAGCTACGACATGCTGGGCGAGGCGGCGATGACCGAGGCCGACGCGCAGCGCTATCTGCAAGACTATGTGACCGCCATTCACGCCATCGGCAAAGCGTCCGCCGGCCGCGGCATTTACGAAGGCCCGGGCATTTCGGTGAAGCTGTCGGCCATCCATCCGCGCTACAGCCGCATCAAGCACGAACGGATGATGGCCGAGCTGCTGCCGCGCCTGAAAGGCTTGTTCCTGCTGGCCAAACAGTACGATATCGGCCTGAACATCGACGCCGAAGAAGCGGATCGCCTGGAAATCTCCATGGATCTGGTGGAGGCGCTGGCCAACGATCCGGATCTGGACGGCTTCGAGGGCATAGGCATTGTGGTGCAGGCTTACCAGAAGCGCTGTCCCTATGTAATCGATTTCCTGATCGATCTGGCGCGTCGCAGCAAGCACCGCTTCATGGTGCGCCTGGTCAAGGGCGCTTACTGGGACGCGGAGATCAAGCGCGCCCAGGTGGACGGCTTGCCGGGTTATCCGGTTTACACCCGCAAGGTTTACACCGATGTGGCTTATCTCGCCTGCGCCAAGAAGCTGTTGTCCGCGCAGGACGCGATCTATCCGCAGTTCGCCACCCACAACGCCTACAGCCTGGCCGCGGTGTTCAATCTGGCCTCCGGCAAGGATTACGAATTCCAGTGCCTGCACGGCATGGGCGAGACCCTGTACGACCAGGTGGTGGGCAAGGACAAGCTGGGCAAGGCTTGCCGCATCTACGCGCCGGTGGGTTCGCATGAAACTCTGCTGGCCTATCTGGTGCGCCGTCTGCTGGAAAACGGCGCCAACAGCTCCTTCGTCAACCGCATCGTGGACGAGGCGGTGTCCATAGACGAACTGGTGGCGGATCCGGTGGCCGAGGCCGCGCGCCATGGCGGCCAGCCGCACAAGAAGATTCCGGCGCCGCTGGAGCTGTACGGCCAGCAGCGCAAAAACTCCAAGGGTCTGGACCTGTCCAGCGAGCATGTGCTGGCCACGCTGCAACTGGGCCTGCAAGCGTCCGAGAAACAGCCGTGGGGCGCTTTCCCAATGTTGGGCGACGGCGACGTCACCGACGGCGAAGTGCAGCAGGTGCGCAATCCGGCGGATCACGACGATCTGGTGGGCCGCGTGATCGAGGCGAGCGCGGCGGACGTGAACCGCGCGCTGGAGCTGGCGCAGCAAGGCGCCGCCGATTGGGCCGCCACGCCGGTGGCCGAACGCGCCGCCTGCCTGCAACGGATGGCCGACCTGATGGAAGACCAGATGCCGGCGCTGATGGGCCTGGCGGTGCGCGAGGCCGGCAAGACGCTGGCCAACGCGATCGCAGAGGTGCGCGAGGCGGTGGACTTCTGCCGCTACTACGCGGCGCAGATCGAAGACGAATTCGACAACGCCAGCCATCGCCCATTGGGCCCGGTGGTGTGCATCAGCCCGTGGAACTTCCCGCTGGCCATCTTCATCGGCGAGGTGGCGGCCTCGCTGGCGGCCGGCAACGCGGTGCTGGCCAAGCCGGCGGAGCAGACCAGCCTGATCGCCGCGCACGCGGTGCGCTTGTTGCACGAGGCCGGTGTGCCGCGCGCGGCGCTGCAATTGCTGCCGGGCCGCGGCGAAGTGGTGGGCGCGGCGCTGACCGCGGACCCGCGCGTCCAGGGCGTGATCTTCACCGGCTCCACCGAGGTGGCGCAAATCATCAACCGCACGCTGGCCAAGCGCGGCGGCGACCCGGTGCTGGTGGCCGAAACCGGCGGCCAGAACGCGATGATTGTGGACAGTTCGGCGCTGCCGGAGCAGGTGGTCACCGATGTGCTCAGCTCGGCCTTCGATTCCGCCGGCCAGCGCTGCTCCGCGTTGCGCGTGCT
The DNA here is from genome assembly GCF_021496765.1 of Chromobacterium sp. Beijing. NCBI lineage: Bacteria > Pseudomonadati > Pseudomonadota > Betaproteobacteria > Neisseriales > Chromobacteriaceae > Chromobacterium > Chromobacterium sp. Beijing. The sequence continues at coordinate 750,645 of NZ_CP053750.1, forward strand.
CTATCTGCAAAACGACATCGCCGACAAAGTCATCGCCATGATTAAGGGCGCGATGGATGAATTGAAAGTGGGCGATCCGGCCAAGCTGGACATCGACGTCGGCCCGGTGATCGACGCCGAAGCCCAGGCCGGCCTGCTGGCCCATATCGAGAAGATGAAGGCGAGCGCGCGCGCCACTCATCAGGTCAAACTGGGCGAGGACTGCGCCAAGGGCACCTTCGTGGCGCCCACCTTGTTTGAGATCGCCGATCTCAAGCAGCTGAAGCGCGAAGTCTTCGGTCCGGTGCTTCATGTGCTGCGTTTCGAGGCCAATGAGCTGGACAAGGTGGTGGCCGAGATCAACGCCACCGGCTACGGTCTGACTCACGGCATCCACAGCCGCATCGACGAGACCATCGACAACATCGTCGGCCAGATCAAGGTCGGCAACGTCTACGTCAACCGCAACATCGTCGGCGCGGTGGTGGGCGTGCAGCCCTTCGGCGGCGAAGGCAAGTCCGGCACCGGCCCCAAGGCCGGCGGTCCCTTTTATCTGTACCGGCTGAGCCGCGCGGCCTGGGAGCCGAAACTGGCGGCGGAGACCCTGCCGCTGTCCCTGCCGGCGCTGGACGCCTTGGCGGCCGCCGCGGGCGGCCTGGGCCTGGCCTTGGAGCCGGCCATCGCCGCGGCGCGCAAGGACAGCGTGCTGGCCTGCCTGGTGAACTTGCCGGGTCCCACCGGCGAGCGGAACTCGCTGCAGTTCGCGCCGCGCGGCAAGGTGGGCTGCCAGGCGGGCAATGCGCAAGCGCTGGCGGAGCAGCTGGCGGCGGCCTTCGCCACCGGCAACCGCGCGGTGTTGCCGGCCAATGAGGCGGGCCGAAGCCTGGCCGCCAAGCTGGGCGCCCTGGTGGAGCTGGACGCCGATGTGTTGGCGGCGGATGTCGGCGCCGTGCTGTTCTCCGGCTCCGAAGCCGAGGCCGAAGCCGCCCAGCGTACGCTGGCCGCGCGCGACGGCGCCCTGGTGCCGCTGCTGCGCGCCGACGCGCAAGGCCATTACAATCTGCACCGCCTGGTGGTGGAACGCGCGCTCAGCGTGAATACTACCGCGGCGGGCGGCAACGCCAGCCTGATGAGCATAGGCGATTAAAGGCGGGGCGGGCCCCGGAGACGGCGGCCCGTTCGTCTTGCAACTCCGCGGATCAAACCGGTTTTCCCATGCGCCGGCGCGCATGGGGTGGCGGCGGGCTTGTCCAACAAGCCACTTGCCACAAGCTGGCGGCCTTGAAATAATGCCGCCAGCCGCCGCGCTCGCCCCTGCTTGGGGAAGGCGGGATGTACATAACAACATTAGACAGGTTCCGCAAACCCCCAATCCCGACACGTGACGGATGGGGATCTCTGGAGAAATAGAGGAAACATGATGCAAGCAAACAAACTGACGACTCTTTCCCTGGCCGTGGCCGCCGCTGTCGCCTTGTCCGCATGCGGCAAAAAAGAAGAGGGCGCGCCGGCAGCCGGCGCCTCCGCCGGCGCGGAAGCCGCCGCGGGCGGCGTGGTCAAGATCGGCTTCGCGGCCCCCCTGACCGGTCCGCAAGCCCACTACGGCGAAGAATACAAAAACGGCGTGACCCTGGCGATTGAAGACGCCAACGCCGAGAAGCCCACCATCGGCGGCAAGCCGGTGAGCTTTGAACTGGAAGCTCAGGACGACCAGGCCGACCCGAAAACCGCCACTCAGCTGGCGCAGAAATTCGTCGACGAGAAAGTGAACGGCATCATCGGCCACTTCAACTCCGGCACCTCCATCCCGGCCTCCAAGATCTATTCCGACGCCGGCATTCCGATGATCGCCATGGCCACCTCGCCGGCCTTCACCGCGCAGGGCTTCAAGAACACCTTCCGCTCGATGACTTCCGACACCCAGCAAGGCTCGGTGATGGGCAAGTTCGTGGTGGAAAAACTGGGCGCCAAGAAAGTGGTGATCGTGGACGACCGCACCGCTTACGGTCAGGGCCTGGCCGACGAGTTCGAGAAGGCCGCCAAGGCCGCCGGCGGCAATGTGGTCAAGCGCGAATTCACCAATGACAAGGCCACCGACTTCGCCGCCATCCTCACCTCGATCAAGGCCGCCGCGCCGGACGTGGTGTTCTACGGCGGCGCCGACGCGCAATCCGCGCCGATGGCCAAGCAGATGAAGCGCCTGGGTCTGACCGCTCCGCTGATTTCCGGCGAGATGACCAAGACCCCGACCTTCCTGCAACTGGCGGGCAAGGAAGCCGACGGCACCATCGCCTCGCTGGCCGGCCTGCCGCTGGATCAAATGCCCAAGGGCAAGGACTACGAGAGCCGCTACAAGGCGCGCTTCAAGATGGACGTGGCCACCTATTCGCCGTACGGCTACGACGCCACCCGCGCGCTGATCCAGGCGATGAAAGACGCCAACTCCACCGATCCCAAAGCCTACCTGCCGGTGCTGGCCAAGATCACCCACTCCGGCGTGACCTCCGGCAGCTGGACCTACGACGCCAAGGGCGATCTGAAAGACGGCGGCATCACCGTCTACAAAGTGGTGAACGGCGAGTGGAAAGTGCTGGAAACCGTGGGCGGCGCCGCCGCGTCCAAGGACGCTTCCGCAGCCAAATAAGCCGGTTCGGCAGCAGGCGACAAGGCGACGCGTTCAGCGTCGCCTTTTTCTTTGCCCGATCAACGCAAGAGGCCGATCTTCTTCAGCAGGAAAATCAGGATGGCGGCGCCGGCAATGCCGAAGGCCAGGCCGGGCAGGGAGAAGGAACCGGCGGCCGAGGCGGAAGAGATGCCCAGCAGCCGGCCAAACAGCCAATGTCCCAAGGCCGAACCAATGATGCCGATGATGATGTTGGCGATCACGCCTTCGCTGACGCCCATGACCTTGCCGGCGAGCCAGCCGATCAGGCCGCCGGCCAATAGGGAAACGAGTAGTCCCATATCCTCTCCTTATGTTAGTTTGTGAATAAATAGTTATAGCCATTTATTTAATATGGCGCCATATTTTTTTGGAGCGCCGCCGCAAAAAACAAAAACCCCGGCATAGGCCGGGGTGTGGAGACGAGGCGGGAACGCCGGTGTTTACAGGCCGACCCACTGTCCTTTGCGCAATTGATACAGCGACACGGTGCCGTGCTGGATGTCGCCCTTGTCGTCAAAGCGGATCTCGCCGGTCACGCCCTTGAAGTCGGTCTTGGGCAGTTCGCCCAGGTATTTGGCCGGATCGGAGGAGCCGGCGCGCTTCATCGCGGCGATCATCACCCGCGCGGCGTCATAGGTGTAGGGCGCGTAGGCCTGGATGTCGGCGTTGAATTGCTGCTTGTACTTGCCGTTGAAGTCCGCGAAGCCCGGCATCTTGTCTTTTTGCGCGCCGGCGCTGGAGGCGTAGCTGCTTTCCGCGCTGTCGCCGCCCAGTTTGGAGAACTCGGGCGTATTGATGCCGTCCGCGCCCATGAAGGCGGCCTTCAGGCCCAGCTTGTTCATCTGCTTGACCATGGGCGCCGCCTGGGCGTCCATGCCGCCGTAGAACAGCAGGTCCGGCTTCGCCCCCTTGATCGAGGTGAGGATGGCCATGAAATCCGTGGCGCTATTGCTGGTGAACTCGCGCTTGACCACCTTGCCGCCGGCCGCTTCCACCGCCTTGGCGAAATCGTCGGCCAGGCCCTGGCCGTAAGTGGTGCGGTCGTCGACGATGGCGATGCGGCCGGCCTTCAGCGTTTCGATCGCGTACTTGGCCAGCGCCTCGCCTTGCTGGCGGTCGTTGGCGATGATGCGGAAGGTGTTCTTGAAGCCCTGCTGGGTGAAGCTGGGGCTGGTCACCGAGGCGGCGATCATCGGAATGCCGGCCTGAGAGTAAATCCGCGAAGCGGGAATGGCCGCGCCGGAGGTGAGATGGCCGATGATGCCGGCCACCTTGCCGTCCACCAGGCGTTGCGCCACCTGGGCGGCGGTTTTGGGATCGGCCTGGTCGTCCTCGGACACCACTTCGAAAGTGACGGGCTTGCCGTCCAGAGTCAGCTTTTCGGCATTGGCTTCTGCCACCGCCAGCTTGACGCCGTTGTCCGCGTCGCGGCCCCAGTGGGCAAAAGGCCCGGTCAGCGGGTTGGCGGAGCCGATTTTCACCACGACCGCGCCGGCTTCGGCCGGCGCGCTGCCGGCGCTTTGTTCGGATTTGCCGCAGGCGGTCAGGGCCAGCGCGGCGCAGGCGATGAGGCTAAGATGCGTTTTCATGAATTTCTCCTGATTTCTCTTTGTCTATTTAGCTTTAATCTATTTGGATATTCGCCTCAGGAATAAGGCGGCAGCCCATTTTTGGTGCATACGCCGATCAGCGTCAAGCCCGGCGGCGTGTAGGCGGCGGCTTTGCGCTAAAATAGCGGACTGATTTCGCGACATAAGATGGATTTTTGATGACAAAGGCGTATCCCGCGCCCGCCTCGCCCTGCGTCGGCCTCTGCCGTCTCGACGAGGGCGGCGCCTATTGCCTGGGCTGCCTGCGCACCTTGGACGAGATCGCCGGCTGGTCCGGCTTCGACGACGAACAAAAGCGCGCGGTGTGGCAGCGGCTGATCGGCTTGCGGCCCAAGGTCAAAGACAAGCGCTGCGAGCGTTGCGGCGCGGCCTTCCGTTGCGGAGAGGGCGGCGACAACGGCGCTTGTTGGTGCGCGGAGCTGCCGCAGGTGCTGCCCTTGCCCTATGGCCACGGCGATTGCCTGTGCCCGGAATGCCTGCGCCGCCATCTGCGGGAAAGCTATTTGGCGCGCGGGCTGACGCCGCCCTTATAGCCGGCGGACCGCCTTGGCGCGATGTATGTCAAATGCGTATTGTCGACGCGGGGTGCAACCAATGCCCGTTGCCCGCGGTCCTAAGATGTTTTCCTCATTTCCGCTTTGGTTTCTCGCCACATGACATTTTGGAAGCGTTGGATTCGTAAGCTTTTGCTCCCCCTGTATTTGATCGGCTCCTTGCAAGGACGCCGCCGCGTCAATCTGGGCCGGCGGCCGTGGCGCAACGGCATTGCGCTGCTGGCCGTCCTGGCGCTGGCCGCCTGGGGGCTTTGGCTGTGGCTGGCGCCCAAGCCGGCGCCGCAGGTGCTGACCGCGGAGGTGACCCGCGCCGATCTGGAGGACGTGGTGCTGGCCAGCGGCGTGCTGAAGCCGCTGCGGCAAGTGGACGTGGGCGCCCAGGCCAGCGGACAGTTGAAAATCCTGAAGGTGGCGGCCGGCGACCGAGTCGGCAAGGGCGAGCTCTTGGCCGAGATCGATCCGGAAAACAGCCTCAACGATTTGAAGGTTTCCGAGGCGCAACTGGAGTCCCGCGTGGCTCAGCTGCGCAGCAAGCAGGCCACGCTGCGCCAGGCCGAGCGCGAGCTGGCGCGCCAGAAGCAGATGATGAGCGAGGGCTCCACCTCGCAAAAAGACCTGCTGGCGGCGGAAACCGCCTATCAGAGCCAGACGGCGGAGCTGGACGACTTGCAGGCGCAGATTCGCCAGAACCGTTTCCAGATCGACAAGAACCGCACCACGCTGGGCTATACCCGCATCACCGCGCCGATGGACGGCGAGGTGATCGAAATCGTCACCCAGCAGGGTCAGACCGTGATCGCCAGCCAGACGGTGCCGGTGATCCTGAAACTGGCGGACCTGAGCACGATGACGGTGCACGCCCAGGTGGCCGAGGCCGACGTGATTCGCGTCAAGGCCGGGCTGCCGGTGTATTTCACCGTGTTGGGGGCGCCGGACCGGCCCATCCGCGGCAAGCTGCGCGCCATCTTGCCGACGCCGGAAAAAATCAACAACGCCAACTTCTACAAGGCGCTGTTCGATGTGAAGAACATGGACGGCAAGCTGCGCGTGGACATGACCGCGCAGATCAGCATCGTGCTGGCGGAGTCCAAGCAGGCCTTGAATATTCCGCTGAGCGCGCTGGGTGCGGCCGGCAAGGATGGACGCCACAGCGTCAAGGTGCAGGGCAAGGACGGCCAGCTGCATGAGCGCCAAGTGCGCATCGGCCTGAAGACTGCCACCCGTGTGCAGATCCTGGATGGTTTGAAAGCCGGCGAGAAAGTGGTGACCAGCGAAGCCGGCGGCAAGGAAGAAGAACCCAGCGGCAGCGTGATGGTGAGCGCATGAGCGGAGCCAGCCTGACGCTGTCCGGAGTGTGGCGCCGGTTTCCGTCCGGCGATGAAGAAGTGGCGGTGCTCAAGGAGGTCAGCCTGGACATCCGCGCCGGCGAGATGGTGGCCATCATCGGCGCCTCCGGTTCCGGCAAGTCCACGCTGATGAACATCCTGGGCTGCCTGGATCAGCCCTCGGCCGGTCATTACCAGGTGGGCGGGCGCGACGTGGGCGCGCTGGACAAGGACCAGCTGGCCACGCTGCGGCGCGAGCATTTCGGTTTCATCTTTCAGCGCTACCACCTGTTGCCGCATCTGAGCGCCATCGACAATGTGGCGATGCCGGCGGTGTACGCCGGCATGAGCCAGGAAGCGCGGCGCGAACGCGCGCGCCAGCTGCTGGCGCGGCTGGGCCTGGCCGGCAAGGAAGACTACCGCCCGGGCCAGCTGTCCGGCGGCCAGCAGCAGCGCGTGTCCATCGCCCGGGCGCTGATGAACGGCGGCGACATCATCCTGGCCGACGAACCCACCGGCGCCTTGGACAGCCACAGCGGCGAAGAAGTGATGGCCATCCTCAAGGAACTGCACGCCGCCGGTCACACCATCATCATCGTCACCCACGACCCGTCCATCGCCGCGCAGACCGAACGCATCATCGAGATCCGCGACGGCGAGATCCTGCGCGACAGCGCCGCCGACGCGCCGCGTCCGGTTGTGGACGCGCGCGAGCCGCGCCGGCCCAAGCCCGGCCCGGCCTGGCGCGAACGCATGAGCGAAGCCTTCAAGATGGCCATGCTCGCCATGCTGGCCAACCGGCTGCGCACCGTGCTCACCATGCTGGGCATCATCATCGGCATCACCTCGGTGGTGTCCATCATCGCGGTGGGCGAGGGCGCGCGCAATTACGTGCTGAACGACATCCGCTCCATCGGCACCAACACCATCACCGTGTACCGCGGCAAGGACTGGGGCGACGACAAGGCCGACGGCGTGCGTACCTTCTTGCCCGGCGATCTGGCCGCGCTGGCCGAGGAACCCTATGTGGACAGCGTGTCGCCGGTCACCAGCAACAGCCTGCGCATCCGCTACCGCAATGTCGACGTCAACGCCTCGGTGTCCGGCGTGGACAGCACGTATTTGCGCGTGCGCGGCTTGAAAGTGGTTGCCGGCCTGGGTTTCAGCCGCGACGACGTGCGCATGCAGCGCCAGGTGGTGGTGATAGACAACAACGCCCGCCGCAAACTGTTCGCCGACGCGGACGCCATCGGCCAAGTGGTGCTGGTGGGCAGCGTGCCGGCCACCGTGATCGGCGTGGTGGAAACCAAGGACAACGGCGGCGGGAAATCGCTGCAAATGTGGATGCCCTACAGCACCGCCGGCAGCCGGCTGTTCGGCCAGGCTTATTTCGATTACATGGTGGTGCGCATCCAGGAAGGCCAGCCCACCGCGCTGGCCGAGAAGGGGATCAGCCAGCTGTTGACCTTGCGCCATGGCGGCAAGGACTTCTTCACCTTCAATATGGACGAGGTGCTGAAAACGGTGGAAAACACCAGTCGCACCCTGGCCCTGCTGCTGACCCTGATCGCGGTGATTTCACTGGTGGTGGGCGGCATCGGCGTGATGAACATCATGCTGGTGTCGGTGACCGAGCGCACCCGTGAAATCGGCATCCGCATGGCGGTGGGCGCGCGCCAGTCCGACGTCTTGCAGCAATTTCTGACCGAGGCGGTGCTGGTCTGCCTGGTGGGCGGGGCCATCGGCATCGGCCTGTCCTACGGCATCAGCTTTGTGTTCGCGCTCTTGGTCAGCAAGTGGAAAATGGCCCTGTCGCTGAAGGCCATCCTCCTGGCGGTGGCGTGTTCCACCGCCATCGGCGTGGTGTTCGGCTATCTGCCGGCGCGCAGCGCGGCGCGTTTGAATCCGATTGACGCCTTGGCGCGGGAGTAAGTGTTTGACGCTTTGGAAATCCAATCTCACTGTTTTGGGCCTGGCCCTCTTGCTGGCCGGCTGCCAGAGCACGGCGTATCAGCGCCAGGCGCTGGATGTACCGGCGCAATGGCGCGGCGCCCCGTCCCACGCCCAGGCGGACATGAGCCGCGAGCGCTGGTGGCAAGGCTTCGACGACGCCGGCTTGCTGGCGGTGCTGGAGCAGGCGCGCAGCCGCAACCCGGATCTGGGCATCGCCCTGCTCAAGCTGCGCAAGGCCCAGCTCGCGGCAGGTTTGGAGCGCAGCGACGCCTTGCCCTCCTTGAGCGGCGACATCAATGCCGGGACCAAGCGCACGCTGGGAGAGTCCTCGGCCTGGAGCCGCAGCAGCGGCGGCAGCTTGAACACCAGTTACGAGCTGGACCTGTGGGGGCGGGTGGACGCGCGCTTGCGCGCGGCGGATCAGGAGTTCCGCGCCAGCGCCTATGACGAAGCCGCGGCCCGCCTGTTGTCGGACAGCGCCGCCGCCGGCCTGTACTGGGACATCGCCGCGCTGAAGGCGCGGCAGACGCTGGGGCAGGCGGATCTGGCGGACCTGCGCCGCATCCAGGCGCTGGCGGAAGCCAAATGGCGCGCCGGCGCGACGAGCGAACAGGACGTCACCCAGGCGCGCAGCGCGGTGCTGAGTCAACAGGCGGACTTATTGGGGCTGGCCGACGAGCGCGGGCAAAAGGAAAACGCTTTGGCGCTATTGCTGGACCGCCCGTCCGGCGCGGCGCTGCCGGCTATCGCCGCGCTGCCGCTGGAGCCGGCCTTGCCGGCGATAAACGCCGGCCTGCCCAGCAGCCTGTTGGAGCGGCGGCCGGATCTGATGGCCGCGGAAGCGCGCTTGCGCGGCAAACTGGCCAAGGTGGACCAGGAGCGCGCGGCCTTCTTCCCGGCGCTGAAACTGACCGGTTCGCTGGGCTCCAGCAGCGGCGCGCTGAGCAGCCTGGTGCAAAACCCGCTGCTGACGCTGGGCGCGTCCCTGTCCTTGCCCTTTCTGGAGTGGCGCAAGCAAGGCCTGCAATTGAAGAGCAGCCAGGCCGATTACGAGCTGGAAACCGTCAGTTTCCGCAAGACCTTGTACAGCGCTTATCAAGAGGTGGACAACGCGCTGAGCGCGCGCCAGCGGCTGCAAGGCTCCGCTCGCTTGCAAGCCGACGCGCTGGCCTTGAACCGGCGCAGCGAACAACTGGCGGAAAGCCGCTACCGCGCCGGGGCGGTTGACGTGCAAACCTGGCTGGACGCGGCCAAGGCGCGGCGCGGCAGCGAGTCCGCGCTGATCCGGCTGCGTCAGGAGCAATTGAAAAACCTGGCGGATGTTTACAAGGTGTTGGGCGGCGCGCCAAGCGCCTGAAGCGCCTCGCCGGGAGGCGAGGCGGAACCCAAGCAAGGCTCCGCCTGCGTATGGAATACAGGGCGGGCTCCGTCCGAGGGCGGAATCGCCGCCCGCCGTGCTAGAGGCCGAAGCGGCCGAAGCGTTCTTCTAACTGCCTGCGCCTGCTCTTGCCGGCATGCATCTGATGCAGGCTGTCCACGTGGCGGTAAACCTTCACTTGCTGCGCGCCCAAGAACAGCATCTGCTCCAGATAATTGAAAAAGCCAATCCAGTAGCCGCGCTGCTCACGCGCGTTGAAGTCGATGTCTCGCGCCACCCGGCTTAGCAGGCCGTAGCCCACGTAATAACGATTATCCTTCAGCCATTGCAGCAGGTGAGCCGCGCATTCGCGGCCGTAGGCGCACATGGCGTCGAAGTCATCGTCGGCTTCCGGCATCTGCCAGTAATGCGGATAGTCGCGCTCCGGGATGTAGCGGACGAAGGGGAGCAGGGTTTCCTGCTGTTCGATGGCGGCCAGCTTGTAGCGGCGGCGGCGGGGTAGGATAGGGGACATGCTGTTTCTCCTGCTGTGACACAAGATAAACCGCCTGCCTGAAAAGCGAGGTATTGGGCAGGCGCGTGGCAGGATTGGCGTTACCGTGTACACAAACCGGCGAGTGCATGACACTCTCCCACCATGCACCTGCCAAGTGGCATAGCCATGGTAAAGCAGGACCGCACCCAGATGAGGTGCGAGTCCGTTGTGTACAGGGCGGGACGCCAATCCCGGCGCCGCTAATGAGAGCGGCGCCCGGGGATTGTCGCCGACGGGGCGGGGAGGGTCAAGGCAGGGCAGCCGGACGGGGAGGCTCTAAGAGCCTGTTCACGATCTTTTGTGTAACGGCGCGGGTAACTTTGCATCGCTTTGCGCGCACTTTTACACCGACGCCCCCGCGATCTAGTGCAATTCCGCCCGCAAATCATAGGGCGGTTGCGGCCAATCAATCAACGCTGGATAGCCTGGCTGCTGCGACAGTTTGGCCAGCATGTTGCAGTAGCGCTTCCACGCGGCCAACAGCTCCTGTTCATAGGCCGTTGCAGCGCCTGCTTTAACGGCATCCTCTAGCGGTTTGCGGGCAACATACGCGGCCAGCAGTCGGGCACGGGCATCTTGTTGGGCCTGTTGAGTTAGAGCCGCTCTGCGGGTTGAGTCGTCCAGATAGCGAAACTCGGGCTTGGCCGCCTCCGCATCTGCGGCGGTGCGGGCATCTTGATCTATCACCCAATCCTGCCCGTTCCACACTCCAAATGCCGGCGGCGGCTTATCCGTTGCGCCAATTGTCGCCAGTGATTGCCCCAACTGTGCGCTGACGTGCGCGCCGGTTTGCGTGCCCCACAGCATGACTTGCCGATAATCTGGCACCAGCACCCATTGCCCGTTCAGCATGATTGCGGTCTGCCGCTCGCCGGCCGGCGGCGCTTGATCCGTGGTGAATGGCGGCCGCAAGACCACCTCGTCAGCGTCAACGAGGGAGACATCGGCGGGACGACTGCCCTGATACTCGCCGGTAACAGGGTGAAACGCGTACAGCGTGACCGTGCGCGGGTTGACCTGGCCGCCTATGTAGATGCAAGCCCACACCCCAACAGGAGCCGGCAAGGCCGGCAGGTTGAAGGTGTTGGAACCATCTCCATCGCCAAAGGCAGTGCCGAGCAGCTGGAACAAGCCGCTGTATCGAGTGCGGGAGAGTTCGGCCCCATTGGCCAGCAGCCAGCCACACGGTCGGGCAGGTGCTGCAAAATAGCCGATCTGCCCCAGCGCCAGCGCGGCCTTGATGTCTCGCCCAACCGCGACAAAACCAGCGGCAATCCGGTCTATCAACATCACGCTTTGCTGGCGTTATAGATGGCGACGAAATCGGTCTCAGGGTCGCCGATCCCGATATTGGCGCAGGCCTGGGCTTTCTGCGCCGCTGTCAGCGGCTGGGCATCGGCATAGCTGACCCGGTGATTAACTGCAGTCAATAGCCCTGCAGTTGCACCATCGCCGGCCCCTAACTTCTGTTCGATTTCAAGCAGGGTGTCAAAAGCCGAACTTGCGCCTCCGAGAATCTGATTTTTCAGATCAGCGAGCAACTGCAAGATCATCGACGATGAGTAGGTTTTGCCCGTTGCCGCAGCCGTATCGTCGATGACCGCGCTGCGGCCGGTCGCCAGGTCGAGAATCTCGTTGATTGCACCGACGAGGCTTGCCTTCTGCGTTGTGTTCAACGCCGCCAAGTTGCCCTGCGCCGAGGTCAGGGTCTTGATATCGCCGCCGACAGATTGAATCAGTTGGGTGAGGCGTGCTTGCAGTGTCATGGATGCTCCCTATAGTTTTGATATCTGGTACAGCAGCACTAGATCGACGTCGAAGCTATCGATGCCTGGACCGGGCGGTCCTTGTTTGCCTGATTCAATGATCAGCTCTCGCTGAATGACGGGTGTTTCGATACGTTCAACTTGAGGCTGCGGCATCAGTTCAACGAGTTCCGATAGGGTCATTGCGCCATCACGCCCGGCCGTACTTCGAATTTGCCGCCCATGAACAAGTCAATGCGCCCGCTGGGCCATGTAACACGAAGGTCGAACACCGCTGCGCGCCAGTCGTAAGTTTTGGTTTGCTCCGCGGTGATTTTCAGCGTGATGGTGTTGCCCTGAACCGAGATGCCGCCGTTTTCCGTACTCAGGAAGATCAGCACCAGGCTGTCGCTTGCGCTCCCCTTTGTGACGAGCTCGAAACGTGCGCCAGTCAGATCGACCGGCTGACCGCCGGCGGTCCAGGCCCAGCTCTGTTCGAATGAACAGCCCTGAACAATCTGGAGCGGGTCTTTACGGATGTAGGGATGCATGATCACGAGGCCGTGGTACTGGACGATGCGGCCATTGTCCCGAACGCTCGGCCCTCACACAGGGGGGAAGTCCTTCGGCACCCCTCAGGCAAAGCAAACCGGCCCAGAATTGAACACGATTTGCCTGGTGACAGGGTGAACAGCTACGTGCGTTGCCCCCGCTGGCCACAAAGTACCGGTTCCCGCGACAAGGTCGACAACGCCGTAAGTAACAAGCTCAAGCCCGATCCGGGACGCAACCGTCACAAACCCATCGCCAACGACCTCGAACAGAATGTCTTGGCTCCACAAAAAATTAGGGGCTTGAAGGGCGCCAGATTGAATCTGCAAAGTCTTGGTATTAACCATGCCGGCCAATGGACCACGATCAATATGCTCAACCCAAAACTGGCCCAACTTGACCGGCCCGATCTTCCACTCAAACAATGCGGTGTAACGAGTCTTCGCTCCTTCAACGCCTGGCACTTCGGGAATCTCCTCTGTAGTAGAAGACAACATCACCGATTCGCAAAAGACAGGAACGACTTCGCTGCCGTATGGGTATGCCGCTACTTTCAGCCGCCGCTCATAGTAGTAACCAGACCGCGCCCCAAAGGACATGCGCTCATTGAAACTAATGCTCGCGCCAGTCGGGGTGAGTCGCAGTGTCACGGCATTGATGGAAAGCTTTCCCTCGAATGACAGCACTGCGGCGTTGCCGCTGGTGGATACCGTGGCGAGGCTCCACTTCCAGCCCCCGTTTGGTTTGAAAGCGTCGGCTACTGGTCCCCAATTCAGCGCAAAAACCCGCTTGGCCTTGCGGTTAAGACAATCCAACGTCAGCCCGGCCGCGGTGATTTCAACGGTCCAGACGTCAGCCGGGCCGAATGCAACCAACCAATCGCAGTTGTTGCTAAACCGCCCGTACAAATAGCAGCCGCTAAAGAAGGCCGCTCGCTGATAAATCGCGTAAGGCAGCCAGCGGTGGCCTGTTGTCGGGTCATACTGTTCCGGCCGATCCCAGCCGGGAACCTTCAGGATGGTAGAAATTCCGGTGACGCTATAGTTGATGACCTGGCCGTTAGGCAGCGTCAGGCCACCGTCCTTTACCAGCCCATGGTAAGGATGGCCGGCCTGGGTCGGCCGGGCGGCCGGCAACGGTGAACGGGTATCAAGTTTCACGGCGCAGCATACTCCATCACCACCTTTTGGCCTTTGGCATCGGTCAGCGTAACTTGCTTGATCGGCTGGACGCGGATGACGAACAGGCCGTCGCTGGTTGTCATGTTCGTTTCCGGGTGGTACTGACGCAGCGACGCGTCTTTTTCGACCAGCGGCCCGGCAATCGCACCCGTCGCCGGCAAGCTGGCAGCGCCGCTGCGGCCGACGCCGGTTTTGCCAGGCAACGCCCCCTTGGACGCTGGCGGCGGCAACGGGGATTTGCTGACGGTTTTGCGCTGGGTCTGCCCCAACGTGTCGGCAATACGTTTGGCTTCATCGTTCCTCATGCTTCGATCACCTCGCCCAGTTGCAAGCCAAACTGCTGCCATGCGCCGGCGCTGCCGGCATAGTTCCATTGCAGCCAGATCGGTCTTGCGTTGTCTGCACCGCCCAGCAGCGGCGTCGCCAACTCCAGTGCCTGGCCGGGCGCAGCGCTGGCAAGGTCGGCCTCGTTATGCGCCAGCCGCCATTCGCCGGGCAACTGCTGGCCGTTGTCCGCGGCCACGGTCAGCGTCAGCGGCGCGCGTGCCGGCGTAAATACGGCCTCGGCGCGGAGGGAGCCCAGGTAGACACAGCGGCGGACCTGCTGGCCGCTTTCCAGCCGCATCGCCAGCTGCGACAAAGGCAAGGTCAGCGCCGCGTCGTCAAAAAATTGCAGAGTGATTGCCATATGCGGCCTCCCAATTACGGGTTGAGAATGAGCGGATCAGCAGGCAGCGCCAGCTTGTGCTCCAACTTTTGCGCGACCTCGACCGGGTCGCGCAGCGCCGCCGGCACCTCCGGGGCGCTGATGCGAAACTCGGATGGCCGCTGTGCGCCGTCGGTGCTGGGTTCATCGCTGAATCCGAGAAACCCGTCGTGCTGCAGCGTGGCCATGCTGGATTTGTCCAGCACCGTGATACCGCCGGCACTGGTTGCCGCTGGCGGCGGAGGCTTGGGGGGCGTCGGCGGAGCCGGCAGCGGTGTCGCCGGCACCGTGCCCACCACCAACGCAGTGGATAGCACCATCGTTACTTCCACCGTGGCTTGCCCGTTGCCGGTGTCCAGGGTCTCGACCAGGCGCTGCACCTTGCCAGTACCCGATGCATGCGGATGCTCAACCGCGATGCTGTGGCAGACGTCCAGCGTCGAGTGCGCAGGCATCTGAAACGTGAGCCGGGTGTTGCGGTGGCTGGCCGCGATCTGAGCGGCCGCCACCGCTTGCAGCGTGCGAATGCCGGCGTTGGCTTCGGCGCGCCCTTGGCTGGGCAACTGGTCGAGATCACCGGCGGCCAGGCCCTGACGGTTTTCCCATGCCGAGGTGTCGGTTTCAACTGCGAGTTGGCCGTGCTGGCCGTCTTGTTTACGCACGCCGTGCACCGCGACCGAGTCCGGAGCCGTTACCGTGACCGTCCATTTCTCCATGACGTCTTGCGCACCACGCCAGGCCATCGCGACCTGGGCGCGGCTGCAATACGGATCGGCGTCCGGCTGGTCGGTAAACGGGTTTTTCCAGTTGTAGACCACGCCATTTTCCTGCCAGGTCTGCGACGGCGGCGCGGGATCGAATCGTGCGGACAACATGCCCCAGCCGCTGACGCCGCCGGCCGCGCTTTCTACCGTGGTCTTTTCCGGGAAGCGGAATTTGTTCGCAAAAAACTCGCGCAGCGGCTGGTCGTTGCTCCATGTGAATGTGTGTTGCTGTTCAATAAGTCGCGGGTAGCGGAATTCGAAGCTGGACACCACCGTATTCACCAGCTCGCTGAGCCGGTTGGTCTGCAGCCGCAACGAGCCGTCCAGAATGATGCCGGCGTCAAAACGCAGCGTCGGCGGAGTAGCGCGCCAGGCCGTCAGACGCGGCTGGCGGTAGACGTCCAGGTCGTAGCTGGCCTGCAGCGTGGACAACCGGTCTTCTGCGTAACGCAATGAGTCCGCGTCGGCGCTGAACACGGTATCCGACCAGGAACCGCCCAACAGCGTGGCGAGCTGCTGGCGGGTCTTGGTGGCGAGGGTATCGTTGCGCGCATCGGTTGCATGCAGGGTCAACAACTTGCTGCCGACTTCAAGTTCCGGCAACTCGACGACGCCGGTAAAACGCCGATGCCAAACCCCATCTGGCTGGCATTGCAGGTCGATCTGCACGGCGCGGCCGCTAACGCTGGCCAGCGAATACGGCCCGCCCGGCAACAGCTGCAGCTCGGCGATACGCGCCGCGCCTTCCTCCGCTTCGGTGCGGATCGTTCCCGTGACCCAGGCCGATACGTCCGCATCTCCCAGCTTCACCCGCACGTCCCAAATGCCGGCATGTTCGGCGCTGCCCGTGGCCAGCAAGCTGAGGCCCAGCCGCGGCGCGCCACTGCGGCCGGCGATGAACAGCAACGGCAGCGTCAGGGCCTCGCCGGCCGGCGGCGGCGCGTCAGCGCTGGCCAGCGCAGTGAGCGGGACACGGGCAAGTGGCGCAAGAATCATGGCAGGCGCAACTCATTGAGGACATAGGCGGCCGGCGCTTGGCTGGTATCGCCCCACATCGCAGGAACATGCACCAGCATGTCGAGATACCAGGCCCTGGTTTGACCCGGCCCCATCTGCGGCGGCACAACCGGACTCCCGTCCATTTTTTTGATCGTGCCGCCATCGTTCAGCAAGGTCAGTACATTGGCGCTATTGTTGGCGACGACAAAGGTACAGCGCGGCCACGCCAAGGCTTTGGTGCCCGGCGCATACACATAGCATTCGGTGCCGGCCGGCAGTGCGCTCAGGTCGAACAGCACCGCTGGCGCTATTGGTAGCGCTTCAGCCTCGAATGCCTCTTTCGGGCGCTTGATCAACGTGCCCGCCGCGCTAGCCGCCGATTGGGTGACAAATGCTTTGCACGGGACGCCATCCCAGTTGTGCTGGGTTTGCTGCATCTCGTCACCGACCCGCACCGGTTCCGCTGCCCTGATCACGTTGAATTCCTGGAAATCGGCATGCACCACCTCAGCTTTGCTGCCGTCGTTGGCTCGAATACAAATCACCGTTTTAGCGTTGCGCTTATCTATCGGCAGCAGCGTCATGCCAAAAACGCGGCGCATCAGATCGTCCGGGTTCGCCAACTTCATAGGCTCCAGCCCCGTCGGCAGGTCGGCAATCAGATCATTCCAGTAAATGAGCATTGCTATATCTCCTCGCAGCTCAACGACCAGGAGTAGCTGCTGTTGCGCATGTCGCCGCTGTCCTGGTACTCGGCGAACACGTTCAAAATCGGCCAGAAAGCCACCTCATAAGCGTCCGCGCCTGCTAGCAGCGTCAGCAGCGCGATGCCGTTTTGCACGCTCGTTTGCACCGGTACTCGATAGCCTTGGCGCAATGCGTAGCCGACTGGCGGGATGTCGGTGCGGAACGCCGGCAAGCCGATCTGCGGGCCGGCCGCCTGCAGTGTGCGCGCCGCGGCACAATGCAGCTCCAGCGGTTCGGCGGTGGGCAGGTTTGCCAGGCCGGCCGGCACCCAGCCGGAGCCGGACAACGTGGTTTTCAGCCGGCTCCAGCGTTGCTGGATGTGCGCGCTACCGTTGGCACTGCGCAGGATGCTGCGCGCCGCCAAAGTCTCGTACTGCTGGGTAAACGCTTGCAGCCTGGCTTCAAGGCTCAGTACGCGGCCGCCGATGATCAATGAGGGGGCGTAGTTCATTAGGCATTCTTCAGGTTAAGGCGCAGAAACTCGCGCTTGAAATCGGCCATCGCGTCGGGGTCGCCCTGGACGGTCAGCCTGCGGCCGCCGGCGACCAGGTCCAGCGAGCCCAGGTTTTTGCTAACGGCCTCGGCCGTGCGCGGGGCCGGCAACGATGCCAGCGGCGGCAGGCTGGGCAAGGAGGTCAACGGACGCAGGTTCGGCAATGCCGGCATGCGGCCGGCCAGCCCGCCCTGGGCAAATTTCGGAAGGCGCATCTGATTGAGCGCGTGCAGCAGGTCCACGCCGTAGTGCGACACCGCCGCCGATCTGAGTACGAATTCGCCGTCGGACAACCAGGACAAAATGCTGTCCGAGGTGCCGGTGCCCGGCCCCCGGATGTGGCCGCCTTCTGCGTTTTTCTGGATGTCGCCGGCGGCGGCCGCGGGCAAGGCGGCAGTGCCGGCCTGCGCCACCGTGACGGTGACGGTTTTGTCTTTCAGCGCGTCCAGCTTGGCTTGGATTTCGGCAATCTTGGTCTTGCCGGCCTCAATGTCGGTATCGACTTTGAGCCTGGTTTCCTTGCCCACCAATTCGGACAGCTTCTGCGTCAACGTGTCGATTTGCTTCTGCGCGTCGACCGCTTGCTGCTCGGTCGCCTTGGCATCGGCCTGCTGCTTTTGCTGCAGCTTTTGTTGCTCCTCGATCTCAGCGTCTTGGGAGCGGTTCAGCTGGTTGGCGGCTTGTTCCGCCAGCTCGACAGCGCGCTTGCTGTCCTTGATCTGCTCGCCCAGGCTCATTGCTGCCTGCGCCAGGCGTTTGGCCTCTGCGAAATTGCCGCTGTTGCGCGCGCGCCGGCTTTCGTTGAGCTTTTCCTCGGCTTCGCTACCGATATCTTTCTGCTGGTCGCCCTCGCTCATGTCGCGACGTTTCAGCGCCCGCAGGCGACCGGCGACGTCGTTATTGCTGCTCTCCTTGTCCGCCTTCAGTTCCTTGATCTTGTCGGCGGTTTTTTTCTCTGCATCCAGCTGTTTCTGCAACGTCGACTTGAGCTGCTCAAGCCGCTTTTTGGCTTGATCGATAGCGACATTGGTCTGATCCTGCTGCAGCGTGTTGCTGTGGGCGACGTAGCGTTCTTCCTCGCTGGTCAGCTTTTGCAGCCCCTTGATCTTGGTCGATATCGCGGCCTCAAATGAACGGGTACTGTCTTCCTGGAATTTCTTGCTTCTTTCCTTCTCCTTCGCCTCAAGCTCGGCCTTGGCCGTGTACAGCTGACCTTCCAGCTTTTTGCGCTCTGCGACTACCACCTTGGCGCGCTGCAGGTCTTCCTGCGCGGCCGCATACTCGCGCTGCTGGCGCGCCGCAACGAAGGCATCCGCGCTGTCCCATTTTTTCTCGGACTCCAGCGACGCTTTGCTTTGCCAGAACTTTTGCGCATTGCCCAGGCGCTTGGCGTACTCCTCCCGCTCGCGGTCGGTCAGCTTCTCCAACTCGTCCGCGCTCAGTTTCTTGAGGTTGGCATCGGCGGCATAGTCTTTGATTGCCTGCTGCGCGGCGGCTTGGCGCTGCTCGACAGCAGCGGAGATGTCTTGGTTTTCGCGCCAGAGTTGATACAACTCCATCAGTTTTGAAAGAGTAAATCCAAATGAGGCAAGCAGAGCCATATTGATGGCCAAGCCCTTGGCCGCAGCGGCGACCAGGCCCATGCCTCCGGCGACGCCAGGCATGGCCGCGGCGGCGGCCGTGGCCTGCGCCGCGGTGCCGCCCATCAAACCGGGCAGAGGCAACATAGCTCCGCCCAGGGTTCGAATAATTGCAGTGGATGCTGCAAGCCCACCAATGGCTAACACAGTCTGCTTAACGCCACTTGGCAGGTCATTGAAACCACGCAACAGGTCCGTCAAGAACGCCAATACCGGCTGGCCCTGGGCGATCAACTTGCCCAGCTCCAAGAGCAGGTCGTTAATCTCCGCCTTGAACTTGGCAACTTTCGCGGCATCGCTTTCTTGGACGATATTGAACGCCCCTTGCGCTGCGCCTGCCGCGCCCTTCATGCGTTCGATTTCGTCGGTCAGCGCGCCATAGTGCGAGGCCAGCGTCAGCACGCCGCGGGCACCTTCAATGTCCGGCACGATGGAGCGCACGGCGTCCAGGCTTAGGTTTTTCTCCGAAATCTGGCGGATGGTGTCCCCAAGCGAGGTCCACTCAATACCAAGCGCGTGTAATTTTTCCTTTGCCTCTTTTGTCGGGGCGGCCAACTGGACGATTGCGCCGTTGATTGAGGTAATCGCTTGAGGGGTTTGCACCCCGTTTTTGGTGAGCACCGCCAGCGCTGCGCCCAACTCTTCGAACGAGACGCCGGACGCGACGGCTGTCGGCACCACCTGGCCCAGCCCCTGGGCCAATGCGGGGAAGTTGGTCACGCCATCTTTGACGGTTTGGAACAGCACGTCATAGACGCCCTCCAAGTCGCCGACTTCTTTGCCGTAGGCGTTCAGTACCCCCAGCCCTACTTGAACCGCCGTGCCGACGTCGGTAAAGCCCCCTTTGGCCGCGACCGTGGCCTTATTCAGCACCGTCATTGCTTCGGCCGGGTGGTCGAAGTCGCGTGAGCCGAAGATGTCGGCCAGCGCGTTTGCGCTTTCGGTGGCGTCGACGCCCATCGACTTGGCCAGCTTGCACACCTCGCTATCGAACTGCGCCATTAACGGCCGGTTGCCGTCGATTTGTGTGCCGACTTTTGCGATGGCGGTGCCGTAGGCGAGGGTTTGCTGGGTGGCCTCATGCACAATAGCGGCCGCACCAACACCGGCGGTGGCCCGCCGCAGCATATCGCCAGCGCCGCTGGTGCTGGGCTGGGGCTGCGTCTGATTGAGCGTCAGATTGACGCCCTGGCTAGCCTGGCGCTGCAGCTCGACGATTTTCTTTTTCACTTGCTCGGCCGCTTGCTCCAATTGCTGGCTGCTGTAGCGACCAGAGCTCGCCATCGTCCTATAGGCGCGTTCGAGTTCAGCAATGGCCATCGTGGCCTGACGGGTCTGAACTAGGCCCAGCGTGCGCTCGGCGGCGGCCAGCCGCTGCGCCTTGTTGGCCGCTTCGATACGGCCGTTCAGCGCGGTCTGCTCGCCGGCCAGGTTGCGGGTGTCGACGCCGGCGGCGGCCAAGCTGTCGCGCATCGCGTTCAGCGATGTGACCTGGTTGCGCATTTGCGCACCAGCGCGCTGCTGGGCCAGCTCCGATTTGCGGACCTGGGCTTCCAGTTCCTGGACCGGACGTTGAGCATTTGCCAGGCCGGCACGGTAACGCTCCAGCGCCGCCTGCTGGTTGGCGTACTCGCTGCCAGAGGTGGCGACGCGGCGCTGCATCGCCTCGACGGCCGCGGTGGTGCTGTCGAGCTGACGACGAGTGCGCGCCAACTCGCCGGCGTACTGCTCTGCGCTGCCGCCGGCGGCGAGTGCCTCTTTGCGTGTCGCCGCGTATTCTTGGGCAGCGGCTCGCTGCGCGGCCTGGAGTTCGCGCAGTTCAAGTTTTTGCTGTTTAACAGCCGATGCGCTTTGCCGAGCCGCCGTCTGTGTTTGCGTCATGCCTTCCTGGAAGGCGGCCAGCGGCCCGCGTGCGGCCGCCAGCGCAGTCTGGTACGCGGCCGTCTCGTTCTTGAGTTTGAAAAACTCGCTTGCGGTTTGTTTTGCATCGGCCTGCGCCTTGCCGAACAGCTCCAGCCGCCGCGCGGCGGCCGTCATGTTCTCGATGGCTTGCTGGTGCGTGGTTTTGGCATTGCCGACCGCGGCAACGAAATCGTTGCTGTTGCCGCGGATCAGGTATTCCAGCACTTTAGCGTTCATGCCTTTGCGCCTTTGCTCAGGTCGTTAATCACGGTCAGGAAAAAACGCCAGGCATAGCTGCCGGCGTCGGGATGCCCGCATGCGATGACGCGGGCGAGCAGAGTCTCCAGCTCGTCTAACTGGCGAGCCACGGCGTCGCGGCTATCGTCGCCATTTGCACCTGCAGCTTTGCTTCCGCGAGCCTCGCTCGCATCCCGAAAAAAAGCGGGTTCAGATCCCTGCATGCGTCAACTAGCTGCTGCAGCTCAGACTGGCTGAAACTGTCGAGCCCAGCTGGCGACAAACTGGTCATCGCGGCCAGCTCGTCCAGACTCAGGTCGGCCAACAGCGTGCTACGCAGGATCAGGTCGGCCTGCAAATCGCTGTCTTCGGCAATCGCCTGGCCGACTAGCGATGTCACCATCAAGCCGCGGATATCGGCGACGGTCAGTTCCTGGATCGTGACTTGGTGTTCGCCGATGTTGAGGGTTTTTTGAATGCGCATGAGGGTCTCTCCAGGGCGCGGTGGCCGCGCCCGTTGGTGGGTTACTTGAGCAGGGTTTCGCGAATCCAGCGGCTGCGGTTTTCGCCGACTTGGAGCGGGTCTTCGAAGCATTCGAACTTGACCCCGCTGGAGCGATAGCCTTTGCCGAGCAGCGCAGTTTTATCCGCAAAACCAAATTTGCCCCGGAACAGATCGACCACCACTTCGCGGTTGCTGGCGCGGTTGATGCCCACGAACATTAGCGACCGTTCCTTGCGACTGCCGCACAGCCACTCGACGACGTTGGCCTCGGCGGCCTTGTAGCTGACTTTGACCTCGCTGCCATCGGTAATTTGGCCGCCCGGCGTCGGGATCGGGCCTGCCGCGGTGGGGAAGTAATCAACGCCGGCCTTATAGACCTTGGTGCCGGCCTTGTCGCTGAGCTGGTAGTCGCTGCCGCCGGCGTGCTCAATGCGCATCACTGAACCCTTGTAAGCGATGCAGACTTCGTCCGTCACCGTCTTGGCTTCGCGGGTGGCGAATGCCCCCTGGGTCAGTTCGGCAATGACTGCCGGGGAAAACTGCTGGACGTTGAAGTCCACCATGACGGACTTTACTCGGGCGAATTTCTCGAAATTGCCATTGCCCGTGAATGCATTGGGCAATTCCTCGGTCTCTTCGCTGATCGTGATTTCGGCCTTGTCGACCATTGCGAACGGCACAAATTTGTTTTCGCCGTAAACCGACCAGAAAAACTGGCCGTTGATGGCGTAGACATGTTTTTCGGTAGTCTCTTGGTACGGGGCGTAGCTCATTGTTCGTTCTCCTGCGTGGATTGGGTAGGTTGCGGCGGTGTCGCCGGGCCGTTGTCCGGCTCCGCGATACCGTGGCGGAACAGCCATTCCGCAGTGGATTCCGCGACGACCAGCACCGAGCCTGCCGGCAACTCGGTCCCGGCGTTCTTGTGGGCCTGGACGAGGCGGACGCTTTGCTTATGGCCAGCCATGTGGGCTCCTTTCATCAGGCGTAAAAGTCGGAGGTGAACAGCAGCGGGTAATAGCCGAAGCCGTCCTGGTACAGCGCCGGCGGCGGCGTGGCCGCTTCCAGCTTGTCGTAATGGGAGAAATCAGGAGACCAGCCCAACAAGGCATCGCGTACCTGGGCCAGCAACTGGCCGGCTTTGTCGAATGCGGCGGCGTTGTTGCCTTGCATCACGGCCACCACCAGCCAGTATTGCTGGATGAGGTTTTGAGCATCGGCCGACTGGCTGTCACGCGGCAGCACGTCGCGCTGATAGATCACGTACAGCGCTGGGGAGATCTGACTGCCGCTCGACAAATCGTCCATCTCGCCACGTTGTTCTATTGTTCGAACGCCTGCGATTTCAGCCCGCAGCCGCGCTACCAGGTGAGCACCCAGTGCCAGGTGATTGGGGCGCATCAGTACCCCTCCATGGTCTTACGCGTGAACAGCCGCGGGGGGCCGTCTACGACCACCGCGCCGACGGCGCTGGCCGGTGCTTTCGATTCCGGGAGACCAAGGGAGACGACACCGGTGGACACGTCGCGCAGCCAGCGCTGGGCAGCATCATGACGTTTGCTGATGTCTTCGCTGGGGCTGTCGAACAGGAAATAGCGGACCAGGTCGGCGGCAATGCGCTGCAGCGCGTCGGGCACATTCGGCACCGGCAGCAGATAGCGCTTGCCAAGATAGCTATTGATTAAGCTGGTGGCGTCGGCGATGGCCCGCTCCACTTTTGCCGTATTCACTTCACCGGTGTTGGTCGGATCGGTCGCGTTGAGCAGGAAGTCCCGGCCGAAGCGGGCTTCCAGATCAGGGGTGGTGATGTAGGGGCTAGATGCAGTCATGCCCGCATTGTGCGGGCATGATAAGGGGGGAACAGTCAGGAAGGGGTTCGGTAGTGCTTTACCAATCCCGGACCATCCGGTTCCACAGAATGGCTCCAACACCAATTCCCAGCAGACCGGCGTAGAACTTTAATTTGATCAGGAACCAAAGGTCGTCGATGCTATAGACCCTACTCACAGCCCAGGGCACATTGTCGCTTTGCATAATGGTCCAACCATGCGGAATAAACGTATGTGCCAGCAGGCCGAGCGCCAGAACAATGCTTGATGTCATTAGCCCCTTGTCCAGTGTTTTTTCGCACACAAAGCGCACCAGGAAATAGAGAGCGACAAAGGCAGCTGCATACCAAATCCCATACTCTTTTACGCTATCCAACTTATCAAAAAATCCCATGAATTTTCCTTTTTTTGGTAGTAGAGCCAAACAAAGTGCCAAGACCTATTTAAATGTTTGGCACGAAATGCTAGCACCCATTTTGAAGCCATTCAATTGGAATGTCGGTTGAGAATAATCAGCTCCCCGGCTTCCTTCCTAGCGGCTCCCTGGCCCACGGTGTAGCGAATGCTGACGCGTTCCTGGTAGAAGTCCTGGAACACCTCACGGATCGCTGGATGATCGTTGATGCTCAACACAAACTGCCCCCTGCACTGACGCATGATCTCGGCCAGTGCCACATACTCATCGAATGGGAAGGGCACGCCATAGCCCTGGGTTTGCCAATATGGAGGGTCTGCGTAAAACAGGGTGTGCGGCCGATCATAGCGCTGAATGCAGCTCTTCCAATCCAGGTGTTCGATCAAGGTCCGAGACAGTCTCAGATGGGCCGCGGACAGCTCCTCTTCCAATCGCAGCAAATTGAGCCGGGGCGCACTGGTGGTCATGGTGCCAAAGGTCTGGTTCTCGGCCTTGGCCCCAAAGGCCGTTTTCTGCAGGTAATAGAATCGGGCCGCCCGCTGGATGTCCGTCAGCGTTTCCGTCGGTGTCGCCTGCAGCCATTTGAAAATTTGCCGGGAGGTCAGCGACCATTTGAAGTGCCGGATGAACTCCTCCAGGTGGTGCTGGACGACTCGGTACAGATTGACGATCTCGCCGTTGATGTCATTCAGCACCTCAGCCTTGGACGGTGCCTTCAAAAAGAACAGCGCCGCCGCACCGCAGAAGGGCTCGACGTAACAGGTGTGTTTGGGGAACAGGGGCAAGATGTGCTTGGCTAGACGGCGTTTGCCACCGATCCAGGGCACAATGGGGTTGCTCGTCATGCTGGGCTCCAGTGGCTCTCTAGGGGCGCTGGAGTCGGGGCGCGAGGCCCTCGGGCTTTGGGCCGGGCGAATACCCGGCGTTACGGTTTACTGCGCTGTCGTCGCCGGTAGTCGAGGCAATCTCGCGCCGATGTTGGCATGCGTGGAGATGTAGCCACAAAGGCGTTCATGGCGCTGCACCGAGGGCACTTGATGCGCAGTTCCACATACCATCCCTCCGCCAGCTTCTTATGGCAACATCCGCACCGTATTTCCTCTGCAATGGTTTTATTCATGCTGCAAGTTTCTTGAAACCCGGTAGACTGGTCTCGCTTTCTGGCCAGAAAGTGACGGCCTCCGGGTTGGCTTGCAGGTGCTTCTGCAGGTCAGCTGGCCGGCGACGTGTTACCGCACGCCACCGGTCGCCGTCTCTCTACTGCTGCGCTATTTCAGCGCCAGTTCTACCAGCATCTCAGGGCGGAGACACAAAGGCAGCGGGTTGGACTGGGTGTGCACGTCGACGCCGCGGTCAAAATCGGTGTTTTTGATCTTGGCGTAGTACGGCTCACCGACCGTGCCCACCGCTTCCATGAAATCGCCTGGCGCATCGTAAGTGCGGAACGAGTTAACAGTCCCCAGCGGCACCACATGCCCACGACCCGGATCAATCAGCGGATGGAGTTTGTCCGTGCTGTCCGAGACCTCACCCACATATTCTTCGAAGGTCAAGCCGCCGAATTTGAAGCCGCTGCGGGTATCGCCTCCGAGCGCTTCCTGCGCCGCCGACCAGCCCTGGAACGCCTTTTCGACTTTGGGGTGAGCCGTCAGGGCATCGAAGAAATCCGCATCTACCCAGACCAGCTTGCTGGTATAGCGGTCGCCCATCAGGTTCTTCTCGATGTGGCGCGAGACATTCATGCAGGCGCGTTTGACATCGAATGCCGCATCGCTCAGCTTGAATTCGATGGTCTTTTTGGAGATGCCGTACTCCTTGAACAGGTCGTACAGCAGATTGCCGTCGCCATCCAAGATTTGGCCTTTGATCGCGCCCAGCATCATCCATTCCTGCGTCAAGTCATGCCGCGCTTTCATCTCCTGGAGACGGTCATTCACCACCGCGGCGACATCCGCAACCGGATCGGTCGAGCCAAAGCCACGGCTCCCGCTCAGGTCCGACGCCAGAATCGTATCGTCATGCGGGATGTGAGGGATGACGAAAGAGCGGACATTCCGGCCCTTTCGAGCAGACCGGCTGCCCGGCGCCCCAAGCTCTTTCGGACCGAGCAAGTGGAGCCGGCCATTCGCGTACTCGATAACAACAGTCCGCGTGTTGACCCCTTTGCGTGTGAAAATGCCGCGCTGACCGACTTTGCTGTACATGTTCGGCAGCAACTTAATGGATTCGGTGAGGCTGGCAACACCGAATGCCGGGTCTTTCAAAATATCTGCGATTGTAGTGGGCATATTGTGGTGTCCTTTGCTTAATTACGTTCGACGATCCGGGCACCGCGCGCGGACAACATGCGCACAGCCTGGCGGTAGTGCGCCGGTGCGCTGGTTTTTGCATCGCGCAACACCGGCAGGGTGTCCAGGGCCAACAGGCAGTTGCCGGCGACGATATTGGCCGCCCGCTGAGTGACGCCAGCCGCGGCCGCGGCCAACGGAGTGCGCACCACGCCAACGACGAACTCAGGCAGCGGGTCGGCGGCGTTGAGCCAGGGAACCGCCAGTTCGTCATCCAGCTTGTCCACGCCCAGCAGGGTGCCGGCGGCCAGCGCGGCCGGGCCGACGAGGACGCTCTCTTGCGACAAGCCAGGCTCGCCCTGGAGCGGGATAGTCGGCTTGATTTGTTCGGTGATGGTAGGCATGAAAACTCCTTATTTCTGGGCGCGGGCCTTGGCGTTGGCGATCAGCGGGTTGTCGCCGCCACCGTGCTGGCCATCGCCTTTTGCATTGGCGGCGCGCTGCGCATCAGCCGCGGCCGCGATGACCGGAGCGCCGGCGACGAAGTGGCGGAACGACGACATGTCGGCCGCGCACTGGGCGCGGAAGTAACTGCGGGAGGCCGGCGCGATCTTGCCGGCTTTGATTGCCTCGTCGAGCATTTGGTCAATCTCCGAGTCCTTCGCCCCAGCCTCATGCTGAGCCAGCGCATTGGCGACGCGTTCGTACTCTGCTTTGGGCACGAATCCGGTCAGCACGCTGTTGGCAACGGTTTGCAGCGTAGCGTCATCCGCTGCGCCGACGGCCTGACGCAAACTGTTGGCCGCGGTTTGATTTTCCTTCTTGGCCGTCACCAGCGCCTTGATCGCCTTAACGGCCGCGGCGGCATCTGCATCGGCCGGCAGGCCGAGCAGTTCCAGCAGTTTTGCTAATTCCACGATGGTTCCTCCATGTGTGGTGTTGAGGGCACGCAAAAACAGATTCGGGATATTGCTGAGAGCGGCCGAGACGATGAAGACCACGCGGCCGGTTGGGTCGAAATCGAAAACCGGGGACATATAGCGGTATTCTTTTTTGCCGATTTGATCGGCGGCGGCCGCGGTCCACTCGACGCGTGCCCAGACGGCCCCGCCTCGCTCCTCCATGGCCTTGATCCAGCCTGCGGCAGGCGCTTTTTGTCCGGTTTGCTGCACAAGCATTGTTTGGTGGTCGTAATCAAACACCGGCTCAATGCCGCCGCTTTGATCCGCCATGAACGCGCTCAGGATGGCCGGGATGTCTGCAAGCCATGGGCCGCGCCCATCCCTGCCGCTAAATTGTCCAGCCGGCAGCAACTGGACCCATTCCGGCACTTGACCATCGACGAGCTCAAGGCTCATAGAGCAGGCCGCTCGCGATGTCATATCGGCGGCGGAGTTGAGGGCGCGGAAGTAGGTTTGCGAGTTCATGGGCCGCATTGTGTTGCGGCCGCTTTGAGAAAAAACTGAGGAAGGAATTCGGTAGGGATAATTCGAAAATAACTTGGAACAACGTCCAAATTACGCTGACGGGTACATGTCTTCTCCGGTTAGCCTCTTATACTCTTCTTTTATGGCACTTTGATACTCTTCCTGATTGTCAATTAGCATTTGGGCCTTTCTCAAAGCACACATTTTGAGAAAACCGTCTAACTCATTTAATCCAAGCGAGGCTAGTAAGTTTCTTTCATTACACAGAAAGTAGATTAACTCATAGGTTTTTATCATTGATCCACTTAGTTCTGCGTCTAAATCAGATAGCTCAAAAATTAAGCTCTCGTATTTCGTTGTTGAGATTTTATGTAGCGGCATTTGCAATAGGTCTTTATCGGTACTTGCAACAAATGATTCATGACCATGCCTAAGGGCTATGAGTTCCATCTTCAAGTTTTGATTGTTTTCGTGCTTAACCAAAAATTCAAGAATTCTAAAAAAATTTGGTAATGCATCAAAGTTACTACGCAACTCTTTACCTAAAACAATAGCGCAAGCCTTTAGCTTAGACGCCTTCGATTTTTTTCTGCGTTTGGCTTCTATACACTCCCGAGTACAAAATAAGAGAACCGCCACAATCACTGATAGAGGTAATACTTTATTGGCTAACTCAGACAACCGGAGTACTTGGCAACCTAATTCATTAATGTCCACGGCTTGATACCATCTCAAAAAATGTGGTCAGTATGCCATAAGGTTGAGGCCAAAAGGGCTTGCAAGGCGTGTGCGGACGTTCCTCTTTGAGTGGAAGGGACCCTCGAACACGCAAGGGCAAGCTGGTCTGCCTACTTCAAGCTTCGATTTAACGCGAGTTAACGGGGGCTGGCTGTGTCTTGCTAGCCCTCTGGCAACCATCGCCCCATCCTATCCACCTTTGCCGCGATAGCGGGCGTTTCTGCGCCTCCTTCAAAACCTGCCCAAGCAAAGCCGAAGATCTGGTGGCTCGATACAAAGGCCAGTGTCTAAGAAAGCATGTGCAATCTAAAATGCGCACTTTCCTTCTCTTGCAGGTCGTTCAATGAAGCGAGTTATCCGCTTGGGAGACCCCACCGATCACGGTGGTTTTGTCACCAGTGCCGCATCGACCACGGTTTTCTTTGGCAAGCCGGTCGCTTTGATTGGGGATGCCGTGAGTTGTCCGAGACAGGGGCACACGAACTGCGTCATCGTCGAAGGCGATTCTTCTTGGGTCGTGAATGGTAAAGGCGTGGCGCTTGAGGGGCACAAGGTCAGTTGCGGCGCAACATTGATTTCCACTATGCCGGAGGTCGGCCGATCTTACGAAAGCAGCGGCTCTTCCTCATCGGGCATTGGAGCCGGCATGGCTCTGGCCGCCACAGGAGCCGCCTGCTTGCTCCAAATGTTCAATGAGAAATTCCAGCTCCTAGACGAGTCGTCCGGCCACCCCTTGGCTAACCATGAGTACGCTATTGTGCGAGCGGATGGAAAAGTCGAGCATGGCGTCACAGACGATGATGGACACACCCATCTTACAAAAGCCACTGTTGAGTCGGAAGAACTCAGCATCTACCTGGAGGGCTGAACGTGGCCGGGGAAAACGCTAGTCAAACCCTTAAAGCACCGAGCGGAAAAGACCTGTTCCTGGTAAGGAAGCAGACCTCAACGCCTACCACCAATGATGAGCTCAAAAAGGTGCTGTTAAAGCGGGAGCTAATCGAGGTTATCATCAGCGACTCTAGGATGCGCAGCATGGGCTCTCAATGGGGGCATGCCGCCATTGTCATTGATGGCCAGGTCTATAGCCGTGCGCATGAAGAGTATGTGAAAACCGACAAGAATACCTACCTGAACGGCGGGGTTGTTCAGAGAGCAAACGACACTATCAATGTCAACGGCAACCGTTGGCGCGACAATGTTGGCGTTTATCTCTCTGTATCAACAAGAGAGAAGGACATCGTAAAAAACGAATTGGAGCGGCGAATTAAAGTTGATCGGGAGTTCAAACGCAAGCATCCGGACGAGACGTCATATAGTTTGTTCAGTAATAGCTGCTCGTCTAATGTTGCTGACGCTTTGGAGTTGGTCAATATATTGGCCCATGATCCTCGTTGGATTCCTTTTCCGGTAGCCCCGCCGAATTGCTTGCTGTTATCGAAAAATCCAATCGAGCAGTAAAAAAAGAGCTCTACCCCAAGAAATGAAAAAAGCCTTACTTATCAATTTTATTGTGGCTGCAATCTCCGTTGCAGTTACATCCATATACTTTTTGAGCCAGCAACCCAAATTTTGGAAGGAGCGCCTGGAGCTAAAGAAATTTGAAGTCATGAGTGTGGAGCCGACTTCAGTGTATGAATTTTCCGATTTAAAAAATGCAAGCTTCAAAGTTAAAAAAGGCGATCAATGCTTCTATGTAAGCGAGGGGAGCTTTTCATTTGGCGAGGCTACGCCTGATCTGGCTTGGTACAAGAAGCTAATTATTCTCTGCCCAGAAAAGGGTATTGGCTGGATTGAGAATGGTAAGTGATTCGTGACTGACTCATCAACGCTAGGCGGCATTAGCCCTCTCCATCAATATGGCGATTGATCACGGCCACCAGCTCCGCCTCGGCCCGCGGTGCCAGCTGCCCGTTTTCATCCACCGGCAGGTAGGGACGTGCAGGCAGATAGACACTGAGGCCACGGCCAGCCCTGCCGCCCAAGTGCTGGATCGCTCCGTAGGCGTCCAGGCCATTGCCCCAAGGGCCGAAGCGCAGTCCTTCCGCGCTGGCGGCATAGCTGAATGCGGCGCGGCGCAGATTGCCGTCGACCTGCAGAATGCGCTTTGCGCCAAGACGGCGCTCGCCGGACTTGCTCAGCTTGCCGTCCCGCTTGTAGTTCTTGCGGCCACCGTGGGTGCGCAAATAGGCGGTGAGCGTCGCCGGGGCATTGGGCTGCCATGGCGTGCCGGACCAGTCGCTTTGTTCACTAAAACGCTCGTCGGTTTCGCCTTTTGCCCATTCCGCCCAGTCCAGCAGCGCCGGCCGCAAGTTTTTGCCGCGCTGCTCCAGTTGCGCCAGCGATTTCTCGACCGTGTCGCTGACCACTTTGATTTCAAAGCTGTTTTCACTCATAATCATTAAGCACCGTGCGGGAATACGTGAATTCGCCTGTACGTATGGCAAGCTCTCCCCCTGAGCGTGCCCACACAGGAAGTGGCGTCCTGTCTGCGCGGTGATTCCTCCTCTATTTGACCCGCCGGTATTGCGCTGGGTTATCCAAATCCGACAACTCCACATAGCCTAGTGTCGTTAACGTGTTGGTCTGAATGCTGACTCGTTTGCCATCTTGCTTATCCTTTGTGCGGTAATTTGCACTGACTACGGCTTTTACGTGTTTCTTGCCGCCCTGGGCCGGATAGATCATCAGGTACAACGGCTTGGACTCGCCTTGCTCGACGACCTGGTACACCCTTTCCGGTTGGTACATGCCGACTACAGCGCGCAGGGCGTCCGCCTGGCTGACCCGCTTTGTCGCCTTACCGCCGGCATCGCGCAGCGCGTGTTTGATCTCGCTGTCGTCGACCGAGATCACCGCAGTGGCCAGTTCCTGACCGGTCACGGTTTCGATGTGCTCGACCAGCTCCGGGGCCAGCGCGCCGATGTGGATGCGCTGCTTGCTCGGCTTGTAGTTACTCGGGTCCGGGTAGATCCGTTGCACAAGCGGCCGCCATTGTTCCTGGAGCACCTTGTCCAGGGCGTCGATGTTTTCCGCCGCGCTGCGCACCGCAGCCGCGCCGATCCGCGCCGAGGTGCTGGCCGCCTTGTCCAGCAACTGGCGTCCCAGGTAAGCCTGGCCGGGGGCGTAGTCCCAGCCAAAATCGACGCCATCCGGCACAAAGACGCTGCAGCCATCCGGCCGAATAATCTCGCGGGTCTCGATAACCGGCGCGGTGTCCGGGCCGAGTTTGCCGTATTTGCCGCGCAGTTCCTGTTCGGATACCGCGACGATGCTGCACTGGCAGCCCCAGCCATTAGGAGGGAAATGGATCTGCCACCATGGGTCGTCGGCCCGCAGAATGAGGCCGTTCCAGGCCAAGTGTTGCGGGCGCGGCCGCAACACCGAGTCGCTGTGTTTGTAGCGCCAGTATGGCCGGACCTTGAGCATGTCCGGGTCGGTCAACTGCTGCCAGCGGCCGGCGGCATAGCTGCTGGCCAGGTTGGTCTGGTAGATCACGCGGCTGCGCCAGTCGCGACTGCCGTTGTATTCCCAGCCACGCTCCGCAACGATCTTGTCGAAGTCGCGCCGGAAATCCGCCAGCGTGCTGCCGCCGGCGACAGCCTTGTCGACAGCCTGGCGCAAATCCTCCAGCAAATCGCCGGCCATTGCACCGGACACCACGAAGGCCTTGTCGTGCTGGCCTTTCATGATGTCGGTCCAGCGTTCGGTGCCCAGATTCAGTTTCTGCCGAAAGTAGTTGAGCTGGGCATCCCAAGGCCGCTTGAACACCGCGGCCAGGCTATCGGCCATGGTTCACATCGTAGCGCCCGGCCAACTCGGCAAGGCTGAAACCGGTATGCATCACGCGCTGCAGCTGCTCGGTTGGCAGATCGCCGTAGGCGTCCAGCAGCCAGGCTCGGAACGACTCCAAGTCTGGCGCATCGGCCAGCGCCTGGCGGATGACCTGCAGCATCGCGTCCAGCGGCTGCTGGCCGGCCTGGGTCAGTTGCTGCTGCAGCGCGTCCAGTTGCCCGCTCTGGCTAGGCTGCAGCTGGTTGGCTGCGCGATAACGATTGGCGGCCTGGGCCAGGCCAACGCCGGCGTCAACGGGCTGCAATAATGCCTCGCCTTCTTTGGGTTTCTCCAGGCCAAAGCGCTGATAAACCGAGTCCTGGCTAATTGGCAAACCCGCCCGCACCAGCGTATTGACGACGCCGGCCAGCGCGGTCAAGTCCTCGGGTTTATTGACACGAATCTTGATCGACGGATAAACCGACTGCGGCCCGAGGTTTAAATCAACCAGCGGCCGGACATAGTCGCGGGCCAGTGTCGTTTCGAGCTGCCCGACATCCGACTCCAAAATGTCTTGTCGCACTTCGTTGTGAACTTTGCCGAGCGCGTAAGCGCCGCCACCGCTTTCGCCGGCATTGGTCGACAGCGTTTGCCCGAGCACGATCTTGCTAATGTTGCGGTCGAAATACTCGCCGAGTTTTGCATAGATATCGACCGATGCCGTCTTATTGCCGGCGTCGACGAAGTCGATTCGCATGTCTTTGGGGATCGCCGCCGCCGCGTCGGTGCCGAGACTGCGCAGCGCTTGCAGCAGCGAGTCGATGTCCGCCGGCGTCGCGCTTTTCTCGTAGTAGCCGACACGCAGCGGCTGACCGTAGGCTTCAGCGAAGGTTAACCAATCCTTGATCGCAAAATTGCTGAACAAGAAGGCCCAAGTCGCCATCCGGGCCAAGCCGCCGCGGATCAACACCCCGGATTTCGCCTTCACCTTGTGCACGATGAATTTGTACGGCAGCAGCGGTTCCCCCGCCTGGTCCATATCCGAGCGCAGAAACAACGTGTCC
Organism: Chromobacterium sp. Beijing; assembly: GCF_021496765.1. Taxonomy (NCBI): domain Bacteria; kingdom Pseudomonadati; phylum Pseudomonadota; class Betaproteobacteria; order Neisseriales; family Chromobacteriaceae; genus Chromobacterium; species Chromobacterium sp. Beijing. Next base: position 783,647 of record NZ_CP053750.1, read on the forward strand.
GGCTCGGTTTTGCGGGTCTGCAGCCAGTACGGCTGCAGGTATTGCAGCCCCTTGGGCATCCATTGGCTAGCGCTGGTTTCCCAATCGATCTCATGCACCGAGTAGCCCTTGCCGATGGCGTCCAGCAAATCGAACAGGCTAGCCCGCACCGGCTCCAGCGCCTGCTCTACCAGCTCGGCGGCGCGCTGACTGGCGGCATCGTCGCCGGCCGGTTCGACATAGAGTTCCAAGCCGACCAGGGCGCGTTTACGCGTTGACAGCTCAGAGCCGTAATGGAGGTACTTTTCTTCCATATCTTCGGCCAGCTTCAGGTAGTCGCTGGCATTGCCAGTCACGGCATTGCGCAACATGGTGCCCAGTCGATGCGGGTCCAGCCCTGAGTGACGCCGGCAACAATTTGACGAACCCCGGTGGTGGTCGGGGTTGCGATCGTGGTTTTTAACAGGCCGGTGCTGATCGGCTGGCCATCGGGGCCAAGGATTCTGCTCGCCATTTTTCTTCCTTTACCAGGTGCCGCGACCGAAACGACCGGACGCGACGTGCATGCCGCGGCTGATGCCGTGATAGCCGCGGGTGGCTAATGGCGTTACGTTGATTTCGCGGCTGGCGTATTTGGCCAGTGCCAGCGCAATGGCCGCATCACCGTGGCGCTGGCCCTTGTCTTCTCCCGCCGTTCGGCTTTCGGGCACCCTCGGCACGCCTTTGATGATTTGGACCGACCGCAGGTCGGCCAAAATGTCCTTATCTTTGGGGATGTCGATCAATTCGCCGTCCTCTAGAGCGGCTTTCAATGGCGGCATATGCTCGCGATACCAACTTTCGGTGGGCATGATCTGATGAATGCGTTCCACGCCGTAGCGCTGCATGGCCACCTCCGCAAGGTATTGACCGTTCCCTCGAGCGTCGAACGCGGCCCCAGCAAAATTGGGCAACCCATCCAGCAAGTGAAAACAAAGTTGTTCCTGCTGCCGGAATGGAACATTGCGCAGCTCTAACACGAAGGGCACCCGATGCAATAGATTCTGCTGCTCAATCAAGGGCACATGCACCGACAGATCGCCGCTACGGGCAAAGTCCTGGCCGTCGAATGACCTCAGCTCCGGTGGCAGCTTTTTCAACACGGGGTCCAGGTGTTCCTCAATCCAGTCCTGACAATCAAGATGACGGGTGGTGTCGGACAGCAGCTCGAATCCCTCCTTGCACTCGTAGCGCAAAACCGGGGTCTCTGTGGACATGCGTAGCTCAATCAGCGCACGCGATAGCCAGGCACCGCCCGAATTGGCCGGCACGCAGTCCAGCTCTTCCACCGCGCCATCGCCATAGAAGGCGTAGACCCCCGCCATCCACTCGGCCTCGTCCGCAGCGCTCCAGTCCTTGCCCAGACGTAAGCAAACCCGCCGATAAAGTCCGTCTACAACGGCTTCTTTGAATGTCACACGATGCACACTGCCTTTGCGCTTGCCGGCCCGGATATCTTCAATCAGGTCGTTGAACGGGTTATCGGTGCCGTTATGGGTGGAAATGATGCGCACCTTGCCACCCCAGATCAGCATGGCCAGCGCTGCTTTCAGCAGCTCGCCCAGTTTGTCGTGGAATGCGGCCTCGTCAATGACGATGATCCCTTGCCGGCCGCGCAAGTTGGACGGCCGGCTGGACAAGGCGACGATACGGAAGCCGGAGGCGGGGAATCGGATGGTATAGGTCTTGATGTGTTTGTCCGCATCGTCTTCCCCGTCCCAAAACCCTTCTTCCACTTCACCGGCCGCGTAATTGAAGACTCGTGCCCACATCGCACATGCCTGGATGTACTCGATAGTCATGTCCTGGTTGTAAGCGATGTAGTAGACGTTCTGCCCGCCGGCGCTGCGGGCAGTCGCGGCCGACAGCACATCATCTGAGGCCTCACCCCAGGTCAGGCCGGTACGGCGGCTTTTCTCTATGACCTTGAGCGGGGACGGGTCAGCAACCCAGCGCTGCTGATACCCCATCAAGGCCGCCGGAGCCTCAATGCTTGCCGTATTGGGGAGCTGAACTGGAAGGTTAGCTTTCATCCACGGCCTCGCCCTGGAGGAGACTATCAATGACCATATCCGGCTCCGCTTCGGCCATAATGGCCCTCACTTCCTCCTCGCTGTCGGCAATCACCGTCGCCTCGTAAACTTCGCAGGATATGCGCGAGCCATTGCTCTTCGTTTCACTGTATTTCACATGCCATTCATACATTTCAGTCCCCATGCTCACGTTGCTTTAGCCCGCAATCCCAAGGATTTCTCGACGCAGCTGTGCTGCTACCTCGGCCGACAGGCCGCCTTTCTGGGCGATCTTCTCGACATTGGCGGCGGCTGTGTCCACCTTCGCCTGCACTTCCTGGCGAAACCGCTTCTGGTTGACGCTGGCCCTGGCCAGGGTGGCGATGTTTTTCGCCGCTTTCGACAATAGCGCGATGCGGTCTTCCGGTCGGATGTCTTCCTCGTTGGCCTCTTGCAGATTGACGATGCTTTCAAACATCTCTGTCTGCACCAGTGCGATCACCGCTTCGCTGCGTGCGTCCTGATCATCGGCCGCGCCCTCGGTTAGAAAGCGCGCCGCCTCAGTGCTCGCTTTAATGGCGGCGAATCGGCGCTCGATTTTCTGGCCGTAGCGGTGAATCGCTGATCGGCTGACCGCGCAGCCACGCTCGCGCAGGGCTTCCTCCAGCGCCTTATAACCGCTGAAATTGCCATCGATCAGCGCTTTGTCCAGCCAGTCGCGTACCGCTTTGGGCAACTGCTCGACACTGTTGCGACGCGCCATCTCATTGGCCCCAGTATTTTTGGGGTCGGGCAATGCCAGGTTCGCAGTCGATGGTGTACTCGGTGATATCGACGCCGTATCGGGTCAGATCGCCCCACCACCGCCCGCTAGCCTCTTTGCGCAATTTCACCAGCACCCGGACGGCCAAGTAATCCAGCTCTTTGCGGACCTCCAGTGCCGTGACGTCGGGGTATAGCGTCTGCATCGTCATCAATACGATGTCCTCGCAGACTTCTTCCGGACGTGCGTTGTACAGTGCCAGCAGCAGATACCAGCGCAGCGATTCACGACGCAATTTCGCTTGATCCACATTCATCGGTGTGCCCTCAATTGGATGTTCTCGATTTTCAGCGCCACAGCGTCCAACTTGGCTTCGATTACCGTTTGATTGCGCATGTAATCTTCGCGGCGCACATAAGAGAGAGGTAGGTCTCCCTGAAACTTCAGGAAGTCCCTCTCCAAGCGATGCACGCTTTCAGCTTGTTGGGACAACTGTTGATTCACGCTTTCGGCCTGTTGGCCCAGCTGCTTAAGTAGGGCCTGAGTTTGCTGTTCCTGTCGGTCATCCCGCTCACTCTGCCGGCGGTCCACTTGTGCCAGGAACAGCTTGCCTGCGGCAAATAGAAAACCGAAAAACGAGAGCGCTAGCCCAATCAGGTATGTCGGCTCCAATGTGATCAATATTCCCCCTCGGCGCTCAGCGGCGCTCCTTGCGTTCTTGGCAGTAAATACAGCGGCGGCAGCCTGGCATCGCTCTAGCCCGCGCCGGCGGGATCGCGTCGCCGCAATCCTCGCAGTGGCTCAAGCCTGGCCCGATAGCAGCGCGGGCCAGCTGATCGCTGAGCGCAATATCACGCTGCAGCTGCTCCAGCTCCGATGCTTGGTCAAACTGATCCATCAAACGCCTCCGTCCACGACGCCTTGGCCTCCGCCAGGCGGTTTGCGGCTTCTTTTGCACAATTGCCATTTCCCCCAGCGGCGCGATCTGCTGAATCAGCCCGGACAGCCTGTCGCTGGTGGCGTCAAGTTCGTCGAGCAGATCGCCGCGGTCATTCATTCGCAGGCCCAGGAAATCGATCACCGGGACTCCGTGTGATACAAGCGGTTCAAGCTGTCGAGCTGCTGCTCCATCTTCTGGCACCAAGCGCCGTAATCGGCGGAATGAGCCAGGAGGTCGACTGGTAATAGCCCGGTCTCGGCGGCGGCGGTCGCATCGGTTTTTGCAGCATTTCCGGCGTCGGTTGCGGGCAAGCCCTTTGCGGCGTCGACATAACCGAGGTTGTCGGTGTAGAGCCGCAGCCCTGCAGGGCCAAGGCCAGTAAAAGAAGAGCCGTCGGAACGAGTCGCATCGGGGATTCTCCGTTTCAGTGCGGTATGAGCCGCAACGAGCTCAGCGCGGGTGTTCAGCAGTTCAACGCCTATGCGGTGCGCCTGTTCGTTGAGCGCGGTTTGCTCGCGCAGCGCTTTGTCCAGCGCCGTCGCCTGGGCTTCGGCCTGGGTTTGGCGCTCGCGTGCATAGTCGGCATGCAGCCGGTCCAACTTGGCCTGGTAGACATTGGCACCGATCTGGTAGCCGCCGCCGGCAATCAGGCCGGACACCGCGATCACCGCCAGCGCCAGGCCAATGGGCCTCAACCAAGGATTCATGGCGTTTCCTCCGGTTTTGTCGGCAGCGAGTCGCGAGTGATGGCGGCGCGTTTGGACGCTTGGCTTTGCGTCACCCAGGCAGCCAGATAGCCAACAAACAGCCATTCGCTCAGTTGGCCGGTGACAGTGGCGTAAAGCAGCGCCAGCGTGCTGGCCAGGAATGCGCCGACCAGGGTGCTGTCGCTGGTAGAAAGCCGGCCAGTGGCCGGGTTTGTGATGAGGTCTCGCAGCGCCATGGTCAGCTCAACAGATGCGCGGCTAAGGGCTTCATACCGCTAGACAGCCATTCGGCGACCGTGAAGCCCGGGCAGGTTTTGGTCCACTCGTTCGGCGTGATCTTGCCGTCGCCGTTGAGGTCCGGGGACAGATCGCGATGGCCTAGCACGGCCGCGCCGGGAAACTGCGCCTGCAGCGCTTTGACCAGGCTGTGCAACGCGCTCCACTGCGGACTGGTATAGCGGTCTGTGCCAACCAGGCAAATCCCGATGCTGTCGGCGTTATGGCCCTGAACATGTGCGCCGATTTCGTCGAGATGCCGGCCAGTCGATTTGCGGCCGTCGACGTCCAGCACGTAGTGATAACCGATTGATTTGAGGTTGGGGTTGAAGCTGGCGGTATAGGGGCCGCTGCGCCGGAAGCCGCGCTGGCTGTGCCAAACATCGATGATGCCGGCGGCGGTTTGGTTGTCACTGCGCGCCAGCTGCTTGCCATTGGGCGAGGCGGCGCAATGAATCACAATTCGATTGATGGTTCGGGCCATGGGGCCGCTCCTCATGTCGTGGACATGAAGCGATATTAGGGAGCGGTGGCCGGAAAGAAGATCAGGAAGGGGTTCGGTAGACTAGTTGCCGCTCTTAGCTTCGGCTTTACATTTGATGTATGCGGAGAGCAGGCGTTTTTTTGTGTTTACACCATCAAAGTACTCACTCCAACTGCCAGATTGTATTTTTCTCTCAGAATCCTCATACATTGAAACGATTTGATTACACGTATTTTTATGTAACGAATTCGAGCTCTCCCTTGGAGGTGGGCTGTGCTTTTTTCCTGGTGGAGGCGAGCCGAGATGGTTGTCATGCAAGATAAGTGGGCGGCTATCTCCATCGCAGGGTTTGTCAGAATATATAACAGACCCATCCCCAGCTTTGCATTTGTAAGCTTGTGCTAAGGCGGAAGGAGCGACTGATGATGTGACGAAGAATAAGCAAAGAACAGACAAGACGCGCATCCAAGTCTCCCTAATTGAGCGTTACTTACGATTACATTGCACTTCTGCGATATCAAACAAAGGCGTCAGAGACATCTTTGGTGTCATGTAGTTCGGTTCGTCAGGCCGGCAGGCTAGTTCTGGGTTGGGATTGTCGAGCTGCAGCGGTAGGATGGCCGGATAAGGGCCGGTGGCGGCGCCGTTGATCGCCCAGCGCTGGCCGTTCGGGTCTTCGAACACGTAGCGGGTGCCGAGTTCGCAGTAAATTTTGCCGGAAGCGACGCGCAGCGGCCATTCATTGCCCAACTGCGCGGCAGATACTGATTGGCTTTGTGCCTGCACGGGGGCGACTTGGGAGTGGTGGCTTTGTACTGGTAATACTCTGCACCTGCCATAGCAACCATGAGAATAGCCACAATACCTAACTGCTTATTGGTAATCGCCATCACTCCTCCTAAAACAAGCTCCCTTGCGCCTCCGGCAACACCTGGTCGGCCTTGGACAAGATGTCTTCCAGCCTCCGGTCGCATAGTCGGTACTTGGGAACCAGCATATTATTGACAGTGGCATTATGCCCCAATTCCCGACACCATTTATCATAGTCCGCACGGATGTTGGCATCGCGCAAACCGCGCAACGCGGCTGCGCATTTCGGCACATAGAGCCGGGTATCGCCATAACGCCGCACCAGCAGCCGAGCGGCATCGGTGCCCACGACCTCCGACAGCGCGGAGAAACTGCCACGCTCGCGTGTGGTTTTGGGTACAGAAACATGGGTGCCGCCAAAGGCGTTCACGAGTTTCAATGTAGTGGCCAGGCCGATGATGTCGACGACCTGGCGGGCGTTTTCCGGCAGCAGATGCAAAGCGCGGGCCATCGCCGCTTCATGCTGGGCTTCGTTCATTTCGGCCTCCCATTGCGACGCGCATCGTAAACCAGCGCCAACATCAATTTGTTCAGCTGCTCGGCGTCCAGCCATTCCACGCGGGCAATCCGGAACATATGCCACGCCATGCCGTGGGCGTAGCTCCAGGGCCTGGCGGCGCTAGCCAGCTGCGCCTCAATTTTTGCGACCAGTGTTTCGCGGCTGTCCGTCGGCCGCGGCCGGCGGCCATGCTTTTGCGCTGGCTTTTGCACGAAACCGAGGCGAGCCATCTCGCGCAGCGCCATGTCCAGTTCGGCCCGCGTTAATTGCGTGCTGCTCCGTTTGCCCGATGCGATGCGAGCGAGCATCGCCCGATAATCGGCGTCATCCATCCCCAACTGCTGCTTAGCAATCTGCAGCTTGGCGATCATCGGTCTACGTTGGTCTGTCATCGTTTTTTTCTCCTACATGCACTCGCATCGGTGAGCCGCCCGCCGGCTGTATCAGAGGACGGCACCCCAAGGTTGATCGGGGCCGGCGGCTCACCGATGCGAACTAAAATCTGCTGCGGAGCCGGCTGAACACAACCGGCTCGACGGCAGGTTCTATTAGCGCCCGATGAAGGCGCGGCCTTCTCGTTCGGGTAGGTCCATCGCAATGCGGAGCATGTTTTCTCTGTCCCACCAGCAGCGCATGTTCTCTAATGCGATTCGGGCGTCTGGAGCAATGGCGATGCGCCCGACAACTTCGCGGTAGAGTGGGAGCAGCGCCGATTGGCTGCGGGCGGCATCAAACAGCTGCCGCATCTGGGTGAAGCACTGGAATGCGTCCATCTCGCCCATCGCAACCTTCTGCTCGATTTCGTCGATGCGATTACAAAGCTTGTCCATGTCGTTTCTTTCGCTGGTTACTGACCAATGGCCAAGGGCTTGTTGTCGACTCCGTGGTTCAGCTGCGCCTCTCGTCCGGCATTCCAGCCGGCGCGGCGTGCATCAACATCTCCACCGCGCAGGTTCTTGCCGGCTTGGCGATCCCTCGGCACCAATGAGCCAAGGTCTGCGTATTCCTTAGCCATGTAGACCTCCAGCGCCTCTTCATTGGCAGGCGTGCCGGCAAAGGCTTCAATCTGGCGACGCACAGCTGCAACCCAGGCCTCGCAGAACAGATCGGCGCGGCGAGTACGACTTGCGGGAACCAGGCGTTTGCAATGGGTTTGCTGGTAGACGCTGCGGGCCTTGCGCAACTGGCGCATCAGCACCGTAAAGGCATAGGTTGCGATTTCAGCGGCCGGCCCGCAGCCGATGAAAGTCCAGTAACCCGCCTTCCACTCCTGGACAAAAATCTTGCGGCAACCAAAGGCAGCAGCCACAGCGCTGGAGAGCTGGCTTTCCCACTTCACCGGCTTGGCTTTGGCTCCCGCTTTCACCTTGGCTTCGCTTACCTCCGCCATCAGGATGTCTCCATCCTCCACGCCGTATTTGCGCATCAGCGCCTGCGCTTGTCGCAGCGCGGCGGCGGCTTCGTGCTCGTTCGCGCTCTTGGCCAGCGCTAAGCACTTCCTGATCTTTTCAATTGCGGTTTGCTTGTCCATGTTTTCCTCGGCTGCTCATCAGTACCAGGCAACCACGCCCGGCAGACCGCCTCGCGGCGGTTTCGCATCGGGTTGTCGCTTAGCCAGCGGCGGCGTCCTTCAGGCGCTTGGCCGGGGAGAACTTGGCCGCGCGCTTGGCCGGGATCTGGATGGTTTCGCCAGTCGCTGGGTTGCGGCCGGTTTTGGCTGCGCGTTCCACGCTGCCGAACTTGCCCAGGTCGGTGATCTGCAACTCACCGCCAGCACGGACGGTGTCCAGGATGGTGGTGGTCAGGCTGTTGATCACCGCCTCGGCCTGCTTAGTGCTCACTTCCGCGTCGGCGGCAACGTGTTTGATCAGCTCTTGCTTGTTCATGCTTTTCTCCTTGGGTACTGCGTTGAAAAAATCGATCAATCTGGGTCATGGCCAATGGCCAACTGCTTATCGACGGGATTACGTCTTCTCACGCTATTGGCGTTGACCATTTCCATGCTCAATTTAGGCGGCTCGGTGATTACGTAGCTGTATCCATGGCCGTAGGACACATCGCACTCCGTGGACTCGCTTAACAGCTTGATCACCTGCAAACCCTTGTCTGCATCAATCAACAGGTCGGTAAAACCAATGCGCAGGTGGCAAATGGGCTTCTGTTTAGCATTCGCACGAGGTTTTGCAGCAGCCATCTCACACCCCCGCCAAGTCAAAACGCAGCGACTCGAATTTGCCGGTGTTCGGGTTGCGTTGCTCAATGCGGACATAGGCTCTTGAGCACTGCACGGTCAGCGAATTGGACAGCGCCTTCATCGCTCGTTGCCAAGTCTCGTCCTCGATTTCCAGCCGGCGCAGATTCAACACGCGGGAAGTCGAAATCTTGCCGGCCTTGTCCGTCTGGAAGGCGTCATTGATCAACACCTTGGCCTCCGGCCCGGCATCCTCGGTCCATCTCTGCCCGCATTCATCGATCAACGCCTTGGCCGCCAGCAGGCCCTCGTCGAATACCAGGCTGTCGCTGATGGCGCGCAGCACCCGTTTGCTGCCGTCAAAACTGGTGAAGCTCACGTTGCCCTTTTCGCCGCCGGCGTCGACCTGGTAGCGCTCGGACGACAACTTGATGAAGTCCTCAATGTCGCGGAACAACTCGGCTTTGAACTGGGCGACCTGTTCCTGTAGCGCCAGGGCGCGCTTCCAGGTCTCCAATACAAAATCATTGCGAGCCAGGTCCAGGTCCGAAATGATCTCAATTGGGCAAAGCCGGCCCTTGGCATCGCGCAGGAAACCTTCCGGCACGTCTTGCGCAGTGTTTTGCATCACATCCTCCTAACAAGCTTCTTGATCTGTTCAAGCGCCGCCCGATTGCGAGCCAGGCGCTCTGGTGTAAAAAAGGGCGGGTCCGCGGTAAAGAACCGCTGCCGGCTAGAAGCCACCGGCGCAGGTTCTGGCTCTAGCGTGGGCGGCTCCGGTACGGGAGTGTCGGCAAGTGGCGCTGGCGTGGCGATTTGGCTGGCGGCCAACTCGTCCTGGTAGTCGTCCCACACGATCCGCCGCGCCGTGCGTCGGTCGATGTCCATTGCGACGAGCCGGTCGACCTCGGCCGCCAGCCGCTGCCGGGTGGTTTCGTCCAGCGCCGCTTGCGTCATGCCGACGTCCCGACCAGGGGCGCAGCCTTGTGCATGAACACCGCCAGGGCCACGGCTTCCTCGGCGTTCAGCGTCAACTTTCCGCCGCTGTTCTGAATCTCCAGCGAGCCGTCATGTACGGCCGCCAGCCGGAACGGTCGAGTGAAGCGGGCCAGTGTCTGGTCGACCTGCGCCAGCTCTGCTGCATCGGCTGCCGGTGCCTCAGGCCCCCGCAACGCCACCGGGGCAGGCTCAAGCGGCACCGGGGCGGGAACCTTCTCGGCCTTCTCGGGAGTGGCGGCGCTAACCGGCTGCGCCGGGTCAAGCCATTGCCAACCGTCGCCGGCAATGCGGACGCAGCCTTTCTTGCGCCAGTGCTGGAGCGCGGCCCTGGTGGCTTGGCCAGAGCCGTTGACCCGCTTCAGCAGTTCAGCCGAGCTGAGCGTTTTACCTGGCGCGGCTTCAAGATGCTGGCGCACTTGCTGCGGCACCGACTGGACCACAATATGAGCGGCGCTATCGGTGGTCGGCTTCGCTGGCGACGTGGCCACCGTGGAAGCCGCGGACGGCTGCTTCACCTGGTAGGTTTTCTGGTCGACGTCAAACGCCACCAGGCCGATGTCTTCCAGCGTGTCCAGGCATTCCTGCACTTGTGCGCGGCTCAGTTGGGTGGCCTCGGTCAGTTGGCCAAAACTCAGAGGCTGCGCAGCACGAGTCAACGTGAGTACGATGGTTTGCTGATGTTGAATGGTCTGCATGATCAGCCCTCCCGGCCCGTCATCAGGTTGTCGACGTCGCCGGCCAACTCGGCGGCCTCTTGAATTGCCAAGTTCATGGAAGCGATCAACACTTTGAAACGCGCAGTGGTGCGACGCAGTTGCTCGGCGTCCAGCGTCCCGCCGATCACGGCGCGCACCAGGTCCGCGTTACCGCTGCTGATCAGCCGTGTGTCGATGTCAAGCTCGTGCTGCAAGCGGACAAGTTCGGCGACCGGCTTCGGGATTTTGCGTTTGTTCTCATAGCGCGAGCCGCCGGACTGGGTGACGCCTACCCGGCTCCAGAATTCGCCCTGATTCATGCCGCGGTTGCGACGGATTTCTATGTAGTCTTTCTGTTCGGTTTGCATGTCATGTGCTCCTGGTCATTACGGGGTGTTGTGGCGCTGGACTTACGGGTATTGGGTCCAGATCACGCGGCAGCCGGCGCGTTCGAACTGGGCTTCGCTGTAGCGACCGTCGTTGTCGTGTCCGAACGAATAGAACTTGGCTTCGCCGGTCGCGATCAGGCGGTCGCACTGAATGCTGTGGCGCACGCGAATCGTTGGCTTCATCGGGTGTTCCTGTACCGAACTCAGCACGGTGAGCCCTTCGCGGCTCAGCAGCTCAATCGCGGCGGCGATCCGGTGAGCGCCGGCCAGCATGTAGACATTGGGCACCGGCCGGCCCAGCGGCAGGACGGCGCTCATGGCCGGGCCTCGGTCACGTAGAGATTCAGCGGCCGGCGATGCAGGCAGCAGCGCGCCATGCGGTACAAGAGCGAGAAAGAGTCCCGCCCCATCGGCACATTGACCTGCAGCTCGTCGTCTTTCTGGTCCGCGTCGTTCCAGAAATCGATGCGGCCCGACTCGAAACGCTGACGATAGAAATCGACGGTCAGCTGCAGCGCCGGCTGGCGGTCCAGAGTATGCCGGCGGATCAGGAAGTATTCCCGGCCGGCAACGGGCTGCTCGTGCAGCTGCTGATTCGATTGGATGCGCTGCAGAGCAGCGGTTTCGCTATGTAACATCGTCACTCTCCTGTGCTGCGGTTGGGGCAATGCCGGCAGTGCTGCCAGTTCGCCAATTTGCTGGGGTTATGTGTCGGGATCGGGCCGGCGGAGATCGTCGCGCAGACGTCGCGGGCGATGGCATGCCCGGAGAACGGGCACGCGACAGTGCCGAACTCCGTTTGCACCGCGTTTTGCACCAGGTCGACGCGTCCGGTGTATTTGCCGGCGAGTACCAGGCTGATGGTGGTGCGCGAGTAGTTCAGCCGACGCGCTACCGCCTGTTGGCCCTCGGCCTGAACGGCGGCGTGCAACATCGCGAGCCAGTTAGTCATGGTGCGGTGCCTCTTGCTGGACGATCTGCGCCCAGTTCGGGTCGTAGACCGTTTTCAGAAGCTGAACCATCGGTGCCCGCGGCCCCGGCGCTTTGCCGGTGATGGGGTGAATGGGGCGCAGTCGCAGCCGGCAGGGGCTGTTGCCGCCGCCGGGCTTCCCTTGCGAGGGCTGAACGATGTCCAGATAGCCGGCCTGCTCCAGTGCGAGCAGGTAGTTTTTGGCGGTCGACGGGGCGATCTGATGTTCAGGCGTGGAGGCATCGCGGGCGATGCTGTGATAGTCGAACTCGCTTTTGCTCATTCGGATCACGCGCCACATATTGGTGTTGCCAATGCCACGATTCACCACCTGGCCGTGACGGTTGAGCCGCGGCGCGTCGACGCCGCAGTCGTTGGCCAGGCGGTAGGTTTTGGCGGCGATAGTAGTATTGCGGCGCGGGCTGGTGCTGCTGATATAGCCGCCGCGCTCCAGCGCCTGCAGGTAGGCTTTCGCGGTCTGGATGTCGATGTCGGCATAGCAAGCGACGTCGTTCAGCGTGAAGCTTTCACGACGGGCGCGGATGGTTTCCCAGGCCAGCTGGCGCGGACTTTTACCGCCGGCCAGTTCCAGTTGAGCCGGTTTGCGGCCGTTGCGGGGCGCGGTCATTGCGGCAGTCTCCGGGTCGGTGCTTTGCCGTTGTACAGCGGCCGGGTCCCCACACCTCCAGGGTGGCGACGTCCCAGCCTTCGGCCAGTCCCTCTTCGCGAATCAGGTTCAGGTTGTTACCAACGCGACGCACCGAGCCGCGGGCTTCATCCACCACGCGCTGCAGAAGACAATCTGCGACCGGCAGATCGGCGCAATAGATCGGCGCCAGCTTGCGGGCGTCGGCCAGGCTGACCGGCTGGGCCGGCACCCAATCCAAAACGCGGCTATGGACCCGCTCCCACTTGGCCAGCTTGTGCGGTAGTGCTTCTTCGCCGACCAGGACAATGCTGGCGCGCCAACTCGTGTCGTGTATGTCGCGTATCAACTGAATCAGGCGAGGCTTGTCAGCCGCATAGTCGGCTTCATCGATGATCAACGGGCGCTGGCTGGTCGATAGCTGCTGCGCGACTTGGTCGAGCATGGCGCTGGTGGTGCAGCCCGCTTGGATGTCCATTTCGGCGAGGACTTTTTGCAAGAACGTCTTGCAAGTCCACGAGTCGGAAACGCGGACGAAATAGCCGTTGTGGCGCAGATAGGCCTGAGTCGCGGCTTGGGTTTTACCGTAGCCGCTGGGGCCAAACATCACGGCCAGCCCATCCGAGCCACTCGGGCGGTTCAACAGGCGCAGCGCCGTGGCGTGCATCAGATCGACATTGGTAATGTCGGCGGTAGCATTCAAAGTCATGTTTCAAACTCCTAGTGGTTGCCGGCGTTGCGCGGCTGGCTGGCCTGCAGCTTCTGGTGCTTCTCGTGCTGGACCATGAATCGGGCGGTCTTGGGGAAGCCGGCGAAAAAGCGCTGTTCGTTTTCGGGGATCGCCTGACCGTGCTCGACCAAGTCGGACAGTTCCAGCCAGCGGCGGAACTTGGCTTCGTCGCTGAGCGGGATGTCGACCGGGGCCGGGGCAGATTTAGCCGCCAACGCCTGCTGGCGTTTAATCGCCAGCGGGATATTGGATTGAGGGTTGTCGACGGCCTGGACGGCGGCCGCAGCGGCGCGGGTGCCCTGGGTGTCGACGGCGGCGGCCGGCCGCGGCAGCGAGACCAACTTGCCGGCGCGCTCGGCGTCGGCACGCAGGATTTCCTGCACCACCTCGTCGGTGTTCACCCTACGCGCCAGCGCTTTGAGTTCCCGTTTTTGGCGGCTGACCTCTGCGGTCTGTAACTGCTTGGCCTGCTGCGCCACCCGCTGGCGGTCCATGCCGGTGCGTTCCGGGCATTCGGCGACGCAGATGAACTGGCCGTCGTGGAACACGTAGACGCGGCCCAGGTCGGTGGGGTCCAGCCGGACCTGGACTTGACGGCCGATCAGATTCACCGCCAATTCCGGGGCGATGAACCAGCCGCCGTCGATCTGCAGGCCTTTTTTCAGCACGGTGCGGTCGATGCGCTCAGCAAGTAGCACGTCGAGCAGGCGCGGGTTGTCGATCTGCTCGACCTCGCCGGTCCAGGTCGCCGCTTTGGCAAATGGGCTCATTTCCAACTGGCTGTGCGGCGCGTTGTGGTAGCGCACCAGCCATTGGTCGCAGAACGCCTGCAACTGCTGGCTGCTCATGCCGACATTCAGTACCTCGTTCTTTGTGAACAGCCGTTCCGAGAACTGCTTGCGCGCCTCAATGGCTTTGCGCTCGGCGACGTTGTGGCCGATATAGCCTGGTAGCAGCTCCAGCAGGTCATGCGAGAAGGTGCGGAACAGCCGTTCGATATGCGGTTTGTGCCAAGGCTGGAACGGCGGGCATTTGATCTGCTCAATGTCCAGTGCGCGGAACACGTCGTCGACGTAGACGCCGACGTATTCCTGGCCATTGTCGGTTTTGGCCTCGGCGCATTTGCCCCAGTCGAGCAGCGCGGCCCGGACCAGGACGCCCACGCCCAGGGCGCGGCTGGTTTTGGCAACCAATAGCTTGGCGCGGCGGCTCCAGACGTCGATGACGCCGAGCAAGCAGTAACGGCCATCGGTCAGCATCAGATCGGCCGGGGTGGAGTCGAACTCCCAGCGCTGGTTCAAGCCGTAAACGTCTTCAGATGCCGAGCCGAACGCCGACATGTGTTGGTTTTTCCACGCGTCAGGGTTAATTAGGGCGGTAAACAGCTCGGCGTTGTCGGTTTTCCATTGATTGATGAAGCGGCGGAACGCGTGGTATCCGGGCACGGACACGTTGCTGTGGCCGGCAAAGCGGGCGGCGGCCGCTTGTTCCAGGTGGACCGGCTTGATATGCGGATTGCTGACCAGCATGCCGAGTGTGAAGTTGTGCAAATCCGGCTGCAAACTGATCTGGCAGCGGCCGCGCTGGTGGCTGCCGTCGAGTTTGTCGACGAAGGCAGAAAGGCCGGTTTTTTCGTAGTCGGACACCCACATCTGCAGAGTCCGCAGAGCGATCTGCTCAATCACGCCGGCGGTAGCGATGGCCAGCTCCGGGTATTGCACCTTATTCGCCTGCAGGTGGCCGGCGTTGAAGTGGCTGACGAAGGCTTCGTACAGCTTGCGCGACGGCCGCATGCCGTGGAGCTTGAGATAGGTGTACCAGGCTAGGGTGATACTGCGGCGCGCTTCGAAGCGAGCGACCTGTTTTGGCGTCAGTTTCGGCAGCCGCAGCAGCACTTCGCGGTCGGCTTCACGGCGGTTTTCGTCGTCCAGCAAGCTCATTTGCGAGCCAGGGATTCGGCTATTGATCGCCGGGGCGGCGGCGGGGTCCATCAGTTGGTCAACGCGACCGGCGGCAGCGGCGCGGGCTTGGATGGCGCGGACGGCGTCAATTGGGAGGCTAGAAATAGCGTACTCGAACCCCTTACCTTGGAGCTTCTTGCGAGCGTCCCACTTATTACGCTCAGCAGTGATGCGAATGCCCCTTTCAGTCCCCGGAAGGTTAGGCAAGCGCATATTCGCTAGCTCTGACGCGCTGAAATACGACTTGAATGCGGGGGAGTTCATGCTTGGCCCTCGCAGAAATCGAGCTCAGGCTGGCCAATTTTGCGGATGTTTTCGCGGTGGTAGGCCGCTTGCGAAAGGACAACGCCGAGTAAGGCCAGGGTTTCCGCGACGCTCGTTTTGTCGCGGTAGCATTGCTCCAGCAGCATGATCACTTCGCCAAAATTAGCCTGCATTTCCCCAAGGTCGCTCGCTTTGGCGGCACGGCCAGACGGGATGGCGATCACCACTTTGTCTCCATGAGCCGTGCAGAGGTATTCGCTGATGTAGGAGGCTTTGCAGAAGGTTTCGAACTGGCGAACGCGGTTCAGCGGCATGCTGTTGTCCGCCAGCCAGCGGTAATAGGTCTTGAGTTCAACACCCATCAGGTCCGACATGCGCTTCGGAACCAAGCCGATCTTGGATGCCGCCTCTACTTGCCGGTTGATGGCATCGCTGAGGCTCGATGAAACAGTTTGTGTTAGTCGTTTTCCCATTTGTCTTGACCTCTGAATGAGAATTGGCGTGGTAGTTATTCCGAGTGGGGTTCACTACCATTCACGAGGAGACAGGGGACGTACTTGCGCAGTCCTCTGTAGATTTGGGAAGCGCGGCAGGAAAAACCGGCTTAAAATGGCGCTTGTTGTAGCGACTTGGCCAGATGCTTTCCGGGGGACTCCGATAGCAGCGGCAATGATGCCCTCTGCTTTCGGCCATGACCGGTCAAGTGCATTGTTGAGTGCGCCTGCGCAGAGTCCGGCTTCAATGGACAGTCTGCGAAGTGACCACCCCGCCTTGTGGACGGCTGCAACAATATCCGCCCGATGCCAGTCGGCGGCTTTTTTTTGCACTGTTGGTGTGTTCATTTGATGATCTCTTGCAATGAATTCGCAAGCACATTATGGATCGCATCCGATCCATTCATCAATAAAAAACACTCATTTCCGATTCATTTCCGATTCGGATGCGATTGATTTAACTAGGAATTGCACTGTTTTCTCAATGAAAACAGACATATACGATTGGAATTTGCATGGCTTCAGCCAAAAATGGATCGTTTCCGATTTGCAACAGTGGCATCGGAGACCGCATTGGAACCGTTGCAGACCTCTACGGCACAAAGGGTGAGGCCGCCTCTACAGCTGGGGTTAGCCCAATCTCGCTCCGTAGATACATCGCGGAAGAGCAAGCACCACCATTTGAGGTTCTGGCAAACTTGGCTATGGCAAAAGGTGTTTCTCTTGAGTGGCTGGCAACCGGGGAGGGTGAACTCTACGCGAGACAAAGAGTTGTTCACGGTGAGGTAAAAGCATCTGAGGACGACGCCGTCGAAATGGTCAAACTAAGCGTTCAGGCGCTAGAGGAATGGCTGCTAGAGGAAAATTTAGAGCTCGACCCGGAGCGCAAAGCGGAGGTTGTGGTGGTGTTGTATCGCTACTTACGGTCTCGAAATACAGTCAATCCACAGGAAATTGCTAGCCTATTGCAAGCGTTGGCGGCCTGAGCTTAGCAACTGCCCTTAGTGCTGGTTGCGAGCCTGATAATACTAATCTAGGATGTCCACGTCATATTAATTTGCGGCGGCAAGGCGTCATGGGGATCAGGGCACTATCGATCATCTCAAGGGGCTGCTCGCAAAAGCCAGGCCACCAACGCCCCGACGACGCTTCCCACGGGATATAGAGGCTGCGAATGATCCCACAATCCCGCATCAGACAAGCGTTTCAGCGGCTGTAATGCATGCAGGTAGCCGAGCAGCGCCACTTTCCCTCGCAGTTGCCCACTTTTGGGTGGAGGATCGATGGCAAACGGCCATTGTTTGGCTGGTGGTCTTGTGGCCATACGCAAAAAAGCGGTGGCGGCAGGGTTGGGGCTGGCAGGTTCAAAACTCTTCTAAGACGCCGCCAGATGGATGCAAAACCAGCCACAAAAATCATGCTTCCACAGATTTTCGATGCAACGGCTGGCTTTCGTCATCAAAATGGCGGCTAGATTGCTCAGAGACAGCGCCCAGGCTTGATTTCCCGCC
This sequence comes from Chromobacterium sp. Beijing, assembly GCF_021496765.1. Lineage (NCBI taxonomy): Bacteria > Pseudomonadati > Pseudomonadota > Betaproteobacteria > Neisseriales > Chromobacteriaceae > Chromobacterium > Chromobacterium sp. Beijing. Next base: position 801,066 of record NZ_CP053750.1, read on the forward strand.
ACTTTATCCCATGTCATCCTGGCTCATCCCACTTCCTGACCCAGTGCAATACTCCTAGCAACATCACATTTTGTCTGTGCTTTGAGACTCGGTTTGATGCATCGGAAACCGCGTATCCGATGCGCCCCAACTCCCTTCAAGCCTGCCGTCGGGTGGCAGGCCCGAGGTTTTAAGCGGCTGTGGGGTGGTGGTTAGTTTGTCACTCCAGGATAGAGGGGCGAATGCTGCTCAAAGCCAATAGCGGCGCGGGGTCTGTCGAATTCTTGCTACGCGGACGCTGTGCGCAAAAATGAGAAATTCTGGTGTGATTGTGGAAGTTTTTGCGTTGTTATTGTCACTGGAATGATCAGCTTTCGACAATAACTGAGCATCGTCCTAGTCGCAGAGCGGATCGTTTGCCGCTTCCTTGTCCGGAGGACGATTCTTCTGGTATGGGCAGTGCGGGATTTTGCATAGTGCAGTCTGCGCTGTCTCTTCAAATGCATCATCCAAGGCACGCGCCAAAGCAAGCTTCACCTCTTCTAGTTCCAACTTGCGGCTATGCTAACTGCAAAGCCATCAGCATAGTCGCATTTATAAGTGCCGCCAATTCTAGGCGGAGAGCACCTTCAACATTTCCTGCAGATCCTTCTCCGTTGCGCCTTTGGCCAGATAGTCGCACAGCACGGCCAGAATGCCCGCCCGCCGCTCCGGCTTGAGGCGTAGCCCTTTTTTCTGTAGCCACTCTTCAAGGACGGCATCGACAAACTTTATCGTCTCCAAATCGACGCTACGCCCTCCTGGCATGATCGTGCCAGCAACCTTCTCTTCCTGTGCAGCCTCAATTTGCTCAGTTGGTGTTAGCTCCGTCGATAGTGGGACAGCCACCTCTACTGCAGACAAGTACTGAGCGGGCAGTTCATAAACGCGGCGAGTGCCGCCTATCCCTTCTTCTCCTCGTAGTACCAGCCCTCAGCAGCCGCTCGTGCAATCACAGCTTGCTTAGAAGTTGGAAGGCCAGGAAGACGCATCGCTCCAATCTCGCTGGCAGAAAGTAATTTTTTCACGGAACGCTTTGCGCCTCAAAAGTGTTCCGCAAGAACGCTTTTCACGTCAATGCGGAACAGTTCAAATTTATCAAGCAAAATCAATACATTGCGTGCGACGCAACTCTGAAGAGCGCTAGCAACGAGTGTTTTTTAGTGTTCCGCTACAGAACACTCTTGACGGAACACTTAAGAACACTTAACCTTGGTTAAAAGTGACCTTCGGGATTAACGCCCGAACAAAAAACCGGCGGTAACCGGTTATCAAAAGGAGCCAAGTATGAGTTCGACTCAGCCCCTGGCTGGCACAAAGAGGACATCAAGGCGGCGATCCGCAAAGCCGGCAGCACGATGAACGCCTTGGCGCGTGATCGCAATCTTCCGCTTTCGACCATCCGCAACGCCTTGATTCGTCCGGTGTTGTCCGGCGAAGTCGCCATTGCCGAGTTCCTGGGCATACCCGCCCACGAGCTTTGGCCGGAACGCTGGACGCCGGACGGCCGTCGTATCCGCCCTCGTTACGCTCACAAGTATATCGAGGCGAACAAAAACCGTTCATGACAAAACGGTCAGCTTAATTCGCACCCCTTAATTCTAACGAATTGTTCGCTTTGATAGTGCTTCAAGTGAACTAAAGCGGCAAAGGAGTACAGCATGAGCCGTCGCAAGCGTAATGACCGAGTTGATCTGCACGAGGACCAGCTTCCCCTCAACTTCGATGTGTTCGCCATCGAAACCCCCTGCGGCGTCGTCGCCGTCCAGGGCGAAAACATCCTGGACGCCGCGATCCGCCAAGCGCTGGTTGTGGTCCTGGATAGCGCGTTCGGCCGCGGGCTGTCACGCGACCGCGTCGCGGATCAGATGAGCGAGAAGCTGTGCCGCAACATCAGCAAGGCCCATCTTGATTTGTGGACGGCCCCCAGCCAAGCAGAACGGCGTATCCCCGTCGACGCGCTGATGGCGCTGATGTCGGTATGCGACGACTACAGTCCGCTGGAGTGGATGGCGCATTACGCCGGGCGCAAGCTGTTGACCGCCGACGAAGCATTGTGTGCCGAGTTTGGAGCTATGGCGGTGTTGGATCGCCACATCAAAGCCAAGCAAAAATCCATTGAGGGACAGATGGATGAAAAGCTGCTTGGCCAGTTGATGAACAGAATGAAGCGGCTGAACAAATGAACTCGGCCCTGAAGTCCCACTATAGTGCCGCAGAGCTGTCGGCCTTACAGGTCGAAGGCTTGCCGACATCAAAAGGCAAGCTGATTGCCAAAGCAGAACGGGAATGCTGGTCTTTCGTCGAGACCACCGGCAAAGGCGGCACCCGCCGCGAGTACAGCCCGCCCGCCGAGGTGCTTGCAGCGATCCGCGCCAAAGCCGCCGAAAAAGTGGCGGCGCTGTCTGCGCCAGTCCTTCCCATCCGACGTGAAGACCAACTGCCGTTGATCGAGACCGAGGGCCAAGCGCTCAAAGCGGATGCCCGGCGCGGCGTGCTGCAGTCGCTGGAAATGCTGATGCAGCGCTCCGGCTACCCGATGAAGAAAGCCGCCGCGGTACTGATCGACATGGCCCGCGTGGGTGCCGCCAACGAGCAGTTGGTGGGCATGCTCAAGATGGCCCGCGACGAGCGCGGCCGCAAAAGCGAAGACGGCTTGCCGAGCGTGCGCAGCGTGCTGCGCTTTGTCGAGTACGAGCGCGCCGGCATGCTGGCCCCGAAGAAGCGCGAGCGAGACATGAGCGTGCCCGCCTGGGCGCCTTTCTTCCTCGGTTACTACCAGCGCCCGGAAAAACCCACGGTGGAACACGCTTACCGCGAGTTCATCAAGGATTGGGCACAGGCTCAGCCGGGAACCGAGATACCGAGCGTATGGCAAGTGCGCCGCTTCCTATCCAAAGTCGGCAACGTGAGCCGCGAGATCGGCCGCATGGGCGAGCATGAGCTGAAAACCCTGCGCCCCTTCATCCGCCGCGGCTTTGAAAACCTGCTGCCGGGCGACATCTACAGCGCCGACGGCCACACATTTGATGCCGAAGTGCAGCACCCCTTGCATGGACGCCCGTTCCGCCCGGAGATCACGACAATGGTCGATATCGCCACCCGCAAGGCGGTGGGATGGTCTGTCGGCCTGGCAGAAAGCGCGCTGGCCGTGCTGGACGCATTGCGCGATGCGGCGATGAAAGCTGGGATCCCGGCGGTGTTCTACGTCGACAACGGGTCCGGCTACAAGAACCAGATGATGCTAGACGTCTCCACGGGCTTCATGGCCCGCCTTGGCATCGAGATGGTGAACAGCCTGCCGTACAACTCCCAGGCGCGCGGCGTGATCGAAAAATTGCACCAGACCATCTGGATCAACGCCGCCAAGAGCCTGCCGGGCTACATCGGCTGGGACATGGACCGCGAGGCCAAGCTGGCCACCTTCAAGCTGTCGCGCAAAGCCATTGCCCAAAACCAGCAGAACGCCGCCATGCCGCTGATGGCCTGGGCACGCTTCGTCGCCTTCTGCGATGAAAAGGTGGCCGAGTACAACGACCGCCCGCACCGCAGCCTGCCGAAGATTACCGACCCGGCGACGGGCCGCCGCCGCCACATGACGCCGAACGAGAAGTGGGCGCTGCATGTCGCACAGGGTTTCGAAGCCCACCGCGTCACCGACGACGAGGTCCGCCCTCTGTTCCGTCCTCAAATGCTGCGCACGGTGCGCCGCTGCGAGATCGAGCTGCTCGGCAACCGTTACTTCGCCCGCGCGCTGGAAGAGTTCCACGGCGAGCAGCTGCGGGTCGGCTACGACATTCACGACCCTCAAATTGTCTGGGTTTACGACGACGAAGGCCGCTTCCTCTGCACCGCCGAGCTGGACGCCAACAAGCGTGACTACATGCCGAAATCGGTTATCGACCGCGCCCGCGAGAAGCGCGCCACCGGCCGCGAGAAGCGTCTTGAAGCCAAGCTGGTCGAGGTGCGGGAAGAACTGCACGGCACCCCGGCGCTGGAGCACAGCGACACCGTCACCATCCCCGGCTTCATGAGCATCAATCGCGAGCAACTGGCGCAACGGGCGCGGGAGCTGCAGGCGGTTGACGTGGTGGCCGAACCGGGGGTCAGCAAACCGACGGCGCAGGAAACCGCTACGCCGGCCGCAGAGGCTGCCTGGAGCGTGCCCAGTACCCCGGAAGCGCGCTGGGCTGAGTGGAAACGACTGAACGCGATGACAGAGGAGGACATCGACAGCGAGAAGGCAAGGAAATGGCGGCACACCTATCAGGCGACCGCCGAATTCAGAACGTATCAGCGCAAGAGCGCGTGATCTTATGCCGCGCTGCTGCAACAGCGCGGGACCAACTTGGAGATTAAATCATGACTCAACACCAACCGATGGTCAATCGCGTGGCGCACATCGCCAACCTGGACTTGGTCGCCGTCGCTGCCGAGAAACTGCTGTCGCGTGTCGATGGACTACCCGGCATCGGCGTGATGTACGGCGAAGCCGGCCGCGGTAAAACCATCGCCTGCAGCGCTCTGGCAAATCAGACGCGAGGGTACTACGTGCAGATGCGCAGCGCCTGGAACCGCAAGGCTTTGCTGGAGAAAATCCTGTTCGAGATGGGCATCAAGCCCGCGGGCACGATCCCGAATCTACTCGACCAGGTGTGCGAACAGATCGCCGCCAGCCGCCGCCCGCTGATCATCGATGAATTCGACTTTTGCCTGCGCTCCGACGGCCTGATCGAACTGGTACGGGACATCTACGAGGGCAGCCAGGGCACGCTGCTGTTAGTGGGCGAGGAAACCATCCCGCAAAAGTTGAAGCGCTGGGAGCGTTTCCACAGCCGGGTGATGGCCTGGATCCCGGCCCTGCCGGTGTCGCTGGCCGACGCAGAGTTGTTGGCCCCGATCTATTGCCCGAGCGTGAGCATTGCCGAGGATCTGCTGGCGCGCCTGGTTGAGGTGGCGCATGGCTCGGTGCGCCGGGTGTGCGTGAACCTGACCCGCGTCCATGAAGAAGCCATGATGCTGGCCGAGTCCGAAATGACGCTGGCCAAGTGGGGCGAGCGCGACCTGTATACCGGCGACGCGCCGAAACGCCGCGGGGGCCTGTGATGACGCGCCCCGCACCGATGATCAGCGCCGGCGGCCGCGGCAGCTTTCAGCGGATCTGGGAGGCGATCCGCGCGCGGCGCGACGACTTCACGCTGCTGCTGATTTACAGCGACACCGAGGCCAGCCGCGGCGGGATCCTTCACTACATCAACGCCCTGGTCAAAGGCGGCTACGTCGAACGCATCAATCAGCGCATCCGCAACAACGATCAGCAGCACTTCCGCCTGATCCGAGACTGCGGCATCGAGTACCCGCGTTTAAACGCCAAGGGGGAACCGATCCAGCGGGATCTGGCCACCGAGGCGATCTGGAGAACCATGCGCATTGTCGGCGGCGAGTTCTCGACGCGCGAACTGGCGGCGCTGGCCAGTACGCCGGAACGCCGCGTCGCCCACACCACCGCCAGCGTGTACATCGGCCAGTTGGTCCAGGCCGGCTATGTGCTGCAGACCCGGAAACGGAGCAAGTCCGGCCCGCCGCGCTATCGCTTCCTGTCGCAGCGCTACACCGGGCCGCGTCCGCCCGTCGTCGGCCGCAACGCCTACGTGTACGACCCGAATTTGGACCAAGTGGTGTGGGCTGAGGAGATCAACCATGACGACCTCTGAAACCCGTACTTACTGGCTGGACTTGCTGCGCGCCGAGGCCGAGCGCACAAGCATGCGCTCTGTCGCCGCGCGGCTGGGGTACAGCCCGACAACGATCAGCCTGGTGCTGTCCGGCAAGTACCCCGGCCGGCCCGACAAGATCGCCAAGGCCGTGATCGAACTGCTGGAACAAGCCGTGGCTTGCCCCTACCTCGGGCAGACCATCGCCGCCGACCTCTGCCGCAGCCATGCCACCGGCCCGGCACCGACTCACAACCCGCTCAAGATGGCCCACTGGCGCGCATGCCAGCAGTGCCAAAACCGCCGCAAAGGAGACTGACATGCATGCCGTTCAAACACAGATCTATTCCCCGGCTCAGCGTCAATGCGTCAACGAAGTGATGCTCGCCGCTGCGCTGCGCCTGGCTGGAGCCATTGAAGAACTGACCGCCCGCGGTTTTACCGTGCTGCGCGTCGACTTCACCCCGGCTCGGCCGACCATCACCGTGCTGAAAGACGGCCGGTGCCAAGCGCTGATTGAGTCCGGCGAAGCGGCTTACTACTCGTTCGGGCGTGAAGCGCATTTCGGCCCCTATCGCGCTGCGCAGTTCAAGTGCGAAGGCTGCCGGGTGGTCTGGTCTGAACTCGAGTCATGACGCAGATCGAGTTGGACGCGGCCACCAAGCAGCGCCTGGCCGACGAAGTCGAGCGTCTGGTGGCGATGGGGAAGACGAGGAAGGAGGCGCGACAGATTGTTTGGCTGGACTACCAGGACGAGCTGGCGGCCTTCACTACCCCAGCCCCACCTGAGCCAGTCCAGCCGGAGCCGGCCCCACCCGACACCCCGGTGCCGGAGCCACCGGAACCTCCGCCGCCGCCCGCCGTAACGACGCCAGCGCGCAAGTTCTGGCAAGCAGCAGATGAACCGGCCCTTACCCCGGATTGGTTGAGCCGGAACCGGGTTGAGCTGGCAAAAGTGAAGCGATTACTGAGGAGCAAGACATGAACACGATTCCGCAGGGCTACAAGCAAGACGCCAAAGGGCGCCTGATTCCCATCGAGACCATCAAGCCCATTGACCTGGAGCGCGACCAGCTCGTGGCCGAGATCATCGAGAAAGCGCAAGTGGTGAGCCAGACGCTGGCCACGTTCAAGGAAACCGTCTTCGCCGACATCGGGGCGTTTATCGAACTCTCCGCCGAGCGCTACGACGCCAAGCTTGGCGGAGCCAAGGGCAATGTCAGCCTGGTCAGCTTTGATGGCCGTTATATGGTCAAGCGTGCAAACCAGGACACGCTGACATTCGACGAAGGACTGCAGGCCGCCAAAGCCCTGATAGACGAATGCGTACATACCTGGACCGAGGGTGCGCGCAGCGAACTCCGCGCGCTGATCAACGACGCATTCAACGTGGACAAGGAAGGCAACATCAGCACCGGCCGCATCCTCTCCCTGCGCCGGCTCGACATCCAGGACGAGAAGTGGCAGCGCGCGATGACGGCGCTCAGCGACTCGGTGCGGGTGCAGTGCTCGAAGTCGTATATCCGCGTGTATGAGCGCGTCGGCGACACCGACCAGTACCGCCAGATCCCTCTTGATATTGCGGGGGTGTGAGATGGCCGATCTGATCGTGAAATGCGCCCGTTGCCGTTACCCACATCGTGAGACCGAGCGCATCGGCCGCCCGACGGAACTGGGGGACGTGTTGGCCTGCCCTCGTTGCGGTGCCCATTCGTATTACGACATGACGCCGCAGGTCGCCTGGTGCTGGGCCTCGGGCCTGATTGAGTGGGGCGACCAGGGGCAGGAGCCAGAAGGCGGCATCGTCATCGCCCGCGGCCCGAAATGCTCGCTCAAGTCCATTCTCAACGTGGTGGCGCGGCATGGCTTTCAGCACGGAGTTCTGTTGGTGCCGGGCGTGCCGGAAGCGGCTGACAAACGTGCGGCGGCAGATGCGTTGGACCAGTGGCTGTCCTGGTGCGCAAGCACCTCTCACGAAGACGTCGTGTTTGTGACGCCTCCAGAGAAAGCTTTGGGAGGTGCCGCCGCATGACTGCATTGGAAAAGCAGCTGCTTGATGCGCTGCAGTATCTGTATCTCGGCTATGTCCAGACTCTGGAGGCGGGCAACGACAGAATCACCTCGCTGGGTGGTGATTGTGACCCTGTGGATTTTATGGAGGAGCGCAATACGTACTTGCGTAACGCTCGCTCAATCATCGCCGCCACCAATCGCGCATTTTTATCACAGCACACGGATGACCTGGCAGTGGACAAGTTCGCCACAGCGATGAAGGTCAAGCTTGCCGCAGCACGCGATAAGGGACGCAGTGGCTGGGACGACCCAGCGCAATGCTCTGTCGAGTCCCTGGCGCAGTTGCTGGTCGGCCACCTAGAGAAAGGCAATGCCGGCAACTTCGAGGACATAGCCAACCTTTGCATGATGCTGCACCAGCGTGGAGCCGATCCGGCTGTGTTGGCTGCGCCGCAGCCGGCCCAGGTCGAACAGCAGACGCCGGCCACACCGACTCAAGAGGCCGGCCTGGCGGCCGAGGCGAAAGGGGGCGAGTGATGGCCATCGTCCACGAAGAAACCAGCCACGATGATCTGCCGGTAACCATCATGGTTTCCGAGCGCACCAAAGGCGAATTCCGTCCGCCTTGGGAAATGATCGATCTTGAGTTTGATAGCTTCCAGCGCCTTACCCCGACACAACTGCGCCAACTCGGCAGATGGCTCATTCAGGAAGGAAAGCGCATTGGCCGCGAGTACAAGTCAAACGGCGCACCGAAGAAAGGAGATGCCCAATGAAATTAAGCAAAGAGCAGAAGCAGGAGTTGGCCGCCGCGCTGAGCCACCCCTGGGGCGGGTTCGCCTCCAATGCGATGGCTATCGAGTGGATTTGGTTGTTGAGCGCAGCAAAGGCATGAGCTATCGCGTTGTCACTTATGTGAATGGCAGCTGGCAAGGCAAGTGGATGTCCGCCAAGGAAGAACACCCTGAGCAAAAGTTTCTACGCAAGTCAGTGCGCCCGCTGGTCAGCCAGAAAAAACGGGACGACATGGAGAAGGCCGTAGGCAAGCGCTGCTTCAAGAAAATGTGTGCTGAGGATCCGTTTTGGACCGCGACCGTAACCGGCTATTGCGTCACCTGGGCCAGCGGCAAGGCTGCAATCAACCATCTCTGCAAGGTCTGCGACTCAATCGAGATCCTTGCGGAACAAGCGGCATAGAACCCGGTGTCGAGCCGGCGCTTGCCGGCTCCGCAACGCGTTTTAACGGAGTGACAAATGAACCGCAACCCCGCCCTGGCGAAGATCCACATCGCAAAGAAAGAACTGGCCATGGACGACGACACCTACCGCGCCATGCTGCAGAGCATTGCCGGCGTGTCGTCGAGCAAAGACCTGACAGTTGCTGGCGTCAACAAGGTGTTGGCCCATCTCAAGCGCTGCGGCTGGAAGCCGAAGATCGCGGCCAAGACCGGAAAGCGGCCCAGCGTGGGGCGGGATCGCAAGGCGCTGGTGGGCAAGGTCGAAGCGCTGCTGGCGGAAGCCAAGCGCCCCTGGGCCTACGCCGACGCGATGGCCAAGCGCATGTTCACGGTGGACAAGGTGGATTGGCTGGATGCTGAGCAGTTGCAGAAGCTGGTGGCGGCGCTGACTTACGACGCGAAACGACATGGGAGGGACGTGAGATGAAACTGGACGACGTGAAGCACTTGTTGCCGGAAATGGCCCAGCTGATCGCCACTTTAATCGGCCTGCCCAAAGCCGCTCGCTTGATTGACGTCTGGGGCGGCACTACATTCCCCGTGAGCAAGAACAAGCGGCGTGAAGGCCAGATCCGCTACGAAGCGCTGGCGGAAGTTGTGGGCGTCGAGGCCGCCGATAAGCTCACAGCCCATTTCGGCGGTGAAGTGCTGGCGATCCCGCGCTGCGCGGTGGCGATGCGAGAAGTGCGTGACCGGTTGATCCGGGCCGAGTTCGACGAACTGACCCGCGAGCACCCGGCCGTGCATGCCGTCAACCAGCTTGCGCGCAAATACCAGATGACCGAGCGCAATGTCTGGATGGTGCTGAAAAAGGTGGACCAGATTAGCGAGACACCGCAGGGCAAGCTGTTTTAGGATGTCGGCATTCCGGTGAAGCGAGGAAATGTCATGACGCGTTATCTGTCCATTCTGTTGGTGGCTTTGTTGTTGCCGGGCTGCTCAAACGGAGAAAAAGAAAAAATGACTCAGCTGGAGACTGAGAATAAACAGCTGAAGTCCAAGCTTCAGATCTTGGAATCTGAGCACCCTTCTATTGATCTTGAGAAAATCCAAAAATTTGGCCGTGATAGCTTAGGCAGTACTCTTCCCGACATTGATCGAGAAGGATTTTTGACTTCCAGGGCGGCGCTTGCTGGGGTAAACAGCGCTTATGATGCAATGGAAAAAGTGACCCTGGAAACAAACCTAGAAACAATCTTGAAGCCTTTGTATGTGTTGGAAGACATGTGGCCAGCGCATATGAGCACAGCGGCAGAGAAAATAGACCCTGTGTTCCGGTCATGCAGGAATTTGCCGACGCTCGCACGAATGAGCGTTGAAGCCGCCCAGGGCAAAATGCCAGATGTAGCTGTAAAGCTTGATGAACTGGCGAAGCTGATCAGGTTTCAATGCTCGTTTGCTCTGAGCGGTGCCGTATTGAAGAGCCAAGAAAAGAAATAGCACTGATCGTTTTCCACTGAAGCCCCTCACAGCGCCCCAACTGGGGCGCTTTCTTATTCTGGCGGTGTTCTCCATCAATGTGATGGGCTTCAGCGAGAAGGATACCGCCGTCATGGCAAGCCGAAAAATCGAAGATCTGCACCCGGACTTGCAGCCTCTGTGCCGCGAGTTCGTGCGCCGCTGTGAAGCGGCAGGGGTCACCGCTCTGATCACCACCACCTGGCGCTCCGGCGCGGAGCAAGACGAGCTCTACGCCCAGGGCCGGACCAAACCGGGCCCGCGCGTGACCAATGCCCGCGCCGGCCAGTCCGCGCATAACGCGATGATTCAGGGCAAGCCGGCCGCGCGCGCCTTCGACGTGGTGCCAACCATTGGCGGCAAGCCGATGTGGGACGCCAAACATCCGCACTGGCAAGTGATGGGCAAGATCGGAATGGAGCTGGGGCTGAACTGGTACGGCCGTCCCAATGCGCCGTTCCGCGAGTTTCCCCACTTCGAACTGGCTAAGGGGTATCAGTAATGAGCCTCGGCGACTTGTTTAAGAACCCCGCAACAAACCGGTTGAGCCACAGCAAATTGTGGGCGAATGTGGCATGCGCGTCGGCGACCGGCATGTTTATTCATCTGGGCGTGATGGGTGCGTTGACGCCAGAGATCTGGCTGATCTACCTCGGCGTCGTGGGCGGCTACTCGGCCGCGCGTAGCTGGATCGCCACCCGTCGCGACAACACCAAAGGGGGCAAGGATGCTTAAGCTCGCGCTGCGCCTGGTGAGCTGGGGGCGTCGTTTGCTGTCGCCGGCCAAGGTCCAAGCCCCCGCCGTTCAGCCGCGGCCCATCCCCAGCGCCGCGCCGGTCTGCCTCAGCTGGCCGATGCCTGGCCGAAAGTCCGGCGTGGCGGCGATCCGCCGCGCGGCCAGGAAGGCGCGCAAACAGCGGAGAACTCGCCATGTTTGATATCCGCCCCTTCATCAAGCCCTTGGCCATCACTGCCCTTATTGCCCTGGTCTGGGGTACTGGCTTCTATTCCGGCCAGAAAGTCGCGTCAACCGCTGCCGCCAGCAAGCTGCAGGCTGTCCAGCTCTCTCACGAGCAAGAGCGGTCCCGCGCGGCTGATGCCAAAGCCGGCGAGCTGGCGACCGCGTTGGCCGGCCAGCAGAAGCTCGCAGAACAAGCCAACAAGCTGGGCTGGGAGCTGCTGCAAACCCGTTCCCAGTTGGCTACCACCCAGACCCAACTGAAGCAAAGGATTGCCGATGCGACTCAATCTGATGGTGATCGTTTTACTGGCCTCGGCCCTGGCGGCCTGCGGCTCTACAGCTCAGCCCTCGGCTACCCCGAGCGTAATCCGGGTCTGCCCGCAGCCAACGCCGGAGATGCTGCAAATCCCGGTCAAACCGGGGCCGCCGGTGCCGGGCTACAGCCGGCGGACTTGATCGCCCACGCCGCCGACTATGGCGCGTGGTGCCAACAGCTTGAAGCTCAACTGGGCACCCTGGCCCACCTTCATGGAGGTGCCACGACTAAATGACGGACATCTTCGACCAGGCGCAAGAACTGGAGCTGCGCCAGCGCGAGCAGGCGCTGGCACGGCAGGCGGCACAGCAAAAAACCGGCACGAGCCTCAGTCATTGCGAAGACTGCGGCGACGCGATACCGGAAAAACGCCAGACCTTTGTCAAGGGCTGCACCCGCTGTTTTGAGTGCCAAACCATTCACGAGAGGATCAATGCCAGATGAGCGACAACAACGAAGTCACCCGCGCCCTGGGGCGCATCGAGGGCAAGCTGGACATGATTGTGACCAGCCAACAGCAGCAGAACGAACGGCTGGACAGCATGGATGAGCGGCTGCGCCACGTCGAGCAACAAGCCGCAAAGGCCGGGGCGATCAGCGGCGGCATCGTGGCCGTCGGCACCGCCATTGCAGTCGAGGTGGTTAAACGGGCGTTGACGTAATGGCGCATGCACCGGAGACCCGCGACAAAGTCAGGCGCCTGTATGTGTTTGACCGCATCGGGCTGGAGGTGGCGGCGCTGCAGTGCGATGTGTCGATGTCTACAGCCAGCCGCTGGAAGCGCGAAGCGGCCGAGGCCGGCGACGACTGGGACAAACTGCGCGCCGCGGCGATCCTGGCCGGCGACGGCATAGAGAACGTCGCGCGGGCGGCGCTGACCGGCTTTTTAACGCAGTACCAGACGACGATGGACGCGATCAACACCAACGGGGATCTGCCTGCTGAAAAGAAGGTCGCGATGCTGGCGAGCCTGGCCGACTCGTTCAACAAGACCGTGGCGGCCAGCCGCAAAGTGTTGCCGGAAACCAGTCAGCTGGCGACGGCCATGGACGTGGTGCAGAAAATGGCCGCGTACATCCGCGACAACCACCCGCAGCATGCTGCGGCCTTTGTCGAAGTGTTGGAGCCGTTCGGCAACGAGCTGGCGAAACTGTATGGGTGACGAGATCCAGTGCTGAACAATGAGTTGTGAGAGACCTAGGCAACGCGTGCGAGGACTCAACGCACTTGGCGGTATCGGTAATGGTCTTTGATATGGTTTGCTAGAAAACTGCCCTTAGATCTTGAAGCCATCAGGCGTTGATAACGGTCGAACGACACACTGAAATACTGGTACACGTGGCCGTTTAGGAACTCAACCTCCAAGGTGAAAGTTGCTTCATCGTAACCAATTGAACGGATCGTCGAAGATGAAACCCGAGTTCTTTCCATTGTCACTTCCTCGCTTTCAAGCCATGTCGAAAGCGGAGATTATCACCCATTTTGAATGTTATGAATTCAGGGACACGCTCGGTCATCCGCTGGTCAACTGCGAAGACTTCCTGGTCTTGCTTGATGAGTTTATGGCGGGTTTGGTGAAGCCATGAGCCAGGTATTCACAACCAAGGAATTCTTCGACGAGCTGCGCGAACTCTCCGCGCAGCTCAAGCGCGATATCGAAGCGCACCAGGCCGGGCTGGACTCGTCGCCTGAAGCGATCAAGGCCCGACGCCGCAGGGTGCTGCGTGATGGCGATTTCGAGTTCTTTGCCTATACCTACTTTCCGCACCACATCCGCGGCACGCCGTCGTTGTTCCAGGACCATCTATGCAAGCGCTTGCCGCAGCTGCTGCGCGAGCCGGGCGGCGTGACCGAGTGGTGGATCGCACCGCGCGGCGAAGCCAAGTCCTCCCTACTGACCAAGATCGGGCCGACCTGGTGCGCGGTGCAAGGGCTGATGCAGCGGCCGGAAGTACGCAAGGAGGTGGGCTGGTCCGGCCCGCCGCCGCCCTTCATCGACTACATCATCCTGCTGGGCGCGGAAACCAAGTTGCCGACCAAGCTGCTGGAGGTAGTCAAGACTGAGCTGACGGTCAACGCGCAACTGGCGCTGGATTTCCCTGAAGCAACCGGCCGCGGCCCGATGTGGAAGGTCGGCGAGTTCGTCACCCGCACCGGGGTGAAAGTGGAGCCGTTCGGCGCGGAACAAGCGATCCGCGGGACGTTTCACGGCGCAAGCCGGCCCAAGCTGCTGCTGGGCGACGACCTGATCACCGACGCCGAAGCCAAAAGCCCGACCGAGCGTGAAAACCGCTGGAACTGGCTCGGCAAGGCGATTGACTACCTGGGGCCGCCGGACGGCTCGGTCAAGTACCTGGGCGTCGGCACGGTGTTGAACAAGGACGACCCTATCAGCCGGGCCAAGCGCACCATCGGACACATTGTCCACCACTTCCGCGCCATCGAGAAGCTGCCCACCCACATGGACCTGTGGGAGCAGTGCCATGCGCTGATGCTGAACGAGGACAAAAAGGCCGCGGAGGCCGCCAACGAGGCCGGCCGCAAACTGTCCGACGCCGAGCTACCGTCCTATCATTTCTACCTGGGCAACCAGGTATTGATGGATGCGGGCGCGGTCACATCATGGCCCAGCGTCCGCTCACTGTACTGGTTGATGCGGCAACGTGCCAAAAATGGCACCGCCTTCAAAACCGAGATGCAAGGCGATCCGCGCAGCGACGAAGACAAGGTGTTCGGCAACGTCCAGTTCTGGGTTCAGCGCATGCCGGACTGGACCATGTTTGGCGCGTGCGACCCGTCGATGGGCCGTGGCGAGTCGTCCGACCCGTCCGCAATCCTGTGCGGAGGCTGGGACCGGCATACCAAGATCTTGCATGTGGTCGAGGCCGAGATTAAACGACGAGTACCGTCGAAGTTATTGGCTGACTTGATCAAGGCGCAGCGCGAGCAGCGCTGCCAGGCCTGGGGCTTTGAGAACAACAACGCCTATGAGCATATGCGCCACACCATGATGCAGGACGCGTTGAACGCGGGCGTGCCGCTGCCTTTGGTCGGCGTGACGTCTCTGGCCGCGCCGGAGGTGCGCATCGACTCCCTGGAGCCGTTCATCTGCGACGCCTTCGTGCCGCGGATCCTGATCAGCCCGGCATTGACCAATCTGCTGGCCGAGCTGGACACCTGGCCGGAGCCGCAAACCAACCATCACTACGACGGCCTCAACGCGCTGCAGATTTTATGGATGATCGCGTCGACGCGCGGCAATGCCGTGTTCGAGTTCACGCCTGTGGCCCGTGGCGGCCGAGGCGAAACCGATAGCGAGTTCAGCGCCGGATCCGGCGCTTGGTAGGAGTGACAAACATGGCGCAAATTGTGGACCAATTCGGTCAACCGATTCAAAAAGAAGTCTTGCACGAGCCGCAGACCGCCCGCGTGGGCTGGGTTACGCGCGAGTTCGCCGAGCACCCGTCGCGCGGGCTGACGCCGCAGCGCCTGGCCCGGGTACTGGAGGACGCCGAGCAAGGCAACCTGGCCGCGCAAGCCGACCTGTTCACCGACATGGAGGAGAAGGACGGCCACATCTTCGCAGAGATGTCCAAGCGCAAGCGTGCATTGCTGACTCTGGACTGGAGCATCGCGCCGCCGCGTAACGCCAGCGCCGCGGAGAAAAAGCAGGCAGATCAGCTGCAGGAGTGGCTGGCGGACATGGCCGACTTCGACGACATACTGTTGGACTGCCTTGACGGCATTGGCCACGCCTTTGCCGCGCTGGAGATCGAGTGGCAGCGCCTGGGCAGCGACTGGCTGCCGCGGAGCCTGAAGCATCGCCCGCAGCGCTGGTTCCAGACCCTGCCGCACGACGGCAACGCGCTGCGGCTGCGCGACGGCTCGGCCGAGGGGGCGGAGCCTTGGCAGTTCGGCTGGGTGATCCATCGCCATAAAGCCAAGTCCGGCTATCTGAACCGCGCCGGCCTGCACCGCGTGTTGTCCTGGCCCTATCTGTTCAAGAACTTCAGCGTGCGCGACCTGGCCGAGTTCCTTGAGATCTACGGCTTGCCGCTGCGCCTGGGCAAGTACCCGGCGGGAGCCAGCAAAGAAGAAAAGGCCACGCTGCTGCAGGCGGTAGCCAGCATCGGTCACAACGCGGCCGGCATCATCCCGGACAGTATGCTGATCGAGTTCCAGAACGCCGCCAACGGCAGTCACGAACCGTTCAACGCGATGATGGATTGGTGCGAGCGGACCCAGTCCAAAGCCATCCTAGGCGGCACGCTGACAAGCCAGGCCGACGGCAAGACCTCGACCAACGCCCTGGGCGCGATACATAACGAAGTGCGCCACGACCTGACGGTCAGTGACGCGCGTCAGTTGGAAGGCTCGCTGACCCGAGATCTACTCTATCCGCTGGCGGTCCTGAACTTCGGTCAGGTGGATCCGCGCCGCATGCCGCGCCTGGTGTTCGATACCCGGCAGCCGGAAGACTTGAAGCTGTACGCGGACGCGCTGCCGTCGCTGGTGGGCCTGGGCCTGAAAGTGCCCACAGCCTGGGTCTACGAGAAGTTGGCGATCCCCACGCCCCAGCCAAACGAGGACGTGCTGATCGCGCAGCGGCCGGAAATGGCCTTGCCGCCGGAGCTGCGGCCGAAGGAGGCCAAGGCGGCGTTATCATACCGCGCGGTCCTGAGCAACGACAGGGGCGAAGTGGTGTATCCCGACCAGGCGGCGCTGGACGCCATTGAGTTGCCGGATCTGAGCGGCGAGGCCAATACCCTGCTTGAGCCGGTGATCCAGGCGCTGCGCAACGGCGCAACGCCGGATGACGCCGTCGAGGCGCTGACGGCGGCTTTCCCGCTGTTGGACGACGGCGCGATCAAGGAGATGCTGGCGCGCGCGATGTTCGTCGCCGATGTGTGGGGGCGCTTGAATGCCGACAGCTGACGCGGTCGATCTGAGCTACGCCATCGGCCTGCCGCCCGAGGAGGCCATCGCCTACTTCAAAGAGAAGGGCTACGCGATCAGCTTCAAGTGGCAGGACGTCTGGGCCGAGGCGCATGCGCGCGCGTTTACCGTGTCCGGCGTTACCCGGCTGGACGTACTGACCGATGTGCGCGAAGGGCTGACAATCGCGCTGGAGAATGGCGAAACCCTGGCCGACTTCCAAAACCGGCTGCAGCCGCTGTTGGAGGCCAAGGGCTGGTGGGGCAAGGGGCGCATCGTCGACGAAGCAACCGGCGAGATCCTGGGCAAGCGGCTCAACCCGCGCCGGCTCGAAACCATCTTCCGCACCAACCTGCAGTCGTCCTATATGGCTGGCCGTTTCCAGGAACAACTGGCCAGCGCAGAGTTGCGGCCGTACTGGGAGTACGTCGCAGTTATGGACAACCGCACCCGGCCGGCGCACCGCAGCTTGCACGGCCGCGTGTTCCGCTACGACGACCCGTTCTGGAGCCGCTTCTATCCGCCGAACGGCTGGAACTGCCGCTGCAGGGTGCGCACTCGCAGCGCACGGGACATGGAGCGTTTGGAGCTGCTGCCGTCTAGCAGCGAGGGGCGACTGGAAGAAGTGGATCAGCCGATAGACCGCGAGGGCAATACGCGGAAGGTAATCGCCTTCAACGACCCGGCGACCGGCAAGCGCTTCGTCGCGGATCCTGGCTTCGGCTTCAATCCAGGCGTTGCCGCCTATGAGCCGGATCTGAACCGATACCCGCCGGAGCTGGCGAAGCAATACCGCAAGTACAAGGAGGCCGCATGATAGACATCAAGGTGGACAACAGCGGCGTCCTCGCCGCGCTGCAGCGGCTGGAGAAAGCGGTCACGCACCGCGCGCCGCTGATGCAAGCCATCGCCGGCATCATGGCCGACGCAGTCGAGGAAAACTTCGCGCGCGAGGGCCGGCCGGCCTGGCAGGGATTGAAGCCTGCGTCCTGGATGTCGAGAGCGGGCGCGCTGACAAAACGCGGCCAGGTATCCCAGTCGCGCTTCGAGAAGAAAGTGCGAGGCGGCAAGATCCTGCAGGCGTCCGGCCGGTTGGCCAGCAGCATGACCCAGAGCAGCAGCAACGATAACGCGGTGGTGGGCACCAATGTGAAGTACGCCGCTATCCAGCAGTTCGGCGGACAGACCAAAGCCCACGAGATCCGGCCGCGCAACAAGCGCGCGCTGGCCTGGGCGGGAGGCCGGCATCCGGTGCGTAAGGTCAACCACCCCGGCAGCAAGATCCCGGCGCGCCCCTTCCTGGTGCTGGGCGACGAGGACATGCGGGAGATCGAGGCGACGGTAGAAGACTATCTGAGAGCCACCACGGGTGGTTGAACGCAAAACGAAACGCGCCGTTCTGGCGCAGTTTTAGCGGGCTGGGTGATGCGGTGTACGGCAGAACCACAGATCGTCGAAATTAAACGGGGTTTAAACGCCTTGCGCGCGGCTTTGATTGGTTGATCTGAGGTAGGTCTACGAGGCACAATAGAAAAATGACCTATGAATAACCGTTGCTTGGCTATGGTGCCCAGCCTCAAGAAGGACTTGCCTAATGGCTCGTGATCGTTCGCTCAGATTTGCTCGAATCAACATCGTTACCCACCCTCATACCCCGGCAGGCTACATTGACCTGATGCGCACAGCCTTCATCAGCGGACAGAGCGTCGCAGTTCGTGGAGATCAGCATTTGATGATTGGGGAAATGCGTTATCTGAATGTTGACGAACCTCTTCAGGGCCTGTTTGGCCGCCTTTACCGCTTTATCCATATTGATAAGACTGCGCCGTGGTTCAACGTAGCAAAGAACGATGTGGCAACCAAAGAGGAGGTCGCGCAGATCAACATACCAGAGCATCTACGTCCTAACTGTGAGATGTTCGATTTTGTTTTCTACCCTCGCGGGCATGCTTTTTATCTTGAGACAAAGGCTGGAC
The DNA here is from genome assembly GCF_021496765.1 of Chromobacterium sp. Beijing. Lineage (NCBI taxonomy): Bacteria > Pseudomonadati > Pseudomonadota > Betaproteobacteria > Neisseriales > Chromobacteriaceae > Chromobacterium > Chromobacterium sp. Beijing. The sequence continues at coordinate 819,694 of NZ_CP053750.1, forward strand.
AGCGTTCACTGAGTCCAGGCTTGGCAACAAAAATGCTGAGGTCTTTGTTTGCTGTTCCAGAGGTCGTCAACAAATTCGGCCAAGTCGATGTGAACGTGTTTGCTGACAAAGGCCAGCTTGACCACATCCTCAAGATTCACCAACTCCGCCGCCTTATCATCGAAGTTAGCAAGCCCAATGCAGACGAGCTTGGAAGAGCGCACGAGAAAGTCTTTGGCCGTTTAGGAGCCATGAAAGCCCGGAAACTCAAAATGGAGATTATTGCCGAAAGTAAAGAGTCAATCGAGCTAGACGCACAGATCAAAATAGCAGCACAAGTAGCAGCGGCAGGAAATGGAAAAGTGGTTGGCTACGGTTATACGCCGAATGGAAACCGGGTTGAAGAGTCTACTCTTGCCAAGTCATGGGAAGACAACATCACTTATAACCCAGATTTGCAAACCGCTACGGATGCTCTAGTCGCTGCTACAGCAAACCTACCAGGACATGACTGAGAGAGAGATGGCAGATCAAAACGAACATGGGCTTAAAGCAGTACTGCAAGACTATTGGAAAGCATATGGTGGCTTGAAGGCGGTCACTCATTCTCCATATTTTTGGCTTTCCGTTGTATTGCTCGTGCTCACTGCTCATTTTTGGTTGACAAGCCCTTGGTGGGAGCAAGTTCTCTCAGTCATGCCCAATGTTCTTGGGTTTACCTTGGGTGGATTTGCCATCTTTCTTGGCTTTGGGGATGAACGCTTTAAAGAGCTCATTAGTGGACAAGAGGAGGGAGAAGATGGCCCTTCACCATACATGGAAGTTAGTGCCACTTTTCTACACTTTGTATTGATACAGCTGACTACTCTGTTGATGGCCATTGTGGTCAAAGCAACAAGTTTTGATCCCCCTGGCCACTGGAAAATATGCTTAGCACCTTTAGCCACGCTGAGGTTTATGGCTGATATGCTGGGATACTGGCTGTTTCTTTATGGTCTATGCATTACTGCAGCAGCAGCAATTGCTATTTTCCGGGTTTCCTCTTGGTACGATGCTCTTCAATCGGTTAACCGTCAAAACTCTGGATCGGATAAACAGTAAGTTAACCCCTCTTTCCACTGAAACCCCTCACAGATTTCCCCTCCCCACATGCCCCGCACAATGCGGGGCATGGCACATTTAGCACCCTTCATCGCCGCTCTGACGGTCGACCTCTCCAAACAAGCCGGAACGGAAGGCAAGGCGCCTCGCGTCGTCAAGCTGATCCCCGCCGGTAGTTTCCGCGCCCGAGACGGCCGGCCGGTTGAGGTGTCCGCCTGGAAGATGGATAGCGTGCAGGCCGCCATTTTGATTGCCGCAGCCACCGACCGGAGGACGCGCTATGTAATCGACTATGAGCATCAAACCCTGCGCAGTATTGAGAATGGCAAGCCCGCGCCTGCCGCTGGCTGGTTCCGCACGCTGGAATGGCGGGACGATGGACTTTACGCCGTCGACGTCGAATGGACGACAGCCGCCGCCGCGATGCTCGAGTCCGATGAGTATGGCTACCTCTCTCCCGTTTTTACCTACGACAAGGAAGGCCGCATCACGGGCCTGCTGCATGTCGCTCTGACCAATAACCCGGCGCTCGATGAGTTGCCGGAGTTGTCGGTCGCCGCCTTGTCGCTCTTAGCGACAGTTTCTCTCCCCCCAACCATCCAGGAGGAATCCATGGATATCGCCGAACTGCTGGAGCAATTGCGCTGGATGTTGAATCTGCCGGTGGGCGCAACGGTAGAAGACACCAAAGCACAGCTTCAGAAACTGATTGACCACTTGTCCGCCGGCCAAGGCACCGCCGCCGCCAGCGTTGACTTGCTCGGACTACTCACCGGCCAGCAGCAACGCATCGCCGCGCTGTCGGCAACCCAGGTCGACCCCGCCCGTTTCGTGTCGGTGGAGACCATGCGCGCCCTGCAAGACCAAGTAGCTGTGCTCACCGACAAGCTGCAGGGCGGCGAGGTTGAGCAACTGCTGACCGCGGCACTTTCCGACGGCCGGCTGTTGCCGGTACAGGAAGAATGGGCGCGCGGCCTGGGCAAATCCAATCTGGACGCGCTGCAGTCGTATCTTGCCAGCGCTCCGAAGATCGCCGCGCTGTCGGCGACCCAAACCCAAGGCAAGCCGCCCGCGGCTGATCCGAAAACCGGCTTGGATGCCGACACGCTTGCGGTTTGCAGCATGTTTGGCAACGACCCGGCCGCCGTGGCCGCCGCGATGAAGGAGTAAGCACGTCATGACCGCTACGACTCAAGACCGCAACACCCCGATGAAGGACGGCTCGCTGATCGTTGTGCCGGTGGCCGCGGGCCAAAAAATCCCGGCCGGGGCGCTGGTTGCAGCCAGCGCCACCGGATTCGCCACCAACGGCGCGACGGCGACGACCTTGGCCTACCTCGGCCGCGCCGAAGTGCTGGCCGACAACACGGCCGGAGCCGACGGCGCGATCAGCATGACGATCCGCCGCGGCAAGGCGTTCAAGTGGGCCAACGAATCCGGCGACCCGGTCACCCAGGCCAGCGTAGGCCGCGCCTGCTACATCGTCGACAACCAGACCGTGGCCAAAACCAACGGCACCAACACCCGCTCGCTGGCAGGCACCGTACTCGGTGTCGACGTCGACGGCGTGTGGGTCATCTAAGTCCAGGTCATCTAAACCCCAGCGACTGGAAGGAGCAAACCCCATGATCATCAACGCAGCTACGCTGAAGGCGATCTTCGTCAACCTGAAGACCACCTTCAACAACGCCTTCGACAGCGCGCCCAGCCAGTGGCAGAAAATCGCCATGCTGGTGCCGTCGACCGCCCGTTCCAACGATTACAAGTGGCTGTCCGCTTTCCCGCGCATGCAGAAGTGGATCGGCGAGAAAGCGGTCAAAGCGCTGTCCGCCTTCGGCTACAGCATCACCAACGACGACTGGGAAACCACCGTCGAGGTGGACCGCAACGATATCGACGACGACAACCTCGGCATCTACGCGCCGCAAGCGCAGATGGCGGGCTTCTCGGCCAAGCAGTTGCCGGACGAGATCGTGTTCGACTTGGTCAACAAGGCATTCAACAGCCTGTGCTACGACGGTCAGTACTTCTTCGACGTCGATCACCCGGTGGCCGATGCCTCGGTATCGAACAAGGGCACCAAGAAACTGTCCGCCGCGTCGCAAGCGGCCGCCCAGGCCAGCTACGGCGTTGCGCGCACGGCGATGAAGAAGTTCAAGGACGACGAAGGCCGCCCGCTGAACATCACCCCGAACGTGTTGCTGGTGCCGCCGGCCCTGGAAGACATCGCCCGCGCGCTGCTGAGCAACGACCGCCTCGACGATGGCAAGACCAACCCCTACAAAGGCACGGCCGAACTGGTGGTGGTGCCCTGGTTGACCTCGGACGATGCCTGGTTCCTGCTCGACACCACCAAGCCGGTCAAACCCTTCATCTACCAGGAGCGCAAAAAGCCGGTATTCGTCCAGCAGACCGATCCGCAGGCCGACGACGTGTTTAACCGCCGTAAGTACAAGTTCGGCGCGGAGGCTCGCGCGGCGGGGGGGTACGGTTTCTGGCAGCTGGCTTACGGCTCCGACGGCAGCGTAGCGTAACGGGGGCGTCATGGCTAAAACCAACACCAAGGCCGCGCCGAGCGGGGCGGCCGAAGAGAAGCTGCAGCAGCCCGCCACCCAAGTGGTGGAGCGGCCGGCCGCGCTGCCGCCGAGCATCCAGGAATCTGGCGCTGCGACCGAAGGCGATCTGCAGCAACCCGCCGCCCAAGTGGTGGAGCCGCCGGACGCGCTGCCGCCTGAAGTGACGGGGATGTTTGCCCCCGACACCGTCGAGGTGGTAGCGAAGTGCGAGCAGTTCCGCCGTGCCGGCCGCTGGTTTACTCGCGAAGTTACCCGGATCCCGCTGAGCGAGTTGACCGCCGCAGAGTTCGAAGTGCTGTGCCAGGAGCCGATGCTGTCCTTGCAGCTGCTCCGCGTCGGCGGGGGCGAATGAGATGTACGCCACCCGCGACGACATGGTGACGCGCTTCGGCGAAGGTGAAGTCATTGCGCTGACTGACCGCGCCTTTGCCGGCGCAGTCGACGAGACGGTACTGGCGGGCGCGCTGGAAGCGGCCGGCGTCGAGATCGACGGCTATATCAGCAGCCGCTACCGGCTGCCGCTGGCCCAGCCGCCGAAGATCCTCACCGGTTACGCCTGCGACATCGCGCGCTATCGGCTTTGTGGCAGCGGCACGCGGGTGACCGACGACATCCGCGACCGTTACCGCGATGCTGTCAAGTTCCTTGAACTGGTGGCCGCGGGCAAGGTCACGCTGGGCGGCATGCCGGACGGCGCGCCCATGCCAACCGACAACACCGTGCAGTTCGCCAGCGGCACGCGGGTGTTCGCGCGGGATGGAGGGCTGTTCTGATGATCATCGCCAGAACCGAAGAGGCCATCATCGCGCGTTTGCGGCTGGGCCTCGGCCGCATGGTCCGCGAAGTCGGCAGCTATGGCGGCGAACTGGACGATGGTCTGGAGGAAGCCATCCGGCGTTTCCCTGCGGCATGGGTGACCTTCGGCGGTGTTCCCAGGACCGAGCCGTACTCGGCGTCGAAGTGGAAATTCAAAGCCGACGCCAGCTTCGTCGTGATGGTGGGCGACCGCAGCGTGCGCAGCGAAGCGGCCAGCCGTACCGGCGGCGCGGCCGCGGCGGAAGTCGGCACTTATCGGCTGGTCACCGCGGTGCGTCGCTTGCTGTCGGCTCAGGACCTGGGTCTGCCGATTCATCCGCTGCAGCCCGGCCGGATTCGCACCCTGTTCAACTCCCGTCTGGAGAACGACGCGTTCTCGGTGTTCGCCTGCGAGTTCTCGACCTTCTGGATGGAAGAAGCCCTGCCGCACCTGCGCTGGCCGACGCCGCCGGCTGCCGGCGCGCCGGATGCGGTTAACGACCCGGACGCGGTGTTCACCGGCTACCAGGGCAAGACCGGCGAGCCGGATCCGGATTGGCTGCGCACCGGCCTGAATTACCACTTGATGCCGGACGACGGCCAGCCCGACGCCTCGGACATCCTCACCAGGAGCGATCCATGAAAGTGAAAGCCGCGCCCGGCATCAAGGTGCCGAGGGAAGACAAACCGCGTGAGTTCATCACCGACGCCGCCGCGGTGGACGTGCCGAACAGCGCCTATTACCTGCGCATCCAGGCGGATGGCGATCTGATCGAGATCGACGCCGCCGACAGTGCCAAAACCACCGCAAAGAAAGGGGGTGAATGATGGCCAGCCCGAATATCAGCTTCGACAGCATTCCGGCCAGCATCCGCAAGCCCGGAAAGTACTTCGAATTCAATACCAAGCTGGCGGTGCGCACACTGCCGGGCAATCCGCAGCGTGTGCTGGTGCTGGGCCAGAAACTGGCCGCCGGCACCCAGGCGGCGATGATGCCCGTCGACGTGTTCAGCGACGAGCAGGCCGCCCAGGCTTTCGGCCGCGGCTCTCAGCTGCACTTGATGGCCCGCGCCGCAATCACGGCTTACCCGTACCTGCAGCTGACCGCCGTCGCCATCGTGGATCCGGCTGGCGTGGCGGCATCGGGCACGGTGACATTGACCGGCACCGCCACCGGCAGCGGCGTGCTGAAGCTGTGGGTCGGCGCGACTCGGGTCGATGTCGCGGTCAACAGCGGCGACACTGCCGCCGCCGTGGCGACGGCCCTCGGCGCGGCGCTGGCCGCCCGGCCGGATTTGCCGGCGACCGGCGCGGTGGCGTCGGGCGTGGTCACCGTGACCTGCGTCCACAAGGGCACCATCGGCAATGACCTGAAGCTGGTGGCCAGCGCCACCGCGCCCGGACTCTCCGCCGCGGTGGTGACCCTGGCAGGCGGCACTTTGGACCCGGACTATACCGCCACCTTGGCGGCAATGGCCGGAGGCGGGCACAACATCATTGTGGCCCCGCTGTCGAGCCAGGCGCAGCTGACCGTGATCCGCAGTCACCTGGACTTCGTGTCCGGGCCGATGGAGCAACGCGGTGCCATTGGCGTATTTGGTTGGCCTGGCTCGCTGGCGAGCGGCACCACCCTGGCCGGACAGATCAACAGCGGCCGCATCACTGGCGCATGGCATCGAGGCGCCTTGCGCCTGCCCTGCGAAATTGCCGCCGCCTACGCCGCCGTATTGGCCAGCGAGGAGGATCCGGCGCGGCCGCTGAACACCCTGGAGCTGGCGGGCATCGACGTGACCGGCATTGACCAGCGGCCGACCCGGACCGAGCAGGAAAACGCCCTGTACAACGGCATGACGCCGCTGGAGATCGGCCCCGGCGACCGGGTGCAGATCGTGCGCGCCATCAGCACCTACACCAAGGACGCCCAGGGCGTGGACGACGTGGCGCTGCTGGACATCACCACCATTCGCACCCTGGACTACGTGCGCAAGGCGTGCCGTGAGCGGATCTCGCTGCGCTTCCCGCGCGAGAAGCTGTCAGAGCGCACCCCGGACAAGGTGCGTTCGGAGCTGTTCGACGTGCTGCTGAAGCTGGAAGAACTGGAGATCGTCGAAGCGGTGGAGGCCAACAAGGACGGCCTGATCGTCGAGCGCGACAGCCAGGACGTGAACCGCCTGGATGCCAAGATACCGGTGGACGTGGTCAACGGCCTGCACGTGTTCGCCGGACGCATCGACCTGCTGCTGTAAACAACCAGGGGCGGCGCAGGCCGCCTCGCATCAACCAGGAGGACATCATGGCGCTTCAGGAATACGCAGGGGCCATCGTGCTGGAAGTCGACGGCAAGGAAGTCGAAGTCATCGACATCAGCATCAGCACAAAGACCGGCCGGAAGCTGGTCAAGACCATGAACAAGACCGGCCGGGCCAAAGGTTTCGCCAAGGGCATCGCCGAATACGACCTGTCGGTAACCGTCGCCATCCCGCTGAGCGGCGACCTGGACTGGGAGGCGATTGAAGGCGCGAAGCTGACCATCTACCCGAACAGCGCAGGCGGCAAGCGTGAAAGCTATCTCGACTGCTTCACCACCGAGACCGGCGACAAGTACTCCGTCGACAACGAAGCACGCCGCGACCTCAAGCTGCAGGCGCTGCGCCACGTGAAGGAATAAACGCACCATGACCGAAAAAGGCGAACTGCAGTACGGCGTCGAGTATCCGGCCGGATCCGGCCAGATGCACTACGAATTCGAGATTCGCTTGCCCACCGTAAGCGACAACATCGACGCCATCGAGACCAGCGGCGGCGGCTCCAATTTGCGCCTCAACACCATGATGCTGGCGGCCAGCCTGGTGAAGCTGGGCGGCATCCCGCGCGAGGCGATCACCTTTGAGCTGTTGGGCACCATGGTGGATGACGACTACGACGTGATGACCGATGCGCGAGATCGTCTCAAAAAAAAGCGGATGCGGCCGAAGAGCAACTCAGCGGCTTCCGACTCGCCGTCGTCCTCCTCGGCCGGCACGGCATCCCCGAGTCCCGGATCCGGGAGCTGAACGCCGTCGAGTTTGAAGGCTACCTTGCCGCCGTCAATAGCTTGTATGGCGGCAAGACACGCCCGCGGGGCAGCGTCGAGCAGCGCAGCATTAAATCCCAGCGCAAAAGGAAGCCCGGTTAAACATGGCAAGAGAACCTGAAGTCGGCCTAACCCTCAAGGCCCGCGACGAAGCCTCGCGTCCGATTGCGCGGGCGATGCAGGATCTTGAGAAGAACACTCAGCGCGCCGAGAAAGCGGTCATTGGCCTGTCGCGCGAAAGCCAGCGCATGGCCAGCGCCAGGGAGCAACTGGGCGTCAGGTCAGAACGCACCATCCAACGCGAGATTCAGCAGACCGAGGCCGCCTACAAGCGCCTTGCCAGCAGCGGCACCATGACGGCGCGGGAGCAAACCCGCGCCTACAGCGCCATGCGGGACCAGGTCAAAGAGCTGCGCCGGGAGATGACCGGCGTCAGCCAGCTGCAGCGCAACTTTTCGGCTGGGTCGAAAGTGCTGGCATCCGTCGCGGCGGGCGGCATCGCTGGGAGCGCCGTGTTGGCAAACCCGATGCGCAGAGTGGCCAGCTACGATATGCGCTTGGCGCAAATGGCGAACACCGCGTTCAACGACACAGAGGAGAACGGGCGCAAGCTCTCCGTAGATGAGCAGTTGCAGCGCCGACGTGCAGGCAAATCCCAGTTAGAGGGATACATCAGGGCGGCAACAGTTGAGGGCGGAACCCGAGATGATAACGCCGCAGCCCTCGACAAGCTGATCGCGCGCGGCATCTTCTCGCCGCAGGAGGCCGGCAAGCTACTGCCGATGATCAGCAAGGCGGCTACTGCAGCAGGCTCCAACGCAGAGGAAATGACCGGCGTGGTCATGGCGGCGGTGCAGAACGCCAAGATTCCGGTAGACCAGATTCCAAAAGCGCTCGGGATGGCGTTGAAGTCTGGACAGTTGGGTGGTTTCGAGTTGAAGGACATGGCCACCTGGTTGCCCAAAATGTTGGCAATGGGTGGAGCTGCAGGGCTTCGAGGAGCGGACGGTCTGGCAAAGATACTTTCTGTAAGCCAAATGGCGGTTACCGCTGCAGGAGGAACTGACGAGGCAGGTAATAACGTCGTCAATTTCTTGCAGAAAATCACATCGGCAGATACCGCCAACGACTTCAAGAAGATCAGCGCTCGCACTATGGGTGACAAAAAGAAAGGCGAGAAAGGTATAGATTTATACGGCACTTTGATAAATGCACGAGCAAAAGGAATGGATTCCGTTGATGCGTTTACTGCACTTGTAGGAAAAGTTGCTCGTGCTGACCCTGCATTTGCCAAACTGCAGCAGCAAGTAAAAGCCTCCGCGGATGATAAAGACAAATCTGCAATGTATGGCAGCATGGCCGATATCCTGATGGCGAAAGGGATTGGCAAGACATTGCAGGACAGGCAAGCATTACTTGGTGTTCTGCCAATTTTGTTTGATCCTGCGAAATTGGCGGAGTTGAATAAAAGAACAAAAGAAGGTGGGGAGCAAGATGTAGAAACAAACCACCTATTCATCAAAGAGCAGGCCGGATTCAAGTTCCAGCAGGCGGAGAACGTCAAGGAACAAGGACAGTACGACTCCATCGGCAAGTTCAACAATGTAGTGGGCGATGTGGCCGGCAAGTTGGCGGAATATGGATCCCAGTACCCCGGCCTGACTGCGTCCTTGGTTGGAGCCACGACCGCAGTCAGCGCCTTGGCCGCCGCAGCCGGCGCGGCCGCATTGCCGATGCTGCTGATGGGCAAAGGCGGTTTGCCCGGCATTTTGGGCGGCGGCGCAGGCGGCGGGATCCTCGGCCGGGCAGCCAGCGGGGCCGGCGTCGCGCTCCGGGCCGGCGGCGTGGGGCTGGCCGGCCTGGCGGGCTACGGCGTTGGGTCACTGCTCAACTCGGGAATTACCTGGGGGCTGACAGCAACGAATGGCGGCAAAGAGCGGACGCTGGGTACCTGGCTTTACGACATGGTCAACGGCGACAAGGACGCCAAGCTGCTGGGTCCAACGCAACTATCAAAGCGTAATGACCCCAGCGCCGCCGCGCCGATTCCGCAGCTCAATCTGCTGCAGTCGGCGGTCAACGCGTCGACCAAGTTGGACTTCGCGGCGCAGAAGATGCAGCAGGCCACCAGCCAGCCCATCCCGATCAAGGTAACGGTGGATGTTCAGAACGGCAACATCGTCGCTGCCGTCAATGCCGCCAACACCACTACCGGCAGGAGGTTTTAGATGGCCTGGGCCGACACCCTGCTTGACGCCAGTTTCCGCGGCGTGACCTTCGATTGCCTGCGCGCCCAGGACAGCGCACAGCGCGACTCGGCAAGCCACGAATACCCCTACCTGGACGGCGCGGACGTGGAAGACCTGGGCCGCAAGGCCCGACACATTACGATGTCGGCCGCCTTCTTCGGCAAGGACTACGAAAGCCGCCTGCAAGCCTTCCTGAAAGTGCTGGACGAGCCGGGCCACGGCGAGCTGATCCACCCGGTGTTCGGCAGCATCAAAGCGGCCCAGCTCCTCAGCTACGAAATCGGCCACGACGCCGACAGCCCGGATTACTGCACGCTGGAGCTGGCTTTCGTCGAAGCCACACCCGGCAACCCCTTCTTTGTCCAGCAGCTGCCGGTGCAAAAGGCCGAGGCAGTCAGCCTGCTGGCGGAAACGGCCCGCTTCAACGGTATCGAGGTGTTCGCCTCGGCGATCTCTGCCTTGAGCGGCGTCACCGGCAGTCTGTCGCGCTTGAATGCGTTGCGCGACGTGATGACGGGCACGCTGGGCGCGATTCGCAGCCAGCTGCAGAGCATCATCGGCACCACGCTGGATCTGATCGACTACCCGCGCGCGTTTGCCAGCGACGTGGTCAGCCTGGTTAACGGCATGGCGGATCTGCGCAGCTTCGATTCCGGCGTGATCATGTCGGACTGGAAAAGCCTCACGGGTCAACTCAACAATGTTGTCCAGTTGCCGGGCGCGGTGGCGTCGGGATCCGCAGGTACGACAGGAAGCGGCGGAGAGTCTGGCGGCAGTGTCGGGGCTGAAGCCAAGCCGATTCCCGCGAAGGCGGAAGATGTCGCGCTGGTGACGGCCGTAGTACAGACGACAGTGGCCACTACGCTGGCCGAGGTGGCGGGCCAGATCCTGGCCGCCGAGGCGGAGAAGCCGACCTTATCCCCTCCCGAAGTCGAACGGATTGCCAATGACGTGCGTGGCTCCATTCAGCAAGCCATTGAAACGCACCGCCAGCTGTTCCCAGTCGAAGTTTTCCGGCCCGTCACCGAGGCGCTGAAAGACACCGCCCTGGGCACCCAGGACGCCGCCTCGGCGGTGATTGAGGCGCTGCCCCCGCTGATCACCAGGACCGTCGAGGCGCCTGGCAATCTGCACTTGGCCGCTTTCCGGTGGTATGGCGATTACACGCGGGCCCAGGAGCTGGCGCGGCTGAACCCGCACTTGATCAACCCGAACGCGCTGCAAGTGGGAGACGTGCTCAATGCCTACGCCAGATAACACGGTCAGCGTGCTGATCGGTGGCCGGGTCCACCAGCAATGGACCAGCTACGAGATCGACTCGGATCTGATGATCCCGGCCGACGCCTGGCAGGTGTCGCTGGGCTTGCCCAAGGGCGAGTTCCCTCCGCTGGTGGAGGCCGGAGCCAGCGTAGTGGTGCGGATCGGCCGCGACACGGTGCTAACCGGTCAGATAGACGAGATTGCAGACCCCATCGACAAGAACAGCCACACACTGAGTCTGTCCGGCCGTGACGGCGCGGCGGTGCTGGTGGACTGCTCCAGCCCCATCTTCACCGCAAAGCAAGCGACGCTGGCCGAGGTGGTGGCCAACGTGGTCAGGCCGTTGGGCATCAGCAAGATCCGCATCGACGCGGCCCGGTCGATGACGTCGGAGAAAATCAACGTGGAGCCAGGCGACACCGCATGGGAAACCCTGGTCCACGCCGCTGAGGCGAACGGGCTGTGGCCCTGGTTCGAGCCAGACGGCACCCTGGTGATCGGCGGCCCGGACTACAACACCCCGCCAGTGGCCAGCCTGGTGATGCGCCGCGAAGGCAAGGACAACAACGTGATCAGCTTGAGCCGGGTGCGCTCAATGGCGGAGCGCTACTCCGAGTTCACGGTGCTGGGCCAACGCCATGGCACAGCAACGGAAAACGGCAAGCACGCGCTCAAGAGCACGGTGCGGGATCCCGGCGTCAAGATCTATCGACCCAAGATCATCGTCGACCACGAGGCCGAGAACACCGAGGCGGCGCGCGCTCGCGGCCGCAAGCTGTTGTCCGACTCCAGATTGAAGGGCTTTACGCTGACCGCCAAGGTGGCCGGCCACCGCACAAGCGGTGGCGTGTTGTGGCAGCCTGGCCAGCGCATTCATGTGATCAGCGACGCCCACGGCATCGACGCGACCTTCTTTCTGATGGCGCGCAAGTTCCAGGGTGGCCGGGGCCAGGGAACCGTCACAACGCTGACGCTGAAGGAAGACAAGGTCTGGGTGCTGGACGCCCACCCGCATAAACGCAAGCACCGCCGCGGCAAGAACGGATCGGCGGGGCTGGAAGCCGTGGACGTGAGCAAATGATCAACGAAATCGACAAGCGCATCCGTCGGGCGATGTCCAGCGTGCGCCAGGCGTTCCGCGGGGTACTGACACGCGTCAGCAGCGGCCCGGCGGTGCAACTGGCCCAGGCTGACGGCCTGGCCGGCGAACGCCTACAGGACAATGAGCTGTTCCAGCACTACGGACTGACCAGCAACCCGCCGCCGGGCACCATGGCGGTGATCCTGCCGGTGGGCGGTAAAACCGCTCACGGCATCGTGATCGCCACCGAGCACGGCAGCTACCGGTTGAAGTCATTAGCCCCTGGTGAGGTGGCGCTCTACACCGACGAAGGCAGCAAGATCGTGATGAAGCGCGGCCGGCTGATCGAGACCGACTGCGATGTGTTTAAAGTCAACTGCCAGACCTGGGAAGTTAACGCCAGCGCCAGCGCCACCTTCAACACCCCGGCGCTGACGGCCAGCGCGGTGTTCAACGCCCATGGCCAGATCAACGGCAGCGGTGGGATGGCGATCAGCGGCGGCAGCGGCGCGCATGTGGATGGCACGCTGACGGCGACAGAGGATGTAGTGGCTGGCGGCAAGAGCGGCGCGCACCATACGCACCCAGGGGACTCGGGCGGGGTGACAGGGCCGCCGAACTAAAGACATTCCCTATGGATAATTTGCAAGCCATTTGGCATTATGTGCATTTAATCCAACATGGGGCCAACATGAAATCAATGTTACAACAGACTGCTTTTGATGGAGCAATCGATAGCGAACTGATAATGGCGTTGTTGAAGGAGATCTCGGATCGGTCCTATATCTTCAAATCTGAAGCATGTGAGCGCAGTTTGAACCGAGAGGGTTTCTCGCGAGAACAAGTGATGGCGCACTACCTTCTGATTGCTGAGCAGGAATGGATTATGGGCCATGTCGACATTCATCAGGCGAAAGCAGTTGCATTGCGGCTTAGTTGGAGCGGGCACCAGATGCTTAAGTCACTTGAGAACAAGCAAATTGATGTGTTAAGCGCCCTATAACAGCGCACTGAAGCCCATCACATGAGCTTCGCCACAACCATGCCCCGACAATCGGGGCATGGACGCTTTAATTGACCCCAAAACCGGCGACTACGCCGGATCCCGCACCGACACCCTGGCCAATGCCGTCTACCTGAGGCTGATGACCCCGCTGGGCAGCTGGTGGGCCGACCCCTCCTTGGGTTCGCGCTTGCACGAGCTGCAGCGAGAGAAGGACGTCAGCCGCGTGGCGGTGCTGGCCCGCCAATACTCCGAACAGGCGCTTGCGCCGCTGATCAAGGACGGTCGCGCCAACAGCGTGGCCGTCACCACGTCTCGCCAGCAACCCGGCTGGCTTGAGCTGCACATCCAGGTCGAAGACATCAGCGGCCGTGTACAACGCTTTCAGCACCCGGTGAGGGTCGCGTGATGGCCTTCTCCGTTCCCGCATTCGCAAAGATCCGCGAAGATCTATTGCGGGACATCAAGAACCAGTTGCCGGATGCCGACACTGGCCCCGACAGCGACTACTTCATCCGCGCCAGCTCGGTCGCCAGCGCCGTTGAAGGGCTGTACCAACATCAAGCATGGATCGTGCGCCAAATCTTCCCCGACACCGCCGACCGAGAGTATCTGGAGCTGCACGCCCGTGTCCGCGGCCTGGCCCGCAAGGTGGCGGTGGCTGCACAGGGCCAGATCAAGGCATACGGCACGTCGGGCGCGTCTGTGCCGACTGGTCTATCCGCAAAGCTGGGCGACCAGGTGTATACCACTACGTCGGCCGGTGTGATCGACGGCACCGGCATTGCAACCGTGACGGCCGTCGCCAATACCGCCGGGACCGTCGGCAACGCCACGGCCAATGCAGCGCTGGAGCTGACCGCCGCGCCGTCCGGCGTCACCAGCGCGGCCAGCATCGTGACAATGACCGGCGGAGTGGATGAAGAGGACGACGCGGCGCTGCTGGCGCGGCTGCTGGAGCTGATCCGCCGCCCGCCGGCCGGCGGCAACCGTCACGATTACCGGCGCTGGGCGATGGAGGTGCCGGGCGTAACCGCCGCCTACGTCTATCCGCTGCGCCGTGGCCTCGGCACCGTCGACGTTGTGGTCACCTCTGCTGGGTCTTTGCCTTCCGAAGCGACTATCGAGGCTGCGCAGGACTATCTCGACGAGCGTCGACCCGTTACCGCCAAGAATTGTTTGGTTCTGTCGCCGACGCCGAAGACAACTAATGTCAGCATGCTGGTTCAACTGTCCGGCATCACTCTTGCCGCCGCGACAGCGCAGATTGAAGCTGCACTGGCCATTTACTTTGACCAGTTAGCGCCTGGCGAGACTGCCATCAAGAGCCAACTCGAAGCACTGGTTTCTGATCTGACGGGCATCGTTGACCGAGCTGTGACCTTGCCAACAGCAAACGTAGTCCCGGTGGTCGATGAGATCAAAGTCGAGTGGGTTCGCTTGGGTATCGTCACCATCGCGGTGATGTCATGAACCACGATGAGCTGCTCACTCTGTTATTGCCCCCCACGAGCTATGCGGCCGCAACGGGAGGTTCTCTTGAGGCTGAGCTTTCTGCTGAAGGCAATGCGCTCGATGTTGTGCAAGCCTCCGCGCGCTCTGCAGTAGGTGGAGTAACGCCATTTTTGTCGCAGCAGATGTTGTTGGATTGGGAGCGGGTGTGTGGCATCACTCCGGCAGCGAACGCCCCCTATCAACAGCGGCTGCAGACCGTTCTAGCCAAGCTGGCAGAAATTGGTGGTTTGTCCATTCCGTATTTCATCCGCTTGGCGGCGGGGCTGGGTTACCAGATCACCATCAACGAGCCGCAGCCATTCCGCGCTGGCCTCAACTGCGCGGGGATCCACTTTGGACTGCTGATATTTTGTGGGTATGGCAAGTACTGGTTCATGGAGACCCGACTCAGACGTATCGGTTTCAAGCGGGGCTATCTGCTGCTGGTGAGAGACTGATGGAGTTCGGCGACCAAGCCATTGAGACGGTGTTTAACGATCTGAAGCCTGCCGATACTTTCGTTTACTTTGCCTATCAGGAGGCATAGCTATGCAAGACGTAATGCAACCCATTGGGACACCTGATGGGCTTTTCCATGATGGCAACCCGGCCACCGGCCAACTGGGAACTATCGTTTCGGCCTTGTGGTTGAATGCCTCTCAGGGGGCTATCCGATCAACGCAGTCTGAACTGCTCGCCGTGCTGGCGGCGGCGGGGGTCGGTATTGACCCTGGCAGTACTACCCAGGTCATTGAGGCGATCAAGAAGATCGCATGGGGTGGAACAGGAGCGGCGCGCCCGACGACTTTGGCGGGTTATGGTATTACCGATGCTTACACGAAGACGGCGACAGATAGCCAAATGGCTGGCAAGGCGAATGTGGCAACAACCCTTGCCGGTTATGGCATTACCGACGCATTAGGCTACCGTGGGGAGTTGGATTCTGCGCAGATTAACACGGCAACGAACATTGGGATCTGGCGAGTACTCTACTCAGGCTATTCGACTACTTTGGTTGTCTCTGACGCGGGTGGCTCTGTTGGATCCGTGCAAACAGAATACGCCCACACCGGCCTCGTGCGCTGGCGTAACAAAACCGACGGTACAACATGGAGTGCCTGGAGAAACCTTGCAACGCAGGCCACCACTTTGGCGGGTTATGGCATTACCGACGGCGCAACGCAAGCAAGCGTAGCAACGGCAATTTCAACCGCATCGCCGCCGGGCCTCGTTGCGCTCTTTGGCATTGCGTTGAACACCGCTCCGCCGACTGGCTGGCTTGTTGCTGACGGGTCTGCGGTATCTCGAACGACATACTCGACGCTCTATGCCGCAATTGGCACGCAGTTTGGCACGGGCAATGGGTCTACAACATTCAATTTGCCCGATGCGCGCGGCGTGTTTTTTCGCGGGTTTGACAACAACCGCGGTATAGACGTTGGCCGGGTCTATGGCAGCGAACAGGGCGACGCGCTGGCATCGCATACACACACGCCGCCTAACCAAACGGGCATTGCGGCGACCGTCTCAAGCTCGGGCGTGAAGACCCTGGGTGGTTCGTCATACGATGTGCTCGCAAACGTGGGCTATACCGGTGGCGGCGAGACCAGACCACGCAACATCGCGCTGCTCGCATGCATTAAGTTCTGATTCCGATGGAGAGCAAAATGTCCACTTCTGCATGGAAAACTGTCTACTGCTACAGCGCCGAAACTGGCGAGTATGTCGGCGAAACCTTCGCCCAGCGCTCGCCGCTTGACGATGACGATGTCTATTTGACCCCTGCTTGGGCTGCAGACGAACCACCGCCCCAGGTTGGCCCACGACAAGCGGCAGTATTCAGAGCTGAAGATGGGGCCGTCCCGAGCCATTGCACTGGTGGCGAATGGTGCGTGCTGCCAGACTGGCGTAGTGTCCCGTTATGGAGCAAGACCAATGCACAACCGGTGGCTGCACAAATCGGAGACACGCCGGAGCGCCTGCAAGCGACCGAACTGGAGCCGTCAGCATTTTGTCTATGGGACGGTGATAGCTGGGAAGTAGATACCGCTACCCGCCTTGCCGCGCTGACAGCGACGGCAGAGGCGGAGATCGCATCTCTTCGTGTCGCCGCTGATGCAGCGATTGTGCCATTGCAAGATGCTGTTGATTTGCAAATGGCAACACCAGAAGAAGAAGAGAAGTTGACTGCATGGCGGCGTTATAGGGTCGAGCTGTCACGTGTTCGCCAGCAGTCGGGTTTCCCCATCTCAGTCGTCTGGCCGCCGCTGCCGGCGTAATGCTTCGCAAGTGCCAATAATTCTGTAAATTTGCGAAAATCTGCGGTTGTGTCTGGTGACAAAACATTTGCAAATGAGTGCCAAAATGCGCGCCGCGTTACAGCGGCTGCTTTGTTTGAGCGATTTGACGTTAGCAAATCGCGAGTTCAGCCGCGCCTCGGGCCTGACGGGAACCGGCGGGAAGCCGCAGGCCAGGCTTGCAGGGCGGCCTTTGGGGTGAAGGGGAATTTGGCCGCGCAAATTCCCCTTCCTGCCCGCCGGGCAGCCCCGGCAATGCAAACTATCATCCGCGCAGCGGATTCCAGGCCTTGGAGCCATCACTCAGAAAGATCGTGAACAGGCTCTTAGATCACCGCCCACAGTCCGCAGATCGCGAACAGGATCAGCACCCCGGTCAGGATCTGGGCGGTGGTGCGTTCTTTTTGCAGCGCCCGTTTCAGGTTGTCGTGCACGCTTTCCAGTTTTTCCAGCCGCTGTTCCAGCTCGGCGCGGGTTTCATCCTGCCGCGCCAGCGATTGCAGCATCGCCTCGCCGCCCACCTCGGTGATCAGTTCCTTATTCCATACCCCCAGCAGCTTGTTGACCTTGTCCTTGAAGTACAGCGCGGAACGCTGGTTGGCGTCCTGCCATTCAAATTCAAAGCCCTGACTGGCGTAAAAGGCGTTGCGTTGCAGCCTCTCTTCTTCCGACGAGGTCTGGCTCATGGCGATCATGCCGGGGCTGATGGCGTGGTCCGGACAAATGCCCTTGGCCCAGGCGATGACGCTGGCGAACAGAAAAGCGTCGAGTCCGGTGCCGACAAAGCCGGGGCTGGCCTGCACGCCGCTTTTGGGGCCGAAGGTGACGGTGCGGCTGGGCCGGTCCACGCGCACCCAGGCGCAGTTGTGGGCGGCTTGGAAATGGCTGTCCTCGCCCTCGAACAACTGCCAGCGGTGGCCGTCGGCGCGGGCGTAGCCGCGAAACTGCAGCCGGAAGAAGTCGGATTGCTCGGTCATGGCCCGGCTGCGCTGCAAGATGCCGTAAATGGGCGTGCCGTTGGCGGTCAGCGTCAGAATGGTCTCGCCCAGCGGAATGGCCAGCGTGGCCAGGGTGTTTTCGTTTTCCGGAGCGCGGAGCACCGGTTCTTCGGCGGTGGGCGCCGGGTTGGCGGCCTGGTTCGGACTGGTCATCTGCTGCCTATGCTGGGGTGTTCTGGGGGCCTGTTTGCGGTGGTCATCAGGCGCTGGGCTCGTGAACGGGCGGACGGCCGCCGCGGGCGGGCGTCACGGGACGCTTATTGTACCAATCTAGACGGCTTGGGGAATCCTTGCTCGCATGACATCCGGCATGAGGGCAAACGGCGGCCAATTTGGCGCGCTGCACGGTCAATGCGTAGTTTTACTTAGAATATTGCAGATCAATAAAAGCTTTATTTCAAACAAACACTTATTGGTTGCGCTAAATAATCACATAATAAAATGTGAATGTGTTACTTGTATTGGGTAATGGTGTGGCATATCGTGCCCCCAATCATTAAATACAATCGGTCATTATGCTTGCTCAAACGGATACGGACGGTTCTACCTCCTCCGCAAACATCAGCGATTTGGGCTTGCTGGGCTTGGTCCTGCTGGCCCAGTTCCACGGCGTAGCCGCCGACCCGGCGCAACTCACCCATCAATACGGCCGCCAGGCCGAACCCTTCAGCGAAACCGACCTGCTGCTGGCCGCCAAAGGCCTGGACCTTAAAGCCCGCATCGTCAAACAAAGCCCGGATCGCCTCAGCCTGACCGCCTTGCCGGCGCTGGCGCTGCGGCCGGACGGCGAACACTTCATTATCGCCCGCTGCGACGGCGACAAAGTGCTGATCCACGACCTCAAACACGGCCGGCCGCAAGTGCTGAGCCAGGCGGAGCTGACGGCGCGCTACGCCGGCCGGCTGCTGCTGCTGGCCTCGCGCGCGTCCGCTGCGGGGGCCTTGGCCAAGTTCGACTTCACCTGGTTCGTGCCCGCCATCGTCAAATACCGCAAACTCTTGCTGGAAGTGCTGGCGGTGTCGCTGGTGTTGCAGCTGTTCGCGCTGGTGACGCCGCTGTTCTTCCAGGTGGTGATGGACAAGGTGCTGGTCAACCGCGCCTTCAACACCCTGGACGTGATCGCCGTCGGGCTGTTGATCCTGTCGCTGTTCAATGTGGCGCTGTCGGCGCTGCGCAGCCACGTGTTCGCCCACACCACCAGCCGCATCGACGTGGAACTGGGGGCGCGGCTGTTCCGCCACCTGCTGGCGCTGCCGCTGGCCTACTACGAAGCGCGGCGGGTGGGGGACACCGTGGCGCGGGTGCGCGAGCTGGACAATATCCGCAACTTCCTCACCGGCCAGGCGCTGACCACGGTGCTGGACCTGCTGTTCTCCTTCGTGTTCCTGGCGGTGATGTGGTACTACAGCGGCTGGCTGACCCTGATCGTGCTGGTGTCGCTGCCGTGCTACGCGCTGTGGTCGGCCGGGCTGACCCCGCTGCTGCGGCGGCGTCTGGACGAGAAGTTCGCGCGCGGCGCCGACAACCAATCCTTCCTGGTGGAAGCGGTGGGCGGCATCGGCACCATCAAGGCGATGGCGGTGGAACCGCACATGACCCGGCGCTGGGACAACCAGCTGGCCGCCTACGTGGCCGCCGGCTTCCGCGTCACCCGGCTGGCCAATATCGGCCAGAACGGCGTGCAACTGATCCAGAAGCTGGTCACCGTCGCCACCCTGTGGCTGGGCGCGCGGCTGGTGATCGCCGGCGAGCTGTCCGTCGGCCAGCTGATCGCCTTCAATATGCTGGCCGGCCAGGTGGCGGCGCCGGTGGTGCGGCTGGCGCAGCTGTGGCAAGACTTCCAGCAGATCGGCATCTCGGTGGAACGGCTGGGCGACATCCTCAACACCCGCAGCGAACTGCCGGCCAGCCGCGCGGCGCTGCCGGCGATCCAGGGCCGCATCCAGTTCGACCAGGTGGTGTTCCGCTACCGCCCGGACGGCCCGGAAATCCTGCGCGGCCTCAGCCTGGACATCCGGGCCGGCGAAGTCATCGGCATCGTCGGCCGTTCCGGCTCCGGCAAAAGCACGCTGACCAAACTGGTGCAACGCTTGTACGTGCCCGAATCCGGACGCGTGCTGGTGGACGGCAACGACCTGGCGCTGGCGGACCCGGCCTGGCTGCGGCGGCAGATCGGCGTGGTGCTGCAAGAAAACCTGCTGTTCAACCAAAGCATCCGCGACAACATCGCGCTGGCCGAACCCGGGCTGGCGCTTGACCACGTGATCCAGGCGGCCAAACTGGCCGGCGCCCACGACTTCATCATGGAACAGGCCGAAGGCTACGACACCATGGTGGGCGAACACGGCGCCAGCCTGTCCGGCGGCCAGCGCCAGCGCATCGCCATCGCCCGCGCGCTGATCAGCAAGCCGCGCATCCTGATTCTGGACGAAGCCACCAGCGCGCTGGACTACGAATCCGAACGCGCGATCATGCAAAACATGCGCGCCATCTGCCAGGGGCGCACCGTGCTCATCATCGCCCACCGCTTGAGCACCGTGCGCGGCGCCAGCCGCATCATCGCCATGGACCAAGGCCGCATCGTCGAAAGCGGCCGCCACGAAGACCTGCTCCGCCAGCCCGACGGCTACTACGCCCGCCTGCACAGCCTGCAACAAGGATAAACCCGTACATGAAGCACCAACTGCACGCGCTGCGCGACTTCGCGCGGCGCTACCGGCAGGCCTTTGCCGCGCACTGGGCCATCCGCCGCCAACTGGACCCCCAGCCGCGGCGCGAAGACGAACTGGCCTTCCTGCCCGCCCACCTGGAACTGACCGACAGCCCGCTGTCCCCGCTGCCGATGTGGAGCATGCGCCTGATCGGCGCGCTGTTCCTCATCGCGCTGCTGTGGTCCGCGCTGGGCCAGCTCGACATCGTCGCCGTCGCCGGCGGCAAGACCGTCAGCGGCGGCCGCACCAAAATCCTGCAGCCGCTGGAACCCAGCGTGGTCAAAGCCATCCACGTGCGCGACGGCCAGCAAGTCAAGGCCGGCCAAGTGCTGATCGAACTGGACGCCACCGGCGCCAGCGCCGACAAACAAAAGGCCGACGACGCCCACGCCGCCGCCGCGCTGGCCGCCGCGCGCTACCAGGCGCTGCTGAATGCGCTGGACAGCGGCCGGCTGCCGCAGCTGCCGGCCACCCCCGGCGTCGCCGACAGCCAGAGACTGGCCGAAGAAAGCCTGGCGCTGGGCCAATGGCGCGGCTACCAGGCCAAGCTCGAAGCGCTGAACGCCACCCTGCGCCAACGCCAGGCCGAACACGCCACCACCCGCCAGCAAGTGAGCAAACTGCAAGCCACCGGCCGCATCGCCGCCGCGCGCGAACACGACTACCAAGACCTGCTGGCCAAGAACTTCATCTCCAAGCACGCCTACCTGGACAAACAACAAGCGCGCATCGAACAGGCCGGCGACCTGGCCAGCCAGCAAAGCCGGCTGCAAGAACTCGACGCCGCCATCGCCGGGCAAGAACAAGAGCGCAAAGCGCTGCAAGCCAACTTCCGCAGCGAGGCCCTCGACAAACTGCGTGAAGCGCGCGAACAAATGCGCCAATACGGCGAAGACCAGAAAAAGACCGGCCAACGGCAGGCGCTGACCCGGCTGACCGCGCCGGTGGCCGGCAGCGTGCAGCAACTGGCCATCCACACCGTGGGCGGCGTGGTCACCGAGGCGCAGCCGCTGCTGGCGGTGGTGCCGCGGGACGAAACCCTGGAAATCGAAGCGCAGATCGAAAACAAAGACATCGGCTTTGTGCGGCCGGGGCAGGCGGCCACCGTCAAAGTGGAAAGCTTCCCCTACACCCGCTACGGCTACCTGGACGGCGTGGTGGACAGCGTCAGCCACGACGCGATGCAAGACGAGAAGAAGGGCTTGGTGTTCCTGGCGCGGATCCGGCTCAAGCAAGACCACCTGAGCATAGACGGCGCGCGGGTGCGGCTCAGCGCCGGCATGACGGTGAGCGCGGAAATCAAGACCGGTCGGCGGCGGGTGATCGACTACTTCCTGAGTCCGCTGCAACAGCATGTTGGCGAAGGCCTGCGCGAGCGTTGAGATGAAACTGCTGCTGATCCACCAAAACTTCCCCGGCCAGCTGCGCCACATCGCCGAACACCTCAAACAGCGGCCGGACATCGAACTGCTGGCGGTAGGGCGCGACAGCGCGCCCGGCCTGGCCGGCGTCAAACTGCTGCGTTACCGGCCGCATCGCGGCCCGCATCGGCACACCCACCCCTATCTGCACAGCTACGAAGACGCGGTGCTGCACGGCCAGGCGGTGCTGCGCGCCTTGCAGCCGCTGCAACAGCGCGGCTACCGGCCGGACGTCATCCTGGCCCACCCCGGCTGGGGCGAAACCCTGTTCCTCAAAGACCTGTTCCCGGCGGCGCGGCTGATCCACTACAGCGAGTACTACTACCACGGTCAAGGGGCCGACGCCGACTTCGATCCGGAATTCCCGCTCAGCCTGGACGGCGCGGCGCGGCTGCGGGCGCGCAACGCGCTGCACCTGCTCAACCTGGAACACGCCGATCAAAGCGTCACCCCCACTCACTGGCAACACAGCCTGCACCCGGCGGCCTACCGGCCGAGTGTGCAGATCCAGCACGAAGGCATCCGCTGCGGCCAACTGGGGCCGGACCCGACGGCGACGCTGACCCTGCCCAACGGCCGGACGCTGCGCGCCGGCCAGCCCATCGTCAGCTATGTGGCGCGCAACCTCGAACCCTATCGCGGTTTCCACAGCTTCATGCGCGCGCTGCCGGCGCTGCTGCGGCAACGGCCGGACAGCCAGATCGTCATCGTCGGCGGCGACGGCGTCAGCTACGGCAGCGCGCCGCGCGACGCGGCCAACTGGCGCGAAAAACTGCTGCGTGACAAGCCGGTGGACCCGGAGCGGGTGCACTTCCTGGGCAAAGTGCCGTACGAGGTTTACCGAAAGGTGCTGCAAGTGTCGGCGGTCCATGTCTACCTGACCTATCCCTTCGTGCTGTCGTGGAGCCTGCTGGAAGCAATGGCCAGCGGCTGCCGCATCGTGGCGTCGGATACCGCGCCGGTGCGGGAAGTGATCCGGGACGGGGAGAACGGCGAGCTGACCGACTTCTTCGACGCGGCGGCGTTGGCGGAGAAGGTGGGGGCGGCCTTGGAGACGGACGGCGGCGGGCTGCGGCTTGCGGCGCGGGAGACGGCGGCGCGTTACAGCGTGGAGGCGGGGCTGGCGGGCTATCGACGGTTGTTGGGTTTGCCGGCGGAGTGAAGGCGGCTTAGAGCCTATTCAAAGTCTCGCGAGCAAGGGCGAGACAAGGCGAAAACCACTGAGAAAGCGGAATGTACAAGTGGTACATGAGTATTTCGAAGGGGTTTTCAACGCCGTATCGCCGAAGCGCAGCAGACTTTGAACAGGCTCTTAGGCGGTGGAACCGGCAAGAGCAGTACCAAGCAGTAAATCGTAGTGCGTGATGACACAAACAAATATTGATAAGGAAACAAGTTATGACGACAAGCGTAACGGGCAGCGACCTGGGAGGCGTGCTGGAAGGCGGCCCGCAGGACGATGTGCTCAAGGGCGGTGCCGGCAACGACACCTTGAACGGCTATGACGGCAATGATCTGCTGCAGGGCGGCGCCGGCGACGACGTGCTCAACGGCTATGCAGGCAACGACACGCTGGAAGGAGGCGCCGGCGACGATTTGCTCAATGCCGGCAGCGGCAACAATGTGCTGGCCGGCGGCGAGGGCAACGACACCCTGATCGGCGGCGCGGACAAGGACATCTATCTGTTCAATCTGGGCGACGGTTTCGACACCATCACCGACAACGCCCAGGACAAGCGCGACGCGGCGGACAGCGATCCGGCCTACCGCGACGAGTTGCGCTTCGGCCCGGGCATCCGCCCGGAAGACATCCAGCTGGAGCATGTGGGCGACGATTTGCTGCTGTCCCACCGCAACGGCGACGACGCGGTCACCATCAAGGGCTGGTTCGCCGACAAGAGCTTCTGGATCGAGCGCATCGTATTCGCCGACGGCGGCGAATGGGGCATTAACGATCTGGCGCAGCGCGTGATCGTGCAGACCGGCAGCGAGCGCAAGGAAATCCTCAACGGCTGGCTGGGCAAGGACCATCTGATCGGCCTGGGCGGCAATGACGTGCTGAACGGCCGCGGCGGCGACGATCTGTTGGACGGCGGCGCCGGCAACGACAAGCTGTTTGGTGAAGACGGCAACGACACCTTGCTGGGCGGCGACGGCGACGACACCCTGGACGGCGGCAGCGGCAACAATGTGCTGCACGGCGGTCGCGGCAACGATCTGCTGATCGGCGGCGCCGGCGCCGATGTTTACCTGTTCAACCTGGGCGACGGCGTGGACGTGATTCGCGACGCCGGCGGCGTGGACGTGTCGGTGAAAGACGAGATCCGTTTTGGCGCCGACATCCTGGTCAAGGACGTCAGCGTCAGCCGCCAGGACGACAACCTGGTGCTGATCCACGTCAACGGCAGCGACCGCCTGGTGGTGGAAGGCTATTTCGCCAGCGCGTCCAGCCGGATCGAGCGCATCGTGTTCGCCGAAGGCGTGGTCTGGACCCAGGCCGACATCAAGCTGACCCAGCTGGGCGGCAGCGGCAACGATACCTTGATCGGCTGGGAAGGCAGCGATCTGCTGGATGGCGGCGCAGGCGATGATTCGCTGATCGGCGGCGGCGGCAACGATACCTTGATCGGCGGCCTGGGCAATGATGTGCTGGTCAGCGGCGGCGCGGGCGTCAGCGTGCTGATCGGCGGCGCGGGCAACGACACCCTGGTGGGCGGCGCCGGCGCGGAGATTTACCAGTTTGGCCTGGGCGACGGCGCGGACGTGATCGCCGCGCACGGCGTGGACGTCAGCGTGACCTTGCAGGACCGCATTGTGTTCGGCGTCGGCATTTCGGTGGACGACATCCGAGTGGAGCGCCAGGGCGACGACATCGTGCTGATCCACGCCAACGGCCGCGACTCCATCACCATCCAGGCGGGCTTCAGTCTTGAGCATGGCTGGCATGGCCAGATCGTGTTCGCCGACGGCAGCGTCTGGCTGGGCGCGGAACTGGCGCAGAAACTGTTGGAAGTGCAGACCGGCGGCGACGACGACGATCTGCTGCTGGGCTCCGGCCAGTCCGATCTGTTGGACGGCGGCGCCGGCAACGACACCTTGATTGGCAACGGCGGCGAGGACACCTTGCGCGGCGGCGCCGGCGACGACCAGCTGCAAGGCGGCGTCAGCGGCCACACCACAATGGAAGGCGGCGCCGGCGACGATGTGCTGATCGGCAACAAGGGCCGTGAAACCTTCGTCTTCGGCGTGGGCGACGGCCGCGACCTGATCAACTACGGTGCCCAGATCGGCAAGATCGCCGCCTTGAGCGCCAACGATGAAATCCGCTTCAAGGCCGGCATCAGCGCCAAGGACATCCGCGTACTGCGCGCCGGCAACGACCTGCTGCTGCAGCACGTCAACGGCCAGGACAGCATCCGCGTCAAAAACGGCCTGGTCGATAAGACCGGCTGGGCCGGCGTGGTGCTGTTCGCCGACGGCTCCAAATGGAGCGCGGCCGAGCTCTTGACCATGGTGGTGGCCGCGGGCGGCACCAGCGGCAAGGACGTGCTGACCGGCGGCAAGGGCGGCGATCTGCTGGACGGCGGCGACGGCGACGATACGCTGATCGGCGGCGGCGGCAACGACACCCTGAAGGGCGGCGCCGGCAACGACGTGCTGATCAGCAGCGGCGGCGGCACGGCCATCCTGGAAGGCGGCAAGGGCAACGACACCCTGCAAGGCGGCAGCGAACACAATATCTATGTGTTCAATCTGGGCGACGGCAACGATGTGATCATCAACAACTCGCTGAACGTGTCGGTGGGCGTGAGCAGCGAAATCCGCTTCGGCGTCGGCATTTCGGTGACCGACATCACCGTGGTGCGCGTGGGCGACGACGTGCTGTTGCAGCATGTCAACGGCAGCGACTCGGTGCGCATCCAGGGCTGGTTCAGCAGCCAGAGCATGCAAGTGGGCAGCGTGGTGTTCGCCGACGGCGGCAGCTGGACCTCGGTGCAGATCAACCAGTTCGTCAAAGGCGTCTATGTGGGCGGCAGCGGCAACGACGCCTTCCACGGCGGCAGCGGCAGCGATCTGCTGGAAGGCGGCGACGGCGACGATACGCTGATTGGCGGCGGCGGCAACGACACCTTGCGCGGCGGCAACGGCAACGACGTGCTGATCGCCACCGGCAGCGGCACGGTGATCCTGGACGGCGGCAAGGGCAATGACACCCTGCGCGGCGGCGCGGACCGGAACATCTATGTGTTCAATCTGGGCGACGGCGGCGATCTCGTCATCAACAACTCGCTGAACGTATCGGTGGGCATGAGCAGCGAAATCCGCTTCGGCGCGGGGATTTCGGTGACCGACATCACCGTGGTGCGCGTAGGCGACGACATCGTGCTGCAACACGTCAACGGCAGCGACTCGGTGCGCATCCAGGGCTGGTTCAGCAGCCAATTGTCCCAGGTGGGCAGCGTGGTGTTCGCCGACGGCAGCAGCTGGACTTCGGTGCAGATCAATCAGTTCGCCGCGGGCATTTTCATCGGCACCAGCGGCAACGACGTCCTCAAGGGCGGCAAGGGCCATGACCTGCTGGACGGCGGCGACGGCGACGACGTGCTGATCGGCGGCGGCGGCAACGACACCCTGAAAGGCGGCGCCGGCAACGATGTGTTGATCAGCGCAGGCGGCGGCGTGTCCATCCTGGAAGGCGGCAAGGGCAACGACACCCTCAAGGGCGGCGGCAGCCAAGACATCTACGTCTTCAATCTGGGCGACGGCCGCGACGTGGTGATCAACAACTCCTTGAACGTCAGCGTCAGCCACCAGAGCGAAATCCGCTTTGGCGCCGGCATCTCGGTGACCGACATCACCGTGGTGCGCGTGGGCGACGACGTGTTGCTGCAACACGTCAACGGCGTGGATTCGGTGCTGATCCAGGGCTGGTTCCTCAGCCAGAGCAACTGGGTGGGCGGCGTGGTGTTCGCCGACGGCAGCAGCTGGACCTCAGTGCAGATCAATCAGTGGGCCAGCGGCATCTATATCGGCACCGCCGGCAATGATGTGTTGATCGGCGGCGCGGGCGGCAGCCTGCTGGACGGCGGCGCCGGCAACGACACCCTGATTGGCCGCGGCGGCAACGACACCTTGAAGGGCGGCGCAGGCAACGACGTGCTGGAAGGCGGCGCCGGGCGCAATGTCTATATCTTCAATCTGGGCGACGGCCAGGACACCATTCGCTATGGCGAAAAGGGCGTCAACCTCGCTTGGAGCAGCTACGAGGAGATCCGCTTCGGCGTGGGGATTTCGGTGACCGACATCACCGTGGTGCGCATTGGCGACGATGTGGTGCTGCGGCATAGCAACGGCGTGGACAGCATCACCATCCAGGCCGGCATGTCGGTTCAGAGCTCATGGTCCGGCAGCATCGTGTTCGCCAACGGCGGCAGCTGGAGTCTGCTCGAACTGATCAGCCTGGCGGCCGTGACCCTGAACGGCACCGACGGCGCGGATACGCTGAAGGGGGCCAAGGGCAATGACGTGATCTTCGGCCTGGCCGGGGATGACCAGTTGTTCGGCAATGAAGGCAACGACAGCCTGTTCGGCGGCGCCGGCAACGACACCCTGTACGGCGGGGCCGGCAACGACCTGCTGGAAGGCGGTGCCGGCGACGACGGCCTATTCGGCGAAGAAGGCAACGACACGCTGCGCGGCGGCGCCGGCAAGGATACGCTGTACGGCGGCAACGGCACCGACCTGCTGGAAGGCGGCGACGGCGACGACGTGATCATTGGCGGTAACGAAGGCGGCTCATGGCGCGAAGAGCGCGATACGCTGCGCGGCGGCGCCGGCAACGATCAGCTGACAGTGGCGTGGAGCAGCTGGAACAACACGTTGGAAGGCGGCATCGGCAACGACACGCTGACCGGCGGTTACGGCCGCGACATCTATCTGTTCAATCTGGGCGACGGTCAGGACGTGATCATCGATCGGGCCTACCGCGTCAGCGCGGAAGATTCGTACCGGGATGAACTGGTGTTCGGCGCGGATATCAAGGAAAGCGATATCCAGGTGCTGCGCAGCGGCAACGACATGGTGTTCCGCCACATCAACGGCCAGGACAGCGTGACGGTGAAGGATTGGTTCGGCGATCAGCTGAACTGGATCGAACAGATCACCTTCGCTTCCGGCGTGAAGTGGACGGCGGATCAGTTGATGAAGCAGGGCGTGCCGCTGATTGGCACCGAGTTGGGCGACACGCTGCGCGGCGGCAATGTCGATGACTGGATGCTGGGCAACGGCGGCAACGATTCGCTGTACGGCGGCAACGGCAACGACCTGCTGGAAGGCGGTGCCGGCGACGACGGCCTATTCGGCGAAGAAGGCAACGACACGCTGCGCGGCGGCGCCGGCAAGGATACGCTGTACGGCGGCAACGGCACCGACCTGCTGGAAGGCGGCGACGGCGACGACGTGATCATTGGCGGTAACGAAGGCGGCTCATGGCGCGAAGAGCGCGATACGCTGCGCGGCGGCGCCGGCAACGATCAGCTGACAGTGGCGTGGAGCAGCTGGAACAACACGTTGGAAGGCGGCATCGGCAACGACACGCTGACCGGCGGTTACGGCCGCGACATCTATCTGTTCAATCTGGGCGACGGTCAGGACGTGATCATCGATCGGGCCTACCGCGTCAGCGCGGAAGATTCGTACCGGGATGAACTGGTGTTCGGCGCGGATATCAAGGAAAGCGATATCCAGGTGCTGCGCAGCGGCAACGACATGGTGTTCCGCCACATCAACGGCCAGGACAGCGTGACGGTGAAGGATTGGTTTGGCGATCAGCTGAACTGGATCGAACAGATCACCTTCGCTTCCGGCGTGAAGTGGACGGCGGATCAGTTGATGAAGCAGGGCGTGCCGCTGGTTGGTTCCGAGTTGGGCGACACGCTGCGCGGCGGCAATGTCGATGACTGGATGCTGGGCAACGGCGGCAACGATTCGCTGTACGGCGGCAACGGCAACGACCTGCTGGAAGGCGGTGCCGGCGACGACGGCCTATTCGGCGAAGAAGGCAACGACACGCTGCGCGGCGGCGCCGGCAAGGATACGCTGTACGGCGGCAACGGCACCGACCTGCTGGAAGGCGGCGACGGCGACGACGTGATCATTGGCGGTAACGAAGGCGGCTCATGGCGCGAAGAGCGCGATACGCTGCGCGGCGGCGCCGGCAACGATCAGCTGACAGTGGCGTGGAGCAGCTGGAACAACACGCTGGAAGGCGGCATCGGCAACGACACGCTGACCGGCGGTTACGGCCGCGACATCTATCTGTTCAATCTGGGCGACGGTCAGGACGTGATCATCGATCGGGCCTACCGCGTCAGCGCGGAAGATTCGTACCGGGATGAACTGGTGTTCGGCGCGGATATCAAGGAAAGCGATATCCAGGTGCTGCGCAGCGGCAACGACATGGTGTTCCGCCACATCAACGGCCAGGACAGCGTGACGGTGAAGGATTGGTTCGGCGATCAGCTGAACTGGATCGAACAGATCACCTTCGCTTCCGGCGTGAAGTGGACGGCGGATCAGTTGATGAAGCAGGGCGTGCCGCTGGTCGGTTCCGAGTTGGGCGACACGCTGCGCGGCGGCAATGTCGATGACTGGATGCTGGGCAACGGCGGCAACGATTCGCTGTACGGCGGCAACGGCAACGACCTGCTGGAAGGCGGTGCCGGCGACGACGGCCTATTCGGCGAAGAAGGCAACGACACGCTGCGCGGCGGCGCCGGCAAGGATACGCTGTACGGCGGCAACGGCGCCGACCTGCTGGAAGGCGGCGACGGCGACGACGTGATCATTGGCGGTAACGAAGGCGGCTCATGGCGCGAAGAGCGCGATACGCTGCGCGGCGGCGCCGGCAACGATCAGCTGACAGTGGCGTGGAGCAGCTGGAACAACACGCTGGAAGGCGGCATCGGCAACGACACGCTGACCGGCGGTTACGGCCGCGACATCTATCTGTTCAATCTGGGCGACGGTCAGGACGTGATCATCGATCGGGCCTACCGCGTCAGCGCGGAAGATTCGTACCGGGATGAACTGGTGTTCGGCGCGGATATCAAGGAAAGCGATATCCAGGTGCTGCGCAGCGGCAACGACATGGTGTTCCGCCACATCAACGGCCAGGACAGCGTGACGGTGAAGGATTGGTTTGGCGATCAGCTGAACTGGATCGAACAGATCACCTTCGCTTCCGGCGTGAAGTGGACGGCGGATCAGTTGATGAAGCAGGGCGTGCCGCTGATTGGCACCGAGTTGGGCGACACGCTGCGCGGCGGCAATGTCGATGACTGGATGCTGGGCAACGGCGGCAACGATTCGCTGTACGGCGGCAACGGCAACGACCTGCTGGAAGGCGGTGCCGGCGACGACGGCCTATTCGGCGAAGAAGGCAACGACACGCTGCGCGGCGGCGCCGGCAAGGATACGCTGTACGGCGGCAACGGCACCGACCTGCTGGAAGGCGGCGACGGCGACGACGTGATCATTGGCGGTAACGAAGGCGGCTCATGGCGCGAAGAGCGCGATACGCTGCGCGGCGGCGCCGGCAACGATCAGCTGACAGTGGCGTGGAGCAGCTGGAACAACACGTTGGAAGGCGGCATCGGCAACGACACACTGACCGGCGGTTACGGCCGCGACATCTATCTGTTCAATCTGGGCGACGGTCAGGACGTGATCATCGATCGGGCCTACCGCGTCAGCGCGGAAGATTCGTACCGGGATGAACTGGTGTTCGGCGCCGACATCAAGGAAAGCGATATCCAGGTGCTGCGCAGCGGCAACGACATGGTGTTCCGCCACATCAACGGCCAGGACAGCGTGACGGTGAAGGATTGGTTTGGCGATCAGCTGAACTGGATCGAACAGATCACCTTCGCTTCCGGCACGAAGTGGACCGCCGATCAGTTGATGAAGCAGGGCGTGCCCTTGTTGGGCACCGAGCTGGGCGATACCCTGCGCGGCGGCGCGCTTGACGATTGGCTGGTTGGCAACGGCGGCCATGACGCCTTGTACGGCGGCGAGGGCAACGATCTGTTGGTCGGCGGCCGCGGCAACGACGTGCTTGAGGGCGGCAACGGCAACGACACCTATCAGTTCGAGCGCGGCGATGGCCAGGACGGCATCACCGACACCGGCGGCCAGGATGTGTTGAAGTTCGGCCAAGGCGTCAATGCCGACCAGCTGTGGTTCAAGCGTCAGGGCGCCAGCCTGGAGGTCAGCGTGATCGGCACTGAGGACAAGGTGTCGATTAACAACTGGTTCGGCAATGCCGCGAACCAGATCGAGACCCTCCAGTCCGGCGACGGCAAGGCCCTGGCGGCCAGTCAGGTGCAGGCGCTGGTCAATGCGATGGCGGCCTTCAATCCGCCGGCCGCTGGCCAGGTCAACCTGCCGGACAACTATCAGGCGGCTTTGCAGCCGGTGTTGGCGTCCAGCTGGAAGTAAATCGCTGAGTGGTTCTCTGTAGACGGCCGGCCCCTAGGGGCTGGCTTTTTTCATGCCTTCAGAATGGGCAGGGGGCGAAGCGGCCGCCCAGCACATTGTGGGCGTCCTTGCCCCACCAGCTCTGGATGGCGGTGGCGTAGACCTGGCGGAAGTCGATGGCGCAAGGCAGGTTGCCGTCGTCGACGCCGGCCAATTGCGGGCTTTGCCCATACAGGCCGCCGCGCACGCGCCCGCCGGCGGCGAAATGGACGTTGGCGGTGCCGTGGTCGGTGCCGCGGTTGCCGTTTTCGCGCGGGCGGCGGCCGAATTCGGCGTAGCTGAGCACCAGGGTGTCGTCCCAGCGTCCCTGCTGTTGCAATTGCGTGCGCAATAGCGCGATGCCGTCGGCCAGCTCTCCCAGCAGCCGCGCCTGGGTGGGCGGCTGGTTGCCGTGGGTGTCGAAGCCGGTGAGCGTGATGCGGGCCACGGCGATGGATACGCCGCGCGACAGGGTATCGGTCAGGGTCGCGACGGCCTGGGCGAAGGCTCCGGCCGGCCGAGGCGCGGCCATCGGCGAATCCGCCGCGGCCACGGGTTTGGCGGCTTGGCTCAGTTCGGCGGCGGCCTGGCGGATGTCGCCCTCCACCTTGAGAATGTGGCCCAGCGCGCCGCTGCCGGCATGGCCTTGGTCCGCGGCCAGTTTGGCCTGGCGCGCGAAGTCTTGCGGATTGCTCAGCACCACCGCGCGGGCGCCGCCGTCCAGCGGGCCCAGCGCCTGGCTGGACAACACCACGCCGTCGGCGGCGAATCCGCGCGGCGTCGGCTGCTCGCGGAACAATCGGGTCAACCAGCCCTCGCTCAGGTATTGCTGGCTATTGGACGCGGTTTCCCAAATCTCGATGGAACGGAAGTGGGACAGATTGGGATCGGGATAACCCACCCCCTGCAAGACCGCCAGCTCCTGCTGCTGCCATAGCGGGCGCAGGCCGGTCATGGCCGGGTGCAGGCCCAGGCGTTCGTCCAGCGGCAGCACTTGGTCGCGGGGAATCGCGATGCCGGGGCGCAGCCGGTAATAGTCGGCGCTGGCGTAGGGCACCACGGTGTTGAGGCCGTCGTTGCCGCCCTTGAGTTCGATCAGCACCAACAGGCGTTGATAGCCGGCCGGCGCCAGCGCCCAGCTCAGATTGGGCAGTACGGACACCATCAGGCCGCCGGCCATGGCTTTGAGAAATTGTCGTCGCTGGAACATGGCTGGGTTTCCGTCAGTGAACTTGATAAACCGGGTCCAGCAGCAGCGGGGCGATGGCTTGCGCGCCGCTGCCGGATTCGGGCAGGGGATTGGCCGGCGGCAAGGCCAGCAAGAGCTTGGCGGCGTCCTGAGCGCTGCGGATTTGGTAGATGGCGCTCCATTCATCCGGCTGCAGCCTGATGGAACGCAGGCCGGCGGCCGCCAGCCGGTTGATGCGCGCCTCGCGTCCCTTCATTTCGTCCATGCCGCCGTCCGGCAGCGCAAAGGCGTTGCGCGCAGGCGCGGCGTCGCGGGCGATGCGGTCCAGGAACTGTTTGCGGCTGAGCAAGGTGGCGCTGTTGATCCAGGCCTCGCCGCCCGGCCAGCCTTTGACGTTGGGCGGCGCGAACACGTCCTGGCCCAACTGACGGTTGAGCCCGGCCAGCGCGCGCCAGTCCGGCGGGTTCAGGTCGAAGGTGACCAGGGTGCCTATGGTCAGCTCCAGCGGCGATTTCACCAACTGGCCCTGGCTGCTCCAGAACTGCGGGCTTAGCAGCAGCGCGCGCAGCAAGGGCTTGATTTCGTAGCGGCTGTTGCGGAAGCCGGCGGCCAGCCGCTTGACGGCGGCCGGATCCGGCTTGGGCGAGACGAAGGCCTTCCACAGCTTGGCGGCGATGAACTCGGCGGTGGCCGGCTGTCGCAGCAGCAGGTCCAAGACATCGTCGCCGTTGAAGTCGCCCCGCTGGCCGAAGACGAGCTTGTCGCCGTCGTCGTGCAAGCGCGGACGGTTGACGAAGCGCTCGTCGCGATCCAGCCCCCAGCCGGTGAAGGCGCGCGCGGCTTCACGGATGTCCTGTTCGCTGTAATGGCCTTCGCCCAGGGTGAACAGCTCCATCACCTCGCGCGCGAAGTTCTCGTTCGGCTGGCCCTTGCGGTTATTGGCGGTGTCCAGATAGCGCATCATCGCCGGATCGCGGGCGACGGCGTGCAGCATGGCGCCGAAGTTGCCCAGCGCGTACTGGCGCAGCAAGACGTTTTGCCGATACATCAGTTGGGGCGAGCGCACCTTGTCCAGCGCGGAGACGAAGTGGTTGTGCCAGAACAGGGTCATTTTTTCGCTGAGCGGCGACGAGGTGTAGCGCATCTCGTTCAGCCACCAGCCGCGCAATTCCACCGCGTGCTCGGCGCGCAGTTTTTGCAGCGCCTTTTTCGCCTCTTCGTCTAAATTGGGCTGCCCCGGCCGCTCGAAGGCTTCGTCGACCCAGGACGGCGGCGGCGTGGCGGCGTTGGCCTGGCTATTGGCCAGCAGCCGATCCACCGCGGCTTCGCGGCTCAGCGGCGCGTACACGGCGATTTGCGCCGGGTTGGCGCCGAAGCCGGTGCGGGACAGCAAATGGCGCGCGCCGGCGACGCCGATGCCGGCCTGGGCCAGCGCGGGCAGGCTGAGAACGGCCAGCAGGAGCCCCAGCGCGGTTTTTGCGGTGAAGCGGATGGCCTCGGCCGTTCTAGTCGGCGGCCGGCCAAGGGTGGGCATGGGGTTCAAGCATGGTCTCCAAACGCGCCCGGAGCGGGCGTAAGCATGCATTCAGCTTAGAAGGCGCTTGTCATCGGCGTGTTAAGGCGCGGGCCCACTCTGTTAAGGATTGTTGGCTGCCAGCCGGCGGCCGCTGCGGTATACTGGCGCGCTGTCACCAGGGGTGCCCGCGACGCGGGCTGAGAAAATACCCTGCAACCTGATCTGGGTCATGCCAGCGGAGGGAGCGTGATGCGCGGGCCAGGGCCCGCATTCCGCTTGCTCCGGACTATCGTGTACGGAGATATCCATGAAGCGCTTTTCCTCTTTGATAGCCGTTGCGCTGGCGGCGTCCAGCCTGGCCGCGTCGGCGGCCGAGCTGCGCGTGCTGTCGCACAGTTCTTTCACCGTGTCCAAGCCCTTGCTGGCCGAATTCGAAAAGCAGAACGGCGCCAAGGTCTCCATCATCAAGGCCGGGGACGCCGGTGAGATGCTGAACAAGCTGATTCTGACCAAGGCCAATCCCATCGCCGACGTGGTGTTCGGCATCGACAACAGCCTGATCGGCAAGGCGCAGCAGGCCGGCGTGCTGGCTCCGGTGCCGGCGGCGCTGGCCCAGGGCGGCAAGGCCGCCTTGCCCGGCGCGGTGAGCATAGACTACGGCTACGTCACCCTCAATTACGACAAGGCCTGGTTCGCCCAGCGCCAGCTGGCGCTGCCCAAGACGCTGGAGGATTTGAGCAAGCCGGCCTACAAGAACCTGCTAGTGGTGCAAAATCCGGCCACGTCCAGCCCGGGCCTGGCTTTCATGTTGTCCACCATCGCCGCCATGGGCGAGGATAAGGCCTTCGCCTTCTGGGGCCGTTTGCGCGACAACGGGCTGAAGGTCAGCAAGGGTTGGAGCGAATCCTACTACACCGATTTCTCCAAGAACGGCGGCAGCCGTCCGCTGGTGGTCAGCTACGCGACCAGTCCGGCCGCCGAGGTGTTCTACAGCAAACAGAAACTGAACGACGCGCCCACCGGCAATCTGCCCTTGAAAGGCGGCGTGTTCCGCCAGGTGGAGGGCGCGGCCCTGGTCAAGGGCGGCAAGGAGGCGGCGCTGGGCGAGAAATTCATCGCCTTCCTGCGCTCCGAAGCGGTGCAGAAGGACGTGACCACCACCATGTGGATGTATCCGGTGATGGACAAGGTGAGTTTGGACCCGGTCTATCGTTTCGCGGAGCAGCCGGCCGCGCACGACACGCCGGATAGCAAGGCGATCGCCGAACATTCCCGCCAATGGGTGGCGCGCTGGACCCGAGTGGTGTTGAAGGGCGGGCAATGATTCCGGACATCGAAACGCCGCGGCTGTTGCTGCGCCATCTGGACCCGCAGACGCTGTGGCTGTGCCTGGCCGGTCAGCCGGAAACGGCGGCCGAGCTGCTGGGCGCGCCGCTGGCGGCGGAATGGTTGGACGAGCAGGACTTGATGAGCATGCGGCTGGACGACATCGAGCGCCAGCCCGACTACGCGCCCTGGTCGGTGCGCGCCTTGCTGCGCCGCGACGATCTGACGATGGTCGGCCACGTCAACTTCCACTCCTTGCCCGGCCATCCTTATCTGGGCGACTACGGCGACGTGGAATTGGGTTACACGATTTACCCGGCTTATCGCCGCCAGGGCTATGCCCGAGAAGCGGTGCTGGCGATGGGGGCCTGGGCGGCCCTGGCCGGCGCGCCGCGGCTGGTGCTGTCCATCGCGCCGGACAATCTGCCTTCGCAATGTTTGGCCGCGGATCTTGGCTTCGCCAAGGCGGGGCAAAGCGAGGATGAAGACGGGGTGGAGGATGTGTTGACCGCCCGCTGGCCGTTGAAGGGAACGCCGTTTTGATGTTGAGCCGTCGGAGCCGCCTGTTGCTGGCGGCGCCTCCCTTGCTGTTTTTGCTGGCGATGTCTATTTCGCCGTTGGCGCGGTTGTTGAAGGAGGGCGGCGAGCCGCTGTCCTTCGGTTTGCTGAGCGATTCCTATCTGCGCTGGCGCATGATGTGGTCGCTGCTGCAGGGTGCGGCGACCTGCGCGCTGGCCTTGCTGCTCGGCGTGCCGGCGGCGTGGGCGCTGGCTCGCTTCCGCTTCGCCGGGCGCGGCCTGGCGCTGCGCCTGCTGATGCTGCCCTTCGTGATGCCCACCCTGGTCGCCGGCGTCGGCGTGTTGGCGCTGTTCGGCCCTCAGGGTTTGAGCGGGCTGAACCTGCAGGATTCGCCCTGGCTGCTGCTGTACGGCAATCTGTTCTTCAATCTGCCGCTGGTGATCCGCGCGGCCGCCGATGGCTTCGCTCAGGTGCCGGCCAGCCGGCTGGCCGCGGCCCGCAGCCTGGGCGCCGGGCGTTGGCGCGCGTTCTGGCGCGTGGAATGGCCGGCAGCGCTGCCCTGGCTGTTGCCCAATCTATGCCTGGTTTTCCTCTACTGTTTCTCCGGCTTCGGCCTGGCGCTGTTGCTGGGCGGCCAGCGTTACGCCACGGTGGAAGTCGAGATTTACACGCTGGTGGCGTATGAGCTGAATCTGGCCGACGCCGGCGCGCTGGCCTTGCTGAGCTTGCTGGTGGCCGGCGGCGTCGCCGCGGTCTACGCCTGGCTGGAGGCGCGTTTGGGCGTGCCGGCGCGCTGCGAGCCGCTGCTCCCCGCGTCCGCGCGGACCTGGACGGACCGCGCCTGGCTGACGGCGGCCCTCGCCATCCTGTTGATCTTCGCCGGCTTGCCCTTGCTGGCGGTGCTGTGGAAAGCGCTGTCCGCGCTCGACGGCCTGGCCGGACTGTGGGACGAGGAATTGCGGCTGGCCTTGTTCAACTCGGCGCGTTTCACCTTGCTGACCGTATTGCTGTCCGGCTTGCTGGGCCTGTGCCACGCGTTGGCCGCCGGGCGCTGGCTGTGGTTGCGGGCCCTGGCCTTTCTGCCTTTCGTGGTGTCGCCGGTCTGCGTGGCGTTTGGCCTGCTGCTGCTCTATCCGAGCTGGAGCGCGGATTTGGCCATGCTGTTGGCGGCCTACGTCTTGCTGGCCTATCCCTTCGTCGCCAAAGCCGCCGGCGCGGCGCTGGACGGCATGCCGGAACATCTGGCGCAGGCGGCGCGCTCCCTGGGGGCCTCGCCCTGGCGGCTGTTCCGACGGGTGATCTGGCCTTTGTTGCAGCCGGCGCTGCGGCGCGGGCTGGCCTTCGCGGCCGCCACTGCGGTGGGGGAGTTCGCGGTGACCTTATTCCTGTCACGGCCGGAGTGGTTGACCCTGACCACCTTGATTTATCAGAAGCTGGGCCGGCCGGGCCAGGCCAACGCGGATGCGGCGATGCTGTTGTCCGGCCTGCTGATGGTGTTGGCGACGCTGGCTTTCGCCGTGATTGAAAGCGGCGCGGCCAGACCGGGAGAACCGGGAAAAGGAGACGGGCGTGCTTGAGCTCATCGGAATTGAAAAGCGCTTCGGCGCGCGGGTGGCGGCGGACGGCGTGTCGCTGGAGGTGGCTGCCGGGGAGACCCTGGCTCTGCTGGGACCGTCCGGCTGCGGCAAGAGCAGTTTGCTCAAAATCATCGCCGGCCTGCTGCCGCTGGACGGCGGCGCGGTTCGTTTCAACGGCGAGGACATCAGCCGGCTGCCGCCGGAGCGGCGCGGCTTCGCGCTGATGTTCCAGGATTTCGCCTTGTTTCCGCATCTGGACGTGCTTGGCAATGTGATGTTCGGTCTGATCGAACGGGGATCGTCCCGCGCCCAGGCCGCCGCCGCCGCCGCGGCGATGCTGGAGCGTTTGGGTCTGGGCGGTTATCAAGGGCGCAAGGTCTGGACCTTGTCCGGCGGCGAGCAACAGCGGGTGGCGCTGGCGCGCGCGATGGTGACCCGTCCGCGGCTCTTGCTGCTGGACGAGCCGTTCTCCAGCCTGGACGCGCATTTGCGCGGTCAGTTGCAAGGGGAGTTCGCGCAGTTGCTGGCGGAGTCCGGCATACCGGCCATTCTGGTCACGCACGACAGAGAGGAAGCGTTTGCGATGGCGAGCCGCGCCGCGGTGCTGCGCCAGGGGCGCATCGTGCAATGCGAGACGCCGCCGCAGCTGTTGGCCAGGCCGGCGAATGCGTGGCTGGCGCGCTTCATCGGCTATGAAAACGTGCTGGAGCACGCGGTGGTGCCGGGCCACGCGCTGCGGCTGGGGCCGCAGTACCCGCCGGCGCGCATCGAGTCGCTGACCTGGCTGGCGGACGGCGCCCGGGTGGAAGT
The DNA here is from genome assembly GCF_021496765.1 of Chromobacterium sp. Beijing. Taxonomy (NCBI): domain Bacteria; kingdom Pseudomonadati; phylum Pseudomonadota; class Betaproteobacteria; order Neisseriales; family Chromobacteriaceae; genus Chromobacterium; species Chromobacterium sp. Beijing. The sequence goes on from NZ_CP053750.1 coordinate 858,185, forward strand.
GGCGGCGCAGGCGGGGCGGCTGAGCCTGAGCCTGTCCGCGCGGGAGGCGGCGAGCCTGGGCGCGGAACTGCGGCTTGGCGGCCAGTTTGGGTTGGGGGTGGACGCGTCCGCCCTGATTCCGTTCAGCGCAGGCTCTTGATGCGCTGTTCCATTTCCTCGAATTCCGGGCGTTCGCTGGAAAACAGCACTTTGCGGCCGAACTCGATGGCGCTGGGCGGCGGATAGCCCTGCATGCCGGCCAAGAGCACGGTCTTGATGCATTGCAATTCCTTGCTGTCCTCGTCCAGCTTCTGTTCCAGCAGCGCGCCCAGCGGCGACACCATGCCGTAGGACAGCAGGATGCCGAGGAAGGTGCCCACCAGCGCCGAGCCTATCATGCCGCCCAGCACCGCCGGCGGCGCGCCGACCGAGGCCATGGTGTTGACCACGCCCAGCACGGCGGCGACGATGCCGAAGGCCGGCAAGGCGTCGCCCAGGCGCTGGATGGCGGCGATAGGCGCCATGCCTTCCTGGTGGTGGGTTTCCAGTTCCACGTCCATCAGGCTCTCGATTTCGAAGGCGTTCAGATTGCCGCTGACCATGATGCGCAGATAGTCGCGGATGAAATTAAGCGCATGGTGGTCTTGAGCGATGGCCGGATACTTGCTGAAGACCGGGCTTTGTCCGGGGGCGTCGACATCGGCTTCCAGCGCCATCAGCCCTTCTTTGCGCGCCTTGGCCTGCAGTTCGTACAACAGGCACAGCAAGTCCAGCGCGCGGGCCTTGTTGTGGCGCGAGCCCTTGAGCGCGGCGGGCAGCGCGCGCGCCACCGCTTTCAGATTCTTGGTCTGGTTGGCGACGATGAAGGCGCCCAGCGCGCCGCCCAGAATCGCCATCATCTCGGTGGGCATCGCGGAGAGAATGGCGCCGATGGCGCCGCCGTGGATCAGAAAGGCGCCGAAGATCATGCCGATCACGACGAGGTAGCCGATGATTACATTCATATGTGGTAGTCCCAAGCAAAGTCAGACCGATGCCGGCCTGGCGCGTCGCCGCGGCGAACGCGGCGGGTCTGCGAGATAAAGAAGGCGGAAGGCCTGGGGTCGGTTCAAAGTCCGGCCGGCGTGGCGATGCTGAGCGCGCAAGCGGCGCATGAGCATTTCGACGCGGCGTCAGCCGTGCAAGGCGCCGCGGCGCGCGGCCGGCTTTGAACCGGCTCTCAGACGCGAGGCGGCCGACGCGGCGGATTGGGCGGCGGCGGCGAGGGAAGGGCGGCGATGAAGTCGGGCCAGCCAGGCCTCGCCGCATGCGTCGCCATGGCCGGGCTCATGCCGGGCAGGGTCTGGCATTCTCCGCATCCGCCCAACTCGGCGGCGCAGTGGGCGTGGCCGCCGCTGACTGCTTGCGCCGCGGCCGTGCCGTGGCCGAGGGCATAGGATGGACCGGCGCGGCCAAGGGCGCCGTCGGCGTGAACCGCGGCGTTGGCCAAGGGCAAGGCCTGCCAGAGCATGAACAGCAGCAGGGCCAGCCGGGTGATGGATTTGAATGCAGAAAGTCTCAATGCCCGTTTCCCATGAATCGCAGCGCAATCTAAATCAGGATCGGGGGGCTGGCAAGCCTAGATTCAGGCTTGAGCGCCAAGCGACGATATTTCCATGTTAATTAAATGGCATTTATCATGCCAATATCTTAATTGGAACTATTTATTAGTTTAAAAACTCTACCTTTGCTGCGTGCGCCGGGAAAAGGTCCGCGCGCATGCTTGACTCTAAGGTTGAATGGAAAATGATCAGTAGAAGACGAGTTTTGGCTTGGAGCGGGGCCTTGCCCCTGCTGGCGCCGTTGGCGGCCAGCGCATTGAGTTCCGCTTGCGCCAGCGCGGCCGGGACGGCCAAAAGCTATCGGGTGGACGCCAGTCTGCTGTCCGAAAACCAGGATTCCAGAGTACGCAATCTGGTCTTCCATTACACCGCCGTGCCCAACGGCCTGGCGCTGGAAATGCTCACCCAGGGCCAGCACGGCGCCAGCGCGCACTACCTGGTGCCGGATGCCGCATTGCTGGGCATGTCCAACAAGGTGTACCAATTGGTGCCGGAGGAGCGCAGAGCCTGGCATGCCGGGCGCAGTTACTGGCAAGGGGACCGGCTGATCAACTCCAGCTCCATCGGCATCGAGATCGTGAACCTGGGCTATCCGTCTCCGGAAGAGGACGAACTGCCCTTGATGCGGCGGCAGTGGTTCGACTTCGATGAGGCGCAGGTCTCGGTGGTGGCGCAACTGGCGGCGGACATCATCGCGCGGCATCAGATTCCGCCGCACAAGGTGGTGGGGCATTCCGACGTGTCGCCGGGACGCAAGGTGGACCCGGGGCCGAAGTTCCCCTGGGAGCGTTTGTACCGCGACTACAATATCGGCGCCTGGCCGGAACGCGAGGCGGTCGAGTTCTACCTGCGCCGGGCGCCTTATCGCGGCGACGTGCGGGATCTGCAGAAACGCTTGCTGGATTACGGCTACGAGGCGCCGCAAACCGGCGTGCTGGACAAAGAGAGCCAGGACGTGGTGGCGGCCTTTCAGATGCATTTCCGGCCTGCGCGCTACGACGGCGCGCCGGATGCCGAGACTTCCGCGATTCTGGACGCCTTGCTGGAAAAATACTTCGACCGGCCGCGTCCGGGACGGACGCCGGGCTCGAAACCGGCCGCTGCGCCGAAGAAGGACAATGGAAAGGGCAGCGATACCTGGCCGCTGACGCCTTAGAACCTGTTCAATGTCTGCTGGGCTTCGTGAGGCGTGGCGCAGTGAGTACCGCTTCGGCCTGCTCATGCGCCACGCCAACATTCCTCTTTCTCAGCCGTTTTCGTCTTGTTTCGCCCTTGCTCGCGGGGCATAGAACAGATGCTTATCAGGTTTCATCCTCGCCGGCGCTCAGGCCGGCGGAGCCAAGGGACGGCTAGCCGTCCCTTTTTTGTCGCCGTCCGTCGGGCGGCCGGCCATGCCGGCCAAGGAGGGTGGGCGGCCGCGCTTAGTTTGTGCCATAACGATAATCAGACGGCGTCATTTAGAGTTATTAAGCACTTTCTGCATAAACAAGCATTTATTAGTAAGAAACACTTATTTCTAAAACAAAATAATTTGTAATAAAAACTATCAAATAGCCCTTTCAATTTAAATGCCACTTGTACTAGAATGCAATTGAACTGGTTGAGCTTATAAAAAAAGCCGAAACCTAAAAGTAATTGCTTACTAATTGCGGGATTTGGAAAGGAAGGTCGAAAATGAAACGTCTGCACGCACTTGGACTGGCAGCCCTGCTTTCCGCTCTTTCTACCGCAGCAATGGCCCAAGGCGGCCAAGTCCATTTCTACGGCGCCATCGTTGAAGGCGGCTGCAGCGCCCAAACTCACGAAGTGGCTAGCGCCGACGCGGCCCGCGCCAAGCCGGCTCTCGAACTCAATCAATGCGCCAGCCCGGCCAAGCTGACGCTGGATAGCGAAGCCGCCGCCCAGCAAGGCAAGATCGCCAGCCTGAACGTGCGTAAAGGCGAGAACCAGTTCAGCAGCCGCGATTTGCTGCGGAGCGCCACCGCCCGGGCCGGCGCGGTGAACCTGGTGGTCAACTACTTCTGATTGCAGTCCAAATCTGCTCAATAAATCAGCAAAAAACCCATTCAGCATTGACTGAGTGGGTTTTCTTTATTTGAAGTGTTGTTTTATTGCAAATATCGCTCAATCCTTAACAAACCCCTGAAATAAAACAAATATTCAAGATTGATTCATCAAATCGTTTAAAGTCGACGAGGCGTGTTTTTGCATAGATTTTAAAGAAAAAATTTAATATGAAACAAAAAAATCTACGCAATGGTTCCGCTTGATACTATGCGTCTGCGTTCCAGTACTGCAGGTCAGCACTGGCGGATGGTCCGCGACGCGGCATGCGAGGCTGCTGTGCGGTTTGAGAATGATTACCCTAGTCGGAGTCAAGAATGAAAAAATTTGTATTTGCTGGTTCCCTGATGGCTGTTGCCGCTTCCTCCATTTTCGCCGCCGCCGGCACCCTGGATGTTAAGGGCGAAATCGTTACCGCAGCTTGCGGCCTGGATTCCAAGAGCGTGAACCTGGAAGTGGGTCTGGGCAAAGTGCCGACCCATGTGTTCAAGAAAGTGGGCGACCGTTCGGCTCCGACCCCGTTCCAAATGACCCTGACCGACTGCACCACCACCACGCTGAAGACCGTGGCTGTGATGTTCTCCGGCACCGCTGGCTCCAACAATGAACTGATGGCTCTGAAGAGCGGCGGCGCCAAAGGCGTGGGCGTTCGTCTGGTGAACACCAATAACGGCGACCAGATCAAGCTGAACCAGTACGGCACCGCCCTGAACCTGGTTGACGGCAACAACACCCTGAACTTCAGCGCTGCATACGAAGCCGACGGCGCCAAAGCCGGCGACGCCGTAACCGTGACCCCGGGTCAAGCGGATGCCTTCGCCGTATTCGATCTGCAGTACAAGTAATCCGCAGTTCGATTCAATAACGGAACCAAGCAAGGTTCCGGCTCCTGTTTCCTTGTGCCCTGAAGGTCTCATCGCTTAGGCGATGGTCTGGCCTGGTTTGTCCGCTGTCAGCAATGAGTAGTCTGCAAACCAGGGCATGAGGATAGTCATCTGCAAGCATTCCCCCAAGGCATACCCCTGCGCCTGACAAGCGGCGCGGCTTCGTCATTGCCTGACGGGACAGATTCAAGGCCGGCGCGCTTCGACGCGACGGCGTGTTTTGGGCCAGGCTGCCGCAGGCGGCGCGCACTTAAATCGGGATATCGGCAGGCATGAACAAGCATCGCATTTACATTGTGGCAGTGGCGCTGACGCTGGGCCCTTGCATTGCGCATGCGGTGGAGTTCAACGACGCCTTTTTGCAGCTGGACCCGAGCAGCAGCGTGAGCCTGGAGCAGTTCGAGCAGGCCGGTTATATCGTGCCCGGCCGCTATATCGCCGATGTGTATCTGAACCAGCGCTTTTTGCAGCAGCTGGAGCTGGATTTCCGCCCGGAAGGCGCGGATCAGACCGTGCGCCCGTGTTTGCCGCCGGATTTGATTCGCCAGCTGGGCCTGCGCTCCGGCATCGTCTGGCCGCAGAACGAGCAGTGCGTCGATTTGTCGGCGGTCAGCGCCGCAAAAGTGCGCTACAGCAAGAGCAACGCGCGCCTGGACATCTCGGTGCCGCAGGCGGAACTGGCGTATCGCGATGAAGACTACGCGCCGCCGGAGACCTGGAACGACGGCGTGCCGGCCGCGATGCTGGATTACCGCGTATTCTATCAGCGCACCGACAACGGTCTTGGCGCCAGCAGCAGCAAGACAACCAGTTACGGCGTGGCCGGCGCCAACGCCGGCCCCTGGAGGCTGCGCTCCAATTACCAGTACGACGACAGCGCGACTAACCGCAGCCGTCTGAGCTGGAACAATACTCAGGTGTATCGCGATCTGCGTGGCATGCAGGCGCGTCTGACCCTGGGCGAAGTCTTCAAGACTTCCGAGATTTTCGATGCCTTCTCCATGCGCGGCGCCACGCTGAACAGCGACGACCGCATGATCCCGCAAAGCCTGCGCGGCTACGCGCCGCAGGTCAACGGCGTGGCCAAGACCAACGCCAAGGTGACCATCCGCAATCAAGGGCGGGTGCTGTACACCACCAATGTGCCGCCGGGCCCGTTTTCCATCCGCGATCTGAACAGCAGCACGCAAGGGCAGCTGGATGTGACCGTGGAGGAGGCGGACGGCAGCCAGCAGACCTTCACCGTCAATACCGCCTCGGTGCCCTTCCTGACGCGCAACGGCATGTGGCGTTACAAGGCGGCCATTGGCCAGGCGGATCAGAACGGCAGCGCGTCGCACCCGAACGTGGCCAGCGCCGAGGCGTCCTACGGCCTGACGCAGACCTTGTCGCTGTACAGCGGCTTCATCGCGTCCGCCGACTACCGTTCGCTGGCGATGGGCTTCGCCAAGGATCTCGGCAACTGGGGCGCTTTGTCCGCCGACGTGACCCAGGCCAACGCCCAATTGCGCGGCGGCCTGAATATGGCCGGCCGTTCTTACCGTTTCAACTACGCCAAGAAGTTTGAAAGCCTGGACGCGGACATCCGTCTGTTCGGCTACCGCTTCTCGGACCGCAACTTCCGTTCCTTCGGCCAATTCCTCAGCGACCTGGACGGCCAGAACTATATCAGCGACAAACAGCGGGTGGGCATGACCGCCAGCAAGACTTTCGGCCAGACCAATGTGTTTCTGTCGGCTGAAAAGTCCACTTATTGGAACGCCACCGCCACCCAGCGCGTGGATCTGTCGCTGAGCCGCGACGTCAATATCGGGTCCTTGCGCAACGTCAGCCTCAATCTGTCGGTGCAGAACCTGCGCGACCAGACCGGCAGCAGCAACCGTGTCTACCTGGGTTTGAGCATGCCGCTGGAGAACAACCGCCGCATCGGCTACGACGTGCAGGGCAGTGCCGGCAACACCAATCACACCGTCCGTTACTCGGACAGCAGCAACCCCAACCACAGCTACAACGTGGCGATGAGCGCGGACACCCGTTCCGGCAAGCCCTTGGTGTCCGGCGACTATCATTACACCGGCCGCGTCATGCAGGCCGACGTCTCGGCCAGCAAGCAGCAGGGCGGTTACAGCAGCCTGTCCGCGGGCTTGGGCAGCTCGCTGGTGCTGCACGCCGGGGGCCTGACCATGGGCAATAGCTACGGCGGCGAAACCCGCATGCTGGTGGACACCGACGGCGTGGCCGGCGTGCCGGTCTACGGCGTGTCGGCGCAGACCGACCGCAACGGCTACGCGATGCTGAGCAGCGTGGCGCCGTATTACAGCCAGGACGTGCGCCTGGACGACGACAATATGCCGGATTCGGTGGAGGCCAGTTCCGCGGTGCGCCGCGTGGTGTTGACCGAAGGCGCGGTGGGGCGCACCGAGTTCCCGGTCAAGGTCGGACGCAAGGCCTTGCTGACGGTGCGGCTGCCGGATGGCAAAATGCCGCCTTTGGGCGCCACCGTCAGTGACGTGGCCGGCAAGCGCGACGTCGGCATGGTGGGCGACGGCGGTCTGACCTTCGTCACCGGCTTGAGCCCGACGCCCAAGCTGGAAATCTCCTGGGGCAAGACGCGTTGCCGCGTGGACCCGCTGCCGGCCGATTACGAGTTGAGCCAGGGCAGCCGCGACATGGTGTGCGCGCCTCTCGCAGAATAAAGAATAAGGAATCGATATGAAAACGTTTCATCGCGCACTGGGGCTGGCGGGCGTGCTGGCCGCGCTGACCGCGCCGCTGGCGGCTCAGGCCAACATCCTGCTGGACCGCACCCGGATGATTTATCTGGAGCAGGACAAGAACGTCAGCATGGTGCTGAGCAACAAGAACCCGGAGCAACCTTATCTGGTTCAATCCTGGCTCAGCGACGGCGAGGGCAAACGTCTGGCTTCCCCCTTCCTGGTGCTGCCGCCGCTGCAACGCATCGAGGCCGGCGAGAAGGGCGTGGTGCGCTTGAGCCGCATTCCTGACCCCAGCCTGCCGTCCGATCGGGAATCGCTGTTTTATCTGAACGTGCAGGAAGTCCCGCCCAAGAGCGATAAGGACAATGTGCTGCAACTGGCGATCAAGTCGCGCATCAAGGTGTTCTACCGTCCTAAGGAAGCGCAATTGCCGCGCGGCGAAAACCCGGCCAACAAGCTGCAGCTGAGCTTCGACGCCGCCGCCGGCAAGCTGGTGTTCAAGAACCCCAGCCCCTATCACCTGACCCTGGTGGGCTTGGAACTGCCGGGCGACAAGAAGCCGCGCGATATGGACGGCCTGATGGTGCCGCCCAAGGGCGAGGCCCGTTTTGCGCTGAAGGCGCTGCCGGCCAGTCTGAAGCTGAGCAATATCAATGATTTCGGCGCTCAGGACACCTTTACCTTCGTTTGCGCGGACGGCCAGTGCCAGTACCGCGAAGACAAGAAATAATTCCGCAGGCGCACAGCGCAGGGAGAGCCCATGTTGAATCGTCGTTTGCCGCGTTTGCTGTTGATGGCCGCGCTGGCCATGCTGCCGGCCTTGAGCCACGCTTTGGCGTGCAAGGAAGGGGGGCGCAATGGCAGCGTGATGATTACCGAGGACATAGGCTCCACGGTGGCGGTGCCCATCACCCTGCCAAGCGGCGAGATCATCTGGCACTCCTCGGTGCGCACGGTCAATGTCTCTTGCTACAAAGACCATAATGGCTTGCGGGAGGCGGAGGAGGTGTTCTTCTATCCTAACCCGCGCAAGGACAGTTCTCCGCAGGGGGTGCAGTTTGGCGTGATGTATAACGGGCGCCCCAATTTCGACCCCAATCTGCGGATTGCGACGGGTCAGGTCATTCCGAAGTGCCCGTCCAATATCGCATTGAATCAGTGCCCGACAACGGATTTTTCCTTGAGCTTCCAGGTGGTGATCGCCACCAAGACGCCGTATCCCGGCAATGGGAGCGTCGGCAAGTCGCAGTTTGAAGTCTTGCAGTTCGACGGGGTCGGCGGGATCAACGACATCAAGGGCAGCAATCTGGTTTACAAGGTGACCGGGCTGGACAAGATCCGTTTCATCCAGTGCGCGGTGAAGGTCAGCCTGAATCCGGCCAGCAATGCTTTGGACTTCGGCAAAATCGCCAAAACCGTCAAGGGGCTCAACCCGGCGGTGCCGCGCAGGGACTTTGCCCTGAAGCTTGAGAAAACCTGCGACGATCCGGTCAAGGTCAACGGCTATTTCCGCGGCATCAACGGCAAGGCGGATACCTATACCGCCACTTTGGTGAAAAAGAAGGACAACTCGGATAGCGGGCTTGGCTTGCAACTGTTTTACGGCGACGGACGTCAGCTGCGGCTGGAGCAGTCGGAGTTCCTGGCGGAGTTTTTCAAGGGCGACCGTCAGAAAACCGTGCCGATGTTCGCCACCATCGTCCCCACCAATATGGGCAAGGTGGAAGAAGGCCCGTTCCAGGGCACGGTCAATATCGATCTGGATTATATCTGAGCGGCTCGAGCCCTCTGGTATGAGGGCGGCGAGACGGCGAACTGAATTGGCGTAAGGAGTGGAGCAATGAAATTCAAGGCGATGGTGCTGGCTTTGGCGCTGGCGGCGCCGTTGGCGCAGGCGGCGGACGGCACCTTGAACGTTTTTGGCGAACTGGTGTTGAGCGCCTGCGGTCTGGATCCCAACTCGCAGAGCCTGGAAGTGGGCATGGGTCTGGTGTCCTCGCAGATGTTCCGCAAGATCGGCGACCGTTCCCGCCCGGTGTCCTTCGATATCCGGCTGACCGAGTGCTCCATCGACACCATGACCACGGTGGCGGTGCGTTTCAACGGAGAGGCCGACCGCGACAACGGCGAACTGATGGCGATCAACGGCAGCGCCGCCGGCGTGGGCATCCGCCTGATGGGACCGGGCGGCGGCGACATCGTGCTGGGCCAGTATTCGCCGCTGGTGGGCTTGACCAACGGCAGCAACACCCTGCGTTTCAACGCGATGTACGAATCCACCCGCGCGCCGGTGCCGCAAGGGCAGGAGGGCGGCATCAAGCCGGGTTCGGCCAACGGCCTGGCTCAGTTCGACTTGCGCTATATGTAAGCGCATGCATGAAAACGGCCCTTCCGTCATATGGCGGAAGGGCCGTTTTCGTTTGGAGGCGGCGGACTCAGCCGGCCAGCCAGCTGCCGGGATGCGCCTCCAGCCAGGTTTTGATGCTCCTGGCGTCGTTGACGCGGGCGGCGCTGCCGCCGGCGGCCAGCAACACGATGATCAAGGGCTGGGAGCCCACGGTGGCCTGCAACACCATGCAGCGGCCGGCTTCCTGAATGTAGCCGGTTTTTTGCAGGGAAATTTCCCAGTCGCCTTCGCGCACCAGCGCGTTGCTGTTCTTGTATTGCAGCACGCGGCGGCTCACCGATTGAATCTGGTGCTTCTCCGTGGTGGTGAAGGCGCGGATCAGCGGATAGCCGTGCGCGGCGCGGACCATGCGGGCCAAGTCGGCGGCGGTGGAGGTGTTGCGCATGTCCAGGCCGGTGGCGTCGTAAAAGATGGTCTCGCTCATGCCCAGGCTGCGGGCTTTGCGGTTCATGCGTTCCACGAAGGTGGCGCTGCCGCCCGGCAAGGCGGTGCGGGCCAGCGTGGCGGCGGCGCGGTTTTCCGACGACATCAGCGCCAGCAGCAGCATTTCCTTGCGGCTGAGGGTGGTGCCCACCGCCAGGCGCGAGGAGGTGTTTTTCACCCGGTCTATCTCGGCGTCGGATACCGTCACCTCCTGATCCAGCGAGGCGCCGGAATCCAGCAGCACCATGGCCGTCATCAATTTGGTGATGGAGGCGATGGGCATGCGTTGGTGGATGTTCTTTTGGTACAAGGGTTCGCCGGTGATGCCGTTGAGCACCAAGACCGAATGCGAATTCAGCCGCGGAACGGATAGGTCGGCCATCTGCGAGGCCACCATCACGCTGGACGGCGCACCTGCCAGCACCGGCATGGCTAACGCCGCGGATACCAGCAGGCTTGCAATTTTCTTGATCATGCTTCACTCCAGGGAGAGCGGATATTAACGAATCTCGGACCGAAAAATAGGCTCGCGGCGTTTGCGCCGCAAGCCGTGTTTTATGCTCGGTCTAACTGTATTTTAAACAATGTTTTGACTGTGTATAGCCTGAATCGCAGCTTTTTTATATGCAGGCGCATCGGGGGTGTGAAGCGGGGGCGAACCGCGTAGAATCAGGCTATCTCCTCCGATGTCTCGACCCATGCTGCGCACCTATCCCAACAGTCCGTTCAAACTGCATCAACCATTCGAACCGGCCGGCGATCAGCCCGGCGCCATCGTCCAATTGCTGGAAGGGCTGGGCGACGGCCTGTCCTACCAGACCTTGCTGGGGGTCACGGGTTCCGGCAAAACCTACACCATGGCCAACGTCATCGCCCAAAGCGGACGCCCGGCCATCATCATGGCGCACAACAAAACGCTGGCGGCGCAGCTCTACAGCGAGATGCGCGAGTTCTTTCCGGAAAACGCCGTCGAGTATTTCGTGTCCTACTACGACTACTATCAGCCGGAAGCCTATGTGCCCAGCCGCGATCTTTTCATCGAGAAAGATTCCAGCATCAACGAGCACATCGAGCAGATGCGCTTGTCGGCGACCAAGTCCATTCTGGAACGGCCGGACTGCATCATCGTCGCCACCGTCTCCGCCATTTACGGCATTGGCGACCCCTCCGACTACCATCAGATGATTCTGCATCTGAAGGAAGGGGAGACGCTGGCGCAGCGCGACATCATCAGCCGGCTGGCCACCATGCAGTACGATCGCAACGATATGGATTTCGGCCGCGGCACCTTCCGCGTGCGCGGCGATGTGATCGACATCTATCCGGCGGAAAGCAGCGACACCGCGCTGCGCGTCAGCATGTTCGACGACGAAGTGGAAACGCTGACCCTGTTCGATCCCCTGACCGGCACGACCAAGCAGCGGGTGGGGCGCTTCACGGTGTTTCCCTCCAGCCACTACGTGACGCCGCGCGACACCGTGCTGCGCGCCTGCGAGCACATCAAGGAAGAACTGCGCACGCGCCTGGAGTGGTATCAGAAAGAGGGCAAGCTGGTGGAGGCCCAGCGCCTGGAGCAGCGCACCCGCTTTGACCTGGAAATGCTGTACGAGATGGGCTTTTGCAAAGGCATCGAAAACTATTCCCGGCACTTCTCCGGCCGGGGCCCCGGCGATCCGCCGCCGACGCTGATCGATTACCTGCCCAAGAACGCCTTGATGTTCATCGACGAATCCCATGTCACCGTGCCCCAGGTGGGCGCCATGTACAAGGGCGACGCCGCGCGCAAGGCCAATCTGGTGGAGTACGGCTTCCGCCTGCCGTCGGCCACCGACAACCGGCCGTTGAAATTCCACGAATTCGAATTGCTGATGCCGCAAACCGTGTTCGTGTCCGCCACCCCGGCCAACTACGAGAAAGAACACGCCGGCCAGGTGGTGGAACAGGTGGTGCGTCCCACCGGCCTGGTGGACCCGGAGATGGAGGTGCGGCCGGTAGCCACCCAGGTGGACGATCTCTTGTCCGAAATCCGTCTGCGCATGGAACGCGGCGAACGGGTGCTGGTGACCACGCTGACCAAGCGCATGGCCGAGCAACTGGCCGACTACTATACCGAGCACGGCATCAAGGTGCGCTATCTGCACAGCGACATCGATACCGTGGAACGGGTGGAAATCCTCCGAGATCTGCGCTTGGGCGTGTTCGACGTGCTGATCGGCATCAATCTGCTGCGCGAAGGCCTGGATATTCCGGAAGTCAGCCTGGTGGCCATCCTGGACGCGGACAAGGAAGGCTTCCTGCGTTCGGACCGTTCGCTGATCCAGACCATAGGCCGCGCCGCGCGCAACCTCAACGGCAGGGCCTTGCTCTACGCGGACCGCATCACCGATTCCATGAAGCGGGCGATGGACGAAACCGAGCGCCGCCGCGCCAAGCAGATGGCTTTCAACGCCGAGCACGGCATCGTGCCCAAGGGCGTGCAGAAGAAGATCAAGGACATCATCGACGGCGTTTACAGCGTGGAGGACGAACGCAAGAAGCTGGTGGACAAGGCCCGCGTGGCGATGTTGGACGAAAAGTCCCTGGCCAAGGAAATCAAGCGTCTGGAGAAGGAAATGATGGAGGCCGCGCGCAATCTGGAGTTCGAAAAGGCGGCCGGCCTGCGCGACCAGCTCAAGCATCTAAAAGAACAGGCCTGGATCAACGAGCTGTAAGAGCCTGTTCATAATCTGCTGCGCTGTGTGAAGCCTTGCACGACGAGTAGCGGGGCTTCCAGCTGACAGGCCCTGCCTTGTCCGGTCTTGTCCGCGAGACGCCCCGCTCGATGCCGAGCGGGGCGTCGTCTTTTCAGCGCGCGTCCTCCGCGTGCCGGCGGCGGTAGCGCTGCGCCAAGGCCGCGCAGGCCATCAGCTGGATCTGATGGAACAGCATCAGCGGCAGCACGATGGAACCCAGCGCCGGCGCGGCGAACAACACCTTGGCCATGGGCACGCCGCTGGCCAGGCTTTTCTTGGAGCCGCAGAACACGATGGTGATCTGGTCCGCGCGCGAGAAGCCCAGCTTGCGGCTCAGCAAGAGGGTGATGGCCAGCAGCAGGCCCAGCAAGACCAGGTTGACCAGCAGCAGCGCGGCCAGCGCCTGCGGCGGCGTTTGTCGCCACAGACCGCTGATCACCGCGGCGCTGAAGGCGGTATAGACCACCAGCAGAATGGAGCCCTGATCGACGTAGCGCAGCAAGCCCTTGTTGCGGTCCACCCAACCGCCTATCCAGCGACGGGCGATCTGGCCGGCGATGAAGGGCAGCAGCAACTGCATCACGATGTCCAGCACCGGCCCCCAACCCTGGCCGGCGCCGTGGTGCTTGACCACCAGCAGGCTGACCAGGAGCGGCGTGATGAAGATGCCCAGGATGTTGGAAGCGGTGGCGCTGCAAATGGCGGCCGGCACATTGCCTTGCGCCATGGAGGTGAAGGCGATGGACGATTGCACGGTGGAAGGCAGCATGCACAGATAGAGAACGCCGAGATAGAGTTCCGGCGTCAGCAGGGGCTGCAAGACGGGCCGCAAGGCCAGGCCGAGCGCGGGGAAGAGCAGGAAGGTGCAGCTCAGCACCACCAGGTGCAGCCGCCAATGCGCGGCGCCGGCCAGCACCGCCTCGCGCGACAACTTGGCGCCGTGCAGAAAGAACAACAACGCAATCGCCAGATTGGTGATGAGGTTGAAGGCGGCGGCGACATCGCCGGAGCAGGGCAGCGCGGTGGCCAGCGCGACGGTGGCGAGCAGGGACAGCGTGAAGGCGTCGAGTAGTTTGGGCATGGGGCGATGCGGCGATGGCAAGGGATGCCGCTATTGAACCGCAGCTCAATTGAGAATACAAATGCATTTATCTGATCAATTGATGAGTAATTGATATGAATGTGACTTTGCGCCAACTGCGAGTGTTCCAGGCCGTGATCGAGCTGGGCGGCTTCAGCCGCGCCGGCGACGCGCTGGGCCTGACCCAGCCGGCGGTCAGCCGCGCGGTGCGGGAGCTGGAACAGGCTCTGGATCTGCGCTTGTTCGACCGCACCACGCGCGAGGTGGAGCCCACCGCCGCGGCTCGCCGTTTGCAGGGAAAGCTGACGCGGGTGCTGGAGGCGCTGCAGGACGCGCTGGGCGAAGCCCGGATGGAGGGCGCGCAGGCGCACGGCGTGGTGCGGGTGGCCAGCAGCCCCACCTTGTCGGCCAGCCTGATGCCTTTGTTGATCGCGCGGTGCCGGCAGCGCTATCCGCAGCTGAAGCTGGTGTTGCACGACCAGGTGCAGCGCCTGAACATAGACGCGGTCACGGGCGGACAGGTGGATTTCGGCCTGGTGGTGGAGCCCGACGCGGCCGCGGCGCTGGACAGCGAGCCCCTGCTGGAGGACGACTTCTGGCTGGTGTGCCGCAGCGACCACGCCTTGGCCGGCCAGGACGCGGCGCATTGGTCGCAACTGGACGGCCAGCCGCTGGTCTTGCTGGACCACAGCTCGGGCAGCCGCCGGCTGATAGACGACTTGCTGGCCCGGCACGGCCTGGCCTGCGAAGTGGCGCAGCAATTGGGGCACTCGCAGTCGGTGTTCCGCATGGTGGCGGCCGGCCTGGGCCTCAGCGTCGCGCCGGGACTGGCCATGCCGCCGCCCGCCGGCGGCGGCTTGAGCGTATTGCCCTTGCTGCCGGTGGAGAGGCGCCGCATCGTCTTGATCAAACGGCCCAACCGTTCCTTGTCGCCGCTGGCGCGGAAAGTGTGGCAGCTGGCGCTGGAAATGCGCGAGGAACTGGCCGCCGCGGCACGGCCGGCCGCCTGGGGCGGCTGAGCTCGCCGAGCCGCGCCGGCTGGAAAAGACGAAGGCGGCGGGCTATTTAGATACTACAGGGGCAAAAACGAGATCCGGACCGCCGCGCGGCCAAGCACAGCGCGGCGGGGCGCGGTCGCGGAAGCTCGCAGCCGGCGTCGATAGTGAAAACAGCCAGCACGAGATGGGCTAGATGGGGGAGACGATGCCGCAAATCTTGGTGGTTGACGACGAAGCCGTGTCCCGGCAATTCCTGACCGCGGTATTGCGGCAGCTGGGCATGGGCAAGATTTCCGAGGCGGTCGACGGCCTGGACGCGCTGATGCAACTGGACGCCGGCGACCGGGCCTTTGATCTGATTTTTTGCGATCTGGACATGCCGCGCATGGACGGCGTCGAGTTCGTGCGTCATTTGGGCGAGAGGGCTTATTGCGGCAAATTGCTGATCACCAGCGGTTTCGACGAAAGAGTGCTGGACAGCGTGGCGGATCTGGCGCGAATGTACGCGCTGCGTTTGTGCGGCGTCTTGCCCAAGCCGGTGGATCCGGAGCAATTGCTGGCGATGCTGGCCGCGCCCGTCGCGCCCGGGGAAGCGGTGTGCCTGCCTTTGGAACGGATCAACAGCGAGGAACTGCGCCTGGGCATAGAGCGCGGCGAGGTGGTGCCGTTTTTTCAGCCGCAGGTGGATGTGGCCAGCGGCCGGGTGTTGAGCGTGGAAGTGCTGGCGCGCTGGCTGCATCCGCAGCTGGGCTTGCTCGGGCCGTTGCAGTTCATCGAACTGGCGGAACAAAGCGGCCTGATCACGCAGATGACCAAGCGTTTGTTCGCGGACGCGTCGCAAGCGCTCAAACGCCTGGACGCGCGGCAGCGTCTGGACATGTCGGTCAATCTTTCCATGCAATCCCTGAAGGACTCCAGTCTGGTGGCTGCTTTGGTCGCGATTGCGAACGAAGCCGATCTTGAGATGTCCCGGGTGACGTTCGAGGTCACGGAAAGCGGCGTGATGGCGGACCCGGCCTCGGCGCTGGAAATCATGACGCGCTTGCGTCTGAAAGGCGCCGGCCTGGCAATTGACGATTTCGGCACCGGCTTCGCCAGCATGGACCGGCTGGCGCGCATCCCGTTCACCGAATTGAAAATCGACAAGGGCTTCGTCATCGACGCCGCGAGCAACGCCACCAACCGCTCCATTTTCCTGGCCAGCGTGGAATTGGGCCGCCGGTTGGGCTTGAAAGTGGTGGCCGAGGGCGTGGCTTCCGAGGCCGAGTGGGGCTTGTGCCAGGCATTCGGCGTATCGGCGGCCCAAGGTTCCCTGATCTCCCCGCCGGTGGACGAGGCCTCCTTCGCCGAGTGGCTGGCGAATTGCGGCGGAGGCGTGCCGCAGTCGGCGCGGGATTGGGTATTCATTGCAGCGCACACCTAAGCGAGAAAACCATGAAACGACTTGGAATCCTGTTGTTGCTGCTCGGCCTGGCCGCCGCGGCGCCCTTGGCCGCGGCGGTCGACGCTTTGGCCAAGCCCGCCGGCAAGGCGGTGCTGGTGATCAGCGGCAACGTCGGCCAAAAAAACCAGGGCGACGTCGCCGCCTTCGACATGGCCATGCTGGCCAAACTGCCTCAGCGCAGTTTCAGCACCCACACGCCGTGGTACCCGGGCTTGACCCGCTTTTCGGGGCCCTTGCTGCGCGACGTGCTGGCCGCCGCCGGCGCCCACGGCAAACTGTTGAAAGCAGTGGCGCTGAACGACTACAAGACCGATATCCCCTTTGACGACGCCAGCCGCTTCGACGTGATCCTGGCGACTCAGATGAACGGTAAACCGATGCCGGTGCGGGAAAAAGGGCCCTTGTTCATCGTCTACCCCTACGATTCGCAAGAAGAGCTGCGTTCGGAGCTGTATTACAACCGTTCCGCCTGGCAACTCAAATCCCTGCAGGTGCATTGAGCGCGATGAAGACGCCGCAGCGAAGCTATTCCGCCTGGCGCAGCCTGATCTTGATCGGGGCGACGCTGGCCTGCGTGTTCGCCGGAGTGGCCTATATCCAGGTGCGGCAGGCGGACATGCTGAACACCGCGGCGCGCTACGAAGGCGACAATATCGTATGGGCCTACTTTCAGCTCGAAACCGAATCGATGCGGCTGCAGACGACGATAGAACATGTGCTGAACCATGAGCAGGACCGGGCCGAACTGCAGGAGCGCTACGACATCTTCGTCAGCCGCGTGGGCGTGGTCGACCACGGCCTGTATTCCAGCCTGCTGGACGGCACCCAGGAATACCAGCAGGCCCGGCCCAAACTGGACGCCTTCATCCGCAAGGCCGACGCCTATTTCGGCCGCCAATCCGGCGCGGAGTTGGAACTGGACGGCCTGCGGCGGCTGGACACCGAACTGGACTTGCTGAGCGGTCCGCTGCACGACCTGTCGCTGGTGGCCAACCAGCGCATGGCGGAACAGGTGGACGCGCGCAATAAAAGCATGCAGCAGCACATCGTGGTCAGCAATTGGCTGATGGCCTTCGAATGGGCGCTGATCCTGGGCTTCGCCACCATCGTGGTGCGGCAGCTGCGGCAACTGGAACGCCGGCGCCACGAACTGGAGGAATTGACCGACGTGCTGGAGCAGGCTCGGGTCCAGGCCGAGGCCGGCAGCATGGCGAAAAGCGTGTTTCTCGCCAATATGAGCCATGAAATCCGCACCCCGCTCAACGGCGTGCTGGGCATGCTCTCCTTGCTGGGGGATTGCAATCCCACGCCGGTGCAGGCCGATTACATCAAGACCGCCGAAGAATCCGCCCGCCACCTGATGGCCCTGTTGAACGACGTGCTGGACGCCAGCAAGCTGGAATCGGGCAAGCTCGATCTGCTGCCCACGGTGTGCAATCTGCGACAACTGCTGCTGCAATGCGAAAGCCTGATGCGCGGACAAGCGGTGTCCAAAGGGCTGGCCATGCGCATGGCGCTGGATTTGAACGTGCCCGAATGGGTGTTGTGCGATCCCACCCGCTTGCGGCAGATCCTGCTCAATCTGCTCAGCAACGCGATCAAGTTCACCGAGATCGGCGCGGTAACCATACAGGCGGAAGCCGCGGAATCGGGCTCGGAAGCCGGCGCCGTGCTGCGGATCACGGTTCGGGACACCGGCATCGGCATGGACGACGCCACGCTGGCGCGCTTGTTCAAGCGTTTCTCCCAGGGCGACAGCTCCACCGTGCGTCAGTACGGTGGCAGCGGCCTGGGGCTGGAGATTTCCCAGAACCTGGCGCAGCTGATGGGCGGCGACATCACCGTGCACAGCGCGCTGGGCGCCGGCAGCGTCTTCGTGCTGTCGCTGCCTTTGCAGGCGATGAACGCGCCGGAGGGCCGGGCCAAGACGGGCTCGGAAGCGGACCCGGCGGGGCTGGAGCGTCAGCTGCGCGTCCTGGTGGTGGACGACAATCCGATCAACCGCAAATACATGCAGGCGATGCTGCAAAAGCAAGGGCATCTGGTCACCGTGATCCAGGACGGCGCGGAAGCCGTGGAGGCGGCCGCCCGGCAGCCCTTCGACTTGGTCTTGATGGACTTGCACATGCCGGCGATGGACGGCATCGAGGCGACCGGGCATTTGCGCGAGCGCGCGATGACGCCGGGGATGAAGATCGTCGCGCTGACGGCGGACGTCCTCGCGGAAACGCGGGACAAGGCTCTGGCCGGCGGCCTGGACGATTTCCTGGCCAAACCGCTGCATGTGACGGAGTTCCACGCCATGCTGGAGCGTCAGTTCGGCAATGGGCCGGCGCGGGAGCCGAACACCGAGCCCACCTTGCTGCCGGCCTTGCTGGACGTGGCGATGATCGAAAAAATGACCGAAATGCTGACCCTGGAAAAATACCGGGAGCTGGTGGCGCAATTCTTCGCCGGCAAGGTGGGCCGGGTCGACGAGCTGCTGGCCGCCGCGCTGGCCGGTCAGCGAGATCAGGTGCGACGCCACTCGCACAATCTGAAGGGGGCCGCGCTGACCCTGGGCTTCAGCGCGCTGGGCGGATCCTGCGCCGGGCTGGAGCGCTTGGCGCTGGCGGCGGAGGAGGGCTTGGCCGACGAGGCGGAAAGAGTGGGCCTGCTGTTCGACTCGACGCGCAGCGCCTGCATCGCGGCCGGCTATCTGGCCGGCATGGATTTGCCGGCGCTGCGTTAGCGGCGGGGGCGGAGGGAAAATAGCCGGCGCCTTTCTCGCGGACGCGTAGCCGGCGGCGGAAGTGATAAGATCGGGGCGAGTGGGTGCCTGAATCCCATACTGAATAAAAATAGAGAGCCGAAGCCGTCCATGAGCCAGAACGATTGCTTGTCCATTTTATTTGTTTGCATGGGAAACATCTGCCGGTCGCCAACGGCGGAAGGGGTGATGCGCGCCAAGCTGAAGCGCGCGGGCCTGGAGGCGCGGATTGAAGTGGAGTCGGCGGGCACGCACGGCTACCATGTCGGCGAAGCGCCGGACCGGCGCACCTGTCAGGCGGCGCTGCGTCGCGGCTACGACCTGTCCGATTTGCGGGCAAGACAGGTGGAGGCGCGCGATTTCGAGCGTTTCGACTGGATTTTGGCCGCCGACCGGCAAAATTTGGCTTTGTTAAATACCCAATGTCCGCCATCCTATCGGGGCAAGCTGCATTTGCTGCTGGAGCCGCTGTCCGGCGCCGCCCGCGACGTGCCCGATCCCTATTACGGCGGCGCAGGCGGTTTCGACACCGTGCTGGATCTGGTGGAGGCGGCTTGCGACGCCTGGCTGGCCCGCATCGCGGACGCCGAAACGGAGCCGGCGCCATGAAGCCGTTTGACGCGGCGGCGCCGCGCGCGCGGGCTGTTTTTACAATAACCAGAGAAAGCCAAGGACGCGTATGGGGCAGCTGACGAGGGGAAGCGCGGCCAAGAAGCCGCTGGACGTAGTGCCCAGCCACAACGCCGACATTATCTTGCCCAAGCAGGCCGGCAAAGTGCCCTTGGCCAGCCAGGCGGTGATCGTCATCGGCTCTTCCACCGGCGGCACGGAGGCGCTGCGCACCTTGCTGACCGCGCTGCCGGTCTCGATGCCGCCCATCCTGATCACCCAGCATATGCCGGAGATGTTCACCCATTCCTTCGCCACGCGTCTGAACACCTTGTGCAAGCTGACGGTGAAGGAAGCCGAGGACAATGAACGGCTGCAAAACGGCACCGTCTACATTGCGCCCGGTCACTCCCATCTGCTGGTCAAGCCGGCGCCCACCATAGGCTACGCCATCGGCCTGCACGCCGGGCCGCCGGTCAACCGACATCGCCCGTCCGTGGACGTGCTGTTCCGCTCCGCCGCCAATCTGGTGGGCAAGAACTGCATCGGCGTGATCCTGACCGGCATGGGGCGGGACGGCGCCAGCGGCATGCTGGAGCTCAAGCAGGCCGGCGCCTGGAACATCGCCCAGGACGAAGCCAGCTGCGTGGTGTTCGGCATGCCCAAGGAGGCCATCGCCATGGGCGGCGCGCACGAAGTGCTGGCCTTGGAAAGCATCGCCACGCGTTTGTCGGTGCTGGCCACGCAAAAGCAACAACAAGCCGGCGGCTCGGCTTAACCCTCTGATAGAACAAGAAGACATGAAGTATCTCCCTATTCTGGTGGTGGAAGACGACGCGGACCTGCGCGAAGCCATCGTCGACACCCTAAGCCTGGCCGGTTATCCCACCTTGGAGGCCGGCGACGGCGCCGCGGCCCTGGCCAAATTGAAAGAAGCCCCGGTGGGGCTGATCGTATCCGACGCCCAGATGGCACCGATGGACGGCTACGCGCTGTTCGAGGAAGCGAAAAAACGCTATCCCGGCGTGCCCTTCATCCTGATGACCGCCTACGGCGTCATCGAAAGGGCGATTGAACTGCTGCGCGCGGGCGCCGCGCATTACTTGCTCAAGCCTTTCGAGCCGGCCAGCCTGATCGCCGAAGTGGAAAAGCATTTGCTGCGCATGCCCAGCGAGACGAGCGGCGAGGTGGTGGCCGAGTCCGCCGCGATGCGGCAGCTGTTCGCGCTGGCCGGCCGCGTGGCCGGCAGCGACGTCAGCGTGATGATCTCCGGCCCCAGCGGCGTGGGCAAGGAAGTGCTGGCGCGCTACATCCATCGGCACTCCAAGCGCTGCGAAGGGCCTTTCGTCGCGGTCAACTGCGCGGCGATCCCGGAAAACCTGCTGGAGTCCACCTTGTTCGGCCATGAGCGCGGCGCGTTCACCGGCGCGGCCCAGGCCTTGCCGGGCAAGTTCGAACAGGCGCAGGGCGGCACCATCCTGCTGGACGAAGTCACCGAGATGCCGTTGTCGCTGCAGGCCAAGCTGCTGCGCGTGCTGCAGGAGCGGGAAGTGGAGCGCGTCGGCGGCACGCGCACCCTGAAGCTGGACATCCGCGTGCTGGCCACGTCCAACCGCGATTTGCAGGCCGCGGTGGACGCGGGGCAATTTCGCGAGGACCTGTATTTCCGTTTGAACGTGTTCCCGATGCGCATCCCCGCGCTGGCCGAGCGACGCGACGATATTCTGCCGCTGGCACGAATCATGCTTAAAAAGTACGCAGAGGCCGCCGGAAGAGGCAATCTGATCCTGTCCGAGGATGCGGAACGTCATTTGACGGCCTATAGTTGGGAGGGTAACATCCGCGAACTGGAGAATGTGGTGCAGCGGGCGGTGATTCTTGCCGCCGGGGCGGAAATTTTTGCCGCCGACCTGCTGCTGGATCACGACTCCGGCGCGGCTCAGGTTACCCGGACAGCGTCTGAAAAAGACTATTCCGTGTCGGATGAAACCGACATGAAAACGCTAGAGAAACGCCATATTCTGGAAACCTTGACCGCAGTGGGCGGCGTCAAGAAGCTGGCCGCGGAAAAACTGGGCATCAGCGAGCGCACCTTGCGCTATAAATTGCAGCGTTACCGTGATGAAGACGCAGCCGACGGATGTCAGGAGGTTCCAGATGGAAATGGCTTGGAGTAACCATGTCAGTGCCAAATATCGATCAACTGTTGGGCGAGCTGCGCACCGCCTCGGCCCTGGCCGCGGGCAAGCCCGCCGCTACGGCCCCGGAAGCGTCCCAGGTGGACTTCTCCGCTGTGCTAAAGTCCACCTTGGAGCAGGTGAATTCGGCGCAGCAGACTTCGCAGGAGATGCAGAAGCAATTTGAATTGGGTGACGAGGGGGTCAACCTGCAGGACGTGATGGTGTCGCTGCAGAAAGCCAGCCTGTCGTTCCAGACCATGGTTCAGGCGCGCAACAAGCTGGTCACCGCCTATCAGGAAATCATGAATACCCAAGTCTAGCGCTGCCGGACCCGACCAGCCGGCGGCGGTGGGCTCGAACCTAAAACCACTGTATGGCTGACCTGGCAGAAGAAAACGCTACACCCGTTTGGCGAAGCCGCATGAATGAAGCGTCCGATCGCTTCAAAGCGCTTCCCAACAATAAAAAAGTCCTGTTCCTCGCGGCGGTAGCCGCCATTTTCGCTGTTATCGTGGGCGCGGTGGTGTTGAACCGCACGCCCAGCTATAAAGTCCTGTTCTCCAATATCTCCGACCGCGACGGCGGGCAGGTGGCCGCTTCGCTGCAGCAGATGAACGTGCCGTATCAGTTGGGCGAGGGCGGCACCATCTCCGTGCCCTCGGACAAGGTCTACGACGCGCGCCTGAAGCTGGCGGCGCAAGGCCTGCCCAAGGCCGGCGGCGTCGGTTTCGAACTGATGGACAATCAGAAGTTCGGCATCAGCCAGTTCGCCGAGCAAGTCAATTACCAGCGCGCCATCGAGGGCGAGCTGGCGCGCACCATTGAAGCGGTGGGCTCAGTGGAGACCGCCCGCGTCCATATCGCCATTCCCAAGCAAAGCGTCTTCGTGCGCGAACAGCAGCAGCCCACCGCCTCGGTGATGCTGAGCCTGTTCCGCGGCCGCATGCTGGACGCCGGGCAGATCGCCGGTATTTTGCATCTGGTGTCCAGCTCGGTGCCCAATCTGCCGGTCAAGAACGTCACCATCGTCGATCAGGACGGCAATCTGCTGTCCAAACAGAACGGGCCGGACGAGAACTCGGGCCTGGATCAGCGCCAGCTGGGCTATGTGCGCCAGGTGGAAGAGGGCTACGTCAAGCGCATCGAGGATATCCTGGAGCCGATCTTCGGCAAGGGCAATTCTCGCGCCCAGGTCACCGCCAGCGTCGATTTCGCCGAGGTGGAGCAGACCTCGGAAACCTTCAAGCCCAATTCCAGCCCCAATCCGTCCTCCACCCGCAGCCAGCAGATCAGCGAAAAGCTGAACAACGGCGCGGCGTTGCCGTCCGGCGTGCCGGGGGCCTTGTCCAATCAGCCGCCGTCGGCCGCCTCCGCTCCGATCACCTTGCCGCCGGGCGCCGCGCCGGGCACCGCCACGCTGTCCGGCCAGACCATGGGCGCGTCCGGCACGCT
Source organism: Chromobacterium sp. Beijing (assembly GCF_021496765.1). Lineage (NCBI taxonomy): Bacteria > Pseudomonadati > Pseudomonadota > Betaproteobacteria > Neisseriales > Chromobacteriaceae > Chromobacterium > Chromobacterium sp. Beijing. Next base: position 881,505 of record NZ_CP053750.1, read on the forward strand.
GCAACGCGACATCACCACCAATTACGAAGTCGACAAGACCATCCAGCACACCAAGATGCCGCAGGGCGGCGTCAAGCGCCTGTCCGCCGCCGTGGTGGTCAATTACCGGCGCATGCCGGACAAGAACGGCGAAATGAAGCCGACGCCGCTGACCCCGCAGGAGGTTCAGCAGATCAATAATCTGGTCAAGGAGGCGATGGGCTTCAACACCCAGCGCGGCGACACCCTGAACGTGGTCAACGCCGCCTTCGCCGACGCCGAAGTGCCGGCGACGCTGCAGGAAAAAGTCACCGACTACGTGGCCAGCAACGGCTCCAGCCTGATCAAGTACGGCCTGCTGACCATCGCGGTGCTCTACCTGCTGTTCGGCGTGGTGCGGCCCATCATGCGCGATCTGGTCAAGCCGCCGGCGCCGGCCAAGGGCAGCGAAGAAGAGGCCGCGGCGCAGGCCGCCGCCGCGGGCGGCCGCCTGCTGGGCGTGGCCGGAGAAGAGGGCGAGGAGGGCGCGGTCGGTCACGCCGGCGGCGCCGCGGGCGGCGGCGATCCGCGCGAAGCGCAGATGCGGCAATACACCACCAATCTGGAAGCGGTGCGTGAAATGGTGAAATCCGATCCGCGCATGGCGGCCCAGATCATCAAGGAATGGATAAGCGCCGATGAGTGAGAACGGAGTGCGCAAAAGCGCGGTGTTGCTGTTCAGCCTGGGGCAGGCCGAGGCGGTGGAGGTATTCAAATACCTCGGTCCCAAGGAAGTGCAGAAAATTTCGCTGGCGATGGCGGCGATCAATAATCTGAGCTACGAACAGATCGACGAGGTGGTCAGCGAATTCAAGGGCGAGTGCGCGGCGCGCGCCAGCATCGGCGCGTCCGACGAATACCTGCGCAATGTGCTGATCGAGGCGTTGGGTCCGGACAAGGCGGCCAACCTGCTGGACAAGATCATGCAGGGCAACGACCACAGCGGCATCGAAAGCCTGAAGTGGATGGACCCTTCTTCCGCCGCGGACCTGATCCGCAACGAACACCCGCAGATCATCGCCACCATTCTGGTGCATCTGGAGCCGGATCTGTCCAGTTCTATTCTGTCCTTCTTCCCGGAGCGGATGCGCAACGAAGTGCTGATCCGGACCGCCACGCTGGAGGGCGTGCAGCCGCAGGCGCTGCGCGAACTGAACGACGTGCTGACCCAGCTCTTGTCCGGTTCCGACCGCATCAAGAAGAGCGCGGCCGGCGGCATTGGCCTGACCGCGGAAATCCTCAACTTCATGGGCTCCAACGTCGAGGCCGCCGCGCTCAATTACATCCGCGAGTACGACCCGGAGCTGGCTCAGCGCATTCAGGACAAGATGTTCGTGTTCGAGAACATCCTGGAAATCGACGACCGTTCGATCCAGACGATTCTGCGCGAAGTGCAGTCCGATTCTCTGGTCATCGCGCTCAAAGGCACCAGCGCCGAGCTCAAGGACAAAATCTTCCGCAATATGTCGCAGCGGGCCGCGGAAATGTTGCGCGACGACCTGGAGTCCAAGGGCCCGGTCAAGCTGTCCGAAGTGGAGGCCGAGCAGAAGGAAATCCTCAAGGTGGTGCGCAAGCTCGCCGACGACGGCCAGATCGTGCTAGGCAGCAAGGGCGGTGATGAAGGTCTCGTCGAGTAATCCCATCATCCCCGGCGAGGAGCTGGAGGGCTGGAGCAGTTGGAGTCCCAACGCGCTGGACGGCCTGACCCAGAGACTGACGCCGGTGCAACTGATGGAGCTGGCGCAGCAGCGCCGCCGCCAGCAGGAGCAGGCGCAGGCGGAGTCCGCCGCCGAGCCGGCCCCGGCCGAGCCCGAAGCGGAAACCGGCGGGGCCGAAAACGAGCGCGCGGTCAGCGGTTATCCCACCGCGGCGGAGCTGGAAGCCATCCATCAGGAAGCCTGGCAATCCGGTCATGAGGCCGGGGAGGAAGCCGGCCGCGCCGCCGGTTATCAAGAAGGTTTGACCGCCGGGCGCGAGCAGGGTCTGGCCGAGGTGCGCGTCGAGCAGGAGGCCCGCTTCGCCGCGGCCTGGCAGCCGCTGCAAGCGCTGGCGGCAGGGCTGGCGCAAGATATTTCCCGTTTTGAAACCGAATTGTCGGCGGACTGGCTGGCGCTGGCGCTGGAGCTCGCCGGCCAGCTGAGCCATGGGCTGGCGCGGCAGAACCCTTTGTTGATTCAGGAGTTGCTGCGCGAGGCGCTGGAGGACTTGCCGGCCACGCTGGCTCAGGCGCGGCTGCGCTTGAACCCGGCGGATCTGGCCGTGGCGCGGGAGTTTCTGGCCCAGGAGACGCCGGAAACCCAGTGGCAATGGATAGAGGATCCGGAAGTGGAGCGCGGCGGCTGCGTGATAGACACCGCGGCGTTGCGTCTGGATCTGACCATGAACACCCGCATCGCCGCCATGCGCAAAGCCTTGGGAATGGACGATGAGCCCGCCGCTGATTGAGCGCCAGCGCGCCTGGCTGCGCGATTGCGCGGACAGCGCGCGCGCCGCCAAGCTGTGGCAGCCCTGCGGCAAGCTGGTCCGCGTCACCGGCATGGTGATGGAGGCGGTGGGCCTCAAGCTGCCGGTGGGCAGCGCCTGCCAGGTGGCCCTGGCGGATAAGCGCCTGGTGGAAGCCGAGGTGGTGGGCTTCTCCGGCGACAAAGTCTTTCTGATGCCGCTGAGCAATGTGCATGGCTTGCTGCCGGGCACGCCGGTGATGCCGCTGACGCCGCAGCACCCGCCGCAATTCGGCAAGACCCGGGCCCAGGCCGCCGGCGACGGCGCGTCCGGCCGCATGGTGCCGGTGGGGCTCAGCCTGTTGGGCCGGGTGCTGGACTCGCTGGGCCGGCCGCTGGACGGCAAGGGCGACATTCATCCCGACGCCTGGTTTCCCTTGCACAGCCAGCCGATGAACCCGCTGGACAGATCGCCGGTGCGCGACGTGCTGGATGTCGGCGTGCGCGCCATCAACGGCCTGTTGACGGTGGGGCGCGGTCAGCGTCTGGGCCTGTTCGCCGGCTCAGGCGTGGGCAAATCGGTGTTGCTGGGCATGATGGCGCGCTTCACCAAGGCCGACGTGGTGGTGGTGGGCCTGATCGGCGAGCGCGGCCGCGAGGTCAAGGATTTCATCGAAAACATTCTCGGCGACGAGGGCATCGCCCGCTCGGTGGTGGTGGCCGCGCCGGCGGACATGCCGCCGCTGATGCGGCTGCACGGCGCCGCCTACGCCACCGCGCTGGCCGAGTATTTCCGCGCCCAGGGCCTGGACGTATTGCTGCTGATGGACTCGGTGACCCGTTACGCGATGGCGCAACGCGAGATCGCGCTGGCCATCGGCGAGCCGCCGGTGACCAAGGGCTATCCGCCGTCGGTGTTCGCGCGTCTGCCGCAATTGATCGAGCGCGCCGGCAACGCCGCCGAGGGCGGCGGCTCCATCACCGGCTTCTACACGGTGCTGTCCGAGGGCGACGATCAGCAGGATCCGATCGCGGACTCGGCGCGCGCCATTCTGGACGGCCACTTCGTGCTGTCGCGCGAACTGGCCGAATCCGGCCACTATCCGTCCATCGACATCGAGCAGTCCATCAGCCGGGTGATGGTGGACGTGGTGCCGCAGTCGCAGATGGCTTTGGCCCGGCAATTCAAGCAGCTGTATTCGCGCTATCAGCGCAACCGCGATCTGATCAGCGTCGGCGCCTATGTGCCCGGCTCGGATCCGGTGTTGGACGAGGCGATGCGGCGTCAGCTGCCCATGGTCGGTTTTCTGACCCAGCCTATGCATGAGTCGCAGGATTTTCCGTCCAGCTGCGAACAATTGCAGGGCGTGTTGTCCTGAGACTGAGCCGTGGCGGAGAGCAAATACCTGTTGTTGATTCGCTTGGCCGAGGACAAGCAGAAGGCCGCCGCCGAACGCATGCGGCTGGCGCAAGGCCGTCTGGCGGACGCCCGTTCGCGTCAGGAGCAGCTGGACGCGTTTCGCGGCGAGTACCGGCAACGGCTGACCAGTCGCGGCGCTCAGGGCATCAGCGCTTTGCAGTATCAGGATTTCCAGCGTTTTCTCGCCCGTCTGGACGAGGCCATGGTGCAACAGCAGGGCGAGGTGGAGCGCTGCACCCAGCGTTTCTTGCTGGAGCGTCAGGCCTGGCAGCATGAATACAAAAAGCTCAAGGCCTATGAAAAACTGCTGCAGCGGGAGCAGGAGCGCGCCGCCGTGCGCGAGGCGCGGCTGCAGCAAAAGGCCAGCGACGAATTCGCCACCCGGCGTTTCTGGGACAGCACCCACGGCGAGGAATAAGGTCTTGCTCAAAGGCCGACGCTTGGCACGCTAGTTGCTTTATTGTCTGCGTCTTACTTGTAGAGAGTCGGCCATGACGACACCTGTGAACGCAGCCGCGGCCAATCCGGTCGGCGGCAAAGCCAATATGCCGGGCGGCAATCTGGCCACTGCCGGCGATACCGGCGCCGGCGACCTGTTCGCCAGCCTGCTGGGGCTGCAGATGAGCGCCCTGGGCAGTTCCTTCCTGCCGGGCGCCAACGCCGATCCGCTGGCGGACGCAGGCCTGGACAAGGATAAGCCGGCCAAGGGCGACGACGGCCAGGCGCAGGCGACGCCCTTGCCGGGCATGCCGCTGATGGCCGCCGCGCAGCAGCCCGTCCAGCAGCAGGCGATGACCGCGCCGCGGGCCAGCGGCGACTTGCCGACCGGCGCCAAGCCGGTGGATCTCAAGCCGGACGTCGCCGCGACCCTGCCCGCCGCTCTTGGCAAGACCCGCAACCTGCCCCTGCAGGCGCAGCAAAATTTGCCGGAAGACGGCAAGGTCCTGCCGCAGTTTTTGCCGCTCCAGGGGCATGAACAGCTGGCGGTCAAGCAAACGGCGCCCACGCCGGTGTTCACCGTGCAGCAGCCGGTGACCGATCCCAATTGGGCCAAGGCGATGAGCGAGCAGGTGATGGGCATGGTCAGCCTCAAGGCCGACAAGGCGCAGATCCAGCTGAATCCGCCGCAATTGGGGCCGATCGAGGTGACGCTGAAGATGAACGGCAACGACCAGGCCCAGGTATTGTTCGCCGCGGCGGTGCCGGCCACGCGCGAAGCGTTGGAAAACAATATGCACCGTCTGTCTTCCATGTTGGCCGCCGGCGGCATTCAGCTGACCGACGCGCAAGTGTCCAGCGGACAATCCGGACAGCAACAGCAGGCGTTTCAGCGCGGACAATCGCAGCGCGAGAACGAGAGCGCCGAGCCCGAGCCGATGGATGCATTGAGCAGCATCAAGGCCGCTCGAGGCATTCTCAGCATTTTCGCCTGATCATTTGTGATAATCTCCCCTGTTCAATTGGCATCTAAAATTAGAAAATATAGTGAAGAAATCGTTTAAGATTTCACTATGAACACCCAGTGAACAGGGCAGGTATATGGCAGAAGATAAAAAAGCGGAAAAAGCAGAGAAAAAAGCAGGGGGCGGCGGCAAATTGATGCTGATCGTCATTGTGTTGCTGGTTCTGGTGTTGGCCGCGGTGGGGGGCTTGGCCGCTTACATGTTCACTAATATGAATAAACCGGCGGCGGCCGGCGAACATGCCGAGCAGACCAAGGAAAAACCCAAGAAGAAAAAAGAAGGTCCGCCGATCTTTGAAAAGCTGGACACTTTCGTGGTGAATCTGGCCGGCAACGACGGCTCCTTGCTGCAAGTGGACATGCAGGCGGAGCTGGCCGACGAGGAAGCCAAAAAGAAATTCACCGATTACGCGCCCAAGATTCGCAGCGCGCTGATCCTGCTGCTGTCGTCCAAGTCCGCGGTCGAGCTGGCGACGCCGGACGGCAAGGTGCGGCTGAAAGCCCAGGTCAAGCAGATCATCAATGAGTCGATGGACGCCGGCGAGGAGCAGCCGGTGGAAAGCGTGCTCTTCACTTCCTTCATCATCCAGAAGCAGTAAGCGGCATGGGCGACGATATTCTTTCCCAGGAAGAGGTAGATGCCCTGCTCAGGGGCGTCTCCGGGGAGGATGAGGATGACAGCGGCGGCGGGGACGCGCAGGGCGTCCGCGGCTACGATATCGGCCGGCAAGAGCGCATTGTGCGCGGCCGGATGCCGACGCTGGAAATCATCAACGAGCGTTTCGCGCGCAATCTGCGCATCGGCCTGTTCAACTTCATCCGCCGCAACGCGGAAATCTCGGTTGGGCCGGTGCGGGTGCAGAAGTACAGCGAGTTCATCCGCAACCTGGTGGTGCCCACCAACCTCAACCTGGTGCACGTCAAGCCTTTGCGCGGCACCGGCCTGCTGATTTTCGACCCGGATCTGGTCTTCCTGATCGTCGACAATCTGTTCGGCAGCGACGGGCGCTACCATGTGCGGGTGGAAGGCCGCGACTTCACCCCCACCGAGCAGCGCATCATCCGCCGTTTGCTGGACGTGGTGTTTGTCGAATGCCAGAAGGCCTGGGAGCCGGTGCACCCGATCGAGTTCGTCTACCTGCGCTCCGAAATGAACACCCAGTTCGCCAACATCGCCACGCCCACCGAGGTGGTGGTGGCGATGACCTTCCATATCGAACTGGGCGCCGGAGGCGGCGATTTCCATATCTGTCTGCCGTATTCGATGGTGGAGCCCATCCGCGACATGCTGTCCAGCACCATGCAGGCGGACCGCACGGAGGTGGACAACCGCTGGGTCAACCTGATGACGCATCAGGTGCAGGCGGCGGAAGTGGAGCTGGTGGCGACCTTGGGCCAGACCAAGGTGACCTTGGGTCAGATTCTGAATTTGAAGAACGGCGACGTGGTGATGCTGGAGATTCCGGAACGGGTGGAGGCCGATGTGTCGGGCATTCCGGTGTTCGAAGCCAGCTACGGCACCGTGCAGGGGCGCTATGCGCTGAAGGTGGAGCAAGTGTTGGCCGGCGCGAATGATTTTCACGAGCCTCTGGGGGATAAAGAGTAATGAGCGAAGAAGAATTGCAAGCCGCGCAGATGGAGGCCGAAGCGGCCGCCGCCGCGGCAGCCGCCGCCGGCGGGGCCGGCGGCGAGGAAGAGATATCGATGGACGACTGGGCGGCCGCGATGGCCGAGCAGGAAGTGGTGGACGCGGCTCCCGAGGCGGTGCCGGCGCAGAACCTGTTCCAGGAGCTGGGCGCGAGCACGTCCGGCGCCGGCGTGCCGCAGAACCTGGACATGATTCTGGACATCCCGGTGCAATTGACCGTGGAACTGGGCCGCACCAAGATCGCCATCCGCAACCTGCTGCAATTGGCGCAGGGCTCGGTGGTGGAACTGGACGGCATGGCGGGCGAGCCGATGGACGTGCTGGTCAACGGCTGCCTGATCGCCCAGGGCGAGGTGGTGGTGGTCAACGACAAGTTCGGCATCCGGCTGACCGATATCATCACGCCCGCGGAGCGCATTCGCCGCCTGCAAAAATGACGAGGTCAGCCATGTTTGCGATGACGCGCCGTGCAGTGCAGGGCGCTTTTTATTTGGCGGCGTCCAGTCTGGCCGCCGCGGCCACCGCCGCGCCGCCGGCGGCCGCGCCGTCGCCGTTCATGAGTTTGCTGCAGGTCTTGTTTGGCCTGGCGGTGGTGCTGGGCGCCATCGTCGGCATGGCCTGGCTGTTCAAACGGCTTTCCGGCGGCATGCTGGGCGCGTCCAACCGCCTGAAGGTGGTGAGCGGCACCATGGTGGGGCCCAAGGAGCGCGTGGTGATCGTGGAGCTGGAGGGCGAGTGGCTGGTGCTGGGCGTGACGCCGCAGCAAGTCAATCTGCTGAGCAAGCTGCCGCGGCCGGAAGGCGCGGAAACCGAGGTCGCGCCGGCGGCGGAGCCGTTTGCGCGCTGGTTGAAGGCGGCGATGGACAAGAACCGCAAGGACAAGGCGGGGCCGCGATGAAGCGCTGTCTCCGATACGGCGCCTTGGCCTTGCTGGCGATGCCCTTGATCGCGGACGCGGCCGGCGGCCTGCCGATGATGAGCAGCACGCCGGCGGCCGGCGGCGGGCAGAATTACTCCCTCAGCCTGCAGATGTTGCTGTTCATGACCGGGCTGACCTTCATCCCGGCGATGATGCTGATGATGACGGCCTTTACCCGCATCATCATCGTGATGTCCTTGCTGCGCCAGGCGATGGGCACCATGCAGTCGCCGCCCAACCAGGTGATCGTCGGCTTGTCGCTGTTTCTGACCCTGTTCGTGATGGGGCCGACCTTCGATCAGGTCTACGCCAAGGCCTGGGTGCCGTTCTCCGACGACAAGATCACGCTGCAACAGGCGGTGGACGAGGCTAGCAAGCCGATGAAGGCCTTCATGCTGCGCCAGACCCGGGAGAAGGATCTGGCCTTCTTCATCGAGATTTCCCAATCGGAAAAGCCGCAGACCAAGGCCGACGTGTCGATGAAGACCCTGGTGCCGGCCTATGTGATCAGCGAGCTGAAAACCGCGTTTCAGATCGGCTTCATGGTGTTCATTCCCTTCCTGATCATCGATCTGGTGGTGGCCAGCATTCTGATGGCCATGGGCATGATGATGGTGTCGCCGGTGACCATCTCGCTGCCGTTCAAGCTGATGCTGTTCGTGCTGGTGGACGGCTGGACCTTGCTGATGGGCTCGCTGGTGCAGAGCTTCTATACTGGCTGAGGCGGCATGATGGCTTGTGACTGGAAACGTCGCCGGGCTGGGCCCGGCGTTTTAGGCGAGGAGCGGGCGGCATGAGTCCGGAGCTAATCATCAATATCGTGCAGAACGCGCTGTACATCCTGATCATCGTCGCGGCGCCGGTGTTGCTGGTGTCGCTGCTGGTGGGCCTGCTGGTCAGCGTGCTGCAGGCGGCGACTCAGATCAACGAGATGACGCTGACCTTCATTCCCAAGCTGCTGGCGATGTTCCTGGTGCTGGTGCTGGCCGGGCCGTGGATGTTGAACACGCTGATCGAGTACACCACGCGGCTGTTCCAGAGCATTCCGCACGTGATCGGCTGATGCTGAGCATTTCCGACGCGCAGATCAACGCGCTGGTGGCCATGTTCGTCTGGCCGTTCGCGCGCATCGTCGGCCTGCTGCTGGTGGAGCCGGTGTTCGCCTATCGCGGCGTGCCGCGCCGTTTCAAGGCCGGCTTCGCGCTGATCCTCACCGTGATGCTGGCGCCCTTGCTGCCGCCGCTGCCCGCGGTGCCGCTGGTGTCGGCTGAGGGCATCGCCATCCTGTTGCAGCAGTTGTTGATCGGCCTGGCGATGGGCTTCGTCATGCGCATCGTGATTTCCGCGGTGGAAGTGGCCGGCTTCATCATGGGTTCGCAAACCGGCCTGGGTTTCGCCATGTTCTTCGACCCGATGCACTCGGCCCAGGTGCCGGTGGTGTCGCAGCTGCTGACCCTGTTCACCTTTCTATTGTTTCTGGCCTTCGACGGCCACCAGGTGGTGCTGTCCACCCTGGTGGAAAGCTATCGGGTGCTGCCGATAGGCATGAGCATGCCGGACCAGGGCATCAAGGCGCTGGCCCTGTGGGGCGGCCATCTGATCGAGTGGGGCGTCTGGCTGGCCATGCCGGTGATCGCGGCGCTGCTGATCACCAACCTGGCGATCGGGGTGATGACCCGCGCCGCGCCGCAGTTCAACATCTTCACTTTCGGTTTTCCGCTGACTCTGATGATAGGTTTCATCAGCATCTATCTGACTTTGCCGATGATGGTGCCGGTGCTGGAGCAGATGTACCAGGCCGGTTTCGAGATGATGCTGGCCATGCTCAAGGCCAAGTAGGCGGCCGCCATTCCTGTCCAGATTCAAGTTCTGCTAAAATAAGCGCCAATTTTGACTGAAAGGTCCGCAGTGGACCGGACAACAGACAGAGGCAACTATGGCAGGTCACAGTAAATGGGCTAACATCCAGCACCGCAAAGGTCGTCAGGATGCCAAACGTGGCAAGATCTTTACCCGCTTGATCAAGGAAATCACCGTTGCGGCCAAGATGGGCGGCGGGGACACCAATATGAACCCGCGCCTGCGCCTGGCGGTGGACAAGGCCAAGGCCGAGTCCATGCCCAAGGACAATATCGAGAACGCGATCAAGCGCGGCACCGGCCAGCTGGACGGCGTCGATTACGTGGAATGCCGCTACGAGGGCTACGGCATCGGCGGCGCGGCGGTGATGGTGGACTGTCTGACCGACAACAAGACCCGCACCGTGGCCGACGTGCGCCACGCTTTCTCCAAGTACGGCGGCAATATGGGCACCGACGGCTGCGTGTCCTTCCAGTTCAGCCATTGCGGCTATCTGGTGTTCGCGCCGGGCGTGGACGAGGACGCCTTGATGGAGGCCGCGCTGGAAAGCGGGGCGGAGGACGTGGTCGCCAATGACGACGGCTCCATCGAAGTGATCACCGGTCCGTACGAGTTCTCCGACGTCAAGGACGCGCTGGAAGCCAAGGGCTTCAAGGCGGAGATGGGCGAAGTGACGATGAAGCCGCAGAACGAGACCGAACTGTCCGGCGACGACGCCGCGCGCATGCAGAAGCTGCTGGACGCGCTGGAAGACCTGGACGATGTGCAGGATGTTTACACCTCCGCGGTGCTGGACGAGTAAGACGCGGACGCGGGTAGGCCACAGGCCCCGCGGCGGCAGGAAAAAGAAAGCTCCCCCAGGGGAGCTTTTTTTGCGTCCGGGCGGCGCGGCCCGTCTGTAGTTTTGCCGCTACATTGAAGCTCGCCCGGCGTCAAGCGCCGCCGAAGGGCTTGGCGCGGACTGTTGCATTTGCTGAACAGATTGAGTTTATCGCTTCCGGCGCGTGGGCGGCTCTGCTATAAAGCGTCAGCTGATTACGTTTTAGCAATTGGCGCCGCCGGGCTAGCCGCGGCGTCGTTTGATCACGATGAGGAAACTATGACCCGGGTCCTGGTGGTGGGCAGTGTGAATATGGATCTGGTGGTGGAAGCGGAGCGCTATCCACGGCTGGGTGAAACCTTGTTTGGCAAGCGCTTTGCGTCCTATCCGGGCGGCAAGGGCGCCAATCAGGCGGTGGCCGCCGCGCGGCTGGGCGCGCAGGTGAGCTTGTTGGGTTGCGTGGGCCGCGATATGTTCGGCTCCCAGCTCAAGGAGACCTTGCGGGCCGAGGGCGTGGACATCGGCCACTTGCGCGAGGCGGATGTGGCCACCGGGCTGGCGACGATTACCCTGGCCGAAGGCGACAACGCCATCGTGGTGGTGCCCGGCGCCAACCATCAGTTGCTGCCGGAGCATCTGGATCAGGACGAACAAGCCTTCCGCGACGCCGACGTGGTGCTGGCGCAGATGGAGGTGCCGCTGGCCACGGTGGAGCGCGCGGCCGAGCTGGCGCAACGCCACGGCAAGCCCTTTTTGCTGAATCCGGCGCCGGCCCGCCCCTTGCCGTCCAGCCTGCTGGAACGGACCGCCTTGTTGACGCCGAACGAACACGAGCTGGCGCAGGCGCTGGACGAGCAGGGCGATTGGCAAACGCTGATGCGCAAACTGCCGGGACGGGTGGCGATGACGCGCGGCAAGGACGGCGCTTATTTCTGCCGCGCCGACGGCAGCCTGCATCATCAAGCCGGCTTCGTGGTGTCCGCGGTGGACACCACCGGCGCCGGCGACACCTTCAACGGCGCCTTGGCCGCGTTCTGGCCGCAGGGCCTGGAGGCGGCGATGGCCTTGGCCTGCGCCGCGGCCGCGCTGTCGGTGACGCGATCCGGCGCGCAGAGCGGCATGCCGACGCTGGCCGCGCTGCAACAGATGCTGAAGGAACAGGCATGAAGCGGCTGGGACATCTGAACCGGGACATCGCGCGGGTATTGGCCGGCATGGGCCACACCGATAGTCTGGTGATCGCCGATTGCGGCCTGCCGATTCCGCCCGGCGTCGAGTGCATAGACCTGAGCCTGCGCCTGGGCGTGCCGGAGTTTCCCAGCGTGCTGGACTCCATCCTGGCGGACTTCAAGGCGGAGCGGGCCTTGTTCGCCTCCGAATGCCTGCAGCACAGCCCGGCGGTGGAAGTGCTGGCCAACGATATGGCCGCGCACGGCGTGGCGGTGGAGTACGCGCCGCACGAGGAGTTCAAGCGCCGCTGCCGCGAGGCCAAGGCGGTGATCCGCACCGGCGAATGCACGCCGTACGCCAATGTGATCCTGTATTCCGGCGTGATCTTTTGAAGGGACGGGCGATGAAGGTAAGCATGCGCGGCATCAGCAAGGCCTTTGGCCCGGTCAAGGTGCTGGAGGCGGTGGATTTCACCGTGACGGGCGGTGAAGTGCATGCCTTGATGGGCGAGAACGGCGCCGGCAAATCCACCTTGATGAAGATTCTGTCCGGCGTCCATCAGGCCGACGCCGGAGAGATCCTGCTCAACGACCGGCCGGCGACGATACGCTCCACCACCGAGGCCGAAGCCCAAGGCATCGCCATCATCCATCAGGAACTGAATTTGATTCCGCAGCTGTCGGTGATGGAAAACCTGTTTCTAGGACGCGAACGCGAGCATAGCCGCTTCGGCGTGATCCGGCGCGCCGGCATGCGGCGCGAGGCCAGCCAGATTTTGCAGCAGCTGGGCGCCGGTCAGATCGACCCGGAAGCGGAGGCCGGCAAGCTGTCCATCGGCCAGCAGCAGATGGTGGAAATCGCCAAGGCCATGTCCTTGAACGCCAAGGTGTTGATTATGGACGAGCCGACCGCGGCCTTGACCGAGCGCGAGATCGAAGCCTTGTTCGTCTTCATGGAGCAGCTCAAGCGGCGCGGCGTGGCGATTGTCTACGTGTCGCACCGGATGGAGGAAATCTTCCGCGTCTGCGACAAGATCAGCGTGCTGCGCGACGGCTGCTTCGTCGGCGAGCGTCAGATCGCCGCCACTGATTTCGACGAGGTGGTGAGGCTGATGGTGGGCCGCGAGATCGGCGACCGTTTTCCCAAGCGCGCGTCCGCGCCCGGCGCGGTGCGCCTGGAAGTGGAAGGGCTGGCCGACGATGGCCGCATCCGGGACATCGGCTTCGAGGTCCGCGCCGGCGAGGTGCTGGGCGTGGCCGGTTTGATGGGGGCGGGCCGCAGCGAGATTCTCAATGTCTTGTTCGGCGTCCGGCCGCGTCGGCAGGGGCGGGTGAGGCTGGACGGCGCGGAGCTGGACATCCGCCGGCCCGGCGACGCCATCGCCGCCGGCATCGCCTACGTGACCGAAGACCGCAAGAGCCAGGGCCTGGTGCTGGGCATGTCGGTGCGGGAGAACGCCACCCTGGTGCATCTGCGCCGCCACGCGCGGCTGGGGGTGGTGAACCGCCGTTCCGAGAACGAGGAGGCGCGACGGCTGATCGAGCAATTGCGCATCCGCACCCGCGACGCGGAACTGGACGTCAAATCCTTGTCCGGCGGCAATCAGCAAAAAGTGGTGTTCGCCAAGTGGCTGGCGGAGCCGCCCAAGCTGCTGTTGCTGGACGAGCCGACGCGCGGCGTCGACGTGGGCGGCAAGGCCGAGATTTACCACATCATCAATCAACTGGCCGCCGCCGGCGCGGCCATCGTCATGGTGTCGTCCGAATTGCCGGAAGTGATGGCGATGAGCGACCGCATCCTGGTGATACACGAGGGGCGCCGGGCCGGGCTGTTCGAGGCCGGCGCGGCGACGCAGGAAGACATCATGGCCGCGGCGGCCGGCGCGACGGCGGACTGAGCGTCGCCGCGCATTGAATATTCAGGTCGCGCCCATCGGGCGCAAGCAAGGGAAACGGTAAGCAAGATGACCCCGCAACAAAAAGCAACGCTGCAAAAACTCGGGCCTTTCATCGCCCTGCTGGCGATCTGCGCCGGCTTGTCGGTGATGAGCGCCGACTTCCTGACCATGGGCAATCTGCTCAATGTGATGCGCCAGGTCTCCATCAACGCCTTGATCGCCTTCGGCATGACCCTGGTCATCCTGCTGGGCGGCATCGATCTGTCCGTGGGTTCCATCCTGGCCTTGTCGTCGGTGCTGACCGCGATGCTGCTGCAAGCCGGCGTCGATCCGCTGCTGGCCACGCTGTTGGGCATTCTGTCCGGCGCGCTGATGGGCTGCTGCAACGGTCTGGTGATCAGCAAGGGCAAGGTGGCGCCCTTCATCGCCACGCTGGCGTCGATGACCATTCTGCGCGGCCTGTCGCTGGTGGCGTCCAACGGCAGCCCGATCACCGGCTTCGGCAGCGATATGTTCTCCATGCTGGGCGGCGGCTATGTGGCCGGCGTGGTGCCGGTGCCGGTGGTGTGGATGTTGCTGATGTTCGCCGGCTTCTGGTTCATGCTGAAGAAAACCGTTTTCGGCCGCCATGTCTACGCCACCGGCGGCAACGAGGAATCCGCGCGGCTGTCCGGCGTCAAGGTGGACCGGGTCAAGATCTGGGTCTACACCTTGTCCGGCGCGCTGTCGGCGATGGCCGGCGCGGTGCTGACCTCGCGGCTGAATTCGGCGCAGCCCACCGCCGGCGCCGGCTACGAGCTGGACGCCATCGCCGCGGTGGTGCTGGGCGGCACCAGCCTGACCGGCGGCCGCGGCTGGATTGTGGGCACGCTGATCGGCGCCTTGCTGATCGGGGTATTGAACAACGGCCTTAATCTGCTGGGCGTATCGTCCTTCTATCAGCAGGTGATCAAGGGCGTGGTGATTCTGCTGGCGGTGCTGTTGGACCGCAGCGGCAAGAAGTAAGCACGTTTTCACGATCTCGCGAGCGAGACGAGACGAAAAAGGCTGAGGGTGTGGCGCGCGCATCATGTCGCACCAGCATTCTGAAGCCGTTTTCAAGGCCGTGTCGTCGATGCGTGACAGATCGTGAACAGGTTCAGAGCGCGGCCCGCCAGCGGCGGGACAACAGCGCAAGCGACCATAACACTAGGGGAGTTTCAATATGCAGCGCTTTCATCACACTAGGGGGAGTTCCGATATGCAACGCTTAATCAAGCCTTTGGTTTTCAGTGTCATCGCGGCCAGTCTGATCGCCTGCACCAAGCAGGGTCCGGCCGACGGCGCCTCGTCCGGCGCCAGCGCGCCGGCCGCGGCCGCCGGCCAGCCGGTGGTGGGCCTGGCGGTGTCCACGCTGAACAATCCGTTCTTCGTCTCGCTGCGCAAGGGCGCGGAAGACGAGGCGGCCAAGGAGGGTGTGCGCCTGATCACCGTGGACGCGCAGGACGATTCCGCCAAGCAGCAGGCCAGCGTGGAGGATCTGATCCAGAAGAAGGTGAGTGTGATCCTGATCAATCCGACCGACTCCTCCGCCGTCGCCAATGTGGTGAAGGAAGCGGTGAGCAAGGGCATCAAGGTGGTGTCGCTGGATCGCAGCGTCAACGGCGCCGAAGTCAGCGCCCACATCGCCTCCGACAATGTGGCCGGCGGCAAGATGGCGGCCGACTTCCTGCTGCAGAAGCTGGGCGGCAAGGGCCGGCTGGTGGAACTGGAAGGCATCCCCGGCTCCTCCGCCGCCCGCGAGCGCGGTCAGGGCTTCCACGCGGTGGCGGACGGCAAGGCCGACGTCAAGATCGTGGCCAAGCAGCCGGCCGATTTCGACCGCGCCAAGGGCTTGTCGGTGATGGAAAACATCCTGCAGGGCAATAAGGACGTGCAGGGCGTGTTCGCCCACAACGATGAAATGGCGCTGGGCGCCTTGAAGGCGATCCAGGCCGCCGGCCTGAAGAACGTCGCGGTGGTGGGCTTCGACGCCACCGCCGACGCGGTGGCCTCGGTCAAGGCCGGCGGCCTAGCCGCCACCGTGCAGCAACAGCCGGAACTGATCGGCCAGTACGGCGTGCAGACCGCCAAGAAGCTGATCGACGGCCAGCAGGTGGAGAAATTCATCCCGGTGCCCTTGAACCTGGTCAAGCAGTAAGCCTGAAGACCGGTCTCGCTCTGGCGATGAGGGCCGGCTTGAGGTAAGGTGGCCGGCAATCGGCGGCCCCGTCCCGCGCTTGCGCAGGCCGGGGCTGTTTTGCAATCGAGTCCGCGGCGGCATGGCGCCGCCGCATGAGGAATAGGCTGTCGATGAGCGGCTACAAGCGTTTGACCATAGACGACATCGCCGAACTGGCCGGCGTGTCGCGCACCACCGCCAGCATGGTGCTCAACGGCCATGCCGAGCGCTACCGCATTTCCCGGGCCACGGTGGAGCGGGTGGAGAAGGTGGCGCGCGAGCAGCACTTCAACCCGTCGCAGTCGGCGCGCTCCTTGCGCTCGCGGCGCAGCAACTCGGTGGGGCTGGTGATTCCCGACCTGACCAACTCCGCCCACGCGGCCTTGGCCCAGGCGATGGAGGAACTGTGCCGCCAACGCGATTACCAGATGCTGCTGGTGACCAGCGACGAAGATCCGCGACGCGAGGCCGAGGTGATGGCGCATCTGGCGGCGCGGCAGGTGGACGCGATGATCGTGGTGCCGTGCACGCACGAGGCCAAGTCCTACCAGAAATGGGTGCGGCGGCTGCCGCTGGTCTTCGTCGACCGCCGGGTGGACGGCAGCGGCATCCCGTCGGTGGTGACCGACGGCTGCGCCAGCGTGGAGCGCCTGGTGGGCGACGCGCTGGAGCAGGGCGTGTACGAAGTGGTGTTCTTCGGCGGCCAGCCCGAGCTGTCGCCCAGCCGCGACCGCCTGCAAGGGTATCGTCAGGCCTTGGCGCTTCACGGCGTTGAGGAAGGGCCGGGCTGGGTGTGCCATCGCGATTATCTGCGCCGTTCCGGTTTCGAACTGATGCAGCAATGGCGGCAACAGCATCAACGCCTGCCTCAGGCTTTGTTCACCGCCTCAGTGTCGCTGCTGGAGGGCGCGCTGGCCTTTCTCAATCAGCATTGCGGTCTGGCCAACGCGCCGCTGCGCCTGCTGACCTTCGACGATCACTCCTTGCTGGACTGCCTGCCGCTGCGCGTCGACGCCATCGTGCAGGACAGCCGCGAAATGGCGGCGCGCAGCCTGGACCTGGCCCTGGCTCTGCTGGAAGGGCAGACGCTGACCGAGCCGGAGGCCCTGGTGCCGGCCAGCCTGCACCGGCGCTGGCCGGATTAGGCTCTGTTGAACTATGTTTTTCCCCGGCGGAAAAACAAAGCTCAACAGACCCTGGGGTTTGCTGCCGCTTCGTCAGCCGGCGTACAATAGCCGTTTCACGATTTTCGAGCCTGAGTCACCATGATCCGTACCCGTTTCGCTCCCAGTCCCACCGGTTATCTGCATATCGGCGGCGTGCGCACCGCGCTGTTTTCCTGGGCCTACGCCCGCAAGAACGACGGCGTGTTCGTGCTGCGCATCGAGGACACCGATCTGGAGCGCTCGACGCCGGAGTCGGTGAAGGCGATTCTGGACGGCATGCACTGGGTGGGCCTGGATTACGACGAAGGCCCGTTCTACCAGACCCATCGCTTCGACCGTTACAAGGACGTGATCCGGCAATTGCTGGACTCCGGCCATGCCTACCTGTGCTATTGCAGCAAGGAAGAGCTGGAAGCGATGCGCGCAGAACAGGAAGCGCGCGGCGAGAAGCCGCGTTACGACCGCCGCTGGCGTCCGGAAGTCGGCAAAACCTTGCCGGCCGTCCCCGCGGACGTGACTCCGGTGGTGCGCTTCAAGACCCCGCTGGACGGCGTGGTGGCCTGGGACGACGCGGTCAAGGGCCGCATCGAGATCGCCAACCAGGAACTGGACGATCTGATCATCGCCCGTCCGGACGGCAGCCCGACCTATAACTTCTGCGTGGTGGTGGACGATTGGGACATGCAGATCACCCATGTGATCCGCGGCGACGACCACGTCAACAACACCCCGCGCCAGATCAATATCCTGAAGGCCTTGAACGCGCCGCTGCCGGTGTACGGCCATCTGCCGATGATCCTCAACGAGGACGGCCAGAAAATGTCCAAGCGCCGCGACGCGGTCAGCGTGGTGGACTACGCCGACAAGGGCATTCTGCCGGAAGCGCTGCTCAACTACCTGGCGCGCCTGGGCTGGGGCCACGGCGACGACGAGTTCTTCTCCATGGAGCAGTTCGTCGAGTGGTTCAGCCTGGAAGCGGTGAGCGCGTCCGCCAGCCGCTTCAACCATGAAAAATTCATGTGGCTGAACGCCCAGCACATCAAGAGCGCGGACAACGGCCGCCTGGCCGGACTGATCGCGCCGCGCCTGGCCGCCGCCGGCGTCGAGCTGGCCGGCGGGCCCGCCATCGAGGAGGTGATCGCCCTGGTCAAGGAGCGGGTGCAGGACCTGAACGCGCTGGCGCTGGAAGTGGATTATTTCTATCGCAAGCGCGAGGCCGCCGCGGCCGACGTGGACAAGCATCTGTCCGGCGACAGCGTGGCGCGCATGGGCCGTTTCGCCGACAAGCTGGCGGCGCTGGACGCCTGGTCCGCGGAAGGCATCCACGAGCTGTTCAAGCCTTTCTGCGCGGAAGAGGGCATCAAGATGGGCCAGTTGGGCATGCCGCTGCGCGTGCTGGTGTGCGGAACCACCCAGACGCCGTCGGTGGACGCGGTGCTGGCCTTGATCGGCAAGGACGAAGTGCTGCGTCGCCTGCGCGGCTGAGCCGGCCGTCGACGCTAAAAACCGCCCCGCAAGCGTTGGCTTGCGGGGCGGTTTGTTTTACGCCCATGCGGCGCAGGCGCGCGCCTCTTGCCGGGCCTTGAACAGATCCTCAGGCCAGCGCCGGCTCGGCGCAGACGCGCGCGCAAGTCTCAGGCGCGGGCTGGCTCATATAATGATCCAGCAACAGGCGCATGTAGCGGTGGCTTTGGCAGATGGCGTGGCGCAACTCGGCCACTTGCTGCGCGCTTGGATTTTCGCCCACCAGGGTGACGATGATTTCCAGCGCCTCCCAGGGGTGTTCGTCGTCGTAATGCGCGTGCAGCGCCAGCCATTTCATCGCCTTGGCGCGCTTTTCCTTGGGGAACTGCCGAGCGTAGTCCTCCTTGGAGCAGACGGCGGCGCACCATTCTCCGGTGGCGCCTTCGATGGCGTAATTGGTGGCCGCCATCGCCACCTCCAGCGATTCGCGCTCGCAGACCTGATGGCACCAGTGGCTGAGGCTCAGCGTTTCCAGCGCCTGGGGGTTGCGCAGCAGGCTGTCCGTGTCCACGCCGGACGCCGCGGCCCATTGCACCCAGTGGTCGGCGTGGTTCTGCTCCACCCGGATGTTGCGGATCAGGTAGCGGCGCGCCATATCATGGCCGCGATGCTGGCCGTAGCGCACTTTCAGCAGGTTTTTGGCCATATATTGCGGAAACTGTTCGATTACCGGCCAGCCGCCGCGCAGAAAGGCCTGGTGGATGGCGGCGGGCAGCACGCCGTCGCGCATTTGCCGGAACAACTCGTGTTCCACCACCTGGCGTTTGAAGGCGTCGCAATGGCGCACCAGCTCCCGCGTCCATTCCGGATAGCTGTGGAGGTCCATCAGCGGGCCGCTCCTGACAAAACCGATCTCTTTACTCATGGTGTCCCCTTTCCTTAGAAGCAAAGCCGGGCCAAGCCGGCCAGACGCGGCGGCCTCCCGGCCGCCCAGATCCGGCCTGACGACCAGGCCGGTAGCCTATTGCTGTCGCATTCGGCGGTCTCCATGCGCGTGGCGAAAGCCGAAGGGCTCCGGCCGGCTCAGGTGGAAGCCCTGGGCGTAGTCCACGCCCAGCTTGCGCAGTTCGGCCACGATCTCGGGCGTGTCGACGAATTCGGCGATGGTGCGCTTGCCGGTGACGTGGCCGATGTGGTTGATCATTTCCACCATGGCGTGGTCTATCGGGTCCGTCGCCATCTCGCGGACAAAGCTGCCGTCGATTTTCAGGAAGTCCACCGGCAAGTGCTTCAGGTAGGCGAAGGAGGACATGCCGGTGCCGAAATCGTCCAAGGAGAACAGACAGCCGATCCGGCGCAGCTCGTGGATCAGCCGTTGCGCGGCTTCCAGATTGGCGATGGCGTTGGTTTCGGTGATCTCGAAACAGATCAGCTCCGGCGGCACGCCGCTGCGCTGGAACTGCTGCTGCACGAAGGCGAGGAAGCCGTCGTCGCACAAGGTGGAGCCGGACAGATTGATCGCGCAATGCCGGATGTCCTGATTGCCGGCGCGGCGCAGCAAGGCCAGCTCCTGAAACACTTTTTCCACCACGATGCGGTCGATTTCGGTCATCAGGCCGTAGCGCTCCGCGATCGGCACGAACAAGCCGGGGGGCACCTGGCTGCCGTCGTCGGCGTTGAGGCGCAGCAGCACTTCGACATAGCGGCCGCGTTCCGGATGGGCGGCCAGCGGGACGATGTCCTGGGCGTAGAGGGTGAAGCTGTCGTCGCGCAGCGCCTGGCGCAGCCTTTGCACCCAGTCCATTTCGTGAAAGCGCGCCGACACTTCGGAATTGTGCGGGATGTGGAGCTGGATGCGGTTGCGGCCTTTTTCCTTGGCCATATAGCAGGCGATGTCGGCCGACCGCATCACCTCGGCCAGCGAGGTGTCGGCGTCGGACACGCAGACCAGGCCGATGCTGGCGCTGATGGAAAATTGGTTGCCTTCCCACTGGAAGCTGCATTCCATGATGGCCTGGCGCAGATTATTGGCCTTGGCGATGGCGGATTCCACCGAGCTGTTGCCGAGCAAGACGCCGAACTCGTCGCCGCCCAGCCGCGCCAGCGTGTCCGAGGCGCGCAGCCGCCGCGCCACCGAACGGCTGATCTGGCACAGCAGTTCATCGCCGGCGGCGTGGCCGTAGGTGTCGTTGATCAGCTTGAACTGGTCCAGATCGATGAACATCAGCGCCAGCGACGCCTCGGCCTGGCCCAGCTGCTTGATCGCCTTGATGGCGCGGGTTTCGAACTCCCGGCGGTTGAGCAGGCCGGTCAGCGCGTCGTGGCTGGCCTGCCAGGACAACTCGTTGATGTATTGCTGTTCCGCGGTGTTGTCGTGCAGCACCAGTACGATGCCGTATTGCTCGCCGCGGCGGTCGCGTATCGGCGCGGCCACCAGGCTGACCTGCAGCGGAATCGCGTTGTGGCGCAGCATGTTTAGCTTGGGATAGGTGCGGCTGCTTTCGTCCAGCCGGCAGAGCTCGGCGAAGCTCAGCGTGCTGTCCTTGTCCTGCCCCTGTTTGATCAGGCTGAGCAATTCGTCGAAATGCAGGCCCAGGCTTTCCGTCTCCAGGTGGCTGAGCATGCGCTTGGCGCTGTGGTTCAGATAGATCACCGCGCCTTGCATATTGAGGGTGATCACCGCGTCGCCTATCGATTGCAGGGTGATCTCGGCGCGTTGCTGCTCCGCCTGCAAGGCGGCCTTGTAATTGTCCGAGGCCTGGATCAGCCGGCGGATCTGCAAAATGGTCAGCAGCACCAGCAGCAGGCCCACCAGCAGATTGACGCGCCAGACCGCCTGGCTCACCTCGCGCGAGGCGTTGCCCAGCACGCGGGAAAAGCCCTGGGCCGGCGCCTTGACCGCTTCGTTGATCTCGGCGATCTGCGAGGTGAGGGCGGCCTTGTCGTCCTGGCTCAAGGAGCCGTCGGCGTAACCTTGGCGCAATTGCTCGCCTATGGTCTGAATTTCCTGCAGGTAGTAATCGCCGATTTTCCAATAGCGGATGGCTTCGGCCAGATAGCTGACGTGGTGAAACCACAGATAGGCGCGGATGATGTTTTCGATGTCGTCGGGGTGGTTGCCGCCGTCCAGAAAGCCTTGGCGCGCGGTGTCCAGATCCGGCGGCTTGCGGTCCAGCGCCAGCCGCGCCCGGTGGTCGCCCAATTGGATGGAGATGGCCAGCCGATAGCGTTGGAAGTCATGGTCGGAGCCGGTTTGAGCGTAGCGGGTCAGGTGGTAGATGGAGTCCTTCTGCGCTTTAGACCACAGGCCTTCCCCCGCCACGTAGGCGCGGGCGGTGGACACCACGTAGAGGCTGAACGCGCTTAGCGCCACCTGCATGACGACAATGAGCAGGAAGGGCAGCACGACAAAGAGCAACTGTCGGTTGGCGGTATTCGACCTCATGGCGGTTCCGGCTGATGAATATGGTAACTATGCGGCTAATGGTCCCCATCAAGCGCCGCCGCCGACATCTCCGGCCCGAGCGGCGAGCCGGCGCCGCGCTTGAGTCCGGAGCCTGCCCGTCGCGGCGCGCCCGCCGACGGGCGGAAGTTCACCGGTCTATGTGCTGGTGTATGGCGTTTTTATCATCCCATTCGAAATTATTCAATGTTTTTGACAACTATATCGAATGTTTATTTTAGATGAGAAAGTTTGATAATAAATGAATAGCCTAATTTCCATGGGCTTGCTATTGGCTTGACCATGGCGGCGGCCGGCGCGCGCAAGGCGGGGCGGGGAGCGGTCGGCGCGCGTGCGCGCGCCGGTGGGAAGCGGCGGCGAGAGAGGGGGAGGAGGGCTGGTCCGCGGCCGCCGCGCCGGATCTCTTATGAACGGGTTTTCAACGCCGTATCGCTGAAGCACCGCGGACTTTGAAGCGCTTCTTACATGGAGGCGGCGTCGCGAGAGGCCTGGTCGTACAAGCTGGCCAGCATGCGCAGCAACTGGGCGTTGTCGCCGATATCGGCCTGTTGGCCGCCGTTGTCTATCAGCGCGTTGATCAGGCATTGCTCGCGGACGTCGCGGTAGCGCTGGCACAGTTCCACGCCGGCCTGGGTGGTGGCGAACAAAGCCTCCTTGCCCACCTTTTCGCTGCCGACATAGCCCATCTTCACCAGCTTCTTCAGCGCATAGGACACCACGTGCGTGTCTTCGATGTTCAGCACGAAGCAGATGTCCGCCAGTTTCTTGCTGCGGCCGCGGTGGTTGACGTGATGCAGCAGCGACACCTCCATCGCGGTCATATCGGTTTCTCCCGCGGCCGCCATGCAGCGGATCATCCAGCGGTTGAAGGCGTTGTTGGCCACGATCAGCCCGAATTCGAACTCGGACAGTTCGGCGCAACGCTCCGAAACCAGATGCGATGAGGAGACGATATTGCGTTGAGCGTTCATGGACGGGCCTGGCGACGAGGTGGCTGGCCGGCCAGTATAGCAAAACGTCATTTGTGCTGGACATCGCCAATAAATACAAATAATTTATAGATGTTTTGTCTGCAAAATAATAAATTCGAGCGCCGCGAGGCGGACGGTTGCATATGGAGAATGGTTTGGCATCAAACCCAATGCGCTATTACTTGCTGGGCGAACGCGCCGCCGTGCTGGAGAGCGCGAAGCCGGCCGATCTGGCGTGTCAGCGCCGCATCTGGTGGCTGGCGCAGACGCTGACGGGCGCGGCCGGGCTGATCGACGTGGTGCCCGGCATGAATAATCTCACCTTGATTTTTGATCCGGACGCCGACGACGGCGAGGCCTGGCTGGAGCGCTTGCGCCGCGGCTGGGCGGCGGCGCAAGAGGCCGAGCCGCGTTTGCGGCGGGTGGACGTGCCGGTGCGCTACGGCGGCCGCCACGGTCCGGACCTGGCCGCGGTGGCGGCGCATGCGGGCTTGAGCGAGGAGGATGTCGCCGCCGCTCATGCCGCGGCCGACTACGTGGTGTACTTCCTCGGCTTTCAGCCCGGCTTCGCCTATATGGGCGGCTTGCCCGAGCGCCTGGCCACGCCGCGGCGCGCCGAGCCCCGGCTGGCGGTGCCGGCCGGCTCGGTGGGCATAGGCGGCGGCCAGACCGGCATCTATCCGGCGACCAGCCCCGGCGGCTGGCAGATCATCGGCCGCACTTCATTGAAATTATTCGATCCTCGGCGCGCGGAACCGTCCCTGCTGCTGCCGGGCGACAGCGTGCGCTTTGTGCCGCAGGAGGGCGGAGATGATTGAAATCACGCAGGCCGGCATTCAAAGCACGGTGCAGGACCTGGGCCGGCGCGGCTTGCGCCACCTCGGTGTGGCGCAAAGCGGCGCGCTGGACGCGCCGGCCTTGATCATGGCCAACCGCCTGCTGGGCAATGCCGCGGACGCGGCCGGCATCGAAGTGGCCCTGGGGCCGTTTGGCGTCCGCTTTCTGCGCGACGGCTGGTTCGCCTTGATGGGCGCGGATTTCGACGCGGAACTGGACGGCGAGCCGGTGTGGAGCGGCTGGCGTTATCCGGCGCGCGCGGGCCAGCGGCTGCTGCTGCGCGGCTGCCGCCACGGCATGCGCGCCTATCTCGCCCTGGCCGGCGGCATCGACGCGCCCCTGGCTCTGGGCGCGCGCGCCACCGATCTGCAGGCCGGTCTGGGCGGTTGGATGGGGCGGGCGCTGGAGGCGGGCGACCGCTTGCCGCTGGGGCCGGCGGCGGCGCTGTCTGGCCGGCTGGGACGGCGCAATCTTGCTTGGTCGCCGGCGCTGCGCGCGCTGCCGGGCCCGGAGTGGCGGCAATTCGCCCGGGAGGCGCGGCAGGCCTTCAGCGAAGGCGAGTGGACGGTGAGCTCGCAGAGCAATCGCATGGGCTACCGCCTGCAGGGCGACGCGCTGGCGCGCGAGGCCGACGGGGACTTGCCGTCCCACGGGGTGCTGCCCGGCGTGGTGCAGGCGCCGCCGGGCGGCCAGCCCATCGTGTTGCTGGCGGACGCGCAGGCGACGGGCGGCTATCCGCGCATCGCCTGCGTGATCGAGGCGGATTTGTGGAAGCTGGCGCAGGCGCGGCCGGGCGCCAAGCTGCGTTTCGAGATGGTGGACGCGCAGCAGGCGGCGACGGCGCGCGCGCGTCTGCGCCGGTACTTGCAGGGACAGGACTGGAGTCAGGCATGCAGATCGATTTGAACGCCGATATCGGCGAGGGCTGCGGCGACGACGCGGCGATCATGGATCAGGTCAGTTCGGTGAACATCGCCTGCGGCTGGCACGCGGGCGACGCCGAACAGATGTGGCTGGCGGTGCAGGCGGCGGCGCGGCGAGGCGTGGCGCTGGGCGCCCATCCTGGCTTTCCCGACCGGGAGCATTTCGGCCGCCGGACTATGCAGCGCGCGCCGGAGCGGGTGTACCAGGACGTGTTGTACCAGGTGGGCGCGCTGGCGGCCATGGCCAAGGCCGCCGGAACGCGGCTGCGTCACGTCAAGCCGCACGGCGCGCTGTACAACCAGGCGGCGCGCGATCCGGCGCTGGCCGACGCCGTCGCCCGCGCGGTGAGGGATTGGGATCCTGAGCTGAGGCTGGTCGGCCTGGCCGGCGGCGAGTCCGGCCGCGCGGCGCGGCGCCACGGTTTGCAGGCGGTGGAAGAGGTGTTCGCCGACCGCGCCTATCTGGCCGACGGCAGCCTGGCGCCGCGCGGAACGCCGGGCGCGGTGATCGAAGACGCGGAGCAGGCTTTGCGTCAGACGCTGGATTTGGTGCTGCGCGGTCGCGTGGCCTGCCTGGACGGCGGCGAGCTGGCGCTTCGCGCCGACAGCGTTTGCCTGCACGGAGACGGCGCGCACGCGCTGCACTTCGCGCGGCTGCTGCGCCAACGCTTGGAACAGGAGGGGGTAAACATCGTCGCCTTGTGAGCGTTAGCCGGAAACTAGAGCCGTCCGCAGGCGGCCATTTCCATCATACAAAGGAGAAACTGCATGGATCTTGCATCCTATCTGCCCCTGGTGGGCATTCCCGTCGTGGTGGCGGGCTTCGCTTTGCGCTTCAATCCGCTGCTGGTGGTCACCGCCGCCGGTCTGAGCACCGGCCTGGCGGTCGGCATGGACCTGGGGACGCTGCTGGAAACCTTCGGCGAGAAATTCCTCAATAGCCGTCAATTGGCCACCTTCATCCTGATCCTGCCGGTGATCGGTCTGCTGGAGCGCTACGGTTTGAAAGAGCGCGCGCAGCAATGGATAGCCGGCATCAAGAGCGCCACCACCGCGCGCATCCTGATGCTGTATTTCGTGGTGCGCGAGCTGACCGCGGCGCTGGGCCTGATCAATCTGGGCGGCCACGCCCAAACCGTGCGCCCCCTGCTGGCGCCGATGGCGGAAGGCGCCGCGGCCAATCAACTGGGGGAGCTGCCTCCGGCCCTGCGCGACCGCATCCGCGCCCATGCCGCCGCCTGCGACAATATCGCCGTATTTTTCGGCGAGGACATCTTCATCGCCTTTGGCGCGGTCTTGCTGATGGACGCCTTCCTCAAGGAAAACGGCATCGCCAATATCGAGCCGCTGCACATCGGCCTGTGGGCGATTCCCACCGCCATCAGCGCGCTGATCATCCATATGGCGCGCTTGGCGCGGCTTGACGCCAGCCTGCAAGGCGATATCGCCGCCTGGCGCGCGAAACAGGAGGCCGCGGCATGAATGCATGGTTCAGCATCAATGACGTTTATTATCTGATCGGCATCGTGGTGATGCTCCTGGTGGGCATGACGCTGCGCGACCGCGGCAACCCCAAGTGTTACACCACCGCGCTGTTCTGGTTCTTGTTCGGCGCCACCTTTTTGTTCGGGGACTTGATGACGGCCGTTTTGGGCAAGGCGATGACCTACCGCCTGGTGGGACTCGTTGTTGTCGCGCTGGCGCTATTGGCCGGCGCCGGCCTGCTGGCTCCGGGCAGCTATAGCCAAAGAAGCGATGGGCAGCGGCAGGACGCCGCCCAGCGCCTGGGCAACAAGATCTTCCTGCCCGCCTTGCTGATTCCCCTGCTGACCGTGGCCTGCACCTTGGCGCTGAAGGGCGTGGGGATAGGCGGTCTCGCCTTGCTGGATCAGAAGCATCTGACCCTGGCCGCCTTGGCGGTGGCCTGCGTTTGCGCGGTGCTGCTGGGCTGGAGGCTGACCGGCGGAACGCCGCTGCAGGCGGTGCGGGAATCGCGCCGTCTGGTGGACGCCATCGGCTGGGCCGCCATCCTGCCGCAGATGCTGGCGATGCTGGGCGGGGTGTTCGTCGCCGCCAAGACCGGCCAGGCGGTGCAGGAAGCGGTGAGCTTGTTCGTGGATCCGGGCAATCGTTTTCTGCTGGTGGCGATCTACTGTATCGGCATGGCCCTGTTCACCATGATCATGGGCAACGCCTTCGCGGCTTTCCCGGTGATGACCGCCGGCATCGCGCTGCCTTTCCTGATCGTCGGCCATCACGCCGACGCGGCGCCGCTGGTGGCGATAGGCATGTATTCCGGCTATTGCGGCACGCTGATGACGCCGATGGCGGCCAATTTCAATATCGTGCCGGCGGCCTTGCTGGAGCTGAAGGACCGATATCTGGTGATCAAGACCCAGATTCCCACCGCGCTGGCTTTGCTGGGCGTGAATATCCTATTGATGTATTTCATCGTGTTCCGTTGAGGAGACCGCATGAATCCGCAACAAGCATCCAAGCTGGCGGCGCTGCCGCTGGCCGGCCTGGTTCGGGAATATCCGAATCTGCTGAGCCATCTGCTGAACGGGCCGGAGGACGCGCGCGCGCCGCGCGATTTGCACCCGGTGTTCTACGGCTGCTACGACTGGCACTCCGCCGTGCACGGCTTCTGGCTGCTGGCGCGGCTGGCTCGCCGTTTCCCGGCCTTGCCGGAGCAGGCCGAGATCGCCGCCCTGTTCGCCGGCCATTTTACGCCGCAGGCTTTCCAGGCGGAGGCGGACTATTTCGCCGCGCCGGGCCGCGCCAGCTTCGAGCGGCCCTATGGCTGGGCCTGGCTGCTGGCCCTGGCGCAGGAGCTCGAGGCCTGGGATCTGCCGCAAGCCGGGTCATGGCGCGCGGCGATGCAGCCGTTATTGGCCTTGATCCGCCAGCGCTGGCTGAGGTTTCTGCCTTTGCAGGATTACCCGATCCGCGGCGGCGGGCACGCCAACACCGCCTTCGCCTTGCTGCTGAGCCTGGACTACGCCCGCGCCGCCGACGATGCCGAGCTGGCGCAGGCGCTGGAGGCGGCCGCCCGGCGTTACTTCCTGGCCGATGCGGACTATCCGGCGCGGCTGGAACCGAGCGGCGACGACTTTCTGTCGCCCAGCCTGTGTCAGGCCTTGCTGCTTGGCCGGCTATTGTCGGCCGAGGCGTTCCGCGACTGGCTGCGCGCCTTCTCGCCGGATTTGCCGCGCAGCGCTGCCTTGCTGAGCCCGGTCCGGGTCAGCGACGGCTCGGACCCCAAGATCGGTCACCTCATCGGCCTGAATTTGAGCCGCGCCTGGTGTTTGCGCCAGTTGACGGCCGCCTTGCCGCCGGATGACGCTTGGAGGCCTCTGCTGAATCAAAGCGCGCGGGCGCATCTGGACGCCGGCCTGCCGCACGTGGTCAGCGGCCATTACACCGGCGAGCATTGGCTGGGGACTTTCGCCCTGCTGGCCTTGGAAGAGGGGGAGTGCGAATGAGCAAGACCATTTTGTTGACGGGCTTCGAACCGTTTGGCGGCGAGAGCGTGAACCCGTCGTGGGAGGCCGTGCGCCGGCTGGACGGCGAGACGCTGGCGGGCGCGGCGGTGGCGGCGGTGGCGGCGAGGCGGCTGCCCTGCGTGTTCGGCGAAGCCTTGGCCGTGTTGCGCGAGGAGATGGCCGCGCTGCGGCCGGCGCTGATCGTGGCGGTGGGGCAGGCGGGCGGGCGGCCCGAGCTTTCGCTCGAGCGGGTGGCGATCAATGTCGACGACGCTCGCATCGCGGACAACGCCGGGCGGCGGCCGATAGATAGGCCGGTGGTGCCGGGCGGGCCGGCCGCCTATTTCAGCACCTTGCCGATCAAGGCCCAGGCGGCGGCGCTGCGCGCGGCGGGCATTCCGGCGGCGGTGTCGCAGAGCGCCGGCACCTTTGTCTGCAACCATGTGTTCTACGGCCTGATGCACGCCTTGGCCGGAACGCCCGCGCGCGGCGGCTTCATTCACATCCCGTATCTACCGGAGCAGGCCGCCGCGCATCCGGGCGCGCCCAGCATGAGCTTGGAGACGATAGTCGCCGGCCTGAGGCTGGCCCTGGAAACGGCGTTGACGGCGACGACGGACATCGTGGAAACCGGCGGGGCGACGCATTAGCGCGGTGTAGGATCCACGGCGCGGCACGGCGGGTACGGTCTGCAAGCGTTCTCGCGTCGGCGCATACCGCGCTCCCCGCCGCGAAGCCTGGCGGTGTGAACGGCTAAGCGCGTTCTTGGACGGCGTTCAGCTCTTGAGCGCGCGCAGCCACTGCCAACTGGCGATGCCGGCGAGGGTGGCCAGCAGTGAACCGCAGACATGGACGGCGACGGCGGTCAGCGCCGGCAGCAGCCGCTGTTGCTGCAGCAGGGAGACGACTTCGGCGGAGAAGGTGGAGAAGGTGGTCAGACCGCCGCAGAAGCCGGTGATCACCAGCAGCCGCCATAGCGGCGACACGCCCGGTGCGCTGGCGAAGAAGGCGATGGCGAGGCCGATGATGTAGCCGCCGACCAGATTGGCGGCCAGGGTGCCCGGCGGCAGGCTGGGCCACAGGCTGTTGAGCTTGACGCCCAGCGCCCAGCGCAGCAGCGCCCCCAGCGCGGCGCCGACGGAGATGGCGAGTATGGTTTTCCACATGGAGCGGGTCTGGCATAAAAGCAAAACCCTATTGTGCCGGCCAGACGCCGCCAAGTATAGGCCGGTTTGCCGGAGCGAGTTCAAAGCCTCGCGCGCCGGGGCGAGACCAGGCGAAACCGCCGAGAAGGCGTAACGCGCAAGGGGGAATGGGCATTTCCGAAGCGGCTTTCAAGGCCTTTGCCCGGCTACGCGCAGCAGACATTGAACCGTTGATTTAGAGGATTTCGGCAATGCTGCGCGCCGCGCGCTTGGCGTCCAGAAAAATCAGGCCCAGCTTGGCCTCGCGCCGCGCGATCACGGTCAGCACCGCGTCAGGGCTGGCGTGACTCATCAGGATGTAGCCGTGTTCTCCCTTGACCATCACCTGTTCCAGGCCGCCGCGCGCCAGTTCGCGCGCGGTGCGCTCGCCCAGGGACAGCATCGCCGCCGCCATCGCGCCGACCCGGTCCTCGTCCACCTCTTGCGGCAGCAGCGCCGCCATGGTCAGGCCGTCGGCGGAAATGATGGCGGACGCTTCGATGTCGGCGGACGCGCCGTTGAGGTCGCTCAGAATGGATTTGAGCATTTGTTCACGCATGGGTTTCTCCTGGATTGTTCAATGCGCCGGCCGCCGCGCGGCCGGGGTTCAGGCGTAGCGGCGCACCAGCAGCTCCACCAGGCCGACGAAGGCTTCGCTTTGCAGCCGCGGTTCGCCGCCTATGATCAGCGCGAAGGCCTGCTGCGCCACGTGCAAGGGGTAAAAGGCCAGCTGGCTGCGGCCGGCCGGATCCACCGAGGCCCAGGCGGCGCTGCCCAGGTTGAGGTGGTTCTTGAGCAGCAGGTGATGCCGGCGGCTCAAGGACATGAGGTCGCCGGCCAGCGCGGCGATTTCCTCGGCGGTTTCGTGGCGAAAGCCCGCGGTGGCGTAATAGAGGCCGTTGTCGTCGGCCAGCAGCGCCTGGCCGCTGCCGGACAGCGCCGCCAGCAGCTCCGGCAACTGGCTTTCCAGGTTGCCGGCGGCGGCCGGCCGCGGCTCGGCGGTGCCGTGGACGAATTCCAGCCGTTGCAAGCGGTAAAGGGTGGCCAGCGCTTGCTCCAGTTCGTCGTCGCACCACTCGCTGAGCAAGGGTTCGCTAAGCGGCACCGCATGGCCCAGCCGCAGGATGTTGAGCAGCAGACGGCGGGTCAGGTCGGCCTCCGCGCCGGCGACGGCGTAAAAGGCGCCGGCCGGCGTGGCCATTGGATAAAGCGGCCCGCTCAGACGCAGTTCTTCGTTCATTGCGGTTCTCCCAGGCCAGGGTCTATCGAGTACAGCAGCGCCAGCAGCAGCTGTTTGATGTCTTCGCGGCGGCGGCAGTCCACTTCGAACACCGGCGCGCTCAGCCCGCGGGCGGCCAGGGCGTCGGCGTAGACGGCGGTGGCGGACAGCGGCGCGAGGTCGGTCTTGCTGACGCCCAGCGCCAGCGGCGCGCGACGCAGCAGCGGCTCGAAGGCGCGCAGGAAGAAGCCGAGGTCTTGCAGCGGATTGGCGCGGCTGTGGTCCAGCAGCAGGATCAGGCCGATGCTGCCGCGGCTGACGATGTCCCACATGAAGTCGAAACGCTCCTGGCCGGGGGTGCCGTAGAGGTGGATCTTGGTGTCGGCGTCCAGGCGCAACATGCCGTAGTCCAGCGCCACCGTGGTGTGGTCCTTGCGATGCAAGGTCATGTCGCTGGCCTTGGCGTCGGTGCGGATCGGGGCGATGTCGCTGATGGCGGCGATGGCGGTGGTCTTGCCCGCGCCCACCGGGCCCGCGAAGAGGATTTTGTTATCTGGGCTGCGCATGATGGAAGGTCGTGAGGCTCACAAACGGGTCACTTTTTGCAAGAGTCGGGACAGGAGGCCGGCGCGTTCGGGCGCGACGGCGTCGGGGCGCACCGGCGCGCTGGAGATCACTTTCAGGGGCGGCGCGTCGCTGTTCCAGTCCAGCAGGCCCAGCGCGTGGGCCGCGGAGAGGAAGGTGCAGGCGTGTTCGGGATCGACGCGCAGCAGCCGGATGATGATGCGCAGCGTGGCCGGTGTCTTGGTCAGCAGCGCGCTCAGTCGCGTCGCGTCCGGCAGCGCCGCCAGCCGGGTCAGGTTGGGCCACTGCCTCAGCCGCAGCGGAGTGTCCGCGCCGATGCCGGCCGGCAGCCGGCCCTGGCTGCTCCAGATCGCCAACTGCCACAGCAGCGCCGGCAGCGGCTGGGTGATGACGCCGGCGCTGGCGCCGGCGGCTTGAGCGTGCAGCGCGGGCGCGTCTTGCCGGCACAGCTCGCGCAATTGCTCCGCCGGCTGCAGGCATTGCGCTTGCGCGCGGTCCGGCCGCAGCCACAGCAGCGGCCGGCCCTCGGCCAGCAAGAGCGCCGGCCGAGGCTGGCGCGCCAGCCGCGTCGTCGCGCCGAGCAGGCCGCGTCGGGGGTCGAAGCGGGCGATGGAGATCGACGGCATGGACGGCGGCGGAGCCGGAGCGGCGACCGGTTCGGGCCGGGGCGCGGGCGCCGGGAACGCTTCCGCTGCCCTTGCCGCGTCGGGCGCGCGCCGCAGCGCCGCTTGCAGTTGAGGAAACAGGGTCTCCACCCGCAACGGCTTGGCCAGCGTCGGGACGGGCGCGCGCTCCGGCGGCGTCGCGGCGACGATCAGGGCCGGCAGCGCCGGATGACGCTGGCGGAATGTTTCCCAGGCCTGCCAGCCGACGGGGCTGTCGACATCGACGATGGCCAGGTCCGGCGCGCGTTCGTCGGACGGGGATTCGAGCAAACGGTAGCGCAAGCTGTGGTGCAGGCGGAAGGCCATGCGCAGCAGGGCCAGCTTGCGATCGTCCATGCCGACGGCGAGCACGGCGATATCGGGGGCGGGAGGGGCGGCGCGCGGCATGGGCGTGCTCAGGCGGCCAGCATGCGCCGGCGGGCGGGGCCGGCGTCGGCGTCGAAACCGGCCAGCTGCGCGCTGACTTCCAGCGGCAGTTGGGCCACATGGCCGCGCAGTTGCCGCAATAGCCACTGGAAGCGCGCCCGGTCGTCCTGGCGGCGGTATAGCTGCAACAGGGGAGGATAGTTGGCGGCGTCCTCCGGCCGGCTCAGCACCGCGTGCTCCAAGGTCTGGATCGCCATGTCGACCTGGCCTTCGTTGAGGTAGGCGTCGGCCTCGCCGCGCGCGTCCAGATTCTCGGCCGCCTCCGTCTCGGTCCGCCGCGTCACCAGCGGCCGGCGCTGAGGCGCGGCGGCCGGAGGCGCGCCGCTGAAGCCGAAGCTGCGGCCGATGCGTTCCAGTTCCGGCCTGTCCGGGCGTCGCGCCAGCAGGTCCAGCACCGGATGGGCGCCCAGCAGCCAGCCGGCGTGGATCAATTGTTCCTTGAGGCCGGCGCCGTGTTCGCCCAGCGCCAGATGGAAGCGCCATAGCGTCCGCGCATAGCGCGGCAGCTGGCGTTGCCGGTAATGCGCGTGCAGCAGGTCCAGCAAATGCGTCAGCGAGTGGGGGCGCAAGGTCAGCGTCTGTTCCAGCGCCGCCGTCGCCGCCGCGTATTCCTGCCAGCGCAGCCAGACTTTGGCCTGACGCTCGGCCGGCAGCAGCGCGGCGATGGCGTCCTTCTCCCGCTCATTCAGCGGAAACAGCGGGGCACAGCCGTGCAGCAAGACTTGCGGCCGTCCGGCTACGGGAGGCGAGGGTTGAGACGGATGGGCGGGGAGGACGGCTGCCGTGGTTTCCTCGGCGTCTTCCGCCGCCAGCTCCGGCGCGTCGTCGCCCAGGCGCAGGCCGATGGCCTCCGGCCCCCAGCCCAGCCTTTGTTCCGCCAGCACGCGCAGGGCCAGCTGATTGCGCTCGACGCGCAGGCCGGCTTCCACCGCTTGTTCCAGCGCTTCCCGCCCGATCAGCGCCAGATCGTGCTGTCGTTCCAGCATCGCGGCGTAGTCATCCAGCGCGCCGGTCTTGAGGTAGAGGCCGGCCAGCCGCAGCAACTGCTTGGAGGAGTGCGGCGCCTGCCGGTCCACATAGTGGCGCAGGGCCTGCGCCGCCTGTTCCAGATAGCCGAACTCGATGAAGATGTCGACTTCGGCTAGCGAATCCAGCTCGTCCACCTGATAGGGCTGCTCGGCGTCGCCGGCGTCCGTTGGGTCCGGCTCGGCCAAGGAAATGTCCTCGTCCCGCGCTTGCGCGGCGCGGTCGCGGCGAGCCTGCCAGCGCAGCGCGGCCAGCAAGGCGAGCAGGCCCATGGCCAGCGCCAGGCCGACGACCAGATCGACGGGGTTCTGCGGCAGCCAGTCAGTCATGGCGCGGCGCCTCGCGCGGCGGCGGCGTGAAATCGGCGGGGCCGATCAGATCGGTGCCGCATTCCAGGGTTTCGAACCAATCCAGAAAACGCTTCACCATGGGTTTGCCCTGGAAGGAGCCGCCGTGTTGCGGCACGATCCATTCGATGTCCAGCCGGCGGACCATGTCCACCCACAGCCGGCAGGCTTTGTTGTTGGACATATAGCGGCGATGGAAGGCAAGCATGTGGCTGTCGTGCAGGTGGGCGTCGAAGTCGCTGACCGGCAGGCCGGCCGCGTGGCCGTCCATCAAGGAGGCGCCGATGTCGCCAGAGAACAGGATCTTGCTGATCGGGTCGTAGATCTGAAAAAAGCCGACCGTGTGCAAGTAATGGGCCGGCACGATTTGCAGGTCCGCGCCGCCCAGCCGCATCCACATGCCGCGCGGCGGAATCGCCACCAGCCGCCCGGCGGTGGCGCCGCGCATGCAGAAGTGGGGCAGGAAGCGGGTCCATTCTTCGGCGATGATCACCTGGGCGTCGGTGATCAGCAGCCAGCCGCCCACCGAGGCGATGATGTCCGGGTCCTGATGCGAGGCGAAGATGTAGCGGGTGTGGGAGGGCAGGAAGTAATCGGCCAGTTCCGCGATCAGGTGCTTGTAAGTGAGGTTGCCGCCGGGGTCCAGCAGAATGCCCTCGCCTTGGTCGATGATGGCGAACTGATTGGATTGTATGCCTTCGCCCTGCACCAGTTCGGTGAAGGCGACGCATTTGTGATTGCCGTCGTCGTAAAGCACCAATGCCATGAGCCGCCTCGTCTGCTTGGCCCGCCCGCGAATGGACGTGCTATGCCTAAGAATGCTCAGATATTATGCAAGCGGTATGGTTGGGGTCTTGACCTGGGTCAAGCTCACCCGGAAGGAATATTTTTACGCGGCGGTGACAGCGTCGCCATAAAGATGTATTATTTTTACATCTTTAAGCCGACCAGCGCCGAGTCGGCGTTTTTTACCCACAATAAAATGTATTAAGCACACATCTTTAGGAGCCCGCCATGTTGAGTCCCGAAACCCGCGCCCTGGTCAAAGCCACCGTTCCTGTGTTGCAGCAACACGGCCTGAGCCTGACCAGTCATTTTTATCGCCGCATGTTCAGCCATAACCCGGAGCTGAAAAACATCTTCAACCAGGGGCATCAGCACTCCGGCCAGCAGCAACAGGCGCTGGCCATGGCGGTGCTGGCCTACGCCCAGCACATAGACGACCCGTCGCCGTTGGCGCCGGTGCTGACCCGGGTGGCGCACAAGCATGTCAGCCTGGGCATCCGCGCCGAGCATTACCCCATCGTCGGCAAGCATTTGCTGGCGTCCATCCAGGAAGTGCTGGGCGAGGCGGCGACGCCGGAGCTGATAGCGGCCTGGGCCGCCGCCTACGGCCAATTGGCGGACATCTTGATCGCGGAGGAGCGAGAACTGTACCGCGCCAGCGCCAACGCCGAAGGCGGCTGGGCCGGCTGGCGGCCGTTTCGCATCGCGCGCAAGGTGGCGGAGAGCGAGGAAATCACTTCCTTCTATCTGGCGCCGGCCGACGGCGGCGCGGTGCCTGGCTTCCGGCCCGGCCAGTATGTGTCGGTCAAATGCTTTGTCGAGGAATGGGGGCTGGCCCAGCCGCGTCAGTACAGCCTGTCCGACGCGCCCAACGACGAATATCTGCGCATTTCGGTCAAGCGCGAGGACGGCGGCGAGGGCAAGCCGGCGGGGCGAGTATCCAATCTGCTGCACGCGGAAAAACGGGAGGGCGACATTCTGGAGCTGAGCGCGCCGCAGGGCGATTTCTTCCTGCATGAAGAGCGCGACGGCCCGGTGGTGCTGATCAGCGCCGGCGTCGGTCAGACGCCGATGCTGTCCATGCTGCGGCATTTGCTGAGAACCGGCAGCCGCCGCGAAATCCGCTACCTGCACGCGGCTCGCCACGGCGGCGCGCACGCGATGCGCGACGGTTTGCGCCAGATGCAGGAACGCCACGCGCAGCTGCGCGCCCATGTCTGCTACGAGGCGCCGCGCGCGGAGGACGTGTTGGACCGGGACTATCAGCAGCAGGGACGCCTGCAACTGAGCCAGCTGCGCGAGATGACGCTGCTGCCGGACGCCGACTATTATCTGTGCGGCCCGGTGGGCTTCATGCTGGCGCAGCGCGCCAGCCTGCTGGACTTGGGCGTGGCGGCGGAACGAGTGCATTTCGAGGTGTTCGGCTCCAACGCCGTCGGCGGCTGAGCCGCGGCAAGGCCCGCGCTCTATTGAGCGGCGGGCTTTAGAACCTGTTCAATGTCCGCCGCGCGTCCGCGATAGGGTCGGAAAGGGCCTTGAAAACAGTTTTAGAATGCTGGTGTACCATGTGTACACTTCGCTTCTTCAGCCATTTTTGCCTTGTCTCGCGCTGGCTCGCGAGGCTTTGAACAGGTTTTTAAGATCATGCAATTGACCCGTTTTACCGATCTCGGCCTGCGCGTGCTGATGTATCTGACCTGGCAGGAAGAGGGGCAGTTGGCCACCATTCCCGAAATCGCCGCCCGTTTCGAAGTGTCGCGCAACCATCTGGTCAAGGTCGTCCACTTCATGGCGCAGCAGGGCTGGCTGCAGACCAGCCGCGGCAAGGGCGGCGGCTTGGCGCTGGCGCGGGCGCCGGAGCGCTATCGCGTCGGCGAGGTGGTGCGCACGCTGGAAGGACTGTCGCAGCTGATAGACTGCGCGGACCCGCCGTGCGCGCTGCGGCCGGGCTGTAGGCTCAAGGGCGCGCTGGACGAGGCGCTGACGGCGTTTTTCCGTACGCTGGACCAATACACCTTGCGCGATATGATGGCTGCGCCCACCGGCGAGGCCATCGTCCGGCTGCATCGGCAGCCCTTGTCTGTCTCAAAATGATGTTGGCGTATTTTTTTGAGATTCACATGGATTATCATTTGTAATATTTTTTGTATCTTATTGTCGTGAACGCGGCGGGTACTTACACTGCCCGCCATGCGTTATCCCATCCTCCTCCCCGTCGTTTTATTGTTGGCCGGCTGCGACGCGGCCGAATTTTCAAAAATCAGCCAATCCGCGGAAGTCAAAACCCTGGCCAAGGCCGGAGCGGCCGTGGTGCGCCAACTGGAGCAGGCGACGCGGCCCGCGGCCGAGGCCGGCGCGCCGGGCCGGGTCCAGGCGGCGCAGCTGGTCAGCGGCGTCAAGCAAGTGGGGCACCGCGATTTTTCCAACGCCAAGAAAGTGCTGCCGCGGGTGTTCTCCGGCATGGAGCAGGACTTCTATTGCGGCTGCGATTACCGCGGCAAGGCGGTGGATTGGGCGTCCTGCGGCT
Source organism: Chromobacterium sp. Beijing (assembly GCF_021496765.1). Classification (NCBI taxonomy): domain Bacteria; kingdom Pseudomonadati; phylum Pseudomonadota; class Betaproteobacteria; order Neisseriales; family Chromobacteriaceae; genus Chromobacterium; species Chromobacterium sp. Beijing. Next base: position 918,434 of record NZ_CP053750.1, read on the forward strand.
ATGTGCCGCGCAAGTCCGAAACCCGCGCCAGCCGCATCGAGTGGGAACACGTGGTGCCGGCCTGGAATCTGGGCCATCAGCGCCAGTGTTGGCAGCAGGGCGGCCGCAAGAACTGCGCGTCCAGCGATCCGGTGTTCCGCATGGCGGAAGGCGATCTGAACAATCTGGTGCCGGCGGTGGGCGAGGTCAACGGCGACCGCGCCAACTTCGCCTACGGCGCGTGGAGCCGCAAGCCGGCGACCATGTACGGCCAATGCCAATCGGTGACGGATTTCGGCAACAAGCGTTTCCAGCCGCGCGAGGAAGTACGCGGCGCGGCGGCGCGCATCACCTTGTACATGCACGCGCGCTACCAGCTGCGCATGAGCCGTCAGGATCAGCAACTGATGTGCGCCTGGGCGCGCCAGTATCCGGTTAACGCCTGGGAGCGCCGCCGCGACGCGCGCATCGTTCAACTGCAGGGCGAGGGCAATTTCCTGGTGGCGGAGCCGCAGCGGCTGGCCGAGCTGTGCGGCGCTTGAGCGCGGCGGCCGGACGGTCTTATTTGACCGCGCCGTCCATGCCGCGCATGAAATAGCGCTGGCAAAACAGGAAGACCAGCAGCACCGGCGCGATGGTCAGCACCGCGCCGGCGGCCACCATGCGCGTGGAGGTGGCGAAAGCGCCCTTCAGGTATTGCACCCCGACGGACAGCGGGTAGAGGTCCGGGTTCTTCAGCACCACGCTGGGCCAGACATAGCTGTTCCACGACCAGACCAGGGTGAAGATGGCCAGGGTGGCCAGATAAGGCCGGCTCAGCGGCAGGCAGACGCGCCAGAACAGCTGCCAGTCGTCAGCGCCGTCCATGCGCGCGGCGGCGACGATTTCTTCGGGAATCTCCTCGAAGGCGTGCTTCATCAGAAAAATGCCGAAGGCCCCGGCCAAGGCCGGCAGCGCCACGCCGACGCGGCTGTCGTCCAGGCCCAGCCAGGACAGCGTCACGTAATTGCTGAGCACATTGGTTTCGCTGGGCAGCAGCAGGGTGGCGATGATGGCGTAAAACACCCACTGCCGGCCGCGGAAGCGCAGTTGCGCCAGCGCGAAGCCGGCGCAGCTGGAAACCAGCAGGGTGCCGGCGGTGGTCAAGGCGGAAATCAGCGCCGAGTTCCATAAAAACCGCCCCATCGGAATCTGGGTCCAGACTTCGCGAAAGTGAGCCAGCGACAAGGGCTCGGGCAAGCGCGGAGGGAAGTCGAACACCTGCTCGCCGTCGCCCAGCGCGATCATCAAGGTCCACCAAAACGGATAGCAGGCGGCGCAGGCCAGCGCCAACAACAGCAGATAGTCCGGCAGGCGCCGCAGCGCGCGCGAACGGGTGTGCCGGGCGGGGCGGGCAAGGGGGCTTGAGACGGCGGTCATGGCGGGCGTCCTGAAACTAGCGGTGGGCCGGGCGCAGCAGGCGGAAGTTGAGGCCGGCCAGCAATAGGCAGATCACGGTCAAGAGCAGGCCGGCGGCGGCGCCGCGGCCGAAGTCCAGCTGATCGAAGCCTTGGTGGAACATGTAATACAGCACGGTATAGGTGGAATTCAGCGGGCCGCCGCGGGTCATCACCAACACTTCCTCAAAGGCCTTCAGCGCGTCCAGCGTGGAAATCAGGCTGCAAAACAGAATGGTGGGCTTCAGCATGGGCAGGGTGATGCGCCAGAAACGCTGCCAGGCGTTGGCGCCGTCCAGCAAGGCCGCTTCCTGCATTTCCGCCGGGATCGCCTGCAGGCCGGCGAGGTAGAGCACCATGTAATAGCCGACGCCGCGCCAGAAGGTGACGAACATCACGGAAAACAGCGCGATGTCCTCGTCGCTGAGAAAGCCGATTTCCTGCTGAGCCGCCAGCAGACGCAGCCAGCGCAGCGCGCTGTTGAGCACGCCGTAATCGGCGTACATCCAGTTCCACATGATGCCGACCACGGCGACGGTGGTGATCACCGGCAGATAGACGGCGGCGCGAAACAGCTTGACGCCGCGCAGCGGCCGGTTGGCCAGCAGCGCCAGCGCGATGGCGGCCAATTGGATGACCGGCACCACCAGCAGATAGAGCAGGGAATTGCGCAGCGCGCGCCAGAACACCTCGTCCTGCAGCAAATAGTCGAAGTTCTCCAGCCCCGCCCACTGCGGCGGCGACAGCAGATCGTAGCGAGTGAAGGCCAGATAGCTGCCGAACAGCAGCGGCCAAAAGGTGAACGCCGCCATCAGCAGCAGGGCCGGGGCCAGGAACAGCCAGGCGTTGCGGGCGCTGGATTTCATCGCGGCGCGCTTACTTCAGCTGCCGGTTCCAGAAGGCGGCCGCCTCGTCCAGCGCCAGCTGGGCGTCCTTGCGGCCGGTGACCGCCGCCTCCACGCTGTCCACCAGTTTTTTCTTCAGGTCCGCCAGCCGCGGCACGCCGCTCAGGCTGAAGGTGCGGATGTCCGGCGCGGCCTTGGCACCCTGGGCGCGGGCGACGTCGACCAGGCTGCCGCCGGCCTGAGTGAAGTAAGGATCGCGCAGCGCGGCGCGGGTGGAGGGGAAGGTGGCGCCGGTGACTTTGGAAAACGCCAGTTGCTGCGCGTCGCTGGTCAGGAAGCGGGCGAACTTGATCGCTTCGGCCTGGGTGGGCGCCGGCAAGCCCTTGGACACCGCCCAGCCGAACTGATAGCCGCCCTGGACCACGCCGGTGGGTCCCAGCGGCGCCGGCTGCACCCGGCTGACCGCGAAAATGGCGCGGGCGTCGGTCTGAGTGCGCCGCACCGCGGTGGGCGCGGTCTCCATCATCGCCAGCCGGCCGCTGTTGTAGAGCTTGACGCTGGCCTGGTAGTTGTCGTCGGCGAACAGGTTCTCCTTGGCCAGCGCGCCGGCTTTGTAGGCGTCGGCGTACTGGCGCAGCAAGGTCGCGTGCGCCGGGCTGTTGAAGACCGCCTTGCCGTTTTGCAGCAAGGGCAGGCCGCGGCCCAGCATGATGCCGTCGATCTGGCCCAGTTGCGGCAGCAGGCCGGGCACGCCGGTCTTGGCGCGGATGGCCTTGGCCGCGGCCAGCTGCTGTTCCAGGCTGAGCAGCTGGCGCGCCGGGTCCAGGCCGGCTTTGCGGAACAATTCACCGTTGAGCACCAGCACGTTGACGTTGTTGTACCAGGGATAGGCGTAGAGCTTGCCGGCCACGCTGAGGTCGGCCAGCGCATTAGGCAGATAGCCGGCCTTGTCCGCGGCCAGCGCGCCGTCCAGCGGCAAGAGCGCGCCTTTCTGCGCGTATTTGTACAGCCGCGGCACGTCGTGGTTGATCAGCGCCGGCGGCTTGCCGGCGGCGATGGCGGCGTTGAGCTTGGTTTCGAAGCCCTCGTTGAACACGTCCACCCAGCGCAATTCGACATTGGGGTGCTGCGCCTCGTACTGCTTCTTCGCTGCGGCGAAGTAGGCGTCGAACTGAGGCTTGAGCGAGTCGGTCCAGTACTCGACCACGATCTTGTCGGCGCGGGCCGGGCCGGCCAGGGCCAGCAGGCCGGCGAGCAGCAGCGGGGAGAGGCGCATGGGATGTCCTTATGGAGTGAGGAGGGGGTCAGTCGGCCAGCAGGAGCAGCGCGCCGGCGCAGGCGTCGCCTTGCGGCGAACTGAGGCGGCCGGCGAATTCCGGCGGCAGCCAATCGCGCAGCGCCTGGCCCAGGCCGCCGCACAAGGCCGTCGGCAAACTCTCGTCAGGATCCAGCGCCTTGGCGATGGACCAGGCGTCGCGGCCGGCCTGGCGCAGCAATTCGGCGGCCAGAGAGTCGCGGCGGCCATTGGCCACCACCAGCGGCGCCAGCTGCGCGAACAGCGTGGGCGTGGCGCGGCCGTTCCAGGCCATCATCGCCTGCCAGTCGCCGCCGACATGTTTCAGCACCGCCCGGGTCAGCGGCGTGGCGGCCAGGCGGCCGTCCAGCGCCATCTGCGCGTATTGCGCGGCGCGTTGGCCCAGCCAGGCGCCGCTGGCTTCGTCGCCGCTGGGATAACCCCAGCCGCCCGCCTCGCGATGACTGCCGTCCGGATACAGCGCTTCGCCTATGCTGCCGGTGCCCAGCGCCACGATCACGCCGGGCCGGCCGCCGTGGGCGCCCAGCAAGGTGGTGTAGCCGTCGGTGGCCAGGCGCAGACGGGCGTAGCCGGGATCGGCGGCGCGGAAGGCGGCCGCCCAAGCGGCGTTGTGCACGCCGGACAGGCCCAGGCCGATCGCGCATCGCGCCGGCGGCGTCGGCGGCAGGCCGGCTTGGGCGAAGGCGTGGGCGACGACTTCGTTCACGGCGTCCCAGGCTTGCGGAACGCCGCGCGACAGCGCGGAGGGGCCGCCTTCGGCGCGGGCGAGCAGGCGGCCGGCGGCGTCGCTCAGGCAGACGCGGGTGCCGCTGCCGCCGCCGTCAACGCCCAGGCGGTATTCAAAAGCTTCAGTCACGGTGCTGTCCTTGGTCAAACGCGGGCATCCGGCGCAAATCCCCGCAACATCATGGGTTTGCATGGCCGGCGTCCGATGCCATTAGAATTTTTGAAAATTCAATCATTACGATGGCATTTCGTCAAGTTGATTTATTTAATTGCGGCGACTGGGGCGCCTGGCTGTCGCCGCCGCCGCAACAAGGCCGGCGGACGCGCTTGTCCGCCCGGGGCCGGCTCGCCATACTGCCGGCATGAAATCCATTCCTGCAGGCCAGGACCCGCGCACGGTGGCGGGGACCAATCTGGAGCACGCCCGCGCGCACAACCGTCGCGCGGTGATCGAGACCATACGCCTGAACGGGCAGCTGACCCGCGCCGAAATCGCCCGCCTGACCGCCTTGACGCCGCAGACGGTGTCCAATATCGCGGCGGAATTGCTGGACGGCGGCATGCTGTTGGCCGGAGAGCCGATGCGTGAGGGCGCGCGCGGCCAGCCGGCGATACCCTTGAGCATCAACCCGGACGGGGCCTACTCGCTGGGCATTCAGCTGGACACCCAGTCGCTGATCGCGGTGGCGGTGGACTTGGCCGGTCAATGCCGCGCGCGAGTGGAGGCGCCGGTGAGGCGGCCGGATCCGCAACTGGCCTTGCCCTTGATCGAAGAGGTGGTGGGCCGGCTGCGCGCCGAGTCGGGCATAGACTGGGGGCGGGTGCTGGGCCTGGGTCTGGTGATGCCGGGCCCTTTCGGCGTCGAGGGCATGAGTTCGGTCGGCCCCACCACCTTGCCGGGCTGGGAGGAGGTGGACGCGGCGGCGCAGCTGGAGCGCAGGCTGGATCTGCCTGTCCTGCTGGAAAAAGACGCCACCGCGGCCGCCATCGGCGAGCGGTTGTACGGCCGCGCCGCCGCGCTGCGCAACTTCGTTTATCTGTTCATCGGCGCCGGGCTGGGGGCAGGCTTGTTCCTGGACGGGCGCTTGTACGCGGGCGTTCGCCACAACGCCGGCGAGATCGGCCACATGATCGTGATGCCGGACGGACGGCCCTGCGATTGCGGCAACCATGGCTGCCTGGAGCGCTATGTGTCGCTGCGCGCGCTGTACGAAACGCTGGGCCTGGCCGACGACGCGGAGCTGGCGGCCCGCAGCCTGCAGCGGCCGACGCCGGAGATCTGCTACGGCATCGAGCGCTGGCTGGCCACCGCCGCGCCGCCGCTGCGCCAGGCGATCAATATCCTGGAAAGCCTGCTGGACATCGAGGCGGTGGTGATAGGCGGTTTTCTGCCGCCGGCCTTGCTGGAGCAGCTGGAGCAGCGGCTGCATCCGCTGCCGGTGTCTATCCGGCAAAGCTGCGGCCCGCGGGTGCTGCTGGGCGGAGCCGGCCGCGACACGGTGGCGCTGGGCGCGGCGGCCCTGCCGATCTTCGACGAATTCAATCCGCAGTACGAGGTTTTGCTCAAAGCCTGAGAAGCGGTTGGCGAATCGGCGTCACGGCGAGATCTTTTTATGTCATTGGCTTGACCTGGCCATCGCGGCGCGTAAATATTGCCCATCATTAAAGCAAAACGCTTTATTTAATTGCACGGGGGTCGCGCCATGAAGATTCTGCTGAACCACATCGGTTTCGAACCGCAAGCGTCCAAGCTGGCCTTGTTGCAGGCGCCGGCCCAGGCCGCGCCGACGGCGCTGGTCTTGCTGGATGCCGAGGGGCGCGCCGCGACCGAAATTCCTTTGCAGCCGCAGGGCATGGCGGAGGGATGGCCGGAGTGGCATTACTGGCAGGCGGATTTTAGCGGCTGGACGCGGCCGGGCCGTTATCGGTTGTGGCTGCGGGACAGCGCGCCGCCGGTGATCAGCCATGAGTTCGAGGTGGGGCCGGGCTGCCTGGGCGGGCAGATGTTGTCCGACCTATTGCATTATTTCAAGTCGCAGCGCTGCAGCGGTCTTTACGACCAGGCGGATCGCGCGGCGCCGGAGTGGGGCGGCGAAGCGCGGCGGGACGTGCGCGGCGGCTGGTTCGACGCCTCCGGCGACTGTTCCAAATACCTGTCGCACCTGTCTTACGCCAACTTCATGAATCCGCAGCAGACGCCCTTGCTGGCTTGGGCGCTGATGGCCGGCCGCGAGGCGCTGCCGCCGCAGCCGCGCTGGTTCGACGAGCGCATGGTGGACGAGGCGCTGCATGGCGCGGACTTTCTGTTGCGGATGCAGCATTCGTCGGGGTTTTTCTATATGACGGTGTTCGATGGCTGGAGCAAGGCGCCGGAACAGCGCGAACTGTGCGCCTATTCCACTCAGCGCGGGCTCAAGTCGGGGCGTTTTCAAGCCGGCTTCCGCCAGGGCGGCGGCCTGGCGATCGCCGCGCTGGCGCGCGCGGCGGAATTGCCGCGCGACGGAGAGTTCGGCCGAGGCGATTATCTGGCCGCGGCGCGGCGCGGCTTCGCCCATCTGCAGCAATACAATGCGCGCTATCTGGACGACGGCTGCGAAAACCTCATCGACGACTATTGCGCCCTGCTGGCCGCTTGCGAGTTGTACGCGGCCAGCGGCGAGCCGGTGTTCGCCGACGCCGCCGACCGCCGCGCGCGGCGGATGTTGGCGCGGCAGGACGAGGCGGGCCGCTTCTGGATGGACGCGGAGCGCCGGCGCAGTTTTTTCCACGGCGCCGACGCCGGCTTGCCCTATCTCGCCTTGTTGCGCTTCGCCGCGGTGTTGCCGGCTTCGCCGTTGGCGAGCGCCGCGCGGCAGGCGGTCCGGCGGGGGCTGGAGGCCGAAATGGCGCTGACGGCGGCGGCGGGCAATCCTTTCGCCTATCCGCGGCAATGGGTGGCCCGCGACGGCGAGGAGGGCGCGGCGCGCTTTTTCATGCCGCAAACCAATGAAAGCGCTTATTGGTGGCAGGGAGAAAACGCGCGGCTGGCGTCGCTGGCCGCCGCGAGCTGCGCCTTGGCGGAGAGGGAGGAGGGGGACGCTCGCGCGGCGATGCTGAAGTACGCGCAGGGCGCGCTGGACTGGATTCTGGGGCGCAATCCCTTCGACGTTTGCATGCTGCAGGGCTGGGGTCGTAATAATCCGCGCTATGAGCCGGGCTATTACAACGCCTGCGGCGGGGTGTGCAATGGGATCACCGCCGCGCCGGGCGCGGACGAGGGCATCGCCTTCCTGAGCCCGGAACAGACCGATATCAGCCAGTCCTGGCGCTGGACCGAGCAATGGCTGCCGCACGGCGCCTGGCTGTTTCTGGCCCTGGCCTTGCGTGGGAGGGCGGACGGCGCTTGAAATGCGAAACGCCATCGGCAAGCCGATGGCGTTCTGTTTCAGCGGCCCCCGCTGCCGGGGGCGTCTGAGATTTACTGCTGCTGGGTGCTGCGCGGACCGCGATTGCCCTGATAGCCGCCTTCGCGGCGTTGGCCTTGGTAGCCGCCTTCGCGACGATTGCCGTAGCCGCCGCGACCGCCGCCGCTGCCCGGACGGCGATCACCGTAGCCGCCTTTGCCGCTGGTGTTGCGACGCGGGCCTTTCGGCGGGCGACGGGTGGGTTCCATGCCTTCGATCACGCCTTCGGTGATCTGACGCTTCAGGTACTGCTCGATGCGGCGCACTTTGTGGAATTCCTTGGACTCCGCCAGGGTGATGGCGGTGCCGTCGCGACCGGCGCGGCCGGTGCGGCCGATGCGGTGCACGTAGTCTTCAGCCTGTTTCGGCAGGTCGAAGTTCACCACGTGGGTGATGGTGGGCACGTCGATGCCGCGTGCCGCCACGTCAGTGGCCACCAGAATCTTGATGCGGCCGCGACGCAGATCGTTCAGCGTGCGGTTACGCCAGCTTTGCGGCATGTCGCCGTGCAGGCAGGCGGCGGAATAGCCCTGGTCGGACAGCTTGTCGGCCAGTTCTTCGGAGTAGGCTTTGGTGGCGGAGAAAATCACGCACTGGTCGAAGCCGGACTCTTTCAGGATGTGATCCAGCAGACGGTGTTTGTGGTTCAGGTCGTCAGCGTACAGCAGGTGCTCTTCGATGGTGCCGCCCGAGGTCTCGGTGCGGGCGATCTCGATGCGTTGCGGATCGCGGGTCATCTTCTCGGCCATGCGGCCCACGGTGCCGTCCAGCGTGGCGGAGAACAGCACGGTCTGGCGGGTTTCCGGAGTGGCTTTGACGATGGTCTCGATGTCTTCGATGAAGCCCATGTCCAGCATGCGGTCGGCTTCGTCCAGCACCAGCATTTCCAGGCGGGAGAAGTCGATGCGGCCGGAGCGCATGTGGTCCATCAGACGGCCGGGAGTGGCCACGATCAGGTCAACCGGACGCGACAGCGCGCGGGTCTGATAGCCGAAGGAGGAGCCGCCCACCAGACAGACGGTTTTCATCCAGCGCAGGTCCTTGCCGTATTCCAGCGCGTTCTTTTCCACTTGCTGGGCCAGTTCGCGGGTCGGGCACAGCACCAGTACGCGCGGGCCCTGGCCTTTGCCGGTGGAGCGCTCGGACAGCTTGGTCAGCGCCGGCAGCAGGAAGGCTGCGGTCTTGCCGCTACCGGTTTGGGCGGAAACCAGCAGGTCGCGGCCGGCGATGGCTGCGGGCACGGCTTGAGCCTGTACTTCGGTAGGGGAAGAGTAACCAGCGGCTTCCAGCGCGCGCAGGATGGTCGGGGCAATGCCCAGGTCGGAAAAATGCATGATGTCCTTTCAAGCCGGAAACTGCCGGCGTCACTTGTAGCCAGGTTGGTGGCGGTCGGTTATACGGCGCCTTTAAGCCGTAAATCATCGGCACTAACCTGACAAGCGGCGAACAGCGGTCCAGTCTGATGCGACATTATAAGCGTGGACGAAGCCTGGAAATGGTCAGGGACGATGAAGCAATCTCACTCGGGCTGAGGCGTGGTTTGGAATGCCCGGTGGAAACACAAGAGGCCGGACTATACGGTAAATCAGGCGGGTTTACAACTGTTTTTTCAAAACATGCCGGCTAAGTATTTGATTGTTTGCCGCTTGCCGCGGCGATTTTGCAAAAAAACTGTCGGAATCCGCAAAGACAACCGACGGCCAGGCTTGGACCAAGTGGCGTCCGCTTATGGAGATTTGCTGGCTTCTAACTACACTTCAACGATGACGGGCCACGCGTGAAACCTTCGTTGAGGGCTGGCAATGAGTGGAAAAAACAGATTCGCAAGCACGGACCGGGCTCACTCCTGGTTGATGTCCTGCTCCCCTGGCGCGGCCTATGCCGTTTGCGTCGCCTTGGCCCTGGCCTTGACTCTGGGTCTGGCGCTGGCGCTGACGGCGTGGCGCTTGCAGTCGCTGGCCGGGGAAAAGGCCGAACTGGTCGCCGGCCAGCTCACTTGGCAATTGTCGCCGGCGTTCGCCGCCTTGACGCGATTGGACACGCTGCCGCCGCCGGAGCCGGATTGCCGCGCCCAGACCCAGGCCTTGGCGGAATTGGTCCAGCGCACTTCGCTGGTGCGCTTCGCCCAGGCGCGCGGCGCCGGAGGCCTGCTATGCGCATCGCGGCGCGGCGCGGTTGTGGAGGCGGACGGCGTGGAAGGCGGGGCGAGCCTGTTGCCGGCCGGCAGCGGGCAGTTGTTGCCTGGTTTGCGGCTGGCGCATACGGCCGGAGTGCTGGAGCTGGACGCCGGCCCGCTGGTCGCGCAATTGGCCCTGGCCGAGCGCGAAGGCGTGAAAGTGAGCCTGCTGGCCGGAGGGCGGGCCTTGGCCGCCAACGGCGAGGTCAGGGAGCAGGGCCCGGACGCGGGTGGCGAGGTGGCCTGGGTGCCGTCCGCGCCGGCGCGCATCGGCGTGTTGGCGGCGCCGCAATGGGGGGCGGCGCCCTTGCTGGTGCTGAAAACCCAGTGGCTGGCCTTGTTGCTGGCCGCGGCGCTGGGCTGCGGCATCGCCTGGGGCGCGCGCCGTGGTTCGGGCGGTCGCAAGGCGACGGGGTGGGAGATCTCCGAGGGCATTCGGCAAAAAGAATTCTTCGCCCATTACCAGCCCATCGTCACCGCGGCCAGCGGCGAATGCGTCGGCGTGGAGGTGCTGGCGCGCTGGCGGCACCCGGTGCAGGGCAATGTGCGCTCCGAGCTATTCATCCAGACGGCGATCGAGGCCGGCTTGATCGTGTCGCTGACGCGCTACATGTTGCGGCGGGTGGCCGAGGAGTTGAAGCAGATCGTGCTGCCGCCCGGCTTTATGGTGGGGCTCAATATTTCCACCGAGCATCTGGCCTTGCCCGAATTGCTGGAGGATTGCCGGCCGCTGGTCAATCTATTGCGGGAGAAGCAGGCGCAACTGGTGCTGGAGGTGTCGGAGCGGGCGCCGCTGCAAGAGGCGTCCGGCGCGCAGAAGGTGATCAACGGTTTGCGGCAGATGGGGGTGAGGCTGGCGCTGGACGACTTTGGCGCCGGCTACGCCGACAAGACATATTTGAGCCGCTGGGGCTTTGATTATCTAAAGGTTGAAAAAGGCTATGTGTCCGCCTTGGGGCAGGATAGCCTGAAGGGCAATATTCTGGACGGCCTGCTCTTGTCCTCCAATGAAATGGGGGTGCAGGTGATCGTGAAAGGGGTGGAGACCCAGGGGCAGCAAAGCTATTTGAATGTGAAGGGCTTCGAGTATTTGCAGGGTTTTTACTTCGGCAAGCCGATGACCTTGAATCATTTCCGGCAGTGGCTGTATTCCGGCATCGCCGAAAGCCGTACCCGCCCCTCCGGCAAAAGGGAGGGCGGCGGCTGAAACCGGATCGCGGCTTGGGGCGGCGGGGGCGCTTTGTTACAATGCGCCCTTTTTTGTTTCAGGAAAGGGGTAGGGAATGATGTATGCCGTGCAGCGTTATGCGGCCTCCCGTCCTTGGGCCAAGCGCGTCAGCCAGCTGTATGTTCAGGCTTTGCAGCCGTCCGCGGCGCGCAAGGACATGAAGGAAGTGATCAAGCGCGAACTGGAGCGCGCCGCCCAGGTGTTCGAAGTGGGGCAGCAGACCATTGTCGCCGAACTGGCTTTGGCGGAGTCCTGGGGCTGCTTCGCCCGCCATGGCCGCGTGATTTCCCATCTGGACGACGGCCTGGTGCAGGCCTTGGCCCACACCCGGCTGCCCTCGCAATTGCCGGATACGCTGAGCTTGCCGGCCGACGCCTTCTTTTTACATGTGCCGGGCGGCGGCGGGGCCTTCGTCTCGCATCAAGCGGAGCGCAGGGCCTTGCTGCTGACGCTGGTGGGCGAGGGCTTTTCTCGCGACGCCGCGCAATGGCTGCACGAGTCCGACGGGGTGGAGGCCTTGTTGGTCAGCTATCCGGGCGAACTGGCGCCGCAGATCGCGGCGGTGGCCGAGCGTTGGCAGGCCTTGTTGGCCGCGGTGCTCAACGGCCTGGCGATGATGACCCAGCCCAAACTGGAACGGGAGCAGGCCTGGCAGCCGGGCGCGCCGCAGCCATGGGTGGAGCAGGCCGGCGCGCCGGCTTGCGTCAAGACCCGGCAGCGCGGCCGCAGCCAATTGCTGAAAGCGGGTTTCAGCGAGGTGAGTTTCTGCCGTATTCCCGAGCTGGACGCCGCGCAGGCTTACGCGACCCAGGGTTACTGGCGGCGGCAGGCTTTTGGCGAAGCCAAGGCGAATTCGCGCCTGGTGTGGGTGGCGCCGAAATAAGAGCGGCGGCTTGGAGCCGGCTCTCAGTACTCCTGCAGCAGTTCGCGTATGGTGTCTCTGAGCTTGTTGGTGGAGAAGGGCTTGTCGCAGCAGGCCGAGACGCCGGCCGCCTCCACCTCGGCCAGCCGGTCGTGGTCGGTCTCGCTGGTGATCATCAGGATGGGCGTTCGCCCCTGAGCGCTGTTCTGACGGATGTGGCGCGCCAGCTCGCAGCCGTCCATGCCGGGCATGTGGTAGTCGACGATGATCAGCTGGAAGCTTTCGTTTTCCAGCAAGGGCAGCGCGTCGGCGCCGCTGGCGGCTTCGGTGAAGTGTTCGAAGCCCAGGCGCTCCAGCACGGCGCGCACATGGCGGCGCGAGGTCTGGCTGTCGTCGACGATCAACACCTGGACGTTGGCCAGATCCGTGTCCACCTCCATGGCCAGGCTCTCGGTATTGATGAAGTCCAGCGCGTTGGCCAGCACCTCGTCCAGTTGGCCGCTGGTGAAGGGCTTGGGCAGAATGCCCAGGCTGCCGGCCTGGCGGATGGGCTCCAGCCGTTCCGGATTGGTTTCGCTTGAGACCAGAATGAAGGGCATGCCGCTGAGATCGGCGCTTTCGCGCATCTGCTGCAGCAACTGCTGGCCGGTCATGTCGGGCAGATAGTAGGCGCTGATCACCAAGTCGGGGCGCGACTCGCGCGCGCGGTTGAGCAGCGCTTCGCCGTTGGGATGGATCTCCACTTTGGAGATGCCCATCTCGCCCAGCGCCTTGCTGATGATCTGCGCTTGCACATGCGACGGTTCCGCCAGCGAGATGATTAAATGTTGTACTTCCAGCATGCCTCTTCCCCCGCCTGTCTTCTCTATTTTCTCAAAGCCGCCCGCCAGCGCCGGCCAATGTCTGAGTGTCGGCGATTCCGGACGCGTCTTCAATGGTTCTTATGTTGGTTTGGCACGAATTGCGCGGTGCGGCAAGCAAAATCTGTCGCTTGGGCCGGAGGCGGCAAATCTTGCCGCTCATTGTTGCCGTTTGGGCCGTTGCGGCCGAGGGTTTGACGGATTGCCTAGAAAAATCAATGCGCTGGCGTGTCTGCATGGCTTGGCACGCTTCCTGCTTTAAGGTCGCCTCAAGGAGGCTGACATGCTAGACAAAATCGCCAAACATTTCGACTTTCAGCAGCGAGCGCTGAATTTGCGGGCCTATCGCACCGAGGTGCTGGCCAGCAATATCGCCAACGACGAAACCCCCAACTACAAAGCGGTGGATTTCGACTTCGGCAAGGCCTTGCAGGCGCAGACCGATGCGCAGGGTCGCTTGGCGATGAATCTGACCGATGCCCGCCACCTTGCCGGGGCCGGCGGCGCGGGCAACGGCGCCGCGCTGCAATACCGCGCGGCGGTGCAGCCCAGCGTGGACGGCAACACCGTGGACATGGATGTGGAGCGGGCGGCTTTCGCCGACAACGCGGTCCGCTTCCAGTCGACGCTGACTTTTCTGAACAAGCGGATCAGCGGCCTGAGTTCGGCGATCCAGGGCCAGGGAGGCAATAGCTGATGTCTTTGTCCAATGTGTTTTCCATTTCCGGTTCGGCGATGTCGGCGCAATCGATGCGCCTCAGCCTGGTGGCCAGCAATATCGCCAACGCGGAAAGCTCGACCAGCTCCACCGGCGAGCCCTACAAAGGGCGTCACGCGGTGTTCACCGCGATTCCGGTGACGGCGGCGCAGCCGCAGGTGGCCGGCGTGCGCGTGACCGCGGTGGTCGAAGACCAGACCCCGCCGCGGCTCAAGTACGATCCGGGCAATCCGCTGGCCGATCAGCGCGGCTATGTGACGATGCCGAATGTGAATCCGGTGGAGGAGATGGCCGACATGATCGCCGCCTCCCGCGCCTATCAGAACAATGTCGAAATCATGAATACCGCCAAGACGCTGCAGCAAAAAGTGCTGCAGCTTGGCCAGTGAGGAGTTAGGCGATGGCTAGCGCAAATCCTTATGACGTGTTGAACAGTCAGACTCAGACCAATCCGAACAGCAGCGTCAACGGCAGCAAGAGCAATTCCGGCGTGGTGGGCTCCAGCGCCAGCGACATTCAGAACACCTTTCTGAAACTGTTCGTGGCCCAGATGCGTTCCCAGGACCCGATGAATCCGATGGACAACAGCCAGATGACGGCCCAGATGGCGCAGATCAGCCAGGTGGGCGGCATTCAGCAGCTGAACCAGTCCATGCAGGCCTTGATCGGCGCGCAGGCGGCCTCCCAGTCGCTGATGGCGTCCAGCATGATAGGCAAAAAAGTGCTGGTGGCCGGCAGCAGCCTGCCCAAGCCGCCGGATGGCGGCACCACCCCGGCCGGCGTCTTGCTGAACGGGCCGGCGCAAACGGTGAAAGTCAACGTCAAGGACGCCAACGGCAATGTGGTTCGCACCATGACCATCGACAAGCCGGTGGCCGGCGTCAATACCTTCAGCTGGGACGGCAAGAACGACAAGGGCGAAGTGGTTCCGGCCGGCAAGTACAGCTTCAGCGCCGACGTGACCCAGGCCAGCGCCAACGGCAGCACCACGGCCGTGGCCTACAACACGCAAACGGTGACCGCGGTGGCGTGGGATAAAGGCGTTCCCGAACTGGTGCTGCCGGACGGCAGCCGCGCCCAATTGGGCGATGTGGCGCAGATGACCGCCTGATTCCACTGACCTCATTCGACTTCAAGGACTGACATCATGGGCTTTCAACAAGGTTTGAGCGGCTTGAACGCCGCCTCCACCCAGCTGGACACCATCGGCAACAACGTGGCCAACGCCAACACCGTGGGTTTCAAGAGTTCGCGCACCGAGTTCGCCGACATGTACGGCAACACCTTGTACGGCATCGCCACCACCACGCCGGGCATCGGCGTCAAGGTGGCCGCGGTGACGCAGAACATGAGCAACGGCAACGTGACCACCACGGGCCGCAGCCTGGACCTGGCGATCAACAACGGCGGCTTCTTCACCGTGGCCCAGCCGGACGGCACCTTGTCCTACACCCGCAACGGCCAGTTCCAGATCAACAATCAGGGTTACGTGGTCAACAACGGCAATTTCCTGCAGGGCTGGCAGGCGGACGCGGCAGGCAACATCACCCAGGGGCCGGTCAGCAAAATACAGCTGAACTCCAACCTGGTGTCGCCGCAGGCCACCACCAAGGCCACCCTCGGCATCAATCTGGATTCTCGCAGCACGGTGCCGACCGTTGCGCCGCTGGATCCGACCAATTCGGCCTCCTACAACTGGTCCAACACCAATACGGTTTACGACTCGCTGGGCAACCCGCACCAGGTGACCATGTACTATGTTGCCGGCGCGCCCACCGCCGCCGGCCGGACCTGGACCGCAACCGCCTATGTGGACGGCAACCCGGCCAATAACACGCCGCCCAACAGCAATAATTTTTCGCTGACCTTCAACACCTCCGGCGTGCTGACCACGCCCGGACCGTTCAACATCAACTTCACCCCCAGCCCGCTCAACGGCTCGGCGGTGCCGCAGACCGTGGCCTTCAGCTTCACCGGCTCCACCCAGGTGGGGCAGAACTTCGGCGTGACCACGCCGCCGACCATAGACGGGTCCGCGCCCGGCAATCTGAAGGGCATCAATATTTCGTCCTCCGGCATCATCCAGGCGACGTTCACCAACGGCCAGACCAAGACTATAGGCCAGGTCGCTTTGGCCAACTTCATCAACCCGCAAGGCTTGCAGTCCAAGGGCAACAATCTGTGGGCGCAGACCTACGATTCCGGCATCGCCTCCTACAATGCGCCCGGCACCGGCAATACCGGCACCATCCAGGCCGGCGCGGTGGAGGATTCCAACGTCGACCTGACCGCGGAACTGGTCAATATGATCACCGCGCAGCGCTATTACCAGGCCAATGCGCAGACCATCAAGACCCAGGACACCCTGGTGCAGACCTTGCTGAACATCTGATGAGCTGAGCGCGCGCGATGGATAGAATGCTTTACCTGGCGATGAACGGCGCCAAGCACGTGATGTGGCAGCAGGCCACCACCGCCAACAATCTGGCCAATGTGCACACCAACGGCTTCAAGGCCGACGTGGTGGCCTTCCGCGCCTTGCCGGTGGTGGGCGAGGGCGCGCCGACGCGGACCTATGTGGTGGACAACACCGTGGGCCACGATCTGAGCCAGGGCAGCTTGATGCACACTGGCAACGTCAGCGACTTCGCCATCGGCTCCAAGGGTTTCTTCGCGGTGCAGGCGCCGGACGGCGCCGAGGCCTATACCCGCGACGGCGGCTATGTGCTGGACGCCACCGGCATGATGCGCACCCGCTCCGGCCTGCCCATCATGGGCGACGGCGGTCCCATCGTGGTGCCGACCGGCTCCCGCGTGCAATTGGGTCAGGACGGCTCCGTGGTGGCGATCCCGCTGTCCGGCGCGGTGCGCACGCCGCAACTGGTCGGGCAGATCAAGATGGTCAACCCGGGCCCCAAAGAAGTGTACAAGGGCGAGGACGGCCTGTTCCGCATTAACGGCGGCGGCAACGCGGCCGCCGACGCCAACGTCAAGCTGGTGCCGGAAATGCTGGAGGCCAGCAATGTCAACTCGGTGGAAAGCCTGGTGCAGATGATTTCCCACGCCCGCCAGTACGACCTCAACGTCCGCCTGATGCAAACCGCGCAACAAGGCGATCAGCAGGCGGCTCAACTGTTGTCCACCAACGGTTAAACCATAATATGAGATTGCGAGCCGCGGCGGCCCTGTAAGGGAACGCGGCTCTGGAGACGAGGTAAACAAGCCATGATGCGCGCACTGTATATCGCCAAGACCGGCATGGATTCCAGCCAGTTCCAACTGGACGTGGTGTCCAACAACCTGGCCAACGTCAATACCGTCGGCTTCAAGCGCAGCCGGGGCATTTTCGAGGACTTGTATTACCAGACCCTGCGCCAGCCCGGCGCGCAGCTGGCCAACGGCAACACCACGCCCACCGGCTTGCAGGTGGGCACCGGCTCGGCGGCGGTGGCCACCGCCCGCATCCACTCCCAGGGCAATACGACCCAGACCGGGCAGCCGCTGGACATGGCGATCTCCGGCGAGGGCTTCTTCCGCATTCAATTGCCGGACGGGACCACCTCCTATACCCGCAACGGCGAGTTCAAGCGCAACGCCAACGGCGACGTGGTGAATCCGGACGGTTATCCGCTGAACCCCAATATCAATATTCCCGGCACCGCCAACCAGATCACGGTGTCCTCCGCCGGCGTGGTGCAGTACTTCTTGCCCAATAATCCAGCGGCGCAAACCGCGGGCACCATACAGCTGACCACCTTCATCAACCCGCAGGGTCTGGAGAGCGTGGGCAATAACCTGTATCTGCAATCCGCGTCCTCCGGCGATCCGCAGGACGGCGATCCGCAGACCGATACCCGCGGCGCGGTGCGTTCCGGCTTCGTGGAAGCGTCCAACGTCAACGTCACCGAGGAACTGGTCAATATGATCACCGCGCAGCGCGCTTTCGAGATGAACTCGCGCGCGATCACCACCGCGGACCAGATGCTGCAGAAACTGAGCCAGCTGTAAGCAAGAACGGGCCGCCGGCTGAGGCGGCCGATTCGGATTTGAATTGACGAGGTGTTTGATGAAGGCGATGGCGATGGCGGCGATGTTGGCCGCACTATTGAGCGCTTGCGTGACCCAGGAGCCGCCGCTGGTGCAGCAGCCGACCAGCGCGCGTCCGCAACCGCAGCCGGTCAGCATGCCCAGCAACGGCTCGATTTTCCAGGCGGCCAGCTACCGGCCGCTGTTTCAGGACCGGATGCCCGCTTATGTCGGCGACACCCTGACTGTGAACATCCAGGAAAACTCGTCGACCTCGGCTTCCGAGCAGACCACCAATACCCGCACCTCGGGCCTGAACAGCAGCATCAACGCCGGCATCAAGATTCCCTTCCTGCCCAGCGGCGCCGCCGGCGGTTTGGCCGGCGCCAATTTCGGCGGCTCGGGTTCGGCCAACAATACCGGCAAGGGCGACAACAAGGTGGCCACCTCCTTCGTCAGCTCCATCACCGTCACGGTGCTGGAGGTGTTGCCCAACGGCAATCTATCGGTCAGCGGCGAGAAAGTCGTGAGGGTGAACAGCGACACCGAATCGATCCGCCTGTCCGGCGTGATCAATCCGCGCGATATCGGCGCGGACCGCAGCGTGTCTTCGCTCAAGGTGGCGGACGCCCGCATCGAGCAGCAGACCAAGGGGACGCACCGGCTGTACAATGAGCCGGGTTGGCTGGCCAAGTTTTTCATGAGTATATTGCCGATTTAACGGATTACCGGCCCGGGCGCGGCCATCTGGCGGGCGCGGCGGGCTGAAAGCGGGCGAAAATGAAGCGATTGATGTTAGCGATGCTGCTGGCGCTGGCCGTGTTTCCGGCCATGGCCGCGCAGCGTTTGAAGGATCTGACCAATGTCGGCGGGGTACGTCCCAACCAGTTGATAGGCTACGGCCTGGTGGTGGGCCTGGACGGCAGCGGCGACAAGGTTACCTCCTCGCCCTTCACCGGCCAGGCGATGTCCAATATGCTGAATCAGCTGGGCGTGCAAGTGCCTCCGGGCACCAAGCTCGATCCCAAGAACATCGCCGCGGTCACGCTGACCGCGACCTTGCCGCCGTTCGCGCGGCAGGGGCAGGCGATAGACGTGACGGCCTCGTCTATCGGCGACGCCAAAAGCCTGCGCGGCGGCACCTTGCTGCTGTCTCCGCTGAAAGGCGCGGACGGGCAGATTTACGCGATGGCGCAGGGCAATGTGGTCGTCGGCGGCGCCGGCGCCTCGGCGGGCGGCAGCTCCGCCCAGATCAATCAGCTCAGCGTGGGCCGCATTCCGGCCGGCGCCACGGTGGAGCGCGAAGTGCCCACCGCGCTGGGGTCCGGCGAATTCGTCAATCTGGAACTGCGCGAGTCCGATTTCACCACCGCCAACCGCGTGGTGCAGGCGATCAACAAATCGTTCGGCCAGGGCACCGCGCGCGCGGTGGACGGCAGGCTGATCGAAGTGCGCGCGCCGTTCGATCCGGACCAGCGCGTGCAGTTTCTGTCCAAGATGGAAAATATTGCCGTCGACCCGGCAGATGTTTCCCCCACCGTCATCATCAACGCCCGCACCGGCTCCATCGTGATGAATCAGGCGGTGACCCTGGCGCCGTGCGCGGTGTCGCACGGCAACTTGACGGTGACCGTAAGCAACACGCCGCAAGTGAGCCAGCCCAACCCGCTGTCCGGCGGCAAGACCACGGTGACCAACCAGGCCGACATCAGCATCAACACCCCGGGCAGCAAGCTGATCAGCCTGCCCAACGGCGCCAATCTGTCCCGGGTGGTGGCGGCGTTGAACGCGCTGGGCGCCAACGCTCAGGATCTGATTTCCATCTTGCAGGCGATGAAATCCGCCGGCGCGTTGAAAGCGGATCTGCAGATTATCTGAGCGCCGCCAGGACGGCGAACAAAAAGACGGCCGCGCGGCCGTCTTTTTATTCCTGGCCCGAATCTTGCTATTAGCTGGATTCCAGGAGCGAGAAATGACGATTCAGTCCATCAATGCCGGCGCCGTGAGCGCCAACGATTTGCTAAACCGGCAGCTGGCCGTGGATCCGAACCAGCTGAACGAGCTGCGGGCGCAAGCGATCAAGGACCCCAAGGGCGCGGCGAGACAGGTTGCGTCGCAGTTCGAGGCCTTGTTGATGAGCACCTTGCTCAAGAGCATGCGCGAGACCAAGTTCGACTCGGAAGGCGAGTCCAACGATTTGAGCACCTACCAAGGCCTGTACGATCAGCAACTGACCCAGGCTTTGAGCTCCAACGGCGGCCTGGGGCTGGGCGATATGCTGTATCGCCAGATCGCCAAGCAGTCGAACTTCGATCCGGACGACAAGAGCGCGCGCACGATTTACGCCGCTCCCGGTCCGCAATTGGCCGCGCGTCCGGCCGGCGGCGCCAAGGCCCTGCAGGCCTACCAGGAAGCGCAGCAGACCGCCGGCGCGGTGTTGAGCTTGACGGCTCCGGCGGCTCAGACCAAGGCCGAGGCGGCCGGCAAGGGCGGCAGCCGCGACTTCGCCGCCGAAATGCTGCCGCATGCCCGCACGGCCGCGGCCCAGCTGGGCGTGGCGCCGGAAGCCGTGGTCGCGCACGCGGCGCTGGAAAGCGGCTGGGGCAAGCGGGCGATCCGCCATCCGGACGGCAGCAACAGCCATAATCTGTTCGGCATCAAGGCCAGCGGCGATTGGCAGGGACGCACGGTCAGCGTGATGACCACCGAATACGAGGGCGGCGTCGCGCAGAAGCGGGTGGAGAAATTCCGCGCCTACGGTTCTTATTCCGAGGCCTTCAGCGACTACGCCCGTTTGTTGAAGGATTCGCCGCGCTACAAGAGCGCGCTGAACCAGGGGCAGAATATGTACGGCTTCGCGCATGCGCTGCAATCCGGCGGCTACGCCACCGATCCGCGCTACGCGCGCAAGCTGGTGGACGTGGCGGCGACTTTGGCGCAGCAAACCACGCGCAGTTAAGGACAAGGCAGCGGCGGCCGAGCTTGCACTTCAGGGTCAAGTTTTGGCGCGCCGGGCCGATAAGGCAAAGAGAGGTAAATCATGAGCTCCAATATTTTCTCGATCGGCGTGAGCGGACTGAATGCGGCTCAAACGGCTTTGTCGGTAACCGGCAACAACATCGCCAACGTCTCCACGCCGGGGTACAACGTTCAATACATCACCCAGGCCGGCCGCACGCCGCAATATCAGGGCTTCGGCTTCCTGGGGCAGGGCGTGGACGTCACCAATGTGCTGCGCACCTATGACAAATTCCTGTCCGGCCAGGTGCAGACCGCGCAGACCAACAGCAGCTATTACAGCACCCAGGTCAAGCAGCTGAATCAGATCAACAATCTGATGGCGTCGACCGACGTGTCCATTCTGCCCGCCTTGCAGGATTTCTTCGGCGCGATGCAGACGCTGTCTCAGCAGCCGGACGCCATTCCCAGCCGGCAGACCGTGCTCAATATGGCCCAGGCGCTGAGCACCAAGTTCGCTACCGTCGACGGTCAACTGCAGCAACTGCAGTCCGGCGCCAACGGCCAGATCAAGAGCACGGTGGACAGCATCAACTCGCTGGCCTCGCAGATCGCCAGCCTCAACACCGAAATCGCCGCCTTGACCGGCGGCAATCAGCTGAGCGCGCAGCCCAACACGCTGATGGACCAGCGCGATCAGGCCATGCTGGAATTGAACAAGCTGGTCAGCGCCAAAGCCGTGCCGCAGGCGGACGGCACTTACTCGGTATACGTCGGCAACGGCCAGACTCTGGTGACCGGCGGTCAGACCAATACCCTGGCCACCCAGCCGCTGCCCAGCGATCCCACCACCTTGCAATTGGTGTTCAACAATCCCAACGGCACGGTGACGGCGATTCCGAACAATCTGATGTCCGGCGGCCAACTGGGCGGTTTGCTGAACTTCCGCGACGGCCCTTTGTTGCAGGCCCGGCAACAGCTGGGCACGATGGCGATCAACTTTTCCGCTTCGATCAATTATCAGAACCAGCTGGGCGTGGACAATACCGGCGCCGCCGGCCTGCCCATCTTCAACGATCTGAGCAGCTACGCCGCCAATCCGCAGAATGCGGCCAGCAATCTGCAAGTGCTGATGGGCGATCCCAATAAACTGGCCACCGCGTCCAATATGGTGTCCACCGGCGGCGCCGGCGGCAACGGCGTCACCATGAGCGGCGTGTGGGCCACCTTGCCGGGCGGTTACGCGGGCAGCATCAACAGCGTGCCGCCGGTCTTTCCCGGCACCGGCACGCATCCGTCCATCGGCATGACCGGGATGACCATCACCGCCGCGGGCACCCCGGCGACGATGACGGCCACCATCGCCGGCCCCAACGGCGGCGGACCTTACAATGTGGTGCCGGTGGGCGGCGGCGCCAGCAATAGTTTCAAACTGCAGACCACGGCGGTGCCGCCGGTGGACGTGGGCGTCAGCTTTCAGCTGTCCGGCGCGCCGATCAACGGCCAGACCTTTACCGTGGGGCCGGCGCCGGCAGGGACCAAGCCGCCGCCGGGCGACAACACCAATTTGCGCGAGCTGCTGGCGCAGCAGAACCTCAAGCTGATGGGCAATCAGTCTTACGGTTCGTATTATTCGACGTTGGTGGCCTCGGTGGGCAACCAGACCAATACTGCGCAATTGCAGTCCGCGGCCATGCAGACTACTTTGAAGCAGACCACGGAAAGCCTGTCCAATGTCACCGGGGTGAGCCTGGATCAGGAGGCGGCCAATCTGATCAAGTACCAACAGTCCTATCAGGCGTGTAGCAAGGTGATACAGGTGGCGCAAACCACCTTCTCCAGCATTCTGAACCTGATGGGCTAAGGAGAGACCGATGCGTATCAGCTCCAACAATATTTATCAGTCAGGCCTGAACAATATGCAGAGCCTGCAGGCCAACATCTACAAGCTCACCATGCAGATCGACAATCAGCAAAGGGTGGTGACGCCGGCCGACGATCCGGTAGCCGCGGCGCGCATTCTGCTGATCAGCCAGTCGCAGGGACAGAACAGCCAGTACATCAACAACACCCAGGCGGTCAGTTCCTGGCTGTCGCTGTCGGAAACCGCGATCAAGAGTTCGTCGGACCTGATGGCCAGCATGAAGAGCCTGGCGATTTCCGCCGGCAGCGGCGCGTTGAGCCCAACCGAGCTGCAGGCGATCCAGAAGCAGCTGCAGGAAGGCATCACCGAGTTGACGACTTACGCCAACTCCACCGACGGCCGCGGCAATTATCTGTTCAGCGGCAACAAGACCGATACGCTGCCCTTCGCGGTCAGCTTGTCGGCGGTGCCGCCAGCTTCGTATCTGGGCGATACCGGCCAGCGCAGTGTGCAGATCAGCGCTTCGCAGCAGATGACGATTTCCGATCCGGGCAGCACGGTGTTCGGCACGCCCGGCGGCAGCGCCACCGCGGCCTTCGACGGCCTGATCCAGCTGAACACTCTGCTGGGCCAGAATCCCAAGCCCGCCAACTTCGGCACCCAGCTGAACAGCGCGATCAACGCCATCGATGCGGCTCAGCAGCAGATGTCGCTGTCTTTGGCGTCCATCGGCGCGCGCGGCCAGCAGAACGACAATATGCAGAATGTCGGGGGCAGCCTGAAACTGCAATACGCCAGCAGCATCG
Source organism: Chromobacterium sp. Beijing (assembly GCF_021496765.1). Taxonomy (NCBI): domain Bacteria; kingdom Pseudomonadati; phylum Pseudomonadota; class Betaproteobacteria; order Neisseriales; family Chromobacteriaceae; genus Chromobacterium; species Chromobacterium sp. Beijing. The sequence continues at coordinate 941,676 of NZ_CP053750.1, forward strand.
GCGATTTGCAGGATCTGGATATGCCGCAGGCGATATCGGACTTCACCTTGGCGCAGACTTCGTTGAAGTACAGCCAGCTGACCTATAACAAGGTGACTCAGCTTTCGCTGTTCAACTATATCTCCTAATCCGGCGTGCGCCGGACAAGACAAAGGCCGCGTAAGCGGCCTTTGTCGTTGGCGCGGGCCGGGTTCAGCCGTAGACGTCCACCTGGCTGATGCGGCCGGCGCGGCCGTCTTCGGTCAGGTAGACGCCGGAGCGACGAATATCGGCCTGGGACTGGTTGTCGGCGTTCTTGATGCTGAACGGGCTGTCCACGCTGGGCAGCAGGATGGCGCCGATGCCCAATTCCTTCAAGCCCATCAACTGGTCTTTGTCGCCGTCGCGGCCGGACCAGAGCTTCAATTGCGCGAACGCGGCGTCGCCGTCGTCCAGCACGCCGTCGCCGTTGCCATCCAGCTTGGCCAGATCGGCGAAGCCGTTGCCCGATTGAGTGCCGAACAATTCCTTGCCGTCGTTGATCTTGCCGTCGCCGTTGCGGTCCAGGGCCAGCCAGCCGCCGTTGTTGATGAAGGGCAGCTGGCTTTGCTGGCCCTTGCTCTGCAGATCGAAGCTGACGCTGGCGCCGCTGAAGCTGCCGGCGTCGTTGCCCAGGCTGAGCATCAGCGGGTCGGTGGCCTTGCCGTTGCCAAACTGTATCGTGCTGCTGCTGTGGTATTCGAAGCTGCGGCTCATTTGCACGTCCAGCGCGAAATTGAACTCGCGTCCGTCCTGGGTCTTGATCGAGCCCTTGGCCGAAAACGCCAGGCTTTCGCTTTCCTGGTAGTCGACGGTCTGTTTGAACTCGCCGCCGGCGAGCGCTTGTTGCGACTGCGGGGCAGAGGACTGGCCGGATCGCGCGGGGCGCGAGTCGGCGGATGGCTCGCCTTGGCCGTCGTCTCTTTGCAAAGTGCCGTCAACAACCTTGAACTTGACGCCCAGCACCTTTTCCAGAATGTCCTTGATCAGCCCCAGCATCGGCGTCATGCCATCGGCGAAGGCCTTGTCCTTGGCGCTGGCGTTGACGCCGTCGGAGCTTAGGCTGACGTCGGAGGAAGGTTTGGTCGGAGGGGAGGACGGGGGCAGCTGCGCCCAGGTGCGGCTTTGTTGTTGAACGCTGAGACTTTGGCTGAAGCTGTATTGGCTGCTCATCGACAGCGCCATGGACGCGACTCGCATTGCAGACTCCGGAACAGGAAGTGTAGGTGAACTGATATCGTCAATCCGGAGGGAAACTTGATGGCGTGGAAACACCTAGCCGGCGGGCCGGCCGGGCGATAGGCCTTAATTGCGCGCGGGCTGGATGCTGAGGGTTTCGATATGGTCGATCTGCATGATTTCGCGCGACAGATCCACGACATTGATCAGGTCGCGGCGGTTTTGCGCGGAGACCAGAAAGCTCCACTCAGTGGCGTCCGGGCCGGCGTTCAGCGCGATGCTGTCCTCGTGCAGGCGCACGCCGAAGCGGAGCAGGCCGGCGCTGAGCGTCTGCACCGTCCATTGGTATTCCGGCTTGAAGCGGATGACGATGAACAGGCTGAAGCGGCGCGGCAAGCGGTTCTCCATCTGATTGATGGAGAGCATGCACAGCACGCACAGCAAGGTGATGGCGATGGCCGCGGCGTAGAAGCCTACGCCGACGAGGATGCCGATCACCGAGGACATCCAGATCGAGGCGGCCGAGGTCAGGCCGCTGATGCTCAGCCCTTCCTTCATGATCATGCCGGCGCCGAGGAAACCGACGCCGGTCAGCACGCCCTGGGCCACACGGGTCATGTCGCCGTGGGTCATGTCGGGATAGAGGCCGCCGTACCAGTAGCCGGAGTAACCGACGATGCTGATGGCCGCGGCGGAGGCCATGGACACCAGGCCGTAGGTGCGCATGCCGGCGGCGCGGCCGTTGAACCAGCGCTCGTAACCCACCAGACAACCCAGCAACAGGCCGCCCAATAGGTTCAGCGTGATCAGCAGATTGACTTCCCACTTGGGGGTGGACCAGTACTGGCCGATCAGTTCGGAAAAGGATAGTGCCATGCGGGCTCCTGCGGCGCTTTGAAACGGCGAACGGACCGACGATAGCAAGTTGCGAGGCCGGCGGCTACTGGCTTGAGGGCGCGGCATGCTCAGGGGCGAGGAGGCGAGGCAAGGCGGCGATGTGATTTTTCACGTTCCGGGCGGGCTTAAGTTTGTCAGTAGACGGCCGCCTTGTGATGGTGACGGCAGCAATGCCGGACCAACCAACCTGACTTCTGGAGCAAAAGCTATGCTGAGCCTGCACACCAATATCGCCGCACTGAACACCAAGTCCAACCTGACCGGCACCCAAACCGCGCTGTCCACCTCGATGACCCGTCTGGGCACCGGCTTCCGCATCAACTCCGCAATGGACGACGCCGCCGGCCTGCAGATCGCTACCCGTCTGGACGCGCAAAGCCGCGGTATGCAAGTGGCGATGAAAAACGCGCAGAACGGCATCTCCATGCTGCAAACCGCCGAAGGCGCGCTGAACGAAGTGTCCAACATCCTGCAGCGCATGAAGGACCTGTCCACCGAAGGCGCCAACGCCACCTCCACCAAAGCCGACAAGAGCGCGATGCAGTCCGAATTCGCCGAACTGGGCAAGGAACTGACCAACATCATGAAGAACACCTCCTTCGGCGGCGAGAAACTGCTGCAAGGCGGCAAGCTGACCGATGAGATGAAGTTCCAGATCGGCGCGTCGGCCGACGAATCCATGACGGTGAACATGAAGGATGGCATGACCGCGCTGAACGACGCGCTGGGCAGTGTTTCCAAGACCTTCTTTAAGGACGATGCCGCTGGCACCGCTTACGCCACCGCCGTTAAGACCGCTACCGATGCGATGCCGGCCCTGGTGACCGCGACGAATACCGCAAAAGCCGACTACGACGCCGCTCCGACCGATCCGGCCAAGAAAACCGCTTACGAAACCGCGCTGAAGGCTCAGCAAGACGGCCAAGCCGCGCTGGACAAAGCCGCCAAGGGCGACGAAATCGGCAAAACCGACACCATCAACACCATCCAGGCCGCTCTGGATTCGGTAGGTTCGGTTCGCTCCTCCCTGGGCGCCAACGCCAACCGTCTGGACCACGTGAACAACAACCTGGCCAACGTGAACAACAACACCCTGGCCGCCAAAGGCCGCATCATGGACACCGACTACGCCAACGAAAGCGCCAGCATGACTTCCAAGCAAATGCTGATGCAAGCCGGCACTTCCATGCTGAAGCAAAGCGGCAGCATGAGCAGCCTGGCGATGTCCCTGCTGCAGTAATCGCGATTCAGCGTCGATCCGGCGCGAATCTGGAGCCAGCTGCGTACGCGGCTGGCTTTTTTGCGTCATGCGAGCGGACTTTTGTGAAGGGGCAAGGCGATTTCAATCAGAGCGATCACGGCGGCGACCCCGGTTACGCCGAGCGCGCCGATCTCGAACGGCGCGCAGCCGGGCGCGGAACTGACGCCGGGCCGGCAGTGGGAAGCGGTGCTGAGCCGCACCGCGGACGGCCGTCCGCTGTTGAGCGGCGACGGCGTCCAGCTGGCCCTGCCGACATGGCCGCAAGGCCTGGCGGAGCTGACGCCGGGAACGGTGTTGAAAGTACTGGTGCTGGCCACGCAGCCGCGGCTGGAACTGTCGCTGTTGATGGAAAAGCCGGATGGCGACAGCGGCGGCGAAGCGCCGGCGCGGGCCTGGCAGCTGGAGCAGGCCGCGATGCCGAAGTTGGCGAGGCCTCAGCCGGCCGCCGCCGAATTGGCGCAGTCCTGGCGGCAGGCTTTGCTGGGACGCTTGACCCAGGCCGCGGCCCAGTTCCAGCAGGCGGGCGGCAGCCATCTGCCGGGCGCCTTGTTGCAGCAGTTGCCGGAGCTGGCTCTGGCCGGCCTCAGGCAGGCCGCCGGCGAGCCGCCCTTGCCGCTGACTCTGCCGTTCTGGCTGTGGGGCGGTCCGGCGCTGACCTTGAGCGTAGAGGACGCGCTGGAGCGCGAGTCCGAGCCGGAACGGGACGAGCTGGACCTGCTGCTGTGGCTGACGGCGCCGGGAATCGGCGCATTCTGCCTGCGCATCCGCCGCGTGGCGGCCGGGGTGGCGCTGGCCTTTGTGGCCGAGGCCGAGGTGTGCCGGGCTCTGCGTCGGCGCCTGCCGGAGATTGAGGCCGCGGCGGAGCGAGGCGGCGGCAGGCTCGCCGCTTGTTTGATCGGCGAGCGCATGCCGTGGAGCGGCTTGGCGATCAGCCGGCACGGAGCAACGGGTTTGCAGGCGCAGCGTCTGTCGCCGCTGCTGTTTGCGGTGGCGGCGGAAGTGGCCGGCCAGTTGCTGGCGGGAGACGGCGCGCCGCTTTGAGCCGGCCGTGGTCTATAGTGGGTCCATGTTGCGCCTTCTCATACTGCTTCTGTGCCTGCTGAGCGTGGAGCCGGTCGCCGCCGATCCGGCGGCCAAGGGCGTCGGCGCGCCGCCAGCCCGGGATAATCCGGCGCGAGAGTGGACCGAGTGGGACGGCCCCGTCAGCGGGCCCGCGGCGCAGCCTGGCCGCAGCGTCTGGTTTTTGGCGTCGGACTTGCGCAACGGCGGCGTGGTCGGGGTTTACCGGGGCCTGGCCGAGGCGGGGCGTTTGCTGGGCTGGCGCGTGACGCTGCTGGATGGGCAGGGGCAGTGGAATTCCTTGCTCCAGTTTCTGGAGCGCGCGCAACGGGAGCGGCCGGCCGCCGTGGCTTTGGGCGGTTTCGACGCCCAGGAATTCCAGCCGCAGATTCAAGGCCTGCACGCGCTGGGCGTGCCCGTGCTCGGCTGGCATGCCGGAGACAAGCCCGGCCCGGTGCCCGGACTGCTGTTCACCAATATTTCCACCAGCCCCTTGGCCGCGGCGCAAGCCGCCGCCGATTACATCGCGGCCAGCAGCCGCGGCCCGGTTGGCGTGGTGCTGTTCACCGACAGCCGTTTCGCCATCGCCACCGCCAAAACCCGGCAGGCGGTGCGGCAGCTGCAGACGTGCCGGCGCTGCAAGGTGCTGGCGGTGGAAGACATCTCGCTGGCTCAGGTCCAGCAGTTGTTGCCGGCGCGGGTGGCGGAACTGTATCGGCGCCACGGCAAGGCCTGGACCCACAGCATAGGCATCAACGATCTGTATTACGACTCCATCGGTTATCCGCTGGGCAAGCTGAACGCCTCCGTCGTCAATATTTCGCTGGGCGACGGCTCGCTGAGCGCGATGAGGCGGATTCGGGCGGGCCTGATGCAGGAGGCGACCATCGCCGAGCCTTTGCACTTGCATGGCTGGCAGATGGCCGATGAGCTGAACCGCGCCTTTGCCCGCCAGCCGCCCAGCCTGTACGTCACCCAGCCGCATCTCTTGGTCAAACAGACGATACGCGACAGTTATCTGAGCATCGGCTACGATCCGGCCAACGGCTACCGCCGCGCCTACGCGGCCATCTGGTTCCCGCGGCATTGATTTGCCGCGCGACGCGTGCTTAACTGGCGCTCAATCCACGCATCGTCATCCCCATGATCTCCACGATTTCCACGCAGGCGCTGGTCCATTTGGTGTTGGGCGCCTTCTTGCTGCCGCCGCTGAACATGTTGTTGCTGATCTTGCTGGGACTGGGGCTGCGCCGCCGCTGGCGGCGCCTGGGCGCCGGCCTGCTGACCTTGGGCATGGCGGGCCTGTACGCCTTGAGCACGCCGATGATGGCGATGTGGCTGAACCGGGGCCTGGAACGCTATCCGGTGATAGGCGCGGAGCCGTTGAGCCGGGCGGAGGCCATCGTGGTCTTGTCCGGCGGCAAGAAGCCCGCGCCGGAATACGGCGGCATGGAACCGGGCGCGGACTCGCTGGCGCGGCTGCGTTACGCCGCGCGGCTGGCGCATCAAAGCGGCAAGCCGATACTGCTGACCGGCGGCGCGCCGATGGGCGGGGAAGCCGAAGGCGCTGTGATGGCGCGGGTTCTGCGCGAGGAATACGGCATCGTCCCCCGTTGGGTGGAGACGCGCTCCAACACCACGCTGGAAAACGCCCGCTACTCCGCCGAATTGCTGCGCGCGGCCGGGATCAAGCGGATTGCGCTGGTCAGCCAGGGCTGGCATTTGCGCCGAGCCTTGCCGTTTTTCCAGCGTCAGGGTTTGGAAGTCACCGCCGCGCCAACCGCCTTTATCCGCTACGACGGCGGCGGCGTCGCCTGGTATCTGCCTAGTGGCCGAGCGATGCAGGAGTGCCACGCCGCGTTGAGGGAATGGCTGGGCATGCTGTTTTACCGGATGAAGGGAGAGTAGCCCATGCCGACGCAATCCGCCGCGCCCGCGCGGCCAAGAGTCGATCATCGCTTCTGGCGCGACGCGGCCTTGCCGCAGTTCGAGGCGCGCTCAGTGGCGGACGGACGCCGCGTCTGTTACGCCAGGCACGCGCATGAGACGTTTTCCCTGGGCGTCATCACCGCCGGCGCCTGCGACTACTTCAACGGCAAGGTGCGCCGCAGCGAGCAGGGCGCCTTGGTGTTGATGAATCCGGGCGACATCCATGCCTGCAATCCGGTGGCGGGGCAGGCCTGGTCCTATCGCATGCTGTATGTGGATGTGGGCTGGCTGGGCGGCTTGCAGCAAAGGCTGGGTCAGGGCCAGGCCGGCGGCTTTCGTCCCTTTGGCGAGGCGGCGAGCCGGGACCCGCGGCTGTTCTCCGGCTTCAACGCCTTGTTCGATGTGCTGTGCGCGGAGGGGCGGGAGCTCTTGGAGAAAGACGCGGCGGCCACCGCCTTCTTCGACGGCGCGCACCGGGTATTGGGCTTGGCCGTCGAGCCGGCGGCGGAATCGAATCAGCGTTTGGCGCGCGCGGCGGAATATATCGCCGCGCATTGCGATCAAGCCTTGCGCTTGGAGGAGATCTGCGCGGCGGCGGACTTGTCGGCCTCCTATCTGATCCGCGCGTTCAAGCGGCGTTACGGCGTCACGCCTCATGGCTTTCTGCTGAATCAGCGGGTGCAGCTGGCGCGGCGGCTGATGCGCGGCGGCCTGCCCTTGGCGGAGGTGGCGCAGGCCGTCGGCTTCTCCGATCAAGCGCATCTGCATAAAATCTTCAAGCAGTACGTGGCCGCCACGCCGGGACAGTACCGTGCGGGCTCAGGTCAACAAGCCCAGCGCGCTTAGTCCCAGCAAGACCGCCATCGCTTGGTTGAAGCGGCGCAGCCGCCCAGGCGAAGCCAGTTTCTGTCCGAGCCAGGCGCCGGCCAGGACCCAGCAGGCTACCGAGGCGTAGCAAATCAGAAAGTAAAGCGCGGCGAAGCGCCATAAGGCCATTGCGTCTTGGCCCGAGGTGAACGCGGCGCAGCCCGCCAGCGCCGCGACCCAGGCCTTGGGGTTCAGCCATTGAATCGCCGCGCCCCGCCACCAGCTGGGTTGGACGCCGCTTTTGTCCCAGTCCAGCGCGCCGTCGCTGCGAGCCAATTGATACGCCATATAGAGCAAGAACGCCACGCCGGCCCATTGCAGCGCCTGCGTCAGCGCCGGCCATTGCCGCAGGGTCTGTTCCAGGCCCAGGCCGGTCAGCAACAGAAGCAGGGTGAAACCGACGGTGGCGCCGCCGACATGGCGCATGCCGGCGCGCGCGCCATGCTGAGCGCCGCAACTGAGCGCGACGATATTGACCGGGCCGGGCGTGATGGAGGCGGCCAGCGCGAAACCGGCCATGGCGATAGTCTGATTCATGATGTGTCCTGGAGGGGGGGGCGATGCGGACAAAGTAGCCGGGCGAGGGCGGGGCGTATTGTAGAAAATTGACCTGTCGGAGAGGTTTATCAAAAAATGCCTTTGACATGAATGGTTTAATGTAATACCAATTAAATACCAGCAAGGTCTGGGCTGACGTCCCGTTTGGCTCCCGTCTCCTGCGCGCGCCGACGCGGACGCTGCAATCCAAGGAGGAAGACGCATGTCGTTGAACTGGATAACCGTGATGCGGGCGTCCGCGTCCGCGTGCGCGCTGGCGGCGGGGCAGGCGTGGGCGATCTGCCCGGCATGGCAGGAGGGCGCCAGCTATCGGGCCGGCGACACGGTTGCGTATGCCGCGGCCAACTACACCGCGCGGGTGGCGCATACCGCCCATGTCGGCGCCAACTGGAATCCTCCGGCGTCGCCGACCCTGTGGCTGGCGGGAGGCAGTTGCGCGGGGGCGCCGGAGCCAACGCCGGAGCCGACGCCGTCTCCCGCTCCTGGGCCGTCCGCGCCGTTCGCCAAACATGCTTTGGTGGGCTACTGGCACAATTTCGCCAACCCCAGCGGCGACGCCTATCCGCTGAGCCAGGTCAGCGACGATTGGGACGTGATCGCGGTGGCCTTCGCCGACGACGCGGGCAACGGCAAGCTCAGCTTCGCGCTGGATCCCAAGGCAGGCTCCGAAGCTCAGTTCATCCAGGATGTTCGCGCCAAGCAGGCCAAGGGCAAGAAGGTGGTGTTGTCGCTGGGCGGGCAGAATGGCTCGGTCACGCTGAACACCCCGGCGCAAGCCCAGAATTTCGTCAATAGCCTCTACGCCATCATCGTCAAATTCGGCTTCGACGGCATCGATCTGGATTTGGAAAGCGGGGTGTCGCAAGGCGCGCCCATCATCGGCAATCTGATTGGCGCGGTGAAGCAGTTGAAGGCCAAGGTGGGGGCGGGTTTCTACCTGTCCATGGCGCCGGAGCACCCCTATGTCCAGGGCGGCTATGTCGCCTACGGCAGCATCTGGGGCGCTTATCTGCCCATCATCGACGCGTTGCGCGACGATTTGAGCGTGATCCATGTCCAGTATTACAACAATGGCGGGCTGAACACGCCTTATTCCAACGCCGCATTGGCTGAGGGCAGCGTGGACATGTTGGTGGGCGGCAGCAAGATGTTGATCGAGGGCTTCCCGCTGGCTTACGGCGCTTCGGGCAGCTTCAAGGGGTTGCGGCCGGATCAGGTGGCTTTCGGCGTACCTTCCGGCCGCAGTTCCGCCAATTCCGGCTTTGTCAGCGCGGATACCGTGATCAAGTCGCTGGATTGCCTGATGGCCTTGAAAAATTGCGGCAGCGTCAAGCCGAGTCAGGCCTACCCGTCGTTTCGCGGCGTCATGAGCTGGTCGATCAACTGGGACCGCAAGGACGGCTTCCCGTTCTCGCGGCCGGTGGGGGCTTCGCTGCGCGGCCGCAACTGATGGACGTAAAAAAACCGGGGCGCGATTGCGCCTCGGTTTTGTACGGGTTCGAGCCGTGGCTTACAGCGCCGGCATCGCATAGCCTTCGATCTGAGCGGCGGCGACCAGCTGGCCCAGATAGGCCTGCATCGCCTTGTTGCCGGCCATGTCGTTCAGGTATTGCTGCAGGCGGTCCTTGATTTCCTCAAAGCTCACCTTGCCGCCCTCGTGGCGCTCTTGAACCTGGATGATGTGGTAGCCGAACTGGGTCTGCACCAGGTCCGGAGCGAGCTGGCCGGCGGCGGTGTTGAATACCGCTTGTTCGAATTCCGGCACCATCTGGCCGCGGCCGAACTGGCCCAGGCTGCCGCCTTGCTGGCCGGACGGGCAGGTGGAGTGTTCGCGGGCCAGGTCGGCGAAGCGGGCCGGATTGGCCTTGATTTCTTCCAGCACGCCTTCCGCCTTGGCTTTGGCCAGGCTGCCGGCCAGGCCTTCGCCCAGCGGGAACAGAATGTGGCTGGCCACGGCGGACTCGCCGCTGCTGAAGCGCTCGGGGTATTGATTGTAGAAGGCCAGGCATGCGGCCTCGTCCACGGCGTCAACGTGCAGTTCCTGTTCCAGCAAGGCGCCGATGGCGGCGCCTTGGTCGGCGGTGTCGATGCCGAGGGACTTGGCTTTCTGCAACAGCAGTTCGCGCAGGACCAACTCCTGAACGGCGGCGTCGCGCGGGTTCGGCGCGTCAGCGTAGTGGGCTTGTTCCGCTTGCACCGTGTCTTCGGTGATTTCGATGCCGTTGACTCGAATGGTCATGGAGATTTCCTGTGATGGTAGATGAGGGATGCGCCCAAGGGCGGGAAATGTGCGATTTAAAAAGCGTTCGCCGCGCTTGTCAAGAAAGGCGGCGAGTCTTATCGAGGGGCGTTGGAATAAAGCGCGAAAATTTTAAGAATAATCTTATATTTGCCCGGTCGCTTAATCGCTAGTATACGAGCCATGCAGCTTCAGGGCTTGCATGAAAACCCGGTTGGCTGCTCATGCTTGTACGCCGCTTGCCGAGTCTTGATGTTCATGTGTACGTAGACGTCGTCCGTCTGTACTTCGTTCTGGTGCGCCAAGCTTTGGCTTGGACACTTGGTGAATTGAGATCCCCGTTTGGGCCGCCTCCGTGCGGCCTCTTTTTTTGCCCAGCCCTCAGAGCATAACACGAAAGCATGCCGGCTTGGCTCGCGCCGCCGGGAACGGAGCATAAAAAAAGAGCCCCGATCAGGGGGCTCTGAATTGCACCTTCGCTCAGGTGATCGTCGCGGTTGCCGGTGGGCGTGTATCCACAGCCGGCAGCGCTTCGATCGTATCGAACCGCCCTCGGGGGAGAGCCGATTCGATGGACGCAGTATGCGCCTGCCGGCACGGGCCAAATAGAGTGATTATTGGGGGCTTGTGTGACGGGCTGTGATGAAATCGGGGCGGGCTTAACATTTGCGCAATGAATTGGCGCGCAGGTCTGGCTGAGGGGGCGCGAAGCATAAAAAAAGAGCCCCAGATGGGGCCCCAATTTGCACCTTCGCTCAGGAGACCAACGCGCCGGCCAGAAGGGGTAGGTAATTTCCAACAGAACCCGCGCGCTGATCATGCCAGATCAGGACTCTTGCGAGCCCTGGCTGCTGACGGAAACCAGTATGCCGATTTGTTTCGAGGCCGGATATTTGGATTTGTTGTGTTTTATGTGACGCTATGTGACCCGGACGGGATTGGCCGCTATCATGACGCAGTGCAAACAATCATGGCGCGCCGGCCGTGAACGGCGCGCCTATGGACGCCGCGCCGGCTCGTCTTTCAAGGGGAACAGCGTGGACAAGCATTACCCGGTTATCGATACCCGCAGCATCGTGATGCGTTGGGGCGATATGGACGCCGTCGGGCATCTGAACAATACGTACTATTTCCGTTATCTGGAGCAGATCCGCCTGGATTGGCTGGAAAGCCTGGGGCACGGCATCGACCCCTCAGGCTGCGGTCCGGTGCTGGCGGGCACCGCCTGCGTGTTCCGCAAGGAGATCACCTATCCGGCCACGCTAGACATTAGCATCGAACTGGAAAAACTGGGACGCAGCAGCTTGAAGCTGCGCCATCATTTTTATCGGCGCGACGATCCCGGCGTGGTGTACGCCAGCGGCGAGGTGACGCTGGTGTGGGTGGATTATCAGGCGGGCAAGTCGGTCGCCATCCCGGAGGACATTCGCGCGGCGGTGGAGACGGCGGCCAAGTCCGCCGCCTGAGACGACCAGGTTTTCCCGGCCCCCGTCGCCTTGGCGCGGCGGGGGCTTTTTCGCGCCCGGCTGCCGTCGGGTCAGCTTTGCCGCGGCACTTTGTTGCGCATCAGATCGCGCATCAGGAAACGGCTGGGGTGGGTGGCCTGCATCAGGCTGCGGGCCACCGGGGCCGGTTCGTCCTCCAGCAGGGCGGCGAGTATTTCGCCCGACAGCGGCGCGGTGATCATGCCGCGCGAACCATGGGCGGTGTTGACGTAGAGGCCGTCTATCCAGGGCGCGGCGGCGGTCAGCTTCAAGGAAGCGTCCTTGCTCAGCGGCAGATAGGCGTCGATCAGGCCTTGCGCGTGGGCGACCGGTCCGACGATGGGCAGATAGTCCGGGCTGGTGCAACGCAGCGCGGCGCGTCCGGCCAGGGCTTTGTCCAGCAGGCTTTCGCCGCCCAGGGCCTGGTACAGGCTGGGCGCGAGTCCCGCCAGCATCTGCAGGTTTTCCTGATGCTCGAACAGGTTGACGCCGAGATCTTCGGTGTTGAATTTGAAGGTGGCGCCCAGGCAGTGTTCGCCGAAACGGGCCGGGGAAATATAGCCTTCGCCGCACAGCACGGTGCGCAGCGCCTCGCTGTGTTCGGTGGCGCGCGTCACGGTGACCTGGCCGCGAATCTTTTTCAAGGGCAGATGCTGGGTGGCGTCGAAGGCGCCGGTTTCCGCCGCGCCGGCCAGAATGACCACGGAACCGATGGCCACCGAGCCTTCATCGCCGATGGCGACCCAGCTCTTGTCCAGCGGGTTGTAGTCCAGCTCTACGATGGTACGGCTGGTGCGGACCTGGATATTGGGATGCTCCACCAGCTTGCGCACCAGGGCGGGCGGATTGACCCAGCCGCCCTGCGGAAAGAACAGGCCGCCGTGCTGCAGCTCGACGCCGGCCAGCTCGCTGGCTTCCCGCGCGTCGACCGGGCGCAGGAAGTCTTCGCCGAAGCCGGCCGCGGCCAGCCCTTGCTGGCGTTCCGCCTCGGCCGCGTCGTAGGCCAGTTGCAAGACGCCGCAGCCGCGCCAGTGCGCGTCGTCCTCCGGCAGCTGGGTTTTCAGCGTGCGCAGGCTATAGCCGTAGCCGGACAGGATCAGGCGGGTCAGCGGGGTGAAGTGCGGGGACAGCTTGGTGTACAGCACGCCTTGCGGGTTGCCGGAGGCGCCGCGCGCGAGTTCGGGCAGGCGTTCCACCACGGTGACCTGCCAGCCGCGGCAGGCCAGGCTGTAGGCGCTGGCGGCGCCGGCGATGCCGCCGCCGATGACGATGGCGCTGCGTTCCCCGTGGCGCCGCGCCGGGCGGGCGAACCACGGAGGCGACCATTCGCCGTCGGGCAGGGTTTGCAGATGGCCGTGGCTCATTTCCCGCTTATGGCCGAAGCCGGCGGTCTTGCTGACGGCGAAGCCGGCCTCGCTCAAGCCGCGACGCACGAAACCGGCGCTGGTGAAGGTGGCGAAGGTGGCGCCGGGCGCGGAGAGCCGCGCCATGGTCTGGAACAGCTCCGCTTGCCACATGTCCGGGTTCTTGGACGGGGCGAAGCCGTCGAGGAACCAGGCGTCCACGCGAGCGTCCACCTCCGGCAGCACTTCCAGGACATCGCCGATCAGCAAGGTCAGCGTGACGCGCCCCTGGCTGAGCAGCAGGCGGTGCCAGCCCGGAGGCAGGGACTGGTATTGGGCCAGCAGCTGCTGCGCCAGGCCGGCGAGCTGGGGCCAGAGCGCCAGCGCCCGGGCCAGATCGCGCGGGGTCAGCGGAAACTTCTCCGCGCTGATGAAGTGCAGGCGCGTATCGGCCGGCGCGTATTGCAAAAAGCATTCCCACGCGCATAGAAAGTTCAGGCCGGTGCCGAAGCCGGTTTCGGCAATGGCGAAGTGGCCGCCGGCGGGCAGTTCGGCGAAGCGCTCGGCCAAACGGTTGTGCCGCAGGAAGACATGGCGGGTCTCGTCCAGGCCGGAAGCGCGGGAGAAGTAGACGTCGCCGAAGGCGAGGGAAACCGGTTGACCGTCGTGCCAGTCAAGTTGAGCGTGTGGGGTCATGCGCGCGGGGTCGGGGCGCGGCGCGGCGCCGCGGGTGAATTAGGATGTTCTGATGATACCGCAGTTTTGCGCCGCTGATGAGCGGTGCCGCGGCCCCTGTTCAGACTATCCGCGCCGCGGCCAGGTCCAGTTGCTCCGGAGCCAGGCTGTCCAGCCGCAAAGGCGCGGTCTTGGCCAGCTGCGGGTAATGCTTGCCCAGCGAGCGGTAGTAGAGCGGGTCGTAGTGCTTGGCCAGCAGCTCCGCCACCAGAGCGTCGAAGCGCCCGGCCCGGATCAACTGGTTCCAGGCGTCCAGCTGTTCGCCCGAGTGCAGCCCTTTCAAGAAGCCCAGTTGGCGGATTAAGGTTTCGGGGTCTCGCAGGTAGAAGTCGTAATCCTCCAGCAAAAAGCGCACGCGCTCCGCCAAAGGCACGTCGATCAGCAGGCAGTCGCCTTGGTGCATCTGGCGGTACAGCACGTCGGGCAGGGTGACGAAGCCGACCTTCTTGCTTTCCGATTCGATGAAGACGGGGCGGCCGGGATCCAGGCTGCGGATCTGTTGCAGCAGCAAGGTATCGAACCATTTTTGCGGCGGCTGGGGCAAGTCCGGCAGACGGCCCAGCACCGAGCCGCGGTGATTGGCCAGCTGCTCCAGATCCAGCACCTGGTGGCCGGCGCGCGCCAGCGCCTGCAGCAAGCGGCTTTTGCCGGAGCCGGTGGGGCCGCAGATCACGCGCAGCTTGAGCTGGCCGGGCAGTTCCTCCAGCCATTGCAGCGCCTGGCGGCGATAGGCTTTGTAGCCGCCCTCCAGCTGATGCGCAGGCCAGCCTATCTGGGCGAAGATCAGGGCCATGGAGCCGGAACGCTGGCCGCCGCGCCAGCAGCAGATCAGCGGGCGCCAGGATTTGGGGCGATCGGCGAAGCGCTCTTCGATATGGCGGGCGATATTCTTGGCCGCCAGCGCGGCGCCGACCTTGCGCGCTTCGAATGGGGAAACCTGTTTATACAGCGTGCCGACGCGAATTCGCTCGTCGTTGTCCAGAACCGGGCAGTTAATGGCGCCGGGGATATGATCTTCGGCAAATTCCGCCGGAGATCGGACGTCGATGATCTCGTCAAACTGCCCAAGCTGTGATACGTTCGCGACCTTGAAAAGCATAAATATGGCGGAGTCCGCAAATGGCTGAAATCAAATTGACGCAATTGTCTCACGGCGGCGGCTGCGGCTGCAAAATTGCCCCGGCGGTGCTGGAGTCCATTTTGTCGACGGCCAAGGAAAAAATGGTTTTCCCCAACCTATTGGTGGGGGCGGAAACCAGCGACGACGCCGCGGTGTATCAGTTGAACGCCTCGCAAGCCATTGTGGCGACCACCGATTTTTTCATGCCCATCGTCGACGACGCCCGTGACTTTGGCCGCATCGCCGCCACCAACGCGCTGTCCGACATTTACGCGATGGGCGCGACGCCCATCATGGCCTTGGCCATTGTCGGCATGCCGGTGAAGGTGTTGCCGGTGGAAACCATCCGCGACATTCTTGCCGGCGGAGAGTCGGTATGCCACGCCGCGGGCATCCCGCTCGCCGGAGGCCATTCCATCGATTCCCCCGAGCCGATCTACGGTCTGGTGGCCTTGGGCGTGGTGCATCCGGACCAGCTCAAGCGCAATAGCGAGGCGCGCGACGGCGATGTGCTGATCCTGGGCAAGGGCCTGGGCGTGGGCGTGCTGGCGCAGGCGATGAAGAAAGGGGAGCTGGACGATAAGGGCTATCAGGCCTTGATCGCTTCAACCACCAAATTGAATACCGTCGGAGCGGAACTGGCGGCCATGGACGGCGTGCACGCGCTGACCGACGTCACCGGTTTCGGCCTGTTGGGCCATGCGCTGGAGGTGTGCAAGGGCGCCAAGCTGGCGGCGCACATCGATATGGCCGCGGTGCCGGTGATCGAGGAGGCGCGCGCTTTCGCGGAGCAAGGCTGCGGTCCGGGCGCGATCGAGCGCAATCTGGCCAGTTTCGGCGAGCACGTCGATTTTGGCGCGGCGCTGCCGGAGTGGCAGCTGCGGCTCTTGGCCGACCCGCAGACCAGCGGCGGTTTGCTGGCGGCGGTGGCGCCGGAGCAGGCCGACGAGGTGTTGGCGCGTTTCCAGCGCGCCGGTTTCGGCTATGCGGCCAAGATCGGCCGCCTGGCCGCGGGCGAGGCCCGCGTCATCGTCCGCTGAGCGGCGCGACGTGAAAGACGCGCGTCCGGAGCGCCTGCGGCTGGCCGCCCGCGACCGGCCCTTGACGGAGCTGGCGCGGCTGGCGCCCGGGCGGGTGGGCGGCGCGCGGCGCGCCAGCGCCGACGACGCCCAGATTCCTTGGTTCGACGGCAGTGTGGCGGCGGGTTTCCCATCGCCGGCCGACGACTATCTCGAGCGTTCGCTCAACCTCAACGATTTGTTGATCCAGCACCCGGACACCAGTTTCTTCGTGCGCGTCGCCGGCGACGCGATGGCCGGGGCCGGCATTTTCGACGGCGACTTGCTGATTGTCGATCGCATGCTGCCGCCGCGTCACAACGATGTGGTGGTAGCGGTGGCGGGCGAGGAATTCCTGGTGCGCCGGCTGCACCTGAGCCCTGATCGCGCCTGCTTGCGCGCCGCTCAGCCGGGCTACGCCGATTTACAGGCGGAGACCGATGTCGAGATCTGGGGCGTGGTCAGCTCGGTGGTGCGTTCGCTGCGCTGAGTTTGCCGGCGCGGCTTAGCGCCTATTTCAAAGTCTTGCGAGCTAGGGCGATACCAGGCGAAAACGGCTGAGCAAGCGTAATGCACATAGGGTCTATGAGCATTTCGACGGTGCTCTCAACGTCGTATCGCCGAAGCGCAGCAGGCTTTGAACAGGTTCTTAAAAGGTCCAGCGCAGGCTGAAGGTGGTGACGGCAACCCGCGTCTTGTGCGGGGTGTAGTCCATCTTGGGCACATAGCCCACTTCCAGCGCCAGTTTGCGAGTGCCTATGCTGAGCATGGGGAAGGCGACCACCTGCTTGACGCCGGAGCCGTCCAGATAACCGACCAATAAGGTGGTGCCGGCGTAGAGCGGGCTGGATCCCAGCTGCCATTCCTTGCGCCAGCCGCCGGCGACGAACCAGGCCGTTTCGCGGAAGGAGTCGCGATAAGAGCCGACGCGGCCGATCCAACGGCCGTCCGCGTCGTTGCCCAGCGGCGCCCATTCCAGCCCGAGGCCGGGGTTTTCTCCGTTGAAATCGCAACGCTTGCCGCTGCATTGGCTGTGTATGGACGCGCCGTAGGCCAGCAGGGAAAGATCATTGTCGGCGTGGGCCAGGGAACAGGCGGTCAATAGCAGGCCGGCGGCCAGGAGTGGCTTCATGGTGATACCCCTTTAAGGAAGATAAGCGATTACGCAAGTCAGGCGGCTCGGGACTTGGGTGGGCGGCTCTTGTTGGGCCAGTCCGGTTCCGCTCTTGATTTAATGCATAGATTAAATTTTTTGCCAGCGCCATAAATAAAATGCGTCTGAGGGAAAATCGGGTTCAAGATCGACGATTGCGAGGCTTGAAAAGCAACTGGCCATGCCCAGATAGTGTTTATCAATCTTCCGAAGGAGCCACTCCATGCGATTCGACAAGCTGACGACCAAGTTCCAGCAGGCGCTGGGGGATGCCCAGAGCCTGGCCCTGTCTCAAGACCATGCTTACATCGAGCCGCAGCATCTGCTGTTGGCCATGCTGGACGACGCCGACGGCGGCATCGCCGGCCTGCTGGCGCGCGCCGGCGTCAACGTGCCCGGCCTGAAAGCCGGCTTGAACCAGGCTTTGCAGCGTCTGCCGCGGGTGCAGGGCAATGGCGGCGAGATCACCGTCTCGCGGGATTTGGCCAATCTGCTGAACCTGAGCGACAAGGCGGCGATGAAGCTGGGCGACGAATTCATCGCCAGCGAGCTGTTCCTGTCCGCGCTGAGCCAGGACAAGGGCGAGGCCGCGCGGTTGCTGAAAGAGCACGGTGGCCAGCCGGCGGCGATCCAGGCCGCGATCGACGCGGTGCGCGGCGGCGCAAGCGTGTCCAGCCAGGACGCGGAGAGCCAGCGCGAAGCCTTGAAGAAGTACACCCAGGACCTGACCGAGCGCGCGCGCCTGGGCAAGCTGGACCCGGTGATAGGCCGCGACGACGAGATCCGCCGCGCCATCCAGGTATTGCAGCGCCGCACCAAGAACAACCCGGTGTTGATCGGTGAGCCCGGCGTCGGCAAGACCGCCATCGTCGAGGGCCTGGCCCAGCGCATCGTCAACGGCGAAGTGCCGGAAAGCCTGAAGAACAAGCGCCTGCTGGTGTTGGATCTGGCGGCGCTGATCGCCGGCGCCAAGTTTCGCGGCGAATTCGAAGAGCGGCTGAAAGCGGTGTTGAACGATCTGGCCAAGGACGACGGCCAGACCCTGATCTTCATCGACGAGATCCACACCCTGGTGGGCGCGGGCAAGGCGGAGGGTGCGATGGACGCCGGCAATATGCTGAAGCCGGCGCTGGCGCGCGGCGAACTGCACTGCATCGGCGCCACCACGCTGGACGAGTACCGCCGTTACATCGAGAAGGACGCGGCGCTGGAGCGCCGCTTCCAGAAAGTGCTGGTCGGCGAGCCCTCGGTGGAGGACACCATCGCCATCCTGCGCGGCTTGCAGGAAAAGTATGAAATCCATCATGGCGTGGACATCACCGACCCGGCCATCGTCGCCGCCGCCGAGCTGTCGCAGCGCTACATCACCGACCGCTTCTTGCCGGACAAGGCCATCGATTTGATCGACGAGGCCGCCAGCCGCATCAAGATGGAGCTGGATTCCAAGCCGGAAGAGATGGACAGGCTGGACCGCCGGCTGATCCAGCTGAAGATCGAGCGCGAGGCGGTGAACAAGGAAAGCGACGAGGCCTCGCAAAAGCGGCTGAAGCTGATCGAGGACGAGATCGCGGAACTGTCGCGCGCCTATGCGGACCTGGACGAGATCTGGAAGGCGGAAAAAGCCGCGCAACAGGGCTCGCAGAGCATCAAGGAGGAAATCGAGCGCCTCAAGGTGGAGATGGAGGACCTGAAGCGCAAGGGCGATTGGCAGAAGCTGGCGGAACTGCAGTACGGCAAGCTGCCGCAGCTGGAGGCGCGGCTGCAGGACGCCGAGGCGGCCGGCGCCGGCGAGCAGGCCAGGCCCAACCGTTTGCTGCGCACCCAGGTGGGGGCGGAGGAGATCGCGGAAGTGGTCAGCCGCGCCACCGGCATTCCGGTGTCCAAGATGCTGGAAGGCGAGCGCGACAAGCTGTTGCGCATGGAGGAGGTGCTGCATCAGCGCGTGGTGGGGCAGGACGAGGCGGTCAGCGCGGTGGCCGACGCCATCCGTCGCTCCCGTTCCGGTCTGGCCGATCCCAACAAGCCTTACGGCTCCTTCCTGTTCCTGGGGCCGACCGGCGTGGGCAAGACCGAGCTGTGCAAGACCTTGGCCGGCTTTATGTTCGACAGCGAAGATCACCTGATCCGCATCGACATGTCCGAGTATATGGAGAAGCATTCGGTGTCCCGCTTGATCGGCGCGCCGCCGGGCTATGTCGGTTACGAGGAGGGCGGCTATCTGACCGAGCAGGTGCGCCGCAAGCCGTATAGCGTGATCTTGCTGGACGAGGTGGAGAAAGCGCATCCGGACGTGTTCAACATCCTGCTGCAAGTGCTGGACGACGGCCGTCTGACCGACGGCCAGGGCCGCACCGTGGATTTCAAGAACACCGTGGTGGTGATGACGTCCAATATCGGCAGCCAGCAGATTCAGGCGATGGACAGCGACGATTACCAGGTGATCAAGCTGGCGGTGATGGCGGAGGTGAAAACCCAGTTCCGGCCGGAGTTCATCAACCGCATCGACGAGGTGGTGGTGTTCCACGGCCTGGGCGAGCAGCACATCAAGTCCATCGCCCGCATCCAGCTCAAGAGCCTGGAGCGCCGGCTGGCCAAGCTGGATCTGGACTTGCAGATCAGCGAGGAGGCGCTGGCCTTGCTGTCCGAAGCCGGCTTCGATCCGGTCTACGGCGCGCGGCCCTTGAAGCGGGCGATCCAGTCCGAACTGGAAAACCCGTTGGCCAAGGCCATCCTGGCCGGCGAATACCCGCCGAAATCCACCATCCTGGTGGAAGCGCGGGACGGCCATCTGAGCTTTGCCTGAACGCAGGCCCGCTCGTAAAAAAAGCCCGGGAATCCGGGCTTTTTCTTTGGGCGGCGCGCTCAGCCGCGATCGGGGTGGCGGAAGCAGGCTGACATGTGGTCGTTGACCACGCCGCAGGCCTGCAGATAGGCGTAAATCACCGTGCTGCCGACGAAGTTCATGCCGGCTTTTTTCAGCGCCTTGCTGATGCGGTCGGACAGCTCGGTGCTGGCGGGCACCCGCTCGTCGTCGCGGCGGCGCAGTATCGGCCGGCCGTCCACATGCGCCCACAGCCAGTCGGCGAAACT
The DNA here is from genome assembly GCF_021496765.1 of Chromobacterium sp. Beijing. Lineage (NCBI taxonomy): Bacteria > Pseudomonadati > Pseudomonadota > Betaproteobacteria > Neisseriales > Chromobacteriaceae > Chromobacterium > Chromobacterium sp. Beijing. Next base: position 961,666 of record NZ_CP053750.1, read on the forward strand.
GCCGTGTTGCCGCTGCATCTGCAGAAACACCTTGGCGTTGCGGATGGCGCTCCGGATCTTCAGCCGGTTGCGCACGATGCCGGCGTCCTGCATCAGGCGCTCAACGTCGCCGTCGTCCATCGCCGCCACCTTGACCGGGTCGAAGCCGTGAAAAGCGCGGCGGTAGCCGTCGCGCTTGCGCAGGATGGTGATCCAGGACAGGCCGGCCTGCGCGCCTTCCAGAATCAGCATCTCGAACAGCTTGCGGTCGTCGCGCTCGGGACATCCCCATTCCTCGTCGTGATAGGCGACGTAGAGCGGATCGTCGCCGCACCAGGCGCAGCGGGCCGGGGCCGGCATCAGCGGTTATGCAGCAGGATGTCGCACTGCAGCCCCACTTTTTGCAGGCCGGTGCGGCTTTGCAGATTGATCACCAGAGGATTGCGGATGTTCGCCTTCATCGTGGACAGCGCCGGGTGCTGTTCATCGGCCTGATTGCTCAGCATCAGCAGAATGGCCACATCCTGCGGCCGCTGCAATTGCAGCTCGGCCACTTCGGCGTCGTCCAGCTCTATCTCATAGCGGATGTCCAGCGCTTCCGGAGTGGTGATGCTGAAAATGACGCCGGCGTCGTCCAGCGATTGCAGCCAGAACACCTGCGGCTGGGCCTGGGTGGCGTTGTGGAACAGCTTGAAGCGGGTGCAGTTTTCCAGCGCGGGAATGCCGCGCGGGAAGGTGATGACGGTGCTCTCGTCGATATCGACTTGGCCGAGCTGGCTGGACTGGAACCGCATGGCGTGCCTCCTGGCGTGACAATGCTCTCATTATGCATGGCGACGACGGCAATTGCACAAACGGAACGCCGCCGCGCGCGAAGATTGCAAGCCGTGGTTGTGGCCGAGGGCTTATCGGCCTATATCAATATTACTCGAATGTCGTATCTAAATTGGGTTGCGGACAGCCGGCAGGGCGCCCGCGCGCGATGCTAAGGGGAGATCCCATGAGCTTGCCCGCCAAGCGGTTTCTGATTCTTGAAGACCAGCTGGTGCTGCGGAAACTGATTTCCCGCCAGGCCAGTTTCTTTAGTCGCTACGAAGTGGCCATCGACGAGTTCAGCGACCCGGCCGAGGCGCTGCGCAGCATCGGGGAGAACCACTACGACCTGATCGTCACCGATATCGGCATGCCGGGCATGAACGGCATCGACTTCATCAAGCACGTGGCCTTGCTCGGCTACCGGGCGGCCTTGCTGATTATTTCCGGCTATGACGGCAAAACCCTGAACACCATCAGCGAGATGGCTTGCAGCCTGGGCATAGGCAGCACCCGCTTCCTGTCCAAGCCGTACTCGGCGGAGTCCTTTCTCACCGCGCTCAACAGCGTGTTCAACGATCTGGAGCGCGCCTACCAGGTGCAGCAGCTGGACGTGGAGGGCTTTTTCGCCGACGTCTGCTCCGGCGAATTCAAGCTGGAGATCGAACCCATCCTGGGCCTGCCCGGCCATCGGCTCGCCGGCTTCGACGTGACGGCCCTGATTCGGCCGCAAGGGCGGGTGGAGTGGGGCGCCGGTCTTTTCAATGTGCTGGCGCGCCGCAAGGGGGTCTCCGCCCTGGTGCTGGAAGAGCTGGTGGCCCGCATCGCCAGCCTGTTGGCCAGCCTGCGCCAGCAAGGCCTGGGCGAGGAGTGCGGCGTCAACGTGCGCATAGACAAAGCCTGTCTGGAGAGCGAGAACCTGTTCGACCACTGCCATGCCCAGTTGCAGCAGCGCGGCGTGCCGCCGCGCTTGCTGGGTTTCGAGCTGGCCGAGGGGCTGGGGCAGCAATCGCCGGCCCAGGCTTTCGAGAACGTCGCCAAGATCAAGTATCTGGGCTTCCGGCTGATCGCCGATCATTTCGGCAGCGGTTCGCTGACCCAGAGCAATATGCTCAAGCTGCCGTTCGACCATGTGAACATCCCCATCGAATCCCTGCAATGGATACGCGCCATGCTGGGCGCGGACCCGCAGGCGCTGCGTTTCTTGCGCATCTACGGCTTGCCGCCGGGAGCCATCACCGCCAGCGGGGTGGACGAGGAGGAGGATGTGACGCTGGCGCAGGAGATGGGCTGCCCCTGCGTGCAAGGCGCTTATATGGCCTTGCCGGTGCGTGAAAACGAATTGAGCGACTATTTGCGGCGGAGTCAGGAAACCGCGGCGGCGGAAGGGGCGCGGGATGAGTATCGCGGCGGTGGACTTCTCGCGGATGCGGATATTGGTCGTGGACGACCAGACTCTGGTGCGCTCCTTGATCAGTCAGGCTTTGCAGACCATGGGCATGCGCTCGGACGCCATCTTCCAGACCGCGGACGGCACCGCGTCGATGCGCTTGCTGGATATCCGCATGGTGGACCTGGTGCTGTGCGATGTGCAGATGGCGCCGATGAACGGCATGGATCTGCTCAAGGAACTGCGCTGCGGCCACACCATGAATCCTTCCAATCTGCCCTTTGTGTTCCTGTCCGGCCATGCGGACCGCAGCAATGTGGTGCTGGCCAGCCAGTTGCACGCAGACGGCTTCGTGGTCAAGCCGCCGAAGCCGGCCGATGTGGAGAAGGCCATCGTGGCGGCGATGCAGCGCAAGCGGCCGGAGATTGATCCGTTCAGCTACTACGGCGTGTCCACCGGCACCGAATACGACCGCAAGGTTTTCGGCCGGCTGTTCGACGCGCCGGCGCTGCCCGAAGCGCCGCCGGGCATGGCGGTCAGCCTGCTCACGGTGAAGGCGGGCGCGGTGCTGGCTCAGGACCTGCACAGCAAGCACGGCCATTTGCTGCTGCCGCGCGGCGCGGCCATCTCCGCCAACCAGATCACGGTGCTGCGCGATTTCAGCGACCGCTACGGCGTTTTGCGGCTCTTCGTCGAGGAGGTTTCCGAGACGGAGGCCGAGTCGTCACGTGAGCTCTGAGCGGCCGTCGATGAAGTTTTCCAGGCCGCGTCAGGAGCACATCAAATCCATCCGCCGCGCGGTGATCCTGATCGTCTTATTGCTGGGCGTGCTGCAGACCGGGGCCATTTTGCGTCTGTTGGACGAGTCCTGGGACTCCTATCGCAGAGCCCGGCACGTGGCCGAGCTCAATCGAGACATCTCGGCCTTGTATCAGGCGGTCAGCGCGGAAAACCTGGAGAGCAGCAAGCTGCGGCTGCTGCTGACGGCAAAATCGCCGCCTACGCCGCAACAACAGGAAGAACTGAAGCAGCTTGCCCGCGACACCGACGCCAAGTTCGTGGTGGCGCTGGCGTCGGTTCCCGTCATGACCGGGGCGGACGCCTCCAGCCAGGGGCGGCTGCGTAATCTGGCCCACGATTTCAAGGTGCTGCGCGATGAAACCACAAAGATATTGAGCCAGCCGGATTTTCAAAACGAATCGCTGAGCAATCTGCTCTACCTGGCCACTGCGCGGATGCGCAACGAGGCCGGCGGCATCCTGGCCGCGGACATGGCGCAGCTGGCCAGTCAGGGCGACCCCACGCTCAACAGCCTGATGATGATCAAGCAGAGCCTGTGGCAGCTGGGCGGGCAATTGCGCGGCAACGCGGTGGCGCTGATCATGCGCGAGCAGCTGGGGCACCGGATGAACCGCGACATCGAGGACGATCTGGCCTTCCGGCTCAGCTCCGCCATGGTCATGGTGGAGCAGCTGCGCCCGGTGATCCTGGGCGTGCACGACGACGCCTTGAAAGCCGCGTTCACCAATCTGACCACCTTGACGCTGAAGCTGCAACTGGTCGTCAAACTGCAATACGAACAGATAGACGGCGTTCAGTCTTTCCGTCAGGTCACGAATTTCCGCGTCAACTTGCTGGAACTGGATGAGGAACTGCGGCGCACCTTCGGCATGGTGGAGCGGATGACGGCCGAGCGTATTGACGAAAGCCGGCGCACTTATCTGCTGCGCATGGTGCGCGACGGCTTGTTCGGCGTGCTGGCGCTGAGCCTGGTGCTGGTGTTGCTGTACTACATGGTGCGCCGCGTATTGCGGCCGCTGTCCGCGCTGAAGCATATGCTGGACGCCTCCGGCGACGCGGTGTTGATCGTCAATCGCAACGGTCGGATCGAAATCGCCAACGCCGGGGCCGGCAAGATGTTCGGCTATCCGCAAGCGGCCTTGCACGGCATGTCGGCCTATAGCTTGCTGGAGGTGCCGGGCGGCGCCGCGCATCTGACCCAGGCCTTGAACGATCAGGAAACCGTGGCCTTGGCCGGAGAAGGCTTGCCCGCCAACGGCGAACGCTTCTACGTGGCGATCTCGCTCAGTCAGTTCAGCAATAGCCGAGACCACGGCTGGCGCATGCTGACGGTGCGCAACGAGCAACAAAGACGGCAGGCCGAAACCTCGCTGGAGCGCAGCGTGGAACTGTTGTCGGCGATTTCGGTGGTGGAGGGCATGTTGCTGGCGCGGGAGCCGCGCGACAAGGTGTTCGAGGAGCTGCACCGCGTGTTCTGCCACCACACCGGCGCCCGCGAATGCCTGTTGGTGGCCTGGTCGCCGCTGGACGAATGCGGGCAATCCCTGCGTTTGCAGGCCGGCAGCTGGCCGCCGGAATTGCCGTCGCTGCAGGAAGTCACCCACGCGGCGGCTCCGCTCAGCCAATTGTTCCAGCTGCTGAGCGAGCGCTCCACCTGGATTTCCCTGCCGGTGATGCTGGGCGGCGATGTCGCCGCGGCGGTGTGCATGCAGCAGCCGGACGTGTTCCGTCTGGGCGTGGGCATGCAGCCGCTGATCGGCGCCTACGCCAATATCCTGGGCTTTTACGATGAGGAAGCGCGGCGCAAGGTGTCGGAGGCGCAGTTACGCACCGTGTTGCAGGAAGAGGAGGCGGTGTTCGCCTCGTCTCCGGTGGGTTTGCTGAGACTGAACGAGCAATTGCAGATTTCCCGTTCCAACCAGACGGCGGAGATGATTTTCGACGTGGGCGATTACGGCCTGGTGGGCATGCATTTGATGGAGCTGATGGCGTCGGATCAAGGCTGGATAGAGTTGACCGAGCACTTGCAGCAAATGCGTCAGGGCACCCGCATCCACTGCGAACTGGAATGCCTGACCGGCGCGGGCCTCCCGATCTGGGTCTTGTTCGAAGGCCAGATGGTGGCGACGGAAACGGTGGAGGGCGTGATGATCCTGGCTTGCCTGGACATCACGGAACGCAAGATGGCCGAATTCGAACTGCGCATGGCGCGGGACCAGGCCAATGCCGCCAACCGCGCCAAGAGCGCCTTCCTCGCCACCATGAGCCACGAGATCCGCACGCCGATGAACGGGGTGCTGGGCATGTTGGAACTGTTGAACATGACCCGGCTGGACGGCGAGCAGCGGGACGCGGTGGCGACGATACACGATTCCGCGCACACGCTGCTGCGGCTGATCGACGACATCCTGGATTTCTCCAAGATCGAGGCCGACAAGCTGGAGATCGTCACCGCGCCGACGGCGACGCGGCCGTTTCTGGAGAGCATCCGCAGCCTGTATCAGGAAAACGCTTATAAGAAGGGGCTGGACTTCCAGTTGGAAGTGGATGAGCAACTGGCGCCGACGCTGGTGCTGGACCCCTTGCGCGTCCGGCAGATTTTGCAGAACTTCATCAGCAACGCGATCAAGTTCACCGCTCAGGGCGGCGTGACCATACGCGTCAAAGTGCTCAGCACCATGGCCAATTACCAGTCGCTCAGCTTCGAGGTGGAGGACAGCGGCATCGGCATGTCCGAGGATAGCTTGTCCAGGCTGTTCCAGCCCTTCACCCAGGCGGACTCCGACACCACCCGGCGGTTTGGCGGCACCGGCCTGGGCCTGGCCATTTGCCGGCGGCTGGCCGGCTTGATGGGCGGTCATGTGGAACTGGAGAGCGAGCTGGGCCAGGGCAGTTGCGCGCGTTTGCTGCTGGAGGCGGAGTGGTCGGAGCAAGTGGTGGCCCCGGTCAGCCTGCCCCAGGTCCACGTGCCGGCGGAGACGCCGCGCGAAGAGGAGGTCGAAACCGCGGCGCCGTCGCCGGAGCGGAGCGCGCTGCCCATCTTGTTCGCCGAGGACAATCCCACCAACCGCAAGCTCACCCTCAAGCAGCTGGAAAAGCTGGGCTATGCGGCGGAATGGGCGGAGGACGGCGAGCAGGCTTTCGCCAAATGGCAGTCCGGCCGCTACTCGATGATCCTGACCGATTGCCATATGCCGGGCATAGACGGTTATCAGCTGGCGCGGCTGGTGCGCGCGCGCGAACAGGAGGAAGCGGAAGGAAGCCGTATTCCCATCGTCGCCTGCACCGCCAACGCCGCCAAGGAGGAGCTGGACAAGACCCGGGAAGCCGGCATGGACGATTTTCTGACCAAGCCGCTGTCGATTGCGGAGCTGTCCGCCGCGCTGCAAAAGTGGACGACGGCGGAGGCCGGGGCAAAAACGGCGGCGCCGCCCGCCGCGGCCGAACCTGAGGGCGGGCCGGAAGACGGGCCGGTGGACCGCTCCGTGCTGCAGGTGTACAGCAACGGCGAGCTGCAAGTGGAGTTGGAAATCCTGCGCGACTTCCAGCAAGGCAACGCCGAGGACGTGGCCGAACTGCGCAGCGCCATCGAGGAAGGCTCCAGCGACCGCGTCAGCTTCGCCGCCCACCGGGTCAAGGGCGCCAGCCGCATGGTGGGCATCAAGGCCTTGGGCGAGGCGGCCGAAGCGGTGGAAAAGGCCGGCAAGGCCCAGGCGATGGAGCAGGTGGCGGCCTTGATGCCGGCTTTCGACGCCGCGCTGGCCGAGTTCGAGGCCTGGCTGGCCAGGCAGAATGAAACCAATCCGGCCTGAGGTACGGTTCAAAGTCCGCAGCGCGCCGACGACGCGGCGGGGGAGCCGGGCATTGAAATGCCCATGCGCCGCATGAGCGAAACCGCTTGCTTTGTCGCAGGCCGCTAGGCTTTGAACAGGTTCTGAGGCGAGGCGAGATCGGCTAAAATACCCGGCCATGAGCGAGTCGACATCTCTTTACCCGCAGTTGGAAGCGGCGCTGCTGTGCGACGACGTCGAGCGCAAGATGACGCTGGCGACGGCGGTCTTGCACGGCTGGCGTTTAGACGCGTTGCCGCGCCGCGCGGACGCGCCGCCGGCCTATTCTTTGCCGGAGGCCGGACGGCCGCCGCTGCCGGAACTGGTCCATCCGTCCAAGGTGCCCAAGCGCAGCCTGTCCTCCCGGCAGGGGCACGCCGCGCTGCTCCACGCCATCGCCCATATCGAATTCAACGCGGTCAACCTGGCGCTGGACGCCGCTTGGCGCTTCCGCGAGATGCCGGACGCCTTCGTCAGCGACTGGTTGCAAGTCGCCGCGGAAGAAGCGCGCCACTTCTCCCTCCTGCTGCGGCGTCTGCGGGAGCTGGGCCACGACTACGGCGATTTCCCCGCTCACAACGGTTTGTGGGCGATGAGCTGCAAGACCGATTACGATCCGCTGGCGCGGATGGCCCTGGTGCCCAGGGTGTTGGAGGCGCGTGGTCTGGACGTGACGCCGGGCATTCAGCGGCGGCTGGCCGGCATTGGCGATCACGCGAGCGTGGCGGTGCTGGACATCATCCTGCGCGAGGAAGTGGGGCATGTGCGCATCGGCAACGCCTGGTTCGGCCGGCTGTGCCGGCAGCGGGGGCTGGAGCCAGAGGCCTGTTTTCAGGAACTGCTGCGGCGCCACGATGTCCAGCTTTACCGCGGGGCCTATAATCTGGCCGCCCGCGAGCGGGCGGGGTTTTCAGCCAAGGAGCTGGAAGCGCTGCGCGCCTTGTGCGAAGACGACACAGCTCCAGCCGGCTAGAATGCCGGCGGCCTCACCTGGAACGATGAAACATGCTATTGAATTTGTTTAAGAAGATGCAAAGGCAGCGGCGCTTCGCCATGACGGTGCTGCTGCTCAGCACCTTGGTCTTTGCGCTCAGCTCGGCGCTGTGGCGCGGCCTGGACGGCGGCCCCGGCCCCTTGCTGGCCATTCTGTGTCCGCTGGCGATGCTGCTGGCCCTGATCTGCCAGTTCAGCGCTTTGTTGGCATTGGCGAAAAGACCTTAAACCGGAAAAGGATTTTTAAAACAGCGGCTTAAAGTGTTGCTTGCGGACGGCGCGCGGACTTGACTGCCACCGGCAGGCCGCGCATAATCGCCCCCGTATCGATAAGGGTCAGGGCTCCACATTGGGTGGAGCCTTTGCTTTTTGGAATTTTCGGAGAAACCGAGTCATGGACCATCAGGCATTCCTGCGCCAATTGGAAACCAACGCGCTGCCTGCATCCGACTTCAACCACCGCGCGCACCTGTACGCCGCCTGGGCCTACCGCCGCCAATACCCGGCGCCGGAAGCCGCCGCCCGCTGCGCGCGCGCGCTGTCCCGTTTCGCCATGGTGAACGGCGCGGCGATGAAGTACCACCACACCCTGACCATGGCCATCCTGGTGATTTTGTACAGCCGGATGGCCAGCCAGCCGCAGTTGCTGGACGATTGGGAGGCGTTCGCCAGCCACTGCCCGGACATGCTGGCCGACCCCCGCGCCGTGATTCTGCAACACTATTCTTCAGAGCGCCTGGACGACGATTCGGCGCGCAAAGGCTTTGTCGAGCCGGACCGCGAGCCGCTGCCGATGTCCTGTCTGCTGCACTGAGCCCACCGCTCAACGAACCCACAGAATAAACAATGAAAGCACCAGAACTTCTGTTGCCGGCCGGCACGCTGGACAAGATGCGCGCCGCCTACGACTTCGGCGCCGACGCCGTCTACGCCGGCCAGCCGCGCTACAGCCTGCGCGCCCGCAACAACGACTTCAAGCTGGAAGAGCTGAAGCAGGGCATAGACGAAGCCCACGCGCGCGGCAAACTGTTCTTCGTCGCCAGCAACCTCTTGCCGCACAACAGCAAGATCAAGACCTATATGGCCGATATGGAGCCGGTGATCGCGATGAAGCCGGACGCGCTGATCATGGCCGATCCCGGCCTGATCATGATGGTGCGCGAAAAATGGCCGGAAGTGCCCATCCATTTGTCGGTGCAGGCCAATACCGTCAATTACATGGGCGTCAAGTTCTGGCAGAAGCTGGGCGTGTCGCGCATCATTCTGTCGCGCGAACTGAGCCTGGACGAGATCGCCGAAATCCGCCAGCAATGCCCGGACATCGAGCTGGAAGTCTTCGTGCACGGCGCGCTGTGCATCGCTTACTCCGGCCGCTGCCTGCTGTCCGGCTACTTCAATCACCGCGATCCGAACCAGGGCACCTGTACCAACGCCTGCCGCTGGGATTACAAGGTGCACGACACTCAGGGCGACGACGCCGGCGATGTGCAGACCATCCAGTTCGACTTCAACAAGGCGCTGGAAGAGGCCAATCAGAGTTTCGCCTCCTGCGGCGGCGCCGAGCGCCATCCGCTGGCGGACAAGACCTATCTGATCGAAGAAGGCAGCCGTCCCGGCGAACTGATGCCCATCATCGAAGACGAGCACGGCACCTACATCATGAACTCCAAGGACCTGCGCGCGGTGGAGCAGGTGGAGAAGCTGGCCAAAATCGGCGTGGATTCGCTGAAGATCGAGGGCCGCACCAAGAGCTTGTACTACGTGGCGCGCGCGGCCCAGGTCTACCGCAAGGCGATCGACGACGCCGTGGCCGGCCGCCCGTTCGACCTCGGCCTGCTGGCCGAGCTGGACGGCCTCGCCAACCGCGGCTACACCCCGGGCTTCCTGGAGCGTCACCAGACCCAGGAATACCAGAACTACCTCACCGGCCATTCCAAGGCCAAGCAGAGCCAGTACGTCGGCGACGTGCTGTCGGTGGACGCCGACGGCTGGGCGCTGATCGAGGTGAAGAACCGCTTCGCGGTGGGCGATCGCATCGAAGTGATCCACCCCAGCGGCAATCAGATCATCGAGCTGGCGCAGATGACGCGCAAGGACCAGCCGGTGGAAGTGGCGGCCGGCAACGGCATGCAGGTCAAGATCCCCGGCATGCATGGCAAGGAAAAGGCCTTGCTGGCGCGGCTGTTCTGAAGCGCGTCGACGCGGATTTTCGCCTAAGCGGGCGGCCATTGCGGCCGCCCGTTTTTCATGGCCGCCAGCTTGGGAAACGGGCTGTTGAATGTTGAACATAGTTAACGTGACGAGCACAGTCTGTGGTAATCGTGTTTATTTTTTTGCGCGGCAGCATCGATAAAAGTTGCGCAGCTCTAAAAACATGGTTAAAAAGTAATGGCGTTACAGATAGATGTGTGAATTTTATTAAACACACACTGGACGCGGAGAGATGAGAAAGAAGAGGAGACGATGGAGGCCGGCCGCAGCCTGTTGGGGGCGGCGCCAGCCGGTTTTCCGCACAGGTTTCCCTTGTCCGCGCGTCGTCGTTTCGACGGCGCGCGGGCCATAATGACCCTTGGCACCTTGTCGCTTGGAGCAGGCGCGTGGAAGTTGTCCGCGATCTCGGGAGCGCTCGCGAGCCGCGCGCCTCATCCCGATGCGCGGCGGCTTGCGGGCCGGCTCTTACAAATCGTAGCGAACGGACAGCTGGAATCTCGCGCGATGCAGTGTAAGTTGGCAATGCGGCGCGTGTCGTCGGCAGTCGCCGGCAACGGCGTTTCGGCGCGCAGGCATCGCCTTGGGCCTTGGGCGGCTTCCGCCGCCAAGGGAGAGGGAGCGGCGTCATGGCCCGGCAACGGGCGAGGAGGGCGGCGCTGAACTTGTCGTCGGTCAGGCCGCGCCTACGCCGGCTGCGGTCGTTCCATTGAGGAAACCTGTCATGAAGAAGCTGGTTCGCAATCTGTGTTGTTCGCTGCTGCTGCTCCCCGCGATGGGCGCGCAGGCGGAAGACAAGGCGCTGAACGTGTACAACTGGTCGGACTACATCGCCAAGTCCACCATCCCCGGGTTTGAAAAACAGAGCGGCATCAAGGTCAAGTACGACGTTTACGACAGCGACGACACCTTGCAGGCCAAGATGCTGACCGGGCGCGCCGGTTACGACGTCGTGGCGCCCACGTCCAACTTCATGGCCAAGCAGATCGAGGCCGGCATCTATCAGAAGCTGGACAAATCCAAGCTGCCCAATCTGGCCAATCTGGACAAGGCTTTGATGGCCAAGATCGTCGACGCGGACCCGGGCAACGCCCACGGCGTGCCCTGGGCCTACGGCACCGACGGCCTGGGCTATAACCTGAACAAGGTCAAGGCGGCGCTGGGCAAGGATACGCCGCTGGACAGCTGGGACATCCTGTTCGATCCCAAATACGTGTCCAAGCTGAAAGGCTGCGGCGTGTCGGTGCTGGACCAGGCCAACGACGTGTTCGCCGTCGCCTTGCACCATCTGGGCAAGGACCCGAACAGCAAGAACCCCGCCGACTACCAGGCCGCCTTCGCCGCGCTGAGGAAAATCCGGCCCTACATCACTCAGTTCAACTCCTCGGGCTACATCAACGACCTGGCCAACGGCGACATCTGCCTGGCGCTGGGCTTCTCCGGCGACATCAATATCGCCAAGCACCGCGCCCGCGAGGCCAAGCGGCCTTACCAGCTGGCTTATGTGATCCCCAAGAGCGGCGCGCCGCTCTGGTTCGACGTGATGGTGGTGCCCAAGGACGCGCCGCATCCGGAGGCGGCGCACAAATGGATCAATTACATCCAGTCGCCGGAAGTCAACGCCGCGATCACCAATGAAGTGTTCTATCCCACCGCCAACGCCGCCGCGCGCAAATTCGTGAAGCCGGAAATCGCCAACGATCCGGCGGTGTATCCGCCGGAGGCGGTGGTGAAGACGCTGTTCCTGCTCAAGCCCTTGCCGGCGGACATCATGCGCCTGCAAAACCGGCTGTGGACACAGCTTAAGACCGGTCATTGAGCGCAAGACCGGACCTGACGAACCCATGCCGATCCGCCACCCCGGGCCCGCGCCGCGCGGCCCGCGGGCGGCCGCGTCCGGCGCAGCGTGGAGAATAGTCCCGGGCCATCCAGCCGTCGGCTGTGGGTGGTCTGGAGCCGGCTTTCCGGCCTAGCGAGCAGCGGGCCGGACCGGACTCCGAGGAGAGATCAAGAGGAAGCCGCCCAGCCACCGCCCGCGTCAGATGGGAGGGGCCGCCGGCAAGACAAGCAATGCAAGCCAAGCCGGAACGCGCCGGCCACGTGGTGCTGACATGAAAAGTTTAAAATTAAAACAATGGTTGCCCAGCGGACGGACCACCGTCATCGGCATCCCGTTCATCTTCCTGTTCGTGTTTTTCCTGCTGCCCTTCCTGCTGGTGGTGGGCATCAGTTTCTCGCAGCAGCAACTGGGCATCCCGCCTTACACCCCGCTCACCAAGCTGGAAGACGACGTCTTCTCCATCGCGCTGAACATCAGCCACTACAAGTTCATGTTGAGCGACGACTTGTACTTCGCCACCTATATCAGTTCGGTGAAGATGGCCTTCGTCTCCACGCTGCTCTGTCTGTTGATCGGCTATCCGATGGCTTATTACATCGCCCGGGCTTCAGACCGCGCGCGCGACACCCTGATGATGCTGGTGATTCTGCCGTTCTGGACCTCTTACCTGATCCGGGTTTACGCCTGGATTGGCATTTTGAAGAACGACGGCTTTCTTAATCAGTTCCTGTTGTGGCTGGGGGTGATCGACACGCCGCTGAGGCTGTATCACACCAATTGGGCGGTGTATATCGGCATGGTGTTCTCCTACCTGCCGTTCATGATCATGCCCTTGTACGCCCATCTGGTGAAAATGGACCTGCGCTTGCTGGAGGCGGCCTACGATCTGGGCGCCAAGCCGTGGAAGGCCTTTGTCCAGGTGACCTTGCCGCTGTCCAAGAACGGCATCATCGCCGGCAGCCTGCTGGTGTTCATTCCGGCGGTGGGCGAGTACGTGATTCCGGAGCTGCTGGGCGGTTCCGACACGCTGATGATAGGCCGCGTGATGTGGGATGAGTTCTTCAACAATATGGACTGGCCGATGGCGGCGACGGTGACTTGCGCGATGGTGCTGCTGTTGCTGGTGCCGATGGCGCTGTTCCAGCACTACCAGGTCAAGAATATGGAGGCCGCGAAATGATCAAGCCGAACAAGCCGCTGTCCTTCCTGGTGCTGGGCCTGGGCTACGCCTTTCTCTATCTGCCCATCGCGCTGCTGATTCTGTTCTCTTTCAACGAATCCAAGCTGGTGACAGTGTGGTCCGGGTTCTCCACCAAGTGGTACGCCGCGCTGCTGGAGGACGAGGAGTTGATCAACGCGGCCTGGCTCAGCGTCAAGATCGCCCTGATGACCGCCACCGCCTCGGTGGTGATCGGCACCTGGGCCGGTTTCGTGCTGGCGCGTTTTGGCCGCTTCCGCATGTTTCCCTTGTTCGCCGGCATGGTCAACGCGCCGCTGGTGATTCCGGAAGTGATTCAGGGCATCTCGCTGTTGCTGCTCTTCGTCGCCATGGAGCAGGCTTTTGGCTGGCCGGAGGGCCGAGGGGTGTTCACCATCTGGATCGGTCATGTGATGTTGTGCGTGTCCTATGTCGCCATCGTGGTGCAGTCGCGGGTGAGAGAGCTCAATCTGTCGCTGGAAGAGGCGGCGATGGACCTGGGGGCGCGGCCTTTGAAGGTGTTCTTCGTGATCACGCTGCCGCTGATCTCCCAGGCGCTGATTTCCGGCTGGCTGCTGTCGTTCACGCTGTCGCTGGACGATCTGGTGCTGACCGCCTTCCTGTCCGGCCCCGGCTCCACCACCTTGCCCATGGTGATCTTCTCGCGGGTGAGGCTGGGCTTGAACCCGGAAATGAACGCGCTGGCCACCTTGTTCATTCTCTTCGTCTCCGTCGGCGTCATCGCCGCCAACTTCTATATGCGCGCGGCGGAACGCAAGCGCGAGCGCGAAATGAAGCTGGCCTTCGCCCAAGGCTGACCGCGGGGGAGGCGGGCCGGCGCCGTCGGCGAGACGGCGGCGCCGGCCGTCTTTTGTTTTCCTCTTTCATCGGCGACAATGCCGGAATTCTTTCGGTATGGTGACGTCATGTCGCGATTGAAGTCCTGGCTGCAAGACCGCTGGCCGTTGCCCGTCTACCGGCCGGACCCGCGGCAGCCGCATCATCAGGCGGACGGCTACCGCAATCTGTTTCCGTTTCGGCAACCAAGCCTGGCCGACGTGCTGCGCTGGGAGTGGCAGCGCAGCCGCATGCCGGCGGTGAAGCACAGGCTGGAGCGCATCCCGCGCCAGGCGCCGGAGCTGGCCGCGCTGAACGCCAACCGGGACCGGCCGTCGCTGACCTGGGTCGCCCACGCCACCAGCTTCATCCAGCTGTGCGGCAAGAACATTCTGATCGACCCGATCTGGTCGCAACGCGCTTCTCCGTTTCAGTGGGCGGGGCCGGCGCGGCAGTCGCCGCCGCCGATGGCTTTGCGGGAGCTGCCGGCCATCGATCTGGTGCTGATCACCCACAACCATTACGATCATCTCGATTTCAACACCGTGCGCAGTCTGGCGCGCCAGCCGGCCGGCTGCCCGCAGTTCGCCGCGCCGCTGGGCGTGGGCGCGACCCTGCGGCGCGCCGGCGTGCCGGCGTCGCGGATTCAGGAGTTGGACTGGTGGCAGCGTTGCCGTCTGGGCGGCGTGGAGGCGGAACTGACGCCGGCTCATCATTGGAGCAAGCGCTGGATGATGGGCGATGAAAACCGCGCGCTGTGGGGCGGCTTCGCCGTGCGCGGCGACGGGCTTCAGTTCTGGTATCCAGGCGACACTGGTTATCAGGAGTCCTTGTTCCGGCTGATCGGCGAGCGCATCGGCGCCGCGGATCTTGCCTTGCTGCCGATAGGCGCTTACGAGCCGCGCTGGTTTCTTCATCCTCAGCATGTGAATCCGGAAGAGGCGGTGCGCATTCTGCTGGATACCGGCGCGCGCGCCGCCTGGGCGGTGCATTGGGGCAGCTTCATTCTGACCGACGAGCCGCTGGACCAACCACAGGACGATCTCGCCGCCGCGCTAGCGCAATGGAATATCCCCGCATCGAGGTTCCAACTGCCGGCCATGGGCGAAACCCGCTGGTTTTAAGCCCTATCTTGGCAGGAAATCCCAAACGCCGCCGCTTGAGGCTTATTTTACCGACGCGGCTTGGTTGCAAGCATTGCCCCTGATGGCAAGCGGGAATACAATCAACAAGTAGTTTTTTTCAGAAGCGAAGACTAATTTTCGTTTTCGCGGCAATTCTTGGGGCTCTAATGACTATTCTTCAACTCATCAATCAACGGGTGCAGGCCGCTCTGGCGGCAGCCGGCGCGCCGGACGCGCCCGCCGTGGTGCAGCCGGCGTCCAAGCCGGAATTCGGCGACTATCAGGCCAACGGCGTCATGAGCGCCGCCAAACTGCTGAAAACCAACCCGCGCGAACTGGCCCAGAAAGTGGTCGCCGCGCTGGATCTTGCCGGCATCGCCGACAAGGTGGAAATCGCCGGCCCGGGTTTCATCAATATTCATCTAGCCCCTGAATATCTTGCCCGACGAAGCGAAGCCGCCCTGAAAGACGACAAGCTTGGCATCAGCCGCGTTGCGCCGCAGCGCGTGATGGTGGAGTACTCCTCGCCCAACCTGGCCAAGGAAATGCACGTTGGCCATCTGCGTTCCAGCATCATCGGCGACGCGCTGGCCCGAGTGATGGAGTTTGTCGGCCACGACGTGGTGCGCGCCAACCACGTGGGCGACTGGGGCACCCAGTTCGGCATGCTGACCGCCTACCTGGTGGAAACCAGCCACGCCGGCGACGCCGAATTGCAGCTGTCCGACCTGGAAACCTTCTACCGCAACGCTAAAGTGCGTTTCGACGAAAGCGAAGACTTCGCCAACCGCGCCCGCGACTACGTGGTCAAGCTGCAAGGCGGCGACCAGGACGTGCTGAAGCTGTGGGAGCAGTTCGTCGACGTGTCGCTGAAGCATTGCGAGGCGGTGTACCAGAAGCTCAACGTCGGCCTCAAGCGCGAGCACGTGCGCGGCGAGTCCTCGTACAACGACGACCTGCCGGTCATCGTCGACGAGTTGCGCGCGGCCAGCCTGCTGAGCGAGGACGACGGCGCCCAAGTGGTGTTCCTGGAAGAGTTCCGCACCCAGGAAGACAAGCCCATGGGCGTGATCATCCAGAAAAAGGACGGCGGCTATCTGTACACCACCACCGATCTGGGCGCGGTGCGTTATCGCCATAAGACCCTGAACCTGGACCGCGTCATCTACGTGGTGGACGCGCGCCAGAGCCAGCATTTCGCCCAGATGTTCTCCATCTGCCGCAAGGCCGGCTTCGCGCCGGAGAGCATGAAGCTGGAGCATGTCGGCTTCGGCGTGATGATGGGCGACGACGGCAAGCCGTTCAAGACCCGTTCCGGCGGCACCGTCAAGCTGATCGAGCTGTTGCAGGAAGCGGAAGAGCGCGCCTTCGCGCTGGTGACGGAGAAGAACCCGGATCTGTCGGAAGCGGAGCGCCGCGACATCGCCGCCGCCGTGGGCATCGGCGCGGTCAAGTACGCCGATCTGTCCAAGAACCGCATGAGCGACTACATCTTCAACTGGGACACCATGCTGGCCTTCGAGGGCAATACCGCGCCCTATCTGCAATACGCCTACACTCGCGTGCAGAGCGTGTTCCGCAAGGCCGACGGCTACGACGCCAACGCCGCCATCGTCATCACCGAGCCGGCGGAGAAGCATTTGGCCGCCGCGCTGGCTCAGTTCGAAGACACTTTGCAGGCGGTGGTGGACGGTTGCTATCCGCACTACCTGTCCCAGTATCTGTACAACATCGCCACGCTGTTCTCGCGCTTCTACGAGGCTTGCCCCATTCTCAAGAGCGAGGGTGAAGTCCGCGCCAGCCGTCTGCAGCTGGCCGCTTTGACCGGCAAGACGCTGAAAACCGGTCTGGATCTGTTGGGCATCAAGGTGTTGGCCTCGATGTAAACCGGTCTTCCCGCTTCAAGCATGCCGCCCGCGCTTTGCGCCGGCGGCATTTTTCATGCGCGTCGGGCGTTCAGCGCGCCGCGGGCGGTTTGTCGGTGCCGGCTTCCGCGTTTGCGTCCGCCGCCGGCTCAGCCTCTTTGGCGCGCGTCGCGTCGCTGAGCATATCCAGCACCTTGGACAGGCCCGCCGGCAGGGGCGGGGTTGAGGTTTCAGGTTTGATCTGATATTTGGGCGGCGGCATTTGCTCTTTCATCTTCACATCCTTGGCGTTGGGGGTGGCGGGCGCGGTCAGCGCCGGGCGGAATCTCTTTGTCATGATTCGGCCGGGCCGATGGCTCACTTTTAATGCGATCCGTCCGTGGTGTCCAGCGCAACCTGGTTGCGGCCGTTGGCCTTGGCGCGGTACAGGGCCTGATCGGCGCGTTTGACCACCGTTTCAGGCTGGGCGTCGGCGGGCCGGGCCATGGCCAGGCCGATGCTGAGGGTGACCTTGCCGGCGTCCGGCGCCGGCGAGTGTTCGACGGCGGCGCGGATTTTTTCGGCCAGCACCGCGGCGCCTTTGTCGTCGGTGTCGGGCAGCAGCAGCAGGAACTCTTCGCCGCCGTAGCGGGCGGTGAAGTCTGTGAGGCGGGCGGTGGCTTGCAGGAGTCGGGCGATGTGGCATAGCACGCGGTCGCCGGCGTCGTGTCCAAAATGATCGTTGACGCGCTTGAAGTGGTCGACGTCCAGCAACAACACCGAGTAGGGCGCGCCGCTGCGTCCGTAGCGCAGATGCTCTTCCCTGAGCTGTTCGTTGCAGGCCATGCGGTTGTTCAGTCCGGTGAGCGCGTCGCTGCGCGCCTGCTGCGCCAATCGCGTGGCGGTGCGCACCAGCTCGTGGTTGACCTCGCGCAGGGACTCGGTGCGCTCCTCCACGAGCTGCTCCAGCTTGGCGTTGATGTCGGTCAGCTCCTGTTTGCGGGCCAGCAGGGCGGTGGCCATGCTTCGCATCGCCTGCGACAGCTGGCGCAGTTCCTGGGCGCCGCTGGGCAGCGTCCAATCTGCGTGTTCGTCTCCCTGGCCAATGCGCCGGGCGATGCCGGCCAATTGTTCCAGCGGTGTGCTGAACAGGGCGGCCAGCCGATAAACGGCGACCATCAGCAGCAAGGTGGCGACCAGGCCCAGCAGGATCAGGCTGGCGCGCAACTGGTTCAAGGCCGCCAAGGCCTGCCCTTGCGGCTGTCGGACGACCACGCGCCAGTCCAGCCCAGCCTCGCGCACCCAGGCCTCGCTATACAGGTAATTCTTGCCGTCGGGCCAGACGCCGAGCTGAAAATCCCGGCCGGAAGGCAGGGGCGCGGGCGGGCGCTCCTTGCCTATCGCCTCGAAGGGCGACAGCGTATTGTCGCGCTTGTCGATGATGAAGACTTGCTGAGATGTCTTGGCGGGCAGGCGTTCCCGTATCGTTTCCTCCACCCAGGCCCAGAGCGCGTGCGTGGCCAGCACCCCGCGCAATTTGCCGGCGGGGTCGTAAATCGGCGAGGCGAAGTCGACGAAGCGCAGCGGCTCTCCATGGTTCGCGGCGGAGGGCATGAGCTTGGCCAAGAGCACGGCCTGGTGTACGTCGCCGACAAAGGGAGCCTGGCGGCCGTGGATAAACCAGGGGCGCTTGGCCGCGCTTTGGCCCTGCAGCATGCCGCTGGTGGCGGAAACGATGTTGCCGTCCGGGTCGGTGATGCCAATCCAGGCGTAGTAGCGGTAGGCCCGCTTGGTGCGTTCCAGGCTTTGGCGCAGGTCGTCGCCGTCCAGCGGCGCGCGGACGTAGGCGGGCGTCTGCGCCAGCAGCAAGACTTCGCGATGGCGTTCCTGCAGATTGGTGGAGATGGCCTTGGCGATGTTGTCGGCCAGCGCATGCATGGCCACGCCCTGGTTCTGCACGATGCGGCTGCTCAGCACTTGATCCAGGAAGAGCGCGGCCAGCAGCGCCGAGGCGAGAAACAGCCCGCCGAACAGCGCGGTCAGCCGTAGCCGGAAACTGTCCGGCAAATTGGGCAACAGGCGAGGCATGGTCGCTTTGCGGAGATGGGGATGACTGGATTATAGATGGGCGGCGGGGCGGGGGCCGCCTTGCGGAGGCTGAGGCGACAAAAAACCCCGAAAGCCTTGAGCTATCGGGGTTTCTGAGTCTTCATGACGGGTCATGAAGCGGTGTGGTGGTGGAGGCGGCGGGAATCGAACCCGCGTCCGAAAGTCCTCTACAGTGAGTTCTACATACTTAGTCGTGTCATTTGGATTTAACCGCTGCCACGCCGACGGACAGGCTGGACTTTGGCGAGTTACCTATTGTTTCGCACTATGCCAAGTAACCCGACATAGCACTAGCAGATGTAAAGTGACACTACAGGGTTTTGACGCCCCCGGCCCATCTGCGAACCGTTGTAGTGTCTAGCTAGCCCTTAGGCTGCCAGAGCGTAAGTTTCGTCGTTTGCGACTAAATAAACTCAGTGTTTTACGGGGTGACTGAAATCCCGGTATGCCCTCATCTGCTTCGCAACCCTCGTCGAAACCAGGTCGCCCCCAGATAAGAATCCAGATTATATAGACAATGCGCGGCCAAGGCTAGTTCCGCGGCGCTTTTCGTACGAATTCAAGCGCCGTCGGGGGCCGGAGCAGGGTGCGGCGTCGGCGAGAGACGACGATTGTCATAGGGTTCCGCTTGAAACAGATTCAGGATTTCCCTTGCAAGCGTCGCCGCGCGGAAAGGGGGAAATCAGACTTTCGGGAATCAAGACCGTGGTCTAGATTGATAGATTTATCGATGCGCCTTTGAGCGGGGCGTCCCGGATTTTCACTTTCCGCTTTTCTGGGACGCGCCGGGTCTTCCGGGAAATTTCAGTTTTTAAGCGTTGTTCCTTCACGCGTCGAATTCGGCCAGGGCCATTTCAAATTAATGGGCTTTTTACGCGTCAATATTTGCAACTTCAGTTGGATTGACTATGTTGACTTCATGACTGGCCGCAAATGCGTACTTCTCAGCGAGGAGGAAATATGATGGATAAAGAGGCGCTCAGGCAGGAAGCCATGAGATGGCGAAACTGGTTTAGCAAAGGTCAGCGGCTTTGGAGCTTCGCCCATCATACGGCCATTTTCGGATCGATTCTCTGCAGCGTGGTGGTGGGCGGCTTGCTGCAGGTGCAAGGGCATGACCTGAAGGGTTATTCCACGGTGTTGACCTCGATCGCCGCGGCCTTGTCCAGCCTGGCCGCCGCGGGCGGCTTCGAGCGTAAGTGGAAAAGCAACCGCATGAGCCGCAGCCGGGTGGACGGTTTGCTGATCGATATTGAAGCGGGCTCGTACAGCATGTCGGAATTGGCTTGCCAATTGAAGGAAATCATTTCCAAGCATGATCTGGACGTGACTAAAAGAGACAGTATGGAGCCCTTGCTGGTGGAGCATAAAACCAGCAGCACCGTTAAATCTCTGCTTTCCTAAACGGCGTCCCCGCAAATGAAAAAGCGCTGATGGCGGCCATGGCGCTTTGATTGGAATGTAAAAACAGCCTTCGCCGTTTATCCGGCGCGGGCTGTTTTTTTATTGCTGTTGCGGAATACGGCGCGGTCTTGGCGCGGCGCTTGGTTGGGAGGCGGTTCTTAGTCGGTATAGCGCAGGGCGATGGCGCGGAAGGTTTCCGTCATGCTCAGGAAGGCGGCGACGATGTCCGGGTCGAAATGCTTGCCGCTGCCTTCGCGGATGATGGCGACCGCCTGCTCATGGGGGAAGGGGGCTTGTAGACGCGGCGGGATATCAGGGCGTCGTAGACGTCCGCCACCGCCATCAGCCGGGCGGACACCGGAATGTCGTCGCCGGTCAGGCCCTGGGGTAGCCGCTGCCGTCCCATTTCTCCTGATGACTGTAGGCGATCTCCTTGGCGTGGCGCAGAAAGCTGCTGGGAGAGTCCAGCAGCCGCTCCGCCGCGGCGATGGTGTCGCGTCCCAGCGTGGTGTGGGTTTTCATGATTTCGAACTCTTCCGGCGTCAGCTTGCCCGGTTTGAGCAGGATGTCGTCCGGAATGCCCACCTTGCCGATATCGTGCAAGGGCGCGGATTTGAACAGTTCCTGGATGGTCTCCTCTTCCAGCACGGCCTGGAAGCGCGGGTGATTGCGCAATTGGGTGCACAGGGCGAGCACGTAGTTCTGCGTCCGGCGCAGATGGTTGCCGGTTTCATGGTCGCGGGTTTCCGCCAGCGAGGCCAGCGCCAGAATGGTGACGTCCTGAACCACTTGCACTTCGTGGATGCGGCGTTCCACTTCGGTTTGCAGGAAGGCGGCCTTGTCTTCCAGAAAGTCGGCGGCGGCCTTGAGCCTCAGATGGGTTTTGACCCGGGCCAGCACGATGGGCGGCGAGATGGGCTTGATGATGTAATCCACCGCGCCGGCGTCGAAGCCGGCCTGTTCGTTCTCGTTCTCGCCCATCGCGGTCAGAAAGATCACCGGGATGCGCGCGGTGCGCGGGTTGGCCTTGACCTGGCGGCAAGTCTCGAAGCCGCCGATGCCGGGCATCATCACATCCAAGAGCAGCAGGTCCGGCAGCGCGTCGCCTTCCAGCAGCTCCAGCGCGCGCTCGCCGCTGTTGGCGATTTGGGTCCGATAATGGTCTTTCAGCAAGCCATACAGCAAGGTGAGGTTTTCCGGGGTGTCGTCCACGATCAGAACGGTCTGACGCGGGGCCGCCGGGGCGGAGTCCGTCATCTTATGTCCTCCGGCAAGGGGATGCGCTGGGCGGCCGCGGCGTGGCGCAGCAGTGTCAGCGCGTTGACGAAATCGAAGTGGTTCAGCGCTTTTTCGAAGTCGGCGAATTCATCGGGACCGAACAGGGCGCGCAGCGCCGGCGTCTGTTGCAGGAACAGTTCCAGCGCGTCGCCGTCGCTGGCGGCCAGCAGGGCGGCCAGTTGTTGCAGCAGCGCCGGGCCGGCCGGCGCGTCCGCCGTCGGCGCGCCGGCGCCGGATAAGCGGTCTTCCGCTTCCAGACCGGCGCGCAGCGCCGTCATCACCTGTTCCAGCGCCTGTTCCAGCGGCGCCAGATGAATGGCGCCGCGCGCGCGCAAATCCCGCTCCAGCACGGTGGCCGCCTCCTGCAACTGCACGCAGCCCACATTGCCGCTGACGCCTTTGAGCGTGTGCACGGTGCGTTCGGCCTGGACGTAGTCGCCGATTTCCAGCGCCGCGGACAGCCGCGCGGCGGCGTCCGCTTCCTCGGCGATGAATTGGCGCAGCAGGTGCAGATACAGCTCGCGCTTGCCGGCCACGCGTTTCAAGCCGGCCTGTTGATCCAGGCCGGGGATGTCCGGCAGCGCCAGCGCGGACGAGGCGGCGCGGTGGATCTCCGCGCCCGGCGGTATCGGCTTCACCCAGCGCAGCAGGGTCTGGAACATCGTATGCGGGTCTATCGGCTTGGCGATGTAGTCGTCCATGCCGGCGTTCATGCAGTCCTCCCGCTCCTCAGACAGCGCGTCGGCCGTCATCGCCAGCACCGGCAAGGAGGCGAACTGGGGATCGGCCTTGATCTGCCGGGTGGCCGAGATGCCGTCCAGCACCGGCATCTGCACATCCATCAATACCGCGTCGAAGCCTTGCGGCCCCATCGCGGCCAGACGCGCCAGCGCTTCGCCGCCGTGATTGGCCAAGGTCACCAGCGCGCCCGCGTCGCCCAGCAGTTCCACGGCGATCTGCTGATTCACCAGATTGTCTTCCACCAAGAGCAGGCGCACGCCGTCCAGCCGCGGCAATTCCTCGGTCAGCGTCACCAGACCGTGGTCCCGCTGCGGTCCGAACATCGCCAGCACCACGTCGTAGAGCGAGGACAGGCTGACGGGCTTGATCAGGACCGCGTCGCAGCCGCTCAGCTCGCCCTGGGCGCGCACGTCGTCGCGGCCGAAGGCGGTGGCCAGCACCACCTTGATGCTGCGGCTGATGCTGCGAATCTGGGAGATGGTTTCCACCCCGTTCATGCCCGGCATCATCCAGTCCACGAAGACCGCGTCGAAAGGCCGGTCCAGATTGGCCTGGGCGATCGCCGCCACCGCCTCGGGCCCGGAGGCGCAGGCGTGGGCGTAGAAGCCCAGCGAGCGCAGTTGGTCGGACAGGATGTCCCGCGCCGAGGCGTTGTCGTCCACCACCAGCACGCGCAGGCCCTTGATCTCTCCGGGCAGGCCCTGGCGGCGGGTGTCCACGGCGGAGGACACGCCCAGCCAGGCGTTGAACATGAACAGGCTGCCCCAGCCGGGGGCGGATTCCACCCGGATGGAGCCGCCCATCAGCTCCACCAGCCGCTTGGCGATGGTCAGGCCCAGGCCGGTGCCGCCAAAACGGCGGGTGGTGGAGCCGTCGGCCTGGCTGAACGGCTGGAACAGCCGCGCCGCCTGTTCCTCGCTCATGCCGATGCCGGTGTCGTGCACGCAGAAACGCAGCTGGACCTTGTCGCCCACTTGTTCCAGCCGGCTGATGATGATGGCCACTTGGCCCTTTTCCGTGAACTTGATCGCGTTATTGCTCAAATTGATCAGCACCTGGCTGAGCCGCAGGGCGTCGCCCACCAGCCCCTTGGGTACGTCCGAGCCCACTTCGAACAGCAATTCCAGCGATTTGTCCGTCGCCTTTTGCGCCACCAGCGAGGACACCGCCTCCAGCACATCGTCCAGCCAGAACGGTTCGGCCTCCATTTCCAGCTTGCCGGCCTCCACCTTGGAGAAGTCCAGGATGTCGTTGATGATGCCCAGCAGGGAGGTGCCGGCGTTGTGGATTTTGTTGACGTAGTCGCGCTGTTGCCCGCTCAGCTTGGTTTTAAGCGCCAGATAGGACATGCCGATGATGGCGTTCATCGGCGTACGGATTTCATGGCTCATATTGGCCAGGAACATCGATTTGGCCTGGGTGGCGTCTTCCGCCTGCTGTTTGGCCACGCGCAATTGTCCGGCGGTATCCGCCAGCCGCGCGTAAAGCAGGCCGTTTTCCAGCAGCAGGATGATCAGCACGAAGCTGGCGGACAAGAGGCCGTAGCCGCGGCCGGCGTAAAAGCCCAGGTCGAAGCGGCTGGCGTTGAGCATGGCGGACAGGGCGATGTCGCACAGCCAGGCCGTCATCACCACCGCCAGCCAGACATCCAGCAAGGTGCGCGTCCAGCGCCGCAGCAAGAGCAGCAGCGCCAGCGCGCTGAAGCCCCAAACCGCGGACACCACGCCGAACATGATGGGGGTGTAGCGGCTGCCTTGCATGATGGGGGGAAACCAGGGGTGGCCCAGCGTGGCCAGCGCCGTCAGCGCCGCCATCAGCGCCAGCGAGCCGGCGACGCAGCCCAGCACCGCCGGCAGCGCGCTGGCGAAGCGCTTGGGGCCGTCGTTGCGCTGAGCGAGCAGCGCGTAGGCCAGCACCATCAGCGGAAAGCCGCCGTGCCAGAACATATACATCCAGGCCGTGGTCTGCGGCCCGGCGCCCAGCAGGCCGCCCGGCGCGAACACGCCGGGGAAGGTCAGCGAATGCGCCATCGCCATCAGCGCGGTGAACAAATAGCCCGTCGCCAAGGCCAGCAAGGCGCGAGCGCGCAAGATCGCGTACTGGCCGAACAACAGCGCCGCGGTGACCAGATCGCAGACCGCCATCGCCGCCTGATAGGCGGGAATGAAGGCGGGCACCTTGGGCAGGGGCAGCTTGGCGAAGGGCAGCGCGCAGACGAAGACCAGCATGGACACCACGATGGCGGCCAGGGCCAGCCGGCGCTGCGCGCGGCTGGGCGGCAGCGTGGACAGAAACTCGAAGGCGTCGTTGCCGGAGGCGGGAGTTTGCTGCATGCGCCAAAGCTCCATTGATCAACGGATTTGGTGTTTATGAATTAATCATATTTTGCTGTTTTATAGCATATGCACTCGTAAGCAGGGAGTGGAATGTCCATTGCGTATCCACGCATGCCGGAGACGCCGCGGGGACCGGCGGGCATGGGCGCGCGCCGCCGGATCGGCGCTGTCGCGGAGCGCGGACTTTGAGCGGCGGGCTCAGGGCGCCAGCGGCGCCACGCCGGCGTAGACCCTGCGCAGCGTGGCGCGGACGTCGTCCAGCCGCTGCTCGCCCTTGGGCGTTTTGGCGGTTTGCATGCAGAGCCGTTTGGGCGCGCCGTCCACGGTCAGCGCGTCGCAATCGGCGCGGCCGGCCGCCGCCATCGCGTCGCTGTCGCCGTAAAGCAGCCGGCCGCCCACCAGCACCGCGGCCACGTCGCGCAGCCTGGCGTCCAGCAGCGCCTGGCCGGGGGCGGCGGCGCGGCTGGACAGGATGACGACGTCGGCTTTTAGGCCGGCGCGCAGTTCGCCGATGTAGTCGTCCAGGGCCAGCGCCCGCGCCGGGTGGCGGGTGATCATGGCCACCCAGTCCCGTTCCCGGATCGCGCTTTGGAATTGCTGGCGGTTGACGCTTTCCGCCACGCGCAGTTCGTCGAACAGATTGTCGCTGCCGGTGGGGTTCCAATCCACGCCCAGCGAGACCGGCACGCCGTGGTGCAAGGCGAGGTCGACGCGGGTGGTGCGGCCGTACAGGGCCAGATTGCTTTGCGGGGACCAGATCAGCTTGCTGCCCGCCGCGCCCATCTGGCGGAACTCCTCGTCGCCGAAGGCGGTGCCGTGGATGACGGCGGTGCCGGGGGCGAGCAGGCCCTTGGCCTTGAGCGTGGAGAATTCCGCCAGCGCGTCGGCGTCCACGCCTTCGGCGACGTGGATCAGGAAGGCGTCGGTCGCGTTCCAGTCGATCTTGGGCGCGCCGCCGACGTCCAGGATGAAGGTGCGGACGTGGGCGGAGGAGACCGGCAGGCCGGACTGGGGGTTCTCCGCATTGCGGATCAGCCCTTGCAGGCAGCGGCCGGCGGGCGAGCCTTGTATGGTGGTGACGCCGCTGATCAGCGCCTTGGCCTCGCCGTATTTCACCATTTCGCAGATCAGGCCGCTTTTCTTCAATTGATCGTAGGGGCGTTTGAAGGTTTTGTAGGCGGCGGCGCGCTGCCATTGCCCGCGGTTCTGGTAGAGCTTGGGCGGCGTCCACTTGGGCAGCGCGTTGTAGGCCACGTGGTTGTGGGCGTCGATGAAGCCGGGAAAGACGTAGCCCTCGCTCACGTCCAGCACGGTGGCGCCGGGGGCTCGGCGCAGTCCGCGCCGGCGCAGACGATGCGGTCGCCGGCCAGCACCAGCCGGCCGTCGCTCTCTTGTTCCGCCAGCACCAGGCGGCCGCGTATCACCAGGTGTTCGTCGTCGCCCGGCGTCACCGTCACCCCGGCGTGGGCCGGCAACAGCGCGGCGGCGCACAGCAGCCATCCCAGGCTTTTCATTTGCTTCTCCCGCCGGTTCAGCCCTGGTCCGCCTGCGCCGTCCACAGAATGGAGGCGTTGGCGGCCGGGGTTTTCAGTTTGGCCTGGCCCTTGATCACCCGCGTGGCCATATCGCCCTGGCCCAGCCAGGCCGGCATGCCGAAGGGCAGGTCCGCGGCGGGAATCCGCGCCAGATCCTGCTCGCGAAAGCCCGTCAGCTCATAGGGGGTGGGGTCCGGCGCAAGGCCGGGGTCCGGGTTCAGCAAGGGCGCCAGCGCGGCCAGGGTCTGGTTCCAGGATTTGAGCAGCGCGCCGGGCGAGCGCGCGGTGGGGTGCTGCGGCTGGAACAGCCGCTGCGCGGCCTTGAAGGACGCCGCGCCGGGCCAGTCGTCCAGCACCTTGGCCGCCGCCTTGCCAAAGCCGATCACCGCTTGCAGGCCGGGTTGCTTGAGCTGGTCCAGTAATTGATTGCGCCAGGCGCGCACCGCGGCCTGGTCCATGAAGCCGGCCATCTCGGCGTCGAACTGGCCGTAAATGCTGTACAGGCTGGCGTTGACGATCACGTAGGAACGGTCCAGGCCCAGCTTGCGCAAAAAGCCCTGCACCCGCTGGCCGGCGGTGCCGACCATGGCGCGGCGCGTCAGGTTTTCATCGGCGGACGGGTCCTGTCCCACGATCAGCACCTTGGCGCTGCCGTCCAGGCGGCCGCGATAGTAGACGGGGCCCCATTCCAGGCGGAATTTGGCCGGGAGAGCCTGATAGCTTGCCAGCGGAGCGTGCTCGAACAGCGAGGAGAAAGGCGGGGGCGGCCCGGGGTCCCAGAGCATGTGCTTTCCTTTGAACCTGTTGGCGGAGCCCGTTGACTGCGGGCCGGCTCGGAGGGCCGCGCGGCGGGTGTTTGAGGTATATGCGATCAAGCGCGCGAATGAAATACGTAAAACCCGCTAGCGGGACATCCTGGCGTCATCTTGCCGCGGCAAGATCGGCGTTTTGACTGTCTTGATCAACACCGGAGAACGCCATGGATCGCCGCCGTTTTTTGAAAACCTCGCTTGCCGGAGGCGGCCTGTTGCTGGCCGGGCCGGCGCTGGCCGCGCCGGCCGTCGTCACCTCGGACCGTCTGCGCCCGCTGATGAATTCCGGCATCCAGATCGGCGACGCGAGCGCGGACCGCGCCATTGTCTGGGCGCGCTCCGACCGGACCGCGCGCCTGGTGGTGGAGTGGGACCGCAGTGAGCGCTTCGCCAGCCCGCGCCAGGTGCGGGGCCCCTGGGCGACCGAGGCCGGCGACTTCACCGCGCGCGTGGATCTGAGCGGCCTGCCGGCCGGCGAGCGGCTGTATGTGAGAGCGCGTTTTGAAGACGCGGTCCATCCGCGGGCCTGGTCCGAGCCGGTGACAGGGAGCTTTCGCACTGTGGCGGACACGGCGCGCGATCTGCGCTTCGTCTGGTCCGGCGACACCGCCGGCCAGGGCTACGGCATCAATCCGGACTGGGGCGGCATGCGCATCTACGAAACCATGCGCCGGCAGCGGCCGGATTTCTTCGTGCATTGCGGCGACACCATTTACGCAGACGGCCCGATGGCGGCCGAGACGGCGGTGGAGGGCGGCAAGATCTGGCGCAATCTGCTGACGCCGGAAGTGAGCAAGGTGGCGGAGACGCTGGACGAATACCGCGGCCGCTACCGCTACAACCTGATGGACGCCAATGTGAGGCGCTTTGCCGCCGAGGTGCCGCAGATCTGGCAATGGGACGACCACGAGGTGGTCAACAATTGGTCCGACGGCAAGGACTTGTCCGCCGACCCGCGTTACCGCGAGAAAAACATAGGCGTGTTGCAGGCGCGCGCCACCCGCGCCTTTCTGGAGTACGCGCCGCTGCGGCTTCACGGCAACGGCGAGGACGAGCGGGTGTATCGCCATCTGCCGCAGGGGCCGTTGCTGGATGTCTTCGTGCTGGACATGCGCAGCTATCGCGACGCCAACGGCGCCAATCTGCAGCGGGAGGGCGAGCCGGGCGCGAACTTCATGGGCCGGGCGCAGCTGCAATGGTTGTTGGAAGGCTTGCAGGCTTCCAAGGGCGTCTGGAAGGCGGTGATGGCGGACATGCCGCTGGGCCTGCAGGTGGCCGACGGCAAGAACGCGGACGGCAGCGCGCGCTGGGAGGCGATGGCCAACGGCGACCACGGCCGGCCGCTGGGGCGCGAACTGGAGCTGGCCTGGCTGCTGGGCGAGATCAAGCGCCGCGATATCCGCAACGTGGTGTGGTTCACCGCCGACGTGCATTACACCGCCGCCCATCATTACCATCCGGAACGCGCCGCCTTCGCGGACTTCAATCCGTTCTGGGAGTTCGTCTCCGGTCCGTTGAACGCCGGCACCTTCGGCCCCAATCCGCTGGACATGACGTTCGGCCCCAAGGTGGTGTACCAGAAGGCGCCGGAGACGCAGAACCTGTCGCCGCTGGCCGGCATGCAGTTCTTCGGCCAGGTGGACATAGACGCCCGCAGCCGCGCGATGACGGTGAGGCTGAAGGACGTGGCCGGCCAGACCTTGTTCACTCAGGAGCTGGCGCCGGCCTAGTTGCGACGCCCATCGCGCGCTTGACGCTACTTCCTGGGATTCAATAGAATACATACGTATGTATTCAATGAGCCGGGAGGCATCGTGAGCAAACCCAGATCCATCGATCGCAATCAGGTGTTGGACGCGGCGGAAGAGATCATAGAACGCAAGGGGGCGGCCGCCCTCACCATAGACGCCGTGGCCAAGGCCGTGGGCATCAGCAAGGGCGGGGTCCAGTCCTGTTTCGGCGCCAAGCGCAATCTGGTCAACGCCATGTTGGAGCGCTGGGGCAAGCACTACGACGCGTGTTTCGAGAAAACCGCGGGCGTCGCCGCCGAACAGCTGTCCAGCGTCGAGCAAGTCAAAACCCATGTCCGCATCACCGCGACGGAAGAGGCCTTGATCGCCCGCGCCGCCTGCCATCTGAGCGCCATGCTGGAGTCCAAGGACCAGAAAGACTGGGTGCGGGCCTGGCATGCCGAGCGCTTGGGCAAGCTGGACGTGGCCACCGAGGAGGGCCGCCGCGCGCGCGTGGCCTATCTGGCGGTGGAAGGGGCGTTCATGCTGCGCTACTTCGGCCTGGCCGAGATGAGCGAGCAGGAGTGGCGGGACGCGTTCCAAGATATCGAGCGATTGGCGGAGCGCTGAAGACGTTCTTGGCGCGCTCATTATCAAGTGGGCCGCCGCAAGGTTTTTCCGTTCTTGCCCGAGGGTGCGTAAACAGGCTCCGGGCGTGTGCCGCGACGGCTGAACGGGCTTTGATGATTGAGTCGGGGAAGGGGCGTTAAAGATGCTTAGCTGGGTGTTGTTGCTGTTTGCCAGCGGTTTGGAAGTACTGTGGGCCGCGGGTTTGAAGCGCTCGGAAAGCGCATTGGAATGGTTGGCGACCATTGTCTGCATCATCGGCAGTTTCTCCTTGCTGGTGCTGGCGACCAAGAGAATGGGCGCGTCGACCGCCTATGTGTTTTTCGTGATCTTCGGAACCGTAGGCGCTTATCTGTTGGATGTGGCCTTGTTCGGCAAGCCGTTCAGTCCGGTGGCGATGCTGGCGATTGCGGTGATCCTGTTTTCGGTGGTGCAACTCAAGCAAGTGAAAGACTGAAATGGACTGGCTTTATCTGTTGGCGGCGGGCGTGCTGGAAATTCTGGTGGTGGTGGGGATCCGGGACATCGCGCTGAAGCGGTATGTCAGGGGCTGCGCGCTGTATGCGACGGGCTTGAGCAGCTCCTTGTTTCTTCTCTACTGGGCGATGAAAACCATAGACATGTCGATTGCTTACGCCGCTTATACCGGGATTGGCGTGGTGGGCACGGTGGTGACCGGCATCCTGTTCTGGGGCGATAAAAAGAGCAATAAAAAGCTTGCCTATCTGTCGCTGCTGGTCGCGTCCATCGTTGTGCTCAAGACCGCCGGCTAGCGACGACGGCCGCGCGGGATCACGGTTGAGCGGCGGGCGCGAGTCCGCCGTCCAGCCGCGCCAGGATGCGGTAGGCGGCGCTCACTCGCTCGGCCAGCGGATAGGACTTGTTGGCCAAGAGCACGATGCCCAGTCGTTTTTCCGGGATATAGGCGGCGTAAGCCGAAAAGCCGTTGGTGGACCCGGTCTTGTTGATGAAGGCCCGCGTTTGCGGCGGCAGCGGCGGATCCAGGCGCTGCGCCGGCATGCCCTGATAGATGTAGGCGGGGCATTGCCGCTCAGCAGCCGCGGCAGGTCCACCGGATACGGGTATTGTTCCCAGATCAGGCCTTGGGTCAGCACCCCGGCGCGGTAGTAGCCGATATGGGTGTCCTCGAGCGCGGCCCGCAGCTTGGGCGCCATGGGCAGCAGGCCCATATTGGCGTTGAGGAAGCGCGCCAGGTCGGCGGCGCTGGACCTGACGCCGTAGGCCTCGTCCGCCAGCAGGGCCGGAGTCAGCCGCGCGGGCCTGTCGTTCTTGTCGTAGCCCTGGGCGTAGTCGCGCATTCTCTGGGCGGGGACGTTGACGAAGCTGCTGTCCATGCCCAGCTTGGCGAAGATCCTGCCTTCCACCGCCGCCGCGTAGGGCATGCGCATGCTGGCGGCGGCGATCTGGCCCAGGACGCCGATGCCGATATTGGAATAGACCCGCTGCCCGCCCGCCGGCTGCCTGGGGCGCCAGCGCCGCATGAATCGCCGCAATGTGCCGGCGTTGTCGACGTCGTCCGGCACGAACAAGGGCAGGCCTGAGGTCTGAGTGCCCAGGTTCAGCAGCGTGACCCGTTCCAGGCCGCCGCCGGCCAGCGCCGGCAGGTGCTGGGTCACGGGGTCGGCCAGCGAGAGCCGGCCTTCGGCCTGGGCGTAGCTGGCCAGCGCGGCGGTGAAGGTTTTGCTGAGCGAGCCGATCTCGAACAGCGTGGCGCGCGTTACCGGCCTATGGTCGGCCTTGGAGGCGAGGCCGTAGTTGTAAACCTGAACGCCGCTGTCGACGGCGAGGCCCACCGCCATGCCGGGGATGCCGTGCTTGCGCATCAGCGCCGGGATTTCCGCGTCGACGGCGGCTTGGGGCGAAGGCGCGGCGGCCAGGGCGTGGGCGGATAGCGCGGCGCAGGCCAGCAGCAGGACGCGGCGATTCATTGCGGGCATGACGATGCCTCCTTGTCGATGAGGATGTGGGAAAAGAAGGAGCGGCGCGAGTCATGGCGTCTGCGCGTCGCCAGGGCCGTTTGGCGTCTGTTCAAGGCCCCGCGAGCGAGGCGAGGCCTTGCGTCCGATCAAGCCGCATGCGCCTGGGCGATAGGGGGATTTCGAAACGGCGTCTGCCGCATCGGGCCCCGCGACGCGCAGCGAATCGCAAGCGGCTTTCTTAGGAGCGGTTCAGCGCCAGCAGCAACTGGTTCACGCCGTCGCTCATCGCCTGGTAGCGGGTCTGCTTGCCGCGGGTCAGCGCCACCCATACCGCGGTCCCCCGCTGGGGGTCGATGGCGACGTAGCTGAAAAAGCCGCCGCCGCCGGCGGTTTTTTGCAGGAAGGGCCGGGTGTCCGGCTGTTCGTGCATCGCCACCCAGCCCAGGCCCAGCGCGTCGGCCTTGCCGGGCACGTCCATGCCGGCGAGGCTGCGCAATTCGGCGCGCTGATAGCGCATCTGGAAGGTTTGCTGGTACAGGCGCTTGCGCTGCTCGCTTTGCGGCCGCACCAGGTCCTGCAGCCAGCGTTGCATGTCGGCGGCGGTGGAATAGACGCCGCCGCTGCCTATGGCCGCGCTGGTGTTGACGCAGGGGCTGGCCTCCACGCCGCGCAGCAGGCGCGCGCATTGGGCGGGGCTGGGGCTGAAGGTGGTGTCGCGCATGGCCAGCGGCCCGGTGACGGTGTCGCGCAGCAGCGCCGGATAGGGCTTGCCGGCGGCGACGGCCAGCGCGTCGGCCAGGTAGTCGTAAGCCAGATTGGAGTATTGCGCGCTCTGACCCGGCGCGAAGCGGGCCTTGGTCTTGGCCAGCCAGCGCCAGCGCTGCTGCTGATTGGGCCAGACGAAAACCGGCGTGTCGCGCGGCTTGACGCCCGGCAGTTCGCGCGGGAAGCCGCTGGTGTGGGTGGCCAGGTGGAGCAGGGTGATGGGCTGGCCGGCCAGGGCCTTGGACTGCGCGCTTCCCGCCGGCGCGAACTTCCGCAGCGGATCGTCCAGCTTGAGCCGTTGGTCCAGGACCATGGCCGCCAGCACTTCGCTGGTCATCAGCTTGCTGAGGCTGGCGATGCGCAGCAGCGAATTGGCGTCCGGCGTCTGGCGGCTGCCCGGGCGGGTTTCTCCGTAAAAGCGTTGCAGGCCGCCTTGTTTGTCGACGACCACCATCACCATGCCCACCGCCTGGCTATCCTTGAAAATCCGCTCGGCGTGCTGGTTCAGTTGGGCGATGGGCATGGCGGCCTGGCTCAAGGCCGGCAGGGCGGCCAGGGCCAGGCTGATGAATCCCTTTGTTCTCATTGATCTTGCTTTCCCTTGGATGAGGCGGCGCGCCGGCGGCGCCGTCAGATGGCGTGCATTTTAGGGGGAGGCGGTGGACGGCATAGCGCGCAATATGTAACGACTGTAACCAGAGCCGCCGACCCAGTCCGAAAGTACAGGCACGCCCGGTTTTCAAGATGCTATTACTGGCTAGTCGAAGTCCCTATCGCCGCCATTATCGGCCCCGCCTCGTCCGCGCCAAGGCGCCCGCCCCTGATTGACGACTTAGTGGCTGTTTGTTCGCCCGCGCCGCCGCGCGGGGAGGAGAGATCCATGCGCAATCACGCAATCATCATCTCAAGCCAGGGGTAGAACCGCTGGCAAAACCCGCTTGAACGCGCCAGTCCGCGCGCCGCGCCGGCGTCATGCCGTTTGCGCGGGTTTTGTCAGCTGCTGTTGCCGTAGGGAGGTCGCCGGCCTTGGGCCCGCGCCTGGGCAGCTGACTCACTTTGGAGGAAAGCGTCATGCCATCAGTCAATCAGTTCGCCTATGTGCCCAACACCAGCACGTATAAGTTCGCCTATGGCGGCTCCATTCCCAATATGTCGATCGCCAATATGCCCAGCGACACCAATTGGGCGCGCTGGACCATGCTCAACGACGGCGAGTATTACCGGATGTATTTCTTCAAGGGCAGCAGCGCGGACACCTTGTACCAGGCCGCGTTCAATCCGGCCACGTCCAAGTACGAGTTCGGCTTCCACTCCATCCCGGAGTTGAAGATCACCGGCGCGCCGCCGGATGCGGACGCCAGCAGCGTGTCCATGCTCTACGACAGCAGCACCAGTACCTATCGCTTGTATTTGCGGCGCCTGGGCGCGCCCACGGTGCTGTACCAGTTCGGTTTCAACCGCTCCACCAACCACTATGAGTACGGCTACAACTCCATTCCCACCCTGAACGTCACCGGCGCGCCGGGAGACACCGACTTCCACCGCTGGTCGATGTTGTTCGACGGCAGCACTTACCGCTTGTACGCCTTCAAGGTGGGCAGCGTGGACACCTTCTACCAGTTCGGCTACAACCCGCAGACCCAGGCCTACCAATACGGTCACGATTCCATTCCCATCCTGACCCTGGTGGGCACGCCGGCCAACAGCAATCTGACCAGCATGTCGATGTTGTTCGGCCAGGGCGATTACCGCTTCTACTTCCAGACCTTGTAAGCGCGCGGCGGGCAAGGGCGGCGGACGGCCGGAACGGCGGTCCGCCGGCGGCTTCAGTCCCGCAAATCCACGATGGGCGGCGTCTTGCTGGTGACGGGGTCCAGCCGCCATCGCGCCCGCGCGGCCAAGCCGAGCGCGAAGGCGCCGTCATCCGGCGCCAGGCCCAGCAAAGCCGCCAGGCGCGCGCGCAAGGCCGCTTCCGGGCCGGCGTCCAGATGTTCGGCCAAGAGCAGGGTCAGCCGCTCGCGGCCGGCCGGGTCGCGGTCCAGCTGGATCTGGAAAGCGTGCTCCGCGCCGGTCAGTTGCGCGAAATCGTCCAACTCGTACGTGGTTTCATTGAGGCGGAAGGACCGGCCGTCGCGGCCGCGCAATTCCAGCCAGCGTTCGCCGTCGCACTCCACCCAGCGGCCGATGTCGCCCAGGCAGTAACGGAACACCGGGAAGCGCCGCCGCCAGGCGTTGCTGACCGCGATGCGGCCGTAACCGGCGGCGTCCGGCCGCAGAATCTCCGCCGCCACCCGAGGCAGCACCCGGAACAGGCCGGGGCGGCGGCTGGCGTCGCTCCACGCCCAGATGCCGGTTTCCGCGCCGCCGTACAGCGACCAGACCTGGGCCGCGCCCAGCGCGGCGCGCAGCCGCGCCAGCGTGGACGCGTGCAGGGTTTCGCCGGCGTACAGCAGCTGCGGAATCTCCAGCCGCTCGCCGGCGGCTTCCAGATGGGCGGCGAACAAGGCCAGCCGCGACGGGGTGCCCAGCACGTGGCTGGGGCGGAATCGCCGCGCCGCGGCCAGGATGTCGGCGTCGGCGGCGTGGGCGCTCATCGGCAGCGTGGTGGCCTGACAACGTTCCAGCACATCGTCGACGATGGCCGCGGTGCGATAGAGATTGGCGTAGCCGAACAGGTTCAAGGCGATGCTGGCGGGACCGAACACCCCGTCGGCGCGCAGCCGGTCCGCCAGCGCCTGCCGCTGGGCCAGGTTTTCCGCAATGTCCACCGGGAAGATCAGCGCCGCCCGGGTGCTGCCGCCGGAGCGCACCAGATAGAGGCCGGACGCTTCCCGCTCCGGCGAAAACGTCTCCAGCGCGGCTTGCAGCGTCGCCTTCTCCAGCGGCGGCGCGTCTTCGGCGCAAGCCACGCCGCGGTAAAGCGTTCGATAGAAGGGGTGGGCGCGGGCCAGTTCGAAGCACTCGCGCAGCAAGGCCTGCTGGCGGGCCGGCGCGGGCGGCTGGGCGGGCGGCGCCTTCATGCCGGCAGCCTGGCCGCGTCCATCGGCGTCAGCCCCAGCTGGATCAGCAGCGGACGGTGGCGGCTCAGGAAGGCGCGCCGCTGCGCCGCGTCCGGCAGCGCTTCTTGCGCGTAGTCCAGCCAGCGCTGCGCCAGCATGCGCGCCAGGCGCAATTCGTCCGCGTCCTGGCTGCCCGCGTAGCGCAGCACCGTGGCGGGGTGGCCAGCAGCCGCCAGTCCCGGCACGGCCGGTGCGACAGGCTGTCCGCCAGAATGCGGAAGCGGATCAGCGGCGCGGACAGCAGGCCGGCGCGTCCGCCGTGCGCGACGATCTCTTTCAGCACCCGATACCAGAAATCGATGCCCTCGTTCAGCCGCGCGCCGGCCACATAGCGCTGCGTCAGCAGCCATTGCCGCCGCGCGGCCACATTGCTGGCCCGGCCCATGAAGAAGTCCGGGTGGCCGGCGGTGCGCAGCGGGCGGGGCAGCAGGAAGGCTTCGTCCTCCAAAGGCTCCAGTTCGGCGCGCAAGGCGTCCAGCTGCGGGAAGCGTTCCTCAGGCGGCGCGCTGTCGTAGCCCAGCACCGCCAGGTCCAGCCGGTGCTCGTTCATTTTCTGCTCCAGCAAGCGCAGGCAGTCCGGCCGGTAGCAGTCGTCGGCGTCCAGGAAGCTCACCAGTTCGCCGCCGGCCCGCGCCAGGCCGGCGTTGCGCGCCGCGCCGGGGCCGCTGTTGCGCGGCAGCCGCAGCAGCACGCTGCGGGTACGGCTCAAATCCTGGGCGTGGTGGCGCAAGGCCTGCTCGGCCGCCTCCGCGCCGTCGTCGGTGCTGGCGTCGTCGACGATGATGATCTCGTGCGGCGCCTTTTCCTGCGCCGCCAGCGAGGCGATGGTCTCGCCGATGTAGGCGCGTTTGTTGTACAGCGGAATAATGACGGAATGCCGCATGAAGCCCCTGTGCGCGAAACCGGTTCAGGCCGTCGCGGCGGCGGAGTACAGCTTGCCGCGGCGCTGGTGCAGATTGATGATCAACTCGTCCGAGCCGCGAAACACGCCGGGGCCGTAGCTTTCCGCGTCGCGGCACAGCTGCATGCCCACCAGCCGGATGCGCTGCCGGCTTTCCGGGTCCACGAACTCGCTTTGCTCGATGTAGTCCTGGAACATGTATTGCGGCCATTGCCCCAGCACCAGTTCGCGCCAGGCGGTTTCGCCGCAGGCGGAGCGCACCAGCGAGCCCAGGCCGCGGCCGCCGCTGCTGGGTTTGGCGATGAAGTCGCCGGCGCGCGCCAGCAGGGCCTCGGCCTCGTCCCGCGAGGCCGGCGCGAAGGAGGGGATCAGAAAGGGGCGCAAGGCCGCGTAATCGTCGGCGTCCAGGCAGTCCCGCATGATGTCCTCGCGATTCAGGACCGCCAGCACCCGCTTGTCGTGCACCAGAATCAGCGTGCGGATGTCGTTGAAATACGCGCCGCCGTCCAGCAGCTGGTCCAGCACCCGGTCCGGCAGCAGCGGCAGCTCGCTGCGATCCATTTCCAGGATGCAGCGGTTCACCGTCCGGCCGTCCAGCCGCAGCTTGCCGTCGCGGACGCTGAGCGCCTCCGGCCGGGCGGACAGAAAGTGGACGCCGTCGCGGCGCAGCGTTTCCGCCAGCAGGAAAATCTCGGTGCCGGGTTCGCGGGCGTGCGTCAGCGCCACCACGCAGCCGGGCGGATGCCATTGACGCAGGGTTTGCAAGAAGGCGTCGTCTCCGGCCGGCTGACCCAGCCAGCGGCTGATCATCCAGCCGTTCATCGGGTAGCGCGCGCCCACCTCGCAAATGCGCGGCTGGCCATGGCGGTCGTAGATGAAGTCCGGACGGTAGAAGCCCACGCGGTAAGGCCGGCCGTGCGCGCGCCGCAGCAGCGCTTCCATGGCCTTGGGCAGCTGATAGAGCGCCCGGATGCGGGGGTCCAGAAAGTAGCGGCCGACGATGGCGCGGAAGGCGGCGTCCAGCAGCGCGCTCAGGCGCCGCAGGCTGCTCAGATAGTCGGCGGACACCTCCACGCGGGCGCGCGCCAACTGTTCCGGGGCGAACAGGGGCGGCGCGCCCGGCGGCCAGGGCGGCGGCGCGGCGGCCTGGTCCGCCAGCCGCAAAAGCGGAGGCCGCGGCCGGCTCACAGCGCCTCCGCGGCGGCGTCCCGCGGCACCGTCGCCAGCACCGCCGCCTTTTGCTCCAGATAGGCGCCGACGATGCCGTCCAGGCTGTAGCGCTCCAGGTCCAGCGCCATGGCCCGCGCGTAGTGGTTTAGGGCGTTCATGGCGTGGAAGAAGTGGTTTTTCTCGGTGGGGCCGCAGTGCACGCTGATCCAGCCCAGCGTGCGGGTGGCGTCTCGCTCGGCGAAGCCCAGCGTCCGGGTCAGCCAGCGGCGGAACAGCGGCAGGATGAATTCCACCTCGCCATGGGTGTAAATCTCGTGCGTCAGCGTGGTCAGTAGCGCGACGGCCAGGTCCGGCTCGCGCAGCGACTGATGATCCTTCCAGCTTTTGAAGGCCTTGGCGCTGGGGTGGAGATAGGCATGGGACAGCCACTGGTCATCTCCGACAATGCCCGTGGCCATGTTGTAGTACATCTGCGCGTGCAGCACCTTGTGCGTGACCGCCAAATCCTCGTCCACGATGCGGTTCAAACAGACCATGGCGGCGAACAAGGCCTCGCGGTCCGCCACCGGCTGGCCGGTGTGGACCAGCAGCGTCAGCCGGTTGCTGATGCCGGCCACCGTCATCGCGCTATTGTTGGTCTGGCTCCAGCTCTGGAAAAAGCGCCGCAGCGTTTCCGGGCTTTGCCGCCGCGCGGTCAGGCGCGCAAAGCCGGATTCGATCGCGTCGAAGTGGCTGCCGTGCCGTTCAAAGGCTTGCAGCAGTTCGCGCTTGAGGTGGGACGCGGGCAAATCCCGCAATACCGGCATGATGATCTGGCTGAGACGGTGCATGAACGGAACCCTTGCTTGCATTGAGCGCCGCGGCGGCCCGGGCGGAGCGGCCGCCGGCCCGGTTTCTTTTACGCTTGCGCAGACATCAATATGGTTTAAGGATCAGACTGCCGATATAGGTACTACCACCATATTGAAAATCCGCATGAATGATCTAGGAGCCAGTTCAAGGTCCGTCGCGCTTCGGCGACGCGGCGTTAAACACGTTTCTCTCTGTGCTTGCCGTCTAGGCCCGCTCTTGCTCGCGAGTCTTTGAGCAGGTCTTAAGAGCCATGCTCAAACGGCGCTTGTCGCGCGGCCATGTCTTGGTCATGATTTGCTTTTGTTTTTCATGCAAGGGAGAGCGTGCCGATGGAAACCCGAGTGACGACCGTCAAGCAGACGAAGTTGATCGAGTGCAGCGCCGGGGTGGCGAGCCTGGACCAGGCGCTGGATTTGGTGGCCTTGTGCGCGGAGCACGACGCGCCGCGCGTGCTGCTGGCGGAAGAGGCCTTGCCGCCGGCTTTTTTCGATTTGAGCAGCCGCTTCGCCGGCGAGTTCGTTCAGAAGCTGGTCAACTATCGTCTTGCCGTGGCCGGGGTGTTCGCCGACGGCGCCGCCTACGGCGAACGTTTTGGCGAATACCTGAGCGAAGCGCGCCGTGGCCGGCAGTTTCGCGTGTTCGACGATAGAGAGGCGGCTCTGGCCTGGCTGGCGGCGCAGCATTGAGCGCGTAGCGGCTCGGACAGCGTGAAGGCGGGGAAAGGGCGCGGAGCAGCCCCTTGCGGGGCTGCTTGCGAGCGGAAGAGCGCGATCAGACCGCGTCTTTGCCGATGCTCACCTGGAAGGAACCGGAGTTGTTGCCGTAGGTGCTGGGCACATCGTTGTAGTACAGCGTGATCTGGCCTTGCGCGTTGGCCGGCGCTTTCCAGCGGAACAGGCCGGTGTTCACCGGGATGAAGCCGCCGGCGCCGATCTTCATCACCAGCGCGCCGCAGTAGGCGTCGCCGCAGATCAGGCCCTGATTGGGGTGGCTCTTGTCGCCCTGCGGGCCCCAGTTGGGCTGCGGGCCGTAGCCTGCCCAGCCCGACGCGACAATGGTGATCACATCGCCGGGATTGTAAGTGATGGTGGTGGGTTCCCCGTTGGGATTGTTCGCAGCGACAGTACCGGTCCAAGCCATGGTGAATCTCCAAAATGAAAGTGAGAGAAAGCAGATTCGACGTCGCGCCGATGGCGCGAGGAATATGCTTATTTCATTAAAGTTGGCGATGGGGGTTTTAGCCGCTGATCTTTCGGCGAGGTCGGCGCGGGGAACTTCGGATAGCTTGCCGGCGCTCAGCGGCCTTTATCCAGCTTGCAGGCCAGGCCGGTGCCGGCGAAGCCGCCGTAGAGCTTCATTTCATCCGGCAGCTTGCGCGTGATGAAAAAGCTGTCCGGCAGCCCCAGGCCGGCCTTGTCGCGCGGCCAGGTCAGCAGCCCGCGTTCGTCCATATAGCCCTGAAAACGCTGTTCGCCGCGAATCAGCTCCACCGTCTGGCTCTGGCGGCTGAAGTGGAAGCGGGTGGCGTCGGCGCAGTGGTAACTGGCCTGCATCGCCTGCGGCTTGCAGCCGGCCAGCAGAACGAGCAGGACCGGCGCCAGGCTGGCGAAAAGGTAACGGGCGGGGACGGACATGGGCGGCGTTCGGACTGAGGACGGAAGGCCGCCAATATAACAAGAGCGGCCGGCGGCGGCTAGCCGCGCTCCGGGCGAGGCTGGTTCATCGGCACGGCAACTGTTAACATGCCGATCGAATTTTAGGCCGCCTGTCTCGATGGCGGCCGCAAGGAGACCGATATGTTCCCGCGAAAACCGATGCTGTTTGTCCTTGGCGCGCTGACGCCGTTTGCCGCCATGGCGGCGGATATTTATATCGGCATGCTGAGCGCGCAGGAGGGGAGCTTGCGGCTGACCCGCTGCAGCATCGGCAAACCTATCTATCAGTTGCTGAGCCAGGAAGGCCGGCCCTTGGCGGAATGGCCGGGTCTGTCGCCGCAGGCGCTGGAAGAACAGGCCAAAACCTCGGCCCGGATCCTGGGCGAATTCACGGAGCGGGACGGCAAGCCGGCCTTGCAAGTGGAGCGCATCGACGCGATCCGTTCCGGCGAGTCCTGTCATCTGGAGGATTGGCTGGACGAGCCGGTCAAAGCCGGGCCCGGACCGCAATGAAGCTGAGCAAGGGCAAGGCGGCGCTGGCGCTGCTCGCGCTGCTGAGCGGCGCCTACTGGGCGGCCACGCATCTGAACAGCAACTGGGGCCGCGCGGTGGGCGAGCCTGTGGACGCCTTCAACGGCGTCGCCGTGTATTACAACGGCGGCGTGCAGCATGTGGAAGGACGCAATCTGGCGTCGGACGGCTACAATCTGGGCCTGCGCTATCAGTGCGTGGAGTTCGTCAAACGCTATTACTATCAGCGTTTTGGCCACAAGATGCCGCAAGACAAGGGCCATGCCCGGGATTTCTTCCAGTCCCGTCTGGACAACGGCGCGCTCAATCCCGAGCGCGGCCTGCTGCAATACCGCAACGGCGGCGGCGACGCGCCGCGGGCGGAAGACCTGATCGTGTTCGCGCCCTGGGTGTTCAACCGCTATGGCCACGTCGCCATCGTCAGTCGGATCGGGCCGGATTTCATCGAGATCATTCAGCAGAACCCCGGCCCGTTCGGCGAGGCCCGCGAGCGACTGCCCTTGCTCATGGAGCAGGGCGTCCCGAGGGTGGACCATCCGCGGGCGCTGGGTTGGCTGCGCCGCGCGCCGCAGGCTTCGGCGCCGGCGGAGGAAGGCCTGGAGCCGGCGGGCGAGGCCTGAGAGCCTGTTCAAGGTCCGCTGCGCTTCAGCGGGATTTAGACAAGGCGCTCACCGTGGGGCGTCTTCACGATGCGCGGCGGATCGTGAATCGGGCCGGGCGCGCCTACTTCATCTTCCAGCTGGTGGCTTTCAGCACCGCGGCGTCGGCGTCTTTCAGATCGGTCTCGCCCTGGCTCAGCAGGCCGCTCCATTGTTTGACGCGATTCTTGCCATTGGGCGGCTGGTTGTATTCATTCGTGTCCACTACCTTGCTGCGCTCGGCGTGGAAACGGTTCATGAAGGTTTTTTCGTCGCCGCTGCCGCCGGAACGGGACAGCAGTCCCTGCAGCGTGTCGGAGCCGCCGCTGGCGCCCTGGTTCAGCGCGGTGTCCACGAAGGAGCCTATCGTCAGCGCGCTGCCGAAACCGCGCTGGCGCGCCTGTTGCACGCTGTATTGGATGTAGACCTTGTAAAAGGTCTGCCACATCGCTTCGCGCCAGGCGGCGTTGTTTTGCAGCGCGGCTATCTTGCCGCAGAACACCTTCTCGCTGTCGCTGATCTTGAGCACCGGCCCTTGCATGCCGCCGCGCACCCCGGCGCGCGCCAGTCCGCCGGCAATAGAGGGATTGCCGGCGCCGCTGGCGGCGTCGAACTCCTTGAACAGCGTCGGGCCGTCCGGCCCCTGATCACGCGGGCCGCCGGTGGTGGCGCCGAAAATGCCGATGGTGAAGCCGCGCTCGTCGTCGATGTCCTCGCAATAGCCGTAAAACTTGGGCCAATCCAGCGAGTCTTGCTCCGGCTTGTTCACCAACTTCATGATGTTGTTCCACTGCTCGCCGTCCAGCCCGGTGTTGGCTTTCAGGAATTTCAGCGTGCTGGGGAGAAGTTGGCGTCCGGATTGGCCGCTTTGGCCTTGCCGGGCAGCGCGCAGCGCGCGCCGGCGGTCCAGGGCTGGCCGATTTCCGCCGCGCCGCTGCTGGCGTCCGGCGTGTTGCCCTGGGTCCAGTAGACGGCGGTGAAGTTGACGCCGTGATGGCTGGCCACGCTGCCGGCCGGATAGGGCGTGGCGGCCTTCCACGGCGCGGCGCAGACCGCCAGCCGCGCCGCCAGCCTAGGAGCGCTGCCGGCGGGGGAGGCTTGCGCCCAGGATGCGCCGGCGCAGGCCAGCCAGCCGGCGCCGGCCAGGGCCAGCATCGAAAGTGTGCGTTTCAAAACGTTCTCCGGTAGACAGAGGTAGGGCGGCGCGAGCCGGGAAAACGCACAAAATGCCATACGGATTTTATTGGCGAAAGAGGGGGGACTGGCAAATGGAACGGGCGGCGCGGATGCGCGCAAGTAGATGGGCCTCCTGTCGGCGTTTCAGCGTTGGAAGAGGGAAATAGTGCTGCGCCGCGCGCAGCAAGCGCATTCTATGCGGATTGGCGCGCGGAAAATTCAGACGATGAGGTTTGGAGCGGGCGCTACTCCAGCCGCATCACATCGCTGCCCTTGTCCAGCGCAGGGTAGGCCAGCGCCAGGTAGTCTTGCGTAAAGCCGGCCAGGGCCTCGGCGGACGGCAGCGCGTATTCCCCGCTATTGGGATCGAAAAACCGGAATGTCCGCGCGGCATGATCCACCCTGGCCGCCAAGGCGTGGCCGACGCCTTGGGCGGGCGGATGCCGATGTTGTACAGGCCGTCGCGCTCCAGCGCGATCTTGAAGCCCGGGCTTTCGCTGTGGCCGCGAGGGCTCAAGCCATAGACGGCGAAATAGTCGGCGATGGCGTCTACGCTTCGCCACACATAGCTGTTGACCGCCAGTTCCATCACCTCGTCCCGTCCGCCCTCGGTTTCGATGTCGCGGAAAAAGGCCTCGGCCTCGTTTGGCCAGCTGCGCTGGCTGGCCAACCATTTGACGACCAGCGGGAAGCAAACGCCTTGTTCGCCTATCGTCGACCCCTGGATGAACGCGGTTTGCCGGAAAGCGCGCGCCTGCTCGCCGCCATGCGCCCGCGCGCATTGGGTCCAGGCGTCCTCCGATGCGCGCGCCAGCGCGGCGAGCAGGCTTTTGACCTTGCCGGGCTTGGGCGCGGAGCTGAGATCGACCTTGCCCAGTTTTCTTTCCGCGACGGCGATCTGTTTCGGCCGGCCGCAGGCCCGGATGCCGGACAACAATTCGGCGTAGCTTGCCGGCGGGCGCTCGAAAGCCACGCCCACCATCTTGAAGCGGCGCAGCAGCGCCGGCGGCATGGCTTGCGGGAGCGGGGCGTCCGCCTTGGTCTCAGGCTGGACGAGGCGTTGCTTGGCCCGCGTCACCACGCAGGCGCTGCGCAGCAGGCCCAGTTCTTCTCGAATCACGCGGACTCGCTGTTGCATCAGGCAGCGCAGCAGCAGGCAGGAGCTCCTGTCCCCAGCCGGCGGCGGAGCGT
This sequence comes from Chromobacterium sp. Beijing, assembly GCF_021496765.1. Taxonomy (NCBI): domain Bacteria; kingdom Pseudomonadati; phylum Pseudomonadota; class Betaproteobacteria; order Neisseriales; family Chromobacteriaceae; genus Chromobacterium; species Chromobacterium sp. Beijing. The sequence continues at coordinate 1,004,973 of NZ_CP053750.1, forward strand.
TGCGGGGCGCGACGACGGGCGGGCTCAGGCGCAATAAAGCGGACAGCTTGAGCGGGCCGGAGCCGACGACGGCTCCCCGGGCGCGGAGAAAGTCCCTGGCGCGCCGGGTTTGTTCCGGGTGCAGCAGATAGCTGCGGCCGGTGTACAGCACTAGCATGCCGTCTTTGCGCATGCCGACGCGGCTGTGTTCCTTGTGGTCTTGCAGGCGTGACAGGTCGTACTGCTGCGCCCGCAGTTGGATGGCGGTTGGAATGGTGCTCATGGCGGTTTTCCCGGCGAAGTGCTGATTTGGAGCGGCGGCGTCTCGGCGCGCCGTCCGAAGCGGACGGCGACGGACGCACTGGGGAGCGAACCCAGGTTTGCCGCATGGTTATTTTATTGGGGCGCAGTGTGAAGGCTGAGCGGCGGGGAAGACTTTCAGAAAACGATTTCGGCCGCGGGCCGATGGACGGCTGGCTCAAGTGTAAGAAAAAGCCCTTGATCCGCGACCCATTTATCAGCCTTGGCCTTGAGCGGCGCCGATTCGCCTTGCCGTGTTTCGGCTCCGCGGGCTTGATTCAGAGCGCGCCCGGCCATTCACAAGGAAAAACCAGGGCTGTTATCATGCCCGCCGCCGCTGCATTGCGCGTATCGATTGGAAAAATATTGGGAATCAGAATGTTGAAAGTCATTGCCTGCGTTTTTATCTTGTTGTCCTCCATGGCCAGCGCCTCCAGCTGGGATTTCACCTACTTCAACCCCAGCGAGGGCGGCTTGTTGATCGATACCGACAGCATTGCGCAATCGCCGCACGGCACCGTCAAGTTCTGGACGCTGTGCGCGCCCAGATTCGAGGCGGACAAGCCGATGACGGCTTACGCCTACAGCCAGTCCCTGTACGAGATCCATTGCCGGCAACGCCTGATCATGATGCCGATGACGGTGGCTTTCGATGTGAACGGCGAATCGCGGGAAACCGAGTTCGAGCACGCCAAGATGGAGGACATCCAGCCGGACACGCAGGAGGATTTTCTGTGGACCTATATCTGCAAGCCGGACAAGCGGCCGGACATGGCGGTGGCGATGCGGCAGGGCATTCAGGGCTTTTTGCGGGAGCAGAGGCGTTACGCCAGCGAGCATCTGGCGTTTCATCGGGATAAGAGCCGCTGATTGCGGCCGCCTACGGCAAGCGCCCTGCCTCGGCAGGGCTTTTTTGCGCGCCTTGACCGGCGGCGTGATCGTTTTAAGCAAGCTTGCGGGCTCGCGCTTGGGCATGCTGCGGCACATTGAAAACCCATTGACCGCGCCGCGGATCGCGCACAGGAGCTTACGCCATGCCGATGACTTGCAAACTCGTACCCGGAAAACTGCTGGTTCCCAGGCACTGCGCCCGGCGCGAGGAGGCGCGCTTGGCGGAGGCGTCCAGGCTGATCATGCGGCTGCGGCAATTGCGGCACGATCCCGCCACGCTGTCGCGCTCGGACTCCGTCGCCTCGCTTGGCTTCGACAAGAAGGCGCTGTTCGCGCTGGCGCTGAAAAACCAGGCGGTGCAGGCCAAGACGCCGGCCGCGGCCGCCGGGGAGGGCAAGAGCCTGGGGCATATCCAGCGCCTGGTGGTGATAGGCGACAGCCTGTCGGACTCCGAAGGCCGCATGCTCAGCAAAACCCTGGGGTGATGCCGTCCTCGCGCCAGTACTACGAAGGGCGTTTCACCAATGGCTTCGCCTGGCCGGACTTCCTGGCGTCCAGGGCTTTTCTGGGCAAGCCGGTGGTCAATTACGCCGAGGGCGGCGCGGTGGCCGGCAAGTACTCCAAGTGGAACCCGGCCTTCATGTTCATCTCCCATATGGAGCGCCAGATCAATAAGCACCACTTCCAGCCGGGCGATATGGCGGTGCTGGCTCTGGGTCCAACGACTACATGACTTTCGGCAAGACCGACGTGGACAAGGTGATCCGCACCTACGAGCGGCAGATCGACAAGCTGGTGGCCAAGGGGGTCAAGGACATCCTGGTGGCCGGCGCGCCGGATCTGTCCAAAACCGTGAACGCGCGCAAACAGCCGCCGGCGGAGGCCGAAAAGCTGCACGACTTGTCTCAGCGGCATAACCGGCAGCTGAGCCAGGCGGTGGAGGCGTTGCAAGCCCGCTACCGCGACGCCGGGGTGACCCTCCGTTTCTTCGATATCGGCGCCAAGCTGGATTACATGATGGAGCTGGCGGAAACAGTGGATTACGACACGATGCACAATAAGCACGAGGGCTATATCGACCTGCCGCGCGTGCTCGGCTTCGCCGGCGACGCGCGGCCGCTGGACAGCTCGCATCGCCACCTGTTCCACGATGAGGTGCACCCCAGCCAGGAGGTGCACCAGATCCTGGCCGCGCACATGACGGACTTCATCCGCGAGCAGTACGGGCGGCCGGCCGACGCGTCTTAGAGCCTGTGCAAAGTCTCGCGAGCAAGCGCGAGACAAGGCGAAAACGAGCGAAAAAGCGGAATGCACACGTGGTACATGAGCATTTTGAGCTCGTACTCACCGTGCAAGGCTTCACGACGCGCAGCAGACTTTGAACAGGCTCTTAGCCGCTGGCCAGCCGCGCCAGGTAGCGCAGGCCGCCGATGCCGGGAAGGAAGCAATACGCGCCGCCGCGGGTGGTGATCATCCGCGAGAAGCCTTGCAACACGGTGTTGTTCTTGCCCGAGCGGCCGGGCGCGGCCAGGGTGAAGCTGCTGTCCGCGGCGTCGTTGACGCCGAGGAAGACGTCTTCTCCGCTGATGTTGAACACCGCGTTGCCGGCGTCCGGATTGCCCGGTTCCGTGGCGGATTTGACGAAGTCGCTGAGCAGGTTCCACTGGCTGCTGAGAAATTCGAACTGATTGCTGAGGCTGGCGTTGATGAAGTAGCCGATCAGGCCGCGGGCCGCGGCCGAGGGGTGTTCGGGGTCGTAGGCCGGGCCGTAAGGCATGGCCCGGCGCACGATGCGGTGGTGGGCGCTGTCGGTGCCCACCACCGCGCCGTTGCGCGGATTGTTGCGGCGGATGTGGGAGCCTATCGGACATTTCAGGCCCAGGGTGTCGTCTTGGGACGGCTGGGCATTGACGTAGTTGAAGTCGTTCAATTGACTGGTCGGCAGCGTGGCGCCGGCCTCGTCCGGCCGCAGCGTCAGCGGGTTGCCGTTGCGCCAGCGTCCGCATACCTTGGCCGCCAGCAGTTCGGGATCGATGCCGGCCTTGGCCGCGTATTCGCTCAGGAACGCGTCGAAAGCGGCCACGTCCTGTTCCAGGATGCGGAAAGCGGCATAGCTGCTGTTGCGGCTGAGTTCGGGCGGTTGCACCGAGTACACGCCGTTGCCCTCGTTGGTGTAGCCGAGCAGGAATTCCCCGGTGGCGATGACGGCCTGATCGTCCGGTTCCGGGCGCTTGCGCGGCGGGGCGCCGGCGATGGTGGGCTGGGCGATGCTGTCGCGGTAACCGAAGTGCACCTGATTGTCAGGCAGCGCCTGGGCGTCATGGGCGGATAGTTCGCTGACGGCGCCGGCGAAGGCCTGACGCAGCCGCGCGCTGAGGCTTTCCAGCAGCGCCGGATCTTTGGCCACCCACAAGCTGAGCACGATGTGCACCTGCTCGCCATTGGCCAGGCCGCCTATCCATTTTTCAGGCGCGCTGGCGCCGATGTCGCCAACGAGGCTGGCGGTGTCGCCATCGGTGGCGCCGCGCTGGAAGGTCGATTCGAAACTGGCCAGCTGCTCGGCGCCGACGCCCAGCATGCGCAGCCCGGGACAGGTGAAGCCTATGTTCAGGAAGCTGCTCGGTTTTTGCAGCCAGCGCTTGGCGCTGGTGATGCTCGGCAGGCCGTCCCGGCCCTCCACCAGTTTCAGGATCAGCTCGCCGGCGGCGGCCTTGTCGCTAACGCTCAGAATGAAATGCCGGGCCAGGTCCACGCGGTAGCCGCGCAGAATCGTGCCTTGGATGTCGTCGTACGGGAGGTCGGGGCTGTTCATGGCATGCCTTTCAGCAATGGGACGGGTGTAAGAGGCTGTTCAAAGTCCGCTGCGCTTCGTGAAACGCTGCTCGGCGAGTACCCGCTCAAGCTGCTCATGTACCACGCGTACATTCCGCTTTTTCGCTCGTTTTCGCCTTGACTCGCGCTTGCTCGCGAGACTTTGAACAGGCTCTAAGGCGCAAGCGGGCGGGCCGCCTGCGCCTGGCGGGCGCGCTTCAGTCCAGCGCGGCGAGTATGGTCTGCACCGTGTACGGATAGGCCTGGTACAAGCCGTTGTCGTCCTTGCCGCCGCCGCCGTTGTTGGGAATATGCTGGGACGCGTCGTTCTGGGCGATGAAGGCCTGAAAGGCCGCCACATTATTGGCCACCGGGGTCAGCGCCTTGCCTCCCACGACGAATTGCAGCAGCGCGTCGAAGACGGTGCCCACCTGGGCGACGAAGTCGTTGATGTAGGCGTTGAAGCTGCCGTCGTACTCGGTGATGACCGCGATCACGTAGTTGTCGCTGCTTTTGCCGGTGGGCTGCAGATTGGCGGCGGAGCGGTCCAAGAGCAAGGTGCGCGCGTAATGGACGGTGCCGATCGAAGTCAGCGCTTGATGCAGGGTGGGTTCGTATTCCGCCAGAGTGGCGGCGATGGCTTCCAGGCTGGTGCCGGGAATGACCGGCATCAACAGGGTGAGCGGGCTGGCCATGGGGCTTCTCCCTAAGGGGTTTGGGAATTGAAGCCTAGCAGCGCGACCTTGACTGTCAATGCGATTTTATTCGTTTTGCAAATCAAAAGCCGTGGCTTAGGTATTCGTACTAAGGGCTTGCCCGAGGGCCGCGCCCGGCGGGGCGGGCGCGGCCGAACGCTCACTTGCGGTTGGTCAGGGACACGCCCGCCGCCGCCAGCGCGCCGCCCGCCAACATGGACGCCAGAATGGGTTCGCCCAGCAGCCCCGCGGACAGCAGCACGCCGAAGGCGGGCACCAGATTGGTGAACACGGCGGCGCGCGAGGGGCCGATCTCCCGGATGCCCTGGTAATACCAGATGAAGCCCACCACGGTGCCTATGGCCCCCAGATAGAGCATGGACAGCCAGATCCGCCAGCCGAAGGAGGCCCAGGGAACGGAGCCGATCTCGCCGGCCGCGCCGAGGGACAGGAAGGCCAGGCCCCACAGCGTGGCGTAGGTGGTGGCCGCGATCGGACTCAGGGTTTCCATCGCCTTGCGCGAGCCCAGCGTATAGGCCGCCCAGCTCAGCACCGCCAGGCTCATCAGGGCTTCGCCGGCGCCGAAGGACTGGCTGAAATCGTGGACCGTGCCGACGAGATCGCCGCGGGTGATGACCACCATGGCGCCCAGCAAGGCCACGGCGATGCCGGCCCAGCGGCGCAGGCCCAGACGCTCGCGGAAAATCAGGCTGGCGGCCAGCGCGGTCATGATGGGATTGAGGCTGACGAACAAGGCGGTGCGGCCGGCGGGAATGCGCGCCAGCGCGCCGAAGAAACAGGCGTTGTAGAGAAAAATGCCGGTAAAGCCCAGAAACGCGGTGACGGCGATCTGCGAGCGGTTCAGCCGCGGCAGCCCGCCTTCCAGCCGGCAAGCCACCAGCACCAGCAGCAGGGCGGCCACCAGGAAGCGGCCGAAGGCGGCGGTCATCAGCGGCATGGATTGCGCCAGCACTCTGCCGGCGATGAAGGTGCCGCCCCAGAACAGCGCGGTCAGCGCCAGTTTCAGAGACAGGGCCGGCCTGAGCGCGGTTTGCGCGCGGGCGGGCTGCGCCGCGACGGCGAGGGTGCTTGAGTGATTCATGGTGGGCGCCGGGCGTGCCGCCCGGCCTCCTGATGCTATGTGGGTGCGTATATACTATTGATTGTTTGAATTCATGGAAAAATGAGCATTTGCTCATGGGTGGACGAGACGGTCATGACCTTTACGCAGCTGGAAATCTTTGCGCTGGTGGCGGAGCTGGGCGGCTTCACCGCGGCGGCGGACAAATTGGGCATCAGCCAATCCGCGGTGTCGCACGCGATCAGGCAATTGGAGAAGGAATGGGGGCTGACCCTGCTGACGCGCGGCCAGGCCGGCATCGAGGCCACCGAGGCCGGCAACAGCCTGCTGCTGCGCGTGCGCGAGCTCTTGGGCGTGGCCGAGGCGATCCGTCAGGAGGCGTCGGCGGCGCGCGGCCTGAACCGCGGCGTGCTGCGCATCGGCTCCTTCGGCACCACCTCCTCGTTGCTGCTGTTGCCGCGCATCCTCGAGCAGTTCCGCGCCAGCTATCCGGAAATCGACGTGTTCGTGGAAGAGGGCGAGGACGACGAAGTGGCGCAATGGGTCAGCGAGCGCCGGGTGGACGTGGGCTTCGTGGTGTTGCCGGACGATCGTTTCGACACCTTGCCGCTGGTGGAGGACCAGTTCGTGGCCTTGATTCCGGCCGGCCATCCGCTGGCCGGCCAGCCGGCGGCGCGGCTGGCGGATTTGTGCGACATGCCCTTCATCATGACGCTGGCGGGCAATACCGCGCTGATTGAGAGATTGTTTGAAACCGCCGGCCTGCGGCCCATGGTCAAGCACCGCTACGCCCAGATTCTCACCATCGTCAAAATGGTGGAGAACGGCGCCGGGGTGTCCATCGTCGCCGATCTCGCGGTGCCGGCGCCCTTGCTGGCCTTATGCCCCGGCGTGGTGAAAAAGCCGCTGGCGCCCATGGTGAGGCGCGCGGTGGGCCTGGCGGTGCCCAGCCGGAAGCACGTCAGCCCGGCGGTGGCGGCTTTTCTCCACACCTGCAAAACCATGGCCAAGAGCCTGCGCGACGGTTCGCTGGGCGGTTTGTGAGCGGGCGCGATGCGGACAGTCCACAAGTCTGTTCAAAGCCTCGCGCGCCAGGGCGAGACAAGGCGGGAGCCGCTGAGTAAAGCGGAATGCGCAGGCGGCGCATGAGCATGTTTAAGCGGCGCCCGCCGCGCCACGCGTCGCGAAGCGCGGCAGGCTGTGACCAGGTTCTTAGGCCCGCGGCAGGTCAAACCGGGTTTGGCAGCGGCTCTCTATCAGCTGGCCGGCGCGCAGCACCGTGAGCTCGTCGAAAGGCCGGCCAATCAGCTGTACGCCGAACGGCAGCCCGGCCCGGTCCAGGCCGGCCGGCACCGTCAGCGCCGGCAGGCCCAGCACATTGGCGGGCGTGCTCAGCCGTATATAGGCGGAGACCACGCTCTCCTCGACGCCGTCCGGCCAGACGAAGCTGTCCTGGCCGTGCAGCGGCGCGGTGTGCGGCACGGTGGGGACCAAGAGCAGGTCGATGCCTGCGAAAAGCCGGCGCCAGGCGGTTTGTAGAGCGATCCGCGCGGCCTGGGCCTGGGCGTGTTCGTTCTGCGGCACCAGCATGCAGGCTTCCAGCAGCGTCCTCACCTCGTCGCCGTACAGCTGCGGCGCGCGGCGCAGCGCGTCCCGGTGATAGGCGGCGGCTTCCGGCGCTATCAGGCCCCATTGGATGGGCAGGATGAAATCGGTCAGCGGGATCTCGACCTCCACCAGCGTCGCGCCGGCGGCGGCGAGTTCGGCCTGCTGGTCCTGGAGCGCGGCCTGGATGTCCGGCGCGATATGCTCGCAGAAATAATTGCCGGCCACGCCGACGCGCAGCCCCTCCACCCCTGGCCCAGGCCCTGGCGGTAGCTGTCGGCCGATGGCGGCCGTCGCGTCGCGATGGCGTCCAATAAGGCCGCGGCGTCCGCCACGGTGCGGGTGATGGGGCCGACATGGTCCAGCGAGCCGGACAGCGGCACCACGCCTTGGCGGGACACCAGTTCGTAAGTGGGCTTCAGGCCCACCAGCCCGCACAAGGCGGCCGGCACCCGGATGGAGCCGCCGGTGTCGGTGCCCAGCGCCGCCAGCGCGCCGCCATAAGCCACCGCGGCGGCGGAACCGCCGCTGGAGCCGCCGGGGGAGCGCTCCGGCGCCCAGGGATTGTTGGTTTGCGGCGTGGTCAGGCCAAAGGCGAATTCATGGGTATGGGTCTTGCCGGTCAAGATCATGCCCGCCTGTTTGAGCCGGGCGGCCACCTCGCTGTCGGCGGCGGCGAGGTGATGCCGGCGCACTTGCGAACTGGCGGTGGTGGGCAGGCCGGCCGCGTCTATCAGGTCTTTCAGCGCGTAGGGGATGCCGTGCAAGACGCCGCGGTATTCCTTGCGGCGGATTTCCTGCTCGGCCCGCCGCGCGGCGTCCATGGCCTGATCCGCGGCGAGCGTGACATAGGCGGACAGCTGGTCTTCTTTCTCTTGCGCCCGCTCCAGCACCGAGCGGGTCAGCTCCACCGGTGACAACTGGCCGTCCGCTATCTGCCGGGCCGCGTCCACAATGCTCAATTGATAGGCTTGCACGGCGTTTACCTCCAGTCCGGGTCGAAGGGGGGCGCTGAGCGCGCGTCGGCCGGGCTCAGCCGGTCCAGCTTGGCGATTTCCGCGCGGATGAAGGCCAGGGTGGCGGCGACGGCCTCCAGGCGATCGGGGGCGAGCTTGAGGCCGGCGGCCTGGGCCAGGGCGGCGACGGCCTCCGGCGCGAGGGTGGGAAGGGCCATGAGGAGCTCCTAGGTTGGGGGCCTGTGCAAGGCCTGGCGCAAGGCATTGAGATTAAGGATTAGAGCAGCTTGTCGTCGGCGTTTCAAAGCCGCGTGGACGGGGACGCCCCACGGAGGCGGCGGATCGTTAAGCGGCGCCTCTAGAGGAAGGTCCAGCCGAAGCCGCCGTCCCGGCGCGTCACCCGGCCGGCGGAGCTGTCGGCGAAGTGGGCGCTGAACACCAGGGCGCGGCGCTCGGCGGCGAAGTCCAGCAGCCAGCGCCGGGATGTCCGCGCCGCGTCCTGCTCCCGGCAGAACACCGAATTCCATTCCGGCCGGTACACCTGCATCGGCGTATGCATCACATCGCCGCAGAACAGCGCCGTCTCGCCGCGCGAACTCAGCGAGATCGACATATGGCCGGCGCAATGGCCGGGCGTGGGGTGGAAGCGGAAACCGTCCTGGTAGTCGCCGCCGTCCAGGCCGATCACGCGCGCCTGACCGGAGGCGATCACCGGCGCCACGCTGTCGTCGAACACCATGCGCCGGCTGTCCGCTTCCGGCGTGGCGAAGAAATCCAGATCGCCTTGCGGCAAAGCATAGAGGGCCTTGGGGAAGGTGGGCGTCCACTGGCCGTTGATCAGCCGCGTGTTCCAGCCCACATGGTCCGCGTGCAAATGGGTCAGCAACACGTGGTCGACGTCCGCGGGCTGGATGCCCGCGCGGGCCAGGCGTTCCAGAAAGGGCGTTTGCAGCCGGTGGAACAGCGGGTTGAACGCGCGTTCCTTGTCATTGCCGACGCCGGTGTCGATCAGGAAAACCTGGCCGGCCCATTCCACCGCCCAGCTGTGCACGCTCAGGGTGAGGCGCGCGCCGTCGGCGTCCAGCAGACCGCGCAAGCCCGGCTCTTGCGCCAGCAGCGTCTCGTTCCAGTCGCGGTAGAGGAAGGACGGGGCCAGGCCGCGCAGCAGGGTGTCCGTCACGCGGGTGATCTTGGCGTCGCCAAGTTGATAAGTGGGGCTGATGGTGTCCATTTGGGTCTCTGCGGCTAGGGTGCGCGCCGGCGCGGCCGGCGGCTTGACCGTCACTATCGCGGAAATTATTCATGCTTTCCAATGCCGAATTATTAATTCGTGATAACTTAAAGGCATAGCCAAGCCGAAAGACCCCGCATGGAATTGCGCCATCTTCGTTACTTCATCGCCGTGGCCGAGCACCAAAGCGTGCGCCTGGCCTCCGAGCATCTGCACATCACCCAGCCGGCGGTGTCGCGGCAGATCCAGGACCTGGAACAAGAGCTGGGCCTGCCGCTGTTTGAGCGTTCGCCGCGCGGCCTCAAGCTGACCGCGGCCGGCGCAAGCTATTTGCGCGAGGTGCGCAAAGCGATGGCCGCGCTGGACGACGCGGCCGAGAGCGCGCGGCGCGTGGCCGCCGGCCTTTTGGGCCGGCTGCGGCTGGGCTGCGTGGAGAACGCCGGTTGGGACGGCCTGGTGCCCCAGGCTTTCAGCCGCTTCCAGGCGGAGGCGCCGGAGGTGGCGCTGGAGCTGAGCGTGCTGAACACGCCGCAGCAATTGAGCGCGCTGGAGGAGGGCGCGCTGGACGGCGGCTTCATCTACCAATACGAAGACTTGCCGGAAAGCCTGGCCGGCCTGCCCTTGCTGGAGCACGACGTGGTGCTGGCGCTGCCGCGCTGCTGGGACACCGGCCACGACGAGAGCCGCCCCGTCGCGCTGCGCAGCCTGGCGGACCGGCCCTTCGTCACCATGCCGCGCGAAGCCTATCCCGGCTATTACGACCGCCTGATCAGCGCTTGCCGGCAACTGGGCGTGCGTCTTAGGGTGGCGCAGGAGGCCGGCACCGAAACGGCGATCTTGTCGCTGGTCTGCGCCGGCATCGGCGCCGCCATCGTCAACTCCGCCAATCTGGGCCGGCCGCCGGCCCAGGCGCGCTTCTTCCGGCTGCGGGATTTGTCCTTGCCGATGCCGCTGAGCTTCGTCAGCCGCAAGGACGCGGCCAACCCGGCGCTGAAGCGCTTTCTGGCCGCGCTGCCGGGCGCTTGAGGCCGCCGGCTCAGCGTTGCGCCGCCCAGCGTCGATAGCGGCGGGCGCGGCAGGCGGCGGCCAGCTGCTGCTGGATCAGCGCCCGCAGCGGCGACACCTGGGGCTTGGGCGTCTTGCCCTGGCTGAGCCGGCGCAGCTGAAACTTCACCGCGGCCATATTGGCGAGCGCCGCCAGCGGCTTGTTGCGCCAGGCGATGGGCGGCAGCGCCGGAGCGGTGTCCTTGCCCTGGCGCCAGTCGCTGGGCAGCCTGGGGTCCAGGGCCAGCGCGGTGGCGATGCCCGCCATGGCCACGCCGCTGGCCACCACCTGTTCGGCCACCGGCCGGCGACGGATGCCGCCGGTGACCATCACCGGCATGGCTGCCACGGTTTGGAGCGCTTGGGCGAACGTCAGGAAATAGGCCTCGCGGGCCAGGGTGCGCCCGTCGCGGGCCTCGCCCTGCATTGCCGGCGCTTCGTAACTGCCGCCGGAAAGCTCGACCAGATCCACCGCCAGCTCATTGAGCCAGAGCACCACCTGGCGGGCGTCGTCGGCGCTGAAGCCGCCGCGCTGGAAATCGGCGGAATTGAGCTTGACCGCCACGGCGAAGCCCGGGGACACCTCCGCGCGCACCGCTTTGACGATCTCCAGCAACAGGCGGGCCCGGTTTTCCAGCGGGCCGCCCCAGGCGTCCGTTCTTTGGTTGGACAGCGGGGACAGGAACTGGCTGAGCAGATAGCCGTGGGCCGCGTGGATTTCCACGCCGTCGAAACCGGCCTGCTCGGCGAGGCCCGCGCTGCGGGCGAAGCGCCGTATCACATCGGCGATCCCCTGCGGCGTCATCGCCTGCGGCAGGGCGAAATGCCTGGACATCTTGCCCAGGTCCAGCGGCACCGCGGACGGCGCCCAGGTGGCCTGGCCCAGATTGGCCGGCATCTGACGGCCGGGATGGTTGATCTGCAACCAGAACTGCGCGCCGCGGGAGCGGCCGATCCGGGCCCAGCGCCGGAAGCGCTCCATCTGGCGCTCGTCCTCCAGCACCACGCCGCCCGGCCCGGTCATCGCGCGGCCGTCCACCATCACGTTGCCGCTGATCAGCAGGCCGGCGCCGCCGTCCGCCCAGGCCTGGTAGAGCCTCATCAAGGCATCGGACGGGGCCTGGTCCGCGTCCGCCATGTTTTCTTCCATCGCCGCCTTGGCGATGCGGTTGGGCAGGCTGGAGCCGTTGGGAAGGGTCAAGGGGCTGAATAGGGTCATGAGCGCGCGCTCCGGGTTTGATCTTGGCTCAACCATAGGTTTAAAGTTAACTTTAATGTCAAGCCCCGATCGAGAACGCGGATGAAAATTGGAGAATTGGCGAAGCGCTGCGGCATGACCGCCTCCCGCATTCGCTTTTACGAAGCCAGCGGCCTAATCCGGGCGGTGGCGCGCGGGGCCAACGGCTACCGTGATTACGGCCCGGAAGCGCTGTGGGTATTGGACATCATCGCCAGCGCCCAGAGCGCCGGCTTTTCCCTGGAGGAGATTCGCCGTCTGCTGCCGACGGAGCCTAAGGCCTGGCAGCATGAGGACCTGCTGGCGGGGCTCATGCGCAAAGTGGCCGAGATCGAACGCTTACAGCAGCGGCTGGAGCAGAACAAGGCCCAGTTGCGGCGGGTGATCGCCAGCATGGAGAACGGGCCGGAAGGGCTGGCCTGCGACGAGCGGGCCCAATGGGTGCTGAACCGCCTGCGCGACGAGGACGGCGCGGCGGGCGGAGCGCCGGGAAGCGGGCAAGGCCCGCTCCCGGAAAAGTCGTAAACGGGCGCTTAGGCTCAGGTGAAATGCCTTGACCCTCAAGCGGACTTGAAGCTTAAGGTGGCGCAGGCCCGCCGCCGGAAACGGCCGACGCAAACCGTGTTCAAACCCCAGCGGCGCTTTGATGAGGAGAAGCCGTCATGAGCAAGCGCATTCTGCATGTGGTGAGCAATGTCGCTCACTACGCCGATCCGTCCGAAGCCACCGGTTTGTGGCTGTCTGAATTGAGCCACGCTTACGAGGTGTTCGCCGCGCAAGGCTGGGAGCAGCAGTTGATCAGCCCGCTGGGCGGCGCCTCTCCCTTGGAGCCGCGCTCGCTGAAATGGCCGAACGCCGACGCCTCGGCGCGGGCCTGGCTGGCCAGCGCCGATAAGCGGGCCTTGCTGGCGGATACCGCCAAGCCGGAAGACATCGCCCCGGCGGCGTTCGACGCGATCTATTTCACCGGCGGCCACGCGGTGATGTGGGATTTTCCGGAGCACGCCGGCCTGCAGCGGCTCGCCCGCGAGATCTACGAGCAGGGCGGCGTCGTTTCCTCGGTGTGCCACGGTTATTGCGGCCTGCTGAATATCCGCTTGTCCGACGGCGCGCTGCTGGTGGCCGGTCGTCGGCTGACCGGCTTTTCCTGGCGGGAGGAAGTGTTGGCCGGCGTGGCCGGCAAAGTGCCCTACAACGCCGAGGAGGAAATGAGGCGGCGCGGCGCCCGCTATGAAAAAGCCTGGCTGCCGTTCATGCCCAAGGTGGTGGTGGACGGCCGGCTGGTGACCGGGCAAAACCCGCAGTCGGCCAAGGCCACCGCCAAGCGAGTGGCCGCCTTGCTGTCGCGCTGAGGCCGGGAGCGCCGGCCTCGCGCGGCCGCGTCAAGCGCCTAGGCCGGCCAGCTCCCCGACGGCGACGCCCAGCGCTTCTTCGAAAGCCTGGAACAGCGCGTCCGCCGCGGCCTCGCCGCAATAAGCGGGATCGCCGCTCAGCCGGAATTCGGCGATGTCCGAGCCCTCGTCCAGATGGACGGCGATATTGACGGGGTAGTGGAAGCGATCCACGCCGTCCCAGTCCCGCAAATCCGCCGTTTTCGAATCCCGCGCCCGGAAATTCGTGAAGTTGAAGGTGTAAAGAAACTCCCGGCCAGGGCTGCGCGCATCGAAAATCGCGCTGAGCGGGTAGAGCGCGTATTTCTCCTGCAGCAGCAGGCGCTGGTGGATGGCCTCAGCCGTCTCCAGCGGGCACGCCAAGGCCTGAAACGACAGCGGCTGCAAATTCCAGAACAGGCCCACCGCGTCCAGCGGATCGCTCAGTTCCGGCACCCGGCCGTTGACCACCATTCCGATCAAGATCTGGGGTCCCGGGTCGCGCGCGCGATCGCTTGCCCGGCGGCGGCCAAATACAAGGATCGCGTCTGGATGCGCCGCGCGCGCGCGCAGTGGCCGACGCGGGCCACCAGCCGGGGCGCGATTCGTTTTTTGTGCTCCGTCATTCCGGCCGGCGGCGTTCTCCGTCGCGCAAGCGTCTGCGCGCCGGCAAACGGCGCTCGCCGCCAGTATTCAATCGCCGCCGGGTCCAGGGCCATGCGCTGCTGGAGGGCGACGTATTCGGAAAACACGTCCGCGCGCGCCGGCGGCGCGACGGCGTCATGGCGCTGATAGCGCTGAAATACCGCGTCGAAAAAGCGTTGCTGACCCCAGCCGTCGTCTATCGCGTGGTGGATGCTCAGGAAAACGACGCAGCGGCTGTCCTCGGTTTGGAAGAAGCGCAGCCGCGCCGTTTCGCTTGCCGCCTCGAAGGGCGCGAATGGCGCGTGGAGATCGGCGCGCGCGTACTCGGCAATCCGCGCCCGCTGCCGGGCAGGGGCGTCGCGCCGGAGGTCGACGGCGTCCAGGCGCACCCGTTCCCTGCCCGCGTCGGTGCGGAGAATCGCGTCGCCGTCGCGGACGAAGAGCGTGCGGAAGACGGGATGCCGGGAAAACTCCAAGCGGAAGGACTCCATGAGCCGCCCGATGTCGAGCGCCGCGTCCACGCAGTCAAACCACTGCTGCACGTGATAGACGCCCAGCCCTGCCGGGGCCGCCTGATAGTGCTCCAGCATCAGGCGCTGCATGTCGGACGCGGCGTTCGCGCGTTTCGCCCGCGTCGGCGGCAAGCCGGTTTCGCCCCGCAGGCTGCGGTCGTTCAGGTCCCGGACATTGGGCGAGTGAAACACGTCTTCCACCGTGGCGGCCCAGCCGGCGCGATTCAGCGCCATGATCAGTTCCACGGCGCGGATGGAGTCCCCGCCCAAGGCGAAGAAATCATCGTTAGGACCAAGACGTTCCACGCCGAGCACCCGGCGCCAGATCGCCGTCATGTCGGCTTCGTCGGCCGAGGCCGGCGCGTCCGGCGGGCGTTCGTCGCTCAGGGCCCGCGCGATGTGCGGCAAACGGCTGCGATCGATCTTGCCGTGAGCGGTCAGCGGCAGGCTGTCGATGCAATGAAAGTGGTGCGGCATCATGAAGCCGGGCAGTTTTTCCGCCAGCGCCTGGCGGAGTTCCCGCAAGCTCATCGGCGCGGACGCAAAGCGCAGATAGGCCGACACCAGATCTCGCCCATCCTCGGACGAGGCCTGGACCACCGCGTTGGCGACGCCGTCCAGCTCGCAGAGCGCGGATTCGATCTCGGCCAGCGAAACCCGGAAACCGCGGATCTTCAGGTAGCCGCCCTTGCGCGATTCGTAAACCAGCTCGCCGTGCGGATCGATCTTCGCCAGGTCCTGGGTTTTGTACATCCGCTGGCCTTCGCGGCCGGGGAAGGGGCAGGGAATGAAGGCCTCGGCGGTCAGGCCGGGCCGGCCGTGATAGCCGCGCGCCAGTCCCGGACCGGCGACATACAGCTCGCCGACCTCGCCGGCCGCCACCGGCTGCAAGTCCTCGTCGAGCAGGAACAGCGACAAGTCCGGCAAGGCCGAGCCGATGCCGGCGGACTTCCTATGCTTCGTCTCGTCGGCGTCGACCACGTGCAAGGTGACGTGCACGGTGGTCTCGGTGATGCCGTACATATTGACCAGCACCGGACCCTCGTCGCCCATGGTCTTGAACCAGGGCTTGAGCTGGGTCAGGTCCAGCCGCTCGCCGCCAAACACCACGAAGGCCAGCGATTCCAGGGCCTCGCGCTGTTCCGGATGTTCGCTCAGATACAGGGCCAGCTGATAGAAGAAGGACGGCGTCTGGTTGAGCACCGTCGCGCCATGCCGCCGCAAATACGCCAGCAGCGCGGAGGGGTCTCGAATGGTGGCCAGGTCCGGGACCAGCAGGGCGCCGCCATGCAAGAGCGCGCCGAAGATTTCCCAGACCGAAAAATCGAAGGCGTAGGAATGCAGCAAGGGCCAGACGTCCTCCGGCCCAAAGTCGTAATAAGGCTGGGACTCGGTAAACAGCCGCAGCACATTGCGGTGGGTGATCAGGCTGCCTTTGGGGCCTCCGGTCGAGCCCGAGGTATAGATGACGTAAGCCAGGTTGTCGCGATTCGGCGCGCCGCCGCCCACGGGCGTCTCGTCGCGCGATGGCGCAAAAGCGTCCAGATCAAGCTGCGGGATGTCCTTGGCGGACGCGGCGGCGGCCAGCCGTTCCCGCGATGCCGCATCCACGACGATGAGCTTGGGCCGTGCGTCGCCGACGAGGTAGTCCAGCCGCTCCGCCGGATACTCCGGGTCCAGCGGCAGGTAGGCGCCGCCGGCTTTCAGAATGGCCAGCATGGCGACGATCAGATCGGACGATCTGCGCACGGACAAGCCCACCAGGGTTTCGGCGGTCACGCCCATGGCGCGGAGGCGGCGGGCCAGGGCGTCCGCCCGCTGATCCAGTTGCCGGTAGCTGAGCGAAGCCGCCGCGCATTGCACGGCGATGCGATCGGGAAAGCGCTGGACCGAGCGGGAGAAGGCCTCGGCAAGCGTTTGGCAGGCGCTGAGTTCTGTTGGATGAGTCATTGGTTTTGCATGTCCTGCCGGCTAGAGCGCTTTGCGCCCTCCGGCGGTTGGTCAGTTGTCGGCGCTTGACATGGGCTCACGTCGCGTCCGTCGCCAAGCCGGCGTTCCCGGCGCCGGCCGGCTTGGGTTTTCTCAGCAGCTTGGGCGCGGCGCGCGGCACCTCCCCGGCGGCCGTCGCGCCGGCGGCCTGCCGCAGCGGCGCGTCGAAGCCCCGCACGCACTGGGACAGCAAGGCCGATAGTTCCGCGCCCATGGCTTCAATCGACGCCGGGTCGAACATATCGGTCGCGTACTCGATGCGGACGCAGCTGCGCGCCAGATTGAAGCCGAAGGCCAGGTCGAACTTGGCGATAGGGTTGCTGCCCGGCAGCAAGGCCACGGTCAGGCCGTCCTGCGTCCAGCCGTCGAAGTCTTGATCGACGGTGACCACCGCCTGGAAGACCGGGTGTTGACCGGGAACGCGCTCCAGGCCAAGCCGATCGACGAGGGAGGAGAACGGCACCCGGTAGCCGGCGTAGCTCGCCTGGGCGGTTTGGCGCACTTTTTCGATGATGTTGCGCGGGGTGTCGGCGATCTCTATCCGCACCGGCATGGCCAGCAAATTGACGAAATTGCCTATGGTGTCCTCGATCGCGCCGTCGCCGCGTCCGCCATGGGGGAAGCCCAGGCAGACGTCGGCCTGATTGCCGCGCGCGGACAGATAGGCGGCGAGCAGGGCGGCGACGGCCATGAACGGCGAGGCGCCAAGCTGGGCGGCGCGCTGGATGTGCTCGCCCAGCAGCGTCTGGGGCAAGGCGCATTCCAGGAAGGCCCCGGCGTAGTCGCGTCTCAGCGGGCGCGGGCGGTCCGGCCTGAGATTGAGCGGGGCCGCGGTTCCCGCCAGGCGGTCTAGCCAGCGGCTCAATTCCTTTTGATAGTCGCGGCTGCGCTGCCAGGCCCGCTCCTCGGCGGCGGCCTCTCTCACCGTCGTCGCCGGCCCCACGGCGGGCAAGGCGCCGTCTCGCAGCAGGGTCCGCAGATCGCGCAGCCATATCTGCGCGGAATGGCCGTCAAACGCCATGTGGTGAAACACCATCAACAACACCCAGTGATCGCGGCCGCGGCGCGCCAGGCAAAAGCGGCATAGCCGGCCGGCGGCGAGGTCGAAGGGGGTCGAGCTGACATCCCGTTCCAGGCTGGCGAAGCCGGCGTCGCGGCGGTCCGGCGGCAGTTGGCTGAGATCCGCGGTTTCGAGTACGCGGGAGGGCGACGCGCCGATGTCCTGCCGCAGGCCGGCCGGGGTTTCCACAAAGCGCGCGCGCAGGGCTTCATGGCGTTTCAGCAGCTGTTCCAGCGCCGCCTCCAGGCGGGCGGGGTCCAGCTGGCCGCGCATCTCCAGATGCAGCGGGACATTGTACAAGGCGCGGTCCGGGGCCAGTTTCTCAAAGAAATACAGGCTTTGCTGATTGCTGGACAGCTGGCCCAGCCGGGCGTCGGCCTGGGGCCGCGCCAACGCCGCGAGCGCGCCGGTGCCCCGCTCTTGTCCGCGGCTGGCGAGTTCTTGCCCATCAGCCGCCGGCAAGGCGTCCGGCCGGCGGGCGGGATCGGCAAGGCATTGCGCGGCGAAGCGGACCAGCCCGTTCAAGAGCCGCTGGGCGGCCGAGGCTTCGAACAAGGCGTCGGCGTACTCGAGCGTCAGCCAGACGCCGTCGTCGCGTTCGTCCAGCACAAAGCTCAAGTCGCGCTTCGCGCGTCCGGCATGCGCCGCCTGCTCGGTCAGCCGCAGGCCGGCGAGACGCCAGAGCGGGCGTTTTCGCACCCGCGCGGCGACTTGAAACCCTGGCGGCTCCAAGGCGGCGGAGGGTTCAAACGCCATGCTCCGGTTCTCCGCGCCCTGCGCGGCCTGCGTGCGGACCTGGTCCAGCATCTCCCGCAGAGTGGGCTTGGCGTCCAGGCGCAAGCGCAGCGGGAGCGGGGTTTCAAACAGGCCGATGATTTCATTGGCTTCCGCGTGGCGTCGCCCCGGGACGGACGCGTCGATGAGGATTTCATCCCGGCCGCTTTCCGCGCCCAGGAAAAGACCGAGCAAGGATGAGAAAACGACCAGCAAGGCGTCTCCCGTTTCCCGTTGAAGCCGGCGCAATTGTTGTTCTTGCTCGGAGGGGAGCTTGAGCGCCCATTGAGCGCCGTCCGTCGATATCGTGGCCGGCAACGGACCGTCCGCGCCCAATCGTGAAGGCCGGGGCGCGCCGGCGCGCCATGGTTCGCGCTGCCAATGGGCGAAGTCCGCGTAATCGAGCGCATTGGGCGCGAGCTCGACGTCGCCGCCGTTCAAGGCGGCGGCATAAGCCGTGTCCAGGTCTGTAGCCAGGATGCCGGCCGACCAGGCGTCAAAAACAGCCTGATGGAACACCATGACCAGGCTCGCCTCATCATCCGCCGGCTGAAAGAGAGCAAAGCGAAATAAAGGCCCCGTCGCCAGATCGAAGGGGCGGTCGATGACTTCCCGGACGGCCGCGGCCAGGCCGGCGCTGTCCCCGCTCGCCGGTTCCTGGCGCGTCGGCTGGAGCAGGGGGCCGGGCCAGGCGTGCCGCGTCGAGCAAAGCAGTTCGTCGCCGTCGAAGGCCATCGTCGTGCGCAAGGCCTCGTGTTTGGCCACGACCGCGGCCAGGGCCGTCTCCAATGCCGCGGCGTCCAGCGCGCCGCTTATCCGCAGCACGACGGGAAACGAGCATGAGGCGGCGTCCGGCGCCAGCGGATTCAGGTGGAACAGTCGTTCCTGTTGCAAGGACGCAAGCCAGCCGTAGCCGGCATCGAGTGAAAATTTCATAAGCGAATACCTTGGGTCGGCAATCAGTCGACAAGAGCAAGCCTTTATTCAGCCCCGCGCCCCAAGCCGGCGACGGCGTCCTGGAAGCTCTTACGTTTTGCGAGCGAAGGCGAGACAGGGCGAAAACCGCTGGAAAACGGCATGTGCTTGGGGCGCATGAGCATTTCCAGGCGGCTTTCACCGTGTCGGCTTCCGCGACGCGCGGCGGACATTGAACAGGCTCAGCAGCTGAAGCTGCTACAGCCGTACAGCCGTTCCGCGCTCAGGCCCGCGGCGCGGCAGCGCTCGAGGAACTTGTTCGACTCGACGATCTGCTTGCTGTCGGCCGAATACTCCAGGCCGGTGACGAAGCGCATCCAGGGTTCTTGCCCCATCGCGTAGACGTAGATCTTCTTACAGTCGAACTCCTCGACGATGCTCCAGGCGTGCTCGCAGTCCGAGCCGGACAAGGTGCGGGATTCGTCGTCGCGCCGGCTGAGCGGGCTGCCGGTGTACGGGCCGTACAGCCAGCTGAGCGGCGCGCCGTCGCACTCCATGCCGATGAACAGCGTGTCCGCCTTGCCCAGACGCTCCACGATGCGGCGGTAGAGCGCGCGGTCCTTGCAGTCCGAGTCCGCCAGGAACAGGAAGCGGCGGTTTTTCAGCTGCAGGAACATGCCGTGCTTGCTTTCGATGTCCAGGTCGGCGTGCTCGCCGTAAAACGGCAGGCTGACGATTTCGCCGTCGTCGAAGCGCACGCTTTCCATCGGCTCGAGTTCGGACACGTTGCGGAAGCCGAGCGCGCGCAGCGTGAGCTTCATCGACGGATCGGCCAGGCTGCGGCTGTTGTGGCGAGGCACCAGCAGGCGGCCGATGCGGCCGCGCAATTGCAGCAGCAGCTCCGGGCTGAAATGGTCCTGATGGTTGTGGGTGATGAACACGTAGTCGATATGGTCGGGCAGATCGTCGAAAGTCAGCCGCTGCGGCTCGCCGTCCCGGTCCCAGGTGACGAAGGGATCGATCAGGACCGAGGTGGACGCCGTTTGCAGCAGAACGCAGGCGTGGCCGAAATAACGGATGCGCACGTCGCCGCCGTGATACTCGGGCTGCTCGCGCCGCGGCGCTTCGGTGTCGAAGAAGCCGCGGAAGCGGGCTTCCTGTTCCGCCGGTACCTTCAGCGCCTGCTTCAGCTCCGCGTAAGGGACGGCGCGTATCCGGCTGGCGGCGAGCGCTTCGTGATGGGGGGCGGCGAAGGGCAGCGGGAGCACCAGCCTGGCGTCGCCGTCCAGCCGGGGCGTGTTCAGAAAGAAATGGCGCTGCTCGTCGCGCTCGGTGCTGAAGGCCAGCGCCTGCCGGTCCGCGTCCGCGGCGTCCGGATAGCTCAGCAATGGGTCCAGCACGCGGAGGCCGGGGTGATGGTTGAGGTCGTAGCTGACTTCGACCAGGCCGGCCAACGTGGGCGGCAACTCGGCGTAGACCGCGTCCAGGCTGTGGCCGCTGGCGGTTTGCTGCAGCTGGCGATTGAGCTTTTGCAGGTCTTCGGCGAAGCGGAGCAGCGGCGCCGCGTCCTTCAGCGTGTCCTGCAGCAGGCGGCGCACCGCGGGCAGATCGCTGGCCGGCAGCTCCAGGAAGGGGCCGCCCAGCATCTGGGGGTTCTTGGAGGCGGCGATGTGCACATTGGGGTTGGCGATGAAGGAGCGCAGCAGCGGAATCTGGCGGAAGGCCAGATTGATCGCCTGCTGGACCGGCGACACCAGATGACTCCAGGCGTACCAGCGGTGGAACAGCGGTTCCAGTTTGACGCCGCTTTTCAGGTAGACGGCCGCGTCGGGATGGGGAGTGTTCATGCTTGCTCCAATGTCGTGGAAGAGGGAGGGAAAGGGCGCGAAGCCGGCGTGCCGGACGGAGCCGTCGCCTGGCTGAGTTCTGCGCGCGACGCGGCGTAGTCCGCGTAGTCGGCGTATGGCCGCGGCAGCGGCGTCCAATCGGGGGCGCCGCCGTCGGCGCGGGCGGCGTAAGCCTGGGCCAGCTCCCGCAGCAGCGGCGCGATCGGCGCGCCGGCGCCGCTGTCCGCGGCCTGGCGCAGCGCGGCGGGCAAGGCCAGGCCGTTGGCGGCCTTGATCGTCGCCCCTGTTTCGGCCGGCGCGTTCAGGGCGGCGTGACGGCGGCCCAGCTCGCGCAAGGCCTGGCGCAAGGCCGGCAGCTCCAGCTCGCCGTCGCAGCGCAGCGAGACCGGCTCGCCGTCTTGTCGGCGGACGGTCAGCCAGAACGAGCGGCCGCCGGCCGCCGACGAGGATTCGTCCGGGCGGCCAAACGCCGGGCGCCGCGCCAATTCGGCGACGCTGGGGGCGAGGAAGAGTTGTTCCATCGACAGCTTGACGCCCAGCTTGCCGCGGATGAGGGCGGCCAGCCGCATCGCCAGCAGCGAGTCGCCGCCCAATTCGAAGAAGCCGGCGTCCAGATCCACGGCCGGCAGCCGCAGCGTCTCCGCGAACAAGGCCGCCAGCGTCTGTTCAAGCGGCGTGGCCGGCAAGCGTTGCGGCGCGGTCGCGAAGACCGGCGCCGGCAGCGCGCCGCGGTCCAGCTTGCCGTGGGCGTTCAAAGGCAGCGCGGGCAAGACCGTCACCGCGGCGGGCACCATGTAGTCGGGCAGGCCGGCGGCCAGCCCGGCGCGCAGCCGCGCGCCGTCCAGGCTGGCGCCGGCGCGCGGGACGGCGTAGGCGACCAGGCGCTTGCGGCCGTCGTCGTCGACAGGCAAGACCACGGCCTGGGCCACGTCGGTTTGCGCGCGCAGCGCGGCCTCGATCTCGCCCGGCTCGATGCGATAGCCGCGCAGCTTGATCTGCTGATCGAGCCGGCCCAGGAATTCCAGCTGGCCGTCCGCCAGGCGGCGCGCCTTGTCGCCGCTGCGGTAGAGCCGGCTGCCGGGCGCGCCGAAGGGATTGGCGACGAAACGCTCGGCGCTGAGCGCGGGGCGGCCCAGATAGCCGCGCGCCAGGCCGGCGCCGGCCACGTACAGCTCGCCGGCGACGCCGGCGGGCACCGGCTGCAAGGCCTCGTCCAGCAGATAGACCTGGCTGTTGAGCACCGGCCGGCCTATGGGCGGCGCGCCGTCGGTCAGGCGGTCGCTCAGGGTGGCGCAGATGGTGGATTCAGTGGGGCCGTAGGCGTTGATCATCCGGCGGCCGCGCGCCCATTTGGCCACTACCTCGGCGGGGCAGGCGTCGGCGCCGACCAGCAAGGCGCCGGGCAGCAGATCCGGCGCCGGTTCCAGCATGGCCAGCAGCGCCGGCGGCAGCAGCGCGTGGCTGACGCGCGCGGCGCGCAGCGTGCCCGGCAGGCTGTCGGCGTCCAGCTGCCTGGCGTTGGCGGGCACCAGGCAGGCGCCGCCGGCGAAGGCCATCAGCATTTCCAGCACCGAGGCGTCAAAGCCCGGCGAGGAGAATTGCAGCACGCGCGCGGACGCGTCCAGCGCGCAGCGCTCTTTCAGGTCTTGCGCCAGGCTGGCCAGTCCGGCGTGGCCGACCGCGACGCCTTTGGGCCGGCCGGTGGAGCCGGAGGTGTAGATCACGTAGGCCAGATCGTCCGCTGTCAGCGGGCGCAGCCTTTCTTGCTGGCCGATGTCGCCGTCCGCGAAGCTATCGTCGGCCTCCGGCGCCATCACCGGCCCGGCGGTTTGCGGCAGGCGGGCGGCGGAGCCGGCGTCGCTCAGCACCAGGGCGGGGCGGGCGTCGTCCAGCATCAGCGCCAGCCGCTCCGCCGGGTAGTTGAGGTCCAGCGGCAGATAGGCGGCGCCGGCTTTCAGCGTCGCCAGTTGCGCGACGAGCAGCGCCGCCGATTTGGGCAGCGCGACCGCCACCAGCCGACCAGGGCCGACGCCCGCGGCGATCAGCCGCCGGCCCAGCCGGTTGGCCCGGCGGTTGAGCTCGGCGTAGCTCAAGGTTTCGCCGTCGCAGTCCAGCGCCGGCGCGTCCGGCGCGCGGCGGACTTGCCGCTCGAACAGCTCGCACAGCGGCAGCGGCGCGATGTCGCGGGCGCTGGCCTGGTCATCCAGCAGCAGGCGGCGCTCGTCCTCGTCCAGCAGGTCCAGACGGCGCACCGGGCCGTCGGGGTCGCCGGCCAGCTGCGCGAGCACGGCGGCGTAGCAGCGAGCGTAGCGCCGCAGCGCGTCGGCGTCGTGGGCGTCGCGGTGGGCGGTCAGGCTGCCGGCGATGCGCGCGCCGTCGGGGCGGAAATTGATTTGCAGCGCGAAGCTGTTGTCCATCGCGCTGTCCTGCTGGCGCCAGTCGGCCAGCGCTTCCAGCGCCTGGAAATGCGTGTAATTGAAGATGGCCTCGCCGGCGTCGCGCAGGCCGGCGTCGCGCAGCATGGTGGCCAGCGGATAACGCCGGTGCGGCAGCAGCGCCCGTTCCGCGTCTATCACGCGGCTTATCAGCCGGGTCCAGGGTTCGCGCCGGATCTCCATGCGCAGCGGCACCGAGTTCAGGAACAGGCCCACCATATGCTCCGCGTCCGCGGTTTCCGGCCGGCCGTTGGTGACCAGCGCGGTGCAGGCGCTGCTTTTGCCGGTCAGCATGGCCAGCGCCGCCAGGTGGGCGGCCAGCAGCACCGATTTCAGCGGCGCGTTCAAGCGGCGCGCCAGCGCGGTCAGCGCCGTCGAAACCGGCTCGTCTATGGCGATGTCGGCGTGGATCTGCAGCGGGCCGTCGGCCGCGGCGGCGCTGTCCTCGCGGGCGAGCAGCGCGGCGGCGGCTTCGTAGCCGCGCAGCTGTTCCCGCCAGAAATCCCGGCTGGCCGGCGAGGCCATCGCCTCGCGTTCCAGCGCGATGTAGTCGCGGTAGCGGCTGGACAGCGCGGGCAGCCGGCAGGGCCGGCCGGCCAGTTCAGCCTGGTAGAGCTGGGCCAGTTCGACGATGAAGACGGAGTCGCTCCAGCCGTCGAGGATGGCGTGGTGGATGCGCAGCGTCAGGTGGAAGCGCCGTTCGCCCAGCCGGTGGGCGTGGGCGTGCAGCAGCGGCGCGGCGCCGGGATCGAAAGCCTGTTTGGACCAGGCGGCGATGAAGGCCGTAAGGGTTTCTTGCTGCGCGGCGGGCGGCAGCTGTCCGAGATCGCCTTCTCCCAGCGGAATGGCGGCCGTGGCCAATACCAGTTGCAAGGGTTCCAGATAGCCGTCCAGCGCGAAGCGGGTGCGCAGCAGCTCGTGCCGCCGGCACAGCGCGTCCAGCGCGCGACGCAGCGCGGCGGCGTCGTAAGGCAGGGACACCGCCAGCCCGACGATGTTGTGGTATAGCGTCGAGCCGTCGCGGAAGGCGCTGTGGAACAGCATGCCCTGTTGCAATTGGCTGAGCGGGTAGGCGTCCACCGCGTCCGGCGGCAGCCGCCGGCGGTCGGCGGGGTCCAGCAGCGAGAACGGTTCGGCCGGCGCGGCGGCGGCCGCCGCCTGTTCCGCATGGGCGGCCAGCAGCGCCACGCTGTGGTGTTCGAACAGGCTGGCCAGTTCGAAGGAGACGCCGGCTTTGAGCGCCAGGCCCTTCAGCCGCAAGGCCAGCAGCGAATCGCCGCCGAGGTTGAAGAAGCTGTCGTCCAGGCCGACGCGCTCCAGGCCCAGGGTCTGGGCGAAGGCCTCGGCCAGCAGTTTTTCTTTTTCGGTGACCGGCTCGCGGTGTTCGGCCAGCGTCAGCTCCGGCGCCGGCAGGGCGCGGCGGTCCAGCTTGCCGTTGGGCGTCAGCGGCAGCGCGTCCAGCGCCACCCAGGCGGCGGGCACCATGTAGTCGGGCAGGCGGGCGGCCAGCGCGTCGCGCCAGCGCGCGACGTCGGCCTGGATGCCGGCGGCGGGCACCGCGTAGGCGACCAGCCGGCGCTGCCCGGGCGCGTCCTCGCGGATCAGGACCACGGCCTGGGCGACGCCGGGCTGATCCAGCAGCGCGGCTTCGATCTCGCCCAGCTCGATGCGCAGTCCGCGCAGCTTGACCTGATGGTCTAGGCGGCCCAGGTAGTCCAGCGCGCCGTCCTCGCGGCGGACGACGCGGTCGCCGGTGCGGTACAGCCGTTGTCCGGCGGCGAAGGGGTGGGCGACGAAGCGCTCGGCAGTCAGAGCCGGACGGCGCAGATAGCCGCGGGCCAGGCCGACGCCGCCCAGATACAGCTCGCCGGGGATGCCGGGCGGCAAGGGCCGCAGCATGGCGTCGAGCACGAAGAGCTGGGTGTTCCAGATCGGATGGCCGATGGGCACCGAGCGGCTGTCGCGCACCGGATCGCAAGTCCAGGCGGTGACGTCGACGGCGGCTTCGGTGGGGCCGTAGAGATTATGCAGCGGGCAGGGCAGCGTCTGGGCGGCGCGGGCCAGCAGCGGCGCGGGCAAGGCTTCGCCGCTGCACAGCACGCGGCGCAAGCTGGCGCAGCCGGCGCTGGCGGGCTCCTGCAGGAAGGCGTCCAGCATGGACGGGACGAAATGCAAGGTGGTGACGCCGCGGCGGCGGATCAGTTCGGCCAGATAGACGGGATCGCGATGGCCGTCGGGCCGGGCCAGCAGCAGCGAGGCGCCGGCGATCAGCGGCCAGAAGAACTCCCAGACCGAGACGTCGAAGCTGGACGGGGTTTTTTGCAGAACCACGTCGTCGGCGGCCAGCGGGTAGGCGTGCTGCATCCACAGCAGACGGTTGACGATGGCGCGATGGCTGTTGACGGCGCCCTTGGGGCGGCCGGTGGAGCCGGAGGTGTAAATGACGTAGGCCGGATGCCTGTCGTCGCCGGGGAGGTCCAGCGGCGCATCGGACAGGGTCTCGTCCAGTTGGTCCAGGCACAGTGCGTGTTCGACCGGCAGGCCGGCCAGCAGCTCTGAACGGGACAGGACGACGGCGGGTTGGGCGTCGGCCAGCATGAAGGCGATGCGTTCGGCCGGATAGTCGAGATCAAGCGGCAGATAAGCGCCGCCGGCCTTGAGCACGGCGAGC
The DNA here is from genome assembly GCF_021496765.1 of Chromobacterium sp. Beijing. Classification (NCBI taxonomy): domain Bacteria; kingdom Pseudomonadati; phylum Pseudomonadota; class Betaproteobacteria; order Neisseriales; family Chromobacteriaceae; genus Chromobacterium; species Chromobacterium sp. Beijing. Next base: position 1,031,021 of record NZ_CP053750.1, read on the forward strand.
AGGGCCACGACCAGATCGATGGAGCGGGGCAGCGCGACGGCGACCAGGGTTTCCGGGCCGACGCCGTCGGCGCACAGGCGGCGGGCGAGGCGGTTGGCGCGCTGGTGCAACTGGCGGTAGCTGAGGGCGGCCTCGTCGAAGCGCAGCGCCTCGGCGTCGGGGCTGAGCGCGGCCTGGCGTTCCAGCAACTGGGTCAGGGTGGCGGCGGGCAGCGCTCGGTGCGGTTCCAGGCGGCGAGCGCGTCTTGTTGGGCCGGCGTGGCCGGCTGGATGCGGGCGAGCGGCAGCTCGGGCTGTTCGGCGATCAGGCGCAGCAGTTCCAGCAGTTGCCGGGCGATGCCGTCTACGGCGTCGGCGGAGAAGAGATCGGGCCGGTAGCCGAAACGCAGCTCGAGCGCGGGCCCGGGGACGGCGCACAGGCTGAGCGGGTAGTGGGAGGTGTCCGCGCCGTCGCCGCCGAGCGGAATCAAGGCCAGGCCGTCGGCCACCTCGCCGTCGGCCGCGCCGGGCAGCGCCGGATAGCTTTCGAAAACCAGCAGAGTGTCGAACAGCTCCGTTCTTCCCGCCGCCTGCTGGATCTCGGCGAGGCTGAGGTGCTGATGCTCGATCAGCGCGGCCTGCTGGGCCTGCAGGCGTTGCAGCAGGGCGGCCAGGGTTTCCTCGGGCCGCAGCCTCAGGCGCAGCGGGACGGTGTTGATCAGCAGGCCGACCATGCGCTCGACGCCGGGCAGCTCCGGCGGACGTCCGGAAACGGTGACGCCGAAAACGACGTCGTCGGCGGCGCTGAGGCGGGCGAGCAGAATGGCCCAGGCGGCTTGCAGCAGGGTGTTGAGGGTGACGCCCAGTTGGCGGGCCCGCGCCTGCAGCGGGGCGGTTTCGGTTTGACGGGACAGGATCAGCTGGCGTTCCCCCGCGGCGGCGGCGCCCAGTTTGGCCGGCTCGTCCAGCGCGTCCAGGCTGGCGGCCCAGGCGCGGGCGGCGGCGGCCTTGTCCTGCTGTTGCAGCCAGGCCAGATAATCGCGGTAGGGCGCGGCCGGCGGCAGCGCGGCCGATTCTCCCTGGCGGTAGAGCGCGAACAGCTCGTCCATCAGGATGGGCATGGACCAGCCGTCGAACAGCAGGTGGTGGAAGCTCCACAGCAGTTGATGGCGTTCCGCGTCCAGCTTGACCAGGATGAAGCGCAGCAGCGGCGGCTTGCCCGGATCGAAGCGGCGGCGCAGGTCCGCCTCCAGCAGCGCGTCCAGCGCGGCGGCGTCCCGGCAGGACAGATCTTCCTCGCGCCAATCCAGCTCGAACTCGCGGGGCACCACCTGACGCGGCTGCGCCAGCCCCTTGTAGACGAAGGCGGCGCGCAGATTGGGATGGCGTTGCAGCAGCGCCTCCGCCGCGCGCCTGAGCCGGCCGGCGTCCAGGACGCCGCGCAGCTCGAAGCGGTTGCGGACATGGTAGGCGTCCACCTCGCGTTCGTCGTACAGCGCGTGAAACAGCAATCCTTGCTGCAATGGCGACAGCGGCAGGATTTCGGCGATCTTCGACATCGTGAACCTCGCAATGGGCGGTCGCCGTCGACGGCCGCCCGGAAAGTATTTGGAACAGGCTCTTAGAGCCTGTTCAAAGTCTCGCGAGCAAGGGCGAGACAAGGCGAAAACGAGCGAAAAAGCGGAATGTACACGTGGTACATGAGCATTTTGAGCTGGTTTTCAACGCCGTATCGCTGAAGCGCAGCAGACATTGAACAGGTTCTTAGAAGCCGGCTTCGATCAGGTCTATCTCCTCCTGCGACAGCCCGCCGGCCAGGGGTGGTCGGACGGGGTGCTGCCGCCGGCGTCCGGCGCGCGGCCCAGCCTGGCCAAGGCGCGCAGCGCGTCGAACCAGTCCTCCGCCAGCTTCTCGATCTCCTGCCGGTCGAACAGGCGGCCGGCCCACAGCCAGGTGGCCACCAGTTCCGGGCCGTCCGGGCCGTCGTGGGTGGCGGCGTTGAGTTCGATGGCGTGGGTCTGCGGCGTCGAAGAATCGCTGTTTCCGTCCAGCCCGGCCGCTTCCGGCGCCGGCATCCAGTCGCCGCGCGCCGGCGTGGAGAAGCGTCCCAGGTAGTTGAAGCCGAGTTGCGCCGGCGCCGCGCCGCTCAGCCGGGCGGCGGTCTCCGGATTGAGATAGCGCAGCAGGCCGTATCCCAGGCCCCGGTCCGGCAGCGCGCGCAATTGCTCCTTGACCCGCTTCAGCGCCGCGCCCAGCACGGCGTCGTCGTCCAGGGCGGCCGCGGCGGAGGCGCCGGGGTCGAGACAGACGGGGAACAGGCTGGTGAACCAGCCCACGGTGCGGGAGAGATCGCAATGCTCGCCCCGCTCCTCGCGGCCGTGGCCTTCCAATTCCAGGCGCACCGCGGAGCCACCGTCCCGTCCCCGGCCATGCCGCCAGCGCGCCACCGCCAGCGCGAAGCCGGTGAGCAGCACGTCGTTGATGCCGGCGTGGAACAGCGCCGGCACCCGGGTCAGCAGATCGGCGGTGACGGCGGAAGGCAGCGCGACGCTCAGACGCCGGCTGGCGCCGGCCGTGTCCAGCGCCGGGTCCAGCGGGCAGGGCGATAGCGGCGGATCGGCCTGGTCTTGGATGGCCGCCCACATCGGCGCTTCGGCCGCGCGGGCGGCGCGGACGGCGTCCTCGTTCAGCAGCAGCGCCCAGTGGCGGAAGGAGGTGGCCACCGGATCCAGCCGGATGGCTTGGCCGGCGCGGGCCTCGCGCCAGGCGGAGGCCAGGTCGGGCAGCAGGATGCGCCAGGAAACGCCGTCCACCGCCAGGTGATGGATGCCCAGCCACAGCCTGCCCGGCGCGTCCGGGCCGGCGTCCAGCCACAGCGCCCGCAACATGGCGCCGGCGGCGGGGTCCAGCTGCCGCGCCGCGGCGGCGATGTCGGCCGGCGGGATCTCCAGATGCGCGTCCGCCGCGATGCGGCACAGGCAGTCCTGCGCCGAGGTCGAGCCGACCGGCGGCACGCTCAGGCCGTTGTCGGCATCCAGCCGCATCCGCAGCGCGTCGTGTTTGTCCAGCAAGGCTTGCAGCGCCTGCAGCAGATGGGCTTGTTCCAATCCGGCGGGGGTTTGCAACAGCATGGATTGGTAGAAGCCGCTTTGCGGGCCGCCGCGCTCCAGCCACCAGCGGATGATGGGCGTCGCCGGCAGCGGGCCCTCCGCGGTGTCCTCGGCCGCGACGGCGACGACCGGCCGGGCGACGGCGGCCAGCGCCTCCACCCGAGGATGGAGGAAGACCTCGCGCGGGCTGAGCAGCAAGCCTTGCCGCCGCGCGCGGCTGACCAGCAAGATGGAGGCGATGCTGTCGCCGCCGAGATCGAAGAAGCCGTCGTCCAGACCGACTTCGTCCAGGCCCAGCAGCTCGGCGTAGAGCCCGGCCAGGATGTGCTCGGCGTCGCTGCGCGGAGGCCGCCGTTCGCCGGCCTGGAAATCGGGCGCGGGCAGCGCGCGGTGGTCCAGCTTGCCGTTGGGGGTCAGCGGCAGCGCGTCCAGCGCGACGACGGCGGCTGGCACCATATAGTCGGGCAGCTGCGCCGCCAGGGTTTGTCTGAGCGCGGACGGGGCGAGGTCGGCGCCGGGGTGGAGCGCGACATAGGCGAGCAGCTGGCGCGGCGCGCCGTCCGTCTCGCGCAGCACCGCCCGCGCCTGGGACACGGCCGGGTGTTCGCGCAGCCTGGCTTCGATTTCGCTCAGTTCGATGCGGAAGCCGCGCAGCTTGATTTGTTGATCGGCGCGGCCGAGGAATTCCAGCTGGCCGTCGGCGCGCCAGCGCGCCCGGTCGCCGCTGCGGTAGAGCCGGCTGCCGGCGGGGCCGAAGGGGTTGGCCACGAAGCGCTCGGCGCTGAGCGCCGGCTGATCCAGATAGCCGCGCGCCAGGCCGCTGCCGGCCAGATAGAGTTCGCCGGGCGCGCCGACGGGCAGCGGGCGCAGCGCGGAATCCAGCACATAGGCGCGGGTATTGTCCATCGGCGCGCCTATCGGCAGCGGCGCAGCCAGTGGCTGATCGTACGGCAGGGGGCAGCAGGTGGCGAAGGTGGTGGTCTCGGTGGGGCCGTAGACGTGGACCAGTTCCAGCTCCGGATGGCGCTCCCGCACCCGCTGGAAGGCGCGCAGCGAGGCGGCTTCGCCGCCGGTCCACAGCGTGCGCAGGCTGGCGAAGCAGTCCGGCCGCTCCTCGGCCAGCAGGTTGAACAGCGCGGTGGTCAGGAAGGCCGCGGTGACGCTTTCCCGCTGTAGGACGTCCGCCAGCGAGTCGATGTCGTTGTCCCCCGGCGGCGCCAGCGTCGCCTGGCCGCCGTGCAGCAAGGGCGTCCACAGCTCGTAGGTGGAGGCGTCGAAGGCATGCGGAGAGTGCAGCAGCACCTTGCTCTGGGATACGCCCTCCCAGCGGCGGTCCAGCGCCAGATCCCCGACGTTGGCGTGGCTGACGGCTATGCCCTTGGGCACGCCGGTGGAGCCAGAGGTGTACATCACATAGGCCAGCGCGTCGGGGGTCAGCTCCAGGCGGGGCGGGTGCTCGGCGCTGTCGGACGGACCGTCTATCCGCAGCACCGGCAGGCCCGGCGGCAGCATGGCCGGCGCCGGGGCCTCGTCGGCCAGCAGCAAAGCGGCGCGCGACTGAGTTAGGGTCCAGGCACGCCGCTCTTCCGGCTGGGCGGTGTGCAGCGGGATATAGCAGCCGCCGGCCTTGAGCACGCCGAGGATGGCCACCGGCAGCAGCGGGCCGCGCCGCAGCCACAGCGCCACCGGCGTTTCCACGGTCACGCCGGCCGCGCGCAGGCGGTGGGCCAGCGCGTTGGATTGCAGATCCAGCTGGCGGTAGCTCAGGCGAACGTCGCCGGCGCAGACCGCGACGGCGTCCGGCGTCAGCCGGGCCTGCCGGCGGAACAGCTCGGGCAGCGTCGCCGGCGCGGTGGCGCGAGTGGTGGCGTTCCAGCCGTCCAGCTGGCGGCTCTCGGCCTCGTCCAGCCAGCGCAGGCTGGCCAGCGGCCGCTCAAGATCGCCGGCCAGCGCCTGGAACAGGCGCGTCAGGCTGGCGAGAATGCTCTCGGCCGCGGCCGGCGGGAAGGCGTCGGCGCGGCAGCCCAGCCGGAGCTCCAGTCTTTCCCCCGGCACCACGCAGAGGCCCAGCGGGTAATGCGACACATCGCCGCCCAAACCGTCGACGGGGCGCACGCTCAGGCCGTCTCCGGCGCGGCTTTGGCGCAGCGCGTCGAGCTGCGGATAGTTTTCGAACACCATCAGCGTGTCGAACAATTCCTCCATGTCCGTCAGCTGCTGGATGTCGCCGAGTCCGAGATGCTGATGCTCCATCATCGCGGCCTGGCGCGATTGCAGATCGTCCAGCCAGCCGGCCAGCGTGGCCGACGGTTCCAGTTTCAGGCGCAGCGGCACGGTGTTGATCAGCAGGCCGGGCAGCCGCGCGATGTCTTCCAGCGGCGCGGTCCGTCCGGACACGGTGATGCCGAACAGCAGATCGTCGCGGCCGGTCAGGCGGGCCAGCAGCAGGCCCCACGCGGCCTGGGCCAGGGTGTTGAGGGTCAGCCCGCGACGCCGCGCCTGGGCGGACAGCGCGGCGCTGAGCTCCGCCGTCAGCGCGGCGGTGTGCAGATCCGGCCGCTGTTCCGCGGCGGGGAGGCCGGGCGCCACCAGGGTGGGCTCGTCCACGCCGCGCAGGTATTGGCCCCAGGCCTGGCGGGCGGCGGCCTGATCGCGGCCGGACAGCCAGAGCAGGTAATCGCGGTAGGCCGGCGCGGGCGGCAGCGCGGCCGATTCTCCCTGGCGGTAGAGCGCGAACAGTTCTTCCAGCAGCACGGGAAGGGACCAGCCGTCGAGCAGCAGGTGGTGGAAAGTCCAGAGCAGGCGGTGGCGCTCCGGCGCCAGCCGGATCAGGGTGAAGCGCAGCAGCGGCCCGCGGTCCGGCGGCATGCTCTCCCCATGATCGGCCGTCTGCATGTCTTCCAGCCGCGCGCGCGCCTCGTCGTCGCTGAGCGCCGACAAATCGGCTTCCCGCCACGGCGCGGCGCTGTCCAGGCTCAAGGCCTGCATCGGTTGCTGGGTGTCCTCGTGAATGAAGGAGGCCAGCAGATGCGGGTGGCGGCTAAGCAGACGTTCGACGGCGCGGCGCAGCGCGGCGCCGTCCAGCGCGCCGTCCAGCTCGATGCGCATCTGCACCACATAGGGGTTGGCGGCGGAGTGGTCGTAGAGCGCGTGGAACAGCAGGCCTTGCTGCAGCGGCGTCAGCGGCAGCAGTTCGGCGAGGCCGGGGCGGCGGCGGCTCAGACGCTCGATTTCGGCTGGCTCCAGCCGCAGCAGCGGCGCGTCGGCGCGCGCGTCAACGGCCAGGGCCGAGGCCTCGGCCGCGACTTGGGCGAGGCCGCGGACGCTGGGGTGTTCGAATACCTGACGCGGCGTCAGGCCCAAGCCCCGCTTGCGGGCCAGGCTCACCAGCTGGATGGAGCTGATGCTGTCGCCGCCGAGATGGAAGAAGCTGTCGTCCAGGCCGACGCGCTCCAGGCCCAGGGTCTGGGCGAAGGCTTCGGCCAGTAGTTTTTCTTTTTCGGTGACCGGCTCGCGGTGCTCGGCCAGCGTCAGTTCCGGCGCCGGCAGGGCGCGGCGGTCCAGCTTGCCGTTGGGCGTCAGCGGCAGCGCATCCAACAACACCCAGGCGGCGGGCGCCATGTAGTCGGGCAGGCGGGCGGCCAGCGCGTCGCGCCAGCGCGCGACGTCGGCCTGGGCGCCGGCGGCGGGCACCGCGTAGGCGACCAGCCGGCGCTGTCCGGGCGCGTCCTCGCGGATCAGGACCACGGCCTGGGCGACGCCGGGCTGATCCAGCAGCGCGGCTTCGATCTCGCCCAGCTCGATGCGCAGTCCGCGCAGCTTGACCTGATGGTCTAGGCGGCCCAGGTAGTCCAGCGCGCCGTCCTCGCGGCGGACGACGCGGTCGCCGGTGCGGTACAGCCGCTGGCCGGCGGCGAAGGGATGGGCGACGAAGCGCTCGGCAGTCAGCGCCGGACGGCGAAGATAGCCGCGGGCCAGGCCGACGCCGCCCAGGTACAGCTCGCCGGGGATGCCGGGCGGCAGCGGCCGCAGCATGGCGTCGAGCACGAAGAGCTGGGTGTTCCAGATCGGATGGCCGATGGGCACCGAGCGGCTGTCGCGCACCGGATCGCAAGTCCAGGCGGTGACGTCGACGGCGGCCTCGGTGGGGCCGTAGAGATTATGCAGCGGGCAGGGCAGCGTCTGGGCGGCGCGGGCCAGCAGCGGCGCGGGTAAGGCTTCGCCGCTGCACAGCACGCGGCGCAGGCTGGCGCAGCCGGCGCTGGCGGGTTCCTGCAGGAAAGCGTCCAGCATGGAGGGGACGAAATGCAGGGTGGTGACGCCGCGGCGGCGGATCAGCTCGGCCAGATAGACGGGATCGCGATGGCCGTCGGGCCGGGCCAGCAGCAGCGAGGCGCCGGCGATCAGCGGCCAGAAGAACTCCCAGACCGAGACGTCGAAGCTGGACGGGGTTTTTTGCAGCACCACGTCGTCGTCGGCCAGCGGGTAGGCGTGCTGCATCCACAGCAGACGGTTGACGATGGCGCGATGGCTGTTGACGGCGCCCTTGGGGCGGCCGGTGGAGCCGGAGGTGTAGATGACGTAGGCCGGATGCCTGTCGTCGCCGGGGAGCTCCAGCGGCGCATCGGACAGGGTCTCGAGCGCATCGTCGATCTGGTCCAGGCATAAGGCGTGTTCGACCGGCAGGCCGGCCAGCAGCCCGGAGCGAGACAGGACCACGGCGGGCTGGGCGTCGGCCAGCATAAAGGCGATGCGTTCGGCCGGATAGTCGAGATCGAGCGGCAGATAAGCGCCGCCGGCCTTGAGCACGGCGAGCAGGGCCACGACCAGATCGACGGAACGGGGCAGCGCGACGGCGACCAGGGTCTCGGGGCCGACGCCGTCGGCGCGCAGGCGGCGGGCGAGGCGGTTGGCGCGCTGGTGCAGCTGGCGGTAGCTAAGGGCGACCTCGTCGAAGCGCAGCGCCTCGGCGTCGGGGCTGAGTTCCGCCTGACGTTCCAGCAACTGGGTCAGGGTGGCGGCGGGCAGCGGGGCGTCGGTGCGGTTCCAGGCGGCGAGCGCGTCTTGTTGGGCCGGCGTGGCCGGCGGGATGCGGGCGAGCGGCAGCTCGGGCTGTTCGGCGATCAGGCGCAGCAGCTCCAGCAACTGCCGGGCGATGCCGTCGACGGCGTCGGCGGAGAAGAGGTCGGGCCGGTAGCCGAAGCGCAGCTCGAGCTCGGGTCCGGGGACGGCGCACAAGTTGAGCGGATAGTGCGAGGTGTCCACGCCCTGGCCGCCCAGATAGCCGATGGACAGCGCGTCGTCCACGCGGCGATCGTCATCGGCGATCGGATAGTTTTCAAAGACCAGCAGGGTATCGAACAAATCGCCAAGGCCGGCCGCCTGCTGGATCTCGGCGAGGCTGAGGTGTTGATGCTCGATCAGCGCGGCCTGCTGGGCCTGCAAGCGTTGCAGCAGGGCGGTCAGGGTTTCCTCGGGCTGCAGCCGCAGGCGCAGCGGGACGGTGTTGATCAGCAGGCCGACCATGCGCTCGACGCCGGGGAGCTCCGGCGGACGTCCGGAGACGGTGACGCCGAAAACGACGTCGTCTGAGGCGGAGAGGCGGGCGAGCAGAATGGCCCAGGCGGCTTGCAACAAGGTGTTGAGGGTGAGACCTTGCCGGCGGGCCAGCCGCTCCAGCGCGGCGTAGACCGCCGGGTCCGCCGTCACATTGTGGTTGCGCGGCAGCTGTCGGCTTTGGGACGCGCTGGGCGCCAGGCGCGCCGGCTGCTCCAGCCCGGCCAGATGCTTGATCCATTGGCGCTTGGCGGCGTCGCGGTCGCGGGTGTGCAGCCAGGCCAGGTAATCGCGGTAGGGAATGGCGGGCGGCAGCGCGTCGCCGCGGTAGAGGGCGAACAGTTCGCGCAGCAGCACCGGCACCGACCAGCCGTCGAACAGCAGGTGGTGGAAGCTCCACAGCAGCTGGTGGCGCTCCGCGTCCAGCTTGACCAAGGTAAAGCGCAGCAGCGGCGCGCGCGCCGGGTCCACGCCGGCGGCGTAGTCGTCCGCGCGCAGCCGTTCCAGGGCGCGCTGCTGTTCATCGGCCTGATGCGCGGACAGGTCCAGCTCGCGCCAGGGCGTCTCTACGCGCTCCAGCACGATTTGCGCCGGCTGCTCCAGCCCGTCCGCGGAGAAGGCGGCGCGCAGATGGTGATGGCGTTGCAGCAAGCCTTCGGCGGCAGCGCGCAGCTTGTCCGCGTCCAGCGGGCCGTCCAGCTGGAAGCCCATCTGTATCAGATAGACGTCGCTTTGACCTTCGTCGTACAGCAGGTGGAACAGCAGGCCCCGCTGCAGAGGCGACAGCGGCAGCACCGCGCTGACCGCCGGATAGCGGGCGCGGATGCTTTCCAGGTCCGCGGCGCTGGACGGCGGCAATTCGCCTGCCGCCGCGTCGGCGTCCACCGGGCGGACCCGGAGCGCCAGACGCTCGATGCAGGGGTGGTCGAAAACGTCCTGCGGGCTGAATTGCAGGCCGTGGGCGCGGGCGCGGCTGACCAGCAGAATGGCGCTGATGCTGTCGCCGCCCAGGTCGAAGAAACCCTGGCCCAGGCCCACCCTGGACAGCCCCAGCACTTCCGCATACAGCTTGGCCAGCGTTTTCTCCAGCCAGTCCCGCGCCTCGCCGGCGTCGGCGTTTTCAAAATCCGGCGGGGGCAGCGCCTGTTTGTCCACCTTGCCGTTGGGCGTCAGCGGCAGGCGCTCCAGCGGCACCACCGCCGCCGGCACCATGAAATCCGGCAGTTGCTCGGCCAGCGCCGCGCGCAAGGCCGCGCCGTCGGCTTGCAGGCCGGCGCGGGAAACGACGTAGGCGATCAACTGCTTGATGCCGGGCAGGTCTTCGCGCAGGCGGACCACGGCCTGGCTCACGCCGGCTTGCTGGGTCAGCAGGTGTTCGATCTCGCCGGGCTCGATGCGGTAGCCGCGCAGCTTGAGCTGTTCGTCCGCCCGTCCCAGGTAGTCCAGCGCGCCGTCGGCGCGCAGCCGCGCCAGGTCGCCGCTGCGGTACAAGCGGCTGCCGGCGGGGCCGAAGGGATTGGCGACAAAGCGCTCGGCGCTCAGCGACGGCCGGCCCAGATAGCCGCGGGCCAGCCCGTCGCCGGCAAGATACAGCTCGCCCTCGACGCCCGGCGGCAGCGGCCGCAGGGCGTCGTCCAGCACGTAAGCCTGGACGCCGGGCAGCGGCGCGCCGATGTCGGCGGGGGCCTCATCCCGCATCTGGCCGCTCATCGTCGCGCACACGGTGGCCTCGGTGGGGCCGTAGGCGTTAAGCATGGTCCGGCCGGCGGACCAGCGCCGCACCTGGGCCGCCGGGCAGGCCTCGCCGGCGACGATCAGGCCGCAATCCTGCGGGATACCGCCGTCCGGCATGAGGGCCAGCGCGCTGGGAGGCAGGGTCAGATGGCTGATTTTCTGGCGGGCGAGCAAGTCCGCCAGCGCCGCGCCCGGCGTCAATTCCGCCGCCGGCGCGGTGACCAGACAGGCGCCGGAGAGCAAGGTCATGGCGACTTCGGAGAAGGCCGCGTCGAAACTGGAAGACGCGAATTGCAGCACGCGGGCGCCGGCGGCGATGCCGAAGCGGCGGCTCTGCGCGCGCGCCAGCGCGCCTATGCCGCGGTGAGTCACCGCCACGCCCTTGGGCTGGCCGGTGGAGCCCGAGGTGTAGATCAGGTACGCCAGCTGGTCCGGGAAATCGTGAAGCGGAAGCGCCTGATCCGGCTGCGTCTGCCATGTGGGCTGCTCGGTATCCAGTTCCACCACCCGCGCCCAGTGGACCGGCAGTTGTTCGGTCAGCGCGGCCCGCGTCAGCAGCGCGGCCGGCATGGCGTCGTTGAGAATATAGGCCAGCCTTTCCCGCGGGTAATCGGGGTCCAGCGGCAGATAAGCGCCGCCGGCCTTGAAAATGGCCAGCATGGCGATGATTTGTTCGGGCGAGCGGTCCAGGCACAGCCCCACCGGCGTTTCGCGGTCTATGCCCAGCTCCCGCAGATAATGGGCCAGACGGTTGGCCTGGTCGTCCAGCTCGCGGTAGCTGAGCGCGCGCGCGCCGTGTCGCAGCGCGATGGCGTCGGGATGGTCCGCCGCGCTTCGGGCGAACAGGGCGGCGAAGGTTTCAGCCGGGGCGGCCGCGGCGTGCGGATTGCGGGAGGGAAAAACGGCGTTGTCGTTCATATCGCACCTTGAATGGCTTGCGGAACAGGGCGTGAGGCCGCAACCTTCCGCGCATGCGCGGCCGGCCGGCGTTTTTTTCGGTGTGGAGCGGGATGGCGGGTAGGGCGCGCGGCGAACGCGCCGCCGCGAGATGGCGAGAGCGGCGCCGCGCTTTGTCCTGAAAGCGGGCGCGTCCCGGCATGGCCCCCTTGAGCCGGGGCGGGAATCAGCCGGTGGAGAGCAAGGCGTCCTGAGCGCGGGCCAGACTGGCGGGCCGCATGTCTATCCAGTTTTGTTCGATGTGGTCCAGACAGGACTGGCGGTCGGAGGGGCCGAAACAGGCTTGCCAACCCTCCGGAATCGGAGCGAACTCGGGCCAGAGCGAGTACTGGCCCTCATCGTTGACCAGGGCGAAAAAAACGCCTTCCTTATTGTCGAACGGGTTCGCCATGACACTTCTCCCTGTGGCTGTCTCATGAGGTTTGTCTGCGTCAATGCGCAGAAATATCTGAACAGCATATCAATACAAAATGAACATGTCATTAAATAAATATGGTTTTATCGCAATAAATGGACTATGGCGAGGCGGAGCGGGGCAGGGAGAAAAACGCGGAGGGGGCGGAATGCGCGTACGGCGCGAGGGGTTCGATGCGGCGCTCATCGCGCAAGCTGCCACGGCGCGCGGCGGCCCCGCCGCCGCCCTCGGCCGGGAGCGCCGGCGGCTAGCCGGCCATGCGCTTCATCACGCGTTCGATTTCATCTTGCAGCCGGATGACGTCTATGGGCTTGGTCATGAAGCCGTCCATGCCGGCGGCCATGGCCGCCTCGCGGTCCTCCTGAAACGCTCCGGCGGTCAAGGCGATAATGGGCGTGGCGCGCTTGTCGCTGTCGGGGTCCACCTGACGGATGAACTTGCAGGCGGTGATGCCGTCCATCACCGGCATCTGAATGTCCATCAAGATGAGGTCGATGTCGTGGTGCTGCCACGCGTTGATGACCTCTTTGCCATTGGACGCGGTATAGATGCGGTGCCCGTATTTTTTGAGCAGGATGGTGACGATGTCCAGATTGATCGCATCGTCATCGGCCACCAGGATGTTCAGGGGGGACGGCGGCTTGGGCATGAGCTCCGTCGCCGCAGGCTCCAGGCAGGACAGGGCGTCCGGCGGCGCCGGGCGCAAGGGGAGGTAAACCTGAAAGATGGAGCCTTTGTCCGGGGTGCTTTGCACCTCGATCCGCCCGCCCATTTTCTGGGCCAGCTGCAAGGCGATGGTGGTGCCCAGGCCGGTGCCGCCAAAGCGGCGGGTGGTGGAGGCGTCCGCCTGGGAAAAGGGTTCGAACAATTTGGCCAAGGTGTCCTTGCTCATGCCGATGCCGCTGTCGCGGATCAGGATGACCACGTTTTCTCCCGCGGACAGCACCGTCAGCCAAACCCCGCCCTGAGCGGTGAATTTGATGGCGTTGCCAACCAAGTTCATCAAGATTTGCCGCACCCGGAAAGCGTCGCCGATAAAGGCCTGCTGGATAATGGCCGGGTATTTCAGCTGCAAGCTGATGCCTTTTTTGCTGGCGCTCAGCCGCAGGATGTCGATCACGTGTTCCGCCACCTCGCGCAATGAAAAGGGCGCTTCTTCCAGCTCCAGGGCGTTTTGTTCGAGCTTCGCGGTGTCGAGGACATCGTTGAGCAGGCCCAGCAAGCTTTTGGCGGAGTGATTGACGGTTTTCAGCATGCTTTTTTGCTGAGCGTCCAGCTCGGTGTCTTGCAGCAAATCGGTGTAGCCGATGATGGCGTTCATCGGCGTCCTGATCTCATGGCTCATATTGGCCAGGAAGGCGCTTTTGGATTTGACCGCCGACAGCGCGCGATTCTTGGCCTCGATCAAGGCGAACTCCGCCGCCTTTTTCTCCGAAATATCCAGAATCACCCCGTCAATCAACAGCGGCGCGCCGGCGTCGTCGTAGACGCCGCGAGCGCTCTCCAACACCCAGCGCTCCTCCTCGTTCAGGCATAGCAGACGATATTCGAGAACATAGAGCTGCCGCTGCTCCAGGGCGGCGCGGATGGTTTCGCGCACCCTGTCCCGGTCCTCCGGATGGATGATGTCCAGCAGCTGAATGCGGCCGTCCAGAAAGGATTTGGCCGGCCAGCCGCAGAGCTTCTCGATGTCCTCGCTGATGAAGATGGTCTTCCAGGGCTCCAGGCAGTGGCTGCGAAAGGCGACGCCGGGAATGTTGTCTATCAGGGTGCGGAACTGCTTTTCACGGTCCTCCAGCTCTTGCTGGATGCGGTAGCGTTCGCTGATGTCGCCGATGAAACCGACGTAGATCACCTGATCGGGCAGCAACACCTTGCCTATCGATAGCCGGATGGGAAACTGGACGCCGTCTTTCCTGAGCGCCATCTCCTCGCGCTCCCTGCCGATCAGCTTCGCAATCTGAGTTTGCTTGTAGTCGGAGAGGAAACGGTCATGTTTGGAGTGATGCGGTTCCGGCATCAATAGCTTGATGTTCTTGCCCAGCAACTCGTCGACCTTCCAGCCAAACAAGCGCTCCACCGCCGGGTTGGCCGTCAAGATGCGGCCTTTTTCATCAATGGTGATGATGCCGTCCAGCGAGGTGTTGAAGGTGGCTTGCAGCTTCAATTCATTGCTTTGCGTTCTGAGGTACAAGGGACGGTAACGCAGCAACACATTGCCGACGAAGACCATATTGCCGAGCAGGAGCACCGTGATGGCGATGGCGACGGCCAGGCCGGCGTTGTTGTCCAAGGCGTTGCGGAACGCCGGGTCCGGCGTGCCGATGAAGCGGGCGGCCTCCATGCCGAAATAATGCATGCCGGCAATGGCCACCCCCATCACCGCGCCGCTGAGCAGCGTCATCCACCCCTTGCCGATTTTTTTATTGTCCAGGCCAAAGCGTATCCACAGCGACAAGGTGCTCAGCAAAACGGCGAGCAGGATGGAAACGGAGAACCACAGCGGGTCGTAACGCAGCAGCGGCGTCATCCGCATGGCCGCCATGCCGGAATAATGCATGGTGCCGATGCCGCTCCCCACCAGCACTCCGCTGATCAGCAACTGCCTGCCGTCGATCTTGGGCTGAGACAGCAAGTGCAAGGCAATCAGCGAGGCGGCGACGGCGGGAAGCATGGACAAGAGAGTGGGCAGCAGCGCGTATTGGACCGTGCTGCAAACGCTGAAAGCCAGCATGCCGACAAAGTGCATGGCCCAGATGCCGCCGCCCATGGCGCAAGAACCGGTGGCGAGGGCGACCCGGCGCAGCCAGCGATCGCTGGCCTCGCGGGCCAGGCCGGCGATCTGCAGCGCCAGACAAGAGGTGAAAACGGCGACCAGCAAGGACAGCGCCACCAGCCACAGATTGTATTGGGTCGGTAGAAATAAATAGGACTGGTAAGCGTCAATGAAAAACGAACTGAGCATGGACTCCCCATTTTCAATGGTTTCTTTACGCTATGCCAACTCAAGCGCCGGGACTCCTCTCAGGTATAGACAATGGCGGCCGCGTCGGCGGGCTTGGGCAATTCCCGCTAACAAAACCAATTTATGCCGTGTGACTATTTTCGCGTCTGGCAAAGATGACCGAAAAGTCGTTAGTTGGAAGCTCTGAAAGTCTTTGCGGCCACGACACCCACTGCCATCTTGCTCCCGCCGGGATGGCGGCCACGGCTGGATACACATTACGTTTTGCTCGAGCTGGCTTTCTCATTGATCTGTACGCAATTTATCGACAGGTTTTATTAGCGGGCCTAAGTGCTTGTACGGAGTTTGCTTGTGTATTTTGTAAACTATCTTTGTTTGGATGATATCGAGTGTAATTGTTTTAATTGGTGTGCTTTAACGGAGATTCGTTTTCTATACGCTTTCTCTATGGAATGATTTTATCGGGAAAGTGTTGTTTTGATTTTGCGGTGATTGATTTTGATTGCCAGCTTGATTTTTAAGTGCACTGTTGATTATTGAAAATAAAGCCATCGATCAGTTTTTAAATCAATGACTGTTATTTTTGATCGTTATGTCTCGCCATGAAAAGAGGCCACGTAATGAATGTATTGAGTTGGCTTGCTCTGCGCTTGCTGGGTTTTGCAATTTTGTTCCCCTTTCTACAAGGGTGTAGCAATATCTATTATGAACAGCAGCTTGCTGTAGTGAAGGAGCATTCAGCCGAGCCCCAGAAGTTCGCCATCTTTTTTGACGGCACTGCGAACGATGTACAAAGCAACACCAACGTCAAGCGTTTGCATTCGATGATATCAATGCAAAATCAGCCCAATATTTCCACCTTGTATATCGAAGGGGTGGGGGTGAATGGCAATGCTTTAGGGGCTGCCACAGGCCTGGGCTTCAAGAACCGCGTGGCGCTGGCCTATGATTTTCTGCTGACGCATTACCAGGCCGGAGATGAGATCTACTTGTTCGGCTTCAGCCGTGGAGCTTATGCGGCCCGGGTGCTGGCATCAATGTTGCAATACATCGGTTTGCCGGATCAGCCTCCAGATATGACTGAGGAGGTCAGGAGTCAGAAGGCCAAGGCGCTGTTCCAGGAGATGAAGGATGGCTTCCATGAGCGCCGTTTCCCCTGTGAGATTGCGGTGGCGCGCGGGGGACCGGAGAAGCAAAGCTATCGATCCCGCATGGTCAAGGTGCTGGGCTTGTGGGACACCGTGGGCGCGCTGGGAGGAGGGGTGGGCGGTTGGGATGACCGCTTGCTGCACAAAGCGCATGTCGCTCCCCTTTATGTCGATATCGACGAGCCCAACGGGCGCTATGGCGACCAGATTCTGAATGTGGAGCAAGTATTCCACGCGGTCTCCCTGGATGATGACCGCGAGTGGATCTTTACTCCGCTGCTGATGACGCGCCAGCACTTGCTGACCCGCAAGTTTCTGCCGGACCTTGCCGAAGCTCAGGGCAATGGGCGTTATAGCTGTCCAAACGATGGCAAACAACGGGCAGCACTGGGCAAGCGCGGTCTTTTGCCCGCGGGAGAGCCGGACGCGCGGAAGGAGGCTGGGAAAGTGCGAGAGGTGTGGTTTGCCGGTGCGCATTCGGATGTGGGCGGAGGGGCCTCGGACAGCAAGCTGTCGGGCCTGAGCCTGAACTGGATGATTAGCCGGCTGATGCAAGCCAATACCGGTTTGTTGCCTGGAAAGATGCAAGCCCCCGAGGACATCTATGGCAGCAGCCACGACCCTGAGGACGGCGTCTGGTCGGCGTTGTACCACAAGATGAATCGTAACCTGGCTGCTTATGCCTTAGGAGATAGGCGACTTTGCGGCGTATGGGCTTGTGCGGGGGCAACAGGCATGGCGCACGAGCCCATGGCGGAGTTTCAAAACCGTTTATGCATGCACGGCAGTGTTTTCCAGCGAAGACAGGCTATGCCGCCTCAAGAACATGAAAATCAATATCTGGATTTGCGTCAGGTAGGACGGGTTTGCTTGGAGCCCTTAGCCAAGATGGCGAGTCCCCCCATCATTGTGGAGCAAGCCGCCGGCAGCTCCTGTCCGTCTGATGCGCTCGCCGTTGATGTTGTTACCTGGTCCGAACAGGATGGGGACTGCATCCCGGCTCAGGAGGGACGATGATGTTTTCCAAGAACATTATTTCGCAACAAGGGCGGGGAGGCCTGGTCTGCCTGGCGCTCGTCATGCCGCTGGTAGCCGGCTGCGCCTCCTCGCAGGAGAAACTGAGAGTCAGAGATGCGCCCTTACCCTTGGCGGAAGTAAAAGAAGCGCTGCCATGCCGGCATCCTAGCTTTCAGCGCGCATTGGGCAAGCTTAAGCCTGGGTGCGCCTGTTGGTTCATCGTGCAGGCTGGGGTGAGCTTTGACACAACAGGCAATGGAACCGGGCTGCTGCTGGAGAAGGAGGAGAGGTACAGGGTAGACGTTTTTCCGAAGCAGTTCTGGTATGACAAAACCCGACAGGTGCCGGCGCCCCAGGGGGACACGGGCGGTGGTGTCACCAAGTACTTGGGGTGGACGAAACATCATTCTGAGCTTTGCTGGTTTGCTTTGATGGCCACAGGTGACAGAGGCGGGTCAGGGAAGCCGGTTTATATTGGGCAGCTTTCTTCTGAAATAAGCGACTTAAGCGGCGAGTTGAGATTCTACGTCAATGATACGAAATCCTTCTATGGCAACAACCAGGGACGGATTCTCATCAAGATCAGCAGGATGACGCCCAAGGACGCGGCGGCGAGTCCTCCTTCAGAGTGCCGGGATGAGGCTAGTCCGCGGATTGACGGCAAGTAGGAACAATATGGTTTATGCATTCAATCAGCAAAAAGGCTTTCCATAAACCATATCCTATTGAATTTACAAACTTAATGGAATATCCGCTGACAGTGGCCTATGCTTTCCTGATCAGTCTCTAGCGCCCCGCCGACGCGTTGACTCCTTTTCAAGAAAGGGAGCTCTGATGGTTACCGAACTTGCGCTCGTGGATTTGTTCCGCCCCTATCTGCTCAAGGGCGAGAACACGGATTGGCATGCCGTGCTGTCCGTCCTGTATGTCGAGAGTTTCGAGACGGCGTTTGGCGTGGAAGGCACGGTCATCCGCGGCGTGGCGCGCTTCTCCGGCGATGTCGAGATCAGCTTCGATCCGTCCAGCGGCACGCTGCGCGCAGAGGCGTCCAATACCGAAGGGCACCCGCGCAGCCAGCCCGGCCGGCGCGACCCCTGGTTCGACATCACCGACACCCATGTCGAGTTCGCCCTGTCGGTGCCGCGCGCGGCGGGCGCCATCATCGCCAACGGCGTGGGCGGCATTCCCGGCGGCGACGCGGGTTTCGCGCCGGTGCGCGCCGTGCTCAACGCCTGGGACCCGATTCCCGGCGACGCGCCGCCCTCGGACTATCCCGGCACCGGCTTCACGCTGGACCTGGTGCTGGCCGGCATCGTGCTGCGGCCTCCCTTCCTCAAGCCGGCCAAGATGGAGAGCGACGGCCTGCTGGTGCCGGACGCCTCGCGCAGCGACGTCTTCTTCACCCTGCCCAAGATCAAGCTGCGCCTGTCGCAAGGCAGCGACGCCGCCGCGGCGCTGAACGTGTCCATCGCCTCGCTGGGCGTCACCGGCATAGACGATCCCGGCGACATCGGCGCCGCGCAGCTGATTACGATGACGCCGCCCTATGCCTTCGTCGGCGACGGGCAGGTGGTGGGCTTCGGATTCCGCTCCGCCACGCTGGACCTGGCCGACGGCTACACGCCGCCGGAGGTGCTGGACCAGTTTGGCTTCGACGAGAGCTGGACCGGGCTTTATCTGCCGGAGATCCGCCTGTTCGTGGCCCCCAACGGCATGCAGGACTTCGCCGTGGACGCCGGGGTGCGCAACTTCCTGATCGGCTTCGGCCAATCCAGCGGCGTGACCGGCGATTTCGAGCTGATGGTGATCAACCAGGGCGCAGGCCAGCTCAATGTGTCGGCGCGCTTTTTCACGCCGGACGGCGCCGCCATCGGCATCCGCCGCACCGGCGAGCACACCGCCGAGGCGTCCTTGCCCGCGCGCACGCGCATGGTGATCGACATCACGGGGGGCCGCGCGCCCTATGTCGGGCAGGCAAGCTTCGGCGGCGGCGCGCATAACGGCCTGGTGCACGACATCGATCTGTCCGGCGCCGCCGACATGAGCATAGGCGTCACCGCCACCGACGCGTCCAATCCGCAGAAAAGCGCCACCCTCACCATCACCGCGCGGAGGGAGCAGGCCGCGCAGAGCCTGCCCGCGCCCGGCGCCGCGCCCGGCCAGCCGGCCACGGTGCGCACCACCTCCATTACGCTGGAAGGGCAGCCGCAGACCACGCCCGAGCTGTTGCTCGTCCGTCAGGACGCGAGCTCCGTCACTGTCAGCCTCAACCCGGCCAATCCGGCCACGGCCTGGACCGTGGACGGCGCGGCGCAGAGCCCCGGCGCCACGGTGACGATCCCGGTGTCCGCCGGGCAAACCCGGGCGATACGCGCGGAGCTGAGCAGCGGCTCCGTGACCGGCATTACCTGCTACTACCGCTTCGATCACCCCAATGACAGCGATCCGGCCGACTACGCGCTGATCCCCGACAACACCAACAGCTCGCCGGCGGTGGACCCGAGCGGCAGCGCCGTCTGGACGCCGCCGGCGACGCCGTTCATGCAGCAGTACCGCGCGGCGCTCAAACGCATTTCCGCCGCCGCGCTGACGCTGACCGGCGTGGCCAGCTTCGAAGGCAATGTGGCCAAGGCCAAGTACAACTACCTGCTCTCGCGCCGCCGCGCGCGGGCGCTGCAGCAGATCTTGAGCGCGGAGGCGGCCAATCCGGACGCCAATCTGCGCATCCCCAGCTTTACGCTGACGCTGGACCCGCCCGACATCGGCGCGGCGGAACCGCCGCCGGCCTGGACCGCGGACTGGCAGACGCATTCCGGCGCGCGCAATCTGTGGTGGAAGGCGAGCATCGGCGGCTTCGGGCCCATCGCCTTGCCGGGCACCGTCACCCAGGGCGACGCCACGCGGCCGGCGGCCCCGCCGCCGCCGCCGCCCACCATCCCCACGCGGGATCCCGCGCCCGCCACGCCGCCGCCGCCGGACTGGTTCCGCTCCGCCGCGCTCAAGGTGCGCATCGTGCGCGATCAGTTCGTCGCCATTGAATTGAGCGGGTCGATCGACTTTGAAACCGCGGCCGAACAGCGGCTGCGCAACGGCGGCGTCGCCCAGGGCGACATCCCCACCTTCCAGGGCCTGGGCAGCCAGAACCCGTCGGACGGCATCGTCAATTACCAGATCCTCTACCAGCGCGATCCGGCCAGCCAGACCGACGAGGTCAAGCTCTACCTGGGCGCCGATCCCAACGACCGCGACGGCCTGGTGATGACGGGGCAGCTGGCCGGCCAGCCGCTGCAAGCCCCCAGCACCGGCCGCAACGTGCTGGGCATGACCACGGTGTTCACGCCGCTGCTGGCCGCCACCGCGCCCGCCAATCCGGCCGATGGCGACGTCGGCGCCCTGGTGTTGACCGGGGCCGCGCTCGCGCTGCCCATCACGCTGGCGGAGCTGGGCCTGTTCAATGTGGAGCGCGTGGTGTTGTACGGCGGCGAGTTGCATGTGACGACGCGAGCGGGGCAATGGGTTTCCACGCTGTTGTTCGACGTGGAAACGGCGGTGTCGGCCAATGTCTCCATCGGCGGCTTCCAGCTGCTGGAGATTCCGCGTAACAAGCCGCTGGCGGTGCGCTACAAGGCGATAGGCCTGCAGATGGGCTATCCGCCGGGCTCGGCCAACCGCTTCCAGCTGCGGCCGATGTTCGATTCGTCCAAGGGCTATTCCATCGACCTGTCGGGGCCGGGCGCGGTGCGCGTGCCGGACCCGCTGGGCCAGATCATCCAGGTGTTGGGCGCGCGCATCGCGCGGACCAACCCGCTGACCTTCGAAGTGGATCTCGGTTTCGCGGTCAACCTGGGCGTGATCACCATAGAACGCGCGCGGGTGCGCATTCCCGTGGACCCGGCGGGTCCGCCGGAGTTGACGGCCTTCGCCGCCAGCCTGAAGGTGCCGGGCACCATAGAAGGGCGCGGCTATATGGAGATCAACGCCAACCCGTTCGAGATCAAGGGGCAGATCGACGTATCGCTGGTGCCCATCAAGCTGCGGCTGGCGGCGGGCATCGCGGTGTCCGACATCCCGGCGGCCCTGGGCGGGCCGGCCACGGCGGTGGCGATCTCGCTGGAACTGGAGCTGCCGGTGGCGATACCACTGGCGCAGTCCGGCTTCGGCATTTACGGCTTCCTCGGCCTGTTCGCCATGCACTACACCCGCAACGAGGACGGCATCACCTCGCTGACGCCCGCGCTCACCTGGCTGAAGGACCGGGCTCAGGGCAATCCGACCAACCTTCAGGCGTGGAAGCCGCAGATAGACCATTGGGCCTTCGGCGTGGGCGCCATCCTGGGCACGATGGAAGGCGGCATCATCTTCAATGTCAAGGGGATGGTCCTGCTGGAACTGCCGGGGCCGCGCCTGCTGCTGGTGGTCAAGGCCAATCTTCTGGCCAAGTTGCCGGACCTCAAGGACAAAACCGCCGAAGGCACCTTCCTGTGCGTGATCGATCTCGACTTCGGCCGCGGCACGCTGACCATCGGGCTGTCCATCGATTTCAAGATCACCCCCATCGTGCAGATCACCATCCCGATCGAGGCGTATTTCAACCTCAATCACGGCGGCGACTGGCACGTCTACCTGGGCACCTTCCCGGGCAGCGACAGCATGAACCGTCCGCTGCCGGGCCCCATCCACGCCAACATCCTCAAGGTGTTCGACGGCCAGGGCTATGTGATGGTGTCCGGGCACGGCATCCCGGCGTACAAGGGCTTGTCGGCGGTATCGGGCGTGGGCTTGGCCGTGGGCCTGGAGGTGTCCATCACCTGGGGCAACACCTCGATCAACCTTTATCTGCGCGCCACCGCCGGTTTCAACGCGGTGCTCGGCTTCGACCCGTTCTACGTGGGCGGCCTGCTCTATGTCCGCGGGGATTTGCACCTGTTCATCATCAGCATCAGCGCGTCGGCGGATCTGACGGTGCAGATCGGCACCAAGTCCGACGGCTCGCAGATCTCGCGGATAGACGGCGAGATCTGCGGCGAGATCGATCTGTTCTTCTTCAGCATCAAGGGCTGCGTCGATTTCCACATCGGCGAGCAAAACCCCATCATCCCGGCCGCGCCCGAGCTGGTCCGGGCGGTGAGCCTGGTCAGCCGTTCGCCCGCGCTGGTGGTGGGCACCGGGGTGGACCGCGGCATTGATTCGAAAATCGGCGACGCGCTGCGCGGCGCGGCGCAGCCGGCCGCCAACAATCCGGCCTTGCCGGTGGTGCCCATAGACGCCATTCCGGTGATCACGATGTCGGCCACCCCGGTGGACGACGCGCTGACGATTCTGGGCCAGACGCCGGGCGGATCGCCCGGCGCGCCGGCCGACGGCTTCGTCAAGCGCGGCGACTACGCCTACCGCTACGACGTGACCGCCGTGGAGCTGACGCGCGCCGACGGCGGCGTCGCGGTCGGCCCGGGGCCGACGCCGTCGACCTGGTGGACGCTGAACGACCCCACCGAAGGCAATCTCGTCGCCAATCTGTCCCTGCTGAACTGGGTGCCCAATCCCACGCCCAAGGCGCTGGAGCGCAGCCAGTTCCTGGAAGAAAACATCACCGAACGCTGGGGCACCGTCTGCCACGACGCCGCGCCCGCCGCCGCCGTGCTCTGGACCTTCGAGCACGAACCCAGCGGCCCGTCGGAAACCGGCTGGCAGGTGGACGGCATCGCCTGGCCGGACCCGGACAAGACCAAGCGCTCGGAAGCGCCGGACCTGGAGCTGGAGGTGAGCGAACGCTGGCGCACCGGCCAGCGCCAGCTGGACCGCCAGCGCGGCATCGTGCCGGCCGTCATCGCGGGCACGCAAGTGCCGTGCCGCCAGAAGCCCGGACTGCCGTCCTCCACCGTGCCCGCGGGCGCCGCCGCGCCGCTTAATCTGTCGGGTTTCGCCAGCCGTCTCGCCGTCGGGCGCGCGGTGCTGGAAGCCGCCACCGCGCCGTCCATCGCGCTGCGCCGGACCGACCGCATCGACGTCGCCCCGGTCGCGTTTGCCGACACCGTGCGCCAGCTGGCGAGCAGCACCGTCATCAACCGCGCGGCGCTGACGCAGATCAGCGCCGGCCTGGCCACGCTGGCGCCGCCGGCCGCCGCGCCGGGCGCCGCCACCGTGCCGCCGCGCCGCTGCGACAGCCGTCTGCTGGCGTCTCCGCTGTACGACATCGGCCTGCCAGTGGTGTTCGGCGACAAGCGCCGCGCAGGCGAGGTGGCCGCGCAACTGGAGCAGGCCGGTTTCAAGCAAGGCCCGCTGGACGATGTGATCGTGGTGAGCTGCGGCGCCATCGTCGACGGCCGCATCCTGCTGCTGGCCCGGCGCGAACTGCCGCCCAACCCCACGCCGGCGCGCGGCCTGGTGCTGCGTCTGCTGGACGCGAACGGCGCCGAGATCGGCCGCCGCGTGGTGAGCAACGCCGACGCGCTTGGCCTGCTCGGCCTGCCGCCGCGCTGGACGGACACCAACGGGCCGTGGGTGGACCCGGTGTCCCACGTGGTGCTGCAATCCCAGCTGATGCAGGCGCAGGGCTATGTGCCGTATCTGATCCACCTGGACAAGGCGGAGAAGCTGGACCGCATCGAGATCGGCGTGCCGCACGCGAAGGACCCGGTCGCGGCCAAGAAACGCGAGGTGAGCGGGCGGCCGTACTACGTGGCCGCGCTGGAGTTCACCCGCTGGGCCGAGGCCGCGCGCGAAGACTGGGATCAACGCCAGACCCAGCGCAACCGCGGCGTGCTGGAGCAATTGCTGGGCGCCGCCAGCGGCGACGTGGCCTTGCTGGCGCCGGACGAGCTGTACCACCTGCGCACCACGGTCCATATCCGCGCCCGCGACAAAGCCGGCAACGAAACCGACGGCGGCGCGCAGACGCAGGACTTCTGGTTCCGCACCGACGCCAACAGCCCCAAATCGCTGGAACCATGGATGCTGTGCACGCTGCCGGCCGCCGGGGAAGCGCATTATTTTGGCGAGGAGCACGTGCGCCTGGTGTTCGGGACCAACGATGTGGACAAATTGTGGGGGGCTTACGGCAAGGAATTGCGCGTGCGCCTGAAGGCCGCCTCGTTCGCCCAGGTGAACGTGCCGGGCATCGAGCATCCTGTGCCCATCGTCCATCCCGCCGGGGGCGGCGCCGGCATTCAGCCCAAGCTGGGTGATGTGAAGGCGAGCGTGATGTCGCCGTTCGAAGGCGTGCTGGTGGACAAGCTGGCCGAGTTCGGGCCGTGCATCCCGGTCGATGTCGACCGCTCGCGCCACAGCGAGCTGACCCTCCCAATCCCGCTCGAACCCTACACCGACTACGTGCTGGACATCGAAGCCGTGCCCATGGGCGCGCCCACGAACGCCGTGGGCGAGCGCGTGCTGCGGCGGCATTTCTCAACCGGCGCCTTCGGCACCTTCGACGCGTTCGCCACCGCCTTCCAGGGCGTGCTGACCGAGCACCGTTACGCGCCGACGGGGGCCATGCAGGGCATTTTCGCCACCGCCGCCTTCGCCAGCCGGGACCCGCAGGGGCCGGAGCTGGATCAGGCGATGATGGCCGCCGGGCTGGAGCCGATGCCGGTGCCCAAGGATCCGCGCGTCGTCGTGTTCTGGGAACAGGCCAACCCCGCGGCCACGCCGCAGCCGGTGGCGGTGATGATAGACGCCCCCGAGCCCATGCGCCGCACCCGCCCGCTGCCCAGCGAGGAGCCCAGCGGCGACACGCCGCCCAGCAAACGCTGGCAGATGACCGAGCAAGTCTGGCTGGATCTGACCCCGGCGGCCGGCAATGCGGCCGGCGTGAGCCAGACGCTGTGGGCGCCGGGCAATCAACGCGCGCTGATCCGCCTGGGCGCGGGCGCGCGCGGTCAGCGGCTGCGCCTGGCGCTGGAGCGCAAGGTCTTCAAGGCGGCTTATCTCGATGGCGCGGGCGCCGCGCCCACCGATTTTGTGATCGTCGACGAACCGCTGGCGCATGCGCCGTGGGAAGAGTTCTGAGGAGCCCCGAGATGGCGACCCGTATCTACGACCCCGCGATCCTGAACGCGCAAGGCGCCCTGGTGGATTTCACCGCCCTCCTGCGCCAGCGCGGCGGAGTCAACCCCAATATCGGCGCGGCGACCATGGTGCCGCCCAAACGGCGCGCGCTGCTGCTGCGCTGGCAGACCAGCCCCGCGGCCGGGCTGCCCAGCGAGCCCTTCAAGGTTTGGCGCCGTCCGGCCACGCCGCTGGGCCAGCCGCATCCGGTGGGCTATGAAGAACTGGCCTTGCCGCCGCTGTTCCGCATCATTCAGTTCGACGCGCCGCTGGCTTCGGCGCGGCTGACCGTGCATTCCAGCGCCGGCGGCATGCTCAGCGTGGCCGTGCTGGCCGGGCCGCCGGTGCTGGAGGCCATCGTGGCCGTGCAGTCCCGCACCCTGGCCGCGGGCGGCAGCGACACCCTGGAGTTTCAGGCGCCGCTGATCACCGGGCTGATGCTGGTCAACGTCTCCAGCTACGACGCGCCCACCGGGCTCAACGCCGACGAACTGGAAAAAGTGGAAGGCTGGCAGCTGGTGGAAACGGTGGGGCTGCCGGTGGCGGAGGCGGACTGGGCGGGGCTGGGCCAGCGCCACGGCGTCAAACAGGGCAGGGTGGGCGCGGAAATGCCGGCGCCGGACGCGGCGGTGGACCGCTACCAGCGCGGCGTCAATCCGCTGGGCTGGTGGCCGGCGTTTCCGGACGCCGCGCCGGCGCCGATGTGGCAATTGCCGGACCCGGCCAAGCTGGTGGACGAGAGCGCCATCGAACTGCTGCCCATGCTGCATGACGTGGCCTCGCTGCCGCCCAATCAGCAGGCGGCCAAACGCTTCACCTTCACCATCGATCCGCCGCAGAACCCGGCCGGCGAAACCATGCCCGCCACGGACCCGGGCAAGGCCGATCTGTCGCCGGTGGGGCTGTTGGCGATGGCGGCGTCGACCGATCCGCTGCTGGCCGTGACGCTGGGCTACGGCACCGGCTACGCGGACGAGGACATTCCGCCCATCAACTTCGCCAGCAGCCAGCTGTTCGGCGACGCCAGCCGCAGCGATTGGGACTGGCTGATCACCGGCCTGTGGGACAAGGGGCTGGACGGGGCGTCGGGGCCGGTGGAGTTCGCCGCGCTGGTGCCGCGTCCGGGCCTGGCCTTGCCCGCGCCCACGCCGGCGGATTTCGCGGTGGACTTCCAGGCCAATCTGCGGCCGTCTCAGGCGGACCGGGACTGGCTGGCGTCGATCCGGGCGAGCTGGGAGCGCTTTCCCTTGAACCAGCTGAGCGCGGTGGCCAGCTACGCCGCGGCGCGGCGCCGCAACGGCGCGCCCGGCGCGGCCGAGGCGCTGCTGCAAAAGCACGCTCAGGCCGGCGGCCATCGCCCCATCGGCAGCGCGCGCAACGACCGCGACCCGGAGCCGACGCGCCAGAGCGCCACCGACGGCGCGCTCGCCGTCCCCAATGATCCGGGCAGCGTGGCCATGACGTATGCGGCGGCCACCCAGAACATTTTCGGCATCTGGAGCCCCTGGGCGGCGGCGGCCATCACCGTGGGCCAGCCGGACCTCTCGCCAGTGCAGTTCCTGTCCGCCGACCTGCGCGCGACGGACCCGGGCAGCGGCAGCGTCTGCGCGGCGTCCCTGGTGTGCGAGATATCGGTGGACTGGCGCGTGCGCACCCCGTCGCGCATCGATCTGCGCGGTCGCCTGTTCGCCGCGGCCACGCGCAGCAGCGCTCCGCCGGCCGCGCCCGCGCCGGCGGGGCTGCAAAAATCGCTGGGCGGCGCGGCGGCGGCCATGCAGCTGACTTTCGCCGGCGACGCGCCCGCGCTGGCCGGCGGCACGGTGGACGCGCTGGACGCGGAAGGCGCGGCGGTGGTGACGCCCGGCCACGCCGCGCAGGGCAGCAGCCGGCGTTACCGGCTGACGATTCCCGGCTTCTCGCTGGACTTCGGCGCCACGCCGCATATCGGCCTGGTGCTGGAGGCGCGCGCGGTGGAGGCCATCGCGCCGCACCGCAGCGGCCCCTGGCCGCCTACGCCGCGCCTGGCTTACGCCTCCGATCCGCGCGCGCGGCCCACCGTCGTGGACATCGTCCAGCTCGCCAGCCTGCCGGACGCCGCCGGCGAATGCCACGCGCACCTGAGCTGGGCGGCCGTGGCCGGCGCCGTGGGCTACGCGGTGTATGAAAGCACCGAAACCCGCATCCTCAGCAGCCACCCCGGGCAGCCGGAACCAACGCCGGAACGCACGCTCAGCCAGCGGCTGAGCACGATCAAGCAGGCGTTCAAGGCCAACCCCATCCGCCGGGACTTCATCCGCCGCAACGCCGAACTGATCACCGTCACCGCCGCCGACGTGACGATGCCGCGCGGCTCGCGCGACATCCACGTCTACACCGTGCTGCCCATGATGGCGGGCGGCCACGAAGCGGCCTGGCCCAGCGGACCGAACGCGGATCAGGCGCTCATCGCCTACGCCGCGCCGCGGGTGGCCGAGCCCGCGCCGCCAACGATAGAAGTGCAGATGGTGTTCGACAAACCGCCCGCCGCGCCGGATTACCGGGCGCGCATCCGGGTGGGCACGCGCGGCGGCGCCGGCGCGCGGCCCAAGCGCATAGACCTGTACCGCGTGCGCGTGGACGACGCGGCGCGCGCGCTGGACAGCATGGGCCCGCCGATCGCCAGCGTCATGGCCAGCGGCGGCGGCTGGACGGTGAGCGCGCCGGACGGCGGCGGCGACTGGATCGCCCGCCTGGCCGGCGAAGACCGCCCCAGCGGCTCATGGCGCAATGTCTGGTATCGCGCCGTGGCCTGGAGCGACGACGACGCGCTGCGCGGCGTGCTCAAGGGGCGTTCGCGGCCGTCGCCCGCGGTGTCGGTGCTGATCCCGCCGGCCGGGCCGCCGGACCTGTCCCCGCTGACGATGAGCTGGCCCGGCGGCGATCCGGCCGCGGTGCTGCTGCAGTTCAGCTCCAACGCGCCGGTGGCGGCCACGCCGGCCGGGCCGCACATGCTGTCGGTGGAAGCCGTCCTGGCCGGCGGCGCGCCCCTGTTGCGGCGGCAGACGGCGCTCGACAAGCTGGGCCTGGCGCCGCCCGTCACCGGCACGGACGTCTGGCGCATAGACGGCGGCCCCACCCAATACCGGCTGCTGGTGCGTCGCGCCGCCATGGGCGACGCGGTGTCGGTGACGGTGCGGATGACGGACCCGCTGGGACGCGCGAGCGAGCGTACGCTGGCCATCCCGTCCGGCTCCATCGTCCCGCTGCCGCTGTTGTCGCCCATCGTCGGCGCGGCCCTGTCGCCATCCGGCAAGGCCTACACCTTTAGCAGCAACGCGCCGGACAGCGATGCGGGCGGGGTCTATCGTCTGCGCATAGAACTGACGCCCGAACCGTCGGTTCCGCCCATTACGCCGATACCGCCCATCCGGCCCTTGCCGACCATTCCGCCCCTCTCGCCGCGGCTGCCGCCCGGGCTGGGCGGCATAGGCGGCATAGGAATCCCACCCATCATCATCGGCCCGCGTCCCGCGCCGTCCCAGTTCAAGCTGATCAACGGGGTCTATGTGTTCGAGGCGGAGCTGGGCTCGGTGCCCACCGTGTCCGGCAGGCCCGTCCTCGGCGCGTCGGGGCCGGCCGTGGCGCGGCAGGCCGCGCCGGCGCACGACCATTTCGCCATCGTCTCGGCGCTGGCCTTGCGCGGCGTCTTGGTTCGCATCATCACGCCCGACGGCCGCACGGTCGAACAACGGGCCCACGGATAAGGAGCGCGCCATGGTGACGGTTTTCACGTTGACGCCGGCGGGCGCCGCGCAGGCGCTCAAGGACCACGGACTGGACGCGCTGGGGCTGACCGCGCTGCGGCTGGGGCCTCGCTGGGGCGGGGCCAACCCCGCGTTTGACGGCGCGGCGCTCACGCTCGCCTTTGCCGGCGCGCCCAAAGCGCCGTGGCGCGGCATTCTTGAATACCTGGACAGCCTGGCCGCGTTCCGCGCGGCGGACGGCGCGCCCCTGAGCGGGGCCGGCGCGGCGCTGCGCCTGCATCCGCAGGCGGCGGCGCGGCTGGAGACGCTGGCCGCCGGCCGTTACGCCGCGCCCGGGCAGCCCCAGGTGCGCGCCGTGCCGCATACCCTGATTGTCCGCGGCCTGACGGACAACGTCTCGCCGCACAGCTACGATCCGGGCGATGACCTGCCGGCCGGGGCCGCGGGCGCGGCGCTGAGTTTTCACGATGCGCGCGGACTCATCGTCGACCCCGTCGCGGTGGCCGCCATGCTGGACGATCTGCAAACGGCGTTTCCCGCGCTGGATATCAGCGCCGGCGCGGTATCGCCCGCGGCGGCGGGCGGGGTGCGCAGCATTGCCGGCCTGGCCGGCGGCGTGCTCGCCCAGGTGGCCACGTTGCACGGGCGCGCGTTTTCAGCGGTGGGCGGCGGCCCCGGCGTGGAAAGGCAGGCGTCCGGCGGCGGCTCGTCCACGGCGCTGGGCGCGGCAGGGCTGGTGGCCATGAGCGCCGGCCAGCAACTGGCGGGCACGGGAGCCGGCGCGGCGGCCAGGCTGCGCCTGGGCTGGGCCGGCGGCGGCACCATGTCGGCCGGACCGCTCACCGTGCCCAATCTGCCGGCGGGCGTGACGCTGGCGCGCCAGTTCGTCCGCGCCTTCGCCGTGGACCTGGATTGGCATTTGCGCGGCAACCGCACCGCCTCCGCGGTCAACGGCATCCCCGCGGACGACCAGAAAATACCGGCGGACCTGCAGCCCCAGGTCAGGGACGGCGTAACCGTGGATTACCTGGCGGACGGCCCGGACATGTTGGCCGCGGCGTCTCAGACGGCGGGACGCATGATGGGGGCCGGCGCCGGCGCGCTGATGTTCGCCGTGTCGCCCACCTTTGAATCCGGCGTGGGCACCGCCGCCGCGCCGGGCGCGGGCGCGCACTGGCCGGCTTTTCCCGGCCCCAACACCAATGCCGGCTTTGGCGCGGGCATGGCGCCGCCAGCCGGCGTCACCGCCGCCTGGTCCGGAACCAACGACGTGGTGGTGGCCATCCCGGCCGATTTCGCGCCCAGCGGCGCCACCGTGCGCGTTTTCGCGCAGCGCTTCCAGCTGATCCAGGCCATAGGCGAGGAGCTCTCCTTCCTGCGCGCGGACGGCGGCGCGGCGATCGCCGCGGCGGGCAGCCCGGTGCAGGTGCTGGTGCGCAACCCGTTTGGCCTGAAGCCCGGGGACCCGCTGCCCAGCCCCGGCACCCTGGTCTATGACCTGGTGATCGCGCCGCGCACCGGGCGGCGGCGCATGTGGGCGGCGCAGCGCGCCGTCATCGCCGCCGGGCCGGCGGCCGCGCCGGCCGACCCCTTCGCCGCCGGAGACCCGCTGGCGGCCTGGCCGGACAACATCAAATCCATCTGCCCGGTGCCGCTCTTCGGCCTGCCGCGCACCGTGACGCCGCCGGGCGGCTCCCCGGCCACCGCGGCGGACCTGGCGCGCGCGCTGATGTCCGAAACCCAGCCGCGCCAAGGGCCGCGCATGCCCACCATGGCGCGCTTCGACGCGATCGTCGTCACCGGCGTCCCCAGCGCCAACGTATCGGCGGGGCTGGACTGGGACGCGGTGCTCAGCGGCGGCCGCTGGGCGCGCGAAAGCCGATCGGCGGACCACGCCAACGCCAACCCCGGCAACCCCGCCGGCCCGGACACCCATGCGCCGGGCGTGCGCGTCACCGGCGCGCTGGCTTACGACCTGGCCCAGCACGCGCTGCGCCGCGTCCAGCCCATCTTTCCCTTGCCCGGAGATAGCACGCCGGGCTGGATCGCCATGTCCGGCGGCAACAACTTCAACCCGCCCGCCGCCGCGCCGGCGGCCACGCCCGGCAGCTCCTCGGGCGTGGCGCTGGAAACGGTGTGCGCGGTATGCGAAACGCCGGAACTGTCCTTGCTGCCCGACGACAACCCGCTGGGCTCGTCCTCGCCCATCACCTTCCAGAACCTGCTCAACCAGCTGGCCGCCGCCTTGGGGCTGGGCAGCGCGCCGTCCATCACCATCTCCAACGAAGACCGGCTGATCAACGCGGTGCGGCGCGAATTCTTCGTCTCCAAGCACGGCAACCGCGATTCGCTCTGGGCGCTGACCCGCGCCATCGGCGAGGCCGATGAACTGATCTACATCGAGACCGCCGGTTTCGCCCGCACCGCGCGGCCCAGCGGCCCGCCCGCCGCCTATGAGATAGACCTTGCGCAAAAGATAGCGGACCGGATGGCGGCCAACCCCAATCTGAAAGTGATTGTCTGCCTGCCGCGCGAGACGGACTTCGCGCCCGCGTACGCGCCCTTTGTGCGCAGGGCGATCGCCCAGCGCAAGGACGCCGTGGACATCCTGCAAAGCGCAGGCGCGGCGCGCGTGGCGGTGTTCCACCCGCGCGGCTTCCCCGGCCGCTGGGCGCAGCTGCGCACCACCACCGTCATTGTCGACGACGTCTGGTGCCTGAGCGGCGCCACCCATTTTCGGCGCCGCGGCATGACCTTTGACGGCAGCATGGCGGTGGCCTCGTTCGATCGGGACATCGCCGGCGGTTACAGCCGCAAGGTGAGCGCCTTCCGCCGGCAACTGATGGCGGCCAAGCTGCAGGTGAGCCCAACGGACGCGGCGGGGCTGCCGGCCTCGGAATGGCTGCGCCTGCAATCGCCCGCCGCGGCCTTTGATCTGATCTCGGATCTGCTGATGCAAGGCGGCCTCAGCCGGCTGGCCCCGCTGTGGCTGGGCCCGACGGATGCGTCGGTCATCCCGCAGAGCGAGGATGTCGCCGATCCCAACGGCGCCACCGGCGCGTCCGGGCTGCTGACCCTGGCGGGGCTGCTGAGCGAGAGCAGCACCTGAGGCCCGCCGGCCGCAGGCAGAGAGGCCAGGCGGGCTAGACCAGGCGGTTGATGCGGCTTAAGCCCTGGCTCAGGCGCTGTTGCAGCGGCTCCAGCAGCGCCGCGGCTTCCTCGCTGTTCCACAGCAAGGGCTCGTCGCGGCGCTGCAGCAGGGTCTGGATGGCCTGCAGGCCGAGATGGGCGGCTCGGATGTCGATCAGGCCCTGCGTCAGACGGACGTCCATCTCTTCGCATTGCCGGGCCAGTTGCCGGCCCAGCTGCGGCAAGGCGCTCTGGTCCTGTGTATTGCTCAGGTTTTGGTTCAAGCGTCTTAATTGCTCCATGGCGGGCAAGGTCGTTGTCATGGCATTCCTTGGTTTGACCCCTCTGAAAAACTCAAGAAGATTGGCGATATCAGAAGTTGAGGGTGGTTTTTAGGCCCACGACCCAGGCATTGGGCGTCTGAACCAGCCCTCCCGGCCGCACCCAGTATTGGAGTCCGGGTTGCAACTCCAGCCAGGGCCTGACCTGGTAGCGGTAGATCAATTCGGCGTTGACCGAGGATTCCGGCAGCGGCGCGTAAAGCGGGTCCTGATAGTCGCTGACGCCGGCTCGCTGATTCAGCAGGTTCTGGCTGCGGCGCCAGTTGGGGCTGGCCTGAAATTTGGATACGCCCAAGGCCAGCCAGTCATTTGGCCGGGCATCAAATGGTCCGCGATAGCGTAAGGACAAGGAGCTGGCATAGGACCGGGCGTTGCTGCGTTGATCGGCCACGCCCAAGCTCCAGGAGAGGCTGAGCCCGCGGTTGGCTGTTTCAAGATGGCGAGTCAGCTGTTGATTGAAGCCGGTGTACAGATACCAAGTATTGCGGTAGTGCCGATACCCCGCGGGGTCGTCCGTTCCCGCGCCTCCGGATGCTCCGGCGTAGAAGTCGCGTTGCTTGGCATTGGTATAGAGCAATCCCAGCATGTAAATGCCTGGCAGGCCAAAATGGCGGGTTTTCCATTCCGCTTCCAGCGGCAGCAGGATGCCGCGGCTGCCGTCGGTGGATACGCTCCAGGCGTGGCTGCGTGATGGCGCTTGCGGGTTCTGTTCCAGCAGGCCGGTTTTCAGGGTGACTTCCGGAGTGAGCCGGTACTGTAAGCTTGTGCCCCAGTAGTGCACGTTCCAGTTGTACCAAGTGCGCGAGCCGGCGGATTTTCCTCCGCACAGATTCAAGGTCTGGAAATCGCAGGGAATGATCTGGTCGAAGTCCTGCACCTTGTTCATCAGTCCTATCCGCCACTGCAATCTGCCGTCGAGAAAGCTGCGACGGAAGGTCAGCCAGCCCAGCCGGGTAATGGACTGGCCGCCCCAGCTTTCCTGCGCCAGGTCGTTGAAACCGACGCGTGGGTCTTGCAGCCGCGTGCTGGTCAGATTGTTGTCATGATTACGGTTGACGATATTGCCTTCGATCGCGGCATCGGGCATGCCGGTCAGCGCCTCCAGGCTTTGGCTGAAGGTCAGCGAAAACTGGTCGATGTATTCGGCTTTCTTGTCCGTGTTGTAACCGCCTTTGGCGTTGTAGGCGGTTTGGCTGACGTGGGCCAGGCGATAACGAAAACCATATTGTTCCAGCCGGTTGCGAATACCGGTATCGGTGCTGAGCAAGTCGCCGGCCTGCGGTTCGAAGCCCAGAACCGTGCCGTTCCAGGCCGGGTTTTGGCTTTCGGCTTGAATGACATCGGGGCTTAGCAATACCCCTAAGCTCAGCGCCAAAGCCAAGGGACCGCGACGCGGGGCGGTAGAGAACAAGGTAGGCATGTTTGTCTCCTGATCTTTCCGGCGGCTGCCTAGGCGCGGGCAAAGCCCGCTCCTGGCTTATGGCAGCGCCTGCTATGGCTTGGCCCGCTGTTGGCGAGCCGCGAATGTTCCCGTGCGATTAGCCGGCCGGCTTAAGCGTTTGTCCCCGGCTGCGGATCACGTCTCGATACCAGTAAAAGCTGTCCTTGCGCCGTCTCTCCAGGCTGCCTTGGCCTTGGTCGTCCAGATCGACGTGGATGAAGCCGTAGCGTTTGGACATCTCCGCCTTGGAGGCGCTGACTAGATCAATAGGCCCCCAACTGGTGTAGCCAAGGAGCTCCACGCCGTCGTCCAGCGCCTCGGCCGCTTGCAGCAGGTGATCGTTGAGGTATTGGATGCGGTAGGGGTCGTGGATGCGGCCGTCCGGCGTCACCTCGTCGCGCGCGCCCAGGCCGTTCTCCACGATGAACAGCGGCTTCTGGTAGCGGTCGTAGAGCAGATTGAGCAAGTAGCGCAGGCCCTGCGGGTCGATCTGCCAGCCCCATTCCGAACTGGGCAGGTGAGGGTTGGGCACCATGCCCAGCACGCCGTTTGCCTGTTGGCCCACTGTGGGATCGGCTGAGGCGCAGCCGGACATGTAGTAGCTGAAGGAGATGAAGTCTACGGTGGCGCGCAGGTCGTCAAGGTCGGCAGCGCGGATGTCCAACGCGATGCCTGCCTCGCGGAAGAAGCGCTGCATATAGGCCGGATAAGCGCCTCTTGCCTGCACATCGCCAAAGAACAGCCACTTTCGGTTTTGCCGCAAAGCTTCCTGCACGTCTTCCGGCCGGCACGTGAGCGGGTAACGAACGCCTCCCAACAACATATTGCCGATCCGGGCGCCCGGTATCAGTTCATGGCAGGCTTTGACGGTGCGGGCGCTAGCCACCAGTTGGTGATGGATGGCTTGGTAAACCGCTTGCTTGCCGCTGTCCGGCGGCAGACCGACGCCGGTAAACGGCGCGTGCAGCGCCATATTGATCTCATTGAAGGTCAGCCAGTATTTGACCTTGTCGCGATAGCGGGCGAACACGGTGCGGGCGTAATGCTCAAAAAAGGCGATGGTCTGGCGGCTGGCCCAACCGCCGTGTCGCTGGGTCAACGCATAGGGCATTTCGAAGTGCGACAGCGTGACCAAGGGTTGAATCCCGTGCTTGGCCATTTCGTCGAACAGGCGATCATAAAACGCCAGCCCGGCCTCGTTGGGCGCGTCCTCGTCGCCTTGGGGAAAGATGCGGCTCCAGGCGATGGACACGCGCAGGCAGCTAAAACCCATCTCGGCGAACAGGGCGATGTCCTCCGGATAGCGGTGATAAAAGTCTATGGCCTGGTCCTTGAGGCCGCTGTCGCCGGCCACGCGCTGGGCGATGGGGCCAAACACCCCTTGCGGCAGCACATCCGAGGTGGACAGGCCCTTGCCATCGGCCAGGTAAGCGCCTTCAGCCTGATTGGCGGCCAAAGCGCCGCCCCATAGAAAATCAGCGGGAAACAATGTCATCTCTATATCTCCTGATGCGGTGGTTAACGACTGACGGCCAGCAGAGGGGCCAACTCCGCCACCTCGGCCATGGTGAGAGGCTGCACTTGCGGGCAGCCGGGGTTGCTGATCAGCACCAAGCTGGTCATGTCGAAGCCGGCCTCGGCAATGGCGGCGCGGTCAAACTCCAACAGCAGATCGCCCGCCGTGATGGCGTCGCCTGTCCGGACATGGGCGTTGAAGTGGCGGCCATCGAGCTTGACGGTGTTGATGCCGATATGGATCAGCATTTCGGTGCCGTCGTCGGCGACGACCGCCAGGGCGTGGCAAGAGTGGAATAGGGATTTGACCCGGCCGCCAAACGGCGCCACCACCCGACCGCTGTGCGGCAAGATAGCCACGCCCTTGCCCAGCACGCCGCTGGCGAAGGCGGGGTCCGGTACCGTGTTGAGCGCCTGGGGCTGGCCATGAATCGGGGAAAGGACTTGATAAGACGATGAGGCATCGACCGCGGTTGGAGCCTCTGTCGTCGCGGCGGCGGCCGCCTCGGCCTTGGGCTGGCCGAAGAAGAAGGTGAGCAGCGCGGCGAGACTCGCCGCCAGCAGGCTGCCGGCAATCGCTCCCCAAACCGTATAGTCGATGCCGCTGTCGGGAATGAGTTGAGCAAAGGAAAAAATGCTGGCCAGACCCATCGAGTATTTTTTTGCCTGC
This sequence comes from Chromobacterium sp. Beijing, assembly GCF_021496765.1. Taxonomy (NCBI): domain Bacteria; kingdom Pseudomonadati; phylum Pseudomonadota; class Betaproteobacteria; order Neisseriales; family Chromobacteriaceae; genus Chromobacterium; species Chromobacterium sp. Beijing. The sequence goes on from NZ_CP053750.1 coordinate 1,066,786, forward strand.
ACATAGCCGACAAACAGGCCGCCTAGCGAGCCTCCCACGCAGCCGAAGATGAAAGGGCGTTTGGCCGGCAAATTGATGGCATAGATGGCCGGTTCGGTAATGCCGAACAGGCCGGACGTGACCGCCGAGCCGGCCAGGGCGCGTTTTTTGGCGTCGCGGCTGCGCAGCATCACCCCAAAGGCTGCGCCAGCCTGCCCTAAAACAGCGGGGATCAACATGGGCGTCAAGGTGTCGTAGCCCAGCGCGCTCAGATTGTTGTAGAACAGCGGGATGAATCCCCAGTGCAGGCCGAAGATCACCAAGACCTGCCAGCCCGCGCCCAAGGCGGCGCCCGCAAGCATGGGCATGAAGCCGTACAAGACCTGAATGCCGCCCGCCAGTGTTTGGCTGGCCCAAGTGGCCAGCGGTCCTATCAGAATGAAGGTGAGCGGCACAACCAGGATCAGGCAGGCCAGGGGCGTCAGGATGTTGCGCACCGAGTCATGCAGGCGTGGACGGAGCCTACGCTCGACTTGGCAACTGACCCAGGCCGCAAACAGGATGGGCATCACCGAGGAGCTGTAATTCATCAAGGTGACGGGCAGGCCGAGAAAATCCAAAGCCGCCGTCCCCGGGTCTTTGGCGGCCTCAAAAGCACGGAGCGCTTGTGGATGCACCAAGGCGCCGCCAATCGCCATGGTGAACAGAGGATTACCGCCAAATTTTTTGCCGGCGGTATAGCCCAGCGCCATCGGCAGGAAATAAAACAAGGCGTCGCTGGCGGTGAACAAGAGTAAATAGGTGCCGCTGCTCTTGCTCAGCCAAGCGCAAGCCACGAACAGAGCCAGCAGCCCCTTTAAAACACCGGAGGCGGTAAGAATGCCCAGGACGGGCATGAAGATGGCCGATACCAGGCTGATAAAACGATTGAACAGCCCATCCTTTTCTTCCTTATCGGCGTCCTCCTGGGCACCCATCAGCGGCTGTATCTCGGCATAGACCTCCGCCACCCGGTTGCCGATCACCACCTGGAATTGCCCGCCGCTCTCCAGCGCAATGAGCACGTCGGGCAGGCTGTTCAAGCTTTCGGCATGGGCCAGCCCCGGGTTGCGCAATTTGAAGCGCAGACGGGTGGCGCAGTGCACCAGGCTCAGAATATTGTCCTTGCCGCCCACTCCCGCGACGATCAGCTTGGCGAGTATGTCCATTGTTCTCCTCCCTATGGCGAGCGAACGCTCAAAAAAAAACCTGACCGCGCCCGCCCGCAATGGGGGAGGCGTGGTCAGGTTTTGCCTGTTCTAGACAGTAACAACCCTGTTGATGTCTCGGCGGCTCAAAGCCGCCGGCGAGTAAAGATCAGGCTTACAGACGGCTGATGTGAATGGCGAGGAACATCATCTCGTCCAACTCAAGTTCCTTCTGGTACTGCTCCCAAATAAAGCCTCTAACGCTTTCCGCGCTGCGCCACGCCTGCGGGTAGCTTGCCTTCACCGCCGCATGCAAGGAGGCGTCTCCAACAGGCAATGTCTGCTGCGACAACACGCGTTGCGCAAAAAACTTCAGGTGGGCAATGAAGCGGTGGTAGTTCAGCATTTGCTCGTCAAGCTCACGCCCTTGCTGGTAGGTGACAATCCGGAGTATCTGCTGCATCAATTGGGAAATGGCTTGCATCCCGAGAGCCTCGGTTGATATTTGGGCATTGGTCAAATGCCAGGCGATGAACCCCGCTTCATCTTCCGGCAGGCTCAGACCCAGGCGCTGCTCAATCAGCATCAGCGCTTGCTGGCCAAGGGCGAACTCTCTTGGGTAGAGCCTGCGCATTTCCCATTGCAGCGCGTTGTGGAGGGCAATGCCCTGGCGCTGGCGTTCAATCGCGAAATGGCAGTGATCCAGCAGCGCCAGATACACCTCCTCGGGCAGTTTGCCCAATTGCTTTTTCGCCAGGCTGAGGATGTCGGCGCACACCGCCATCACCTCCGCGGGGATGCCGCTCAAGACTTCGCTCAAGCGGGATGTCAGCTCATGGTTTTGCAAGGCGAAGAGTTTTTCGATCCGGGCCGGGTCCAGCGCGTCTCCCGGGCGCTTTTGGAACCCCAGGCCGCAGCCCATGGCCACCAACTCATGCTGGTGTTCGTCCAACACGAGGGCCGCGTTGTTGTTCAAGATTTTGCTGATTTTCATAGCGCACACCCTGAAAACAAAAAAACCTGACGGCTTGGCCTCAGCCAAGTCATCAGGTTTTGCCTGCTTGCGCAGTAACAATCCTTGAGCACATACATCCGGTTTGACGACGCGGGAACCCTGTCACGGCTTTGGTCCCAGCTGTCATCAACGCATAAGACCATAGGATGGTAGGAATGACAACTTAATTTGTTAAAAATATGACGATTCAACGCCGACTGATGCGGGCGTCTGACAGAGCGGGCAGCCGGGGGCGGTTTAGCGGCCGTGGCGAAAGAGAGGGAAGGTGTCATTGCGGTCTCCAAGTCAGTGTTGGAAACCCGTCGTTCCGCGGGCAGGGAACGGCGTCGGGGCAAAGGCTGTGCAACTGGCTGGCGCAATCGTCCAGCACCGCGGTGGCGGCGCAGGCCAGATGCTGCAAACGGGGCTGATGTGACTGTGCGGCGTGGGATTGGAAGGCGTCAAGCGCGTGACGCAGGGTGGCGAGGCAGTTCAAGGCCAGGGCGCAGGCGGCCAGGGTTTGGCTCTGTGGATCAGGCGGCGGTTTGGCGAAAGCGGAGTGCGGATGGGAAGGGGGCATTGCGGTCTCCTAGTCAGCTTTAGAGCCTGCCCGGAGAGGCATGGACAGGCACGTGACAAGGTGGCAAGACCGGTATGTATGATCAAGGACCGGCAGCCCACAAGGAGCTCCCTGCCACGGCCTACCCGAATGGGTACAGCGTGGCAGCAGACGTAGTTGTGCCAAAGCGGACACAAAAGAGTCTGCGATCATACATTTCTGGGCTTGCCAGCCCTACGCAGCGTATTGGGCGCAGCGCGAGGCACAGGGTACTGAGGCGGGGGTGGGGCGTCAAGCCAATGGCGGAGGAGAGGAGGGTTTCTTGATTGTCATCCTTCAAAGGATGCGCCGTGGTTCATCAAGTCGGAATTTTCAAGTGGAGCGGGCTGGAGTTTGTGGGGCCTCAAGACCAAACCCTATGGTTAATGCCTTGTTCTACCGTGGCGGAATTTACTATCTATATAGGATATTGATTGGGGTCAGCACGCCGGGGTGGACATTTTGCCAGACCGATTTGAAGCCAAGTTGCGAGTCGCCATTGCCGTTGCCATGTTGTTTGTAGCGGCGCTGTCGCTTTCCATCTGGAAGGTTGTCGACAACGCCAGTCAAGCCGCGCACTGGCTGGCGAACAGCGTTCTGGTCATGGACCAGTTGGCGCATATCCGCGGCGATACCACGCAAGTGGAAATGAGCACTCAGAACTATCGTCTGACAGGCGATGAATCCAATTTAAAGGAGCGCGACAGGGCAATTGACGCACGCGAGCGCTTGTTGGCGCAGCTTCGTGTGCGAGTCGGCGATAGCCCGGAACAGCTTAAGCGTTGGATAGCTCTGCGCAGGGTCGTCAATCAGCGATTGGCAATCTCCCGTGAGGTTGAGCGCTTGTATCGCCAGCAGGGCGGAACCGCAGCCAGCGCCTATGCGACGCAAGCGCCGCTACGCGCCTCCCGCACACAGGTATATCGCTTGCTGGACGAAATGGACCGGGAAGAGCACCACGTGTTGGAACGGAGGCAGATCGATTATGAGCGCTCACAGCAGTGGCAGCTATGGTGGAACGGCCTGAGCGGCATCACGCTTTACCTGCTGCTGGCCGGGACTTTTTTCATGGTGCGGCGGCAATGGCGGGCGCTCAAGGCCAGCCGGGAGGCATTGGCGTCCAGCGAGGAAAGCCTGGCCGCCACGCTGCATTCGATTGGGGACGCGGTTGTTTCCGTCAATGCGGCTGGCTTGATTACCCGTTGCAACCGGGTGGCCGAGTTGCTCACGGGTTGGCCTGCCGCCGAGGCCGTCGGCGTGCCCCTGTCACAGATATTGACCGTGCGGCGGGATAAAGACGACCGGGCTATCGATTTATTGGCGTGCGGCACAAGAATGGTGACTCAGGCCTTGCACATGCCGGAGTCCTGGCATGGGGAACTGGTGGCGCGCGACGGCCGGCAGTGCCCGATCAGCTACACCGTGGCCCCGATTATCGCCAGCGGCGGTCAACTGAACGGCGTGGTGGTCGTATTCCATGACTCCACCGCGGAACGGGATGCCCGGCTGACCATACTGGCGCAGAATGCCCTGCTTACCGAGAGAGTGCAGGACCGGTCCTTGCGCTTGGTGGAAAGCGAGGCGCATCTGGACGCCATCCTCAGCGCAGTGCCGGTGCTGATTGCCTATGTCAATGCCGATCGCCTCTATGTGTATGTCAACGAACAGTACCGGCAGCGCTTTGCGCCAGAGCGCGTGAACATCACCGGCTGCGCCGTGAAGGAAATTCTGGGGGAAGAGCGTTACGACATAGCCTGTCCGCGCATTGACAAAGCGCTGGCAGGCGAGCCGCTGGACTATGACTGGCAGCCTTTTCCAGGGGTTTGGCAAAACATACGCTATGTGCCCAAACGCAATGAGCAGGAGGAGGTGATCGGTTATTACGTGCTGGGCATCGACGTCACCGAGCGCAAGGCGGCAGAGGAGCATATCCAGCTGCTCAACAACGAACTGTCTCAGCAAGTGCGCGAGCTGGAGCATGTTTCCCGCGCCTTGCGTACCCTCAGCGCCGGAAACCGCGCCATGTTGCGCGCCAAGGACGAGCAGGAGTTGCTGGACAGCAGCTGCCGGGCCATTGTTGAGGCCGGCGGTTACGACACGGCGGTGATTTGGTATGGCGACGGAGAGGCGCAAGAGCTACAGCCGATGGCTCAATGCGGCTTTGCCGGCGGGCTGGACGAACTGAAAGGCATTGTCCTGGGCAGGGCCGATGCCGCCGGCGGCATCAGCATCACGCCGACTGCCGTGCGTACCGGCAAGGTGCAACTGGCGCGCGACATGCAGAACGACAGCCGGTATGAGGCGCTGCGGGCCTTGATGTATGGAGCGGCATCCGGCCTGGCCTGCCCGTTGCGGGTGGACGGCCGCGTGATCGGCGCCCTGACCATTTACGACAAGCAGGCGGATACCTTTGACGACGACGAGATTGATTTGCTGATTGAGGCCAGCGCCGATCTCGCGTTCGGCATCGGCTCCTTGCGTGCGCAGCGGGAACGAGAGCAGGCCCGCGCAGCCATGCAGCAAATGCTGCGCCATGATCAACTGACCGGCCTGCCCAATATGTTGCAGTTTGAAGAGGCATTGACGCTGGCCGTTGTACACGCCAGTCAGGAGGGCCGCATGCTGGCCGTGCTGCAGTTCAATATCGAACGGCTGGGGGAAATCAACGAGGTGCTCGGCTTCGCGCAGGGCGACCAGGTATTGCGTGAGTTTGGCGCTCGCCTGAGGGCTTGCCTGCCCGCCGCCGCGTTGGCCGCGCGCGTGCGAGGCGACGAATTTACGGTCTTGCTTCCCGGCGCCGATGCGCAAGAGGCCTTGGTGCTGGTCACGGCGGTCACCTGGACGATGACCACCGCTTTTGAAGTGGCGGGGCTGACCCTGGACGTTGCTGCAAGAGTGGGGATCGCGCTGTTCCCTCAACATGGGGGGAACGTACACGATTTGTTGCGTCATATGGGCAAGGCCGCACAGCAGGCCAAGCAGCGGGGGTGGCTTATTGCCTGTACGAACCGGGCAAGGGCGAGACGCAGGCTGAGCGGCTGACGCTGGCCAGAGAACTCCGCCATGCCATAGCGCAGGGCGAGCTGCGGCTATACCTGCAGCCCAAGGTCAGCCTGGCCGATGGCCGGATTTGCGGCGCCGAGGCCTTGGTGCGCTGGCAGCATCCGCAGCACGGCTTGTTGGGGCCCAGCGCCTTCATTGATATCGCTGAGCGGTCCGGGCTTATCCACCCGCTGACCGAGTGGGTCATTACGGCAACGCTGGAGCTTCTGCAAGCTTGGCAGCGGCAGCGGCTGATGCTGCCCATCGCGGTCAATTTATCGGCGCGCAATCTGCAAGACGACGCCTTGCCGGACAAGCTGCGGCTTTGGCAGGAACAGCGTTCGATTCGCACCGGCTTGCTGGAGCTGGAAATCACGGAAAGCTCCGTGATGTTGGACCCGGAGCTGGCGCTGGCCTTGTTGCATGAACTGCGATGCGCTGGTGTCGCACTGTATGTGGATGATTTTGGCACTGGCTACTCGTCGTTGAGCTATCTGCAAAAACTGCCGGTGGATTACATCAAGATTGATCAGTCTTTTGTGATGAATATGTCGCAGGACAAAGACTCCGCCATGATCGTGAAATCCACCATCGAACTTGTCCACCATCTGGGACGGCTGGTGGTTGCGGAGGGAGTGGAATCCGCCGCTGACTGGCAGAGCCTGCGCGAACTGGGCTGCGACTATGCTCAGGGATATTTTATTGCCGCGCCGATGCCGGCTGAGCAGTTCGCCGCCTGGACCACCACTTTCCAGGCGCCATAGCGTGGGAAAACCTCCTGTGCCGCAAGCCGCTTTGCTTGGACGGTTAGCTGCGACAAGGTGTTGTGCTCCTGTTTCGCGAGCAAGCGCTGGCCTAAGCCCCGCAATGCTTTGATGACCGGCGGCCCGGCATATCCCATGGACGAGGCATACCCAGCGGAGTGCGGAGGGAAAGGCGTCATGACGGCCTCCTGGTCAACTTTGGCGCCGGCCGGGAGAGGCTTGACCCGGCGCGCGACAAGGTTGCAAGGCCGCGATCTACTACGGCAGCCGTCAAGCTTGGCCTCAAGAAGAGAGCGGCTTTTTGAAGGAAATGCTTAGGTAGACAGCAACGGGTTTGATATTAGTCGTGTGACATTGTTAGTTGTATGGAATATGCTTTTGGTTTTATGTGTTTTTGCAAAACCGTCGAGGACTCCATGCGCCAGAATTTCAGGTTTTGCTGGGTTTGAGGTATGTGGGAGAGGGCGCTTAGCTGTCCTCGTAGAGAATAAAGAGAATGGGAAGATGACTGACGTTTTGCAGAAGTACTTAAGCTATATTCACGCGTCTTTGGCCGATGCGGCTCGTTTGTCACCGGATTTACGCAGCGATGATGTCGTAGAGACTCAGGAGGAGCTGCTGCTGAGCGGCAGCATCGGCGAACACGCGACAAAAACGCTGTTCAGAAAAGTAAAAAGCCGTTCAAAGGGGACCGCGGATGACAGGTTATGGCCCATTCCCGTCCTGATCTGTCCAAGAGTTTTCAGCTTGCGCACTGAGCATGGGCGTGCGGATACGCGTCGGCCCGCCAGGGTTGCCCCAGTCATCATCTCGGCAAAGATTTGCCAAAATGGCGAGATCGTCGTCGACGACAAAGTCGAGTTCCCCGTTCTTGTCCCGCGAAATTTGCTTGAACCCACATCCTCCGAGGTGGTTATCGGCACCGTCGATGACGCTGATTCGGCCTATTCAAGATTGGCCCAGGCGAAAACCGATTGGAAGTCTCTGCTGGAGCAAGCTGATCAACTGCTGAATGCGTTGACGGGAAGCACTCTGGACGAGTTGGAGATTGACGCTTACGAGCCGCTCGATATCGCCGTGTTTATGCCGCGCGGAGCCGGCTCGGCAACTTTCTTTATCGAAGCCCTGGTTGACAGCTTACGGGGAGCGGATGCGCCGGAACTCCCGCTTCTGGAAAAGTTGGTACAAGCGGCTACGGACCGGGATTTACTGGATACTCGCGCGCAATGGAGCGCTTCCCGCTTACATGTTGGTCAGATGGAGCATCGATACGGTTTGGCCGATTCGCAGCGCGAGTCGCTAGCGCACCATCTGTCGAACCAGTCTTCACCTATTTTGGCGGTTGATGGCCCGCCCGGTACAGGCAAGACCACGCTGCTCCTCAGTGCGATCGCAAGCGCGTGGGTGTCCGCCGCGTTGGCTGATGCCGAACCACCGATTATTGTAGCGACGTCAACCAATAATCAGGCGGTACTCAATATCTTGCGAGCTTTCGCCGAAGTGGATGATGAGGGGACGTCGCCATTTGCCGGACGATGGCTGAGCGGCCTTGATAGCTATGGCATGTATCTCCCCGCAAAGTCGAAAGAGGCGAAAGAGAATTTTCCCGTTCATGCCATGAAAGGGATGGGCAAGGACGCCATTTATGAAGCCCAGGCCTATGAAACCGAAGAGGGCTTTGCAAGCGCGCTCGAAGTCTTTCTGGGGCACGCGCAGAAGGCCTTCCCCGGAGAGGCCTCGCTCTCGCTCGACCGGGTTCTCGTACTGCTGAAGGCAGAACTGACCGCTTGCACCGCTCAGGTCCAGGATGCCTTGCGGGCTATGGAGTTCCTGGCAGACGCGATACAGGGGCAAGCGTTGTGTGGCGAAGTGATTTTGTCTACGTTGACCGCTGCGGACGCGGAACTGAACAACCGTCAAATAGAGAGCGTTGCGGCGGAAAAGCGGATTGGAGACCTGAAGGCTTTGCGCGTGCAATGGATGACTCATTGCGCCAGCGAGCCATGGTGGATGAGCCTGCTGGCGGGCTTCCGCCTTCAGTCTCCACGGCTGCGGCGCGACGCCGCGTTTTGGGCGGAGCGGGAAATCAGTCACGGAGAGCTGGTAGGCAGTCGTTTCCGCGAACAGCGGCAGCGGCCGGAGACGGATGTGGTTTTGCTCAGCCTCTTAGCGGCTGAAGAAGTGGGTCTTGAGGGCGCTAAATACGAGGTTCAAGGCGCTAAAGCGGCCAGGGACAATTTGATGCGCGCGGTGGCGGCTCTCAGGAAGCTTGTGCCGGAATTGGGCGAGTTGACTGTCGAAACGATTCAAACCGCCTTGGATAAAGGCGCTCGCTACGATGCGTTCAAACTGGCCACCCATTATTGGGAGGCACGCTACCTTCTCGAGGTTGAGGGGCAATTGCGCGGCTCCACCGGCATGGGTGACAGCAAAGCGCCCGACAAATTGCTACGTCAATACCGGCGCTTGGCTAAGTTGTTTCCATGCTTTGTCACAACGCTTTATTCCTTGCCGAACCGTTTTACCGGATATAGCGGCGAACCTAAGCCGCTGTATGACGGCATCGATCTGCTCATCGTAGATGAGGCCGGCCAGGTGCCTTTGGAAATTGGCATGGTCTCCTTCGCATTGGCCAAGCAGGCACTCGTGGTGGGCGATGTCGACCAGATTAAGCCCATCTGGGCTATCCCGCAGCCCATCGATTTGGCGAATGCCTGGCGGCATGGCGTGATTCCCTCGATGTCCGAATCTACCTATTTTCATAAGTCTGGGTTGGATGTTTCCGCGAGCAGCCTGATGCGGCTGGCTCAGCGTGCGACGCCGTATTCGAAACATCCGGCGCGAGGCCGGGGCATGTTCCTCCAGGAGCACAGGCGATGTTGGTCTGAGATCATTACGATCTGCAATCGCCTGGCCTATGGCGGGCTACTACAGCCTTGCCGGGAGGAAGGGCCGCGGCGTATTACGCCGAGCGTAGGCTATGTCCACATTCCTGGTGTGGCATCGCGCAGCGGCACCAGCTTATTCAACCGGACAGAGGCGGCGGCCATCGCCAAATGGTTGGGACAGCGCAAAACACAAATTGAGGACGCGTACCAGGAGAGTGGCAAGTCGTTTGGCGAACTGGTTGCGGTGATCACGCCGTTCGCCGCCCAGGCGCGCACGGTGCGCCGTGCGCTGGAAAGCGAGCTAGGCAAGGACCACGGCATAACGGTTGGCACCGTTCATGCCCTGCAAGGTGCGGAGCGCAGGATAGTCGTGTTTTCGCCAACCTACGGTCTAGACACCGTGCCTGGAGAGGCCTTCTTTGACCTAGATCCGTCTATCTTGAACGTCGCGATATCCCGCGCGCAGGATGCTTTTCTGGTCTTCGGCAATATGCATCTTTTCCAACCTATCGGTGAGCATCCGTCCGCGATTGTAGGTAAAAGCCTGTTCAACGGCGGCGGCAACGAAATATCCGATGTGCCCGTTGAGTTATTGGTTCCTGGGTTCGACATGGCGCCAGCGGCGCTCATCCGGGATCTTGATGCGCATCGCTCAGTGTTGGCCGAAGCATTCGAAGCCGCCCGTAACCGGCTTGTCATCGTATCTCCCTTTCTCACCTCCGCAGCCATAGGGGCAGACCGGGTGCTGGAGAAGGTGAGTAAGGCCGTTGAGCGGGGTGTCAGCGTGACGGTTGTATCGGACCCGATGTTGAACCAGAGGGCCAAAGCCGAGTACGCGCAATGTATCGAGCGCTTGAAAGCGGCAGGCGCCAAGGTACGGGTTGCCCAGTCGCAAGGCGTGCACAGCAAGTTGGTGCTGGTTGATTACGCTTGGTTGGTGATCGGCTCGTTTAACTGGCTATCCGCAGTCCGCAATGACACAAGTGGTTATGCCCGATATGAATCATCCCTGCGTTACGACGGGAGCGAAGCATTCCAGATGATAGGGCGGACGCTTCGAGATCTTAAGGAAATCGTCAACAGCCCGGTGTCTATAGAACGCATCTAGTGTGCGCTGCGCCTCCTACACCCCGAGGCGTGCCGGTTCCAACAAAGGCACGCCAGGTCGCTCCCGTCGGTGGATGGAAGACGGCGGCTGTACCGCAATCGCCCGGGAGGGCGATATCACCTCCACTGTGCTTGGGTTTCGGTTCTACCATCCCCATGACCGCATTCTCTCCAAAGATGGTTTCTTAGAAAATTTCGCCTAACTTAGACGTTCTCTATTCATAATAAAATAATCAATAAAATTTGCCTTGACATTGTCATGTCTAGTGCTAGGATTTTTGTATGGTGGAATTTGGTTCATTTCATGGCTGGAGATTTGCAGAATATTTCAGCCACGCAAATACAAATTTTGCTAGAAACCCAGCTTTTCATTGGTGTGTTTTTATTTGTACAGCAAGTCCCGTAAAGCTGACACGGCTTTTATCGTCTTTTCGCTACACCGGCCTTTATCAAAATGAATGATCATGCGAGGTGTGTATGCCTGAAAACAATGTGGTTCAAACGCCAGCTCCGCCCTATCCGGAATATTCGGATAAAGTACTGGATCAGCCAGCTGATTATGGTGTGCTGAAGCAGCTGGAAGGCACATGGGTTAACTACAATCCGGATAAGACGAATCTGGGGTGGGGCTTGCATACCACCTGTATGCCGTCTCCAGGGACAAATTCTGAAACCATTTTCGGTATATTCCACTTCCTATGTGAAAACTATACCGAAGAACTCACGTTCTCCCTGGTGGATGGCGGGGTGCGGAATCGGGGCGGCACCAACGAGCAGTTTGCGGGCGCGGTGAAATACAATCAAAGCATACAGCGCGTCAGTGACGGCGTGGGCATTCACGAAGAAGATGGCATGTATTTGTGGATGAACCCGATGTACAACCATGCGGCTACTGAAGAATCCGTCATTTCTGATAACGGCTTCCCTGGGATTGCCATTGGCGCCGGCGCCAACGGGCCAAATTACGTGCCGCCTTATTCCATTGCGCGTAGCGGGACCATACCCCATGGCAGTGCGATGATGATCACCGGCGGATTTCAGGCGGACATTCCAGGCAAACCGGAATATCCCACCGGCACCGACTGTTGGACTCAGCCCTTTAGCAACTCGTGGCCAACGACTCCGCAGCCGCAAGACAATAATACGGTACCGGCTGCCGTTGCTGCCAACCCCGTGCCCCTGGCAGGCTCTCCGCTCGCCATTTCACCCAGCATGGGCGCAGCTCCCTTGTTGTCGGTTCAGGAGGGCACGCCGGCCGCGCCGCTTAATCTGGATGAACCCGCGCCGGCTTGGGCGTTTGACAAGTCATTGCCGGCCACCCAGCCGGACAGCAATCTGACTTATTTCCAACGGATTGTCGCTGACCCAAACTACCCGTATTCCGTACGCCCTGATTTGCGGTTGCGTGATGTGATCAAAGACCAGCGCATCAAAAAATACACGTTGATTCAGCTCAGCAGCAAACACAATGGCGGGCCGCAAGGCGGGATTTTAAATACCCCCTTTGTGAGCACCTTTGCCAATGTTACCGAGATGAATCTGAACTTGTGGATACAGACGGTGATAGACAGCGACGGCTGTGAGGTGTTGCAGCTTCAATATGAACAAGTGCTGTTTTTTGAGTTCATGTTCGGCTCCAATGGCCAGGTGACGCGCTGGCCGCATATCCAGGTCAATACTTTGAGAAAGAAGCCGACGGGTAGGTCGCATTTAAACTACTAGGACTCTTTTGACGAAAACACCGCTTCGCAATAGTGAAGCGGTGTTTCTTATTACACTGCGTGATTAGCCGACTAAGAGTGGCTAACAAAACTCAGTTTTACGGCTGAGGCAAGGCGCGCCGACGCAGAGAGCACATTGAGTACGGCAAGTCGGCGCAACGCAGCATCAGGGGTTTTGTGAGCCGCTCTAACTGCCTATGCGCTCCGCCAAACGCAACTGGCAGGCGGTGGCTAGCTTCACCAGTTCCGCCTTGCTGATCGGTATCTTGCCGGGTGGGGCGATCAGCTCTGCCAAGGCGCTAAGCGTGGAGACGCTGCTGTTCAAGCCGATCAGCCTGCCTTGCGGCCAGCGCTGCTTGTTGTTGGGTGCGTAATCCAGTGTCACCACCTAGCGTGAATGCAGCCATGGGCTGGGTTCGCGCAGCACGGCGTCCAACACCGTGCGGCTGACCTGTTGCGCCGCCTCCGCGGCGAGGGCGAGCGCCAGGTGCAGGGCTTCCGCCGTGCTTGGCGCGGCGGCCTGGTGCAGCAAGGCCGGGCGGGTTTCCTCCAGCCACCAGCGCCGCAGCCGCCGCGCGCCTGGCTTCTTGATGCGGCGGAACACCTCGCTCAGTTCGCCCTCGGACAGGCACAGCACCGGCTCCGCCTCATCCGCCAGGCAGAAGGATCGTCCCAGCGGCTCGCCCAAGGCTATCTGCAAATCCTTCACCTCCAGCTTCATGGACACAGCCACCTCCGCCGCGACAAACCAGAACCCCTCCGGTCGCCGCAGCACTCGCATCGCCAAACCCTTGGAGAAATCCAGCCGCAGTGGCGTCTTCATTTCCAGATTGATAGCGGTATTCATGGCCGAGCCTCCCCAGCGAAGCGCGCAAACCGCGCGGCCAAAAACGCATGGCGATACGCAGCGCGCAGGCACAACAAGGCATGTGATAGGCGGTGGGGAGAACAAGTAAGGGGAGGGGAGATAGAGACGACAAATATAAGACGAGCATCCATGGTCATGGACTCCTAGCGGTTTTGTCTAAAGCGCCCCCTGTTGAGAGGGGCGGCCGGGCACTTCAACACCGCCGCTAGACGGCCCACAGATTTCCCCCGTTGCCGGGGTATTGTATGGCTGCACGCTACCCGGCCATAAGCTTTGGACGTGCCAGGATAGTGGCACGACAGGAAACCTATGGACGCAAAAAAGCCACGACTTACGGGCGCGGGCTAACCGCTAGCGGAGGGTGTGTTGAGCACCAGCGTGCAATTTAACAGTGTGGCAGCTTGGGGTCAATGCATTGGGGTAAAATGAACCGGCCAGGATTTTCTATAAGAACCAAATTTGGTATTTCTAGTGGGTAGGTCAAGATCAGTATAAAATTTTAGCAGGAATGAAAAGATGTGACTTGCAGGTTATTAATTTCTTGTGGTATTAAATCTGAAATTGCTCTTGTCTGCTGGGCTTGGCCTGATCTTAATTCAAATTTGTTAATTTCTATCTGAAAGGGTGTCGTGAATAATTTGAAAAAAATAAAAACCATTGCAGAAAAATGCACAAGCATTGATGGATTTTTATTAAAAATAAAAAGAAAAAATCTGTGTTACGATATTGACGCACTATCAGACTGTCGATCATATCTTTGTGGGCGCTACGGTGCTGCTGGAGATGAAAAGCTTAATGAGCTTTTAAACGAAGTGCTATTTTTTAAGAGAGAGCGTGAGGCGCTTAAGGCTAGAATATCAAAGCTGAGTGCTTTCTCTAGCCCGGAAGAAGAGTTTGTTTATGCGTTAATGGTGTTGGAGTTTATTTCTAGGAGGAAAAATGTCGATGGGAATGTAGAGGATTCTGGTTTTGGCTTTGATGTAAAGATTAATACATCTTTCCAAGATGGGATTAATTATAGAGGCCTTGTTGATGAGGAGTTTGCTTTTGATTACTTTTTGCAGAATTACTCGGGCATTTTAAAGGAGTTGTGGATAAATGTTAAGAGTGATCTTCTATTTCCCAATGCTATGGATTGGGGGAAATTTAGAACAGCTTTTGAGTGTGCGACCCTAGCTTCTGATTGGGCTATTTTTAATGAATTTCAAAAGCTTTGGGAAATAAATGAAGTAACCATTACTGTTGATGGGGGGCAAGCTATTCTAAATGCGCAATCGAGTGGGGTGGTTGCTGCATTCAGGGTTTCCCTTGCAAGACTAAGGTTGAAAAGATTTTCTAGGGATGCTGATATTATAAGGAGGGTGTCCTCGTCGCATTCTAGGCTACTTAAAAGATGGGAGGAAAACACAGTAGTTTCATTTTATCATCTAGTTGAACAATTCTACTCGCGAGATCTTAAAGAAAATTATTTGGGCGTTGCTCTAAATGTATGGCTGAAATCTTATTCTCTCATCTTGCGATTGATAAATGAGAATAGTTTAAAAAAAGATTGTTTTGGATTGTTCTTTACAGTAAGTAAGACAGATTTGTTGAAGCTGCTAAGTAATGAAGGGATTGATAAGAGTGACTGTGAGTTTGTGGTGAGTTCTCTAACTTTTACAAACAAGTCAACAGATATATTGGACTGCCCGCTCATTTTAGTGTCTCCGGACCGCTATGCGATACTGAAATCGTGCGCCTCTGTGATTCATCCCGCATTTTCAATCGAGTCGCTATTAAGGTCAAAAGGTGCTGACTTTCAAAGTCAAGGAAATAAATTTCAAAACAATATTTTGAAATTCCTGCAAGGAAAAAATATTCCATGTGCAACGGTAAAGGTTAAGAATTTCGATTGTGATGTTGCATTTATTTTTGATGATGATCTCTACTTGTGTGAGTGTAAGTCTAAATTTCAACAGGAAAATGTAAAAGGATATCGAGAGTATTTGGAAGGCTTTTTGCTTGATACTGTAGCTCAGCATAAAAAAACTACTGATTTTTTCGTGGGTAATTTAAGTTACATTAGAAAAGAATTGAGTTTGGATGCTAACTGGAATCCAGTTAATATACACAAACTTATAGTAACCTCTGCCTTGCTTGGTCGATCTTTGAGAGTTAATGATTTTTATATTCTAGATGAGAAAACATTGAAAGATTTTTTTTCAAGAGCAAAAATGCGTAAAAAAAATGTAGTAACGGGGGCGATTATTGAAGAGTATTATGATGAGCGTTTGGAGGGGCTTTGACTTCTAAGGGTTTTTTTGATTATATAACTAATCCACCAATGATAGCCTTGATGCATCAGAATCTGTTGAAGAGAGAGATGGTTTCATGTCAGACCGGCATGAAATTCATATATCGTGATATTGAATGCTATGGAGAGGTTTTTAATGCTAAAGACGTATGAAGTCTTAATGGCCGTAATTGTGATTTGCTTTGATTGTTATTGAAATGAAGAGTTATTTATTTGTGAATTTAGTATTGATTTTGCAACGACCTTTCGGGGCGGGGTAATCTTCTGGCTAATTCTATTTTGGATGACAGCTGCAAAATATATGGTGATAGCGGTGCTAATACCTGTCTCCACGCGATGCAGAAAAACCATCATGATTGAAAGAGGGTAATCGCACAATCCCCTTGTTTTTTGGACGTAGTTGGTGTGTTAAACATCATAAACGAAATGGGTTGAAAATATAAGATAACGAGTTAAGAGTTTTTTTATTATGTGCTAGCTATTTTGGTGTGTAGCTATAATCTAATCAGTTACGTATTTTTCAATAACCGTTATTGATAATGTTGATATTGAAGGGGTGAGATATTTAGTGCATGTCTCTTTCTCGTTGGGTAAGTGAGCGCGAGATGATTTTTTTGTTTATTTCATCCATTCCAGATAGTTTGATTTTTTTAAAAAATGCTTCTTTTCCTATTTTTATAAGTAGCTTTCCTAGTATTTCGTCAGCAAAGCTGCTTGTAATTAATGGGGCTCCGCTGAAGTCAATATTTACTTTGTGCTCAGGGTGCATTTCCAAAAGATTGTAAATTTTCTTTTGTATTAGGCTTCCTGAGGCCCTGCTTCCAAATGACTTGGTGCAATCTATAATTTTTATTGTTAATAAATCGTTGAATTCGTCTTCATATATTGCCTCAATTCTCGATAGGGTCTCATGCACTTTTCCATCAAATTTTAGTGCATTTTCAAGAAGGCCTTTTTTTGAGAAATCGATTTCTGACGCAATTAAAGTTCCTTTGAAAGGTGCAGAAGTTGTTTCGGTTTCAACTTTGTCACCAACTGCTGTGAGTATGGCGTATCCTGATCTAATTTTTAACATGCCGCCACTATTAGGACATACTTTATGGCTTCCATATAGTCCGTTTCCTTGCCCAACGCTTTTATCCCTTGTTACTCCTTCTTTGATTGCTTCAGACAATGCGACTGCATCTGTCATTGAGGTGTGGAGACCTGATCGTAAACTATCCGGTATTCCAATCCCAATGTCGCATATAATCATTGAGATTTTCTTGTGGAATTTTCTAAGTTTTGATACTTGGACGAAACCAGATCCAGTTATTGAATGATTTAAGATATTGTCAGTCATTTCATTGGCGGCCCACTCAAAAGCTGCGAAATCACTTTTCTGAATGCCATCAATATGAGTTAAGATGACGTCAACAATTTTTGTGACTGCTGCATATTGTTCCTGATGATTGGAAAAATACGTTGCGGGTACTTGTGCGTAGCCTTCAAAATTTCTGTATTCATGTAGATGAGGAGAGATATAGTGTGCCCAATTTGTGTTAATAAAAAGCCTTCTCATTTTGAGGTTTGTTGGCAATTCAATGTCGAAACTTATATTATTTAATTGCCTTGCTTTTGTCATGGCGCAAAGAGCAAGCATAAATTCTGGCTCGGCAAGCGTGCATTTTTTGAAGTCGAGAGTTATATCAGTATGTCCTCGTTAATCGATAGCCGCATGCAGTGCAGCACTCATTTCACTAATATTATCGATGCAGACTTGATATGATGATGTTATGAGGTTGTTGGTTCTTTTGAATTTCATATTGTCTCTTTCATAAAATAAAAGCACGCTAAATTGCGTGCTTTTATTTTTTATGAGGAGTTAATCCCAGCTTAAAGCCCCGCCAGTCTGGTACTCAGTAACCCGCGTCTCAAAGAAGTTCTTCTCCTTCTTCAAGTCAATCATCTCGCTCATCCACGGGAAGGGGTTGTTCACGCCGGGGTAGAGCTGGTCCAGGCCAATCTGCTGCATGCGGCGGTTGGCGATGAAGCGCAGGTATTCCTTGAACATGCTGGCGTTCAGGCCCAGCACGCCGCGTGGCATGGTGTCTTCGGCGTAAGCGTATTCCAGTTCCACCGCGTGCTTGAACAGTTCGGTGATCTCGGCCTTGAAGCTTTCGGTCCAGATTTCCGGCTGTTCCAGCTTGATGGTGTTGATCAGGTCGATGCCAAAGTTGCAGTGCATGGACTCGTCGCGCAGGATGTATTGGTACTGTTCCGCGGCGCCGGTCATCTTGTTCTGGCGGCCCAGCGCCAGGATTTGCACAAAGCCCACGTAGAAGAACAGGCCTTCCATGATGCAGGCAAACACGATCAGGGATTTGAGCAGCTTCTGGTCGTTTTCCAGCGTGCCAGTCTTGAAGGCCGGGTCGCACAGTACGTCGATGAAGGGGATCAGGAATTCATCTTTGTCGCGGATGGATTTGATTTCGTTGTAGGCGTTGAAGACTTCGCCTTCGTCCAGGCCCAGGCTTTCCACGATGTATTGGTAGGCGTGGGTGTGGATGGCTTCGTCAAAGGCCTGGCGCAGCAGGAACTGGCGGCATTCCGGGCTGGTGATCTGGCGGTAGGTGCCCAGCACGATGTTGTTGGCGGCCAGGGAGTCCGCGGTCACGAAGAAGCCGAGGTTGCGCTTGACGATGCGCATTTCGTCTTCGGTCAGCTGGCCGGTTTTCCACTGTTCGATGTCGCGCTGCATGTTAACTTCTTGCGGCATCCAGTGGTTGGCGCATTGGGCCAGGTATTTTTCCCATGCCCATTTGTGTTTGAAGGGCACGAGCTGGTTGACGTCGGTGGTGCCGTTGATCACTTTTTTGTCCACCACGTTGACGCGGCCGGCGGCGTTGGCGCCCGCGGAGGGGGCGGCCGGTTTGGTTTCGATGGTGTCGTCAAAGTTCAGCATTAAGGGCTCCTGTCTGGATTTACTCCGCGTCCGGCGCGGTGATTTGGGGCGGCAGCGGCTGCTTGTCGCCAGCCAGGCTGGGGCTGAGCGGCAGGCTGCTTTTGCGCAGTATTTGTATCTGGCGCGGCGCGGCGGCGATTGCCGGCACCGGGTCCAGGTCCACGTGCAGGCTGCCCAGTTTGCGGTAGCCTGCGTCTTTGCCATTTTCGCCATGGCGGGCGATACAGAATGCGGTGGCGCTCATGAGCGGCGTCCTTTCAGAAGCGCAGCTGTTGGCTGAGGCGGTGGATCAGCTGGCGTTCGCTGCTTTCCTCCTGCTCCACCTGGCTGCCGCGCGGCTGCCGCAGCTTCAGCAGCTGGCGGTATTGCCGGTTGGCTTGTTCTATGTCTTGCTTGAGCAGCTCTATTTGCTGCTGCAGTTCTTCCGGCTGGCAGTACACCACCAGCGCGTCCGCTTCCACCCAGGCTTTGCGCCACACTTTCTGGCGCGGCAGGCGGCGGGCTTCGTTGAACAGGTCCTTCCATTCGCAGGGCGGGGCCTGGTTCAGCGTCAGGTACATATTGAACAGCACAAACTGCTTGTCGGGGTTGTGGGTTCTTTGTTCGCAAAACCCGTTGATCCGGATGTTTTCAAACGTTTGCATCTGACCTCCTGCTGAAGCCTGGCTTGTGGCGGCGGGGCCGTGGGCCTCGTCTTCCTGGAACCCGCTCAACACCCGCCGCGCTTGCTTGCTTGGTCTTGAGCTGTTTCCGTCCGCCCGCATCGCGGGCCGGCCGGCGTTTCCATCCCGAAGCCGCCTGAGGGCAAGCGGCTTGAGGCTGGGCACTACTTACTGCTGCGGCGCGTCCTGGTACTGGACCAGGCCGTAAATCTTCCACTGGCCGTCCACCCGTTTCAGGTGGTAGCCGGTGCAGTATTCCCAGGCCGGCTGGTCCTGGCGCTGCACAATCCAGCGCACGCGGGCGCTGGCGGCGTCTTCGCCAAAATTCAGCACGCTGTCCAGCTGGTGGCTGGCGCTGAGAAAGCCCTGGCTGCGGTACCACGCCAGCAAGGCAGTGGTGGTGTCGCGCAGCGATGCCATGTCTTCCCAGCTGCTCAGGTCTCCCTGGTGGATGGCGGTGAAGGGCACGGTGAAGTGCGCGGTCACTTGGGGCACATCCAGCTGGCTGTAGCCAACGGCGTAGCTGTTGAAAAATTCCTCTATGTTCATCCGGTTTCCCCTGGTTTTGTGTGTGTGCGGCTTCCCTTGCCCTTACGGTCTGGCGCGGGTTGTTGCTGCGTTCCCCATTGGCCAGCCGTCTGGACGGGCAGGCGGCTGGCCAATGGGTGGGGCGGCCGGATTACGGGGCCATGTCACAGCCGGCTGCGGGCAGGGGGCTGTGACATGGAGCCTGGCCGGGGCCAGGCTAGACCAGCCCCGAGGGGCCGGCCGTTCAAGCCAGGATGGCTGCTTCCGCCTTATTGGCAGCTCTCGCAATCCGGGTTGTCGATGCTGCAGAACTTGGCGTCGGTGGCCGGGGTGTTGTCCACCATGGCTTCCGGAGCCGCAGCCGCTTGGCTGTGGCTGTTGGACACCGCGTTCAGCTCGCCGCCGCGGCCGGTGGATTTCTCGGCGCTGGTGGCGGCCAGGGTGCGCAGGTAGTAGGTGGTTTTCAGGCCGCGCAACCAGGCGTGCTTGTACAGCTCGTCCAGTTTCTTGCCGGAAGCGCCCGCCATGTACAGGTTCAGGGACTGAGCCTGGTCGATCCACTTCTGGCGGCGGGAGGCCGCTTCCACCAGCCAGCGCGGGTCCAGTTCAAAGGCGGTGGCGTAGATGGCTTTCAGCTCGGCCGGCACGCGGTCGATCTGGCCCAGGCTGCCGTCAAAGTATTTGAGGTCGGCCACCATCACTTCGTCCCACAGGCCGGCGGCTTTCAGGTCGCGCACCAGGTATTCGTTGGTGACGGTGAATTCGCCGGACAGGTTGGATTTGACGAACAGGTTCTGGTAGGTCGGCTCAATGCTCGCCGATACGCCGATGATGTTGGCGATGGTGGCGGTGGGCGCGATGGCCAGGCAGTTGCTGTTGCGCATGCCGTGGGTTTTCACGCGTTCACGCAGCGCGTTCCAGTCCATGCGTTCGCTGCGGTCCACTTCCAGGAAGCCGCCGCGTTCGGCCGCCAGCAGGTTGATGCTGTCGTGCGGCAGGATGCCGCGGTCCCACAGGCTGCCCTTGTAGGACGGGTAGCGGCCGCGTTCTTCCGCCAGTTCGGTGGACGCCCAGTAAGCGTAGTAGGCCACCATTTCCATGGATTCGTCGGCAAACTCCACCGCGGCGTCGGAGCCGTAGGCCACGCGCTTCTGGTGCAGGCAGTCCTGGAAGCCCATGATGCCCATGCCCACCGGACGGTGTTTCAGGTTGGAGTTGCGCGCCTTCTTCACCGGGTAGAAGTTGATGTCGATCACGTTGTCCAGCATGCGCAGGGCGATGCGGATGGTGCGCTGCAGTTTTTCGGAGTCCAGGCCGCCGTCCGCCTTCAGGTGGGCGGACAGGTTGACGGAACCCAGGTTGCAGACCGCGATTTCGTCCTCATTGGTGTTGAGGGTGATCTCGGTGCAAAGGTTGGAGCTGTGCACCACGCCCATGTGCTGCTGCGGGCTGCGGATATTGCACGGGTCCTTGAAGGTCATCCACGGGTGGCCGGTTTCAAACAGCATGGTCAGCATCTTGCGCCACAGGGACAGCGCCGGGATGCGCTTGTACACCTTGAGCTCGCCGCGCTCGCCCATGGCTTCGTACTCTTTGTAGCGCTTCTCGAAGGCCGCGCCGTACAGGTCGTGCAGGTCCGGGGCTTCGGACGGGGACAGCAGGGCCCAGTCCGCGCCTTCCATCACGCGCTTCATGAACAGGTCCGGAATCCAGTTGGCGGTGTTCATGTCGTGGGTGCGGCGGCGGTCGTCGCCGGTGTTTTTGCGCAGCTCCAGGAATTCTTCAATGTCCGCGTGCCAGGTTTCCAGGTAGGCGCAGACGGCGCCTTTGCGCTTGCCGCCCTGGTTCACCGCCACGGCGGTGTCGTTGACCACTTTCAGGAACGGCACCACGCCTTGGGATTTGCCGTTGGTGCCCTTGATGTGGGAGCCCATGGCGCGCACGGAGGTCCAGTCATTGCCCAGGCCGCCGGCAAATTTGGACAGCAGGGCGTTTTCCTTGATGCCTTCGTAGATGCCGTCCAGGTCGTCGGCAATGGTGGTCAGGTAGCAGCTGGACAGCTGGCTGCGACGGGTGCCGGAGTTGAACAGGGTGGGGGTGGACGACATGAAGTCGAAGCTGGACAGCACGTTGTAGAACTCGATGGCGCGCTCTTCGCGGTTCACTTCGTTCAGCGCCAGGCCCATGGCCACGCGCATGTAGAAGGCTTGCGGCATTTCGATGCGGTTGCCGTCCACGTGCAGGAAGTAGCGGTCAAACAGGGTTTGCAGGCCCAGGTAGCCAAACTTCAGGTCGCGGTTGGCGTCCAGCGCGGCGCCCATTTTTTTCAGGTCGTATTCGCCCAGTTTTTCATCCAGCAGTTCGGCGTCGATGCCGTTCTTGATGAAGGTGGGGAAGTACAGCGCGTACTGCTTGGCCATTTCTTCCTGGCTGACGGCTTCGCCCAGGATTTCCAGGCGGATGTTGTTCAGCAGCAGGCGGGCGGTCACGTAATCGTAAGCCGGGTCCTGCTCAATCATGGAGCGGGCGGCCAGGATGGCGGATTTGTTGACTTCGTCTTCGCTGACGCCGTCGTAGATGTTCTTCAGGGTTTCGCTCAGGATGGCGTCGATATCGATGCCGGCCAGGTTCTGGCTGGCGGATTCGATGGTGGCGCGCAGGCGGGCGATGTCCAGCGGCAGCTTGCGGCCGTCTTTGCGCACCACATTGATCTGCACCTGGGTCAGCGCTTCGCCGCGGGCGGCGCGCTCTTGGGCGCGCTGTTCGCGGTACAGCACGTAGGCGCGGGCTACATCATGCTCGCCAAAGCGCATCAGAGACAGTTCCACTTGGTCCTGGATGTCTTCAATGTGGATGGCGCCGCCTTCCGGCTTGCGGCGCATCAGGGCGCTGGCCACTTGTTCGCTCAGCTGGGCGACTTTTTCGCGCAGGCTGGCGGAGGTGGCGCCTTGATGGCCCATGACGGCCAGGAAGGCTTTGGTCATGGCGATGGAGATCTTGACGGGCTCGAACGGCACCACCGCACCGTTGCGACGGATGGTTTTGTACTGGCTGAAATCGGCCTTGGGCGCGGCTGCGCGGCCGAGTTCTGCGGCGGTCTGCCCTTCAAAGGTGGTCAATTGCATGTAGCCCTCGATAAGGTGGGTGGTTGCGTCCTTCCGTTGCTGCGTTTCCCGAGGGGCAGGCCGGCTGTGGACAAATCTGTTGAAAAGCTGTGCGCGAGCTGTGGGTAAACACAATATGTATTGTTTGTAGCTCGCGGAACACCCAAATTCTAGTGTTGAGTATGGGGCAGTACAAGTCTTGACAGCGGAAGATTTAATGGCTGTTTTGGCGCGGACGAGGGGCGAAAGCCCGTGGTTGTTGGCTTTGCGGGGCCTGAGATTTTTTTTTGGCCGGCCGACACATTTCACTCTGTAGGCAGGAAACCTTGCTGAAACAAGCCGCAGCGGGGAGGGCGGCGCGGGCCACTAGATGTTGTGGATTTGCATCAGGGCGCGGATGGCGTCGCGCGGGCGGAAATTGGTGCGTAATTGGTGTGTTGGGTTTTTGGCCTGTCCGACCGCGCGGTCAATAAAAAGCCCCGCGCGTGGCGGGGCTGTGGGGAGGGTGGCTTAGAACCTGTTTACGATCTGCTGCGCGTCGGCGATACGGCGTTGAAACCGGATTCGAAATGCTCATGTACCGTATGTACACTCCGCTTTCTCAGCTGTTTTCGCCTTGTCTCGCTCTTGCTCGCGAGATCGTAAACACGCTCTTAGATCGTAAACAGGTTCTTACTCCAGCCAGATCAGGCTGGCCATGCGTCCGGTCTGGCCATCGCGGCGGTAGGAGAAGAAGCGCGCGCGGTCTATCACCGTGCATTCTTCGCCGCCGTAGATCTGTTCCACGCCGGCGGCATTCAGGCGCTGACGCGCCAGCGCGTAGATGTCGGCCAGGAATTTGCCGTCGCCGATATCGCTGAAGGCGGTCGCGGCGGCGGGGTCGCGTTCCATGAAGGCGGCGTGCACTTCCGCGCCCACTTCAAAGGCGTCCGGGCCGATGGCGGGACCCAGCCAGGCCATCAGCCGCGCCGGGCGTTCCTGGCAGGCGGCCACGGCGGCTTCTATCACGCCCTCGCACAAGCCGCGCCAGCCGGCGTGGGCGGCGGCCACCACCGTGCCTTCGCTATTGCACAGCAAGAGCGGCAGGCAGTCCGCGGTCATCACCGCGCACACCGCGCCGCTTTGGCGGCTGAAGCTGGCGTCGGCGTCCGGCGGCTGGGCGCCCACCTCGGCCGCGTTCAGCACTGTCACGCCGTGGACCTGGTTCAGCCAGGCCGGCTCCGCCGGCAGTTGCTGGCGCAGCAGCGCGCGGTTGGCGGCCACGGCGGCCGGGTCGTCGCCCACGTGCTGGCCCAGGTTCAGGCTGTGAAAGGGCGCGGCGCTGACGCCGCCGTTGCGGGTGGTGATCAGGGTGCGCACATTGGGCGGCGCCGGCCAGTCGGCCTCCAGCCAGTCCGGCGCTTGTTCGGCGGGACGTTCAGCGGACATAGATCACCTCCACGTCGCCGTCGTCTTCATCGTCCTCTTCGTCCCAGTCCTCGTCTTCCGGCTCGTCCTGCAATTGCGGCAGCGGCGCGGCGTCGGCGGTGTCGCCGTCTCCGCGCAGCACGTCCAGCAGGTGGCGCAGGTCGTCCGGCAGCGGGGCTTTCCAGTTGCGTTCTTCGCCGCTGGCCGGGTGCACCAGGGTCAGGGAGTAAGCGTGCAGCGCCTGGCGGCCCAGCGTCTTGACCACGGCGGCCACGCCTTCGTCCATCTTGTGGCGCAGGTTGCCGTAGACCGGATCGCCGGCCAGCGGGTGGTTGGCCTCGCGCATGTGCACGCGGATCTGGTGGGTGCGGCCGGTTTCCAGCTTGCATTCAATGTAGGAGTGACTGGCGAAGCGTTCCAGCACCCGTACATGGGTGATGGCCTGTTTGCCGCCAAACTTCAGCACGGCCATTTTCAGGCGGTTGTGCGGATCGCGGCCCATCTGGGTTTCTATGGTGCCGTCAAACGGCACGTTGCCGTCGGCGATGGCGCGGTAGATGCGCTTGACGGTGCGCGCCTGCAACTGGCGCACCAGCTCGGTCTGGGCCGGCAGCGTCTTGGCCACCACCATCAGGCCGCTCGTGTCCTTGTCTAGGCGGTGCACAATGCCGGCGCGCGGCACCTGGGCCAGCGCCGGACAATGGTGGAGCAGGCCGTTGAGCAGGGTGCCGCTCCAGTTGCCGGAGGCGGGGTGGACCACCAAACCGGCCGGTTTGTTGATCACCAGGATATGATCGTCTTCAAAGATGATGGGCAGGTCCATGGCTTCCGCCTGGAAGGCCATCTCCTCGTTGCTGCGCATCAGGGTGACGTCCAGCTTTTCGCCGCCCAGCACTTTGGTCTTGGGCGCGGCGGGCTTGCCGTCCAGCAGCACATGGCCGTCCTTGATCCATTGCGTCAGCCGGCTGCGCGAGTATTCCGGCATCAATTTCGCCAGCGCGGCGTCCAGCCGTTCGCCGCACAGCGACAGCGGAACATCAAGTTGTTGTGTAGCGGATACCTCGTTTTCCGAGATGTCGCTATAATCGTCCGGGTCAAAGTAAGGATCAGTCATGAAAAGATACGTTGTCGCTGCAATGTTGGTGATGGGGCTTGCCGGTTGTGCAACCACGGAAACCTACGATGAGACTCGCGGCTGGACCGTGGAAAAGCTGTATTCGGAAGCGCATGATGAGTTGAACAGCGGCAATTATACCCGCGCTGTCAAGCTCTACGAAACGCTGGAAGCGCGTTTCCCTTACGGGCGCTACGCCCAGCAGGCGCAGATGGACCTGGCTTACACCCATTACAAGGATAATGAGCCGGAGCAGGCCATCGCCTCCGCCGACCGTTTTATCAAGCTTCATCCCACCCATCCAAACCTGGACTACATCTATTATCTGAAAGGCTTGGTGTTTTACAACGATGATTCCGGGCTGCTGGCCAAATGGGCCGGTCAGGACATGAGCGAGCGCGATCCGCGCGCCGCGCGCGAGGCTTTCGCCGCCTTCCGCGAGCTGGTGACGCGCTTCCCCAACAGCATTTACAAGGAAGACGCCTCCAAGAAGATGGAGCGGCTGCTGGACGCGCTGGGCGGCAACGAGATGCACGTGGCCCGTTATTACATGAAGCGCGGCGCTTACCTGGCGGCGGCCAACCGCGCCCAGGGCGTGGTGAAGAGTTACGCCAACACCAAGTATCCGGAAGAGGCATTGGGCATCATGGTGGCGGCTTACGACAAGCTGTCCATGCCGCAGCTGCGCGACGACGCCAAGCGCGTGTTGGCGCTGAACTACCCCAATAGCGAATACCTGAAAGAAGGCTGGTCCATCGAGGACATGCCGTGGTGGAAGCTGTGGAAGTAAGCCGACCTTAAATGGTTTGAAAGCCCCCGGAATCCGGGGGCTTTTTGTTTGACGCCGCGCAGGCGCAGCGGGGCAAGGGTTTGAGGGCAATGCCTGCGGGATGATAAGGTTTCGCCCTTTAAGCTGATAATCATAATTAGCCATGTCCAAAACCTTCGCCTCCCTATTGGCGCTGGCCGTCTGGTGCGCGCCGCTTGCCGCCGCCGCAAAACCAGACTTCGTCCTATTGAAAGCGCGTTACCCGGAAAAGCTGTCCTACGACGGCTCGGCGCAATTGCTGAGCGCCGGCAGCGGCGAACTGAACGATTCCGCCATGGATTTGATCGACGCGCTCAAGCTGCGTTTTCCCTGGCATGAGCTGTGGGCGCTGCGTTCGGCCAATGGCCTGAGCTTGCGTCAGGGGCGCGCGGAGGCGGTCTTGCCTTTGCCCAAGGGCGGTTATTTCACCGCCAGCTATGTGGCGATGTCGCGAGACGGCCTGATCTTGGCTTTTGGAAGCGGCCAGGGCGGTAAGTTGGAGGCGGTGCGCTGGCGGCGCGGCGGAGCGCTGGAGACGCTGGTGCCAGCCGGCCAGGCCTGGCTGTCCGGCGTCACCGACATCAGCGCCGACGGCCGCACGGTGATTGGCTGGCTGCTGAGCGACGAAGGAGCCATGCCGCGCGGCTTCCAATGGGTGGAGGGCAAGGGCTTCAGCTTGTTGCCGGAGCCCATGAGCCTGCCGCTGGCGCTGAGCGCGGATGGGGCCGTAACGGCCGGCATCGCCCTGCGCGGCGATCTGGACACGCTGCGGCGGATGCGGCGCATGCAAGATTTCATGAATGAAAGCCCGCTGATGAGCGATGGCGCGGCGACTCAGCTGCATGTTTCCGGCGTCCATCTGGGGCGCGGCGATGTGGCCGGCTACTTCAAAAATGCCGACTCCGGCGTGTGGCACGGCTTTGTCTGGAATCCGGACGAGGGCAAGCCAAGCCGGCGCGAGCCCTTGCCGTGGCCGGCCGCGGCGGAAGGCAAGATGGATGGCGCGCAGCGCGACGCTCAGGTGTTGGCCTGGGCCGGCATGAGCGGCGCAGACGGGAAGATCTTCACGGAAAGCGACGCCGTGCGTTGGCGTGCGGGCGAGGGCGTCAGCGTGATCCGCGCCAAGTCGGTGTTGGAGGGCTTGTCCGCGGACGGGCGCACGGTTTTTGTGTCCTTTAACCGGGAAAACGACCATAGGCGCGCCTTCGTGCAAATCTCGCCGGAGGGCGAGGCGGATCTGGAGGCGGCGGTGCGCGCGGAAACCCGCAAGGAGAGCCTGGGGATGTTCTTGCGTTCGGTTTCCGAGGATGGCCGCCGCGTATGGCTGAGCGCGTCCGCTACGGACGGAGAACACCCGCTGCGCTTGGAAAACGGCAAGCTGGCGCCGTTCTCGCCGGTGATCGGCGATCTGACGCTGACCGCTTATAGTCAGGACGGCCGCGTGGTGGCGGGCATCTCCACCCAGCCGGAGCAGGGCGGCTACGCCACTTTGCGCTGGCGCTTTGGCGCGCCCAAGACGCAGCGCCTGTTCTGCCCGGGCGAGGAGAGGAGCAGCAGCCACATCGTCATGTCCAGGGACGGCAAGGTGGTGGCCGCGGGGCAGGATACGCATACCTGCCTGTTCGGGCCTTTGGATTAAATGACAAGGCCCCGCGGAAGCGGGGCTTTGGAGAACGGGTTCCGGCGCTTGCCGGTGGGCTTAAATCGCCTGTTCGTTGGTTTCGCCGGTGCGGATGCGCACCACTTGCTCCACCGGGGTGACGAAGATCTTGCCGTCGCCTATCTTGCCGGTGCGGGCGGTGGCGACGATGGTTTCGATGGCGCGCTCCACCAGGTCGTCCGGCAGGATCACTTCCACTTTCACCTTGGGTAAAAAGTCCACCACGTATTCGGCGCCGCGATAGAGCTCGGTATGGCCCTTCTGGCGGCCAAAGCCCTTGACCTCGGTGACGGTCAGGCCGTTGATGCCCAGCTCGGACAGGGCCTCGCGCACCTCGTCCAGTTTGAACGGCTTGATCACGGCTTCAACCTTTTTCATGCTGGAAGCTCCTTGCTGATGAGATGAAATGCTGTCTAAATGCGGATTATTTTATTAAGCGGCGGACATCCGGGCAATTAGCCGCTTAAAACAAACAGTGAATTGCTGTATTATGACGCGCTTTCCTGATACTTGTCGCGGGTGTCTAATGTCTTACCTTACCAAGCTCCGTGGCGGCGTTGCGCTGTCGCCGTTCCGTCTTGAAAAACTGCTTGCCGCAGCCGCCGAAGCCGGGCTGCCGGACCTCAGCATCAGTGCCGAATTCTGGCATTTCGCCGAAAGCGAAACCGAACTGACGCTGGAAGAGCAGGCCACCTTGGGCAAGTTGCTGAGTTACGGCGAAGCGCCGTTGGCCGGCCAGCCGGATGGCGAACTGTTTCTGGTGACGCCGCGATTGGGCACTTTGTCGCCCTGGGCCTCCAAGGCCACCGATATCGCTCAGCACTGCGGGCTGGGAGGGATTCACCGCATCGAACGCGGCACCGCCTTCTGGGTTAAGTCCGCGCAACAATCTTTAAATGAAGAGGCTCGTCATATTTTGACGGGCCTCTTGCACGATAGGATGACGGAAACGGTGTTGGCCTCGCTGGACGACGCCGCCCGCCTGTTTGTCCATCAAGATCCGCAGCCGATGAGCAGCGTGGACATCCTCGCCGGCGGCCGCGCGGCGCTGGAAGCGGCCAACGCCGATCTGGGCCTGGCCCTGTCCGAAGACGAGGTGGAATATCTGGTGGAAAACTTCACCAAGATGCGCCGCAATCCCACCGACGTGGAATTGATGATGTTCGCGCAGGCCAACTCCGAGCACTGCCGCCACAAGATCTTCAACGCCAAATTCATCATCGACGGCGAGGAGCAGGAAAAGTCGCTGTTCCGCATGATCCGGGATACCCACGACGCCAATCCGCAAGGCACGCTGGTGGCGTACAAGGACAACGCCTCGGTGATCGAAGGCGCTTTCATCGAGCGCTTCTATCCGCAGCCGGAAGGCCACGGCTACGCTTACCATAGCGAGCCCACCGATATTCTGATGAAGGTGGAAACCCATAACCACCCGACGGCGATTTCTCCTTTCGCCGGCGCGTCCACCGGCAACGGCGGCGAAATCCGCGACGAGGGCGCCACCGGCCGCGGTTCGCGTCCCAAGGCCGGCATGACCGGTTTCACCGTGTCCAATCTGAACATCCCCGGCTTTGTGCAGCCGTGGGAACGTTACAGCGACGTAGCGGCGCAATACGGCAAGCCGGAGCGCATCGCCTCCGCCTTGCAGATCATGCTGGAAGGCCCTATCGGCGGCGCGGCGTTCAATAATGAGTTCGGCCGTCCCAATCTGACCGGCTATTTCCGCACCTTCGAAGAAGTGGTGGAAGGCGAGATGCGCGGCTATCACAAGCCGATCATGATCGCCGGCGGCCTGGGCAATATCCAGCAGCAGCAAATCCACAAGAACGAGATTCCGGAAGGCGCGCTGCTGATTCAGCTGGGCGGCCCCAGCCTGTTGATCGGCCTGGGCGGCGGCGCGGCTTCGTCCATGGATACCGGCGCCAACAGCGCGGACCTGGACTTCGACTCGGTACAGCGCGGCAACCCGGAAATCGAACGCCGTTGCCAGGAAGTGATCGACCGCTGCTGGCAGATGGGCGACGCCAACCCCATCGTGTCGATTCACGACGTGGGCGCCGGCGGCCTGTCCAACGCCTTCCCGGAGCTGGTGAACGATGCCGGCCGCGGCGCCGTCTTCCATTTGCGCAAGGTGCACCTGGAAGAAAAGGGCATGACGCCGATGCAGATCTGGTCCAACGAGTCGCAGGAGCGCTATGTGATGGCGGTGCTGCCGCAGGATCTGGAACGCTTCACCGCGCTGTGCGAACGCGAGCGCTGCCCGTTCGCGGTGCTGGGCGTGGCCACCGACGACGGCCATCTGCAGGTGCGCGACGATCATTTCGACAACCATCCGGTGGACATGCCGCTGGAGGTGTTGCTGGGCAAGCCGCCGCGGATGACGCGTGATGTAGCCACTCGCGAACGCGATCTGGCCATCTTCGACGCCTCGCGCTTTGAATTGAAGGAAACCGCGCTGCGCGTGCTGCGCAACCCGACGGTGGCGGACAAATCCTTCCTGATCACCATCGGCGACCGCACCGTGGGCGGCATGACCGCGCGCGATCAGATGGTGGGCCGCTGGCAGGTGCCGGTGGCGGACGTGGCCGTCACCACCATGGGTTTCAACACCTACCGCGGCGAAGCGATGGCGATGGGCGAACGCACGCCCACCGCGCTGTTCGACGCGCCGGCCTCCGGCCGCATGGCGATAGGCGAGGCGCTGACCAATATCGCCGCCTCTTTTGTCGGCCACCTGGGCAACGTCAAGCTGTCCGCCAACTGGATGGCCGCCGCCGGCCACCCGGGCGAGGAAGCGCGCCTGTACCGTACGGTGGACGCGGTGTCCAAGCTGAGCCAGGACCTGGGCATCAGCATCCCGGTGGGCAAGGACTCCTTGTCGATGAAGACGGTGTGGGAAGAGGCCGGCGAGAAGAAAGCCGTGACCGCGCCGCTGTCGCTGATCATTTCCGCTTTCTCCCCGGTGGAAGACGTGCGCAAAACCGCGACGCCGGAGCTGAAAGAGGACAAGGACACCGATCTGATCCTGATCGATCTGGGCTACGGTCGCTGCCGTCTGGGCGGTTCCATCTACGGCCAGGTATGGAAGGCGATGGAAGGCAAGGCGCCGGACGTGGAAAGCCCGCACCAGTTGGCGGCCTTCTTCAACACCGTGCAGACGCTGTTGCGCGACGATATGTTGCTGGCCTATCACGACCGCTCCGACGGCGGCCTGTTCGTGACCTTGTCGGAAATGATGTTCGCCGGCCATATCGGCGTCACCATCGATCTGCAGGAACTGGTGATCGAGCGCAAGAACACCCAGCGCATCATCGACGACTTCGTGCAGCCCACTCAGGAAGCCGCCACCCATGGCCGCCTGATGCGGGTGCTGTTCAATGAAGAGCTGGGCGCGGTGTTGCAGGTGAAGAAATCCGACACGCCGGAAGTGATTTCGCGCTTCATGAAGGCCGGCATCGGCCGCGAGCTGTTCGTGATCGGCCGCGTGAACAACAAGGACCGCCTGGTGATCAAGCACCGCGGCGTGGAGTTGTTCAACGAGAGCCGTTCCGATCTGCACCGCGAATGGTCTGAGACCAGCGCCCGCATGCAGCGCCTGCGCGACAATCCGGCCTGCGCCGACAGCGAACACCTGCTGCGCTCCAGCCCGAAAGCGCCGGGTCTGAGCGCCAAGCTGAGCTTCGACGTGCACGCCGATCCGGCGGCGCCCTTCGTCGCCGGCGGCGCGCGTCCGCGCCTGGCGGTGCTGCGCGAGCAGGGCGTCAACGGTCAGCTGGAGATGGCGGCCGCTTTCGACCGCGCCGGTTTCGACACCGTGGACGTGCATATGAGCGACGTCATCAGCGGCCGCGTGTCGCTGGCGGATTTCAAGGGCCTGGCCGCCTGCGGCGGCTTCAGCTACGGCGACGTGCTGGGCGCCGGCGAAGGCTGGGCCAAGAGCATTCTGTTCAATCCGCGCGCCCGCGATCAGTTCGAGGCCTTCTTCGGCCGCGGCGACACTTTCGCGCTGGGCGTGTGCAACGGCTGCCAGATGATGTCCAATCTGTCGTCCATCATCCCGGGCGCCGAACACTGGCCCAAGTTCCACCGCAACGCTTCCGAGCAGTTCGAGGCGCGCTTCGCCATGGTGGAGGTGACGGCCTCGCCGTCCATCTTCCTGGGCGATATGGTGGGCAGCCAGCTGCCGGTGGTGGTCAGCCACGGCGAGGGTCGCGCGGTGTTCGCGCCGGGCGCGCAGGAGCAGGCGCTGACGGCGTTGCGCTATGTCGATTTCGACGGCCGCGCCACCCAGACCTATCCGCTGAACCCCAACGGCTCGCCGGCGGGCATCACCGGGGTGACCACGGCCGACGGCCGCTTCACCATCATGATGCCGCACCCGGAACGGGTGTTCCGCACCGTGCAGAACAGCTGGCACCCGGCGGATTGGGGCGAGAACGGCGCTTGGTACCGGATGTTCGCCGCTGCCCGCCGCTGGGTGGGTTGAGCGGGGCCATGGCGGGCCGGTGTTCCGGCCCATGGTGAACATGATCGAAACGGAAGCTTTGGCTTCCGTTTTTTTATGGTTCAGCGCGCTTTAAGCCCGTAGCCGGCGTCGCGGGCGGCCGCGCGCACCTCCTCCAGCAATAGCCGGGCTTTGCGCGGAATGCGGCGGTTGGCGAAGACGGCGTGCATCTGCGGATTGTCGCCGTGGCTGGAGACGATGCGGTAATCCGGGCACAGCCGCAGCAGCTGGCCGGCGCGCACCAGCGGCTCGGCCAGCCAATTGCCCAGACGGGCGACGCCCAGGCCGGCCAGCACGGCGTGGAGCACGGCGCTGCCGGAGCTGACGCGGTGCCAGGGCGTCAGATTGAGGCTGAGCTGGTGGCCGGCGGACACGAAATTCCAGGCTTTCAGCACGCGCGGCGCGGAGTGGATCAGCACCCGGTGCTCCGGCAGTTGTTCCGGCGTTTGCGGCGCGCCGTGGCGCTCGACGTAGGCCGGGCTGGCATAGAGGTGGCGCTGGTAATCCCACAGCGGGTAGCCGATCAGCTCGCTGGAGGCGGGGAAGGCGCCGCGGATGCTGAAGTCCAGCTTCTCGCGTATCGGGTCCAGTATGGTGTCGCTGTACAGCACGTCGAAGCGCAGCTCCGGGTTGGCGTCGGCCATGCGGGTCAGCACCGGCGGCAACAGAGCGTGGCTCATCGCCTCCGGCGCGGAAAAGCGCAGCAGACCGCGCGGCGCCTCGCTCAAGGCCGCCAGCTCGTCCTCGGCTTCTTCCTGCAGGTCCAGCATTTTGCGCGCCGCGGCGTAATAGCTTTCGCCGGCCAGGGTCAGATTGACCTGTTTTTGCGAGCGCGCCAGCAGGCTGCCGCCCAGCGCTTCTTCCAGCGTCTGCACCGCGCGGGTGGCGCTGCTGGGCGATGTGCCCAGCTGGCGCGCGGCGGCGACAAAGCTTTTTCTTTCCACCACCGCGCAGAACACGCGCAATTCCCATAAGGATTTCATCCCGGCCCCGGTATTCTGATTGCGATTTTCGCAATACGGTATTGCAAGCACGCTTGGCTGGCAAGGCATAGAATCTTGTCCTAACTGTAAGCGGCGCGGAGCCGGGAGAAGTGGATGCTGTTGACCTTGAGTTTTTTGTGCGTGATTGCCTTCGCCGCCGGCCTGGTGGACGCGGCGGTGGGCGGCGGCGGCCTGATTCAGATTCCGGCCCTGTTCAGCGCCTTGCCCAATCTGGCGCCGGCCACGGTGTTCGGCACCAATAAGCTGGCGGCGGCCATGGGCACGCTGTCCGCCGCGCGTTCCTATCTGAAGCGGGTCAAGGTGCCGTGGCGCTTGGTGCTGCCGGCGGCGGTGGCGGCCTTCTTCATGTCCATCGCCGGCGCGGCCACGGTCAGCCTGATCGACAAGGCCGTGCTGCGCCCCCTGGTGTTGGCGCTCCTGGTGGTGATGGCGGTGTACACCTTGTGGAAGAAGGACTTCGGCTCCCTGCACAAGCCGGTGGCGATAGGCCGGCGCGAAATGGCGATAGGCATGGCCATCGGCGGCGCCATCGGTTTTTACGACGGCCTGTTCGGCCCCGGCACCGGCAGCTTTCTGATGTTTTTGTTCATCCGCTTCTTCGCTTTCGATTTTCTGCACGCCTCGGCCTCGGCCAAGGTGGTGAACCTGACCACCAACTGCGCGGCGCTGCTGTTCTTCATCCCCGCTGGTCATGTGCTGTTCCAGTACGCGCTGCCGATGGCGGTGTGCAATATGGCCGGCGCGACAGTGGGCACCTGGGTGGCGATGAAGAAGGGCACCGGCTTTGTGCGGGTGCTGTTCCTGCTGTTGACCAGCACCTTGATCCTCAAGCTGGGCTGGGACATCTTCCACGGCTGAGCGTCTGTTCAAGTCCGCCGCGCTGGACCGGGCGCGGCGGGCGCCGTTGCGCAAGGCGCATGCGCCGCCTCCCTTCCGTTTCTTCCTTTCCTCCCTCCTTGTCTCGCCTAATTCTCGGGATGTTGAACGGCCTCCGGGCCGGGACGGCTTTTGAACTCTGGCGCGGCCTCCTTTATGATGCGGGTTGTTGCCATCTGCGCAGAGAGTTTATGCATCCATCACGTTGTCCGCCCGCGGCGCGGGCGCGGCATTTGCGCGAGCTGCCCAATATCGGCCCCAGCCTGGCCGAGGATTTGCGCCTGCTCGGCATCGAAGAGCCGTGCCAATTGCGCGGCGCCGAGCCTTTGCGGCTGTACCACCGTTTGTGCGAACTGACCGGAACCCGGCAGGACCCGTGCGTGCTGGATACGCTGATGTCGGTGGTCCATTACATGGACAGCGACGAGGCGCGGCCGTGGTGGAGCTTCACCGCCGAGCGCAAGGCGAAAGGCGGCTACTGATGACGCGACCGGACGCCGATTCCAAGCTGACCGCCTGCCACGATTGCGATCTGCTGATGCAGGTGGCGTTGAAGGGGGAGGGCCGGGCGTGCTGCCCGCGCTGCGGTGCTTTGGTGCGCCGTTACGGCGCGCAGCGGCAGGACGCCGAACTGGCGCTGCTGCTGACCGGGGTGATCGCCTTTCTGCTGGCCAACGTCTATCCGGTGGTGACCCTGGAGGCCGCCGGAGCCCGCAGCGCGGCCACCTTGTGGCAGACGGTGGTGGCGCTGGAGCGCCAGGGCATGTTGTCGGTGGCGATGCTGGTGATGTTCACCGGCATCGTGATGCCGTCGCTGGAGCTGGGCAGCATGCTCTATGTGCGGCTGCCGCTGGCCTTCGGCCATGTGCCGCGCGGCTTTCCCTGGCTGATGCGGCTGAAGATACTGACCCGCCCGTGGTGCATGGTGGAAGTGTTTTTGCTGGGCATCCTGGTGTCCCTGGTCAAACTGGTCAGCCTGGCCACCGTGCACGTGGGCGTGGGCCTGATGGCCTTGTTCGCCTTGATCGTGTTGATGGCGGCCAGCGCCAGTCGTTTCAATCCGGAAGACTTGTGGGAGCGTTGTCAGCAATGTCGGACTACCGCGTGAAAACCGCCGCGCAGTCCGGCCTATGGCTGTGCCACGGCTGCGGGCTGCTGTGCCGGGCCGGAGAAGGCGCCCAATCCTGCCCGCGCTGCCACGCCGCGCTGCACTCGCGCAAGCCGCACAGCCTGCAGCGCAGCTGGGCCTTGCTGCTGGCGGCGATGGTGGCCTATCTGCCCGCCAATCTGCTGCCTATCATGGAAACCTCCACCATCATGGGCATGCAGAACGACACCATCATGAGCGGGGTGGTGTATTTGTGGAAATCCGGCTCCTGGCCGCTGGCGCTGGTGGTGTTCACCGCCAGCGTGCTGGTGCCGCTGTTGAAGATTCTGGCCTTGCTGCTCTTGCTGGTGACGGTGCAGCTGGGTTCCGGCTGGGCGCCGCGGCAACGCACGCGGCTGTATCGGGTGGTGGAGGTGATTGGCCCGTGGTCGATGTTGGACATTTACGTGGTGGCCCTGATGGTGGCGCTGGTGCAATGGCAGTCGCTGGCGTCGATCAAGGCCGGGCCGGGGGCGATCGCCTTCGGCACGGTGGTGGTGCTGACCATGGTGGCGGCGATGAGTTTCGATCCCAGGCTGATCTGGGATCAGGTAAAGGAAGACGATGAGCAGTGATCAACCCGAAAAACCGGCCGCAGCCGGCGAGGACTTGCCGGCCGCGGTGCCGGTGAAGCGGCGGCGCTGGTCGCCGTCGCTGGTGTGGCTGATTCCGGTGGTGGCCGCGGTGATAGGCGGCTGGCTGGCGGTGAGCGCGGTCTTGTCGCGCGGGCCCACCATCACCATCGCCTTCCAGAACGCGGAAGGGCTGGAGGCGGGCAAAACCCGGATCAAGTACAAGGACGTGGAGATAGGCGAGGTGAAGGCGGTGTCGGTGAGCCCGGACCGTCAGTCCATCCTGGTCACCGCGGAGCTGAGCAAGAACGTGGACGATTACCTGGTGGCGGACAGCCGTTTCTGGGTGGTGCGGCCGCGCATCTCCGGCGGCAGCGTGTCCGGTCTGGGCACGGTGCTGGGCGGCTCCTACATCGGCATGGACGTGGGCAAGAGCAAGGAGCGCCGCACCGAGTTCAAGGGCCTGGAAGTGCCGCCCATCATCAACGCGGACCTGCCGGGCAAGATGTTCGTGCTGCGCTCCGACAATCTGGGTTCGCTCAACGCCGGCTCGCCGGTGTATTTCCGCCGCGTGCCGGTGGGCCAGGTGGTGGGCTACGAGCTGGACCCGGCCGGCAGCGCGGTGAAGCTGTCGGTATTCGTCAACGCGCCTTATGATCACTTCGTCACCGTCAACAGCCGTTTCTGGCACGCCAGCGGCATCGACGTGGCCATCGGCGCCAACGGCCTGAGCGTCAACACCCAATCCTTGGCGGCGATTGCGCTGGGCGGCATCGCCTTTGAAACCCCGCTCAGCGACGGGCCGGACAAGGCGCCGGACGCCAAATACCTGTTCCTGCTCAATGAAACCCGCGAAAAAGCGCTGCAGAACCGCGACCGGGAAACCCAGTCCTTCCGGCTGAAGTTCCGGCAGTCGGTGCGCGGCCTGACCGTGGGCGCGCCGGTGGATTTCCGCGGCATCACCTTCGGCGAAGTCACCGCCATCGGCATCGAATACGCGGCGGCGCGCAAGGACTTCGACATGACGGTGGACATCCGCACCTATCCCAGCCGGCTCAACACCCTGTCCGGCGATCACAGTCTTTCGGCCAAGATTTCCGTGGAATCTCTGGTGCGCAACGGCCTGCGCGCCCAGCTGCGCTCCGGCAGCCTGATCACCGGTCAGCTTTACGTGGCGCTGGACTTTTTCCCCGAGGCCAAGCCGGCCAAGGTGGCGGTGCGCAACGGCATGACCGAGCTGCCGACGCTGCCGGGCGATCTGGAAGAACTGCAGCGGGTATTGCAGCGCATTGCGCGCCGGCTGGACAAGGTGCCGTTCGACAGCATAGGCGAGGAGCTGAATCAATCGTTGAAATCGCTGCACCAGACGCTGGACGGCATGCGCAAGCTGTCCGAGAACATGGACGGCAAGGTGCTGCCGCAGGCGGTGAAAACGCTGGAAGACTTGCAGAAAACGCTGGAAAGCACGCGCCAGACGATGCAGGCGGATTCGCCGCTGCAGCAGGACGTGCGCGCGGCGGCGCAGGAGGTGTCGGAAACGGCGCGCAGTTTCCGCGCGCTGGCCGATTACCTGGACCGCCATCCGGAAGCGTTGATACGCGGCAAGGGAGAGAAAAAATGAAATCCATCGCGCTGAGCTTGATCATGCTGGCGCTGCTGAGCGCCTGCGCCTCGCCGCCCACCACCTTCCATCAATTGCGGCCGGCCCTGTCGACGGCGGCCGCGACCCCCGTGCTGGGCGTCAGCGTGATGGTGGGGCCGGCAAGCCTGCCTGCGGGGCTGGAGCGGCCCCAGCTGGTGGTGGAAGACGCCGCCGGCAATGTCGAATTGCTGGACTTGCAGCGCTGGGCCGGTCCGCTGGACCGTATGCTGACGCAAGCCGTGGCGGCGGACCTGTCCCGCTCGCTGGGCCTGGCCAGTATCTACGCCTATCCGCAACCGGGCATGGGCGGCGGGGACGTCCGCTTATTGCTGGACGTGCGCCAGCTGCGCCTGCGTCCGGGGCGCGACGCCTCGCTGGAAGTGGCTTGGCAGGCTCTGCCGACGCAGGGGGACAAACGGCCGCTGGCCAGCGGTTATTTCCTGCAGAGCCAGCCTTTGGCGACGCCGGACGCCGCGGCGGCCGCGGCCGGCCTGCAGACGCTGGTGACCGAGCTGGGCCGCCGGCTGGCCGGCGAGTTGGGGCCGGCTCTGGCCGGCTTCAAGCGCTAGGCGGGGCCGGCGGGCGCCGTTGCGCCCACGGTCTGGCCTGCTCCAACTGGCGGGCCAGCCGCAGCAGGGTCAGGTCGTCGCCGCAGCGCGCGACGAATTGCACGCCTATCGGCAGCCCGGCCTGGCTCCAGTACAGCGGCACGCTCATTGCCGGCTGTCCGCTCATATTGAAGGGTATGGTCCAGCCCAGATACTCCATCAGACGGCGCGAAGTGGCCGGAATCAACTGGCCGAAGCGCAAAGTCCAATCCCAGCCCAGCTTGCCCAGCATCCAGCGCGAGATCGCGGTTTCGGCGGCGCTGGGTCCCAGGCCGCCGACGAGGGCGGGCGGCTGGTTCAGGGCCGGGGTGGTCAGCGCGTCGTAGCGCTGGTGGAAGGTTTCCATGATCCGGGCCTGCTCCCAGGCGAAACCGCGCGCCCAGGCCAGCTCACCGGCGCTGAGCCGCTCGCCGTAGCGCGCCAGCGCCCAGCTGGCCGCTTCCAGTTGCTGGTGGCGCGCCGGTTTGCCGGTGCGGCGCTCGATGTCGCGCAGCAGGCCGGCCATCTCGCCGCAGATGATGGCCAGCATCGCGCGGTTGTATTCCTCCGGCGACGCCAGCGGCGGCGACGCTTCTTCCACCTCGTGTCCCAGCTCGGTCAGCAAGGCCAGCGCGTCGTCCAGCGCGGCGGCGCAGTCCGGGTGCAGCGCGCCGCCCAGGATGGGGCGCTTGCTCCAGGCGACGCGCAGCTTGCCGGGCTCGCGCTGATGCGCGGCGAAAAAGCTTTGCTCCGGCGCCGGCCAGTAATAGGCCTCGCCGCCGCGCGGGCCGCCGGCCAGCAGGTCCAGCATCGCCGCGCTGTCGCGCACGCTGCGCGTCAGCGCGTGTTGGCAGACCAGTCCCTGCCAGCCCTCGCTGTAGTCCGGGCCGGCCGGGCCGCGTCCGCGGCTGGGCTTGAGGCCGAACACGCCGCAGTTGGAGGCGGGAATACGGATGGAGCCGCCGCCGTCGCCGCCGTGGGCGATGGGCACGATGCCGGCGGCCACCGCCGCGGCCGAGCCGCCGCTGGAGCCGCCCGGGGTGCGGGTCAGGTCCCAGGGGTTGCGGCTGAGGCCGTAGACCTCGGATTCGGTGTAGGGACTGAGGCCCAGTTCAGGCGTGGCGGTTTTGCCGATGAAGATCAGGCCGCCCTGGCGATAATGTTGGATGATGTCGGCGTCGCGCGGCGCGACATAGCCGTCGAACAGGCGGCTGCCGTTGCGAGTGGGCACGCCGGCGATGTCGGCCAGCAAATCCTTGATCAGCACCGGGCAACCGGCAAGCGGGCCGGCGCCTTGCGCTTGCCGCAACTGGGCCTGAGCCTGTTCCGGCAGCGGCAGGCAGACCGCGTTCAGCGCCGGATTCCAGCGCTCCAGCCGTGCCTGGGCGGCGGCCGCGGCCTCGCCGGCGCTGATCTGGCCGCCGGCGATCAGCTGGGCCAGGCCAATGCCGTCGTAGTCTTCGTATTCATTGAAACAGTTCATGCCTGCCTCCGGGGCTTGGCTGGCGCTCCATGGCGTACCAGCATAGTCGAACAAGACGGCTTGATGTACTGATTGCGACTAAATAAAATCGAATGCGATGGTTTTCTTGTCTTGATGATGCAATATGAATTTTACGGGGGAGGCGTGGCAATGCGCAATCTGAGGGCGGGAGTTGGTTTCTTGGGTTTGCTGATGGCGGTCGGGGCGGTTGCCGAAACACCAGGACACTCGCAGGCCCCGCGCAAGGAGTCGGTTTACGCCTATGCCGAATTGGCCAAGGGGTGGGCAGCTTTCGACGCATTCCGCGCGCTGGCACCGGGCTCCTCGCTGCGCTATCGCCTTTATCCACATCCGCCGCGGGCGGGAGTAGGGCTATTTTGGCGCGATGGCAGTGGGGGCAAAGGCATGGTCAAGCTCGCCAGCGACTACAGCTTTGCCCTGGATGAGCTGGCGGGGCTGGCGCAGCGCAATGCACTGTTGGTGGCGAACCTGCCCCCGGTGGAGTTGAGTTGGCGTCCGGTGGTACGCAGCAAAGGTCTGCCCGCTAATACCCGGCGGCTGGGAGATTTGCGACTGGAGTGCTTGGTGGGGGTCCAGAGTAGGGTGAGCTTGCGGGATGAGAGGGAGGTGGCCTGCTTGCCGGTAGTGGAGGCCGCGTGTCAGGAGGATGTGGTGGCCTGCGCGCGCAAGGCTTCAGCGGCCTTGGGCGAGGCGATGCTCAAGGGGCTGGCGCGCTTGCAGAGCGAGAAAAACCCTTATGAGCAAGGGCGCGTTCAATACTTGTTCATTGCTGACAAGCCGGTGTTCAGCGTTACCTTGTTGGAGCGTGGCAAGCAGTTCACCTTGCCCGTCATCTGGCTTTACGGTCGCGCTGAGTCGTTCACACCGTTCTTTCAATGGCCGTACCCGCGTGAGTATTTGTATTCGGTGCCGCTGGATGTAGGGGCATGGTCTGACGATGCGCAAGTCGTGTTGGAACCCATGATTGGGGAGGGCGGCAAATGAAAAAGCGATGGTGGGCGCTATGTTGCGTTTGTTGGTTGATGGGGTGCGCCAGCAGCGGAAGCAGGCAGTTGGCGGAAGTGGATGAACCGGCGGTGAAGCGAATGCTGCAAAGCGGAGGCAGCCGGCGCGAGGTGCTTGATGCTTTTGGGGAGCCGCAGGACCGAATACGTTTTTCCAGCAATCGTGAATTGTGGGTGTACAGCTATGTTCAGTATCGGCCTCAGTTGCAAAACTTCACCGACCTGGGGCCCTTGTTCAGTGCGCAGAACCGTTACGACAAGGAGCTGGTGTTATTGTTTGACGTTGGGGGTAAGGTGCTGCAGTGGCGCTTGTCCACCAGAGAGGAGGTGCGTGGCACCGGGGTGCTGAACAAGTCCCCAACAGGAGGGTGATGGTTGGCGCATAGCCAGTTGCAGTGGCATCCCCTACAATAGCGGGAATGCAACAGCGGACTTGCCGGTGGTTGCGGGTGGCCCGAGCGTCTGTCTTGGAAGATAGAGACGGAGCGGGCGCCGCAGCGGGCGCAAGCCGCTTTTTTTATTACGGAACGAAATGATGGAACCAGTGCGCCTGTCGAAACGCATGGCCGAGTTGGGTTTGTGCTCGCGCCGCGAGGCCGATAGCTATATCGAACAAGGGTGGGTGAAAGTGGACGGCGAGGTGGCCGTCCTCGGGCAGAAAGTGCTGCCGCACAATCTGATCGAAGTGGACAAGAAGGCGCAGGACGCTCAAGCCTCGCGCGTCACCATCCTGCTGAACAAGCCCATGGGTTACGTGTCCGGCCAGGCCGAGGACGGCTACGAGCCGGCGGTGGTGCTGGTCAAACCGGAAAACCAGTGGGCGGAGGACAAGAGCCGCCGCCGGTTTTCTGCGCAGCATCTGAGAGGGCTGGCGCCGGCCGGCCGCCTGGACATCGATTCGGTGGGCCTGTTGATCCTGACCCAGGACGGCCGGGTGGCCAAGCAGATCATCGGCGAGCATTCCAGCGTGGACAAGGAGTACCTGGTGAGGGTGGAGGGCGAACTTTCCGACGAAGGTTTGAGTCTGCTCAATCACGGTCTGGAGCTGGATGGTAAAAAATTGCTGCCTGCCACCGTGGCTTGGCAAAACGAGGATCAGTTGCGTTTTGTGTTGCGCGAGGGCAAGAAACGCCAGATCCGCCGCATGTGCGAACTGGTGGGTTTGCGCGTGGTGGGCCTGAAGCGGATTCGCATCGGCAAGGTCAAGCTGGGCAATCTGCCCACCGGCCAATGGCGCTATCTGCGCGACGACGAGTCGTTCTAGGCGGCGCGGAATCGATGATTGTTTAACGGAGGACGGATGTTAGGGCGCTTGTTGCAAAGATGGGGGCTGGATGCCGAAAGCCGGCAGCAGCAGCGGGAGTTGACACAGGCGATAGAGAGCCTGGTCGACGGCACGGACAAGCGTTTGCGCCTGTCTCCCGGCTATCTGGACGCGCTGGCGCCGGGCATGCGCGTCACCCAGGCCTATCTGGCCGAGTTGCCCAGCCGAATGCCGGAGCCGCTGGCGCTGTCCTTGCGCGGCTTTGCGCAGGACCCGCGGCTGGGCTTGCTGTTTTCCGGGCCGGCCAGCCTTTTGTCCTGCCTGCGGCAGAGCGAAGCCTTGCGCAATTTCTTCCTGTCCGCCAGCCAGGGCGACGAGGCCTGGGCCTTGTTGTCGATGGCGCGCAGCGAAACCGGCCGCCTGGGCGTGGCGATGGAGGGCGGGGAGCTGCGCCGCGAAGTGCCGCAGCAGGTGGTGAGCTTCGACGGTCATAGGCTGGCCATGCCCTGCGCGTCGCGCGAGCTGCTGCTTGAGAGCAGCGCGCGGCGCAGCGAGGAAATGCTGGTCACGGTGATTGCGCGGCGGCTGAGCCTGCTGGAGCAGTTGCGCCAGACCTTGGACAACGAGATGTCGCGGCTGCAATTGCGCTTGAGCGTGCTGCGTTGCGAGGCCGGCACCGTGGTGGACGGCTCCTCGGACGGTTCGCCCTTGCCCGATACCTGCGAAGGGGTGCAGCGGCGCATGGCCGAGATCGAGCCCCAATTGCGCGAGGCGCGCGGCGCGCTGAGCCTTGAGGGCTTGCTGGAGACGGTGCGCCATGTGCTGGAGCATCCGGCCGAATATTTTCGGCTGGAATGGCGGACCTTGTACCTGAACCGCATGGGGATCAAGCAGGACGCGCCGGGCGAAGACGCCACCGAACTGGAGTTCGAGGAGCTGGTGCTGGGGCAGGCCCAACCTTTGCGTCGCGCCTTGATGCCAGTGCGGGTGACGCGCCAGGCGCTGGCGGAACTGGAGCGGGAATTCGGCAGCGACTGAGACGGGGCCCAACTACGCCAAAGCGGGCTGTGCAAAGCCGAAACAAGGGCTATGCTGGAACTGTATAGTCGCTTTCGATCAGCCTTCAGGGCGGCTGATTGAGTCTGCCCCGGCACCAGGCCGGGGTTTTTTTGCGCCCGCCGCATCGCAATGGGATATTTTGCGCCGGGAATGCGTGAAACGCCCGTCAGGGCTTGCTTTGTGCTATCCTTGCGCCCCTCTTCAGCAACGACCGTGACCCGTCACTCAAGCCATGAAAGATCCTTGCGATCACTACACCTTCGATCTGATTGGCGGCGTCCGCAAAAAGCCGGGACGCAAGCCCTTGGGCGAGCGCGCGATGACGGTGGCCGAGCGCAAGCGGCGCAGCCGCGAACTGCGCCGCAGCCGCCTGCAGGAGCTGTCGGTGACGGTGGAACTGAGCCGGGACGCGCAGAAGTCGCTGGATAAAATGATAGAGTGGTGGGGCGTCAGCAAGAAGGAGGCGATCAACCGCGCGCTGATGATAGCCTGTCAATCGCAGACCGGGCGCACCGCGCAGTTGTTCGAGTTCGATCTGCCGCCGGAGGCGCGGCGCAAGGGCAAGAAGACTAACGGCGGTTCCGGCGCGTAAGCACCGCCGCCGTGCGAATAAGCGAAAAGGCCGAGCAAGCATGCTCGGCCTTTGGCGTTTCAGGGCCCGGCGGGCCGGGCGCGAATCGTGTCTTAACCGTAGCGTTTGGCGGCCTCGATCGCCAGGCCGCTGCCGATGCTGCCGAAGAGATCGCCTTCCACATGGCGGGCCTGGGGCAGTTGGCGCTTGATGCTGTCGCGCAGCGCCGGCACGCCGCTGGAGCCGCCGGTGAAGAAGACGGTGTCGATGTCGTCGGCCTGCGCGCAGGCGTCGGTCAGCAATTGGCGCACGGTGGCGCCGATCTGGCCCAGCATCGCGTCTATGCTGTGATTGAATTGATCGCGGCTCAACTCGCAGTGCAGGCCGGCCTCGATATGCCCCAGGTCCAGCCGGTGCTGCGCCTCGTCCGACAGCGCGATCTTGGCGGCTTCCACCTGCATCGCCAGT
The DNA here is from genome assembly GCF_021496765.1 of Chromobacterium sp. Beijing. Classification (NCBI taxonomy): domain Bacteria; kingdom Pseudomonadati; phylum Pseudomonadota; class Betaproteobacteria; order Neisseriales; family Chromobacteriaceae; genus Chromobacterium; species Chromobacterium sp. Beijing. The sequence goes on from NZ_CP053750.1 coordinate 1,110,656, forward strand.
CGGTGGCCGGCGCGGTCCTGGATCAGGCGGAACAGGCGGTCCAGCACCTGCGGCTGCGCCGCGTCGCGGTGCACGTCCTGCAGGTCCATCCAGGCCTTGCGGGTGTAGGCGAAGTTGATGGTGTGCCAGGTGGCCAGGTTGAAGTACTGGCTGGACGGCATCTCCGCGTTGTTGCGCAGCCGGCTCTTGAAGCCGAACAGGGGCATCACGCCGTGCAGGCTCAATTGCTTGTCGAAGTCCGTGCCGCCGATGTGGACGCCGCCGGTGGCGAGAATGTCGTCGAGGCGCTCGTCCAGGCGGTGGCGCTCGGGCGCCAGGCGGATCAGGGTGAAGTCCGAGGTGCCGCCGCCGATGTCGACGATCAGCACCAGCTCTTCGCGCTCCAGCCGGGCTTCGTAGTCGAAGGCGGCGGCGATGGGTTCGAACTGGAAGGACACGTCCTTGAAGCCCACCTGGCGCGCGATCTCGCCCAGTGTGGTCTCGGCTTCGGCGTCGGCCTTGGGGTTGTCGTCGACAAAGTGCACCGGGCGGCCCAGCACCACTTGTTCGAACGGACGCTCGGCGGCGCGGTCGGCGCGCAGCTTCAATTCCTGGATGAACAGGCTGAGCAGGTGGCGGAAAGGCAGGGCCTTGCCTTGCACTTCGGTTTGGCTGTCGATCAGGTTGGAGCCCAGCAGGCTTTTCAGCGAGCGCATCAGCCGGCCTTCATAGCCTTCCATGTACTCCTGCAGCGCCAGCCGGCCGAACACGGAATGATCTTCCTCGTAATTGAAGAAAACCACCGAGGGCAAGGTGATCTTGCCGTCCTCCAGCGTCAATAGAGTGGCTTGGTTCGGGCGCAGCCACCCCACGGTGGAGTTGGATGTGCCAAAGTCAATGCCGCAGGCGCGGGCCGTAGTCTGCGTGTTCATATTCCCTCCCGTAAAGCGAGGCGCGATGGTACGCGGATTGGCGCGGCAAGGGAAGGCTTTGGCAACCGAATCAAGCGTTTTGTCGCTTTGGCGGCTTTGGCCGCGCCTGTCTTTTGGCCGGGACGCGCGGTGGCCGCAACGCAATGGGTATATGCTGAAAGCGCGTCCCGCAGGAGCCGGGGCGGGTAATGGACTGAATGGAAAGGATCCAGGCATGAATAAACTGATCGTGATGTTTGTTGCATTGGCGCTGGGGAGCGGCGGTCTGTCCGGCTGCGCGAACATGTCCGAAACCCAGAAAGACACTGGTACCGGCGCGGCGATTGGCGCGGTGGCCGGCGCGGTGCTGGGCGGCCTGACCGCCGGCGGCAACCCTGGCCGCAGCGCCGCCACCGGCGCGGCCCTGGGCGCGGCGCTGGGCGCCGGCGGCGGCTATTTGTGGTCCAAGCACATGCAGGAGCAGAAGGCGGCGATGGAGCAGGCGACCAAGGGTTCGGGCGTCAGCGTCAGCCAGACCGCGGACAATCAGCTGAAGCTGGACATCCCCAGCGATGTGTCTTTTGACGTGGGCCGCTACGACATCAAGCCCAATCTGCGGCCGATTCTGGACCGTTTCGCCGCCACCTTGAACCAGAATCCGGTGACCACGGTGAAGATCGTCGGCCATACCGACAACACCGGCTCCAATGCGGTCAATGACCCGCTGTCGCTGAACCGCGCCCGCGCCACGCGCGACTATCTGACCGCGCGCGGCGTGGCGGAGGGGCGGATCAGCATCGCCGGCCGCGGCTCGCATGAACCGGTGGCGAGCAACGCCAGCGCCTCGGGGCGGGCGAAGAACCGGCGGGTGGAAATCTTCGTGGGCGAAGCCGCGCGCGGTTGACGCGGGCGGACGGAGCGATGCGGGCGGGCGCCGTAAACGGCGCGCCGCCCTTTGTGTTTTCCGGCCGAGGCATGCGCGGGCTGTCTGTTAAATTTTAAATGTAATACGTAATATATTTTAAAGCGACGCTTTGCTAGAATGTCGGCCACGACAAACGGGCATTTTCAGGCATGGCGACAGATATTTATTCGCGCATCCGGCAGGCGGCGTTCGAGCTGGTGGGCGAAGGCGTATGGCCGACGGTGATGGAGGTGAGGGCTAGGATAGGCGCGGGCTCCAACACCACGATCAACAACACCTTGAAAGAATGGCGACAGGAGTTTCTGTCGCGGGTGGCGGTGTCGTCGCGGCGGCCGGATTGGCCGGCCGGCCTGGCCGAAGCCTTTGAACAAGTGTGGCAGCGGGCCTGCGACGAGGCGGACGGGCGGCTGGAGTCTTTGCGTCAGGACGCGGAAACCGCGGTGGCCCAGGCTGCGGCGGAGACCCGCGAGCTGGAAGCCGGCCTGGCGGCGCGCCAGGCCGAGTTGCAGTCCGCCTTGCGCGAGCTGGAGTTGCGCGCCGCGAGGCTGGCGGATTTGGAAGGACGCTTGCAGGGCGAGGAAACCCGGCGCCAGATGCTGGAGCGAGCGCAGCTGGAGCAGGAGTCGAGGCTGGAGCAGTCCAGGAAGGAGCTGTCCGAGCTTAGGCGTCAGGCGGAGCAACGTCAGCAGGAACTGGAAGAGCGCGCCGAGCTGAAAGTGCAGGAGGCGCGCGAGGAAGCCGCGCGGCGCGAGGCGCTGGCCTATGAGCGGCTGGAAGGTTTGCGGCTGCGGCTCTACGAACAGATGGAAGAGGAGCGTCGGGCGATGCAGCAGGCGCAGGCGCGCCAGGAAGAGGCTTTGCAACACAGCCGGCGCGAGCGGACGCGGCTGGAAGGCGAGTGGCGCGACCGTCTGGCGGAGCGCGAGCGAGACAACGGCCGTTTGGAGGCGAGGCTGGAGTGGCTGGAAGGGCGCAGCGCCGCCTTGGAGCAGGATGCGTTGCGGCAGGCGGTGCAGTTGGAGCAGACTTCGGCGCGCTTGCTGGATATGGCCAGCGAGAACAGCCGGCTGGCCGGCGAGGTGAATCTGGGCGCCGAGCGGCAGCTGGCGCGTTTGGTCGAGATTCTGGCCGGTTCGCGCCAGGAGCTGTTGGCGCTGGACGAGGCCGGCTTGCGCGAATGGCTGGGGCGGCAACTGCAATTGCCCTTGCTGGGCTAGTGCGCTCCGGACGCGTGTTTCTACTAAGTGCTTGCCACGATGCCGGCGGAAGCCGGCTTTGCTAGTTTGACGTGAGGATTGTCTTGATTGGAGGCAATATGACTTTCGTCGAATATTATCGCGCGCCGGCGCTGATCTCCCTGCTGGCCTTGTTCGTGTGGTGCGGCTTGTGCTGGGCGGACGGCGGCTCTTTCTGGCAGGGTTTGCTGGCGATGGCCGCGGGCAAGAATCTGTCCATTCTGTCCGGTCTGGCCGTGTTCTGGGTTCTGGAGCTGGCGGGACGCGCGTGGTCGAGATCCCGCGAGGGGCGAAACCCTATGCATTTGCAGTCGTAGCCGGCGGCAAGGGCCGGCAATGAAAAGCGCGCCAAAGGGCGCGCTTTTTTCATGGCCGCGGCGGCCTCGAAAGCTCTTGAGGCCGGTTTGCGGGCTTTCTCAGAACAAGCGGGCCAGCCCCGCGGCGATGCGCTCCAGGTATTCGGCGTCCACCGCGTCGAAGCTGGCCGGTTCGCTGGAATCCACGTCCAGCACCGCGACCACTTCGCCTGCGGCGTTGCGGACGGGCACCACGATTTCCGAACGGGCGCTGGAGGAGCAGGCGATATGGCCGGGGAAAGCGTCGACATCTTCCACCACCAAGGTTTTTTCGGCCTGCCAGGCGCTGCCGCACACCCCTTTGCCAAACGGGATGCGAGTGCAGGCGATCGGGCCCTGGAAGGGGCCAAGCACCAGTTGCTTGTCCTTGACCAGGTAGAAGCCGGTCCACAGCCAGTCGAAGCTGCTGTGCAAGGCGGCGCAGAGATTGGCCAGCGCGGCGATCTGATCGGTCTCGGACTCAATCAGCGCCAGCGCCTGCGGCAATAGGGTTTGATAGCGCTCTTGTTTGTCGGCGCCGTGGATGATCAGATGTTCTGCCATGGGGTGTCGTCGGGGTGTGGCTTGGGAAAGCGACAGCATACACAGCGGGCGGGCAAAAGAAAACGCCGCCCGGCGGGGCGGCGTCGCGCGGCGGGCCGGGGCCCGTTTACATCATGTGTTGACCGCCGTTCATCGCCACGTTGGCGCCGGTGATGAAGCCGGCTTGTTCGGAGGCGAGGAAGGCGACCAGGGCGGCGATTTCCTCGGGCTTGCCCAGGCGGCCCACCGGAATCTGCGCCACGATCTTGTTGCGCGTCTCCTCCGCCACCGCCATCACCATATCGGTGGCGATATAGCCGGGCGAAATGGTGTTGACGGTCACGCCCTTGCGCGCCACTTCCTGCGCCAGGGCCATGGTGAAGCCGTGCATGCCGGCCTTGGCGGCGGAGTAGTTGGTCTGGCCGAACTGCCCCTTCTGACCGTTGATCGAGGAGATGTTGATGATGCGGCCGAAGCCGCGGTCGCCCATGCCGTCCACCACCGGCTTGGTCATATTGAACAGGGAGTCCAGATTGGTGCGCAGCACCGCGTCCCAATCGTCCTTGGTCTGCTTCTTGAAACTGCAGTCGCGGGTGATGCCGGCGTTGTTGACCAGCACGTCCACCGGCCCCAGGTCTTTGGCCACCTTTTCGGCCAGTGCCTTGCAGGCTGCGGTGTCGGTGACGTCGCATTGGTAGGCGTGGATATCCTTGAGTCCCAGCCCCTTCATGTCGGCGAGCCAGGCTTGTTCGCGGCCGGGCTTGCTGTAGGTGGTGACTACGATGTGACCGCTTTCCGCCAGGGCTTTGCAGATGGCGGTGCCAATACCGCCCATGCCGCCGGTTACGAGTGCGATTCGCTTAGTCATAGTGCTGGCTCCTTTTTTGGCTGTCTGTCTGGATATGCTTATGCGATACGACTTTCAGTTTTTTAGGATAAGTGAATTACCCGCGTATGTGAATGGAAAGTACGCACACCCTTCGTCACGGCTTGGACGGTGAAAGTTCATCCGTTAGACGTTGCAGCAAAGAGAGCCGGGACTTGGCGATGGCGCCCGATTCACATGCGGTCATGATGGCACAGTTCGGTTCCACGCGGTGCGAACAATTGTGGAAGCGGCATTGACCAATCAACGGGCGTATTTCCGGGAAGTAACGGGTTAGTTCGGCGGCCTTCAAATGCTTGAGGCCAAACTCCTGCAGGCCGGGGGAATCGATCAGATGACTGTCCGCGTTCAGATGGTAAAGCGTGGCGTGAGTCGTGGTGTGGCGGCCGGAGTCCAGCGCGGTGGAAATGTCGCCGATGCGGGCGTTGGCGTCCGGCAGCAGCGCATTGGTCAGCGTGGACTTGCCCATGCCGGACTGGCCGACGAAGACGCTGGTCTGGCCTTGCAGCAAGGGCAGCAGCGGCGCGACGTCCTGCTTGGCGGACAGGGTGACCACTTGGTAGCCCAGTTGGCGGTACAGCTCCAACTTGCGCAGCAAGCCCTCGGTTTCCGGCAGGTCGGCCTTGTTGACCACGATGACGGGGTCGATGTCGCCGGCTTCCGCGGCGATCAGGCAGCGGCCCAGCAGTTCTTCGTTGGGGCTGGGCACGGCGGCGATCACGAACAGGATGCGGGTCACATTGGCGGCGATGACCTTGGTTTTCCAGTCGTCCTGGCGGTAGAGCAGGCTGCGTCGCTCTTGCGAGCGCTCGATGACGGCCTGTTCCTTGTTCTGCACCAGGATGTCCACCCAGTCGCCACAGGCGAAATCGACGCGTTTGCCGCGGGTGGTGCAATCGTAAACCTGGCCGTCGGATTCAACGATGAAGCGGCGGCCGTGGCTGCGGATGATTTGTCCGGTCTGACCTGTCATGGGCGGGCCAGCAGCGCTTCGGTCTTGGCGGCGCAGATGAAGTCGTTCAGGGTCAGGCCGCCGGCGTCGTGGGTGCTGAAGTTGACGACGACGCGGTTGTAATGCACCGACAGATCCGGGTGGTGGTCTTCGCGGTGAGCGATCCAGGCCAGCGCGTTGACGAAGGCCATGGTGTCGTGGAAGTTGGCGAAGGGAAAGGTCTTGGTCAGTTCGATGCCGCGGATGTTCCAGCCGGGCAGGGAACCCATCAATTGGTTGACGGTGCTGGCGGCCAGCGGGCTGGCGCCGTGTTGGGCTTCGCAGGACAGTTCGAGCAGGTTCATGTCAGCGGTTTCCTTGTAGATGGTTGATGCGCAGCGCGGCGGGCGGGTGCGAGTCGTAAAAAGCGGAATGCAGCGGGTCCGGCGTCAGCGTGGACGCGTTGTCGCGATAAAGTTTGACCAGGGCGGACACCAGTTTGCCGGCGTCGGTTTCGCTGGCGGCGAAGTCGTCGGCCTCGTATTCGTGGCGGCGCGACAGGCTGCTGGACAGCGGGGTGAACGGAAAGGTGAAGGCCGGCACCGCGGTGAAGAACAGGATTAGCGCCATCGCGGTGCTGGGCGTGGAGACGCCTAGGCCGGCGTAGAACCAGGGCGCGTCCAGCAGCTGCCCCAGCAGGAAGAGGAAGCCCAGCGACAGCGCGAAGGCCAGCGCGATGCGCTTGACGATGTGGCGGCGCTTGAAATGGCCCAGCTCGTGAGCCAGCACCGCTTCGATTTCCTGATGGTCCAATTGCCCCAGCAAGGTGTCGAAGAACACGATGCGTTTGCCGGCGCCAAAGCCGGTGAAGTAGGCGTTGCCGTGGCTGGAGCGGCGAGAACCGTCCATCACGAAGACGCCCTGGCTCTGGAAGCCGGCGCGTTGCAGCAGCGCTTCGATGCGCGCCTTGAGCTCCAGGTCTTCCAGTGGGGTGAATTTATTGAACAGCGGCGCGATCAGCGTCGGGTAGATCGCCACCATCAGCAGCTGGAAGCCGGTCCAGACCAGCCAGACCCACAGCCACCACAGCGGGCCGGAAATGTCCATCAGCCACAGCACCAGCGCCACCAGCGGCAAGCCGATGACGGCGCCCAGCAGCAGGCCCTTGATCTGGTCAATGATGAACAGCCTGGGCGTGGTCTTGTTGAAGCCGAAGCGGGCCTCGATGCCGAAGGTGGAGTACAGGCTGAGCGGAAAGCTGACGCAGCCGGTCAGCGCCGCCACGCCCACGATCAGCAGCAGGCCGGACGGCAGCGGCGAGACGCCTGCGGCGGCCACGGCGCCGGCCAGCCATTGCAGCACGCCGCCAAAGGTCAGCGCCAGGATCACCAGGCTGTCCAGCACGGCGGAAAACAGGCCGAAACGGGTCTTGGCGATGCAATAATCGGCGGCCAATTGATGTTGTTGCAAGGCGATGGCGTCGCGAAAAGCGGCGGGCACTTCTGCGCGGTGGCGGGCGATGTGGCGGGCGTGGCGCCAGCCCAGCCAGAGTTTTAGCGCGAGTGTGGCCGCCAGCGCGGCCAGGAAGAGAGAGCTGAATGCCTCGGTCATCGGAGTCCGTTATCTGCTGTCAGGTTTGCCGCCAGCGCGGCAATGAAGGAAAATAGAAGGGTTTTGCAAAGATTGGCAAGTATGACACAAGATCAAATGAACCTCATCTGGCTCGACATGGAAATGACGGGCCTGAATCCAGAGACCGACCGCATCATCGAAGTGGCGATGATTGTGACCGACAGCCAGCTGAACGTGGTGGCGGAATCGCCGGTGTTGGTGATCCACCAGCCCGACGAGGTGTTGGACGGCATGGACGACTGGAACAAGAACACCCACGGCAAGAGTGGCCTGATCGAAAAGGTCAAGGTCTCCACGCTGGGCGAAGCCGAGGCCGAGCAAATCCTGCTGGATTTCATGGCTCTGCACGTGCCGCCGCGGATCACGCCGATGTGCGGCAACACCATCCACCAGGATCGTCGTTTCATGGTGCGCTGGATGCCTAAGCTGGAAGAGTATTTCCACTATCGCAACCTGGATGTGTCTACGCTGAAAGAGTTGTGCAAGCGTTGGAAGCCGGAGGTGGCGCGCGGCGTGGTCAAACGCGGCAAGCACGAGGCGCTGGCGGACATCCTGGAGTCCATCGAGGAGTTGCGTTACTACCGTGAGCATTTCCTCAAGCTCTAATAACCTGTTTACGATCCGCCGCGCGTCGTGAGACGTGGCACGGCGAGTGCCGCTTCGAAATGCGCATGTACCATGAGTACATTCCGCTTTCTCAGCCGCAACGCCTTGTCCCGCTCTAGCTCGCGAGATCGTAAACACGTTTTAAGCGGGGTACTGTCCCACAGGAGCGGCTCCGCAGCGGAGCTTGCTCCTTTTTATTGGCGAACACTTATTCCAGCGGCAATCCATATGGCTTCGCAACGCAGTTCCGACATTAATTCCACCCGGGTCTGGGCCCGGCTGCATCAGCATCAGCGCGCGACCCGGCACATGCATATGCGCGAGTTGTTCGACGCCGATCCGCAGCGTTTCCAGCGCTTTTCGCTGGAGCTGGACGGCCTGTTGCTGGACTACTCCAAGAACCGCATCACCGAACGTACGCTGGAGCTGTTGTTCGAATTGGCGCGCGAGGCCGATCTGGCCGGCTGGATGGAGAAAATGCGCGGCGGCGAGCGCATCAACGTCAGCGAGGACCGCGCGGTGCTGCACACCGCCTTGCGGCTGCCGGCCGGCGAGAGCCTGCTGCTGGACGGCTGCGAGCTGGTGGCCGAGGTGCAGGCGGTGCTCGCGCGGATGCGCGCTTTCAGCGAACAGGTGCGCGGCGGCGAGTGGAAAGGCTTCAGCGGCCGGCGCATCCGTCACGTGGTCAATCTGGGCATAGGCGGTTCCGATCTGGGGCCGCTGATGGTGAAAGAGGCGCTGGCCGCGTACGCGTCGCCGGAGCTGGACGTGCATTTCGTCTCCAATGTGGACGGCGCGCACGTCGCGGGCACGCTGCAGCGGCTGGACCCCGCCGAAACCCTGTTCATCATCGCGTCCAAATCCTTCACCACGCCGGAGACGCTGCTGAACGCCCAGGCGGCGCGTCAGTGGTTTTTGCAGGCGGGGAGCGAGGCCGATATCGCGCGTCATTTCGTCGCGGTGTCCACCAATCAGCCGGCGGTGCAGGCTTTCGGCATCGATCCGGCGCATATGTTCGGCTTTTGGGACTGGGTGGGCGGCCGCTACTCCACGTGGTCGGCCATCGGCCTGCCGGTGATGCTGTCGATAGGCTTCGACCGCTTCCAGGAGTTCCTGGCCGGCGGTCACGCGATGGACCGGCATTTCTTCAGCGCGCCCTTCGCCGCCAATATGCCGGTGCTGCTGGCGCTGATCGGCGTCTGGTACAACACCTTCTATCGCGCCCATACCCACGCCATCATGCCTTACGACCACGGCTTGCGGCGTCTGCCGGCCCATGTGCAGCAATTGGACATGGAGTCCAACGGCAAGCGCGTCGGCCGTTACGGCGAGGCGCTGGACTTCGACACCGGCCCGGTGATCTGGGGCGAAGAGGGGCCAATAGTCAGCACGCCTTTTTCCAGCTGCTGCATCAGGGCACGCGACTGGTGCCTTGCGACTTCATCATCCCGATGCGCAGTCATTATCCGGTGGCGGACCAGCACCAGGTGCTGGTGGCCAACTGCCTGGCCCAGACCGAAGCCTTGATGCGCGGCAAGAGCGAGGCCGAGGCGATGCGGGAGCTGGCGCATTTGCCGGGCGAGCAGCTGGACATGCTGTTGCCGCAGAAGCTCTTCCCGGGCAATCAGCCGTCCAACACCCTGGCGCTGGACGAGGTGAGTCCGCGCAGCGTGGGCATGCTGCTGGCGCTGTACGAGCACAAGGTGTTCGTGCAGGGCGTGATCTGGGGCATCAACTCCTTCGATCAGTGGGGGTGGAGTACGGCAAGCAACTGGCGCGCCGCATTCTGCCGGAGCTGGCCGCCGGCGACGACGCGCTGGCGCACGACAGCTCCACCAACGGCTTGATCCGCCATTTCAAAGCGCGGCGAGGCTGAGAGGATGGCCATGCAAGAAAGTCTGGAATTGGCTCGCCGTCTGGGCGAGCGTTTGCTGGCGGCGGGCGAGAGCGTTGCCGCCGCCGAATCCTGCACCGGCGGCATGATCGCCGCGGCGCTGACCGACATCGCCGGCAGTTCCGCCTGGTTCGGCTACGGCGTGGTCACTTACAGCAATGAGGCCAAGCAGCGTCTGCTGCGGGTGGAGGACGGCGCCTTGCGCGAGCACGGCGCGGTCAGCGAGGCGGTGGTGAGGCAGATGGCCGCCGGCGCGCAGGCGTTGTCCGGCGCGGATTGGAGCGTGGCGGTGTCCGGCGTCGCCGGCCCCGGCGGCGGCACGGCGGCCAAGCCGGTGGGGCTGGTCTGGTTCGGCATCGCCGGCCCTGACGGCTGGAGCGAGGCTTTCAGCTGCCGCTTCGACGGCGATCGCGCGCAGGTGCGCGCGCAAACCGTGATCCGCGCCTTGCAGCGTCTGGACGAGCTGTTGGCCGCGCGCAGCCGCGCGGCTTAGCGTCCACCCGCTGAAGCGCGGCGGGCTTTGAACAGGCTTTTAGTCTTTGTTGTCCGGTTTTTTGCGCGCGCGCGGGTGCGCGCCGTCGTAGACCTTGGCCAGGTGCTGGAAGTCCAGCGCGGTGTAGATCTGGGTGCTGGACAGATTGGCGTGCCCCAGCAGTTCCTGCACCGCGCGCAAGTCCCCGGATGATTGCAGCAGGTGAGAGGCGAAGGAGTGGCGCAGCATATGCGGATGCACGTGTTGTTGCGCGCCGGTCTTGATCGCCCAGTCACGCAGGCGTTTTTCCACTTGCCGTCCGCCCAGCCGTCCGCCGTGGCGGGCGATGAAAACCGCGCGCTCCTCCTGCGCCGCCTGGCGTTGCGCCAGCCAGCGTTGCAGGCAGGCGCGCGCCTCGGCGCCCAGCGGCGCAATGCGTTCCTTGCCGCCCTTGCCGCGGATGCGCAGCAGATCGTCGGAAAAGTCCAGGTCTTCCAGATTCAATCCCACCGCTTCGGACAGGCGCAGCCCGCAGGAATACATCAGCTCGAACAGCGCGCGGTCGCGTATGGAGAGCGCGTCGTTGTCGTCGATGCGGTCCAGCAAGGCCGCGGTGCTGTCCACCGGCAAGGCCTTGGGCAGCGGCTTGTCCTGTTTGGGCGCGCGCAGGCCCTGGCTGGGGTCGTCCCCGCGCTGTCCGTTGTCCAGCAGCCATTGGTAGAAGCGGCGCCAGGCGGAGAGCTTGCGCGCCAGGCTGCGGCTGTGCAGGCCTTGCGCGTGCAGCTTGGCCAGGATTCTGCGCAACTGGGCGTGTTCGGCCCGCTCCAGCGGAGCGGGGCTCAGCAGGGCGGCCAGTTGTTCCAGATCGCGCAGGTAGGCGGCGGCGGTGTGGCCGCTGCGGCCGGCCAGCGCCAGCGAGGCGGCGAAGCGCTCCAGGATGTCCATTTCAGCGGCGCAGCCTGGCCATCTGCATCAGGCGCTCGAACAATTGCAGATCCTGTTCGCTCTTGAGCAGCGCGCCCGCCAGAGGCGGCGGGGCGTTGTCCTGATGGCGCTGCTTCAGCGCGGCGGCGTCCATGTTTTCCGCCGACAGCAGTTTCAGCCAGTCCAGCAATTCCGAGGTGCTGGGTTTCTTCTTTAGGCCCGGCAGCTCGCGTATGGAGAAGAACACCTCCAGCGCTTCGCTGACCAGTTGCTGGCGCAGGGCGGGGAAGTGGGCGTCGATGATGGCCTGCATGGTGTCCCGGTCCGGGAAGCGAATGTAATGGAAGAAGCAGCGGCGCAAGAAGGCGTCCGGCAGCTCTTTTTCATTATTGGAGGTGATGATGATGATGGGGCGCTGGCGGGCGCGCACGAACTCCTGGGTTTCGTGGACGAAGAACTCCATCTGGTCCAGTTCGCGCAGCAGATCGTTGGGGAATTCGATGTCGGCCTTGTCGATTTCGTCGATCAGCAGCACCGGGGCGGCGTCGGCGTCGAAAGCCTGCCACAGCTTGCCCTTGACGATGTAGTTGCGGATGTCGTGCACGCGGGCGTCGCCCAGCTGCGAGTCGCGCAGTCGCGACACCGCGTCGTATTCGTACAGGCCGTGCTGCGCCTTGGTGGTGGACTTGATCGGCCAGACAATCAGCTCTCGGCCCAGGCTGCGGGCCACTTCCTCGGCCAGCATGGTCTTGCCGGTGCCGGGTTCGCCCTTGATCAGGAGCGGGCGCTCCAGCGTGATGGCGGCGTTCACCGCCATCATCAGGTCTTCGGTGGCGATGTAGTTGTCGGTGCCGGAAAATCGGGTATTGCTCGTCATGGGCGGGGGAGGCTTCAAAATGGCCAAAGCAGCCGCGCGGACGGCTGCTTTGGCGCGGAAAGGGGTTAACGGGCGAATTCGCGTTCCAGATCGTCCAGCGAAATGCCCCAGCTTTTCATCATATGGCTCAGCAAGGCCATTTCCGGCTCGCTGATGGTGCCGTCTGACTTGCTGATATCCATGGCCAGCACGCAGGCCAGGATGCGTTTGCGGTGGTCGCTCACCTCGGCCAGCAGGCCGTTGATGCGCTCCGCGTCCAGCAAATGAATGGTGCCGTCGTCGTTGGCTTCGTCGGAGACGTCGTCGCAGTAATCCACCAGCACCTTGGTGAACTGCTTGCGCGGCAGGCCGATCAGGTCGTAGACGTGGAGTTTCTCCAGCAGCTCCAGCTCGCGCGGGTCCATATTGCCATCCGTGATCATAAACATGGCCAGCAGGCGCGCCAGTGCTTCCGGGCTATTGAGTGCGTATTTTCTCATGACGCCTTTCCTTTATTCTGATGTGACGCCTAGCCGCTCCAGAAACGCTGGGGGCATGGCGGCAGGCTTGCGGCTGACGTAGTCGAAGAAGACTAGGCCTGTCTTCAATCTTGCCACTTCTTTCCCGGTTTTGTCATTGCTTGCCTGATAGAGCAGATCGAAACCGCGCGCGCCGACGTCGTCCACGGCCAGCGCGAAGCGCAGCACCTCGCCGTGAAAGGCCTCCGCGCGATAGAGGGTGGCGGTGTCCGCCACCACGACGCCCAGGCCCTCGATGCTGAGTTCGTGCGGATAGCCTAGACTTTGTAAAAAGCGCAGCCGCGCTTCCTGGGCCAGTCTCAGCACGGCGTCGTTGCCTAGGTGGCCGGCGTAGTTGATGTCTCCGATGCGGATGTCGACGCGGGTTTCGAATGCGAAGCGCTCAGGCAGGACAATCTGGATTCTGGGCATGATGTGGGCTTTGGGCGAGTGGTTTGGCTGAGTTGTTTGTCTTAACCTGAGTCAACAGGGCAGTGGCATGGTTTGATAGACTGCAAGTGTAAGGCAAATACAACAAGGAGCAGAGTCATGTATCAGCGCATATTCGTACCCGTGGATGATAGTGAAACCTCCAACCTGGCATTGCACGAGGCTTGCCATCTGGCCAAGGAGGTGGGCGCCAGCCTGAAGTTGGTGCATGTGGTGGATTTGGCCCAGTTCGGCTGGGGCGGCACCGAGTTTCTGGACGCGACCGAGCTGCAGAAATCGATCAAGCAGGCGGGCGAGCAGGTGTTGGCCAGGCCGGGGCCAAGGCCAAGGAGCTGGGCGTGACGGCGGATTGCAAGATCCTGGAAAGCTGGGGCGACAAAATCGCCGCGGTGCTGGTGGACGACGCCGGCGTCTGGGGCGCCGATTTGATAGTGATGGGTACCCATGGCTGGAGCGGCTTAATGCATTTGCTGATGGGCAGCGTGGCGGAGGGCGTGCTTAAACTGGCGGACGTACCGGTGTTGCTGGTGCGCAACCCGGGGGACTAGGCTGATGGCATGGCGGGCGCCTTGCATGGACGGAGTGAGGCGCGCCGTTGCTTGTCGGACAATCACGCGGGCAAAAATAAAGCCAGCCGGCATCGCTGCGGGCTGGCTTTCCTCGCGGAAGGGGATCAGCCAGCGGTGGCTTCCACGCTGCCGTCCTGGGCTTCCAGCTTGGTGCGAACCGCTTTGCGCAGACTCTTGTACAGGTCCGGGTGGGTTTCCTTCAGGTACTCGACGATTTCGAAGTCTTCGCGGCGAACCTTGGACAGGTCGATCTGCTCGACGTGAACCAGGCGCAACAGTTCGCGCACCGGCTTGGGCATGTTGCGGCCGCTTTCGTAGCGGGAGCCGCCGGACTGGGTCACGCCGATGCGGCTCCAGAATTCTTGCTGGTTCAGGCCGAGCTTGCGGCGGATCTCACGCGGGTTGGGGATCTTTTCAAACAGTTTCATGAGTGTTCCTCTCAGTATCAAAGAATATTGGTTCTAATATTTTTTAGGTTTCGTGCCCTGCACCCTAAAAATAGCAAAAAAAATCCATCAGGAATAATTCTGATGCAAAAAAGTTCATGAAGTTCCGTTAAGAGTCGACTTCGTTTTTTGCAATGTTAGTGGATTCTTATTGTCAAGGACAATGGGATTTGCAGGTCGAGACGCAAAAAGATACTGTGTGGTCGCTTTTTTGTAAAGCGTTTTGGCATTTGAGACTGAAAAAAAGGGAGGGGCGGCGAGCCTGACCCCCGGCACTTGCGCTAAATAACTGTGGCTGCTTCCTTCCGGACCTGACCAGGTTCGCTATCGCGCAATGCGGGGAGACCCGCCTCAAGAGAAGACGCATTCTAACGACAAGCGGCCGTTTTGCCAAGCTCGGCGTGCGTTTTTGTCGCGACGCCGGCCGCGGCGTCGGTTGCCGAAGCGCGGCCGCGCAGGCAGACTGGGCGGCATCTATATTAATACCGCGGCAAGCGTGGGAGTGTGTGATGGTTCAATCGGCGCAAGAACTGTTGGCGGAACTGATTCGCTTCGACACCACCAGCCGGCATTCCAATCTGCAATTGATCGAGTGGACGCGCGCTTATCTGTCGCAATTGGGCGTGGAGTCCACGCTGACCTTCAACGACGAGGGCAGCAAGGCCAATCTGTTCGCCCGCATCGGCGCGCCGGAGCTGCCGCTGGTGGTGCTGTCCGGCCATAGCGACGTGGTGCCGGTGGACGGCCAGGTCTGGAGCAGCGATCCCTTCGTTCTGACCGACAAGGGCGATGGTCGCTTGTATGGCCGCGGCTCCGCCGATATGAAGGGCTTCATCGCCTGCGTGCTGTCGCTGGCGCCCTGGTTCGCGGAGTTGGCCGCGCGCGGAGAATTAAGGCAGGGCATAGGCATCGCCCTGTCTTACGACGAGGAAGTCGGCTGCCTGGGCGTGGGCCGGCTGATAGACCGCCTGGCGGAGGACGGGGTCAAGGTGTCGGGCTGCATCGTCGGCGAGCCCACCAGCATGCAGCCGGTGATCGCGCACAAGGGCATCGCTCATTTCCTGTGCAAGGTGGGCGGCCGCGCCGCGCATTCCTCGCTCACCCCGCAAGGCGTCAACGCCATCGAGTTCGCCGCGCGGCTGATCACCCATATCCGCAAGCTGGCCGACGCCGAAGCGTCCTTCGGCCATCGTCAGTCCTTATATGATGTGCCGTTCACCACCTTGCAGACCGGCACCATTCATGGCGGCACCGCCTGCAATATCGTGCCCAAGGATTGCGAATTCATGTTCGAGTGCCGCTGGTTGCCGGGCGATGGGCCTGAGCGTTTTGTCAGTTCCGTCCGGGACTACGCCGCCACCTTGTTGCTGGAGATGCGCGAGGTGGCGCCGGAGGCGCAGATCGAGATCGAACGGGTGGTGTACAGCCCGGCCTTCGAATCGTCTGAAGACAGCGCAGTGCGCCGCACCGTGGCGCGCTTGTGCGGCTGCGACGGCGGCAAGGGCGTCGCCTACACCACCGAGGCCGGCCTGTTCAGCGAGGCCGGCATCGCTTGCGTGGTGTTGGGGCCCGGCAACATCGAACAAGCGCACCGGCCCGACGAATACATCGACATCGATCAACTGGAGCAGTGCGCGGCCTGGTTGCGGCGACTGGGAGATGAGCTGACGCAAAAACCGTGAAGATTTTTTTGCGCTGATGACCGAATAGCCGCAAAATCGCTGCCGGCGACAAGCCGAACACTCAAGTTGCCCGCCGGGGGATCCCTTAGGCGGGCTTGTTTTATGGCGGCGTGAGCAGCTGTTCAACGCCCGGTCCCAAGGGCCGGCGAGCGTTGGCGCCGCGGTAGTCAGAAAGAAAAAATAAATGAGTCAGAACGTGGGATCTGTGCGGCAGGGAGGCGCGGCCAAGTCGCGAGACGGCTTCACCTCCAGCTTTGGCGTGTTGGCGGCGACTCTCGGTTCCGCCGTGGGCCTCGGCAATATCTGGAAGTTTCCTTATCTGACCGGCACCAATGGCGGCGCCGGTTTTTTGGTGGTGTACGTGCTGGCCACGCTGCTGGTGGGCTTGCCGGTGATGATCGCCGAGATCATGCTGGGCCGCAAAGCCAAGCGCGACGCGGTGACGGCGCTGAAGACGCTGGCGCCGGCCGGTCAGCCCTGGTGGCTGATCAGCGCTTTCGGCGTGCTGGCCGCCTTCCTGATCATGGCTTTCTATTCCGAAGTGGCGGCCTGGGTCTTCGCCTATGTGTTCAAGTCCTTGGGCGGCGGCCTCTTGTCCAGCGATCCCAAGGTGACCTCGCAGGCGTTTGGCGCCTTGATCTCCGATCCGGTGCAATCCTTGCTGTGGCAATGGCTGGTCTTGCTGCTGATAGGCGGCATTCTGCTGATGGGGGTGTCCAAAGGCATCGAGGCGGTGACCAAGAAGCTGATGCCCTTGCTGTTCCTGCTGTTGCTGGTGATAGGCGCGCGCAGCCTGATGCTGCCCGGCGCGGCCAAAGGGCTGGACTTCCTGTTTACCCCCGATTTTTCCAAGATCAGCGGCGCGGTGGTGCTGACCGCGGTGGGGCTGGCCTTCTTCAAGCTGTCCATAGGCATGGGCACCATGATTACCTACGGCAGCTATTTCCGCGATGATCAGAACATCCCGGTCACCACCTTCCGGGTGATGTGCGCGGACCTGTTCGTTTCCCTGCTGGCAGGCATCGCTATTTTCCCCGCGGTGTTCGCTTTCGGCTTTGAGCCGGCGGCGGGCCCGTCGCTGCTCTTCATCACCATCCCGGCGGTGTTCGCCAGCATGCCGCTGGGCAATGTGTTCATGGTGGCCTTCTTCGTGCTGGCCGCGATCGCCGCCACCGGCGCGATGCTGTCCATTCTGGAAGTGCCGGTGTCGGTGTTCAGCGAGCGCTTCGGCATCAGCCGCGTCAAGGCCACGGTGATCAACCTGCTGCTGCTGGCCTTGGTGGGCGCGGGCTGCGCCTTGTCCAACAGCACGCTGTCCGGCTTCAAGCTCTTCGGCATGACCTTGTTCGATCTGTTCGACTTCGTGACCTCCAATCTGCTGATGCCATTGGGCGGCATCTTCCTCTGCCTGTTCGTTGGCTGGGTGTGGGGCTTCGAACAGCTGAAGCAGGCGCTGAGCAATCAGGGCGCCCTGAAGAACGAGGGCTTGTTGAAAGCGCTGTTCTTCGTGCTGCGCTATGTGTCGCCGCTGTTGATCCTGGTGGTGATGCTGAAGGGCCTGGGCGTGATTTGAGCCCGTGCCGTCAAACAGAAAAAGGAGCCGCGAGGCTCCTTTTTTCATGCTGGCCGGCAGGGGTTTAGGGCTGGGCGGCGTCGTCTTCCGGGATCACCACCGGCGGCGGGGTGAAGCCGTTCAGTTCGCGGGCGTTTTTTCCAACAGCAGCACAATGCTGGTGTTGAGCGCGCCGAAAGCCCAGCTGACCAGGAAAAACACCGAGTAGGCCGATAGCTTGTCGTTGAACAGGGTTTTGCCGTGCAGACTGAGCTCGGCCGGATCGAAAATGGAGAAGAACACCCCTGTCGCCAGAATGGCGATGATGAAGGAGGGCCAGAACAGCAAGATGCCTTTTTTCATTGAGTCATGCTCCTGTGGCTGCCGCAAGGAAATGCTTGGGTGGCTGATGTCAGGGTAATGGCCGGGCGACGCACTGTCAAAACGCGGCGACGGTGGATGAGAGCCCGGAGAACGGCTCTCCATGTTAGACTGTGGCCATCCGGTTTTTCTTGTCCAGCCGGCCAGGGCGAGCGCTTTTGGCCGGTTGTTGCGTAAAGTAATGGAGCCTTGCATGACCTCGATCTTCTCCGCCGTAGAACTGGCGCCGCGCGACCCTATCCTGGGCCTGAACGAAGCATTCAACGCCGACACCCGCACCACCAAGGTGAATCTGGGCGTTGGCGTTTATTCCGACGACAACGGCAAGATTCCGCTGTTGGCGGCGGTGAAGGCGGCGGAGAAGGCGCGTCTTGAAACCATGCCGCCGCGCGGCTACCAGCCGATCGAAGGCGCTCAGGCTTACGACAGCGCGGTGCAGAACCTGCTGTTCGGCGCGGACAGCGAGCTGATCAAGGCGGGCCAGGTGGTGACGGCTCAAGCGCTGGGCGGCACCGGCGCCCTGAAAATCGGCGCGGACTTCCTGAAGCGCCTGAACCCGGCGGCCAGGGTCTATATCAGCAACCCGAGCTGGGAAAACCACCGCGCGCTGTTCGAGTCCGCCGGCTTCGAGGTGGAAAACTACCCGTATTACGACGCGGCCACCCGCGGCGTCGATTTCGAAGGCATGCGCGCCTTCCTGGCGCAACTGCCGGCCGGCTCCGTGATCGTGCTGCACGCTTGCTGCCACAATCCCACCGGCGCCGACCTGTCCGACGCGCAATGGGCCGAGGTGGTGCGGGTCTGCCGCGAGCGCGGCCTGGTACCTTTCCTGGACATGGCTTATCAGGGCTTTGCCGACGGCATCGACGCCGACGCCGTCGCCGTGCGCCTGTTCTCGGCCTCCGGCCTGCAGTTCTTCGTGTCCAGCTCCTTCTCCAAGAGCTTCTCGCTGTACGGCGAGCGCGTGGGCGCCTTGTCCATCGTCACCGCCGGCAAGGAAGAATCCGCGCGCGTGCTGTCCCAACTGAAGCGCGTGATCCGCACCAACTATTCCAACCCGCCGATTCACGGCGGCGCGGTGGTGGCCGCGGTGCTGTCCAACCCTGAACTGCGCCAGCTGTGGGAAGACGAACTGGCCGGCATGCGCGATCGCATTCGCGCGATGCGCGTCGGCTTGGTCGAGGCGATCAAGGCCGAAGGCGTGGCTCAGGACTTCTCCTTTGTCGCCCAGCAGCGCGGCATGTTCTCCTATACCGGCCTGAGCGCGGCCCAGGTGGAGCGCTTGCGCGCCGACTTCGGCATCTACGCCGTGTCCACCGGACGCATCTGCCTGGCGGCGTTGAACAGCAAGAACCTGACCTATGTGGCTTCCGCCATCGCCCAGGTGGTGAAGGCGGGCTAAGCCTGGCCGGTTTTGATATCCAGCATCGCCAAAGCCCCGCAAGTCGGGGCTTTTTTTCAATCGGCCTATCGCCGGCCGTAGTCAAGGAGCAGATTCATGCAATTGCACAGCCGCAGCTTTCAAGACGGGGAACGCATTCCGGGCCGCCTGGCCTTCTGCGTGCCGGACGCCGACAGCCATGTCGCGCTGTCCGACAACCTCAACCCGCATCTGGTCTGGAGCGGAGCGCCGGAGGGGACGCGCTCGTTCGCGCTGATATGCCATGATCCGGACGTGCCGTCGCGCGGCGACGACGTCAATCAGGAGGGCAGGGAGGTGCCGGCGGATCTGCCGCGGGTGGACTTCTATCACTGGCTGCTGCTGGACGTTCCCGCCGGACAGAGCGAGATCGCCGAGGGCGGCCACAGCGCGGGGGTGAGCGCGCGCGGCAAGAGCGGTCCGGACGCGCCACAGGGCTTGCGTCACGGCATCAACGACTACACCGGCTGGTTCGCCGGCGACGCGGCTATGGCCGGCGACTACTACGGCTACGACGGCCCCTGCCCGCCGTGGAACGACAGCCTGGAGCACCGCTACGTTTTCACCGTCTACGCCTTGGATGTGGCAGCTTTGCCGGTGGACGGCGTCTTGACGCCTGCCAACATCGTCGCGGTTTTGGACGGCCATGTGTTGGCCTCGGCCAGCTTGAGCGGCCGCTATACGCTAAATCCGCGTTTGCTGTAATCGTCCCGCAATGTGAAGAAGTGGCAAAAAGGACAGTTTGTCCGTCTCGCAACGCAGAGGCCTCTGGCAAGGGATTGCAGTAGGCCAATGAAATGCAGCATGATGTTGCGGCGTTTCCCGTCTCCGCGGCTGATTTAGTTCGGGAGCCCGCGCCCGCGCGGCGCTTTGAACCGCGGCCAGCCCAAAGCGGCAAACGATAACAACATCAAAGGGGATTAACTGTCATGGTTGCAAACACTGTTAAAGACAAGCTGCCGGCCGCCGCGTTGGCGACGGGCGCTTTTGACGCGGACGATGCCGATGTGCGCAACAATCTGGGGCTGATGGGCTTGTTGGATGTGAACTCCGGCGATGGCCGCTATCGCCTGACCGCGACGCTGGAGCCGGAAGTCGAAGGCGTGGACGACGTTCAGGCCTGGGTGTTGGAAATGGAGCTCGTGACCCTGGCCACCGGCCAGGTGCTGCGTTGCAAACAGGCCGGCGTCGCCTACGCCGGCCCCACGCCGGGCAGCCATCTGCGCCGCTTGTTGGCCAATGGTCAGCTGCAGGGGTATTTGCAACTGGCCGCCTAGCCGGACCGCGCCGCCAGCAGGGATTAAGCCGCCGCATCATGCCGCGGCTTAATTTTTTTCTCCGCCTGGGCGCTCATCGTCCGCGCGCGCCTGCCGCGAACACTATAAAAAACGGTACAATCGCCGCAGTCGGGCTCGCAGCGGGTGCGGGGCCGGCCGTTAATTTTCGACATCGTCAGAGGTTGTGAACTGTGTGGTTTGTGCTGTGTGTGCTGCTGTTGGTGCTGGGTGCGCTGGCTTGGCTGGTGTATACCGGCCGCGTCGTCTTGTCCGAATGGACCCAAAAGCTGGATCGCTTGTTGGGCATGTCGCCGACGGAGCGTCATGAGCCGGACTACTTCGTGGAGGAGGCCGACGCCGGGCCGCACGCCGCGGAGGCGTGGAGCCGTTCTCGGATCGAGCCGATCGCGCCCCGCGACGCGTCTCCCGCTTCAGCCGAGCCGGAGCCGGTCAGACCGTCCGCGCCGCAGCCGTCCCCTGAACGCGAAGCGCCGCCGGCCGCCGTCGAACGCGAAACCGTAGTCTTGCCGAAACGGCCGGCCGCGCCGCCGCAGGCCAAGCCGGAACTGCCGACGCTGGAACTGTCCCGCGAATACCGCAAGCGCGTGCGCCAGCCGTCGGCCGAGCAAGAACAGGCCAAGGATCTGCCGGTGATCGGCCTGCATGAGCTGCAACATAATCTGCAGTCGGATTACCGTCGCCGCCAGGCCTCCCGGGTTCTGACGCAGAGCGCCAAGGATCAGGGCGCGTCCGCCTTGCCGGTGATCGAGCCCAGCGAGGTGCGCGAGCAGTTGCGCCACATCCATTCCAAGCGCGGCAAAACCATGGCCGCGCCTCAAGCTTTCGTGATTCGCTCCCAGGCGCTCAAGCCGCAAGAGGCGGAGGAGCCGCAAATCGTGCCGCCGCCCGTGGTGCGGCATGAATTGCCGGCCAGCGCGCGGCCCGCGCATCACGGCTGGCTGTCTCCGCCGCCCGCGCAGGCGCGACCGGCGCCGCCGTTGATCGAGCCCGAAGTGGTGGCGTTCGAGGAGATGTCCGCGCCGATGGCGGAGATCGCGCCGCCTAGGCCGGAGGACGAGGCCCAGGCCCCGTCGTCGGAGCCGGCGTCGCCGGTATTCGCGCCGGTCGAGCCCGCCGCGCCGGCGTTTCTGCTTGACGTGGAGCCCAGGTCCGAGCCGGAATGGTCGTCGGCCGAGGCCGCGCCGCCGGTGCCCGCGGCCGACGAGGCGGCGTTGCCGCTTATCGACCCGGTTCCGGTTTCCGTTCCGCAGACCGTAGACGAAGCGGAGCCGACGCGGCCGCCGGAGCCGGCGCCGTGGCGCTGGCCGCAAACGCGCTCGGTTCTGGTGCAGGAGGATGAAAAGCCCGCGGTGGTGCAGCAGGCGGTGTTGCCGACGGAAGAGCCGCCTTCGGCGGCGGCCGCGGCGCGGCAGCTGGCGGCCAAGCCCATGCCCTGGGTCTTGATCGAGCCGCCGGCGGCGGAAGCGAAGCCGGCGGAAGTCTTGGCCGAGCTTCGTCCGCCCTGGGACGCCGAGCCGGCGCCGGAGGCGCCCGAGGCATGGGCGCGGCAGGCGCAGGCCGAGGTGGAGCAGGCGGCGACGCCGGAAGCCAAAGCGGAAGCCAAGCCGCGGCCGGTATACGACGATTACGGTTTGCCGGGGCTGGATTTGCTGCGCCCGGCGGACGAGGCGACGGTGACGTGCTCGGAGGAGGAGTTGCTGGAGCGCGGCATCGTCATCGAGGAAAAGCTGGCCGAGTTCAAGGTCAAGGTCAGCGTGGTGGACGCTTACGCCGGCCCGGTGATCACCCGTTACGAGGTGGAGCCGGCGGTGGGCGTGCGCGGCAATCAGGTGGTCAATCTGATGAAGGATTTGTCGCGCGCGCTGGGCCTGGCCGCGATCCGGGTGGTGGAAACCATACCCGGCAAAACCTGCATGGGTCTGGAGCTGCCCAATCCCAAGCGCCAGATGATACGTTTGTCCGAGATCTTCTCCTCCGAAGTGTTCCAGCAGCCGCGTTCTCGCCTGACCCTGGCCTTGGGCAAGGACATCACCGGCCAGCCGGTGGCGATGGATCTGGCCAAGGCGCCGCATCTATTGGTGGCCGGCACCACCGGTTCCGGCAAATCGGTGGGCGTCAACGCGATGATTTTGTCCATGCTGTACAAGGCGCGGCCGGACGAAGTGCGCTTCATCATGATAGATCCCAAGATGCTGGAACTGTCGGTGTACAACGACATCCCGCATCTGCTGGCTCCGGTGGTCACCGATATGAAGCTGGCGGCCAACGCCTTGAACTGGTGCGTGGGCGAGATGGAGCGCCGCTACCGGCTGATGAGCGCGCTGGGCGTGCGCAATCTGGCCGGCTACAACGACAAGGTGAGCGAGGCCGAAGCCATGGGGCAGCGCATCGGCAATCCGTTCAGCCTGACGCCGGAAACGCCGGAGCCCTTGGAGGCCTTGCCCTTCATCGTGGTGGTGGTGGACGAGTTCGCCGATCTGATGATGGTGGCCGGCAAGAAGATCGAGGAATTGATCGCGCGGCTGGCGCAGAAGGCGCGCGCCGCCGGCATCCATTTGATCCTGGCCACTCAGCGGCCGTCGGTGGACGTGATCACCGGTCTGATCAAGGCCAATATTCCGACGCGGATCGCCTTCCAGGTGTCCAGCAAGGTGGACAGCCGCACCATTCTGGACCAGATGGGCGCGGAAAGCCTGCTGGGTCAGGGCGATATGCTGTTCCTGCCGCCGGGCACCGGTTATCCGCAGCGCGTGCACGGCGCCTTCGTCACCGACGACGAAGTGCACGCCATCGTCGAACATCTGAAGCAGTTCGGCGAGCCCGATTATGTGGAAGGCCTGCTGACCGGCGAGAGCGAGGCGGAGGAGGAGTCCGCCGCGGCCACGGCCAAGGCGCAGGCGGCGACGGAAAGCGACCCGCTGTACGACGAGGCGGTGGAAATCGTGATGCGCACCCGCAAGCCGTCTATTTCATCGGTGCAGCGCCATCTGCGCATAGGCTATAACCGCGCCGCGCGGCTGATCGAGGAAATGGAAGCGGCGGGCATCGTCAGCCCGATGGAAAGCAACGGCAACCGGACGGTGCTGGTGCCGCAGCGCGAGTTCTGATCCGCGTGTCGCCGCATGAAAAAAGCGCGCCCTAGCGGCGCGCTTTTTCGTTTCTTATGCGTGGACGGGGGTCAGCGACGGCGCTGGTCCTGATCGTTGCGAATGCGGATCGGAGCCAGTTGGTCCTGGTCTTCCACCGGGCCGCTCAACATCTTGGCGACGACGACCACAGCGGCGATGAGGGCGAATAAAAGCAAAATTTCCATGGCATGGCTCCCCGAGGCTTGAGTACGAACTTGTTGGTGAAGACGATTGCCGGCCAACCGGCCTGGAAGCAAAGTCGTCTATGGCGGCCCCCTGTGATTTCATTCTGGAACACAAGCCGCCGCAAGCTCAAGTAATAATTTGTGTCGGAAAGTTAAAATTCAAGGCGCGCTGCGCTTCAGCGCCCGCATCGCCTGATCAATGCCTTGCAACGTCAGCCCGTACATGCGCCCGGACATCAGTTGTCGCAGCATGTGCAGCGATTGGGTGTAGTCCCAGTGCGCCTCCGGCACCGGGTTGAGCCAGGCGGCGTGCTTGAAGTGAGCGAGCAGGCGGCGCAGCCAGACTTCGCCGGCCTCCTGGTTCATGTGTTCCACGCTGCCGCCCGGATAGCTGATCTCATAGGGGCTCATGGTGGCGTCGCCGACGATGATCAGTTTGTAATCGCCGCCGAAAGTATGGATCAGGTCCCAGGTGGGCAGGGTCTGGGTGTGGCGGCGGGCGTTGTCCTTCCATACCGCTTCGTAGACGCAGTTGTGGAAGTAGAAATACTCCAGGTGCTTGAACTCGGACTTCACCGCCGAGAACAGTTCCTCGCAGGCCTTGACGTGGTCGTCCATCGAGCCGCCGATGTCGAACAGCACCAGCACCTTGACCGCGTTGCGCAGCTCGCGCTGCATGCGCAGGTCCAGCATGCCGGCCTTGCCGGCGGTGGCGGCGATGGTGGCGTCCAGATCCAGCACTTCCTCGGCGCCGTCGCGGGCGAACTCGCGCAGCCGGCGCAGCGCGATCTTGAGATTGCGGGTGCCCAGCTCGACCGAGTCGTCGAAATTGCGGAATTCGCGTTGGTCCCACACTTTCACCGCGCGGCGATGGCGCGACTCATGCTGGCCGATGCGGATGCCGGCCGGGTTGTAGCCGAAGGCGCCGAAGGGGCTGGTGCCGCCGGTGCCTATCCATTTATTGCCGCCCTGGTGCCGTTCCTGCTGCTCTTGCAGCCGCTGGCGCAGGGTGTCCATCAACTGCTCCCAGCCCAGCGCCTCCAGGCGGCGCTTGTCTTCCTCGGACAGGTGCTTTTCCACCTGCTTGCGCAGCCAGTCTTCCGGGATGCCGGTTTTCAGTTCGTCCAGCGCCAGCGACAGGCCTTTGAAATGGCTGCCGAACACTTGGTCGAAACGGTCGAAGTGTTTCTCATCCTTGATCAGCGCGGTGCGCGCCAGATAGTAAAACGCGTCCAGATCGCCGAAGGCGACGCGTTTTTGCAGCGCCTCCAGTAAGGTGAGGAATTCTTTCAGCGTGACCGGCAGGCCGGCTTCGCGCAGGGCGTAAAAAAAATCGATCAACATGGCGCGGCTAGAGGGTGACAGCGTGGGTGGGCGATGATATTCTTGTTTTAGAGTCACGGCTCTAAACAATCGTTCGGATACTGCTATCCTAAGGATAATACAATGAATGCCGCCGCCATGCCCATTTGCCGGGATGATCATCTGCAAGCGGAGTTTTCCCGCCTGTACCGCCTTAGCCGGGCTTCAGCGTTTCCGCCGCTGGAGCAGCGCCAGGATTGGCTCAAGTGCCTGGAGAGCATGTTGCAGGACAACCGCCAGGCTTTCGTCGACGCCATCAGCCAGGACTTCGGCCACCGCAGCGCGGTGGAAACCCGGCTGGCCGAGCTGTTTCCCTCGCTGGAGGCCATACGTTACGCGCGTCGGCGGCTGCGGCGCTGGATGCGGCCGGAACGGCGCGGGGTGTCTATGTGGTTCCAGCCGGCCGGCAATAGCGTGATGCCGCAGCCCTTGGGCGTCATCGGCGTGCTGGTGCCGTGGAACTATCCCTTGTTTCTGGCGCTGGGGCCGGTGGTGTCCGCCTTGGCGGCCGGCAACCGGGTGATGGTGAAGATGTCGGAATACACGCCGGCAACCGGCACGCTGTTGCAGCGCCTGGCCGAGCGCTATCTGGGGCCGGAGGTGATGGTCGTGGTCAACGGCGACGCCGAACTGGCCCAGGACTTCAGCAGGCTGCCTTTCGACCATCTGTTCTTCACCGGCTCCACCGCGGTGGGCCGTCACGTCATGCGCGCGGCGGCGGAGAATCTGACGCCGGTGACCTTGGAGCTGGGCGGCAAATCGCCGGTCATCGTCGCCCGGGGCGCCGATCTGCGTCACGCGGCCGAGGCCATCGTCGCCGGCAAAATGCTGAACGCCGGCCAGACCTGCGTGGCGCCGGACTATGTGCTGGTCAACGACAAGGACCGCGAGGCTTTGCTGGACGAGTTGCGCGGCGCGGCGCGGCGCGCCTATCCGACGCTGGCGGACAATCCCGATTACAGCGCCATCATCAACGAGCGTCATTGCCAGCGCCTGCTGCAATGGCTGGAGGAGGCGCGCGCGGCCGGCGCCGAGGTGGAGCAGATCAACCCGGCGGCGGAGGACTGGCGGCCCAGCCGCAAATTCCCGCTGACCCTGGTGCAGGGCTGCCCGGAAGACGCGACTTTGTTGCGGGAGGAGATTTTCGGGCCGATTCTGCCGGTGCTGAGTTACGACAAATTCGACGAGGCGCTGGCCTACGTCAACGCGCGGCCGCGGCCGCTGGCCTTGTATCTGTTCGACCGGGATGCGCTGCGCATAGAGAAAACCTTGCGCGAAACCGTGTCGGGCGGGGTGGCGATCAACGACATCGCCCTGCAGGTGGTGCAGGAGGATTTGCCTTTCGGCGGCGTCGGCCCGTCCGGGATGGGGCATTGTCACGCCAAGGAGGGCTTTATGGCCTTCTCCAAGCTCAAGCCGGTGTTCCGGCAAAGCCGCTGGGCCGGCACCGCCTTGACGCGCGCGCCTTACGGCGCCGGCGTGGAGCGGCTGTTGAAGTGGATGCTGCGCTGAGATGCTGAGCCGCCGCCAATTGCTCAAAACCGGTCTGGGCGGCACCGCGGTCTTGGCGCTGGCCACCTTGTTGGCCTCGCCGCAGCCGGACGGCCCGGCCGAGGACTGGGCCAAGCCCTTGAAGCTGCGCGCCTTGACGCCGCGGGACGCCCAGTTGCTGGCGGCGATCGCCCCGGGCGTCCTGGGGGCGGGCGTCGCGCCGCCCGAGGACGTGGTGCGCGGCGTGGACCGCGCGGTGGCCGGCTTGCCGCCGGCGATGCGGGCCGAACTGCGTCAATTGCTGGATTTGCTCGGCAACCCCTGGGGGCGGCGCTGGATCGCCGGAGTGTCCGCGCCGTGGCGGCAGGCGTCGGTCGAGGACATCGAAGCCTTTCTGCGGCGCTGGCGCGGCAGCGTTTTTCCCTTGCTGCGCAGTGGCTACCAGGCCTTGCACCAGTTGCTGAACGCGGCCTGGTACGGCAATCCGGCCAGTTGGCCGGCGCTGGGCTATCGGCAGCCGGCGGCGGTGATGGAGATGCTGCCGTGAGCCGCGCGACGATACCCGATCCGGTGGCCGCCGGCGTCGTCGCGGGCTGGAAGGCGCTGGACGGCGCGAGCCTGCCCGATCTGGAGCTGAGGGCCGATGTGGTCATCGTCGGCAGCGGCGCCGGCGGAGGCATGGCGGCCGAGCAATTGGCCGCGGCCGGGTTGGACGTGCTGCTGTTGGAGGAGGGCGGCCTGTACAGCTCGCGCGATTTTCGTCTGTTGGAAGCCAAGGCCTACCCGGAGCTGTATCAGGAGTCCGCCTGTCGCAAAACGGCGGATAAGGGGATTTCCATCCTGCAGGGCCGGGCCGTGGGCGGGAGCACCGTGGTCAACTGGACCAGTTCCTTCCGCACGCCGCCGGACACGCTGAACTGGTGGCGGGAGCGCCACCGTTTGAGCGGCGTGGGCGAGGAGGCGATGCGGCCCTGGTTCGAGCAAGCCGAGGCGCGGCTGGGCATCGCCGACTGGCTGCCGGACCCGAACCCCAACAACGCGGCGCTGGCCCGCGGCTGCGCGGCGCTGGGCATCGCCCATGCGCGTATCCGCCGCAATGTGCGCGGCTGTTGGAACCTGGGTTATTGCGGCATGGGCTGCCCCACCAACGCCAAGCAGTCCATGCTGGTGACGGCAATTCCCGCCGCGCTGGAGCATGGCGCCAGGCTGATCAGCCGGGCGCGGGTGGACCGGCTGCGCGCCAATGCCGCCAGAACCCGGCTGGAAGGGCTGGAAGGGCGTTTTCTGGCGGCGGACGGGGTGGGGGAAACCGGGCGCCGCTTCAAGGTGAAGGCGGCTCAGGTGGTGCTGGCCGCCGGCGCCATCGGTTCGCCGGCCATTCTGCTGCGCAGCGGCCTGATCGATCCGGGCGGCCATACCGGGACGCGGACCTTTCTGCATCCGGTGCTGCTGT
The DNA here is from genome assembly GCF_021496765.1 of Chromobacterium sp. Beijing. NCBI lineage: Bacteria > Pseudomonadati > Pseudomonadota > Betaproteobacteria > Neisseriales > Chromobacteriaceae > Chromobacterium > Chromobacterium sp. Beijing. Next base: position 1,138,720 of record NZ_CP053750.1, read on the forward strand.
CGGCGGCCTTGATGCCGGAACCGGTGGAGCCGTTCAACGGCGCGCCGCAGACGGTGTACAGCGATCACTTCATGCATGTTCACGCGCTGGACGGCCCCTTGGGCTACAAGCTGGAGGTGCCGCCCATCCATCCCTTGCTGGCCGGCATCACCTTTCCCGGCTTCGGCGCGGCGCAGCCGGCCTTGCTGCGGCGCTTGCCGCATCTGCACGCGACGCTGGCCTTGTTGCGCGACGGTTTTCATCCGGAAAGCCGCGGCGGCCAGGTGCGCTTGCGCGGCGATGGTTCGCCGGAGCTGGACTATCCCTTGAACGAGGTCTTGTGGGAGGGCGCGCGCCGCGCCTGGTTGAGCATGGCCGAGATCCAGTTCGCGGCCGGCGCCAGGCAGGTGCTGACGGTGCATGAGCAGGCCGGCCTGGCCCGCAGCTGGGGCGAGGCCCGGGGCATGATTGCGGGGCTGACGCTCAAGCCCTTGCTGGCCAAGGTGGTCAGCGCTCATGTGATGGGGGGCTTGGCGATGTCGGGCGACGCCGAGTCCGGGGTGGTGGACGAATGGGGGCGGCATTGGCAGCTGGACAATCTGACCGTGGTGGACGGTTCGGTGTTTCCCAGCAGCGTGGGGGCCAATCCGCAGCTGTCCATTTACGCCTTCGCCCTGCGCGCGGCGGCGGCCTTGCGGCAGCGGATGCAGGGCGTAAAAACCTGAGAGGCCATGGCGCGAGGGCGACAAAAAAGGGACCGCGGAGGTCCCTTTTGCATCAGGCTGTCAGGCCGCGTCGAATCAGGCGAAGTTCTTGGCGACGAAGTCCCAGTTCACCAGCTTCCAGAAGCTGTCCAGATAGTTCGGGCGGCTGTTGCGGTAATCGATATAATACGCGTGCTCCCACACATCACAGGTCAGCAGCGGCTTCTTGTCGGTGGTCAGCGGGGTGGCGGCGTTGCTGGTGGATACCAGGTCCAGCGAGCCGTCGGTGTTCTTCACCAGCCAGGCCCAGCCGGAACCGAAGGTGCCGATGGCGGTTTGGGTGAAGGCTTTCTTGAATTCGTCGTGGGAACCCCATTTGGCGTTGATGGCGTCGGCCAGCGCGCCGGTGGGCTTGCGCTCTTCGCCGGCGTTGGGGGCGAAGCCCAGCCAGTAGAAGGTGTGGTTCCAAACTTGGGCCGCGTTGTTGAAGATGCCGCCGGAGGATTTCTTCACGATCTCTTCCAGGGAGGCGTTTTCAAACTCGGTGCCCTTGACCAGGTTGTTCAGGTTGGTGATGTAGGTCTGATGATGCTTGCCGTAGTGGAATTCCAGGGTTTCCTTGGAAATGTGCGGGGCAAGCGCGTCCAGCGCGTACGGCAGTTCCGGCAGTTTGTGTTCCATTATGCTCTCCTTGTTGAGAAAGTAAGCCGCATAAGCGGATGCTTTAGCCGCAAGTTTACTGGATTAAGCCGCTGGTCGCCAATAGTTGACTAAAAAAGTAAAGTAAGGATGAACGCCATTGCAGTATGATGTTATTGTCATTGGAGCCGGCGCCGCCGGCCTGATGTGCGCGGCCACCGCGGGCCAGCGCGGCCGGCGCGTGCTCTTGCTGGACCATGCGCGCAAGCTGGCCGAGAAGATTCGCATTTCCGGCGGTGGCCGCTGCAATTTCACCAATCTCCACGCCCGTTTCGACTGTTATCTGTCGGCCAATCCGCATTTTTGCCGTTCGGCGCTGGCGCAGTACACGCCGCAGGATTTCATCGCCATGGTCGAGCGCCACGGCATCGGCTATCACGAGAAAAAGCTGGGCCAGCTGTTCTGCGACGACGGCAGCGAACGCATCATCGCCATGCTGGACGAGGAGTGCCGGCTGGGCGGGGTGGACCGGCGCATGGAGGCGCAGGTTCTGCGGGTGAGCCGGGACGCGGACGGTTTCGCGCTGGAGACCGGCGCCGGCGTTTTTCGCGCGGCGTCGCTGGTGGTGGCGACCGGCGGTTTGTCCATCCCGCAGATCGGCGCGACGCCGTTCGGCTACCAGTTGGCCGAACAGTTCGGCCTGGAGCTGACGCCGCTGACGCCGGCCCTGGTGCCGCTGACCTTTCATGTGGAGGACGCGGAAGCGTTCGCGCCGCTGGCCGGCGTGTCTTTGGAAGTGGAAGCGCGCGCCGGCAAGGGGCGCTTCCGCGAGAACGTGTTGTTCACTCACAAGGGCGTGTCCGGCCCGGCCATTCTGCAAGTGTCGTCCTATTGGCAGCCGGGCATGACGCTGGAACTGGACCTGCTGCCGGACGCGGACGCCGCGGCCTGGCTGGAGCAAAAGGCGGGCAGCGAGCAGCTTATCGCCAACGCGCTGGCCGAGTTCGGCTGGCCCAAGCGCTTCGCCGAGGCCTGGCTTGAGCGCGAGGGCTGCAATAAGCGGCTGAAGGACTTGTCGCCCAAGCAGCGTCAGCAGCTGGCCGAGCGCTTGCACGGCTGGCGGGTCAAACCCAACGGCACGCAAGGCTATAAAAAGGCTGAGGTGACGCTGGGCGGGGTGTCGACCAAGGCGCTGTCGTCCAAGACCATGATGGCCAACGCGGTGCCCGGCCTGTTCTTCATCGGCGAGGTGGTGGACGTCACCGGCTGGCTGGGCGGCTACAATTTCCAGTGGGCCTGGTCGTCAGGCTATGTGGCCGGGATGCATTGCTGATCTTGGAGCCTGTTTATGATCTCGCGAGCAAGGGCGAGACAAGGCGAAAACGGCTGAAAAAGCGGAGTGTACATACGGTACATGAGCATTTTGAAGATGTTTTCAACGCCGTATCGCCGACGCGTAGCAGATCGTAAACAGGTTCTTAGTCCGCCGCCAGAAACCACACGTTCTGGATCTTGCCGTCGATGATTTCATAGACGGCCGCCACTTCGAAGGGCTGCTCGGCCACGCCGCTGACGCGTTCGTGGTCGATTACCTTGTTGCCGAACTCGATGCGTTTGACCAGTTCGGCGTGCAGGTCCGGCAAGTTGAAGCGCTGGCCGGCGTAGAAATCTCTCAGGGCGGCTTTGCCGCGCAGGCTGGGTTCCGCGCCGGGCAGCCGGTACACCGTCACGTCGTCGGCGTAGACGGCGAGGAAGGGCTCCAGCTGGCGTTGGTTGTAAGCGTCGAGTTGTCTTTGGACGAGGGCGGTGGGCGTCATGGCGGCTCCAGATGAACGAAGCTTCGATGCTGGGGCCGCGCGGGGCGCTTGTCAACGCATGCTCAGCGAGTGGCGGTTTCGGGTTAAAATCGGGTTTTGCCTGATCCAGGCTTGCTTCATTCGCGCGGCCAGGCCGCGCCATCACTCCGAGTCTACATGACTGAATCGTACGAGAATTTTGACAGCGAGATGGCGGCGATCCGCACGCCGCCTCATTCGATCGAAGCCGAGCAATCGGTGCTGGGCGGCTTGTTGCTGGACAACAGCGCCTGGGACAAGATCGCCGACGTGGTGTCCGAGGCGGACTTTTACCGCCATGACCACCGGCTGATCTACAAACACGTGGCCAGGCTGGTGGAGTTGGCGCGTCCGGCCGACGTGGTCACCGTTTCCGAAAGCCTGGACAAGAACGGCGAACTGGGCAATATCGGCGGCCTGTCCTATCTGGCCACGCTGGCGCAGAACACGCCGTCCGCCGCCAATATCCGCCGCTACGCCGAGATCGTGCGCGAGCGCTCCATCATGCGCCAGCTGGCGCTGGTGGGCACCGAGATCGCCGAGGCCGCCTACGCGCCGATGGGGCGCGACGCCTCGCAGCTGCTGGACGAGGCCGAGGGCAAGGTGTTCCAGATCGCCGAATCCACCGCCAAGTCCAAGCAGGGTTTCCTGGAGATGCCGGGCCTGTTGAAAGAGGTGGTGGAGCGCATCGACATGCTCTACAGCCGGGAGAACCCGGACGAGGTCACCGGCGTGCCCACCGGCTTCATTGATCTGGACGCCAAGACCTCGGGCCTGCAAGCGGGCGATCTGATCATCGTCGCCGGACGTCCGTCCATGGGCAAGACCGCGTTCTCGATGAATATCGCCGAGCATGTGGCGGTGGAGCAGCATCTGCCGGTGGCGGTGTTCTCGATGGAGATGGGCGGCACGCAACTGGTGATGCGTATGCTGGGTTCGGTGGGGCGGCTGGATCAGCACACGCTGCGCACCGGCAAGCTGGGCGACGACGACTGGCAGAAGCTGACTTACGCGATAGGTAAGCTGTCCGAGGCGCCGATGTACATCGACGAAACCGCTGCGCTGACCGCGCTGGAAGTGCGCGCGCGCGCGCGCCGTCTGGCGCGCCAGCACGGCGGCAAGCTGGGTCTGATCGTGATCGACTACTTGCAGCTGATGTCGGGCTCTGGCCGCGGCGACAACCGCACCGCCGAGCTGGGCGAGATTTCGCGCGGCCTGAAAGGTCTGGCCAAGGAGCTGCAGGTGCCGGTGATCGCGCTGTCCCAGCTGTCGCGGGCGGTGGAGCAGCGTCCCAACAAGCGGCCGATGATGTCGGACTTGCGGGAATCCGGCGCCATCGAGCAGGATGCCGACTTGATCGTCTTTATGTACCGGGAAGAGTATTACAACCCGGAGAACCAGGAAGTGAAGGGCCTGGCCGAGGCCATCATCGGCAAGCACCGTAACGGTCCCACCGGCGCGGTGCGGCTGGCCTTCGTCGGCAAGTACGCCAAGTTCGACAACGCCGCCACGCTGGGCGTCAGCGGTTGGGCGGACAGCGACTCCTAAGAACCTGTTTACGATCTGCTGCGCGTCGGCGATACGGCGTTGAAAATGGTTTCGGAATGCTCATGTACCGTCTGTACACTCCGCTTTCTCAACCGTTTTCGCCTTGTCTCGCCTTGGCTCGCGAGATCGTAAACACGTTCTAAGATGGTTCTGTGAGCATACGAGGCATTCCATGAGCTTTTTCGACAAGCATGTATTCATCTGCTGTAATCAGCGCGCCGGCTGCGAGGATTGCTGCAATAATCACGGCGCCAGCGAACTGCTGGGCTATATGAAGGACAAGGTCAAGGCCCTGGGCCTGGCCGGCGAGGGCAAGATCCGCGTCAACAAGGCGGGCTGTCTTGGGCGCTGCGACGACGGCCCGGTGATGGTGGTGTATCCGGAGGAGACCTGGTACACCTTCGTCGACAAGGAAGACATCGACGAAATCGTCGCCGAGCACATGGTGGGCGGGCGCGTGGTGGAAAGGTTGAAGATCTGATGTTGAAGGCGATGAACAAGCAAGTGGTGGCCGGGCCCGCCGGCGGTCTGGAAACCATCGTGGTGGCGGCCCAGGCCGAGGCGCGCGGCATTGCGGTGATCTGCCATCCCAACCCGCTGCAGGGCGGCACCAACACCAACAAGGTGGTGCAGACCGCGGCCAAGGCCCTGTCGCAGCTGGGCTATGTCTGCTATTGCCCGAATCTGCGCGGCGTGGGCGACAGCGAGGGACAGCACGATTACGGCATCGGCGAGGTGGAGGACGTGATCGCCGTGGTGGAACACGCGCGCCGCGAGCAGGGCGATCTGCCGCTGGCGTTGGCCGGTTTTTCCTTCGGCGGTTTCGTCGCGGCGCGCACCCGCGCGCGCATAGCGTCGGACAAATTGCTGCTGATGGGCGTGGCGGTGGGCAAGTACGAAACGCCGACGCCGGAGGTGCCGGCCGATGCGCTGGTGATTCACGGCGAGGAGGACGAGGTGATTCCGCTGTCCGCGGTGATGGCATGGGCCCGGCCGCAAGGTTTGCCGGTGGTGGTGTTTCCCGGCGCCGGCCATTTCTTCCATGGCCGCCTGGTGCAGCTGGCGCAGACGATTCAGCGCTGTTGGTAGGGCGTCGTCAGGCCCTGGCGCAAAAAAACCGGTCATCCATGCGATGGCCGGTTTTTTTTATCAGCGGTGCAGTTCGCCCGCGGCTTCTGGCTGGTAGGTGACTTCCAGCACCTTCAGGCGGATGCTGCCGGCCGGCGTCGGCCAATCTATGCTCTGTCCGGCGGAGAGGCCGAGCAGCGCGGCGCCGATGGGCGCCAGCACCGAGATCTTGCCCTGTTCACTGTCCGCTTCGCGCGGGTAGACCAGGGTCAGGGTTTTTTCCTGGGCGTCGTCCAGCTTGACCCGCGCGCAGCTGTTCATGGTGATGATGCCGGCGGGCATGGCGGCGGGCTCCACCACATCGGCGCGCTCCAGCTCGGCTTCCAGCGCGGCCGCGGTGGGGTGGCCGCTCTCGCAATCCTCCAGCAGCGCGGCGAGGCGCTCATAGTCCAGAGAGGACACCGTGATGGCCGGGCTTGTCGACATATGCAACTCCTTCAGATAGACAAAGGGCACCGCAGGGTGCCCGATGATTTAGTGCGCGAAAAGCGTGTGTGCCAATGATATCGCTTGTAACCGCGTGTAACAAGGCTTGGCGGCGCAATCGCCGCTAATACTGGGCTTTGGGCCGGGGGGAGCCCCGGCCTCGCGCTTCAGCCCAGCAGGGACAGCGCCGCGCGCGGGCCGACATTGGCCTGGGCCTGGGCGGCGAGGCCGGTTTGCCCCAGGATCTGTTTGGCCGTCAGCTGCGCCGTCGCGGCGGCGAAGTCGGTGTCGCTGATCCGGCTATTGGCGGCGGCGGTGTTGACCGAGGCGGTTTGCAGATTGTTGATGCTGGCCTCGAAACGGTTGCTGATCGAGCCCAGCGTGCTGCGGGTGTTGGCCAGGGTGTTCAGATCGGCGTTGGTGCTTTGCTGCGCGGCCAGCGCGCCGGCCTGGGTGCTGATGTCTATGGTGCCGGTGGCGTTCAGATTGGCGTTGTAGCTGTTGAGCCCGCCGCTGGCCGGCGCGGCGGACAGATTGACGCCGGAGATGTTCACCTGGTTGTCCGCGCTGCCGTTGGGGCCCACCTGGAAGGTGGTGGAGGCGTTGCTGTTCAGCAGCGGGGTGCCGTTGAATTCGGTGCTTTGCACGATGGCGGAGTTGGCCTGGGTCAGCTGGTCCACCTGCTGTTGCAGCGCCTGGCGGTTGCTGGCGCTGAGCGCGCCGTTGCCGGCCTGGATCGCCAGCTCCTGGATTTGCTGGGTATTGCTTTGCAGCTGATTGAGCGCGCCGTCGGCGGTTTGCGCCAGCGAGATGCCGTCGTTGGCGTTGTTGATCGCCTGATTATTGCCGTTGATCTGGGCCAGCAGCGCTTCGGAAATGGCGGCGTTGGCCGGATTGTTGGCGGCGTTGTTGGTGGTCTTGCCGGCCGAGAGTTGAGCCAGCAGCTTGTCTTTGGCTTTCTGGGTCTGGTTCAGCTGGTTCTGCCCCTGCAGCGCGCTCAGATTGCTATTGATGGTCAGTGCCATGGCCGGCTCCCGCTGGATGTGGTTTCACTTCTTCAGTGTAAGAAAGCGCGCGGGGCAGGGCAAGCCGGGTTTTGGGTAAAGTCGCGTCGCGGCGGATGGCGCGGGCATGGGCGTGAAAAAGCCCGGCGGCGCCGGGCTGGGGATGCGTTTCCGGCTTATTTGCCGGGCTTGGGCGGCGTGCCCGCGGACTGGGTCAGGATTTCGTAGCCGCTGTCGGTGACCAGCACGGTGTGCTCCCATTGCGCGGACAGGCTGCGGTCCTTGGTGACCACGGTCCAGCCGTCGCCCAGCATGCGCAGGTGGCGCTTGCCCTGGTTGATCATGGGCTCGATGGTGAAGATCATGCCGGCTTGCAGTTCCAGCCCGGTGCCGGGGCGGCCGTAGTGCAGCACTTGCGGCTCTTCGTGGAATTTGGTGCCGATGCCGTGGCCGCAGAATTCCTGCACCACGCTGTAGCCGGAGTTTTCCGCGTGCTGCTGGATGGCGTAGCCGATATCGCCCAGCGTGGCGCCCGGCTTGACCTTGTCGATGCCGCGCCACATGCATTCGTAAGTGATGCGGGACAGGCGGCGGGCGTGTTCGCTGACGTTGCCGACGTGGTACATGCGGCTGGTGTCGCCGTGGTAGCCGTCCTTGATCACGGTGACATCCAGATTCATGATGTCGCCGCTTTTCAGGGGCTTGTCGTTCGGGATGCCGTGGCAAATCACGTGGTTGACCGAGGTGCACACGGATTTGGGGTAGGGATTGTGGCCGTCCGGCGCGTAGTTCAGCGGCGCCGGGATCGCGCCCTGCTCATTGACGATGTAGTCGTGGCACAGCTTGTCGATGGCTTCGGTGGTGACGCCGGGCTTGATGAAGGGGGTGATGTAGTCGAGGACTTCCGACGCCAGGCGGCCGGCGATCCGCATCTTTTCGATGTCTTGGGCGTTTTTCAGTTGGATGCTCATGGGATTCTGGTGATGTGCGTGTCTGCGGCTAATGAGACGTATTCTAGCAAAAACGCCCCCGGCCCGGCAGTGCTTGTCGGGCCGGGGGCGCGTCGTCGTTCAAATCAGGCGCATCTTGAACTGCTTGCCCTTGATCTTGCCGGCGGACAGGCGCTCCAGCGCCTGCTCGGCGATGGCGCGGTCCAGCGCGACGAAGCTGGCGAATTCGAAGATGCTGATCTTGCCGATCTGGGCGCCGCTAAAGCCGGCGTCGCCGGTCAGCGCGCCGAGGATGTCGCCGGGGCGCAGTTTTTCGCGCTTGCCGCCGGCGATTTCCAGCGTGACCATCGGCGGCAGCAGCGGGCCGCCGGGGGCCGGGGTCAGTTGTTCCAGCTTGGCCCAGGTCAGCGGCGCCTGCTGATAGCTTTCGATCAGCGCCAGCCGCTTGTCGTCGTTGTCGGCGGTCAGGGTCAGCGCCAGGCCCATCGCCTCGCCGCGGCCGGTGCGGCCGATGCGGTGGATGTGGATTTCCGGATCATGGGTGACGTCGACGTTGATCACCAGGTCCAGTTCCTTGATGTCCAGGCCGCGCGCGGCGACATCGGTGGCCACCAGCACGGTGGCGCTCTTGTTGGCGAAGCGCAGCAGGATTTGGTCGCGTTCGCGCTGCTCCAGGTCGCCGTACAGCGCCAGCGCGCTGAAGCCGCGCGCCTGCAGGTCTCGCACCAGCTCCTTGCAGCGTTCCTTGGTGTTGCAGAAGGCCAGCGCGGACGTCGGGCGTAGGTGTCGCAGTATGGTGGTGACGGTTTCCAGCCGCTGTTCCGGCTTGATCTTGTAGAACCATTGTTCGATGCGTTCGCCGCTGTGCAGCGACTCCACCTGGATTTCCTGCGGCCGGCGCATGAATTGGGCGCTGATCTTGCGGATGTTTTCCGGATAGGTGGCGGAGAACATCAGCGTCTGGCGCTGGCGCGGGCAGGCGCGCACGATGCCGACGATTTCCTCGATGAAGCCCATGTCCACCATGCGGTCCGCCTCGTCCAGCACCAGGGTGCCGACGCCGGACAGATTCAGCGAGCCGCGGAACAGGTGATCCTGCAGCCGGCCGGGGGTGCCCACCACGATGTGGGCGCCGTGTTCCAGTGAGCCGATTTGCGGGCCCATCGGGCTGCCGCCGGTCAGGGTAACCACTTTGACATTGTCTATGCTGCGCGCCAGCCGGCGGATTTCCTGCGCTACCTGGTCGGCCAGCTCACGGGTGGGGCAGAGTACCAGCGCTTGCACGCCGAACCAGCGCGGGTTCAAGCGCGCTAGGATGCCGAGTCCGAAAGCCGCTGTCTTGCCGCTGCCGGTCTTGGCCTGGGCGATCAGGTCCTGGCCGTCCAGAATGGCCGGCAGGCTGGCCGCCTGGATGGCGGTCATGCTGTGGTAGCCCAGGCTGTCCAGATTGGATAAGAGGGCGGCGGACAGGGGCAGGGTGGAGAAAGCGGCTTTTTTCACAATGACTTGGCGTATTACGGTATCGGGCTGCGAGTGTAACAGGCCGGCGGCCAACGGCCAAATCGGATATCCGCCGCCGGCGGATTTATTTCGGCTCCGGCTCGCAAGAAGGCGGAGGCCCCGCGCGAACGGGGCCAGAAATTGACTAGCGGCTCAATGGAGTTGGATTCACACGGTGAAGCGCGACACCGATTCCGTCAGCCGCTGGGCCAATTGTTCCAGTTGTTCGGCGGCGTTCACGGTTTGGCCGATCTCCTGATCGTTGGTCTGCGCCATTTCGGCGATGGCGTCTATGCTGCCGGTCACGGATTGGCTGGCGGCGCGCTGCTGCTCGGTGACGGCGACGATCTGGCGCAGGCCCTGGCGCACCTCGGCCACCGATTGATTGGCGGCGTCCAGCACGCTGGACACGCTGTCGGCGGACTGGCGGCTGGCGGCCAGCGAGCTGAGGCCGGCGTTGACCGCGGCGCGCACCGCGTCGGTTTTCTGGTTGAGCGCGCCGGTCACGGCGTCGATCTCGCTGGCGGAGCGGGCCGATTTCTCCGCCAGCTTGCGCACCTCGTCGGCCACCACCGCGAAGCCGCGGCCCTGTTCGCCGGCGCGCGCGGCCTCGATCGCCGCGTTCAGCGCCAGCAGATTGGTCTGTTCGGCGATCTCGCGCACTTCCTTGGTCATATCGGTGATGCTGGAGGTGGAACTGGCCAGCTCGGTTTCCGCCTGCGCCATCAGCCGCACCGCCTGCTCCACCTGGCTGACTTCGCGTTGCAGCTGGCTCAGGCTGGCGCGGCCGTCTTCGGAGCGTTGCAGGCTCTGGTCGGCTTCGGCGCTGACGTCCTCGGCCTTGCCGGCGATTTCGCCGATATGGCTGGCCAGCTGCTCCACCGCGCCGGCGGCGGACTGGGATTGGCGGTTTTGCCTGTGCGAGCTTTCCGCCAGGTGGGCGGCGCCGTCGGCCAGTTGGCGCGAGGACTGCGACACCGCCCCGGCGGAGGCGCCGACATGGCGCACCAGCTCGGCGATGGCGGCCAGCATCTGGTTGAAGCGCAAGGCGGTGTCGCCGATTTCGTCGCGGCTGCGCACCGGCAGCCGTCGCGTCAGATCGCCTTCGCCCTGGGCCAGCTCGGCGAGCCCGGCCGACATCGCCTGCAGCGGGCGGGTGACGAGGCGGCGCGCCAGCAGGAAGACCACCGCCATCAGGGGCAGGGAAGCCAGGATGGCGAACAGAATGCTCTGATCGCGGAAACGGCTGACCGAGGCGTAAGGCTTCTCCAGGGAGACGCGCATGCTGACCACGCCCAGCGGCGTCTTGTCCGCCACCTGGTGGCACATCATGCAGTTTTTGCCCAGATAGTTGCGCGAGGCCAGTGCCGGATAGACCACGCGCAGATGTTCGCCCAGCGCCGGCGTGGATTCAATCCGGATATGAGGCTTGCCGTCCCGCAGCGCCTGTAGCTCCACCGCGTCGCCGTTCAGATTCTTGTCGCCGGCGTTGCCGGGACCGAACTGCTTGCTGACGGCCGGGGCGCGGATCACCCTCAGATCGCGCACCGCGGACAGTTCCTTGATCTGGTCCAGAAAAACGTCGCGTTGGCCCACGGTGCCGGTAATCATCATGCCGGTGAGCCCGGCCATGGTCATTTCATTCATGCTGTGGGCCAGGTCTTGCGCCTGTTCCACGGCGATGTCCCGGCTGACGCTGGTTTCCCAGGCAATCAGCCCGCTCCAGGCCAGGACCAGGCAGCACCATACCGCCATGGTCAGTTTCAGCCAGATCGGCCAATCGGAAAATTTGCGCATGCGTGTGCGGACGGAGGGTCCGTTCTCCCGGTGTGTTTGTAGAATCGCGCGATTGCCGCTATAGGTTTATTGAAATGGGTCGCAGCGCGATGGTAGTGATTTGATGACGTAGGAATGTTGGTTTAAATCAAACTTATAGTTAAAACGATTAGGCTTGGGTTTGCGGCGGTTTTCTGTGAAAATCCCGCCCTCGCCGCAGTTTGGGCGCATTCTTCACCATGGATTTCAAGGAGCGCAGTATATGGGTGACACAAGCGGACGCCGCGTAGCCATCATCGGCGGCGGGCCGGCCGGCCTGGCCGCCGCCGAGCAACTGGCGGCGGCGGGCGTGCGGGTCGATGTCTACGACGCGATGCCGTCGGTCGGCCGCAAATTCCTGCTGGCCGGCGTGGGCGGCATGAACATCACCCATTCCGAGCCCCACGCCAGCTTTGTGCAGCGCTACGGCGCTCACAGCGCCGAGTTGCGGCCCATGCTGGACGTGTTCAACGGCGAGCATGTGCGCGCCTGGGTGCACGGCCTGGGCATAGAAACCTTCATCGGCAGTTCCGGCAAGGTGTTTCCCAAGGAAATGAAGGCGGCGCCGCTGCTGCGCTCCTGGCTGACGCGCTTGCGCGAGGCGGGAGTGAGCTTCCACGTGCGCCATCGTTTCCTGGGCTGGGACGAGCGCGGCCGCCTGCGGCTGTCGTCGCCGGACGGCGAGCGCCTGGCCGAGGCCGACGCCGTGGTGCTGGCCATGGGCGGCGGCAGCTGGCGCAAGCTGGGTTCGGACGGCAGCTGGGCGGCGATGCTGCGCGAGCGCGGCGTGGAGGTGTCCAAGCTGCAGCCGTCCAACTGCGGCTTCGACGCCGGCTGGAGCGAGTATTTCGCCGACAAGTTCGCCGGCGCGCCGTTGAAATCGGTGACCTTGCAGTTCCATCCGGCCGTCGGTCATCCGTTCAGCCGCCGCGGCGAGTTCGTCATCACCGCCGGCGGCGTGGAGGGCAATCTGATTTACGCCTGCTCCGGCGCCATCCGCGACGAAATCGCGCGCAGCGGCGCGGCCTTGTGTTATCTGGACCTGATGCCGGACTGGAGCTTGCAGCGCATTCTGGGCGAAGTGGCGCGGCCGCGGGGTTCGCGTTCGATGTCCAGCCATTTGCAAAGCCGTTTGGGTCTGAAGGGCGTGCGCATGGGCTTGCTGCGCGAATGCCTGGACAAGGACGTGTTCAACGACCCCGCCAAGCTGGCCGAGGGCATCAAGGCCTTGCCTTTGCGCTTGCTGGCGCCGCGGCCGCTGGACGAGGCGATCAGCACCGCCGGCGGCGTGACCTTCGGCGCGTTGGACGACAATCTGATGTTGCAGGCGATGCCCGGCGTGTTCTGCGCAGGGGAGATGCTGGATTGGGAAGCGCCCACCGGCGGTTATCTGCTGACCGCCTGCTTCTCCACCGGGCGCGCCGCCGCCGGCGGCGTGCTGCGCTGGATGCGGCAGGCTTGAGGCCTGTTGCGTCCACGCCAGCGCAATAGGCGGCGACTGCGTATTTACACGGAGCGCTGCCTGCATTTTTTTTGCAAGCCCCTATACTGGTAATGTCGCGCGAAACGCGCGGCCACGTCATTGTCGAGAAAGCCGCCCACTGCATGGACTGTCATGATGCGAAGGCGAACGCCTGAGGAGAACAGCGCGATGAAGCTTGACGATTTCAACCAGGTGGCCGATCTGATCGGCCTGAAAAAACGCTCGCGCGAAGCGGTGTGGCTGATGGAGGTGGAGGGCATGACCGGCTACTTCGCCGCCCAGCAAATGGACATCAGCGAGTCCACCGTGTCCCGCGCTCACAGCCGCTTCCGCCGCGCGCTGCAAAAAATCAACGCTCTGGCAGGCCATCTGCCCTTGTAAAGCCGCCATCGCGGCGCTGACGAAGCCCGGCCTCGGCCGGGCTTCGTCGCATTCAGGCTGTTCCTTGTGCCGGGGAGGGCCGGCGCCGCTGCCGCCGTCGACGGCATCTGGATATACTGACGCGCAGTCTTCCCCTTCAAGGAGAGCTTCATGGCTTTGCGTCACGGCATCGATTTCGACAAGGCCCAGGCCTTGCACCGGCAGGAACTGGCGATGTTTTCCGAGCGGCGCCCGCGTTCGCGGCAGCTGTCCGCCGCCGGCGGCGAGCATTTGCTGTTCGGCGCGCCCTTGCACTGGATGGCGGACTGGTCCACTCCCTTCAATCTCTACGTGGAAGAGGCCCGGGGCGCGCGGCTGCGCGACGTGGACGGCCATGAATACCTGGATTTCTGCCTGGGCGACACCGGGGCGATGTTCGGCCATTCGCCGGAGCCGGTGGCGCGTGCCATCGCCGAACAGGCGGCGCGCGGCCTGACCGCCATGCTGCCGTCGCCGGACGCGGTCTGGGTGGCGGAGGAACTGGCGCGGCGCTTCGGCCTGTCGCACTGGCAGTTCGCCCTCAGCGCCAGCGACGCCAACCGCTTCGCGCTGCGCTGGCTGCGCGCCGCCAGCGGCCGGGACCAGGTCGTCGTGTTCAACGGCTGTTACCACGGCACGGTGGACGATGCCTTCGTCGATCTGGTCGACGGCCGGCCCAGGCGGCGCGCCAGCCTGCTGGGTCAGGTCCACGATCCGGCCGCGCATACCCGGGTGGTGGAGTTCAACGATCTGGAAGCGCTGGAGCGGGCCCTCAGCGACGAGCGGGCGGCCTGCGTGCTGGCCGAGCCGGTGATGACCAATATCGGCATGGTGTTGCCGGATCCCGGTTACTGGAGCGAGGCCCAGGATTTGATCCGCCGCTACGGCAGCTATCTGCTCTTGGACGAAACCCACACCATCAGCAGCGGGCCGGGCGGCTACGGCGCGGCCTACGGCCTGAAGCCGGACGCGCTGGTGTTGGGCAAGCCGCTGGGCGGCGGCCTGCCGTGCGCGGTCTATGGGTTCAGCGCGGAATTGGCGGAGCGGGCGCAGCGCGCCAAGCGCGCGGCCGCGCCCGGTCATTCCGGCATCGGCACCACCTTGAGCGGCAATATGCTGGCCGCGGCGGCGATGCGCGCCAACCTGGCCGAGGTGATGAGCGACGCCGCCTATCAGCGGATGTTCGCGCTGGCCCAGCATCTGGCGGACGGCTTGCAGGACTGGATAGAACGCTGGCGGCTGCCGTGGTGCGTGAGCCGCGTCGGAGCGCGCTGCGAGTTCCAGTTTTCCCCGCGTCCGCCGCGCAACGGCAGCGAGGCGGGGGCGATGCTGGACGAGGAACTGGAGCGGGTGATCCATCTTTACCTGCTCAACCGCGGTTTCCTGATCACGCCCTTCCACAATATGTTGCTGCTGTGTCCGGACGCGGAGTTCGCCGACATCGATCGCCTGCTGGAGGCCTTGGACGGTTTCGCCGGCGAGGTGGTTTAGCGCCGGTTCAACCCCTCGCGAGCCAGAGCGGAACAAGGCGTTGCGGCTGAGAAAGCGGAGTGTACAAGGGGGGCGTGAGCATTTCGAAGCGGTGCTCACCGTGCCACGTCTCACGACGCGCAGCAGATCGTAAACAGCTTCTTAGCGCGCGGGCTGCTGGCGGATGGCGAGCAAGGCCTGATTGCGCAGCGTCTTCAGCAGGCTGAGCTGCTCCGGCGCGATGGCCAGCGAGCCGGCCTGGCGGCGGTCGCCGTAGAGTATGCCCAGCTTGCGTTTGTCCAAGGACAGCGGCAGCAGCACAAAGGTATGGGCGACGCCCATCTGGCGGAACCAGGCCGGGATGTGCTGGGCGATGGCCGGCGCGTCGATGTCGTCTATCAGCATGTCGGCGTTGCGTTCCAGCGCCTTGCGGAACAGGCTGTCGCCGCTGTCGATGTCGGCGCGCAGCGCCGGCAGCAGCAACTCCACTTTTTCGCCGAAACCGAAGCGCGCCTGCAGCGGCAGATCGGCCCCGCTGCGCGCGCAGATCAGCGCGTGGTCGAAGCCCAGTCCGCGGTACATGGTTTCCAGAATGATGCGCAGCAGGTCGTTGAGCTTGTAATCGCCCAGCAGGGTGTTGGTGATGTCCTGCACGCCGGCGGACAGCACGGCGATCCGGCCGGCGGAGCCGGCGGTGGCCTGTAGCCGGGTGGGGTCCGGCGCGGGCGGCGGCGGCGCGGCGGGGCTGGGCGGCGGCGCGCTCTTGTCCAGCCTGGCCTGGCGCAAGGCCTGCGAGCGCGGCCCTTGGCCGGCTTCCGGACCCAGTTCCGCCAGATAGGCGGTGAGCTGGGTTTGGGCCTGCGCCAGTTCCCGTTCCAGCGGCGCCCACTCCAGCGCCAGCGCCCGGCTGTAGCGTTGCAGCAGCTTGCGGCTGGCGTCGGCCTGGTCGATGCCGCTCTGGGTCAGCTGGCAGACCAGTTCGCGGCACAGCGAGCTTAGCGCCTTCATCCGCATCTCGCCGGTTTGCGGCTGGCGCACCGCGCCGGCCGGCATCGGTTCCATGCCGGTCAGAATCCGTTCCGGAAAACGCCACAAGGCGGCGGTGGCGGCGCCCAGGTCGGCGTAATGGGCGCCCAGCGTCTGGTGCGCGGCCTGGTCGACGCCGGCGCCGGCGGCGATCAGCGTCTGGATTTGCCGGTACTCGTCGCGGAAGTAGTTGACGCACAGCAGTTCGCCCAGGTTTTGCAGCATGCCGCAAATCAAGGCTTCTTCCGCCTCGCGCACGCCGCAGGCCGGCGCCAGCGAGCGGGCCAGCAGGCCGGTGAACAGGGTCTTGATCGCCACGTCGCGGATCTCGTCGGCGTGGGCGCGGTTGTGCAGGTGTTCGAACAGCAGCAGGCTGAGCGCCAGATTGCGTATGGTGTCGAAGCCCAGGATCACGATGGCGCGCGAGATGGTGCTGACCGCGCCGCCGTACTGGCTGAAATTGGCGGAATTCACCACTTTCAGCAGCTTATTGGTCAGCGACACGTCTTTGAGGATGGCGCTGGACAGCGCTTGCAGGCGCTCGCTGTCGGCGTTGTTGCTCTTGTTGATCGCGGCGATGGCCTGGGACAGCGCCGGAAAGTCCGGCGCGTGGCGCATGCGTTGCAGCAAGTGGTCCAGCGCGGCGCGGCCGCCTTCCTGGCGGTTGAAGCGTTGATGGCGGGCCAGCCAGTCCTGTAGCCCGGCCAGCGCGCGGCGACAGGCGCCGGCGTCGGCCGCCGGGTCGCGCAGCGCGTCCAGCCATTGTTCCAGCTCCGGATCGCAGTCCCGTTCCGGCGCGCCGGCGCTGATCAGCCAGCGCAGCAGTTGTTCGGCCTGAGACAGCTCTTGGCGCAGCCGTTCCGGGTTCAAGGCCTGGCAGGCGTGTTCGCCCAGCAGCGCGACGCGCTGGTGGATGTCGGCGAGCACGGTTTCGGGATAGAGCCGCCCCAGGCATTTGCCGCTGGCGTGCAGGTGGATCAGCGGCTCCAGGATGTCGCAGGCTAGGCCGATGCGCTCGGCCAGCGGCAGCGCGGCCAGCGCCTTCAGACGCAAGGGCTGCAGCGTGTCCTGCCGGTAGACGGCGTAGGGTTTGCCGTCCAGGCGGGCCTGGCCCTGCCAGGCTTGCAGCAAGGGATGGCGGAAGGCCGGGCGCGGCGGCGCGTCCGGCAGCTCGGACGCGGATTCCACCAGCGCCAGCGCCGCGCCGTCGCGGCTGGCCAGCAGCACCGACAGGCCGTCCGGGCAGTGCAGCGTGGCGACGATTTGGTATTCCGGCTCTGCGGCGGGGCTCATCGCTGTCTCCGTGCGGCTTGCGTATTTGTACTAATGTAGACAGTTATTGCCGCGTGGGCCGAAGATTCCGCAGCGTCCGTCCTGGCGTTCTTATTGCCCTTTGGACTAATTGTTGATTTGCTAAGAGCATATTGATATAACCCATCGGTTTTGATGCGCCGATGGGCTTTCGGTAGATTTGAGCGCATCTACAGGATGGGCAGGAAGCATGAACATCGGTCAACAGAGGCTGACTCACCTCAAGCAGTTGGAAGCGGAGTCTATCCACATCATTCGCGAAGTGGCCGCGGAATTCGAAAACCCGGTGATGCTGTATTCGATAGGCAAGGATTCGGCGGTGATGCTGCATCTGGCCAAGAAAGCGTTTGCGCCGGGCAAGCCGCCGTTTCCCTTGATGCACGTGGACACCACCTGGAAGTTCAAGGAAATGATCGCGCTGCGCGACAAGCAGGCGCGCGAGTACGGCTGGGATCTGATCGTCCACGTCAACCAGGAGGGCGTGGACGCCGGCATCAATCCGTTCACCGCCGGCAGCGCCAAGCACACCGACGTGATGAAGACCGAGGGCCTGAAGCAGGCTTTGAACAAATACGGTTTCGACGCCGCCTTCGGCGGCGCTCGCCGCGATGAGGAAAAAAGCCGCGCCAAGGAGCGGGTGTATTCCTTCCGCGACCGCAACCACCGCTGGGACCCGAAGAACCAGCGGCCCGAGCTCTGGAACATCTACAACAGCAAGATAGACAAGGGCGAGAGCATACGGGTGTTCCCGCTGTCCAACTGGACCGAGCTGGACATCTGGCAATACATCTTCCTGGAAAACATCGAGATCGTGCCGCTGTACTTCGCCGCCGAACGGCCGGTGATAGCGCGCGACGGCACGCTGATCATGATAGACGACGAGCGGATACTGGATTATCTGAGCCCGGCGGAGAAGGCGAGCATTGAAACCCGCCGCGTCCGCTTCCGCACCCTGGGCTGTTATCCGCTGACCGGCGCGGTGGAATCGCAGGCGGCCACGCTGCCGGACATCATTCAGGAGATGCTGCTGACCCGCACTTCCGAGCGTCAGGGCCGGGTGATAGACCACGACAGCGCCGGTTCGATGGAAAAGAAAAAGATGGAAGGATATTTCTGATGACCCACCAATCCGATCTGATCGCCGGCGACATCCTGGAATACCTGCGCCAGCACGAAAACAAGGATCTGCTGCGCTTCATCACCTGTGGCAACGTGGACGACGGCAAGTCCACCTTGATCGGCCGGCTGCTGCACGATTCCAAGCTGATCTTCGAGGATCAGCTGGCGGCGATAGAGCGCGACTCCAAGAAATACAACACCACCGATCAGGAGATAGACCTGGCCTTGCTGGTGGACGGTTTGCAGGCGGAGCGCGAGCAGGGCATCACCATCGACGTCGCCTACCGCTATTTCAGCACCGACAAGCGCAAGTTCATCATCGCCGATTGCCCGGGCCATGAGCAGTACACCCGCAATATGGCCACCGGCGCGTCCACCAGCAATCTGGCCATCATTCTGATCGACGCGCGGCGCGGGGTGCAGACCCAGACCCGCCGCCACAGCTTCATCGTCAGCCTGCTGGGCATCCGTCATGTGATCGTGGCGGTGAACAAGATGGACCTGGTGGATTACGACCCGGCGGTGTTCGAGCGCATCCGCGGCGAGTATCTGGCCTTCGCCGAGGGCCTGGCGATTCCGGACATCCGCTTTGTGCCGATCTCCGCGCTGCGCGGCGACAATGTGGTCAGCCGCGGCGAGGGCGCGCCCTGGTATCAGGGGCCGACGCTGATGCAGTTGCTGGAAACGGTGGAAGTGCGCAGCGACGCGGCGCTGGAAGGCTTCCGCCTGCCGGTGCAGTACGTGAACCGGCCCAATCTGGACTTCCGCGGCTTTTGCGGCACTATCGCCGCCGGCGAGATCCGCCCCGGCGACGAGGTGCTGGCGCTGCCGTCCGGCCGCCGCAGCAAGGTCAAGGCCGTGGTGGCTTACGAGGGCGAACTGGCCGCGGCCGGGGCCGGCGAGGCGATCACATTGACGCTGGAGGACGAGATCGACGTGTCGCGCGGCGATATGCTGGTGCGCGCCGACCAGCCGCCGCCGGCGGTGGCGGCCAGCCTGGACGCGCATCTGGTGTGGATGCAGGACGCGCCCTTGCGCGCCGGCAAGGAATACGGCTTCAAGCTGGCCGGCAAATTCGTCACCGGCCGGGTGGAGGCCATCCTGCACCAGGTGGACGTCAACACGCTGGAGCAGAAGCCGGCCGAGGCGCTGCACCTGAACGAGATCGCGCTGTGCCGCATCAGCCTGAACGCGCCGGCGGTGATAGACGCTTACGCCGCCTGTCGCGGCACCGGCAGCTTCATCGTGATCGACCGGCTGAGCAACGCCACCGCCGGCGCCGGCATGATCACGGCGGCCAGGACGGAGCAGGCGGCCGCGCCGCAGGACGAATTGCAGCGCTTGCGCGCCTTCGAGCTGGAGTTGAACGCGCTGGTGCGCAAATACTTCCCGCACTGGGAGGCCAAGGACATCGGCCAGCTGTTTCCGCGCTGAGCGGGGATTGAGCGTTGCCGACGGCCCGTCGTCCTGGTTTTCAGAGTCTGTTCAAAGTCTAGCGAGCCGGAGCGGGACAAGGCGTCGCGGCTGAGAAAGCGGAATGTACGTTTGGTATATGAGCATTTCGAAGCCGTCACCTCTCATGAGGCGCTGCGGACTTTGAACAAGATCTTAGAACCTGTTTACGATCTTTTGTAGATGTGTTTAACCGTTGCTAGATACGTAGGAAACCATGTATTCGACGCGCCCCGGGTCCCTTCAAGCCTGCCGTCGGGTGGCAGGCCCGAGGTTTTAAGCGGCTGCTTGTTCGAGCAGCGCGACGTTAGCGCGCTGCGAGTTCAGCCGCGCCTCGGGCCTGACGGGACCCGACGGGTAGCCGCAGGCCAGGCTTGCAGGGCGGCCTTTAGGGTAAAGGGAGATTTGGCCGCGCAAATCTCCCTTTCCGTTCGCCGGGTGGAACCGGCCCTAAATCATCATCCGCGTAGCGGATTCAATGCTTTGAACAATACTTCCGTTCCGGTTTGAAAAGATCGTGAACAGGTTCTTATGGCGGGCTGTCCGTTTTTCGACCTGTTGTTGCAGGATTCGGCCACGCCGGTTTACAGCCGGCGGCGGGCTGCCTACAATCCGGCAGCTTCAATTGGCGCGTTGTATCCGCTGCGGTTCGCAGCGGCGTGGTTCTGTTTCGTCCCGTCTGCCCCGGCAGCCGCGGTCCACTCGGTTTCCCCCTCCGTCTTTCGCTTGAAGCGCCGGCAACGCCGCCCGCGGCGCTGTCGCATCGCCTGTAATCCACATAGAAAAGATAAAACATGACGTTTGCGCTGAAACACATCGCAGGCGCAACCGCTGCCATCTTGCTGGCAGGCCCGGTTGCAGCCAAGGATTTCACTGTCGCCGTGATCTACGATCAGGCGGGCAAGTTCGACAAGAGCTTCAATGAAGCGGCATTCAACGGCGCCGAACGTTTCAAGAAAGAATTCCACATCAACTACCGCGAAGGCCAGGTCAGCAACGACGCTCAGAAAGAGCAGATGCTGCGCAATATGGCGCGCAAGGGCGCCGACCTGGTGGTGGCGGTGGGCTTCGCCTACACCCAGTCCATCGAGACCGTGGCCAAGGAGTTCCCCAAGGTGAAGTTCACCCTGGTGGATTCGGTGGCCAAGGGTCCGAATGTGCAGAGCATCGCCTTCAAGGAGCAGGAAGGCTCCTTCCTGGTGGGCATGGCCGCCGCGCTCAAGTCCAAGAGCGGCAAGGTGGGCTATCTGGGCGGCATGGACGTGCCGCTGATCCGCGCCTTCGGCTGCGGTTACGCCCAGGGCGCCAAGTACGCCAATCCCAAGGCGGTGGTGATGCAGAACATGATAGGCACCACCCACGCCGCCTTCAACGACCCGGCGCGCGGCGGGGAGCTGGCCAAGAGCCAGTTCGATCGCGGCGTGGACGTGGTGTTCGCCGCGGCGGCGCTGTCCAATATGGGCGTGATCCAGGCGGCCAAGGGCGCCAAGAAGTTCTACATCGGCGTGGACAGCAATCAGAACTATCTGCAGCCGGGCGTGGTGCTGACCTCCATGGTCAAGCGCGTGGACAACGCGGTGTACGAAACCATGCGCGACGCCAAGAACGGCGCGTGGAAGCCGGACGTCAAGCTGATGGGCCTGAAGGAAAACGGCGTGGACTGGGCGCTGGACCAATACAACCGTTCGCTGATCACGCCTGAGATGGAGAAGAAGATTCTGCAGGCGCGCAAGGACATCGTCAGCGGCAAGATCAAGGTGGTGGATTACCGCGCCGCCAACCGCTGCCCGGTGAACTGATCCGCCGGAGCCGCGCCGCGCTTGGCGCGGCGACGTGACAACGGGCAAGACCAATGGTCTTGCCCGTTTTTCTTTGCGGATCGTGAATCGGTGTTCAGAACCTGTTTACGATCTCGCGAGCTAAGGTGAGACAAGGCGAAAACGGCTGAGAAAGCGGAGTGTACATACGGTACATGAGCATTTCGAATCCGGTTTCAACGCCGTATCGCCGACGCGCAGCAGATCGTAAACAGGTTCTCAGATCCCCAGCGTCGCGCCGCCGTCCACGTACAGATTGTGCAGCGTAATGTGACGCGCCTGATCCGACAGCAGGAACAGCGCGGCATTGGCCACATCCTGCGGCGCGGCGATGCGTTGCAGCGGGATGCCGGTGCGGTACTGCTCCAGCGAGCCTTGCAGAATGGCCGGCGGGATGGCGTCGTCGCTCCACAACTGGCGCTGCATCGCGGTGTCGGTGGAGCCGGGCGACACGATGTTGCAACGCACGCCGAACTCGGCCAGCTCCAGGCCCAGGCATTTGCTGAACTGGGTGGTGGCGGCCTTGGACGCGGCGTAGGCCGCCATCTGGGTGCGCGGCACTTCGGCGGCGTTGGAGCCCACGGTGACGATGCCGCCCTGGCGGCGCGCCTGCATGCGCCGCGCCACCGCGCGGCTGAGGAAGAACACGCCGTGGGTGTTGACGGCGAAACTCTGCAGCCAGTCCTCGTCGCTGAGCTGTTCCACCGTGCCCAGACGCAGCACGCCGGCGACATTGGCCAGCATGTCGATGGCGCCGATCTCGTCTTCGATGCGGGCCACCGCCTGTTCCACCGCCGCGCCGTCGCGGATGTCCAGCGGCAGCGGGATGATGCGGCCGTCGGCGTGGGCCGGCGTATGCAGCGCCAGTTGCTGCAGGCCGTCGGCGCGCAGGTCCAGCGCCGCCACGCGGCAGCCCTGGTCCGCCAGCGAGCGCGCCAGCGCCGCGCCTATGCCCTGGGCCGCGCCGCTGACCACGGCCAGCCGGCCGTGGAATTCCGGGTAGCTGGCGCTCATGCGGCGGCCCCGTCCAGCTGGCGCGCCAGCAGCGCCTGCCAGGCGTTGACGGTGGGTTGTTGCGCCAGTTCGATGAAGTCGATTTCCGCGCCCAGCGCGCGCCATTGTTCCAGCAAGCTCATCAGGCGGATGGAGTCCAGGCCCCAGTCCAGCAGATTGTCGTCCAGGCCGATGTCGCTGGCCGGCTGTTGCAGCAGTTCGGCGATGGCGGCGCGCAGCGCTTCCGCGCTGGGCGCGGCGCTGGCCGGTGCGGCCTGCTGGTCCAGCTGGCCCAGCAGACGCTGGCTGTCCAGGGTCACGCCGCAGCGCTGGGCCACGTATTCCAGCGCCATCGCGTGGCGGTCGGCGGAGAAGTCGGCCAGGCCGTCGGCGACGAAGAAGGGCTGGATGTCGTACATGAAGGCGTCCAGCGCGGTGCTCATGCAGCCGATGTGGGCGTAGATGCCGCAGATGATCAGCTGGTCGCGGCCTTGCTGGCGCAGCAGATTGAGGAAGGGAGAGCGCTGGAAGGCGCTGTAGCGCCACTTGGTCAGCACGGTGTCGTCGGCGGCCGGGCTCAGGCTGGCGACGATGGGATGGCGTTCCGGACGCGCCGGCAGGCCGGGGCCCCACATATCGTTGAGCAGGCCGCGGTCGCTGTCGGCCTGTTCCGCCGGCTGGGCGGTGTAGAACACCGGAATGTTCAGCTCGCGGCAGCGCGCGCGGATGGCGGCGATATTGCGCAGCGCGGTGGCCACCGGCTCGGCCTCGCGGTCATAGAAATCCAGGAAGTATTCCTGCATGTCGTGGATCAGCAGCGCGGCGCGCTGCGGCGCCACCGTCCAGTTGACGCGGTTGTCCGGCAGTTGCGACGGGATGGCGTAGGGGCGATGCGGGGAATGCTCATGCTTGTGACCTTTGGGTGGACTGCGCGGCCAGTTTCTGTTCCAGCATCTGGCGCAGGGTTTTCTTGCTGACCTTGCCGACGCTGGTTTGCGGCAGGGTGTCGACCAGCTCCAGCCGGTCCGGAATCTTGTAGGCGGCCAGACCGCGCTCGCGCAGGAAGGCGGCCACCTGGGGCAGGCGGATCGCCTGTTGCTCGCGCGGGATGATGAAGGCGCAGGAGCGCTCGCCCAGATAGGGGTCGCTCATCGCCACGATGGCGACGTCGCGCACCAGCGGGTGGGCCAGCAGGTGGTTTTCCACTTCCTCGGCGGAGATTTTCTCGCCGCCGCGGTTGATCTGGTCCTTGGCGCGGCCTTCCACCGTCAGATAGCCGTCGGCGTTCATGCTGACCAGGTCGCCGGTGCGGTAGAAGCCGTCGGCGGTGAAGGCGCGCTGATTGTGGTCGGCGGCGCGCCAGTAGCCGCGGATGGTGTAGGGGCCGCGCGTCAGCAGGTGGCCGACTTCGCCCGGCGCCACCGGCTGGTCCTCGTCGTCGACGATGCGCACTTCGTCGTCGGCGCTGATCGGCCGGCCTTGTGTGTTCAGCACCTGTTCCGGGCCGTCGTCCAGCCGGGTGTAGTTGACCAGGCCTTCGGCCATGCCGAAGACCTGCTGCAGCTTGCAGCCGAGCGCGGGCTCGACGCGGGCGGCGAGCTCGGGGCCGAACTTGGCGCCGCCCACTTGCAGCAGGCGCAGGCTGGCGAGCTTGCCCGGCTGCTTGGCGGCGGCGTCCAGCCACAGCGGCACCAGCGGCGGCACCAGGGCGGCGATGGTGACGGCCTCGGTCTCGATCAGCTCGAAGGATTCGTCGACGCTGGGGCCGGAGGCCAGCACCACGGTGCCGCCGGCGTGGAAGACGCCGAAGCTGCCGGGCGAGCTCATCGGGAAGTTGTGGCCGGCCGGCAGCACGCACAGATAGACGCTGTCGCGGCTCAGGCCGCAGATTTCGGCGCTGGCGGCGAAGCTGTACAGATAGTCGTCATGGGTGCGCGGAATCAGCTTGGGCACGCCGGTGCTGCCGCCGGAGAGCTGGAAGAAGGCCAGGCCGCTGGGATCCGGCTCCGCCGGCAAGGGCTGGTCCATCAGGTAGAGGCTGTTGAGCGGGGTGTAGTCGCCGGCGTCGCCGGCCACGATCACCTGCTGCAGCGAGGGCGCCAGCGGCAGCAGCTCGGCCGCCAGCGCGCGGTAGTCGAAGCCGGCGTGCTGATCGGCGCAGATATAGACCGCGGCGTCGGTGTGCTGGCAGAAGTAGGACACTTCGGCGCGGCGGTGCGCCGGCAAAGCGAACACCGGCAGCATGCCGAGGCGGAACAGCGCGAAGGCGACGATGAAGAACTCGGCGCAATTGGGCAGCTGCACCACGGCGCGCTGGCCGGGACGCAGGCCGCGGGCGTACAGGCCGGCGGCCAGGCGTTCGGCGTAGAGCTTGAGCTCGCGGTAGTTCAGCCGCTGCTTGCCGGCCACCAGCGCCAGTTTTTCCGGCTGTTGCTCGGCCTGGGCCGCCAGCATGGAAAACAGGGTCTGGCCTTGCCAATAACCAGCCTCGCGGTAGCGGCGGGCGAAGTCTTCAGGCCACGGCGTCCAGTCCAGTTGTTGCTCGCTCATGCCGCCTCCGCCAGGTCGGCCAGGCCCATTGCGCGCAGCATGGTGCGGAATTTGGCCGCGGTTTCGGCCAATTCGCTTTCCGGCAGCGAGCCGGTGACGATGCCGGCGCCGGCGAACAGGCGCAGCGTGCGTTCGGCGATTTCGGCGCAGCGGATGGTGACCGCCCATTCGCCGTCGCCCTTGCCGTCGCACCAGCCCACCATGCCGGTGAAGAAGCCGCGGTCGAAGGGCTCGATCTCGCGGATCAGGCTGCGCGCCGGGTCGGCCGGGAAGCCGCACACCGCCGGGGTGGGGTGCAGCGCGCGCGCCAGTTCGAAGGAGCCCACCGCCGGATCGATCAGCTCGCCGCTGATGCGGGTGGACAGGTGCCACATGGTGGCGGTGGACACCAGGGACGGGCCGGCCGGCACTTGCAGATCGCGGCAGTACGGTGCCAGCGCCTCGACCACGGCGTCGATCACCAGCTTGTGCTCGAACAAGTCCTTGCCGGACTCCAGCAGCGCGTCGGCGCGACGGCGGTCTTCCGCCGGGTCCGGGCTGCGCGCGGCGGAGCCGGCCAGCGGATTGGTGATTACTTGCCGGCCGTAGCGGGCCAGCAGCAGTTCCGGGCTGGCGCCCATCAGCGCGCGGCGGGGCGCGCCGTCTTCGCTCAGCTGCACGGCGAAGGTGTAGCCGTGCTGGTTCTGGCTGGCCAGATTGAGCAGCAATTGACGCTGGTCTATGGCCTGCTTGGCGGAAAGCTCTAAGGTGCGCGACAGCACCACCTTGTCCAGCGCGCCGCTGCCGATGCGGGCCAGCGCGTCGCTGACGCCCTGGCAGTAAGCGGCCGGCGCCGGCTGCGGCGTCAATTGGCAATCGGCTTGCAAGGGCTGGCGCAGGGCGCTGCGCTGTTCCTGACGCAGCGCGTCGGCGCGGCGCACTTGTTGCGGCACGAACAACCACGGCTGTTGTTCCGGCATGAAGGGGATGGCGCCGACGACCACGGCCTGAGCCGGGTCCGGCTGGGCGGCCAGCGCGGCGGCGATGGCGGCGCTGGGATCGGTGTCGGTGATCACTTGCTGGATGCCTTCGGCCAGCAGGGTGTGGCATGGCGAGGCGAAGAAGAAGGCGGAATCGGCCTGGTAGGCGGCCAACAGGTTGTGTTCGCCGCTATAGGCTGGGTCGAGTGAGGTTTGGTTCATCGCTATTCCTGAGTCCACTGGGTAGGTGGGGATGGCTCGTCTGAGCGTCGAGGGCGAATATAAATGATAATCGTTATCCATTGCAATACGGTGATATTGCGTACAGATGATATTGATTCCACATTTTTGCTCTAGGACTTCGTGGAGGCGCAGGTCCGGATTTGGCGGCGCCGTCTCATGTTGACGTCATCTAAAAGGCGCGCCAGAGGCCGTTCTCAGCTACTTTTTGGCATGCTGCGCAAGGGCGGGAGGCGGTGTCTCATGCCGAGGGATTGGACTAATTTTGGTAAAAACGCAATTGACAATCATTCTCAATAAAAATATCGTAGCCGCCAATTGAACCGCTTGCATGGCAGGCGCAGGATGGAGAACGACAATGTATTTTGAAGGCAGCGACAGCATGGACGGTGTTCCCGATAGTGCGCAGGCGGCGGAGCCGATGGGCTTGCTGCGCTTGCCCTCGCCGCGGGAACTGATGGCCGACGCGATGGCGGACGACAGGGCGCGGGAGACGGTGGCGCGCGGCCGCCGCCTGACTCAGGCCGCGATAGCCGGGGCGGGGACGCGCCGCCTGCTGTTGCTGCGTTTGCCGCTGCCGGCCTTGCTGGAGCAGGCTGAACAGCTGAGCGCCTGGCTGTCGCGGGAGGCGGGCTGGAGCGTGTTGGCCCAGCCGCTTGCCGTCGCGACGACGGGGCGCGGACGACAAGCGCTGTTGGAGCAAAGAAAGGTTTATCTGCAATGCCTGGTCGCGGGCGTTCCCTTGGCGCATGTCTTGATTCAGCCCAATGAGATGGCGTATCTGAGCGATCTGGTCAGCGCGGTGTTGCTGCCGCCCACCGTGATCGAGAGTCAGATTCATCGGGAGCTGGCTTCGGCGCTGCCATGCCCGGTATTGCTGGAGCCCGGCGACGCGGACAAGCTGCAGATCGCTCGCGACGCGCGCCAGGCGGTGGCGGCCAGCCATCGCTTCCCGATGCTGCTGAACGAGGGCGGGTGGGCCTGGTGGAAAGCGCCGGCAATCCGGACGGCGCGGTGTTGCTGGGCGCGGGCATGGCGGCCGGCGGCGCGCCGCATTTGCTGGCCTTCGACGACGCGCCGGAGCGCGCGGAAGACTGGGCGCCGGCTTGCGGCGGCCTGACGCTGACCGCGTCCAGCGTGGCGGCGGCGCAGCGGCGATTCCAGCGCTGGCAAGCGTCCGAGCTGTTGGCCACGGCCGACTGAGCCGGTTTTAACGCACGCTGCTCACGCAATCCCGCCCGCTGCCCTTGGCGTGGTACAGCGCTTCGTCGGCGCGCGCGTAGCAGCTGGCGATGTCGTCGTCGGGCCGCAGCTCGGTCAGCCCGATCGAGCAGGTGTAGCCCAGCTCGGGCTTGGCCGCCAGGGGGCGGTCCAGCCGCGCGGCGGCGAGAATCCGTTCACAGCATTGCTCGGCCTCCAGCAGCGAGGTTTGCGGCAGCAGCAGCATGAATTCCTCGCCGCCCAAGCGGCCGAAGCCGTCTCTTTGCCGCAGCTGAGCGCGCGCGGTCTGGACGAAGCCGCAGATGACGTGGTCGCCGGCCGGATGGCCCTCCAGGTCGTTGATGCGCTTGAAGTGGTCGAGATCGAGAATGGCGAGACAGGACGGCGCCGCGTGCTGAAGCCGCTGCTGCAACAGCAGTTGCAATAACTGCATCAGATGGGTGCGGTTGCTGATGCCGGTCATCGGGTCGGTCTGGGCGGCGCGCACGGCCACGTCGCGGGCCTGGCGCAGTTCGCGCTTGTCGGCGCGCAGTTCGGTGATGTCGCTGGCCTGGCACAGCATCCAGCCGTCCGCGCTCATGGTTTCCGTCATCCACATCCAGCGGCCGTCGCATAGATCGGCCTCGAATGCGCGGTAAGGCAGTTTGCCGCGGCGCGAACAGGCGGAGCGCAGCCAGGCTTCGATATCGTCGGTTTCTATCCGCGAGCCTTGCTTCTGCCGGTAGTTTCGTCGCATGAGTTCCGCCCAACTCAGGTATTCCTCTTGGGACAGGAAGAAGCTTTGGCGAAAGGCGGTGTTGGCGTAGCGCAGCATGTCTTGCGGGTCGAACAGCGCGATCAGGACCGCGCTGTCGTCCAGCAAGGCAAGCAGGGTGGTGCAGAGGGGGTCCGTCATGGCGGTGGGCTACTCAAGCGTGTTTCAGTGAGTATCGTACCCGGCGGCCATGCTTGCCAAGGCGCATGCCGCGCGTCACAGCATGGCGAAGGCCGCCATGCCGACCAGGGCGCCGGTCGTGCCCAATATGGTCTCCATCAGCGACCAAGTTTTCAGCGTCTGAGCCTCGTCGGCGCCGGTGAATTTGCCGAACAGCCAGAAGCCGGAGTCGTTGACGTGGCTGAGCACGATGGAGCCGCCGGCGATGCAGATGGACAGCGCCGCCAGCTGCGCGCC
Organism: Chromobacterium sp. Beijing; assembly: GCF_021496765.1. Lineage (NCBI taxonomy): Bacteria > Pseudomonadati > Pseudomonadota > Betaproteobacteria > Neisseriales > Chromobacteriaceae > Chromobacterium > Chromobacterium sp. Beijing. The sequence continues at coordinate 1,167,459 of NZ_CP053750.1, forward strand.
GGACAAGCCCATGGTTTCTATGGCCGGCAGCACCAGGCCCACCGTGGTCAGGCAGGCGACGGTGGCCGAGCCCTGTATGACCCTGACCGCGGCCGCCAGCGCGAAGCAGGCGACGGCGATGGGCAGGCCGGCGCCGATCAGCGCGTTGCCCAGCGCCGGCCCCACGCCCGAATCCACCAGCACCTGCTTGAACACGCCGCCGGCGCCGGTCACCAATAGGATGATGCCGGCCGGTTGCAGTGCGGCGTTGCAGACGCGCATGACCTGTTCCGCGTCCATGCCGCGGCGGATCGCCAGGCCGTAGATGGCGATCAGGCAGGCGGCCAGGATGGCGCTGAACGGATGGCCGATGAACTGCAGCCAATGGAAGACGGCCGAGCCCGGCGCGGCCAGATGGCTGCCCAGGGTCTTGCAGGCCACCATGACCAGCGGGAACAGCACCAGGGTCAGGCTGAAGGCGAAGGAGGGCATGCGGCCGCGGTCCAGAGCCGGCTCGCTGATGTCGTCCGGCAGCGCCAGGCTGACGTGCCGGCTGATGAAGCTGCCGAACAGCGGTCCGGCCAGCAGCATGCCGGGAATCGCCGCCGCCAGCCCGATCAGAATCATCCAGCCGAAGTCGGCCTGCATCTGCGAAGCCAGCAGCATGGGCGTGGGACCGGGCAAGAGGAAGGCCGCCGCCGCGGCCACGCCGGCGAACAGCGGCACCGCCAGCTTGACCACATTGCCGCCGGTGCGGCGCGCCACCGCGAACACCACGCCGATCAACAGCACGATGGCGACGTCGAAGAACAGCGGCAACGCGCAGACCAGGCCGGCCACGCCCAGCGCGTAATGCGCGCGCCGTTCGCCGAAGCGGCTCAGCAGCCGGTCGGCGATCTGATCGAGCGCGCCGGTTTCGTGCAGGATCTTGCCGAACATGGCGCCCAAGGCCACCACCACGGCGAGGAAGCCCAGCGTGCCGGCCATGCCTTTTTGCATGGTGTCGGCGATTTTCTCCACCGGCATGCCGGAGGCCACGCCGGCGCCGATCGAGACCAGCATCAGCGCGATGAAAGCGTGCAGGCGCGCCTTCATCACCAGCAACAACAACAGGGCGACCGAGCCCAGCGCGGTCAATACCAGGGTTGCGATGGACATGTCAGCGCTCCTGGCGGGACTGGATCAGGCGCAGCGCGCCGGCGACGACGCTGTCCAGCTCGGGGCGGATGTCCAGGGCGTGGACGTCGGTCTCGTCCGGCCCCGGCTCTTCCAGCGCGGCGAATTGAGAGGCCAGCATATCGGCCTTCTGGAAATGGCCTTGCCGGGCTTGAAGCCGTTGCAGGATCAAGTCGAAGTCGCCTTTCAGGTAGAGGAAGGACAGTTGGGGGTTGCCGGCGCGCAACTGATCGCGGTATCGCCGTTTCAGCGCGGAGCAGACGATGATGGACAGCGCGTTGCTGCGTTGCATGGCGTAGGCGGCGTCGCTGAGCGCGGCAAGCCAGGGCAGCCTATCGGCGTCGTCCAGCGGCGTTCCGGCGGCCATTTTGTCGATATTGGCGCGCGGATGCAGGAAATCGCCGTCCAGCACGGCGCATGTCAGGTGTTGGGCCAGCCGCGCGGCGAGCGCCGATTTGCCGCAGCCGGAGACGCCCATCAGCACGTAAACCTGATGTGGTGTGGAATTCATGAAGCCACTCCAATGAGTTGTCGCTTTCGTTTGAAGGCGGATCGTGATTGTTACCGGTAACATCATGCCGATGACAATATGTCGGCTTTGCGGCGAGCAGGCAAGCGTTTTGAGCGCCGGGCTTGATCCGGAACCGGCGTCATCGCTTGAGGGCTTGATTGCTAAGGGATTTTACGGGGAGGCCGGTGTCGTATTCCGGCACCGGCTTAGACGCTGCCGCCCAGGCTCAGGGTATAGCCCAGGTCCACGACCGGATCGGCGTAACGCTGGCCGTGGATGCGGCCGAGCAGGCGTTGCGCCGCCAGCCGGCCTATCGCTTCGCGCGGCGTGACGACGCTGGCCAGCCGCGGGTGCAGCGCGGCGCCGATGTCCAGCGCGTTGAAGCCGGCGACGGCGATGCGCTCCGGCACCGCCAGGCCCATGGCCTGGGCCTCCAGCAGCGCGCCGGCGGCGATGTCGTCGTTGGTGCAGAACACGCCGTCCAGATCCGGCGCGGAGGCCATGGCCTGGCGCAGCATTTCGCCGCCAAGCTGAAAGCTGGAATGTTGTTCGGTCTGGATCTCCAGCGGGATCAGCCCGGCCTGCTCCATCGCCGCCCGGTAGCCGGCGGCGCGCAAGCGGGTGCGGCGGTCGAGGCGGGCGGCCAGATAGGCGATGCGCCGCTTGCCGCGCGCGATCATGGCCCGGGTCATGTCCTCGGCGGCGGCCCTATGGTCCAGGCCCACGGCCAGGTCTATGGGCTGGGTCGGCAGCTCCATCACTTCCACCACCGGGATGGCCGCCACCTGCAGCATGCGCAAAGTGCGTTCGGAGTGAACGGTTTCGCACAGGATCAGCCCGTCCACCTGAAAGGACAGCAACTGCTCCACTTGCCGGGTTTCCTGTTCGATGTCGTAGCAGTAATGGCCGTAAAGCGTGTGGTAGCCGGCCTCGCGGGTCATGGCTTCGACGCCGTGTACCAGGCTGGAGAACACCTGATTGGACATGGACGGCAAGAGCACGCCGATGGCGCGGCTCTTGGCGCGGGCCAGCAGGTCCGGCACCCGGTTGGGGATATAGCCCAGTTGCTCCATCGCGCCGGCGATGCGCTGTCCGGTGGCGTCCGACACCAGGCTGGCGTTGCGCAGATAACGGCTGACCGTCATCTTGGAAGTGCCTACCCGGTCGGCGATGTCCTGCAGCGACGGGCGGCGCGGCTTATCGCTCATGATGCGGGCCCGGCAAGGCGGAAGCGACGGCTTCCGGGGATAGGGCGAACGGCGCGAAACGGTTCATGCGGGCATCGGGCTCCCATGGCGGCGTGGTGAGGCTAGGCAAGCCGCGATTGTAGACCGATTTTCGTCAAATGAGCTATGGCCAGTGGATGGCCGTGGCGGCGGCGCCGAGTTTTTTGGCATAAAACCACGTTTCGGCGCCGGCGCGGCGCCTTAATCGTCCGGCAAACCCAGCAGGCGGCGCAGATTGTTGATCACCTGCTGGCGTTTGGCCTGTTCTTGCAGGTAATCGCGTTCGGCGGCGGCGACGTCGGCCGCGCAGTGCGGACAACAGGTCTCGTCGGGGTGGATGTATTGCTGGCACTGCCGGCACAGCGCCAGCTTGGCCGGCGGCCGGCCTTCGCGCGGCGCGGTCTTGCCCTTGTTTTTCCAAGTCAGCGCGATCACCTGGCCGCTGCGGCTGATGCGGCCGACTTCCTGGCCGCTGGCGATGTCCTCGGTGATCAGGTCGAAACGCCCGACGGCGAAGGAGGCCGGCGCGGCGTCCTGCAGTTTGACGATGCGCTCGCGCAGGCCCTGTTTTTCCAGTTCCAGCGCGCGGTAATGGCAGTAGGGATTGTTGCCGGGCTTGCCCAGCAGCGAGTGGGAGGTCCAGGTGCAGCCGCCGCGGCAGACGTCGTTGTAGTAGCAGCCGCGGCAATAACCCCATAAATCGTCCACTGAGCGCAGCCGGCCGAAATGGATGCCCTCGCTGTGGTGCCAGATGTCGTCCAGGCTCATATCGCGCACATTGCCGCCGGAAAAGCCGACGGTGGCCAGCGAGGGACAGCCCTTGACGGTGCCGTCCGCCTCCAGCGCCAGCACGGTCTGACCGGCGGCGCAGCCGCTCCAGTGCACCCGCTCGTCGCCGAAGCCGCGCCACAGCCGCTCGTAAGGGCCGTAGTAGCCGATATTGTTGCCCACGTTCATCAACAGGCCGCGTTCCACCCCCTCGCGGTAAAGCCGCCCCAGCAAGGGCATCAGCTCCAGCAATTGGTAGGGCTGCAGCAAGAGTTCGTCGTTGTCCACCGCATTGCCCATCGCCACCGTCAGCTGGATCTGCCAGTGGGTGGCGCCCAGCTCGATGATCTGATCCATCAGCGCCGGCAAGTCCGGCATGGTGGCCGCGCCGATCTGGGTGTTGACGCTGACGGCGAGGCCGGAGGCCTTGGCGCGGCGCAGGGCGTCCACCGCCTTGTCGAAAGCGCCCGGCACATTGCGCACCTTGTCGTGCAGGGGCGCGAGGCCGTCCAGCGACACGCCGACGCCGTTGAGGCCGGCGTCTATCGCCTGTTGCAGCCGGGCGGGGTTCAGATTGCGGCCGCCGGTCTGAATCGCGCAATACATGCCGTGGCCGCGGATGGCGCGGATCAGCTGGGTCCAGTCCTTGCGCAGATAGGCCTCGCCGCCGATCAAGGTGATTTCGCGGGTGCCCAGCGCCGCCAGCGCGTCTATCACTTCCAGGCATTCGGCGGTGGACAGCTCGTTGGGGCGGCGGTGGCCGGCGCGGGAGCCGCAGTGCAGGCATTTCAGATCGCAGGCCAGGGTGATTTCCCAAACCACGTGCACCGGGACGTAGCGCTTGAAGTCTTCGTCGTCCAGATAGCGTGCCGGGCGGACGGCGGGGCTGTCGTCTAGCATGGGCGGGTCCTTGAGAGAGGGCGAGGAGCGCCCGGCGGGCGCTCCTGGGCTTTGAACAAGCGCGGATGAGGCGGGGCGGTTTAGTGCCGGCCTTCGAGGCGGGCGATTTCAGCATGCAGCTGCTTCAGCGCGGCCTCGATATTGTCGTGCTGCTTCAGCTGCTCTTCCGCCTGGCCGGCCAAGGACTTCATCTGCGCCAGATTGCTGCTGACGCGCGATTGTTGCAGCGCGGCGGCGTACAGCGGGATGGGGTGCGGATAGGGCTTGCTGCCGGCGCGCGGCTCCGGGTGCACGGCCGGCGCTTCGGTGACGATGGCGTGCGCGACGGTGTGCCAGGCTTCCTGGTAGAAGAAGCGGTAGCTGGCGTGGCCGTCCTGCCAGTCCTGATCGAGGATGCCTTGCAGATGGAAGGTTTCGGCGATCTGGCTATTGGGCGAACTGGGGCTGCCGTCCAGCGACAGCACGATGTGATGCTCGGCCGACGGGTCCAGCTTGGCCTGGCTGTAATGGCCCCAGACATTGGCCTGGAACTGCAGCGGCGGACTGACGCTCTGGGTGATGCTGGCGTGGCCGCTGATCTTTTTCTGCGGCGTGTCGACCAGCAAGTCCAGGGTCAGGACCGGCGCGCCCAGCACCGGTTGGGAAATGAGGTAACGGACATGGAACAATCCTGTTGCTGACATGGAGCACTCCTTGACGAATGGGAAGGTATCGGCGCGAGCGCCTGCTTATTTGCGGTCCAGCTTGGTGATTTCCGCCTTCAGCGCATCCAGTTCCTTGCGCAGTTGCGGCTGGGCGTCCAGCTGCTGTTTGGCGTAAGCGGCCAGGGTTTTCATATGGGCCAGGTCGCCGCTGGCGATGGCGCTTTGGATCGGCACGCCGTACAGGGCCATGATGGGCGGATTGGGCAGGATCACCGGGCCGGGTTCCAGCGGCAGCGGGAAATAGCGGGATTTCAGTTCCGGGTTCAGCTTGGCCGGCACATTGTCCACTTCCACCCATGTGGAGCCGTCGAGATAGCTGTAATTGGCGATGCCCTTTTTCCAGTCGTGGCTGAGCACCAGGTGCAATTTGAAGTTGGTGGTGTTGCCGTTGTGGCCTTGGGCGGAGATCAGGATGCGGCCCTCGCTGGTCGGCACCACGCCCAGGTAGGCGTATTGGCCGTGAACATGGGAGTGCAGGTTTAGCGGCGGGTGGAGGCTTTGGTTGACGACGTGGGCGCTGCCGGTCACCGAGTGGGTGGGGGGCGCCACCAGCAGGTTCAAGAGCAGCGTCGGCGCGCCCGCCAGATCGTTGCCGATGAGGTAGCTGACGGGGAACAATCCGATTTCAGTCTGAGTATTGCCTGACATAAGACCTCCAAAACTAAAGGTGAGGGATGCCTCGGGCTGCGCGGCGCTCAGCGCCGTTCCAGACGAGTGATTTCCAGCTTCAATTGCTCAATGGCGGCGTGCAGATCGCCGTATTGGTGCAGATGCTGTTCGCCTTGCTCCAGCAAGGTTTTCATCTGCGCCAGGTTGCCTTCGGCGATCGCCTGATGAATGGCGACGCCATAAGGCAGCGTTTGATGCGTGGGAAGATGGCTCATGGTGTTCACTTCCTTGCGCTGAATGATTTGAGGTGGACGCACGGCCAGGGACGACCGGGCGCGGTAGCGGCTGCCGGCCGCGCGGCAGTGCTTATCGGTGTAGCAGTTGGGATGGGGGGCGTGCTGGCCTAAATGGCGGTTTTTATGAAAAACAAATACTTAAGTGGAAATGCTGAGTCGTGCAGAATGGCGCTGGGAGCCGGTCTTGGAAAGTGAAATGCTCATGCGGCGCATGAGCATTCCGAAGCGGTGGCCGCGCCTCGCTGCGCGCGGCGGATCGTCAACAGCTTCTCAAAAGCGGGAGGACGCCCGGGCCAGATAGAACCACTCCTGGCCGCTAGGGCTGCGGGGGTTGGGGAAGACGATGCGGCCGTCGTCCAGCGCCGTTACCGGGCTGCCGTCGGCGCGCCAGCCTATCAGCTCGCCTCGGCTCACCGGGTCGAAGCTGGTCCAGTCGCGAGCGAAGCGGTCTCCGTCGTCGAGCTTGTCCACCACCTCGTACAGGCTGAGCGCCTCCAAGGGGCCGGCCGCGGGCGGCGGCGCGTCCAACATGCCCAGATGAGCCAAGGTGTTGACGATGGCCTGGTAGGCGACGCTCGGCGCGGCCGGGTCGTCGTGCTGGCCGCACTCCAGCGTCAGCGCCCAGCCGCCTTGTTGGCGCATGTACTCGGTGGTGCCGACGCCGTAGCGGACGTCGCCGTCCGAGGCCTTGCCGCGTCGGTTCACGCCCAGCGCGTAAGTGGCGAGCCAGCCGTCCACCGCGCGGGCCACGCCCAGCCTTTGCGCCAGCGCTTCTTCTTGCGCGGCCAGGGCGAAGGGCTCCAGCTCGCCGGCGTTGTCGCGCGGTCCCAGGAACACGAAAGCCTGGCCCTGGGACTGGAAGGAGTGCAAGTCCAGCAAAACCTCGTGCTCAGCCAGCAGCGGACATAGCCAGTTGGCGACATGGTCTTCGTAATCGCGCGGCGCGTCGCTGGGGGCGAGATGGCGGTTCAGATTGCGTTCGCCGCCGCGCTGGCCCAACTGAAAGGCCAGCGGATTGCTCACCGGGACCAGGGTCAGCCGGCCGGCGCGCAAGGCCAGCGCGCCTTGTTCCAGCTCCGCCATCAGCCGGCGGACGGCGAGCGTGCCGCAGCCCTCGTTGCCGTGCACGGCGGCGGTGACGATCAGGCGGGGGCCGGCCCGCAAGCCCTGATAACGGTGGCTGACGAAATAGGGCGGCCAGCTTGGGTTTATTTGAGCCATACGTCCTCGAAGTCGAAAGAGCCGTTGGGATTCATCACGAAACCCTGCACATTGTTGCGCAGCGGAATGTAAATGCGGGAATGGGCCATGGTGATCCAGGGGCGCTCGTATTTGAAAATCTCCTGGGCTTTCAAATAGTACTGGGCGCGTTGCTTCTGCTCGGTGGCCTGCCGGCCCAGCAGCAGCAGCTTGTCGAACTCGGGGTTGCAAAAGCGCTGGCCGCCCTTGCTGACGCTGCAGGACAGCGAGTTCCACAGGAAATCGTCCGGATCGCCGGAGTTGCTGGTCAGGCCGGACATATAGACATCGTGTTCGCCGGCGGCGGCGCGTTTCAGGTATTCGCCCCATTCGTAGGATCGAATATTGGCCTTGACGCCTATCCTGGCCCAATCCTGCTGGATCATCTGCGCCATCAGCTTGCCGTTGGGGTTGGTCGGTCTTTGCACCGGCAGCGCCCACAGATCGAGGGCGAAGCCGTTGGGGTAGCCGGCCTGGGCGAGCAGCGCCTTGGCCTTGGCCGGGTTGTATTCATTGCGGGTTTTGGGGTTCCAGCTCCAGGTGGACGGCGGATAGGGGTTGACCGCCTGGGTGGCGCCGCCCTTGGGGAACATCGCCTTGAACAGGGCGTCGCGATTGATGGCGATGTCCAGCGCCACGCGCACTTCGCGCTTGGCGAATTGCGGCCGTTTCAGATTGTAGGCCAGATAGGAGATGTTGCTGGCGCCGGTGGCGGCGATCTTGATGTTCTTATCGGCGTTCAAGGTGTCCAGATCGGCCTCGCGCACCGCCGCGGCCACCTGGCATTCATTGGCTTTCAGTTTCTGGATGCGCACTTGAGGATCGGTGACGATGGCGAAAATCAGGCTGCGGGTTTTCTGCGGCGCGCCCCAGTACTGGGGGTTGGCCTCGTAGCGCACGGTCGAGTCCTTGGCGTAGCTCTTGAAGCGGTAGGGGCCGGTGCCTATGGGCTGCAGATTGATCTGCGCGGGCTTGCCGGCCTGCAGCAACTGCTGGGCGTACTCCGCTGACTGCATGCCGGCGAAACCCATCGCGAAGAAGGTCAGGAAGGTGGCGTTGCGTTCCTTCAGCCGGATCTTGACGGTGCTCGGGTCCAGCTTTTGCACCGAGTCTATCAGCTTGACCAGGCCGTAGCCGTCCGGGCCGGTCAGCGGGGTCTTGAGCGCTTGGTTGAACGGCAGCTCCGGCCGGATCCAGCGGTTGACGGTGAAAACCACGTCGTCGGCGGAGAAGTCGCGGCTGGGCTTGAAGTAATCGGTTTGATGGAATTTGACGCCGCGGCGCAGCTTGAAAGTGTATTCCAGTCCGTCCGCCGACACGCTCCAGCTTTCCGCCAGCCCAGGGCGCAGCGCCACGCCGCCGCGTTTGAATTCGGTCAGACCCTGAAAGACGGGCTTGACGATGTTGTAGGTGGAGGCGGTGTCCCACATCGCCGGGTCGAAGCCTTCCGGCGCGGCTTCCGCGCAAAAGACCAGGGGCTTGGCCGCCAGCGCGGCGGCGGGCAGCGCGCCGGCCAGCAACAGGGAAAGGGAGAGGATCGATTTTGTCATTTACGCTATCCTGAGTTCTTGTTCGCGGCAGGCGAATTGTCCGTCATCTACCGCTGTCGGTCCAAGGTCTTGGCGATTGGTTCCCGGCGTCGAAAGCCGGCTTTGCGGTTTGACGGACTTTGCGAGGGGGCGGAATGGACGAGGCGAGGGTGCTGATCGTGGGCGCCGGCGTGATTGGACTGTGCAGCGCGTGGCGGCTGGCGCGGGCGGGCTGGCCGGTCACGGTGCTGGAACGGCGCGGCGAGGCGGCGGCCGGCGCCAGCCACGCCAACGGCGGCCAGCTAAGCTACAGCTATGTGGCGCCGCTGGCCGACGCCGGGGTGCCGGCCAAGGCGCTGGCCTGGCTGCTGAGCGCGGACGCGCCGATGCGTTTGCGCCCGCGTTGGGACGCGGCCCAGTGGCAATGGCTGTGGCGCTTCTACCGCGCCTGCAACCGCGAGGCCAACCGCGCCGGCAGCGCCCAATTGTGGCGTTTGGCGCAAAGCAGCCGCCAGCAGTTGGACGCGCTGCGCGCGGAAGGCTTGGACGGTTTCGCCTGGCGGCGCAACGGCAAGCTGGTGCTGTACCGCGGCGCAGCGGCGCTGGAGCATGCGCGACAGGGCATGGCGGCCTTGAGCGAGCTGGGCGCGCGCCAGCGCTTGCTGGACGCGGACGCCTGCCGCGCGCTGGAGCCGGCCTTGGCCGGCTTGAGCGGGCCGCTGGCCGGCGGGGTGCATACCCCGGACGAGGAGGTGGCGGATTGCCGGCTGTTCTGCCTGGCCATGCAGCGAAGAATGCGCGACGAGGGTCTGGACGTAGAGTTCCGCTTCGGCGAGGAGGTCGTAGGCTTCGAACTGGCCCAGGGGCGGGTGCGGCAAGTTTGGCTGCCCGGAGGCGCTCTGCCTTGCCGGCATCTGGTGCTGGCCGCCGGCGTCGGCGGCGCGGGGCTGGCGCGCAAACTGGGCCTGCGGCTGCCGCTCTACCCGCTGAAGGGCTATAGCCTGGACATGCCGGCGGGCGAGGGTTTGCCCGCGCTCAGCGTCACCGATTTCGAGCGCAAGATCTTGTACGCGCCGATAGGCGGCCGTCTGCGGGTGGCGGCGGCGGCGGATCTGGTCGGCTATGACGAAAGCCCGGACCCGCGGCGCGTGGCCGGCTTGCGCCGGCAGGTGATGCGAGATTGGCCGCGGGCGGGCCGCCTGGAACAGGCGGCGGAATGGGCCGGTTTGAGGCCGGCGACGCCGGACGGGGTGCCCTTGATAGGCCGCGCGCCCGGCGGACCGGCCAATCTGTGGCTGAATCTGGGACACGGCGCCTTGGGCTTCACCTTGGCCCTGGGCAGTGCCGAGCGGCTGGCGCGGGAGATGGCGGGGGAGATGGCGGGGGAGTGAGGGCCGGGGGATGGATGAGGGAAGCGAGGCGAGCATGAAAGCGGTGATCGGGATGGAGGACTTGGCGGCGCATCCGGAATACCTGTCGATAGCGGACATCGACGGGGTGAGACTGGACCTGCGCTATGCCTGCGCCAACAATTTCGTGGGGCGAAACCTTTACGGCGAGGCGGCGCCCGCCTTATTGCACCGCCGTGCGGCCGAAGGCCTGGCCATGGCCGCGCGCGAGCTGCGCCGGCTGCGTCCCGGCTTCCATTTGCTGGTTTTCGACGCGCTGAGGCCGGGGCGGGTGCAGCGGGTGCTGTGGGACATCGTCAAGGACACGCCGCAGCGCATCTACGTCGCCGACCCGGCGCGCGGTTCGATCCACAGCTTCGGCATGGCGGTGGACCTGAGCGTGGAGGATGCCGACGGGGGCGAACTGGACATGGGCACCGGTTTCGACGACTTCACCGAACGGGCGCAGCCGCAGCGCGAGGCGGAGCTGCTGCGGACCGGCAGGCTGAGCGAGGCGCAAGTGGCCAACCGTCAGCTGTTGCGCCATTGCATGAGCCAGGCCGGCTTCAACGGCATCGCCACCGAGTGGTGGCACTTCGAGGCGGCGGATCGCGACTGGGTGCGCGCGCATATGCTGCTGATCGAGTGAGCCGGCCGCCGTCGCCGGCTGGCGCTAATGCCGCCGGGCCGGCGGCTTTATGCCCGGCAGGCATTTAGCAAACCGCGGATTTTCAGGCAATATGGCCGTTGGTCTTATCCTTGGCGCCTGTTCATGCTCCCGCGAGGCAAGGCGAGACAAGGCCTTGCGGCAGGGAAAGCGGAGTGTGCGCACGGCGCATGAGCCTCTCGAAGCAGTATTCGCCGCGCCAGGTCTCATGACGCGCAGCCGATCGTGAACAAATTCTTAGAAGCACCCGCAGAGAAACATCAATGGCATCCGACAATACCGAACAAGCCTGTTGGCACCCGGAAACCCAGGCAATCCGCGGCGGCCGCGAAATCAGCGATTATCGCGAGCACAGCCAAAGCCTGCATCTGACTTCCAGCTTCACCTACGATTCGGCGGAACAGGCCGCGGCCATGTTCCTGGGCGAACTGGACGGCTACACCTATTCCCGCTTCACCAATCCCACCGTCGCGGCCTTTCAGCAGCGGCTGGCGCTGATGGAGGGCGGCGAGCGCGCCATCGCCACCGCCACCGGCATGGCGGCGATCCAGGCCATCATGATGAGTCTGCTCAAGGCCGGCGATCACATCCTGTCCTCGCAAAGCCTGTTCGGTTCCACCACCAATCTGTTTGCCGGCCTATTGGCCAAGTTCGGCGTGGAAACCACCTTTGTCGACGCCACCGACCTGCAAGCCTGGCGCGACGCGGCGCGGCCCAATACCCGTTTGTTGTTTCTGGAAACGCCGTCCAATCCTCTGACGGAAATCGCCGACATCGCCGCCATCGCGGCTATTGCCCATCAGCATGAGGCCCTGCTGGTGGTGGACAACAGCTTCTGTTCCCCGGCCTTGCAGCAGCCGCTGAAACTGGGCGCGGACCTGGTGATGCACTCCGCCACCAAATACCTGGACGGCCATGGCCGGGTGATGGGCGGCGCGGTGGTGGGCCGCGACGCGCTGATCGAACAGATCTACCTGCACGTGCGCACCGCCGGCCCCACCTTGGCGCCGTTCAACGCCTGGGCTTTGCTCTCCGGCATGGAAACCCTGCATCTGCGGATGGAAAAGCACAGCGCCAACGCGCTGGAGTTGGCGCGCTGGTTGGAAGCGCAGCCTGCGGTGGAGCGGATGTTTTATCCAGGGCTGGCCAGCCATCCGCAATATGAACTGGCCTTGCGTCAGCAAAGCGGCGGCGGCGCGGTGGTGTCCTTCGTGGTCAAGGGGGGCAGGGCCGAGGCCTGGCGCGTGGTGGACCGGGTCCAGCTGATTTCCCGCACCGCCAATCTGGGCGACGTCAAGTCCACCATTACGCATCCCGCGTCCACCACCCACGCCCGCATCACGCCGGAAGCCAGGTCCAAGGCCGGCATCGTCGAAGGCCTGTTGCGGGTGGCGGTGGGCCTGGAGCATGTCGAGGATCTGAAGCGGGATTTGGCGCGCGGCCTTGACTAAACGCTTTCAACATGTGTTTCATTCAAACGGCAGTCTAAAATACGGACTGCCGCTTTTGTTGCCGCCCTGAGAGTTTGGCCCGAGCGCCGTCGAGACATGTCTTGACATTCGTCAAATTAAAACGTAAGTTTGAAACGCTTGTTCGAAAGCTGAAATGAGCAAGACCATAAAACCAGCAAATACAAAAAAGGCACTGGAGAACATGGAAGCAAGCCGCCCCGATACCGCCACCCGCATTCTGGACGTTGCAGAACGCTTGTTTGTGGAGCACGGTTTCGAAGCGACCTCGCTGCGCATGATCACCCAGCAAGCCGAGGTAAACCTGGCCGCGGTGAATTACCACTTCGGCTCCAAGGACGCGTTGTTCGAGTCCGTGTTCATGCGCAGACTGGCCCCGCTGATAGCGGACTGCCTGGCGGAACTGGACAAGCTGGAGGCGGAGGCCTCGGAGGAGAAACTGTCGGTGGAAGGCTTGGTGCTGTCGTTCATACGGCCCTGCCTGTCGCTGTCCAAGGACCCGTCGCGCGGCGGGGCGATGTTCGTGCGCCTGTTGTCGCGCACCTTGGTGGAGAACCACCGCCTGTTGCGCGAAACCATCTCCCAGCAGTACAGCGTGTTCGTCCAGCGTTACAGTCGCGCGTTTCAGCGCGCCTTGCCCTTGCTGGACACGGAGCAGTTGGCCTGGAGAATGCATCTTGCGTTCAGCGTCATGTTCAACGCCTTCGCCGGCAACGATGTGCTGAAGATCTTCACTCGCAGTCAGATCGTCAGCGCGCGGGATCCGGACATGATTGTCAAATACCTCGTGCCCTTTGTCATGGCTGGCCTGGTCGCGCCCATGGAAGGCTGATTCCGGAGCGCAGGGCAGGACGCGTCGACCAAGGCCGCGTCCCTTGCTGTTGCCGCCGGAATGGAAGGGTCAACACGAGGGTAAAACAAAATGATATCTGCCGTTGTTCTGGTCGTGCTGCTGGGCGCGCTGGCGTATTTCCGCGCGCCTGTTCTGGCCTGGACCGTGGGGCTGGCCGCCTGGCTAGCCGCGCTCCAGTTCGTCTTCCATTGCCCGCTGCCGCCAGCGGCCTGGGCTGTTTTCGCGGTGATCGCCGCCGTTCTCAATCTTCCGCCCTTGCGCCGCGCCGTGTTCACCGGCCCGGTGTTCGGCGTGTTCAAGAAAATCACGCCGGCGATGTCCCAGACCGAGCAGGAAGCCATCAACGCCGGCACGGTCTGGTGGGATCGCGACCTGTTCTCCGGCAAGCCGGACTGGAACCGCCTGCTGTCCTTTCCCGATCCCAAGCTGACGCCGGAAGAACAGGCCTTCATCGACGGCCCCACCGAACAGCTGTGCGCGATGATTGACGATTGGAAGATCACCCACGAGCTGAAGGATCTGCCGCCGGAAGTGTGGCAATTCATCAAGGACAACGGCTTCCTGGGCATGATCGTCAAAAAGCAGTACGGCGGTCTGGAGTTCTCCAACTACGCTCACGCCAAAGTGGTCACCAAGATCGCCACCCGCGGCGGCACCGCCGCGGTATCGGTGATGGTGCCCAACTCTCTGGGGCCGGGCGAATTGCTGCAGCACTACGGCACCGAGGAGCAGAAGGATTATTATCTGCCGCGCCTGGCCAAGGGTCTGGAGATTCCCTGCTTCGCGCTGACCAGCCCCTATGCGGGCTCGGACGCCGGCAGCATTCCCGACTACGGCATCGTCTGCCGCGGTTCCTACACCCATCCGCGCACCGGCGAGCGTTTCGACGACGTGCTGGGCCTGCGCGTCAGCTGGGAAAAGCGCTGGATCACCTTGGCCCCGGTGGCCACCATCCTGGGCCTGGCGTTCAAGATGTACGATCCCGAGCATCTGCTGGGCGATAAAGAAGACCTGGGCATCACCTGCGCGCTGGTGCCCACCGAACACGAGGGCGTGGCCATCGGTCGTCGCCACTTCCCGGGCGGCGCCGCCTTCATGAACGGCCCGACCTGGGGCAAGGACGTGTTCATTCCGCTGGACTGGATCATCGGCGGCCGCGAATTCGCCGGCCAGGGCTGGCGCATGCTGGTTGAGTGCTTGTCGGTGGGTCGCTGCATTTCCTTGCCGGCGATGTCGGTGGCTTCCGGCAAGATGAGTACCTTCGTCACCGGCGCTTACGCGCGCATCCGCGATCAGTTCGGCCTGCCCATCGGCAAGTTCGAGGGCGTGGATGAGGCGATGGCGCGCATCGGCGGCTACACCTATCAGATGGAGGCCTCGCAGGACCTGGCCTTGACCGGTCTCGATACCGGCGAGAAGCCGTCGGTGCTGTCCGCCATCCTCAAGTACCACAACACCGAGCGCATGCGCAAAGCCATCAACGACGCGATGGACATCCATGGCGGCAAGGCTGTGGTGCTGGGGCCGCGCAACTATCTGGCGCGCGCCTATCAGGCGATTCCGATCGGCATCACTGTGGAAGGCGCCAACATCCTGACCCGTTCGATGATTATCTACGGCCAGGGCGCGATCCGCTGCCATCCCTTCGTGCTGCGCGAAATGAAGGCGGCGATGACCGACGACGGCAAGGAATTCGACGCCGCCATTACCGGTCACATCAACTTCGTGATCAGCAATGTGGTGCGTTCGCTGTGGCTGGGTCTGAGCGGCGCCCGTTTCGTCGGCGCGCCGCGCGGCGGCGAAGTCGGCGTCTACTATCGCCGGCTGACCCGTTTCTCCAGCGCCTTCGCCTTGCTGTCCGATATGGCGATGTTCAGCCTGGGCGGCAGCCTGAAGTTCCGCGAGAAGCTGTCCGCGCGTCTGGGCGACATGCTGTCCGGTCTTTACATCGCCTCCGCCTGCCTGAAGCGTTTCGAGCGCGACGGCGCGCCCAAGGAAGACCTGGCGGTGTTGCAATGGTCGGTGGAAAACGCCTTGTACGATGTGCAGCAGGCGATGGACGGCTTCCTGGCCAACTTGCCCAGCCGCATGCTGGCGGCGGTGCTGCGCAAGCTGATCTTCCCGTGGGGCCTGACGCTCAAGCCGGCGTCCGACCGCGTCGGCACCCAGGTGGCGCGCGCGATGATGGAGCCGGGCGCGACCCGCGAGCGGCTGACGCGCGGCATGTATCTGCCCAAGGAGGAAACCGATGCGGTGGGCGTGCTGGCGCACGCGCTGGAGGCGGTGCTGGCCACCGAGCCGCTGGAGCAGAAGCTGCGCAAGCTGGCGCGCGACGGCAAGTTTGTTTCTGTCACCGCGAGAGAGCGTCTGGCGGAAGCCTTGGCGGCCGGTTTGCTCAATCAGGCCGAGTTCGACGCCGTCAGCCGCGCGCGCAAGCTCAAGCGCGACGTGATCATGGTGGACGATTTCGACAAGATGCTGGAGCAACATGACGATAAGCTGCTGCAACGCTTGATCTTCTGAGCGTAAGGGGTAAGATTTGCCGGGATCCGTCCCGGCATTTCACGCCAGCGGCTGGCAGACGGCCGCTGGCGTGAAATGATGAAAAGTCGCCAAGATCGAGCGATGAACAAGAACAAAGGAGTGAGCATGGACCGCCCTGAAGTCCGGATTCCCACGCTGCGCGTGCGCGCGCTGCCAACCAGCACCAACGCTTACGGCCGAGTCCAGGCCGGTTGGCTGATGAATCAGATCGACATGGCCGGCAGCCTTGACGCCGAGCGCCTGTCGCGCGGCCCGGTGACCACGGTGGCGGTCAACACCTTTCAATTCGCCGCGCCCATCCTGCTGGGCGACGTGGTGGACCTTTATGTGGAACGGCTGAGAATAGGCCAGAAATCCATCACCCTGAAAATCACCGTCGAAGCGGAGCGTATCGATGGCTCGCACGAGGCGATCACCGAAGTGGTGGCCACCTATGTGGCGGTGGATTGCGATGGAAAATCGCGTCTTTTAGGTGTTATTTAGCGCATTTCCATGCTTTTTTGCGTGCTTGTTGCAGAAATGTCTCATTAAACGTTTGTTTGGAACAAACACTCCAAAACCTTGTGGAATTGCTCTAATTCTCTGGTAGCATCAAATATGACCAGTGCTTGTTATTGGTCATCTAACACCTAAGAACACTATAGCAACGCCAAAGAGAGAGGGAGAACATGAAACTCAAGCACCTCAGCCTGTCCGTGATGGTCATGGGCGCAACATTCGGTCTAATGTCCACCCAGGCCGTGGCCTCGGGTTATCAGTTTGGTTCGCAGAGCGTGTCCGGCCAGGGCACGGCGCATGCCAACGGCGCCGAGGCCAACGATCCTTCCACTATTTTCGCCAACCCGGCCGGTCTGTCCCGGCTGGAGGGTACGCAGTTTTCCGGCGGCGCGACCTTGGTCGTGCCGCATTCCGAGTACACCGATAACGGTTCCACCAACGTTCTTGGGCAGTCTACCGGCGGCGGCAATGGCGGTTCCTTTGCACCCAAGGCCGTGGCGGCGCCCAACTTTTACCTGTCGCACAAGCTGAACGACAAGATCAATCTGGGCTTGGGTGTGTTCGTGCCCTATGGCGCCAAGTTGGACTATGGTTTCGACTGGGCCGGCCGTTATGCCTTGAAGAGCGTGAATCTGCAGTCCTTCAACTTCAATCCTTCGATGTCGTTCAAACTGGATGACCGTCATTCCTTCGGCTTCGGTCTCTCCGCGCAGTATATGGACGCTAAGCTGCAGCAGATGGCGGATGCGACCTCTGGTCTGAAACAGACTTTTGGTCCGTTGGCTGCGGGAATCCGAGGGGATGGTCTTGCCGATGTGCAGGGTGATGATTGGGGTTTCGGTTGGAACATTGGTTATATGTTCAATCTGAATGAGAATACCCGGTTTGGCTTAGCGTATCGGTCGAGCATTAAGCATACTTTGTCAGGAACATCCACTTGGACGTTTAATAATGTTCAAGGGACGATTACGTCGCCCGGGCTTCCTGGCCTGCCGGCAGGGGTGTATCCGGGGAGTGCTTTGGCAAAACTGAAGCATCCAAATGCCTCCGCCAGGGTCGATGTCACGACGCCGGAAACCGCATCGGCCAACTTCTTCCATCAGTTGAACCCGAAATGGGCGGTGATGGGCGATGTGACCTGGGTGGCCAACTCGCAAATGAAGGACATCGTGATCCAGCAGTCCACTGTGGGCGGTACCGCTCAGGGTGATATGGTGATCCACCAAAACTGGCGCGATACCTGGCGCGTGTCCTTGGGCGCCAACTACCAGTACAGCGATGCCTGGCTGTTCCGCGGCGGCGTGGCCTGGGAGCAATCGCCGCTGCAGTCCGACAAAGATCGTCATCCGGCGCTGCCGGACAGCGATCGTCTGTGGTTGTCGCTGGGTGCCAACTACAAGTTCAACAAGCAAAGCTCGATCGACGTCGCCTATAGCTTCATCAACTTTACCAATGCCAATGTGAACTATACCGACGGCTGCAGTCCGACTGGCAAGAGCCCGACAGGCGCAGCTTGCACCGGCAACGGCGGCACGGTCAAAGGCAGCTACAAGACCTATCTGCAACTGATCGGTCTGCAGTACAACTATCGGTTTTAATTGAATCGGCGCCGTTGGGCGCGCGGATTTCAGGTCGGGCGGGCGCGGTGGCGCTCGCCCGGTTTTTGCGTTTGCGCCGCGCCGGTTTTTCCGCTTGTTTTCTCTCTCTATTTTTCCATGAACCCCCTGTTTTTTTGCCCAAATTGGGTTAGACTTATTTGAGAGAAAAGCGAGTGTTTGATATTTTTCAATGCAGATCTTTTCCAGCTGCGCTTGATCCGCCGCGATAGTGGCTGCCGGCGCGGTTTTTCAGTAGATTGACGGATGTCCGCGGCGGTGGGGAAACCATCTCTCGCCAGGCTTCCGGGCGGGCCGGGCTTCATCATAATCATTCTCCCGGCCGGCCGAGTTGTGCCGGCTGCAGCGGCGGCGCGCCGCCGACTCAGCGCAAGGACGAACAACGCCCGTCCTTGAGGCAGGCTGAGCAGGCGAGAGGGGCCTGTCTCATGTTGTGTTTCAACAAAACGAGGAAACCATGTCTCAAACCAAGTTCAACGTACGCAAGGTAGCCGTGTTAGGCGCTGGCGTGATGGGGGCTCAAATCGCCGCCCATCTGGTGAATGCCAAAGTTCCGACCATCCTGTTCGACTTGCCCGCCAAGGAAGGCGACAAGAACGGCATCGTGCTCAAGGCGCTGGAAGGCTTGAAAAAGCAGAAGCCGGCTCCCTTGGCCAATAAGGATGCCGTCAACCACATTCAGCCGGCCAACTACGACGACCACCTGCACCTCTTGAAGGATTGCGACCTGGTGATCGAAGCCATCGCCGAGCGCATGGACTGGAAAGCGGATCTGTACCACAAAGTGGCTCCGCACCTGGGCGAACACACCATTTTCGCCACCAATACGTCCGGCCTGTCGATCAACACGCTGGCGCAAAGCTGCCCGGACAATGTGCGCCCGCGTTTCTGCGGCGTGCATTTCTTCAATCCGCCGCGCTATATGCATCTGGTGGAAATCATTCCCTGCCTGACCTCGGACGCGCACATCCTGGATAATCTGGAGCGCTTCCTGGTGTCCAGCCTGGGCAAGGGCGTAGTTCGCGCCAAGGACACCCCCAACTTCGTCGCCAACCGCATCGGCGTATTCTCGATGCTGGCCACCATCGCCAACGCCGACAAGTTCGGCATCCGCTTCGACGTGGTGGACGACCTGACCGGTCCGCGTCTGGGACGCCCTAAATCGGCCACCTTCCGCACCGCCGACGTGGTGGGTCTGGACACTTTCGCCCACGTGGTCAAAACCATGCAGGACACCCTGCCGCAAGACCCGTGGCACGGCCTGTTCCAGACTCCGGAATGGATGCAGAAGCTGATCGCCGCCGGCGCGCTGGGCGCCAAGACCAAGGCCGGCATCTATAAGAAAGACGGCAAGCGCATGTTGGTGCTGGACCCGGCCAAGGGCGAGTACGTCGGCTCCGGCGAGAAGGGCGACGACGCGGTCAAGGAAATCCTGAAGATCGCCAATCCGGCGGAAAAATTCCAGAAACTGCGCGAGAGCAGCCATCCGCAGGCGCAATTCCTGTGGGCATGTTTCCGCGATGTGTTCCATTACATTTCCCACCATCTGGCCGATATCGCCAATAGCGCGCGCGACGTCGACTTCGCCATCCGCTGGGGCTTCGGCTGGAGCGTGGGTCCGTTTGAAACCTGGCAGGCCGCCGGCTGGCAGCAAGTGGCCAAGTGGTTGGACGAGGACGTGAAAGCCGGCAAGGCGCTGAGCGCCGCCGCGCTGCCGGCCTGGGTGCTGCAGGGCGACCGCGCCGGCGTGCACTTCGCCGAAGGTTCTTACGATCCGGCCGGCAACAAGCTGGTGGGCCGCTCCACGCTGGACGTGTACCAGCGTCAGCTGGCGCCTGCCAAGGTGCTGGGCGAGGCGGCGGCGCCGCTGGGCGAAACCGTGTTCGAAAACGAGGGCGTGCGCGCCTTCACTACTGGCGACGAAGTGTTGGTGGTGTCGTTCAAGTCCAAGGCGCATGCGATCGGCCCGGCCGTGATCGAGGGTCTGAACAAGGCCGTCGACATCGCTGAAGACCGCTTCAAGGGCCTGGTGATCTGGCAGACCGAGGAGCCGTTCTCCGTCGGCGCCGATCTGCAGTCTATGATGCCGGCCTTCATGATGGGCGATTGGGACGCGATCGACGCGACGGTGCGCCGCTTCCAGGAAACCTCGATGCGCCTGCGCTATTGCCAGGTGCCGACGGTGGCGGCGACCCAGGGCTATGTGTTCGGCGGCGGCTGCGAATTCGCCATGCACTGCGACAAGACCGTGGCGGCGCTGGAGTCCTATGTCGGCCTGGTGGAAGTGGGCGTCGGCCTGCTGCCGGGCGGTGGCGGCTGCAAAGAATTCGCCCTGCGCGCCGCTCAGGAGGCGCGCGGCGACGTGCTGGCCGCGCTGAAGGACTACTTCATGGCCATCGCCACCGCCAAAGTGGCCACCAGCGGCTTCGAAGCGCAGGAAATCGGCTTCTTCCGCAACGGCGACCCGGTGGTGTTCAACGCTTACGAGCTGTTGCACGTGGCCAAACAGCAGGCGATCGCTCTGGCCGAAGCCGGCTACCGTCCGCCGCTCAAGGTCAAGGGCTTCCCGGTGGCCGGCCGCAGCGGCGCCGCGTCCATCAAGGGCCAGTTGGTGAACATGCTGGAAGGCAACTTCATTTCCAAGCATGACTTCTTCATCGCCGGCCTGATCGCCGACGTGATGACCGGCGGCGACGTCGAAGCCGGCACCCTGGTCAACGAGCAGTGGATTCTGGATCTGGAGCGCAAGGCCTTCATGACCTTGCTGAAAAACTCCAAGACCCAGGATCGCATCGCCAATATGTTGACCACCGGCAAGCCGCTGCGCAACTAAGTGCTTGGGGGTGATTCTGCTGCGCGCGCCGATATCGAATGCTGCGATGCTCGCCGTACCGCATGTACGGCTGCGCTTCTCGCTTCGATCTCGGCCCGCTCGCGACGAATCCTCCCGCAAGCACGGCCAATAGCCAGATGAAAGGCAGCCTGATCGCCGGAGCGCGGGTCAGGCCGCCGACAGGAGAATCAAAATGAGCAAACAAGTACAAGAAGCTTACATCGTCGCCGTCACCCGCACGCCGGTGGGCAAGGCGCCGCGCGGCATGATGCGTCATGTGCGTCCGGACGATATGCTGGCGCACGTGATCACCGGCGCGCTGGCCCAGGTGCCTAATCTGGATCCGAAGCTGATTTCCGACTGCGTGGTGGGCTGCGCCTTCCCGGAAGCGGAACAGGGTTTGAACATGGCGCGCATCGGCGTGTTGCTGGCCGGCCTGCCCAATACCGTGGGCGGCATTACCATCAACCGTTACTGCTCGTCGGGCATCAACGCGGTGCAGATGGCCGCCGACCGCATCCGCCTGGGCGAGGCCGACGTGGTGATCGCCGCGGGCGCCGAGTCGATGTCGCTGGTGCCTATGATGGGCAACAAGGTGTCGCTGAACCCGGAAATCTTCGCCAAGGATGAAAACTACGGCATCGCTTACGGCATGGGCCTGACCGCCGAAAAAGTGGCGCAGCAGTGGGGCGTATCGCGCGAAGACCAGGACGCGTTCGCGGTGGAATCGCACCGCCGCGCGCTGGCCGCGATCGACGGCGGCAAGTTCAAGAGCGAGATCACGCCGCTGGAGGCGACCTACCGCACGCCCAATCTGGAAACCGGCGAAGTGGCGGTCAAGACCCGCGTGCTGGACACCGACGAAGGCCCGCGTCGCGAGACCACGCTGGAAGGCCTGGCCAAGCTGAAAACGGTGTTCGACGCCAAGGGTTCGGTCACCGCCGGCAATTCCTCGCAGATGTCCGACGGCGCCGGCGCGGTGATTCTGGTGTCCGAACGCGTGCTCAAGGAGTTCAATCTGACTCCGCTGGGCCGCTACGTCACTTTCGCGGTCAAGGGCGTGCCGCCGGAAATCATGGGCATTGGTCCGAAAGAGGCGATCCCGGCCGCTTTGAGCCAGGCGGGCCTGAAGCAGGACGATCTGAAGTGGATCGAACTGAACGAGGCGTTTGCGGCACAGGCTTTGGCGGTGATCCGCGATCTGGAGCTGGATACCTCCAAGGTCAACCCGCATGGCGGCGCCATCGCTCTGGGTCACCCGCTGGGCGCCACCGGCGCCATCCGCACCGCCACCCTGGTGCACGGCATGCGCGACGCCGGCCAGAAGGGCTACGGCATGGTGACCATGTGCATCGGCACCGGCATGGGCGCCGCCGGCATCATCGAAGTCTTGTAAGCGGGACGGTTCTCGCGTAAAAAAACCGGCTCGCCATGGCGAGCCGGTTTTTTATTGCCCGCCGCGCGGCGGAGGGCGGGGCTTAGTCCACCTTGGACAGCGTGTCGAAGTCGCTGTGGCTGCAGTCCTCGTATTCGTGCTGCGGGGTTTTGAGGCGAATCTGGTAAGACTTGCCTTGCGCCGCCAGCACCAATTGCTTGTCCGGCAGCGTCAGGGCCTTGGGCATCAGGAAGTAGCGCTGGCCTTTGCGGGAGTTGGGCTGGGTGATGTAGATGGCGGTGGAGGGCGGGGATTCCGAGTGCTCGGGGTCCAGCAGCGATACGCCGACGGGGTTTTGCCCGAGGATTTCTATGCCCACCTTGGTGCCGTTGCTTTGGCGCAGGATGCGGCGGATCACGCCCAGCAACTGCGGGTGATTGTCCGCTTTGACCAGGATGACGCGGCCGATGGCCAGCTGCTCCACCGCCTTGCCGATGAAGGTGAGGCCCATGCCGGTGGAACTGATGTCGTTGATGCGCCAATCGCTGGCGCGCTCGGGGTCCTGCGTCGGCACGTCCTGAACCTTGACCTGATAGGCGACGCGTTCGAAGCCTATGCTGACGTGGGCGTTGGACGCGTGCAGCGAGCGCTCCGACTTGCGCAGGGACTTGCCGCCGTCGGTAGACCAGCGAATGGCCAGTTTTTCGCATAGAATGGCCCATTCCTCGCGCTCCAGCCCGCCGTCCATGGCCGCCAGGGCGGGAGGGATCCGCCTGTCCAGATCGAACATCAGATCCGCCAGGCGGCTGGTGATCTCGTAAGCGGACCAGTAGCGGTGCCATTTGCCGGCCATGCCGCGCAGCATGGCTTGCGGCGGTTCGGGCATCGACAGGTTGTAGACGAAGATGGGCTCTTCCACCGGCGGCTGTTTGTCCAGCGGAATGCTCTGGCTCAGCATCATCAGCAACTGGTCTACCGCGATGATCTCCTTGTGCAGCATATTGTCGGTCTGCGCCAGGAAGAGCATGCCGGCCTGGATCAGCAGTTGTTCACAGCTGAATTCGTCCGGGCTGTTCAGATAAAGCTTGATCGGGTGCCGGGAAAAACCGCTTTCCTCCGCCTGGCTGAAAAAGCGGAAACCGTTTTGCCAGGCGGCGCCTTCCGGCTTCAGATAGCGCAGGGAGTTCCAGGCGATCAGCCGCATCTGATGATGCAGGCCGCGGATGGTGACGATGCGGATTTCGTCTTCCGGCACCGCGTTGGGGTGGCTTTTGTACAGTCTCAGGCAGATCTGGTAGGCGGAGGACAGCTCGTGCCAGTAGGCGAGGATGGTGGGCAGATAGCCTTTGCTGCCGCCTTTGGACTGCAAATAGTCCCGGCACAGCTGGCGATGGATGTTGTTGGCCTTGTCGTCGACGTAGACCAGGGTCTTGACGCGCTCTTTCAGCGAGATATCGGTGTCGGTATTGATTTTGGCGACGGCTTTGATGATTTCCACCAAGGCGCCGAAATACTCGGTTTCAGGCAGGTCGCGCACTAATAGCGTTGCAGACTGCGCCACTTCGGAGGCAGTCGTGTTTTTGTTCAGTAGGGAACTGACTAGTGATTTGAAGTCAAACATTTAGCCCGGCTTTATAGGAAATTATGTTTTCATTGGCATATCGCTATATCTTACGCCACGCGCAGGCGTGGGTGAAACGGTAATTCTCATTATTTACCCATATGCTTACAAATAACAATCGCTGGAATCGGCGACAGCGGCTGACATCGCTGCTGTTGCTCGGGGTTTTGTCGCAAACGGCCTGGGCAGGCAACGGGGAAGAGCTTGGCGCGTATCCGCCGCAAGGCGTGGGTTTGGTGCTGGGCGGCGGCGGCGCGCGCGGTTTCGCCCACCTGGGGGTGCTGAAGGAACTGGAGCGTTTGCGGATTCCCATCGCCTGTATCGCGGGGACCAGCGCTGGCGCCCTGATTGGTGGTATTTATGCAAATGGCTTGCCTTTGGCGCAGATGGAGCACGAGTTTGACGCCGCCGATTGGGACGCCTTGCTCTCCGGCAAGCCGACGCGGGCGGACGTGCCCTACGATCGCAAGCGCGACGATTACAAGAACTATCTGGACGTTACCTTCGGCTTGAAGAAGGACGGTCTGAAAGTGCCGCGCAGCGCGATCAATTCGCAGGAAATCGAGCTGTACATCCACAAGCTGACGCGTGATCGCGTGGTGGGCAGTTTTGATCAGTTGCCGATCCCGTTTCGCGCGGTGGCTACCGACTTGGCCACTGGCGAACCGGTGGTGTTCGCGCAGGGCTCGCTGGCGCGCGCGCTGCGCGCCAGCATGGCGGTGCCGGGCTTGTTCGACCTGATAGAAGACGACGATGGCCGCCTGCTGGTGGACGGCGGCCTGGCGCGCAATCTGCCGATTCAGGATGTCAAAGGCCGCTGCGCCGATCGGGTGATCGTCGTCGACGTGTCCACGCCGCTGATGAAGGCGAAAGAGATCAACAGCCTGTTCGATGTGGTGGCGCAGACTTCCAATCTGATGGTCAGCCGCAACGCCAAGGAGCAGTTGCGGAAGCTGGATAAGCGCGATCTGGTGATCAAGCCGGATTTGAGCGGTTATACCGCGGCCTCTTTTAGCGAACACCAGGCAATCACCCAGCGCGGCGAGGGGGCGGCCAAGGCTCTGGCCAAGCAGCTGTCGGCCTATTCGGTGTCGGAAGAAGAGTACGCGGCGTGGAAGCGCCGCTTGGAGCGGCCGCACTTCCCCTTGATCGACAAGATTCAGGTGGAAGGCAAGCCCGGCCAGTTCACCAAGCCGGAGCAACTGGCCAAATCGCTGGCTTTCTCCTCGGTGGTGGAGCCGATCAGCAGCGCTCAGACCCGTCTGCGCGGCGTGTTCGCCGGCGGCGACTACGACCGGCTGACCTACCGCGTGGACAGTGTGTCCGGCCGCAATGTGATGACGGTGTCGCCGCTGGAGCGCAGCATCGGCCCGAACTTTCTGCGCTTCGGCCTGAATCTGAGCAGCGCGACGCCGGGCGAGAGCAATTTCAACTTTTTGGCTTCGCATGAATGGCGCAACGCCAATAGCGCCGGCGGCGCCTGGCGCAACGATGTGTCCATCGGCCAGAACAAGCTGTTCAAGACCGAGTGGTACCAGCCGCTGTACGAGGGCAGCCCGGTGTTCGGCGCGGCGTCCTTTGGGTATCGACAGGATTTTTTGTCGATTTATAACGCGGACCATTCGTTAAATACGGAGTGGAACAATGATGTGGGCAGCGTGCGTCTGGATGGCGGCGTGGCCTTGGGGCGTTACGGCGAGTGGCGGATTGGCGCGTACCGGGACGATAATCACTTCGGCTCGCGGGTATCTTGGTTTCCTGGCTTGGTGCCGTCAAACTTTCGGGATACCGGGGTGGGCACCAGCTTGGTGGTGGATCAGTTCGACAATCCGCGCTGGCCGCGCTCTGGCTACTTCTTTAGTGGCCGGTTGACCAAGAGCATTCCATCCTGGGGCAGCGATGTCAATCTGACCAACTACGATACGACCATGGAGTATGTCAAGACTCTGGGCAGTGTGACGATGCGCTTGACCGCCAAGAACAAGGGCGCTTTGAATCTCGACGACAGAGAGGATGCCCAGACCTTGCCCAGATCGCTGGGCGGCTTCTTGAATCTGAGCGGTTATCAGGACTCCGAACTGATTGGCGATCGCTCGTCCCTTTTCCGCTCGATGCTGTATTGGCGAGCGTCCAGCCTGCCGTCGGCGATTGGCTCCGGCGTTTACGCCGGTATCTCGATGGAGCTGGGCAAGATTTGGGGCCGAGTGCGAGCTGAAGACCTCTCGTCGCACGATACTAACTGGATTCCCGCCGGATCGGTCTTCCTCGCCGCGGACACCATCATCGGGCCGTTCTTCCTTGGCGTTGGCACCGCCAAGGGCGGCAAACCCACCGCCTATCTGTATCTGGGGTCCGACTACTGAGTCGATTGTGGCTTGGGCCTGAGGCTCATCAAACTAAAAACGCTATATGGCAGCCGCCATATAGCGTTTTGTTTTTATTGACCTGGTGGGGGCGAACGGCTGCTCCAGCCCACGCTTATCGATCTTTCGGACGGTTGAATTTTAAGTTCTTGTATTTTCTGTTGTTGATATGTGACGTAAAAATACAAACGTTTGAATAATTCTGGTGTTTTGGACCGCTTTCTCCTATTACCAATCTTGGGCATGCAAATAAGAGCAAATACTCAGCCCGCATTGATCAACTAGAGGAGAAACACCATGAAGAAGTTGTTACACGGAGCATTGCTGTGTCTGGGCCTGCTGTTGCCCCTGTCCGCCGCCCACGCCGCCGGCGGCTATACCCAGACGCGCTACCCCATCGTGCTGGTGCATGGCTTGTTCGGTTTCGGTCAGTTGTTGGGAGTGGATTATTTTTATCAAGTGCCGGCGGCCTTGCGCGCCGACGGCGCGCAGGTGTTCGTGGCCGAGGTGTCCGCGCTGAACAGCAATGAGGCGCGCGGCGAGCAGTTGCTGCAGCAGGTGCAAAAAATCATCGCCATCACCGGCGCCGCCAAGGTCAATCTGATCGGCCATAGCCAGGGCGCGCCCACGGCGCGCTACGTGGCCGGGGTACGGCCGGACCTGGTAGCTTCGGTCACCTCGGTGGGCGGGGTCAACAAGGGGTCGGCGGTGGCCGACATCGTGCGCGGCGTTGCGCCTCCGGGATCGGTGTCCGAGGCGGTGGCGTCCGCGGTGGCCAAGGCCTTGACCGCGGTGATGCAGTTCTTCGCGGGCACCACCGGACAGCCGCAATATCCGGTGGGCGCGTTGGATTCCCTGACCACGGCGGGAGCCTCCGCCTTCAGCGCCAAATTCCCGCAAGGGGTGCCGACCAGCGCTTGCGGCGAGGGCGATTATCAGGTCAACGGCATCCGCTACTATTCATGGACCGGTTCGGCCACCGTCACCAATGTGCTGGATCCGCTGTCGGTGCCGATGGGCGTGCTGGGTCTGGCCTTCGGCTCCACGCCCACCGATGGCCTGGTCAGCGCCTGCTCCGCGCATCTGGGTCAGGTGATCCGCGATAACTACCGGATGAACCACGTCAACGAGATTAATCAGAGCTTTGGTCTGGTCAGCCTGTTCGAGGTCAGCCCGGTGAGCTTGTACCGGCAGCAGGCCAATCGCCTGAAGAACACGGGTCTGTGATGCTGCGGGCCTGGATGGGGTGGGGCTGCGCGCTGCTGCTGGCCGCGCTGGGCTGGCTGTGCGTGTCCGGAGCCGACGACGCGGCGGCGCAAACCGGAGTCGCCGCGCCGGCGGCGGCGCCGTCCTTGCGCGGCACCCAGGCGGATGGCCGGGCGCGCGTGGAGGCGAGCGGGGCGCTGAGAGTGGACGCGGAGCTGCGGCGCTTGTTCGATTACCAGTTGGCGACGCTGGGGGAGCGGGACTTGCCGGCGGTGCGCAAGGCGGTGCAGCAGGCCTTGCAATCGCAATTGGGCGCCGCGGCCTTGGGGCAGGCTTTGGCCTTGTTCGACCGTTACGTCGCCTATCGGCGAGCCTTGAGCGAGACCAAGCTGGCGGCGGGAAACGTGGCCGAGGGTTTGCAGCGGATGAGGGCGTTGCGTCTGCAATTCTTGTCTGCAAGCGAGGTGGCGGGCTTGTTTGGCGATGAGGACGTCTACGACGACTTCACCGTCCAGCGGCTGCGCATCGCCGCCGACGCCGGTTTGAGCGCGGAGCAGAAGGCGGCTAGGCTCAAGGCCTTGGAGGCGGCTTTGCCGGCCGAGCTGCGCGCGGCGCGGCAGGAGCCGGTCAAGCATCTGGCGCTGGCGGAGGCGGAGGCGGCTTTGAGGAAGAAGGGTGGCGGCGAGCAGGAGTTGTACGCCTTGCGCGCCGGCATGGTGGGGCAGGCCGCCGCCGACCGTTTGTCGCAGCTGGACCGCGAACAGGCTCAGTGGCAGGCGCGCATAGACGGCTACCGACGGGAGGCGCAGCGCTTGCGGGCGGTGCCCGGCCTGGACGCCGCGCAAAGACAGCAGGCGCTGACCGCCTTGCGCGCGCAACGCTTCAATGCGCAGGAGCAATTGCGGCTGGACGCTTTCCTCCCGCCGCAATAGCCGGCAATGTTTTAGTGGTCCGTCGGGTTTCGAAACAGCCGGGAGAGTCCTTCTCCCGGCTCTTTTTCGCGCATGAAGGCTTCGCCCACCAGGAAGGTGTGCACCTCGTGGCTGCGCATCAGCCTCACGTCGTCGACGGTGGCGATGCCGCTTTCGGTGATGGCGATGCGGCCGTTCTCGATTTGCGGCAGCAGCTTCAGCGTGGTGGCCAAGCTGACTTCGAAGCTGCGCAGATTGCGGTTGTTGACGCCGATCAGCTCGGTTTGGAGTTGCAGCGCCTGTTCCAGTTCCTCGGCGTCGTGCACCTCGGCCAGCACCGCCATGCCCAGCTCCATCGCCAAGGCCTCCAGTTCGCGCATCAGCGGCAGTTCCAGCGCGGCGGCGATCAGCAGAATGCAGTCGGCCCCCATCGCGCGGGCTTCGTATACCTGGTAGGGGTCTACGATGAAGTCCTTGCGCAGCACCGGCAGCCGGCAGGCGGCGCGGGCGGCCTGCAGATAGGCGGCGTCGCCCTGGAAATATTGGCGGTCGGTCAGCACCGACAGGCAGGCCGCGCCGTGTTCGGCGTAGCTGGCGGCGATGTCGGCCGGACGGAAGTCCTCGCGGATCACGCCCTTGCTCGGGCTGGCTTTTTTGATCTCGGCGATGACCGCGGCCTGGCCCAGCGCGTGTTTGGCGCGCAGCGCGGCGACAAAATCGCGACGATCGCCGCTGCGTGCTTCCGCGGCGGCGCGGACCGCGCTCAGCGATTGCTGGCGCAAGGCGGCGGCGATTTCTTCACGCTTGGTGGCGATGATGGTGTTGAGTATGTCTGACATGCTTGGGTCTGCAATCCGGGCGAATCGAAAGAAACGACCATCATGCAGGAACTGCCGTGGCCTTGACAAGCCGCGGCGCTCAGGGCTGGCCGGCTTGCTCCTGCCGGCGCGGCACTTCGACGATGCGCGGCGCGTGGCCGGTCAGATCCAGGAAGCGCATCAGCTCCTCCATCGGCAGCGCCAGCGTGCTGGTATTGACCAGGGGGTGGCAGAGGATGGCGTCCCGGCGGCTCAAGTCCTGATCGACGACGATGGCGACCTGGCGGTCGCGGTCGTTGAAGGCGGCCAATAGCGTCACCGCCCCCGGCGTCAGGCCCAGATAACGCTGCAGGCGCTCCGGCGAGGCGAAGCGCAGGCCTTTGAGCTCCAGTTGCTCGCCCAGAGCCTTGATGTCGACGCCGGCGTCGGCTGGCACCGCCAGCAACACGTGCTGGCGGCCCTTGGCGTCGCATAGAAACAGGTTTTTGCATTCCGCGCCGGGCAGGCCCGGCGTCAGGCGCGCGGCTTCTTCGCAGGTGTAGACCGGCGGGTGGTCGAAGCGCTGATGGCGGATCTGGTGCTGATCGAGAAAGTCGTACAGAGCGTGTTCCATCGCCTCAGGCTAGCATGGCGACGCGGGGGGCTCAATGGTCGCGCCAGCGGTCTTCGAACACCAATTGCTCCAGAGGCTGGCGGCTGGCCCACTTTTCCTGCTCCAGCATCGGTTGGGCGTAGAACTCGGCGACATGGCCGAGGCAGAGCACGGCGATGGGCTTGGCGCCTTCCGGCATGCCCAGCAGCGCGGAGAGCGCGACGGGGTCGAACAGTGACACCCAGCCCATGCCCAGGCCTTCGGCGCGCGCCGCCAGCCACAGGTTCTGGATGGCGCAGGCCACTGAGGCCAGATCCATCTCCGGCAAGGTGCGGCGGCCGAACACATGGCGTTCGCGGCCGTCCATCAGGGCGGCCACCAGCACCTCGCCGCAGTCGCGGATGCCTTCCACTTTCAGGCGCAGGAATTCCGCCTGGCGCTCGCCCAGTTGATCCGCGGTGCGCAAGCGCTCCGCGTCCACCAGCGCGCCTATTTTTTCGCGCAGGCCGCGGTCCGCGATGCGGATGAAGCGCCACGGCTGCATATAGCCGACGCTGGGCGCATGGTGGGCGGCTTCCAAGAGGCGGCGCAGCAGCGCCGGGTCCACCGGGTCCGGCAGAAAATGGCGCATATCGCGCCGCTGCTCTATCACCCGGTAAATGGCGGCGATGTCTTGATCGGGGTAACGGTGCATGGCGGGCCTTTCTTTAGATGCTGTTCAAGTCTGCGGCGCTCCAGCTCGCCAGCCTTTGAACAGGCTCTGACAAACAGATGCGGGGATTATTCAGTGTCGGAGGATAGCGGCTTTGT
This sequence comes from Chromobacterium sp. Beijing, assembly GCF_021496765.1. Classification (NCBI taxonomy): domain Bacteria; kingdom Pseudomonadati; phylum Pseudomonadota; class Betaproteobacteria; order Neisseriales; family Chromobacteriaceae; genus Chromobacterium; species Chromobacterium sp. Beijing. Next base: position 1,197,960 of record NZ_CP053750.1, read on the forward strand.
CACAGCTGGCAAATAGCATGGCGGCGCTTGCAGGCGGACTCATGACTTCGGTCAAGCGATTCAGCGGATTAGACGCTTTTGGCATGAGTTTCCCACATGACGCGGCGCATGCGGGCGTGATAAAGTGGACAGTCTGAATTCCAACGTCGCCGCGCCTGGCGCGGCGCGTTCGGCCATAGCCCGAACCGCTATCGCATCTTGATGATTTAGAGGACTTTCCGTGACCCGAATTGCAGAACTAGAACCCAAAGTCGTCTGGGAGCACTTCCAGACCCTGTGTGAAATCCCGCGTCCGTCCAAGCATGAGCAGCAATTGCGCGACTACCTGAAAGGCTGGGCGGAACTGCGCGGCCTGGACACCGTGGTGGACGAGGTGGGCAACCTGATTATTCGCAAGCCGGCGACCCCGGGCTACGAAAACCGCGTCGGCGTGGTGCTGCAAGGCCATCTGGACATGGTGTGCCAGGCCAACACCGGCACCGAGCACGACTTCTTCAAAGACCCGATCCGCCCGACGCTGCAAGACGGCTGGCTGGTGGCGGAAAACACCACGCTGGGCGCCGACAACGGCATAGGCGTGGCGCTGGGCATGGCGGTGCTCAATAGCGAGGAGGTGCCGCACGGTCCGATCGAGGTGCTCTTGACGCTGGACGAGGAAGCCGGCATGGGCGGCGCGCTGGGTCTGGGCACCGGCCTGCTGCAAGGCCAGTACCTGATCAATATCGATACCGAGGAGTGGGGCGAGTTCTATATGGGCTGCGCCGGCGGCGTGGACGTCAACGTCAGCCGCGGCTACGCGAGCGAGACGCGGCCCGCCGGTTACCAGGCCGCCAGCCTGGTGATCAAGGGGCTGCGCGGCGGCCATTCCGGCGCCGACATTCACCTGGGACGCGGCAACGCCAACAAGATTCTGATCCGCCTGATCCGCGAACTGGAAGCGGAAACCGATCTGCGCGTGGCCTCGTTCAAGGGCGGCACCGCGCGCAACGCCTTGTCGCGCGAGGCTTTCGCCGCCGTGGCCTTCCCGGCCGCCGACGCGGCCAAGGTGGCGGCCAAGCTGGACGCCTTCCAAAGCCTGCTGCGTTTCGAACTGGCCGGCGTCGACGAAGGCGTCACCGTGGTGCAGGAGCGGATTGAGCTGGACAAGGTGCTGGCGCGCGCCGACCAAGGCGCCATCTTCGCCGCGCTGCACGCGGCGCCGCATGGCGTCAAGCGCATGAGCCAGCGCGTCGAGGGCGTGGTGGAAACCTCCAACAATCTGGGCGTGGTGGTGCTGGAGGACGGCAAGCTGTTCGCCAACCTGATGGTGCGCTCCTTGCTGGATTCCGGCACCTGGATGCTGGCGCGCGAAGTGGAAAGCCTGTTCCTGCTGGCCGGCTGCCAGGTGGACATGGAAGGCGGCTACCCGGGCTGGGCGCCTAATCCGCAATCCAAGCTGCTGGCCCTGTTCCAGCAAGTCTACGCCAGCGAGTTCGGCGGCGAGGCCCAGGTGCAGGTGATCCACGCCGGCCTGGAGTGCGGCATCCTGGGCTCCAAGTATCCGGGCATGGACATGGTGTCCTTCGGCCCCAATATCCGCGGCGCGCACGCGCCGGGCGAGCGCGTGGAAGTGGAGTCGGTGGGCAAGGCCTGGCATTTGCTGAAGGCGGTGCTGGCCGCGGTGCCCGCGCGCTAAATCGCGGTCCTCGACGGTTTGACGCGAACACCGGCCGGCGCCAGCGCTGGCCGGTTTTGTTTTTGCCGTCCTGGTTTTGCCCTATGATCACAACTGATCACGACAGCCGCGCCGCTGTTAGTCCTTGTTCAAAGTCCGCCGCGTAGCGCGAGACGGATGGTAAAGGGGCGTTGAAAACCCGCTCATCGCTTTTTCAGCCGCAAGGCCTTGCCTCGCCCTGGTGCGCGAGATTTTGAACAGGCTCATCTTTCGCATGGAGACAAGCGATGAACGATTCCATCAAGCGATTATTGCTGACCGGCGGCCTGATCGTGTCGCTGGCCATGGGCATACGCCATGGCTTCGGCTTTTTCATGCCGCCGATGACTCAGGCCTTCGGCTGGAGCCGGGAAGCCTTCGCCTTCGCGCTGGGCCTGCAAAACCTGGTCTGGGGCCTGGCGCAGCCCTTCGCCGGCGCGCTGGCGGATAGGCACGGCTCCGGCAAGGTGTTGCTGGGCGGCGCCTTGCTTTACGTCGCCGGCCTGGCTTTGATGACGGTGTCCGGCACGCCCTTGCTGTTTTCTCTGTCGGCCGGCGTGCTGCTCGGCCTGGCCTTGTCCTGTGTCACCTACAGCGTGATTTTCGGCGTGGTGGCGCGCAGCGTGCCGCCGGCCTATCGCTCGCGGGCGATGGGCATCGTCGCGGCGGCGGGCTCTTTCGGCCAGTTTGCGATGATTCCGGTGGAGCAGGGCTTGATCGATGGCCTGGGCTGGTTGCCGGCCTTGCTGATTCTGGCCGGCTGCGCGGCCTTGATGCTGCCGCTGTCCGGCTGGCTGGCGCGCGAGGACCGGCCGGCGCAAAGCGCTGCGAGCGCGCATTTGTTGCGCAGCATGGCCGATACCTTCGCCGCCGCCTGGGCGGAGCGCGGCTTCCGCCTCTTGATGGCCGGTTATTTCGTCTGCGGCTTCCAGGTGGTGTTCATCGGCGTGCATCTGCCGGCCTATCTGCGCGACCACGGCCTGGGCGGCGGCGTCGCCAGCCTGGCGCTGGCCTTGATCGGCCTGTTCAACATCTTCGGCACCATGGCTTTTGGCGAACTGGGCAGCCGCTGGTCCAAGCCCGGCCTGCTCAGTTTCATTTACCTGGCGCGCAGCGTGGTGATCGCGGTCTTCCTTCTGCTGCCGCTCAGCGGCGTTTCGGTGGCGGTGTTCGCCGCGGCGATGGGCTTTCTGTGGCTGTCCACGGTGCCGCTGACCAATGGGGTGATCGCCGGCATGTTTGGCGTGCGTCATCTGGGCATGTTGTCCGGCGCGGTGTTTTTCTCGCATCAGGTGGGCAGCTTTCTGGGGGTGTGGCTGGGCGGGGCGCTTTACGATCTGCTCGGCAACTACGATCTGGTGTGGATGCTGGCGATAGCGCTGGGCTTGCTGGCCGCCGCCGCCAATCTGCCGGTGCGGGAAACCCCGTCGGCCAGTTTCGCCAAGGAGGACGCGTGAGAACCTGGTTGTTTTCCATCGGCGCGGTCTTGCTGCTGGCCTGGCTGACCGGGATGTATCTGCGCGCGGATTTCGTGGTGGATCTGGCCAACCGGGTGTGGACCTGCTTTGGCTAAGAAGCGGTTCAAGGTCCGCGGCGTTGCGGCGATACGGTGTTGAGAGCGTCTTTGGAATGCCGGCGCACTCCGCTTTCTCCGTCGTTTTCGCCTTGTCTCGCTCTAGCTCGCAAGATCGTAAACACGTTCTAAGCGCGGGCCGGTCTCTTGGGTTTTCTCGCGACAAAGGCTTGCGAGCCTGGCTCATCTCGCGGAAACTGAGTGTTTAGAGACGCGCTCGCGGCCAAGCCGGGCGGCGCGTCTTCACAGGATGTGTGCAATAGAGAAAGACTGGAAGCCGTGTCGGAACATTTACTTAAACAGCACCGCGACGCCATCGACAACATCGATGTGGAAATCCTCAATCTGCTGAACCAGCGCGCCACCCATGCGCGCGAAATCGGCGAGATCAAGGGCGGCGGCATCATTTATCGGCCCGAGCGCGAGGCGCAGGTGCTGCGCCGCGTCAAAGAACTGAATCCCGGCCCCTTGCCGGGCGAGTCGGTGGCGCGCTTGTTCCGCGAGGTGATGTCCGAATGCCTGGCGCTGGAAAAGCCCTTGTCCATCGCCTATCTGGGGCCGGAAGGCACGTTCAGCCAGCTGGCCACGCTCAAGCATTTCGGCCACGCGGCGCGCACCGTGGCCTGTAGCTCGATCGACGAGGCCTTCCGCCTGGTGGAGTCGCGCGGCCTGGATTACGTGGTGGCGCCGGTGGAAAACTCCACCGAAGGCGCGGTGGGCCGCACGTTGGACCTGATGGTGACCAGCCCGCTGAAGATTTGCGGCGAAGTGGTGCTGCGCATCCATCACCATTTGCTGCGCAAGGTGGAGGGCCTGGACGGCATCCGCCGCGTGTACGCGCACGCCCAGGCGCTGGCGCAGTGTCACGAGTGGCTGAACAAGAATCTGCCGGAGGCGGTGGAGCGGGTGTCGGTGGCCAGCAACGCCGAAGCGGCGCGGCTGGCGGCCGAAGACGAGGGCGCGGCGGCGATCGCCGGTCAGGCCGCGGCCGAGCGCTACGCTTTGCTGAAGCTGGCGTCCAATATCGAGGACGAGCCCAACAACACCACTCGTTTCCTGGTGCTGGGGCTGCAGGACGTGGGCGTGACCGGTCAGGACAAGACTTCGGTCGTGGTATCCGCGCCCAACCGCCCAGGCGCGGTGCACCATCTGCTGGCGCCCATCGCCGGCAATGGCGTGTCCATGAGCAAGTTCGAGTCGCGGCCTTCGCGCGCCGGGCTGTGGGACTATGTGTTCTTCATCGATATGGAGGGGCATAGAGACGACGCCAATGTGCGCCAGGCCTTGGCCGGCCTCGCCGAGTGCACTTCCTTCGTCAAGGTATTGGGTTCTTATCCGCTCGCGGTGCTTTGAGCGCCGGAGGGGATGCAAGCGGGCCGCGCAGCGGCCCGTTGTGTTTTTGACGCTGATGTTTCAATAGGGGAAAAATAAAAATGAAAGCCATCTGTCTGTTTTGCGGCTCCAATAAGGGCGCCAAGCCCGAATACGAAGCGGCCGCGCGCGATTTTGGCCGCACCTTGGCCGAGCAGGGCGTGACCCTGGTTTACGGTGCCGGCAAGGTCGGCCTGATGGGCGTGGCGGCGGACGCCGCGCTGGCGGCCGGCGGCAAGGTCGTCGGCGTGATTCCGGAGTTTCTCAAGGCCAAGGAAGTGGCGCATACCGGCCTGACGGAGATTCATGTCACCGAAACCATGCATCAGCGCAAGGCGCTGATGGCGGAGTTGTCCGACGGCTTCATCGCCTTGCCGGGCGGCTTCGGCACCTTCGACGAATTGTTCGAGATCCTGACCTGGGGCCAGCTGTCCTTGCACGGCAAGCCGGTGGGCCTGCTCGACGCCGCCGGCTATTACCAGCCCTTGCACCGGATGATGGAGCACGCGGTGGCCGAAGGCTTCGCCCGTCCCGGCAATATGGACCTGTTCCGCATCAGCGAGGACCTGCTCACGCTGCTGACGGAGATGCGCGCCTACCGGCCGCAAGAGGTGGCCAAGTGGCTGGACCTGGCCAAGGCCTGAGCCGGCGCTGAAACCGAGATGCGCGCAAGGGAAACGGCGGCGCTGGGCTGGCGCCGGCTGAAACGGGTGTTGACCTGGCCGCCGGCCTTGCTGGCGGCCTTGATCATCCTGTTCGAGGAATACGCCTGGGACGAGTTGTCCGCGGCGCTGGGACGCTTGGCGACCTGGCCGCCGCTGGCGGTGCTGGAGCGGCGCATCGCCGCCTTGCCGCCGTGGGCGGCCTTGGCGATGTTCGCGTTGCCGGCCGCCTTGCTGCTGCCGGTCAAGCTGGCGGCGCTGTTCCTGATCGGACGCGGTCACGCGCTGCTGGGCTTGCTGATCATTCTGCTGGCCAAGCTGGGCGGCACCGCGCTGGCGGCGCGGCTGTTTGCGCTGACCCGGCCTGCGCTGATGCGGGTGGCCTGGTTCCTGCGGCTGTATAATGGCTTCGTTTACTGGCGCGGGCGCATTTTCGAACGCTTGCATGCTTCGGCGCCGTGGCGGCTGGCGCATGCGCTGGCCGGCTTTTTCCGGCGCGGCGCGCAGCGTCCGTCGTTCTGGTCGCGGCTGGGGCGGCGTTTGGCCCGGCGCTGGCGGCGATGAAGGGTTTTGAACGGGGTAGCGGATGATCATCATCATGAACCGGCAGGCGCCGGAAAGCGAAGTGGCGGCCGTGGTGGCCAAGATCCGCGGGGCGGGACTCAGCGAGCATGTGTCGCGCGGCGCGGAACGCACCATCATCGGCGCGGTGGGCGACGAGCGCAGCCTGTCGCCGGAAATGTTTGAGTCCATGCCTGGCGTGGAGCGGGCGATGCGAGTGGTGCGGGAATACCGCATCGTGTCGCGGGAAACCCATCCGCAGAACAGCGTAGTGCAGGCGCGAGGCCTGGCTTTCGGCGGCGAGGCCTTGCAGGTGATCGCCGGTCCGTCGGCCGTGGAGTCGGCGTCGCAAATCGCTCAGGCCGCGACCGCGGCGCGGGCCGCCGGCTGCCGGCTGCTGCACGGCGGGGTGTTCAAGCAGCATCCCAGCCCTTACGGTTTCCAGGGCTTGGGCGTGGAGGGCATCGAGCAGTTGATCGCCGCCGGCCGCGCCGAAGGTTTGCCGGTGGTGTCCGAATTGGCCGACGTGCGCATGCTGGACGTGTTTCTGGAGCAGGGCGTGGACATCATCCAGATCGGTTCGCGCAGCATGCAGAACGTGGAGCTGTTGAAGGAAGTGGGGCGTTTGAACAAACCGGTCATCCTCAAGCGCGGCGTCGCCGCGACCTTGGGCGACTGGCTGATGGCGGCCGAATACATCGCCGCCGGCGGCAACCACAACATCGTGTTCTGCGAGCGCGGCATTCGCAGCTTCGAGCCGGCCTACCGCGCCACGTTGGACGTCAGCGCGATTCCCCTGCTCAAGCGCGAAACCCATTTGCCGGTGATCGTCGATCCCAGTCACGCCGCCGGCAAAGCCTGGCTGGTGCCCGCTCTGGCCAAGGCGGCCCTGGCCGCCGGCGCGGACGGCTTGCTGCTGGACATGCATCCGCAGCCGGAAGCCGCCTTGTGCGAGGCCGATCAGGCCTTGACGCCGGACGGTTTGGCCGCCCTGATGGCGGAATTGCGGCCCTTGGCGGCGGCCTTGGGGCGTAGCCTGTAATCCGCTTTAGAAGCGCCGACGCATGAAAAAAGCCGCGATAACGCGGCTTTGCTCTTTTCGCGGAGGCGGGGCGTCACACTTTGTGGCGCTCGCACAGCGCCTGGAAGGCGCCCATATACTGATCCTGCACATAGGGCTTGAGCAGGGCCAGCACCTGCAGCACGCCGCGGTGGCCGGATTCCTCGGTGATCGGCGCCTTGGGGCGCGCGGTCTGTTCAAAGGCGAACCAGAACTTCACCACCAGCCAGATATTGATGCTGACCGGTTCGATGTCTTCCTCGTCCATTTCCAGCAGGCCCAGGCGGATGAATTCGCGAAAGTGCTCGGCCAGGATGTTTTTCAGCTCGGTGTTGACGAACTGGTGGTACTCCGACTGCATCTGAGGGTTGCGCGCCAGCATGCCCGGCAGGTCGTAGAACATGAAGCGGAACTGCCACATCGCCAGGAAGGCGGTGTCCAGGTAGTTGACCAGATCGTCCACCGTCATTTCGCGGTTTTCCGGCACCGCCAAACGCTGGTTGATGAACTCGCGGTACATCAGGAAGATCTGGTAGACGATTTCTTCCTTGTTGCGGAAGTGGTAGTACAGATTGCCCGGACTGATGCCCAGATGCGCGGCGATGTGATTGGTGGTGATGCTGCGCTCGCCCTGTTCGTTGAACAGCTTGAGGCTCTCCTGGATGATGCGGTCGTAGGTTTTGATTCTGTTTTTGCTCATGATGCGCTTGGGCTGTTCAATGACATTCGCGATGCGCCATTCTAACGCAAATTTGGAGTTCTTGCTCTAATTATTTGCGCGCGATACGCCTTCGCTTCAGGCCGGGGCGGCGTCGTTCTGCTCCGGAAAGCATTGCGCCAGAAAACTGTGCAGGATGGTTTGTTCGATACGATGCCGGTCTCGGGCCGGAATGGCGATGCGCAAGATCAACTGATAGCGTTTTTCATCCACCGGCTGCAAGGCGATGCGCGGCTCCACCGACGGAATGTCCACCAGATTGCGTTTGGCCATGTCTTCCATGTGCTGACGCGCCACTTCCAGGTGGGGCTGGCAGGATTCTTCCGCCGCCGCCATCAAGAGGCGTTCGGCGCGGATGGGCGGCACGGTGTAGGCCATGGGCACGTTGACGATGTGCATCACATAGTCGCCCATATAGTTTTCGCGGATCACCGGCGTGGACAGCAGCAGGCTGTTGGGGAAGGTCAGCGCGCGCCCGGTCATCTGGTGCGAGCTGTGATTGGGTCCGATTTCCATCACGGTGGTGGACAGCAGGCCGATGTCCACCACCCGGCCGCGCACCGCGCCCACTTCGATGTGGTCGCCCAGGCTGTAGCTGTTGGAGGTCTGGCGCACCAGGCCGCCGGACAGGCACATGATCAGTTCCTTGGTGGCCAGGATCAGCGCGGCGGCGAAGGCCAGCATCGACACCGCGATGGTTTGCAGCTCGCTGGCCCAGATCAGGCCGATGCCCGCCAGGCCGGAGATGAACAGGATGTTGCGGGTGTTCACCGACCAGCGCCGTTTCGACTCGATCGCTATGCTGTTGTTGGCCGCCAGCAGCCGGTCCATCACCAGGCGGATGATCAGTAGGGCGGCGATCAGGATCAGCGAGCGCGCTATCTCGTGCGAATAGTTGTCGCGCAGATAGCCTATCAAGTCGAATAGGGTGGCCTTGGGCTCCATGTCGGGCGTCGGTTTCAGCTTTAGTCGTTGAGTTTGACCGCGTGTTCGCGGGTTTCGTGGAATACGATGTCCGGCCAGCGTTCCTGAGTCAGTTGCAGGTTGACGCGGTTGGGGGCCAGGTAGGCGAGGTTGCCGCCGGCGTCGGTGGCGATGTTGATCTGCAGCGCCTTGACGAATTCGTCCAGCTTTTTGCGGTCCTCGCAGCTGAACCAGCGCGCGGACCAGATGCTGGCGGATTCGAACATCGCGTCCACGCCGTATTCGGCGGCCAGGCGCGAGGCCACCACTTCAAACTGCAGTACGCCCACCGCGCCCAGAATCAGGTCGCCGCCGCTGTGCGGCTTGAATACTTGCACCGCGCCTTCCTCGCCCAGTTGCTGCAGACCTTTTTGCAACTGTTTCAGCTTCAAAGGGTTTTTGATGCGCACGCCGCGAAACAGTTCCGGCGCGAAGAAGGGAATGCCGGTAAAGGTCAGGTCCTCGCCTTCGGAGAAGCTGTCGCCGATCTGGATATTGCCGTGGTTGGGGATGCCGATGATGTCGCCGGCAAACGCTTCTTCCACGATCTCGCGGTCGTGAGACATGAAGGTCACCACGCTGGAGGCGGCGATGTCGCGGTTCAGGCGCAGATGCTTCATCTTCATGCCGCGCTCGAACTGGCCGGAACACACGCGCAGGAAGGCGATGCGGTCGCGGTGCTTGGGATCCATATTGGCCTGGATCTTGAACACGAAGCCGGAGAACTTGCCTTCGGTGGGCGCGACATCGCGCACGGTGGCGTCCCGCAGCTGCGGCGCCGGCGCCCAGTTGATCAGCGCGTCCAGGATTTCGCGCACGCCGAAGTTGTTGATGGCGGAGCCGAAGAACACCGGCGTCAGTTCGCCGGCCAGGAATTGGTCCAGGTTCCACTCGTTGGACGCGCCCTTGACCAGCTCGATCTCCATGCGCAGTTGTTCCATTTCCAGCGGGAACAGCTGATCCAGGCGGGGATTGTCTATGCCCTTGATCACTTCCACGTCGGTGATCAGTTTTTCCGCGCCCGGTTCGAACAGGATGACTTCATCGTTCAATAGGCTGTAGACGCCGCGGAAAGCCTTGCCCATGCCGATGGGCCAGGTGATGGGCGCGCAGCGGATCTTCAGCACGTTTTCCACCTCGTCCAGCAGCTCCAGGCTGTCGCGCACCTCGCGGTCGTATTTGTTCATGAAGGTGACGATGGGCGTGCTGCGCAGGCGGCAGACGTTCAGCAGCTTGATGGTCTGCTCCTCCACGCCCTTGGCCGCGTCTATCACCATCAGAGCGCTGTCCACCGCCGTCAGCACGCGGTAGGTGTCTTCGGAGAAGTCCTGGTGGCCCGGGGTGTCCAGCAGGTTGACGGTGTGGTCGCGGTACTCGAACTGCATCACCGAGGACGCCACCGAGATGCCGCGCTGCTTCTCGATCTCCATCCAGTCGGAGGTGGCGAACTTGCCGCCTTTCTTGCCCTTGACGGTGCCGGCCATCTGGATGGCGCCGGAGAACAGCAGCAGCTTTTCGGTCAGCGTGGTCTTACCGGCGTCAGGGTGGGAAATGATGGCGAAGGTGCGGCGGTGGGACACTTCTTCGGCGATGCGGGCGAGTTCGGCGGACATGGGGATGCTTGTATTGGAATTCGATAAAGCCGGCTATTTTACCGGACTTGCCTTAAGGTGGAAGTTTTATGTTAATGTTGAGAATGATTATCATTAATATAACAAAACCGTGATGCCTGGCTGCTACCTTTTCTCGTCTTGCCCCGATTCCATTTCCCCCGCTCAAAATCCGCCGCGTTTCCGCCCCAAGGCGCTCGTGCTCAGCCTGGCTTGCCTGGCCGCGCCCGGCGTCTGGGCCGCCGAGGCGCCGGCGCGCCTGGACACCGTCCACGTCACCGCCGACGGCCCGCAGGCGCGGGTGGGCAGCAATAAGCTGGACCGCGAAGAAATCGAGCGGCCGCAAGCCCGTTCGCTGGCCGAAGTGCTGGACGCTCTGCCCGGCGTCAACGCCGGCGGTTCGCAGCGCCCCGGGGGCCAGACTATCAATGTCTGGGGCTTCGAGTCGGTCGAGCATGTGCAAGTGTCCCTGGACGGCGCGCCGCAAGGCTTCGACAAATACCAGCAGGGGACGTCTTTCATCGACCCGGAATTATTGGGCTCGGTGGAAGTGATGAAGGGGGGGCATTCTCCGTTTTACGGCAACGGCGCGTTTGGCGCCGTGGTCAAGGCGGAAACCAAGACCGTGGCGGAGTTGCTGCAGCCGGGCAAATCGGTGGGCGGCTTCGCCAAGCTGATGTACCAGGACAACGGCAATCAGTTCGGCCAGTCGCTGGCCGCCTACGCCGGCGGTCCGGGCAGCAAGGCCGACATCCTGGCCTATGTGACGCGCTCGCGCGCCGGGGACGGCAAAAAGGGCGACGGCTCCAGCACGATGTTTTCCGGCAACGATCTGGAGGGCGGCATGCTGAAACTGGCTTGGCGTCCGGCGCCCGGCCACAGGCTGCGCCTGGGCTGGGTGAGCCAGGAGGAGGAGCGGCGCACGCCGTGGGCGGCCAAGCGCGGCGATATTCCCGCGCCAAGCGCGGCCGATATCAAGAAGTACGGCTGGGAAGGCGCTTGGTTGCGTCAGAGCGTGTGGCGCGAACAGCAAAACGAGACGGTGAGCGCGGACTGGACTTTTGTCAGCGATTCGCCGTGGCTGGATCTGCAGCTGAGTTACGCCCAGTCGCGGCGTTACCAGCACGATACCCGGCCGCCGACGGCCAGCATCTACGCTTTTTCCTCCTTGTTCGGGAACGAGAGCTGGGTGACTCAGCGCGACCGGCGTCTGGAGCTGCGCAATACCGCCCGCTTTGGTTCCGGCTGGGCGCGTCAGGAAGTCACGATGGGCGTCAGCTGGGCGCACAAAACGCTGGACGCCTTGTTCTATCGCCCGGACAAGGTGAAGGATCCGGCTTACAACTACGGCTATTTGAATCCGCGCTACCAGCCGCCGGGCGAAGAAACCGTGCGATCCGCCTACTGGGTGCATCAATGGCAGCCCTTGGACAGCCTGACGCTGACCCCGTCGCTGCGCTACGATCATGTGTGGATACAGGGGCGGGAAAATCTGGCTTCCGCGTATAACGATCCGGCCAAGGGGCATGATTACAGCGGTCTGGCTTATTCCGGTTGGTCGCCGCGGCTGGGCGCGCGTTGGAACTTCCGCCCGGGCTGGACGCTGGATGCGGGCTATACCCGCACCTGGCGGGCGCCGTCGGTGGACGAAATGTACGATACCCAGACTTTGGGCAGCACGACGGCAAGCAGCCGCCAGCTGCGGCCGGAAACGCTGAACGCGGTCAAGCTGGGCCTGGAGTACGAGCGCGGCAATGTGTTGACGTCCGGGGACAATCTGTCGGCGGCGGTGACCTGGTATCGCCAAACCGTCAAAAACGACATCGCGCAGCGCCTGGGGCCAAACCGTGGAGACGCGCCGGGCGCGCCCTTGCCGCCGGTGATCGGTTTCTATCGCAATATGCCCGGCTACGTGATCCAGGGTTTCGAATTGGAAGGGCGTTATCAGGCCGGAGGCTGGTTCGGCAGCCTGTCCCTGTCGTCCACCAAGGGCGAGCGCAACCATAGCCTGATGGACCCATGGGGCAAGGACGAGCCCATCACCAATATTCCGCCGCGCAAGGCGGTGGCCAATCTCGGCTATCGCTGGAACAAGATCGGCCTGTCCTTGAGCGGGCAGGGCAAGTTCGTGCGCAAGCAGGACCGTGTCTTGGTCGACTCGCCCTACGCCTATCCGGCGCAGCACGGCTATTCGCTGTTCGGCCTGTCTCTGGGCTGGCAGCCCAAGGGCAGTCTCAAGGGCTTTGAGGCGCGTGTGGCGGTGGACAATCTGTTCAATGTCCAATACGAGCCCTATCTGACCGAGGGCGCCGAGGGCATGGGGCGCGCGATCCGCACCAGCGTGTCCTGGCGTTTCTAAATGCCGGGAAAAAGCTTGAGTCCGATTTAAGACCAGGAGGGGCCGCGCGCCCCTCCTTGCGTTACAATGGCGCTCCGAATCCCTAGCAAAGGAGCGTCTTCGTGTTTACCGGTATCGTCCAAGGGGTGGCGGAAGTGATCGCCATCACGGAGAAGCAGGACTTCCGCACTCATACGCTGCGCTTGCCCGACGCGCTGTTGCCCGGTCTGGAACTGGGCGCCTCGGTGGCCCACAACGGCTGCTGCCTTACCGTCACCGCCATCAACGGCGATCAAGTTTCCTTCGACCTGATGCGCGAAACCCTGCGCGTCACCAATCTTGGCCTGCTGCAAGCGGGCGATCTGGTCAATATCGAGCGCGCCGCGCGTTTCGGCGATGAAATCGGCGGCCACGCAATGTCCGGCCATATCTTGTGCCTGGCCAAGGTGTCCCGAGTGATCGATCTGCCCAATAATCGCACCGTCTGGTTCGAATTGCCGGCGGAACACATCAAATACGTGTTCGCCAAGGGCTATATCGGTATTGACGGCATCAGCCTGACCATAGGCGAGGTGACGGACAACCGTTTCTGCGTGCATCTGATTCCGGAAACCCTGGAGCGCACCATCATCAAGTCGCGCAAAGTGGGCGATCTGATCAATATCGAAGTGGACCCGCAAACCCAGGCCATCGTGGAAACGGTGGAGCGGGTGCTGGCCCAGCGCGGAGCCGCTGAGTGAACAGAGCCGGCCGGCGCGTGCTGGCCTCCTGGAGCGGCGGCAAGGACTCTTGCCTGGCCTTGTGGCGCGCGGTGAGCGCCGGCGCCAGCCCGCAGGTCTTGCTGACCATGATGGACGAGGATGGCCGGCGCTCGCGCTCGCATGGGGTGCGTCCGGAAGTGCTGGCGCTGCAAGCCGCGGCGCTGGGCCTGCCCTTGCGGGTGGGCCGCGCGAGCTGGGACGGTTATGAGGCCGAGTTCATCGCCCGGCTGGAAGAGGCGCGCGCCGACGGCTGCGAGGCCGCGGTGTTCGGCGACATCGATCTGGACGCCCATCGCGAGTGGGAGGAGAAGGTTTGCACCGCCGCCGGCCTGCAAGCTTGGCTGCCGCTGTGGCAGCAGCCGCGCGCCGAGCTGGTGCGCGAATTCATCGACGCGGGCTTCCAAGCCCGCATCGTGGTGGTGAACACCCGGCTGGCGAGCGAAGAGTGGCTGGGTCGCGAGTTGAGCCGCGAGGTAGTGGACCGGATGTTGGCGGAAGGTTTGGACCCTTGCGCCGAGGCCGGCGAGTTTCACACATTGGCGACGGACGGGCCCTTGTTTGCGCGGCCCTTGCGTTTGCGCGACGGCGACATCCATCGCCATGGAGATTATGTCAGCCTGGACCTGTTGCCCGGCTGAGAAGCGGTTCAAAGTCTGTTGCGCTTCGCGAGGGCGCGGCACGGCGAGTTAGCGCTGCAGAATGCCGATGCGCCGTATACGCTCTTCAGTTGTTTTCGCCTTGGCCCGCGAGACTTTGAACAGGTACTGATAACGAATTCAGGCGGGCGGCGGCCCGCGCCAAAAACAAGTGCTTACGAAGGAAGACGGTATGACTATTTCCCCGATTCAGGACGTTATCGCCGACATCAAGGCCGGCAAGATGGTGGTGCTGGTGGACGCCGAAGACCGCGAGAACGAAGGCGATCTGGTGATGGCGGCGGAGTTCGTCACCCCGGAGGCGATCAACTTCATGGCCAAGCACGGCCGTGGGCTGATCTGTCTGACCTTGACCGAGGAGCGTTGTCAGCAATTGAACCTGCCGCTGATGGTCAGCAATAACGGCACCCCGTACAGCACCAACTTCACCGTGTCCATCGAAGCTGCCGAAGGCGTGACCACCGGTATTTCCGCTGCGGACCGCGCTCGCACCGTGCAGGCCGCGGTGGCGCGGCTGGCCAAGCCGGCGGACCTGGTGCAGCCAGGCCACATCTTCCCGCTGAAGGCGCAAAAGGGCGGCGTGCTGATCCGCGCCGGCCACACCGAGGCCGGTTGCGATCTGGCGATGCTGGCCGGCCTGGAGCCGGCCGGCGTGATCTGCGAAATCATGAACGACGACGGCACCATGGCGCGCTTGCCGGAACTGGTGGAGTTCGCCGGCGAGCACGGTTTGAAGGTGGGCACCATCGCCGACCTGATCCAGTACCGCAGCCGCACCGAATCGCTGGTGGAAAAAGTGGGCCAGCGGCCGGTGGATACGCCGTTCGGCGCATTCGAGCTGCACGTGTTCCGCGACATCACCACCCGCGCCACCCATCTGGCCCTGGTCAAGGGCGAGATCCAGTCGCAGCGCGAAACCCTGGTGCGCGTGCACGAGCCCTTGTCGGTGATCGACGTGCTGGCGCCCTTGTGCAGCCAGCACTCCTGGACCGTGCCCAATGCCTTGGAAATGATCGAGGAGGCCGGTCACGGCGTGGTGGTGCTCTTGTATCGCGACGAAACCGGCGAGGCGCTGGCGCAGCGCGCGCTGGGTCAGGAGCAGCAGAAGCAGCGTTGGGACAGCAAGACCTTCGGCATCGGCGCGCAAATGCTCAAGGCGCTGGGCGTGGGCAAGATGAAGCTGATGACCGCTCCGGTCAGCCTGCCGTCCATGACCGGCTTCGATCTGGAAGTGACCGGCTTTTGCCAGCCGAGCGCCTTCCACGTGGATGAAGAATGAGCGGCTGCGCAATGGCTAAGGCCCGGGGATTGAGGTAGAATCTCCGGTTTTCCGTAGTGATTCCGCCGCGAGGAACAAGATGCTTCAAGCTATCCAGCGTATAGAACCCGATCTGACGGGCAAGGGCCTGAAAATCGGCGTTGTGATGTCGCGTTTCAACACCCCGGTTTGCGAAGGCTTGCGCGACGCCTGCTTGGGCGAGCTGGCCCGGTTGGGCGTGGCCGCCGAGGACGTGACCCTGGCCACGGTGCCGGGCGCGCTGGAAGCGCCGCTGGTGTTGCAGACCATGGCCAAGAGCGGCCGCTTCGACGCGCTGGTGGCGCTGGGAGCGGTGATCCGCGGCGAAACCTACCATTTCGAACTGGTGTCGAACGAATCCGGCGCGGGCGTGACCCGCGTCGGCCTGGACTTCGACATCCCGATCGCCAACGCGATTCTGACCACCGAAACCGACGAGCAGGCCGAAGTGCGCATGGAAGTCAAAGGCCGCGAGGCCGCTGCCGTGGCGGTGGAGATGGCGAATCTGCGCAAGCGCATCCAGCGCGGCTGATCGGCTCCCGCCAAGATACCGGAGCCGGGCGTGCCCGGCTCACCGCTCTTTACAAGGAACCTCTATGAAAACCGCTCGCCGCCGCGCCCGCGAATTTGCCATCCAAGGCATTTACGAATGGGAGCTGAACCCGGATCGTCCGGCCTCCCTGATCGAAAAGCATCTGCGCGAGAATGAATACTTCGCCAAGGCCGATGAAGCCCTGTTCCGCGAAATCCTGTACGGCGTGCTGAAAGACGTGGGCGCGCTGTCCAAGCAGATCGGCCACTATTACGAACGCGCCGAAGACGAAGTCAGCCCGGTGGAGCGCGCCGTGCTGTTGATGGCCGCGCTGGAACTGACCCAGCATCCGGAAACCCCGTATCCGGTGATCATCAACGAAGCCATTGAAATCACCAAGACCTTCGGCGGCACCGACGGTCATAAGTTCGTCAACGGCGTGCTGGATAAGCTGGCCGCCGAAGTGCGCGCCGACGAAGTGGCGTCGCAGAAGGCGCGTCGTCAGAACTAAGGCCTTGTCGCCGGCGCCGTCAGACCAGAACACACCCGCTGCCGCGGGTGTTTTCATATCGGCCGGGCAGAAAGATCGTGATGAATGAATTTGAATTGATCCGCCGTTATTTCACGCGGCCGGCCGGCGGCGCGGTCCTGGGCGTCGGCGACGACGCCGCCATCCTGCGGCCGACGCCGGGCTGCGATCTGCATGTCTCGGTGGACATGCTGGTGGAAGGGCGGCATTTCTTCGCCGACGTCGCGCCGGAGGCCTTGGGCCATAAGGCGCTGGCGGTGAACTTGTCCGATATGGCGGCAATGGGCGCCGCGCCGCGCTGGGTGGTGCTGTCGCTGGCCTTGCCGGCGATGGACGAGGCCTGGGCCGCCGGGTTTTCCCAAGGGTTCTTCGCATTGGCGGAGCGTTACGGCGTTGACGTGATAGGCGGCGACACCACGCGCGGCCCCTTGACGCTGTCGGTGACCGTGGGCGGGGAGACGCCGGGCGGTCAGGCGCTGCGCCGCGCCGCCGCCCGCGCGGGCGACGATGTCTGGGTCAGCGGCGAGCTGGGTCTGGGCGCGATGGCGGTGCGCAGCCGGTTGGGCAAGCTCGCGCCCTTGCCGGACGGTTTGCGCGAGGCGGCCTGGCGCAAGCTGGAATACCCGGAGCCGCGCATTGCCCTGGGGCGGGCTTTGCTGCCCTTGGCGCACGCCGCCGCCGACGTGTCCGACGGCCTGCTGTCGGATCTCGGCCATATCGCCGCCGCCTCCCGGGTGGGCGCGGAAGTTTGGGCCGAGGCCTTGCCGTCCCACCCGCTGGCGGAGGCCGCGCGCGGGCAATGGCTGGATTGCCTGGCCGCGGGCGGCGACGATTACGAACTGGTATTCACCGCGCCGGCCGAGCGCCGGGCGCAGATCGAGGCCTGCGCCGCGACGGCGGGCTGCCGTCTCAGCCGCATCGGCCGCATCGTTGCCGGCCAGGGCGTCAGCCTGCTGGACGGCGAGGGCAACATCATTCAACTGGAAAGCACCGGCTATGACCATTTCAAATGAGACCGAAACCCTGAAACTGCAGCCGGACTGGCGCTTCGTCCTGAGCCATCCCGCCCATTTTCTGGCCTTCGGCTTCGGCAGCGGCCTGGCGCGCAAAGCGCCCGGAACCTGGGGCACGGTGGCCGCCTATCCCTTGTTCTTTGTGCTGAACACGCTGGGGGTGCAGGGACTGGCGCTGGCGGCGCTGTGCCTGCCGCTGTTCATTGCCGGGATCTGGATCTGCGGCTACAGCGGCCGGGCGCTGGGCGTGCACGATTACGGCGGCATCGTCTGGGACGAGATCGTCGCCATGTTGCTGGTGCTGGCCTTCGCGCCGGCCACGCCCTTGGCCTGGTTGCTGGCCTTTGTCTTGTTCCGCTTTTTCGACATTCTCAAGCCCTGGCCTATCCGCTGGCTGGACCGTCATGTGGGCGGCGGTTTCGGCGTGATGGTGGACGATTTGCTGGCGGCCTTGTTCGCGCTGGCGGTGCAGTGGGGTATTTGGCGTCTGCTGTAAGAACGGGTTCAAGGTCCGCTGCGTTCGCCGGGTGGGTCTGGCCGGTTTCAAGTCAAACGCGTACCATGCGGAACTTTTTGATGTCCTTGTTCTAAGGCGCCGCGGCGAAGCGGCCTGAGCGGGCGAGAATGGACTTGGGGGGGTAGGCATGCGTTGGGATGGGAACCGGGAAAGCGATAATGTGGAAGACCGCCGCGGCGAAAGCGGCGGGGGCGGCGGCGGGGCGCTCGGCATCGGCGCGGTCTTGATCGGCCTGGTGGCCTGGCTGGTGTTCGACGTCAATCCGATAACGGTGATCAATCTGATCAGCGAGATGGAGCCGGCGGCCGAACAGCAGGCGCCGGCCAGGGTCAGCGCGCCGGACGACCGCGACGCCAAGTTCATCCGCGTGATGCTGGCGGACACCGAAGACGTGTGGCGGCCCTTGCTCCAGGCGCAAGGCGAGCGTTACCGGCCGCCCAAGCTGGTGATGTTCACCGGCGCGACGCCGACGGCTTGCGGCCGCGGCGACGCGGCCATCGGTCCCTTCTATTGCCCCGGCGACGAGAAAATCTACATCGATCTGTCTTTCTTCCAGACCCTGGGCCGAGAGTTGGGCGCGCCGGGCGAATTCGCCCAGGCGTATGTGATCGCGCATGAAGTCGGCCACCATGTTCAGCATCAGCTCGGCATTTCCGCCAAGGTGGACGAGGAAATGGCGCGCAGCAGCGAGAGTCGGGCCAAGGCCTTGTCGGTGCGGCAGGAGCTGCAGGCGGATTGCCTGGCCGGGGTATGGGGGCATCACGCCGATCAGGCGAGGAGGATTCTGGAGCCGGGCGATCTGGAAACGGCGCTGACCGCCGCGGCCAGGATAGGCGACGACGCCTTGCAGCGTTCGGCCGGCCGCGAAGTGGTGCCGGACTCCTTCACTCACGGCAGCGGCGAGCAGCGGGTGCGCTGGTTCCGCCGCGGCTTCGACAGCGGCGACATGGCGCAGTGCGATACCTTCCGCGCGCGGCGGCTGTAACAGCGGCTCAGTGGAGAAATGAAAAATGGGGCCAACGGCCCCATTTTTCATGCTTGTCGCGGAGCTAGCGCACCACCACGGTGCAGGTGGTGCCGGCCACCAGCAGCTGTCCGGCCGGCAGCGCGTCCAGCTCGATGCGCACCGGCACCCGTTGCGCCAGCCGCACCCAGTTGAAAGTGGGATTGACGTCGGCCAGCAGTTCGCGGCCGGTGCCGGCGTCGCGGTCGGTGATGCCGCGGGCGATGCTGGCGACGCGGCCGCTCAAGGTCGGGCCGCCGCTGAGCAGGGTGATCTCCACCTTGGCGCCGGGTTTGAGCATCGGCAGCTTGGTTTCCTCGAAATAGCCTTCCACGCGATAGGAGTTGCGGTCTATCAGCGCCAGCTTGGGCGCGCCGACGGCGGCGAAGTCGCCGGCATGGACATTGAGATTGGTCACATAGCCGTCCACCGGGGCGCGCACCACGGTGCGTTCCAGATTGAGCCGGGCCAGATCGCGCGCCGCCAGCGCCGCCTGGTATTGGGAGCCGGCCGAGGCGGCGGCGAAGGCCGCGGTTTCGCGGTTTTCGGCGGACACCACGGCGCTGTCCAGGCCGTCGCGACGCGCCGCCTCCTTGCCGCGGCGGTTTTTCTCGGTGCGCTGCCCCTCCAGCGCGGCCTCGGCCTGGGTCAGCGCCGCCGCGTAGCGGCTGCGGTCGACGACGAAGAGCACGTCGCCCTTGCGCACCGGCTGGTTGTCCTTGACCGCCACCTGGGTCACCAGGCCGGCCACGTCGGCGGAGAGCGTGATCACGTCGGCGCGCACGCGGCCGTCGCGGGTCCACGGCGAGTGCATGTAGTGGTCCCACAGCGCCTTGCCCAGCCAGACGGCGAGCGCCAGCAGCAGCAAGGTGATCAGGTAGCGGATGAGAGTGTTGATTCGCATATTGATTATCCGGAAGGGTGTTCGGGGTGGGCCGGAGGCGTATTCAGTACAGCAGCAGAGCCAGGCCGCTGAACACGCAGATTAGCAGGCTGAGGCGGAACAAGGCCGGGTGCCAGACCCGGCGGTAAAGACCGGCCCGGCCCAGCAGCCAGTCCAGCCCGGCCTGGCACAGCAGGCTGAACAGGAACAGCGGCAGCAGGGTGGGGATCAGGATGCCGAATACGGCGATTTCACGAGTCATGCTCAGTTCCTTGCGCTGCGCTTGCGGCGGCTTCGGCCACGTCCAGCAATGAGGTGTGGATCAGGTGCAGATCGGTCAGCGCCCGCTGGATGCGCGCGGCGCGTTCGGGTTCCGCCAGCGCCAGATGGGCGCGCAGCGCCGGTCCGGCCGCGCGCATGGTGGCGATGGCCTGTTGCAGCCGTTCCGGCGACGGCGCGGCGAAATAGCGTTCCAGCTGCGCCACCGTGTGTTCCAGATCGGCGCGCAACTGCGGCGACGGCGATTCCGCGGTCAGCGCGCGCAGATTGATCACCGCCAGGCCCAGCTCCAGCAAGGTGATGGCCTGGGCGGTGATCGCCTGTTTCAGTTCGGCCTGGGCCGGGCTCAGCGTGTTCAGCAGATTGAGCAGGTCGCGGATGCGGTTCTCGTAGCGCTGCTTCAAGTGGGGCAGCTTGGCGTCGCAGGCGCGGCGCGCTTCCCGCCACAAGGCGGCGGCGATGTGGCGCGGCGAACCCATGGTGTGTTCGGGCAGCACCAGCTGGAAGAAGGCCGCCGCCAGCGCCAGCCCGAGGATGCGGGCGATGCCGTTGTTGAGAAAGGCCACGATGTCGTAATTCATCGGGTTTTGCGGGTTGACGGCGCTGGCCAGCACGATGGTCATGCCGGCGCCGACGCCGGCGTATTTGGGCAGGCATTTCAGATAGCTGCCCAGCGCCAGGAAGGGCAGCAGGCCCAGCATCAGTATCGGGAAGCCGTTGCCCTCGCTCAGCAGCCAGAACAGGCTGACATAGGCCAGCGGCGTGCCCAGCGCGAAGCCGGTCAGGAATTGTTTGACCATCAGCACCGGCCGCGGCGAGGAGGCGGCGAGACCGCAGAGCACGGTGGCCAGCAGCACCGCCTCCAGCGCGCTGGGCCAGGCCAGCCAATACCAGGCGACGGACAGGGTGCCCAGGGTCAGCGCCGCGCGCACGCCGCCGGCGACGGCCACCGGCAGCGGCGTGCCCGGCACATAGGCGGCCAGCGCGTCGATCTGCTGCGGCGTCTTGCTGGCGAAGCCGTGGTAGACGCCGACGAAGGCGTGCATTTCCTCGATGAAGCGGCTCAGCAGCTCGGTGGCGGTGTCGAAGTCTATCCGCCAGTGCTCGGCCCGCTCGCCGCCCGGAAGCAGCGCGCGGGCGGCGTCTATGCGGCGCGGCCAGCCGGCGCGAAGCCGGCCCAGCTGCGCCTCGGTGTCCCGGGCTTCCGCGGCGTTGCGCGCCGGACCGTCGACGCCGCTGAGCACCGCGGCCACCTCGGAGAACAGCGGCAGCAGCAGGCCGGGCAGCGGCGAGTCCGCGTCGCGGCGCAGCCGCTCCATTTGCCGGTGCAGGGTGTGGAAGGTGGTCAGCGCGGCCATGAAGGTGGCGTTGAAGGCGTGCAGCTGATTGCTGCGCGAACGCACGTGTCCGGCTTCGAAAAAGGCGGTGGCGCGGCCGGCCTCCAGCGCGGCGATGTCGGCGGCGAACTTGAGCTGGGCCTGCTCCAGATCGCTGGCGTGCAGCTTCTGCGCCAGCGCGTCCTGGCACAGCAGAATGAAGCGCAGATAGCGGCCGCGCACATTGCTGACCACCAGCTCCGCCTGGTAGCGTGGAAACACGATGTCGTAGACCACCGCGCTGCAGATCAGGCCCAGCGAGATTTCCGAGACCCGGGTCACCGCCAGGTCGAACACCGTCAGCGGGCGGCCGATGGCCGGCAGCGCGATGATGCAGGCGGTGTAGCCGGCCAGCACGAAACCGTAGGAACGCGAGTTGCGGTACAAGGTGGCGCAGCCGGCGCACAGGCCTATCCAGAGCGACAGCGCCGCCAGCAGCAAGACCGGCTGCGAGGCCAGCATGCCGACCAGGATCAAGGCCGCCGCGCAGCCGGCCAGCGTGCCCAGGAGCCGGTAAAAGCCTTTTTCCAGCACCAGGCCGCTTTGCGGCGAACCGACGATGAGCACGGTGATCAGCGCGGTGCCCGGCGAATCGAAGCCCAGGCGGAAGGCCAGCCACAGCGCGGCGAAGCAGGCCAGCAGCGTCTTGAGGATGAAGATCCAGCGCTCGCCCTCCTGCCGCAGCCAGTCCTGTCCGGCGCCGCGCAGCGCCCGGCCCAGCCAGCGGCGCCGGGCGGCGAGGCTAGTCGTGCTCATCGTTGGGCGCCGCCTGGTTCAAATTGCTGAGCTGGCGCAGGTAGAACTGTTCCTGCTGCTGCATTTCCTCGGCGCTGAAGCCGGCGAAGGTATTGCCCAGGTTGCCCCAGACATCGGGCAGCAGCTTGCGGATGCGTTCGCGGCCGGCGTCGCTGAGGGTGACGGCGACCGCGCGGCGATCGTCGCTCAGGCCGCCGCGATGGATCAGGCCCTGCTTTTCCAGGTCGTTGCAGATGCGGGTCATATTGGCCGGTTTTTGCGAGCAGGTTTCCGCCAGAGAGCCGGGCGTCGTCGTCTCTTGCTCGGAGCCGTAGAGCACCGCCAGCACCAGATAGCTGCTCTCGGTCAGCCCGTGTTTGCGCAGGGCGGCGTTGGTCAGGTCCTGAAGGCGTTTTTGCACATGGTAGTTCAGCCGCGTCAAGGTCAGCAGCGCCAGCGGAAATTCCGGAATTCTGGTCTTGACGCGGAGCAGGCGTTTGCGGGTTTCTTCGAAGTGGCTCATGGGCTTTCTCCGCCGACGATGGGATTGGGGGATTCGACGCCGCCGCCCAGCACGGCCATCAGAGCGGCGTAGCTGTCCAGGCGCTGGGCTTGGGCCTGAGCGCGCTTTTGCCGGGCGGACAGCTCGTTCAGCCGCAGCTGGCGCACCGCGCTCTGATCGCTGAGGCCGGCGCGGTAAGCCTGTTCGGCCAGCGCCCGTTCGCGGCTGGTGGCGTCCAGCGCCTGTTCGGCCTGCCGGCTTTGCTGGTCCGCGGAGCGGGCGCGGACGATGGCGCTGGCGGTTTCGCTCAGGGCGTTGATCAAGGCGGCGTTGTAGCTTTCCACCGCCTGATCGTAGGCGGCGGTTTGGGCGCGCAGCTGGCCGCGCAGGCGGCCACCTTCGAATATCGGCAGGCTGATCGCCGGGGCGAAGCCGCGCAGAGCGGCGGCCGGGGACAGCAAGTCGGCGAAGCCTATCGCCTGATAGCCGGCGAAGGCGCTGAGATTGATATTGGGATAGAAGGCGGCGCGGGCGACCTTGATGCGCGCGGCCTCGGCCTCCACCCGCCAGCGTTGCGCGCTCAGGTCCGGCCGCCGGCCCAGCAATTGGGCCGGCACCGCGGCGAGCGGGTCCAGCGCCTGGTCCAGACGCAGCGCGGGGCGCGTCGGCCGGTTTCCAGCGTCGGGCGCTTGCCCGCTGAGCGCGGCCAGCTGATTGCCCAGGGTGGCGATGCGTTCGTCGATTTGAGCCAGCTGGACGCGGCCGGCCGGCAGCCTGCCGCGCTGCTGTTCCACCTCCGGCTGGGCGGCCAGCCCGGCGGCCTTGCGGCGCAGGCTGAGGTCCAGCAGCGCCTGCTGCTGTTCCAGCTCCGCCGCCGCCAGATCTCGCTGCTGATATTGCTCGGCCAGCTGCAGATAGCCGCGGATGATGGCGCTCTCCAGGTTCAGCGCGCTCAGCCGGGCGTCGGCCGCGGCCATCTGGGCGTCGCTCAGCGAGGCGGACAGCGCCTGGCGTTCGCGCCCCCAGGCGTCCAGATCGTAGCTGAGGTTGACGGCGGCGCGTGTCTGCCAGTCGTAGTTGCCGTGACCCGCCGGCGCCACCAGGTTTTTCTCCGCGTGCAGCTGCCGGGTGCTTTGCCATTGCGCGTTGATTTGCGGCTGGGAGGCGGCGGCGCTGACCTCGCTCAGCGCCTGAGCCTGGCGCAGCCGCGCCTCGGCGCCGCGCAGGCCGGGGTTGTCCTGCAAGGCCTGGCGGATCAGCCGCTCCAGTTGGGGATCCCGCCATTGCCGCCACCAGGCCGCCGCGGGCATGCCGGCCCAGGGCGCGTTCACGGCGGGCGGCGTTTTGAGCTGGGACTGCGGTTTGACGGCGTCCATTTGGGCGCAGGCGCTGAGCAGGAGCGCGCCGGCAAGGGCGAGGGTGGCGGAAAACGGCTTCATCTGTCTATCCATGTTTTACATCTGTGTATATTTTATTTGTAGATATTACATTTGTAAAATATAAAATCGATGCGGTATCGCGAAGCGGTCAAGTCATGCTCCTGGCCGGGCCGCTTGCGACTGACGCAAATCAAGCATATGTCATTAATCATAGTCAGCTGATTAATGACGGGTGTATTATTTGGGTTTGCTTAATAAAACCAGCGAATAAACCGGACCGCCGCGGCATGCCTGCGACCCGGTTTGCCGCCTCGTCAGCGATTTTTGGAGACATCATGCAAGCGGGCCTTTCCTTGAAGCAGCGTTTGTTGTTATTGATTTTTAGCGTGATCGCGTTGACTTGTCTGCTGGGCGGCCTGGTGCTGCGCAGCATGCATCAGCAAATGATGGCGGACCGGCAGGATCTGATCCGCGGCCAGGTGGAGAACGCCTTGAGCCTGGTGGCCAATTACGAGGAGCGGGCGGCGGCCGGCGCCATGCCGGAGGCGGAGGCGCAGCGCCAGGCGCTGCTGGCGCTGACCCGGCTGCGTTTCGCCGGCAAGGAGTATTTTTTCACCCTGGACAAGGGGCTGGTCTGGCTGGCGCACGGGGTCAACCCCAAGCTGGTGGGCAAGGATATGCACGCGGTCAAGGATTCCAGCGGCAGCAGCCTGGGCGACAAGTTCGACCAGACCCTGAGGCAGGGGCAGGGCAAGGGCTTCGCGGAATTCGTCTGGGACAAGCCCGGCTCGGCGGAGCCGCAGCCCAAGCTGGCGTATTTGCAGTCCAGCCCGCGCTGGGGCTGGGTGGTGGGCACCGGCCTGTATATGGACGACGTCTGGGCGGCCTTGCGTGTGCAATTGCTGGGCGTGGCGGTCCAGGTGCTGCTGATCGCCGCGGTGTGCGGCGGCCTGGGCTGGTGGCTGTTCCGCAGCGTGATGCGGCAATTGGGCGCGGAGCCGGCGCAGACCGCGGCCGTGGTGCGGGAAATCGCCGGCGGGCGGCTGGATGTGCCGGTGCCGGTGCGGGCGGGCGACGCGGACAGCCTGATGGCCAATATCGCCCATATGCAGCAGGCTTTGCGGCAGATGGTGGCCGACATCGTGGCCAGCGCCGGCGAACTGGGGCGGCTGAGCGAGGAGGTGGTGACCGGCGCGCAGGCGGTGGCGGACAACTCCCAGCAGCAAAGCGAGAGCGCCACTTCGATGGCGGCGTCGATCGAAGAGCTGACGGTGAGCATCAACCACATCTCCCAATACGCGCAGGACGCGCGCCAGGTGTCGCAGCAGTCCGGCAGTTTGTCGGACGAGGGCGGCGAAGTGATCGCCAAGGCCGTGGCGGAGATGAAGGGCATCAGCGAGACGGTGGACCTCACCGCCGGGGCGATCTCGGCGCTGGCGGACAAGACCGCCACCATCTCCAGCATCATGCAGGTGATCAAGGACATTGCCGATCAGACCAATCTCCTGGCCCTGAACGCGGCGATCGAGGCGGCGCGCGCCGGCGAAACCGGCCGCGGTTTCGCGGTGGTGGCGGACGAGGTGCGCAAACTGTCCGAACGCACCGCGCAGGCCACCGAGGAGATCGCCGGCATGATAGACGAGATCCAGCTCAGCTCCGATCAGTCGCGCGCCAATATGAGCCAGACCGTGGAGCGGGTGCGCGCCGGGCTGGCGCTGGCCGAGCAGGGCGGGGAGATGATTCAGCAGATACGCGGCAGCGCCGGCCAGGTGGTGCAAGTGGTGCGCGATATCTCCCATGCGCTGCAGGAGCAAGGCGTGGCCAGCCAGGACATCGCCCGCCACGTGGAGCAGATCGCCCAGGTGGCCGCCGGCAACGCCGCCGCCGCCACCCAGGCGTCCAGCGGCATTCAGAGCATGGACGAGGTGACCGGCGGCCTGCGGCAGACGGTGGCCGGATTCCAGGTGTAGCGCGGTAGACGGCGCGCGGCAGGCCGGCGAACAGATTCTTACGGGAAGTTTGCGTCTTGGCGATAGGGTTAAGAGCGGTTTGCCGCTACAATACCGCCTCGTTGAATAGACACCAACCCGTACTGGAATTCAAGATGTTGCGCATTACCGAATTGAAACTGCCGCTGGAACACGCCCCGGAAGAGCTGAACGCCGCGATCGCGGCTTATCTGGGCGTGCCGGAGCAGGACATCCGCCAGGTCGTCGTCTTCAAGCGCAGCTACGACGCGCGCAAGGGCATGATGAACCTGGCCTACATCGTCGACATCGACGTGGCCAACGAAGCCCGTCTGCTGGCCCGCTTCAAGGCCGACAAGCACGTGATGCCGACGCCGGACACCCAATATCACTATGTGGGGCAGGCGCCGGAAAACCTGGAGCGCCGCCCGGTGGTGGTGGGTTTCGGCCCCTGTGGCATCTTCGCCGCGCTGCTGCTGGCGCAGATGGGCTTCAAGCCCATCGTGCTGGAGCGCGGCAAGAAGGTGCGCGAGCGCACCAAGGACACCTGGGGCCTGTGGCGCAACAAGGTCTTGAACCCCGAGTCCAATGTGCAATTCGGCGAAGGCGGCGCCGGCACCTTCTCCGACGGCAAACTGTACAGCCAGATCAAGGACCCGCGTCATCTGGGCCGCAAGGTGCTGACCGAGTTCGTCAAAGCCGGCGCGCCGGAGGAAATCCTCTACGTGGCCAAGCCGCATATCGGCACCTTCCGCCTGGTGAGCATGGTGGAAAAAATGCGCGCCGAGATCGAGGAGCTGGGCGGCGAAATCCGCTTCCAGCAGCGTGTCGCCGACATTCATCTGGAAGACGGTCCGGACGGGCGCAAAGTGGCGCGCGGCCTGACCTTGGCCAGCGGCGAGCAGATCCGCGCCGATCACATCGTGCTGGCCCTGGGCCACAGCGCGCGCGACAGTTTCGAGATGCTGCACGGCCACGGCGTGTATATGGAAGCCAAGCCGTTCTCGGTGGGCTTCCGCATCGAACACCCGCAGACGCTGATCGACAAGGCGCGCTGGGGCAAATACGCCGGCCATCCGCTCTTGGGCGCGGCGGATTACAAGCTGGTGCACCACGCCGGCAACGGCCGGGCGGTGTACAGCTTCTGCATGTGCCCGGGCGGCCAGGTGGTGGCCGCCACCTCGGAAGAGGGCCGCGTGGTGACCAACGGCATGAGCCAATACTCGCGCGCCGAGCGCAACGCCAATTCCGGCCTGGTGGTCAGCATCGGTCCGGACGATTATCCGGGGGATCCGCTGGCCGGCATCGCCTTCCAGCGCGAGCTGGAAAGCCGCGCCTATGTGCTGGGCGGCGGCACTTACGAAGCGCCGGCGCAGCTGGTGGGCGATTTCCTGGCCGGCAAACCGTCCACTCAGGTGGGTTCGGTGCCGCCGTCCTATCAACCCGGCGTGTACTGGACCGATCTGGCCGCGGCCTTGCCGGATTATTGCATCGCGGCGATGCGCGAGGCGCTGCCGGAGTTCGGCAAGAAAATCCGCGGCTACGATATGCACGACGCGGTGCTGACCGGGGTGGAAACCCGCACCAGCTCGCCGCTGCGCATCACCCGCGGCGAGGATTGCCAGAGCTTGAACGTGCGCGGCCTGTACCCGGCCGGCGAGGGCGCCGGCTACGCCGGGGGATTCTGTCCGCCGGAGTGGACGGCATCAAGGTGGCGGAGGCGGTGGCGCAGGCCATCGCGGCGGAGCGCCGTTAAGGAAGGCGTTTAGGGGTCATTGCCGCAATGCCTTGAATCCGCCGCTTGGCTGAGGACGCGCTGAAACGGCCCGCAATCGCGGGCCGTTGTCTTTGGCGCTAGGGACTTCCCGCCGCATGGCCTTTCACGCCGCCGGCCGGGCGCTCGCGCCCGCCTGGGCGCCAAGCTTTGGGGATGGACAACAAGGGCGGCGCGCCCTCCGGCCGGCGGCGTTCCAGCAGCAGCCATAGGCCGATCGCTGCCATCAAGGGCAGATGCCCTGGCCCCGCGAGCAAAGGCGGCAACATCCAGGCCCAGCAGGCGCCCGCGCACCAGACGCCGGCGGCGAGGCCGGCGCGCAGCGCCGACAGCGCGGCCGGCCAGCCGAACGGCGACAGCCTGGGCTGGCGGTGGCAGGCTTGCAGGCCGCGCAGCCGCTGCGGCGCCGCCTGCCAGAGCCCCGCGACGCCGCAGGCGACGACGAAGGCCTGCCATGGCGCGGCGCTGAAGGTCAGCAGCGCCAGGCCGAGCAGGTGCAGCAGCAGGCCGGCGACGAGCCAGGGCACTAGATAGCCGCAGCAGAACATGGCCAGCGCCAGCGCGCGCTTGCGCGCCAGGCTGCGCAGCCACAGTTGCCGCAACGGGTCGGCCAGCAGCGGCGCCATCATCGCCAGCAGCATCAACAGCCAGGACGGCAGCCATTGCGCCGGCGGGTTCAGCCACAGCGCGCCGGTCAGCGCGTCCCAGCCGCCGCCGGGACGCTCCAGAACCCAGGCGCCGCAATAACCCGGCGCGGTCAGCCGCCGCTCCAGGGCGATCAGGCCGAGCCAGCCCAAGAGGCTGGCGCAGCGCAGCGGCCAGGGCGTGTCCCGCAGCGCGGCGATCAGGGTCTTGACCGGCATGGACGCTTACTGGCCGTGGCGGTAGACGCTGATGCGGCCTATCGTCACCTCGTCGTCGTCCTCGATGTCGGACACCGGCACCAATTGCACCCCCATCGGCGCTGTGTCCAGCGTCTGGCTTTGACACATGCGGTCCACGATGTCGGTGATCTCCAGCGTCTGGCTGACGCCGTTGCCGCCGTGCTCGGCCAGCGAGGCCTTGCGCGCGCCGAACAGCGCGATAGTGCCGGCCAAGTTCTGCGGGTGTTGCGCCGGGTCGGCGCCCTGGGGCAGGCCGACGTAGACGTTGAACGTGCCGCCGTCCACTTTGCAGCGTATGTTCTCCAGGCTGAGAAAGACGCGGTCCGGCTCTTGCGGCGCGGCGTCTGGCTGGGCCTTGAACTGGCGGGCGGCGGCCTGGCTGGCCTGGAAGCTGCTCAGCACCTTGTTCTTGGCGTCGTCGTCCAGCTGCATCTGCGCGTGGACGGTGTTGTTGCCCAGTTTGATCGCCGCCGCGTTGGCGCCCAGCAGTTCGGTTTTCGGATTGTTCGCCATGGTGTTTGCCGCCGCGGTGTCGGGATGGATGGCCGCCAGCGTCTGCATGCGCTGCGCGACACGGCTGGCGCCGCCGAGAGGGTCCGATACGTCCTGGTAGACGTAGTTCAGGTTCGGCGCCTGGGTGTTGAGCATGTCCTTGGCGACAAAGGTGTAGCCGCTGCCGTTGGGGCGCGGCATCGCGAACTTGCGGTTGACCGGGCCTTCCAGCCAATTGTCGTTGCTGGGGTTTTTGTGGCCGGGATTGCGATTGAGCCATACCTGCCACAGCCGGTCGATATTGGAGTGGTGGATCCAGAACACCGGGTCCAGGCCGGCGAGGTCGGGGTCCGACATCAGGCCGTTGCGGCCGCCGATATTGGTGTGCACCGGATTGTGCGGCAGGTTTTCCAGCCCGCCGCTATTGCCGCCGCCGTGCCAGAACGGCGTTTGCGGCCCGCCGTAGCCCGGCGGAATGCCGTTGGCGGTGCCGATGAACTGCGCGTCCTTCAAGGCGGTGAGCTGCACGGTTTCCGGGCGCAGCGTGATGTGATTGGGCTGGTTGTTCCAGCCGTAGCGTTGGGCCAGCCACAAGGGATTGGCGCCGCCGTCCGGCAAGGTCTTGGACTGGAAACAGGTGGGCAGGTCGCGCGCCTTGGCGTTGGCGCCGTCGCTGTAGTTCCAATAGGGCAAGGCCCAGTCGGCGGGGCCGCCCAGCTTGACGATCTCCGCCAGCACAATGGCTTCGAAGGCCGCCAGATAGCCGCGGTGCCAGGGCATGAAATACCAGCTCTGGTGCTGGCATTGCCGCCAGTAGGTGTTCTGATCGGCGGCGCTGGGCAGCGCTTCGCCGGCTTGCAGATAACCATGTTGTTGCCAGAGCTGGGAGTCGAAGCCGTGGATGGCGGCCAGGTAACGCCAGCTGGTGGGGTCCTTGATCGGGCGTTTCTGCATTTCCCGCACCGCCCGCGCGTACCACAGCACGGTGGGGTCCCAGGGATTGCTCATTTTCAAGATGTCTTTGCGGACGCGAGCCATGTCGTTCTCCTCGATGCGAACGCCGTTCCGGCGCGGCCGAGGCGGGAGTGGCTAAGGCTGGCGGTGAGGCGGTGTATTCGGATTAGCAAACCGCAAAGCTTTCGAACTGTCCTAAAGAACAGTTTTTGCCTCGGGGCAATTACTTATTTGAAGCGCCGCTTGCAAGTGGCCGGGCTTTGGCGCGGCAAGGGCTTGAAAGCGCGCCGGCGGGAAGGCGCCAAGCTGGTATCCTTGACCGGTTTTGATTTGGATCGCAGACATGAAACGATGGCATTGCCTTTGGGGCGTCTGGCTGGCGCTGTGCTGGCTTCTGCCGGCGGCCTTGGCCGCGGCGGCGCCGGCCTACGGCCCCTTGTTCACCTTCAGCAAGCAGGGCCGCACCCATTATCTGTACGGCACCATGCATGTGGGCCGGCCGGGCTCCGACGCGCCGGACTGGGGCTTGGAACAGGCGCTGAGCGCCAGCGACGCGCTGGTGCTGGAATTGGACCCGACGGCGGAGGCGGCGGTGGCCGAGGTGACGGCGCTGGCCGGCGCCGCCGCGCCCAGGCAGTGGCGGCAGTTGGACGCCGGCAGCCGGGACTCCTTGCTGAGTCAGTTGGATCAGATGGGCGTGGCGCGCGAGCAGGCGCGCAGCCTGGCGCCCAGCCTGTGGCTGATGCAGCTGGCGCTGCGGGAATACCAGCGCATGGGGCAGCAGGCGCAGCACAGCCGCGAAGCGATGTTGCTGGAGATGGCGCGCGCGGCCAGGCGGCCGGTGCTGGCCCTGGAAACGGCCGGCCAGCAGAGCCGTTTATTGTTTGAGATGCCGGCGCCGGCGCTGCGCGAATGGGTGCGTCAGAGCGCCGAATGGCAGGGCGCGGAGGAGGCGGATCGTTATTACCGGGATTTGATCTCAGCTTGGGAGCGCGGCGATCTGGACGCCTTGCAGGCCTTGGTGGCGCTGCCCGGCTATCCGCGGCTCAGCGCCTGGACCCAGCATGAAATGCTGGACCGCCGCAATCTGGCGATGGCGCGCCGCATAGACGACTGGGCGGCTTCAAAGCGGCTGTTCGTGGCGGTGGGCGCGCTGCATCTGGCCGGCCCCCAGGGCTTGGTGCGCCAGCTGCGGCAGCGCGGCTACCAGCTGAGGCCGGCGCCGCGCGCGCCGTGAGCGGGCTTTAGCTCGCGTCCTTGAGGTTCTTGGGTCCGAAAGCGCCCGGCAGCAGCACTTTCAGCGTGGTGTCTATCTGATCCTCGCCGTCGCAGATGGCGCGCACGCGCATGGACGGGCCGAATTCGTTCAGCACCTGGCGGCAGGCGCCGCAGGGCGGCGTAGGCGTGGCGGTGGGGGTGTAAATGCAGACCGCCAGGACATCCTGGATGCCGTGGTTGGCGCGCGCGGCGTAGATCGCGGTGCGCTCGGCGCAATTGGTCAGGCCGTAGGAGGCGTTTTCCACATTGCAGCCAATGTGGATCTTGCCGGCGCCGTCCAGAATGGCGGCGCCGACGGCGAACTTGCTGTAAGGGACATAAGCCTGGCGAGCCGCCAGGCGGGCGGCCATTTCCAACTCGGCCCATTGCTCGTTGTTGGGTGTGTTGCCGGTCATATTGCCTCCGTTGCGGTTGGCGTGGCATGTTGCGCCGCGCGCGGCCGGGCTGTCAATATCCCGCCGCGGCGCGCGCGTCCGGCTTCAGTACAGCAGAGGCGTCCGCTCCGGCGCAAGCCGCGCCGACTGGTCATTGGCGCAGGTGGTCCCGGCAATGCCGCGCCATCGCGTCGGCCAGCGCCTGCGACAAGGCCGACTCCACCCGCCAGTGGTGCCAATACAGCGGAATGTCCAGATGCTGCTGCGGAAACAGGTCGATCAGCCGGCCGGAGGCGATGTCGTCTTCCAGCATCAGTTCGGGCAGCAGGCTGTAGGCCAGGCCCTGGCGGGTGATTTCGACGAAGCCCTGCGGCGTGGGCACCGTCAGATAGGGGAAGCCGCCGTGATAGGACACGGTGTGCAGCAGAAATTCGCGATGCACGTCGTCCTTGCGGCTGTACAGAATGGTGGGCGCGGCGGCCAGCGCCGTTTCGGTGACGCCGTCCGGAAAGTAGCGGTGGGCGAAATCGCGGGTGGCGACGCATAGATAGCGCATATGGCCCAGGAACAGACTGTCGCCGCCCTGGATAGGCTGCGGCCGGGTGCTGACGCAGCCGACCACGTGGCCGGCGCGCATCAACTCATGGGTGTAATCCTGATCGTCCACCATGATGTCCAGCAGCACCGGCTGGCTGTCCAGCACCGGCTGCACCGCCTGCAAGAACCAGGTGGCCAGGCTGTCGGCGTTGACGGCGATGGCGAGGGTGGTGAACTCCGGCCGCGGCCCGCTGGGCAGCAGGGTGTTCATCAGCTGGTTTTCCATCAGACTGATCTGGCGGAAGTATTGCAGCAGCTGGCGGCCGGCCTCGGTGGGTTCGGCCGGGATGGTGCGGGTCAGCACCGGCTGGCCCAGTTGTTCTTCCAGCTGGCGGATGCGTTGAGAAATGGCGGACTGGGTCAGGAACAGCTTTTTGGCCGCCTTGTCGAAGCCTCCGGTTTCGGCGACGGCCGATAAGGTTTCCAGTTGTTTCGGATCAAGCATGTTTTTACGTCCTTGCCGTGATAATTCCACGGTGTTTCTTGCCTTATCGCCGCCACCTATGGCATGTTGTGCTGCTTCGTCCGAACACGGACGGTGCAAAGGTTTGCCTGCACGCGGTGGCGGCATAAAAATAATTAGAGCGGCTGGCGGCGACGGTTCTGATCGGCTGGCGCCGGCGGCTCATGGCCAATGACAGGCATGTTGAAGATGCAAGCAGATAATAAGGCACTATTGGATGGCATGTGCCGTTTTATCGGAGTTCGGGCGGATCATATGGCGACGCTCAGCGCCCATGCTCCGTTGTTGTTGTCGCGCAAGGAGGCCTTGGGCAAGGAGTTCTACTGGTATGCGATGAAATGCCCGGACACGCTGGCGCTGCTGAGCGAGCGCCTGCCGGGCGGTATCGATTCGCTGGTGGACGCCTTATTGCAGTATTGCGAGCGGATGCTGACCCGCCCGGTCAACGGACGCGCCGCCCGGCGCGTGGTGGAGCAAGGGCGTTTGATGCGCCAACTGGGCGTGGGCCTGATGTGGGTGGTGGGCGCTTACGAGCGCTGCCAGGCGCATTTCCTGGCGCGCTTGACCGAGGCCGGGCTGGCCCTGGACGAGCTTGCCGCGTTGTCGCGGCTCTTGCGCAAGCGCATTCTGCTGGACCAGATGCTGCAATTGCACGGCCACCAGCAGTCCTTGCAGGAGGCGGTGGACAGCAAGCACCGCCATTTGCAGACCATGTCCGGCCTGTACGCCACTCTCAGCGGGGTCAGCATGGCCCTGGTGCGCTGCTCTGAGCGCCGCGAACTGTTCCAGGCGATTTGCGACGTCTGCGTCCGCGAGGGCGATTTCTCCCATGCCTGGGTGGGCCTCTTGGACGCCGACTCCCAGTGCGTGCGTCCGGCGGCGATGGCCGGCGTTCACGCCGAAGCCTTCATTCCCCGGCTGCAAGTCTCCGCGCTGTCCGAAAGCCTGCATGGCCGCGGCCCCAGCGGCCGGGCCATCCGCGGCCTGGCGGTCCAGGTGGTCAACGACTGCGGCGAAGACCCGTCGATGCAGCCGTGGATGCGGGTGCTCAACGCCAGGAATGTGCGCAGCGCGCTGGTGGCGCCGCTGACGCTGCGCGAGCAGGTGATCGGCACCTTGTCGCTTTACTCCGGCCAGCCGGGGTTTTTCGACGACACCAAGGTGGCGCTGGTGGACACCATGGCGCGGGAGATCAGCCGCGCGCTGGAGCGCCAGGACGCGCTGGAGCGCAGCCATCGCGCCGAATCCGAACTGGCCTTCCTGTCCTTCCACGATCCGCTGACCGGCCTGCCCAACCGGCACCTGATGAAGGAACACATCAACAAGCAGCTGCAGATCCGCCGCGCCAACGCGCGGCTGGCGGTGCTGGTGCTGTCCATCGAGGGCTTTCACGAAATCAACGCCCGCCTGGGCCACGAGGGCGGGGACGCGGTGCTGTGCGAAGTGGCCAACCGGCTGCGGCGCTGCATCTATCCCTATGGCTACGTCGGCAGGGTGGGCGCTTCGCGCTTTGTCGCCTGCAGCGACCGTCACGAGCAGCTGGACCAATTGGTGGACAGCCTGATGGGCAGTCTGCAGCAGCCGGTGGACTGCATGGGGGTGGTGATCCACACCCGTTGCAGCATGGGCATCGTGGTGGAGCCGGTGAACGGGCGCAGCGACGCCGCGGCGCTGCTGCGGCGCGGCGAGCTGGCGCTGAGCCGGGCCAAGGAAGCCGGCGGCGGCCACTGCCGTTACTACCATGTAACCATGGACGAAGAAATCCAGCACATGCACGCGGTGCGCAACGCCTTCGCCGTGGCCATCGCCCGCGATGAACTGGCGCTGTTCTACCAGCCCAAGATCAATCTGCGCGACAACCGCATCGAGGGCGTGGAAGCGCTGGTGCGCTGGCGCCGGGACGGCCGGCTGGAAATGCCGGGCGCCTTCTTCCCGGCGATAGAAAACACCGATCTGATGCGGGAGCTGGACTGGTGGGTGCTGCGCGAGGCCTTGCGCCAGTCCGGCGAATGGCTGGCGGACGGCCGCCATATTCCGGTCAGCGTCAATCTGTCCGCCATCACCTTGAAACACGAGGGCTTCGTGCCCGGCATCCAGGCCTTGTTGCAGGCCTATCCCTTGCCGGCCGGTTATCTGGAGCTGGAGGTGCTGGAGAGCGTGACCCAGCAGGAGGCGGAGCAGATCACCGCCAAGCTGGAGCATTGCCGCGACCTGGGCCTGTCCATCGCCTTGGACGACTTCGGCACCGGCGCGTCCTCGCTGGTGCATTTGCAGCAGCTGCCCTTCGACACCATCAAGATCGATCAGCGCTTCGTCCGGCTGCTGCTGGATACGCCGGGCAACGAGGCCATCATCCGCAGCATGGTGTCCTTCGCCCATTACACCGGCCGCAAGCTGGTGGTGGAGGGCGTGGAGAGCCGGGCGATCTGGGACCGTCTGCTGGAGATAGGCTGCCTGGACGGGCAGGGCTACGAAATTTCGCCTCCGGTGGACCCCAAGCACTTGCCGGCGTGGATCGCGGACTGGGAGCGGCGGGTAAGTATTAATTCAGCTTATATATAATAATTTTTATTAGTTTTACTTTGATACGTCGCTCCCTTAGTCTGTGTCCAAACTTTCCGGGAGCGGTACGTGTTCAACTTCAGCGTTTATCTGTCTGCCCTTGGGCTATCCATCGGGCAGATCGTCGGCATTGGGCCGCAGAATGCCTTCGTGCTGCGGCAGGGCATAGGCCGCAGCCACATCCTGCCCATCATCGTCATCTGCATCGTCGCCGACGTGTTTCTGATCGCCTGCGGGGTGATGGGGTGGGCAAGCTGCTCAACGCCATTCCCGGCTTCATCGTCACCGTGACCTGGCTGGGCGCGGGCTTCATCCTGTGGCTGGGCTACAAGGCCTTCCGTTCCGCGCTGACGCCGGGCGCGATGTCGCTGGCCGGCGGCGTGGAGCGGGACCGCAAGCGCGCCATCCGTACTGTGCTGGCGGTGACCCTGCTCAATCCCTATACCTGGCTGGATACCGTGGTGTTGATCGGCGGCGTGTCCGCCATCTACGGCGAGAGCGCCGCGCCGTCCTTCCTCTTGGGCAGCCTCAGCGCCTCGGTGCTGTGGTTCGGCGGCATCGGCTGCTTCGCCGGCAAGCTGGCCCCTTGTTCCAGCGGCCGCAAAGCTGGCGGGTGCTGGATTGCGTGATCGGTCTGGTGATGTTGTTCACCGCCTTCATGTTGTTGCGCAATTACGGTTTTGAAGGGATGGCCTGAGCGGCTGAGAAGGCGTTTGACGCACGGTTTTTTGAAAGTGACGGCTTGCTTTTGGGCAACCCGTCACTTTTTCATATACGGTTTGTCGTGACAAGGTAATTTTTCACTGCGTAAATATTCATTTGGAATTGCAAAATAACTTTGTAAATACCAAATCATTTACCATAACTAAATCTCCGTTGTGAACAACATAAGGAGAGTTAGTCATGAAAGCTTTGATTCAAGCCAGTCTGATGGCGGTTTCCGTGTTGGGCGGTCTGTCTTCCCCGGTGGTGGCAGCCCCGGTGAACAACAGTTATATCCAGTCCAGCGCCAATGAGATCCGCGGCTTCCTCGGCGGCTACGCGCGGCCGACGGTCTACGTCAACCAGTATGCCTGCCGCGAGCCTCAACTCAGCGCGATGGCGTGCGGTCCTTACACCATCAGCGTGGGCACCGGCTTCCTGCAGCAGCAGGAAAACAGCTATGGCAACTATGTGGCCAAGTTCATTCTGGCGCACGAATGGGGCCATTCCATCCAGTTCACCCATAACATTTACCGTCAGGCGCCGATGCAGGAGCTGCAGGCCGACTGCGTGGGCGGCACTTTCGCCAAGTACGCTGAAACCAATCTGCGTTATCCGAGCTTCATCGAGAACGCGGTGGCTTCGGCGCGCAACGCCGCCGATTACGGCGAGCACGGCACGCCGTCGCAGCGCGATTACTATTCGCGCTACGGCCACGCCAACGGCCTCAATGCTTGCCTGAACTCGATCTGATCGATAATGGGCAAGCGAGCGTGGGGGCTGGCCGGCGGGCTGGCCTTGCTGGGTTTGGCCTGGCTCAGCCTGCCTGAGCCGGTCCGCGCGCGGCTGGGTTTGAGCGAGCCGGCGCCGGAGGCTCCTGCGGCCTTTGTCGCCGCTCAATCGGAGGCTGCCGCGCCGGCCAAGGGCGCCGGTCCGGCGCGGGCTTACCAGGGCCTGAGCTTCGCGGTGGGCGACGGCCCGCCGCCGGCCGCGGCCCCGGCGGAGCCCTTGCCGGAGAGCAAGGCCGAACGCCAGCGCAAGCAGGCCTTGCGCCAGCTGGGCTATGCCATCGACGAGCGCTTCTACCGGATGTCTTTGGCCGACTTGCGCAAGCTGGCCGCCGCCGGCAATGTCCAGGCCCTGACCCATCTGGCCGAACGCTATTTGTTCGAGCTGGACGGCAAGCCGCAGCGGCCGGGCTTCGAGCCGGAGATGCGTTACCGTGAGGAGGCGCGCGCCGCCTTGCAGCAAGCGTATCGGCTGGGCAACCGGCATGCGGCGGCGATGATCTCCGAGAGCTATCTGCTGGAGCGGCAGCCCTTGGAGGCCGCGGCCTGGAATCTGGTGGCGCGGCGAGCCGGGGACGCGCTGAGCGCGGACTGGTTTCTGACCACCAAGGACTACCGGCAGTTGAACGCCGGGCAGAAAGCCGCGGCGGCGGAGCGGGCCGAGCAGATCTGGCGTGAACTGCATCCGGGCGCGGTTCAGTCCAAGGGCTAGCGGTCGCAAAAAACCGGCGACATCCGCAAGGGTGTCGCCGGTTTTCTCCTTAGAGCCTGTTCAAAGTCTCGCGAGCAATGGCGAGACAAGGCGAAAACAAGCGAAAAAGCGGAATGTACAAGTGGTACATGAGCATTTTGAGGATGTTTTCAACGCCGTATCGCCGAAGCACAGCAGACTATGAACAGGTTCTTAGCCGAAGCTTGGCGTTTTCCACGCCCTTGTCCAACAATCCCGCTGAAGCGCAGCGGACTTTGACACGTTTTTACTGCGCGTCGGCGGCCAGGCCGGCCACCAGATCCTCGCGGGTGATCAGGAAGACGAAGCCGTCGCCGCTTTCGGTTTCCATCCACATGAAGGGCAGGGTGGGGAAGCATTCTTCCAGCATGTCGCGGTTGTGGCCGATTTCCACCAGCAGCACGCCCTTGTCGTTCAGGAAGTCCGGCGCGCGGCGCAGGATTTCGCGGGTGGCGTCCAGGCCGTCTTCGCCGGAGCCCAGCGCCAGTTCCGGTTCGTGCAGGTATTCCGGCGGCAAGGCGTCCACCGATTCGGCGTCGACATAGGGCGGGTTGGAGATGATCAGATCGTACTTGTCCTCGATGCCCTCGAACATATCGGTGTGGATCAGCTGCACGCGCTCGTCCAGGCCGTAGTTCTGCACATTGATGGCCGCCACTTCCAGCGCGTCCAGCGAAATGTCCACCGCGTCGATTTCCGCGTCCGGGTAGTGGTGAGCCAATTGAATCGCCAGGCAGCCGGAGCCGGTGCACAGATCCAGCGCGCGCTGGACCAGCTCCGGGTGTTCGATCCACGGCTGCAGCGGTTCGCCCAGCAGTTCGTAGATGAAGGAGCGCGGCACCAGCACGCGTTCGTCCACGTAGAAGTTGAAATCGCCCTGCCAGGCTTCGTGGGTCAGATAGGCCACCGGCACGCGCTGTTCGGCGCGGCGCTCGATCATGTCGATCACGTCCTTGACCTCGGTGGGCAGCAGCTTGGCGTCCAGGAAGGGCTCGAGCTGGTCCACCGGCAGCTTGAGCGCGGACAGCGTCAGATAGGCGGCTTCGTCGTAGGCGTTCTGGGTGCCGTGGCCGTAGAACAGGCCGGCGTCGTTGAAGCGGGACACGGCGAAACGCAGCAGGTCGCGCAAGGTGTTGAAGCTGGATGCAGCCTGGGCGTACATGGTTTTCCTTTCAATACAACAGGGACATGGCGGCGGCCATGTCCCCGGCGGTGTGGGTTCGCGCTCGCGCGGAGCGCGGTCAATGAGGCTGGGCCGTCGGCGTCAGAACGGCAGCTTGGCGTCGGTGGCGGTGCCCAGCACGCGGCGGAAGTCGCCCTTGATGCGTTCCAGCGCCGCGTCGTTGTCGGCCTCGAAGCGCAGCACGATCACAGGCGTGGTGTTGGAGGCGCGCGCCAGGCCGAAGCCGTCCTTGTATTCCACGCGCAGGCCGTCCATGGTGTTGACCTCTTCGGCGCCGTCGAAGCGGGCGGAGGCCTGCAGCTTGGCGATCAAGGCGTGGTTTTCGCCTTCCTTGGCCATTTTCAGATTCAATTCCGGCGTGGACACCGCATTGGGCAAGGCGTTGAGCAGTTCGCTCGGGTCGTCCACGCGGGACAGCACTTCCAGCAGGCGGGCGCCGGCGTACATGCCGTCGTCGAAGCCGTACCAGCGCTCCTTGAAGAAGACGTGGCCGCTCATCTCGCCGGCCAGCAGCGCGCCGGTTTCCTTGATCTTGGCCTTGATGAAGCTGTGACCGGTGCGCGCCATCACCGGCACGCCGCCGTTCTGTTTGATCCAGGGCTTGAGCAGACGGGTGGATTTCACGTCGTAGATGATCTTGGCCTTGGGGTTGCGCTCCAGCACGTCGGCGGCGAACAGCATCAGCTGGCGGTCCGGCCAGATGATGGTGCCGTCCTTGGTCACCACGCCCAGGCGGTCGCCGTCGCCGTCGAAGGCCAGGCCGATTTCGGCGTCGGTCTTCTGCAGCGCGTCGATCACGTCCTGCAGGTTTTCCGGCTTGGCTGGATCCGGGTGGTGATTGGGGAAATTGCCGTCCACGTCGCAGAACAGCTCGCGCACGCGGCAGCCCAGGCGGCGGAACAGCACTGGGGCGAAAGCGCCGGGCACGCCGTTGCCGCAGTCCACCACGATGTTGAGCGGGCGCTCCAGCTTGATGTCGGAGGTGATGCGGTCCAGATAGGCTTCCGCGATGTCGTGGGTGCCGTAGCCGCCCTCGCCGCTGGCGAGATCGCCGTCGACGATGCGCTGGTACAGCTTCTGGATGTCGTCGCCGGCCAGGGTGTTGCCGGCCAGCATCATCTTGAAGCCGTTGTAGTCCGGCGGATTGTGGCTGCCGGTGACCATGACGCCGGACACCGAACCCAGTTCGTGAGCGGCGAAGTACAGCATGGGGGTGGCGACGCGGCCGACGTCGATCACGTCGACGCCGGCGGCCTGGATGCCTTCGGCCAGCGCCTGGCACAGATCCGGGCCGGACAGGCGGCCGTCGCGGCCGACCACAACGGTTTTCACTTTGCGGGCCTTGGCTTCGGACCCGACGGCCTGGCCGATCTGGCGGGCGACTTCATTGGTCAGGGTCTTGCCGACGATGCCGCGGATGTCATAGGCCTTGAAGATGTCTTTGGACAGTTTGCTCATGGCGTTCTTATGCAATCGAAATGAAAGAGGCGCGCGGAGCGGCGGCGCTCCGCGTCGGAAATTAGGGGCTCAGACGGCCAGCGCGGCGCTCAGGCTGATCAATTGGTCCAGCTTGGCGCGCGCCTGTCCGGAGTCGAGCGCTTCGCGCGCCATGGTAACACCGTCGGCCAGGGTAGGGGAAACGCCGGCCGTGTAGATGGCGGCGGCGGCGTTGAGGCAGACGATGTCGCGCGCGGGGCCGGCTTGGCCGTCAAGCACCGACAGCAGAATGTCGCGCGAGGCGGCGGCGGTGTCCGCGCGCAATTGCTTGAGTTCGGCGAAGTCCAGGCCCAGTTCGCGCGGGTCCAGCTCGTACTCTTCGATTTGCCCGTTCTTTAGTTCAGCCACCATGCTGGGGCCGGACAGGGTCAGCTCGTCCAGGCCGTCCAGGCCGTGCACGATCAGCGCGTGGCGGCTGCCCAGCTGTTTCAGCACCCGCGCCTGGATGCCCACCAGGTCCGGGTGGAACACGCCCATCAACTGGTTTTCGGCGTCGGCCGGATTGGTCAGCGGCCCGAGGATGTTGAAGATGGTGCGGGCGCCCAGCTCCTTGCGGATGGGCGCCACGTGGCGCATCGCGGTGTGGTGGTTGGGGGCGAACATGAAGCCGATGCCGATTTCGTCGACGCAACGGCCCACTTGCTCGGCGTTCAAGCTCAGCTTGACGCCCAGCGACTCCAGCACGTCGGCGCTGCCGGAGCTGGACGACACCGAGCGGCCGCCGTGCTTGGCCACGCGGGCGCCGGCCGCCGCGGCGACGAAGGCGGAGGTGGTGGAGATGTTGAAGGTATGCGATTTGTCGCCGCCGGTGCCGCAGGTGTCCACCAGGTGGTCGCGTTGGCTGATGGGCACCGGGGTGGCGAACTCGCGCATCACCGTGGCGGCGGCGGCGATTTCCAACACCGACTCCACCTTGACGCGCAGGCCGATCAGGATGGCCGCGGTTTGCGCCGGCGTCAGTTCGCCGCGCATGATCTGGCGCATCAAGTCCAGCATTTCATCATAGAACAGCTCGTTGCCGTCGATCAGACGGTTCAGCGCGGCCTGCGGGGTAATCATCGGGGGAGTCCTTTTGCTTGCGTGGGCGGCGTCGCGCGAAGGCTCGCCGTCCGGTGATTCAATTGCCGGCGTGCGCCGCCAGTTGGGAGAGGCGCTGCTCGATCAGATCGACGCGGCAGGCGGTCCGCGCCTGATCCGCGCCGTTGCCGCTGGCGTAGCTGCTGGCCACCCAGCGGCACTGCTTGTCCAGATAGGTCTTGAAGGCGCGGCCGGATTGGCTGAGCGCCAGCCGGGCGCGGTAGCGGTTGCCGGTGATCTGGTCCAGTTCGCGCATCGCCGCGGCGGCCTGGTTCTCGCCGCGGGTCAGTTCGGCCTCGGCCTTGCTCAAGCGCTGTTGCAGACAGACGGACACGGCCGGGCTTTGCGCCTCGGCCCGCATGCAGTCGTCCAGCGCGCCGGCCTGCGCCGCGCTGGACAGAGTCAGTGCGGCGCTCAGCATCAACATCCTCTTCATCAGGCGAACTCTTTCAGGAAGTTGTCCAGCATCGCGTGGCCGTGATCGGTGAGGATGGATTCCGGGTGGAACTGCACGCCTTCGATCGGCAGCGTCTTGTGGCGCACGCCCATGATTTCGCCGTCGTCGGTCCAGGCGGTGACGTCCAGGCAGTCCGGCAGCGTCTCGCGCTCGATCACCAGCGAGTGATAGCGGGTGCAGGTCACGGGATTGGGCAGGCCGCGGAACATGCCGACATCGCGGTGTTTGACCGGCGACACCTTGCCGTGCATCAGTTGTTTGGCGTGGACGATGCGGCCGCCGAAAGCCTGGCCTATGCCCTGATGGCCCAGACACACGCCCATGATGGGCAGTTTGCCGGCGAAGTGCCGGATGGCCGGCACCGATACGCCGGCCTCGTTGGGCGTGCAGGGCCGGGGGAGATCACCAGGTATTTGGGCTGCAGCGCTTCGATTTGCTGCAAGCCGATTTCGTCGTTGCGGAACACCTTGACCTCCTGGCCCAGTTCGCCGAAGTACTGGACCAGGTTGTAGGTGAAGGAGTCGTAGTTGTCGATCATCAATAGCATGTTTGGCTTAAACCTTTGATTTCACTGGCCTTAAAGGGTTTACCAGCTATTTGATGCCTCCGGCGGCGTCCGCGCGTTTGAGCGCGGGCCGAACGGGGAGGCGGTTGGAGCATGAGAATCAATATACCGGATCGGGCAAAAGTGCGCAGCTAGCTTGGCGGCCTGCCTATTCGGCGATCGGGTCAAGGTCCGCCGCCGCGGCCTGGCCGCGCTCCGTTCGCGCCAGATCGACGACGGCCTGGATCGCGGCCCTGGCCTGCGGGCTGTTGTGCCAGCAGCTGGAGCCCATCATGTCGGCGATCTGGCGGGTCAGCAAGGCCGGGTCCTGGTCCGCCAGTTGCGGCAAGGAAGAAAAGCCGATTTGCTCCAGCCTTGAAACCACGGTGGCGCCCACGCCTTTCAAAGCCACCATCTTGTCTTTTTCATTTGCGCTGAAACCCATGCGGCCTCCCGGTCTTGATTGCGGTCCGCCTCACAGGATACACGCGCCGCGCGGTTTGAATGAGAGGCGGCGGAGATGTTTCGCGCCGATGCCGCTCTTAGAGCGTGTTTACGATCTCGCGAGCTAGAGCGAGACAAGGCGAAAATGGCTGAGAAAGCGAAATGTACAAGGGGTAGATGAGCATTTCGAAGCGGTACTCGCCGTGTCACGTTTTACGACGCGCAGCGGATCGTAAACAGGTTCTTATTCCCAACTCATCGCCCAGGCGTACAGCGCAATCATCATCATGACTTCCATCATCAGGCTGCCCAGTATGAAGAGCAGGGGCATGAACAGCAGCGAGCCGTAATGCAGCACCAAGGCGGCGGCGAAATAATGCAGCGGCGCTTCCAGCAACAGGTAGGCGAGGGACGCGCCGCTCAGGGCAAGCTTGTGCCAGAGCGGCTTTTCCAGCACGTGAAAGGTCAGCGCGTGCACCCAGGGCATCAAGAACAGCAAGGTCAGCACAAAGGTCAGGCAGGAGCTGTGATATTCGGGAAGCGAGTGGTTGAAGGCCGCCGGCAAGAAGGCGAAGTACACGCAGGCGCAAGCCTGGATGATGACGAACAAGCGCAGCAGATAGCGCAGCGGCATGTTTTCCGGGCTGATCAAAAACGACAGCAACAGCAGCAGCAAGCCGGCAAGCCCATTGCTCCACCATTGCCAGAACGAGGGCACCGAGGCCGGCAGATCCAGCCACGGCAGCCATAAACCCGGTATCCGCCCGTCCAGTATCTCCAGGCGGGAGAGCTGGGCGGGCACGCCGGTCGCCGCGATGCTCCACTCCGTAACCGCCTGCCAAAAGGCGAGCGTCTGCGGCAGGAAGGCGAGCAGCAAGAGATTGAACAGCAGCGGCAAGCCTAGGATCTCCAGCCAGCGCAGACGCCGGAACGGCTCGGTGCGCATGGCCCGGTGCAGGGAGATGCGCTCGCCGCCGTGACCGGTGTGGCGGACCGCCTTGAAGTGTTGCAGACGTTCTTGAAGGCTCATGGCAGGTTCCAGAACACGGCGGTGGTGATGCCGGAGCGGTCGTAATAAGGGCTGTGGTAGCGCTCGACCCCGACATGGATGCCCCAATGCCGGCCTATCCATTCCCTCCAGCTCAGTTGATAGAGCTGGCTGTCGAAGCTTTGCTTGGGCTGGTCGACGCCGATGGGCATATAGCCCTCGCCGCCGGCGTTGACGGCCAGGGTGATCAGGCGCCAGCGGTCGCGTCCATAGGTCACCGCGCCGTAAGCCTGCATCGAACTCACGCTGCCGGGATTGCTCAGCGTGCGGTGCACGCCGCCTTCCACCACCCAGGGCGAGTCGAAGTAATAAGCCATGCCCAGGGTCAGAATGCGGTCGCTATAGCCTTGGCGGTTGTCGTTGTAGGCCAGGCCGAAGGTGCTGACCAGATTGCGGCCGGGCAGCCATTTGCGGTTGAGGGCGGCGCCGTAATGGGTGCCGGGCCAGAAGGTGCCGCTGCTGCTGCGCCCCAATTCCAGCCGGCTGTACCAGTCCGGGTTGATGTCGTGGTTCCAGCCCGCGTTCAAGGCGATGCCGTGTTCGCCGAAACGGCTGTCCTGCTCCGCGATCCAGTCGAAGACGTTGCCGGCGTCGGTTTGCCATACCCCGGACAGATAGACGCCGTTCCAGGCGGGATTGTTTGCGGTGAGGCTGGAATGCTGTCCGCCAACTTCGATGCTGCGCGCCCAGGAGTACGGCTCCGGCGTCGAGGCTTCCGTCTCGACATCGGCGGCGGCCGGCGAGGCTTCGGCCGCCTCCGGGGCGGCGGCCTCGTCGGCGCGGGCTTGGCCAGCAAGGCAGCAGGCCAATAGGCAGAGGT
Organism: Chromobacterium sp. Beijing; assembly: GCF_021496765.1. Classification (NCBI taxonomy): domain Bacteria; kingdom Pseudomonadati; phylum Pseudomonadota; class Betaproteobacteria; order Neisseriales; family Chromobacteriaceae; genus Chromobacterium; species Chromobacterium sp. Beijing. The sequence goes on from NZ_CP053750.1 coordinate 1,242,606, forward strand.
GGGCGAGTGGTTTACTGAGCATGGCGGGTCTCCGTCGTGTCGCTCGTTGTTTGCAGATAGTCAAAGCGCAGGTCCTGCCCGGATTGGGCGCTGACGCGCCAGGCGTCCGGCAGCGCTTCTATCTCCGCTTTGCCGGAGCGCAGCACCGGTCTTGCCGAGCTTTTGGGCAGCAGCCAGCTTTGCCGCGCCAGGCTGCCTGGGTTGTGCGCGCTCACGCTGACCCAGGACGCGTCCCGGCCTTCCGCCGGCGCGACTTGCCATTGAGTCAGTTCGCGCTGGGACAGGAAGCGGGACAGCTGGGTCATCGTGTACCAATGAAAGACGCCCTGGTCGCGCAGCGCCCGGGTTTGAGCCAGCCATTGCTTGACCGTCTGCTGATAGAAGTAGACGCCCGGCGGGTGGAAATAGACCAGGCGCGCCACCCGCTGTTGCACGGCGAAGCGGGTCATGTCCTGCAGCCAAAGCGTCATTTGCTCGCTGGGCAGCTTATTGCGTACCGCTTCTTCGAAGGAGGCGATGCCGCCGTTGGCCGATACCGGGAAGGCCCAGGGCCGGCCATGCATGTCGGCGGGGTCGATATAGGTCCGGGTGGGGCCCATGGACAGATCGCCCACATAGTAATAAGCCAGCACCCCGTGTTGGCGCAGCCAGGCGGTCACCCAGTCCGGATGGTGGCCGTTGGGCGCCGAATACTCGGTGAGCGCTTGCTGGGTGAGGTTTTCCAGGTCTTGCTTGTTGTTGGCGAGATAGGACGCCCACTGCTTGCCGTTGTGCTCGTTGATGTTGAAGGCGAAGTAGTTGTGCATCCAGCCGCCGTGCGCGCCGATGTCGTAACCCAGCGCCCGCAAGCGGCGAACCCAGTCCTGGGCTTGCGCGTTATGGGCAAGGTCCATGCCCCGGTGGTCGCCGGGCTGATTGGTGTCCGGACCGGTGGTGAAATGGACGGAATAGGGGCCTTGCTCGAGAAAGCCCAGTTTTTTCAGCAGGTCCAGATAGGGGATGGCGTTGGCGTCGTCCACGTGCCAGTTCATCACCAGGCCGCCGACGCCGTCCGGCACCGAGGCGAGCTGAGGCAGATGCAGCACCCGCGTATTGAAAAAGTTCAGATAGGACTGCAGCCACAGGCCGTCGGTGCGTATCTTGAGAAAGGTGACCGGCAGGTTGACGAACAAGACTTTGCCGCGGCCGTAATCCCGCAGGCCGGCAATCAAGGTGCCGTCCGGGCCTTCGGCCAGCACCCGTCCCTGGAAAGAACCGCGGGTCGCCAGATAACTGAAGGCCGCCTGGTCGTAGCCGTAGGTCGAGGCCTGCAGCAAGGAGGGCTTGCCGCCGGCATAGGGCTGGAAGCGGCCGGGGGTGATGCCGAGTTCGGCCACCGCGGACGGCGACATCAGCATCAGGTCCCTGCGCACCATCTGCTTGCCCAGTTCCCGGTACAGCAGATAATCCACGCCCACCATGCGAGCGAGCGTCGGCTTGTCCAGAAAGCGGCCGCCGGCGTTTTCGCTGGCGGCGTCGTAATTGATCCATAAGGCGCCGCCCGCCTGCACGTATTCCTCCAGCACCCCGGCCAGCGCCGCGTCGACATGGCGGTGAATGGTGTCCGGCAAGATGATGCCGCGGATGCGGGCGCGTTGTTCCGGCTCCATGTCCACCAATTGGCTGGCGGTGATCTGCATCATCGCCACGCCGCCTTCGTTGGCCGCGTCCTGCCAGGCCAGCGCGTATTTGTTGCTGGCCGGCTTGTCTGGCAGCAATAGGGCGATGAAGGCCCTGGGCGGCGGCGTCCGGCTTGCGCTCAGCTTGTGCCAGATCGCGCTTGCCGCCAGCAATAGTCCAAGCAATAGGATGATGAACATCCAAAGAGGACATGATCGAATCTTGTTCATTCTTCCTGCCTTTGTTCTTGCTCCGCCGCTGTCGCCAGGCGGTGCGTCAATCCTTGAAAAACCGCTTCCTCCAGCACGTTCCAGCGCGGCGTTCCGCGCGCCGGCGCCGCCTGTCGCAGCCAGGCGCGCGCCGCGTCCTCGCGGCCGCCTCTCAGCGCGGCCAGGGCCAGCACGCCCCAGGGAAAGTCCAGATGAGCCTTGTCCTGGACAAGCCAGGGCCGGCCTTCGCCGCGCAGCCAGGCGTCGAAGGAGGCTTGACCGGGCATCGCCGGCAAATCCGCCATGTCGGGGAAGAGTTGCGCGGCGGCTTCCGGGTAGAAGGCGATGGGCGGGATGTCGCGGCTGGCGACGCGCCAACGCCGGGTTTTCGCCTCCCAAAAGGTCTTGGGCAGCGCCGCGGCCAGCTGGCGCATCCTCCGGCAGCTGGCGCCGGCGTTGACGCAGTCGTCGCGCAGCGCCGCGTAGACCTCGACGTTGTCCATCAGGTAAGCCAGCTTGGCGCCGGCTGTGTAGTCGTAAACGCCGCTGCGCGCTTGCCTCAGCCGCCACAACGCGCGCCGGGCGCGCGCCAGCGAGACCTGCAGGGCCGGCGGCATTTCTTGTCGCCGGTAGCGCCGGTTCAGCAAGGAAATCCACATGGCCAGCGTGGAGTCGTCGGCGTCGGCGTCGGCCGCCCGACGCCAAACACCGTCGGCCTGGCGTTCGAAACGGGGAAAACTGCCGTTGCTTTCCTGTCTGGGGGCCAGCCATGCCGTCCAGGCGTCCGCGGCGGAGGCGATGGACAGGCCCAGTTCGTCGGCTGTCAGCAAGGCTTTCATCGCGAAATAAGGGTCGACATGGCGACCATGCGCTTGCAGCAGGATGGCGCCGTCCTCGTCTTGATAGCCGGGCCAGCTGAGCAGGCCGGCTGCGGCCTGTCCCGCCCCGCAGCACAAGGCCAGCAGCAGATAGAGACGCTTCATCATCCGCGCGCCTTGCCGCGGACGCGGGCCCAGATGGTGCCGTGCGCGCGCAGAGGCGGCGTCAGCAAAACCCGGCGCGAAGAAACGGTGTTGGGCGCGTCCGGCGCGCCCAGCGCGGAATGGGCACCGATGGCGACGAGCCGGTCCGCCACGACCGGGCCCAGCAGCTGGCAGTGTTCCCGGCAGAGGATGGAGTGGTCGGACACGACGGCGCCGGTCACGACCACCCCGCGGGCCAGGCGCACCGGCCCGCTGGCCTTGACGCTGCCTTCTATCCGGCAGCCGGCGCCGATGCGCAAGCCGCCGCGCACCACCAGATGGCCGCGCAACAAGCTGTTTGCCGGCAACTGGAAATCGCCGTCCACCACCGCGCGGCGCATTTCCGCGTTAAAGGGATGGGCCGCGGGCAAGCCGCCGATGTCCACCTCCCTGAGCGGCCCGGCCGCGGCCTGCTGCGGCGGCGCGTCACCCAGGCGTATGCTTGCGGCTTGGATGCGCTGGAACAGGATGGGGCCGGCAATGTCCAGCGTCTCCTCCGCCACGGCCCGTCCGAACAGTTGGCTGTCCGGTTCGATGCGGACGTTCCGGGCGCCGGCCCAGCGCAGGATGGAGCTGCCTCGCCCAGGCTCAGCTCGCCGTCGGCCAGGACGCTGCGCAGGATCGCGCCCGGTCCGGTGGCGATGTCGTCATCGCAATGGATTTCCTTCAGAAAGCTGAAGTGGGCGGGGATGCGCAACGCGCCCGCGGCCAAGACTTCTTCGTCCACGACGGGGCGGGGTGTTTGTCCGAGGGCTTCCAGGCGGGCGTTCCAGTCTTGCCGCCATTCGTCCGAGTCCAGCGCGTCCAGCCGCTGCCGATAGTTGCGGGCGAAGACGTTGGCTGTGCCGATATGCAGCCGGTTGATGCCCAGCGCGGAGGTGTCGGTCTTGCGCAGCAATTCCAGCAGGCCGGGCAAGAGCGGCAGGGCGACCAGCGGCGCGACGCCCAAGATATAGATCAAGGCCATCATCCCGGCTGCCTCCGATAACGCTTGGTTTTGTCCCAATGCAGCGTTCTGTTTTTCTTGAAGGGTTCGATCAGCGACTGCTGCAGCGTGGCGCGGGAAATGGTGACCAGGCTGACGAGAAAACCCAGAATGGCGAAAGGCAAAATGCGCAGCCTTTTGCCGTTGCCGTCCAGATAACAGGCGACGCCGATCTCGAAGAAGGCGGCGAAATTGCCCATCGCGCTGTAGCAGACCAGGGCCAGGATCAGCAACACGCCGGGAGACGGCAACATGCTGTCGAAAAAGAACAGCAGCAGGGTAATGGCCCAGCCCAGCAGCAAGAGCGGGGACATGGCGTAAGTGCCCAGCAGCAAGAGCCCGTCCAGTTTTTCCCGCTTTTGCACCCCGCGGGTGCTCAGCAGGCGGCCGACGTGCCGCGCCAGCGCCTGATTGTGGCCGCGCGTCCAGCGCATCAATTGCCGGATGCGCACCGGCCAGCTTTCCGGCACCTCCTCGTAACACTCGGAGCGATTGGTGTAGACCGTGAGCCAGCCGCCGATCAGCAGCCGGTAGGTCAGATCGGTGTCTTCGGCCAGCACGTCGTCGTGCCAGCCGCCCACGCTGTTGAGCGCGGCGACGCGGATGCCGCCGACCGTGCCGCCGTACTGCGGCACCAGTTTCATATTCATCCTGGCCTGCTGGTCCACCTGATAGCCGCCGGCGCGCTCCATGTCCAGCATGCGGGTCAGCAGATTGGCGCCCGGATTCAAGGGCACCACGCGGCCCATCACCGCGCCGACCTCGGGATCGAAAAACGGCGCGATCAATTGCTTGAGCAAGCCGCGGCTTGGCAGGTAATCGGCGTCGAAGACGATGAACAGCTCGGTGTCGATCAAGGCCGTCGCGTCCTTCAGCGCCGCGGCCTTGCCGGGCTTGCCCTGGCTGCGGTGAAACGGCCTGATCACGTCCGGCCTGCGCGCCGCGATGCGGTCTATGATGGCGCGGGTGCCGTCCGTCGAGCGGTCGTTGACCGGCATGATGATCATTTGCCCCGGCGGGTAGTCGGACTCGAGCAAGGCCTCCATCGCATCGGCGATCACGGCCTCCTCGTTGTGCGCCGCGATGAAGACCGTGACTTTGGGCCAATGCGCCGTCTCAATGTCCAGATAAGGATGTCGCTGATGGCCGAACAGCCGGTTCAAGGTGAAGGCCATATGCCGCGCCGCGTACACCATGATCAGGAGCACCACGCCGTACAGCACCATGTTCAGCGCGCGCAAGGGCCAGATGAAGGGTTGGGCGCTGGCGCGCAGCAGCAGAGGGTCGTCCTCCTGGCTGACCGTGCGGCGGCGCGCTTCTTCGATCTGATCCAGGATCAGCTGCTGGGTATGGCGCAGGTCGACGTTGTCCGACGCCCCCTTGATGCTGACGGAGGGACGGACGGCGGCGGGGAGCGCGTCCGGGTCCATGGGCAGCGCCTCCATGGCGGCCCGGCTTTCCGACGACGCGGCCGCGCCGCGCCGGGACGCGTGATGGCCGGCGGCGGCCGGCTCCTTGGCGGACCAGGCCGGCGAACAGAAAATCAGCAGGATCAGCCAGAGCAGGGCTCGCGGTGCCATTCCTATCTCCCCGGCGCGGAGGCGAGAGCGCTGGCGGCCTGCCGCGGGCGCGGCAAGGCGGAGAGAATGGCGGCGATGCGTCTGCCGGCGCTGCCGTCGCCATAGGGGTTGTGGGCTTGAGACATGCGCTGGTAAGCCGCCTGGTCGTCCAGCAAGGCGCTGGCGTGGCGGACGATAAGATCCGTTTCGGTGCCCACCAGCTTGGCGGTGCCGGCCGCGAGCGCTTCAGGCCTTTCCGTGGTGTCCCGGGTGACCAGAACCGGTTTGCCCAGCGCCGGCGCCTCTTCCTGTATGCCGCCGGAGTCGGTGATGATCAGGTGGCAACGGGCCATCAGGTAGACGAAGGGCAGGTATTGCAGCGGCTCGATCAGGTGAATGTTGCGCACCCGGGACAGCAGCGCGTACACCGGTTGGCGAACATTGGGATTCAAATGCACCGGGTAGACGATGTCCACGTCCGGGTAGCGTTCCGCCAATTGGACCAGCGCGCGGCAGAAGCTTTCGAACTTCTCGCCGAACTTCTCCCTGCGGTGGCCGGTGACCAGCACCACTCTCGCCTCCGGCCGCAGATAGGAGAAGGCGGCGGCGACGCCGGCCTTGAGCTCCGGCTGCTGCTCCAGCTTCTTCACCGTCAGCAGCAGAGTGTCGACGACGCTGTTGCCGGTGATGAAGATCCGCTCGGGATCGACCTTTTCATTGCGCAGATTGAGACAAGACTCCTCTGTCGGGGCGAAATGCCAGGACGCCAGAATATCGGTGACGCGGCGGTTCATCTCCTCCGGCCAGGGGGAGTACAAGTCTCCGGTCCGCAAGCCCGCTTCCACGTGTCCAATCGGAATCCTGCGGTAAAACGCCGCCAGGCTGGCGCCCAGCGTGGTGGCGGTGTCGCCGTGCACCAGCACGACGTCGGGCTGGACTTCCTCCAGCACCTTGTCGACGGTTTCCACCAGTCTGGCGGTCAAAGACGCCAAGCCCTGAGCCTGTTGCATCAGCTTCAGGTCGAAGTCCGGCTTGATCTCGAAAAAATCCAAGACCTGATCCAGCATCTCGCGGTGCTGCCCGGTCACGCACACTTTTGACGCCACGCCCGGGCAGTCTTGCAGCGCGTGGATCACGGGCACCATCTTGATGGCCTCCGGACGGGTGCCAAAGATTGTCAGTACAGTAAACATATTGTCTCCATTGCAGCGATTCCAGGGCCTTGATACGGCTTACTTTGTTTGTTTTGTTAAAACTACTGTTTTTGTTTGTTTAAATTAAGCTAGCACAGGTTTGGCTAGAAACAAAGTTAAATATTTGTTTAAATCAATTGGTTTAATATTGAGCGAGTCAGTCGCCTGTTCGCCAGCGGGCCGAGGCCGTAGCGGATTGGGCGGATCCGCAGGCGTCGATCGCAGGATTCCGCCGGAATGCACCTGACCGAAGCGCTAGTGCCCGGGCCGGGATTACGGTGTGAAACTGCAATGGCATTTTTTTGTTAGCATGCGAGGACATATGCATGGGGAGCGTTAAATCGTTTGGGAAGCGGGCCTGAAGCGCCGGTGAGCGCGGTCGGCTTCAATCTGGGGAATTGTGCCCATGGAAAAGAAACAATGCCTTCATTGCGGGTACTGGCGCGGCGACGCGCCGCGCGATAGGCGGGCGCCGGCTTACGCCTGCCCGCTGTGTCAGGCGCCTTATCAGGAAATGTATCCGCAGCCGTTGCCGCGGCGCGAGCCGGAGCCGGCGTCCCGGCTCAAATGGGCCCATGTGGGCGCGGTGATCGTCGTCCTGCTGGCCGGCGCGGCGGGTTTGACGTACACGGTCTGGCCCAGCCAGCAGCAGGCCGAGGCCAGGAACGAGGCGGAACTGAGGGAAATCGCCGGCGTGGTGTTGCCGGGCGCGGAGCAGGCCAAGGAGGAGCTGTGCGGCGGCGAGGCTTTCGCCGCCGGCGCTTTTTGCCGCTGGGAGCCGGAGCTGGCGGCGGTGGGGCGCCGGGCGACGCTGGCGCGGAACTGCATGGAGGTGGTCTCCGTCCGGATTCACCCGGGCAGCAAGAGCCCGGAACGGCCCGATTTCGCGGTGGGGTGCCGAGACGCCGCCGGGGAGATGATGGAAATGAGTTTCAACGAGGAGGACTTGAAGGCCGGCGGCGCGGCGCCGGCCGAGTAGGGCCCGTTCAAGTCTCGCGGGCCGGGCCTGGGGCGTAGCTTCGCCGTTTGAACAAGAGGGCGACGGCGATGAGCGCGGCCGGCAACAGCAGCATGCTGAAAATCCAGTCCGGGCGCACCTGCTGACGCATCAGCTCGGCGCCAGCCAGCACCCCGAAGATGGCGCCGCCGCGGCCGACGCCGTACATGCCGCCCACTCCGCTGGCGCGGCAGCGGGTTGGATAAAAGGCGGCGGACAGCGAGGCCAGCGCCGATTGCCCGCCGCCGGAAGCGAAGCCCATGCAGAACACCAGCAAGCCCAGCTGTCCGCCTTGCTCGCCCTGGGCGACGGCGGCGCCTATCGCCCAGGCCAGCAGGCCGGCGACGGCGAAGTTGGCCGCCAGCAGGCGGTGCGGCTCGGCGCGGCCCATCCACCAGCCTAGCAGAATGGAGCCGACGCCGCCGCCCAGCGGAAACAGCGCGCTGATCCAGGCGAAGCGGCTCAGCGAGAGGCCGGCTTCCTTTAACAGCAGCGGCATCCAGTTCACCACCAGGTAATAGATCAACATGCTCATGAAGCAGCTGAGCCAGAGCAGCAAGGTGCCGACCGTCAAGGGCCGGCTCAGCACCGCGCGCAGGCCGGCGCGCGGCGCGTCGCCGTCGTCGCCCAGGCGGAAAGCGACGGCTTGCTCCAGTTCCGGCGTGGAGGCGAGGCGGCGCAGCCGCGCTTTAATCTCGTTGACTGAGCGCCGGCGCGCCGCCAGATAGCGCACCGATTCCGGCAGCCAGCGGTATAGCGCCAGCGCCAGCAGCAGCGGGAACACCCCGCCCAGCCACAGCGGAGCGCGCCAGCCGTAAGAGGGAATCAGCCAGCCTGCGCACAGGCCTCCGGCGCCGGCGCCCAGCGGAAAGCCGCACAACATGGCGCTGACCAGCAGCGCGCGGCGTCGCGCCGGGCTGTATTCGGACAGCAGGGTGATGGTGTTGGGCAGCGCCGCGCCCAGGCCGATGCCGGTGAACAGGCGGTAGACGGTGAGCGCGTTCAGCGAGTCCGCCGCCGCGGTCAGCAGGCTGCCGACGCCGAACAGCAGCGTCGACGCGATCACCGCGGGCTTGCGGCCCAGGCGGTCGGCCAGCGGCCCGCCCAGCAAGGCGCCGCCGGCCAGGCCGAACAGGGCGGCGCTGAGCGCCTGGCCCAGCTGCGGCTTGCTCAGCCCCCACTGCTCCATCAGCGCGGGCGCGATGTAGGACAGGGCCGCCAGGTCGTAGCCGTCGGCGAACATGACCAGAAAGCACAGCGTCAGCAAGACGGCGTGAAAGGGTCCCAGGCGGCTTTGGTCGATGAAGCGGTCAACATCCAGGGCGGCGGACATGGCGGCGTTCTCCCGGCGCGTCACAGCTTGACGCAGACATTGCTGATGTCGGAGTAGAAATCCAGCGAATGGCGGCCGCCTTCGCGGCCGAGGCCGGACAGCTTGCTGCCGCCGAAGGGGGTGCGCAGATCGCGCGCGTACCAGGCGTTGACCCAGACGATGCCGACCTGGACGCGCCGCGCCAGCTTGTGGGCGCGGTCCAGCCGCTGGGTCCACAAGGCGCAGGCCAGGCCGTAGGGACTGTCGTTGACGCGGCGCAGGATCTCCTCGTCGTCGTCGAAGGGCGCGATGTGGCAGACCGGGCCGAAGATTTCCTCGCGCACGCAGCGGGCGTGGTCAGGCAGGCCGGTCCAGATCGTCGGGCGCACATAAGCGCCTTGGTCGCGCGCGTCGCCGAACTGCGGCGTTTCGCCGCCGGTCACCACCACCGCGCCTTCCTCGCGCGCCAGCGCGAAATAAGACAGCACCTTCTCGCGGTGCTGGCGCGACACCAGCGGGCCCAGGTCCACGCCGTCCTCGTCCGGATAGCCCAGTTTCAGGCCCTCGGCGCGGGTTTTCAGCGCGGCGACGAAGCGATCGAAGATAGGGCGCTCCACATAGACCCGCTCGGTGCACAGGCAGACCTGCCCGGTATTGAAGAAGGACGATCTGGCCACCCCGGCCACCGCCGCGTCGAAGTCGGCGTCGGCGAACACCACGGCGGCGTTCTTGCCGCCCAGCTCGAAGGAGATGTCCTTCACGCCGTCGGCCACCGCCTTCATGATGGCGCTGCCGGTGCGCGATTCGCCGGTGAAGGACACGGCGCTGATTTGCGGCGCGCGGGTCAGGTGTTCCCCGGCCGAGCCGGGGCCGAAGCCGTGCACCAGATTGAACACGCCGGGGGGGACGCCGGCCGCGTCCATCACCTCGGCCAGCAGGGCGGCCGACGACGGCGTTTCCTCGGAGGGCTTGCACACTACGGTATTGCCCATCGCCAGCGCGGGGCCCAGCTTCCAGGTCAGCAGCAATAGCGGCAGGTTCCACGGCGCGATCACCGCCACCACGCCCAGCGGCTTGCGCACGGTGTAGTTGAACAGCAGGCCGCCGTCGGCCTGCGGCGTTTCGCAGCAGTCGTCCACCTGGGCGACGGCGAGATCGGCGAAGGTCCGGAAATTGGCGATGGCGCGCGGCAGGTCCAGCGTGCGCGCCAGGTGCAGCGGCCGGCCGGTGTCGGCCACCTCGGCGGCGACGAAGTCGTCGAAACGCGCCTGGATGCCGTCAGCCACCTTGTGCAGCAGCGCGGCGCGCTCCGGCGCGCTATAGCGGCCCCAGGGCCCTTGCAGCGCGTCGCTGGCGGCCTGGACGGCGCGGGCCACCTGGACGGCGTCGGCTTCTACCACCTGGTTCAACAGGAGGCCGTCCACCGGGCTGATATTGTCGAAGCGCTGGCCTTCCTCTTCGAATCGGCCATTGATGTACAGCGGCAGCAGGGCGGGGCGGCTCATGGTTTCTATCCTCGTCAACGGGGGGTGGACGCCGCGGTCTTAGAACCTGTTTACGATCTGCTGTGCGTCGGCGATACGGCGTTGAAAATGGTTTCGAAATGCTCATGTACCGTCTGTACACTCCGCTGTCTCAACCGTTTTCGCCTTGTCTCGCCTTAGCTCGCGAGATCGTAAACACGTTCTTAAGGGGCGACGCAATATTGGCGAGTGTAGGAAAGGCGGCCTTGGGCGCGAAAATGAATAAATCGAGTCTTGCTATTCCGCGCGCTTATACCTGATCCGCCGCGTCCAGCGCGGCGGCGGCCAGTTTCAGGCTGTCTATCATCTGCCGGGCCGCCGGCGTCAGCGGCTTGTCGGCGCGCACCGAGTAGCCGACGGCGGTGGGCGGCCCCACCTCGTCCAGCGGCAGCACCGCCAGCAGCTTGGCGGCGGCGAAGCGGCGCGCCGCCAGCCGCGGCATCAGGCCCAGGCAGTCCGAATCCACCAGCAGATTGACATTGGTCAGCAAGGACAGCGATTCCAGCAGATTGTCCGGCAGCGGGAGGCCGGCGTCGTGGAAGAACTGCTCGGCCACCAGGCGGGCCGGCGAATCCGGCGGCGGCAGAATCCACGGCCAGTCGCGCAGTTCGGCGAGGAGGGACGGCGGCGCGGCCAGCAGCGGATGGTGGCCGCCGGCCACGATGCACAGCCGGTTCAGATAGAGCGGCTGGTGGCGCAAGGGCAGTTTGCGGGTGAGCGGCGCTTCCGGGTCCGGCAGGCGGCCCACCACCAGGTCCAGTTCGCCGGCGGCCAGCGCCGGGAACAGATAATCCTGCGGTCCCTCGCGCACGGTGACCAGCAGCTTGGGCGCGTGGGCCTTCAGCCGCAGGATGGCCTGCGGCAGCAGGCTGGCGCTGGCGGAGATCTGGGTGCCGATGATGACATGGCCGCAAATGCCGCCCTTGAAGGCGTTGATCTCGTCGGTCAGATAGCGCAACTCGGCGATCACCGCCTTGACGCGCTCGCCCAGCAGCAGCCCGTATTCGGTGGGCGTCACGCCGCGGTTGCCGCGCAGGAACAGCACGGTGTCCAGCTGCTGCTCCAGCTCGCGTATCGCCTTGGTCACCGCCGGCTGGGTCAGGTGCAGCTCGCGCGCGGCGCGGGCGATGGACTGGCAGCGCAGCACCCGGTCGAACACCAAGAGCGGCCGCAGCTTGAGCCGGTTCAACACCATATCGTGAACGGAAAAGGGCGTGAGAGGGTCCATCGGCGCTCCTGTGCGGTTGGGACGGCGCGGCAGAAGACTATGGCATAACTTTAGGGAATAGCAGAAGCCCGGATATTCATTTTCTCCTTATCGCCGCGCTCCATAGACTGAACGCGTCCCACTGATACGGCGCGGTTTGGTCCGCGCCGGAGCGCTTGAATAAGGAGAACGCCTTGAGCCCAGTTCCACCATCCGCATTGCAAGCCGCCGCCGAGCAGCTGCGTCGCGCCGCCGACGCCGGCCAGCCCTGCGCGCCGGTGCGCGGCCTGCTCGGCGAGGGAGACGTCGACGCCGCCTATCAGGTGCAAACGCTGAATGTCCGGCATGCGCAGGCCCAGGGCCGGCGGCTGGTGGGCAGCAAGATCGGCCTGACCTCGGCCGCGGTGCAGCGGCAGCTGGGCGTGGCGCAGCCGGATTTCGGCCGCCTGTTCGCCGACATGGCGGTGTGCGACGGCGAGGAGATCGACAGCCGGCGGCTGCTGCAGCCCAAGATAGAGGCGGAAGTGGCGCTGCTGCTGGGGCGCGATCTGGACCATGACAAACATACGCTGGCCGATCTGTTCCGGGCGGTGGACGCGGTCTTGCCGGCGCTGGAGATCGTGGACAGCCGCATCGCCGGCTGGGATATCCGCATCAGCGACACCATCGCCGACAACGCGTCCAGCGGCCTCTTCGTGCTGGGCAACCGGCCGCGGCGGCTGGCCGACGTCGATCTGCTCGGCTGCGGCATGACGCTGGAGCTGCGCGGCGAGCCGGTCTCGGTGGGCGCCGGCGCGGCCTGTCTCGGCAATCCCTTATTGGCCGCTCTGTGGCTGGCGGACACGATGGCGCGGCGCGGCGAGCCGCTCAAGGCCGGCGACATCGTGCTGACCGGCGCCTTGGGGCCGATGGCGCCGGCGCGCGCCGGCGACGTGTTCACCGCCCGCATCCAGGGCCTGGGCGAAGTGTCGGCCCGCTTCGCCCCACTTCAGGGAGCATCCTCATGAGCCATCCCGCTCGCGTCAAAGCGGCCATCATCGGTTCCGGCAATATCGGTTGCGATCTGATGGTCAAACTACTGCGTCACGGCCAGCAGCTGGAATTGGCCGCCATGATAGGCATCGATCCGGATTCCGACGGCCTGGCCCGCGCGCGCCGCCTGGGCCTGGCCACCAGCCACCAGGGCGTGGAAGGGCTGTTGGCCATGCCCGGCGCCGCCGACATCCGCCTGGTGTTCGACGCCACCTCGGCCGGCGCCCACGCGCGCCACGAACAGCTGCTGCGGCCGCGCGGCGTCCGGGTGATAGACCTGACGCCCGCCGCCATCGGCCCCCATGTGGTGCCGGCGGTGAACCTGGACGCGCATCTGGACGCGCCCAATATCAATATGGTCACCTGCGGCGGCCAGGCCACCATTCCCATCGTGGCCGCGGTGGCCGCGGCGACGCCGGTGTTCTACGGCGAAATCGTCGCCTCCATCGCCAGCAAATCCGCCGGCCCCGGCACGCGCGCCAATATCGACGAATTCACCGAAACCACCGCCCAGGCGATTGTCGGCGTCGGCGGCGCGCGCAGCGGCAAGGCCATCATCATTCTGAACCCGGCGGAGCCGCCGCTGATGATGCGGGACACGGTGTTTTGCCTGACCGCGCCGGCGGACCGGGACGCCATCGCCCGCTCGGTGACCGCGATGGCGGACAAGGTCAGCGCCTATGTGCCCGGCTACCGGCTGAAGCAGGAGGTGCAGTTCGAGGCGCTGCCGGCGGAAGCGCTGACGGCCTATCCGGAACTGGCGCGGAGCGGCGGGCTCAAGGTGTCCGTCTTCATCGAGGTGGAAGGCGCGGCCCACTATCTGCCGGCCTACGCCGGCAATCTGGACATCATGACATCGGCGGCGATGGCCTGCGGCGAACGCGTCGCCGCCCGCCTGCTGCAAGCCTGAGGAGCCCGGCATGGACAAACTGTATATTTCCGACGTGACCCTGCGCGACGGCTCGCACGCGGTCCGTCACCGTTATTCGCTGGCCCAGGTGCGCGCCATCGCCGCGGCGCTGGACGCGGCCGGGGTGGATTCCATCGAGGTGGCGCACGGTGACGGCTTGGAGGGTTCCAGCTTCAACTACGGCTTTGGCGCCCATAGCGACGTGGAGTGGATCGCCGCGGCGGCCGAATCCGTGCGCAGCAGCAAGATCGCCACCTTGCTGCTGCCCGGCATCGCCACCGTGCGCGCCTTGCGCGAGGCCTACGACGCCGGCGCGCGCATTGCGCGCATCGCCACGCACTGCACCGAGGCCGACATCGCCAGACAGCACATAGGCTACGCGCGGGAACTGGGCATGGACGCCGTCGGCTTTCTGATGATGTCGCACATGACCACGCCGCAGCGGCTGGCCGAACAGGCCAAGCTGATGGAAAGTTACGGCGCCCATTGCGTCTACGTGGTGGATTCCGGCGGCGCTCTGCTGATGCAGCAGGTGCGCGACCGCTTCCGCGCCTTGCGCGACGCGCTGCGGCCGGAGACGGAAACCGGCATCCACGCCCATCACAATCTGTCCCTGGGCGTGGCCAACAGCATTGTGGCGGTGGAAGAAGGCTGCCGCCGCGTCGACGCCTCGCTGGCCGGCCAGGGCGCCGGCGCCGGCAACGCGCCGCTGGAAGTGTTCATCGCCGCCGCCGAGCGCCTGGGCTGGAACCACGGCTGCGAGCTGATCCGGCTGATGGACGCGGCCGACGATCTGGTGCGGCCCACCCAGGACCGCCCGGTGCGGGTGGACCGCGAGACGCTGGCGCTGGGCTACGCCGGCGTCTACTCCAGCTTTCTGCGCCATGCGGAAACGGCGGCGGCGCAATACGGCTTGAAAACTCTGGACATCCTGCTGGAAGTGGGACGTCGCCGCATGGTGGGCGGACAGGAGGACATGATAGTCGACGTGGCGCTGGACTTGCTCAAGGCCAAAGGAGGCGCGGCATGACGGACTTTGTTCAAAACTGCGCCCGCGAACTGGACATCGCGACCCAAACCGGCGAAGCCGTCGATCAACTGAGCGCGCGGCGGCCTTTCGATCTGGCGCAGGCCTACCGCATCCAGCAGGCCGGCATCGCGCTGCGCCAGCAACGCGGCGAGCGCGCGCTGGGCTTGAAGCTGGGCTTCACCAGCCGGGCCAAGCGCGTGCAAATGGGCGTGGACGCGCTGATCTGGGGCGAGCTGACCGACGCCATGCAGCTGGCGGACGGCGGCGAACTGGCGCTGGGCCGCCTGATCCATCCGCGGGTGGAGCCTGAAATCGCCTTCATCACCGCGCAGGAGATCTCGCGGCCGCTGTCCCTGGCCGAGGCCGGGCTGGCGCTGGCCGGCGTGGCGCCGGCGCTGGAAATCATCGATTCGCGCTACCGCGACTTCCGTTTCAGCCTGGAGGACGTGGTGGCGGACAACTGCTCATCGTCCCATTTCGTCGTCGGCCCGCTGAGCCCGCCGGACACGCCGCTGGACAATCTGGGCGTGACGCTGCGCTTCAACGGCAGGCCGGTGCAGCTGGGCAGCAGCGCCGCCATCCTGGGCCAGCCGCTGCGCGCGCTGATGGAAGTGTCCGCGCTGCTGCACGCGGAAGGGCGCACGCTGCCGGCCGGCTCCTTGCTGCTGGCCGGCGCGGCCACCGCGGCCGAGCCCTTGCGCGCCGGCCTGCACGTTGGCGTGGAGATCGCCGGCCTGGGCCGATGCGAGTTTGAAACCGAAGGGAGCGGCGCATGAGCACCCAAGCCACCACCGTCAGCGGCAAGGCCGCGCCGCGCGGCCGCTTTCCGCACCTGAAGCGGGCCGGGGACTTCCTCTTTGTCTCCGGCACCAGTTCGCGGCGGCCGGACAACAGCATCGCCGGCGCCGAGGCCGACGCCATGGGCGCGACGCGGCTGGACATCGCCTTGCAAACCCGGGCGGTGATCGAGAATATCCGCGACATCCTGGCCACGGCCGGCGCCGGGCTGGCCGATGTGGTTGAAATCAGCGCCTACCTGGTGGATATGAACGATTTCGCCGCATACAACCGGGTTTACGCCGACTACTTCGACGAGGAAGGGCCGACGCGGACCACGGTGGCGGTGCATCAGCTGCCGCATCCGCATTTGCGCATTGAGATCAAGGCGATCGCCTACAAGCCGCTTTAAGAACGTGTTTACGGCGGCGAGTAGGTTCTTTTAGGTGTAATCAAGCACAAGAGAAGGAGAGAGGAGATGGAACTGCAATACGGCATGCCGCTCAATCTGCTGGACTGGGCGCAGCGCAACCAGGGTCTGCTCAAGCCGCCGGTGTGCAATGCGGCCGTTTGGTCGGATGGCGACTACATCATCAATATGGTGGGCGGGCCGAATACCCGCACCGATTTTCACGACAACCCCACCGAGGAGATTTTCTACCAGATCCAGGGCAACGCTTATCTGGAGATATGGGACCGCGGGCGCTTCGATCGCATCGAGCTGCGCGAAGGCGACGCCTTCCTGTTGCCGGCCCACGTCATCCACTCGCCGCAACGGCCCGAGCCCGGCCTATGCCTGCTGGTGGAGAAGCCGCGGCCGGTCGGCCAGTACGACAGCCTGCAATGGTACTGCCCGGTCTGCGCCGCCGAGATCTGGCGTTTCTCCAAGCAGCTGGAAAGCCTGGTGGACGATCTGCCCAAGGCCTATCAGCTGTTTTACGCCTTGAGCGAGGACGAGCGCCGCTGCCGCCATTGCGGCACCGTCCACCCCGGCAAGGATTACGCCGCCTGGCACGAGTTGCGGCAGCGCTCCCGTCATTGAGCGTCCGTTCCATGACCGCCGCGTTCCCGCCCTGGCTCGCAAGACGGGAACCGATTCTTGAAGCAAGCTTAATTAACCGAGAAACGCAGCCATGATAGACATCCACTCCCATTTCTTCCCGCGGATCAGCCAGGCCGAGGCGGCCCGGCTGGACCCGCGGCGCGGGCCCTGGCTGGAGACCTCCGGCCGCAACGGGCAGATCATGGTGGGCGAGCAGCCGTTCCGGCCGGTGCACGACGCGCTTTGGGACGGCGCGCGCCGGCTGGCCTGGCTGGACGAGCAGGGGATAGATATCCAGATCATGTGCGCGACGCCGGTGATGTTCGCCTACGCCGCGCCGATAGAACGCGCCTTGCCTTGGGCGCAGCTGATGAACGATCGCGCGCTGGACATGGCGGCCATCGCGCCGCAACGCTTGAAAGTGCTGGCGCAAGTGCCCTTGCAGGACGTGGACGCCGCCTGCCGCGAAGCCAGCCGCGCCCGCGACGCCGGCCACATCGGCGTGCAGATCGGCAACCACGTTGGCGAGCGGGATCTGGACGACGCGGGCCTGCTGACGTTTCTCAGTCATTGCGCGGCCGAGAACATCCCGCTGCTGGTGCATCCATGGGACATGATGGGCGCCGGCGCGCGGATGAAGCGCTGGATGCTGCCCTGGCTGGTGTCGATGCCGGCGGAAACCCAGCTGGCCATCCTGTCGCTCATCCTGTCCGGCGCTTTCGAACGCCTGCCGGCCAGCCTGAAAATCTGCTTCGCCCACGGCGGCGGCAGCTTCGCCTATCTATTGGGCCGGGTGGACAACGCCTGGGAGCAGCGCGACATCGTGCGCGAAGACTGTCCGCGGCGGCCGTCCAGCTATCTGGACCGGTTTTACGTGGATTCCGCGGTGTTCGATCCCGGCGCGCTGCGGCTATTGATCGCCACCATGGGCGCGGAGCGGGTGATGCTGGGCTCGGACGCGCCTTTTCCGCTGGGCGAGCAGACGGTGGGCGGCCTGGTCCGCGAGACGGTGGCGGACGCCGAGGTCCGCCGGCGGCTGCTGGCGGACAATGCGCGGGCCTTCTTCAGTTTATAGGGCGGCTCAACTCAGCAGCCAGCCCAGCAACAAGCCGCCGAACAACAGCCATTTCAGCGCGTAATAGCCGAGGCGGCTCTGCGCCTTGATGCGCTTGCCGAACAGCCGCACCGCCTGCACATAGCGGAACAGGCGGTTGAGCGCGCCGGTGCGGTCCCCGTCCTGATTGGGGGCGCTGGCGGCGCCCAGCAGCAGGCGGCTGAGCCGGCGGTTGAACCAGGCGGCGAGCCGGAAGCGCATCGGCCGTTCGATATCGCAGAACAGGATGATGCGCTGGTGCTTGGTGGCGTTTTCGGCGTGGTGCAAATAGGTTTCGTCGAACAGCACCGCCTCGCCGTCGCGCCAGCTATAGCGCTCGCCGTCCACCTCGATGTAGCAGGCCTCGCTTTGCGGCGTGGACAGGCCCAGGTGGAAGCGTACCGATCCGGCGAAGGGGTCGCGGTGGCGCACCAGGCGGCTGCCCGGCGGCAGGCTGGCGAACATCGCCGCCTTCACCGTGGGAATGCCCTCCAGCAAGGCGGTGGTGTACGGACACAGCTTGGCCGCGGACGGGTGCGGCTGGTCGTACCACTTGAGATAGAAGCGCTTCCAGCCGGTTTTGAAGAAGGAATTGAAGCCCAGGTCGTCGTAACGGTCGGAGGCCTTGATCGCGCCGCCGTCGGACAGGGCCAGCGCCTCGGTGCGGATGCGCTGCCAGTTGTCGTTCAGCGTCCGCAATTCCGGAAACTGTTGCAAGGGCAAATAGGGCGGGCCGGCAAGGTGGAGAACAAGTAGCAGAAGCAGTTGATCGGCGCCATGAAGGTGGAGTGATCGGTCAACTGCCGCCAGAAACCCAGACGTTGGCGGCCGCGATAGTGGATATAGACGGTACAGAGCGCGAAAACGAGGAGGATGGAGAGTTTGATATACGGCATATGGGCTCGCCTGTGCATGGATATGCTCAATTTCAAGCAAATACCGGTTTTGGACGACTGGTAGTTGGGATAGTTTAGCAAAATCCTGCCGCCGCCGCCCCCCGCGGCGGGCCGCGCAAACGGCTGTATCGGGCCGGAAAACAGCCGAAACCGGCTGTGCCGGCCGCCGCATACGGCCGACACCCGCAAGGGGCGCTGCCTAGAATGGTTCGAGCGAGAACGGCCCCGCGCCGTCCCCGGCAATCATTCGCTTGCCGGGCCGCCCGACCAAGGAGCCTGCCCATGCATTTCACCCACGCGATCACCCGTTTGCCGGCCGACACCGTGGCCGGCGGCCTGACCACCGCCGATATCGGCGCGCCGGACCCGGCGCTGACCCGCGCCCAGTTCCGCGACTACGTGGACATTCTGCTGAGCCTGGGCCTGACCGTCAGCACGCTGCCGGCCCAGCCCGATTATCCCGACGCCCATTTCGTTGAAGACACCGCGGTGCTGATGCCGGAACTGGCGGTGCTCACCCAACCCGGCGCGCCGTCCCGCCGCGGCGAGGTGCGCAGCATCGCGCCCTTGGTGTCCCGCTTCCGCCACGCGGTGTGGATGGACGGCGACGCGCGCATGGACGGCGGCGACGTGCTGATGATAGACAAGCGTTTCTTCGTGGGCCTGACCAGCCGCACCAACGAAGCCGGGGTCAGCCAGTTCGCCGCCGCGGTGGAAAAGTTCGGCTATGTCGTCACCGCGGTGGAAGTCAGCGCCGGCCTGCATCTGAAATCCATCGTCAACTACGTGGGCCGCAACACGCTGATCCTGTCCGAAGACCGCGCCGACGATCCGGTATTCCGCGGCTATCAGCAGATCGTGCTGGACAGGGAAGAGGAATACGCCGGCAACACCCTGTGGATCAACGACACCCTGATCACGCCCAGCGGCTACCCGGACACCCTGCGCAAGCTGAAGACGCTGGGCCTGCCCATCATCGAGACCGACACCAGCGAAATCCGCAAGATGGACGGGGGCTTGACCTGCATGTCCCTGCGCTTCTGAAAAACCGTTTCATTCGCCACCGGCCGCAGAGCCGGGAAGATTCAGAACCTGTCGCCGACGCTGAGCCGGCGAGGAACAGGCTCACAAGGAGAAACCAGATGAAAACCATCAGCATCGCGCTCTTGCTGGCGCTGAGCGCCGGCCCGTCGCTGGCCAAGGACATCAAGCAAATCCGCTGGGGCGTGGACGGCGGCTACCCGCCTTTCGACGTGCTGGCGCCCAACGGCGAGATCACCGGCTTCGATCCGGACATCGCCAAAGCCGTCTGCGCCGAACTCAAGGCCCGCTGCGTTTTCGTCAAGCAGCCGTTCGACAGCATGATAGCGGCGCTCAACGCCAATAAGTTCGACGCCGTCATCGCCTCGCTCAACGTGACGGCGGAGCGGCGGAAGCAGGTGGATTTCAGCGATAAATACTACGCGTCCGCCTCGCAGCTGGTGGCGCGCAAGGGCAGCCCGCTGCGGCCCACGCTGCAGTCGCTGGCCGGCAAGACCGTGGGCGTGCAGTCCGGTTCGGTGCACGAGCAGTACGCCAAGGCCAACTGGGGCGGCGGCAAGGTCAAGATCGTCACCTACGCCAACCAGGACAATGTCTACCTGGACCTGGCCTCCGGCCGCATCGACGCCGCCTTGCAGGACAATATCCAGGCCGAGACCAGCTTTCTGCGCACCGAGCGCGGCCGGCAGTTCGCCTTCGCCGGCCCCAAGCTGGGCGAGTCCAATCCGGTGGCCGTCGCGGTGCGCAAGAACGATCCGGAACTGAAGGCGGCGATCAACCGCGCCATCGCCGCCATCCGCGCCAACGGGGTGTACGAGGGGATACGCAAGAAGTACTTCGGCTTCGATATCTACCACTAAGCACCTGTTCATCGTCTGCTGCGCGTCGCGGCGCGCGTACCGCTTCCATCCCTATCCACCCCCGGCCGGCGCCCGCCGGCCGCTTCCCCAAGGAGGGCGGCCATGGTAGCGTCCTATCTGCCCCTGTTGCTGAGCGGGGCCTGGCTCAGCCTGCGCGTGGCGCTGGCCGCGCTGGGGCTGGCCCTGCTGTTCGGCCTCGCCAACGCCTGCGTCAAGCTGTTCGGGCCGCGCTGGTTGCGGGCGGCGTCCATCGCCTACACCACGGTGATCCGCGGCATTCCGGAACTGGTGATGATGCTGCTGCTGTTCTACGGCGGCGAGAAAGTCTTCAATCTGCTGCTGGCGGCCTTGGGGCTGCCGGCGGTGGAGTTCGACAAATTCCTGGCCGGGGTGCTGACCATAGGCTTCATCTTCGGCGCCTATTACACCGAAACCTTCCGCAGCGCCTTCTTGGCGGTGCCGCGCGGCCAGTTGGAGGCCGGCGTCGCCTACGGCATGCGGCCGTGGCGGCTGTTTCGGCGCATCCTGTTTCCGCAGATGCTGCGCCACGCCTTGCCCGGCATCAACAACAACTGGCTGGCGCTGATGAAGTCGGCGGTGCTGGTGTCGCTGATCGGCCTGGAAGACATGGCCTGGCTCGCCGAGCAGGCCGGCCGCGCCACCCAAATGCCTTTCCTGTTCTATTTCCTGGTCTGCCTGGTCTATTTGCTGTTCACCGCCGCCTCCGGCGGGGTGTTCCGCTGGCTGGGGCTGCGTTACAGCCGCGGCCTGCTTTGAGGGGAAAACGATGACGCTAGACGAAATCCTGCGCGCCTTGCCCAGCTATTTATGGGGAGAGGGCGGCCAATGGAGCGGGCTGGCGCTCACCGCCAAGCTGTTCCTGGTGTCCGGCGGCCTGGGCATGTTGCTGGCGGTGCTGCTGGCGCTGCTCAGGGTCTACGGCCCGGCGCCGCTGCGCTGGGCGGTGGCCGCCTTCAGCTATTTCTTCCGCGGCACGCCCTTGTTCATGCAGCTGATGCTGATCTATTACGGCGTGTCGCAATTCAGCTGGGTGATAGAAGGCTGGCAGGCGGAAGACCCGTTCTGGCTGCTGTTCCGCGACGCCACCTTCTGCGCCATCCTCGCCTATGTGTTGAACACCGCCGCTTACGCGCAGGAAATCCTGTCCGGCGCGCTCGCCGGCTATCCGCGCGAGGAAATCATGGCGGCGGAGGCCTTCGGCATGTCGCGGGCGCGGGTCATCCGCCGCATCGTCTTGCCCGGCGCGCTGCGGCGCTCGATACCGGTGCTGAGCAATGAAATGGTGTTTTTGCTGCACGCCACCGCCTTATCGTCCACGGTCACGCTCTTGGACGTCACCGGCGTGGCGCGCGCCTTGTACGCGGCCACCTACGCGCCGTTTTTCCCTTTTCTGATGGCGGCGGCGATCTACCTGGGCTGCACCTTCGCGCTGCTGGCGGGCTTTCGTCAGGCGGAACGCCGCTGGCTGAAGTTCCTGCGGCCGCGCTCAGCCTAGCGCGCCGGCGCTGCGCTTGATCTCCTGCAGCTCGGTGATGGTGATGATCTTGTCGATCTTGAAGGCGGCGCTGTTCAGCCATTGCTCGGCCAGCTCGCGGTATTGCTGGATGTCGCGACAGCCGACGCGCACCTGGAAATCGAAGCTGCCGGCCACCAGCCAGGCGTCCAGCACCGCCTCGCTGCGCTGCAGTTCCTTGATGAAGGCCTGCTGCGACAGCGCGTGATCGGCCAGCGCCACCTGGGCCACCACGATGACGGGGTAGGCCGGTTCCGGCAGCTGCACCACGGCGCGGTAGCCGCGGATCACGCCGGCTTTTTCCAGCCGGCGCACGCGCTCCAGGCAGGGCCGAGGCGTCAGATTGACCTGCTCGGACAAACGTTGAAAGGACATGCGGCCGTCGGCTTGCAAAGCGGCGAGGATTTTCAGGTCGATACGGTCCAGGCTGGGTTTCTTGTCGTTCATGGCGGGTTTCAGGATGGATGGGCTGCCTGATGATTTGAGCCTCAGGCGCCGACAGTGTCAAGGCGGCGCGTCCAGCGTGGTTTTGATATTTCAATGACATGGAAAGGGAGGGCGTTTTATGGAGCTCGTCACCCAGGCGTTGCCGCAGGCCAGCATAGGCATGCGGCGCGAACTCTTGAGCCTGCATTACGGCCGGCGCGGCGCCGGGCCCAAGGCCTATTTGCAGGCCAGCCTGCACGCGGACGAACTGCCCGGCATGCTGGTGATCCACCATCTGCGCCGGCTGCTGGACCAGGCCGAAGCGGCCGGCCTGCTGCGCGGCGAAATCGTGCTGGTGCCGGCGGCCAATCCCATCGGGCTGGCCCAGGCGCTGTTGCAGCAGCAGCCCGGGCGTT
Source organism: Chromobacterium sp. Beijing (assembly GCF_021496765.1). NCBI lineage: Bacteria > Pseudomonadati > Pseudomonadota > Betaproteobacteria > Neisseriales > Chromobacteriaceae > Chromobacterium > Chromobacterium sp. Beijing. The sequence goes on from NZ_CP053750.1 coordinate 1,265,329, forward strand.
TCGAACTGCGCAGCGGCGAGAATTTCAACCGCCGCTTCACCGATTTCCACCCGCTGCTGCGCCCCGGCCTGGAAGCCAATCTTGGCGACGACGCCGCCGCCAATCTGCGGACGGTGCGCGCCCGGATGCGCGCCGCGCTGGACGCGCAAACCCCGGTCACGGAACTGGAGGCGCTGCGCCTTGCCCTGAGCCGGCTGGCGCTGGACAGCGACCTGGTGCTGGACCTGCATTGCGACAGCCAGGCGCTGTTGCACGTGTACGCCGACGCGCCGTTCTGGCCGGCGCTGGAGCCGCTGGCGCGCTATCTGGGCGTGGCCGCGGCGGTCTTGAACGAGGCGCCGGGCGGCACGACTTTCGAGGAATCCTGCGGCCAGAGCTGGTGGCGGCTGGCCGATGAACTGGGGCCGGCGCATCCGCTGCCGCTGGGCTGCGTGGCCGCCACGGTGGAACTGCGCGGGCAGGTCGATCTGGATCACGGCCAGGCGCGGCGGGACGCGGAGGCTTTGTACGCCTATCTGCAAAGCCGCGGCCACATCGCCGGCGCCGCGCCGGCCTTGCCGCCGCCGGTGCCCGCGCCATGGACCTGGCGCGGCATGACCAGCGTGAGCGCGCCCGCGCCCGGCCTGGTGCTGCGCCATTGCGCGGTCGGCGCGGAAGTGGAGCGCGGCCAGCCGCTGCTGGAGCTGATCGACCCGCTGGAAAACAGGGTCGTCCCGGTGCTCAGCCCGGCGGCGGGCCTGCTCTACGTCAGCCACCCGCTGCGCTACGCCCAGGCCGGCATGGAGCTGTGCCGCATTCTGGGCCGGGCCGACGCCGGCGCCCGCGTGTCGCTTGCTTGAACGTTCGCGTCATGTTTCCGGCATGGCCGCAACGCGTACTGTCAGTAGAATGATTTGCCGCCCGCGGGCGGCCATGCGAACCCCCACCCAAGAGCCGCCCACCATGCAAGCCCAAGCCATCGCCGCCGCCGACGCGCCGGCGCAAGAAAACCTGGAGCCCATCTGGCTCCGCGCCAGACAAGGCCAATTGGCCCGCGCCGTCGTGATGGTGCGCCCTCACGATTTCGCCTTCAATGAACAAACCGGCGCCGACAATGTGTTCCAGCACCGGCTGCAACTGCCGCCGGCCCAGGTCACCGCGCGGGCGCTGGCGGAATTCGACGCCATGGCGCAGCGGCTGCGCGACCGCGGCGTTGAAGTGCTGGTGCTGGAAAAAAGTCCGGACGGCTATCCAACCCCGGACGCGGTGTTTCCCAACAACTGGTTCAGCACCAGCGTGGACGGCAGCCTGCACGTCTACCCGATGCACACGCTGAACCGCCGCCGGGAACGGCGGGTGGAGGAACTGTGCCAATTGCTGCTGAGCCACGGCTACGAGGTGGAGCAAGTGGTGTGGGCCGGCCATCCGCTGGAAGAGGAGCTGATCCTGGAGGGCACCGGGGTGATGGTGTTCGACCATCCGCGCAAGCGCGTGTACGCGGCGCGCTCGCAGCGCTGCCATCCGGGCGCGCTCTACCGTTACGCGCGCCGGCGCGGTCTGGAAGCGGTGCACCTGTTCGACACCGTGGACAGCCGCGGCGTGCCCATCTACCACACCAATGTGATGATGAGCGTGGGCGAGGGCTTCGCGGTGATCTGCTCCGAAAGCCTGCACCGGCCGGAGCAGCGGCGGCAAGTGCTGAGCGCGCTGGGCGAACACCACGAGGTGATCGACATCAGCCTGGCCCAGGTGGAGCGCAGCTTCTGCGGCAATATCCTGCAACTGCGCGGCGCCGGCGGCCAGCCGCTGATCGCGATGTCGGAGCAGGCCTGGAACGGCTTCACGCCGGCGCAGCAAAGAACGCTGGAGCGCCACGGGCAGCCGGTGGTCAACCCCATTCCCACCATAGAGGCGGTGGGCGGCGGCAGCTGCCGCTGCATGCTGGCCGAGCTGTTCCTGCCGCGCGTCCGCTAGCGGGCGCGGCGCGCCTCGTCCGGCAGGCCGGTGGCCGGGTCCAGCCGCTTGGCCTCGGCCAGTGCGCGCAGCCGTTCCTCGCTGGGCGCCAGCGGGGCGACGCCGGCCTCGTGGTCGCGCAGCCACTGAATCTTGCCGTCCCATTCCGGCAGTGTCGCCGGCGGCAGCGGCACGATGTCGTCGATATCGGGCACGGTGGGCTGGCGGTAGGACCAGTCGGCTAGGGTTTTGCGTAGAATGTCGTAACGGTGGCTGCGCTCGGCGTCATAGGCCAGGCCTAGGCTGCCTGTACTACCTGGAGAGGAGACCAGGAATTCCTCAGATAGGCTGTAGGCAGAAACACTATCTCCGGCCTTGACCGCCAGTTGGTAGTACTTCAGCGCTTCTACACGTTGACCTTCGGCGTCTAGGTGGATGGCGTACTCAAGCCCCGCCTCGGCATGGCCCTGCTCAGCGGCGCAGCGCTTCATCTGATAACCCACTTGTTGGATGTTGCGCTGACCGATGAAGCCGGAGACCAGCTTGTTGCCGACATAGTATTGTGCTGGCGGATTGCCGAGGTCGGCGGCTTTGCGGAAGTAGCGCAAGGCCAGTTCGTCATTGGCGGAATAGCCGAAGCCGCTGTTGACGTAGACGCCGAGCAGGTAGTAGCCGGCCGGGATTTGGGCGGCGATCAACTGGCCGTTGAGGTCCAGCACCTCGATGACGCTGCCGTTGAAGTCGCCACGGCGCAGGCCGTTTTGCAGATTGTAATTGGCCTTGACGTGGCCATGGGCGGCGGCGATGCGGTAGAGCCGGGCGATTTCGACGTTGGCGCTGGTCTGCGGGTCCAGCAGATTGTTCTTTTGCATAAAGCGCGCGTATTCAAAGATCTGTTGCAGTTCAGGCTCCGGCGCCGGGCTGGCGTCGGCCTCGTAGCGGCAGCTAAAAGCCAATTTGGTGTCGATGTTTCCAGCGTTGGGCAGCATGCGGGTCTGCTGGCCGCAGGCGGATAAGGCCAGGAGCAGGAGCAGCCCGCCTAGTGTTGGTGGCCGTGACAGAACCCGTGCCGTCTTTTTTGCCGCGGGAACACCGGGCCACACACGGACTACCCGCACCGCGCGGGTCCATGCCGCGGTGGCTAAATCGGTTTTGCGCCGGGCTTGGCGGTGGTTCATTTCGCGGTCTCCCTGGTCAGGCCGGCAGGTGGTAGCGCACCAGCTCCCACTCCACGGCGACCGGCCGGTAGACCAGCCATGCATCGCCAAACCATTGCTTCCACCACGGCAGCGGGTAGGCGACATTCAACTGCGGCAGCGGCTGGCCGGCGAAGCAAAGCGTGGTCGGGTGTTCGCCGGCCCAGGGCACGCAGCCCTTGGGCGCTAGCGGCCGCCAGTGGGCGGCGACATTGGGCACGTCGCCCGTCTGGCGGCGGCTGAACAGCGGCAGCGCGTCGGCAAAGGGCGGAGTGCGTTCGGCGCGGCGGCGCGCCTCGTCGGCGGCGGCTTGTTTGTCGGCCGCGATCCGGGCGCGACGCGCCTCGTCCGGTAGGCCGGTGGCCGGGTCCAGCAGCTTGGCCTCGGCCAGCGCGCGCAGCCGTTCCTCGCTGGGCGCCAGCGGGGCGAAGCCGGCCTCGTGGTCGCGCAGCCACTGGATCTTGCCGTCCCATTCCGGCAGCGGCGCCGGCGGCAGCGGCACGATGTCGTCGATATCGGGCACGGTGGGTTGGCGGTAGGACCAGTCGCCGAGAATATCGCTGAGAATGTCGTAACGGCGGCTGCGCTCGGCGTCATAGGCCAGGCCAAGATCATCAAAGCTGCCGGAGGAGGGGGCGAGAAAGGCTTTTGAAAGCTTATAAGCCGAGACGTCATTTCCCGCCTTGACCGCCAGTTGGTAGTACTTCAGCGCTTGAGTGTTGTCCTCACCTTTGGCCCAGGTGCCAGCTTCGCCGGCGGCCTTGGCATGGCCCTGCTCGGCGGCACAGCGCTTCATCTGAAGCCCAATCTTTTGAATCTCACGCTGGCCGATAAAACCCATTACCAGCTTGTCGCCGACATAGTATTGCGCCTGCGGATTGCCGAGGTCGGCGGCCTTGCGGAAGTAGCGCAAGGCCAGTTCGTCATTGGCGGAGTAGCCGAAGCCGCTGTTGACGTAGACGCCGAGCAGGTAGTAGCCGGCCGGGATTTGGGCGGCGATCAACTGGTCGTTGAGGTCCAGCACCTCGATGACGCTGCCGTCGAAATCGCCACGGCGCAGGCCGTTTTGCAGATTGTAATTGGCCTTGACGTGGCCATGGGCGGCGGCGATGCGGTAGAGCCGGGCGATTTCGACGTTGGCGCTGGTTTGCGGATCTAGCAGATTGTTCTTTTGCATAAAACGCGCGTATTCAAATATTTGTTGCAATTCCGGCTCCGGCGCCGGGCTGGCGTCGGCCTCGTAGCGGCAGCTAAAAGCCAGTTTGGTGTCGATGTTTCCAGCATCGGGCAGCATGCGGGTCTCCTTGCAGGCGGTGAGCGCGAGGGTGAGCAGGGCGAGGGGTAGCAGGCGGCGCATCGTCTTAGTCCAGATTGCTGACGGCGGGGCTGTCGCGATAGAACTCGACCAGCGGCGCGACCGGCGGTTTGCCGTCACCTTGGGCTTTTTTGTTGGCCTCAATCAGATCGCTCCAGGCTTTGAATGCCTTGGCGATATCTTCCTGTGCGCCCCATGCTTTCTTCTCGCTGCGATCCCAGGTGTGCTGGCTCCACAGCTGTAGCCGGAGGTTTTTGGTCAGCGCCCCGTTCTGGTGGGCGATATTCAGCTCGCTGTCCACCTGCATGCTGCGGGTGTTGAGATTGGCCGAGCCCAGGGTGGTGAACACATCGTTGATCAGCGTCAGCTTGCTGTGGATGTAGACTGGCACCCAGCTGGCCGGCCGGGTCAGCTGGCGGCGCGGCGGCAGGCCCAGGCTGCGTTCGCGCGGGCTGCGCGCGTCGATGTAGGCGGCCGGGGTGTAGGGCGGCGAATCCGGCGCCACCAGGGTGCAGACATGGATTTTGAGGCCGGGGCGCGGCTGCGGGGCGATGGTTTGCGGCTGGCCGGTGCGCTTTGCCTGGCGGCTGGCTTCCTGGCTGGCTTTCAGGGCGGCTTCCGCCTGGCGCAGCGCCTGCTCGGCGTCGGCCTGCCGTTTTTGCAGGTCCAGGTAATAGCCGGGGTTGATGCCGCCGGCCGGCAGCGTACTCGCCTTGCGGCTTTCCAGCGCGATGTCGGCGTGTCGCTTGCGCGCCGCCTTCCACTGATTATGGCGCCAGTCCAGCTCCTGGCTGCGGCTGACATTGGGGATCAGCTCGGCGCGGCCCAAGGTGTCCAGCATGCGGTAGGTGTTGAGGGTGCCGGGGCCGACGCCCTCGTCGGAGGCGTTGGTGACCACGAACACATGCAGTTGGCCGTGCTTGCCGTCGCGGCCATGGCGGGTCAGGTTGTAGGCGACGTCGTTGATCTTGTCGGCCAGCGCCGGCCAGCGGAAGTACTGGTTTTCGAAGTAGAGGTAGCTCAGCGCGTTGTTGACCGCCTGCAGATACATGCTCTCAATGTCCTGGATGCCTGTTTTGCCGCTGAGCGGGTGGCGCTGCTGCGGCTGGGTGCGCAGGATTTGCAGCATGCATTTGCCCTTGGGGTCGATGTCGGTGCGTAGCGGCAGCCGCGGGTGGACATCCTTGGCCTTGCGCAGGGCGAGCAGGTCTTCGCCGGTTTCCTGTTGCCAGGCCTGGGCGAAGTTGTGGTGCAGGTGTTGGAGGATGGGGCCGCTGACGCGGCTGGAGATGTCCTGGCGCGGGCTGGCGCCGTTGCGGCCTTGATCGGGCGGGTGAACCCTGACACTGTGGGCCGGGGTGTCCCAGTACTCGTCCAGCATGTTGTGGCCCATGACGAAGCCGTAGGCGAGCGTGGGGTCGTCCATGTCGATCAGCACCATCTTCTGGTGATGGGTGGGCACGGCGGCGGACATCAGCTGCTGGCTGATGTCGGTGGGGGACTGCGCGCGGTAGCGCGCGGCGTGGAAGATTTCCAGCTGCTCCATCGCGCCGAAGCCGCGGCCGATGAAACGCAGCTTGCGCTGGCGGGTGGCTTGCTGTTGCCGCTGCTGGTGCTGGAGGCGAGCCTGCAAGGTGTGATCGGAGCCTTCGGGCAGCGACAGATCAAGCGCATGGCGTTGGTACCATGCCTTGTCGTACTGGTATTGCTTGTCGTCGGCGGTATGTTTGCGCGCGCCGAAGGGGGCGTCCTTGGTGCGGGCCTTGATGCGCAAGTCTCCCTTGCCGACCAGATTGGGTTCGCCGGCGAAGCCGGTGACATTGATGCCGAAGGGTTCGAAGGCCCAGCCGAGGACGCGGACGTCGACGCCGGCGGCGGCTTTTTGCTCCAGCAGCTGGCCGATCGGCGGCTGTTTGCCGTCGCGGATGAAGTGCATGGAGGGTTGGAAGCCCCAGCAGATGATGTCGACGCTGCGGCGGGCCTGGGCGATGGCGCGGTGGACGGCGTCGAAGGCGGCTTGGCCGCAGTTGAGCGGCAGGAAGGTTCCCCACTGGGCATCGTATTCGGCGTCGGACACGATCCATTCGCAGTGGAAGGTGGCCTCGCGGGTTTGCTTGAGGTTGAGCGGGCAGTAATAAGCTTTGCTCATTTCGCGTCTCCGCTGGCGTCGGGGGGCGGCGGGAAGAGCAGCCGGGCATAGCGCCGGCGCAGGTTTTGGGCATCGCCGTTTTCATTGGCGCGGGAGATGTTGTAGTCCTGGGGGTGCAATCCCAGATTGGCCAGCGGGTCCTGTTCATCGTCCTGGTATTGAGTGAGCACCGGCAGGATGACGGTTGCGCCATTGGCCAGGCGCACGCTGTAGCGGGCGGTGACGGCGTCATGAGCGATGGCGAGGCGGCCTTGGGCGTCCAGCACGCCGCGGCTGACTTCCTGGCCGTCGGCCAGCAGGGTATAGGGCATGCCGGCCAACTGGGCCGCGGCTTCCGGCCCCTGGCTCAATTTGATCCGCAGCGCTTCCTTGAGCAGGGTTTTGGGGTAGGCCGGGTGCTCCGCTTGCAGCTGGTCCGGTCCGGTGACGGTCCAGTTCCGCGCCTTGACGGTGTGGTTGCCGGGGCTGCCGATTTCCACCGTGCCGTCCTGCTTCAGGCGCAGGTAGGCGCCGCCGCAGAGCAGGGTCAGCTCCTCCTTGGCGGCGATCGCGATCTTGCCGCTGCTGCTGCTGATGTTCAGGCTTTCCAGCGCGTGCAGCTGCATCGGGCCGTTTTGCGCCTGCATCGTCACCGCGCCCTGGTTGGCGATCAGCTTGAGACCGAGTTTTTGCGCGAACAGGCTGATGCTTTCGCCGGCGGCCACGGTGAAGCGCTTCAGCACCGACACATCGGCCTGGGCGCCGGCGCTGAAGGCCAGGTTTTGCCCGGCCGCCAGTTGCAGCTGGGCCGGGGTGGCCAGCGCGATGCCGGCCGGCGCGTGCGCCAGCAGCGCCGGCTGCTTCAGTTCGGCCAGCGTCTGTTGCAGCAACTGTGTCTGCGCTCCTATGTCGGCCAGTTCGGCCTGGGCCTGCTGAGCCGCCTGGCGCAGGCTGTCCACCAGCTGGGCCGCTTCTTCCAGCTGATCCAGCGCCGCCTGCATGTCCAGTTGCTTGCCGCGCGCCTTGGGTTGGGCGTCGGTGCTGAGGAACAGCCCCTTGGCGGCGCGCAGCGCGCCCCAGCCGTCGGTCCTGAGTTCAAAGCCTTCGCCGCGCGGCGCGCGCTGGCCGTCCACTGCGTGGCCCAGATTGAGCTGGCTCTTGTCGAACTCGGTGGCCAGCTTGATGTGCTCCTGGCCCTTGCGGTCTTCCAGCCGCAGCTTGTTGTTGGCCCAGGTGCGGATCAGGTTGCGGCTGTCCCAGTGCGCGCCGGGGTTGCTGTCGGTGAGTTCGGAGTTGTGCAGGCAGCCGCTGATATAGGGCCGGTCCACATCGCCCAGCACAAAGCTGACCAGCACCTCGGTGCCTGGGTGCAGCGGGAAGTGCAGGCCGTATTCCGGGCCGGCGTAAGGCCGGGCCAGCCGCAGCGGGCGGCTGTCGCCGCCGGGCGACCATTCGTCCAGATCGAAAGGCAGGCGCACGCAGTAGCGGCCTTGCAGGTCGATAGCGCCGTAATAGGTTTTTTCCGGGGCGACGACGCGGGACGGCAGCGCGCCGGAGAGGCGCGGCACCGGGGTCAGTCGTTCCTGGCGATAGGGCCGGTCGGCGGGGGTGGCGGTGAAGGCGTTGCGGTAGGCGTCGCGGCGGCCGCCCTGATGGCGGACGGAAACCAGCAGCCAGCCGTCCGGGGCCGGAGCCAGCGCCGGGCCGTCGTGCTTGAAGATCTGGCCGGGGGCGAAGGCTTGCAGACAGTTGCTGTCTCCGGCGGCGATCCACTGGCGGCAATGCTCGCGCTGCTGGGCGATCAGCACCGCGCGCTGTCCCTGCTCCGGGTCTTTGTAGTGCTCGCCCCACTGGTAATCGACGCCGCGGGCGCCGGGGGTCTTGGCCGGCGGGCCGCCCTCGGCCAGCAGCGGCTGGTTGGCGTCGCGGTAGTTGTAGTCCTTGCGCTGTAGGCGGGCGCGGATGGGCTGGGCGGCCAGTTCGAAACGGCTCAGGGTTTCTTCGTTGTCGGCTATGCCGGCCTGGGGCGGAGCTTGAGCTTGACGCCGCCCTGGGCGGCTGGGCGGGATCGCGGCCGGTGCGGACGTAGGCGTCGATGTCGTCGCCGAAGACGATGGTTTCCCAGGCTGCGTTGTCGGGTTCGGTGAGCAGGTAGTAATAGAGGCCGGCTTTCTCGGCCAGCCGATGGATGAAGTCCAGATCGGACTCCTGATACTGGGTGACGAACTCCAGCTTGGGATAGGGGTTGGGGTCTTGGCCGAACAAGGGGCGCAGCCGCCAGGCGACTTCATGGCCGCGATAGCCGTGGCGGCGCAGCACGGTTTCGATGATGTCCGGCACGGTTTGCTGCTGGAAGATGCGGGAGAAGCGGCCTTCGGCCAGGCGGGCGAGCTGGGATTCGATGCGGACCTGATACAGCGCCTCGTCGCGGCTGGCGCTGAGGCGCTGGGCATGGCTGACCACGCCGCGCCAACGGCGCAGCAGCTGGGGCGGGGTGTCGGGAAAGAGGGCGGCGTCCGGGTGGGGGCCGTGGATGGAGAACAGCGCGTAGCGGTCCAGCAGGGAGACGAGGTCGATGTCTTGTTGGGCGGAGGTGAAGCGGATGTCGGCGGCGAAGGGCCGGCCTAGGGTTTCGTCCAGGGTGAAGGATTCGACCGACAGCAGCTCGGCCGGCAGTTCGGCGATCTTCAAACGGTAATGATTTGAAGGCTGACTATTCAAAGGCATGGCAATTTCCTTTATTTAAAAACAGCGCATGTCAATGGCGATTCAGCCATGTTTAAACGTGGGTGTGAATCAGGAAAAGTCTGAAAATGCCGAGAAATGCTTGAGCTCAATCAAATGCGGCTCATTGGATGAAGTCAGGCGGTTTTGCTTGCTTGGCTTATAAAATAAATTTATTAATTATCTGTTTTATGAGGAAAAATAAAGCGGGTTGTTTGGGGGAAGGGCTTGAAGCTGGGCCTGCGAGGGAGCGGAAAAAAAGCGGGCGCCGCAAAGCGACGCCCGCTGGAGACTTGATGACTTATTTGACGCTGACGCCGCTGAACTGATAATCGCCGAAGGGGCTGATCTTGAAGCCGTTCACTTCCTTGCGCATCGGCTGATTGATGATGGAGTGGGCGATGGTGGTCCACGGCAGATCGCGCTTGAAGAGGGTTTGCGCCTGCGAGTACAGCTTGGCGCGCTCGGCCTGGTCGTTCAGGGTGCGGGCCTTGATGATCAGCGCGTCGAACTCCTTATTGCAGTAGCGCGAGTAGTTGGAGCCGTTCACCGCCTCGCAGCTGAGCAGCACGCCCAGGAAGTTGTCCGGGCTGGCGTAGTCGCCGGTCCAGCCCATCAGGCCGGCGTCGTGCTCGCCGCGCTTCATCCGCTTCAGGTATTCGCCCCATTCATAGGACACGATCTTGGCCTTGACGCCGATCTTGGCCCAGTCGGACTGGATCATCTCCGCCATCAGTTTGGCGTTGGGGTTGTACGGCCGTTGCACCGGCATCGCCCACAAGCTCAGCTCGAAGCCGTTGGGGTAGCCGGCCTTGGCCAGCAGCGCCTTGGCGGCGGCCACATTATAGGGCGCGTTCTTCAGGCTCTTGTTGTAGGACCACAGCGAGGACGGGAAGGGGTTGCTGGCGGCCTGGCCCTGGCCCTGGTAGACCGCGTCTATGATGGCCTGGCGGTTGATCGCCATGTCCAGCGCCTGGCGCACCTCGCGCTTCTGGAACTGCGGCTTGTCCAGGTTGTAGCTGAGGTAGCCGATATTGAAACCGGGCGCGGTCAGCATTTTCAGCTTGGGATCGGTCTTCATCACCGCCAGATCGCTGGGGCGCGGATAGGACATGATCTGGCACTCGCCGGCCTTCATTTTCTGGTAGCGCACCGAGGGATCGGTGGCGATGGCGAACACCAGATTGTCCACCTTCACCGCGCTCTTGTCCCAGTAAGCCTTGTTGCCGGCGTAGCGGATCTGGGCGTCCTTCTGGTAGCGCTTGAAGATGAAGGGGCCGGTGCCCACCGGTTTCTGATTGATGTCGGCGGCGCGGCCGGCCTTGAGCAGCTGCTCGGCGTATTCGGCGGACAGGATGGAGGCGAAGGGCATGGCGATCTTGATCGCCAGGTCGGCGTCCGGCGCTTTCAAGACGAAGCGCACCGTCTGCGCGTCCACTTTTTCCACGGCGCTGACGTTGCTGGCCAGGCCGGTGTCCACCGCGTAGGGGAATTCCGTGTTGTAGGCTTTGCGGAAGGGGTGGTTCTTGTCGAACATGCGCATGAAGGTGAACACCACGTCGTCGGCGTTGAAGTCGCGCGTCGGCTTGAAATAGTCGGTGGTGTGGAACTTCACGCCCTGGCGCAGTTTGAAGGTGTAGACCTTGCCGTCCGGCGAGGCGCTCCAGGAGGTGGCCAGGCTGGGAATGGCCTTGGTCGAGCCTTTCTCGAAACCCACCAGGCGGTCGAACAGCGCGTGGCCGGCCGCGTCGAAGGTGGTGCCTGAGGTGAATTGGGCGGAGTCGAAGCCGTCCGGGCTGGCTTCGGAGCAGTAGACCAGGGTGCCGGCGGCCTGGACGGAGACGGCGAAAGCGGCGCAGCAGGCCGCGGCCAACAATTGCGGTTGGATCTTTCTCATTGCTATTTCCCTATTTGCAGAGCGGTGAAGGGCGCGGACGCCTTCTTCATGAGTGCTTGGCAGGCCCTTGGGGGCTTTCTATTTGTTCATCTGTCCGATTCCCGCCGTTTTGGCGGCCCGGCATGCGTTTGGGATGCCCGTTTGATGCCGGATTCAAGCGACTAAGGCGGGAACGGAAGACCCTGCCAGCATATAGATTGTTGCCCCGGCGTCAATCGTGCGCTGCGGCGTAAGCGCGCCCGCATTTGAGATTTTCGTTTCGACGAGCTGGGCGCATTTTAAGAATGATATTTAAAAACAGTTATTTGTGTCAGTTTTCAGGCGTTTCTGCATTGCGGCGGCAGGCATAAGATAGGGAGGCCTGCAAAAGGGCGTTTTTGTTTTCTCTTAAGCCAAGGAGAGCCAAATGCAAGCCAGCACGCAAGAAGCGGTGGTTGTGGTCAAACCCCGCAATCCGCGTCCGGTCCTGGTGCCGGTCCACTTGTAATCGGGTAGGAACGGGGCCGCCGTTTCAGGCGCAAAGCCCTGGGCCGATCCGGATTCCGCGCCGCCGGCTTGCCGGCGGCCGCGCTCATCTTTAAGAGGAGACTCCTTTGTGTCCCATCCGTCCGATCTTCGTTTTTGCCTGAACGGCGATGTGATTTCGCAATCGCCGCTGGTGGTCAAAACCGCCGGCGACGAGGAGTTGGAGATTTCCGCGGGTCTTGCCAGCACGGAGGAGGTCAGCGCGCTGATGGCGCGCCTGGCCGGCGGCTGCAGCCAGCGGGACGCGGAGCGCCTCCTGCCGCGCCAGTCCGCCGACGAGGTGCGTCGTTTGCTGGTCAGCCTGGAAAACTACGGCGTGATCCGCCCGCTGGCGCCGGCGCGCGGCAAGACCGGGCTGGAAGTGCTGCTGGAGGTGGAGGACCTGTCCAACCGCCTGCTCTACCAGACGCTGTACCGCAATCCGTTCTGGACCCATTGCCAGAACGCCAGCCAGCCGGGGGATATTCCGGAGCGGGTGTTCCACGGCATGGTGATAGAGAACTATCACTTTTTGTTCCGCGAAAGCTATTTCGACGCGCCGGTGCTGTCCTATGTGCCCAATACCCAGGCGCGGCTGGCGATGAACGCCTTCTTCGCCGAGGAGTACGGCCACGACGAGCTGCTGCTGCAGGCCTTGAACCGTATCGGCATCAGCCGCGAAGACCTGGCGCACGCCGTGCCGCTGCCGCAGACCATGGCGCTGTGCAATGCGCTGGCCTATTGGTCGCACAACGATCCGCTGTTCTTCTTCACCACGCTGGGCATTTTGGAAGGCAAGGACATCCGTCAGGACTCCTTCCTGGACGCCGCCTACCGGCTGGGCGTGGACGCGGATTTCCTGCGCCCGGTGAAGGCGCACTCGGACATCAATCTGAAGGGCGAGCACGGCAGCCTGACCCGCAAGATCTTCGCGCAGATCCCGGTGGTGGATCAGGAAACGGCGCGGCGCCTGCTGGCGCAAACCCATTTGTTCGTCGAGCTCTACGACGCTTTCTACAGCGCGGTCTGGCGGCATTATCTGCACGCCGACACTTTGCTGCGCCGCATCGAGCATTACTGAGGAGGCATTATGCACGGCCCCGGCACCCATGATCTGTTTCGTTACCCGGCGCTGCGGCCCGGGGTGGAAATCCAGCCGCAGGACGGCGGCGTGGCCCTGCTGTACCGCGAGCAGTCCTGCGATCTGCAAGTGGCCGACGAAGGGCGGCTGCAATTGCTGGCCCTGCTGGACGATCTGCAGCGCGCGCCGGCCAGCATGTCGGCGCTGCGCGCCGCCCATCCGGAGTTGGCGGGGACGATTCCCGGCCTGCTGGAGGAGTTGGACCGCCTGGGCCTGGTGACCGAGGCCAGCTTCGAATTGCCGGACGACGCGCTGTCCGGTTGCGAGTTCAACACCCGGTTGCGCAATCTGGCGCAAAGGGCGATGCGCAAGCGCGGCCATTCCAGGCTGTACGGCATGCTGTCCGACGGCAGCGCGCCGCGCAATGTGCTGATCGGCTACGCGCTGGAGTATTACTACCTGGTGCGCGCGGCGCCGGGCCTGATCGCCTCCGCGCTGTCGCACGCGGACAGCCGGCAGAACCAGCGCAGCATCCAGCGCTTCCTGGTGTCGGAGCTGGATCACGATCAGATGTTGGCCGAGAGCCTGGCCAGCGTGGACATGGAAGTGGAGGGCCTGGACCATCTGCAGCCCCTGCCGTCCACCTTCGCCTTGTGCGCGGCCTTGGGCGTGTTCGCGCGTCAGCATCTGCTGTCGTTCAAGAGCGTGTTGTTTCTGTTCGAGATGCCCGGCGACGAGTTCAACCGCGCGCTGGTGCGCTGTTGCGAACGCGCCGGACTGGACAAGGGCTTTTGGGAGCCGCTGCTGCGCCACGCCTACCTCAACGATACGCTGGGGCACGACGACATCACCTCCGAACTGCTGCAGGACATCAGCGCCATCAGCCGCGAGGAGCTGCTGGTGGTGGAGAAAAACCTGGTGCTGACCATAGAAACCATGGCGCTGCAGGACGAGGAAATCGTCGATTACTACAGCCGGCCGGACGCCTTGATGCCGCGGCTCTATTTGTAATCCCCCGCAGTAGTCTTCGAGACGGCAGCCAAGGAGAGAACGATGGAAGCCTGGCAAGTCACTCATTATCGCGCGCCCCACCTGGTGCCCTTCAGCGCCCATCTGGCCGACGACGGCCAGACCGTGGTGCTGGCGGCGGACGCCAAGGAGTATGAAATCCAGTTTTCCGGCGTGGACGGCGGCCGGGTGCTGGACAGCGTGCTGGCGATGGCCAATCCGGACGCGGAAATCTGGTTCGACATCCACGCCGGATCGGCGCCGTCCTGGCAGCTGTCGCTGGCGGAACAGCTGGACGCGCTGTCGCTGATCCGCGACGCGCCGGCGGACCCGGCGGCGCTGGAGCGGCAGCGCCGGCAGTGGGAGGCGCTGAGCCGCCGCTGCGTGGACAAGTTGTTGGCGGCCACCGCCGGCGCGGCGCGCGGCGCTTACGCGCCGGTGGTGCTGAACATGCTGCGCCTGCTGGACGAGCCGGCGCCGCAGGCCGACGCCTTTTGCATAGACGAGGCGGGCGCGCCGGAGTGGCGCGACAATTTCGCGCTGCAAACCTTCTATCTGCAAAAGCTGTACCTGGCCGACAATCTGCCGCAGGCGCTGACGCTGTGGCGGCGGGTGCTCAACGGCTTCGCCGACGGGGCCGGCTTCGTCGGGCTCAGCCGCCGCGAGGCCGGCGCGGCGGAGATGCCGGCCAGCGAGGGCTTTTACTGCCCGGCGCATCTGGAGGCCTATGCGCTGTGCCTGGTGGATCTGCTGCTGCTGGCGCCCAAGCCTGAGGCGCGGCGGCGGCTCCTCTGCCGCGAGCCGGCCTCGGCGGTGGACAGCGGCGTCAACTTCATGCGCCGCGCCGAGCAGTTTGCGCTGGACGGCCTGGCCGAGCTGGGCGAATCGCGCTATGTGCGCAGGGTGAACGCCGACGACGCCGGCTTCGGCCCCTGGTGCAAGGCCTGTTCATCGAGCAATACCACGTCACCCAGCGCTTCGTGGAAATCATCGCGCCGCTGATGACCAAGCGGCTGCGCAGCCCGCTGAAGCAACGGGTCTACCGTTATTTCCAGGAGGAGCTGGGCCACGAAGTCTACGAGCGCGCCACCTGCGAAGCGCTGGGCGTGCCGCCGGCCTGGCTGGACCAGGCGCTGCCGCTGCCCTTGTTCCAGGCCTATGTCGACGCCTTCACCGTGCTGGGCCGTTACGACCCCATCGGCTATCTGAGCTCCATCATGGTCACCGAGGGCATGTTGGGCGTGGACAATCCGGTGCACGAGCGGCTGGAGTCGCTGGTGGAGTTCCGCGCCGATTACCAGCGCGTGGCCAAGCGCCACGACGATTTGAATCTGGAGCTCAACCACGCCGCCTTGTCCCGGCTGTTCTTCCGCGAAATCAGCGCCTTGTCGCCGCGGACGCAGCAGCGCGCAGAGGCCAATCTGGCGTATCTGCTGGAGCTCAATCTGCGGGCGATGGACCAGGTGGCGGACTTCTACGGTCCGCAGGCGCAGCTGGCCGTCTGCTCGCTGGACGGCTATGCCGTCGCCGGCTGAACGCGCGGCGACGCAAGCCGCCTACGCCGCCAGCGTCAATCCGGCCTGGCTGGAAACGCTGAGGCAGTGCGGGCTGGACGCCCGGCCGCTGGAGGCGGAGGGCGCTTGGCTGCGGCTGGAGGACGGCCGGCGCTGGCTGGACTTCGTCGCCGGCTACGGCGCGGCGGCGCTGGGACATCGCCCGCGGGCGCTGCTGTCCGGCCTGGCGGAAGACCTGTTCGATCCCGCGCCCAATCTGCATCCGCTGGGCTTTTCCGGCCTGGCCGGCGATCTGGCCGCGGCGCTGCTGACGCTGGCCGGCTTCGCCGACGGCAAGGCCCTGTTCGCCAGCACCGGCGCGGAGGCGGTGGAGGGCGCGCTGAAGCTGGCGCGGATGGCCGGCGGCCGGCGGCGCGCCTTGAGTTTCGACGGCGGCTTTCACGGGCTGACCCTGGAAGCCACCGAACTGGCCGGCGGCGATTTCTGGCGGCAGGGCCTGCCGCGGCGCGAGGACTGCGCGGTCTTGCCCTGGGGCGATCTGGCCGCGGCGGCGGCGGAGCTGGCGCGCGGCGACGTGGCCGCGGTGCTGCTGGAGCCGGTGCAGGGCAGCGCCGGCGCGCGCGCCTGGCGCGGCGAGGATCTGGCCGAGCTGGCCGCCTTGTGCCGCCGCCACGGCGCGCGGCTGATCTACGACGAGGCGCTGTCCGGCCTGGGCCGCTGCGGCGCCTGGTTCGCCTATCAGGCGCTGGGCGCGCCGGCGCCGGACCTGCTGATTGTCGCCAAGGGCCTGAGCGGCGGCGTGCTGCCGGTGTCGGCGCTGCTGTTCCGCCAAGACATTTACCAGGCGGTGTTCGCCCGGCCCGGCTGCGCCAAAATCCACGGCTCCACCTTCGGCGGCAACCGGCTGGCCTTGAGCTGCGGCCTGCGCATGCTGGAGCTGTTGCGCCAGCTGGACGCGCCGGCGCGGGCGCGGGAGAGCGGCCGGTCCTTGCGGCGGCGTTGGCGGGAGGCCGGGCTGGAGGGCTTCGAGCTGGAGGGCCAGGGCCTGATGCTGGCGCTGCGCGCCGGCCCGGCGGCGCAAGACCGGCTGGGCGAGGGCGCCGCCGGTCTGCTGTGGCTGCAATTGCTGCAAGAAGGCGTGCTGACGGTGCCGGCTGCGCACGACGCCGCCGCGCTGCGCTTGCTGCCGCCCTTGAACGTGGCGGAAGCCGAGTTGGACTTTTTCCTGGAAGCCTGCCGGCGCGCCATCGCCGCGCTGGAACAAGAGGCGACGACATCATGAAGATACGACACGTATTGCTGGCGGTGCTGGTGGCGGCCATCTGGGGCCTGAGCTTCATCGTGGTGAAGATAGGGCTGACCGAGTGTCCGCCGCTTTTGCTGGCGGCGCTGCGCTTCGTGGTGGTGTTCGCGGTCGGGGCCTGGTGGTTCACGCGGCCGTCCTTGCCCTGGCGCTGGTATCTGCGCGCCGGGCTGTGCCTGGGCGTGATCCAGTTCGCCGGCCTGTTTTCCGCCATCAAGCTGGGCATGCCGGCCGGCATCGTGTCGGTGCTGGCCCAGTTGCAGGTGTTCATCACCTTGCTGCTGGCCAGTCTGCTGCTGGGCGAAACGCGCTCCCGGCTGCAAAAGGCGGTGATGGCGCTGGCGTTGCTGGGCGTCTTGCTGCTGGGCTACGCCCGTTACCAGGACGCCTTGCCCTTGCTGCCGCTGGCGCTGGCCTTGATCGGCTCGGCCGGCTTCGCCTGGGGCAATGTGGAGCTCAAGCGCGCCGGCAAGGTGGACATGTTCGCCTTCACCGTGTGGATGAGCCTGGTGCCGCCGCTGCCCCTGCTGCTGCTGTCCTTCGCGCTGGAGGGCGGACCGGCGGCGGCCTGGAGCGCCGTGGCCGGCTTCGGCTGGACCGCCACGCTGGCGCTGTTGTTCCTGGCCCTGGTCGGCACCCTGTTCGCGCTGGGCAGCTGGGGCAAGCTGCTCAGCCTGTATCCGGCCACGCTGGTGGCGCCGTTTTCGCTGCTCAGCCCGGTTTTCGGCCTGCTGGGCGGCTATTGGATCCTGCATGAACATTACGACGCGCTCAGCATCGTCGCGTCGGCCTTGATCGTCGCCGCGCTGGCCTTGAACACTTACGCCGGCAAACTGGACGCCGCGCGCGGCTGGCTGGCCGTCCAACTGAACAAGAGGACCGCGCCGCGATGAAGGAGGCAGAACTGGAGATTTCCACCGACAAGCACCGGCTGGACCTGGCGCTGATCCACGCCTTCTTGCACGATCACGCGCCCTGGGCCAAGGGCATTTCGCGCGCCACGGTGGAGCAGGCCATCGCCGGCTCGCTGTGCTTCGGCGCCTATCTGGACGGGCGGCAAGTGGGCTTCGCCCGCGTGGTGACCGATCTGGCCACCTTCGGCTATCTGTGCGACGTGTTCGTGACGCCGGAGCACCGCGGCCGCGGCTATGCGCGGCAGCTGATGCGCGGCGTCGCGGCCGAGCCGGCCTTGGCCCGGCTGCGTCGCATCGTGCTGGTGACCTCCAACGCCCACGCGGTCTACCGGCCCTTCGGCTTCGCCGCGCTGGAACACCCGGAGCGCTATATGGAGCTGCACCGGCCGGATGTCTACCAGGGCTAGCCGGTCAGCGCGTCCAGAGACTCAGGCAAGACCTGGCCGCCGTCCACGATCAGGGTCTGGCCGGTGATGAAGCCCGCCTCCTTGCTGGCGAAGAACAACGCGGCGTTGGCGATGTCGTCCACGCTGCCCAGCCGCCGCAGCGGCACCGCCGCCGCCATCTTGTCCAGATAGTCCTCGCCCAGCTCGCGCAGCCCCTCGGTCAGCACATTGCCCGGCATCACCGCGTTGATGGTGATGTCGTCGCGCGCCAGCTCCAGCGCCGCGCTGCGCATGAAGCCCAGTTGCGCGGCCTTGCTGGCGCCGTAATGGCTCCAGCCGGCGTAGCCGGTGACCGGGCCGGTGATGGAGGAGGTCAGGATCACGCGGCCGTACTCGGCCTGCCGCAGATAGGGCAGCGCCGCCTGCACGCAAAGGAAGTTGCCGCGCACATTGGTGTGCTGCACCTGATCCCATTCCTCCGCGCTCATGCTCTCCAGCGGCGCGGACGGGAAGATGCCGGCGTTGCAGCACAGCACGTCCAGGCCGTTGGACGCGGCGGTGTCCGCCAGCAGGCGGGCCACGTCCTCGGGACGGGCCACGTCGGCGACGCGGCCGACGGCGTTCAGGCCGTCGGCGCGCAGGCGGGCCAGCGCGGCGTCCAGCTTGTCCCGGCTGCGGCCGCTGATGGTGACGTGCGCGCCGGCGCGGGCGAAGGCCCGCGCCAGGCCCAGGCCGATGCCGGCGGTGCCGCCGGTGATGAGAACGTTTTTGTCTTGAAGCGGGGTCAACATGATGAATCTCCTTGTGGGGGATGGCGATGTCGATGGCGTTAGCGCAGCTCGGGATGGCCGCGCAGCCGCTCCGCCATCAGTTCGATGAAGGCGCGGGTCTTGGCCGAGGCCAGCCGGCCTTCCTGATGCAGGATGTGGATGGGCTGGCTGGCGTCGTCGTATTCGGCCAGCAGCGGCAGCAGTTGGCCGGCGGCCAATTGCGGCGCCACTTGATAAGACAGCAGACGGGTGACGCCGAGTCCGGCCGCGGCGGCGGCGATGGCCGCCTCGTTGTTGCTGACGGTGAGCCGGGGTTTGAGGCGGACGCTCAGCGGCTTGCCGCCGTCGCTGAAGCGCCATTCGTGGCAGGAACCCACGCCGCGCGAGGCGATCAGCGCGTGGCGCTGCAAATCCGCCGGGGTGAGCGGAACGCCGCGCTCGGCGAGATAGGCCGGCGACGCGCAGACCACCCGCCGCACCTGGCCGACGCGCAGGGCGCGCAGATTGGAGTCCGGCAGTTCGCCGATGCGGATGGCCACGTCCACGCCTTCTTCCAGCAGATTGACCACCCGGTCCAGCAGCAAGGCGTCCACCGTCACCTCGGGATGGCGGCGCAGGTAGTCGTTGATGCCCGGCATCACGTAGCGCAAGCCGAACAAGGCCGGCGCGGTGACGGTCAGCAAACCGCGCGGCGGCGCCTTGCCGCCGGAGGCGGCTTCGTCCGCCTCGTCCGCGGAGGCGATCACCCGGCGCGCGTCCTCCAGATAACGCTGGCCGGCCTCGGTGACGCGCACATGGCGGGTGCTGCGGTTGAGCAGGCGGGCTTGCAGCCGCGTCTCCAGCGCCGCCACCGCGCGCGTCACCGCCGGCGGGGACATGCCCAGCTTGCGCGCCGCGCCGGCAAAGCTTTCCGCTTCCGCCACCGCGATGAATACGGTCATCAAGTGCAATCGATCCATGTTTTTTGCCGTGATTGTTGCAATGGGCGAAACAGAGCATTGTGGGCCGGGGGCGGGAAGGGGGCAAGTGGCCGTTGGGACGGCGCCGCGCGCGTTCCTTATAGGGCGGAGCGGCGGAGCGCGGCCGGCTTATCCATTTGGTTTGGCGTGAACGGAAAGAAATAAAGCGTTTTCAATGCCTTGTCCTTGTCTGTCAAGTGCGGCGAAGTACATTAGAAAATTTGCATGTTCGATACAAACAGTGTTATAACTTATTAGGTTTTTCATCAGGCGCACACCGCGCCACTCAAAATCGACGGTTTCGCGCCGTCGAGCCTCGCCTTAAACGCACCTCATGTCCGGCCCGCGCCGGACGTCTATTTACTGGCAGCTCTCTAGTTGTCGCGATCATTACAGCGGATCGCCGTGGCCTTGCCGGCCATTGCTTTCGCCAAGGAGGACGCAGATGCACAAAAGAGCGTTTAGCAAGCGCAGCATGATCGGGCTGATCCTGGTCGCCGTAGCGGCGGCGGGATTGATTTACGGTGTAAGCCCAGCCGTATGGACCGAGTACCGGGAAGATCTGATCTACCTGGGCCGGCAGCATCTCTATCTGGTGGGCGTCTCCATGGCGCTGGCTCTCGCCGTGGGCCTGCCCAGCGGCGTGCTGCTCAGCCGTCAGCGGCTGCGGGGCAGCGCCGAGCACTGGATGCAGATTTTCAATATCGGCAACACCCTGCCGCCCATGGCGGTGCTGGCGTTGGCGATGGCCTTGGTCGGCATCGGCGACGCGCCGGCCATCGTGGCGCTGTTCCTGGCGTCCTTGCTGCCCATCGTGCGCAATACCTACGCCGGCCTGGCCGGCCTGCAGCCGGCCTTGCTGGAGGCCGCCGACGCGCTGGGCATGACCCCGCGTCAACGGCTGTGGCGGGTGGAGCTGCCCAACGCCTTGCCGGTGATTCTGACCGGCGTGCGGGTGGCGCTGGCGCTGAACGTGGGCACCGCGCCGCTGGCCTTCTTGATCGGCGCCAGCAGCTACGGCGAACTGATCTTCCCCGGCATCTACCTGAACAACCACACCGCGCTGCTGCTGGGCGCCGGCGGCACCGCGCTGATCGCGCTGACGCTGGACCTGACGCTGGCCGGCCTGGGCCGCCTGGCCGCCGCCCGCGGCCTGGCCTGATTCGAACCCCCTTGTCGCCCGTTCCGGCGGGCGCTCGCACGGAGGACCCCTATGACAAAAGCACTTTCCTTTTCGCCCTGGCGTCGGCTGGCGCGCCGCGCGCTGACGCTGGCGGCCTTGCTGACCGCCGCGCCGGCCTTCGCCGCCGGCCTGGTGCTGGGCAGCAAGAACTTCACCGAACAGCATCTGCTGTCCGACATCACCACGCAGTACCTGGGCAGCAAGGGCTACCAGGTCACGCAAAAGCCGGACCTGGCGACGGTGATCCTGCGCAACGCGCTGGAAAACCGCCAGCTGGATCTGGTGTGGGATTACACCGGCACCGGCCTGATCATCCATCACGGCATCCAGAAGAAAATGAGCAACGAGGAGGCTTACGCCACGGTCAAGAAGCTGGACGAGCCCCTGGGGCTGATCTGGCTGAACCCGGCTCCGCTCAACAACACGTATGCGCTGGCGATGAAGCGCGTGCGCGCCGAAGCCGAGGGCGTGCGCACGCTGTCCGATCTGGCGCGGCGGGTCAATGAAAACAACGGTTCGTCCAAACGCTGGCAGCTGGGCTTCGACATGGAGTTCGCCGGGCGTCCGGACGGCCTCAAGCCGATGCAGCAGCTGTACGGCATGGAATTGAGCCGGCCGCAGATCCGCCAGATGGACCCGGGCCTGGTTTACAACGCCATCCGCGACGGCTTCGTCGACGCCGGCCTGGTCTACACCACCGACGGCCGCGTCAAAGGCTTCGACCTGGTGGTGCTGCAGGACGATATGGGCTATTTCCCGGCTTACGCCGCCACGCCGGTGGTGCGCCGCGACACGCTGGAACGCAACCCCGGCCTGGCCGAGGAACTGAACAAGCTGGCCGCGCTGCTGGACAACGACACCATGTCCGAGCTCAACGCCAAAGTGGACATCGAACACCGTCCGGTGAAGGAAGTCGCCAGCGAATTCCTGCGCCAGCGCGGCCTGATCTAAAGGAGGCCGCATGGAAACCCTATTGCAAACCTGCCAGTTCATCTGGCAAGACCTGCCGCAAATCGCCGCCTTGGCGGAACAACATCTGAGGCTGGTGGGCATCGCCGTCGGTTTGGCGGTGGTGCTGGGCGTGCCCCTGGGCGTGCTGATCGTCCGCTTTCAGGCGCTGGCCGGCCTGGTGCTGGGCCTGGCCACCGTGGTGCTGACCATTCCGGCCATCGCCTTGTTCGGCCTGATGGTGCCGCTGTTTTCCATGATCGGGCAGGGCATCGGCGCGGTGCCGGCCATTACCGCCGCCTTCCTGTACTCCCTGCTGCCCATCGTGCGCAACACCCACACCGCGCTGACCCATCTGGAGCCCGGCGTGAGAGAAGCCGGCCGCGGCCTGGGCCTGACCTTCTGGCAGCGCCTGCGCTGGGTGGAACTGCCGCTGGCCACGCCGCTGATCTTCGGCGGCATCCGCACCGCGGTGGTGCTGAACATCGGCGTGATGGCGATTGCCGCCATCGTCGGCGCCGGCGGCCTGGGCACTTTGATATTGCACGGCATCAGCCAGAGCGACATTCGCAAGCTGATCGCCGGCGCGGTGGCGGTGAGCGTGCTCGCCGTCGCGATGGATTGGTTGTTGCTGCGCGCTCAGCGCGCGCTGACCCCGAAAGGAATTCGTTGATGATTGAACTGCAAAATCTCTGCAAGCAATTTACCCAGAAAAACGGCCAGGTCTTCCAGGCGGTGGACAAGGTCAATCTGCACGTGCCGGAAGGCGAAATCTGCGTGCTGCTGGGCCCGTCCGGCTGTGGCAAGACCACCACCATGAAAATGATCAACCGCCTGATCGAGCCCACCTCGGGCAAGGTGCTGATCAACGGCGAGGACACCGCCGGCATAGACAGCGTGACGCTGCGCCGCCAGATCGGCTACGTGATCCAGCAGATCGGCCTGTTCCCCAATATGACCATCGAGGACAACATCACCGTGGTGCCTCGGATGCTGGGCTGGGACAAGAAGCGCTGCCGCGAGCGGGCGCGCGAACTGATGAGCATGGTGGCTCTGGACCCCAACCGCTTCTTGCAACGTTATCCGCGCGAGATGTCCGGCGGCCAGCAGCAGCGCATCGGCGTAATCCGCGCGCTGGCGGCCGACGCGCCGGTCTTGCTGATGGATGAGCCCTTCGGCGCGGTGGACCCGATCAACCGCGAACAGATCCAGAACGAGTTCCTGCAAATGCAGCGCCAACTGGGCAAGACCGTGATGCTGGTCAGCCACGATATCGACGAAGCGATCAAGCTGGGCGACCGCATCGCCGTATTCCGCCAGGGCCGCATGGTGCAGTGCGCCGGCTCCGACGAGATCCTGGCGCGTCCGGCGGACGATTTCGTCGCCAGCTTCGTCGGCCAGGACCGCACGCTCAAGCGTTTGCTGCTGGTGCAGGCCGGCGAGGTGGCGGATCAGCAGGAAACGCTGACCGCGCGGCTGGACACGCCGCTGGCGGCCGCTTACGGCCTGATGGACGACAACGACCTGATGCACCTGACCGTGGTGGACGCGGACGGACAGCCCTTGGGCTTTGTCCGGCGCCGCGACGCGCGCGGCGCGGACGGCGTGTGCGCGGACAAGATCAAGCCGGTGAGCGTGACCGCGGCGGCGGGCGAAAACCTGCGCGTGGTGCTGTCCCGCCTGTACGAGCACAATCTGACCTGGATGCCGGTGCTGGACGACGACGGCCGCTACAACGGCGAAGTGTCGCAAGACTACATCGCCGGCTATCTGAACTCGGGCCGCACCTCGACGCGCGGCGCGCGTCAGCCGGCGGGCTGAGGCGGGAAGGGCGGAGAGTCAGACCGATGGCTCTCCGTCGGCCGGGTCCGCTTCCGGCGAGTGGCTCAACAAATCTCCTGGCTGGCAGCCCAGCTGCCGGCACAGCGCGTCCAGCGTGTCCAGGCGCAGGCTCTTGACCTTGCCCAGCTTCAACAGCGACAGATTGTGCGGCGTGATGCCGATGGCCCGCGCCAGATCCTTGGATTTGATCTTGCGTTGCGCCAGCATGACGTCCAGCGTGATCACGATAGCCATGCCGGTCTCCCCAGGGTTTTTAATGTCTTTTCCAACAGCGGCTTACAGGCTTATGAGGGGAAACATACTCCGCTACGCCGTCCTGTGGCAATGCGGACGGTTGCGTCCGCGCTGAGTAGTTTTACCTATGGGCAAGCGGGGTGGACGGACCTATGTTGGTAGGGCGGTGTTGCGTATCCACTGCGCTCGCGATGCGGGCGGCGGCGGCGAAATCATCGCGACGCGGTAATTAATCATTGTTTTCGTCTGTTTGCATCGAAATCGGCGGACACACGCGCGGCCCGGCTTCGCGCCGCGCTTGTCGAACCCGGTTCCGGCTCCTTATAGTGATGGCCATGAAGATGTTCAGCGCCGCGGCGACAGCGGACAAAGAGGGGCTCTTGGCATTTTTTGCGGCATATGGCCGCGCAGGAAGTGGAGGACGCGGACCATGGCGATCCGGACAGTAAGCGAGTTGCGCAAGCGGGCTGCGGCCGGCGAAACGCTGGATTTTCTGTTTTTCTGGGGACACAGGCCCAAACACGAGGACGGCGTCTGCAAGAGCTGCCTGAGTCAGTGGTTTCCGGTGGGCTTCGAGCTGGACGGCGTGAGCTACGCCAGCGCCGAGCATTATATGATGGCGGAGAAAGCCCGCTTGTTCGAAGACGCGGAAACTCGGGGCAGGATACTGGCCGCGGCCACGCCGGCGGACGCCAAGGCCTTGGGTCGCCAGGTGCGCGGCTTTGATTCCGTCTTGTGGCAGCAGCGCTGTTGCGAGGTGGTGATGCGGGGCAATCTGGCCAAGTTCGAGCAAAACCCGGCGCTGGGCGATTTCCTGCGCGGCACCGGCGACGCCATTCTGGTGGAGGCCAGCCCGGTGGACTGCATCTGGGGCATAGGCTGGGCCGAGGACGACCCGCAGGCCAGTCTGCCGGATATGTGGGACGGCAGCAATCTGCTGGGCTTCGCCCTGATGGAAGTGCGCGAACGCCTGCGTTAGCGCCTGCGGACGACATTAAAAAAACCCTGCCGGTTTCGGCAGGGTTTTTTGTTGGGCGGAGCCGCTTACTGCTGCTCGGCGTGGTAGGCGGTGACGCGTTCCACTTCTTCCTTGGAGCCGAGGAAAACCGCCACCCGCTCGTGCAGCTTCTGCGGCTGGATGTCCATGATGCGCTGATGGCCGTTGGTGGCGGCGCCGCCGGCCTGTTCCACCACGAAGGCCATCGGATTGCCTTCGTACATCAGCCGCAGCTTGCCGGCCTGGTCCGGGGTGCGCGCGTCGCGCGGATACATGAAGATGCCGCCGCGGGTCAGGATGCGATGCACCTCGGCCACCATGGACGCCACCCAGCGCATATTGAAATCGCGGCCGCGCGGACCGGTGCTGCCGGCCAGCAGTTCGTCGACATAGCGTTTCACCGGCGCATCCCAGTGGCGCATATTGGACATATTGATGGCGAACTCGCCGGTGCTTTCCGGCACCTTCAT
The DNA here is from genome assembly GCF_021496765.1 of Chromobacterium sp. Beijing. Lineage (NCBI taxonomy): Bacteria > Pseudomonadati > Pseudomonadota > Betaproteobacteria > Neisseriales > Chromobacteriaceae > Chromobacterium > Chromobacterium sp. Beijing. The sequence continues at coordinate 1,290,634 of NZ_CP053750.1, forward strand.
GTCCGGGTGGGTCAGCACGAAAGAGCCTTGTTCGCGGTCCAGCGTGAAGCCGTGGACGCCGCTGCCGAAGGTCAGCACCAGCAGGGTTTGCGGGCCGTACACGGTGTAGCCGGCGGCCACTTGCTCGGTGCCCGGCTGCAGGAAGGCGCCCTCGGTGGCGTGGTCAATGCCTTGCGGGCAGCGCAGGATGGAGAAAATGGTGCCCACCGAGATGTTGACGTCGATATTGGATGAGCCGTCCAGCGGATCGAACATCAACAGGTACTCGCCCTTCGGGTATTCGCCGGGGATGTGGTAAGGCAGCTCCATTTCCTCGGAGGCCATCGCCGCCAGGCTGCCGCCCCATTCATTGGCGTCCAGCAGGTAATCGTTGGCGATCACGTCCAGCTTCTTCTGCGCCTCGCCCTGGATATTGCCGGTGCCGGCTTCGCCCAGCACGTCGGCCAGCGCCCCCTTGTTCACCGAATAGCTGATGGCCTTGCAGGCGCGGCCTACGGTTTCGATCAGCAGGCGCAACTCAGGCGGCAGCGTGCCGGCCTTGCGTTGCTGTTCGATCAAAAAGCGGGAGAGGGTGATGCGGCTCATGGCAATCCTTAGCTTTGGGTGGGTGCGCGAAACAAATGCTCGATATGCCGGCATGAGCCGGCTTGACCGCCACATTATAACGGATAAGCGAGTTGCGGTCGTCATGCCCCCGGGCGCGCGCGGGCGGGCGGAAATCGCAGGCAGGCGGCGCGTGGAACGGCTATGAATAAAATCGGGTTCACGCGGTACGGGGAAAGACCATGGCTAAGGGTTTATTGACGCTGTTATTGCTGCTGGCGGCCTGGCAGGCGCGGGCCATCACCATCTACACCGAAGACTGGCCGCCCATCACATTCCAGCACAACGGCGTGCCGGACGGCATGGCGGTGGAAGTGGTGCGCGAGATCCAGACGCGCATGCACGACAACAGCGCCATCGACGTGGTGCCCTGGGCGCGAGGCTATAAAGAGCTGCTGACCACGCCCGGAGTGATGCTGTTCACCGTGGGGCGCAACGACACCCGGGAAAAGCAGATGACGCTGCTGGGCCCCATCGCCATCTCGCAGACCGTGCTGCTGGCGCGCAAGGGCGAGGCGGCCGGCCTGCTGGCGCTGGGCAACGGCATTTATCACCGGCCGGTGGGCGCTTACCGCGGCAGCATCTTCGCCGACGCGGCGATCGCGGCCGGCTTCATCGAGGTGGATCTGGCGCCTACCCCGCAGATCACCGCGCAGAAGCTGCTGGTCGGCCGCTACGATATGTGGTCGGAAGGCGGCTTCGTCGTGGCCTCGGTGCTGAAAGACATCCACCAGCCGCCGGAAGCGGTGGAAGTGGTGCGGGTGCTGGAAACGCTGGAACTCTACCTGGCGTTTTCGCGCGGCACCTCGGCGGCGGAAGTGAAGCGCTGGCAGACCGCCTTCGCCGCCGTCAAGAAAGACGGCAGCTTCAAGCGCATCTACAACAAATGGCTGCCGCGCGACGCGGCGCCGATGGAGCTCAAGCTGATTGGCCTGCCCCCCGGTTCCGCGCGTTGATTCAGGCGGCCGCGTCCGGGCGGACGGCCTCGCCCTCCAGCCAGCGGCAGAAGGCCGCGACGGCGGCGTCCTCCGCCGCCGCACGCGGCGCCACCCAGCAGTAGTCGCGCACCGTGGCCACCGGCGCCGGCAACGGCGACAGCAGCACGCCGGCGTCTATCTGCGCCTGCGCCATCGGCATCGGCCCCAGCACCACGCCCAGGCCGTCCATCGCCGCCTGCAAGGCCAGCGAGAAACTGTCGAAATGCATGGCGCTGGCCGGCTTCAGCTCCGGCACCCCGGCCAGGGTCAGCCAGCGCTGCCAGGCGGTGGGGCGGGTGTCCGCGTAGAGCAGGGTATGCCGCGCCAGATCCGCCGGGCTGGCGATGGGCGCGGCGGCCAGCAGCGCCGGACCGCACAGCGGCAGCTCCCATTCCTTCAGAAAGGGCTTGGCGATGTGGCCGGGCCAATCGCCGGGGCCGCGGCGGATGGCGATGTCGAACGGACTGTCCAGCCGGCTGATGTCGCGGTCCGAGGTGGCCAGATGCAGCTCCAGCTCTGGAAACTGCTCGCGAAAACGGCTCAGCCGCGGCAGCAGCCAGTGCATGGCGAAGGTGGGCGTGGAATTGATGCTGATCCGGCGGCGGCGGTCCGCCTGCAGCAGCTGGGAGGTGGCGTTGGCGATCAGATCCAGGCCGTCCTGCACCTGCACCAGATAGCGCCAGCCGGGATCGGTCAGCTTGACTCTGCCGCCGCTGCGCTCGAACAGCGGCACGCTCAGCCAATCCTCCAGCTGCTTGATCTGCTTGCTCACAGCCCCGTGGGTGACGAAGAGTTCGCCGGCGGCGGCGGAAAAGCTCTCCAGCCGGGCCGCTGCCTCAAAAATACGCAGGGTGTTGAGAGGGGGGTAAGTGCTCATGCTGTGATTTTAACTCACAATCTATGTTGCGATAACTCGTTTGAAAGCGGACGGCTAACAGCGTAATCTTCAGGCATGAAATCAAGGCCGCCGCCCGGCGTTGCGGCGCGGTCTTGATGGCCGCAGCCATAGCCTTACCTCATTGTCCCGCAGCGTCGGAGTCCCGGCCTTGCCGGGGACGCTGCCAACAACCCAAGCCATAAAGGTCAAAAGTCATGCTGGAAGCTTACCGTCAACACGTGGCCGAGCGCGCCGCGCTGGGCATTCCGCCGCTGCCGCTGTCCGCCAAGCAGGTGGAAGCGCTGGTGGAACTGCTGAAAAACCCGCCCAAGGGCGAGGAAAGCACCCTGGTCGAACTGATCACCCATCGCGTGCCGCCGGGCGTGGACGACGCCGCCAAGGTCAAGGCTTCCTTCCTGGCCGCCGTGGCCGAGGGCGACGCCCAATCCCCGCTGATCTCCCGCGAGCTGGCCACTCAGCTGCTGGGCACCATGCTGGGCGGCTACAACATCAAGCCGCTGATCGACCTGCTGGACGATGCCGCCGTGGCGCAGATCGCCGCCGACGGCCTGAAGAAAACCCTGCTGATGTTCGACGCCTTCCACGACGTGAAGGAGAAAATGGACAAGGGCAACGCCCACGCCAAGCAGGTGGTGGAATCCTGGGCCAACGCGGAATGGTTCACCAGCCGTCCGGCGGTGGCCGATAAAATCACCGTCACCGTGTTCAAGGTCACCGGCGAAACCAATACCGACGACCTGTCCCCGGCGCCGGACGCCTGGAGCCGCCCGGACATCCCGCTGCATTACCTCGCCATGCTGAAAAACGCCCGTCCCGGCATCACCCCGGAAGAAGACGGCAAGCGCGGCCCGATGCAGTTCATCGAAGACCTGAAGCAAAAAGGCCATCTGGTCGCCTACGTCGGCGATGTCGTCGGTACCGGCTCCAGCCGCAAATCCGCCACCAACAGCGTGATCTGGGGCACCGGCGAAGACATTCCTTACGTGCCCAACAAGCGCTTCGGCGGCGTGTGCCTGGGCGGCAAGATCGCCCCATCTTCTTCAACACCCAGGAAGACTCCGGCGCGCTGCCGATCGAAGTGGACGTGTCCAAGATGGACATGGGCGATGTGATCGACATCTATCCGTATGAAGGCAAGATCGAGAAGGCCGGCCAGAAGATCGCCGACTTCGCGCTCAAGTCCGAGGTGATCCTGGACGAAGTGCGCGCCGGCGGCCGCATCAACCTGATCATCGGCCGCGGTTTGACCGGCAAGGCGCGCGAAGCGCTGGGCCTGCCGGCGTCCACGGAATTCCGCCTGCCCAAATCCCCGGTGGATTCCGGCAAGGGCTTCAGCCTGGCGCAAAAAATGGTCGGCCGCGCCTGTGGCCTGCCGGAAGGCCAGGGCGTGCGCCCGGGCACCTACTGCGAACCGAAGATGACCACCGTCGGCTCCCAGGACACCACCGGCCCGATGACCCGCGACGAACTGAAAGACCTGGCTTGCCTGGGCTTCTCCGCCGATCTGGTGATGCAGTCCTTCTGCCACACCGCCGCTTATCCCAAGCCGGTGGACGTGAAGATGCACAAGGAACTGCCGGCCTTCATCTCCACCCGCGGCGGCGTGTCGCTGCGCCCGGGCGACGGCGTGATCCACAGCTGGCTGAACCGCCTGCTGCTGCCGGACACCGTGGGCACCGGCGGCGACAGCCACACCCGTTTCCCGATCGGCATCTCCTTCCCGGCCGGCTCCGGCCTGGTGGCCTTCGCCGCCGCCACCGGCGTGATGCCGCTGGACATGCCTGAATCGGTGCTGGTGCGCTTCAAGGGCAAGATGCAGCCGGGCGTGACCCTGCGCGATCTGGTCAACGCCATTCCGCTGTACGCGATCAAGCAAGGCCTGCTGACCGTGGCCAAGGCCGGCAAGAAAAACGCCTTCTCCGGCCGCATCCTGGAAATCGAAGGCTTGCCGGATCTGAAGGTGGAGCAAGCGTTTGAGCTGTCCGACGCTTCCGCCGAGCGTTCCGCCGCCGGTTGCACCGTGCATCTGGACAAAGCGCCGATCATCGAATACATGACCTCCAACATCACCCTGATGAAGACCATGATCGCCAACGGCTATCAGGACGCGCGCACGCTGGAGCGCCGCATCAAGGCGATGGAGGCCTGGATCGCCAATCCGCAGCTGCTGAAGGGCGACGCCGACGCGGAATACGCGGCGGTGATCGAGATCGATCTGGCCGATATCCACGAGCCCATCGTGGCCTGCCCGAACGACCCGGACGATGTGAAAACCCTGTCCGACGTGGCCGGCGCCAAGATCGACGAAGTGTTCATCGGTTCTTGCATGACCAATATCGGCCACTTCCGCGCCGCTTCCAAGCTGCTGGAAGGCAAGCGCGACATCCCGGTGAAACTGTGGGTGGCGCCGCCGACCAAGATGGACGCCGAACAGCTGACCGCGGAAGGCCATTACGGCACCTTCGGCACCGCCGGCGCGCGGATGGAAATGCCGGGCTGCTCGCTGTGCATGGGCAACCAGGCGCAGGTGAAGGAGGGCGCCACCGTGATGTCCACCTCCACCCGCAACTTCCCCAACCGTCTGGGCAAGAACTCCAACGTCTACCTGGGTTCCGCCGAATTGGCCGCGATCTGCTCCCGTCTGGGCCGCATCCCGACCAAGGAGGAATACATGGCCGACATCGGCGTGCTCAACCAGAAGGCCGGCGAAGTGTACCGTTACATGAACTTCAACGAGATCGCCGACTACCAGGAACTGGCCGATACCGTGAAGGTGTAAGCCAGGCGATGGTTTGACGCCAGAGCCTTGGAGAGACGCCCGGGGAATGCCCCCAGGCCTAGCCCAAGCCAATACCCCGCGCCAGCGGGGTATTTTTTTGGCGGCAGCCATTCAAGAAAGCGTCTCAGAGCCTGTTCAAAGTCTCGCGAGCCAGAGCGAGACAAGGTGAAAACGGCTGAGAAAGCGGAATGTACGCGTGGTACATGAGCATTTCGAAGCGGTACTCACCGTGCCACGCCTCACGAGGCGCAGCAGACTTTGAACGGGTTCTCAGACCGGCCGGCGCGTCTCCAAATACTGAGTAGGCGTTTCGCCGAGCACACGGCGGAAGGCTGAGGAAAAGGCGCTGGGGCTGGCATAGCCCAGGTCCAGCGCAACCCGCGTCATCGCTTGACCGGCGCTCAAGCGCTCGATGGCGGCGAGCAGGCAAACCTGCTGACGCCACTCGGCGAAACTCACCCCGGTCTGGGCGCGGAACTGCCGGGTGAAGGTGCGCCGGCTCATTCCCGCGTCGATGGCCACCGCATCCGGATCGACGCCTATCGATGGCGCATCAAACAGCCGCTGGCAGGCCCGAGCGAGTCGAGGGTCCGCGGGCAAAGGCGCATACAGCGACAGACGCGGCATCGATGCGATTTCCGCCACCAGCAGGCTCATCAGCTTGCCGTCACGGCCATCCCGGTCATATAGGGCGGGCAGATCGACAGCCTCCTCAAGCAATTGCCGCAACAGGGGGGAGACGCCATAGACGCCGCACCGCGGTGGCATGCCCGCAATTGCTGGCTCTTCGCGCGACACAAAAGCATTGAGCATGGTCACTGGCCCGCTCATCGTCATGGCATGGCTCATGTCGGCGGGCAGCCAGCAAGCGCGCCGCGGCGGCACGAGCCAGCGGCCTTCGGGTGTGGCCACGCTGATGGCGCCGCTAGAGGCGAAGGCAAACTGCCCGCGGCGATGCGCATGCGCTGGAAACAGGGTGCCGGCCGCGTAATCGTTGGCGGTCACCACCACGCCGCGCGGGATGTTTTCGTAAGGATCAAGCAAGGTGTTTCTCATGGCCCAAGCCCTACAGTAAATGGCTTTTGATAGAAAGCGGGCCGATTCCGGCTGGTTTAGGATGCGTTATCGCCGTGCCTGCACGGCGCAATGGCGCCAGCGGCGGCACCCGTCGCGGCGAATATGCACATACCGGAGGCGATATGCCCAATACCTTTCTCCGCGTGGGGAATGGCCCTCACCCTGTCATCGTGCTGCATGGCTGGTTCGGCGATGCGCACTCGTTCAAGCCGATAGAGCCATGGCTATCTGGCCAGCGTTTCAGCTACATCTTCATGGATTGCCGCGGCTATGGCGGCATGCGGGAAGCGCGGGGCGCCTACACCATGGACGAAATCGCCGCCGACGCGCTGGCGCTGGCGGATGCGCTTGGCTATCCGGCTTTTAGCCTGATCGGCCATTCGATGGGAGGCATGGCGAGCGAAAGGATCGCGACACTGGCCCGGAGCTCGTGCTGTCCATGCTTGCCGTGGCGCCGGTGCCTTGCGGCGGCATGGTTTACGATGCCGCGACGCGGCGTTTGCTCGAAGACGCCGCGGAACATGTGGACAGCCGCAAAACCATCATCAATCGCAGCACCGGCGGCCGGCTGCCGTCGTCCTGGGTCGAATGGAAGGCGGCCTATTCGGCGTCGCGCTCCTCCCGGCAAGCATTCGCCGCCTATCTACGCGCGTGGGCCGACACCGATTTCAGCGAGCAGATCAGCGGCCGGCATCCGGTGAAAGTCTTGGTGGGGGAGCATGATCCCACGTTCAATGCCCGGCTGATGGCGGACACCTATCTACGCCGCTCGCGCTGGCGGCGGCGATCGAGTCTTTCCTTGAACCCATCCGTGTGAGCAGCAAGCCGGAGCGGACGGCGCCCCCGTGCCAGCAGGCGGCCGCCTGCCGCTGAGGCGCGCATCGCTTCGGGGCGGCAGTTTTGGTGCGGCATGGCCTGAAATGCATGCCGGCCGAGCGTGCTAAAATGCCGCCCTTTATCCGATGGCGAATGCTTTTGAGCAAGGAGGCGCTTGGTGGAATTTCTGGTGAACCTGGTCATGGCCGTTGTGGTGACGGCTTATCCCTTGTGGCGCATCTTCAAGCGGGTCGGCTTGCCGCCTTATTATGCGCTGGTAGTGGTGGTGCCGGTTTTGGGCATGCTGGTAGCGCTGTGGATTCTGGCAAGGTCGAAATGGCCGGCGTTTGAAGGAGTCAAGTGATGGCGATAATGGGGATCATTCTGCTCTTGATCGCGGCGATCACGATTCTGACGGTGGTGCTGTCCGGAATCGTGATGTCGAGGATGGGGTATTCAAGATGGGCCGGCCTGCTTTTCGCGTTTCCCTTTTTCGGCATCGTCGCGCTTTGGTTCATGGCCTTTTCCCAATGGCCGCGGGAAATGAATGTACCGAAGAAAGATCAATAAGCGCGGATGTTTGCGCGCCGTCTTTATCTGCGCGCGGATAAGGCCTGGGGTGGAGTCCATGCGCCTAGCCGGCACGCCAGCGCCAGCGCCGCCAGGCTGAGCCCCGCGGCCAGCCCATACCAGAGGCCGACGCCGCCCAGCCCTCCCTGGGTGGCCAGCATCCAGCCGCCGCCTATGCCTATCAGCCAATAGCCAATGCTGGCAATCCACATTGGCGCCAGCGTGTCGCGCAAGCCTTTCAGACTGCGCGACAAGATGATTTGAGCGGCATCCGCCAGCAAGAACCAGGCAAGAATGCCCAGCAGGATTTGGGCGTATCGCAACACCTCGGCCGCCTCGGCCTTGGCGGTATCGATGAAGATGCCGGCAATCCAGCCCGGCCCCACCAGCAAAGCGCGGCCAAGGGCGCGGTCAGCGCGCTGATTAAGAGCAGGGCGCTCCAGGCCAGCCGGCGGCCGCCGCACACATCGCCCCGCGCCGCCTTGGCGGCCAGTTGCACGGTGAGTAAATCGCCTATTCCCAGCGCCAGGATGATGAAAAGATCGCCAACGTAGATGGCTATGGTGGTGGCGGCCATGAAGGCCACGCCGAAGTAGCCCGCCAGCAGCGTCACCACGCCGAACAAGCTGCTTTCGAACAAGCCAACAGCGAAGGAGGGCAGGCCGATGCGGAGCAGGTCGCGGCAGGTTTGTCTGTCCAGCCCCGACAGCGAGCGCCAGCGAAAGCGGTAGCCGAGTCGATGCCGGCAGTGGCGAGCAATGGCGAACAACATCGCCCAACTGGCCAAGGCGGTTCCTATCGCCGCGCCGGGCAGACCAAGGGTGGGCAGGCCGAGCGCTCCGAAAACCAGTCCATAATTGAGCGCGGCATTCAGCAGCACGCCGCCCAGGCTGACGACGAAGATCACCCGGTTCGCGCCCAGCGCCGAAACATAGGCGCGGTAGACGCTGAAACCCAGCATGGCGGGAATGCTCCAGCCGGCGATGGCAAGGTATTGCGCGCACAAGGCGACCACGGCCGGGTCCTGGCCGGCCAGCCGGAACGCCGCCGGCAGCAGCAAGGCGGCGGCAATCAGCGCCGGGGACAGGGCGAGGCAGGCCCATAGACTGAGATCGAGCGCCGCCTGGGTACCGGCGTGATCACCGCGCGCATGGGCCTCGGAAACGAAGATGCACCCGGTCGAGACCAAGGCCATGCCGCCAAATATCAATGGAAACAGCGTGCCGATGGAAAGACCTATCGCCGCCAGCTCCGTGTTCCCGAGATGGCCGACGAAGGCCGCATCGGTAAGCGTCATCGCCACTTCGGCCAGATAGAAGCTGATCACCGGCAGCGAGCCCTTGAGCAAGCGGCGCTGCAAAAGCAGAGATCGCCGCACATGGCGGGCTGGCGAGCGGGAGAGGCCGGGCATTGGCGGTGCTTTTAAGCGCTTTGGCGCTGCATATCGGCCACCATTGCCTGTGCCCGTTGCGGATCGAGCCAATCCCTGCGGGCATCCGGGCTGAGCGCGTGCAGCGGATCCGGATATAGGAAGAGGCGGCCCGCTTTCACTGCAGGGGCGGTAAACGTGGATAGGCCGGAGTAACGATCATAGCGCTCATAACTATGAATAAGGCGCTTGCCGCCACCACCTGGGGCGTCGACGACAAATGCGGGCATATTGTAACCCGCAGTCAAACCCTCACTGCTTTTTCCAGCTGGCAGGCCGTTGCCAAGTCAACTCGCATGTCTTCAATGCCGGGAACCGGGTCGCATAGGTACACATAATATGGATGTATGTGCAAATCCCCCAGATGTTTGATGAGAAGACCAAGCACGCTTGCATCGTCATTGACTCCGCGTAGCAGGACGGATTGATTTCGTACCATCACGCCTTTGGCAAATAGAAGATTGGCCGCGGACAATACGGAAGGCGTGATTTCAATAGGGTGATTGAAGTGGGTTTGCAGGGAGACTTCCACGCCTTGGCGCCGGCCTCATCGCTTACCACGGTTAAGGCATCGGTCCAGGCGTGATCCCGGGTGATCTTCATCGGCAATACAGAGAGCCCTTTTGAAGCAAAGCGGATGCGCCGAATGGATGGGATGGAGAGGAGACCTCTTCCTATTTCTAGTAATTGGCTGGCTTTGAGCCGGGCGCAATCTCCTCCCGATACGACAACATCCACAATGCGTGGGGTCATGCGCAGATGGGACAGGATGGACTGCCATCGATGCGATATGGATTGGGCGCGAATCTTGATGACTGAACTGGTATCTACGCCGACATTGTAGCTGCGGGTGCAGAATCGACAGTAAACCGGGCAGCGATCCGTCACCAGCAACAAGGCTCGGTCCGGATAACGATGGACCAAGCCTGCCACGGGGGAGTCTGCTGTTTCATCCAAGGCATCAAGCGACTGCAACGGGTGCGATGCAGTCATTTCCGAGGCGAGGGGTAAAAACTGTCTACGGATAGGATCATGTTCCATATCTTGCCAATTAATCAGATCAAGCAGATAGGGGTTGATACGAACAGACATCGATGCTTGGTGCAGGCCGGCAATCATGTCGTCTAGCGCCGATGGGCGCAAGATCTCATCCAGCACCTCTCGCAGCTGTTCTGGCCGGGTAATGGTATGGCGCTCCTGCCAGAGAGGGTCGTCGAAGTGTATGTCCTTGACTAATTGATGTAGACGCATGGTAGGGTCGCCTCCAATGGCAATGAAGGAAAAACCTGGCCGGCCGTTTCGTTCAAAGGGCGGGATTTCTCATCAAGTGGCTGGGGCCCATGTCCTGATCTGCCGGCAGCAGTTGTGCCTGGATCTCCTCTTGTAAGATTTGCGGTTTATGTACGATACCGCCAAGGTCAAGTATCTTGACAGGAGCGACGCACGCCAGCCCTTTGACAAGATGGGACAGCTGGGCATGGCTGTGCGACTGGGCAAGAATCAATATCGGTTTCTTGAGGGCGGAGGCCCAGCCAAGCTCGATATGGGTGCCATCTGTCCGGATCAGTTGGCTCTGGCTGTCGCAAGGCAAGATGGCGATGAAGAGTGAACATTGCACCATCCAGTCATAGTCGCGCAGCACCACCTCGGTAGGCGAGTAGTTGTGGCTATCTTGCCCAAAGCGCTCGGCAAGGTGAGCAGAAAGCAAGTGCAGCCTCATCCCATGAATGGCGTCATGGACGGCCTTGATCGGTGATGCCGCTTCCGCCGTCATTCCCTCTTTTTTCAGCGCATGTTGAATGGGGCCGCCAACGAAGACAGAAACGCCCTCCGTACTAGCGGGTGAAATGTGCGGTGCTATCGAGTGATTCATCCCAGTCTCCATGGCTATGCCGTTTGATGGGTGGCGTGTTTGAGCACTTGTTCCACCACGTGCTCGAACAAGGCTTTGCCCAGCTCCATTGAGGAGCCCAAAGTGGAAGACAAGACCCCGTTGTTGCTGGTCATGTTGGGATCTGCAGGGTGGGAGTAGAGGCCGGGGAGCGGAGGGGTGTCATGGATGGGGCGTTCTACCCTGACGACATCGGGACGCAGGTAAAGCATCAGGCTCGTTTCTGTCAGTCCGGCATGTTCGGCATGCCAGCCGGGGAAGCGGGGGCCAATGTATTGGCAGATCCAATCAGCTTGTACCAGGCTCCACCAGCTGAAGGCGGAAACTCGGATATGCGTTAACTGGCCAGCCTGACGACAGTGGTCTATCGCCTCGAATAGGAAAGCCTCGTTCTCGTAGTGCCCATTGATTATCAGCAGATGCGAGCATTCCAGTTGGGCCAGGCCGGTGATGATTTCCTGCAGATAATCGATGAGGGTGGAGCCGGTCAGGTACAGCGTTCCCGGATAGAACAGGCCGCCGCCACTTTGTGGCAATGACCGGGCGCCAAAAGCCTGCGCGGGAGCAAGGTAAGCATTGTCCAGGCGCGTGGCGACGGCCTCACAGAGGGCCGCCGCGATGTCAAGATCGACGGATAAAGGCAGGTGTGGCCCATGCTGCTCTATGCTTCCCACCCCCCAGACCACGGTGGAATGTTTCACCATGGCGGGGAGTTCAGCGCTGGTCAGGTCTGCCAAGTGGCGAGCGTTAATCAGCATGTCTGCTCCTCCAAATACAAGCTGCTGCCTATCAATTGAGAGAGTGGGATCTGCCGTTCGGCCAACAGCTGGGTGATTCCTGTCGATATTTGCGCGACAGAATGGTTTTTGGTCTGCAACACAGAGTAAATCTGGACCGCATTCGCGCCTATGCATAAGTACTCGATGGCGTCGCTTGACGACATCACGCCTCCCGACCCAAAGATGGGTATGGAGACTCCGGTTTTGCGCAGCTCATAAATGGCGGCTTGCACCAGTGGGCGGATGCCTGGCCCGAGTAACCGTATGCGCCTCCCAGGCGGATTTGCGATGTGCGGGGGTCCACGGCGAGTCCAAGAACCGTGTCGCTCAAGGTAATCGCATTCGCCCCAGCGCTGATGGCGGCGTCGACGCGCTGCCGGAGCGTGCTGCTGATGGCTAGTTTTACGCTGAAAGGTAGCTTAACGGCTCTTCTTACCGCTAGCGCATAGTCGAAAACCCGCTTGGGGGTATCCATCAACTTCTCAGCCTCGTTAAGGCAGGAAATACCGAGCTCCAGAGCTTGGCAGCCGGTTGTCGCAATGGCCGCGGCCAACGATGCGAGTTCGCCAGGCGAGTCGGCATGGATGGAAGCCATGACCGGTGCATTATCCGCTGCTAGGCGGGAGAGAATGGTTATCCACCCGCTGACGGGGCGCTGGGAATAGGTCGTGCTATTCAACCAGCCGCTTGGAATGGCAATCACTTTTTCATCATTGTCTTTGGGCGGCTTGGGGTGAATGGTCTTGGTGACGACGGCGCCCGCGCCCGCGCGCAGGAAACGCCGGATATTGCGCTCATTGTCGGTGATGGGACCAGACCCGACAATCAAAGGAGATAGCAGTGGCAGGCCACAGACTTGGTAAGCAGTCATGGGACTTTCCTTCTAATCTATTGTCGTGATCGCGCGCCTTACTGAGCGTGGGGTTCGTTCAAAATCGGCCGCGCTTCGTGAGTCATCGCACGGTGACTGCCGTAGGTGAAATGCTATGTGCCGTCCAGTGGGAACCCCAGTTGTTGCAGAGCTGCCAGGGCGGTTTGTTTCAAGGACAAGACCGACTCGGCAGTGGGACCCACAGCATGAGGCTGATGCGGCCTTCTTGAAGTCCGGTGAGCTCACAGGGTATGCAACCTTCGGTTGCGGTCAGTGGGCTGCGAATAGATGAGCCCAGCTTGGAGAGAACTTCTTCGAATTGAACAGGGCGCTGTCCGTATAAATCGATGGCGCCAACCGTGTGGGTGCGTTGGTAGCCTGCGCCAGCGTGGCCGAGGCAAACTCGTGCACATGCGTTGCACCGGTGCGGCGCGGATTCAGGTCAAGCATGATGCTGTCCCCATTTGGCAATGCGACCGCATCGATATCGAAATAACCGACATAACCGGTATCTTGCATGGCTTGCGCAAGGCCGAGACCTGCATTGCACAGCGGCTCGTACCAAGGCGCATGGCTGTGTTCAGGAGACACGAAGTTACCGCATAGCTCCATCATGTCGCTGAATAGCATGGAGCAGGCATAAGTCAGGTAGGGCGCTTGGTCGCTCTTCTTGGGGACAAAGTATTCCACCGAGGGAAAAATAAGTTCCTCGCCTTGAATGTATTCCTCAATGACGATAGGTTCGTCGCCAAAAAAAGAATTGGCGCCTAGCGTATCGCGCAGGATGGACCCGCTAGCGTCGGGTTGGAATACGTTCAGGCCAACGCTGGCCTCGCCGCGGTCCGGCTTGGCAATGACAGGCCTGCCCGTCGCCAACAGGTCGGCAATGGCGATGGCAGCATCTGCGCGCGTAGCGCAACTCTGGCCTTTGGCGATTCTGGCTCTGCCGACGCTGAAGCCATGATCAGAGGCGAATTGGCGAAAGCCGGATTTGGAATCCAGGCGGTCCCTCAAGGCCTGATCGGAACAGCTTTCAGGAAGCATCACGGTCAGTTTCAGCTGATGTCGCAGAAACTGCACCATAGGCCAGAGGTCTTGGGTAGTGGTGTGGACGATGAGCTGGATGCAGCGCTCCGCGCCGCTCCACTGTACGATGGCGGCCTGCAATGCAGAGTCGAGTACCACGTCCCGAAAGAGGTTGCCGCTGGGGTGTTTGGGGCTGATGTTTTGCGCGTGAGAGGCGCCAAGGAAGGCGCCGAGCCACGGGAATCCTGCTATTGGCTGCTCGGATATAGTTAGTTTATCCAATGGCCGCCAGAAGACCGCTTGATCCTGCTGCGGGAAGAGCGACTTGATGAGCCGTGCCTGCTCAGACGCGGTTGGCGCGCGCTGAATGATGGGCCGCAGGGTGTCGATTGCATTGGCGATGCAGACGGTGGGATATGAGGATGGATGAGGGGTCAAGGCCATTTCCTCCCAGCGGTTGCTCTTGACCAATCTTTTCGTCGCTAAGCCTCAGGCCGCGTCAATGCATCCCTTACGATGGGGTGATTCGGTCATATTGCTTATGAAATAGGTCAAGCATATTTAAAATGGATAGTCCATGTGCTGTCTGAGGCGGATACTAGGAGATGGAATTCTATGGTGCAAGTGATTTGATTAACTTATGTAGTTTTTTCGCCATTGCATCATCATAGGGTAGGGCGGTGCCTTGAAGGCAAGTGGAAGGCCGACCGTTTTCAATCGTGCCTCTTCGATGCGTGGCGAGGGGGAGGAATTGGCTTTAGGGTAGCGCCTTCCTGAAAAACACCACTCTTTCGGTTTCCTCGAAACCCAGGCAGGCGTGCATGCGCTGCGAATCGACATTGCTCAGCGGCGCGTCGGACGCCAGTTCCATGCAGTCGTGTTCCAAGCCCCAGGCCTGCACCGCCGCCACCAATTGCCGGGCGATGCCGTTTCGCCGGCAGACGGGCAACACGAAAATGCCTTCCAGGAAGGCGACCGGGCTGTCGGCGCAACCATTGACATAGTCGTGCCGGATGGCGGCGTCGGCGAAGCCCACCGCCAGGCCGGCGGCATTCCGCGCCAGGAAGGCGGCAAGGTGGTCCGACGCTAGGATGGCCTCGCCGTCGCGGTAGTGGGCGGCGGACGCATGGTGCGGCCAGAGTTGTTGGCGTAGCGCCGCCCAGTCTGGCAGGGTGGCGTGGTCCAGTTTTTGAATCTGCATAAGGCTTCCTGTGCCGACGCGGCGACGCCGGAAAAAACAAGGGGCCGGCATGGCCGGCCCGGTGTGTGGTCGAAGGCGGCGCGTCAATCGACTTCGCCGCACAGCTCGCAAGGTTGATCCGTTTCGCCGTGGATGGCCAGGATGCCGACATCGCTGGCGCAGTGCTCGCAGAGGGTGAGCAAGGCTTGGGTGTTTTCCAAGGACTCTTGGCTCATGCCGCTCAAGACTTGATACTGTTGCATGTCTCAGCCTTTCATTGCTTGGATGGAGCCCGTACCCTAAACCGTTATGGCGCGGGTCGCCATACTCAGATAGGACAGGTCGGGCTGGGCGGCGCGTCATAAAAGCGTCACTGAACGCCGCCGAGGTTTATCAGGCGGTGGTCAGCACCACCACCGAGGAAATCACCACCGCCATGCCCACCCAGCCCAGCGGCTTGAGCCGCTGGCCAAAGAAGATGCGCGCGCCGATGGCGGTGCCGATGATGCCCAGCGCGCCCCACAGCGCGTAGGCCACGGCCAGATCGATGCCGCGCACCGCCTGGCCCAGCAGGGCGAAAGCCACCCAGACCATGGCGATGGCGCCGAAGCCCCAGGCCTTGTTGCGGAAGCCGTTGGATTTTTCCAGCATCAGGTTGGCGGCCACCTCGATCAGGGCCGAGGACACCACGAATACATAAAATACGGTTTTCATGCGCTTTGCTCCTGAGTGTGTTCATCGGCTTCGCCGGCCACCACGCAGGCGATGCCCACCACGGACAAGGCCAGTCCGATGATTTCCTGCGTCAGCAGCGTTTCGCCGAACAGATGGACGCCGATCAGCGCCAGGCCGGCCAGACCCAGGGCTTCCCAGGCGGCGTAGGCGACGCCCACGGAAATGGTGCGGATGGCGAGGGACAGGAAGTAATAGGACAGCGCCAGCGCCGCCGCCATCACGCCGTAGCCCCAGTAGCTCTCGGTGCGGGCGGCGTAGGCCATGAAGGACGTGCCCAGGATTTCGGTGGCGATGGCCACCAGTAGAAAAGCCCAGCCCAGCCAGGCTGGGGAAGACGATTGAGTTTGCATGCTACGCTCCTGTGATTGGAAATCCGGAAGCCACATGCGCTAGAGGCGCAACAACGCTCCGCTAAAAGCGCGGATGACGCCGTCAGCAAAGACAGTCGGTCGCTTAGGCTGCCCCATGAAACCGTCTGGGGCAGAAGGGTTGTTTATCGCATTGAAGCGCAAGATAAGCTCCTGTCAAAGGCGAGGCGCTTATGGTGGCTGTTTGATATTTTGAACAAATATAACACAACGCTAATAGTTGTTCAATTTAATTGATAGCAAAAACTTTCAAATGCTATTTGCACGCGGCCATCCTGACGTTGTAGCGGCGCGCCAGGCGCGGCAGCGTGCCGTCGTGGCACAGCGCGTTCAAGGCTTGGTTGAAGTCCGCCACCATGCCGGGTTTCACTGATTTCAAAGGGAATCCGTATAGATAGGTCAGCGGCTGTATGGTGGCCAGCGGGCGCAGGCCGCTCAGCGCTTCGCGCCGGATGATGTAGCGAGTGACGTCTTCGTTGGCGAAAACCACCGCGTCCGCGCCGTAACGCATGGCGGCCAATTTCTTTAACACCGTTTCCTGATTGTTTTCCACGGAGATGTTCATATTGGGCAAGCCGGCGATCAGCTTGTCCAGGGCGTTTTGAGAGATGGACGGGCCGTAGACCGCGATGCGGTGGTTGAGCAGGTCCTGGGGCGCTGGTAGCGGAAGGTGGAGCTGGCGGTGGCGAACAGGCCGTAACTGCTGTTGTACACCGGGGCGCTCAAGGCCAGCGACATCCTGCGCTCGGGCGTGTCCTGCACCGGGAAGATGCCGTCCACCTTGCCTTCATCGGCCAGCAGCAGGGCGCGGCGCCAGACCATGGCCTGGATTTCGCAGTTCCAGTTCAGCCGCTGGCAGACGGCCACCAGCGTATCCACCATCAGGCCTTGGGGCTGGGGTTTGTCGGTCACCTCGATGAAGGGCGGAAAATCCTGGGTGACGAAGTGCAGGGTGGCCGCGTTGACGGGGAGCGACAGCGACAAGACCAGCGCGGCGCTGCTCGACAATTTCAGCATGTGCGGGCTTCTCCCCTGTGACGGCGCGGGGCCGGCGGCGCTCAGGCGAAAGCCGGTTTTAACGCCGTATCGCCGCAGCGCGGCAGACTTTGAACAGTTTCCTTATTACATTATGGTTGAGTTTTGACGCCGGTTTCTCGCTTTATCGGCCGGCCGGGCGCGTCCTTGAACGGCGCCCGGCCGGCGCGTCTTAATAGCCCATCGTGGCGCCGTCAGGGTTGCGCGGGTCGGAATAGCCGTACAAGCCGCCGTCGCGCAGCTGTATGGTCTGGGTCCGGCCCATGCTGGGCTTGAGCGCGATCTTGTAGCCTTGTTCGCGCAGCAGGCGCAGCGTATCCGGGCTCAGGCCCTTTTCCACCCGCAATTCGTCCGGCAGCCATTGATGGTGCACCCGCGGCGTGGACGCGGCTTCCGCCGGGTTCATGCCGAAATCGACGGCGTTGACGATGGTCTGCAAAGTGGTGGTGATGATGCGCGCGCCGCCCGGGCTGCCGGTGACCAGCCAGGGCTTGCCGTTTTTCAGCACCAGCGTCGGCGACATCGAGGACAGCGGCCGCTTGCCGGCCGCCACCGCGTTGGCGTCGCCGCCGATCAGGCCGAAGGCGTTGGGCACGCCGGGCTTGACGGAAAAGTCGTCCATCTCGTTGTTGAGCAGAATGCCGGTGCCGCCGGCGACGATGCCGCTGCCGAAATTCAGGTTCAGCGTGTAAGTCACCGCCACCGCGTTGCCTTGCTTGTCCACAATGGAGTAATGGGTGGTCTGGTCGCTCTCATAGGGCTGCGGCTTGCCGGGCTTGATCTCGGCGGCGGGGCGGGCCTTGACCGGGTCTATCGTCGTGGCCAGCTGATCGGCGTAGCGCTTGGAGGTCAGGCCGGCCTGCGGCACTTTGACGAAGGCCGGGTCGCCCAGGTATTCCGAGCGGTCGGCGTAGGCCAGCTTCATCGCCTCGGCCAGATAGTGGATGGTCTGCGCGCTGTTGGGGCCGTAGTCGGCCAGCGGATAGCGTTCCAGCAGGTTCAGGATCTGGACGATGTGGATGCCGCCGGAGCTGGGCGGCGGCATGGACACCACTTGGTAGCCGCGATACGTGCCGCTGACCGGCGCGCGCTCCTCCACCTTGTAGCCGGCCAGATCGGCCTTATTGATCAGGCCGCCGTGGCGCGCCATTTCCGCCACGATCTTGTCGGCGATGTCGCCCTGATAGAAGGCTTTGGGTCCTTGTCGCGCGATCAGGCGCAGCGATTTGCCCAGGTCGCGCTGCACCAGCTTCTCGCCGGCGCGCAGCGGGCGGCCGTCGCGGAAGAACACCGCCCGGCTGCTGTCCCAGCGGCCCAGATTGTCTTTTTCCACTTCCAGCATTTCCGCCAGCGTCTGAGACACCGGGAAACCTTGCTCCGCCAGCTTCACCGCCGGCGCAATCACCTTGGCCAGCGGCAGGCTGCCCCAGCGCTGCTGAGCGTGGGCTAGGCCGGCCACGGTGCCGGGCACGCCCACTGCCAGGTGGGTGTACAGCGAGCGGCCGTCCACGACCTTGCCCTGCGCGTCCAGATACATGTCGCGGCTGGCCTTGGCCGGCGCGATCTCGCGGAAATCCAGCGCGATATTGCGGCCGCTCTTGGCGTCGTGCAGCACCATGAAGCCGCCGCCGCCCAGGTTGCCGGCGTTGGGCAGCGTCACCGCCAGCGCAAAGCCCACCGCCACCGCGGCGTCCACCGCGTTGCCGCCCTGGCGCAGAATGTCCAGGCCCACCTGGGTGGCCAGGCCCTGTTCGGTGGCCACCATGCCGTTGCGGGCGTAGACCGGGTGGAAGACATCGTAGTCGTAATCGTATTTGACCTGCGGCGGCGCCGGCGGGCTCAGCGCCAGGGCCGGGGCGTTGAAGCCCAGGCTCAGGCCCAGGCTCAGGGCCAGCGCGCTCAGCAGCAGTCTGGGGCGGGGACGGAATGGCGTCATGGTGATTCTCCTTTGTTGTTGGCGTTTTATGAATGTTGTGATTGCGAGAACATTCTACGGTGCCGCCGCCTGTCGCAAAAGCCTGATTTTCCATGCCAAATGATTTGAAAATCCCAAGCAGACACGCCTATAAAGAATCGAGTTTCATAAGTCATCACCTAGGGGGCTACCATGAGCATATCCCAACGTTTGCTGCTGACCCTGGCGGTCGCCTTGCTCGGCTTGTTCATTGTGGGCAGCTTCGGGCTGCTCCAGCTGCACCGGGCCAATGAGCGCTTCGACTATCTGCAGGCCAACACCTTTCCCAGCATCCACACCCTGGATCAGGCCTTGCAGGCGCAAACCGATATGCGGGTGCTGACCTACCGCCACGGCATCAGCGAAGATCCCAAGGTCAAGGCCGATATCGAGGCCAATATCGCGCAGCTGGACAAGCAGATGGACACGGCGCTGGACCATTACCAGAAAGACCTGGTGTCCGACGACGAGGACAGGCGGATGATAGAAAAAGACCGCGCGGACATCCGGATCTACCGCCAGCAGCGCGACACCGTGTTCAAGATCTCCCGCGAGCAGCCGCCGGAAACCACGCGGCGGGAGCTGGTGGGCGGTCCGCTGTTGGCCACGGCCAAGACCGTGGTCAAGGACATCAAGGAGCATATTGAATTCAACTACGGCCTGGCCAAGAAGCTGGCGGGCGAGAACGCCACGGCGTATCAGGAGGCTTTCGTGTCCTCCCTGGTGGTGATTGTGGGCGCCCTGATTCTGAGCGGGGCGCTGGGCTTCGCGCTGTTCCGCAGCATACGCAGCAGCCTGAACCAGATTGGCGAAACCCTGGATCAGGTCAGCGCCAGCAAGGATTTCCGCCTGCGGGCCAAGGTCTTGCGCAAGGACGAGATCGGCCGCACCGCCGCCGCCTTCAACCATTTGCTGGACGATCTGCAGCATAGCTTCCGCGGCATACGCGACAATATCTCGGAAATCGACAAAGCCACCTCCGGCCTGGCGGCCAATACCAATCAGATTGCGCGCAGCTCGGAAGTGCAGAGCGAATCCGCCGGGGCGATGGCGGCGGCGGTGGAGCAGATGACGGTGAGCATCAACCATGTGGCGGACAACGCGGTGGAGGCGCGCACCCAGGCGCAGCAGGCGGGCAGCATGGCCACCGAGGGCGGCCAGGTGATCTCCGCCACCGTGCTGGGTATTTCCGAGGTGGCGGGCGCGATCAGCGACGCCTCGCATCGCATTGGGCAATTGAAGGAAGACAGCGCCACCATCGCCTCGGTGATGGGCGTGATCAAGGACATTGCGGACCAGACCAACCTTTTGGCGCTGAATGCGGCCATCGAGGCGGCGCGGGCCGGCGAAACCGGCCGCGGCTTCGCCGTGGTGGCGGACGAGGTGCGCAAGCTGGCCGAGCGCACCGCCAGTTCCACCACGGAAATCGGCTCCATCATCAACAAGATGCAAAGCAGCACGCTGGAAGCGGTGCAAAGCATGGAAAAAGTGGTGGAACAGGTGCATCAGGAAACCGACAACGCCCGCGAAGCCAGCAGCGTGATAGAGAAGATTCAAGACAGCAGCGGCCAGGCGATGGAACTGGTCAAGGACATTTCCGGCAGCATCAATGAGCAAAGCACCGCCAGCAACACCATTGCCCAGAAAGTGGAGCAGATTGCGCAGATGGCGGAAGAAAACGCGTCCGCCTCCAGCGCCTCGGCGGACGCGGCGGAGCAATTGCAGCAGCAGGCCAAGAATATCCTGAACACCGTGACCCAATATCAAGTGTAGGGCCGAGCCGACGCTAAATATTTGTTCTTAATAGATATTCTCACTTAGTACTTTCTCCTGTTTTCTGACTGCGCCTATAACAAAGCTACATGTGGTATCGGGCGAAGACACGGAGAATAAGGATGAATATCTCACAGCGACTCATGCTGACCTTGATGGTGGCCATGCTGGCCTTGATCGGCGTCGGCAGTTACGGCCTGTGGCAGTTGCACAGCGGCAATGAACGTTTCAACTATTTGAAGAACAACACCTTTCCCAGCATACAAGCGCTGGACCAGGGGCTGCTGGCCTTGACCAAGATGCGGGTGGCGGCTTACCGCCACGGCATCGCCGCGGACGCCAAGAGCAAGGCGGACGCCGAAGCGCAGATCGCCGAAGGGGACAAGATCCTGGATCAGGTGTTGGCCGCTTACGAGAAAGACCTGCTGTCCAACGACGCGGACCGCAAGCTGCTGCAACAGGACCGGGCGGATCTGCAAGCCTACCGTAATAATCGCGAAAGCTTTTTGAAGGCTTCGCGCGAGCATCCGGGTCCGGCGACGCAGGCCATGCTGGTGGCCGGGCCGATACCGGACTCCGCCAAGGCCCTGGCCAAAGACCTCAACGACCACATCGACTTCAACTACTCCATGGCGGACAGCCTGTCCAAGGACAACGCCGCCGCTTACAGCATGGCCTTCGGCAGCTCGGTGGCGGTGATCGCCGCCTGTCTGCTGCTGAGCGGCGGCCTGGGCTGGCTCTTGTTCAGCCATATCCGGACCAGCTTGCACCAGATCCGCTCCACGCTGTTCAAGGTGAATCAGCACAAAGACTTCACCTTGCGCGCGCCGGTGGGACGCATGGACGAGGTGGGCGAAACCGCCTCCGCCTTCAACCAGCTGCTGGAGAATCTGCAGCGCAGTTTCCGGGACATCCGCGACAGCATAGGCGCCATAGACGGCGCGATGTCCGGCCTGGCCAACAATACTCATGAAATCGCGCGTAGTTCGGAAATGCAAAGCGAATCCGCGGCGGCGATGGCGGCGGCGGTGGAGCAGATGACGGTGAGCATCAACCATGTCGCCTCCAGCGCGGTGGAAGCGCGCGGGCAGGCGCAGCAGGCCGGCGAGAGGGCGACCGAGGGCGGTCAGGTGATTTCCGCCACTGTGCGCGGCATCACCGAGGTGGCCGGCGCGATTACCGACGCCGCGCAGCGCATTGGCCAATTGAAGGAAGACAGCGCCACCATCGCCTCGGTGATGGGGGTGATCAAGGATATTGCGGATCAGACCAATCTCTTGGCGCTCAACGCCGCCATCGAGGCCGCGCGAGCCGGGGAGATGGGCCGCGGCTTCGCGGTGGTGGCGGACGAGGTGCGCAAGCTGGCCGAGCGCACCGCCAGCTCCACCACCGAGATCGCCAACATCATCAACAAGATGCAAAGCAGCACGTTGGAAGCGGTGCAGAGCATGGAGAAAGTGGTGGATCAGGTGCATCAGGAAACCGCCAACACCCGCGCCGCCAACGACGCCATCGACGGCATACGGGACAGCAGCGGCAAGGCGATGGAATTGGTGCGCGACATCTCCAACAGCATTTCCGAGCAGAGCGTGGCCAGCAACACCATCGCCCAGCGCGTGGAGCAGATTGCGCAGATGGCCGAGGAAAATTCGTCGGCGTCCAGCGGATCGGCGGACGCGGCGGGCCAGTTGAGCAAGCAGGCGCGGGTGATCTTGCAGACGGTGTCGGCCTATCAGGTGTGAAGCCCGGCTCAGGAATGCCAAAAGGCGGCGCGGCATGCTTGCCGTTCGCCGCCTTTTGGCGTGCGGGAGCCGGCTTATTCAGCCTGCTTGTCGGCCTTGTCCCGCTTGGCGCGTTTAAGCTCCTTCTTCTTGGCCGGTTTGTCGGTCATCGGGTGCTTCAGCACCTTGGCGGCCAGCTTCCTGGCCGATTTGGTGGCCTTCTTCTGTCCGCGCACCTTGTCCGCCAGCGCCGCCAGTTTCTTGGCGGCGCGCTTGTTCTTGGCCATCTAACTCTCCTTTACGGATTGATGAATCGAAGCCCCATGGTAAGGCGTTGGGGGGAATAAGCACCGGGTCTTTAGGCCATTGACGGATGGGCTTGGGCGTGAAAGCCGCTGGGGGAGGGGACGGGAATGACAAGCATTTCGGCTGGGCGAGTCACCCGCCTGTGGTTTTTATCCGGCACCAAGAGGGAGGGTGAATGGATCAAACAGGTGACTCGCGCAGCCGCCTTGCCAGCGCTTTCCAGCAAGGATTGCAGGCTTTTTACCATAGATTGCCGGCGCCAGCCATTGTCACATTCCCCATCGCCGCCCGGACGGAGGCCGTCCGGGCTGGTTTTGCGGCTCAGGGCAGCGCGGCTTGCGCCTCCGCGTCCGACTCATGCATGCGGATGCTGACCGCGATCAACACTTCCAGATGGTCGAAGAAACCGGCCCAAGCGCCGCGCTGCGGGCTGAAGTCGAACAAATTCATATCATGGGCGATGCGGCTGAGCAGGCCGTGGCCGGCGTGGTCCGGGTGCTGGCGGAACAGCTCAACCAGCGCGCGGCCGTGACGCTCTCCCAGCGCGTAGGCCTCCGGAAAATCCCGGCACAGAGGCAGACGCCAGTAATGCGGCTGGCTGCGCTCGGGCGAGGGGCCGACAAAGGGCAGCTTGGCTTCGCGGGCTTCCAGCAGGCGGTAGAAGGCGCGCAGTTCTTCCTTGGTTTTACTCATGGCGGGCCTCCTGGCTGAAGCAGGCAAGCGCCGATGCGGGGGAAAACGGGGACGCGGGGCGGGGTAAGCGCCTAATGGATTTCGACATTGCTACCTCCTCAAGCGGATGCCGGCCTGGCCGCGGGGCGCGGCTAGGCGGGCGCATGACAAGGTTGGACTACCGGGAGATCATTCCAAAGACCGGCGCACCGTGAGGTGCCCTCGCCACGGCCCGCCCGAATGGGCAAAGCAATAGCGAGACAGAGCGCGGGGAGGCCGCGGTCTGCCGGAATGATCTCAACGTCGGGAGTCCAAGCCCGAGCGCCGCAATTGCAGCGGCGCGGGGCTATTGTTGGCGAGGCGGGGCTTTGCTGTCAATGAAGGGACGGCATCCGTGAAAAAACCGCCCCGCGGACCAGGCCGGCGGGGCGGGGGATGAAGCCGTTTGATTGTAGAAGCTGTCGCCGTATCGCCGACGCGCAGCGGATCGTAAACCGGTTCTTAAAGTTTGAAGGCCAGCGTGGTCTGCTGCAGCCGCTCCGCCACCACCGCCAGTTCGCGGGTGGCTTGCGAGAACACGTCCACGGCCACGCCGTTTTCCTTGGACATCTGGGCGATGGCCTCCACGCGGCCGGCCAGATCGGTGCTGGCCTGACGCTGCTCCTGCATCGCCAGCGCGATGTCGCTGATGGCGCCCACCACGCCTTCCGCGCTTTCTTCCACCGAACTGATGGTGGTGGACACATGTTCCGACGATTCCACCACCTGGCTGACGATGTGGCGGCTGCTGCGCATGCTGTCCACCGCCTCCTTGGCCCCGGCCTGGATCTTGGCGATCATCTGGGTGATTTCGGTGGCGGAGCCGGTGGTGCGCTCGGCCAGCTTGCGCACTTCGTCGGCCACCACGGCGAAGCCGCGGCCTTGCTCGCCGGCGCGCGCGGCCTCGATGGCGGCGTTCAGCGCCAAGAGATTGGTCTGATCCGCCACTTCCTTGATCACGGTGGCGATGCTGCTGATCATCTGCGCCTGTTCGGACAGCGATTCCAGGTTGTTGGCGGAGGCGGCCACGCTGTCGTTGACCTTGCGCACTTGCTGGGTGGAGTCCTGCACTTCCTTATTGCCTATCTTGGCCTGACTGCCGGCTTCGCTGGCTTGGGAGTCCGCCAGCGAGGCGTTGTTGGAGCATTGGTCGATGCTGACGGTCAGTTCTTCGATCGAGGCGGCGGCGCTGGAAGTGGCGTTGACCTGCTGGCCGATACTGGCGCTGACTTGCTCGGTGGACGCGGCCAGCTCCTCGGCGGTGGCGGCCACGCTGGAGGCGGAGTTGATGATGTCGCCCACGGTGACGCGCAGTTTTTTCTGGGTGTCGGACAGCGATTGCATCATCTGGGCCACTTCGTCCCGGCCCTGAACTTCTATGGTGCCGGTCAGGTCGCCGCTGCCCAGCTGGAACAGCGCTTCCATGCCTTTTTTCAGGCTGCCGATGATGCCGTTCTGTATTGTCATGCCCAACAAAAACAGTACGATCAAGGCAATGACCAGCACGGTAACGATGGTGTTGCGCGCTTGCTGGTATTTGTCGGCGGCGTTTTTCAAAGCTTGATCGGACACTTTGACATTGATATCGACGATCTGGCTCATGATGTCGTCGACAACCTGGAACTTGGGTCGGCATTCCTTGGCCATCAGTTCCAGCGCTTTCTTGTTGTTGGCGCCGTCGCCGGTATCGCTATAGCTGAGGTCGCGCACTTTCTTGCAGACTTCCTCCATCACCGGCCAGGCGGCGTCAAAGCGTTTGAGCGCGTCCACTTCCGGGGGGGTGAGTTCGGTCTTGCGATAGAGATCCAGCAGCCGGTTCATTTCCGTCACGTATTTGGCGCGGTTGGCCGTCACCTGATCCATCTGCTTTTTCTCGCTTTCGGCGATGAAGCGGTAGTCGGACCGGCTGGCGTAGATGGCGTACTGGTTGGCGCTGGCCACCCAATTGACAGACATCAGCAGGTTGTCATGCATGTCAATGGTGAGATTATTCATCTCTGCGGTACTTTTGACGCCAACCATGCCGATGATCACGCTGGCCAGCACGCCTAGCAGAATCAGCCCAAAGATCTTGACCTTGATGCTGAACTGCGCAAGAAAGTTTCCCATCGCTCGCTCCCTAACTTCCGCCGATAATCATGTATTGTTTTCTAGCTACTGTTATAAGTGTGTAGTGCAGCTGTATTCATCTTGCAATGCTTGATGTAGGAAATTTTGCAGACGGGCAGTCCGTTTTAGGTGAATGATTTTCAGTTCCCTGTTTGCCTGGGGGTGGAGATTGAATTTGCGCGGCCAGCGCTTATCTTTGAAACTGAGGCGGCGGACAATGGGCGCGGGAACGGGGCCGGCGGCCGGCGGTCTGACTTAGCTTGTTCACGGGGCAGTTAGAAGCGGCGGAGGGTATGTCCGCCCGATAAAGAAGCGTATTGCATGAAAGCCATTACCGTAGCCACTTACAACATCCACAAGGGCATGTCGCCGCTGAACCGTCATGTGCGGTTGGGCGATATGGCCTCCGCGCTGGAGTCCATAGACGCCGACGTGTTGTTCTTGCAGGAGGTGCAGGGCAAGAACATAGAACGCGCCTTGCAGCACGCCAGCTGGCCCAAGCTGCCGCAGCATCATTTCCTGGCGCGCCGGCTGGACCACAAGGCGGCTTACGGCCTGAACGCGGCCTATGAGCACGGCCATCACGGCAACGCTTTGCTGACGCGCTTTCCCATCAATACCTGGTGCAACCGCGACATCTCGGTCAACCGCTTCGAGAACCGCGGCCTGCTGCACTGTCAGCTGACGCCGGCGGGCTGGAAGCGGCCGGTGGTGACCTTGTGCGGCCATTTCAATCTGTTGGCGCGAGACCGGCGCAAGCAGTATCTGGACCTGGCGCGCTATGTGCGCGAGAACGTGCCGGCGGACGCGCCGCTGATTCTGGCCGGCGATTTCAACGACTGGCGGGAAGAGGCGACGGATCACCTGATGGACAGCCTGGGCATGGTGGAGGTGTTTGATCAGTTGTTCGGCCGCCATGCGCGCAGCTTTCCGGCGCGCATGCCCATGCTGCCGCTGGACCGGATCTATGTGCGCGGGCTGAAGCCCTTGGGGGCGGAGGTGCTGAAGGGCGCGCCGTGGTCGCGCTTGTCCGATCATTTGCCGCTGTCCGCCAGTTTGGCGCCGATTTGAGGGATAGACTTTGAACTGGTTCTGAGAGTCCAATGAAGGAAAACAGGGCTCCGCATTGCGGAGCCCTGTCGCTTTATCACGGACCGGTTTAGAGGTGGAAGCGCTCCACCACGTTCTTCAGCTTGCTGGCGTGGCCGTTCAGCTCGCTCAGGGTGGCGCTGGCGCCTTGCGCCACCTCGGAGGTGCTGCGGGTCATGCCGTTGATGTGCTCGGTGGTGTGGGCGATATTGCCGACGGCGGTGGATTGCTCGCGGGTGGCGTGGGTGATCTGGGTGAAGGTATCCACCACTTGCCGCATCAGGCCGCCGATGTTTTCAATCTCGCTGGCCGCGCCCTGGGCCAGGCCCACGCTTTGATCCACGGTGGAGCGGGCCTGCTGCATGCTGGCCACGGTGCCGGCGGTTTGCTGGCGCATGCCCTGGGTCATCTGGGTGATTTCGGTGGTGGCCTGGGCGGTGCGCTCGGCCAGTTTGCGCACTTCGTCCGCCACCACGGCGAAGCCGCGGCCCATTTCGCCGGCGCGCGCGGCTTCGATGGCGGCGTTGAGCGCCAAGAGGTTGGTCTGGTCGGCGATGTCCTTGATCACGTTGACGATGGAGCTGATTTCCTCGGAGCGGGTGCCCAGCGAGTTCAGCGTGTCGCTGAGGGTGGACATGGCCTGGGACAGTTTGCCCACCTCGGCCGAAACCTGATGCATGGCGTGGCGGCCGCGCTCCGCGCTGCTATTGGCCTGGGAGATGATGGCGTTGGCGTCGGCGGTGGTGTCGGCCACATGGGTGACGCTGACGGTGATCTGCTCAATGGTGGCGGCGCTGGAGCTGATGGCCTGGTTGACCTGGTCCGCGTCCTCGCTGATGCGGTTGGTGGTCTGATGCAGCGAGCCGACGGCGCTGACCAGCTGGCCGGCGTTGTTGTTGACTTCGCCTATCAAGCGGCGCAGCCGCTGGTTCATCACGCCGATCTGGCCCAGCGCGCTGGCTTCCGGCGCCTTGGGCACGTCCACGGCCAAGTTGCCGGAGGCGATTTCCTGCAACACGCCTTCGATGTCGGTGACCGATCCGCCCAGCTGGGTATGGATCTGGCGGCGGCCCAGCAGGATCAGCAGCAGGATTTCGCCCACCAGCAGCACGATGGCGGTGAGGAATTGCAGCTGGGCGCTGGACAGCCTGTCCTTGGCCTGGGCCAGCGCGGCGTTGGTGCGCTGGTCCAGCAGCACGAAGAAGTCGTCGATGGGCTTCATGATCTGGGCTTTGAACTGGTGGTATTCCTTGCTGTGCACCAGTTTGCGCGCCAGTTCCATGTCCGGCTGGCCGCTGACGCTGTACTGACCCTGGGCGTCGGCGAACTTGCCCTTGACCGCGTTCATCGCCCGCACTTCCAGCTTGACCAGGCCGTCGGAGTTGGCTTGCGCTTCCTTGAGCTTGGCGAACTCGCCATCGGTGAAGCCGGCTTGCTGCATCAGGGTTTGCAGCGGCACGGTTTCGCTGTCCGGCCGGGGTTTTTCCTGGCCGGCGGCGACGAAGTCCCAATAGATGCGGTTGTATTCCTTCGGACGCGGCGCCTTGCCGTTGCGGATGTCCAGCACGCGGTTGTATTGCTGTTCATAGCCGGGATCGCCGGTGACGACGTAGGTGCGGCCCAGCCGGGTCAGATCGTCCGAGCTTTGCCGCAACTCCGAGGCCAGCAGGTAGGAGTGATAGCGGCTTTCGCTGGCGGCGCTCATCACGTCCACCGCCTGGCGCATGGAAATGAAGGTGTAGATCACGCCGATAAAGGTGAGCGCGATAAGAATCAGCAGGCCGGTGATGGCCTGGTTGGCGCGAAAATTTTTCATATGGAGAGGTCCTCACAGTGCAGCTGAACGATGTTGTGGTGGCCGGTCAATGTCGGGGTCCATGGCCCGCGGTGACGCGGCCGGCGGCGCTGGTTTCTCCTGGGGGAGCGGGGGCGGCGGCGTGGAAGCGCTGCATCTGAGCATGCACTTGGTCCGCATGGCCGCGGCTGTCCGCCGAGATGGCGGCGAGTTCTTCCACTAGACTGGCGTTTTGCCGGGTGGCGGCGCTCAGTCTCTGAATGGTGGCGTTGATTTGTCCCACGCCTTGCGCCTGCTCGTTGGCGGCCACGGCGATTTGCTGGATCAGGCTGGCGGTCTTGCCGCTGGAGGAGACGATGGCGGCCAGTTGCGCGCCGGCCTGGCCGGCGAGCTGAACGCCGCTGGCGGCCATGCCGCTGATCTCCCTGGCGGCCAGCTGGCTGCGTTCCGCCAGTTTGCGCACTTCCTGGGCCACAATGGAGAAGCCGTTGCCCTGGGCGCCGGCGCGGGCGGCTTCAATGGCGGCGTTGAGCGCCAGCAGATTGGTTTGATAGGCGATGTCGTCTATCACCGAGATGTGCTCGGCGATGCACTGCATGCTGCGCACGGTGTGTTCGACGATTTCGCCGCCCTGGCGCGCGTCGTCCGCCGCCTGGACGGCCATGGTTTCGGTGAGTTTGGCGTTGTCGCTGCTCTGGTTGATGGCGGAGGAGATCTGCTCCAGCGAGCAGGCGGCCTCGGACAGGCTGGCCGCCTGGCCGTTGGTGTTGAGGGACAGTTGCTGGGAGCTGTGGTTGATCTGGGCCGACATCATGGACAGATGGCCGGCGCCGCGCTGGGAGTCCGCTATCGCGCGGCTGAGCGTGGTCACGGTCTGGAGCATGGCTTCCGCCAGGCTGTCCCTGGGGTAGCCGCCGGGCGGGGCCGCGGCGGCCAGATCGCCGGCCGCCACCGCCCGCATCAGCCGGGTGACGCGCAAGGGCTCGTCGCCCAGCATGGCGAACAAGCGCCGGTAAATGGTCCAGAACATCAGCAAGCCCAGCGCGCAGCAGCCCAGCATCAGGCCGATGACGATGGCCAGCCATAGCTCGGCCTGGGCGCGGGACTGGACGACGGCCTGGTTGGTGCGTTCTTCCATCAACTGATAAAACGCGTCCACCGGCTGCATGATGGCGGCCTTGTCCAGGTGGTATTGGCGGTCGTGCAGAATGCGCCGGGCCAGTTCCGGGTCCGGCGGGCCTTGGCGGCTGAAGCCGCCCTGGCCGTCGGCGAAGCGTCCCTTCATCGCGTTCATCGCCACGGTTTCGGTATTGACCAGCCGGTCCGAGTTGGCCTGGGCCAGCCCGAGCTTGTCGAATTCCTGCTGAGTGAAGCCGGCCTGCCGCATCAGCTGTTGCAGCGGCACGGCGGGGCCGTCCGGCTGCGGCTTGTTGTCGCTAGCCGCCATGAAGTCCCAGTAGATGCGGTTGTAGTGCTGCGGGCGCGGCTGCTGGCCGTTGCGTATCGCCAGCACCGCCCAGTATTGCCGCTCGTAGCGCGGGTCCGCGGTTTCCGCGTAGGTGCGGACCAGGCGGGTGAGGTCGTCCGAGCTTTGCCTCAGCTCGTTGGCCAGCAGATAGCTTTGATTGCGCTGGGATTCGGCCTGGGCTTGCAGATCCAGCTCGTGCCGCAGGCGCAGGGTGCACAGCAGGAGCAGCAGCAAGAGCAGGGCGAAGACGCCGGCGCCGGCCGTCAGCAGGGATTTGATGCTCAGTTTCATAGGCCTCCCGCCATGCTGCTGTTGCCGTATCCGCGCCGTCGCGCGTTGGCTTGCTTACTGTTTTTTATAAAACAATCTGTTTCTTGACTACTTTTAGTGTGGACACTTAAGTAAAAACAGCGAGTTAACCGCCGCTTGGCTTTGGTCTGGGGGCCTAATGAGATTGCACGTCGAAACCGGCGAAGGTTGGGCCAGGGCCAGTCTGAGCGGGGAATTGAGCGTTTACACGGCGGAGCAGCTGAAAAGCGAGCTCCTGCCCTTGCTGGCGCACGAAGCGGTGTCGCTGAGCTTCGCCGAGGTGACGGAGGTGGACGGCTGCGCCTTGCAGTTGCTGTTGGCCTTTGGCCGGCAGCTGCGGCGGCTGGAGCTGCTGGCGGACAACCCTTTGGTCAGCGAGGCCTTCCAGTTGCTGGGCGTGACGCTGACGGCGCCGGGAGGCGAGGATGGACTGGAGTAAGGCCAGGGCGATTTTCCTGGAGGAGTCCCGCGAGCTGTGCGACGCGCTGGAAGGCGCGCTGCTGGACCCGGCCGCTTTTCCCGCCGACGCCGAGACCTTCAACCTGCTGCTGCGCACCGCGCACACCATCAAGGGCTCCGCCGGCACCTTCGGCTTCGACGCGCTGGTGGCCTTTGCCCATGCGATGGAAAGCGTGCTGGAACGGCTGCGCGGCGGCAAGATCGCGCTGGGCGACGATCTGGTCAGCCTGCTGCTGGCCTGCAACGATCATCTGCGGCGGATGCTGGAGGCGGTGGAGGCCTCCGCGCTGGACGCGGAACCGGCCTGGCCGGACGGCGCGCCGCTGCTGCAGCGTTTGCAGTTGTTCCTGCTGGACGGAGCCCCCTGCGCGGTGGCCGGCGAGGAGGCGTTGGACGCCGCCGCCACGCCGCTGTGGCAGTTGTCGCTGCGCTTTTATCCCGATTTGTTCCGCGACGGCTTCGATCCGCTGTCCTGCCTGCGCTTCCTCAGCCAATTGGGCGCGCTGCGCGAGGTGGAGCTGGTCTGGCCGCCGTTGCCGGCCTTCGCCGACTTGGAGCCGACGGATTGCTTCATTGGCCTGGAGCTGAGCTTTGAATCCGCGGCCAGCCTGGAGC
The DNA here is from genome assembly GCF_021496765.1 of Chromobacterium sp. Beijing. Taxonomy (NCBI): domain Bacteria; kingdom Pseudomonadati; phylum Pseudomonadota; class Betaproteobacteria; order Neisseriales; family Chromobacteriaceae; genus Chromobacterium; species Chromobacterium sp. Beijing. Next base: position 1,321,977 of record NZ_CP053750.1, read on the forward strand.
AGGTGCGCGACGTGTTCGAGTTCGTCGCCGAAGACAGCATGCTGGGCATTCTGCCACCGCGCGCGCCGCTGGCGGCCTTCCGCTCGCTGGCGGAGCGGCTGGGCGAATCGATAGAGCCGCAGCTGTCGCGCTGGCTGGCGCGCGGGGCCTTGACGGCGGCGGAAGCGGAACGGGTGCGGGAGGCGCGCTGGCTGGCGCAGCCGGAGAGCGGGCGGAGCGGAGAGGCTGGAGCGGCGGCGGGCCGGCCGGTCCGCGGCGACAGTCACTATATCCGGGTGGAAGCCGGCAAGCTGGACCGGCTGATCAACCGGGTGGGCGAGCTGGTGATCGCGTCCGCCGGCACCAAGCTGATTGCGCAGAGCCGCTGCGACGCGGAGCTGCTGGAGTCCGTGGCCATCATCAACACGCTGGTGGAAAGCATACGCGACGACGCGCTGACCTTGCGCATGGTGCCGGTGGACGAGGTGTTCTGCCGGTTTCCGCGCATGGTGCGCGAGGTGTCGCGGCAGCTGGGCAAATCCATACAGCTGACGATTCAGGGCGCGGACACCGAGATCGACAAATCCATGGTGGAGCGCTTGACCGACCCGCTGATGCACCTGGTGCGCAATGCGGTGGACCACGGCCTGGAAACGGCGGCGGAGCGGCGGGAGGCGGGCAAGCCGGAAACCGGCAAGGTGGTGCTCAACGCCTTTCACGACGCCGGATCGGTGGTGGTGGAGATCAAGGACGACGGCCGCGGCATAGACCGCGACAAGGTGTTGGCCAAGGCGCTGGAGCGCGGTTTGCTGAGCGAGGGCCGGCAGTTGAGCGAGCAGGAAACCCTGCAGCTGATTTTTCTGCCCGGTTTTTCCACCGCGCACGCGCTCAGCGATCTGTCCGGCCGCGGCATGGGCCTGGACGTGGTGAAACGCAATATCGAACTCTTGCGCGGCGAGATCGAAATCTTTTCCCAGCCGGGCCAGGGGACCACCTTCCGGCTGCGGCTGCCGCTGACGCTGGCCATCATCGACGGCTTCCGGGTGGAGGTGAACGATTCCTCGCTGGTGATGCCGCTGGACATGATGATCGAGTGCGTGGACATGCCGGAGGAGACGATGCGGCAGAACGCGCGCCAGATCAATGTGCGCGGCGATTGGCTGCCTTTCGTGTCCTTGCGCGAGCTGTTCAATCTGCCGCCGGCCGCGCAGCCGGAGTACGTGGTGATTGTGCATTACGGGGAAAACCGCGCCGGCGTGGTGGTGGACCGGCTGATGGGCGAGGTGCAGGCGGTGATCAAGCCGCTGGGCGAGATTTTCCGCTCGCTGCGCGGCATCAGCGGCTCCACCATTCTGGGCAACGGCAAGCCGGCGCTGGTGTTGGACATTCCGCAATTGATCCACCACGCCTGCCGCCGCGAGCGGCGGCGGATTCGCCAGTCCAGCGAGACGCAGGCGAGCGACGTTATTTAGCGCGCCGACGCGCGCCGGGAGGTAGTCATGCAGTGGTTTCACAATGCGCAGGTCAAGACCAAGCTGGGTCTGTCGTTTGGCGTGGTGCTGTGCTTCTTGTTGGCGCTGGGCTTTGTCAGCTACTCCGCCACCGAGCGCATCACCGGCGTGATGGTGAACCTGTTCGACAACCAGCTGACGCCGATCAAGGATATCGGCGGCGCGGCGCGCAGCGCGATGGCCAGCAACCGCTCCCTGTACCGCTATATCGCCGAGAGCGACACCAAGGCCATGGACGCGGTGGATCTGGAGATGGTCGGCTTCGAGAAGAGCATGAACGCCAGCATAGACGCCTACCGCAAGACGGATCTGACGCCGCCGGAGGTGGACGCGCTGCGCCGCTTCGACGCCGCCTGGGCCATCTACCAGCCCTACGCCACCGAGGTGAAGCGGCTGTCCTATACCGACCGCGGCGACGGGGAGAACAATAAGCTGGCGCTGAAGTTGATGGCGGAAAAGGGCTGGCCGGCCTTCCAGGCGGTGGACGGGGTGCTGACCGAGCTGATCAATCTGAACGCCAAGCTGGCCGACAACTCCCTGGTGGAAACCAAGGTGATCAGCACGGACGCCTTGCGGGTGCTGGTGGCGATAGCGGTGCTGGCGGTGCTGCTGAGCATCGCGCTGGGGGTGATGGTGACGCGCAGCCTGCTCAAGCAATTGGGCGGCGACCCGTCCTACACCGTGCAAGTGGTGAGCCGGGTGGCGGCCGGGGATTTGTCGGTGCCGGTGAAGCTACATCCGGACGACACCTCCAGCCTGCTGTATTCGATCAAATCCATGGCGCACCGGCTGTCCGAGACCCTGTCCGAGGTCAGCGCGATGTCGGAGGCGATAGGTTCGGCGTCCGAGGAGGTGTCGTCCACCGCCAACTCCCTGGCGCAGACTTCGTCCGAGCTGTCGTCCAGCATCGAGCAGACCAGCGCCTCGGTGGAGGAGATGGCGGCCACGGTGACGCAGAACGCCGACAATGCGCGGGTGACCGAGGGCATTGCGTCCAAATCCGCATCCAGCGCCACCCAGGGCGGCAGCGCGGTCAGCGATATGGTGCACGCGATGAAGGAGATCGCGTCGCGGATCACGGTGATCAACGATATCGCCAACAAGACGGATCTGCTGGCCATCAACGCGGCGATCGAGGCGGCGCGCGCCGGCGAGCACGGCAAGGGCTTCGCCACGGTGGCGGTGGAGGTGAGGAAGCTGGCGGAGCGCTCTCAGGTGGCGGCCAAGGAAATAGGCGATCTGGCCAGCCGTTCGGTGAGCGTGGCGGAGAAGGCCGGCACCTTGCTGCAGGAGATGTTGCCCGGCATAGACCAGACCGCCGGCCTGGTGCAGGAGATTTCCGCGGCCTCGCGCGAGCAGCGCACCGGCATTGATCAGATCAACAGCGCGGTGACGCAGATCAGCAGCGGCATGCAGTCTTCGGCCACGTCGGCCGAGGAGTTGAGCTCCACCTCCGAGGAGCTGAGTTCCGCGGCGATGCAGCTGCAGGAACTGATGCAGCAGTTCAAGCTGCGCAATACCCGCGGGGGCCGCAAGTCACGGCTGGTGCACATCGGCCATTTGCACGGCGGCAAGGCCGCGCCGCCGCCGCCGATGGACGACGATGACGATCTGGACCTGAATGTGGACGAGGACAAGTTCTCAAAGTACTGAGAGGAAGGCTGCGATGAGAAACAGCGAACAGCCGGCCGGCCAGGACGGCGGCGACCAGAAATTCCATTGCGTCACGTTCATCCTGGGCGAGGATTTGTTCGGCATTCAGATCAACTTCATCCGGGAGATCATCGAGTTCGACGGCATCACCGAGGTGCCGATGATGCCCAACTTCGTGCGCGGCATCATCAATCTGCGCGGCGCGGTGGTGCCGGTGATCGATCTGTCGGTGCGCTTCGGCCGCGGCCAGACCGCTTTGAAGGCGTCCACCTGCGTGGCCATCCTGTCCTTGCCGGGCCTGGAGGGCGGCTACGCCGACATCGGCATTCTGCTGGATTCGGTGTGCGAGGTGCTGGAGATCCCGCAAAGCGAGATCGATCCCTCGCCCAGTTTCGGCTCCAATATCCGCAGCGACTTCATCCAGGGCATTGCCACCATCAATCAGCGCTTCGCCATCCTGCTGAATGTGCGCCAGGCGCTGTCGGTGTCCGAGCTCAGCGCGATGGCGGAGGCGGTGACCCAGCAGTTTCTGAGCGACGACATCGAGGCGCTGTAGATGCTCGCCCTGGAAGAGACGCTGGCCGCCGCGCCCTTGTTGACGGATGGGGAGTTTTTCCAGCTGCGCCGCTTCATCTACCAGACCGCCGGCATCGCCATGCCGATGAGCAAGCGTTCGCTGATCCAGTCGCGCCTGGCCAAGCGCATCCGACATTTGCGGCTGAACAGCTACGCGGCTTACTGGCGTCTGATCTCAGACCCGGCCAATGTGGCGGAGCGGCAGTACGCGATCAATCTGCTGTCCACCAATGAAACCTATTTTTTCCGCGAGCCGGAACACTTCGCCTGGCTGCGGCAAGAGGCGGCGCGGCTGCAGGGCAAGGGCGAGTTCCGGGTGTGGTCGGCGGCCTGCTCCACCGGCGAGGAGCCGTACACGGTGGCGATGATTCTGGCGGAGGCGCTGGGCCTGCTGGGCCAGTGGCGGGTGTACGCCACCGACATCAATACCCGGGTCACGCATCTGGCCCGGCGCGGGGTGTACTCGGTGGAGCGCGCGCGCAGGACGCCGCCGGAGCTGTGGCGGCGTTATTTCCTGCGCGGCCGCGACGAATACGCCGGCATGGTCAAGGTGGCGCCGGAGCTGGCGAAGAAGGTGAGTTTCGCCAATCTGAACCTGCTGCACGCGACGGACTTCAACCATAGTCATTTCGATGTGATTTTCCTGCGCAATGTGCTGATTTATTTCGACGAGGCCACCAAGCTGCGGGTTTTGCTGTCGCTGTGCGACAAGCTGCGGCAGGGCGGGCATTTGATCATCGGGCATTCGGAATCCATCCGGCACCTGGCGCTGCCCTTGGCGCAGGAGGCGCCGTCGCGCTACCGGCTGGATGCTCACTTGGCGGGCGGAAGAATCGATGAGCATTAGCGTTCTGATTGTTGACGACTCCGCGGTGGCGCGGGAGATGCTGGGCCAGATGCTGGCCACCGCGCCGGACATCAAGCTGCTGGGCGCGTCGCCGGACCCCATTTACGCGATGAACCGGATGAAGATCCGTTGGCCGGACGTGATCATCCTGGATCTGGCCATGCCGCGGATGGACGGCCTGACCTTCCTGCGCCAGGTGATGGCGGAGCGGCCCACGCCGGTGATCATCTGCTCGGCCTTGACCACCGAGGGCGCGCTGGTGTCGCTGGAGGCGATGAGCGCCGGCGCGGTGTCGGTGCTGCTCAAGCCGCTGGCCAACGCGAGGACGAATTTCGCCGTGAACGCCAAGCGGCTGGTGGAGGAGGTGTACGCGGCGGCGCGGGTGAGGGTGGAGGCCTTGAAGCAGACGTCTCCGTCCGGCTATCCCGCGCCCAAGCTGACCGCCGACGCCATTCTGGACGCGCCGCCGGAGCGCCGGCGGCCGGCGCAGGGCACGGAGCGCGTCATCGCGCTGGGCGCGTCCACCGGCGGCACCCAGGCGCTGGAGTTCCTGTTGCAAAGCCTGCCGCCGCATTGCCCGGGCATGGTGGTGGTGCAGCATATGCCTGAGGGCTTTACGACCATTTTCGCCGGCCGGCTCAACCAGCTGGCCCAGGTGGAGGTAAGGGAGGCGAAGAACGGCGACGTGCTCAGCGCCGGCACGGTGCTGATTGCGCCGGGAGGCCAGCACCTGCTCTTGCACCGCCGGCAGAAGCAGTTCGTCGCGGAGGTCAAGGGCGGGCCGCCGGTGTCGCGGCACCGGCCGTCGGTGGACGTGTTGTTCCGCTCCGTGGCGGTGAGCGCCGGGGCCAACGCGGTGGGCGTGATCCTCACCGGCATGGGGGACGACGGCGCGCGCGGCATGCGCGAGATGCACGACGCCGGCGCGCGCACGCTGGCTCAGGATGAGGCGTCCTGCGTGGTGTTCGGCATGCCGCAGGCGGCCATCGCCCGCGGCGGGGTGGACGAGGTGATGTCTCTGGAGCGCCTGGCGCGGCTGTTGCAGGGCCTGCGCGCCTGAGAGCCTGTCCATGGTCCGCCGCACGGCGGCGGACGCGGCCCTCAAGATAGATACAGATGCGATAGGTGTTTTTACGTAAACACCGATGCTTGCCGGCGTCTATTTGTAAAAAACCTTTTAAAAACAAAGCCGGCGCGGGTCGCTTCACCTCGAGAAAAAGCGATTATGCACTTGCTATGTGCAAACTACCAAAGCCAGTCGCATTGATTCGCGTTTAATTGGCGTTATCATCACTTTCCATATTCAGCGCTCGCCGCCGCACTGGGCCGCTTGTCCCGGCGCGCCGCCGCCTGTCTATCTTTCCCCGCCCGCCCGCATCACTTCGCGGCGCCGTCATCGTCTCTTGTCGATTACTGCCTGATCCACTGCCTGGACCTGCGGCGCCGGTCCGGCGCGCTCCGGATGCGCCGCCGGCGGCGGGGAGCCGTTTTTGGAATGAATGTCGAAGGAATGCATCCGTATGAGTGTCTTGAACAAGGACTGGGGCTTGCGGGCCAAACTATCCGCCGCTTTTACTCTGGTGAGCCTGCTGATCGTGGCGGTTTATTCGATCTACGCTTATCGCAGCACGGTCGACTCCGAAATGAAGGGCGTGGATCAGACCCTGCTGACCGCCGCCTACGCGGCGCGCCAGATGGTGGGCGAGAACTTCCACGATCAATTGCCGGACAGCAATCCCAATAGCCAGGTCACCACCAAGCAGCTGACCGATTTTGCGCGCGACAGCGGTCTGGCCTACGCCTATTCCACCATTCAGCGCGGCGGCCGCGTGTTGTACACCAGTTCTTCCGCCAGCCCCGACGAGGTGAAGTCCGGCCAGTACCAACAGTGGTTCCTGGCGGAATACAAGGATGTGCCGGCCGGCCTGGCCGCGGCCTTGCGCAGCGGCTCCACCCAGTTTGAGGAATACCAGGGCGAGTTCGGCCTGTTCCGCTCGGTGTTCGTGCCCTTCACCTCGGCCAGCGGCATGCGCTACGTGGTGGGGGTGGACACGTCCTTGCAAAAAGTGGAGGCCTTGCGCACCCAGGTGCTGTGGCAAAGCGGCGCGGTGGGCCTGGGCCTGCTGCTGATGTCCCAGCTGGCGGCCCTGTTGCTGGCCAACCGCATGGTGCAGCCGGTGAACGAGTTGAACGTGGCCCTGCAGCAACTGGCCGGCGGCGACTGGAACCTGGTGCGCAGCATGCCGGTGCGCAGCCGCGACGAAGTGGGCCGCATCGCGTCCTCCTTCAACACCTTCATGGCGGCCCTGCGTGAGCGCTTGCTGGAGATTCGCGGCGAATCCGACGCGGTGCAGAGCGAATCCCAGCACATCGATCAGCTGGTGGGCGGCGTGGCCGCGCGTTCCGGCCAGCAGGCCGAGGACGTGCGCGGCAGCGCGGCGGCGGTGGAGGAGCTGGCGGTGAGCATCGCCCATGTCTCGGAAATCGCCGAGGACGCGGCCACGCTGATGTCTTCGTTCGAAGGCCAGACCCAGACCACGGTGCAATACATCCAGAACGCGGTGGAAGGCATGCGGACGGTGCAGCAGGAAGTGACCCAGCTGGCCGGCAAGCTGGATCAGCTGGATTCGCGCACCAATGAGATCAATATGATTGTGGCGGTGATCAAGGACATCGCCGATCAGACCAATCTGCTGGCCTTGAACGCGGCGATCGAGGCGGCGCGGGCCGGCGAGCAGGGCCGCGGTTTCGCGGTGGTGGCGGACGAGGTGCGCAAGCTGTCCGAACGCACCGCCAACGCCACGGTGGAGATCGGCTCGATGATCGCTTCGGTGCAGCAGGATTCCGCCTCCGCCATCTCCGGCATGCGCGCGGCGGTGGACCGCGTGGACGCCAGCGTCAATCACGCCGGCGAGGCGCAGGACACTTTGCAGGGTTTCTCGGTGCAGATCCAGGGCGTGTCGCGCGGCATGGGCGATATCTCGGCGGCGGTGCGCGAGCAGGCCAACGCTTCGCAGCACCTGGCCGGCAGCGTGGAGTCGGTCAGCAGCTCGGCCGAGGAAAACCGGCTGGCGGCGGAAGAGGCTCAGCAGGGCGTGGTCAATCTGTTGGAGCGCGGGGTGTCCTTGCGCGGCGTGGTGCAGCAGTTCACGCTCTAAGAACCTGTTCAATGTCTGCTGCGCTTCGGCGATACGGCGTTGAAAACAACTTCGAAATGCTCATGTACCGTATGTACATTCCGCTTTCTCTGCTGTTTTCGCCTTGTCTCGCTCTTGCTCGCGAAACTTTGAACAGGCTCTAAGCCATGGCGCGGCGCAGGGTCGCCATGCGCACGCAACCGCCCTCGGGCGGTTTTCTTTTTGCCAGATAAATGACATTGGCGTAAAGTGGCTTGTCGTCCTAAAGGAAGGAGGCGGGTCATGGAGCGGGAGCTGTCGTTGTCGCATGCCGGCGCGGACCCGGCGCGCGGTCCTTTGATCATCGTGGCGTCCAGCGGCACCGGCGGGGACATGCAGCCCTTTGTCGCGCTGGCGCGCGGCTTGAGCGAGCGCGGCCACCGGGTGCGGATGCTGGCGCCGGCCTTGCAGGAGGAAGCGGCGCGGGCGGCCGGCCTGCCGTACTGGCTGTTCGGCAGCGTCGAGCGGGAACAGGCGGCGCTGGACAACCCCGATCTATGGCATGAGCGCAAGAGCTGGGGCGTGCTCTGGGATAGCCTGGCGCCGGATCTGGACGCCTTGCGGGAGCGGGTGAGGGATCTGCCGGCGGATGAGGACTGCGTGGTCTTGTGCCACCCCGTCCTGGTGCCGATGGCGGCGCTGGCGCGAGCGGCGCGGCCGGATTTGCGCATTGTGACGGCCTATCTCGCGCCGTCCAATCTGTGCAGCCGCCACGACCTGCTCACCCTGGGCTCCTTGCGGATTCCCGGCTGGCTGCCGCCGGCCGGAGCCGGCCTGCTGTGGTGGGCGCTGCATCGCTGGTTCAACGCCCAGACCTTGCCCAGTCTGAACGCGGCGCGCGCACAGCGCGGCCTGCCGGCGGAGCCGCATTTTTTCGAGCATATGCTGAGAGCCCCCAGCGCCTCGATAGGTCTGTTTCCCCGCTGGTTCGCCGCCTTGCAGCCGGATTGGCCGCGGCCGTTCTTTGAAGGGGATTTCCTGCTGCCCGCCGCGCAGCGGGGCGCGGGGCTGTCCGCCGAGCTGGAGGCCTTTCTGGCCGCCGGCGATGCGCCCGTCGTGTTCACGCCGGGCACCGGCCATCGGCACGCCGCGGCCTTCTTCGACGCCGCGCTGCGGGCCTTGCGGCGGCTGGGCCGGCGCGGGATCTTCGTCACGCCGCACGCGGCGCAGTTGCCGCCGGCTTTGCCGGCCGATGTGCTGTGGCAGGCGCACGCGCCTTTCGCCGCGCTGTTGCCGCGGGCGGCGGCGCTGACGCATCACGGCGGCGTCAGCACCATGGCGGACGCGATGCGCGCCGGGATCCCGCAATTGATCGTGCCTTACGCCTACGATCAGTTCGACAACGGCCAGCGCGCCAAGCGCCTGGGCGTGGCCGAGGTCTTGCACGCGCAGCGCGTGTCCGGGGGGAGAATGGAGCGTTTGTTGGCGCGTTTGCTGGCCGAGCCGGGCCCGGGTCCGGCCTGCCGCGAGCTGGCCTTGCGCATGGCGGCCGGCGCGGAAGCGACGCGGGCGCTGTTGGACGGCGTGGAGGAGGCCTTGTTGGGACAGGCTGCGCGCGGGGCGGAAAGCGCCGGCGCGACGCCGGCGCTGGCGCCGGGCTAGCGAGCGCTTGGGAGGCGCTTAGAAGGTGTTTACGATCTCGCGAGCAAGAGCGAGACAAGGCGTTGCGGCTGAGAAAGCGGAATGTACGCGTGGTGCATGAGCATTTTGAAGCCTTTTTCAACGCCGTATCGCCGACGCGCAGCAGATCGTAAACAGCTTCTTAGCTGAACAGCGTGCGTGCGCCCTCGTAACGGGCGGCGAAATAGCTATTGTCCAGCCGCGCCACGCGAATGGAGCTGTTGGTGCGCGGCGCGTGCACGAACTTGCCGTCGCCGATGAAGATGCCCATGTGCGAGAACGGGCGGTTCATGGTGTTGAAGAACACCAGGTCGCCGACCCGCATCCGACTGTCCGGGATGGGCCGCGCCACGCCGGCGATCTCGGCCGCGGTGCGCGGCAGCGTGACGCCGACGGCGTTCTGGTAGATGTAGCCGACCATGCCGCTGCAATCCAGGCCGGCCTCGGGGTTGGTGCCGCCGAACTTGTAGTCCAGGCCCAGCAGGCCCAGCGTGTAGATCAGGATTTCCCGGCTGGCGCCGTCGGCCTTCAGCCCGGACAGGCTGAGGTCGCCGGAAGGGCGGGGCTTGCGGCCGCCGGCCACCTTGGAGGGCGTGGTGCCGCAGGCGGCCAGCAGGCCGGCCAGCGACAGCAGCGCGGCGCCGCGCAGCAGCGCGCGGCGGTCCAACGGCGAAGAGGGCGAAGGCGGCAGGGTTTTGCTCATTGTTGCTTTGACTCCAGTTCTTCCCAGCGCGCCAGCTTGTCCATCAGCAATTCGTCGATTTCCTCCACCCGGCGCTGCCAGGCGATGGCCTCCTTGGGCGTGTCGCGGTAGCAGTTGGGGTCCAGCAATTGCTGATTCAGGCTGGCTTGCTCGGTTTCCAGCGCGGCGATCTCGTCCGGCAGCGCGGCGAGCTCTCGCGTCTCATTGTAGGACAGTTTATTGCGCGCGGACTTGGGCTTGTCCTTGGGTTTCTCCTGCGGGGCCGAAGCGTCCCGCGGCTTCTCCGCCGGCTTCATCGCCGCCATGCGCGCCTTGGTGTCGATCCAGTCCTGGTAGCCGCCCGGATACTCTTCCAGCCGGCCGTCGCCTTCGAAGGCGATCACCTGGGTGACCACGTTGTCCAGGAAGGCGCGGTCGTGGCTGACCAGGAACACGGTTCCCGAGTATTGAGCGATCACGTCTTCTAGAAGTTCCAGCGTGTCGATGTCCAGGTCGTTGGTGGGTTCGTCCAGCACCAGCACATTGGCCGGCCGGGTGAACAGCCGGGCCAGCAGCAGGCGGTTGCGTTCGCCGCCGGACAGCGAGCGCACCGGGCTGCGCGCGCGCTGCGGCGAGAACAGGAAGTCTTCCAGATAGCTCATCACGTGTTTCTTCACGCCGCCGATTTCAACGAAGTCGTTGCCCTGGCTGATGATGTCGGCGACGCTGGTTTCCTCGTCCAGCTGTTCGCGGAACTGGTCGAAGTAGGCGATCTCCAGCTTGCTGCCCTGCTTGACGCTGCCGCTGTCCGCGTCCAGCTGGCCCAGAATCAGCTTGAGCAGCGTGGTCTTGCCGGCGCCGTTGGGGCCGATCAGGCCGATCTTGTCGCCGCGCAGGATGCGGGTGGTGAAGTCGCGGATCAGGGTCTTGCCCTCGAAGCCCTTGCCGACGTGCTCCAGCTCCGCCACCAGCTTGCCGGAGCGTTCGCCGGCGTCCAGCTGGAAGTTGACCTGGCCCACGCGCTCGCGCCGCGCCGAGCGCTCGCGGCGGATGGCCTCCAGCCGGCGCACCCGGCCCTCGTTGCGGGTGCGGCGCGCCTCGATGCCCTTGCGGATCCACACCTCTTCCTGGGCGTGGAATTTGTCGAAGATGCGGTTTTGCTCTTCCTCTACGGCCAGTTCTTCCGCCTTGCGCACATGGTAGCTGGAGAAGCTGCCCGGGTAGCTGCGCAGCAGGCCGCGGTCCAGTTCCACGATGCGGGTGGCCACATTGTCCAGGAAGCGGCGGTCGTGGGTGATCAAGAGCACGCTGCCGCCGTAGTTCTTGATCAGGGTTTCCAGCCATTCGATGGCGGACACGTCCAGGTGGTTGGTGGGTTCGTCCAGCAGCAGCACATCGGGTCTGGCGGCCAGCGCGCGCGCCAGCGCCACGCGTTTTTTCCAGCCGCCGGACAGCTCCTCGATCCGCGCGTCCGGATTCAGGCCCAGATGGGACAGGGTGGAGGAGATCAGCGCGTCGAACTGCCAGCCGCCGCGGGCCTCCAGCTCGTGCTGGATGTGCTCCATCCGCGCCAGCGCCTGTTCGTGGTCGGCGTCGGCCTGGGTCAGCTGATGGGTGACTTGGTGGTATTCGGTGAGCAGGCTTTTCAGTTCGCCCAGGCCTTCGGCCACGGCTTCGAACACCGTGTGTTCCGGCGCCAGCTCAGGCTCTTGCGGCACATAGGCCACTTTGACGTCGCCCTTGATGTTGACGCGGCCGTCGTCCAGCGCCACCGCGCCGGCCACGCTCTTGAGCAGCGAGGACTTGCCGGCGCCGTTGCGGCCGATCAGGCCGACCACTTCGCCCGGTTCCAGCGCGAAATCGACGTTATCCAGCAATGCGTGGTGACCAAAAGCCAGGCAGGCTTTTTCGACGGTAATCAGAGCCATGGTGCGTGTTGTTTTCTGTATGGAAAGTTGGGCGGATTGTAACATGGGCTTCACCTTTCCACGCTTAGCGCCGCGCGGTTTGTGCTGTTACAATGCCGGCCAAACTTGAATGAAAGGCATGCTATGTACTTCGTTGACCGCTCGGTGGCCGTGATCAAACCGAAACAACCGTTCCTGGACTGGCTGAACCAGGCCCCGGACAACGACATGGATCTGGCGCTGGACAGCCTGCGCACCGACTGCACCGTGATCCTGCTGCCGGAGTTCGACGAGCCGGAAGAGGGCGTCGCCTACATCGACGAAATCTACGAACAATTGTTCAAGATGGAACTGGTGTCCTGGTACGAGGACGAAGACACATGGCCCAAGGATCTGTCCTTGAAAGCCTTCTGGGAATGGTTCGACGTGGAGATCCACTCCACGGTGATAGATAGCGTGGACGCCGACATCAGCAACACCCCGGCGCTGGATCTCTAAACCATGAACCGGCGGCCCCGGCTGGAGCCCTTCGGCTTCGAGCTGAGGCCTTCGCGCCTTTGGCTGGCGCTGACGGTTTCCGCCGCCGCGCTGCTGGCCTGGGCGGTGATCCGCCATCTGCCGCCCATCTGGCTGGCCTTGTTGCCGGCCGAGGCCTTCTTGCTTATGCGGGCGCTGCGCGCCGACGGCTGGGGCGACGCCGGCCGTTTCCGGCGGCTGGAAGTGGACGGCCTGGGGCGGCTGAGCGTGTGGTGCGAAGCCGCGCTGCCGGCGCAGGCCTTGGACGATTGCTTCGTCACCCCTTGGCTGACGGTATTGAATGTGCGCATTGGCGGCCGCCGGCGCGCCTTGATGGTGTGGCCGGATTCGGCGCCGGCGGACGGCCGCCGCCGCTTGCGGACTTATTTGCTGTGGTTTCAAGCCGCGGACGACACTGAGACGAAATGACTGGACACAAGACTCTGGCCGAGTGGCTGAGCTGGCAGGAAAGCCTGCACGCCACCGCCATCGATATGGGCCTGGCCCGCGTGGAGCGGGTGCGCGCCGCGATGAAACTGCAACCGTCCTGCCCGGTGGTGATGGTGGCCGGCACCAACGGCAAGGGCTCGGTCTGCGCGATGCTGTCCGCCATGCTGCATTGCGCCGGCTTCAAGGTGGGCACTTACACCTCTCCCCACATCCTGCGTTACAACGAGCGCATCGCCATCGATCTGGCGCCCGCCAGCGATGAGCGCATCGTCGCCAGCTTCGAGGCGATAGACGCCGCGCGCGGCGACACCTCGCTGACGTATTTCGAGTTCGGCACCCTGGCGGCGGTGCACAGCTTTGTCGCCGAAAAAGTGGACGTGATCGTGCTGGAGGTGGGCCTGGGCGGACGCCTGGACGCGGTCAACATCTTCGAGCCGAACGTGTCGGTGGTGGTCAGCGTGGACATAGACCACCAGGCCATCCTGGGCGACAACCGCGAGGACATCGGCTTTGAGAAAGCCGGCGTTTACCGCGCCGGCAAGCCGGCCTTGTGCGCGGACCCGAATCCGCCGGCCAGGCTGATCGAACACGCGCGCGCCATCGGCGCGGACCTGAAGCTGTACGGGCCGGACTTCGGCTATCAGCGCATGGACAATCAATGGTCCTTCCACATGGGCGACGCCCATCGCCACGCCTTGCCCTTGCCGGCGCTGCGCGGCGGCTATCAGATGGTCAACGCCTCGGCGGCGCTGGCCGTGCTGGAGTGCTTGAAGCCGCGGCTGCCGGTGAACCTGGGCGCGGTCAAGCGCGGCCTGCTGGAAGTGGAGTGGCCGGGCCGTTTCCAGGTGCTGCCGGGCCGTCCGGCGGTGGTGCTGGACGTGGGCCACAATCCGCACGCGGTCAAGGCGATGACGGCCAGCCTGAAACAGCTGCCGTTCGCCCGCAACCGGCTGGCGGTGTTCTCCATGCTGGAAGACAAGGACCTGGAACAGGTGGCGGCCTTGGCGCGCGAGGCGTTCGACGCCTGGTTCGTCGGCGGCCTCGACATGCCCCGCGGCCAGAGCGGCGAACGCATCGCCGCCAGGCTGGCGGAAATGGGCGTTGAGAGGGTGCAATCCTTCGCCACCGTGGCGCAAGCCTGGTCGGCGGCCTTATCGCAGGCGGAGGAGAGTGATAGAATTGTCGTTTTTGGTTCCTTCCACACCGTTGCCGAGGTGATGGAAGCCCGGCAACACCCGGCTTGAGGAAAGCATGGCTTTATCCACCCACGAGGAGTTGATCCTGTTGCGCAAGCGCGCCAGACGCCGTCTGGTGGGCGCTGTCGTCTTGGTTACCGTCGCCACCGTCGTTTTGTGGAACGTGGTGGGACGCCTGCCCGAGCAGCAGATGAAGCCGGAGTCCATAGAAGTGCTGGGCGCGGGCGCTTCCGCGCCCGCCGCCAATCACGCCGAAGCGCCGGCGGGCGCCTTGCCGCCGCCGGCCCAGCCGGCCTCGGCGCCGTCCGCGGCCTCCGCCGCGCTGGCCGAAGTCTCGCCCGCGGCCAAGCCCGGCGCCACCGAACTGGCGGCCAATCTGTCCACGATGACGCCGGCGATGCCGGCCGCGCAGCCGGCCCCCGCGGCGAAACCCGAGCCCAAGCCGGAGGCCAAGCCCAAACCCGAACACAAGCCGGAGCCGAAACCGGCCAAGCCCGAGCATAAAAAGCCCGAAATCAAGCTGGACGAAAAGCCGGCCCGCAAACCGGACCCGGCGGCTATCCTGGAAGGACGCTTCGATTCGCTGGACAAGCCGGCGGCGAAGAAAGAGGAGCCGGCGGCCAAGGGCGAGAGCAAATCGGTGATCCAGCTGGCGGCGCTGTCGGACCCGGACAAGGCCGACGCCTTGAAGTCCAAGCTGTCGTCGATAGGCGTGTCCGCTCATTTCAGCAAGGTGCAGACCAGCAAGGGCGAGGTGACCCGGGTGCGGGTGGGCCCGTTCAACAGCCGCGCCGAGGCGCAAGCCACCTTGCAGAAGCTGGCCAAGGCCGGCGTTAACGGCATTATCGTGACCAAGTAGCCGTCATGACCATCTTCGACTATATTGCCATCGCCATCATCGCCGGTTCCATCCTGGTGGCGATGATGCGCGGCCTGGTGGCCGAAGTGCTGTCGCTGGGCTCCTGGCTGATCGCCTTCTGGTGCGCCAAGCAGTTTTCGCCGGTGGTGTCGGCGTTTTTGCCCGGCGAATTGAGTTCGGAAGGCTTGCGGCTGGTGGCCGGTTTCGTGGCGGTGTTTTTCCTGGCCTGGCTGGCCACGGCCTTGCTGCGGGTCACGCTGACCGGCATGCTGGACAGCGTGGGGCTGGGCGGAGTCAATCGATTGTTCGGGCGGTGTTCGGCCTGGCTCGCGGGCTGGTGCTGGTGACGGCCCTGGTTTTGGTGGGCGGCTTGAGCGATCTGCCGCGACAACCCATGTGGAGGAATGCCGTGCTCTCGGCGCCATTTGAATCGGTGGCCTTATCATTAAGGCCCTGGTTACCGGCGATGCTGGCCGATAACCTCCACTACACCGGGTAGCTGGTGAACAAGGCGGAATATCTTGATATCTTCACTTCAAGATTCCGCCTTTTTCTTTGTCTTGTTTTTTTGTCCGTTTCTTTAGTAGTAGGGAAGAGAGCAAAAGATGTGTGGAATTCTAGGCGTGGTCGGTCAGGCTCCGGTCAACCAGTTGCTGTATGACGGTTTGCAGGTGCTGCAACATCGAGGTCAGGACGCCGCCGGCATCGTGACCGCCAATGGCAAGACCTTTCACATGCACAAGGGCAGCGGCATGGTGCGCGACGTGTTCCGCACGCGCAATATGCGTTCCCTATTGGGCGCGGCCGGCATCGCCCATGTGCGCTATCCCACCGCCGGCTCCGCCTCCTGCCTGGCCGAGGCGCAGCCGTTCTACGTCAATTCGCCGTTCGGCATCGTGCTGGCGCACAACGGCAACCTGACCAATACCGAAGAGCTCAAGGCGGACATGTTCCGCCACGATCTGCGCCACATCAACACCAACTCCGATTCCGAGGTGTTGTTGAACGTGTTCGCTCATGAGCTGACCCAGCGCCTCAGCGCCAACGAATTGAGCGTGGACGCGGTGTTCGGCGCCATCGAGGCGGTGCACCGCCGCGTGCGCGGCGCTTACGCGGTGGTGGCGATGATCGCCGGCTACGGCCTGGTGGCCTTCCGCGACCCCAACGGCATCCGCCCGCTGGTGATAGGCACTTGCGTCAACAGCGGCAAGACCGAATACATGTTCGCGTCGGAATCCGTGGCGCTGGACTGTTCCGGTTTCAGCCTGCTGCGCGACGTGCAGCCGGGCGAGGGCGTCTTCGTCAGCTTCGACGGCGAATTCCACGCCCGCAGCTGCGCCAGCGACACCCGCCACGCGCCTTGCCTGTTCGAATACGTGTACTTCGCGCGCCCGGATTCGGTGATAGACGGCGCTTCGGTTTACCAGGCGCGCATCGTGATGGGCGAAAAGCTGGCCGAGAAAATCCGCCGCGCCTTGCCGGAGCTGGACATCGACGTGGTGATGCCCATCCCGGACACCAGTCGCCCCAGCGCGCTGCAACTGGCCAACCACCTGGGCCTGCCGTACCGCGAGGGCTTCATCAAGAACCGCTACATCGGCCGCACCTTCATCATGCCGGGCCAGGCGGTGCGCAAGAAATCGGTGCGCCAGAAGCTGAACCCGGTGGCCTGCGAATTCAAGGGTCGCAATGTGCTGCTGGTGGACGATTCCATCGTGCGCGGCACCACGTCCAAGGAAATCGTGCAGATGGCGCGCGACGCCGGCGCCAAGAAAGTGTATTTCGCCTCGGCCGCTCCGGCGGTGCGTTTCCCCAACGTCTACGGCATCGACATGCCGACGCGGGCGGAACTGCTGGCCACCGGCCGCGACGAGGCCGAGATCGCGCGCGAGATCGGCGCCGACGCGGTGATCTATCAAGATCTGTCCGCGCTGGAAGAGGCGGTCAGCAGCGTCAACCCCAAGCTGAGCTGCTACGAAACCTCCTGCTTCAACGGCGAATACATCACCGGCGACATCACGCCGGCCTATCTGGACGCGATCGAGGCCGAGCGTCTGGACGGCAAGACCGGAGCGGAGCAGGGCGGCAGCGAACATATGATCGATCTGAACCTGAACGTGGCGGAACAGAATCTAATGTAATAGTGATTTAGCTTCCAAACGGCGGCGGGCAATGCCCGCCGTCTTTTTTTATCCGTTTCCCGACGCAATTTGGCGACAACCGCGCCGGCGATAGCCGGATCCTGCGGTATTTCGCTTGCCAAACCCATTTCCCATATTGAATATTTAATGCCATAAGCCGATAAAAACCCGGCGTGATAAGGCAGCCGCGTAAACTGGTCTAAATTAATATGTATTTAAAACTGTTTACTTGTTAGTCTGCCTTTGACGCGCCTGATATTGAGGAGTGGATATGGATGACATTCTGGAGATGCTGGTTGCGCGGCAAGCCGCGCTGGAGAGGATTATCGAAGGCCTGGTGCTGACCATGAACCAAAGCGGCACCATCAAGCTGCAGGATTATCTGAAGATAGGGCAGCTGATGCGTTTGAACAGCGCGGTCACGGATTCCATCGACGTGTCCGACAGCCTGCGCCGCATCAACGCGCGCTTGCAGACGCATGCGCAGGGTGGGCTGGATTCGATGAACGCCCTGTTGCGGGAAACCATGCTGTTCGCCCAGGCGGCGCCGCCACAGCGCGACGCGCTGCAGCAGGGCTGGGCGCGAAGGCCTCGCTGGAAATCAGCGCGCAACTGGAGGAATTGTTGCAGCGGCGCGCGCGGCGGCCGCGCAAACCCACCCGGGCCTAGCGCCGCGCGAGCGGAAGGAGCGCCCCCGCCTTGCGAGCGCTCGTCCGCCGCGCGAGGCGGACTTTGCCGGTTTTCAAGGCAGGCGAGCGGGCGGCGCGTCGCCCGCCGGCGCCAGCCGCAGATAGGACGCGCGGGACGGGTCCTGGCGGTCCACCATGACTTCCACCCGTTCGCCGGCGCGCGGCATATTGCCCAGATCTATCAGTTGTTCAATCGTCAGTTCCCGGCTGAAGCCGTCCTGCCACACCCTCAACTCCAATCGCATCATCGGCACCTGGTTCACCAGCAGGCCGGTTTGCCGGATCGACAAGACGTCGGCGTTGAGACGGACGCCGTCTTTCACGCTTTCCCGCTGCCAGGGACCGGACAGTCCGCGCAATTGCGAGGTCCAGTCGAAAGAGCGAAACAGCAGAAAGCCGGTAATGGCCAGCGACAACACGGTGACTCCTATCGACAGGAGCACGGAAAAACGGATCCAGGACTCGAACATCGGCGTCTTCCTTGCAAGGCGTGGGCGGCGTCGGACCGGCGGCCCGCTTCGCGCGCGAAACTGACAATATTAAGCACTTTATGGAAGCATGGGATTCGTTTGGAATGACAGAAGTTCCCGTCTTTCCCGCGGCGAGCGCGCGGCGCGCACCTTTATGCGGTGATTCTAATCGCCCATCGGCTATTTTCACCTGGACTTATCATGGCAAAAATAAATACATTGGCATTTTATGGGGGTGGAAACCTTTGTCGTGTGACTAATTCGCCCTTCAAATTAAGAAATCGGCATATTTCCGGGAACTACCGCAAATGCGGTCCATCACAAAGTAATACTTACCAGTGAAGCAACTTGAACTTCATAATGTTTTAGTTAGCCCTTTCGTCGGCGGACATGGCCGGCAAAGGGCGTCACCGGCTCCAGTGCCGCCGTCAGAGCGGTGGAGCCCAAGCGAGGCAGCCGGCCCGCAGAAACACCGGCGCTTTGCGCATTGGCCAAGGCCAGGGAAGAGAACTATGCCGAGACGTCCGTTGCTCTCGCCGCCAGAGCGCGCCAGCTTGCTGGAGCCTCCAGACGACGAATACGAGTTAGATCAGTTAACCGCCTTCAGCGAACAGGATTTCGCCTTGATCCAGCAGCACCGCGGCAGCGCCAACCGCTTGGGCGTGGCCGTGCTGCTGTGCTATCTGCGCCATCCCGGCATCGCGCTGGACGAGGGCTGCCAGCCCGCACCACGTTTGTTGCGGCGGGTGGCGGCCGCGCTGGGCGCGCGCGAGGAGGACTGGGAACGCTACGCCACCCGCGATCAGACCCGGCGCGAGCATCTGGTCAAACTCTACGCCTATCTGGGATTGAGGCCGTACCGGGCCGAGGACGGCCAGGCGGTCTTGCGCCACCTGGCCCGGCTGGCCACTCAAACCGATCAGCCGCTGTGCCTGGCGCAGGCCATGGTGTCCTGGCTGCGCCAGAGGCGCATCGTGCTGCCGGCCATAGGCGTGATTGACCGCAGTTGCGCGGCGGCGCTGACCCTGGGATCGCGTCAAGTCTACTCCCGGCTCAACGAGGCCTTGAGTGCCTGCCAGCGCCAACGGCTGGACGCCCTGCTGGAGCTGCGGGAGGGCGGCAAGTTGACGACGCTGGCCTGGCTGCGGCTGAACGCGGACCGCGCGCGCGGCGCGGCGCCGCAGCTGGAGCGCTTGCAGGTGGTGGAAGCGCTGGCCTTGCCGGCCCACCTGACTCAGTTGGTGGGGCCGGGGCGGATGCAGGAATTGGCCCGCGCCGGCGACGGCATGAGCTGCCATGATCTGGCCGAACTGGAGCCGCCGCGGCGCATGGCCACCCTGGTGGCCATCGTGTTGCAGGCGCGCGCGGCCCTGCTGCGCATGTTGCAGAACCTGGAAAAACTGAAGGCGATTGACGCTTTGTCTCTGCCCGCCGGTTTGCAGAATCTGGTGTCGCAACAGAGGATGGGCAGGCTGGCGGCCGAGGGCCGGCAGATGAAGCCCAAGGATCTGGCCAAGCTGGAGCCGCGCCGGCGCATGGCCACCTTATTGGCCCTGGTGCTGGAGCTGCGCGCCGCCCTGGTCAAGGAAATCCTCGATCTGCGCGAACGCCTGGTGGGCAAAACGCTGGAGGCCGGCGAACTGATGTGAACCGGCTTGAACGCGCGGCGGCGATGTGCCGCGGCGCAAGCGAAATGAATGAAAATCGCTGAATCCTAAACCCCGTCATTGACGGGGTTTATTTTTTTTAGCGCGTCCAGGATATTTAATAAAAATTACTAAACGGTTACAAAATTAAACAATCGTTTATTTTATTGCCGATCATTAGGGAAAACCCTGATCTTGTTTTTGATTTATGCAAATAAGGCGCGCGGACATGCGGGACTATCTAAATATGCTAACGTGCGGAAAAAGCGTTATTCCCAATGCCTGGGTTTTGTGTATCAAATGCAACAAAGTTTGAGCGAAATGTGAATTTGCACTTTCCACGTTTTAGCCGCTTAAGATCCGTCTTTCCATGATTTATTAAGTCTTGGCTTAATAAAATCGCCATTTGCGCATAAGCGTTTTAGAAAATAGACGGCTTATGCCAATTTACACCAAACAAGTCTCGGCATTAAAAACTTTTCTCCAAATTGTCCTAATAAGTATGTGTTTTGCACATTGTCCGCCGCCTGGATCGCTTCTTTGATCCGGCAGGCCGCGCCGACGAGCGCGCGGCGCGCCGCGACTGGCGCCGCCGTGCTTGCGCACTCACCGAGCATGGATCGGGCGCGGCCGATATTCGCTAAAAATGCAAATAAAATCTTGCGCTTGCGATTGCCGAGCTTATTTTATCGACCGGCCTTGAAAATCGACGCCGATTAAGCCGGCGGCCGCGTCAAACTCAGCGTCTTCCTTCCGTATTCTGCTCTGTCGCAAGCCATTCTTCCGGCTGCGCGCTTAACTATTTCCCCAAGTCCTTGCATGCGCGGCCGTCATGAAAAACGGTTTATGCATTTGTATTGCCGTGCGGTTTCGCCCCGTTTCCCCGGTGTTTACCGGTAAACCCGCCGCCGGGCGTTTATTTGGACAGACTCAAGCGTTTGCTTATAACTTTGTTCTCGAGTTTTTGTGAAAGCGCGCCAGCCGTTTATCGGCGCCTTATTCAAAACATTGAGGCGGGCCGGGCAGGGCCGCCGTTGGAAGCAAACTTTCGCCATGAACGCTGAAACCATGAACCACGCCATCGCCGATATCGCCTTGCCGGACACCCCGGCCGCGGAAGAGCTGGATTTCGACGCGGACTTCGCCCGCGTCGACGCCGCGATCTGCGAATACGACGCGGTGGGCCAGGTGCCTTTGCGCAAGGGCGCGGAGCCCTTCCACTGGATCAGCGTGGAAAGCGCCTGCCGCGGCCTGCTTGGCAAGGCCGCGGATGTGCGGGTCGGCGTTTGGCTGCTGCGCGCGGCGCTGGCCCAGCGCGGTCTGGCCGGGGCGGCGGAAGGACTGGCGGCGCTGGCCGCGATCGCGGCGCAGCCGCTGGAAAACATCCGGCCGGCCGGGCAGCCGGACGCGCCGGCGGGTGAAACCCACGCGCTGCATCTGGCCTGGCTGTGCGGGCCGGCCTTTCTGCATCAGCTGGCGCATAGCCGGCTGAGCGCGGACAGCGAGCTGCGCGTCGGTCAATTGGCCAAGGACCCGGCCGCCGCGCCGCCGGCGGAGCGCGAGCGGGCGTTGCGGGACCTGTCCCGGCTGCGCGCCGGCCTGGCCGCCTTGACGGATTTGAGCCAGCGCGAGGGTTTCGCCGATCAGTTCGACTGCGGCAGCGTGAACGCCTTGCTGGATGAGCTGGAAGCGGCGCTGACGCCGATGCTTGCCGCGGTCCCCGCAGAAGCGCCCGTCTTGAGCGAGGCCGCCCCGGCGGCGCGCGCGTTGCCGGCCGGCGCCTTGAACAGCCGCGAGGAGGTGGCGGCGGCGCTGGACTTGATCGTCGCGTATTTCCGCGAGCACGAGCCCGGGCACCCGGCGCCCATCTTTCTGCTGCGCGCCAAGCGGATGTTGGGCGCGGGCTTTGAGGAGTTGATGGCGGAGCTGTTCGCCGAATCGGATGCGCTGGTGGCGAAATTGGATCGCCCCCGGCCTTTACAAGGGTAGTCAAGCAATATCAGGGAAAGGACATATGCCATGGCGCGACAGAAGGATGCGCAGAAGTTCATCGGGGAAAGCCGTGCGCCCCGCGTGCAGATCGAATACGACGTGGAAGTCTACGGTTCGCAGAAAAAGGTGGAGCTGCCTTTTGTAGCCGGGGTGTTGGCGGACTTGTCCGGCGACAACATCGAAGCGCTGGGCGCGGTGGAGGACCGCCGTTTCACCGAGATCGACGTGGAGAACTTCGACTTGCGGATGGCGCAGATCGCGCCGGAACTCAGCTACCACGTGAAGAACGTGATCACCGATGACGGAACCTTGATCCCGATCGACTTGAGCTTCGACTCCATGGAGTCCTTCGAGCCGGCCGAGGTGGTGAAGAAAATCCCCGAGCTGGCGGTGCTGTTGGACGCGCGCAGCCAGTTGAAGGAATTGTTGACTTATATGGACGGCAAGGTGGCGGCCGAGGAGTTGATCGAGCAGCTGCTGAAGGACCTGCATCTGCCCGCGGACGACGCCGCGGCGGGCGAGGCGGCCCAGGCCGACGGGGAGGCGAGATGAGCACCCATGCCGAGATGCAGGCGCCGGCCGCGGCCGGCCAGACCGAAACCACGGTGGACGACGGCCTGAAGGACATCCTGCGCCGCTCGTTCCGGCCGCGCACCAATGAAGCCGCCGAGGCGGTGCAAAGCGCGGTGCAGACCTTGCTGGCCTATGCGCGCCGCAGCCGGGTGGTGGTGCGCGAGGATGTGGCGCAGACGGTGGAGCAATTGGTGGCCGAGCTGGACCGCAAGATTTCGGAACAGCTGACCCTGGTCTTGCACAACGAGCACTTCCAAAAACTGGAAGGCGCCTGGCGCGGCCTGCACTACCTGGTGTCCAACACCGACACCACCGAGAATCTGAAAATCCGCTACCTGAACGTCTCCAAGAAAGAGCTGGGCAAGACCCTGCGCCGCTACAAGGGCGTGGTCTGGGACCAGAGTCCCATCTTCAAGATGATTTACGAGCAGGAGTATGGTCAGTTCGGCGGCGAGCCCTTCGGCTGCCTGGTGGGCGATTATCACTTCGACCACAGCGCGCAGGACGTGGCCTTGCTGACCGAGATGTCCAAGATCGCCGCCGCCGCGCACACGCCTTTCATCTCCGCCGCCGCGCCCAGCTTGTTGCAGATGGACGACTGGAGCGAGCTGGGCAATCCGCGCGACGTGTCCAAGATCTTCACCGCCACCGAATACGCGTTCTGGCGCCGGCTGCGGGAAAGCAACGATTCGCGCTACCTGGCGCTGACCTTGCCGCGCTTCCTGGCGCGGGTGCCTTACGGGCCCAAGACCCAGCCGATAGAGGAGTTCGGCTTCGAGGAGAAGGTGGACCCCAACCGCGCCAGCGATTTTTGCTGGGCCAATTCCGCCTACGCGATGGCCGCCAACATCACCCGCGCCTTCAGCACCTACGGCTGGTGCACCAAGATCCGCGGCGTGGAGTCCGGCGGCGCGGTGGAGGTGCTGCCCAAATTCGTGCTGCCCTCGCAGGACAAGGAAGTGGAGCTGCATTGCCCCACCGAGATCGCCATCTCCGACCGCCGCGAGCACGAGCTGTCCGAATCCGGCCTGATGCCGCTGGTTTACCGCAAGAACTCGGACATGGCGGCCTTCATCGGCGCCAAGACCGTGCACCGGCCGGCGGTGTACGAGGACGACGACGCCACCGCCAACGCCAATCTGTCCTCGCGTCTGCCTTATATCTTCGCCACTTGCCGCTTCGCTCATTACCTGAAGTGCATCGTGCGCGACAAGATCGGCTCCTTCAAATCGCGGGAAGACACTCAGCGCTGGCTCAACGATTGGCTGATGAACTACGTGGACGGCGATCCCAGCATTTCCAGCGAGGTCACCAAATCCAAGCGCCCGCTGTCCGCGGCCGAGGTGCTGGTGGACGAGCTGCCGGACAACCCCGGCTACTACCGCGCCCAGTTCTTCCTGCGGCCGCACTTCCAGCTGGAAGGCTTGACCGTGTCGCTGCGGCTGGTTTCCAAGCTGCCGTCGGCCAAGCAGGAGGGGGCTCGCTAGCGCGCGGCTCGCTTCCGATAGCCCGTTCATTCACCGCCGCGCTTAGCTTAAGCAAGGCTTGAGCAAGAGCTGACGGCGGCCGGTTTGGCGCGGGCGGGAACGACCTGAGTCGCCCCGGCGCTTGCATTCCGTTTCAGGTCTGGCTTGTCCATCACTTTTTTTCGGAGTATCGCAACATGGCAAATGCATTGGTTGACTACTTTCTGCAGATTGAAGGAGTCGAGGGGAATCAACTGACCAGCAGTACTCGGGCCTGATCCAGATCCAGAGCTGGCAATGGGCCGAGGAGAACTCGGGCAAATGGGGCTTCGGCAGCGGCGGCGGCGCCGGCAAGGTGGAAATGAAGGACTTCGAGTTCCGCATGGTCTCGAACAAGGCCTCGCCCAAGCTGTTCCTGATGTGCGCCACCGGCGAACACATCCCGCGCGCCAAGCTGATCTGCCGCAAGTCCGGCAACGGCCAGCAGGACTTCATGATCATCACCTTCGCCAGCGGTCTGGTGTCCTCCTTCCGCACGCTGGGCAATATGCCGTACGCCATCATGGGCCACGGCAGCGGCGATGTGGAAAGCGTGCTGCCCACCGACGAGATCAAGATCAACTTCGCCAAGATCGAGTTCGAATACCGCGAACAGCGCAATGACGGAACCATGGGCGCGGTGATCAAGGCGGGTTACGACCTGAAGCTGAACGCAGCCGTTTAAGCACTATGAGCCGGGACTTTCCGGCCTTCTTTCCTCTCTATCGGGACGGCGTCGCCCAGGCGGCGCCGGGCAGCCATGACGCCACGATTATTCGACCAACTGTCCGCCCGCGCAGGGCGCGAGACGCTCGCCGCCAGCATCGCGCGCGATCTGGCGCATTTGATGAACGCCGCGCTGCGCGGCGCGCGCCTGCCGCTGGCGGCGGGCAGCCAGCTGGAGACTTCGGTGTGGAATTACGGACGGCCGCCGCTGGCGGAGAGAAAGTCGAGCCGGATCGACCCGGCGCGCGTCAGCGCCCACATCCGCGACGCCATCCGCCGCTTCGAGCCGCGGCTGGACCCGGAACGGCTGGAAGTGAGCGCGCGCGCCGGCAGCGGGCCGCAGGCGCGGCAGCTGCTGTATTTCGATGTGGCCGCGGTGACCCGCGACGGCGGCGAAGCGCTGCGGCTCAGCCTGACGCTGGATTATCTGGACGGTTATTTCGGCCTGCCGCGCGCCGCGGAGGCGGGGCGGCCGGATGAATTTCCTCGATCACTACAATAATGAATTGCGCCATCTGCGCGAGGCCGGCGCGCGTTTTGCCCGCGAGCATCCGCAGATCGCCCCGGCGCTCGGCCTGCGGCCGAACTCGGTCGCCGATCCCTTCGTCGAGCGCCTGCTGGAGGGCGTGGCCTTTCTGTCCGCCCGGGTGCAGACCCGGCTGGATCTGGAGTGCGCGGAATTCGCGCGCCAGGCGCTGGCCCAGGTCTGCCCGCTGTATCTGAGCGCCACGCCGGCGATCAGCAGCTTCGCCTTCCATCCGGACTTCGCCTCGCCGGAAGCCTTCCGCGGCCGCAGCCTGCCGCGTGGCACCCTGATCCAGGCGACCTTGCCGGGTTCGACCCGGCCCATCACCTTCGCCACCGGGCGCGAGGTGACCCTGCTGCCGCTGCGGCTGGAGCGGGCGGAGTGCGGCCGCGGCCTGACCCGGCTGTCCGCCGAGCTGGCGCGGCGGCTGGCCTCGTCCCAGGCCGCCTTGCGCCTGAGCTTTAAACTGGAGGGCACGGTGTCGCTGGGCGATCTGGCCGCGACGGAGGGCGGCGCCAAGCCGCTGCACCTGAGCCTGGCCGGCGATCTGCCGCGCGCTTACGCGCTGCACCGCGCGATGCTGGCCGACGTCGGCGCCTGGTACGCGACGGCCGACGACGGCCGCGGCGGCGAAGTCCTGCTGGAGTTGCCGCTTGGCGGCCTGCGCCTGTCCGCCGCCGACGAGGGCGAGGCCCTGCTGCCGGCCGAGGCGGGCGGCTTGCCGGGCTTGCGCTTGCTGCGCGAATACTTCGCCCAGCCGGCGCGGCTGCTCAGCGTGGAATTGGACGCGCTGGCGGCCTTGGCGGCGCGGGCGCCGTCGGCGCGCGGCTTCGAGCTGATCCTGGCCTTGCGCCAGGCGCCGCTGGACCTGATAGGCGAGGTGGACGCCGGCCAGTTCCGCCTGTTCGCCACCCCGGCGATCAATCTCTATCCCAAGCGCCTGGACCCGGTGCCCTACGATCCGAACCAGACCGAGCAATGGATTCCGGTGGACCGGATGCGGCCGGCCGAACACCACCTGTGGCGCTTGCTGGAAATCAATGTCTGCGACAGCAACGGCCGCTCGCGGGAGGTGCGGCCGGCGCTGGACGCCGGCGGCTACCAGAGCGCCCCGGCGGCGGCGCGCTATTCGCTGCGCCGCGAGCCGGCGCTGCAAAGCGAGGGCCGCGCCAGGCGCGCCCGGACGCGCTGGGCAGCCATGATCTGATCACCATTTCCGCCTGCGCCGGCGATCTGGGCCTGGACGACATCGCCACCCTGACCGGGCGCGCGCTGGTGGCGGACCGCGGTTGGCGGCCGGAAGACCTGCCGGCGGCGGAGCTGCGCGCCGAGGGCGGCGCGGTGGCGCGGCTGGAGTGCCTGTGGCCGGCCAGCGCGCCGCGGCCGATTCCGGACCTGGAGCGCTGCTGGCAGGCGGTGGCCCATATCGGCCAGAACCCGTTGAGCCTGCGCGGCGCCGGCCGTCAGGACATCGCCGCGCGGCTGGCGGAGCAGCTGCGGCTGGCCGCGCAGCCGGAACTGGCGCTGGACCGCCAGCGCATAGACAGCCTGAAGGCCGCGCATCTGCAAGCCGGCTTCCTGCCCGCCGGCCGCGGTTCGCCGCAGGCCCTGGTGCGCGCCTCCCTGGTGGACATCGATATCGCCGCCGTGATGCACGCGGACCGCGGCGGCTGGCTGTTCGGCCGGCTGCTGGCCCAGGCGCTGGCCCAGGCGGTCACGCTCAACGACGGCATCGAGGTCAGCCTGAGGCTGGACGGCGAACCGGTCAGCCGGCACGGCAACACCCAACGCGCGGACGGAGAACTGCAATGAAACGACAGCAGATGATCCGGGAGCTTAAGCCGCAGCGCACCTTCTTCGAACTGATGCGCCGCGTGGAAACCTGGCAATGGCGGCTGCCGGACGCCGCCGCGGCGGGCCGGCTGCGGCGCCGGCCGGACTGGCTGGGCCTGGAACAGGCCGCCGACATGCACTTCGCCAGCAGCGAGATCAGCGGGGTGAAGGTGGAAGAGGCGGAGGACGACGCCGCGCCGCGCGTCAGCGTGGTCTGCCGCCATTTCGGCCTGTTCGCGCCCTACGGGCCCTTGCCGCTGCACATCACCGAGCACGCGCTGCACGAGCGCCGGCTGGAACGCAACGCCGCCTTCGAACGCTTCGTCAACCTGGCCTGCGGCGATCTGGCCTGGCTGCACTACGCCGCCCGCGCGGCGATGCATCCGGCGCTGGGCTACGAGCGCGGCCGCCATCCCTTCGCCGAGCGCGTGTCCGCGCTGGCCGGCGCCGCGCCGGAGGCGGAGCCGCTGCTGGACCCGCACGCCGCCGCCTGCCGGCGCAGCCATCCCGGCGCTTATCACGCGCCGCGCCGCTCGCTGGCGGACTTGCAGAAAATCCTGGCCGGCTATTTCGGCGCGCCGGTGCGCTTGTCGCCGCGCCAGGGCCGCTGGATTCCGCTGCGGGAAGGCGCAGGCGGGCCGCGCCGGCTGGGGAGCTGGCGCGTGGGCAGCCGGATCTGGGACGCCCAGCACGCGCTGGACATCACCATAGGGCCGATCGACGCCGCCGAGTTTTCCCGCTGGCGGCGCGGCGCGCCCGCGGTGCTGGCGATGTTCGCCGTCGCCGCAGATTTCGCCGATGGCCGGGCCGCCCCGGTCATCAAGGTCCAGATCCGCACCCGGCCGGAACTGGCAGGCAAGGTGGGGCGCATGCGCCTGGGGTGGACGCATGGTCCCGCCCCGGCGTCTCGCTCCGGACTCTCACCGTGTATGAATCTTTCCAGGATCCGCTGTGAACCGAGAACGCATTTTCGGCCGCTTAGGCCCAACCGCATACGACACCTTGGTGGAAGCCACCGCCCTGGGGCGCTCGCGCCGGCACGCGCTGGTGGACCTAGATCATTGGCTGCTTTGCCTGCTGCGCCGCGGCGGCGGCGACGTCGCGCTCTTGCTGGAGGCGCTGGACTGCGAGCCGGCCGCCGCTTTGCAACGCGTGGGCAAGGCGCTGGACGCCGCCGAGGCCGGCGGCGAATCGCTGCGCGACATTTCGCCGGCGCTGGAGCGCAGCGTGGCGCCGGCCATCAGCTGGAGCCAGGTGGCCGCGCCGGCCGCCAAGGTGCGCAGCGGCCATCTCTTGCTGGCCTGGCTGGACGAGGAGCCGACGCGGCGCTGGCTGCAGCATCGCATCGGCCAGGCGCTGGCCAAGCTGTCGCTGGACGATATCGTCGCGCGTTACGAGGCGCTGGCCGGCGCCTGGCCGGAAGCGGCCGACGCGCCCGCCGGAACCGCCGCCCAGGGGCCGCAGGCGAAGCCGCCGATCCGGCCGCGGTGCTGCGGCAATGGGCGGTCAGCCTGAGCGATCAGGCGGCGGCCGGCGAATTGGACCCGGTGATAGGCCGCGACGCCGAATTGCGCGCGGTGATCGACGTGTTGTCGCGGCGGCGGCAGAACAATCCCATCCTGGTGGGCGAGGCCGGCGTCGGCAAAACCGCGGTGGCGGAGGCGCTGGCCCAGCGCATCCATCGCGGCGAAGTGCCGCCGGGCCTGCGCGGCGCGCAGATATGGGCCTTGGACGTGGCCAGGCTGCAGGCCGGCGCCGGCGCGCGCGGCGAGTTCGAACAGCGGCTGCGCTCGGTGATAGACGCGGTGATCGCCGCGCCGGCGCCCGTCATCCTGTTCTGCGACGAAACCCACACCCTGATCGGCGCCGGCGGCAACGCCGGCACCGGCGACGCCGCCAATCTGATCAAACCGATGCTGGCGCGCGGCCAGCTGCGCATGGTGGCCGCCACCACCTGGTCGGAATACAAGCAGTTCATCGAGCCGGACGCCGCCTTGGTGCGCCGCTTCCAGACCGTGGCCGTGGACGAGCCCGACGACGACACCGCGGTGGACATGCTGCGCATGATCGCGCCGCGCTTCGCCGGCCATCACGGCGTGCGCATCGTCGACGCCGCCTTGCGCGCCGCGGTGACGCTGTCGCGCCGCTATCTGCCGTCGCGGCAGCTGCCGGACAAGGCCATCGGCCTGCTGGACACCGCTTGCGCGCGGGTGGCGATGAGCCAGAGCTGCCAGCCGGCGGCGCTGGACCGGCTGCGCCATCACGCGATGACGCTGGAGCAGGCGCTGAGCTGGCGCGCCAGCGACGCGCGGCTGGGCCTGGCCGCGCCGGCGGACGGCGCGGAACTGGAAAGGGAGCGCGAGGAAACCGCCGCGCGCGCCGACGCGCTGGACGCGGCCCTGAGCGAGCAGCGCGCCGAGGTGGGCGCCTGGCTGGAGG
This sequence comes from Chromobacterium sp. Beijing, assembly GCF_021496765.1. Classification (NCBI taxonomy): domain Bacteria; kingdom Pseudomonadati; phylum Pseudomonadota; class Betaproteobacteria; order Neisseriales; family Chromobacteriaceae; genus Chromobacterium; species Chromobacterium sp. Beijing. The sequence goes on from NZ_CP053750.1 coordinate 1,351,489, forward strand.
ATCTGGAAACGGGCGGCGCCGATCCGGAGCGGGCCGAGGCCCTGAGCGGGGCCGAACGGCTGGTGCGGCCGTGGGTGGACGCGCAGGCCATCGCCGAAGTGCTGTCGGAATGGACCCAGGTGCCGGTCACCCAGATGGCTCAGGACGAGGCGCGGCGGCTGATGGCGCTGCGCGAAGGGCTGAACCAGCGCATCCAGGGCCAGGAAAGCGGGCTGGACGCCATCGTGGAGGCGCTGCAAGTGGCGCACTCCGGCCTGGGCGATCCGCGGCGGCCGATGGCGGTGATGCTGCTGGCCGGCCCCACCGGCACCGGCAAGAGCCAGACCGCGGCCGAGCTGGCGCAGGCGCTGTTCGGCGGCGAACGCAATCTCTTGCGCTTCAATATGAACGAATTCCAGGAAGCCCACACCGTGTCCACGCTGAAGGGCGCGCCGCCGGGCTATGTCGGCTACGGCCGAGGCGGCCGCCTGACCGAGGCGGTGCGCAAAAAACCTTACAGCGTGCTCTTGCTGGACGAGTTCGACCGCGCCCATCCGGACGTGCACGAAATGTTCTACCAGGTGTTCGATCAGGGCTGGATGGAGGACGGCGAGGGGCGGCACATCAATTTCCGCAACTGCCTGATCCTGCTGACCAGCAATCTGGGCGACGCCGAGATCGAGGCCGCCTGCGCCGCCGAGCCCGAAGTCTCTCAGTCCCGGCTGGACGCGCTGGCGCGCGAACGCTTGCAGCGCCGTTTCGCGCCGGCTTTGCTGGCGCGGATGCGGGTGGTGGCCTTCCGGCCGCTGGGCGAGCCGGCGCTGGCCGGCATCGCGCGCCAGGCCCTGGACGACATCGGCCAGCGTTTGAGCGCCAACGGCCTGGACTGGCGCGCCGACGCCGAGGCCGCGGACTGGATCGCCCGAGCGGTGGCCAGGCACCCGGCCAGCGGCCGCGCGGTGGGCGATCTATTGCGCCAGCGGGTGATGCCGGCCATCGCCCGCGGCGTACTGGAAGCGCGCGCCGCCGACCGCGCCCTGCACAGCGTGCGCCTGAGCGCCGCCGAAAAACTGGAACTGATTTTCGACGACGGGGAGGGCGTGCCGCTGCCGCCGGCCGCGCCGGCCGAATCCGCCGCCCCGGGAGAAACCGCATGCGTTTGATCGAATTGCACAGCCTCTTGCTGGACGCGGACAGCGTCGCGTTGAGCTTCAAGGCGGACGAACGCCTGTCGCAGGAACCCAGTTACCAGCTCGACATCGCCTGCGCCGATCCGGCGCTGGACCTGGACGGGCTGCTCGGCTCGCGGCTGACGGTGGACATCGACCTGGGCGACGAGGGCGTCCGGCCTTTCCACTGCCAGGTGCTGGGCGGCTACGACAGCGGCCAGACCCAGGACAGCTACACCTACACGCTGGAGTTGGGCAGCTGGCTGTCCTTCCTGGCGGAGAACCAGAACTGCCGCGTGTTCCAGCAGCTGACGGTGCCGCAGATCGTCGAGCAGGTCTTCGGCGAGCATCAGCGGCCGGACTTCCGTTTCGAGCTGGAACACGCTTACGAGCCGCGCGAATACTGCGTGCAGTTCCTGGAGACCGACCTCAACTTCGTCAAGCGGCTGCTGGAGGACGAGGGCATTTACTTCTGGATCGAGCACCAGCCGGAGCGTCATGTGGTGGTGCTGTCCGACACCCAGCGCTTCGACGATCTGACCGCCGGCTACGGCCTGCTGCGCTTCCTGCCGGACGGCGACGAATTCCGTCCGGTGCCGGGCCGCGAAGGGGTGCAGCGGCTGCAACGCGGGCGGCGGGTGCGGCCGACCAATGTCGCGCTGCGCGATTTCGACTACCACGCGCCGTCCAACCGGCTGGACAGCGACGCCCAGGAGGTGCAAGCCAGCCTGGACGGCATCCGGCTGGAGCATTACGACTACGGCGCCGGCTATAGCGATCAGGCCGGCGGCGACCGGCTGGCGCGGCTGCGGCTGGAGGCCTTGCAGGCGGATTCCCACCAGCTCACCGGCACCGCCAACGCCCGCGGCCTGGCCACCGGCGGCGCCTTCACGCTGGACGGCCACCCGGACGCGGCGCGCAACCGTCGCTACTACGTGACCGCCAGCCAGCTGACTTTCTTGCAGGACGGGCCGGACAGCAGCGGCCAGGGCCGCAATGTGATGGCCGTGTTCCGGGCGATGACGGACGACCGTCCGTTCCGCCCGCTGCGGCTGACGGCCAAGCCCATCCTGCCCGGCATCCAGAGCGCCACCGTGGTGGGGCCGGTGGACGCGGAAGTGCATACCGACAAGCTGGGCCGCATCCGCGTGCACTTCCACTGGGACCGTTACAAGACCCAGGAAGAAGACGCCTCGTGCTGGATCCGGGTGTCGCAAGCCTGGGCCGGCAAGGGCTGGGGCGTGCTGGCCATGCCGCGGGTGGGCCAGGAGGTGCTGGTCACCTATGTGGACGGCGATCTGGACCGGCCGATGATCACCGGCATTGTCTACAACGGCGACAATCCGACGCCTTACGACCTGCCGAAAGACATCCGCTACACCGGTCTGGTCACGCGCTCCTTGAAGCAGGGCCGTTACAGCAACGCCAGTCAGATCACCTTCGACGACCAGCGCGGCGCGGAGCGGGTGATGGTGCACGCCGAGCGGGACATGCAGCAGACCACCGAGCGCAACAGCTCGGAGGCGGTGGGCCAGGACAAGAACACCTCGGTCAAGGGCACCTCCACCTCGGTCACCGGCGCCTCGATCAGCTACACCGGGGTGTCGGTGTCCTTCACCGGCCTGTCGGTCAGCTTCACCGGGGTATCCACCAGCTTCACCGGCCTGTCCACCAGTTTCACCGGGGTGTCCACCAGCTTTACCGGCGTCTCCACCGGCTTCACCGGGGTGTCCACCGGTTTTACCGGCGTGTCCACCAGCTTCACCGGCATTTCCACCGGTTTCACCGGGGTGTCCACCAGCTTTACCGGCGTGTCCACCAGCCTGACCGGCACCAGCACCTCGGTGACCGGCACCTCGCAGAGCATGACCGGCATTTCCACCTCGATGACCGGCACCAGCGTGTCGGCCACCGGCATGTCGCAGAGCATGACCGGGGTGTCCTCCTCTTATACCGGCACCTCCACCAGCGTCACCGGGACCAGCACCTCGGTCACCGGCACCTCCAAGAGCGTGACCGGCACCTCGATGTCGGACACCGGCTCGTCCACCAGCATCACCGGCACTTCGATGTCCACCACCGGTTCGTCCACCAGCGTCACCGGCACCTCGATGTCCACCACCGGCTCGTCCGCCAGCGTCACCGGTTGCTCGGTGTCCACCACCGGCGCTTCCGCCAGTGTCACCGGCTCGTCGGTCTCGGTCACCGGCTCGTCCACCGGGGTCACCGGCTCCAGCATGTCCACCACCGGTTCCTCGGTCAGCAGCACCGGTTCCAGCGTGTCCAGCACCGGCTCCAGCTGCTCCACCACCGGGGTCAGCTATTCCTACACCGGCGCGTCCTATTCGGACACCGGCGTGGATTTGAAGAAGCTGGGCATGCAGGTGAAAAGCTGATGACGCGGCGCAGGCTTGGACACGGGAAAGGAGAGCGGAGATGCGCTTGATCGAACTGCACAGCCCTTGCTGGACGCGGACAGCGTCGCGTTGAGCTTCAAGGCGGACGAACGCCTGTCGCAGGAGCCCAGTTACCAGCTCGACATCGCCTGCGCCGACCCGGCGCTGGACCTGGACGGGCTGCTCGGCTCGCGGCTGACGGTGGACATCGACCTGGGCGACGAGGGCGTCCGGCCTTTCCATTGCCAGGTGCTGGGCGGCTACGACAGCGGCCAGACCCAGGACAGCTACACCTACACGCTGGAGCTGGGCAGCTGGCTGTCCTTCCTGGCGGAGAACCAGAACTGCCGCGTGTTCCAGCAGCTGACGGTGCCGCAGATCGTCGAGCAGGTCTTCGGCGAGCATCAGCGGCCGGACTTCCGTTTCGAGCTGGAGCACGCTTACGAGCCGCGAGAATACTGCGTGCAGTTCCTGGAGACCGACCTCAACTTCGTCAAGCGGCTGCTGGAGGACGAGGGCATTTACTTCTGGATCGAGCACCAGCCGGAGCGTCATGTGGTGGTGCTGTCCGACACCCAGCGTTTCGACGATCTGGCCGCCGGCTACGGCCTGCTGCGTTTCCTGCCGGACGGCGACGAATTCCGTCCGGTGCCGGGCCGCGAAGGCGTGCAGCGGCTGCAACGCGGGCGGCGGGTACGGCCGACCAATGTCGCGCTGCGCGATTTCGACTACCACGCGCCGTCCAACCGGCTGGACAGCGACGCCCAGGAGGCGCAAGCCAGCCTGGACGGCATCCGGCTGGAGCATTACGACTACGGCGCCGGCTATAGCGATCAGGCCGGCGGCGACCGGCTGGCGCGGCTGCGGCTGGAGGCCTTGCAGGCGGATTCCCACCAGCTCACCGGCACCGCCAACGCCCGCGGCCTGGCCACCGGCGGCGCCTTCAAGCTGGACGGCCACCCGGACGCGGCGCGCAACCGCCGCTACTACGTGACCGCCAGCCAGCTGACTTTCTTGCAGGACGGGCCGGACAGCAGCGGCCAGGGCCGCAATGTGATGGCCGTGTTCCGGGCGATGGCGGACGACCGTCCGTTCCGGCCGCTGCGGCTGACGGCCAAGCCCATCCTGCCCGGCATCCAGAGCGCCACCGTGGTGGGGCCGGTGAACGCGGAAGTGCATACCGATAAGCTGGGCCGCATCCGCGTGCACTTCCACTGGGACCGTTACAAGACCCAGGAAGAAGACGCCTCGTGCTGGATCCGGGTGTCGCAAGCCTGGGCCGGCAAGGGCTGGGGCGTGCTGGCCATGCCGCGGGTGGGCCAGGAGGTGCTGGTCACCTATGTGGACGGCGATCTGGACCGGCCGATGATCACCGGCATTGTCTACAACGGCGACAATCCGACGCCTTACGACCTGCCGAAAGACATCCGCTACACCGGTCTGGTCACGCGCTCCTTGAAGCAGGGCCGTTACAGCAACGCCAGTCAGATCACCTTCGACGACCAGCGCGGCGCGGAGCGGGTGATGGTGCACGCCGAGCGGGACATGCAGCAGACCACCGAGCGCAACAGCTCGGAGGCGGTGGGCCAGGACCAGAACATCGATGTGAAAGGCACGTCGACCTCGGTCACCGGCGCGTCGATCAAGTTCACCGGGGTGTCGGTGTCCTTCACCGGCCTGTCGGTCAGCTTCACCGGGGTATCCACCAGCTTCACCGGCCTGTCCACCAGTTTCACCGGGGCGTCCACCAGCTTCACCGGCGTCTCCACCGGCTTTACCGGGGTGTCCACCGGTTTTACCGGCGTCTCCACCAGCTTCACCGGCATTTCCACCGGTTTCACCGGGGTGTCCACCGGTTTTACCGGCGTGTCCACCAGCCTGACCGGCACGCGCACCTCGGTGACCGGCACCTCGCAGGGCATGACCGGCATTTCCACCTCGATGACCGGCACCAGCGTGTCGGCCACCGGCATGTCGCAGAGCATGACCGGGGTGTCGTCCTCTTATACCGGCACCTCCACCAGCGTCACCGGCAGCAAGATGTCGGTGACCGGCACCTCCAAGAGCGTGACCGGCACCTCGATGTCGGACACCGGTTCCTCGGTCAGCATCACCGGCACCTCGATGTCCACCACCGGCTCGTCCACCAGCGTGACCGGCAGCAAGATGTCCACCACCGGGTCCGACGTCGGCGTCACCGGCTGTTCGGTGTCCACCACCGGCGCTTCGGTCAAGTTGGTGGGCAGCGATACCTCGATGACGGGTTCCGAGACCAAGGCGGTGGGCAGCAAGATGTCCACCACCGGTTCCAGCATCAGTTCGGTGGGGTCTGAGGTCAGCAGCACCGGCTTCAGCAACTCCACCACCGGTTTCAAATACTCCTACACCGGCGCGTCCTACTCGGACACCGGCGTGGATCTGAAAAAAGTCGGCATGGAGGTCAAAAGCTGATGCCCTTGCGTCATATCAAACCCCAGGCGGCGCTCGTGTCCTCGTCGCGCACCCAGATCGGCGCTCAAGCCATGTTGCGCGTCGGCGTCGGCGTCGGCTTCCGCCTGAGCGATCCCTTCATCCTGGCGCACGAGGCCGCGTGCTGGGAGGCGATCAAGGCCGCGGAGCCGGCGCTGCCGCTGTTCGAGCCGGCCATGCCCAAGCTGCGCGCCGAATGGCTGTTGCTGGGCAGCGCGCATTATCGCGGCCCGGCGGCCGGCGCCGGCGCGCTGGACTGGCTGGCCGAGGCCGAGCTGGGCGGCGTGCGCAAGATCGCGAGTTGCCGGGCGCGGCCGCGCGTGGACGGCGGCCGCGCCGAGGCCAGCCTGGCGCTGGACCCGCGTCAGGCCGCCGCCGGCCTGCAGGGCGAAAACCCTTTCGGCCAACGCCACGCGGCCCCGCCCTTGCAACGGGTCCGCGGCCTGAGCGTGAGCCCGGCGCCGCTGGCGGCGATGGGGCCGCTGGGCAGCGACTGGCCGGAACGCCGCCAATGGCAGCCGCGCTTCGCCGGCTCGCCGCAGGCAATGGCGGAGGACGGCAGCCATATGGGCTGGCCGGCGGCCACCGATCTGCGCTTCTTCCAGCAGGCGGCGCCGGACCAATGGTCGGAGCAAGCTTGCTGGCCGGCGCAAGCGCCGTACGCGCTCAGCGGTTTTCGCGGCGGCGAGCTTCAGGGCCGCTTGCCGGCCCTGCGGCCGCTGCTGCTGGCCGGGCGCGGCGACGGCCCGCTGGACGAGCGCCCGGAACTGAGGCTGCAAACCGTATGGCTGCTGCCGGACGCGGATCTGGGGGTGATGTGGTGGAACGGCTTCCTGCCGCTGGATTACGTGCTGGACGACAGCGTCGGCCGGCTGGCGCTGGGCTTCAAGGACGCCGCCGAGCCGGAGCGGCCGGCGGAGCTTGCCGCCTTCGCCGAGCGCCGCGCGCGGCTGGACGACCAGGACCCGCTCTTGCTGGCCGATCACGCGCTGATGCCGGATCCCGCGCGCGGCTGGGTCTGGGAACAGATCCTGGACTCCGCCGACCATCCGCGCTTCGCGCCGCCGCCGCGCGATCGCGCCGAGATCCGCGCGCGGCTGGAACAGAACCGCGAGGATTTGCGCGAGGCGCAGGCGGCGCAAAGCCGGCTGCAGTCCTTTGTCCGCGCCAATGAAAACGCCTTGGCCGGCCTGCCGCAGGCGGCGGCCGACGAGGAAGACTGGCGCGCGCGGCTGCAAAGCGAGCGCGGCCCCTGGAGCGAGCTGACCATACGCGACGCCGATCTGAGCGGCCTGGTCATCGACGGCCGCGAACTGAACCAGGTCCGCTTCGAACGCTGCAAGCTGGATCACGGCCGCTGGCGGCAATGCCGGCTGGAGCAGGTGCAGTTCGTCGATTGCTCGCTGGCCGGCGCCGTGCTGGAAGCGGTGCGCTGGAGCGGCGGCGGCTTGAACCGCTGCAATCTGGGCGCCAGCGTCTGGAACGGCGTGGAGCTGGCGCAGCTGGGCATAGAGGATTGCCGGCTGGACGACATCGCGGTCAACGGCGGCGCCTGGCGCGCGGTCACCGTGCAGGGCGAGGGCGGCGCCGGCGGCCGGATCGGCCAGCTGCGCTGGGATCAGGTCAATTGGTGCCGGGTGCGCGCCGAGGACTGGCGCTTCACCGGACTGCAGGCCGACGGCCTGGGACTGGTGGAATGCCAGCTGCCGCGCAGCGGCTGGCGGCAATGCCGGCTGCTGAAGTTCAGCGCGCTGGACACCGATTTGTCCGCCAGCGTCTGGCAGCGCTGCCAGCAACGCTTCGGCGTGGTGTCGCACGGCAGCTCGCTGCGCCAGGCGCGGCTGGAAGACTGCGAACTGCTGTCGTGCAGCTGGCAGGAACTGGACGCGGCGCAGCTGCGGATGGAGCACTGCGCCTGCCCGCAGCTGCACGCTCAGCGGCTGCGGGCGCCGGATTCGCTGTGGCGGGGCTGCGCGCTGGACGGCCTCAACGCCACCCACGCCGATCTGACGCGCGCCCGCTTCGAGGCCTGCGCCTTGAAGGACGCGCTGTTCTACGGCGCAAGCCTGGAGGACAGCCGGATGGAGGGCTGCAATCTGATCGACGCCAAAACCGCCTGGATGCGGCCGCCGTCCGGCGGCGGCTGGAGAGGCAATCTGGAAACCGGACGCCAGGACTGGCCGAGGAGGGCGCCATGAGCGCGGCGGGAGAGGAGGTCTTGCGGGAGCTGGCCGGACAGTTGCCGGCGGTGGTGGAGGGGCTGCGTTTCGACGCGCCGCCGGCGGCGACGCTGAACCGCGCCGTCTACATCGACTGCCGTTTCGAAGGCGTTCACTGGCAGCGGTGCCGCTTCGAGGAGGTCCGCTTCGTCAACTGCCGTTTCGAGGCCAACCGTTTCGAACGCTGCGTCTGGCGCGAGCTGGGCTGCGCCGACAGCCAGTTCATCGACTGCGTTTGGGACGAATGCGAGCTGGAACGGGTGGGCTGGCAGCGGGTGAGCGCGTCCGGGGCCCAATGGCGCGGCGGGCGGCAGCGCGACTTTTCCTGCGTGGAGCTGGACGCGGCCGATTGGCGGCTGAGCGATGTGCGCAGCGCGCACGGCTCCTTCGTCGATTGCCGGCTGCGCGAGTGGCAGTTGCAGGGCGGGCGCTGGTCGGACAGCGCCTGGATCCGCAATCAGCTGGACGGTTTCAGCGTGGAAGGCGCGGAGCTGCGCAACTTCATCCACGGCCAGAGCCGGGCGCGGCGCGTGGCGCTGAGCGCCTGCCGGGGCCTGAACGCGCGCTGGATAGATTGCGAGCTGGAGCATATGGCGCTGGACCACTGCGAGCTGCGCCAGGCGGCCTGGTCGCACAGCGTCTGGAACGGCGGCGCCATCCGCGCCAGCCGTCTTGCCGGCGCCAGTTTCGACCAGGCCCGGCTGCGGCGGGTGCAAGCGCGCGAGGCCGATCTGGAGCAGGCCCTGTTCGACGGCGCGCGGCTGGAGGACTGCGCCTTCGAGCAATTGAGCGCGCCGCGGCTGTCGCTGCGGCAGGCGCGGCTGGAACAGGTCAATCTGTCCGGCGCCAATTTGCGCGGGCTGGACGCCAGCGGCGCCGCGCTGCAGTCGGTGAAGCTGTCCGGCTGCGATTGCCGCGGCGGCAGGCTGATAGGCCAGCCGCGCGGCGCATGGAGCGCGGCGGACACCGCCGGCGCGCTGTTCGACGATAGCAAACTTGAGCAAGACCGGGCCTGGCGGCAACAGGCGCAGCCCGGACCTAGAGGAGCCGCATGATGACATGGATGCAAGAGAGCGCCCTGGCCTGGGCTGAAACCCCGGCCGAATCCGATCCGGTGCTGCGCGCGCTGCGCGTGGCCGCGCCGACGCCGCGCCCCAGCCAGGAATGGCTGCCGGCGCGGGTGTGCGCCCAAGGCGAGGGAGACGGCGAATGGCTGGTCCGGCTGCCGACCGGCGCGCTGCGCCAGGCGCGCGCCGCCTTCAGCTGCCTGGTGAGGCCGCAGCGCGGCGATCTGGTGCAATTGGCTGCGTCGGAAGAGGGGTGCTGGGTGCTGGCCGTGCTGGAGCGCCCGCAGCCGGGCGGCGTCTGCCGGCTGGAACTGGGCGCGGCCAGCGTGCAGCTGCACGCCGCCGAGCTGCATCTGTGCGCCGACGGCGAACTGAGCCTGAACGGCCGGCAGCTCAACAGCCGCGCCCAGGCCATCGCCACCGCGGCACAGGAGCGGCAGACCCATATCGGCGGCACCGACGCCGCGCACTGCGGCAGCCTGCTGCTGCACGCGGACCGCCACATGGGGCTGCACGCCAAGAGCACGGCGCTGAGTTCGGCTTCGCTGTTGAAGCTGGACGCCGGCCAGATTCACGTAGCTTGAGGAGAATCGCGATGTTCGCCAATTGTTCCGCGGGCGGCATGGCCCTGGCGGCCTCCGACGTCTGCAAGACCCCGCCGCTGGGGATTCCGTCCACCTACGCCAATATCGCCAACAAGCCGGAGGCGGTGCCCAATGTGCCGACCATCATTTACGCCGGCGGCCCGGTGCACAACCTCAACACCATCATCCCGATGACCCACGGCGACGAGGGCGGTTCGATGGGCGGCGTGGCTTCCGGCACCGTGGCGGCGTTGTCCCGCCACGTGACCGGCTCCGGCAAGGTGCTGATCCAGGGCGCGCCGCAGACGCGGCTGACCGACACCAATCTGCCCAATAACCAGAACACCGCCGGGCAGACGGTGGCTCCTTCTCAGACCATCACCATGACCTTGAGCTAATGACCTCCTTCTCCTTTGTCCGGCGCGCGCTGCTGCTGTGCGCGCTGGCCGGCCTGGCGGGCTGCTCCTCGCTGTTCTCCTCGCGGAGCGACGAGGGGCCGCGCCAGCTGCACGTCACCCTGGTGGGCGGCGGCCAGCTGAACAACAGCGGCGGCGGCCCGCGGCCGGTGCAGGTCTGCCTGTACGTGGTGCGGGAGGCCAACTGGCTGCCGCCGGCCGGGCTGGAGGATTCCAGCTGCGCCCAGCGCGGCCGCGAAGTGGCGGCCGAATCCCGCCACGTGGTGGCGCCCAATCAGGTGCAGCAAGTGCTGCTGCCGGCCTCCGGCTCGGACCCGGTCTGGCTGCTGGCGGACGCGGACTTCGCCAGCAAGCCGCCCGGCTACGCGCCGCTGCGCATCCGGGTGGACGGCCGCCAGCTGATCCATCTGGCGGTGCTGCTGGAGCGCAGCCGCATCGTCGACGCGCTGCGGCCCGCCCCCTTGCCGGCGGACGCCTCCGCGGCGGCGCCCGCCGCGTCGCCGCCGCCGGCCAAGCCCGGCCGCAAGCCTTGGCGCAAAACGCGCAAGGCGCCCATCGCCCATCTGGAGGAAAGCCCATGAGCGCTTTGCCGGTAGGACCCGTCGCCTGGAGCGACGGCATGTTGATAGAAACCCAGCATTTTCAGCAGCAGGAACGCCATCTGGCCCATCAGTTCGGCCTGCGGATGCGCCAGACCTCCAACCACGGCTGGGGCTTTTTCCGGCTGGACGTGGACAGCGACGGCCTGGGCCTGGGCCGGCTGGGCCTGCGCGCCGCCGAAGGCGTGCTGCCGGACGGCACCCCGTTCGCGCTGCCGGCGCACGACCCCTTGCCGGCGCCGCTGGACACCTCGGAGGCCCAGGCCGGCGACATCGCCTGCCTGGCTTTGCCGGCCGCCGGCTGCGGCGGCCCGGAAATGGCCTTCGGCGACGCGCCGGCCGCCGCGCGCTACCACGCCGCCGCCACCGAAGTGCCCGACCTCAGCGTGGGCCTGGACGCGCCGGGCTCGCCGCGGCGGCTGACGCTGGAAACCGGCCGCATGATGACGCGGCTGTGCTGGCAATCGCAATTGCGCGCCGATGAAACCGCCTTGCCCTTCGCCCGGGTGGCCGGGCGCAGCAGCGCGCTGACCCTGCTGCTGGACCCGCGCTTCATCCCGCCGCTGCTGGACAGCCGCGCCCACCAGACGCTGCGCGCGCTGATCGAGGAATTGCAAAGCACGCTGCAAGTGCGGCTGGCCGGCAGCGCCGGCTTGCGCCTGCTGTCCGCCGGCGGCGGCCTGGCCGATCTGGTGGAGCTGATGCTGCGCCAGGGCATCGCCGAATACCGGATGCGGCTGGCCCACCTGGACGCCTTCGACCCGCTGCCGCCGGCCTTGTTGTTCCAGGAGCTGATCGGCCTGTTGGGCCGCCTCAGCGTGCTGCCCGGCGTGGACGAGGCCCTGGCCGAGCGGCAGTTCGTCTATCAGCACAACGACCTGCAAGCCGGGTTCGAGCCGCTGGCCGCCACCTTGCGCTACGCGCTGGCCAGGGTGATCGAAACCCCGGTGCTGCCGCTGAAGTTCGAGGACCGCGGCGACCAGGTCCACGTCTGCGTGGTGGACCGCCAGTGGAAGCTGCAGAAGATGGTGTTCGCCTTCTCCGCGGCGATGCCGGCGGACAAGCTGCGCCAATTGCTGCCGCAGCAGGCCAAGCTGGGCGCGGTGGAGCAGATCCAGAAACTGGTGGACCTGCAATTGCCGGGCGCGCGCCTGATCCCCGCGCCCAATCCGCCGCGCCAGGTGCCGTACTACGCGCAGAGCGTGTATTTCGAAGTGGAATCCAGCGACCCGTTCTGGGCGCAGGCCTTCGCCGGCTCGGCGCTGGCGCTGCGCATCGTCGGGGACTTCCAGGACTTGAGGTTTGAGGCTTGGGGGTTGCGCGAAGGCAAGGTTGCTTAGAACCAGTTTGCAGCCTGCAGCGCGTGCTCGCGGGACCGTAAAACAGGTTCAAAACCCAATAGCCGAAAGAGTGAACCTAAATGAATCTGCTGCATAATTTTTCCTCCATCTTTCGCCGGGCCTCCACCGCGCACCTGAACAGCGGCATGCTGGAAGGCGCGATGCGCAGCCGGCTGGAAAACCTGCCGCTGCTGATGCCGGGCCAGCAAGTGTCCACGCTGGACGCCCAGCCGGAGCCTGAGACGCTGGACGCCTTGCCGCTGGCGCTGCCGCCCGCCGCGCCGCCGACGGCGGGCGCGGGCAGGGCGCAGGCCGAGCCCGACGACGCGCCGGTGATCTATCAGCGCTCCGGCGCGCGCGGCGGCCTGCTCAAGGCCGGCCTGCAACAGGCGCAATGGGACAATCCCTTCATCTCCCACGCCTTGCCGGCGGTGCTGCAATTGCAGCGGCTGCAAGGCGGCGCGGCGGAGAGCCAGGCGCAGATCCGCGCCCAGCTGGGCCTGGAACTCAAGCTCTACCGCGAACGCCTGGCGGCCTCCGGCTGCGAGTGGCAACAGGCCCAGGACGCTTCCTACCTGCTGTGCACCTATCTGGACGAGGTCTGCAACGACGCGGCGCGCGGCGCCGGCCAGCAGCCCTACGACGGCGAGCGCAGCCTGCTGGTGGAGTTCCACGACGACGCCTGGGGCGGGGAAGACGCCTTCGCCGACCTGCAGCGCTGGCTGCGCCACGAGCCGTCGCCCACCCCCTTGCTGGAGCTGTACGAACTGGTGCTGGCCCTGGGCTGGCAAGGCCGTTACCGGGTGCTGGATCGCGGCGAGGCGCTGCTGCAGGACTTGCGCTCGCAGCTGCACGCGGCGATCTGGCGTCAGCGGGAGCCGGAGCCGCTGGGCGCGGAATTGATCGCGCCGCCGCCCCCGCCGCCGCCGCCGGAACCCGAAGCCCCGCCGCGCCAGCGCTGGCTGACCCCGCTGCGCGGCGGCGCCATCGCGCTGGGCGTGGTGGCGCTGGCCTACGGCGCGGCCAATATCAGCCTGGACCTGCTGGGCCGGCCGATACGCGAAGCGCTGGCAGCCTGGACCCCGCCCTTGCGCAGCATCAATCTGGCCACCACTTTGCCGCCGCCGCTGCCGCAGCTGCTGTCCGAAGGCTGGCTGGTGGCCTATAAGCATCCGCAAGGCTGGCTGCTGGTCTTCCGCAGCGATGGCGCCTTCGACGTGGGCAAGGCCGAGGTGAGGGCTTCCTTCCAGAAAAACATCGAACGGCTGGGCCAGGCTTTCGCGCCGTGGCCGGGCGATCTGGAGGTGATAGGCCATACCGACCGCCAGCCGATCCAGACCAGCGCCTTCCCCAGCAATCAGCGCCTGTCCGAGGCGCGCGCTCGCTCGGTGGCGGACACTCTGCGCCAGACCGCGATTCCCGGCGGCGCGCAAGCGCCCGACAACGCGGTGGCGCGGCGCATCGATTCCTCCGGCCGCGGCGACAGCGCGCCGCTGGACGCGGCGCAAACGCCGGCCGCCTATGAGCGCAACCGTCGCGTCGACGTGTTGTGGAAAGTGGCGGACGCGGCCAAGGGCGCGGCGGCCGCCGTCCCGTCGCCCGGTCAAAACGCTCAGACGCCGGCCCCGCTGGCGCTGGCCCCGGGCGTCGGCATCGCCAACGGCCCCAGCCCGCTGGAGCCCGGCTATAAGGAGCAACAACCATGATCCGGCAAAGCATGCGCGTCTTGATCGCGCTTTTGATCGCGCTGGCGATCTGGTGGATAGGCCCGCTGATCTCCATCGGCGTCTACCGGCCGCTGGGCTGGGCCTTGCTGCGGCACATCCTGGTGGCGGCGGCGCTGATCTGGGGATTTTGGCCGCTGCTGAGCTGGCTGTGGGGCCGGCTGACCGCCGCGCCGCGCGCCTTCCGACGCGCGCCCAAACCCGCGCCGGAACCGGAGCCGGACCCCGGCCCGCCGGACTATATCAGCGACACCTTGCAGCAACTGGAACGCCAGCTGAGCCGCCGCGGCGGCGCGCCGCTGCCGTGCTATCTGCTCTTGGGCGCCGCCGGCAGCGGCAAAAGCAGCCTGCTGTCCTGGACGCTGCGCGACGGCGCGGCGCCGGCGACGGCGATAGGGCAGGGCCTGGGCCTGGATTTCCGCCTGTCTTCGGACGCGGTGTGGCTGGACACCCAGGGCCAGTGGAATGTCGGCGAAGGCTACGATCAGGAAGCCTCCGCCGCCTGGGACAAGCTGCTGGCCGGCTTGGCGGCCCTGCGCGATAAGGTCAGCGTCAGCGGCGTGGTGCTGTGCGTGGGCGGCGACGATTTGATTTCCATGGCGTCCAAACGCCGTCAGCAAATGGCCGCCACCTTGCGCCAGCGCCTGCTCAAGCTGCGCGACGGCCTGGGCCGCACCCCCAATGTTTACCTGGCCCTGACCGGGGCGGACCGGCTGGACGGCGCGCTGGCGATGCTGAACCAGATGCGGCCGGAGCGTTGGGCGCGCGGCATCGGCTTCCCGCTGCCGCTGGAAGCCGGCGCGGACGCCGCCGGCGCCTGGGCGCCGGCCTTGCACAGCCTGGAGCAAAGAGTGCAGCGCCAGGTGCAGTTCGCCGCGCCCCTGGCCGGCGAGGTGGAGGCCAACCACGCCCAACTGCGCTTCGTGGAGGCGCTGGGCCGGCTGCGCCAGGCCTTGCAGGGCCTGCTGCCGCCGCTGTTCGCCCGCGACGGCGACGAGGACGCGGCTCATCTGCGCGGCCTGTGGCTGGGCTCGGTGGCGGAAGTGGCCGACATCGAAATCGACGGACCGGAACCGGCGACGCGGCCGCTGGGCGAGCTGTGGACGCCCTTGCTGCGCCAGGTGGCGGTGGAACGGCAGTTGATGGAGCAGAACCTGAGCGCGGCCGAACGCCAGGCGCGGGAACGGCCGGCCCCGCCCGCGCCGCCCTCGCGCAAGCGCCGCTTGCTGAACGCGCTGCGCTGGGCGGCCTTGCCGGCCTTGGCGCTGGGCCTGCTGGTCTGGGTGGCCTGGGGCTATTTCGCCGAGCGCAACTATCTGGAATACGTCTGGGCCCAGTTCAGCGAGGGCAAGACGCTGGCGCGGGAACAGGCCGGCAGCGCGCCCAGCGCCGGATCGCCGCTGCTGGCGGTGGCCGCGCAGATGCGTTACGCCCAGGCTCAGGCGGAAAGCGCCGAGCGCGGGATGAGAACCCCGTATTTCGAGCACCGCCGCGTGGCCGAAACCGCCACCGCCACCTATCACCGCCATCTGCAGAAAACGCTGATGCCGGAGCTGTACAACGAGGTGAAGCGCACCTTGCTGGCGCAGACCGAGGGCAGCCCCGGCGACATCTTCCTGACGCTCAAGGTTTACTTGATGCTGTGCCGGCCGCAATACCGCTCCGCCGACGCGGTGGAGCGCTGGATCGCCGGCCGCTGGGAGGCGTTGTCCGAAGGCCAGTACAACGACGAGGACCGGCGCATGCTGATCGCCGACGCGCGCGCGCTGATCGCGCTGCCCGGCCTGCCGGCGGCGCCGGAGGACGCCAATCTGGTGCAGACGGCCCGCGCCCGCGCCTCGCAGATTCCGGTGGTGACCCGGGTGCTCAACCATGTGCGGGAGCAGGGCCTGCCGGCGCAGATTCAGGACATCTCGCTGGCGCGCGCGGCCGGCTTCGGCTCCGCGATGAGCTTGCGCATGCGCAACAACGTGCCGGACACCGACAGCGCCGTTTCCGGCTGGTACACCCGCGCCGGCTATGTCGACGCCTTCCTGCCGCGGCTGGAGACCAGCGCCCGCGCCATGCTGGAGGAGCAGAGCTGGGTGCTGCGCAACGAACCGCTGCGCGGCAACGGCTTTGAAATCGACAGCCTGGTGCAGAAGCTGGCCGACAGCGCCCGCAACCAGTATCTGCAGGACTACATCACCGCCTGGCAAAGCTTTCTGGCCAATGTCAGCGTGCGCTCCGTCACCGGCCTCGACGACGCCGCTCAACTGGCGGCGTCGATGATGAACTCGCAGTCCCCGCTGGCCAATCTGCTGCGCTTCGCCGGACGCGAAACCATGCTGACCGGCAACTACGACGGCGGCATGGACAGCTGGATAGACCGCCAGAAGGCGCGGCTGGAGAAAAGCCGCCGCTCGCTGGTGGGCGAGATCAACGGCGAGCGCTACCGGACCACCTTGCTGCCGGAACACGCGGTGGAGGAGCACTTCCAGTCCTTGCGCCAGATCGCCAAGCAATTGGAGAGGAACGACAACAGCGGCAGCAATCCGCTGGCGCGGCTGTTCGATTCGCTGTACCGCCAGCTGGGCCTGGTCAACGGCGCGCTGCAAACCGGCCAGGTGCTGCCGGCGCAATACGATGTGTTCACCAAGCTGCGCGGCGACGCCGGCCTGCAGCCGGAACCGGTGCGCGGCATCATGCTGGACCTGATCAACAACGGCAGCGCCGCCACCTCCAGCCAGACCCAGGCGGTGCTGAACAAGGGGGCGGCCGGCGCCACCCGCAGCGCCTGCGACCAGGGCCTGACCGGACGCTATCCCTTCCGCCGCGGCGCCGGCGCGGACGCCAGCGTGGAAGGCTTTGAGCGGCTGTTCGCGCCGCAGGGCGCGATGGCGGTGTATTTCCGCGAGCATCTGGCCGCCTATGTCGACACCTCGGTCACGCCGTGGAAGGCGCGCAGCGTGGACGGCGGCAAGCAGGCGCTGCTGAGCCCGGACGTGATAGGCGCTTACGAGAGCGCCAGCCGCATCCGCGACGCGATGCTGGACGACGGCGGACGCTTGCGCGTGCCCACGGTCTTGCGCTTCCTGGACATGGACCCGCAATTGGCCGAGGTGCAACTGGATCTGGCCGGCCAGACCCTGCGCTTCGCCCACGGCGCCACCACGCCGCAGCGCATCGACTGGAACGGCCAGAGCCAGAAGCTGGCGATACGGCTGCAGATGAAGTCGGTGGACGGCCGGGTCAACACCCTGCAATACGACGGGCCGTGGGCGCTGTTCCGCTTCTTCGACGCCGGCCGCGGCGTGGGCGGGACCGCGGACCGCCGCGAGCGTCTGTACCAGGGCAGCCTGGGTTCGGTGCGCATCGAGTGGCAGTCGCTGTCCTCGCCGTCGCCGCTGTGGTCCGGGCTGATCCAGTCCTTCCGTTGTCCGCAAGGCGGCTGACAACGGCTCCGGGGCCGGCGCGGCCGGTCCCGGGCAGCATTGCCGCCGTTTGCTTCATTCCATGACCCACTGAAAGGAAACACCATGACCAAGGCCGCAGAAAACATGATCAACCCGGCGGAAATCCTCAAGGCGTGCAGCGCCGCCCACCAGTACGGCCAGAGCGCCGGCGGCTCCATGGCGGAGCCGTTCATGAACTCGGTGCCGGGCATGTCCACCGCCTCCGGCAGCAACGCCAGCAATATGATAGGCAATGTGCAGGACGTAGGCCGTCAGATGCTGGATCACATGACGGCGATCAAGTCCGCGGTGGACAAGCAGGTGGCGGTGCACCAGGACCAGCAGCGCCGGCAGAAGACTTACGACTTCCAGCCGGACATGTCCGACCTGCGCCCCAGCGACGCCAAGGGCTTCCCCACGGAAATGCCGGAAGCCTTCTTCGCGCCCTTCATGAAGAAATAGGCGGGACGGGCGGGAGCCCGGGGCGCATCCCCGTCCCGGGCCCTGGCCGCCGTTCAGCCGCCGCTGTCGGCGAACTTCTCCAGATAGAGCTTGAGGCGCTCGCAGCCGTGACGGCGCAGCCAGTCGCGCATCGCGTCCACCATCGGCGGCGGGCCGCAGAGATAGATGTCGGCGGCCCGCGCGCGCAGCGCGTCCGCGTCCAGATGATCCGGGATCAGCCCGCGCTTGCCGCTCCAATTCTCTCCCGGCGCCGTCACCACCGGGTGCCAGACAAAGCCGGGCAGCCGTTCGGCCAGGCCGCGCAAGCGCGGCAGCTCGCACAGATCGCCTTCGCGGTTGACGCCGTAGTACAGCGTCACCGGCTGGCCGCAGCCGCCTTGTTCCGCCAATTGATCCAGCATGCCGAGAAAGGCGGACAGGCCGGTGCCGCCGGCCAGCATCAGCACCGGCTTGTCGATGTGGCGCAGATAGAAGCTGCCCAGCGGCGCCTCCAGCTCGATGCGGTCGCCGGTCCGCCAGCCGTCGCGCAGATAATTGCTCATCGCGCCGTCCGGCAGCAGCCGCACCAGAAAGCGTAGCTGCTTGTCCGCGCCGGGGGCGTGGGCGAAGGAGTAGGCGCGCCACTGCTCGCCGCCGGGCACGCGCAGCCTGGCGTACTGGCCGGGCAGGAAGGACAGCGCGCCTGCTGCGGCGGAGGCGTCCAGGCACAGCACGGCGCAGCTGTCCGACACCGGCTCCACCCGGCTGACCACGGCGCTGAGACGGGCGGCCGGCGCGCCGCGGCACAGGCTGGAGTCGAAGTCGAAGGAAAAGGCCGCGTCCGACAGCACCCGGGTCTGGCAGGACAGCACGCTGCGTTCTGCCAACTCCTCCGCGGACAGCGCCTCGGGGTCGACATAGTCCTGGCTGTAGTCGCCGCGGTCGCAGCGGCCGCGGCAGGTGGCGCACACGCCCTCGCGGCAGTCCATCGGGATCTTGATGCCCTGGCGCAGCGCGGCGTCCAGCAGCAATTCCCCCGGCCGCGTTTCCAGAAATAGCGTTCTGCCATCGAGAAAATTCAAAGCCACTTGATGCATATCGGCGCTTTCCGATTCAAAGATGGTAGAAGTCCAACACCGCGTTGACGGTATCGTTCAGCAAGAGCACATGCTGACGCCGGATCAGCCAGCCGTCGCCGTTTCGCGCCAGCGTGTACGCGGCGCGGCCGTAAAAATAGCGGGTCTCGCCAAAGCGGGTGTAGAAGGTGGCCCAGTTGACGCGCGCCTCCACCAGCCCGTCCGCGCCGCGTTCCACGCGGAGATTGGCCAACTGGTGCAAGGTGCGCGGCATCGGGTTGCAGGCGGCGGATTTGCCGGTGCGGATGCGGAATACCCGGTCTTCCAGGCCGGCGCGGCTGGCGTAGTAGATCAGCGACATCTCGCGCTTGGGGTCGGTGGTGTACACATGCTCGGCGTCCCATTGCGGCACGTGGTATTCGCAGTCCGGCGCGTAATCGGCCAGGTAGGCGTCCCAGTCCTGGCTGTCGCAGCGCTCGGCGTGGCGGTAGAGAAACTGCTCCACCTGATAATGCAGTTCGATATTCATTGCTCGGCCTCCTCGGCGGCGGCGCGCCGCTCCAGCCCTTGCAGCAGGCATTGCCGCCAGGCGCTGTGCTGGTTGACGTACAGGCCCTCATGGGTGATTTCGGTCCCGGTCAGGCAGGGGCGGATGCCCAGGGTCAGGCTATTGGGCGTGGCGCCGGTCTGCCAGCGCGGGTGGCCGCGCGAGATGTCGCTCCAGCGCTCCAGCCGCCCCTGGAAGCCGCGCTGGGCCTCGCGGAACTCGGTCAGATCGTCCGGCGTGCCCATGCCGGACACATTGAAGAAGTCCTCGAACTGGCGGATGCGGTTTTCGCGGTCGGCGGCGGATTCGCCCTTGACGCCCAGGCATTGGCTTTGCACCAGGGTCTTGTTCCAGGCCAGCGGGCGGATGATGCGCAGCTGGGAGCTGATCTGGTCCATGAAGAACAGGCTGGGGTAGATGTTGAGATTGCGCAGCCGGTGCATCATCCATTCCGCCTTGGCCTGGCCGTGTTCGGCCACCAGCCGCGGCATGATGCCGGCGTAGCCGGGCCGCACCGCGGGGTTGGGCATGTCGCTGAACAACAGACTGTGGCCGTTGGGGAAGGAGAACCAGCCGTCGTCGGTGGCGGCATCGCCGGCGCCCAGCTTGCTGTAGTCCAGCGTGGCGGCCTGCGCCTCGCCTTGTTGGCGGCTGACTTCCTGGCGGTGCTGCACCGTGGCCACGTAGTTGTAATGCACGGTGCTGACGTGGTAGCCGTCCAGGCCGTTTTCGTTTTGCAGCTTCCAGTTGCCGTCGTAGGTGTAGCTGGATTTGCCGGGCAGCACTTCCAGCTCGCCGCTGGGGGATTGCGCCACCATCATGTCGAAAAAGACCTTGGCGTCGCCCAGATAGTCTTCCAGCGCGTCCGCGCCGTCCGCGTCCAGGCTGACGAAGACGAAGCCCTTGTAGCTGGCGACGCGCGCCTGTTTCAGCGATCGGCCGGCCTTGTCGAAGTCCGCCGGGTATTCGCCCGGGGCCTTGACCTTGAGCAGGCGGCCGTCGTTCTTGTAGCACCAGGCGTGGAAGGGGCAGGTGAAGGTGGATTGATTGCCCTTGCACTGGCGCACCAGGGTGGCGCCGCGGTGCTGGCAGGCGTTGACCAGCGCGTGCAGGCCGCCGTTGGCGTCGCGGCTGACGATCAGCGGCTGGCGGCCGGCCTGCAGGGTGATGAAGTCGTTGGGCTCGGCGATTTCGCTTTCGTGACAGGCGTAGATCCAGACTTTCTCGAAGATCAGCTCCATCTCCAGCTCGAACAGCTGAGCGTCGGTGAACATGTCGCGGGCGATGCGGTAGACGCCGTCGTCCGGGCGGAAGTCCAGGCAGCCGCCGACGAAGCTGCGCCATTGCGCCGTGGTGCGGAAGGTTGTGCTCATCGTAATGTCCTTGAACAGGTTCTGCGTTCCGGCGGGCCCGCCGCGCCGGGCGGCGGGCCGCGGTTTCAATCAGTCCATCAGCCTTGGTCCATCAGGCCTGGGCGCGGGCGCGGCTGACCTCGGTGGAGGGGGCCGGAGCCGCTTCGCGGTGCAGGGTGAAGTTGAACTCGATGCGGGCGAAAGGCTTGCCCACGCCGCTCTGGCGCAGTTCTTCCGGTGCGCTGACGCGCTGGACGTCCGGCACCAGCCCGTCGCGCGTGCCGAAGGCGAAGTCGTCCCACAGATGCGGATCGTCCTGGATGTTGATCTGGGTGGTCAGCTTGCGGAAGCCCGGCGCGGACACGAAGAAATGCACGTGGGCCGGACGGTGGCCGTGACGGCCCAGCTGCCGCAGCAGACGGTCGGTGGCGCCGCCCGGCGGCACGCTGTAGCCACAGGGCATGATGCTGCGGAAGCGGTAGCGGCCTTGCTCGTCGGCGCGGATGCCGCGGCGCAGATTGAAATCGCTCTGGGTTTTATCAAAGTAGGAGTAATTGCCCTGGCTGTTGGCGTGCCATACCTCCACCAGCGCGTGCGGCACCGGCCGGCCGGCGTCGTCCCGCACCTGGCCGCGCATGAACAAGGGCTCGCCGTCGTCCTTGCCGTCGTCCAGCCGCGCCTCGCATTCGCACAGCGGCGCGCCGGCCACGTAGAGCGGCCCCTCTATGGTGCGCGGCGTGCCGCCGAGCAGGCCGGCCTTGCGTTCGGCCTCGTCGGCGCGCAGGTCCAGGAAGTGTTCCAGCCCGAGCCCGGGCACGATCAGGCCCAGCTCGCCGCTGCGGCCGGCGTCGGCCAACAGCTCCACCGCGCTCCAGAACTCCGACGGCTGGATGTCGAAGTCCTCGATCGCGTAGCACAGCTCGCGCATCAAGCGGTTGACGATGGCGCGGGTGCGCGGATTGGCCTGCTCGGTGGCGGTTTGGTCGAAGCGTTGCAGCAGGGCGTCGATTTCGGCGCGTTCCATGGTGTTTCTCCTTTGTTGACGGGCGGGGCGGGGGTCTTGTGTTTTGCCGCCGCCGCAGTGGACCGCTAAAGCGGGCGCCTAGCGGTCGTCGGCGTGGATGCTGGACGGATGCCGGTTCAAGGGCCTGACCTCGATGCGCATGAAGGGAAACAGCGGCAGGCTGGACAGCAATTGGTGCAGTTCTTCGGCGTCGGCGACGTCGAATACGCTGATGTTGGCGTACTGGCCGCTGAGCCTCCATAGATGGCGCCATTGGCCGCTGCGTTGCAGCGCTTGCGCGCGTTCGCGCTCGTCCAGCTTCAAGGCCGCCGCCCGTTCCGGGTCCAGGTCGTGCGGCAGTTGTACTTGCATTTCCACATGAAACAGCATGGTGGTCTCCTTGGGAGGTCGGGTATCAGACCGCGTGCAGGCGCGGCGCGGTCCGGTCGCGGCGCAGGGCCGCCAGCTTGTCCGGGTCCGGGCGCACGCCCAGGCCGGGGCCGGACGGCAGTTGCAGTTCGAAATCGCGGTAGCAGAGCGGCTCGCTCAGCAATTCCTCGGTCAGCAGCAGCGGGCCGAACAGCTCGCTGCCCCAGTCCAGCCGTTCGAAGGTGGAGAACAACTGGGCCGAGGCGATGGTGCCGATGCCGCCTTCCAGCATGGTGCCGCCGTAGAGGCCCAGGCCGTTGACGGCGGCGATCTCGGCCACCTGGCGCGCGGCGAACAGGCCGCCGGACTGCGCTATCTTCACCGCGAACACGTCGGCGGCGTCCCGGCGCGCCAGTTGATTGGCGTCCGCCGGGCCGTGCAGGGATTCGTCCGCCATGATGGGCACCTCGAAGCGCCGCGCCAGCCGGGCCAGCGCCGCCGGGTGTTCGCGCGGTACCGGCTGTTCGATCAGCTCCACGCCGCCGTCCTGCAGCCGGGCGATGGCGCGCTCGGCCTGCATCTCGCTCCAGGCCTGGTTGACGTCGACGCGCACGCCGGCGCGGCCGTCCAGCGCGCGGCGTATCGCCAGCACATGGGCAACGTCGTCTTCCGGCGCGCGCAAGCCTATCTTCAGCTTGAACGCGCGGTGGCGGCGCCGCTCCAGCATGGCCTCGGCCTCGGCGATGTCGCGGCCGGTGTCGCCGCTGGCCAGGGTCCAGGCCACCGGCAGGCTGTCGCGCACCCGGCCGCCCAGCAGCTCGCTCAGCGGCACTTCCAGCCGCCGCGCCTGGATGTCCAGCAAGGCGGTTTCCAGCGCGCACTTGGCGAAGCGGTTGCCGCGGGCGCCGCGGCGCAGCTTGCCCAGCAGGCGGCCGAAGTCGCGGGCGTCCTCGCCCAGCAGCAGCGGCGCCAGGTAACAGTCGATATTGGTCTTGACGCTTTCCGGGCTTTCTTCGCCGTATTGCAGCCCGCCTATGGTGGTGGCCTCGCCCCAGCCTTCTTGTCCGTCGCGGCAGCGGATGCGGACCAGGGCCAGCGTCTGGCCGCGCAGGGTGGCCACCGACAGCTGGTGCGGGCGGATGGTGGGCAGATCGACCAGAATGGTCTCCACCGTGTCTATCGCGGTATCAGGTATCAAGATTGCGCTCCCGTGGTTTCGGATATCATGCAAGCCTGTGGAACCGCGGGTCCAACACCGTTTTCGTCTGCTTCCATACCTGTGAGGTATTGAATGGAATTGCGCCATCTGCGCTACTTCGTCGCCGTCGCCGAAGAGCTCAACTTCACCCGCGCGGCGGAACGGCTGCACATTGCCCAGCCGCCGCTAAGCCGGCAGATCCAGCAACTGGAGGAGGAACTGGGCCTATTGCTGCTGGACCGCGGCGCGCGGCCCTTGCAACTGACCGAGGCCGGCCGCTTCTTCTACGCCCAGGCGCGCAATCTGCTGGCCCAGGCCCAGGGCATGCGCGCGATGACGCGCAAGATCGCGCTGGCGCGCCGGCAGCTGGTGATAGGGTATGTCGGCTCCACCTTGTACCGGCCCTTGCCGGAAGTGATACGCCGCTTCCGCGCCATCCATGTCGACACTGAGCTGTCTCTGCTGGAAATGACGTCCTTGGAGCAGGTGGAGGCCCTGAAGGCCGGCCGCATCGATGTGGGCTTCGGCCGGCTCTTGTTCGACGACCCGGCTGTGGAGCGCGAAGTGCTGGCCGAGGAGCCCTTGTGGCTGGCCTTGCCGCTGGAGCACCCGCTGGCGCGGCGCGAAGGGCCCTTGCGCCTGCGCGACGCGGCGGAGGAGACCGTGCTGATCTATCCGCGCCAGCCGCGGCCCAGCTACGCCGACCAGGTGCTGGCCGCTTTCCGCCAGCGCGCGCTGGAGCCGGCTTACGCGCTGGAAGTGAGAGAATTGCAAACCGCGCTGGGCCTGGTGGCCGCCGGCATGGGGGTGTGCGTGGTGCCGGCCAGCGTGCTGAGGCTGCGCCGCGACGACGTGGTGTACCGGCCGCTGACGGACGAAGGCCTGGCCTCGCCGCTGATCATGAGCGCGCGGCGCGGGGACCGCTCCGAGGAGCTGGCCCTGATCCGGCGTTTATTGCGCGAGCTGCTGCCGCGCGAGGAGGCGGAGGAGTAGGGCAGGCCGCCATCGCCGCAAGGGCGGGTTGAGGCGGCCCTTGCCGTTCGATGCCGCGGCCTAGGCCGTTTTCTCTTGCAAAGAGCGGGCTATCCGGCGCTGCCCGGCCAGCGCGATCACGGCCATCAGCGCGCCGGCGGCCAGGGTCACGCCGAAACCGGCGCGCACGCCGACATGGTCCACCACCCATCCCGTCGCCGCCGCGCCCAGCGCCACGCCGCTGGCGAGGCCGGTGATCAGCCAGGTCAGGCCCTCGGTCAGTTGCGCCGGCGGCGCCATCTCCTCCACCAAACCCATGGCCACGATCATGGTGGGCGCGAAGAACACGCCGGCCAGCAAGACGCCGGCGCTCAACATCCATAGATTGGAGACCAGCAGCAAGGGCAGGGTGGCCAGCGCCGTGGCGGCGGCCGCCCAGACGAAGAGCCGCGCCAGCGGCATGCTGGCCTTGCGCGCGCCGAACAGCAGGCCGGCCAGGCAAGAGCCTATCGCGTACACCGACAAGACGATGCTGGCCGCCGCCGGCTGTCCCTGCTGCTGGGCGAAGGCGACGCTGATCACGTCCACGGCGCCGGCGATGGCGCCCAGCGCCACCAGGGCCAGGATCAGCACCCGCATGCCGGCCAGGGCGGCGACGGAGCCGCGCCGTTCTTGGGTTTCGGGGTGCACCGGCGGTTCGGTGCCGGTTTGCGCGCAGAAGGCGGCGACGCCGACGGCCAGCAAGGCGGCGGCGAGCAGCGGGCCGGCCTGCGGAAACGCCGCCACGCTCAGGCCCACGGCGATGGGCGGGCCGACGATGAAGCAGACCTCGTCCAGCACCGATTCCAGCGAAAACGCAGTGTGCAGGCGCGGCGTGCCGCGGTAAATCTCGGTCCAGCGCGCGCGCGCCATCGCCGACATGCTGGGCATGCAGCCGGCGAAGGCGGCGGAGACGAACAGCGTCCAGGCCGGCCATTGCGCCCAGCTGCAGAACAGGAGCGACAGCATCGCCGCCACGCTGAGCGCGGTGGCCGCGGGCAAGACCCGGCGCTGGCCGTAGCGGTCCACCGCCCGCGACACCTGTGGCGCCAGCAGCGCCATCGAAAAGGTGAAGGTGGCGGCGACGGCGCCGGCCAGCCAGTAGGAGCCCGAGGTTTGCGACAACATGGTGATGATGCCGATGCCGGTCATGGAAATGGGCATGCGCGCCACCCAGGCGGCGGCGGAGAAGGCCAGGCTGCCGGGGTGGGAGAACAGGCTGAGGTAGGGGTTGGCCATCGGGTTTCCTTGTGGCGGACGGCGCTGATCTCGCCTGGTCCGCTGTTTTAATATACGCGACGTATGCTAAACTAATTGACATACGCGCCGTATGTCAACAGCGGCGCGACGGTCAATGCGGAAACAGGGGAGCGGGATGATGAGCAAAACACGCAGCGAAGCCATGGAGGAAACCCGGCGCAGGCTGTTGCTGTCCGCGCGCCGCAGCTTTGGCGCCGACGGCTATGCGGCGACGGTGATGGATGAGCTGACCGCCGCGGCCGGCGTGACCCGCGGCGCGCTCTACCACCACTTTGGCGACAAGAAAGGCTTGTTGCTGGCGGTGGCCCAAGAATTGGACGCCGAGATCGAGGCCGGCCTGGCGCTGGCGGAGCGCGAGGCGGCGGACCCGTGGCAGGGCTTCAAGCGCCGCTGCCGCGCGTATCTGCAAGCGGCCACCCAGCCGGAGGCGCAGCGCATTCTGTTGCGCGACGCGCCGGCGGCGCTGGGCGCGGAGTACGCGCAGGCCGGCCAGCGGCAGTGCGTGAGCAATATCGCCGAGCGTTTGCGCGCCTTGATGGACGCCGGCCTGATCCGCCGCGCCGACTCGCAGGCGCTGGCGCGGCTGATCAACGGCGCGCTGGTGGAAGGCGCCGGCTGGGCGTCCGGCGCCGAGCGGCCGGCGGAGGCGCTGGCCCAGACGCTGGACGCGCTTGAACCCTTGCTGGAAGGCCTGCGGCTAGGCGCGGCCGGCTGAACAATCGGACGGCTCAGGCCGCGTCCAGAAAGTCCAGCAAGGCCCGCTCGAAGGCGAGCGGCGCTTCCAGATTGGACAGATGGGAGGCGGGCAGCCGCGTCAGGCGGGCGTTCGGCATCGCCGCGGCCATGGCTTCCGCCTCAGCCACTGTGGTCACCGGATCGAGCAGCCCGGCGATCAGCAGCGCGGGCGCGGCGATGCGCGGCAAGTCCGCGCGCAGGTCGGCGTCGGCCAGCGCCTCGCAGCAGGCGGCGTAGCCGTCCGGCGCGGTGGCCGCCAGCCAGGCGCGCGCCTGCTCGACGATGTCCGGCGCCTGGGCGCAAAAGTCGGCGCTGAACCAGCGCTGATGCGCGCTGGCGGCCAGTTCGGCCAGGCCGCCGCCGCGCACCTGGGCGGCGCGTTGCCGCCAGGCTTCGCTTGTGCCTATCTTGGCGGCGCTATTGCTGACCACCAGGCATTGCAGGCGTTCCGGCGCGTGCGCGCCCAGCCACAGGCCGGTGAGGCCGCCCATCGAAATGCCGCAGAAATGAGCGCGCTCGATGTCCAGCGCATCCAGCAAGGACAGCGCGTCGCCGGCGAGGTCGGCCAGCCGGGGCGGAACGGCTCCGACGCCGCTGCCGCCGTGGCCGCGCGCGTCGTAGCGCAGCACGCGGTAGCGGCGGCTCAGCGCCGCCAGTTGCGGCCGCCACATTTCCAGCGTGGTGCCAAGCGAGTTGGACAGCAGCAGCGCCGGCGCGCCGGCCGGCCCGTCCACTTGGTAGCGCAGCGCGTGCGTGCCGAGTTTCAGCATGGGCATGGCGAATCTCCTTATCTATGCCTGGGATTTCAAAACCGCGGGGGCGGCGTCCCGCCGCGACATCTTAACCGGCGTTCAGACGCGCTCCATGATCAGCGCGATGCCTTGCCCCACGCCTATGCACATGCTGCACAAGGCGTAGCGGCCGCCGCCGCGCTGCAACTGATAGAGCGCCGTGGCCGCCAGCCGCGCGCCGCTGGCGCCCAGCGGATGGCCCAGGGCGATGGCGCCGCCGTTGGGATTGACGTGTTCGGCGTCGTCCGGCAGGCCCAGTTCGCGCAGCACCGCCAGCGCCTGGGCGGCGAAGGCTTCGTTCAGCTCGATCACGTCCATCTGTTCCAGGCGCAGCCCGGCCAGGGCCAAGACCTTGCGTATCGCCGGCGCCGGGCCGAAGCCCATGATGCGCGGCTCCACGCCGGCGCAGGCCATGGCCAGCACCCGCGCGCGCGGCGTCAGTCCATGGCGCTGCAGCGCGGCCTCATTGGCCAGCAGCAAGGCGGCCGCGCCGTCGTTGATGCCGGAGGCGTTGCCGGCGGTGACGCTGCCCTCGGGCCGCACCACGCCCTTGAGCCGGGCCAGCGCCTCCAGCGAGGTGGCGCGCGGATGTTCGTCGCGGACAACACGCAGCGGCTCGCCCTTGGGCCGCGGAATCGTCACTTCCATCAACTCGTCGTCCAGCCGGCCGGCTTCCTGCGCCGCGGCGGCGCGCTGCTGGCTGCGCAGCGCGAAGGCGTCCTGATCCGCGCGCGAGATGCGGAATTGCTCGGCCACGTTTTCCGCGGTTTCCGGCATCGAGTCCACGCCGTAGCGCTCGCGCAGCAACGGGTTGACGAAGCGCCAGCCCATGGTGCTGTCCTCGATGCGCAGATTGCGGGCGAAGGCGCTGTCCGCCTTGCCCATCACATAGGGCGCGCGGCTCATGCTTTCCACGCCGCCGGCTATCATCAGCTCGGCCTCGCCGCTCTTGAGCGCGCGCGCGGCCTGGCCGATGGCGTCCAGGCTGGAGCCGCACAGACGGTTGACGGTGCTGGCCGGCGTGGACGGCGGCAGGCCGGCCAGCAGGGCGGCCATGCGCGCCACGTTGCGGTTGTCCTCGCCGGCCTGGTTGGCGCAGCCGTAGAGCACATCGTCCAGCAAGTCCCAGTCCACGCCCGGATTGCGTTGTCGCAGCGCGCTCAGCGGCAGGGCGGCCAGATCGTCGGCGCGCAGGGCGGACAGGCTGCCGCCGTAGCGGCCGAAAGGGGTGCGGATGGCGTCGCAGATATAGGCCTGGCTCATGGCGTCTCTCCTTGGCGGGCGTCGGTCAGGGGCAGCGGCGTCAGCCGCTCTAGTTCTGCGAAATCCAGGCCGGGCACGCATTCGCGCACCAAGAGCTCGCCGTCGCGGAGGTCGATCACCGCCAGATCGGTATACACCCGGTGCACGCAGCCGATGCCAGTCAGCGGGTAGCTGCAGGCTTCCACCAGCTTGCAGTCTCCCTGCTTGTTCAGATGCTCCATCATGACGAAGACCCGCTTGGCGCCGATGGCCAGGTCCATCGCGCCGCCCACCGCCGGGACGGCGTCCGCCGCGCCGGTGTGCCAGTTGGCCAGATCGCCGCGCCGCGACACCTGGAAGGCGCCCAGCACGCAGATGTCCAGATGACCGCCGCGCATCATGGCGAAGGAGTCGCCGTGGTGGAAGAAACAGCCGCCGGGCAATAGGGTGACCGGCTCCTTGCCGGCGTTGATCAGCTCCGGGTCCGCCTGGCCGGGTTCCGGCGCCGGGCCCATGCCCAGCAGGCCGTTCTCGCTGTGCAGGAAGATATCCAGTTCCGGCGGCAGATAGTCGGCCACCCGGGTGGGCAGGCCTATGCCCAGATTGACGTAAGCGCCTTCGGGGATGTCGCGCGCCACCCGCGCCGCCATCTGTTCGCGGTCCAGTCGCTTATGCATGCCGGCCTCCTTGCATGGACTGGCCGGCGACGCAGACCAGCTTGTGAACGAAGATGCCCGGCGTCACCACGGTTTCCGGGTCCATTTCCCCCAGCGGCAGCAATTGCCCCACCTGGACGATGGTCTGGCGCGCGGCGGCGGCCATGATGGGGCCGAAATTGCGCGCCGCCTTGCGGTATTGCAGATTGCCCCAGCGGTCGCCGCGCCAGGCCTTGATCAGCGCGAAGTCGGCGTGGATCGGGTATTCCAGCACATAGTCGCGGCCTGCGATGCGGCGGGTTTCCTTGCCTTCCGCCAGCAGTGTGCCGTAGCCGGTGGGGGTGAAGATGGCGCCCAGGCCGGCGCCGGCGGCCTGGATGCGGGCGGCCAGATTGCCCTGCGGCACCAGTTCCAGTTCGATGTCGCCGGCGCGGTAGAGCGCGTCGAAGACCTGGGAATCCGCCTGGCGCGGAAACGAGCAGACGATCTTGCGCACCCGGCGCGCCCGCAGCAGCGCGGCCAGGCCGGCCTCGCCGTTGCCGGCGTTGTTGTTGACGATGGTGAGATTGCGCGCGCCGTGGTCTATCAGCGCGTCTATCAACTCCGCCGGCTGGCCGGCGACGCCGAAGCCGCCGATCATCACCGTGGCGTCGTCGTGGATGTCGGCAATGGCGGCGGCGGCCGAGCTTACCGTTTTATCTATCATCGACTGTCCTTTGCGGGCTGCGTGCAGCCATGAATGGAAAGGAGTTTGTGCGATTATCGAGCGATATGTTTTTAATCGCGCATTCAGCATGCTTGCCGGCCTGCCGCAGGGTCAATACGATGATCGCAATAGTGTGCGGTGATCGCTCAACGACGATAAAAGGTGACAAGATGCAACAGTGGCAAGAGGCGGCGGCCGAGAAGGGCGTGGAAGAGAACTTCAGCGGCGATCCCAATTACATGGCCTCGCTGGCGCGCGGCCTGGCGGTGATACAGGCGTTCTCGGCGCAGCGCCGCCTGCTGTCCACCTCGCAGATCAGCCAGCGCACCGGCATTCCGCGCGCGGCGGTGCGGCGCTGCCTGTACACCCTGGCCAAGCTGGGCTTCGTGGACAGCGAGGACGGCCGCCATTTCGCCTTGCGGCCGCGCATCCTGGCGCTGGGCCACGCCTATCTGGGCTCCACGCCGCTGGCGCGCGCCGGCCAGCCGGTGTTGCGCCACGTCAGCAGCAGCGTCAACGAATCCAGCTCCATCGCCATTCTGGACGGCGACGACATCCTTTACATCGCGCGCGCCTTCACCAGCCGCATCATGACGGTGGATCTGGACATCGGCAGCCGCCTGCCGGCGGTCTGCACCTCGATGGGCCGGGCGATGCTGAGCCGGCTGCCCGCCGCGGAACTCGCCCTCTTGCTGGACCGGGCGCGGTTGGTCCAGCACACGCAGCACACCCTGATTGAGCGGCCGGCGCTGGAGGCGGAGCTGGCGCGGGTGGCGGAGCAGGGTTACGCCATCATTGATCAGGAGCTGGAAATCGGCCTGCGCTCCATCGCCGTGCCCATCATCGGCGCCGACGGCCGCGCCGCGGCGGCCATCAATGTGGGGGTGCAGGCGGCGCGCGTCAGCCGTGAGGATTTGCTGTTGCGCATCTTGCCGGTGCTGCGCGAGGCCGCGGCGGAACTGGCGCTGCTGGCGGTGTGAGCCGCGCTGCGAGAACGACGCGGATAGGACATCAGAATTAACTGCGCGGCGGAAAACCCTATGCTAAACCTACAGCAATAAGACATAGGCGAAAGCAGGCTGTCATGTCGTTCAAATTTCCGGAAAGGGCGCCCGCCGGCGCTTCCGGCAATGCCGGGCTGGCCTCCGTGGTGGAGGCCGCTCCGGTGGGCGTGCTGGTGGTGGCGGCCGACGGCCGCATGCTCTACGTCAACAGCGCGCTGGAGAATATGTTTGGCTACAGCAAGGCCCAGTTGCTGGGCCAGGCGGTGGAAATGCTGCTGCCGGCCGATATCCGCGAACGCCATCTCGATTTTCGCCAGCTGTTTTTCTCCCATCCCACGCCCAGAACCATGGGCAGCGGCCGCGAGCTGTTCGCCCAGCATGCGGATGGCCGCCAGTTTCCCATTGAAATCGGCCTCGGCTCCATGCCGCACGAAGATGAAATCTGCGCGGTGGCCTTTGTCAGCGACATCACGCCGCGGCGCCGGCTGGAGCATCGCTTCGCCAAGGTGGTGGCCTCGCTGCCCATCGGCCTGCTGATGGCAGGCGCGGACGGCAAGATCTCAATGACCAACCAGGCGCTGGACGCCCTGTTCGGCTACTCGCCGGGAGAATTGACCGGCCAGCCGGTGGAGGTGCTGCTGCCGCAACGCGTGCGGCAGGGCCACCCGGCTTTGCGGGCCGCCTTCGCCAAGGCGCCGGAAGTCCGGGCGATGGGCTCGGGGCGCGATCTGCTGGCCCAGCATAAGAACGGCAGCGAATTCCCGGTGGAAGTGGGCTTGACCCCGCTGGAAACGGAAGGAGAGCGGCTGGTGCTGGCCGCGATCACCGACATCTCCCTGCGCAAGAAATTTGAGGAGACGCTGCAGCAGGCCAACGCCCAGCTGGAGGAGTTCACCTATGTGGCCTCCCATGATTTGCGCTCGCCTTTGCGCGGCATTGCCGACCTGATCTCCTGGATACGCGAAGACCTGGACCCGTCCCAGCTGAGCGCGGACATCGAGAGAAACTTTGTCCGCGCCGAGGAACGCATCGCCCGCGCCGAACGCATGATAGAAGACCTGCTGGAATACGCGCGGGCCGGGCGCCAGGACGAGCGCGTCGAGGAAGTCGATCCCGGCCTGCTGGTGCGCGAGACCCTGGAGCTGCTCGATATCCCCCGGGCTTTCAAGTGGAAGTGGAAATCAAGGCCCGGCCGTTTCCCGCCGCGCGCACGCCGCTGTCGCTGGCGATCCGCAATCTGCTGTCCAACGCCTGCAAGCATCACGGCGGCGGCAAGGGCGTGATCCGCATCGCGGTGGAGGAGGACGGGCGCTTCAATCTGTTCACGGTGGAAGACGACGGCGTAGGCGTGCCGCCAGGCTCGGAAGAACGCATTTTCAAGCTGTTTCACCGCGCCAGCAGCCAGGCGGAAGGGCATGGAGTGGGCCTGGCGGTGACGCGTCGCATGGTCAATAGCAATGGCGGCACGGTGGTGCTGGATAGACACGGCACGCTGGGCGGCGCCTGTTTCCGCATCCGCTGGCCGCGGTTTCCGCTCAAGGAGGTGGGATGATGGCAAGCGTGGCGGTAGCGAGCGATATCACGGTTTTGCTGGTGGACGACGACGACGTGGCCATTGAGGGCGTCTTGCGCGGCGTGCGCCGTCAAGGGCTTGAATGCAAGATGGTCACCGCCTGCGATGGCCTGGAGGCCTTGCAAATCCTTCGCGGCGCGCATGACAGCAAGCGGATCACCAGCCCCTTTCTGATCCTGCTGGATCTCAATATGCCGCGCATGGACGGTTTTCAATTCCTGGAAACCATCCGCGCGGACAGCCAGTTGCGCAACTCGGTGATCTTCGTGCTGACCACCTCCTCGCGGGACGCGGACCGCATGCGCGCCTACGAGGAAAACGTGGCGGGTTATATGATGAAGTCCGCCGTGGGCCCGCAGTTCGTGAAACTGATGGAGCTGCTGCATTCCTACGCCCAGTCCGTGGTTTTACCCGCCCGGTAATCAAGATGATCGACGA
Source organism: Chromobacterium sp. Beijing (assembly GCF_021496765.1). Lineage (NCBI taxonomy): Bacteria > Pseudomonadati > Pseudomonadota > Betaproteobacteria > Neisseriales > Chromobacteriaceae > Chromobacterium > Chromobacterium sp. Beijing. The sequence goes on from NZ_CP053750.1 coordinate 1,384,287, forward strand.
CGTCGAATGCCTGTTGGAAACGCCGCCGCAAGTCAGCGTGCTGGTGGTGGACGACGACGACGTCGACCGCGAGCGCATCATTCGCCTGCTGCACCGAAACGCCCTGTGCTCCCAGATTCTAGAAGCGGACTCCAAGGCCAGCGCCTTGAAGCTGCTGGGCCGGGAGTTGTTCGACTTCGTGTTTCTGGACTTCAAGCTGGACGACGGCGACGGCCGCGAACTGGTGCCGTCCATCCAGCAACGCAACCAATCCTGTCTGATCGTGGCGGTCACCGGCACCGGCAATGAGCGCATCGCCGCCGAGGCGATCAAGCTGGGCGTCTACGAATACCTGCCCAAGTTCGAACTGACCGAGGACCGCCTGCGCCAGACCATCAGCGACGGCGTGCGGGTGGCGGCGATACAGGCCAAGCTGCGCGAAACCGAACAGTTGTTGCAGCACCGCAGCCTGTACGACTCGCTGACCGATCTGCCCAACCGCAATCTGTTTCTCGACCGCCTGGATCAGCTGTGCGCCTTGCACGCTCGCAATCAACTGCCGTTCGCCGTGCTGATGATAGACCTGGACCGCTTCAAGGAGGTCAACGACAAGCTGGGCCATCAGGCCGGGGATTTGGTGCTGCGGGAGGTGGGGGCGCGTTTCGCCACCCTGCTGCGCGGCTCGGACACCATCGCGCGCCTGGGCGGCGACGAATTCGCCGCCTTGCTGCTGGAAGTGGATAGCGCAGAATGCGCGCTGACCATGGCGGAAAAAGTGGGCCATACGCTGGACGCGCCCATTCTGGTGGGCGAGCACGCCTTGTCGATAGGCGCGTCCTTCGGCGTGGCGATGTGCCCGCAGCACGGCTGCGATCCCGCCCAATTGCTGTCCCGCGCCGATATCGCGATGTATCAGGCCAAGAGCCATCTGGGCGCCGTCGCCTTGTACGCGGGGGAAAACGACAAGCCCTGGCCCAAGGCGGGGCAAACCACCCAGGCCCTGATCACGCAATTGACCCGGGCGATCCAGCAAGGCGAGCTGGAAATGCATTATCAGCCCAAGGTCAGGCTGGATACCGAGGAGGTGGTGGGTTTCGAAGCCCTGGTCAGATGGAACAGCCCGGCGCAAGGGCGAGTGAACCCCGATGACTTCATGCCCACGCTGGAGTCATGCAATCTCTTGAGCCGCTTCACTTATCTGACGCTGGAGCTGGTGCTGTCCCAGCAACAAAGCTGGATCAGCCAGCGACAAAAGCCGTTCAAGGTGGCGGTGAACATTTCCGCGCGGATGCTGGAGGACAATCGGTTTGTCGAAGAAGTGATGGCGCGGCTGGCGCTCTACAAGGTTCCGCCCAGCCTGCTGGTGCTGGAGTTGACGGAAACCGCGCTGGTCATCAACCCGGTCAAGGCCAAGGAAATGATAGAACAACTGCACGCTCAGGGCGTGTCCTTGTCGATAGACGACTTCGGCGCGGGCTTCACCTCCTTTACCTATCTGAAAAGCTGCCCCATCACCGAGATCAAGCTGGACAAGGCGTTTGCGCAGGACTTGGAGCCTGGCTCCTTCAACGCCTCCTTGATTCAGTGCATGGCGGTCTTCTGCCAAAGCCGCGCCATTGACTTCATTGTCGAAGGCGTTGAGCGTAAAAAGTATTGGCCGGTCTTGATGCAACTGGGTTGCTGCCTGGCCCAGGGTTTCAGCATCGCCAAGCCGATGCCGGCCGCCAAGGTCTTGTCGTGGTGGGAGACCTGGGAGCAAGGCAAGTCATGAGGGCGAGCCGGCCGCGTCTCGGATCGCGGGCAAGGGCTCAGGCAACGGCTGAGGGCAGAAACAGGCTTGCCGCGGCGCGGGGGTTGGACGGGAAATAGGCGTGGAAATAGCTGGCCAACAGGCTGCCGCTGCGGTACAAGGCCTCGCCGGTTCCGGCGCCGCTGGCGCGCGCGGCGCGGGCGATCGGCTCCAGCGCCGTGTCCAGCCGGGTGTAGTGGAAGGTGTGGCCGCGCAGCGCGCCGCCGGGGAAGGTCATTTTTTGAAGTCCCAGCCCGCATAGCCTGTCTTGAAGGACCGCGCGGCCGGGCAGCAGGCCCAGCATAGACGCGCTGTCGCCGTCGCGACGGGTCAGCCGGTCCAGCAGATAGAGCATGCCGCCGCACTCGGCGTAGAGCGGCTTGCCGGCCGCTATATGTCCATGCAGCCCCGCTTTCAGCGCGGTGTTGGCGGACAGCGTGTCCAGATGCAGTTCCGGATAGCCGCCGGGCAGGTAGACGGCGTCGCAGTCCGGCAGCGCCGTGTCGGCCAGCGGCGAGAAGAAGCTCAGCTCCGCGCCCAGCTGGAGCAGCGTTTCAAGATTGGCCGGGTAGACAAAGGCGAAGGCGGCGTCGCGGGCGATGGCGATGCGCCGGCCGGCCAGCAGTTTCGGCGGCTCGGCGGTCGCGGCGGGGGGAAGGCCACCGCCGGCGGCAGCGCGGCCAAGGCGGTGGCGGCGATCTGGCCCGCCATGCGTTCGAGACGGATGTCGAGGTCGGCGATCTCCTGCGCCTGCACCAGACCCAGATGACGCTCCGGCAGCCGCGCCGCCTCGTCCCGGCGCAGCGCGGCCAGCAAGGGCAGATGGGCCGGCAACTGCTGGGCCAGCATTTCGGCGTGGCGATCGCTGGCGACATGGTTGGCGATAAAACCGTGAAAGGCCAGGCCGGGGCGGAAGCTGGCCAGACCGTGGGCGACGGCGGCGAAGCTCTGCGCCATGCCGGCGGCGTCTATCACCGCCGCCAGCGGCACGCCGAGCAGGGCGGCCAGATCGGCGCTGCTGGGCGTGCCGTCGAACAAGCCCATGCTGCCTTCGATCAGGATCAGGTCGGCCTCGGCGGCGGCCTTGTACAGGCGGGCGCGGCAATCGTCCTCGCCGTTCATCCACAAGTCCAGGCCATAGACGGTGTGGCCGCTGGCCCGCTCCAGCACATAGGGGTCCAGGAAATCCGGCCCGGTCTTGAACACGCGGACCCGGCGGCCCTGATTGCGGTGATGGCGGGCCAGCGCCGCCGTCAGCGTGGTCTTGCCCTGGTGCGAGGCGGGGGCGGTCAGGAACAGCGCCGGGCAGCGCAAGGACGTCATCAGAACTCCACCCCGCGTTGCGCCTTGATGCCTTGCTCGCGGTAAGGGTGTTTGACCAAGCGCATTTCGGTGACCAGGTCCGCGGCCTCAAGCAAGGCCTCCGGCGCATGGCGGCCGGTGACCACCACGTGCTGCATCGCCGGCCGGGCGGCGAAGGCGGCCAGCACTTCGTCCAGCGGCAGGTATTCGTACTTCAGCACCACGTTCAATTCGTCGAGGATCACCATCTCGTAATCCTCGCTCTCCAGCATCGCCAGCGCCTGCGCCCAGCCCTTGCGCGCAGTGGCGATGTCGGCCTCGCGGTCCTGAGTGTTCCAGGTATAGCCTTCGCCCATGGTATGGAAGTCGCAGTTGTCGAAGCCGCCCAGCAGATCGCGTTCGGCGGTATGCAGCGCGCCCTTGATGAACTGCACCACGCCCAGGCGCATGCCGTGGCCGACGGCGCGCAAGCCCATGCCGAAGGCGGCGCTGCTCTTGCCCTTGCCGGTGCCGGTGTTGACGATGAGCAGGCCTTTTTCGCCGGTGGCGGCGGCCTTTTTCTTTTCAAAGCCCGCCTTGCGCTTCTCGGTCATGCGCTGGTGGGAAGCCGGATCGGTTTTCATCGTGTCGTCCTTGTGTGGGGCCGGCGCCGTCAGCGGCGCAGCAGCCAGATAAAGAAGGCGCCGCCGACGGCGGCGGTGCCGACGCCCACCGGGATGTCTTCCGGCGCGATCAGGGTGCGCGCGGCGGCGTCCACCCAAATCAGGAACAGCGCGCCCAATAGCGCGCAGGCCGGCAGCAGGCGGCGGTGATCGGCGCCGACGCAACGGCGGGCGATATGCGGGATCATCAGGCCGACAAAGCCTATCGCGCCGCTGACCGCGACCATGGTGCCGGTCAGCAGCGAGGAGGCGGCGAACACCGCCAGCCGCAGCCGGGTCACGCGTATGCCCAGCGTGACCGCGGTCTGCTCGCCGGCCATCAGGGCGTTCAGCGGCCGCGCCACGGTCAGCAAGGCGGCGAGACCCAGGCACAGCGCGGCCAGCGGCGCCGGCAGCAGCTCCCAGCGCGCCTGGCCCAGGCCGCCCAGCATCCAGAACAGCACGGCCGAGGCGGAGCGGTGGTCGCCCAGATACAGCATCAGATTGGCCAGGGCCATCAGCAGGAAGGACACGGCCACGCCGGCCAGCAGCAGACGCTCGGCCTGCAAGCGGCGCTGGCGCACGGCGATGCCGGTGACCAGCAGCGTGGCCAGCAAGGCGCCGGTGAAGGCGGCCAGCGGCAGGGTGGCGCCGCCCAGCACATTGCCGCTGAACAGCAGCACCGTCACCGCGCCCAGCGTGGCGCCGGAGCTGACGCCCAACAGGTGGGGATCGGCCAGCTGGTTGCGGGTGGTGGCCTGCAAGGCCGCGCCCACCAAGGCCAGGCCGGCGCCGACCATGCCGCCCAGCAGCACGCGCGGCAGCCGCAGCTGCCAGATGATCAGATCCTGGCCCGGCTGCCAGGCCGGTTCCACCGGCAGGCCCAGCTGGTGTAGCAGCACATTGGAACTGACGGCGAATTCAACCGGCGCGGCGCCCAGGCCGGAGGCCAGCGGCAGCGACAGCGCCAGCAGGGCCAGCAAGAGGCTCAGCAAGGGCCAGGCCGGCGGACGGTTGGCGATGGCGCGGATCACTTGGCGAAGACTTCCGGGTGCAGGCCGCGCGCCAGCGCGCTGATGGCGTCGGCGTTGGCGATGCCGGGCGTGGCGCTGTCGTAGGGCAGCACGATGAAGCGTTTGTCGCGCACCGCCGCCATCTTGTTCAGCGCCGGGTGTTTCTGCAGGAAGGCGATCTTTTGCTGGGCGGTGACCTTGCCGTAGTCGATGATCACGACCACTTGCGGATTGCGCGCCACCACGGTTTCCCAGTCGACGCGGGTCCAGCTGGCGTTGACGTCGTTCAGGATGTTGTGGCCGCCGGCGGCCTGGATCAGCGCGTCGGGCATCGCCAGCCGGCCGGCGCTGAAGGGGCGATCCTCGCCGCTGTCGTAGACGAAGACCGACGGCGTGGCCTTGCGTTTGGCGATGCGGGCGGCGACGCCGTCCACCTTGGCGCGCATCTCGGCCACCACTTTTTGCGCGCGCGGCTCCACGTCGAAGATGCGGCCCAGATTATGGATGTCGCGATAAACGTCGTCCAGGCTCGCCGCCGGGCGCTTCATCACATGGGCGCAGGATTCGCTGAGCTCGTAGACATTGATGCCCAAGGGCGCCAGCGAGGCCGGCGTCACCGGGCCGCCCACGCGCAGGCCGTAGTTCCAGCCGGCGAAGAAAAAGTCGGCGTTGCGGGCCAGCAGCGCTTCCGACGAGGGGTAGTCGCCGGCCAGTTCCGGCAGCTTGCCCAGCGCCTGTTTCAACGGCGCGTTCAGCTTGTTCCAGGCGCTGATGCCGGTATAGCCGACCATGCGGTTTTGCAGGCCCAGCGCCACCATCATCTCGGTCAGATTGATGTCGTGGCTGACCGCGCGCTGCGGCGCGCGCTGAAAGACGACCTTGCGGTTGCAGCTGTCCACAGTCAGCGGGTAGGCGCTGGCGTGGGCCTGGGAGGCCAGCAGCGCGGCCAGGCCGCAGGCGATGAGCGAAGGCGGATTCAGTTTCATAGGTTTTCTTCTTCCAACAGAGTGATGCGGGGGTGGCCGGCCTGCGGGTGGCGGTCCACCAGCGCGCGCACGCCGAACACCTCGGCCAGGAGCCGGGGCGTCAAGACGGTTTCCGGCGCGCCGCTGGCGACGATGCGGCCGGCCTTCAGCGCGTACAGGCGGTGGCAGAAGGCGGCCGCCAGGTTCAGGTCGTGCAGGGTGGCGACGGCGGCGATGCCCAGCCGGCGCACCAGGCGCAGCAGCGATAGCTGGTGACGCAGGTCCAGGTGGTTGGTGGGTTCGTCCAGGATCAGCAGCTCGGGCTGCTGCGCCAGCGCCCGCGCCAACAGCGCGCGCTGCTTTTCGCCGCCGGACAGGGTGGCGAAAGGCTGGTGCTGCTGCGCCGTCAGTCCCACCTGGGCCAGCGCCTCGTCGACGATGGCGTGATCGGCCGGCGATCCGCCGCGCAGCAGCGACTGGTGCGGAATGCGGCCCATGTCCGCCACCTCGCGCACGGTCAGGCCGAAGTCCTCGGGGAATTCCTGCAGCACCACCGCCACGCGGCGGGCGAAGGAGGCGGCGGACTGAGACCAGATGTCGGCGCCGTCCAGCCTGGCCTCGCCGGCCAGCGGTTTGTTGAAGCGGAAGGCGCAGCGCAAGGTGCTGGTCTTGCCGCTGCCGTTGGGACCGATGACGCCGACGAATTCGCCGGGCCGCACCGTCAGCGCGATGTCGCGCAGCAGCCGGGTCTCGGGCGCCACGGCGGGGTCCGGCGACCAGTCCAGGCCGCATAGTTCCAAGGCGCTCATCGGCTAGCTCCAGTGCGCGCCGGTGATGTCGCGCAGCAGCGCCAGCACCCGCGGGCGGCTGGGGTGGTAGCCGATGAAGACCAGCTGCGCCTGGCGCGGCGCGGCCAGCGTCTCGTCGCGGCTGAGTTCGATGCGGCTGCGCACGCCCTGGGCCAGCAAGCGGCCGGGGCCTTCCGCGCAAGCGGCGAAGCCCTTGATTCTGAGCAGCGGCTCCTCGCCGGCGATGGCCTCCAGCGCCGCGGCCAGCTTGTCGGCGTTTTGCGGCTCCTTGCTGCGTATCATGAACGATTGCCAGCCCGGGTCTTGCTCGTGGAAATGCTTGTGGGTGGACAGGCCATGGCTGTGCGCGGCCTGGCCGCCGTGGCTGTGACCGTCCAGCAAGGCCTGGTTGGCCAGCGGCCGCATCGCCAGCCCCGGCATGCTGGCCACCGGGCCGTAATGGCGGTGCGCGGCCGGCGCGGCCTCGTGCAGGTGCAGGCCCAGCGTCAGCCGGGTGTCCAGCTTGGCCTGGTAGGCCAGTTCGATGAAGCGTATCGACGGCGCTTGCCGGCGCACGGCGTCTTCCGCCGCCAGCAGCGCGTCGGCGGACAGCGCGTCTATCTTGTTCAGCACCACGATGTCGGCGTGGCCCAGCTGCTGGTCGAACAGCTCCGCCACCGCGTCGGCCTTGCCGCCGTCGCCGGCCGGCGCGAAATGCCCGGCCAGCAGCAAGGGGGTGTCGACCACCGCCAGCGTGGCGTCCAGCACGAAATAGGGCGCCAGCGCCTCGCTTTGCAACTGGGCCATTACCGCGCTGGGCAGCGCCAGGCCCGAGGTTTCGATCAGCACGTGGTCGATCTGCTGGCGGCGCTGCCACAGCGCCAGCATGGTGGGCAGGAAGTCGGCGTCGTCGTCGTAAGCCACCAGGCCCTGGGCGAGATCGTGGATTTCCACGCCGCCGGCGTCGCCGCCGCGCAGCAGGCCGCCGTCTATCGACACCTCTCCGAATTCATTGACCAGGATGGCCAGCCGGCGCTGCTTATTGTTTTCCAGCAATTTGCTCAATAGCGTGGTCTTGCCGGCTCCGAGGAAGCCGGTCAGCACGGTAACGGGCAGGCGCGGCGCGCTCATGCGGGTTCTCCCGCGGGCAAGGCCGCCAGCACGCCGGCGAAGTCGTCGAAGGCCTGCGGATAATCCAAGCGGGGCCGGTCGATCACGATGAAGGGGATGCCCAGCGCGGCCGCAGCCGCGGCCTTGGCGTCAAAGCCGCCGGCCGCGCCGCCGTCCTTGCTGATCACGCAGTCTATGCCCCAGTCGCGCCACAGCGCCTCGTTGGCCGCCTGCGAGAACGGGCCTTGCATCGCGCAGACGCGTGAACGCGGGATGCCCAGCTCCAGCGCCCGTTGCAGGTGCTGCGGGTCCGGCGCCAGCCGGACGAACCATTCATGCTTGCGGTCGGCGTCGGCGGCGACGAAGCGGTGCAGCTCCTTGCTGCCGGTGGCCAGGAAGACGCGTTTTCCTTTAGCCATCGCCAGCCTGGCGGCCGCATCGCTGTCGGCGCAGCGAATGAGCGGATGCGCGCTGGCGCTGGCCGGCCGCTCATAACGCAGATAGGGCAGGGCCAGTTCCTTGGCCAGCGCCATCAGTTGTTGCGACATCTCGCTGGCGTAGGGGTGGGTGGCGTCGACGATGGCGCTGGCCCGGCTGCCCGACAGCAGTTCGCGGCGGCGCTCCACGCCCAGCCGGCCGCTGACGGTGGCGACGCCGGGCGCCGCCTGCTGCGCCTGCTCGTTGCCGTAATCGCTGGCGCTGCTGATCACCACCGCGCGGCCGGTTTCCGCGATGGCGCGGGACAGCGCGTTGCCGTCGCTGGTGCCGGAGAACACCCAGGCCGCGCCGGCGGGCAGCGCGTCGGCCTTCACCGTGTCCTGAGTGTCGTCCCAGTTGAAGTAGCCGCGCGGGGTGAACATCCAGTTCCGTTTGCGGCGGGTGAAGCGGTTGCCGATGACGATGCTGGTCAGCATGTCGAAGCGGCGGGTGCGCAGCTCGGTCAGGGTGACGATTTCCACCGCCTGGTCCTCGCGGTAAGCATTGCGGACGATGCCGCACAGCGTTTCCGGCTTTTTGTGCTCCAGCATGATGTCCAGGATGCGGTAGACGCCTTCCTGACGCTGGCGGCTTTGCACGTTGTAGAACACCACCGCCAGATCGGCCTGGGCGATGTGGCGGGCGCGGGTTTCAATCCATTCCCACGGGCACAGCAGGTCGGACAGGCTCAGGGTGGCGAAGTCGTGCGACAGCGGCGCGCCGAGCAGGGAGGCGCAGGAGTTGGCCGAGGTGATGCCGGGGATCAGCTGCACGTCGAAGCCGTCGTCCTCGCGCATGTCCTCGTAAGCCAGCGTGGCCATCGCGTAGACGCCGATGTCGCCGCTGGACAGCAGAGCGACCGTTTTGCCGGCGCGGGCTTCCGCCAGCGCCAGCTGGGCGCGCTCGCGCTCCTGGGTCAGCGGCAGCGTGCGGATGTCCTTGCCGGTGATCCAGGGCTGCACCCAGGTCAGGTAGAGATCGTAGGACACGATCACCTCGCTCGCCGCCAGCGCCTGGCGGGCGAGATCGGGAATCAGTTCGGCGCGGCCGGGGCCGACCGAGACGAGGTAGAGTTTGCCGGTCATGGGTTCATTCGTATTCATGGATGATGGCTATGCAATGTCGGGGGTTGGTTTGCAGATGGTTTCTGCAAAGCTGGATAGGTGTGCGATGCGCCCCGCGTGGGAAAATCCCTGTATGCCCACCCAAGGGATAGGCGTGGCATGGGGCTTCCGCCTTACCGCAGAGTCCATATTGGAGCCCCTCTCCCCTTGTGGGAGCGGGGTTGGGGAGAGGGGGCGTCGAGCCCTCTCCTTGGACGATCTTGGGGTGCTGGTTCCGCTCTGCGGGCGGGTAAGTCCGTAGCGCGGGTTGGACGCCAGGCAATACCTGCGATTCCATTTCCGATGGCTCATGTTTTGTCGGCCGCATCGCTCGCGGGTATGGCATGGCCAACCCGCGCTACGCACTGCGTCAAGCCCCTCTCCCCTCGCGGGAGAGGGGTTGGGGAGAGGGGGACATCCTCCACCACCGCCACCGTCACCCCGTCGCGCGCGGTCTTGGGCACGATCAACCGCCCCCGCGGACAGGCGATCAGCGCGCAGGGTTCGCACACGCCGTCCACGCCGACGTTCCGCCGCACCCAGTCCGACGGCGCGCCGGTCCAGCCGCGGGCGGCGACGTCTTCGCGGGCGATCACCCTGAGCGGCAGCGCGTGGCGGGCGCAGAATGCCAGCAGGCCGGCTTCGTCAGCCTTCAGGTCTATCGTCGCCACTTCGCGCACGGCGGACAGCGGCCGGCCGGCCAAGGCCTGCAGAACCGCTTGTTCAATGGCCTCGGCGCTTTTGCCGCGGCGGCAGCCTATGCCCAGCGTCAGCGGTTTCATCGCTTCGGTGGCGGTGGTGATGGCCGGGATGGCGCCGGTCAGCCGCGCCGCTTCATAAGCCAGCGCATTGGCGCCGCCTTCGTGGCCGGACAAGAGCGGGATGGCGAAACGGGCGGCTTCGTCCATCACCACCACCGCCGGGTCGCTGTATTTGCTTTGCGGCAGGCCGTCCAGGTAGCGGACGGCGATGCCGCTGGCCATCACCAGCACCCAGTGGCTGTGCGCATGGAAGGCGGCGCGGAATTGCTCGCGCGCGCCGGTCCCGGCTTGCAGCCACGGCTGGTACAGCCTGGCGTCCAGCGCCGCCGCCAGCTTTTGCCCCAGCGGCAGCGCCTCGGCGCGCACCAGCCACACGGCGCGGCTCATGCCTGCTTTTCTTTCTGAAGGCTGGCCCGCTTGGTCTTGCGCGCGTCGCCGTCGCGGAAGATGTGGGTGAAGCCGGCCGCGTACAGGCTGGATTCGACGCCGCCTTCGCGCGACAGCGCTGCGCCGACCAAGAGCAGCGTGGTCAGCAGCCAGTCTTTCTGCTTCACCTCGGACAGCATCTGGCCCAGCGTGGAGCGGTGGACGGACTGGTCCGGCCAGCTGGCGCGGCGCACCAGCGCCACCGGGGTATCCGGCGGGTAATGCAGCGACAGATCGGCGACGGTCTGCTTCAGCCGCTGGCCGGACAGGAAGATGCACATCGTCGCGCGGTGGGCGGCGAAGCTGGCGATGGACTCGGTTTCCGGCACCGCGCTGGCGCGGCCGCTGGTGCGGGTCAGAATGATGGACTGGGACACCTCGGGCCGGGTCAGTTCGCTGCCCAATGCGGCGGCGGCGGCGGTGAAGGAGGACACCCCGGGCACCACTTCGTAGCCGATGCCCAGCGCTTCCAGCCGGCGCATCTGCTCGTTGGTGGCGCCGTAGATGGCCGGATCGCCGGAGTGCAGCCGCGCCACGTCCTTGTCCTCGGCCTGGGCGCGGCGGTACAGCGCTTCCTGCTGGTCTAGGTTCAGTTCGGCGGTGTCGTGGATTTCCGCGTCCGGACGGCAGTGGCTCAGCATCTCCGCCGGCACCAGCGAGCCGGCGTACAGCACCATGGGCGCCGCGCCCAACAGGCGGCTGCCGCGCAGCGTGATCAGGTCGGCGGCGCCGGGGCCGGCGCCGATGAAATACACTTTCATGAATGGCGTCTTTCTCTGGCTGTCTTGCGGATCAGCATGGTGGCGAGGTAGCCGCTGGCGTCTGCGCTCAGTTGCGAGACGTCGGCGCACAGCACTTCGCCGGGCAGGCCGATGCGGCGGGCGAAGGCGCACAGCTGGGCGATGCCCATCTCGTTCAGCAGCGCCAGCACGTCCGGCAGCCGCTTGCCTATCTTCATCAGCACGATGAGGTCATGGCTGTCGATATCGGCCCGCAGCGCGGCCATCTCGTCCGGGCAGGGCAGGATCAGGATGCGTTCCTTGCCTTCGCCCAAGGGCCAGGACAGCGCCGACGCGGTGGCGGCGAAGCTGGTGACGCCGGGGAAGGTCTGGGTTTCCAGCGCCGGCAGCATTTCGCGCAGCGCCGCCAGCAGGTAGCCGTAGGTGGAGTAGGTCATCGAGTCGCCTATGGTCAGGTAGGCGACGTTCCGGCCGGTTTTCAGTTCGGCGGCCAATTGCTCGGCCAGCGCGCCGTAATGGCGGGACAGCGCGCCGCGGTCCGGATTCATCTCGAATTCGATCTCGCGGAAACGGCCCTCATCCAGATTCAGCCCGACCAGGCATTGCCGGGCGACTGATGTGTCGCTGGAGGTGGCGCGCGGCAGGTAGACGATGTCGGCCTCGCGCAAGGCGGCCAGCGCCGCCACCGGAATCAAGCCGGCCGGTCCGGGGCCGACGCCTATGCCTATCAATCGTCCCAGTTTCATGCCGCTTCTCCCAGCGGGGTGCCGTCCATGCTGAACAGGCGCACCGCCACCTGCCGCGCGCTGGGCACTTTCGCGGCCATCAGCGCCGCGGTGCGGCGTTCTATTTCCATCCAGTAGCCGCGCGCGTCCGGCTGGCTGCTCATGATCTGCACTACGTTCTCCACGGTATTCGCTTGTTTGATGGCGGCCACCAGCTCGGGCGCATAACCCAGCTCGGCGGCGACGGCGGCGACGGCGTCCATCGCCATGCCGCTCTTGCCAGAGTGGGTGTTCCACACCCCGTCCAGCAGCTTGGCGATCTTGCCCGGGTGGCCCAGCACCCACAGCGTGTCTAGGGTGCGGCCCTGTTCGAGCAGCACCGATTCGGCGAAGTCCAGCGAGTCGCCGACGAAGTTGGCGATCTGCACCACCTGCTTTTTCTCCAGCCCCAGCGTGTCGGCGGCGTAGCCGCGGCCTATCTTGCCCGGAGTGAAGGCGATGGCGGCCGGCAACTCGCCCAGCGCCACCCGCACATAGACCTCGATGGAGGCGATCCACGCCGCCTGCGACATCGGCTCGACGATGCCGCTGGTGCCCAGTATCGAGATGCCGCCGACGATGCCCAGCATCGGGTTGAAGGTGCGCTTGGCGATCTTGTCGCCGTCGACGCAGCCTATCGCCAGATCGAAGCCCGGATCGGGCCGGCCGGCCAGCGTCTCGGCCAGCGCCAGCCGCATCATCTGCCGCGGCACCGGGTTGATCGCCGGCTCGCCGGGCGGGATGCGCAGGCCGGGCTGGGTGACCATGCCGACGCCGGCCGCGGCCAGGAAGCGCAGCGCGCCGCTGCCGTTTACTTTTACCTCGGCGAAGATCGTCGCGCCGTCGGTGTTGTCCGGGTCGTCGCCGGCGTACTTCAGCACTTCGGCGCGCACGGTGTTTTCGTCCAGCCAGGCCACGCGCTGTATCGGCACCGCCAGGTAGAAATCCGGGTCCGGCAGGCTGATGAAGACCTCGTCGGCGTCCACGCCGTCCAGCAGCAGCATCAGCGCCGCCTTGACGGCGGCGGTGGCGCAGCTGCCGGTGGTGCGGCCGCGGCGCATGCCGTTGGGGGCGAGGGCGGCGAGGTCGTAGGGCTGGCGCACCGGGCTCAGGCTTCCTGCTGCTGATACACGTGTTCGATCGCGTCTATCATCAGCGCGTTGACCACGGTGGCCGCCCACGGCGAGCCGCCGCGGGTGCCGCGGTTGGTGATGCGCGGCACTTGCAGCAGCGCGCGCAGCTCGTCCTTGCATTCGCGGGTGCCGACGAAGCCCACCGGCAGGCCCACCACCAGCTGCGGCCGCCAGCCGTGATCGCGCACCAGGCGCACCACCTCGCGGATGGCGGTGGGCGCGTCGCCTATCGCCACCACGCAGTCGTTGCCGAACTTCTGCCAGGCGCGGCGGATGCCGGCGGCGGAGCGGGTGATGCCGTTGGCTTCGGCCAAGAGCCGGGTTTCCTCGTCGTGCACGCCGCACCAGGTTTCCACTTCCAGCTGGCGCAGCACTTCGCGCTTGAGGCCGGTTTCCACCATGGTGACGTCGGTGACCACGCGGCGGCAGCGCAGCAGCGCGCGCATGCCGGTTTCGCAGGCGCCCGGCGAGAAAAACAGCTCGTCCACGCTGTTGAAGTCGCCGGTGGTGTGCACCAGCCGCATCAGCGCGGTGCGCTGCTCGGCGGGGAAGGCCGACCAGTCGCGGCCCTCATTGATGATGCGCATGCTTTCCGCTTCTATCGGGTGCGGGGTGTAGCGTTTCCAGGCCGGCGGCTGGCTGGAGCTGGGCTCGCGCTCCAGCAGGCCGCGCACCTTGCCGTGGTGGCCGCGCTGCGGCTCGCCCACTTGTTGTTCGAAGCCGACGATCTGCACCCGGTACTTGCACAGCGCGCAGTTCATCGCCGCGCGGCCTTCCACGCCCTCCTGCGCGCGTTCCAGGAACACCTCGGCCACTTGCTCGTCCGGGCCCAGGTAGCCGGCGCTCAGCACCTCGATCTCCGGATGGCGCGCCGCCAGGTCCGCCGCCGCGCCGTAGATGCGCTTGACCAGCACGCCGTCGAACAGAAAGTAGGGCAGCATCACGATGCGGCGGTAGCCCAGCATGGCGGCGGCGCGCAGGCCGTCGGCCACCAAGGGTTTGGTGGTGCCGGAATAGCAGACGAAGGATGCGGCGAAGCCCAGGCCTTCTTCCAGCATGCGCGTGAGCTTGGAGATTTCGGAGTTGGCGTCCGGGTCCGAGGTGCCGCGGCCGACAACGACCAGACAGGTGTCGTTGCGCGACACGGTGTGCGGCGACGCCGCCTCGGCCTCGACGATGCGTTGACGACACAGCGCCAACAGCCGCGGATGCAGGTCCAGCGCCGCGCCGAAGTGAAAGTCAATGCCCGGATGCGCCTGCCGCAGCGCCAGCAGCTCGCTGGGCATGTCGTTCTTGGCGTGGGTGGCGGCCAAGAGCACGCCGGGCACCATCACCACGGTTTTGGCGCCGGCGGCCAGCACCTGGTCCACCGCCTCGTCTATGGTGGGGCGGGCGAACTCCAGAAAGCCGTGAGCCACCTGGCGCTCGCCGGCGCGCGCCTTCAACGCGGCCACCAATTGCATGAATTCGTTCACCCCGTCCGGGTCGCGGCTGCCGTGGCCGGCGAGCACGATGGCGTAGTCTTGCTGGCTCATTTGTGGGTCGGCTCGATCTGGCTGTCCATCGGCGCGAGCGTGCGGATCAGCATGATGCTCATGTCGGAGAAGCGCTGCTCCGCGCACTCGGCCAGCGTGCCGCGCCATTCCGCCTCGTTGCGGGTCAGGTTTTCCCACACTTCCACCTGCTGGCCGGCCGGGATGCCGTTTTCCAGCAGATAGGCGGCGATGTGCCAGGGCATGAAGGAACGCGCCTCGTCCCAGGGGCAGGGGATCACGATGGCGTTGCGGCCGTCCTGCAGCACATGCACCAGGTGGCGCTTGAACGGCGTCAGGTCGCCGCGGCGGTGGAAGGTGATGAAGCTGGTTTCGTCGAAGCACACCTTGCCGCGCGAGGCCAGGATCTGCGCCGACGAGATGCCGGGTATCGTTTCCACCGGGTGGCCGCAGGCGCGCTCCACCCGCTCCAGATACTGGAAGCCGCTGAAGTGGATGTCGCCCATGAACACCACCACGCAGTTTTTGCCGGCGCGATGGCGCTCGGCGACGATGTCCAGCTGCGCCACCTGGTCGCGGTAGCCCATCTGGATCACTTCGGCCGTGTCCGGGATCAGCGGGCGCACCACGTCCACCACCGCGTTGAAGCCGGCCACCACGTCGGCCTCGCGTATCAGTTGGGCGGAGCGTTGCGGCAGGTAGCCGATGTCGCCGGGGCCGGCGCCTATGCAGATGATCATGCGAGTTCTTTCCTTGTTTCATTGGCGGCGGACGGGCTACAGGACGCCAGCGCCACCGTCGGTCCGATGACGATCAGCGCCGGGCTGTGGATGCCGGCCGCGCTCATGTCTTGTTCCAGCGCGTCCAGGGTGCTCAGCACCTGGCGCTGCTGCGGCAGGGTGCCGTTTTCTATCGCCGCCGCCGGAGTGTCGGGTTTCAGGCCGTGGCGCAGCAGTTCGGCGCGGATCAAGGGCAGCCGCTTGACGCCCATATAGATCACCAGCGTCATGCCGCTTTGCGCCAGCGCCCGCCAGTTGGGCTCGTCGCCGTCCTGATGCGGGTGGCCGGAGACAAAAGTGACGCCGTGGACGAAATGGCGGTGGGTCAGCGGAATGCCCAGCGTGGCCGGCACCGCCAGGCCGGCGCTGAGGCCGTTGACGATTTCCACCTCGATGCCGGCCGCTTGCAGCGTCAGCATTTCCTCGCCGCCGCGGCCGAAGACGAAGGGGTCGCCGCCCTTGAGGCGCGCCACCGTCTTGCCGGCTCGGGCCTCGTCCATCATTCTTTGCTCGATGACGGCCTGCGGCGTAGACGGCCGGCCGCCGCGCTTGCCCACCGGCACGATTTCAGCGTCCGGCCGCAGCATGGTGTGAATATCCGGATGCACCAGATCGTCCACCAGCGCCACGTCGGCCAGCCGCAGGCAGCGCGCGGCCTTCAGCGTCAGCATGTCCAGGTCGCCGGGACCGGCGCCTATCAGATAAACCTTGCCCGTCATCTCAGCGGCCCAGTCTTTGTCGAATCGTCAATGTCAGTTGCTCGCCGGTCAGGGCGTCGCAAGCCAGGTATTCCGCGCCCAGCGCCTCGGCCAGTTCGCGGGCGCGGCCCAGGCGGACGAAGTCCTGCTCGGTGTCCAGCACCAGCGTCGGCGTGCCGGCCAGCTGGCCGGCCAGGTCCAGCGCTTGCCGCCACGGGTCGCCGTCTCCGTCCAGCGCCACATTGGCGCGGCCGTCGCTCAGGATGACCAGCAGCGGCGCCGGGCCGCCCAGCTGGCGGGACAGCGTGTCGGCGGCCAGCGCCAGCGCGTGCGCCAGCGGGGTGCGGCCGCCGGTGGGCAGCTCGCGCAGCGCCCGTTCGGCCTGCTCCACGCGGTTGCACGGCGGCAGCAGCAGTTCCGCCTGCTGGCCGCGGAAGGCGATCAGCGCCACCTGATCGCGGCGGCGGTAAGCGTCTTCCAACAGGCTCAGCACCGTGCCCTTGACCTGCTCCATGCGCTGGCGGGCGGCCATCGATCCCGACGCGTCGACGACCAGCAGGATCAGATTGCCCTGTTTGGCGACGCGGACCTTGTCGTGCAGGTCGGCGCGGGTGACCGCGAAGTTGTTGGGGTCGCGCAGCAGCGCGTGGCGCAGGGTGGCGTCCACCGCCAGCTGGGCCGGCTGCGGATTGGCTTCGGCGCGCACATAGTGGCCGCGCTGACGGCTGGCGCCGTCGCTGCGGCGGCCGGCGGCGTCGCCGGAGGAGGGCGCCTGGACGCGGATGCGGGCAATGTCGCCGGCCGGCGCCGCGGCGAAGATTTGCTCGGCGCCATGGCCGGACGTGTCCGCTTGCTGTTCGCCGTCGCCATCCGGCGGCGGCTGGTCGGCGCCGTTCCGCTCCTGCGGAGGCGGCGGCGGATTCGACGCTTGCCGCGTCATCTGTTCCAGCTTGTCCTGATCCAGCCCGCTCTGTTCGAACGGCTTGCTGCGGCGGCGATGCGGCAGCACCAGCCGGGCGGCGTCGCGGACATCCTCGGCGGAGGCGTCGACGCGGCCGTCCAGCGCCGCCAGCGCGCGGGCGGCCTTGTTCAGCACGATGTCGGCGCGCAAGCTGCTGACTTCGAATTCGCAGCACAGCTCGCTGACGAAGTGGAACAAGCTATCGCTGAGCCGGGTTTGCGGCAGCAAGGCGCGGGCGGCGGCGATCTTGGCGCGCAGCGCCTCGCTGTCGGCCTGCCACTGCGCGGCGAAGCCGGCCGGATCGGCCTCGAAGGCCAGGCGGCGGCGCACCACCTCGGCGCGCTGAAGAGGCTCGCGCGGCGCGGCCACGTCCACCATCAGGCCGAAGCGGTCCAGCAGCTGCGGCCGCAAATCGCCTTCTTCCTGGTTCATGGTGCCAAGCAGCGTCACCCGCGCCGGATGGCTGACCGCCAGGCCCTCGCGCTCCACGGTGTTGACGCCCATCGCGGCGGCGTCCAGCAGCACGTCCACCAGATGGTCGGCCAAGAGGTTGACTTCGTCGATGTAGAGCATGCCGCGGTGGGCTGCGGCCAACAGGCCGGGCTTGAAGGCCTGCTTGCCGCCTTGCAGCGCCTTTTCGAAGTCCAGGCTGCCCAGCACCCGGTCCTCGGTGGCGCCCAGCGGCAGGTTGATGAAGGGCACCGGGCCGTCATGCAGCGCGCGCGCGTCGCCGGAGCACACCGGGCACAGCGGCAGCGGGTGGTCAGGCTCGCAGTTGTAGCCGCAGCCGGCGGCGCGGCGGATGGGCGGCAGCACGGCGGCCAGGCCGCGCGCGGCGGTGCTCTTGGCGCTGCCCTTGTCGCCGCGCACCAGCACGCCGCCGACGGTGGGGTCCACCGCGCAGATCAGCAGCGCCTGCTTCAGTTGTTGCTGGCCGACGACGGCGGCGAAGGGGTAAATCGGGCTCATGCTGAAACCCTTATTTGCCACGGAAGCACACGGAAAGACACGGAATTGGGCGCAGCAGGGCGATGTGGATGCTTCTGCGCCCATACTCCGGGAAACGATGGGATTTTTCCGGTTTTCATTTCCCTGCCTTTTCTGTTTTGGGGGTTCATGCTTTGTTCTCTCCGCGCGCTTCCAGCAGCGCTTCGCTATCCAGGTGCAGCTGGCGCAGGGCGGCCAGCGTCTCCGGGTCCGGCTCCGCCCACAACTGGCGCTGCGCGGCTTCCAGCAGACGGTCGGTGATGGCGTTCAGCGCCCATGGGTTGCTGTCGGCGAAGAACTGCTGCATCGCCGGGTCCAGCGCGTAGCTTTGCGCCAGTTGCTCATAGACCCAGTCGTCCACCACCTGGGCGGTGGCATCGTAGCCGAACAGATAATCGACGGTGGCGGTCAGCTCCAGCGCGCCCTTGTAGCCGTGCTTCTGGATGCCGGCTATCCACTTGGGGTTGGCCACCCGCGAACGGAACACGCGCAGCACTTCCTCCTTCAGCCCGCGCACCGCCGGCGCTTCCGGATTGTGGCTGTCGCCGAAGAAGGCGCGCGGCTGGCGGCCGCTGAGGCTGCGTATCGTCGCGATCATGCCGCCGTGGTATTGCAGGTAGTCGTCGCTGTCGAAGATATCGTGTTCGCGGTTGTCCTGGTTGTGCAGCGCCACTTCCACGCCGGCCAGCCGGTGGCGCAGCGCGTCGCGGGCGTCGGCGCCGTTGGCCTCGCGGCCGTAGGCGTAGCCGCCCCAGTTGACATAGGCGGTGGCGAAGTCGGCGTCGTTCTGCCAGTTCTGCTCGTTGATCAGCGGCAGAATGCCGGCGCCGTAGCTGCCCGGTTTCGCCCCGAACACGCGGTACAGCGCATGCGCGTCGGCGTCGGGCAGGGCGCCCAGCAGCTCATTCTTCAGATCAGCCAGATAGTGCTTGCGCAGGAAGTTCTGCTCCAGCGGCTCGTCCAGCCGCGCCACGGTGTGCACCGCCTCGTCGATCAGCGCAATCAGATGCGGGAAGGCGTCGCGGAAGAAGCCGCTGATGCGCACGGTGACGTCGATGCGCGGCCGGCCCAGTTCGGCCAGGGGAATGACTTCCAGGCCCTGCACCCGGCGGCTTTCCTGCTGCCAGCGCGGCTTGACGCCGAGCAGGGACAGGATTTCGGCGATGTCGTCGCCATGGGTGCGCATTGCGCTGGTGCCCCACACGCTGATGGCTACCGACTCCGGGTACTGGCCGGTTTCCTTCAGATGGCGGGCCAGCATCTCGCGCGCCAGGCCGTCGCCTATGCGCCAGGCGGCGTTGGAGGGCAGGCTGCGCGGGTCCACCGAGTAGAAATTGCGGCCGGTGGGCAGAATGTGGGCCATGCCGCGCGTGGGCGCGCCGCTGGGGCCGGCCGGCACGTAGCCGCCCTCCAGACCGCGCAAGAGATTGTCTATCTCCTCCGCGGTGCGGGCCAGCTTCAGGCACAGCTCGGCGCAGACGAAGGTCAGCACGCGTTCCAGGTCGGCGTTGGGCTCGATGCCGGGCAGCACGGCGGCGACGGCTGCCGGCACGGCGGCGCTGTCGTAGCCGCGCGCGGCCAGATCGGCGATCAAGCCGCGCGCCAGCTTCAGCACCGCGTCGTGGGCGTCGGCGCGGGTGATCAGGGGCAGGCCGGCCAGCCGGGTCAATGCCATTGGCGCGTCGGCCAGGCGCTTGCCCTGATCCTGCTGCCACAGCGTCCAGTCGCCGCCGCAGGCCGCCGCCACGCTGGCGGGCAGGCCGGGGATGCCCAGATTGGGCAGCCGGGTCAGCGCCAGCAGCATGTCGACCAAGGCCTCGTCTTGTGGCGCGTTGCCCAGCACATGCAGGCCGTCACGGATCTGCGCCGCGCCCAGTTCGCACAGATAGCCGTCGATGTCCTCGATCAGGTGGGCGACGTCCACGCCGTCCATCTTGGCCAGGCTCAAGGGCACGCCGTCTTCGTTCAGCGTGTCGTCCCAGTCGTGGTCATGATCGTGGTGGTCGTGATCGTGGTGGTCGTGGCTGTGGCCGTGATGGTCATGGTGATGGTGATCATGGTGGCCGCGGTGATGGTCGTGGTCGCCATGATGGTGATGGTGGTGCCCATGATCGTGGCCGTGCGCGGCCTTGGCCGGGCGATACTTCGCCGCCGCGGCCGTCGCCGGTTTCATCGCGGCAGCCGGTTTGGCCGCCTGCGGCCGGTATTTGCCGTGGACGGCGGCGGGCGCGTGATGATGTCCGCCATGCGGGTGCGGGTGCTCATGATCGTGGCGAGGTTCATGCTCATGGCCGTGCTCATGCTCGTGATCATGTTTCAGCATCGCCGCCAGGTCGGTGTCGAGCTTGGCTTCCTTGATCAGGTCCCAGATCTGTTGCTGCAACAGCGGCAGCTTGTTCGGGTCCAGCAGCTCCACCTGGTAGTACTCGTCCACCAACTGGGTCAGCTGCGCCAGCGGGCCGTAGCTGTCGGCGGTGGTCATCGTCGGCGTCAGGTGGTCGATGATCACCGCGTGGCCGCGGCGTTTGGCCTGCGAGCCTTCGCCCGGATCGTTGACGATGAAGGGGTAAAACAGCGGCATGTCGCCCAAGAGCGCATCCGGGAAGCAGTTCTGCGACAGGCCCACGCCCTTGCCCGGCAGCCATTCCAGCGTGCCGTGCTTGCCGACATGGACGATGGCGTCGGCGCGCCAGTCGTCGCGCAGCCAGCGGTACAGCGCGTAGTAGTGGTGGGTGGGCGGCAGGTCCGGCGTGTGGTAGATGGCGTCCGGGTCCATGCCGTAGCCGCGCGGCGGCTGCAGCGCGACGAAGACATGGCCGTAATCCAGGCCGGAAAACACCAGTTCGTCGCCGTCGACGTAAGCGCCGCCCGGCGGCTGGCCCCAGCGCTGCAGCATCTTGTCGCGCAGGCTGTCCGGCAGCTCGTCGAACCAGGCCTGGTAGCGCTGGGCCGGCACGCGGGCGGCGGCGTTTCGCATCTGCTCAGCGCTCAGGTAATCCTGATCGTAGGCGCCGCGGTCTATCAGCTCGTGCATCAGCGCGTCGCTGTCCGGCGGCAGCGGGTCCATCTGGTAGCCGCGGCCCTGCATGCCGCGTAGCATCGCGTACAAGGAGGCAGGGGAATCCAGCCCCACCGCATTGCCTATCTGCGAGGCCTTGCTATTGGAGTTGGTGAAGATGAAGGCGATGCGCTTGTCGGCGTTTTCCACATGGCGCAGCCGCGCCAGGCGGGCGGCGATGCCGGCCAGGCGGCGGGCGCGGTCCGGCAGCGGCGCGTATTGTTCGGCCTGGCCGGGCTGGTCCATCATGGCCGGCTGCTTGAAGCTCAGCGGCACGCCGATGATGCGACCGTCGAATTCCGGCAGCGCCACGTTCATCGCGGTGTCCAGCGGGTTGAAGCCGCGGTCCGAGGCTTCCCATTGCTCGCGCGTCATGCTGCTGGTGATGGCCTGCAGCACCGGCAGGTTCAGCCGGTCCGAAGCCTCCACCGCCCAGCCGGGCTGGGTGGGGCCGTCGTTGTTGATGTCGCCCATCGCGAACGAGGTGGTGTTGATCAGCAAGGACACCTTGGCGCGCGGATCGGCCAGCAGCGCCAGCGCCGCCGGCAGGCCGCCGTCTTGAATCGTGCGCAAGGACGAGGTGAACACCGGCAGCGCGTTGACGCCGCGCTCGGCCAGGCAATCGACCAATAGATCAATGAAGCGGGTGTTGCCGGACAGCCAGTGGGCGCGGTAGAAGCACAGGCCCACGGTGGGCCAGTCCGGGTTGCGGATTTCCAGCCAGTCGGCGAGCGAGCAGGGCGCGCTCAGTTCCGGGTGGTAAACGCCGTGCTCGGGCAGCGGCAGCGGCGGCTGGTAGCCGAAGCCGGTCAGCAGCAGCCTGTCCGCCAGGCAGCGCATCAGCTCGCCCAGATTGGCGCTGCCGCCGGCCTGCAGATAGGCGTGGACGTCCTGCTGCAGCGATACCGGCGCGCTGCACAGCGCTTGCAGCTCCGGGTCCGGCTCGCCGGTGCCGCTGAGCACGATGACCGCGGCCTGCAGCCGGCGCGCGTGGGCCAGCAACCGCTCCAGGCCGGGTATCGCGTCGGCGCGGCCCAGCACGCGCAGCACGATGGCGCGGACCTGGGCCAGTTGGCCGTCCAGCAGCGTTTGCATCGCGGCCTCGTCGGCAATGCCTTGCAGCGAGATGCCGGCGACAAGGGGAAAATCTTCCGGCCAGCGCGCGCGCGACAGCGCGGCGAGATCGGTGCCGGCGTGGCTTAACAGGGCGAGTGCGGCGCTCATGCCTGCGCCTCCGTTTCGATGTCGCCGACGCCGGTTTTATGGAACACCAATTCCTCGACCGGAACGCCGCCCTTCAGATGCTGGCAGACGATGCGTTCGATATCGCTTTCATTCACCTTGCGGTACCAGACCCCGTCCGGATACACCACCATCACCGGGCCTTCCTTGCACACGGCGAAGCAGTGGCTGCGGGTGCGCTTGGCGCGCAGGCCTTCGCAAGCGTCTATGCTGCGGCCCAGGTGCAGGAACATCGCTTCCGAACCCTGGCCGTCCGGCGTGCAGCGCGGGCCGGTGCACATCAGCACGTGTTTGTCGTGGGTTCTCATCGCGCCTCCGGCGTCAGTTGGTCAAAACGCTTCCATTTATAAATGGCGGCGGAGGCAAGCCAAGTCAGCAGGAACACGCCGATGACGAAGTAGCCGAAATGAGCCAGATCGTCGTTGAGCGCCGAGATCAGATC
The DNA here is from genome assembly GCF_021496765.1 of Chromobacterium sp. Beijing. Taxonomy (NCBI): domain Bacteria; kingdom Pseudomonadati; phylum Pseudomonadota; class Betaproteobacteria; order Neisseriales; family Chromobacteriaceae; genus Chromobacterium; species Chromobacterium sp. Beijing. Next base: position 1,406,938 of record NZ_CP053750.1, read on the forward strand.
CCAGAAGCCGCCGGTGAGCTGCAGCTTGTCCGCCAGCAGGCCCAGGCCCTCCAGCCCGCCAATGCCGACGGCGACGAGAACGGAAACGAAGGTGATGGTCAGGTTGTACCAGAGCTTGCGCACCGGATTGACGAAGGCCCAGCCGTAGACTTCCACCATCATCATGCTGTCCAGCGTGTCCACCAGCGCCATGCCGGCGGCGAACAACGCCGGGAACACCATGATGTGCCACAGCGCCACGCCGTTGGCGCTTTGCGAGGTGGCGATGGCGAACAAGCCGATCTCGGTGGCGGTGTCGAAACCCAGGCCGAACAAAAAGCCGATGGGCAACATATGCCAGCTCTTGGTCACCATGCGAAACAAGGGCTTGAGCAGGCGCGCGATCAGGCCGCGGTTGTTCAGCAGCAGATTCAGCTGCTCGTCGCAAATGGCCTCGCCGGCGCGAGCGCGGCGGAAAGCGCCCCATACCGCGCGCAAGGAAGACAGATTGATCAGCGCCAGCGTCAGCAGAAAGAAGGCCGACACGCTGGTGCCGATGACGCCGCCTATCTCCTTGAAGCCGGCGACGCGGCTTTGCAGCGCGCTGGCGGCGAACACGATCAGGGCGACGGCGATGACCACCACCGCGGAGTGGCCGGCGGAGAAGAACAGGCCCACCGCCGACGGACGGCGGCCTTCCTGCATCAGCTTGCGCACGGTGTTGTCGATGGCGGCGATGTGATCGGCGTCCACCGCGTGGCGCAGGCCGAACAGATAGGCGAGCAGGGCGGTGGCGAGTTGGGCCGGATGATCGGCGAAGGCGGCGAAAGCCCAGGCCCAGGCCAATAGATTGGCCAGGATCAGCCCGGCGAGTATCGGCGCGTGCTGCGCCAGACGGCGGCCGGCGGACGGCGCGGTGGATGAATGCATGGTGCCCTCGGAGACGATTTCCGTCGCGCAAACGAGGGCACAGGTCGCCGAGTGTTCATGAGCGGCGCATGTGCGTATCCCCCGGTACACCCCGCCCGGTTTCTGCTTGCGTCGACACGTATGACGGCCGGTCTCCTGGCTCGCGCGTCGCCGTCCGGCGCCGCCTTCCCGGCCCGTTTAGGGGCCAGTGGCTTTAGGCGTGGACTCTGCGCTTACAGTTGCGGGGGCAGCCGCGGTCTTGCACCGCGTTCCCGTTTCACCCTCTGAGAACCTGTTTACGAGCTGCCGCGCGTCTTGGCTGGCGAGCTCGCACACAGGTTTTGGGGGCACCGTCATGATGGGGTCGGATGATACGTGACAAAAACCAGGCTGTGAACAGCTGGCGTTTTGATTTTAATTACAATCGCCGCCAATCCGCCAAGGCCTGTTCCAGCCGCGCCCAGTCCTGTTCGCCGCTAGGCAGGCCAAAGCGCAAGCTGGGCAGGGACTCGAAATAACGGCTCAAGATGCCACGCCCCGCCAGATGGCGATGCAAGGGCAGGCTGGCCTCGCCGGGAACCCACTGGAACAGTTCGCAGCCGCCGGCCGGGACGAGCCCGTGCCGCTCCAGACAGTCCCGCAGCCGCGCGCTATCGCGCAGCAGCTTGCTCCTCATGGATTGCTGCCATGCGGTGTCGCCAAGCGCCAGCGTCACCGCTTCGCGCGCGGGCCCGGCCATGGCCCAAGGCCCCAGTTCCTCGGCCAGCGCTTGAAGCAGCGCGGCCTGGGCGAACACGAAACCGGCGCGCGCGCCGGCCAGGCCGAAGAATTTGCCGACCGAGCGCAGCACGATCAGGCCCGGCTTGCCGATATGGGGGAGCATGCTGTCCCGCGGCGACGCATCCAGAAACGCTTCGTCGACCAGCAGCCAGCCGCCGCGTTCCGCCAGCCTTTGCCGCCAGTCTTCCAGCAAAGCGGGTTCAAAACGGTCTCCGGTGGGGTTGTTGGGGTTGCAGATTTGAACCACGTCCAGCTGATCAATATTCGCGGCCAGCCCGTCCGGCGTGAACCGTTCCACGCTGTGTCCGCGCCTTTGCCACTGGTAGGGGTGTTCGGCGTAGCACAAGGTCAACATGCCGACGCGGCAGGGCGCTCGCAGCCGCGGCAGCACCTGGATGGCGGGTTGGGAACCGGCCACCGGCAGCAGTTGCCCGCAACCGTAATATTCCGCCGCCGCCGCTTCCAGCCCGTCGTGGTCCTGCGGCAGCCGCAGCCAGCCGTCGGCGGACAGCGGCGGCACTGGCCAGCCATTGGGATTGACGCCGGTGGACAGGTCCAGCCAATCCCCAGGCGGAATACCGTATTCAGCGGCCGCGCGCAGCAGGCCGCCTCCGTGTTCAAGCATGCATGACTCCAATCAAAACAGCCGACAATAGGGAAAGACCGGCCCACAGCCAGGCGCCGCGGCTGACCAAGCGCACCGCGCGGCCGATGTCCTGATGCGTGGGCGCGGGGCCGCAGCCCAAGGGCGGGCGCTCCTTCCACTGGCCATGGTAGCGCGCGCCGCCGCCAAGGGAGACGCCCAGCGCGCCGGCGCCGGCCGCCATCACGGGGCCGGCGTTGGGACTGTACCAAGTGGGTGCCTGCGTTCTCCAGCAGCGCCAGCCGCTTGCCGCGTGGCCCAGCAGCAGATAGGTGAGGGCGGTCAGCCGCGCCGGGACATAGTTCAACACATCGTCGAGGCGGGCGGCGGCCCAGCCAAAATGCAAATAGCGGGCGTTCTTATAGCCCCACATCGCATCCAGCGTGTTGGACAGCCGGTACAGTACCGCCCCGGGCGCGCCCAGCAGCAGAAACCAGAACAGCGCGGCAAAGACCGCGTCGCAGCCATTTTCCAGCACCGACTCAATGGTGGCGCGGGCAATCCCGGCTTCATCCAGCTCGCTCGTGTCGCGGCTGACAATCCAGCCCACCCGTTCACGGGCCAAGGCGAGATCGCCGTCGGCCAGCGCCTGTCTGACCACCTCCGCATGCTGAGACAAGCTCCTGGCGCCCACCGCCAGGTAGAGCAGAACAAGCGGGACAATGGCTGACAGTAGCGGCAGCCGGGCCAGCAGCCAGGCCGCCAGCGTCAGAGGCAGGATCAAGAGTGAAACGGAGAGAGCGCCGCGCAGACGCATGCGCCAGCGGGGCTCGGCATCGGGCGAGGAGGGGTAGCCAAAGCGCTCAACGGCCCGGGTCAGCCGACCGAAGCCGACTAGTGGATGCCAGCGCCGCGGCTCGCCCAGCAGGCGGTCCAGCAACAGCGCTAGCGGTAGAAACAATGCGGAATTCAACACACAACCTTATATAATGGCCGACCGCCGCTTGGAGGTATCCAATGCGCAAATTTTTAGGGTTTGGGATGGCCGGAATGAATCAAGCCGCCATTCTAAGCCTTGTTCGCCATCTATGTGCTGGGGGAATGCCATGGCCAAGACCATCATGATTCAGGGCGCCACGTCCGATGCCGGCAAGAGCGCGCTGGCCACCGGCTTGTGCCGGCTGTTGGCGCGCCGTGGCGTGAGAGTGGCGCCGTTCAAGCCGCAGAACATGGCGCTGAACAGCGCGGTGACGGTGGACGGCGGCGAGATCGGCCGCTCGCAGGCGGTGCAAGCGCAGGCCTGCGGGCTGGAGCCGCATACCGATATGAACCCGGTGCTGTTGAAGCCCAACAGCCATACCGGCTCTCAGGTCATCATCCACGGGCGGGCGATAGGAAATATGGAGGCTCGCGGCTATCACGACTACAAACCGGTGGCGATGAAGGCGGTGCTGGCGTCCCACGCCAGGCTGGCGGAGCAATACCAGTGCATCATCGCCGAGGGCGCCGGCAGCCCGGCCGAGATCAATCTGCGCGACGGCGACATCGCCAATATGGGCTTCGCCGAGGCGGTGGATTGCCCGGTGATCCTGGTGGCCGACATCGAGCGCGGCGGCGTATTCGCCCACCTGGCCGGCACCTTGGCGCTGCTGTCGGAATCCGAGCGCGCCAGGGTGATCGGCCTGGTGATCAACCGCTTCCGCGGCGACCCCAGCCTGCTCAACAGCGGCATCGATTGGCTGGAACAACATACCGGAAAGCCCGTGCTGGGCGTACTGCCGTATTTGCACGATTTGCACCTGGAAGCAGAGGACAGCATGGGCCTGGACAAGCCGGGCGGCGCGAGCGGCTCCGGCGACAAGCTGCGCATCATCGCCCCGGCCGCGCCGCGCGTCAGCAACCACACCGATTTCGATCCGCTGCGCCTGCATCCACAAGTGGAATTCACCCTGGTGCGCGCCGGCGCGCCCATCCCACCGGCCGATCTGATCGTGCTACCCGGCAGCAAGAGCGTGCTGGCGGACCTGGCCTGGCTGCGGGCGCAGGGCTGGGAAGAAGCGATACGCCGCCATCTGCGCTACGGCGGCAAGGTGCTGGGCATTTGCGGCGGCTTGCAAATGCTGGGCCGCAAGCTCCACGATCCAGACGGGTTGGAAGGCGAACCGGGCAGCGGCGACGGACTGGGCTGGCTGGATATGGAAACCACGCTGGCGCCGGAAAAGCGACTGACGCGGATGTGCGGCCGGCTGACCTTGGACTACGCCGAGGCCACCGGCTACGAAATCCACATGGGCGTCAGCGCCGGGCCGGCGCTGCAGCGGCCGGCGCTGCATTTCAAGGACGGCGGCGCGGACGGCGCGCGCTCGGAAGATGATCAGATCCTGGCCACTTATCTGCACGGCGTCTTCGACGAGCCGGCCGCCTGCCAGGCCATCCTGCGCTGGGCCGGATTGCAAGAACCCGTGGCGCTGGATTACCCGGCGCTGCGAGAAACCAATATCGACAAGCTGGCGGACATGCTGGAACAGTTTTTGGACCTTGGGCCTATCATCAGCGGCTTGCCTAAAAGCGATTGAACCACTGAAGCCCAGGGGTGGGTTTCAGGAGGGTTCTGGCACCACCTTGAGGTTTATCCTTATGTTCGCATAATGTATATTATGTCAAATTAAGGAGGCTAGGAAAAGCGCTTCAAGTTCTTCGCCGCCTTCATCGTCAAGCCCTCTCCGTCAGAACCTGCCATCTCACCGTGCCGCCCAACTGGTCGTTTTGCGTCTGATCGGCGTCGATGCCGATCCCGTTCACCGGCTGAGGCACCAGGGTCTGCACCATTTGGTAGCCCCGTTGCGGGATCTCCGGCACGCTGCTGCAAGATTGCCAGTAATGCTGGAAAGGCAATTCATACAACTGCGCTCCGCTCAATCCCGCGTCGGACCCCACATACAAGCCTGGCGCGTAGCCCGCGGCGGAAACCGCTTCAAACCATTGCGAACAATAGTCGGCCACATCCTGCGCCGCCGTCCCGTCTGCCACGCCTTCCAGATCGCACCAGATGTTCACGCCGGGCAATAATCCGACCGTTTTCGCATGCGCGGCGGTGTTCTGGCCGTCGCTTTTGCCCATGGCCGCATTCGGCGACCAGCCGGGCTCTCTCACATGTTGCACGGCCATCAAGGCCAGGCCTGCTTCAAGAATATCCTGCGCTTCGCTTGCGGACAGGTCTGAGGCGTCCTCATCGGACCCTAGCGTGAGATAACGAACGCAAAACTGGTAGCCGGAAGCCGCGAACTGCCGGGCAAGCTCCAGGGACAGCGGCGTATCGGCGTCAAAGCCATGCGCGCCGGCCGGAGCGGCTTCAACGCAGACTCCGCTTGGACTGTAAGAGGCGTTCATCTTCTTGGTCTCACGCAAAAAACAACACTCATCAGCATAAGCCAGGCGGCGTCTTGCGCAGTGGCCATTGGGATGGTTGCGTCCTGGAATGACTATGTTTCGTTTTGACGCTTGGTCGCGGGCTTGTGAAAACAATCCGGCGGCGGGTTGCCCTTGATGGCGGCGCTGTAGATTTTTCTGGCCAGCGCGAAATCGGACTCGCCGTAACGCGATGGATCGGCTTTCAGCGCCTGCTCCAGCATATTGGTCAGGTGGGCCCATTCCTTATCATTTAACGTTACGGTGACGGTATTTGCTCGGTACTTTCGTTGCCGTTCCGCCCCGGACATTGCAAGGCCGGTACTAGGACGGCCGCGCTTCCTGCCTGCGGCGGCTTCGCCTTGTCGCTGTTCTTCCTTCATTGCCCGCCCTCCTCTGCCCGTTTGTGCCTGTTGGTCCAAGTTAATTATGCGTCACTGTGACGTAAATTCAAAATTATCGTCACCGTAACGCAAATTATGCTCTTGGAGGCTCTGTCGCTTGGCGCTTTTGCCCGTTACTTCGCCCGGTATGCATAATTAATTCAATGAATATATGGTATTGAGATGCTATTTTTTTTGTTTTTGGATTAAAATTTGGAATAAAGTAAATATGTGACGGGTATTTGCATGGCATTTTATTTGTCGAGTTCGCCCTCTCGGGCGATAACCAGCAACACTGGCTGCGCGCAGCCGGAAGCAACGATCTAAATGACCAACAAAAACATAAAACTACATAATCAACGGCTGCCCAGCACCTGCTGCGGGCCAGGGAATCGGTGATGGCTTACTTCCGCCCGATCCTCAACCGTTACGGGGTGACAGAGCAACAGTGGCGCATTCTGCGAGTGCTGGAGGACTTTGGCGATCAGGAGGCCGGCGTTATCGCGGACCGGGCTTGTATCCTGCCGCCAAGCCTGACCGGCATCCTGGTCCGCATGGAAAAAGCGGGGCTGATCCATCGTCAGCGCGACCATGTGGACAGCCGACGTCTGATCATTTCAATGTCGCGGGACGGCCGTGACCTGATTCAACAGATCTCCCCGCTGGCGGAAGACTGTTATCGCCAGATAGAAAGCCATTTGGGCCAGGAAAAGCTGAGCCAGTTGCTGGGCTTGCTGGATGACCTGGAGAAGCTGCCGGCGCCGCGCGCCGGTTGATCAGAACTCTGGGCCCGGGGCGGGTTCCGCCTCGGGCTCGGGCAACCTCGCCGCCGGATCTTGGCGGTAGAACAAGACAAGCTGCTCGTACAGCTCCGGACAGTCCAACTTGAGATGGTGCGGCAGCTCGAAAAAGGCTTCGCTCAACACGGCGAAGAACTCGGCCGGGTTCTCCGCCGCGTACGGGTCCAGCCAGCCGGGATCGATGCCGCGGTCCAGCATGCGGCACAACAAGCGATAGCCCCGGGACCAGACGCGGCTCCATTGCGCCTGTTGCATGCCCTTGTGCAAGGGAGGCGAACCGTTGGCCGGGCCGTTGAGCATGTCCAGCTTGTGCGCCACTTCGTGAATCACCACATTCCAGCCGTCCAGCTGCTCGGAAGCGCGCGCGTCCGGCAGCGACAACACCACCGGGCCGTCCTGACGGGCCTGGCCTATCAGCACGCTCTCGCTTTCATGCTGCAGGCCTATGCCGTCCATCCAGATGTCGCGCGCGACAAACGGCGACGGGTACAGCACCACGTCGTTCCAGCCGCTCAGGGCGGCTTTGCCCAGATTCATGGCGGGCAGCGCCATTTGCAGGGCCACGCTGGCGCATGAGCGGGCGCTTAAGCGCACCCCGTCTTGGCCGGAGAAGCTTTTGCTGCGCAAAACCCAGGCCGCCAGTTCGATCAGGCGCGATAGCTCCGCCTCGTTCAGCCCGGCCAGCAGCGGCATGCGCGCGGCCTGCTCTCGCAGCGCGGCCATCGTTTCCGGAGCGGTTTTGCCGGATAGCGCGCGGCGAATCCACTCAATCACCATGAACTCTCGTCCCGTTTTATCGTCTCTCATACTCTGAGGGCGATTTCGCGCATTTCAATGCGCGTCCCATCCGATCCGTCGCAAGACGTCAACATTCCGCTTTCGCTGCGCCGGCTCAGGCTGGCGCGTCAGTCAAAATCAAAAATAAACGGGGGAATTATCATGAGCCTGCCTTGGCAAACGCTGGCGCTCAATCCTTTGGCGGCATTCGGCGTGCTGTTGTCGCTGGGTGTGATTGGCGGCCAGATCGCCGTGCGGGTGGCGCGTCTGCCCGCCATCGTCGGTTATGTGCTGACCGGCTTGCTGATTGGTCCGCACAGCCTGCGGCTACTGGACGAGCAACTATTGCAGCAAGCGTCCATCTTCGTGCACCTGGCCTTGGGCATTGCGCTGTTTGAGGCCGGGCGCCGCGTGGATTTGCGCTGGCTGCGGGTGGAACGCACCTTGTTGCTGACCACCTTGTTCTATTGCCTGCTGACCTTGCTTGGCCTGTTCGCCGCCTTGCAGCTGTTCGGCCTGGGTCTGGCGGCCAGCCTGATGCTGGCCGCGCTGGGCGTGGCCACTTCGCCGGTGGTCACGCTGGAGATTGTGCGCGAGTCTAACGCGGACGGACAGGTCAGCGAACGCCTGCTGGTGGCCACGGCATTGTCCAATCTGCTGGCCCTGCCCTGCTTCGCGCTGGCCTTGTCCTATGGCCATCTGTCCGGCAACAACGGCGTGGAAAGCGGCATTCTGCTGCCGGGCTGGCTGACCTTGGCCTCCTGTGCGCTGGGCCTGTTGGCCGGTCTCGCGGCAATCCAGCTTAATCGCTGGCTGGGCGGCCGGCAGCGGGAATCGCAGAAAGTCATGCTGTTCGGTTTGATCGCGCTGGTGGTCGGCGTGGCGGACATGCTGCAGGTCTTGCCGTCCCTGGCCTTGCTCACGGCCGGCCTGGCCACGCGCAACCTCAAGCACGGCCATACCGTGACCGAACGCGGCATCATGTCGTCCGCCCATATCTTTACCGTGGCGTTCTTCGTGGCCGCCGGCGCGCAACTGGCGCCGCAGTCGCTGGCGCAGTTCTGGCCGGTGGCCCTGGCCTGCCTGCTGCTGCGCACCGGCTTCGCCGTGTTGATCTGGTGGCTGGCGGCCGGCGCCAATGGCCTGCCCAAGCGCCACGGCGCCTGCCTGGGCTTGGCGCTGAACTCCTGGTCCGGCGGCACTTCGCTGTTGATGAGCTTGGGAGCGATTTCCCTGGGCGCCGCCGCGGGAAACTTCAGCGGAGTGATGATGGCCATCCTGGTGATCAATGAATTGTGCGCGCCGGTGCTGACCCGCCTGGCCTTGAAGCTGGCCGGCGAAACCCGGCCGCAGGAGTGAGACGATGCTGGAATTCAACCGCAGTCAGCCGCTGACCCTGGGGGTGGAGCTGGAGCTGATGATTCTCAATCGGCGCGATTACGATCTGACCCGCGGCTCGGACGATTTGCTGTTGCAGGTGAATCGCCTGCAGCACGGTTTCGACATCAAGCCGGAAATCACCCAGGGCATGATTGAGATCGGCACCGCCGTGCACAGCGACGTCAACAAGATGCTGGAGGAGATTCTGGCCATCCGCGAGCTGCTGGTCAGCAGCGCGCGCAAACTGAATCTGGGCCTGGCCGGTGGCGGCTCGCATCCGTTCCAGCATTGGGACGAGCAACGCATCTACCCCAAGGAGCGCTATCACCTGGTGTCCGAGCTGTACGGCTATCTGGCCAAGCAGTTCACCGTTTACGGCCAGCACATCCATATCGGCTGCCCGGACGGCGACAGCGCGGTGCGCCTGACTCATTATCTGGCGCGCTACATTCCGCACTTCATCGCGCTGTCCGCGTCTTCTCCGTTTTACCAGGGGGTGGACACGCTGTTCCAGACCTCGCGGCTGACCAGCGTCAACGCCTTCCCGCTGTCCGGCTGCATGCCTTGCGTCAACAACTGGGCGCAGTTCAACGACTATTTCCGGCGCATGGCCAACCTCGGCATTGTCGCCAGCATGAAGGACTTTTACTGGGACATCCGGCCCAAGCCGGAGTACGGCACGGTGGAAATCCGCATCTGCGACACGCCGCTGTCGGTGGAGACGCCAGTGTTGCTGGCGGCTTACGCGCAGATGCTGGCGCACCGCTGTCTGAGCGAACGCCAGGACGAGGTGTGTCAGGAACATTATCTGACGTATAGCTACAACCGCTTCCAGGCCTGCCGCTTCGGCTTTGACGGCATGCTGGTGGATGCCGGCAACAATAGCCAGATCGGGCTGCAGGAGGATTTGCTCAACACCTTGAATCAGCTGGAGCCGCAGGCCGAGGCGCTGGGCAATCAGGCGCAGTTGACCGCCTTGCGCCAGCGGGTGTTGAAGCGGCAGTCCGACAGCGCCTGGCTGCGGCAGGTGTTCGACGACAGCGGTTCTTTGTCCGAGGTGGTGCGCCGGCAAAGCGAACACTGGATGTACGCGGCGCCGGGAGTGGGCGTAAACTGAGGGGCTCAAATCTTAACCAAGCCGCCATGCCATTCGACCTGCCCGCCCTGCCCGATCCCGCGCTGCCTGCCCGCTACTGCATTTTCGAAGGGCCCAAGATCCTGTTGCTGGACCAGGCCCTGCCGGATGACCGCGCGCGCGCCTGGCCGCTGGCCCAGATCCTGTTCATCGGCGTGCATGAGGAACACAATCTGTTTCTGGCGGAACTGGTGGGCGCTCCGCCGGCCGGCTGCGAGTGGCTGGCCCTGCGCCCGGCCTTGCTCAGCCTGCCCTCCGGGCTGACGCCGGCCATCGCCCGCGCCGCGCAAATCCGCCAGTTCCAGCGCACTCATCGTTATTGCGGCCGTTGCGCCGGGCCGCTGCTTCAGCGGCCGGACGATAGCGGCAAACGCTGTTCCAGCTGCGGCCAGCTCTACTATCCCAAGCTGTCGCCGGCGATGATGGTGGTAATCCATCGCGGCCGGCAATTGTTGCTGGCGCGCAGCCCTCATTTCGTCCCCGGCGTCTACAGCGCGCTGGCCGGTTTTGTCGAGCCCGGCGAAACCCTGGAGGAATGCGTACACCGCGAGGCGTTTGAAGAGGTGGGCGTGCGCATCAAGAATCTGCGCTACGTCTGCTCTCAATCCTGGCCCTTTCCCCACTCGCTGATGCTGGGCTTTACCGCGGAGTACGACAGCGGCGACATCCAGCCTCAGGAAGGCGAGATCGAAGACGCCGGCTGGTTCGACATCGACGCCCTGCCGCAAACGCCGACGCCCATCTCCATCGCTTATCAATTGCTGAATCACACCGTGGCGTGGCTGCGCGCGCGGGACGAGGGGCGGGCCTAGCCGCTTAGCCGCAGGGCGGACGGCCCCCGTCTCACCCCCGCGCTACACCCCTATCCATCGCTCCATCACAAGCAGGCCGGCGCGCCTGCTTGATCCTCCACATCGTTTTGACGCTGTCCCCGTCTACTTCCTCCGCGCTCTCCCGCCGCCGCCCATCGCCGAATATTCAAGGGATCTTCATCCTTGTATATAAGTTTTTCTACTCATATCCATAAATATAAAAAGTAATGCTGATATAGGCGCGGTGATAAGCTTTAGTCATAGCCAAAGCGACGCGACTCCCGCCTGCAAGGGAAGTCTCGTCGAATTCAATGAAATACGGCGGCGATGACGCAGGCCGGCCTCCCTCCTCAGGCCAAATCACCGCGCCGCACAAGGAGCGCAAAATGAAAATCCGCATGCTTGCCTTATCCCTCTTGCTGGCCTGCGCCGCCAACGCTTCCCTGGCCAGCCCAACTCAATGCGAAAACAAAGACTACGCCTTGCAATTGCTGGGCTCGGGCGGGCCGATCTCCGACGACGGCCGCGCTTCGTCCGCCTCGCTGATCTGGTGGAAGGGCAAGCCGGTGGCGCTGATAGACGCCGGCGGCGGCGCCTTTCTGCGCTTCGGCCAATCCGGCGCGCGGCTGGAAGACGTCGGCTTCATCGGCCTCACCCACTTTCACACCGACCATGTATCGGACTTGCCCGCGCTGCTTAAGGGCAGCTACTTTTTCAGCTCGCCCCGCGCCATTCAGATGTCCGGCCCAACGGGCGGCGCCGGCTTTCCCAGCCTGAGCGGCTTCATGAACGCCCAGTTCAACGCCAAAAGCGGCGCTTACGCCTATCTGTCCGGCCTCTACTCCGGCCAGGGCGACATCCCGCTCAAGGTTTCGCTGTCCAATGTGGACTACCGCAAGACCACGCCGACCACGGTGTATGAAAAAGACGGCGTCCGCATCAGCGCGCTCGGCATTCCGCACGGCGACGTGCCCTGCCTCGCTTATCGGATCGACACCAAGGACGGCAGCATCGTCGTCTCCGCCGATCAGAACGGCGGCAACCCTCGCTTTATCGATTTCGCCAAGAACGCGGACATTCTGGTGATGCCGCTCGCCATCGACGAGCAGGCGGACCCCGCTTCCGCCTTCCTGCACGCCAAGCCGTCCGTCGTCGGCCGCATCGCCGCCGCGGCGAAGCCCAAGCAGCTGGTGCTCAACCATTTCATGGGCAAGGGCCTGCGGCTCAAGGAGCAATCGATCTCCATCGTCCGCCGTTATTACCCAGGCCCGATCCACGCCAGCCGCGACCTTTCATGCTTCCCGGCGCATTGAGCGCCGCCATCCCAAAGGAGAACCGACATGAAAAAACAGATCATTCTTTCCATCGCCATGACATCCTTGCTCGGCCTGAGCGCCGAAGCCGCATTGGCGGCGGAAGCCAGCCAGCCGGCGCAAGCGGTGAAAAGCCAAAGCGGCCATGGCGGCAAATGCGCCAGCGGCAAATGCGCCAGCGGCAAGTGCGGCACGGTGAAGATGTATGAGAAAGCCCCTCTCCGGCACGATCCGCAAGATCAATTGGTGCGCGCCCGCGACGGCAAGTGCGGCAAGACCGGCCAAGGCGTCCACTCCGACCAAACCGGCAAGGGAAAAATGGTGGAGGGCGTATGCGGACAATAAATCAACAGGCCGTCGGCGTGGGGCTGCGCGCCGAACATGCCCAATGGCTGGCCGATCACCCCCCGCAGCCTGAAATCGACTTCCTGGAAATCACGCTGGAAAACTGGATGGACATCGGCGGCCGCAAACGCGAGCAGCTGGACCGTCTGGCGGAGAAATACCCGTTGATCTCGCATGGGCTCAGCCTGTCGATAGGCGACGAGCTGCCGCTGGACGCGGACTATCTCCAGCGCGCCAAGCGCTTTCTCGACCGCTATCGCATCCGCCTGCACGGCGACCACCTCAGTTACTCCCGCGATCGGCAAGGTTATTTGTACGAACTGCTGCCGATCCCCCGCGGCGAAGCGGCCGCGGCGCGCGTCGCCGCCAAGATACGCCAGGTTCAAGACCTCCTGGATCGACCCTTGATCCTGGAAAACATCAGCTACTACCACGCCCACGCTGGCCAGATGGAGGAAGCGGACTTCATCCGCGCCGTTGTCGAACAAAGCGGCTGCCAATTGCTGCTAGACATCAACAACGTCTACGTCAACGCCTGCAACCACGGCTACGACCCGCGACGCTTCATCGCCGATCTGCCGTCCCGGGCCATCCGCTACTTCCACATCGCCGGCCACTGGCGCCGCGACGACGGCATCCTGATCGACACCCACGGCGCGGCCGTATGCGAAGAGGTGCTGGAACTGGCCCGGCACGCCGTAGCTTTACACGGCTCCCGTCCGCTGCTGCTGGAGCGCGACAACCAGTTGCCGCCGTGGCGGGAACTCTGCGAAGAAGCGGCCGCGCTGCGGCGCCGCATCCACCTGCCGGCGGCCCAGGCCGCCTGAGCGCGGCAAAGGAGACATCATGAACGCGATATCGGACATCGAAACCTTCAGCCGGCGGCTGCGGGGCGGCCCGGAGGCCTTGGGCGAGCGTTCCGTCGAGCTTTACCGCCAGTTTCTGCGCGGCAATGTCGAGGAAGTGCTGAGCCATGTCTTCCCCTTGTTCTGCGCCAGGCTGTCGGCTGAGCAGCTGCGCGGCCGCATCGACGACTTTTTGGCGGGCCACGCCTCGTCCAGCCCCGAGTTCCACCACATCGCCACCGAGTTTCTCTGTTTCTCCCAAGCCGGCCTGCCCGCGGATCTGCGGCAATGCCTGGAATACGAGTGGCTGCTGTTCAGCGTGGAAATAGACGAGGCCGTCGTGACGCCGCCCTCCGCCGGGCTGGCGACGGAAAGCTCCGTTTTCTCGCTCAATCCCACGCTGGCCTGCGTTGAACTGCAGCTGGACTTCGCCGGGCTTGCCGGCCCTTACGCCATCTTCCGCGACGCCCGGCATCAGGTGATCCGGAAACCGCTGAGCGCCTTAGATCGCTGGCTGCTGGAGGCCTTGCGGACGCCTTGCGCCTATCCGGCGCTGTCGGCCGAAGTTCCGCCCGACACGCTCTGGACCTGGCTCAAGGAAGCGCTCGCCACCGGTTTGATACAGATGCGCGACATGCGCGCGCCGGCGTCCGACGCCGGCCGCCCAATATGAGGAATACGAAAATGATTGCCAAGATAATGAATGGTTTCGACCGGGCGCTTGCGGCTTGCAAGCAATACGACTTCATCGCCCTGCTGGGCGTCCGCCTCTATCTGCTGCCGGTGATCTACGTCGGCGCCCATTCCAAGGTGGTCGGCTTCAGCGCGGCGGTGAGCTGGTTCGGCGCTCCGGCCAGCGAAGGCGGCCTGGGCCTGCCCTTCCCCGTGCTGTTCGCCTTTCTGGCCGCGGCCACCGAGGTGCTGGGCCTGGTCTGCATCGCGCTCGGCTTGTTCACCCGGGTGATGGCCATCCCCATGATGGTGCTGATGAGCGCGGCCAGCGCCATGGTGCACCTGCCGCGCGGCTGGCTGGCCATTGCCGCCAAGGACATGGAGTCCAGCCAGCGCTTGGCCGGCTTCCTGTCCTGGCTGGCGGAGAACTTCCCCGGCCGTTACAACTACATCACTGAACTGGGCGACCCGGTCATCCTGAACAACGGGATGGAGTTCGCCGCCACCTACTTCGTCATGCTGCTGGTGCTGTTCTTTTACGGCGGCGGCCGCTACGTCAGCGCGGATTACTGGCTGCGCAAGCGCTTTGCCGCTTAAAAGCGCTTCAAAATCCGCTGCGCGTCAAGCCGAGAGCGTTCTCAGAATGAGCGGCCAATGATGGCCGCCCGTCTTTTGGTCAGTTCGAACAAGCATGCCGGCCGCCTATAACAGGCAGTAGCTGGCATCCTCATGTCGGCCTCCTGTTATGACCATGAGCCCCAGCCTGATTTGGCTGGGGTCTTTTTATGCCCTCGAAAAAAGGGGCCTATCCCCTGATGGCAAGATGGTGGCCGACTAAAATGACGCAAATTGAAAATGCGATCGAGTCATAGGCAAGCAAGAATTGATAGGCATTGCTGCCCGCATACGAAAGAAAGGCGTATCCGGCAGAAACCAAGAGCATCCCAAAGAATTTTTTCTTGCTTCTTTTGCTTGGGTTCTTATCGAAGTAAGCGAAAAAATTGGCCAAAGCGCTGGTGAAGGCGGCCCCGTATACCGTCCAACTGGAAGAAGTGCGGGCCTCGTAGATCGCGAGGCTGTTCAGCGCACACAGGGTGGCTTGCAAGAAACCTGCTCGCCCAGCTTTCCAATTGAAATGAAACTGCAGTTCCCTTTGGGTCTGTAACCACAGCCAGCCAATTCTTGCCGTTGCAAAATTCCAGCACTCTCTAAAAGCCATAAGGTCGAACTGCAAGTTCGGCGCCCATGGAAAGTTCTGATTCAGAATTCTCAGCGTTTCGGCCGCGCTTGTTTCGATATCGACTCTCATCCCTTCCGGAGTGAGGAAATTGCCATCTCCAGTCATTTGTCAGTCTCCCATAAGGGGTGAATCAAATTAACGATTGGCGTGCCGATTAATGTCGCCGTTACATCAATAAGTAGCCGACTAAAATATTTTTTCTACAGAAACAATGCTTTATGACGGTTTATAGGGATGAAGACGATTCTTGGCTAAAGAAGTATGGGGAAAAGCGTAACAATGCGCGAAGCGGCGGGGCGGCGATATTTTGGCGTAGTGGGAAATATCAGCCAACGTGGCCGGCACTCCCCTAAAACGCACCAAGGGCCTATAGAGAAAACTCTATAGGCCCTTGATTTTATTGGTGCCGGCGGCAGGAATCGAACTCGCGACCCCCTGATTACAAGTCAGGTGCTCTACCAACTGAGCTACACCGGCGAAGAGAGGCGTATTATGTCTTGCCTCAATGGCTTTGGCAAGCCATCAGCGCGTCTTTTTCGGCGCCTTCTTCACGCTTTTTCCTACCTTTTTGTTTTTGCTGATTTTTTTAGCGGGCGCCTTGGCCTGCGGCGCGCGCTTTGCGGTTTTGGCTGCGTGACGCGGCTTTTTGGCCGTCGATTTTTTGACGGTCGATTTTTTTGTCGCCGGCTTGGCCGCCGCCTTGCCGTGACGCGTCTGCTTGGCGCTAATGGCCTTGGCCTGACGCTTGCCCTGCTTCGCGGATTTCGCCTTGGCCTTGCCTTTGGCCTGGCGAGCAGGCTTGGCTTGCTCTTTGGCGCGCGCCGGTTCCGCCGCCTGAACGGTTTTGGCCGGCGCGGCCTTGCGCGCGGGCTTGCTCGCCGGCGCCATCTGCACGTCGCCGGGCAAAGGCATGTCTTCGGGTTCGGCCAGGCTGGCCGGGCTGATCAACGCCAGGCTCAAGGCCAGCGCAATGGTGTGCGTCGCGAATTTCATGATCGGGGGTCTAATGCTCTCTGGGATGAAACGGGCCGCGCTTTGCGCCGCCAAAACCCGCATACTAGCACGGGGTTTCCCGCGCCCTGGCGGAAATTGACGAAGGCGGGCAAAGTCCAATCCGCCGCGCGGACTGATTTTTATTGCCGCAGTGCGCCATCGCCGCCTCACATATGCTATACCCACAGTGCAATGCCAATGTAATTGCCTTTGCGCTCGTTTGCGCCGCTCGCTTCCCTTTCCTGACACGTAATGGAAACAGCATGCCCCAGCCCAAAATTTTGCTGGTGGACGACAGCGCCACCAATAGCCTGATGGTCCGCACCTTCGTTGAAGACCTGGGCTATCAATGCGATCTCGCCGGCAATGGCCGGGAGGCCGTCGCCATGTGTAAGACAGTCGGCTACGACTTGATCCTGATGGACATCATCATGCCGGTGATGAACGGGCTGCAGGCCACCATGGAGCTGCGGACCCTGTTCGGAGAACACTGGGTGCCCATCATCTTCCTGACCGGCCTGAGCCAGCAGCAAGATCTGATCGAAGGCCTCAAGGCCGGCGGCGACGACTATCTGACCAAACCGGTCAGCCCGGACCTGCTGACGGCCAAGATCCAGGTATTTTTGCGCATCGCCCAAATGCAGCGGCAGATCAACCAGGACGCGGTGCGCCTGGAGCGCTACTTCCAGAACAATGAGCGCGAACAAAGCTACGCCTTGGAGCTGATCGAGCGGCTGAATCGGCAACAACTGGAACTGCCGGCCCATGTCTGGCGTCATTTGCGGCCGGCTTCCCAGTTCAACGGCGATCTGGTCTGCTATGCCCGCGCGGCAGATCGGGAATACCTGATGCTGGCCGATTGCACAGGACACGGCCTGACCGCGGCCATCAGCGCCATCCCGGCGGTGGAGTGCTTTTACGAACTGGCTCAGGCGCAAGCGGCCTTGGGCGACATCGCGGCGGCCATCAACGACAAATTGCACCGCCTGCTGCCCTCCGGGCGCTTCGTCGCCGGCATCCTCATCGGAATTGACGCGGCCGCGCAGTCCGTGCAGGTCTGGAACGGCGGTATTCCCTGCGCGCTGATGTTTGATCCGCAAGGGCGCAAGGTCAAGCAATTCCGTTCCGAGCACCCGCCCCTGGGCATTTTGGCGGCTAGACAGTTCGACCGTTCGCTGGAAACCAGCATGTTGAAGCCGGAGCATGCGCTGGTCGTCTGCTCGGACGGCATTACCGAGGCCCAGGCGGACAATGGCCAGATGTTTGGCCTGGACGGCGTGATCAAGGCGGTGGAAGCAGGCTGGCCCGGACGAATCGGCAATACCGTATTGCAGGCGCTGCAGCGCCACCGCCAGAACGAAGCCATCTTGGACGACGCGTCCTTGCTGGTGGTGCATTCGCCATCGGTCCCAAACCAGCCTGAGGCCGATATCGGCTGCGCCGTGCCAAACCGCTCCCGCTGGCACGACGCCTGAGCGCCGCGCCTAGCCCTCCACCTCTCTCACATAGAGCACCAGCGCCTGCAAAAGCTGGGAGAAACGATGCGCGGCCAGATTGCCGTCCGAGGGCGTGAGCCAGGTGCTGCTGATTTCCAGCTGAATGGCTGGCACGCCCAGCCGCGAAGCGAATTTGGCGATGGTCTGATGCTTGGACGCGGCGAAGTAGTTGTCGGAGACATTGAGCACGCCCTGCCCTCGCAAACGCTGCTCCAGCCGCTGTTGCAGCCAGGGCTTGCCCAGGAGCGAAGCCCCGTTCAAGGTGCCGAAGTCCACGTCGTAAGGCCGGTAGGGATGGCTGCCGTGCAGGTCCAGCACCAGCAAGGGGCGCTGATCGGCGATCAAAGCCGCCAGCTTGCGTTTGAAGGCGTTGTCGTCTTCGTAATTGGGGTCGGACGGCGAGGCGCGGGTGGTGTAGATCGCGGTGGCGCCGGCCAGTTGGTGCAGCATCGCCGCCAAGGCCGCGGTGCCGCCGCCGTCGGAGAAACGGTATTGCCCGTCGCGGAACGGGCTGGTGGCGTGCGGCGCGGTAACGATGATGGGACGCTTGCCCTCCAATACGGTAAACCACGGCTCGCCGTTTTGCGGCGGCCTGTCCTTGGCGGCATCCGCCTCCTGCTGCAGCTTGATGGCCTCGACGATGTGGGCCGGTTCGATGACGGCACGTTCCGGCGGGGTCTTGCCGACGGCCGGCGCCGTCGATAAGGCCAGAATCAGAATCCCCGCTACCCATCCGCTTCTCATCGCCCTCCTCCTGATTCTTGCCCGATCATTGCTGGACCGGGCATGCGCGGCTTGGTTCTAAGAACCTGTTTGCGATCTGCTACGCGCCGGCGATACGGCGTTGAAAACAGCCATGCCGTTTTTCAGCCGTTTTCGCCTTGCCGCGACTTGCGCGAGACTTTGAACAGGTTCGGGCCAGTCCGGCAAGGCTGCGCTAACGCGCCGGCTTTCGCGCGGAGAGCAGCAGCAGGGCCGGACGGCGCGCGTGCGGCCGCAAACCGTCCCGATGCGCCAGGGTCTGCGGGTCCGGCGCGGGCTCGCCCAGGTGAAGCAGTTGGAAGCCGGCGTCCAGCAAGCCTTTCACATAGCTTTCCACCGTGCGGTGATGTTTGATCACGCCGTCGACGAACCAGCGGCTTGCGCGCGCATCTTGCTGAAAGTAGGCGTCCAGCGTCCAGTGCGATGGCTCGCCCGCCGCGTCCAGCGCCCAGCCCTGAGGGCTGGCCGTGCAAATCGGGTGCTCCACCGTCAGCGCGAACACGCCGCCGGGCCGCAGCGCGGCGAACACGCGCGCCGCCGCCGCCGCGTAATCCTCCACATAGTGCAGGGCCAGCGAGGACACGGCCAGATCATAGGCGGCGACCGGAGGCTGAAAATCCTCGATGCCCGCGCACCGATATTGGATGGCGGGATCCTGGGTGCGCGCCCGCGCCTGTTCCAGCATGCGTTCGGACAAATCCACCGCGGTGACGCTGGCCGCGCCCTCGCCGCGCGCCCAGCGGGCGAAATCGCCGAAACCGCACCCCAGGTCCAGGATGTCGATGCCGGCCAGCGGCGGCAGCGCGCCGCGCAAGGCGGGCTGCTCCAGCACGCCGTTCAGCCCGGCGTCGCTGTCGCGCAAGGCTTGGTATTGGGAGAAAAAGACCGGATGGTCGTAGATGTTTTGCTGCATGTGGAGGCTCCGTAAAAAATCTAAGAGCCTGTTCAAAGTCTCGCGAGCAAGAGCGAGACAAGGCGAAAACAGCAGAGAAAGCGGAATGTACAAGTAGTACATGAGCATTTCGAAGGTGTTTTCAACGCCGTATCGCTGAAGCGCAGCAGACATTGAGCAGGTTCTAAGGAAAGCGCCCCAGGGCGACGCGCAAAAGCGCGCCGGGCTCTCACGGCCTGGCGCGCGTCTTCTCTCATCCGGACTCTCACCGTCGGCTTCGGCTTCTCACCGAATCTGCTGACCCGCGCATCGTGGAAACGGCTGCGCGGCGCTCGCGGGCTCGTCGCCGGCATTCGCCGCGACATACCGCCGGTGGGGAATTTCACCCCGCCCTGAAGACCGGCACAGCATAAAGGCGGCGCGGAAGTTGGACAAGCCCCGCCCCATCGCGCATAGTCTGCGCATTCCAATTGCAATGGAGCGAAGCATGACCCCGAAGCTGCCGATCTGGCTGTTTTTTTGTTTGAGCGCCGGCGCGGCCGTCGCCGCGCCCACCCCGGCCGCCAAGAACGAGATCAACCATCTATTGGACTATCTGGCCCAATCCGGCTGCGAATTCAATCGCAACGGCAGTTGGTACGGCTCTAAAGAGGCCCGCGATCATCTGAACGACAAATACCAGTATCTGCTGAAAAAAGACTGGGTCAGCAACGCGGAAAGCTTCATCGAGCGCGCGGCCACCCAAAGCAGCATCAGCGGGAAGGCCTATCAGGTGCGTTGCGGCTCGGCGCAGCCGGTGGCCAGCGCCGGCTGGCTGAAAGCGGAGCTGGGCCGCTACCGCCAGCGCAAATAAGCCGTTCCGCCGGCGTCCGGCCGGCAATCCAGGCCTGCCGGACCGCCACGCAGCTGTTATAATCGCCGCTTTCCTGTAATCCAGTGTTCTTTTCCCGATGACTGCTGCCCAGCTGCTGGCCCAACTCAAGGCCGACCTCCCCTCCTGCCTGATCCGCGACCGCCACGCCTTGCGCCGCAAACTGAGCGACGCCGCCGAGCGGCTGAAGAAAAACCAGCCCGCGGACAGACAGCTGGCCGACATCCAGGCGCAGATCGAGCGCTCCGCCGCCAAGGTGGCCGCGCGCCGCGCCCATCTGCCCAAGCCCGATTTCGACGACGCCCTGCCGGTCAACCAGAAACTGGCCGACATCAAAGCCGCCATCGACGGCCATCAGGTGGTAATCATCTGCGGCGAAACCGGCTCCGGCAAAACCACCCAGCTGCCCAAGATCTGCCTGGAACTGGGCCGCGGCGTGCACGGCCTGATCGGCCACACTCAGCCGCGCCGGCTGGCCGCGCGTTCGGTGGCCAGCCGCATCGCCCAGGAGCTGAAATCCACGCTGGGCGAGCATGTCGGCTTCAAGGTGCGCTTCACCGACAAGCTGTCGGACAAATCGGTGATCAAGCTGATGACCGACGGCATCATGCTGGCGGAAACCCAGACCGACCGTTATCTGGAAAACTACGACACCATCATCATCGACGAGGCGCATGAACGCAGCCTCAACATCGACTTCCTGCTGGGTTATCTGAAACAGCTGCTGCCGCGTCGGCCGGACCTGAAAGTGATCATCACCTCGGCCACCATCGACGCCGACCGCTTCTCCCGCCATTTCGACGGCGCGCCGGTGATCGAAGTCTCCGGCCGCACCTATCCGGTGGAAGTGCGTTACCGGCCGTTGGCGCAGCGCGATGAAGACGAGCGCGAAGTGGAGATGGAAGGCGCCATCGTCGACGCCGTAGACGAGCTGTCGCGCCAGGGTCCGGGCGATATGCTGGTCTTTCTGCCCGGCGAGCGCGAAATCCGCGAAACCGCGGAAAAACTGCGTAAATCCGGCATCCGCGGCTACGAAATCCTGCCCTTGTTCGCGCGCCTGTCCAACGAGGACCAGCAAAAGATCTTCAAGCCCTCCGGCGGCCGCCGCATCGTGCTGGCCACCAATGTGGCCGAAACCTCGCTGACGGTGCCGGGCATCAAATACGTGATCGACACCGGGCAGGCGCGCATCAACCGCTACAGCCCGCGCGCCAAGGTGGAACAGCTGCAAGTGGAGAAGATCTCCCAGGCGGCGGCGCGGCAGCGCGCCGGCCGTTGCGGCCGCGTCGAGGCCGGCATCTGCGTGCGCCTGTACGGCGAGGACGACTTCAATCAGCGTCCGGCCTTCACCGATCCGGAAATCGTCCGCTCCAACCTGGCCGCGGTCATCCTGCGCATGGCCGCGCTGCGGCTGGGCAAGGTGGACGCCTTCCCCTTCATCGAAGCGCCCAGCAGCCGGCTGATCGCCGATGGTTACCAGGTGCTGACCGAACTGGGCGCGGTGGACGACAAGGGGGAATTGACCAGCGTGGGCAAGGAGCTGGCGCGGATCCCGGTGGACCCGAAAGTGGGCCGCCTGCTGCTGGCCGGCCGCGACTTCGGCTGCGTGCGCGAAGTGCTGATCATCGCCGCCGCCCTCAGCGTGCAAGACCCGCGCGAACGGCCGTTCGAGGCGCGCGAGGCGGCCGAACGCGCGCAGGCGCGCTTCAACGACGAGAAGTCCGACTTCCTGTCCTTCCTGCACCTGTGGGACTTCTTCTCCGACGCGCTCAAGCACAAGAAATCCAACCGTCTGCTGATCAACACCTGCCACGAGCACTTCCTGTCCCATCTGCGCTTGCGCGAATGGCGCGAACTGCACGCGCAGCTGGCGGACATCGCCGGCGAGCTGGGCCTGATCAAGCGCGAACAGGCGCACGCCGACGCCGAGCAGCCGGACGCGCAGATGACGCAGAAAAAGCGCCAGCAGCTGGACGCCGTCGCTTATGAAAACCTGCACAAGGCGCTGGTGACCGGCCTGATCGGCAATCTGGGCATGAAAAACCAGGAAGGCGACGATTACCAAGGCACCCGCGGCGTCAACTTCCACGTCTTCCCCGGCTCCGGCCTGAAAAAGGCCAAGCCCAAATGGCTGGTGGCGGCGGAACTGGTGGAAACCACCCGCCTCTACGCCCGCTGCGTGGCCAAGATCGAGCCGGAATGGGTGGAAAAGCTGGCGCCGCACCTGGTCAAATACCATTACTTCGACCCGCACTGGGAGAAGAGCCGCGGCGAAGTGGTGGCCAGCGAACGCGTCACCCTGTACGGCCTGACCCTGGTGCCGCGCCGGCCGGTCAGCTACGGCCGCATCGCGCCGGAAGAGGCGCGCGAGCTGTTCATCCGCGGCGCGCTGGTGAATATGGACTATGTCAGCAACGCGCCCTTCTTCCAACGCAATCAGCAATTGATCCGCGAAGTGGAGCAGCTGGAGCACAAGGCGCGGCGTCAGGACGTGCTGGTGGACGAAGAGGCGCTGTTCGCCTTCTACAGCGAACGGATTCCGGCCGAGGTGGTGGACGCCGCCAGCTTCGAGGCCTGGCGCAAGGAGGCGGAAAAGACCGAAGCCAAGCTGCTGCACCTGACGCGCGAAGAACTGATGCGCCACGCCGCGCAGCATGTCACCGAAAACCAGTTCCCGGAATGGCTGGAGCTGGAAGACGGCCGCCTCAAGCTGCGCTACCGCTTCGAACCCAATCACCCGCTGGACGGCGTCACCCTGGACGTGCCGCTGGCCATCCTCAACCGCCTGCAGCCGGCCGCCTTCGAATGGCTGGTGCCCGGCATGGTGCGCGAGAAGCTGCAACAACTGATCAAGGGCCTGCCCAAGCAGATCCGCCGCTGCTGCGTGCCGGTGCCGGACTTCGTCACCCGCTTCCTCAGCGTCAATCCGGATCAACAGCAGCCGATCGCGCCGCAGCTGGCGCGCTTCATCCTGCGCGAAACCGGCGGCGTCAAAGTGGACATCGACGATTTCCGCGTCCAGGAGCTGCCGGCCCATCTGCTGTTCAACTTCCGCGTCATTGACGACGGCAAGCAGGAAATCGGCCTGGGCCGCGATCTGCTGGCGCTGCAAAAGCAGTTCGGCCAGGCCGCCCAGCTGACCTTCCGCGACACCAGCGCGGAGTTCGAGCGCGACGAAGTCAGCAGCTGGGACTTCGGCGAACTGCCGGAAAGCATTCAGTTCGCCCGCGGCCGCCAGCAACTGACCGGCTACCCGGCGCTGACGCTGGAGCAGGACAAGGTGGCGATCCGCCTGTTCGACACCCAGTTGATGGCCGAGCGCCATCACCGTCAGGGCGTGATCCGGCTGCTGCAGCTGCAGCTCAAGGAACAGATGAAGCAGCTGTCCAAGGGCCTGCCCGGCATGACCCAGCTGGGTCTGCAACTGCGCGCGGTGGCCAATGTCGACGAATTGCTGGCCGACGCCATCGCCTGCATCTGCGACCGCGCCTTCATCGGCGACGACGCGCTGCCGCGCAATGAGAAAGCCTTCAACGAGCAGAAAACCCGCGCCCGCACCCGGCTGCCGGCCGTCAACCAGGCGGTGACCCAGTATCTGGGCCAGGTGGCGTCCGAATACGGCCCGCTCAGCGTCAAGATGCAGAAGCACAAGCTGGGCTACGAGTTGCAGCAGCAATTGGCCAAGCTGGTTTACAAGGGCTTCCTGGCCGCCACGCCGTGGAGCCAGCTGCCGCACCTGCCGCGCTATATGCGCGCGATGGGCTTGCGCATGGACAAGCAGCCGGCCAACCCGCAGCGCGACGGCCAGCGTGGCGCGGAAATCCGCGACCTATGGCAGAAATGGGAAACCCGGGTGGCCGAGGACAATGAAGCCGAAGGCGCGTCCCAGGCGCTGCTGGATTTCCGCTGGCAGATCGAGGAACTGCGCGTCAGCCTGTTCGCCCAGGAGCTGAAAACGCCGTATCCGGTGTCCGCCAAGCGGCTGTTGAAGCTGTGGAGCGAACTACCGCGCTAATGCTCGCCAGACCTTGAACTGGCTCGCCCTGGCATGAGAAAACGGCGGCGTCTTTATCGACGCCGCCGTTTTTCTATGCGCGCTTCAATGCACCGGATGGGACAAGCCCGGCCTATCCCCCCAGGCCAGCAGGAACAAGCCCATCGCCAGCCCCACCAGGCAGAAAATCATCAGATAGCCGGCCAGCGCCAGCGAGCTGGCCTCCATCCACACCGACAGCAAGACCGGCGTGAAGCCGCCCACCACCGCGTAAGCCACATTGTAGGAAAACGACAGGCCGCTGAAGCGGATGGGCGCCGGGAAGGCGCGCACCATCAGAAAAGGCACCGCGCCGACAATGCCGGCGAAAAAGCCGGTCAGCGTGTACAGCGGGCGCAACCAGCTTACGTCATGCCCCATGGTCTGGTAAAAACACCAGCTGCTGACGCCCAACAGCAGGCTGCCCGCGGTGAACACCGGCCCGCCGCCGAAACGGTCCACCGCCAGGCCGGCGACGATGCAGCCCACGCTCAGCGCGATGATGGCCAGGCTGTTGGCGGACAAGGCCTCCACCGGCGGCACGCCGAACTGCTTTTGCAAAAAAGTGGGCGTCATCAGAATCACCACCACGATGGTGACCGACAGCATCGCGGTGGCCGCCATCGACACGGCCATGCCCAGACGATGGCCGCGCAAGGCCGCCTTCAGCGGCAGCTCGGCGGACAGCGCCTTGCGCGCCTGCATTTCGTTGAACACCGGCGTCTCATGCAGCCAGCGGCGCAGATACATCGCCACCAGGCCGAAAACGCCGCCGATCAGGAAGGGAATCCGCCAGGCGCCGTCCTCCAGCTGCTGCGGCGTGAAGAACAGATTCATCGCCATCGCGATCAGGGAGCCGAACAGAATGCCTATGGTCAGCCCCGAGGTGATGATGCCGCAAGCCAGGCCGGTGCGACTGGGCGGCGCATGCTCGGCGACGAACACCCAGGCGCCCGGCACCTCGCCGCCGATGGCCGCGCCCTGCAATACGCGCAGCAGGAGCAGCAAGATCGGCGCCCATATCCCTATGCTCTGATACGTGGGCAGCAGGCCCATCGCCAGCGTCGGCAAGGCCATCAGCACAATGCTGAGCGTGAACATGCGCTTGCGGCCGAACAAGTCGCCGAAGTGCGCCATGACGATGCCGCCCAGCGGCCGCGCCAGGTAGCCGGCGGCGAAAATGCCGAACACCTGCAATTGGCGCAGCCAGCCCGGAATGTCGTGGGGAAGAACAGCTTGCCCAAGACCAGGGCGAAGAACACGTAAATGATGAAATCGTAAAATTCCAGCGCGCCGCCCAGCGAAGCCAAGCCCAGCGTCTTGCAATCGTTCCGGTTCAGTTTGCGCGCGGGTGCCGCGGCGGCGCTCGCCGTTTGAGTCATATCAGGTCCTTTCCGCGACCAAGATGCACACGCCCTCCCCGCCGCGCGGCGCGAAGGGCTAGGCCATTATTTTTTGAAGGGATTGATCGTCGGCGCGTCTTCGTGCTGGACGATGCCGAAGCTGCTGCGGATCAGCGAATTGAGCACAGGCTGGCGATGGCGTATCCACAGCGAGGTGGGCACTGGCTGGCAGCCCATCCTCGCCTTGGGCTCCAGCGCGGTGCGGCCGAAGATCACCCGCCGTCCGCCGGCGGCCAAGGCCGACTCGATCGCCGTGTGCAGCAGGCGCAGGTAAAGCGGCAGCTCCTTGGCCGCGGCGCGGTCGAAGCCTATCTGCGCGGCGGTGACTTCCGCGCCGTCTTTCAAGACCAGCAGGAAGCCCAGCAACGCGCCGTTCCGCCACAAGCCGCGCAGTTCCGCCCGCTCCGGCCCCAGCGCCGCCATCCGCCGCCAGTAGTCGGCGCTCACCGTCACCGGCCGCAGCGTGGCATTGTCTTGCACCGCCAGGTAAAGCGCTTGCATCCGCTCCGCCTGCGCGTCCACCTGTTCCGGCGTCATCACGCCGATCTCGCAGCCGGAGGCTTCCACGGGCTTGAAGATCTGCTGGCGGATGGCGCTGCGGTATTTGGAGGTCATGCCGGCCAGGTAGTCGTCGTAAACGCGCCAGTCCTCGGCCAGCGGCAACACCATATTGGGCTCCGTCTCCAGGGTGCTGTAGCTGAGCTTGCCCAGCGCCCGGCTGTCTTCCCGCGCCGTTTCGTCCATGTCCTTGACCAGCACGAAGTCGATCTGGCCGTTCAGCTTCTCCGCGCGGCGGATGCGGTAGAGAATCTCCGCCACCGCCTGCCAGCGGGTCTGCGGGTCCAGATCGGCGGCGAAGGCCGCGCCGTCCAGGCCGTAGCTGAGCATATTGCCGCAGACCAGCAGCCGTTGCCGCAGCTTGGGCTTGAGGTTTTGCGCCAGCGCCGCGCGCAGCGAGCCTTCCGGCCGCGGCCCGGGATGGGCCTGCATGGTTTCCAGGCTGACTTCCAACAGCTGCATCGCCACCGCCGCCACCGGCTCGCCGTCGCGATAGGCCAGCGCGTAGCGCACTTCGAAATGGGCGAGCCCGGACCGCTCCAGCGCGCGCCAGTAATCGCGGGACATCAGCAGCCCGTGCCGGGCCGCCAGCTGATCCCAGTGTTGTCCGTTCAAAAAGTCTATGCGCTCGGAGAAGGCGAAATTCAGCGCGCTGGCCTGCCGCAAGCGGCGGCGCAGCTTCCAGCCGTCGCCCAATTGGCGGGCCAGTTGTTTGATTTTCTTGCTCATGGCTTGGGGCGTAGAAGGCTGGTTCTATGATTGACAATCATTCCAGTGTGCCGCAATGCCAAACGGGCAACAAGCTCCCTCAAGGCGCGCCGTCGGTCAGCAAGCGCCGGTAGCGCTCCGGGGAATAGCCCAACTGCTTGTTGAACATGGCGATAAAGGCGGAAGCGGTGCCGTAGCCCAGGTCGGCGGCGATGTCCTGCACCGCCCGCCCCTCGCGCAGCCAGGCCAGGGCCCGCAGCAGCCGCACCCGGTTGCGCCACTGGACAAAGCTCATGCCCAGCTCGCGTTGAAAATGGCGCGCCAGCGTGCGCTCGGTGCCGTGCACGCGCCGCGCCCACTGCGCCAGCGTGGCCGCGTCGGCCGGATTGTCGCGGATGGCGGCCAGAATGGGCGCCAGCTGACGATGACGGCTGTCCGGCAGATAGCTGTCCTGGTGGCCGGCCTGGGCCAGCCGCGCCAGCAGCAGCTCGGCCTGACGCCGGTCCCACGGGTCCCGGATCGCGGTAACGCCGCGCTGGCAGAAGTCATCCAGCAGCGCGCGCAGCAAGGGCGTTTGCGGAATCAGGCAAGGGTGGGCGGGCAGCCCGGCGGCTTCCTCCGCGCCGACGTAGACCGAGGTGTAGCGCATCGCCTGGCGCACCGAGGCGGAGTGGCGCACCCCGGCCGGCACCCAGATCAGAAACTCCGCCGGCGCCGCCAGCGCGCGTTCGGCCTGGCCGGGCTCGATCAGGCTCAACTCGATCACCCCCAGGCTGATGCAGTTCAACTGCCCCCAGGGATGGCTGTGCGGCGAGAACTCGGTCTGCGGCGTCAGCTGGTCGTAGCGCAGATGGATGGGCGCCGGCGCCGGCAAGCCCTGGTCCAGTTCGGAATAGTCCAATTTGTCGGTTTCCCGCTATCGTCTTGTCTGGTTTGCGTTATATGCATTGAATCAGACAGCGCTACACTGCGCACTGTCAATGCTTTTCTGTGCTCTCGCCCGCCCGATCGGACGAAAGCCGCATCCGGAGCCATCCCATGTATTCATTGTTTCCCATGCTGGCCGTGCTGATCTGGTCCGCCAACACCGTGGTGTCCAAGGCCGCGGCCCAGGCGCTGGACCCCGCCGCCATCTCCTTCTACCGCTGGCTGCTGGCCGCGCTGATTCTCACTCCCTTGAGCCTGCGGCCGGCGCTGCGCCAATGGCGGGCCATCCGCCCCTGGCTGGGCCGCTTCGCCGTATTGGCCGCGCTCGGCATGGTGATGTACCAATGCCTGGCTTATTACGCCGCGCACAGCACCAGCGCCACCAATATGGGCGTGATCTGCGCCTTGATCCCCTTGCTGGGCCTGGCGCTGAACGCCGTCGCCTTCCGCCAGCCGGTGGGCGCTCACGCGCTGTTCGGCGTGGCGGTGTCCTTGCTGGGCGTGCTCTATCTGCTGGGCCAGGGGCGGCCGCTGGATCTGCTCAGCGGCGGCGTCAACCGCGGCGACGCGCTGATGCTGGTGGGTTCGCTCTCCTACGCGCTGTACGGCATTCTGCTGCGCCGCTGGGCGCCGCCCTTCGGCAGCTGGACCAATCTTTACATCCAGGTGCTGCTGGCGGTGTTGATGCTGGTGCCGGTGGCGCTGAGCGCGGACAGCCTGGCGGTGCCGCCGCAAGGCGTGGGCCTGGTCGCCTTCGCCGGCATCGCCTCCTCGGTGCTGGCCCCCTATCTGTGGATGCGCGGCATTCAGGGCCTGGGCAGCGAGCGCACCGCCATCTTCATGAATTTGCTGCCCTTGTTCACCGCCGTGATCGCCAGCGCGCTGCTGGGCGAAACCATTCATGATTACCACTGGCTGGGCGGCGGCCTGATCCTGCTCGGCGTCAGCCTGAGCCAGGGCGGCTGGGCCAAGCTGCGCGGCCTCGTCCGTTCGACGGCCTGAGCTTCGCTTTTCCCGCCGCGCCCGGGCTCCACGGCCGGCGCGGCGGGATTGCCGCGGCCCCGCTTATCGCCTAAGCTCTGTAACAAAACCGCAGCCGGCGCGGGCCGGCCATGACAACCTCTTTACCGTGGAATCAGAAACCATGTGCCAGTTACTGGGCATGAATTGCAATACCCCAACCGATATCCTGTTCTCCTTTGAAGGCTTTCACCGCCGCGGCGGCCAGACCGACCACCACGCCGACGGCTGGGGCATCGCCTTTTTCGAGAGCAAGGGCTGCCGCATCTTCCTGGACGACAAACCGTCGGTGGAATCGCCGGTGGCCAATCTGGTGCGCAACTATCCGATCAAATCGGAAAACGTGATCGCCCACATCCGCAAGGCCACCCAGGGCGAAGTCAATCTGGCCAACACCCACCCCTTCATGCGCGAGATGTGGGGCCGTTACTGGATCTTCGCCCACAACGGCAACCTGGAAAACTTCCAGCCCGAGGCCGGCTGCCATTACAACCCGGTGGGCAGCACCGACTCCGAGCGGGCCTTCTGCCACCTGATGGAACGGCTGCGCGCCAAATGGTGCCAGCAACCTCAGCTGGACGATTTGTTCGCCGAAGTGGCGCGGCTGGCGGCGGAGATCTCCAGCCACGGCGTGTTCAACTTCATGCTGAGCAACGGCGAGGCGCTGTTCGCCCACTGCTCCACCCATCTGCACTACATCATCCGCCAGGCGCCGTTCAACACCGCTCACCTGGTGGACGACGACGTCAGCGTGGATTTCGCCTCGGTCACCACCCCGCATGACCGCGTGGCGGTGATCGCCACCCAGCCGCTGACGGACA
The DNA here is from genome assembly GCF_021496765.1 of Chromobacterium sp. Beijing. Lineage (NCBI taxonomy): Bacteria > Pseudomonadati > Pseudomonadota > Betaproteobacteria > Neisseriales > Chromobacteriaceae > Chromobacterium > Chromobacterium sp. Beijing. The sequence goes on from NZ_CP053750.1 coordinate 1,436,783, forward strand.
ACGAAAGCTGGACGCCGCTCGTCCCCGGCGAGCTGCTGCTGTTCCGCGACGGCTCTCCGCTGCTGCAACACCTGCCGGGCTGAGCGCCCGCCGACAAGCCCTTGCCGCCGGTGTTATGCTGGCGGCAATGTCTTGTTCCGCGAAGCCCGCCATGCAGCGATTCGACTTCAGCCACGCCCCATTCGACGCCCTGAGCCCAGACGAACGCCTGAGGCTGGAGGCTTGCGCCGACATCCTGTTCTACGCCGACGAGCAAACCGTGCTGGCGCCGGACGCGCCGGTCACCGCCCTGTACGTGGTGATCAAAGGCGTGGTCAGGGAAATGGCCGGCGACGAGGTCGTCACGCTGTACCGGGCGCAGGACGGCTTCGACGCCCGCGCCACCGCCGCCGGCCAGACTCGCCACCGCTTCATCGTCCAGGAGGAAGCGCTGCTCTACAGCCTGCCGCGCGCCGAAGTGCTGGCGCTGACCGAGAGCAACCCGCGCTTCGGCGCCTACTTTTACGCCAGTGTGTCGGAAAAGCTGGGCCGGCTGGCGCAAGGCGCCGGCCAGCGCGAACTGCAAACCCTGCTGGCGGCCACCGTGCGCGACGCAGGCGGACGCCAGCCGGTGTTCGTGGACGACGGCGCCAGCCTGCGCGACGCGGCGGCGGCGATGAAGGAACACAAATCCAAGTCCGTGCTGCTGCGCGGCGACGGGCGGCTGGGCATCCTCACCACCACGGACTTTCGCGACATCGTGCTGAACGGCGTGCCTTCGGACGCGCCGGCGGCGGAATACTGCCAGTACGAGCTGCTGACCATAGACATAGACGACTTCCTGTTCAACGCCCTATTGCTGATGACGCGGCGCAATTTGCGGCGCCTGGTGGTGACCGAGCGCGGCGAGCCGGTGGCCATGCTGGCCCAGGTGGACGTGCTGTCCTATTTTTCCAATCACTCCCACTTGATCGCGCAGCGGCTGGAGCGCGCGGCCACGCTGGACGAGCTGACGGAAGTGGCGGAGCAGATCCCGCGGCTGGTGCGCATCCTGTCCGGCCACGGCATCAAGGCGCTGCAGCTGGGCCGGCTGGTGCAAAGCCTCAACGCCCGCCTGTTCGCCCGCGCCTGGCGGCTGATCGCGCCGCCGGAGCTGGCGGCCAACAGCTGCCTGCTGGTACTGGGTTCGGAAGGCCGCGGCGAACAGATACTCAAAACCGATCAGGACAACGCGCTGCTGCTGCGCGACGGCGCGCCCTGGCCGCAACTGGAAGCCAGCTGCCAGGCCTTTTCCGCCGCGCTGTCCCGCTTCGGCTACCCGCCCTGTCCTGGCAACATCATGCTCAGCCACCCGGATTGGCGCTTCAGCGGCGCCGAGCTGCGCGACCGCCTGCACCGCTGGGTGCACAGCCCGGACGGAGACGCCTTGATGCGGCTGGCCATCTTCGTGGACGCGGAAGCCGTCTGCGGCGACGCCGCGCTGCTGGAAGACGCGCAAAACTATCTGCGCGCCACCTTGCGCGACGACGCCGGCTTCTTCTCTCGCTTCGCTCGCGCCATCGAACAATTCGACACTCCCTTGGGTCTGTTCTCCCATCTGCAAACCCGCGAACGCGACGGCCGGGCGGCGCTGGACTTGAAAAAAGGCGGCATCTTCCCGCTGGTGCACGGCATCCGCGCGCTGGCGCTGGAGTACGGGGTGAGCGAGAACAATTCACAGCAAAGACTGCAGGCGCTGGCGGCCCAGGGACGGCTGGAGCGAGGCCTGGCCGAGGACGCGGGCGAGGCGCTGTCCTATCTGATGCAACTGAGACTGGAGCAAGGGCTGGAACGGATGAGCGCCGGCAAGGCGGCCGACAATCTGCTGGAGCCGGACAAATTGTCCTCGCTGGAACGGGACCTGCTCAAAGACGCGCTGGGCGTGGTCAAACGATTCAAGACGCAGTTGCGCCACCATTACCGGCTGGGCAGTTTCTGATGCTGTCCGCCCTGCTGCGCCAATGGCAACGCCGCCGGCTGCGCGACCCGGCCTACGCCGGCATGTATAGCGAACACCCGGACGAACTGGTCAGCCTGGACTGCGAAACCACCAGTCTGAATCCGGCGGAAGCCGAGCTGCTGTCCATAGGCGCGGTCAAGCTGCGCGGCAACCGCATCCTCGCCAGCGAGGCGCTCTATCTCTTGGTGCGGCCGGAGCGCGCGCCGCAGTCGGACAATGTGCGCATCCACGGCCTGCGGCCCATCGACGTCAGCCAGGGCTTGGCGGCCCGGGACGCCGTGCGTCTGCTGCTGGACTTCATCGGCGGCCGGCCGCTGCTCGGCTATTACCTGGAATACGACCTGGCCGTACTCAACCGCTACGTCCGTCCCTGGCTGGGCGTGCCGCTGCCGCAGCGACGCATCGAGATTTCCGGCCGCTATTACGACTACAAGCTGCGGCAAAACCCGGACGCCCACATCGATTTGCGGCTGGCCAGCATCTGCCGGGATCTGGACATGCCCGCGCCGCCGCGCCACGACGCGCTCAACGACGCCATCAACGCGGCCATGCTCTATCTGGCGCTGAAACAGCGCGGCTACGGCTGATGCCTTGCCTTCAACTCTGCGCGCCACGCTTCACGACGCGCGGCGGACTGAATCGTTTCCCAACCCGCCATCGCCAGATCCGGCCCGACAAGACGGGCCGGCGGCGATGGCGCCGCCGTCTTTGAACGACACGGCCAATAGGACAGGTGACACGCCCGAACCGACGCATCGCATTCTACAATGCCCTGCTGCGCGCCCAAGCTTGCGCGGCAAGCGGTCTATCCACAACAGGAGAAACACCATGCGTTACGCTCACCCCGGCACGCCCGGCGCGTTGATCGCCTTCAAGCCCCGCTACGGCAACTATATCGGCGGCGAGTTCACGCCCCCGGTCCACGGCCAGCATTTCACCACCACCTCGCCGGTGAACGGCCAGCCCATCGCCGAATTTCCGCGCTCCGACGCCGCCGACATCGACAAAGCGCTGGACGCCGCCCATGCGGCCGCCGACGCCTGGGGCCAGACCTCGGCGCAACAACGTTCCTATCTGCTGCTGCAGATCGCCGACCGCATCGAAGCCAATCTGGAGGTGCTGGCCGTCACCGAAACCTGGGACAACGGCAAGCCGGTGCGCGAGACGCTGAACGCCGACATCCCGCTGGCGGCCGATCATTTCCGCTATTTCGCCGGCTGCATCCGCGCCCAGGAAGGCACGGCGGCGGAAATCGATCACAACACCATGGCCTATCACATCCACGAGCCGCTGGGCGTGGTGGGCCAGATCATCCCGTGGAACTTCCCCATCCTGATGGCGGCGTGGAAGCTGGCGCCGGCGCTGGCCGCCGGCAACTGCGTGGTGCTGAAACCGGCGGAACAAACGCCGCTGGGCATTTCCGTGCTGATGGAAGTGATAGGCGATCTGCTGCCGCCGGGCGTGATCAACGTGGTCCACGGCTTCGGCAAGGAGGCCGGCCAGGCGCTGGCCACCAGCAAGCGCATCGCCAAGATCGCCTTCACCGGCTCCACCCCGGTGGGCCGTCACATCCTGCAATGCGCGGCGGATAACATCATCCCGTCCACTGTGGAGCTGGGCGGCAAATCGCCCAACATCTTCTTTGAAGACATCATGCAGGCGGAACCGTCCTTCATCGAGAAGGCCGCCGAAGGCCTGGTGCTCGCCTTCTTCAATCAGGGCGAAGTCTGCACCTGCCCGTCCCGCGCCTTGGTGCAGGAATCCATCTATCCGGCCTTCATGGCCGAGGTGCTGAAGAAGGTGAAGGCGATCAAGCGCGGCGATCCGCTGGACACCGACACCATGGTGGGCGCCCAGGCCTCGCAGCAGCAGTTCGACAAAATCCTGTCCTATCTGGACATCGCGCGCCAGGAAGGCGCCGAGGTGCTGAGCGGCGGCAAGCTGGAACCGCTGGAGGGCGGCCTGGCGCAGGGTTATTACATCCAGCCCACCTTGTTGAAGGGCAATAACAAGATGCGGGTGTTCCAGGAGGAGATCTTCGGGCCGGTGGTCAGCATCGCCACCTTCAAGGACGAGGCCGAAGCCGTCGCCATCGCCAACGACACCGAGTTCGGCCTGGGCGCCGGGGTGTGGACCCGCGACATCAACCGCGCTTACCGCGTCGGCCGCGCGATCAAGGCCGGCCGGGTCTGGACCAACTGCTACCATCTCTACCCGGCGCACGCGGCCTTCGGCGGTTACAAAAAGTCCGGCATCGGCCGCGAAACCCACAAGCGCGCGCTGGATCACTATCAGCAGACCAAGAATCTGTTGGTGAGCTTTGACGGCAAGCCGCTGGGCTTCTTCTAGGAAGCTGTGCACGGCTAGCGAGATCGTGAACGGTTGTTAAACCCCAAAGCGCCGCGATGCGACAATCATCGCGGCGCTTCAGCTGCGCTTAAGCATTGTTTTCTAGCATGGCTTCTCCAGGACAAACCAGCATGTCAAACCGGAGAAAGTCCCATGCGCAGCCCTGATCCACTCGAAACCTCCCCGCCTTTTGCCCCATTTGCGCCAAAGCGCTGAACGCGCCCGCCGTCTGCCGGGCCCATTTGACCGCCCGCTCTCCCCGCCTGTTTCTTCGCGAATGGATAAACCGGCCCGGCCGGGTGGGCGCGGTCTGGCCCAGTTCCAAGCGCCTGGCGCAGTGCATGGCCGCCCAGACGCCGATATCCGGCACCGGTTTGGTGATCGAGCTGGGCGGCGGCACCGGCGCCATTACCCAGGCCTTGCTGGCGCAAGGACTGAGCCGCGAGCGCTTGCGGGTGGTCGAACGCTCTCCGGCCTTTGCCCGGCATCTGCGGCAGCGTTTCCCCTCGGTTCAGGTGATACAGGGCGACGCCGCGCGGCTGGCGGCCTTATTGCCGGAGCACGCGGCGATAGACGCCGTCGTCTCCAGCCTGCCGCTGCGCTCCCTGCCGCGGGCGGAAGCCTTGGCCATCGTCGAACAATGGCGTCGCGTATTGCCGGCCGGCGGCGCGCTGCTGCAATTCAGCTACGCCTTGCAGGCGTCGGCGGACTGGCTGGGCGCGGGTTTTGCGCTGCGCGACAGCCAACTGGTCTGGCGCAATCTGCCACCGGCCAGGGTGATGCGGTTCGAGCGCCTGGGCACGCCGGGCCATTAAAAAAGCGGCGCCGTCGGCGCCGCCCGTTTTAAACCGGCAAGACCGGCCGGCTCAGGACGTGGCCCACTGCTCGCCCTGCGCCGCGCCGCCCATCGCCGGATCGCTATAACCGTCGCGGCCGGTTTCCACCCGGCCGGCGAAGCGGCGGCTGAAGCCGGGGAACACCGGCGCGCTGACGCTGACGTCGTACCAGCCGTGACTGTCTTTCAACGGCCAGTTCAACACCGCCTCGCCCTGCGGCCCCACGGTGACGCGCTGCGGGTCGGTCTTGGCATAGGCGTTGGCGCGCACCAGGAACTCGCAGTTTTCGCGGCCGCTATTGTGCAGCTTCAGATAAACGTCGCCGGCGGCCGGGTCGTAACAGACCTGGATCTCCGGCTGCGCCTTGCTCACGCGGCCCAGTTGGCCGGCGTCGCCGCTGAAGTGGCGATGAAAGCCGTTGGGGCCCAGCACCCACAAATCGTAAAGGTTGGCGTCGTAATTGACCCGCCACAGCCCGGACAGCTGCTTGCCGGCCTCCACCGCGTAGCGGCGCGGCGGCGCGTCCAGATGGCGACGGTCGTACACGTGGAACACCGCCGCCGCCTTTCCGCTGTTGGCGAAGATCAATTCCACGGCGCCGGCGTTGCCGTCCACCCGCGCGCTGGCGTGCAGCTCGTAGGGCAAGGCGCGCGAGCGGCGCAGGCCGACGGCCTGGACCGGCAGTTCCGGCAAGGCCGGCGCGTTGGGCTTGGTGCGGCCGGGCAAGGCGCGCGCCCGCGCCGCCAGCGCGGCGGTGGCCGGCAGCTTGGGCAGCTCGGCGTTGGGGTTGACGAAGTCGAAACAGGACAGCAGATCGCCGCACACCGCGCGCCGCCAGGCGGTGATATTGGGCTCCTTGACGCCGAAGCGCTGTTCGATGAAGCGGATCACCGAGGTGTGGTCGAACACCTGGGAGTTGACCCACCCGCCGCGGCTCCACGGCGAGATCACGTACATCGGCACCCGCGGCCCCGGCCCGTAAGGCACGTGGATCAGGTCGGCGCGCTCATTGCCGGTTTCGCTGCTGCGCAGATGATGGTATTCGCCATCGGTGGCCACGGTGGATGCGCCGGCCAGCACCGCTTTGGCCGGGTCCGCGTCCCAGCTCAGATAACTGGGCGCGGCCGGCGGCGGCAGATGGTCGAAAAAGCCGTCGTTTTCGTCGAAATTGACCAGGAAAACCGTCTTGCTCCACACCTCGGGATTGGCGGTCAGCGCGTCCAGCACGCGGGCGGTGTAATCGGCGCCCTGCGCCGGGCTGGACGGGCCGGGATGCTCGGAACCGTCGGCGGTGGCGACGATGTAGCTGACCTGGGGCAGCCGGTTGGCCAACACGTCCTGACGCAGATCGTCCAGCGTCCAGGTGGACAAGCCCTTGCTCTTGAGCGCGGGCTTGGCGCCGGCCTCGCCGAAGTAGGCGGCGCGGAAGCTGCGGAAGCCGGCCACCGGGTTGTCGGTGAAGTTGTCGGCCATGTCCTGGTAAATCTTCCAGCTCACGCCGGCCGCTTCCAGCCGCTCGGCGTAGGTGCTGAAGGTGTAGCCGCCCTTGGGGTTGTAATCGACGGAGTCGTAGGCGTTGGCGATCACCGGGCCCTTGCCCTTCTGCAAGGGATCGTTGCCGCCGCACCACAGGAACACGCGATTGGGGTTGGTGCCGCCCTGAAACGCGCAGTGATAGGCGTCGCACAGGGTGAAGGCGTTGGCCAGCGCGTACTGGAACGGCAGGTCCGTCTCCTTGAAGTAGCCCATGGCGTGGTTCTGCTTATAGGTGGGCCAGGCGTTCATCACGCCCTTGCCCCAGGCGTATTGCGCGTCCGACCACACATGCGGCGTGCCTTCCACCCGCATATAGGCGAAAGTCTGGGCGGTGTTGAGGTGGAACGGCGCCACCACTCGCGGCGGCGTGGCGCTGTTCCCCTGATTGGTCTGATACCAGACGGTCTTGCGCTTGAGCAAGGCGCTGTCGGCCAGCGGCAGCGGGAAGCGGTCGCCAAAGCCGCGCACCCCGGCCAGGCTGCCGAAGTAATGGTCGAAGGCGCGGTTTTCCTGGGTCAGGATCACGATGTGCTCGACATCCTGAAGGGTGCCGGTGCGGTTGTTGGCGGGAATGGCCAGCGCGCGCTGGATGGACGCCGGCAGCAGGGACAAGGTCAAGGAACTGGCGGCCAGCGCGCTGCCGCGCTTGATGAACTGGCGGCGGGAAGCGGAAACGGGAGTGTCGGTCATGGCGGGCTATCCGGGTTCAGGGCGCGCAGCGCAGCGTGGCCGGCGGCTTGGTTTGATTGGAATTGCCGTTGCCCGGTTGGCCGGCTTGGTCCTGATTGTCGCCCAGGCAGCCGGCGAGCGCGGCCGCCAGCAGACAGGCGGCCAGCCGGCGCGCCCAAAGGGCGGAGCTGGGCGAAAGAGTGGTGAGCGTCATCGGGGTGCAATCGTCTTGTGGCGGCGCGCCGCGCCGCGGTGAAAAACCAAGGGCCCGGGGCGGAATCCCAGGCCCTTGCCCAGCCCGGCGACGAGGCCGGGCGGGAAAACGATAGCGAGAACGCGTTACCTAATGATGTCGGTTTTGTGAATTAGCCAAAAAATGCTTTTGTCAATGCGTTGGCGCGCTCAAGGCTGGGGCGGCTCCAGCGGCGCGGCGGCCTCCTCGCTCCGCGCGGAGAAACGATACCAATCCAGCCGCCGGGTCAGCGTCATGATGGCGGTCAGCGCGGCGAAGAGCAGCAGGCTGCCCAGCAGCAAGGCGTTGTCTTCGGACTGCAAGAGGCCGTACAGCACCGCGTACAACAGGCTGATCAGTCCGGCGAAACCAAGGCCTCGTTTCCAGCCGCCCAGGATGTGGCTGACGTAAAAGCCTATCTGTCCGACGCAGGCCGTTGCCGCCAACAGATAGGCCGGCCCGAAGCCCAGGTGTTCGGACAAGGCCAGCAGAATCAGGAAAAACATCACCAGCGCCATGCCCACCAGCACGTACTGGATGGGGTGCACGCGCAGGCTGCGCAGCGTTTCCAGCAGGAAGAAGGACAAGAAGGTCAGACCGATGAACAGCACCGCGTATTTGACCGAGCGTTCGTTCTGCTGGTACTGGTCCACCGGCTGCACCAGGCCGGTGCTGAAGGACGGCAAGGCGCTCAGCCCGGATTTCCCGTCGCTAAAGGCGGCCTGCTGGAAACGGTCGTTCAGATTATTGGCGAACCAGCTGCTCTCCCATTGCGCCTTGAAGCCCTTGGCGTCCACGCTGCGCTGCACCGGCAGGAAGTTGCCGATGAAGCTGGGGTGCGGCCAGTTGGACGTCAGGCTCAGCGTGCTGCTCTCGCCCACCGGCACATAGCTGATGCTGCGCGTGCCCTGCAAATTGAGTTGGAAGGCGAACGGCAACGTCTGCGGCTTGGCGAAGTCCAGCAACTGCGGCAGCGGCGCGTGTATGCCCTCGCTCATCCGCGGCAGGCCGGCGCCGGCCGCGAACGGATGCGGCTTGCCGCCGGCGCTCAGCTGCGGCACTTTGCCGATGCCGCGCGGATCGCTGATGCCCACCGCCAGATAGGGGGTTTTCAGCTGAATCGACGGTTTGAGCAGCTCAGGCTGCGGCGGGATCTCGAAATGGCCGCTGAAACCGGCCTCGCTGCCGAAGATCAGCGCCTGATAAATGCCCAGCGAACGCGGGCTGACCTTGAGCTTGCCGTCCACCGCCAGCTGGCGCGGCAGCACATAGCGTTCCAGTTCGTGCTTGACGCTTTGCGTCTTGCCGTTCTGTTTCTCCTCCACGGTTTCCACATAGGGGATCACCAGCACCGGGCCGATCACGGTTTGCTCGCCGCTGGTGCTGGCCACCACTTTTTCCACCGCTTCTTCCTGGTAGTGCTTGCGCTCGGAAATCAGATTGCTGATCGCGCTCACCGGCACCAGCAGCGCCAAAGACAGCGCCAGCAGGATCAGTATCTTGGTCAATAAGGGGTTTTTTTTCATCGCTTGTCTCCTGGTTGCATGACGGGGGACAGCCTAAATCCAGGCGATGAAGCGGGAATGAGCCTGTGTGAAGTCTCGGTGAAGTTGGCCGAAGCCACTCGCTATCGAAGCGGGCTCAGCCCGCCGGCAGCCACAGCCGCGCCTCGGCGCCGCCGTCGGCGTGGTTGGCCAGTTCGGCGCGGCCGCCGTGCAGCTGGGCCACTTCGCGCACCAGGCTCAGGCCCAGGCCAGTGCTCTTGCCGCTGTCCGGCCGCGGCAGAGAATAAAAGCGCTCGAACACCCGTTCCAGCGCGTAATCCGGCACGCCCGGCCCGTGGTCGCGCACGCGGAGCAGATAACCGCCCTCTTCCGGCGCGCCGCTCAATTCGATGACGCCGCCCGGCGGGCTGAACTCCAGCGCGTTGTCCAATAGATTGGACAGCGCCTGCGCCAGCAGCAGGCGGTCCGCGTTCAGCCGGGCCGGCGCCAGCCGGCAAACCAAGCTCACGCCGCGCCCGGCGGCGGCCAGCGCCTTGCCGTCCACGGTTTCCGCGATCAAGGCCGGCCAGTCCAGCGGCTGGGCGTCCGGCCGCAGCCGCGACTCCACCCGCGCCTGCCACAGCAGCCTTTCGATCAACTGCTGCATGCGCAGGCTCTGCGCCAGGATGTTGTCGACGAAGCGGCGGCGCGTGTCCGGCGGCGGGTCTTCCCGCAGCAGTTCGCCGGCGCCCCGTATCGCCGCCAGCGGGCTTTTCAATTCATGGCTCAGCGTGTGCACATAGCCTTCCACATAGGCCTTGCCCTCCAGCTTGCGCCGCATCGCCTCCACCGCCAGGCCCAGGCTGTCCAGTTCCGGGCTGCCCAGCCGCGGCACATTGGCCGGCTGGCCGGCCGCCACCGCCTCGGCGTAGCCCACCAGCCGGCGGATGGAGCGGTTGATCCACCACACCATCACCGCGCCTATCAGCAAGGCCGCGCCCAGCAGCGCGCCGCCGGCCAGCATGATCTTGCGCTCGCTGCGGCGGATCACCGGCTCCATCGTCACATTGGGCTTGGACACGGTCAGCGAGCCGACGATGCGCCCGTCCAGGCGCACCGGGGCGGCCACATGCATCACGCTGCTGTTTTCGTCGTCCGGCCTGCTGCGGGTGCTGCGCGCGCCGTATTCACCGCGCAGCGTGCGGTAGACGTCGTTCCAGCGCGAGTAGTCCCGCCCCAGATCGCGGCCGCTGGAGTCGAAAATCACCACGCCGCGCGCGTCGGTGACGTAGACGCGGAACTCCATATTGTTTTTGACGATGCCGGAAATATTGGCGGCGATGGGCGGCCGCGCCTTGTCGCGGAAGGCGCGGGCCAGCCGTCCCTTGACGATGTCGCCGTCGGCCAGGTCGGCGGCGGCGATGCCGGCCAGCACATTGGCGCTGTCCACCAGCGTGCCCTCGGTGGCGCGCCGCACGCCCGGCTTCACTTCCTGGGTGAAAATGGCCAGCACGAACCAGCCGGCCACCGCCACGATCAGGAAATAGCCGAGGAACAGCCGCAGGCCGAAGCGCATCTCACTCGCCCAGGCTGTAACCCAGGCCGCGGTGGGTCTGGATGGGCTGGGCATCGGGGTCGATGTCGCGCAGCTTGGCGCGCAGGGTCTTGACGTGGGTGTCCACGGTACGGTCGAAGCTGTCCTCGGCGTCGCGCCACACCCGCTCCATCAGCTGCTGGCGCGAAAACACCCGGCCCGGCTCCGCCAGCAGGGTTTTCAGCAGCAGGTATTCATAGCGGGTCAGGTTCAGCTTGCGGCCGGCGAAATGGACGCAGGCGCGCGCCTCGTCCAGTTCGAAACCGGCGGGCGCCGGCGCGGCGGCCGGCGCCTGGCCCTTGGCGTAGCGCCGCAGGATGGTGCGCGCGCGGGCGCTGACTTCGCGCGGCGAAAACGGCTTGGCCACATAGTCGTCGGCGCCGATCTCCAGGCCGATGATGCGGTCCATTTCCTCGCTGCGGGCGGTCAGGAACATCAGCGGCACATCGGCGCGCTCGCGCAAACGGCGGCACAGGTCGAAACCGTTGATGTCCGGCAGGCCCACGTCCAGGATGCACAGCGCCGGGACGGCCCGCTCCAGCCGCTCCAGCAGCGGCAGGCCGCGCTCGAACCACTCGACGTCGAAACCGTCCGTCTCCAGCGTGTAAATCAGGGTGTCGGCGATGCCGGCCTCGTCCTCGGCCAGCCAGATCAGCGGCTTCATGGCCGCGCCGGCGCCGGCGCCAGCCTGTGCGGCAACAGCCGCAGCGCCTCGGCGTTGGACGGCGAAAACACCTTGTCGGCGGCCGCGTCCCACGGCAGCCAGAGCTGGGCCAGATGCTCGCGCGGAGCCAGCGTCACCGTCTGCGGCCGCTCCAGGCACAGGCCGAACACATGCTCGTCGTTGTGGGTGACGCCGTCCGGATAACGGTGGCGCCAATGCGGATAGATTTCGTAGCGGTTGACCAGGCCCCAGTCGCTGAGCCGGGCGTCTTCGCGCGCCAGGATCAGGCCGGTTTCCTCGGCCAGTTCGCGCAGCGCGGTGTCGCGCAAGGCTTCCTCGCCTTCGCGGCTGCCGGTCACGGATTGCCAGTAGCCGGGCTTGTCGGCGCGTTCGATCAACAGCGCCTGGCCGTCCGCGGTGTGAATCACCACCAGCACCGACACCGGTTGTTTGTCGCCCATCAGCGCTTGCCTCCGTTGGCCGGGCTCTGGCTGGCCAGCAGGCCGGCCAGCTCCACCGCGGATTTGACGCCCATCTTGTCGAACACGCGGGCGCGGTGCACTTCCACCGTTTTCATGCTGATGGTCAGTTCCTCGGCGATCTGCTTGTTGAGCTTGCCTGTGAGGATCAGCTGCATCACTTCGCGTTCGCGGTCCGTCAGCAAGGACAGCGCGGCGGACACCTTGCTGCGGCGGCCGTGCAGCAGGCGGTTCTGCTCGTCGCGCAGCACCGCGGCCTCGGCACGCTCCAGCAAACGCTCGTCGTCGAAAGGCTTTTCCATGAAATCCAACGCGCCCAGCTTCAGCGCCGCCACCGCGTGCGGCACGTCGCCGTGGGCGGTGAGCATGATCACCGGCGGACAGTAAGGCCAGCCGGCCAGCTTTTCCAGCAGCATGATGCCGCTCATGCCGGACAAGCGCAGGTCCAGGATGATGCCGTTGAAGTCGCCGCCGTCCGGGCAGGCCAGAAACTCCTCCGCGCTGTCGAAGCCGCTGGCCAGATAACCCTGGCCGTCCAGCAGCCATACCAGCGACTCCCGCACCGCGGCGTCGTCGTCTATGATTGCCAAGCGTTTGCCTGCCATGGCGGCGTCTCCCCTGCCTTAGTCTTGCGGCTTATCGTTGAGAATGCGGATTTCCCGCTGCGGGAACGGCATTTGTATGCCATGTTGCTGGAACAGCCGCCAGATTGCCATATTCAGATCGGATTTCAAGCCCATGAAACCGTTTTCCGGGTCCGCCACCCAAAAGCCCAGCTCCAGATTGATGCTGCTGTCGGCAAACAAGGTGACGAAGCCGCGCGGCGCCGGGTCCTTCTGCACTCGCGGATGGTCGGCCGCCTGCTGCAACAGCGCCAGCGCCTTGTCCAGATCCGTGCCGTAAGCCACGGACACCGGCAAGCTGGTCCACATGCTCTTGTCGGAATAGGACTGGTTGACCACGGTATTGGACATCAGCGAATCGTTGGGAATCAGCGCCTCGGTGCCGTCCGCGCCCTTGAGCACCACGTAGCGGGAAGTCATCTTGGTCACGTAGCCGACGCGGTTCTCCACCATCAGCCGGTCGCCGATGCGGATAGAGTGGTCCAGCAGGATGATGAAGCCGGACACGAAGTTGCTGGCGATCTTCTGCAAGCCGAAACCCAGGCCGATACCCACCGCGCCGCCGAACACCGACAGCACGGTCAGATCGATGCCCACCACCGGCAGCGCGATCAGCACCGCGGCGATCAGCAGCCCGGTTCGGGTCAGCTTGGCGAACACGATGCGCAAGCTGGGGTCCAGATGCTTCAAATTCATCAAGCGGGATTCGATCAGACGGCTGGCCCACAAGGCCACCACCACGATGATGGACACCCACAACAGACCGTTGAGTATGGTCAGCATGTTCAGACGGCTTTTACCCACCGAGAACGACATCGATTCCAGCCACTCGATCACCACCATGTCGAAGCCGATGGCCCAGCTGACAAAGCCCAGCCACAGCACCGTGGCTAGGAAATGCTCGGTATGGCGTTCGAAACGCCCCTTGGGCAGCGCCTGACGCACCACCGCGCAGCACAGCCGGATCAGGGTCAGCCAGAACAGCATCGCGCTCAGCAAGTGCAGCACCATCGCGCGCTCGTGCAGCAGATGCACCCAGGCGGAGCGGGACAGCATCACCAGCGCCTGCGCCGCCACCGGCAACACCAGACGGAAGCCCACATAGGGCAAGAAGCGCTCATAGCGCTCCGGATTGTGATCAAAAAACTGTTTGAAGGCGAAACGGGCCAGATAGAAAGCGATGAACACGCACAAGACGCCTATCGCCGACTCCATCAGGCCGGACGGGGTTTGCAAAATATCCAGCAAGGCATCGAAGTCGATTTCTTCACGCTTGAACAGCAATGTGGTTTCTCCCAGAGTTGGTTTGCTCGGTTTTCAAAGCACCGGCTCAAAGTCTAGCGAGCAGAAGCGGGGCCGCCGCCAAGGGCGGACCGACGCGCCGCTCGCCTTGCGACGGAGCGTGAACCGGTTTCTAAACATCAAAGCGCCTGGCCGGCGGCCGCGCGCTCCTGCTCCATATCCATCAGCCGGCCCTCGTTCAGCCGCAGCGTGCGCTGAGTGCGCGCCGCCAGCTCCAGATCGTGGGTGACGATGATCAGGCTGGTGCCCAGCGTGCGGTTCAGCTCCAGCATCAGATCGAAGACCTGCTTGGCGGTGTGCACGTCCAGATTACCGGTGGGCTCGTCCGCCAGCAGGCAGGCGGGCCGGGTCACCAGCGCGCGCGCAATCGCCGCCCGCTGACGCTCGCCGCCGGACAGTTCGCCCGGTTTGTGCTGCAAGCGCTGACCCAGGCCCACGCGGCCCAGCATCTCGCCGGCCTCCCGCTCGGCCTGCTTGCGCGGCATGCGGCGGATCAGCAGCGGCATCATCGCGTTTTCCAGCGCGCTGAATTCCGGCAGCAGATGATGGAACTGATAGACAAAGCCCAAGGAAGCGTTGCGCATCCGGCCGCGCTCCGCCTCGGACATCGTCGCCAGATCCCGCCCCAACACCTCCACGCGGCCCTGGCTGGGCGTGTCCAGCCCGCCCAAGAGGTGCAGCAGCGTGCTCTTGCCGGAGCCGGACGCGCCGACGATGGCCAGGCTGGCGCCCTTCTCCACCGTCAGGCTGACATCGGACAACACCGTCAGCTGCAGCTTGCCTTCGTTATAGGACTTGCCCAGCCCTTGGCACGACAACACATTACTCATAGCGCAAGGCCTCCGCCGGTTGCGTGCGCGCCGCGCGCCAGCTGGGGTACAGCGTGGCGAACAAGGCCAGCAACAGGGAAATCAGGGTGATGGTGGACACATCGCCCCACTGCACGTCGGACGGCAGGTAGTCGATCATATACACCTCGCTGGACAAAATCTTGCTGCCGATGACGCGTTCGATCAGCGGCACGATCACGTCCAGGTTCAAGGCGATCAACACGCCCGAGGCCACGCCGGACAAGGTGCCCAGCACCCCGGCCACCGAACCCTGAATCATGAAGACTTTCATGATGCTGGCCGGCGACGCGCCCAGGGTGCGCAAAATGGCGATATCCGCCTGCTTGTCCGTCACCACCATCACCAGCGTGGACACCAGATTGAACGCCGCCACCGCCACGATCAGCGTCAGGATGATGGTCATCATCCTTTTTTCGATCTGCACCGCGCGGAAGTAATTGGAATTGGTGTCGGTCCAATCCGTCACCAGGTTTTGCGGCAGCTTAGCGCGCAGCGCCTGCTTCACCGTGGGCGCCAGCATCGGATCGTCCAGCTTGAAGCGCACGCCGCTGACGCTGTCCCCCATCCGCGACAACACCTGGGCGTCGCGCAGGTTCACCATCGCCAAGGTGGAGTCGAACTCGAACATGTCCACCTTGAAGATGCCCACCACGGTGAACTGCTTGGAACGCGGCAACATGCCCGCCGGCGTGATCATGCCCTGCGGCACGAAGAGCATCACCTTGTCGCCCAGGCCCACATTGAGCTGGCGCGCCAGCTCCGCGCCCAGCGCCACGCCGAACTCGCCGGGGCGCAAATTCTCCAGCTTGCCGGTCACCATGTGCTGGCCCACGTCCACCACCTTGTCCTCCAGCGCCGGCTCGATGCCGCGCACCAGGCCGCCGCGCACATTGCCGTAAGCGGTAAACAGGCCCTGGCTGTTGACGAAGGGCGCGCCGGCCTGCACATGCGGCTGCGCGCCGCCCAGCTGGGCCACCTGCCGCCAATGATCCAGCCGGCCGTCGTAAGTGCTCACCTCCAGATGCGAGGCCACGCTCAGAATGCGGCCGCGGATTTCCTTCTGGAAGCCGTTCATCACCGACAGCACGATGATCAGCGCGGCCACGCCCAGGGCGATGCCGACGATGGAAATCAGGGAAATGAAGGAAATGAAACCGTTGCGGCGCTTGGCCCGCAGATAACGCAGGCCGATAAAGGCTTCAAAAGGCCACTGCATCAAAAAAGCTCCTTTCCGGAGCGAGTCGCGGGCTCGCCGCGCGTAGCCCGAGGGGGTGGATGAAAACGGCGCTCAGCGCCCTTGATAAGGGTTGTGCAGGCTTTGCATCACCTGCACCAGGAAATCCTTGACCTGGCCTTCGTCGCAGCCCATCAGCACCGCGTCCTCCAAGGCGTCCTGCGCCAATTGGGCCAGCTCCTCCAGGTTTTCCTGCATCACTTTCAGCTTCTCCACGCAGGCCACCACATTGCCTTGCGGGTCTTTCCACACCGGTATGTCCACTTTCAATGCCATCGTTTCGCTCCAAAGCACATTGCCCGCAACGCGGGCAATGTTGTTCCTGCATCCTTATCAGCTTAAGCCGCCAATCAACGCTTGGCTTTTTTCTTGGCGCCGCCGGCCGCCTTGCCGCCCTTCTTGGCCGCGGCTTTGCCGCCGCTCTTGCCGGACTTCTTGGCTTCGGCCTTGTCGCCCTTCTTGGCGGAGACCTCCGGCTTGCACTTCTTGCCCTTGCGGCACTTCGCCGCCGGAGCGCTTACCGCCGCGGCCTTGCGCGTCGGCGTCGCCACGGTCAGATCGTCGGAAGTGTCCGCCGCCTGCGCCGCCGTGCTGCGGTTCACCCGTCGCGCGCCGTTGAAGCGGCCGTTCCAGTAGCTCTGGTTGATGTTGGCCACTTCGATATTCTTGCCGGTGCGCGGCGCGTGGATGAATTTGCCGTTGCCCATATACATGCCGACATGGGAATAACTGAAGCCGCGGGTATTGAAAAAGACCAGATCGCCGGGCACGAGTTCGCTGCGGTTGATGGATTTCCCAACGCGGGCCATTTCAGCGGAAGTGCGCGGCAGATTCACTTTCAAGGACTTTTGAAACACATAGCGGATGAAGCCGCTGCAATCCAGGCCGTTTTCCGGCGAGTTGCCGCCGAAACGATAGGCCACGCCCAATAGGCTCATGGCTTGCAACAACAAATCCCCCACCGCGTCTTCCGCGGGGGAGGAGAATTTCGAGATGGGGTCGTCCTGGCCAGACTGCGCGCTAGCTTCCGCCGCGGGGCGCCCTTCCGGAGGGGCCTTTTCCGGCGCCGCTTCAGCGAATACCATAAAGCCCGCCAGCACCAGAGTCATTAAGCGGAGTTGCAATTTCATAGGCCGAACTCTATCGGACGGGGGCGGTAGTGTAAAGCCGCAGGCAGGCCGTTTCCAGCGCTTTGGGCCGGCCCGCTTGAACCTTGGACGAGACAGCCGGCACTAATGGCGTACAATCCATCGCACTGGCATGGCCGGCGGCGAAACCGCGCGACGGGACGGCGCCGGCGCGCCCGGACGGCAAGCCTTTGTTTTTGAGCGAAAACCCAATGCCCACAAGGCAGAACCGATGCTGAGAGAAACCCTGATCGCCATGCGCGACCTGCCGCGACTGAAGGAAATCAGCGGCATTCTGATCCGTCACGGCCTGGGCGAATTCGCCCAAAGGCTAAAATTACCGCGCGCGGTGGAAAAGGCCGGCCAATGGCTGAACCTCAACCTGCCGGAGGCGGAAAACCGCCCGCCCACCCCGGTGCGCGTGCGCCTGGCCTTTGAAGAACTGGGCCCCACCTTCATCAAGCTGGGCCAGATTCTCTCCACCCGCGTGGACGTGTTCCCACCGGACTGGATCGCCGAGTTTGAAAAACTGCAGAACAGGGTGCCGCCGGTGCGTCCGGAAGCGGTGCGCCGCCTGGTCAAGGCCGCGCTGGGCGACGAGCCTGAAAACGTGTTCGCCCACTTTGACTTCAACCCCATAGGCTCCGCCTCCATCGCCCAGGTGCACCGCGCCACCCTGCACGACGGCAGCGACGTGGCGGTGAAACTGCGCCGCCCCGGCATTGTGGACAAGGTGGAAGCGGACCTGCGCATCCTCAACCACCTGGCCGGCCTGCTGGAACTGGAATTTCCCGACGTGCGCCGCTTTCAGCCGGTGGAAATCGTCGGCCAGTTCGCCCGCTCGCTGAAGCGGGAAATGGACCTGGCGGTGGAAGCCCGCAATTCAGAACGCTTCGCCCGCGACTTCGCCGACGATCCGGAAGTCCAGGTACCCAAGGTCTATTGGGACTACACCAACGCCGCCGTCAACGTGCAGGACTACATCGCCGGCGTGCCGGCCGCCCGGCTGGAACAACTGGCCGACAGCGGCCTGGACCCGGTGCTGCTGGCCCAGCGCGGCGCGGACGCGGTGTTGAAGATGATTCTGATCCACGGCTTCTTCCACGCGGACCCGCATCCGGGCAACGTCTTCTTCCTGCCCGAACACCGCATCGCCTTCATCGACTTCGGCATGGTGGGCCGCATCAGCCATGGCCGCCGCGATGAAATCGTCGATCTGCTCGCCGCCGTGGCCAACCGCGACGAAGCCGGCATCATCGACGTGCTGATCGAATGGACCGGCAACACCCCGGTCAACGAACGCCAGTTCGCCCACGACGTGGGCGAGTTCCTGTTCCAGTACGAACACGTGCCGCTCAAGGGCATCAACATCAGCCAGCTGATCGCCGACATCATGGCGCTGATCCGCGACCACTCCATCCTGCTGCCGCCGGACATGGCCATGTTGTTCAAGGCGCTGATCACCCTGGAAGGCCTGGGCCGCCAGCTGGACCCGGATTTCCAGCTCATCGCCCACATCACCCCCTTTGTGCGCGAGCTCTCCATCGCCCGCTACCACCCGGCGGCCCTGCTCAAACGCGGCCGCCATTCGCTGGGCGAAGCGCTGGCCATGCTCTCCAGCCTGCCGCGAGACCTGATGCGCATGGGCAAGGACATGCGCCACGGCAAGTTCCGCGTCAATCTGGACCTGCAGCGACTGGACAGTTTCGGCCGTCAACTGGACCGCAGCACCAACCGGCTGACCATGGGCATCGTCACCGGCTGTCTGATCATCGGCTCCTCCATCGTGATGACCGTCAACGCCGGGCCCAAGCTGTTCGGCCTGCCCTTCTTCGGCTTCGTCGGCTTCATGCTGGCCATGTTCAACAGCGTGTGGCTGGTATGGGCCATCTGGCGCTCCGGCAAGGAATTGTGACATGAGATCGAAACAGAAAACCCTATTGGCGGTCGCGCTGCTGGGCCTCGCCGCCGCGGCCAACGCCGCCGACGTGATCACCCTCAACTGGCGCGATGGCGACGAAGTGGCCGCCGCCTTGCGGCCGCAACTGCGCGACGGCGAAAAACTGGGCGCGCTGGGCAACCAGCTGATCCTGGACGCCCCGCCCGGCCGCAGCGCGGAACTGCGCCGGCTGATCCGCCAGCTGGACGTCAAATCCTCGTCCCTGCTGGTGGAAGTGGCCCAGGATGGCGTCAGCCGAGAAAGCAAATCCGCGGTGCAATTGGGCGGCCAGGTACAGGGCGGCGGCTACAGCATCAGCACCGGCAAGCCGATGACGCTGCGCCCCGGCAGCCAGGTGGTGATCGCCGGCGGTGCCAGCCAGTCCAACACCCGGCTGCAGGCCAGCCAGGCCTTGCGTATGCTGGACGGCAAGACCGGCTTCATCGAGATAGGCAGCAGCCGGCCGCTGCCCTGGCTGATGTTCGGCCCTGACGGCCGGCCGGTGGTGGGCGTGCGCTACCAGGACGCCGTCACCGGCTTCTACGCCCGGCCGCGGCTGCACGGCCAGCGGGTGACGCTGGAACTGGCCACCAGCCAGCAAGCCTTCAACGGCCAGAACCTGGACAGCGCCAAATTGGCCACCACCGTGGAAGGCGCGGTGGGTGAATGGCTGACCGTGGGCGGCATAGGCCGCGACCAAGGCGGCCAGGAAACCGTGCTCATCGGCGTCAGCCGCAGCAATGTGCAGCTGGAGCGCAGCATCAAGGTGCGAGTGACGCCGGCGCAATAAGAACCTGTTTACGATCTGCTGCGCGTCGGTAGAGACATTGTGCGATGAGTGCCGGCTTCGAAATGCTCATGTACCGTGTGTACACTCCGCTTTCTCAGCCGCAACGCCTTGTCTCGCCTTGGCTCGCGAGATCGTAAACACGTACTAAGAGCCGCTAACAAAACCGCGCAGCGCACCTGAGCCAAGGCGCGCCGACGCAGGCAGTACAAGTCGTACGACAAGGAGGCGCAACGCGGGATCAGGGGTTTTGTTAGCGGGTCTTAGAGCCTGTTCAAAGTCTCGCGAGCAAGGGCGAGACAAGGCGGAAACGGCAGAAGAAGCGGAATGTACAGGTGGTACATGAGCATTCTGAAGTCGTTTTCAACGCCGTATCGCTGAAGCGCAGCAGACTTTGAACAGGTTCTAAGCGCCTACTCCGCCGGAGGCAGCCCTCGCTCGCTGTCCGGCATCTCGCCGCGGCCGCCGCGCGGACCGCGCGCGACCCGCCCGCCGCCGCGGGAAAGCGTCCGCGGCGAATCATAGGCCGAGGCCGGGCGCTCCAACCTGGCCTCCAGCGCCCCACCGCGCCAAGTCCACAGCATCGCGTTCAAGCGATTGCGCGCCTGACGCGCCCGCCATGCGCCGCCGTCCTCGTCCACCGTCATCGCCCCCTCCTGATTGCAGCTGGCCACCAGCGTCCAACTGCGCACCCGGTAGTCGCGCACTTGCAGCAGGCGGTAAGCCGGCGCGCATTCCGCATCGTCCGCGCGCAACAGCACCAGCGCGTCCTCGCCGACGACGCGGGCGTCCGCGATGCGCACCCGGCGCCATTGCGCGTCCAGCGGCGCGACCAGTTGGCGATCATAGAATTTCAGTTCGAAGCGCCCGCCCAGCGAAGAGCGCAGCACCAGATGGTTGCCGGCCAGCGGCACATCCTGATGCACGAAAGCCAGCGCTTCCTGCAGATCCAGCCGGCGTTGGAGCGAACCATCGGCGGAACGCTGCTGCGAACAGGCGGACAAGACCAGCAACAACGGCACGGCCCAGGCAAAGCGGCGAATCCTCGTCATGCCAGCCCTTTCGCGGCATGGTTGCTGATCGTTCAATACTACCACCAATATTTCCAGCCCCGCCCGCCACCCCGGGTCCGCGCACCTCGGTCCGGGCGAAACGCCGCGCTTGCCTAGCACGCCGCGAGCCGGCAATAATGCGCCCGTGCTTGAGATTACAGGCACCGGGATTGAGAGCCCGTTCTGCAAAGATTCCCGGTTGTTCAGCGCAACCGGCGCCATTCCTGCGCCCATTTTTCGGCAAGCCGTGGCGGGGAGGCCTTCATGGTCTGCCGGGTCCTTTGCGCCGGTCTCTCAACCCTGTCACGTGCTCGCCATCCCGAATGAGAGCGGAGTCGCGGGCATGAACCTCGCAAAGGAGCCTCTTCATGAAACGCAATCACCCCCTTCGCCGCCGTTATCAGCCCGATCCCCAACCCCTGCCTTACCATGCGCTGCCCTTCGCCGCGCAACTGCCCGACCAGGCCCGGCCCCACTACTGGACAGTGCCGCCGCTGGCCGATCGCCGCCAAGCCTATCTGCTGGGACGGGAGTACGCGGGCCATTACCTCGTTTTCCTGCAAGACAACCCCGGCAGCGCGGATCGCTTCCTGCTGGCGCGCATTGCCGAAGACGTCGACTTCAGCGCCCCGGACGCGGCCAGCGCTTGCTGGACCGGTTTCTTCCATCTGATCGAGCAAGTGCTGACGCAAAGCATCGCGCCGCTGGACGTGTTCGAGTACATCGACCGGCTCAACACCTACGAGGCGGCGTTGCAGCGCCTCTTGCATCAAACTCCGCCACAAATTTAATATATGCACAAAACCAAACCGCTTTCCCCATCGCATCGGCGGCCTAGCCGCGGGCTCGCTTAGTCCGCAAAGCGATAGTCTTTCCGGCTTGCGGGCGGCAGGCCCGCCGATGGCAATTCCGCAACAAGCCGCGGCTAAAACAAAGCAATCTCAGGCTTAATTTGCGGAGGAAGCGACATTTCGACCGGTCCCCGGCTTAATATGGACAGTCAATTCATTTTGCATAAACAAGCGACGCCCGCCATGCGGCTTGGCGCGGCGTCGTCGGAAACCATGGCAGCTCTTTTATTTTGAGGATGATGAATATGCGCACTATATGCGTAGGCTTGTCGGCTTTGTTGGCGGCTCAACTCGCAGTGGCGGACCCGATACCGGAAGAAAACGGCTTCTCCGGCAGCATCGGCCTGGGCGTGGGCGGCAACCGCGTCAAATCCAACCTCTTCAAGGGGGACAAAAACCAAAGAACCAACAGCCTGAACAGCGCGCCGGAGTCCCACAACGACTCCTTCGCGCTGCCGGTGCTGGATCTCAGCTACACCTTCGCCGCCAGCCGCACCCAGATCGTGTTCGACAGCCAGATTCACGACCCGCTGGGCATGGACGACACCCTGGAACTGGGCGTGCGCCAGCAAGTGGGCAACAACGGCATCGTCTCCGCCGGCCTGCTCTATGGCGGCCTCAGCAAGAACACCTGGACCGATCCCTACCTCGTGGGCGTGGACCGCGACGGCACCAAGCGCAAATCCACCGGCCTGTTGCTGGGCTGGGAAAACATCATGGGCACCGGCTTCAAGGCCCAGCTGACCCAACGCAACATCAAGATAGACGACGAGCGCAGCGGCCAAAGCGTGGCCGGCCTCAGCGCGGCGGACCGCGCCACGCTGAACCGCAACGGCGACGCCACCTTGTTGAAAGCGGGCTATGAATGGGCCTTCGCTCCCAATCAAACGCTGGCCCCGGGTCTAAGCTGGGGCAAGGACAAGCTGGACGGCGGCGCGATGAGCAACAAGAGCTACGGCCTGAGCCTGGACTACGCCTACAGCAGCGACCTCAACACCCTCAGCGCCGGCCTGCAATTCCGCAAACAGCGCTTCGACCAGAGCAACCCGCTGTTCGGCAATAAAAAAGCCGACAGCAACGCCTACGCCGTCGATCTCAACTACCTGCGCCATCAGCTGTTCGGCGAGAAAGCGCTGTCCGCCTTCGTCAGCGCCGCCTACGGCAAATCCAACGCCGACATCAGCTTCTACGACGCCGAAATCCGTTCGCTGGGCGTAGGGCTGATTTACTCGTTCTAAAATTGCTGCGACGACACGCGAGCCGCTTGACGACAAGCGCTCCACCCCATGCCTGGAACCCGCTGATGTTATCCCCCCAGGTAGGGATACATAGTTAGGGTCTTTTTAGGCAAATTTCTCACCGACACCCCTCTCTGAGGGGTATTTTTTCGTACCGCTACATACAAAGCTATACCCTGATTTGACATAGTATGTAAAAAGAACCCGGTTCTATGCACGACCGCTCTGATCTATAAGTCAGGGTCAGACCCACTCCCAACTCGTTGCCCGCCCAGTACGGTCAGTTGGCTGACTAGCCTGATTGCCTTCCACTACTGCCCTTAATCTTTCTGACAGGCATCTGACGAGAGCGCTTTGACCTTTGGCTTCGTTGCTACGCTTGCGTGTGTGCTGTATAACGTCTGCCCGCTAGCGCCTCATAACTTCTCGATTGGAGCAATGCGATGCCTCCGGCTACTACTTGGCGTGCCACGAAACCCACCGCTATGTCTGGATTGGTACTCTTAGCGACACAACGTCCACAGCCGGTGTCGACGCTGACCTCATGCCGAGCTTCTGCTTGGTGCATCGTGGCAAGACGCTCATCGTGGTCAGCGAGACGCATCAGGTCGTTGGAGAAGGCCGCGGATGGGTGTTTTGACCAGCGCAATGTACAGATAGAGCCCACTTTGTGTTCGTAAAAGTCAAAGCCCGCGTCTACACCGACGCTACGGGTATCTATACGGAGCTTCCGGTTCTTCTGACGCCAGTTGGCGTGCTAGAGCCACTGCTCGACTACTTCCTCTATCGCAGCCACGACCGCAGCCTGGCGTGGATGACGAAGGTAATCCGGTCGGTGCGGATGTTCCTCGAGTACCTGCAGACGAATCCGGCTGAAAGTGACACTTACCGACTATTTCAGAACTTTGCCCAGCGGCTCTACACCGGGACCTTCGATCGGGAGACTGGCCTCGACCCTAGCAACCTGTGCTGGTCACCACGTTCACCGCAGGATGCTTCGCACATCATCACCCACCTGACCGACTTCTTCGACTGGCTTGGCGAGATGCGCCCTGAGGCGGCCAAGGTGAATCCACGCTATGTAGGTGGGGCCTTCGACCGACAGACCGACCAGGCTGCTTACCAATACCGACGCAGCAAGGCCTTCCTGGGTCACACGTGGGCAGCGAACGCCTCTCCCGCCGGGAGCGGACACCACGTCCGGAGCCGGCGCCTACCCAAAGTCGAAAAGGGCGAGCCGCCAGCCTTCCCAGAGGAGCACTTCGAGAAGCTGCTGGTCCAAGGATTCTGCGCAGCCGGGCGCTACGACTATCGCAGCATGCTTATCACTCTGCTGCTGCACGGCGCGGGCTTCCGCGAATCGGAGCCTTTCCACCTGTACATCTCGGATGTGTTCCCGGACTCCACCAATCCATCCCAGGCCAAGGTCCTCATCCATCACCCGAGCTACGGTGCCGCACCCGCCGATTGGCGCGACGAGCGGGGACGACCACGTAAAGGTAACCGAGCGGAATACCTCGCCCATCAGTTCGGCCTCGCACACCGCACCGACCTAATGAACTGCCGGCACGCCGGCTGGAAGGGGGGCACACACGATGGGGCCTACTACAAGCAGGCGTACTGGTTCTTGCCGGAATACGGCGAATGGTTTCAACTTCTCTGGTACCGCTACCTGGAACAGGTCGCACGTATTGAGCGCGACCACCCCTTCGCCTTCATCAACCTGCACCGCGAGCCCATCGGTGCCATGTACTCGCTCTCCCAGTACAACAAGGCTCATGCCGCTGCGTGCGAGCGCATCGGACTTACGGTGGGCAAGGCTCTGGGCACGACGCCACACGGCCACCGCCACGCCTACGGCCGCCGCCTGCGAATCGCCGGCGTCGACAAGGCTCTCATCCGTCGTTTCATGCATCACGCCTCGCTGGAAAGCCAGGAGGTCTACACCCAGGCCAGCACCCACGAAGCCCTGGCTGCGCTCGAAGCAGCCATGCAGCGACTGCAAGGCAATCACACCAGAATACAGTCTGCATTTAGCCTATTGCCAGGCATTGAACTTAAGTAACTCATTGACTTTCATGACAAAAAAGACGAACACAACTGAGTCGAAAGCATCTACCATTCCGGCCCCAAAAGCCAAAAGAGTGAAGCGTAGTACGGATGTGACCCTCGGCTGGGTTGCGCGGGACTATCCACAGCTCGATTCTTGGCGAATCCTGGCGGTAGAGTGGTTAAAGGGGGAGACCAAGCGTGTTCACGGGCGGCTGGAAGCCTTGGCAGTCTTCTTTGTACGCTACCTTATCCAGCAGAAGCTGCCGCTCGCCCCTGCAGTGTTCCTCGCACGTGATACGGTCCTGCCCGATTTTTACCGAACAGCCTGCCCAGACTCTGGCAGCGGCATCGAATACAATAATTACATCCATACCTTTCTGCACTTTGTGCTACTGAGCGAGTTCAGCGAAGCAGATGACTTCAGCCCCCTGTGGTCTCGCCGGTATTCCATAACCCGGTGCCAAGGATGTCCAAGAGTGGCCTACCGAAGCGCGACGAGAGTGTCCATTCGCCACTACCCTACGGCTACATAGACGAACTGCGACAGATGCTCGCGGCAGGACCTCACTTTCGTGACTGGCAGTGGGCGCAGAGTGGACTGGGCGCTGAAATTGGCCAGCGTGGGCGAAGCGGTCCTGATTGGTTTGAGGTATCCGAAACCGAGATTGACCGGAGTGACCCGGACTGCGTGTGGCGTGAGCGTACAATGAAAAATGGCACTACCCGCCTGGAAATGTGGAGTCCGGTCCGCTGGGTAGCCCTGCTTGTGAAACTCATCTTACCATTGCGCACCTTCCAGGTCCGTATGCTGGACTCGGGCGAAGCGGATACCTGGCGCTACGCGGCAGGGAGTTGGACGTTGAATTCGAGCCGGCTCGCGCATGGCAATGAACGGAGACCGCTGCAACAGGGGGTGTTCCGCCGCCGCAGCTTACTCACCGATGG
Organism: Chromobacterium sp. Beijing; assembly: GCF_021496765.1. Classification (NCBI taxonomy): domain Bacteria; kingdom Pseudomonadati; phylum Pseudomonadota; class Betaproteobacteria; order Neisseriales; family Chromobacteriaceae; genus Chromobacterium; species Chromobacterium sp. Beijing. The sequence continues at coordinate 1,462,605 of NZ_CP053750.1, forward strand.
CGAGTCCATATCGACCGTACTCTACATCAATACCAACAAGACCGCTGATATCGCCAAGTCCGGTCCCGAGAAGGGTTACGTATTACCGTGGTCCTTTGGTGGGCCGGTGCAGCAGGATGTCTTCTACTGGCTGGAAAAGCTGCGTAACTGGCAGGAGAAATATAACCCCATCTCGCAGCGTTCCTCTTGGAGGGATCTGGACGGCCGTCACCTCAATGGAAAGAGCGAGATGCAACTCGCAGGCTATCCTGACACTTGCTTCCTCTTCCGCTTGCCCGAGGCAGCCGAGAGCGAGCGTCAGCTTCCCCTGAGGATACATACTTTATTCGCAACGTGGTTTCCTCTGTTGGAAGCACTAGAGAAGCGACTCGCCGACCGAGGTGAAACTCATCGCAACGGCATGCCGATTCGATTCCTCCCACCAGAGGAAGATCAGAACAGAAGGCTAACAACGCTCTTCCCGCTGCACAGCCTGCGCGTCTCCCTCATCACCGCGCTGGCCCTGGAAGGGCAAGTGCCTTTCCCTGTCCTCCAGAAACTCGTTGGCCACAGTCGCCTGTTAATGACCTTGTATTACATCAAACCTGGCGCAACGCACATCCGCGACGTGCTGCTCCGCGCGGCGGAGCGGCTGGAGATGAACAAGGAGGCGAGCATCCAGCACTTCCTGCTCGACACCGAGCATAACGAACTCTTGCAAAAGACCATCTGCAACAGCGTACCCAGCCTCGCCGCCGCTATTCCGCAGCATCCGGCCGCACGCAATCCGGCGGGCTGGATGCCGATGCACCACGGCCTGTGCCTAGTCGGCGGCAATACCAGTGAGGTCGAAGAGAACGGTGCGGTGGGCGGCTGCTATAACGGTGGGTCGATGATTGCCAAGGGTTCTTCGTCAATGAATCCGAAGTACGGGCCCGTTCCGGGCGGAAGTCGGAACTGCGTGCGTTGTCGCTGGTTTGTGACCGAGCCGCACTACCTGCCGGCGTTGGCCGCCCACTTCAACACACTTGCCTACCACTTCGACGAAGCGCGCAATGCCTGTCTCACTCGCGAAAATGAGCTTCAGGGCTTGAAGAAACAGAAAGCTGATGCAGAGGATGCGGGCAGGCCGTTCGCCCGGATGGATGCTTACCAGAAGGCCGAACGGGTGTGGGAGGGCGCCATGAAGCACTTCAGCGACTTCGCGGAGGACCTCGTAGCCTGCTGGCGTCTCATCGAACGCTGCAAGGCGGCGCTCGACGCACCGCAGGGAAAAGGTACCCCGTTGGTGGCCACCGGCACGGTGTGCGACGTGCATGTCGCCTTCGAGGAAACGGAGTCGGAATTGCTCCAGCTCGCCAGTGTATGCGAAAACGTCGAGGTCTACCCCGACCTGGAACCGGGCAAGGCGGTGTTCCGCCGCAGCCAACTGCTCGATGCGGTCCTTTACCGTGAGAACCGGCCTCCCATGTTCATGCTGTTGAACGAACAGGAACAACTGCTCGTAGGCAACGCCTTCATGCGCCGCCTCGCCCAGCAGATGAACCCAGCGAATCCAGCACTTGGCCAACGGGATGTGATCCGCCTAATGGATGCCGGCGTAAGCCTTAGCCAGCACTTCGACATGGACCTTTCCTCACTGCTGGCCACGACAAATCGCGCCCAAGCGTTTCCCATCGGGCACCAGGCCCTCACGGGAGATGATGCATGAATGGTGTGACAGACATCCACCCGGACGCAGTACTTGAGTCGCTACTCGCCAAGGGCGGGCGCTCCAATAAACGGGCGAACTTGACGAAGATGCACGAACTGTGTCGCAAGCAGCATGCCACCGGCTCCCGTGACTTCTCGCTGCCTACCATCGGTCGCTTGGCTGAAGCAGAAGGCATCCTGAAAGGTCGAGCGCTCTACAATGCCCAGTCCGCCGACTACCGGGCGCTTATCGAAGCCTGGGTGGCCTACGCCGGGCCGCCCGCGTCTAAGCCTCCAAAGACGCTGGCGAGCCACGAATACCTGATGCGAATTGAGGACCCAGCCATTCGCTCCATCATGCAGGCTATTATCGTCGAACGGGATAAGCTCAAGGCGCAACTCAATGTCCTAAGGGGCAACACGCAAGTGACCGTCGACCGTCGTCCACTGGGAGCAACTTTCTCGACTGTCCCCAGCGTGTCTCCAGTGGCCGTGCTAGAGCTGGCAGCACAGCTGACTCCATCAGAGCGTGAAGCCTTACAGAAGGCAGTATCGACCGACTATCTGGAAGAGCGCGGCCTGCGCGAAGGCAGCCACGGCGAAATCGTCAACGAACGTGGGCGGACGGTTTTTGAGGTGGGCTTTGCCCGGGGAATCCGCAAGGTGCTGGGCGAATGACACCGGCTGCGCCCTCACGACGAGTATGGAATCTGCCCCCCCCAGAGATACAAGTCGCATAATACGAAAAGCGCCGACGTTACCGCCGGCGCTTGGAAGTTACTATGCATTATGATGTATTTCTACATCGCAAGACTTTGATGCAGAGAAGGCTTTACTAAAAAGCTTTCATAGCTACCTACTCACGAACTATGTACCGTTAGGGTATAAGTTCCTTGAGCGGGTTTTTCTACGCCTCAAGACCATGAAAGGCAATCTCCGCCTGTTTTTCGATGCTATGCCAGGCTATGTCGTGATCGAATTTTGAAAGAGCTTTATTAAGCGCCATCTACAATCGCCACTTCAAATACTCATCGGAACAAGGCCATGCCGGGATCAATCTCTAGCGCGACACACTCTTCTCACTTTGATAGGAGCGATAGTTATCGAACCGATCTCGGTCGTTACATCCGCGACGTGGAAAAAAGCTTGGACTCCGGCGCTTGGACAACATCCAGTTTTGCCAAACTGGATAAAGAATTCATACCCGGCCTAATCGCATCCGCCAACACCTCCAAGCCTGGACTTAATCTGACTTACGCAAGCGACGCGAGGGACCTGTCTGACAAAATATTGGAGATATTTCACAAGGGAAGCGAATCGGGAAGATATATCGTAAACATGGGCAGCGACGGCATTCATTTTGCCGTGTTTGACTATAGGCTGGTAGAAGGCAAACCCTCCGTTCTGATGTTTGAACCCGCCAACTTCAACTCAACTGGCCCAATGTTCCTGGCTTTCAGAGCAAAATCCGCGCTGGATCAGCTAAGCTCCCACAACATCTGCTTTTCCATGATGGAAATGGACATTCAAAGAAGCGGGAGCGAATGCGCTATTTTCAGCCTGGCTTTGGCCAAGAAGCTGTTCAAAGAGCATCAGGCCGTATCAGAACTGCATCAAATGAATGCTTCGGGCGCCATCCCTTCCAGCAATGGATTCTTCTCCTCATCCGTGGAGTCCGACCAATTGATCCCCCCCTCTTTTTACAAGCACACCCAAGGCCGCGGCAGGCTGGAGAAATACGTTACCGCCCGGCCGGGCAGAGAGGCGCAGGAGATTAACAAGAAAGGAGAAACCTTGCTTGAACGGCAAAAACAGCACTTGGAAAATATCGGCGGGAAAGAGCTGGTTAACTCCATTCATCAAAAGAGACTGGAAGAGCTGAAGCAGCTGATGCAGTCCATCAGCGGCTAGTCAAGCCTGGCCCATATGCCCGCGCAACAGCGCTAAGCTTCACGGCCCCAAGCGCCACCTCCGTTGAGCTCGCTTGGGCGCTAGCAACGGCGCATGAGCCATTGGGTCGCATGAGTGCGGCGAGCGCCTATGGGCCGGTCTTTTTTTACATCTCTTTCCTTGCCGCCGCTCCAGCCGCGTATAATTGCGATGGTATTTTCCGGAGCCTCGTCCATGTCTTTGCCATTCCGCCTTGCGCCCGCGCTTTTGGGTTTCGTCGGCGCCGCCGCTCTTGCCGCCGGCGTCACCACCTTCAGCCCCCAGGGCGAAGTCAAAGAAGTGCAGCAGGTGCGCGTCACTTTCAACAGCAGCATGATTCCGCTGGGCAATAGCGCCGCGCCGGCGCCGTTCGCCTGGAGCTGCGGCCTGAAAGCCAAGGGCCATTGGGTGGACGACAAGACCTGGGTGCTGGACGTGTCGGAAACCCCGGCCGCCAATACCGACTGCCGCTTCACGCCCAAGCCCGGCCTCAAGGATCTGCAGGGCAAGGCCGTGGACGCCGGCCTGAGCTTCCGTTTCTACACCGGCGCGCCGGTAGTGGTGGAACGCTGGCCGCGCAACGGCCGCATCGAGGAAGACCAGGCCTTCGTGCTGCAATTCAACGGCGTCGGCGTACCGGCCTCGTCCTTGTATTGCCAATCCTCCAGCCTGCCGGAACGCATCCCGGTCCAGCCCCTGCCGGCCGGCGAGCGCGCGGCGCTGCTCAAGCATCTGAAACTGGAACAACAATCCGCCAAGGTGCTGACGCTGCGCTGCGGCCAGCGCCTGGCGCCGGACAGCAAGCTCACCCTGGTGCATCTGCGCGGCGCGGCCGCGCCGGACCGGCTCAACTACCAGGTGCGGCCGCCGTTTACCGCCAGCATGAGCTGCCTGCGCGAGAACGCTAAAGGCGCTTGCATCCCGTTCAAGCCCATCACCCTCAACTTCAGTTCGCCGGTGCCGGAAAAACTGGCGATGGCGGTGCGCCTGAGCGGCGCCGGCGCCGAACGCGCGCCGCAGCCAGAGGCCCGTAGCAAGGGCGAGCCGGTGGACAGCATCAGCTTCGCGCCGCCGTTCCCGCCCTTGGAAACGCTGACGCTGAAGCTGCCCAAGGACTTTGGCGACGAGGTGGGCCGGCCGCTGGTCAACGCCGAGCGCTTCCCGCTGGCCATCAAGCTGGCCGACTACCCGCCGCTGGCCAAATTCGCCGCCGCGCCGTTCGGCATCATAGAATCCGGCGCGGACGCGGCGCTGCCCATCACTCTGCGCGGGGTGGAAGGCGATCTCAACATCAAATCCGTGCAATTGGGCGGCCAGGCGCTGCGGCTGAACAAGGACCAGGACATGATGGCCTGGCTGGCCAAGGTGCTGCGCTATCACGAGAGCGCCCTGCCCGCCGGCAAGGACAAGACCATAGAAAGCCGTCGCTTGTCGCTGCTGGCCAAGGAGAAAGCCGCCCAGCCGCTGAAGCTGCCCAGCCAGCCGGACAAGCAAGGCAAATGGCCGTTCGAAGTGGTGGGCATCCCCCTGCCCAAACCCGGCCTCTACGTAGTGGAAGTGTCGTCGCGGCTGCTGGGCAAATCGCTGCTGGCCAGCACCAAGCCCATGTATGTGCGCACCGCCGCGCTGGTCACCAATATGGCGGTGCACTTCAAGAGCTCCAAGGAAAACGCCGCGGTGTGGGTGACCACGCTGGACAAGGGCAAGCCGGTGCCGGCCGCCCGCGTCAACATCTACGATTGCAAGGGCAATGCGCTGTGGTCCGGCAAGACCGACGCCAAAGGCGTGGCCGCGGTCAAATCCGTGCTGCCGGCCGGCGAGTGCGACAACGAGGAGCTGTCCGGCCTGTTCATCACCGCCGCCGCCAAGGACGCCAAGGGCAACGACGACGTGTCCTTCGTGCGTTCCAGCTGGAACCGCGGCATCGAATCCTGGCGTTTCCCCTTCCCCACCCAGTGGAGCGACAGCCCCAACATCCTGGCCCACAGCATTCTGGACCGCGCCCTGTTCCGCGCCGGCGAAACCGTGTCGATGAAGCATCTGCTGCGCACCCAGGTCAGCCGCGGTCTGGCCCAGCTCAAGCCCGGCCAGTTGCCGCAGCAATTGCGCATCGTCCACGACGGCAGCGGCGACGAAATCAGCCTGCCGCTGAGCTGGCGCAACGGCCGCTACGCGGAGAGCAGCTACGCGCTGCCCAAGGAAGCCAAGCTGGGCGAATACACGCTCTACCTGGAACGCAAGGGCGCGCGCGGTCCGGACGACAAGGACAAACCGTCCAGCCCGGAGCTGGACGGCTACTCGCTGCGCAGCGGTGGTTTCCGGGTGGAGGAATTCCGCCTGCCCACCATGACCGGCCGCATCTCCACGGTGAAGAACGCCGGCATCGCCCCCAAGCAGCTGCCGCTCAATGTGTCCCTGTCCTGGGGCAACGGCGGCCCGGCCAAGGGCTGGCCGGTGGAAGTCAGCGCCATGCTGGCCGACGCCTATCAGCGCATCAAGGGCTATGAGGCTTACAGCTTCTCGCCGCCGCAGCGTCAGCGCGATCAGGCCGAATCCTCGCTGGACGGCAAGGTGCTGCTGGACAAGTCCGCGCTGCAACTGGACGCCAACGGCAACGGCAAGGCCACGCTGGACAAGCTGCCCAAATTGGACCGCCGCTACGATCTGGTCACCGAGGCCGCCTACCGCGACCCCAACGGCGAAGTGCAAACCCTGACCCGCCGCATTCCGCTGTGGCCTGCCGGTCTGCAAGTGGGCATCAGCGTGGACAGCTGGATCACCGCCGGCCGCGCGCTGCAGCTCAAGGCCGTGGTGCTGGACACCGCCGGCAAGCCTCTGGCCGGCAAGAACGTCAAGATCAGCCTGCGCGAACACCGCTACCTGTCCAGCCGCAAGCGGCTGGTGGGCGGCTTCTACGCCTGGGACCACAATGAGGAAACCGACGACAAGGGCAAGGTGTGCAGCGGCGGCACCGACGGCCGCGGCCTGATGTTCTGCGAAATCAATATCAAGGACGCCGGCGACATGGAGCTGATCGCCGAAGCCGCCGACGACAACGGCAATCTGGCGCAAAGCGCGCAATCGGTCTGGGTCAGCAAGCACGACGAGCTGTGGTTCGACGTGGACAACAACGACCGCATCGACATCCTGCCGGAAAAAATCAGCTACGCCCCCGGCGAAACCGCCCGCTTCCAGGTGCGCATGCCCTTCCGCAAAGCCACCGCCTGGCTGGCGATAGAACGCGAAGGCGTGATCGAAACCCGTGTGGTGGAGCTGGAAGGCAAAAACCCGGTGATCGAGCTCAAGGTCGAGCCGGGCTGGACCCCTAACGTCTACGTCTCGGTGCTGGCGGTGCGCGGCCGCGTACGCGAAGTGCCATGGTACTCCTTCTTCACCTGGGGCTGGAAAACCCCGAGCGAATGGTGGGACGCTTATTGGAACGAAGGCGGCGACTACACCCCTCCCACCAGCATGGTGGACCTGTCGCGGCCGGCCTTTAAATACGGCATCGCCGAAATCCAGGTGGGCGACGCCGCCAAGCGGCTGGACGTGACGGTGAGCCCGGCGCGCAAGAGCTACGGCATCCGTGAAACCGCCGACGTGAGCATCCAGGTCAAACTGCCCGGCGGCAAGCCGGCGCCGGCCGGTACCGAAGTGGCCTTCGCCGCGGTGGACGAGGCGCTGCTGGAATTGCAGCCCAACCGCAGCTGGGAGCTGATGCAGGCGATGTACCAGCGCCACAGCTACGGCGTGGAAACCGCCACCGCTCAACTGGAAGTGGTGGGCAAGCGCCATTACGGCCGCAAATCGCTGCCGCCGGGCGGCGGCGGCGGCAAGGCGCCCACCCGAGAACTGCTGGACACCCTGCTGCTGTGGCAGCCGCGCGTGGTGCTGGACGCCAACGGCAGCGCCCGCGTCAAAGTGCCTATCAACGACGCGCTGACCCGCTTCCGCCTGGTGGCGGTGGCCGACGCGGGCAATGATCTGTTCGGCACCGGCGAAGCCGGCTTCAACGTCACCCAGGACCTGCAACTGAGCTCCGGCATCCCGCCGCTGGCGCGCGAAGGCGACCAGTTCAGCGCCGGCGTCACCGTGCGCAACGGCGGCGACAAACCGCTCAAGGTCAAGGTCCAGGCCGGAGCGCCCGGCCTGCCGGACTTGCCGCCTCAGGAGATCAGCCTGCCGGTGGGCGAGGCGCGGCTGTTGAGCTGGCCGGTGACGGTGCCCAACGACGTCAAGGAGCTGAAATGGAGCTTCAGCGCCCAGCAAGTGGACGGCAAGGCCGCCGACAAGCTGGCGGTGCGCCAGGAAATCGAGCCGGCGGTGCCCATCACCGTGGAGCAGGCCACGCTGCAACGCGTGGAGCCGGAACTAAGCATCCCCGTCGCCTTGCCGCCGGGCGCCCTGCCCGGCCGCGGCGGCGTCCGCGTCAGCCTGCAGGCCAAGCTGGGCAATGAACTGCCCGGCGTGCGCCGCTGGTTCCTAGACTACCCCTATGTCTGCCTGGAACAGCGCAGCTCGGTGGCGCTGGGTCTGGCCGACGCCAAGCGCTGGGATCAGCTGATGAGCGAACTGCCGCTGTATCTGGACGGCAGCGGCCTCGCCGCCTACTTCCCGCTGGCCGAAGGCGCGCCGGATCGCGGCAGCGACATCCTCAGCGGCTATCTGCTGGCCGCCGCCCACGAAGCCGGCGTCGCCATTCCCGAAGCCCAGCGCGCGCGGCTGCTGGACGGCCTGTCCGCCTTTGTCGAGGGCCGGATCAAGCGCGATCTGCCGCTGGGCCGCCAGGACGCAGACGCCCGCCGCCTGAGCGCAATGGAAGCGCTGGCGCGCTACGGCCGCTTCCGCCCGGCCATGCTGGACGTGCTGGACCTCAACCCGCAGAAGATGAGCACCGCCATGCTGGTGGACTGGCTGGCGCTGCTGAACCGCGCAGCGGACATCCCGCAGCGCGCCGCGCGGCTGAGCGAGGCGGAAAATCTGCTGCGCGCGCGGCTCACCTACCAGGGCACGCGCATGGGCTTCAGCACCGAGGCCAACGACAACGCCTGGTGGCTGATGGGCAGCGCCGACGTCAACGCCGCCAAGCTGCTGCTGACGGTGCGCAAGCTGCCGGGCTGGCAGGCGGATATGCCGCGCCTGCTCACCGGCCTGCTGGGGCGTCAGCAAAAAGGCCATTGGGGCACCACCACTTCCAATCTGTGGGGCAGCCTGGCCATCGCGCAATTCTCGCGTCAGTTCGAAACCACGCCGGTCAGCGGCCAGACCAGCGCCGCGCTGGGCGGCGCCAAGCTGAACCTGGGCTGGCCGCAGGAAGGCGTCAAGGCGCTGGGCCTGCTGCCCTGGCCCGCGGGCGGCGGCAGCCTGCAGCTCAAGCACGCCGGCGGCGGCGCGCCGTGGGCCACGGTGCAGGCCGAGGCCGCCATCGTGCTCAAAGCCCCGCGCTACGCCGGCTACAGCATCAAGAAAACGCTGAGCCCGGTCAGCCAGAAAACCAGCGGCCAGTACCAGCCCGGCGACGTGGTCAAGGTCACGCTGGAGATCCAGGCGCAAAGCGATATGACCTGGGTGGTGGTCAACGATCCGATCCCGGCCGGCGCCACCATCCTGGGCTCCGGCCTGGGCCGGGATTCCGCGATCAACGCCAAGGCGGACAACGACGGCGACCCCGCCGATTACGTGGAGCGCCGCTTCTCCGGCTACCGCGCTTACTACGGCTACGTGCCGCGCGGCGGCCTGAAAGCCAGCTACACCATGCGTCTGAACAACCCCGGCGCCTTCAAGCTGCCGCCGACGCGGGTGGAAGCGCTGTACGCGCCGGACGTGTTCGGCATGTTGCCCAACTCGGTGTTCAAGGTAGGAAAAGGGGAAAATTAAGCCGGCGCCCCCTCTTTGGCCAATGTCAAAGAGAGGGCGCCGCAAGCGGGCAATGCCTCATGCCCGCACGTCGACGGCTTGCGTTCAAGGCAGCGATCGCCGCCTCCGGCAGCCGGCGCTTACGGAATGACGATGGACACGCTGAGCACGCGCGTTCCCAGCCTTTCTCCATGGGAGCCGTCAGACTTGGGGCGGCCGTAGAGATGGAGCGTGATGCGAAAATCTTCTCGGCCAGAGTCCGTCACATCATGAGCCCAGTAAAAAAACGATGCTTTTTCAACATGGAGCCGCTCCATATTGATTTCGGAAGTGACGGCATCCTGCTCGGGCAGCAACTGCCCTCTTTTGCAGAGGCATGGAGCGGTGATCGAGGTGGCTGCTTGTCCTCCGACACGGTCAACGGCATAGGGGATGATGCCCATCCCCTGACTTGGAGAGGCGCTCGCGCCATACCAGCGTATCGTATTCCCCACCCTGGCATCGGGCAGAGACAATAGGAGCAGACCATTCTGTAAACGCTCCTCGACTAGGGTATGACTGGAAAAAACCCGTACCGCGCCTTCATTGACCGCTGCGGGCGAATCCTCCTGCAGACCCAAGACGTTTTGCGGCACGTCCGGTTGCAGCGCCAGGGTCAAGTCGATAACCGGATTCATAATTCATCCTTACAATAGGTGAAGTGCCGGCAAGCTGAACAGTTTGCCGGCACTTCGGTTTCAATGAAATCTGATAGTTCAAGAAACCTGAATAACGGGATCCCAATAGAAATAACCAAGTGTTTTAACTTGATTGCCGCTTACTTGCTCGGTGATATAGAACCAAACCTGATAATTTTCAGTGCCCGTATCCGTTACGTTGCAGCCAAGATAGTAGTTTGGAATTTGTTGCGCCGTATAATTCAGCGGGTCCACCACTTTGTCCGCATTCTGATTGGGAATGGGCACCCAAGGTCTGGACTCGGTCGGAACCGGGATGGAGGTCACCTGACTGCCGGAGAATTTTTGAATTTTGTAAACGATAACGCTTTGGCTGACGTTTGAAGACAAAGACAGTGCGCGCCACCGGATCACGTCATCCACCTCGGCCTTCACCGCCAAATCAGCGGAAGCTTGTCCGCCTGTTACAAAGCGGCTCTCCGCCACCATGTAAACATCTTTATGGGCGATGCCGGTTGGCTGGCCAGAGTTTTGGCTTGGGCCAGGATACTTGTTGAGAATGGTTTGCGTATCGAACACCATTTCAATGTTGACAATATTGCTCATTCTTTCCTCCACATGTAGATCATTAATTAGGAGAGGCCGCTTCGCCCCAAGGCCATTTATTGATACGACAGGATCAAGAGAATAGAACCTAGTGCAAATACCTAATTGACAACATACAGATAGAGTTAATTGCATATTAAAATGTTTTATTACGTAATATCACAATCAAAATCATTTGCCGTAAAGGCCACATGCAATGCATGCTCCACTTTCATGCCATCCACTCAGCCACAAACTCGGTCTCGCACATGACGCGCATCCTCCCTCTTCGACTGCTGCGCTCTAAACCTCCACGCCAAGCCTACCTTTGGAAGCAAACCTCCATAAAGGGAGGGAAGTGGCTGGCCGCCCTGATTCTGTGCGCCGCCGCCGCGCCGGCGCTGGCCCAGCCCAGTTTTCAGCAGGTCAAGGCGGAATGGCGGCCGTCGGATGTGGTGGTGCTGGACCGCAACGGCCAGCCGCTGCAGCGGCTGCGGGTGGACAAGCAAGGCCGACGACTGGACTGGGCGGGCCTGGCCGATACCTCGCCGGCCTTCCGCCACGCGCTGGTGGTGTCGGAAGACCGGCGCTTCTATCAGCACAGCGGCGTGGACTGGTCCGGCGTGGCCGCCGCGGCCTGGGGCAATCTGTGGAACACCCGCACTCGCGGCGCGTCCACGCTGACCATGCAGCTGGCCGGCCTGCTGGATAACGATCTCAAGGTGGGCCGCAACGGCCGCAGCCTGTGGCAGAAAATGGGCCAGGGCTGGTCCGCCGCCTGGCTGGAAACCCACTGGAGCAAGGCGCAAATCCTGGAGGCCTACCTCAATCTGGTCGGCTTCCGCGGCGAGCTGGTGGGCCTGTCCGCCTTGTCCGCCACCTTGTTCGGCAAACTGCCGGCCGGCCTCAATCTGGAAGAATCCGCCATCGCGGTGGCGCTGATCCGCGCGCCCAACGCCGCGCCGGACAAAGTGGCCGCCCGCACCTGCCGCATCCTGCAGGACATGCGCCGCCAGCCCAATTGCGCGGCGCTGGCGGTGCGCACCCGCCAGGCGCTGGCGCAGAGCCGCGGCGCCAATCCGCTAGCGGAGCAGGACGCGCCCCACTTCGCCCAAAAACTGCTGCAGCGCCAGCCCTTGACGGCCGGCAGCCGCATCGCCTCCACGCTGGACCTGGGCCTGCAGCGCTACGCCGCTTCGGTGCTGCGCCGCCACCTGGCCGCGCTGGCTCAGCGCAATGTGCAGGACGGCGCGCTGGTGGTCTTGGACAACGCCAGCGGCGACATCCTGGCCTGGGTGGGCTCCAGCGGCCGCGGCCTGTCCAACGCCGCCGAAGTGGACGGCGTCACCTCGCTGCGCCAGGCCGGCTCCACCCTCAAGCCCTTCCTCTATCAGCTGGCGCTGGAGCGACGCTACCTGAGCGCCGCCTCCCTGCTCGACGACAGCCCGCTAAGCCTGCAAACCGGCGCCGGCTTGTACGCGCCGCAAAACTACGCCAAGGACTTCAAGGGCCTGGTGTCGGCGCGCACCGCGCTGGCCTCCTCCCTTAATGTGCCGGCGGTGCGCGCCATCGAAATGGTGGGCCCCAACGCGCTGCGCGACCGCCTGTACCGGCTGGGCCTGAGCAGCCTGCAGCAAGACGGCGACTATTACGGCTTCAGCCTGGCGCTGGGCGCCGCCGACATCCGCCTGCTGGAGCTGGCCAACGCCTACCGCACCCTGGCCAACCAGGGCCTGGCCAGCCCGACCCGCTGGACGCTGGCGGACCCCAAGCCCAAGCCGCAGCGGCAGCTGGACGCCGCCAGCAGCTTCATCATCGCCGACATCCTGTCCGACCGCACCGCGCGCGCGCGCACCTTCGGCCTGGAAAGCGCGCTGTCCACCCGTTACTGGAGCGCGGTCAAGACCGGCACCAGCAAGGACATGCGCGACAACTGGGCGGTGGGCTTCTCGCGCCAGCGCACGGTGGCGGTATGGGTGGGCAACGCCGCCGGCGAGCCGATGTGGGACGTATCCGGCATGCACGGCGCGGCGCCGGTGTGGCAGGCGGTGCTGGACCGCGCGCAGCAAGGCGCGCCGGCCTCCCTGCCGCCATCCCCACCGGCCGGCGTGGTGAGCCAGAACGTGCGTTATGAAGGGGATGTGGAAGCCAGCCGCCGCGAATGGTTCCTGGCCGGCACCGAACGCGCGCTGATCGTGCCGGAGCGCGGCAGCGCCGCCAGCCAGGCGCCGGGCATCGCCGCGCCGGTGGACGGCAGCGTCTACGCGCTGGACCCGGACATTCCGCCGGCCAATCAGCGCCTGTTATTGCGCGCGCGCGGCGTGGCCCGCCCGCAATGGTGGCTGAACGGCAAGCGCCTGGGCGCCGGCGCCAGCCTGGCCTGGTTCCCCTGGCCCGGCCGCCACGCACTGGAACTGCGCGACGCCAAGGGCCTGGTGGTGGAAAAGATCCGTTTCGAAGTGCGCGGCGCGGTGGCCACACCTGGCCGAAAGGCCGGCAAGCTCGGGCCCCGCGTCAACTAATAGCGGCAAACGCCGCGCCATGCCGTACACATAAATGGCGAGTCATTCCCATTTCAACGACAAGGAGCGGCATATGAAATATTCATTCGAAAACCTGGCGCTGTCCGGCGGCGGCGTCTGGGGCATCGCCTACCTGGGCATGCTGGAGGAACTGGAGCGGGCCGGCACGCTGGCGCAGATCCAGCGCGTGGTCGGCGCCTCCGCCGGCGCCATCTCCTCCATGCTGATCAGTTTCCGCCTCAGCGCGGCCAAGACCCAGGAACTGTCCGACTCCCTCGACTACAGCAAGATCCCGCAAAAAGCGGCTGAGCCGGCCACGCCGCAACTGCAGGCCGCGCACAAGGCCTTCCAGGCCCAGCTGGCCTTGCAGCCGCACGCCAAAAACATCTCGCTCGAAGACTTCATCTGCCTGCTGCGCCTGTTCAACAAGAAAGGCTGGTATTCCAGCGACTACTTCTACCACTGGCTGAAAGGCGTGGTCGCCAGCCAGTTCAAGGACGGCCGGCCGGACAAGAAATACACCTTCGCCGACTTCGCCAAGCCGGCGCTGCACAAAAACGACCAGCCCTTCCGTCAGCTCCACGTGATAGGCTGCGACGCCAACGCCCATCAGGCCAGAATATTCTCCGCCGAGCTGACGCCGGACGTGGAAGTGGCCGAGGCGGTGCGCATCTCCATGTCCATCCCCTTCTTCTTCGAAGCGCAGAACTTCAGCTACCCCGGCCGGCCAGCCGGCGTATTCGTCGACGGCGGCACCATCTGGAACTACCCGATCAACTTCTTCGACGACAAGTACCCAGCAAAGCCCAAGCAGGGAGAAGATGAGGAGGAGGAGAAAACCTTCGGCGCCCGTTTCGACGCGCCGCCGGGCAAGCCGTCATCGGACGCCAACCTGATCCAGCACATCCAGAACATCGCCCAGAGCGCCTGGCAAGCGCAAAACCTGAACTATCAGTATTCGCCGCGGGATCAGGCGCGCAGCATCAATATCCCCACCGAAGGTGTCTTGGCCACGGACTTCAATATCAAGACCGGCGACGACAAGTATCAGCGGCTATTCCAGGCCGGCGCCGCCGCCACCCGCGCCTTCCTCGCCAGCTGCGAAAGCTAAGAAGCGGCTCAAAGACTCGCGAGCAAGCGCGAGACAAGGCGAAAACGGCTGAGAAAGCGGAATGGTCAAGCGGTACATGAGCATTTCGAAGGTGTTTTCAACGCCGTATCGCCGCAGCGCAGCAGATCGTAACAGCCGCCCGCGCCTGACGGCGCGGGCTACGCTCACTCCGCGGCCAGCAAACGCCAGCGCTGATTCGCTCCGCCGTGGCAGCTCCATTGAATCAGTTGCTGGCCGGCCAGGGACGAGGCATTGGCCACGTCCAGGCATTTGCCGGCCTGCGCGCCCACCAGGCTGTACGTGCCGGCTCCGTCCGCCTTCAGGCTGAAGCGCTGATTGGCCTGGCCGCTGCACGGCCACTGAATCAGCTTGCCGCCGTCCTGCTTGGCGCCGCCCTCCACGTCCAGACACTGCCGGGAATGCGCGGCGATCAATTGATAGCCGCCGCCGCTGGCGGCCAGCTGCCACACCTGGTTTTGCCCGGCGGCGGCCTGCTGAACGACGGCCGCGCCGGCGGACGCGCTATTATCCTTGACCGTCAGCCACAGCCCACTGCTCAGGGACTGCAGCCGGTAAGACTTGCCCGCCTGCGGCCCGACGGCGCTGCTGTCTATCAGCTTGCCGGCGCGCGCGTCGCTGCGGTCCAGCACGTCGGTCACGGTCAGATTCACTTGCAGCTTGGCCGGCGTCGGCGTTCCCGCCGGCAGCTTCAAGCTGGCCGCGCGGCGCTCGCCGGCGATTTCGCCGCCCTGCGCCAGGATCTTGCCGCTGGCCGCGTCGCTGACGCTCAGCTGGTATTTGAACTGCGGCGCGCCATAGGGGCTGGTTTGCCAGCTCGCCGTCACCGCGCGCGCGGCGGCGTCGTAAGCGGCGTTCAACTGATCGATCTTGGCCGGATCCGCTTCCGGCGCCGCCGGACGCCGGGCGGTGGAAATCAGCGGCGATTGGAAGCCGGCCAGCGGCGCGCCCTGCTGCATCACAAAGCGGCCCTGGGCGGACACCGCGTGTTGCTTGGCCTGAGCCGGCGTCAGTTCCGTGACGGTGGGCGTGGCGCGATTGATCGCCTGCCAGCCCTGAGCGCCGCGCGCCCAGACATCGTAATACTCGGCGCTGCGGGTCACCTCCTTGGCCTGGCCGCTCCAGTTCTCGATGAAGCTGTTGGCGGACTGG
This sequence comes from Chromobacterium sp. Beijing, assembly GCF_021496765.1. Lineage (NCBI taxonomy): Bacteria > Pseudomonadati > Pseudomonadota > Betaproteobacteria > Neisseriales > Chromobacteriaceae > Chromobacterium > Chromobacterium sp. Beijing. The sequence continues at coordinate 1,478,126 of NZ_CP053750.1, forward strand.
GCGGCGAAGTCGATATTGGCCGCCGGGAAATCGAAAGTGGCGTGATGGGTCCAAATCCGCGTGGCCGCGTCCCGCGTCCACATGCCAAAGTAAGTGTGGCCGTTTTGCTGCCAATTGCGCACCAGGGACGTTACCGGCTGGCCCAGCGTCCACTTGGTCTGCAAATCGAAATACTTCAGCCCCTCGCCCTCGCCGCCAAAGCGCTCCACCTTGGCGCCGGGCTTGGCGTACACCGCGCGTATCGGCACGCCGTGCACCGACACCGGGTCCCAGATTGAAAAGATATAGGCCGGCGCGCCGTTGTTGTGGCTCTGAATGCCGGTATAGCCGCCGGCATCGCGGCCGCCGTTCCAACCCAGGGTCTCGTAATAAGTGTGCTGATGCGTGTTCAACACCTTCACCGTCATCATCAGGATGTCGGCGGACACATTGGGATAGTTGAGATGGGCGGAACCGGTGCCGGCCAGCGCCGGCGCAATGGGAACACAGACAAGAGCCAAGCGGGCGAGACCGCGGCTGAATGAGTACATGGCAACACCTTTATTCAATAAGGGAAACCAAGGCCGGCCGCATACGACAACGGCCTGCCGCCAAAACACTTAATAAGTGAGTGAACGACAGGCCGTCGGGTTCCGCCCCAGCGGCGGAATGGCACTATTTACACAGGCTCAACGCTGGATCAGATAACGTATCGTCGGGCCGTCCTGCTGGATTTCCAGCACGGTGTAGCCATGGTTCTTGGCGTCCAGCGGGATGTTGTTGATCGACTGCGGGCAATCGGTCACCACCTCCAGGATTTCGCCCGGCTGAAGCTGCGGCATCGCCTCCAGCGTGGCCACCGCCGGATACGGGCAAGGCTCGCCCATCATGTCCAAACGGTAATTTGGGGTATAACTCTGCTTGCTCATGCCGCCTCCTTGCTGAATCTAGCCGCCTGCGCCTTATTGGCGAAAAAGCGTTTTTCCCACCACATCACCGCCAGCATCGCCAGCGCCAACATCGCGTAAGTGAGCACCAGGCCGCCTTGCGGGCCAAACACCGCCAGCAGGTTGACCTTGGCGTAATCAGTGGCCACCGCCGGCGCGATATCGTCCCACCACGCCGCCAGCAAGGTGGCGCCGACGATATTGCCCAGCCCCACCCACCAGTAATGCACCTGGCCCTCCACCGCGCGATACATCCAGCCGGTTTCGCAGCCGCCGGCCAGCACGATGCCGAAGCCGAACAAGACCCCGCCTATCACCGCATTGGGGCCGGCCCACAGAATCTTGGGCGGCACGCCCAGCTGCACATAGCTATACACGCCAATCACGCTCACCGCCATGCCGGCGATGATGGCCTTGGCCATCTGGGTGCGGCCGGTCAGCCACAGATCGCGGAAGGCCGAGGTGAAGCACACTTGCGCGCGCTCGATGATCAGACCGAAAGCCAGGCCGAACAAGGCCGCCAGCCCCAGCTTGGGCATGGAGAAGGTGCGGGCCAGCGCCCACAGCGTGAAGGCGACGAAAATCAGCATGCCCAGGCGGAAACGACGCCGCGCCTGGTCCTCGCGCTGCTGCAAGGGCTGCGGCGCGCTCACCTTCTGCAGCTTCACCGGAATGCGGAACACCGGCAGCATGGTCACGCGCGCGCCCAACCAGGAACCGGCCGCGGTGGCCAGCGCAAACAGCCAGGCATGCAGGGAAAACTGCGGAATGCCGGTGAAGAAGGCCGCCAGATTGCAGCCCATGGCCAGCCGTGCGCCAAAGCCGGCGATCAGGCCGCCCAGCACCGCCTGCGCAATGCGGACGCGATGATGCGGCATGCGCAGCTTGACGTTGTTGGCCCACAAGGCCGCGGACAGACAGCCGGCGAACATGCCTATGATCATCATGCCGTCCACGCGGTCCAGCGGCGTGCCCTCAAGATGGATCACCTTGAAATAGCCCCAGGTTTCCGGATGGAAGCCAAACAGCTGCAAGGCGTGGCCGCCCCAGCGCGTGAACTCCCCGGTCACCGCCCAGAAAGTGCCGGTAATGCCGAAATAATATGCGGACAACACCCCGGCGGCGATCACCGCCGGCACCGGCGCCCAGAAGCGCACCAGGTATTGCGTCTTGAAATCCTGCCAAGTCATGGCTCAGACGTCTCCCAATAAAAAAACCTGCCCGCGGGCAGGGTCAAAAATATACGGTTGGCATTGTAGAACAGTGCGTGAACCATGTCAGCGCCGGATTGTCTCACCCGCCGCCTATCGCAGGCAAACCCAAAGCCGGCCGGACTTGATCTGACGCGGCACGGCGGACGCGCGTCGGGCTTGCCGGCTGGTACTGATTAAAACCAAATCCCTTTGGCATCAAAGCCTTTGTGCGGAGCAGTAAAAACACATAGAATAAGCTCGCTTTTTAACAATAACTATCAACAGCTATCGCGTAAGCCACGATGCCGCCGCTACGGCGCCTGAACGCTTGCTCGCAAACCTTCGCCAGATAGAGCCCTGAACCCATGGACTTAAGCACCCTGCTCGCCAGCTTCGCCTCCGCCTTCAACCAGGACCAGCGCCTGCTCACCCTCAGCCTGGGCGACGGCAGTGTGGCGGCCGAGCAATTGCTGCCGCTGAGTTTGGCCGGCGAAGAAGGCGTGTCCCGGTCTTACGCCTACCAGCTGACCTGTCTGTCTCCGGACGGCAAGATTGAACTCAAGAGCCTGCTCGGCCTGCCGGCCCGGCTCGGCATCCTGGACGCCGCCGGCGCGGAGAGCCTGCGCTGCGGCGTGGTGTCCAAGGCCGAGTGCCTGGGTTCGGACGGCGGCTTCAGCCGTTATCAGCTGACCATTGAGCCGCCGTTCGCGCTGCTGCGTCATCGCGTCAGCTCGCGGGTGTTCCAGGACCAGTCGGTGCCGGACATCGTCACGCAGATTCTGAGCGAGCATCAGCAGGCCAATCCGGTGTTCGCCCGCGTCCAGGCCCAGGACTTCAAGACCGGCCCGGCGTCGCCGCGCAGCTACTGTCTGCAATACCGCGAGAGCGATTACGATTTCATCGTGCGCCTGCTGCACGAAGAGGGTTACGCCTGGCGTTTCGATCACCTGGACGGCGACACGCCACAAGTGCGCTTGGTCGCCTTCGACGACCCTTACAGCCTGCCGCCGGCCGGCGTCGAGCGGGTGCGCTTCCACCGCAGCGACGCCACCGAGGCCGAAGACGGCCTGACCGAGTGGAACGCCCAACGCCAGATCGTTCCCGGCGCGGTGGCTTTGGCCAGCTTCGACTACCAGCCGGTGCAGACCCAGCACAGCGGCGACGACAGCCGCATCGACCAGGGTCAGAACGGCAAGGCGCTGCAATCCTCCTTGCACGACTACGACCCGCAATCGCTGTACTACGCCGGCGACGCCGACCAGCTCAGCCACTACGCCCAGCTGCGCCAGCAAGCGCATGACCTGAACGCCAAGCAATTCAGCGGCGGCGGCAGCGTGCGCGGCCTGGCCGCCGGCCAGTGGTTCCGCCTGGACGACCATCCGGCCCACGACGGCGACAGCAGCGAACAGCGCGAATTCGTCGTCACCCGCCAAGCCTTAAGCGCGCGCAACAACCTGCCGGCCGACCTCAAAGCGCTGGCAAAAGCCGAGGACGCCCAACCCTTCCGCGCCGACTTCGACGCCCAACGCCGCGGCGTGCCGCTGACCCCGGCCTACGCCCATACCGAACTGGCCAAACCCAAATCCCGTGGCGTACAGACCGCCACCGTGGTCGGCCCGCAAGGAGAGGAAGTCCACACCGACCAGCACGGCCGCATCAAGGTGCAATTCCACTGGCAGAGGCCGGACGAACACCCGAGCATCGGCGCGGGGATGGACGACAAATCCTCCTGCTGGCTGCGCGTGGTGATGCCCAGCGCCGGCGCCGGCTGGGGCCATCAATTCATCCCGCGCATCGGTCAGGAAGTGCTGGTCGACTTCATCGAAGGCGATATCGACCGCCCGGTGATTACCGGCGTGCTCTACAACGGCAGCCACCCGACGCCGGACTTCAGCGGCGCGGGCGCCTTGCCGGCGAACAAGACCCTGTCCGGCATCAAATCCAAAGAACACCAGGGTGGCCAGTACAACGAACTGCTGTTCGACGACACCCCCGGCGAAGTCCGTGCCAAACTATCGAGCGAACCCGGCAAAACCCAACTCAACCAAGGCTTCCTCACCCAGCCGCGCAGCAACGGCAAGGCCGAGCCGCGCGGCGACGGCTTCGAACTGCGCACCGACAACCACGGCGCCGTCCGCGCCGGCCATGGCCTGCTGCTGAGCACCGAAGCGCAGAACGGCGCTGGGGGCAAACAACTGGCGCGCGAACAGGTGCAAAGCCAGCTGGACGCAGCGCTGGCCCTGAGCCAAAGCCTGGGCGACACCGCCAGCGGCCAGCAGGCCGACACCATGGAAACCGGGCCGGAAGGCATAGGCGACGACAATAAGCGGGAAGGCAAGCAGTTGATCGGCCACCTGCAGCATCAGCAAGCGGCGCTGAAAGCCTGGGAGGCCGAAACCAATACCGACAAAGAAGGCAAAACCGGCCAGGACATCTCCGGCCGCCAGCCCTTGCTCATCCTGTCCGCGCCGGCCGGCATCGCCAGCCTGAGCCAACAGAGCCATACCCTGGCGGCGGAAACCAATCTGGACCTGGTGGCGCAGCGCGACACCAATCAAACCTCGGGCCGACGCTGGATTCACAACGTCGGCGACAAAATCAGCCTGTTCGTCACCGGCCTGCAAGACAAGATCGCGCTGAAGCTGATCGCCGCCAAGGGCAAGATCCAGATGCAGGCGCAGAGCGACACTATCGAAGTGACCGCGGACAAGGACGTGACCATCACCTCCTGTAAGGAACGCATCGTCATCACCGCCAAGGAGGAAATCCTGGTCACCGCCGGCGGCGGCTACATCCGGCTCAAGGGCGGCGATATCGAAGTGCACTGCCCCGGCACCGTGACGGTGAAAGGCGCCAGCCATAACCTCAGCGGCCCCACCAGCCTGAACGCGCCTTTGCCGGAACTCAAAGTGAAGAGTTGCGCCATGCGCGCCAGCGCCGCGGCATCCGGCGGCGATGCCGTGGTGATGCTATGAACGGAGACGCCTGGATGCATACCCCTCAATCTTTATCGGCTCCGCTATTGGGCTGGACCGTACTCCCGGAAGACGGCTTGAGCCGAAACTGGCTAAACCGACATCGCTATGCCGTGGTGGAAGCCGAGCAACTCGAACAGCTACCCAGCGACTGGCCCAGCACCCGGCTTGCGCCCAAACGTTTTGCCGACAATGAAGGCTTAATGCCCGCCCTGCTGGATATCGCGGCGCTAAAGCCGGAGCAAGGCGACCAACTACACGCCCTGCTGGCCCAGGCACATCAAGATGGCGAAGCCAGCCCGGTTTCCGCCTTGCTGCAAAGCCAGTCGTCTCCAACCGCCCTGCTGCGCCACTTGTGCGATGCCCAGGTTTACCGCTACCACTTGCAAACAGCCTGGTTGCGCGTTTTCGACAGCCGGGTCTGGGTGCAACTCCCCCGCGTACTGGGCGACAAAGCCTGGAACCGGCTCTTCGGCCCGATAAGCTGCTGGAGCGTCAGCCTATATGGCGCATGGGTGGAAACCCGGCCCAGCGCCGCGGGCTTGCCGGGAGAGCGCGATACAGAGCAACGCTGGCAAGCAATGCAACGCGTAGGGGCCATCAATAGAGCGTTGCTGCGCAGCGGCTGGCTGGAGCTTCCGGCCATCCTGGAAAAGAGCGGCTTGCTGGACCAACTGACGCTAAAGGCGCAAACCGTCCACGGACTAGGCCGGATTGAAGACCAAGTCACCTACGCCCAACTAGGCGCTGAATATGGCTGGGGTTTTGATGAACACCCGATAGCGCGCAGCGCCCTAGCCGGCTTTTACCAGGAAAGCGAAGCGGAACGCGCCGACGCCACCATCGTGGACGTGCTGGCCGCACTGGACGACGCCCAGTGGCAGACCATACGCCGCGACCTCGCCGCCAGCTAGAACCCGCAGATAACTACAGAGAAGATCCATGTCGAAGCCTGAATGCACCCAGCAAAAATCCTGTGATTACTGTGAGAAACGCGGCGTTCCCATTCTGCCGCTGCGCTACGCCGTAGCCATGCCCAATGCCGGAGCGCCGAAACCGGCCTCTCCGCCATCAATCGCCCTCCCCGCGGTCTCCGGCCAATACACGCTGCGTCTGCTGCGCTCGGGCTACCTGTATGTGTACGACGAGGCCCGCAAACGCTGGGACGACTACTTCGTCACCGCAGACGGTTATTTCTGCAAAATCTTCCCGGTCAAAGGCCAGCCCACCCCAGTCCCCAGCAAAGCCTTCAATTGCTGCGATCCCAGCCATCGCGCTCTCGCCAGCTGCATCACCATTCCAGACGCCAAGCGCGCCACCAAGGTATGGCTGGGCTTTTCCGACGCGCAATGGACCGACGACGTCCGCAAACGCCACGAATCAGCCGACTACCGCAAACAACATATGCGCTGTGTCGACGTCAATGCCTACACCGCCGGCGCGGACGGCAAGCACTGCTTGCCCATCAAGAATGTAGGCGCCAAAGTGGCCGAGTACACACTGGACGACACTGCGCTCAAGAAAGCACTGTCGTTTTCTCAACACGCGGCAACAGGACGCAAGAGTGGGACCGCACTACTCATTGCTGAAAGTGAGCGCCTCATGCCACAAAAAGGATTTGCTATCGCACTGGAAGATCCAATAGGCATTGCAGCGGACCTTAGCGCCTTAATGGGATACCAACTCTATAATTACACAAATGACAAAAGTCGAAAAAGACCATTTATGGCATCTAGTGCCATCTTGCAAATCGAGTCTGCGGTAAAAGAACAAGCCCTTGAAGCTGAGAACGCTGCGGCAGAAGAATTAGCAGACAAGATGCTCAGCGAACCTGACATTGGAATGCTTTTTTCATCATATCGTGATAAAAAAATCAAAAAATCAGAGGATATGCGGGCCGTAACGGAAGCGCAGGCACAACTGGCAGAAAAAAATGCTTGGCAAAAGTATCGAGACAAATTTGACGAACCTGCAATGAAAAATTGGAGGAATAAGTTTGATGAGGACTTTAAAGAGTTTGACAAATCATACATTGCACCTCTTGCAGAAACTCATGCAACCTGGATGAAATCTAAGTACATGAGCTATTATTTTGAATGCAACTTTGATAGCAAAAGTGCTGACAGCGGTATTGTTTATGCAAAGGCAGCCTTACTTTGCATTCATGGAACTCAAGACAAAGCAGCCTGCTTTAATTTATACGTCGACTGGCTAGAAAAAGACAGCATAAGCAAAGAGAATATTTTACTCCGCGCTCTAACCCTAAATTTAGAAAAAACCTCCACCGATATAAATAAGGCGCTCAAACTCAGCATCGACTGGCGAGGTCTACCTCTAGACCCAATTATTGGAGCGTTTGGAAAGTCATTAGAACGACTTACCTCGGGGACCGTTGACACCATTGGAGGGCTGATAACCGCACTCTATGGCCCCTAGGAAAAGTATTCAATCACGCGCTAGATGGAAAAGTGCGGCCAGCCATGGTCGCACTCAGCCTGCACACGGAAAAAACTTTTACAGTTGTTGAGGTCACGGGAGGCAAAAAAGCCTTCCGATCTATGCTGATACGTCAGCTAACCAAAGCAAGTGGTAAAGCATTGAATCCTCGTGAAATGGAGAGAGCTGTTTCAGCTCAGCTACGTCGACTTAAAGCGGCCGGCGTACCGTTGGACAACACAGAAAAAAAACGCTTTCTCCTGCTTGTGGATACGGAACAAGCCAGCAGCCTTCCCAAAGGCTTAAAAACACCAGAACAGGCAAAGTGGCTTGCAAACTCCATAAAAACACCAGAAGAGTTAGAAAAAATCAATTTTTCAAACTGGAGATCTAGAGTAGGAAACCCGGCTGTCGCGATAGCGAAAGGAAGCGTGCCTTATATTTCTGGACTCGTAACCGGCCTATTGCAATACAACGCAATGCAAAAGCTCATTGAGGATGAAGGTAAAGCAATGAGTCACGAAGCAAAAGAGGCATATGGACGACTGCGAGCAGGCGTTATAGCACTAGCAGCTACCTCCACTGACTTAATTGCGCAAGGCCTGGCCAAGATAGCTCCTCAGTTCGCGAGGTTCGCCCGAGGGCTAAATCTTACGAGTTTGGCACTCACATGGATTGGCCGTGCAGCAGGCGTCTTAGGCGCTTTAATAATGGCTGCATGGGACATTGAGCAAATGAAAAAAGCAAATGCGAATGGCAATGTCGGTCTTGCATTTCTGTATGGTGGGTCAGCACTCATCGGACTAACCCTAACAGTGGCCCTGTTGCTTGGCTTTAACTTTATTGGATTACTATTGGTTATAGCCTTTATTGGAATAGCCATCCTGATTGAATATTTCAAAAACAACAAAGTACAAGATTGGCTTGAGCGCTGTCTGTGGGGCAAAGGGAAATCGGCTCATTACCAAAATGAAACCGAAGAACTGCAACAATTAAAACTGGCCACAAATTAAAATGGAATACACAGGAAAAGTACCAAAATACAAAGTAAATCGCCCCATTACAAATCAAGAGTTAGAACTCAAGCTTGAGCAAAAAATAAATTCCGGTGCACAACCAAACTATCAATTAAGTGTAATTTCCATTAACTCAAAGAGTATGCAATTGGTGGACAAATTTTTCCTATGGAAAGGATTGCTAACCTTTGTGGCGATTGCAGGGCTTGCACTCATTACCTGGATGCTGATCGGAAATATTTTAATCAGCTATGACAAACCAAGCGGACTTGCTGGTGATTGGGGGTTCTTGCTGGCCATTCTGCTAATGGCTATACCTGTTGCGCTACTGAACCTCTGGATACTGCATAAGGACCTTGGCTTTACTCACTACCCTATTTTGCTTGATCGGCTGAATGGCAAGGTTCATTTCTTTCGACAAGATGGCAGCGTAAGCAGCTCAAAATGGAGTGATATATTTTTTTGTTTTGCCCGTGTAAAAAACCAAACCTGGGAAATACAAGGACACATTCTTGATGAGAATCAAGAGATCGTTATCGACACTTTTTCCTTTTCTGAAGTTGGTGTCGGAGAACAGGATCGACAACAATTGCTGAGTTATTGGGAATTTGTCAGAACCTATATGGAAAACGGCCCTTCCGAGGTGGCATCCGAAATTGAAGCCTGCCTTCCCATCTCCCAAAAAAAAGAGACCTTTATCTTTGCGATGCTACGGATGCGCTATATCTTAAGTAGCATCCCTTTCCCACTTCAATTGATTCTTCTGGCATTTTATTTATTGATTTATCCCGCTCGCTGGATCGCCATGCATGCCAGCAAAATTCCGAAGTGGCCTGCTGAACTTGAAGCCCTAAGCCATGCGGCCCCAGGGGACCCATACCATCGTGACGCCTCGACGAATACATGAAGATATGGCCTCGATTCATGAAGCTGCCCTCACAGACACCAAGCTGAGTAAAATCAGTGGCAAGATTTCCCATTACAAGAAAACACGGGAAATGGCCAATTTTTTCTTTACTGATCGTGAACGCAACATCATGGGCCTATCAGCCATTGCTGGGGCACTAGCTGGAGCAGCTGGAATGGCTGCAAGCACTGCACGTGATGCTGCCAACCTACGTGAGCAGGCTGATTATATTGAAATGAAGATTAATGGCCAGCCAGCCAAAGGGTGGGTTTGGTTTAGCCCATTTGAAAATGGCGATGAAGTCGAAGTAGTTGGAACTCAACATGCTGATTTTTTTGAGTTTATCGCAATCACCCGCCCAAAGGATAGAGTCATTGCACTTTACCCGCATTGTTCTAGGGGAAAAAAGGCTCACGTCAATGCCGTTGTTAAATGGTCATTGATATCAATATCCTTTTTAGTTGGCATACTTGTTCCATTTGCCTTTGCAGTAGTGGATTTGATCAATGGAAAACATGTTTTCTCCACGCTCGCCGATAGCAGCTATCTATATGTGGCACTAACGATGTACATTCTATTAGGAGCATATGCATTTATTTATGGCAGGAAATTCATGATGTATGTCCATGCAGCCACACAAATTTTTACAGCTCTAAATCTAAGCGAGCCTGACAAAATAGACCTTCCAAAACAAACTAAGCGTAAGCCAGGCGACCCTGGAGCATTCGGTGTGATGTACTTCAATTACTAGATCCTACTCTATCATGGCCATATCTCGCTCAAGCAGCTTAGCTCCTATCACACCCAGCATCACACTAAGCAAAATCAGCGGCAAAATTTCCCGTTACAAAAAAACACGGGAAATGGCTAACTTCTTCTTTACTGACCACGACCGCAACATCATGGGTCTGTCAGCCATTGCGGGTGCTCTGGCTGGCGCTGCCGGCATGGCCGCCAGCACCGCTAGGGATGCAAGCAACTTACGCGAGCAAGCCGACTATGTTGAGATGGAAATTAATGGACAACTAGCTAAAGGGTGGGTTTGGTTTAGCCCATTCCAAGATGGAGATGAGGTTGAAGTTATTGGAAATCAACGGCACGATTACTTTGAACTTATTGCAATAGTCCGAACAAAAGATAGGACTATAGCACTTTACCCTCACTGCTCAAGAGGAAAAAATGCTCATATAAGAAATATTATAAAATGGTGGTTTTTCATTACCTTAGCGGCAATTATTTTTGCAATCGTTTTTGATATTGCCATAGCAGCCCTTGCCAACGATGGCATGGACTACTTCGTATCCACAACAGCTTTCCCATACTTTACCATCGGGATAAGTCTACTGACGGGAACCTTTGCATTTGTAAACGGTAAGAAATTCATGATGTATGTACATGCTGCCACTCAAGTTTTTAAAGCATTAGGTTTAAAAGAGCCTGACAACATCAACTTACCCAAACTTACAAAACGCAAGCCTGGCGATCCAGGTGCATTTGGCGTGATGTATTTTAACTATTGAGCCCCCGGCATGGCGATGTCACCACCTAGCAGCTTAGTGCCCACTTCATCAACGATGAAGCTAAGCAAAATCAGCGGAAAAATCTCGCACTACAAAAAAACCAGAGAACTTGCCAATTTCTTTTTTACCGACCATGATCGCAGCATCATGGGCTTAGCCGCCATAGCAGGAGCACTAGCCGGAGCTGCTGGCATGGCTGCAAGCACGGCTAGAGATGCAGCAAATTTACGCGAAGAGGCTGACTACGTTGAAATGAAAGTCGATGGACAGTTGGCAAAAGGCTGGGTCTGGTTTAGCCCTTTTCAAGCGGGCGATGAAGTGGAAGTTATAGGAACGCAACAAGAGGGTTACTTTGAGATTGTAGCGATATTACGACCAGCGGATAGAGTAATCGCACTCTACCCACATTGTTCCAGAGGAAAAAATGCACATATAAAAAACATTATAAAATGGTGGGCGCTCTCTGTATCCTTTATGCTATGGATCGCATTTCCAGCCTTCCTTTTTATTATCGATCTACTTATCTCATCTGAGCTCTTCAATTCACTCATCAACTTTAATTACATATACGTCGGCATTGTTTCCTACGCATTGTTTGGAGCATATTCACTTGTAACTGGAAAAAAATTCATGATGTTTGTTAAAGCTGCGACACAAGTTTTTAAAACGATGAAACTTCCAAATCCAGACAATACGGACTTACCCAAGTGTACTAAACGTAAACCAGGCGACCCCGGTGCACTCGGTGTAATGTACTTCAACTACTAAGCCCGATTCCACTATGGCCATATTTCGTCCGATCAGCTTAGCCCCCAACATAGCTAGCATGACGCTAAGCAAAATCAGCGGCAAAATTTCCCGTTACAAAAAAACACGAGAAATGGCCAACTTCTTTTTTACTGACCGCGACCGCAACATCATGGGCCTGTCAGCTATTGCAGGGGCTCTGGCAGGCGCTGCCGGTATGGCAGCTAACACCGCTAGGGATGCGAGCAACTTACGCGAGCAAGCCGACTATATTGAGATGGAAATTAATGGACTGCCCGCCAAAGGCTGGGTATGGTTCAGCCCATTTAAAGATGGTGACGACGTAGAACTAATCGGGACATTTCAAGGGGATTACTTTGAAATCATCGCCATTGCGAGACCTCAAGATCGCACCATCGCCCTATACCCGCATTGCTCACGTGGCAAAAAATCTCACATCACCACCATCATCAAGTGGTGGTTCATAGCAACAACTTTCTTGGTAGCCGTATTTATCCCAATATTATTTACAATATTTGATCTTATCGACGGAAAAGAGAAACTTTTTTCATTTTTTGGGGCAGAGTATTTGTATGCGACTATATTCATGTATCTATTCCTAGGAACATACTCACTCGTCACTGGAAGAAAATTTATGATGTATGTGCACGCGGCTACACAGGTCTTTAAAGCATTAGGGTTGCCAGACCCCGATAATATCGACCTACCCAAACGCACAAAACGCAGGCCTGGCGATCCAGGTGCATTTGGCGTGATGTACTTCAACTATTGAGCTTCCCGGCATGGCGATATCACCACCTAGCAGCTTAGCGCCCACCCCATCAACGATGGAGCTAAGCAAAATCAGTGGAAAAATATCGCACTACAAAAAAACCAGAGAACTTGCCAATTTCTTTTTTACCGACCATGATCGCAGCATCATGGGCCTATCCGCAATTGCAGGAGCCTTGGCCGGGGCAGCAGGCATGGCTGCTAGTACTGCACGAGATACTACAAATCTGCGAGAGCAAGCTGACCATATTGAAATGAGCATAAATGGTCAACCCGCTAAAGGCTGGGTATGGTTTAGTCCCTTTCAAGCAGGCGATGAAGTTGAGCTTATTGGAACCCAACAAGATGGTTATTTTGAAATTATTGCAATAGCCCGCCCCAAAGACAAAGTTATCGCACTGTACCCACACTGCTCCCGTGGCAAAATTGCACATATCAAAACCGTATTCAAATGGTGGTTTCTGTCAGTATCTTTTTTGGTTGCAATATTAGCCCCTCTTGTTTTTGGTTTTTTTGATTTCATTTCTGGTAAAGACGAAATTTTTAGTTTAATAGATTTCGATTACATTTATGTATGTGCAGCAGTTTATGCCATTTTTGGGGCGTACGCGTATGTTACAGGGAAGAAATTTATGATGTATGTACATGCAGCAACACGTATTTTTAAAGTGATGGACCTACAAAACCCTGACCACATCGACCTACCCAAACGCACAAAACGCAAGCCAGGCGATCCTGGCGCATTCGGCGTGATGTATTTCAACTACTGACCCTGGCCCAAGCATAGCCATGTCTGTAACAAACGACTTAGTTGCTCTTACGCCAACCATGCAGCTAAGCAAAACTAACGGCAAAATTTCCCGTTACAAAAAAACACGAGAAATGGCCAACTTCTTCTTTACCGACCGCGACCGCAACATCATGGGCTTGGCCGCCATCGCAGGAGCACTAGCCGGCGCAGCCGGCATGGCAGCCAGCACGGCTAGGGATGCAAGCAACTTACGCGAGCAAGCCGACTATATTGAGATGGAAATTAATGGGCTACCCGCCAAAGGCTGGGTTTGGTATAGCCCATTCCAAGATGGAGACATTATCGATGTAATTGGCACACCGCGTGAAAACCATTTTGAAATTGTTGCCATTGCCCGCCCAAAAGATAGAATCATTGCACTCTACCCACATTGCTCCCGCGGCAAAATCCCTCATATCAAAACAGTAGTTAAATGGTGGTTTCTCTCCACTACTTTTTTAGCAACCATCTTTGCGTCTCTATTAGCGATACTATTTGACTTCATTAGCGATAACGATGCTCCTTATTTTTTCTGGAACATCGGATACATCTACGCATCATTAGCGATGTACCTACTCCTCGGAGCATATTCTTTCGTAACCGGGAAAAGATTCATGATGTTTGTCAATGCGGCCACACAAGTATTCAAAACCATGGGATTGCCTGACCCTGACAACATCGACCTTCCCAAAAAAACCAAACGCAAACCCGGTGACCCAGGTGCGTTCGGTGTGATGTACTTCAACTACTGAATCCAATCTGGACGGCATGCCGTCCATTACACTCTCACCACCATGGAATATACCGGCTTATATCAAAAATACACCATCAACCGTCCCTTGACCCGGTTGGAGCAAGAGCACGGTCTGGATATTCACCAAAAGCTGGATTTGCCGCTGGCTTATCAGTTGGCCGTGATCAAGATAAACAGTACTTATCTAGAGCTGGTTGACAAGTATTTCCGCTGGAAGGGCATGATGAGCAGCGTGCTGCTGGCCATCTTCTACATCGTTCCCATAGGCTGCGCCACTATCGCGCTGGATTTCATCCTGATTGCCATCGGCGCCAATTCCAGCCCCTATTATTCCCCGCAACAAGCCTGGACCCAGACGGTATTGCTACTGCTGTTCGGCCCCGGCTTGATAGGCAGCATCTTGATCTGGCTGTTAAGAAAAGAGGCCTTCGCGCTGACCCACTACCCGATCCGTCTAAACAGGAAATCTAGAAAAATATTCGCGTTTCAGCCTGGGGGAAAGATCGTGGAGTTTGACTGGGACCACAGCTTTTTTTGCTTGGGCCTAGGCAAAAGCAATACCTGGGAGATTCAGGGCCACAAGCTGGATGCGGAAGGCAAGGTGTCCGCCACTTTCGCCTTCTCAGAGTTGGCGGTAGGGGCGAAAGACCGGGAGCTGCTGAAACAGCATTGGGAGTTCATCCGCCGCTATATGGAAGAAGGCCCGACCAGCGTCATCCAGGAAGTCAAGGCTTGCCTGCCGATTGCAGATCAGAGAGAACCGTTCTGGTTTGGCCTGCAGCGCACCGACTTTTATGTAAGCGCCATGCCGTGGTCAATGAGGTTGGCCTTTTTGCTGATTTATTTAATCTGCTATCCCGGCCGATGGCTTGCCATGCGTACCAGCCAGGTTCCTGCCTGGCCAGCCAATGTGGACGAGCAATGCCAAGTTGCGCCAGACGATCCATACTCTCGTGACGCCTCAATGAACCCATAAAAATAGAAAAGCTTTATTGCATACGTCAATCCTCACCGTCACCAAGCTGAGCAAAATCAGCGGCACCATTTCCCGCTATAAGAAAACAAAAGCGCGCTCCCAAAAACTTCAGCCCCTCCCCTTCATCTCATCGTCACCATTTCGTCATCCACCGCGCCTAAGCTGAGCTGTATTCCACCATGTCGGCCGCGCGCCATGAACCACGTCATTACTCAGCAGCAATACGGCTCGGACCAGGCCGGGCTGATCTGCGGCTTTCGCTTTCATCCGGATTGCGCCGGCGAAGAGATCGATTCCGCTCAGGCGCAAGCCTGGCTGCGCGCGCCGCCGGACGGCGACGCCTTTCTATGGCTGCATTTCAATCTGGCCAATGCCGCCAGCGAACGCTGGCTGCGCGCGGCCTTGCCCTTGCAGGAGGATTTTTTCGAGGCCTTGCGCGGCGGCTCCAACTCCACCCGCATCGAATTGCTGGATCAGGCCTTGCTGGCGGTGATCAACGACGTGGCTTTCAGCTTTGGCCTGGCCTCGTCGGACATCGCCACCCTGTGGGCGCATGCTCAGCCGCGGGTGCTGATCACCGCGCGCGTCAAGCCGCTGCATTCGGTGGACCGGCTGCGCGCGGCGGTGCGCGCCGGCGCGGCCTTCCGCTCGCCGGCGACCTTGCTGGTGCATTTGCTGCAGAACCAGGCGGACGCGCTGGCCGGCATTGTGCGCGCCAGCGGCGCGCAGGTGGATGTGCTGGAAGACAGGCTGCTGGCGCAAAGGTTGGACGATCAGCGCGCGCAGCTGGCGGCGATGCGGCGTTCCCTGGTGCGCTTGCAGCGCCTGCTGGCGCCCGAGCCCAGCGCGCTGTTCCGCCTGCTGAACCGGCCACCGGCCTGGCTGGACGCGGCCGACGCGCAGGCGCTGCGTCAGTCTTCCGAGGAATTTGCGCTGACGCTGAACGATCTGGCCGCCTTGGTGGAACGGATCAAGCTTTTGCAGGAAGAACTGGCGGCGCGCCTGAACGAGCAGAGCAACCGCACCCTGTTCACGCTGACCCTGGTGACGGTGCTGGCGCTGCCCATCAATATCGTCGCCGGTTTCTTCGGCATGAACGTGGGCGGCGTGCCGCTGGCCAATCATCCGCACGGCTTTTGGGTGCTGGTGCTGCTGGTGGCCGGTTTCAGTCTCTTGGCCGCCTGGTGGGCTTTCCGCCGTCAGCGCGGCGCGTAGGCGGCGCTCACGCCGCCCCGCCCGCCGGCGCGAACATGCGCTGGCATAGGAAGTCCACGAAGACGCGCAGCTTGGGCGACAACTGGCGGCTGGACGGCCACAGCACATGGAACATGCCGGTCTGGCCCAGATAGGGCTCCAGCACGATTTGCAGCCGGCCGGCGGCCAGCGCGTCGCGCACGATGAAATCCGGCAAGTACGCCAGGCCCTGATTCTGGCTGGCGGCGCAGATCAGCGCCTCGATATTGTTGCAGCTCAAGGCGCTGCTCGGCGGCCAGTCCTGGCCGGCCGGCGCGCCGTCCAGCGCCCAGGTCTGCAGCTTGCCGGTGCTGGGGAAGCGATAGCGCAGGCAGGCGTGATGGGCCAGGTCCTCCGGACCTTGCGGCGCGCCGCGCTCGCGCAGATAGCCCGGCGAGCCCACCACCAGCAGACGGAAGGGCCCCAAGGGCCGCGCCATCAGCCGGGAATCCGCCAATGGCCCGCTGCGCACCACCGCGTCCAGGCCCTCTTCTATCACGTCCACCATGCGGTCGGAAAAATCCAGGTCCAGCTCCACTTCCGGGTAACGCTGCATGAAGTCCGGCAGGATGGGCAGCAGCATGCGATAACCCACCACCGGCAGGCTGACCCGCAGCTTGCCGCGCGGCGCGGCGCGGCTCTGCGCCAGTTCGGCCTCGGCGTCGTCGATATCGTCCAGGATGCGGCGGCAGCGTTCGTAGAACAATTCGCCCTCCGCCGTCAGCCGCACATGACGGGTGCTGCGCTGGAACAGCCGCACGCCCAGTTTTTCTTCCAGCCTCGCCACGCTCTTACCCACGGCGGACGAGGACACGCCCAGCGCGCGGCCGGCGCCGACAAAGCTTTGCGCCTCCGCGGCGCGTACAAAAGCGGCCAAACTGCTCAAACTATCCATGCCTACGTCCTTATTAAGGATTTTTTGTCCGCTTAATTTGGACACAGCGCCTGTTTTTCGTCAATTGCCGTCAAATTATCATGTGTTCGCCCAATGACCATCCGCATCCGCCCGCCGCGCCGCGCGGGCGCTTGTCCCACTCTTTGAAAGGCGAAATCATGCATCCCTCCAAACCGGCGTCCTCCCAACGCGCTCCTTTACTGACCCTGGCCGCGGTCTGCCTGGCCGCGCTGACCACGCCGCTCAGCTTCACCGGCCCGGCGCTGGCCTTGACCGCGATAGGCCGCGAGCTGGGCGGCGACGCGCTGGCCCTGACTTGGGTCACCAACGCTTTCATGCTCACTTTCGGCGGCTGCCTGATGGCGGCCGGCGCGCTGGCCGATCAATACGGCCGCAAACGGGTGTTTCTGCTCGGCATTGGCCTGTTCTCCCTGTCCTCGCTGGGCTTGTTCCTGGTCGGCAGCCTGCTGTGGCTGGACTTGCTGCGCGCGGCCCAAGGCCTGGGCGCGGCGCTGTCCTTCGCCAGCGGCCTGGCGGCGCTGGCGCAAAGCTTCGCCGGCGCGGCGCGCACGCGCGCCTTCAGCCTGATAGGCACCACCTTCGGCATCGGCCTGGCTTTTGGCCCCTTGCTGTGCGGCTATCTGATTCAGGCGCTGGGTTGGCGTTCCATCTTCGCGCTGGCCGGCTTGGTGGGCCTGCTCGCCTTGGGCCTGGCCGTCTATTGCATGCGCGAATCGCGCGACCCTCAGGCCGCCGGCCTGGATTGGCCGGGCGCGCTCAGCTTCACGCTGGCGCTGAGCCTGCTGACTTACGGCGCGCTGGCGGCGCCGGAGCTGGGCTGGAGCAGCCCGCGGGTGATTGCCCTGCTCTTGGGGTCCGCGGCGGCGTTCTGGCTGTTTGTGGCGCTGGAGCGCCGCGCGACGCGTCCCATGCTGGACCTGAGCCTGTTCCGCTATCCGCGCTTTGTCGGCGTGCAATGTCTGGCCGCCGCACCGGCTTACGCCTTCGTGGTCTTGCTGGTGCTGCTGCCGCTGCGCCTGGTGGGGGCGGAAGGCGTCAGCGAGGCGGAGGCCGGCCAGGTGATGCTGGCCTTGTCCGCGCCCATGCTGGCGCTGCCGCTGTGCGCGGCCTGGCTGACGCGCTGGCTGTCCGCCGCGGTTCTGTCCGCCGGCGGCCTGCTGCTGTGCGCGCTGGGGCTGTGGTGGCTTAGCCGCTATCCGCAGCTGTCCGCGCTGCAACAGACCTTGTGGCCCTTGCTGCTGATAGGCGTGGGCATCAGCCTGCCCTGGGGCCTGATGGACGGTCTGGCGGTCAGCGTGGTGCCCAAGGAGCGCGCCGGCATGGCCGCCGGCATATTCAGCACCACGCGGGTGGCGGGCGAAGGCATTGCGCTGGCCTTGGTGGGCGCGCTGCTGGCGGCCCTGCTGCAACAACGCCTCTCCCCTTGTCCGCGGCGGCGCCCCAGGCGCTGGCCGCGGCCGCCAGCCAGGGGGCGCTGGGCAAGCTGGCCGCCGTCGGCGAGTTCTTGCCCGGCCTCGCGCCGGAGGCGCTGTCCCAGGCTTACGCCGCCGCCTTCCAACGGCTGCTGACGGTGCTGTCCGCCCTGACCGTGCTCAGCGCGCTGGTGGTGGCGCTGTTCCTGCGCGGCGTCGCTCAGACGCAGACGGAGGAAACGGACGCGAATCCGGCGCTGGACTCCGCCTGCTCTTGAGCGCGGGCGCCGGCTTGCCTTCCCGCGAGCCGGCGCTCGGAACGTGTTTACGATCTTGCGAGCTCAGGCGAGACAAGGCGAAAACCGCTGAGAAAGCGGAGTGTACACACGGTACATGAGCATTTCGAAGCGGCACTCACCGCGTCACGTCTCACGGCGCGCAGCAGATCGTAAACAGATTCTCAGGCCGTTTCATTGACGATGGCGATGGAAAACCCGTCCCAACCCTTGACGCCCACGGTTTGCAGCGCGGTGGCGGTCAGCCGCGGCTCGGCGCCCATGTCTTCTATGAAGCGGCGCACGCCGCGCACGCCGGGGTCTTGGCTGACCACATTGGCCACCGCCCCGCCGCGCGCCACATTGTCGCCGACGATGGCGGCGCCAGGGCGCGCCAGCTTCAGCGCCCATTCCAGATAAGCCGGATTGTTGGGTTTGTCGGCGTCGATGAAGATCAGATCGAAGGGCTCGCCCCCAGCCAGCAGCGGCAGGCTGTCCAGCGCCGGGCCTTCCCGCAGTTCCACCTTGTCCGCCACGCCGGCGGCGGCCAGATTGGCCCGCGCCGTGTCCGCGTGCGCCGGATTGGCTTCCAAGGTCACCACCCGGCCGTCTGCCGGCAGCGCCCGCGCCAGCCAGATGGTGCTGTAGCCGCCCAGGGTGCCGATCTCCAGCACCCGCCGCGCCTGCATCAAACGCGCCAGAATATGCAGAAAGCGCCCTTGCAGCGGCGACACGTCCTGCGCCGGCAGGCCGGCGGCGGCGTTGGCCGCCAGCGCGCCGTTCAAGACGCCGTCCTCCACCCGCAGCGCCGCGGTGTAATAGCGGTCCAGACCGCTCCATTCTGCTTGCATCGGCTTCTCCTGGCGCGGCCGCCCCGAACAACGGCCCGGCTTGACCGCGCATGCTTGAAGCCACCATGATAAGCGCATTTCAGGCCCAGCCGCCGCCACGCCTGTCATTGCGCCCAGGGCGCCTCGTTTTTAAGGGGAAAAGGTATGGACAGATTTCAAGGCGGCGGGTCCGACGGCTACGACGAGCGCATCGCCAGGCTGATTCCGGGCTACGCCCTGCTGCACCAATTGAGCGAGGCCTTGCTCGCCGGCCTGTTGCCCGCCGATGCGCGCGTGCTGGTCGTCGGCGCCGGCACCGGCAGCGACACCCTCGCGCTGGCGCGGCGGCATCCCGGCTGGCGCTTTTGCGCGCAAGACCCGTCCGCCGACATGCTGGCCATTGCGCGGCGGCGCCTGGAGCAAGCGGATGTCGCCGGCCGCGTGGATTTCCGCCCCTGCGCGCTGGACGCCTTGCCGGAAACAGAGTTCGACGCGGCGCTCTGCCTGCTGGTGCTGCATTTCCTGCCTTCTCCGGCCAAGCTGGCGCTGCTGAGCGCCGCCCGCTCCAGACTGCGGCCGGAGGCCCCGCTGCTGCTGGCCGACCTTGCCGCGGCCCCATCCGCCGCGCTGGCCGCCGCCGGCGGCCACGCTTCTCAAAGCCTGGGCATGAGCGCGGAGGACGCCGCCCAGATGCGGCTCAAGCTGGAGCGCGATTTCCACCCCTTGACCGAGGCCGAACAGCGAGCCTTGCTGCAAAACGCCGGTTTCGCCGCGCCGGAGCGCTATTTCCAAGCCCTGCGCATCCAGGGGCATTGGACGCGACGGCTGGGCTGAGCCGGCGCTAAGAGCCTGTTTACGATCTGCTGCGCGTCGTGGAGCCTTACGCGGCGAGTACGGCGTCAGAATGCTCGTCCGCCGCTGGAACACTCCGCTTCTTCAGCCGCAACGCCTTGTCTCGCTCTCGCTCGCAAGAGCGTGAACACCTTCTAAGCCTGAAGCGACGGCGCGCAGGCGCGCAATTGCGCGCGCAGCCAATCATGGGCGGCGCTGCGGCCGTGGCGGGCGTGGCTGTACACCTTGAGGGTGTAGGACGGGATATCGAACGGCGCGGCGTGGACGGCGATGGGCGCGGCCTGGCTCAAGGCCTGCGCCGCCAGCCGCGGCAGCGTCATGATCCATTCGGACTCCGCGATGATGAAGGGCGCGGCCAACACCGACGGCAGTTGCAGCGCCACGTCGCGGCGCAGGCCCCGGCGCTCCAGCGCGCGATCGATGCCGCCGCGGCTTTCTCCCCAGGGCGTCACCACCACGTGGCGCGCCGCCAGGTATTGATCCAGGCTGAGACCGTCCCGGATGCGCGGATGGGCGCGGCTGACGATGGCCACGTAGCGGTCTTCCAGCCAGTCGAAGCTTTCAATCCCGGCCGCCGGCTCCGCAATCTCCTCGACATAACCCAGCGCGAAGTCTATGCGGCCGGCGGCCAGATCCTCGGCGGACTCGCGGCCGCGGGAATGCACCAGCTTGAAGCGCAGCCGCGGCGCCGCCCGCTGCAAGCCCGCCAGCAGGCGCGGCATCACCGCGAAGGCGGTGTAGTCGGTCACCGCGATCACAAAAGCCCGTTCGCTGCGCTCCGGCTGGAAACCGCCGGCCTCGGCCAGCCCCTGCGACAGCGTTTCCAGCGCGGCGCTCACCGCGCCGGCCAGTCTTTCCGCGTAGGCGGTGGGCTGCATCGCATTGCCGATGCGCACAAAGAGATCATCGCCCAGGGCGGCGCGCAGCCGCGCCAGCGCGTGGCTGAACGCCGACGGGCTCATCGCCAGTTCGTCGGCGGCGGCGCTGACCGAGCGCTGGCGCAGCAAGGCGTCGAAGACCAGCAGTAGATTGAGGTCCAAGCGGCGCAGGTCGGAATGCAGGATGTTCATCATGACTTGAAAACAATGCAGCGCATGCAGTTTGTCTTGGCCGTAGTATAGCGCTTAATCCATTCACCACTATTCAGGTTCCGTCCATGTCCATCCATATCCGCCCCGCCCAAGCCCAAGACGCCGCGCTGATCCTGCGCCTCATCAAGGAGCTGGCCGTCTACGAACGCGCCGGCGATCAAGTGGCCGCCACCGAGGACAGCATCGTCTCCAGCCTGTTTGGCGCGGACAGCCCGGCGCGGGCGCTGATTTGCGAGGTGGACGGCGAACCGGCCGGCTACGCCGTCTACTTCTTCAGCTATTCCACCTGGCAAGCCAAGCAGGGCCTGTATCTGGAAGACCTGTATATTTCGCCGCGGCAACGCGGCGGCGGCGCCGGCAAGCTGATGCTGCGCCGCCTGGCCCAGCTGGCGGTGGAACACGGCTGCGGCCGCTTCGAATGGAGCGTGCTGGACTGGAACCAGCCGGCCATAGACTTTTACCTGTCCATCGGCGCCAAGCCGCAGGCGGAATGGGTTCGTTACCGGATGGACGGCGCCGCGCTCGCCGACTTCGCCGCCGGCTGAGGCGGGCCTGTTCATGGTCTCCAAGCCAGAGCGAGGCGAAAACCGCTGAGAAAGCCGAATGCACACGCGGCGCATCAGCATTTCGAAGCGACCCTCACCCGGTCGCCTCTCAACGACGCGCAGCCGATCGTGAACAGCTTCTTAGCCGCTCACCGTCAGCGCGGAGCAACCGGCGGCGCCGGCCCGGCCCACCCGGATCTGCACCGGGATGCGCTCCTTCAAGGCCTCCACATGGCTGATCACGCCTATGGTCTTGCCGCCGGCGTTGAGCGCGTCCAGGGCGTCCAGCGCCAGTTCCAGCGTGTCGCCGTCCAGAGTGCCGAAGCCCTCGTCCAGGAACAACGAATCGATCGAGGTTTTGTGACTGGCCAGGTCGGACAAGGCCAGCGCCAGCGCCAGGCTGACCAGGAAGCTTTCGCCGCCGGACAGGGTGCGGGTGTCGCGCGCGGCGTCGGCCTGCCAGCTGTCGACGATTTCCAGCTCCAGCTCGCCGTCGGCGCGGCGGCGCAGCCAATAGCGGCCGTGCAGCCGGCTCAGGTGACGGTTGGCCAGCGCCACCAGATGCTCCAGCGTCAGACCCTGGGCGAAGCGGCGGTATTTGTCGCCGCCGGCGGAGCCGATCAGGCCGTTCAAGCGCTGCCAGACGTCGGCCTCCTCGCGCAGGCCGTCGATGCGGGCGAACAGCTCGCGCTGGCCGTCGCGGCGCGCGGCGTCGTTGTCGAGCAAGGCGCGCAAGGCGCCGTCCTCGCCGGCCAGGCTTTGCCGTTCGGCGTCCAGCGCTTCCATGCGCTGGCGCAATTCCGGTTCCGGCTGCGGCGAGGCGTTGTCCCGCTCCAGCGCCGCCAGCCGTTCCGCGGCCTGTTGCCGCAGCGTCGCCGCGCTCAGCCTTTCCCGCTCCAGTTGCCGGCCGAGCGCGCTCAAGCGCTCGCGCTCGGCCTCCGGCAAGGCCGCCGCCAGAAAGGCGGCGGCGTCCGCAAACGGGCTGGCGGCCAGGGCTTGGCCCCAGGCCTGTTCCGCGTCCTCGGCGCGCCGCCGCTGGCGCGCGGCGTCGCTGTCCGCCCGTTCCAGCGCGCCCTGGATCTGGGCCAGGG
Organism: Chromobacterium sp. Beijing; assembly: GCF_021496765.1. Lineage (NCBI taxonomy): Bacteria > Pseudomonadati > Pseudomonadota > Betaproteobacteria > Neisseriales > Chromobacteriaceae > Chromobacterium > Chromobacterium sp. Beijing. Next base: position 1,501,403 of record NZ_CP053750.1, read on the forward strand.
CCCGCGCGGATTCCTCGCAATCCGCGACCGCGGCCAGCCAGGCGGCCTCGGCGTCGCCGTCCTCCTGCGGCGGCGCGCCGTCCGGCAGCCGCAGCGCCCGCCAGCGCGCGTCCCAATCCGCGACGCGTTCTCCGGCGAGCCGGTGCGCGGCGGCTTGGGCCTCCGCGTCGGTTTCCGCTTGCCGGCGAGCCTGTTCCAAATCTTTCCAGTCCCGCCAATCGGCGGCGCGCTGTTCCAGCCAGCCGGCCTCCTGCCCCGCTTCCGGGGCGTCGAAGCCGGCGGCGTCGATGTCGGCGTCGCGGCCGCCGGCCAGTTCCCGCAGCTCGGCCTCGCGCTGCGCGAGCTCGTCCCGCAGCGTTTGCAGGCTCTGTTCCAGGCTACGCAGGCCGTGTTCTTGCAAGGCCCGTTTCTGGCCCAGCGCCTGAACGGCCTCGCTTTGCCGCCGCGCGTCCGCGCGCGCCCGTTCCAGCGCCGCTTCCGCCTGTTCGGCGGCGCGCAGCGCGCTTTCCTGCCGCAGCTGCAGCCCTTCCGCGTCCCGGCAAGCCTGTTCCAGCCGCGGTCCGCGCCAGTCCCCGTCCGCCAGCCCCCAGGGCGCGCCCTCGCTCAGCCATTGCGCGGCCAGGGTTTCGCGGCGCGCTTGTTCCTGTTCCGTCGCCGCGTCCAGCTGGCGCAGCTGCGCTTCGTCGCGCGCCAGCTGCGCCGCCGCCTGCTGGCCTTGTTCTCGCAGCGTCTCCAGCGCGGCCTCCTTGGCGTTCAGGGCCGCTTCGGCGGCGCCGATGTCCAGCGCCTGATAGGCGGCCACCGCCGGGTGCTCGCAAGCGCCGCATAAGGGGCAGGGTTCGCCCGGCCGCAAGGCGGCGCGGTGCTGTTCCAGGCTGAGAATGCGCCGCTCCTGCTCCAGCAGCCGCCGCTTGTCCGCCGCTTGTTCCTGCGCCAGCCGGTAATCGGCGCGCAGCCGCTGCAAGTCGGCGTCGCGGCGCGCTCGCTCGGCCTCCTGCGCCGCTCTTTCCTCGCGCCGGCCGGCCAGCCGCTCTTCCAGCGGCTTCAGCTCGGCGGCCAGCGTCGCCAGGCCGCGCAAGGCCGTGTTTTGGCGCAGCGCGCGCTGCCATTGCTCGCGCCATTCGGCCAGGCTGCGGCCGTCCAGCGCCGCCCGGCCGCCCTCTTCCGCCCGCCGCAGCGCGGCGGCGGTCTCCAGGCCGCGCCCTTCCGCCGCCTCGGTCTCCGCGTTCAAGGCCGCCAGGCCCTGGCGCTGGTTCAGCGTCCGGGCGTCCAGCTCCGCGACGCGCGCGGCGCAGCCGTCGCGCTGTTGCCGCAAGCGCTGCTGTTGATCGAAACCGGCGCGCCAACGTTCCAGCAACTCGCCCAGGCGCGCGCGATGGCTCAGCCGCCGGGCGGCGGCCTCTTGTTCCTCCGCCGCGGCCTTGAGCGCGTCCAGACGCGCTCCTTGGGTCCGCTCCAGCCGGCGGGCCTGGCTCAAGGCCCGCCAATGGCCGGCCTGCCAGTCCGCGTTCCGCGCCGCTTGCGCATGGCCAAGCGCCTGGCTTTCCGCGCTCAGACGCAGCAGCTCCGCCCGCGCCTGCTCCGTTTCCCGCCATTGCGGCAGGATGCGCCGCGCCGGCTCGTCGCGGCGCAAACACGCCAGTTCCGGCTCCGCCCGCGCCTCCTGCTCGCTGGCCCGCCGCCACGCCTCGTCGGCGTCCGCGCTCTGCCGCCGCGCCTGTTCAAGGGCTTCGCGCCACTGCCATTGCTTGCGCGCCAGCTCCCAGTCCGCCTGCGCCTGGCGCGAGGCCGCGCCCAGCGCGGCCAGCCTGGCCTCCATGTCCGCGCGCCGCTCCGGTTCCAGCAGCTCCACGCCGTCGGCGCGCGCCTGCCATTGCTCCAGGGTCTGGCGCGCGTCGCGGGCGCGCTCGAACACCTGTTGCGAGATCAAGCCGTAGATTTCGCTGCCGGTCAGTTCTTCCAGCAGTTCCGCGCGCGCGTTGGCGTCGGCGTTGAGAAAGGCGGCGAAACCGCCTTGCGCCAGCAGCATGGACTTGGTGAAGCGTTCGTAATCCAGGCCGGTGATGGCTTCGACGCGCTTGAGCTTGTCCGCCACCTGGCTGCTGAGGATCTCGCCGTCGGCGTCGGCCAGCTCCACCTTGGGCGCTTGCAGCGCGCCGTCCGGCTTGTCGCGGGCGCGGCGCTGGCTCCAGAAGGCGCGGTAACGCCGGCCTTTGACTTCGAACTCCACCTCCGCCAGGCAGTCCGCGGTGTGCCGGCTCATGATGTCGTTGCTACCCTGGGTCACGGCGTCCAGCCTTGGCGTCTTGTGGTAGAGCGCCAGGCAGATGGCGTCCAGCAAGGTGGATTTGCCGGCCCCGGTGGGACCGGTGATGGCGAACAAGCCGCTGCCGGCGAAGGGTTCGGCGCTGAAATCCAGCTTCCATTCGCCTTGCAGCGAGTTGAGGTTTTTCAGGCGCAGGCTCAGTATCTTCATGCCTGTTCCTCCCGCAAGGCGGCCAGGGTTTCGCGATAGCGCAGCCGCAGTTGCTCCTGCAGCGGCGGATCAAGGGTTTCCAGCGCCAGCCGGCGCTCGAACACGTCCAGCGGCGTCAGTTCGTCCAGAGTTTCGCCGGCGGTCGAGGCCAGCCCTGAGGCGGCCTGCCCGCGGTCGCGCCGCACGCGCAAGAGCTCCAGCGGCAGGTCGGCGCACAGCGCCTGCGCGCGGGCGGAGAGATCGCTCAGGTAGTCGTCGGCGCTGACCACGATCTCCAGCCAGACCGGCCGTTCCGCGCTGCCGGCCTCCGCCGCCTGCGCCAACAGCGCCGGCAACTGCGCCAGGCTGCCGCGCACGGAACGCAAGGGCTGGAAGCAAGGCACCGCCAGCGGCCGGACGGAGCCTAGGCCCTGCTCGTCCAGCTCCGCCAGCAACACTTCCTTGCCCTGGCCGGCTTCGTCGAAGCTCAGCGGGATGGGCGAGCCGCTGTAGCGGATGTGCTCGTGGCCGCCCACTTTCTGCGGCCGGTGGATGTGGCCCAGGGCGATGTAGTCGGCCGGCGGGAAGGCGTTGCTGGGAAAGGCTTCCAGCGCGCCGACGTAGATTTCGCGCACGGATTCGCTGGCGCTGGCGCCCACCGTGGTCAGGTGGCCGCTGGCGACGATGGGCAGGGACAGGCCCAATTGTTCGCGGCGGCGGAGCGCTTGCTCGTACACCTGCCGGTAGCGTTCGCGTATGGCGTCCTGCAAGGATTGCTGCTTTTGCTCGGCGCTCTGGCCGGCCTGGCTGCGCAGCACGTCGCGCGGGCGGATATAGGGCAAAGCGCACAGCAGCGCGCCCGGCTCGCCGTCGCGGCGCTTGAGCATCAGGACCTGATCGGCCGGGTCCTCGCTCAGGGCCGGCACCACGCTGGCTGACAGATAGGACAGCAGCGCGCGGCTTTCCGCCAGCGTGGCCACGGAGTCGTGATTGCCGCCCAGCAGCACCAGTTGCACGCCGGCGCGATGAGCGGCGGCGATCAGGCCGTTGTAGAGTTCGCGCGCGTAACTGGGCGGCGCGCCGGTGTCGAAAATGTCGCCGGCCACCAGCACGACGTCGGCCCGGTGGACGTCGGCCTGCTCCAGCAGCCAGTGGATGAAGGCCTGGTGCTCCGCCAGGCGGGTTTTGCCGATGAAATGCTGGCCCAAGTGCCAGTCCGAGGTATGGAGGATGCGCATGCCGGCCACTGAGTGGGTTCAATGCCCGGCAGTTTACCGGCTTGCCGCGTCCCGTCCAGTCCCGGGCCTCGGCTCAGTCGCCCCACTTGAGGCTGAGACCCAGCCCCTGGCAGTTTCTGTCGTCCGGCGCGCAATTGCTGTTGCGGGTATGCAGCTGCAAGGCGCTGTCCGCGCATTGCGGCGAATAGGGGTCCTGATCGCAAAGCTTGGCGCTGCCCATGGGCTGGGGCGGCGCGGAGGCGTAGGCGCGCTCGGCGCCCTTGGGCTGGCAATAGGCATAGCCGGGATGGCTTTGGCAGTCCACCGGCGTCTTGGGCTCTTGCTTGCTGCGCAGCGCCTGGTCCGCCAGCAGGCGGGTGCGCTCGGACGGCGGATAGCTGAAGCGTTTGCTGTCGTAGCCCAGGCTCCAGCCCGGCGGCGGCTTGGCCGCGGGGCTCGCCGTTTCGGGCGGCGTCGGCTTGAGGTCCAGGTCCAGCGCCAGACTGGGGCCTGCCAGGCCTAGCGCGGCCAGCAGCAGGCCAAGAGATAGAATGGGAGATGCGCTCATCGGAACCTTTCCCCGTTCCGCGCTTATGAACTGCCCGCGCCAAAGCGCGGCGGGAACGGTGTCAATGAAAAAAAAGATAGAGCCGCGATGGCGCGGACAAGTTCCGCCGCGCGCTCAATCGGCAGGGACAGATGTCATGCTGTACACATAGACAGCGCCGTCTATCCCGCCCAGAATGCCGCTGAAATCAACCACGCCCCTCCCCGCGCCATGCACCAAGCCGAATCCCTCGCCCTGCTCCGCCGCGTAGACCAACGCGTCCGCCTGCAACTGTCGCCGCTGGCCGCCGCCATCGACCAGCAAGGACATTATCCGGAGGAGATATTGCGCGGCCTGGGCGAAGACGGCGCCTACGCGGCCCTGTTGCCGACGGAAGCCGGCGACGGGCCGGGCCTGGCCGCGGCAATGGCGGCCATCGCCGAAGTCGGCGCGGTTTGCGGCAGCACCGCCTTTCTAGCCTGGTGCCAGAGCGCCAGCGTATGGCTGCTGCGCCACGCGGCGCCGCGGGCGGAGCTGAGATCGCTGATGACGGAACTGGCCGCGGGCCGGCGCCTGGGCGGCCCCGGCCTGTCCAACGCCATCAAGCACCTGGCCGGCCTTGAGCCGCTGCGGCTGCATGCCGAACCTTGCCCCAGCGGGTACCGGATATCCGGCGATCTGCCCTGGGTGTCCAATATCGGCGGCGGCCATGTGTTCGCCGCGGCGGCGGCCGCCTCGGACGGCGGCAAGCTGGTCTTCGTCGCCGATTGCGACGCGCCGGGGGTACGGCTCTGCGACGGGCCGCCCACCGCCGGCATGGCCGGCACCCGCACGTTGAGCGTGAGGCTGGACAAGGTGTTGGTGCCCGCCGAGCGAGTGGCGGCGGAACCGGCCGACTTCGCCGCCTTCATACGGCGCGTCCGCCCCGGCTTCGTGCTGGCGCAGGCGGCGGCGGGCCTGGGCATTGTGCAAGGCTGCCTGGACGACATCCAGGAAGCCAATCTGCGCGACGGCGAGCAGAATCGCTGGCTGGACCACTCGTATCAGGATCTGGCGGCCGAACTGGCCGGTTTGTGGCGCGAGGCGAAAACGCTGGCGCCTCAGGCCGAGGCGGGCCAGGTTCAACCCTTGAGCGTGCTGCGCTTGCGCGCCGCGGTGGGCGAATTGTGTCTTCGCGCGGCGATGTCGGCTCAGCTGCACGCCGGCGCGGCCGGCTTTCTGCTGTCGCATTCGGCGCAGCGCCGGCTGCGCGAGGCCAGCTTCATCGCCATCGTGACGCCGACGCTGAAACAGCTGCGACGCGAAATCGATCTCGCGGAACAGGCGCAGCCGGCTTAGAAGCCGTTCAAAATCCGCCCCGCCTCGCGCTGCGCAACGCAGGATAAGGCTTTGCCGGCGGGCCTTGGAACGTGTTTACGATCTCGCTAGCTAAAGCTAGACAAGGCGTTGCGGCTGAAGAAGCGGAATGTACGAGGGGCGCGCGAGCATGCCGAACGCCGGCGCTCGCCGCGCCACGCCACGCCTCACGAAGCGCGGCGGACTTTGAATGGATTCCTTGGAACGGGCGCTTAGTGACGTAGATAGGCGAACAGCCCCACCAGCGCGATACAGGCGATCAACGCCGCATGCAACAAGACTTCCTCCTGTCGGGCGCTGAGCCGCCATTTGACATGGCGTTTGCCCGCCAGGGGCAGGTTGGGCGAAAAATGCTGATAAAACGCGCTGGGACTTCGATCTGCGGAGTCGGGATGGCCGCTTTTCATGAGAAATAACTCTGAAGTTGTCGGGTGTAAGCAATTTTACACCCGCCACTCTATGCTTTTTACATTTTTTTCACAAGTTCGGCTTGCCGGCAGGCGGCCCGGCGATTTATTCGCCGCCGGGCTGACCCAGGTCAAACGCCTACGCCGCCCGCCTGGAAGCCCGTCAACACATTCACCGCGTTGACGCCGATATCGTCCACCATATAACCGCCCTCCATCACGAACAGCGTCGGCAGGCCCAGCTCGGCGATGCATGCGCCCAGGCGCAGGAAGTCTTCGCTCTCCAGGCGGAACTGGCTGATCGGATCATCCTTGAAGGTGTCCACGCCCAGCGACACCACCAGCGCGTCCGGCGCATAAGCGGCTATTTGCCCGCAAGCGTGGCGCAAGGCTTCGCCGTAGGCCAGCCAGCCGGTGCCGTGCGGCAGCGGGTAATTGTGATTGAAGCCCAGGCCGGCGCCCCGCCCCCGCTCGTCGCGATGGCCGGAAAAATACGGGTAGGAAGATTTGGGATCGCCGTGCAAGGACAGAAACATCACATCGTCGCGCTCGTAAAAAATGCTCTGCCCGCCGTTGCCGTGATGGTAGTCCACGTCCAGCAAGGCCACCTTGGCCGCGCCGCCGTCCAGGCAGGACTGCGCCGCGATCGCCGCGTTGTTCAGATAGCAGTAGCCGCCCATATACTCGGCGGCCGCGTGGTGGCCGGGCGGGCGGCACAGCGCGAAGGCGCTTTTCTCTCCCGCCAGCAAGGCGTCCATGCCGGTCAAGGCCACGTCGGCGCTGGCACGCGCCGCCCTCCAGGTGCCGGCGGTGATCGCCACCCCGGCGTCCATCGCGTAAAAACCCAGCTTGCCGTCGATGAATTCGGGTTCGATGTCGCCGCGCAGATCGCGCACCGGCCAGATCAGCGGCAAGGCGTCATGACTGCGGCCGGTAGCGGTCCATTCGTCCCAGGCCCGTTCCAGAAAACGTACATAGCGCCGGCTGTGCACGCGGGCGTAACGTTCGCTGTCGTATTCGCTCGGCGCGGCCACCGGGCCCAGCCCCGTCGCCCTCACTCGCGCCAAGATGGTGTCGGCGCGCCCCGGCTGCTCAAAACAGGGCATCAAGACCCCGTCTTTCAACTCGCAACCATGGTGCAGATGGTGCGCGTCGCTGTAAATCGTCAACATCGCCGTCCCTCCTCGTTTCTCGCTTGAATAAGGCAAGGCCCCAGTATGCGCCGCGGCCGCTGGAATAGTTTTGCTTTTGCCCCGCCTTCGGCGCTAATCTGGAGCAAGAAAGCAATATTGAAAGCGATTATTGAGCATGAATAGACTCAAAACTCCGCTGGATGATACGGATCTGACTCTGTTACGCTTGCTGCAGCAGGACGGAGCGATGTCCAATCCCAAGTTGGCCGAACGGCTGTCCCTCAGTGTCACCCCCTGCTGGCGGCGGCTGAAGCGGCTGGAGGAAGCCGGCTACATCAAGGACTACCAGGCCAATCTGGACCGCCGCAAGCTGGGCTATGATGTGCTGGCCTTTGTCCGGCTCAGCTTCGGCCAGCACGCCGACGACGCGCCCAATCGTTTTGAAGACCGGATGCGGGAGCGCCCGGAGGTGCTGTCCTGCCACAAGATCACCGGTGACGCCGACTATCTGCTGCAAGTGGTCGCGCCCAATCTGGACGCGTACAGCGACTTCATCGAAACCGTGCTGCGCCGCACCCCGGGCCTGCACTCCATCCACTCCAGCCTGGCGCTGCGCGAAGTCAAGGCCGGCAGCCGGCTGCCCATCTAGCGCGCTCCGGCGCAATGGAAGAACCCGCCCATGATCACCGTCCACCACTTGAACAATTCCCGCTCGCAACGCGTGCTCTGGCTGCTGGAGGAGCTGAACCTGCACTACCGCATTCAGCACTACCAGCGCGACCCGCTCACCCTGCTCGCCCCGCCGGAACTCAAGGCGGTGCACCCTCTGGGCAAGTCCCCGGTGATCAGCGACGGCGAGCTGACCCTGGCCGAATCCGGCGCCATCGTCGACTACCTGGTGGACACCTACGGCTCAGGCCGGCTCAAGCCCGCCGCCGGCGCGCCGGAGCACAGCGATTACCTGTTCTGGCTGCACCACGCCGAAGGCTCGCTGATGCCGCCCTTGGTGATGAGCCTGGTGTTCTCGCGGCTGGACCGGCCGCCGGTCCCTTGGCTGCTGCGGCCGCTGGCGCGCAAACTGGCCGCCGGCGTCCGCCGCGCCTATCTGCAACCGCAGCTGGACGCGCTGCTCAGCCATGCCGACCGCTGCCTGGCCCGCCACGGCTGGTTCGCCGGCCCCGTCTTCAGCGCCGCCGACATCCAGATGAGTTTTCCGCTGGAAGCCGCGCGCGCGCGCGGTTATCTGAATCGGGAACATCCGCATGCGCTGGACTTCCTGCGCCGCGTCCATGCGCGGCCGGCCTATCGGGCCGCGCTGGAAAAAGGCGGGCCTTACGCTTACGGCGACGATTGATTCCTGCTAAAACCGGCTCCAAGTCTGCCGCGCTTCGTGAAGCCTTGCAGGGTGAGTGCGAGCTCAACAGGCTCATGCGCCACGAGCAACTCCGCTCTTACGCTCGTTTTCGCCTTGTCTTGCTCTGGCTCGCGAGACTTTGAACCGTTTCTTATATTAATAAACGGCGAATATCCACCGCATGAAGACCCGGCTTCAGGCAATGCGACACCGTTTTTCATTCCACCCCATGCCCATGGCTTATTTAGTGTTGCGCCGCACACAAAAATGTAAAAAAGTTTGATTCAGGATTGCCTATCCTCGTAAAGCCCCCTATAATCCGGGCATCTCAAATACTGCAAAGGTTCATCGTGGACAACGACGGAAGTAGTCGATCTTGTATCGCAACGCCGTCTTGCAGGATTTAGCAGAACCTTTTCTCTGCCACATCCTGCAATGACAGGGTGTGGTGTCTAAAATTCGGCAACAACGCATATCAGCGACCCGCCTAGCGCGCGGCCCAGTGCGAGCCGGACCCAGGCCGAACGGCCAAGCTTTTCAGACATCCCCAGATTCGCGCCGCGCAGGCGGCTTGCCGCCTGATTGCGCACGGATTCCCTTTGACGGCGTTTGCCTTCGGATTTCGTCGCGTCCTCCTTGCATCGCCAATGGGAGGAATCATCATGCGCTTGATCACTAAACTGGCAGCCCTGCTGCGCCCAGGCAAAACCACCGCCCCGGCCGCCGTTTACCAGTTGAACATTTTTTGCGTCCATGCGGACCTGACCATGCTGCGCGTGCAAGCGGCCAAGCAATTGCACGCCCGCGGTCTGGAGGTGGAACGCATCGCCCTGACCGCCGGCGACAACGACCTGGCCTGTCTGAGCGTGCTCTTCGCCTGTCCGGACGTGGCCAGCCGTTGCCTGAACCAGCTAGCCGCGCATTTTTGCCAGCTGCCCCAGGTCAACCGGGTTCACTGGGCGCGCCACGCGCAGCGCCCGCGCGTGCCCAACCGCGCCTTTTTGCTGGCCCAACGGGCCCATTTGGCGCACTGAACCCACCCCGACTTCCCGCGCGCGGCCATGTCCGCGCGATCCTACTAAACGCAAACGCTGCCAGCCAGCAGGAGGTTCCGATGTTGATAGAAGACCCTGAACCGCGACCGCGCCGGCCCTTGGCGAATTGCTGATCTGAGCCCCTCCCTTATTGCGACAACGGGACCGGCCAATTAGCCGCCGCCGACCATCGCAATCGACCATTAAATTATTTTTATTTCTGCGTCTATAAAACACAGAAAGGGAATAATGCTGTCCGTCGCATTTTCAAAATGAAAATGAGGGAGTGAAATATGCGCCACAATAAACTGGCTTGGTTATTCAATTATCTCGCGCGCAATCCAAGCAAACGCCAAGACGAAACCAGCTGCCACCTGAATGTGATTTGCGACATCCCGGTCATTACCGCGCTGCGCAAACAACTATTCTGGGAAATGCACACCCTGGGCCTGGCGGCGACCCACGTCGCCATCACCCCGGCCGCCGCCTCCGGACAAGCCTGCCTGAGCGTGCGCCTGGATTGCCCGGTCGCCCTGCGCCGCGCCTTCAATGAAATGGCGCTGCGCCTGAGCAAGATGCCGGAGATTCACCGCGTCCGCTGGGGACGCCGCAAGCCGGAGACGCGGGCCACGCCCCGTCGCTGGGCGGCCAGCGCCTGAGCGTCCATTGAGTTCAACCCCACCGCCAAGAAAGGCCAGCCATGTCTGAAGAACCGGAACCCCGATCTTGCAGACCCGAGGCCGCCCGCACCGCCTGATCTCCTCCGCCTGACGGCGGCGGGATAGGCCCGCGCGCCTCGCCACCGTCAAAAACAACCCTGTCATCGCATGCCGCCAGGCAGGGGCCGGCACGTCCGCACGCGACGGAAGCCGGATCGCAAGGAGATCGCCATGAACGACATCATCCGCCACAACATCCGGCCGCAGCGCTATCAACTGTCGGTCATCTGCCCCACGCAAGCGGTCAAGGCCGCGCGCCGGGAAATCCGCGCCGCCGCCCAAGGCCACGGGCTGAAAGTGTCCAGCTGGAACGAAACCCTGCTGGCCGGCGAATGCCACGCCTCCGGCGCGCCGGCCAACTGGATGCTGGCCACCGAGTTCCGTTCCCGCGGCGACGCCTCCATGCATTTCCTGGAAGCCGTCATGCAGCGGCTCGGCAACCTGCCGCTGGCCCGGGTCCGGCTGGACATCCTGCCCGGCCAGGTCCGGCCCGAGTGGTCCGCCGGAGTCCGTCCGCTGGCCCAATCCTGATTCACCCTCCCGCGCCGCCCAGCCGCGGCGGCGCGGGCTTCAAGCCCACACGAAGGAAACACCATGACCGACGACAGTTACCCGCTACCGCCCGCCCTGCACACACCGACAACAACGCAGGCGGGCGCAAAACAACAACCCGGAACATCCGCAACACCCGCCGTGCTGCGTCCGCCAGACACCAGGCCGGCCTGAACACAGGCCCGACCGCTCTGCGCGAAACAGGCGCGCAGGAGACGAAACAATGACGAAACACACTAGCAGCCGACACAAGCTGAAAGGCTATGTCGCCACCCCAGGCGCAAAACAGGAAAAACCGGTTATCCGCGCGGTACAGGAAGCCGAAAGCTCCGTGGAAGAAACCTTGCAACGCGTGCGCGGCCACCAGGACGGTCTGACCATGGCGGAGGCGCATCAGCGCTACGCCCAGTTCGGACCCAACGAGGTGGCCCACGACAAGGCTCCGCACCCGCTGATCCAGCTGGCGCAAGCGTTCAAGAATCCCTTTGTCGTGGTGCTGATGGTGCTGGCCGCCATCAGCTATTTCACCGATGTCTATTTCGCCAGCCCCGGCGACGAGGAATGGACCGGCATCATCATCCTGCTGACCATGGTCGGCATCAGCGGCCTGCTGCGTTTCTGGCAGGAATTCCGCTCCGCCAAGGCGGCGGAAAAGCTGAAATCGCTGGTGCGCAACACCGCCACCGCGCAGCGGCGCCCGGCCAACGGCAGCAGCCCGATCCGCCAGGAAATCGCGATGAGCGAGCTGGTGGTGGGCGACATCGTCCATCTGCAGGCCGGCGACATGATTCCGGCCGACATCAAGCTGATCGAATCCCGCGATCTGTTCATCAGCCAGGCGGTGTTGACCGGCGAAGCGCTGCCGGTGGAGAAGTACGACACCCTGGGCGCGGTGGCCGAGAAATCCGCCAACGGCCAGGCCAAGGGCGACGCCGATCTGCTGGACCTGCCCAATGTCTGCTTCATGGGCACCAATGTGGTCAGCGGCAAGGCGTCCGCCATCGTGGTGGCCACCGGCACCGACACCTATTTCGGTTCGCTGGCGCGCAGCGTGGTCAGCCACAAGCGCGTGGAAACCAGCTTTGACCGCGGCGTCAACAGCGTATCCTGGCTGCTGATCCGCTTCATGCTGGTGATGGTGCCGGTGGTGTTCATGATCAACGGCCTGACCAAGGGCGACTGGATGTCCGCCCTCACCTTCGCGCTGGCGGTGGCCGTGGGTCTGACCCCGGAAATGCTGCCGATGATCGTGTCCGCCAACCTGGCCAAGGGCGCGGTGGCGATGGCGCGGCGCAAGGTGGTGGTCAAGCGGCTGAACTCGGTGCAGAACTTCGGCGCGATGGACGTGCTGTGCACCGACAAGACCGGCACCCTGACCCAGGACAAGATCATCCTGGAACACCATTACAATATCCATGGGCTCAAAGACGAAGGCGTGCTGCAACTGGCTTGGCTGAACAGCTTCCACCAGAGCGGCATGAAGAACCTGATGGATATTGCCGTGGTGGAGCACGCGGACGAACTGGGCAGCCGGGTCAAGCCGGACGGCTATAACAAGGTGGACGAAATGCCGTTCGATTTCGTACGCCGCCGCCTGTCCGTGATCGTGGAAAACCAGCGCGGCCGCCAGTTGATGATCTCCAAAGGCGCGGTGGAGGAAATGCTGGCCGTCTCCAGCCATGTTCAGGACGGTTCGCAGATCAAGCCGCTGACCGCCGAGGAGCGCGCCGCCCTGCTCAAGCGCAGCCAGGACTACAACGCCGAAGGCTACCGCGTGCTGCTGGTCGCCACCCGCGACATCCCCGCCGAAGAAGCCAAGCGCAACTACAAGACCAATGACGAGGCCCAGCTGGTGGTGCGCGGCTTCCTGACCTTCCTGGATCCGCCCAAGGACTCCGCGGCGCCGGCCATCCGCGCGCTGAAGGAATACGGCGTGGCGGTCAAGGTGCTGACCGGCGACAATCCCATCATCACCGCCAAAGTGTGCCGCGACGTCGGCCTCAGCCCCGGCGTGCCCTTGATCGGCAAGGACATCGAGGCGATGGACGACGTGGCGCTGTGCAGCGCGGTCAAACACACCACCATCTTCGCCAAGCTGACTCCGCTGCAGAAGTCCCGCGTGGTCAAGGCCCTGCAGGCCAACGGCCACACCGTGGGCTTCCTGGGCGACGGCATCAACGACGCGCCGGCGCTGCGCGACGCCGACGTCGGCATCTCGGTGGACAGCGGCGCGGACATCGCCAAGGAAACCGCCGACATCATCCTGCTGGAAAAGAGCCTGATGGTGCTGGAAGAAGGCGTGATCAAGGGCCGGGAAACCTTCGGCAACATCCTCAAGTACCTGAACATGACCGCCAGCTCCAATTTCGGCAATGTGTTCTCGGTGCTGGTGGCCTCGGCCTGGCTGCCTTGGGAGCCGATGCTGGCGATGCACCTCTTGATCCAGAACCTGGTCTACGACGTATCGCAGATGGTATTGCCCTGGGACAAGATGGATCCGGAGTTCCTGAAGAAGCCGCGCAAGTGGGAAGCCAACAACATCAAGCGCTTCATGCTGTGGCTGGGCCCCACCTCCTCGGTGTTCGACATCACCACCTACACGCTGATGTGGACGGTGTTCGGCGCCGGCGCGGCCTACTACGCCGGCCTGGCTCATGGCGTCAGCGACGGCGGCGCCAGCATCATGCACTCCGGCTGGTTCATCGAAGGCCTGGTGTCGCAGACCCTGGTGGTGCACATGCTGCGCACGCGCAAGATCCCCTTCCTGCAAAGCACCGCCTCGTTGCCGGTCCTGCTGTCCACCTCGGTGGCCATCGCCATCGGCTGCTACCTGCCGTTCTCGCCGCTGGCGGACAGCATCGGCTTCATCAAGCTGGACCCCAGCTACTTCTGGTGGTTGCTGGCGACCATGATGGGCTATATGACGCTGACCCAGATCGTCAAAACCCTTTACATCAAACGCTACGGCCGCTGGTTCTAAGCCAGTGCGTCCAAAGCCGTCCCAACCCCGCTTGCGCGGGGTTTTTTTATGCCGGCGCCGGCCATTCCCAGCGTCTTGCCGCGCTGGCACAATCGCCCCATCCCTCACGATAAGGAAATCCCATGCATCTGCCCTCTTTGCGCCGCGCCCAGCAAGGCCTGAAAAGCCTGCTCGCGCTCTCCATCGCCCTGTTCGGCCTGCTGGCGGCCAGCGGCAATATGCTGGACTACGACAGCAATTGGCAGTTCGTCCGCCATGTGCTGGCCATGGACGGCATGGAACCCTGGTTTAACGGCCACGCGCTGAAAAGCCGAGCCATCACCGATCCCGGCTTGCAGCAGGCCGCCTATCTGGCCATCATCGCCGGCGAGCTGCTGTTCGGCCTGATCTGCGCCTGGGGCGGCGGCGCCATGCTGCGCGGCGCGCTATGCGGACGCGAGGACGCCTATCTGCGCGGCAAGACGCTGTTCACGCTGGGCTGCGTTCCGGCGCTGCTGGTCTGGTACACCGGCTTCGCGGTGATAGGCGGAGAATACTTCGCGATGTGGGCCAGCCAGTGGAACGGCCAGATGAAGGCCTACGCCTTCATCGGCTTCATCCTGCTCAGCCTGGTCTACCTGTCGCAGCCGGAAGCGGCGGAGCGCTAGCCGGCCCGGCAACGGCGGTGGCCCTCGTATATCATGAACCATGCCGACTTCCGCATCCGCGCCATGATGTCCCGCCGCCTCACCCTGCCCGCCCGCATCAGCCGCTGGCTGTTGATCGGCGTCGCCGCGCTCCTGCCGCTGGCCGTGATCACCCCCATCGTTTACTGGCAGGAGAGCAACCGGCTGCGGCAGCAGGCCACCCTGCAGACGAGCCAGGCGGAAAACATGCTGGATCTGATGCTGGACTACGCGGAGCAGGCCACCGTCACCGTCGCCCCGCTGACCGGCCAGCCGTGTTCGCGGATTGAACAGGCGCTGCGCAAACAAGTCACCATCGTGCCCTTCATCCGCAGCGTCACCCTGGAACGCGACGGCATTCTCTATTGCTCCTCGCTGTTCGGCGTCTACCACCGGCAGATTTCGCCGCCGGACACGCCGCGGTCGGCCACCGAACTGCGCCTGATGTCCGGCAACGAGCTGACGCCGGACCGGCCCTTGATCATCTACCGCAAGCAAGCGGGTCCGACGGCCATCTACATCGCCATCGACGGCGTGCATCTGCAGTTCAGCCTGGACATGGCCAGCGACTACAGTCCGGTCTATATGCGCGTAGGTCCGCACTGGATAGGGCCGGACCACGCGGTGCACCTCAACCCCAGCCCGTCCTTCGATCTGCTCACCATAGAACGCGCCTCCCCCGCCACCCCTATGCCGTGATCAGCGGCTTCAACCACCGCGACCTGTACCGCCAGATGGCCAACAGCTACGAGCTGGTGTTTCTCAGCATGGCGGCCCTGGGCCTGGTGCTGGCCGCCGCGCTGCGCTGGCAGCTGAACCGGCCGGCCTCGCCCACCGTGGAATTGCAGCGCGCGCTGGACAACGGCGAGTTCGAGCCCTTTTTGCAACCGGTGGTGCGCTCGGACGGGCTGGGCTGGCAAGGCGCGGAGGCGCTGATGCGCTGGCGCCATCCGCGCGACGGCCTGATCCGGCCGGACCTGTTCATTCCGCGCGCCGAGGATTGCGGCATGATCGTGCCGATGACGCGGCAGATGATGCGCCAACTGGCGCGGACCCTGGGACGGAGCCGGCTGCCGCCTCAATTTCACCTGGGCATCAACATCACCGCCGCTCATCTGCGCGACGACGTCTTGCTGGGGGACTGCCGGCAATTTCTCGCCCACTTCCCGCCCGGGGGGCTGAATCTGGTGCTGGAGCTGACGGAAAGAGAGATGGTGGAGCCCACGCCGGAGGCCTGCGCGCGGCTGGCGCGGCTGCGCGAGCTGGGGGTGAAGATCGCGATAGACGATTTCGGCACCGGCCATTCCAGCCTGGTCTATCTGCAACAGCTGCCGCTGGACGGCATCAAGATAGACAAGAGCTTCACCGCCAGCATAGGCGCGGACGCGCCGTCCAGCCACATTGTCGACAGCGTGGCGGAACTGGCGCACAAATTGAAACTGGAAATCGTGGCGGAAGGGGTGGAAACCGAGGCCCAGCGCGCCTACCTGACCCGCCTGGACGTGGGCTGGCTGCAAGGCTATCTGTTTGCGCGGCCGATGCCGCTGCGCGAGTTTCTGCTGCGCCCGGAACTGGACGCCGCGCGGGCGGCGGCGTCCGACGCCGACGCGGCGCCTTAGAACCTGTTTACAATCTGCCGCGCGTCGGAGGCCCGGCCCTTAGCGGCGGCTTTCCTTGCAGTCTTCCAGCAAGGCCTTGTCGGCGATTTCGTCGCGCAGCGAGCCTTCCGGCCCCTTGGTCCACCAGCTGTATTGCTCGGCCGCGTATTTTGCGCCGGAACCGGACAGCACATTGCTCAGCAGCATGGTCTTGCCCTTGATCGGCAATACGGCGAAGCTCTGGCCGTTCTTGACGTTGTAATACTTGACCGTCAGCTTGGCGCCGTCGGCGCAGACGTAGTTGACGATCTGGCGCTGTCCGGCCGGGATCTCCGGCAAGGTCAGCGGTTTGGCCAGCGCGGCCGCGCTGCTCAGGGCCAGTACGGCGAATACGGCGGATTTCATCATTTCACTCCTGTTCTTGGCTGCCGGCCGCCGGCCATTCGGCGGCGACCGGGGATAGACCGCGGCGCGGCGGCTTCGTTCGCCTCCGCCATGAAAAAGCCCGCCTGACGGCGGGCTGGAAGGCGTGCGCGACGGCTCAGCCGTGCATGCGGGCGAAGTCCTGCATAAAGTTGGCCAGCGATTTGACGCCCTCGATCGGCATCGCGTTGTAGATGGAGGCGCGGATGCCGCCCACCGCGCGGTGTCCTTTCAGCTGGATCAGGCCGTTCTTGCGCGCTTCCAGCAAAAAGGTCTCCTCCAGCGCTTCTTCCTTCAAGCGGAACACCACGTTCATCCGCGAGCGGAACGGCGCGTCGATATGAGTGTGGTAGAAGCCGCCGCTGGACTCGATCACATGATTGAGCAAGCCGGCCTTTTCCTCGTTGCGGGTGGCGATGGATTTGACGCCGCCCTGCTCCTTCAGCCATTTGAACACCAGGCCGGAGATGTAGATCGGGAAGGTGGGCGGCGTGTTGTACATGGAATCGGCGTCGGCGTGCACCTGGTAGTTGAGCATGGTGGGCAGATCGGCCCGCGCCTTGCCCAGCAGGTCTTCGCGCACGATCAGCACCACCAGGCCGGACGGGCCGATGTTTTTCTGCGCGCCGGCGTAGATCAGGCCGAACTGGCTGACATCCACTTCCCGCGACAGGAAGTCCGAGGACATGTCGCAGACCAGCGGCACGTCCGGCAGGCTTTGCGGCACGAAGGGGAATTGCAGGCCGCCTATGGTCTCGTTGGAGGTGTAATGCAGATAGGCCGCCTTGGGATCGCGCTGCCAGCCGGCTTCGTCCGGCACGTAGGCGAAATTGCGGTCTTCGCTGCTGGCCGCCACGTTCACCTTAGCGTAGCGGCGCGTTTCCTTGATCGCCAGCTTGGACCAGTGGCCGGTGTTGACAATGTCCACGCTGTCGCGCTCGCCCAGCAGATTCAGCGGCACCTGGGAAAACTGCAGCGAGGCGCCGCCTTGCAGGAACAGCACTTTGTAGTTGGCGGGAATGCCCATCAGCTCGCGCAGATCGTGCTCGGCGTCATGGATGATCTCCATGAACTCCTTGCCGCGATGGCTCATTTCCATCACGCACATGCCGGAGCCGTGCCAGTCCAGCATTTCGCTTTGCGCTTCGGCCAGCACCTGGTGCGGCAGCACGGCGGGGCCGGCGGAGAAGTTGTACACTTTGGCCATGTTCATCCTCTATTTGCGTTGACGGCCCTTGGCGCCCGCACCGGCGAACTTTCGGGCCTTGGTATGCGACAAGGCCCGATCGCTAAGCGCCGGGCCTTTGTTATAGCTTACTGACTGAGCAGGAAGTGGGCTCTCGCCACGGCAACCGGCTTTCGCCGGTCTTCTTGCCAGGCTTCGATCAGCACATTGGCCACCCGCTTGCCCTGCTTGGTGATCTCGCACTTGGCGTACAGGGTTTGCGGCCGGCCCGGACGCAGATAGTCCAGCGAGAAATCGACGATTTTCGGCGTTTCCAGCGATTCCCGGTTCCACATCAGGTGCAGCATCGCCGAGCTTTCCAGAAAGCCGCCGATCAGCCCGCCGTGCAGCGCCGGCAAGGCGGTGTTGCCGACGTTGCGCTCGGCAAAGGGCAGCTGAAACAACAGCTCGCCGGCCTCGTCCTCGCCCAGCTCCACCCCATCAACTTGATGTAGGGCAGCTCTTCCACGATGAGCGCATAGGCTTTTTGATCGCGCAGCGCGTTGAAACGTTCCATGAAGCGGCTCATGCGGCGGCCTCCGGCAACATCGGCGTGCGGCTGGATTCGCGCATGAAGGTGGCCACGCCGTGGGCGATCGGATCGCTGGGCGATTCGTGGTAGCACACGGCGCGGGTAAAGGCGATCTGGCTGGCCAGGCGATAACATTCCGCCCGGCAGAAGATGGGCTTGCCCGGCGTGGCCGCCTTCAGGTAGTCGATGCGCAGATCCAGCGTGGCGATGGTTTCCATCTCCGGCAGATGCGCCGTCACCGACACCGCGCTGCAGGTGTCCACCAGCGAGGTGATCACCCCGCCGTGCAGGATGCCGGTGACCGGATTGCCGACCAAGTCCTCGCGCCAGTCCACTTTCAGAGTGGGCCGGCGCCCCTCGGTGCCGATGTACTGGAAACCCAGGGCGCGACAGTGCGGAAAGGAGACGAAAAGCTGGCTCATCGCCTCCAGCACTTCGGGATTGGCCGGCGTCGGAATCATGCCTCGCCGCCCTCATCGGCGGCTTCGACGCCGTCTTCGCCTTCCAGCGCGTCCGCCTCGTCGTCGCTATCGCCCTCGGCCACTTTCTCCAGGCCGATCAGCTGCTCGCCTTCGTCCAGATTGATCAGGCGCACGCCCTGGGCGGAACGGCCGGTTTCGCGCACTTCGGCCACCTTGGTGCGGATCAGCACGCCGCCGGTGGTGATCAGCATCACGTCGTCGGTTTCCTCCACCAGGCTGGCGGCCACCAGCTTGAAGCCGGTCTTGTCGGTCAGGTCCATGGCGATCACGCCCTGGGTGCCGCGGCTGGTCAGGCGGAAGTCGCCGGTGCGGGTGCGTTTGCCGTAGCCGCCGTTGCTGGCGGTCAGCACCATCTGGTCTTCGGAGTTGGTCACCAGCAGGGAGATCAGCTTCTGGCCTTCGCCCAGCTTCATGCCGCGCACGCCTCTGGAAGTGCGTCCCATCGGCCGCACCTGGCTTTCGCTGAAGCGCACCGATTTGCCGGCGTCGGAGAACAGCATCACTTGATCGCCCTCGACCGGCAGGCCGTCCTCGATCAGCTCGCCTTCAACCACGATGTCTTCTTCTACGATGGCCTCGTCATCCTCGTCGCCCTGGCCGGCCACGCTCTTGCCGCAGGTCAGCGCCACGCCGATCAGATAATTGCCTTCGTCCAGATTGATGGCGATGATGCCGGCCGCGCGCGGCTTGGAGAAGGCGCGCAGCGGCGTCTTCTTCACGGTGCCGTCGGCGGTGGCCATGAACACGTACTGGTCGTCGCGGAATTCCTTGACCGGCAGCAGCGCGTTGATCTTCTCGCCCTCTTCCAGCGGCAGCACGTTGACCATGGGCTTGCCGCGGCTCTGACGGCCGCCCTGCGGCAGATCGTAAACCTTGCGCCAGTAGCAACGGCCGCGGCTGGAGAAGCACAGCACGAAGTCGTGGGTATTGGCCACGAACAAGGTGTCGATGAAATCGTCGTCCTTGGTGGCCGCCGCCTGCTTGCCGCGGCCGCCGCGCCGCTGGGCGCTGTAGTCGTCGATCGGCTGGGCCTTGATGTAGCCGGTATGGGAAATGGTCACCACCATGTCCTGCGGGGTGATCAGGTCCTCGATATTGATGTCGCCGCCGAAAGGCTCGATCTCGGAACGGCGCGCGTCGCCGAACTGGGCGCGGATGGCGGTCAGTTCTTCGCTGATGATCTGGTTGATGCGCTCCGGCTTGGCCAGGATGTCCAGGAGGTCCAGGATCACCGCCATGATGTCGCGGTATTCGGCGACGATCTTGTCCTGCTCCAGACCGGTCAGGCGCTGCAGGCGCATCTCCAGGATGGCCTGGGCCTGGGCGTCGGACAGGCGGTAGCCGCTGGCCTTGAGGCCGAACTCTTCCGCCAGCCCGTCCGGGCGCGCCTTGTCCTGATCCACGCGGGACAGCATTTCCTCCACCAGCGGCGAACGCCATTCGCGCTCCATCAGCGCGATCTTGGCTTGCGGCGGGGTTTCAGACGCCTTGATCAGCGCGATGATTTCGTCGACGTTGGACAGCGCGACGGCCAGGCCTTCCAGGATGTGGCCGCGTTCGCGCGCCTTGCGCAGTTCGAAGATGGTGCGACGGGTCACCACTTCGCGGCGGTGACGCAGGAATTCCACCAGGATCTGCTTCAGGTTCAGCAAGCGCGGCTGGCCGTCCACCAGCGCCACCATATTGATGCCGAAGCTGTCTTGCAGCTGGGTCAGCTTGTACAGGTGGTTGAGCACCACTTCCGGCATTTCGCCGCGCTTGAGCTCGATCACCACGCGCATGCCGGACTTGTCGGACTCGTCGCGCAGGTCGGAAATGCCTTCAATCTGCTTGTCGCGCACCAGTTCGCCGATGCGTTCCAGCAGCCGCGCCTTGTTCACCTGGTACGGGATCTCGTCGACGATGATGGCCTGGCGGTCGCCCTTGCCGATGTCTTCGAAATGGACGCGCGCGCGCATGATCACGCGGCCGCGGCCGGTGCGGTAGCCTTCCTTGACGCCGGCGGTGCCGTAGATGATGCCCGCGGTGGGGAAGTCCGGCGCCGGAATGATGTCGATCAGCTCGTCAATGGTCAGCTCGCTGTTGGCCAGCAAGGCCAGGCAGGCGTCCACCACCTCGTTCAGATTGTGAGGCGGAATATTGGTGGCCATGCCCACGGCGATGCCGGAGGAACCGTTGATCAGCAGATTGGGGATCTTGGCCGGCAGAATCAGCGGCTCGTGCTCGGAACCGTCGTAGTTGGGACCGAAGTCCACGGTTTCCTTCTCGATGTCGGCCAGCAGCTCATGGGCGATGCGCGCCATGCGGATCTCGGTGTACCGCATCGCGGCGGCGTTGTCGCCGTCCACCGAACCGAAGTTGCCCTGACCATCCACCAAGGGGTAGCGCAGCGAAAAATCCTGCGCCAGACGCACGATGGTGTCGTATACCGCGCTATCGCCGTGCGGGTGGTATTTACCGATCACGTCGCCAACGATACGCGCCGATTTCTTGTACGCGCGGTTCCAGTCGTTGGACAGCTCGTGCATGGCGTACAGCACCCGACGGTGCACCGGCTTCAGGCCATCGCGCACATCAGGCAAGGCGCGGCCCACGATCACGCTCATCGCGTAATCCAGATAAGAGCGGCGCATCTCCTCTTCGAGGCTGATGGGGATGGTTTCCTTGGCGAACTGGTTATCGGTCATAGTTTCTTGATTCGTAAGGATGAACAGGCCGCGCTGCGATTGCGGGTGCATTCACGCGCCCGCCGCAGGGCGGCCAGCATAGGTAATGACAGCTCGTATTCTATCACGAAACGGTCATCTCCAACGGACTTCCGTCAGTCCGGACCGGGCTCTTCCGCCCCTTCCGCGCCCTCGTCTTCCGCCGCGCCCAGTTTAAGATGCTGCTGTAATTGCTTGTTATTGCGCACCCCCAGCTTGCGCAGGCGCTCGGCGCTGGCGACCAGGTTGCCGCGGCCGCTGGACAGCTGCTTCATCGCGTCGCCGAAGCTGTCGCGCGCCACGTCCAGCTGCTTGCCCAGCTTTTCCAGATTGGCGGCGAAGCCGACGAATTTGTCGTACATCGCCCCGCCCTGGCGCGCGATCTCCTGGGCGTTCTGGTTCTGGTATTCGTAGCGCCAGATGCTGGCCACGGTGCGCAGCGTCGCCAGCAGGGTGCTGGGGCCGACGATCATGATGCGGCGCTCGAAGGCCTCGTTGAACAAGCTCATGTCCTGCTGCACCGCCAGCAGATAGGCCGGCTCCACCGGGATGAACATGAACACGAAGTCCAGGGTGTTCAAGCGGTACAGGTCCTGATAGCGCTTCTCCGACAAGGTGCGGATGTGGTTGCGGATGGCCGCGACATGCGCCTTCATTTCCGCCGCGCGCTCGGCCTCGTCCTCGGCGGCGGTGTAGCGCACATAGGCGTTCAAGGACACTTTGGAATCCACCACCAGCTGCTTGCCTTCCGGCAGGTCTATCACCACGTCGGGCTGGTAGCGGCGGTTGCCGTCCTCGCCGGCCACCACGTCGAACACTTGCACCCGGTATTCGCGGTCCTTGTGCAGGCCGGAGGTTTCCAGCACCCGTTCCAGCACCATCTCGCCCCAGGAGCCCTGCGCCTTGCTGCTGGCGCCGGTCAAGGCCCTGGTCAGCGCGATGGCGTCGTCGCCCAGCCGGCTGTTGAGTTCTTGCAGGCGCTTGAGCTCCGCCTCCAGCGACAAGCGCCCTTGGCTGTCTTTTTCATAACTGTCCTGCACCAGCTTGCCGAAATCCTGCAGCCGCTGCTGCAAGGGCCCGAGCAGATGGCCGAGGTTCTGCTGGTTCTGCTCGGTGAAGCGCTTGGCCTTCTCTTCCAGGATGTCGCCGGCCAAGGCCTTGAACTGCCCCGCCATGCTTTCGCGCGCCTCGGTCAACAAGGCCAGCTTTTCGGCGTTCTGGCCGCGCTCCTGCTCCAGCAAGGTCGCCAGCTCCTGCTCGCGCGCGGTGAGCCGGGTGATTTCCTCGCCCTGCGTCTGCGCGCGCCCCTGCAAAACGGCTAGCATCTTGCCCTGCTCCTCGCTGGCGGCCAGCTGCGCGCCAAGGCGACGCAGTTCCGCCTGCAGCAGCTCCAGCTGCCTCTCCCGCTCCTGCGCCTGCCGCTCCAGCTCCGGCACGCGCTGCGCGCGCGCCACATAGGCGCCCAACTGGGTCTGAACATCGCCCAGTTGCTGCCCCTGTTGCTGCACTTGCGCCAGCGCGGCCCGTTCCCGCTGCCTACACTCTTCCAATTGCAGGCGCGACATCTCCTGCTGCGCCCGCAGATCCGCCCCTCCCGCGCGAAGCGCCCGCGCAGCAAGGCCGCGGCCGCGCCGGCGGCCAGCAAGCCCAGCAACAGACCGATCACCAACATTTCCATCATGAAGCCTTAAATTGGCTGGCCGGCTCTCCATGACCAAGCCGCGATTGTTCGATGACGAAGCGGAGTCGCTGGGCCAAGGGCGCCGGCGGCACTTCGATGATTTGATAAGCCAGACGCCGATACGTCCGCTCCATCGCGGCGCAAGTGCGCTCCGCCTCGGCAAAGCTTTGCTTGCGCTCTTGATCCTGAATGAAGATTTCGCGCCACGGCGGCAGCAAAAACACTTGGCGATGGTAGGGAAACCGCTCGGCGGCGGCTTGCATATGCGCAGGTATCGGCAAGCCCTGCACATCGAGATAGCCCAAGACATCGGGCAGGCCGCGATCGAAGAACACCGGCCCGGGCAAACCCTCGGCCAGCCGCAGGCTGCGCAACTCCCAGGCCAGCATCGCCTCGGCGAAAGCGCCGGGGTCCACCCAGGGCAAGGCGCGGCCGCCGATCAACGCCTGATCCTGGATGACGGCGCGGCCGGCCTCGTCCATCACCGAAAACCCGACGGTGCGCAAGGCTTCCAACAAGGCGGTCTTGCCGGCGCCCGGACCGCCGGTCAGCACCAGCCGCCGCGAATCCTCCGGCCGACTCACGTCGCCGCCCAGTGCTGCAAATACACTTGCAGTTCCTTGCGGCCCTGCCACTCGTTGGCGATCAACTGGTAGACCGCGTCGACATTGTCCGGCAGCCACTCCACCTGATTGAACAGCATGGCGTCGAACTCCTCGCCGTCGCGCGCCAGCCGCAGCTTCAGGTGCTTGTCGCCGACCACGCGCTGGCTCATCACCGCGAAACGGTCGTGAAAATACGGCACCGGGAAGCCCTGACCCCACACTTCGGCCGCCAATTGCTCGGCGAACGCCAGGTTCAATTCGCGCGGCGCCAGGCTGCCGTCGGTTTCTATGGTGCGGGTCAGGTGGCGTTCTTCCAGCAGTTCGCGCGCCACCGCCTCGAAGGCGCGCTGGAATTCGTCAAAGCGCGATTGACGCAGGCTAAGGCCGGCCGCCATCGCATGGCCGCCGAACTTGAGGATCAGACCGGTATGGCGCTTGAACACCAGGTCCAGCGCGTCGCGCAGATGGAAGCCGGGAATCGAGCGGCCCGAGCCCTTGATCTCGCCGTTGTCGCCGGGCGCGAACACGATGGCCGGCCGGTGGAAGCGCTCCTTGAGCCGGGAGGCGACGATGCCCACCACGCCCTGATGCCAGTCGTCGCGGAACAGGGTCAGCGTATAGCGGTTGTCGGCGTCGATGCCGGACAGCGCCGCCAGCGCCTCGTCCTGCATGCCGTGTTCTATGCTGCGCCGCTCGCGGTTGAGCTGATCCAGCTGCTGCGCCAGCCGCTGCGCCTGCTCCTCGTTGCCGGACAGCAGGCAGGCGATGCCCAGGCTCATGTCGTCCAAACGGCCGGCGGCGTTCAAGCGCGGGCCCAACGTGAACCCCAGATCGAAGGTGTTGGCCTTGTAATGGGCGCGGCCGGCGACGCGGAACAAGGCGGCGATGCCCGGCGCCATGCGGCCGGCGCGCATGCGCTTGAGGCCGTTTTCCACCAGGGTGCGGTTGTTCTGGTCCAGCCGCACCACGTCGGCCACCGTGCCCAGCGCCACGTAATCCAGCAGTTCGCCCAGATTGGGCTGGCCGCGCTCGTCGAAGACGCCGCGCTGGCGCATTTCGGCGCGCAAGGCCATCAGCACGTAGAACATCACGCCGACGCCGGCCAGGTTCTTGGACGGGAATTCGCAGCCCGGCTGATTGGGGTTGACGATCAGCGCCTCCGGCAGGGTGTCGCCCGGCAGGTGGTGATCGGTGACCAGCACCTCGATGCCTCGCGCCTTGGCGGCGAGCACGCCGTCCACGCTGGCGATGCCGTTGTCCACGGTGACGATGATGTCCGGGCTTTGGCGCGCGGCCAGCTCAACGATCTCCGGCGTCAGGCCGTAGCCGTATTCGAAGCGGTTGGGCACGATGAAGTCGACGCGCGCGCCCAGCATGGACAGGCCCTTGACCGCCACCGCGCAAGCGGTGGCGCCGTCGGCGTCGTAATCGGCCACCACCAGCAGCCGTTGCCGGCCGGCGATGGCGTCGGCCAGGCGGCGCGCCATCGGCAAGATGTTCTTCAGGCTCTGATAGGGCAGCAAGGCCTTGAGGCCGTAATCCAGCTCAGCGCAGTCGCAGATGCCGCGCGCGGCGTACAGCCGCGCCATCAGCGGGCTCAGGCCCTGGCGCAGCAATTGCTCATGCGTGTCGGCGGGAATGGTTCGGGAAACGATTTGGGACATGTTTTCTCAATACAAGGCGGACAGCGGCAGCGGCCGCTTCCAGAATTTCCACAGGTCGTTGCGGCGCGCCCTCAGCTCCAGCCCCTCGGGGCCGTGCGCGCGCAAGACCAGGCTATCGATCCGGCCCTGGCGCAGCGCCTGCAGCAAGGGCGCGAACCAGTCGCGCTCCAGGCGCTGCAGCGCTTCGCGCCAGCCCCAGACGTCGCGGTACTGCGCCGCCGCCTGCAGCGCGTCCAGCACCAGCAGGCTGTCGCGGCCGCCGGCCTGGTCGACGAAGCCGGAAAAATCGTAAGGCGCCGGCAAGCAGGGTTCGCCGGCCTCGGCGGCGATCCAGCCCAGCCAGTCCTCGTCGGCGAACACCTGCTCGGCCGGCGCGCGCCAGCCCGGCTCCGCGCCGCCGCCCCACAGCCACAGGCTGTTGACGCCGAGTTCGCCGCGCGCCTCGCGCTCGTCGTTCAATGGATGGGCGTACAACAGCATCTGCAATTCATTCAGCAGCCGGCTCCAGTCCAGGCCGCGCTCGCCCTGCGGCAAATGCGCGTTGATGTCCTCGCCCACCACGTCCGGCAGCGGACTGAAGCTCGCGGCGGCCGGCGCGTCCAGCTGCAGCAGCCAGCGGCCCGGCTCCAGCGGGTGGATGCGCCAGCCGTCGTCGGCGAAATGACGGTTCGCCGCGTCGGCCAGGGTTTCGGCCTCGGCCTGGCTCAAGCTCATCACGCCGATATCGGCCAGCAAGGCGCGGTCGCGGTCCACGCGCACATGCACCGGATCGGCCAGCAGCCAGTCCCCCCGCTCCGCCGGCAAGCCGGCGCCGCGCGCCCGCAGCCGCGCCAGACCCGCCGCGGAGCCGCGCCACGGCGCGGTCAACAGTTCGCTCAGCGCCGCCGGCCTGGCGACGCGTTCGCCCTGGCCCAGCAGACGCTGCAAGGCGGGCAAATCCAGGCCCTTGCACACATCGGCGCCGTCGTGGCCGTCCAGCCAGAGCAGACCGGGCAACAACAATGTCAATTTCATTTATCGCTACACATGGATGACAAGATCGAAGTAATATCAAAGCCTTGCAAAAACGCCCTGGCATGGACGCCCGGCGAAATCAGGCGGATAGCATCCGGAATCGCGGCTATAATTTACAGTTTGCACAGGAACTTATGCCGCGCAAGCTCCCCAAATGTTGAGACGCGGCCGCAAGGCCTGTGATTGGCAAATACGGAATTTACATAAGGTTGGCTCATGGCCAGCCTTTTATAGTGAACGATGGATTATCGCAAACTGCTACATATCCCGCAAAAATGCTTCCACAAGCTGATGAACCACCATCTGAGCTTGATCGGCGCGGCCGCCTCCCTGCCCTTGTTCGGCATGGCCACCGCTTTCGCCGTGGCTCAGAACGGCGCCCAACCCGCCGCCGCGGACATCCAGCAAAAAGAAGTGACCGAACAACTCAGCCTGCCCGCCTTCAGCTTCAGCGAGAGCGGCACCCGTTATTGGCGGGACGAGGCGATACAGCGAGGCGACACCATCGCCCGCGTGTTGAACCGGCTGGGCATCCGCGACAGCGAAGCCAACCGCTTCCTGCACTCCAGCCCCTTGTCCAAGGACCTGCTCAAGTTGAAGACCGGCGCCACGCTGTCGGTGCAAACCAACGATCTGGGCGAACTCTTCGGCCTGCGCTTCCTCAATGACGACGAGAACGGCGAACAGGTGCTGGTGGCCATCGAAAAGGTCAAAGGCGAATGGCAGGCCAGCGCCGACCCGATCGCCACCGAGGCGGTGCAGACGGTGCGCTCGCTGCTGATCACCCGCTCGGTCGGCGCCGCGCTGGCCAAGGCCCAGGTGCCGCGCGACATCCGCGCCCAGCTGACGGAAATCTTCGCCGATCAGTTCAACATCAACTCCCTGGGCAAGGGCGACCGCATCAATCTGGTGTACGAAACCCTGCTCTACAACGGCGCGCCCATCGCCGCCGGCAACCTGCTGGCGGTGGAAATCCAGCGCTCCGGCAAGCTGCACCAGGCGTTCTACTTCGCCCACGACAGCGAATCCGGCGCCTATTACGACGCGCAAGGCAAGCCGATCAAACAGGGCTTCAGCCACCAGCCGGTGGCCAACGCCCGCATCAGCTCCGGCTTCGGCTTCCGCAAACACCCGATCCTGCGCTCGCTGCGCCTGCATTCCGGCGTGGACTACGCCGCCGTCACCGGCACCCCCATCATCGCCCCGGCAGACGGCACCATGGTCAAGGTGGAGCGTCAAAACGGCTATGGCAATATGGTGGAAATCCGCCACAATCAGAAAATGACCACGCTGTACGCGCACATGAGCCGCTTCGCCCAAGGCGCCCGCTCCGGCAAGAGCGTCAAGGCCGGCGAGGTGATAGGCTATGTCGGCAGCACCGGCCGCTCCACCGGCCCGCATCTGCACTTTGAAGTGCGGATCAACGGCCAGGCGGTGGACCCGGCCACCAACGCGCTGCCGACCCCGGGCCTGAGCGCCACCCAGCTGGCCGAGTTCAAATCCGGCAACCAATCGCTGACCGCGCACCTGAAACTGCTGCGCGAACTGCCCACCAATATCGCATTGCTAGACTGATGAATGAACGCTTGATCGGACTGATGTCCGGCACCAGCCTGGACGGCGTCGACGCCGTGCTGGTGCGCTTCGACGAACAGGGCGCGCCCAGCGTGGAAGCCGACCACTTCGTCGCCTACCCGCCGCGGCTGCGCGAACGGGCGCTGGCGCTGCAGGCGATCGGCGACAACGAACTGGACCGCGCCGCCCGGCTGGCCAATGAACTGGCCGAACTCTACGCTCAGGCCGTCAACGGCCTGCTGGCGGCCGAGGGACTGAAGCCGGCCGACATCGCCGCCGTCGCCAGCCACGGCCAGACCATACGTCACGCGCCGGACGCCGGCTACACCTGGCAAATCGGCAATATGGCCCGCCTCGCCGAACTGAGCGGCATCGACGTGATCGCCGACTTCCGCAGCCGCGACCTGGCCGCCGGCGGCCAAGGCGCGCCCTTGGTGCCGGCCTTCCACCAGGCGGTGTTCGGCGCGCCGGAACAAAACCGCGTGATCCTGAACATCGGCGGCATCAGCAATCTGACCCGGCTGCATCCGGGCCAGGCGGTGGTCGGCTTCGACTGCGGCCCCGGCAATATGCTGATGGACGCCTGGTGCCTGCGTCATCAGGGCCGGCCCTACGACGCCGACGGCCAGTGGGCGGCCCAGGGCGCGGTGGAGAACTCGCTGCTGCAGGCCTTGCTGGACGAACCCTTCTTCCGTCTGCCGCCGCCCAAGAGCACCGGACGCGATCTGTTCGACCTGCCCTGGCTGGAGCAAAAGCTGCTGGGCCGCCATGTGCCCGCCGCGGACGTGCAAGCCACGCTGCTGGAATTGAGCGCGCGCGGCATCGCCCAGGCCATCGCCCTGCACTGCCCCGGCAATCAGACAGTCTTCGTCTGCGGCGGCGGCGCGCGCAACGGCGCGCTGATGCGCCGGCTGGCCGCGCTGCTGCCGGAGCAAGCCATCGCCGGCACCGCCGCGCTGGGCCTGCCCGAGCACCAAGTGGAGGCCGCCGCCTTCGCCTGGCTGGGCTGGCGCTTCTTGCGCCGCCTGGCCGGCAACCTGCCGGAAGTGACCGGCGCCGCCGGCGGACGCGTGCTCGGCGCGCTGTATCCCCGCTAAGCGTTTCAATAGGGAACGCCATCAAGTCTTGTCAGCGGAACTGAATACATTCCGACACGCTTAAACCGGGCGTGTCAGGCTATAATCAGCGACAGTCATAGCCGAACAAGAGAAAAATGCGACTTTTCAAGCGCAAAGCCGTAGTCAAAAACAGCCAGACGCCGCTGCCGCCGCAGCTGGCCTCGCTGCTGCGCGAGGCGTGGTGGCTGCTGATGGCCGTGCTGGCCGTCTATCTGGTGCTGGTGCTGGCCAGCTACTCCCCGCTCGACCCCTCCTGGTCCCACAGCTCTTCCGACCCCACGGTGCGCAACTACGGCGGCGCTTTCGGCGCCTGGCTGTCCGATATGCTGCTCTATGTGTTCGGCCTGTCCGCCTGGTGGCTGGTGGTGTTCTGCCTGGTGGCCATCGCCTGGGGCTATCAGCGGATGGAAACCCTGGGCTTCAAGCTCAATCCCATCACCGTCGCCGCCATCGGTGGCTTTCTGCTGCTGCTGTTTTCCAGCGCCAGCATTGAAGCCATCATCCTAGCCGAAAAAGCGCTGAATCTGCCGCTGTCCGCCGGCGGCATGCTGGGACATTTCATCGGCCTAGGCATCGCCCACGGCCTGGGCCTGTCCGGCGCCTATCTCTTGCTCAGCGTGCTGGCCGCCATCGGCTTCTCCCTGTTCACCGGCCTGTCCTGGCTGGACATCATGGAACGCCTGGGCGGCGCGCTGGAAGACGGCGCCCTGAAGCTGTGGCACAGCTGGCAGGCGCGCAAGGACAGGGAAATCGGCAAGGAAACCGCGCAGAAGCGCGAAGCCAAGATCACCACCGAGAAAAAGAAGAACGAAGAGAAAATCCCTCTGCGCATCGAACCGCCGGTGCTGGACGTGCCGCTGTCCACCAAGGCGCAAAAGCCGGTGCAGCACTCCTTGTTCGCCGACCCCAAGGACGGCGCGCTGCCCGGCCTGACGCTGCTGGAAGCGCCCAAGGAGCAGCAGGAGCCGGTATCGCAGGACACGGTGGAATACACCTCGCGGCTGATCGAACGCAAGCTGGCCGACTTCGGCGTCGACGTCAAAGTGGTGGCCGCCTATCCCGGCCCGGTGATCACCCGCTACGAGGTGGAGCCCGCGGTGGGCGTCAAGGGCGCTCAGGTGGTCAACCTGATGAAGGACCTGGCGCGCGCGCTGTCCCTGGTATCCATCCGCGTGGTGGAGACCATTCCCGGCAAAACCTATATGGGCCTGGAGCTGCCCAATCCCAAACGCCAGATCGTGCGTCTGTCGGAAATCGTCGGCTCCGACGGCTACCAGAACATGGCCTCCCGGCTGACCATGGCGCTGGGCAAGGACATCGCCGGCCAGCCCGTGTCCGCCGACCTCGCCAAGATGCCGCACGTGCTGGTGGCCGGCACCACCGGCTCCGGCAAGTCCGTGGCCATCAACGCGATGATCTTGTCCCTGCTCTACAAGTCCACGCCCAAGGAAGTGCGGCTGATCATGGTCGACCCCAAGATGCTGGAATTGTCGATCTACGAAGGCATTCCGCATCTGCTGGCCCCGGTGGTCACCGATATGAAACAGGCCGCCAACGCGCTGAACTGGTGCGTGGCGGAGATGGAACGCCGCTACAAGCTGATGTCCAAGCTGGGCGTGCGCAATCTGGCCGGCTTCAATCAGAAGATCAAGGACGCGGACAAGGCCGGCGAGAAGATCCCCAACCCCTTCAGCCTGTCGCCGGAAACGCCTGAACCGCTGGACACCCTGCCGCTGATCGTGGTGGTGATCGACGAGCTGGCCGACCTGATGATGGTGGCCGGCAAGAAGATCGAGGAATTGATCGCGCGGCTGGCGCAGAAGGCGCGCGCCGCCGGCATCCATCTGATCCTGGCCACCCAGCGGCCGTCGGTGGACGTGATCACCGGCCTGATCAAGGCCAATATCCCGACGCGGATCGCCTTCCAGGTGTCCAGCAAGATAGACAGCCGCACCATTCTGGACCAGATGGGCGCGGAAACCCTGCTGGGCCAGGGCGACATGCTCTATCTGCCGCCGGGCACCGGCTACCCGGTGCGGGTGCACGGCGCCTTCGTCGCCGACGAGGAAGTCCACCATGTGGTGGAGTTCCTGAAAAGCACCGGCGGACCGGACTATGTGGAAGGCATTCTCACCGGCCAAAGCGAGGGCGACGACGGCGCGTCCTCCGGCCTCGACGGCGAATCCGACGGCGAAGCCGACCCGCTTTACGACGAAGCCGTCGCCATCGTGCTCAAGACGCGCAAGGCGTCCATCTCCTCGGTGCAGCGTCATCTGCGCATAGGCTACAACCGCGCCGCGCGGCTGATCGAGCAAATGGAGTCCGCCGGCCTGGTTTCGGCGATGGAAAGCAACGGCAACCGCGCAGTGCTGGCGCCGTCCCGCGAAGACTAAGACAAGCCACCAAACCCGGCCGGGCGCCATGCCGCCCGGCCTCAACCAAGAGGTCCCGCATGGCGGATTTCAAGCCCGAACCCCCGTTTCGTCACGACTACGCGCCCAAGACCGGCGTACTGCTGATGAATCTGGGCACGCCGCAAGCGCCCACCGCCAAGGCGCTGCGCCCCTACCTGAAAGAATTCCTGTCCGACCGCCGCGTGATCGAAATCCCGCGCGCGCTCTGGTGGCTGATCCTCAATGGCGTGATCCTGAACACCCGCCCGGCCCAATCCGCCAAGAAATACGCGGCGATCTGGGAAAAGGACGGTTCGCCGCTCTACACCCACACCCGCAAACAGGCGGCGCTGATCAAGGGCCAGTTGGGCGAGATGGGCTTGCGCAATCTGGTGGTGGACTTCGCCATGCGCTACGGCGAGCCTTCGGTGGAAAATGTGATCGCCCGCATGCGCGAACAAGGCGTGGAACGGCTGCTGGTGCTGCCCTTGTATCCGCAATACGCGGCCTCCTCCAGCGCCACCGCCTTGGATCAGGTCTTCCGCGCGCTGATGAAGCTGCGCAATATGCCGGAACTGCGCACCGTTCGCCATTTCCACGACGACCCCGGCTATATCCGCGCGCTGGCGGAACAAGTGCGCGCGCATTGGCGCGAACACGGCCGCGGCGACAAATTGGTGATGAGCTTCCACGGCGTGCCGCGCTTCACCCGCGACAAGGGCGACCCCTATCACTGCGAATGCCAGAAAACCGGACGCTTATTGGCGGAAGCGCTGGGCTTGACGCAACAGGAGTACCAAGTCTGTTTCCAAAGCCGTTTCGGCCGCGCGGAATGGCTGCAGCCTTATACCAGCGAAGTATTGGCTCAGTTGGGCAAAGACAAGACCGGCAAGCTGGATATTCTCTGTCCCGGCTTTATCGCCGATTGCCTGGAAACGCTGGAAGAAATCGCGATGGAAGGCAAGGAGACCTTTCTCAGCCATGGCGGCGGCGAATATCGATACATTTCGTGTTTGAATGAAAACCCGCAATGGATTCACGCAATCTCGACTATGATCAAACAGAATCTGGCGGGATGGTGCGAGGCCCCGGAGGAAAACGCCCCGCTGCGCCAGGAACGGGCCAAGGCCTTGGGCGCCAAAACCTGAAACCGGACTGCCGGCAAAAATCCGAACAAGTCGTTTAAATTCAAAAACTTGAAAAACAAGAAACGCCACCTGGCAGTTATTCCAGGTGGCGTTTGCGCTTTAGACACACCATTACCCAAGAAGTTTACAAATAGTTGCACCCCTCCCCGGTTTTGACATTGACACTCGCGCAAACAGCTACCCATAATCAAACGCAACCAATGGTCATTTTCACCAAATACCGTTGGCCACAAAGAGATGACTAGAGTCTACAGAATAGAGAATCAGGGGATACATCACATGAACAAATATGTCCGCCTCAGCGTCATTGCCGCTGCCGCCATGACCCTGGCCGCCTGCGGCAAGCAAGAGCAACCGGCCGCCAATCAGGCGGCTTCGGCCCGGCTCAAGCCGCAGGCGACGGCGCCGTCGTCAAGATCGGCCAGGTATCGCCGATGTCCGGTCCGATTTCCCATCTGGGCAAGGACAATGAATACGGCGCCAAGCTGGCCATTGCCGACCTGAACGCCGCCGGCGTGGAGATCGGCGGCAAGAAGCTCAAATTCGAACTGGTGTCGGAAGACGACCAGGGCGACCCGAAGATCGGCACCCAAGTGGCGCAGCGCCTGGTTGACGCCGGCGTGGCCGGCGTGGTGGGCCACCTGAACTCCGGCACCACCATCCCCGCGTCCAAGATTTACTCCGACGCCGGCATTCCGCAGATCTCTCCGTCCGCCACCAACCCGGACTACACCAAGCAAGGCTTCAAGACCACTTTCCGCGTGATCGCCAACGACGTGCAGCAAGGCCGCGCGCTGGGCGAATTCGCCGCCACCGGTCTGAAAGCCAAGAAGATCGCCATCATCGACGACCGCACCGCCTACGGCCAGGGCCTGGCCGATCAGTTCGAGGCCGCGGTCAAGGGCAAGGGCGCCGAAGTGGTGAAACGCGAGTTCACCACCAACACCGCCACCGACTTCAACGCCATTCTGACCTCGATCAAGGCCAGCAAGCCGGACCTGATCTTCTACGGCGGCATGGACGCGCAAGCCGGCCCGCTGGCGAAGCAGATGCAGCGCCTGGGCCTCAAGGCCAAGCTGATGGGCGGCGACGGTTGGCAGACGCCGGAATTCATCAAGCTGGCCGGCGAGGCTTCCGACGGCCAGTACGCGTCCAGCTGCGGCGTGCCGCGCGACAAGATGCCGGGCTTCGCGGCGTTCAACGACAAGTTCAAGAAGCAATTCAACACCGAGGTGCAGATCTACGCGCCGTATGAGTACGACGCGGTGATGGTGTTGGTGGACGCGATGAAACGCGCCAAATCCACCGACCCCAAAACTTATCTGGCCGAAGTGGGCAAGACCGGCTACACCGGCGTGACCGGCAAGATCGCCTTTGACGACAAGGGCGACATCAAGAACGGCGCGGTAACCGTGTACCAGGTCAAGGGCGGCAAGTGGGAAGTGGTGTCCACCGTCGGCGGCGAAGCCGCCGCCGCGCCGGCCGCCAGCGCCGCCCAGTAAGCCCAGTCCTACCGCTTGAACCGAAGAGGCGCTCCGCGCCTCTTTTTTTGCGCCCCGCCGCTCACGAAGCGCGGCGGCGGGTGAACGGGGCCAAGAACGAACAATGGCGCCCTAAGGCGCCATTGGAAACCCGCGAGACAAGCCTCGCTCAGTCGCGGAACTGCGCCGCGTGCCCGGTCAGGATGGCCATGCCGGCCTTCTGGATGTCTTCGGAGATCAGCATCGCCGCGTTCCAGTTCGCCACATATTCAAGGCCGTCCGCCACCGAGTGGTCTCGGCTGTAATTGAGCACCTCCTTGCAGCCGCGCATCGCCAGCGGCGACTTGCCGGCGATCAGCCGCGCCGATTCCAGCGCCGCCGCCAGCACCGCGTCCGCATCCGGCAGCACGCGGTTGACCAGGCGGATGGCCAACGCTTCTTCCGCCGTCGCGTCGCGGCCGGTCAAGGCCAGCTCGCGCGCCAGGCCTTCGCCCACCACCCGCGGCAGCCGTTGCAGCGAGCCCACGTCCGCCACCATGCCGACGTCGATCTCGCGCACCGAAAATACCGCGTCCGCGGCCGCGAAGCGGAAATCCGCCGCCAGCGCGATGTCGAGGCCGCCGCCGACGCAGGCGCCGTGCACCGCGGCGATCACCGGCTTGCGGCAACGCTCCAGACTATTGACGCAGCCCTGCAGATCCAGGATCAGACGGCGCAATTTCTCGCGCTTGCGCGCCTCGCAGTCGTCGGCGATCTCCGCCTGGACGCCCATCAGCATGCCCAGGTCGATGCCGGAACAGAAATGACGCCCCTCGCCGGCCAGCACGCCCACGCGCGCGGCCGGGGTGTCGTCCAGCCACTCGAAGGCGGCCCGCAAGTCCTGCCACATCCGCTGGTTCAGCGCATTGGCCTTGTCCGCGCGATTGAGGCGGATCAAGGCCACGTGTTCGTTCAGCTCGATCCGTATCGTTTCCAGATTGATCATGCCGCCGCTCCTTGTTCCGGACGTTTCTTGGGAATCCACGCCCACAGCATTTCGCATTCGATCGGCGATTCGCCGGACTCGTCGGTGACCAGCACCGGCACCAGCACCTCGCCCTTTTCCGTGTCGTGCATCAGCTGGATCTGCTCCGCGTTCAGGCTGGCCACCGCGCGCATATCGCCTTGCGAGCGGCGCACGTAGTTGACCTTCATCGATTTGAGCAGCATCAGCTTGTCGTCCGGCATATTCATGCCGACGACGAAGCCGGTCGAGGTCTCCGCCAGCAGGGCCATCGCCGCGGCGTGCACGCCGCGGATGTGGTTCTGCACCTTCTTGCGGTTGCGGATGGACACCGTCAAACGCTGATGGCCCACCTCCTCGAAACGCAGGCCCGCGGTGGACAGAAACGGCACGATCTTGCCGAACATCATGCTCAATACCGTGCTGCGCATTCCCGCCGGCAACTTGCCCACTTTGTCGGCAATGCGGCTCATGCTGTTTTTCTTGTACTCCATGTAGCGCCCCTCTGTTGTTGTCGTGATTCCGGCACTCAATGCCCGCCCAGGCCCAGCACCGCGCGCACTTGCTGCTTGATGGTCTCCAGCGCGTGCTGATCTATGCGCGCCAGCTGCAGCGCCCCTTGCAAGGCGGAGAACAGCATCATGCCGATGGCCTCCGGCGTGCCGGCGTAACGCATCTGGCCGCTGGCCGCGCCGCGCCTAGTGATGTCCACCGCCCACAACCGCATCTCGTCGATGAAGGCCGCCGCTTCCCGCTGCATTTCCTCCGGCAGCGTCAGGAATTCGGTGCTGAGAATGCCGCTGGGACAGATCTGCCGGTGCTGCCGGTAATAGCTGTCGCTCAGACCGAAATACGCCTCCAGCTGCGCCTGGGGATCCAGCGCCGCCTGCTGGTCGATGAAGCGCTGGAAACGCCGGCGGTAACGCTGGATCAAGGCCACGCCCAGATCGCTTTTCTTGGGGAAGTGATAATGAATGGCGGCGTTGCGCACGCCCAGCTCCGAGCTGATGTGCTGGTAGCTGAAAGCGTTGAAGCCCCGGCTGAGCAGCAATTGCTCGGCGATGTCCAGGATGCGCTTGCGGGTGTCGGTCTTGGGATCTGGGCCTTGAGTCATGCGAAGCACTCTACTTACTGGTCAGTAAGGTGTCAATTGCGCGATTTTGCAAGCAAAGCTGGAAACTGAATCAATCGTCCCCATCTCTAAACCCCGATGCCGATTCCACGCGCCGCCGGCCATCCGCGCCGCGTCGGAAAATCAGCCCGCTTGCGCCTACCATTAAGGTCATGGGCCGGAATCGCGCCCCCATCACCCACTAGCCCCCTAACCAGCACCCTAGATGAGCGAAAACAATCAGTCCCCCAGCCTGGAGCAGGCCTTGCGCCAGATCAGCCAAGCGCCGGCCCAGCTCGACGCCCTGTCCGCGCTGCTGCAGTGCCTGCGCCCCGACGACGCCGGCAAGCCGCAACAAGCCGTCGTCAATCTGCAGGCGCTGTCCTATCTGCTGGAACACCATGCCGAATACCGCGCGGCCCTGCGCAAGGCGCTGCTGCAATTGCTGACCGAAACCCGGCAGATTCCGCTGTACACCGAATGCGGCATCCTGGCCAACGAAGGCTTCGGCTCCACCTTGCTGCGACGCGTCGGCGAACGCATTCTGCCCATGCCTTATAAGGCGGATTCGCTGCAGGACCGCTTCAGCCGGCTGTTCAGCTGGAAGCAGGACTACATCTGGCTGGCGGCCATCCCCGACGCCACCTGGCACGCGCTGTGGCGGGCGATGGCCTGGCAGGAGAACGACAACGCCGACGGCTGGCAGCAGACTCGGCTGCAGTTGCTGGAATCGGTGCAAGTGCTGTCGGCCCAGATCACCGCCATCGGCCTGGAGCCGGAGCTGGTGCGCATCAATCCGGACATCGAACGCTTCGAATCGCCGTTTCTCAATCTGAACGCCGAAGTGCAGCGCTACGTCGACGGCTACCGCCGCGATCTGATCGAGGGCCTGCCGCGCGCCGAGGACGACAAGCACGTGCTGGTGCTGCTGGACCAGTGCGAAAGCATACTCAACAAGGTGCGCAAGAACGCGCGCCGCTTCGGCATCTCGGTCAACCTCACCTACCACGGCCTGCGGCTGGCGCAGAGCATCGCCCGCATCCGCGCCTTGCTGGCCATCCTGGACCCGGAACACGACCCGGCCGCGGAACCGCACTTGTTCCAGCTCATCGTCACCTTCGCGCGCGCGGAAAACCGCAAATACAGCCTGCGCGATCTGTTCAAATCCAATGTGGAGCTGCTGGCGCTGCAAGTCACCGAGCACGCCGGCCGCCACGGCGAGCACTACATCGCGGAAAGCCGCAAGGAGTGGTCCGCCATGGCCAAGGCGGCGATGGGCGCCGGCCTCATCGTCGGCTTCATGGCGCTGATCAAGCTGATGCTCAGCCGCGGCCACCTGCCGCCGCTGTGGGAAGGCATCGCCTTCGGCCTCAACTACGCGATCGGCTTCATCATCGTGCAAATCCTGCACCTGACCATCGCCACCAAGCAGCCGGCGATGACCGCCGCGCGCATCGCCGCGGTGCTGCACGAAAACAACGGACAAAAGAAGCAGCTGGAGGACCTGGCCGACCTGGTGGTCAAAGTGATGCGCACCCAGTTCGTCGCCATCCTCGGCAATGTGCTGCTGGCCATCCCCACCGCCGGCCTGATCGCCTTCGCCTGGCAGGCCGCCTTCGGCGCGCCGGTGGTGGACGTGGCCAAGGCGCAAAGCCTGCTGCACGACATCGACCCCATCCACAGCCTGGCGCTGCCTCACGCCGCCATCGCCGGGGTGTTTCTGTTCCTGTCCGGCCTGATCGCCGGTTATTACGACAACAAGGCGATCTACCGCCGCATCCCTGAGCGCATCGCCTCCCACGCCGGGCTGAAGCGGCTATTGGGCGAAAACCGCGCCTGGAGACTGGGCAACTATATCGAACACAATCTGGGCGCGCTGGCCGGCAACTTCTACTTCGGCATGTTCCTGGGCCTGACCGGCACCATAGGCTTCATCCTCGGCCTGCCCATCGATATCCGCCACATCACCTTCTCCGCCGCCAATCTGGCCTTCGCCACCGTGGCGCAGGACTTCCAGCTGCCCCTGGCCACCGTGCTGCTCGGCTGCGCCGGCGTGGCGCTGATCGGCCTGACCAATCTGGCGGTCAGCTTCTCGCTGGCTTTGTGGGTGGCCTTGCGCTCGCGCAAGCTGTCCGGCAGCCTGCTGTGGCCGCTGGTGCCGATGCTGCTCAAGCGCTTCCTCAGCGCGCCGCTGTCCTTCTTCCTGCCGCCCAAGACCGTCGCGCAGGAAGACGCCGCCGCGGACCCCGCCGCCGAGCTCAAAAACCACTCTTGAGCCGCCGCAGGGCCGTCAACCGCCCGGCCCGGCCCGCGTTATTGCGAGAGTCGGGCCGGGGATTAAAGTTGACGGCCAAACGGCCGATAACATGACAGTATTCCCCCGCCGGCTGGCAGCCGGCGGCCCCGTGATGGAACACGCAACGACCACAACGCTTGATTTTCTCGCAAGACAAGCGCGCCAGCGGCAGCGGCGCGCCAGGGAGGCGTCGTCATGGCATCCATCACCACCAGCGTAGGGCCGCTGGACGTGCAAAGCATTGTCAGCCAGCTGATCGCAGTGGACTCGCAACCGCTGACCCAAAGCCAGAGCCGGGTCAGCAATTATCAGTCCCAGCTCAGCTCCATCGGCCAGATCAGCTCCGCGCTGTCCAGCCTGCAGACCGCCTCCACCGCCATGGCCTCCGGCAGCTTTCTGCAGCAATTCCAGATCGCCTCCACCGACAACACCATCGCCAGCGCCAGCGCCACCAGCGGCGGCGTGGCCGGCAACTACGCGCTCAACGTCACCCAGTTGGCCCAGCCGAGACAACTGGTGTTCGACCAAACCTCGGGCGGGCAAGCCATCACCGACCAGAACGCCGCGCTGGCCGGCGCGCCCGGCGCGCTGAGCTTCACCGTCAACGGGACCACCAGCACCGTGCAGCTGGGCCAGAACGGCTCCGCCGTCTCGCTGTCCTCCATCGCCGACAGCATCAATAGCGCCGGCATCGGCGTCAACGCCTCGGTGGTGGAGTACAACAGCAAGTTCTCGCTGGTACTGGCCTCCGCGCAATCCGGCCCCGCCAACGCCTTCAGCATCGCCGCCGGCGGCAGCGACAGCGGCGCCGCGTCCGGCAACACTCTGGCCGGCCTGAGCCAGAGCAGCGCGGCCGCCGGCGAATCCGCGGCGGCCCAGGACGCCTTGCTCACCGTCAACGGCGTCAATGTGTCCAGCAGCAGCAACACCCTGAGCAATGTGATCAACGGCGCCACCGTCAACCTCAACAAGCTGGGCCAGGTGACGCTGAACATGAGCCAGAACACCGCCAACGTCACCTCCACGCTGCAAACCTTCGTCAGCGCCTACAACCAGGTGATCAGCGCCAGCAACGCCGCCCTCAACGGCAGCATGAAGAACAATAGCGACGTCATCGGCCTGCAAGAGCAGCTGTCCGGCCTGCTCAGCACGCCGGTGCCGGGCGTCAACGCCTCCTCCTCTTACGCCTATCTGGCCCAGGTCGGCATCACCCAGCAGGCGGACGGCACGCTGAAACTGGATTCCAGCGCCTTCACCACCGCGCTGAACGCCGATCCCGGCGCGGTGGCCAATCTGTTCGGCAACGCCCAGAACAACGGCTACGCCAACGCCTTCAACACCGCTATCAACAATCTGCTGGGCCCCAACGGCATGATCACCGCCGATCAGGGCGACATCAACGTCAAGATCAACGACGAAACCAATCTGCAGGCTCAGCTCAACAACCAGTTGGCCAACGAGAAAAGCTCGCTGCTGAACGAATACACCGCGCTCAACAGCGAGCTGTCGGCCATGCAGCAATCCACCTCCAGCCTGGCCAATCTGCTGGCTTGAGCGCGGCGACGCCGGCGGCGGCGCTCTGCGCCGTCGCGGCGTTTGCCGTATACTGACGCAACTCACGCAGCCTCGCGCTGTCGAACCCCGTTTGCACCGGCCCTTCGGCCCCGGATTCAATGACTGCCCGCATTCAATACTCTCGTCGCCAACTACTCCAGATGGGCGCGCTCAGCGCCGGCCTTGGCCTCTTGCAAGGATGTCGCACCATGGTTGACCAATCCCTTCCCGCGCCGGCAGCCGTCGGCAGCAGCCTCTATTTCACCGCCTGCTCCGGCCCCTTGCCGGACGCGCGCCAAAAGCAGCAAGCCGTGGAGCGGCTGCGCCTGGCCGGCTATCAGCTGGAAAACGTCCAGGCGCTGGACCGCCGCCATCAGCGCTTCGCCGGCAGCGACGCGCAAAGGCTGGCCGACCTCAATCAGCTGATCTCGCGCCGCAGCGCGCCGCAGCTGCTGGTGGCCGGCCGCGGCGGCTACGGCGCCACGCGG
The DNA here is from genome assembly GCF_021496765.1 of Chromobacterium sp. Beijing. NCBI lineage: Bacteria > Pseudomonadati > Pseudomonadota > Betaproteobacteria > Neisseriales > Chromobacteriaceae > Chromobacterium > Chromobacterium sp. Beijing. Next base: position 1,541,918 of record NZ_CP053750.1, read on the forward strand.
CTGCTGCCCCACATCGACTACGGCCGGCTCTGCCCGCTGCTGCGCGAATCCGGCAGCCAGCTGATCGGCTACAGCGACTTCACCGCCATTCAGCTGGCCTTGCTGGCCAAGGGCGGGCTGGGCAGTTTCGCCGGCCCCATGGTCAGCGACTTCGGCGCCAAACAACCCAGCGCCTTCACCCTCAACGAATTCCTGACCACCACCACCACGGCCAACCGCCAGCTGCGCGTCGACGCGCCGCAGCGCCATAACGCCAGCGGCGAAGGCGTGTTCTGGGGCGGCAACCTCAGCGTGCTCAGCAGCCTGGTCGGCACGCCCTATCTGCCGGACATCAAGGGCGGCCTGCTGTTCCTGGAAGACGTCGCCGAACAGCCCTACCGCATCGAACGCATGCTGCAGCAGCTGCATCTGGCCGGCGTGCTGGCCAAACAGCGCGCCATTTTCATCGGCGATTTCAATATGAGCCGCCAGGTCGACCTCTACGACCCCGGCTACACCCTGGACGCGGTGCTGGCGGAAATCCGCCGTCTGACCGGCGTTCCGGTGCTGACAGGCATTCCTTTTGGTCATGTCCACGACAAGACCACGCTGCCGCTGGGCTTCCCGGCCCGCTTCAGCGCGGACGGCGGCGGCCTGACGCTGCAGTTCTTCGACTACCCGGTGACGCCGGCCAATCCGCAACAAAAAGAACTACTTAGCGTTCCCGCGCCGCTCTAGGGCGCTCGCGCCTTCCGCCGCCCGCGCGCGGCGCGCCTTGACGCTCCTGCGAGACTAGGGCAAGTTTTTCCGCTTGCCCGCCATCCCTCACAGGAGCCCCGCATGCCCCCTCGTATTCCGCTGCTGGCCGGCGCGCCGCTGATCGCCGGCCTGCTGGCCGCTGCGCCGTCAAGCGCCGCCGAACAGGGCTATCAGACCCCGCCCGCCGAATTGCGCGCCCTGGTGGACGCGCCGCGCCCGCCCTTGCAAAGCCTGGGCCCCAAGCGCCGGACCCTGCTGCAAATCCATCGCCCCGGTCTGCCCGGCATCGCCGACGTCGCCCAGCCCGAACTCAAGCTGGCCGGCTTGCGTCTGAACCCCGCCATGCGCGCCGCCAGCCGTTTCGACTTCGGCAACGCGCTAAGCCTGCTGGACGTGAAACAGGGCCGCAGCCGCGCGGTGCGCGGCCTGCCCGCCGGGGCCCGCATCGCCGACAGCGCCTGGTCCGCCGACGAAAGCCGCGTGGCTTTCAGCCTATGGGGCGCCAAGGGCGTGGAGCTGTGGCTGTTGGACGTGGCCGACGCCCGCGCGCGCCGGCTGGGCGAGGTCCACCTCAACGCCGCCACCGGCCCCGGCTTCGCCTGGTTCGGCGAACAGCTGCTGATCAAGCGCGTGCCGGCGAAACAGGGCCCGGCGCCGCGGCCGCCCCAGGCTCCGAGCGGCCCCAATATCCAGCAAAGCGAAGGTGGCGCGCCGTCCCAGACCCGGACCTATCCCGACCTGCTCAAGACCCCCTACGACGCCGACCTGCTGGACTACCAGCTGCAAAGCCAATTGGCCTTGCTCAGCCTGGACGGCAAGCTCAGCCCCATCGGCCAGCCCGACCGCTATCTCGGCGTCAGCGCTTCGCCCAATCGCCAATACCTGCTGGCCACCCGCCTGCAACGCCCCTACTCCGGCCTGGTGCCGATCTCCCGCTTCCCCAAGCGCGTCGACGTATTGGACCGGCAAGGCCGCATCGCGCATACCGTGACCCAGCGGCCGCTGCTGGAACGCATGCCTTCCGGCAACGACGCGGTGGAAACCGGCCCGCGCGAAATCGCCTGGCGCGCCGACGCGCCGGCCAGCCTGTTTTGGGTCGAAGCGCTGGACGGCGGCGACCCCGGACAAAACGCCGCCGAGCGCGACGCGCTCTATCTGCAAGCCGCGCCCTTCCAGCAAGCGCCGCGGCAGCTGCAGCGGCTGGCCAGCCGCTTCGCCGACGTCCGCTGGGGCCGCGGCGACCTGGCCCTGGTGCGCGAACACTGGTGGAAAAGCCGTGAACTGAAAGTCTGGCGCGCGCGCCCCGACCAGGACCGGCCGCCGGAACTGCTGAGCAGCCGCAAATCGGAAGACCGCTACAGCGACCCCGGCGAGGCGGCCATGATCAGCAACGCCAACGGACAATCCGTGCTGCAAACCACGCCGGACGGCAAGGCCATCTATCTGCTGGGCGAAGGCGCCGGCCCCGAAGGCGACCGTCCCTTCGTCGACCGCTACGCGCTGGACGACAAACGCGCCACGCGGCTATGGCAATCGCAAGCGCCCTGGTTCGAACGACCGGCCGCACTATTGGACGACGCAGGCCGGGACCTGCTGCTCAGCCGCGAATCCGTCAGCCAGCCGCCCAATCTCTACCGTCTGGCGCTGGGGCAAGCGTCCGGACCGCTGGCGCTGACCCATGTGCCGCACCCGACGCCGCAATTGAAGGACGTCGCCAAGACACTGCTGCGCTACCGGCGCGCCGACGGCGTGGCGCTGACCGCCACCCTCTATTTGCCGCCCGGCTACGAGGCCAAGCGCGACGGCCCGCTGCCGCTGCTGATGTGGGCCTATCCCACCGAGTTCAAAACCGCCGCCGCGGCGAGCCAGGTGACGGAATCGCCCTACCGCTTCAATCGGATCAGCTATTGGGGACCGCTGGCCATGCTGGCGCGCGGCTACGCGGTGCTGGACGATCCGGGCATGCCCATCGTCGGCGAAGGCGAGAAAGAGCCGAACGACAGCTATCTGCCGCAGCTGAAAATGAACGCCCAGGCCGCGGTGGACGAAGTGGTGCGCCTGGGCGTGGCCGACCCGGCCCGCATCGCCGTCGGCGGCCATTCCTACGGCGCCTTCATGAGCGCCAATCTGCTGGCGCACACCCGGCTGTTCCATGCCGGCATCGCCCGCTCCGGCGCCTACAACCGCACGCTGACGCCCTTCGGCTTCCAATCGGAGGAACGCAATTTCTGGCAGGCCAAAGAGGTTTATCAAGCCATGTCGCCGTTCAACTACGCCAATCAGATCAAGGACCCGCTCCTGCTGATCCACGGCGAAATGGACAACAACCCGGGCACCTTCCCGCTGCAAAGCGAGCGTCTATACCAGGCGCTGCAAGGCCTGGGCGCGGTTGCGCGGCTAGTGACCCTGCCGGCGGAAAGCCACGGCTACCGCGCTCGCGAATCGATATTGCACATGCTGTGGGAACAAGACCGCTGGCTGGGACGTTACCTGGGCCGCGCCGCGCCCACGAAGCGCAGCAGACCTTGAACAAGCGCTAAGCGGCGAGGCCGCGCGCGGCCTGCGCGGCCATCGCCAAGCCCACCAGGAACATCAGACCGGCGGACAGATAGGGCGCGCGCCGCGCCCACTCGCCCAGGCCGCCGAAACGGGCGCCCGCCTGGCGCACGCCCCAGGCCGCCAGCACGCCGACGCTGACCAGCGCCAAGGCCAGCCCCAGGCTGAACGACGCCACCATGGTGGCGCCCAGGGAGAAGCGCTTCAGATGCAGGCATAGCAGCAAAATGGTCACCGAGGCCGGACACGGTATCAGCCCGCCGGTCAGGCCGAACAAGGCGATCTGCGCATTACCCACCTTCCTGCCGGCGAAGCGCCGCTGGATGTGCTCGGCGTGCGCGCGTTCATGCGCGTCCTGATACGCGGGCAGCGTCGCCGTCGCTCTTCGCGCCGGCTTGGCCGGCCCCGCGCTCACCGCCCGGCGATACGTCCCCGCTCCCTCGGCGCCGGCCGCCGCCGGCGCGAAACGCACGGGATAGCGATGAACGTGGCCGCCATGGCTTAGGAGCAAGGCCTTCGCCATCGCCCCGGCCGGCAAGCGCGGGCTGAGCAGATACTCCCCCTCAGTTTCAAAAGCCAGTTCCCCGGCCTTCCCCTCGCCTTGCCACGCCAGCGCCAAGCCGCGCCCATCGGGTTTCAGCCGTCGCAGGCCGGCGCCGTACTGGTACAAGGCCACGCGCAGACCGTCCTCGCGCAGAAGCAAGGCCTCGACCAAACCATGACCGGTGTCTATCATGCTGCCACCGTTTGGCGGCCGCCGCATGGCCCGCGCCGCCAGATTGTCCCGCCGGGTGCGCCACAACATCCAGGCCGCCACCGCCAAAACCACTACGGCGGAAAACAGCATCAGATACGGCTCCGCCTGTTCGGCGATCAACTGATTGCCGTATTGGAGCGCCAGCGCCGCCAGCAGCCAGACGATCAGCGAATGCGACAAGGCCGCGCACAAGCCCAGCAGCACCGCCTGGCCTATGCTGCCGCGGATGGCGATGATGAAAGACGCCATCATGGTCTTGGAGTGCCCGGGCTCCAGCCCGTGCAGCGCGCCCAACAGGATGGCGGACGGAATGAACAGCCAGAGATTGATGTTGCCCTGTTGGATCAGCTCGGCGATTGGCGGCATCTTTGACCTTCTTTACAATGAGTTCCGTTTGGCCGCCGTGGACGATTGGAATCAACGCGTCCGGCGGCGGATTGGCGTCAATATACTATACCCCAGTATATTATCAATAGAAGGAAGCCGCGCGCATGCCGCATACCGTGAAAGACAAGAAGAAATTATTGACCCGCGTCCGCCGCATCAAGGGCCAGGCGGAAGCGCTGGAACGCGCGCTGGAACAGGAAGTCGATTGCTCGGCCGTGCTGCAACAGATCGCCGCGGTGCGCGGCGCCGTCAATGGGCTGATGATGGAAGTGATGGAGGGCCATCTGCGCGAACATCTGGGCCCTGAGGCCGACGACCCGCTGCAGCGCAGCCGGGACCTGGAACAGGTGGTGGGCGTCTTGCGCTCCTATCTGAAATAAGAGCCCTAACAAAACCGCGCTGCGCACCTGAGCCAAGGCGCGCCGACACAGACAGTACCAGTACGACAAGGAGGCGCAATGCAGGATCAGAGGTTTTGTCAGCGGGCCTGAGAAACCTGTTTACGATCTGCTGCGCGTTGTGGAGCGTTACACGGTGAGTGCCGCTTCGAAATGCTCATATACCGTGTGTACACTCCGCTTTCTCAGCTGTTTTCGCCTTATCTCACCTTCGCTCGCGAGATCGTAAACACGTTCTAAGCGCGCAAAAAAATTGGGAGGGCTAAGCCCTCCCATCAAGTCTTGTAGCCAGGAGTGTTACAAGAAATCCTGCGCCGCCGGCCGTCTGCCGGCGCGCGAATAAGCGATCTCGCTTAGTTCCAATTCTGCGGCAGCTTGTAGCCCGCGTACTTCTGCTTGGCGAAAGCCTTGAACGCCGGCGAGTTGTAAGCCGCCACCACGTCCTTGGCCCAGGGCTTGGCCAGGTCCGCCGTGCGCACCGCGCCCCAGTTGACGTAGGCGTAGCTCTTTTCCTGATAGATCGCCTCGGTCAGCTTGATGCCGGAGCTGGTGGCGTAATTGCCGTTGATCACCGAGAAGTCCACATCGCTGCGCGAACGCGGCAGTTGCGCGGCTTCCAGCGGAATGATCTTGATCTTCTTCACATTGACGGCGATGTCGCGCTCGGAAGCGGTCAGCGGGTTGATGCCCGGCTTCAGCTTGACCCAGCCCAGATCGGCCAGCATCACCAGCGCGCGGGCGAAATTGGACGGATCGTTGGGGGCGGCCACGGTGGAACCCACTTTGACGTCTTTCAGCGCCTTGATCTTGCCGGCGTAGATGCCCAGCGGCGCGGTCGGTACCTGGAACGCTTCTTTCAGGTTCAGCTTGTGCTCTTTGACGAAGTTGTCCAGATAGGGCTTGTGCTGGAACACATTCACGTCCAGCGCGCCTTCCTGCAAGGCCAGATTAGGACGCACGTAATCGGTGAACTCCACCAGCTTGACCTTGTAACCCTGCTTTTCCAGGATGGGCTTGATCGATTGCTTGACCATATCGCCGAAATCGCCGACGGTGGTGCCGATCACGATGTCCTTCTTGGCCGGGTCCGCCGCCAGCGCCGCGCCCGCCGTCGCCAAACCCAATACCGACGCCGCCACTGCCTTGATCACGAATCTACGCATTTGTTTCTCCTGCTTGTCCATTGATAGGTAAAAGCTTAGCCCTGCCGGCGCCTGACGCCGGCGGATGTCAACGTTTGTCCAGCTTGGCGGCCAGCCGGTTGCCCAGCAGCTGGATGACTTGCACCAGCGCCACCAGCATCAGCACCATGGCCACCATCACATCGGTTTGATAACGGTAGTAGCCGTAACGGATGGCCAGATCGCCGATGCCGCCGCCGCCCACCACCCCCGCCACCGCGGTATAGCTCAGGAAGCTGATGGTCAGAATGGTCAGACTGGAAATCAGGCCGGAGCGCGCCTCGTTGAGCAAGACCTTGCAGATGATCTGCAGCGGGCTGGCGCCCATCGCCTCGGCCGCCTCCACCACGCCGCGCGGAATCTCGCGCAGCGTCTGCTCGACCAGGCGGCCGAAATACGGAATCGCGGCAAAGGCCAACGGCACCGAAGCCGCCACCGGACCGATGGTGCTGCCCACCAGCGCTCGCGTCAGCGGCACCAGCGACACCATCAGGATGATGAAGGGGAAGGAACGCACTAGGTTCACCACCCAGCCCAGCACGCCGTTCAGCGCGCGGTTGGCGAACTGCTGGCCCGGCTGGGTCAGGTAGAGCACGATGCCGAGCGGACCGCCCAGCAAGACGGCCGCGCTCAGGCCTATGCCCAGCATCACCAGCGTTTCCTGGAAGGCCTGCCAGATTTCCGGCCCCATGCTCACCAGGTTTTGCAATGCTTCGTTCAGGGTTGCGGCATCCATTACGCGGCCTCCAGCAGCGAGCGCGCCAGATCGGAATCCGCCGCCACCTCGTTATTCGACACATCCACCACTTCCACCACCCGGCCGGCGTCCAGGGCCGCCGCGCGATGGCAGATCGCCCTCACCACGCCCATCTCGTGGGTGACGATGACAATGGTGACGCCAAAGCGTTGATTGATGTCCTTCAGACAATCCAGCACGGCTTGAGTGGTTTTCGGGTCCAGCGCCGAGGTGGGCTCGTCGGCCAGGATCACCTTGGGATTGGGCGCCAGCGCGCGGGCGATGCCGACGCGCTGCTTCTGTCCGCCGGACAATTGCGCCGGATAGTGATTAGCGCGGTCCAAGAGGCCCACCACTTCCAGGCATTCATGGACGCGCTTGTCGATATCCGCCTTGGCCCAGCCCGCCACTTCCAGCGGGAAGGCGACGTTGCCGGCCACAGTGCGGTTGGCCATCAAATTGAATTGCTGGAACACCATGCCGATATTCTGGCGCGCGCGGCGCAAGGCCTTGGCGGACAGGCTGGTCAGGTCTTCGCCGTCGACGATGACGGCGCCGTGGTCCGGACGCTCCAGCAGATTGATCAGGCGCAGCAAGGTGGATTTGCCGGCGCCGGAAAAGCCGATCAGTCCGAAGACTTCGCCCGGACGAATCGTGAGAGAGGTGTCCGTGACCGCATCGAACCAGCCCCCTCGGGGTGACGGAAACGCTTACGAACATTTTGCAGATGAATCATTCCAAATACTCCAAAAACACAAGGCCCGCCAATGAACTTGGCGGGCCTTGCATGGGAATCTTCGGAATCACTGCGGAATCGAGATTACTGTAAGCAGATGCTGGATCACTTCCTGGGGCTGCTTACCCACGCTTTAGCTGTTTTACGCCCGCAAGCTGTGTTCAAATCGGCGACTAAATTTGTTTATGATTGAACATCTATTTTCGTTTCCAGTCAATAGTTCCGACTAAAAAAGATTGAAATTATCTCATCCCGCGCAAAAAAATTGTCCGTTTAGCGCTCAAACTTATAAGCAAATCAGCGTTCGGCATATGAAAAACCGCCGCCAGCAAACGCTGACGGCGGCGATCGGACATCGTTCAAACCGGACTTATTGTGCGTCGGACAAACCCTGCTTGCCCATCGTCACGCTGTACTTCTGACGCAAGGTGTCCAGATAGCTGGACAGCTGGGCGTTGGCGTTCATCTCGCCCAGGATCGCGCTCAGCTGGCCGCGTTCGGCCTCGCTGGCCGTCGGCGCCGGAATCACCTTGTCGATGCGATAGAGCGCGTATTCGCCGTTGTCGCGCTTGGCGCCGGCGAAGGCCGGCAGCTTGCCCGCCTGAGCGGCGAACACCGCGCGCGCGTCGGCGATGGGCAGGCCGGCCGGATCGCGGCGCAGCAGGGTCTTGGCTTCGCTCCAAGCCTTGCCCTCGCCCTTGCCCGCCTTCAGCTCGGCCAACAGCGCCTGGCCCTTCTTCTCGGCCAGCTTGGCGCCTTCTTTGGCCACCAGCTCTGCCTTGATCACCTCGCGCACCTCGTCCATCGTCTGCTGACGCTCCGGCTGATGTTCGGCCACGCGCACCACCAACAGGCGGCTGTTGCCGATGTCCACCGGCTCGCTATTGTGCTTCTTCTTCAGCACGTCTTCGCTGAACGCCGCCTCAAGCACCTTGGGGCTGTTGAGCAGCGGGTCCGCCGCCGGCTTGCCACGGCTCAGCCAATCGGAATGCTGCGGTTGCAGCTTCAGCTGCTCTTGCAGCGCCTTCAGCGAATCGCCCTGCTGGTAGGCCAGTTCGGTCAGCTTGTCGGCCTGGCTGCGGAACAGGCTGCCCGCCTGCTGACGCTGCAGCTTCTCGGCGATAGCCGCCTTCACTTCGGCGAAGTCCTGAGCCTTCACTTCGTCCAGCTTGATGATGTGATAACCGAACTCGGTTTCGATCACTTCGCTGATCTGGCCCGGCTTCATGCGGAACACCGCGTCGTCGAAAGGCTTGACCATCATGCCGTGGCCGAAGAAACCCAGATCGCCGCCATTGGCCGCGGAGCCCGGATCTTGCGACTTGGCCTTGGCCAGTTCGGCGAAACGGGCCGGATTGGCGCGCACATCCTTCAGCAAGGCCTCGGCTTCGGCCTTGATCTTGGCCTTCTGCTCCGGCTTGGCGTCCTTGGCCACCGTCAGCAAGATATGGGAGGCGCGGCGCTGTTCGTTGCTGAACTCGGCCTTGTGTTCTTCGTAGTATTTCTGCAGCTCGGCGTCGCTGGGCTTAAGGCCTTGAGCCAAGGCGTCCTGGGACAGCAGCACGTAGTCGAGCTTGACCCGCTCCGGTACGCGGAAACGCTTCAGGTTGGCGTCGTAGAAGGCCTTGAGCGCGGCGTCGTCGGTCTTGACCTCGGCGGCGAAATCCGCCGGCTTCAACAGCAAAGAGCGCACTTCGCGGCCCTCGCCCAACAGGCCGGCCAGACGGTTGACCACGGTGCCGGCGACGAACTCGGTGCCGGCGATGCCGGTCAGCTGGCTTTGCAGCACGATGTCGCGCTTGACCTGGGCTTCGAAGGCTTCCGGAGACGGATAGCGGTTTTGCAGGAATTCGCGATAGCGTTCCGGGCTGAACTTGCCGTTGTCCTGGAAGGCGGGAATGGAGGCGATGACTTTGCGCAGCTGCTCGGGGCTGACGGTGACGCCGCGGTCATGCGCGTCGGACAGCAGCAGTTCCTGACGGATCAGGTTTTCCAGCGCGGCCTGGCGGCTGGCCGGATCGGTGGGCTGGCCCTCCAAGGCTCGATCCAGATCGCGCTTGTAAATCTTGGCGGAACCTACCTTGGCAAGATAAGGGTCGTCGGAAGCTGCTTCATAGCTGCCCACGCCGAAGCCCACGAAGGTCAACGCAACAGCTCCCAATACAACCTGAATGAAGACTTTATTGTTCTGGACAAACTCGAACATGGCGATTGGCTTGAGCCACCCTTGTCAAAAAAAAAGGTGAACGCTGTATTTCGTTCACCTTTTTGTGAGTTCTGGCGGAGCGGACGGGACTCGAACCCGCGACCCCCGGCGTGACAGGCCGGTATTCTAACCAACTGAACTACCGCTCCGGACTGTGGTGGGCGTTGACGGAGTCGAACCGCCGACATTCTGCTTGTAAGGCAGACGCTCTACCAACTGAGCTAAACGCCCCTCGAAACACCTTGCCAGCCGCTAAGGGCTGCCAAGGCCGCTAATTATAGCGCGTCTTTCAGTGCCTTGCCAGCACGGAACTTCGGCGAACGAGCTGCCGGGATCTTGATGGTGGCGCCGGTCTTCGGGTTGCGGCCGCTGCGTTCAGCGCGTTCGCCAACGTAGAAGGTGCCGAAGCCCACCAGGGTCACGGTGTCGCCCTTTTTCAGAGCGTCGGTTACAGCGGCCACCATGCCGTCCAGCGCCTTGGCGGCGGCGGCTTTGGAGATATCGGCCTCAGCGGCAATAGCGTCAATCAGTTCAGACTTGTTCACGTAAGTCCCCTTTCGTCGTTCTCGGTCTACGTAATTCGGATAAAAACCGCTTGCTTTATAGCAAGGGCGAAATCCTTGTGTCAAGCGGCTTTGACGGGCATTTTGCCATTTCGCAAACACACTGGAAAGCCGCTTGAACACAAGTTATTCAGCGTTCGGCTAAGGCCATGATTCTTAATGCTTCATCACGGACACGCCTTGCGCTGCCTCCTGCGTCCCTCGCAACTCCTCCGCCGGCTTTTCTTCTTCCGACAAAGGCTCCGGTTGCCGCTCCAAGGCCAAAGCCAAGACTTCGTCTATCCACTTAACGGCATGGATTTCGATTTTATGCTTGATATTGGCGGGAATTTCAACCAAATCTTTTTCGTTGCCTTTGGGGATCAACACGTGCTTGATCCCGCCGCGATGGGCCGCCAGCAGCTTCTCTTTCAGGCCGCCGATGGGCAATACCTCGCCGCGCAGCGTGATCTCGCCGGTCATCGCCACGTCGGCGCGCACCGGAATGCCTGTCAGGATGGACACCAGGGCCGTGGTCATCGCGATGCCGGCGCTGGGCCCGTCTTTGGGCGTCGCGCCTTCCGGCACGTGGATGTGCATATCGCTCTTCTCGTAGAAGTCCGGCTTGATGCCCAGCGAACGCGCGCGGCTGCGCACCACGCTCATCGCCGCGGTGATGGACTCCTGCATCACCTCGCCCAGCTGGCCGGTGCGGATGATGTTGCCCTTGCCCGGCAGCGACACCGCCTCGATGGTCAGCAGTTCGCCGCCCACCTCGGTCCAGGCCAGGCCGGTGACCTGGCCGATGCGGTTCTCGTCCTCGGCGATGCCGTAATCGAAACGGCGCACGCCCAGGAATTTGTCCAGGTTGCGGCCGCTGACGGTCACCTTGCTCGCCTTGCCGGCCTTCAGCGAGGCGCTGGTCACCACCTTGCGGCAGATCTTGGCGATTTCGCGGTCCAGGCTGCGCACGCCGGCTTCACGGGTGTAGTAGCGCACGATGTCGCGCAGCGCGGTCTCCTGCACCGCCAGCTCGCCCTCCTGCACGCCGTTGGCCTTCATTTGCTTGGGCAGCAGGTATTTGGTGGCGATATTGACCTTTTCGTCCTCGGTGTAGCCGGCGAGACGAATGATTTCCATCCGGTCCAGCAGCGCCGGCGGAATGTTCAGCGAGTTGGCCGTGGCCACGAACATCACGTCGGACAAGTCGAATTCGACTTCGGCGTAATGGTCGATGAAGGAGTGGTTCTGCTCCGGGTCCAAGACCTCCAGCAAGGCCGACGACGGATCGCCGCGGAAATCCGCGCCCATCTTGTCCACTTCGTCCAGCAGGAACAGCGGGTTCTTCACCGCCGCCTTGCTCATGTTCTGCAGCACCTTGCCCGGCATGGAGCCGATATAGGTGCGGCGATGGCCGCGAATCTCGGACTCGTCGCGCACCCCGCCCAGCGCCATGCGCACGAACTTGCGGTTGGTGGCGCGCGCCAGGGACTGGCCCAGCGAGGTCTTGCCCACGCCCGGCGGCCCCACCAGGCACAGAATCGGCGCCTTGAGCTTGTCGACGCGCTGTTGCACCGCCAGGTACTCCAGAATCCGCTCCTTGACCTTCTCCAGGCCGAAGTGATCCTCGTCCAGCACTTCCTCGGCCTTGGCCACGTCCTTGCTGATCTTGGTCTTCTTCTTCCACGGCAGTTCGAGCAGGGTGTCGATGTAGTTGCGCACCACGGTGGCTTCCGCCGACATCGGCGACATCATGCGCAGCTTCTTGAGCTCGGACATCGCCTTCTCGCGACCCTCCTTGCTCATGCCGGCGACCTTGATCTTGTTTTCCAGCTCGTCGAGGTCGCTGACCTCGTCCATCTCGCCCAGCTCTTTCTGAATCGCCTTGACCTGCTCGTTCAGATAGTACTCGCGCTGGCTCTTTTCCATCTGCCGCTTGACGCGGCCGCGGATGCGCTTCTCCACCTGCAGGATGTCGATTTCGCCTTCCAGCTGCGACATCAGGTGCTCGAGGCGCTGCTGCACGTCGAACATCTCCAGCACTTCCTGCTTCTGCTCCAGCTTCAGCGGCAGGTGGGCGATGATGGTGTCGGCCATGCGGCCGGCGCGGTCGATGCCGGCCAGCGAGTTCAGCACTTCCGGCGGAATCTTCTTGTTCAGCTTGACGTACTGCTCGAACTGCGCGAGCAGCGCACGGCGCATCGCCTCGGTCTCGGTCGATTCCTCGGCCTCCGGGCTCAGCGGCTTGAAGGCGCCGACGAAGCATTCGTTTTCTTCGCCCACCGATTCGATCATCGCGCGCTGACGGCCTTCGACCAGCACCTTGACGGTGCCGTCCGGCAGCTTAAGCATCTGCAATACCGAAGCGATGGTGCCGACTTGATACAGGTCGTCGGCGGACGGTTCGTCCTTGGAGGCGGAACGCTGCGCCACCAAGAGGATTTGCTTGCCCTCGTCCATCGCCAGCTCCAGCGCGCGGATGGACTTGGCGCGGCCGACGAACAACGGGATCACCATATGGGGGAAGACCACCACGTCGCGCAGCGGCAGCAATGGCAGCGTGGCTTCTTCTTTGAGTTCTGCGGGTTGCGGCATATCACCTAACCTTGCTTATGAAACAATGCTTGGGAGATGGGGGGCGGACAGTAAAATTCAACACCCCCATACTAAATCAGATTTCCGGCTCTACAAATAAAAAACCGCCCGGTTTGGGCGGTCTCCGGAGTCGCGGCGGACAATCAGGCCGATTGCGCCTTGTCGTCCTTGTCGCGATAAATGAACAGCGGTTTGTCGCCCTTGTCGATAACCTTTTCATCCACCACGACTTTTTCCACGTCGGCCATGGACGGCAGCTCGTACATGGTGTCGAGCAGCGCCCGTTCCAGGATGGAGCGCAAACCACGCGCGCCGGTCTTGCGGCTCAGCGCCTGCTTGGCGATCACCCGCAAGGCGGACGGACGCACTTCCAGCTCCACCGACTCCATCGAGAACAGCTTCTGATACTGCTTGATCAGCGCGTTCTTCGGCTGGGTCAGGATGGTGACCAGCGCCTCTTCGTCCAGCTCCTCCAGCGTGGCCGCCACCGGCAGCCGGCCGATCAGCTCGGGAATCAGACCGAAACGGATCAGATCCTGCGGCTCCACTTCCTGGAACAACATGGACAAGCTCTTGCCGTCGTCCTTGGAGCTGATGTCGGCGCCGAAGCCGATGCCGCCCTTTTCCGAGCGCTGGCGAATGATCTTCTCCAGCCCGTCGAAAGCGCCGCCGCAAATGAACAGGATATTGGTGGTGTCCACCTGGATGAATTCCTGATTCGGATGCTTGCGGCCGCCCTGCGGCGGAATCGAGGCCACGGTGCCCTCGATCAGCTTCAGCAAAGCCTGCTGCACGCCCTCGCCCGATACGTCGCGGGTGATGGACGGGTTTTCCGACTTGCGCGAGATCTTGTCGATCTCGTCGATGTAGACGATGCCGCGCTGGGCCTTGTCCACGTCGTAGTCGCATTTTTGCAGCAGCTTCTGGATGATGTGCTCGACATCCTCGCCCACGTAACCCGCTTCGGTCAGCGTGGTGGCGTCGGCGATGACGAAGGGCACGTCCAGCAGGCGGGCCAGAGACTGGGCGAGCAAGGTCTTGCCGGAACCGGTCGGACCGATCAGCAGGATATTGCTCTTGGCCAGCTCGACCTCGCTCTTGCTTGCCGGGCTGCTCAGACGCTTGTAGTGGTTGTACACCGCCACCGACAGGGTCTTCTTGGCGAAATCCTGACCAATGATGTATTGGTCGAGATCCGCGCGGATTTCCTGAGGCGTAGGCAGCGGACTGTCTTCGGAGGAGGACGCGGCGTCGCCGACGCCCTTCTCCAGCTCCTCGCGAATGATGTCGTTGCACAGCTCGACGCATTCGTTGCAGATGAAGACCTGCGGCCCGGCGATCAGGCGTTGGACTTCATGCTGGCTCTTGCCGCAGAAAGAGCAGTAGAGAAGCTTTTCATTGCTGTTCTTATCAGCCATTGGCGGATTCCATCGCTCCTTAAGCTTTCACGTCCTTGTGGGACGTCAGCACTTTGTCGATCAAGCCGTAGGCCTGTGCCTCGTCGGCGGACATGAAGTTGTCGCGCTCGGTGTCGGCGATCACCCGCTCCAGTTGCTGGCCGCTATGTTTGGCCAGCAGCTCGTTCATCTTGGCCTTGACTTTGACCAGTTCGCGAGCATGGATCTCGATATCGGTGACCTGGCCGGACAGGCCGCCGCCGTACAGCAGCGGCTGGTGAATCATCACCCGGCTATTGGCCAGCGCGAAGCGCTTGCCCTGCGCGCCGGCGGCGAGCAGGAAGGCGCCCATGCTAGCGGCCTGGCCAATGCACAAGGTGGAAACATCCGGCTTGATGAAGTTCATCGTGTCGTAAATGGACATGCCCGCGGTAATCGACCCACCCGGCGAGTTGATGTAGAAGTGGATGTCCTTGTCCGGATTTTCCGATTCAAGGAACAACATCTGCGCCACAACCAGGTTGGCCGACTCATCCGTGACAGGGCCCACCAGGAACACGATGCGTTCCTTCAGCAGACGCGAGTAGATGTCATACGCGCGCTCGCCGCGGCCGCTCTGTTCCACCACCATGGGCACCAGGCCCAGACCTTGAGGTTCCATCATCGATTTCATCGGCCACTCCAGCTGTTATCAGGCGTTGTTGCCCATCAGGGCGTCGAAGGACAGTTCTTTCTCTACAACATTGGCCTTGGACAGCACAAATTCAACCACATTGTCTTCCAGTACCATGGAAGTCGGGCCTTCCAGGCGGTCCGGGCTGGCGTAATACCAGGTCAGCACTTCAGCCGGATCTTCGTAGCTGTCGGCGAACTCGGTGATCATGGCCTTGACTTGGTCCTGCTTGGCTTCCAGCTTGTTGGATTCCACCACTTCGGACAGGATCAGGCCCAGAGCCACGCGGCGCTCGGCTTGCTGAGCGAACAGTTCCGGCGGGAACGGCATGTCTTTGACGTTCATGCCGCGTTGCTGCATGTCGCGACGGGCTTGCTCGACCAGACGGCCGATTTCCAGGCTGACCAGGGCTTTCGGCAGTTCGATCTCGGTGGCGTCCAACAGCGCCTGCATCACGTTTTCCTTGGTGCGGGCCTGCAGACGGCGCTTCACTTCGCGTTCCACGTTCTTGCGGATTTCAGCGCGCATTTTCTCAACGTCGCCGTCGGCGATGCCCAGCAGCTTGGCGAACTCTTCGTTCACTTCCGGCAGCACGGCTTCAGCCACGTTCTTCAGCAGGATTTCGAACACGGCGGTTTTGCCGGCCACGTCCTTGCCGTGGTAATCCTCGGGGAAGCTCACTTCCACGCTCTTGATGTCGCCTTCCTTCATGCCGGCGACGCCCGCTTCAAACTCGGCCAGCATCTGGCCTTGGCCCAGCACGAAGGGGAAGTTCTCGGAAGAACCGCCTTCGAAGAGCACGCCGTCGATGGCGCCTTTGAAGTCGATGATCACGCGGTCGCCGGTGGCGGCTTCGCGCTCAACGCGGTTGTAGCGGGTGCGCTGCTTGCGCAGGATATCGATGGTTTTCTCGATTTCGGCGTCGGTCACCGGGGTCAGCGGCTTTTCCACTTCCTTGCCGGCCAGCTCGCCAACCTTCACTTCCGGGTAAACCTCGAAAGTGGCGGCGAACTTGAAGTTTTCCTTGTCGTCGCCGGCGGCTACCGGCTCGAAGCGCGGGTAGCCGGCAACGCGCAGCTTCTGCTCGCTCACGGCGGAGTAGAAACCCTGTTGAACCTGTTCACCCATCACTTCTTCACGCACCTGGGCGCCGTAGTTCATTTCCACGATCTTCAGCGGAGCCTTGCCCGGGCGGAAACCTTGAATCTTGGCGTTGCGGGCCACGCGCTTCAGGCGCTCGGCCACTTGCGTGTCGATGGCCGCCATCGGCAGGGCGATATTCATGCGGCGCTCAAGATTGCTCAATGTTTCCAGCTGTACTTGCATGTTAAATCCTTAAGTGTGTGACAGGTTTAGTCATCTGGGACGGTACGACGCCACGGATCGGCAGACACGAAGGACATTGCCTCACCTCAGAAGTGGCGCTGCGCGGAGTTACACCACGCACCCAACGCGAAAACGGACAGTATAGCACGCGGCCGGTGCTGGCAAGTAGCCGCCGCGCGGCCGCGGCGGGCCAAGCGGGCCTAGCCCCGCCGCGGATTCCGGCATGACGGCACCCCGAAAAACGGCAAGCTTTTGAATCGACGCGTGAATGCGCAAATGATTTCAGCCAGAACCAAGCCCGGCCGATAGGACGGCCGGGAACGGCGATAAAGGAATTCAATCAGCAATGTTGAATATTCCAATCAAGCCAACGCTTAACCTTGCCCCGCCGCTCTTGTATATTGTCAGCCGAAACGCCGGCGCCCGCGCGCGGGCCCGCTGGCTGAATAGTCCGCTCTTGCTCTTGGATTCCGACGGACAGACACCATACTTCAGAACTGAACGACTCGACCTCGGCGCCCAACCGGCCGCCCCGGTTTGACGCAATCGGTTTCATTACCCGCTTCTCACACAGGAAAACATCATGACCACGACTCGCCACAGCCCCCTGCTGATTCTTGGCTCCGGCCCCGCCGGCTACACCGCCGCCGTTTACGCGGCGCGCGCCAACCTGAAGCCGGTGCTGGTCACCGGCCTGGCGCAAGGCGGCCAGTTGATGACCACCACCGACGTGGACAACTGGCCCGCGGACGCCGCCGGCGTGATGGGCCCGGAACTGATGCAGCGCTTTCAGCAGCACGCCGAGCGCTTCGGCACCGAAATCCTGTTCGACCACATCCACACCACCCATCTGCATGAAAAACCGATCCGCTTGGTGGGCGACGCCGGCGAATACACCTGCGACGCGCTGATCATCGCCACCGGCGCCTCGGCCAAATACCTGGGCCTGGCCTCCGAAGAAGCGTTCAAGGGCAAGGGCGTGTCCGCCTGCGCCACCTGCGACGGCTTCTTCTACCGCAATCAGGACGTAGCGGTGATCGGCGGCGGCAACACCGCGGTGGAAGAAGCGCTGTACCTGGCCAACATCGCCAAGCACGTGACCCTGATCCACCGCCGCGAAACCTTCCGCGCCGAGAAGATTCTGATCGACAAGCTGATGGACCGCGTCAAGGAAGGCAAGATCAGCCTGAAGCTGAACGCCACCCTGGACGAGGTGCTGGGCGACGCTTCCGGCGTCACCGGCCTGCGCCTGAAGTCCATGCAGGACGCCTCCACCGAAGAAATCAAGGTGATGGGCCTCTTCGTCGCCATCGGCCACCAGCCGAACACCGAGATCTTCAAAGGCCAGCTGGAAATGGACGGCACCGGCTACCTGATCACCAAGAGCGGCCGCGAGGGCAACGCCACTGCCACCAGCGCGGCGGGCGTGTTCGCCGCCGGCGACGTGCAGGACCACATCTACCGCCAGGCGGTGACCAGCGCGGCCTCCGGTTGCCAGGCCGCCCTGGACGCGGAACGTTACCTGGACAGCCTGAAGTAAACGCTTGAAAGCCTTCAAGAAAGCCTTGCAAGGCCTGCGCCAGCAGGTGCGCGACTCCCGCGCGCCGGCTGGCGTTTCCGTTTCCGCCGCGCCGCCGGCCGAACCGGAACCGGATTTCCGCCAGCTGTTCCGCGACGTCAAGCCGCTGAAGCCGGACAACCACCACGCCAGCCCTCGCCCCAAGCCCAGCCCGCACCCGCGCCGCCGCCATCAACACGGCCAGACGTCGGAAGCGGTGCAACAGGCCTTGCTGCGGCAGATGGTGGGCTGGTTCGAACCGGCCGAGATCGACGCCCATTTCGCCCGGCCCGGCATGCCCTCCGCCACGCTGAAAAAGCTGCGCGCAGGCTTCTGGCCGGTCTGCCGTCAGCTCGACCTGCACGGTTGCGACCGCTACCAGGCCCAGGACGCCTTGGCGCTGTTCCTGCACCAGGCGCGGCGTCACGGGCCCTGCGTGCGGGTGATACACGGCAAGGGCTTCGGCTCCAACGGCCAGCCCGTGCTCAAGCGCATGGTGCGCGCCTGGCTCAAGCACCACCCCGATGTGCTGGCCTTTTGCGAGGCCGGCGAATCCATGGGCGGCGCCGGCGCGCTCTTGGTGCTGCTGCGGCGGGAACACGCGCCGTGAAAATTTCGTTACCCATTCCCATTGTCTAACCGGGCGGGAATCCGCTAATCTCAAAACAAGGCGGACGCACCAACCCAGTTCCACCACAGGAGTTACTGCATGTCCGGCATTGCTTGCCCCGACTTCACCCTGCCCGGCACCGCCGGCGTCTCGTTTCAGCTGTCCAGCAGCCCCAAGCCGCTGGTGATCTACTTCTACCCCAAAGACAACACCCCGGCTGCACCAACGAAACCATGGATTTCCGCGATCTGCACGCCGAATTCGCCGCCGCCGGCGCCGCCGTTGTCGGCATTTCCCGCGACAGCCTGAAGTCTCACGAGAACTTCAAAGCCAAGCTGGAGCTGCCATTCGAATTGTTGTCCGATGCAGAGGAGGTTGTTTGCAATCTGTTTGGCGTCATCAAGATGAAGAATATGTATGGCAAACAGGTCAGAGGGATTGAACGCAGCACCTTCGTGATTGGCCGGAACGGCGACATCGCGCGCGAATGGCGCGGCGTCAAAGTGCCAGGCCACGCCGCGGCGGTGCTGGACTTCGTCAAGACGCTCTAAAAACCGCGACGGGGTCGGCCGATTCCCGGCCCGCCCCGCGATAAAACCAGGGGATCATCATGGCCAGCCGCAAAAAAATCAGCGCCAGCAAGCTGTTTGTTCTCGACACCAACGTGCTGCTGCACGACCCCACCTGCTTGTATCGCTTCGAAGAACACGATGTGTTCATCCCCATCATCACACTGGAAGAACTGGACACCCACAAGAAGGGGATGTCCGAAGTGGCGCGCAACGCGCGCCAGGCCAGCCGTTTCCTAGATGAGATCGTCAGCGGGGCCGAAGCCAAGATCGAATCCGGCATTCCGCTGAAGAGCGCCAGCCGCGACGCCGCCGCCGGCAAGCTGATCCTGCAGACTCAGGCGATACACAGCGTGCTGCCGCCGTCTCTGCCGGTGGGCAAGGCCGATAACCAGATTCTCGGCATCGTGATGGCCTTGAAGGAGTTGCAGCAAGGCCGCTCGGTGATCCTGGTGTCCAAAGACATCAATATGCGCATCAAGGCCCGTGCGCTGGGCCTGGACGCGGAAGATTATTTCAACGACAAGGTGCTGGAAGACACCGACCTGCTCTACACCGGTACCCGGGAAATCGACGAAAGCTTCTGGGAGCGCAACGGCAAGGACATGAAGTCCTGGCAGGAACAGGGCCGCAGCTACTACCAGGTCAAGGGCCCGGACGGCCAGAACCTCTACGTCAACCAGATGCTGTGGCAGGAAGGCGCCCAGCCGCTGCAGGCGCGCGTGACCCAGGTGGAGGGCAAGACCGCGGTGCTGCAGACGCTGAAGGACTACAGCCACCACAAAAACAATGTCTGGGGCATCACCGCGCGCAACCGCGAGCAGAACTTCGCCCTCAATCTGCTGATGGACCCGGAGGTGGACTTCATCACCCTGCTGGGCCAAGCCGGCACCGGCAAGACGCTGCTGACACTGGCCGCCGGCCTGGCGATGACGCTGGAACAGAAGCTGTACTCCGAAATCATCATGACCCGGGTCACCGTGCCGGTGGGCGAGGACATCGGCTTCCTGCCCGGCACCGAAGAGGAAAAGATGGCGCCGTGGATGGGCGCGCTGGAGGATAATCTGGACGTGCTCAACAAGAGCGACGACGATGGCGGCGACTGGGGACGCGCCGCCACCCGCGACCTGATCCGCTCCCGCATCAAGGTCAAATCGCTGAACTTCATGCGCGGCCGCACCTTCCTCAACAAATACCTGATCATCGACGAGGCGCAAAACCTGACGCCCAAGCAGATGAAGACCCTGATCACCCGCGCCGGCCCCGGCACCAAGGTGGTCTGCCTGGGCAATATCTCGCAGATCGACACCCCCTACCTGACCGAGGGCAGTTCCGGCCTGACCTATGTGGTGGACCGCTTCAAGGGCTGGGGCCATTCCGGCCACATCACGCTGCAGCGCGGCGAGCGCTCGCGGCTGGCGGACCACGCCGCCGAAGTGCTGTGATGTCCCCGCGCCTGGAGCTGCTGCATCAAGCCCCGGCGCCAACGGCGGCGCGTCTCGCGCCGCCGTTGTTGTTCGTGCACGGCGCCTTTTGCGGCGCCTGGTGCTGGCGGGAATACTTCATGCCCTGGTTCGCCCGGCAAGGCTACGATTGCTGGGCGCTGAGCCTGGAGGGACACGGCGCCAGCGAGGGCCGGGACTACCTGGCCGCGATCGGCGTCGACGACTATGTGCGCAATCTCGACGCGGCGCTCAAGCAATTGCCGGCCGCGCCGGTGATGGTGGGCCACTCCATGGGCGGCTACGTGGTGCAGCAATACCTGAGCCGCCACAAGCTGCCCGGTGCGGCCTTGCTGGCCTCGGTCCCGCCCGGGGGGCTCGCCTCGTCCAGCCTGCGGCTGCTGACGCAGGCGCCGGCGCTGTTTCTCAAGCTCAATATGTACCAGCACGGCCTGTACGATCCGGAGTTCATCGAACTGAAGGACATGCTGCTGTCGCCGGACGCGCCGGAATCGGCGGTGGAACTGCTGATCAGCCGTTGCCAGCAGGAAAGCCAGCGAGCGCTGATGGACATGACCCTGGTCAACCCGCTGGCCAACCGGCCGCTGACGCGGCTGCCGGCGCTGGTGCTGGGCGCGGCCGAAGACCGGCTGGTGGGGCCGGAAGACGTGGTGGCCACCGCGCGGCGTCTGGACGTGGCGGCGGACATCCTGCCCCATCTTGGCCATATGATGATGCTGGACACGCGCTGGGAGAGCGCGGCGGAATGGCTGGCGAACTGGCTGGAACGGCAATTTCCGGAAGACTGGGATCAGGCGCTCAGCGCCTGATAACCTGCTTACGATCTGCTGCGCGTCGGCGATACGGCGTTGAAACCGAGCTCAAAATACTCATGTACCACCTGTACATTCCGCTTTTTCTCTCGTTTTCGCCTTGTCCCACCTTAGCTCGCGAGATCGTAAACACGTTCTTACCCGCTAGATCGTGAACAGGTTCTGAACCCGGCAATAAAAAAAGCGGCCTAGGCCGCTTTTCCAGTCACCCCGCCGTCTCAGGCGCGGGTATCGATATTCTGCCCCAGATGGGCCGGATTGCTGGCCTGGGCCTGCGCCATATTGTCGGACGCGCCTTGCACCAAGCTCAAAGCCGACTGCGACTGCGCCGACATGGCTTTTTTCAATGCGTAGATCTGGATGCTGTTGGACACGCCCTGCCCGCTGATCTGACTCAATCCATCCATACTTCGCCTCCCTGTGAAACACGCACAATGCGCATGGCTATAGTCTAGACGCATCGTCGTCGGCTGTCATCGCTGAATTTAGTCTTTTGTATCCAATTCACGACAGCGCCGGCCGCGCCGCGCCGTCGCCGCGCATAATCAGCCCATCCCTAATTGACCCGAGCCCGTCCATGCGCCTGCACAGCCTGTCCCTGATCGATTTCCCCCTCATCCATCAAGCCTTCAGGCTGGCATTCAGCGACTACCTGCTGCCCATGCAAATGGACGAAGAACAGCTGGCCGCCATGCTGCATCGGCGCGGCTGGCGCCCGGAGTTGAGCATCGGCGCCTGGCGCGACGGCGCGCTCGTCGGTCTGTGGCTGGCCGGCGTGCACTGCGACGAGGCCGGCCCGATCGGCTATTGCGTCGCCACCGGCGTCACGCCCGACGCGCGCCGCCAAGGCCTGCTGCAAGCGATGGCCGCCGCGGTCAGCCGGCGGCTGGCCAGCCGGGGCATACAGCGCCAACAACTGGAGGTGATCAGCGACAACGCCGCGGCCATGGCCGCCTATCTGAAGCTGGGCTTCCGCCCTCGCCGCCGGCTGGACTGTTACCGCATTGAACACGCGCTGGCCGTGGACGCCGCGCCCGGCTGGCGCTGCGAAGCCGCTGACCGCTCGCAATGGCCGCGTTGGCCGCTGCACAGCGAGCCCGCCGTGCCCAATAGCCGCGACAGCCTGGAGCGCGCGCGGCCGCCGCTGCTCTTGATGACGGCGAAACAGAACGGCGATTTGCTGGGCTACGCGCTTTATTCCGCCGCCGGCGACGTCGCGGAACTGGCGGTTGCGCCGCCGCATCGGCGCCGCGGCGTCGCCCGCTCGCTGCTGGCCGCCGTTCAGCGGGACACCGCCGCGCCCGCGCTGGCCATCAGCAATCTAGACGCCGACGACGAAGCCGGCGCCGGCCTGCTGCGGTCTTGCGGCGCTCGTCTGTGGCTGTCGCAATGGGAAATGCGCCGCCCTTGACCTCCGGCATGCCAATGCCGTAATATCAAACAAATGTTTGCAAAACGGACAAATGTTTGATGACTGAGCGGGAACAACAAATCCTCTCTCTGCTGCGCCTGGATCCGCTGATCCCGCAGCAGGAGCTGGCGGATCAACTGGGCATCAGCCGCTCGGCGGTGGCCGGGCACATCATGAATCTGGTGCAAAAGGGGCATATCCGCGGCAAAGGCTACATCCTGGCCGAACAGCGCTATGTCGCCGCCGTCGGCGGCGCCAATATGGACATCGTCGGCAGCGCCGCCGCCGCGCTGCGCCACGGCGACTCCAATCCCGGCCAGGTGCGCTGCTCGCCCGGCGGCGTGGCGCGCAACGTCGCGGAAAACCTGGCGCGGCTGGGCGCCGACTGCCGGCTGGTCTCGGTGGTGGGCGACGACATCCACGGCCGCTCGCTGCTGGAAGCCACCCAGCGCGCCGGCGTCGACGTGCGCGGCTGTCTGACGCTGCCGGACGCCGCCACCTCCACCTATCTGTCCATCCAGCAGGCCGACGGCGACATGGCGCTGGCCATCAACGACATGGACATCCTCAACCGGCTGACGCCTGAACGCCTGCAAGCGCAGAGCGAGCTGGTGCGCCACGCCGGCGCGGTGGTGGCCGACACCAATCTGAGCGCCGACGCGCTGGCCTGGCTGATCGCCGAAAGCGGCGACAAGCCGCTGTTCGTCGATCCGGTATCCGCGTTCAAGGCCGAGCGCGTCCGCCCCTGGCTGTCGCGCATCCACACGCTGAAACCCAACCGCCTGGAAGCCGCCGCCTTGTCCGGCCTGCCGTTGGAACGGGCGGAGCACGCGCCGGAGGCGGCGCGCTGGTTCCATGGCCAGGGCGTGCGCCGCGTAGTGCTGAGCATGGCCGGCGCCGGCATCTATTACAGCGGCGAAGCCGGCGACGGCTGGCTGGACGCGCCGGACTGCGCCATCGTCAACACCACCGGCTCCGGCGACGCGCTGATGGCCGGCCTGACCTGGGGTTGGCTCAATGAGCTGTCGCTGGCGGACAGCGTGCGCTTTGCTCGCGGCTGCGCCGCGCTGACGCTGTCCTCCGCCGCCACCAACAACCCTTCCCTGTCCCGCGCGGCGGTGGAAGCCTATCTGAACGCCTGATCTCGTCATCAACTAAGGAGCACGCAATGCACAACGCCCATCTCGACATTCATCCCGAAGTCGCCGCCGCCCTGGCCGCCAACCGCCCGGTGGTGGCGTTGGAATCCACCATCATTTCCCACGGCATGCCTTATCCGCAGAACGTGGAAACCGCGCTGCAGGTGGAAGCGGAAATCCGCGCCCACGGCGCGGTGCCGGCCACCATCGCCATCATCGACGGACGTCTGAAGGCCGGTCTGAGCGCGGACGAGATCGAATACCTGGGCAAGGGCGGCCGCGACATCGCCAAGGTCAGCCGCCGCGACCTGCCCTTCATCGTCGCCGGCAAACGCAGCGGCGCCACCACCGTGGCCACCACCATGATCATCGCCGCGATGGCCGGCATCCGCGTGTTCGCCACCGGCGGCATCGGCGGCGTGCACCGCGGCGCCGAGCGCAGCTTCGACGTGTCCGCCGACCTGCAGGAACTGGCGCAAACCCCGGTGGCCGTGGTCTGCGCCGGCGCCAAGTCCATCCTGGACCTGGGCCTGACCCTGGAATACCTGGAAACCCACGGCGTGCCGGTCATCGGCCACCGCTGCGACCACCTGCCGGCCTTCTTCACCCGCGACAGCGCCTTCAAGCTGGACCACCGTCTGGACGAGGCCGTCGACATCGCCGCCACGATGCAGGCCAAGTGGAACCTGCAACTGCGCGGCGGCGTGGTGGTGGCCAATCCGATTCCGGAGCAATACGCGATGCCGCGCGACAAGATCGACGCCGCCATCGAACAGGCGCTGGGCGAGGCCGAGGAACAAGGCGTGGCCGGCAAGGAGTCCACGCCCTTCCTGCTGGCTCGCGTCTGCGAGCTGACCGGCGGCAACAGCCTGGCCGCCAACATCCAGCTGGTGCTGAACAACGCCCGCCTGGCCTCGGCGATCGCGGCGCGCTACTGCGAGCTGAACGCAGGCTGAGAACTGTTAAATCGCCGGCTTGACGGCGACGTGGATTGGGGCTGTAATCCCCTGCCCCAATCCTTGCCGCCGCCATGAACTCCATTCTCTCCGACGCGACGCTAGACGACTGGCGCGTCCGCCTGATCGGCCTGCTGCAACAACAGCCGGGCGACGACGACGGCGCCCACGATCTCAACCATTTCCATCGCGTCTGGGCCTGCGCCCGGCAGTTGCTGGACGCCCATCCCGACGCCGACGCATTGACCGTGCTGGCCGCCTGTTATCTGCACGACCTGGTCAACCTGCCGAAAAACCATCCGGAACGCCATCTGGCCTCGCGCCAGGCCGCCGCCCGCGCCCGCGCGCTGCTGGCCGCCGGCAATTTTCCGGCGGAACGGCTGGACGGCGTGGCCCACGCCATCGAGGCGCACAGTTTCAGCGCGGCCATCCCGCCGCAAAGCCTGGAAGCCCGCATCGTGCAGGACGCCGACCGCATGGACGCGCTGGGCGCCGTCGGCCTGGCGCGGCTGTTCTACACCGCCGGGCGCATGGACTCGGCGCTGGCTCATCCGCAAGATCCGCTGGGCGAGGCCCGCCAGCTGGACGACCGCCGCTGGGCGCTGGACCACATCGAGGTCAAGCTCGCCAAATTGCCGGCCATGATGCAAACCGAGGCCGGCCGAAAGATGGCGGAGCAACGGCTGCAGTGGCTGCGGGACTTCCGCCGGCAATTCTGCCAGGAATGGCGAACCGCCTAGCCCCGGATGACATCGAACTCGGTAAGCCTTTGATAGTCAAATCAAAACAATTCTAATTGTGAAACTATCAACACAATGACAAAACCATTGGCATGGCGCAAAATAGCCGCACCCCACCCCCGAGTTCGAGCATGATTCTGAAGCTGCAACGCAATACCCAAGGCCGCGATTGGGCGGTCGGCGACATTCACGGCTGCTTCCGCCAATTGTCGCGTTTGCTGAAAATGGCCGCCTTCAATCCCGAGTGCGACCGACTGTTGTCGGTCGGCGACATGATAGACCGCGGCGCCGACAGCGCGGCGGTGCTGGAGTGGCTGGCGCAACCGTGGTTCTACGCGGTGCGCGGCAATCACGAACAATTGGCGATCGATTCGATACTGGGCGACAAGCAAGCCGAAATCCGCCACGTCAACAACGGCGGCTCCTGGTTGCTGACCCTGCCCGCGCCTCAGCGACAAGCCTGCCTGGCCGCTTTTCAGCGCCTGCCCTACGCGATAGAGGTCAGTGACGCGGACGGCGGCAAGATCGGCGTGGTGCACGCGGATTGCCCCGGCAACGACTGGGACGCGCTGGCCGCCGGCCTAGCCAACGGCACGCTGCCGGAAAGCGGCCGCAACGTCGCGCTGTGGTCGCGGGAACGCGCGCGCCACGGCCGCGGCGGCGTTGTGCGCGGCGTGGACCTGCTGCTGGTGGGCCATACCCCGCAAACCAGCGCCACCCGCTTCGACAATGTGTTGAACCTGGACACCGGCGCCGTCTACGGCGGCAAACTGACCCTGTTCTGCCTGAACGACTTCGTCGAACTATCGCTGCCCAGCGAAGACGACGCCCTGCTCGGTTTCCACCTGCACGATTAGCGCGACGGTGGCGCGCCGCGGCCGGGATGGCTAGAATGCGGCGCTCTGACTTTTTCCCAGGAGCCCAAGATGGCGAGCAAGAAAGCCGCGACCAAGCCCCAGGCGCAGCAACGCCAGCAACAGGACAAGCGCTGGAACGCCGCGGAGCAGGCCTGCCGCGAAATCATGAGCTTGCTGGAGGCTTTGCAGCCCAGCCTGGCCGCTCAGCAAACCTCGGAGCAGTACGCGCAGATGGCGGCCGTGTACTACAAGAAAATCCGCAACGGCCGGGTGCTGTCGGCCGGCGATTTCAATCTGGCCGCCGACGTGGCCGCCAGCGCCCGCCGCGCCTTACAGGCGCTGTCCCCCGCGCTGGACTTCGCCGGCCACCCTCAAAGCGCGGACTGCCAGCGCATGCTGACGCTGGCCGACGCCGTACTGGCGGCGATGAGCGAACTCAAGGCCGCCGGCCGACGCCAGCCCTGAGCCGGTTCAAGACCGCGGCGCTCCCGCGCGGCAGACTTGGAACAGGTTCTCAGACGTCGTCGGTCGCCGGCTGCTCCGTCTGCTGCAAACGCCACATCTCGGCGTAGCGGCCGCCGCGCTCCAACAGCTCGCGGTGGCTGCCCTGCTCCAGCACGCGCCCGGCCTCCATCACCAGGATCTGGTCGGCGTCGACGATGGTGGACAGCCGGTGGGCGATGATCAGCGTGGTGCGGTTGGCTGAGATCTCGGCCAATTCGCGCTGGATCGCCTTCTCGGTGCGCGAATCCAGCGCGCTGGTGGCCTCGTCGAAGATCAGGATGGGCGGATTCTTCAGAATGGTGCGCGCAATCGCCACCCGCTGTTTTTCCCCGCCGGACAGCTTGAGGCCGCGCTCGCCCACCATCGTGTCGTAACCGTCCGGCAGACTGCTGACGAAATCGTGGATGTGCGCGGACTTGGCCGCTTCCATCACTTCCTCGCGGCTGGCGCCGGGCCGGCCGTAGGCGATGTTGTAATACACCGTGTCGTTGAACAGCACCGTGTCCTGCGGCACGATGCCGATATGGGCGCGCAGGCTGTCCTGGCTCAGCTCGCGGATATCGCGGCCGTTGACCAGGATGCGGCCCTCGCCGACGTCGTAATAGCGAAACAGCAGCCGCGACAGCGTGGATTTTCCCGCGCCGCTGGCGCCGACCACCGCCAGCGTCTTGCCGGCCGGGATGTCGAAGCTGACCTCGTTCAGAATCCGCCGCTTGCTCTCGTAAGCGAAGCCCACCTGTTCAAAGCGCACCGCGGCCGCCGGCGCGGCCAGCACCGCCGCCCCCGGCGCGTCCGCCACCTCCTCGTTGGCGCCCAGCAGCGCGAACATGCGCTCGATGTCGGCCAGCGAATGCTTGATCTCGCGGTAGACGAAGCCGAGGAAGTTCAAGGGCGCGTACAACTGGGTGATGAAAGTAGCCACCAGCACCACGTCGCCCACCGTCATCCGCCCGGCCACCACCTCGCGCGCGGACAAAACCATGATCAGGGTGACGCCGCTGGCGATGATCAGGCCCTGGCCGGCGTTGAGCATGGACAGCGACACCTGGTTCTTGATCGCCGACGCTTCCCAGGCCGCCAGATTCTTGTCGTAGCGCGCCGCCTCGTAGCCTTCGTTGTTGAAATATTTGACCGTCTCGTAATTGAGCAGCGCGTCTATCGCCTTGGCGTTGGCCTTGGAGTCCAGATCGTTCATGCTGCGGCGGTAGACGGTGCGCCACTCGGTCACCACCAGGGTGAAGGCGATGTAGACGGCGATGGTGCCGAAGGTCACCAGCGCGAACGGCCAGGCGTAGCGGTGCAGCAGAATGGCGGTGACCATGCCGATTTCCAGCAAGGTGGGCAGGATGTTGAACACGGTGAAGTTCAGCAAAAAGCCTATGCCCTTGGTGCCGCGCTCGATGTCGCGGCTCATGCCCCCGGTCTGACGCTCCAGGTGAAAGCGCAGCGACAGCCGCAGCAGATGCTGGAACACGCCGCCGGCCACGCTGCGCACCGCGCCCTGTATCACCCGCGCGAACACCGCGTCGCGCAGCTCGCCCAGCACGCTGGACAGCAGACGGGCGCAGCCGTAGCCGGCCAGCGCCAGCACCGGCAAGGCCAACAGGGTGGCCGGCACCGAGAGTTGATCGACGATGTCTTTCAGGTACAAGGGCGTGCTGACCGCGGCCACCTTGGCCAAAATCATACAGGACAGCGCCAGCAGCACCCGCCACTTGAACACCCATAAATAGGGCACAAGCGTCTTGAGGGTGGCGATATCGTTGCGGCGGTCCGGAGCCGGGCCGGAATGGGTAAAACGCATATTTGGGATTGCCTGTTGCGTCAAGCTGTTCCAAAGTGAGAATTGAGTTGTCTTGCGAACATCATCAACGCTCGCCAGGGGGCGCGGACATGTGGATATTATTGCTGGAAGCGGCGATTGCCGGCGGATTGGCCACCTTCATCGTGTGGTGGACCTGGCCCAGGGAAAAATAGCGCCGCCGGCTTTGCGAAGTCTCAGAGCCTGTTCAAAGTCCAGCGAGCGGGGGCGAGACAAGGCGTTGCGGCCGAAAATGCGCAATGGCCAAGCGGCGCATGGGCATTCCTAAGCCGGTTTCAACGCTGTATCGCCAGGGCTCGGCGGACTTTGAACGGGTTCTCAATGCAGCACGCGCGGCGCCACCAGATTCATCTCGGGGATTTCCGCCTCGAAACGCTTGCCGTCGTCGGCCAGAAACTGATAGCTGCCCTTCATTGAGCCGTAAGGCGTTTTCAGATGGGTGGCGCTGGAATAGTCGAAAGACTGGCCCGGCTCGATGCGCGGCTGCTCGCCCACCACCCCCATGCCGCGCACTTCCTGAACCTGCTCGTTGGCGTCGGCGATGATCCAGTGGCGGCTGACCAGCTGCGCCGGCTCGCTGCCGGTATTGGTGATGCGGATGCGATAGCCGAACACATAAATGTCGTTGGCCATATTGGATTGTTCTTCGATGTAATGCGGTTCGGCTTCCACTTCGACACGGTAGGTTTTTTCCGCCATGTTCAGCGCTCCTTTTGTTGTTTGTGCTTCATTTTATCCCGCCGGAACGCTTTTGGCGCGGTAGAATGTGGCCATCCCGTGTTCATCCTTGCCCAAAGCAACGCCCTATGCGCACTTTCCGTATTGCTCCCAGCATTCTTTCCGCCGATTTTTCCTGTCTTGGCCAAGAGGTTCGCGACGTGATCTCCGCCGGCGCCGACATCATCCATTTCGACGTGATGGACAATCACTACGTGCCCAACCTGACCATAGGGCCTATGGTGTGCGAAGCCATCCTCCCGCACTGCGAGGGCACGCCCATCGACGTGCATCTGATGGTGAAGCCGGTGGACAGCCTGGCCGCCGCCTTCGCCAAGGCCGGCGCGAACATCATCACCTTCCATCCGGAAGCCTCCGAGCACGTCGACCGCACGCTGGGCCTGATCAAGGACGCCGGCTGCAAGGCCGGCCTGGTGTTCAACCCGGCTACCTCCTTGTCCTATCTGGACCATGTGATGGACAAGATAGACATGGTGCTGATCATGTCGGTGAACCCGGGCTTCGGCGGCCAGAAGTTCATCCCGCACGCGCTGGACAAGGTGCGCGAGGCGCGCCGCCGCATCGATGAATACACCGCCAGGCACGGCGGCGAAATCTGGCTGGAAGTGGACGGCGGCATCAAGACCGACAATATCCGCGCGGTGGCCGAAGCCGGCGCCGACACCTTCGTCGCCGGTTCCGCCATCTACGGCCAGGCCGATTACAAGACCGTGATCGACGAGATGCGCGCCGAGCTGGCCCAACTCCGCTGAAACCGGCCCTCACCCCAGGAGCACAGAATATGCACGCCTTCATCGTGACCGGCGCCTCCCGCGGCCTTGGCCTGGCGCTGACCGAAGCCCTGCTCGCCGACGGCTACCGCGTCGCCGGCCTGGCGCGCGGCGCCGTGGACGCGCTGGCCGCGCTGACGCGCCGTTACCCGGAACGCCTGAGCGCCATAGACGCCGACCTCTCCGACGCCGCCGCGGTGGCGCCGGCCATCGCCGCCGCGCTGGAACAGCTGGAGCCGGCCGACTGCGCCAGCCTCAACCTGATCAACAACGCCGGCGTGGTGACGCCCATCGCCCAGGCCGGCCATTACCCGGCCGAAGACCTGGTCCGCGCGCTGGCGATCAATCTGGCGGCGCCGATGCTGGCTACGGACGCGCTGCTGCGCGCCAGCGCCGGCCTCAAGGCCCGCCGCCGCATCCTGAACATTTCCTCAGGCGCCGCCGCCAAACCCTACCCGGGCTGGAGCGTGTACTGCACCACCAAGGCCGGGCTGGACCACTTCAGCCGCAGCGTGGCCGCGGAACAGGCCGGCCAGGACAACGCCGCGCACATCGTCGCGCTCTATCCCGGCGTGGTGGACACCGACATGCAGGCCAGCATCCGCGGCAGCGACGCCGAGCAGTTCCCGCAGAAAGCCCGTTTCGACGCGCTGAAGGCGGACGGCGAACTGAGCACCCCGGCCGCCGCCGCGCGCCGCATCGTCGACCATCTGCTGTCGCCGGCTTTTGGCCTGCAAACCGTGGTGGACATCCGCAACCTGGGCTGAGAACCTGTTTACGATCTGCTGCGCGTCGGCGGGATGGATAGAAATGGGCGTTGAAACCGAGCTCAAAATGCTCATGTACCACGTGTACATTCCGCTTTTTCGCTCGTTTCCGCCTTGTCTCGCCTTAGCTCGCGAGATCGTAAACACGTTCTGAGAAGCGGTTCAAAACCTGCCGCGCGTAGCGAGGCGCGACACGGCAAGCCCGCCTTAAACTAAACCAAACCGGCGGCGGCCAAGGCCGCCGCGCTGAAACGCTTATGAACCTGAAACACATCAAAGCCGTCGCCTTCGATCTGGACGGCACCCTGGTCGATTCCATCCCGGATCTGGCCGCCGCCGCCAACGCCATGCGCGAACATCTGGACCTGCCGCCGCTGCCGGCGCTGCGCATTCAAGAACACGTCGGCGACGGCATCGCCAGCCTGGTGCACCGCGCGCTGACCAATGAGCGCGACGGCCAGGCCGATCCGGCGCTGTGGGAACGCGGCTACGTCTTCTTCATCCAGTACTACCGCGAGCACCTGAGCGACAACACCACCATCTATCCGGGCGTGACCGACGGCCTGGGCCTGCTGCGCGCGCTGCAGCTGCCGCTGGCGGTGATCACCAATAAATCCGAACGGCTGGCGCTGCCGCTGCTGGAACAACTGGGGCTGCGCGATTGCTTCAGCCTGGTCATCGGCGGCGACACCCTGGCGGAAAAGAAACCGTCGGCGCTGCCCTTGCTGCACGTTTGCCAGGTTTTGGGCATACAACCTGAACAGATGGCCATGGTCGGCGACTCCGCCAACGACGTGCTGGCCGCCCGCAATGCCGGCTGCGCCGCCGTGGCCGTCAGCTACGGCTATGCCGACGCCGCCGCGCTGGGCGCCGATCTCACGGTGTCCAATATTGCCGAACTATACGATTTGATGAAGAATAGCTGATCAGCTGATAACTTCTTTTACGGATGACGACTTCATGACGAAGCAAGGATACCGGCTTGGATGCCGATGGCGCCGCTCAATGCCTGTTTGACAAGCTGCATTCGACCTCACCACGACCACAAGAGCGCAGGACCCGCCATGACCCATGAAGAATTCAACCGCCTGGCCGCCGCCGGCTACAACCGCATTCCGGTCAGCCTGGAATTGTTCGCCGATCTCGACACTCCGATGTCGGTCTACCTGAAGCTGGCCAACCAGCCCTATTCCTATCTTTTGGAGTCCGTCGTCGGCGGCGAGCGCTTTGGCCGCTACTCCTTCATCGGCCTGCCGTCCACCACCCGCTTGCGGGTCAACGGCCAGCAGGTGCAGGTGGAATACGGCGACAAGGTGATCGAGCGTCACAGCGGCGATCCGCTGGCCTTCATCGAAGCCTTCCAACAGCGCTTCCGCACCCCGCCGCAACCCGGCCTGCCGCGCTTCGCCGGCGGTCTGGTCGGCTATTTCGGCTACGACACCATACGCCACATCGAAAAGCGGCTGTCCGAAACCAGCAAGCCCGACACCATAGGCACGCCGGACATGCTGCTGATGGTGTCCGAGGAATTGGCCGTGGTGGACAATCTGTCCGGCAAGCTTTATCTGATCGTCTACGCCGATCCGGAAGTGCCCAACGCCTTGCTGAAAGCCGAGGCGCGACTGGCGCAACTGCGCGCCCGCCTGCGCGAACCGCTGGAAGCGCCCTTGTCCTTGCCGGCCCAAGGCACGCAATCGGCGTCGGAATACGGCGAACAGGCGTTCAAGGACGCGGTGTCCGCCTGCAAGCGCTACATCCACGACGGCGACATCATGCAGGTGGTGCTGTCGCAGCGCATGCAGATGCCGTTCGCGGAGTCCCCGCTCAGCCTCTACCGCGCGCTGCGCAGCCTGAACCCGTCGCCCTATATGTTCCTCTATCACTTCGACGACTTCCACGTGGTGGGCGCCTCGCCGGAAATCCTGGTGCGCCGCGAACAGGACACTGTCACCGTGCGCCCCATCGCCGGCACCCGCCCGCGCGGCCAGACCCGCGAGCAGGACGAGGCGCTGGCGGCCGAATTGCTGGCCGACCCCAAGGAAATCGCCGAACACGTGATGCTGATGGATCTGGGCCGCAACGACGTAGGCCGCGTCGCCGCCACCGGCAGCGTGCGCGTCACCGACAATATGGCGATCGAGCGCTATTCCCATGTGATGCACATCGTGTCCAGCGTGGAAGGCAAGGTCGGCCCCGAGGTGTCGAACATCGATGTGCTCAAGGCCACTTTTCCGGCCGGCACCCTGTCCGGCGCGCCCAAGGTGCGGGCGATGGAGATCATCGACCAGTTCGAGCCCAGCAAGCGCGGCATCTACGGCGGCGCGGTCGGCTATCTGGGCTTCAACGGCGATATGGACCTGTGCATCGCCATCCGCACCGCGGTATTGAAGAACCGCATGCTCTATGTGCAGGCCGGCGCCGGCATCGTCGCCGACTCCTCGCCGGACATGGAATGGCAGGAAACCCAGAACAAGGCGCGCGCCGTTCTGCGCGCCGCGGCGCTGGCCCAGCAAGGACTGGACGCCTGATCTGAACAAACGGCCCGCCTTGGCGGGCCGTTCTCTTATGGTGCAAAACACCGCGTCTCCAAGCTCGACGTCAGGAGAAAAACGCTGAGCCAACCCATCGCCTTGCGCCCGGCCGTCCGCGGCGACCTCGCCTTCCTACTGGCGCTGCGCCGCGCCAGCATGGGTCCCCATCTGCAAACGGCGGGCCGCCCTGTGATGAAGATGCACTCCTGAGCCGAGTCCACGATGGTTTCGAACACGCCTCCATCATCCTCGAAGGCGAACGGGACATCGGTCTGCTCAAAGTCGCGCGCCGGCTCCCCGCTTGGCGGTTGATCCAGTTGCAACTGCTGCCGGACTGCCATGGCCGCGGCCTGGGCGGCAAGCTGATCCGCAGTCTGCA
The DNA here is from genome assembly GCF_021496765.1 of Chromobacterium sp. Beijing. Taxonomy (NCBI): domain Bacteria; kingdom Pseudomonadati; phylum Pseudomonadota; class Betaproteobacteria; order Neisseriales; family Chromobacteriaceae; genus Chromobacterium; species Chromobacterium sp. Beijing. The sequence continues at coordinate 1,575,772 of NZ_CP053750.1, forward strand.
ACGCGAGGCCGAACACGCAGGAGCCGCCTTGGAACTCAGCGTGCTGGAGCGTAATCCGGCGCGACGGCTCTACCTGCGCCTAGGCTTTGTCGATATCCAATACGCCGACGGCGAATTCCTGATGCGCTGGACCGCCTGACAGACCTCAGGCCGCCGGCCACAGCACCGGAAACCAATCCTCGCGCAGGCGCTGGCCCGGCCTCATGCCGTGCTCCGGATACGGCGGCGAGGTGCGTCCCGGACGCTCGGCGTAACGCGCGTCGTCGCCCAGCCAGCGCAAGGACAGCGCGCGCCGCCGTCCGCCGCCGGGATTGCCGCGCGCGCCGTGCACGGTGCGGAAATCGAACAGCACCGCGTCGCCCGGCTCCAAAGCCCACTCCAGCACCCGCATGCCCGGCTCGCTGTCCGGATCCGGCGCGTCGCGGTAGCGGCGCGCGTCGCCCTCGTAGAAGCCGGAATCGTCTTTCCAGCGCACCGGCCGCACCCATTCCTCCCAGCGATGCGAACCGGCGACCAGCCGCAAAGTGGCTTCGCGCACCGGGTCCACCGGAATCCAGAAACTGGCGGTCTGTTCGCCGTCGACGAAGTAATACGGGATGTCCTGATGCCAGGGCGTGGGCTTGTGAGTGCCGGGCTCCTTGACCAGCACATGCTCGTGGAAGAATTGCGCGCGGGTCGAGCGCATCAGGGTAGCCGCGGCCGCGGCGGCCGGCGACTCCGTCACCACCGCCTCGAATTCGGGAATACGCCGCCAGTTGCAATAATCCTCGAAGAAGGAGCCCGGCTCGCCGGCGGCGACCACATTGCCGGCGTAGGGCCGGGCGCATGCAGATTACGCTCGATGCCGGCGGCGATGACATCCACCCAATCGCGGAACAGGCCGCGCAGGCAGACGGCGCCGTCGCGCTGAAAGGCGGCGATGTCGGCGGTGGACATTTCGGGACAGGCTGACATGGGCTTCTCCTCCTCTTGTATGGATACACGCCGCCACTGCGGGCGACTGCCCTCACTATCAGCGCAAGTCCATGCCAAAATAAAATAATATGTTTTGATCATTCTCCTCGGAAAAAGCGATGAAGCTGACCTTGCGTCAATTGCGCTACGCGCTGGCCGTGGCCCGTCACGGCGGCATCAGCGCCGCGGCCGAACGGCTGAACGTCTCCCAGCCGGCGGTATCCGCCGCCGTCGGAGAGCTGGAAGGCATCCTGGGACAGGCCTTGTTCGTGCGCACCCGCGGCTCCGGCATGGCGACGACGCCGTTTGGCCGGCAAGCGCTGGCGCAGGCGCGACGGACCGTGGAAGCCGCGATGGCGTTGGAGGGGCTGGCCGACGGCGCGGACGCCTTGGCCGGGGAATTGGCCTTGGCTTGCTTCGAGGATCTGGCGCCCTACTGTCTGCCGCCCTTGCTGCGCGCGCTGCGCGAGCGGCATCCGTCCTTGCGCGTGGAGCCGCGGGAGTGCGGCTTCGACCTGATCGGCCCGCAATTGCTGCAAGGCGGGCTGGACGTCGCCATCAGCTACGATCTGGCGCTGCCGCCCGCGCTGGCGCTGACCGAACTGCGCACGCTGGCGCCCCACGCGCTGCTGGCGGCCGATCATCCGCTGGCGCGAAACGAACAGGTGGGCTTGAGGGAATTATGCGAATGGCCGCTCTTGCTGACCGAGCAGGCGCACAGCGGCCCGCATTTTCTGGACTTGCTGCGCATGCACGGCCTGCGGCCGGCCCGGCTGGAGTCGGTCCGCAGCCTTGAGCTGCAACGCGGCATGGTGGCTCACGGCCTGGGCGTGGCCATCGCCTACACCCGGCCCAGCGGCGACCACAGCTATGACGGCCGGCCGCTGGCGCTGCGGCCCATCGCCGATCCGCTGCCGGCACAACGCATCGTGCTGGCCTGCCTGCGGGAGCGCGCGGAGACGCCGGCCGTCGCCGCCTTGCGCGAACGGGCGCTGGCCTGGTTCGCGGCCAGACCGGAGTTTGGCGTCGGCACGCCAGACGAAAGCGGCTGAGATTTGCGCCGCCTCATCACGACGCGGACCGCGGTTCAGCCGGCCTGGGCTTGCAGATACTGGCCTATCTTGGCCGTGCTGATCTTCTGCATGCCGCACAGCTGGCCGTGCTCACACAGATGCGCGCCATAGCGGCTGCTCAGTTCGCCCTGCAAATGCGATAGCAAATGCGCGGCCATTTCCGCGTCGGCCAGCGCGCGGTGGGCGCGGCCGGTGTCCGGCAGGCTCAGCCAGCGCGCCAAAGTGCCCAGCTTGTGGTCCGGCGCCTGCGGCAGCACCCGGCGCGACAGCAGCAGGGTGCAGGCGAAGTCCTGGCTGCGCGACAGGCCCAGCTGGGCCAGCTCGTAGTCCCAGAACTTGCGGTCGAAGCTGGCGTTGTGAGCGGCCAGCGGCGTGTCGCCGACGAAGCGCGCCGCTTCGGCCATCGCCACCGCCGGCGGCGGCGCGTCGCGCAGCATCGCGTTGCTGATGCCGGTCAGCCGCTCAATCATCGGCGGAATCCACACCCCGGCGTTGATCAGGCTTTGGTAACGGCCGACGATGCGGCCGTCCTCCAGCAGCGCCACGCCGATTTCGGTGGCGCGACAGTCGCGTCCCGGGGACGCGCCGTTGGTTTCGAAATCGATGACGGCGATGCGTCGACTCATTTCAGCGCCGCCCGCGCCGCCTCTTCCGGGCTCAGGCCGTCGTAGTACTGGTCGGTGTACCACTCCGCCTGTTCCTCGATATGCTCCTGCGCCTCCGCCACCGTGGCGCCGGCCGCCACCAGATGGGTTTCCACCTCGGCGCACCATTCCAGCAACGCGCGGGTTTCCTCGTCCAACTCGTCTTGTTTTTGTTTCTTGGCCATGGCCGAATCCTCACATCGCTTTCGCGTGTCGAAAAACCGTGCATTCTACCCGCGCCGGCCGTGACGGCCAAACCGGATCAGACCCGCATATGGCGGATGGACTCGCTCAGTTCGCCAAAATGGCCGCGCAGCTGCAGCAATTCGTCCTGCACCTGCTCCACCGAACGGCTGGTGGTCCCGGCATGCTGGGTCACCGCGTCGACGTTGACCAGGATTTGCGCGCCGGCCTCTTTTTGATTGTCCAGCAGCCGGGAAATATTGCGGATGCGCTCCTCCGCCACCCCAGCCTGGCGGCCGATCTGGTCCACCATGCCGCCCAGCTGCTTCACCAGCTCCACGCCCTGCTCCACCTGGCCTACGCCGTTTTCCATGCCGCTGACCACTTGCTCCGAGGTGGCTTGCAGCTGGGAAATGACGTTGACGATGTCCGCCGTCGCCTGCGAAGTGCGCTCCGCCAGCGCGCGCACCTCGTCGGCCACCACGGCGAAACCGCGGCCGGATTCGCCGGCGCGCGCGGCTTCGATGGCGGCGTTCAAGGCCAGGAGATTGGTTTGCTCGGCAATGCCGCGGATCGAATCCACCATGCCGCCTATCTTGCGGATGTCGCCCTCCAGCAATTGCACACTGTTGGCGCTGTGATGAATGGTCTGGGCCAGGTTGCCGATATTGCCCACGGTCTGCTGCACCGCCTTGCTGCCCTCGCTCGAGCATTGACCCACTTCGCCGGCGATCCGCAAAGTGCTGTCGGCGTGCTCGGCCACGCTGGCCAGGTGGTCGGCCAATTGCTGGATGGCGCCGGCCATGGACTGCGCCGAATCGGTTTGCAGCCGGCTGGCCTGCTCCACGCTCTGGGTGAGCTGGGAAATCTCGTCGACGGAGTCTCCCAGCGCACCGGAAGTCTGGCCCACCTTGCCGACAATGCCTTGCAAGGTGTCCATCAAGGTGTTGAATTCGCCGATGGCGGCGCCCAGCTCGTCGCGCCGCCCCGCCTGCGCGCGGATGGACAGATCGCCGCTGCGCTCTATGCGTTGCGCCGCGTCCTTGAAACGCTCGATCGGCGGCAGCACCGAACGCGCCACCCACCAGCACAGCAAGGCCATCAGCAAGGCCGCGGCCAGCGCCGCGACGATGATGAGCACGGCGGCCACGCCCACCTGCGCCACCGTGCTGTCGTTCTGCCGCCGCGAACCGTTGTCGATGGCGTCGGCCAGTTTTTCCATCTTGTCTTCCAGCAGCGCGAAGTCCTGCTGGAAATCCTTCAGCTTGGCCGTCGCCTGTTCCGGCTGGTCGAAGCCGACCGCGACGATGGCGGCGGCGGCGGCGGTGTAGCGCTCCACCACCGGCAGGATCTGCTGCAGCAAGGCGCGGGCGTCGGGATCGTTGATCTTGTCCTGGTTTTCCTTCATCGCGCCGAGAAAGCGCTTGCGGTGCTCGTCCACGTCCTTGCGGATTTCCGTCAGCGCGGCGCGATCGCCGTTCTTCTGCGCCAGCATCAGCGCCAGAACGTCGCCGTGCACCGCGTCGTGCATCATGTCGGCGTCCATCTGCCGGCGCACCGCGCCCTGGCTGTCCAACAACTCATTGATGCTGCGCGCCAGGTGCGCCGTGCTTTGGTAGCCGACCGCGCCGATCAGCAGGCAGGACACCACTATGCCGAAAGCCAGCAGCTGCAGCTGCGCCCTAATCGTCAAGCCTTTCATCGCGGCCCCTTTGCCTCAATATTAATGCCCACAGCATTAACACTAATACATTCCCGCGATTCCGCCGAAGCAATTGGGCCGGCTATAGATCCACTTTGCCGCGCAGGGACTTGACCTCGCCGCGCCGCGTCTTGCCGGCCAGCCGCCGCTGCTTGGAGCCGTAAGTGGGTTTGGTGGCGCGGCGCGCCTTGGGGATGTGGCTGGCGGCGTCGACCCAGGCCTGCAGGCGCTGCAGCGCGTCGGCGCGGTTCAATTCCTGAGTGCGGTGCTGCTGCGCCTTGATCACCAGCACCCCGTCCTTGTTCAAGCGTTGGTCCGGCTGGGCCAGCAGCCGCTCGCGCAGCCATTCCGGCAAGGAGGAGGCGCGCACGTCGAAGCGTAGGTGCACCGCCGACGACACTTTGTTGACGTTTTGCCCGCCCGCGCCTTGCGCGCGCATCGCGCTGAATTCCACTTCGCGCTCGCTGATCGGATACCGCGGCTTGTCCATGATGCAGACCAACAATCAAAAGAGATAATTGTAGCGCACCCGCCGCATCCCATGGCATGGGGCGGCGTTTTATTTCAGAGTGAAATTGTATGAATATCAATAGACTGCTATTGTCGTGCGCTTGCCTGGCCGATACCCTGCCAGACGCTCCTTGCCCATAGAACACGATGTCATTTTTCCTCGACCCACGGACAACGCTGGCTTGCACCGCCGGCTACAGCCTGGTCATCTCCCTGGTCACCTTCCTGTTCTGGCGACGCAGCCAGCGCCAGCCCGCCGTATTGGCGCTCGCCATCGGCGGCCTGCTGGACGCGGCAGCCGGCCTGCTCTACCTGGCCCCGCTGGATCTGGACCCCGCCTTGATCTCCATCGGCGCCAAGCTGTTGATCCAGCTGGCCGCCTTGCAGGTGCTGATCAGCATCGAGCGTTTTTACAATCATTCCAGCCAATACAGCCTGCCCTTGGGACTGGCCTTGATCTTCATTCCGCTGCTGCTGTTCGCCCACGACGGACTGGCGCATTCGGCGCTGGCCCGCCACGCCATCTTCTCGCTGGGCGGCTGCCTGCTGTGGGGGCTGATTGCCTGGCGGCTGTGGCAGGCGGAACAAGACAGCCCGCGCGCCGGCAAATCCCTGGCCTCGGCGCTGGCGGTGCTGACCCTGCTGCTGGAGCTGACGCAGTTGGCGCTGGCCCTGTCTTCCGGACAGCCGGAAATGGAAGTGGCCAGCCAAAGACAGAACCTCTTGCTGCTGATGACGCAGTGGTCCGGCTACGGCGTGGTGGTGTGCCAGCTCTACCTGGTGTACGAACGGGCGATGGATCAGCTGTTGCAGCAATCGCGCAGCGACAGCCTGACCCGCTTGCTGAACCGGCGCAGCTTCGACGAGGAGGCGGTGACGGCCTTCCGCCTGGCTCAGCGCGAGCGGCGCGCCTTGTCGCTGATCGTGCTGGATCTGGACCATTTCAAAAGCATCAACGACCGCCACGGCCACCTGGCCGGCGACCAGGCGCTGACCGCGCTGGCGGACTGTCTGCGCCGGCAGGCGCGGCAGACCGATCTGATCGGCCGCCACGGCGGCGAGGAATTCTGCATCCTGCTGCCGGACACCGGCCGCGAACAGGCGGCGCAGGTGGCGGAGCGCTTGCGCGCCGCCATCGCCCGCATCGAACTGCCGCTGCCGGACGCCGGCGCGCGGCTGCGTTTCACCGCCAGCCTGGGCGTGGCCTGTCTGAACAGCAGCCACGCCTCGCTGGAAAGCCTGTTCTGCGAGGCCGACGCCATGCTCTACCAGGCCAAGCATCACGGCCGCGACAAGGTGATGCTGTCGGCGCTGCCCGCCGCCGGTTGACTCAAGAGCGAGCGGACTGCGCCAGGCCCTCGCACACCGGCTTTTGCGGATCGCCGGCCGGCAGCTTGCCGCACACCTCGTCCAGCTGCCCGGCCAGCCGCGCCAGCGCCGCCGCCTGCTGTTGCTGCCGGCCCCAGGCTTTAAGCCGGTTCACCGCTTTTTCCAGCGAGCGCCGATTGCGCTCGTAGAAGGCGCTGGGCGTGCCGCCCGCTTCCTTGAAAATGGCGCTGGCGGTACTCTCTATCCGCTTCTCGTCCGCCGGCGCCAGCTCAATCGCCCCGCTCAGATAGCTGACGCCCCATTGCAGCCGCGTGGCCGGGCCGTTGGCCGCTTCGTAAGCCTGCCGATACCAGTCCAGCGCCGCGGCCTTGTCGCCGCGCTGCTTGGCGTTGGAGGCCAGGATCAGCATGTGGTAGTACGGCGCGTGGGAGCGGCTCAGTTCCGCCTTCAGCAGCGCGTCGGATTCGTCCAGCCAGCCGGCTTGCGTCAGCAGGTCGGCGCCGGCGGTGATCACCGCCTGGCGTTCGTAAGGATTGCCGGTGGCCTTGTCCGCGGCCGCCACCCGCTGTTTGACTTCCTCGCGCAAGGATCGCGGCAGCTCGCCCTTGGGCTGGTTCAGACGCGCCAGCGCCAGCCGCGACGACAAGGCGCCCAGGCGGTCCGCGGTGGACAAGCCCGCGTCCGCGGCCAGTTTTTCCAGCGCGGCGTCCCATTGCGCCGCCAAGGCCTGGCGCGGCGCCCCTTCCGCGCTCAGCGCCTTGACGATGTCGGCGGCGCTATTGATCAGGATGTCGGCGTTGGCGCGCGGCCGCGCCAAGGCGGCGCCTGCGACGCTCAAGCCCTGCGCGCGGTCCGGCACCGGCGCCTCCTCGCCGGCAGCCGCGGCCAGCGCTTTCAGCTTCAGCCGCAGCGCGGTGGCCGCCGGCTGCGCCGGCGCCTTGTCCGCCAAACCCGCCAGCGTCGCCGCCACCTGTTTCTCCGGCACGATCTGCGCCTGATCGGTGTCCCAGGAATAATCCGCCAGCAATTGCCAATCGCCGTCCGCCAGCTTGTCCCCGGCCAAGGCCGCCTGCAGCAGCGCCTTCACCGGCCGCGCCGCCGCCAGCCCCAGTTCCAGCGTGCGCAAATAGCGCTCCGGGTCCACCTCGCCCGGCAGGCGGGTGATCTCGGCGCCGTCCGGCCGGAACAGAATCATGGTCGGGTAGCCGCGCACTTTGAATTCGCTGCCCAGTTTTTGCGCGTCCGGGCTGTCCCCGTCCAGGTAGACCGGCACGAACTGGCGGGTGCGGGCGATGAAGTCCTGGCGGTTGAAAATGGTGGCCTTGACCTGGTTGCACGGCGGGCACCATACCGCGCCCCAGTACAGGAACAGCGGCTTGTTTTCCGATTTGGCCTTGGCGAAGGCCGCCGGCACATCGCCCTGCAGCCAGGCGATGCCGGGCGGCAAGGCGTGGCCGTCAACCGGCGCGGAGGCCGCCTGCGCCGGCAAGGCCAGGCTGGCGGCGACAAAAGCCAGCGAGATCAAGGTAAGCTTCATCGCAGAATTCTCTTAGAGTTGGTTTGTCGAACCATGCTAACGCAATTATTCGAACGTAATAAAGTGCAATCCCTTCTGTGCTTAGCGATAAAAAATCCATTGTCGCGCGCGCGCCGCGCGACGCCGCCACTCCCGCCGCAAGGACACCGCGCATGACCGCCCTACCCGCCTACTGGCTTGGCCCCTTATTGCTGGAAGACGGCTTCGAACGCGACGCCGCCGGCCAGATCGTCGCCACCGCCACCCGCCGCGCCCATTTGCTGATCGCCGACGGCCGCATCGCCGAACTGCGCTTCGACGCCGTCCCGGAAGACGGGCGGCCGCGCCGGGACGCGCGCGGCTGGCTGGCGCTGCCGGCCTTCGCCGACATGCACATCCACCTGGACAAAGGCCATTACGGCGGGCCTTGGCGCGCCGCCACGCCCTTCGTCAGCGTGGCGGAGCGCATCCGCGAGGAACAAGGTTTCCTGCTGGATTTCCTACCGGACACCCGGCGCCGCGCCGAAACGCTGCTGGACCTGATCGCCGCCGACGGCGTCGCCTTCGCCCGCGTGCATTGCAATGTGGACCCGGTGGCCGGTCTCGCCACCATGGAGCAAGTGCGCCTGGCGCTGGACAGCCGCAAGCATTGGCTGGATTACGAGCTGGTCGCCTTCCCTCAGCACGGTCTGCTGTCCGGCGGCACCCTCAAGCTGATGGACCAGGCGCTGACCTCCGGTTTCAATGTGGTGGGCGGGCTGGACCCGGCCAGCGTGGACGGCGACATCGAACGCTCGCTCCACGCCACGCTGGAGCTGGCGGTTAAGCACGGCGCGCCGGTGGACCTGCATCTGCACGAGCGCGGCGAGCTGGGCGCCTACACGCTGGAACGGCTGGCGCGGCTGAGCGAATCGGCCGGCCTGGCCGGCCGGGTCAGCGTCAGCCACGCTTACTGTCTGGGGGAACTGGAACCGGCCCGGCTGGACCAGGTGTGCGCGGCGCTGGCCGCCAGCGGCATCGCCATCGTATCGGCGGCGCCCATCGACGTGCCGATGCCGCCGCCGCGCGTCCTGGCCGCGCACGGCATTCCGCTGAGCCTGGGCAACGACAATATCAACGACCACTGGACGCCCTACAACAGCGGCAGCATCGTCGAGCGCGCCAGCCGTCTGGGCGAGCGCCACGGCTGGAACGATGAATACTCGCTGAGCCGCGCCTTGCGCCACATCAGCCGCGGCCTGACGCCGCTGGACGACGCCGGCCGCCGCGTGTGGCCGCAAGTCGGCGACGCCGCCGATCTGACCCTGGTGGACGCCTGTTGCTCCGCCGAGCTGATCGCCCGCCGCAAGCCGGTGCGCGGCGTGCTGCGCGGCGGCCGGCCAGGCTGGTGGGCCGAGGGCTAGGCCCAACCAAGCTTCGCCGCCTGAAAAGCGCTTACAGCAACTCCAGCGCCATCGCCGTCGCCTCGCCGCCGCCTATGCACAGGCTGGCCACGCCGCGCTTGCCGCCGCGCTGACGCAGCGCCGACAGCAAGGTGATGATGATGCGCGCGCCGGAGGCGCCGATGGGGTGGCCCAGCGCGCAGGCGCCGCCATGCACATTGACCTTGTCGTGCGGCAGGCCCAAGTCCTGCATCGCCGCCATGGTCACCACGGCGAAGGCTTCGTTGATCTCGTAGAGATCGACGTCGCCGGCGCTCCAGCCCGCCTGGGCCAGCAGCTTGCGGATCGCCTCCACCGGCGCGGTGGTGAACCAGCCCGGTTCCTGAGCGTGGGTAGCGTGGCCGACGATGCGGGCCAGCGGGCGCAGGCCGCGGCGCGCCGCCTCCTCCGCCGTCATCAACACCAGCGCGGCGGCGCCGTCGGAAATGGAACTGGCGTTGGCCGGCGTCACCGTGCCGTCCTTCTTGAACGCCGGTTTCAACGTCGGAATCTTGTCGACGTTAGCCTTCAAGGGCTGCTCATCGGTGTCCACCACCTGCTCGCCGCCGCGGCCGCTGACCGTCACCGGCGCGATCTCGTCGCGGAACAGGCCGTCGCGGATGGCCGCCTGGGCGCGGTTCAGCGAGGCGATGGCGAAAGCGTCCTGGGCCTCGCGGCTGAAGCCGTACTTCTCCGCGCACCATTCGGCGAACACCCCCATCAGCTTGCCCTTGTCGTAAGCGTCCTCCAGGCCGTCCAGGAACATATGGTCCTTGATTTCGCCATGGCCCAGGCGCAGGCCGGCCCGCGCCTTGGTCATCAGATAGGGCGCGTTGCTCATGCTCTCCATGCCGCCGGCCACCATCACCCGCGCGCTGCCGGCGCGCAAGAGATCATGGGCCAGCATCGCCGCCTTCATGCCGGAGCCGCACATCTTGTTGACCGTGGTGCAGTTCACCGCCAGCGGCAGGCCCGCGCCCAGCGCCGCCTGACGCGCCGGCGCCTGGCCCTGACCGGCCGGCAGCACGCAGCCGATGATGGCTTCGTCGATGTCCGCCGCCGGAACGCCGGCGCGCTCCACCGCGGCCTGGATCGCCGCCGCGCCCAGCTCCGCCGCCGTCTTGGCCGCCAAAGCGCCCTGGAAGCCGCCCATGGCGGTGCGCGCCATGCCCACGATCACGATGTCTTGCTGTTGCATTGCTCACTCCTCAAGTCGATTGCCGGGCATCCGCGCCGCGCTTGTCCAGCGTTTTCTCGCACTGATGCCGCAATTGGGAAATTTCGCTCAATACCACCTTGATGTCTTCCATCTGCTCCAGCAGCTGCTGTTCCTTGCGCTGCAGGATGCGGATGAATTCATGCAGCTGCGGCGCGTCGTCGCTGGCCGCGTCGTAGAGCGCGAACAGCTCGCGGATTTCCTGCAGGGACAGGCCGATGCGCTTGCCGCGCAGAATCAACATCAGCCTCACCCGGTCGCGCCGGCTGTAGATGCGGCGCTGCCCCGCCCGCAGCGGCTCCAGCAATTGCTGGTCTTCGTAAAAGCGGATGGTGCGCGTGGTCACGTCGAACTCCTGCGCCAATTCGGTAATGCTGTAGGTCTGCTCCGCCATCTTCCTCTCCCGCCTCCCCGGCGCCGCCGGACCATTCGCGCAACATTCGCCGTTGCGCTTGTCATTGTTGATTGACGTTAACGTAAACGTCAAGCTATCTTGAATGCAGCATAGAGCAAATAGTCGAGGAAACAACATGCAAGCCAAAATCGCAGTGGTGGGCGCCGGCACCATGGGCAACGGCATCGCCCAGGTCTTCGCCAGCCACGGTTACGAAGTGCGCCTGGCCGACGTCAGCCAGGCCGCGCTGGACAAGGGCCTGGCCGCCGTCGCCTCCAGCCTGGCGCGCCTGGTGAAGAAGGATCAGCTGGCCGAGGCCGACGTCCCCGCCATTCTCGCCCGGATCCAAACCACCACCCGCCTGGCCGATCTGGCCGACCGCGACCTGGTGGTGGAAGCCGCCACCGAGAACGCCGCGGTCAAGGAAAGCATCTTCCGCGAACTGGCCTCCGTGGTGCGCCCGGACGCGGTGCTGGCGTCCAATACCTCGTCGATTTCACTGACCCGCATCGCCAGCTGGGTCAGCCAGCCGGAGCGCGTGGTGGGCATGCATTTCATGAACCCGGTGCCGGTGATGCAGCTGGTGGAAATCATCCGCGCGCTGCAAACCGGCGACGCCGCCTACCGGCTGGTCTACGAATTGAGCCAGGCGCTGGGCAAAACCCCGGTCACGGTCAAGGACGCCGCCGGCTTCGTTTCCAACCGGGTGCTGATGCCGATGATCAACGAGGCCGCCTTCACGCTGCACGAAAACCTGGCCAGCGCCGAGGACATCGACACCGTGATGAAACTGGGCATGAACCATCCCATCGGCCCGCTGGCCTTGGCGGACCTGATCGGCCTGGACACCTGCTTGTCCATCATGGACATCCTCTACACCGAATTCCGCGACAGCAAATACCGCGCCTGCCCGCTGCTGGCCCAACTGGTGCAGGCCGGCCACCTGGGCCGCAAGAGCGGCAAGGGCTTTTACAGCTACGCCTGAGCCGGCGCCGCCGGCAACGGGCTTTACTCAAGATCAGACGGAGGCAGCACCATGACCCAGGCAGTCCCCACCATCAAATTGCTGATCGGCGGCGAATTCGTCGAATCCCGCAGCGCCGAATGGCGTGACATCGTCAACCCGGCCACCCAGGAAGTGCTGGCGCGGGTGCCGATGGCCACCCAGGACGAAGTCGACGCCGCCGTCAGCGCCGCCAAGACCGCCTTCGCCGGCTGGAAGAAAACCGCCATCGGCGCGCGCGCGCGCATCTTCCTGAAATACCAGCAGCTGATCCGCGAGCACATGAAGGAGCTGGCGGCGCTGCTGACCGCCGAGCAGGGCAAGACCCTGGCCGACGCCGAGGGCGACATCTTCCGCGGCCTGGAAGTGGTGGAGCACGCGTCCGCCATCGGCAATCTGCAACTGGGCGAATACGCGGAGAACGTCGCCGGCGGCGTCGACACCTATACCGTGCTGCAGCCGCTGGGCGTCTGCGCCGGCATCACCCCGTTCAACTTCCCGGCGATGATTCCGCTGTGGATGTTTCCGATGGCCATCGCCACCGGCAACACCTTTGTGCTCAAGCCCTCAGAACAAGACCCGATGGTGACCATGCGCCTGGTGGAGCTGGCGCTGGAAGCCGGCATCCCGCCCGGCGTGCTCAATGTGGTGCACGGCGGCGAACAGGTGGTCAACGCGCTGTGCGACCACCGCGACATCAAGGCGGTGTCCTTCGTCGGCTCCACCAAGGTGGGCACCCATGTGCACCAGCGCGCCAGCCTCAACGGCAAGCGCACCCAATGCATGATGGGCGCCAAGAACCACGCCATCGTGTTGCCGGACGCCAATAAGGAACAGGCGCTGAACCAACTGGCCGGGGCCGCTTTCGGCGCCGCCGGCCAGCGCTGCATGGCGCTGTCGGTGGCGGTGCTGGTGGGCGAGGCCCAGCAGTGGATTCCGGAGCTGGTGGCCAAGGCACGCGGCCTGAGCGTGGGCGCCGGCAAGGACAACCCGGACCTGGGCCCGCTGATCTCCTGCGCCGCCCGCGAACGCGTGGCCGGCCTGATCGGCCGCGGCGTGGAAGAAGGCGCGCGCCTGGAGCTGGACGGCCGCGACATCCAGGTGGCCGGCTACGAGCGCGGCAACTTCGTCGGCCCCACCATCTTCTCCGGCGTCAAACCGGAAATGAGCGTCTACCACCAGGAAGTCTTCGGCCCGGTGCTGTGTCTGATGGCGGCGGATTCGCTGGACGACGCCATCGCCATCGTCAATGCCAACCCCAACGGCAACGGCACCGCGGTGTTCACCCAGAGCGGCGCGGCGGCGCGCAAATTCCAGGAAGAAATCGACGTCGGCCAGGTGGGCATCAACGTGCCCATCCCGGTGCCGGTGCCGCTGTTCAGCTTCACCGGTTCGCGCGGCTCCAAGCTGGGCGACCTCGGTCCTTACGGCAAACAGGTCGTGCTGTTCTACACCCAGACCAAGACCGTCACCAGCCGCTGGTTCGACGACGCCGCCAGCGGCGGCAAGGTCAACACCACCATTTCGCTGCGCTGACCAGGAGCCCGCCATGGATTTCGCACTGACCGAAGAACAAATCGCCTTTCAGGACAGCGCCCGCGACTTCGCCGCCAGCGAGCTCGCGCCGCGCGCCGCCGAATGGGACGAAGAGGAAACCTTCCCGCTGGAGGTGATCCGCCGCAGCGGCGAGATGGGCTTTCTCGGCCTGTACACGCCGGAAGCCTACGGCGGCCTGGGCCTGTCGCGGCAGGACTCCGCCATCGTCTTCGAAGAGCTGGCCGCCGGCTGCACCTCCACCGCCGCCTATCTGACCATCCACAATATGGTCAGCTGGATGATAGCCAGCTTCGGCAGCCCGGAACTGGCCGAGCGCTGGGTGCCGCGCATGGTCAGCGGCGAGTTGCTGGGCAGCTACTGCCTGACCGAGCCCGGCGCCGGCTCCGACGCCGCCTCGCTGAAGACCCGCGCAGAGCGCAAGGGCGAGCACTACGTGCTCAACGGCTCCAAGATGTTCATCTCCGGCGCCGGCAGCACCCAGGTGCTGGTGGTGATGGCGCGCACCGGCGGCCCCGGCCCCAAGGGCGTGTCCGCCTTCGTGGTGCCGGCGGACGCGCCCGGCGTGCAATACGGCAAGAAAGAGAAAAAAATGGGCTGGAACAGCCAGCCCACCCGCGCCATCACCTTCGACAATGTGGAAATCCCGGCCGCCAACCGGCTGGGCGAGGAAGGCCAGGGCTTTGCCTTCGCGATGAAGGGCCTGGACGGCGGCCGCATCAATATCGCCACCTGCGCGGTGGGCACCGCCCAGGCCGCGCTGGCCGCCGCTCAGCGCTATGTGCAGGAACGCCAGCAATTCGGTCAGCCGCTGGCCGAGCTGCAAAGCGTGCAGTTCCGGCTGGCGGACATGCTGACCGAGTTGGTGGCCGCGCGGCAGATGGTGCGGCTGGCGGCGTGGAAACTGGACCAGGCCAGCCCGGACGCAGGCGCTTATTGCGCCATGGCAAAGCGGCTGGCCACCGATTTGAGTTTCAATGTGGCCAACAACGCGCTGCAACTGTTCGGCGGCTACGGCTATCTGAAGGACTTCCCGCTGGAACGCCATGTGCGCGACCTGCGCGTGCACCAGATTCTGGAAGGCACCAATGAAGTGATGCGGATGATCGTGGCGCGCAAGCTGTTGCAGGACGGCGCGCTGGAAAACCTGCGCTGAGCGAAGCCGGAAACATCCCCGATGCTGCGTTGCGCCGGCTCGCCGCGGGGTTTTCCGGCGTCCCTCATCCACACCGAATCCATAAAGGCATACGCTATGAATCACTACGCCCACCTGAACCTGGAAAAACGCGGCCACACCGCCGTGATCACCATAGACAATCCGCCCGCCAACACCTGGAACCGCGACAGCCTGAGCGCACTGAAACGGCTGGTGGCGGACCTGAACGCCGACCGCGACATCTACGTGCTGGTGATCACCGGCCAGGGCGAGAAGTTCTTCTCCGCCGGCGCCGACCTCAAGCTGTTCGCCGACGGCGACAAAAAGGTGGCCACCGAGATGACCATGCTGTTCGGCGAGGCCTTCGAGGCCTTGTCCGCCTTCCGCGGCGTCAGCATCGCCGCCGTTAACGGCTATGCGATGGGCGGCGGCCTGGAGTGCGCGCTGGCCTGCGACATCCGCATCGCCGAAGAACAGGCGCAAATGGCGCTGCCGGAAGCCGGCGTCGGCCTGCTGCCCTGCGCCGGCGGCACCCAGAACCTGCCCTGGCTGGTGGGCGAAGGCTGGGCCAAACGCATGATTCTGTGCGGCGAGCGCATCGACGCGCGCACCGCCGAGCGCATCGGCCTGGTGGAAGAAGTGGTGGCCAAGGGCCAGGCGCTGGACGCCGCACTCAAGCTGGCGGAACAAGCCGCGCGCCAGTCGCCGTCCTCGGTGGCGGTGTGCAAGCAACTGGTGCAGCGCGCGCGGCTGCAGCCGCCGGCTCACAATCTGATCCACGAGCGCGAAGGCTTCATCAAGCTGTTCGACACCCAGGACCAGGGCGAAGGCACCCGCGCCTTCCTGGAAAAACGCGCGCCGCAATGGAAGAACGCCTGACCCTCACCCAAGGACGAATCCGCCATGTCCAACCTGGTACTGTTTGAAGAACTGCCGGTCCGAGGCGGCCAGCGCATCGCCATCGCCACGCTGAACGCGGAAAAATCGCTGAACGCGCTGACGCTGGACATGATACGGCTGCTGGACGCGCGCTTGAGCGCCTGGGAGAACGACGACGCCGTGGTGGCCGTGCTGCTGCGCGGCGCCGGCGACAAGGCCTTCTGCGCCGGCGGCGACGTGCGCTCGCTGCGCGCCGCGCTGCTGGAAGACGGCGAGGTCTATCCCAACCCGCACGCCGTCGCCTTCTTCAGCGAGGAATACCGGCTCGACTACCGCATCCACCGCTACCGCAAGCCGCTGATCGTATGGGGCGGCGGCATCGTCATGGGCGGCGGCCTGGGCCTGATGGCCGGCGCCAGCCACCGCGTGGCCACCCCGGCCACCCGCATTGCGATGCCGGAAATCACCATAGGCCTGTACCCGGACGTGGCCGGCAGCTGGTTCCTGCAACGGATGCCGGCCAAGCTCGGCCTGTTCCTGGGCCTGACCGGCGCGCCGCTGAACGCCGGCGACGCCTTGCTGTGCAATCTGGCCGACCATGTGCTGCCGGCCGACGGCCAGACCCCGCTGCTGACCGCGCTGCGCGATCTGGCCTGGGAGCAGCCGGCGGAACGCCACCACGGCCTGGTCAGCGCCCTGCTCAACGAGATGGAGCGCGACGTGGCGCTGCCGGAGGCCAACGCCGGCCGCAATCTGCTGGCGGTGCATCAGCTGATGAACCGCGGCAGCCTGGAAGCGGTGGCCGCCGCGCTGCGCGACACCGCCTTTGAAGACCCGTGGCTGGCCGGCGCCGCCAAGAGCTTCGCTCACGGCTGCCCGACGTCCGCCGCCGTCTGCTGGGAAATCTTCCAGCGCGCCAAACACCTGTCCCTGGCCGAGGTCCTGCGCATGGAGCTGGCGCTGTCGGTCAACTTCTGCGCCAAGCCGGACTTCCGCGAAGGCGTGCGCGCGCTGCTGGTGGACAAGGACCGCGCGCCGCAATGGCATTGCCGCGAGCTGGGCGATATTCCGCCGGGCTGGGTGGACAGCCATTTCGATTCGCCGTGGACGGAGGCCGACCACCCGCTGGCCGCGCTCCAATAACAATCGAGGAGAGAGAAGATGCAAACCATCGCCTTCATCGGCCTGGGCAATATGGGCGGCCCCATGGCCGCCAACCTGCTGAAGCAGGGTTATAAGTTGAACGTGTTCGACCTGTCCGCCGACGCGCTGGCCAAGCTGGTCGCCGCCGGCGCGCGCGCGGCCGCCAGCGCCGCCGACGCCGTCCGCGGCGCCGACGCGGTGATTTCCATGCTGCCGGCCGGCCGCCACGTGGAAGGCTTGTACCTGGGCGAGTCCGGTCTGTTCGCTCAACTGCCGGCCGGCGCCCTGGTCATTGATTGCAGCACCATAGACGCCGCCACCGCGCGCAAGGTAGCCGCCGCGGCCGACGCCGCCGGCCTCAAGATGCTGGACGCGCCGGTGTCCGGCGGCACCGCCGGCGCCGCCGCCGGCACCTTGACCTTCATCGTCGGCGGCGCCGCCGCCGAGCTGGAACGGGCGCGGCCTCTGCTGCAAGCCATGGGCAAGAACATTTTCCACGCCGGCGCCGCCGGCGCCGGCCAGACCGCCAAGATCTGCAACAATATGCTGCTGGGCATCCTGATGGCCGGCACCGCGGAGGCGCTGGCGCTGGGCGTGAAGAACGGGCTGGACCCCAAGGTGCTGTCCGACATCATCAGCCAGAGCTCCGGCCGCAACTGGGCCACCGAGCTGTACAACCCCTGGCCCGGCGTGATGGAGAACGCGCCGGCCAGCCGCGGCTACAGCGGCGGCTTCATGACCGAACTGATGCTGAAAGACCTGGGCCTGGCCGAGGAAACCGCGCTGCACAGCCACGCGGCCAATCCGCTGGGATCGCTGGCCCGCAATCTGTATGAGGAACACGCGCAGGCCGGCTTCGGCAAACTGGACTTCTCCAGCATCCTCAAGCACTTCCACCCGCTGGATTGAGTACTGTCGCGCGGCCCCGCCTTGGGGCCGCTGACAAGGCTCCGGAGACCAGCCGCCACGCATTTGGCGCGGCAAGCCCATCCGGGCGGTGCTGAATGACGGTCAATGCTTGGCCAGGCCGAAGAAACGCCGGATCTTGTCCACCAGCTCCGCCCGCTGCGGCGAGCCGTGGCCCTCCTGCCAATCCTGCGGCAGCTTGCGGGTGCGCTCGGCCAGGCGTTCCGCCAGAATCGACGAGATCGCCTCGGCCAACTCCTTGCGCGAACTCAGAATGGACTGGAAGGACTCCTTGTCCAGCCGCAGGCACTCCACATTGGAACGCGCGATCACGGTGCCGCTGCGCGCCTCGCCGGTCATCAAGCCCATTTCGCCGAAGAAGTTGCCGCCCTCCAGCACGTCCACCAGTTTGCGGCTGCCGTCCGGCAGGTTCACCCACACCTCCACCTCGCCGCTGAGCATGATGTAGAGCCAATGCGCGACCGCGCCCTGATGCATGATGATGTCGCCGGTGACGAAGGGCGTGAACTTGAGCTGATCCGCCAACACCACCATCTCCTCGTCGTTGAGGCTGGTCAGCAGCTCCACCTTGCGCAGCGCCTGCACCCTCTCCTCCAGGTGCTTCTTCATCCGCGCTTCCATATACTTTTCATTGTCCTTGATGGTCAGCACATTGTAGTGCGGCGAGGACATTTTCAGATTATGGCGGCGCAAGGCGGCGTCGATATGGGTGCGCACCACAGAATCGGTCAGATCGTCGGCGGCGAGATCCGTCAGCCAGTAACGCACCGCGTACTTGCTGTAGCCGTTCTCGAAACCCATCAAAATACAGTTGGGCTCCGGCGACAAGGCCACGCCGGGCAGTTGCGCCTCGCGCAAGGAGCGCTCCACCACGGTGATGATCTGATTGGGCAGCGTGTCCCAGTTGATGTTGAACCACACCCAGCGCCGCCATTGCAGCGGGCCGCCCTGGTGCTTGCCCAGGATGGCGAACTGGCCCTTCATCAGCTGGCTGTTGGGAATCACCACCGTTTCCCAGTTGCGGGTTTCCAGCAGGGTGGCGCGCCAATTGATTTCCACCACCCGGCCGGACAGCTCGCCGGACTTGATCCAGTCCCCCACCTCCACCGAATTGTCCAGTTGCAGCGACAGACCGGCCAGGATATTGCCCAGCGTGTCCTGCATCGAGAACGCCAGCACGCCGGTGATCACCGCCGAGGTGGTGACGATGTGGCTCAGGTCCAGGCCGGCCAGGCGCAAGAGCACCAGGCCCCAGCCCACGCAGCCCAGCACCAGCAGGATGTCTTCCAAAATGCGCGGCGGATGCAGGCGCAGCAAGGGCAGGAACAAACGCATCAACATCATCGCCCACAGCCGGATCAGCGCCAGGCCCAACACGATGATGGCCACCTGCTTGATCCACTCCGCCACCGCCTGATCGCCCTGCGGGCCCAGATTGATCACCACCAGCGCAACGGCGGCGGCCAGCAGCGAACGCAGCGTCGACTTGCGGGCTTCCGGCCGCAGCAGATAGAGCAAGGCGGCGCAGGCGGCCGTCAGCGCCACGAACAGCGTCAGACTGTCGTGCCACGCCTGAGGGATCAGCTTTTCCAGCCAGCTAACCGTCGGGGCCGTATCCATGCCGCCTCCGCGATGAAATCTTTGATGGGAAACCGCCGATGGCGGCGCCGCTGCGGCAGGGAAGAGGGGGAAACAACAGGCCGGCCGCTTTTCATTGATAGTCCATCGCGGCGGATAAAAAAAATCCCTCCCGTGTAGGGAGGGCTGCAAGGTATCGGGGAAGTGTAATCGCCGGAGCTGGGGAGCCGCCGGAATCACAGCGCCCTGCTATACCAGTGCAGCGCGCAATTGAATGCTACACATTCCCATAGCATTTAGATATGAGTACATTTACTTAGCAAGCATGTCTCGCAGTACAGGTTCCACATCGTCCGGCGTGGTCAGCCTGCGGATGCGCTCGAACAAGGCGCCGGCTTCCGGCCAGGTGCGCTTGAGCTGCCCCAGCCATTGCTTGGTGCGCGCCACCGGGTAGCGTCCGTCCTCGGACTGGACGCGGCACTGCAGAAACAGGTCCAGCACCCAGGGCTGCATCTCGCTCCAGGGCATGGCTTCGGCGCCGTCCCCGCGCTTGATGCGCAGCGCCAGGTCCGGGCAGGCCACCAGGCCGCGGCCTATCATCACCGTGTCGCAGCCGCTTTGCTCGCGGATGGCGCGGTAATCGTCCAGCGTCCACACCTCGCCGTTGGCCACCACCGGCACCGCCACGCTCTCGCGGATGCGGGCGATCCAGTCCCAATGCGCCGGCGGCCGGTAGCCCTCCACCTTGGTGCGGCCGTGCACCGCCAGTTCCTGCGCGCCGCCGGCTTCCAGCGCCCGCGCGCATTCCAAGGCCCGGCTTTTGTCTTCATAGCCCAGCCGCATTTTGGCGGTGACCGGTATTTCGGCCGGCACCGCCGCGCGCACCGCCTGGACGATCTGGAACAACAGCTCGGGATCGTTGAGCAGGACGGCGCCGCCGCGATGGCGGTTGACAGTGGGCGCCGGACAGCCGAAATTCAGGTCTATGCCCGGCGCGCCCAGGCTGGCGGCCTTGGCGGCGTTCTCGGCCAGACAGGCCGGGTCCGAACCCAGCAATTGCACCCGCACCGTGACGCCGGCGCGGGTCTTGCCGCCGCGCGCCAGCTCCGGGGCCAGCCGCATGAAAGTGCGGGTGGGCAGGAGCGCCGAGGTGACACGGACGAACTCGGTCACGCACAGATCAATGCCGCCCACCCGGGTCAGCACATCGCGCATCGCCTCGTCCACCAGGCCCTCCATCGGGGCAAGAACCAATTTCATTGCAAACATCGCCGGAAAAAAGGCGAATATTGTACCGCAAAGCGGGGAAAGGCATTCAATGCAAATCGCCATCCGCCAGGCCGGCGCGGAATCCGTCCGCGGCTGGCTGCCCTTGTTTCTGGCTTATCTCGATTTTTATCGTACGGCGCAGCCGGCGGAAGCCTGCGCCGCCTTCCTGGAACAGCGGCTGAGCACGGGCGAAGCGGTGGTCTTCCTGGCGGAAGACGCCGCCGGCGTCCAAGGCTTCGCCCTGCTCTATCCCGGCTTCTCCTCGCTCGCCCTGCGCCCGCACTGGCTGCTGCACGACTTGTTCGTATCGCCGGCCTGCCGCGGCGGCGGCGTCGGCCGCGTATTGCTGGAACGTTGTCAGGCCCATGTCGCCGCGCTGGGCGGCGGCCTCACGCTGCAAACCGCGCACGGCAATCTGAACGCGCAGCGGCTGTACGAACAATCCGGATTTAAACTGGATAGCGAATTCCGGGTCTATGAATGGAGCCCCGGATAAGCCGGGCGCGCCGGAGCTCGCCTTGACGCGCCGCCAAGCGCTGCGGCATCCTTCGCCCCCTTGATGACATTGCCCAATGGAGCCGACATGAAACAGCATCGCGTCATCTTCGACACGGACCCCGGCCTCGACGACGCGGTCGCCATCCTGTTCCTGCTGGGCGCGAGCGCCGACATCGAGCTGCTCGGCCTGACCACGGTGGCCGGCAACGTGGGCGTGGAACTGACCACCCGCAACGCCCGCATCGTCTGCGAATGGGCCGGCCGCGGCGACGTGCCCGTCTACGCCGGCGCCGACCGGCCGCTGGTCCAGCCCTATCAGGGCGCCGAGCACGTGCACGGCGCCAGCGGCCTGGACGGCGCGCCGCTGCACGAGCCCGCCATGCCGGTGCGCGCCGAACACGCGGTGGACTTCATCGTGGACACCCTACGCCGCGAACCGGCCGGCAGCGTCACCCTGTGCCCGGTGGGCCCGCTGAGCAATATCGCGCTGGCCTTGCGCCGCGCGCCGGACATCGCTGCGCGCATCGGCCGCATCGTGCTGATGGGCGGCGGCTATTTCGCCGGCGGCAATATGACTCCGGCGGCGGAGTTCAACATCCACACCGACCCGCACGCGGCCGACATCGTACTGCGCTGCGGCGCGCCCATCGTGATCTTGCCGCTGGACGTCACCCACCAGGCCACGACCACGCCGGCGCGCGTGGAATGGCTGCGCGCCCTGCCCAACCGCTGCGGCCCGCTGGCGGCCGCGCTGCTGACTTCGCTGGAGCGCTACGACGTGCAAAAGCTGGGCCAGGACGGCGCGCCGGTGCACGACCCCTGCGTGATCGCCTATCTGCTGCGCCCCGAGCTGTTCCGCGGCCGCGAAGTCAACGTGGTGGTGGAACTGGCCGGCCACTACACCACCGGCGCCACCGTGGTGGACTGGCACGGCGAATCCGGCCGCGCGCCCAACGCGCTCTACCTGACCGAGGTGGACGCCGACGGCCTGTTCCAGCTGATGGCCGACGCCCTCTCCCATCTGCCGTAAACCCAAGGAGGCCCCATGAAAATCGCTCCCGGCATTTATCGCCATTACAAAGGCCCGCTCTATGAAGTGCTGGGCACCGCCACCCACTCCGAAACCGGCGAACTGCTGGTGATGTACCGCGCGCTCTACGGCGAGTTCGGCCTGTGGGCGCGCCCGGCCGGCATGTTCGAGGAAAGCGTCGCGCACGAGGGCCAGACCCTGCCGCGCTTCGCCCTGGTCAAGGCCTTCTGAGCGCCGCGATGCGCATTTTCCGCACCGATCAGTTCCCGCTGCCGCTGCCGCCCGGACACCGTTTCCCGGCGCAGAAGTACGCCTTGCTGGCGCAGGCCGTGGCCGGCTTCGCCGCCGAGGCGATGGACGCCGCACCGGCGGCCAGCCGCTACGAGCTGGCGCTGGCCCACGACGACGCCTACCTGGACAAGGTGTTCAACGGCGCGCTCAGCGCCGCCGAGCAGCGCGAGATCGGCCTGCCCTGGAGCCCGCAGCTGCTGGAACGCAGCCGCCGCTCGGTGGGCGCCACCATCGCCGCCGCCCGCTGGGCGCTGACGCGCGGCTGCGGCGTCAACCTGGCCGGCGGCACCCACCACGCCGGCCGCGCGATGGGCAGCGGGTTTTGCGTGTTCAACGATATCGCCGTGACCGCGCGGCTGATGCTGGACGAAGGCCTGGCCCGCCGCGCGCTGGTGCTGGACCTGGACGTGCATCAGGGCGACGGCACCGCGGCCATCACCCGCGGCGACGCGCGCATCTTCACCTTCTCCATGCACGGTGCCGGCAATTTCCCCTTCCGCCGCGAAGCCGGCGATCTGGACATCGAACTGCCGAACGGAACCGGCGACCAGACCTATCTCGCCGCCCTGGCCGAACACCTGCCGCGCCTGTTCGCCGCCGATCCGGACCTGGTCTTCTACCTGGCCGGCGCCGATCCCTACGCCGGCGACCGCCTGGGCAAACTGGCGCTGAGCCGGGACGGCCTGGCCGCGCGCGACCGCATGGTGCTGGAAGCCTGTCGCCAGTCCAAGGCCGCCGTCGCCGTCGTCATGGGAGGCGGCTACGCGGTGCCCATAGAAGACACCGTGGCGATCCAGACCGAAACCGTGCGCCTGGCCTGGCAAATCTTCGGCGCCGAGGGACAGATCGCCCGCCCCGGCGCGACTCATACACACCCACCCCGTCAATGGAGTCCGACATGAAAACCGCAACCTTCGCCGGCGGCTGCTTCTGGTGCATAGAAAGCGCCTACAATCGCCTGGCCGGCGTCCACAGCGCCGTATCCGGCTATACCGGCGGCCCCGGCGCCCACCCCAGCTACAAGGAAGTCTGCGCCGGCCGCAGCGGCCACGTGGAAGCCGTGCAAATCCGCTACGATCCCGCCCAGATAGACTACGACACCCTGCTGCGCGCCTTCTTCGCCCTGCACGACCCCACCACCCTCAACCGCCAGGGCAACGACGTCGGCCCGCAATACGCGTCGGTGCTGTTCTATCACGACGAGGAACAACGCCAGGCGGCGGAGCGCATGATGGCGGAGAGGGCCGGCGATTACCCGGCCCCCATCGTCACCCGGCTGGAAGCCGCCGCGCCCTTTTATCCGGCCGAAGACTATCACCAGCAATACTTTGATCAACATGGCCACGAACCCTATTGTCAAATGGTGGTTGCGCCAAAATTGGCCAAGTTTCAGCAATATTTTTCTGTTTACTTGAAGAAATAAGCCACACCCTGCCAGGGGCGAGCCCAGCTCCCGGCTTGGTTCGCGCGCCCCGGGCATCGCCGCTATAATCCGGCTCAGTAGCGGCGATGCCCAGATTGGCTGCGCGCCGGACGAACCCAATCTCCCCATGGCAGACAAGCACAGCATCATCACTGCATTCCGCACCGCCCTCACCCGTCACCTGGACCTGTTGCGCACCGCCTCCCCGCGCGGACGCCTGGCCTGCGCCGTGTTGTGGCTGCTCACCTTCGCCCTCTTGCTGGGCCAATCGGTGGCGCTGGACCTCAACCAGCAGCATCAGGAGCACCAGCAGGTGCACGGCCTGATTCTCTCCAGCCTGCAAACCCGGCTGCAGGAAAGCGAGATGCTGCAACAAAGCGTGGTCGACATCGTCGATCAGGAAAACAGCCTGCGCGAACAACGCATCCGCCTCTTGGTGGAATCGCTGGCGCGCGAACAGCCGCAGCTCTACTTCATCGGCTACCAGCCGCTGGTCAGCCACGCCTACCGCCGCGAATTCGAGCGCATGCGCAGCCAGCTGCAAGGCCAGCCCTACCGCATCCGCGACTACCAGCACCAGCAGGACAACGCCTGGGACCAACAGCAAGCCTGGCGGCTGGCGGCCAAACGGCCGCGCTACCTGCCGCTGAGCATGGCCGAACCCGGCCTCGCCTCGGACGATTGGCGCGAAATGGGCCTGGACCTGCTGGCCGACAGCGTGCTGGCGCCCACCGTCCACCGCGCGATGGGCCAGGGCGAAGCGGTGTCCCCGGTGCTGCGCCTCAACAACGGCAAACAGGGCCTGGCCTTCTTCTCCGCCGTCTACAACACCGAAGCGCCGTCCCCGGTGCCGCTGGTGCGCAGCGAACAGACCGCCGGCATGGTGGTGCAAGTGCTGTCCCTGG
This sequence comes from Chromobacterium sp. Beijing, assembly GCF_021496765.1. NCBI lineage: Bacteria > Pseudomonadati > Pseudomonadota > Betaproteobacteria > Neisseriales > Chromobacteriaceae > Chromobacterium > Chromobacterium sp. Beijing. The sequence goes on from NZ_CP053750.1 coordinate 1,600,370, forward strand.
ACAGACTGGTCAGCCTGACCCCCAATATGGCGACGCGCTACAGCGTGGCGCTGCAACGCAAAGACAGCGCGCCCAGCGGCTACGACCCGCTGATCTACCGCCACCAACAGCAGGACCGGCCCGGCTGGCTGGCGCAATGGCTGCTGCCGGCGCTGGAAATCCGCAAAAGCCTGGACACCCCCTATCTGCCCTACGAACTGACGGTGCGCCGCCAGCTCAGCTTCGACCGCACCGCGCCGCTGGAGCTCTTGCTCAGCGCCCTCTTCTCCATGGTGCCGGCCTACTTGCTGCTGATCATCCTGGCGCTGCTGGCGCAAAACCGCCAGGCGCAGGAACAGGCGCAAGACCGGCTGCACCGCGAGCGCGAATACGCGATGGTGGCGCTCAGCGGCATCAGCGACGCGGTGATCAGCATCGACATCGACCTGAGCATCCGCTACCTCAACCCGGCGGCGGAAACCCTGCTCGGCCTGAAGGCGCTCGACGCCGCGCAACGCAAGCTGCACCAAGTGGTGAGGCTCAACTACGAATTTGCGCGCCAGGTGGAGGAAGACCCGGTGCACAAGGCCATCCAGCGCCGCGAAACCGTGCTGCTGGCGCAAAACTGCTACCTGATACGCAGCGACGGCGAAAAACTGCTGATCGAAGGCTCGGTGTCCCCGCTGCCCGGCCGCGACGGCCGGCTGATGGGCGCGGTGCTGACCTTCCGCGACACCGCCCCCATCCGCCGCCGCATGCTGGCGGCGCTGGAAGCCAGCGAAACCCGGCTGCGCCAGCACGAAATGGAGCTGGCCCGCGTCGCCCGCATCAACACCATGGGCGAGATGGCCTCCGGCATCGCCCACGAGATCAACCAGCCGCTGTCCGCCATCATGAGTTACTGCCAGGCCGGGCTCAGCCTGCTGGAAGACGAAGAACCGGACATGGCCATGCTGCGCCGCGCGCTGGACTCCTCCGTCACCCAGGCCAGCCGCGCCGGCCAGATCATCCAGCGCCTGCGCGAGTTCGTGATCAAGAAAACCCAGCAATTCAACCCCATAGACCTGAACCAGGTGGTGGGCAATGCGCTCAACCTGCTGGAATACGAACTGAAAACCCACGATATTCATATTGAGCAGAATATTTGCCACGACCTGCCATTGGTCTACGCTGACAACATACAACTGGAACAAGTGGTGCTGAACCTGATGCGCAACGCGCTGGACGCCATGGAAACCGTCGCCCCCTGGGGGCGGCTCAGCATCGCCACCAGCCTGAACGGCCGCTGGATCCGGCTGAGCATAGGCGACAACGGCGCCGGCATCGCGCCGGAATTGCTGGACCGCATCTTCGCGCCCTTCTTCAGCACCAAGGCCAGCGGCATGGGATTGGGCCTGGCCATCTGCCAGACCGCCATAGAAGCGTTCGGCGGCAAGCTGAGCGCGCGCAATAAATCAACCGGCGGCGCGGAATTCATCATTGAACTGCCGCAACGGGACGCGCCGCCGTCAACGGGGTAACCGGCAGGAGTCAAAAACACAATGCAAAACACCACGCCAACCGTCTACATCGTCGACGACGACCCAGCCGTGCTGGACTCGCTGGCCATGCTGATCGCCGCGCAAGGCATGCGCACCGTCACCTTTCCCAACGCGATGGAGTTTCTCGCCCACTACGGCGGCAACGACATCGCCTGCCTGGTGCTGGACATCCGCATGCCGCAAATCACCGGCCTGGCGCTGCAAGAACAGCTGATCGACAAAAACGTGACCCTGCCCATCGTCTTCATCACCGGCCACGGCGACATCGAACAATGCCGCCGCGCCTTCCAGACCGGCGCCATCGACTTTCTGACCAAGCCCATAGACCAGGCGCGGCTGATAGAAAGCCTGCGCAAAGGCATACGGCTGAGCATTCTGCAACACCGCAAGGAAGAGGAAACCCAGGAAGTGATGGGCCTGCTCGCCCGCATCAGCGGCCGCGAGCGCGAAGTGCTGGAACTGGTGGCGGACGGCATGTCCAGCAAGGAAATCGCCCGGGTGCTGGACCTGTCCCCGCGCACCATAGAAGTACATAGGGCCAACCTGTTCAACAAACTCGGTGTAGACTCTCTGGCGGACCTGGTGCGCTTCTACCTGAAAGCGCTGGAAGCCACCGGCAAGAAACCCAACGACGACAGTTTTTTGAACGATACGCCCACCCCTTACTGAAACAACGCCATGGAACGACTGTTCAAACACGTCTGCCTGGTGGCGCGGCACAGCAAGCCCGCCATCGTTGAATCCCTGCGCCAGCTGGCCGACCACCTGTCCGCCTCCGGCGCCACCGTGCTGATCGACAAGGACAGCGCCACCCAGCAGGAAGCCGGCCCGCACGCGCTGATAGACCGCAACGACATGGGCAAGCTGGCCGACATCGTCATCGTGCTGGGCGGCGACGGCACCATGCTGTCCATCGCCCGGCTGCTGGCCCCTACCGCGTGCCGCTGATCGGCATCAACCAGGGCCGGCTGGGCTTCATGACCGACATCCCGCTGCACGAGATGCTGGACTCCGTGGACGCCATCCTGCGCGGCGATTTCGTGCCGGAAGACCGCATCCTGCTGCAGGCCGCGGTGATACGCGAAGACGCCGAAGTGGCCAACGCGCTGGCCTTCAACGACGTGGTGTTCAGCCGCGGCGCCATGGGCTCGATGATAGAGTTCGAAGTCTTCATCGATAACCAGTTCGTCTACAGCCAACGTTCGGACGGCCTGATCGTCTCCACCCCCACCGGCTCCACCGCCTACTCGCTGGCCTCCGGCGGTCCCATCCTGCACCCCACGCTGCAGGCCATCGCCCTGGTGCCCATCTGCCCGCAATCGCTGAGCAACCGCCCGATCGCGGTCAACGACTCCTGCGAAGTGGAATTCATGCTCACCCGCGGCCTGGACGCGCGCGTGCACTTCGACGGCCAATCCCATTGCGACCTGATGGAAATGGACCGCGTGCTGATCCGCCGCTACCGCAACCCGCTGCGCATCCTGCATCCGGTGGGTTACAACTACTACGACATGCTGCGCCACAAGCTCCACTGGGGCGAGCGCCTGCTCTGACACCTGACGCGAACACCCCATGCTCCTATCGCTGACCGTTAAAGACTTCGTCATCGTCGACAGCATCTCGCTGGACTTCCAAGCCGGCTTCACCGTGCTCACCGGCGAAACCGGCGCCGGCAAATCCATTCTGCTGGACGCCCTGAGCCTGCTGCTGGGCGACCGCGCCGAAGGCGCGCAAGTGCGCGAAGGCGCGGAGCGCGCCGAGATCACCGCCGAATTCGACACCCGCGGCCGCCCTGAAATCGACGCCTGGCTGGACGAAAACGGCCTCAACGGCGACGACGACGTGCTCCTGCTGCGCCGGCTGCTGGACAAATCCGGCCGCTCGCGCAGCTTCGTCAACGGCCAGGCCGCCACCCTCAGCCAGCTCAAGCAGCTGGGCGAATTCCTGGTCGACATCCACGGCCAGCACGCCCACCAATCGCTGATGAAGGCGGACGCCCAGCGCCAGCTGCTGGACGCCTACGCCGGCTCCGTCGCGCTGGCCCGAGACGTGAACAAGGCCTGGCAAGACTGGCAGACCGCCCGCCGCGCCCGCGCCGACGCCGAACGGCTGTCGCGCGAATCCGAAGTCGAGCGCGAACGGCTGAACTGGCAGATCAACGAACTGAGCGAGCTCAAGCTGCAGCCGGACGAATGGAGCGCGCTGAACCAGAGCCACTCCCGGCTGGCCAACGCCGCCGAACTGGCGCAAAGCGCCCAGCTGGCGGTGGACACCCTGTCCGAGATGGACAATAGCTGCCTGACCATGCTGTCCCAGGTGCAAACCCGGCTCAGCAAGCTGGCCAATCTGGACCCGCGGCTGGCGGACACCCTGTCGCTGCTCGACTCCGTGGACGCTGAGTTGCGCGAAGTGGTCTACAGCCTGCGCGACTACGCCAGCGACATCGACGAAAACCCCGGCCAGCTGGCCGAAGTGGAAGGCCGGCTGGAAGCGCTGATGAGCACCGCGCGCAAATACCGGGTGCAGCCGCAAGACCTGCAGGAAAAACTGGACGACTGGCAGCAACAGCTGCAAGCGCTGGAAGCCTCCGCCGACATCGAAGCGCTGGCGCTGGCCGAAGCCTCCACGCTGGCGCGCTACCGCGCGCAGGCCGAGGCCCTGTCCGGCAAGCGCCGCCAGGCCGCCAGCGAGCTGTCCGCCCGCATCGGCGCGGAAATGCAGCACCTGGCGATGAGCGGCGCGCGCTTCGCCATCGAACTGGCCGCCCTGTCCGAACCCGGCGCCCACGGCCTGGAGTCCATCGAATACCTGGTGGCCGCCAACGCCGGCACCAGCCTGCGCCCGCTGGCCAAAGTGGCCTCCGGCGGCGAACTGTCCCGCATCAGCCTGGCCATGCAAGTGGTGATCAGCCAGGTGGCCAGCGTGCCCACGCTGATCTTCGACGAAGTAGACGTCGGCATCGGCGGCCGCGTCGCCGAAGTCATCGGCCACATGCTGCGCCAGCTGGGCCAGCGCTACCAGGTGCTGTGCATCACCCACCTGCCCCAAGTGGCCTCCTGCGGCAGCCATCACTGGCAAGTCAGCAAGAGCGAGCACAAGGGCCGGGTCAAGAGCCGCATCGAGCCGCTGAACAGCGAACAACGGGTGCTGGAAATCGCCCGCATGCTGGGCGGCGTGGAGCTGACCCAGACCACGCGCGAGCACGCGGCGGAAATGCTGGCGTCAAATGCGCCGGCCCTCTAGGCAAAGCGGCTAAGACCCGCTAGAATTGCGCCCTCTTACCGAATCGGGAAGCGTGGCAGAGTGGTTTAATGCAACGGTCTTGAAAACCGTCGTGGGTGCGAGCCCACCGTGAGTTCGAATCTCACCGCTTCCGCCAAAATAAATAGCCCAAGCCTATGCTTGGGCTATTGCCGTTTCGGGGCCTTTACCGCGTGGACTTTAACTTTCCAGCCCACTCCCAGCGGGCAAAATCTTGCCCTCTTCCGCAATGCCCTCCTTGCTGCTGAACACCAAAGCGCCCTGTCACGGCACTTTGATGATGGCCCTGCTTCAAAGGCTCCACTTCTTCAGCTGTCCAAAATAAATAAAGCCCAGTTATGACCGGGCTCTATGCGGCGAGGGACCAAATGCATCCTTGACAGAAGGCTAATTTTCCAGCTCCATGGAATAGTCACTATTTCTTACTTTTGCCTTGTTATCATTTTCTATTTTTTTATTCGCAAAGCTCCACATTTCTTTTAGGCTTTCCTTAAAGAAATAACCATCATCCTTAGAATTGTATTCACAATTTCTAATTTTACTGTTTCGCCACAACCAGATTTCACTACTGCCCATATCAGAAAAAGCAGTCAATGTCTGAGCCACCGAGTTGGCAACCCCAACACATACCCCATATCTTTTGGATGTGGCCGCATCCATTTCCTTCGCACCAGCCACTATCGAAAATGACATGAGAACACTTCCTAAAAGCAAAAACCGCATATCCATCCTTATACAATATCAAGAAGCCCTCCAAATGGAGGGCCAACCAAATTAGAACTGGTAGCTTACACCAAGCTTGAATAGATTGGTGCCCGATGTCACATCCTTACTATCCTCACTCATGGAGTTCATCGCACTCTTGATATACTCGTACTCACCACGCAGGGCAAAGTTTTTTGTGATCGCATAGCTAGCACCAATGCCAATACCAGGCATTACTTTGCGTTTACTTTCTCCTCCGGCGGTGGCATGCACGTTGTTGAGGCTGGCTTTGCCAAAAAGTTCAATATCTTCTGACACCGGCAGAATCCCGACCAGAGCCAGCCTCTCAGCATGCATCGGTACCGAGTAGTTTGTTTTCCCGTCTTCGTCGACAATAGAGTATTGCATCTTGCCGAAGTTGAGATATGACACTTCCGTCGCAAAGTAGGAGCCGAAGCGGTAGCCGGCTCCGACCTCCCAGATACCTCCTGCGCTTTTATTGTCAGTGATTCCTTCTTGGCTCTTTACCTTCTCCGTGTTGTAGCCCAAATTACCAAAAACATACGCGCCACTCTCAGCCGCATGAGCGGTAACTGCGGACAGTCCCAGAATGGAAGCAATGATAAGTTTTTTCATTTTCAATCTATTGGTTGGTGGTTGGGCATTTATTTTCATCAAATTATTTCAAACGTTTGTATTACTTCTGTCAACTGACTAGCCAAGTTCCGTAACAGGGTGTAAATATTAGTTTACAAAACCCACTTAACATAATTTAATCGCATAAAATCACAATGGAAACACCCAATAAACCCATGAAAAATAGAGCAATTAATCAACAACCCTCTAAGCGAAGAGCCTGTTAACGAAAAACAGCTCCACGAGCCAAAGCTCGCGAAGCTGTTGTTTAAGATTAAGAACTGAAAAGATTACAAATTACTGCATTGTCCTGTCACGCCGCTGCGCCAAGATTTGCCACCTGCATTTTTGCAGTTATGCGCATGTTGGTGGTTGCCAATGACCTTCCCCGTGCAGTTCTTTGCAGAGAAGCACTGCCCCGGCTTTCTTGGCTGGATTTGATCGACTAGAGCATTTAATGTTGCAGGCGGTTTGCCGGCTTGTTGCATGGCGGATGCGGCCTCCTTGGCGTTCGCCGATTCAGCGGGTGACGCGCTAACGAAGGAAGACGCCAGCATAAGAACGGCGGCAAAAGGAATAGTCAGAATATTTACAGTCTTCATAATCAAACTCCTTTAAAATGTGCTAGAAAGATGCAGAAAATTCACAAATCCCTATATTGACAATAAAATTAAGGTAATAGGAATACCTTAAGGCGCTTGCCTCGATACTCACACAAGCCTTGATTAAGGCAGTCAAAACACAACTAGCATTAACAATCAAGCCAATACCAATGCGGCCGCACACTTTAGGGACTGACTGGCATGTCTTCCGTTCTCAATTTTTGTTAGTTATTATTCACATTCTTTCAGCACGGTTTGTGCTTGCTGATCTTACTAATTAGAAAAATGCAGAAAATAATATTCAGTCCATTTAGAGCAGCTCACTACACCTCGCAGAGAACCTGGGCTAAGGCGCGCCAACGCAGGCAGTACCAGTCGTACGACAAGGAGGTACAAGGCAGGATCAGGGGTTTTGTTAGCGGGCCTTCGCTGCCTGCCTGAATTAATTAGCCCACATTCAAACCACATAAGCCACAGCGGATAGTGAAAATTGGCGGATCATGCCGGCCAATGAAATTACACAAAAACAATCTGATTTGAAACTGTCTTGAGTGCGAGTCCACCGTCAGTCCAAGTCTCAGCGCTTTCGCCAATATCAAAAGCCCGGACGCATCGTCCGGGCTTTTCTCATTCCCGCCCTCTCACCGGCGGCAATCTATTTGACGGTTTCTGTCTGCGCCGCCGCCAGCAGCAGCCGCAGCCGCTCATACGCGCATTCCACGCCATACCTCGCCTCCAGCAGGCTCCACAAAACCTCCGGGGACAGTTCTACGATGAACGGCGTTTGACGCGGCGGTTGACGGGACATCTCCCGGCGCAGCGCCTCGGGCAATTGTTTGAAATGGGATTGGGCGGCACGAATATGCCTGAGGGCGCGACGCGCCTCGCGGAGGGTGTCGATCTTGGCCATGGCGGCCTCCTGTTTGGACCTTTTGAGGGTTTCGCCCCTTTTGAGAGGGCGGCCGGGTGCTCAAAACCGCAAACAGACGGCGGGCGTATTCCCCTTGCGGGTATTGTATTAGCCGCACACCCGGCCATGGACGCGCATTGTCCCACAAGTGGGAGTTTGCCAAAACCATGGACGCAAAAAAACCGCGAATCTTACGGGTGCGGTAGCCGCTGTTTGTATGGTGTTTTGAGCACCGGGAATGACCATAGCCCGTTGGCGCGAAGCATGTCAACGGCACATGGTCCGCCGTCGTCTACACTCAAGTAGCATCGCCGTATTGGAGAATCCCATGCCCACGCCGCCGCGCCATCTCAGCGTCAGTATTGCCTGCCCTTTCGCCCGCGCCTATGCCTTGCTGGCGCCGCCGGAAAACTTCCCGCGCTGGGCCTCCGGCCTGGCCGGGGCCTTGCGCCGCGACGGCGACGGCTGGCTGGCGGACACGCCGCAGGGCGTGATGCCCTTGCGCTTTTCGCCAGCCAACGACTACGGCGTGCTGGATCACTGGGTGTCGCCGCCCGGGCAGGCGGAGGTCTACGTCCCCTTGCGCCTGCTGGCGCGCGACGAGGGTTGCGAGCTGCTGTTGACCCTGTTTCGCCAAGCAGGCGTCGACGACGCGCAATTCGAGGCCGACGCCGACTGGGTGGCGCGCGACCTGGCCGCGGCCAAAGCCTGGCTGGAGCGGGATGAATCCGCGGGGCTCAGTGCGCCGCCCGCGGCGACTCCGCGGTGAAGCAGTGCAGCACATGGCGGCCGATGCTGCCGGCCAGCTCCTCGTCGGCCAGGAACACCGCGCCCAGCCCTTCTCCGCGCAATAGTTCGGCTTCCTCCCCGTTGCGCGCGCGCAGCGCGATGCGCAACTCCGGGTTCAAGGTGCGCGCCACCTCCACCATCTGTCGCAGATTGAGCGCGTCCGCCGTGGTCACCGCCAACACCGAGGCGTTGACGATATGCGCCTGGATCAACACGGCCGCCTCGGCGGCGTCGCCGGTCACCGCCGCCCGGCCCTGATTGCGCAGCGTTTCCACCAGCTCGCGATTATGGTCCACCACCACAAAGGGCACCCGATTGCGCTCCAGCTCCGCCGCCACGCCGCGGCCGATGCGGCCGTAGCCCACCAGCACCACCTGGCCTTCCAGATATTTGCGTTCGGTGCTCATCGGCAGCTCGGCGTAGGGGTCCGCCCTGCGCTCCAGGCTGCGCGCCCATTCCGAGCGCGCCAGCAACCAGCCGCGCAAGGGCTCCAGCAAGGCGAACAACAGCGGGTTGAGGCCAATGGAGATCAGGGCGCTGGCCAGCACAAGGCTCATGCCCTGCGCCGACAGCAGGCCCAGGGACACGCCCAGCCCGGCCAGGATGAAGGAGAATTCCCCGATCTGCGCCAGGCTGGCGGCAATGGTCAGCGCGGTGCTCAAGGGATAGCGGTACAGAATGACCAGGGCCAGCGCCGCCAGGGTTTTGCCCAGCATGATGACGGCCACCGCGCTCAGCACCATCAGCGGCTGTTCCAGCAGAATCGCCGGATCGAACAGCATGCCCACCGACACGAAGAACAATACGGAGAAGGCGTCGCGCAGCGGCAGCGATTCGCGGGCGGCGCGGTGGCTGAATTCGGACTCCCGCATCATCATGCCGGCGAAGAAAGCGCCCAGCGCGAAGGAGACGTTGAACAGATGGGCGGCGCCGAAGGCGATGCCGATGGCCGCCGCCGTCACGGCCAGCGTGAACAGCTCGCGCGATCCGGTCTTGGCCACCCGCCACAGCAGCCACGGCAAGGCGCGCCGGCCGGCGATCAGCATCAGGGCGATGAAGGCGGCCACTTGCAGCAAGGTCAGCATGATGGTCTGCCACAGCGGCGCGGCGTTGGCGGCGGCGGGCGCGCCGCTCAACAACGCCGCCATCGGCGGCATCAGCACCAGCACCAGCACGCAGGCCAGGTCCTCCACCACCAGCCAGCCCACGGCGATGCGGCCGTTGATGGTGTCCAGGATGCCGCGCACTTCCAGCGCCTTGAGCAGCACCACGGTGCTGGCGCAGGACAGCGACAGGCCGAAGATCAGGCCGCTGGACCAGCTCCAGCCCCAACACCAGGCGATGAACAGCGCCAGCCCGGTGGCGGCGCTCATTTGCACGATGGCGCCCGGCACGGCGATGCGCCGGACCGACAGCAGGTCCTTCATCGAAAAGTGCAAGCCGACGCCGAACATCAGCAGCATCACGCCGATTTCGGACAGCTGCGCGGCGATCTTCATATCGGCGACGAAGCCCGGCGTGGCCGGGCCGATGACGATGCCGGCCAGCAGATAGCCGACCAGGGCCGGGATGCGCATCCGCTCGCAGAGCAGGCCCAGAATCAGAGACAGGCCGAGGCCCGCCGCAATGGTGGAAATCAAGGACACATCATGGACCATGGCGGCCGCCTCCCTAGTGTGGATTTTTTATTTAGGCGCACAGGATGCTGCGCAGTTTGTTTTCAGACTAGAGGGGCATGAAAAGTGAAAGTTCCGCTGTAAAAATCACGTGGACAAGCGGGCGCGCCGCTCCGGGAAGCCGCCCGCGGCTAGCGTTTGGCGGCTTTGATCGAATACATCAGCTCGTCGCCCTCCGCCAGCAGCGCCTCGATGGAGAAGTGGCGTTCCGCGTCCAGCTCCACGATGCCGTCGGAAAACGCCAGCCGATAAGGCTGGCCGGCGCCGGCGTTGTAAGCCTCCAGGTGACGCGCGAACTTGGCCATCGCCGCCTGCGCCCGCTCATGTTCGACATCGGACAGCAAGACCACGAACTCGTCCCCGCCCAGCCGCGCCAGCAGGTCCGCGGAGCGGAAGGAGGCGCGCATCTGTTCGGCGAAAGCCGCCAGCGCATGGTCCCCGGCGGCGTGGCCGAAGCTGTCGTTGATCGCCTTGAACTTGTCCAGGTCCATGAAGGCCAGGCTGACCGGCAGGTTTTGCCGCGCGCAGAAATTGAGGCTGTACTGCGCCAGCAGCCGGAAGCCGCGCCGGTTGGAGAGGCCGGTCAGCTCATCGGTGGTGGCGGCCTGGAAGGCGATCAGCTCCGCCTCCACCATGCGCGCCAGATCGTGCAGCGCCTGCGCGTCGTCGTGATCGAACTCGCGCGGCTGGACATCGATCACGCACAGGGTGCCCACCTTGGCGCCGTTGGCCGCGTGCAGCGGGCAGCCGGCGTAGAAGCGAATATACGGCGCGTCCGTCACCAGCGGGTTGTCGGCGAAGCGCTCGTCCGCCAGCGCGTCCGGGATGTAGAAGATGTCGTCGCCCAGTATGGCGTGGCCGCAAAAGGAAATATCGCGTCCGGTTTCCGCCGCCGACAGGCCGACGCAGGATTTGAACCACTGACGGTTCTCGTCCACCAGGCTGACCAGGGCGATGGGCACCCGAAACAAACGCTTGGCCATGCGGGTCAGGCGGTCGAAACGTTCCTCCGCCGCCGTGTCCAGCACGCCCAGCGCGCGCAGGGTCGCCAAACGCTGCGGTTCGTCGGCCGGGCTGTCCGGTGTCTTCATCTCCGCCTCCTGCTGTGTGTCCGCCGCCGATGCGGCCCCATGCCATGATAATAGCATTTCATGACGCAAACAAAACACCGGGGCCGCGCGCCGACGCGCCGGTCAGCGTGGACGCCAGCCGCTTTCCCGCAAAGCCGCCAGCAAGCGCTCGGCCTTGAGGCCATGCGCCGCGTGGCCGTGGTGGCCGCTCAGATCGCCCGCCGCCAGCAAGGCGTTGACGATGGCTTCTTCCACCGCTTCCGCCGCCGCCTCGAACAAGGGCGAGAGATGGTCCGCGTTCACCATCTCCACCGCGCAGGTCAAGGCGCCCTTGCCGGCGTAATCGGTCATCGGCAGGCCTTGGTTGCCGGTGGCGAAGGCCACGAAGATGTCGCCGCTGGAATCCTCGGTGCCGCCGCCGGTGCGGGCGATGCCGATGCCGGCGCGCTGCGCCAGCCGCCGGCATTGATCCGGCAGCAAGGGCGCGTCGGTGGCCAGCACCGCCACGATGGAGCCCATGCCCGGCTGCGGCAGCCGTCCGGCGTCAAACGGCGAGGGAATCTCCGCGCAGCTCAGATGACGGCCCACCGGGTAGCCCTCCACCAGCAAGGAGCCGCGCTTGCCGTGATTGGCCTGCACCAGCGCCCCCACCGTCCAGCCGCCCGCCTCCGCCGGCAGCCGTCGCGAAGCGGTGCCGATGCCGCCCTTGAACTCATGGCAGATCATGCCGCTGCCGCCGCCCACGCTGCCCTCGGCCGGCAGGCCGCCGCTGGCCGCCGCTTGCGCGGCGCGCGCGTGTTCCGCCTTCACGTGGAAGCCGTTGATGTCGTTGAGCAGGCCGTCGAAGGTTTCCAGCACCACCGGCATGGTCCAATACAGCTGCGGCTCGCCGGCCACCGCCTCGCGCTCGCCGGCGATCAAGGCGTCCCGCACCACGCCCACGCTATGGGTATTGGTCAGCGCGATCGGCGTGCTCAGCACGCCGGCCTCGCGCAGCCACTCCAGGCCGCTGGCGTCGCCGTTGCCGTTCAACACATGCACGCCGGCAAAGCACGGCATGCGCCGCGCCAGACCCGGCCGCGGTTCGATCACCGTGACCCCGGTGCGCGCGCGGCGGCCGTCGTCGAAATCCGCCCAGGCGGCGGCGTGCCCCACCCTCACGCCGGGCACGTCCGTAATCGCGTTCAGGGGGCCGGGCTCGCCCTGGCCGATGCGAATGCCCAATGCTCTGGCTCGTTTCAACATACTCACCTCTCTTTCTGTTCTTCAACGATCAATACGGCGGCGGGCTGCTTACGGCCCGCCAGCAAAAGCCCGGTCAGCGCGATGCCGCCGATAATCCACCAGTCCCGCGCGGGCGCGTCTCGCAGCACCGCCCATAATAGGGAGAGGCTGCCCGCCGCCGCCAACAAGGGCGGCCACGGCCAGCCGGGCATGCGGTAAGGATGCGGATGCCGGCCCAGGCGGCTGCGCAGGGCCGCCAGCGCCAGCAATAGATAGTTCAGCATCAGGATGATCACGGTGAAGGACGCCAGATCGCCCAGACTGGAATGAAAGGTCAGCAAGGCGGACGGGACGGCCAGCGCCAGCGTGGCCACCCAGGGCGTGCCGAAGCGCGGATGGATGCGTTGCAGCGCCCGGCTCGCCGGCGCCGGCCACAAACCGTCCCGACCGCTGGAGTACAAGAAGCGGCCGCTTTGCACCACGATGGCGATGATGGCGTTGAACACCGATAGAAAGATGCCGCCGCTGATCACCCGCGCCAGCCCCTGGCTGCTCAAATGACTGAGCACGTAGTTGATCGGATCGGCCTGCCGGCTCATTTCCGCCAGCGAGGGCGCGCCCAGGATCAGGGCGGTCACCGGTATCAGTTCCACCAGCACCACGATGGACAGCGCCGCCAGCACCGCCTTCGCCACCGGCCGGCCGCTTTCGCGCATGTCCTCGGCAAAGTACACCGCCCCGCCGAAGCCGTTGTAGGCGAACACCGCCGTCCCCACCATGGCGATGATCGCCGCGGCGGGCACCGCGGCGAGGCCGCCGTCCGCCGCCGCCCTCACCGGCTGCCACAGCACCGTCGCCGGCTGCTGCGCTTCGCTGAAGCCCAGCCAGGCGATCAAGGCCAGCGCGGCCAGTTCCAGCAGCAGGAAGGAGCCGGTCAGCCAGGCGTTCAGCTTGATGTCCAGCACCGCGATGCCGAAACACAGCACGATCATGGTCAGCGCCACTTCGGCGCCGTCCAGCCGGGTGCCCAGCGCGGAGTTCAGATAGGGCGCGGCCCCGGTGGCCAGCACCGCCGGGATGAACAGCAGCAGGCATAGAATCAGCAGATACATTTGCAGGCTGAGCGCGCGGCCGAACACCCGCTCGATGATCACGTACTCGCCGCCGGCGTTGGGGTGGGCCGCGCCCAGCTCGGCGTAGCACAGCGCGAACGCGACGGCCAGCGCCGCCGCCAGCGCGAAGGCCAGAAAAGCCCCGCTGCCGGCGCCTTGCAGCGCAAACGGCGCGATCACGAAAATGGAACTGGCCGGCGTCACGCCGGACACGGTTATCAACACGACGTCCGTCACGCTCAATGAACGGCGCAATCCGGGGCGGCTTGCGGCTTGGCTCATAGTGTTCTCCTCTTGTCGCTATGGTCTTGTAGTCAGACTTGCGGGAGACAGTGTATTTTGACGCGGGAGGGCGCCCAATCACCGTGATGGGTTACCCCGAGCGGGGATTGCCGGATGGAAGCTTTGTTGAAGGAACTGCCGCTGCACCATCATCTGGCGCAGCTGATGGCGCACATCGGTCTGCCCGGGTTTTGGCGTCAGCTGGTCTTGCTGTTGCGCGGCAGCGTGCCGCTGGACAATGCGCTGGCCGCCTGTTTCCACGCGAACGCGCCGCCGCAGATTCTGGAGGAATGCGATTTTCAGCACTTGGCCGCGCCGTCGCCGATGGCGCTTTACTGCCAGGGCCTGTATCTGCTGGACCCCTTCTATCAATACGCGCAGCGGCCTTTTCCCGACGGCCTCCACCACTTGCCCGACATCGCGCCGGACCACTTCCGCCAAAGCGAGTATTTTCAGCGTTATATGAGCGGCGAGGTGGGCGTGGACGAGGTCCAGCTGCTGCTGCGCCTGGCTCCGGACCAGGTTTTGACCTTGTCGCTGGGCAAGGCCAGCGCGTTCGAACCGGCCGACATCGGCAAGCTGCGCGTGATGCAGCCCTGGCTGCTGTCCGCGATGCGGCGTCACTGGCAGCTGAGCTCCGCGCCCACGCCGCCATCGCAGCGCCTGGCCGATCAACTGACGCAGACGCTGAATCATTTTGGCCACGGCAGGCTGTCCGAGCGCGAGGCCGAGGTGGCGCGGCTGACGCTGTGCGGCCTGTCCAGCAAGGCCATCGCCCAACAGCTGGCCATTTCGCCGGAAACGGTCAAGGTTCACCGCCGCAATCTGTATCTGAAGCTCGGCGTGGCCAGCCACGCCGAGCTGTTCAATTGCTATATCGAGCAACTGCGAGGCAGCGAAGCCTAGGTCAGACTCACTTCCCCAGCCACTTGGCCGACAGGCCGGCGAATTCGCCGTTTTGCAGGCTCTGGCTCAGCCATTGATCCACCCAGGCTTTCCAGCGCCAGTCGTTGGGCAGCAGATAGGCTTTTTGCGAAAAGTCGAACGGCTTCTCCGGGTGCACCGCGCACAGCTCCGGATGCAGCTTCTGCTGATAACGGGTTTCCACCGCGTCCGTCACCATCAGATCGGCCTTGCCGTCTATGATCTGCCGGAAAATGGTGACGTTGTCCGGATGCACGGTCAGCGCGGCCGCTGGCAAGCGGGCGCGCGCGAATTTTTCATTGGTGCCGCCCGGATTGACGATCAGCTTGACCCGGGGCTGGTTGATCTGGGCGATGGTCTGAAAACGCTGGACGTTTTCGCAGCGGGTGATCGGCGTCTTGCCGTCGTTCAGATAGGGCTGCGAATACAGCGCCCGCTTCTGCCGCTCCAGATTGATCGACACCCCGCTCATCGCGATGTCGAACTTGCCGGCCTCGTGGTCGCGCATCAGCGTCGGCCAGCTGGTGGCCACCAGCTCCAGCTTGACGCCCAGCGCCCGCGCCAGGCTCTCGGCCATCTCGATGTCCAGGCCGCGATAGGCGCCGCTGGCCGCGTTCCGCTCGCTGAACGGACGGTAATCGCCGGTGGTGCCCACCCGCACGCTGCCGCGTTGCAGGATATCGTCCAGGCGGTCCGCCAGCGCCGGCTGGCCGGCGATCAGGCCGGCCAAGAGCAGGCCGCCCAGTTTCTGTGTTTTCTTCATCATGCTTGCTTTCTTCTTCTGTTGTTTGCGCAGCGGACGCTGCCAGCGCCCTGCTCGCAAGACTCGTTCGACGCGGCCTCAATAGGCCAGCGGGAAGGCGAAGACGTCTCGCTGATACGTCTCCACCACCACGCTGAACGGCGCGTTGTCGCTGCCGCGGTAGAGCACGGCGCGGTGTTGCAACACTTCCGGCGCGATATCCAGGCCGCCGGCGGCGACGCCCTGGGCCGCGGGCTTCATTTCCCAGCCCGCCGGCAACGGCGACCACAGCAATTTGACTTCCTCGGTTTGCCGGCGGAAGTTCAGCGCCGCCACCGCGCGGCCAAACGGCACGTCGCTGCCGTCCAGTTGGCGGTTCATCTCCGCGCTCAGCTTGGACGGCAAATACCAGTTGTCGGCCTCGGACAACACATGCTCGCCGCAAGCCAGCCGCACCCGGCGGTAGGCGATGCGCTCGTCCGGCCGCGCCTGCAACTGGGCGCGCACTTCCGGGCTGGCTTCCTTGTGATCCGCCGGATTGCGCAAGGCGCGAATCTGCGCCGGAGACGCCATCCGGTGATCCGCGCACCATTGCTGCAAGGTGCGGGTGGCGCTGCTATTGCTCAGCAAGGTGGCGTTCAAGGTCTGCAGCAGGGCCAGCGCCTTGACGCGGGTGTCTCGGCCGTCCTGCCAACCAGGATAGGACCAGGCCTCCGCCAAGGCCGGACCGGCGGCCAGCCATAGACAGCCGGCGGCCAAAAGCGTTTTCTTATGCATGGGGATTCCTAAGGAAATCAAGGAGCGGAAAATAATAAAGCAAAAGCTTTAACTTTGATAGCAAGCAGTCGCTGAACAATCCATCATCATTTGTGCGCCGCGCCGCCGGCGTCGCGGTGCGCGCCCAGCGCCCGCAGCTGGGCGAGAAAGGCCGGCGACTCGCGTTGCCGCTCCAGCTCCGCCCAGATCCTGCCCGGCAGGCTGGGTTCGCGGTGCGCCAATTGGCGCGACAACATCAGGAAATAGGGCTTTTCTTCCAAGGGCAACCGGCAGCGCTCTATCGTCTCCGTCAGCTCGGGATGCTCGCGCAGGATCTGCTCCGCGCGCGGCGTCTGCAAGGCCGCTCCGCTCAAGCGCCGCAGGCGCAGCTTTTGCAGAATGGCCAGCGGATCGCGGTTGCTGTCGTCTATCTCCACCTGCTGCTTGCGCAAAAAGAGGCCGATGGAGAAATCGGTCTGCATGCCTATCGGCGCCATGCCGCTGGACAGGCGCGCGCCGTCCCAATCCACCGTGGTGCCCTTGAGCCGATACAAGGAATAACTGGCGCTGTGCAGCCGTTGGCCGGCGTCCGGTCCGCCGTCCGGCAACATGGGGTACAGCCCCCATTGCGAACGCTCCGGCACGAAGCTGGCGGCGAAAGCGCCGTCCATCTTGCCTTGGCGCAGCATATTGATGCAGCGCCGCCACGGCATCGGATGCAAATACAGCTCCAGCTTCAAGGCGCTCTGCACATGCTTGATCAACTGAATGTCCAGCCCGCCGCCGCGGCCGTCCAGCCAGGGATAGGAAGCCTGATCCTCATAGCAGAACGACAAGGGCTCCGCCGCCGCGCCCAGCGGCCACGCCAGCGCCAACACCGCCGCCACGCGGCTCAATGCCCGCCTCTTCATTGCCTTATCCATGGAGGAACGATGGTTCCGTTATCGCTCATGCCGCGGCCGCATGCCAAGCCGGCTATTTCCGGACCAGCGCCTGTTCCCGCTCCAGCATGTCGAAGATGCCGGGGCGCGCCGGCTCGCCGTCGTAGTACGGCGCGCTTTCCAGCCGCCCCACCTGCTTCAGATGGCGGACCAGCACCTTGCCGCTGTCCGGATAGACGCAGACCTCGTGCGGGTCGTTGACGCCGATGCCGAGGTAGACCAGGTCCTGATCGAAGGGGTTGGCGATTTGATGCGCGACGCCGGTGCCGGCCGGACAGGAAATGCAGTCGCCGGGCCCGATTTCCTGCAGGCTGTCGCCCAGTCGCAGCACGCCGCGCCCGGACAGCACATAGAAAATCTCGTCCTCGCGGGCGTGGGAATGAAAGGGGCAGCCCGCATGCCCCGGCGGCAGACGGGTCAGATTGGCGCCCAGCCGGCCGGGCAAGACGTCCAGCGCCGGCGTCAGCGGATGATAGCTGCCGCCCCACCCTTCGCCCTCCCGGTAGTCCACGGCTTCCACTTGGTCGATATTGACCACATGCGACGGCTTGCTCATCTTGCGCTCCTTAAAACCGCTGACAAAACCCCTGATCCTGCATTGCGCTTCCTGGTCGTACGGCTTGCACTGCCTGCGTCGGCGCGCCTTGGTTCATATTTTGGTCCGCGGCTCTTGAATGGTCCGCGGCCGGAAATGTCAGCATCATCCTGCAAATGCGTGCCGTCCGACAAGCGTCAATCCAGGCCGCGCAGCAAATCCGTCATGGTCCGTATGGTTTCGGCGCAGCTTTCCCGTCTGTCGTACTCGTCCTGGCCCGCCGCGCCCATGCTGATCCCGGTCTGGCGGTAGCGCATCGCGCTGGCCACCTTGACCCGGGCCGAGGCGTGGAATTCTCGGCAGCCGGTGGCGCGCGCGAGTTCGGCCAGATTGTCCGGCCGCACGCCGCCGCCCGGCATCAGGATCAGCCGCTCGCCCGCCTGGCGGCTCAGCCGGCGGATCAGGGCCGCGCCCGCCAGCGCGTCCGGCGCCTGGCCGGAGCTCAGCAAGCGCCGGCAGCCGCTGGCGATGACCTGTTCCAGCGCCCGCTCGGGATCCCGCGCCATGTCGAAGGCGCGATGGAAGGTGGTCGTCATCGGCCCGGCCAGCTGGACCAGTTCTCGGCTGCGCTCCACGTCCACCTCGCCGTCCGCGGTCAGCAGGCCCAACACCACGCCGTCCGCCCCCAGTTCGCGGCAGGCCAGCACGTCGCGGCGCATCACGTCGAACTCCTCGTCCGAATACAGAAAATCGCCGCCGCGCGGACGCACGATCACATGCAGGCCAATGTTCAGCCTCTGCCTCGCCAGCGCAATCATGCCAGGCGACGGCGTGAGCCCGCCGGTTTCCAGGCTGGCGCACAATTCCACCCTGGCCGCGCCGCCCTGCGCGGCGGCCAGGCAAGACGCCAGCGAGCCGGCGCACACTTCCAACTGTCTATCTTGCGACAAAATATCCCCCTTGCTGGGCTGAACGCACCAGGGATTTTGACCCGTTTCGCCGGCCGCGTTAAGCTGCGCGCTCGAGATGACGCAAACGTAAGTCGATATGCTCTATTTTGAAGATTTGAAAGCCGGACAGCTGTTTCACAGTCCCACCCATGTATTGAGCGAGGACGAACTGATCGGCTTCGCCCGGCAGTATGATCCGCAATACTTCCACACCGATCCGCAGCGCGCGGCGGACAGCCTGTTCGGCGGCCTGGCCGCCAGCGGCTGGCAGACCAGCAGCCTGAGCATGCGGCTGGTGACCCAGACCGAGCTGGGCAAGATGGCCAACGGCTTGATCGGCATGCAGATCGACAAGATGCGTTGGCCCCAGCCCACCCGCGCCGGCGACGCCTTGCGCGTCACCGTGGAGGTGCTGGACAAGCGCCGCTCCAACAGCCAGCCCGGCTTCGGCGTGGTGAAGGTGCGCTGGACCACCGTCAATCAGCGCGACGAGGTGGCAATGCAGCTGGAGTGCTCGATCTGGGCGCAATGCCGCACCCAGCCGCAAGCAGAAGAAGCGCCGCACCCGGCGGCGCAGCACGCCTGAGCCGCGCCGCCCGGATCAGCGGCGAACCTGGATCAGTTCCGCCCCGCGCAAGGCCTGCAGGGTATTGCCGCCGGCGTAGCTGATCGAGGACTGCAGGTCTTCCTGCAGTTCGCGCAGCAGCTTGCCGATGCTGCCCTTGTACTCAACAAGAATCTTCTTGCCTTCCACATTGACGTAGGCGCCCTTGTTGAACTGAGAGGCGCTGCCGAAGTATTCCTTGTAGTGCTTGCCGTTGATCTCGACGATCTCGCCGGCGGATTCGTCGTAGCCGGCGAACAGCGAGCCCGCCATGACCATGCTGGCGCCGCAGGCCAGCGCCTTGGCGATATCGCCGTGCTCGACGATGCCGCCGTCGGCAATCACCGGCACGGACACCGCGGCCACGCAGTCCTGCACCGTGGAAATCATCGGGCGGTGGAAACCGGTCTTGTTCTTGGTGATGCAGACGCGGCCGCCGGCGATGCCGGCCTTGATCGCGTCGCAGCCCCAGCTTTCCAGATCGCGCGCGGCTTCGCCGGTGGCGATGTTGCCGCCGATCAGAAAGGTCTCGGGGAAGGTCTGCTTGATGTGCTGGATCATGCGCTCCGCCTTCACGCACCAGGCGTTGGCGATGTCCAGCGTCATGTATTCAGGAGTGAGGCCGGCCTGCTTGAGCGCGGCCAGCTGTTCCAGCGTGTCGTCGTTGACGCCGACGCTGATGGAGGCGAACAGGCCCTTGTCCTGCATGGCGCGGGTAAAGGCCACCGCGTCCACATTGAAGCGGTGCATGGTGTAGAACCAGTTCCGAGCGGCGAAGAGCTCGCTGGTTTCGGCGCAGACCACCGACTTCATGTTCGACGCGTAAACCGGCATGTCGAAACGGCGCGGGCCGAATTGCACCGAGGTGTCGCACTCCTTGCGGCTGTCCACCACGGTTTTTTTCGGCACCAGGTAAACGTCGCCGTAATTGAGTTCTGTCTTGATCATGCGTGTGCTCCCAAAGCGGAAAAGAGTCAAAAAACAAGGGGCCCCAAACATAAACGGGAGCTCGACGGCTCCCGTTTACAGTGCCCCCTGCGACGCTCTCGTTTGGCTCGCACGCACTTACCGGCAAACCTTACGCCGCAGGTTTCTTCACGTCAAGCGATTTTATTTCAGATCAAGACAAAACATTTCATTTGTCGCACCAGCTGCCGTCCTCCTCGCCCAGCCAGTTGAGCAGAGGCTGCCAGGCCTCGCGGTCGCGCTGCGCGCGCGACGGCGGCAGGTCGAACAGGGACAAGCCGCTGGACGCCGCCTGCACGTAAAGCTGGGTGTCGCGCAGCCAGGTCAACACCGGCACCTGATGCTCCGCCAGGAATTTCTCCAGTTCGCGCGCGGAGCGGGTGCGCGGGTCCACCCGCATGCCCACCACCGCCATGAAGGCCTTGTTCTTGCGGATGGCCTTCTCTTCCAGCAGCTGTTCGAAAAAAGCCTCGCTCGCCCACATGTCGAACGGCGACGGCTGGATGGGCACCAGGATGCGCTCCACCCGGGACACCAGGGCCGCCAGCTTTTTGCCGTGCAGGCCCGCGGCGCTGTCCAGCACCACCACCTCCGTGCCCTTGGGCGGCCGCGCCGCTTCTCCGGCCTTGACCTCCCAGCCGGCGATGGGAGGCAGCGCCGCGTCGCGTTGCGCCAGCCAGCCCAGCGAGGATTGCTGCCGGTCCACATCGCCCAGCATCACGCGCTTGCCGCGCGCGGCGTAATAGCCGGCCAGATTGGTCGCCAAGGTCGATTTGCCGCTGCCGCCCTTGGGGTTGGCCACCAATACCGATTGCACATCCGCCTCCTCTGCCGTTTGCGATGGCCCACTATACCAGAGGGGAAGCGCTTGCCGCAGCCGGGCGATCGGGTTAAGGTCGAAGCCCGGAAAAGGAGTCCGCATGCCGCAAAACTATGACGCCATCCTGTTCGACATGGATGGTTTGATGATAGACACCGAAAGAATTTCCATGGAGTCCTGGCGCCGCGCCGCCGACGAACTGGACATGACGCTCAGCGATCAGCTGCTGCTGGACATGGTGGGCCTGTCCATGCGCCGCTGCACCGAATTCCTCAGTGAAAGGCTGGGCAGCCAGGACGACGCCGTCGCGCTGCAGAATGTGGGCCGCCGGCATTACTGGCAGATGCTGGAACATGAGGAGATTCCGCTGAAGCGCGGCATCGAGGCGCTGCTGGACTGGGCGCGCGGACAAAACCTACCGCGCGCGGTGGCCACGTCCACCCAGCGTCAGCTGGCGGACATCAAGCTGGGCCGCACCGGGCTATCGCGTTATTTCGACACCGTGGTGGCCGGCGACGAAGTCGCCCACACCAAGCCGGCGCCGGACGTCTACCTGGCCGCCGCGCGCAAGCTGGGCGTCGATCCGCTGCGCTGCGTGGTGCTGGAAGACTCGATCTACGGCCTGCACGCCGGCGTCGCCGCCGGCATGCGGGTGATTCTGGTGCCGGACCTGGTCACGCCGCCGGCGGACCAGACCCATCACGCGCTGGCGGTATGCCAGGATCTGCATCAAGCGCTGGAAGTGCTGCAACAGCTGGCCTGATACGAGCGGCTGCGCGTGATGAGGCGCGGCACGGCGAGTTCAGCCGCCTCGCCACGCCTTAACGCGCACCATCGTCAACCGGCTCTCAGCCGTGGCCGCGGATGCGCGCGACCAGCTCGTCGCGCACATCTTCGGCCTGGTCGTTGCCCACCTGGCAGGTGCCGGCCGCCTCATGGCCGCCGCCGCCGTACTGCAGCATCAGCGCGCCCACATTGGTGCGCGAGCTGCGGTTGATGATGGACTTGCCCACCGCGAACACCGTGTTCTGCCGATTGACGCCCCATAGCTGGTGGATGGAGATATTGCAGTCCGGGAACAGCGCGTAAATCATGAAGCGGTTGGTGGGATGGATCACGTCCTCATGCAGCAGGTTCAACACCACCAGATTGCCGTAAACGCGGGAACAGCGCCGGATCTGCTCCTTGGCCAGCGCCTCGTGCTTGGCGTACAGCTCCACCCGCTCCTGCACGTCCGGCAAGGCCAGGATTTGATCGATGCTGTGGTCGCGGCAATAGCGGATCAAGTCCAGCATCAGCTGGTAATTGCTGATGCGGAACTCCTTGAAGCGCCCCAGGCCGGTGCGTGCGTCCATCAGATAGTTGAGCAGCACCCAGCCGGACGGATGCAGCACTTCCTGCAAGGTGTACTGCGCGGAATCCGCCTTGTCCACCGCCTCCATCATCTCGTCACTGATATTGGGAAACACCTGCTTGCCGCCAAAGTGCTTGTACACCACCCGCGCCGCCGACGGCGCCTTGGGGTCGATCACGTAATTGTCCGCGCTGGAATTGCGCAGGGTTTCGGAAAGATGGTGGTCGATGACCAGATGCGCCGCCGCCACGTAAGGCAGGTTGGTGGTGATGTCGTTCTCGGTGATCTCCACCTTGCCGTCCTGCATGTCCTTGGGGTGGGCGAACTTGATCTCGTTGATCATATTCAGTTCGTTGAGCAGCACCGCGCACACCAGTCCGTCGAAATCGCTGCGCGTCACCAGGCGATATTGCTGTTGCGACATGAGTTCCCTCTCTCCCTCTTGAAGGGCCGGCGCGGCCCCGCCCGCGCCGTACGGCGCTTCAGTCGGCCGGCGACACCTCCAGCGCGCCGGCCATCCCGTCCGTCAACGCCGCCAGCAAGGCCTCCGCCTCCGCGAGCGGCAGGCTCAGCGTCAAGCTCACCCGCTCGCCGTAAACGGGCGCCGATACCGGCACGCCCAGTTCTTGGCACAAATGGCGCAGCCGCGCCTCGCCGGCGAAATCCACCGTCGCCGCGTAATCGCCGCGCGGCACCACCGCCGTCAGGCTGGCCGCGTCCATCGCGGCGTTGACAGCTTGAGTGTAGGCTCTGACCAAGCCGCCCGCACCCAATTTAATTCCGCCGAAATAACGGACCACCACCGCCAGCACATCGCAAACGTCCTTATGCCGCAACACGTTGTACATCGGCCGCGCCGCGGTGCCGGATGGCTCGCCGTCGTCGTCCAGCATGGAATCCGCGCCGCACAGCAGCACCGCGCAATAATGGCGCGCGTCCGGCCATTGCGCGCGGATCTCCGCCAGCCGCGCCAACGCCTCTTCCCGGCTGCTCACCGGCTGCACGATGCCGATGAAGCGGCTCTTCCTGATTTCGATCTCGGCCTGGGCCGACGCTTGCAAATGGAACATTCCGCCCCTCTGACTGTCCGAAGGAGTGGATTGTACCCCAGCGCCGGCAAAGCGCCCGGGCAAGCACTACAATGAAAACGGGAATGCGCCTTGTTCACCTTAGAGGAGCCAAAGCCGTGATCATCCTGCTTGTCGTGCTCGCTTCGCTGCTTGCCGTAGTCTGGTTCATGCTGGACAAATTCTGGCTGGATGAGGAGGAAGAGGCTCGCCTGTCTCATTATCTGCCGGACAAGGATCATGTCTGAGAACCGGTTCAGGGTCTCGCGAGCAAGAGCGGGACCGTAAACCGGCTCTAGGCGTCCGCCTGTTTTTTTGACGGTCGACGCCCGCTCGCTTGTCATTCCGCGGCGATGGCATGAAAATGAGCGCTTCAATTTGACAAGGGCATTGTTTTGCCGCTAACCGCCATCTGGATTGCCAGCGCGCTGATCGCGCTGATCGCCGAGTTCTTTTCCGGCACCTTTTACCTGCTGGTCGTCGCCGTCGCCATGCTGTGCGGCGGCGCTGCCGCTTGGCTGGGCGCGGCCGAGGCCAGCCAATACGTGATCGCCAGCCTTGCCGGCGTGATCGGCGTGGCGCTGGTTTACGCTTACAAGCGCCGTCATCCGTCCGCCGCCGCCCAGCCGCGCGCAGACGATCCCGATCTCGGCCAGCCGGTGCAAATCCTCCACGCCTCCCCCGCCGGCCACGTTCGCGTGCAATACCGCGGCGCGGCCTGGGACGCGTCTCCCGTCGACGGCGCCGCGCTGGAAGCCGGCGCCACCGCCTACATCGTCGGCCGCGATGGCAATCTGCTCAAAATCAGTTCAACCCAACCGGAACAATAAGACCCATGGAACTCCTGCCCCTGATCCTGCTCGCCGCCGTCATCGTCTTCGTGTTCAAATCGCTGGCCGTGGTGCCGCAGCAGAACGCCTACATCGTCGAACGCCTCGGCCGCTATCACGGCACCCTGGCGCCCGGCCTCAACATCATCATTCCCTTCATCGACCGCATCGCCTACAAGCACAGCTTGAAGGAAGTGCCGCTGGACGTGCCCAGCCAGGTCTGCATCACCCGCGACAACACCCAGCTGAAAGTGGACGGCATCCTCTACTTCCAGGTGACCGACGCCCAGCGCGCCTCCTACGGCACCAGCAACTTCATCATCGCCATCACTCAGCTGTCGCAAACCACGCTGCGCTCTGTGATCGGCAAGATGGAGCTGGACAAGACCTTTGAGGAACGCGACGAGATCAACCAGACCGTGGTGGCGGCGCTGGACGAGGCCGCGGTCAACTGGGGCGTGAAAGTGCTGCGCTACGAGATCAAGGATCTGGTGCCGCCGCAGGACATCCTGCACGCGATGCAGGCGCAGATCACCGCGGAACGGGAGAAGCGCGCGCGCATCGCCCAGTCCGAAGGCTTGAAGATGGAGCAGATCAACCTGGCCAACGGCTCGCGCGAAGCGGCGATCCAGAAATCCCAGGGCGAGATGCAAGCCACCATCAACAACTCCGAGGGCGACAAGCAAGCCGCCATCAACAAGGCGCTGGGCGAGGCCGAAGCGCTGCGTCTGGTGGCGGACGCCACCGCCGACGCGATCAAGCGCGTGGCCAGCTCCATCCACACCGAGGGCGGCCTGGAAGCGGTCAACCTGAAAGTGGCCGAACAATACGTGGCCGCCTTCGGCAAACTGGCCAAGGAAAACAACACCATCATCCTGCCGGCCAACGTCGCCGACGTCGGTTCGCTGGTGGCCAGCGCGATGAGCGTGGTCAAGCAGACCCAGGCCCCGCGCTAAAGGCCGCTCCGGCGGCGCCCCGTTCGCGGGCGCCGGCCGGATCAAGAACCCGCACCTCACTCTTCAACCCTTGCCCGGCTTGAATATCCGCCGGGCCGCCCCCATAATCGTGCGCATGAAATTCTTCACCGACCTGTTTCCCGTCGTCCTGTTCTTCGCCACTTACTGGCTGAGCCGCGACATGTTCATCGCCACCGGCGTCGCCATCGCCGCCACCACCTTGCTGGTGGGCTGGACCTGGCTGCGCCACCGCAAGGTGGACACCATGCAGTGGGTCAGCCTGGGCCTGATCGTGGTGCTGGGCGGCGCCACCCTGCTGTTGCACGACAAGCACTTCATCATGTGGAAGCCCACCGTGCTGTACTGGGTGATGGGCGCCGGCCTGCTGATCAGCGACTTCCTGGGCAAGAACGGCCTGAAGCTGATGATGGGCCAGCAGCTGCAATTGCCGGCCCCGGTCTGGCGCAAGCTAACCTGGGCCTGGGTGGGCTTCTTCGCCTTCATGGGCGCGCTCAACCTCTTTGTCGCCTATCGCTTCAGCGAAGACGTCTGGGTCAATTTCAAACTGTTTGGCGGCCTGGGCCTGATGCTGGCCTTCGTCATCGCCCAAAGCCTGTTCCTCGCCAAATACATTGAGGAAAAGAAATAATGCTTTACGCCATCATCGGCCAAGATCATGAAGATTCGCTGCCGCGCCGGCTGGAGGCCCGCCCGGCCCACCTGGCGCGCTTGCAGGCGCTGCAGGACGCCGGCCGCCTGGTGCTGGCCGGCCCCTGTCCCGCCATCGACAGCGCCAGCCCCGGCCCGGCCGGTTTCAGCGGCAGCCTGATCGTCGCGGAATTCGAATCGCTGGACGCCGCCCAGGCCTGGGCCGACGCCGATCCCTACGTGGCGGCCGGCGTCTACGCCGACGTCAGCGTCAAACCCTTCCTCAAGGTGTTTCCGCAATGAGCGCCACGGTTGAACTGCTCAGCGCCGCCTTGCAGGCCTTGACGCCGGAACACCTGGACATCCAGGACGACAGCGCCTTGCACGCCGGACACGCCGGCGCGCGCGACGGCGGCGGACATTACACGCTAACCATCGTCAGCGCCCGCTTTCAGGGATTGAGCCGCGTGCATCGCCACCGGCTGATCTACGAAACGCTGGGCGACTTGATGCAAACCAAGGTGCACGCTCTGGCCATCAGAGCGTTCACGCCAGAAGAAATCTGACTTGATTCCATAAGAAGGATAGATACCCCATGAAGCTTTCCCGCATCGCCGCCCTCGCGCTGGCCGCCTCCGTCGCCCTGCCCGCCGCCGCGGAATCCATCGCCGTGGTCAACGGCGCCGCCATCGACAAGAAGGAACTGGACGCGGCCGTCGCCAACATCGTGCAAAGCAGCGGCGGCAAGGCCCAGGACAACCCTGAGCTGCGCGAGCAATTGAAAACCTCGCTGATCACCCGCGAAGTGATTCTGCAGGAAGCGCGCAAGCGCCAGCTGGACAAGCAGCCGCTGTTCACCCAGCGCCTGGACGACATCCGCAATGAAATGCTGCGCGAAGCGCTGTTCGCCGACATCGCCAAACAGGTGCCGGTGACCGACGCCCAGATCAAGGGCGTCTACGACAAGCTCGCCGCCCAGCAGACCGGCAGCAAGGAAGTCCACGCGCGCCAGATCACGCTGAAAAGCGAGGCCGACGCGCAGAAGGCGATCGCCGATCTGAAAAAAGGCGCCAAGTTCGACGAACTGGTGAAGGCCCGCTCCATTGACCCCAACGCCAAGCAAAGCAACGGCGAAATGGGCTGGGGCAACCTCAACCGCATGGACCCGCCGCTGGCCGCCGCGCTGAAAGACATCCGCAAAGGCCAGACCAGCGGCAAGCCCTACCAGTCCCCGCTGGGCTGGCATGTGTTCAAGGTGGAAGACATTCGTGACGCCAAGCTTCCGTCGCTGGATGAGGCCAAGCCGCAAATCGGCCGCCAACTGCAAGAAGAAGCCATCGCCAAGGCAGTGGAAGACCTGCGCGCCAAGGCCAAGATCCAATAAACCAACCCATCAGGACATCTAAGAATATGCGTAAAATCTTGCTGACCAGCGCCCTCGTCGCCGCCTTCGCCGGCAGCGCCATCGTGGTTGCCGGCCCGGTCGTCAACGGCCAGGCCATCACCGACGCCCGCATCGACGCCGTGGTCAAGATGATGGAAGCCCAGGGCCAGCCGGCCAACCCGCAAGCGCGCGACATGGTCAAGGATCAACTGGTCACCGCCGAAGTGCTGCGCCAGGAAGCCGTGAAGAAGGGTCTGGACAAGTCGCCGGAATTCGCCGCCGAACTGGCCAATATGCAAGCGATGGCGCTGGCCAACCGCCTGATCAAGGATTATGAAAAGTCCAATCCGGTCAGCGACGCCGATCTGAAAGCCGAATACGACAAGCTGGTGGCCAGCGTGCCGGAAACCAAGCAATACCACGCTCGCCACATCCTGGTGAAGACCGAGGCCGAAGCCAAGGCGGTGATCGACGCGCTGAAGAAAGGCAAGTCTTTCGACAAGCTGGCCAAGGAGAAGTCCCAGGATCCGGGCAGCAAGGACAAGGGCGGCGATCTGGACTGGCAGGAAGCCGGCACCTTCGTGGCGCCGTTCTCCGAAGCCATGACCAAGCTGTCCAAGGGCGAAGTGACCGCCAAGCCGGTGAAGACCGAGTTCGGCTGGCACGTGATCAAGCTGGACGACGCCCGCGTGCAACGCAATGTGCCGGCGCTGGACGACATCCGCCCGCAACTGACCCAGCGCATCATGGGCGGCCGCGTGGAAAAGCTGATCGCCGAGCTGAAAGCCAAGGCGCAAATCCAGAAGTAAGCCGCAAAACGCGGCAAGCCAGAGCAAGCGGACCCCGGTCCGCTTTTTTCATACCCGTCGCATAAGCGCCGCCGCCGCGCCGCGCCCCGGCCCGCCTCGCCGGCGCGCCGCCTCATGCCCATGGTTTTTGCGCGAAGACGCAAAAACGTCTCCAAAAATTTATCCGCTGTCCTATAAGTAATTATTCACTTTTTGATCACTTCATAAATATATTAAATTGGAAGCACCACAATAAAGTCACCACGGGACAAACTGATGAAAAACCTGCGCATTGGACAAAGACTCGCCCTCGCCTTCGGCGCGCTGATCGCCCTGGTGCTGATCATGAGTGTGGTCATGCTCAACGGGCTCTCCTCCATCAGCGACAGCATGGAGGACATCACCGACAACCGGCTGGAATCCTTGCTGATAGTCGCTCAGCTGGATCACCACCTGCAGCAGCAGCGCATCGGCGCGCGCGATCTGATCATTGAAACCGATCCGGCCAAGATGGCCGAGATCAAGGCGCAGACCGACCAGACCATCAAGGCCTTCAACAACGCCGAAAAGGCGCTGGAAGACCACTTCACCAAGTTCCCGCCGATACCGGCCACCGCCGCCCTGCTCAAAGACGTGGGCCAGGCCCAGGAGGCGCTGGACGCCCCCACTAAAAAGCTGATGGCGCTGGCGATGGCCAACCAGAACAAGGAGGCGGAAGCCTTCATGGTCGGGGAGCACCGCCCGCTGATCCACCAGCTGGAACAAAAGGTGGAAGCCCTCAGCAAGGCGCTGGCCGACCGCGCCCAGGACAGCCGCAAGGACGCTGAAACCAGCGCCACCGCCGTGCGCGCCACCTCGCTGACCATCACCGCCGTCTGCCTGGGCGCGGCCGTGCTGATAGGCTGGCTGCTGACCCGTTCCATCACCCGCCCGCTGAACAGCGCGGTGGAAGCCGCGCGCGAAGTGGCCGCCGGCAATCTGCGCATCGAGCTGCAGCCGGACGGCAAGGACGAGCCGGCCCAGGTTATCGCCGCGCTGGCCGATATGCGCGAACAACTGGTGAAAGCCATCGGCAACGTCCAGCAAGGCGCGGAAGAAGCCAATAGCGTGGCCGGCCAGCTGTCCGAATCCGCCGATCAGGTGCTGACCGCCTCCCATCAGCAAAGCCAGGCCGCCGCCAGCTCCGCCGCCGCGGTGGAAGAGCTCACCGTCAGCATCAGCCACGTGGCCGAAGCCGCCCAGGAAGTGCGCGAACATGCGCAGACCAGCCTGGTCACCGCCAAGAATGGCACCGCCCAGCTCAGCCTGTTGATCAAGGAAGTCGACAATGTCGAGAAAGCGGTCAACGGCATCGCCGAAGCGGTGAAAAACTTCGTCGCCAACACCCGCAAGATCACCAGCATGACCAGCCAGGTGCGCGACATCGCCGATCAGACCAATCTGCTGGCGCTGAACGCCGCCATCGAAGCCGCGCGCGCCGGCGAACTGGGCCGCGGCTTCGCCGTGGTGGCCGACGAAGTGCGCGTGCTGGCGGAACGCTCGGCGGAATCCGCCAAGGAAATCGATCAGGTCACCCATGTGCTGGGCACCCAGTCGGTGGAACTGGAAGACGCCATCACCAGCAGCCTCGCCTCCCTGAGCAGCAGCCAATCCTTTGTCTCCACCGTTGAAGCCGCCTTGCAAGAAGGCGAACAGGCGGTGGCCAAATCCACCGACAGCACCGGCACCATCGTCAGCGCGGTGCAGGAGCAGAAGCTGGCCAGCACCGAGATTGCCCAGAACATGGAGAAAGTGGCGCAGATGGCCGAGGAAAACACCGCCATCGTCAGCAATGTGGCGGACAGCTCGCGCTCGATGTCCGACATCGCCCAGAACCTGCATCAGGCGGTGCGTTTCTTCCGCATCTGAGCCGCCGGCGCGAGTCAAACATCAAAGCCGCCCTCCCGGGCGGCTTTTTCATTTGCGCGCGCTCAGCGGGGTTCAACGCCACCCCGCCGACGCGCAGCTGATCGCAAACAGATGCTCAGATTTTTTCGTCGAAGCTGAACACCGGCGTGCCCTTCTTCAGCACCTCGCCGCGGAAGAAGGCCGGATGCTTGCGGTACATGTACAGCATGAGCAGTAGACCGACCAAGGCCACCGTCACGCCCAGGATGAACACTAGACCCAGGCCGCCGATATGCGAGCCGCTGCCGAAAGCCGGATCCATGCTGTCCAGCGTGGTGCGGATCAGGGCGACGAACAGCAGGACGCCGCCCAGCCCCGGGCACAGGCCGCGCAACAGGAAATGGCGCGCCGAAGTCAGCGCCTGCTTGCGGAAATACCAGACGCAGGCAAAGGCCGTCAGGCCGTAATAGAAACACACCATCATGCCCAGCGCGGTAATGGTGTCGGACAGCACGTTTTCGCTCAAGACCCGCATCACCGCGTAAAACGCCGAAGCCACCAGCGCGGACACCACGGTGGCGTAAGCCGGCGCCTTGAAGCGAGACTCCACCACCGCGTATCTGGCCGGCAAGGCCTGGTAATGGCCCATCGCCAGCATGGTGCGCGCCGGCGACATAAAGGTGGACTGCAGGGAGGCCGCGGAACTGGACATCACCGCCAGCGACAGCAGAATGGCCGCCGGCCCCATCACCGGCCCGGCCAGCGCGGTGAACACATTGGCGGCGATGGCCGGGTTGGCGAGGCCGGTGGCGTCCGTGCCCACGCCGGCGAAGGACACCACCGCCGCGCTGATCAACACATAAGAGCCCACCAGCAGCACCATCACCAGCGTGGCGGCCTTGCCGGACAAATTGGCGCGCTTGTCGCCGGTGGTCTCCTCGCTGATGGTCACCACCGTGTCCCAGCCCCAATAGGCGAAGATGGACACCGCCACCCCGGCGGCGAATTGGGAAAAGCTTTCCACGGCGAAGGGATTGAACCAGCTCCACTCCACCGGAATGGAATACGGATGGCCGCCGTCGGCGGCGGCGCTGAACGCCGCCCATGCGAACCAGGCCAGCACCAGCACCTGAAACGACACCAACACATACTGCACCCGTTTGGTGGATTGCAGGCCGCGACAGGAAATCCAGGTGGCCACCGCCATAAAACCAAGGCAGGAGACGATGTTCACCACCGTGTTGTCAGGCAGGGCCGCGATGTCCGGCCGCCCCAGCGCCTGGCCCAAGGCCAGATACATGAAATCCATCGCCACCGCGGCGGTGTTGGACAGCACCAACACCGTGGACACCACCAGCCCCCAGCCGGCGATCCAGCCTATCCACGGCCCGAAGGCGCGCGTGGCCCAGGTGAAGGACGTCCCGGCATCCGGCATCTCGCGGTTCAGCTCGCGGTAGCCTATCGCCACCAACAGCATGGGAATGAAACTGACGAAAAACACCGCCGGCATCTGCTTGCCCACCTGGGAGGCCGCCGGCCCCAGCGAGGCGGTCAGCGTGTACGCCGGCGCGCATACGGAAATGCCGATCACCACCAGCCCGAGAATGCCGATGGAGCCGGCGGGCAAACCCTTAGCGCTCAAGCCTCTCCCGTCCGGGGCCGGCAGCGCGTTGTCAACATTACGCATGGTGCATCTCCTTTGTCCGGGGCCGCGTCGCAACGTCGGCCCTCGCCTTGTTATGTGCCCGCGGCGGCGCTCAAGCGCCGTCGCGTATGCGCGCGTCCCGCCGTGTCCGCCGGCCGGTCCCGCTTATGGCAGGACCGCGCGCGTCAGGCGTGGTTGCATGGAGTATGCAGATAATTAACACAAAAACATCAAATGGCAAAAATAATAGACGCCACCAGCGCGGGGCGATATGCTGGCTCGGCAAGATCCGGCCCCGCGCCGGCGCCTTGCGCCAGAGCCGGGCCTACCGGCCGCCGCATAAGAACCTGCTTACGATCTGCCGCGCGTTGGCGATACGGCGCAGGAAAGAACCATGCAAAGAGAGAGAAGGAAGAGAACATGAATACCTGGAAGCACTGTCTGCTCGCGCTCGGCCTCGCCGGCGCCGCCCACGCCCAAGCCAATACCGTCAACGTCTATAACTGGTCCGACTACATCGCTCCCACCACCGTGCCGGCCTTCAGCAAGCAAACCGGCGTCAAGGTCAATTACAGTGTCTACGACAGCATGGAAACCCTGAACGCCAAGCTGATGACCGGCCGCTCCGGCTTCGATCTGGTGGTGCCGTCCAATAATGTGCTGGGCCTGGGCATCAAGGCCGGGCTGTTTCAGCCGCTGGACAAGAGCAAGATCCCCAACTACAAGAACATAGACCCGGCGCTGCTGAAAATGATGGAAGTGTCCGATCCGGGCAATAAATACGCGGTGCCGTATTTCTGGGGCGTGATCACCCTGGGCATCAATGAGGAAAAGGTCAAAAAAGCGCTGGGCGGCAAGCTGCCGGCCAATGAATGGGATCTGCTGTTCAAGCCTGAGTACGTGTCCAAGCTCAAATCCTGCGGCGTCAGCATTCTGGACTCCCCGTCCGAATTCTTCCCGATGGCGCTGCACTACTTCGGCAAGGACCCGGGCAGCACCAAGGAAGCCGACTACCGCGCCATCATGCCGCAGCTCAACGCCATGCGCGCCAGCGTCACCCGCATCTCCTCCTCCGGCTACATCAACGACATGGCCAGCGGCGAAGTCTGCCTGGCCATGGGCTACGGCGGCGACCTCAACATCGCCAAACGCCGCGCCGCGGACGCCAAGAACGGCGTCAAGGTGGTTCCGCTGATGCCCAAACAGGGCGTGGCCATCTGGGTGGACAGCATGGCCATCCCCAAGGACGCCAAGAACGTGGCCAACGCGCTGTCCTTCATCAACTACAGCCTGGAACCCAAGATCGCCGCGGACAACGCCAATACCGTGACCTTCGCCCCGGGCAGCCTGCCGGCGCGGCAGTTCGTCAACAAACAGTACCTGAACGACCGCTCCATCTTCCCCAATTCCGAAGACCTGAAAAACAGCTTCATTCAAAAGAGCGTGGGTCAGGAAACCCTGCGCATCTACGGCCGTTTCTGGCAAAACTTCAAGCTGGGCCGCAGCTGAAGCCGCGCGGCTCCGCCAAAGCACAACAGCCGCTCCAAGCGGCTGTTGTGCTTTAAAACGCGGTCAGATGTCGGCGCTCAAGCCAGCAACTGGCGCAACACATAGGGCAGGATGCCGCCGTGCCGGTAGTAATCCACCTCCACCGGCGTGTCGATGCGCAGCAGCAAGGGCAGTTCGCGTTCGCCGCCGGCGGCGTCGCGGATCAGCAAATGCACCCGCTGCTGCGGCGCGATGCCGTCCTCCAGCCCGCGCAGCTCGAAGGTTTCGTCGCCCTTGAGGCCGGCGGCGCTGTCCCCGTCCAGGAACTGCAGCGGCAACACCCCCATGCCCACCAGATTGGAACGGTGAATGCGTTCGAAGCTCTTGGCCACCACCGCGCGCACGCCCAGCAGGCGCGTGCCCTTGGCCGCCCAGTCCCGGCTGGAGCCGGTGCCGTACTCCTCGCCGGCGAAGATCAGCGTGGGCGTGCCGGCGCGCACATAACTCATCGCCGCGTCGTAGATGGCCATTTGCTCGCCGTCCGGCTGCAGCAGGGTCAGGCCGCCCTCCACCGGCTTGCCGTCGGCGTCCGGCGCCAGCATCAGGTTGCGGATGCGCACATTGGCGAAAGTGCCGCGCATCATCACCTCGTGATGGCCGCGCCGCGAGCCGTAGCTGTTGAAATCGCCGGGCGAGATGCCCTGCCCCTGCAGATACAGGCCGGCCGGCGAGCTCGGCTTGATCGAACCGGCCGGGCTGATGTGGTCGGTGGTCACCGAATCCCCGAAGATCGCCAAGGCGCGCGCGCCGCGGATCGGCGGCTGCGGCGCGGGCTGCATCGCGAAATCCTGGAAGAACGGCGGTTCGGCGATATAGCTGGACGCCTCCCAGCCATAGACCTCGCCCGCGCTGGCGGCGATATCGTTCCACAGCGGGTTGCCGCTGGCGAAATCCTGGTACAAGCGGCGATACGTGGTCGCGTCCGTCGCTTGCAGCAAGGCGGCGCCCACCTCCTGCTGGCTGGGCCAGACATCGCGCAGATACACCGGCTTGCCGTCCACGCCGACGCCCAAGGGCTCATGCTCCAGATCGATGTCCACCCGGCCGGCGATGGCGAAGGCCACCACCAGCGGCGGACTCATCAGGAAGTTGGCCTTGATCGCCGGATGAATGCGCGCCTCGAAGTTGCGGTTGCCGGACAGCACCGACGCGCAGATCAGGTCCTGCCCGCTGACCTCGCTCTCCAGCTGCGGCTCCAGCGGGCCGGCGTTGCCGATGCAGGTGGTGCAGCCGTAGGCGGCCACGCGGAACCCCAGCTGCTCCAGCGGCGCCAGCAAATGCGCCTTGCCCAGGTAGTCGGTCACCACCCGCGAGCCGGGGGCCAGCGAGGTCTTGATGTGACCGGCCACGCTCAGGCCGCTGGCCACCGCCTTCTGCGCCAGCAGGCCGGCGGCCAGCATCACCCCGGGGTTGGAGGTGTTGGTGCAAGAGGTGATCGCCGCGATCAGCACCGAACCATGACGCAGCTTGCCGCTGAAGCCGCCGGCGCCCTCCTTGCCGTAACCGCCGGTTTTGGCCGGCTGGTGCAAGAGCTCGTTGAAACGCGTCTTCAAGTCCGGCAGGGCGATGCGGTCCTGCGGCCGGCGCGGGCCGGCCACGCTGGGCGCGACCGTGGCCAGATCCAGCTCCAGCACGCTGCTGTAATCGATTTCGCCCTCCTGCGGCATGCCGAACATTTGCTGCGCCTGGAAATAGCGGCGGAACGCGTCCACTTCCGCCTCGCTGCGGCCGGTGGCGGTCAGATAGGCGGCGGTCTGCTCGTCCGGCGGGAAGAAGCCCATGGTGGCGCCGTACTCCGGCGCCATGTTCGCCAGCGTGGCGCGATCCTGCAGAGTCAGCGAGGCCGCGCCGGCGCCGTAGAACTCCACGAACTTGCCCACCACCTGCGCCTTGCGCAGCATCTCGGTCACGGTCAGCACCAGATCGGTGGCGGTCACGCCCTCGCGCAGCCTGCCCTTCAAATGCACGCCCACCACGTCCGGCGTCAGGAAATACACCGGCTGGCCCAACATGCCGGCCTCCGCCTCGATGCCGCCCACGCCCCAGCCCACCACGCCCAGACCGTTGATCATGGTGGTGTGCGAATCCGTGCCCACCAGGCTGTCCGGGTAATAGACCCCGCCCTTGCTCAACACTCCGCGCGCCAGATACTCCAGGTTCACCTGGTGGACGATGCCGATGCCCGGCGGCACCACCTTGAAGGTGTCGAAGGCCTGCATCCCCCATTTGATGAAACGGTAGCGTTCCGCGTTGCGGCGGAATTCCAGTTTCATGTTAAGGTCCAAGGCGTTGTTCTCGCGGAAGTGGTCGATCTGCACCGAGTGGTCCACCACCAGGTCCACCGGCACCAGCGGTTCGATGCGCTTGGGCGGCTTGCCGAAGCGCTCGGCCACCGAACGCATCGCCGCCAGATCGCACAGCAGCGGCACGCCGGTGAAATCCTGCAGCACGATGCGCGCCACCACGAAGGGGATCTCCTCGCTGCGCGGCGCCTGCGGCCGCCAGCCGGCCAACTGCCGCACATGCTCCTCGGCTACGCGCTGGCCGTCCAGGTGGCGCAGCAAAGACTCCAGCACGATGCGCAGCGACACCGGCAGCCGGCCGACATCGCCGACGCCCAGCTCCGCCAGCGCCGGCAGCGAATGGAATTGACAGGACTGGCCCGAGGCCAGGGTAAAGGAACGCAAAGTGGATTCGGAACGAAGCGACATGAAGGACTCCTGTTGAAAGCCAAGATGCAAGCTAAGAACCTGTTTACGACCCGCCGCGCCGCGGCGGGATGTTAGACAAAGGCCTTGAAACCCGCTTCGAAACGCTCATGCGCCACCTGCGCATTTCGCTTTCTCAGCGGTTTTTGCCTGGTCTCTCGGGATCGTAAACACGCACTCAAGGGCGAAAACCATGGGAGCGCCTCGACAAGCGGTCTGTCCGAGGCGCTCCGCCTCATGTTCAGACCGGGAAAAGGGTCAATGGTTCAGCCCTTAACTTGCATTTAGCATACAATCGAAACCTCATTCCCGTGCGAAAGGCATGCCATGACACACAGAATAGAACACGATTCCTTCGGCGACATCGAAGTCCCCGCCAACGCGCTGTGGGGCGCGCAGACCCAGCGCTCGCTCGGCCACTTCGCCATCTCCAGCGAAACCATGCCGCCGGAACTGATCCTGGCGCTGGCTCAGGTCAAACGCGCCGCCGCGCTGGCCAACCGCGAACTGGGCAAACTGCCTGCGGACAAGGCCGACGCCGTCGCCGCCGCCGCCGACGAAGTCCTGGCCGGCAAACATCCGGACGCCTTCCCGCTGTCGGTATGGCAAACCGGCTCCGGCACTCAGAGCAATATGAATATGAACGAGGTGCTGGCCAACCGCGCGTCCGAACTGCTGGGCGGCGAGCGCGGCCCGGGCCGGCTCGTCCACCCCAACGACGACGTCAACCGCGGCCAGTCCTCCAACGACATCTACCCCACCGCCATGCACGTGGCCGCCGCGCGCGCGGTGCACGACAGACTGCTGCCGGCGCTGGGCCGGCTGCGCGCCGCGCTGACGGACAAGGCGGCCGCCTTCGCCGACATCGTCAAGATAGGCCGCACCCATTTGCAGGACGCCACTCCGCTGACCCTGGGCCAGGAGCTGTCCGGCTGGGTGGACCAGCTGGAGCAAGCCGAACACGCCGTCCGCGCCGCGCTGCCCGGCCTCTACCAGTTGGCCGTGGGCGGCACCGCCGTCGGCACCGGCCTCAACACCCATCCGGAGTTCGGCCCGCGCGTGGCCGCGGAGCTCAATCGCGCCTGCGGCCTGCCCTTCGCCAGCGCCGGCAACAAGTTCGCCGCGCTGGCCGGCCACGACGCGCTGGTGCACTCCCACGGCGCGCTCAAGCAACTGGCCACGGCGCTGATCAAGATCGCCAACGACATCCGCTGGCTGGCCTCCGGCCCGCGCAGCGGCCTGGGCGAATTGCTGATCCCGGAAAACGAGCCGGGCAGCTCCATCATGCCGGGCAAGGTCAACCCCACTCAGTGCGAGGCGATGACCATGTTGTGCTGCCAGGTGCTGGGCAACGACGTGGCGCTGTCCATCGGCGCCGCCTCCGGCAATTTCGAATTGAACGTGTTCAAGCCGCTGATCGTCCACAATTTCCTGCAAAGCGCGCGCCTGCTGTCAGACGGCATGGACAGCCTCAACCATCATTGCGTGCGCGGCATGCAGGCCAACCGCCCGCGCATCGAGCAATTGCTGGAGCAATCGCTGATGCTGGTCACCGCGCTCAACCCGCACATCGGCTACGACAAGGCCGCCGCCATCGCCAAGCTGGCCCACGCCAACGGCGGCACCCTCAAGCAGGCGGCGCTGGAGCTGGGTTATGTGACGGCGGAGCAGTTTGATCAGTGGGTGGATCCGAAGGCGATGATCTAAGCTCTTTTTCAGTGCGCTGAACCTGGCTTGGCGCACAGAAAACCGCGCATCCTGGCTGCCCCAGGCCTCTGCGACAGACCTCCGCGCGGGATCGCTACGCTCCACCCACCCTACCCATGGCAAACCGCCGCGCGTAGGGAGGGAGGAGCCATAAGCGATACCCGCCAGCATTCGCGGCTTTGCTCATACGGCGTTCAGTCGAACAAACCCAAGGTTCGCGGCAGCGGCTGAGGCGCCGGCTTGGGCGCGCCCGGGCGCGGCGCCAGCGGCGCGTCCTCGGCGCGCATCTCCTCCGCCGGATACAGCCGCAGCAAGCGCTGCGCGTCCTCCGGCCTCCGCGCCGTCAGCCAGGCCTGGTAATCCTCCGGCCGCACAATCACCAGCGAACGCTTCTCGTCCTCCGGCTTGTGGGTGCGGCGCATCAGCGCGTGCGCCTCGGCGTTGACCGTCAATTGGGTGAAGGCGTGGCTGATCGAGCCGTCCGGCTCCGACCAGGCCCGCCACAGCCCGGCCACCGCGAACGGCGCGTCGTCGGCCAGGCCGATGCGCCAGCGCACCGCGCGGCCGCTTTCATACGAGGGTTCGAAAAAGGCCCGCATCGGCACCAGGCAACGCTGACCGGCCCGCCACGGGTAGCGGAAGTTTTTCAGTTCGGCCACGGTTTCCGAACGCGCGTTGGTGGTGGACAGCCGCATGCCGTCCGGCTGATGACGCTTGGGCACCAGGCCGTAATTGCCCAGCCGCGGCTCCAGGCCCCGGCGGCCGGCCACGATGAAGGGCGCGGCGTAATCCTGCCAGGCCTCTTCTTGCCAAAGCAGCTCGCCGGCCTCCACGCCGAACAACGGCAGTTGATCCGGATGGGGACATAGATAATTGACGCACATCGGTCCAGTCTACCGGATATCGCGCCGGCCGGCCCGCCGCAGCGGTTTGACAAGGCCGGCCCAAGCGGCCACCATAAGGCCACTATGCGCCGTTTCGTCCCCTTCTCCAGCCAAGATTGGATTGACGCCTTTTTTTGAGGCGGGTTGGCGCGCGGCCAGACGAAGCCCGGCAACCCGCCCCAACCGGCGGGTTTTTTCATATATGCCCTCTCCCAAGGAGACTGTCATGCCAAGTAATGAACAATTCAAAGATACGGCCACTGAGGCGACACTGCACTTGGTTTGCGGCAAAATCGCGGCGGGCAAGTCCACGCTGACCCGCCGCCTGTCCGATCAGCCCCGCACCGTGCTGATCAGCGAAGACGACTGGCTGGCCAAGCTCTATCCCGGCGAGATCCGCACGCTGACCGACTATGTGCGCCGCTCGCAGTCGCTGAAAGACGCGCTGGCGCCCCATGTCTCCGCTCTGCTGCGGCAGGGCCTGTCCGTGGTGCTGGACATGCCGGCCAACACCCTGGACAGCCGTCGCTGGATGCGCGAGCTGATCGAGTCCAGCGGCGCCGCCCACCAGCTGCACCATCTGGACGTCAGCGACGAGGCCTGCAAGGCGCGCTTGCGCCAGCGCAACGCCAAGGGCTCCCACCCGTTCAGCGTCAGCGAAGCGGAGTTCGACCACATCACCCGCTACTTCGTGCCGCCCAGCCCGCAGGAAGGCTTCAACGTCGTGGCCCATCTCAGCGCCGAGGCTTGAAACGCGCCTGCCGTCCCTGCGAAAAACGCCGGCTTGCCGGCGTTTTTTCATGGCCGCGCAAGCGGCGGCGATCGCTCCTCCGCCCCAGGCATGGCCTGTCGGATATATAAATCAATAACCATATGACAGCTTACCAGCCGGATATATTTAGGCTTGAATAGCAAACATGAACACCACCGAAATCCGCCGCCACAAGCTGGGCCTGTTGATCGAACGCGATTTTGACGGAACCGTTTCCCGACTCGCGGAGCTAATCGATCGCCGCCCTCCGCAAATCTACCGCCTGTTCTCGGACGCTCCCAGCGGCCGCGGCATGGGAGAACACCTGGCCCGCCACATCGAAAACCGGCTGAACCTGCCCCGCTACTGGCTGGATCAGGAAGGCGACATCGACGCCCTGCCGCCGCTGCACGCGCGGGTGGCGGAGTTCGAGGCCGCGCTGTCGGAACGCGCTTTGCTGCAGTTGTTGATCGACGATCTGCATCGCGGCGTGCGCGGGCAGACTCTCAGCCGCAAAGCGCTGATCAGCCTGCGCGGCATGGTGGAAGCGCTGACTCAGGAGCCCCCTCAGCCGCAGCCGGCGGACGCTTGGGCGGGCGGCGCGGCGGAATGAGCCGGCGCGCGGCCATGGGCCGATACGCAACACTCCGCCGTAGATAACCTAGTGGTTATTGTTGCTTAATATCTTTATTGATAGGCTATGCTGATCGCCTTGTGAGGAATGGAGATTGGCATGACCTTCCCGCCGCTTCGCCCCCGGCTTACCGACTACGGCAGCTGCATCGCCGTGGAGAGCCTGCGCCTGCTCAAACCCCTGCCCGTGGTCAAGGCCGCGCTGCACACACCCAAGGGCGTGCTGCCGCGCCGGGTCTGCGCGGTCAGCATCCAGCGCCGGAGATTGTGGGCGGACCGCCACACCGGCGCGCTTTACTGCGCGGAAACCGGCTACAGCCTGCGCCACACCAATCTGCGCCTCCAGGTGTGCCCGCAAGCGCTCAGCGTTTGAACGCCGCCATGCCCTTATCCACTCAAGCGGAACGCGCCGTCGCCGCCAGCGCCATGGACACGCTGCAATCGCTGGCCTCGCTGATGCGCGCGATCGAACGCCTGAACGAAACGGCTGACCCTCAAACGCGCGAGCACATCGCCCAACTCTGCCGGCTGGCGGCGGAGATGGCGCAGGACGCCCACAATGAGCTGGACCTGATCCGGGAGCGGGCGGCCCAGCCCGGCCGCGACGCCGCGACGCGCGCTTAGAACCTGTTTACGATCTGCTGCGCTTCGTGAAACTGGGCACGGCGAGTAGCACTTCGAAATGCTCATTTCTCAGCGGTTTTCGCCTTGTCTCGCTCTTGCTCGCGAGATCGTAAACACGTTCTTAGAAGCGGCTTAGAAGCCGCTTAGACCCAGCCGCCCAGCATCAACACTCCGCACGCGGCGATGCCGCCGCCGGCGACGCGCCCCAGCCGCTCGCCCAAGGCAAGGCGCGTTTCCGTCCGTCCCAGCAGCAAGCCGGCCGCGTGCAGCAGGCCGGAGGCCAGCACGAAACCGGCGGCGTAAGCCAGGCCGGAGGCGTCGTGCGGCATTTCCTGGCCGTGGGCGACGCCGTGCAGCAAGGCGAAGCCGGCGAT
This sequence comes from Chromobacterium sp. Beijing, assembly GCF_021496765.1. NCBI lineage: Bacteria > Pseudomonadati > Pseudomonadota > Betaproteobacteria > Neisseriales > Chromobacteriaceae > Chromobacterium > Chromobacterium sp. Beijing. Next base: position 1,641,183 of record NZ_CP053750.1, read on the forward strand.
CGCCGCCAAGGCCAGACCGCGCCGCGGCTGCAAGGCGAAGGCCAGCAGCAGGCCCAGCGCGATCACGCTGGCGGCGATGCCGCTTTCCAGCGCCGCCACGCTCACGCCCAGCCAGCCCAACACGCCGCCCGCGGCCAACATGGCCATGAAGGTCAACGGCCCTTGCCAGCGAGCCGCGCCGCCCAGCCGCCACGACCACAAACCCACCGCCAGCATGGCCAGCAAATGGTCCAACCCGCCAAGCGGATGCGCGAGGCCGCTGGAAAAGCCGGCGACGGCGTGGCCGGGGTGAGCCTGGGCCAGTCCGCTGGCCAGCAATAGCGCCAGCGCGGCCGGCGTGAATTTACGCAGAAAGGTCATTTTCAGCTCCCGAGACCTCAAGTTGCAGCATGCCCTGGGTTTCGATGAAGGCGATGATGTCGTTCAGCCCCTGGCCAAGCTTGAGATTGGAGAACACGAAGGGCCGTTCGCCACGCATGCGGCCGGCGTCGCGCGCCATCACCTCCAGCGAGGCCCCCACCAGCGGCGCCAGATCGATCTTGTTGATCACCAGCAGGTCCGACTTGCAGATGCCCGGCCCGCCCTTGCGCGGAATCTTGTCGCCGGCGGACACGTCGATCACGTACAGCGTCAGATCGGACAGCTCCGGGCTGAAGGTGGCGGCCAGATTGTCGCCGCCGCTTTCAATGAAGATCAGGTCCAGGCCGGGATGGCGCGCGTTCAGCCGCGCCACCGCCTCCAGATTGATGGACGCGTCTTCTCGGATAGCGGTGTGCGGACAGCCTCCGGTCTCGACGCCAATGATGCGATCCGCCGCCAGCGCCTGGTGCTGGACCAGGAATTGGGCGTCTTCCTGGGTGTAGATGTCGTTGGTGACGGCGGCGACATTGTATTTGTCGCGCAGCGCCGCGCACAGCGCCCAGGTCAGGTGGGTCTTGCCCGAGCCCACCGGCCCGCCTATGCCCACCCGCAACGGCCCGCGGCCCTGGGCGAGTCCTGTCGTGTTCATTGCTTTCTCCTTGAGATAGCGGCCTCCGGCTCAAGACCGGAACAGCCTGCTGTACTGGGTTTCATGCTTCATCGCCGCCCAGGCGAGGCCGGGGGCGAAATTGCTCAGTTGGTCCGCCGGCAACAAGGCCGACAATAATTGCTGGCCGGCCGTCTGCCCCATCGGCATCGCCTTGAGCAGAACCGTGACCTGGTTCTCCAGCCAGCCCCATAGATACGCGTCCACCGCGCCGGCCTCGTCCACGCCCAAGGCGCGCGCCGCCTGCGCCCAAACCGCCGGCAGCGCCAGCTCCGGCTGCTCCAGCCCGGCCGGCCACGGCAAACCGGCGCATTCCGGCAACGCTTGCAGCAGGCGGCGCAGCGAATACCCCATCTGCACGGTTTCCTGCCGCAGTTCGCGGCTGTCGCGGCTGGCCAGCAATTGCTGATTGATCCGCGTCAGCGCCGGCTGCTCGTCGGCGGCCAGCGCGCGCCAGGCCTGGGCCAGCAGCGCGGCTTCGAAACGGGACAGCGGTCCTTGCAGCGCATCGCCCAGCCAGGCGGCGGCGCTGGCGGCGTCATGCACCAGGCCCAGTTCCAACGCGCTCTCCAGCCCTTGCGAATAGCTATAAGCGCCGATAGGCAGGCCGGGGCTGGCCAGCCTCATCAGTTGCAGCCGCATCAGTTGCAGCCGCGCCAGCGCGCTCATGCCGCGCCGTACTGATGCAGCCGCGGCGGATACTGGAAGGCCGCCTCCTTACCGTGGGAGTGATGGTGGCCGCCGCCGTAAGCGCCGGACTCCGGCTGGAACGGCGCGTCGATTTTCCGCACCTGCGCGCCCATCTGCGCGATCAAGGCGACGCCGATGCCGAAAGCCGCACCAAAACGACGCAGATCAAAGCCGCCCGCACCGCCTTCCGCCCCGACGTAGTGCCAAAAGCCGCTCAAGGCCTCCGGCTGGCGCGCCAGCACGAAACCATAGGGCAGCAACAGCAAGCCCAGCCACAGCGGCTGGGTCCAGACTTGCAGCCGGCTGATGGCGGTGACGCCGTGAGCCACCAGCGGCAGCACCGCCACGGTGCACAGCACATAGCCCCAGGCCGGCGGCAGGCCAAAACCCAACTCCAGCGCATAGGCCATGATGGCCGCTTCCAGCGCGAAGAAAATAAAGGTGAAGGCCGCGTACAGCAAAGAGGTGACGGCGGAACCCAGATAGCCGAAGCCGGCGCCGCGGGTCAGCAGATCCATGTCCACGCCGTAGCGGGCGGCGTAGACGCTGATAGGCAGGCCGGCCAGCAGAATCACCAGCCCCACCGCCAGAATGGCCCAGGCCGCATTGACGAAGCCGCCCGCCGTCAGCATCGCCGCGCCCACCGCCTCCAACACCAGAAAAGCGGCGGCGCCGCCCAGCGCGGTGTGCGCCACCCGCCACGGCGACCAGCGCCGGAAGCTCTGCGGGGTATAGCGCAAGGCATAGTCTTCCAGCGACTCGCGCGCCACCCAACTGTTGTAATCGCGGCGAACTCTCACCGCGTAAAGCGGCGCGGGATGGGAAGCGGACATGGCGGCGGCCTTGAGGCGATGCTAACAACTGCTTTAATGCAAAAAGCCTGCCAAGCGCCGCCGCGCGCGGCAAAAGGCCGCCGTTTCCCATCGCCGCCCTGCGCGCCGTTTTATACGATACGAATGGCGAATGTACTGATTCAGCGGCAAATTTTGCGCCGTCGCCTGCAAACAAGCTATTCACACAACATTAAGCAAGCGCTAATATTGATTGGCAACCACCACCCAGGCCGGCTCCGCCGGCCCGCCACATTAAGGAATTCCCGATGGATACCCTGCTGTTTCTGCTATTGGCCGCCTCATTGCTGGCCTTGATCCTGCGCAAGCGCCAATGGGCCTACGCCTGCTGGGGCCTCGCCTTCGCGCTCACGCTGTACTGGTTCAAGTTCCACGCCACCAGCAGCCTGCCCATTTCGCTGTGAGGAACCCGACATGACGCACAACCTCACCGACAAGTTGAACCAACTGGGCCTGCTGCTGATCAACCTGATGCTGCTGGTCGCCTTCTACTTCCAGTTCGCCCAGCATGAGCTGCCCTGCCCGCTCTGCCTGCTGCAACGCGTGGCCTTGTGCGCCATCGCGGTGGCGCTGGCCGCCAATGTGCTGCTGGGCGACAAGCCCGGCCATTACGGCATGATGCTGCTGGCCGCCGCCGCCGGCTTCGCCGTGGCCGGCCGTCAAGTGCTGCTGCACATCGCCCCCGGCGACGCCGGCTTCGGCCCGCCCATCCTGGGCCTGCATTTCTACACCTGGGCCGCGATCGCCTTTTTCGCCGTCTTCATCGGCTGCGGCCTGCTGCTGATGCAGTGCCAGCGCGAACACAGCTTCGACCGTCAGCCCCCGGCGCAGCTGAGCCGGCTGGCCAAGGCCGGCGTCGCCCTGACCATGGTCCTGCTGCTGGGCAACGCCCTGTCCGTATTCCTGGAATGCGGGCTGGCGGCTTGCGGAGAAAGCCCGATCAGCTATCTGCTGCTCAATTAAGCCCGCGCCGCGCCGCCGCTAGATCGACCAATCCTCGTCCGGCGCGGCGGCGCGCGCCGCCGGCGCTTCCGGCCGCAGCACCAGCCACAGCGCCAGCGCGATCAAGGCGCCGCCCAGCGCCTGGGACAGCGTCGCCGTCTCTCCCAGCGCCAGCCAGCTCCAGAAAATGCCGAAGGGCGGAATCAGAAACGTCACCGTCAGCGCCTTCAGCGGGCCGACGTCGGCGATCAGGCGAAAGTACAAGACATAGGCCAGCGAAGTGCACAACAGGCCCAAGGCCAGCATCGCCAGCCACACCTCCGCTCCCGCCGCCGGCCACGCCAAGGGCTGCGCGCTCGCCTGCCACGCCATGAACGGCAACAGCAACGCCACCGCGCCCAGCTGGCTGCCCAGGGCCACCACGCGGCTGTCCAGGCCGCCACGGTCCGCAATCCAGCGCTTGGTCAGAAAACCGGCCAGGCCGTAACAGGCGGTAGCCGCCAGGCAGGCCGCCACGCCCCACAACGCCTCCGGCCCCGCCGCCGGCCCCGTCCGCGTCAACACCGCCACGCCCGCCAGGCCAATCAACACGCCGACCAGCTTGTTGGCGCTGATGCGCTCGCCAAACAAAGCCGCGCCGATCAACACCCCCATCAGCGGCGTGCTGGCGTTCAGGATCGCGCTATAGCCGGCCGGCAACACCCGGGCCGCCAGCGCGAACAAGAGAAACGGCAAGCCGGAATTGATCACCCCCAGCAGCAAGGTGGCGGCCAGCTTGCCCTTGAAGGACAGCCCCACCCGCAATAAGGCGATCAGCCCCAGCAGGCCCGCCGCCCCCAGCGCCACCCGGCCAAACGCCGTCGGCAACGCGCCCAGCGCCGGCGCGGCGATGCGCATGAACAAAAAGCTGCCGCCCCACAAGGCCGCCAACAACAGCAAACGACTCAAGCTCGCCATTCCCATGATGCCTCTCCCTTCGCCTTGTATTTAACTTTGCTAAACCAGATACTGAAATCATCAACCGCATAGATGCCGCAAACAAACGATTTTTCCTGCCTGACGATTTAGAAAATCTAAACTCATATGCCCAAACCGCCGCTGGAATCCCTGCGCTTCTTCGAAGCCGCCGCGCGCCGGCTCAGCGTCAAGCTGGCCGCCGAAGAACTGCACGTCACCCCCGGCGCGGTCTCCCAGCAACTGCGCAAGCTGGAAGACTGCCTGGGCCAGCCGCTGTTCGAGCGCCGCGCGCGCGGCCTGACGCTCAACGCCGCCGGCCGCGACTACCTGGCCGCCTGCCGGCAAGCGCTGGACCTGATAGACCACGCCACCGCGCGGCTGACCGGCGCCCGCCGCGTAATCCTGCTCAGCTGCACCCCCTCGTTTGGCGCGCAATGGCTACTGCCCCGGCTGCAGGGCTTCATGCGCGAGCACCCGCGGATCGACGTCCACGTCAGCACCGGCAACCGCGTGGTCGACCTCGCCGCCGAAAACATCCACTTCGCCGTGCGCCACGGCCTGGGCGATTACCCCGGCCTCAGCGCCAGCAAGCTGCTGGACGACGAACTGACGCCGGTATGCGCGCCCACGCTGCCGGCGCGGCTGGACGCCCTCAGCGGCGAGCGGCTGCTGCACGACGAACACCGCGGCGACTGGCGGCTGTGGAGCCGCGCCGCCGGCCTGGAACTGGACTGCGAACAAGGCGTGGTCTGCGTGGACTCCAACGCCGCCATAGAGGCCGCGCTGGCCGGCCGCGGCTACGCGCTGGCGCGGCGCTCCTTGCTGCAAGCCGAACTGGCCGCCGGCCGGCTGCGGGAACTGCCGGCGCCGCCGCTGCGCAGCGCCCTCGCTTATTACCTGATACACCGTCCGGATCTCATGCGCGACCCGGAAATGGGCGTCTTCAAACAATGGCTGCTGGAACAAGCCGCGGCGACCCAAAACAAAAGCCCGCCGGACGGCGGGCTTGTTGCGCAACAGCGTCTTGGCTAAGGGCTTACAGACGCACGTTCTCGATGCGGGTCACATGCGGCGGCTTGCCGCCCAGCGGCTGGTAGATGTACACCGCCACCAGATGCGGCTGCGCGCCGGGATACACCACCTCCGCGCTGGCCAGGAAAATATAGTTCTCTCCGGCCACCACTTGCGTGGACACCGCCAGCGGCACGTATTTCACGCCCAGCAAACCTTCCGTGGCCTGATGGAAAACCTTGCGGTCTTTTTCATCCACCGGCTGGAAACCGGACCAACCACCCAGCAATTGTTCAGACATGATCATGCTCCCGTAATGAGTTATCCAACACTGGAAACAACACGGAGCCCGCTTCGCTTGCCCCGCCCAATGCCGGTATAGCAAGGGCTTCCGCGCCAGGGCAAGGCTTTAGTTATTACTACGTAATTCATATTTCAAACTAAATTCCCATTTATCATTTTCATATCGCCAAACAGACTTTGGCCAGCCGCTCGGCGTCGCCGGCCAAGCCGCGCTCATATGAAAAAAGCCCCGCGCGGGGGCTGGATTCATCATGGGCATCGCGTCAGCATACGGACAGACGCGCAGCGTAAAGCGGCTCTCAGAACGTGTTTACGATCTCACGAGCTAAGGCGAGCCAAGGCGAAAACCGCTGAGAAAGCGGAGTGTACACACGGCATATGAGCATTTCGAAGCGCTACTCGCCGTGCCGCGTCTCACGACGCGCAGCAGATCGTAAACAGGTTCTCAGAAATTCAAAGCCCAATCCGGTTGCAAGGCCTTGATCAAGCCCGGCGGCAGACGCTCGCCCTCCACCAGCAAGGAACACTCCAGCGAGAAATGCCGGGGATCGGACTTGGAGGCCGTCAACAACAAACGCGGCACGTCCGCGTACTGCTGCTCGGGCTTGATGGTTTTCCACGCGCCCTTGTCCCATTGGCGGTACAACGTACAGACGCCGCCCTTTTCCTTGTCGCAGCTGAATGTCAGATCCGGCCGCTGGGCGACGAATTGCTGGAGCGTCATATCCCGCTGCCCCAGCAAGCGGAAACCCCAGTTATAGGACTCCAACACCCCGTTGACGTCCATCGGACCATTGGTGTTGTGGAAGTGTTCTTCCACGTAATCGCGCAAGGCCCACTGCGGCGTCAACGCCACCGGCTGATCGATGGCGGAATGGCGCAGCAGCGACGTCAAGCCTTCGGACGCGCCGCTGACGTCCTCCTCCATCTCCTGCGCCTGATCGCGGACAGGCTGCATCCGCAACGCGGCGCGGCCGTTTTCCACCGTCACCGGCAGGCCGGGAACGGCCTTGCCGGGCTGGGCGATGTAGCGAAAGAAACTGCCGTCGCAATTGAACATCTGGCGCAGCGCCTCATCATCGGCATGGGCGTGCAGGCTGAGCAACATCAAGAAGGGCAAGCATTTTTTCATTGGCTTTGAACAGAGCTTTTTAGGAAGCCGACGATGCTAACATAGAAATTACATTTTCATTTTTGACTGTATTTACAAGTACATACGCATTCATCATCCATTGCCGCTCAATGAACGCGCCCGCCCGGCCTGAAGCCCCCGCCCTGCCTTGCCGCCTCCAAGCAACCGTATTCATGCCCAGACCAAAATGAGCTTGCAATCTGACAACCGGTTGTCAATAATGGCAACTGGTTGTCAAATAGAGAAACCCCATGTCCACCCAACAAAACCATCGCCCTCAAGACATCACCGAGCTGATGCTGCTGATCTTCCGCCTGAACGGCGCCCTGCTGGAAAGAGGCGACCAGCTGGTGGCCCACCTGGGCATCAATAGCGCGCGCTGGCAGGTGCTCGGCGCGGTGGGCCTGGCCGACGGCCCGCAAACCGCGCCACAAATCGCCGCCCGCATGGGCATCAGCCGCCAAGGCGCGCAAAAACAGCTGCACAAGCTGGTGGAGGAAGGCTATTTCGACGTGCTGCCCAACCCCCAACACGCCCGCTCCCCGCTGTACCGGCTGAGCGCCAAGGGCGAACGCACCGTGGCCGGCACCCAAGATTGCCAGGCGAGGTGGACCGCGCAACTGGCGCAACAGCTGCCCGACGCGGACTTCGACGCCGCCCGCCAAACCCTGCAACAACTGCTGCGCGTGCTGGAGACGCTCAGCCCGCCCATTGGAGAAGAGAAATGAACCGCTTCCTCAAACTCATCCACTTCATCGCGCTGGCCCTGTTCCTGGGCAGCATTCTGGCCTGGATCGTGCTGTCCGAAACCGGCCCGGCCGCCCCGGCCCTGCTGGCGCAGACGCGGCAGTACATCCATATCGGCACCTGGGCGCTGACCGTGCCCGGCCTGTGGCTGATGTTGATCAGCGGCCTGCTGCTGGGCTACCGGCGTTACGGCCCGCGCAACCGCTTCTTCCAGCTCAAGCTGGGCCTGACGCTGCTGATCCTGCTCAACGCCAGCTTCGTGGTGGTGCCCGCGGTGGACATGGCCAATCAACTGGCCCAAGCCGCGCTGCTTGAGGGTGCGGGCGGCGCGCCGGGCGCGGACTTTCAGGCCGCCACCCTGCGCGAGGCGATAGGCGGCGGGCTCAACATCCTGCTGATCGTGATCACCGCCGCCGTCGGCGTTTGGCGGCCCGGCGCTCGCGGCCGCTTCACGGCGGACGGCCATGGCGTCAACGCAGGCGCTGCTGTAAAAACTCGATGAAGCGCTGGGTCTTGGCCGGCAGCAAACGGGTTTCCGTCAGCGCGTACACCGGCACCGGCGTGCCGTGCCAGCCGGGCATGATCCGGCGCAGGCCGCCGCTGGCCACCTCGTCCGCGACAATCTCCTGCGGCATCAGCACAATGCCCATGTCCAGCGTCGCCAGCCGCTTGGCCAAGCCGATGCTGTTCAAGGCGAAGCGCCCGCCCGCCGCAACGGCGAGCTCCCGCCCTTCGCCGTGGAAGGTCCAGGCGTCGGGCTTCAGCACGCTCAGACACTGATGCCCCGCCAGCTCCGCCGGGCTTGCCGGCTCGCCCGCGCGGGCCAGATAGCCGGGCGAGGCGTACAGCCCGGGCGTTAGCGCGCCCAAGGTCCGCGCGATCAATTGCGAACTCTCCGGCGTCCCCATGCGCACCGCCACGTCGAAAGGCTCGCTCACCAGATCGACACGCCGGGGAGTCAGGTCCAAATCGAAATCGATGCCGGGATGGAGCCGCGCAAACTCGGCGATCATCGGCGCCAGATAGGTCACGGCGAAATCCACCGGCAGCGAGGCGCGCAACACCCCGCTGGGCTGGGCCAGCATCTCGCCCAATTGCTCGTGCGCCAGCCGGGCCTCGTCGACGATGCGCCGGCAGCGCTCGTAGTAAAGCAGCCCAGCCTCGGTCAGCTCTATCCGGCGAGTGGTGCGGTGCAGCAAGCGCAGCCCTATCGACTTCTCCAGCGCGGCAATCCGCCGCGACAGCGTGGAGTTCGGCACCCCGATCGCCTCCGCCGCATTGCGGAAGCCCTTGGCCTTGACCACCTCGACGAACAAAGCCATATCGTTTAGCAATTCCACCTCATTGCTCCAAAAATGGATCAGTATTATCCAAAATACCCTATTTATCTCACAAATAAAGCCGGCGATGATGAGAGCACCCCACCAATAGGAGAAAGCGCAATGAACACCGTATTCGACCCCGCCCGCCTCGCCGGCCTCACCCTGAGCAACCGCCTGGTCATGGCCCCGATGACCCGTTCCCGCGCCCAGGCGGACGGCAGCCCGAGCCCGCTGGCCGCCCGCTATTACGCCCAGCGCGCCGGCCTCGGCCTGATCATCAGCGAAGGCACCCAGCCGTCCGACGCGGGCCAAGGCTACCTCGCCACGCCCGGCATCTACACCGACGCCCATGTCGCCGGCTGGAAACACACCACGGACGCCGTCCATGCCCAGGGCGGGCGTATCTTCATCCAGCTGATGCACGCCGGCCGCATGAGCCACCCGGACAACACCCCGCGCCATGAGCTGGGCGTCGCGCCCTCCGCCATCGCCCCGGGCGCCGGCATGTTCACCGCCACGGGAATGCAGCCGATTCCCAGCCCGCGCGCGCTGAGCACCGAACAAGTGCGCCAGACGGTGCAGGACTTCCGCCGCGCCGCCCGCCGCGCCATTGAAGCCGGCGCCGACGGCGTGGAAATCCACGGCGCCAACGCCTACTTGGTCCAGCAATTCCTCGCGCCCAGCGCCAACACCCGCGACGACGAATACGGCGGCTCCCTGGAAAACCGCGCCCGTTTCGCCATCGAAGTGGCCACCGCCATCGCCGAGGAAATCGGCCCGGACAAAACCGCCATCCGTCTATCGCCCGGCCTGAGCATCTGGGGCATAGACGAAGGCGAACAAGGCCCGGCGCTATACCGCTATCTGGTGAGCGAACTGAACAAGCTGGGACTGGCCTACCTGCACCTGATGCACCTGGGCGACGAGGCCTTGCTGGCCGATCTGCGTCAACGCTGGCAAGGCGCGCTGATCCTCAACCGCCCGGGCCGCCCGCGCGAGCAGATCGGCGCCGATATCGCCGCCGGCCTGGCGGAGCTGGAATCCTACGGCGCCATGGTGTTGGCCAATCCGGACTTTGTGGAACGGCTCAAGCGGAATGCGCCGCTGAACGAGGCCGACAAAAACAGCTTCTACGGCGGGAACGAGCAGGGTTATACCGACTACCCCGCCCTGAGCGACGCGCAGCCGGCCTGATCTTGGCGGCAGCCGCACAACTTGAAAAATCCGAGTCGTTCATTCTGGGTGAACCATCATGGCTGGTTCACCCAGAATGACATAAAACATTCTGGAACAGCAGTACAACTACTTTTACATATCCTTATTTAAAACTTATCAAAAAAACAATAATCACCCCAATGCCCACCAATAAATTCCACCGCCCCCTTACTCCAAAGGCATGATGCGACAACAAGTGCCAGAAAAAAGAAACCATCAGAGTCATATACAATATAAAGGCCACTAACAGATAGCCTAAAAACCTAGCAAAACCAAACTCTCCCAAAAGCAATGCAGCAAAAAGAAAACCACAAAAAGAGCCCACAATGGTAGAAGAAAACTTGACAAACACCCATCCGTTTAGCCATTCCAAAACTCCAGCCACACCCTGCGCATGCATCCAAGCTTCCACTCTACAGGCTAAAGAATGTAGGCTTTCAAAAATAGCATGCACTCTCAGTTCAACCGTTTCCCAAAAACCAGTATCAAAGAGCTCTAATTGCCTTTCATAACCCTTAGGTGCTCCCTCTGCCAATCTTGCTATTACAATTATCAAACCGAAAACGGGAGCCGACAACAAGATATATTTTAAAATCCCCGCATTCACCGCTGCCACATTGACATCATTCAAAGATGTAACAATAGACTTAATCAAGTACCCTTTGCCGTCAGCCTCCGACACTTTCTCAAGAGAAGTAAACCACAGCGCAAGCAATAGCGTGATAATAGCGGACAGGGAAAACCCCATTAGTGCTTTTATTTTCATGCTGACCCAAACCCACAAACAATGACAAGTGCGTAATTTATCAATTTTCAACAAAGAAAATCAAGCATACTGCGTTACGCCGCTCCCAAACACCATGTGAAGGCCAAGCGCTATAGGTATGAGAGAGAGAAAGGGAGGTGGCATAAAAAAACCGGCACGCAGCCGGCCTGTCTTACTTCGAATACTGCTTGATGTACTGCTCCGCACGCTTCTTGGCCGCCGCCAGCCGGGCGCCGCTTAGTTCGGCTTCGGCCAGCTCCAGGTTGCCCGGCGCGGTACGGCTGCCGTTCTCCTTGGCCACCGCGAACCAGGCGTAGGCTTCGCCCAGGTCTTCACGCACGCCTTTGCCCTGCAAATACATCCAGCCCAGATTGACCTGCGCGCGGGCCAGGCCCTGCACCGCGGCCTGACGGTACAACTCCACCGCCTTGGCCGCATCCGCCGGCATGCCCAAACCGTTGGCGTACATCCAGCCCAGGTTGGTTTGCGCCAGGTCGTAGCCGCGCGCCACGCCCTTGCGATACCAGTCCGCCGCCTGGCCATAATCCTGCTCCACGCCGCGCCCGCCCTCATACATCCAGCCTATGCTGACCTCAGCGTCCAGCAGCCCCTGCTGCGCCGCCTTGCGGAACCAGTGGGCGGCCTCGGCATCGTTCTGCTCCACGCCCAAGCCGTTCAGATACATGAAACCGAGATCATGCTGCCGCTCGGCCTCGCCTTGCTGGGCCGCTTTGAGCAGCGTGGCGAAAGCCTTGCGGTACAGCTCCGCCGCCTCTTGCTGGCTGCCCTCGTCCTCGCTGCCGTATTCGTACAGATCCGCCAAGTTGATCTGCGCGCTGGTATTGCCCTGCTCGGCCGCCTTGCGCAGCCACAGCAAGGCCTGCTGCTTATCCTTCGCAACCTTGACGCCGTCCTTGTACATCGCGCCCAACGCCGCCTGAGCGCCGGCGTCGTTGTTCTGCGCCTGCTGTCGTATCTGTTCCAGCGGCTTGTCCAGCCACGCCTGATAGGGCGTGGCCGCGTCCACACCGCCGGTCAACGCCAACAACCCAAACACTACAGCACCTAGTTTTATCTTCATTAGCCTTCGCCCTTACCCATTCTCAAATACGGCCAGTTCTAGTCCGCACGCGGTACCTTGACCACAAAATGCTTGCCGCTCGTGAGCTTGCCCATAAACACCTCGCCGGACTTGCTCATCAAGAAGGGAAACGCCTCCAACTCCACGCCTTTGGGAATCTCCACTCCGTGTTGTTGCAGATAGTCGGTGAACTTGATCGCCGTGTCGGAATCACTCCAGATCACCGGGTAAGGATCGCCTGTTTTTTGCAAGCGGCGCGCGAACACATTCATCTTCAATTCGCTCCCACTGCCTATCATCACCCGGCCATCAGCGCTGATGCTGGATACGCCGCCCTCCGGTTCCGCGCCAATGCCGTTCAACACTTTCACGCCACCGCTCTGGGTCCAGACAATGGGCACGCTTTGAAACAGCCAACCACCATTTATTGGCCGCTTATAGTGATCGGCATGGCCGACGATGATCGAACCATCCTGGCTGCCGTCAAAGAAGACCGGCCGGCCAGCTCCAATGTCGTACAGCGCTTGCAAGCTCTGCGGCTGCCAGCCCTGGGCCTGAGTCCAGGTGAAGAAGGTGGACTGGCCAGCCTCATACAACAGCCTCCCCTGCAACAAGGTCAGGAAGTAACGTCCGCCATACATTTCCGGCGCAAACTTTTCTGGCGTCAAAGGCACAAGCGCCTTCGGTACTTTCTCCTGGCGGGTATTGGTGCACCAGGTATCGCCCTGCGGCAGCGCCGCCGCGCAAGCGTAATCGGCCGCGACATAGGGCACCGGATAAGCTTCTCCATCCTTACCCACCGAGAAGCTGACCCAAGCGTTGTTGTTGTGATAGGTATTCACCACCGGGCCGACACCGTCCTTGACAAAGTGATATTCCGCTTCGGCATTCTCTCCACCATAAGGTTTGACGCCTTGCTGGCTGATCACCACGAAGCGGCCCTTGATCTGCTTGAAGATAAAAGCGCCGCCACTGAGCGTGCCAGCTACCCAGGAACCGTCTTCCGCCACATGCCGCAGATCCAGGTTGCCCTTAACCGGGAACTGATCCTCGACAATCCAAAACTGCTTGGCGGCGGGAAAACCCTCCGCGTACGCGCCCATAACGGAGCCACATAACAGTAAGCCCAAGCCAATCTTCTGAACGATGCTGTGCATGCTTATTCTTTCTTTTTCAATAAAAAACCCCGCCAGCGTCAACTGGCAGGGCATTCTATGAAATTAGCCTAAAGCCGCCAAGCACGGTTTGACCCAGGCCAAGCCGCGCTTAAGCCCGCTCAGCGCTTACGCTTGCCCTCCAGCCACGCCATCAGATCCCGGCTGCGCTGCAACTGGTGCATCGCCTCCACGTGGCGGTACAGGCTCAACTGCCGCCCGGCCACGCCCAGCAAGATCTCCAGATAGTTGAAAAAGCCGCGGCGCAAACCGTTGCGGTGGCTGCGGTCGCTGTGGTCCATATCTCTGGCAATGCGCAGCAGCAGACCACGGCCGGCGTCCAGCTCATTGCTTTTCAGCCACAGCGCCAGGTGCGCGGCGTACTGGCGGCCCAGCATGCAGGCCTCGGCGTAATCCTCGGGTTCGGCCGGTTGCCAGTAATGCGGATGATTGCGGCCCGGAATGAAGCGGACAAAAGGCAGACGGGTTGCCTTGGTTTCCACGGAAACACAGCGGTACTGCGAGCGCCGCAGCGCCGGCTGTTGCGGGGGAACGCTGTCCTGCTGGACGGCGGGATCCTTGGAATGGGATGGAGTGGATTCGATGTTGGGCATCGGACGGACTGACTTCGCCATTGCAACCTCCTTAAATGAAGGGCCTGGCCGATAGACGCGGCAAGGCGGGCACATGACAAGGCTGGTCTCACCGGTATCTTGGTCCGGCGCGCCCATGGGGCGCCCCTGCCATGGCCCGCCCAAATTTTAGGCAAAGCAATAGCAACCGGACACGAAAATGCCGCTTACGCGGCGTGTCCGCCAAGATACAAACTCAGGAGACCAGTCCCGGCGCTGTTTGTGTGGCAGCGCGGGACTATTGTTGGCTAGATGGCGGGGGGAGTCAAGCATAGTGGCAAACAAAACCAATCCATACAAAACTCAATAGACCATGTAGGGCCCCTTAATTCTAAAATACCGACCCCATTCAAAAACACGACAAAATATTTAAATCATAGACAAACCACTTATCACCACACAAGCAGCAACACATCACAAGCACAACCCCAAATAAGCCCCACCCAGCATCAGCTACACAACCTATTATACTCCCCCTCCCCAAAATATTTTATATACTCCTTTGCCGCAAACGCATCCATCATTCCAGAAATATAATCAGCGGCCTTTCTCTTCACCGCACCCTCCATCTCGCGTAACTCCGCAGGCAACAACATCAATTTTTTATTAAACTTCTCGTCAGAATAAACCTCAAATAATCCACGAATAACCTTCTCACCCCTTATTTCATACTGTTGAACCTCTGTTTTACTCAATACAGCTTTAAAAACCAACTTCTTCAAACCTTCCGCCAACTTCGCATAATTACGATAACCTAACCCCCCCTCCTCACCTCCAACCAAATCAATATCCCTGCAAAGTAAATTTACAATCTTAGCAGTTAACTCCTTCCGAAAAACTGCAGAGTACTCCGCAGATGTTTTCAAAAATTTAGAGCCATTTGCTATTTTTTGCGATGCCTTTACCAATTCTTCAAGAATAGAGTACGCCCCCGAATAGTCGCTTGATATTCTAAACTCATGTACAACCTCACCAATACCAACCAGCCCAACACTTAATGCATCTTCTAAATCATGAGCTGCATATGCTATTTCATCAGAAATATCCATTATTTGTGCATCAATACTTTTGACGTCTCTTATCTCCGCACCATCCAACCTTTCCCTCAAGAACCCATAATCCGCATTATATAAAAACTTACTTTCACCTTGATCCGCCCTGTAGAAATACTTAACCATCCCCCATAAGGTTCTACATGTCAAATTTAACCCTGGATAAGCAGAATTCTTTTTCTCCAACGCACGGACAATTCTCATTGCCTGAGCATTTCCCTCATACCCACCATCACCAACAAACATAGAGTTACCGGACAATATTAGTTCATTAATCACTTTTTCCCCCCTGTGTCCAAATGGAGGATTTCCAATATCGTGAAGCAGTGCACAGGTCTCGGCAACAACAGGGTTACTCAGCCCAAGGTCAAAAGCTATGTTCCTTGAAAGCTGGGCCACCTCCAAGCTATGTGTTAATCTATTTCTTATAAAATCCGTATTAGATAGCCCTAAAAGCTGCATCTTCCCTTGCAGGCGTCTAAATGAAGAACTATATAACACTCGCGCATAGTCTCTCATATAGGCATCTCTACCTTCAGAGCGATCATCCGCACTTTCTTCATACTCTCTAGATGAGAGGCGTTTTGCTATTTCTTCTTTTTCTTTTGCAAATTCTTTAACTTCTGAACTGTACATTTCACCCCCTTAAGAAAGGAGATAAATTACACAAAAAAATGACAAATGAAAAGAAGAAACAAAAATCACATCAACAATTTAAATCATAATTTACTTTAAATAAAGTATTTCTTATGTGGATTTTAACTTTAAATACTATTTCTCTGTACGTGTTATAAAAAAACCCGCCTCGCGGCGGGTTTCTTCACTTCCAGATCAGGCTTAGGTTCAAGCCAGCTTGGCCAACTGCACCTTAATCTTGTCCAGCTTGTCGTTCAACTCGGCCAACTGCGCCTTGTCGCGCTCCACCAGATGGGCCGGGGCTTTGTCGACATAGCCCGGCTTTTCCAGCTTGGCGGTGAGCTTGGCCAGTTCGGCTTCCGCCTTGCCCTGCTCTTTGCTCAAGCGCGCGGTTTCCGCCGCCTTGTCCACTTCCACTTTCAGCATCAGGCGGGCGTCGCCGGAGATGGCCACCGGGGCGTCGTCTTCCGGCAGCGCGGCCACGATGGAACCTTCGGTCAGCCGCGCCAGCAGCTTGAGGTAGGGCACGAAGTCCGCCACCGTGGCGTCGCCGGTTTCGATGAACAGCGGCGCTTTGACGGCCGGGCCGATGCCCATTTCGCCGCGCAGATTGCGCACCGCGTTGACCATGTCCTTGAACGCGTCCATGCGGGCGTTGGCGGCGGCGTTGATCTTGCCGGTATCCGCCACCGGCCACGGGGCCAGCATGATGGACGGGGTGGTCTTGGCGTTGGCCAGCGGGGCCACGGTCTGCCACAGCTCTTCGGTGATGAAGGGCATCAGCGGGTGGGTCAGGCGCAGCGCCACTTCCAGCACGCGGACGATGGTGCGGCGGGTGGCGCGCTGCTGGGCTTCGTTGCCGGTTTGCAGCTGCACCTTGGCCAGTTCCACGTACCAGTCGCAGTACTCGTTCCAGATGAATTCGTAGATGGTCTGGGCGGCGATGTCGAAGCGGTAGGTTTCCAGCGCGTTGGTGACGTCGATCTCGGCCTGTTGCAGGCGGCCGATGATCCACTGGTCAACAAAGGAGAACTCCAGCGGCAGGCTTTCGTCCTGGCCGCAGTCCTTGCCTTCCACGTTCATCATCACGAAGCGGGTGGCGTTCCACAGCTTGTTGCAGAAGTTGCGGTAGCCTTCGGCGCGTTTGAAGTCGAAGTTGACGCTGCGGCCCAGGGTGGCGTAGCTGGCCATGGTGAAGCGCAGCGCGTCGGTGCCGTAAGCCGGGATGCCTTCCGGGAACAGCTTTTCCGTGGCCTTGGCGATGGCCGGGGCTTTTTCCGGGCGACGCAGGCCGGTGGTGCGCTTGGCCACCAGCGGTTCCAGCGCGATGCCGTCGATCAGGTCCACCGGGTCGATGACGTTGCCCTCGGACTTGGACATCTTCTTGCCTTCGTGGTCGCGCACCATGCCGTGGATGTACACGTCGCGGAACGGGACCTTGCCGGTGAAGTGCTTGGTCATCATGATCATCCGGGCCACCCAGAAGAAGATGATTTCGTAGCCGGTTACCAGCACGTTGGAGGTGAGGAAGGCGCGCAGTTCGGGGGTGTCTTGCGGCCAGCCCAGAGTGGAGAACGGCACCAGGGCGGAGCTGAACCAGGTATCCAGCACGTCTTGTTCGCGGCGCAGGGTCTTGCCCGGCGCTTGCGCCTGGGCGTCGGCCTCGCTGCGGGCCACATAGATATTGCCGTCTTCGTCGTACCAGGCCGGGATTTGGTGCCCCCACCACAGTTGGCGGCTGATGCACCAGTCCTGGATGTTCTTCATCCACTGGTTGTAGGTGTTGACCCAGTTTTCCGGGATGAAGCGCACTTCGCCGCTTTCCACGGCTTCAATCGCCTTGGCGGCGATGGACTGGCCGGTGGGATCCGGATTGCCGTCTTTGTCCAGCGCCACTTTGTCCATGGCGACGAACCATTGGTCGGTCAGCAGCGGTTCGATCACGGTGCCGGTGCGGTCGCCGCGCGGGACCATCAGTTTGTGCGGCTTGGTGTCCAGCAGGTAGCCCTGGGCTTGCAGGTCCGCCAGCATGGCTTTGCGCGCGTCCTGGGTGCTGAGGCCGGCGTAGGCGGCCGGCAGTTCGATCACGCCCTGGGCGCTGCCGTCGAAGCCGAAGATTTGCGCCTTGGCCAGGATTTTGGCTTCCAGGCTCATCACGTTGATGAGCTGGGTGCTGTGGCGCTTGCCCACTTGGTAGTCGTTGAAGTCGTGCGCCGGGGTGATCTTGACGAAGCCGGTGCCGAATTCTTTGTCCACGTATTCGTCCGCGATCACCGGGATCTGGCGGCCGGTGAGCGGCAGTTCCAGCTGCTTGCCCAGCAGGTGCTGATAGCGCTCGTCGTCCGGGGCGATGGCCACGGCCACGTCGCCCAGCAGGGTTTCCGGACGGGTGGTGGCGACGGTGACGAACTCGTCGCTACCCACCACCGGGTATTTGATGTGCCACATGTGGCCGTCTTCTTCCTCGGAAACCACTTCGAGGTCGGAGATGGCGGTGCCCAGCTTGGAGTCCCAGTTGGACAGGCGCTTGCCGCGGTAGATCAGGCCTTGTTCGAACAGGCGGACGAAGACTTCGGTCACCACTTCGGCGCGGGTGTCGTCCATGGTGAAGTATTCACGGTCCCAGTCCACGGAGCAGCCGACGCGGCGCATCTGGCTGGTGATGGTGCCGCCGGACTGCTCTTTCCATTCCCACACTTTGGAGGTGAAGGCGTCGCGGCCCAGGTCGTGGCGGTTGACGCCCTGCTCGGCCAGTTGGCGCTCCACCACGATCTGGGTGGCGATGCCGGCGTGGTCGGTGCCGGGCACCCACAAGGTGTTGTCGCCCTTCATCCGGTAATACCGGGTCAGACCGTCCATAATAGTCTGATTGAAGGCGTGGCCCATGTGCAGGGTGCCGGTCACATTGGGCGGCGGCAGCTGGATGGCGAAGGACGGTTTGGCGGTGTCCATGCTGGGCTTGAAGTAGCCGGCCTGTTCCCACTGATCGTACCAGCGACGTTCGATGTCGCCGGGTTCAAAGCTTTTGGCAAGTTCCATGGTGATGAATCGTAGTTCTTCTAGAATGGAAAAATGGGTCGATTATACCCGGTTTTGGAGTGTTCTCCGAGAGCCGGCGCGGGCGGATCAGGCGGTAGGCAAGGGATATGCGGACGATGAGCGAAGAAACGCGCGTTTTGGTGATTGAAGACAGCATGGTGTTGATCCGCCCCTTGTGCCGCATGGTGGAGGAAATCGGCCTTACGCCGGTGCCGGTGTGTTCGCTGCTGGAGGTGCGCGAGGCGCTGACGTCCGGCCAGCATTTCCTCGCCGCGGTGGCGGATTACAATTTGCCGGATTCGCCCGGCGGCGAGCATTTGCCCTTGCTGTTTCAAGAGGCCATCCCCACCATCGTGCTGACTTCGCGCACCGACGGCGAGGTGCGCGACCGCATCTTGCAGCTGCCGGTGGTGGATTACGTCAGCAAGGAAAGCCCGGCGGCTTTTGATTACGTGATGCGGATGCTGACCCGCATCCGCAAGAATCCGGGCATCAAGGTGCTGGTGGTGGACGATTCCGCGTCCTACCGCCAGTTTCTGCGCGAGAACCTGGAGCGCCACCGCTATCAGGTGCTGGAGGCGGAGGACGCCAAGCAGGCGCTGGAGATCTTGCACCGCGACAAGCACATCAAGCTGGTGCTGAGCGACAACGACATGCCGGGCATGGACGGGGTGCGCATGACCAGCACGATACGCCGCTTCCTGGATCACGACCGCCTGGCCATCATCGGCATTTCCGGCAACCAGGATCCCACCATGACCACGCGCTTCATCAAGGCCGGGGCGGACGATTTCCTGCAAAAGCCGTTCAATTTCGAGGAGTTCTTCTGCCGCGTCACCCGCAATGTGGAGTTTGTGGAGAATCTGGAATCCCTGAAGGAAACCGCGGACCGCGACCCGCTGACCAATTTGTCCAACCGCCGGCATTTTTTTGAGCAGGTGATGCAGTTGAAGAACGGCTACGGGGTGGCGGTGCTGGACATCGATCACTTCAAGCGGGTGAACGATCAATACGGCCACGATGTGGGCGATCAGGTGATCTGCAACACCGCGCGGCTGATGGAGCAGTTTTTCCCGGACGGCATCGTGGCGCGCTTTGGCGGCGAGGAGTTCGTGATTCTCAGCCCCAGCCCATCGAGCTGGACATGGTGTGCCGGCTGGAGAGCCTGCGCCTGGCGATAGAGGGCTGTATTCTGACCACCGCCAAGGGCGGGCTGCGCTACACGGTGAGCATAGGCGTGGCGGCGTCCGACATGCCCGAGGTCAGCCGGCTGCTGAAGCTGGCGGACGAGCGGCTGTATCACGCCAAGCAGCACGGCCGCAATCAGGTGTGCGGCGGCTGAGATCCGGTTCACAATCCGCTGCGCGCCGCGAGGCCGGGCGCGGCGGCCCGCCCCCGCCCGAATGGCCAGTTCGGCGTTTTTTTGCGCCGGGACGCCGCCTATAATGACATCGCTTTTTCCGTTCCTCGCGCGCGGCCCCGCGCTTCTCCCGGAGCCGGCGTTTCAACCGGACATCCGCCATGAGTCATCATCACCCGCACGGTCCAGGCTGCGCCTGCTGCACTCTTCCCTTGTTGGCTCAGTTGCACGATGAGCTGTTTGAGCGGCCGGACTGGCAGGACGAGGCCAAACGGCTGATCCGCCAGCAGGAAAAACGGTTGTTGCCGCCCTCTCCGCCGCAGACGCTGATCATTTACGGCGGGCCCATCCATACGCTGGCCAGCAGCGGGAGGCAGACGGTGGACGCCGTCGGCATCGCCAAGGGCCGCATCGTGGCGACGGGTTCGCGCGAGGAGGTGCGGCAGGCCATGGCCGCCGCCGGCCATAAGAAACCGGAGGAGATGTCGCTGGAAGGCGGCACCCTGCTGCCCGGCTTCGTCGATCCCCACATGCACATCCTGCCCAGCGCCTTGTTCTCGTCCTGGCAATACGTGGGCGCGTTCTCCGGCCAGACGCTGAAGCCGGATTACAACATCGCCGGGGTGGTGGACACGGTGCGCGCGGCGCTGGCCGACCCCAAGAAACAGCAAAAGGCCAAGGACGGCGCGGCCTGGGTGCTGGGTTTCGGCCTGGATCCCTCGCTGATGCGGGAGTGGACCGAGCCGGATCTGGACTGGTTCGCCCAGTTTGGCGATCAGACCCCCATTTTCCTGATGAACGCTTCCGGCCATATCGGCTACGCCAACACGCCGGCGCTGGCCAAGGCCGGCATCAGCCTGGAGTGCAAGGGCGTGCTGGTGGAGGAACAGGTGCTGCAGATGATGCCGGCGCTGCCCTCCCCGTCCCCGACCACGCTGCTCGCCAGCATCAGCCAGGTGCTGCACGGCGCGGCCAAGATGGGCAACACCACGCTGTTCGACGCCGGCCTGGGTTCCGGCAAGGGGGTGTTCGAGGTCTTGCTGCTGGACCTGGTGGCCCAGACCGCGCTGAACCCGGTGCGCATCGCCGCCGCGCTGTTTTCCAACGAGACGCGGCAGATGGACGAGTGGACGCGGCTGTTCCGCCCGGACCTGGACGGCA
The DNA here is from genome assembly GCF_021496765.1 of Chromobacterium sp. Beijing. Classification (NCBI taxonomy): domain Bacteria; kingdom Pseudomonadati; phylum Pseudomonadota; class Betaproteobacteria; order Neisseriales; family Chromobacteriaceae; genus Chromobacterium; species Chromobacterium sp. Beijing. The sequence goes on from NZ_CP053750.1 coordinate 1,662,261, forward strand.
TGGAGGACAAGCGCTTCAGCATCAAGGCGCTGAAACTGGTGTCGGACGGCTCCAACCAGGGGCTGACCGGCTATCAGACCGAGGCCTATAAATGCTATCCGCAGCACCAGGTGCCCAATGTGCCGGCCACCGGCCTGTTCAATTTCCGCCCGCCCAGCGCCTTTACCCCGCATTTGCGGCAGGCGGTGGAGCACGGCTGGCCGGCCATGGTGCACGCCAACGGCGACCGCGCCATCGACGAGGTGTTGCAGGCTTACGAGCACGCGCTGAATCACCCGTCCGCGCCGCTGCGCCCGGATTGCGCCGGCGCGCGGCTGCGCCATCGCATCGAACACGCTTCGCTATTGACCGACGAGCACATTTCCCAGATGGCGCAGCTGCAGTTGTCGCCCAGTTTCTTGATCGGCCACGTCGGTTATTGGGGCCACGCCTTCCAGCAGACCATTCTGGGCGAGGCGCGCGCCAAGCTGCTGGACCGCTGTCTGTCCGCCAAGCGCGCCGGCCTGCGCATCAGCCTGCATTCGGATCACTTCGTCACCCCGCTGGGCGGCTTGCGCATGATGGAGCAGGCGATTTTCCGGGTGATGGAGGCGGCGCCGGAACAGGCCGGCGGCAAGCCGGCGCTGAACCCGGCGGAACGGCTGGACCGGCTCAGCGCCTTGCGCGCGGTGACGCTGGACGCCGCCTGGCAATGCCATATGGACCACGTCGTGGGTTCGCTTGAGCCGGGCAAGCTGGCGGATCTGGTGGTGCTGGAGCAGGACCCGCTGGACCCGGCGGTGAGCAATCTGCGCGATATCGCGGTGCTGCAGACCTGGCGCTCCGGCGCGCCGGTGTATCTGAACGCCAAGCTGGGTTGCGCGACGGAGTCGGCGCCGCCGGTCTGAGGCGCGCGGCGGCGCAAGGGCCCGGCGCGGGCCGGGCCTTGCTCAGCTTTTGTCAGCCTGGCGCCCTTGCCATCGGCATACAATTCGCCCTGTGCGCGGCGCCGCCGCGCCGTCCCGACGCCATGCACAGGAGCGCCCATGTCCCTTCCCCATCAACCCGGCTGCGCGTGCTGCACGCTGCCCCGGCTGTCCACCCAGCTGGACGCCTTGCAACATCACAACTGGACCGAAAGCCTGTCCGGCCTGATCCGCGTCGCCGCCGAGCGCGCCAAGCTGGCGCTGCATCAGGACGCGGCCATTTTCCACGGCGGCCCCATCTACACGCTGCAAGGCGGACAGCCCGGCCGGGTGGAAGCGCTGGGCGTCGCCCACGGCAAGGTGGTGTCGGTGGGCAGCCTGCGGCAGGTGGAGGCCGATATGCAGGCCCAGCCGCGCGCGGAGCGGATCGATCTGCGCGGCAAGACCCTGCTGCCGGGCATGGTGGACCCGCATATGCACATCCTGCCCAGCGCGCTATACCGCAACTGGGTCAATCTGAGCCCCTTCGAGGATCAGATCCTGCGCCCGGGCTACAATCTGGGCTGGATTGCCGAGAAGCTGCGCAACGAGCTGACCGCCCGGCACGGCCACGCGCGCGCCGACGCGCCGCAATGGCTGACCGGCTTTGGCGTGGACCCTTCGCTGATGACGGAATGGCAGGAGCCGGATCAGCCCTTTCTGGACCAGATCAGCACCGAGACGCCCATCTTCCTGATCAACGCCTCCGGCCACCTGGGTTACGCCAACTCCCCGGCGATGAAGCTGGCCGGGCTGGACCCCGACACCAAGGGGGTCACCACCGAGGCCGACGTCGGCAAGGTGCTGGCGGTGATTCCCGGCCTGGCCGCTCCGCACTTGCTGAGCAAGCTGCAGGAAATCCTGCACGAGGCCGCGTCCAGAGGCATAACCACGCTGTTCGACGCCGGCCTGGGCGCAGCCATGGGCCAGCTGGAAATCACGCTGCTGCGCGCCTTCGCCCAAAGCCCGCTGGCGCCGGTGCGCATCGGCGCGGCGCTGTACTCCAACCAGGACTGGCTGCAAGAGCAGTGGCTGCACACCTTCCAGCCCAATCACATTCCGCACGACGACGACCGCTTCAGCATCCGCGCGCTCAAGCTGATCGCCGACGGCTCCAATCAGGGCCTGACCGGCTACCAATCGCAAGACTATTGCTGCGCGGACCAGCACAGCGTGCCCAATGTCTCTCCGCGCGGCCTGTTCAACTTCGAGCCGCCCATCACCTTCGCCGCCCAGTTGCAGCGCGCGCTGAACGCCGGCTGGCCGGTGCTGGTGCACGCCAACGGCGATCAGGCGGTGGATTACGTGCTGGCCGCCTTCGAACTGGCGCTGTACGACGAAAACGCCAAGGACGGCGCGCCCAATCCCAAGCTGGCGCTGCGCTCGCGCATCGAACACGCCTCGCTGCTGAGCGACGCCAGCATCGCCACCATGGCGCGGCTGAAGCTGTCGCCCAGCTTCCTGATCGGCCACGTCGGTTACTGGGGCCACACCTTCAAGACCACCATCCTGGGCCGCGAGCGCGCCCAGATGCTGGACCGCTGTCAGTCCGCGCTCAAGGCCGGTCTGCGCATCAGCCTGCATTCGGATCACTTCGTGTCGCCGCTGGGCACGCTGCGGATGATGGAACAGGCGGTGACGCGGGTGATGGAGGCGGACCCGGAGCGGCAGGCGCTGAATCCGGCGGAGTGTCTGGACCGGCTCTCCGCGCTGCGCGCGGTGACGCTGGACGCCGCCTGGCAGTGCCATATGGACCACATCGTCGGCTCGCTGGAACCGGGCAAACTGGCGGACCTGGCCATCCTGGAACAGGACCCGCTGGACCCGGCGGTGCCGGCCGGATCGCTGCGCGACATCCCGGTGCATCAAACCTGGCTGGCCGGCAAGCCGGTCTTCCACAATCCCAAGACGCACTGAGCGGCGCCATCACGCAAAATAAAACCGGCCGGGATTCCCGGCCGGTTTTTGCGTTCCGCCCTCTTCCGCCGCGCGGGCCGAGAGCGGGACTTCGACTCAATGCGCCACGGACTTGGACATCAGATTCATCACCAAGACCCCGGCCACGATCAGGCCCATGCCTATCATCGCCGGCGCGTCCAGCTTCTGGCCGTACATGACCCAGCCGACGATGGAGACCAGCACGATGCCGACGCCGGACCACAGCGCGTAAGCCACGCCCACCGGGATCTGGCGCAGGGTCAGCGACAGCATGTAGAAGGCCAGCATATAGCCGGCGGCCGTCAGCAAGGATGGGCCGATCCGGGTAAAGCCGTCGGAGGCCTTCAGCGAGGAGGTGGCGATCACCTCGCTGACGATGGCGACGGCCAGGAACAACCAGGTTTTCATTCAAGACTCCAGTTCGGCGCAAGGCTTGCCGCCGCGCTCGCGCAGCTTGGCGCGCAGGGCGTCGTACAGCCAGTTGAATACATAAGTGTAAGGCAGGAAGAAGGCGAAGAAGCCCAAATCCAGCAAGAAAGCCTGCCAGTAGCTGACGTTCAGCCACCAGGCCGCCAAGGGCACCAGCATGAACACCAGGCCGCCCTCGAACATCAGCGCGTGCAAGCAGCGCACGCCCACCGTGCGGCTCCAGCCCATCGCCGCTTCCAGGCGGTCGAACAGCATATTGAACACCACGTTCCACAACATGGCCGCGGTGGACATCATGAAGGCCAGCGCGCCCATGTGCAGCAGGCTTTGTTCCATCACCAAGGAAGCCAAGGGCACCAGCAGGGCCATCGCGCACAGTTCGTACATCACGGCGTGGAAGCCTCGCTCCAGCCAGGATTTTTGTTTGTTCATACTATTTCACAATCATGACCGTTTAAAGAATCCGTTCACGATCCGCTGCGCCGCAGCGGGATTGTTGGACAGAGGCTTGAAGACCGCTTCGAAACGCGCATGAAGCGCTCGCGCATTCCGCTGTCTCGGCCGCAAAGCCTTGTCTCGCCATGGTCCGCAAGATCGTGAACGTCAAGATAGTCGCTATTCTGATTGGTTTTTCGGATGGTTAAAAAATAATAACCATCGATAAAACCGATACATCAAGCCATGCCGGCGCGGGCGCGGCTCAGGCGGCGCAACAGGTTGGCGCGCAGTCCGTCGTACAGCCAGTTGAAAACAAAGGTATAGGGCAGGAAGAACAGGAAAAAGCCGATATCCAGCAAGAAGGCCTGCCAGTAACTGATCTCCAGCCACCAGGCCGCCAGCGGCACCAGCAGGATCACCAAGCCGCCCTCGAACAAGAGCGCGTGCGCCGCCCGCAACACCGGGGTCCGCGTCCAGCCGCGCCGCCGTTCCACGCGTTCGAACAGCGCGTTGAAGACGATGTTCCACGACATCGCCGCCGTGGTCATCATCAGGGCCAGCGCGCCGATCTGCGCGGTGTCCTGATTCAATAGCCAGCTGGCCAAGAGCATCAACAACATCACGGCGCACAGTTCGTAAGCCACGGCATAGAAGGCGCGCTCCAGCCAGGATTTCTTTACTTGCATCGATTCTCCTTGATCCGCCGCGGCGCTTGGAAGCGGTGTGCGACCTGCTGCGCCGCGGCTTGATTGGCAAGACAATGACGCGATTTTTATTGGTTTTTCGGATAGGATAAAGATGGGTTAAATCGGAGAAACCGATATGAGCATGTCGCTAGACGCGCTGGCGGCGTTTGCCAACGCCGCCGAACTGGGCTCGTTTTCCGCCGCGGCGCGGCGGCTGGGCAAGAGCCAGTCCACCATCAGCGAGGCCATCGCCAATCTGGAAATCGATCTGGCGGTGCAGTTGTTCGACCGCGGCAGCCGCCAGCCTGCGCTGACCCAGGCCGGCCGTCATCTGCTGGGCTATGCGCGGCAGATGCTGGCCATAGGCGATGAATTGAACCAGCAGGCGCAATTGCTGACCGCCGGACTGGAGCCGCGGCTGACCCTGGTCTTGTCCGACACCTACCAGTCATCCCGCTTTCAGGAGGTGACGCGGCAGTTGGAACGGCACTTCGAGGCCTTGGAGCTGGAATGCCTGGTGGGCGAGCAGGACGACGTGCTGGACTTGATCCAGACCGGACGCGCGCACCTGGGCTGCATGGCGGCGCTGGAGCAGTACCCGGCCGATATCGGCCACGCCACGCTGGGCGAGGTCAGCGAAGTGGCTTTGTACGTGGCGCGCAGCCATCCGCTGGCGGCGCTGGAGCAGGTGGACCGGCAGGCGCTGAGCGGCCACCGGGAGTTGCGGCTGAACACTTACACCGAAAGCAAGCCGGACACGCTGAGCCGGCGCTGCTGGTTTGCGCCCAGCTATCTGATGCTGCTGGAAATGGCGATTCTCGGCGCCGGCTGGGCCGAGTTGCCGCGCTGGCTGGCGGATTCCTTCGGCGCCGGCCGGCTGAGCGAACTGCATGCGCCGGGCTGGCCCAAGGCGCGCCACATCGATCTGGTCTGGTCGCGGCGGCGGCCGCTGGGCCTGGCCGCCGTCTGGGTGCGCGAGCAGTTGCTGCGCTCCTGACAAGGCCGCCGCGCGTGACGCCAGGCGCGGCGGACGCCGAGGACTCAGCCGCCGGGCGCGGTCATCGGCCGCAGAATCCACATCGGCGGCCGGCCGGGATGCAGCTTGCGCAGCCGCAAGGCCGGCGGGAAGATTTTTTCCATGCCGAAGCCGAAGGCCAGGGTGCGATCGGCCTGGCTGACGATGTTGCCGGGCTGGGAGAACACATCCCAGCGCTGGCTGGGCAGCGCGGGTTCCGGCAGCAGATCCAGTTGCAAGGGCGAGCCGTCGGCCACTTCATTGGCGGCGATCACCAATTGATTGCCGCTGGTGGCCAGCGCGAACAGCCCGCGGTCGAAGTCGATATTGAACAAGGCGGCGAAATTGTTCTGGAACGGCTGCAGGCTGAGCCGGGAGCCCTTGATCGAATCCTCGGCCACAATGGCGTAATCCGGGAAATAGGCCGAGGTGATGAAATACGAAGTGCTGCTGAAACCCATCGTTTGCTCCTTGCATGAACCCAAAAAGCGGCGGCGAGCCTTAGAACCTGTTTACGATCTGCTGCGCGTTGGCGAGACGGCGTTGAAAACTCCTTCGAAATGCTCATGTACCAACCGTACATTCCGCTTTCTCAGCCGTTTTCGCCTTGTTTCGCCCTTGCTCGCAAAACCTTGAACAGACTCTTTGCGCCCGCCGCCGCGATCTTTGCCCTTCGCTGATTAAGCGGTTTCCAGCACCAGTTCCGAGCGTTGCGCCGAGGTCAGCGGCTTGAGCGCCCATTGCTGAGCCGGCGAAGCGTTGAACTCGTACAGCCAGATCAGGCTGCCCACGCCGCCGCGGCTTTGGTTGTCTATCACCAGATTGTTGTTTTGACGGCTGGAGATATAGCCCGGACGGGAGAACAGGTCCCATTGCTGGCTGAGCGAGGACGGATTGTACGGACGCAGCACCAAGGGCTTGCCGCTGGACAGGTCGGAAATGTCGATCACCAGCTGGTTGCCGCTGGTGGCCAGCGCGAACACGCCGTTGGCGAAGTCGATGTTGAACAGCGACAGGAAGTTGCCTTGGATGGGCTGCAAGTACAGCTGGGAACCGCTCATCGAATCTTTGGCGGTAATGCCCAGCGCGGTGTTTTGGCTATAGGTGAGGAAGTAAGGAACGCTAGAGAAAGACATATGGCAACCCCCATGTTTATGCCAATCAATTATTGGCTTTCTCAAACTAGCAAGGTTTGCCCGTATTGCAAGCGCCGGCCCGAAACCGGCCGCGCCCGGCGTAAAATCCAGATAAAAATCCGATCAGAAACACGAACTTAGACGACGATAAGTGAAATTGCTTAAAGTCATCCGGCACAGAACGGTCTGCTCGGCAACAGACGCGGCGCCAACAAAAACAGCCGGGCGTCAGCCCGGCTGTTTTGATCCGTCCCAGCAGTCGATCAGACCGACAAATAAGACGATTGCTTCAGGCCGCGGCAGAACTCGGCGAAGAACAGGCTGCGCTCTTCGCTGCTGAGGTCGGCGGCGCGCGACTTGGCTTCGTAGCGGTTGAGGATGTCTTCCGGCGACAGGTGCACGTAACGCAGCATGTCTTCTATGGTGTCGTGCTCTTCCACGCCGGAGAACTCCAGCTCGCCGCCGTCGCGCACATAGACGTTGACCGAGTCGGTGTCGCCGAACAGATTGTGCATATCGCCCAGGATTTCCTGGTAAGCGCCCACCAGGAAGACGGCGATCAGATACTCGTCGCCCTGCTTCACCTCGTGCACGGACAGGCTGGATTCTATGCTCTGCTGGTCCACGTACTGCTTGAGCTTGCCGTCGGAATCGCAGGTCAGATCCTGCAGCACCGCGCGGCGGGTGGGCTGCTCGTTCAGACGGTGCAGCGGGGTGATCGGCAAAATCTGGTCGATGGCCCAGGTGTCCGGCAGGCTCTGGAACACCGAGAAATTGCAGAAGTACTTGTCGGCCAGACGGTCGGTCAGTTCGTCGTACACCTGGCGCTGCGAACGCTGGCTGGCTTGCAGCTGGCTGTGCAGGCGGCGGCACAAGGCGGCGTGCACGTCTTCGGCCAGCGCCTTTTCCTTCAGCGACAGGCGGCCGGCGGCGTACAGATCGGTGACTTCCGACACGTAGTGGCTGGCGCGGTAGTAGATTTCGGTGACCAGGTCGTCGTCGTTCAGCTGAACCAGTTCAAACAGCTTGCGCACCGGCTGCGACAAGGCGGCGATGTCGTCCACCTGCGGCACTTCGTCCGGCAGGCGCTCCACATCGGTCACGTTCATGATCAGCACGGCGTGGTGGGCGGTCATCGCGCGGCCGGACTCGGACAGGATGCGCGGATGCGGAATGCCGTTCTCGCCGCAGAACTCGGACAGCATGGACACGATCACGTGCGCGTACTCGTCCATATCGTAGTTGATGGAGCTGTCGTTGCGCGAATGGGTGCCGTCGTAATCCACGCCCAGGCCGCCGCCCACGTCCACGTGGTCGATGGGCAGGCCCAGCGCGCGCAGTTCCGCGAAGTAGCGGATGGCCTCGCCGAAGCCGCTGCGGTAATCGCCGATGTGGGCGATCTGCGACCCCATGTGGAAGTGCATCAGGCGCACGCAGTCGGCCAGGCCGGCGGCGGTGAGCTTGTCCGCGGCGGAGATCAGCTGGCCGGCGGACAGGCCGAACTTGCCCTTCTCGCCGCCGGTGTCCGCCCACTTGCTGGACGCCAGCGAGGACAGACGCACGCGCATGCCGATATTGGGACGGATGCCCAGCTTGCGGGATTCATCGATCACCAGCTCCACTTCGGACTCTTTCTCGATGACGATGAACACCTGGTGGCCCAGACGTTCGCCCATCAAGGCCAGGCGGATGTAGTCGCGGTCCTTGTAGCCGTTGCAGACGATGGTGCAGCCCTTGGGCGCCAGCGCCAGCACCGCCATCAGTTCCGGCTTGGAGCCGGCTTCCAGGCCGATGGACACGTCCGGCGTGGCGATGATGCTCTTCACCACCGCTTCTTGCTGGTTGACCTTGATCGGATAGATGGCGGTATAACGATTGCCGTAGCCTTGTTCGGCGATGGCCTTGTCGAAGGCCGCGCACAGACGCGTGACGCGGTCTTGCAGAATATCGGGAAAACGCACCAGCAACGGCAGGTCCAGGCCCTTGCCGGACAGTTCGCCCACCAGGCGATGCAGGTCGATTTCCTTGTTTTGGCGCACATTCGGACGCACGACGATATTGCCGTTGGCGCCCATGTCGAAGTACCCCGCTCCCCAATGCCGGATGCCGTACAACGCCCGGCTATCAGCCACAGACCAAGCCATGAGTTTTCCCCTCAAGAACTGACGGAAAGCCCTGAACCCCGCGCAATGATGGGTGGACAGGGATTTCCAAAGGACGCGCCCAGGCCGCCGCCGAAAAAGCGATGAGCCAGCCGCAGGAGCATCCTTATGATGGATAACCCCGCTCCTTAGTGCGCGGCTTTCGGGCTGAACAGCTTTTATGTGGGCCTGGGATGTCGGAGCGAAACAATTGAATTGTAGGTTTGCAAAGCTGCAAACGAGCGCGGATTGTAACAACATCACGCGGCTTGACAAGTAAAAAAATGTATAAAAATCCGCATGTCCAATTTAATCGACAAGCCCGCGCCGGGCGGCCCGGCAAGCCTTGCCGGGCAAGGCTTGAGCAAAAACAGCCCCCTATATTTTTCTCATGCCGGCAAGCGGCCGTTTCTCCGGCCGGGGACCTCGCGGTTCCGGCAATGGACTTGTCCAAAATATTCAACAAGAGCGCGCCCCGACCCCTTGCTCCGCCGCGCCAAAAAACCACAGCGCGGCCCGGCGCGCCAAGCCGCGCCGGACAAGGCTTTTAGCCCAAATACGGCATGTTTTTTCAAATCTGCGCCACGCGCCGCCACCTGCCGCGCCGGCTCTGGTTACAATGCCCCGGTCATCACTAGCCGCAAGCACGAGCCAGCCCATGCGCGAGCATCACCACGATTTTCTGTCCTGGACCATGAATCCCGCCTCCCCGGCCTCCGCCGAATGGCAGCTCCACTCCGGCGTGCGGGCGCGCTGGCTGGATTACGGCGTCGTCGAGCTGGAACCCCTCGCCGCCGCCGACGATTCCCTGCTGCTGTCCAGCGGCGTGCACGGCAATGAGACCGCGCCTATCGAGGTGCTCAACGCCATCCTGGCCGACATCGCCGGCGGCAGGCTGGCGCTGCGCTGCCGGCTGCTGGTGATCTTCGGCAATCTGGACGCGATGCGGCTGGGCAAGCGTTACCTGGATTACGATATGAACCGGCTGTTCAACGGCGCGCACGCGCGCCAGCCGGAAGCGCGCGAAGCGGCGCGCGCGGCGCGTTTGGAACAGGCGGCGGCGGACTTTTTCGCCTCCGCCCGCGGCCGGCGCTGGCATTACGATCTGCACACCGCGATCCGCGGCTCGGTGTTCGAGAAGTTCGCCATCTACCCCTATCTGCACGAACGCCCGCACAGCCGCGCGCAGCTGGCCTGGCTGAAGAGTTGCCAGGTGGAAACCGTGCTGCTGCACAGCCAGCCGGCCAATACCTTCAGCTACTTCACCAGCCGCCACTGCCAGGCGGACGCCTTCACGCTGGAGCTGGGCAAGGCGCGGCCCTTCGGCCAAAACGATCTGTCCCGCTTCGCCGGCATCGACCAGGCGCTGCGCCGGCTGCTGGCGGAGCCGGAGCAAGAACTGCCCGGCTACCGCGACGGCGACCTGCCGCTGTTCCAGGCCAAGTACGACATCGTCAAACACAGCGAAGCCTTCCGCCTGCACCTGGCCGACGACGTGGAAAACTTCACCGCGTTGCCGGACGGCTTCCTGATCGCCGAGGACGGCGAGCACCGCTATGTGGCCGTCGGCGGCGATGAACGCATCCTATTCCCCAATCCCACGGTCAAGCCCGGACTGCGCGCCGGCATCGTGGTGGCGCCGGCGCGGCTGCCTTAAACGCGATTCAAGGTTCCGCGCGGACACCCAGCCCTCAAGGGGCCGCGCGCGACAACGCCGCGGCCATGGCCGCGGCGTCGTTCATTCCGGCAGGACCTGTCCGCCCCGCGCGGCGTTTCAAGCGAACTCGGCGGCCGCCACTCTCGCCACCGCGGCGATCACCGCATTGCGCTCGTCCATCATCGCCGTCGAGCCCCAGTAATAGACCGACAGCAACAACGGCGACTTGCCCGGCCGCCAGGCCACGGCCACGTTGTTGGCGGCGCCGTGGCCGCCGCTGCCGGTCTTGTCCCCCACCCGCCACTCCGCCGGCAAGCCGGCGCGGATGCGCAGATTGCCGGTGGTGTTGCCCAGCAGCCAGTCGTTCAGCAAACCGCGCTGCCGCTCCGGCAATAGCGGGGAAAACAGCAGCGCGCGCAAATTGGCCGTCATCGCCGCCGGCGTAGTGGTGTCGCGCGGATCGTCCGGCTCGGCGCGGTTCAGTTCCGGCTCGACGCGGTCAAGCCGGCTCAGGCCGTCGCCCAACGAACGGGCGAAGCGGGTCACCTCCTGCGGCCCGCCCAACTGCTCCAGCAGCAGATTGGCGGCGGTGTTGTCGCCGAAGCGCATCGCCGCGTCGCACAAGTCTTTCACCGACATGCCCTGCTCCACGTATTGTTCGGCGATGGGCGAATAGTCGATCAATTGCTCGCGCCGGTAGCCGACATGGCGGTAGAGCAGATCCGGCTGCGTCGCGCTGCGTTGCAATAAGGCGCCCACCAGCAGCAGCGTGAACGTGCTGCACATCGGGAAGCGCTCATCGGCCCGGTAAGCCAGCGTCCGCCCGCTGTCCGCCTCTTGCGCGAACACGCCGATGCGGCCGCCGGCATTGCGTTCCAGCTCCGCCAATTGACGCGCGGCCGGGGCTTCGCCCGGCACCCGCAACGGCGGGCGCGCGCAACCCCAGATCAACGGCGTGGCGGCCAAGGCCGCCAGCAAGACGCGCCGCTGCGCAAAATCATCCATAGATCAATCCCCAGATTCGGTATGACGGCGCGGCCCGTCGCAACGGCCGGCCATCGCGGTTTAGTTCCCCCGATGCGCATTGCCGCTATCCGCCGCAATGACAATGAACTAAAGTGCGATACATATTCTTTTGCGCCTGAACCACGAAAACAGATGCGTCAAAACATCACGAACAGGTTCAAGCACTTTTAATGACACATTAAACAATCGAATGACATGAAAAAGCCTGCACAGTTCCGTATCCCCGCTTTGCGGCGCATCGCCGGCCTGCTCGGCCTCAGCCTGGCCCTGCTGGCCGCGCCGCTTGAAGCCAAAACGCCGCACACGCATCGGCACGCCAGCGCGCCGACGCAAGAGCAGTTGCTGGAACACGGCAGCTACACCAACTCCGACGGCGTGGAGGTCCACAGCCCGGCCCATACCCGCTCCGGCAAAGCGCCGGCCGGCGCCAGCGCGCGCTGCCGCGACGGCAGCTATAGCTTCAGCCAGCACCGGCGCGGCACGTGTTCGCATCATGGCGGCGTGGCGGCCTGGCTCTGAGAACCCGTTCATAGTCTGCTGCGCTTCAGCGATACGGCGTTGAAAACAAGCTCAAAATGCTCATGTACCACCTGTACATTCCGCTTTTTCGCTCGTTTTCGCCTTGTCTCGCCCTTGCTCGCGAGACTCTGAACAGGCTCTGAGAGCCTGTTTACGATCTGCTGCGCATCGGTGATGCGGCATTGAACGGGCTCCCGCCTCACACCAGACAGCCGGCAAACAGCAGATACACCGCGCCCGCGCCCAAGAGCCAGCGGCCGTCCACGCTGCCGCGGCGGAACAACAGCCACAAGCCGGCGATCGCCGCCATCGTGGCCAGGCCGGACCACAGCAGGACGCCGTCGAACATCCACGGGGTGAAGAACAGGCCGAAGGCGCTGGGAATCGTCGCCTGTATCATCATCGCGCCGGAGATATTGGCCAAAGCCAGACGCTCCTTGCCCTGGCGCAGCCAGATCAGCGCGTTCATGATTTCCGGCAATTCCGTGGCCACCGGACTCAGCAGCAAGGCCACCAGATGCGGCGCCATGCCCCAGTGTCCGGCCAGCGCTTCCAGCTGCGCGACGAAACCGTGCGCCGCCGCCGCGATCACCGCCAAGGCCAGCAGGGCCTGCGTCGCCGCCCAGCCCAGGCCGCCGCCGGCGCGCAGTTTCAAGGCGTCCAGTTCTTCCTCTTCCGGCGCGGTGTCCGCGCTGCGGATCTCGCGCCAGACATAGGCGGCGTAAGCGGCCAGGAACAGCACGCCCAGCCAGGGCTTGATGGCGAAGGCCAGCAGGCCCAACGCCACCTTGAACGCGAAAATCAGCAAAAACGCCAATTGGTCGCCGGCCAGCCGGCGGTGATCGACGCGCAACAGGTAGTCGCCGCGCCCCAGCCGGCTGCGGTTGCGCCACAGCGCGAAACCCACCACCGCGTACGCCAGCGTGGCCAGCACCAGCGGCCCGCCCAGGGCGGCGCCGACGCCGATGTCCTTATGTTGCGGCGTGCCGCCGAAGGCCATCGCGGTCAAGGTGACGGCGCTTTCCGGCAAGGCGGTGCCGAAAGCGGCGAGCACGGTGCCGACGGCGCTGGCGCCCAGGTTCAGATGGCGTCCGCACCACTCGATGGCGTTGACGAAGTATTGACAGGAAAGATAGATCAGGACGGCGAGGCCGAGCAGAAACGACAGGGTCAACAGCATGGATAGTCTTGGGCCGGGCAAGCGGATGGACAATGGCGCAACGACGCGGCTTGCCCGGCGGCAAACGCATCGTGGCCAAAGGTCTCGCTTGGCGGCGCCGGCAATGCCGGCCGCTGACCGCGCCATGAGGAAAGCTCCTCAAGTTTGTTGACGCGGCCTCTTCGGCGGGGCCGAAGATGGCTACTCCCCAATGACAACGGCGCCATTGTGCCAGCCTGGGCGCAATGGCGCAAACCTAGGCGCCCGTCATGCGACGCCCACTGCGGATGAAGGCGAAGGGCCGCGACGTCGCCGCCGCGGCCGCCTCGGCGCTAGCGGCGGAACCACTCGCGCTTGGCCAGCGCCGCCTCCACCTGCTCGCGATTGAGCAAGGCGTCGCGCATGGCGTTCCGCGCCGCCAGCTCCATCTGGTCGCCGTAGTAAGGCGATTGCGGCTGGCTGCTGTTGCCGTAGGTGTTGATCACCTTGGCGCGCAGCGGCCGGCCGAACTCCACCAGGGCGGTGAAGGTGTCGCCGAAGATGGCGCGCTGGCGGCCGTCGCTGTCGCCGATATAACTGAAGGTGCGGAAAGCCCCCAAACCCTCGGCGCCGCCGCTGGCCGGCTGGTCCAAGCGCGCCGCGCCGCCGGCGGGGCCGCGCCGCAGCCGGTAGACTTCGCCGAAGGCGATGTCCAGCGGCACGCCGGCCTGTTGCAAGCCCTGGGCGGCCGCGCCCAGCTTGCTGAGCGCGAAGCCGGCGTCGCGCAGGTCGGCGGGCGTGTCGTAGGGCTGCGCCGGATCCGCTTCCCGGCGGTAGCGCAAGGCCTCTTCGCCGCCGGAGGCCGCCACCCAGGCGGCGAACAGCACCGCGCCCTTGCTGGCGGCGTCGCTGCGCCGGTCCCATTGGGCCAGCACTTGCGCCGCGGCGATCAGGCCGGCGTCGCCGGAGGCGCGCGCATAGCCGATCAAATCGTCCAGCACCCGGTCCGCCAGCAGCAGCCGGGTGTCGTGCTTGGCGCTGAGCAGCGTGTCCAGGGTGAAGGCCGAAGTCTGTTCGATCAGCTCGATGCCGCGCTGTTCGCGCAGCAGCGGCGACGCCCGCGGCGACAGATAGCCGGCGTAGGCGGCCGGGTCCAGCGCAGGCTTGCTCATATACCAGGGCACGCTATTGGAGTTCTGCACCCAGCCGCTGGACGGATTGGCCACCTGCGGCAATTCGTCCAGGCGCAGCGCCTGACGCCAGATCAGATCGCTGCGGCTGCCGTCCACCGGCTGCGCCCAGAAGGCGGCGTCGCCGCCGGCGCGGCGCGGGGTCAGGCCGCCGAAAGCCGCCCAGATATTGCGTTGGGCGTCGGCGTAGATGATGTTGTGGTAGGGATTGCGCAGCCGCGCCACGACGCTGCGGAAGGCCTTGAAGTCGGGCGCTTGCGCCATGTCCCACCATTGCTCCAGCACGCCGGGGGTCTGCAGCTGGTCGACGCCGACGATGCGCAGCGCGTAGCTCTGGCCGTCCTTGTCGAACACCGGGCCCTGCTCGGCGCGGCGCAGCGTCAGCTGCTCGGCTTGCAGGCTGCCGTCCGGCTGACGGATATACAGGGTTTCGCGCTTGGTCTCAAAGTCGCGCGCCACGCCGTCCAGCAGGTATTGCCGGCCGCTGAGCTTGAGTTGGTACAGGTCGCAGCCGTCCTGGGTGTTGACGGTGTGCACCCAGCCCAGCCGCTGGTTGAAGCCGATGCGCATCACCGGCAGGCCCACCAGGGTGGCGCCGTAGATATCGTATTCCGGGCTCTTGAATTGGGCTTCGAACCAGGTGTGGCTGCCGCCCCACAGCAAATGCGGGTTGGCCAGCAGCATGGCGTTGCCGGAACGGCTCTTGGCCGGCCCCAGCGCCCAGCCGTTGGAGCCGCCGATCAGATTGATGGGGGTGGCCACCGCGTCCGGGTAGATCAGCGAGCAATTGGCCGCGCCGGTGGCGGTGGAGCCGCTCAGATAGCCGAAGAAGATGCGCAGGGTGTGGGCCAGCACGTCCTCGCTGCGCACCGGCAGCACCGCGCGCGCCGCCGGGCTCAGACCGCCGCTGGCGGCGGCCTGGTCGTTGACGCCGGCGACGAAGGCGTCCAGGTAGGCGCGCATGCGCGGGCTTTGCTGTTGCAGCCATTGTTTGGAGCGCTCCGGGAAGCCCATCGCGCGCACCAGGCGGTCCACTTCCGCCATATTGCTGGGGAAGGGCTCGCCGGCCTCGAACACCGCGCCGTAGTATTCCGCGCCGCGGCCGCGGCCCTGGGCGTACAGCCGCAGCAGCAGCTCCGGATGCGCCTGCATCTGGGCGCGGCCGAAGGCGTAGGCCAGGCTGTCGGCGCGCGCGGCGTAGATGTGCGGCACGCCGCTGCGGTCCCACAGCACTTGGCTGCCGCGCGGCTTGCCGTCTTCGTCCAGTTCGCAGGCCGTCAGCAAGGACAGCATGGCGATGCCCAATAGGGCGAGGATCAAGCGTTTCACTACCTTTCCTCCTTTTTGACAACTTAACAATGAGCTGTCGGCCAGCATGCTCAACAGCGATGCTCGGTTCTTCACACTCTTGAAACGACGGAACTGGCCAGCAAGAAAGGAAGCACGTATCCAACGCGCCCAAAGTCCCTTCAAGTCTGCCGCCGGGTGGCAGGCCCGAGGTTTTAGCTAGGCAGAAACTTCGCTTCGCACGTTTTAAGCGGCTGCCTGTTCGAGCAGCGCGACGTTAGCGCGCCATCACTGAGCGAATCCTTGATTCGCTCAGTGATAGGGGAATTTGGCCGAGTTGTTCCCCTTCCTGCCTTATTCCCTCGCGACGCTACGCTTGCCTCGCTCGGTCAGGACCGCCCCGGCAATCAAAACCATCATCCGCGCAGCGGATGCCTCATGCCCCTAATACCAGCGAAACACCCGCGCGCCGCTGACGAAGCCGGCAATGCCGATCAGCGTGAGCACCACCGCCGAACGCGCGATTTCCAGCACTCCGGCGCCCTCGACGAAGATCATGCGCATGCCGTCCGCCAGGATGGTCAGCGGCAGCACCTCGATCACCGCCACCATCCACTCCGGGAAGTGCTTGTAGCTAAAAAAGATGCCGGAAAAGATCACCAGGAACAGGATGGTCATTTCCAGCAGGCCGTTGGCGGTCTGCGCCTTGGTGGCGCGCGAGGCGGCCAGGATGGCGATGCCGGCGAAGCAGACGTTGCCGGCCAGCAGCAGCACGATGAAGGGCAGCGCCCCGCCCTGGGCGTGCACGTCGAAATAACTGCTGGCGAACAAATACAGCACCAGGGTTTCCAGCAGGCTGAACACCAGGCAGGCCAGCACGTGGGCCAGCAGGAAGTCGGTTTTGCGCATCGGGGTGATGCGCATCTGCCGGGTGACGCGGGTGGCGCGTTTTTCGATCAGCGACCAGCCGACGGCGATCAGGCAGGTTTCCATCACCGCCATCGCCACCAGGCCGGGCACCAGGAAGTCGATGTAGCGCAGGCCGGGGCTGTCCAGCACCGACATATTCTTGTCCACCGCCTGGCTCAGCGCGTCCGGGTCGTCGCCGAGGAAGAAGTAGGTCAGCAGCGCCTCGTTGTTCTGCGGGTCCAGATAGTAGATGCGCTTGCCGCTGTCGGCGCTGGGCTCCATGAACACCTGCACGTCGCCGCGCTTGAGGCCGCGCAACACCGATTCGCGGTCCGGGTAGTACTGGAAGCGGTATTTCATCCGTATCAGGTGGTCGCGCTTGATCTCGTCGGCGTTGATGACGCTGGACAGCGGCTGGTTGCGGGCCTCCACCTTGCTGATCCAGGCCTTGACCGCGGCCTGCTCCTGCAAGCTGGGCGGCAGCACCACGCCTATGGTGCGCTCCTTGATTTCGCCGCCGGAGAAGGACACGCCCAGCAGCCACACCAGCAGCAGCGGGAAGCCGAAGGACCAGAACAGGATTTGCGGTTCGCGCAGGTATTGACGGAATTGAGTGACGATCAGATTGAGCAAGGCGTTATTCATGGAAACCTCGGCCGGCCAGTGACAGGAATAAATCGTCCAGCGTTTTTTTGCGCACGATGATTTCGTCGATGTCGATTTGTTGTTCGCGGATGAACTCGGACAGACGGAACAGGAAGGCCGAGCCGTTGCGCACCAGCAGCCTCGCCTTGGCGGACGCCTGGTCGTAGCTGTAGCTGATGATGTTGTCCTTGTGCTTGGGCTCGGCGCCGCCGGCGCCGCTCTTGACCCGGTATTCGACCACTTCGCCCGGCTCGTGCGCGGCCAGCAGTTCGTCCAGCGTGCCCTGGGTCAGGATGCGGCCCTGGTGCATGATGCAGATGCGGTCGCACAGGTATTCGGCTTCTTCCATGTAGTGGGTGGTCAGCAACATGGTGGAGCCCAGCTCCTTGTTGAGCTTGCGCAGGATGTCCCAGGTGCCGCGCCGCACCTGCGGGTCCAGGCCGGTGGTGGGCTCGTCCAGGATCAGGATTTCCGGCTGGTTGAGGATGGAGATGGCCAGGGCCAGCCGCTGGCGCTGGCCGCCGGACAGCCCTTCCACCATCACCTTGCGCTTGGGGGTCAGCTCCACCAGCTCCAATACCTCGTCGGCGCGGCTGCGCGGCCGGCGGTAGAAACTGGCGAACAGGTTGACGGTTTCGTCCACCCGCAGCTTGTTGATGAACAGCGATTCCTGCAGCACCCCGGCCAGGCGGTGGCGCAGATAGCTTTCGTCCTTCTGCCAGCTGCGCCCCAGGATGCGGATGGAGCCGGCCTCCGGCTGTTTCAGTCCCTCCAGCATTTCCACCAGCGTGGTCTTGCCGGCGCCGTTGGGCCCCAGCAGGGCGACGAATTCGCCGCGATAGATGTCCAGCGACACGTCGTTGACCGCGGTGTAGTCGTTGAAGCGCTTGGTCACCGACTGGAATTCGATGACTTTTTCTCTTGTTGTGGCTTGGTGCATTTCACTTTCCATAGAAGCCGAAGGAGAACCGAAGCAGCGGAAAACCCCGCGCAGCCGCAGGGCTTATCCGCCTCTTTTCATTGCCGCCGCGCGGTCAAACGAGTTGATAACGGTCCGCATCCTTCAGGAAAGGGAACTGGGCGCGCACATCGTCCAGCTGCGCGCGCGACAGCCTGGCCTGATACACGCTTTCCAGTTGGCGGCCGTGGTACAGGGTGTCGCCCAGCGGGTCTATCAGCATGGAGTCGCCGCTGTAGCGGATGTCGTTGCCGTCCACGCCCACCCGGTTGACGCCGATGACGAAGGCCTGGTTTTCGATCGCCCGCGCCGGCAGCAGCGTCTGCCAGTGCTTGGCGCGGCGCTCCGGCCAGCTGGCGATGTAGAGCGCCAGGTCGTACTGGCTGTTGTTGTTGCGCGACCAGACCGGGAAGCGCAGGTCGTAGCAGACGAAGGCGGCCACCGACCAACCGTCCACCTTGACGATCAGCGGCGCGTCGCCGGCGGTGTAGTGCTCGTGCTCGCCGGCGAAGCTGAACAGATGCTTCTTGTCGTAGCTGAACAGGCTGCCGTCGGCCTTGGCCCACAGCAGGCGGTTGTAGTAGCGGCCCTGCTCTTCTATGGCCACGCTGCCCACCAGGTCGGCGCGCTTGGCGCGCGCGGTGTCGCGCAGCCATTGCACCGCCTTGCCGTCCATGGTTTCGGCGATCTTCTCCGGCCGCATGCTGAAGCCGGTGGTGAACATTTCCGGCAGCACGATCAACCGGCTGTCGTTCACCGCGCTCAGGTGGCGCTCCATCCGCTGCAGGTTCTGGTCCACCGATTCCCAGGCGATGTCGCTTTGCACCAGGGTGACGGCTAAGTCTTGATTTGGCATGGTTTGCTTTCCCAATGGGTCAATATCACTTCGTTGTGGTCGCCGCGCTCGCGGCTGCTCTGGCGCACCAGCACTTCGCCGCCGTCGTCGGACAGATACCAGCCGGTGCCGCTGATCTTGCGCCGCTTTGATTGATAGGCCACCACCCTCGCCTGCCGCGGCTGGCCCAGCAGGTCCAGGGTTTCGTCCGGCAGCCGCTGGTAGCGGACCTCGTCAATGTCGAAGTGCTCCAGATCCAGCACCCGCAAGGTGGCCTCGGCCTGGCCGCCGACGAGAAAGCGCTCGGCGGCGTCTTCGCTGCTGGCGTCGAAATCCCCCAGCTTGAAGCGGCGCACCTCCAGCTGGCCGTCGTGCAGACGCAGGGTCAGCACGCCCTGACGCAGCCGGCCCTTGATCACGGTCTTGTCGCCGTCCTCGTCGGAGACGCCGGCGTAGCGGCACAGGCCGTCCGCGCCGAAATCCATGCTCTCGTCCGATTGCAGCGAGTAGTCGAACCACAGCCCGCTGCAGCGCAGGTCCATCCGGTTGCTGACCTGCAACACCGGCATGTCGTCCAGCCAGCCGCGGCGGCGTTCGGTCCGCAGCCGGCCTATTGGTTCGCCGTTGCTCAGCACCTGATAGTCCAGCAGCAGTTCCGCGACCGGTGGGGACCTCGAAAAACCTGCTGCGCCGTCCGATAGCTGCGTTGCTCCGTGCTCCCTCCCTCGCTGTACTCCTTGTACTATCTCGGTCGCTGCGCGCGGTGCGTCTTGCTCTCGAACCGCTCGCGACGGTTTTTCGAGCGCCCCCGGCGCTTCGATCAGCGCTTCCTCGTCGGCCAGCATCTCAGCGCACCGCCGCCGCGTCGCTCAGGTCGGCGTCGTACAAGCTCTCCATATAGCCGCCGGCCATGCTGGTGTGACGCTTGATTTCCGCCAGCGGGGTCTGCTCCGCCGGAGCGTTCAGGAAACCCACCTTGCAGGCGTAGTCCAGATAGCGGCCGAACAAGGCCTGGTCCGAGTCCGGGCAGCGGATGTCGGTGTTGGCCAGCAGCTCCTGGATCTCGCTGGTGTCGTACTTGGCGTGCTCCTTGCAATCGCTGCCGTCGTAGAAGATGGCCATCAGATCGGTGAAGGTGGAGCGGTAGCCGGTGCCGCCGCGGTGCATGCGGCCTTCCTGCAGCGCTTCGAAGTAGTCCTTGGACGATACGTCGCGCAGGGTGTAGCCGTAGCCGCGCAGGCGGGCGACGATGCCGTCGTAGTTGATCGGACGCGGATTGGTCAGGTTGTAGGTGCGACGATTGCTGGACTGCAGATTCATCGCCGCGAACAGCGTGGCCTGGGCCACGTAGTCCACCGGGGAGATGTCGAAGGCTTCGTCCGAGGCGAAGGTCAGGCCGGTTTCCACCAGCGATTTGAGCATTTCGTAGTAGATGCCCTTGACCTTGGTCTGCTTCAGCGGGTAGCAGCCGGTCCGGCTGTCGCCCCAGATATTGCCCGGACGCACGATGACCCAATCCAGGCCGCGCTCGCCGGCCTCGTGCACCATGCGCTCGGCGGTGAATTTGGAGCGTTCGTAGTCCATGTTGACGAAGCCCTGGCCCACGTCCAGATCGGTTTCGCGCAGCACGAAGTCCGGCTGGTACAGCTTGTCGCCCACCATGCTGAAGCTGGAGGTGAACACCAGCGGGGCCTTGCCGGCCAGGCACAGTTCGATCAGGTTGGCGGTGCCGCCCACGTTGACCGGGGCGATCTTGTTGTAGGAGGCCACCAGGCTGACGTTGGCGGCGCAATGCAGCACCAGGTCCGCCAGATGAGCCAGGTCGCGGTAGGCGCTGGCGTCCAGGCCCAGCATGGGCTGGCTGATGTCGCCCAGCACCGGGATGATGCGCCAGGCTTCGGTGGCCAGTTTGCGGCCCTCGTCGTAGCAATACAGCACGTCTTCGATGCGGGCGCGCGCGGCGTCCTTGTTCTCGGCCCGCACCACGCAATACACGTTGGCGTCGGTGGTGGCCAGTATTTCCTGCAGCAAACGGCCGCCCAGCACGCCGGTGGGGCCGGTCAGCACGATGTTCTTGACGCTGGTCTTGGCTCGGTAATCCATGACTTCACCTCTGAATTTGGTTTGGTTCCAGTCGGGGGCCGGCGCGGCCGGCCCCTGTCACGCTATGCGGCAGAACCTGTTTACGATCTCGCGAGCTAAGGCGAGACAAGGCGAAAACGAGCGAAAAAGCGGAATGTACTCGTGGCACATGAGCATTTTGAGCTTGGTTTCAACGCCCATTTCTATCCATCCCGCCGACACGCGGCAGATCGCAAACACGTTCTTACAAGGTTCCTACCCGCATGCCTCCATCCAGCGGAATGACGGTGGCGTTCAGATAGTTGGTCTTGCAGGTGGCCAGGAAGGTGACCACCTCGGCGATGTCCTCCGGCAGCCCCCAGCGCCCCACCGGCACGATGGACTTGACGATGGCCTCGTCGGACTGCTCCACCATCTGACGGTCGACGAACTGGCCCAGCATCTTGGTCTTGCAGATGCCCGGCGCAATCGCGGTGACGCTGATGTTCAACGGCCCCAGCTCCCGCGCCCAGGACTCAGACGCCTTGATCAGGCCGGCCTTGGACGCCGCGTACGCCGACCCGCCGGCCGCGCCCCAGATGCCGGCCACGGAGGCGATGTTGATGATGCGGCCGTACTTCAGCCGCGCCATGTGGCGGGAGAACACCGCGGTGGCGTTGAAGGCGCCGTTGAGGTTGACGTCGAACACCCGTCTCGCCAGTTCCCCGCTTTTTTCCGCCATGCAGTAGCCGCGGCCGATGACGCCGGCGTTGTTGACCAGCACCGTGATGTTGGCGCCCATGCGCTCGACGATGGCGGCGCTGGCGGCGTCCACGCTGTCGGGGTCGGTCACGTCCATCACGAAGCCGCGCAGGCTGTCCGGGCAATCCAGCTCCCGGCCCAGCTGCTCCAGCGCGGCGGCGTCCACATCGGTGGCCGCCACCGCGTAGCCCACTTCCAGCAGCGACTTGACGATGGCGCTGCCGAAGCCGCCGGCCGCGCCGGTGACGACGGCGACTTGCCGGGTCACGCCACCTCTCCTTCCTTGAAGGCGATGTCGATCACTTTGCGGGCGTTGGCCATGGCGTCGAAGATGCGTTCTTCGAAGAAGCGCACGTCGTCCTGGTTCATCAGCAGGTTGGAGTAGATCCGCGACAGCGGCGAGAACTGGATGCCGTAGCGCTTGGAGATCTCGCGGATGATGATGTCGCAGAACTTGACCTTGTCGCTGTAGCCCTCGGAGCGGTCCACCATGGTGTCCTGCGAGTGGTAGACCAGCGCGGTGGGCATGCCCTGCACCACCAGCGGCAGATCGTTGGCGTGAGCGGCCTTGATGAAGGTGTCGGAGATCTGCTCGGTGAAGCGGCCCATGCGCTCGTAGCAGCCCGGGTCCTGTTCGATCAGCTCGAAGGTGCTCTTGATCGCGGCCAGGCCCAGCGGGTAGCCGTTGAAGGTGCCGGCGTGGATCACCTTGCCGCGGGTGTAGAGGTCCATGATGTCGCGACGGCCGGCGATGGCGGAGATCGGCATCGAGCCGCCGCCCAGCGCCTTGCCGAAGGTGGACAGGTGCGGGGTGACGCCGAGGATGCCCTGGGCGCCGGACAGGCCCAGACGCACGCCGGTGATGATCTCGTCGAAGATCAGCACGATGTTGTACTTCTCGCAGATTTCCTTGGCGCGCTCCAGATAGCCTTCGCGCGGGAAGATGCCGCCGCCGTTGACGCAGATCGGCTCCATCAGCACCGCGGCGATTTCATTGTGGTAGCGCTCGATGGTGGCTTCCAGCACCTGGATGTCGTTCCACGGCAGCATGAAGGACTGGTCTTCCAGCGCGCCGTCGGCGCGGCCCAGGGTGTCCAGCAGGTCGCCCTTGAAGGTTTCCGGCACCGGGAAGCTCAGGTCCTGGCGCTTGCGGCCGCCCATGATGTTGTCGGCGTTGCCGTGGTAGTGGCCGTGGAAGCGGATGAAGCGCTGCTTGCCGGTGAAGCCGCGCGCCAGGCGCAGCGCGTTCTGCACCGCCTCGGTGCCGCTCAGGCAGAAGCGGATCATCTCGGCGCAAGGGATGTGCTTGACCATCAGTTCGCAGACTTCGACTTCCAGGTCGCAAGTGTCCACCGAGGTCACTTTCTGCATGTAGCGGATCAGCGCTTCGTTGTAAGCCTCGTTGTGGTGGCCGACGAAGAGCGCGCCGAATTTGCAGAACAGGTCCAGGTGTTCATTGCCGTCCAGATCCCAGACCCGGGAGTTGCGGCCGCGATTGAACGGCACCACCAGCGGCCGTTCCGGGTCGCCGAAGTTGTAATGGGTGCCGCCCGGCAGCAGCTCCCAGCATTGCTTGTAAAAATCCTTGGACTTGATCAGCGACAGCTTGGTATTGCCTTCCATATTCCTGCTCTCCTCTTGCTTGCCCTGTGATGCTACGGTTGGTGCTACGGTTGATGACGGGATGTCATTCAATTCGGGTTCGGGTCCGATATCGTCTTCGTCCAGCGCCGTCATGCGGGCGCTGAGCGGGCGGTAACGCTCCAGCCGCTGCGGCGTCAGGACGCCCAGCTGGCGCAAGGCCGCCACGCGGCTCAGGTAGGCGGCGCCGGCCATCAGCTCCACCGCGATGTCGGCCACCTTGCGCTTGGCCACCGGCGCCAGCTCGCTGCCTTGCAGCCACTCGTTGGCCGCGCCCATCGCCGCGCCGCACCAGATCTGGTAATCGACCGCGCGCTCGGCCGCGCCGGAGATCGCCCAGCGCGAGGACTGGCCCAGATACCACTGGAACAGCAGCGCCATCTTTTTCTTGGGGTTGGCGTTGGCGGCGTCTATCAGCGCCTGGTTGCCGCGGCCGGCGAAGAAGGCCTCGGTGTCGGCCCATACCTGGGCCAGCGGCTGACGGAACACCTGCTGTTCCAGGCTGGCCACTTCGGCGGCCGGGATCTGTTCCAGGCCGGGGTACTGCTTGTACAGGCCGTGCAGCTTCTGCGCGCGCACCGCGTACATGCTGCCGCCTTGAGCACCTGCACCTTGGCGCCCAGTTCGAACATATCGGCGGACGGCGCCATCGCCATGTCGGCGATCTTGGCCTTGCCCAGCAATTGCTTGACAGGGTCCGAGGTGCCGGCTTCGACGCAGGCCTGGTTGATGGAGCCGGTGACCACGTAGGCGGCGCCCAGCGAGAACGCCGCCAGCGTGGCGTGCGGGCTGCCGATGCCGCCGGCGGCGCCGACGCGCACGGTGAAGGGATAGCCCTGGCCGGCGCAGATTTCGTCGCGCAGCTCCGCGATGGAGCGGAAGATGCAGCTGAGCAGGCCGTTGTCGGTGTGGCCGCCGGAATCCGCTTCCACGGTGATGTCGTCGGCCATCGGCACTTTCTTGGCCAACTCCGCCTGGCGCTCGCTGATCAGGCCGTCGGCCAGCAGCTTGCGCACGATCTTCTCCGGCGCCGGGCTGAGGAAATGCTGCGCCACTTCGCGGCGCGACACCTTGGCGATCACGCGGTTGCGGCGGATCACCGCGCCCTTGTCGCCGGCCTCCAGGCCCTTGACCCGGTAGTAGACGATGGCGGCGGACAGATTGACGTAGGCCGAGGCCTCCACCACCTTGACGTCCTGTTCGATGAACAGCTTGACGCAGTTCATCTCCCAGTCCGGCTGGCTGGGGTTGTGCAGCAGGTTGATCGCGTACGGGCCGTTGGGCAGCGCCTGCTTGATGCGGCGGATGGCGCTGCCGATGCGCTCCAGCGTCAGGCCGCCGGCGCCGAAGGCGCTGAGGATGCGGCGCGAACCCAGCGCGATCACCATGTCCTCGGAGTTGATGCCGCCGGCCATGGCGCCCGCGTAATAGGCGAAGCGCACGCCGTAGTCACGCAGGAAGGACGGATCGCCGAAGTACTCCGGCAACATCGCCGGCACCATGCCCAGGCAATCCACCTGGCCGTTGCCGGCCAGGCCGCCGGCCGGTTCCAGCAGCACCGCATCCTGCTGGCGCAGCACGTGCAGCGGCCGCGCCAGGTCCAGCAACTGGGCCTGGGCCTGCTCCGGCGTCTGCTGGAACTTGCCGGCATGGCCCTGCCATTTGTACACCGGGGCCGCAAAGCGCGGCGCCACGCAAAGCTTGTCTTGGTTCATTCATGCCTCTATCGCTGTCAGCGCCGGCGCCGAAGCGTCCGCCGCTGCCGGCGCTCGGCTGAAGCCGGCGCCTAGGTTGTCGCACATACCGATGACGTTGCCGCGGTAGATGATCTCCGCGAGGAAGACCAGCGCCATCCGCTCCAGCTGGCCGTCGGCCTGGTAGTCGCAGTGGATGGATTTGCAGGTGAGCCGGTAACGCAGGGTGTCGGCCTCGCACTTCACTTCGCCGCGGAACTTGGCGCTGTAGCTGTGCGGGCTGAGCGCGTGCGGCACCATGCCCGGCAGCGAATACAGCCCCAGGTAGCACAGGTAGAACTTGACCAGTTGCTCGCAGCCTTCCACCAGGAAGGTGCCGGGCATCACCGGGTCGTTCTTGAAGTGGGCGCGGAACACCCAGTGGCTGGGGTCGATGTCGCGTTCGGCCACCGCCTCGCCCAGGCCGAAGGCGCCGCCGGAGGCGGAGATGGACACCACCCGGTCCAGCATCTTGGCGGCCGGCGCGTACAAGCGCGGCGCGCGCGACGCGGCGTAGGCGGCGTCGCCGAAGCAGGCGACGAAATCGCCGCGCTGCAAGGCCTCGATATGGCTATTGTCGAAGGACGCGCGCCCGCAGCGCAGCGGCGGCTGGAACGGCTCGGCCGGCTGGCCGGCTTTCAGATAGGGCGCGGTGTTGACCCCCTTGGATTTTTCGATGTCCTTGGGCAGGAAGAAGCCGGAATTGGCCTCCAGCTTGAAGCTCAGCCTATCGCCGACGTAGCACAGATACTCGTAGGCGATCAGCACGTTCTTGCCCACCTTGAGGAAGGACTTGATGTTGACCCGTCCGCGCAGCACTTCGCCGGCCTTGGGCAAGGGACCGTAGACCGTGGTCTGGCTGTCCACCGCCCGGTAGCGCAGCTGGCCCTTGAACAGCTGGTCGCAGCCGATATAGGTGAAGGCGACGATCATCGCGTGCGAGGCTTCCAGCGACACGAAGGCCGGCACCAGGCCGTCGGACACGTACCAGGCGTCGGGGTGCAGATCGTATTCCCACTCGATGAAGCACGGCTCCAGCTTGCCCGGCTGCGCCGACAGCGCGGTGATGCGCGAGGCGAACATATACGGCGGCGACGGCATGCGGGTGCGGATCGGGTAGCTGTCGGCCTCGGCGTAATCCGGGCCCAAGACCTTGGCGATGGAGCCGTCGGTCAGCTCCACCAGCTGCGCTTCGTCGAACAGCGGACGCGGGCGCGGCGGCACCGGCGCCGCGGCCTTGGGCTTGGCCGCGCGGCGCTGGCCGGCCGGCGCGCCGGCGCCCAGCAGTTGCGCGATGCGCTGGTAGAAACGCTGCTCGGCCTGCAGATAGCTGAGCTGGGTCTGCGCCTGACGGCTGTGCTGCCTTTGCAAGACCGGCGCTTCGCTGTCGGCCGGCGCCGCGGCGGCCGGCTGCGGCTGCGCGGCTTCCGCCGCCGGCTGCGGACGCCGCCAGGGCTTGACGTCGCCGAACAGCGCGCGGTTGGCCTCGTTGACGATCATCTCGGCGATGGTGTGTTCGCGGCCGGTGTGCACGGTGGCGACCAGGGCCGGACCGCCCGTCTGCGGCGGCGTCGGCGTTCTGGCTTCCAGGCGATTGGCCTCGCCGGGCTCTTGCAGAATCATATGGGCGTAGCCGCGGTCCAGGCCCAGACTGTTGACCGCCGCCAGCCGCAGACCGCCGGCCGGCGCCGGCCAGGCCGCGCTGGTTTCTCCGGCGCGGAACACGGCGCGCAGCGCGGCCTCCGGATAGGCGGCCAGCGCCGCCGCGCCGGGCAGCTGCCGGCGATGCAGGCAGAGCGCGGCCTTGATCACGCTGACGATGCCCTGGGCCGAGGCCAGTTGGCCGTAGTTGGCGGCCACCGAGCCGGCGGCGACGCCGCTGTCGCGGTAGACCCGGGACAAGCCGTCGATTTCCACCTGATTGTCGCTGGCCAGCGCGCCGCCGCTCAGCTCCAGATAGCCCACCGACGCCGGATCCGCGCCGGCCTGGCGCAAGGCCGCCGCCGCCGAGCGCGCCACCGCGTCCGCCGCCGGTTGAAACTCGGTGCTGTCGCCGCAGGCGTGGCCGATGGCCAGGCCGCGCATCACCGCGTAGACGCGGTCCTTGGCTTCCAAGGCCGCCTGCTCGCGCTTGAGCACCACCACGCCGCCGCCCTCGCCCACCGGCGCGTCGACATGGCCGGCGCCGCGGCGCGGCGCCCACAAGACGTTTTCCAGACCGCCGGCGAAGCTGCCGCCGGCGACGATGACCGCGTCCACCAATTGCTCGGACAACATGAACTGCGCCAGTTCTATCGCCTTGAAGGCGGCGTTTTCATGCGCGCACAGCGAGAAGGCCGGGCCGTCCAGCTTCAGATGGGCGGCGATGCGGCTGGCCACCACATTGCCGATGCCGCCGGTGATGCCTTCCGGATACGGCTCCGGGAACAGGCTGTCCTTGACGATGGTTTCCAGCGCCGCGGTCTGCGCCTCGCTCAGCGAGATGCCGCTGTGCGCCAGGCTGTCGCGCACCTGCCAGGCCATCTCGTTGCGCGCCTGATAGCGCGAGCAGCTGTAGTCGACGTCGCCGGCGACGATGACGGCGATATTGCGCTTGTGGCCGTCCAGCTGGTAGCCGGCGTCGTAGAAGGCGCGCTCGGCGATGGGCATCAGGAACAAATGCGACAGCAGATGGCTGCCCACCACCTTGGGCGGCAGCTTGAAGCGCTTGCAGTCGAAGTCGAACTGCTCGATATAGGCGCCGGCCGGCGCCTGACGGTAGCCGCGCGCGCCCAGCACGTCGGCGCGCCGCTCCAGGCCCAGCCAGCGGGTGCGCGGCAGCGGGCGGAAGTGGCTGCGGCCCTCGGCCACCGTCCGCAACAGGGCGTCCGGGGTTTCAGTGTCCGCCAGCGCCACGCCCACGCCCACGATGGCCAGGCTTTGTTGTTCGGCCGGCAGCTGCGGCCAGGCGGTCACCGGCGCGTCGGCGCGGTGTTCGCGCAGCACCATGTGGCCGTTGACGCCGCCGAAGCCGAAGGCGTTGATGCCGGCGCGCTTGGCCTGGCCGCGCTGCGGCCACGGCGTGGTGTCGCGCACCACGTGGCGGATGTCCAGCTGGCCGCCCGGAGTGCTGACCATGTCTTCCACGTTCAGCGTCGGCGGGATCACGCCGCTGCGCATCGCCAGCAGCACTTTGAGGATGCTGGCCATGCCGGAGGCGGTCAGCATATGGCCGATATTGCCCTTGTTGGCGCCGATCAGCGGCCGCTGCGCCTGGTCGGCGAAGAAGGTCTCCACCGAGCCCAGCTCCACCTGATCGCCCACCGGGGTGCCGGTGGCGTGGCATTCCAGATAATCGATGTTCTTGTCCACGCCGTCGTAGGCGCGCTTCAGCGACAGCAGCTGGCCGTTGAGGTCGGGCACCAGGATGTGCTTGGCGCCGCCGTCGTTGGACAGGCCGATGGATTCAATCACGCCGTAGATGCGGTCCTTGTCGCGCACCGCGTCGGCGTAGCGCTTGAGCGCGATCACGCTGGCGCCCTCGCCGGCCTTCAGGCCCTGGGAGTTGCGGTCGAACGGCACTGACTGGCCGTCGGCCGGGAAAGCCTGCAACACATTGAAGCCGTGATCGATGTAGATGTGGTCGGCGTGGCAGACCGCGCCGGCCAGCATCAGGTCGGCCTTGCCGCTTTGCAGGTAGTAGCTGGCCACGCGGATGGCGTACAGCGCGGAGGCGCAAGCCGCGTCCAGCGCGAAGCTGGGGCCGGCCAGGCCCAGCGCCTGGGCCGCCAGCGTGGCGTTGTGGCTGCCGGTCATCAGATTGAGATCGGACAAGCCTTCCGCCTGCCAGGGCTGGCGGAAATGGAAATCGTCGCGTTGCAGCAGTTCCTGGACGTAGGGTTCCAGGATGCCTTGGTAGAAACCGTTGAGCAGCTTCTTGCCGGCGTGCGTGGGCATGCCGATATTGCCGATGATCAGGCCGCAGCGCTCCAGCGCCTCGGCGCTGTGGCCCACACCCTGATCGGTACCCTGGCCGGCGTCGATCAAAGCCTGTTCCGCCGCGTACAGCGTCCATTGGAACAAGGGGTCCAGCGCTTCCAGCTGCGCGGCCGGCAGGCGGTAGCGGCCGGCGTCCAGCTTGAAGCCGCGCACATGGCCGTTCTTGTTGTAGGCGATCTTGTCCGCGGTGCCCGGCACCGGGTGGCGATACAACGCCGGGTCCACGCCCAGCTCTTCCCGGCTCAATTCCGAGGTGCAATCCCGCCGCTCCAGCAGGTTGCGCCAGTACTGTTCTGGCGTTTCGGCGCCTGGAAACAGGCAGCCTAATCCGATAATGGCGATTTCTTCCATAGTGCATTCATGCCTAAAGTAGAGCCAACATTCCCAAACCTTGGGCGCAACCGTCCCCCTCCGCCGCCGGCCGTTGTTGAGGCGGCGGGCGGCGGCGCGGGATCAGGATTGAACCGGCGCGGGCCGATTTCGAGTGCGGCGGCGGCAAGGCGGACCTTCCGCCGCCGCGCCTCGGCTGTATGGCCGGAACGCGTCGCCGCGCTCCGGACCGGCTGCGCCCGCAGGCGCAGCCTTGCTCGCGTCACACCGCCACGCTGGCCTCCGGGTCGCACATCAGCTGCCGCAGCTTCTTCGACACGGTGAACTGCAAGCCGGACAGCTTGCTGTACACCTTGCCGTCGGCGCCGTGGACGGTGACGTCGGCCAGCAGAGTGGTCGCGGTTTGCGCCGTGACCGCCATGCTCAGATAGAAGGCCTGGTCGAAAGCCAGCGGCGCGTACTGCCGCCACTCGGCGATCTGCAGCGGCAGCCCCGCCTTGTCCGACTGCGACATCAGCCAGATCAGCGGCGTTTGCAAAGCCACGTCCGCCAGGTAGGGGTTGAAGGAGTTCACCGGGAACTGCCCCTGTCCGCCCGCGGCGGCCAGCCTACCGCCGGCTTGCAAGCCCTGGCCGTCGAGACGGAACAAGGACTGCACGCCGCGGAAGGCCGGGCCGTGGAACAGCCAGGCGCCGTCGCGCATGTCGCCGTACAGCGGCGCATGCTCCAGCGGCTCGCCCGCCGGCGCCTTGGGCCCGTCCAGCGGCGCTTCCGCCGCCAGCCGGCTCATGGTCACCCGCGCCTGGTAGCGGTTCAGCGCGGCCCCGTCCACCTGGTTGAAGATGCTCACCTCCAGCGTGTGGCGGTCCCCGTTGCCGCCGGCTTCGGCCACCGGCCGCAGTTCGGCGATGAAGCGCCGCTGTTCGCCGGCGTCGAACACCACGCCCTTGAGCACGCGGAAGTCCGTCAGCGTCTCCAGCCGATAGCCGGGCAGCAGGTCTTCGCACAGCTGCACCATCCAGCCGGCCGCGGCGGTGGCCGGCAGCACCGGCTGTCCGCCCACCACGTGATCGCCCAGGAAGCCGTTGACGGCCGGGTCCAGCTCGCGCTCCACCCGGGTCAGCGCCGGCAGGGTCTTCTGCTTGCGCCCCACCTTGTAGCTCCCGCCGCCCACGATCACCTGCGGCACCAGGCCGGCGGCGAACTCGTCGACGAAGAACTGCGCGCCCACGGCGGTGGGGATGATGGCCAGGCCGCGGTCGGCGTAGGCCTTCTTCAGCACGTCGTTGACCATGCCGCTGTCCCACGGACCCCAGTTGATGCTGCGCACCTGCTGTTTCGGGTACAGGGTCTGGTACAGATAGGCGAACTTGTTCAGCGCGTCGTTGGCCATCGCGTAATCGGTCTGGCCGGCGTTGCCGAAGAAGCCCGACACCGAGGAGAACAGCACCAGATGACGCAAGCCGTCCGGCTTGACCGCCGCCAGCAGGTTCTCCAGCCCTTTCACCTTGGTGTGGAACACCGAGCGGAAATCGGCCGGGGTCTTTTTCTCGATGCGCTTGTCCGCCAGGTTGCCGGCGCCGTGGATGATGCCGCGGATGGGGCCCAGCTGCCGCTGCGCTTCCGCCGCCGCCCGCGCCACGTCCTTGGCGTCGCCGATGTCGCAAGCCAGATAGATGGCCTGGCCGCCGGCCTGCTCGATCCGGGCGATGGTGTCGCGCACCTCGGCCAGTTGCAGCAGTTCCTTGAGCAAGGCGTCCACCTTGACCGGGGTCACCGTCTCGCCCTGCTGTTGCAGATGACGGATGGCGCGCGCCTTGAGCTCGGCCACTTCGCCGCCGCCCTCCGCCCATTCCGGCAGCGGCGCGTCGATGCGGGTGCGGCCCAGCAGCGCGAAGCGGGCCGGATAACGCTTGGCCAGCGCGATCACGCACTCGGCGGTGATGCCGCGCGCGCCGCCGGTGACCAGAAACACAGTCTTGGCGTCGATGCCGGCCACGGCCTGCGGATCGGTCGGCGCCGCCTCGAAGCCCAGCGTCATCCGCTCGCCCTTGACGCCGCGGCCCACTTCGGCCACGTCGGACTGCACGTCGCGCAGCTCTTCCAGCAACATCACGGCGATGGCGCTCTTGCCGCACTTGGGATCGAAATCCACGCTGCGGCAGAACACGTCTTCCCACTCGATGTTCAAGGCCTTGCACAGGCCGCTGACGCCGGCGGCGGCCACCGGGAAGGCGGCGCGCCGGGCGGTGCCCAGTTCGCCGTCCAGCTGGCTGGCCACGAAGAAGCAGGCGCGGCCGAGGCCGGGCTGCGTCAGCGAGGGCTGCAGCAGCTTGGCCAGCAGGAACAAGGCCTGAGCGGTGTCGTACTCGGCCGCGGCGAAGGCGTTGGCCAGTGATTTGACGTTGCCGGCCGGCGCTTGCAGGTGGATGAAGCCGCCCACCTGGCCTTCGGCCACCGCGATCCGCGACAGCACGTCTTCCAGCGCCAGCTCGTCGGCGCGTTCCAGCACGTAGTCGTTGACGTGCTTGATCGCCTTGCGCTGGCCCTTGGCCTGCTGCCACTTGAACACCAGCCGCGCCACCTGCTGGCCGTGGGCCAGCAGCTGTTTGGCCACTTCTTCGCTTAAACCCTTGCCGTCGTCGGTCAGCAGCCAGAGCCGGCCGGCGGCCAGCTCCAGCAGGTCCGGCTTGGGCAAAGCTTGTTTCCGCGCCTGAAAACGATGGATGGACGCGGCTACCGTATGGGCATCACTTACAGGGGATTGCTGAGCGAGGGCAGATGCCGTCTCCCGGGGCTCAGCTAGGGATTTTTTTGCTGCGGAGTCCTCCACGGCAACGTCGGACACCAGTTTCTTGGTGGACGACACCACGCCCAGCTGACGCAAAGGCTTGGCCTCCGCCGCCGGGGTTTCGTGCAAGGCGGGCTCGCTGGAGACCGGGGCCGGCGCGGCCTCCGGCGCCGGAGCGGCTTCCGCGGCCGGCGCGGCGGCGCCGCCCTGCTTCAGCTCGGTCAGCAGTTCGGAGATGGTCTGCTTGAAGAAGCCGCCCATCTTGCGGATGTTGCTGAAGGCGTCGATGTCGAAGGTTTCCATGTCCTTCTGTTTTTCCATGTCCTGGAAGTGCGGCACTTCGGCGGACAGTTGGTCGAACATGGCGCCGAAGATTTCCAGGCGCTTGATCGAATCGATGCCCAGGTCGGCTTCCAGATCCATGTCTTCATTGATCATGTCGGCCGGGTAGCCGGTGCGGTCGCTGACGATGGCGATCAGTTGCTTGATCAGGTCGGCCTCGGTCAAGGCTTCGAAGCGCTGGATCAGGGCCTGGTCCTCGGCGCTGATCGCGGCGGCGGGCGCGGCGGCTGCCGGAGCGGGCGCGGCTACCGGGGCCGGCGCGACCGGAGCGGCTGCTTGCGGAATCTCCTGCAGCGTCGGCTTGGGCGCCTGCACCGCGCTCACTTGAGGCGCCGGGGCGGCGGGGGCGGCGGCGGGCTGAGCCAGGGGCGCGGCCGCCGGCAATTCCACCGCGGCGCGCGGCGTCGGCAAGCTCACTTCCAGCGGCGCGCGCTGTTGCAGGCGAGCGGCCACCTGGCCGCCGCGGGCGGCGACGTCGGCGCCCAGCAAAGCTTGCTGGTTGTCGAAATAATGTTCGTGGTTGACGTGGTAGAGCTCCTGGTTCTTGTCCAGCAGCTGCAGGCTCTGGCCCAGGCTGGCCACCACTTCCGTCAGTTGCTGGCTGCCCTGGAATTTCTCCAGCAAGGTGTATTGCTTGTTCATCAGCGAGTCCAGCAGCTGAATGTAGTCCTTCTGATTCAGCTGGAACTGCTGGTGCACCTGGCTGAGCATGTTCTGCGCCTGGATTTGCGCGTCCAATACGCTCAATACTTCGTTGTCCGAGCTACTGCGTTGCATGATTCCCTCTCCGCTTATGACATGGACCGGCTCCAGCCACACCATGTCGTCCCTGTTGTCGACCAAAGTTTCCACCACTACCGTACTATCCCGCTCCGTCTCCGGCGCCCGCGGCGGCGAGCTGGCGGCGAGCCGCTCGTCGATGAAGGCGTCGATGACGCGCGTATCCTTGCGCATGGCATGCGCGCGTCGCTGCTTGGCTTTCTCCGAGTAGAAGAAGCCGCCGCTCATTGTGTAAGTCAGCGCCTTTTTCTTGGGCGCCGTCGCCAGCGGCAGCGCCGCCTGCGGATCGGTGGAGCTCAGCTCCACCCCCTCCACCGCCAGCCGCGCCAGCGCGCGCTTGAATTGCAGGGCTTCCTCACCGTTGGCGCTGGGGTTCAGCGACACCACCGCGTGCGGCTTGTCCTTGAGGATGTCCGCCACCAGCTTGCCCAGAATGCCCTTGGGGCCGATCTCGACGAAGAGATAACCGCCCTGCTGATGAATGCGTTCAATGGTTTGCTGGAAGCGCACCGGGCTGACCAGTTGGCCGATCAAGGACTGCTTGATCTTGGCCGGGTCGTCGGCGTGGCGCTCGCCGCTGGCGGTGGAATACACCGCGGCTTGCGGCGCCTGGAACGGAATCCCGGCCAGGCTGGCCTCGAACGGCGCGCAAGCGTGGCGCACGAAGTCGGTGTGGAAGGCCGCCGACACCGCCAGCACCTGGCTGCGCACCTTGCGCTCGTTCAGGAACTCATGGGCCTGGCGGATGATGTCGCCGGCGCCGCCGAACACCAGTTGCTGCTGCGAGTTGTAATTGGCCACCACCAGCTCCGGGAAGCGCTCCAGCACCGCGCTGGCTTCGCTCTCCGGCAGCGAGGCCGCCAGCATCGCGCCCGGCTCGCCGCCCGGCACCGGGCTGGCCACCGCCGCGCCGCGCGCCAGCGAGGCGCGGTAGAAGTTCTCGTCGCTCAAGACGCCGGCGGCCCACAGAGCGGTCACCTCGCCGTAGCTGTGGCCGGCCAGGAAGTCCGGCCGCAGGCCCAGACCGCGCAGCAGCTTGTAGTAGCCGGCGCTGATCGCGCCTATCGCCGGCTGCGCGGTGCGGGTCTGGGTCAGCTCCGCCATCTGGCGGTCCGCCGTCTCCGCGTCGAAGGCCGGCGGCGGGAAAATCGCCGCCGAAGGCAGCGGCAGCCCGTCGGCGTGCGCCGCGGCGTCCAGGCCTTCCAGGGTTTCGCGCATCGCCGGGTAATCGTTGGCGATGTCGCGGCCCATGTTCACGTACTGCGCGCCCTGTCCGGGGAACAAGGCCACCACGCGGCCGGCCAGCGGGGCCGCCTCGCGCTTGTAGTAAATGCCCAGCGGGTGTTCCCAGTCCTGATCCGGCCGCGCCCGCAGCAGCTTGATCGCCTCGTCCAGCAGGCCGGCCGCCTGTTCGGCGGAGCCCGCGACGAAGGCCAGGCGCGCGGAAGCGGCCGGCGCGCGCGCCGCCGCGCCTTGGTGCAGACGGAACTGATAACCGGCGTCTTCGGCGCGGAAGGCATCCAGCTTGTGCTCGGCCAGCGCCAGCAGCTGCTCCGGGCCGTCCGCGTGCAGCAGCACCACTTCCGGGCGCAGGTTCAGGCGGAAATCGCCCTGCGGCCGCGCCTGATGCTCTTCCATGATGGCGTGGTAGTTGGTGCCGCCGAAGCCGTAGGCGCTCAAGGCGGCGCGGCGCGGCGCGCCGTCCACCGGGCTCAGCCAGGGCCGGCTGTCGATGTTGACGTAGAAGGGGCTGGCGCTGTCCGCCAGTTCGTGGCTGGGCTGGCTGACGTTGATGGTGGGCGGCAACACCTTGTGATAGAGGCCGAGCGCGGCCTTCATCATCGCCGCCGCGCCGGCGGCGCAACGGGTATGGCCGATCTGCGATTTGACGCTGCCGATGGCCACCGAGCCGGGCTGAGCGCCGCCGGCCTCGAACACCGCGCGCAAGCTCTTGATCTCGGTCTCGTCGCCGGACTGGGTTCCGGTGCCGTGCGCCTCCACCAGCTGGATCTCGGCCGGAGAAATGCCGGCGCGCGCGTAAGCGCGTTGCATCGCCTTGACCTGGCCTTCGTGACGCGGCGCGAAAATGCTCTTGGCGCGGCCGTCGCTGGAGGCCTGCAAGGATTTGATCACCGCGTAAACGCGATCGCCGTCGCGCTCGGCGTCTTCCAGGCGCTTGAGCACCAGGAAGCCCACGCCGTCGCCCAGCATCATGCCGTCCGAGGATTCGTCGAAGGGCCGCGACAGATTGCTCTTGGACAGGGCCGGCGTCTTGCTGAAGCACAGGAAGGAGAAGATCGAGTTTTCCAGGTTGACGCCGCCGGTCAGCACCACGTCGCAGCTGCCGTCCACCAGCTCGCCCACCGCCGCCTTGATCGCGGCCAGGCTGCTGGCGCAAGCGGCGTCCACCATATAAGAGGTGCCGCCCAGATCGAAGTAGCTGGCGATGCGGCCGCAGGCGACATTGCCGAGGAAGCCGGGGAAGCTGTCCTCGTTCCATTCCAGATAGAGATGGTTGACGCGGTCGATGACCTCGTCGGCCACCGCGCCGGGCAGGCCGGCGTGGTTCAGCACCTTGCGCAGATACGGCTCCTGCTGACGGAAGGCCAGCGAGAAGGAAGTGTTGCCGTTGCCGGCGCCGCCCAGGATCACGCCCACGCGGTCTTTATCCACCGGCAAGGCGTCCTCGCCCACCAGCCTGGCGTCCAGCATCGCCTGTTTGGCCACGTGCAGCGCGAAGATCTGCGCGGTGCTGATGGACTCCAGCATCAGCGGCGGCAGTTTGAATTCCACCGGATCGAAATCGATGGCCGGCACGAAACCGGCGCGATGGCCGTAAGTCTTGTCGGCGGCGCTCGGGTCCGCGCTGTAATAGTCTTCCTTGCGCCAGTATTCATCGCCGTTCTTCTGGTCGATGTCGGTCAGGGAATCCTTCTTGTCGACGATATTGGTCCAGAAATCGTACAAGGTGGCCGCATCGGGAAAGTGGCTGGCCATGCCCACAATCGCGATATCCACCGTGCCCGGTCCTATCCTGCTAGCTACGGTCTTGCTCATTGCTCCTCCCGCGGTGAACCTGCTGTTTCGCATCATTCGCTTGCCGCCGCGCACCAACCGGGAAGCGCAATCGCCGGCCGCACGGCCAGGGTCGACTGCCTTTCTTTAAATCCGGTCCCGCACGCAAAGCCTGGATCGAATTCGCGTCCGGCGAACCGCCGCACGCGCCTGCTGCCTATTACGCAAACCACATCCAAAACCGCGATCTCAACTTGACAAAATCTTTACAACCGAAACTGTCAAATCCGGTTTTGGAAAATTATGACGTTGAAATCTTAGTGTTTCCTTAGGGCTTTCTTGCAGTTGACTGATTTACCTCCACATATCTGGAGAAAAATATATGCAGAACAAAGCAAGTCATTGATTTTAATGATGTATCTTTATTGACACACCAATGCCAAAGTCATTATTTTTTAGTAAATCCATTACTGAAAAATAAAAAAACCAAGCTTGAAAAAGAAAACTGAGGAGAGTCTGAGCAGGCAATAAGAACAGCGGCTTATTGAATTGGCATTCAAATTCAATATCCAGACTAATACCAGTGGTATTAATACTAGGGAAATCCCGTACGCCGACTCCGCCTTATTCACGCTTGGCCGCGCTCAGAAAACCCTAAGCAGGAATAGGCATACTGCCCTCATTTCACCCCGGAGACAGTCATGCCCCAGCCCAACCATCCCCCTGCCGGCCCGGCGACAGCGCGGAGGCCTGACCATGGTCTCCCTCGCTCGCGCCTCGCTGATCTACGAGTGGCGCCGCTTCCTGCCGGCGGTGCTGGCGGTGGCTTTCGCCGGCCTGCTGGTGCAAGTGCAGCTCAGCCTGCTCTTGGGCATGTTCAGCTCGGTAGGCGTTTACATAGACCGCTCCAGCGCCGACCTCTGGGTGGGCTACCCGGCCACTCAGAGCGTGGATCTGGCCCGGCCGATTCCCGGCAAGACCGAGAACAACCTTTGGGCGCATCCCGAGGTCACCTCGGTGGAACGCTTCACCTGGACCATGGCGGACTGGCAGCGTCCCGGCGGCGGCAAGCTCAGCGCGGTGCTGATCGGCATCGACCCGCGTCCGCAGGCGATGACCTTCGCCACCTTGCTGACCCCGGCGCTGCGCCAGGAGCTGACGGTGCCCAGCACCGTGCTGGTGGATGAGAGCGATCTGGAAAAGCTGGGCGTCAAGATCGGCGACTACGCCGAACTCAGCGGCAAGCGGGTGCGCATCGGCGGCACCGTCAACGGCATGCGCGCAATGGGCGGGGCCAACATCCTGACCTCGCTGAACACCGCGCGCCGCATCGACCCCAATCTGCGCAACGACGCCACCGACTACTTCCTGGCCCGGCTGCGCGACCCCAGCCGCGCCGAACTGGTGCGCGACCAGCTGCAACCGGCCGGCAGCTTCAAGCCCTTCCAGGTGTGGACCGCCGAGGAGTTCTCCATCCAGTCGCAGGTGTATTGGCTGTTCGAGTCCGGCGCCGGCTCCGGCTTCCTGTTCTCCTCCGCGCTGGGCCTGCTGGTCGGCATCGTCATCACCAGCCAGACGCTGATGGCGGCCATCGTCGCCGCACTGCGCGAATACGCCACCCTGCGCGCCTTGGGCGTGTCCTCCTCCTCCTTGCGCGCCGTGATTCTGGAGCAGTCCTTCTGGGTCGGCCTCGCCGGCCTGGTGATCACCGCCGTGGTCGGCGCGCTGCTGGTGATGGCCGCGCGCCACGCCCACATCGCGCTGGAAGTGCCGGTGTGGGGCTGCCTGGCCACCGGCACCCTGGTGCTGGGCATCGCTCTGCTGTCCGGTCTGTCCGCGCTGCGCGCGCTGAACCAGGCCGAACCCTCCACCCTATTGCGATAAGGAGACTCTCATGTCCGCCTCTCCCGCCATCGTCGGCGAAAACCTGAACCGCTCGTTCAGCAACGGCAAGACCGAGCAAACCGTGCTCACCAATATCTCGCTGTCCATCCTGCCCGGCGAACTGACCCTGATCATCGGTCCGTCCGGCTCCGGCAAGAGCACCTTGCTGTCCGTGCTCTCCGGCCTGCTGCCGCCCAGCTCCGGCCGCGTCACCGCGCTGGGGCTGGAGCTGACCCGGCGCTCCATCGAGGAGTTGAGCCGCTTCCGCCTGGAGCATTGCGGTTTCGTGTTCCAGGGCTTCAATCTGTTCGCCTCGCTGACCGCGCTGGAAAACGTGCTGCTGCCGCTGAACTACGGCCCCAAGATCAGCAAGCCGGAAGCCGAGAAGCGCGCCCAGGAGGCGCTGGAACTGGTGGGCCTGGGCCCGCGCGCCAAGCTGCGGCCCATGGAATTGTCCGGCGGCGAAAAGCAGCGCGTCGCCATCGCCCGCGCGCTGGTCAAGCGGCCCAAGCTGATGTTCGCCGACGAGCCCACCAGCGCGCTGGACAGCCATAACGGCCAAGTGGTGATCGACCTCTTGCACCAGATCGCCCAGGAACAAGGCACCACGGTGCTGGGCGTGTCGCACGACAACCGCCTGATCAAACACGCCGACCGCGTCATCACCCTGGAAGACGGCCAGGTGGTCAAAGACCTGCGCGTCCATAACACGCCGATGGAGGTAGCATGAGCAGCCCTATTCCCAAGACCCCGCTGCGCCTGGGCCCGCTGCTGGCTTTGAGCCTGTTGCTGGCCGGCTGCTCCGAACCGCCGCCTCCCGCGCCGGTCCAGCAATCGCCGTGGGCCGCCATCGCCAAGGGCCGCGTCAGCATAGAAGGCGGGGTGATCAATATCGCCGCGCCGCGCGCCGGCATCATTCGCGAGGTGTCGGTGGAAGAAGGCGCCGAGGTCAAACCCGGCGCGGTGCTGGCCCGCATCGACGACCGCGAGGCCAATCTGGCGATGAAGGTGCGCGAGCAGGAACGCGACGAGGCGCGGCAGGCGCTGACGCTGCTGCAGGTCAAGCACGCCATCGCCCAGCGCGAGCTGCAACGGGTGTCCGCGCTGAGCGGCGACGAGGTGGTGTCCAAGCAGGAAAAAGACAACGCCCGCGATCAGGTCAAGCTCAGCGCGTCCGAACTGGCCCGCCAGCAGGCGGCGGTGGCCACCGCCGACGCGCAAGTGGCGGCCAGCAAGCTGGAAGTGGATCAACACGTGGTCCGCGCGCCGCTGGCCGGCCGCATCATCCGCCGCCAGGCCCGCCCCGGCGACGGCACCTCCACGCTGAACGTGACGCCGCTGTTCATGTTCGCCCCCAACGGGCCGCGCATCGTTCGCGCCGACCTGGAAGAACGCTATGTGGGCTTGGTGACGGCGGGACAGGCGGCCGAGGTGACGCTGGAAGCGGACGAAACCAAGGTCTACAAGGCCAAGGTGCTGCGGCTGGGCCAGGTGTTCGGCAACCGCCCGGACAACGACGACCCCAATGAGAAACAGGACGTGCGCGTGATCGAATGCGTGCTGGCGCTGGTGGACGCGCCGGAAATCCGCATCGGCCAGCGAGTGCTGGTGCGCATCGCCCGACAAGACAAGGCGGGCAAGCCATGATGCGCCCCATCGCTCTGCTGCTGCTCCTGGCGCTTGGCGGCTGCGCCGGGCTGGAGCCTTCGCACCCGACGCCGGCGCTGCCGGAACGCTACGGCCGGACCCTGCCCGGCGCCAGCCCGGACGCCCAGGCCTGGGACGGTTTCGGCGATCCCGGCCTCAGCCGCTGGATAGCCGCGGTGCGCGAGGGCAACACCGATCTCGCCGCCAGCCTGGCGCGGCTGGACGCCGCGCGCGCCGAACTGGGCGTGCTCAACGCCGACCGCTATCCCAAGCTGGACTTCGAACAATCGGTGGAACGGCGCAAACTGTCCAAATTCGATTTGGGCGAAGTGAGCGAAGACACCGCCAATCCCAGCACCCGCTACAGCACGCGGCTGGCGCTGGGCTATGAAGTGGACTTGCGCGGCCGGGTCAGCGCCGCGACGCGCGCCGGCCGCGCAGACCTCAAGGCCAGCGGCGGCGACCTCGACGCGCTGGGCCTGAGCCTGGCGCGGCAAACCGCCGAACTGTGGCTGACCCGGGCGGAGCTGGCCGCCGACATCGAACTGGTCCAGGAGGC
This sequence comes from Chromobacterium sp. Beijing, assembly GCF_021496765.1. Lineage (NCBI taxonomy): Bacteria > Pseudomonadati > Pseudomonadota > Betaproteobacteria > Neisseriales > Chromobacteriaceae > Chromobacterium > Chromobacterium sp. Beijing. The sequence goes on from NZ_CP053750.1 coordinate 1,702,675, forward strand.
CGCGCGGCTGCGCCAGCGGCTGCTGGCCGGCGTCGCCGCCAAACGCCGCGTCGGCCTGGCCAGCGGCCGGCAACTGCTGGAACCGGACAGCGAGGCCAGCGAAGCCGCCCGCCTGGTCGCTCAACAAGGCGACGCGCTGAAGCGGGTGGAGCGCAGCCTGTGCCAGCTGGCCGCCAAGATGCCGGACGCCTGCGGGCTGCCGCCGGCGCGTCCGCTGCGTGAACTCCGGCTGCCGGAAGTGGGCGGCGACGTGCCGGCCCGGCTGCTGCAGCGCAGGCCGGATCTGAACGCGGCCCAGGCCCGCTACGACGCCGCGCGCGCGCGCATCGACGAAGCCGAGGCCGCCCGCTGGCCGTCGCTGACCCTGAACGGCGGGCTGGGCATCAGCGCCGGCAGCTGGTCCGGTCTGCGCGGCAGCAAGGTGCTGAACTGGTCGCTGCTGCCGCAGCTGGACATTCCGCTGTTCGACGCCGGCAAGCGCAAGGCCGAGGCCCAGCGCGCGCGCTCCGCCGCCGCCGAGCAATACGCGGCCTGGCGCGGCGCCGTCACCCGCGCGGTGTACGAGGTGGAAGACGCCGCCGCCTCCGCCCATTTCGCCAAAACCGATCAGGAGGCCAGGCAGCGCCAATACGTGGACGCCAGCCGCCGCTTGCGCGCCGAGCGCGACGCGCGCGGCGTGGGGCTCAGCGACGGTCAGGCGGAATGGCGCGCGCAACTGGCGGAACTGCAGGCGGAACAGGGCGTGCAAGGCGCGCGCCGCCAGCAATTGCTGGCGGCGGCCAATCTGATCGCCGCGCTGGGCGGCGGCTGGGAGGGCGCGGACAAGACCGCGCCCTGAGAAGCGATGAAGCGATGCGGGAGCGCGGCGGCCTCAAGCCTGCCGCGCGTCGCAGCGCGGCAGGCGGATTTCCACGCCCAGGCCGTTGCCGTGCAGGCCGTCGGTCAACAGCAGGCTGCCGCCGTGCAGCTCCACCACCCGCTTGACGATGGCCAGCCCCAGGCCGCTGCCGGTCACGGTATTGTCGGGCAGGCGCACGAAACGCTTCAGCACCTGCTCCCGCCACTGCGGCTCGATGCCCGGCCCGTCGTCCAGCACCGCCAGCCTTACATTGGAAAACCCCTCGCTGACTTCCACATTGATGCAAGCGCCGTCCGGGCAGTAACGGATGGCGTTGTCCAGCAGATTGTCCAATAGGCTATCCATCGCGCTGGCGTCGCCGCAGCAGGCCGCCGTCTGCGCGCCGTCGTAGGCCAGCGTGATGTTGCGCTCCATCGCTCGCGGCACCTGGCGCGCCAGCGCCGCGCGCGCCAAGGCCGCCAGATCGAAGGATACCGGCAGCACCCGCGCCGATTCCGCGTCCAGCCGCGACAGCGTCAACAGCTTGCCCACCAGTTCGCCACTGCGGCCTATGCTGGCGTCCAGCAAGGCCGCCAGCGCCGCCCTCTCCTGTTCGGACTCCGCGCGCGCCAGCAGATGCACTTGCGCGCCTATCGCCGCCAGCGGCGTGCGCAGCTCGTGCGCCGCGTCGGCGAAGAAGCGCTGCTCGCCCTCGCGAAAGGTCGCCAGCCGCGACAACAACTCGTTGACGGAATTGAACACCGGCCGCAGTTCCTGGTATTCGGGGTCGGCGCAGGCCAGCGGCGCCGTCGATTGCACATCGCGCGAGGTGATGGTGGTGGCCAGCGTCGCCAAGGGCTGCAGGGCGCGGCCGTAACCGACGCGCAGCAGCAGCATGATGATGGGCACCGCGGCGATCAGCGGCAGCAGGAAGAAGATCAGGATTTCGGCCTGCACCCGCTGCACGAAGCTGCGCGCGATCGCCAACTGCACCCGGACCTCGTCGCCGCTCGCCGTCAGCATGCGCCAGCGCCCCTGGTTGGCCGGCGCGCCGCCGCTGGGCGGCTGCTCCAGCTCCGGCCAGGCGCTGGACACCGCCAGCAGGCGCTGGCGCTTATCGACGATGCGGTAGGCCAGCTCGTCCTTGACCGGCGGCCTTTCGCTATAGCCGTGGCCGAACTGACCGATCAACTGATCGACGACGCGGGCCCGCTCGCTTTCCTTGATGTCGGCGCTGTAGACGGTGGCCAGGGTGCGCGCCAGCCCGCGCAAATCGCCGTCCAGATAGCCGGAACCGACCCGGGTCACTTCCCAATAAAACCAGGCGAACAGGACCAGCCACACCGCCAATAGGGTGCTCAGACTGGTCCATAGCAGCCGCCGGTAGAGCGAGCGCCGCGCCAGCGAGGGGATGATCATGCCGGCTTGGGCAGCAGATAGCCGACGCCGCGTATGGTGCGGATCCAGTCCGAACCCAGCTTGCGCCGCAGATTATGGACATGCACTTCCAGCGCGTTGTCGGACTCGCAGCACAGATGCTCGACCAGGTGCTCGCGGCTGACCACCTTGCCGGCCTTGCGCACCAGTTCGAACACCAGCGCGAACTCGGACGGCGACAAGGCCACCGCCGCGCCGCCCATCGACAGCTCTCGGGTTTCGGCGTTGATGCACAAATCGCCGATCTGCCAATTGGCCGACACGAAGCCGCTGCTGCGCCGGGTCACCGCCTGCAGCCGGGCCAGCAGCTCGGGAATCGCGAAGGGCTTGACCAGGTAATCGTCGGCGCCGTTGTGCAGGCCGGCCAGCCGGCTCTCCAGCGCGTCGCGCGCGGTCAGGATGATGACCGGCAGCGTCGATCCGTTGCCGCGCAGCTCCTGCAGCAAATGCAGGCCCTCGCCGTCCGGCAAGCCCAGGTCCAGCAGCAGCGCGTCCTGCGGCTCCTCGGCCAGAAAGGTGCGCGCCTCCTTCAAGCGCCTCACCCAGACGGTGCGAAAGCCGGCCTGGCGCAAAGCCTGCCCCAGCGCCTCGCCCAATGCCAGATCGTCCTCCACCAACAGTATGTTCACGGGATATCTCCGCTCGCCAAAACAATGTCAAAATCATGCCAGAGCGCCATGGCAAAAGCTACCGCGCCGGCGTCAATCCTCGGGCTGCAAGAGATGATCCAGCGACAGCACATCGCCCAGCCGCCGCAGGGCCTGCAACTCCTCGCGATGCTCTCGCGCCAGACATTCCGCCAGCGCCTCGCCCTTGGGCAGCAGCCGCACTTCCACGCAGCGGCGGTCGTCCCGCCCCGGGCTGCGCGCCACCAGCCGCTGTTGCTCGCAGCGGCTAATCAGGCCCACCACGCTGTGGTGGTGCGACTGCAGCCGCTCGGCCAGTTCGGCCACCGTGGCCCAGTCGCGGCCGGGAAAGCCCTTGATCTGCAGCAATAGCAGGTATTGCAGCATGGTGATGCCGTGGCGCTGGGCCGCCTCCTCGCTGAAACGCTGGAAGCGGCGCAAACGATAGCGGAAGTCCGCCAGACGTTCGAAATCCTGTTTGGAGAAGCTGGATGGCTCGGGCATGCGGTCAATGATCCAGCAAGGCGCGGTAGCACACCGGCGACGCCAGCTCTCCGGCCTCGATGCGCGCTATCTCGTCCAGCTTGTCGCCCAGGAATTGCGCCAAGGCCTGCGCCGGCTGCTTGTCGCCGCCGCCCGCGTGCAGCAGCACCAGGCCGCCGCGGCGGCTGGCCTTCCACAAGGGCCACCAGCGCTGCGGGTTCGCCGCCAGGTCGGCCCAATACACCTCGCAGAAGGTGGGCCAATGACGGTCGTCCTGGCGCAGCCATTTCAGCAAGCCGGGCGCGGGCGCCACGCTTTTGAGCCAGTGGGCGGCGTCCAGCGCCTGCCGCGGCAAGCCCTTCGGCCAGGTCTCCTCGATCAGAAAAGCGTTATCAAGCCCCGGCCGGTATTCGCTCACCGGCAATAGGCGAATGGTTGCGTCCATTGCGTCACTCCTTATTTCATCTGGCGGCGGAGGCGGTGCGGCGTCGTCAGAAATATCGTATTACGATATTTAATGGTCAAAAAAAGGCGGCTGGGCCGCCATTGGAAGCTGTGTTCAAAATCTTGCGAGCTAGAGCGAGACAAGGCGAAAACGAGCGCAAAAGCGGAATGTACTCGTGGCACATAAGCATTTTGAGCGGGTTGTTAACGTCGTATCGCCGCAGCGCAGCAGATCGTGAAGGCCGCGGCGAATCGCCGCGGCCCTTTACCGCTACAGCGCGGCCTTGAAGATCACGCAGATTTCCTCGTGGCTGGCCTGGATCGGATTGGTCAGACCGCAAGCGTCCTTCAAGGCGTTGGCGGCCAGTTCAGGAATATCCTCTTCCTTGACCCCCAGTTGCGTCAATCCCGCCGGAATGCCTACATCGGCCGCCAATTGGCGTATGGCGGCGATCGCCGCCTCGGCGCTGGCTTCCACGCCCAGCGCCGCGCCGACATCGGCCAGCCGCTGGCCGGCCGCCTTGGCGTTGTAAGCCTGCACATGCGGCAGCAGCACCGCGTTGCACACGCCGTGCGGCAGATCGTAAAACCCGCCCAGCTGGTGCGCCATCGCGTGCACATAGCCCAGCGACGCGTTGTTGAAGGCCATGCCGGCCAGGAATTGCGCGTAAGCCATCTGCTCGCGCGCCTCCATGTCCATGCCGTTGCGCACCACGCGGCGCAGATGGCCGGCGATCAGCGTCACCGCCTTCAAGGCGCAGGCGTCGGTAATGGGCGTGGCGATGGTGGACACATAGGCTTCCACCGCGTGGGTCAACGCGTCCATGCCGGTGGCGGCGGTCAGCCCGGCCGGCATGCCGGCCATGGTTTCCGGATCGTTGACCGACAGCACCGGCGTGGTGTGCTTGTCGACGATGGCCATTTTGATGTGACGGCTCTCGTCGGTGATGATGCAGAAGCGAGTCATTTCCGAAGCGGTGCCGGCGGTGGTATTGATCGCCACCAAGGGCAGTTGCGGCTTGGCGGACTTGTCCACGCCCTCGTAATCCTGGATCTTGCCGCCGTTGGCTGCCACCAGGGCGATGCCCTTGGCGCAGTCGTGCGGCGAGCCGCCGCCCAAGGACACCACGGCGTCGCAGCCGTGCTCGCGCAACAGCGCGAGGCCGGCGCCTACGTTGGCGGTGGTGGGATTGGGATGCACGCCGTCGAACAGCACGGTGGCGATGCCGACGCCGCCCAGCAGCTCGGTCACTCGGCCGGCCAGACCGGTTTTCACCAGGCCGGCGTCGGTCACCATCAAGACCTTGCGGTAACCGTAGCCGCGCATGGTTTCAACGGCTTGTTGCAGACAGCCCGCGCCCATCAGATTGACGCAGGGGATGAAGAAAGCGCTGGTGGCCATGGCAAACTCCTGTTCTTAAGACATTTGTCATAATCGCAGTATGCTCAATTTGGCCGATGCGGCATTTGCCTCACATCAAAAGATGTCCAATCGCCCCGCTCACTTATGCGGCAACACATCCTGCGCCAGCTGGGTGATCAGGGCGCCGAAGCCGTCCCACATGATCTGCACGCCCAGGCATAGCAGGATGAAGGCGGACAAGCGCAGGAACACCACCGAGCCGGTCTGGCCCAGATAGCGCAGCAGCTTGTCGGCGTGGCGGTAGCACAGATAGACCAGCAAGCTGCACACCAGCACCGCGAAACTGCCGGCCAGCGGCGAGATCGCGTATTTGACGATGCCCTTGCCGGTATCGGTCAAGGAGGCGCCCATGGTGATGGCCACCGAGATGGAGCCCGGCCCCACCGTCAGCGGGAAGGTCAGCGGATAGAAAGCGCGTTGCTTCAAGGCGTCCTGGTTTTCCGCCTGGATGGGCTGATCGGTGGAGGTGGGGCTGCTTTCCGGCGGCGCGTCGTTGAGCATGCGCCAGGCGGCGAAGGTGATCAGCAGGCCGCCGGACAATTGCACCACCGGCAAGGACACGCCGAAGAAGGACAGCACATAGCCGCCGGTGAACATGCTGCCCAGCAGCAGCAAGGCGCAATACATGGCGATGCGGCGCGCCAGGTAGCGGCGCTGCTGCGGCGTATTGCGCGCCGTCATCGAGATGAAGATGGGCACCAGGCCCGGAGGGTTCATGATCGGCAGCAAGGCGGCCATCACAAACAGAAACTTTGTTATGAATATTGTCAGCAACTGCATGAATGACTCCGAAGCCATCGAATTCAGATCGGGAACGTCGGCGGGCGGCGCCGCGCCAGCCGCCATATTACACAATTCATCAGTATTGCAAGCCGGCTCTCGCTCGGACTGCGACGCCCCGCCCCGCTTCCAGCGCGCCGCGCGCGTCCGCGGCGCCGGCATGGGCCGGCGCCGAATCCAAAACAATCAAGCCCTTACGCAAAACAGCCCGGCATGGCCGGGCTGTTGGCGAACTGCCGCGCTAAGGCTGGCAGAATTCACAGAGGATCAGCGCGTGGCGGCGGCCAGCTTGCCGTCCTTATTCTCTTGGCGCAAAGCGCGAGCCTTGACCAGCGCCTCGCTGAAATCAATCTCTTCCAGCGCCACCATCCGGGTTTTGTGCTTGTACTTGTAGCCCAGCCACAGCGCCAGGAACAGCGGGATGCCCAGATAGGTGGCGATCACCGCGCTCCAGTCGATATGGCCGCCGATGAAGGCCTCGTAGTTCTGGCCCAGCATGATCAGCAGACACAGCGCGAAGGCGAACAGCGGCCCCAGCGGGAACCACTTGGCCTGGTAGGGCAAGTCCGCCAGATCGTGGCCCTGCTTGACGTAGCCGCGGCGGAAACGGTAGTGGCTGATGGCCACGCCCAGCCAGGCGATGAAGCCGGTCATGCCGGAAGAGTTCAGCAGCCACAGATAGACCGCGTTGGTTTCAAACAAGGAGGTCAGGAAGCACAGCGCGGCGATCACGCTGGTGGCGTACAAGGCATTGCGCGGCACGCCGTTGCTGGACAGCTCGGCAAAGCGCTTGGGCGCCATCTTGTTGCGCGCCATGGTGTACAGCATGCGGGTGGACGCGTACATGCCGGAGTTGCCGGCGGACAGGATGGCGGACAGGATCACCGCGTTCATCAGGCTGGCGGCCATGGCGAAGCCGGCGCGGTTGAACACCAGGGTGAACGGGCTGGCGCCGACATCCTTCATATCGTTCTTCAGCAGCAGCGGATCGTTGTACGGCAGGATCAGGCCGATGATCAGGATGGACAGCATGTAGAACATCAGGATGCGCCAGAAGATCTGCCGCACCGCGCGCGGGATGGTCTTGCCCGGATTGGCGGATTCGCCGGCGGCGACGCCGATCAGCTCGGTGCCCTGGAAGGAGAAGCCCACAATCATGGCCACGCCCACGAAAGCGGCCATGCCGCCCACAAACGGCCCCTGCCCCTGCTGCATCACCGACAAACCCGGCGCGATGCGCTGCGGATTGGGGTCGGTCATGATGCCGAAGATCATCAAAAAGCCGATGACGATGAAGGCGATGATGGTGGCCACCTTGAGCATCGAGCACCAGAACTCGGCCTCGCCGAAGCCCTTCACCGAGAAATAGTTGAGCACGAAGATGATCAACAGGAAGCCGGCGCTCCAGACGATGCCGGGCACCGCCGGATACCAGTAATGCATGATGATGGCGGCCGCGGCCAGCTCCACCGCCACGGTGATGGCCCAGTTGTACCAGTAGTTCCACCCTTGGGCGAAGCCGAAGGCCGGATCGACGAAGCGCGAACCGTATACCTGGAAAGAGCCGGATTCCGGCATGAAGGCGGCCATTTCGCCCAGACTGGTCATCAGGAAGTAAACCATCAGGCCGATCAGGGCGTAGGCGATCAAGGCCCCGCCGGCGCCGGCCGACGCCACGGTGGCGCCGGAGGCCAGGAACAGGCCGGTGCCAATGGAGCCGCCGATGGCGATCATCGACAGGTGGCGCGCCTGCAAGGTGCGCCTAAGCTCTTGGCTTTCTTGCTTTTTTTCCATCTCTTTGTCTCAAGTGCGCCTGCTCGGCGACATTGCTTTCGGCTCGCTGCGGCCAGCCGGCGGCCTGCTGTCGCTACGACAGGCAGTCGTAATCGAAACGCAAAAGAATGACAGCAACCACGACTGTTGACTAGTCAAACATGGCTTTGAAGCTTAAAAAACGAAAATGTCATGTTCGCAAAGGAATACCGCACCCGCTTGGATTGCGGCCCAAAGCCGGCCCAAAGCCCCGCCGGCCGGCACGGGCCGGGCCTGCGGCGGAAGACGCGGCTTTGCCCATCCGCGGCGCGGCGCTCTGAAACGCGGCGGACCTTGAGTACGACAAGTCGGCGCAACGCGGCATCCGAGGTTTGTTCGCCGCGCTTCGCCGTCGCTGCGTGCAGCATCTGTCGCGTGAATCATACAGTTTTCACCCGCCCCGCCCGCGCCGGCTCGCCGCAGGAAAGGCGCCGCGACCGCAGCGCCGCAACGTGGTTGCATGGGAAAACTCACAGTCTCCGACGGTCTCCCGTCGTTTACAAATAGGAATGAATCTCATTTGCAAAAATGACAAATAAGATCTTGTCATATAAAGACAAATTTAAATTTAATCCAAATTAAAACAAATAAGACATCACAAACCGTCACAATCGCATTTACAATTTTCACACCGCCCCATTGAATAAAAACTCACCTAAAACAAATAAAATTTCCATCCGCCTTTATTCATCCAATCCCTTCGACATATCAATATAACGATTGCTCATAACCCTATAGCGGCTAATTTGTTCGCCCGCTCCCGACATCTGCCATAGAATGGCCGCGCTAACTGAAGCTAAACCTGTTCTTTCCATCATTTTTATTTTGGTTATCACATAACGATAAGTGAAACGCCCGCGCATGAACGCGGGCCAGTCGCAATTCAATCGCTTTTGATTCCACAACCATTTGAGATAAACCATGAACGCCATTGTCGACCCTGTTTTTCACCCTTTTGGAGTTTCCGCCCCGGATCTCGCCCGGCAAATACTGGAACGGGTTTTCAAGCTGCGCCGCGTCCACCCGGAAGACCTTGCCGCGCCGGAGGACCTTGCCGCGGAAATGGCCCCTCACCTGCCCAAGATTCAGGCCGCCGTCAGCCGACGTCAGCCGCTGCAAATGATTTTGCCGGCCTTTCCCGGCAAATCGCCCAACCGCAATAAAACCCTGGGCGCCATGCCCGATCTGGCCGAACGCCACGCGCTGGATAATCTGCACCAACTCTGCCGGGACATTCAGAGCATCTACCCGCCGGGCGCTCAAGTCGCCATTTGCTCGGACGGCTATTGCTTTTCCGACGTGGTGTATATCCCGGACGCGGAAGTCGCCGCCTATATGGACGACTTGATTCGCTACGCGCGGCAACGCCATGGCGACAGCTTCCGTTTTTACGACCTGAAAGACCACTTCAGCTATATCGGCGATCTGGATTCCCAGCGCGAGGAATTGCTGATTCTTTACAGCGACTCCATCGAACAGATCAAACGCCAATGCCAGGACGAACCGGCGATGCGCGCGATGTACCAGGGCATTACCCGTTTCCTGTTCGAAGACGCGCAAGGCATGCCGCGCTTCGCCGGCCACAGCAAGACCAGCTTGCAGAAAATGGCGCGCGCCAACGCCTACCGGGTGATCCAGCGCAGCAATGCCTGGAGCCGGCTGCTGGAGCGCGCGTTTCCGGACAGCCTGCGCCTGTCCATTCATCCGCAATTCCGCGTCTCCGCCAAAATCGGCGTGCGCCTGGTGGACAGCACCGACGCCTGGCTGACGCCCTGGCACGCCGCCGCGATCAAGCACGAGCACGGCGTGATGCTGAAAAAACGCAGCGACATCGACGAGAACCAGTCCGCGCTGGTCTTTGTCGACGGCCGGCCCAGCCACTTCATCGCCACCGCCGCCTGAAGCCCCGCCTTTCATTGTTCATTTCGAGTATCGCCATGCAAAACGAACCTATTGTCGCTTCCATTGTTTCCATTCTGCTCGACGCCTTCCAGGGCGAAGCCGACCACCCGCAGCGCGAATCCTACCGCCAGGCGCTGAGCGTCCAGGTGGAAGGCTTCGTGCGCCGGCAACAGCCGCTGCAATTGCTGCTGCCGGGCTTTCCGCTGAAATCGCCCAACACCCGCGACAAGACCGCGTCCGACCGCCCCGACTACGCCGAATACGCGGCGCTGGAACGGCTGGACCGGCTGTGCCGCGCCGTCGGCCGCGTCTACCCGGCCGGTTGCGCGCTGGAATTGTTCAGCGACGGCCTGAGCTTCCACGACCTGCTGGACATCCCGCGCGACACCGCCAACGACTACCACCTGCGCCTGCGCCAGCTGCTGGCCAGCCCGGTGCTGCGCTGGCATGACTACGCCAGCGTCAGCCCCGGCTTCGACCGCCTGCGCGACCGCGCGGAAAGCGTGCTGCGCCGCTACCTGCCCGCCGCGGCCGCGGACTTCTCCCAGCCGCTGCCGGAAAACCAGGCCGGACGCCAGCCGCAATGGCTGGACCTGCTGCGCGAAGACAATGCGGCGCGCGGCATCGCCGAGGCCGAGGACTGGCCGCAGCGCGCGCGGCGCCTGGCCTGGCGCGGCATCGCGCTGGACGCGATGCTGGCCGAGCACTTCCCGGAAGCCATCCGGCTGACCATCCACCAATCCGGCGCGCCCGGCGGCAAATTCCCCATCCGCCTGTCTCCGGCCCAGGCCGAGGCGGCCTTGCCCTGGCACCGCGTCTACCTGCTGAACCTGGCCGGTCACGGCGAGCTGGTCTCCAAGCGCCAGGCGCTGGATACGCGCCGCGCCAAGGCGGTGCGCTTCGACGGGCAGCCCTGGCTCTATCTGGAACAGGCCGGCGCGGAATGGGAAGGTTGCGAGTTGTCGGTGATGCGGGCCGGCCGCTTCGGCCTGCTGATAGAAAACCGCCGTCCCGGCGCCAACTGCCTGTCTCTGCCGCGCCCGGCCTTGACCCGCTTGGCCCAGATGTTCGGCTTCGTCGCCCTGCGCGGCTTCGCCGTGGCCGACGAGGACAATCTGATCGACTTCAGCGCCCAGTTCGGCACCCCGTATATCTGGCAGTTCGGCGCGGTGCACAAGGTCAAGCCGGAGGAAGACGCCGACGGCTTCGTCCACTCCTTCGAGGAGCTGCCGCTGCACTGGGACTTGAGCATGCTGCCGGCCGACAATGCGTTCGTGCGCAAGAATCCGCGCTTCAGCGCCAGCCTGTTCGCGCTGTATTGCAAGACCGCGCCGCAGCACGGCGAAGGCCAGACCACCCTGGTGGACGCGCGCAACATCCTGCGCCAGGTGCCGGTGGCCACCCTGGCCGAATGGGAGCGGCTGGAAATCCGCTACCACACCAAGTTCACCTATTTCGGCGGCGACGCCCGCGTCTACCCGCTGGTGGAAGCCCACCCGGACACCGGCGAATCCGTGCTGCGCTTCCAGGAAAACAGCAACTCCGAACTGCAGAAGTTCTTCGTCGACGTGGAAGAGCGCGCCGACGACTATCCCAACCTGGTGCAGGAACTGCTGGAACGGGCCTATGCGCCGGAAAACCTGATCGAGCACGACTGGCACGACGGCGACCTGGCGCTGATAGACAACTACAACAGCCTGCACGGCCGCCGCGCGATGACCCGCGCCTCGCGCGGACGCGAGCTGTGGCGTGTCCAGGTCCACAAAGGCTAAGGCCCGCCCCGCGCCGTCCGGCCCGCCGGGCGGCATCGCCCCCCATCCCCCGAAAACCGCCATGAACCCACGCAAGCAGAAAATCCTCTTCGTCGGCGAGGCCGTCACCCTGGCCCATGTCGCCCGCCCCTACACCCTGGCCGCCGCGCTGCCCGCAGCGGACTACGACATCCACCTGGCCGCCGCGCCGCGCTTCGATCATATTTACCAACGCCAGGACATCCAATACCACCCGCTGATCACCAAGCGCTGCGAAGACTTTCTTGACGCCGTGGACAACGGCAAGCCGCTGTACCGGCGCGAGGAAATCATCGCCTACGTCGAAGAAGAATTGCGCCTGATCGAACGCCTGGACCCGGACATCATCGTCGGCGACTTCCGCCACTCGCTGGGCATCAGCGCCGCGCTCTCCGGCAAGCCCTTGATCAATCTGATCAACGCCTACTGGAGCCCCTACCGCCGGCCGCAGCCGCTGCCGGTGCCGGAACTGGCCAAGATCAATCTGCACCGCCTGCCCGTCATGCCCGCGCTGATGCGCTGGATCACCCCGCTGGCCACCCGGCTGCTGGCCCGCTCGCTCAACCGCGCCCGCGCCCATTACGGCCTGGCGCCCTTCGCCAACTGCTTCGAAGCCTGGAGCCACGGCGATCAAGTGCTCTACTACGATTCCCCGGAACTGGTGCCGCTGGATCCGCTGCCCGCCCACCACCGCTATCTGGGCCCGGTCACTTGGTCGCCCGGCGGCGCGCTGCCGGACTGGTGGCCGCAATTGCAAGACCGTCCCACCGTCTACCTGTCGCTGGGCTCTTCCGGCAACCTGGCCTTGCTGCCCACGCTGATTGAGCAGCTTCTGGGCGAAGGCCTGCAAGTGATCGCCAGCACCGGCCGCCGCCAGCGGCTGCCGCAACGCTCCGGCCTGTTCAGCGCCGACTTCCTGCCCGGCGAGGCCGCCGCCGCCCGCGCGGACCTGGTCATTTGCAACGGCGGCAGCCCCACCAGCTACCAGGCGCTGGAACAGGGCCGGCCGGTGATCGGCATCCCGTCCAATATGGATCAGCTGCTGGCGATGCGGCATATCGAAGCCTACGGCGCCGGCGCCACGCTGCGCCGCCGCCACATCGAAACCGGTCAGCTGCCGCCGCTGCTGCGGCGCATGCTGGCCACGCCGTCCTACCGCCAGCGCGCGCAGCAACTGGCCTGGCATTTCGCCGCAGCCCGGCCTCACCTTACATTCCGTCAAGTCTTGCAACAATTCGACATACAATCGCCGGCGCAAGCAAAGCCCGGTTCAAACACGGAGCGCATAATGCCGTAAGCATCGACCCTCAGCCTGCTGCGGCGCCATCCCTCGCCCCATCCGCGCCGGCGGTCGCCTTCGAATGATCCGGAGCGGCCCTCGCCGCTCCAAGGCCGTTTTTCTGGAGCCCCGCCGTGACCCAATCCGCCGCGCCTCGCCGCCCGTTTTACCGTTCCCCGCTGTGCTGGGCCTTGTCGTCGCGCTCGCGCTGGGCGGCGGCTGGTGGTGGTGGCAGCACGCGGCCGCGGACGCCGCCGGCCAACGCCGCGCCGCGCCGCCGGCGGCCGTGGGCGTGGCCGCCGCGCAGCGGCAAAACGTGCCCTTGCAGATCAGCGCGCTGGGCACCGTCAACTCCACCTACACCGTCACCGTGCGCAGCCGCGTGGACGGCCAGCTGGACAAACTGCATTTCGAGGAAGGCCAGCCGGTCAAACAAGGCCAGCTGCTGGCGGAACTGGACCCGCGCCCGTTCCAGGCCGCGCTGGCCCAGGCCGAAGGCCAGTTGCTGCGCGACCAGGCCTTGCTGCAAAACGCCCAGCTGGACCTGAACCGCTACCGCCAGCTGCTGGAGCAGAACTCCATCGCCAAACAACAGGTGGACACCCAGGCGGCGCTGGTGCGCCAGTACCAGGGCACGGTCAAGCTGGACCAGGGCGCGGTGGACAACGCCCGGCTGCAGCTCAGCTACAGCCGCGTCACCGCGCCGGTGTCCGGCCGCGCCGGCCTGCGTCAGGTGGACCCGGGCAACATCGTCCACGCCAGCGACGCCAACGGCCTGGTGGTGATCACCCAAACCCAGCCCATCAACGTGCTGTTCTCGGTGCCGGAAGTCAGCCTGGGCCGGTATTGCGGGCCAGCCGCGCCAAGCCCGGCCTCGCGGTGGAAGCCTGGGACCGCGACAACCGCAACAAGCTGGCCGACGGCGCGCTGCTGGCCATAGACAACCAGCTCAACACCAGCACCGGCACCGTCAACCTCAAAGCCCGCTTCGCCAACGCCAACGAGGCCCTGTTCCCCAATCAATTCGTCAATGTGCGCCTGAGCCTGGGCGAGCAGGAAAACGCCGTCACCGTACCGGCCGCCGCGGTGCAGCTGGGCAAGGCGGGCAGCTACGTCTACACCGTCAACGCCGACAGCAGCGTCAGCCTGAACAAGATCAGCGCCGGCGCGCGCGTCGGCGACATCGTCATCGTCGAGCAAGGCCTGCAGCCCGGCCAGCGCGTGGTGGTGGACGGCCTGGACAAGCTGCGCGACGGCGCCAAGGTCACCGTGGTGGACCGCGCCGCGCAAAACCGCCAGGCCGCCCAGGGCGCGGGCAAAAACGGGCGCCACAAGCGCGACGGCAGCGGCCCGGCCGGCAAACGCCGCGCCTCGGCGGCGCAGTAAGCGCGGAGAGACGGCATGAACCCCTCGCGCCTGTTCATCCAGCGGCCGGTGGCCACCACCTTGCTGATGGTCGCCATCCTGCTGACCGGCCTCGCCGCCTGGCGCATGCTGGCGGTGTCCGCCTTGCCGGAGGTGGACTATCCCACCATCCAGGTGGTCACCCAATACCCGGGCGCCAGCCCGGAGGTGATCACCTCTTCCATCACCGCGCCCTTGGAGCGCCAGTTCGGCCAGATGCCCGGCCTGTCGCAAATGTCGTCCACCAGCTCCGGCGGCGCTTCGGTGATTACCTTGCAGTTCGGCCTGGAACTGGGCCTGGACGTGGCCGAGCAAGAAGTGCAGGCGGCGATCAACGCCGCCGGCAATCTGCTGCCCTCCGATCTGCCCAATCCGCCGGTGTACAGCAAGGTCAATCCGGCGGACACCCCCATCATGACCATCGCCGTCACCTCGCCCACGCTGCAGCTGACCAAGCTGGAGGATCTGGTCGACACCCGGCTGGCGCAGAAGCTGTCGCAAGTGCCCGGCGTGGGCCTGGTCAGCATCAGCGGCGGCCAGCGCCCCGCGGTGCGCATCCAGACCAATCCGCGCCAGCTGGCCTCGCTGGGCCTGACGCTGGAAGACGTGCGCACCGCCATCGCCAGCGCCAACGTCAACCAGGCCAAGGGCAGCTTCGACGGCCCGCGCCAGGCCTCCACCATAGACGGCAACGACCAGCTTAAGTCCGCCGACGAATACCGCGGCGTCGTCATCGCCTACCGCAACGGCGCGCCCATCCGCCTGTCCGACGTGGCCCAGGTGGTGGATTCGGCGGAAAACACCCGCCTGGCCGCCTGGGCCGGCGCCACCCCGGCCATCATTCTCAATGTGCAGCGCCAGCCCGGCGCCAACGTGATCCAGGTGGCGGACCGCATCAAGACCCTGCTGCCGCAGCTGCGCGACGCCCTGCCCGGCGCGGTGGACGTCAAGGTGCTGAGCGACCGCACCGTGACCATACGCGCCTCGGTGGCGGACGTGGAGTTCGAGCTGATGCTGGCCATCGCCCTGGTGGTGATGGTCATCTTCCTGTTCCTGCGCAATGTGCCGGCCACCGTCATCCCCGCGGTGGCGGTGCCGCTGTCCCTGGTGGGCACCTTCGGCGTGATGTATCTGGCCGGCTTCTCCATCAACAATCTCACCTTGATGGCGCTGACCATCGCCACCGGCTTCGTCGTGGACGACGCCATCGTGATGATAGAAAACATCGCGCGCTACATCGAAGACGGCGAAACGCCGATGGCCGCGGCGCTGAAAGGCTCCAAGCAGATCGGCTTCACCATCATCTCGCTGACCATCTCGCTGATCGCCGTGCTGATTCCGCTCTTGTTCATGGGCGACGTGGTGGGCCGGCTGTTCCGAGAATTCGCCGTCACCCTGGCGGTGTCCATCCTGATCTCGGCTTTCATCTCGCTGACGCTGACGCCGATGATGTGCGCGCGCCTGCTCAAACACGTGCCGGAAGACAAGCAAGGCCGCTTCTACCACGCCAGCGGCCGCTTCTTCGACCGGGTGATCGCCCGCTACGGCCGCATGCTCAGCTGGGTGCTGGAGCGGCAGACGCTAACCCTGCTGGTGGCGCTGGCCACCGTGGCGCTGACCGCCGCGCTCTACCTGGCCATGCCCAAGGGCTTCTTCCCGCTGCAAGACACCGGCGCCATCCAGGGCGTCAGCGAGGCCTCGCAATCCATCTCCTTCAGCGCCATGGCGCGCCGGCAGGAAGCCTTGGCCCAGCGTCTGCTCAAAGACCCGGCGGTGGACAGCCTGTCCTCCTTCATCGGCGTGGACGGCAACAACGCCACGCTCAACAACGGCCGGCTGCTGATCAACCTCAAGCCCAAGGCGGAGCGCGACGACATCCGCACCGTGCTCGCCCGGCTGCAAAGCCAGGCCGACGCGCTGCCGGGCATGGCGCTCTACCTGCAGCCGGTGCAGGACCTGACCATAGATTCCCGCGTCAGCCGCACCCAATACCAGTTCACCCTGCAAGCCACCAGCGCCGAGGACCTGTCCGCCTGGACGCCCAAGCTGGTGGAGACGCTGCGCCGGCTGCCGCAGCTGGCCGACGTGGCCAGCGATTTGCAGGACCAGGGCCTGCAGGCCTACGTCAACATCAACCGCGACACCGCCGCGCGCCTGGGCGTCAGCACCGCCGCCATCGACAACGCGCTCTACGACGCCTTCGGCCAGCGGCTGATCTCCACCATTTTCACCCAGACCAATCAATACCGCGTGGTGCTGGAAGTGGACCCGCAGCACCAGCAAGACCCGCTGTCGCTGAAAAGCCTGTACGTGCCCACCGCCAACGGCGGGCCGGTGCCGCTGGACGCGGTGGCCAGCATAGAGGAGCGCCCCGCCGCGCTCGCCGTCAACCACCTGGGGCAATTCCCCACCGCCACCGTGTCCTTCAATCTGGCCCCCGGCGCCTCCCTGGGCGCGGCGGTGGACGCCATCCGCCAGGCCGAGGCCGAACTGGGCCTGCCGGCCAGCATAGACACCAAGTTCCAGGGCGCGGCGCTGGCCTTCCAGGCCTCGCTGTCCAACACCCTGTGGCTGATCCTGGCCGCCATCGTCACCATGTACATCGTGCTGGGCGTGCTGTACGAAAGCTATATTCATCCCATCACGATTCTCTCCACCCTGCCCTCGGCCGGCATCGGCGCGCTGCTGGCCTTGCTGCTATCCGGCAACGATCTATCGGTCATCGCCATCATCGGCATCATTCTGCTGATCGGCATCGTCAAGAAAAACGCCATCATGATGATAGATTTCGCGCTGGAGGCCGAGCGAGAGCGCGGCATGAGCCCGCGCGACGCCATCTACCAGGCCTGCCTGCTGCGCTTCCGCCCCATCCTGATGACCACGCTGGCCGCGCTGCTGGGCGCGCTGCCGCTGATGCTGGGCGGCGGCATGGGTTCCGAGCTGCGCCAGCCGCTGGGCGTGGCCATGGTGGGCGGCCTGCTGCTCAGCCAGGTGCTGACCCTGTTCACCACCCCGGTGATCTACCTGGCCTTTGACCGGCTGGGCAAACGCTTTGGCGCCAAGACGGCGGAGGCGGAAGCATGATTTTTATTCGCCACGGAAGCACACGGAAAAACACGGAATTCCGTGACATTTCCGACATGATCGCCCTTAGCCAAACAACGCTAACCGCCATCAAGCTCTTGCATGACTGGTTTTTGTCCGTGTCCTTCCGTGTGTTTCCGTGGCCGATGAGGATTTTCTCGTGATCCCCTCCGCCCCTTCATCCGCCGCCCGGTGGCCACCACTCTGCTGACCCTGGCCATCCTGCTGGCCGGCTTGCTGGCCTTCAAGCTGCTGCCGGTGTCGCCGCTGCCGCAGGTGGACTTCCCCACCATCTCCGTCAGCGCACGCCTGCCCGGCGCCAGCCCGGAAACCATGGCCGCCACCGTGGCCACCCCGCTGGAACGGGCGCTGGGCCGCATCGCCGGCGTCACCGAAATGACCTCGTCCAGCTCCCTGGGCTCCACCCGCGTCACCTTGCAGTTTGAGCTGGACCGCGACATCGACGGCGCCGCGCGCGACGTGCAGGCGGCCATCAACGCCGCCCGCTCCCTGCTGCCCACCGGCATGCCGTCCAACCCCACCTATCGCAAGGTCAACCCCGCCGACGCGCCCATCATGATCATCGCGCTGACCTCGGACAGCCTGAGCCGCGGCCAGATGTACGACGCCGCCGACACCATACTCGGCCAGAAGCTGGCCCAGGTGGAGGGCATAGGCGACGTCAACGTGGGCGGCGGCGCGCAGCCGGCGGTGCGGGTGGAGCTGAACCCGCGCCAGCTCAACCACTACGGCATCGGCATGGAAACCGTGCGCGGCGCCATCGCCGGCACCAACGCCAACCGGCCCAAGGGCTTTCTGGAAAACGACGAGCGCCACTGGCAGGTGCAGGCCAACGACCAGGCCACCAAGGCCAGCGACTACCTGCCGCTGATCGTCAGCTACAAAAACGGCGCCGCGGTGCGCATCGCCGACGTGGCCGAGGTCAAGGACTCCGTGGTGGACCTACGCAACGCCGGCCTCCTGGGCCGGCAGCCGGCGGTGATGCTGATGCTGTTCCGCCAGCCCGGCGCCAACATCATCGAAACCATAGACCGGGTCAAGGCGCTGCTGCCGCAGCTGCAAGCCTCCATCCCCGCCGCCATCAACATGCAGGTGGTGATGGACCGCAGCCCCACCATCCGCGCCTCGCTGCAGGAAGTGGAGCGCTCGCTGCTGATCTCGGTGGCCCTGGTCATCCTGGTGGTCTTCCTGTTCCTGCGCAACGGCCGCGCCACCGCCATCCCCGCCATCACCGTGCCTGTGTCCCTGGTGGGCGCCTTCTCCGTGATGTACCTGGCCGGCTTCTCCCTCAACAACCTCAGCCTGATGGCGCTGACCATCGCCACCGGCTTCGTCGTCGACGACACCATCGTGGTGCTGGAAAACATCGCCCGCCACATCGAAGACGGCATGAAACCGATGCAAGCCGCCTTGCGCGGCGCGCGCGAAGTGGGCTTCACCGTGCTGTCCATGAGCGTCTCGCTGATCGCCGTCTTCATTCCCATCCTGCTGATGGGCGGCGTGATCGGCCGGCTGTTCCGCGAATTCGCCGTCACCCTGTCCGTGGCCATCCTGGTGTCGCTGCTGGTCTCGCTGACCACCACGCCCATGCTCTGCGCGCGCTGGCTCAAACCACGCGAAGAACGGCCTCCCGGCCGGCTGTTTCAATGGAGCGAACGCGTCTTCGACGCCATGCTGGACGGCTACCGCCGCAGCCTGGACTGGGCCTTGCGCCACGGCCCGCTGATGATGCTGATCCTGGCCGCCACCATAGGCCTCAACGTCTACCTCTATCTGGCGGTGCCCAAGGGCTTCTTCCCGCAACAAGACACCGGCCGGCTCAACGGCATGATACGCGCGGACCAGAACATCTCCTTCCAGGCCATGCAGCAAAAGCTGCAGCGCTTCATCACCGTGGTCAGCCAAGACCCGGCGGTGGACGCCGTGCTCGGCTTCACCGGCGGCGGCCAACGCAATAGCGCCAATATGTTCGTCAGCCTCAAGCCGCTGAGCCAACGCGGAGAAAGCTCGGACCAAGTCATTGCCCGGCTGCGCAAAACCCTGGCGCGCGAACCCGGCGCCCAGCTCTTTTTGCAGGCGGTGCAGGACATCCGCATCGGCGGCCGTTCCAGCAACGCCCAATACCAATACACCCTGCAAGGCGATGATCTGGCCGAACTGCGCGAATGGACGCCCAAGGTGCAGCAAGCGCTGATGAAGCTGCCCATGCTGGCCGACGTCAACACCGACCAGGAAGTCAAAGGCCTGCAAACCACCCTGGTTTTCGACCGCGACGCCATGGCGCGGCTGGGCCTGACCCAGGCCCAGGTGGACGCCGCGCTCAACGACGCCTTCGGCCAGCGCCAGGTATCCACCATCTACAACGCGCTCAACCAATACCGCGTGGTGATGGAAGTGGCGCCGCAATACTGGCAAGGCCCGGACGGCCTGGACAGCATCTTCCTGCAAACGCCGGGCGGCCAGCCCACCCCGCTGTCCGCCGTCGCCCGCTGGGCGCCCGGCAACACCGCGCTGTCGGTCAACCACCAAAGCCAGTTCGCCGCCGCCACCGTCTCCTTCAATCTGCCGCCGGGCGCCGCGCTGTCCGACGCCACCGACGCCATCAACCAGGCGCTGGCCGGCGTCGGCCTGCCCAGCAGCATTCACGGCAGCTTCCAGGGCAGCGCCAAAACTTTCCAGGCCTCGCTGGACAGCCAGCCGCTGCTGATCCTGGCCGCGCTGATCGCCGTCTACATCGTGCTGGGCATGCTGTACGAAAGCGTGGTGCACCCGGTCACCATTCTCTCCACCCTGCCCTCCGCCGGCGTCGGCGCGCTGCTGGCCATCATCGCCACCGGCGGCGAATTCAACGTCATCGCGCTGATAGGCGTGCTGCTGCTGATCGGCATCGTCAAAAAGAACGCCATCATGATGATAGACTTCGCGCTCAACGCCGAGCGCGAACAGCAGATGACGCCGGAACAGGCGATACGCCAGGCCTGCCTGCTGCGCTTCCGCCCCATCATGATGACCACGCTGGCCGCGCTGTTCGGCGCGCTGCCGCTGGCCCTGGGCCGCGGCGACGGCGCCGAGCTGCGCACCCCGCTGGGCATCTCCATCGTCGGCGGCCTGCTGCTCAGCCAGCTGCTGACCCTGTACACCACCCCCGTCGTTTACCTGTATCTGGACCGCTTCCGGCTGTGGTGCCGCCGCTGGCGGCCCGCGCGCGCCGCGCTGAACCGCGGAGCCGAGGAATGAAACCCATGAAAACACAAAGCCTTACGCTGGCCTGCGCGCTGTTGCTGGCCGGCTGCGCGCTGGGCCCGGACTACGCCAAGCCCAAGCTGGACGTGCCGGCTGCATACAAAGAGGACGGCCGCTGGAAAAGCGCCCAGCCGCAAGATGCAGTGCCTCGCGGCGACTGGTGGCGCATCTACCAAGACCCGCGGCTGGACCAGTTGATGGACACCCTGAACCGGCAAAGCCCAGGCATCGCCCAGGCCGAAGCCCAATACCGCCAGGCCCAGGCCTTGCTGAAGCAGGCCGAAGCCGGGCTCTTTCCCAGCCTGGGCCTCAGCGCCGGCCAAAGCCGCGGCGTCAGTTCCCCCGGCCAGGCCACGTCCACCAGCTATAACCTGAGCGCCAACGCCAGCTGGGAGCTGGACCTGTGGGGCGGCCTGCGCCGCTCCGTGGAAGCCGGCTCCGCCAAAGCCCAAGCCAGCGCCGCGCAACTGGCGGCGATACGCCTCAGCGCCCAGGCGCAGCTGGCCACCGCCTATCTGCAAATCAGCGTCGCCGACCTGCAACTGCGGCAACTGCAAGCCAATGAACAAGCGCTGGCGGAAACGCTGAAGCTGACCCGCAATCAATACCAGGCCGGCATTGTTTCCGACGCCAACGTGGCCCAGGCCGAAAGCCAATGGCAAAGCGCCCAGGCGCAGCGGGCGGACAAACAGCTAACCCGCGCCCAGCTGGAACACGCCATCGCCGCCGCGCTGGGGCAGACACCGGCCAGCTTCAGCCTGCCGGCGCCCGGCGCCGAACCGCGCTTGCCCAGCATCCCCGCCGGCCTGCCCTCGCAACTGCTGGAACGCCGCCCGGACATCGCCGCCGCCGAACGCGCGGTGGCGCAGGCCAACGCCGAAATCGGCGTCGCCCAGGCCGCCTTCTTCCCCACCCTCACCCTGTCCGCCAGCGGCGGCTATCGCGGTGCCAGCTTCGCCGACTGGGTCAGCCTGCCCAACCGCGTCTGGTCGCTGGGCCCGGCGCTGGCGCTCAGCCTGTTCGACGCCGGCCTGCGCAGCGCCCAGAAAGAGCAAGCCGTCGCCGCCTACGACGCCAGCGTCGCCGGCTACCGCCTGACCGTGCTGTCCGCCTTCCAGAGCGTGGAAGACAATCTGGCCGCGCAAAGACTGCTGGGCGAGGAAGCCGCCTCGCAACAGGCCGCGCTGGACGCCGCCCGGCGCGCGGAAACCATCGCGCTGAACCAGTACCGCGCCGGCACCGTCAGCTATCTCAATGTCTTAAGCGCGCAAAGCGGCCGCATCAACGCGGAAAGCACGCTGTGGAACGTGAAGAACCGGCAATACGCCGGCAGCGTGGCGCTGATCGCCGCGCTGGGCGGCGGCTGGCAGGTGCCGACGCCGGCCCCATAGCGAGCGGCGGCGCCTAGGGCGGGAGATTGCAAGACTCGCGGAGCGCCCCCTCTCACCCCTCATCGCTCAAAGCCGTGGCCGCCTCCTCACGCACATTGTCCAGCATGCCGTGGTAGTCCTCCATCGCCCAACGCACCAGCCGGCACAGCCCGGCAATCGGCACACCGTCCTCGGCATCCAGACTCAGGCACAAGCGCTCCGCCGCCTCCACGGCGGGGATCACCAGGTCCAAAGCCTCCAGCCCCAGCTGGCTCGCGTCCAGCACGCGGCCCAGCAACTGCCGGCGCTCGTCTACCTCGCATAGGGCGTTCATAGCCGCGCCTCCTGTGGCCAGGACAGCGGATCAAGAGAAAAACGGGGAGAAAAAAGGAAGGATCGCATCGCGGCCTCCAAGTCGTTTCCTGAGAGAAGGCCCGCTCGAGCGGCAGGTTTGAGCAGGCTCGTGACAAGGGTAGAAGACCGGTTCACTCGACCAAAGACCGGTAGCCCGTTAAGGCTCCCTGCCACGGCCCGCCCAGGATGGGCATGCATGGCAGCAGACGTAGAAGTGCCAAAGCGGACACCTCCTGTCTGCGATCAAGTGACTCTGGGCTTCTACTCCCGGCGCGGCGTGATTGGGCGCAGCGCGAGCCACAGGGTACTGAGCCGGGCAAGCAGCGTCAAGGCGCCGGCGTCTCGGGCGGAAAGAAAGCCAAACGGCGTGCTTCCCATGCGGGAGCACGCCGTTTCCACCGCCACCCATCAGGCGGATGGGCCATGGCTAACAAAACTCAGTTTTACGACCTAGGCAAGTCGGCGCAACGCAGCATCAGGCGTTTTGTCAGCCGTTCTTAGAACCGCTAACAAAACCGAGCAGCGTACCTGAGCCAAGGCGCGCCGACGCAGGCAGTACAAGTAGTACGGCAAGGAGGCGCAACGCAGGATCAGGGGTTTTGTTAGCGGGTCTTATTGAACCAGCCCGCCATCTGCAGCTTTTTGACGTTGACATTGCGCGCCGGGCTGTCCTTGCCCAACACCTGATCGAACTCGCGCATCGCCGCCAGATAATCGCCCTTCAAAGGCTCCGGCACAAAGCGATAACCGCCCTTGACGTAGTCATGCACGATCTCGCTCATCACGCTGCGGCACACCGCGCCGCGCTCGCCCGTCTTGAACATCAGGCCGAAATCCACCGGCACCACCTTGCCGCCCTCGGTTTTGACGAAATTGGCCGACGACGGGTCCCCCATCATGAAGCCCAGGCGGAACAAGTCGCCCACCGCGCCCTTCACCTCCTCCGTGGTCGGCGTCGAGCCGGCGATAAAGGGCATCGCCAGCGTATCGCCCTGCATCCGCGCCTCCGGCAAGGCCCGCTGGCTGGCCTTGAGATGGCTATTGCACATCGCCAGCTCATGAGCGACGGCGCCCTTGTCCATCGCCTTGAAGGATTTGACCACCATATCGCCGGCCTGCTGCACTCGGCCGCGAGAGCCGGCGGCGCTGAAACCCTTGCCGACGCCATCGGCCTCGGCGCGCGGCGCGGACTGAACCGGCCGCTTCTCCGCCACTGAAGCGGTCTCGTCGGCAAAACGCAAACGGCGGGTACGGCTAGCGGCAGCCGGCTCATCCGCCTGCGGCTCGGCGCGACGGCCATTGGAGACGGTATTCAGGCTGGTGATCAGATCGACCAGGCGGAAACGGCGCGACCCCGACTCCGCCTGCTGCGGGTCCAGCTGGCGCAGAAACTCGCTGGCGCGTCGGGTCTGATCCGGATGCAGCAAATAAGAACGGCCGGTATACAGCACCAAAGTGCCGTCCTTGCGCATGCCGATACGCGCCTTGTCGGCGTTCACATCGGCGCAGCTCTCGCGCAAAGCCTGGGCGGAGTGCAGCCCGCGCATGGGGATATGGGTGGAAATCGTGCTCATGAGTGTCCTTTTCTTAGGAGTTTGCCCATCAGGGCTTATAGGCGGAACAAGGGTTTAACAAACGACAAGTTCGTCCACCGCCGACAACAACTCTTCGGCGCAGACAATCACGGCGTCCAGGGCGGACGCCATCGACGGCAAATCGCAGCCCTGGCACGGCAAACGCAACCAGCAGCCCAACCGCTCGTCCTGATCCAGGCTGACCACCGGCTGCCAGGCTTGAATCGCCAGCTGATTGCGGCGCAAGGCCTGCGCCAACACGGCGGGACCGGGCGACGGCAAGGCGTCGCCAAGGTCCGCCTGCATGAACCAGCTATCCTGATCGAGGCAGACAAAATGGAGGGAGAAGCGCTGCTCCAACTGCAGACTGAGCACCTCCTGATCCGCGGCCAGTTCCGGCGCGTCAAAACCCAGGTGTTGCAACAGCTCCGCGACGCAGCGATGAAAAGCGATCAGGTCCGGCATGAAAATCCTACAAGCGAAATGGCGAATGCCGCTTTATACCTTCGCCGGTGCGCGGCGCACTTCCAGAATTCGCCCAAGCGCGCCGCCTGCGCCGGCATGACGCAGCCCCTCCTCAGACGGCCCCGCGCCTGATTACGCCCGGCGGCGACACCCCGCCTCACCGCTGCCGCCGGCGCAAAAAGTTACAGACGTTACAGTTTGCGCGATTTACAGCCCAAGCCTTCGCCATCAGGATAGCGCCACACTTTCCCACCAGACAGAAGGACCCAAACCATGTTCAAGCATCTGATTTTATTCGCATCGCTAGCCGCGCCGCTGACCCAGGCCGTCGCCGCGGACCCGCTCGCCGTCGCCGCCGACAAGCTGGCCAAACTGGAGCGCGATTTTGGCGGCAGCATCGGCGTCTACGCCATCGACACCGGTTCCGGCGCCACCGTGGCCAATCGTCCCAACGAACGCTTTCCCATGTGCAGCTCTTTCAAAGGCTTTCTGGCGGCGGGGGTGCTGGCGCAGAGCCAAGCAAAACCGGGCCTGCTGGACAAACGCATCCGCTACAGCAAGACGACTCTGCCTAATTGGTCCCCGATTACCACCAAACATCAGGCAAGCGGCATGACCGTGGCCGAACTCAACGCCGCCTCCGTGCAATACAGCGACAACGGCGCGGCCAATCTGCTGCTCGAGGAAATCAACGGCCCCGCCGCCCTGACCGCCTTCATGCGCTCCATCGGCGACGCCAGCTTCCGCCTGGACCGCCGGGAGCCGGAACTGAACTCCGCCATCCCCGGCGACCCGCGCGACACCTCCACCCCCAAGGCAGTGGCGGAAAGCATGCAAAAACTGGCGCTGGACAAGGCGCTGCCGGAACCGCAGCGCCAACAGCTGGCGAACTGGCTGAAAGGCAACACCACCGGCAACGCCAGAATCCGCGCCGCAGTGCCGGCCGGCTGGGAAGTGGGCGACAAAACCGGCACCTGCGGCGTCTACGGCACCGCCAACGACTTCGCAGTGATCTGGCCGCCCAAACGCGCGCCCATCGTGCTGGCGGTTTACACCAAGCACGCCAAGAAAGAAGCCAAGCACAGCGACGAGGTGATCGCCGCCGCGGCGCGGGCGGCGTTGGAAGCGTTCAACGTGAAGAAATAAGGCGGGATGAGGCGCGGCCGAGGGGCCGCGTTGATTGGAAAGGCCAGTGGGCCGGATGACAATTCTAATAGATATCGGCATGGGGTGGGCAAGCCAAATGACTTGCTCATCCTACTTGCTAAGCTAGCGCTGTATAACGCTCATCAGTGATATGCATGCCTACAGCACGAAGCAACTCTCTGAAAGCATCAATTCGCTCCGGGAACATAGCAATATGCAGCACAATAGTTGCCGTTGACCCCTTCCGTTGATAACCCCACCACCGCCATCCTCGATCACGAATGGCATCAAGCCAAGAGAAAAATTCCCACGGCAAAGAATCCCAATCTTGAGGAGAAGTGACTGAAAGTAGTTTATCTGTTTGCTCCTTTGAAAGCTCAGGTACTTCATGCTTCAGCCAATCGGGAAGCATCGCTTTCCACTCATCATCAGATGGCCAACTTCCCACGGAATTTTCAGCAACGGCTCTGACAATGCTCAGCAACCTTTCCATAGCACTTACAGAATCGCCCCCTAGGTCAACATCAAATTCCCACGGATTAGAGGGCATTGAGTCAAGCCCTCTTTTTAGCCTAACCCTGTCAAGCTCAATTTTATTTTCCAATTTCTCCAGCGCCCTTTCTGAAAAACCAGAAGCCACACTATGCTAACCATGCAAAAGACTGTTGATCAACCAGGCGAAATATACCTGATGAGGATATAGTCATCATGCCCCATAAACAGTAGCAGCCAGCAGCATCTCTGCAGCCATCTTCCAAGTAATTTCTTCTACATCCACAACTTCACCCATATTCTTATAATATCCACTCATATCCCTTGAAAACCCAGAAAGCCCTGCAAGAAATTGATCAAGGGTAAGATTCTGCCACTCATCGCCATTGTTTTTATGATCTTGATTCAGGCATTCAACAAATCGAATAAAATCCGCCCTTGAGACCACCGCCTTTGCACATTCATACAATTCATCACCAGTCATTCTACTTACCTCTACGAATAGAAATGGAAACACCATCATTTTCCGTACTAAACTTAAACAACTCTCGCTTTGGAACTACGTCTAACTTCTCATACGGAACATTAATTCCCGCCTGTTCAAAACCATATAAACGGCGATTATCCAGCGTAAAGATCTTCCCACTTCGTTCCACAATTCGAATCGGGGCAATAGCATTAGGTTCAATTCTTCCTGCCTTAAGCTCTCCAATGAAATCATCCACAGAACCATATGGAGGTTTAAAATATGCACTAGCGTTATTTTGACTGTACCGCACAACTCTAGGATCAATCATTCCTGCTCTTGGAAGATCTGCAAACTCCGATAACGATAAATAAGGAGGTCTTAGACTGCTGCCCTCCGGCACCGCATACATCCTCAGCCCCGGTGTACTCTGCTCCGCCAAGCGATCCAGTCTCGGCCCAAACGCTTCCACAGCATCCCGTGCCAGCAAACGCGTGCCCATACCTGCTTCAACGCTCAGACTGGACCCTCGTAGCAAACGTGACCCTGGCGCCCAAGACAGCAAGGCATTGCCGGCCAATGCGCCTGCCTGCTCCGCGCTCAGTTTCCCAGGATTTCGCATAATACATCAGCTCGCCCGCCGCTTACCGCAAACCACAATGCAAATACAGAAACTGGCTTGAGCCTTATGAACGACCAAAGCTCCGGGAGGGGCTTTTGGTGAGGCTTGGGCTTATAAGTTACGGCGCGGCCTAAAGGTAGTGTTGCCAAGCTACCGCGTGGGCAAGCCTTGTGGCTTGCCCCCCTACTTGCTAAAGAGTTATTGATACCTTTAGCTGAGCTAGTAGCCGAAGCGGCCCTATAAAATCAGCTTACCCAGGCACGGCGACTCTAGTAGCTCCCGTGTTGTGAGCAACAATCGGCGCATCCCCTATGGGAATACGCCGATCTTCGATAGCAAGTCATGATCAGGTAGTGTTGCTCGTTCAACTCACGGGCATGACCTCCGGTCAGCCCGCCCTACCTAACTTTGTCAATATCAGCCAAAATCGCTTGCAATCGTTCGAGACTCAATGCGGACAGATGTACGTCAAACGCAGGGGACTTGTGCTCAAGCACTAGTTGCCCATCGGCTTTTACATGCAATACCTGCATACCTAAGGAGACTGATGCACCAGGTGCAATAACTCTCAGCCTATCCAAGGCTGCGAGTGGAATGCTAATTTCGCAAAAATCCTCGAAGTCAAGAACTTCAATTCGACCTTCATCAAGACGATTCCGTAAAGTCACATTTCCATTCCTGGAAATATGAGGAGCAGACTCAGAATGGCGCGCAACACTTTCCGCAATCTGAGCCAAAGACGCCCCTATATTTCGAGAATTATCCGCCACCAACAAGCATGACGTATGCAAAACCCCCTTTATGTCAGCTAATGCATGATTTGGTGGCAGCCTAGGAAAGTAAAATCTAGGTTGACCACTTAAGATTTCAGACTGACACAGCTCACAAATTTGATTGTTACTCATTATGTTTACATCCCCGGCAGCCAGCTAGACCAATCTTCAAACTGTGTGAAAGATTTTTGTCGACCATCTGCTGCACTCTTAATAATTGACTGCTCTTGCTGAAAGGCTCGCAGCACAAATCGATCACTCGAGCTTGGATCAATACCATATGGATGAGAGTGACCAGACCATTTCCAGCCATTCCCAACATACTGTTCCGGAATCATCATTTGCGTTGGATCACCCTGTAGCAATACACGCTGCCCCTCTGGGCCTCGCAATAGTGAAAACTCGTTACCTGTTGCAGCCTGCAATCTTCCTAGATCGCTAACCTTTACTTCTCGGCGTCCTAAATTGTCAACAATGTTTACAACTGATTGTTTCCCGCCAGCATCTTCGACAAGTACGCGCCTTGCATCACTAAATTTATCTAGAATCGACTGAGTACGAGGTGAAATGTTGCTACCGAACATATCTAGTACAGCGCCATCACTACTTTGTACCAATAGTCCCTTGCTTGGAACCACACGCCCTTCCTGCACCGCATACATCCTCAGCCCCGGTGTGCTCTGCTCCGCCAAGCGATCCAGCCTCGGCCCAAACGCTTCCACAGCATCCCTTGCCAGCAAACGCGTGCCCATACCTGCTTCAACGCTCAGACTGGACCCTCGTAGCAAACGTGACCCTGGCGCCCAGGACAGCAAGGCATTGCCGGCCAATGCGCCTGCCTGCTCCGCACTCAGTTCTCCGGGATTCTTCGCATAATACATCAGCTCGCCCGCAGTCCTGCCTAGCGCATCCGGCAAACCTCGTACCAACGCAGCATTACGCGCGGCAGCGCCGCGGTCATCGATCAAGCCTCCGCTGAGCAGACTCGCCGCCAGATAGCCTTGGTCGCTGATCAATTGGGCCATTCCCAGGCTGCCATCGATCACTGTGTCCAACATGCTGCCTGCAAAGCGTTGCAGAGTGCCCGGACGGGAGGCTCTCACCGTGACCGGCTCAAGCTCTATGGTGTCCTCCCAATTAAATCCCTCAGTCGAGCTCGCCTTGGTCGCTATTGCCCGTTGCGCGGCCCCTTCCACAAAGAAGCCAGGACCGGCGTCACCAATCACCCTCACCCCACGCCTATCGTAGCGGGGCTGCTTGGTCTCCTCCATCGCTTGAGCCATGCGCTCTTGCTCTAGCTTAGACTTGGACTGCTCCTTATCCCGGGCTTGGATACCATTCACCACCTGATCGCCCAGCGCGCTGCCAAACGATTCCGCTGCGATCGCGCTCCAGTTAGGACGTTGGCCGGTCAGCTGCGACTGGATACCACCCGACACTAGGCCGCGCAGCGTGCCGTAGCCCACACTGGCTACCGGATTCTCGCTGCTCCACCCCAAGCCCTCCGCCATCCAGCCGCTGGCCCCGGCCGCCGCGCCACTGGCCGCCACCGCGGTCCAGCTGAAGCGCTTCTGCAAGCCGGTAGCCACCGCCACGCCCTGGGTCAAGGCGTTACCCGCCGCCGCCCGCAGCGCGATCGGCGCGTTTTTCAGCGAGTCGCCCAACATCCCAGCGCCCACGCCGGCGCTCACCCCCGCGCCAAGGGCGCTCAAGCCCACCTGGCTCCACGAGAACTGATCCTGCATCCCCATCGCCATCGCCACGCCCTGGCTGGCCATTGAAGCCACCGCGCCCGCTGCCGCATAGCCGGCAAAGGTGGCCGCGGCGCTCGCTGTCGCGGCTACACCTGCTGCCGCTGGCGCCGCCCCTAGTAGGGGGATCAGCGCCTGGCTAAAAATCGGACCCAGCGTCACCACCGCCACCACGGCGACAATAACAACGAAGATAGCGCCGAAACCGCCGCAGCCCCCTCCGCCCCGCCTTGCTGCGGCGGCGGCGGCGGATCCGGCAGCGTCGGCGTCACATCGCCTATTGCCTCGCCCGGGTTGTACACCCGGTAAGTGCCGCTGTTGTTGTGCACATTCGTCACTTTGTTCGGCACTTTCAGCACTTGGCCGGCCGCCAAGGGTTCGCTGCCGCTCAAGCTGTTGGCGTCCGCCAGCAGATACCACATCGCCTGGTCGCCCCACAGCGCCGCCGCCAGGCTTTGCAGGGTGTCCCCCGCCTTCACCGTGACGAAGCCCGGCGTCTGGCCCGGGTAGCTCGGACCGATCGGCTCGTAGTTCTGGTCGAAGTCGGCGCTGTTCACCGGCTGGCCTTCGCGGTACTGGTCTTTGCGGTTGCCGATCTGGCTTTGCGCCAAGGCCTGGGCGTAGTCGACGCGGCTGGCGCCATCGTTGCCCACCGAGCCGATCTGCTTGCCGTCCAGGTAGTAGTAGTCCTGCCGTTTGTAGGTGCTGCCCTTGGCGATTTCCTCGCGCTTGAGCACCAGGCCCTGGGCATTGTTGACGTAGCGGAGGCTGCGCTGGCCCACTTCGTCGCGCGCTTCGGCCAGATGGCCGTTGACGTTGTAGCTGAGATGGGAGTAGCCCTTTTCCCAGCCCGGCGCGTCCTTGTTGTAGGGCTGGGCGGTGATGGTGCTTTGCTTGGCTTCGTCCCACCATTCATAGCCGTAATAGCTGGTGGTGGTGGTGCCGCTGCTGCTCTGCGCGCTGCTGGCCACGGTGCCGTCCGCCATCAGGGTGTAGGTGGTGGTGGCGCCGTCCCGGGTTTGCTGCAGCAGTTTGTGGTCGGCGTCGTAACGGGACTGGGTCTGGCTGCTGACGCCGCCGTCGCCGTTCCAGCGGTATTGGCGGTATGCGGTGGCGCGTCCCAGCAGGTCGTTGTCGCGCTGGGAGGCCAGCTTGCCGTTGATGCGGGTGCTCTCCAGATAGCCGTCGGCGCTGTAGCTGTAGGTCTCGGTGGTTCCATCAGAGGCGTTGATGGCCTGCACCCGTTCGCCGGCGGCGTTGTACAGGATGTCGACGCCGTCGCCGCCCTGGGGGCCGCGGCTGATCTGGCCGTCGATCTTGCTGCCCTTGGTGGTGACAAAGCGGTTCATGCTGTCGTAGCGGTACCAGTAGTCCTGGGTCCGCTTCTGGCCGTCGACGCCGTCGTGATAGACGCTGTTGACGTTGATGCGGTTGCCGACGGCGTCGTAGCGGTAGGTGATCAGGAATTTGGGATCCTCGATCAGAGTCACCCGGTTGCGCGCGTCGTACTCTATCCTGGCGTACTGGTAGAACTCGCGGCTCTGGCTGTTGAGGCTGGTATAGCCTTCAAAGGTCTTGTTGCCGTCGTTGTCGTACTCGTACAGGGTGTAGCTGTCCAGCGCGTGGTCGGACAGGCTCTTCAGATAGCCGTTGCCGTAGTACTGGTAAGTGATGCGCTGGCCGGTGCTGCCGCTTTGTTCAGCCACCTGGCCGGCATGGTTGTAGCGGTAGCTGAAGCGGTGGTTGCCCAAGTCGACATGGGCCACCTTATGGCCGAACAGGCTGACGTCGTCGGTCTGGCTGCGGCCGTTGGCGTCGGTCTTGACGCTGCGCCAGCCGCCGACGACGATGCCGCCGGCCCCGGCGATGGCGGCGTCC
The DNA here is from genome assembly GCF_021496765.1 of Chromobacterium sp. Beijing. NCBI lineage: Bacteria > Pseudomonadati > Pseudomonadota > Betaproteobacteria > Neisseriales > Chromobacteriaceae > Chromobacterium > Chromobacterium sp. Beijing. Next base: position 1,734,132 of record NZ_CP053750.1, read on the forward strand.
CACTGGTAGCGGTAGCTCACCCGGCGCCCGGCGGCGCTGACGGTGGCCAGCACCCGGCCCAGGCTGTCGTACTGGGTGGTGTCGGCCAGGCTGTCCTTGCCGTCGCTGGTGCTGCGGTGGACGATGCGCTGGCCGGCGCTGTCGTAGTCGTATTCGTCGTAGCCGCGGCGGCCGTCGGCGCGCGCGGCGCGGTCCTGACGGATCAGCTGGTTGTTGGCGTTGTAGCGGTAATCGCTGCGGCGGCCGATTTCGTCGACGCTGACACGCAGATTGCCGAACACGTCGTAGCCCAGTTGCTTGACGCCGCCGTCGGCGTGCGCCTCGCCGCCGCTCTTGCCCTGGCCCCGTTCGCCGCCGGCCAGCCAGCTTTGGCGGTTAAGCTGGCCGTTGGCGTCGACGGTGGCCACCAGATTACCCAGCGCGTCGTAGCGGTACAGGGTGCGCACCGGCGGCGGGGCCTTGTCGCCGGCCGCGACGATCACGGTTTGCGGGTCTTGCTTGGCCAGCAGTTGGCCGAAGGCGCTGTACTCGAAGGTGGTGGTGTTGTCGCGGCCGTCGGTTTCGCTGCTCACTTCGCCGAAGGCGTTGTACTGCTGGCGGCGAATGATGTTGTGCTCGCTCTGGCTGGTGCCGGTGATCACCCAGTTGAGGCGGGCGCTGTCGACGCCGCTGTGGCGGCGCAGATAGCCGCTGACGTCCAGCGCCGCGCCGTCGGCGCCGGTCAGCAAGGCGCCCTGGGCGTCGGCCAGCTGGTAGCGGTACTCGTAGTCGCCGGCGGCCAGCGCGTCGGCGTTCAAAGCGAACTGGCCCTGGGCGTTGCGGCTCAGCGCCGCCTGGGTCCAGGCGCCCTGGCTGCCCTTGCTCCGGTAGGACAGCAAGAGCTGGGCGGCCTGGGTCTGCGGCGGATTGAAGCTGACCATCAGCGGCAGCGTCAGGCCCTTGGTATTGACGCTGACGGCGCCGCCGCCCAGCGTCAGCTGGCCGCCGGCGCGGTTGAGCATCAGGCCGTTGGCGTCGAACAACTGGTATTCGAAGTCGTAGACCGTCGGCGCGCTCAGGCCCTTGGCCAGCGCGCTGCTGTCCCAGTCCCATTCGCCGTTGGCGGCGCGGCTCAGCGGCGCTTCGGCCCAGGCGCCGCCGGCAGTACGATAGCGGATCAGGCCGCGAGTGGCCGCCGCCGGCTGATTGCCGCCGATGTGAACGATCTGCGGCTGGTCGCGCCAGGCGACCGGTTGGGTGACGGAAGCCGCTTCGCCCGGACGGAAGGCGCCGACCACCGCGCCCAGCGATTGGCCGTTGGCGTCGAGACGATCGAGCTCATACTCCCAGGTCTGTCCGGCGGCCAGGCCGTAGTTGGACGGCAGGAACTGGAACCAGCCCTTAAAGCCGGTGGCGGCCAGCACCTGGCTGGCGCCCCACTCGCCGCCCGGGGTGCGGAAACGCAGCCGCGAGGACACCGCGGCCTCGCCGAGCTGGGTCAGATTGACCCAGCCGGTGTTGTACATGAAGGCGCTGTCGACGGCGGCCTCGCTCTGAGAGATGGTGGGCGCGCTGTCGTTGAGGTTCATCGTGCCCTGGCGGGTGTTGAGCACCTTGCCGGCGGCATCCATGGCGACGTAGCGGAATTCGTACGCTTGGCGCGCCATGCCGGACCAGTCGAGGGCGAATTGGCCCTTCACATTCTCTCCATTGGCCTTGAGTTGCGGCACATAGACATACTGCCAGCCGGCATTGCTGCCCGCAGGGCGGGTATAGAGCAGCATCTGAGTGGTGTCAGTGGGCTGCGCTTTAAACAGTAAGTCCCTCCCTCCAAAAGAGCCCGATACAACTACGGGAGCCAGATTTCTCAGATCCACAGCTGGAAGCACTCCCGAACTGCTATATAGCGGTAACTTCTGCCGAGTACCACCGACTTGCTTATAGACATTTACTCTGAATTTGAAACTCGGCATTCTAGTCGGATATGGCCCCCCCACTGGAATTGAAGCCAGAACCCGGCCTGCCTTACCCCTTTACCATTAGCGTCTACCTGTATGGTATCTGTTTGTGGTTTTCCATAGTCCTCTCCTAGAGTCAACTCAATTTCATATGCTCCATCTCCATACGCGCTCAAATTCGGCAAATTAGCATTCAAACTAATACTTGTAAGGTAGGCTTTATATTCAGATCCTCCCCTACTACTACGCCCCCCTCAAACTCCGAGTTAGAATACTCTAGCGGCTCAAACATAAAATCCGGGGTCAAAGAAATACTTCCCCCATTGGTAAATTAGCATTTGAGGCCCCCCCGCCAGCGGATTCTTCTCCACCGCCACGCCCGGCGCCTTCGTAGACCCCGCCGTCACCACCCCTCCACTGCCCTCCTGCGGCACCGCGCTCACCCAGCGCTCCGCCTGCACCAAGGCCTGGTCCCGCGCGTTCACCATCTTCGGCTGTTTGGTCTGTACCCGTTGGTTGCGGCCGTCGTATTCGCTGATCGTCAACCGCAGGCCGCTGTCCGGCCGGTTGATCGCCGCCAGGATCTGATCCCGGCTCAATTGCCGTAGATCCACGCTGTCCGATTCGATCTGCAGCGTGGCGTTGCCGTTGGCGTCGTACAAATAGGCGCGCGTCACCCCGCCTTCATTGCGACGAAACACCCGGCCGGCGCCGTCGTAGTCGGCGAACTCCTGCCACGCGCCCTGACCATCGGCGCTGGTGCGTTTGCCCACGATCTCGCCGTAGGCGTTGTAACGCGTTTCAAAGCGCATACCGGTCGCCTGGTCGCGTCTTTCGTTCTGGCGGCCGGCCGCGTCGTAGCGGTAGCCGGTCACGTCGTTGACTTCGCTGCCGTCGGCCTGGCGCCGCGCCCGCTGGCTGCGGGTCAGTTGACCGGCGGCGTCGTAGTCGTAACGGATGCCATTGCCCATCGCGTCGGTCTGGCTCAGTAGCCGGCCGCCGGCGCCGTATTGATAGCGCACGATCTGGTCGTCGGCTTCGCTGGCCTCGTCCAGGCCGCGACGGATCTGGCGGCTGAGCTGGTCCAGGCCGTTGTATTCGCTGTCGCTGGTCGGCCGCACGCTGCGGCCTTCGTAGTCGGTATAGGCGGCGTCCTGACGTCGGGTTTCCCGGCCTTGCGCGTCGTAACGCCAGTCGGTGACCTGGCCGGCGGCGTCGGTCTTTTGCGTCACCTTGCCCAGCGCGTTGTACTGGTAGCGGGTGGTCGCGGTGACCACGTTCTGGCTTTGGCCGTCGGCGCTGGCTATCTGGACGCCGAGGCTGCGCTCGACGCTGATGCGGCCCATCTGGTCGTAGTCGGTTTCGCGCACGCGGTCGTCGGCGTGGGGCTTGAGTTGCTGACGCAGCGTGTCCAGCGGGGTGGCGCTGTCGTAAGCGCCGCTCAGGGCGCTGGCGTAGCGGGTTTCGCGGATGGCCCGACCGGCGGCGTCGTAGTCCCAGGCGGTGACGTAGCCTGCGGCGTCGACGCTCAGCCGTTTGCGGCCGGCGCGGTCGTAGTAGTGGCGTTGGCTGCCGCCGCGGGCGTCAATGCTTTCCATCAGGTTGCCGTTGGCGTCGTAGCGCTGGCGGCTGATCAGGTCTTGGGTTGACTCGGTGTAGCCGCCGTTGGCCGTGCCCTGGCCGACGCTTTGCGCCGGCAGGCGGGTTTCGATCAGGCGGTTGTTGCCGTCGTAGACGTAGCGGGTTTCGCGAACGTCGGCATTCGCCGGCGCCGGCACGCCGCCGTCCGCCGACAGGCCCACCGGGCTGGCGTAGACGCGCTGGACGAGGACGTTCCCCGCCGCGTCGTAGTCCCATTCGCTCAACACGCCGTCGCCGTTGCGCTCCGCCACCTTGCGCCCCAGCGCGTCGTAGCGGCTGCGGGTGATCTTGCCGTTGGCGTCGGTGAATTCGATCTGCCGGCCGGCGGCGTCGTAGCGCCAGCTTTGGCTGGGGCTGACCGTGGCTTCGCCGCCGTCCAGGGTGTAGATCGGCAGCGCGTCGCCGGTCTGGCGGATCAGCCGGTTATTGGCGTCGTATTGGTAGCGGGTGGTGCGCTGCTCCGGCTTGCCTTCGGCTTCCACTTGCAGCGTGCGGTTGCCGAAGCCATCGTATTCGAAGCGTTTGACGATGCCCAGCGGACTGGTCTCTTTGAGTACCCGACCCTGCGCGTCGTGGACGTAACGATAGCCGCCATTCAGTTGGTTGGTGTAGGCGGTCTTGTTGCCCAGGCCGTCGTACTCCATCCGCTCGATGCCGCCTTCGGCGTCGGTGAGGACGGTTTGCCGTCCCAGCGCATCGTGTTCGATCCGGGTCACCGCGTCGCGCTGGGCATCGACGATCAGGGTCGGCGTCAGGCCGGGTTTGAGCGCGGCGGTGTCGACGCGCTGGGCGTAGCGGGTGATGCGGGTGGTCTGACCGAGCGCGTCGTACTCGGTGGCGGTGGCGTAGCCTTCGGGATCGATGTGCAGGGTCTGGCGGCCCAGCGCGTCGTAATAGTTGTAGCCGCTGTAGCCGCGCGGGTCGGTGATCTTGACCGCGTTGCCGGCCGCGTCGTATTCGGTGACGGTGACGCCGCCCAGCGCGTCGGTTTCGCGGGTCAGCCGGCCGAGCAGGTCGTAGTCGCGGCAGGTGGTGTGGCCGCCCGCGTCGGTTTCGACGATGCGTTTGCCCAAGGCGTCCAGCTGGTAGGTGGTGCTGGCCTGCTGTTTGCCGTCGCCGCGAGTTTCGCCGATCAGGCGGCCGGCGGCGTCGTAAGCATAGGAGGTGCTCTGCGCTTCAAGCCCCGCTCTTCGATATTGTCGATATCGGCAGTGGTTTCCACCGTCAAGCCAGGGTCGCGCTGGGTCGCAAAGCGCAGTTGCACGGTGGACCAGTCATACTCACCCGTGACGTCATAGCGGTAGCCTTGCCGGCGATCGCCGCCTTTGGGGTAGAAGTGTATGGTTCCGCCGGTCTTGTTCGTCGTCAGTTCAACAGTGTAGGTGACGCCCGCCTGGTACGCCCCCATCGGCACGGCGCGCCATTGGTCGTTGGCGTTGGCGATTTGGGCGTAGACGAGGCCGTCGGGCTGGAGCAGGATCGCCAGACGTGCGGTTTTACCCCCCACGTTCTCTAGCATCGCATGCAGCGAAGACTGAATCTGGTTCGGCGTCAGGTCGAACTGGTAAGCGCTACCCGCCGGCATTTGCCGCACGCTGTTGAGGGAGGCCCAACTGCCGCCGGTTTCCGACTTGCTGATAAGGTGAAGACGGCCGTTGTCCTGGGTACCCGCGGTACCGTTGAAGGTGGGAGGGCTGGACGCCTGAGCCGTCATGGCTTCGAGTTGAGCCAGGCTAAGGGAACGATCCAGGCTCAAGGCCTGCGCGTAACGCCGGGTCTGAATGACTTGACCCGCCGCGCCGTAGCGCGTTTCCGTCAGGTAGCCCTGAGGATCGATCGCAAAGCGCTGCCGCCCGGCAGCGTCGTAAACGATGCGACTCTGTTGCTGCACCCCACCCGGCCTGCTGCTCAGATATTGCCTCAGCGTCGCATCGGTCCAATCTTCCGAACTCAGCGGCACGCTGGCCACGCTCAGCTCGCTCACGCCATCTCTATGCCAGCCATTAATGCCGTCTTCGAAACCGTCAATCAGCACCACGCCGCGCTGCACGCTTTCCACTCTCAGATCGTCGTAGAACACCGGATGGTCGGCCGGATTCGGCGCGCCATCTCGAGGGCCGTAGATATGGATGTTGAGGGCTAGGTCTTCACTCAGCGTGCGGCTGACCGTCAGCTTACGCCAGCCGTCGTTGCCATACTCGATGCTCTCGACAGCGTTGTTATAGGGCTGGGAGCCGCCCAGATTGCCCAGGAACAGATGCCCTTGGTCTCGCTGTCGGTTTTGAACCAAACGCTGGCGGTGACGGTGTCGCCCTTTTGGAAACGGCCGATGTCGTGGTTGATCGCATTGTTGGTGCCGGCCTGATGCCCGATGCGTACCGCCTGTTTGCCGCTGTGGGTGGTCGCTGTCGGGCCTCGCGGCGCGCTGGCGTCGAGTTTGTCGGCGTAACGCCGGGTTTCGACGACATTGCCGACGGCGTCGTAGACGCGTTCGGTCACATAGCCTTCGCCATCGAGACTGTAGGTGGCGCGTCCCACTGTGTCGTAAACCGTACGGCTCCGTTGCTGCACCCCGCCCGGCCGGCTGCTCAGATATTGCCGCAGCGTCGCATCGGTCCAATCTTCCGAACTCAACGGCACGCTGGCCACGCTCAGTTCGCTGGTGCCATCTTTATGCCAACCGTTGATGCCATCTTCGAAACCATCGATCAGCACCACGCCGCGCTGTACGCTCTCCACTCTCAAATCGTCGTAGAACACCGAGTGGCCCGCCGGATTCGGTGCGCCATCTCGAGGGCCGTAGATATGGATGTTGAGGGCCAGGTCTTCACTCAACGTGCGGCTGACCGTCAGCTTACGCCAGCCGTCGTTGCCATACTCGATGCTCTCGACAGCGTTGTTATAGGGCTGGGAGCCGCCCAGATTGCCCAGAAACAGATGCCCCTTGGTCTCGCTGTCGGTTTTGAACCAAACGCTGGCGGTAACGGTGTCGCCCTTTTGGAAACGGCCGATGTCGTGGTTGATCGCATTGTTGGTGCCGGCCTGATGCCCGATGCGTACCGCCTGTTTGCCGCTGTGGGTGGTCGCTGTCGGGCCTCGCGGCGCGCTGGCGTCGAGTTTGTCGGCGTAACGCCGGGTTTCGACGACATTGCCGACGGCGTCGTAGATGCGTTCGGTCACATAGCCTGCAGCATCAATGCTAAAAGTCTGGCGATCCACAACGTCATACACGTAGCGAGCAATTTTGCCCGCCGCATCCGTCTTGGACACCACATTGCCCTGGCCGTCGTATTGGTACACCGTGCTCTGCTTCAGCCCCTCCGGGTCCACCGTCTCCCGCACCCGACGACCAGCGCCGTCGTATTCGTATTCGGTGGTCTTCGCCTGCGCCGTCCCCGCCGCTTCCGTCACCCGGATCTGCCGTCCCTGGGCGTCGTAGCCGTAGGTGGTCGTCAGCTTGAGCCCGTCCGGATCGACGATCAGGCTGTGCAGCCGGCCCGCCGCGTCGTAGCGCTGTTCGGTCACCCGGCCGTTGGGCTCGGTTTGCCGCAGTACGCGGCCCTCCGCGTCGTATTCGGTGCGGCTGCTCAGCTTCAGGCCGTCCGGGTCCACGGTGCGTTGCAGCACCCGGCCCGCCGCGTCGTATTGGTAGACGGTGCGGGTGCCGTTGGCGTCGACGCTCTCGATCTGATGACCGGCGCTGTCGTAGCCGCTACGGGTGGTTCCCGCCGGCGTGGTGGTGCTCAGCACTTGGCCGTCGCGGTTGTATTGGTAGATCGTCGCCTGACCCAGCCCGTCGATCAGTTGCACGGTGTCGCCGTGGCCGTTCTTCTGGGTGATGGTCTGGACGCCGTCCGCCTGGGTGACGGTGACGCGGCCGCTGGCTTCGTCGTAGGCGGTGGTGGTGGCGCGGCCCAGCGCGTCGATCTGGCGCAGCACCCGGCCGAAGGCGTCGTAGGCGTGGCTTTGACGGCCGCCTTGCGGGTCCTGGACGCTGATCTGGCGGCCCAGTTTGTCGTAGTCGATCCGGCTGCGGTGGCCGTTGGCGTCGACGCGCTCGGTCTGCCGGCCGAAGGCGTCGTAGCTCGAGCTTGATCCCAGCGCCAGTCCTTCGGCGTCGCGGGTCTGGCTTTGCAGCAGGCCGCGCCGGTCGTAGGCGCTGGTCTGCACGCTGCTGCGCGCGGCGTCCAGCCGCTGCCGGTAAGCCACGGCTTCGCCGAAGGCGTTGTAGCGCCATTGTTCGCGTTCGGCTTCCAGCCGGTCGCCGGCGGCGAGGCGTTGGCCCAGCCGGTTGTATTGGCTGGTTTCGAGGCGGTCGGCCTCGCTGCTCAGCCCGCCGGGCAGGCCGCTTTGGTTGCCGCCGTTCAGCGCGGCCAGCGCGCCGGCGCCGAGCCGGGTGGCGTAACGCTGGGTGGCGACGACGTCGCCGAAGGCGTTGTAGCGCACTTCGCTGATTTCGCCCAGGCTGTTGAGGGTGTGGCTGAGGCGGCCGGCGGCGTCGTAGTAGTACAGGGTGCGCGCGCCGGCGCCGCCCTGGCCGTCGGGGCCCAGGCTGGCGGTGCGTTGGCCGCCGGCGTTGTAGTAGTGGCGGGTGCCCCAGCGCGCCCAGACGGCGTCGATTTGCGGGGCGCCGGCGTCGGCGCCGAGCGCGGCCAGCGCTTGGGCGCCTTCGCCGGCCAGTTCTTGCGTCACCCGGCCCTGGCTGTCGTAGCGCTTGAGCTGGCTGCGCGCGTCGTCGCCGGCCTGGCGGGTGACGGCGATCACTTGGCCTTGGGCGTCGTATTGGTAGCGGACGATCAGGCCGCTCGGCCGGTGTTCTTCGCGCAGCAGCCGGTCGGCGGCGTCGTATTGGCGCTGCACTTGGCGGTCGTTGCGGTCGGCCGCCGGGCGCAGCGCGGCCAGCGTGTCGCCGCCACCGACGCGGGTGGCGTAGCGTATCGTTTGCGCAATGCGCCCTTGGGCGTCGTAAACGGTTTCGTCGAGGTAGCCTTCGGCGTCGATCCGGCCCACCAGCCGGCCGGCGCCGTCGTACAGGCTGCGCGTGCGTTGGTCGGCGCCGTCGCTGGCCGGGCGCAGGGCCTCCAGCGTGTCGCCGGCGCGGGCGCGCTGCGCGTAGCGCACGGTTTCGATCGCGCGGCCGGCGCCGTCGTAGCGGGTTTCGCTCAGATAGCCTTCGCCGTCCAGGCTGGCCAGCAGCAGGCCGTCGCGGTCGTAGTAGCGGCGGCTGACGCGGTCGCCGGCCGGATCGGCCGTCGGCTGCAGTTGGGCGTCGGACGGGTCCAGTTCGCCGGGCTGGCTCGCCAGCGCCGCCAGTTGTTCGGCGCTCAGCCGCGTGGCGTAGCGGGTGCTGCTGGTCAGCCGGCCGGCGGCGTCGTATTGGTGGCGCTCGACGCCGCCTTCGGCGTCTATGGTTTGGATCAGGCGGCCCAGGCTGTCGTATAGCCGGCGTTCGATACGGTCTTCCGCCGGATTCGCCGCCGGACGCAGCGCGGCCAGCGACAGCGCCGCCGGGTCGCCGCTCAGCCGGGCGATGTCGATCCGGGTCGCGTAGCGCAGGCTGGCGATGATCTGGTCGTTGCCGTTGTAGCGCCATTCGGTGACGTCGCCGGCAGGATCGATCTGGCCGACCTTGCGGCCGCGTTCGTCGTAGAGCAGGACGCTGGCCGCGCCGTTGGCGTCGATCAGCCTGACCGGCTGGTGGCGCGCATTGTATTCGCTGCGCGCGGTGCCCAGCGGGCCGCCAGCGTCTTGCTGCACCACGGCCAGCAACTGGCCGGCCGCATCGTAGCTGCTCACCGTGCTCAGGCCGTTGCTCAGGCTGACCCGGGTCTGCCGCTGCGCGTCCTGGTAGACGGTGGTGGTGGCCACGCCCGCGCCGTCCCGGCTGCGCACCACGCGGTTCAGGCCGTCGTAGAGGTAGTCGGCCAGCACCGCGCCGCTGACGCCGTCCAGCTTCTGCAGCAGATTGCCCGCCGGGTCGTAGACGTAGCGCACGCTGCTGTGCCGGCCGTCGGCCACGCCCTTGCCCTCGGCGTCCAGGGTGGCGTAGCGGGTGGTGCTGGCCACCAGACCGCGCAGGTCGTAGCCGGTGTCGCTGCGTTCGACGCGGGACAGGTCCTGCTTTGCCGCCCAGGCTTGCAGTTCGGCTTCGCCGGTGGCGTCGTCAGCGCCGGCAAACACGCCGCCCTGGTACAGCAGCCGGCTGACTTCGCGGCCCTGGGCGTCGTAGCGGCGCTCTTCCACCCGGCCTTCGGCGCTGAGGCTGAAGCGCAGCCGCAGGCCGCTGGCGTCATAGACGTTGCGCCGGGTGCCGGCGCCGTCGACGGTTTCGCTCAGCAGTTGGTTCTGGGCGTTGTAACGGCGTCGGGTCTGCTGGTTCTGCGCGTCGCGCACGCCGACGCGGTTGCCGGCGGCGTCGTAGTCGAAACGGGCGGTTTGGCCGCGGCCGTCGGTGATCGCGCTGACCCGGCCGTGGCCGTCGTAGTCGAAGCGTTGCTCGACGCCGCCGCCGGCCACCCGTTGCAGCAGGCCGTCGCGGTAGTTCAGTTCGGTGCGCAGTCCGGCGGCGTCGCGGACCACGGTGCGCTGCCCCGCGGCGTCGTAGTCGAAGGTGGTGGTCAGCGTCTGCTCGCCGCGCACGTCGCTGACGCTGAGCACGCGGTAATCGCCGTCCACCTGCGCATAAGCGAAGTCCAGCCGGCTGCCGTCGCTCTGCTGCAGACTGGCCAGCCGCTGGCTGGCGCCGTCGTACACATAGCGGGTGGTGTAGACCTGACCGTCGGCGACGCTGTTGTCGTCGGGGCTGAGGTCGGTGGTGACGCTGCTCAGCCGGTTCTGCTCGTCGTAGCCGTAGCGGGTGCGGGTCAGGGTCTTGTTCTGCTCGCCGTCACGGTACACGCTGCGCAGCTGGCTCAGATGGCCCTGGGCGTCGTAGTCGATGAACAGCGTCTCGCCATCGGCGCTGCGCAGGCTGACGATGCGGCCGGCATCGTCATAGCCCAGCGCGACGGTCTGGCCGTCGCGGCTTTGCACTTGCTGCAGCCGGCCGGCGCTGTCGTAGCGCTCCTGGCTCTGGCTGTCGCCGTCGGTCCAGATCCAGGCCTGGCCGTCCCAGCGCACGGTGTCTTCGGCCCCGGCGGCGCCTTGCGCCAGGTAGAGGCCGCGCGCCGCGTCGTAGCGGTACAGGGTGTCGCTGCCGTCCTCGGCCTGACGGCGCAGTTGCGAGCCGGCGCTGCCCGGGGCGCCGCTGAAGTCGAACAGCTGGCGGCTGTAGCCCAGGCGCCAGTTGCCGGCGTCGCCGCTCTGCCCCTGGCTGTTATAGGTGCGGACCAGCTGGATCGGCAGCCCGTTGCCGGCGAGGAATTCGTCGCGGCGCTGCAGCACCAGGTTGCCGTTGCCGGCGTTGACGTAGACCCGTTCGCCGCCGCGGCCGAAGGCGGCCTCGCCCAACTGACCCTGCCCGCCCAAGGCCGCCAACGAACTGTTCTGCAAACCCAAACCCACACCCGCCACCACTGCAACCATGCTGACCCCCGGAAATTGGACTGTTCGGAGAGTCTTATCTAGGCGATCGATAAAAAGTTTAGGTGGCCAATGAAAAAAATTTCAGCGAAGGTCTACACCGCCTCACCTCACCCCCTCAGCCGGCCGCTGACGCCGCCGGGCGGGTTCAGGCTCCATTCGCTGATCAGCACCATGCCGTCGGCGGCGGCCACCAGGAGGCTCAGCGCATTGGACAGGATCAAGGAGCCCGGCGGGTAAGCGTGGCTCTCTCGCCAGCCTTGCGCGCGGTGCACGTGCACGGTGACGCCGTTGACCGCGGCCAGGCATTCGAAATCGCCGAAGGCGCGCACTCGACGCATGACGTCCTCCACCGGCAGGCTGAAATCCAACACCCGTTCTTCGTCCCGCCACAGCGGCCAATAGCTGCTGTTTTCGCCTTGCGGCTGGGCCTGATCCCATAAGGAGGCGAAGTCGCCGGCCACTCGCCCCGCCAGCCGGTACAGCGCCAGTTGCAGTTTCGCGTCCAGCGATTCATGAGTTTCATCCGGCCTCAGCGCGAACTGCTCCTGCGCCAGCACATCGCCGGCGTCCATTTCCCGGGTCAATTGGTGACAGCTGCAGCCCCATTGTCTATGGCCGTCCAGGATCGCCTTCACCATGGGGTAAGGCCCGCGGCCGATGGGCAGCGGCGACGGATGGAAGTTGACCGCGTAATTCAGATAAGGCTCCCAGTCCGGCACCCGCCAGTTGTAGCTGGCCACCAGCAGGACTTCGCAATCCTGCTCCGCCAGCTCCAGCAAATCGCGCTCGCGCATCCGCGACAGCTGCACCGGCACGCCCAGGCGCTCCGCCGCCGCCAGCGACTCCTTGTGGTGATGCATGCGATGGTCCACCGGGGTGCAGAACAACTTCAACGGCTGCCAGCCGGCGTGCAGGAACACGTCCAGCACCGGCTTGAAGCGATCGGACAAGGTAATGGCAAAACGCATGACGGCATCCCGGCGGTTCAGAGGGCTGACTTGTTTATAACAAGACCATCCGAACGAGACTGCCTGTCTCACGGAAATTAACAGAATCTCCCCGCAAGGCTGGCACGCCGTTTGCAACTGGCAACGGGTCAAGCCCTTGTTCTGACGGGAAAACAGGCCAAACTCGCCGCCAGACGGCAATTCTCTCCGCCACGGCGGCATGGATTGCCGCCCGCGCCGGCAAAACGTCAGAACCAGGCCGGCAATGGAAGTCGAGCTGCTCCGTGAGGCTCACGACCGACAACTCCATCATGACTTTGCGGGAGAACATTCATGTCAGTCAGCAATACCAGCGGCATCGACGCCGGCGGCAACGCCTGGCAACAACGTAAAGCCGTTCACCAGCAGCGCCGCCAGGATTTCCAGACCATGATCAACGACGTGCGGCAAGGCGATCTGGGCGGCGCGCAGCAAGCCCTCGCCAGCCTGCAGTCCGCGGCGTCCGGCGGCGCGACAAGCGGCTCAAACGCCGCCAACGCCGGCGGCCAGGACTTCGCCAGCCTGATCAACTCCATGCAGACCGACGGCAGCGTCGCCAGCGCCGGTGACGCGTCAGCCAGCAATGCCGGCGGCAACGGCGATCTGGCCGTGCTGTTCCAGCAGATGCTGAGCCAGTTGCAGGCGGCCAGCTTCGGCGGTTCGGGCAATAGCGACGCCGACGACGCCTTAAGCGCGCTGAGCGGCGCTTCCTCGGCCTCATCGCCCAACTCGCTGTTCAACAACCTGGGCCAGGATCTGGGCAGCGGCAACCTTAAGCAGGCGCAGCAGGATTACCAGCAGTTGCAGCAAAGCTTGCAGACGGCGGCGCAAAACCAGCCGCCTCACCATCGCCACCATCACCATGGCGGCGCTCAGGTTCAGGCGGCGCTGGCGGCCTACCAGGCCAATAGCGGCGACGCCGGCCAGACTCAAGCTTCCGCGGGCTGAGCGCCCTTTTCCCGCCGGACCTCGGTTTAAGCCGGGTCCGGCTTATTATTTTTACCGTTGAAATGAAAATCCATTCCACGCCGATAACGCCGCCCTCCCTCTCCCCAAGGCCCCGCGCCGCGGACGCCGCCGCCTTCGACCCCGAACTTGCGCCGGCCGCCCCGGAGCCGACGCCGGAGCCCGCTCAAACCAGCCATCCACGCCTGGACATGGCGACGCTGGTCCGGCTGCTGCTGATGCAAATGCAGCTCAAGCTCAGCCAGTCCGGCGACGCCGCCGAGGACACTCTCAAACTCGCCACCGGACAAGACGCGCCGGCATCTTCGTCCGGCTCGCTGATCGACGACGCCGGCCAGGCCGCCGCCGCCGACGCGCAAGCCGCCGCAGTTCAAGCCGGCGGCGAAGCCATGCCGCAGACGGCCGCGTCCAGCGCGGCCCTGCAGGCCTACGCCGGCGCGGGCGCCCCGCCCGGCAAGCCGCTGAGCAGCGCCTGAGCGCGCGCCTGTACCTCTATCTACGCCACTGTGCTAACCTGCCTTATTGGCGGCGACGCCCCGTCCGCGCTTCCGCGCGCGCGGCCCGCCGCCCGACCGCCGGCCCGATAGCGGGCCGCTTGTTTACGCAGGATCTGGCGCGCCAATGAAATTGCACTTCACCAAAATGCACGGCCTCGGCAACGACTTCATGGTTGTCGACGGCGTGAGTCAAACCATTCCCCTGAGCGCGGAGCGCATCCGTCAGCTGGGGGATCGCCACTTCGGCATCGGCTTCGATCAATTACTGCTGGTGGAGCCCCCGCGCTCACCGGACAACGATTTCCGCTACCGCATCTTCAATAACGACGGCGGCGAGGTGGAGCAATGCGGCAACGGCGCGCGCTGCTTCGCCAAATTCGTGTCCGACCGCGGCCTCACCGCCAAATCGCGGATCCGGGTGGAAACCGCCAAGGGCGTGATCGCGCCGGAGTATCTGGGCGACGGCCAGGCCCGGGTGGACATGGGCCGGCCGCGCTTCGCTCCGGACGAGATTCCGTTCCAGGCCGAGCGCGAGGCGGTATGTCACGATTTGCAAGTCGAGGATGCGACCTTGTCGGTCAGCGTGGTGTCGATGGGGAACCCCCACGCGGTGCAGGTAGTCGCAGATGTAGCCTTGGCTCCGGTGACGCGCGTCGGCGCGGCCATCGAAAACCATCCCCGCTTCCCGGAACGGGTCAACGCCGGCTTCATGCAGGTGCTCGCCCGCGATGAAATCCGTCTGCGCGTGTTCGAACGCGGCGCCGGCGAAACGCTGGCCTGCGGCACCGGCGCCTGCGCGGCGGTGGTGGCCGGCATCCGCCGCGGCCTGCTGGACCGGCGCGTGCGGGTGCACACCCGCGGCGGCGAACTGACGGTGGAATGGCCGGCCGACGACGCCGCGGTCACCATGACCGGCCCCGCCGTCACCGTGTTCCAGGGCGAAATCGAGATTTAACGGCCCGCCGCCGGCAAACGGCGGCGGGCTCGCAACAACAACACAGCCGTATAGGGGGTTATGAATCATGCAGACAGATGATGTGCTGGCGTTTTTGGACCAACACCCGGACTTTCTCGCCCACCATGCCGAAAGACTCGGCCTGAAGCCGGGCGGCGCGCCGCAAGACCGCGTGGTGGTCTCGCTGGCGGAACGCCAAATGCTGGACCTGAAGGACCGCAACCGCCAGTTGGAATCGCGTTTGCAGCAGTTGATCCGTCACAGCGAAGCCAACGACCGCATCATCGCCAGCGCCCATCAATTGGCGCTGACGCTGCAAGCCTGCCTGAGCCTGCAAGACGTGCTGAACGCGCTGCCCGCCTGCTTCGCCGAGCATTTCAAGCTGAAGCGCGTGGCGCTGCGGCTGTGGCATCCGGCGGCGGAGTCCGCCGGCCCGGCCTACGACGCCCGCAGCGAGGTGGCCGCGCTGGCTCGCAATCTGTCCGCGCCCTATTGCGGCCCCTACGTCAACGACGACGTGCTGGCCTGGTTCCCGGCCGCGCCGGTATTGCAGTCCTTCGCCCAACTGGCGCTGCGCGACGGCAAGGGCCAGGCCTTCGGCCTGCTGGCGCTGGCGTCGGACGATCCGCAACGCTTCACCTTCGACATGCACACCCACTACCTGGCCCAGATAGGCGAGCAGGTGTCCGCCGTCCTGGTCCGCGTACTGGAGGCTCAATGACGGCGACGCCCACCGGTTGGTTCCTGCTCGTTCTGGTCGCGCTGTTCTACCTGCACATTCTGTGGCGCTTGATTGCCAGCCGCGACGGCATCGCCCAGCTATGCTTCGCGGCGTCCTTCTTCATCCTGGCGCTGATCTTCCGCGCGGACCCCTTCCTCACCGTGCTGTCGCCGGTGTTGTTGCCCTTCTGTTACGCCTACGCCTGGCTGGGCATCGCCGCCGTGCTGTGGTCCGCCAGCAGCTTGCGGGTCAGCCGGCTTGGCCTGGCCTTCCCCGAACGCCAGCCGCAGCTGGCGGCGCTGATGGCCAGCCAGCTCAGCCTGCATCTGGGCATCGTCGCTTTTTCACGCTTGCTGGACTGGCGGCCGCTGCTGTCCTACCTGATGGCTCCGCCGCTGATCATGGTCGTCAGCTACGCCTGTTACCGCGCGCTCTTGTACGTGATGCGCCGTCAGCCGGAAGCGCGTCTGCCCTGGACGGTGTTCGGCGGCATGACCGTGATCAGCCCCCTGCTGGTGATGTGGCTGTCCGATTGGCTGGCCCCCATCGTGCTGGGCCTGACCTGATCCCCCGCAACGGCGTCCATAAAAAAACCCGAGTCTTTCGACTCGGGTTTTTTTGACGCCGGGCAAGGTCTCCGGCGCTTTATCGAATCCGCTTACTTCTTGCCGGCTTCGATGGTGATGTTCAGCTGCAGATCGTCGCCCACCGCCGGCGCGTAAGCGCCCACGCCGAACTCGCTGCGCTTGATGGTGGCGGTGGCGTCGGCGCCGCACCACGGCTTCTTGGCCATCGGATGGGAATCCACGCACTTGAAGTTGGTCACCGTCAGCGTCACCGGCTTGGTCACGCCGTGCAGGCTCAGTTGACCGTCCACCGCCGCCAGCTTGTCGCCGTTGAAGGTGAATTTGTCGGATTTGAACGTGATGGTCGGGTACTTCTCAACGTCCAGGAAGTCCGGGCTGGCGATGTGCTTGTCGCGCGCCGCCCAGCCGCTGTCGTGGCTGGCGGTCTTGATCACGATGTCCACCGAGCCGGTTTTCTTGGCCTGGTCCAGCACCACGGTGCCCTTGGTGTCGTTGAAACGGCCGCTCAGCGTGGAAAAGCCCAGGTGGCTCAGCGAGTAGCCGGCATGGGTGTGCGAGCTGTCCACTTCGTAAGTGACCGGGGCGGCTTGCGCGCTGCCCAGCACGCCCAGCGTCATCACGGCGGCAAACAGAGTTTTCATTTTGGTCGTCACGTCGGTTTTCTCCAGGGTAAAGAAAGGCAAGATCACTTGCCGGTCAGAACGAATTTGTATTTGACGGTCACCAGATCGGCGATCGCCTCGGTGTCGTCCCAAGCGCCGTCGCCCACCTTGAACTGCAGGCGTTGCAGCGGGAAGCTGCCTTGCAGCGTGGTTTCATTGCCCGCGCTGGCGGCGGTGAAGGTGGACACCACCTCGCGGCTGACGCCCTTCAGGCTCAGGGTGCCGCGGGTTTCGAACTTGCCGCCGCCCAGGGCCTTCACCGATTTGGCGGTGAAGGTGGCCTTGGGCAGGCTGGCGATATTGAAGAAGGACGCGCCGCGCACCGTGGTGTTGCCGTCGGCGCTGCCCACGTCCACGCTGCCCAGGTCCACGGTGAACACCGCCTTGGTGGCCTCCGGCTTGGCGGCGTCGAAGCTGACGTTGGCGGCGAAGCTCTTGAAGCGGCCTTCGGTGGGCACGTTCATCTGCTTGAAGGTAAAGCCCAGCGTGCTCTTGGCCGCGTTCAGCGTTTGCGCGGCCTGGGCCGGCGCCATGGCCAGCGCCACGGCGGCGCTCAGGGCGAGGGAAGTCAGAAATTTCATGCTTGAGGATCTCCTTTGCGACAGGACGGCAACATCCGCGCCAGTGTGGCGTCGCGATCGATAAAGTGATGTTTCAATGCCGCCAGCGCGTGCAGGCCGACGATGGCGACGATGGCGTAAGCCATCAGCGCGTGGCTCCAGCCCAGCACATGGCCCAGCGCTTCGTTCTTGTCCACCAGGTCCGGCAATTGCACCAGGTTGAACCATACCACCGGGTAGCCCTTGGCCGAGCTCATCAGCCAGCCCACCAAGGGCATGGCCAACATCAGCGCGTACAGCAGCACGTGGATCAGACCGGCGGCCTTGAGCTGCCAGGCCGGCTGCCCGGGCAAAGGCGCCGGCGCGCCGCGGCGCGCGCGCCAGACCAGGCGCAGCACGGCCAGCGCCAGCACGCTGATGCCCACCCATTTGTGCCAGGCGATCAAAGAGGCTTTCAGTTTGAAACTGGCCGGCGAAGTGATTTGCATGCTGTTGAAATACCAGCCCATGATCAGGGCTGCAATGATCAACAGCGCAATCAGCCAGTGCAGGGCTATCTGTGTCGGACTGTAGCGTTGCATCGAATTCCTTATTACAAATGAGCGGCAGATTAAAACTTATCATGCCCGTTAATCATAAAAGCGCGCCCATTGCCGTCATAGCGAAATTATTAGCGCAAAAGATTCAAATTTTCTGAACAACCGCCAGGCGACGCAATGGTGGTTGAGATTGGGAATCACTATGAATAACAAACGACGGCAAGGTTCCCGTATGCGATATAAAACAAAAAACCGCCAGGGGCAAAGCCCGCTGGCGGTTTCCGACCTGGCTCAAAAGCCGGTCAACGGCTCTTGACGAAGGGAATGCCTATCGCTTTGGGCGCCACCGCGCGGCCAACGAAGCCCGCCAGCAGCAAGACGGTCAGCACATAGGGAATCACCGCGATGGCCTGGGACGGGATCTGGCCGATGCCCGGCAGCGCCACGCCTTCCAGACGGATCTGGATGGCGTCGGCGAAAGCGAACACCAGGCAGCCCAGCACCGCCGGCAGCGGCTTCCATTTGCCGAAAATCAACGCGGCCAGCGCCAGGAAGCCCTTGCCCGCCGTCATTTCCTTGATGAAGCTGCCGGTCTGGTACACGGACAGATAGGTGCCGGCGATGCCGCACAACACGCCGCCCCAGAACAAGGCGGTGTAGCGCACCTTGGCCACCGAGATGCCGGCGGTGTCCGCCGCGTGCGGGTTCTCGCCCACGGCGCGCAGACGCAGGCCGAAGCGGCTCTTGTACAACACCCAGGCCACCAGCGGCACGATCAGGAACAGAGTCAGATACACCAGGATGCTGTGGCCGGACAGCAGCTTGCTGTACAGCTGGCCCAGCAGCGGCACCTCGCGCAGCTCATGGGCGAACGGCAGCGCGATCTCGTGGAAACGGCCCTCGTCCGGCAACTGCGGGGTGTTGCCGCCCTGCTGGAACCAGGCCAGGCCCAGTACCGGGGTGATGCCGGAGGCGACGGTATTGAGCGCCATGCCGGAAATCAGCTGATTGCCGTTGTAGGTGACGGACACGAAGGCATGGATCATCGCCATCGCCACCGAGGCGGCGATGCCGCAGGCCATGCCTATCCACGGGTTCTGAGTGGCGAAGGCCGCGGCGGCCGCGGCAAAGGCCGCCACCAGCATCTTGCCTTCCAGGCTGATGTCCACCACGCCGGAGCGTTCGGAGAACATGCCGGCCATCGCGGCCAGGATCAGCGGCGTGGCCACGCGCAGCGTGGAATCGAGCAGACTGAAGAAGATTTCCATTATTTGTCGTCCTTGCGCTTGAACAGGCCGGCGATGAACGGCTCGAACAGGTTTTCCAGCGCGCCGCAGAACAGGATGATCAGACCCTGGATGAAGATGATCATCTCGCGGGTGATCATCGGCTTCTCGAAGGACAGATCGGAACCGCCCTGGGTCAGCGCGCCGAACAACAGCGCGGACAGGATGATGCCCACCGGGTGGTTGCGCCCCATCAGCGCCACGGCGATGCCGACAAAGCCCACGCCGTTGGTGAACATCACGTTCATGCGGTGGGCGGAGCCCATCAGCTCATTGACCGCGGCCAGGCCGGACAGCGCGCCGGACACGCACATGGCGAGGATGATGACGCGGCTGACGCTCATGCCGGCGTAGCGGGCGGCCGGTTCGCTGGTGCCCACGGTGCGCAGTTCGAAGCCCCAGCGGCTATGCCACACCACCAGGTAGAACAGCGCGGCGGCCAGCAAGGACATCACGAAGCTCAGGTTCAGCGGCGAGGTGGGAATCTCCACGCCAAAGCGCGCCGCCACTTCATGGATGGCGGGAATCCAGGCCGCCTGGCCGAATTCGCGCGTGGTCGGGTTCTGCGAGCCGGCCTCGATCAAGTGATGGCTGATCAGGTACAACATCAAGGAGTAAGCGATGAAGTTGAACATGATGGTGGTCACCACGATGTGGCTGCCCCGCTTGGCCTGTAACCAGCCCGGCACGAAGGCCCAGGCCGCGCCGAAGCCCATCGCCGCCAGGATGGCCAGCGGCACCAGCACCGCCGGCGGCAGGCTGTGGTCGAAGCCCAGCACCACCAGGGTGACGCCCAGGCCGGCCAGATAGGTCTGGCCTTCGCCGCCGATATTGAACAGGCCGGCGTGGAAGGCGGTGGCCACCGCGAGACCGGTGAAGATGAAGCCGGTGGTGTAGAACAGGGTGTAGCCTATGCCCTCGCCGTAGCCGAAGGCGCCGTTGATCAGCAGCTTCAGGCATTCCCAAGGGTCTTCGCCTATCATCCAGGTGACCAGGCCGGTCACCAGCAGCGCCGCCATCAGATTAAGCGCCGGCAGCACCGTCAGCTGCGCCCAGCGCGGCAAGGTGGAAGGTTGTCCGAATTTCAATGCTTGTGCCCCCCCATCAGCAGGCCCAGCGAAATGGTGTCGGCGTCCTTGGCCGCCACTTCGCCGGAGATCTGTCCGCCGGCCATGACCAGGATGCGGTCGGCCAGCGCCAGGATTTCTTCTAATTCAACCGAGACCAGCAAAATGGCCTTGCCCTCGTCGCGCAGTTCCACCAGCCGCTTGTGAATGAATTCAATCGCGCCGATGTCGACGCCGCGCGTCGGCTGGCCGATCAGCAACAGGTCCGGATTGGCGTGGATTTCACGCGCCAGCACCACTTTCTGCTGATTGCCGCCGGAGAGCAGGCCCACGCGCAGCAGCGGATTGCCCGGGCGGATGTCGAATTGCTGAATGAAGTCGCGGGTGCGCGCCAGCAGCCGCTTGCGCGAATACCAGGGGCCGCGGCCCAGGCCGGTTTCGCCGTGATAGCCGAGAATGGCGTTTTCATAGCTGGAGAAGGCCTTGACCAGGCCCTCTCGCGAGCGGTCTTCCGGCACGTGGGCGATGCCCAGCTTGCGGTAGAGCGCGGCGCGCGGCTCGCCGCCGCAACGGCGGCGCAGCAGGTCCTCGCCCTTGTAGACCATCTCGCCGGCGCTAGGCTCCAGCATGCCGGCCAGCACTTCCAACAGTTCGGACTGGCCATTGCCGGACACGCCGGCGATGCCGACGATCTCGCCGGCGCGCACTTCGAAATTCAGCTGGTCCAGCAGCTTGACCGCGCGCGCGTCGGTCAGGCACAGATTCTTGACGCTGAGCACCGCCGCGCCCGGCTCGCGCTCGGCCTTGTCCACTTTCAGGCTGACCTTGCGGCCCACCATCAAGTCCGCCAGCTTTTCCTTGTCCACGTCGCAGGTGGCGACATTGGCCACCACGGTGCCGGCGCGCATCACGCTGACGCCGTCGGTGATGTCCATCACCTCGCGCAGCTTGTGGGTGATCAGGATCACGGTCTTGCCCTGCGCTTTCAGCGAACGCAGGATGTGGAACAGGTGGTCGGCTTCCTGCGGCGTCAGCACCGCGGTGGGCTCGTCCAGAATCAGCACGTCGGCGCCGCGGTACAGCGCCTTGAGGATTTCCACCCTTTGCTGCAGGCCCACGCCCAGATCGCCCACCAGCGCGTCCGGATCCACCTCCAGCGAGTAATTGCGGTTGAGCTCTTTCAGATGCTCGCGGGCCTCGTCCAGCCCCTTCTTCAGCACCAGGCCGCCTTCGGCGCCCAGCACGATGTTTTCCAGCACGGTAAAGGTGTCCACCAGCATGAAATGCTGATGCACCATGCCTATCCCCAGCGCGATGGCTTCCTGGCTGTTGCGGATCGGCGCTTCCTTGCCGTTCACCCGGATGGCGCCGCTGTCGGCCTGGTAATAGCCGTACAGAATGCTCATCAACGTGGATTTACCGGCCCCGTTTTCGCCGATGACGCCATGGACGGTGCCCTTGGCGATTTTCATCGAGACGTCGCGGTTGGCTTTGACGGCACCAAAACTCTTGTTGATGCCCGCCAGCTCAATGGCAAACTCGGTCATGCTTATTCATATTCCCTGGTTAGGGTCAACCTGATTCCGCTCCGGCATGAACAAACAGGCACGATGGAATGCATCGTGCCTGCGTCCCCGAAACGGATCAGGGAAAACTCAGCTCAGCTTATTGCATCGGGCAACTGTTGTTGGCGCGGTAATCCACCACCTTGATCTTGCCGCCGATGATGTCCGCCTTGGCCGCGTTGATCTTCTTCTCCATCGCCGGAGTGATCACTTTGCGGTTGTTGACGTCCAGCGCCCAATCCACGCCGGCCTCCTTCAGGCCCAGCACCTTGACTTCCGGCTTCCAGGAACCGTTCTTGGCGTTCTTGAAGGTGTTGAACACCGCCACGTCCACGCGCTTGACCATGGAGGTCAGCACCGAACCCGGGTACAGATGGTTCTGGTTGCTGTCCACGCCGATGGAGTACTTGCCGGCGGCCTTGGCGGCTTGCAGCACGCCCAGGCCGGTGCCGCCGGCGGCGGCGAACACCACGTCCACGCCGCGGTCGAACTGGCTCTTGGCCAGCTCAGTGCCTCGCGCCGGGTCGTTGAAGGCCTGCGGAGTGGTGCCGGTCATGTTCTGGATCACGCTGGCGTTCTTGTTGGTGAACTTCACGCCCTGCACATAGCCACAGCCGAAGGCGCGGATCAGCGGCACGTCCATGCCGCCGACAAAGCCCACCTTGCCGCTCTTGGAGGCCATCGCCGCGGCCACGCCGGTCAGGAAGGCGCCTTCTTGTTCCTTGAACACAATGCTCTGAACGTTGGAACCTTTTGCCACGGCGTCGATCAGAGTGAACTTGACCTTGGGGAACTCCTTGGCCACGGTTTCCACCGCCTGGGTGAAAGAGAAGCCGATGGCCACCACGATGTCGGCGTCGCGGCGCGCCATATTGCGCAGCAGCTGTTCTTTCTGGGCTTCGGACGCGATCTGGCCGTCGCGGTAGTTGATCTTGAATTCCTTCTTGAAACGCTCGGCGCCGTTGTACGCGGACTCGTTGAAGCTCTTGTCAAACTTGCCGGCCATGTCGTAGACCACGGCGGGCGAGAATTCTTTGGCGAAGGCGGAAGTGGACAACACCGCGGCCGCTACGGCAAAGCTCATTCGTTTCAGCTGGATTTTCATCTCTATGACTCTATGGAGTTTGTTGGTCAACCCGCACGTCGATCACCCCCTGTGGTTCCCGTGTCGTGCAGCGAAGCAAAGCGCCCGCCAACCCTTTGTCATGTAGCGTCGCAACTACACGCCTGGTTGCGCGGATGCGGTCCTGCCGCCATCCCGTGGCAAACGGGATCGCAATCGGCACAGACGCCGCCCTGTCATTCTTGTTTGAGCGCGGCGAATTGTAATGACGCACCCATGGCCTGTAAACAACTTCCTCTCTACTTTGAAATATCATGTCGCAACGAAAGCCGGCAAAGCCCGAGCCCGCGCACAAAAACGCCAATAGCATGACAAAACGCTGTTGTTTTCGCGTAATGGAAGCGTAAGACATAAAACTACAGCACAAGGGCATCGCCCGTCGCCCGCGCGCCTTCCAAAGCCGGCCGGCAACGCCTACAATGCCGGCCTTCCCCACCCGCTTCAAGCCGCCCCATGCTGCCCATTCTTTACCGCGACGACCGGCTGATCGCCATTCACAAGCCCTCCGGCCTGCTGGTGCACCGCACCGCGCTGGACCGCAACGAAACCCGCTTCGCCGTGCAGCTGCTGCGCGACCAGATCGGCCAGCGGGTCTACCCGGTGCACCGGCTGGACAAGGGCACTTCCGGCGTGCTGCTGTTCGCGCTGGACAAGGACATGTGCCGCGAAATGAGCTGGCAGTTCGAACGCCAGCAGGTGGACAAGCGCTATGTCGCCGTGGTCCGCGGCTACAGCGACGACGCCGGCCGCATCGACTACCCCTTGAGCCGCCGCCCGGACGATCTGGAATGGATAGGCGAAACCGTGGACACCGCGCCGCAGACCGCCGTCACCGACTACCGCACGCTGGCGCGCATCGAACTGCCGATCGAGGTGGAACGCTACCCCAGCAGCCGCTACAGCCTGCTGGAGCTGACGCCTCACACCGGCCGCCGCCACCAGCTGCGCCGTCATCTGAAGCACATCGCCCACCCCATCATCGGCGACGCCACCCACGGCAAGGGCCGCCACAATCGCATGTTCGCCGAGCATTTCGGCAGCCGGCGCCTGCTGCTGGCCTGCGTCGCGATGCGGCTGAGCCACCCTGACAGCGGGCAGCCGCTCTGGCTGCAAGCGCCGCCGGCCGACGATTTCATGCTGCTTGCGGAACAACTGGGCTGGCGCGCCGCGCTGGAGGACGCGCTGCGCGGCCACGCCGAATCCGGTACAATTCGCGGCTGACGAACGCCATATCCCGCAGCCATGCTCAGTTACCGCCACGCCTTCCACGCCGGCAACCACGCCGACGTGCTCAAGCATCTGATCCAGATCGAACTCCTGAACTACCTGGGCCAGAAAGCCAAGCCCTACTGGTATATCGACACCCATGCCGGCGCCGGCGCCTACTCGCTGGTGGAAGGTTACGCCACCAAGAACGCCGAATTCGAATCCGGCATCGCCCGCCTATGGCGGCGCGAGGACCTGCCGGAAGCCGTCGCCAACTACGCCGAGGTAGTGCGCAGCCTGAACGCCGACGGCGAACTCAAGCTCTACCCCGGCTCGCCCTGGTGCGCGGCGGAAGTGATGCCGGCCAGCGACAAGCTGCGCCTGTTCGAGCTGCATCCCACCGACCACCAGCTGCTGGCCGACACCTTCGCCGACGCCGGCCGCCGCGTGCAAATCCAGCAAGCCAACGGCTTCGAGGCGATCAAGGCGATTCTGCCGCCGCCGCCGCGCCGCGCGCTGGTGCTGATCGACCCGCCCTACGAGGACAAGCGCGATTACCAGCACGTGATCACCGCGCTGAAGGAAAGCCTGAAGCGCTTCGCCACCGGCGTCTACGCGGTCTGGTATCCCTGCCTGCAACGCGCGGAGATGAAGGAGCTGCCCAAGGAAATGAAGAAGCTGGGCGCCAAGAACTGGCTGCGCGCCGAATTGCATGTGCAAAAGCCGTCCAGCGACGGCTTCGGCATGCACGGCAGCGGCATGTTCATCCTCAACGCGCCGTGGACGCTGCCGCAGACGCTGCGCGAAGTGCTGCCCTACCTCGCCCAGCACCTGGCGCAGGACGCCGGCGCCAGCTATGTGCTGGAAACCGGCGGCGATCTCTAAGCCCCAGCGAGAACCCATCGATGGCAAAACTCTTTTTCCGCTACGCCGCGATGAACAGCGGCAAGAGCACCCAGCTGCTGCAAATCGCCAACAACTACGAATCCATGGGCAAGACCGTGGCGCTGTTCACCAGCGCGATGGACGACCGCTACGGCTTCGGCAAGATCACCTCCCGTCTCAATCTGCAGCGCGACGCCCGCACCTTCTCGCCGGAGCTGAACTTCCTGGCCGAGGATTTCGGCCAGACCGCCTGCATCCTGATCGACGAAGCCCAGTTCATCACCCCGGAACAGGTACACCAGTTGCATGAGCTGGCCCATACCCGCAACATCCCGGTGATCTGCTTCGGCCTGCGCACCGATTTCCGCGGCGAGCCCTTCATCGGCTCCGGCATGCTGCTGGCGCTGGCCGACGAAATCGAAGAGATCAAGACCATTTGCGAATGTGGCAAAAAAGCCACCATGCACATTCGCATCGACGCCGACGGCCGCCGCGTCAAGGAAGGCCCGCAGGTGGAAATCGGCGGCAACGCCCGCTACCGCGCGGTTTGCGCCCGCTGCTTCTACCGGCTCTGAAGCCGCCGCCCGCCCGCCGAAACCCGCCCGCCTCAGCGGGCTTTTTTGCGCCCGCCGCCGGCGCGCTCAAAAAAAACTTGCCCTGGGCTTTGATAATGTACACAATCAAATCTGCTTGCATTACAGAGGATTAGCCAATGAGCCATGGGGGCAAACGCAGCGGCGCCGGCCGCAAATCCAGCTACGGCGGCGACAAGACCGTCGCCCTCCGCGTGCCGGAGCCGTTGAAACCGGTGCTGGAAGACTGGCTGCGCGATTACCGCAGCTGGCGCACCGCCCACAACGCCCAGGCCGACGACGTGCGCACCCTGGCGCGCCACCTCAGCGAACTTTCGCTGCCGCTGTTCGCCAACAGCGTGCCGGCCGGCTCGCCGGTGGCGGCGGACGATCTCAAGGAAGACGACGTGGACCTCAACGCCAGGCTGGCGCCGCGGCCGGGCAGCACCTTCCTCGTCACGGTCAAGGGCGAATCCATGTTGGGCGCCGGCATCCACGACGGCGACCTGCTGGTGGTGGACCGCGCGACGGAGGCGCGCAACGGCAAGGTTGTGGTGGCGGCGCTCAATGGCGAGCTGACGGTGAAGCGGCTGGAAAAAACCGCCAAGGGCATCCGCCTGCTGCCGGAAAACCCGGAATTTCAGCCGATTCCGGTGCCGGAAGACGCCGCCTTCCATATCTGGGGCGTCGTCACCAACGTCATCCACAAAGTGGACTGAACCTTCGGGAGAACACCATGGAACACACTCAAGCGCAGTACGACAGCATCAAGATGAAGTTCATGGACTGGCGCCGGCTGCCGCGCGCCTTCCGCGCGGTGATCCAGGGCCAGCCGCAAGTGCTGGTCAGCCGCCCGGGGCGAGACTTCTACGTGCCGGTGCAGTTTGTTTAGCCACTTTTATTAGCCACGGAAACACACGGAAGACACGGCAAAAGACAACTCCTTCGGCCAGGAAACCCACGAAACCTTCTACCGTCTTTGGTCCGTGTTTTTCCGTGTGTTTCCGTGGCAAAAGAAACCACAGACCTTGACTGCTCCCGTGGCCTTCCGTGGCAAAAGACGTTTTCCGCTCCCCCTTTAAGAGCGGCTAACATTGTCAGTTTCACGGCTGAGGCAAGGCGCGCCGACGCAGGCAGTACTTGAGTACGACAAGTCGGCGCAACGCAGCATCAGGGGTTTGTTAGCCGCTCTAAGCAAGCGTCACGCTTAATTGGCCTCGCCCACATCCGGCCCGCGCATCGCGTCCGCAGGCATGTTCAAACGCTCCACCTGGGCGCGCGCCGCGGCGAAGGCCGGGCCGGCCAGCTCCGCCGCCCAATCCGCCGCCTTGGCGGCCATGCGCTCCAGCCGCCGCGCCAGTTCCGGCTGTGCCGGCGGCCGCAGATGGGCCAGAATCAGATCGGTCTGCCGGGGATCGTTGCAGACCAGCACCATATCGCAACCAGCGGCCAAGGCCACGTCGGCGCGCTGCACGAAGTCGCCGGCGCCGGCCGCGCCCTCCATGTCCAAGGCGTCGGAGAAGATCACGCCGTCAAAACCCAGCCGGCCGCGCAGCACCTGCTGCAGCCACACCGGCGAGAAACCGGCCGGCTGCGCGTCCACCGCCGGGTACAGAACATGCGCCGGCATCACCGAGCCCATGCCGGCGGCCGCCAGGCGGCCGAAGGGCACCAGATCGTCCGCCTCCAGCTCGGCCAGGCTGCGGCCGTCCTCCGGCATCAGATGATGGCTGTCGCCCTCAACGAAGCCATGGCCGGGGAAGTGCTTGCCGCAAGTGGACATGCCGCCGCGCGCCAGGCCGCGCTGCAGCGCCTCGGCCAACTCGGCCACAATGGCCGGATCGCGGTGGAAGCTGCGGTTGCCTATCACCGCGCAGCGCCCCCAATCCAGGTCCAGCACCGGGGTGAAGGACAGGTCGACGCCGCAGGCGGACAGCTCGGCGGCCAACACATAGCCCACGTTCTCCGCCTGCTCCAAGGCCGCCGCGCGGTCCTGCTCCCACATCCTGCCCAGCACCTGCATCGGCGGCAGACGGGTGAAGCCGTCGAGGAAGCGCTGCACCCGGCCGCCCTCGTGATCCACCGCGATCAGCAAATGCGGGCTGCGCAAGGCGCGGATTTCCGCGGTCAGCGCCTTCAGCTGTTCGATGTCCTGGAAATTGCGGCGAAACAGGATCACCCCGCCCACCAGCGGATGCGCCAAGCGCTGTTTCTCTTCGTCCGTCAGCCGCAGGCCGGCCACGCCCGCCATTACCGGCCCGCGCGGCAAGGCCGCGCCCTGTTGAGTCTGCTGCATCGGTTTGCTTTCTATCTAGCCGGGCGCGGAGCGCTCCAGCACCACAAAAGCCAGCGCGTGGCCGCGTTCGTCGCTGATGGACAGATGACGCGCGCCCACGCCGCGCCGGCTTAAAAATTCTTCCAATTCAGGGCTTAGCGCCAATAGCGGCTTACCCCATTCATCATGCTCGACCCAGATCGCCGTCAGCAACACCGGCGCGCGCACCCCGGTGCCCAGCGCCTTGGCCAGGGCCTCCTTGACCGCGAAGCGCTTGGCCAGAAAGCGCGCCGGATCGGCGCTGTCGGCGAAAGCCCGCCGCTCGGCCGGGGCCAGCATGTGCCGCCCCAGCTTGAAGCCCCAGCGCTGGAACATCCCCCGCATGCGCTCGATGTCCACCAGATCGGTGCCGATGCCGTAAATCATCGTCCGCCCTCTCCGCGTCCGCGCAGCCAAAAAGCGCGGGACAGCCACAGCAGCAGACAGGGCAGCCAGACGTAAAGCAGCTCCGAACTCAGCACCCGCAGCCCCTTGGGACCCAGCCAGCGGCCGGGCGTCAGCGGCGAGCCTTCGATAGGCCGCCAATCAAACAAGAAGCGCCCCGGATGCCAGGGCATCGCCAAAGCCGGGCCATGGGTGGCGTCGGTCCACATGTCCAGCAAGGCGTGGGAGGCCACCGCCAGGCTCAGCACGACAAAGGCGCGTAGCGGCCCCAGACCCAGCCGCGACCACCAGCGGCGCCCGAGCGCGGCCAGCACGCCGCCGGCGATCAAGGCCAGCGTCAGCGAATGAGAGACGCCGCGATGCCCCCAGGGACTGGCATAGGGAATGCCCAACTTGAAAGTGATCACGTCCAGATCCGGCAGCATCGCCGCCGCGCCGCACAGCAGCAGCCAACCGGCCATGCCGGGGGCGCGCAGCGGACGCGGCGCGCACAGGCCGGCCAGCGTCGCGCCGGCCAGGGCGTGGGTGACGACGGTGGGCACCGGAATCAGCCGCGCGCGGCCGCCATCAGCGCCTTCATTTCCTTCACCGCCTCGGCGAAGCCGACGAACAGCGCCTGGGCGACGATGGCGTGACCGATATTCAGTTCCGCGATCTGCGGAATGGCGGCGATCGGCTGCACATTGTGGTAGTTGAGACCGTGGCCGGCGTTGACCACCATGCCCAGCTCGGCGGCGAAGGCGGCGGCGTCGCGGATGCGCGCCAGCTCGGCGTCGCGCGCCGCGGCGTCATGGGCGTCGGCGTAAGCGCCGGTGTGCAATTCCACCACGCGCGCGCCGGCGTCCCAGGCGCGCTGGATCTGCGCGCGGTCCGGATCAATGAAGATGGACACGCGGATGCCGGCGTTCAGCAGGCTGCGGGTGTAGCGGCTGACATCGGCGAAATGGCCGATGGCGTCCAGGCCGCCCTCGGTGGTGACTTCCTCGCGCTTTTCCGGCACCAGGCACACGTCTTCCGGCTTCACCGCCAGCGCATTGGCCAGCATTTCCTCTGTCATCGCCATTTCCAGGTTGACCCGGGTCTTGACCACTTGGCGCATCGCCACCACGTCGGCGTCCTGAATGTGACGGCGATCCTCGCGCAGATGCAGGGTGATCAGGTCGGCGCCGGCGGTTTCCGCCACCAGCGCGGCCTCCACCGGGCTGGGATAACGGGTGCCGCGCGCCTGGCGCAAGGTGGCGACGTGATCGATGTTTACACCCAACAGAATCATATTCACTCCCGATAGCTTGGCCTCAATCCGACAGCGAATTGACGGCCTGTAACAGTTCGCGCGAAGCCAGCGGCTCCTCGCCCAATAAAGCGGTCAACCATACTCGCATCAGCGCCCGCGCTTCAAGCCGGGTGGCCGCAGCCGCGTAATCGTCGGCCTCTATCGCCAGCAGGCTGGCGCCGCTGAGCCGCAGCCCGCGCTCCAGGCTCTGGCCGGCGTCGCGCTCCGGCGCGGCGTTGCCCTGGCACCAATAATCAAGTCCGGCGTCCACGTCCGCGCCGTCGCCGTCGCGCAGCAGGCTGGGCGCATAGCCCAACACCTGGATCAGCCGCAATTCGTAGCGGCGCAGCACCGCGGCCAGACCGCCTTGCCGCGCCAGGCCGCGCACCGCCGCGTCGTAAACGGCGAAGGCGCGCGGTTCGGGGTCGTCGCGCGCGGTCAGCTTCATCATCAGTTCGTTCAGATAAAAGCCGCAGATCAGCGGCAGGCCGGACAGCTGCGGCACGCCGCCGTCCCAGTCCGCGCTGTGCAGGGTGCGCAGTTCGGCCTTGCCGAACCAGGACAGGGTCAAGGGCTGGAAAGGCAGCAGCAGGCCGCGCAGATCGGCCCGCGGCCGCCGCGCGCCGCGCGCCACCACCGAAAAACGGCCGTGGTCGCGGCTGAGCACCTCCACCAGCAAACTGGTTTCCCGGTAGGGCTGCGCGTGCAGCACATAGGCCGGCTGGCGATCCACCCTGCCCGGCTGGCTCATCCGGCGCCCCCGGCCGCCGGCTGCGGGCACACCGCGGCCGCGCTCACATTGAAAGCGAATACCCGATACCAGGCTTCCGGTCCGTAGCGCTGGGCGATCAGGCGCTCGGCGCACTGACGCCAGGCGGCGATGGCCTCGACGCTGTCCCAGTAGGACACCGTGTCCCGTCCCGGCTCTCCGCGCTCCAGGCCCAGGAAGCCGGCCTGACAGGCCGCCAGCCGGGCGATGCGCTCCAGCAAGTCGCGGCTGCCGGGCAAGTCCTGCCCTTGCTGCAGAGAAAAAATCACCGTCCAACAGGACGGCGCCAAATGATAGTGCATGAGGGCTTCAGTCCAGGCCGAATTCCCGCAGGAAGCGGACGTCGTCGGCCCAGCCGGATTTGACCTTGACCCAGACCTGCAGGAAGACCTTGCCGTCGAACAATTTTTCCATGTCCATCCGCGCCTCGGTGGAGATTTTCTTCAGCTTCTCCCCGCCGCGGCCGATGACGATGGGCTTCTGGTTTTCCTTGTCCACCAGCACGCCGATATGGATGCGGCGCAGCTCGCCGTCCATTTCGAACATTTCCACTTCCACGTTCATTTCGTACGGCAGCTCTTCGCCCAGGTAGCGGAACAGCTTCTCGCGCACGATCTCGGCGGCCAGGAAGCGTTCGCTCTTGTCGGTGACCATGTCTTCCGGATACAGCGGCATCGATTCCGGCAGATGCGGACGCACTTGCTCCAGCAGCTCGCTCAGGCGCTGGCCGTGCTTGGCGCTGACCACTTCCACGCCGGCGAAGGCGAATTCCGCCTGCACTTCGGCGATGAAGGCCTGCAGCGCGTCGCGGTCCTTGGCCTTGTCCAGTTTGTTCACCACCAGAATCACCGGGGTGCGCTTGGGCAGCAAGGCCATCACTTCGCGGTCCGCGCCGGTGAAGCGCATCGCCTCCAGCACGAACAGCACGCAATCGACGCTGCCCAGCGAGTCCTTGACGCTCTTGTTCAGGGTTTCGTTGAGCGCGCCCTTGTGAAAGGTCTGGAAACCCGGGGTGTCGACGAAGACGAACTGGGCGTTGTTCTCGGTGTGGATGCCGGTGACGCGGTGACGCGTGGTTTGCGCCTTCTTGGACGTGATGCTGATCTTCTGGCCGATCAGATGGTTCATCAGCGTGGACTTGCCGACGTTGGGACGGCCGACGATGGCGACAAAGCCGCAGTGATATTGGATGTCAGTCATATACGTTTCTTGCTCGCAGCGAGTTTTTGTTCCAGCAGGATCAGCGCCGCTTCGGCGGCCTGCTGTTCGGCGGCGCGGCGGCTACCGCCTTCGCCGGTGGAGCCTATCGCCAGCTCGCCCAGGTCGCATTCCACGCGGAACCATTGCTCATGGGCTTCGCCGCTTTGCGACAGTATCCGGTATTTGGGCAAGGCCAGCTTGCGCGCCTGCAGCGCTTCTTGCAAACGGGTCTTGGCGTCCTTGGCCTGGCGGCTGGTGTCGATGGAGGACACGCGTTCGGCGTAGAGCCTGCGCACCACTTGCTCGGCGCGCAGAAAATCGGAGTCGAAGCTGACCGCGGCGAAAGTGGCTTCCAGCGCGTCGGCGAGGATGGACGGACGGTTGAAACCGCCGCTTTTCAGCTCGCCCTCGCCCAGGTACAGGTAATCGCCCAGCTTCAGCTCGTGGGCGATCTCGGCCAGGGTGTTCTGGTTGACCAGATTGGCGCGCAGCCGCGACAGCTCGCCCTCGGTCAGCTTGGGAAATTGATCGAACAGCATGCGGGCGACGGTGTAGTTGAGGATGCTGTCGCCCACGAATTCGAAACGCTCGTTGTTGCCGGCGCCGTAACTGCGATGCGTCAAGGCTTGACGCAGCAACTCCGGCTTCTGAAATGCGTAATCCAGCGCCTGACTCAGGCGCCGGAATCTATTGTCGGTTGGTATCACTTGGCTTATTGCGGGGGCTGGCCCGCTTGGGTATCGAATTTGAACAGCAGACTGACATTGGAGAACAAGGGCACTTCGCGCTGATAAGCGGCGCGGATGTACACGTAATTGCCGCCGGTCACCACCACCAGGTTTTCACCCTTGATCGAGGCGATGCCGGCCACGGCGGCCCGCTGGTTGAAATCCCGGCGAACGGATAGCTCGCCGACATTGCTTTGAGCGGACAAGGCGGTGATCGCCTGGCGCACCTCGGCGTACTCCGAGTACACCGGCATCACCTTCATGCCCAGCACGAGGACCGCGCCCAGCACGATCATCACCAGCAGTACGGAAAACAGCGACAGGCCCTTCTGACGACTGAAATGCATAATGCGCTCCGAGCTTGCGATCTTGCGTTTATCAGTGAATGGTTTTGCCGATGCGGGACAGGTCGCCAAAGTTCATCCAGATCATGAAGGCCTTGCCCACCATCAGCTTGTCGTTGACGAAGCCCCAGTAGCGGCCGTCCAGGCTGTTGTCGCGGTTGTCGCCCAGCATGAAGTAATGGCCGGCCGGCACCTTGCAGACAAAACCATTGTCATCATAGCGGCAGTTGTCGCGGAACGGGAAGTCCTGCACCTGGCTCAAAGCCACAGTGGGCGAACCGTCGTTGTTCAGCACCGAGTACGTGCGCGACCCCATGGTTTCCTTGTAGCGCTTGGCGTTGATCATCATCAAGCCCTGCTCCAGGTATTCGTA
Source organism: Chromobacterium sp. Beijing (assembly GCF_021496765.1). Lineage (NCBI taxonomy): Bacteria > Pseudomonadati > Pseudomonadota > Betaproteobacteria > Neisseriales > Chromobacteriaceae > Chromobacterium > Chromobacterium sp. Beijing. Next base: position 1,766,817 of record NZ_CP053750.1, read on the forward strand.
GTTGCCGTCGTCGGCGTCCGGCAGCGGCTTGCCGTTGACGCTCAGGCGCTTGTCGCGGTACTCGACCACGTCGCCCGGCAGGCCGATGGCGCGCTTGATGTAGTTGACCTTGGGGTTGGGCGGGAAGTTGAACACCACCACGTCGCCGCGCTCCACCTTGTCCACTGGCGCGAACACGGTGTTCAGCACCGGCACGCGCAGGCCGTAGGTGAATTTGTTCACCAGGATGAAATCGCCCACCACCAGGCCCGGACGCATCGAGCTACTGGGAATCTGGAACGGCTCGGCGATGAAGGAGCGCAGCAGGAACACCACCAGGATCACCGGGAAGAAGCCGCGAGAATAGTCGACGAAATGGCCCGCCGGGGTCTCCGCCGCGCGGCGCTTGGCCAGCACCAGCTTGTCCGCCAGCCATACCGCGCCGGTGATCAGCACGAAGACCAGCATCACCGCGGTGAAGCTCATATAGTTGGACAGCAGGCCGAAGCCGCCGATCAGCACCGCCAGGTAGCCCCACTGCACCGCCTGCGGCCAATCCTTGGCGCCCTCTTGCTTCTTGCCGCCAAAAGCGATCAGCATGCCGCCGATCGCCACCGCCACGACAAACACCCAGAACAGATTTCCGCCCACTTATTTGTCCCCTACTTGAAGGATTGCCAGGAATGCTTCCTGCGGAATTTCCACATTGCCCACCTGCTTCATGCGCTTCTTGCCCGCCTTCTGCTTCTCCAGCAGTTTTTTCTTACGGGTGATGTCGCCGCCGTAGCACTTGGCCAACACGTTCTTGCGCAAGGCCTTGACCGTCTCGCGCGCGATGATGTGGCCGCCGATGGCCGCCTGCACCGCGATGTCGAACATCTGACGCGGAATCAGTTCGCGCATCTTGGACACCAGTTCGCGGCCGCGGTAGACGCTGGAGGCGCGGTGCACGATCAGCGACAGCGCGTCGACCTTCTCACCATTGACCAGCACATCCAGCTTGACCAGATCGGCGCTCTGGAATTCCTTGAATTCGTAATCCAGCGAGGCGTAGCCGCGGCTGGTGGACTTCAGCTTGTCGAAGAAGTCCATCACCACTTCGTTCATCGGCAGATCGTAGGTGAGCATCACCTGACGGCCCATGTACTGCATATTGCGCTGTACGCCGCGCTTCTGGTTGCACAGCGTCATCACCGCGCCGACATAGTCTTGCGGCACCAGGATGGTGGAGGTGATGATGGGTTCGCGCAACTCGTCGTACTTGCCGGCGTCCGGCATCCGCGACGGGTTGGACACCACTTCCACCACGCCGTCCTTCATCACTACTTCGTAGTTCACCGTGGGCGCGGTGGTGATCAGGTCCATGTCGAACTCGCGCTCCAGGCGCTCCTGCACGATCTCCAGGTGCAGGAGGCCGAGGAAGCCGCAGCGGAAGCCGAAGCCCAGCGCCTGCGACACTTCCGGCTCGTACTTCAGCGAAGCGTCGTTCAGCTGCAGTTTTTCCAGCGCGTCGCGCAGCGCCTCGTAGTCGTGGCTTTCCACCGGATACAGGCCGGCGAATACCTGGGACTGCACTTCCTTGAAGCCCGGCAGCGCCTCGGTGGCCGGCTTGGACACCAGGGTGATGGTGTCGCCGACCTTGGCCGATTTCAATTCCTTGATGCCGGCGATGACGAAACCCACCTCGCCCGCGTTCAGATTCGGACGCTGGACGGACTTGGGTGTGAACACGCCCACCTGCTCGCACAGATGCTCGGCGCCGGTGGCCATGAACTTGATCTTGTCCTTGGGCTTCAGCGAACCGTCGATCACGCGCACCAGCATCACCACGCCGACGTAGTTGTCGAACCAGGAGTCGACGATCAAAGCCTTCAGAGGACCGCCCGCATCGCCCTTTGGCGGCGGAACCTTGCTGACCACTTCTTCCAGAATGTCCTCGATGCCGATGCCGGACTTGGCCGAAGCGCGCACCGCGTCCGCCGCCTCGATGCCGATAATGTCTTCGATTTCCTGGCTGACGCGCTCCGGCTCGGCGGCCGGCAGGTCGATCTTGTTCAGCACCGGCACCACTTCCACGCCCAGCTCGATAGCGGTGTAGCAGTTGGCCACGGTCTGCGCTTCCACGCCTTGCGAGGCGTCCACCACCAGCAGCGCGCCTTCGCAGGCGGACAGCGAGCGCGACACTTCATAGGAAAAGTCCACGTGTCCGGGGGTGTCGATCAGGTTCAGGTTATAGACCTGACCGTCGCGCGCCTTGTAGCTCAAGGCCGCGGTCTGCGCCTTGATGGTGATGCCGCGCTCTTTCTCGATGTCCATCGAGTCCAGCACCTGGGCGCTCATTTCGCGCATTTCCAGGCCGCCACAGAATTGAATGAAGCGGTCGGCCAGGGTCGATTTGCCATGGTCGATATGGGCAATGATCGAGAAATTTCGAATGTTTTTCATGATATCCAGCAAAAGATAAGGGCACGCTAGCGTGCCCGGAACTGCCGATGGAAGCCGCGGGCCTGATGAAAGCGGCTCATCATCAGGATTGCGACCTCTAAAGCCGTTAACAGCCCATCCAGCAAGCGGGGGCACCCAAGTGCCCCCGATATAAACTCACACTGGCGCGGATTTTAGCCGATTTCGCCCAAATGTGCAGCCAATGCGGCCTGATCCAGGCGCCAATGGCAGATTTCGGTCTCATCCGCCATCAGAACCGGCACCAGTTCGTTGAAGCGGCGCTCCAGCTCCGGGTCGGCGTCGACATCGACGACGTCCAGCTCGAAGCCGTAGCGCTCGCGCCAGGGCTGCAGCTCGGCCAGCATCTGATGGCACAAGCTGCAGTATTCGCGGAAATACAGCGTCAGTCTCACTTGCCGTCGCCCACCGGCAGCGGGATGAACTGGGTAATCCCCTGACGCAGCACTTGCAGCGCGATCGACGAGCCCTTCTTGGCCGCGGACAAGGCGGACTTCAGCTGCTCGACATTGGCCAGCGGCTCGCTGCCGATGCCCACGATCACGTCGCCCGGCTGAATGCCCGCGCGCATCGCCACATTATTGGCGCCGCGCACCAGCAGGCCGTACTTGATGCCGGCGCGCTGCAACTGCGCCGGATTCAGCACCTGCAGCCGCAAACCGATCTGCGAGAAGCTCTGCTCGGCCGGACGCTCCTGCTGCGAGCCGCGGTATTCGCGCTGCGCCAGCCTCGGGTCCTGATCCTGCTGCTCCACCGGCACCACCTTGGCCGACACCGCGGCGCGAGCGCGCCACAGGCCCAAGGTCACCGGCTTGCCGGGCGGAATGCTGCCGATCAGCCGCTGCAGATCGGAGCCGGATTCAACCGGCTTGCCGTCCACTTGCTGGATGATGTCGCCGGGCTTGACGCCGGCCTTGGCCGCCGGGCCGCCCGGCTCCACCGCGTTGATCAACGCGCCGGCCGGCTTGGCCAGGCCGAAGGAGGCGGCCAGGTCCTGGCTCAACTCCTGGATCACCACGCCGATCTTGCCGCGGCTGACATGGCCCTTGGCCTTCAGCTGAGCCACCACGTCCATCGCCACGTCAATGGGGATGGCGAAGGAAATGCCCATGAAACCGCCGGAACGGCTGAAGATCTGGGAATTGACGCCCACCACTTCGCCCCTGGCGTTGAACAGCGGGCCGCCGGAATTGCCGGGGTTGATCGCGGCGTCGGTCTGAATGAAGGGCACGAAGGTTTCATCCGGCAGCATGCGGTTCTTGCCGGAGACGATGCCGGAAGTGGCGGTGTTCTCGAAGCCGAACGGCGAGCCGATGGCCAACACGCCTTCGCCCACTTTCAAGGCGTTGGCGTCGCCGCGGCGCACCACCGGCAGCTTGTCGGCTTCAATCTTCAGCAGCGCCACGTCGGTACGGGCGTCGGAGCCTATCACCTTGGCCTTGTACTCGCGCTTGTCCGTCAGCTTGACGGTGATTTCATCGGCGCGGGCCACCACGTGCGCATTGGTCAGCACATAGCCGTCGGCGGAAATGATGAAACCGGAACCCAGCGACGACTCCTGCCGCTCCTGGGCGCGCGGCGGCGCGAAACGACGGAAGAATTCAAAGAAGGGGTCGCCGCTCATGCCCTCGGGCAGATCGTTGCTGACCTCGCGCACCGTGGACTTGGTGCTGATGTTGACGACGGCCTTGCCCTCGTTAGAGACAATCTGGCTGAAGTCCGGCAGTTCCGCGGCCATTGCAGCGGGCACCGCGCCCGCCATAATAGAGGCCGCCAGCATGGCGGAAACAATCAGTTTTTTAACCGGCATGAGCGCTCCATCTTGATATGTTGTGTTTGAGACGCGCCGGCGGAAGCCGGCTGGGGAATTTCAGCGTCGAACCGGCCGCGCGCCAGGCGCCCGGCCGCGGCGTTCGCCGCCGAGAAAAACAGGAAAGCCGGCGTCAAGGCGCCGGCGCCGCCCGGTCCGTTCCGCGCAAGCGCGCCGCCGGAGGCCAGGCCTCCGGACGGGCTTGCAGGAACGTCCACGAGCTTGGCCGTCATGGCTTGAGGCTGACTTTCAACCCTTTCAGCAGCCCCATCATCGCCGGCTCGGGCATATCGCCCACCGCGGTCAGCTGATAGCTGCCTTGCGGACCGGTGGCCATATTGATGGCGCCGTGCAGATTGCTGCTACGTTCCAGCCGCGCGCCTTCCGGCTGCGTCTCGACGAACAGCGACAGCATCACCAAGCCGTCGGAATACACCATGTGGCGCACCGACTTGCCCGCCTGGCCCGGCAGACTGCGCTGCACCGAGCGCAGCAGATGGAAGCCGTTGGGCAGCCCGGACACATCGTTGTCCACTTGCGCGCCGGCCTGCGGCGTCGACGCGCCGCCGGAGCGCAGCAGGAACTTCTGCGCGAACTTGGGCCGATAGGCTCGCTTGTCCTTGGGGCCGTTCAGGTCGATGTCGGTGAAGGTGAACTGCTCCACCGCCTCGCCCTTGGGCGACAAGGTCACCATCTTCAAAGGCAGCGAGGTCAGCGGCTCCACGCACATGCGCAGGCTGTAGCGCTGCCTGTCCTTGGGCCGCAGCTCCAGCAGATTGCAATCGCGCTGAGCCACCCGGTCGCTGCCCACGTGCTTGAGCGCATACGACTGGTTGATCTCGCTCATGTCCTCCGGCAGCAAGGCCGGAAACAGGCGCATCGCGCTGATCTTGGCCGCGTTCAAGGCTTTCTTGTCCGGCGCGAAACAGGCCAGCTCATTGCCTTTGCGGACAATTTCGCGGGAAGGCCCGTCCAAGGACGTCCGCTTTTCCCGCATGGCTTCGCCTTGGCCTTCCCTGACGATGTGGAAGGTTTCCAGCGTGCCGTTCATCTGGTGCAGATAGGTGCCGTTCAGCGCCTGCTGGCGTCCGGCAGCCGCCACATTGCGCAGCAGCTGCCAGTCATCCTCTGCATGGGCGGCAGGCGCGGCCGCCACAACCATCAAACTGATCAGAGGAATTACACGCATTTAACGGCGAGCTCCGTTTCCGTAGGATACTTTCATATTGCCTTGTTCGGAGGTCACTTCCTGATGAGCCAGCAGATAGGGGTCGTCGCGCTCGGGCTGGCTGGCTTGCGCCGGCTGGGCCACTTGCACCGGCACGCCCTTGTCCGCCACCAGCGAGGCCGGCTCGCCGCGGTACGAGAGCTGCTGCCAGCCCACCACGGCGGCGAAGCTCACGCTGGCGGCCAGCGCCACCGCGCCTGCGGTGCGGACGCTGGCGACCAAGGCCACCCCGCCTGCGGCGCGGCCGCGCGCCGGGCGCAACCAGCGCCGCGGCGCAAGCACCGTGGGCTCGTCCGCCAGCCGGCTGGCGACCTGCTCTCGCACATTGAGCGCAACCATGCGGTTGGCGCGCATCGCGTCGCCAATCAAGTGATACTCGCCCCAGGCGGCATCCAGTTGCTTGTCAGATGAAATGGAGGCGATGGCTCTGCCTATGTCAGAGTCGTCCAGTTCGCCATCCATCATCGCGGATATCGTTTCTTTCATACCTACCACCTTCTGTTCTTGGCCGTATCCAGCAAAGGCCTGAGCTCGGCAGCAATCGCCTCGCGCGCCCGGAAAATCCGCGAGCGCACGGTGCCTATCGGGCAATCCATCACCTTGGCGATTTCATCGTAGGATAGACCGTCCATTTCCCTGAGCGAAATTGCGGTTCTTAGTTCCTCCGGCAAAGCCTCCACGGCGGCATTGACCGTTGCCAGAATCTCCTTATTCATCAGCTCGGTTTCGGGCGTGTTCAGGTCGGGCAGCTGCGACGCCATGTCGAAGCTCTCGCCGTCCTCGTCCTCTATCTCGCTGTTGACCACCGGACGACGTCCGGAGGCGCTAAGGAAATTCTTGGCAGTATTGATGCCGATTCTGTACAGCCATGTGTAAAACGCGCTCTCGCCACGAAACGACGGCAAGGCACGATACGCTTTGACAAACGCCTCTTGCGTCACATCCTCGATGTCTGCGCCGTCGCGGATAAACCGCGACAACAACCTGGCGAGACGTCGCTGATACTTGGCAACAAGCAGATCGAAAGCTCTTTTTTCACCTCGCTGGGCACGCTCCACCAACTGTTGATCGAGATCCCGATCACTCATGTCGTTGTTATGCTCCCTGATTTGCCCACTAGTCGTGTTTGTGGTCGTTGTATGTGGACTGTGACTAGACCACCGCGCTTGCGATGAGTTCCCCCACGCGATTCAGCAGCGAAACATAACAGACCTCGAACAAAACTTGAACATTTGTTTTAACCGTATTGCCAGCGCTCAAACCAGCCCTTACACTCCTACCAAGCACTTGCTTGAATGACATAAAGATAACAATGCAAAGCCAAATAGTTTCCGACTTCACGGCTTTGCCGTTTCTCCGCAACTTTTAGGAATCCAACGCGATGAGCACTCCCGGCCAACGCTTCCGTCTGGCGGTAGCACAAGAACAGCCCTTGCAGGTGGTGGGCGCGGTCAACGCCTACGCCGCCCGGCTGGCCGAGCACTCCGGCTTCAAGGCGCTGTATCTGTCCGGCGGCGGCGTGGCCGCCTGCTCCTGCGGCATCCCGGACTTGGGCATCACCACGCTGGAAGACGTGCTGATCGACGTGCGCCGCATCACCGACGTCACCGAACTGCCGCTCCTGGTGGACATCGACACCGGCTGGGGCGGCGCCTTCAATATCGCCCGCGCAGTCCGCAGCCTGGAGAAGGCCGGCGCCGCCGCGGTGCATATCGAGGACCAGGTGCAGCAAAAACGCTGCGGCCATCGCCCCAACAAGGCCATCGTCAGCCAGGAGGAAATGGTGGACCGCGTCAAGGCGGCGGTGGACGCGCGCCGCGACGACGGCTTCGTGATCATGGCGCGCACCGACGCGCTGGCGGTGGAGGGGCTGGACGCCGCCATCGCGCGCGCCGTCGCCTGCGTCGAGGCCGGCGCAGACATGATCTTCCCGGAGGCGATGACCGATCTGGCCATGTACCGCCGCTTCGCCGAGGCGGTGAAAGTGCCGGTGCTGGCCAATATCACCGAGTTCGGCGCCACCCCGCTGTTCAATACCCGCGAACTGGGCGAACACGGCGTCGGCCTGGTGCTCTATCCCTTGTCCGCCTTCCGCGCGATGAGCCAGGCCGCGCTCGACGTCTACGGCGCGATCCGCCGCGACGGCGGCCAACAGGCGGTGCTGGACACCATGCAGACTCGCGCCGATCTTTATGCGCACTTGGACTACCACGCCTACGAACAAAAACTGGACGCGCTGTTCCGCCGGGAAGGCCATGGTGCCGAATAATCTGTTTGGCGACATCCCGGCGCAGTTGCCGGAAGAGTTGCTGCAGACTTTATTCAGCGGCGCGAAAGGCTTCCGCGTCGAGCGCATCGTCTCGCGCGGCCATGCTTCGCCGGAGGGATTCTGGTACGAACAGGACGAAGATGAATGGGTTCTGCTGCTGTCCGGCGCGGCGGAACTGGAATACCAGGACCCGCCCCGGCGTCTCAGGCTGAAACCGGGCGATTGCGTGGCCATCCCCGCGCGTCGCCGGCACCGGGTGGCCTGGACCGAGCCGGAGCGGGACAGCGTCTGGCTGGCCGTTTTCTACGAAAAATAATCATTCCGCAGGTCTGCGATCAGGAGAAAAGCATGAGCGAAACCGTTGTTGGCATCAAACCCAAGAAATCTGTAGCCCTGTCCGGCGTCGCCGCCGGCAATACCGCGCTGTGCACCGTGGGCCGCAGCGGCAACGATCTGCACTACCGCGGCTACGACATCCTCGACCTCGCCGGCCGTTGCGAATTCGAGGAAGTGGCCTATCTGCTGGTTCACGGCAAGCTGCCGAACAAGGCCGAGCTGGTCGGCTACAAGAAAAAGCTGAAATCGCTGCGCGGCCTGCCGGCGGCGGTGAAGGCGGTGCTGGAGGCGCTGCCGGCCAGCGCCCATCCCATGGACGTGATGCGCAGCGGCGTGTCCGCGCTGGGCTGCGCGCTGCCGGAGAAGGACGATCACAACCAGGCCGGCGCGCGCGACATCGCCGACCGGCTGATGGCCAGCCTGGGCTCGATGCTGCTGTACTGGCATCATTTCAGCCACAACGGCAAGCGCATCGAGGTGGAAACCGACGACGACAGCATAGGCGGCCACTTCCTGCACCTGCTGCACGGCGAAAAACCGTCTCAGGAATGGGTGCGCGCGATGCACACCTCGCTCAATCTATACGCCGAGCATGAATTCAACGCCTCCACCTTCGCCGCCCGCGTCATCGCCGGCACCGGCTCGGACTTGTACAGCGCCGTCACCGGCGCCATCGGCGCCTTGCGCGGCCCCAAGCACGGCGGCGCCAACGAGGTGGCCTTCGACATCCAGCAGCGCTATGAAAGCCCGGCCGACGCCGAGGCCGACATCCGCGAGCGCGTGGAGCGCAAGGAAGTGGTGATCGGCTTCGGCCACCCGGTCTACACCATCTCCGATCCGCGCAACAAGGTGATCAAGGACGTGGCGCGCGAACTGTCCAAGTCCGCCGGCAACAGCAAGATGTTCGACATCGCCGAACGGCTGGAAACCGTGATGTGGGACATCAAGAAGATGTTCCCCAATCTGGACTGGTTTTCCGCGGTCAGTTACCACATGATGGGCGTGCCCACCGCCATGTTCACCCCGCTGTTCGTCATCGCCCGCACCAGCGGCTGGAGCGCGCACGTGATCGAACAGCGCCAGGACGGCAAGATCATCCGCCCCAGCGCCAATTACGTCGGCCCGGAAGACCAGGTCTTCGTGCCGCTGGAACAGCGCTGACCGGACCGGGGGCCGCCGCGCCCCCGCCCCTGATTTTCAAATTGGCCAAGACATGATGAATTCCGCTTACCGCATTCCCCTGCCCGGCACCGGGCTCGACTATTTCGACGCCCGCGCCGCCGTCGACGCCATCCGCCCCGGCGCCTGGGAGCAACTGCCCTACACCGGCCGCATCCACGCCGAAAACCTGGTGCGCCGCTGCGAACCGGCGCTGCTGGGCGACTGCCTGGAGCAGATCGCCCATCGCAAGCGCGAGCGCGATTTCCCCTGGTTTCCGGCGCGCGTGGTCTGTCACGACATCCTGGGCCAGACCGCCCTGGTGGACCTGGCCGGCCTGCGCGACGCCATCGCCGATCAGGGCGGCGACCCGGCCCAGGTCAATCCGGTGGTGCCGGTGCAGTTGATCGTCGACCATTCGCTGGCGGTGGAATGCGGCGGCTTCGACCCGCAGGCTTTCGAAAAGAACCGCGCGATCGAAGACCGGCGCAACGAAGACCGCTTCCATTTCATCGAGTGGACCAAGAGCGCCTTCGACAATGTCGACGTGATCCCCGCCGGCAACGGCATCATGCACCAGATCAATCTGGAGAAAATGTCGCCGGTGATCCACGCCGACAACGGCGTGGCCTACCCGGACACCTGTGTCGGCACCGACAGCCACACCCCGCACGTGGACGCGCTGGGCGTGATCGCCGTCGGCGTCGGCGGCCTGGAAGCGGAAAACGTGATGCTGGGCCGCGCCTCCTGGATGCGGCTGCCGGACATCGTCGGCGTGGAACTGTCCGGCAAGCCCGGCTCAGGCATCACCGCCACCGACGTGGTGCTGGCGCTGACCGAATTCCTGCGCCAGCAGAAAGTAGTGGGCGCTTATCTGGAGTTCTACGGCCCGGGCGCCGCGGCGCTGACCCTGGGCGATCGCGCCACCATCTCCAATATGGCGCCGGAGTACGGCGCCACCGCGGCCTTGTTCTTCATCGACGAGCAGACCCTCTCCTATCTGAAGCTGACCGGCCGCAGCGATGAGCAGGTCCGGCTGGTGGAAAGCTACGCCAAAACCGCCGGCCTGTGGGCCGACACGCTGCAAAACGTCGTGTACGAGCGAGTGCTGCGCTTCGACCTGTCCAGCGTGGGCCGCAACCTGGCCGGCCCGTCCAACCCGCACAAGCGGCTGCCGGTGTCGGCGCTGGCCGAACGCGGCATCGCCGTCAATCTGGCGCAGGCGCGCGCGGAGGAGGCCCAAGGCCTGATGCCGGACGGCGCGGTAATCATCGCCGCCATCACCAGCTGCACCAATACCTCCAACCCGCGCAATGTGATCGCCGCCGGCCTGCTGGCGCGCAACGCCAACCGGCTGGGCCTCGCCCGCAAACCCTGGGTGAAGTCCTCGCTGGCGCCAGGCTCCAAGGCGGTTGAGCTTTATTTGAAGGAGGCCGGCCTGCTGTCCGAGCTGGAACAGCTGGGTTTCGGCATCGTCGCCTTCGCCTGCACCACCTGCAACGGCATGTCCGGCGCGCTGGAGCCCAAGATCCAGCAGGAGATCGTGGAGCGCGATCTGTACGCGACGGCGGTGCTGTCCGGCAACCGCAACTTCGACGGCCGCATCCACCCCTACGCCAAACAGGCCTTCCTGGCCTCGCCGCCGCTGGTGATCGCCTACGCCATCGCCGGCACCATGCGCTTCGACATCGAAAAAGACGTGCTCGGCGTCGCCGACGGCAAGGAGATCCGGCTCAAGGACATCTGGCCGGACGACGCGGAAATAGACGCGGTGCTGCGCCGGGCAGTCAAGCCCGAACATTTCCGCCAGGTCTACGAGCCGATGTTCGCCATCCGGCGCGACGGCGCCGCCAAGGCCAGCCCGCTGTACGCCTGGCGGCCGCAGTCCACCTATATCCGCCGCCCGCCGTACTGGGAGGGCGCGCTGGCCGGCGAGCGCACGCTGCGCGGCATGCGTCCGCTGGCCCTGCTGCCGGACAATATCACCACCGACCACCTGTCGCCTTCCAACGCCATTCTGCTGGACTCGGCGGCCGGCGAATACCTGGCGAAAATGGGCCTGCCGGAGGAGGACTTCAATTCCTACGCCACCCATCGCGGCGACCACCTGACCGCACAGCGCGCCACCTTCGCCAACCCCAAGTTGTTCAATGAAATGGTGTTGAACGAGGATGGCTCGGTACGCCAGGGCTCGCTGGCGCGCGTGGAGCCGGAAGGCGAGACGATGCGGATGTGGGAGGCGATCGAAACCTATATGCGGCGCAAGCAGCCGCTGATCATTGTCGCCGGCGCCGACTACGGCCAGGGCAGCTCGCGCGACTGGGCGGCCAAGGGCGTGCGCCTGGCCGGCGTCGAGGCCATCGTCGCCGAAGGCTTCGAACGCATCCACCGCACCAATCTGATCGGCATGGGCGTGCTGCCGCTGGAGTTCAAACCCGGCGTCAATCGCAAGACGCTGGCGCTGGACGGCAGCGAGACTTACGACGTGATCGGCCAGCGCCAGCCGCGCGCCGAGCTGACGCTGCTGATCCACCGCAAGGACGGCAGCACGGAGCAAGCGCCGGTGACCTGTAGGCTGGACACCGCGGAAGAAGTGTCTATCTACGAGGCCGGCGGCGTGCTGCAGCGTTTCGCGCAGGACTTTTTGGAGGGGGCGGGAGGCTGAACCCCTCTCCCCCGGCCCCTCTCCCTCAAGGGGAGAGGGGAGATACCACAAGACGGTTTTACTATCGGTATTTGTAGGGATGTCGCCGTTTAATGTAAGGCGCAAACACTTCAATCCTCTCTTGCAGGAGAGAAAAAACGCCACGAAATCGCTTTGCCGCCTGCAGCTGAGATGACAGCTTAGTTGCGGCAGAAATAGCGGCAGAGTATTAACGACTCAGCAAGCCCCTCTCCCCTGCGGGAGAGGGGTTGGGGAGAGGGGTATGCGCCAGCTCGATTTCGCCAAGTCCTTACGGCGCAATATGACCGACGCCGAACAGCGACTCTGGAAGCAGCTCCGCGCCCATCGGCTGAACGGCGAGAAATTCCGCCGCCAACAGCCGATCGGCCCCTACATCGTCGATTTCGTCCACTTCGACTCGCGGCTAATCATAGAGGCGGACGGCGGCCAGCATCATGAAAGCCGCGGCGACGCCGCTCGCGACGCTTGGCTGCAGGCGCAGGGCTTCAGAGTCATGCGCTTCTGGAACAACGATATTCTGCACAATCAGGACGCGGTCCTAGAAGCAATCTGGCAAGCGCTAAACGCCCGGACACAATAGAACACAGCGGCGTCCCGACCATGGAACCGCCGCAAGCACAGGGAAAACAGCATATGACTCAGTCTGCCCAGATCCGCATCCCCGCCACCTATATGCGCGGCGGCACCAGCAAGGGCGTGTTCTTCCGTTTGCAGGACTTGCCGGAGGCCGCGCGCCGGCCGGGCGCGGCGCGCGACGCGCTGCTGCTGCGCGTAATCGGCAGCCCGGACCCTTACGGCAAGCAGATAGACGGCATGGGCGGGGCCAGCTCCAGCACCAGCAAGACCGTGATCGTGTCCCCCTCCTCGCGCCCGGGTCACGACGTCGATTATCTGTTCGGCCAGGTCGGCATAGACAAAGCCTTCGTCGACTGGAGCGGCAACTGCGGCAATCTGTCCGCCGCGGTCGGCCCCTTCGCCATCGCCGGCGGCCTGATCGATCCGGCGCGCATTCCCGCCAACGGCGTGTGCAGCGTGCGCATCTGGCAGGCCAATATCGGCAAGACCATCATCGCCCATGTGCCCATCACCGCAGGCCAGGTGCAGGAAACCGGTGATTTCGAGCTGGACGGCGTCACCTTCCCCGCCGCCGAGATCGCGCTGGAGTTCCTGGACCCGGCCGATGAAGGCGATGGCGACGGCGGCGCGATGTTCCCCACCGGCCAGTTGGTGGACACGCTGGAAGTCCCCGGCGTCGGCGTCTTCCCGGCCACGCTGATCAACGCCGGCATCCCCACCATCTTCGTCAAGGCCGCCGACATCGGCTACAGCGGCGCCGAGCCGCAAGACGCGATCAACGCCGACCCGGCGGCGCTGGCGCGCCTCGAGGCCATCCGGGCCCACGGCGCGCTGAAAATGGGTTTGATTGAAACGCTGGGAGAAATCGCCAGCCGCCAGCACACGCCCAAAATCGCCTTCGTCGCGCCGCCGGCCGACTACACCGCCTCCAGCGGCAAGCCGGTGCGCGCCGCCGACATCGACCTCCTGGCGCGGGCCATGTCCATGGGCAAACTGCATCACGCGATGATGGGCACCGCCGCGGTGGCCATAGGCACCGCCGCGGCTATTCCCGGCACCCTGGTCAACCTGGCCGCCGGCGGCGGCAAGCGCCGGATGGTGCGCTTCGGCCATCCGTCCGGCACCTTGCGCGTCGGCGCCGAAGCCCGTCAGGAAAACGGCGCCTGGACCGTGACCAAGGCGGTGATGAGCCGCAGCGCGCGGGTGTTGATGGAGGGTTGGGTGCGGGTGCCGGGCGACGCGCTCTGAGTCCGACTCAGGCCGGCAAGGCGCGCTGCAGGATAGCCTCGATATCCAGCCGGCTTCCGTTCAGCGCGCCGGCCACTCGCCCCCATTGCCCGTCGTCCAAACGGCTGGCGATAAAACCCTGGGCCGAAGCCGACGGCGCATGGCGCGCCAACAGGCAGGCCTGCGCCGTCAGCGCCAGCAATTGGGCGAAACGCCGCCCCAAAGGCTCAAGCTCGGCCGGCCTGGCGGCCATCTGGCGCAATTGTGCCAGCGCCGCCGCCAGCGCCGGCTCGCCGCCGGACAGGCCGGCCAAATCCTCCAGCAGCGCCTGCCAGGCTTCGGGCTCGCGCTGCAGCGCGCGGATCAGATCCAGGCACATCACATTGCCGGAGCCCTCCCAGATCGAATTCAACGGCGCTTCGCGATACAGGCGCGCCATCGGTCCGTCGACATAGCCGTTGCCGCCGAACACTTCCATCGCCTCGCCGCTGAGCTCCACCGCGCGCTTGCACACCCAGAACTTGGCCGCCGGCGTGACGATGCGCTTCCAACCCCGCTGCGCCGGCTCGTCCTCTCGTTCAAAGGCCTCGGACAGCCGCGCCGCCAATTGCAGCGCCGCCTCGCTTTCCAGCGCCAGGTCCGCCAACACCGCGCGCATCAGCGGCTGCTCGGCCAGCCGCTTGCCGAAGGCCATGCGCCGCCGCGCGTAGGCCAGCGCCTGCACCGCGCCCTGGCGCAGCAGCGCGGCGCTGCCGATCACGCAGTTGAGCCGGGTGTAGCCGGCCATTTCGATGATGGTGGGAATGCCGCGGCCCTCCTCGCCGATCAGCACGCCCCAGGCGTCCTGGAACTCCACCTCGCAACCGGCGTTGCTGCGATTGCCCACCTTGTCCTTCAGGCGCTGGATCCGCACCGCGTTGCGCTCGCCGTCCGGCCGCCAGCGCGGCAGATAGAAGCAGCACGGCGCGCCGTCGGCGGTCTTGGCCACCACCAGATGGGCGTCGCACATCGGCGCCGACCAGAACCACTTATGGCCGCGCAGCAGGTATTCTCCGCCGCGGCCCCCGGCGCCCAAGGGCGTCGCCTGGGTGGTGTTGGCGCGCACGTCGGAGCCGCCCTGCTTCTCGGTCATGCCCATGCCGATCCAGGCCGACGTCTTGCGTTCCAGCGGCAGGTCGCGGCTGTCGTGAACGCGGCTGAACAGCTTGTCTCCCAGCAGCGCCCACAGCGCCGGCTCGCGCTGCAACAAGGGAATGGCGGCCTGGGTCATCGTCGCCGGGCACAAGCTACCGGCTTCCACCTGGCCATGCAGATAGAGGCCGGCCATCGCCGCGGTCCAGCGGCCCGGCCGTTGGCTGTCGAAAGGCAGGCTCACCAGGCCTTGCTCACGATACAGCGCCAAGAACTGGTGCCAGGCCGGGTGGGAATCCACCTGGTCGACGCGACGGCCGCGGCGGTCGAAAGCCCGCAACTCCGGCGCATGGCGGTTGGCTTGCTCGGCCAGTTCGAAGCTGTCCGCCCGCCCCAGGCGCTCGCCGTAGGCGCTGAGCCCGGCCTCGGCCCAGCCCGCGTCAGCGCGCCGCAGCGCCTCGCGCAAGGCCGGGTCGCTGTCGTACAACGAGTAATCCGCCAGTTCTTCGTACTGGTTGCTCACTTCATGGGTTTGCCAGATCATCGTTCCGTCTCCTCGCGCCGCGTTCGCGGCCATGACGAAAGTATAAGGAAAGCGGCGATGCGACATGTTCGGGTTTCCCCCACCGCGGCGCAGCAAGCCGAACAGGCCGCGCCGGCCACGCGCCGGCGTCCGCGCCAGTCGCGTTCGCGCGCCAGCCTGATCGCGCTGCAACAGGCCTTTGTTCAGGTTTTGCTCACGCGCGGCTACGCCAAAACCACGGTGCGCGAGGTGGCCGCCGTCGCCGGCGTGGCGGTCGGCACCTTTTATCAGTACGTGCGCAATATGGACGGCCTGGCCGCGCTGTGCATCCATCAGCATGTGCACGCGCTGGCCGGCGCGCTGCGCCAATGCGCCGCCGCCCGCCGAGGCGCGGATCGTCGCGATATCGCCGCCGCGCTGCTGGCCTTGCAACTGGACACGATCCAACGCCAGGCGCCGGCCTGGAACGCGATGTTCCTGCTGGAGCGTCGGGTCTCCCCGATGGACGCCTACCGCCGCCACTACCAGCAATACGTGGACATCTGGCGCGCCGCATTGGCCTCCGCCGCCGAGCCGCCGCCGCGGCTGGACGCCGCCGCGCGCATGGCTCACTGTCTTTGCTACGGAAGCATTTCGCAGACCTTGCTGACCCAAGGACCGACCGCGGATCTCGCGGCCCTGCGCCCGGAATTGGAAGCGGCGCTCAAGGCCTGCCTGGGCTGAAACCGCGGGAAAGGCGTCGCAATAAGGAGTAGAATCGGCCCCAGCCGCCGCCAAGGCGGCCAAGAAGAACAAAGGAAGCAAAATGACAGAACATTGGGGCAAGGTGCTGACCGCCATGGTCACGCCCTTCGACGAAGCCGGCCGGCTGAATCTGGACGCGGCGCGGCAACTGGCCAGACATCTGGCGGCCAACGGCAGCGACGGCCTGGTGGTGGCGGCCACCACCGGCGAGGCGCCGACGCTGAGCGACGAGGAACGCCGCGATCTGGTGCGCGCGGTCAGCGAGGCGGTGACCATCCCAGTGCTGGCCGGCACCGGCAGCAGCCACACCGAACACGCGATCGCGCTGACGCGCGAGGCCGCCGGCCTGGGCGCCGCCGGCGTCTTCGTGGTCGGCCCCTATTACAACCGCCCGCCGCAAGCCGGCATCGAAGTCCATTTCCGCGCGGTGGCCGCGGCCACCCGGCTGCCGCTGATGGTCTACGACGTGCCGGGCCGCACCGGCCGCCGCATCGCCGCCGACGTGCTGCTGCGGCTGTTCCGCGAGGTGGACAATATCGTCGCCTTCAAGGACGCCACCGGCGACCCGGCCGCGGCGGCCGCGCTGCTGGCCGCCGCCGGCGAGCACTTCTCGCTCTACTCCGGCGACGACGCGCTGACCCTGCCCTTGCTGGCGGTGGGCGCGGTGGGCGTGGTCGGCACCTCCACGCACTGGACCGGGCCGGAGTTCGCCCGCATGATCGCCGCCTTCGAACAGGGCGACACGGCGCAGGCGCGGCGCGTCAATGCCGGCTTGCAGGAATCCTTCGCCTTCTCCAACACCGACGCTTCGGTGTTTTCGATGTCGGTGAAAGCCATGCTGCGGGTGCAGGGTCTTCCGGTGGGTCAATGCCGGCTGCCGCTGCCGCCCACCGGCGCCGCCGAGGAGGAACAGGCGCGGCTGGTATGGGAGCGGCTGCAGCTGCGCCGCGCCGCCGCCTGTTAAAGCGGAACGGCAATGAAAAAAGGAGCCTGTCGGCTCCTTTTTTCATTTCGCGCGTGTTCATGTCGCGCGGCGGCGTTCAATCGCGGAAGTTGTTGAACTGCAGCGGGAAGCCGTTTTCCTTGTCGTCGGCGATTTCCTTACGCATCAGCGCGATGCATTCCTGCAGCACGTCGCGCTTGGCGCCGGACACGCGCACCGCTTCGCCCTGGATGCTGGCCTGCACCTTGAGCTTGGCGTCCTTGATCAGCTTGACGATTTTCTTGGCCAGATCGGATTCCAGCCCTTCCTTCACCGTCAGCACTTTCTTCACCTTGTTGCCGCTGACTTTTTCCAGCTTGCCGTACTCCATGCAGCGCACGTCCACGCCGCGCTTGGACAGCTTGTTCACCAGAATGTCGTTGACCTGGTCCAGTTGAAACTCGGCGTCGGCGTACAAGGTCAGTTCCTTGTCTCCGGTTTCGATGCGGGCGTCGCTGCCCTTGAAGTCGTAACGGGTGGACACCTCTTTATTGGCTTGCTCCACGGCGTTGCGCACTTCCACCTTGTTCACTTCGGACACGATATCGAAAGACGGCATGAAATATTCCTAATAATGCTTGATGCCGACATTTTAGAGGCTGGCTCCGCCCTTGTCACTCGGCCGCCCGTTCGTTGCCCTCGCCGCCTTCGCCCAAACGCGCCCGCATCGCTTCCACCTCCTTGAGCCGGCCGCTGATGCGGTCCCAATGCCGCGCGTTCAAGGCGGCGATCACCGCGTCCACCAGCATCATCAGCGGTGTGTTGCTGTCCCAGCCGGCCGGTCCGGCGGTGTGCGCCGCCAAGGTGTAGCGCGCCACGCGCGCCACCGGCGACAGCCACTGATCCGTGAACAGCAGCACGCTGGCCTTGCGCTGCGCCGCCATTTCCGCGATGCGCAGCGCGTCGTCCCAGTAGCGGCGGATGTCGAAGATCACCAGCACGTCCGGCCGGCCCATGTCCACCAGCGAATCCGCCCAGCTTGCCGGCACCCCGCGCAAATGCACCACGTCCGGCCGCACCACTTTCAGATGGTGGCAAAGATAGGCCGCCAGCGGATCGGTCAACCGCCCGCCCAGCAGCCAGATCCGGTGCTTGCGCTCGCCCAGCAGGTCCACCGCGCCGTCGAACTCGGCGCGCGGCACCTGGGCCGCGGTCTGGCGCATCAGCTCGGCGATGCGCTCGGCGTGGCTGGCCAGAAAATCATGGTCTCCCTGCAACTGTCCCGGATCATGGCGCATCAGCGGCGATTGCAAACGCAATTCCAGTTCTGCGCGCAGCGCGGACTGGAAGGCGGCGTAATTGTCGAAACCCAGCTTGCCGATCAAGCGCAGCACCGTCGGGCCGCTGACGTCGGCGCGCTGCGCCCATTGCGCGATGGTTTCCAGGCCGGCCACCGGATAGTTGGCCAGCAGCGCCCGCCCCACCTTGCGTTCGGTGGGGGTCAGCGCTTCGAACAGCGCGCGGACTTGCTCCGCGATCGAGCGGCTTTGGCTCATTCTGTTGCCCCTTTGGCGATGCACGACTGCCCTCGTGCCGCGCAGCATAACAGCGCCAGCGTAAAAACGGCATTGTGTCATTGCGCCCACACTGCCGCCCAGATTCTAATATTTATTACAAATTTGGCTTGATTCATTTTTTTTTAACGAATAATACTACCCAAACAACATGGCGGCGACAAAAAAGCAGCCCACGAGGAAGCGACAAATCACCGCCAAAACAGACAGTTGCAAGCCAGACGATGAACGCTCGGCCGGTATCGGGGAAGTTAGACCGCGGCAATCAGGGAGAGACAGCGATGGAAGCACGCGACGTAAAGACAATCGCGGATTTGAAGGTTTTGATCGAAGAACGCCGCCTGAGTCAGATCAAGGTGGGCCTGGTGGACATGGACGGGGTGATGTGCGGCAAATACATGTCGCGCGACAAATTCCTGTGCGCCCTGGAAGGCGGCTTCGGCTTCTGCGACGTGGTGTTCGGCTGGGACGTGGGCGACAAGTTGTACGACAACACCCTGCTCACCGGTTGGGGCCGCGGCTACGGCGACGCCGAGGTGAGGCTGATTCCCGAATCCTGCCGCGACCTGCCGCTGGAAGGCGATATGATCTTCGTCCAGGGCGAAGTGGTGGGCCGGCTGGAAAGCCTCTGTCCGCGCGGCCTGCTGCGCCGAGTGCTGGAGCGCGCGCGCAACATGGGCTTCGACGTGCTGGCCGGCTTCGAATACGAGTTTCTGGCGGTGGACGAAGACAACGACGCGCTGCAGCAGCGGCTGTACCAACACCCCAAGCCGCTGGGCAGCGGTGCCTTCGGCTACTCCATTCTGCGCAGCTCGGTGAACACCGACTTCTACCGCGCGCTGCTGGACCTGTGCGAACAGATGCAGATGCCGATCGAAGGCCTGCACGAGGAAACCGGACCCGGCGCGCTGGAAGCCGCGCTGTGCGTGGACAACGCCTTGCGCGCCGCCGACAACGCCGTCTGTTTCAAGACCTTCTCCAAGGTGCTGGCGGAGAAACAGGGCCGCATGCTCTGCTATATGGCCAAGTGGCACCAGGAGCAATCCGGCCAGGGCGGCCACATCCATATCTCGCTGCGCCGCCGCGACAGCGGCGACAGCGCCTTCCACCAGCCGGGCCGCGAACACGCGATCAGCGACGCGATGCGCCACTTCATCGGCGGCATCCAGCGGCTGATGCCGGAATTCATGAGCCTGGCCGCACCCACGGTCAACAGCTTCCGCCGGCTGGTGCCCGGCTATTGGGCGCCCACCAGCTCGCTATGGGGCGTGGACAACCGCACCGTGGCCATCCGCGCGATTCCCGGCAGCGCCAAATCGCAACGCGTCGAATACCGCCTGCCCGGTGCCGACAGCAATCCCTATCTGGCGCTGGCCAGCGGCCTGGCCGCCGGCCTCTACGGCATCGAACACCGGATCGAGCCGGAAGAACCGGTCAGCGCCAACGGCTACCTGCTGGACGCCCCGCCCCATTTGAAACTTCACCGCACCTTGTGGGAGGCCGCTCAGGCGCTGCGCGGCTCCGCCGCCGCCCGCGACTGGTTCGGCGACGACTTCGTCGATCACTTCGCCGCCACCCGCGAATGGGAGGAACGCGAGTTCCAGCGCCATGTCACCGACTGGGAATTGAAACGCTACTTCGAGATCATCTAAATGAGCGAAAACTACTCCGTCATCACCCCGCTGGACGGTTCCACCCTGCTGCAACGCGGCTACACCAGCCCGGTCCAGACCCAGGCCGCGCTGGACGCCGCCCGCGCCGCCCAGGCCGGCTGGCGCGCCACGCCGCTGGCCGAACGCAAGGCCTTGATCGGCCGGGCGGTGGACTGGCTGATCGCCCACAAGAGCGACTGCGCCGACGCCGTCACCCGCCAGATAGGCCGGCCCATCCGTCAATCCCCCGGCGAGATCGGCGGCCTGGCCGAGCGCGCGCGCCATATGCTGGACATCGCCGAGGAGGCGCTGGCCGACCTCCACCCCGCGCCCAAGCCCGGCTTCGAGCGCTGGCTGCGCCGCGAACCGCTGGGTACGGTGCTGGTGCTGGCGCCGTGGAACTACCCCTTCCTCACCGCCATCAACACCATCGCGCCGGCGCTGGCCGCCGGCAACTGCGTGCTGCTCAAGCATTCCTCGCAAACCCCGCTGATCGCCGATCTGTTCCGCCAGGCCTGCGCCGCCGCCGGCCTGCCCATCGGCGTGTTCCAGACCCTGGAACTGGACCATGCCGCCACCTTGAAACTGACTGCCGCGCCGGAGATCGACTTCGTCGCCTTCACCGGTTCGGTCAGCGGCGGCCGCGCGGTGCAAAGGGCGGCCGCCGAGCGCTTCATCGGCGTCGGCCTGGAACTGGGCGGCAAGGACCCGGCCTATGTGCGCGCCGACGCCGACCTGCCGGCGGCGATAGAAAACCTGGTGGACGGCGCTTTCTTCAATTCCGGCCAGTCCTGCTGCGGCATCGAACGCATCTATGTGCAACGCCAGCGCTACCGCGACTTCGTCGACGGCTTCGTCGAGCTGACCCGGACCTATCGCTTCGGCCATCCGCTGGACCCGGACACCAATCTGGGGCCCATGGTGCGCGCCGGCGCCGCCGACTTCGTGCGCGGCCAGATCCAGGCGGCGCTGGCCGCCGGCGCACGCGCGCTGATTCCGGCCGGCCATTTCGCCGCCGACGCGCCGGGCAGCGCCTATCTGGCGCCGCAGGTGCTGGTGGACGTGGACCACGCCATGAGCGTGATGCGCGATGAGAGCTTCGGCCCGGTGATCGGCATCATGGCGGTGGACTCCGACGAGGAGGCGCTGCGGCTAATGAACGACAGCGCCTACGGCCTGACCGCCTCGATCTGGACCGCGGACCGCGACGCCGCCGTCCGCCTGGGCCAGCAACTGGAGACCGGCACCGTGTTCATGAACCGCTGCGACTACCTGGACCCGGCGCTGGCCTGGACCGGGGTCAAGGACACCGGCCGCGGCGTGTCCTTGTCCACGCTGGGCTATCAGCAGCTGACCCGGGTCAAATCCTTTCATCTCAAGGGGTAAGGCGATGCAACTGCAAGGCAACTGGAACTATCCGACCAGCATCCGCTTCGGCGCCGGCCGCGCCGCCGAACTGCCGGCGCTGTGCCGCGAACTGGGCATGCGCCGCCCGCTGCTGGTCACCGACCCCGGCCTGGCCCGGCTGCCGATGCTGGCCCGGCTGCGGAGCTTGCTGAGCGACGCCGGCCTGGAGACGGCCTTGTTCAGCGATATGCGCCCCAATCCGGTGGGCCGCGACGTCGACGCCGGCGTCGCCGCCTTCCGCGACGGCCGCCACGACGGGGTGGTCGCCGTCGGCGGCGGCAGCGCGCTGGACGTGGGCAAGGCCATCGCTTTGATGTCCGGACAAAAACGCCCGCTGTGGGACTTCGAGGATGTGGGCGACAACTGGCTGCGCGTGGATCCCGCCGGCGTCGCGCCCACGCTGGCGGTGCCCACCACCGCCGGCACCGGCTCCGAGGTGGGGCGCGCGTCCCTGATCATCGACGAGGCCGCGCACCGCAAGGTCATCATCTTCCATCCGGCCATGCTGCCCAAGCTGGTGCTGGCGGATCCGGAACTGACCGTCGGCCTGCCGCCGGCGCTGACCGCCGCCACCGGCGTCGACGCGCTGGTGCACAATCTGGAAGCCTTCTGCTCCCCGTTCTACCACCCCATCGCCCAAGGCGTGGCGCTGGAAGGCATGCGGCTGGCGCACGACTGGCTGCCGGCGGCCCACGCCGACGGCGGCAATCTGGAAGCCCGCGCCCAGATGCTGTCCTGTTCCATCATGGGCGCCACCGCCTTCCAGAAAGGCCTGGGCGGCGTGCACGCGCTGGCGCATCCCATCGGCGCGGTGTTCGACACCCACCACGGCCTGGCCAACGCCGTGCTGCTGCCCTATGTGCTGGTGCGCAACCGGCCGGCGATAGCCGAACGACTGAGCGCCGCCGCCCGCTACCTGGGCCTGGCCGACGCCGGCTTCGACGGTTTCCTGGCCTGGGTGCTGCAATTGCGCGCCGGCCTGGGCATTCCGCACACCCTGGCGGAGATCGGCATCGGCGCGGACGCCGCCGCCGACATCGGCCGCATGGCCAAGGCCGACCCCAGCGACGGCGGCAACCCCTTGCCCCTGTCCGCCGACGACTACCGCGCGATCTTCCTCGCCGCGCAGCAAGGCAGGCTGTGATGAGGCGCCCGCTGATCGGCCTGACCACCTACCCGGCCACGCCCGAGCACGGCTACCACACGCCGCTGGAATACGTGGCGGCGGTGGTGCGCGCCGGCGGCGCGCCGGTGCAATTGCCGGCGCTGGGCCCGGAGATGGTGGACGGCTGGCTGGACAAGCTGGACGGCGTGGTGCTGATCGGCGGCGGCGACATCGACCCGGCCCGCTTCGACCGCGACGGCCACCCGACCATTTACAACCTCAGCCCGGAGCGCGACGCCACCGAAATCGCGCTGGCGCGCGCGCTGCTGCAACGCAAGCTGCCGACGCTGGCGATCTGCCGCGGCCTGCAAATCCTCAACACCGTGCTGGGCGGCAGCCTGCACCTGCACCTGCCGGACGTGGTGGGCGAGGCCGTGCCCCATCGCGCGCCGCCGCGCGTGCCGACGCCGCACCCGGTGCGCGTCGCCGCCGATTCCTGCCTGGCGGGCCTGATCGGCACCGAAGTCCTCACCCAGTCCTGGCACCACCAGGCGATAGACCGCCCCGGCCACGGCGTGGTGCCGGTGGCTTGGGCGCCGGACGGCGTGATCGAGGCGATAGAAATCGCCGATTTTCCCCAGTTGATCGCGGTGCAATGGCACCCCGAGCTCTCCGCCGAGCGCGACAGCGGCCAGCAAAGGCTGTTCGACGCGCTGGTCACCATGAGCGGAACGCCGCCGCCCGGCTGAGCGCCGCCGCGCCTCGCTTCTGAAATAGACACGAAGCCCGGATCACCGGGCCAGGGCCCGGCCGGCCTCCGCCGCCGTTCGGGCGCCGGCGCGTACGCGCGCCTAGGCGGAAAACCACAGACATGCACAATGAGAGAGGAACATCATGGAACCAGTTCGGCATGAGTCCGCGCCCGTCGGCGAGGACGAGAAACTGTTGCACAGCATGGGTTACGCTCAGGAGTTGTCCCGACGCATGAGCGGCTTTTCCAACTTCGCCATCTCCTTTTCCATCATCTGCGTGCTGGCCGGCGGCATCACCGCCTTCCCGGCCGGACTCAGCGCCGGCGGCGGCGCGGCCATCGGCATAGGCTGGCCGCTGGGCGCGCTGTTCGCCGCCATCGTCGCCGCGGCCATGGCCCAGATCGCCTCCGCCTACCCCACCGCCGGCGGGCTTTACCACTGGGCGTCCATTCTGGGCGGCAAGGGCCTGGGTTGGACCACCGCCTGGATCAATCTGCTGGGACTGATCTTCGTCACCGCCGCGGTCAATTTCGGCGTTTACGACCCCTTCTTCAAAACCCTGGTCGCGCCGCTGCTGGGCCTGAATCCGGAACAGCTGGGCTGGGGCCATCAGACCTTGTTCCTCGCCGTGGTGGCGCTGAGCCAGGCCTGGCTCAACCATCTGGGCATCAAGCTCACCACCCGGCTGACCGATCTGTCCGGCTATCTGATCTTCGTCGTCACCCTGGCCCTGGTGGTGTCGCTGCTGATCTACGCGCCTGGACCGCTGGACTTCTCCCGCCTGTGGACCTTCCACAATTACAGCGGCGCCGACGGCGGCGCCTGGCCGCGGATGGACAATACTGTGATGGTGTTCCTGGCCGGCCTGCTGCTCACCGTCTATACCCTGACCGGCTACGACGCCTCCGCCCACACCTCGGAGGAGACCCGCGAAGCGGCGCGCAATGTGCCCAAGGGCATCTTGCGCTCGGTGCTGTGGTCCGGCGTGTTCGGCTATCTGATGATCTGCGCCTTCGTGCTGGTGCTGCCGGACCTGGGCGCCGGGGTCAAGGCCGGCATGGGCTTTTTCGATCTGCTGCTGAGCGCGCTGCCGCCGGCCTTGAAGGCGGCGCTGGGCATAGGCATCTTTCTGGTCAACTATCTGTGCGGCCTGGCCTGCCTGACCTCCACCTCGCGCATGATGTACGCCTTCGCCCGCGACGGCGGCCTGCCGGCCTCGCGCTGGCTGCGCCAGGTGCATCCGCAACACCGCACTCCGGGCCCGGCGATCTGGGTCAGCGCCGCGCTCGCCATCGCCGCCACCTTGTACGGCGACGCCTTCCTGGTGCTGTCCACCGGCGCCGCGGTGTTCCTGTACATTTCCTACATCCTGCCGTCCGCCGCCGGCCTGTTCGCCGAGGGCCGCAGCTGGACCCACAAGGGGCCGTTCGATCTGGGCCGGGCGTCCAAGCCCATCGCCGCGCTGGCCACCCTGGGCGGCGCGGTGCTGGTCTTCGTCGGCATCCAGCCGCCGAATGAGAAGGTCTTGTACCTGACCGTCGCGCTGCTGCTGGTGCTGGCCTTGTTCTGGTTCGCGCTGGGCGTGCGCAAGCAATTCAAGGGACCGCCCACCGGTCAGCGCATCCAAGGCCATCAAGCGCATATCCGCGAAATCGAAAGCGCGCTGGACGAGGCAGGCTGAACGCGCAGTCCAAAGGGAGACCGGCGCGGCCGGACAAAGCGCTTGTCTCCCGGCGGCAAATGCGGAATCATCCGGACACGAACCACCGCCAGAGAAGCCCATGCTCGTCACCCCGGAACAATTGCTCGCCTTCACCGCCGCCGCGATGCTGATCACCCTGTCGCCCGGCCCGGACAATCTGATGGTGCTGAGCCAGGGCATCGCCCGCGGCCGCCGCCAGGGCATGGCCTTCGGCCTGGGCTGCGCCTTGGGCTGCCTGAACCACACGGTGCTGGCCGCGCTCGGCGTCAGCGCGCTGATCGCCGCCTCCCCGCTGGCCTTCACGCTGCTGAAGTTCGCCGGCGGCGGCTATCTGATCTATCTGGGCTGGCAGGCGCTGCGCAGCCCCGGCGCCAGCTTCCAGGCCGGCGCCGCCGGGCGGGACGCCGCGCCGCTGGCCGCCACCTTCCGCAAAGGCCTGATCGCCAATGCGATCAACCCCAAGGTGGTGCTGTTCTTCCTCGCCTTCCTGCCGCAATTCGTCAACCCGGCCCAGGGTCCGGCCGGGCTGCAGATCGCCGCGCTCGGCCTGGTCTTCACGCTGCAAGGCGCGCTGATTTTCGGCTGCCTCGGCTATTTCTCCGGCACCATCGGCCAATGGCTGTCCAAGAGCCGCCGCGCCAGCCAGTGGCTGGACCGCATCGCCGGCAGCGTGTTCATCGCGCTGGGCTTGAAGCTGATACTGGACCGCGGTCACTAGCGGCTAGCGAGTTTTCCAGGGGCCGTAAAAAAGCCGGCAAGCAAGCTTGCCGGCTGTTCGCGGTATCGCGGGTCTTCACTTCTGGATCAGGAACTCCACCAGCACGTTCTTGAACAGGAAGCCGGACACGCCGAAGCCCAGCACCAGGAACAGGATGAACATGCCCATCTTGCCGGCCTGAGCCTTCTTGCCCAGGTCCCAGATGATGAAGCCCATGAAAATGATCAGGCCACCCAGGCACACGATCATGGAAATATTGGTGAATTGTTCTTCCGACACTTGTTATCCTTTGCGTCCACAGCAGATCACGGACCGGCGGGGTCTTAGCGATGCGCCCCGCCTGGCCGTAATAAGATACTCGCCATCGCCCTCCGGCTCAATGCCCGCGCGCGGCTATCGGCGCCAGCGCAACCTCTGCAGCACTAGGGCGACGCCCAGCGCGGCCAACAGCATGCCGCCCACCGCCAGCAGACTCAATTGCTCGTCGAACAGCCACCAGGCCTGCACCGCGGCCAGGCCCGGCGTCAGATAGAAATAGCTGGCCACCTTGCTGACCTCGCCGTCCTTCAACATGCGCATCAGCAGCAGGATGGCGAGCACCGACAGCGCCAGCACGCTCCAGCCCAGGGCCAGCGCCAGTTGCGCGTTCCAGTGGATGGCCTCGCCGCGCTCCAGCCCCAGGGCCAGCGCGCCGGTAATCAGGAAGGCGGCCAGGTATTGATGGAAGGCGCCGGTCAACGGATGCACGCCCTGGCCGAAGCGTTTCTGGTACAAGGTGCCGGCGGTGATCGCACACAAGGCCAGCGCGGTCAGCCACAGGCCGGGATTGGCGCCTAACTGCAAGCCCTTGCCGCCCAGCACCACCAGCAGCGCGCCGCCAAAGCCTGTCGCCAGGCCCAGCCATTGCATGCGGCTCAGCCGCTGCTCGCCCATCAGCCAGCTCAGTATCGCGGTCAGTATCGGCTGCAGGCCGACGATCAGCGCGGTGATGCCGGCCGGCACCGCCAGCTTGATGCCGGCGAAGCTGGCGCCCAGATAAAGGCCGTGCAGCATGGCGCCGCAAGCCCATTGGTGCTTGGCCGCCGCCAGGCCCGGCCAGGCGGGCCGGAAGCAGGCGATCAGCGCGCCGAAGCACAACAGGGTCAGACCCATCCGTATCGCCAAAAAGGTGAACGGGCCGATGAAAGGCAGGCCCAGCTTGGCGCCGATGAAGCCGGTGCTCCACAGCAACACGAAGGCCCAGGGGATCCAGGCATTGGATCGATGATTGGTTTCCATATTTTGCGTCATTAAAAAAAGCCCCCTGCGGGGGCTTTTGGGGTCCAACGCGGCGCTTTAGCCGCGTTTCTGTTTGGCGTTGCCGGCAATCCGCATCCGCAACGCGTTCAGGCGGATGAAACCGGCCGCGTCGGCGTGATTGTAGGCGCCGCCGTCTTCGTCGAAGGTGGCGATGGCGGGGTCGAACAGCGAGTCGGTCTTGGATTCGCGGCCCACCACGATCACATTGCCCTTGTACAGTTTCAGCCGCACCCAGCCGTTGACCGTGGCCTGGGAGGCGTCGATCATGCCTTGCAGCATCAGACGCTCCGGGCTCCACCAGTAGCCGGTGTAGACCAGCTTGGCGTACTTGGGCATCAGTTCGTCCTTCAGGTGGGCCACTTCGCGGTCCAGGGTGATGGATTCGATCGCGCGGTGCGCCTTCAACATGATGGAGCCGCCCGGGGTTTCGTAGCAGCCGCGGGACTTCATGCCCACATAGCGGTTTTCCACGATGTCCAGCCGGCCGATGCCGTGCTTGCCGCCCAGGCGGTTCAGCTCGGTCAGCACCTGGGCCGGGCTCATCGCCACGCCGTTGATCGCGGTGATGTCGCCCTTCTCATAGCTCAGCTCAATGTATTCGGCCTGGTCCGGCGCGTTCTCCGGGCTCACCGTCCACAACCACATATCTTCTTCCGGCTCCGCCGCCGGGTCTTCCAGCACCGTGCCTTCATAGGAGATGTGCAGCAGATTGGCGTCCATCGAATACGGGCTGCCGCCGTTCTTCTTCTTGCTGATGTCGATGCCGTGGGTTTCCGCGTAGTTCAGCAGTTTTTCCCGCGACAGCAGATCCCATTCGCGCCACGGCGCGATCACCTTGACGTCCGGCTTCAGCGCGTAATAGCCCAGCTCGAAGCGCACCTGATCGTTGCCCTTGCCAGTGGCGCCGTGAGACACCGCGTCGGCGCCCACCTGGTTGGCGATCTCGATCTGGCGCTTGGCGATCAACGGCCGCGCGATCGAGGTGCCCAGCAGGTACTCGCCTTCGTAAACGGCGTTGGCGCGGAACATCGGAAACACGAAGTCGCGGACAAACTCCTCGCGCAGATCGTCAATGAAGATGTTTTCCGGCTTGATGCCCAGCGACACCGCCTTCTTGCGCGCCGGTTCCACTTCTTCGCCCTGGCCGATGTCGGCGGTGAAGGTCACCACCTCGCATTGATAGGTATCCTGCAGCCACTTGAGAATTACCGAAGTATCCAGACCGCCGGAATAAGCCAGTACCACTTTCTTGATGTCAGACATTTTGTATTCTTTCAAATCCATTGATTGCCGGATCCGGCCCGCGCCTGGCGCGGCCTTGCCGAATCGCGTAAACGGCGGGCTCGCCCGCGTCGTCAGTTCAGTCGTAGCGCTGGCCCAGCAGCAGGAACTCGATCAGCGCCTTCTGTACGTGCATGCGGTTTTCCGCCTCGTCCCAGACCACGCTCTGCGGCCCGTCTATCACCGCGGCGGCCACTTCCTCGCCCCGGTGCGCCGGCAAACAGTGCATGAACAAGGCGTCCGGCTTGGCCAGCTTCATCAGCTCCGGCGTCACCTGGTAGTCGCGGAAAGCTTCCAGCCGCGCTTCCTTCTCCGCCTCGAAACCCATGCTGGTGAACACATCGGTGGTCACCAGGTCCGCGCCGGTCGCCGCATGGCTGGCGCTGTGGCTGGGTTCGAAGTGCTCGGGGCCGTAATGCTGGCCGTCCAAAGCCTTGAGCTCGAAGCCCACCGGCGTCGCCACCTTGAGCTTGAAGCCCAGGATGCGAGCCGCCTGCAGCCAGGTGCGGCAGACATTGTTGCCGTCGCCTATCCAGGCCACGGTCTTGCCCTTGATCGAGCCGCGCTGCTCGATATAGGTGAAGATGTCCGCCAGAATCTGGCACGGGTGGTATTCGTTGGTCAGGCCGTTGATCACCGGCACCTTGGAATGCGCGGCCAGCCGCTGCACCAGCGCCTGCTCATAGGTGCGGATCATGATGATGTCGCTCATCCGGGACAGCACGCGGGCGGTGTCCTCGATGGGCTCGCCGCGGCCCATCTGCGAGCTTTGCGAGTCCAGGAACATCGCGTGGCCGCCCAGTTGCGCCATGCCCGCTTCGAAAGAAACGCGGGTGCGGGTGGAGTTCTTCTCGAACACCATGGACATCACCTTGCCGACGAGCGGCTGGTACAGCTGGCCGTCGCTACGTCGTCGTTTCAGGACCTTGCTGCGCTCGAAGAGATGGCGGTATTCCTCGTGGGTCAGGTCGCTGAATTGCAAGTAATGCCTAGGGGACGTCATGGTGCTCCATTTCAAAAAAAAAGCCACCGCGCGTTCGACACCGTTTCAGTGTCCTTCATGCGCGATGGCACATTACTACACGCTGGTCTCAAGTCATTCACAGGCGTCGCAAGCATGCCTACGCAAAGCGCATGATTTACATAATTGCGACAAGACTTATATTTATCGGAAATCAGCCTGTCTGACAAGCATTCATTTGAACAAGGCGCGTCCAGGCAGTTGCGCCAGCTCCCCTTCTTTGAGCACTCGCAGCAAAAACTCGCCGCCATCCTCGGCCAAGCCGTGCATTTCTATGGATTTCTGGGTTTTTTGCAGCCGCGCCAAATACGCGAGAATGGTGTCGTCTATCACCTGGCCGGGCACCAGCACCGGAATGCCGGGCGGATACGGCACGATCTGGTCGCAGCAGACCCGTCCGACCAGGGCCGCGTTGGGGCGGCCGTCGTCGTCCAGCAGCGGCAAGCGCTCGCCGGCCTCGTAAAAAGCGTCGCGCGGCAAGCTGGCCAGACTGGAGAAACGCGGAATCTCCGGCATCCTTCCCAGCGGTCGCGGCGGACGCTTTTCCTTGGCCAAACGCAGCATGGCGTCATAAAGCCGCGACACCTTGCTGCGGGTAGTGCCCAGGGTCAGCAGCAGGGTGATGGTGCTGAACGTGGATTTCTCCACCTGGATGTTGTAGCGCTCGAACAGCGCCTGCTGCAATTCGTCCGCGGTGAAGCCGGACTGGGTGATGTCCACGGTCAGCTTGGTCGGGTCCAGCTGGATGCCGTCCTCCCTCACCTCCTCCGGCAATAGGTCCGACAGTTCCAACACCCGGAAAGCGCCGGTGGAGTTGATCTTGTCGCGCAACTCCTGCGCCAGCTTCAGCGTGCGGTCCAGCAGCCGGTAGCCCTCCATCACCGCCTGTTTGCGCGCCACGTCCAGGCTGGCGATCAGGTTGTACTGCGGGCTGGTCGACGCGTGCATATTGAAGTTCTCGCGGAACAGGTGCGCGTCGAAGCCGGGGTCGTTGACGTGGATCATGCTGGCCTGGGAGAACGCCGACAGCACCTTGTGCGTGCTCTGGGTCACGTAGTCGGCGCCGGACTCCAGCGCCGTCGGCCGGAACGCCGGGTGGAAACGGGCGAAGCCGTACCAGGCCTCGTCGACGATGACCTTGATGCCCTGCTCGTGCGCGGCCTCGATGATGGGCTTCAGATCGTAACGCAGCCCGTCGTAGGTGCAGGAGGTCAGGATCAGCACCCGCGCGTCGGGGTTGGCGTCGATCGCGGCGAAGATGGTTTCCTTGGGCACCGGTCCGAAAATGCCGAACTGCTTGTTGATCGAGGAATCCAGATACACCGGCAGCGCGCCGGACAGGATCACGCCGTGATGCACCGATTTGTGACAATTGCGGTCCAGCAGCAGCTTGTCGCCGGGCGCCAGCAAGGTCTGGAAAATCACTTTGTTGGAGGTGGAGGTGCCATTGGTGGCGAAGTAGGTGCGCTTGGCGCCGAAGGCCTTGGCCGCCAGCATCTGCGCCTCCTCGATCACCCCGGTGGGGTGCAGCAGCGAATCCAGCATCGGCACCGACACCGACAGGTCGGCGCGCAGCATGCTCTCGCCGACGAAATCATGGAAATCGCCGACCCAGGGGCTGCCTTTCAAGGAATCGCCGCCGGAATGGCCCGGCGTGTGCCAGGAATCCTTGGCCATGCGCACGTACTGCTTGAGCTTGTCGTAGAACGGCGTCGCGGACTTTTCCGCCAGCTCCGCCGACAAAATGCGGAACCAGCCGTGGAAATCCAGCTCGTCGCGGTAGAAATAGCCGTCCACCGCGTGGCTGGCCAGGTCTTCCACCAGCGCGCGCTCGTCGTCGTCGAACAATAAGACATACAGCGAAATTTCCGGACGGAAGGCGCTGATGCGGTTGGCCAGCTGCGCCGCCGCCTGACTGACGCCCTTCTCCTGCAACTGCTTGTCCACCAGCACCACCTGGACGTCGCCGTCTCGGGCGATCTGATCCAGCGCGTCCTGACTGCGCGCGACGCCGACGAAAGTCAGGCCGTAGGGGTTTTCCAGCCGGACCGCGGCGGCGCCCAGTCCGGCCAGCACATCGGCCTGCCATTTGGCGTCGTCGCTGACCACCAGCACTCGGCTAACGGGTGTCATGATCGGGTTTCTCCTGTTGATATTGCTTTGCGCTGTTATTGATGGATTTGTCTGCCTAAGTCGCTCGCGCAATTTCGCTTGTTTTTATATTTGCCTATCCTATCCACATCCGCGCATCGCCGTCATTTTGCAGTCGCACATCAGGATTTCCCCATATTCGACGCCCGGCTTGGCGCGGCCAGACAAGGCCGCCCCCTTGCGGTACAATCGCCGCCATGCTGACCCCTGCTGAAAAAGACGCGATTCGCGACCATTACCGGACCATAGCCGACAACTTGCCGGGCTTCCGCCCGCGCGCCGCGCAACGCCGCATGCTGGCGGAGATCGCCAACGCGCTGTCGCGCAGCAAGGACAAGGAAGGCGACGACTGGCCGGAGCGCGCCGGCGAAAGCATCGCCGTGATCGAAGGCCCCACCGGGGTCGGCAAAAGCCTGGCCTACCTGCTGGCCGGCGGCGTGATGGCCAAATCCCGCGCCAAGAAACTGGTGGTCACCAGCGCCACCGTCGCCCTGCAAGAGCAACTGGTCAACCGCGACCTGCCCTTCGTCGTCGAAAACAGCGGCCTGCCGCTGACCTTCGCCCTGGCCAAGGGCCGCGGCCGCTATCTGTGTCCGCAGCGCATTTACGCGCTGACCGCCGAGAACGCCCAAGGCCAGCTGCTGGACCTGGACCCGACGCTGGCGCTATGGGACCGCAAGCCGGAAGCCGGCGAAATCGAAACCCTGCGCCAGCTGGCCGACGCCTTCTATTACCGCCGCTGGAACGGCGACCGCGACGCCTGGGAAAGCGTGATAGAGGACGGCCTGTGGTCGCGCGTCACCAAC
This sequence comes from Chromobacterium sp. Beijing, assembly GCF_021496765.1. Classification (NCBI taxonomy): domain Bacteria; kingdom Pseudomonadati; phylum Pseudomonadota; class Betaproteobacteria; order Neisseriales; family Chromobacteriaceae; genus Chromobacterium; species Chromobacterium sp. Beijing. The sequence continues at coordinate 1,799,337 of NZ_CP053750.1, forward strand.
GACCGTCACGGCTGTTTGAAAGCCGCCTGCCCCAACCGGCCGGAATGCCCGTTCTATCTGGCGCGCGACGTGCTGGAAAACGTGGACGTGGTGGTGGCCAACCACGACCTGATGCTGGCCGACGTGTCCATGGGCGGCGGCGTCATCCTGCCGGCGCCGGAAGAAAGTTACTACTGTATCGACGAGGCGCACCACCTGGCCAAAAAGGCGGTTAACCAGTTTTCCGCCGAACATTCGCTGGCTCAGGCCATGTCCTGGCTGGACAAAGTGGCCGCCGCCGCCATCCGCGTGGAGGCGCTGACCGACAAGGTGGACATCGTCAGCCAGGCGATAGAAGCCGCCAGCGCCTGCTCCGAAACGCTGACCGAGTGGCTGTGGCTGCTGGAAGGCGAAGACGCGCTGGCCGCCTCCAGCGACAATCTGGAGCCCACCTGGCTGATAGAGGACGGCGTGCTGCCGGAACGCTTCCAGGGCCCCACCGCCAATATGGCCACCTCGGCCCGCTCGCTGTTCAAACAGCTGAGCCTGCTGACCGACGCGCTGGGCGAGGCGCGCAAGGACAAGGGCGGCGAAGCGGCGCAAGTCGACAAGACCGCTTCCGACCTGGGCTTTCTGACCGCGCGCGCCGAACAACTGCTGGCAGTGTGGGAGTTGTTTGAAAAAGAAACCGAGCCCGCCAGCCCGCCCATCGCCAAATGGATCACCCGCCGCGCCGAAGGCAAGGGCGATTACCTGTTCTCCGCCTCGCCGGTCAGCGCCGCCGCCAGCCTGGCCGCCACGCTGTGGCGCCGCGCCGCCGGCGCCATCCTGACCTCGGCCACGCTGCGCTCGCTGGGCGAATTCGACCTGCTACTGTCGCAGACCGGCCTGAAATGGATGCCGGAAGTCAGCTGCGTGGCGCTGGACTCCCCTTTCAATTTCGACGAGCAGGGCGAGCTGTATCTGCCGCCGATGCTGGCCAGCCCCAAGGACGCCGGCGGCCATACCCGCGAAATCGTGGAATGGCTGCCCAAGCTGATCGATGTGCAAGAACCGGTCGGCACCCTGGTGCTGTTCTCCTCCCGCAAACAAATGCAGGAGGTCGCCGCCGGCCTGCCGGCCGCGCTGCGCGAGCGGCTGCTGATTCAGGGCGAAATCCCCAAGAGCCTGCTGATAGAACAGCACCATCAGCGGCTGAAACAGAGCGAACCCAGCGTGATCTTCGGCCTGGATTCCTTCTCCGAAGGCCTGGACCTGCCCGGCGAAAGCTGCGTGCACGTGATTATTGCCAAACTGCCGTTCGCAATGCCGGACGATCCGGTAGGCAAAACCCTGTCGCGCTGGATAGAGAAACGCGGCGGCAATCCCTTCATCGAGATCACGGTGCCGGAAGCTTCGATCAAGCTGGTGCAGGCCGTGGGCCGGCTGATCCGCACCGAACGCGACTACGGCCGCGTCACCATTCTGGACAACCGCTTGCAAAAACAAAGCTACGGCAAGCGGCTGCTCGCCTCGCTGCCGCCATTCAAGCGCATCTGATTTTCGGGTAAAATGCTAAATATTCAGCAACAAACAAAACGCCTGAACATAAAACGCCAAGCGCAAATCGCTTAGCAGACGATAAAAAACAGGCTAAACCAAAAGCAAACACTCCGGTCCACCGCCATGATCTGCAATCCATACGAAATAGTCATCCAGGGCATCACTTCCGAGGGGCGCACCTTCCGCCCCAGCGACTGGGCCGAACGCCTGGCCGGCATCCTAGCCTCCTTCGACGATCAGAAACTGCACTACCACGCCCATGTCCGCCCGATGATGCTGGACGGCGTGCGCTGCGTGGCGGTGGACAAGAAACTGGAGAAAATCAGCCCGCAGGTGTTTTGCTTTCTGATGGACTTCGCCAAGGACAACGATCTGCGCATCGTCGATTGCCGCACCCTGCTGGACGAGGTCTACCCCAATCAATTCTTGGCGTAATTGCAACACTACCCCTGTCCGAATTGTCTTGATGCAACAACATTGCAACACTCACGTCATATTTTGTGGCTAAACTAAGACATGTGTTGTGGCGATACCGCACTTATCTACTATAGATATTGCAGGTCCGCCAGCTTCGGCACCTGACTTTAGTAAAGCAAAAACTGACTTGGAGCATTCAAGATGCAAAAGAAAAATCTGGCAGCCCTGCTTGCCGCAATGTTCGCCTTGCCCGTTGTCGCCCACGCTGACGTAACCATCTACGGTTTCCTCAGCGGCGGCATCGAATCGAGCAAAGCCACCGGTTCCGGCGGCAGCGAATACAGCAGCCGCACCCGCATCGTCGACCACAACTCCCGCATCGGCTTCAAGGGCTTTGAAGACATCGGCGGCGGCACCAAGGCGATCTGGCAGGTGGAAAACAGCCTGCGCAACTTCGAACAAGGCGGCACCAACGACAAAGGTCAAACCGCGACCTTCGCCACCCGCAACACCTTCATCGGCCTCGACAACGGCGACTTCGGCCGCGTGCTGCTGGGCCAACACGACTCCGCCTACAAGATGTTCACCGGCAGCAGCAACAGCGCGCTGGGCACCGACCTGATGGTCAACACCACCGCCGACAACTTCGGCAGCAGCTCGGTCAACAGCCGCGGCGAAGCGCGTATGGCCAACTCGGTTCACTACTTCTCCCCGAGCTGGGCCGGCTTCAAGCTCGGCGCGTCCTGGGGCGTGGATGAAAACCGCGTATCCGGCAACGACTCCAAACGCATCTCCCTGGGCCTGGGCTACACCTGGCAAGGCCTGAACCTGGCCGCCGCCTGGGATCGCCAGTACGATACGGCGGTTACGGCCAACAGCAACAGCTACAACACCTCCAGCAGCAACAGCCCGGCGGTACTGTCGCTGAACTCCGGCAAGAACGTCACCTTCTACGGTCTGGCCGCCAGCTATAAGTTCGACACCGGCACCTTCGTCGGCGGCAACTACGAGTGGGGCACCTACGACCAGGTAGGCGGCGGCCAAGTTAAGCAAGACGACTGGCTGATCGCTCTGGGTCAGGACTTCGGCGCGGCTTCGGTCAAGCTGTCCTACGGCCAGCTGGGCACGCTGAAGAACACCTCCGCCGGCGTTAACGGCGACGACTTCAAGGCCAAGCAATGGACTCTGGGCGGCACTTACAACCTGTCCAAAACCACTCAAGTGCTGGCTTACTACACCAAGATCAGCAACAACGCCAAGGCCAAGGCCAACTTCGCCAACAACCCGGTATACGATAGCAATCTGGGCGCCAGCAACGCTTCGTTGACCGCCGGCAACGACCCGCAAGCCTTCGGCGTAGGCTTCAAGATCGCCTTCTGATCCTGAACGACTGCCGTTCCAATCACGCCGCCGGCCCTGCCGGCGGCGTTTTTCATTTGCTCAGGCTGGCGCGCAAGGCCTCGATCGCGTAACGCACTTTGGCCGGCTGAATGTCGCGGCGCGGCGTCACCGCGTAAATCGCCAGCGGCGGCAAGCTCCACTCCGGCAATACTCGCAATAAGCGGCCGTCGGCCAGTTCCTGGCGTATCTCCGGCTCCGGCTGCACCGCCACCCCCATGCCGGCCAGCACGAACTGGCGCGCGGCAACGATATTGTTGCTGACCAGGCGTGCGTCCGGTTCGGCGGTGAAGCGGCTGCCGTCAGCGTGCTCGAAGGCCAGCCAACCCAGCTTGCGGTCAGACAAAGCCACCCACTGCAGCGCGGACAATTGCTCCGGCCGCGTGATCGCCGGCTGACGCGCGAGATAAGCCGGCGACGCGCACAGCACATTGGGCCAATCCGCTAGGTGGCGCGCCACCAGGCTGGAGTCCTTGAGCACGCCGGCGCGCAAAGCCAGATCGATGCGGTTGTCCACCAGATCTATCATTTCATCATGGAAGAACAAACGCAGCTTCAGGCCCGAGTGCGCGCTCAGCAGCGGCGTCAGCGCCTCGCTCAACAAGGCGCCGGCAAAACCGGTGGGCGCGGCGATGCGCAGCTCGCCCACCGGCGCGTCGCGCAGCTCCAGCAAACGCTGCTCGGCCAGCTGCGCCGCGGCCAGCATATCGGCGCAGCCCTGATAGAACAGGCTGCCGGCCTCGGTCAGCGTCAGCTTGCGGGTAGTCCGGTGCAACAGGCTGACGCCGTGCTGCTGCTCCAGCTTGCTGATGTGCTGGCTGACCGCCGACGGCGTCATGCCCAGTTCGCGCGCCGCGCCGTTCATCGAGCCCTTGTCCACCACCATGGCGAAGACCGCCATCCGTCTCAATGCATCCATTATTAAGTCCATCTAAACTATCAATCTTATTTTTGCCGGATTATCGCCCTATAATCAAGCTGCTATTCTGAACGCCATCAAACTTCATCACGTTTATCGCGAAAAGGAATCCCCATGAAAATCGCTCTGATCGGCGCCAGCGGCTTTGTCGGCTCGGCCATCTTGCAAGAACTGCTGGCCCGCAATCATCAAGTCAGCGCCATCGTCACCACGCTGTCCAAGCTGCCGCAACACCCGCAGCTGAGCGGCGTGGCCGCCGACGCCTACCAGGCCGGCCAGATCGCCGCCGCCGTGGCCGGCCACGACGCCGTGGTCAGCGCCTTCAATCCCGGCTGGGACAAGGCCGACATCCAGGCGCTGGCCGTCAAGGGCCACGACGCCATCGTCGCCGGCGTCAAGCAGGCGGGCGTCAAGCGCTTCCTGGAAGTGGGCGGCGCCGGCAGCCTGGAAGTGGCGCCCGGTGTGCAACTGGTCGACACGCCTGAATTCCCGGCGGAATGGAAGGAAGGCGCGCTGGGCGTGCGCGAAGCGCTGCGCCGCCTGCGCGAGGAAAGCACGCTGGACTGGACCTTCGTCTCCCCGCCGGCCTTCCTCCACCCGGGCGAGCGCAGCGGCAAATACCGGCTGGGCGGCGATCAGCTGCTGTTCAACGGCGACAAGCCGGCCGATATCAGCGTGGAAGACCTGGCCGTGGCCATCGTCGACGAACTGGAAAAACCGCAGCATCTGCGCCGCCGCTTCACCGCCGCCGCAGTCTAAGAACGTGTTTACGATCTCGCGAGCTAGGGCGAGGCAAGGCGAAAGCGGAGTGTACGCGTGGTACATGAGCATTCGAAGGGGTACTCACCGTGTCACGTCTCACGACGCGCAGCAGATCGTAAACAGGTTCTAAGCTCCAAGCCCGGCTCGCCCGGGCTTTTTCACGCCCCATTCCCCTCCCCGGCCTGCCCCAAGGGCCTTCCGCCCGCCCGGTTCATGCCGTCCGAATGCGAAGCGGTTTCAACTCGTCGAATCCCCGACGCAACTTAGTCCTGACTCTATAATTCTAAATTGACAGCCGTCGCCGGCTTGTCTAGATTGCCCGGCTGCCGCAAGATGGCGAGGCGCAGGCCGGCCCTCGCGCCAAAGCCGTGCGAAACCATGACAACGACAATAATAAGGACGGTCCAGGCCGTCCGGACAACAACCCGCTTAGCGGGACACAGCCCTTAAAGAGAAGCATTATGGCCATCAGTGTTTTTGATTTGTTCAAGATAGGCATCGGCCCGTCCAGCTCCCACACGGTTGGACCGATGCGCGCCGCGCGCCAATTCATCGCCCGCTTGGAAAAAGACGGGCTGCTGGCGCAAACCGCCAGCGTGCGCGCCGAAATGTTCGGCTCGCTGGGCGCCACCGGCAAGGGCCACGGCACCGACGTCGCGGTCTTGCTGGGCCTGCAGGGCGAACAGCCCGACCTGGTGGACACCGACGCGGTGGACGGCATGCTGGCCGCCATCCGCGCCGACAAGTCCGTCGCCCTGCTGGGCAAGCAGACCGTGCCCTTCGTCGAAGGCGAACACCTGATTCTGCACAAGAAAAAAACCCTGCCCTACCACCCCAACGGCATGATTTTCGAAGCCTTCGACGCCGCCGGCGCCAGCCTGTCCAAGCGCGCTTATTACTCGGTGGGCGGCGGCTTTGTGGTTGACGAAGCCGCCATCGACGCCGGCTTCGTGCCGCCGGGCGTCACCGAGCTCAAGCACCCGTTCAAGAGCGCGGCGGAATTGCTGGCCTTGTGTCAGCGCCACGGCAAATCCATCAGCCAGATCATGCTGGAGAACGAGCTGGCCTGGCGCAGCGAGGAACAAGTGCGCGCCGAGCTGCTGAAGATCTGGCAAGTGATGCAGGACTGCGTCAAGCGCGGCTGCGAGCGCGAAGGCATCCTGCCCGGCGGCATGAAGGTGAAGCGCCGCGCCGCCGACATGCACCGCAAGCTGCTGGCCTCGCCCGAGGCGGCGCTGCGCGACCCGCTGACAGTGATGGACTGGGTCAATCTGTACGCGCTGGCGGTGAACGAGGAAAACGCCGGCGGCGGCCGCGTGGTCACCGCGCCCACCAACGGCGCGGCCGGCATCATCCCGGCGGTGATGCACTATTACGCCCGCTTCGTGCCCGGCGCCAGCGACGACGGCATTGTGCGCTTCCTGCTCACCGCCGGCGCCATCGGCGTGCTGTTCAAGCTCAACGCCTCCATCTCCGGCGCCGAAGTGGGCTGCCAGGGCGAAGTGGGCTCGGCCTGCTCGATGGCCGCGGGCGCCTTGGCCGAAGTGCTGGGCGGCACCCCGGAACAGGTGGAAAACGCCGCCGAGATCGGCATGGAGCACAATCTGGGCCTGACCTGCGATCCGGTGGGCGGCCTGGTGCAAGTGCCCTGCATCGAACGCAACGCCATGGCCTCGGTCAAGGCCATCAACGCGGCGCGCATGGCGCTGCGCGGCGACGGCCAGCACTTCGTGTCGCTGGACCGGGTGATCAAGACCATGCGCGACACCGGCATGGACATGAGCACCAAGTACAAGGAAACCGCGCGCGGGGCCTGGCCATCAACGTCATCGAAGTGCCGGTGAATATTGTTGAGTGCTGAGCCGCAGGCCTGTTAGCATCAAAGCCGATGGCGCTAGCGCCGTCGGCTTTTTTTACGACCTCATCCCGCGAAATCCGAACCAGCCATGCATCACATCGCCACCGCCAGACTGCAACTGCGTCCGCTGCACGCCAGCGACGCCCCCTTCATGCTCAAGCTGCTGAACGAGCCGGCCTTCATCGCCAATATCGGCGACAAGGACGCCCACGATCTGCTCGGCGCGCTGCGCTATATCGAGGAAGGCCCGCAAACCAGCTATCGCAAGCACGGCCACGGCCTCTTGCTGGTGGAACGGCTGGACGACGGCGCCCCGGTCGGCATCTGCGGCCTGGTCAAGCGCGACGGCCTGGACTATCCGGACATCGGCTACGCCTTCCTGGAGCAATACTGGGGCTGCGGCTACGCCAGCGAAGCCGCGCTCGCCGCCATAGAACACGGCCGCGAACAACTGGGCCACGCGGTGGTGGTGGGCATCACCGCGCCGCACAACCTGGCGTCCATCCGCGTGCTGGAGAAAATCGGCCTGTTTTATCAGGGCCGGATCGAACTGCCCGGCATCGACGGCGACAGCTGTTACTTCGTGCCGCCGGCCCTGTTCAAAGATCAGCCCGCCTGAGCAGGCGCCGCCGGCCGCAGCCAGCGCCGGCACAGCAACACGCCCAGCGCGGCGGCTGCCGTCGACATCGCGAACGTCGTCGCCATGCCGCCGTGCGGCCACACCAGCCCGCCGATCAGGCCGCCGGCGCTGCCGCCGACGCCGAAGGAGGCGATGATGTACAGACCCTGGGCGCGGCCGTGGTGATGTGGGTCGAACATGCGGTGGATCAAGCCCACCGAGGCGGCGTGGTGCAGGCCGAAAGTCAGCGCGTGCAGCAGCTGCGCGCCTATCGCCACCCAGGCCAGCTCGGCCGCGGCGGCGATCAAGGCGAAACGCAGCGCCGCCGCCAATAGCGACGCCAGCATCAGCGTTTCCAAACGCGCGCGCGCCATGATCTTGGGCATCAGCAGGAATACCGCCACCTCGCTGACCACGCCCAGCCCCCACAGCATGCCGATCGCGCCTTGCTCATAACCCGCCTGCTTCAGGCCGATGGAGAAAAAAGTGTAGTAAGGGCCGTGGGCGAAGGCCATCAGGAAGCAGCAGCCGAACAAGGCCATCACCTCCGGCCGCCGCAGCGTGGCCGCTATCGGCGCCGACGGTCCGCTCTTGCGCTCGGCGGCCACTTCCGGCACCCGCCAGGCCGCCGCGGCCACCAGGGCCAGCAGCGCGCACAGCGCCCAGGGCAGATTGCCAATGCCGATGCCGTCCAGCAGCAGGCCGCCGCTCATCGCCAGACAGACGAAGCCTATCGAGCCCCAGACCCGCACCCGGCTGTAACGCCCCGGCTGCGCGCGCGTCAGGTGGGCGGTGCTGGCCTCCACCAGCGGCAGCGCCGCCGCCCAGAAGAAGTGGGACACCGCCAGGCTGACGAACACCCACCAGAAAGCGCGGTCCAGTCCCACCAGCAGGAAGGCCGCCGCCGACAACAGCGACGTCGTCAGAATGATGGCGCGCCGGCGGCCGCGCCGGTCCGCCAGCCAGCCCCAGAAGCCGGGCGCCACGATGCGCGCCAGCGTGGACAAGGCCATCAGCACCGAGATCTGCCAGGCGGAGAAGGACAGCGATTGCAGATAGAGCCCCCAGAACGGACTGAACAGGCCCTGGAAGGCGAAATAACTGAAATAGAACAGGCTGAACGGCAGCAGGGATACGGCGGGTGACGCGGAAGACGACATGATCTGAAGCTCGGCCCTTGACGGGTTTCTGGTTGAAAATGGCGCGCAGACTTTGAGCGGCTTTTTAGAGCCTGTTCAAAGTCTCGCCAGCTAGAGCGAGACAAGGCGAAAACGTTTTCAACGCCGTATCGCCGACGCGCAGCAGACTGTGAACCGCCTCTTAAAATTGCCCTTTGAACTTGCCGATATCCCGCCGCGCCTTCTTGGTGGGACGCCCGTCCCCGTGCGGGAAGCTGGCGCGCTCCGACTTCAACAGCAGCACCTGCTCTTCACGGGCGCGCTGAGAAGCCTCGTCCTCGCGGTAGAGCAGCCGCGCCTCCTGCGCCGGCCGGCGCTGGGTGCTCAGCGCCAGCACCTCGACGCGGTATTCCAGCTGATGGATGCGCATCACCAGCTGGTCCCCCTCCTTGACCACCCGCGACGCCTTGACCCGGTCGCCGTTGACCTGCACCCGCCCCAGCTCCAGCGCCTCGTGCGCCAGCTGCCGGGTCTTGAAGAAACGGGCGGCCCACAGCCATTTGTCGAGACGGACCTTGCCGTCGTCCTCGCCTGAGGCCGCCATCAGAGCACGCTCCATTCGGCGGCGGCCAGGCCCTCCAGCTTCAGGCTGAGCCGGTCGCCGGAACGCACCGCGGCCACGCCTTCCGGCGTGCCGGTATAAATCAGATCGCCGGCCTGCAGGCCGTAGATCCGCGACAGATAGGCGATGACGGCGGCCACCGGGAACAGCATCAGGCCGGTGTCGCCCTGCTGGCGCAGCTCGCCGTTGACGCGCAACTCGAAGCTCAGCCGCTGCGGATCGGCCACCCGCTCCGCCGGCGCCAAACGAGACAGGCAGGCGGCGGTGGGGAAACCCTTGGCCTTGGTCCACGGATGGCCCTTTCTCTTGGCCGCCGATTGCACGTCGCGCGCCGTCATGTCCAGACCGATGCCGTAGCCGGCCACATGGCCGAGCGCTTCGGACTCCGCAATGTCGCAGCCGCCCTTGCCTATCAGCAGCACCAGTTCGCACTCATGGTGAACGTCGCGGGAATAGTCGGGCAGCCTCAGCGGCTCGCCCTCTCCGGCCAGCGCCGACGTCGGTTTCAGGAACACCAGCGGCTCGTCCTCCAGCGGGTTGTTCAATTCCGCCGCGTGGGCGGCGTAATTGCGCCCGATGCAGAAGATATTGCCCACCGCGACCTCCTGATCGCCCAAGCGCGCCTTGAATGCCGTCATGACCATCCTTTCCCGTTCTGTTCAACGCCAAGCTTACCAGCTCGCGATTATCCCATAATTTCCACCCCCCCGGCATGCCAGGCCGAAAGGACAGCTAGGCAGATTGTGCACTGCGGCAACAAGATGCGGCTTTCGACGCGCCTTATCGTCCTCCTCCCGGTGAAAATGTCATGCAACCCTGTTACAGTCATGGCGTACCTTGCGACCGCACACTTTGTTACACGGTCCAATGCAGGAAAGCTTCGATAACGCTTCGGCACGTTTCAGGAGACAGCTTTGACCCAAGAAAGTACAAACCCGCTGGATAGTTTCTTCGCCAGCCTATCCGAGGCCAACCAACAATGGATGCAGCAGTTCGTCAACAACCTGCCGCTGCCGCCGCAACCTAGAAATGCTGAACTGCCGCTGGCCAACGCCTGGGGCGCCATGCTCAGCAACGCCGGCCAGCTGTTCGCCTGGCAAAGCAGCTTGTATCAGCAGCAAATGAATCTGTGGTCGCAATTCCTGGGCCAGGCGCCCGCCAACGGCGACGCCTCGGCGAAAAAGGGCGATCGCCGCTTCGCCTCGCCGGAATGGGATGAACACCCGTTCTACCATTTCCTCAAGCAAGGCTATCTGCTCACCAGCAAATGGATGACCGAGCTGGTGGACAACGCCCAGCTGGAGGAAGAAGCCAAGGACAAGCTGGCCTTCGCCACCCGCCAATACCTGGACGCGGTCTCCCCCAGCAACTTCATGCTGACCAACCCGGACGTGATGAAACGGGCGATAGAGACCAAGGGCGAAAGCCTGGTCGACGGCATGAAGAACATGCTGGAGGATTTCCAGAAGGGCCATATCTCGATGTCGGACGAGAGCCAGTTCGAGATCGGCAAAAACATCGTGGTCACCCCGGGCGAGGTGGTGTTCCGCAATGAATTGATCGAACTGATCCAGTACACCCCCACCACCGGCCAGGTCTATGAAAAACCGCTGCTGATCGTGCCGCCCTGCATCAACAAGTACTACCTGATGGATTTGCAGCCGGACAACTCCATGGTCCGTCACTTCGTCGCCCAGGGTTACCGCGTATTCCTGATCAGCTGGCGCTCGGCGGAACCGGAGATGAAGCATTTCACCTGGGAAAGCTATATCGAGAAAGGCGTGATCGCCGCGGCGGAAACCGTGCGCAAGATCAGCAAGCAGGACAGCATGAACGCGCTGGGCTTCTGTGTCGGCGGCGTGATCCTGACCACCACCCAGTGCGTGCTGCAGGCGCGCGGACTCAAATACTTCGACTCCACCACCTTCATGACCTCGCTGATAGATCACGCCGAGCCGGGCGAGATCTCCTACTTCATCGACGAGAATCTGGTGGCCAGCCGCGAAGCCAAGATCGCCGCCGGCGGCATCATCAGCGGCAAGGAGATAGGCCGCACCTTCGCCAGCCTGCGCGCCAACGATCTGGTGTGGAACTACGTGGTCAACAACTATCTGCTGGGCAAGACGCCGGCGCCGTTCGACCTGCTCTACTGGAACAACGACGCGGTGGACCTGCCGCTGCCGATGCACACCTTCATGCTGCGCCAGTTCTACATGAACAACGCGCTGACCAAGCCGGGTTCCATCACCCTGTGCGGCGTGCCCATCGACGTTTCCAAGATCGACATCCCTGTCTACATCTTCGCCGCGCGCGAAGATCACATCGTGTTGTGGAGCTCCGCCTACTCCGGCATCCACTACCTGACCGGCGCGCCGTCGCGGCGCTTCGTGCTGGGCGCCTCCGGCCATATCGCCGGTTCGATCAACCCGGTGACCAAGGACAAGCGCAATTACTGGGTCAACGACGCCCAGCCCCAGCACGCGGACGCCTGGCTGGAAACCGCGGAAAGCCGCCCCGGCAGCTGGTGGAAGGACTGGGACGCCTGGCTGGCCCCTCAATCCGGCAAGAAAGTCGCCGCGCCCAAGAGCCTGGGCAGCAAAGACTTCCCGCCGCTGCAAGCGGCGCCGGGCAGCTATGTGCTGGCCAAGGCCATGCCCAGCGTGGTGGCCAGCCTGCAATAAGAACCTGTTTACGATCTGCTGCGCGTCGGCGGGATGGATAGACATGGGCGTTGAAAGCCGCTTCGCAACGCTTTAGCGGCTTCCCCGCCCCGCCGCCGGCGCGCTGGCCGACACACCGACCTTCGCGGTCACATTGAAGAGAGAGACGGAGAAAAACATGGAAGTCGTGATTGTCGCAGCAACCCGCACCGCCATCGGCAGTTTCGGCGGCGCGCTGGCCAAGATCCCGGCCCCGGAACTGGGCGCCACCGTCATCAAATCCCTGCTGGCCAAAACCGGCCTGAAACCGGAAGACGTCAGTGAAGTCATTCTCGGCCAAGTGCTGACCGCCGGTAGCGGCCAGAACCCGGCGCGCCAAGCGCTGATCAAGGCCGGCCTGCCGGTCACCACCCCGGCCACCACCCTCAACGTGGTCTGCGGCTCCGGCCTGCGCGCCGTGCACCTGGGCGCCCAGGCCATCGCCAATGGCGACGCCGACATCGTCATCGCCGGCGGCCAGGAAAGCATGTCCCTGTCGCCGCACATCCTGCCCGGCTCGCGCGACGGCTTCCGCATGGGCAACGCCCAGCTGATCGACACCATGGTCAACGACGGCCTGACCGACGCCTACAACGCCTACCACATGGGCATCACCGCTGAAAACGTGGCGGAAAAGTACGGCATCGGCCGCGAAGAGCAGGACGCGTTGGCGCTGGCCTCGCAGCAACGCGCCGCCGCCGCTCAGAAAGCCGGCAAGTTCAAGGACGAAATCACCCCGGTGCTGGTGCCGCAGCGCAAGGGCGATCCGCTGGCCTTCGACAGCGACGAGTTCATCAAGCACGACGCCAGCGCCGAAGGCCTGGCCAAGCTGCGCGCCGCCTTCAAGAAGGAAGGCACCGTCACCGCCGGCAACGCTTCCGGCATCAATGACGGCGCCGCCGCGGTGCTGCTGATGTCGGCCCAAAAGGCGGACCAGCTGGGCCTGAAGCCGCTGGCCGCGATCAAGGGCTACGCGCTGACCGGCTGCGCGCCGGAAATCATGGGCATAGGCCCGGTGGCCGCCACCCGCAAGGCGCTGGACAAGGCGGGCTGGACCGTGGAAGAGCTGGATCTGGTGGAAGCCAACGAAGCCTTCGCCGCCCAGGCGCTGGGCGTGGCGCGCGAACTGGGCTGGGGCCCGGACAAGGTCAACGTCAACGGCGGCGCCATCGCGCTGGGCCACCCGATCGGCGCTTCCGGCTGCCGCGTGCTGGTCACCCTGCTGCATGAAATGCAGCGCCGCGACGCCAAGAAGGGCCTGGCCACGCTGTGCATAGGCGGCGGCATGGGCGTGGCGCTGGCGGTGGAACGGCGCTAAAACCGGTACCCGTCAATCACAAAACCCACCGGCTCCGGCCGGTGGGTTTTGTTTTGGCCGCGCCCTCCGCGGCTAGCCCGAGCGCCCGTTGTCGCCGTGCTGGCGCAGAAAGTCCATGTTCAACTCCAGTGGCGCGCCCAGCCACATGGCGAAGTCGCTGTGGTCCTCGACATCGTCGCCGGTCAGCGGATGCAGCAGCACGCTCAACCCTTCCCGGTTCAGCATCAGCCACGGCACGATCTGGCCAAACAAGGCCGGCGCGAAGGCGATCTGATACGCGCCCACCGGATGCGGCCCGTAAGCCTGCTCTCGCCAGCGCCCCAATTCCACGGCGAAGCGCTGCGCCACCGCCTCGCGCAGCCGCCGCGCCGCGGCTTGCTGCGCCGCGTCGAAATACACATGGGCGTGATAGCCCGTCGCCTCGATGGCCTGTTGCATCGCCTGTCCCCCGCCCCCGCCGCGTTCACGGCGGCCGGCCCCGAATAAAGCCGGTAAAACTATCGTCTCCGCCGAAAAAAATCAACAAGCATATTTTGGCGGCGCGCGCCTGCCCTTGATCCGCATTCAATCCGCGCCAAACAAAAACCTCCTGGCCGCAAAGGCAGGAGGTTTGGGCGATTGGCCGGCCCGCTGGCCGGCGTAGACGGTCGGATGGACCGTGAAGGGAAACAGCGCACGGATCAAAACCAGCGAGGCGCTCAGCACATCAAGGCAGCCGCATCGCCGCGGCGCTCGCCTTAGTGAGGGACAATGATGGGCGCCCCGTCCGGCCCATGCTTCTTCTGATGTTTGGCCGCCCGCTTCTCCTTGGGCGTCATCAACGGCTGTTTTTTGGCTTCCTTGCTGCTGTGTCTTGATTTACTCATGATCAGCTCCTTGGCGTGCATCGGCGGTGCCAATGCCGGCTCCAGTATAGACCTCATCCGGGCTTGCCATGGCGATAAAATACCCATCCGGGCGTCAAGACCAGAGCGGCGGTTCCAATCGCCTTTTAAATGGTTCAATCAATACTTACACCTGAAACAAAGTCGCCGCCAAGGCCGGGATCGCCACGGCGAAACCCTCCGGCCCCAGTTGGCGAAAATGCTGCTGCGTCGCGCTAATAAAATCCTGGATGAAAGCGGGTTTTTCCCGACCATGTTTATCCTGCACGATCAGCGTGGGCGCGGGACTGAAATCGGCGAACGGTCTTCGTATCAACGCCGGTCCGTCCCGAGTGGCGCTGCCGGACGGGCACATATTCAGGATGGAACAGCCGAATCCCGCGGAAACCGCCGCGCGCACGGTTTCATAAGAGCGCGTCCTGAAGCGCACATGAGGCTGACAAGGCGATATGGCGAACAAGGCCAGCAAATACGCCGCCGTCTGCGGCAAATCCAGCAATACCAGCGGCCGCAGCGCTAAATCCGCCAAGGAGACCGACTCTTGTTCCGCCAGCGGGTCTTGTCTCGACAGCAAGGCATGACAGGGCACTTTGCAGATACGGCTGACCTCCTCGTCCAAGTGAAAGCCGATATCGTAGGTCACGATCAAATCCACCTCGTCGGCCGCCAGCCAGCCGCGCAGTTGCGACTGATCTCCTTCCCGCAGCTGGATGTCGACTTCGCCCTGGCCCTGTATATAGCGCTTCAGCACATCCGGCATGAACAAAGCGCCAAACGGCTCAAAACAGCCAATCCGCAATTGCACGGCGCCCGGCCGCGTCAAATTGGCGATGCTGCGATTAAACGTCGACTTCGCTTCCAACATATCCTGCGCCGCCAGCATGAATTGCTTGCCCGCCGGGGTGATTTTTACGCCTCGCGCCGGGCGGCGTTCAAAAATCCGAAACCCGATTTGGTGTTCCACATGAATGATGGCGCTCAACAAGGCGGATTTGGAAATCGGTATCGACTCCGCCGCCGCCGCGATGCTTCCCGTCAACGCCACCTCATAGACATAACGGATTTGTCTAATCGAAATATTCATGGCCCCGCCCCTCGCCGGCATTTAGCAGCTTGTTAAAAGTCCGCCGCGCTTCAGCGATACGGCCTTGAAAACAGCTTCAGAATGCTCATGCACCATATGACCATTCCGCTTCTTCAGCCGCAACGCCTTGTCTCGCTCTCGCTCGCAAGACTTTGAACAGGCTCTTACACATAAAAACAGCGCAACTTGCCGCGAAAAATGCGTTTTTCCGCGCCGCCCCGTTTGCTTACCATCATCGCCAGGCAACACCACCGCCCAGTCATGCCATTGCGGCCACGCCGCTCCTTGCCTTGGAGCTGAGTATGTCATCTATTTCTACAAATCCGCTGGCGGACGCGTCCCCGCTCTGCCGGCTGAACGTGCAAACCATGACCGCCCGCTACGCCGCGGCAAGCCTTTCTCCGCTTGAAGTCGCGGACGCGGCGCTGGCCAGGGCCTCGGCGGTCCAAGACCGATACAACGCCTTCGCTTCCATCGACCGCGCCGGCGCGCTCGCCGCCGCCGCCGCCGCCGATGAACGTTGGCGGCGGGGCCGTCCCTTGTCGCCCATCGATGGCGTGCCGGTCACGATCAAGGACATCGTCCAGGTGCAAGGCTGGAGCGTGCGCTATGGCAGCCACAGCAGCAGCGCGGCGGTTTGCGACAGCGACGCGCCGTCGGTGGCTCGCTTGCGCGCCGCCGGCGCCGTCTTGCTGGGCATGACGACAACGCCGGAATTCGGCTGGAAAGCCGTCACCGATAATCCGCTGCATGGGATTACGCGCAATCCTTGGCGGCCTGAGCTGACGCCGGGCGGCTCTTCCGGCGGCGCGGCGGCGGCGGCGGCCGCCGGCGCGGGCGTATTGCACCTGGGAACGGACGGCGGCGGGTCCATTCGCATCCCGGCGGCCTTCTGCGGCCTGGTCGGACACAAGCCGAGCTTTGGCCGGGTGCCCGCCTATCCCGGCAGCGCCTTCGGCACCCTGGCGCATCTTGGTCCGATCGCGCGCTGCGTCGGCGACGTCAGCGCCATGCTGGACGCGATGAGCGGCCGCGACCTGCGCGACTGGTATCAGCCCATCGGCAACCCGCCCGCCTTCCCGCCCTGGCGCTCAGCCGGGCCAGGGTGGCTTACTGGTCCACCCCGGCCTGCGGCCAGCTGCGGCCGGAAGTGGCCGCGGTCATGGAACGGGCCTTGAGTCTGCTGCGCTCCTTGGGGTGGAAATCCAGCCATTCGAGCTCCCCGATATCGATCTGCTCGATGTTTTCCAAAAGCACTGGTTCAGCGGCGCGGCCAACCGGCTGTCCAGGGTGGCGCCGGCCCTGCGCGGACAACTGGACCCGGGCTTTGTCGAGATAGCCGAACGCGGCCTGGCCCTGAGCGCGGCGGACTTGGTCGCGGCTCAGACCCGGCGCGCCGAGTTTGGCGCCTTCATGGACCAGACGATGAGCCGGTTCGATCTGCTGCTGGCGCCGGCCACTCCCTTGGCGGCCTTCCCCATCGCCTCGCGACAGCCGGCCGGCGATGGCGCAGCCTGGACGGAGTGGGCGGGCTTCAGCTTCCCGCTCAATCTGAGCCAGCATCCCGCCTGCGTCGTCCCCTGCGGCCTGACTCCGGACGGCAGACCGCTTGGGCTGCAATTCATCGGCGCGCGCGGGGCGGACCGGCAATTGCTGTCGCTGGCCGGCCAGTTTGAAGCGCTGGGCGCCTTTCCCCATCTATTAGACTCAGGAGCCGATGATGAGCGCTGAACCCCTATCCGCCGCCGACTGGCGCGCCCTGGCCAAGGAGCCGCCCTTGGAACTGGGACTGTTCATTGACGGGGATTTTCGCCAGGCGCGTTCCGGCCGGCGCTTCGCCAGCGTCAATCCCAGCAATGACGAAATCCTGGCCGAGCTGCCCAGCGCCGATGGCCAGGATGTGGATCTCGCCGTCAATTCCGCGCGGCGCGCGTTTCAGTCCGGCGCCTGGTCCAGACGGCCGCCGCGCGAGCGTATGGCCGTGCTCAATCGGCTCGCCGATTTGATCGAACGACATCAGCGCACCTTCGCCTTGCTGGACTGCCTGGACATGGGCAAGCCGATCAGCGAGATGCTGACGGTGGACCTGCCCCTGAGCGTGCAATGCCTGCGCTTTACCGCGGAATCCATCGACAAGGTGCAGGGCACGGTGGGCGCAACCGCCCACCACATCCATAGCTTTGTGCTGCGTCAGCCCTTGGGCGTGGTGGCCTGCGTGGTACCCTGGAATTACCCCCTACTGATGAGCTGCTGGAAGATCGCGCCCGCGCTGGCGGCCGGCAACTCCGTGGTGCTCAAGCCGGCGGAGGAGTCTCCGCTCAGCGCTTTATGGCTGGCCAAGCTCTTCGTCGAGGCCGGCGGCCCGCCCGGGGTATTCAATGTGCTGACCGGCGATGGGCCTGGCTGCGGCCGGCCGCTGGCCTTGCATCGGGATGTCGACAAGATCGCCTTCACCGGTTCGGTGGAAGTGGGCAAGCTAATGCTGGGCTACGCGGGCCAGTCCAATATGAAGCAACTGTCCTTGGAGTGCGGCGGCAAGTCCCCCATGTGATTCTGGCCGATGTCCAGGACCTGGAGGCCGCCGCGCGCTGGGCGGCCATGGGCGTATTCGGCAATCAAGGCCAGGTATGCTGCGCCGGCTCCCGCCTGTTGGTGGAGCAAAGCATTCTTCCCGATTTCCTCGACGCCTTCCTAAGCGCCGCGCGCAGCCATCACCTCCCGGGAGACCCGCTGGACCCGGCCACCAGCATGGGCCCGCTGGTGAGCCGCGGCCAGCAGCGGCGCGTGCTGGATTACATCGCGCTGGGCCGGCAAGCCGGCGCGCAATGCCTGTTGGGCGGCGACGCCCCGCGCCACCTGGAACACGGCGCCTACGTCAACCCCACGGTGTTCGCCGGCGTGGACAACGGCATGCGCATCGCGCGGGAAGAAATCTTTGGCCCGGTGGCCTGCGTGATGCCGGTATCCGGCTTGGACCAGGCCATCGCCATCGCCAATGACAGCCGCTTTGGCCTGGCGGCGGGCATCTGGACCCAAAACCTCAACCATGCGCATCGCTTCGCGCGCGAGGTCGAAGCCGGCATGGTCTACGTCAACAGCTATATGGACGGCGATATGCAACTGCCGTTCGGCGGCTGGAAAGAGTCCGGCAATGGCCGCGACAAATGCTTTGACGCGCTGCTGGCCTACACCCAGACCAAGGGGTGTGGATGACGCTGAACCAGGAACAGTAGGACAGCAGAACGCCGGCCATCGAAACCAACCGGCGCCGCATCGTAAAACCGAGGAGAGAACATCATGAGCAGCACGGCCAATCGCCATCCCACCGGCCATCTCTTGTACCCCTTCGCCAATGCCAGCCATATTGCCGCGCATCCGCCGTTGCGGATCGATCGCGCTTCGGGTTGCCATGTCTTCGATCAAACCGGGAAACGCTATCTTGATGGGCAAGGCGGCTTGTGGAATGTGAACGTCGGGCACGACCATCCGGAAATCAAGGAGGCGATCACCCAACAATTGAACCAGCTGGGTTTTTATTCGATTTTTGGCGGCACCACCACGCAGCCGGCCCTGGCGCTGGCCGAACGCTTATGCCGGATGACGGAGCCGGAAGGCATGAGCGCCGCCTTTTTCTCCTCCGGCGGCTCGGAAGCCAATGAGGCGGCGTTTAAACTGGCCCGCCAGTACTGGCGGCAAAGCGGCGAGCCGGAGCGCCATAAAATCATCTCGCTGAAGCAGGCTTACCACGGCGTCACCCTGGGAGCCTTGTCGGCGAACGGCAGCACCGCTTATCGCCAGGCTTACGAGCCCTTGCTGGCGGGCTTCAGCCAAGTGGACACCCCCCATCTATACCGCAACCCCTACACCGACGATTCAGACACCCTAGGCCGCTTATGCGCGCAATTGCTGGAGCGGGAAATCCTGCATCAGGGCCCCGGCAGCGTGGCGGCCTTCATTGCCGAACCGGTGCAAGGCGCCGGCGGCGTCATCGTCCCGCCCGCCAATTACTGGCCCTTGGTGCGCGAGGTGTGCGACCGCCATCGCGTGCTCCTGATCGCGGACGAAGTGGTCACCGGTTTCGGCCGCATTGGCAAGCTGTTCGGCAGCCGGCATTGGGGAGTGAAACCGGACATCATGGTATTCGCCAAAGGGATTAACAGCGGCTACATCCCGCTGGGCGCGACTTTGATCAACCAGCGGGTGGAGTCCGCCTTTCACTCCAGCGACGCCCGCCAGTTCAGCCCAACCGCCTTCTATCACGGCAACACCTATGCCGGCCATCCGCTAGCCTGCGCGGCGGCGCTGGCTAATCTGGAGATCATCGAAAGGGACAAGCTGACGGCAAACGCGGCCAAGGTGGGCGGTCATTTATTGCAGCGCCTGACAAGGATAAAGAGCACGCATCCCCATATGGGCGATGTCCGCGGCCTGGGCCTGATGATAGGCGTGGAACTGGTGGCCGACCCCGTCGGCAAACAGCCTTTTGATCTGGATCTGGGCTTCGGCGCCTATATCTCCGACTACTGCCGTCAACATGGGGTGTTGATACGCAATCTGGCGGACACCTTCATCATTTCGCCGCCGTTGACGCTGAGCCTGGAGCAGGCCGACCTCATCGCGGACACTTTCGAGCAAGCCGTCGAGGCCGCGGAGAAAGCCTTGCTACGATAAGCGCCATGGATAGCAAGCGGCTTGAATCGACAACAATAGCCGGCCCCAAGAGACGGTTAACGACGCGCAGCGGACTTTGGACAGGCGCCAAAGCGCTGGCCGACAATAGAGGAGCATCATGATGCCAGGATCCCCCCGTTCCCCATGACGGCGCCCGCGCAGCCCCTGCCCTACGCCGGATCGCTGCGCCGAGTCTTATCGCTGCCGGCGCTGACCTTGTTTGGCCTGGTCTATATGGTGCCCTTGACCGTATTCACCACCTATGGCGTGGTCACTCAAGTCACCGGCGGCCGCACCGCTTTGGCTTATCTGCTCACCTTGCTGTCCATTTTTTTCACCGCGCTGTCTTACAGCCGCATGGTCGGCCGTTACCCGGTTGCAGGCTCGGCCTATTCTTACGCCCGTAAAAGCTTTGGTCCGATGGCGGGCTTTCTGGCCGGCTGGTCTTTATTGCTCGATTACCTGTTTTTACCGATGATCAATTATCTGGTGATCGGCATCTACCTGCATCAAAGCTTTCCTCAAGTGCCGGCCTGGGGCTTTATCGTGACCATGATCGCGCTGGTCACGGTGTTTAATGTGCTGGGCATTCAATCGGTGTCGCGTTTCGGCAATGTGCTGGTGGCCGCTCAACTCGTCTTTGTTCTGGTGTTTGTCGCGCTGGCCGCCCGGCAGATCATGACTCAGACCAGCGTGGATCTGCTGGCCCCTGGCAGGGGGACGGCAGCGCCATCGGCATGGCTCCAGTGCTGGCCGGCGCGGCCATTCTGTGTTTGTCCTTTCTGGGCTTTGACGCGGTGTCCACTTTGGCGGAAGAGGCGCGGGAACCGCACCGCGACATCCCGCGGGCCATCATCATCACGACGATAGCAGCGGGACTGCTGTTCATCCTGCTGGCGGCCATCAGCCAGCTGGCTTTCCCCGGCAGCCGGTTCCAGCATGCGGACTCCGCCGCCAATGAAGTGATGCAGCGCATCGCCGGCCCTATTTCGTCAGTTTTTTCACCGCCAGCTATGTGGCCGGGGCTTTTGGATCGGCTCTGGCCTCCCAAGCCTCGGTCTCGCGCATTCTGTACAGCATGGGCAGGGATCGCGTCTTGCCGCACCGGGTCTTCGCCGGCCTGTCGCAACGCTTCAACACCCCGATCTGGTCGATACTGGTGGTATCCCTTTGTTCCCTGCTGGCGCTGGTGATGGATTTGGCCACCCTGGCCTCCCTGATCAGTTTCGGCGCGCTGGTGGCGTTCTCGGTGGTGAATCTGGCGGTGATCAAAACCTATCTGCTGGACGGCAAGCCGCATCCGTTCAGCGCCTGGCTGCGTTATGGCTTGCCGGCGGCGATTGGATTTGCCCTGACGCTATGGCTATGGACCAGCCTATCGGCGCTCACCCTGCAAATCGGCCTGGCCTGGCTCGCCGCGGGCGTGGCGTATCTGTTGTGCCTGACGCGCGGCCTGCGCAAAGCCGTGCCCACGGTTCAATTCGACGACAGCGGGTCTTGAGCGAGGGCGGGCGTCCGACGCCCGCGCCTCCAGCTAAAATGACATGGCAATCATCAGCTATGCTCATACTCTTGCGCCCCGGTTTCATTAGCCACAGAATGCATGGCATACATCCCCCGGAGCCGGCATGAACACCCTCGCAACCCCGCAATTGGACACCATTCCGCAACGCATCGCCTCCTTGCGCGCCGCCATGAAGAACGCCGGCGTCGACGCCTGTCTGGTGCCCTCCTCGGACCCGCATCTGTCGGAATACCTGCCGGCGCGCTGGCAGGCCCGCCAATGGCTGTCCGGCTTCACCGGCTCCATGGGCACGCTGATCGTCACCCGCGACTTCGCCGGCGTCTGGGCCGACAGCCGCTACTGGGTGCAGGCCGAGGCCGAATTGGCCGGCAGCGGCATCCAGCTGGTCAAGATCGTCAGCGCCGCCAGCGCCGACCACCTGGGCTGGATCGCCAAGACCCTGAGCGCCGGCCAGACCCTGGCGGTGGACGGCGACTCGCTGGGCCTGGCCGCGGCCAAGGCGCTGCAAGCCGCGCTGGAACAGGCCGGCGCCCGGCTGCGCACCGATCTGGACCTGATAGACGCCATCGACCCGCAGCGCCCGCCGCTGCCGGACGCGCCGGTCTATCAACATGAATCGGCCTTCGCGCCGCAAAGCCGCGCCGACAAGCTGGCGCGCTTGCGCGCCGCCATGGACGAGGCTGGCGCCGACTGGCACTTCCTGTCCACGCTGGACGACATCGCCTGGAGCTTCAATCTGCGCGGCAGCGACGTCAACTACAATCCGGTCTTCATCAGCCACGCGCTGCTGAGCCGTCAGCAGGCCACCCTCTTCGTCGGCGAAGGCAAGGTTTCCGCCGAGCTGCGCGCCCAACTGGCGGCCGACGGCGTCGAAGTGCGGCCTTACGCCCAGGCCAAGCCGGCGCTCGCCGCCTTGCCGGCCGGCGCCAGCCTGCTGCTGGACCCGCGCCGCGTGACCCTGGGCCTGCGCCAGGCGGTCAACCCGGCCGCCCGCGTGATCGAGGCGATCAATCCCAGCACCCTGTTCAAGTCCTGCAAGACGGAGGAAGAGGCCGCCCACATCCGCGGCGCAATGGAACAGGACGGCGCGGCCCTGTGCGAGTTCTTCGCCTGGTTCGAAGGCGAGGTCAACCGCAGCCGCGTCACCGAGCTGACCATAGACGAGGAAATCACCGCCGCGCGCGCGCGCCGGCCCGGCTTCGTGTCGCCCAGCTTCGGCACCATCGCCGGCTTCAACGCCAACGGCGCGCTGCCGCACTACCACGCCACCGAAGCCGCCCACAGCGAGATCAAGGGCGACGGCTTGCTGCTGATAGACTCCGGCGGCCAATACCTGGGCGGCACCACCGACATCACCCGCGTGGTGGCGGTCGGCGCGCCGTCCGCCGAGCAGAAGCGCGACTTCACCCTGGTGCTGAAAGGCACCATAGGCCTGTCCATGGCTCATTTCCCGCGCGGCACCCTGTCGCCGATGCTGGACGCGCTGGCGCGCGCGCCGCTGTGGCAGCAGGACATCGACTTCGGCCACGGCACCGGCCACGGCGTCGGCTACTTCCTCAATGTGCACGAAGGCCCGCAAAGCATTTCCCGCGCGGTGCCGGACGCCAATATGGCGATGCAGGAAGGCATGGTCACCTCGATCGAGCCCGGCGTCTACCGCCCGGGCCGCTGGGGCGTGCGCATCGAGAACCTGGTGCTGAACGTGGCCTCGTCGCAGAACGAATTCGGCGACTTCCTGCGCTTCGAAACCCTGACCCTGTGCCCCATCGACACCCGCTGCCTGGACTTCAACCTGCTGTCCCGCGCCGAAGTGGACTGGCTGAACCAGTACCACGCCGAGGTGCGCGCGCGCTTGCTGCCGCTGGTGGACGGCGCGGCGCGCGAATGGCTGCTGGCCAATACCGAAACCATTTAAACCTCTCCCCGCCCGGGCGCTGCCGCGCCCGGGCCACGCTCATGCTCGATCGACTCAACGACCTACGCCTCTTCCTCGACGCCGCCCAGCTGGGCAGCTTCTCCGCCGCCGGCCGCAAGCAAGGCCTGTCCCCCGCCGCCGCCAGCGCCTGCATCCAACGGCTGGAAGCGGCGCTGGACAGCCGGCTGTTCCAGCGCACCACCCGCCAGCTGCGGCTGACCGAGGCCGGCGAAGTGTTCCGCGACCACTGCCAGCACGCGCTGGACACCCTGCAGCAAGGCCAGGACCAGCTGCAGCGCGAGCAGCGCGAACTCAGCGGCCTGATCCGGCTGTCGGCGCCGTCGGACCTGGGCCGCCACGCCTTGCTGGACTGCCTGGACGAATTCCGCCGCCTGCACCCGGCGGTGCATTTCGCCTTGCAGCTGGACGACACCCCGGCCGATTTGATCGGCGAGGACATCGACATCGCCATCCGCTACGGCCAGCCGGCGGACAGCAGCCTGATCGCGCGCGAACTGGCCGCCAGCCGCCGCGTGGTTTGCGCCGCGCCGGCGCTGCTGGCGCGCACCGGCATGCCCAGCCATCCGCGGCAGCTGGCCGAGCTGCCGACGCTGACCCTGGTCACCGGCGACGGCCCGATGCACGAATGGCCTTACCGCGAGCACGGCCAGCGCCGCGCGCTGCGGCTGGAGCGCGCGCAGCAGAGCAACGACGGCGAGGTGATCCGCCGCTGGGCGCTGCAAGGCCAGGGCTTCGCCTACAAATCGCTGCTGGACATCGCCGACGATCTGCGCCAAGGCCACCTGCTCACGGTGCTGGACGAGTACTTCACCGACAGCGCGCCGCTGCACCTGCTCTACCCCGGCCAGCGCGGCCAGCCGCTGCGCATTCGCCGCTTGATAGATTTCTTGCGCGAGCGGCTGTCGACGCTGCCGGCCACCGCCCTGCTGCCAGAGGCCGGCGCCCAGCCGTAAGAACCCGTTCAAAGCCCGCAGCGCTAATGCTTCAGGCGCTGCGCAACTGCTTGCGATGGGGAGCCTCCAAATGACGTAGGAGCTCCCAAGGCATTGCCGCCGACTCAGGCCTAGAGCACCGCCCGACAACAGACGAGCTGCGCCGATACCTACAAGTACTCGCTCAAGTTGGCGGACGGGAACTACGCGACGCTCGATAAAGAAAGAATATTCGGCGCGATGCCAAGGCATCCTGTGATCGGACAGCGGCTAGGCCAGCAGACCACCGCGACGGTGCGTGACCTTGACGTTCAGTGGAGAATTAGGCGGTCCGTCGCATAGATGGAGGCTTTTACAGCATTCAGTCTCACTTCGGCAGTGCGCGCACGGGCTGCCGCAGAATCATCTTGCGCTTTGCGGGTGCTACGCGGCTCCAATCATCAAGGTAGATCTCATGATACGGCCCTGAAGGCTCTAGACCTTGTTCTGGCAGATATTCTCTATAGAGCTTATCCAGCATGACGGGCAGACCGCTAGTTTGGCCGACATAAAGAGCCTGTACGCACTTTCCTTCGGCAAATGCCTCCCAATGCAGAGCCTGCGAGGCTGCATCTTTTAGTTCCTGACGCATCTCCGCAGCAGACTCCTCAAGGCCCTCTGCATTAATCCAAACCGGCAAGCTTATCTGCACGCGCCAACGCCAATTTTTACGATGACCTGCTGAGAGATCGCGCATATCGTCGGCCCAATAGAGCAACTCCACCGGAGGCTCGACAAAGGACTTACCCATACGCTCGCGAGCTTTACGCCGTATAGGATAGATGGCGGTATAAAGATCCTTGATCACTGCGGAGACAGACTGCTGTTCAGGTACACCATCGCCAGTCCAGACTGCGAATGGGAGTTTAGGCACATCAACCATGCTGAAAGTCTCGGCTGGAGGAGCGTAGAGCCTACGAAGCATAGCTCTGTCACTTAGCAAATCAATTATTCCTTCGTTGGCCATAGCTTGCTCCTCATGTACTCCAGGGTGGAGGCTATCCAAGTGAGCTCTGCCGCTAATTGGCTAGCGGAAAAGTCAAAAAGGACTTCAATATGATCAGGCATAGGCTGTCGCTGCCGACGCAGACATTCGAGCCTTTCTACTTCAGCCATGACCGAAGACAAGCGCCCCTCTAGCGCAGCCAGTGCCGACTCGCGCGACAGTACTGGCCAATGAACCATCCCCAACAAAAGAGACGAATACGTTGGACGATATGTTTCAAGGGCGGAAATCGTTTGCTTCAACAGCACCTGATCGCCTGCGGCAGTAATCGAAAATGTTTTGCGCGCCTTAGTACCAGCAGGAACCTCGGCTAAAACCAACCCCGCTTTTTCCAACTTCCCAAGCACAAAGTAGATAGAAGAAAAACCGATCTGCGTCCATTCACGCATGCCTCGCGTTTCTATTACATGCTCAAGCTCATAGCCATGTCGCGGCATCTCTGCAACGAGGCCCAGCAGCAAGAGTTCGGAGTCGGTAAGGTTCATTAATTCAATATTCTAGTACTAGAATATGAAGAAGGCAAGCGTAACCCAACAAGGTGCTGACTGAAGTCAGCGTGAAATGAAAAACCGCGGCGCGGCCAATGGCCGTCCCGCGGTTGTGGAACGCGACTCAAGACCCAAGGTTCTCAGTCCGCCGGCACTTTGTCCGCCTGCAGCGCGTAGCGCGCGATCTCGTCCTTGCGCATGAAGGCGACGCCGGCATGGCTTTGCGCATAGCGGATGAACTGCTCCAGCGCCTTGACCCGCGCCGGCGAGCCGGAAATGCGGTCGTGGGTGCTGATCGACATCATCCGCCGCCGCGAACCCGCCTCGGCGTAGAGCACGTCGAATTCGGCCTTCAGATCCGACAGATAAGCCTCATTGCTCAGCGCCGGCGAATCGAAACGCACGATGTCGTTGTTGCGCAAGGTATAGGGCACCACCACGAACGGCTTGCCCTTGACCGCCACCGTGAACGGCTCGTCGCGGCTGACGTTGTCGATGTGATAGAGAAAGCCCAGTTGCTGCAGAATGCTCAGGGTATTGGGCGTGCCGCGCAGCCAGAAGGCGTTGAAGCCCACCGGCCGCGTGCCGGTGGCGCGCTCGATGCTGGCGATATTGGCGCTGTAGGCCGCCAGCTCCTGCTCCGGCGTCATCGGGTATTGCGGCTCCCAGGTTTGGCCGTGCGCCGCCGCCTCGTGGCCGCGCGCCACGATCTCGCGCGCCAGCCGCGGGCTGCGGTCCACCGCCTGCCCCACCATGTGCGAAGTCACCTTGACCCGGTGCGGTCCCACAAGTCCAGCAGCCGCGGAATGCCCTCCTTCACGCCGTAGTCGTACCAGCTTTGCATCGGCAGATCCGCGTACTTGGGGTCCAGCGGCGGAAACGGCCCGCTGGCGCCGCGCTCCGGCTGCGCGCCGGCCTCGAACTGCATGGAAATCGAAATCGCCAGGCGGGCGCCGTTCGGCCAGAAGGCGCCGCCACTTGTTGAAATTGCCGTCATCTTGCTTGCTCCTGTCGCCGCCAGCGCCGCGCCGTGCGCCAGCATCAGCGCGGTGCCGCCCGCGGCCGCGCCGGCCAGGAACTGGCGACGATTAATGGGTAGGGTATCGGACATCTCGAGTCCTCTTGTTCGCTTCGGCGCGGCCTACAACAAGGCCCCGCCCTCCACATCCAGCACCGCGCCGCTGATGAAGCCGTTGGCCATCGCCAGCAGATAGGCTTGCGCCAATTCCCGCGGCTGGCCGACGCGGCCGACGGGCAGGCCCTGGCCGATGCGCGCCAGCGTCGCCTGGCGCGCGGCCGAGCCGGCCTCGCCCCACAGCTCGGTGTCCACCACGCCGGGGCTGACCACGTTGACGCGGCGCGGCGCCAGTTCCTTGGCCAGATTCTTGGCCGCCGCCTCCAGCGCGGCGTTGACCGTGCTTTTCAGCAGGCCGCCGCTGGAGTACTTGCGCGCCAGCAGGCCGGAGGTGAAGGTCACCGACGCCCGCTCCGTCAGATAGGGCAAGGCCTCGCGCACCGCCAGCAGGCTGCCGAACAGCTTGACGTCGAAAGTCTGCCGCAAGGCCTCCTCGCTCAACTCGGCCAAGGCCGGCGCGCCGACCCGGGCACCTGCGGTCAGCACCAGATGATCGATGCGGCCGATGTCGGCGAAGGCCCGGGCCAATGCCCGGCTGTCCGTCATGTCCGCCTGGATGCCTTCGCGATCCGCCTCGGATTGGGCGCTACGCCCCAGCACATAGACCCGCGCGCCGGCCGCCGCGGCCGCGTCCGCCACCGCCCGGCCGATGCCGGAGCCGCCGCCCAACACCGCCACGGTCTGGCCGTGGAAAGCAAAATCCCCCGCGTTCATGGCTTCACCACGCCCAGTTGCTGCATCAGGGTCAGATTGTCTTCCAGATGCCAGTTCTCGGCGATGCGGCCGTTCTTGACGCGGTACAGGTCGAAGGCCTGGAACTCCACCGGCTGGCCCTGGCCTTGCACGTCGCCGAAGCGGCCGCTGAAATGGCCCTGGAAATGCAGGCGCAGCGCGACGCGGTCGCCGGCCAGCACCATGTCGGTGACGTCCACCTTCAAATCCGGCACCGCGGCGCGGAACTGGCGCGAGGCCTGCAAGGGCCCGGCCACGCCCTGCTGACGGCCGGCGGGCAGGGTGCGGTCGATGAAGTCGGGGTCCAAGGCCAGTTCGGCGTAGCGCGGATCGCCGCTGTTCCAGAACGCCGCGTAACGCAACGCGGCCAACTTCACCGCCGCCGTGCTGCCGGCCGGACGGTCCGCCCACACCCGCGCCGGCTGCGGCAGGTTTTCCGCCGCGCCGGCGAAGGCCGCGGTCAAGGCCAGGCCGAAGCCCAGCGCCAAGGTCAAAGCTTTCATCATCGTCTCCCGATTGCGGCGTCGCCAACACGGCGACACCGGACCAGCGCATTGTGTCGCCGCCGAAGGAATTTGATAATTGGCTTTAAATTTGGATTATCTGCTTGTTCAATTTGAAAATAGGCGTAAAAATAAGGCGAAGCTCCGGCGCTTCGCCTTTCTCAAAGAACCTGTTTACACAGGTTCTTTGAGCCTGTTCAAAGTCTCGCGAGCAAGAGCGAGACAAGGCGAAAACGAGTGAAAAAGCGGAATGTACACGTGGTACATGAGCATTTTGAGCTCGTTTTCAACGCCGTATCGCCGAAGCGCAGCAGACTTTGAACAGGTTCTTAGCCGCCGGTGCCGCCCACGGTCAGCCCTCCGTCTATGCGCAGCGTGGGCTGGCCCACGCCCACCGGCACGCTCTGGCCCTCCTTGCCGCAGACGCCGACGCCCTGATCCAGCTGCAAATCATTGCCTATCATGCTGACGTAGTTGAGCACGTCCGGCCCGTTGCCTATCAGGGTGGCGCCCTTGACCGGGTAACTGAGCTTACCGTTTTCGATGCGCCAGGCTTCCGACGCGGAAAACACGAACTTGCCGCTGGTAATGTCCACCTGGCCGCCGCCGAAATTGACCGCGTACAGGCCGTCCTTGACCGAGGCGATGATTTCCTGCGGATCGTGCTGGCCGGCCAGCATATAGGTATTGGTCATCCGCGGCATCGGGATGTGGGCGTAGGACTCGCGGCGGCCGTTGCCGGTGGCACCCACCTGCATCAGGCGCGAATTCATCGCGTCCTGCATATAGCCCTTGAGCACGCCGTCTTCGATCAGCACGGTGCGCTGAGTGGGATTGCCCTCGTCGTCTATCGCCAGCGAGCCGCGGCGCTCTTCCATCACCCCGTCGTCCACCACCGTGACGCCCGGCGCCGCCACCCGCTGGCCGATCTTGCCGGAAAAGGCCGAAGTGCCCTTGCGGTTGAAATCGCCTTCCAGGCCATGGCCTATCGCCTCGTGCAAGAGCACGCCGGGCCAACCCGGCCCCAGCACCACGGTCATCTGGCCCGCCGGCGCCGGCCGCGAATCCAGATTGGTCAGCGCCTGATGCACCGCCTGGCGCGCGTAGCGCTCCAGCACCTCGTCGTCGAAGTAGGCCAGGTCGAAGCGGCCGCCGCCCCCGCTGGAGCCCTGCTCGCGGCGGCCGTTCTGCTCGGCGATCACCATCACCGACAGCCGCACCAGCGGCCGCACGTCGGCGGCGCGCACGCCGTCGTGGCGCGCCACGTAGACCACGTCGTATTCGCTGGCCATGCCGGCCATCACCTGGATCACCCGCGGGTCCTGCGCCCGCGCCATCCGTTCCACTTTTTCCAGCAAGGCCACCTTGGCCGCCGCCTCCAGGCTGTGGCAGGGGTCCAGCGCCGGGTACAGCGGCTTGGGCGCGCGCGGCGTTTGCCGCCCGGCGGAGCCGTCGCCGCCCACCTGACCAATGGCGCGCACCGCGTCGGCGGAGCGGCTCAGCGCCTCCAGGCTGATGGCGTCGGAATAGGCGAAGGCGGTCTTGTCGCCGGCTACCGCGCGCACGCCCACGCCTTGGTCAATGCTGAAGCTGCCGGACTTGACGATGCCCTCTTCCAGGCTCCAGGCCTCGCTGCGGGTGTATTGAAAATAGAGATCGGCGTAGTCGATGGCGTGGTGGCGCATGCGCGCCAGCGTGGCTTCCAAAGCCGCCTCGTCCAGACCGTAAGGCTTGAGCAGCAGGCTGTCTGCCGCGGAGAAAGCATCTTGCATAGTGTCGGGTTCTTTCACGCGAGTACGCGGTGCGCCAGCGCCGGCAGGCGGGTGCGCACCGACTGGATCAATGTCGGGTCGATTTCGGCGAGGATCACGCCCTCGCCCTTGTCTATTTCGGCCAGCACGCGGCCCCAGGGATCGATGATCATCGAATGCCCGTGGGTCTTGCGGCCGTTGTCGTGTTCTCCGCCCTGCGCCGAGGCCAGCACATAGCTCTGATTCTCTATCGCGCGCGCGCGCAGCAAGGGCTCCCAATGCGCCTCGCCGGTGGTGGCGGTGAAGGCCGCCGGCAAAATCATCAGATCATAGGGCGACAACTGGCGGAACAGTTCAGGGAAACGCAGATCGTAGCAGATGCCGAAGGCCATCTCGGCGAAGCCCAGATCCGCCTTGACCGGCTGCTCGCCCGGACGAATGGTGTTGGATTCGCAATAGCTCTCGCCCAGGCCGGAGAAGCCGAACAGATGGATTTTGTCGTAGCGGGCGCGCACTTCGCCGTCCGGGTCGAACAGCAAGGTGGTGTTCAACACCCGCTGCGGCTCCGGGCTGCGCAAGGGCACGGTGCCGGCGGCCAGCCACACGCCGTTCTCCTGCGCCATCCGCGCCAGCGCGCTCTGGATGGGGCCGTTGCCGTAGGCTTCGCACACGGCCACCTTATCGGTTTCCTGCCGCCCCATCAGGCAAAAATACTCGGGCAAGACCACCAGCCTCGCGCCCTTGCCGGCGGCTTCCGCCACCCAATGCGCGGCGCGCTGCAAATTGGCCGTCACGTCGGAGCCAGACACCATCTGCACCGCCGCCGCCAGGAATTTTTGCTTCATGGTTTTCCCCCTTTGTTCTGCTGTATCGGACCGATCGCCGTGCGCACCACCTTGGGGTCGCGCAAGGAGCCGCTCACTTCGTAATCCACCGACAGGATGCGGCCCACCGGATCGCGCAGCACTTTCTGCGCCGCCAGTGTGGCGATGCCCACCACCGGATTGAGCAGGGCCGCCCCCGCCGCCAGCGCCACGCTTTCCGCCAGCCGCGGCACCACGTGCACTTTCAAGGCCTGGCTTTCCTTGCCCAGGTCCAGTTCTCCGGAAATCGTCACGTCCGCGCCCGGCCCCTTCATCTCCACCTTGGACGAAGTGAACAGACCGTTGCGCGCCTGCGCTTCGCCCTTCAGGCTGTCGAAGGCGAAGCCGTCGCTGAACACGTCGGTGAAGTCCAGCCGGA
Organism: Chromobacterium sp. Beijing; assembly: GCF_021496765.1. Classification (NCBI taxonomy): domain Bacteria; kingdom Pseudomonadati; phylum Pseudomonadota; class Betaproteobacteria; order Neisseriales; family Chromobacteriaceae; genus Chromobacterium; species Chromobacterium sp. Beijing. The sequence goes on from NZ_CP053750.1 coordinate 1,830,516, forward strand.
TGCGGCGCGGCAGCGATTGCAGGCTAAGCGCGCCCAGGAGCTTGACCACGCCCGGGTCCACCTTGGCGAAGCGTCCGTCCTTGAAGTCTAGCGCCAATTCGCCGGATACCTTGGCCAAATCCAGATCGCCCAGGCCGCCGGGCCAATTCAAGCGGCCGTTGAGCGTGCCCTGGCCGTTGCGGAAAATCTCGCCCTGACCCAGCCGCGTCAGCAGCTTGCCGGCGTCACCGACGAGCAATTCGAAGCGGGCGTCGACATTGCCGGCGCCGCGCGCGTCCGAACGCACCGTGGCCTTCAGCGTGCCGTCGTTGGTGGTCAGCCGCAAGGGCGCCATCTGCCAGACGCTGCCGTCGCGGCGCGCCTCCAGCTCCAGCCGGCCCACCGAGCGCCCCTGCAACACCAGCTCGCCGACGCGCACCTTCATCTCCGGCAGCCTGCGGTTCAGCACCGAGGCTTCGCCGCCGGCCGCGGCCTTGGCCTCCGCCGCGCCCTCCTTCTTCTCCTTGTCCGCCGGCAGGCTCAAGGCCAGACGGCTGAGATTGGCCTGCAGCAGGCCGTTGCCTTCCGGCCGGTAGCTGGCGTCGCCGCTCATCTCGTTGGAGCGCAGCTGTACGGTCCAGGCCTTGGACAGCTCGCGGTTGCCCAAGCGGGCGTTGACCTTGTGCAGGCTCAGGCCCGGCAATACCAATTCCGGCGTTTCCAGTTCCAGCTGCAAGGCCGGCAGGGCCGCAGGCTCTCCGCCGCCGCTGGACTGCGCGGCGCCGTCGGCCAGTTTCAGCCAATCGTCCAGCACCACCTTGGGCTGCGCCACCCGCACCGCCAGGCCGGACGCCGCCGGCTCGCCCGGCGCGCGGCCCACGCCCAGCGCGCCGGCCTGCAAATCGCCGTGTTCATTCAAACGCAGGCGGCCGGCTATCATGCCGTCCAGACTGAAGTCCAGCCGCTGGGTCTGGACGCCGCGCATCTGCTGCGGCCGCAGCTGCAATTGCAGCGGCAAGGCCGCGCCGGCGCTCTTGGCCAGCGGCGGCGGCAAATCGAAGGCGGTGCCCTGCAAGTCCGAACTCACCGCCAGGCTTTCCAAGCCCTGCTTGACGATGAGCTGCGCGCGGTAGCCGGACTTGCCCGACACCTGCTCCGCCAGCGCCGGCAGATACTGCTTCAGCACTTGACGCGAATCGGCCTGGCCGGCCAGTTCGAAACGCATGCGCTTGTCTGCGCCGGTGTTGGCCTTCAACTGGAACGGACCGCCGAAGCCGACGAACTGCAGGCCCGGGCTGTCCACGCCGCGTTCGGTAAAGGTCAGCCGGCCGCGCGCCTTGCTCAGCGGCGGAATCGGCAGGGATTTGAAGCGCAGCGCGTTGTCGGCGAAGCGGATGTCGCCGCGCACCGTCACGCCCTGTTCGCCGGCCAGCGGTATCCCCAGTTTCAAATCCAAGCTGGCGTCGCCGCCGGCTTCGATCTGGCCGGTGAAACCGTCCAGCCAGCCGTCCACCGGGCTTTGCGTGGTGAAGGCCAGCATGCGCTGCAGACGGTCGGCCGCGCGGCCCTCCACCGTCAGCATGGGCACGTCAGCGCCCAGATTGTCTATCACCGCCTTGACGCCGCTCAGCGGCACGCCCACGGTGACGGCGCGGCGCGCGTTCACCTCCATCCGTTCGTTGCGGAACAGCAATTGGGCGTCGATGTCGTCGATGCGCGGCCAGCCGGACTGATAACTGAGACGCGCGCGCTCCACCTCGGCCTCCACCAGGAACTCGCCGCCCTTGCCGCCCACGAAGGGGAACTGCTCCAGATCGCCGCGCAGCTTCATCGTCGCCTGGCGCAGCTGCCCGCCCTGCAAGGCCTGGCGCAGCCAGCGCAAAGTGTGCTCGCCCACCTCGTGCGGCAGATACTCCGCCACCCTGGCCGCCGGCACTCCGGCGATGCTGGCGCGCAGATCGGCTACGCCGGCCCCGGCGCCCTGATGCCGATAACTGCCTTGCAGGCTGCCGGACAAATCGGCGTTGGAGAAGGCGGCCTGGCGGAAGTCCAAGACCACCGCCTGCCCTTCCCGCCGCCAGCCCACGTCGGCGGTCAGCTTGTCGAAATTCAACGGCGCGACGAACACCGAGGGATAGCTGACCTGGGACTTGCCGGTGTCCAACTGCAGGCGGCCGCCTTTTTCGTCGAAGCTGATCGCGCCGCTGACGCCGGACACGCCGGGCAGCTCCCCGAACGGCTGCCAGGCCAGCTTTTCAAAACGGGATTTGAGTTTGAAGGCCTTGGGCGCTTCCAACGCGCCCTTCCAGCTGACGGTCAGGTCGCGCAGCGCGCCGCTGGGCGAGAAACGCGCGAACAAGGGGTTGCGGTCGGCGCCCAGCGCGTGGATGAAGGGGGTCAGGTGGCTGAGGTCCACATTGTCCAGCGTCAGTTGGCCGAAGCCTTGCTCGCCGTAACGCCACTCGCCGTCGATATTGGAATTGTCGAAAGCCAGGCCGCTGGCGCTGGCCAGGCTCAGCCGGCTGGCCTTGACCTTATAGCTGCCGCTGAGCTGGCGCGTCAGCTGCAACTCGCCCTGCAGCCGCGGCAGCACCAGTTCGTGGGAATCCGGCGGCGTGTAGGCGGCGTCGTGGACGTTGACGCTGGCTTTCAAGGCGTCGATGGCGCCGTCGGAGAAGGACATCTCCACCGTGCCGCTGCCCTCGCCGCTGCGCAGCATGCCCAGTTGTTGCAAATAACGCGTCCACGAACCCACCTTGGCGCCGTCCAGCGCCACCTTGAGCGAGCCCGACCACTGCTGCCAGGCGGCGATGTCGTCGCCGCGCCAGGACGCCGTCAGATCGAAGCCCTTGCCCAAGGACGCCGCCGGCTGGCCGGACAGCTTCAGGCCGTGGCCGAACAGGCCGGCGCTCAGCTTGAGCTGGCCCTGGCTCAGATCCAGCCGCGGCAGGCCCAGCAATTCGTCCTGCCAGCTCAGCCGCGCGTCGCTGATCTCCAGGCTGGGCTGGCGCAGCAGCCAATTGCCCAGGCCGCTGTCGGCGGAGCCGGAACTCAGATCGAAGCCGTTCAGATAGATCACGCCCTGGCGCGAGCGCAGCAGCTCCACAGTCGGGCCCTTGACCACCACGCTGGCCAGCCGCGGTTCCAGCGCCAGCAAGGAACGCCACGACGGCTCCAGCGACACCTGGCGCAAGGTCAGCGCCTTGCCGTCCTGCGGATTGGCGATGGTGACGCCGCCCAGCTCGAAACGCGGCCCCACGGTCAGCCATTCGCCGGACAAGGCCGCCACCTGCACCGGCCGCCCCAGCGACTGGCTCAGATAACGCTCCAGCGGCTGGCGAAACTGGTTCAGATTGGGCAGCACCCAGAAAGTGAACGCGCAAAAGGCCGCCAGCAGCAGCGTCAAGGCGGCGGCGGCGGCCATTCCCAACAGCGCACAGGTCCGTTTCAGGACCTTGATCACATGGATATGGGACAGAACGGAGAAGAGCTTTTCCAAATGCGGCAAACCGTTACAATGTGGCCATCAAGAATTGACATGCCGTAGAGGCCTATTATGCCAGCAAACACGGCCGCTGCCATTGCCCGCAGCCGCGAGTTCTCTCACTATCTGCAGCGTCTGCTGACCGCCCGCCCCGAAGAATTGGAGCGGCTGCAAGCCAGGCTAGGCCGGCCTTTCGACGCGGCGGAGATGGAAGCCTTCACCGACTGGCGGGCACTGAGCGACGCCGAAGGGCTGGCGCCGGCGCTGCGGCGGCTGCGCCAGGCGGTGGTGGCGCGGCTGATCTGCCGCGATCTCAACGGCCTGGCGGATCTGGACGAAGTGGTGTCCACCGTCAGCGCGCTGGCCGATTTCGCCGTCGAACGGGCGCTGGCCTGCGCCCGCGCCGGCCTCGCCCACTACGGCCAGCCGGTAGGCGAGGACAGCGGCGAGGTCCAGCAATTGATCGTCATCGGCATGGGCAAGCTGGGCGGCGGCGAACTCAACGTCAGTTCCGACATCGACCTGATCTTCGTCTACCCGGAGAGCGGCGACACCGACGGCGCCGCCCATGGCGGCCGCGCCATCAGCAACCACGAATACTTCACCCAGGTGGGCAAGAAGCTGATCGCCCTGCTCAACGACGTCACCGCCGACGGCCAGGTGTTCCGCGTCGATATGCGGCTGCGGCCCTACGGCGACTCCGGCCCGCTGGCGATGAGCTTCGCCGCCTTGGAAAACTATCTGCTGAGCCAGGGCCGGGAATGGGAGCGCTACGCCTGGATCAAGGCCAGGCCGCTCAGCGGCGACGCGGCGGCGCTGGCCGACACGGCGCGCCCCTTCGTCTACCGCAAATACCTGGACTACAGCGCCTACGGCGCGATGCGCGAACTGCACGCGCAGATCCGCCGCGAAGTGGCCCGCCGCGACATGGCCGACAACATCAAGCTGGGCCCCGGCGGCATCCGCGAAGTGGAATTCATCGCCCAGGTCTTCCAGCTGATACGCGGCGGCCGCGACCGCAGCCTGCAACTGCGCGGCACCCGCGAAACCTTGCGCCGGCTGGGCGAACTGCGGCTGCTGGAACCCGCCGCCGTCGCCGAGCTGCAGGAAGCCTACGCCTTCCTGCGCAATCTGGAACACCGGCTGCAATATCTGGACGATCAACAGACCCAGACCCTGCCCGCCGCCGCCGACAACCGCGCCCGCATCGCCGCCGCCATGGGCTGCGCCGACTGGGAGCAGTTCATGAACCGGCTCAACCAGCAGCGCCGCAAAGTCACCCGCCACTTCGAACAAGTGTTCATCCTGCCCACCGAGGGCGCCGCCGATCATCCGCTCACCGAACTCTGGAGCGACATCGCCGAGGAATTGCCGGTGGAGAGGCTGCGCCAGCTGGGCTTTGCCGAGCCGGAACAAGTGGCGCGCCAGCTGCAAAGCCTGGCCCAGGGGCAGCGCTACCAGCAGATGCCGCTGAACGGCCGCAAGCAGTTCGATCAATTGATGCCGGCGCTGATCGAAGTCGCCTCCCGCTTCGACAACGCCGACGCCACGCTGACCCGCATCATCGCCTTGATGGAAGCGATCAGCCGCCGCGCCTCCTACCTGGCGCTGCTGACCGAATACCCGCAGACCCTGCAACGGCTGGCCTCGCTCTACTCGTCCAGCGCCTGGGTTTCTGGCTATCTGACCCGCCACCCGATACTGCTGGACGAGCTATTGGACGCGCGCGTGCTCTACGCCACGCCGGACTGGCCGCAGCTGGCGGAACAACTGGAACAGCAGCTGAGCCAGGCCGACGGCGACGTGGAAGCCAAGATGGACGCGCTGCGCCACTTCCAGCACGCGCAATCCTTCCGCCTGGTGGCGCAGGACCTGGCCGGCATGTGGACGGTGGAGGCGCTGTCCGATCAACTGTCGCTGCTGGCCGACATCGTGCTGGCGGCCACGCTGCGCCACGCCTGGCTGGACATCCCCAGCCGCCACTGCGACACGCCGCGTTTCGCCATCATCGGCTACGGCAAGCTGGGCGGCAAAGAGCTGGGCTACGCCTCGGACCTGGACCTGATCTTCCTCTACGACGACGAGCACCCGGACGCCGCCGAACTCTATTCGCGGCTGGCGCGCAAAATGTCCACCTGGCTGACCAGCGCCACCGCCGCCGGCGTGCTCTACGACATCGACCTGCGGCTGCGCCCCAACGGCGCCAGCGGCCTGCTGGTCAGCTCGGTCAACGCCTTCCGCCAATACCAGGAGCAACAGGCCTGGGTCTGGGAACACCAGGCGCTGACCCGCGCCCGCTACGTGGCCGGCGACGCCGAAGTCGGCGTCCAGTTCGAACAGGAACGCCACGCCATCCTCACCCGTCGGCGCGAGCCGTCCGTGTTGCGAGACGAGGTGCTGGCGATGCGCCAGCGCATGTTGGACAGCCACCCCGCCCGCGACGAAGACCCCAAAAACGCGCGCGGCGGCATCATAGACATCGAATTCCTGGTCCAATACCTGATCCTGGCCCACGCCCACGCGCTGCCGGCGCTGACCGCCAACGCCGGCAATATCGCGCTGCTGGCCACCGCCGCCGAGGCCGGACTGATCCCCGCCGCCGACGCCGAAGCCGCGCGCAACGCCTACCGCCACTACCGCCGGCTGCAACACGCCGCCCGGCTCAACGAAAAGCAGACCGTGACGCCGGACGCCGCCTTGCTGGAGGACTACGGCCTCTGCCGATCCTTGTGGCGGCAAGTATTCGAGCAAGCGCTCAAATAAACGGTTCACAGCGTCATGGGGGCGAGATAAACTCATTGGATACGGTCGGACAAGATCCGGCCCCATCCCAAAGCGAAAACACAATATTGGAGAACACCAAGATGTCGATGGCTGATCGTGACGGAAAAATCTGGTATGACGGCGAAATGGTGGACTGGCGCGACGCCACCACCCACGTGCTGACCCACACCCTGCACTACGGCATGGGCGTGTTCGAAGGCGTGCGCGCTTACGAAACCCCCAAGGGTCCGGCCATCTTCCGTCTGGAAGACCATACCGCGCGGCTGTTCCGCTCCGCCAAGATCCTGGGCATGGCGCTGCCGTTCACGCCGGAACAGATCAGCCAGGCCCATCTGGACGTGGTCAAGGCCAACGGCCTGAAATCCTGCTATTTCCGCCCGATGGCCTTCTACGGCTCCGGCAAGCTGGGCGTGGCGCCGCTGAAGAACGACGTGCGCGTGATCGTGGCCGCCTGGCCCTGGGGCGCCTATCTGGGCGACGAAGGCCTGGAAAAAGGCATACGCGTGAAGACCTCCTCCTTCACCCGCCACCACGTCAACATCACCATGTGCAAGGCCAAGGCCAACGGCAACTACATGAACTCCATCCTGGCCAACAATGAAGCCACCGCCGACGGCTACGACGAGGCGCTGCTGCTGGACGTGGACGGTTTCGTGGCGGAAGGTTCCGGCGAAAACATCTTCATCATCCGCAAGGGCAAGCTGTACACTCCGGACCTGACCAGCGCGCTGGAAGGCATCACCCGCGACACCGTGGTGCAGATCTCCAAGGAAATGGGCCTGGAACTGATAGAAAAGCGCATCACCCGCGACGAGGTCTACAGCGCGGACGAAGCCTTCTTCACCGGCACCGCCGCCGAAGTGACCCCGATCCGCGAACTCGACAGACGCGCGATCGGCGACGGCAATCGTGGTACCATCACCGCCGAAATCCAGAAGCGCTACTTCGACATCGTCAAAGGACTGGATGCCGAACACCAGCACTGGCTGACCTACGTCAACTAAGCAAGACGAGCCGCCCGCGCGGCGGCTCCGCAAGGAATACAGAATGGCTGAACAGAAAGAAAACACTCAACGCGTGATCGAAGTCACCCAGCACGACCTGCCGCTGCATTGCCCGATGCCGGACATGGTGTCCTGGAACTCCCACCCGCGCGTGTTCCTGCCCGTGCACAAGACCGGCGAAGCGCTGTGCCCCTATTGCGGCACCCGCTACAAGCTGAACGGCCCGGCAGGCGGCCACCACTGAGACCGGCTCCACGCCGGCAACGCAGCTAAGGTGTGGCGCGAGCCGCACCTTTTTTGCTTGCCGGCCCGCCTCGTCTGCAAACCCAAGCCGGGCCGCGCCCCGGTTTCGGTTTGCAATCGGAACATCTGCAATGAAGAAGAAAATCCTCGTCATCGGCCCTTCCTGGGTCGGCGACAGCGTCATGGCGCAACCGCTGTACCAAAGACTGCACCAACGCCACCCCGATCTGGAGCTGCACGTGTTCGCGCCGGCCTGGACCCTGCCGCTGCTGGCGCGGATGCCGGAAGTGGCCAAGGCCCATCTCAACCCCTTCGGCCATGGCGCGCTGCGCCTGGGCGAGCGCTGGAAAGTGGCGCGCCAGCTGGCCGCCGAACGCTTCGATCAAGCCATCGTGCTGCCCAACTCGCTGAAATCCGCCTTGATTCCGCTGTTCGCCGGCATCCCGCTGCGCACCGGCTTCCTCGGCGAATCGCGCTACTGGATTCTCAACGACGCGCGCGAACTGGACGAGCAGGCGCTGCCCATGATGGTGGAGCGCTTTTGCGCGCTGGCGGAAGACAAGGGCGAGCCGCTGCCGCGGCCGCTCAGCCATCCGCGGCTGGCGCTCACCGACGCCAGCCAGCGGGCGGCGCTGGACAAGCTGCAACTGGACGCCGGCCGGCCCGCGGTCGCCTTCTGCCCCGGCGCCGAGTACGGCCCGGCCAAGCGCTGGCCGGCCCGGCACTTCGCCGAACTGGCGCGCCGCTTCGACGCCGCCGGTTACGCGGTGTGGTTGTTCGGCTCCGGCAAGGACCGCGAGGTGGGCGACGACATCAGCCGCCTGTCCGGCGGCCTGGCCGTCAACCTCTGCGGCGCCACCGGCCTGGAAGAAGCGATAGACCTGATCGGCCTGACCCAGCTGGCCGTCTGCAACGACTCCGGCCTGATGCATGTGGCCGCGGCGCTGGACAAGCCGCTGGTGGCGCTGTACGGCTCCTCCAGCCCCGACTTCACGCCGCCCTTGTCGACGCGGGCCGCCATCGTCTCCCTCAACCTGGATTGCAGCCCCTGTTTCGAACGGACCTGTCCGTACGGCCATACCGATTGCCTGGAAAAAATGGAGCCGGAACGGGTCTGGCAAGCCGCGCTTCCGCTGCTGCCCGCCCACTCCCAAGAAAAAACACAATAATGAGCACAGACAACACCGCACCCGTCGAAGAAAACAGCCGCCGCATGGAGCTGATCCGCGCCGCGGCGATACTATTCCGCGACCAGGGCTACGAGCGCACCACGGTGCGCGACCTGGGCAACGCGGTCGGCATGCAGTCCGGCAGCCTGTTCTACCACTTCCGCACCAAGGAGGAGATCCTGGTCGCGGTGATGGCGCTGGGCATCACCAGCACCACCGAACAGCTGAAGCGCGCGCTGGACGCGGCCGGATCGCCGCGGGCCAAGCTGGCCGCGCTGTTCCGCGTCCACCTCAATTCGCTGCTGGGAGACAATCAGGCGGCGCTGGAAGTGATGCTCTACGAATGGCGCAGCGTGTCCGCCGCCGCCCGGCCCGGCCTGGTCGTGTTGCGCGACCGCTACGAAGCGCTGTGGCAGCAAGCGCTGGACGAAGCCGCCGCCGCCGGCCTGGTCAAGCCCGACACCGCGCTGCTGCGCCGCACCCTGCTGGGCAGCCTGCACTGGTCGGTGCAGTGGTACCGCTCCCAAGGGCCGCTGAGCGTGGATCAATTGGCCGAACGCATGCTGGAATTGGTATTACTGCCACAAATCTGACCTTTAGGCCTGAAAAAATTCGGCAATCCGGTAAAAAAGATTCTAGAATCAGCGATATAGGGCAACTGGGCTCTATACCGTCCTGCGCGACGGCAACGGTACCCACGGTTTGGAGAGAGCGATATGGCAAGCACCGGCAGCATAGGCAGCCTCAACTCTCTGCAGCAATTGCAATCGCTGCAGAACACGCGGCCTGAGCAAAAGACGCTGGAAGAACCGCGGTCCGCCACTCCTGCGGTTTCCCAGCAAAACGTCAGCCAGGCCGCGGTCCGGCAGAACCCCGACACCGCGCGGGTCGAACAGCAGCTGCAACGCCAGCTGAACACCGCGCAGACCAATGCCGCGCAAACCCGCAACGGCGAGCAGCAAAGGGTCAGCCAGGAACAGGCGCAAACCGCCGCCCTGGCCAGCTCCGCCGCGCCGGCCGCCGCGGCCAACGACACCCCGCGGGCTCAGCAGCGCGCGGCGGAAGCGGCCAGCGCCAATCGCGCCGCCAGCGCCCCGCCGGCGACGCCGCCGCGCCCGAACACGGTGCCGGCGGCCAATGAGCAGCAAGCCGCCAACAATCAGGCGGAACAGCAGACCAATCAGACCAACAACAACGCGAACAACGCGGTGGCCCGTTCCCAACAGCAGAACGCCAGCGGCCAGCTGGCGGTCACCCAGTACCAGACCACCCAGTCCCTGCTGCAGAACAGCACCTACCGTCCGCGGGTTTCGGAAGTGGCCTGAGGCCTCCTCGCTGAAAAAAACGGCAATCCATGCGGATTGCCGTTTTTCTTGCCGGATCGCCGCTCGGACCATCCCGCCGACGCGCCGCAGACATCAAACAGCCTCTCAGGCCTCTCCGGTTTTGCGCCCCGGTCGCCACAGCACGTCCGGCTCGCCGGCCTGACGGTTCAGATAACGCGACAGCACGAACAGCAGATCGGACAGACGGTTCAGATAGCGGCGCGCGGCGTCGGACACCGTCTCCCGCTGCGCCAGCGCCACCACCGCGCGCTCGGCGCGGCGGCATGCCGAACGCGCCTGGTGCGACAGCGCCGCCGCCCGGCAGCCGCCGGGCAGGATGAACTCCTTCAGCGGCGGCAAATCCTCGTTGAGGAAGGCGACCACAGCCTCCAGCGCCTGCACGTGCTCGGCGCCCAAGGCGCTGTAGCCGGGCACCGCCAGCTCCGAGCCCAGGTCGAACAAATCGTGCTGCGCCTCGGACAGCCAGGTCCTGACCTCGTCCGGCAAGGTCTCCGCCAGCAACACGCCCAGCACCGAGTTCAGCTCGTCCACCTCGCCCAGCGCGCAAATGCGCAAGCTGTCCTTGCCCACCCTGCTGCCGTCGCCCAGGCCGGTGCTGCCGTCGTCGCCGGTGCGGGTGACGATATGCGATAACCTATCACTCATCGCGTTTTCCATCCTTTTCAATCTTGCCCAAAGAATTGATGGTCTGGCGCAAGCTCTCCTTCAAGGCCTCGCCGAACAACATCTCGTAATCCTCCTTGAGCTGATGCATCACGCCGGACAGCATCTGCTTGGCCTGCAACTCCAAAGCGTCCTGCAACCACAAGGACAGCTCCACCTTCATCCGCGGCAGCATTTTCTCGTACATGGACTGCAACAAGGCCTGCTCGTCTATCACCGCCACCGTGCCCGGCGGCGCATTCACCGCCTGAGGCGCCATCATCGCGGCGGCCGCGGCGGCCGAAGCCACCTCGGACACTTTCAAGACTTCCACGCCGCGCGCCGGCGGCGCGTCGGAAACGGCTTCCCGCTCGGGTTCTCCCGACGACGCCGCGCCGGCAGCCAGCGCCAGGCCCGCGGCGGCCAGCGCCCCGGCTCCCGCCGCCAACTCCGCGGCCCCCATCCCATCCGTCTCGGTTTCGGGCTCGGACTCCAGCACTGTCAGTTCGGGAATCTCGCCCTCGCCCTCGGCCAGGGCCAAGGACTCGGGCTCGGCGTCCGCCAAGGGCATTGTCGGCTCAGCCGCTTGCGGCTCCAGCATTTGATCCGATACAGGCTCGGCTACCGCTTCGACTTCCGCCGGCTCGGCGAACGCAGCGTCCAGCTGCGGAACGTCCGACTCGGCCACTTGCGGCTCCAGCGCCTCATCCAGCACAGGCGCGGCTACCGCTTCGGCTTCCGCCGGCTCGGCGAACACAGCGTCCAGATGCGGGACTTCCAACTCGGTGGCTTGCGATTCCAGCACCTCGTCCAACACAGGCTCTGCCGTCGCTTCGGCTTCCGCCGACTCGGCAAACCCAGCGTCCAGCTGCGGGGCTTCCAGTTCGGCGGCTTGCGGCTCCAGCGCCTCATCCAGCACAGGCGCGGCGGCCGCTTCGGCTTCCGCCGGCTCGGCAAACACAGCGTCCAGCTGCGGGACTTCCAACTCGGCGGCTTGCGGCTCCAACGCCTCGTCCAGCACAGGCTCGGCTACCGCTTCGGCTTCCGCCGGCTCGGCAAACGCCGCGTCCAGATGCGGGACTTCCAACTCGGCGGCTTGCGGCTCCAACGCCTCGTCCAGCACAGGCTCGGCTACCGCTTCGGCTTCCGCCGGCTCGGCAAATTCAGCGTCCAGCCGCGGAACGTCCGACTCGGCGGCTTGCAACTCCAGCGCCTCGTCCAGCAGAGGCTCGGCTACCGCTTCGACTTCCGCCAGCTCGGCAAACCCAGCGTCTAGCTGCGGGACTTCCAACTCGGCGGCTTGCGACTCCAGCACCTCGTCCAACACAGGCTCGGCTACCGCTTCAACTTCCGCCGACTCGGCAAACACAGCGTCCAGTTGCGGGACTTCCGTCTCAGCGGCTTGCGGTTCCAGCGCCTCATCCAGCACAGGCTCGGCCGCCGCTTCGGCTTCCGCCGGCTCGGCAAACCCAGCATCCAGCTGCGGGACTTCCAACTCGGCCGCTTGCGGCTCCAACACCTCGTCCAACACCGGCTCTGCCGCCGCTTCGGCAAACGCGGCGTCCATCATTGGCGCTTCCACCGCAGCCGGAGGCTCATGCGCCTCCGCCTCAACGGCCTCCGGCATCGCCAAGACAGGCTCCGTCTGCAAGCCCGCCAGCGCCTGGTCGATCTCGGCCAGCAAGGGCTCCTCTCCCGGCGCGGCAAGCGCCGCGGCGACGGCGGACTCCGGCGAAATCATCGCATCGGGAAGCGCCACCGCCGATTCAAACACCGCTTCGGGCGCTACGGCCGGCGCGACGTCAAACGCCGGCACAGGCAGCTCATCCATCTCAGGCGGCGCTTCGACGGCGCTCTCGCCCTGGAGCGGCGCAAATTGTTCCAGATCGTCCGCCGGCGCGCCGGCGGACGGGGCCTCGGCGGGTTCCGGCCAGACGGGGCGGCTTCCTCCGCCGGGCTCTCCGGCCAATTCGGCAGCAAGCTGTCCACCTGGGTTTCCGGCCCGACTCCGCCACCCAGCACGCCGGTGGGCAGGCTATCCAAGGAAATGGAAGTGAAAGGCGTCGGCGCGGGCGGCTCGATCAGCGTCTCGGCCACGCCGACATCCGGCGCGGGCGGTACGGCGGTCGGCGCCTCCGCGTCCGGAATCTCGATGCCAACAGGCTCCGGTTCGGCGGCCGCAGGCGCGGCGGCCATTGCCGGCTCAGCCTCGGCGACTAGCGGCACGGCATCGAGCGCCGGAGCAGGCGCCGCGGCCGGCGGCTCTTCCGCGATAGACGCGGACTCGTCGGCCAAAGCCTCCGCCGGCTCCTCGCCGGCCGGCTGCAGCGAAAATTCGAAATCGCCGGCTTCCGCCGCCGGCAGCGCCGCCTCCGGCAAGGCCGCGGCGGGGTTCCAGCCGGGCAGCACTTGCTCGATGCCCAGTTCAGAGGCCGGCATGTCGTCCAGATCCAGCGACGGCAGCGAAGCCAGGTCCAGCAAAGGCTCTTCGCCGGGAACGGGAGCGGCGATCAGCTCCTCCAGGCTCAGTTCGGGAATTTCCAGTTCGGCGGGCAGGTCCTGCGGCGGCTCGCCCAACTGGTCGGCCAGCGCGTCCAGTTCGCTGGAGAAATCAAAATCGGGGATGTCGATGACTTCGTCGCCCAAGGTAGGCACTTGCGACTCATCCACCACCTCGGTCAACACCGGCAGGTTGAGGCCGGACCAGTCAGGCTCTTTGGGCTTTGACGGCTCGCTCATGGTCACTTATTGCTCATGTCGTGATGTTCGATTGCATAACCGCGCTCGCGATACGCCTTGAACCGCAGGCGCGCCGTCTCCAGCGACGCTTCGTCGCGTCCGACTATTTCCAGAATACGATCAAAGCGCTCCATCCGCTCCGGCAAATTCGAACCCAGGTTCAACAATACCGGGTGCTCCAGCGCGTCCGGCAGGCGGGCGGTCAGCCAGATCGGCGTGTCTGCCGCCTCGTCGGCGCCCAGCCTGCAGTGCGGCACGAAGCGGGTATCGCCGAAGCTCCACAGCTGCCGGCTGAAGGTGTCGAGCTGCTGCTCGCTGTCGAACCAGATCAGCAGCCGCTCCCCCTTGCGCATCACCGTGGCCGCCAGCAGGCAGGCGAAGCCCTGCGGGTCGGCCACTTTGGTGTAAAAATCAATCCTGCTCATCGTCCACCGTTTCAGGGGTTTCGCGGCGCGGACGGCCGCGGCGCACCACATTGCCCAGCGCGATGTCGGCGCGGTCTTGCAGGAACTGCACCAGCAAAGGCACCGGACGCGCGGTGGCGCCCTTGTCCTTGCCGCCCTTCCAGGCGGTGCCGGCGATGTCCAGATGCGCCCAGTCGTATGCTTTGGCGTAGCGCGACAGGAAGCAGGCGGCGGTGATGCTGCCGCCCGGACGGCCGCCGATGTTCGCCATGTCGGCGAACGGGCTCTTCAGCATGTCCTGGTACTCATCCCACAACGGCATATGCCAAGCACGGTCGGCCACTTCCTCGCCGGCGGCCAGCAGTTCGCGCGCCAGGCTGTCCTGATTGCTGTACAGCGCGGTGGCGATATGGCCCAGCGCGATCACGCAGGCGCCGGTCAGCGTGGCCACGTCGATCACGGTTGCCGGGTCGAAGCGCTCGGCGTAGGTCAGCGCGTCGCACAGGATCAGCCGGCCCTCGGCGTCGGTGTTCAGAATCTCGATGGTCTGGCCGGACATCGAGGTGACGATGTCGCCCGGCTTCAGCGCGTTGCCGTTGGGCATGTTCTCGCAAGTGGGCACGATGGCGACCAGGTTCAGCGGCAGGTTCATTTCCACCGCGGCGCGGAAAGCGCCCAGCACGGTGGCCGCGCCGCACATATCGTACTTCATCTCGTCCATGCCCTCGCCCGGTTTCAGCGAGATGCCGCCGGAATCGAAGGTAATGCCCTTGCCCACCATCACGATGGGCTTGTCGCCCTTGTCCTTGGCGCCGTGATGGCGCAGCACGATCAGACGAGCCTCTTCCACGCTACCCTTGGCCACGGACAGGAAGGAGCCCATGCCCAGTTCCGCGATGTCTTTGGGGCCCAGGATTTCAGCGTCGGCGCCGAAGGCCGCGGCCATCTGGCGCGCTTCTTCGCCCAGATAGCTGGGGGTGCAGACATTGCCCGGCAGATTGCCCAGGTCCTTGGCCAGCTTCATGCCGCTGCCGATGGCCAGGCCGCGCTGCAGGCCTTTTTCGCCGTCGGCGAGATCGCTGCGGCGCGGCACCGCCAGCGTCAGTTTGCGCGGCTCGCGCACCGATTCGTCCACCTTGCTCTTGAAGCGGTCGAAACGGTACAAGGCGTCCAGCGTTACCACCGCCGCCTGTTCTATCATCCACTCGACGTCGTGTTTCTTGACTGTCAGTTCGCTCAGGTAGCTGACCGCCTCCACCGCCGAAGTCTGGGTCAAGGCCTTGACCGAGGCGCGCACCGCCTCGCGGTATTCCTTGGCGCGGAACTCCCGCTCCTTGCCCAGGCCCACCAGCATCACCCGGTCGCACAGGGTGTGCGGCACCGAATGCAACACCAGCGTGCTGCCCAGTTTGCCCTCCATATCGCCGTGACGCAGCACGTCGCTGATGAAGCCGTTGGAGATGCGATCCAGCAGGTCCGCGGCGAAGGTCAGCTTGCGGGATTCGTACACGCCGACGATAACGCAAGCTACCCGTTGCTTTTCCGGACTGCCGCTTTTTATGTTAAATTCCATTGAGAACTCCCGTGTAGAGCGAGTGTCTGTAGCTCCACCTCTTAACCGGCCGTCGATGCGCGGGTAGAATCCTGACGGCCCGGCCTTCCGGTGAAGACGGATTTTGTTGTTGATTCCGAAATCGTCCGTTTTTGACGTTTCTGGATGGTCCCCGGAATTATCACAATGCTTTTCATGAAAAGTCAAAAAGGCACTGAATAAATGGTTTTTCAAAAAAGCCTGACTCGCGAGCTGACTTTGAGCGCTTTAGGCGTTTTCATCGTGCTCCTGGCGATTATCGTTTCCACTCAGGCAGTCAATCTGCTGGGCCGCGCGGCCGAAGGACAGATGGCCAACGAGGCCGTTGCCGCGGTGCTTGGCTTCACTACGCTGGGCTTTTTCCCGGTATTGATGATTTTGACGGTTTTTGCCACCATTTTAGTGGTGTTGACCCGTATTTGGCGCGATCACGAGATGGTGGTCTGGCTCAGTTCCGGGCTGTCTCTGAGCAATTGGGTGTGGCCGGTGATGCGCTTCACCCTGCCGCTGGCGGTGCTGATCGCCGGCGTCACCCTGTTCATCGGCCCCTGGGCCGATCAGCGCAGCCAGGACTATGCAGAACAGATCAAACGCCGCGAGGAGGTTTCCGCGATCTCTCCCGGCGTGTTCAAGGAATCGGCCTCGTCCAACAAGGTGTATTTCATCGAGAACTACTCCGGCGAGCACGGCGCGGCCACCAATATTTTCATGCAGGAAATCACCGACGGCAAAGTGGCGACGATTTTCGCCAAATCCGGTTTTATTACCACTAAGCCGGACGGCGAGCGCGTGGTGGTGCTGGAACACGGCCAACGCTACGTCGGCGAACCCGGCAGCGCCAACTACGAGGTGGCGGAATTCCAGCGCTACACCGCCGGCATCGGCGAAAGCCAGCAAATGCCGGGCCCGTCCGGCAATCGCCAGGCCATTCCCACCGCCCAGCTGCTGAGCCAGGACTCCGCCGACTACCGCGCCGAGCTGGCCTGGCGGCTGTCCATGCCGATCAGCTGCGTGATCCTGGCCCTGCTGGCGATTCCGATGTCCTATTTCAACCCGCGCAGCGGCCAGACCTACAATCTCCTGCTGTCGCTGCTGGTTTTCTTCGTTTATCAGAACGGACTGACCGTGGCCCGCAACTGGGTGGCCCAGGGCAAGGCCGGCGTCTGGCTGGTGCTTCTGGTGCATCTGGCCATGCTGGCGCTGGCGCTGGCGCTCTTGAGCTACCGCAACCGCCCGGCCCGTCCCATCGGCCAGGCCTTGTCCCTGCTGTTCCGGAAATCCTGATCCCGTCATGAAACTGATTCATCGCTACATCGTCGCCACCCTGAGCCAGGCGACCTTGTTCACCCTGCTGGCCCTGCTGGGCCTGTACGGCTTCTTCGACCTGCTGGCCGAGGTGCCCAATCTGGGCAAGGGCAGTTACACCCTGGGCAAGATGCTGGGCTATGTCGCGCTGCTGATGCCCGGCCACGCCTATGAACTGATGCCGCTGGCGGTCTTGATCGGCGGCATGGTGGCGATGACCCAGCTGGCCACCAACAGCGAATACACAGTGATACGCACCAGCGGCGTGACCCTGCCGCAGATCGCCGCCACGCTGTTGAAATTCGGCCTCGGCTTCGCCCTGCTCACCGTGCTGCTGGGCGAGGTGGTGGCGCCGCGCACCGGCCAGCAGGCGCAGAGCCTGAAGCTGTCCGCCACCCACTCCATGGTGGCGCAGGAGTTCCGCTCCGGCATCTGGGTCAAGGACAATCAGAACTTCATCAACGTCCATGAAATGCTGCCGGACACCTCGCTGCTGGGCGTGCGCATCTACACCTACGACGATAATTTCCGCCTGGTGCGCACCCGTTACGCCGAACGCGGCTCCTTCTCCAAGAGTGATCAGCAATGGCGGCTGATCAATGTGCGCGAAACCACGCTGACCGCGGACCAGGCCGTCAGCCGTCATTACCCCGAGCTGTCCTGGAAATCCATCGTCGAGCCGGAAATCCTGTCCGTGCTGCTGGTGGTGCCGGAACAGATGTCGGCCAGCGCGCTGCTGACCTATCTGGAGCATTTGCGCAGCAATAAACAGCAAACCCAGCGCTACGAAATCGCCTTGTGGAGCAAGCTGTTCTATCCGCTGGCCTGCATCTCAATGGCGCTGGTGGCCCTGGCCTTCACCCCGCAGCAGCGCCGCCACGGCCAGCTGGGCATCCGTCTGTTCGGCGGCATCTGCCTGGGCATCGCCTTTCACTTCGTGAATCGCCTGTTCGGCCATCTGGGCCTGTTGTACGACTGGAACCCCATCCTGTCCGCCACCCTGCCCACCTTGCTGTTCCTGGTGGCCGGCGTCGCCATCATCGCCAGACAGGAAAGGCGCTGACATGAGTTCGCCGGCCGCGGAATCCCTCGCCCGCATGCGCCAGGAGCTGGCCGGCAAACGTCAGGCGCTGGCCGAGCAATACCGGCAGCAGCGCAATCCCCAGGAATATCTGAAACGGCACAGCCAGACCGTGGACGCCGCGCTGCAGGCGCTGTGGGCGCAGTCCGGCCTGGACGGCGCCGCCAGCCTGATCGCGGTGGGCGGCTACGGCCGCGGCCAGCTCTTCCCCTATTCCGACATCGACCTGCTGGTGCTGCTGGACCAGCCGCCGTCGCCGGAGCTGGGCGAACGCGTAGGCGCCTTCATCAGCCTGCTGTGGGACGTGGGCCTGGAAATCGGCCACAGCGTGCGCACCGTCGAGGAATGCCTGACCGAGGCCCGCGGCGACATCACCATTGAGACCAATCTGCTGGAAAACCGGCTGATCGCCGGCGACGCCGCGCCCTGGCGGCGCATGAGCGCGCTGCTGGACCGCCAACGCGACCCGCTGGCCTTTTTCGAGGGCAAGACCCAGGAGCAACAGCAGCGCCACACCCGCCACTTCGGCGTCGGCAACAATCTGGAACCCAATATCAAGGAAAGCCCGGGCGGGCTGCGCGATCTGCACACCATTCTGTGGATCAGCAAGGCCATAGGCCTGGGCGACAACTGGGACGCGCTGGTGCGCCGCGGCATCCTGACCCTGGCCGAAGCGCGTCTGATCAAGCACAGCGAACGCCAATTGCTGGGCCTGCGCATCGAACTGCACTTGCTGGCGCGCCGGCGCGAGGACAGGCTGATCTTCGATCTGCAACAACAGCTGGGCCAGGCGCTGGGCCTGCAGGACACGCCGGCCAAACGCGCCAGCGAACAGGCGATGCAGCTGTATTACCGCGCCGCCAAGACCGTCAACCAGCTCAACGGCATCCTGCTGCCCAATCTGCGCGGCCGGATTTATTCGCAAGTGCCGCGCGTCACTCAGAACCTGAACGAACGCTTCTACTCGGTCAACGGCATGCTGGGCATCCGCCAGCCGGACGTGTTCGAAAAATACCCGTCCGCCATCCTGGAAGCTTTTCTGATGCTGCAGCGCAACCCGGAACTGAGCGGCTTCGCGCCGCGCATGTTGCGCGCGCTGTGGCACGCGCGCAGCCACATCAACGAGCGCTTCCGCAACAACCCGCGCAACCGCGAGCTGTTCCTGCAACTGTTCCGCGAGCCCAACGGGCTGACGCGCTGCCTGCGGCGGATGAATCTATATGGGGTGCTGGGCCGCTACCTGCCCAATTTCGGCCACATCGTCGGCCAGATGCAGCACGATCTGTTCCACGTCTACACCGTGGACGAACACATTCTGATGGTGGTGCGCAATCTGCGCCGCTTCGCCAGCAGCGCCTTCACCCACGAATACCCGCTGATGTCCCGGCTGATCAACGACTTCGAACGCCCGGAAACCCTGTATCTGGCCGGCTTGTTCCACGACATCGCCAAGGGCCGCGGCGGCGATCATTCGGCGCTGGGCACGGTGGACGCGGCGGACTTTTGCCGCCAGCACGGCTTGCCGGCCGAGGACGGCGAGCTGGTGGCCTGGCTGGTGGGCCAACATCTGACCATGTCCAGCGTGGCGCAGAAGCAGGATATCTACGACCCGGAAACCGTGCGCCGCTTCGCCGAGCTGGTCGGCACGCCGCGCCGGCTGACCGCGCTCTATCTGCTGACCGTGGCCGATATCCGCGGCACCAGCCCCAAAGTCTGGAACGCGTGGAAAGCCAAGCTGCTGGAAGACCTTTACCACGCGGCGATGCGCCAACTGGTGCGCGGCGGCCAGTTGGACGTCGCCTCGGAGCTGGAAGAACGCAAACACCAGGCCCAGGCGCTGCTGCGCTTGCACGCGGTGCCCGGCGGCGTGGAGGCCGCGCTGTGGCAGGAGCTGGACACTGTTTACTTCCTGCGCCACGAGGCCAAGGAGATCGCCTGGCACGCGCGCCTGCTCAACCGCTTCGTCCACGCCGAGCAGCCCCTGGTCCGCGCCCGGCTGTCCGACGACCACGAGGGCATACAGGTGCTGATCTACACCCGGGACCGGCCGGAACTGTTCGCCCGCGCCTGCGCCTTCTTCGGCCGCACCCACTACAGCATCGCCGACGCCAAGGTCTACACCACCCGCCACGGCTACGCGCTGGACACCTTCCACGTCTTCGTGCCCGAGCATCATGACGGCGATTACCGCGACATGATCAATTTCATCGAGTTCGAACTGGCCGAATGCCTGCGCCAGGAGGGCGAACTGAGCTTGCCCGCCTCCGGCCGCATCAGCCGCCACCTCAAACACTTCCCGATCACGCCGCAAATCCTGATCCGCCCGGACGACAAGGCCAGCTTCTACGTGCTGTCCATCGTCGCCGGCGACCGCCCCGGCCTGCTGGCCCGCATCGCCAAGGTGCTGTCCGACTACCGGATGAACGTGCAATCCGCCAAGATCATGACCTTGGGCAGCCGCGCCGAGGACTCTTTCCTGATCTCCGGCCCCGGTCTTAGCGACGACAAAACCGTGCTGGCGCTGGAAAACGCCTTGCTGGCCGCGCTGCGGCTGTAAGCGCCCGTTTAACGCCAGGCGGGCAGGCGCCAGACAAAGCGTTTGCGGCCATGGCGGCGACTCTTCGTAAATACTCATGCCGCTCATGAGCAAAGCGCTTCCCCGCTTACCCCTATCTTGCGCGCCAGGTCTTGAATAGACCCAAAACGCAAGCCGCAAACCATCAGGCATACTCATTAGATCAATCAGAAAAATGCATTGTCATTGTCATTTTTTTGCGTTTTGCATACAGATTTGACGCTGATCAATAATTTACTTGTCATCGACTGAGATTTGGGATTACACATTCAGCGTTCCCCATCGGGAGCAGCCCTTCCGCACCAAGGGCAACCAACCTGGACCAAAGGCGCGCCGTCGAGCGACTACAAGCCCGGTCCAAGGGCCCTGCCCAAGCGCAGGCCCGCGCGGTACTTCTTCAGAGGAGAAGTGAATGTTTGCCAAGCAATACACGGCCGCACTGGTGTCCGCCGCTTTCTTCAGCATCGCGGCGCAAGCAGCAAACCTCAACTGGCAATCCACCAACACCCTGGCTCACCCGGTACAGACGCTGACCCCGCAGGCGCAAGACAGCGGCGAAGTCGCCGCCGGCCAGAGCGTCCACGTCGCGGTGGCGCTGAAAGTGCGCAACAAGGCGCAGCTGGACGCGCTGACCCAGGACATTCTTCAAGGCCGCAGCAAGCGCTACCTGAGCAAGGCCGAGTTTCTGAGCCAGTTCTCCCCCACCGAGGCCCAGGCGCAAACCGTGGTCAAACACTTGCAGGCCAGCGGCTTCCGCAACATCAAGGTGGCGCCCAACCGGCTGCTGATCACCGCCGACGGCAGCGCCGCCACGGTCAAGGCCGGCTTCCAGACCTCGCTGCACCGCTACGACATCAATGGCCGCCAGGCCTTCGCCAATGTCGCCAACGCCCAGGTGCCCGGCGCGCTGGCCGACATCGTGCTGGCGGTGCACGGCCTGCAGAACGTGCATCAATTCCACACCGCGCTGCGCCATCCGACGCCGCAGGCCTTCAAGACGACCAGCGTCAGCGGCCACGCTCCCACCGACTTCCCGTCCATCTACAACGCGAACAGCCTGCCGCCGGCCAGCAACACCACCGTCGGCATCATCGCAGAAGGCGACCTGAGCCAGACGCTGAGCGATCTGCAGGACTTCGCCAGCGGCGCAGGCTACGGCGCGGTGGCCACCTCGGTGATCAATAGCGGCACGCCCAGCAGCGACACCTCCGGCACCGAGGAATGGAACCTGGACAGCCAGGACATTCTCGCCGCCGCCGGCGGCGCGGTGCAGCAGATGAACTTCTACGTGGCCCCGTCAATGACCAACGCCGACATCACCGCCGCCTTCAACGCCGCGGTCAGCGACGGCACGGCCAAGGTGGTCAACGTTTCGCTGGGCGAATGCGAGACCAGCGCCCAGAGCGACGGCATGACCGCCAGCGCCGACCAGATCTTCCAGGCGGCGGTGGCCCAGGGCCAGACCTTCTCGGTGTCCACCGGCGACTCCGGCTCCTACGAGTGCGGCGGCCGCACCGCGCGCCAGAGCTACCCGGCGGTGTCGCCCTACGTGATCGCGGTGGGCGGCACCACCCTGTCCACCAGCGGCAAGACCGCGTATCTGTCGGAAAGCACCTGGAACGGCGGCGGCGGCGGCCCCAGCTACACCGAGAACGCTCCGGCCTGGCAAAGCAGCGCCGGCGTGCTGACCATTTCCAAGACCAAGCGCGGCGTGCCCGACGTCTCCTTCGATGCCGACCCCAATAGCGGCGCGCTGGTCCTGGTCAACGGCGGCACTTCGCAGATCGGCGGCACCAGTCTGGCGGCGCCCTTGTTCACCGGCTTCTGGGCGCGGATAGAGTCGGCCAACGGCAACAACATCCACTCGCCGGCGCCGTCGATCTACAAATACTTCAAGGCCAACCCCGCGCTGTACCACGACGTCACCAGCGGCAGCAACGGCGCTTACAGCGCCGCCAAGGGCTGGGACTACACCACCGGCTGGGGCAGCCTGAACATCGCCAATCTAAACGCCTTCATCGCGCGGACCCCCGGTTTTTAAAGCAGCGCTCTCTCGCCTTGAGCCCCGGTCCTCCGGGGCTTTTTTGCGCCCGGCGGCGGCGGCGGCTAAGATGGGCCCACCTCGCGCCGGAAACCAAACATGAAAATCCCGCCCTCAGCCGCCGTCCATCTGCTGCACCGCTGCGTCCACGCCAGCCTGGCCACCCACAGCACTCAACTGGCCGGCTATCCCTACGCCACGCCGATACCCTGCGTGCCCGACCTGCGCCACCGGCCCACGCTCTGCCTCAGCGCGCTGGCCGAGCACAGCAAGAACCTGCAAGCCGATCCGCGCTGCAGCGTGGCCTTGCTGGACCCGGCGGCGGCGTCCAGCCAGAGCGGCGCGCGCCTGACTCTGCTGGGCGATATGGAAGCCTTCCAACCCACGCCGCTGGAACTGGCGCGCCATCTGCGCTACCAGCCGGAGGCCGAAGACTGGCTACAGCTGGACTTCGCCTTCTACCGGCTGCGGCCGCAACGGCTGCGCTATATCGAAGGCTTCGGCCGCATGGGCTGGCTGGAGGCCGAGCAGTGGCTGGACGGCCCGACGCTGGAGCCGGAACAAGAGGCTGAGCTGCTGGCGCAAAGCGCCACCTTGCCCGCCGGCGTCCGCTTGCTGGGGGCAGACTGCCACGGCATCGATTACGAGACCGCCGCCGCGCGCCGCCGGCTGGCCTTTCCCGCCGCGTTGGCGGCGGACGAACTGGCCGCCCGCTGGACAGCGCTCTGCGCGGCGCTGGCATGAAAAACGGGAGCCTGTCGGCTCCCGTTCGCGCACTCTCCGGCGGCGCCGTTCCGGCGCGGCCGCTCACTTGAACAACATATGGCCCAGCTTGCTGGCCTTGGTGTCCAGATAACGGTCGTTGTGCGGATTGCGCCCCACTTCCAGCGGCACCCGTTCCACCACGTCGATGCCGGCATTGCGCAGGGTTTCGATCTTGCGCGGATTATTGGTCATCACCCGCACCCGCGACACGCCCAGCTGGTCCAGCATGTGGCGGGCGATGCGGAAATCGCGCATGTCGGCGGGGAAGCCCAGCCGCTCGTTGGCTTCCACGGTGTCCGCGCCGCCGTCCTGCAGCTGGTAAGCGCGGATCTTGTTGATCAGGCCGATGCCGCGGCCTTCCTGACGCAGATACAGCAGGGCGCCGCGGCCTTCGGCGGCGATGGCGGACAAGGCCGCCTCCAGTTGGAAGCCGCAGTCGCAGCGCAGCGAAAACAGCGCGTCGCCGGTCAGGCACTCCGAATGCAGGCGCGACAGCACCGGCTCGCCGTCGTCTATCGTGCCCAGGGTCAGCGCGACGTGCTCGCGCCCCCCCACTTCCTCAAAACCATGCATGGTGAACTCACCCCAGGGGTGGGCAGCTTGCAACTGGCGATGTACTCCATCCTCGGCTCATCAGCGCTGAGCTCGACAGCAGGCAATGACATTGTTTCTCCGCTAAACCTGATGAACGCGCCTGAATCCGCGCGCGATAATCTTTATTAACTGTGGTCGGCTTCCGGATTTTCAAGCGCCAGCGGCAAGGCGGCGAAAGGCTCGGCCAGCACAATGGCCAACGCGGCCAGCCACACCAGCCGCTCCGGCGTGAAGAAACCGGCGCTGGACGCCTCGGCGTCCAGAATGCCCAGCACATTGTCGTCCTGACCCAGCACCGGCAGGCAGACCTCGCTCATCACCTTGGGGTCGCACTCGTAATAGCCGCCGCCCTCGGCGCGCCAGGCTTTGACGTCCTCGATCAGCACCGCCCAGCCGGTCAGGCCCACCCGGCTGTTGTTGCTGTACTCGGCGAAGGCCTCGGTCAAAGGAAACTCCGCGCGGCTGGGCACGCCCTGATAAGCCAGCTTGACCAGCTTGGCCTGCTGGCCCTTGCCTATCTTGCGATACACGCCCAGCCAGTCCGCGCCCACCTTGAGGTTCACCGACTCCACCAGCGCCAGCAGATTGCGCAGCGCCGTCGTCGCCTCCGGACTTTCGCCGCCGAACAGCGGCGCCAGGTCGTAAGGCTCGTCGGCCAGTTCCTCGAACAAGGAGCAACTGCCGTCCTCGCTCAATTTGGGCACCCGGTAGCGGTACAAATCCTGCCGCGCCGCCGGCTTGTCCGCGTTCAACACCGCGGACAGGGTCAGCACCGCGATCTGCAGCTCGGTGCGATCCAGATCCAGGCTCTGCTCGCGCAGATAGTCGGCCAGTTGGCTTACGGGTATCATGACTGTGCTCCTGAAGGCGGCCGCGCCGCCCGATGCGAATGAATATCGAAACCCAGCAGGATACCAAAAACCGCCCCGCGCTGGCCAACCCCAGCCCAGAATAAAACACCATGCCCGCCATTCATATTCCCTACCCGCCTCTCGTGATCAAGGCCGGCGCGCACGCCCGCAAGCTGCTGGCGCGCCAGGGCCTGCCCGCCGCCAGCGTGGCCACCCTGCCCGGCGCCGCCGGCGGCCCCAAGGCGATAGGCATCACCGGCCTGGACCAGGCGGTGTTCGAATGGCTGAACCGCAGCCCGCGTCGGCGCGAGCTGGTCGGCGCCTCCATCGGCGGCTGGCGCTTCGCCTGCGCGATGCAGGCCGAACCGCGTCAGGCGCTGGCCCGGCTGGCGGAGCGCTACACCGCTGAAACCTACGCGGCCAAGATCGGCGTGGCCGACATCACCCGCCAGACCCGCCTGATGCTGGACGAGGTGCTGCCGCCCGAGGCGCGCGGCGCGCTGATCGATCACCCTCACTATCAGCTTAGCCTGTTGCTGGTGCGTTCCCACGGCCTGCTCGCCAGCGAGGCGCGCGCGGCGCTGCTGGGCGGTCTGGCGCTGAGCGCCGCGCTCAACGCCGTGTCCCGCGGCCTGCTGCGCCACGCCTTCAGCCGGGTGATCTGCCACGACCCGCGCAGCGACTTGCGCTTCAAGCCCGCGGACGACATCCCTACGCTGTGCCAACCGCTGGGAATGGACAACCTGGACGCCGCGCTGATGGGCACCATCGCCATTCCCGGCGTGCTCAACGGCGTACAGTTGCCGGGCGCGCCGGCGGCCACTTATCGCGACGGCGGCCTGACCGACTACCACTTGGACTTTCCCTTCGCCCAGGGCGACGACATCGTGCTCTACCCTCATTTCACCGAGCGCATCGTGCCCGGCTGGTTCGACAAATTCCTGCCCTGGCGCCGATCCAATCCGGCCCACCACGCCAACACCGTGCTGATCTCGCCGTCGCGCGACTACCTGGCGCGCCTGCCCGGCGGCAAACTGCCGGACCGCAACGACTTCCACCGCTACCTGGGCCGGGACGCGCAGCGTCAGCAGGTCTGGCGCCAGGCCACCGCCGAGAGCCAAAGGCTGGGCGACGCCTTCATGGCGTGGCTGGAACGGCCGGACCTGGGTCAGGTTCAAGCGCTCTAAAACAAAAAGAGCCGGGAATCCCCCGGCTCTTTTCATTCATGCCTCAGACACGCCTCAACCGGCGCGGGCCCAGCACGCCTCGTCCGACATATTCACCGGCGTCGCCAGCAACTGCACCACCACGTCCCGCGTTTGCGCGCCCTTGCGCACGCGCACGGTGATCTGGTCGGCCACGCCTGGCTGATCCTGATCACGGCGGTAGTTGAAGGCGCCGTGGTCGGCCATGACGGCGCGGCCCAGCTTGGGACCGCTCACCAGGCTATAGCCGTCCGGCTCGCCCACGCCTTGCAGCTGGCCGCGCAGGCAGCGCACAGGGCTGGAATAGCTGAGCTTGGCCAAACCCAGCTGGGCGTCGCCGCCGCCCGGCTTCGACGGCTGCGACGCGGCCGGACCCAGCGGGCCTTCGCAGCGCAGCGCCGCGCGCTTGGCCTTGAAGTCGTAGTCGGTGGCCGCGCAGTTGAGCGCCATCATATTGTTGATGCCGCTGCCGCGCAGCAGGTTCTGCAAGGCGGAGTCCAGGGTCTTGTCCAGCTCCTGGCGCGCCATGGTGGCGGTGCCGGAGCGCAAGGACAAGACGCCGTCGCATTCGAAGCGGCGCAGAGCGCTGCGTTCGCCGTCGGCCCAGACGCGGCACGCCACCGGCAGATGACGGCGCATCGCGCCCTCGATCGCGCCGATCTCGCCGGCCTGCCACTCCGCCTGTTTCAGCCAGTCCACGCCCCGCTCGGTCGAGGTATTGCCCAGTTGACCGGCGCGCTGCGCCTCCACCTGGCGGCCCACATAATCGTGGAAGCCCTGCACCAGACCGGCGTCGCGGCCCATTTCCGCCACCAGGGCATCAAAGCGCTTGACGTCGTCGGCGCGCAGCGAGGCCAGGATCTCGGCGATGCGGCCCGGCTGTTGCTGGTTCAGGTAGTAGAACCACAAGGCGGAATGGCTGTAGAAGTCCCAACCGTCGCTATAGCTGGAACGCATGATGCGGGACGGTTCCAGATAGCTTTGCGGCCAGCCGTTGGCCACCACGTCCACCACGTGGCCGCGCACCTTGATGCCGTCGCGCGACGTGCTCCAGGCCATGAATTCGGCGAAGCCCTCGTCGTACCAGGCCATGCGGCGGTCGTCGCGGTAGAAGTCCGAGCTGCCCCACATGCCCGGCTGGATGAAGCGGCCGGACAGATAGTGCACGTACTCGTGGCGCACCAGTTCTTCCAGGCTCAGATAGCTCTCGCGCGGCACTTCGCGCTGGAAGGTGTAGAAGGTGCCGTCCTTTTCGATGTAAATGCCGCCGTTGTCGGTGGACAATTCATTGAGCAGGCCCTGGAAGCGCTGGTAGGCGGTCTTGCTGCCGTAGATCACCATGCGCAATTTGGCGTTGGTGTCGCCGTTCACCGGCTGGCTGATGCCGCTGACCCGGCCCAATTGCGCCTGCACCTGCTTCATCGCGTAGTACAGCGGCTCCACTTCGGCCAGCGCCAGCGGGGTTTCGAACACCAGATTGCCGTTGTCAAAGCTCCAGCTATGCGGGAACAGATGCGTTTTCAGCTCCTGTTCCGCCTGGCAGATGCCGTAGCGCTCGCACGGCACCTTGCCCAGCTTCTTCAAGGCGTACACCGCTTCCGCCCACGAAGCGCCGAACTTCTCGCCGCCCAGCAGGCCGGCCACCGCGTCTTCCGCCAGTTTGGCGGTGCGCGGGTATTGCATGAAACGGCCGGTTTCGCGCACGGTGTTCAGATACATCTGTTCGTCGGCGAAGGCCGGCTGTCCGGCGCGGGTCAGCCCTGCCAGGCTGGTCGCCAGCGCGTCCAGTTGACCGGCGCCCGCCTTGTCGGCGAAGCCCTCGGTGTAATGCATATTGAACAGGGTGGTCTGCATCGGATGCAGCGCGATGCGCGCCCAGTTGTTCTTAGCCGCGGCGTTGTAGCGGCCGAAGAAGCGCTGCAGCAGCGGCAGCGCGTATTCCTGCTTGCGCACCGAATCCGCCAGAATCATGGTTTCCGCCACCGACTGACGCAGATCGGTCGCGAGATACCAGGCGTCGTGGTCGCCGCTGCCGTCGCGCACCGGCTCGCTCCACAGCGCCGGATTTTCCGCCAGCGCGCTCACCGCCTGCATCACCGGCTCGTCCACCGGACGGCCGTAATCGCCCACTTCCGCGGCGTGGCTGTACTGGGTGAAGTAGCCGGCTTTCAGGAACACCGCCAGCGGCCACAAGCCGTTGGCGCTCTTGCCGTCCCAGCTTTGCGCGCGGGCGCGGGCCTCGGCCGCCACTTCCCGCATATTCGCCGGCGACACCACCCGGTAGCTGAAGGCGTCCGCCTGGAACAGGCGGTTCATGCACGTGCCCTGCACGCTGGCGACATAGCGCGCCAGCGCCGCGCCGGACAACTGGCCCAGCTTGGCCTCCTCGCAGGCGGCGTACTGCGGCCCGGCCGCGGCCTCCTTGGCGCGGCGCGCGCCGGTCTGCTGCATCGGACCTTGCGGCTTGGCGCCGGGACCGGCGCCGTCGGCCGGCGCGCCGGGCGGCAGGCCGTGCGGATAAGACGGTTTCTCCGACAAAGCCGGAGAATGCGAGGAGTGGCCGGCCTGAGGAAGATTGGCCTGCGGCGCCGGCTGGCTGACCGCTGTTTTTTCGGAATCGCTGACGCAACCGGCCAATAAGGCGGCCGCCATCACGGAAAGACTCAGTGCGCGCACGCCGCTGAGCGAAGCTGTTTTTATCATGACGCTATCCAAGACATTAATAATGTCGCATCAATATTCAGATGCGCATTTCAAATCATATAGAATAGCCATCGTCATGAGAATTCAGTTTAAAATAAAACACTCAATTTAAACCATAATTACAACATTGGTATTTTTACCCTGTTTTTCACCGAAAAAAGGGCGTAAAAAAAGCCGCGCAAGCGGCTTCGATAAAGTTTGTTGCCCAGCCAAAGGGACAGGCGTCAATGCCTGGCCTCGCGCGCGGCGGCGATCACGTCGTAATCAAACAGACGGTTGGCGTCGTCCTCGTCGTAAACGTAATGCTGGTTGCAATAGTCGCAGACGATTTCCACGCTGCCCTGTTCCAGCAACACCTCGCCCACCTCCTGGCCGCCCAACATCTTCAGCATGTCGCCGACGCGTTCACGGCTGCAGTTGCAGGCGAAGCTCACCGTCTCCTGATCGAACACCCGCACCGTTTCCTCGTGGAACAGGCGGTGCAGGACGTCCTCGGCCGGCAGGCCCAGCAGTTCGTCCGCCCTCAGCGTGGCGCCCAGCATCTGGATGCGCTCCCAGCCTTCCGGATCGCCATGGCCTTCCGGCAGTTTCTGCAACAGCATGCCGGCGGCGGTTTCGTCGCTGGAGGCCAGGATCAGCCGAGTTTCCAGCTGCTCGGAACGCAGCATGTAGTTCTCCAGCATCTCGCCTATGCTGTCGCCCTCCAGCGCCACGATGCCCTGCCAGGTTTGCGCCTTGTCCACGCGCGGCTCCAGCGTCACCACAAAACGCCCGTGCCCGCCCAGCAAGGACTGGATGGAAGCGTCGTCGGCAATGCCGTCGTCCCACTTGGCGGTGGCGCGGATGGTGCGGTCGTTATTGCACTCCACCACCGCCAGCTTCAGGGCGCCGGCGCCGTGAAGCTGCAGGATCAGCGCGCCGTCGAACTTGAGGTTGGCGGCCATCAGCTCGGCCGCCGCCATCATTTCGCCGACGATCTTCTTCATGGCCGGCGGGTAGCTGCGGCGGGCCAACACCTGCTGCCAGGCGCCGTCCAGGCGCACCAAGGCGCCGCGCACCGGCGCGCCGTCAAACAAAAATCGTTGCAATCTGTCTTGTGTGCTCATGCTGTGTCTTTCTTTTCCTTGTCCGCCGCCAGCTCTACGGTATAGACCGTCATCGGCATCGAAGAGCTGACGTCGAATTCGCAGCCGGCGCGCACGCCGATTTCGGCGATTTCGCGCGCGCTCAGCGCCTGGTCGTACACCGCGTACATCGCGCCCATCGCGAACTTGCGGCCGGAGCCTATCGCCCAGATGCGGGAAAACTCATAGATCTCGCGCATGGGGTAAACCCCGAAAATACCGTGACGGTTGGCGATCACCACCATCATCTGGCTGGATTCGTACGGATCTTCCTCGTCCTCCTCGGGACGCAGGTAGAAACCGTCCTTCAGCTTGGGATGCAGTTTGCGGAAGGTCTCGAAAATGCCCTGGCGGCTGCTCAAGTCTTTTTTCTTCAACTCCTTCAGCGCGCCTTGCAGCACCAGGTCGTGCGCGGCCGAGCCGGAGATGGCCAGATAGCTGTCCCCGTGCTGGAAAATCTTGTTGTGGAAACAATCATAGCCGGCCAGCAGCTTCTGGTCGTCGCCAAAAGTGGTCTGGCTGTCTGCGGCGATCGCAATCTGATCGCCCTTTCTTACCGCCACGATGGTAGTCATCCCTGCGCCTTTTTCGTCGATGGCGGCCCCGGGTTCGGCGGCCGCGCAAAACCGCCTATTGTATCGGCTTACGCCCGGCAACCCAAGCTTTGCGCCCGCGGCCGGCTTTGGGGGAGATGGGGACCGCCGGCGCGAATCTCAAGGCCGCAGCGCGGCCGCAACGAGATGACAAAGCGGGTTTTTATCGATACAATGATATTGATTCTCATTTACAAAAAAGCCATGCAATTCCACGCTCAAGACTTTCCCATCGTCTGGCTGGATCGCCGCCGCCCGGATGGACAGCAGCCCACCGACATCTTCGCCACGCTGGACCAGCTGCTGCTCCAGCAACGCCCCTTCGTCTTCATCGCCAAGGAACCGGCCCCCACCGAGCTGGACCTGCACGCGCGCATCATCCGCAAGATGGCGGCGCTGTGGGTCAAGGACAACCGGCTGCAAATCCGCCAGCTGATCCGGGGCACCATCGTGATCGCTCCTCTGACCGACCAACAGCGCTATCTGGACGAGTTCGCGCCGCGCTTCGAAAAATTCTGGGGCTATCCGCTGCGCCACCGCCCGGACTGCGACGCGGCGCTGAACCTGGCGGCGGAACTGCTGGCCGGCCCGCCCGCCGTCGGCCACGCTCTCAGGCGTCGCGCAGTTCGAAATCGTGGCTGATGTCGGCGGTCTTGCCCAGCATGATGGAGGCGGAACAGTATTTCTCCGCCGACAGCCTGATCGCCCGCTCCACCGCGTCCGCCTTCAGTTCGCGCCCGCTCACCACAAAGTGGAAATGAATGCGGGTGAACACCTTGGGCTCCTCCCCGGCGCGCTCGGCCTCGATCTCCACCCAGCAATCGCTGACCTGCTGCCGCGATTTCTTCAGAATGGTGATCACATCGTAGCTGGTGCAGCCGGCGGTGCCCAAGAGCAACAGCTCCATAGGCCGCGGCCCCAGATTCCTGCCGCCGCCCTCCGGCGCGCCGTCCATCACCACCGCGTGACCGCTGCCGCTTTCGCCCAGAAAACACACGCCGTCCACCCACTTCAACCTGGCTTTCATCCCCGCCTCTCCTCATAGTAGGAATTCCGAAACGGCCTAGCCTAACATCCGGATTTGGGCGAACAAAGATTCACCGGTAAAATAGAAAGATTGTCCCGCTATATCCGAGCTGCGCCCAAACATGCTGGTACTAGGTATTGAATCTTCCTGCGACGAAACCGGAGTCGCTTTGTACGACACAGACGGCGGCCTGCTGGCCCACCAACTGCACACTCAGATGGCCATGCACGCCGAATACGGCGGCGTGGTCCCCGAGCTGGCCAGCCGCGACCACATCCGCCGCGCCATCCCGCTGACCGAGGCCTGCCTGGCCGAGGCCGGCAAGACCCTGGCCGACCTCGACGCCATCGCCTACACCCAGGGCCCCGGCCTAGGCGGCGCGTTGCTGGTGGGCGCCAGCGTGGCCAACGCGCTGGCCTTCGGCCTGAACATCCCGGTGCTGGGCGTCCATCATCTGGAAGGCCATCTGCTGTCTCCTCTGCTGGCCGAGCCCAAGCCTGAGTTCCCCTTCCTGGCCCTGCTGGTTTCCGGCGGCCACACGCAGCTGATGGCGGTACGCGGCGTCGGCGACTACCAAATCCTGGGCGAAACCCTGGACGACGCCGCCGGCGAGGCCTTCGACAAGACCGCCAAACTGCTGGGCCTGCCCTATCCCGGCGGCCCGCTGCTGTCGCGGCGGGCCGAGGAAGGCGACCCGGCCCGCTTCACCCTGCCGCGGCCCATGCTGAACTCCGGCGATCTGGACATGAGCTTTTCCGGCCTGAAAACCGCGGTGCTGACGCTGAGCAAGCAGGTGGCGGACGCCGACGGCCACATCGACGAACAGACGCGCAAGGACATCTGCCGCGCCTTCCAGGAAGCCATCGTCGAAGTGCTGACCAAGAAATCGCTGGCCGCGCTCAAGCAGTGCGGCATGAAGCGGCTGGTGGTGGCCGGCGGCGTCGGCGCCAACAAGCAGCTGCGCGCCGCGCTGGACGAGGCCGCGCGCCGTCGCCGCTTCGAAGTCTTCTATCCTCCGCTGGCGCTGTGCACCGACAACGGCGCGATGATCGCCTTCGCCGGCGCGATGCGGCTGAAACACGCCCAAGCCCCCGGCAGTTACTCGATCAAGCCGCGCTGGGATCTCAGCGCGCTGCCCCCGGCCTGACCCACACCCATGCGCCGCGCCGGCCGCGAACGCCGGCGCGGCCGTTCGGACTCCTATGATTCAACTCAAAAACCTCAATCTGCGCCGCGGCCTGAAAGAATTGCTGCTAGGCGCCAACCTGACGCTCAACCCCGGCTACAAGACCGGCCTCACCGGCGCCAACGGCGCCGGCAAATCCAGCCTGTTCGCGCTCTTGATGGGCGAATTGCACGCCGACAGCGGCGACGCGTTGCTGCCGCCGCACTGGACCATCGCCCATGTGGCGCAGGAAACGCCGGCGCTGGAACGCTCGGCGCTGGACTACGTGCTGGACGGCGACCATGAGCTGCGCCAGCTGGAACAGGGGCTGCGGGACGCCGAAGAGCGGCACGACGGCAACGCCATCGGCCATCTGCACGGCGAACTGGCGCGCATCGACGCCTACGCCGCGCCGGCGCGCGCCGGCAAGCTGCTGACCGGCCTGGGCTTCGACGTGGACGCCCAGCAACGGCCGGTGGCCAGCTTCTCCGGCGGCTGGCGCATGCGCCTCAACCTGGCCCAGGCGCTGATGTGCCGCTCAGACCTGCTGCTGCTGGACGAACCCACCAACCACCTGGACCTGGAAACCGTGCTGTGGCTGGAAGACTGGCTGCAAGGCTATCCCGGCACCCTGCTGATGATTTCCCACGACCGCGACTTCCTGGACAGCGTCTGCGACCACATCGTCGAAGTCGCCAACCAGGAACTGACGCTGTACACCGGCAACTACAGCCAGTTCGAAGTGATGCGCGCGGAAAAACTGGCGCGCCAGCAAGGCGAATACGAAAAGCAGCAGCGCCAGATCGCCCACCTGGAATCCTTCGTCAACCGCTTCAAGGCCAAGGCGTCCAAGGCTCGCCAGGCGCAAAGCCGGGTCAAGGCGCTGGAAAAGCTGGAGCGCATCGCGCCGGCCCACGTGGCTTCGCCGTTCGACTTCCACTTCGACAGCCCGGACAACCTGCCCAATCCGCTGCTGAAGCTGGAACAGGCCGACGTCGGCTACGGCTCCGCCACCATTCTTAGCGGACTGAATCTATCGGTGGAGGCCGGCGCGCGCATCGGCCTGCTCGGCGTCAACGGCGCCGGCAAATCCACCCTGGTCAAGCTGCTGTCCGGCGACCTCGCGCCGCTGCGCGGCGAAGTCGTCAACGCGCAGACGCTGAAGATAGGCTATTTCGCCCAGCACACGCTGGAAACCCTGCGCGAAGACGAGACGCCGCTGCAGCATATGCAAAGACTGGCGCCCACCACGCGCGAACTGGAGTTGCGCAGCTTCCTGGGCGGCTTCAACTTCCGCGGCGACGCCGCCACCGATCCGGTGGGCCCGATGTCCGGCGGCGAGAAAGCGCGGCTGGCGCTGGCGATGATAGTCTGGCAAAAACCCAATCTGCTGCTGCTGGACGAACCCACCAACCACCTGGACCTGGAAATGCGCCACGCGCTGACCATGGCCTTGCAGGATTTCAGCGGCGCGCTGATCGTGGTATCCCACGACCGCAGCCTGCTGGAAGCCACCACCGACATCTTCTGGCTGGTCAGCCACGGCAAGGTGCAGCCCTTCGACGGCGATCTGGAGGATTATCGCCAGTGGCGGCTGACCCTGCTCGCCGACGCCGGCAAGCCCTCGTCCGGAGACGCCCAGGGCCTGAATCGCAAGGAACAGAAACGCCAGGAGGCGGAAGCGCGGCAGCGGCTGTCCCTGCTGCGCAAACCGCTGCAGAACAAGCTGAACAAGCTGGAAAAGGAACTGGACCAGCTCAGCGCGGCGAAAGCCGAACTGGACGGCTTCATGGCCTCCGCCGACGCCTACGAGGACGCCAACCGGCAACGGCTGGCCGACGCGGTGCGCCGCCAGGGCGAGGTGGCGACCCGTCTGGCCGAAGTGGAGGAAGCCTGGCTGGACGCCCAGACCGAACTGGAGGCCTTGGAACAGGCGGAATGAAGGCGGCGGCGGCCCGGGTTTTCCACAGCAATCGCCGGATAACTGTGTGGATAACCCCGGCCGGACGCCAAAAAAACTTTTGCAATTAGCCACTTGCCTCTTACGCTTATAAAAAAGGCAAATCCGGGGAACTTTCCCACCTTGCCAATGGGCAAATCTGGTGACAGCATGTGGATAAGACCGGCAACTCCATGATTGCAAAAAACAAATGACTGCCGCCCATTTTTTAAGCAAGGCCGCGCAACGCCTTCCCCGCCGCCACGCATGCCCGTCGCCCATCCGACGCGTCCTGCTTGCCGGCCTGCTGCTCGCCGGCGCCGCCGCCGCCGAGCCCCCCATCCGGCTCAACACCCATCAGCAAGCTCCGCTTTCCTTCCGCAAGGAGGACGGCAGCGCCGACGGCCTGGCGGTGCAAGTGGTGCAATGCGCGCTCAAACAACTGCAACGCCCCTACTCCATCGCCTTCCTGCCGTGGCCGCGCGCGCAATGGCAGGTGCAGCACCAGCAGGCCGACGCCTTCTTCACCGCCACGCCGTCCGCGGAGCGCGACGGCTACGCGGTGTTGTCCGCCCCCATCCTGCCTTACGAGCGGCGCTGGTATCTGCTGAAGGACAATCCGCAATCCCCGTCCGGCAGCGATTTCAAACGCCAGGGCCGCACCGCCGCCTTCAACGGCTCCAATATGGACGACTGGCTGCGCGAACACGGCTACCAACTCACCTCCACCCCGCCCAATAGCGAACAGCTGGTCAAGATGCTGCTGAGCCGCCGCGTCGACGCCATTCTCGGCAACGCCTACGTGGTAGACGCGCTGATCGCCAAGATGGGCGTGCAGGAGCAGCTGCGCAGCGAACTGGCGCAAAGCCTGCCCTTCGGCGTCTACTTCGGCAAAGCCTTTCTCGCCCGCGAATCGCCGCAGTTCCTGACGCAATTCAATCGCGCGGTGCAAACCTGCCGCGCCAAATAAAAAAGCCGCCATCTCTGGCGGCTTTTCAATGCGGCTTGGCTGCGGATCAGACCGGAGCCGGCTCCTTCATCAGCAGCGTGGACAGCTCCGCCAGCTTGCGCTTCAGCTCGCGGCGGTCCACCACCATGTCCACCGCGCCCTTGCTCAGCAGGAACTCGGCGCGCTGAAAGCCTTCCGGCAAGGTTTCGCGCACGGTTTGCTCGATCACCCGCGCGCCGGCGAAACCGATGCGCGCCTTGGGTTCGGCCAGCACCACATCGCCCAGGAAGGCGAAGGAGGCCGACACGCCGCCCATGGTCGGGTCGGTCAGGATCGAGATGAAGGGCAGCTTGGCGTCGGTCAGCAGCTGCAAGGCCGCGCTGGTCTTGGCCATCTGCATCAGCGAGTTCAAGCCTTCCTGCATCCGCGCGCCGCCGGAAGCGGCCACGCAGATGAAGGGCGCCCTGGCCTCCACCGCGGCGCGCACGCCGCGCACGAAGCGCTCGCCCACCACCGAGCCCATGGAGCCGCCGATGAATTTGAATTCAAACGCGGCCACCACCACCGGCATCGATTCGATGCTGCCCTGCATCACCACCAGCGCGTCGTCCTCGCCGGTGTCGCTCTTGGCGGCGGTCAGGCGGTCTGGATACTTCTTGCTGTCCTTGAACTTCAGGATATCCACCGGCTTGACCTCTTCGCCCAACTCGCGACGGCCTTCTTCATCCAGCAGCAGGTTCAGACGTTCGCGCGCGGTCAGCGGATGGTGGTGATTACACTTGGGACACACCTGCAGATTGCTCTCCAGATCGGTGTAATACAACACGGCTTCGCATTCCGGGCACTTGCTCCAAAGCCCCTCCGGTACCGCGGAAGGTTTGTCGGCGCGGTTGTCGCGCTTGATCTTCGGCGGCAGGAGCTTATTCAACCAGCTCATGCTGACTCCTTGATTCTTGGGCCCGCCGCCAAACGGCGGGCACAGTAAAACGGGGGCTGAGCCCCCGCAGTGTTCTATCGGATGGCGGCCTTCAGTTCGGCCACCAGACGGGTTAACCGCTCTTTGGCGGTTTCGGGTGTCGCCGCCTCAATTTCCTGCACCAAACGGCTGCCCACCACCACCGCGTCAGCGGCGGCGGAGATCGCCTTGGCTGTCGCACCGTCGCGAATGCCAAAGCCGACGCCTATCGGTACGGTCAAATATTCTCTAAGGGCAGCAATTTTACGCGCTACGTCGTCAATGTCCAGATGCCCGGCGCCGGTCACCCCCTTCAGAGACACATAATAGACGTATCCGCGCGCCAGTTTGGCGATTTCCGCCACACGTTGCGGCGGCGTGGTGGGCGCGATCAGAAATACCGGATCCAGGCCGTTGGCGGTCAAGGCCGCCGACAGATCGGCGGATTCCTCCGGCGGGCTGTCCACAGTCAGCACCCCGTCGACGCCGGCGGCCTTGGCCGCCGCGGCGAAGTCCTGATAGCCCATGGCGAACACCGGATTCAGATAACCCATCAGCACCACCGGGGTGTGATCGTTGTCGCGGCGGAACGCCGCCACCAGCTCCAGCACCTGGCGCAGACCCACTTTGTGGACCAGAGCGCGCTCGGAGGCGCGCTGGATCACCGGGCCGTCGGCCATCGGATCGGAAAACGGCACCCCCAGCTCGATGATGTCGGCGCCGCCCTCCACCAGACCGTGCATCAGTTGCACGGTCAGCTGCGGCGACGGGTCGCCGGCGGTGATGAAAGGGATCAGCGCCTTGCCGCCGGCCAGCGCTTCAAAACATTTGGCGATACGTGACATAGCGCCTCCTTACAGAGTGATGCCGGCAAGACCGGCCACAGTGTTGATGTCCTTGTCGCCGCGGCCGGACAGATTGACCAGAATCACCTGGTCCTTGCCCATCTTCGGCGCTTCCTTGACGGCCCAGGCCAGCGCGTGGCTGGATTCCAGCGCCGGGATGATGCCCTCGAAGTGACAACAGTCGTGGAAGGCGCGCAAAGCCTCGTCGTCGTTGATCGCCACGTAGTCGGCGCGACCGATGTCCTTCAGATAGCTGTGCTCCGGCCCCACGCCCGGATAATCCAGGCCGGCGGACACCGAATGGGTTTCCACCACCTGACCGTTCTCGTCCTGCATCAGATAGCTCTTGGCGCCGTGCAGCACGCCCAGGGGCGCGCCGCCGGAAATCGGCGCCGCGTGCTT
The DNA here is from genome assembly GCF_021496765.1 of Chromobacterium sp. Beijing. NCBI lineage: Bacteria > Pseudomonadati > Pseudomonadota > Betaproteobacteria > Neisseriales > Chromobacteriaceae > Chromobacterium > Chromobacterium sp. Beijing. The sequence goes on from NZ_CP053750.1 coordinate 1,868,020, forward strand.
GCCGGAGTCCAGGCCCAGGCCGCCGGCCTCTACGCCCACCATGCGCACGCCGTCCACGCCGATATACGGATAGAACATGCCGATGGCGTTGGAGCCGCCGCCGACGCAAGCCACCACCACATCCGGCTGGCGGCCGATCACTTCCGGCATCTGCACCTTGGCCTCCTCGCCGATCACGGACACGAAATCGCGCACCAGCATCGGATAGGGATGCGGACCGGCCGCGGTGCCCAGGATGTAGAAGGTGCTGTCGATATTGGTCACCCAATCTCGCATCGCCTCGTTCAAGGCGTCCTTCAGCGTCTTGGAACCGGACTCCACCGGCACCACGGTGGCGCCCAGCAGCTTCATGCGGAACACATTGGGCGATTGACGCTTGATGTCCTCGGCGCCCATATACACCACGCACTCCATGCCGTAGCGCGCCGCCACGGTGGCGGAGGCCACGCCGTGCTGGCCGGCGCCGGTTTCGGCGATCACCCGCTTCTTGCCCATGCGCCGCGCCAGCAGCGCCTGGCCGATGGCGTTGTTGATCTTATGCGCGCCGGTGTGGTTCAGGTCTTCGCGCTTCAGATAGATCTGCGCGCCGCCCAGTTGCTCGGACCAGCGCTTGGCGTGGTAGACCGGGCTGGGCCGGCCGACGTAGTGCTTAAGCTCGTGGCGGAATTCTTCCCAGAACGACGGGTCGGCCTTGACGCGAGCGTACTCGTTCTTCAGCTCGTCCAGCGCCGCCATCAAGGTTTCGGCGACATAGACGCCGCCATGCGGGCCAAAATGGCCCTGGGCGTCCGGCAGGTCATAACGATCCATGTCTAACTCCTGATATGAACGCCGCCATTCTGGCGGCATCTTTGATTCCCTTGGACGCCTCCACACCGCTGGAGACGTCGACCGCGGCCGGGCGCACCTGCGCCACCGCCGCCGCCACATTGTGTTCGTCCAGGCCTCCGGACAGGATCAGCGGCAGAGGCAAGGCCTCCGGCAGCAAGCTCCAGTCGAAGGTGGCGCCGGTGCCGCCGTGCGCGCCTTCGACGAAGGCGTCGCTCAGCACCGCGCGCGCGTCCGGGTAGGCGGCGGCGATCTCGGCCAGGTCCACGCCCGGCTTCACCCGCACCGCTTTCAGATAAGGCCGCTGGAAAGAGCGGCAGAAGGCGGCGTCTTCCTCGCCGTGGAACTGCAAGATGTCGATCGCGCAGGCGGCCAGCACTTCGCGCACGTACTCCGGCTCCGGATTGACAAACAAGGCCACCACGCTGACGAAGGGCGGCAGCGCCGCGATCACCGCGCGCGCCTGCTCGAGGTCGACATGGCGCGGGCTCTTGGCGTAGAACACCAGGCCGATGGCGTCGGCGCCCAGCCGCGCGGCCTCGACGCCGTCTTCCGGCCGGGTAATGCCGCAAATCTTGATTCGGGTCGTGCCGCCCACTCTCATCTCCACAAAGCCAGCCGCGCGGCGTCCGCCTGCGACGGCAAATCGTATGTTTCCGGATAACCCACGCCGGTCAGGTACAAACCGTCCGGCATGAAGGTGGGCGGTGCGAAGGTACGGTCGCGCGCGGCCAGCAAGCCCGCCATGTCATCGGCGCGCAAAGCGCCCTTGCCCACGTAGACCAGCGCGCCGACGATATTGCGCACCATATGATGCAGGAAGGCGTCCGCCAGCAGATCGAAGCGGATCAGGCCGTCTTGCTCGCTGATGTCCAGCCGCTGCAAATCCTTGAGCGGCGATTTGGCCTGGCACTCCGAGGCGCGGAAACTGGAAAAATCATGTCGCCCCAACAGATGCGCCGCCGCCTCTCGCATCGCCGCCACGTCCAGCGCCTGATGAAACCAGCCCATCTTGCCGGCCAGCAGACAGGGCCGCACCGGGCTGGTCAGCAGAAAATAACTGTAACTGCGGGAAAACGCCGAAAAACGCGCGTGAAAATCCGCCGACACCTCCCGCGCCCACACCACCGCCACCTCAGCCGGCAGCAAGGCGTTGACGCCGCGCACCCAGGCGTTCAGCGGCCGCTCGGCCGGGCTGTCGAAATGCACCACTTGCATGGCCGCATGCACGCCGGCGTCGGTCCTGCCCGCGGCCAGCGTGCCGACGGCCTCCACGCCGGCGATCTGCGCGATCGCCTGATTCAATCTGTCCTGCACCGTATTGCCATGCGGCTGAGTCTGCCAGCCGGCGAACGCCCGACCGTCATACTCGATGCCGAGCGCTATCCTCATGCCCACACCTTCTTCAAACTCCGACGCGGCGCGCCGCGTCGTTTCAGCAATAAAGCACTCACTCTACCTTATCCTGCCCGGTTTGCGCCACGACCAAACGATGACGTTTGCTGCGAACGCACGAGAAAAGCGCCCAACCGCGGCATAAGACGCCGTCGAAGCAAAACGAAAAGAGGCCGGCTCGCGTCAAGCGCGGCCGACCTCTTCCATGCGCGCGGGCGCGACCGGCGCTTTAGCGGCCGGCCTCCTTCATCAAGGCGTCCGCGGTTTCTTTGTCGCCCATCTCCAGATACAGCTTGGCCAACTCCATTTTCTCCTCGTCCGGGCTCGCCGCGGCTGCCGGCGCGGGCGTCGGTGCTGCCGCGACGGGCGCGGGTGCCGGTGTGGGCGCTGCCGCGACGGGGGCCGCGGGAGCGGCCACAGGCGCAGGCTCGGCGGCCGCGGGCGGCGGCGCATCCGCCGCCGGCTCGGGCTTGGCCTGGGCGAACAGCGGATGGCCTGGCGCGACGGTCTGGCCGATTTCGCACACCCTCATCCATAAGGTGCTGTCCTTGCCGAACACGCCCTTGGCGGTGGTGGCCTCGGCGATGAACATCTGCTTGTCCTGCTGGGTGGACAAGACTTCCAGCAATTTGTAGCGCAAATCCTGCCGCATCGGCTCGTGAGCCAAGCCTTCGCGCAGAATCTCCAAAGCCTGGTCGTCTCGGCCGTAGGCCAGGTAGACATCGGCTTCGGCCACCCGGTCCACCGAGGACAGGTCGATGCCGTCGCCCTTCTTCAAGGAGCTCATCAAGGTCGTCAACGGCCCCAACATCGACGCGCCCGCCGCCGTGCCGCTCAAGGCCGGCGCGGCAGGCTCGTCCTTGCCGCCGCCCTTGCGTTTGCGCCGCGCCAGCAGCAAGGCCACCAGACCCAGCGCCGCCGCCGCCCCGCCCAGCTTCCAGCGCATGGACTCGTCGGACAAGGCCGCGGCCAATTCGTCCGTCCAGCCATTGGCCGCCGCCGTGACCGGCGTAGCCTTGCTGTCGACGGGTTTGGCCGGCGGCGGCTCGTGCTGAGCGGCCGCTTCGACAACCGGAGGCTTCTCCGCGTGTTCCGCCGTCGCCGCCTGCGGCGCGGACGCCGCCGCGACCGGCATGGAACTGACGGCCGCCACCTTGGGTTCCGGCTTGGGTTCCGGCTTGGTCTCGACCTTGGGCTCCGGCGCGGACTCGGGGCCGGGCTCTCTTTCCGCCGGCGCTGGGGCCGGCGCGGCCTTGGCCGCCGCCTGGCGCTGGTAATCCTGGATTTTCTGTTCCAGCGCCTTGGCCCGCTGCTCGGCTTGCTGCAGGGCCTGGTCTTGCCGCTGCAGCATCTGCTGCAAATGCCGTTCCTGCTGCGACGGCGCGGCCGCTTGCCTCGGGGCTTCCGCCGCCGGAGCCGGTTTGGACGCTTCCTTGGCGACAGGCGGATGCGCCGGCGCGAGCGGAGCGGCCGGCTTGGCCGCCGATTTGGCCTCTACGGGTTTGTGCTCCTGCGGTTTGGATTCCGGCGGCTTGTGTTCCTGCCGCGCGGCTTCCGGCGGCTTGCGTTCCGGGGGCTTCTGCGCCGGCGGCTGATGCTCCTGCGGCGCTCGCGCCTGGGGCTTGCTGTCTTGCGGCGCGCTTTTCTCAGCTGCGCGGGCCTCGGGCGAAACCGCCGGCCGCTTAGGCTCCGCGGCGCGGGCGGCGCTCTGGCCGCGCAGTTGCCACTCCGATGGATATTCCAGCGCCACGCCGGCGCGCAGGCGGTTGGCGTCTCCGGCGATGAAGGCCTCGGGATTGCCTTGCAATAGTTGCTGCGCCACCGCGCCCGACTCCCCGCCGCCGCGCACGCGGCTGGCGATGCCGGACAGCGTGTCGCCCTTGAGCACCCGGTACACTTTCAAACCCTGCGTCTTGGCGACGGGGGCCGGCTTGACCGCCGAATGGGGGTCCAGCAACACCGAGTAGTTTTTCTGCGCCTTGAGCTTGCCCGCCGCCACCTCCAGCCGGAAGGCCAGCATCGGCTCGGTCACCGGCTGCTCGGTGCGCAATTGCACATTAAAGCGGCCCTTGGCCACTTTTTCGACGTGGGGCACGATGGAAGCCACCAGGCGCACTTGCTGGGCGTTGGGCTCGCCCTGCGCCGCCACAGCGAACAAGGCCAGCCGCGGCGGGTCCGCCTGATCCAAGGCGCTGCCCTGCAAAGTCAGCTCCAACAGCAAGGGTTCGCCCAGACGGGAACGCAAGCGGGCGTCGCTCAGGCCCAAGGAATCCAGCCGCGGCGAGGCGTCGACGCCAGCCAGCGGCTTCTTGCCCTCCTCCCGCGCCGGCGCGGGCTTGTTGCGCGGGCCGTCTCGCCGATAATCCACTTCGAACTCGCGCACCAGCCGGCCGGCCGGCCAACTCAGATCCACGGCGAAGCGCAGCAGCGGCTCCGGATAACTGGCGGCGCCCTTGACCTGGATTTTCTGAACATTGCCGTCCGGTTTACGGACGATGGAAAACTGCAGGCTGCCGGCGGAACCGCTATAAGTGGACAACAGCGGATAGCGGTTGCGATCCGCCAGGCCCACCAGCACATTGTCGGAGGGCTCCTCGTCCACCACAGGAATTTCCGCCAGGAAAGGCTCGCCATCGGCGGACAACACCCGGATCGGCCCCAAGCCGGCCGTAGCGGCCGCCGCCAGACCAAGACCGGCCAGCAGCGACGCGATTTGACTCATGCGTGTCTTGAAAGACATGAACGAATTTCCCCACCCTCATTCTTCGAAGCCGCCGCGCCGCTTGCCTTGGCCGGCAGCCGGGTCTCGACAGGCCCTTATAACGTTTTAATTATTGCAACGAAACTATACAACAACCACTTAGCGAGGATAAATCGGGCGTCCCCGCCTCATTGCATCCAGGCAATGGCCAAAAAAGCCACACATTTTCCGGTTTTTCGCCTAAAAACCACGCACTGGCGCGGGATCGTCAAGCGGCGGGAGGAGTGACTCCATCCCGCCGCTCATTGCCTTTGAAGCTGCCCCATGTCCGCAGCGCCGCGTCGGACGTTCACGACGAGCACCGCTTCGCAATCCTCATGCGCCAAGCGGACACCTACTTTCTCAGCCGTTGTCGCCTTGGCTCGCGAGACATTGAACCGGCTTTCAGCCTCTATCTCAGGCGCTGATCGTGGCCAGCAAGGCTTCGGCCTCCGCCTTGAGCGGCCCCTGCGCCTCGGCGATCAGATCCTGCAATACTTCTTTGGCGCCGTCGCGGTCTCCCATGTCCAGATAAACCTTGGCCAGGTCCAGCTTGGTGGCCAGCGGGTCGTCCAGCACCGACATGCCTTCGGCCTGCGCCGCCGCAGGGGCTTCCGCCTCGGCGGCCGGCGTTTCCGCCAACATGTCCTCGTACAGGGACTCGAAGCCCGCGGGCGGGGCCGCTTGCGGCGCCGGCGCTTCCGCTGCGGCCGGCGCTTCCGCCGCCATGCCTTCCAGATTGAAGTCGAAGTCCAGCAAATTGTTTTCCGCCGGCGCCGCGGGCGCGGGCTCCGGCTTGGATTCGGCCGCGGGCGGCGTCAGTTCCGTGTCCAGATCGAAATTGAGCAGATTGGCTTCCTCCGCCTTCTCCTCCTCGGCCTGGGGTTCGGCGAACAGCGCGGCCAAGGGATCGTTCTCGGGCGCGGCCGCTTCCGGCGCGGCGACCGGTTCAGGCGCGGCGGCCGGCTCCGTCGGCGCGGCCTCGGGCTCGCCGAACAATTCCCGATCCAGATCGATGCCGCCCGGGGGCGACGTCGGCGCGGGCGCGGCTTCGATGTCCTCGCCCTCGCCGTCCGACAAGTACAAAGAGTTGGTCGGGTCTATCGAGCGCCCCATCGCCGCTGCCTTGGCCCAGATCGGTCCATGGCCGTCGAAGGTGGCGTGCATTTCCCGCGCCAGTTTTTCAAAGCTGGCGACGTCCGGCCGCGCCGCGTAGATCTCCATCAGCTTCAGCCTGACTTCCTGGCGCGACGGATCTTTGGCCAGCGCGTCCTTGAGGATGTCCTCGGCCTGCACGTCGCGGCCGTAGGCGATGTACACCTCGGCTTCCGCCACCGGGTCGACCTCGGCCGCGTCGATGGCGCCGGCCGCCTGGGTGAAGTTGCTCATGAAGGAATGGCCGCCGCCCACCGACGGCGGCTCCATGCCGGAAGACGCGCCGCGGCTCAGGGCGGCGCTGGTATTGTTGGCGGACAGCGACAAGGGCTTGCCGCCCTTGCGCCGGCGCGCCAGCAGCAGGCCCAGAGCGCCCAACAGGCCCAGGCCGGCCACGCCGCCGCCCACCAGCGGCAGGTGGTCTATCACTTTATCGAGCAGCGAAGGTTCCGGCGGCGGAGGCGGCGCCGCCGGCTTGGCCGCTGGCTTGTGCTCCGCCGGGGCGGGCTTGGCCGCGGGCGCCGGGGCCGGCGCGCTGGCGGCGTGCGCAGGAGCGCTGGCCGCCGCCGGCTCGACCGCCGCCGGAACGGCACTGGGGCTGGAGCTGGGCATGGCCGGCAAGGGCTTGCCGGCCTGCAAGGCCTTCAATTGCTCTTCCAGCGCGCTGATGCGCGCCTCCGCGTTTTTCAGCGCCTGCTCGCGCGCCGCTACTTGCTGCTCGAGATCGGTCAGCTTGCCGCCGCCCGGCTCGCTGGGCACCAGCTTCAGCACATCGGCGCCGGACTTGGCTTCGCCCGCCGACGCAGCGGGCTGGCCGCCCAGAATGCTGGCCACCTGAGCGGCGCTCAGGGCTTTGATCTTGCGGCTGGTCGGCACTTTCAGCACCGCGCCCAACTTGAGGCGGCTGACGTCGCCGTCGACAAAGGCGTCGGGGTTGGCCTGGGCCAGCGCGGCCATGGTCTGGTCCAGCGTGGCGCCGCGCGGCCTCACCTTGCCGGCCAGGCCGCGCAGGGTGGAGCCGGACTTCACTTTGAGAATGCCGGGCTGCGGCCGCGCGATGGGCGCGACGTTGCCGCGGTAGCGGCTGGACAGATTGTTGTCGGCGTAGCTGGGCACGTCCTGCACGATGTTGGCGGACGGCGAGGCCATAGAGTAATTGCTGGGGTCCAACAGCACGGTGTACTCGCGCACTGCGCGTCCCGACGAGGTCTTGGCCTCCACCACGAAGCGCAGATAGGGGTCGTTGATGGGGCCGGAAGAACTGATGCGTATCATGGCGCCGCGCGAGCTGGGCGCCACGCTGAAGCGCAGCATATTGAGCACCGTGGCGTAATCGACGTTCAAATCCTGAAACGTATCCGCCCCGGCCAGCCCTATCCTCGCGCTCTCCAGTTCCGCCGCCCTTACCCCGGTCAATTCGATATCGGCGCGGAACGGCTCGCCCAGATTGGACCTGACGTTGATTTTCCCCAGCCCTGCCCAGGCGCTGGCGGAGCAGGCCAAAGCCACCGCCAGAACGCCGATTCTGATGTTTGCCTGATGTGTCACTGTCAACCTTCCGGCACGGTTTATCTTGATTTTATTTGCGCTGGCCCAGCGGGCGCAGACGGTAACTGTTGCAATCTTAGGCCCTGCGGCTGTTTTTAGCTAGATTTCATAATGACGCCGTTTGCCCGCGATTTCCGCCGCGGCCATGAAACAGGGCGGCACTCTCGCGAATGCCGCCCTCTGTCCGCGCGATGCGCGGCTTCAGCCAAACCGCAGGATCAGATCAAGCCATTCTGCTTTAACAGGGTTTCGGCGATATTCACGCAATTGAGCGCGGCGCCGGCCTTCACATTGTCGGCGGCCAGCCAGAAACTCAGCGTCCGGCCCTTGCCGCGCAGGCGGCTGACCCACACCGCCTCGTTGCCGGTGGCTTCCATCGGCGTCACATAGCCGCCCAGCTTGTCCGCGGCCACCACTTGCAAGCCTGCCGCAAGCAGACGTTTGCGCGCTTGCTCCATGTCAAATTCATGTTCGAATGCCGCGTTCACCGCCCAGGCGTGGCCGAAGAACACCGGCACGCGCACGCAGGTGGCCTCCACTTGCAACTGCGGCAGATCCAGCAGCCGCGTGAGCTCGCGCTCCACCGAGCGCTCTTCCTCGGACGCGCCGTCCGCGTCCAGCGCGCCGATCTGCGGCAACACGTTGAAGGCGATGCGCTTGTCGTAGACCCGGCTTTCGGTCTCGCGCTGGGAGAACAGCGCTGTGGTCTGGTCCGCCAGCTCTTCCATCGCCGCCTGGCCACTGCCGGACACCGATTGATAAGTGGCCACCGACACGCGCTGCAAACCCAGCGGGCGCAGCGCCGCCAGCGCCAGCGCCAGCGGCGTTACCGTGCAATTGGGCGCGGCGGCCAGCGCGGCTTCGCCGGCGTCCGCCAGCAAGGCGCCGTTGATTGCAGGGATCACCAGCGGCACGCTGTCGTCCTCGCGGAAGGCGGAGCTGAAATCCACCACCGCCGCGCCGGCCGCGCGCGCCAGCGGCGCGTACTCGCGCGCCAGCTCGCTGCCGGCCGCGAAGATGGCCAGCGCCACGTTTTCAAAGGCGAAACCGTCGATGGGATGCACGTCCAGCTCCAGATTGCCGTAGGCGGCGGTCTCGCCTTCCTTGTCCGCCGCGTCCACGGCAAAGACCCGGCCAACGGGCAATTGGCGCTGGGCCAGCAGTTCCAGTACCGCCTGGCCCACCAGGCCGGTGGCGCCGACTACGGCGAGCTGAATAGAGTTCGACATCGCTTTACTTTCTCAATCAATCATTGCAAACAGAATACCGCGCGCAAAAAAGGGCACCTCAGTGCCCTTTTCAACTAGGCCGCGCGTTTGACGCGCGGCTCGGCAGTAGGTGCTCGCCAAGGCGAGCCTCAGGCTGCCGCCATTCTACCCTGTCAGCGCTCAATCAGGATACGCAACATGCGACGCAGCGGTTCGGCCGCGCCCCACAGCAGTTGGTCGCCCACGGTGAAGGCGGACAGGTATTCGCCGCCCATCGCCATCTTGCGCAGGCGGCCCACCGGCGTGGCCAGCGTGCCGGTCACCGCCGCCGGGGTCAGCTCGGCCATCGAGGCCTCGCGGGTATTGGGCACCACTTTGGCCCAGGGATTGGCGGCGGCCAGCATGGCTTCGATCTCGTCCAGCGGCACATCGCGCTTGAGCTTGATGGTCAAGGCCTGGCTGTGGCAACGCATCGCGCCCACGCGCACGCACAAGCCGTCCACCGGCACCGGGTTGGCGGAGCGGCCCAGGATCTTGTTGGTTTCCACGCCGCCCTTCCATTCTTCCTTGGATTGGCCGTTGCCCAGGTCCTTGTCTATCCAAGGGATCAGGCTGCCGGCCAGCGGCACGCCGAAGTTCTGGCTGGGGAAATCGTCCGCGCGCAGGAAGTCCGACACTTTGCGGTCGATATCCAGAATGGCGGACGCCGGGTCCGCCAGCAGGCCGGACACCTGGGCGTTGATCGCGCCCATGCCGGACAGCAGTTCGCGCATATTCTGCGCGCCGGCGCCGGAGGCGGCCTGATAGGTCATGGAGGTGGCCCACTCCACCAGATCGTTCTGGAACAGGCCGCCCAGCGCCATCAGCATCAGCGACACGGTACAGTTGCCGCCGACGTAATCCTTGACGCCGCGCGCCAGGCCCTGCTCGATCACCGCTTTATTGACCGGGTCCAGGATAATGATGGCATTGTCTTCCATGCGCAGCGCGGAAGCCGCGTCCACCCAGTAACCGTTCCAGCCGGCGGCGCGCAGCTGCGGATAGACTTCATTGGTGTAATCGCCGCCCTGGCAGGTGACGATCACGTCCATGGTCTTGAGTTCGGCGATGTCCTTCGCGTCTTTCAGCGCCGGGGCGTCGCGGCCGATGTCGGGGGCTTTGCCGCCCACATTGGAGGTGGTGAAGAACACCGGCTCGGCGATCGCCGCAAAATCGTTCTCTTCGCGCATGCGCTGCATCAGCACGGAACCCACCATGCCGCGCCAGCCAACAAAACCTACTCTCACTGGGTCTCTCCTGGTATCTGTCTGTCAAATCGTCGCGCCCGCCTGTGCGGCGGGCGGCTGTAATGTTGTCACCCCATTGTGCAGCGCGATAAAGCGTCAGGCAATGGGGTATTTCGTTTTTATTGTATTCAAATCAGAACAGACGGTTCGCCCGGCGCAAGCCGGGCGGACCACTGCCATTTACAGCGCCGACACCACCGCATCCCCCATCGCCGAGCAGCTGACTTTCTCGCAGCCGGCCTCGTAGATGTCGGCGGTGCGCAGGCCGCGCGCCAGCACGGTTTTCACCGCGTTTTCCACCCGCTGCGCCGCGTCTTCCAAGCCGAAGGTGTAGCGCAGCATCATCGCCGCGGACAGGATGGTGGCCAGTGGATTGGCCAGATTCTGCCCGGCGATGTCCGGCGCCGAGCCGTGCGAGGGCTCGTACAGGCCCTTGTTGTTTTCGTCCAGCGAGGCCGACGGCAACATGCCGATGGAGCCGGTCAGCATCGAAGCCTCATCCGACAGGATGTCGCCGAAGATATTGCCGGTCACCATCACGTCGAATTGCTTGGGATTGCGCACCAGCTGCATCGCCGCGTTGTCCACGTACATATGGGACAACTCCACCTGCGGATACTCCTTGGCCACGTCTATCATCACCTCTTTCCAGAACTCGGTGGTTTCCAGCACATTGGCCTTGTCCACCGAGCACAAGCGCTTGTCGCGCTTCATCGCGATGCCGAAGGCGACATGGGCGATGCGGCGCACCTCGCCCTCGCTGTAGCGCATGGTGTTGTAGGCCTCGCGCTCGCCCAGCTCGTTGACGGCGATGCCGCGCGGCTGGCCAAAGTAAATGTCGCCGGTCAGCTCCCGCACAATCATGATGTCCAGGCCGGACACCACTTCCGGCTTCAGCGTGGAGGCGTTGGCCAGTTCCGGGTACAGGATGGCCGGGCGCAAATTGGCGAACAGGTTCAAATCCTTGCGGATGGCCAACAGGCCGCGCTCCGGCCGCAGCGGACGCTCCAGCTTGTCGTAGGCCGGGCCGCCCACCGCGCCCAGCAGCACCGCGTCGGATTCGCGGCACAGCTTCTGGGTGAACTCCGGATACGGCTGGCCGAAGGCGTCGTAGCCGGCCCCGCCCAAGGGCGCCTGTTCGGTTTCGATGGGCAGACCGTCCTTGCGCAGCACTTCCAGCACGCGCTGCGCCTGGGCGATGATTTCCGGACCGATGCCGTCACCCGGCAAAATGGCGATTTTCATACTGTTTTCCTTTTCAGTCTTGAGGACCGCGCCGGGTCAGCCGCTCCACCAGCGCCCGCTCGCAACATTTGAATACGATATAAGCCGCCATCGCGGCATAGCCGGACGCCAGCAGTTCCAGCAATTGGCGCAACGCGCCGTCCATCGCCGCCTGCCAGCCGGCGTCCAGCCACAGCTTGAAATTCAATTGCAACAACAGGGCCAGATTGACCGTGCCCGCGCCGAACACCAGAAAGCTCAATCCCAGCAGCGCGAAGGCCCAGCAGGGATGGCGGTGCAACCAGGCCATCGCGCCGCGCCGGCCGTCGCCGCGGGCGGCGTTCATGTTCTGGCCCACAACACCATCACGTCGGCGCTGAAACTGCCGTCCGCCTCGATGGCGAAATAATCGCGCACCTCCCGGCCCATGCACTGCTGCAGCAGGCGGATGGCCGCGGCCATCTCCGGCGGCGTGCGCATGCGCGCGGTCCAGGCGTCGAAGGCCAGCCGCAGCCGCTGGCGGCGCAGGCTGTCCACCGCGAAGCCGGCCTCGGCCAGCATCGCCAGCCATTCTCCGGCGCTGTAATCGCGCACGTGGCTGGAATCCCGCAGCACCTCCACCGCCTGCAGATGCGTGTCCAGCAAGGGCTGCCCCGGCGACATCACGTCGATCAGCGCCAACCGGCCGCCCGGCTTCAGCACGCGCCGCGCCTCGCACAGCGCCAGGCCCACATCGCCCCAGTGATGGGCGGAATAGCGGCTGAACACCAGATCGAAATCGCCGTCGGCAAAAGGCAGCCGCTCCGCCGCGCCCTGGCGCGTGCTCAGATTGTCCAGGCCGCGCCGGGCCGCTTCCGCCGCCACCACCTCCAACATGGCGGCCGACAGATCGTAAGCCACCACCTCCCGCGCCGCCTCCGCCACCTGAAAGCCCACATGGCCGGCGCCGCAGCCCAGGTCCAGCACCCGCGCCGCGCCATGCTCCGCCGCCGCTTGGCGCAGCTCGGCGAACTCCGCACCTTCCGCATGCACCTGGCTGCTCAGATAGGCGGCGGCCTGGCCGCCGAACTGCTGCTCCACGTGCTGCTTATGCGCGTGGCCGCCCTGCTGTAGCGCGCTCATCGCCGGCCGCCGTTCAGGCGAACAGCCACGGCTGCTCGCCGCGGCGCTTGGCTTCAAAAGCCTTGATTTCGTCCGCGTGCCGCAGGGTCAGGCCAATCTCGTCCAGGCCGCCCAGCAGGCAGTGCTTGCGGTGCTCAGTGATGTCGAAGGAGAACACCTGCCCGGCCGGCGTGCTCACCGTCTGCGCCGCCAGGTCCACGGTCAGTTGATAGCCTTCGGCGGCCGCGCATTCGCGGAACAGCTGATCCACCGCGTCCGCCGCCAGCACGATGGGCAGCAGACCGTTCTTGTAGCAATTGTTGAAGAAGATGTCGGCGAAACTGGGCGCGATCACCACGCGGAAGCCCTGGTCGTCCAGCGCCCACGGCGCGTGCTCGCGGCTGGAGCCGCAGCCGAAGTTCTCGCGCGCCAGCAACACCTGCGCGCCCTGATAGCGCGGCAGGTTGAGTACGAAGTCCGGGTTCAGCGGCCGCTTGCTGTTGTCCATGCCCGGCTCGCCGTGGTCCAGGTAACGCCATTCGTCGAACAGATTGGGGCCGAAGCCCGAGCGCTTGATGGATTTCAAGAACTGCTTGGGAATGATGGCGTCGGTATCCACATTGGCGCGGTCCAAGGGACAGGCCAAACCGGTCAGGGTGGTAAATGCTTTCATCGTCAATGCCGTTTCCGGGCGCTAGCGCCCGCCTTCATTAGAGAGTGCGAGAAGACAACCGCCCCGGCGGACGCCGGGGGCGGGCCGCCGCATCACATTTTGTTGGACACGTCCTTGGCGGCGTTTTCAATCGCCTGCCCGCCCTTGGACACGTCCTGGCCCACGCCCTTCACCGTATTGCAAGCGCTCAGGGTCAGCGCGGCCAGTACCAACAACAGCAGTTTTTGCATGATTCTCTCCTTGGAACGGTTACAACGAACGCACATCGACGAAATGACCGGTGACGGCGGCGGCCGCCGCCATCGCCGGGCTGACCAGATGCGTGCGGCCGCCCTGCCCCTGACGGCCCTCGAAATTGCGGTTGGACGTGGACGCGCAGCGCTCGCCCGGCAACAGGCGGTCCGCGTTCATCGCCAGACACATCGAGCAGCCCGGCTCGCGCCACTCGAAACCGGCGGCCAGGAACACCTGGTCCAGGCCCTCGGCCTCCGCCTGCGCCTTCACCAGGCCGGAGCCCGGCACCACCAGCACCTGCTTCACATTGGCGGCCTTATGGCGGCCCTTGGCCACGCTGGCGGCCTCGCGCAAATCCTCGATGCGGCTATTGGTACAGGAGCCGATGAAGACGATGTCCACCGCGATGTCGTGGATGGGGGTGTTGGCCTGCAAACCCATATAGCTGAGCGCGCGCTCGATGCCGCTTTTCTTCACCGGATCGCTTTCCCGCGCCGGGTCCGGCACCGCGCCGTCTATATCCACCACCATCTCCGGCGAAGTGCCCCAGGTCACTTGCGGCAGAATCTCCTCGGCGCGCAGCACCACTTCCGCGTCGAATACGGCGCCCGGATCGGAACGCAAAGTGCGCCAATACGCCACCGCCTGCTCCCACTGCTCGCCCTTAGGCGCAAACGGCCGGCCTTTTACATAATCGATGGTCTTCTGGTCCGCCGCCACCATGCCCGAGCGCGCGCCGGCCTCGATCGCCATATTGCACAAGCTCATCCGGCCTTCCATAGACAGGCTCTCGATGGCCTCGCCGGCGAACTCGATCGCATAGCCGGTACCGCCGGCGGTGCCGATCTTGCCGATGATGGCCAGCGCCACATCCTTGCCGGTGATGCCGCGGCCCAGCTTGCCGTCCACCCGCACCAGCATATTCTTGGATTTCTTGGCCACCAGGCACTGCGTGGCCATTACATGTTCCACCTCGGAGGTGCCAATGCCATGCGCCAGCGCGGCGAAAGCGCCGTGGGTGGACGTGTGGCTGTCGCCGCACACCACCGTCATGCCCGGCAGCGTGGCGCCCTGCTCCGGCCCCATCACATGCACAATGCCCTGGCCCTTGTCCTTGAACGGGAAGTACGCCAGCGCGCCGAAGGCCTTGATATTGGCGTCCAGCGTTTCCACCTGCTGACGCGAGATCGGGTCCTTGATGCCCTCGTCCCAATGATCGGTGGGCGTGTTGTGGTCCGCGGTGGACACCACCGAATCCACGCGCCACAGCGGGCGGCCCGCCAGCTTCAGCCCCTCGAACGCCTGCGGGCTGGTCACCTCATGCACCAGGTGGCGGTCGATGTACAGCAAGGCCGTGCCGTCCGCCTCCTGGCGCACCACGTGGCTGTTCCATAATTTGTCGTACAAGGTCTGTGCGGTCATGGTGTTTGCTCGAATCCGGTTATTCAACTTGAGACTGCCGCCGGCGCCGCGGGTTTCCGCGCGCCGGGCACAAGGCTCTGCTCCGTGGACTTATCTTGGAGCCAAACTTTCCCGGCAACAAGCCAGTTGCTTATACTAGTAGCAATACTAATACCCAGAGCCTTACGCCCATGACCGCCAGCAAAGACAGCGCGCCGCTGGGCCAATTCATCCGCGCCCACCGCGAGCGCCTGAGCCCGGAACAAGCCGGCCTGCCGCCCGGCCAGCGCCGCCGCGCCAAAGGCCTGCGCCGCGAAGAAGTGGCTGCGCTGTGCGACATCAGCACCACCTGGCTGACCTGGATAGAACAAGGCCGCACCCAATCCGTGTCCGCGCCCACCCTGGCCCGGCTGGCCGAGGCGCTGCGCCTGACCGCCGCCGAGCGCGACTACCTGTTCAATCTGGCAGGCCTCAAAGACCCGGAACCGGAATGGCGCGGCCCGTCCGAACAGGCCAAGGCGCTGTTAAAGCAGGCCACCGCCCATATCGATTCCCCCGCCTACGTACTGGACGCCGAATGGCGCGCCGTGGCCTGGAACCCGCCGGCCCAAAGGCTGTTCCGCGACTGGCTGGGCCGGCCGGACGCCAGCCGCAGCCTGCTGGACTTCATCTTCCTGGCCCCGGAAGCGCGCAGCTTCATCGACCAATGGGCGGAGCGCGCCGGCCGCATCGTCGCAGAACTGCGCGCCGATCTCAGCCCGCGGCTGAATCAGCCCGCCATGGCCGCGATGATTGCGGCGCTGGAAGCGAAAAGCCCGGAATTCCGCCAATACTGGCAACAGCAGGACGTGCAAGGCCGCGAAGGCGGCAGCCGCGTGTTCCACCACCCCAGCGCCGGCCGCATCGAGCACCAGCAAATCACCCTCAAACTGGCCCAGGCGCCGGAGTACAAGCTGGTGATGCTGCTCTGAGCGCATGCCGGGGACATGGCCATTTCTTTATATTGAACGCTCCCGGGTTTGGGCACACTGCGCCGCACCAACAAAAAGGCGGCGCTAAACGCCGCCCATCCCGCCTCAGGAGCGCTTATGAAAATTTCAGACCTATTGCTCAGCTGCATTCACCCGCGCGGTTCCGCGGACCCGGACACTCCGCCGCAAACCGCGCTGGCCGGCGAACTCAAACGCGCGCAGAACAGCGACGCCAACGCCGCCCTGCTGCGCGCCGCGCCCAGCCCAAGCGCCGCTCGCTCCCGCGCCCACGACAGCGCGCTGAACCAAGCCAGACGCCGCTTCGCCACCGCCGCGCCGGCCGGCGTGGACCCGGCGTTCAAACCCGCCCAGCAACGCTTCGCCCACTGGCTGAACCAGCAACCGCTCAATACCTGGCGCCAACTGCTGCACAATCACCAAGCCCGCGAAGTGCACGCCTTCATCGACGCCCACACCGAAGACATAGCGCGCCGCGACCTGGCCAGGATGCCCGGCGCGGACGCCAAGGCCCTGATTCAGGCTTACCGCGAAGCCATGATCGCCGCCGCCGCCCAACTCTACCCGCAACAAACCGAGCGCTTCCGCCAGGGCGGCGTCAGCACCCTCAGCCAGCAACTGGAGCAACTCAGCCAGCAGGCAGGGCTGGATTGCAGCAACAAACACCCGCTGCAACAGCAGGCGCTTCAGGAGTTGATACGCGCCACGGCGGACCAAATAGCCGACGCGCTGGAGCAGACCAAACCGCAGTTGCTGCGCAAAGCACTGGAACAGGCCAGCAACGCCTACCAGGCGCACCCGGCCGCCACCCGCCGGCAAGCCGCCTGCCAAGCCGCCGCCCAAACCTTATCCGGCGAACGCGAAGCCAATGACCAGAACACGCTGGGGCTGTCGCTGCGCCGCGCCGGCGGGGCCCGGCTCAGCCGCCGTCATTACGACTCCATCCGCCTGAGCCGGGAAACCTTCGCCCAGCGCCGGATCACCCTGGGCAAGCGCGCCGGCTAAGCCCGTCCTAAAGCCCCGCCCAGCATCTGCCGTATCGCCGGCGGCTGGGACCGGGGCGGCTTGGCCGCAAGCCCAAGCCCAAAACTCGGCGGCCGCGCGCCCTTGACCCGCCCCGCCCGCGCCGCCACAATCGCCTGCGTGCCGATCCACATCCGGCACTGGGACTGGAACCCCATGTTTCTTCGAGAACAGGCATTGCCCGCAACAGGCAATGCCGATGAGACGCGCGCGCCAGTACGGCGGGGGCGGATCATAGGTGCGGCCAACGCCGTACCGGTTTCTTGAAGAGCCGGAGTTCCAGCCTGTGATCTCGCTCCCGCCACCCGACTGGAACCGGAAAACGGGCCACTTAGCATCTTCAAGGAGATAGCAAATGTCTCATGAGCTTCCCCGCGCCGTCATTACCGTCCCAAGCCTCACGAAACCCAGGCCACGCAGCTGCCCTTCGTCCGCCACCTGCCGCAACGCGGCCAGCCCCACCATTGGCAGATGCCGCCCGCCGACGACTACGTGGACGCCTGCGCCTATGGCCGCGAATGCGCCGCCCACCTGGCCCAATACCTGAAAGACAATCCGGACCGCCACAACAAGGGCCTGCTCGGCAAGATCGCCTACGACATCGACTTCCGCGACCCTCACCACGCCCGCGGCTATTGGGTGGGTTTCTTCAACTACGCGGAGCAGTTGATGGTACTGGGCGCGCTGCGCTGCGACGTCTTCCAGCACGTGGACAGCGTGCACGCGATGCAACGCGCGCAAGCCGCCAAAACCGAGCTGGAAGGCAAGACGCCCGGCCGCAATAGCTAAGGCGTAAAAAAGCGGCGCGCCGGATTGGCGCGCCGCTTTCATGGCCATAGAAGGCCGCAAACTTCAGCCTCTAATAATCGATATAGCCCCAATTATCCTCGTCTATCGGTGCAGCCAGCTTTTCCACCGGATAATTGCGCAGACCTTCCAACACTATCGGCAAATCATGGGCAATCGCCTCGTACTCGTCCCGTGGTAAATGATAGGCCGCATGATAACGCTCCAAGTCAAAATGCTCCAATATCGCCAAGGCCCACGGGTGAAAATTGATCGGCACGTGGTCCCACTCCAAGGCTTTTTTGGCGGTAGCCAGCCATATAACAGGAAAGTTTTCATTGATCTTGCAATATGACTCCCATGCCTCATTAATAACCCACCACAACCTATCACTTCTTTCTTCAGCGCTTGACTGATTCCAGACTGCTATCGCTCTTGGATAGTCATACAAATCAATAAAATACTGTAAAAACTCAATATAAAGTGATTTCCTACCAGGAAAATTATAAACCTGATCAATCAATACATCACTAAGCCTTACCTCTGGAAACATAAGCCCCCCATCATTGCAATCACCGCAAACACCTCACACACCGACACTACCCAACTAAATTACATACCCTTTATTTCCGCCAAATCAAATGAAACTACTCTTATCAGAATTAACCATGTAACACCATCACTCCCCCGGCCACTTCCACTCTCGACTCTCCCTAATTCTCTTTTTCTCTTCTTTAGCCCCCTCCAGCCAATCTTCATTGATTGCTTCTTTGAAAACGGAGATTCTGGTCACATATTGATCAGGACACATATCCACATTAGCCAAAAAATTGGTCATAACAGACACCCCGCCTACATTGGAGTCTGGCACATGTGACTCGTCAGCCGAATCGTAGTACAACTCACAATGATCAACTATTTTCTGCACACCCTCGCCCAATCCACAGTCAAACCATTTTCCTTTATAGCAAACCGCTTCAGCGACAGGATTAACTCCCTCCTCCTCACAAACACCAGGCAGCCTTGCCTCCACGCAGCTAATTACACCTTGCTCAACAGCCACAAACAAAAGAATATCTAGGCTTTCATAGTCACCAAATGACTCCTCCATATAAAAAACATAAGAATCCGACTTCTCCAACCTTAACACTGGACCATGCTCAAACTGAAACCTATCACTGCCACCCAATCGATATCGCTCAAGACTCCTTTCAAAAACATCAACCGGAGTGCTCAACTTAATTCCAGCCAAAGATTGAAATGAAATAACTGGCGCATCCCAAGTAAACCGTTTCAAAAACCCTCTCCACCATCAAGCCTACCCTGTGAAATATTGACGACTACAACCAGTCGCCCCTCATAGCCAAGCAAGCCCTACCTAATTTATTAAAATCTGCGCGCCATATTGAAACCCAAGCTGGAACGGTCCACACATGACATAATACAGCCAACCTAAATCCGACCCAAAATTATTTCGCACAAAACAACCTCATCTAGCGACCATGCCACCTCTTATTTTTAAGCAAAAAAAGCCGCACAGTTTACTTTCAATCTCGCCAGCAAATGTTTCCATACATAAGCCAACACCTTGCCTCTAACCCTAGCTATTTATTGGAAAAATCAGCTAAAACCTTCCCATGCTTCGCCAACAACTCCACCATGAACTCTCGATCAAATTTCATTAAAAAGTACGCAACATCACCAACTCTCCAATGATGTCTCTCAGGATGTTTCACGATCTTTTCCAAATGATTCTTCAATTATTTTATTACTCACTTTACACCCTCATTTTTAACCCTTTCCGCCAGACCCGTCTAGTAGCCGGCAGAAACACATGGGCACCAGCCTCCTGAGGCATCTCTCTCATCATATCACTAGCCAAATCAAAAGCTAAGCTGTAAAAAGCGGCGTACCGGATTGGCGTCCCTCTTTCACGACCAGAAACTTCAGCCTCTAATAATCGATATAGCCCCAATTATCCTCGTCTATCGGCGCAGTCAACTTTTCCGCCGGATAATTGCGCAGACCTTCCAGCACTATCGGCAAATCACGGGCAATCGCCTCGTACTCGTCCCGTGGAAAATGATAGGCCGCATGATAACGCTCCAGGTCAAAATGCTCCAATATCGCCAAGGCCCACGGGTGGAAATTGACTGGCACATGGTCCCACTCCAAGGCTTTTTTGGCGATAGACAACCATGCAATAGGAAGATTCGCGTTAACTTGGCAGTAGACATCCCAAGCCTCGTTCATTACCCACCAAAATATATGACTAATGTGCTCTGATGTATAACCATGTCGTTCTGCAAGCCTCCACTCAGAATCAAAAATATCATCGCAAAATTTAACTGCCGCAAGATATACTACAGATCTCTCAGAAAAAAAGGTATACCTCGTCTCCTAGCAAGTTATCTTGGCACAACATGGCAAACACAGCATCTCCTTAAGAAGCCAGCCATCAGCCCCATCATTACACCAACAAACCACCTCTCAATTTGCATCACTGCAAAGCCAGCCCAACAAACACCACTCAATATTTATTTCTTACAAACAACGGCACTTCCGCTCCCTGTCAACTCAACGAGGAAACCACATTCTTTTGAATATATATAGGTATAGAATCCAACAGCCAAAACATCGAACAAACCATCATTAATTCTCCTTAAACTTGTAAAAACAATTGGCACTCTAGCGTCATCCCAAAACAAAGCAACCCTCTCATCCAAATCAAACATACTCAACACCATGTCAACACCGCCTCTCTCGCAGTCTTCATCACCCCCTTTCAACAGTCGACCTGAACTAGAAAAAGAAAACTCTTTTTGAATGTCATTTATAATTTCTTGAGTCTCCTTCTCTGAGGCAACCAAGCTTTCATCACCTAACGCTTCAATACACTCCCTAAACAAAACATTCATATCACCTCCTATTAAGACTCTTCAACATAGACACAAACGCACTCTCTCCCCCTTCAAAAGGTATCACTATTTTCTTAGCCTTATCTCCCTTCCCCTCTCTAAAGTCTTCTACATTTATATGAACCCCCTTCTCTGGATCATAATCCAGCCGCCACCGAACCTTACCATCTGCTGAAACACGCCCGACCACCTTCCCATTACCAGCACTACTTCCCAAACGACCAATATACGGTTCTGAATCAGCTCCCAGATCACCAATCAGCTTTAATGCCTGGTTACGAGCCTGCTCAAATGATTGAAGCTTTGGCAAGGTAACTTCTCTACAACAATCCGCATTATGCACCCAAACCCCAAGCTCACCTACATGGTAAGTCTGAAATTCCGCCACCTGAATGTTGTAAACAGTCTCCTGAACGTGCTCTTTCTCTTGGCTCATCACCATCAGCACGCTATTCGCCTTATCCCGCAAGACCATACCAGGGCCAAGCAAAGAGGCTTTCCTCCATCCCTCGTCTTTGATCCAGAATGGATGCTCGGCAGTTGTTCTCAATACCTCCTGCCTACCCTCCCTATCCTCCACCACCACCCTGAAGATGTCCTGCCCTCTGGTAGCCTTGTGTGCGACAACGGGCCTGAAGCCATATTCACCAGTTTGATCGCTTCGAGACCAAACGAGCTCTCCTCCAACAAAAGCTTCGATGGCCTTGAGCCCCTTCTCTGTCAACACTTGTGTTCCCGCAACAAAACAAGAACCATGAGTAACGCAGGAGCCTAATGCCGTATCCAACGATTGTGTTGCCTTTCCAGCCTGCCCCGCCTCCGCCGTTGTTGATCCAGTTAATGCTTGTTTAAAGTCAGTCAGCGCAGCCTGCTCCGCCTGTTTCGAGCCTAATTTGCTAGTCGCAAGATAACGCTCTGCGCTCTTAACCACTGCCCCTCCCATCAAACCAGCAGGCAAAGCATCCGAAGCTGCCATCTCTGCAATGGTGATAGCGGCTTCATTCATACAGAGCGGGTTCGACATACAAGCCCGTGCGGCAGCAAGCATTGCTGGCGTAGATGCGGCTCCTAGCGTCACAGCAGCAAGCGCCAGGCCTTTATTGCTGGCATCCTTATTCGCCATTGAGACTAAATCACGGATTGACTTTGGCTGATGCGCATTCAGGAATTGATCCGTAACACTATCGCCAAATAAGTTGTGCTCCATCTCCGTCTTCGCCGCATTCACCGTAGTCGCGGCAGTGTCAGTCCCGCCAGTGGCAGCCGACAAGCCCGCCAGCAAACCGCTCACCAGGCTTTCACGCTGCAACTTCTGTTCCGCCGTCATGGTGTCCGGGCTGGTTTTTTGGAGCGTGTCCAACGCATTGTTCAGCGCCACCGCGGCGGCGGCCCCAGCGGCTCCCGCGCCGCAACTCTGCCCGCTGGCGCTGGCTCCGCCGCAGGCCAGCGCGGCATGCAATACCGCGCGGACAATTTCGCCTTCCGTCGTTTTGGCGCCGCCCCCCATCCCATCAACCAGCGCTTTCACCTGCTGAGCGCCCAGGCCTTGCAGATAGGCGATGCCGGCGTTTTGCGCCATGCCGCCAAGGCCGTTGGCCACATTGCCGCCGATACCGGCGGTGACCGCGGTGAGGATCTGGCTGTAAGCTCCGCCTGGCGCCCACTTGGCGGCATTGGCCGCCGTCGCTTGCAGACGTTCTTTCTCCTCATCGCTCTTGGCCGGATCCTCTTGCGCCTTGTCCGCTTCCTCTTTCGCCGCCTTGGCTTCCGCGGCCTTGGCGGCGGTAAACACGCTGACCTGCTCGGTCAGCGCCTGCACCACGGCGAAGGTGGTTTGCAGTTGCTGCTTGTCGAACTTGTCCTGTAGGGAATTTGCGCCGTCCCTGTCGCTGCTGACGTCGCGGTTGAGCGCCGCGGCGGCTTGCTCCGCCGTCTGGCCGGTCAAGGCTTGCTGGCCGGCGCTGTCGACAATGCTCAGCTTGCCGCCGCTGACGCCTGCGCGAGTGACGCTGTCCGCGCTCTCATGGGCTGCTATCGCACCGAAGGCGTTGGCTCCGCCCCCGTTGCCGAATTGCTGAGCATGGATATCTTGCCCGCCCACAGCGTCCATGGAGCCAAACTTGACGTCTCCGCCCTTCATGCTGCCGCTGCCACCCAGGCTGATGCTGCTGCCGCTGTAGTTGGCGTGGTTTTGCACATCGCCGACGGTCAGCGTGCCGGTGCTCAAGCTATTCTTGCCGTCCGCCACCGCCTTGTCGCTGCTGGCGATGACGCCGCCCGTGAGATGGGTATTGCCTTTGACCGCCACGTTGAAGCCGCCGTCTCCGGCCTTGAGGCCGGACTGGTTCTGCACGCTGGCGTATTCGTTGTCCATCTTTTGCTGGCTGTAACTGCCGCTGGCGCTGAAGCCGAAGCCAACGGTGACGCTGCCGCCCAAGCTCTTTCCGCTGCTGTGGTACTGGTGCAGGTCTTGCTGGCTCTGGATGTCCAGATTGCCGCCGACATTGGCCACGATCTCTCGGCCACGCGCCTCCGCACCCTTGAGCACCGCGTCGCCACCAGATTGCAAGGTCAAGGTATTGCCGGCGTTTACCGTGGCGTGGCGTTGATCGACGGTATCTCCGCTTTCGCGGCCGAAGGAGTGGTTGGCATTGGCGGTGACGCCAACGCTGAAGCCGCCCTGGCCGAAGGAAGCGCCAATGCCCACGCCCCAGCCGGAGCCGCTGTTCTCGCCGCGCAAGCTGCTGCTGTCCTGCGCCGACTGCAGCGCAACTTGATTGTCCGCCTTCAGCGTTGCGTTACGGCCGGCCTGCAATTGACTGCCGACGATATCGACATTGGAGTCCTTGCCGCCGCCGCTGGCCTGTATCAGCAGGTCTCGCCCCGCCTCCAACCGGGTGTCGGTATGCGTGAGGGACTGGGTTTCCTGCTTGCTGTCGCTGCGGTTGGCGCCGATGGTGACGCTGGCGGACACCAGTTGACCGTCAGCCGCCGCCTGGGCCGCTTTATACCCGTTGTACGCGGCCAAGGCGGCGGTGCCCGTCGCCAAGGCGCGGGTGCGTGAATCGGCATTCTGCCCGCCCGCCGCCACCTGGCCCATCTTATCCACCGCATCCAGCGCGCTGAGCACAGGGCTGCTGACTCCGGCGGTGACGCCCCATTGGTCCATATGATGGGTTTCGACGCGGCTATCCTGATCCACGCCGGGCCGGATTTGCACGGACTTGCCGCTCAAGGTCAAATCCTGCCCCGCCGCCAGTTGGGCTCCGGCCACTCGCACCGCGTCGGCGGCGCTGAGCGCGACATTGCCTTGCAGACTGGTGATCTGGCTGAGGGCGACGCTTTGCTGGCTGCCGCTGCCCGACGCCTTGTCCTCTGTGTGCTGGACGCCGACCGTGGCGGAGTGATTGCCGCCGCCGACGTTGCCCAGAGTAAAGCCCTTGTTGTCCTGACTGAACTGGTAATGAGCGGTAGCGGCCAACACGTTGACGCTGCCTTGGTCCGCCGCCACGGTCACGTCTTTCACCCCCTGCAGCGTGGAGCCCACCACGTTGACGTCGCCGCCCAGGCTGACCACCCGGATTTGCTCGCCGCGAACCTGGCTGGGATTGAGTTGCTGGTCGTTCTGCCTGCCGTTGCCGTCCTGCCGCGCCTGGTTGTACGGCGTAAGCGAGGTACCGCTGTGATTGGGCACGCCCTCAAACGCGCGAACCAGATCGCCCAGCTGCGGCGCATACAAGGAGGTGCGCGATGCGTGGCTGTAGCTGCTGAAGCCGTCCTGCCTGTCGTTGACGCCCGCCAGGATGTCCACATTGCCCTTGGCGAACAAGTCCACCTTGCCCCGGCCTGCAGGCTGGAGCCGACGACGGACAAGTCCCATTGCCCGGCAGCTGCGCCGGCGTGCCGCTAGCCAACAGCTTGATGTCGCCGCCGGCCAGGATGGCGCTGCCCACGCTGCTAACGGTGCGGTTATGTTGCTGATAGCCCTGCTCCAGCGAGGAATAGGACATGTCCTGGCTGCTGCTGGACAATCCGAAGGCGGAGATCTCCGCGCCCACGCCCTTGACCAGACCAAAACCGCGGCGGGTGCTGACGATCTCTTTCAGGTTGTCGAACGTATCCTTCAGCGTATTCACGGTTTTCATGGAGAAGCCGCTTTGCTTCTCCACATGGCTGCGGTCCACCACCATGACGTCCCGGCCATCCTGCACCAGCACGGAGTTGGCCCCCACCGCCACATCGCCGTTCAAGGCGCTCAGGCTGCTGCCCTGCACCAGCAGCTTGCCGCCGGCCTGCACCGTTAAATCGCCCTTCAAGCTGCCCACCAGGCTCTTGCTTTGGCTCTGGGTGGTACCTTGGGCGTTCATCGCGTCGCTCAGCTCTTTGCTGCCTATCATGAAACCGCCCCAGCCCGTGCCGAAGAAGCCGGACTTCTTCTCGTAGTGGTACTGGAAGCTTTGGCTGGCGTTGGTGCCGGCCTGGATGCGGATGTCGTTGCCCGCTTGCAGCGATGCCGTGTCCGTGCTCGCCACCTGACTGGCCTGGATGCCCAGATCGCGCCCGGCGCTGACGGTGACCTTGTCCGCCGACAGATTGCTGCCCACCTGGGTGGCGCTCTGATGAGAACTGATGTCCACCGTGGTTTTCTTGCGCATGAAGCCGCCGGACGAACGCACCGTCTTGCTGTAATCGCTGTGCAGGTTCGCCACCGAGCCCAAGCTGATGTCGCGTCTCGCCGCCAGCGCGGCTTCGCCGTCGCTGGACAGGCTGGCGGCCTGGGCGGCGATATCCCGGCCTGCCAACAGCGTTAGCCCCGTCTCTCCCCGCAACGCGCTGCCGTGCTGGGTGAGGTCGTAATTATTGTGGACATCCTGGCCCCAGCTGTTGTCGCTACGGTTTTCCGTAGCCACCGCGCCCAGTTTGATGTCGTTGCCGGCGGACAGGCCCAACTTGCCGCCGCTAAGCAGGCTGGCGCCGTTCAGCAAGGCGTCGCCGCCGGCTTGCAGTCGCAAGTCGTTCTTGCCGGAGAGCGCGGCCACCGTCAGGGAATCGGTCCGCCAGTTGTGACTGCTGCCCCCGCTGCTGCCGATATCTTGCTTGGTGTTGGCCTCGCTCTGCAGCGTCAACTGCTTGCCGGCCAGCGCCAGCAGGCCGCCGCCGGCCTGGGCCTGGGAGCCGTTGAGGGCTAGATTGCCGCCGGCTTGCAGCAGCATATCGCCGCCGGCCTGCAGCTGGGTGGCATGGCGGATCTGGTCCAGCGTCGAGTACGCGCCCCAACCCCAGCCATTCCAACTGCCCTGGCCTTGCTTGCTGTCCAATGTGGATTGCAGGGTCAGCTCATTGCCGGCCACGGCGAGCAGCTTGCCGCCTGCTTTGACGTCCGCGCCGCTAAGCATGAGGTCGTGCCCGGCGTTGAAGCTCAGGCTGCCGCCCACTTGCAGCGTGCTGCCGACATGGTCGACCTGCTGGTAACTGTACTGGCTGCGGCCGGTGTTGGCCGCATAGCTGTAACGATTTTCGCGGCTGGCGATGTCCAGATCGCGGCCAGCCTGCAGTTGCGCGTCGCCGCTGACCCGCAGCTGCGCGGCTTGCAGCTTGAGATCATTGCCGGCCTGCAGCTGCAAGCTGCCTGCCTGGATCACGCTGCCGGCCTGGCTGTGTTGCTTGTCGTCGCTAACGCTCAGGTTGTGGCGAGCGCCAAGGCCCAGATCGCCACCGGCCAGCACTTTGCCGCCTTCGATGCGGATATCGCCCGCCTGCGCCAACAGGCTATTGTCCGCCTTCAGGGTGCCGCTATTGATCAGCGAGCCATCGGCCAGCAGCTCCATATGGCTGCCGGCCAGCACCGCGCCCTGGCCGCGCAGCGATTGCTCCTGCGCCTTGGCCAGGTACACCACCGGCACCAGCACGTCGTGACCGTCGACATTCTGCTTGACCAGCCACACCATGTCCGCGGTAAGGCGAGACATCTGCTCCGCGGACAGCGCCACGCCCGGCGTCAATTGGAATTGCTTGGCGTATTCCGCGCCCTGGCTCATCAATTGCTGGTATTGCTGCGTCGCGTTGGCGTTGCCGCCGATGAAGCGCTTGCCGGTCAGTTCCGTCACCGCGCGGCTGACCAGTTGCTGCTCGTAGAAACCGTCGCCCAGGCGCTTTTCCACGCGGCTGGGGTCGTAGCCCAATTGTTTGAGCAGATAATCCGACGAAATGAAATTGCCGTATTGGGTAAAGCGCGGATCGGTTTCCACCAAATAAGGCTGCGCCGGCGCCGGGCGGGTCTGGAACAGGCCATTATTGGGCAGGCTATAACCGCCGGCTACCGGGTTGGCCGCCTTGGTGCCGGCGGACTCCAGCAATACTTGCTGCGGCAGCACCGCGGTTTTGACTCCATCCCACTGCGCGCCGGCCAGGCCGCCCACCGCTGATTTTTGCAGATCCGCCGCCGCTTGCGCACCAGTCAGCTGCCCGGCCAAGGTTTGCGCGGAGGCGACGGCATCCAGCGGCTTGCCGCCCAGATTCTTGCCCGCGCTGGCCGCGTCGCCATCGGCTTGCGCCAAAGCCTTGCCCGCCGTGGTGTTTACCGCCGTCGCTTTGGACTGGCTATCGCCGGTAGTTAGAGAGATATCGAGTTGCGAAGCCTTGCCATTGGAAATGGTGGGGGCTTGTAAGCTTAAAAGCTGATTGGAAATAACGGTGGCATCTAGAGAGCCAATGACAGTTGAGCTAGCTGTCGCGGGAGACGGCACAGTAACAGTACAAAACCTGCAATTCCATGCCGATGCTAGATCAGTATATCTAGGCATTGTAGAAACACTGGTCACTGTTGTAGTGTTCTTCAACTGTTGACCAATATTTTTTACGGCACCAGATGAAGAAAACAAATCCCCACCAGTCGCCACATAACTATATTGATTAGAAAAATCTTGACTGCCAACACTCAGATTTCTGCCAACCAACAATCGTGCAGGCTGAGCTGAACCGCTTGCAACGTCTATTGTTTGTGTCACTGTCGTGACACGAGAAAGCTCATTCGGCCTCGCAACATCAATATTGGGATTGCTATTATTCAAAGAAACTGTAATTCCAGCCCCCCCTTTATAGCCTTGAAAAGGAGCCCATGACGAATAAATCTGCCCCATCGATATTGCCTGCACCCTCCCTGAATCAGCCATAGGAGCCAGATTTTTTGCAGGATCAAACCCAGGCAGAAATACATATGCCCCACCATCTCTATTTATATAATAGACAGTCATTGTCTCAGGCAGACTACCTCCCCAACGAATTAAATTGGAGCCATACTCTCGACGAACTGTCAATACTTGATTTTTTACATCATCGCTAACAAATCTATACTTAATAATTTGATCTGGAATGTCATGACAGTGATCGCCATTACACTCTGTATATAAATGCTGAACACTAACATCTACCCCGGCAACAAAGTTGAATTTACCTACATAGGATATATTCCCCGTGGCACAAGCATTACGACCATCATGTCCACATCCCTCATAACCGGTGGCCATAGAAGGCACTCGATAGGCTGTTTTTGTTGTGGTTGAGAATGAAGAAGTTTGGCTTACAAAAACAGGATTCGCCTCATTACTCACCCTCCCCGCATCAATAAACATATTGCCATCGGACTGCAAAGTCGCCACATGGTTAATCACCTGCCCTGCGGCCGCTCCGGCCTTGCCTATGCGCATATCACCCTGGCTATACAACCAGCTGCCGTCGTGATTATTCAAGGTTTGCCCGATATCCAGCGCCATATTGCCGGCAGAGGCGATCAGCCCCTGGTTGCCGCCGTTGTCCAGGCTGGCAGCCTGGATGGAGATATCGCCGCCGGTGATGGAGTAGGTGTTCAGCACGCTGGCGGCGTTCAGTTGCAAACTGCCGGCGCTGAGCTTGCCGCTATTGCTGAGCGCCTGGCTCAGTTCAGTGCTAAGTTTGCCGCCTGCGTTGACCTCGCCGCTATTGGTCCAGCTGACGCCGTTCAAAATCAAATCGCCGCCGGCCTGCAACTGGCCGCTGTTGATCAGATTTCCGCCGCTGCTGATGCTGAGCTTGCCATTGGCTTGCAGCTTGCTGCCCGACGCGTGGATGAAGTCGCTGGCGAGAGTCAGGCTCAAATCCTTGCCGGCTAGGAAGGAGCCGGAATTGCCCAGGCTCACGGTGTCGATGCCCAGGCTGCCCACGCTCAGCAGGCTGCCGCCGGCATTGTCCAGTCCTTGCGCCTTGATCCGCCAATCGCCGTTGCCGGCGATCTGGCCGCCGTTGTTCAATTGCCCGCTGAGGGTCACGCGGCTGTCGCCGCCGCCCAGCGCCAACAGCTTGCCGCCCTGGTTGAGCAGACTGCCGCTGTCCAAGGCCAAAGTATGGCCGGCCTGGATCAGGCCGCCGGCGTTGTCCACGCTGGCGCTGTCCAACTTCAAAGCGCCGTTGCTGCCCAAAGCACCCTGGCGATTGTCCAGCGCTCCGCCCGCGCTGAGGTGCAGATCGCCCTGACTGCTGAGCGTGCCGCCGGCATTCAGCAGGCCCGCCGCCGTCACCTGCAGTTGACCGTTGGACAGCACCTTGCCCTGCAGACTATTGTCCAGCTGGCCGCTTAACTCCAGCGTGGCCGCGCCGTCCCCCGCTTGACTGAGCAAGCCTTGCTGGTTGTTCAGCTCGGCGGCTTTCAGTTGCAATTGCCCGGCCTGAATTTTGCCGCCCTGGTTCTGCGCCAGTTGCGCCACTTGCACGCCCAGCTTGGCCGCGCTTTGCAAAACGCCTTGACGGTTGTCCAAGGCCGCGGCGTTCACCTCCAGACCGCCATTGCCGGCCAACAAACCCTGTGCGGAGTTGTCGAGCGTCCCGCTGATGTTGACCTTGCCGTCGCCGCTTCCCAACACCTTGATGCTGCCGCCCTGATTGCCCAGGCTGGCCGCGTGCAGTTGCATGGATTCGGCCTGCACCGTGCCGCCTTGGTTGCTCAAGGCCGCGCCCAGCTGCAGTTGCAGCCCTTGTCCGCTGACCAGGGCGCCGCCCTGATTGTCCAGACCTTGGGCCAATTGCAATGATTGCGCGCCCAGGCTGCTCAACGAGCCCTGCTGGTTGTTCAAGGATTGAGCCGCAAGCGTCAGGCCGCCGTTGCTGAACAGCGTGCCTTGCTGATTGTCGAGACGCTGGCGCACCTGCCATTGCGCCATGGTCTGTCCCAGGTGGCGGATTTCGCCGCCCTTGTTGCTGAGCGTGCCCGCTTTCAGGTTCAGGTCTTTGGCGACGATGTGGCCGCCATCGTTGTTCAAGCTGCTTTGCTTCTCCAGCTTCAACTCGCCGGCCGACTGCAGCGTGCCGCCGTGGTTGTCGATATCGGCGGCCTTGATGTCCAGCCCGGCATTGCCGGCAATCTTGCCCTGATTGTTCAGCTGGCCGCTGATCTCCAGCTTGCTGGCGGCATCCTTGCCCAAGGCCAGTATCTGGCCCTTGTCGGCGTTGCTGACGCTGGCGGCATTCAGTTGCAAGTCCTTGCCGGCCTGGATCAGGCCCGCGCCGTTCTCCAGCTGCCCGGCCGTTAACGTGAACTGGCCGTCGCTACCCAATAGGCCATTGTTGCGCAGCACATCGCTGGCGCTAAGACTTAGGCTCTGCGAACCAATCAGGCTGCCCTTGGCGTTGTTCAGCTGCAGCAGCTTGGCGTCCAGCGCTTGCTGAGCGAAGACTTCGCCGCCCTGATTGCTGAGCGTGTCCGCCTTCAGGTTCAGGTCTTTGGCGATGATGTGGCCGCCGTCGTTGTTCAGGCTGGCTTGCTTCTCCAGCTTCAACTCGCCAGCCGACTGCAAGGTGCCGCCGTGGTTGTCGATGTCGGCGGCCTTGACGTTCAGCTCGGTATTGCCGGCGATCTTGCCCTGGTTGTTCAGCTGGCCGCTGACTTCCAGGCTGCTGGCGGCGTCCTTGCCCAAGGCCAGTATCTGGCCTTTGTCGGCGTTGTTGACGCTGGCCGCCGTCAGTTGCAAATCCTTGCCGGCCTGGATCAGGCCCGCGCCGTTCTCCAGCTGTCCAGCCGTCAGCGTGAACTGGCCGTCGCTGCCGAGCAGGCCATCGTTGCGCAACACCTCGCTGACGCTGAGGTTCAGGTTTTGCGAACCAATCAGGCTGCCCTTGGCGTTGTTCAGCTGCTGCAGCTTGGCGTCCAGCGCTTGCTGGGCGAAGACTTCCCCACCCTGATTGCTGAGCGTATCCGCCTTCAGGTTCAGGTCTTTGGCGACGATGTGGCCGCCGTCGTTGTTCAGACTGGCTTGCTTCTCCAGCTTCAACTCGCCGGCCGACTGCAGCGTGCCGCCGTGGTTATCGATGTCGGCGGCCTTGATGTCCAGCCCGGCATTGCCGGCGATCTTACCCTGGTTGTTCAGCTGGCCGCTGATCTCCAGCTTGCTGGCCACGTCCTTGCCCAGCGTCAGAATCTGGCCTTTGTCAGCGTTGCTGACGCTGGCCGCCGTCAGTTGCAAATCCTTGCCCGCCTGGATCAGGCCCGCGCCGTTCTCCAACTGCCCGGCCGTTAGCGTGAACTGGCCGTCGCTACCCAATAGGCCATCGTTGCGCAGCACATCGCTGGCGCTAAGACTTAGACTTTGCGAGCCGATCAGGCTGCCTTTGGCGTTGTTCAACTGCAGCAGCTTGACGTCCAGCGCTTGCTGGGCGAAGACTTCGCCGCCCTGATTGCTGAGCGTATCCGCCTTCAGATTCAGGTCTTTCGCGACGATGTGGCCGCCATCGTTGTTCAGGCTGGCTTGCTTCTCCAGTTTCAACTCCCCGGCCGACTGCAGCGTGCCGCCGTGGTTGTCGATGTCGGCCGCCTTGATGTCCAGCCCGGCATTTCCGGCTATCTTGCCCTGGTTGTGCAACTGGCCGCTGATCTCCAGGCTGCTGGCGGCGTCCTTGCCCAAGGCCAGGATCTGGCCCTTGTCGGCGTTGCTGACGCTGGCCGCCGTCAGTTGCAAATCCTTGCCGGCCTGGATCAGGCCCGCGCCGTTCTCCAACTGCCCGGCCGTCAGCTTGAGCTGGCCGTCGCTACCCAATAGACCATCGTTGCGCAGCACATCGCTGGCGCTAAGACTCAGACTTTGCGAGCCGATCAGGCTGCCCTTGGCGTTGTTCAGCTGCAGCAGCCTGGCGTCCAACGCTTGCTGGGCGAAGACTTCGCCGCCCTGATTGCTGAGCGTGTCCGCCTTCAGGCTCAGATCCTTGGCGACGATGTGGCCGCCGTCGTTGTTCAAGCTGGCTTGCTTCTCCAGCTTCAACTCGCCAGCCGACTGCAAGGTGCCACCGTGGTTGTCAATGTCGGCGGCCTTGATGTCCAGCCCGGCATTGCCGGCGATCTTGCCCTGATTGTTCAGCTGGCCGCTGATCTCCAGCTTGCTGGCCGCGTCCTTGCCCAGCGCCAGAATCTGGCCTTTGTCGACGTTGCTGACGCTGGCCGCCGTCAGTTGCAAATCCTTGCCCGCCTGGATCAGGCCCACGCCATTCTCCA
Source organism: Chromobacterium sp. Beijing (assembly GCF_021496765.1). Lineage (NCBI taxonomy): Bacteria > Pseudomonadati > Pseudomonadota > Betaproteobacteria > Neisseriales > Chromobacteriaceae > Chromobacterium > Chromobacterium sp. Beijing. Next base: position 1,900,041 of record NZ_CP053750.1, read on the forward strand.
GCTGCCCAGCCGTCAGCTTGAACTGGCCGTCGCTGCCGAGCAGGCCATCGTTGCGCAACACATCGCTGGCGCTAAGACTCAGGCCCTGCAAGGCGGTCAATCGCCCTTGCGCGTTGTCGAGCTCCGCCGTCTTGAGCTCGGCTTTGGCGTCGCTGTGCAGCTTGCCTTGCTCACGGTTGTCGATTTTGTCCGCGCTCACTCGCAGCGTGTCCGCGCCGGCGTGGCTGATCTCGCCATGCCGGTTGTCGATGGCCGTAGCCTCCACGTCCAGCGTTTTGCCCTGGCTGGAGATCACCCCGTCGCGGTTGTCCAACACACCCTGCAAACGTACGGAGCCGGCCGCCGCGCCGCTTTGCGCGATCAGGCCGCCGCGGTTGTCCAGCGCCCTCGCCTTCAGTTCTAACTGCCCGGCGCTCAAGGCGCTTTCTTGCAGCTTGATGTCCTCGCCGGCTTGCATGCGGGCCAGCCCTCGGGCGCCCAGCTTGGCTTGCGAGGCATTCAACTCGCCGCCCGTCGTCACCCGCAAATCGCCGTGGCGGGCGCCTACAACCGCCCCTGCAACTGGACGCTGCCTGCCTGAATGCTCACCTCGCCGCCGGCCAACAGCTCTCCATGGAAATCCAGGCCCGCGCGGCTGCGCAGCGTCAGCGCGCCGGCCTCGCCCAATTTGCCGTCGGCTTGGGCGCCTGCGGCTACGCTGCCCTTGCCCGCCACCGCGGCCGCTTCCAGACCCAGCCCACCGCCCGCCGTCAGGCTGCCTTCCAGTTGGGCCGTGTCGGCGGCGGTCACTTGCAAGGCGCCCTGGCTGCGGGTCTGGCCGCTGTGTTCCAGCTTGCCGCCGCTGTTGAGCTTGATGTCCTGCTGGCTGAAAGTCTTGCCCTTCAGCACCAGGTCGCCGGCGCTGCTCAGCTGTAGATCGCCGGCCCGCGCCGCCATCTCGCCTTGCTGCTTGACGCCCACCCCGGCCTCGGTGCCCACCAGGCGGATGGCGTGGGCGTACATGCCGCCCAGTTGCGCCACGTCCAGCGCGAAGGCCGGCGCGGCGGAACCGTCGGCCGCCAGCGATCGCGCCTGCAGGGTGTCGGCGTCAACCTGGTTGCGGCCCAGCACCAGCTCCAACTGCTTGGCGTGCAGGTCGGCGTTCACTTGCAGCGCGCGGCTGATGATGGCGAATTTATCGACATTGCCGGCGTTCAGGCCGGCGCCGCTGATATTGACGGCGCCGCCGTTGACCTGAAAACCGGTCAGCGCGCCCTGGGCGTTGAGTTGCGGCGTGCCGGTGCTCAGCATCGCTTGCTGAGTATTGATGAAGCCGCAGCCGCTGCAAGTGATGCCCCATGGGTTGGCCACCACCACTTGCGCGCGCTGGCCCGCCACTTCCAGATAACCGTTCAACTGCGAGGGGTTGGCGTGGGTGACTTCGTTGAGGATGATGCGGGCGCTGCCGCCGGCCAGATTGGGATTGCCGCCGACATAGCCGGCCAGCTGGGTATTGACGACTTGCGCGCTGTTGTTGAGCACCGCCCCTTTGGGGCCGACGTTGAACTGCTGGTACTGGTTGTGGGACACGCCGGCGGCGGTGGGGGCGGCGATCTGCACCACCGGCAACCCGTTGTTGGCCTGAATCACCGTCGGCCGTTTGCCGGCCGCCGCGCCGGGATCCGCCGCGATGTCCGCCGCCAGCGCGACGCTGCCCAGGCTGACGCCCACCCACAGCGCGCATAGTTTGAAGCCGAAACCGCGCGCGGCGGCGAATCTCGCCCCCGCCACATTCTGGCCGCGGCCGCCGCCCTTGCCCTGCCCGCTTGCGGTTTCCTGCACCGCCATCAGTTGGCCGCGCGCTTGGTTGAAGATGATGCGATAGAGTGTTTTATTCATGATGGCGTCGTCGAAACGGGACAGGGCTCGGCCTTGAACGCACGCTCAAGGCCGGGAGCTCGGCAAAACGGGCTTATTGCCAGAGCAGGGTCAGGTTGAAATGGGTGATGGCGGGCCGGTTCCAGCCTTGCGGCTGGCGCATTGCGCGTTCGTGGCTGAGTTCGGCGCTGAGTTTGCCCGCCAACTGCGCGCGCAGGCCGGCGGCCCAGCCGGAAAGGCTGCGGCTGCTGTCGTCGGCGTAAGCCGGATGCGACACCCGGCCGGCGTCCAGGCCCAGATAGCCTTCCAGCTGCGCGCCGGCCAAGGCCGGCAGCGGCGCGCTCAACTCATTGCGCCAGTACAGGCCGCCGCGGCCGCTGAGGCTGTTGCTGTTGAAGCCGCGCACGGTGTAACGGCTGCCGATGGAAAACTGTTCCGAAGGCAGCAGCGGATCGGCGCTGTACTGGCCGCGCAGTTCGCTGCTCCAACGCCAGGTTTGGCTGCCCAAGCGCAGCGGCAGCTGCAAGGCCAGACGGCTTTGAAACAGCTCATGGCGGGCGGTGAAGCCGGAGGCGGCCGTTTGCTCTTCGTTTTGCGCGCCCCAGCCGCCGATGCCGCGCTGATACGCCAGCGAGGCGTCCAGCACCGCTTCGCCCAGATAGCGGCGATGGCTCAGCTCCAGGCCGGCGATGGTCAGATCGCGGCGCTGCTGCGCGATTTCCGCGTCTTCGATAAAACTGCGCGAGGCCTTGCGGGTCAGGCTGGCCTTGAGTTCGGTCTTGCTGCTCTGGTCTCGGTGAAGCAAACGCGCCAGCGACAGCAGGGTATTGCGGCTATGGCCGCTGGAAGAGAAGGATTGGTTGACGCCCTGCACCGTTTGCCGGTAAGCGAACGCGCTATAGCTGGCGAAGGCGGTCCAATCGCCCCAGGGCAGCAGCCAGGACACGGTATGCGCCTGGCTCAGCGGGTGGGCGATATGCTCGGCGTCCTGACTCCAGGACAGGGACAGCAGGTCGTTGAAGCCGGTGGCGCCGCCCAGCAGCAGGCTGGCGTTGCTCTGCAGCCTGCCGGTGGCGGGCTGGCCGCTGTCGTCCAGGCTCAGTTGCCCGGTCAGCTGGCCCGCGCGGCTGCGGCTGACCGCCACATCGCTTTCGCCCGGCTGTTCTCCGGGGACGATTTCCATCGTCGCCTGCTGGGTGGGCACCCGCCCCAATTGCTCCAGCCCCTGCTCCAGCGCGCGCACATTGAGAATGTCGCCGGTGCCAAGCGGAAAGGCCGACGCCAGGCCGCGGTCGCCCAGCCCTTCCTTGAGCCGGATTTGATGGATGCGGCCGGGCACCACCGCCAGCCGCAAGCGCCCCTGCGTCAGGTTTTGCTCCGGCAGATACACCCGGCTGGTGACATAGCCTCGCTCCACCATCGCATTGCTCAGCTCCGCCACCACTTGGTCCAGTTGGGCCAAGCCCAGGCATTGGCCTTGCCAGCGGGCCGCCGCCGCAGGCAGCCAGCCGCGCCAGGCGACGGGCATGCCCTCCAGCGCGATTTGCCTCACCGTGAAACACGCGCCTTCATGAGCCCCCGCAGCGGCGGGCAGAGCGGCGGGACTGGGCGCGGATGGAGATTGGAGCACGTCGGGCCGCCGTTGCAGCTCTTCCCGCTGCTGCTCCAGTTGTTGTTGCTGATGCCGAAGAATGTGTTCATCCAGCGCGGCGGCGCTGGCGGCAGGAACAAGAAAGCCGCCCAAAACGGCGGCCTGAATCAGGGTATGGTTCACGGAGACTTAGAGTGATTATTTTAAATTATTTAAATGGTATTTATGTTCCCATTTTAAATAATGACAATCACAAGGTAACTACGTGAAAATACGTAACACATAAAAAAACCGGAAGCCTCGCTTCCGGTTTTTAGTCTGCCGCGTCTTGTTCCGCTCAAGCCAGAACAATGCTCTCCAGCTCCGGCAAGGCGATTTTGTGATCCTTGCTGTATTGGTAGTCGTGGAACACGTGCTCGGCGCTAAGCAGTTGATAGCCGCCGTCTTCGCGCCGGACTGTGGTGTCTTTGAGACGATAGGCGTTGTGGCCGCAGGTCCAGCAATCGAAATTGCGCATCTGCGTGCACAAACAGGTCTTGTCCCACACCTTGATGCGGCGCTCGCCGGGGTGGGCGGCCACTTCGCGGTTATAGGCCTCGATATAGGAACAGCCGCCCTTGGCGTCCAGCAGATAGCCGTAGGCCTCGCAATTGGGCCGGATGCCGTCGCCGATGGCCGGACAGTGCTTGATCATCCGCATCGGATAGCCGGTGGGCGACAGCTGGTTGACTTCGATGTCGTCCTCGTTGGCCTTGAAGTATTCCTGCTGCACCTTCTCCGGCAGGCCGCATTCGCGCGCCACGGTGAAGCGGGTGGCCACTTGCACCGCGCCGGCGCCCATTTCCAGGAACTGGGTCGCATCGCTGCCGGTGAACACGCCGCCGGCCGGAATCAGCGGGATATCCAGTTGTTCCGCCCGCAGCCAGTCGCGGATTTCCACGACGATGGCGGCCAGATCGTATTGCGCCCAGTCCATGCCGAAGCCGAGGTGGCCGCCGGCCAGCGGGCCTTCCACCACCACGTAGTCCGGCAAGCGGTTGCTGCGCGCGCTCTTTTTCAGGAAGAGCTGTAGGGCGCGCAGCGAGGAGACGATGATGCCGAGTTTGGCGTCGCGAAAGCGCGGGTGGTCTTCCATCAGCGCGAAGGAGCCCAGGTGCAGACCGGCGGCCAGGGTGATGCCGTCGATGCCGGCGTCCAGCGCGGCGTGCATGCGCGTGCGCAAGGTTTCCTTGGGCGCGTTCATGGTCAGCTTTTCCATGCAGTTGATGAAGACCAGGCCGTCGCCGCGTTTGGCTTCCATGGTCTTGCCCACATGCATGCGGGTGGCCTCGGCCAGCAGGCCCAAGTCGAACTGCACGACGGATTTGTCGCTGTTCTCGACATTGAATTTGTACTGCTTGAGCTTGTCTTTGACGTATTTGGTGTTGAAGCGGCGGTCGGTCACCGTGGGCACCATGGCGTCGGAAATATGGCCCACGCCGCCCAGCCTGGCCGCTTCCAGCGCCAGCGCCGAGGTGGAGATGTCCACACCCATGCCGCCTATCATGATGGGCACCAGCTCCTGCTTGCCCAGCCGCAGTCTGAAATCGTCAACGCACTTCATTAAATCAGCCTATCTCTCCTGAATGCTGGCGGGCATTATCCCCCGCATTGTGGGAAAATCCATTTTTTTAGAGTTTTTGCTCCGAGCCCTCGGCCGGGACCGAGACCGCCGGGCCGCAATCTGGCCTTTAGCCCGCCCAAGCCACTATGCGCCCGCCAGATTGCAGCCATGCTACGCGCCTGCCATTGAAAAAGCCGGGAGATCCCGGCTTTTTCCAGCCCGCCGACGCGCGGCGGGCATTGCGCCGGCGCTTACCAAATGCGAATGCGCTCGTCCTGGGGCTTGAACATCTTGTCGCCGGGCTTAACCTCGAAGGTTTCGGCGAAGGCGTCGCTATTGCTCGCCGCGCCGATGGCGCGGAACTCCCCCGGCGAATGCGGATCGGTCACCAAACGCGACAACAAGGCCTCGCCGCGAATCTTGGTGCGCCACACTTGGGCGAAACCGTAGAAGAAACGCTGGTCGCCGCTCATGCCGTCTATCGTCGGCGCGCGCTTGCCGTCCAGGGACAGCAGGTAGGCTTTGTAGGCGATTTGCAGGCCGGCGTTGTCGGCGATGTTCTCCCCCAGCGTCAGTTCGCCGTTGATATGCTTGCCCGGCAAGGGTTCGTAGCCGCTGTACTGCGCCACCAGCTTGCCGGTCAGCTGGTCGAAACGGGCCCGGTCTTCCGCCGTCCACCAATTGCGCATATTGCCGTCGCCGTCGAATTGGCTGCCCTGATCGTCGAAACCGTGACTGATTTCATGGCCGATCACCGCGCCGATGCCGCCGTAATTGGCGGCGTCGTCCGCCTTGGCGTCAAAGAACGGCGGCTGCAGAATGGCGGCCGGAAACACGATTTCGTTCAGCGACGGATTGTAGTAGGCGTTGACGGTTTGCGGCGTCATCCCCCACTCTTCGCGGTCCACCGGCTTGCCCAAGCGGGCCAGCATGCGGCGGTATTCGAACATCGAGCCGCGCTTGATATTGCCCACCAGATCGTCCCGCTTGATCTCCAGGCCGCCGTAGTCTCTCCACTTGTTGGGATAGCCTATCTTCAGCATGTATTTGGACAGTTTTTCCTGCGCGGCCTTCTTGGTGGCCGGGCTCATCCAGCTGAGCGTGTCTATGCTCTGGGCGTAGGCCTTCATCAGATTGCCCACCAGCGCTCCCATCTTGGCCTTGGACTCCGGCGGGAAGTAAGCCTGCACATAGAGCTTGCCCAGGGCTTCGCCCAGATTGCCCTCCACCGCCTTCACCCCGCGCTTCCAGCGCGGCTGTTGCTCCAGCGTGCCGGCCAGCGCCTTGCCGTGAAAATCGAAACGGGTCTGCGCCAGGACGCCGTCCAGATAAGGCGCGTAGGCGTCCAGCGTCTGCGCCGTCAGATAATCCTGCCAGTCTTGCAGCGGCAACGCGGCCGCCAGCTTGGCCCAGGCTTCTGCGTAGCTGGGCTGATTGACGTTGACGGCGCTGATGCCGCCGGCCTCGGCCGCGTCCAGGAAAGCCTGCCAGTCAAAGCCCGGCGCCCGCTTTTTCAGCTCGGCCACGCTCATCTTGTTGTAAGTCTTTTGCGGGTCCCGGTTCTGCACCTTGCTCCACTGGGCTTCCGCCAGCTTGGTTTCCAGCGCGAACACGCGCTGGGCGCGCTGCTCCGCGTCGGCGTAGCCGCCCAGCTTGAATAGTTTGACCAGATAGGCGCGATAAGCCTGGCGCGCCTTCTCGAAGCGCGCGTCCTTGCCCAGATAGTAGTCGCGGTCCGGCATGCTCAGGCCGTTCTGATACAGGCCGGCCAGGTATTGGCGCGCGTCCTTGGCGTCCGCTTCAACGTAAAAAGCCAAGGGCTGTTGCACGCCCAGGCCCTGCGCCGCGCCCATCCAGGCCGCCAAGGCGCTCTTGTCCTTCAAGGCGGCGATGGCCGTCAGTTCGCCGCGCATCGGCGTCAGGCCCAGCTTGTCCAGCGCGGCCTCGTCCATGAAGCTGTGATACAGATCGCCGATCTTTTGCGCCTCAGCCGACGCCTTCGGCTTGGCGGCGGCCTCCTCTATCAGCTTGCGGCTGCGCTCCAGGCTCAGATCGCGCAATTGCTTGAAAGCGCCGTCGTTGTCTTCGGACGCCGGCAACACCGCGTGCTTGACCCAGGCGCCGTTGACCGCGTGATAGATATCGTCTTGCGGACGCACCGCGCTGTCGAAATGCTGTTTGTCGATGCCGGACACGGCGCTGGCTTGCGCTTGCCAAGCCAGCAACAGGCTGGCGGCCATCAGGGCTAACTTCATTTTCATCGGGGTTCCTTTCACTCCATTTCTCTGCGGCCCTGTTTTCCTTGTTTTGGTTCCGGTGAAAATGCCGGGCCGGCTCGCAATTGCGAAATAAAGGCAGCCCGAAGGCTGCCTTTTCCTCACAAAGGGTCAAACATCAATTTCATGACAAAGACAATATATGGATCAAGACAAGTTATATAAAGCGTGCCTTGGCCGGACTCGCGGGCTCACTGCACAAACTGCTCGGAGCCCACAATGCCCAATTTAGTCACACCCAAACGCTGAGATTCCGCCAGCACCATCGCCACCGGCTCATACCCCGCGTCCTTGTTCGGCTTGATGTGGAACTCCGGCTGCGGCGCCCGCGCCGCCGCTTCCGTCAGCTTCTTCTCCAAAGCCTCCCGGTTCACCAAACGCTCCCCGTTCCACAAGATCCCGTTGTCCGCCGCAATGTCGATCTGCACCACCACCGGCTTCTCCATCGGCTTCGCCGGACTGCTCACCGGCATGTCCAGCTTCACCGCGTGCGTCTGGATCGGAATCGTGATGATCAACATGATCAGCAGCACCAGCATCACGTCGATCAAGGGCGTGGTGTTCATCTCCACCATCAGCTCGTCGTCGGACGAGCCTACGTTCATTCCCATCTTGCTCTCCCTTCTAGTTGCGCGGCGGCGGTTCGGTAATAAAGGCGATCTTCACGATGCCCGCCTGCTGCACCGCCAGCACGATCCGGCCGATCGGGCTGTACTTCGCCGCCAGATCCCCACGGATGTGCACTTCCGGCTGCGGCTCCTTCTTCGCCTCCTTCACCAGCCGCGCCAGCAGTTCTTCCTGCGTCTTCACCGGCGTGGTGTTCCAGTAAATGGTGTTGCCGGTGTCCACCCCCAGCACGATGTTCTCCGGCTTGGTCTGCGTCGGGATATTGCTTTCCTTCGGCAAGGCCATCTTCACCGTCTGCGTCACCACCGGCACCGTGATCAGGAAGATGATCAGCAGCACCAGCATCACGTCCACCAGCGGCGTGGTGTTGATCGCGGACATCACCGCGTCTTCGTCGCCCTTGCCGTGGCCTTGGCCGAATCTTGCGTTGCGCCCCTTCATCGCCGTCGCCTCAGCGCGCGTTCAGCAGGCTGGCGTGCAGGCGGCCGGCCACCACGCGCACCATGTCCAGCACCAGCTTGTTGCGACGCACCAGCCAGTTGTATCCCAGCACCGCCGGCACCGCCACGCCCAGACCGATCGCGGTCATGATCAGCGCCTCGCCCACCGGGCCCGCCACTTTGTCGATGGACGCCTGGCCGGACATGCCGATCGCGGTCAGCGCGTGGTAAATGCCCCATACCGTGCCGAACAGGCCGACGAACGGAGCGGTGGAACCCACGGTGGCCACCACCGACAGGCCGTTTTGCATATGGTGGCTGGCGGAGTCCACCGCGTCGGAGATGGCCATCGACACCCAGGTGTTGAGGTCCACGCGGCCGGCCAGTTCGCCCTTGTGTTCGGCCGCCGCGTCAATGCCGGCCGCCGCCACCGCGCTGAACATGCCTTCGTCGGCCAGTTCGCTCGCGCGTTTTTGCAGTTCCGCGCCGTGAGACGCCAGCAGTTCGCGGCCTTGCTTCAGCAGGCGGCGCTGTTCCAGCAGTTTGACGATGCCCACGTACCAGGTGGCCGCGGACATGATCAGCAGAATGATCAGGGTGCCGCGCGCGACGATGTCGCCTTGCGCCCACAGGGCGTCGATGCCGTACGGGTTGCTGGTCACGTGCGCGGTTTCGGCGGCCAGGACAGGCAGGCTGGCCAGCAGGGCCAGGGCGGCGAAGGCGGTGCGAGTGGTCTTGGTCATGCTTTGGTTCTCCTAAGAGTTGCTGTGCTCCGGTCGAGGCGCGCTCGCGCTCATTCGCCGGAGTCGAGTTTGAAGCCGAATTCCTGGCTCAACAGGCTGTTGGGTTTGCAGCTATAGCCTTGCAGCGCGGCGCTGATCGCCGACTGGAAGCCGCTGCGGTAACGCGGCGGGATGCCGCCGTCGAACGAGATGTTGGCGATGTGGCTGAAGCGGCCGTTGTCGCCCACCTGGAAGGCCACGCGCACCACGCCCTGGATCTCGTCCTGCTGCGCCTTGCTCGGGTATTCCGGGGCTTGCAGCTGGGTGCAGTTGGCCTTGGCCGACACCGGGCCCTTGGGCGCCTCCACCGCCGGGGCGGGGGTGGGCGCCGGCTGCGGCGCCGGGTCCGAGGTGGTGGACTGGATCGCGTTGGCCGTGGAGGTGACCGGCGGCGGATTGACCACCGGCGGCACATAGGCCTGCGGCTTGGGCGCGGCGGTGGGCTGCACCACCTTTTCTATCTTGGGGGGCGGAGGCGGCGGAGGCGGCGGCGGTTCGCTGATGACCGCCACTTCCACTTTTTGCTGGATCACTTTGACCACGCCCTGGGCCAGGCCCGACACCAGCGCGTAGATCAACAGTGCATGGAAGACGATCACGCCGACCAAGCCCGCGATGCGGCGCTTGGGCGGGGGACCGCCGATTCCTCTGGCTGTGATGCTCGTCATGTTTATATCCACTGTCTTCTGATTCGCCCGGCGGCGGCGCGCCGCCGGGCCCGAGAACGGGACGGACCCCAGTCCGCCCCATCCAGTTTCCCGCCGCCTTAGAGCTTGTAATTAGCCTTGAGGAAGAAGGAACGGCCCATCGGATCGGTAAAGCGCGGATCGTAGCTACGCGGCGTGGTATCGCTTTGATTGGAGTACGGAGGCTCTTGATCGAACAGGTTCTTGATGCCGGCGGTCACGGTCAGTTGCTTGTTCCAAGCGTAGGATCCAGACAGATTCCACGTGGAGTAAGGCCGCACAGTATTGTTCTGACCTTTCTTCGAGTTGCTGTCGGTGTAGCCCGAACGGTAATTCTGCGCCAGCACCCCGCTCCAAGCACCCAGCGACCAGTTCATCGACAGAGTGTGCTGCCAGCGGAAAGCAGGGCCATTCGCATCAATGTAAGACCCCAAGTTGCTGAAGTACGGGCCTTCTTTCTCTTTCTGGTAGGAGTACTTGGACAGATAGGTGCCATCCAGAGAAGCATTGAAAGTGCCAATCGCGGTTCTGGGCAGCAGCCAGTTCATCTTGATATCCACCCCGGCGGCACTGAGGTTGCCCAGGTTGGAATAGTCATCGACCAAATAAGACAGATTGCCGTTGCTATCGCGGATGAAACGATCCGAATATTTGGACGGGTTGGCGAAGATGGTGTCTTCCGGGATGACATTGATCTGATTCTTGATCATGGTCCACCAGAAGTCGGCACTGGCGGTAAAGCTCTTCACCGGCTCGATTACGATGCCAAAGGACAAGGAGGACGACTTCTCCGGCTCCAGATTCTTGTTACCGCCGTAACGGATATCGCGCTGAATGCTCTGGCATGCCAAGGCGTTCGCGCCCGGCACCGGGGTTTTGCCATTGGGACAAGCACCGTAATCCACATAGGCGCGGCCTGTCAGCTGCAACTGGTTAGGCTTGTGCATATTGTACAGAGACGGCGCGCGGAAACCGGTGCTGGCGGAGGAGCGGAACATCAGCTGCGGCAACGGCTGGTACTTCATCGCCACCTTGGGATTGAAGGAGCTGCCGGAATCGCTGTAGTGGTCGTAACGCGCGGCCAATTGCGCGTCCAGGTTCTTCAGAACAGGAATATCCGCCTCACCGTACAACGAGTAGGAATTACGGCTGCCGGCGGCGTCCTCCGTCTTGTTCTGACCGGTGCTCAGCGCGTCGCGGGTCACCGCTTTGTTGTAGACCGTGCTCAAGGACTCGCGGCGTACTTCCGCGCCAAAAGCGATGGCCATCATGCCGGCCGGCAGTTGCAACACTTCGCGGCTGGCCTTGATGTCGGCCATGTCGATGGTGGACTTGGCTTCCTTGGTCTGACCGGTCATGCTGACCGAACGCCAAGCCGCCAGATTGTTGCCGGACAAATCGAACGGATCCAAAGCGCCGCTGTCGACCGCGGACTGCATCTTGCTCTTGCTGACGTAGCCGGAGTTCAGGTTTTCCTTGACCAAGTTTTCCGAACGACCGATGCCGGCGCGGTAATCCCAACCTGCAATCAAGCCCTCCATATTCAGCATCAGGCGCTGGGTGACTGAATTGGCTTCAGTCACACGATTACCCAACGGAATGGTGCGCACATACAACTGGTCACGCTTGCTCGGATCCACCGCATTGGCGCGGGTGATGTCGCCCCCGGTCGGCAACGGCGCGTTTTGGGAGGTGGTGGTGGTTTCAGTACGGGTGTATTGCAGCGACAACTCGTGATTGTCGCCAATGCGTTTAGTGGCCTTGATCACGCCGGACACCTGCTCTACCTCCGGAATAATGCTGGGGTACAGCGAGTAATATTCCTGGCAGTTTTCGCCATTGAACGTGGAGAACGGCGGCCGGCAATTCGGTGCGGATGGAGTCATTAAGTCCCCAGTAACCCCATCCACATAGTTGCCAGGCCAGGCATTGGGACTTGAACCGGTATCTTTATTGATCAGCGAAGCAAAGCCGCGCTGAGATGCCATCACAGGGTCTTTCTTCTGGTAATCGATGGCGCCGTAAATATTGAAACCGTCGTTGCCCAAATCGCCATAGCCATAGGAAACATTGATGTTTTTATCATCGCCGCCGCCATGCTGCGGATTGGAAAAACTGCCTCCAATGCTGAAGCCCTTCAAGCTCTTCTTGGTGATGAAGTTCATCACGCCGCCGATGGCGTCGGTGCCGTAGATGGCGGAGGCGCCGTCCAGCAACACCTCCACGCGGTCAATCACGGACAACGGGATGGCGTTCAGGTCGGCGGAGGTGCCGTCAATCGCCTGATTGGCCATGCGACGGCCATCCAGCAACACCAGCGTGTATTGATTACCCAGGCCGCGCAAGCTGGCAAACGCAGCGCCACCTGTGGAGGCGCCCACGGCAGCTGCCGCCCCTTGCGACGACTGGTTGGCGGCGATGCTGTTGACCACCTGCTCCACCGTGGTCAGCCCTTGCTTGGCCAAATCTTCGGTTTTGAGAATGGTGACGGGCAGCGCCTTTTCCTGCTTGATGCTGCGCTTGATGTTGGAACCGGTGATCTCCACCCGGTCCAGTTGACCGGAGTTCGCCTCAGCGGCGAATGCGAACGGCGCATGGCTCGCCATGCCGGCCATGGCCAGGGCAAGCACTAGCTGCTTCTTTTGACTTCTCAACTTGATTTCTCCTTAACTGCACACGGAAACCAGCAGCGCTTCTGACGAACGTTTGCTGGATACTGCAGGTCGTCGACAATCGAACGTCATGACCGTGTTTCGAGTGTGTTAAGGATTGTTGCCCCCCGTCAATATTTGTTGAGGGGCGATCCTGCTCGTCCGGCGCCCCGTTTAAACGCGCCTTTTGACGGAGAAATGCGCAAAAATCATGTTAGCGCTTGAAAATCAATAGACTATACCCCTGATTTTTGCCAGCAGCTTTTACAGAAAGCCGCTAATTCCATGTCATTTTCCATAGTGAGAACAACTTGCCATTGTTGCTTTTTTGCATTTTTACGACAAATTCGTACAAGAATTTCAGATTAGACTAATTTTGCAAAAACTTATGCATTCGTTTTTTTAATGGCAGGCATGTAAAAAAACATTCACATCCAATCTAAACCACGCCAACTTAGCTGCATACCACCAGCCAAATTCATTCCAAAAACATAAAACCCCGCCGCGCCAAACGGCGCGACGGGGCTTGATCAAACCGCCTTGGCGAGGCTTAGAGCTTGTAGCTGGCTTTCAGGAAGTAGGCGCGCCCCACCGGGTCCGCCACCACCGGGTCAAAGCCGTACTGGAAGGTTTTGGTCTGGTTGCTGAACGGCGGCTCCTGGTCGAACAGATTGCGGATGCCAGCGGTAATGGTCAGCTTCTTGTCCCACACATAACTGCCGGACAGGTTCCAGTTGGAGTACGGGCGCACATTATGGCCTTCATCGTTGGGATTCAGGTCGGTGTAGCCGGACGAGTAATTCTGCACCAATACCCCGCTCCACGGCCCCCGGGCCCAGTTGAACGCCAGGCTGTGCTTCCAGCGCAAGGTCGGCTGCAGAATATTCTGATACCAACCGCCCAGCGAACTCAGATAAGGGCCCTTGGGCTCCATCTGCTGCTGGTACTTGGAGGTGTAGGTGCCGTCCAGATTGACGCCGAAATTGCCCCAAGCCATCTTGGGCAGACGGAAAGCCAGACTGATGTCCACGCCGGCCGCGCTCAGAGTGCCCAGGTTCTGGGTGGTGGTGATCACATGATTGAGCGAACCGTCGGGGTTGCGCACGAACTTGTCCGCGTACTTGCCCGGATCGGCGAAAATCACGCCCGGATCCAGCGCGCCGATGGTGTCCTTCACCGTGGTCCACCAGAAGTCCGCGCTGGCGGTGATTTCCTTGATCGGCTCGATCACGATGCCGAAGGTCAGCGAGCTGGCCTTCTCCGGCGACAAATTGTTGTTGCCGCCCTGCAAAGCTTCGAACTGGGTGTTGCAATCATCCACCTTATTGCCGCCGTTGGCCGGCGTGCCGCCCGGGCAGCGCAAGGGGTCGTTGAACTTGTTGGCAGTGTAGGTCTTGCTGTTGGGCGTGAACACGTCGTACAGCGTCGGCGCGCGGAAGCCCTTGCTGGCCGAGGAGCGGAATAAAACCTGGGGGATAGGCTGATACTTGACGGCGATCTTGGGGTTGAAGGAGCTGCCGAAGTCGGTGTAGCGGTCGTAACGCGCCGCCAGCTGGGCGTCGAAGTTCTTGAAGATGGGGATATCCGCTTCGACATAGGCCGCGGTCACGCCGCGGCTGCCGCTGGTGGACTTGGAATCGGCGATGCCGGAGCCCAGCGCGAACTGGGCGATGTCCTGGATCTGGCTGTCCAGTTTCTCACGCCGGGTTTCCACGCCGAAAGCCGTCGCCACCATGCCGGCCGGCAACTGAAACACCTCCTTGCTGACCTTGAAGTCCGCCATCACCGTCTGATATTTGGCGATCCAGCCGTCGCCCTTCAGCTCGGTGCTCTGCCAGGCGCCAGGCGCGGAATCGCCGAAGGGGTTGATGGTGCCGTCCTGGAAGGCGGCGGCGATCTTGTCGCCGTGCACATAGCCGGACTTGTAATTGATGATGGTCTTGTTCTCGGAGTAGGCCACCCCACCGCGGTAATCCCAGCCCGCCAGCAAGCCCTCGGCGTTGAAAGCCAGCCGCTGCGTGGTGGACAGGCTCTCGGTCACGCGCGGCCCCAGCGGCACCGCGCGCGAGTTGATCACCACGTCGCTGCCGTCGGTGGGCGTGCCGTCCGGCAAATGGGTCGGATAATACTTGTCGCCCGCCTTCAGGGTGGCGATCTTGGCCAGCGGCGCCGGCGAGATGCGCGTGGTGCTCAGATTGCGCGCCCCCATGTACTGCAGCGACAGGGTATGTTCCCCAATCTGCTTGGTGCCCTTGGCGAAGGCGGTCAGTTGCTCCACCTCCGGCGTCAAGTCCATGTAGAGGGTGGCGTTCTCGCCACAGGAGTTGGCGTCTATCGGCTTGGCGTACGGCGGTTTGCAATTCGGCGCCGTCGGGTTGTAGGCGTTGCCCTTGTAGGTGAAGTTGGACGGGAAGACCCGGCCGCTCAGATTGTCCGCGGTCAGGTATTTGTTGGCGAAGGAACGGTTCAGCGTGGTGATGGCGTCCAGCTTCTGATAACTCAGGGAGCCGTAAACGTTGTAGCCGTCCTTGTTCAGATCGCCGATGCCGGCGGTGATGCTGGCGCTGCCGGTATTGCCGCCCTTGTGGTCGGTGGACACCAGCTCGCCCGCCACCGTCACGCCCTGATAACTTTTCTTGGTGATGAAGTTGATCACGCCGCCGATGGCGTCGGTGCCGTAGATGGCGGAGGCGCCGTCGCGCAGCACCTCGATGCGCTCAATCGCCGACAGCGGGATGGCGTTCAAATCCGTGGCGTAGCCGCCAATCGCCTGGCTGGCGACGCGGCGGCCGTCCAGCAGCACCAGCGTGTACTGCGAGCCCAGGCCGCGCAGGCTGGCGTAGGAGGCGCCGCCCGACACCGTCTGCACCGACGAAGCGCCCACCATGCTGGACTGGTTGCTGGCCAGCGAATTCACCACCTGCTCCACCGTGGTGAAGCCCTGCTTGCTCATTTCCTCGGTGCGAACCACCGTCACCGGCAGCGCTTTTTCCTGCTTGATGCTGCGCTTGATGTTGGACCCGGTGATTTCCACCCGGTCCAGGGTGCCGCTGCTCGATTCCGCCGCCCAAACGCTGCCGGCTTGGCCGCCCAGGCCTGCCAGGGCCAGGGCCAGCACCAACTTCTTCTTGCTAGTTCTCATGATTTCTCCAGTCATGTGTCTAACCTGCCTAGCGCGCTTCTCTAGACACGCTTTCGGCAGATCATCCAGCCGCAGACTATTTGTCATATGGCCTGACACGATGCTTGGAGCATTTATTACAGACGGTCAATCGGCATCATGAATCGTCACATACCGTCTTTCCGCCCACGGCGGCGTCCTGGATGAAAACCGCCGCGCCGCCATCGGCCGGAAAGGCCGCCGGCAAAGGCTTACGCCCGATGGCGGCGCGCAGGCCGCCGCTGTGGCGTTTACAGCGGCGCGTTGTCATTTTGCCAATGCGCTGTGTGGCACGATATTTTTATGACATGTGTAAAAATCAGATAGACGATTAAATCAATGCATTTAACTCATGCCTGCGGAACACCGGGCCAAACCGCAGTCCATCAGGCCGGAGACGGCTCGCAGTCCTTTAAGGAAACCGTGCGCTCCGGCTGCCCGGACAGTTGCACCCGCATCGCCCGGCCGGCCAGTTCGCGTCCTTCCAGCTGCCGCGGCTCGGCGCTGAAATTCACCGTCAAGCGGCTGCCGTCCGCAAAGCGGGTCTGTTGCGACAAGCGGTCCGGCGTCAGCCAGGCAAAACCAGTCATGGCCTGGGTCGCCAGTTTCCGGTGCAGCGGCCGGAACACCTGATCGGCGCAGCGCATCAGCGGCAGCCGCTTCTCCAGGCTCTCCGCGCTCAGGTGCCAGAGCGGCGGCGTGTTGTACAGCCATTGCGTCAGCAGATTGTCGGCATAGGCGTTGCTGAACTTCAGGTTGTCGTACAGCCAGTGATTGCTGGTGACGATGGAGTCGTGGAACGCCGCCTGGTAAAGCGGCAAGCGGTAGCCCGGCTGGTAGTAAATATTCAGATACGGCTGTTTCAGGGGCACGGAGCGAAAAAACACCTCAGGCTGATTCGCCGGAAACCAGCGGCCCAGGAAGTACGGCGATTTGGGATTTTTCTGCAGATCAGGATCGCCCCAGCCCAGCACCGGCACCTGCATGCCGTGCGCGAAGGCGATGCCGCGCGAGGTGGCGGCGTTGCCGTTTTCCGAACCCACCGGCACGCCGAAGCGGTCCCGCACCCAGGCCATGCTGCGTTCATTGCCGGCCGCCACGCCGGCCTGGCTGGTCCGCCGGCCGGGGCTGTGATCGTCGAACACCATGCCGGTGGCGTAGGCGTCCAGAAACCAGCTGTTGAAACCCAGCGCCTGATGCAGCGCCTGGCTGCGCTGACGCAAGACCGGCCGCACGCAATCCGGGTTGGTGTAATAGCCGGACTGCTGGAACCCGCTCTTGCGCCGGCCGCTGACCAAGGTAATGCCGCAGTTCCGGTACGCGGCGGCGCCCTGCTGCGCCGTCAGCCAATCCTCGCGCTGCCCCGGCGGCAAGGCGGTTTCATAGGAATCGTAGGCCGCCATCAGATAGCCGGCGCGCACGCCCGCCTTCATCGCTTGCGGCTGCCACAAGCCGCCCTCCCAATTGTCCATGCCCAGCCACAGGCGCTCCAGGCCGGCCGCGCGCAAGGCCCGCAGTGTGCGGAGCGACAAGCCGCCGCCCCAATCGTCAGGCTCGCCCAAGGCCGCGCCGAACACTTCCCTCACCTCGCGCCGCAGGCGGCGGTAAGGCTCGGCCAGCTTGTTCCACGCCGGCGCGGCGCTCAACCAGCCGGCGCGCGCCTCCGCCGTGGCCGCCTGATTGAAGGCCGCCAACAGCACCCGGCGCTGGTAGGCGTCGGGCCGGGCCGAGGCCGTCCGCAGCGCCGCGGCGGCTTCGGCGTCGAAGCGCCCTCTCAGCCGCCGCGCCAGCGCGCTGTCGCCGCGCAGCAAGCTCAGCCAGCGTCCCCAGTCGCGCACATCCTCCGCGCCCAGCAAATCGTTGCCCCATAGATAGACATGGCTGGCGCCCACCAGCTTGGCGGTTTCCGGCTGCGCGTGCATCTTGTCGGCCAGGCTTTCGAAACGCCCCGCCCCGATCAGCCATTGCCGATAACGCTTGGCCCCGGCCAAGAGGTCCCCGTCCGCCAGATGCAAGAGCAAGGTCATCGGCTCCCGCCGGTTCAAGGCGTTGAAATCATGGCTGAGCGCCAGCCCCAGGCCGGCGCCGTCCCGGCTTACCTTCAAACGGTTGTTGAAGGGATTGAGCAGCAGCCAATGCAGGCTGCTCGCGCCGTAGTCCATGCCCCACAAGGGCAGGCTGAGGTTTTCCGAGGTGTTTAGCCCGTCGCCGGCGAAGCGCGGCAGGAAATCCAGCCACAGCGGGTCGCCGGCCGGCGCATAACTGCCCTCGGCCAAGGGCAGCAGCAAGCCGCGCCCCATCGCCGCCGCCGGCTGCCGCAGCAGCGGCACGGTCTCCGCTGCGCCGGCTCCGGCCTGAACCGTCAGCGTCAGGTCCGGCCCGTCCAGGCGCGCGCTCAAACGATAACGGCCGCGCTCCCAGGACCAGGCGGCGCCGGCCGCATCCGCGTTCAGATCCGCCACCGCGCGCGCCGGGCCGCCGCTCGACACCGCCAGCGGCGGCTGTCCGGCCGGTGTCGCGGTCACCGCCAGAGTGGCCGGGTCCAGCGCCACCCTCCATTGCGCGTTCTCCAGCCGGATCTGCGCCCAGGCGCTCAGGGGCAGACACATCGCCGCCAGCGCAAAAACAAGGGAATGAGGGGATATCGGCATTGCGGGCACTCTCCGTATGGGAATCAAGACGGAGAGATTAAAAAGGCAAAGGCCGCCCCGATTGTCAGGCCAATGTCAGGATTTCAGCGCGGCCCCACCTGACGGTGCGCCAGCCTCAACACCAATTGGCCGCGCGCCTCGGCGCGCACCAGGGCCACGCTCTGCCATAGCTCGCCCCGGCCGGGCGGCCAGCGCAGCGCCTCGCCCAGCTCGCGCCGCCGCCACCAGACAAAGCCGTAGTCGCTGCGACGCAACAGCGATTGCTCCAGCCAGGGCTGGGCGCAGGCCGCGCGCGGCGGCGGCAAGCGCGACACCGCCAGCGGGCTGCGCGACAGCCAATCCAGATTGGCCACCTCAGGCAAGGCCAGCTCGGCCTGCCATTGCCGGCCGGCGGCGCTGAGCTGCAAGCGGTAAGCGCCCGCTGCCAGGGGCCGGCTCAGGTCCGCGCTTTCCAGGCGGAAGCCTTGGCCGTCTTCCCGCTCCAGCAAACCGCCGCGCAGCAGATCATGCCCCTGAGCGTCCAATAGCCGGGCGTCCTCCAGCGCGCCGCGGCCGCTCAGCACCACCCGGTAGGCGCGCGCCAGCGGCATGTCGCGCTGCGCCAGCTCCAGCGTCAGCTGCGGCAGCCAAGCCGGCAGCGTCAGCGGCGCGTCCTTGCCGCAGTGCTCGGCGCTCAGCGCCGCCAAGGCCTGCGCCCAGGCTTGCCGCTGCGCCTGGCTGCGCAAGGCCGGCCAGCTCTCGGACAGCGCCTGCCAGGCGGCCGCGTCGTCCGCGCCCAGCAAGGCGCGGTTCAAGGCCGCCAGCGGATCCGCGACGGCCGGCGCGGCCAGCGCCAGCCACAAACACCATGCGCGCAGCATCAGATCTTCTCCAAACGGTAGCCGACGCCGCGCACGGTTTCGATGGCGATGCCGGGCAGCTTCTGCCGCAGTTGCAGGATGTGAGTGTCCACGGTGCGCGTGGACGGAAAGCTGTCGTAGCCCCAGACCTGATTCAGCAATTCGTCGCGGCTCATCACTCGTCCGGCCATGCGCGCCAACAACGCCAGCAGTTCGAACTCGGTGCGCGTCAACGCCACCTCCCGTCCTTGCCAGTTCGCCGATTGCCTGGCCGGCTGCAGGCTCAAGGCCCCCAGGCTCAGACTGCCGTCGCCCAAAGGCCGCAACTGGGCGCGAATCCGCGCCAGCAACTCGGCATGGGCGAAAGGCTTGCTCAGATAGTCGCGCGCGCCCGCCTCCAGCCCGGCCACCCGGTCGCCCACCTCCACCCGCGCCGTCAGCACGATCACCGGCAAGGCTTTCTGCGCCAGCCAGCCGGGCAAATGCCGCAGGCTGTCGCCGTCCGGCAGGCTGCGATCCAGGATGACCAGATCGGCGCGCAGCCACTGCGCGGCCGCGTCCTCCGCCCGCCGCAGCCACAGGCAGCGATAACCCGCGTCCTCCAGAAAGCGGCTCAGGCCGTCGCCCAGCGTTGCGTCGTCTTCAATCAAGAGCAAGGTGTTCATCGCGGGGAATCCTGTCGCGGCGCCCGCTTGACGGGCAGTTGCAAGCTAAAGCGCGTGGGCGGCCCGGACAGGCTCAACCGGCCGCCCAGCCGCTTCAGCACCCGCCGGACGATGGCCAGGCCCAGCCCCATGCCCTCGCCGCCGCCGTCGCGCCGCGCCAGTCGGCGCAGCCGGTAATCCCTCAGGCGGCCGCCGTCGCACACCGTCAGCGTCAAATTGCGGCCGTCCCAATCCGCCAGCACGCGCCAGGGCGGCCGGCCATGCCGGCGCGCGTTGGCCAGCAAATTGTCCAGGCACAAGCCCAGCCAATAGGCCGGCAACAGCACAGTCGCGTCCTCATTCAGACAAAACGCGGCCTGATGCCGCTCCGTGATCGCGTCCAGCCATTCCGCCAGCCGCACCGCTTGCCGCCCTTCGTCCAGGCGTTCGGCGGACAAGTAATGGCGACTGGCTTCGGCCAACTGACGCAGGCGGCTGACGCCGCCGGCCAAATGTCCGAACTGATCTTGAGCGGAATCCGGCAGGCGGTCGAAATCCCGGCGCAGCCCCTCCACCACGCCGGCCAGGCCGGCGATGGGGGTGCGCAATTCATGAGTGAGCATCTGCAAGGCGAAACGCCGCTCCCGTTCCAGGCGCCGCCGCTGCCAGGCCAGCCAGCCGCCGGCGGCCAGCGCCAGCCCGGCGAGGCCCGCCAGTAAAGCCCGCCAGGGCCAGGCCGGCGCCGGCGTCGGGTTCAAGCACAGTCCGTCCTGGCGCTCCGCGCAGGCGCCCGCGCCGGCCGCGGACACCCTGACCCCGGCCGCTTCCGCCCGTTCCCGCCAGGCGGCGGCCGGGTACAGCCGCCATTGGCCGTCCCGCAGCCGCCACAGCGCGCCGTCCTGCCACAGCCAACGCGCGCCGGCCAGCAAGGCGTCCAGATTGTCGTCCGACAGCCCGCCCAACAGCCCCAGATCGTCGTCGCGTTCGCGCACATGCAGCCAGTCCGCCACCGCCGCCCGCGGCCGGCCCTGCCGCCAGTGCGCGGCGCTGCTGCCGCCCAAGGGATGAACCGGATGCAGGCGCAGCCAGTCGTCTGGCAGACGTCCGTCCGCGCAGCGCCGACGTTCGAAATCCCGCCACAGCGCCGGCAGGGCAGACAGATCCCCCTCGCAGCGACGCTCGTGCGCCTCCAGCTGCCGCAAGGCGCGCAGGCTGTAGCGGGACCAGGCCGGCTGCAACGACGCCGGCGCGATCAGCCCCTCGTCCAGCGACTGAATCCGCGTCAGCGCCAAAGACCGCGCCGGCCGCGATTCGGCCAAGGCGGCGTCCAGCCGCGACGACAGCTCGCCGGCCCAGGCCGCGTGGCAGATCAATAGGCAACAACACAGACGTAGCTTCATGCGCCGCATTATACGGAAAACCCGCCGCCACTCGGCTGACAGGCCGGCGCGAATCCGCTAGCATGCGTTTCCGGCTCATGACACAAGATCGGCATCCCCGTGAAAGCAGGCTTTTCCTTCTTCGCCACCCGGCGCTTCTTCCCGCTGTTCGGCACCCAGTTCCTGGGCGCCTTCAACGACAATCTGCTGAAAACCGCCATCGTGGTGCTGATCAGCTTTCACGGACTCAGCCTGGCCGGGCTGCCGCCGGAACAACTGGTCAATCTGGCCGCCGGCGTGTTCATCCTGCCCTTTTTCCTGTTTTCCGCCACCGCCGGCAAATTGTCGGAGCGCTACGACAAGGCCGCCATCGCCCGCTGGATCAAGCTGGCCGAGATCGCCATCATGCTGCTGGCCGGAACCGGCTTCTTCCTGCACTCCGCCGGCCTCTTGCTTTCCGCGCTGTTCCTGATGGGCGCCCACTCCGCCTTTTTCGGCCCGCTCAAATACTCGGTGCTGCCGCAATATCTGAAAGAACAAGAACTGGTGGGCGGCAACGGCCTGATCGAGATGGGCACTTTTCTCGCCATCCTGATCGGCCAGATCGGCGGCAGCATGCTGACCACCGGCGGCCCTCTGCTGATCACCGCCACCTTGCTGGCCACCGCCATGCTGGGTTACGGCGCCAGCCGCGAGATGCCGCCAGCCCGGCCCGGCGCGCCGCAGCTGAAGCTGTCCTTCAACTTCCTCAAAGACTCCGTGCTGCTGATGCGCGACGCCTGGCGCCTCCGCGACGTGCGCTGCGCCATCCTCGGCATTTCCTGGTTCTGGCTGATGGGCGCGGTCTACACCACCCAGCTGCCCACCTTCACCCGCCTGCATCTGGGCGGGGACGCCGCCGTCTACACCCTGCTGCTGGCCTTGTTCTCCATCGGCATCGGCCTGGGTTCGGTGGTGTGCGCCAAGCTGTCGCAAGGCAAACTGCAATTGGGCATGGTGCTGGTGGGCAGCGTCGGCATGACGCTGTTCGGCGGCGATCTGGCGCTGTCCGCGCTGCCGCACTACCGCGGCGAGCTGATCGGCCTCGCCGATTACCTGGCCCGCGCCGGCAGCTGGCGCAATATGGTCGACGTGGCGCTGCTGGGCTTCTTCGGCGGCTTCTTCACCGTGCCGCTGTACACCTGGCTGCAAACCGCCAGCCCGGACGATTTCCGCTCTCAGGCCGTGGCCGCCAACAATATCGCCAACGGCTTCTACATGGTGGCCGCCGCCATCGGCAGCGCGCTGGCGCTGAAGCTTTACGACAGCATCGCCATCCTGCTGCTGGCCACCGCCGCGCTCAACATCCTGGCCACCCTGCACCTGCTCAGCGCCGCGCCGGTGATCTGGCGACAGCGGCTGGACTGGCTGCGCGCGCTGCGCGACTGAGGCCGGCGCTTCATTCCGCGGCGGAGGCCTGCAGTTCGAACACTCCGTCCATCCGCCAGCGCTCCCGCTCGCGGGCATGCGCCGCGCCGGCCGGCAAGAGCGGCTGGACTTCCAGCTCCAAGCGCAAGGCCCGCCCCGTCCCGCCGCCGCTGTCCGGATACACCCGCACCAGTTGGCCGGGGCGTAGCGGGGCTGAGCGCAGGCGCTCGCCGCCGCTCTCCCCCTCCACGCGGAAATAGGCGTCGCGGCCATCCAGCGTCGCCGCGCGCAAGATCAGGCGCGCCGCGCCCTGAGGCCCGAAGCGGAACGAGGCCGCGTCCGCCGCCGGGCCGTTGAAACGCAGGGCCAAAGCCCGGGGCTCTTCGCAAACGGCCTGCAAACTCAAGGTACGCGCCTCTAGGCCGCCCCCCGGCGCGCCCCGGCCGAAGCCCTCTCGCAAGGCGGCCAAGGGCAGCACGCCATAGTCCAGATTGGGCGTGCTCAAGCTCAACGCGCACGGCCCTTCCTCGGCCGCCGCGCCGGCGCTCAAGGCCGTCAGCGCCATCAAAACCCATTTCCCCATGCTCATCCCTCAACTCCTCGGTCTCCGGCGCCGCGCTCCGACGCGTCCGCTTCAAGCAGCGAACCCGGCGCGCAGCGCGCCCTGACGGTTTGGTACAAGGCGGAAACGTCTTCGTCCGGCAAGACATAGTCCAAGCGACAGCGCCGCCTTGGCGGAGACTCCACATACAGCCCGTTCCGCGCGGTCGCCTGATCCAGAAACACCTCGCCCCCGCTCCCGGTGAGCGTGATGAAACGCCCTTCCCCATCCACCACGCTCAGGCCGGACGCCAAGGCCTCGCCGTCCTCCGCCGCGATCTGGATCAGCAAGCGCTGGGTCTTGAGCACCGAGAACTCCGCCCGGCTGACCGAGCCATGCCCGGCGCGCACCACTTTCAAGCCGTTCGCCACGTCCGCATTGCGCGGCAGGCTAGGCGTCTGCAGTTCCACTCGGGTATCGGCGTAAGCGTTCAGATTGGCCAATACCGCATGGCCGTCGCCATCGCTCCACACCGGGCCGCTGGGCGTGCTGAACTTCACGCCGGGCAAGCCGCCCACCGACAGCACCCCGACGCTGTCGCGCAGCGGATAGGGCGAGAAGGTCAGTCCGCCCTCATGCAGCAGCGCGCCGCCGCGCAGGCTGGCGTTGTACGACTGCGCGCCGCCGCGCTGGCTCATGCCCAGGCCCAGCTGGGCGTAACGCGGAATCCAGTGCAGATTGCCGTTGAAGCCGGTGCTGTTCCGGTCCGCGTCGCGATCCACCGCCACGCCGTAATTCAAGCTGTCGCTGACAACTTCGCGGTAGCTGCTCCCCAAAGTTTGGCTTTGGCCATAGCGTTGCAGATACGCGCTCAGGCTGGCGCGCTCCAGCGGCAGATCCACGTTCAAGTAAAACTGATTGCGATGCGCGCCCGCGCCCCGACTCAAATCTCGGCCCACGTTCAAAGAGACATTGGCGCCCCACATCCGCCGCGACCAGCCGCCGTTCAAGCGCTGCGAGGCGTCGCCGCCGTGATGCGAGCGGGTCGCGCCCAGGCTGAACGCGCCCATGAATTCATGGTGGTAGGACAGGGACAGACCGTACTGCGTCAGCGCGGCCGGCGCCTCTTGTTGACGAGCCGCGTAATCCGACAGCGTGCGAAAGTGGGCGCTCTGCCGGCTCAGGTTCAACGCGCCGGACAGGCGCTCGCCCCAGCTCGCGCTCAAGGACGCGCTGTATTGCGCGCCGCTCCGTCCCGCCTCGCCGTCGCGGGAGGCCACCGCGCGCATGCCGGCCACCAGCCCAGGGCTCAACAGATAAGACAAGGCCCCGCCGACGGAATGAAAGCGTTCGGACCACAGGCCGCCCAGGCTGAGGTCCAGTTCCCGGCCCAGCCGCCAACTGCGGCTGCCGGAGAACAACCACGGCGTGTCGCCGTCCTGGCCGCCAAACTGACGCATCTTGCCCGCCGCCATATTGAAGCCCTCGACGTCGCCGCCCGGGCTGGCGAAAAACGCCGCCGCCGGCACGGTGAAGGCGTGCTGGCCGCCATCGCTTTCGGAGACGGTGACATTCAGATCGAAGCCCGCCGACAGGATGGGCACATCGTTCAATTCGAAAGCGCCGGGCGGCACCAGCGTGCTGTACACCAAAGCGCCGGCCTGCCTCACCTCCACCCGGGCCTCGCTCTGGGCGATGCCCCTGACCTGCGGCCGATTGCCGCGCTGCAGCAAGGCCCCTTGCGGCAGCCACTGCGCGCCGGAGAAATTCACGCCGGCAAACAGGGGGTTGTTCAGCGACAACTCGCCCACTTGCAGGATGGCCTTGCTGTCCACCAGGGTCTTCTGCGCATAGCTGTACAGATACTGGAAACGATTGCTCGCCTCGTTGCGCGCGAAGCTTTGCCGGCTGCGCACCATCCAGTCCCGCCAATTGAAGCCGATTTCCGTGAAACCTTGCAGATACTGCTGGCTCCGCCCGCCTCCGCTGCTGCGCATGGCCAGCACCTCGTAATTGAACAGGCCGGCCGTGCCGCCGCTGTCGTAGCCGCCCAGTGGCTCCTGCTCGCGCCGCAAGGCGCCGCTGGGCGCCAGGATGTCCACCCGCGCCAGCTCCGGCCGCAGCTTGACCACCGCCTGCGGATAAAAAGCCGTCAACTCCCGGCAGCCGGCCTCCGCCGGCGGTTGGCCGTCCGCGGGCAGCAAGCCGGCTGCCGTCCAGAATCCGTCGTCGACGCACAGGCGGCCGCCCTCGTCTATGCTCACCTCGGCGCCGCCGCGACCAGCGCCGTTGACGAATAAGGACACCCGATTCCTGCCCGGCGCAAAGCGCGCGCCCAGGCTGAAGTACTCCGCCACGCCGGGATCGATGCCGCTCGCCTTCAACACGCCCAGGTCAAACTGCACGCCCTCGCCGGGCGCGTCGCGCGCCCCGGTCTCCGCCAGCGACGCCGTCGGGAACGCCCCGGCCAGCCACAGCAATAGCGGAATGGGTCTGAGCAGCCATTCAATTGAACACTTCATCTAACAGGACCCAAGATTGGATGGATGGAGACGTCAGGGATAGAAGACCGTGACGGTGGCGTGGCCGTCCAAACGCACCGGTTCGCGCGCGCTGAGCGCCTGCCGCCCCCTGAGCGCCGCGCCGACGCGCAGCTTGAACACGTGGGTGCCGGCCGGCTGCAGCGCCTGGCGCTGCGGCGAGCCCAAGGCATAGCCGTAACGCAGGTTTAGCGGTTCGCCGCCGGCCTGCGACCAGCCCTCCTGCCGGCCGGCGCTGCGCATCAGCATCGCCGGACGCTCGTCCGCATGAGCCTCGATCAGGCTCAGCCACCAATAGCCCAGCCCTTGCTTGCGGCTGTCCCGGCCCAGGCCCAGAGTCTGCTCCGCCTCCGCCGGCAGCGACGGCGATGCGGCTCCCGTCGTCTGAAGCCCGGCCATGGCGGCGATGCCGGCGCGGCTATCGCCGCGGTTGTCCCGTATGCTCAAACCCACCAGCGCCGGCTGATCGCACTGCACATGCAAGCTGATCTCCCGCTCGCCCAGCAGCGTCGCGCCTGGATTCAAGGCCGACCAGGGGATGAGGCCGTAATCGACCACGCCGTTATGGGAAAAGCCGGGCGTGCAGCTGGGCGGCACCACCTCGGCCGTCAGCGCGAATGGCGTGTTCGCCGCCAGCACCGGCATGGATGCGCATAGCGCGGCGACGATTGCTTGACGATATTTCATCACGGGCTAGGCCGCTCAGTTCAAGGTCGCGGTAAAGGAGTCCACCGCATAGCCGTAGCTGGTCGCCGGCCACAGCTTGACGTGAGTGGCGTCCAAGGGCGTCTGGCCGGTCGACGCCAGCTGCAAGCGCTCGCCGGGCAGGATATAGGCCTTGGGCAGCTCCAGCCCTTGCCGTCCGGGCTGCAATTCCACCTTGTGCGTGGACAGGCGCACCACGTAAGGACTGTCGTTTTTGACCTCCACCCGGCCGTCTTCCGTCAGGCCCCACTGCAGCTTGACCCACGGCTCCCGCTCCCGCGGCAGGCCCTTGGGACGGATCAGTACCGGCAGGTTCTGATTGAAAGTCATCTGAATGCGATGCCCCTTATCGGCGGACACCGCGGGAATGCCCTCGAAGGACGCCCGCATCAGCCGCTCGGTCCGCAGCGGCTGCGGCGATTTCAACAAAAAGCGGACCAGTTGTTTCTCCCCGCCTTCCACCCGGGAAATCGGCGGCGTCGCCAGCAATAACTGCTCCGGGTCTTCAGGCAGGTTTTCCAGCCGGACATACATCAGGCTGGCGTGGGCGTCGGTATTCTTGACGTTGATCACGCCCTCGCCGTCGCCTTCCTCCACCACCACCAGCGAGGTTTCCGGCACCACGCCGGCGGACCAGGCCGCCGCGGGCAGCAGGGCCAGCGCCAAGGCGCCGGCCATAGCGCCGCCGCGGACCGCAACGGCGAACACATTCAGCGCATGCATCATATGAAACTCTTTTCCATCAAGGACGGCGTTGATTCACCGCGTCAAACCGTATCAACCGGGCCGGCAAGCATGCCGCCGGCCCGTATTCAAGCACGCTGACTCAAGACTTATTCAGCGCCGACTCGCGTAACCCAATCACTGGTAATAAATAGTGAAAGTACCCTTGCCGTCCAGTTTGGTGTCGTCCTTCACGCTCAAGCGCCCCTTGGTGTTCAATGCCGCCCCACCACCATGGGGAACTCATGTACGGAGGCTACCGCAGGGGTATCGATCGTTTTTCCTTTGATGGCGAAAGTGGTGACATTGGCGCCGCCATAATGCGAGTTAAGCGGAGTGGTATTCGTCTCCCCCCAACTCGAGCCATTATTAGACGAGTACAATAGTTTGGTATCGCCCACCTCCGCGTTCGCGCTATTGGTTGCCTTCAGCTTGTCAAACTCCATGCTCAGCCACCAAACGCCCAGTTTTCCCGCCTCCGCATCGTTCCCCAAACCCATGGTTTGCTCGTTGAGGCTAGCGACCGCATGGCTACCGGAAGGCTTAGTCGGCCTCGGGATTTCGCTAACCAGCAAGGGCTTGCTCTCCGCGCGGGCATCGGTGATGCGGATGCCCAGCGCGGTATCCTCTTGGCAGGTCACCGTCAGGCTGACATTGCGATCTTCCAGCGTGTACGCGTCACGATTGCTCAGGTTGGACACCGGGATATTGCCATAATCAATCACCGCGCCGCCGCTCAAAGCCGGCGTGCACGCGGGCGGCACCAGCTTGCCGGTAATCAGCAAATCTGCGCTATTTGCCGAAGCCCATTGAGCGGCTCCGGCAAAAACCGTGGCCACCACCAAAATCATATTCTGCTTCTTCACGATTCAACCTCCAATTAGATGAAAGTTCGCAATCAAATCATTCGCATTAAACGATGTTTTCTTGCAAGACAGCCGCCCCATTCCGGCGACATCCGCTTATTGATTCGCGGCGAGGTCATCTTGCTTTTTCGTAAGAATGCCTACAATAGGATTTTTCCTAAAAAAACAACAAGCACACCAATTTCATTTCAATATTCACAAATAAAAAACGCACAACAAACCTCAGTCACATCACTTCAAAAAAATCAACAAATCTAAATAATTAATATATTAATATTTAGAATTGTTGAGGATTTACCTCATGGTCTTCCACTTAGAGCCGCTAACAAGCCGCGCAGCGTAGCTGAGCCAAGGCGCGCCGACGCAGGCAGCGCCAGCCGTACGACAAGGAGGCGCAACACAGGATCAGGGGTTTGGTTAGCGGGTCTTAGACAGACGCAAAAAAGCCCGCCATGGCGGGGACCATGGACGGGCGGAAAAACGGCGACATCCCGCTTGGGAATGCCGCCGGCAAGACTCAGTCTTGCGCCAGCTTGGCGGCGGCGTCGCGCAGCGCGGTGCGCAAGCCTTCTTCTATCACCGGGTGATAGAAGGGCATCTCCAGCATCTGGGTAACGGTCAGGCCTTGCTGATGGCTCCAGGCCAGCAGGTGAGCCAGGTTCTCGGCGCGCGGACCTATCATTTCCGCGCCCAGGAAGCGGCCGCTGCCGCGCTCGGCGTATACATGCAGCAGACCCTGGTTGACGCCCATCACCCGGCTGCGGCCCTGGTCTTCAAAACTGACGGCGCCCGCCACGAAGCCATCCGCCGGCAAATCGGCGAAGCGGCTGCCCACCATCATCATCTGCGGATCGGAAAACACCACGGCGATGCTGGAGCGGCGCAGGCCGGGCTGTACTGCCGGATACTGCGCGGCATTGTCGCCGGCGGTCTTGCCTTCGTCGGCGGCCTCGTGCAACAGCGGCAGGATGTTGTTGGCGTCGCCGGCGATGAAAATCGGCGAATTCCCGCACTGTAGCGTCCGCGGATCGAACTTGGGCACGCCGCCCGTGTCCAGTTCCAGGCCGGCGTTTTCCAGCGCCAGACCGCGCACATTGGGCGCCCGGCCGGTGGCGGCCAGCACGTAATCGAAACGCTCGCAGACTTCTTCGCCGTCCAGATTGACGTAGCGGATTTGCGCCTTGTCGTCGACCAGGCCCATTTCCAGCACCTTGGCGTCCGGGTCCAGATAGAACTCCCGGCCCAGCGCCCGGCTGGCGTAGTCGCGCACAGCGGGGTCCGACAGCGGGCCGACGCCGCCGCCGCGGCCGAACACGCGCACCTTGACGCCCAGGCGGGACAGCGCCTGCCCCAGTTCCAGACCGATAACGCCGGGGCCGAACACCGCCACGCTGTCCGGCAGCGTGTCCCAATCGAACACATCGTCGTTGATGATCAATCTGTCGCCGAACACCTGGAACGGCGGCGGGATCAAGGGCGAGGAACCGGTGGCGATCACCACGCGGCGCGCCTGCACCAGCGTGTGCTCGTCCACTTGCAAGGTGGTGTTGTCGATGAAGCGCGCGTAGCCGCGCAGCCGGTCTTGCGGCGGAATGCTTTCCACGCCCTTGAGCACGAAGCCGACGAAACGGTCGCGCTCGCGCTTGACGCGGTCCATCACCTCGCGGCCGTCGATGCGCACGTCCCCGTCCACATGCACGCCGAAAGGCGCGCTGTGACGCAGTTCGTGCGCGGCCTCGGCGGCGGCGATCAGCAGCTTGGACGGCATGCAGCCGACGCGGGCGCAAGTGGTGCCGTAAGGACCGCCTTCAATCACCACGGCGCTGGCGCCGCGAGCCTTGGCGGCGCGGTAGGCTGCGAGGCCGGCGGTGCCGGCGCCGATCACGGCGACATCGATGTTCAAGGTATGCATTTCATTCCTTTCGGTATCGGGATACGGCACGGCACGCTGGGCATGCCGTCTCGTATCCCGGTAAAAAAAGGGCCGGACGGAGCATCCGGCCCGCAACAACTCCGGTGGCATCAGGGCCCGAGCCACCGGGGACGAACACGGTTGAGGCTTACTTGGAGAAGTACTTTTCCACTTCGTCGGCGGAGCCGATCAGTTGGCCGTTGATGAACACCTGCGGCGCGGTCATCTTGCCGGCCACGGCGCCCAGCACCTTGCCGCGCACCTTGTTGTCCAGCGGCACTTCGACGAAGTCGTAGCCGTTTTCGCTCAGCACCGCCTTGGCGCGCGCGCAGTGCGGGCAACCCGTCTTGGAGAACACCACCACTTGGTCCGGCTTCTTGGCGCTGGGATTGACGTAGTCCAGCAGAGTGTCGGCGTCGGACACCTTGAACGGATCGCCCGGCTCTTGCGGCTCGATGAACATCTTGTCCACCACGCCGTCCTTCACCAGCATGGAGTAGCGCCAGCTGCGCTTGCCGAAGCCCAGGTCCTGCTTGTCCACCAGCATGCCCATGCCCGCGGTGAAATCGCCGTTGCCGTCCGGGATCATCACCAGGTTCTGCGCTTCCTGATCCTTGGCCCATTCGTTCATCACGAAGGTGTCGTTGACCGATACGCAGAGGATGGCGTCCACGCCGTTGGCGAAGAAGGCCGGCGCCAGCTCATTGAAGCGCGGCAGGTGGGTGGAGGAACATGTGGGGGTGAACGCGCCCGGCAGCGAAAACACCGCTACGGTTTTGCCGTCGAACAGTTCGGCGGTGCTGACATCTTTCCACTCGTTGTTGTCACGAACACGGAAAGTGACATTCGGTACGCGTTGGCCTTCACGGTTTTGCAACATGGCGAGACTCCTTGTTTGGATTGACTGACAGGTTTAATAAATCGATGGATGCATTCTGATAGCTAAGAGCAAATTCGTCTAATTGATTGTGGCAAGGCTGCTGATTTGCTTTTTTAATCGACAAGCAAGCGGCCGCGCTAACCGTTAAAATTGCATAAACAAACCAACAATCAGGCCAACGCGGTGAAGATTCTGATTCTCGGCGGCGGACAGGTCGGCGCCAATGTGGCGGAAAACCTGCTTTCGGAAAACAACGACATCACAGTGGTGGATCAAAACGCCGCGCGGCTCAAACAGCTGCAGGACAGGCTGGACATCCGCACCGTGGCCGGCAACGCCGCCCATCCTCAGGTGCTGGCCGATGCAGGCGCGGCGGACAGCGACATGGTGCTGGCGCTGACCCGCGACGACGAAACCAATCTGGTGGCCTGCAAAATGGCCGAAGCCTGTTTCAACATCCCCACCCGCATCGCCCGCATCCGCTCCAGCGATTACCTGGAATCCGAGCACGGCGATCCGCTCGCCCACTTCGGCATCGAATCCGCCATCTGTCCGGAACAGATCGTCACCGACCACATCTATCAGTTGTTCACCTACCCCGGCGCGCTGCAAGTGCTGGACTTCGCCGACGGCAAGCTGCAACTGGTGGTGTCCCGCGCCCACTCCGGCGGCAAGCTGCTGGGCATGCCGCTGCGCCATATACGCGAACACATGCCGGACGCGGATTGCCGCGTCTGCGCCGTCCACCGCCGGGACACGCTTTTGGTGCCGGACGGCGACACCGTGCTGGAGGAAGGCGACGAGGTCTTCTTCGTCGCCGCGCGCGAGCACGTGCAGGCCATGCTCAAGGAGCTGCGCTTCAGCGAGCGGCCCTTGCGGCGCATCATGATCGCCGGCGGCGGCAATATCGGCTACCGGCTGGCCAAGCTGCTGGAGAACGATTTCAGCGTCAAAGTGATAGAAGCGCGGCCGGAACGCGCGCAATGGCTGGCGGAACGGCTGGAACACGCGCTGGTGCTGCGCGGCGAGGCCACCGACGAAGAGCTGCTGGACGCCGAGAACGTGGACGAGA
Organism: Chromobacterium sp. Beijing; assembly: GCF_021496765.1. Classification (NCBI taxonomy): domain Bacteria; kingdom Pseudomonadati; phylum Pseudomonadota; class Betaproteobacteria; order Neisseriales; family Chromobacteriaceae; genus Chromobacterium; species Chromobacterium sp. Beijing. The sequence goes on from NZ_CP053750.1 coordinate 1,931,873, forward strand.
TGGATGTGTTCTGCGCGCTGACCAACGACGACGAGGACAACATCATGTCCACGCTGCTGGCCAAGCGCATGGGCGCGCGCCGGGTGGTGGCCCTGGTCAACCGCACCAGCTATGTGGACCTGCTGGAAGGCCACCGCATCGACATCGTGATTTCGCCCCACCTGTCCACCATAGGCTCCATCCTGGCCCATATCCGCCAGGGCGACGTGGAGGCGGTGCACCCGCTGCGCCGCGGCGCGTCGGAGGCGATGGAAGTCATCATCCACGGCGACGCGCAGCAATCGCGGCTGACCGGCCGCCGCATCGAGCAGATCGACATGCCGCACGGCAGCCACATCGTGGCGGCCATCCGCGGCGAACAGGTGCTGATGGCGCACCACGATCTGACGGTGGAAAACGGCGACCATCTGATCATCTTCCTGTCGCGCCGCCGGGTGATCCGCCAGGTGGAAAAACTCATTCAGGTCAAACTGGGCTTTCTGTGACCATGCATCTGACCGGCCTGCACCACGTGGCGATCATCGCCTCCGATTACGCCCGCTCGCGCGACTTCTACCACCGCGTCCTCGGCCTGCCCATCCTGGCCGAGCACTGGCGCGCCGAGCGCCAGTCCTGGAAGCTGGACCTGGCCGCGCCGGGCGGCGGCCAGCTGGAACTGTTCAGCTTTCCCTCGCCGCCGCCGCGCCCCACGCGGCCGGAGGCCTGCGGCCTGCGCCACCTGGCCTTCGCCTGCGCCGATCTCGCCGCCTGTCGCCAAAGCCTGCTGGCCGAGGGCGTGAAGGTGGAGGATGTCCGCGTGGACGAATACACCGGCGCGCGCTTTTTCTTCTGCGCGGATCCGGACGGCTTGCCGCTCGAGTTCTACCAGCCGCGGGACTGAGACATGCGCAAGATACTCGCCATCCTCTATGTGCTATCCAAGCTGATCATGCTGTTCTCCTGCACCTTCCTCGCGCCGGCGCTGGTCTCCATCCTGTACCGCGACGGCGCGCTGGACACCTTCGTCACCGCCGCCGTGGCCGGCCTGGCCATCGGCCTCGCCTTGTGGTCCGCCACCCGCCGCTACCAGCGCGAACTGAAGCCGCGCGACGGCTTCATCCTGGTCACCACGCTGTGGGTGGGCTTCGCCATCACCGCCTCCTTCCCCTTCATGCTGGCGCGGCCGGACATGTCCTTCAGCCACGCCTTCTTCGAGGCGATGTCCGGCCTCACCACCACCGGCTCCACCGTGATCAGCGGCCTGGACGCCCTGCCGGCCTCGCTCAACTTCTGGCGCCACTTCCTCAATTGGATGGGCGGCATGGGCATCATCGTGCTGGCGGTGGCCATCCTGCCCATCCTCGGCATCGGCGGCATGCAGCTGTACAAGGCGGAAACGCCGGGGCCGATGAAGGACAGCAAGCTGGCGCCGCGCATCACCGAAACCGCCAAGAACCTGTGGCTGGTCTACAGCGGCTGGACGCTGGCGGTGGCCCTGGCCCTGAAAGCCGCCGGCCTGAGCTGGCTGGACGCGGTGTGCCACGCCTTCGCCGCGCTGTCCCTGGGCGGCTTCTCCACCCGGGACAGCAGCGTGGGCGCATTCGACTCCCTGCCGGTGGAACTGATCCTGAGCTTCGGCATGATAGTCGGCGCGATGAACTTCGCCACCCACTTCCTGGCGCTGCGTCAGCGCTCGCTGCGCGCCTATCTGCGCGACCCGGAGGCCAAGGCCATGTTGTGGCTGCTGCTGGGCAGCATTCTGGCGATGAGCGCCTATCTGTGGGCCCACCGCGTCTACGACTTCCCCACCGCGCTGCGCCACGTCAGCTTCAATCTGATCTCCATCGCCACCGACAGCGGCTTCGCCAGCGTGGACTACGCGCGCTGGCCTATCTTCGTGCCATTGTGGATGCTCTTCCTGTCCAGCGTCACCGCCTGCTCCGGCTCCACCGGCGGCGGCATCAAGATGGTGCGCACCCTGATGTTGAGCAAGCAAAGCGTCAATGAAATGACGCGGCTGCTGCATCCGGCGGCGGTGCGCCCGGTGAAAATAGGCGGCAAAGTGGTGCCGCAAGACGTGATGCTGTCGGTAATGGGCTTCATATTTGTCTACTGCATGTGCATAGTGATACTAAGCTTCGCGCTGATCGCCAGCGGCCTGGATTTTCTCAGCGCCTTCACCGCGGTGATCGCCTCGATCAACAATGCCGGGCCCGGGCTCGGCGTGGTCGGGCCGGCGTCGAACTACGCGTCGCTGTCCGACTTCCAGATATGGACTTGCAGCCTGGCCATGCTCCTGGGCCGGCTGGAAGTGTTTACCCTGCTGATCCTGTTCACGCCGGCCTTCTGGCGCAAATAGGACGCGAAGAATTTACCCGCCGCGCGCGGGTCTGAACCAAAGCGGCGCCCCGCGCCGGATAATAAAGACGAAACCGGATCATGAACCCTATGACATTCACCGCCCCCAGCCGCATGCTCGCCCTCAGCCTGGCGCTGACGGCCGCCCTGCCCGCCTTCGCCGGCGCCGACGACGAACTGATCGCCGCCCGCGACGCCTTTCGCGGCAACAAGCTGGGCCAGTTGGCCAGCCTGGCGGGCGGCATGCCGTCCAACTACCCCTTGAAGGACTACCCGGCTTACTGGCTGGCGCTCAAGGCGCTGGACGGCGACGACGACGGCCCGGCCCAGAACTTCCTGGCCCGCGTGGACGAAGGCCTGATGCCGGAGCGCGTGCGCAACGAATGGCTGAAAAAGCTGGCCGCGCGCGAAAGCTGGAGCCGCTTCGCCGCGGAGTGGAAAAAACTGCCGCTGGAAGGCCGGGACGAAGAATCCAGCTGCTACGGTCAGCTCAACGAGCTGAATCAGGGCAAGGCGCCGACGGATCTGGACCGCTTCCTGGAAAGCCGTCCGTTGCCGGAAGGCTGCAACCGCCTGATCGCCGAGGCCGCGCGCCGCGGCGTCGTGAAGCGCGACTGGCTGTGGCAGCGCGCCCGCCTGCTCCTGGCCGGCAACTACCTGAGCCAGGCGCGCCAACTGGCCGCCAACACCGGCCTGCCGCTGGACAACGCCGCGCTCAGCAAGCCGGCCAACGCCGATCTGTCGACCCCCGGCGGCCAGGAAGCGGCGGTCTACGACATCGTGATCAAGGGCAAGGCCAATATCAGCAACGGCCTGGGCAAACTGCTCGATCACGAAAAGTCCTTGAGCAAGGAACGCGCCGGCTTCGCCTGGGGCCAACTGGCGCTGCTGTCCGCGCGCAAACAGCAGGCGGCGCAAGCGCTGCAGTGGTTCGACAAGGCCGACGCCGACCAGCTGACCTCCGAGCAATGGGAATGGTGGGCGCGCTCGGCGCTGCGCCTGGAGCAATGGACCCAGCTGGAGAAAATCATCCGCGCCATGCCTGTCACCGTCAGCGCCAAACCGGCCTGGCGCTACTGGCGCGGCCGCTCGCTGCAACAGCTGGGCCGGCAGAACGAGGCGACGCCGCTGTTCAGCCAGGCCAGCATCGGCCACAACTACTACGCGCTGCTGTCGCTGGAAGAACTGGGCAACAGCCTGTCCACCCCGGCCAGCAAAAGCGGCCCGGCCAAGGACGACATCAAGCAGATGAGCGAGGAACCGGCGATCAAACGCGCGCTGGCGCTGCTGGAGCTGGCCGAACGCCACGTCAAGCCCGAGTTCCGCGCGGACGCGCAGCGCGAATGGCGCTGGGCGATGCGCAACCGCAGCGACATCGAACTGCTGGCCGCCGCCGAAGTGGGCCGCCGCGCCAGCTTCTACGATATGGCCATCTACAGCGCCGAACGCACCAAGGAAGAACACGATTACTCCTTGCGCTACCTGACGCCCTACCGCGACGTCACCCAGCGCTACGCCAAGCAACTGGACATCGACGACGCCTGGATCTACGGCCTGATCCGCCAGGAAAGCCGCTTCATCACCATGGCGCGCTCCGGCGTTGGCGCTTCCGGCCTGATGCAGCTGATGCCGGCCACCGCCAAATGGGTGGCCAAGAAAATCGGCCTGGGCCAATACGCGGTCAACGACATCGAAACCAATGTACAACTGGGCACCTGGTATCTGCGCTACGTGCTGGACAGCTTGTCCAGCAACGAAGTGATGGCCACCGCCGCCTACAACGCCGGCCCGGGGCGCGCGCGCGCCTGGCAGGCGGACCGCACGCTGGACGGCACCATCTATGCCGAAACCATCCCCTTCACCGAGACCCGCGACTACGTGCAGAAAGTGATGGCCAACGCCGCTTATTACTCCAGCACCTTCGGCCACGCCAACATCTCGCTGAAAAACCGGATGGGCGTGGTGCCGTCCCGCTGAAAGCCTGCGCCGCCCAAGGGCGGCGCGCCCTCCCACAAGTACCATAAAGAACCTGTTCAAGGGCTAGCGAGCGAGAGCGAGACAAAAACGATAGAGAAAGCGGAATGTACATGCGGTGCATGAGCATTTCGAAATCGTTTTTAACGCCGTATCGCCAACGCGCAGCAGGCTTTGAACAGGCTCGAAGAAAGGGAACCCATGACTTATCAACGCATCTGCGTCATCGGCGGCAGCGGCTTCATCGGCAGCTACATCGCGGAACGGCTGACCGAACAAGACTGCCAGCTGACCATCGCCACCCGCCGGCGCGAACGCGCCAAGGCCTCGCTGCTGGTGCTGCCCGGCGCGCAGCTGGTGGAAGCGGACATCCACCGTCCGGAAGCGCTGGAACAACTGATTTCCGACCATGACGCGGTGATCAATATGGTGGGCATCCTGCACGGCAGCGCCGCGCAGTTCGACAAAGCCCATGTGCAATTGACCGAGAAGGTGATCGCGGCCTGCCGCAGCCAGGGCGTGCGCCGGCTGATCCACATCAGCGCGCTGGGCGCCGACGAGCGCGGCCCCAGCCTGTACCAGCAAAGCAAGGGCCGCGCCGAGGCGCGCGTGCGCGAAAGCGGCCTGGAATGGACCCTCTTGCGGCCGTCCGTGGTGTTCGGCCACGGCGACAGCTTCCTCAATATGTTCGCCGGCCTGCTGCGCAAAGCGCCCTTTCTGCCCTTGGCCGGCGCAAAGACGCGCTTCGCGCCGATCTGGGCCGGCGACGTCGCCCACGCGGTGGCGGCCTGCCTGTCGCGCCGCGCCGCCATCGGCCAAAGCCTGGACCTGGCCGGCCCCGGCGTTTACACGCTGGCCGAACTGGTAAGCCTGGTGGGCCGCCATATCGGCAAGCCGCGCCCGGTGATCGCGCTGCCGCAGGGCCTGGCCATGCTGCAGGCCGCATTGATGGAATGCCTGCCCGGTCCCGCGCTGATCAGCCGCGACAATGTGCGCTCGCTGAGCGTGGACAATGTCAGCGACCAGCCCTTCCCCGCCGCTCTGCTGGGCTTCAGCCCCACGGCGCTGGAAGCGCTGGCGCCGGCCTTGCTGGGCACGGAGGAATTCAATCTGCAGATGTCCGCCTACCGCCGCCAGATCGCGCGCTGAACGGGAAACGGATCAATGCAATGCTATATCGTCGGCGGCGCCGTGCGCGACCGCCTGCTGAAACTGCCGGTGAAAGACCGCGACTGGGTGGTGGTGGGCGCCAGCCCGCAAGAGATGCTGGCGCTGGGCTATAAGCCGGTGGGCAAGGACTTTCCGGTGTTCCTGCACCCGGACACCCACGAGGAATACGCGCTGGCGCGCACCGAGCGCAAAACCGGCAAGGGCTACCACGGCTTTGCCGTCTACGCCGCGCCGGACGTGACGCTGGAGCAGGATCTGGCCCGACGCGACCTGACCATCAACGCCATCGCCGAGGCGGCGGACGGCAGCCTGATCGATCCCTACCACGGCCGGCGCGACCTCGAGGCCGGCGTCCTGCGCCACGTCAGCCCCGCCTTCGCCGAAGACCCGGTGCGCATCCTGCGGCTGGCGCGCTTCGCCGCCCGTTTCGGCTTCGCCGTGGCCGAGGACACCATGGCGCTGATGCGGCAAATGGTGGCGGACGGCGAAGCCGACGCCCTGGTGGCGGAGCGAGTGTGGCAGGAGCTGGCCAAGGGCCTGATGGAGGAGCGGCCGTCGCGCATGTTCCTGGTCCTGCGCGCCTGCGGCGCCCTCGCCCGCGTGCTGCCGGAGCTGGACGCGCTGTTCGGCGTGCCGCAGCGGGCCGACCACCACCCGGAAATCGACACCGGCGACCACGTGATGCGGGCGCTGGACTGCGCCGCCGAGCAAGGCCTGCCGCTGGCGGCGCGCTTCGCCGCGCTGACCCATGACCTGGGCAAGGCGCTGACGCCGGCGGACGTGCTGCCGCGCCACATCGGCCACGAGGCCGCCGGCGAAGCCCCGCTGCTGACGCTGTGTCAGCGTTTGCGGGTGCCGGCCGACTGCCGCGACCTGGCGCGCGTCACGCTGTTGAGCCATACCAAAGTACACTGTGCTTTCGAATTGAAGCCAAGCACAATATTGAGATTGTTCAAGCAAACCGACGCCTTGCGGCGGCCGGAACGCTTCTTGCTGATGCTGGACGCCTGCCGCGCGGACGCGCGCGGACGCCTGGGCTTCCACGACCGGCCCTATCCGCAGGCGGACTACCTGTCCGCGCTGCTGGACGCGGCGCTGGCGGTGGACGCCGGCGGCATCGCCCGCCAGTGGGAAGACAAGCGCACGCTGCCGGAAGCGATAGATCGCGCCCGGACCCGCGCCATCGCCGTCCGCAAGGAGCAACTGGAGACGCACTGACATGGCCGCGATCTACCGTCTGCCGTCCACGCTGATGCGCGGCGGCACCAGCAAGGGTCTGTTCATCCGCGCCGACGCGCTGCCCGAGGACACCTCCTCCTGGGAACGCATGCTCTTGCGCGCCATCGGCAGCCCGGACCCGCACGGCAAGCAGATCGACGGCCTGGGCACCGGCCGGGCCAGCACCAGCAAGGTGATGATACTCAGCCCGTCGCGGCGCGACGATTGCGACGTCGATTGCCTGTTCGGCCACGTGTCGATAGAACACGCGCTGATAGACTGGTCCGGCAACTGCGGCAACCTCAGCGCCGCAGTGCCGCTGTTCGCGGTGATGGAAAAACTGGTGGAGCCGCGCGACGGCGTGGCCTCCATCGGCATCTGGCAAGCCAATGTCGGCAAGCGCATCGTCGCCGAACTGGAAATCATGCACGGCCAGCCGGTCTGGCAAGGCGACTACCGCATCGACGGCGTCGCCTTTCCCGGCGCGCCGATCCGGCTGCGTTTCCTGGACCCGGCCGGCGGCAGCTCCGGCGAACTCTACCCCACCGGCAAGCTGGTGGACGAATTGACGCTGCCGGACGGCAGCCGGGTGGAAGCCACCCTGGTGGACGCCGGCAATCCCACGGTGTTCGTCCGCGCCCGGGACTTCGGCCTCAAGGGCGACGAAGAAATGGCGGCCTTGCCTGAGACAGCGCGCCACCGGCTGGAGTGGGCGCGGGAAATCGCCGCCGTGGTCATGGGCTTGGCGCCCGACATTTTCGCCGCCCGGCGGGAACGGCCCGGCTCGCCGCGGATCAGCCTGCTATCGGAAAGCCGGGACGAGGATTGCCAGATCAACGCCCGCATCCTGACCTCCGGCCGCTCGCTGCACCACGCCTACACCGGCACCGGCGCCATCGCGCTGGCCTGCGCCTGCGCCACCGAAGGCACGCTGCCGCAGCAAGTGGCCGGCGCGCCGGTGCGCGGCATGCCGCTGACCTTCAGCCACGCCAGCGGCAGACAAACGGTGGAAGCGGTGCTGGGCCACTCGGACGAATACGGCTGGACCATCAGCGAAGTGGTGATGACCCGCACCGCCAGGCCGCTGATGCGCGGCGAAGTCTACATCCCGCTGGACTAGCCGGCCAGCGGGCCGCCGCGTCAAGGCTGCGCGGGCTCCGCGGCAGGCGCTTGACGCAGCTGCGCCGCCAACTCGCTCAGATCTTCGGACCCCAGCGCCTGGCTCGCCTGATGCGCGCCCAGCGCCGCCGCGCCGGCCAAGGCCGCGAACATCAACAGCCGCGGCAGCGGACGCAGGCGCAGCCAGCCCAGCACGCCCAAGGGCAAGCCGGCCAGGAGGCCGCCGATATGGCAGGCCTGGTCCACGCCGGACACCATGAAACCCATGCCCAGGTTCAGCAGCACCACTTGCGCCAAGGCCTTGCCCTGCGAGCCGCCCATGTCGGCGTCGCTGAGGCCGGCCACGCACAGCGCGCCGGCCAGGCCCATCAAGGCGCCGGACGCGCCGACGCTGGCCACCAGGCGGATGCTGCTCTGCATCAGCAGATTGGTCACCGGATGCGTGCCGTACCACCAGGCGCTGACCAGGCCCGCCGTCAGGCCGGTGGCGAGATAAATCGCCAGAAAGCCGATGCCGCCGAAGCGCTTCTGCGCCAAGGGACCGATCAGCAGCAACATATACATATTGAGCAGCAGGTGCATGGCGCCGCCGTGCACGAACATGCTGCTCAACAGCCGCCAGCTTTCGCCGCTCAAGGTGAACGGCGCCAGATTGGCGCCCCAGCTCACCAGTTGCTCGGGATCGGGCTCGGTCCAGGAAACGCCCGAGGCGCCCATCCAGACGTAAACGATCAGATTGGCGAGCACCAGGCCGATGGTGGCCCACTGCTGCCGCAGAAAAGAAGAAAGCCCGCCGAAGCGGGATGAGGAAGAATCAAGCGCGGTCTCATTCATCTGTGCTGGTTTCCTTTGTTTCAATTTGCCGTTTAAATATCTCCGGCGCATGATAAAGCAAACCAGGCAAAATAAAAATCAAACGCTACTCAATTTTCATGCGCAAGGCTTCAAGCCCTTGCCGGGTCGCGCAACAACTCCCGCTCCACCTGCCGCAGCATGCGCCGGCGGATCAGGCCGCTGACCGGACGAATCAGATACCAGTACGGCGCAAAACGCCAACGGGTGCCCGCATCGGGGCAATGCACGCGGGTCTGAGTCGACAGGCGCACGCCTTCGGCGACGGTTTCGCAGTGAAAGCTCAGCAACAGCCGGGCCACGCCCGGCTCATTCAAAGCCATGAAATCCTCAAGGCCGCCGATCTCGCGCAGGCCAAAGTCCGCGCGCCAGAAGGCGCCCGCCAGGCCCAGCGTCAATTCGCTATCGCCGTCGCGCGCCAGCGGCGTGAAGCTGTGCATGCCGAACGGCGGACGATTGCCGGGCAAGGCGCCGCTCAGGCGGCCGGGCAGTTCGCGCAGCGCCATGAAGCGCCGCGCCCAAGGGTCGTCCGCCGGCGCGACGCGTTGCACCGCGTCCAGCGTCGAGGCCGCATCGGCGGCCAGAATGCGGGAATGCGTCTCGACAAACTGATAATTGGGCAGAATGCGCTCCGCCAGCGCGAACCTAGTCATATATCCCCCTAGTCCAGCGTTCTCAATGCTCAGGATGAGAAATCCGTCTCCAGCTGCCTCACCCGCTCGAACAAACACACTGTCGCCGCCATCGCCACATTCAGCGATTCGGCGTGGCCCGGCATCGGAATCCGCACCCGCGCATCGGCCAGAGCCAGCGCCTCCGCGCTGACGCCGGCGCCCTCGTTGCCGAACACGAAAGCCACCGGTCCGCGCAGGTCCTGCGCGTACAAAGAAGTCGAGCCTTCCAGATGGGTGACCAGCTTGCGGCCGTCGTAGCGCGCCAGTTCGGCGCAAAGATCGGCCTGCTCGTGGATATTGAGCACGAAGTGCGCGCCCATGCCGGCGCGCAGCACCTTGGGCGAATAGACGTCGACGCAGCCCTTGGACAACATCAGCTCGCTGACGCCAGCCGCCGCCGCGCACCGCAGAATGGTGCCCAGATTGCCCGGATCCTGGATATCCTCCAGCATCACCCGCGACGCGGCTTCCGGGCAGGGCCGCGCTTGCGGCCGCGGGCACAAGGCCAGCAATTCCCCGGCGCTGGCCAGCGCGGTGGCCTTGGCCAACACCGCTTCCGGCACCGTGACCACGACCGTCGGCGCGCTCAGGCGCCGCAACAAGGCCTGCACCTCAGGATGCGCTTGCGCCGCCTCGTTGAGATACACCCGCTCGGGAACGATGCCGGCGTCCAGACAGGACTCGGTCAGATGAATGCCCTCCAGCAACATCAACTGTTGCTTGCGGCGTTCGCGCGGGCTTTGCGCCAGGCGCGCCAATTGCTTGATTTCGTCGTTATGGGCGGAAGTGATGGTTTTGCTGATGTACGACATGTGTCCTATTGCGGCAGCAGGGTCAGGCGCGCCACTAAATCCTTGAAACGGTGGTAACTGTCCTCGTCGATCGCCTGGCCGCTATGGCCGTTGTCGACATAGAACACGCCGGACAGCTCATGTCCGACAAACAGGGTGATCAGGGCGAATTCATTGTCCCCGACATGCTCGAAAAACAGGTCCTCGTAGCGCCGCTCCAACTGCTGGCGCACCAGGGCCGGCGCGTGGAAGCTTTGCGGCTTGCTGGTCAACACCGCGAAGAAGGAGCCCGGCTCCAGCCCCAGGGCCAGCTTGCGCAGCGGATGGCTGTCGCCCAGGCCCAGCTGATAACGCAGCTTCAGCGCATGCGCGTCCTGATCGTAACGGTAGTACAACACCCGCTCGAACTTGAGATCATTGGCCAGGTGGCGGATGGATTCGCGTATCGCCTTTTCCATCTGCTCCGCGTCGCTCAAGGCCGCGGTTTTCTGCAAGCTGGGCCGCTTGTACTCCCCTTCCAGCATCAACAGACTGCGCACCGGGTACATATAGCCCACCGCCCGGGGGTGGCGCGCCACCGACAAGGCCGCGTGCACCACCGCCTGATGCGCCAGATGCGGCGCGCAGCCTATCAGCTTGGCCGCGGCCTCCACGCCCACCTGCCAGGTGCTGCGCCAAATGCCTTGCTCCAGAGAGTTGGCGGTGGCCATCGCCAGGCGCAGCAATTGGCGGCGCTTGGTCGGACTGCCCGGCCCCAGCAGGGCGTTCAGGCCGGTGGGCAAGGGCATCAACTTGATGAATTGCTCCAGCACCTGGGCGTAATCGCAATCGAAGGCGTTGGACATTTCCTGCAGCAGCGGGCGGTCCGGCAATTGATTGCGCTGCATCATGAACAGGCAGGCGGGCAGATTGTACAGCAAGGCGGCCACGAAACAGTCTTCCACCTTGTGATCGCCCTGCAGAGACAGCCACTCCTTGATCAGCAAGGCGGCCACCCGGGAGCGGCCCAGCCAGTCCTCCACCGCCTCCAGCACCTCGGTGTCCAGCTTGTCCGGCACCGCCTCCAGCGCGGCGACGCGGCCAAAGCGGTTGGTCACCGCCTCCAGCCCCATCAGCAGCAGCGTCTGCTCCACCGAGGGAATGCTTTCATTGCGCTGCAAGGCGCGCGAACCGCCCACCACCCGGACCAGGTCCAACAGCAGAAAGGGGTCGGACAGACAGAGATTGGCAAGGTCGGTGAAATTGATCAGATCGCTGTGGCGAGCGCAGATGTCCTTCAGCTCGCCCAGCGTATTGGGCAGAATCGGCCAACGCCGTTCGGCGATGGACTTGATCCAGTTAGCAAGCTCCATGTGGGTGGCGCCAGATCAGTAATTCGGTTTGCAAAGCGCCTCCCAGCGGGATGCGTTCATCGGGTTCGACATCGGGCACGGCGAAGGTGTTGCTGACCAGCAGGCTGCCGGGCCGGCCTTCCGCCACAAACTTGCGCCAGACCTTAGCCATCGGCTCCGGGGACAGAAACACGTACACCGCATCGTACTCTCCCCAAGATTCCCTCCAAAAACTGCGGCAGGCGAACTCCAGCCGCCGCGGCCGCCGCGCCAGCCACCAGCGCGCGCGGGCCAACAACCAGCTGCCCCAGGCGCTTTCCAGCGCCCTAACCCTGACATCCGGCCGCAGCCGGCACAGCCAGACCGCCAGCCGGCCGTCTCCGCAGCCAGCCTCCAGCAAGGCGGCCCTCCCCGGCAGGCGCTCGGCCAGGCGCTCCGCCGCCTGAGCGGAAGAGCGATACAAGGGCACGCGTTCCAGCACAGCGTTGCGGCCCAACGCGAAAGTCAGCGCCAGTCCCAGCAAATACACCCAAGGCGGCAAGGCCGCCTGATGCATCAAGGCCAGCGCCGGCACGAACAGCCCGTGCAGCAAACGCTGCCAGCCCGGCAGGCGCATGAAAATGGCCAAGGCCGCCGCGCACAGGCCCTGCAGGATCGCCCAAGCCAAGGGCTGGGCGGCGGGGGCGACGAAATACATCGCCGCCAAGGCCGCCAGCACTTGCAGGCCCAGATGGCGCAAGCGGCTCAACAAGGCAACGCTCGCATCGGCATTATTTGGCCGGCGCTTCCGCCGGCGCCTCTGCCGGCTCCGCCCCGCCCTCCGCGGGCCCGCCAATCACATCCTGGTTCATCTGCGGCTTGTAGCCGTCGTTGAGGATATTGCTCTCGGCTTCCTTGTTCAGCACCACGATGGCGATGCGCCGGTTTTCCGGGCTGAACACATTGGTCTTCACCAGCGGGTTGGCCGAGGACAGGCCCACCACGCGCAAGACCTTGTTGTCCTGCAGGCCGCCCGCCACCAGCTCGCGCCGCGCCGCGTTGGCGCGGTCCGCCGACAGCTCCCAGTTGCTGTAGCCGCCCTGGCCGCTGCCGAATGGCTTGGCGTCGGTATGGCCGGAGATACTGATCTTGTTCGGCATCATGTTCAGCTCTTTCGCCAGCTGCTGCAGCAAGACGCGGGTATGCGGCAGCATGCGCGAACTGCCGGAGTCGAACATCGAACGGTTCTGCTCGTCCACGATCTGGATCTTCAGCCCGTCCGGGGTGATTTCCAGCTTGAGCTGATTCTTGTACTCCTTGAGCAGCTCGCTGTGATCCACCGTGCTCTGGATCTTGTTCTGCAGCTGCTCCATCGAAGCTTTTTCCTGCTGCTTGCGCATGATCTCGTCTTGCGGCGAGCCGGACTTGTTAACCTGGCCGGTCTGCTTGGTCAAATCATTGCCGCCGCCCTTGATCACCGAGGTGGCGTCGCCGGCGCCGGCGCCGCCGGACAGCGCCACCTTCAGCGGCGTCTTGAAGTATTCGGCGATGCCGTTCAAAGTGCCCTGCGACGCGGAACCCAGCAGCCACATCAGCAGGAAGAAGGCCATCATCGCGGTCACGAAGTCGGCGTAGGCGATCTTCCAGGCGCCGCCATGGTGGCCGTGGCCGCCCTTCTTGATGCGTTTGACGATAATGGGCCGTTGCGATTCGTCAGCCATGATCGCGCCCCCCGCTTATTTCTTCGCCTGTTTCACATGGTCTTCCAGTTCCTTGAAGGACGGACGATCATGCGAAGCCAGCACTTTGCGGCCAAACTCCACCGCCACTTGCGGCGCGTAGCCGTTGAGGCTGGCCAGAATGGTGACCTTGATGGTTTGGTAGACTCGGGTGCCGTCGCCCAGCTTGTGCTCCAGAATGGTGGCCAGCGGGCCGACAAAGCCGTAGGCCAGCAAAATACCGAGGAAGGTGCCCACCAGCGCGTGGGCGATCAGCATGCCCAGCTCGGACGGCGGCGCGCCCACGGACTCCATAGTGTGCACCACCCCCATCACCGCCGCCACGATACCAAAGGCCGGCAAGCCGTCGGCCAGGCCCTTGACCGCGTTGACCGGCACTTCGCCCTCGTGATGGTGGGTTTCGATCTCCACGTCCATCAGGTTCTCGATCTCGAAAGCGTTGAGGTTGCCGCCCACCATCAGGCGCAGGTAATCACAGATGAATTCCACCACGTGGTGGTCGTGCAGAACGGTGGTGTATTTGGAAAAGACAGGACTGGCTTCCGGATTCTCGACATCGGCCTCGATGGACATCAGGCCTTCCTTGCGCACCTTGGTCAGAATCTCGAACAGCAGCGAGAACAACTCCATGTAGAAGGCCTTGCTGTAAGGCGTGCCCTTGAACACGGTGGGGAAAGCCTTCATCGTGGCCTTCAGCGGCGCGCCGCCGTTGGCCACCACGAAAGCGCCGAGCGCGGCGCCCGCGATCATCACCACCTCCAGCGGCTGCATCAACGCGGCGAGATGCCCCCCCGCAGCGACGAATCCCCCCAGCACGGAGCCAAGAATTATGAGGTACCCGATTCCGACGAACATGCGTCAAGTCCTGTCTTTGTGATTTTTCGGATCGCTGCGATTTCCATTACAGCACGACTTTTATTCTATTCATAATAGAAAAAGCGGATTGAATTGTATCAATCCGCTTTCCCAGCTGCAAAAAACATGGAAGGTGATATTCACTAGCGCTGAAAAATGACGAAGCCAAGTATCGGCGAGGCTCCGGGACGATTACAACAACGTCATTTCCAGCTGATCGTCCTGCCCCGCCGCCAGCGCAATCCGCGCCGGCATGCCCCCCCGCTCCAAACGCCACTGCAAACACTGCGCCGCCATTTCCGGCAACAACTGCTGCCGGATCAGATGATCCAGGCCTCTCGCGCCGTTGTCTCGCCTACCGCAAGCGCCGGCCATCGCCCGCGCGCAGTCCTCTCCGGCCTCAAGCTCAATGCCTTGCGACTCCTTCAGATGCGCGGCCAGCGTCGCCAGCTTCAATTGAGCGATCTCCGCCAAGGCGGACTCGGACAGCAGCCCAAACGGCACCACCTGCATCCTCGCCAGCAGCGGCGCCTGGAAATGGGCCAGCAACACGGGGCGCAACGTGTCCAGCCAGGCCCCGCGCTCCCCCTCCCCCTCCTGTTCCAGCAACAGCTCGCTGCCAAGATTCGACGTCATCAGAAACAGGGTATTGCGAAAATCGATCTCGCGGCCTTCGCCATCCCGCATGAAACCGCGGTCAAACGCCTGGTAGAACAGGTTCAGCACATCGCGGTGCGCTTTTTCCACCTCGTCCAGCAAGATCACGCTGTACGGCCGCCGCCTCACCGCCTCGGTCAGCACCCCGCCCTGGCCATAGCCGACATAACCCGGCGGCGAGCCTTTCAATTGCGAGACGGTATGCGCCTCCTGATACTCGGATAGATTGATGGTCAGCAAGGCCTGCTCGCCGCCAAACAAAAGATCGGCCAAGGCCAGGCCGGTTTCGGTCTTGCCGACGCCGGACGGCCCGGTCAGCAAGAACACGCCCAAGGGGCCTCGCCCCGGCGCCAATCCGGACTTGGCCGCCAGCAGGGACTGGGCGATCTCGGCCACCGCGGCCTCCTGACCGCGCACCCGTTCCCGCAAGGCCGGCGCCAAACCCAATAGATTGGCCGCGTCATCCGCCAGCAGCTTGCCCACCGGCACCCCGGTCCAATCGGCAATCACCTCAGCCACCAAGGCGGCGTCCACGTCGGCGGCCGCCAGGCGGCGCTCCCCTTGCAAAGCCGCCAGATCGGCCCGCGCCTGGGCCAGCCGCGCCGCGCCGTCCGGCCGCCCGGCCCACTCCCAGCATAGCCTGCGCAGCGCCTCGGCGCCCTGCCGTTCCTGCTGGTAACGCCCTTGCAAAGCCTCGTTCTCAAGCCGCGCCGCCGCCAGTTCCGACTCGATCGCCCTCAGGCGGGACTCAAGCTGCGCGTTGCCCGCGCCCAGCCGCGCATCCTCCCGCAAAGCCTCTCTCTCGCTTTCCAGCGCCAAGACCCGCGCCTGCGCGCCCTGCAGCTCCGCCGCGGCCCCTTCCAGGCTCATCCGCGCCCGCGCCGCCGCCGTGTCGATCAAATCCACGGCCTTGTCCGGCAACTGCCGGCCGGCCAGGTAGCGCCGCGACAAGCTCACCGCCGCCGTGATCGCCTCGTCGCGGATCGCCACCCCGTGATGCTCGGCATAGCGCGGCTTCAAGCCCCGCAGCATCAAACAGGCCGCGGCATCGTCCGGCTCGTCCACCTTCACCATCTGGAAACGACGCTCCAGCGCCGCATCCTGCTCGAAATACTGCTTGTACTCGGACCAGGTAGTGGCGGCTATCGTCCGCAGCTCGCCGCGCGCCAGCGCCGGCTTCAGCAGATTGGCCGCATCGCTGCCGCCGGCGGAATTGCCGGCGCCCACCAGCACATGCGCTTCGTCGATGAACAGCAAAATCGGTTCCGCCGCCGTGCGCACCGCCTCTATCACCTGTTTCAGCCTCTGTTCGAACTCGCCCTTGACCCCGGCGCCGGCCTGCAACAAGCCCAGATCAAGCGCGAGCAGACGCACCCCGCGCAATGCCTCCGGCACCTCGCCCGCCGCAATGCGCAAGGCCAGGCCCTCGGCCAAAGCCGTCTTGCCCACCCCGGCTCGCCCACCAGGATCGGATTGTTCTTGCGCCGACGCAGCAAGATATCCACCATCTGGCGCACTTCCTTGTCGCGCCCCAACACGGGATCGATCAAACCCTCGCGCGCCTTGGCGGTCAGATCGCCAGCAAAACGGCTCAACACCTCAGGCAGCTCATCCGCCGCCGCGGCCCCGTCGCGGCCGGCCTCCGGCGACGCAGACGCCGCGGCCTCCACAGATCCCAACGCCTCGGATTCCGCCGACACCTGCTCCAGCCAGGCCCAGCGCGCGCGCACCTGCGCGGCGGACAAGCTGAATAATGGCCAGGCCTGCCGGCAAGACAAACGCTCCGGCGCCGCCAGCAAGGCGAGGTATAGATGAGCGGAACGCATCTGCTGGCCGCCGAAATCCAGTGAAGCGATCAACCAGGCGGCCTGCAGCAACTCCTGCAGCCCTCGCGACAAGCCCGGCTTGCCGCGCCGGTCCCGAGGCAGGCGCTCCAGCGTGGCCAGCAAGCCTTGCCAGATCTCATCCACGTCGATCTCGTAATGCCGCAGCAAAGCGGCCAGATCGCCGTCTCCCTGCTCCAATAACTTCACCAGCCAGTGCTCAACCGTGATTTCGGCATGCGTGCGCGCCTGGCACAACCCGACCGCCGCCTCCAGCGCCCGGGCGCAGTGCTCGTTCAGTCTCCGCAGCAAATGAACAGAATCGAGAGTCATGTCCGTCTTTTCCCAAACAAAGCGCATGCCGGCCAGAAAGGCCGGCATCGCTAATTCCCTTGGACCCCGCCGGCAAGCGCAAAACGCTGCGACGAACCGCCAAGCCGGCCGCTCGCCTAAGCCCCGCACTTGCCGTGCGCGGCGGCGCTAACGGTTTTCAATCCAGCTGTCGGAGTGGATGATGTTGCCGTCCTTGTAAGCCCAAGTTATTTTCTCGTAGCGCATTTCCACCTCCTCCAAGTGGTTGTAGCGCTCGCGGTCCGGGTCCTTGATGTTGTACATCTTGGGCGCCACCGACACGACCTTGACGTTGTCCAGCTTGATGTTGAAGTACTCCTGCTCGCTGCCGGCGTCGTCGATCTGATACCACTTGAACTCGACCTCCTTCAGCGTCTGGCCGCTGGTCACCGCCTTGTACAGATAAGGCGATGAAGCATCGAACTCCTTGACCAGGGTCAGCGCCTCATGCACGCGGGTGCCGGTCAACTTGCCGGTATTGCCATCGGTGGGAATGCGCACCGCGTGGTCGAACTCCACCACCTCCACGCTGTTCTCCCGGCCTTGCACCGTCACAGAACCCTTGATGTCCGCGCCACCGTCGTCTTTCAACCACATATACGCTGGTATCGCCATATCAAACCCTCCTTGGCTTAACTTAATAACTTAAGTTTAAACAAGCTCGCTCGCCGTCTCGTCCTAGCTCGACGCCGCGGAGCAAGCGCGCCGCACCCTGCGGCCTCCTCGCCGCCTGCCGCCCGTCACCTGACGGGCAGCGCCGGCAGCAAGGTAATCTCTACTCGCCGGTTGCGCGCCCGGCCCTCCTCATCCTCATTGCCCGCCAGCGGCCGCGTAGCGCCGTAGCCCTGGATGGCAAAACGGGTCAGCGGCAAGCCGGTCTCCTGCGCCAGCCAGTCGCGCACCGCCGCGGCGCGCTGCAACGACAAGCGCTGATTCGCTTCCGCCTGGCCCACGCTGTCGGTATGGCCGGCCACCAGCACATTTCGCTCCGGATAAAGCGCCAGCGCCGCCAATGCGGGCTGCAACGCCGCCTCCGCTCCGGCGCGCAACACCGCCTTGCCGCTATCGAACAAGGACAGGCTGTCTAGCGACACCGAGGCCGGAGCCGCCGCCGGCGGGCGGTAATCGGCTATCAGCCGGGCAATGCGCTCCCGCCACGGCTGAGCCCGGTAAAAGCCGAATCCCAAGCGCAAAGGCACGCCGAGATCGACATGGCTCCGCAACTCGCGCGCGTCGCCTTCAAGCGTCAGCAGCGCTTGGCGACGCGCCTCGTCCCGCTCTATCGGCAGCGCGCGATAATGCGCGACATTGGCCGACAAGCGCTCCAGCAACGCTCGGTTGGACCAGGCCGAAGCGGCGAACGCCGCCACGGCCGTCAGGCAAGCCAAGAGCCAAAGACTCAAAACCAGCCGCCAGACGGCAGGCAGGCGCGCGCCCGGCGCCAAACCGAACAGCCAGCTTCTAGGCACACCTTCCGGCTCGCCCGTGTCCAGGCTGAGCGAACGCACGGCCAAACCGCTCAAGGCCTGCCGGCAACGGCCCCACGGCGACAACGCCGCGTCCCGCCCTTGAGCCGGCAGCAAGGCGATACCCTGCAAGCCGGGCGCCGGGGCCGGCGTCGCCCCCTGCAATATGGCGGGCAAGACCTGAGCACCCAGCCAGCCTCCCACCGCGCCGGCGCGCAAACGCAAATCGAAAAGCGCTCGCGCGCCCTCGTCGCCCAAGGCCGGCGGCTGCAGTTCCATCCGGCCGCGCCAATCCTCCAACCGCTCTCGCCACTGCCGCAGGCTGGCGCACGGAGCGCCTTGCAACACCACGCCCAGAGCGCCGTCCATGCCTGCGCTGCGCGCCGGCGCGGGGAATCCCACCAATAAATAAACCGGCAAGCGGCAAGCCAAACGACGTTCCACGTCGGCAATCGCCTGTCGCCACGCCTGCAAGCGCCCCAACCAGGCCGGCTCGCTGCATTCGGCCGCAGCGTCCAAACGCAAGGCCAAGGCGTCCGGCGGCGAACCCCGCCGCCAGGCCACCAGCTCCGCTACCGCGCGCTCCAGCAAAGCCGGAGTCGGCACCATCACCCTCAGCACGCCGTCCTCCACCGCCACATAGGCGCCGCGCCGGCTTTCCAGTTCCACCACCGCAGCGCGTCCGCTGCGCCAGCCCTGCGGCAAATCCAGCAAACCCGGCAGCAACAACTCCCACGTCGCGCCGTCGCGGCGCCAGCGCCGCAGCCTCAAACCCGCCCAGCCCAAGCAGAACGCCGTAGCCGCCAGCCCCGCGCCCAGGCGCGCCGCCCCGCTCCACGGCGCCATTTGCGCCAACCACCACAAGGCCGCCGCCAGCGACAGCGCCCATAAACAGAAAAAATGCGCGTGAATACGCATCGCCCGCCCCCTTTACGTCAACGCCAAGGCGGCATCGGTGGCATTCAACCAGCCGCTCAGCGCGGCATGCGCAAGCCACACCGCAAGCAAGCCCGCCCCAGCCGCGGCCAGCGGCAAAGCCAAGCGCCGGAAACGCCGGGACGCGCCGCCGCGCAACATTGCAACCCCGCCGTCGAATTCGCCGGAAGGCAGCGGCAAGGGCGCAGGCAGGCCCGCGCTCAACTGCCCCAACAGAACCTGACTGGCCGCGTCGTCCTCCCCGCCGCGAAACCCCAAGGCCAGCACCATCGCATAGCACCAGCCCAGCGCCGGCTCCGCCGCCGGCTGCGCCAAATGCGCCCGCATCTGTCCCAGCAGCACCTCGCCGGCCTGATAACTGTTGAAAAAGCGCACTTGCAAAGGCTCCCGCGCCCAAGCCGCCCGCTTCGCACCCTCAAGTCGGCGCAGCGCCGCCTCGTCCAGCAAGGCGCATTGCGCGTAACTGGCCCGCTCGATCAAAGCCTCGCCTGCGCCGGCCTGACGCAGCGCCTCGCGCGTCGCGCTCACCAGTCCGGCCGCGTGCTCGCGCCAATCCTCCACATGCTCCGGCGCGTCCTTGTCGGCCAACATCGACACCGTCAGCGCGGTGTCCCGGAAACTGCGGGCCAAAGCCTCCGGCGGAAATTGCTTGCTCATGATTTCAACACCACGAAGAGTTCAACCACCACACCCGGCAAAGACGCGGGCACATAGCAAGAGCACGCCTGCGCGGCCAGCATGCGCTGGAAGGCCGGATGGCCGGCGTCCAGAACGAAGTACAGGTTTTCCATCCGCACCGGCAAGGCGGCGGGCAAACGTGGCGGCACGCTCAAAGGCACGCCGCCGGAAGCGGTGCTGACCACGGTCTCCACATCCTCCGGCGCGCCGATCTTGCACACCGCCGGAAAACGCTCCAGCAACTGCGCCGGCGGCATATCCGCCCTCACCGACAGATAAAAGCCGCCCTGCTCGCCCAGCCTGGGATCAGCCAACTGGCCATGCCACATCGACGACTCCCCTTTCTGCAGAGGTACCGACACCACCTGGGAGGGGATCACCGTATCCAGGCAGCCCCTGATCCAGTCTTCCAGCCGCAGGAAACCCGGCCTGGCGTCTTCATGCCGGTAAGCGGGAATATCCGCCAGATCTTGCTGTAGCGAAAACGTGGACAGCATGCCGCACAACTGCGCCAACGCTCGGTGCAGCGTTTCCGGGTGGCTGGCCGGCGTCTGCCGCAAATGCGCCAGCACCGGCCAGGCGCTGTTCACGCAGTGCAAAAACCAGAACAGGCCCGCGTCCGACACTGAAAAATCCACCAAGCCGTGTCCGCGCTCGCGGCGGCGCTCCGACAACTGGCGGCTGCGCGCCAGCAGCATCTCCTCTATCCGCCCAAGCATGTCCAGCAAACCCGGCGCGGTGTCCAAACGCAGCGCCGGCGGCCAGAACGTCGCATCCCGCGTCCATCTTCCCTGACCGTTGCGGCTCAAACGCAGCAAGGGGCAACAGACATAGTCCGCCCGCTCCTCAAACTCCAACAGCAAGCGCAAATTGCCGCGCTCCACCGCCAGCTCCGCCGGCGGGCCGTCGTACAAGTCCTCCACTTCCAGGTATTCGCAACGTTGCCGCCTGGGCCGCGCCGGCGTCTCGCCTTCGCGCTCGCAATTGCCTCCCCCGGCCTCCCACAAAGGCAAGCCCAGAAAAACCTGCACGCTCAGCGCCTCGGCCGGCGCGGCAAAATCCCGCGCCGGCGGCAAGCGGTCCGCCTCGGCGCAGTCGACCACGGCGCCGTCCGGCAGGACCAAACGCAATCTTTCCAGCTTCAGCTTGCCCAGGCTCAGCGCGGCCTCATCCCACTCCACCTCCCAACAGCCCCAAAAATAGGGCTGAGCCAAACGTCCGAACAAGGCCGCCAAATGGGAAAACCACAAGGACTGCTGCTGAAAATGCTGAGGGGACAATAAAGCGCCCTCCACCCACATCGGACGAAAAACTTTCATGCGGACAACCTCTGATTAGGCTCTGAAACAGCACGCCGTAACATTGAAAAACAGCGCACGGAGTTTTTGAAAATTCACAGCAAGCCAATCACAATAAAAAATCAAAAATAAATAACCAATAAAAACAAAAAAACATTTTCAAAAATTAAACCATAAAATCAATACAAAAAAACAAATAAACTATTTATGACATTGAAATCAATAAGGCACGAAGCCATAAACAAGGCGTATTCTAGCCACCAAACAAGCCACCCTGTCAACCCAACGACCATATTGCCTCAAACCCCATAATCTGGTTAACATTGAAAAATAAAACGAAACATACATAAATACAAAATCAAATAACGCAAGCTTGTTGACCTAAATAAAAAAAGGGGAAAACACAGAATATCCGCCAGATCGCGCATCGCCAAAAAATACGGAGACGACGCGAAAAATGGCCAACCGCCCATTTGCCCGAATGGAAAATGGACATGCTTCAAACCTTGATCGCAGGAGGAAACACCATGGCTGAAAGCTTTCAAAACGAAGTGCCCGCCGCGCGGGTCAACATCAAGCTGGACCTGCATACCGGCGGAGCGCAGAAGAAAGTCGAACTCCCGCTGAAACTGCTGGTGGCGGGGGACTACAGCCATGGCCAGGAACAGCGGCCTCTGGCGGAACGGGAAAAGGTGTCCATCGACAAAAACAACTTCGACGCGGTGCTGGCCGAACTCAACCCCAAGGCCAAGCTGGTGGTGGAAAACACGCTGGCCGGCGACGGTTCCGAAATGGCGGTGGAACTGGACTTCAAGGCCATGAAGGACTTTCACCCGGAACAGGTGGCGGCGCGGATTCCGGAACTGCGCGCGCTGCTGGCGATGCGCAATCTGCTGCGCGACCTCAAAGCCAATCTGCTGGACAACGCCTCCTTCCGCCGCGAGCTGGAAAAAATCCTGCGCGACGACTCCCTCTCCGCCAACCTGCGCAGCGAACTGGAACGCATCATCCCGCTCAGCCAAGCCGCCCACTAAATCAGGAGCCCGCTCATGTCGACCCAAAAACAACAGCAGCCCGAGGACACCATCGTGCTGGAGTCCCCGGCCAGCGTGTATGAATCGCTATGCGCCAAGATCAACCTGTCCCCGGTGGCCAGCGCCCAGCCCATCGAGGCTTACCAAACCGCGGAGGCGATGTCGGACGCGCCGCTGGACGAGCGCATCGCCGTGGCGGTGAACGTATTCCTGAAAATGATTCAGGAATCCTCGCAAAAAGTGGACCGCCTGGACAAAAGCCTGCTGGACTTCCACATCGCCCGCATCGACGCGCAAATCAGCCGTCAACTGGACGCGGTGATGCACAACCCGTCCTTCCAGCAAATCGAATCCGCCTGGCGCGGACTGCGTTTCCTGGTGGACCGCACCGACTTCCGCAAAAACGTCAAGATCGAAGTGCTGGACGTCAGCAAGGAAGACCTGCGCAACGACTTTGACGACGCGCCGGAAGTGATTCAGAGCGGCCTGTACCAACACACCTACATCCAGGAATACGACACCCCCGGCGGCGAACCGATAGGCGCCATCATCTCCAACTACGAATTCGACCGCGGGCCGCAGGACATCGCCCTGCTGCGCGACATCGCCAAAGTGTCCGCCGCCGCCCACATGCCCTTCATCGGCGCCGTGGGACCGGCCTTCTTCGGCAAGGAGAGCATGGACGAAGTCGCCGCCATCCAGGACGTGGCCAACTACTTCGACCGCTCGGAATACATCAAATGGCGCAGCTTCCGCGATAGCGACGACGCCCGCTACATCGGTCTCGCCTTGCCGCGCTTCCTGGCCCGCCTGCCTTACGGCCCCGACACCGTGCCGGTGCGCAGCTTCAACTACGCCGAAAACGTCAAAGGCCCGGACCATCAGCGCTACCTATGGACCAACGCCGGCTTCGCCTTTGCCGCCAATATGGTGCGCAGCTTCATCGGCAACGGCTGGTGCGTGCAAGTGCGCGGCCCGCAGGCCGGCGGCCTGGTGGAAGACTTGCCCATCCACCTGTACGACCTGGGCATAGGCAATCAGGTGAAGATCCCCACCGAAGTGCTGATACCGGAAACCCGCGAATTCGAATTCGCCAACCTGGGCTTCATCCCGCTGTCCTTCTACAAAAACCGCGATTACGCCTGCTTTTTCTCCGCCAACTCCACGCAAAAACCGGCGCTGTACGACACCAAGCAAGCCAGCGCCAACAGCCGCATCAACGCGCGGCTGCCCTATATCTTCCTGCTGTCGCGGCTGGCGCACTACCTGAAGCTGATCCAGCGCGAAAACATCGGCGCCACCAAGGACCGCCGTCTGCTGGAACTGGAGCTCAACACCTGGATCAAGCTCCTGGTCACGGAGATGACCGACCCCAGCGACGAACTGCAAGCCTCGCACCCGCTGCGCGACGCCCAGGTCGTCGTCGAAGACATCGAAGACAATCCGGGCTTCTTCAAGGTCAAGCTGTTCATCGTGCCGCACTTCCAGGTGGAAGGCCTGGACATCAACCTGTCCCTGGTCTCGCAAATGCCCAAGGCCAAGAACTAAGCGCTCCCTCGGGCCGCCTCCACGGCCCGAGGGGCAAGTCCACCTGGAGACTCCGCCATGCCGCCGCAACAGTTTTATCACCTGAAGATCGCCGAACTGCCGGCCGAGCTGCTGTCGGTCGAATCCTTCACCCTGGACGAAACCCTGGGCCGGCCCTTCGGCGCCGACATCCGCTTCACCTCCGCCCAGCAAGACATCGACCTCGTCTCCCTGCTGGACCGCTATGCGCTGTTCTCCATCCACGGACCCCACCCGGACGCCGCCCTCTTTCCCGACACCCCGCCCCAGCTGCTGCGCCGTTGGCGCGGCGTGGTCAGCCATGCCCAGCGCCTCAGCGCCAGCCGCGACGAGGCGCTGTATCAGGTCCGCGTCGAATCCCAGCTCGCCCGCCTGGCCGAAGGCCGCTTCTCCCGCATCTTCCAGCAGCAAACCGTGCCGGACATCATCGAAACCGTGCTGCGACGCCACGGCTATCGCGGCCATGAAGTCGCCTGGCGGCTGCGCCCCTTGTTCGGCCAAGACCCCAACCCCTATCCCAAGCTGGAGTTCGTCACCCAGTATCAGGAGTCCGATCTGGACTTCATCCATCGGCTGGCCGAGAAAGCCGGCCTCTATTACTACCTGCTCACCGAACCCGACAACGCCGCCTGGGAAACCATCGTCTTCGGCGACGACATCGACGCCTACGTCCGCACCGGCCGCGATCCCGCCCAGCCGCCCCAGGGCGGCGTCAAGCTCAAGCTCCGCCCCCAGGCCGGCATGGCCGACAACGAAGAAACCCTGAGCCGTTTCGAACTGGCCGCCCAGCCCATCCGCGCCCGCCTCCAGCGCAAGGACTACAACTACCGCGACGCCAACCAGCCGCTGTTGGCCGAGGGCGGCCCGCCGGCCAACACCCCCGGCGCCCGCGGCGTCGATTACCAGTGGGGCGAACACTACAAAGACCCGGCGCAGGGACAGCGCGCGGTGCTGATCGCCCAGCAGCGCGAGCATTGCCGCCAGTGGATCGCCGCCGGCGACGGCAACTGCCTGCAAGCCTTCGCCCCCGGCCAGATCTTCAAGCACGACGGCCCGGCTCTGGCTCCGGCCCCGGACGGCTGGCTGCTGGTTTCCGTCCACCATCAGGGCGGCCGCCGCGACGCCTACCGCAACGCCTTCACCGCCACGCCCGCCGACCGGCCCTATCGCCAGGAACGACTAACCCCGGCGCCGCGCCTCTCCGGCGCGCTGCCGGCGCGCGTCGTCGCCCCGGAAAAAACCCATTACGGCGCCATCGACCTGCAAGGCCGCTACTGCGTGCGCCTGCCTTTCGATCTGGACGAATGGTCGCCCGGCGGCGACAGCCGCCCGCTGCGGCTGGCCCGGCCTTACGCCGGCCCGGAATACGGCCTGCACTTCCCGCTGCACCCAGGCACCGAGGTGCTGGTCAGCTTTGTGCTGGGCGATGTGGACCGGCCCTATATCAGCGGCTGCCTGCACAACTCCGAACTCACCGACAGCAACCCCGGCGCGCACTGGGACAGCCGCAACCTGATCCGCACCTGGGCCAACAACAAGCTGCGGCTGGAAGACCGCAAGGGCCAGGAGCACATCAAGCTGGCCACCGAGTTCGACAAGAGCCAGCTCAATCTGGGCCACGCAGTGGACAGCCAGCGCGCGCCGCGCGGCGAAGGCTTTGAACTCAGGACCGACGGCTGGGGCGCGCTGCGCGCCGCCAAGGGGCTGTTCCTCAGCACCGACGCCCAACCCAAGGCGCGCGGCAAGCAACTGGACATGCAGGCGGCGCTGGATCAGCTGGAAGAAGCGGCCCAGCTGGTGGACAGCCTGCGCCAGGCGGCTCAGCAGGCCCAGGCGGAACTGGCCGACCTGAACGCGCAGAAGCAGCTGCTGCAACAGACGCTGGCCGAACTGAAGCAGCCGGCGCTGCTGGCGCACGCGCCGGCCGGCATCGCGCTGGCCACCCCAGCCCAGTTGCAACTGGCGGCCGGGCAAAACCTGGCCTTCAGCGCCGGCGCCCAGGCCGATGTGTCGGCGCTGAAGCGCTTCACCGTGGCCGCCGGCGAAAGCATCAGCCTGTTCGCGCAAAAACTCGGTCTCAAGCTGATCGCCAACCAGGGCGCGGTGACGATGCAGGCGCAAAACGGCCCGATGCAGCTGCACGCGCTGGAAAGCCTGAACATCAGCAGCAGCAGCGGCAAGATCGCCATCGCCGCCAAGGAGGAGCTGACCCTGCTCTGCGGCGGCGCCTATCTGCGCCTGAAGCAGGACGGCACGGTGGAAATCGGCAGCCCCGGCAACCACACCGTCAAGGCGCGGAACTGGACCGTCACCGGGCCGGACCAGCTGCAAGCGGAGCACCCGGCCTACCCCAAAACCCTGCTCAAGGAAGCGCTGCGGATCAAATTGAGCCAGGGGCCTCAGGGCTCGCTCTCGCAGTGGAGCGGCATGCCTTACACCTTGTTTGCCGCCGGCATGCCGGTGGGGCAAGGCGTGCTGGACGCCAGCGGCTCGCTGGCGCTGGAACACGCGCCCACCACCAGCGACTACGTGGTGCAATTGAGCAATGGCACCAAGCTGAAGCTCCCGGTGGTGTCCGAATACCGCAATCCGGCAAGCGGCCAGACCGCGCGCGGCGGCCTGCAACGCCACTTCGCCCAGCTGATCGCGCCGCTATCCCCGCGCGCCAGCCGCGCCACGCAAAACTTCCGCGACCATTACCAAACCCTGAGCGGTGGCTCCGCCGCCCCAGGCAAGGGGGACCCGACATGAGCACCACCTACGAACCGCCGGTGATCACCATCCCGATGCGATTCAAGGACGGCCGCACCGTGCAGGCCCACGCCAGCTGGTTCATCTGCGGCACCGAATACCCGCCCGACTTCGCCAACTACACCCCGCTCGTCAACGGCGAGCGCGCCTTCGCCGCCGTACACCAGGCCATCGCCAACGCGCAACGCTCCGTCGACATCGTTTGCTGGGGCTTCCAGCCCTCCATGCACTTCGTCCGCGTCGGCAGCGCGCCCGCCATCGGCGCCCTGCTCGAACAAAAAGCCCGCGCCGGCGTTCAGGTCCGCGTGCTGGGATGGACCCTCGAACCCTTCGGCATCAGCGTCACCGGCGCCGTCGGCGAAGCCAATATGCCCGGCAAGAACCCCATCGCCATCATGGACCGCCGCCAAAGCACCGAACTCGATCCCGATGAGCAAAGACAGGCACAGCAAGAGTACGACGCCCAGCTCCAGGTCGACCGCGCCTGGTTCCGCGCCTACGACCGCAAGCAGCCCGCGCTGCCGCTGCGCTTCGTCGGCCGCGGCTTCAGCCTCAAGGACCGCATCAAGATCTTCAAGAACGTCAGCCGCGCCGACCTCAAGGCGCTGGACGACGATAGCAACACCCTGGACCGCGACCTCGGCCTCAGCAGCCGCCTCGTCATGGCCGGCGTCCCGTCCCACCACCAAAAAATGGTGCTGGTCGACTATGAGGACGACACCGCCGCCATCGGCTTCGTCATGGGCCACAATATGCTGGACGGCTACTGGGACAACGACGCCCACAGCCGGCAGCGCCAGCCCCATAACCGCGGCCGCAACGGGGCCTATCCGATGCAGGACCTTTCCTGCCAGCTCAGCGGCCCCATCCTCGAATACCTGCATCTCAACTTCGCCCAGGCCTGGCAGAAGGAAACCGGCGAGGATTTGCTCGGCGAGCGCGACGCCCAAACCGTCGGCGAGTGCCTGGAGCGCGTCTTCCGCCAACAAAAGCTGCCCACCGCCAACAGCGTGATGGCCCAGATCCTGCGCACCCAGCCCCAGGAAAACGTCCAGGACATCGAAACGCTGTATCTGCACACCGTCGGCAACGCCACCCAATACATCTATATCGAGAACCAGTACTTCCGCTGGCCGGTGCTGGCCGAGCGCATCCTCAAAAATGTGCGGACCCAGACCGAGTGCGGCCGCGACTGCACTCAGCACGGCCAGCTGCACCTGTTCGTGGTCACCAATGCCAGCGACGACGGCATGGGCCGCGGCGGCGTCAACACCTACCGCATGCTGGACGCGCTCGGCCGCGCCGACACCCTGCCCGCCGTCGCCCGCACCAAGCAGCTGGAGCAGCTGGAACAACGGCTGGAAGCCGCCCGCCAGGCCGAACGCGCCGGGCAGACCCTGCCGCCCGGCCAGAGCGCCGCCGACCTGGCCGCGCAACTGGAAGAAGCCCGCCAGGCCAAGATCGACGAAGTAAGCGACAGCCAGGAAATCCAGCAGCTGGAGCGCGCCTGCGAGCGCGCCGCCGCCGCCGAGCGCGCCGGCCAGACCCTGCCGCCGGGACAAAGCTACGACGAACTGCGCGAACGCCTGAACCGGGCGCGGCGCGAACAGGCCGACCCCGCCGATCCGGAATCGCGCAACCCGATCCGCCCGCGCGACATCCCCGGCCTGCGCATCCACGTCTGCACGCTGGTGGCGCCCGACGCGCTGGACGCCGCCGGCTGGGAAACCATGATGCGCCGCAACCAGCGCGAGGCCGACCGCCCCGCCGCCGCCGGCCAGGGCTATGACTGGCCCTTTGTCTACATCCACAGCAAGCTGATGATCATCAACGATGTGTTCATGACCCTGGGCTCGGCCAATATCAACACCCGCAGCATGCGCGTCGACAGCGAACTGAACATCTGCCACGAACGCGGCGACATCAGCGGCAAATTGCGCCGCGAGCTGTGGTCCTTGCACACCCGCGACCCGGAAACTGGAGAGGTGATGGGACTGGAAGACACTAGCCTGCCGTTTGATGAACAAATGCCAAGCGCCTTCAAAAACTGGGCTGAGCTTCTCAAACGAAATAAAGACCAAAAGGCCGAAGAAAAATCCCCGATCGCCTCCCTGGTCGAATTCCGCCGCGACAGCGACAAGCTGTCCAATCTGGATTAAGCCGATGCGCGCCCTATTCTTGATCGCCATCCTCGCCGCCATAGCGGCCCCGGCCCCTGCCAAGGACACCCTCATGAGCACCCTCAGCCCCAAACAGCAAGAGGCCTTGGCCTTCCGCTGCGTCCACCAGCAACTGCCGGCGCCGACGCCGGAAGCGGATCAACTCTTCCTCTACGCCCGCCATCTACAAAAGCACAATCTGCTCAAACGCCAGCCCGACGTCACGCGGCAAGTGCAGCGGCTCTACCGCATCGCCGCCGCCCATGGCCATGTCAAAGCCAATATCAATTTGCAGAATGGCCTGACCGACGGCGACTTCGCCGGCGGTTTCCGCGAAGTGCTGGCGCTGAACGACAAACTGATGGACCTGAGCCCCGCCCCCGGCTATTACAACCTCGCCTATTACACCAGCCGCGGCTACGGCAATATCAAGCGCGACCGCGAGCTGGCGCTGCGCTATTTCCGCAAGGCCGCCGATCTGGGCAACCCGGAGGCGCAATACTATGTGGCGGAGCTGCTAGCACCGCGTAGCAAAGCGCCTGATATTGCCCGGCAAATGCGCCTTTGTGCAGCCGAGCAAGGCCATGCCGAAGCGGGTGCCGATTTAGGTGTTAACTTATCAGGCAAGAAGCGCTACGAAGAAGCCCTGCAAGCCTATCAACTTGGAGTTAAGGCGGGCAGTTCAACTGCTGCCGGTTTCTTGGAAAAAGGCTTCAATGCCCCCCCACCGAATAGTCGAATGTATTACCTTGGACTAACCCAAGACCCGAGCGCAAGCGTCGCTACCAGCAAATCGGCAAATTCCTCTACGACTACTCCTACCTGCAACCCACGGTAGAAGAAGTCGACCAGATCGTGCCGCTGCCGCCGGCCCCCTTGCCGCCCTGGGACGGCGGCTTCCAATGGTTGAAAGCCTGGCGCGGGCCGGGGCCGGCTCAGCCCAGCGAAGAACTGATCCAGCAGTTGGCCGAAGCCAAGCAGCTCGACCCCGCCACCGGCCTGTTCGACCCCAAACGCAAGGCCGCCGCTGAAGCCGAGGCCAAAGCCGCGCGCGAACGGGCCGAGCTGACCCCGCCCTTCGCCGGCGCGCTGCCCATCGGCGCGCTGCGCCGCAGCGGCGACGTGCCCAATGTCAACGCCCACTGGCGGCCGCGGCCGCCCAAGGGCTGCGTGCCCTGGGGCAGCACCCACCCCACCAGTTACTGCACCGCCGGCCAGCCGCTGCCCTTACTCGACGTCGCCTTCCCGCTGCCGTGGTGGCAGCAATGGCTGAGCAAGGAGTGGAAGGTCTACCGGCCCACCGAGGTGGAATGGGAGCTGGTGCGCTACCAACTGCCGCCCGAGGCTTGAAAGGAGCACCCGATGTTCAGCCACGCCAGCACGCGCCAGAACCCGGCAAACCGCCCGCTGATCCAGCAGGCGGCCGTGACCTTGTGGCTGACGGCTGTAGCCGTGTGCATCGCCGCCCCGGCCCTGGCCCAGGAGCCCCGCATGAGCACCCTCAGTCCCAAACAGCAAGAGGCCTTGGCCTTCCGCTGCGTCCACCAGCAACTGCCGGCGCCGACGCCGGAAGCGGATCAGCTCTTCCTCTACGCCCGCCACCTGCAAAAAAACAATCTGCTCAAGCGCCAGCCCGACGTCACGCTGCAAGTGCAGCGGCTCTACCGCATCGCCGCCGCCCATGGCCATGTCAAGGCCAATATCAATTTGCAGAATGGCCTGACCGACGGCAACTTCACCGGCGGCTTCCGCGAAGTGCTGGCGCTGAACGACAAGCTGATGGACCTGAGCCCCGCCCCCGGCTATTACAAGCTCGCCTACTACACCAGCCGCGGCTACGGCAATATCAAGCGCGACCGCGAGCTGGCGCTGCGCTATTTCCGCAAGGCCGCCGATTTGGGCAATCCCGAGGCGCAGTTCTATGTCGCCGAGCTACTCAGCCCCTACGACAAAGCTCCTGATATCGCAGTGAAGATGTGGCAATGTGCTGCAGAGCAAGGACATGCCAACGCGGCAAAAACATTGGGAATTCGACAAAGTGCGCTAAAACGATACTCTCCAGCATTGCAGGCCTATCAGCTCGGTGTCAAAGCAGGGAGCTCGGGTGCGGCCAGCTTTTTAGAAAATGGCTTCAATGGCCCCGCATCCAATAACCGCTTGTATTACCTAGGAGTCGCCAAAGACCCCGAGCGCAAACGCCGTTACCAACAGATAGGGGAGTTCCTCTACGACTACTCCTATCTACAACCCACGGTAGAAGAAGTCGACCAGATCGTGCCGCTGCCGCCGGCCCCCTTGCCGCCCTGGGACGGCGGCTTCCAATGGTTAAAAGCCTTCCGCGGGCCGGGGCCGGCTCAGCCCAGCGAAGAGCTGATCCAGCAGCTGGCCGAAGCCAAGCAGCTCGACCCCGCCACCGGCCTGTTCGACCCCAAGCGCAAGGCCGCCGCCGAAGCCGCCCGCGAACGGGCCGAGCTGACCCCGCCCTTCGCCGACGCGCTGCCCATCGGCGCGCTGCGCCGCAGCGGCGACGTGCCCAATGTCAACGCCCACTGGCGGCCGCGGCCGCCCAAGGGCTGCGTGCCCTGGGGCAGCCCCCATCCCACCCGCTACTGCACCGCCGGCCAGCCGCTGCCCTTGCTCGATGTCGCCTTCCCGCTACCGTGGTGGCAGCAATGGCTGAGCAAGGAATGGAAGGTCTACCGGCCCACCGAGGTGGAATGGGAGCTGGTGCGCTACCAACTGCCGCCCGAGGCTTGAAAGGAGCACCCAATGTTCAGCCACGCCAGCACGCGCCAGAACCCGGCAAACCGCCCGCTGATCCTGCAGGCGGCCGTGACCTTGTGGCTGACGGCTTTAGCCGTGAGCATCGCCGCCCCGGCCCTGGCCCAGGAGCCCCGCATGAGCACCCTCAGCCCCAAGCAACAGGAGGCGCTGGCCTTCCGCTGCGTCCACCAGCAACTGCCGGCGCCGACGCCGGAAGCGGATCAGCTCTTCCTCTACGCCCGCCACCTGCAAAAAAACAATCTGCTCAAGCGCCAGCCCGACGTCACGCTGCAAGTGCAGCGGCTCTACCGCATCGCCGCCGCCCATGGCCATGTCAAGGCCAATATCAATTTGCAGAATGGCCTGACCGATGGCGATCTTCTTGGCGGCTCTCGCGAGGTGCTGGCGCTGAACCAACAATTGCTGGAGCAAGCGCCGGCCCCCGGCTATTACAACCTCGCCTACTACACCAGCTTGGGTTATGGCATCAAGCGCGACCGCGAGCTGGCGCTGCGCTATTTCCGCAAGGCTGCCGATCTGGGCAATCCCGAGGCACAGTTCTATGTCGCCGAGCTACTCAGCCCCTACGACAAAGCTCCTGATATCGCAGTGAAGATGTGGCAATGTGCCGCCGAACAAGGCCATGCCAAAGCGGCTTCAACACTAGGCATTCGGCAGCGCAATCTTAAGCAATACCCACTGGCATTACAGGCTCATCAGCTTGGGGTTAAAGCGGGAGACTCTACTTCTGCCCTTGCTCTTGGAGAAGGCTTCAAGACTTCTCCCCCCGATGATGGTGCATATTATATGGCTCTGAAACTGGACCCCGAACGCAGTCGCCGTTACCAGCAAATCCGGCAATTCCTGTCCTCGCACTCCTACCTGCAACCCACCGTCGAAGACGTCGACCAGATCGTGCCGCTGCCGCCGGCCCCCTTGCCGCCCTGGGACGGCGGCTTCCGCTGGCTGAAAGCCTGGCGCGGGCCGGGACCGGCTCAGCCCAGCGAAGCGCTGATCCAGCAACTTGCCGAGGCCCGTGGCCTGGCCGTCACCTCCTATCGCGAGCCGCCGCCCGTCGCGGCTAAACGCCCACGCAAACCTTCCAAAGCCAACGCCCCGCTGTTGACGACGTCCGCATTCCGCTGCATCCATCAGCGGCTGCCCGAGCCCATGCCGGAAGCCGAACACTTGTTCCTGTACGCCCGGCACCTGCTGCAAGGCGCCGCGCAAACGCTCGATCCGGCGGTTGCGCGGCAAGCACTGCGGCTATACCGCATCGCCGCCGCCCACGGCCATGTCCAGGCCAATATCAATTTGCAAAGCCATTTGCTCAGCGGCTACCTCGCCATCAACCCCGCCCGCAGCGGCCTGCGCGAGGCCATGGCGCTCAACCAGCAATTGGTGGATCAAAACCTGGCTCCCGGATACTACAACTTCGCCTCTTACAACTACGCCCGCGGCGGCAACCGCATCCGCAGCAAGGAAATGCTCCAAAGCGACCGAGAGCAGACGCTGCGCGCTTTCCGCAAGGCAGCCGATCTGGGCTCGCCTGAGGCGCTGTTTCATGTCGCCAATGTGTTGACGGCAGCAGGTGAGGCCCCTGAACTCACGCATCAAATGTACCGCTGTGCGGCAGAGCAGGGGCTGGCGCAGGCGGTCAGGATCGCCGGACGTCACTTGAGGCAGGCCAGAGACTACCAAGCAGCCTTGCAAATCTTCCAGCTGGGGGTCAAGGCTGGCGATCCGGCCGCCGCTTACTTCCTGAGGAACAGTTTCAACCCACCTCCCTACGACAGTTTGTTTTCCATGGGGCTGGCTCGGGACCCGGAACGCAGCCGCCGCTACCAGAAGATCGAAGAACTCCTCCGCGCCAATGCCCAGCGACAGCCGGAAATAACCAACATAGACCAAATCGTGCCGCTGCCGCCTGCGCCCTTGCCGCCCTGGGATGGCAGCCTCCAGTGGCAGAAGGCTTTTAGTGGTCCGGGACCGGACCAACCCAGCGAAGAACTGATTAGCCAGCTGGCCAAGGCCAAGCAGCTCGACCCCGCCACCGGCCTGTCCGAGGCGGCCCCCGGCACGGAGCCCACGGAACCACCGCGGTTTTAGATTTTGCGGCCATGACGGCAAAAAACGCATGCGCCGCGGCAGCGGACGCTGGCTTGATGGAGAAATACTTTATGCGCCACACCCAATACTTGTTTGGATTAAGCGGGCTGGCACTCGCCGCGTCTGGTTTCGCATCGCCAGGAAATCTGGGGAGGCTGGTGGAGATATTCATCTTGATTGCCTTAGCGCTTCTGCTGATCTGGCTTGCCGTGCTGGTGCTTGTTATCCGCCATCAAATCAAGCAAGGCAAGCCCAGGGGAGTCATTGTCCTGTCTGCAAGCCTCTTATTGATTGTGCCGCCGCTATGCATTTTTTTGAGCGCTTTATAGCCGCCGGACCCTGATTAGCGCGCCTCGCTGTCACAAGCTCATGACATGGCGGATTTGTCATTTATTAAATAAATTAAGGAGTTATTCATGCCCGGCAAAATCATTCGTTTAGGCGACCCCACCAGCCATGGCGGCAGCGTGATCAGCGCTTCCGGCCCGGTTGTCTACGGCAAGGCGGCCGCCCGGGTGGGCG
Source organism: Chromobacterium sp. Beijing (assembly GCF_021496765.1). Lineage (NCBI taxonomy): Bacteria > Pseudomonadati > Pseudomonadota > Betaproteobacteria > Neisseriales > Chromobacteriaceae > Chromobacterium > Chromobacterium sp. Beijing. Next base: position 1,966,025 of record NZ_CP053750.1, read on the forward strand.
ATCAAGTCAGTTGCCCCCAACCGGGTCATGGCGTCAGCTCCATTTTGCCCGGCCCCACCCGCATGTCCGCCCATGGCTCGGCCTTCGCGTTGGAAGGCTTCCAGGCCGGCTGCGGCTGCACGCTGATCTCCACCTTGCCCAACGCCGGCGAGGTTTGAGATGGCCTGGCCCTTGCCGCAACTCAAGCGCCCGGATTGGCCGGAGCCGCCTTCCCCCGCCCGCTGGCTGGCCTTGCTGCTGGCCGCCTTCGCCATCGGCCTGACGGCCGCCAGTCTGCTCTGGCCGCGCGCCAGCCTGGGCCAGGGCTGGCGCTTCTGGGGCTGGGCGCTGCTCATGCCCTGGCTGGTCTGGCTGATGCTGTGGGGGCTGCGTTACTACCTGTTTGAAACCGAGCGCGAAAACATCCGGGCCGAGCATCAGGCTCAGGACGAACTGCGCGCCGGCTGGGTGCAATGGGCGCGCGCGGCGCTGCCGGTGACCGCCGTCAGCGTGATCCATCCGCAGGAGCGGCCGCTGAACGGCGCGCTCAGCGGCCAGAACGGGCCGCATCAGGACCAAGCCCTGGCGCTGGACGCCTTGTTGCCGGGCAAACCCTTGCCGCAACGGCTATTGGCCTTGCTGGATCAGTTGCTGACCCCGGAATTGCGACAGGCGCTGGCGCGATTGGACCACTGCCAGCTGCTGCTGTGCGCGCCGGCGCGCCACGCCGAATCCTGGCGCTCGCTGTGTTGGTCGCGCCTGAGCGAGCTCCCGGCCGGCCAGGCTTGGCAAGCGGGCAGCCGCGACCTGGACCCGGAGCAGACCCGCGCCTGGCTGCTGGCCGCCCATGGCGGCCCGGATGGGGAGGGCCGGCTCCGGCAGCCCGCCCTGTTGTTAGCCGCCCACCTGCACCCCGAGCTGACGCTGGGCGCATCCGCGCCGGCGCAGTGCGAACTCGGCTTCGCGCTCTTATTGCAGCCCGATGCCGCACAGCCATTGGTTTACTTGCCGCGGCCGATGCCAACCGACGCCGCGCAGATGATGGCCGACTTCGCCACGCTGCAAGAGATTCAGTTGCCGGGCGCCGACGCGCCGCGCGGCTGGCACAGCCAATTGGACGAGACCGCGCAAGCCGCCTGGGGCCGGATCGCCGAACTGCCCGCCTTGCAGTGGCTGAAAAGCCAGCCCCCGCGTTGCCACGCCCTGGACTCATGGCTGGGTCAAACCGGCGCCTGGGGCTATCCGCTGCAACTGGCCTTGCTATGCCAGCTTCGCTTGCCCGGCGCGCAAGTGCTGGCCTGGCAGCAGCAAGAAAGCAGTTGGATTCAGGCCATCATCAACTCACCTCCCAGCGGCGCCATGGAGAAAGCGGCATGAAATTCGGCATCTGGGTTTTCATTATCGCCGGCCTGGCGATCTGCCTTGGCCTGTTCGCCCTGTGGCAAGGCAAGCTTATCGACTTAAGCGAACTGCAACTGGGCGACACGGTATTGTGGAGCGCCGTGGCCGCTACAGCCCTGCTGCTGCTCATCCTGCTGTTTAACCGTTACCGGGCCAAGCTGGCCGCCGCCCGCCAAAGTTTGCTGGCGCGCTGGCCCGGCCGCAAATCTTCGCGCCCGGCCAGCTTGGAGCCGTCCGCGCCCAGCGCCAACTGGGCCGGCCTGGCGCTCATCGCCCAAGACTGGCGCCAGCGCCCGGCCCGGCAACGTCCGCACTGGCTGCTGCTCTGCGGCGCGCCCGAGGCCGTCCACCAGGCGGTGCCGGCGCTGGCCCAGCAACCCTGGCTGGAAACCGACGGCATGGTATTGATCGACGCCTCCGCCGCCCCGCCTCCAGGCGGCTGGCGGCGGCTGCGCGGGCGCTGGCGGACGCCCGCCGACGCCGTCATCGCCCTGCTCCCCGACGCCGCCGACGCCGCCGCGCTGGCGGAGCGCGCCGAACAGCTGTCCATCGCCTGCGGCTGGACCCTGCCGCTGACCCTGTGTCAGCGCGCGCCCGACAACGCCGGCCCCGGCATCGCCGGCTGGCCCTTGCCGACGCTTCCCGCCAACGCAGACGGCTGGGCCGCTCAGGCCAGGGCCTGGGCCGATCAGCTTCCCTTGCGCGGCATTCCGCGTCACCCCGGCGCGGCGGCTCAGCCCTTTCTGCTGCGCTGCTCGCAGTGGCTGGAACGCGAGCTTCAGGGGCTCGCCTCCGCCTGGCAGCGCTGGCGCGACGGCCTGGCCGCGCCCTCCGCCGTCAAGGCGCTGGCCTTGGCCACCTGGCCGGCCGACGTCCGGCTGTGGAGCGGCGCGATCAGCCAGGGCTCCGCCTTTGCCCCGCGCCGCCGCAGCCGCCCTTGGCAACGCCGGCTGGCCGCCGTCATCGGCGCGCTATGCCTGTTCTGGCTGGCCGGCATGCTGGTTTCCACCTATCAAAACCACGGCTTGATCGCCGAGGCCCAGGCCGCCGTCAACGCCCAGCCCAAAACCGCCACGCTGGACAGCGCGCTGCGGCTGCAACGGTTGCTGGAGAAGCTGGAAACCCGCCAGCAGCTCGGCGCGCCGTGGTCCGCCCGCTTCGGCCTGAACCGCGACGCCGCCTTGCTGGAGCGCTTGCGGCCGCATTACGCCCGCGCCATCGGCCAGGCGCTGATCACGCCGGCGCGCGGCCGCTGGGCGCAGCAACTGCAAGCGCTGAACCAGGCCCCCAGCGCGGAACTGGCCGCCGATCCGGCCCGGACCGAACAAGGCTATCAGGCGCTGAAAGCCTATCTGACGCTGGACCAGCCGGCGCGCGCCGAACCGGCCTTCCTCGCCGCCCAGCTGACGGCGCGAAATGACGGTTTCTCCCCGGCGCTGCTGCGCGCCATGGCGCAGTTCTACGCCGAGCGGCTGGCCGGCCAGCCCGCCTGGCGCATCCCCGCCGACGCGGCGCTGGCCGGGGCCAGCCGCCAGACCCTGATCGGCCAGTTGGGCCGCCAACAGGCCGACGACACCCGCTATCAGCAGATACTGGCCGAAGCCGAAGCCAAGCATCCGCCGCAGACGCTGGCCGCCTTGCTGCCGGGCCAGGACTTGCGCGGCCTGTGGCGCAGCGAATCCAGCCTGCCCGGCGTGTTCACCCGCAAAGCCTGGGACGAGCATCTGCGCGCCGCCTTCGCCAACGCCCACCGCCGCCAAGGCAGTGCCGGCGACTGGGTGCTGGGCGCCGGCGAAGCCGGTCAGGGCAGCGCCGGCAAGGCGCTGGAAGCCGCGTTGCGCCAGCGCTATTTCGCCGACTACGCCCGCGCCTGGCAACAATTCCTCAACGCGGTGTCCTGGCAGACGGAGGCCAAGCTGGCCGCCAACGCCCAGCAATTGCAGGTCTACGCCGATCCGCAACGCTCGCCGCTGCGCGCCTTGATGGCGCTGGTGCGCGACAACGCCCGCGCCGGCGAGCGCGTGGACAGCCTGGGCGCCAATCTGGTGGACAAGGCCCAGGCGCTGCTGGGCAAGGCCGACGCCAGCGCGCCGCAGCTGGAGGGGGCAACGGGCAAACAGGAGGCCGCGCCGCTGGCGCAAAGCTTCGGCCCGCTGCTGCGGCTGCTGGAGGAACGCCAGGACGGCTCCGCGCTCAGCCTGCAACGCTATCTGGAGCGGGTGGCGGCCACCCGGCTCAAGTTGCAGCAAGTGGCCGCCGCGCCGGACCCGGACGCCGCCGCCCGCGCGCTGGCGCAGGCGGTGTTCCAGGGCAAGGGCGGCGAACTGGCCGAGAGCCGCGATTACGCCGCCCAATTGGCCGCCAGCCTGGGCGAAGACTGGCAGGGCCTGGGCCGGCACCTGTTCCTGCAACCCTTGGACCAATCCTGGCACACCCTGCTGCAACCGGCGGCGGCCAGCCTCAACCAGCTGTGGGACCAGAGCATTGTCCGGCCGTGGCAGGCCAGCTTCGCCGGCCGCTACCCCTTCCACCGCAGCGACGCCGACGCCTCCTTGCCGGAGCTGGGCCGTTTCCTGCACCCCGGCGACGGCCTGGTGCAGCAGTTCGTGCGCCAGCAATTGGGCGGGGTGCTGGAACAACAAGGCGATCAATGGTCGCCGGACCCGGCGGCGGCGCAGGCGCTGCGCTTCGACCTGAACTTCCTCAACGAATTGAACCGCCTGTCGCGGCTGTCCAGCCTGCTCTACGCCCAGGGCGACGCCGGCATCCGCTTCGAACTGAAGCCCACCGCCACCATCGGCCTGGAGGAAATCCGGCTGCAACTGGATCAGCACAGCCTGCACTACTTCAATCAGATGACAAGCTGGAAGGCGCTGAGCTGGCCCGGCGATCCGCTGAAGGCCGGCGCCAGCCTGCAATGGCAGACCGAGAAGACCGGCCTGCGCCAGACCCAGGACCATCCCGGCCGCTGGGGCGTGCTGCGCCTGCTGGAGCAGGCCCAGCGCGAACAGATTGACCGCGCCAGCTGGCAGTTGAGCTGGGCCTTGCCGGACGGGCATCAGGCACGCTATCAGCTGCGCAGCGAGGCCGGAGCCGGCCCGCTGGCCTTGTTGCAGCTGATCCAGTTCCAGCTGCCGGCGCGGATTTTTATCGTGGAGCCTAACTCGCCGCCCGCCGCGGCCAAGCCGGCCCGGCGGCCCCAACCTTGAGGAGACGCGAATCATGACGCCCAAGTCCTTGCCGACACACAAACCTCTCGTCGAATGGAACGCGCGCGAACTGGAAGTGCTGCGCCAGGAGTACCCCTTGATAGGCGCCGCCTGTCAAAGCTTGCTGCCTGATCGCAGCCCCGCCGCCATCCACGCTCAAGCCAAGGCTCTGGGCCTGAGGCCGCCGCACCGCTGGAGCGAGGAGGAACTGAGCATTCTCCGGCGCGAATATCCGCTGCGAGGCGAAGCCTGCCGCGCCATGCTGCCGGGCCGCGGCGCGCTCGCCATCAATGTCCAGGCTTACCGGATGGGTTTGCGGCCGGCCACGCTGTCCGCGCGCCGAACGCCGTCCGGCAAGACGCCGCGAGGGTGCCAGTGAGCTGGGTGCGCGCGCTGCTGGGCCTGAACACCGCGCCGGAAGAAGAAGCCCGCCAGCGGCTGCCGCGTTGGGCCGCCTGGCTGAAGCCGATTTCCGACGCCGCGCCCTGCGGCGAGGACCTGTCCCACGACGACGAGTTTCAGGCCTTGAAAGAGGAAGTGACCCGCCTCTCCGGCATGAACGCGCCGCTGGCCTTGGCGCATGCGGAAACCTTGCTGAAAACCCGCGGCAAGGATTTGCGCGTGGCGGCCTACTACGCCTGCGCCCGGCTGCGCCAGGACGGCGTGGCCGGCCTGGCGGACGGGCTGGAGCTGAGCGCCGCCTTGCTGGAGCGCTACCCGGACGCGGTCTGGCCGCGCCAGCCGGCGCGGCGGCGCAATGCGCTGGAGTGGTTGGCCAGCGAACGCTTCACCGATCAGCTAGCGGTGCTGGCAGACGACGACGGCGAAGCGTGGCGGCGGGCCGCGGCCGCCTTGCTGCTGCTGCAGCGGCTCGCGGCCGACAGCCCGGCGCCGCCGCTGCGGCTGGATGCCCTGGGCCGCAGCCTTCAACCGCGCCTGCCAAGCCCCCCCGCCGGCAATGCGGCCATGGACGCCCCCGCCCCCGCGACGGCCGACGCGCCGCCGCCGGGCGCCGACGATGTCGGCTCCTGGCGCGAACTGCTGGAGCAGGCGCGCCGGATGGCGGTGTTTCTGCGCCAACAGCCGGAAGGCCAGGCCGCCGCCCTGCGCCTGCTGCGCGCCGTGCGCTGGGAGGCGCTGAGCAGCCCGCCGCCCGGCGACGCCGACGGCCGCAGCCGGCTGCCGCCGCCGCGCGCCGAGCTGCGCCAGCAACTGAAGCGCCTGCTCTTGCAACAACAATGGCGGGATTTGAGCGAGCGGGCGGAAAGCGCCTTCGCGGAAGGAGCCAATCACTGGTGGCTGGACCTGCAGCGTTACGCCTGGCTGGCCTACCAGCACGGCGGCGAAATGACCGCGCCGCTGGCGGAGCTGATCCGCGACGATATTCAACGGCTGTGCCAGCGGCTGCCCGGCGTGGAGAAACTGAGCTTCAGCGACGGCAGTCCGTTCGCGGAGGACGCCACGCTGGAATGGCTGGCGCAATGGCGGCGGCCGGACTCCGCCGCTCTCGCCGCGCCGGCGGCGGACGACCGCGCGGACTGGCCGGAAACCGAAACCCAGGCCCACGCCATCGCCGCGCAGCAGGGCTTGCCCGCCGCCTTCGCCTGGGTGCAGGCCCTGCCCGCCGCCGCGGGCGGCCGCGAACGCTGCCTGCGGCAATTGCTGCTGGCCCGGCTGGCGGAACGCCACGGCCGCGCCGAAATGGCCGTCCATTTGCTGGAGGCGCTGCTGCGCCAGGCGGACGGCCACCAGTTGGACGTCTGGGAACCGGAGCTGGCCTTCGAACTGCTGGCGCAGTTGGCGCGGCTGCTGCGCCAACGCATGCAGCGCAAGGACGCGGACCGCGCCGGCCTGGGCCAGCAACTGGAACGGCTCAACGCGCGCCTGGCCGCGCTGGACCCGGCCCGGGCGCTGTCCGGGGCCTTGCCGTGAAGCCGTCCGCGCCGCGAGCGGCGCTTTTCCCACCCGCCGATGAAAGCCGTCTATGGATGACCTGACCCTGCGCTATTACGAAGCGGAAATGCGCTATCTGCGCGAAGCCGGCAAGGAGTTCGCCCGCGCCCACCCGGACCGCGCCGCCCTGCTGAATATCGACCGGGTGGGCAAGCGCGATCCGTATGTGGAGCGTCTGTTCGAAGGCTTCGCCTTTCTCACCGGCCGCATCCGCCAGAAATTGGACGACGACTTCCCGGAACTGACCGAAGGCCTGGTCAATATGCTGTGGCCGCATTATCTGCGCATGGTGCCGTCGCTGACCGTGCTGGAGCTGCGCGCCGACGCCCATGCGCTGCAACAGGCCAAACCGGTGGAAGCCGGATTAAGCGTGCGCACCGCGCCGCTGGGCGCGAGCGGGGTGCGCTGCGCCTACCGCACCACCCAGCCGGCGACGATTCAACCCTTGCTGCTGAGCCAGGCCGGCGCGCGCCTGGACGGCGAAGGACGCTCGGTGCTGGAGCTGCGCTTTGAGCTGGGCGCGGCGGCCAAGCGCGAGGCGCTGGACCTGTCCCGCCTGCGCTTGTTCCTCGCCGCCGATCCGCCCATCGCCTTCGCGCTGCGTCACGCGCTGACCCGGCAGTTGGGCCGCGCGCGCTTGCGGCCTTTGGGCCAGGCCCCGCATCCGCCCCGGGAAGCGCCGGCCTTGCGCTTCGAGCCGGCGGGCTTCGACGACGCGGACCGGCTCTGGCCCAAGGCCGACAACGCCTTTGGCGGCTATCAGCTGCTGCTGGAGTACTTTTGCTTCCGCGAAAAGTTCCAGTTTCTCGATCTGGCCGGGCTGGACGCCGCCCTGCTGCCCGGGGACGCGACCGGCTTTGCGCTGGAGTTGACCCTGACGCAACGCTATCCGGCGGACATGCCGTTCACTGCCGACAATCTGCGCTTGCACTGCGTGCCGGCGATCAATCTGTTCCCGCTGGAAGCCGAGCCGCTGCATGTCGACCACTTGAGCCATGAATACCGGGTGGTGCCGCTGGCGAGCCAGGGGCCGGAGATCGAGGCCTGGTCGGTGGACGAGGTCGTCTCCATGGACACCGAAAACGGCGGCCGCCACGCCTACCTGCCGTTCTCCAGCTTCCAGCACCGGGGCGGCATGCTGCGCGACGAGGCGCCGGAACGCTTCTACCATGCCCGAACCCGGCTTGGCGCGGCCGGCAGACCGGAAACCTGGCTGGTGCTGGGCGGCCATCTATGGGATTCGCCGTCGGCGGCGATGCGTGCAGAGATCCTGTCGCTGCGCGTCACCGGCACCAACGGCATGCTGCCGCGCAAAGCGCTGCGCGAGGCGCAAATCCTGGAGCGCTCGCCGTCCACGCCGCTGACCCGGATCGCCAATCTGACCCCGCCCACCCTTCCCTGCTACCCGCCGGCGGAAGACCGTTATCAATGGCGGGTGCTCTCGCACCTGGCGCCCAACTTTCTGTCGCTGCTGGACGTGGAAGTGCTGCGCGGCACGCTGGCGCTGTACGACTGGACCGAGGACGAATTGAACCGCCAACGGCTGAACGGGCTGCTGGAGGTCAGGCATCAACTGGTCAGCCGGGTGAAGCAAGGCTGCATGGAACGCGGGGTCCGCATCGAGCTGGCGGTGGACCGGACCTGCTTCGCCGGACCGGGCGACCTCCATCTGTTCGGGGATCTGATGCACCGTTTCTTCGCCGCCTACGCCGACATGAATCTGTTCACCCGCTTCGAACTGCGCATCCTGCCGGAAAACGAACGGGTTTCTTGGCCGGACAGCAAGACGGAGGCGCCTCCGCTATGACAGAAGCCGAATTCTACGCCTGGCTGCAATCCGCTCCCTCGTACAACTTTTTTCAATTCTGCCGCGTGCTGGAGCGCTTGCCCGGCGACCGGCGCCTGGGCGCGGCCGACAGTCCGGCTCAGGAGCCGGTGCGGCTGTTGCCCTCGCCGTCTCTGGGCTTTCCCGCCGGCGAGATCGTCCGCGCCGAACCGGCCGACCCCGACACCGGCCGCCCTCCGGTGCTGCGCACCGCCTTCATGGGGCTTTACGGAGTCGACGCCGTGCTGCCCTATTACTTTCTGGACGACATCGCCGCCCGCCGCGAGGGCCACGAAGCGCTGGCGGCGATGCTGGATCTGTTCAGCCATCGCCTCACCGCCCTGCTCTATCGCGCCTGGGGCAAATACCGTTACCCGCTGGCCTTCCGGCCCGGCGCGCGCGACCCGCTGTCCAAGGCCCTGCTGGGCCTGATCGGCATGGGCGTGGGCGAGGCGGCTGAGCGCCGGCAGCTGCCCGCCGGGCGCATGCTGGGCTTGCTCGCCTTGCTGGGCCAACGCACCCGGCCGGCTTCCGGCCTGGCCAGCGTGATCCGCCACGCCTTGCCCGCGGCCGACATCCGGGTGCGGGAGTTCCTGCCCCGCTGGGCGGCGCTGGACGAGCCGCCCCCTCTTTCCGCCCGGCCGCCGCTGCGCGCCGGCGAATTCGTCCTGGGCCGCCGGCTGCGCGCCGCCAATCACGCGATCGCCGTGACCGTCCGCCCGGCTCAGGCCGACTGCGTGCCCGCCCTGTTGCCCGGCGGCCCCTTGCACCGGGATGTGCTGGCGCTGACCCGCGTTTACCTGGGATGGCGGCTGGAGGCGGAAATCTGGCTGGAGCTGCCCGCCAACTGGTTGCCGGCCAGCCGCCTGGACACCCGCGCCCGGCCCAGGCTGGGCTTGGGCGCCGCCCTGGCCGGTGAGGCGGGCCGGCGCTGGCGCCGCTTGCGCATCGGTCATTATCAACCGCTGTCGGACGTCTGCGACCGGCAGCCAGGAGAACCCGGATGAAACATCGCCTTCCCGCCCTGAGTGCCGGACTGGTCTGGCTGGGGCTGACGCTGCCGCTGAGCGGCTGCGGCCTGTGGCAAAGCACCAAGAACGTCACCGTCAGCGCCGCTCAAAAGATCTTCCTCACCCGCGTCGAGCGTCTGAACCTGGATTTGATCGCGAGCGAGGAGCTGAACACCGAAGCCGGGCAGCGGCCGCTGTCGGTGGTGGTGAGGGTGTATCAGCTGAAGGACAAGGCCGCCTTTCTGGCCGCGCCCTACCCGACGCTGCTGGAGCAGGATCAGCCCGTGCTCGCCGACGACTTGTTGGCCAGCCACCAAGTACTGCTGCGGCCGGGCGCGGCGGTCAGCCTGCGCGAGCCTTACCGCCAGGACGCGGCCTACGTCGGCGTGATCGCGCTGTTCCGGCAAGCCGGCCCGGAACGGCAATGGCGGCTGCTGCTGGACAAGAAGGAACTGGACAACGACAAGCCGCTGCAACTGGAGTTGCGCGGCTATGCGCTGGAACGCCGTCGGGCGGAGGGCTGAGCATGGGGGCTTCACTGTATGAAATGCTGACCGGGCAGTTTGCCGACGGCCAAGCGCTGGATCGCCTTGCGCCGGAGCAGCAGTTCTCCCGCAGCGTGGTGGACAGCATTCGGCGCATCCTGAACGCGCGCGCCGGTTCGCTCAAGCATTTGCCCGATTACGGCCTGCCGGACCTGGGCCACGTTTATCGCCATTTGCCCGCCAGCGCCCATCAGCTGATGCGCAGCATCGAACAGACCCTGCTGCGCTACGAACCCAGGCTGGACGCGGTCGAGGTCGATTTCCGCGGCGACCACGAGCAAATGGTGTTGCGCTACCGGCTGCGTTGCCGCTTGAAACAGCACGGCGAATTGTTGCTGGATGCGAGCTTCACGCCCGAGGGCGGCGTCAGGCTCAGCACCTACCGGCACTGAGAACCCGTTCAAAGCCCGCTGCGCTTCAGCGACACGGCGAGCGCCGCACGGGAACGCTCGTCACCCTGCGGCCGCGAGCCGCAGCGGCCTGGCCCCAAGAAAAAAGCCGGGGCTGGCCGCCCCGGCTTGATGCCGGCCCGTGCGCGAATTCCGCTCAGACCAGACCGCTGTCCTTCAATTTGCGCTCGAACGTCTCCATGCAGCGCGCGGCCACGCCCAGCATTTCATCGATTTCAGCCTTGCTGATCACCAGCGGCGGCGCGGACACGATGTGGTCGCCGCAGGCGCGCATGATCAGGTTGTTGCTGAAGAAGATGTCGCGGCACATCAGGCCGACATCGCCGAACTCCGGGAACAGCTCGCGCTTGCTCTTGTCCTTGACCAGGGTGAACGCCTGGATCAGGCCGACGCCGCGCACATCGTCCACGTGCTCGAACTGGCTGAAGGTCTCGCGCCAGCGCTTCTGCATATAGGGACCGGTTTCGTTCTTGACGCGGTCGATGATGCCTTCGTCGCGCAGGAGCTCGATATTGACGCGCGCCACCGCGCTGGCCACCGGGTGGCCGGAGTAGGTGAAGCCGTGGTTGAAGTCGCCGCCGGCGATCAGGCCCTGGGCCACGCGTTCGCCCACGAAGACCGCGCCGATGGGCAGATAGCCGGAGGACAGGCCTTTGGCGGTGGTGAAGATGTCCGGACGGAAGCCGAAGTGCTCGAAGCCGAACCACTCGCCGGTGCGGCCAAAGCCGCAGATCACTTCGTCGGCCACCAGCAGCACATCGTATTTGCGGCAGATGCGTTCCACTTCCGGCCAGTAAGTGGCCGGCGGGATGATCACGCCGCCGGCGCCCTGGATGGGTTCGCCCACGAAGGCGGCCACTTTTTCCGGACCGATTTCCAGGATTTTCTCTTCCACCCAGCGCGCGGCCACCACGCCGAACTCGTCCGGGCTCAGATCCTTGCCGTATTTGTACCACCACGGCTGCTCAACGTGGGCCATGCCCGGAATCGGCAGGTCGCCCTGCTCGTGCATATACTTCATGCCGCCCAGGCTGGAGCCGCCGATGGTGGAGCCGTGATAACCGTTCCAGCGGCCGATCAGGGTTTTCTTCTCCTTCTTGCCCTGCACGTCCCAGTAATGGCGCACCATGCGTATCATGGTGTCCACCGCCTCGGAGCCGGAGTTGGTGTAGAACACATGTTCGTAGCCGGCCGGCGTCACTTGCGCCAGCAGGTGGGACAGTTCCACCACCGCCGGGTGGGTGGTCTTGAAGAAGGTGTTGTAGAAGGGCAGTTCGTCCATCTGGCTCTTGGCCACGTCGGACAGTTCCTTGCGGCCGTAGCCGATATTGACGCACCACAGGCCGGCCATGCCGTCGATGATCTTATTGCCCTCGGAATCCCACAGGTAAATCCCCTCGCTGCGAGTCATCACCCGCGCGCCCTGCTGGTTCAACGATTGGGTATCGGTAAACGGATGCAGATGATGCGCTGCATCCAGTTGGCGCCATTGTTCGGTCGTGCGTTGTTGATTCTGCATAGGACTTCCTTCCAGTATTCTCCAACGGGGCGGAGATGTTCTCTGCCGCCCCTCCTTCGCCATTGGCGTATTTTCAGTGCTTATCCTGGCTGTCCGGGCTGATTCTAACGGACAAATCAGCCCAATGTCATAGCTAAATCACACGTGCAGCAGCAGGAACTTGCGCTCCCACGGGCTGATCACGCGGAAGTATTCGGAGAACTCCTTCTCCTTCATGCCCACGTACATGCTGACGAAGCGCTCGCCCAGCACCTCGGCCATTTCCTTGCAGGACGCCAGCTGCTGCAAGGACTCCTCCGAGGAATTGGGAAACTGGTAAGGCAGCTCGTAGGCGTCGGTCTGCCGCGGCTCGCTGGGCTGCAGCTTGTTGATGATGCCCAGGTAGCCGCAGGCCAGCGTCGCGGCCATGGCGATATAGGGATTGACGTCCACGCCCGGCACCCGGTTTTCGATGCGGCGCGCCGCCGGCGAGGAATGCGGCACGCGCAGGCCCACGGTGCGGTTGTCGTAACCCCATTCGACGTTGGTCGGCGCCGCGGTGTAGCGCGACAAACGGCGGAATGAGTTCACGTAGGGCGCGAACAGCGGCATGGACTTGGGCACGTATTTCTGCAGGCCGGCGATGTAGTGGAAGAACAGGTCGGACGGGCTGCCATCCTCATTGGTGAACACATTGCGGCCGGTGTTCTTGTCCACCAGGCTCTGGTGCATGTGCATGGCGGAGCCCGGCTCGTTCTCCATCGGCTTGGCCATGAAGGTGGCGTACATATTGTGGCGGAACGCCGCCTCGCGCACGGTGCGCTTGAACAGGAACACCTGGTCGGCCAGTTCCAGCGGGTTGCCGTGCAGGAAGTTGATTTCCATCTGCGCGGTGCCCACCTCGTGAATCAGGGTGTCCACTTCCAGATTCTGCGCATGGCAGTAGTCGTAGATGTCTTCGAACAGCGGGTCGAACTCGTTGACCGCGTCGATGGAGTAGGAGCGGCGGCCGAACTCGGCGCGGCCGGTTCGCCCCACCGGCGCGGCCAGCGGGATGTCCGGGTCCGGATTGGGGGACAGCAGGTAGAATTCCATTTCCGGAGCCAGCACCGGCTCCAGACCCATCTCGTCGAACAGGCCGATCACGCGCTTGAGCACATTGCGCGGCGCCACGTCCACCGGGCTGCCGTCGGCGCGCAGACAGTCGTAGATCAATTGAGCGGTGGGATCCACGGCCCAGGGCACGAAGCGCAGGGTGTTCGGGTCCGGCGCCAGCACCATGTCCGGGTCGGTCAGGTCCAGCATGCTGTCGTCGGGGTAGTCCCCGGTCACAGTCTGGATCAGCACGACTTCGGGCAGGCGCATTTCCGGGTCGGACACGAACTTGTCCTTGGGCACGATCTTGCCGCGCGCCACGCCGGTCATGTCGGGGACGATACACTCGACTTCAGTGATCCGGTGCTCTCGCAGCCATTCATTGATCTGATGGGTCATGATGTTCTCTTCCTCTGTGTGTGTTATTCCGAGTGGTGACACAAGGTCTCGGTTAATTGCGGCCCGCGTTGCCGCTGTTCGCGGCGTTGGCGGCAGGCGTCGCCAAATGCTTTGAAGATGGCCATGGACAGCGGGTTGTCCCAGTACTTCCATTCCGGATGCCATTGCGCGGCGAAGGCGAAGCCCTTGGCGTCGCGCACGCGGTAGGCCTCCACCAGGCCGTCGTCGGCGACGGCCTCGCAGATCAGGCGATCGGACAGCCGCTTGATGCCCTGCTGGTGCAGGGAGTTGACCATGGCGGACTCCTGGCCGGTCCATTGCCGCAGCAGGCCGTCCTCGGCGAAGCGCACCGGGTGGGACAGGGCGTACATCGCGTCCAGGTCCGGCGTGTCCGGCTCGCGGTGGTCGCGCTTGCCTTCTTCTTCCTGCACGTGCTGGTACAGTTCGCCGCCCATCGCCACATTGATTTCCTGGAAGCCGCGGCAGATGCCCAGCAGGGGAATGCCCTGCTCCAGCACTTGCTGGATCAGCGGCAGCGTGGTGGCGTCGCGCATGGGGTCGTGCATGGTGCCGGGCCGGCTGGGCGCGCCGCCGTAGCGGTGCGGTTCGACATTGGACAGGGAGCCCGGCAGCAACACGCCGTCCACCAGTTCCAGCACGTCTCTCAGCGCGGTCTTGTCGCCCAGCGCCGGCAGCAGCACCGGTACGCCGCCGGCGCCGCCGGCCGCGGCGGCGATGTATTTCTCGCCCACGGAGTGGAAGGGCAGCGGGCCTACCATCTTGATGTCACAGGGTATGCCGATGATAGCTTGCAACATTTCGAATCCTTGATACGGGTCAGGAAGCCGCCTTGATGGCTTCGATCGGGTCGATGAACGGGTGGCCCAGCGCCTGGGCCACCGCCTGGTAAGTGAGCCGGCCGCGGCAGACGTTGAGGCCGTTGCGCAGATGGGCGTTGTCCAGCAAAGCCTGGCGCCAGCCCTTGTTGGCCAGCTCCAGCGTGTACGGCAAGGTGGCGTTGGTCAGCGCCTGGGTGGAGGTGCGCGCCACGCCGCCGGGCATATTGGCCACGCAGTAATGGACGATGCCGTCCACCACGTAAATGGGGTCTTGGTGCGTGGTGGCCCGGCTGGTCTCGAAGCAGCCGCCCTGATCTATCGCCACATCCACCAGCACCGCGCCGGGCTTCATGATTTTCAGCATCGGCCGCGTCACCAGCTTGGGCGCCGCCGCGCCCGGAATCAGCACCGCGCCGATCACCAGGTCCGCCTCGCGCAGGCTGTCTTCGATATTGGCGGAGTTGGACACCAGCGTCTTGATGCGGCCGCCGAACACCATGTCGATTTCCTTCAGGCGCGGCAGCGATTTGTCCAGAATGGTGACCTCGGCGCCGGCGCCCATGGCCATGCGCGCGGCGTTCAGCCCCACCACGCCGCCGCCTATCACCACCACCCGCGCCGGGGCCACGCCCGGCACGCCGCCCAGCAAGACGCCGCGGCCGCCCTGGGCCTTTTCCAGCGCGTGCGCGCCGGCCTGTATCGCCATGCGGCCGGCCACTTCCGACATCGGCGCCAGCAACGGCAGGCCGCCGCGCTCGTCGGTGACGGTTTCGTAAGCGATGGCGATGGCATCCGATTCCAGCAATAATTTGGTCTGCTCCGGGTCCGGCGCCAAATGCAGATAGGTGAACAGGAGCTGATCCCGGCGCAGCATCCGGCATTCCACCGGCTGCGGCTCTTTCACCTTGACGATCATGTCGCTGCGTTCGAAGGTTTCTTCGGCGCTGGAGGCAATGGAGGCGCCGGCCTGGATATACTGTTCATCGGTGAAACCGATGGCGAGGCCGGCCTGGGTCTGGACCAAAACCTTGTGACCGTTGGCGACTAACTCCCGGACTCCAGACGGGGTTAGGCCAACACGATACTCGTGGTTCTTGATCTCCTTGGGAACACCGATCAGCATGTCGCTCTCCTCACTTAGATTTGTTGCGGAAGTGCCGCGCAAGCGTTTAAGAAAATTCACAATACGCTTGCCCCTTGTTTCTGATTCTGACTATAAACCCCACCGATGCAAAGATATTCGATTTTGCGTCGCAGCAAGTAGTGCAGAGTCCGTACAAAATAATTATCATAAAGCGTCTAAAATTATTAACATACTGACGGAGCAGGAATCCATGGACGTTGGCGCGAGATTACGCATGGTCAGGGATCGTTTCGGGCTGTCGCAGCGGGAACTGGCCAAACGAGCCGGAGTCACCAACGGCACCATTTCGCTGATCGAACAAAATCGGGTCAGCCCATCGGTCAGCTCGCTGAAAAAGGTGCTGGAAGGGCTGCCGATGACGCTGGCGGATTTTTTCACCTTTGATTCCGACCCGGAACAGGCGCGCGTGTTCTACCAGGCCCACGAATTACCCAATCTGGGCAATGAGCAGATCCGGCTGCTGCTGGTGGGCACCGCCCACGACAAGCGCGACATCGCCATCCTGCGCGAAGTCTACGAAACCGGCGCCGACACCGGGCCGGACATGTTGACGCACGACGGCCAGGAAGGCGGCGTCATCATCAAAGGAAGTATAGAAGTGACGGTGAACAACGAGAGCCGCATCCTGGGGCCGGGCGACGCGTATTACTTCGACAGCCGGCTGCCCCATCGCTTTCGCAACGTCGGCGCCGAAACCTGCGAGGTGGTCAGCGCCAGTTCGCCGCCCACATTCTAAGAACCTGTTCAATGTCTACTGCGCTTCGGCGATACGGCGTTCAAAACAAGCTCAAAATGCTCATGTACCACGAGTACATTCCGCTTTTTCGCTCGTTTTCGCCTTGTCTCGCCCTTGCTCGCGAGACTTTGAACAGGCTCTAAGAACCATTAAGAACAAGAAGCGCCGGCAAGACCGCATCCGGCGACCAGCAGGCCATAAGGCCAGGCCGGGGAGCTTTGCCCGCCCCGCCGGCTCCAAGCCCACGACAGACGACAAAGCAGTCAAACCCGCGTCAAGCGATACCGGCGCCGCCAACGGACGGCGCAGGATCATCAAAGGAGAGAGTAAATGGCTAGAACGCATGCCGAATGGAAGCAATTCGCCGCTCAACTGAAGATCGAAGGGCGCGCCTTCATCGCCGGCGAGTACTGCGCGGCGCAAGACGGCAAAAGCTTTGCCTGCAACAACCCCGCCAACGGCGAGAAGCTGGCCGACGTGGCCTGGTGCGGCGAGGCCGACGTGGAGCGCGCGGTGCGCGCCGCGCGCCAAGCCTTCGACTCCGGCGCCTGGTCCGGCCTGCCGCCGCGCGAGCGCGGCCGCATCCTCAAGCGCTTCGCCGCGCTGATCTACGAGCACGGCGATGAATTGGCCCTGCTGGAAACCCTGGACGTGGGCAAGCCCATCAGCGACACCCTCAGCGTGGACCTGCCCGGCAGCGCCTATTGCGTGGAATGGTTCGCCGAAGCCATAGACAAGATAGGCGGCGAAGTGGCGCCGGTGGACCCCAAGGTGGTGGGCCTGGTCACCCGCGAAGCCATCGGCGTGGTGGCCGCCATCGTGCCGTGGAACTACCCCATCATGATGGCCAGCTGGAAGTTTGGCCCGGCGCTGGCGGCCGGCAACCCGGTGATCATCAAGCCCTCGGAAAAATCCCCGCTCACCGCCATCCGCCTGGCGGCGCTGGCCAAACAGGCCGGCATTCCCGACGGCGTGTTCCAGGTGCTGCCCGGCGCCGGCGACGTGGGCAAATTGCTGGCGCTGCACATGGACGTGGACTGCGTCGCCTTCACCGGCTCCACCGGCGTGGGCAAGCTGATCGCCGGCTACGCCGCGCAATCCAACCTCAAGCGCGTCTGGCTGGAGCTGGGCGGCAAATCGCCCAACATCATCCTGCCGGACTGCCCGGACGTCGCCCAGGCGGCGCGCGCCGCCGCCGGCGGCATCTTCTACAATATGGGCGAAGTCTGCACCGCCGGCTCCCGCGTGCTGGTCCACCGCGACATCAAGGCGCGCTTCCTGCAGGAGCTGGAAGCGGCCGCGGCCCGCTACTACCCGCAAGACCCCTTGGACCCGGCCACCAATATGGGCGCCATCGTGGACCGCATCCAGTACGACAAGGTGCTGTCCTATATCGGCAAGGGGGACAGCGAGGGCGCCAAGAAGCTGTTCGGCGGCAAACCGGCCCACGCCGACACCGGCCTGTTCATCGAACCGACGGCGTTTGACTGCCCCAGCGCCGATCTGACCATCTGCCGCGAGGAGATCTTCGGCCCGGTGCTGTCCGTCATCACCTTCGACGACGTGGAAGACGCCATCCGCATCGCCAACGACACCGAATACGGCCTGGCGGCCGCGGTGTGGACCTCCAACGTCAGCACCGCGCACCAGGTGTCGCGCCGCCTGCGCGCCGGCACGGTGTGGGTGAATTGCTATGATGAAGGCGGGGACATGAACTTCCCCTTCGGCGGCTTCAAGCAATCCGGCAACGGCCGCGACAAGTCGCTGCACGCGCTGGAAAAATACACTGAGCTGAAGAGCACGCTGATCAAGCTGTAAACCGCGTTTACAGCGCCGCCGACAGGCTGCCCTTCCGGCAGCCTGTCTTGTTTTCGTCCACCCTCGGCAAAGGAAGCGCCATGAGCAAGCACCTGACCGCCCTCCTCTGCCTTTGCGCCGCTGCGGCGCAGGCCGGCGCCGCCGCGCCCGCCTGTCCGGCGGAGGGGCTGAAGGTTGGATACTACCCGACGACCACCGCCTATGAAGGCGGCAAGGGTTACGACGTGGACCTGGTCCACGAACTGGCGCGCCGGCTGGGCTGCAAGATCCGCGAAGAACGCGAATACCCGCGCCTGCGCGTGCTGCTGCTGGTGCAACACGGCAAGCTCAATCTGGCCACCTCCACCATCCCGCTGCAAAAGCGGCTGCGTTACGCCTGGGTGCTGCCCTATACCCGCGACCGCAACATGACCCTGCTCAGCCCGGCGGTGCAAGGCAAGACGCCTGAGCAATGGCTGAACGACCCCAAGCTGAAATGGGGCGCCGTCATCGGCTACCGCAACAGCCCCTTGCAGGACTATTTCCTGCAGCAGATGGCCAAGCGCGACAAACTGATCTGCGCCGCCAACGAGGAAGACCTGCTGGACATGCTGCGCAGCGGCTCCATTTCCGCCGCCTTCTCCCAGCCCCAGGTCTACGACCACTGGCTCAACGGCCAGCCGCACGCCCGGCTGCAAGTCAAGGTCATGGACCCCTTCCGCGACAGCAGCCTGGAGAACGGCCTGGTGCTGTCCCACCGCAGCTTCAGCGAACCCCAGATGCGCCGCTGGCGGACGGAACTGGACGCGATGCGCGCGGACGGCAGCCTGCAGCGCATTCTGCGCAAATACCTGAGCGAAGACAGCGTGCGCGGCATGCTGGAATAACAATCACTCGCATGCGGCAAGACCCGACGAATCCGGCTATAGCTAAACGGAACGCGTACGGGAGAACGGCATGAAAGCACACTGGGCGGCGCTGCTGGGCGGCGCGCTGGCATCGGCGGCGGCGCTGGGCGATTCACCCTGCCCGGCCGACGGCCTGAAAGTGGGTTACTACCTGATTGGCAGCGCCTATGAAAACGGCCACGGCTATGACGTGGACCTGGTGCACGAGCTGGCGCGCCGGCTGGGTTGCAATATCGTCCAGGAAGACGTCTATCCCCGCATCCGCGTGCTGAAAATGCTGGAGCACGGCCAATTGAATCTGGGCACCTCCACCATCCCCACCGCTGACCGCCGCAAATACGCCTGGATCTATCCCTACTTCTACAGCAAGAACATGATCTTGCTGTCCAAGCAGATCGGCGCGCGCACCCTGGAGCAGTTGCTGGCCGAACCGGCGGTCAAATGGGGCGTGATCCGCGGCTACCGCCACAGCCCGGAGCAAGACGCCTTCATCGAACAACTGGCCAAACGCGGCAAGGTGGTGATGGCCAACGACGAACGCGACCTCTACGCCATGTTGTCCCAACGCATCGTCACCGCCGCCTTCGCCCACCCTTTCAGCTACGACAGCTGGCTCAACTCCCCGGCCCTGTCCGGCCAGGTGACGGTGCTGGACCTGTTCCCCAACTCGGAACGCATCGCCGGCGGCCTGATGCTGGCGCACAGCGCCTTCAGCCCGCAGCAGGCGGAACAATGGCAGGCCCAGCTGCAGCAAATGCTCAAGGACGGCGCCCTGCGCAAGATCTTCGGCAAATACCTGAGCGCGGACAGCGTGGCCCAATTGCAGCTGCAACCCTGATCCTTGTTCCAGCTTGCGCCGCCGCCGTCCGCTGCGGGACACTGAGCGGGTTTCGACTCAACGGACCCCGCGATGAAACTCTCCCGCCTCAGCCTGCTGTTGGCCATGCTGGCCAGCCCCCTGCTGCACGCCGCCCCGGCGCCGCAGACCCAGACGCTGGTCATGCTGCGCCACGGTGAAAAACCCGAGGGCGGCTACGGCCAGCTCAATTGCAAGGGCTTCAACCGCTCTTTGGAACTGGCCAAGCTGCTGCCCAAAAAATACGGACGGGCCGACCAGATCTTCGCGCCCTCCACCGCCAGCCAGACCCGGGACCCCGCCGGCACCTTCAACTACATCCGCCCGCTGGCCACCATCGAGCCCACCGCCATCTCCCTGGGCCTGCCGGTGAACAGCAACTTCGACATGGAGGCCATCGACGCGCTGCAACAGCAACTGGTCAACCCGCTGCAGCACGGCAAAACCGTCTACATCGCCTGGGAGCACAAGCTGCTGCGCGAACTCGCCGTCAGTCTGATGCAGGATTACGGCGACAAGGGCTCGGCGGACAAGGTGCCCAAATGGGACAAGAACGACTTCGACAGCCTCTACGTCGTCACCCTCGACTACAGCCACACGCCGCCCAAGGCCAGTTTCCGCCACGAGCAGCAGGGGCTGGACAAGCTGTCGGACAGCTGCAAGCTGCCCTGAGAACGTTTACGATCTGCTGCGCGTCGGCGGGCTAACCCGACAAAGGCATTGAGCAGATTCTCCGCTCGCGCCAGACGCAAAACAGCCGGCCCATCAAGGGCCGGCTGTCTTCGTTTGCGGCAGGAGAATTACAGCGCCAGTTTGGCGATGGCGTCCTTGGCCGCGTGGATGGCGGTGGCGCGCTTGTCTTCGCCCATATTCACCGCTTCGGCGCGGACAAAAGCCACGTCGTTCACGCCCAGGAAGCCCATCACCGTCTTCAGGTAGTCTTCCTGGAAGTCCATCAGCTGGCCCTGCTCGGTGCTGTAAACGCCGCCGCGCGAGGACACCACGATCACCTTCTTGCCGCCGGCCAGGCCCACCGGGCCGTTCTCGGTGTATTTGAACGTGCGGCCGGACGCGGCCACGCGGTCCACCCAGGCTTTCAATTGCGACGGGATGGAGAAGTTGTACATCGGCGCGCCGATCACCACCACGTCCGCGGCCAGGAATTCTTCGATCAGCTCATTGCTCAGCGCGGCTTCGCTGCGCTGGGTGGCGGTCCAGTCCGCCTCGGCGGTGAAATTGGCGCCGATGATTTCGCCGGACAGGTGGGCGATGGGCTGGCCGGCCAGATCGCGGTAAGCGGTTTCCACATTGGCGTGACGCTGGCGCAGGGTGTCGGCGACAACGGCGGTCAGTTGGCGGGAAACCGAGTTGGCGGCGAGGATGCTGGAGTCGAGATGCAACAGTTTCATGGTCGGGTCCTTGGTGTCTGGGTAGAGAAAGTGATTGCATGATAGTTTTCCGAACCAATCCGCACTAGACTGCAAAAATCGGAAACATTGTTCCATCAGCGAGACAATCATGCAGGACCTGAACGATCTGCTCTACTTCGCCAAAGTGGTTGAGCACGGCGGCTTCATGGCCGCCGGCCGCGTGCTGGGCATCCCCAAATCCCGGCTGTCCCGCCGCGTGGCGGAGCTGGAGCAGCGGCTGGGCGTGCGCCTGCTGCAAAGAACCACCCGCCGCCTGTCGCTGACCGAGATCGGCCAGCAGTACTACCAACACTGTCAGGCGATGCTGGAGGAAGCCGAAGCCGCCGACGAGGCCATCGCCCGCAGCAGCGCCGAGCCGCGCGGCCTGATCAAGGTCAGCTGTCCGGAACTGCTGTCCAAGACCCTGCTGGCCCCGGCCCTGCCCCGCTTCATGGCCCGCCACCCGCTGCTGCGGGTGCAGCTGGATTCCAGCAACCGGCGCGTGGACCTGATAGAAGAAGGAGTGGATGTGGCCATCCGCGTGCGCAATGTGATCGAGGACAGCGCCAATCTGGTGGTGCGCCGGCTGGCCACCGCCCAGACCTCCCTGGTGGCCAGCCCGGCCTTGCTGGCCGAGCGCCCGGCCCCCAGGCATCCGGCCGACATGGCCGGCTGGCCGGCCTTGACCATGAGCCGGCCCGACGGCCGCGGCCAATGGGCCTTGCTGGATCAGGCCGGCCACGCCTACACCGTGCAGATAGACAGCCCCCGGCTGATGACCGACGACCTGATCGTGCTGCGCGACGCCGCCATCGCCGGCCTGGGCGTGGCCGCGCTGCCGGAACTGGTCTGCCACGAGGCGCTGCAGGCCGGCCAGCTGGTGCGGCTGCTGCCGGACTACGACATTCCCTGGGGCATTCTGCACGCCGCCTTCCCCACCCGCCGCGGCCTGCTGCCGGCGGTGCGCGCCTTCATCGATTTCCTCGCCACCGAGCTGATTCCGCCGGACCACCCGGTCTATCAAGTCGCGCCTTAAAGGACGAGACAAGGCGAAAACTAGCGAAGAAGCGGAAGGTAGGCGCGGCGCATGAGCATTTTGAGGATGTTTCCAACGCCGTATCGCCGAAGCGCAGCAGACATTGCCAGACTCTTACAGATCATAGGATAAGGGCACTGGCACGCCGTCCAGCGGCTGCGGCCGGGGCCCGCCGGCTTGCGGCCGGATGTCGAAATCGAAGATGTCCGTCGGCAGCCACAGCGTGGCGCAGGCGTTGGGCACGTCCACCACCCCGCTGATATGCCCCTGCACCGGCGCGCAGCCGAGAATGCTGTAGGCCTGGGCGCGCGAATAGCCGAACTTGCCCAGATAGTCGATGGCGTTCAGGCAGGCCTGACGATAAGCCACTTGCACATCCAGATAGTGTTGGCCGCCATGCTCGTCCACCGACACGCCCTCGAAAATCAGGTAATCGCCGTGACGCGGCGCCAGCGGGCTGGGCTGGAACACCGGATTGCGGATGCCGTAGGCCGCCACCCCGCCCTTGATCAGATCCACCTTCAGATGCGCCCAACCCGCCATCTCGATGGCGCCGCAAAAGGTGATCTCCCCGTCGCCCTGGCTGAAGTGCAGATCGCCCACCGACAGGCCGGCGCCGTCGACATAGACCGGCAGAAACACGCGGGCGCCGCGCGACAAGTCCTTGATGTCGCAATTGCCGCCATGCTCGCGCGGCGGCACCGTGCGCGCCGCCTCCTCCGCCGCGCGCCGCGCCGTCTCGCCGCCCAAGCGCCCCATATGCGCGCTGGGCGCGAAAGGCAGATGCGCCACCGCGCGCGGATTCTCGCGCAGCAATTCGGCCTCGCGCCGGTTCCACTCCTCCAGCAACGGCCGGCTGGGCAGGCAGCCTATCAGGCCGGGATGGATCAGCCCGGCGAAACGGACGCCGGGAATATGGCGGCTGCGGGCGTAAAGCCCCTGGAAATCCCATATCGTCTTTTGCGCGTGCGGAAAATGCTCGCTGAGAAAACCGCCGCCGTTGCTGCGCGAGAAAATGCCGTTGAAACCCCATTGCCGCTCCGGCAAGGCGCCGATGTCCAGCAAATCCACCACCAGCAAATCGCCGGGCTGCGCGCCGGCCACGCCCACCGGGCCGGACAGAAAATGCACGGCGCTCAGATCCAGGTCGCGGATGTCCTCGGCGCAATCGTCGTTGCGCACCTGGCCGCCGGTCCAGTCGTAGCACTCCAGCACGAAGTCGTCGCCGGGCAGCACCCAGCAGGCCATGGGGATGTCAGGATGCCAGCGGTTGTGGATCTGCGGATTGTCGTAAGGGGATTGATCGAGATCGATCTTGATCAGGGTAGTCGTCATGGCGCTTGCTCCGGCACGGTCGGGACCACGCGGGCCCCGCTTGCGAAAGTCCGCAACCGGCCGCCGCCGGCTGTGGCCCGTCCCCGCGCCGGCGACGCTGACGCCGCGGCGATCCGCGGCCTGCGCCGCGTGTTTTTGCGTATCGCCGGCGCCGCCCGACAGGCCGCGCCGGCCATCTTGAACAAGCTCTTAAGAGCCTGTTCCAAGTCTCGCGAGCAAAAGCGAGACAAGGCGAAAACGAGCGAAGAAGCGGAATACGCTCGTGGTACATCAGCGTTTCGAAGCGGTACTCACCCTGAGACGTCTCGCCAAGCGCAGCAGATCGTAAACAGACTCTTAGCCAGCGGCCTTGTTGGACATCTGCTCCAAACAGCCCAAGGCCCGCGCCGCCAGCGGAACCAGCCCGCTTGCCGCGCCGGCGCTCCGCCAATGCGTCAGCAGGCCTGCGCGCATCGCCGGCGTCCAGAAACGCCGCAGATGCTGGGCGACTTCGACCGCCGCGTCCTCCCCCTGCGCGTCCTCGAAGAAGCGCGCGATCTCGTTGACCATCTTCACCAGCGGCTCCGGCCTCATTCCGTCTGGCTCCCCGTCCGCCGCCCGGCGGCCAGCAGTCTTTGCTGCTCATCGCCGAAGCCATGGAAACGGCGCTGCCACTCCGATGGCCGCGCGGTCTTCCTCACCTCCACCGCGGTGACCTTGTACTCCGGACAGTTGGTGGCCCAATCCGAGTTGTCGGTGGTCACCACATTGGCGCCGGACTCCGGGTGGTGGAAGGTGGTGTACACCACGCCCGGCGCCACCCGTTCGGTCACCTTGGCGCGCAAGGCGGTGTCGCCGGCGCGGCTGTGCACCGCCACCCAGTCGCCGTCGACGACGCCCCTCGTCTCGGCGTCGGCCGGATGGATTTCCAGCCTGTCTTCGGCGTGCCAGAGCCGGTTTTCGGTGCGCCGGGTCTGCGCGCCGACATTGTACTGACTGAGAATCCGCCCGGTGGTCAGCAAGAGCGGGAAGCGCTTGCCCGCCCGCTCCGAAGTCGCCACGTAGCGGGTGACGACGAAGCGCCCCAGGCCGCGGGAGAAACGGTCGACGTGCATCACCGGCGTGCCCTCGGGCGCCGCCTCGTTGCACGGCCATTGCAGGCTGCCCAGCCGGTCCAGCTTGGCGTAGCTGACCCCGGCGAAGCTGGGCGTCAGCCGCGCGATCTCGTCCATGATTTCCGAAGGGTGCGCATAAGCCATCGGATAACCCAGCGCCGCCGCCAGCGCCGCGGTCACCTCCCAGTCCGCCATGCCGGCCAGCGGGCGCATCGCCCGGCGCACCCGCGAGATGCGCCGCTCGGCATTGGTGAAGGTGCCGTCCTTTTCCAGGAAGGAGCTGCCGGGCAGAAACACATGGGCGTATTTGGCGGTTTCGTTCAAAAACAGGTCCTGCACCACCACGCACTCCATCGCCGTCAGCGCGGCGGCCACGTGCTGGGTGTTGGGGTCGCTCTGCGCGATGTCCTCGCCCTGGCAGTACAGGCCCTTGAAACCGCCGTCCAGCGCCGCGTCCAGCATATTGGGAATCCGCAGCCCCGGCTCCGGCTGCAAGTCCACGCCCCAGTCCGCCTCGAAGCGCGCGCGCACCGCGTCGTCGGACACATGGCGGTAGCCGGGCAGTTCATGCGGGAAAGAGCCCATGTCGCAGGAGCCCTGCACATTGTTCTGGCCGCGCAGCGGGTTGACGCCGACGCCGGCGCGGCCAAGATTGCCGGTGGCCATGGCCAGATTGGCGATGGCCATCACCGCGGTGCTGCCCTGGCTGTGTTCGGTGACGCCCAGGCCGTAGTAGATGGCGGCGTTGCCGCCGCCCGCGTACAGCCGCGCCGCCTCGCGGATCAGCGCCGCCGGCACCCCGCTGGCCTCGGCGATGCGCTCCGGCGCATTGTCCGCTTCGGCGGCGAAGTCGCGCCAGAGCCGGAAGGCCTCGGTCTCGCAGCGCTGGGCGATGAAGTCTTGATCCAACAGGTTTTCGCTCACCAGCACATGGGCCAGCGCGTTGAGCACGGCCACATTGCTGCCGGGCCGCAAGGCCAGATGCAGCGCCGGCGCCGCGTGCGGCGAATCGGCCAGATCGATGCGGCGCGGGTCGATGACGATCAGCCGCGCGCCCTCGCGCAGCCGTCGCCGCAGCAGCGAGCCGAACACCGGGTGGGCGTCGCTGGGATTGGCGCCTATCACCAGGATCACGTCGGCGCTCAGCACCGAATCGAAATCCTGGGTGCCGGCGGATTCGCCCAGAGTCTGCTTGAGGCCGTAGCCGGTGGGCGAGTGGCAGACGCGGGCGCAGGTGTCGATATTGTTGTTGCCGAAGGCGGCGCGCACCAGCTTCTGCACCAGATAGGTTTCCTCATTGGTGCAGCGGCTGGAGCTGATGCCGCCGACGGCGTCGCGGCCATAGCGCGTCTGCAGGCGGCGGAACTCGCCGGCCACATGCTCCAGCGCCTGTTCCCAGCTCACCTCCCGCCAGGGCTCGTGGATGCCGGCGCGCAGCATGGGTTTGACGATGCGGTCCGGATGGGTGGCGTAGCCCCAGGCGAAGCGGCCCTTGACGCAGGAATGGCCGTGATTGGCGCGGCCGTCCCGGTCCGGCGTCATTCTCACCACGCGCTCGCCCTTGAGTTCGGCGCGGAAGCCGCAGCCCACGCCGCAATAAGCGCAGGTGGTCGCCACGCTGCGCTCCGGCTGCCCCTGCGCGACCACGCTTTTCTCCACCAGCGTGGCGGTGGGACAGGCTTGCACGCAGGCGCCGCAGGACACGCATTCCGAACCGAGGAAGTCCGCGCCGCCGGCGGCGCGGACGCGGGAATCGAAGCCGCGGCCGACGATGCTCAGCGCGAAAGTCCCCTGGGTTTCCTCGCAAGCGCGCACGCAGCGGTTGCAGACAATGCACTTGGCCGGGTCGTAATCGAAATAAGGATTGGACTCATCCTTGGCATCGGCCAGATGATTGGCCCCGGCCAGACCGTAGCGCACTTCGCGCAGCCCCACCTGGCCGGCCACGGTCTGCAGTTCGCAATTGCCGTTGGCGGCGCAGCCCAGGCAATCCAGCGGGTGGTCGGACACATAGAGTTCCATCACGCCGCGCCGCAGCCTGGCCAAGGCCTCGCTCTGCGTGCGCACCGCCATGCCCGCGCTCACCGGCGTGGTGCAGGCGGCCGGATAGCCGCGCTGGCCGTCTATTTCCACCAGGCACATGCGACAGGAGCCGAACGGCTCCAGGCTGTCGGTGGCGCACAGCCTGGGCAGGCGCGCGCCCTGCAGCGCGGCGGCGCGCAGCACCGAGGTGCCGGCCGGCACGGTGATCTCGACGCCGTCTATGCTCAGGCTCACCGGCGCGCCCTCGCGCGCCGGCGTGCCCAGGTCCGCCGTCGGGACCGGCTTGGGGTCAAACTGGCAGCTCATGGCGCGTCCTCCTCGACGATGGCCGGGTCCAGGCCGAAATCCGCGGGGAAACCCCGCGCCGCGCTCAGCACCGGCAAGGGCGTCAAACCGCCCAGCGCGCACAGCGAACCGTGCCGCATGGTCTCGCACAAATCCCGCAACAGGGTCCAATGCCGGCGCCGCTCCGCGGCGTCGCCGGCCGCCAACAGCCGGTCCATCACCTCCACGCCGCGGGTGGAGCCGATGCGACAGGGCGTGCACTTGCCGCAAGACTCCTCGGCGCAAAACCGCATGGCGAAGCGCGCCATGCGCGCCATGTCGACGCTGTCGTCGCACACCACCACGCCGCCGTGGCCGAGCATGGCGCCGACGGCGGCGAAAGCCTCGTAGTCCAGCGCGGTGTCGAACTGCGCCGGGCTCAGCCAGGCGCCCAGCGGCCCGCCCACCTGCGCCGCCTTGACCGGCCGGCCGCTGGCGCAGCCGCCGCCGTAGTCCTCGATCAACTCGCGCAGGCTCAGGCCGAAGCCGCGCTCCACCAGGCCGCCGCGCCGCACATTGCCGGCCAGCTGGAACGCCATGGTGCCGCGCGAGCGGCCCACCCCGAAATCGCGGTAATACGGCGCGCCGCGGGCCAGGATGGTGGGCACCGAGGCCAGGGTCAACACGTTGTGCACCAGGGTGGGACGGCCGAACAGGCCGCTGAGCGCGGGCAGCGGCGGCTTGGCCCGGACTTCGCCTCGCCGGCCCTCCAGCGATTCCAGCATGGCCGTTTCTTCGCCGCAGATATACGCGCCCGCGCCCAGGCGCAGCTCCAGTTCCAGCTCGCGGCCGCTGCCTTGCAGATCGGGCCCCAAATAGCCGCGCCGGCGGGCGATCTCCAGCGCCCGCCGCAGCGTCTCCGCCGCCGCGGCGTACTCGGAGCGGACATAGAGGTAGCCGCGGGTCGCCCCCACCGCCAGCGCCGCGATAGTCATGCCCTCGATCAACAAAAAGGGGTCGCCCTCCATCAGCATGCGGTCGGCGAAGCTGCCGGAATCGCCCTCGTCGGCGTTGCACACCACGTATTTGCCGTCCGCCGCCGCCTCGCGCACCGTGCGCCATTTGATACCGGCGGGAAAGGCCGCGCCGCCGCGGCCGCGCAGGCCGGATTCCAGCACGCAGTCCAGCGTGCCCTCGCCGCCCAGTTCCAGCGCGTGGGCCAGGCCGCGATAGCCGCCGTGGTCCAGATAATCGTCCAGCGACAAGGGACGGGTCAGCCCGGCGCGCGCGAACAACAGCCGCTGCTGGCCGGCCAGATAGGGCAGGCGCTCCAGCAAGCCCAGCGCCAGCGGATGCTGGCCGTCCGCCTCCAGCACGGCGCTCAGCACGCTGTCCGCCTGCGCCGCCGTCAAGGGCCCGAAGCCGACGCGGCCTTGCGGCGTGTCCATTTCCAGCAAGGGCTCCAGCCAGTACAGGCCGCGCGAACTATTGCGCCGGATGTCCACTTCCAGGCCGCGTCGCGCCGCCGCCTCGGCCAGCGCCCGCGCGGTCCGGTCCGCGCCCAGCGCCCGCGCCGCGGAATCACAGGGTAGATGGAAGGTCAGCATGCGCCGCCCTCCTCCAGACAGCCGGCCAGCAAGGCGTCCAACGCGGCGGCGTCGATCCGCGCGTGCAATTCGCCGTCCAGCAGCAAGGCCGGCGCGCAGGCGCAGGCGCCCAGACAGTACACCGGCCGCAGTTCCAGGCCGCCGTCGGCGCTGCGGCCGGCGTCGTCCAGACCGGTGCGCGCCCGCAGCCTTTGCGCCAGCGCCTCCGAACCCATGCTCTGACAGGCCTCCGCCCGACATAGCCGCAGCTCATGGCGCGCCGGCGGCTCGTCGCGGAAGTCGTGGTAGAAGCTGAGCACGCCGCGCACTTCGGCCTGGCTCAGGCGGAAGGCACGGGCGATGTCCGGCGTCGCGGCGTCCGGCACATGGCCCAACTCGTCCTGCACGGCGTGCAGCAAGGGCAGCAAACCGCCCGGCTGCGTTTGATGATCCGATACCAGCGCGGCGATGCGCGCCTGTTGTTCCGCGGTCAAGGACATGGAGATTCCCAGTGAGTGCAAACAGGCCCCCGCTTCGCTTCCCTGATCTGCTCGGCCAAACGCAGCAGCCAAGCCGAATTATAGGTTTGCCACGCATCGGGGCCGACCTCGTCCCATACTTTGAGGCTGTAAAGCTTTTGCCGGCTGGCCCAGCTCAGCTCGGACACCGGCTTGCCGGAGGGCGTGCTCCTGAGCTGAAAACGGGCCGGATGGCCCCGCACGCTCATATTCATGTCTTCCCGCAGCGCCAGCACGCCGCCGCCGTCGGCGACGAAATCCCATTCGCTCAACACCAGCAACACGCCGTCGGGCCGGGTGAACACCCAGTCGAAGCTGCTCCAGGGCCCGCGCCGGTTCGGCCCCTGCGGCACGATGCCTTCAAGGCGGTAAGCGCTCAACTCGCTGGCGCTGATGTCGCTGAGCCGGGATTTAGCATGCGCCCGAATCGCCTCGGGGTTCAAGTGGCGGTTCCGACAGGCGCTGGAGAGCAGCGCGGCTTCGTCCTCCGGCGGAGAGACGTCGCTCGTCAAGGACGTTGACGGCAGCCCGGGACCCAGGCTCGACCTGGGCGCCACCATGCGCTGCCCCGGCGCGATGCCGCCGGGCAGCGGGCTGGTCGCGGACACATCCCAAGCCTGCGCGTCCAGGACCAGGCCGCCCATGCCCAGCCAACAGAGCAGGCTAACGCAACTGCCCATGCGGATCGATGACGAATTTCTTCGGCGCGCCGCCGTCGAACTCGGCGTAGCCTCTGGGCGCGTTGTCCAGGCTGATGATCTCCACGCCCACCACTTCGGCGATGGGAATGCGGTCCCACAGAATCGCCTGCATCAGCGCGCGGTTGTACTTCATCACCGGAGTCTGGCCGGTGAAGAAGCTGTGCGACTTGGCCCAGCCCAGGCCAAAGCGCACCGACAGGCTGCCCTGCTTGGCCGCCTCGTCCACCGCGCCGGGGTCGTCGGTCACGTAGAGCCCGGGAATGCCGATGCGCCCGGCCTCGCGCGTCACTTCCATCAAGGCGTTGAGCACGGTGGCCGGCGCCTCCTGCCGCGAGGCCGCGTGGCCGTGGCCGCGCGCCTCGAAACCGACGGCGTCGATCGCGCAATCCACCTCCGGCACGCCCAGGATGGCGGCGATCTGCTCGCCCAGCGTCGCGTCCTGCGACAGATCCGCGGTTTCAAAGCCGACGGCGCGGGCATGGGCCAGCCGCGCCGGATTGACGTCGCCGACGATGACCACCGCCGCGCCCAGCAGGCGCGCGGAAGCCGCCGCCGCCAAACCCACCGGGCCCGCGCCGGCCACGTAGACCGTGCTGCCCGGCCCCACGCCGGCCGACACCGCGCCGTGATAGCCGGTGGGCAGGATGTCGGACAA
The DNA here is from genome assembly GCF_021496765.1 of Chromobacterium sp. Beijing. Lineage (NCBI taxonomy): Bacteria > Pseudomonadati > Pseudomonadota > Betaproteobacteria > Neisseriales > Chromobacteriaceae > Chromobacterium > Chromobacterium sp. Beijing. Next base: position 1,996,270 of record NZ_CP053750.1, read on the forward strand.
GCAGGTCAGGTCTCGAATCTTGGCCAGCGCCTGATCCCGGTCCGGAAATTTCAGCAGGTTGAAGTCGGCGTAAGGCACCATCACGTATTCCGCCTGGCCGCCCACCCAGCCGCCCATGTCGACGTAGCCGTAAGCGCCGCCGGCCCGCGCCGGGTTCACCGACAGGCACACGCCGGTATCCTGCTCCTTGCAGCAGCGGCAGCGTCCGCACGCCACATTGAACGGCACCGACACCAGATCGCCGATGCGCAGCGTTTCCACATCGCCGCCCGTCTCTATCACCTCGCCGGTGATTTCATGCCCCAGCACCAGACCAGCCGGGGCCGTGGTGCGGCCGCGCACCATATGCTGGTCCGAGCCGCAGATATTGGTGCTCAGCACCTTGAGAATGACGCCGTGGCCGAGCTTGCGCCCGGCCGGGGACGCCAGTTCCGGAAAGGGTATGGACCGCACTTCCACCTGGCCCGGCGCCAGGTACACCACTCCGCGATTGCCTGTCATCATCGTCTCCTCGCTGCCGCGCCGGCGGATACCGGCGACATCTGCTCCCGATGCTAGGAAAGAAAGCGACGCCGGCCTTGAGTCAAAGCGACCCCTTTGCGATCAAACGCGCCACGATCGTAAACAGGTTCTCAGCGCGCCAGCGCCTGGCCGACGACGCTCAGCCCAGGCCGGCCGTCGAAGGTGTCCACTCCCGCCAGCCAGCTCGTCAGCACCGCCGGGTTCTTTTTCAAATACTCCCGCGCCGCCACCTCCGGCCTGATCTTGTCCATGATCGGCCCCATCACCCGGTTTTCCATATCGGTGCTGAAGCGCAGATTGCGCAGCAAGCGGCCGACATTGGCGCAACGCGCTTCGTAATCCGGCGGCAGCGCGGTGAAGACCCTGGCCGCGCCGAAATTGGGGCCGAACACCGCGTCGCCGCCGGACAGATAGCGCAGCTTGTGCCTGACGTTCATCGGGTGCGGCTCCCAGGCCAGGAACACCATCCATTTCTTCCGCCGCTCGGCGCGTTCCAGTTCGGCCAGCATGCCGGCCTCGCTGGACTCCACCAGCTTGAAGCCGCCCAAGCCGTACTGTTGCTTGCGGATCATGTCGTCGATCAGGCGGTTGCCGTCGTTGCCGGCTTCAATGCCGTAGATCTTGCCGTCCAGCTGCGCCTTGAAACGGGCGATGTCCTTGAAATCCCGCAGGCCGGCGGCGGCCACGTAGTCCGGCACCGCCAGCGTGTACTTGGCCCCGCTCAGATTGGGCTCGGTCAGCACCTTGATCTGGCCCGCTTTCAGATAGGGTTCGATCAACGGCGTCATCGACGGGCTCCAATACCCGAGGAACACGTCGATCTGCCGGCTCTTCAGCCCGGAGAAGGCGATGGGCACCGAGGCCATGGTCACGCTGGGGCGGTAGCCCAGCGCCTCCAACACCACGCTGGCCATGCCGGTGGTGGCCGCGATGTCGGTCCAGCCGACATCGGCGAAACGCACATTGCGGCAGGCGGCCGGCTCCCGTGCCGCCGCGCTGCCGGCGATGGCCAGCAGCAGCGCCGCGGACATTGCTTTGAATCGATTCATCCCTTCCTCCCGGGCAGCGATGATGGCGAGAGTCCGCCCGGCGGCCGCTGCCGCGCCGCCAATTGGTTTCCAGCACCCGTTCAAGGTCTCGCGAGCCGGAACGAGACAAGGCGCGGCCGGCCTTGAACAGGCGTTCAGGCGATGGCCCCAGCCGCCACCAGGTATTGCTGCCGCTCGCGGCTGGGCGGGTAGCCGAACAGCCCGCGGTAGGACTTGGAAAAATGCGAGGAGGACAGAAAACCGCAGGCCACGGTGACTTCCATCACGCTCATATTGGTTTGCAGCAGCAGTTCACGCGCCCGGCGCAGGCGGAGATCCAAATAGTATTGCGCCGGCGTGGTGCTCAGATAACGCTTGAACAAGCGCTCCAGATGGCGCAGCGACACGCCCAGCTCCGCCGCCAGATGTTCCAGCGAGCGCGGGTTCTCGATATTGCTCTCCATCGACAAGGCGGCGTCCAGCAAGGCTTCGTGCCCAGTGCCGATGCGCGCCAGCAGCGGGATGTGCTGGCGGTCGCCGTCGTCGCGCAGCCGGTCCACGATGAATTGCACCGAGACGTCGGCCGCCAGGCTCTTGCCGCCCTTGTGGCGGATCAGATGGCACATGAAATCCAGCGGCGCGGTGCCGCCGCTACAGGTGAAGCGGTCCCGGTCCAGCACAAACAGGTCCGAGGTGAACCGGGTGCGGGGGAATTCCTCGCTGATGGACAGCAGGTTTTCCCAATGGATGGCGCAGCGGTAGCCGTTCAGCACCCCGGCCCGGGCCAGCGCGAAGGTGCCGGTGCAGATCGATCCCAGCGGCACGCCCTGGGCGGCGAAGCGGCGGATAAGCGCCTGCACCTTGTCGGTGGCCGCCTCGCGCACCTGGCAGCCGCCGCAGACGATGAGCATGTCGTACTGTTGCGGAGGGCCCGGCGCGGAGATCGGCGACAGGCTCAGGCCGTTGCTGGCGCTGACCGGCTCGCCATCCGCCGACAGCAGACTCCAGCGGTACAGCTTCTTGCGCGACAGGTAGTTGGCCATGCGCAACGGCTCCACCGCGTTGGAGAACGCGATCATTGAAAACCGGTCCAGCAGCAAAAAGGCGATATGCGACAACGAGGCGATCTGTTGCGGTCCCATCACGACCTCCAATGTGTGCGTTGCGAGGATTGTTGTTCTGCTCCGAAGCGGTTCGCAGCCGGCCTTGAAAACCGTTGCGCAGGTATTGTTTCGTCCCTGGTTTCCTCCTGTTTCATCCTCAGCCGTCGGCCGCGGCGCCCGCTTCCGGCGCGCGACCGAAGCTTTCGGTGATCCGGTCCAGGATGATGGCCAGCAGCACCACCGCCAGCCCGCTCTCGAAACCGAGGCCGACGTCCAGCCGCTGTATGCTGGCCAGGACATCGTTGCCCAGGCCGCCGGCCCCCACCATGGAGGCGATGATCACCATGGACAGCGCCATCATGATGGTCTGATTGACCCCGGCCATGATGGACGGCAGCGCGATGGGCAGCTGCACCTTGAACAGCAATTGCCAAGAGGTGCAGCCAAAGGCGTTGCCCGCCTCCACCTGCTCCCGGTTCACCTGGCGGATGCCCAGATTGGTCAAGCGCACCGCCGGCGGTACCGCGAACACCACCGTGGCCAGGATGCCCGGCACCCGCCCCAGTCCGAAGAACATTGCCGCGGGAATCAGATAAACGAAAGCCGGCATGGTCTGCATGAAGTCCAGCGCCGGCCGGACCAGGGCGTTGACCCAGCGCCAGCGCGCGCAGCAGATGCCCAGCGGCACGCCCAGCATCAGGCTGACGCAGGTGGCGGACAGGGTCAGCGCCAGCGTGGCGACGGTCTGGCTCCAGAAGCCGGTGGCCCAGATCAGACCCAGCGCCGCGCAGACGAAGACGGCGAACTTCCAGCCCAGCCGCCACAGGCCGACGCCGGCGAACACGCCGGCCAGCGCCCATGGCGGCACGCCCTGCAGCAAGGCCTCCACCTGGGTGGCGAACCAGTCGATGCCGCCGCCGACGGCGTCGAAGGCCCCGGCGTTGTTTTCCAGCAGAAAATGGATGATCTGGTTGACCCAGCTGCCTATCGGCAGCGGGGATTGGGGACTGGTGTCGGCCATGCGGCGTGCTCCTCGTCTCGCCGGACGCGCTCAGGACGGCGAGAGCCACACGCCCCCGCGCCGGCGACGCCCGTTGGGGTTCAGTGGTGGGCGGCCGCGCTAGGGCGGTGCTGGGACAGCTTGTTGAGCACGCTGCTGGGGGTGATCACGCCCAGGCAGCGGCCGTCGTCGTCGCGCACCTGCAGCGGTTCGGCCTGCCCCTGGAGCCGCAACAGCACATCGGACAGGCTACAGGACGGCTCCACGTGCGGAGCGGCCGTCGCGCGCGGCGGCGGCGCGGCTTCGATCAGATCCTTGGCCTGCAGATAGCGCGAGGTGTCCACGCTCTTGAAGAAGTTGCGCACATAGTCGTCGGCCGGGCATTCGATGATTTCGCGCGGGCTGCCCACCTGCACCAGCCGGCCGCCCTCCATGATGGCGATGCGGCTGCCGATGCGCAGCGCCTCTTCCAGATCATGGGAGACGAAGACGATGGTGCGGCGCTGCTCGCGCTGCAATTGCAGCAGCAAGTCCTGCAACTCGGCGCGCTTGAGCGGGTCCAGCGCCGAGAAGGCCTCGTCCATCAGCATCAGCGAGGGATTGACCGCCAGCGCGCGCACCAGGCCCACCCGCTGCTGCATGCCGCCGGAGAGCTGATGCGGATACTTGCCGGCGAAGGCGGCCAGCCCCACTTGCTCCAGCACTTCCCGCGCCCGCGCCTCGCGGGCCTTGCGCCCGAGGCCGGCCACTTCCAGGCCGAAGGCGGCGTTGTCCAGCACCGTGCGGTGCGGCATCAGCGCGAAGCTCTGGAACACCATGCTCATGTCGCGGCGGCGCAAGGCCACCAATTGCCTGGGCGACAGCCGGGTCAGGTCCTGGCCGTCCAGCAGGATCTGGCCGGCGCTGGGCTCCAGCAAGCGGTTGATCAGGCGGATCAGCGTGGATTTGCCGGAGCCGGACAGGCCCATCAGCACGAAGATTTCGCCGGCGCGCACCGAGAACGACACGTCGTTGACGCCCACCACCGCCCCGGTGCGCCGAAACACCTCGTCCTTGCTCTCGCCGGCCCGCAGCAAGGACATCACTTCCGCCGGCTTGCCGCCGAACACCTTGTGGAGGTTTCTGACCTCGACCTTGATCGTTTGCATCCCGGCTCCCTTCGGCGCGGCCGCTGACAATTCGAAGAATGTTTAATGTAAATCAAGGTTCAAGATAGGAAGGAAGGGCTGGGCCAAGTAAGGGTATTCCGACAACAAGCCGTCCAAATCCGACATCCGCGCGCAAAACCGGCCGGCATAGGCCTGGCCGCCAAATCCAGCGCCGGCTTTCGTCTCCGGCCCGGCCGGCCTGTGTCGTAAAAAAACCGCAATCCACCGCCGGCGGCAAAAACAAAAACGCCGGCCGCGGCCGGGCAGGCGTGAAGGACGGGGAGGCGACGGACGCGCGCGCGGAAGCGGTCAAAGACGGCTGCGCTTCGTGAAGCGTTGTACGGTGAGTACCCGCTCAAAACGCGCAATGCCGCTTGTACATGCCGCTTTTTCGCTCGTTTTCGCCTTGTTTCGCCCTGGCTCGCGAGACTTTGGACAGGCGCTCAGCGATCCACCACCAGATCGCTCAAAGGCAAGCTGCAGCAAGGCAGGAAATAACCCTGCTCCACTTCGCGCGGCCGGATGCCGCCCTGGTGCCGCATGTCCACCCGGCCTTCCAGCAGACGGCTCTTGCAGCTGCCGCACACGCCGCGGGTGCAGGAGGCCGGCAGGCGCATGCCCTTGGCCAGCGCCGCCGCCAGCACCGTCTGCCCCGGCGCCACCGATAAATCGTCCCCCGTTTTGGCGAAGCGCACATTGAAGCCGCGGCCCTCGACGCCGGGCGGCGGCGTCCGCACCGCCTCGTCCGGCGGCGCCGCGCTGAGTTCGGCGAAATTGAAGCTTTCCTCGTGATAGCGGCTCATGTCGAAACCGCACTGGCGCAGCAGCTCGCGCACCGCGGCCATATAGGGCGCGGGGCCGCAGCAGAACACCTGGCGCGCGTGCAGATCCGGCGCCATGCGTTCTATCAGCGTCCGGTCCAGCCGGCCGATCAGGCCGGCCCAATCCGGCTCTCCCGCCCGGTTTTCGCAAATCACCGCCTGGCTGAAAGTGGGGTGGATGCTGGCCAGCAGGCTCAATTCCTTGCGAAACACGATGTCGCGCGGCGAGCGCGCGCTGTGCACGAACAGGATGTCGGCGCCGGAGGCCAGATCGGTCAGCGCCCGGGTCATCGACATCAGCGGGGTGATGCCGCTGCCGGCGGACAGAAAGAGATAGGGCGAAGCGGCGTGGCGCGCATAGCTGAACTCGCCGGCCGGCCCCAAGACCCGCAGCGCCATTTCCGGGCGCAGATGCTCGTGCAGCCAAGAGGAAACGACGCCGCCGGGAATGCGCTTGACGGTGATGGACACCCGGTCCGGCCGGGTGGGCGTGGACGACAGCGTGTAACAGCGGTTGACCGCGGCGCCGTCGATGTCCAGTTCCAGCGTGATGAACTGGCCGGGCAGATAAGGGAAGCGGCGCGGCGGCTCGGCGCGGAACACGAAGGTTTTGACATCGTGGGTTTCCTCCCGCGCCTGAACGCAGACGAGCAGGCTGTCCTCGCCGGCCCGCCACAACGGCAGGTCGGCGGCTGACGGGAGATCATCCAATGGGCTGGCCGGCGGCGCGCTATTCATGGTCGCGCCGTTCCCGCTCCAGGCCGTCGCCCAGCCGCTGCGCGTACCAGTGGGTGAATTTCTCCACCAAGGCCTCGGTGTAGGGCGAATAAGGACCGGGCCGATAGGCGGAGCCGTTGATGCCGCGCTGCGACTCCTCCACCAGCCGGCGGTCCTGCTGATTGGTGGCTTTCCATACCCGGGTGAGGTTGTCCACCTCGTAGTCCACGCCCTCCTCCGCGTCCTTGCGCACCAGCCAGGTGGTGCGCACCAGCGTGCTTTCCGCCGACAGCGGCAAGGCGGTGAAGGTGACGATGTGGTCGGCCATGAAATGGTGCCAGGAGTTGGGCTGGGTCCAGAACGACAGGCCGCCGGACGCCGGGTCGCGCAGATCGCCCAGCAGCTTGCGACAGGCCGCGCCGGTGTCCACGGTCTGGGACTGGCCCTTGCGGTCCAGCGGCATGCGCATCGCGCGGAAGCCGGACACCTCGGACAGGCGCTCGATCTCGGCCGAGGGCAAACCGCCGGCCTCCCAGCGCGCGTGGTGCTCGGCGACGACGCGCTGGTAATCGGCCAGCCCGGAGGTCTGCTCGGCCCGGGGCGCGAAGCCGTAGCTGTAGGCGTACAGCGAGACGGTCAGTTCCGGATGGTTGGCGGTGCAGTGATAGCACTCGCGGTTGTTCTCCATGGTCAGCTTCCAGTTGCCCGCCTCGACGATGTCCACCTGGGCCGCCACCTTGCAATCGTCGATGCGGTGCGGCGCGATATAGGGCGCCATCCGCGCCATCATCTCGTCGATGTCCTCCGGCGGCCGCTCGGCCAGGCAGATGAACAGCAGCCCTTCCAGGTTTTTCAGCGCCACCGGCTTGAGGCTGTGATGCGAGGGGTCGAAGCCGTCCGCCATGTGGTCGGCGAAGATCAGCCGGCCGGACAGGTCGTAAGTCCATTGATGGTAGGGGCAGACCAGATTGCCCACCGAGCCCTGACGCTCGGCGCACAGCCGCGAGCCGCGGTGGCGGCAGACATTGTGAAAGGCGCGTATGGCCATGTCGTCGTCGCGCAGGATCAGGATGGGATCGCGCCCCAGCTCCACGGTCAGGTAGTCGCCCGGTTCGGGTATTTCCGCGCTGACGCCGACATAGATCCAGTGGCGGCGGAAGATGTATTCGAGATCGGCCTCGAACACCTGCGGCGAGCGGTAGAACGGCGCTTCCAGACTGTGGCCGGGACGGCGGCGGGCCAGCAGTTCGCGCAGCGGGGCCGTCGCCGCTGCCGGGAAGGGAATGACGCTGTGGGACATGTCTCGCTCCTTTGATGACGGGCGGCTCAAAAATCGACGAGCCGATGTTGACGCAGGTAATCCAGCACCGCTTGCGCTTTCTCGACGGAATCCCCCTGTTTTACGACGCGCCCCCCGGCGGCCGCGTCGTCGCCGGCAATCGCCCCCAGCAGGCGCTCCAGGCCGCTGCCGCGCTGCGCCGCCAGCGCCCGGGCGCGCCGCGCCGGCTCCAGCCTGGGCGCGGGCACGGGCTCCCCCGCCGCCGCGCGGCGCGTCACCACGCCGCGTTGCAAGCCGGCCCAGGACCAGCGCGGCTCCGCGCCGTCCGGCTTGACGCTGGCCAGCAGCGGCGCCTGGGCCGCCAGCCGCCGCCGCCGCCCCCTGGCCAGGCCTTGCAGCGCCCGCCATTCTCCGCCCTCCTCCGTCAAGGACAGCACGCCGGGCAAGAGCGGACGGTCCAGGCCTTCGGCCAATAGATAGGGCAGCAGCGCCGACGCCTCGCCGCCGCCGGAGCGTTCGCCGCACAGAATCAGTTCGAAATCGCACAGCGCGGCGATCAGCGCCGGCGTCGGGTCGCTGTCCGCCGGCGGCTGCAACACGGCGATGGCCGCCGCGCCCTGAGCCAGGTAGTCGGCCAGCGCCTCCTTGTCCGCGTCCCCGGCGTGCAAGACGACGAAGGCTCGGCCCAGCCGGCGCGCCAGCGCCAGCGCCGCCAGATCGCCCGGGCCGGCGCAGGGCCGCCCGCTGACCGGATGCGGCGCCGGGGCCACCAGCACCGCCGTTTTCGCCGCCGTTCCGGCGGAAAGCGCCGTCTCGCTCATGGTCCGATCTCCTTGTTCTCAAGCTCCAGCAAGGCCTGCAAGGCCTGAATGAAGGACTGGCAGTCGTCGATCACGCTCAGGTCCGCGCGCTTGACCATGGGCGCGGCCGCGTCCAGATTGACCGCGATCACATGGCGGCAGGCCTTGATGCCTTGCAGGTGCTGCACCGCGCCGGAAATGCCCAGCGCCAGATAGGCGCTGGCCTGCACGCTGCGGCCAGTGGCGCCCACTTGCTGGTCGCGGCGGAAACGCCCGTCGTCCACCGCCACCCGCGAGGCGCCCACCGCCGCGCCCATGGATTCCGCCAGCCGCAGGAAGGCCGGCACGTCGCTGACCCCGTTGCCGGCGGCCAGGATCAGGTCCGCCTCTTCCAGCGCCAGTTGCGAGGCCGGGCTGGCGACGCCGCCCAGGTCCCGCACCCGCTCCGCCGCCGCCTCCGGCGCGCAAGCCTGCCGCAGCCCGCGCCCGACGAAGGGCAGGCGGACATCGGCCACGCCGCGCGCGAGCAAGAGCGCCTGGGCGCGCGGGTGCACGCTGAAGCCCGCGCCCGGCCGGCGGCGGCGCACGCCGTCAGCGGCGATTTCCATCACGTCGGTCAGCACCGACAGGCGCTCGCGGCAGGCGAAGCGCCGGCCCAGGTCGGCGTCCTCGCCGCGGTCGGCGAACAGCACATGGCGCGGTTGCTCCCGCCGCCACAGCCGCCGCAACAAGGCCAGCTTGGCTTCCGGCGCAAAGCCCGGATCGGCCGGCGTCAAGACGCGGTCCAAGGCCAGTTCCGCCAATTCGGCGTCGGCGCAGCCTTCCATGCCGAACAAGACCGCCAGCACCTCCTCGCGCGGGCCGGCCAGCAGGGCAGCGGCGGCGATGGCCTCGCGCGCCGCCTCGTCCAGCTGACCGCGCTCGGCGTGCGCCACCACCAACAGCCGTCCATCGAACGGCCCGGCGCTGCGCAGCGGCTTGAGCTTGGCCGCGCTCGCCGGCGGCGCGTCGCGCAGGCCGCCATTCTCGCCCAGCACGATGCGCTTGAGCCCGTCCGGCGAGCGCACCCAGGGCCGGCGCGGGTCCACCCGCGGCGCGGTCTGCTTCATCTTCATGCCTCCTCCTTCGCCAGCCGGCCTTGCGCCGCCGCGCGCCGCACATCGCCCCGCTCTTGCCCGGCCTCCGGGCCGGTCTCCAGACGCTCCGCCACCAGTTCCGCCAATTCCACCACCTCCGCCCGCGCGCCGCTGACGCCTTCCAGCATCGCGGTGCAGTTGGGGCAAGCCACCGCGACGCGGCCGGCGCCGGCGGCGCGGACGTCATCCATGCGCATGTCCGGAATCCGGCGCGGCCCGGGCACGTCGGTAAAGGCCGCCCCGCCGCCCCAGCCGCAGCAGCGAGCGTCGCGGCCGGAGCGGCTCATCTCCACCACCTGGATGCCGATGCCGGCCAGCACGCGGCGCGGCGCGCCGTAGCCCTCGTTGTAGCGGCCCAGATAACAGGGGTCGTGATAGCTCAGCGGCTCGGCCGAGTCGCGGGAGCGCACGCGGATCGCCCGCGTCTCCAGCAGTTGGTCCAGCAGCCGGCTGTGATGCCAGACTTCGTAATGTCCGCCCAGCGCCGGGTACTCATTGGCCAGGCAATGAAAAACATGCGGGTCCGGCGTGACGATGCGGGTGAAGCGATAGCGGCCCAGCGTGGCGATATTGGCCAGCGCCAGCCGCTGAAAACCCGCCTCGTCGCCCAGGCGGCGCGCCAGGTCGCCGCAGTCGCGCTCGGCTTCGCCCAGCGCCGCCACGCGCAGGCCGGCGGCCTTGAGCACGGTCAGCAGGGCGCGCAAGGCGCGCTGATAGCGCATGTCGAAAGCGCCCTCGCCCGCCAGCAACAGCCAATCGACGGACTCGCCCTCCCGCAGCAGCGGCAGGTCCAGGTCCGCCGCCCAGTGGTAGCGCGCGCGCAGCGGATGGCCGCCGACAGTGTCGGTATGGCGCAGATTGGCCAGCGCCGCCGCGCCCTTGCCCGGCAGTTCGCCCCGCGTCAGGGTCTGGTGCCGGCGCAGATCGATCACCGCGTCGACGTGCTCGATCAGCATCGGGCAGTTTTCCACGCAGGCGCGGCAGGTGGTGCAGGACCACAAGGTGTCCGCCGCCAACACGCCGCCGACGATGTCCCGGTCCGCGCTCGCGGCCGCGGCCGCCGGCCGGCCCGGATGCGGGCTGCCGGCGTAGGCCGGACCGCCGCCGCCCATGGACGCCACCAGGTCCTGGATCAGACGCTTGGGATTGAGCGGCTGGCCGGCGGCGAAGGCCGGACAGGCGGCTTCGCATTTGCCGCATTGCACGCAGGCGTCGAAGGACAGCAGCCGGTTCCAGGCGAAATCGGCCGCCCGCGCCACGCCCAACTCGCCGGCGGCCAGGTTCAAGGGCTTCAGATCGGCGGACTTGCCGGCGAAGCGCTCGGCGCGCGGATGGAAGGCCAGGTGCAGCAAACCGGCCACCGCGTGCTTCATCGGCCGGCCCAGGCCTATGCCCAGGGCCAGCTCCGCTCCGCCCAAGGCCAGCAGCGACAACGCGACGGCGGCCAGCCCTTGCCCGGCGGCGCTCAGCCAGACCTCGCCGCCGGCCAGCGCCGCCACCAGCAGCGCGCCCAGCGCGAAACAGGCCAGCCGCGCCGGCAGCCGCTGCCATTCTCCCAACGACAGCCGGGCCGGCGGCGCGCGGCGACGCGCGCGCATCAAGGCCGCGCCGATCAGCATCAGAACGGCCGACGCCGCCAGCAGCAGGTCCAGCCAGCGCTGATGCAACAGCAGGCCGTAATTGAGCGCGATCAGCAGCAGCGCCGCCGTCCCGCCGCCGGCCGCCGCCACATGGGCGCGCGCCGCGGCCGGATCGCGGGCCACCACGCGGTGCAGGTCCACGAAGTAACGCTTGGGCGCGGCCAGCAGGCCGCGCCAGGACGCCGGCGCGGCGCGCCCCCGCCGCCACAGCCGCGCGCGCCGGAGCAGCCCGGCGCTCAGCAGTAGCGCGCCCAACCAGAACAGGCCGCTGAGAAGGTAGGGAAAACTCATGTCAGAAATCCTTGGCCAGCCGCAGCGCGTCGTAGAGCGCGCCGTGGATGTTGTGCATGGAAACGCAGTCGCCGACGCGGAACAGCAGGAATTCCCCGGCCGCCAGCGGCCAGTCCAGACAGGGCTGCGGCTCGGCGGCGAACAGCGCCCGCACATCGGTCTGGCCGCGGTTGCGCGACAAGGGCTTCAATTGCCCGTACAGGGCGTCGTCCGGCAGCACGCCGTTGTCTATCACCACCTGGTCCACCGCCCGCTCTTCCAGCGCTTCGGTGTATTCGTTGCGCAGCACGGCGATTTTCTTGTCGCCTTCGGCGTAAACCGCCTCCAGCCAGACATTGGGGTGGGGATGATGCCTTGGGCGTACAGGCGGCGGTAGAAGATGGGAAAGGTGGTGCCGCCGGTGTCGTCGCCCACCTTCACGTCCGGCGTGACGATTTCCACCGTGCTGCCGCGGCTGGCCAGATAGTCGGCGACGCCGAAGCCGGCGTGGGTGCTCAGCGCGTCGTAGACCAGCACGTTGCGGGCCGGCTCCACCTGGCCGGACAGGATGTCCCAGCTGCTGACGGCCAGCCCCTCCGCCACGCCCCAGGCCGGCACCTGGCCGGTGTGCGGCCGGCCGCCGGTGGCCAGCACCACGATATCCGGCCGCTCGTCCATGATCATGGAGCGGTCCGCCGCCGCGCCCAGCCGGCGGTCCACGCCCAGGCGCTGGGTTTCCATGTCCAGCCAGCGCACGATGCCGGCCATCTGTTCACGCTGCGGCGCGCGCGCCGCCAGCAGAATCTGACCGCCCACCTGCGGCTGCCGCTCGAACAGCACCACCTCGTGGCCGCGCTCGCGCGCCACTCGCGCCGCCTCCAGCCCGGCCGGCCCGGCGCCCACCACCGCCACCCGGCGCGGCCGCGCCGCCCGGGAGATCAGATGAGGCATAGTGGACTCGCGGCTGGTGGCGGCGTTCTGGATGCACAGCACGTCCTGGCCGTAGTACTGGCGGTCTATGCAGTAATTGGCGCCCACGCACTGGCGGATCTGGTCTTCCTTGCCGTCCCGGATCTTGATCACCAGATGCGGGTCGGCCATGTGGGCGCGGGTCATGCCCACCATGTCCACCATGCCGGCGGCCAGGATGCGTTCCGCCTGCACCGGATCGCGTATGCTCTGCGCGTGCATCACCGGCACCTTGGACACCGATTTGATGCCGGCGGCCAGATGCACGAAAGGCTCGGGCGGCAGCGCCATCGGCGGCATGCAGTTGGCCAGGCTGTTGTGGGTGTCCGCGCCGGAGCCTATCACCGACAGGTAGTCGATCAGCCCGGTTTCGGACATGGCGGCGGCAATCTCCTTGAGCATGTCGTGGCTGAGGCCGTCTTCGTGGAATTCGTCGCCGCTCATTCTCAGGCCGACGCAGAAGTCCGCGCCCACCTCGGCGCGCACCGCCTGCAGCACCTCCATGCCGAAGCGCAGCCGGTTGTCCAGGCTGCCGCCCCATTCGTCCTCGCGCTGATTGGTGCGCGGGCTCCAGAACTGGTCGATCAGGTGCTGGTGGGCGGCGGCAATCTCGATGCCGTCCAGGCCGGCGGCCTTGACCCGCCGCGCCGCCAGCGCGAAATCCGCGATCACGCGATGGATGTCCTCCGTCTCCATGATCTTGGCGTTGCCGCGGTGCACCGGCTCGCGCACGCCGGAGGGGCTGAGCAGATGCGGCCAGTGTTCGCCTTGATAGCTGGAGCGCCGCCCCATGTGGGTGGCCTGTATCATGATCTTGGCGCCGTGGCGGTGCATGGCTTCCGCCAGCCGCGCCAGCGGTTCTATCACCGCGTCGCTGGCCAGGTTCACCGATTTCCACCAGCCCTGCGGGCTGTCGATGGACACCGGGCTGGAACCGCCGCAAATCGCCAGCGCCAGGCCGCCCTTGGCTTTTTCTTCGTAGTAGCGGATGTAGCGCTCGCCCGGCAGGCCGCCGGCTTCGGCGTAGACCTCGGCGTGGGCGGTGCTGACGATGCGGTTGCGCAAGGTCAGCCGGTTCAGGGTGATGGGTTCGAACAAATGCGGGTAAGACATGGCCGGCTCCTAAGGGTCTGTTGACGTATGTTTTCCCCGCCGCGCTGACCGAGAAAAGTGCGCTCTACAAGGCGGAGGGCGCAGGCCTTGGTAAACCAAGGCCAAGCCTGACAACGCCGTAGAGGGGGCTTTCCTCGGTCAGCCCTCCGGGTTCATCCCCAGCCGGTGCCTCGCTTTGTCGGCCGCCGCATCCGGCTGGGGACGAACGCAGCGGTAAAACATACGTCAACAGACCCTGACTACAAGGGATGGACCGTGAACGCGCAGTACGGCGCGCCCTGCCCGGCGCACTGGCTTTCGCGGCAGACGGTGCGGTAGTCGCGCCCCAGGCTTTCCCCCACCCAGTCCATCGCGCCGGCGAACCAGCCGGCGAACAGATAGCAGGCCATGTGCTCGCTTTGCGGCGCGCCGGCCTCGCCCTGGGCCAGCACGAAACAGGAGTGGTCCAGCCGGATATGGGCGTTGCCGCTGGCCACGTCGGCCTCCAAAAAGCGGAAGCGGCCCCAGCCGCGCAGGGACAGCCGGCTCAGGTAGTGCTCGAACACGGCCAGGCCGGCCAGACCGTGGGTGGCCGCCTCGCTGGCGCACCAGAAGTGGGCGGAGCGATGGCCGGCCTGGTAGAGCGCGTCCGCGTACTGGTAACGGCCCAGCGCCGCCTCCATGGCCAGGTGGTTGTTGATGAAGAAATGACGCGGCACATACAACATGGGCAGGCCGTTGGTGCGCCAGACGCCGCTGTCGGGGTCCACGTCGATGGGAAGTTGCGGTTGCATGCCGTTCTCCTGAGAGCCTGTTCAAGGTCTGCTGCGCTTCGTCGGACATGGCGTGGTGAGTACGGCTTCAGAATGCCCATATGCCGCATGACCCTTCCGCTTCCTCAGCGGTTTTCGCCTTGTCTCGCCCTTGCTCGCCAGACGGTGAACCGGCTCTGAGCAAGTCGGGCGCAGCCCGTCATTGCCGGCATCTTGCCGCAGGCCATTCCGGGCCGGAGCCGTCGGCGCGACCGGTTTTTGCCCATTGCCGACACCGCGCGGCGCGGGCGCAAAAAAGGCGGACCGCGGTCCGCCAATGGGAGGCATGACATTGAACACGCAGTGGTTCAGGGCGCCCACTCCGCCACCCGCTCCGGATGGGCCCGAATCCAGGAGGCCGCCGCCGCCGCGGGTTTGGCGCCGGTTTCCACCGCCAGCATCAGCGGGCCGATCTCTTCCGGCCGCCAGCGGAAGCGCTGCAGGAAGGCCAGCACCCGCGGCGCCTTGGCGCTCAGGCCGGGATGGGCCACGTTGTTGACGTGCTCGGCCTCGCCGAACACTTTTTGCGGGTCGTCGAGAAAACGCAGCTTCCATTTGGCGAACATCCAGTGCGGCACCCAGCCGGTCACCACGATGGGCTTGCGGGCGTTGATCGCGCGCGCCAGTTCCGCCGTCATGCCCGGCCCGGAACTGGGCATCAGCGTCAAATTCAGCCGGTAGGCCTTGATCGCCGCCTCGGTCTTTTGCATCACCCCGGCGCCGGCGTCTATGCCGACGATGCGCCCCTGATACGCCGCGCGCTCGGCGTCGAGATCCCCTATGGCGCGGGCGGCCACATAGTCCGGCACCACCAGGCCGATGCGGGCGTCGACGTAATTGGGCCCCAGGTCCAGCACCTTGTCCTTGAACTGCCGGTAATACGCGCCCTGGGTCACCGGCAGCCAGGCCGACAGCGTGGCGTCCAGATCGCCGCGCGCCACGCCCTGCCACATGATGCCGGCGGCCACCGGCATCAGCTCCACCGGGTGGCCCAGCCGGCCGCGAATGATCTGGGCCGCCACCTGGGTGGTGACCACGCTGTCCGCCCAGCCTTCGACGTAGCCGATCTTGATGAGCGGTTTGCCGGGCGTGGCCTCGGCCGCGTGGGCCGGCATGCACAAGAGCAGCAGTAGGATGCAACACCATTGCCTCAACATATTCGTTTCCTCCCTTAAGACCCGCTAAGCCAACCCCCGACCCTGCGTTGCGCCTGCTGGTACTGCCTGCGTCGGCGCGCCTTGGCCCAGCGTCTCTACGAGGTTTTGTTAGCGGCGCTAAAGCGGTTCAAGGTCTGATACAAGCTTGCCAGCGGCGTGAGAATGCCCATGCGCCCCATTCCGCGTCTTCCAGCGCTTATTGAATCTGCTCCGGCTTCACCACCAGCCAGTTGCGGTCCGCCGTCGCCCGCAGGCCCAGCTTGCGCTGCTGCCTGGCCGCTTCCCGGCTCCAGCTGCGGATCTGATCCCAATAGCCCGCTTTGCGGTCTACCCAGAGCCGCAAGCCGCCCTTGGCCGTGTCGGTGCCGTTCAGCAGCATGTAGCCATCGGACTGCGGCGTGTCGCCGGCCACCAGCACCGGCTTGCGCCATTGGTCTATCCAACCCAGGATGGTCCCGGCCTTGCCCTCGTACCAGGTCATCGGGTTCATCAGATAGGGGGTCAGTTCCAGGTCCAGATTGCGTTCCGGCTCATAGCCGCCGCGCTTGATCTGCAAACGCGAGGTGGTCAGCGCGCCGTTCGTTCGGTCTTTCAGCAGCAGGTTGACGCCCAGCACGTTTTGCGGCGGCGCCCGGTAGCCGTAGCGCGGATCGCTGGCCACCATGCGCACCAGTTCTTCGCTGGCCGCGGTCATCACGTAGACGGCGATGCCGTTCTCCTGCAGCTTGGCGTACAGCTCGACCATGCCGGTGAACACGCGCGGCGCCGGCACGCTGCCCTCCACCGGCTTGCCCTGATGGAAGTACCTGACCGGCACCGGGGCGCCGCTGGCCATCAGCGCGTCCACCTGGGTCTTGAGTTGGCGCAGCGTCAGTCCGGAAAACACCTGCGCCGCCCAGGGGTAGCAGATCAGTTCGTCTATCTCGCACAGCCGCAGATAGTAGCTGTACAGGCTTTCCGGCCGGTCCGGCTCGTCGCGGAAGGGGATCAGCTTCAAGGACGGGTCCAGCCGCTCGCGGCTCAGCAAGCCCTTGGCCTCCATATAAGGCAGCAGCGCTTCTTCCAGATCGTAGCGATAGCTGGTGTTGTCCATGTCGAACACCGCGTATTCGCCCTTATGGGCATTGGCCTTGATCATGGCGTTCAGCCGTTCCGCGATCTTGGGCGGCCAGTGCTTCAGCTCGGTCTCCGCCGCCGCCGGCTGGGTCCAAAGCGCGGCCGACAACAGCAAAGCCCCCAATACTTTAACTTGCTTCATAAGTCCTCCTGAATGTGCTTCGGATGCGGCGGGCCCGCCTTGGAACCTGTTCAAAGTCTGCTGCGCTTCAGCGATACGGCGTTGAAAACCAGCTCAAAATGCTCATGTACCACGTGTACATTCCGCTTTTTCGCTTGTTTTCGCCTTGTCTCGCCCTTGCTCGCGAGACTTTGAACGGCTCTTTAAGAAATACCCATGCGCCGCTTGCGCGCGAGGAGGCTCAACGCGGGATCAGGGCTGTGGCCGGGGGCTAAGCCCCCCATACCTCGCCGAACACCCGCAACCAGTTCTCGCCCAGCACTTTGCGGATCTTGCGCTCAGGCCAGCCGGCCCGCTGCATCGCCGCGGTCAGATTGGGCGTTTCGCCTATGGTGCGAATGCCTTCCGGGTTGAGGATGGTGCCGAAATCGGTCAGCCGGCGATACCGGCCTTTGTCGTGGGTGATCCAGTCGAAGAAGCCCTGATCGTAGCCCTGGGTGAAGTCGGTGCCGTAGCCGACGCAGTCTTCGCCCACCAGCGCGATCACGTAATCCATCGCTTCCACGTAGTCGTCCACGGTGGCTTCGATGCCGCGGCGCAGAAAGGGCGGAAACATGGTGACGCCGATGAAGCCGCCGTGATCGGCGATGAAGCGCAGCTCCTCGTCGCTCTTGTTGCGCGGATGCGGCTTGAGGCCCGAGGGCAGGCAATGGGAGTAACAGACCGGCTTTTTCGATTCCAGAACGGCTTCGCGCGAAGTCAGGCCACCCACATGGGACAGGTCCACCATGAGGCCGACGCGGTTCATTTCCGCAATGACTTCGCGGCCGAAGCCGGACAGGCCGCCGTCGCGTTCGTAACAGCCGGTGCCGATCAGGTTTTGCGTGTTGTAGCACAGCTGCACCACGCGCACGCCCATGTCGGCGAAGGCTTCGATGGACTCCAGCCTGTCCTCGAAGGCGTGGGCGTTCTGAAAACCCAGGATGACGCCGGTGCGGCCCTCCGCCTTGGCGCGGCGGATATCCTCGACGCCTCGCACCAGGGTCAAGAGGTCGCCGTGCTCGCGGATCAGCCCTTTCATCTCGGCGATATTGTTCACGGTGTCCTGAAAGCCCTCCCACACCGACACGGTGCAATTGGCGGCGCTCAAGCCGCCGCGGCGCATGTCCTCGAACACCGGCCGCGCCCATTTGGCGATGATCAGTCCGTCTATCACCAGCGCGTCTGCGTGCAAATCCATTGCCATCTCCTTCTAGCTTGTCCACGCCTCGGTCCAACTATCCCGCCACAGCGCCACGGACCTTGAATAATTTTTTAAGAACTCTCGCTCAGGACCGCCGCCGACGCCGGCCGCGCCAGTTGCGCCCACAGCGGATGGCCGGCGTCCTCCGGCAGCTCGCACACCGCGAAGCCGTAAGGCCGCGCCGCGCGCCGCAACAGCAGCCAGACGTAGTCGGCAAAGCTGCGGCGGCAGACCACGAACACGCCGTCGCCGTCCAGGCGCAGCACTTGAACCGCGGCCTTGCCCAGCAAGGTGCCGACGCCCTGGCCGGGACGCAGCGCTTCGAAATCGTAGCCGCCCAGATGGCGCAGCACGGCCAGGTGCGGCTCGCCGCACAGGTAGACGGCGGTGAAGCCGCCGCTGACGTCCAGCGCCTGGGCGAACAGGCGCTGCTCGGCGAAGCCCCGCTCCAGCGTCGGCAGCCAGCCGGCCAGGCGCTGGCGGCGGCTGATCAGCAGCCATTCGTCCGGCGACAGCCACAGCAGCGCGCCGCCCTCCCCCTGGCTCAAGGTCTTGGGCCGGCGCGGCGGCTCCAGCCCTGTGATCCGCGCCGTCAGCTCGAAAAACCCGGCCTCGGCGCCGTCGCCGCGCAGCAGCGCGTAGCCCAGATTGGGCGCTTCATTGCCCCAGACGCGGCCGTCGGCGCGGCGCGCTTCGGCCGCTTCCGGCAAATCCAGATGCCGCAAGGGCGATTCCAGCACAGGCTTGAATGTGGATTCAGACATGCTGACGCTCTCCTTCCTTGTCGACGAAGACCGCGGACGCCACCCGCGCCGGCGCGCTATGGCCCTGCCACCACACGTGCACGGTGTCGCCTTCGCGGCGGACGCCGTCCTTCAACACCGCCATGGCGATGGAGCGGCCCAGGCATTCGCTGTGGTAGCTGGAGGTGACATGGCCCTGCATCGCAGCCGGCGCGGCGTCCTTGCCGTCGTTGAGGATTTGCGCGCCTTCCGGCAACACCAGCCGCGGGTCCTCCGTCAGCAGGCCCACCAACTGTTTGCGGCCCGCGCCGGCGGTGTCGGCGCGCAGCAAGGAGCGGCGGCCGAGGAAGCTGAACGGCTTTTTCATGCCCACCGCCCAGCCCATGGCCAGATCGTTGGGGCTCATCGAGCCGTCGCTGTCCTGGCCGACGATGATGAAGCCCTTCTCGGCGCGCAAGACGTGCATGGCCTCGGTGCCGTAGGGCGTGATGCCGAACTCGGCCCCGACCCGCATCGCCTCCTCCCACAAATAACGGCCGTAGCCGGCGTCCACATTGATCTCGTAAGCCAGTTCGCCGGAGAAACTGATGCGGAACACCCGCGCCGGCACGCCGGCCACGGTGCCGACGCGGCCCTCCATGAACCGGAAGGCCTGAGGGTCGAGATCAATATCCGTGCACAGCTTGCGCAGCACCTCCCGGCTTTGCGGGCCCACCAGCGCCGTGGTGGCCCAGTGATCGGTGATGGAGCTGAAGCGCACCTTGAGTTCCGGCCATTCGGTCTGGTGCCAGCGCTCCAGCCAGCTGTAAACCCGGGCCGCGCCGCCGGTGGTGGTGGTCATGTGGAAATGGTCGTCCGCCAGGCAGGCGGTGACGCCGTCGTCCATCACCATGCCGTTTTCGTCCAGCATCAGCCCGTAGCGGCATTTGCCCGGTTCCAGCTTGCTCCAGGCGTTGCTGTAGACGCGGCCCAGAAACTCGCGCGCGTCCGGGCCGCGCACATCGATCTTGCCCAGGGTGGAGGCGTCCATCACCGCCACCCCCTGGCGGGCGGCGCGGCATTCGCGGCGCACCGCCGCGTGCAGGTCCTCGCCCGGCCGCGGGAAATACCAGGGCCGCAGCCACTGCCCCACCAGCTCGTATTCGGCCCCGCGCGCGGTATGGCTGTCGTGCATGGCGGTGTAGCGGCGCGGGTCGAAAGTTTCTCCGACATGGACGCCGGCCAGCGCGCCGAAGCTGACCGGGGTGTAGGCCGGCCGGTAGGTGGTGGTGCCCACCTCGGAGATGGGCTTGCCCAGCGCCTCGGCGGCGATGGCGAAGCCGTTGACGTTGGACAGCTTGCCCTGATCGGTGCCGAAGCCCAGCGCGGTGTAGCGCTTGACGTGCTCGATGGAGCGGTAGTTTTCGCGCACCGCCAGATGGATGTCGGCGGCGGCCACGTCGTTCTGGAAATCGACGAAGGCCTTGGCGCCGACGCCTTCGCGCCGCCCGTCCGGCAAGCGGAAGATTTCACGCGGCGCGGCCACCTCCTCCGCCTCCACCCGCGGCGCGGCGCCCAGACCGCGCTGGCTTCCCCAGCCAAGCTGGGCCAGCATGGCGGCATGGCATTGGGCCAGGGCCTCGCCCAGCTCCCAGCGCCCGGTGACCGCGCCCACGCAGACGACGCCGGGCCGGCCCGCGTCCGGGCAAACGAAGGACAGACGGTCCGGACGCCACAGCGGACGGCCGCCGTTGTGGCAGAACAGATGCACGGTGGCGCTGAGCCCGCCGGAGGAGAGCACGCCGTCCAGCTCCAGCCGCGGCCCCTTGCCGGCCACGCTCCGGCCATCCGCGGCCAGCTTCACCAAGTCCGCGCCGCTGACGCCGGCGCCGCCGTTCACCCGGGCGATGCCGTAACCGGCCAGCAGTTCCACGCCGGCATTCTGCGCGGCGCGGCTGCGCCAGGCCGCCGCGCCGGCTGGGCGAGCATCGGCCAGCGTCACCGCCGCCCCGGCCAAGGCCAGCTCCAGCGCCGCGTCGTAGGCGGCGTCGTTCTGGGTCTGCAGCAGCAGCCGGCGCCCCACCGCCACGCCGTAACGGTTCAAATAACTGTGGCCGGCGGCGGCGGTCATCACCCCGGGCAGATCGTTGTTGCCGAACACCAGCGGCCGTTCGATGGCGCCGCTGGCCAAGACCAATTGGCCCGCGCGTATCTTGTGCAGGCGCTGGCGCGGCCGGGCCGGATCGCGCTCCGACGGCGGCAGGTGGTCCTGCAACAACTCCACCGCCAAGGCCAGATTGCCCTCATGCAAGGCGAAGACGGTGGCGCGCGGCAAGCGCTGGACATTGGGCAGCGCCGCCAGCTCCTGCAAGCGCTGCTGCGTCCATTCCATCGCCTCCAGGCCGTCGATGCGCAGCCGGCGCTCGCTCAGCAGCCAGCCGCCCATCTCCGCCTGTTCGTCCAGCAGCAGCGTTTTCAGGCCGGCGCGCCCCGCCAGCGTGGCCGCCCACAAGCCGGCCGCGCCGCCGCCCACTACCAGCAGGTCCACGTGGTGGTGCAGATGATCGTAATGCTCCGGGTCCGGCAGCCGCGGCGCTTGGCCGTAACCGGCGGCTTCGCGGATGCGGCGCTCGTAAAACGGCCAGGCCCCCGCCGGCTGCATGAAGGTCTTGTAATAAAAACCCGGCGGCATGAAACGCTCCAGCCGGCCCAGCGCGCCCTTGAGCCGCATGCCCCAGGACGCGTCCCCCAAGCCGCTGAAGGCCTGCAAGCCTTGGTACAGCTCCACCTGGGTGGCTTTGAGATCCGGCGTGCTCAAGGCGCCGCTTTCCAGCTGGATCAAGGCGTTGGGCTCTTCCGCGCCAAAACCGACGATGCCGCGCGGCCGGCCGTACTTGAAGCTGCGGCCCAATAGCCGCACGCCGTTGGCCAGCAGCGCCGAGGCCAGGGTGTCGCCGGCGAAGCCGTGATAGGCCGCGCGGTCCAGGGTGAAGACCAGCGGCCGATTGCGGTCGATGCGCTCGCCGGGACGATGGATGCGATAGCCGCTCACGCCTGATCCTCCTGCAAATAACGGGCCTTGCCCTCGGCCAGCGTCCAGCTGCCGGCGATCTCGTAGCTGACGGTGTGACGCCGGACGGCGAACACCTTGCGGCAGCCGGCGGCGTGTTGCCATTGCTCCCAATGCCAGCCGCGCGGGTTCTTGCGGCAGAACAGGTAATCGCCCCAGGCCTCGTCGTCCACCTGCTCCGGCGCCGCCGGGCGGACGATGAAGGCCTCCCCGGCGTAGTCGAACTCCTCCTCCTCCCGCGCCTCCCCGCAATGCGGGCAATGAATCAGCAGCATCGGCGTCTCCCTCAATGCGCCACGGCGGCGGCGCCGTGTTCGTCTATCAAGCGGCCGGAAGCGAAGCGCTCCAGCGAAAAAGCCGCGTTCAGCGGATGCGGCTGGTCATGAGCGATGGTGTGGGCGAATACGTGGCCGGAACCCGGCGTGGCCTTGAAGCCGCCGGTGCCCCAGCCGCAGTTGAAATACAGGCCCTGGATCCGGGTCTTGCCGATGATGGGGCAGGCGTCCGGCGACACGTCCACGATGCCGCCCCACTGCCGGTTCATCCGCAGCCGCGAGAAGGACGGAAACAGCTCGACGATGGCCGCCGCCGTGTGCTCGATCACATGCGGGCTGCCGCGCTGGCCGTAACCCAGATAGCTGTCTATGCCCGCGCCTATCACCAGCTCTCCCTTGTCCGACTGGCTGATGTAGCCGTGCACCGCGCCGGACATCACCACCGTGTCCAGGCAGGGTTTCAGCGATTCGGACACAAAGGCCTGCAAGGGGTGGCTTTCCAGCGGCAACCGCAAGCCGGCCATCCGCGCCAGCGTGGAACTGTTGCCGGCGGCCACGCAGCCCACCTTGTCGGCGCGGATCTCGCCGCGCCCGGTTCGCACCCCGCGCACCCGGCCGCCCTCGATCAACAAGCCGGTCACTTCGCATTCCTCGATGATGTCCACGCCCAATTCGCTGGCGGCGCGGGCGAAGCCCCAGGCCACCGCGTCATGGCGCGCCACCCCGCCGCGCGGCTGATAGCTGGCGCCCAGGATCGGGTAGCGGACGTCGCCGCCGATGGCGATCAAGGGCACCCGCTCCTTGATCTCCCGCGGAGACAGCACCTCGGCGTCCACGCCGTTGAGCAGGTTGGCGTTGACCCGGCGCTCGATGTCGCGCATGTCCTGCAGGCTGTGGCCCAGGTTCATCACTCCGCGCTGGCTGAACATCACATTGAAGTTCAACTCCTGGGACAGGCCCTCCCACAGCTTGAGCGCGTGCTCGTACAGCTGCGAAGACTCGTCCCACAGATAGTTGGAGCGGATGATGGTGGTGTTGCGCGCGGTGTTGCCGCCGCCCAGATAGCCTTTTTCCAGCACCGCCACCTTGCGGACGCCGTACATGCGGGCCAGGTAATAGGCGGTAGCCAGGCCGTGGCCGCCGCCGCCGACGATGATGACGTCGTAGCTGCTTTCCGGCTGCGGACTGCGCCAGGCCGGCTGCCAGCCCTGGTGATGCCCAAGCCCGTGCCGGATCAGGCTCCACAGCGAATATCGGTTTGCCATCTGCGCTCCCGCCGCCGGGCCGCCATGGGCCCGCGCCGCTGCTGTCGAGGTTGAGGAAGGCCTCATTCTCAGGGCGACGCCGCCGGCGCATTTGGCTGGAAAGGACGGCCTCTTGCCCGCACGCGACACGGCGATGTCCAAAATCCACGCAAAGCGGACGCATGGCGGACAGCGCGCGCGCGGGACAAGGCCTAGATTGGCCCGTGCCGCCCCACAAACAGGACACGCCATGACCTCAGACGCCCCCTCCTACGTGCTCAGCTTCGCCTGCCGCAGCGCCTCCGGCCAGGTGGCCGGCTTCTCCGCCTTGCTTGAGCAGCAAGGCTGTTATATCGATGAACTGGCGGTGTTCGACGACGCCCGCAGCCGGCGCTTCTTCGTGCGCTGCGTCTTCCACCCGGAGCGGCCGGACTTCGCCCCGGAACGGCTGGCCGACGGCATGGCGCGGATGAGCGGCCACTATCAAGACCTGCAATGGCGGCTGCACGACCGGCGTCAGCGCGCGCGGGTGCTGATCATGGTGTCCAAACTGGACCACTGCCTGAACGATTTGCTCTATCGCCAGAAGATGGGCGATCTGGACATGACGGTGGCCGCCGTCGTCTCCAATCACCGCGACCTCGCCCCCATCGCCGAAGCCTACGGCCTGCCCTTCCACCATCTGCCGCTCACCCCGGACAACAAGCCGCGCCAGGAAGCCGCGCTGCTGGCGCTGATGGAGGACAGCCGGGCGGAACTGCTGGTGCTGGCCCGCTATATGCAGGTGCTCTCCAGCGCCGCCGCCGCAAAACTGGCCGGCCGCGCCATCAATATCCATCACTCCTTCCTGCCCGGCTTCAAGGGGGCGCGGCCGTATCAGCAGGCGCACGAGCGCGGCGTCAAACTGATAGGCGCCACCGCCCACTACATCACCGACGATCTGGACGAAGGCCCGATCATCGAACAAGTGGTGGAACGGGTGGACCACGCCTACAGCCCGGAGCAATTGCAGGCCGCCGGCCGCGACATGGAGTGCCAGGCGCTGGCGCGCGCGGTGCGCAGCCACTTGGAGCGGCGCGTCTTCATCACCGAGCGGCGCACTGTGGTGTTGCGCTGACAGTTGTTCGCCTGGCAGGAACTTTGTCTATTGCAACGCAACAAAAGCAGGGTACAGTAGCCAGTTATCCGTCATACCAACCAAGAGGTGCCGTATGTGGTCGCAAACAGCCGTCTGGTCCAAGCTCTTCTCCTCCAACCCGGTCGCCGACTACTGGCGCGACGCCTGCGAGCGCAGCATCCTCTACTGGGACGTGCTGCATGACCGCGGCGCGGACTATCTGCAACACGTGCAAAGCGGCAAGCCGCCGGTCTTGGTGTTCGACTACAAAATCATCCTGGACGGCCGCAGCCTGCCGGACCCGGCCAACTACGCGCTGGCCGCCATCCTGCCGCCGGCCGGCTGCCCGGCCACCAATCCGGCGCTGCGCCCCTTCGTGGTGATAGACCCGCGCGCCGGCCACGGCCCCGGCATCGGCGGCTTCAAGATGGACAGCGAAATCGGCATCGCGCTGCAACAGGGCCACCCCTGCTACTTCATCATGTTCTTCCCCCAGCCGGTGCCCAGCCAGACCATAGAAAGCGTCAGCCGCGCCGAATACGTCTTCCTCGGCAAGGTCAGGGAGCTGCACCCGGACAGCGACGGCAAGCCCTTCGTCATCGGCAACTGCCAGGGCGGCTGGGCGCTGGCCATGCTGGCCTCGGTGGCGCCGGAGCTGTGCGGCCCCATCCTGCTGGCCGGCACCCCGCTGTCCTACTGGGCCGGCGTCACCGGCAAATACCCGATGCGCTACTCCGGCGGCATGCTGGGCGGCACCTGGACCGCCTCCCTGGCCGGCGATCTGGGCAACGGCAAGTTCGACGGCGCCCATCTGGTCAACAACTTTGAAAAGTTGGACCCGGCCAACACCCTGTGGAAGAAGCCCTACAATCTGTACGCCAAGGTGGACACCGAGCGCGAACGCTATCTGGGCTTTGAACGCTGGTGGGGCGGCCACTACCTGCTGAACAAGCAGGAAATGGAATGGATTTCCCAGCAGCTCTTCGTGGGCAACCACCTGGTGGAAGGCAAGATCGTCAGCAGCGACCAGCACCGCGTGGACATGCGCAATATCCGCTCCCCCATCATCGTGTTCGCCTCCTGGGGCGACAACATCACCCCGCCGCAGCAAGCGCTGAACTGGATACCGGACCTGTACGACAACGCGGAAGACATCCGCGACAACGAACAAACCATCATTTACTGCCTGCACAACAAGGTGGGCCACCTGGGCATCTTCGTCTCCGCCGGCATCGCCAACCGCGAACACAGCGAGTTCGCCAGCGCGCTGGACCTGATCGACGTGCTGGCCCCCGGCCTGTACGAGGCCGTCATCGAAGACGTGGCCCCCGGCACCCCCGGCCAGGAATACATCAAGGGCCGCTACATCATCCGTTTCGAAGCCCGCGAAGTGGCCGACATCCTGGCGCTGGACGACGGCCGCGAAGACGAACGCGCCTTTGAAGCGGTGCGCCGCGTCTCCGAAATCAACCAGGGCATTTACAATCGCTTCGTTTCCCCGGCCGTGCGCGCCGTCAGCAACGAAGCCAGCGCCCAATGGCTGCGCCAGCTCAACCCGGCGCGGCTGGAACGCACGCTGATCTCCCCGCTCAATCCCTGGCTCGGCTGGCTCAAACCCGCCGCGGAATACGTGCGCGCCCACCGCCAGCCGGTGAGCGCGGACAACCCCTTGTGGCGGTTGCAAGAACAGTGGTCCGGCTGGATGACGCAAAGCCTAGACCGCTACCGCGACCTGCGCGACGCCGCCACCGAACACTGCTTCAAAGCCGTGTACGAGTCGCCGTGGCTGGCCTCCGTCGTGGGCGTGCAGCCCGCGCGCGAAGCCCGCGCCGCCCGCTGCGACAGCTGGAACAAACAGGAAAGGCTGCAACTCAAGCGCCAGGTGCTGGACCCCGCTTACGAAAGCGGCTCCCTGGCCGACGGCTTCGTGCGCTTGCTCACCTATGTGGCGATTGGCCGCGGCATCATAGACGAGCGCCCGTTCAACGCCATCCGCCGCATCATGCGCGACATCCGCCACGAATACCCGCTGACCCTGATGGAGCTGAAAGACATCGCCCGCAAGCAGGTTTTCCTGGTGCGGCTGGACGAAGCCCGCGCGCTGGCCGGCCTGCCCAAGCTGCTGCCGGAAGAACACCGCCGCCGCCAGGCCTGGCAGCTGGCGCATGAACTGCTGGCGCTCAGCGGCGACATCGCCCCGGAACAACAGCTCAGGCTGGACCAAGCGGCCCACGCGCTGCAACTGGACACGCGCGCGCCGGCGGCGCCGGCCATCCTGCCGCCCGCCGAGCCGGCCATAGCGGCAGCCTCAACCGTTCCCGCCGCGGCCCCCGCCGCCAAGGCCAGCGCGCCCGCCAAGAAAGCGGCGCCGCCGCGCAAGCCGGCCGCCAAAGCCCCGTCCAAGCCCACCGCCGGCAAGCCCAGCGCCGCTGCCGCCAAACCCGCTCCGGCCGCCAAACCCGCCAGCAGCAAACCGGCCGCGGCCAAGCCGGCGCCCGGCAAGCCCCCGGCGGCCAAAACCGCCAAAGCGCCAGCGGGCAAAGCCAGCGTGGTCAAAGCCCCCGCAGCCAAAACCCCGGCCGCGCGCAAACCCGCCGCCGGCAAGGACGCGGCCAAGCCCAAAACGCCGAGCAACTAAGCATCAGCCAGCGCAAAAGCGCCCGGACAGCCAAACCGCCGTCCGGGCGTTTTCATGTTGATATCGCACTGCAACATTTTTGCCTCGCCCCATGTATACAGTCGTTGACTGAACAATACAGCAAACGCTAATATCCTTGCCTGCTGCGGGAGAGAGGGGCATGCGCCCCCGCCGAAGACGCAAACTCCCATAATCGCTCAGGCAACAGTACCGCAGCCCATGGATACCAGCCGATTGGAGAGAGGCCCTAAGCGCCCGTTCATCATCTGCTACGCTTCAGCCAGAGCGCGTCGGATGATGTGACCGGCCCTTAGCCGCCCACCGAAGGGGCAAGTGACACCCGGCAAGGCCCGCACACAGGCCGCGCCCGTCATCTAACTCTCAGGTAAAAGGACAAGGGGAGAGGCAATGCCGGCAGCGCCGCGCCCATGCGCGGCCCGCCGGCCGTGCTCAGAACGTGCTCACGATCTCGCGAGCAAGGACGAGACAAGGCGAAAACAGCTGAGAAAGCGGAATGTACTCGTGGTACATGAGCATTTCGAAGCGGGTTTCAACGCCGTATCGTCGCAGCGCAGCAGATCGTGCACCAGCTCTCAAGGAAAACCCGTGTTCGAAACTCTTGCCCAGGCTGCGCGCCACCTGGCATGGCCCGCCCATTGCCAACCCATTTTCCCACCCGGCTTCGCCGCGCATCTCGGCGCCAGCCTGTTTGACCATTGCAACTACATGCTTACCCTGATCTATCTGATCGCCATCACCGCGGAAGCGATGACCGGCGCGTTGGCGGCCGGCCGCCGCAATATGGACATCTTCGGCGTTACCGTCATCGCCTTCCTCACCGCCCTGGGCGGCGGCACCGTGCGCGACATCGTGCTGGGCCGCTACCCGATAGGCTGGACCCAACACCCGGAATATGTCGGCCTGGTCATCGCCGGCGGCCTGGCCGCTGTGTTCGTGGCCCGCTATATGAAACGCCTGAGCCGCGTCTTCCTGGTGCTGGACGCGCTGGGCCTGATCGCCTTCACCATCATAGGTTGCGGCGTGGCCCAGTCCATGGACTACCACCCGGTGGTGGTGGTGATGGCCGGCATGATCACCGGCATTGCCGGCGGCATCCTGCGCGACGTGCTGTGCAACCGCGTGCCGGTGGTCTTCCGCCAGGAGCTGTACGCCAGCGTCTCCTTCGCCGTGGCCCTGCTCTACCTGGGCCTGATAAAGCTGGGCGTGCCGCACGATCTCAACGTGCTGGCCAGCTTCGCCGTCGGCCTCGCCATCCGTCTGGCCGCCATCTGGCGCGAATGGAGGCTGCCGGTGTTCATGTATCGGCACGACCTGCATTAACTAACCCTAGCTGTTTCACCGCCGCGCCGCGGCATCAGGCTTGAATCCCCGCCAGCAGCAGGAACAAGGCCGCCTGGCTGGACACGCCCAGCTTGGCGTACAGATGGCGGCGGTGCACCTTGGCGGTTTCCAGCGAAATGCCCAGCTCGCGCGCCACGCCCTTGGTGGAGTGGCCGCCGAGTATCAGCAGCGCCACCTCCACCTCCCGCTTGGTCAACGGCGAGGAGCCCTGCGCGCGCAGCTCCTCCTCCAGTTCCCGTCGGCTCTGCCTGCCCGCCCTGGCCGCCGGCTGACGCAGCCCTTCGTCCATACGCGCGGCCAGCCGCGACAAGGGCAATAGCCAGGGCGCGAACAGATTGCAAACGCCCAATTCTTGCTCGCTGAAGCGGCGTTTGCTGCCCAGGGACAGGGACAGCACGCCCTCCGGCAACACTTGCAGAAACTGGATTTCATCCGCCACCACATTGCGCGAAAAGTAACGGCGAAAGTACTCCGTCTCCCGGAAACGGTCCGGCGCCACCTCGTCCAGCCGGTACACGCCGGCGGCCGGGCGCTTCAGCGCAAAACCGTAAAACGGGTCCAGCAGATACAGGCCGCGCCGGTAGTCGGCGAACAAATCGTCGGCGGCGTAATTGGCCGCGTGATCCGCCAGCACCCACGGCGGCGCCTCCTGGCGAAACAGCACCGCCACCCAGGTATCGAAACTCAGGCGTTCCCGTAGAAACGCGGCCAACCCTTGCCAAAAGGCCGCGTTGTCGACGCCGTCCAACAAGCGCCCCAATTGCTGGTGAAACACCAGATCCGCCACATTCAGCTGCATGCCAGCTACCCCGATCAGGTTAGTCCCGCCTTCCGCTCTAACGCTTTCGCGTGATGTCCGCCGCCAAGGGGACTGACTAGTATGGCTCCAGCCTGCGCGACAAGACCAGCCGTGATGTGAGCGCTTCCCCCACCCCGTCGCGCCGCCTGAACAGGAGTGATCGCCATGCCCACGCAGGATCTGTCCTACTGGCAAGACCGCGCCGCCGATTTGCGCTCGCCTTGCCTCGCCTTCATCAACGGCCGCTTCGTGCCCGCCGCCGACCGGCGCACCTTCACCGACATCAGCCCCATCCACGGCCGGCCCCTGGCCGAGATCGCCCGCTGCGGCGAGGCCGATGTCGAACGGGCGGCGCGGGCCGCCCGCGCCAGCTTCGAATCCGGCGTCTGGTCGCGCTGTCACCCGCGCCAGCGCAAGACCGTGCTGCAAAAACTGGCGGCGCTGATCCGCCGGCATGGCGACGAACTGGCGCTGCTGGACTGCCTGGACATCGGCAAGCCCATTGCCGATGCGCTCCATATCGATGTGCCGGGCGCCGCCGGCGTGTTCGACTGGTACGCCGAAGCCGCCGACAAGCTGTACGGCGAGGCCGCCCCCGGCGCCGACGACGCGCTGGCCCTGATCACCCGGGAACCGCTGGGCGTGGCGGCGGCGGTGATCCCGTGGAATTTCCCGCTGGACATGGCCGCGTGGAAGCTGGCGCCGGCGCTGATGGCCGGCAATAGCGTGATCCTGAAGCCGGCCGAGCAATCGCCGCTGTCGGCCTTGCGCCTGGCCCAACTGGCCCAGGAGGCCGGCCTGCCGGACGGCGTGCTCAACGTCTTGCCGGGCTACGGCGACGAGGTGGGGCGGCCGCTGGGCCTGCACCCGGACGTGGATTGCCTGAGCTTCACCGGCTCCAGCGAAGTGGGCAAAGCCTTTCTGCGCTACGCGGCGGACTCCAATATGAAAAGAGTGGCGCTGGAGTGCGGCGGCAAAAGCCCCAATCTGGTGTTCGACGACTGCGACCTGGACGCCGCCGCCCGGCGCGCCGCCTTCGGCGTTTTCTTCAATCAGGGCCAGGTGTGCTCGGCCAACTCGCGGCTCTTGCTGCAGCGCTCCATTCAAGACGTCTTCCTGGAACGCCTGCTGCGCGAGGCGGCCGCGCTGCAACCGGGCAACCCGCTGGACCCGGCCACCCGCAGCGGCTGCATCGTCGACGCCCGCCAGGCGGAGCGCATCATGGCCCACATCGACCAAGCCCGCCGCCAAGGCGCCCGCCTGCTGTGCGGCGGCGAGCGCTTCAGCCTGGACGGTGGCGACTGCTACATCCGCCCCACCGTCTTCACCGATGTCCGCCCGGACATGGCGCTGGCGCGCGAGGAAGTCTTCGGCCCGGTGTTGGCGGTGATGCCCTTCGACAGCGAAGCCGAGGCCGTGGCCATCGCCAACGACAGCCCCTACGGCTTGGCCGCCTCGGTGTGGACCCGGGACCTGTCGCGCGCCCACCGCGTGGCGCGCCGGCTACGCGCCGGCACCGTCTCGGTCAACACCGTGGACGCGCTGGACCCCGGCCTGCCGTTTGGCGGCTGCAAGCAATCCGGCTTTGGCCGCGATCTGTCGCTGCACGCCATCGACCACTACACCCACCTCAAAACCACCTGGGTGCAATGGCAAGACGAATAAGCGCCGCCCCGCAGTCGGCACAACAAGATAGTAGGAGACCCACCATGCGCACACCGCAAGCCCACCTTGCTCCGCCGCCGGCCCCCGCCCCTTTTCGCGCCAGCCTGGGCCTCGCCCCGCTGCTCGCCGTCGCCATCGGCCTCGTCGTATCCCAAGGCGTGATGGTGCTGATGCTGCAAGGCGCCGGCATGGCCGGCATCGGCTTTCTGATCCCGCTGAGCCTGGCCTTCCTGCTGGCGCTCTGCTACGCCGTATCCTTCTCCGAACTGGCGCTGATGATTCCCCGCGCCGGCAGCCTCAGCAGCTACACCGAGGTGGCCCTGGGCCAGTTCCCCGCCATCCTGGCCACCTTTTCCGGCTATGTGGTGGTGGCGATGTTCGCGCTGTCGGCCGAACTCCTGCTGCTCGACCGCATCGTCAACCAGGTCTACCCCGGCGTCTTTCCCCTCAACGGCGTCGCCTACGGCGTGTTGCTGATCTTCACCCTGCTCAATCTGCTGGGCATCGATGTGTTCGCCCGCCTGCAATCGGCGCTGGCCCTGGTGATGATCGTCGCGCTGCTGGCGCTGGGCAGCACCGCACTGAGCGGCGGCGGCCCGCCGGCGCTGGCCCAGGCCGCCAACAGCGACTGGAACCCGCTGGGCGCCGGCGTGCTGACGCTGGGAGCGCTGGCGATCTGGGGCTTTGTCGGCGCGGAGTTCACCTGCCCGCTGGTGGAGGAAAGCCGCCGCCCGCAACGCGATATCCCGCTGGCGATGATGCTGGGCCTCAGCGTGATCTTCATCACCATCGCCCTCTACTGCATGGGCGCGCTCTACCACCTGCCGCGCGCCGCCCTGACCGCCGCGCCGCTGCCGCACCTGCAATACGCCACCGCGCTGCTGGGCCAGGCCGGCAAGCTGACCGTGGTGGTGATCGCCTTCACCGCCACCTGCAGCACGCTCAACAGCTCCCTGGCGGCGGTGCCGCGCATGCTGTACGGCATGGCGTGCAACGGCCAGGTCTTTCCTCAGTTCAAACAGCTGAGCCGGCGCTACCGCACCCCATGGGTGGCGGTGCTCTTCGTCGCGCTGATCACCGGCGCGCCGGTGCTGCTGATGGGGGACGACCCCGACACCATAGGCCTGCTGTTGCTGGCGGCGGCCATCGCCTGGCTGCTGGCCTACATCATCTGCCACCTGGACGTGATCGCCCTGCGCCGCCGCTACCCCACGCTGGACCGCCCCTTCAAAACCCCGTTCTACCCGCTGCCGCAATGCCTGGGCATCGTCGGCATGCTGATCGCCATCTACCACGTGTCGCCCAGCCCGGACATGAGCGCAGCCATCTTCGCCAGCGCCGGCATCGTGCTGGGTCTGGTGTCCTTGATCGCCGTCCTGTGGATCAAGCTGGTGATGCGCAAGCCGCTGTTCCGCCCGGAACCATTGGACCAGGCGCTGACCCGGCACTAGCCAAACGCCTAACGCCGGGCCTGGCCCGGCCCCACCCCCAAGCAGGAGACCTTCATGACCGCTTCCGCGCCCCACCGCAGCACCCGCGACTACCAGCAACTGGACGCCGCCCACCACATCAACGCCTTTCTAGATCAGAAAGCCCTGAACCAGGAAGGCCCGCGGGTGATGGCCGAGGGCCGAGGCGTCTATCTGTGGGACACCGACGGCAAGCGCTATCTGGATGGCATGTCCGGCCTATGGTGCACCCAGGTGGGCTACGGCCGGCAGGAGCTGATTGCCGCCGCCGCCCGGCAGCTGCAACAACTCAGCTACTACAATGTGTTCTTCCACACCACCCACCCGGCGGTGAACGAACTCTCCGAACGACTGTTCTCCCTGCTGCCCGGCGACTACCGTCACGTGATCTACACCAACTCCGGCTCCGAATCCAACGAGCTGCTGATCCGCTGCGTGCGCCGTTATTGGGACGTGATGGGCAAGCCGGACAAGAAAATCTTCATTGGCCGCCACAACGGCTACCACGGCTCCACCGTGGGCAGCGCCAGCCTGGGCGGCATGAAGTTCATGCACGAGATGGGAGACCTGCCCATCCCCGGCGTGGAGCACATCGGCGAGCCCTACTGGTTCGCCCACGGCGGCGGGCTGAGCCCGGAAGCGTTTGGCCGTCAATGCGCGCAAGAACTGGAAGACAAGATCCTGGCGCTGGGCGCCGACAAGGTGGCCGCCTTCGTGGCCGAACCCTTCCAGGGCGCCGGCGGCATGATCTTCCCGCCGGACAGCTATTGGCCGGAAATCCAGCGCATCTGCCGCCAATACGAGGTGCTGCTATGCGCCGACGAAGTGATAGGCGGCTTTGGCCGCACCGGGGAATGGTTCGCCCACCAGCATTTCAACTTTCAACCGGACACGCTCAGCATCGCCAAGGGCCTGACCTCCGGCTACATCCCCATGGGCGGCCTGGTGCTGTCGCGCCGCATCGGCGAAACGCTGGTGGAGCAAGGCGGCGTCTTCGCCCACGGCCTGACCTACTCCGGCCACCCGGTGGCCGCCGCCGTGGCCCTGGCCAACCTGGGCGTGCTGCAAGACGAAGGACTGGTCGAGCGCGCCAGGACGGACACCGGCCCCTATCTGCAAACCTGCCTGCGCGAGGTGTTTGGCCAGCACCCGCTGGTGGGCGAAATCCAGGGCGCCGGCCTGGTGGCGGCCTTGCAGTTCTGCCGCGACAAAGCCACGCGGCAGCGCTTCGCCGACGAAACCGACATCAGCTGGCGCTGCCGCAGCATAGGCTTTGATGAGGGCGTGATCCTACGCTCCACGCTTGGCCGCATGATCATGGCGCCGGCGCTGGTGATCAGCCGGAGCGAGATCGACGAACTCATAGACAAGACCCGCATCGCCGTGGACCGCACCGCGGAGGAGATGGGCCTGCGCTAGAGGGATGGATAAACACGCGGGCGCGGCGGTCAACCGTCGTCGCCCAACAAGCGTAAACACAGCTCACGCACCACCTCCGCCTTGCGCGTCAGCCTCAAGGCCTGCGGCCAGGCCAGCATGATGGGCAGCCGCGGCACCTCGTCGGCAATGTCCAGGCAGGCCAGCTTGCCGCCGCCGTAAGCCAGGTCCACCTCCGGCCGCAAATTGAGCAAGGCGTAGCCGAAGCCCGCCGCCACCAGCCCGCGCGCCAGCTCGAAATTGATGGTGCGCAGCCCCACTTTCGGCTCCAGCCGCTGCTGCCGGAACAAGGACAGGAAATACTCGCGGCTGTGCGGCAGGTCCAGCAGCACCAAGGGCTCCGCCGCCAGCTCCGCCAGCGACACCTTGCCGCGCCCGGACAGCGGATGATCCGCCGCCACCAAGGCATAAGGACGCGCGCCGGACAGCGGCAGCTTGTGCAAGCTCTCCGGCAGGCCCAGGTCGTAGGCCAAAGCCAGCTCGATCCGCCCGTCCGCCAGCGCCTCCCGCAGCTGCCGGGCGTCGCCCTCCAGCAAATCCACCTCCAGCTCCGGGTGAGCGTCGCGCAAAGCGGACAACAGCCGCGGCAGCAAGATGGGCGCGATGGTGGTGAAACAGCCCAGCGTCACCCGGCCGCGCAAGGACTGGCTGATCTCCTGCGCCTGCGGCGTCAAATCCTCCGCCTGCTTCAGCAACTGACGCGCGGCGGCGATGAAGCTGCGCCCGGCCGGCGTCAGCGACACCCCGCGCGCGTGGTGACGCATGAACAACTGCAGGCCGAACACCTCCTCCAGCTGGGCGATGGCGCTGGACACGCCGGGCTGCGACGTGTGCAGCGCCTTGGCCGCCTCAGTGACGCTGCCGTGATCCGCCACGGCGACCAGATAAGCCAACTGCCTCAGGGTGTATTGCATAATTAAAAATTATCCAATGCAGAAGATATAACTATTTTCCGTATCCAGACTGGCTTCGTAGACTGCCCTTGTCAAGCACGCAACAGGAGGCGTCAAGATGGCAATCGACAAGACAGACACGCTGATCATCGGCGGCGGCCAGGCCGGCATCGCCATCAGCGAACACCTGAGCCGCCACGATGTGCCCCACATCGTGCTGGAGCGCCACCGCATCGCCGAACGCTGGCGCAGCCAGCGCTGGGATTCACTGGTCTGCAACGGCCCGGCCTGGCATGACCGCTTTCCCGGACTGGAATTCGCCGGCCTGGACCCGGACGCCTTCGCGCCCAAGGAACGCGTGGCGGACTACCTGGCCGCCTACGCCCAAAAAATCAACGCGCCCATCCGCACCGGGGTGGAAGTGCTGAAAGTCAGCCGCCACCCGGACCGGTCCGGCTTCATCGTAGAAACTTCGGCCGGCGCCTTCCAGGCCGAACGCGTGGTGGCCGCCACCGGCCCCTTCCAACAGCCCGTCATCCCGGCCATCGCGCCCAAGAACGACGCGCTGTTGCAAATCCACTCCGCCCACTACCGCGCGCCGGAACAACTGCCGGAGGGCGCGGTGCTGGTGGTGGGCGCCGGCTCCTCCGGCGTGCAGATCGCCGACGAACTACAGCGCGCCGGCAAGCGCGTCTATCTCTCCGTGGGCGCGCACAACCGCCCGCCGCGGGCCTACCGCCAGCGCGACTTCTGCTGGTGGCTGGGCGTATTGGGCGAATGGACCGCCAGCGCCCCCAAACCGGACGCCGCCCACGTCACCATCGCCGTCAGCGGCGCGCGCGGCGGCCACACCGTGGACTTTCGCGCGCTGGCGCATAAAGGCCTCACCCTGCTGGGCAGCGCCCAAGCGTTTGAACACGGCATGGCCCGTTTCGCCCCGGACCTGGCCGACAACCTCGCCCGCGGCGACGCCAACTACCTCGCCCTGCTGGCGGCGGCGGACGCCTATATCCAACGCAACCGGCTGGACCTGCCGGAGGAGCCGGCCGCGCGCCAGATACCGCCTGACCCGGAATGCGTGACCCGCCCCATCCTGGAACTGGACCTGGCCACGGCCGGCGTCGCCAGCATCGTCTGGGCCACCGGCTACGCCGCGGACTACAGCTGGCTGCAAGTCCCGGCCTTCAACGAACAAGGCCAGCCGCAACACCAGCGCGGCGTGTCCAGCGAACCCGGCGTCTACTTCCTGGGCCTGCCCTGGCTGTCTCACCGCGGCTCCTCCTTCCTCTGGGGGGTATGGCACGACGCCCGCTTCATTGCCGATCACATCGCCACCCAGCGCCAATACGCCGCCTACCGCGACGCCGACCAGCGCGCACAACCCTAACAGAGCCCGCCATGACCCACACCCGCATCCGCCCGTTCAACACCCGGCAAACCTATCCGGAGCAAAATCTGGACAACGATCTGTGTCAGGCCGTGGTGGCCGGCAATCTCGTCTTCCTGCGCGGCCAGATCGGCCAGGACCTGGACAGCCGCGAATCCGTAGGCATAGGCGACGTGGCCGCCCAGGCCGAACAAGCGATGGCCAATGTGAAACTGCTGCTGGAAGAAGCCGGCAGCGAGCTGGGCGACATCTGCAAAATCGTGATCTACCTCACCGACCCGCGCTACCGCGAAGCCGTTTATCTAGTGGTGGGCCGATGGCTGAAAGGCGTCTACCCGGTGTCCACCGGCCTGGTGGTGTCGGCGCTGGCGCGCCCGGAATGGCTGGTGGAAATCGACGTCACCGCCGTCATCCCCGAGGAGCGCCGCCGATGACCTTCTCCATCGCGGCCCGCTGCCGGGACAGCGGCATGGTGGGCGTCGCCATCGCCTCCTCCAGCATCTGCGTGGCCAGCCGTTGCGCCCATGTGCGCGCCGGCGTGGGCGCCGCGCTGAGCCAGAACGTCAGCAACCCGCTGCTGGGCCCGCTGGCGCTGGAACGGATGGCGGCCGGCGGCGCGGACGACGCGCTGCGCGCCGGCCTGCTGGCGGCGGACCCTCACCTGGAGTGGCGGCAACTGGTGCTGGCCCCGCTTCAAGGCCGGCCGCAAGTCATCACCGGCCGGCACGCGCTGGGCCTGCATGGCGCCGCCACCGGCCGAGACTGCGCCGCCGGCGGCAACCTGCTGGCCACGGCCGAACTGCCCCAAGCCATGGTGGCCGCCTACGAGGCAGCCGGCGGCGGCCTGCCGGAACGCCTGCTGGCGGCGCTGCAAGCCGCGGTGGACGCCGGCGGAGAGGCCGGCCCCATCCATTCCGCCGGCCTGCTCGCCACAGCCGATACCGCATGGCCAGCCATCAATCTGCGCATAGATTGGAGCGAGGGCCAGCCGGTGGCGGAACTGGCCGAGCTATGGCGCCGCTACCAGCCACAGATGGACGCCTACCTTGCCCGGGCGCTGACCCCGCAGCATGCGCCCAGCTACGGCGTGGCGGGAGATCCATGATGCAACGCTACAGCTCGCTGGCCATGCTGGAGCGGCTGGTCGGCTTCGACACCGTCAGCCACCGCTCCAACCTGGAGCTGATCCGCTTCGTGCGCGACTACCTGGCCGGCTGGGGCATCTCCAGCCAGCTGATCCGCAGCGAAGACGGCGGCAAGGCCAACCTCTACGCCACCATCGGCCCCGCGGACCGGGGCGGCGTGATGCTGGCCGGCCACACCGACGTGGTGCCGGTGGACGGCCAAGCCTGGAGCGGCGCCCCCTTCCGCCTCCAAATACGGGAGCAGCGCGCCTACGGCCGCGGCAGCGCCGACATGAAAGGCTTCATCGCCGCCGTGCTGGCCGCCGCGCCGGACTTCGCCGCCGCCGGGCTCTGCACCCCGCTGCACATCGCGCTGAGCTACGACGAAGAAATCGGCTGCATCGGCGTGCGCCGGCTGCTGGACGTGCTGGGCGGGCTGCCGGCCCTGCCCAGAATGGCCATCGTCGGCGAACCCACCCTCATGCGCGTGGTGGCCGCCCACAAGGGCAAGCTCGCCTACCATGTGCGCCTGCGCGGCAAGGCCGGCCATTCCAGCCTGCCCCAAGCCGGCGTCAATGCCGTGGAATACGCGGCGGAACTCATCGTCTTCATCCGCCAACTGGCGCGCCAGCGCGCGGCAGAAGGCCCGTTCGACCCGCTCTACCCCGCGCCCCACACCACCCTGCACGTGGGCGCCATGCGCGGCGGCAGTGCGCTCAACATCATCCCCGAGCACGGCGAGTTCGAATTTGAAATCCGCCACCTGCCGGAAGACGAGCCGCAAGCGCTGCTGAGCGCCATCATGGACTTTGCCCGCCAACAACTGCTGCCCGCCATGCGCGCGGTGGACCCCGACGCCGACATCGTCTTCACCGAGCGCAGCGCCTACCCCGGCCTGCTCACCGCGCCGGACGCCGACGTGGTGCGCTTCGCGCAATCGCTGCTGGGCGACGCCCGCGCGCCGGCCAAGGTTTCCTTCGGCACCGAAGCCGGGCTGTTCTCCCAGCAAGCCGGCATCCCCACCGTGGTGCTGGGCCCCGGCAGCATCGCCCAGGCACACCAGCCGGACGAATGGCTGGCGCTGGAACAACTGAGCGCCTGCGACAAGCTGCTCGCCGCGCTGCGGCGGCGGCTGAGCGAGCCCGTGCCCTGCCCCTAATCCGGCCGCGTCGGAACCTTCCCGCGCTTGCGGGGGCCTACCACGGTCACGCCCCGCACCGGAAAGCCCCATATGCAGCCCAACACCCCCAGGCCCAACGTCTGAACGCCGCCATCGCCTGGGCGCACAGCCGCCCAGACGTGGACGCGCTGATCCTCACCGGCTCCTTTGTCCGCGACGACGGCAGCGCCGACAGCCATTCCGATCTGGACCTGGAAATCATCGGCCCGAACCCGGCGGCTTTGGCCGCGGACGACGGCTGGCTGCGCGACATCGGCCCCCTGCTCACCGTGCTGCGCCTGGGCGAAGGCCAAGCCTGGCCCACCCGCCTGGCCATCTACGGCGACGGCGTCAAAATCGACTTCACCCTGGCCGGCCCCGCCCGGCTGCAAGCCATGCGCGAGCATGGGCTGGACCCGCTGTACCAGCGCGGCTACCGCGTGCTGCTGGACAAAACCGGCGCGGCCCAAGACCTGCCCGCGCCGCAAGGCCGCCCCGCCGCTCCGGCCTTGCCCAGCGAGGAGCGCTTCCGCGAACGGGTGGAGGAATTCTGGTTCGAGGCCTTTCACATCCCCACATACCTGGCGCGCGGCGAGCTGTTCGTCGTCAAACTCCGCGACTGGACCATGAAGGAACTGCTGCTGGAAATGCTGGAATGGCACGCCCATAGCCGCCCCGGCATGGCGGCGGACTGCTGGCATATCGGCACCCGGCTGCAACACTGGGCCGAGCCGGCACACTGGCAGGCGCTGCATCAAGCCTTTGGTCGCTTCGACGCCGCCGACGCCGAACGCGCCTTCCACGCCACGCTGCGGCTATACAGCCAAGTGGCTCGCGAAGTGGCCGCCCGCGCCGGCTTCGACTACCCGGCAGCGGTGGAAGCCGGCATCCGCGACTTGATCCACGCGCCGGCCTAAGAATCTGTTTACGATCTGCTGCGTGTCGTGGATGCCTACACGGTGAGTACGTCTTCGAAATGCTCATGTACCCTTTGTACACTCCGCTTTCTCAGCCGCAACGCCTTGTCTCGCTCTAGCTCGCGAGATCGTAAACAGGCTCTAAACCAACGGCGGCGCGGCGGCCTCCACGCGCCGCGCCAGGCGGCGGATTTTCCGTGGGCTTGACCTTTGAGCGTGGTTAGATAGAATTCCCTATCTTTCAGGCGTTCGCTTCCGTCCGCCTGTCTTCAGTCCAGCCACGCGCCTCCTCACAGCTGAAGCGCGCCAGCCAAGCCATACAAGCCAAGCGCCGCGTCCCCCGCGGCCAGATACTTTGTCAGGAATAAGATGCGTATCCACGCCCTTCTGCTGCCGCTAGCGCTATACAGCGCGGCAGTCTCCGCGGATTCACTCTCCCCCTCTCACCCGGCTTTTACCCAAATACACAAGGCCATGACGGAGAGTTTTCGCATGCAGCAACAACTGACGCGGATGCCAAACCCGCCCGATATGTTCAAGAGAGAGAACAAAGAAGCATCGCCGCCTCAGGACGAGGCGGAGAAGGTTGAGCGTCGGCAGGCTGAGCCGGTGATGACGCCGCAACAGCAGCCACGCCCTGATGAGCAGGTGAACAGCGATTAAATCGATGACCTTTTCGACATCGCCCGCGCCGGCGCGCGGCAGACATTGAACGGGCGCTTACAACGGGGCGATTTCGCTGACTTCATGCTGAAACACATAAGGATCGGACAACAGCTCAAACTGCTCATCGTCCGGGTAAGTGACGGCGATATGGTAGTTGTCGCCGGCAAACGCCCTGACCGCCTCCAGCCCCCCAGTAAGAGTGGCTAACAAAAATCAGTTTCACGACTGAGGCAAGGCGCGCCGACGCAGGCAGTACTTGAGTACGGCAAGTCGGCGCAACGCAGCATCAGGAATTTTGTTAGCCGCTCTAAAAGTGGCCAAAAAGAAATGCGTCCACTCCCCTTCTCTTCCTGGCGGACAAAAGCCCCCAGGTTGCCGGCAATGCTTCTGGAGTGCTGGACGCCGGTCTGTTCCAGGTGCGCGGCAAACCCCGCCTCATGCCGCCGCGGCACACAGCCATGCCATGTTCTGACAATCATGTTCAAGCTCCGTCTGAGATGGAACGGTCGATTCTAGCCCGCCGCCGCCAACACCCCCAGCCGGCTTGCTCCGCTCAGCATGCCGGCTGAAACGCGGCCGCCGCGCCTTGACCCTGCCCGCATAGTCGGCAACAATCCCCGCGTGCCGCAAAACACGGCACCGAGATTGGCATCTCGAAACGCCTCACGACCCAAGCATGCGCGTCAACGCGCATGCTTGCGCTTTGCCATGCTTTAACGGCAGGTGCATGGTGGGAGAGCGCTACGCGCTCGCCGGGGTTCGTGAGGCTCGGTAATGCCAATCCCATCACGCGCCTGCCAAATCCTCTACCGGATAGGCAGCTTGTTAATCTTGTTTCATCGCAGGAGTAACGACATGCCGCAATCTCTCTTCCCGCGCCGACGGCGCTACCGCACCCCGGCCCTAGAAACCCAGGAAGTCCTGCTGCCCTTCGTCATCCGCCTTCCCGGACGCACCTATCCGCATTACTGGCACATGCCGTCCGCACCGGCCACCCCGCCCAGGCCCAGGCCTACGGCCGGGAATGCGCCGCCCATCTGCTGCAATGGTTCAAGGACAACCCGGCTTACGTGGGCCAGGGCCTGCTCAGCCGAGTCGCCCGCGACATCGACTTCAGCCGCACCGAGCAGCGCGGCTACTGGCTGGGCTTTTTCAACCACCTTGAGCGGCTGATCTCGCTCAGCGCAAGGCGGATGAATGTCTACGCCTACACCGACCATCAGCACCGGATGATGGACGCGCAGGTGGAGCGCTCCTTGCTGGAGCGACGGGTGTTGAAGAAGAGTCCGTAAAGGGAGGCCCCCGGCGGGAGCCGGGGGCATGGGCTTACTAAGCGGGAAAAAACGGCTTCCTGCCTAAACAAGCATCCGGCGGCCATGCGACAGCTAGCTCGCCGATACGGCAATAAAAAAAGCCGGTCTTAAGACCGGCTTTCTCATTTACTCGACATCTATGCATACGCAAAAAGCCCCATACGGGGCTTTTTTATTGCAGCGATAATGCTTAGAGCGGCTGGATCGCGGTTGCAGCCGGGCCTTTCTGGCCCATTGCTCGGGTGTAGCTTACTTTTTGACCTTCATGCAGGGACTTGAAGCCGTCTGCGCGAATTTCGGAAAAGTGAGCGAAAAGATCATCGCCGCCATTGTCCGGGGTAATAAAGCCAAAACCTTTTGCGTCATTGAAAAATTTAACGATACCAGTTTCCATAATTCACTCCTTGGTGTTCAGATTAAGGGCAACAAATTGCCTGAAAGCATGATAGTCAAGGAATAGATAAGGAAACAAAGCAGACCAACTTGTATGGACAACTGAGGTATCGATAGATATAACGCTTGAAAATCGCGACAATAATACTCGCAAAACACCGGCCTGGTCAATAGCAATATTTGAATTTTGCAATTTGAGCAGGAATTTGTTGCCAAAAAGCGAGCAGTAGCCAAAGACAAACCGCGCTGGGTTTGCTAGATGCGGGCATGGCTTCACCCCCACAACCGTGGGGAACACATCAGACGATCAAAAAGGCGGTGCAAGTCATCCGGCTCATCCCCACACCCGTGGGGAACACGGAGTGACCGTGTCTCTAGCCATGGACTTGTTCGGTTCATCCCCGCACCCGTGGGGAACACACGATAAACGGGTCCGCGCTATCTATTACGAACGGTTCATC
The DNA here is from genome assembly GCF_021496765.1 of Chromobacterium sp. Beijing. Taxonomy (NCBI): domain Bacteria; kingdom Pseudomonadati; phylum Pseudomonadota; class Betaproteobacteria; order Neisseriales; family Chromobacteriaceae; genus Chromobacterium; species Chromobacterium sp. Beijing. The sequence continues at coordinate 2,038,355 of NZ_CP053750.1, forward strand.
CCCACACCCGTGGGGAACACCCAGATCTATCATTGCGCTCATACACTTTCCCCGGTTCATCCCCACACCCGTGGGGAACACAACCCCGTCTGCCGCGCCGTCCTCGCCGACCGCGGTTCATCCCCACACCCGTGGGGAACACTTTTCATGAAGGTCTGCCGCGTGCTGGTAAAACGGTTCATCCCCACACCCGTGGGGAACACATCAAATACGTGGAGCTGGCAGATGCAATTGACGGTTCATCCCCACACCCGTGGGGAACACCTGGGCTTGAAGCGATGGATGGTGACGTTAACCGGTTCATCCCCACACCCGTGGGGAACACTCGTGCTGGCTGTGCTTGGCTCACCCATGTGGCGGTTCATCCCCACACCCGTGGGGAACACGGCGCGACCGTAGTTGACAACGGCGCCACCAGCGGTTCATCCCCACCCCCGTGGGGAACACGTCGCATTCTTCAGCCAGTCGCCCAAGCCTGCCGGTTCATCCCCACACCCGTGGGGAACACGTGAAATCCGCAGCTATGGAGATGGGCGGCATCGGTTCATCCCCACACCCGTGGGGAACACCGATGCGTGCCGCCAACGTGCTGAAGACCGAACGGTTCATCCCCACACCCGTGGGGAACACGCGACGGACTTGGCGACCTTGGGCAGATCGAACGGTTCATCCCCACACCCGTGGGGAACACGCTGGCGCTGTCAAAAGGCGCGGTGGCGCTGTCGGTTCATCCCCACACCCGTGGGGAACACTGCGACATTTTCAGTTCGGCCATTGTGATGGTCGGTTCATCCCCACACCCGTGGGGAACACTTGAGGAATGGTTGACAGAGCAAGGACTGGAACGGTTCATCCCCACACCCGTGGGGAACACCACGATAAAGTTAATGGTAATAGCGTTCATTTCGGTTCATCCCCACACCCGTGGGGAACACGAATTCCTTTTTCTCTTCCGACTTTTCCCGCTCGGTTCATCCCCACACCCGTGGGGAACACTTCGCTGATGTCGATACCGTAATCACGCAAGGCGGTTCATCCCCACACCCGTGGGGAACACAACGGCTTGCCGTAGTAGCCAGTACACTGAACCGGTTCATCCCCACACCCGTGGGGAACACCATTTTTTTGCGACATTCGCGCAACGTTGCCGCGGTTCATCCCCACACCCGTGGGGAACACGGAAGCGATCTGATTCATACTCAACGAAATGGCGGTTCATCCCCACACCCGTGGGGAACACTGAATGTACCGGCTGACCAGTGCAAAAACCTGCGGTTCATCCCCACACCCGTGGGGAACACAATGCTTTGCTCGCGCCTCTAGCGCCCCGTCTCGGTTCATCCCCACACCCGTGGGGAACACTAATTCGGATTTATCTCCGGCAAGACTCTTAACGGTTCATCCCCACACCCGTGGGGAACACGGCTCCTAGATGGGGACGCCAGGGCGCGTCATCGGTTCATCCCCACACCCGTGGGGAACACACCATTTACAAGAGATTGATTTTAAATACGAAAAATGATACCCAAAAAGCCACCAACTTTTATCGCTTGCTAACCGGATTCTCACGGTGCAGGAAATGAGGCCGATACCTCGACGGCGTCATCGGTTGGTAGAGGTAGAAAAGAAACCAGCTGTGCGCCGTCGAAAGCCACCGGCATGCGGCGGTTGGCTCCCAGGGTGACAAAATCGAAGCCGGCTTCATTGGCGGTTTGCCAGGCCATGACGGCATTGCCGTCTTCCAGCCCGGTTTCCACTTGCTGCCACAAGTAGTCGCGAATCTTGCGATTGTAAGCGCCCACATAAACGCCGGCGCGGATTTCCAGCAGCCAGATGGCCAGCCGGCCGCGCAATCTGGGGGGAGCGTTTTCAAGTACGATGACCAGCATCTCCCAACCCTTCCTCCTCAGGGAAAGCGGCTTCCACCACGCCCTGCTGCTGCGGCGCGTCCAGACCACCGGCGGCCAGCAGCGTTTCTATGTCCGGGATGATGCGTTCCAACAGCCTGGTTTTGCGGAACATGTCGCGGCAGCGCTGCCTCACTTCCCGCTCTACATTTGCCGACGGCTTAGCCGCCACCGCAAACGCCACCGGCGCCACGGTTTCAAATTTGTAGATGTCGGCCACATCGTATACGAAGGACAGCGGCTTGCCGCTGTGGATGAAGCCGATGGCGGGAGCGTAGCCGGCGGCCAGCACCGCCGCTTCGGCCACGCCATACAGGCAGGCGGTAGCGGCCGACAGGCAGCGGTTGGGGACATCGGCCTGGTCCCAGTCTTCGCGGTCGTAATTGCGCGCCCGCCATTTCACGCCATAGTGCTGGGCCAGTTGCTGGTATAGGGCGCGCACCCGCGCGCCTTCAATGCCGCGCAATTGCTCCACGCTGCGCCGTTGCGGCGGTTCCTCTCCAAACCGGCGGCGGTACATTTCCCGCACCACTTTGAGCCGGGCATCGTCGTCCAGCGCCAGCCGGGCCTGATAGAGCAGGCGATCGGCCCGCGCGCCGCCGGGCTGGCCGGCGGAATAGAGCCGGACGCCGGCCTCGCCCACCCACACCAGCAGCGTGCCCACTTGGGCTGCCAGCTTGCAGGCGGCGTGGGAGGCGCGGACGCCGGGTTCCAGCATCAGGCAGGCCACGCCGCCCACCGGGATGTGGGTGCGCACGCCGCCCGCGTCCACGGCGACAAAGGCGCCGTCCAGCACGTCCAACTGGCAGCGTTCGACAAACAGCACCGACAGCCGCTCCTTGATGGGGAGCGGCTTGAGCGGCGGCAGCCATTGCGCCATCGCCGCCGTCCTTAAGCCGGAGCCAGGGACAGCAGGCCCAGGCCCATGGCCTTGGCGTGCCCCAGGCCGGCGGCCACCGTCGCGCGCAGCCGTTGGGCGTTGTCCACCGCCAGCACGCCGTCAAAACGCGCCGCTTGCAGGGTGATGACGCCGCCCGGCTTGCGCAGCCGCCACTGCTGGCTGAGACTGCGCTCCACCCGCTGCGGCACGGCGCCGGCCTGCTGCAACTGCCGCGTCAGCCAGGCCAGTTGCTCTTCTTCCCGCAGCAGGCCATAGCGTTTGCCGCCACGGGTGACGGTGGGATTGGCCAGCAGGCGGAAACGATAGCGGCGATCCGTCTCGATCAGTTGCTCCAGCGGCAGCGGCTTGCATTGTACGGCTCGCACTTGCGCCAGTGCCTGCCAATGGCCAGGCTCCGGCGATTGCAGCAGCAATACGGCTACGCCGGCTTCTGCATCGCAGCGTTCCAGCCGCCACAGAAAGCGTGGCGGGATATCGTCGGCCGCGGCGACGAAGGCGCGGCATAGGCTGCGGTGCATGTCGTAGGCATTGGCCAGATCCCGCCGCGCGGCGGGGTGGCCGGGGTCAAGCGTCAGTTGTGTCAGGTACATCCGCCACCTCCGATTTGACAAAGCGGGGGCCGAAGCGGCGTTCGGCAAACGGCGCCACGGGTTGGTCCAGCCTCACCGCGCCTTCCGACGGATGTTCCAACATCAGGCGCAGCGGCTGACCGGCTTGCTCGCGCTGGGGCGGAGCCAAGCGCGGCCAACGATGGCGCAGGCAATCTTCCAGGCCATGCTCCTGCACGCCCTCTTCCAGCCAAACCGGCTGCGACGGCGGCATGGATTTGCGGCCTAAGGCCAGCGGCCAATGCGGCTGACGCAAGGCTTGCTGGATATGGCTCAGCAGGCCGGCGTCGCCTTCCAGCCCCACCAGAAACACCGCGTCGGCCAGATAGTAGCGGGGGCTGATCACGGTGCGCTTGAGATCGGCCTTGCCTGAAGCGAGCAATACGCCGGTGGCGGTTTGGTAGTCGCGCATCAGCAGGCCTTCTCTATCCACCCGGACCCCCATGCGCAGCGCGGCCAGATCGTCCACCGCTTGCGCGCGGTCGCGCCCCAGCGCAGCGCAAATTAAGCCGATAACGCCGGACTTGGAGGGTTCCAGACCGCTGTCGCGTTCGTCGAAGCGGCTGGTGGTGCCCCAGGCTTGCATGGGGCCAGCCAGCCTGAGCAGCAGGGTGGCCATCTCACCGCTCCCATGCGGCGCCGGCCTGTTGGGCGGCCCAATCCGCCAGCGCCGCCAGGCTGGTTTGCCGCTCGCCTTTGGCCTGCGGCCAGGCGTCGGTCAGGTCGATATAGGCCCAGGCGTCGCGCGCGTCGCCATAGGGACCGGCCAGCTTGTCATCGTAACCCGCGAGCGCCGCCACGGATTGGCCGGTGAGCGCTTCGCCGTTGCGGGCGTAAACAGGTTTTTCAAAAGCATTGGCCAGGTTGAGCGGGCTGGCATGGCGGACGGCGATGCCGATGAAGCTGGGCGGGTTGTGGGCGGCAAAGGTGTTTTGCTTGCCGCTGGGAATGGCGCGGGCCATGGCTTGCACCAGCGCGCGCACGCCGGCGAGCGCCAGCTCACGGTCGCCTTGCAGATTGCCCGCCAGCTTGGCCGGGTCCAGCGCGGCGTAGCGGTAGAAGGTGGCGGAGTTGAATTCCACCTGGCCTATCATGCCGGCGCCGGTTTCATCGGCACTGCCTTTGTCGTCCACGGCGGTGAAGTAGTCGAAGTCACGCACCACTTGATGGGTGCTGATGGCGTGCGCCACCTGGCAGGCGGCATCCTGGTTGACTTCCGGCAGGTCCGCCAGCATGCGGCCGAACAAGGCCACGTCCAGCGCCTTGCCGCCGTTCATGATGGCCTTGGCCTGTTTGGCCAGTTCCGGCGGCACATTGGCCTTGACGTCTTTCTTGCTCTTTTTCTCGCCATTGGCCGACGGGGCCAGCTCATCCCAGTGGGCGTGAATCAGGCTGGCGAAACCGTCTATCTCCTGCTGGCCCAAAAAGAGCAGGTATTCGGTCTTGCCGTCTTCCTTGAGTTTGAGCCCGGCGGCGGCCAATGCGCTTTCAATGCGGCCGTCCAGTTCTTCCCCGGCCAGGCCGAAACGCTGCTGGAGTTGCTCACGCAGCAGTTCCAGCAGTTTTTTGGTGCGCACGCCTTGATTGGCGGCGGGAAAATCCGCTTGCAGACGTACAGCGCGTTTGAAGCACTGGCTGCTGACGCGCGCGCGGCGGTAGCCGCCGAAAACGGCGTCCTTGGGCGCGCCGGTATCGTCGCGGTTAAGATTGGACGGCGCGAAGTTCTGAATCAGATGAAATTCGATAAACAGACTCATGGCTCTCTCCATACGGGGCTGGGGTTCAGTCGTTCAGGGGGGCGGATTGGCGATAAAAGTCTCGCGCCCAGTTACGGCGCACCAGATCGCGGCCGCTGACGCCGTCGTAGCGCTGCGGCTGCCAGGACGATAGCCAGCGGGCCAGATCTTGCAGCAGCGCGGCGTAGTCCAAGCCTTGCTGCTCAGCCGCCAATAGCGAGAAGGCTTGCCTCAGATAGTTGGGCAGTGTTTCCGGTTCGGCATCCAGCAGCGTGACGAAGCGCTGCTCCAGGCTGGCGCTGTCCCGCTGCCGCCACAGCGCGCCAAAGGCCTGGGCAAAGCTGCAGCCGGTTTGTTGCTTGGGCAGTTGGGCAAACAGCGCGGCGGTCAGGTAGAGCGCGCGGCGGAAGCTATCCTCGGCATGGCTGTCCGTTGGCACAAAGCGCTCGACATGGGGGTAGGCCGGCGGGTAGGCGCCCGGCGCGAAACCGGCGCTGCGGCGCAGCTCGGCCAGTGCGCCGCGGTTGCGCTCCGCCAGGGTTTGCAGGTGTTTGACGAAGTCCTGCGCCAGTTCAGACATGATTGTTCTCCTCTTGCGTGGATGCATGGGTCAAGGGACGGATCAAAGCCAGGTAGCCGGGCTCGGCCAGCGCCAGCGCTTTCAGCGCGGCGGCGTTGCCGCCCAATTGGCGGCAAGCGGCGTCCCAGGCCAGCTTGGCCGCACGGCGCAGCGCGTCCCGCCAATAGGCGTCGGCGTGTTCCAACGCTTCCGCGCCTATCCGCTCCAACAACTGCGGCCAGCGGCTTTCCAGCGCGCTGAAGTAGGCCGCCGGCGCCGGGCCGGCGTCCAGTTGCGCCCGCGCCCGGCCTCGCGTGTCCTTGTGGCCCGGGTCTGGCATGACGGCGGCCAACATGCCGGCCATGACCAGGCGCAGCTTGCTGTACAGTTCTTCGGCTTCGCGCAGCTTGCCGCGGACTTCTTCCGCGCCCTCCGCTTGCTCCAGCACGCGTTGTGGCAGTTCAAAACGCTCGGCGCGCCAGCGCTCCAGCTTGGCCTGATTGCTGGACAGACCCAAGATCATCACGCTCAGCGGCTCGGTCTGCCCCAGTCTGTGCTGCAAATGCCGGGCCCAGCCCAGGGTGGCCGCCGCCAGCGAATGCGCTTTGTCGTCGGCGGAGTTCGGCGGCAGCAAGGCGCCCAAATCGCGCCAAAACGCCCGGCCCTCGCCAAAGCTCAGCCGCACCATATTGTTGACGCCCATGCGATAGCTGGCCATGGCGTCCGGCGCTTGTTCGTTGTCGGCCAACGCCAACCCAGCGGCAAAACGCAGCTGCCGCACAGTGACGCCATCGGGCTCGGGCAGCAGCAACACGGCACGGCTCAGCCGGGTGTAGCGGTCGTTGTGGCCGCTGGCCAGCGTGGGTTCGGCGCGTAATTGGGCTATGGTGGGCTGGGGTTTTTCCCAGGCAGGCAGGTCATCGTCCGGCCCCGACGGGTGCAGGGCCAACAACAGGGTTTGCGCCAGGGTTTGCCCTACGGGCAGACTGGCGGCGGTATTGGCCAGCGGCCCGGCCTTGTCGGAGTCGCGCAGGGTTTTCACCAAGCCACCCGGGGTGAACTGCAAAAAGCCCAGCAAATGGCGTAGCGCTTCGGCAGCGGGAATGGCGGAGGGTTGACTATCAATAGAATGATCAAAGAGCACCGGGCTGTTGCCGATGCTGCTGGCCAGGGAAATCTGCGACCAAGGCTTGGCCTTGTCGCGAGTGGCTTCGTCTTGGGCCAGGGCCGCCACCTGCATAAAGGGGCGCTGCGGATCGAACAGATTGAAGGCGCCGCGCCAATGCTCCAGATAGTCGTGAATGGCGGCCACCGGCAGGCCTTCGCGGTAGCAGCGCGCCAGATCGGCACTATCCCAGCGCCCAAAGCCGCGCCGCAGCGCACGATTGAGGATGGCCAGCAGCAGACGGTACTCGGCTAGCAGGCTGGGCGGCGCGGTGTCGGCCAGGGCGGCGATGCGGTCGGTATCGGCGAATAGCTGCACCAGGCCGATCTCGGCCACGCGCCCATCCAGGTAGCGGACCGGGAGCCAAGCGGCGTCCAGCAGATTGATGGCTTTATTCATAAACATCCCCCCCTTCGCGAATGCCATGGACATCAATCTAACAGATGGCGGGAAGGACCGGCCACTAGATGGCTTCCCTGCCTGAGCTGTACGCCATCTTCGTTTCTCTCACCAATTGAGAACGACAATGCCAGTAACACTTAAAGGCAACTTGTTTTGCATCCTAGCTATATGTATGATTTCATTACTTTTTAAGTGCCTTGTAACACAAATAAGGAACGCCATGAGCGAAACGACCTTTACTTTTCGTGTCGATGAGTCACTAAAACAAGAATTTGCCAAAATAGCCAAGCTTCGAGACCGCACTGGGGCTCAGTTGCTCCGTGACTTTATGCGTGATGTCGTACGGGAAAATAAGGAGGTTGCTGAATATGAGCAGTGGTTCCGTCATCAGGTCCAGCAGGGTTTGGACCAGGCAAACTCCGGAGAGCTGGTAGAAGGTGATGAGGTAGACGCGCGTTTTGCAGCTAAAAGAGCAGCGTTGCGCCGAAGAATGGCTGAACGATGAAATTGGTGTGGACGCTTGAGGCGGTGTCAGATCGCGAGGCTATTTTTGACTATATTGCAGCCGACAATCCAGTAGCCGCTCTTGATCTTGATAAGCATTTTGAGCAGCAAATTCTTCGGCTGCTTCAGCACCCAGAGTTGGGCCGTGCAGGGTGTGTTGCCGGCACACGGGAGTGGGTGCTTCATCGCCACTATATCTGCGTTTATGATGTGACAATAGATCAACTTCGGGTACTCCGAATTTTGCATGTAGCCCGACAATGGCCATGAATATTAGATTTATTTAGGGTCTGTTGACGTTTATTTTGCCGCTACGCTAGACAAATCTCTGCTCATGGCAAAATCATGACATGGAAGTGCGGCAGCCATGCCTCCTCCCTTATTTCTGTTTCCCATAAACAAGCCCCAAGCGCGGGTCCAGCGATACGCGCACCTCTCCCATCTGGTAATCGCCGTCCTTTGTCAACGGCAATACATGGCAATGACTGAGCAAGGGATGTTCGCTCAAAGCCGGATACCCAGGTTGCTCCAGTAAATGCAGGACCAGCTGTCGGCGCGACAATTTGATGTGCCGTTCAAACAGTCTTTGGGCAAGCGCATCCGACACGGCTTGCTGCGGATCGAGCGATGCGCCATCCGGCTCAGGCCGCCAGCGCCCATCGGCATCGACCCAGACCGGAATCACGGTCAGGCTGTCATCCCCCAGCCGGGTGCGGTTGCGCAAGGCCAAGGTATCGTCTTCATCAGCGCCATGCGGCTTGCCGATGTAAGCGATGGCGGCCTCACTCTGTAGATCCAGCGCAATCTGCTGCGCCAGCTGCGCCTGAAAATTGGCCTTGGCGCCATGACGGGTGCGTTCCACCATTTCAAGCCGTTCGCGCAAGGCCTCCGGCAAATGACCCAAATCCGGCCAGGGCGCGTACACCGCCTGCACCAGGCGGTCGATGTCCTGCGGCAGCCGCCAGACTGGCTCGTTTTGCAGCACGGCCCAGGTCACCAGGCAGAGGTAATCGCCATACACCCGTCCCCAGCCGGTCTGTTCCAGTTCGGGCACCACATCGGCTAGCAAGCCGGCCACTTGCAATCGTGGTTGCGCGTGCGCCGCCGGGCGTTGTTTGCGTTGATGCCGGTGCAAGCGGCCGGCGCGTTGCAATAGAAGGTCGACGGGACAGAGATCGGAAATCATGAAATCGAAATCAATGTCCAGGCTTTGCTCCGCCACTTGCGTCGCAATCAGCAAAGTACGCTTGGGACGCGAGCCCATGGCGGGAGAGGAGCCGAAAGTGGACAACACTTGCTGCTCCAGCTGCCGGCGCTGCTCGGCGGGGAAGCGGGCATGAAACAGCAACAGCATGCCATCTGACAGACAATATGGCCGTAATAGCTGGTACAGCTGCTGCGCCCGGTCCACGGTATTCACGATGACCACGCCACACCCGCCCTGCTCCAAGGCAAGCCGCGCGGCGGCGGCGATGTGGTCCAAGCCCTCCGGGAGGCCGGTCACGGCGATAGGCTGCTGTTCACGCGCGATAAAGGTGGCGCCACGCGCGCCGGCGTCATCCACCAGCAGTATCCGCGGATAGGCCGGCGACGGCAGCTCGCGCTCATCCACGCCCCAGGCCTGCAATAAACGCGCGCGCCGTGTATCCGGCAAAGTGGCGCTCATCAAGATGACCGAGCAACCCAAGGCTTTCAGCCAGGCCAGCAAGGTTTCAATCAAGCGACCGGTATAGGTGTCGTAGGCATGCACCTCGTCCAAAACCACCACCTTATTGGCCAGCCCCCATAGCCGGACAAAGTGATGTTTGACGTTCAATACAGAAAACAAGGCCTGGTCCACAGTGCCCACGCCATAGGGAGACAACAAGCCGCGCCGACGTTGGGCAAACCAGCCGGAGGAGCCCACCGCGTCATTACCATGCTGGTCCCAGATCTCGCGCAAATGCGCAACGGTCTGATTCATGGCGGCCCCGCCATGCAATAGCTGGATATCCTGCCGCTCCCCGGAGACGAATGCGCGCAGAAAGGCCAAGGTCCGCTCGAACATGGCATTGCCGGTGGCTTGGGTAGGCAGCGCCAGATAGAAGCCACGGTGATGTTGGCGCGCCTGCAAACGCAAGGCCGCGATAAAAGCCAGTTCGGTCTTGCCTTCTCCCATCGGCGCTTCCACCAACATTAGCGCCGGGCCGCTTCCCTGAACCAACAAAGCGTCGCCGGTTAGTTGCAGCGGCCTCGCCTGTGCAGAGGCCTCCGCGCTCAGCAGCCGCGCCAATATCGCGTCACAAGAACAGGCCTGTTGATGCAATAAGGGCCGGCTGGATGGCCAGCCCAGTTTGTCAGGGGAAGACAGCGCCGATTCCGCCAGACGTCTGGCGGCGTGATAGTGGGCGGATGGCGTATCGCCTCGCTCTCCAGGCGGAAACCAGTCAGCGTTAGAGCCGATCCAGTCGCATACGCTAGTCAGACCGGCCAGCCACTCCACTGCAAGCAGCGGCAATGGGTGATCCAGCGGAACATCAGACGGCGCCAGGGTGTGCCAATAGGCCTGGAATAGACTCTGCCTTGTCTGCTTCCAAATGGCCGGTTCGCGCAGCGGTGCACCAGCGCCCAAGGAGGTAAAGTTGAAACCGTGGTGGGCGCTGACAGCCTGTGCCGCATCCTGCGCCCATAATCGCGGCACACCCTCGGCCTGCAACAAGCCCGGCAGCAAGGCCGCACTGGCCAAGTCATGCCGGTCTTGCGCCAGCGCCACCACCGATGAGAATGGCAAGCCGGCGCGCTCAACTTGTAAGCGCCCGGCTTCCCACTTGGCCTGAAACCCCGGAGTGGCTTTGCCGAGATCATGCAAACCCACCAAGGCGGCCAGCCACCCATTCAGGGACTCTGACGGCAGGCCAAACCAGTCCGAAGCCGTCTCTGGCGCAGCCAGACACCACTCCAACAGCACGGAGGCCACGGCAGCCACATCCAACATGTGACACAGCAGGCCATGTCCACCCTCTTCGCCACTTTTGGCCCATAAGCTGCGCACCGCCACACTCAATGATGTTTCCATGCACTCAACCCTTGCTGCCGCTCGTACCTAAACAACGGCAGCGCTTCAGGGCCGCCTTGGAACTCAAGACAAAGCGGAAACGGATAGCCGCCTTGATGAATGCTCAATTATGCCGAAAGCAACACCGATAAGCGACGGAACGCGTTTGACATTTCGCAAGGCAAGCCGGATGCGAGTCGATCAGGCCGGTTCTAACGCTGGCGTTCGCAGTCAGGAAGGATAGACAGGCAATTTAGGCATGGAGGCAAGACGCGGCCACCCAAGCAGCCGCCCCTCACTCCCCCCGCTTGAGCTGCTCCAACATCTCCTGCCACAGCTCCCGGTACACCGGATTGCTGGCGCCTTCTCCATGTCCGGGGTTGTCGGCGTTGGGGCGGCGTATCGGTTTATTCAGCGCAAACTGGTGGTCGGCCGGGATGCGCATCGCGTTATAGGAAGTGCGGATGAGATCGGCAAAGCGCTCTTGCACGTGATAGGTGCCGAACAATCTGTCCGGCGGCGTGGCGCCGGGAGAGGCGTACCAGGAGGCGATGCGATTGTTGGCGCGCATGTCCCAGCCGCCGGAAAAGTCGATCACGCCCCTGACGGCCACGCGCTTGGCGATATAGGCGGCCATGCCGCCGCCTTGGGATTGTCCGGACAGCACGATCTTGCTCCAGTCCACGGCTTGCTTGTCCAGATACTGTTCCCAACGGCCTTGGGTATCGGTCTTGGCCAGGTAGCGCAGCAGAGCGGTCAGTCTATGGACAATGGCGTCTTTGGGTTTGTCCTGGATCAGCGGGGTGGCGTTTTCCCCAAAGGCGCGCTTCTGGCGCATTTGTGCCGCGCAGTCCGGATTGGTCGCCAGCACCGGCCGGGTGCAAACCTGGGAAACGGCCGGCGTGTCGATGTAGGACAGGATGATGAAGCGGTAGCCCTGAGCCAGGGCGGTGTCGATGAAAGCCTGTTCGCCCACCACGGTACGCGTGGTTTCGCCGCCGGTTCCAGGCAGGAAGACCAGCAGCGGCGCGTGTCCGCCCCTTTCCGTTGAGAAAACGATGTGCGGCCCGCTGTTCGCCACAATCCCGCCATCGGTATCCGCGGGGAGAATATCCTTGCGGACCGCGTCCGCCCATGTGGCCGTGGCGATACTGAACAGCAGCGCCGCCGCGGCCGTCTTGCCGGCCCATTTCCAAACTGTCATTGCATTCCTCGCATCTTCAATAAGAGCGGCTAACAAACTCAGTTTCACGTCTGAGGCCAGGCGCGCCGCGCAGGCAGTACTTGAGTACGGCAAGTCGGCGCAACGCGGCACCAGGGGTTTGTCAGCCGCTCTGTAAGTGGGTTGAATTGCCCCGACTGCCTTGGGCCTACGTGAGCCCTTGGCTAGTTTTCTCAGAACCTGTTCAAAGTCTGCTGCGCTTCGTGAAGCGTTGCACGGTGAGTACAAGCTCAAAATGCTCATGTACCACCTGTACATTCCGCTTTTTCGCTCGTTTTCGCCTTGTCTCGCCCTTGCTCGCGAGACTTTGAACAGGCTCTAAGAATCGGTTTACGATCTGCTGCGCGTCGGCGATGATACGGCGTTGAAAACAACTTCAGAATGCTCATGTATCCCTTGTACATTCCGTCTTCTCGGCCGCTTTCGCCTTGCCTCGTTCTGGCTCGCGAGATCGTAAACACGTTCTCCGACTCTACTCGCGCTGTCCTGCGCGAAAAAGCGCGGCAAGGCGGATTTAGGCCAATAATTTGTTTACAATTGTTTACATCGAAAAGTTTAAAAATAGCAAGACAAGGCACAGACCGTTGGACAAGCGGAAGGTAGGCACGGCGGGGTCTTCATCAAGACTTCAGGCGCGCATCCCAAGGCACGTCCCGCACGCTGAGTATCCGGCAGGCGCCGGCGTCCGGATGGAGGGGGTTGAGCAGGTAGTTGTGGGCGTTGGGGGCCACCGCGCTGGGCACTTGCAGCGCGGCGGAGGCCTGACGTTGCAGCCAGTGATGGCCCAGGCCCTGGGTGAGCGCGGGTTGCAGGGTCCAGTCAGCCGGCAGGCTGGCCTGGTCCAGCGTCTGCACCAGCCGGTCCGGCAGTTCCACTTGCAGCAGGGTGAAGGTGGCGGGCAGGACGGCCACTTCCAGGTGCACCAGAGCTTCCAGCATGGCGCTGGCCGGGTGGTCCGCCAGGTAAACGATGGGCTGGCCGGCGGGATGCCAGCGGCCGGGCCAGCGCAGCCCGCCCAGGCCCTTGAGGTCTGCGTAGCGGCTGATGCGCCAGGCAATCACGCCGCGTAGCCTTCGTTGGCTTGGGCGATCAGTTGTTCCACCAGCCGCGCGCCGGGCTCGGTATGGGCCATATCCAGCGGCGATTTGCCCTCAAAGCGGTGCAGCGGCTTGCGCAGCCATTGGGCGGCGGCGTCCTTATCGCCGAACAGGTCTTCCGCCAACAACAGCAGCTTGGCCACGCGCACGCCGCGTTCGGATTCCTCGGTGTTCAGCGTCTGGCCCTTCTTGATGCGATGGGACAGGGTGCGCGGCGGGATGACGAACTCCAGTTCGCCGCGGCTGAGGCCGGCGTCCACCAGGCGCTCCAGCATGCCGGTGTCCACGCCCAGCTCCACCACTTTGGCCACGTCGAAATCGTTGAGCATTTCCTGCCCCACCAACACGCTCAGTTCCTGCAACAGGCTGTGTTCCACCATGGGCGGGACCGGCGTCTCCGGCACGAATACTTGCAGCGCTTTCATGGCCCCTCCTTGATTTGGCAATTTGCTCATTTATTATCGGCATTTTGCCAAAACAAAACAAGGGCGCGGCTTGACCGGCTTCCCTCTTCTGACTCTAAGAGCCGCGAACAAAACCTCGCAGAGAACCTGAGCCAAGGCGCGCCGACGCAGGCAGTACAAGTCGTACGGCAAGGAGGCGCAACGCAGGATCAGGGGTTTTGTTAGCGGGTCTAAACGCAACAGAAGCTGCACGCCGGACGCTTGGATTAGACCGCCCCAATCTTGACATTTGAAAGCGGCAATGCGGATTTTATGTCTTTTACATTGCGCGGGGCATGAAAAAACCTCATATCGGCCCCATGCCCGGCCTTGGCACCCCGCCTTGCCCCGCTTGCCCGGACATACACCCTATGTTCCCGCTTTGCGATGCAAAAATAACCATTAGGACTATCGGCGCGGCGTGAATTATGATTGCACCTATTCAATGAACGTCGCACCGCTTCCGCCTCCGCACGAGGAGGGGCGCTGGCATTGAAACACTCCGTCATTCCGGCCTGTGGGCCCGTTCCCGATGTTCCAGAGTCCCGGCCCAAGCTGGAGTCCGTGCCGGCACGAAGCGCTGCGTCTTCACACATTGATGCAATCGCCAATTCATAGGCGTTTGCTATGAAAAAAGATGAATATCAGCGCCTATGGGGGCATTATGTTAAGTCAATTCACGATCGGGCAGCGCATCGCCGCGCTGGCGGGCAGCCTGCTGTTTGCAGTGGCTCTGGTGGGCGGTTCCGGCTGGTGGTCGCTGAACCAGATGGATGGCGAGCTGACCTCGCTGTTTGACCAGAAAATCGCGTTCCGCTACCAGATGAACGCCATGCAGAGCAATATGCTGCACATCCGCCAGGATGAGAAGAACATCTTCATCAGCATCGGCAATCCGGACAACTCGGATCAGAGCATCCAGACCAATAAGCAGTTGCTGGACAAGCACATCGCCGAATTCAAGAGCCAGGCGGCCACCGCCAAGTCCATGGCCATGGCCGCGGATCACCAGAAAACCTTCGACAGCATGCTGACCGGCATCTCCGGCTACGAGCAGGGCATGAACGGGCTGTATCAGAAGATCGCCAGCGGCGAGATCAGCCGGGCCAATGTCGGCGACGCCGGCATCACCCCGTTCAAGCCCAAGCTCTACGAGGCGCGCGACGCGCTCAACAGCCTGAGCAAGCTGGCGGACGAGTCCGCGCAGTCCGCGGAGGACGCGCTGGCGGTCAGCATGAAGAACACCCGCAATATGATGCTGACCATTCTGGGCCTGGCCCTGGTGGTGGGCATCGCGCTGGCCTTCGCCATCGTCCGTTCCATCACCCGTCCCTTGCAGGCCATGCAGCAGACCATGCGCCACGCGGCGGAGAAGAACGACCTGACGGTGACGGTGGATCAAACCGGCCGCGACGAGGTCAGCGAAACCGGCCGCGCGCTGGCGCAACTGCTGGGCAATCTGCGCGCCTTTCTGCAGCAGACCCGCGAGGACGCCAAGCAGGTGAACGACACCGCTCACGCGCTGTCCGGCGTGTCCAAGCGCATTGCCGAGGCGTCCCAGGTGCAGACCGACGCTTCCTCGTCCACCGCCGCCGCGGTGGAGGAGATGACGGTGAGCATCAATCTGGTGGCCGAGCACGCGGTGGAAATGGCCGGCGAGGCCAAGAGCAGCATGAACGAGGCGGTGAGCGGCAGCGAGGTGGCCGGCCAGGCCGCGCAGCAGATGTCCGAGATCGCCAGCGTAATCAGCCGCTCCGAGACCATCATCATCGGCCTGAACCAGCGTTCCGATGAGATCGGCAACATCGTGGACGTGATCCACGACATCGCCGAGCAGACCAATCTGCTGGCCTTGAACGCGGCCATCGAGGCGGCGCGCGCCGGCGAAACCGGCCGCGGCTTCGCCGTGGTGGCGGACGAGGTGCGCAAGCTGGCGGAACGCACCGCGCAGGCCACCGGCGAAATCTCCGAAAAAATCAAGGCGGTGCAAGGCGACACCACCACGGCGGTGGCCAGCATGCGCGAGGCCACCGAACGAGTGGAAACCGGCGTGGCGCTGAGCGGCACGCTGTCCGAGCGCCTGGCGCAGATCCGCGTGCTGTCCACCCGTCTGCTGGAGAAAACCAGCGAGATCGCCGAGGCGATGCGCGAGCAGAGCACGGCCAGCAACGACGCCGCCAAGAACGTGGAGCGCATCGCCAATATGGGCACGGAAAACGGCTTGTCGGTGGAGGAATCCTCCGCCATGGCGCAGCAGTTGTCCGGCCTGGCGCATGGGCTGGATGCGGCGATTAACCGCTTCCGCGCGGATTAAAAACAAGAAGCTCCAGCCCTTGAACGCCTTCTAAACATCCAGCCTCTCAAGCTTGAGGGCGCGTCCGGCTTGGTCCGGGCGCGCCCGCAGAACGTGTTTACAATCTCGCGAGCAAGAGCGAGACAAGGCGAAAACGAGCGAAAAAGCGGAATGTACAAGTGGTACATGAGCATTGTTGAGGGCGTTTTCAACGCTGTATCGCCGAAGCGCAGCAGATCGTAAACAGGTTCTCATGCCACAATCCAGGTTTTCGCCCGCCCTCTTCTCCCATGTCCGCCCTTGAGCCGCTGTACGCGCCGTTCGCCCCCTCTCCCGCCGTGCTGCTGTGGCCGGCGCTGTTCCTGTTGCTCAGCCGTCAGTTGCGCCGCCGCGCCTGGTTCTGGCCCTATGTGGCGCTGTCGCTGCCGGGCACGGTGCTGCACGAGCTCTGCCACTTCCTGGTGGGCTGGCTGCTGCGGGCGCGGCCCAGCCGCTTCAGCGTGTGGCCGCGCCGCAACGGCCGGCAGCTGACGCTGGGTCAGGTGGGCTTCAACCGGCTGACGTGGTGGAACGCGCTGCCCATCGGCATTGCGCCCTTGCTGTTGCTGCCGCTGGGTTGGGGCCTGCTGGCGCTGGCGGCGCGCTGGCCGTGGCTGAGTCCGGCCGCGGCCGGACTGGGCTTTCTGGCGGCGCAGTGCTGGGACGGCTGCCTGCCCAGCAGCACGGACTTGAGCCACGCCGGCCGCTCCGCCCTGGCTTACGGCGCGCTGGCCTGTATCCTGTTTGGCGCTTACGCGCTGCTGCATTACGGTTTCCGCGCGCTGGCCGGACAATAAAAAACCGCCGGGAAACCGGCGGTTTTGTGTGAATGGCCGTCAGCGCTTAGGCCGGTGCCATGCCCACCCAGCCTTGCGGGATGGACTCCAACAGCTTGCGGGTATAGCTCTGCCGCGGTTCGCGGTAGATCTGGTCCGCGTCCGCCTGCTCCACCACCTCGCCCTTGTTCATCACCATCACCTGGTCGGAGATATGCTTCACCACCGCCAGATCGTGCGAGATGAACAGATAGGACAGGCCGTATTCGTCCTGCAGGTCTTGCAGCAGGTTCAGCACTTGCGCCTGCACCGACACGTCCAGCGCCGACACCGATTCGTCGCAGATCAGCACTTCCGGCTTCAAGGTCAGGCAGCGCGCAATCGCGATGCGCTGACGCTGGCCGCCGGAGAATTCGTGCGGGTATTTCTGCAGCGCCCCGGCCGGCATGCCCACTTTGTCCAGCAGTTCCTGCGCCAGCTTGCGCCGCTCGCCGCCATCGCGGCCGATGCCGTGCAGCTGCATCGGTTCGCTCAGGATCTGCTCCACGGTGAAGCGCGGGTTCAGCGAGGCGTAGGGGTTCTGGAAGATGATCTGGATGCGCCGCTTGTAAGCGTGGAAGGCCTTGGCGTCCATGCCCAGCAGGTCCTGGCCGTGGAACAGCGCCTGCCCGCCGCTGGCCTGGTGCAGCCGCACCAGGGTCAGACCGACGGTGGTCTTGCCGGAGCCGGATTCGCCGACGATGCCCAGGGT
Source organism: Chromobacterium sp. Beijing (assembly GCF_021496765.1). NCBI lineage: Bacteria > Pseudomonadati > Pseudomonadota > Betaproteobacteria > Neisseriales > Chromobacteriaceae > Chromobacterium > Chromobacterium sp. Beijing. Next base: position 2,055,792 of record NZ_CP053750.1, read on the forward strand.
TTTGCCCTTGGCCAGTTTGAAGGACACGTCCTTGACCGCGTGGAACTGGCGTTTGCCGAACAAGCCTTCGCGCACGTCGAAGGATTTGCTCAGCCCGCGCACGTCCAGGATGATTTCGTCGTCGTCACGGTAGCCGCGCTCGCGCTGCGGCGGTTCCACATAGCCGCCCGGCTGCAGGAAGTCGTCGATCACCGCCAGCCGCTGCGGCCGCCGGTCCAGGTGCGGGCGGCAGGCCAGCAGCGCCTTGGTGTAGGCGTCCTGCGGCGCGTCGAAGATTTGCTGCACGCTGCCCTGTTCGCGGATTTCGCCGTGACGCATGACGATGACTTCGTCGGCGAACTCGCCCACCACGCCCAGGTCGTGGGTGATGAACAGCACCGCCATATCGTGTTTCTTCTGCAGGTCCGCGATCAGTTGCAGGATCTGCTTCTGGATGGTCACGTCCAGCGCGGTGGTGGGTTCGTCGGCAATCAGCAGCTTGGGTTCGCAGGCGATGGCCATCGCGATCATCACCCGCTGCTGCTGGCCGCCGGACAGCTGGTGCGGGTAGCTGTCCACCTTGCTTTCCGGTTCCGGCAGGCCCACTTCGCGCAAGAGCTCGATCGCGCGTCGGCGCGCGGCGCGCCGGCCCAGCTTGGCGTGCAGCATCAGGGCTTCCATGATCTGCTCGCCCACGCTGAACACCGGGTTCAGCGAGCTCATCGGCTCCTGGAAGATCATCGCGATGTCTTTGCCGCGCAGCGCCCGCATCTCGGCGCCGCCGGCCTTGAGCAGATCCCGCCCTTGCAGCAGGATCTGGCTGTCCGGGTGGATGCTGGCGTGTTGCGGCGACAGCAGGCGCATGATGGCCATGGAGGTCACTGATTTGCCGGAGCCGGATTCGCCCACCAAGGCTACGGTGCGCTTGGCCGGGATGTCGAAGCTGACGCCCTTGAGCGCCTGGAAATCGCCGCCGTTCTCCTGACGGAACGCCACTTTGAGATTGCGCACCGACAGCAGGGTCTGGTTCTGAGTCATAGTCTGTTCTCCCCGCTCACTTCGCCGCCGCGCGCGGGTCCAGCGCGTCGCGCAGCGCATCGGTCAACATGCTGAAGGCGGTCACCAGGGTGGACATGAACACCACCACCATGGCCAGCTGCCACCAATAGCCTTGCAACAGCTCTTCCGGCACTTCCGCCAGCATGGAGCCCCAGCTCACTTGGCGCACGTCCACGCCGAACCCGAGGAAGGACAGGATCACTTCGTACTTGATCAGGCCCACCATCAAGAGGGAGAACTGCACCAGCAGCAGGTGGGAGACATTGGGCAGGATGTGGATGAACATGCGGCGGCTGTGGCTGGCGCCGATCGCGTCCGCCGCCTGCACGTACTCGCGCGAGCGGTTCTTGATGAACTCGGCCCGCACCAGGCGGAAGGTGCCGGTCCAGCTGGTCAGCGACAGCACCAGAATGACGGTGGCGATGCCGCGCCCGGCCACGGCGGCGAAGGCGAGCAGCAACAGCATGTCCGGCACCGAGGTGAACACGCTGTAGAACCACATCAGGAAGTCGTCCACCTTGCGGCCGAAATAGCCTGCCATCGCGCCCAGCGAGGTGCCGATCAGGATGGACAGCAGCGCGCCGAAGAAGCCCACCAGCAGCGAAGTGGCGGTGCCCTTGATCACCTTGTCCAGGATGTCGCGGCCGCGCTGGTCCGCGCCGAAGGTCAGCGACGCCACTTTCTTCACTTCCGGCACCGCGTACTGGGCGGCGTGCGGGCGCGCGGCTTCCAGCCAGTCGTGGATGGGATCTTCCGACGGTTTCAAGCGTTCGGTGGGCACGATGGCGGTGGACTGGCCGCCGGCCGCGGCCGGCGTTTCCTGCTGGCGGTATTTCTCCAGCAATAAAGTGGGCGGCGCGTAGGAGGCGGCGATTTCGTCGTTCCAGCCGCGGCCGGCCAGATTGAGCCAGCCGGCGGCGGCCAGCAGCATGAAGGCGGCCACCACCCACAGGGAGACGAAGCCGATGCGGTCGCGCTTCAAGCGTTGCCAGCCCAGCGCCCACAGGCTGCGCGAGGGGCGGCCGGCGGCGCGCCGGCGGTGTTTTGCAATGTTGTCATGTCTTGTGCTCCGCGCTCACTTGAGTTGCACGCGTGGATCGATCCACTTGTAGATGATGTCGGCCAGCAGGTTGAACACCATGGCTGCGGCGGCGATGGTCACGGTAATGGCCTTGATCACCGGGAAATCGCTCTTGTCCACCGCCATCAGCAGTTCATTGCCCATGCCGGGAATGCCGAAAAAGCGCTCCAGCAGCATCGAGCCCAGCACCAGGAAGGGCAAGGACATCATCACCGCGGTGACCACCGGGATCAGCGCGTTGCGCAGCACGTGCTTGAACAGCACGGTTTTTTCCGACAAACCCTTGGCGCGCGCGGTGCGCACGTAGTCGTGGCCCAGCTCTTCCACCACGAAGCTGCGGTAGAAGCGCACATTGGGCGCCAGCGACACCAGCATGCCCAGGATCAGCGGCAGCGGCACATAGATCAGCAGGCTGCGCAGCAGGCTGTCGTCGTCCCAGCCCATCACCGGGAACCAGTCCAGTTTGAAGGCCAGCAGGTATTGGCCGACGATGATGTAGGCCAGCGAGCTGACGGACATGGCCACGGTGCAGATCAGCGTCACCATGCGGTCGGTCAGCGTGCCGCGGTAGTAAGCCACGACGATGGCGATGGGCAGCGCGGTCAGCAGTTCGAACACCAGCAAGGTGCCGGTCAGCGTCAGCGAGGGGCCGATGCGCGAAGCCAGCGTGGCGGTGACGGACTGCTGGGTGGACCAGGAGGTGCCGAAGTCGAAGGTGGCCACTTGCTTGACGAAGAGCCAGAACTGCTGCGGCAGGCTCAGGTCCAGGCCCAGCTGGGCGCGGATATTGGCCATGATTTCCGGCGTCAGGCGTTTGCCGGCCAGGATGTAGGTGGGGTCTCCGCCCACCCAGTTGAACAGCACGAACACCAGCAGCATGACGCCGAACATCGTCGGCACCATCTGCCAGATTCGGCGGATGATGAAATTGAACATCTGCTTCTCCAGAATATAGCGGCGCGGCTGCGCCCCGGATCAAGGCGCTTAGCGGCGCTTGCTCAGGTCGATGTCGACATAACGCCAGGACACCCCAATCGTGGCCAGCGGATGCGGCTTGTAACCCTTGAGATAGTCGTGGCTGACGACGTTTTCGAAGCGGGTCACGCCCAACACATAGGGCTGGTAAGCGGCCACCACCCGGTTCATGCGGTCGAACAGCGCGTCGCGCTCCGGCCCGTTGGGCAGCACTTGCGACGCCTCATAAGCCTTGTCGAACTCCGGCCGGCTGAAGAAGGGCAGGTTGCCGATGCCGATCTGCTTGGTCCACAGGCCGGTGACGAAGTCGTCGCCGTCCGGAATGGCGGCGGAACCGCCCAAGGACCACATCTGCACCTTGCCGGCGTAGGCGGCCTTGAGGTTTTCATTCCACTTGGCCACTTTGAAGGTGACGCGCAGCTTGATGCTGTCAAAGGCCTTCTGCCAGATCTGGTTGAACTGCTTGTCGAAAGCGCTGCCCTGGGTGGCCTGGGTGATCAGCAGCGGCTGGCCGTTGGGCTGGCGGCGGTAGCCGTCCGGACCGATCTTGTAGCCGGCCTGGTCCAGCAGCGCGTTGGCCAGCGCCGGATCGAAGTCCGCCGCGCCGTGAAAGCGCGGATCGTTGCCCACCATGTTCAAGGGCACCAGGTTTTGCAGCTGGATGGCCTGGCCGCTGTACAAGAGCTTGATCACTTCCTTGCTGGGGTAGGCCATGGCGATGGCGCGGCGCAAGGCGATCTTTTGCTTGCTGTAGCCGCCCACCACCGGGTCACGCATATTGAAGAAGGCGTAAGTCAGGTCCATGCCCAGATTGTGGTGCAGGCGGATGCCGCGCTGCGCCAGCGTCGGGTTGAGGCTGGCCTGGAAGGGGTTGGCCTCGCTGCTGTGCACGGTGGACGGGATGGCGGACTTGGGCACGCCGATGTAGTCGATCTGCTTGTTGAGGAAGGACAGCCAGCGCGGCTGTTCTTCTTCTATCACCTTGATGTCCACGCGGCCGATGACAGGCAGGGTCTTGCCGCGCAGTTGCTCGGCGATTTCGCGGTCCTGCGGCGGCGCGTCGGCGGCCGGTTCGTCGGCGAACACTTCCTTGCGGTAGCCGGGGTTGGCTTCCAGGATGATGCGGTTGCCCGGCTTCCATTCCTTCAGCACAAACGGTCCGGTGCCCACCGGGTGGGCGTTGGTGTTGCTGTCGTAGGTTTCAATCACCTCGCGCGCCACCGCGCCGCTGAATTTGGCGGCCACGGTGTAGAGGAAGTTGTAATTGGGCTTTTTCAGCGTCAGCTGCAGGGTGTAGCGGTCCAGCGCCTTGATGCCTTCGATAGGCTTGTCGTAGTCGAAGCGCCCTTTCTTGCTGGCGGCGCTGCCCGCCTCCGCCAATCCCAGCACGTAGTCGGTATAGGAAGTGGCGTTGGGCGAGCTGACCTTGGGGTCGGCGAAGCGCTTAATGCTGTAGGCGTAGTCCGCCGCGGTCAGCTCGCGCTTCTTGCCCTTGAAGGCCGGGTCGTCGGCAAAATAAATGCCGGGCCGGACCTTGAAGGTGAACACCTGGCCGTCCGCCGAGATCTCCGGCAGGGCCACGGCGGTGCCCGGCTTGAGCTTGAGCGGCCGCGCCAGATAGTCGTACCTGAGCAGGTTGTCGAAAATGTTCTCGATCACGCCCAGCGAATAAATATCGCTCATCTTGGCCGGGTCGAATCCGGTCTCGGGCGCCAGGAAGGACACCTTTAGCGTCTTGCTCATATCGGCCGCTTGCGCGGACGCGAGCAGGCCCGCCCCCGCCAGCAGCAGGGGCAGCCATTTCCAGCGATTCATCTCGCTTACTCCTTTGTGTCACGGAGCCGGGAAACCCGGCGTCTCTATTGTTATGCCTGCTCCGGCATGAGGAAATGCCATGAGCAAGTGCCGTGACTGTAAAGCGAATCCGCGGGCTAGATCAACAAGAAACTATCAAAATGGCATCAAAGAAAATACATGTCTATGCATAGAAAAACTCATGCTAAGCCAAGGACTTGGCGCCGTCTCAGGTGGCCGCGCGCAATGCCCAGTCAAAACAACGGGTTGGCAGCAGGCGACGCAGCCACCAATACAATTTGGTGGGGAAAGTCACCCGGTAGCGCGCCGCCGGCTTGGCCGCGGTGATGGCGCGGTGCACCGCCTCCGCCACCGCGCTGGCCGGCAGGGTGAACGGCGCGGCGTGGCCCTCTTTCTTCAGCCGCGCCAGCTGCTGCTGATAGGCCTCGCGGTGAAAACTGGCGTCGATGTCCACGTTCTTCAGAAAACGCGCCAGCGCATTGGGGCGGAAACGGCTTTCTATCGGCCCCGGCTCCACCAGGGACACATGGATGTCGGTGCCGTGCAGCTCGTGGCGCAGGGTGTCGCACAGGCCTTCCATCGCGAACTTGCTGGCGTTGTAAGCGCCGCGCCAGCGCATGGCGGCGAAGCCCAGAATGGAGCTGTTGAACACGATGCGGCCATGGCCCTGGGCGCGCATCACTTTGAGCGCGGCGTTGCTCAGCTCCCAGGGGCCGAACAGATTGGTTTCGAACTGCTCGCGCATCGCCGCGCGGCTGATGTCCTCCACCGCGCCCGGCTGGCCGAAGCCCGCGTTGTTGAACAAGGCGTCCAGGCGGCCGCCGGCCAGCTCCACCGCCTGGGCCAGGCCGTCGCGGATGGAATCGGCGTCGTCCACGTCCAGCCGGATGCAAGTCATGCCCTCGCTGCGCAGGCGCTCCACGTCGGCGGCGGCGCGGCAGCTGGCGATCACGCGCCAGCCGCGCTGGGCCAGGATGACGGCGGTGTGGTAGCCGATGCCGCTGGAGCAGCCGGTGATCAGAATGGATGGTTGCGAATGCATGCTGGCCCCTGTCGTTTTCAATTGGCGACACCCTACCGCAAATGCGGGCGGCGGGGAATTGTCCGCTAGGCGCGTTCACTTTCCGCGCCGCCGGCATCTCCACGGCATTCGCGCTTGCCAAAAGCGCTCAATCGCCTCTGTCGCCGCACCGGGAAATTGGACTAGAATGACGGCCTTAAAGAGCCGCCCGCGCCCTCGCGACACCGATAGAACACGCACGGCCCGGCCACCACAAAGCACAATAAGGAAAACGCCATGGCTAAAGCCAGCAAAGCGCCGGCCAGTTTCGAAACCGCACTGGCCCAACTGGAAGACATCATCCAGGCGATGGAAAGCGGCGACATGCCGCTGGAAACGGCGCTCGGCTCCTACAAGCAGGGCATAGAATTGATCAAGTTCTGCCAGACCAAACTGGCCGACGCGGAACAGCAGCTGAAAATCCTGGAAAACAACGAACTCAAACCGCTGGAATTGTCCAATGGACAATAAACCGTTCATGGCCTGGATGACTGAGATCCAGCAGCAAGTGGAAGGCGCGCTGGAGCGCCTGCTGCCCTCCCCTCAGCACACGCCGCAAAAATTGCACGAAGCGATGCGCTACGTCTGCCTGGGCGGCGGCAAGCGGGTGCGCCCGCTGCTGGTGTTCGCCGCCGGCGAACTGGTGGGCGCCAGCGCCGACAATCTGGCCCGCATCGGCTCCGCGCTGGAGATGGTCCACGTCTATTCCCTGGTGCACGACGACATGCCCTGTATGGACGACGACGTGCTGCGCCGCGGCAAGCCCACTTGCCACGTGGCTTACGACGAGGCCACCGCGCTCCTGGTGGGCGACGCGCTGCAAACCCTGGCTTTCGACGTGCTCTCCGCGCCCATGGCCGGCGTGGAGGCCTCCGCCCAGCTGGCGATGACGCATACGCTGGCGCGCGCCGCCGGCCACGCCGGCATGGCCGGCGGCCAGGCCATCGATCTGGCCAGCGTGGGCAAGGCGCTGAATCAGCCGGAGCTCGAGTATATGCATTTGCTGAAAACCGGCGCGCTGATCCGCGCGTCGGTGCTGCTGGGCGCCATGGCCGGCCGGCCGTTGAGCGAAGACGAGACCGCCCGCCTGGACGTATTCGCCAAGCGCATGGGCCTGGCCTTCCAGGTGGTGGACGACGTGCTGGACTGCGAAGCGGACACCGCCACCCTGGGCAAGACCGCCGGCAAGGACGCCGCCCACGACAAGCCCACCTACGTCAGCCTGATGGGGCTGTCCGAAGCCAAGCAGTTTGCCCGCGACTTGCGCGACGAGGCGTTTGCCGCGCTGGAAGGATTTGGCGATTCCGCCCAACGATTGAAGGAACTGGCCGACTACATCGTCGCGCGCTCGTTCTGAGAAGCAGAAAACTATGTATCCCTTGCTCGAGACCATTCAAAGCCCCGCCGACCTGCGCAAGCTGTCGCGCCAGCAGCTTGCGCCGCTGGCCACGGAACTGCGCGACTTCCTGGTGGAAAGCGTCAGCAAGACCGGCGGCCACTTCGCCTCCAACCTGGGCAGCATCGAGCTGACCATCGCCCTGCACTATGTGTTCAACACCCCGGACGACCGCCTGGTGTGGGACGTGGGCCATCAAACCTACCCGCACAAGATTCTGACCGGCCGCCGCGAGCGCATGGGCAGCATGCGCCAGAAAGGCGGCCTGGCCGGCTTTCCCAAGCGCGACGAATCGCCGTACGACACCTTCGGCGTCGGCCATTCCTCCACCTCCATCGGCGCGGCGCTGGGCATGGCGGTGGCCGCCAAGACCCAGGGCATTGAGCGCAAGTGCGTGGCCATCATCGGCGACGGCTCCATGACCGCCGGCCAGGCCTTCGAGGCCCTCAACAACGCCGGCGCGATGGACACCGATCTGCTGGTGGTGCTCAACGACAACGAGATGTCGATCTCGCCCAATGTCGGCGCGCTGAACAACTACCTGGCCAAGCTGATGTCCGGCCGCTTCTACGCGGCGATGCGCGAAGGCTCCAGCAAGGTGCTGGGCATCGCCCCCCGCTGAAGGAGATCGCCAGCAAGGTGGAGGAGCACGTCAAGGGCTTCTTCACCCCGGGCACCCTGTTCGAGGAATTCGGTTTCAACTACATCGGCCCGATCGACGGTCACGACGTGGACGTGCTGGTGGACACCCTGAGCAATATCCGCAGCCTCAAGGGCCCGCAGTTCCTGCACATCGTCACCAAGAAAGGCCACGGCTACAAGCTGGCGGAGAGCGACCCGGTCAAATACCACGGCGTCACCAAGTTCGACCCCAGCAACGGCCTGGCCAGCGGCAAGGGCGGCGGCAAGCCGCAATACACCCAGGTGTTCGGCGACTGGATCTGCGACATGGCCAAGCGCGACCCGCGCCTGGTGGGCATCACCCCGGCGATGCGCGAGGGCTCCGGCCTGGTGCGCTTCGAGCAGGAGCATGCGGACCGCTATTACGACGTGGCCATCGCCGAACAGCACGCGGTCACCTTCGCCGCCGGCCTGGCCTGCGACGGCGTCAAGCCGGTGGTGGCGATCTACTCCACCTTCCTGCAACGCGCTTACGACCAGCTGATCCACGACGTGGCGCTGCAGAATCTGCCGGTGCTGTTCGCCATCGACCGCGCCGGCCTGGTGGGCGCGGACGGCCCCACCCACGCGGGCGCCTTCGATCTGTCCTTCCTGCGCTGCATTCCCAATCTGACGGTGATGGCGCCCTCGGACGAGAACGAATGCCGGCAGATGCTGTACACCGGCTTCCAGATGAATAGCCCGGCCGCGGTGCGCTATCCGCGCGGCACCGGCCCCGGCGCCGAGATCCAGGCGGAGATGACGGCGCTGCCGCTGGGCAAGGGCCGGCTGCGCCGCCAGGGCGAAAAAGTGGCCTTCCTCGCCTTCGGCAGCATGGTGACGCCGGCCCTGGCCGCCGCCGAGGCGCTGAACGCCACCGTGGCCGATATGCGCTTCGTCAAGCCGCTGGACGCGGAACTGGTATGCCGGCTGGCGGAGAGCCACGATCTGATCATCACCGTGGAGGAAAACGTGGTGATGGGCGGCGCCGGCTCGGCCTGTTTGGAGGCGATGCAGGCGATGGGCATCCTCAAGCCGGTATTGCAACTGGGCCTGCCGGATGATTACGTGGAGCACGGCGACCCGGCCGGCATGCTGACCGATTGCGGCCTGGACGCCGCCGGCATCGAGCGCAGCGTGCGCCAGCGGCTGGCGATGCTGTAAGTAAAACTTGTCGTTCAACTTCAACGCCCGGCTCCGCCGGGCGTTTTGCTTTGCCCCCTGAGAACCCACGCCAAGCGCCCATGCCGCCCGCCGTCGCTGAAGCGGCGTTCAGCTTTTGTCAGCCGCGCACATTTGCCACCGACATACAATCCATTCAGAGCGCGACACCGCCGCGCCATTCAACCGCAATGGAGTCATTCAATGTCGAACTATTGGGATTATATTGCCGAGTTTAAGAATGATATTGATGAGCTGCTGGAGAAGATCAGACAGCGCACCGATGAACTATCGCGGGCCAATCATCACATTATCGCCGCCGTGGCCGACGAGAAAGAAAATCCGGCCAAGGGCGTGGTGTTTTATGCGCCGGCCAACCAGGGCAATATCCAGAAGAACAATGCCGGCTGGCAGAAACTCTATATCGAGGCCAAGCCCAAAGGCGACGATCAGGCCGCCTACAATACAGAATTATTCGACAAGATCCGCCACAAACTGAACAGCTTGTCGCCAGCCGAGGCTTTCGGCGCCAAGCTCTTGCTGTCGGACAGCAAGGGCGGCAAGGCCACCATCACCCTGTTCTATCCCACCACCCACATCAAACTGCCCGTCATCAAGCCGCCCATCCCGCTGCCTGCCTGGCTATACACCTGCTACTTCGAGCCCTATATCGAAAACGTGGCCGACAAGCTGAATTCCGCCCTGAATCTCAGCGGCCCTAGCTTCTCCCTGCTCGCTTACTCCGACGAGGACGGCTCGGACGCCAAAGGCGTCATTTATAACAAACTGGGACTGAGCAACCCCGAGCTGGCCCATGTCGGCCATGCTTGGGCGCTGAAAACCTATTCCAGCAAAGCCGGTGGCCGCGACCAAGCCACCTACAAGGCCGAGCTGTTCGACAAGATCAAGACCGACCTGAACTCCCTGCCGGAACAGCATCTGTTGTTGGCCCAGCTATTCTTGACCGACCGCTCCGAAGGCAGAGCCCATATCGCCCTGCTCTACCCGCAAGAGATCCGCCCCATCTAGCCCGCCTGAAACCGGCGGCGCTTCGCCGCTCAAACGCAAGCCGCAGTCAAAACGGAAGCCCCCGGGCTTCCGTTTTTTGCGCCGCCGGATCCCGGCTCAGGCCTCCAGCAGATCCAGGATGCGCCGCGCCGTTTCCACCGGCCGTTCCAGCGGAAACAGATGGCTGCCCTGCTGCATCTGCACCTGGATATTGAAGTGCTTGCGCATGAAGCGCAGGTCCGCCGGTTTCAACACGTCGGAGCCAACGCCGGCGATAAAAGCCGCCGGCACTTTCAATTGGCCGCGATAACGCGGAAAATCATGCGGCAGCGAACAATAGATGTCATGTTCGATCCGCGGACGGAATTTAAGCTTGCGTCCGCCCTGGCCGTCGTCCACCGTGCCGTGCTCGGCGTAGTCGGCCAGGCAGTCCGGATCGAAGCGGGCGAACATGGACTTGCGGGCGAAGTAGTCGTGAACCATGGCCACCGACGCCCAGTTGTCGCGCCGCTTCAGGGTGTTGCCGCCAGGGGTGATGCGATCGATGAAGCCCAGCTTCTTGGCCAGCCAGATGCCGCGCGAGCGGAACGGCCCCATCAGCGGCGAATCCAGGATCACGATGCGCTTGAACAGCTCCGGCCGGCGCAAGGCGGCGTAGAACATCAGGAAGCCGCCCAGAGAATGGCCGACGCCGACGATAGGGCCCTGATAGTGGCTTTCGATGTGGGCGATGGTTTCCTCCACCAGGTGCGGCCAGCAGTCGGTGACCGGATAGGCCGGATCGTGGCCGATGGCGTCGAGGAAGCCCACCTGGCAGCGCTCGCCCAGCGCGTCCAGGAATTTGCGGTAAACCGAGGCCGGGAAACTGTTGGCATGAGCAAAGTGAATCGTTTCTCGCATGATGTCTGGTGTTGCGCCCTAGTTTTTATATAAATATTCTATCTTACCGTTTGCCCGTTATTTGAATTTAATGCATATTGTTTTCGCATAGCAAGACGCGGCCGCGACCAAGTCCGCCGCCTTCCGCACCCCGCCCGGCCGCCATGGAACCAATGCCTGCGCGCGCCGGTCATTCAAACGCTAACGACCATAAACCATAGAGTCATCCCGTGCCAATCAACTTATCGCTACTCTCATCCCGGATCGTGGGCTTGCTCGCGGTCACGCTGGCCTGCCTGGGCTTGAGCCTGCCCGCGCACGCCGTCAACCAGGACGACTTGCTGCCGGCCGAACAAGCCTTCGCCGCCAAGGTTGAGCGCGCCGGCGACCAGCTTCAGCTGACGCTGGACGTGGCCCCGGCTACTACCTGTACCGCGACCGCACCCAGATCAGCAGCCAGCCGGCCAATCTGGTGGGCGCGCCGCAGTTCCCCGCCGGCAAGGAAAAGAACGACCAGTACTTCGGCAAGCAGACCGTGTTCATCGGCAAGAACGTGGTGACCGTGCCCCTGCAGCCCAACGCGCCGGCCGAATTCGAACTGCAGGTCAAACTGCAAGGCTGCGCCGACGCCGGCGTGTGCTACCCGCCCTACACCCACAAGCTCAAGGTGGGCGGCACGCCGGCCGCCGGCGGCAAGCTGGGCGAATGGCTGTCGGAGGCCTCCCCGCAGGGAAAGTCCCCGGCCGGCAACAATGAGCTGGCAGCCCAGGGTTGGCTGACCACATTGGGCACCTTTCTGCTGGCGGGCATAGGCATGGCCTTCACCGCCTGCATGTATCCGCTGCTGCCCATCGTTTCCTCATTGATTGCCGGCCAGGGCGCAACGCTGACCCGCCGCCGCGGTTTCCTGTTGTCCTTCACCTATGTGCAAGGCCTGGCGCTGACCTATACCCTGGTCGGCGTGGTCGCCGGCCTCACCGGCGCGCTGCTGACCGTGTGGCTGCAACAGCCGGCGGTGGTGCTGAGCGCCAGCGCGCTGATGGTGGTGTTCGCGCTGTCCATGTTCGATCTGTTCACCATACAACTGCCGTCGGCGCTGCAGTCGCGGCTGGCCGACACCTCCAACCGCATGTCCGGCGGCAAGTTCGCCACCGTGTTCATCATGGGCGCGCTGTCCGCGCTGATCATCGGCCCCTGCGTCGCGCCGCCGCTGGCGCTGGCGCTGGGCTATATCGGCAGCACCGGCGACGCCGCGCTGGGCGGGGCCGCGCTGTACGCGATGGCGCTGGGCCTGGGCCTGCCGCTGATTCTGATCGGCACCTTCGGCGGCCAGGTGCTGCCGCGCGCCGGCGGCTGGATGAAAACCGTCAAGGCCTGCTTCGGCGTGGTGATGCTGGGCCTGGCCATCTGGCTGGCCACGCCCTTCCTGCCGGGCGCGCTGGTGATGCTGCTGTGGGCCTTGCTGCTGATAGGCAGCGCGGTGTCCCTGGGCGCGCTGGAAGCGCTGCCCGGCAACGCCGGCGCGCCGCGGCGGCTGGGCAAGGCCGCCGGCGTGGCGCTGCTGCTGATAGGCGCGGCCCAATTGGCCGGCCTGCTGGCCGGCGCCGACAACCCGCGCTACCCCTTGCGCTGGCTGGGCCAGGGCCAGGCGGAAGCCAAGGCCGCCGCCGTGTTCCAGCCGGTGGCGAACAGCGCTCAGCTGGACGCGCTGCTGGCCAGGGCCAAGACGGAAGGCAAGCCGCTGCTGCTGGACTTCTACGCCGACTGGTGCGTGTCCTGCAAGGAGATGGAGGCGGAAACCTTCCCGGACGCCGCGGTCAGCCGCCAGATGCAGGGCTATGTGCTGGCCAAGGCCGACGTGACCGCCAACAACGCCGAGCACCAGGCGCTGCTCAAGCGCTTCGGCCTGTTCGGCCCGCCGGGCATCATCCTGTTCGACAAGCTGGGCCAGGAGGCGGACCGCGTGATCGGCTTCACCCCGGCGGAAGCCTTCGCCAAAACCTTGGCGGCGGCGAATCCGCAATAGCCGCAAGCGCCAATTGCATTCACGCCCATTGCATTGCAGAATCAGCGGGCCGATCTTCCGATCGGCCCGTTTTCATTTTCCGAGAGCCCCATGGCCATCAATAAAGCGTTCTCCAATGTCAGCATTCTGGCCGTGTTCCAGATCGCCATCATCGCCCTGCTGGTGATGTCTTGCCTGCGCGTGATCCAACCCTTTCTCGGCGCCCTGACCTGGGCCTCCATCATCGCCATTTCCGCCTGGCCGCTGCATTGCCGGCTGCGGCAAAAACTGGGGGAGCGCCACAAGCTGGCCGCCCTGCTCATCGTGTTGGCGCTGGCGCTGGCGCTGGCCATTCCCATCGGCCTGATGGCGCTGACCTTGGCGGACACCCTGCCCCATCTGTCCGGCCTCACCCATGATCTGACCCAGCTGACCCTGCCCAACGCGCCGGCCTGGCTGGCCAATATCCCGGTGGTGGGCGAAAGCCTGCAAAAGCTGTGGGGCAGCGTGCAGGCCGACTTGCCCGGCTTCTTCGAAAAAATCCGCCCGGCGGTGAACCAGGGCGCGCTGTGGCTGTTGTCCGGCGGCGCCAATCTCAGCCTGAGCCTGCTGGAGATCGTGCTGGCCATCATCGTGTCCGGCCTGCTGTTGATCAACGGCGACCGGCTGTGGGACATGGTGGAGCTGATCGTGATCAAGCTGGGCGGCGCGCCGGCCGGCGAACTGCCGGACGTGATCGCCCGCACCATACGCAGCGTCACCACCGGGGTGGTGGGCACCGCGCTGGCGCAGACCATTCTGTGCGTGATCGGCCTCTTGATCGCCGGCGTGCCCGGCGCGCTGGTGCTGGGCTTCCTTTGCTTCATCGTCGCGGTGGCGCAGATGCCGACGCTGATCGTCTGGCTGCCGGCCGCCGCCTGGGTGTTTTACATCGGCAACACCGGCCTGGGCATCTTTCTGCTGGTCTGGGGCTTTTTGCTGATCAACACCATAGACAACATCCTGAAGCCCTTGCTGATCAGCCAGGGCGCGCAGATGCCGCTGTCGCTGATCTTCCTGGGCGTGATCGGCGGCCTGATCGCCTGGGGGGTGATAGGCCTGTTCATCGGCCCCACCCTGCTGGCGGTGGCCCTGACCATGCTGCGCCACTGGCTGCGCCCGGAATGTCCGGATCCCAAGGCCGGCGAGGCCGAAGCGCGCGGCGAGCGGCAGACCGCGGATTAAGAGATCGATACCGGACGGAGACTTGTTCATGACTTTCGCCACCCTGCTCGCCTTCGCCTTCATCATGTCCGTCGGCATTCTCACCCCGGGGCCGACGGTGTTGCTCGCGCTGAGCAACGGTTCCCGCTTCGGCCTGCGCTACGCGCTGTACGGCATGCTGGGCGCGGTCTTGGCAGACTTGCTGCTGGTGCTGTTGGTGGGTCTGGGTTTCGGCGCGCTGCTGGCGGCGTCCGAAACGCTATTTCAGATCGTCAAATGGCTGGGCGTGGCCTTTCTCGCCTATGTCGGCCTGCAGATGCTACGCGCCAAAGGCGGGCCGGCCTTGATCCGAGACGCCGCGCGCCAGCCTTCGCGCTGGGCCGCCGTCGCCAAAAGCTTTTCCGTCGCCATGGGCAACCCCAAGTATTATTTCTTCATGTCCGCGCTATTGCCTCAGTTCGTCTCGCCGGCCGAAGCCCAGTTGCCCCAGTACCTGGCCTTGGCCGCCGTGATCGTGGCGATAGACGTGCTGGCGATGAGCGGCTACGCGCTGCTGGGCGCGAAGTCTCTGCAACTGTGGCGGGAAAACGGCGTGAAGTGGCTGAACCGCATCAGCGGCGGCGCCTTGCTGGCTTTGGCGGGGTCGATCGCGCTGTACCGCAGGAGCGCTTGAGCGCCCAATGCCATAAACAAGGGCCCCTACGGGCCCTTTTTGTTGGCGCTCAAAACGCCGGACACTCCACTTCCCAATCGTCCTCGCACAGATGCAGATGGCAGGCCAGCCGCCAAGGCCGCGCCTCGGTCCAGCATTCGCTGGCGGCCTGAGCGGCGTCTATGACGCCGGCGCGCAGCAGCACATTGCGTTCCTTGCGGCTGGGCCGCTGCTCCGCCTCCGGCGTCGCCAGCCTCACCTTGCAGGTGCCGCAAGTGCCCTGGCCGCAACGCCAGTGCAGGGGCACGTCCGCCAGCCGCGCCAGGTCCAGCAGATTGTCTCCGGGCATGGCCTGCTGCTCGCCGAGCAGCGCGCCGGTTTCATCGACGAAGCGGACGACGGGCACGGCTTACTGCACCAGCGGCAGATAGGCCAGCATGTCGCCGCGCGCCACCGCCTGGCCCGGCTCCAGCCGCACCAGGCCGTCGGCCCAGGCGCAGGACATCAGCACGCCGGAGCCTTGCTGCGGGTACAGTTCCAGCTGCCAGAGGCCGTCGACGCACACGCGCCGCACGCGGATGAATTCGCTGCGGCGCGCGTCCGGCCGAGTCCAGTCGAAGGCCGCCGGATACGGGCCTTCCGGCGCCAGTGCCGAGACCGGCAGGCCGGCACGCCGTTCCAGGAAGGCGCGCGCCAGCACCTGGAAGGTGACGAAGCCGGACACCGGATTGCCCGGCAGGCCGATGAAGTCCGCCTGCCCCACCTTGCCGTAAGCCAGCGGCTTGCCCGGCTTGATCGCCAGCTTCCACAGGTCCAGCGAGCCCTCGGCCTCCACCGCGGCCTTGACGTGGTCTTCCTCGCCCACCGACACCCCGCCGCAGGTCATGATCACGTCGGCGGCGTCGGCGGCGTCGCGCAGCGCCTCTCGGGTGGCGCCCAGGGAATCGCGGACGATGCCCAGATCGATCACCTCGCAGCCCAGGCGCATCAACGCCGGCGCCAGCCAGTAGCGGTTGGAGTTGTAGATCTGGCCGGCGGCCAGCGGCCGGCCCGGCTCCACCAGTTCGTCGCCGGTGAAGAACACCGCCACCCGCAGCGGGCGGCGCACCGTCAGCGTTTCCACGCCGATGGACGCGGCCAGGCCGATGTCGGCCGGGTTCAGCACTTTGCCGGCCGGCAGGATTTCCTGGCCGGCGCGGATGTCCTCGCCGCGACGGCGGATGTTCTGGCCGACGCTGGCCGGCTGGCTGAAGCTCACCGTGCCGTCGGCGGCGGTTTCCGCCTGTTCCTGCATGATGACGGCGTCGGCGCCGGGCGGAATGGGCGCGCCAGTGAAGATGCGCGCCACGCTGCCGGCAATCAATGCCTGCGGCACGCTGCCGGCCGGCACCCGCTGCGACACCGGCATCGCCGCCGCTTGTTCGTCGGCGCGCAAGGCGTAGCCGTCCATCGCGCTATTGTCATGCGGCGGCACGTCCAGCGTGGCCAGCACAGGCTTGGCCAGCACGCGGCCGGCGGCGGCCAGCAATTCGACTTGTTCGGTGGCGCTCAGCGGCTGGGCGCGCTCCAGCAGCCAGTCACGGGCTTGTTCAAAGCTCAGCATGGGGCAGATCCAATCGTGAAATCAGGAAGGCGGCGACGGCGTCGACGTCGTCGCGGTGAAACCAGGGGAGGTCCAGCGTTTGCGGCAGATCGCCGACCACGGCCAACACCTGTCCATCGTGCGGATGCAGCGCCGGCGCGGCCAGCGCGCTGTTGACCACTTCTATCTTGGGAATGGCTTCGTGTTTGAAGCCTTCGGCCAGCGCCAGGTCGCAAGGGCCCAGCATGGCCAGGTGGGCCGCCAGCGGCAGATCGTTGCTGTCCGCCAACTCCTCCACCAGCATGCGGCGGCGGGCCGAGGCCAGCAGCACTTGCGCGGCGCCGGCCTGGCGATGCCGCCAGCTGTCCTTGCCCGGCGTGTCCCAGTCCACGTCGTGGTGGGTGTGTTTGACCACGGCGACGCGCAGGCCGCGGGCGGTCAGACGGGGAATCAGTTTTTCCAGCAAGGTGGTCTTGCCGCTGCCGGAATAGCCGGCGAAACCCAATACATGCATAGCGCCGACGCCCCCATAAAGATTCAGGCGGCCATGATAGCATGGCCGCCTGCGGGCTTGACTCCTACCAAAGAGCTAGCCGCCTAGAGCATGTTTACGATCCTGCGAGCTAGAGCGAGACAAGGCGAAAACAGCTGAGAAAGCGGAGCGTACATACAGTACGTGAGCATTTCGAAGTTGTTTTCAACGCCGTATCGCCGAAGCGCAGCAGATCGTAAACGGGCTCTTAGGCCGCGTGAGCGAGCTTACCGGCCTGCTCCGGCGTTTCAAAACGTTTCCAGTCCACGATCATCACCTGGGTCAGGCCGCAGTCCACCGCCAGCTGCGCCTCGATTTCCTCCAGCACCTGATGGCAATGGATCACGCCGTTGATCACCACTTCGGCCCGGCGCATCACGCTGTCGTCCGGCGTGACAAACCATATGCAGTAATGGCCCATATTCGCTCCCCCAGGTGGTTTCATCGCGACGGCCGACGCATTGTCCCGCCGTCAACTACAAATATCGTCCCAGTTGCCGCCAAACTTCAAGTTTTCTGTCAAAGGCCAGGGTATGCGCCGGGCTGGAAGAAGGCAAGGCCAGGATGTCCAGCCCCAGACCGTCCAGCTGTGCGGCCGCGCGCGCGGCGGTGGCGCCGTTGAAGGCGACCGCGCGCAGCCGCGGCAGGCTTTGCGCCAGTTCGCGCAGATCGTTGGCCTGCTGATCGCGGATGTCGGCGTCCAGGCTGCCGCGCCGCCGCGCGCTGGCGATCACGTCCCACAAGGCCACGCCGGCCTGTTGCAGCGCGTCCAGGCGTTCGGCGTAGGCCAGCTCGACCAGCGGCCGGCCGGTGATCGCCTGCAGCAGCGGCCAGAATTGATTGCGGGGATGAGCGTAGTACTGGCCGGCCTGCAAGGAGGCGTCGCCGGGCAAGGAGCCCAGCACCAAGACGCGGGCGTCCGGCCGCGCCACCGGCGGGAAACAGGATTTGGCGGCCGCGCCGCTCAAAACAGCTGTCCCTGCTGACGCAGCAGCCAGGCCTTGACCGGGCCGAAGCTCTTGCGATGCGCCGGCAAGGCGCCGTGCTGCTCCAGCGCGGCCAGGTGTTCGGCGGTGGGGTAGCCTTTGTGGCGGGCGAAGCCGTATTGCGGATGCAGAGCGTCCAGCGCCACCAGTTCGGCGTCGCGCGCGGTCTTGGCCAGGATGGAGGCGGCGGAGATGGCCGCCACCTTGGCGTCGCCCTTGACGATGGCTTCTCCCGGCACCGGCAGGCCCTTGGGCACGCGGTTGCCGTCGATCAGCGCGCGCGTCGCCTGCGGCTGCAGGCCTTGCACCGCCCGCGTCATCGCCAGCATGGTGGCGTGCAGGATGTTGAGCGTGTCGATTTCCTCGACGCTGGCGCTGGCGATGCACCAGGCCAGCGCGTCGCGCTTGATCAGCGGCGCCAGTTCATCGCGGCGGGCCTCGCTCAGCACTTTGGAATCGGCCAGGCCGGCGATGGGCTTGGTCGGGTCCAGAATCACCGCGGCGGCGAACACCGCGCCGGCCAGCGGACCGCGGCCGGCTTCGTCGACGCCGGCGATCCGCTCCAGATCCAGCCCGCTCATTGCCGCCCCGCCACTTGCAACACCGCGTCCGCGGCCAGCGCGGCGGTGTCCTGGCGCAGCGACTGATGCAGCTCGGTGAAGGTCTGCACCATCTCGCGGCGCGCGTCCTGATCTTCGTACAGCCTTTGCATCTCCGCCGCCAGCTTGGCCGGCGTGGCCTGTTTCTGCAGCAGTTCCGGCACCACGAAGCGGCCGCACAGGATATTGGGCAGGCCGACGTAGGGCAGACGGATCTTGCGTTTGACCAGGCGGTAAGTCAGCGGGGACAGCTTGTAGCTGATCACCATCGGCTTCTTGGTCAACGCCACTTCCAGCGTGGCGGTGCCGCTGGTGACCAGCACCGCGTCGCTGGCGATCATCGCCATCTGCGCGTGGCCGAACAGCTTGCGCAAAGGCAGATCCCAGCCCTTGCAGCGGCTCAACATGCGGTCGAACAGCTCCATGGTGGGGCGGGTGGCCAGCGGCACCAGGAACTGGGCGTCCGGATAGCTTTTCAGCAACAGCTTGGCGGTTTCGATGTACAGCGGCGCCATGTGCTCCAGTTCGCCGATGCGGCTGCCCGGCATCAGGGTGAACACCGGCGCGCGCTGCGGCAGCCCCAGCTGCTCGCGCATCGCGCCCTGGTCCGGGCGCAGCGGAATCTCGCTGGCCAGCGGATGGCCGACATAGGTGACCGGCACCCCGGCCTGACGGTATAAGGGCGGCTCCATCGGGAACAGGCACAGCATATGGCTGACGCTGCGGCCTATCTTCTGCACCCGCTCCGGCCGCCAGGCCCAGACCGAGGGGCTGACGTAGTGAACGGTGGGAATGCCGGCGCGCTTGAGCGCGGCCTCCAGGTCCAGATTGAAGTCCGGCGCGTCGATGCCGATGAAAACGTCCGGCTTTTCCGCGATCAGGCGGTCGCGCAGGGTGCGGCGGATGCGCAGCAGTTCCGGCAGGCGCTTGAGCACCTCGGCGTAACCCATCACCGCCAGCCGGCTTTGCGGCGCGTGGCTGACAAAGCCTCTGGCCTCCATCCGCGGGCCGCCGATGCCGGCGAACTCGATGTCGGGATAGCGCGCCAGCAGCGCGTCCATCAGGTGGGCGGCAAGAAGGTCGCCAGAGGCTTCCCCAGCCACCATGGCGACCTTCAGTGCCCGCTTGCTTTTAAACAAAGTGTCGGGCATGGATCTCAGCGAATGATGCCTCTGGCGGACTGGCCAAAGAAGCGGGTGAACGGAGCCAGTTCATCGTGGCCGGCGGCGGCTTCCGCCAGGATGGCGGCCTTGGCGTCCTCAAACGACAGGCCCTGACGGTACAGCGTCTTGTAGGCGCCCCGCACGCGGCGGATCTGCTCGGCGCTGAAGCCGCGGCGCTTCATGCCTTCGGCGTTGATGCCGGAGGGCACCGCGCGGTTGCCGTGGGCGGTGACGAAAGGCGGCACGTCCTGGGCCACGGCGCTGGCGAAGGCGGTCATCGCGTGCTCGCCGATGATGGCGAACTGGTGCACGCTGGTGAAGCCGCCCAGAATCACCCAGTCGCCCAGCTGCACATGGCCGGCCAGCGTGGCGTTGTTGGCCAGGATCACGTTATTGCCCACCTGGCAGTCATGTGCGACGTGCACATAGGCCATCACCCAGTTGTCGTTGCCGACGCGGGTCACGCCCGCGTCCTGGGCGGTGCCGGTGTTGAAGGTGCAGAATTCGCGAATGGTGTTGTTGTCGCCGATTTCCAGACGGGTCGGCTCGCCGGCGTACTTCTTGTCCTGCGGCTGGGCGCCCAGCGAACAGAACTGGAAGATGCGGTTGTTCTTGCCGATGGCGGTGTGGCCCTCGATCACCACGTGAGGGCCCACCCAGCTGCCGCTGCCGATGCTGACGTTGGGGCCGATGATGGTGTAAGGGCCGATTTCCACGTCGTCGGCGATCTGAGCCTTGGGGTCGACGATGGCGGTTGGATGGATGGCCATGATCACACCTCGCGCTTGGCGCACATGATTTCGGCTTCGCAAGCCAGTTGGCCGTCCACCAGCGCGCGGGCGGAATACTTGCCGATGCCGCGCTTGCTGGTGATCAGTTCCACTTCGAAGGTCAGCTGGTCGCCCGGCACCACTTGGCGCTTGAAGCGGGCGTTGTCGATGCCGACGAAGAAATACAGCTCGTTCTCGGCGCGCTCGCCCTGGCTGCGGATGGCCAGGATGCCGGCGGCCTGGGCCATCGCCTCGATGATCAGCACGCCCGGCATCACCGGGTATTGCTCGAAGTGGCCGACGAAGAACGGCTCGTTGATGGTGACGTTCTTCAGCGCCTTGATGCGCTTGTTTTCCTCGAACTCGGTGACACGGTCCACCAGCAGGAAAGGATAGCGATGCGGCAGATAGCGCATGATCTCGCGGACATCGATGGTGACGGCGTGTTCAGACATTGGGGGATTCCTCCTGATTCTTCATTTCTTTGAGCTCGCGCTCGAGCTGCTTGAGCCGCTTGGCCATATCGTCCAGATGACGGACGTGCACAGCGTTGGCCAGCCACTCTTTCATAGGTTGCAAGGGGTAAGACGAGGCGTAAGTGCCCGGCGTCTTGATCGACTTCGACACCAGGGTGCCGCCGCCGATATGAGTTTTGTCCGTAATCTCGATGTGGCCGACGAACATCGCCGCGCCGCCCACGGTGCAATAAGCGCCGATCTTGGCGCTGCCGGCGATGCCGACGCAGCCGGCGATGGCGGAATGCTCGCCGATCTGCACGTTATGGGCGATCTGCACCAGATTATCCACCTTGGCGCCCTTGCGGATCACGGTGTCCGCCATCGCGCCGCGGTCCACCGTGGTGTTGGCGCCGATTTCCACGTCGTCCTCAATGATGACGCGGCCGGTTTGCGGAATTTTGAACCAGTGATCCTTATCCCAGGCCAGACCGAAGCCGTCGGCGCCGATCACGCTGCCGGAGTGCACGCCCACGCGGTGGCCCAGCACGCAGCCGTGATAAAGCGTGACGTTGGGATAGAGCACCACATCGTCGCCCAGCACGCAGTCGTCGCCCACCACCACGCCCGGCATCAACCGGCAGCGCTCGCCGATGACCGCGTTGCGGCCGATGCTGACGTGCTCGCGCACCTCCGCGCTGGCCGCCACCCGCGCGCCCTCGCCCAGCACCGCGCTGGGATGCACGCCGGCGCGGGCCAGCGGCTGCGGATGGAATAGCGCGGCCAGCCGCGCGAAGTAGAGATAAGGGTCCGCGGCGACGATCCAGGAGCGCTGCTTCCAGACCTCGGTCTGCGCCAGCTCTTCCGCCATCTTGGGCGCGACGATCACCGCGCTGGCGGCGCTGTCGTCCAGCTGCTTGCGATACTTGGGATTGGCCAGAAAGGCGATGTCGCCGGCCGCGGCCGCTTCCAGCGGCGCCAGGCGGCCCACCGTCAGGTCCGGGCCGGCCAGTTCGCCGCCCAGCTGCCCGGTAATGAATGAGAGGGTATAAGCCATCAAAAACGAAAGCCGACCTGGGGTCGGCTTGCTCCCGTAATGTGAGTTGGCGCGCGGCCATGGCCGCGCGCATTCGGAACGGCCCTTGCGCCGCCCCGCCCTGCCTTCAGCGGTCCAGTTCTTTCAGAACCTTGGGCGTCAGGTCGTACTTGGGGTTCACATACACCACGTCTTGCAGGATCAGGTCGTACTGCTCGCGCTCGGCCAGCTGCTTGAGCGCGCGATTGGCCCGCTCCTGCACCGAAGCGAACTCCTCGTTGCGGCGCTGGTTGAAGTCCTCGGACAGCTCGCGACCCTTGGCCCGGTAATCCCGGTCCAAGGCCGCGTATTCACGCTCGTAGCGCTTGCGGTCGTCGGAGTTCAAGCTGCTCTTGGCCAGTTGGGACTCCAGCTCCTTGGCGCGCGCCTCCATCTTCTTCAGCTCGTTGCGCCGCTCGGAGAACTCCTTGTCCAGACGTTTCTGGATGGCGATCGCCGGCGCCGCTTCGCGATAGATGCGCTCGGTATTGACATAGCCCATTTTGAGATCGGCCGCCTGGGCCGACATGGCGGCCATGGATAAGAGCACGGCCGCCCATTGCAATGCTTTCATATAACAACCCCGTCAATTTTAGAACACGGTACCCAGCTGGAATTGGAAGCGCTGGACTTTGTCGTTGTCCTTCTTCTTCAGCGGATTGGCGATACTGAATTTCATCGGTCCGATCGGAGACAGCCAGGTCAACGCCACGCCTGCGGAGTAGCGCATGCCGTCGCCGGCGGAACTGCCGGCCACCGACGGATCCCACAAGGTGCCGGCGTCGAAGAACAGGCTGGTGCGCACCGACTTATTGTCCTTCATTCCCGGGAAGGGGAACAGCACTTCAGCGTTGGCCACCGCCTTGCGGGTACCGCCCAGGTAGTCGCCATTGGTGTCGCGCGGGCCGATACTGCTGGTGTCGTAACCGCGCACCGAGCCCAGACCGCCCATGTAGAAGTTCTGGAAGAACGGCAGACGCGAAGTCTTGCCGTAGCCGTCGGCATAGCCCAGCTCGCCGTTCAGCATCAGCGTGAAGGTCTTGGTCAGCGGGAAGAACCAGGTCTGCTGATGGGTCAGGCGGTAGTACTGCAGATCGCCGCCCGGCAGGCCGGCGTCCGCGCCCACCTTGATCACCGCGCCGCGCGTCGGCCACAGCGCGCTGTCGCGGGTGTCGCGGCCCCAGCTGATGGTGCCCAGCAGCGTGTTGTTGCTGGCGCCGTACTGGTTGACGAAGTCCTTGTAACGCTGCGGACTGTTGTCGTAGGTGCTGATCTTGGTGTTTTCCGCGCCGATGCTGAAGTTGATGCGGTCGTACTCGGTCACCGGCACCCCGAAGCGCACCGCGCCGCCGATGGTGCTGGTCTTGTACGCAGAAATATTGGTGGCGTCCGGGTTGTAGACGCGGTTGTACAGGTCGTAGCCCAGGCTGACGCCGTCCGGCGTGAAGTACGGATCGGTGAAGGACAGCGACAGGTTCTTGTTCACCTTGCCGGTGGACAGGCCCAGCGACATATACTTGCCGGAGCCGAAGATATTGCTCTGCGACAGGTTGGCGGACAATTGCACGCCCTCCCCCTGCACGAAGCCGATGCCGGCGGACACGCTGCCCGTGGAGCGTTCCTTCAGGCTGATGTTCATGTCCACCTGGTCGGCGGCGTCCGGCACCGCAGGGGTTTCGATGTTGACGTCCTCGAAATAACCCAGCAGCTCCACGCGCTCCTTGCTGCGCTTGATCTTGTCGGCGCCGTAAGGCGCGCCTTCCAGCTGGCGCAGTTCGCGGCGGATCACTTCATCGCGGGTCTTGGTGTTGCCGGCGATGTTGACGCGGCGCACATAGGTCTTGCGGCCCGGATCCACGAAGAAGGTGAAGGCCACGGTCTGTTTGTCGTGGTCGATGTCGGGCAGCACGTTGACGTTGGCGAAGGCGTAGCCGGCCTGGCCCAGGCGGTCGCTCAGCGACTTGACCGACTCGGTGATTCTTTCATTGTTGAAAGTGTCCCCGGCCTTGGCCTGGATCAGCTTGCGCAGATCGGCTTCCGGCACTTTGAGGTCGCCGGCCAGCTTGATGTCGGAGATGGTGAATTTCTTGCCTTCGTGAATATTCACCGTCAGGAACATATCCTGCTTGTCGGCGCTGATCGACACCTGGGTGGAGTCGATGTTGAATTCCAGATAGCCCTGGTTCTGATAGAAGGCCTTGAGCTTTTCCAGATCGCCGGTCAGTTTCTGCTTGGAGTACTGGTCGTCCTTGGTCACCCAGGACAGCCAGCCGCCGGTGGTCAGGCTGAACTGGTCCACCAGGTCGGACTGCTTGAAGGCGCTGGCGCCGACAATGCGGATTTCCTTGATGCGCGCGGTCACGCCCTCGTTGATGTCCAGCGTCACCGCCACGCGGTTGCGTTCCAGCTTGGTCACCGACGGGGTCACTTCCACCGAGTACTTGCCGCGGCTGTAATACTGGCGCTTGAGTTCCTGCACCGCGCCGTCCAGCAGCGCCTGATCGAAGATCAGCGATTCGGCGAAGCCGTTGTCCTTCAAGGCCTTTTTCAGCTGGTCCTTGCTGAACTCCTTGGCGCCGTTGATGTTGAGCTGGCTGACCACCGGGCGCTCGGCCACGGCCACGATCACCACGCTGTCGCGCGATTCGATGCGCACATCGTTGAAGAAGCCGGTGGCGAACAGGGCCTTGATCGCCTCGTTGGCCTTCTGGTCATTGAAGGTGTCGCCCACCTTGACCGGCAGATAGTTGAATACGGTGCCGGGCTCGGTGCGCTGCAAGCCTTCAACGCGAATGTCTTTGATGACAAAAGGATCAGCAGCCCAGGCCATGGAGGCCGAAGTCAGGCCCAGTACGGCTGCTGCAAGCAATTTCAATTTCATAGATCGGTTTTAACCCCCAAATAGGCGGCTGAAATCATTCAGCAAAGCGAACGCCATCAAAGACGCCAGCAAGATGAAGCCAATTTTTTGTCCGAACAATTGCGCCCGCTCACTGACGGGGCGGCCTCTGATCAACTCCGCGACATAATACATTAAGTGCCCGCCATCCAGAACTGGAATCGGCAGCAGATTCAGCACGCCTATGCTGATGCTGATCAGCGCCAGGAACTCCAGATAAGGCGTCAGGCCCTCGCGCGCGGTCTGGCCGGCGACGTTGGCGATGGTCAGCGGGCCGGACAGATTATCCAGCGAGGCCTGGCCCATCAGCATGCGTCCCATGAACTTGACGCTCATCCAGCTGGTGTCCCAGGTCTTGGCCAAGGCGGCCAAACCCGCCTGCGCCGCGGAATAGTGTTCGGTGTACAGCAACTGACGACCCCAGCCGGCGTCCGGCTGCGGCGCGGCGCCGATGCGCCCCACCACTTCGCCGTCCTGCTGGTGCGCCTGCGGCCGCACTTTGATGTTCAGCGTCTCCCCGCCGCGCTGGACTTTCACGTCCAGATCGCGCCCCGGGCTGTTGCGCACCTGCGCCACCCAGCCTTCCCAGCTGTTCAGCGCCTGGCCGTTGAGCGCCAGCAGCTTGTCGCCCGGCTTGAGGCCGGCGCTTTGCGCGGCGCCGCCCTCCTCCAGCGCGCCTATCACCGGCAGGAAACGCCCCGGCGTCAGGCCGGTGTTGCCCTGTTGCATCGCGGTCACCGCCTTGTCGCCGAAGCGGGCGGGGTCGATGCGGCGATCGGCCTTGGCGCCGGCCGCGGTTTCCACTTGCACCACGGTGGCGTCCGGCGACATCGCCGCCTCCACCAGGGCGAGACGGATCTGCTGCCAGTTGGCCACCGGCTGGCCGGCCACGCTCAGGATGCGGTCGCCGGGCGCGAAGCCGGCCGCCGCGGCCGGCGTCTGCGCCACCACGGTGCCGACCAGAGGCTTGACCTGGGTCACGCCCTGGCCCATCACCACCCAGTACAGCAGCACCGCCAGCAAGAGATTGGCCAGCGGGCCCGCGGCGACGATGGCGATGCGCTTCAACACATGCTGATTATTGAAGGCCTGCGGGCGCAGTTCTTCCGTCACCGGGCCTTCGCGCTCGTCCAGCATGCGCACATAGCCGCCCAGCGGGATCGGACAGATCACCCACTCGGTACCCTTGCGCCAGTAAGTCCACAGCGGCTTGCCGAAGCCGATGGAAAACCGCAGCACCTTGACGCCGCACCAGCGGGCCACCCAGTAGTGGCCCAGTTCGTGAAAGGTCACCAGCACGCCGATGGCCACCAGGAAGGCGAGCAGGGTCAGCATGCGGCCACCCGCTGCAGCGCGAAGGCGCGCGCTTCCTCATCCTTGGCCAGCAAGGCCTCGACCGAGCCGCTGCCGGCCAGATTGACGCCGTCCAGCGCGGCGGACACCACGGCGGGGATGTCGACGAAACGCAGCCGCCCATGCAGGAAGGCGTCCACCGCCACCTCGTTGGCCGCGTTCAGCACCGCCGGCGCGTCGCCGCCCAGGCGCAGCACGTCGAAAGCCAGCTTCAGACAGGGGAAGCGCTCCAGGTCCGGCGCTTCGAAAGTGAGGTTGGACAGCGAGAAAAAGTCCAGCGAACCCACGCCCGCCTCGATGCGCTCCGGCCAGGCCAGCGCGCAGGCGATGGGCGTGCGCATGTCCGGCGAACCCAGCTGGGCCATCACCGAACCATCGCGATACTGCACCATGGAATGAATCACGCTTTGCGGATGCACCACCACGTCGATGCGCTCCGGCGGCGCGGAGAACAGCCAGTGCGCCTCGATCACCTCCAGGCCCTTGTTCATCAGCGAGGCGGAATCGACGGAAATCTTGCGCCCCATCACCCAATTGGGGTGGCGGCAGGCGTCGTCCGGGGTCACGCGCAGCAAGTCTTCGGCCGAAGACTGACGGAAGGGGCCGCCGGAAGCGGTGAGAATGATTTTGCGGATGCCGGCGGCGTCCAGATTGCCGGCGTAGTCGTGGGGCAGCGATTGAAAGATGGCGCTGTGCTCGCTGTCCACCGGCAGCAGGGTCGCGCCGTGGCGGCGCGCCGCGTCCATGAACAGACGGCCGGCCACCACCAGGGATTCCTTATTGGCCAGCAAGATGCGCTTGCCGGCGCGCGCCGCCGCCATGGCGGACGGCAGACCGGCGGCGCCGACGATGGCGGCCATCACCACCTCGGCCTCCGGCAAGGCCGCCACCTGGACCAGCGCGGCCGGGCCGTGCAGCACCTCGGCGTTCACCCCCGCCTCGGCCAGCCGGCCGCGCAGAGCGTCGGCGGACGCGGCGTCGCCGGTCACCACGTAGGCAGGCCGGAATTGCAAAGCCTGTTGGAACAGGCGATCCACCTGGCGGTTGCCGGTCAGCGCCACCACCCGGTAACGCTCGGGGTGGCGCGCCACCACGTCCAGCGTATTGACGCCCACGCTGCCGGTGGCGCCGAGAACGACAATCCCTTGCGGTTTCGTCATTTGAGTTTCCTGCGGTTACATGCCGCCCAGAACGCGCAGCGCGTTGCTGACGGCGAGGACGGCGATAAGACTGTCGATGCGGTCGTACACGCCGCCGTGGCCGGGCAGCAAGCGGCTGCTGTCCTTGATGCCCGACGCGCGCTTGAACCAGGATTCCAGCAGATCGCCCATCACGCTGACCGCGGTCAGCGGCAAGGCCAGCAACAGCAGCGCCCACACCGGCAAGCCGGTGTCTATCCAGCCCAGATGGTCCACCAGCGCCACGTACAGCGCCACGCAGATCACGCCGCCGTAGACGCCCTCCCAGCTCTTGCCCGGGCTGATGGACGGCGCCAGCTTGCGCCGGCCGAAAGCCTTGCCGGAAAAGTAGGCGGCGATGTCCGCCACCCACACCAGGCCCATCACCGCCAGCAGGGCGAAGGCGTCCGCCGCGCCAGGCTGCGGCCGCCACTCCAGGAAGGCGAACCAGGCCGGCAGCATCAGCAGCCAGCCCAGCAGCCAGGCCAACGGGCCCGGGGGGATGCGCCAGCGCTTGGCCAGCCAGCACGGCACCAGCAGCAGCCAGAAACCCAGCGTCAGAACGTGCTCAAGCGGGCCCAACCGGTAATGGCCGAACCAGGCGGCCGCGGCCAGGCCGCTGCTCGCCGCCAGATACAGCCATTTGCCGGCGCCGGTCATGCCGGCCATCCGGCTGAACTCCCACATGGCCAAAACGACGATCAGCCAGGAGAAGCCCGCCCAGGCCTCGGCCGGGAACAGAAACAGCGCCGCCAACATCAGGGGCAGCAAGACCAGAGCCGTCAGAACGCGTGTCAGCAGCATGGCTTAACGCCCGTCCCGACGCAGATGCTCGGGCAGTTGCTCGCTGGTGCGTCCGAAGCGGCGCTCGCGGCATTGGTATGAATCAATGGCGGTTTCCAGCGCCGCGCGGTCGAAGTCCGGCCACAGCGTCTCGGTGAAGTAGAGCTCGGAATAAGCCAGCTGCCACAGCAGGAAGTTGCTGATGCGCTGTTCGCCGCCGGTGCGGATGAACAAATCCGGCTCCGGCGCCCACGGCATCGACAGGCGCTGGCTCAGCGCCTCCTCCTCGATATGGGTGGCGCCCTCGGCAATCAGGCCGTTGACCGCGTTGAGGATGTCCCAGCGGCCGCCGTAGTCGGCGGCGATGTTCAAGGCCAGACCGTCGTTGCCGGCGGTCTTTTCCTCGGCGCGCAGGATGCGTTCCTGCAAGTCCGCGCTGAAACGCTCGCGCGAACCCAATACCCGCAAGCGGATATTATTGCTGTGCAGCTTGCTGACCTCGTGCTCGAGCGCGCGGATGAACAGGTCCATCAGAAAGGACACTTCCTCCTGCGGACGCCGCCAGTTCTCGGTGGAGAAGGCGAACAGGGTCAGGCATTCGACGCCCAGTTCCTTGCAGGCTCCGACGATCTCGCGCACGGTGTCCAGGCCCCGCTTGTGGCCGGCCACCCGCGGCAGAAAACGCTTTTTGGCCCAGCGGCCGTTGCCATCCATGATGATGGCGATATGCCGAGGCACGGAACGCACCTCCGGCACATCCTTGGTAGAGCTTGCAAACAAGGTACGGCGCTCCTTAGACGGCCATCAGGTCGGCTTCCTTGGCGGCCAGGGCCTTGTCGATTTCGACGGTGTACTTGTCGGTCAGCTTCTGGATCTCATCCTGGCCGCGACGCTCGTCGTCCTCGGTAATGGCCTTGTCTTTAAGCAGGTTCTTGAATTCGTTGTTGGCGTCGCGGCGGATATTGCGCACGGCCACGCGCGCGCCCTCGGCCTCGCCGCGCACCACCTTGATGAGATCCTTGCGGCGCTCTTCGGTCAGCATCGGCATCGGCACGCGGATGATCTCGCCCATGGAGGCCGGGTTCAGACCCAGGTCGGAGTCGCGGATCGCTTTTTCGATCTTGGCCAGCATCGGCTTTTCCCAGGGTTGCACGCCGATAGTGCGCGCGTCCACCAGGGTGACGTTGGCCACCTGGCTGATGGGCACGTCGCTGCCATAGTAATCCACCATGACATGATCAAGAATGCCGGTATGGGCGCGACCGGTGCGCACCTTGCTCAGGTCGGTCTTGAACGCGTCCAGCGACTTCTGCATTTTCTGCTCGGCCGATTTCTTGATGTCGTTAATCATGTCCACTCCAAATCGAAACTTAAAAAGACAAGGCGAAAACGGCCATTGCCGCTTTCGCCTTCAGCAATTTTCAAACTCAGCAGTGTACCAGCGTGCCTTCGTCTTCGCCAAGCACGACCCGGGTCAGCGCGCCGCTCTTGAAGATGCTGAACACCTTGATGTTCAGGTTCTGGTCGCGGCACAGCGCGAAGGCGGTGGCGTCCATCACTTTCAGGTTGCGCGAGATCGCCTCGTCGAAGGTCAGGGTCTGGTAACGTATCGCGTCCGGGTTCTTTTTCGGATCGTCGGTGTACACGCCGTCCACCTTGGTGGCTTTCAGCATGATGTCCACGTTCATTTCCATGCCGCGCAGCGCCGCGGCGGTGTCCGTGGTGAAGAAGGGGTTGCCGGTGCCGGCGGCGAAGATCACCACCTTGCCCTCTTCCAGGTATTGCATCGCCTTGCCGCGCACATAGGGCTCGGCGATCTGCTGCATGGTCAGCGCCGACTGCACGCGCGCGATCAACCCAGCCTTGGTCATCGCGTCCTTCAACGCCAGCGCGTTCATCACCGTGGCCATCATGCCCATGTAGTCCGCGGTGGCGCGATCCATGCCCGCGGCCGCCGGCGCGACGCCGCGGAAGATGTTGCCGCCGCCGATCACCACGCCCACTTCCACGCCAAGCTCCACGACTTCCTTGATCTGACCGACGATCTGCTCGATCGTGGCACGGTTGATGCCATAGCTGTCATCGCCCATCAGGGCCTCGCCTGAAAGTTTCAGCAGGATGCGTTTATAGGCAGGAACTTGGCTCATGGTAACCTCGGTTTGGCTGGATATTCGGTTTTCAGTTTGCAAAACGGCACCCTGCAGGCAGGGTGCCGTCAATACGTCTCGCGACTGGGCGCTTACAGCTTGGCGGCTGCAGCCACTTCAGCGGCGTAGTCTACTACTTTCTTCTCAATGCCTTCGCCCACTACGAACATGGCGAACGCCTTGACCGAGGCTTTCTTCTCGGCCAACAGTTTTTCCACGGTCTGGTCCGGGTTCTTGACGAAGGGCTGGCCCATCAGGGTCACTTCGGCCAGGAACTTGTTGACGCGGCCTTCAACCATCTTGGCGACGATGTCGGCCGGCTTGCCGGATTCGGCGGCCTGAGCGGTGTAGATCTTGCGCTCTTGTTCCAGGATGTCGGCGGAAACCTGATCCTTGGACACGCAGATCGGCTTGGAAGCGGCGATGTGCATGGCCACGTCCTTGCCCACTTGCTCTTCGCCGGCGAAGTCGACGATCACGCCGATCTTGGCGCCGTGCAGGTAGGTGGCGATCGCGCCTTCGGTCTGGTAGCGAACGAAACGACGGATGGTCATGTTCTCGCCCAGCTTGGCGATGGCGGCCTTGCGGATGTCTTCAACGGACTGGCCGTCGATTTCCACGGCGGACAGCGCTTCCACGTCGGCCGGGTTGGCTACAACCACAGCCTTGGCGGCGGCGGCGGCCAGGGCCAGGAAGGTCGGGTCCTTGGCAACGAAGTCGGTTTCACAGTTGACTTCCACCAGGGCGCCAACGCCACCTTCAACGAAGGAACCGATGATGCCTTCGGCAGCCACGCGGCCGGCCATTTTGGAAGCCTTGTTGCCGGACTTGATGCGCAGAATTTCTTCAGCCTTGGCGGCGTCGCCTTCGGCTTCCACCAGGGCTTTTTTGCATTCCATCATGCCGAGGCCGGTGGCCGCGCGCAGATCCGAAACCATTTTTGCGGTAATGTCCGCCATACTTCGTACTCCTGAATGATTTTGATTACGTGGGTCTAAAAAAAGGGGCTTACGCCCCTTTTCGTCTGCTTACTCGGCTTGAGCCGATTCAGCAGCCACGATCTCGTGCAGAGACTGGGCGCGGCCTTCCAGCACCGCGTCGGCCATGCCGCGAGCGTACAGGCGGATGGCGCGGCTGGAGTCGTCGTTGCCCGGGATCACGTAATCGATGCCGTCCGGGGTGTTGTTGGTGTCAACAACGCCGATAACCGGGATACCCAGTTTCTTGGCTTCGACGATGGTGCCCTTCTGGTAACCCGTGTCGATAACGAAGATGGCGTCCGGCAGGCCCTTCATATCCTTGATGCCGCCCAGCGAACGCTCCAGCTTGTCGACTTCGCGTTGCAGGTCCAGCAGTTCTTTCTTGTTGTAACCGGTATCGCCAGCGGATTCCAGAATGGCGCGCTTCTCTTCAAGACGCTTGATCGACTGCTTCACGGTCTTGTAGTTGGTCAGCATGCCGCCCAGCCAGCGGTGGTCAACAAACGGCATGCCGCAACGGGCAGCTTCTTCACGTACGATCTCACGAGCCTGACGCTTGGTGCCCACGAACATGATGGAACCTTTGTTGGCGGCCAGACGACGCACATAGTCCTGGGCTTCTACGAACAGCGGCAGAGTCTTTTCCAGGTTGATGATGTGAATCTTGTTGCGGCTGCCGAAGATGTACTTGGCCATCTTCGGGTTCCAGAAGCGGGTTTGGTGGCCGAAGTGAACGCCGGCCTCAAGCATTTGACGCATGGTAACGTTGGTGGACATGCAAAAACTCCTTAAAGGGTTAAGCCTCCATCCGCGCAGACAACCTCGAAACGAGGCACCCTTTGGCGCGGATGTGCGTAATAGATGATTTTCCCCCGCCAGGATGGCAAGGGACGCGGGATTCTAACACCGGACGGCGGAGCGCTCAAGCCTCCTCGCGCGCCTCGCGGGCTTTTTCCCGCTGACGGCGCAGCTTGCGCCGCGTCATCCGCGCCACAAAGAAGGTGGGCAGCACGCCCAGAAAGAACACGGTGGACAGCGAAGCCAGCACGCTGTGCTGCGCCACCGCCAGCATCAGCACCACATAGAGCCAGCCCAGCAACACGATCAGCAACATATTTAAACAATCGTTTGAATTTTCCGGAAAAGCCGTCAACAATAACAGCGCCTCAATCCAGCCCCCACCGGCCATCGACAGACCGCCATTGTAAAGCGAGCCCCGCCCCATGCAAACCGCCATCACCCGCCTGCTCGGCATCCAGCGTCCGCTACTCTGCCCCGGCATGAGTTATATCGCCACCCCGGAACTGGTGGCCGCCGTCGGCAACGCCGGCGGCCTGGGCATACTCGCCACCGGCCCGCTGACGCCGGAGCTGACGCGACAAGCCATCCGCCGGGTGCGCGAGTTGAGCGACCGTCCCTTCGGCGTCGGCTGCACGTTGATGATGCCCGGCGCCAAGGAAAACGCCATGGTCGCGCTGGAAGAGCGCGTGCCGGTAATCAATTTTTCCCTGGGCAAAGGCGACTGGCTGATTGAGCGCGCCCACGCCTACGGCGGCAAAGTCATCGCCACCGTGGTGACGGAAAAGCACGCGCGTTCGGCGCAGGCGTCCGGAGCCGACGCCCTGCTGGTCACCGGCCACGAGGCCGCCGCCCACGGCGGCGCCGTCACCTCGCTGACGCTAATTCCAGCCATCCGCAAGGCCAGCGAACTGCCCCTCATCGCCGCCGGCGGCTTTGCCGACGGCCAGGGCCTGATCGCCGCGCTGGCACTGGGTGCCGACGCCGTGGCCATGGGCACGCGGCTGGCGATGAGCCAGGAGAGCCCGGTGCACCAGCGCACCAAGGAGATGATCCGTCAGCGCGGCGTGGCCGACACCTTGTATTCCAAGAATTTCGACGGCCTGTGGTGCCGGGTGATGGACACCCCGGCCGCCCGCCAGGCCACACGCAAACCGCTCAGCCTGCTCGCCGCCGCCTGGCGCGCCAGCGCCGCCGCGCGCAAGCTGGGCATGCCCATCGCCAAAGTGGTGCTGGGCGGCCTGCTGAGCCAGCCGCAAGCGCTGCGTCAGCTGGCTCAATTCGGCGCCGCCACCGAGTCCATCCGCCTGGCGATAGAGGACGGCGACCTCGACAAGGGCGTACAGCTGATCGGCCAGGCCCAGGGCCTGATCGACGACGCGCCCAGCGTGGCCGAGCTGTTCGAACGCATACTGGCCGAGGCGGACGCCTGCCGGCGACGGCTGAACACCTTAAGCGACTAAGAGCTTACTCAAAGTCCGCTGCGCTTCGGCGATACGGCGTTGAAACCGAACTCAGTGCTCATGTACCACGTGTACATTCCGCTTTTTCGCTCGTTTTCGCCTTGTCTCGCTCTTGCTCGCGAGACTTTGAACAGGCTCTAAGAACCCGCTCAATGCCCGCCGCGCCTCATGAAGCACCGCACGGCGAGCACACACTCCAAGACATAAAAAAACCGCCGCCCCATCAAGGGTACGGCGGTTTTTGCCAGACCGGCGTCGATCAGGACGCGGCGTTGGCCTTGGCCATCTTGCGACGATCCGATTCGTTCAGGTAACGCTTGCGGATGCGGATGGACTTCGGCGTGA
The DNA here is from genome assembly GCF_021496765.1 of Chromobacterium sp. Beijing. NCBI lineage: Bacteria > Pseudomonadati > Pseudomonadota > Betaproteobacteria > Neisseriales > Chromobacteriaceae > Chromobacterium > Chromobacterium sp. Beijing. The sequence continues at coordinate 2,089,833 of NZ_CP053750.1, forward strand.
TTTCCACCAGCTCGTCGTCGTCGATGAATTCAACGGCGGATTCCAGCGTCAGCTTGATCGGCGTGGTCAGACGCACGGCTTCATCGGTGCCGGAGGCGCGCACGTTGGTCAGCTGCTTGCCCTTGACCGGGTTCACCACCAGGTCGTTGTCGCGGCTGTGAATGCCGATGATCATGCCTTCGTACAGCTTCTCGCCCGGAGCCACGAACATGCGGCCGCGGTCTTCCAGCTTCCACAGCGCGTAAGCCACCGCCTCGCCATTCTCTTGCGAGATCAGCACGCCGTTGTGACGGCCCGGCATGTCCGGCTTGACCGGCGCGTAGTCGTCGAACACATGGCTCATCAGGCCGGTGCCGCGGGTCATGGTCATGAAGTCGGACTGGAAGCCGATCAGACCGCGCGCCGGAATATGGTATTCCAGGCGGGTGCGGCCGTTGCCGTCGGATTCCATATTGGTCAGTTCGCCGCGGCGACGACCGATCTCTTCCATCACGCCGCCCTGGTGATCGTCTTCCAGGTCGATGGTCAGGTTCTCGTACGGCTCGCTCTTCTGGCCGTCGATTTCCTTGAACACCACGCGCGGCTTGGCCACGGCCATTTCAAAGCCTTCGCGACGCATGTTTTCCAGCAGAATGGTCAGGTGCAATTCACCACGACCGGATACGCGGAACACGTCGGAGTCGCCGGTGTCTTCCACGCGCAGCGCCACATTGGTCAGCAGTTCCTTGGTCAGACGGTCGCGGATTTGACGCGAGGTCACGAACTTGCCTTCGGTGCCGGCCAGCGGCGAGGAATTCACCATGAAGTCCATGGTCAGCGTCGGCTCGTCCACGGACAGCATGGGCAGGCCTACCGGCTGCTCCTTGTCGCAGATGGTCACGCCGATGCCGATGTCTTCCAGGCCGGAGATGATGATGATGTCGCCCGCTTCGGCTTCTTCAACCGGCACGCGGTCCAGACCCTGGTAACCCAGCACCTGGTTGATGCGGCCGGTGGCCACTTGATCGTCGTGGTTCATCACCACCACTTGCTGACCCGGCTTGATGCGGCCGTTCAGCACGCGGCCCACGCCCAGGCGGCCGGTGTAGGTGGAGTAATCCAGCGCGGAAATCTGCAGCTGCAGCGGCGCGTCGGCGCTGCCCGGCGGGGTCGGCACGTGCTTGAGCACGGTGTCGAACAGCGGGCGCATATTGTCGGACTCTTCCTCCAGCTCCAGCTTGGCGAAGCCGTTCAGGCCGGAAGCGTAGATGATCGGGAAGTCCAGCTGTTCGTCAGTCGCGCCCAGCTTGTCGAACAGGTCGAAAGTCTGATCCACCACCCAGTCCGGACGCGCGCCCGGACGGTCCACCTTATTGATCACCACGATCGGGCGCAGACCCAGCGCCAGCGCTTTCTTGGTAACGAAACGGGTTTGCGGCATCGGGCCTTCTACGGCGTCCACCAGCAGCAGCACGCCGTCCACCATGCCCAACACGCGCTCAACTTCGCCGCCGAAGTCGGCGTGTCCCGGAGTGTCGACGATATTGATGTGCACGCCTTCGTATTCGATGGCGGTGTTCTTGGCCAGAATGGTAATGCCGCGTTCTTTTTCAAGATCGTTGCTGTCCATTACACGCTCGTCCACTTGCTGGTTCTCGCGGAAGGTGCCGGATTGGCGCAGCAATTGGTCTACAAGCGTGGTCTTGCCATGGTCGACGTGGGCGATGATGGCGATATTGCGAATTTGTCGGGTCATTTTAGGAAGGAGGATGGATACAGAAAAATCGCTGGATAATAGCACAAAAAACTGTCCATACCAAAAATTCCAGCGGGCGACAAGCGCTGGGCTTTTGCGTACACTGCGCGGCAAACCGACTTCGACGAGGAAACGCTCCATGTACGACTGGAACGCCTTATGGCATGAACACGAAGCCTACCGCACCGGCTACGCCGTTCAGCACAACGACGCCAACCAACTGGCCGACGCCCTGTCCGCCCAACTGATCAAGCCGGCCGCCGGCATAGACGACGTGGCCGTTTACGACGATGGCGACCGCTACCTGCTGGCTGGCCACAAGGACGGCCTGCAATTGCTGGACATCTCCAAACACAGCCTGTTCGACATCACGCTGCGCTTTGTCACCGAGGAAGAAGATCAGGACATCGCCCCGCCCTATATCGAAATCCACGTCGACAACCTGGCCACCGAAGAGCAAGCGGTCTGGCGCGCCGCGGTCAGCCGCGACGAGGAAGGCCGGATCTGGGTGGGCAAGCGCGCGCTGGACGAAGGCGTGGTGCCGGCCATGCCCTTCGACGAACTGTCCTTCACCGACAACGCCCGCTTCCGCGAAGAACTGACCCGGGTCTGGCATGAAGACCTGCCGCAACTGAAGCCGGCGCTGGAAGCCTGGTTCCAGCACGGCGCGCTGAGCGCCCCGGCCGACGAGCCGGCCCATTACGGCGACGCCCCGCGGGTACAGCAGATCTGCGACCGCTACGCCGAGATCGTGCGCCGCGAACAGGCGCTGCTGTCGCGCCAGTTCAGCGATCCGGAACTGCACCTGATCGCCCAGGTACTAAAAGGCGTGCGCTTCGACGACGCGGCCTCCTGCCGCGGCGTGTGGCTGGCGGTGGAGGCGCGCATCATCGAGGAAGAGCTGGACCAGCAATGGAAAGTGGACGGCGAAAAACTCCTGACCAAGATGAAGGCGCTCAGCTACGCGCAGGAAGTGGCCTTGATAGAAGCGCTGTCGCCGCTGGCGTCCGACTGAACACCTCAAACCGGATCGCGGGTAGAATGCCCCCGATCCGAGCAATCACTCCAAACACATCCAAGTGACCGGCCCGCCATCACGCGCCGCGCCGGTCCGCATCGAGAAAGATAAAGACATGGCTCAAACCAGCGCCCTGAGACAGCTTCCGCAAAGCACCCTGTTCCGCCCCGGCGACGTCTTCGTCCTGTTCGGCGAACTCTTCGGCCGCGGCTACGCCAACGGCTTGATCAATGAAGCGCGCAAGGCCGGCATGGACATCATCGGCATGACCGTGGGCCGCCGCGACGAAAACAACCAGCTGCGCCCGCTGAACCCGGAAGAACTGGCCGCGGCCGAAGCCAATCTCGGCGGCCGCGTGATCAATGTGCCGCTGATGGCCGGCTTCGACCAGGACGGCTCGCCGACGCCGACCGAACTGCTGGCCTCCCTGACGCTGAAAAGCTGGCAGGACGATAAGCTGGACTGGGAACACATCGAGCAATGCCGCCAAATCGGCGTGCAGCGCTTCAAGGACGGCGTCGCCCAGGCGATGGCGCAGCTGGACGGCATGATAGCCGACGGCCGCAATGTATTCTTCGCCCACACCATGGCCGGCGGCATTCCCAAGGCCAAGGTCTTCCTGGCCATCGCCAACCGCGTCTACAAGGGCCGCGGCGAGCGCTTCCTGTCCACCCAGGCGCTGCTGGACAGCGATCTGGGCAAGCTGATCCTGCAAAACTTCGACGAAGTCACCGCCAACACCTTCCAGCACCTGATAGACGGCAGCGCCGTGCTGCGCGGCCGGCTGGAAGCCGCCGGCGGCCAGGTGCGCTACACCGCCTACGGCTATCACGGCACCGAGATCCTGATCGACGGCGACTACCAGTGGCAGACCTACACCAACTACACCCAGGGCTACGCCAAGATGCGGCTGGAAAACGTCGCCCGCGCCGCCTGGGAGCAAGGCGTCAAGGCCACGGTGTTCAACTGCCCGGAAATCCGCACCAACTCCTCGGACATCTTCGTCGGCGTGGAACTGCCGCTGCTGGCGCTGCTGCGCGCGCTGAAGCGCGAGGACGGCGGCGCCTGGGCCGACGCGCAATGGCAGGCCTGCGCCGCCCTGCTGCAGGACGGCCATACGCTGGAAGAGGTACTGGGGAAGATAGACGCACTCAATAGCGGCGAGGTGATGCGCGGCTTCCGCAATTTCGAAGCCTGGCCGATGCCGAACAGCCCGGAACTGGCCGAGGTGATGATAGGCACCTCCGACGCCATCGTGGACCTGCACCAGGACAAGAAGGCCTTGATCACCGACCATCTGAGCAGCCTGGTGATCGACGCCACCGGCCCGCTGATGTTCCACGAAGCCGCCGCGCCCGCCGGCCCGGTGCTGTGGCTGAACCATGACATCATCGCGCGCCAGCTGAACCGGATGCACGATTAAGAATCTGTTCAAATTCTCGCGAGCAAGAGCGAGACAAGGTATTGCGGCTGAAGAAGCGGAGTATACATTCTGAAGCCGCACTCACCGTGCCGCGCCTCACGAAGCCCAGCCGAACCATGAACAGGTTCTAAGCGCACCCACCCCGGAAGCACATACAAAGAACACGGACCAAAACCATAGGGCTTGTCCGTGTCTTTCACCGTGTTTCCGGGGCCGAATCGGCTTGACCCCACTAGGCTTGAGCACCCCAAACCTTGGCGAGCGCCCCCCTCGACACCCTCCCCCCTCTCCGACATCAGCCGGAACGCCTCCCCTGTTTGACCCTGCGGCAAAACATGACGAGAACACGCTCGCTTAGAGAGCAATCATTATCATGCTAGGCTCAGCATCGTTTCTCTCAACGATGACCATAAGGGAAACCCGCCCGCTTCAGCGCCGTTAAAAACTTGTTGTCTCTCTTGGATTAAAGGAGAACATCATGCCCGCCCTCGTCAAACCCCATCACCTTGCGCCCTTGCTATTAGCCGCGCCCATTCTAGGCGCAGCGGCCCCGCCCTTGAGCAGCGCGCCCGCTTCCGCGGCGGACATCCGCCAAAGCAATGCCTGGCTGGAAATCGACGCCCAGGCTTTTGCGCACAACCTATCCCTTATCCGGCAAGGCTTGGGCAAACAAACCCAACTGTGCGCAGTCATGAAGGCCGATGCCTATGGCCATGGCCTTGCCTTATTGATGCCCACCATTTTGGCGCAGAAAATTCCTTGCGTAGGCGTTGCCAGCAATGAAGAACTGCGCGTCGTGCGTGAAAACGGATTTAACGGGCGGCTGATGCGCATTCGTTCCGCGACACCGGGTGAAATCAAAGGCGCGCTCCCCTACAAGACGGAGGAGTTGCTAGGGAATGCGGAGCAAGCGGAACAGGCCGCCCGCATAGCGATGGAAAACGGCATCAAGCTGCCCATTCATCTGGGCTTGAACTCTTCCGGCATGAGTCGCAATGGAATGGATCTTTCAACCGATCAAAATCGACAAAACGCCATTCATATCGCCCAAAATCCCAATTTTCAGATTGTCGGCATAACAACGCATTATCCAGTGGGAGAGCGACAAGCCGTACTGGCCTCGCTGAGCAAGTTCAAACAAGACTCCACATGGCTTATCGCCGCCGCCGGGCTGGATCGCAAACAGATTACGCTGCATACGGCCAATAGTTTCGCCACCATGGAGGTGCCGGCCTCCCATTTGGACATGGTGCGTCCAGGGCGCGCGCTCTATGGCGACATGGGAGAGGATAAGCGCTTCAGACGGGTCTTATCCGCCTTCAAAACCAGAGTGAGCTCGGTGAACCCTTATCCTGCCAATACTCCGGTAGGCTACGATGGCACGCATGTATTAAATAGGGACTCTCTCTTAGCCAATATTCCCGTTGGCTACTCCGACGCCTACCCTCGTCGCTATAGCAATCGCGCCCATGTTTTGATCAACGGTCAACGAGCGCCCATTGTCGGCCGCATCTCCATGAACACCTTTATGGCGGATGTGACGGACTTGAAGCCGCGCCCCGAACCGGGAGCAGAAGTCGTGCTGTTCGGCAAACAAGGCCAGGCTGAAATCACCCAGGCTGAACTGGAACAGATGTATGGCGATTTTCTGGCCAATTTATACACGGTCTGGGCGCACTCCAACTACAAAGCGCTCAAGGCGAGCCCGGAGAACACCAAACAAGCGGCCGACGACACATCGTCCAAACGGTTCTTTCCCCGCTCAGCACCATAGGCAAAAGACTTGCCGCCAAGGCAGGCCGCTTGCTCATTGCTTGCTCAGCCCCCTCCGCGCACCAACCCCGGCGGCCCAGGCGGCCGGGGTTGATCGGGTCGCGCCCGGCCCTGTCACCCAGCCAGCACCGGAAACAGCGTCAACACCACCTTGCCCAGATTGCGATTGGCCTCCACATACGCATGCGCGTCGGCCACCTGGGCCAAGGGGTAGCTGGAATCCAGCGTCACGCGCAGCCTGCCCTGCTCCAGCGCCGGCAAAATCCGGGTTTCTAAAGCCCGCGCCAAGCGCGCCTTCACCTCCAGCGGCTGCGGCCGCAGCGTGGAGCCGATCACGGCGATGCGCTTCATCAGCAGCGCGCCCAGATTCAACTCCGCCTTGGCGCCGCCGAGCAGGCCGATATTGACCAGCCGCCCATCCGGCTTCAAGGCCGACAGATTGTCGTTCAGATAGCTGGCGCCCACCGGGTCCAGCACCACGTCGGCGCCGCCCCAGTCCTTGACCATGGGGCCGAAGGCCGGCGTTTGCCGGTAGTTGAACACCCGCGCCGCGCCCAGCTCGCGGCAGAATCCGGTCTTCTCCTCGCTGCCCGCGCTGGCGAAAGCCTGCGCGCCCAACAGACCGGCCAGCTGGATCGCCGCCGCGCCGACGCCGCTGGCGCCGGCGTGCACCAGCACGGTCTCGCCGGCCTGCAAGCCGGCCTTTTCCACCAGATTGAACCAGGCCGTCATCCAGGCCTCGGGCAGGCTGGCCGCCTCCACCCAGGACAGCCAGTCCGGCTTGGCGATGGCCAAGGCCTCGTCCAGCAGCGCGTATTCGGCGTAAGCTCCGCCGCCGATCAGGCCGAACACCGCATCGCCGGGCTGGAAACGCGAATCCGCGTCCGCCTCCTCCACCACGCCCGCCACTTCCAGCCCCAGAATCGGGCTGGCGCCCGGCGGCGGCGGATACTGCCCGGCGCGTTGCGCCAGGTCCGCGCGGTTGACGCCCGCCGCCATCACCCGCAACAGCAATTGCCCGACGGCGCGAACCGGCGGCGCGATCTCGTCCAAACGCAAGGTGTCGACTCCGCCCGGAGCCGACTGCACAACTGCCAACATACCCCCTCCTTTCGCTCTCAAGCGACTGATTAGCAATGTCAAATACCTTTGCCAAGGCGGACGCAGACGCGTATCATCTCCGCCCTTGCCCTGTTCCAGCCTCGCCGGACCGGGCCAACCGAATCTGCATTGGGTTCCCTCACCCCAATCCAATAAAAAGGCCGACATCATGTTTAGCTTTACCCGCCAACAGCGGCTGTCCGCGCTGCTGTGGCTGTCCTTGTTCCACATCGCCATCATCGCGTCCAGCAACTACCTGGTGCAATTGCCCATCACCGTGTTCGGCTTCCACACCACCTGGGGCGCGTTCACCTTTCCCTTTATTTTCCTGGCCACCGATCTGACCGTGCGCGTATTCGGCGCGCCGCTGGCCCGCCGCATCATTTTCGCGGCGATGCTGCCGGCGCTGGCGATCTCCTACCTGATCTCCACCCTGTTCTACCAGGGCGCCTGGCAAGGCGCGTCGGCCCTGGCCAGCTTCAATGTATTCGTCGCCCGCATCGCCGTCGCCAGCTTCGCCGCCTACGCGCTGGGCCAGGTGCTGGACGTGCAGGTGTTCAACCGCCTGCGCCAGCTGAAAACCTGGTGGATCGCCCCCGCCTCGGCCATGTTGTTCGGCAATATCAGCGACACGCTGGCCTTCTTCTTCATCGCCTTCTACAAGAGCAGCGATCCCTTCATGGCCGCCAACTGGGTGGAGATCGCGCTGGTGGACTACAGCTTCAAGCTGCTGATCTGCCTGCTGTTCTTCCTGCCCATGTACGGCGTGATCCTGAACCGCATCCTCAAGCAGCTCAGTTTGCGCGGTGTGGAAGCTCAATTGCACGCGGCTTAAACGACTCCAAGCCCGGGCCGGACGCCCCCAGCAAATGGGGGCTGCCGCGGCTGATTCCAACACGCTAGCGCAAGCCAAACGCGGCCGGATTGATTACAATCGGCCATCATGAGTGAAAACTGCTTCCACTGCGGCCTGCCGGTGCCGCCCGACGTCCGGTTCCCGGTCAAATACCGCGAAGTCGATCAGCCCACCTGTTGCGCCGGCTGCCAGGCGGTAGCCGTCACCATCATCCAGTCCGGCCTGTCCGATTACTATCAGCACCGCACCGAGGGCGCGCGCCAGGCGGAACCGGTGCCGCTCGAACTGCTGGAGCAGATCAAACTCTACGATTCCGACGAGCTGCAGCGCAGCTTCGTGCGCTTCGAGGCCGAAAACCTGCGCGAGGCCTCCTTGATGCTGGAAGGCATCACCTGCGCCGCCTGCGTCTGGCTCAACGAGCAGCACATCCGCCAGCTGCCCGGCATCGTCAGCGTCGACATCAATTACAGCAATCACCGCGCCCGCGTGCGCTGGGACAATAGCCGGGTTCAGCTGTCCGCCATCCTGGAGGCGGTCAGCGCCATCGGCTACCGCGCCCACCCCTACGACGCCGAACGCCAGGAAGCGCTGAACCAGAAAGAGCGCAAGCAGGCGATCAACCGCCTGTGGGCGGCCGGCCTGTCCATGATGCAGGTGATGATGTACGCGGTGCCCATCTACCTGGCGCCGGACGGCGAGATTTCGCCGGACTTCCTGTGGCTGCTGCACTGGTCCAGCTTCATCCTGACGCTGCCGGTGGTGCTCTACTCCGCCGTGCCCTTCTACCGCGCCACCTGGCGCGACCTCAAGACCCGGCGCGTGGGCATGGACACCCCGGTGACCATAGGCATTCTCACCGCCTTCCTGTCCAGCTTCTGGGCCTTGATCAACAAGGTGGAGCACGGCGTCTATTTCGACTCGGTGTCCATGTTCGTGTTCCTGCTGCTGGGCGGCCGTTATCTGGAAGGCATCGCCCGGCGCAAGGCCGGCGAAGCCACCGAAAGCCTGGTCAAGCTGATCCCCGCCTTCGCCCACCGCCTCAGTGGCTGGCCCGCCAGCCGTCAAAGCGAGGAAACCACGGTGACGCAGCTGCGTCCCGGCGACGTGATTCTGATCAAGCCCGGCGAGACCATTCCCGCCGACGGCGTGGTGCTGGACGGCCACAGCGCCAGCAACGAGGCGCTGCTGACCGGCGAAAGCCGGCCGGTGAGCAAGGACGTCGGCGCCGCGGTGATCGCCGGCAGCGTCAACGCCGCCAGCCCGCTGGTGGTGCGGGTGGACCAGACCGGTCAGGACACCCGGCTGGCCGGCATCGTACGGCTGCTGGACCAGGCGCTGGCGGAGAAGCCGCGGCTGGCGGTGATCGCCGACCGCTTCGCCAGCTGGTTCGTGGCCCTGCTGCTGCTGGCCGCCGCCGGCACTTACATCGGCTGGCACTATATCGAGCCGGACCGCGCGCTGTGGATCATGGTGGCGGTGCTGGTGATTTCCTGTCCCTGCGCGCTGTCGCTGGCCACCCCGGCGGCGCTGACCGCCGCCTCCGGCCACCTGGCGGCGCTGGGCGTGCTGACCACCCGCGGCCACGCGCTGGAAACCCTGCCCAAGATCAGCGACGTGGTGTTCGACAAAACCGGCACCCTGACCCATGGCGATATGCGGCTGCTGGACAGCTGGACCGCGCCCGGCCGCGACGCGGCGGCGGCGCTGGCCACGGCGGCGGCGCTGGAACAGAGTTCGGAACACCCGGTGGCGCGCGCCTTGCTGGCCGCCGCCGGCGACGGCCCGCAGCAGGCGGCGGAAGCGCTGCGCAACCATCCCGGCCAGGGCGTGACCGGCCAGCTGGATGGCCGCGCCTGGCGCATCGGTTCGCCGGAATTCATCGCCGCCCAGCTGGGCGACTGCCCGTTGCCCGCCGCCGACTGGCACGGCGACAAGACCCTGATCGCGCTGGCGGACGAAACCGAACTGGTGGCGCTGTTCGCCATCGGCGACGCGGTGCGCGCCGACGCGGCGCCGTTATTGCGCCAGCTGAAACAGCGCGGCCTGCGCGTACACCTGCTCAGCGGCGACGGCGCCGGCGCGGTGGCCAGCCTGGCGCGCCAGCTGGACATGGACGCCCACATCGCCCGCGCCGCGCCGGAGGATAAGCTGGCCTATGTCGGCCGGCTGCAAGCCGCCGGCAAGCGCGTGCTGATGGTGGGCGACGGCATCAACGACGCGCCGGTGCTGGCCAAGGCCGACGTATCCATCGCCATGGGCGGCGGCACCGACGTGGCGCGCGCCAGCGGCGACATGGTGCTGATAGGCGACCGGCTGGGGCTGATCGCCAGCGCTTTCGAGCTGTCGCGCAAGACCTTGTCTGTGATTCGTCAAAACCTGTGGTGGGCCGCCGCTTACAATATCGTGGCGCTGCCCTTGGCCATCGCCGGCCATGTCACGCCGTGGATCGCCAGCCTGGGCATGGCGTCCAGCTCCCTCATCGTAGTCGGCAACGCCCTCCGACTGGTCAAACGGAGACCCTGATGGAAAGCCTGTATCTGCTCATCCCGCTCAGCCTGGTGCTGGCCTTCGTCATCGGCGGCATTTTCTGGTGGGCCACCCGCAACGGCCAGTTCGACGACATGGAAGGCCCGGCCCACCGCATCCTGATGGACGACGACAAGCCCAAGGACGCCAAGGACGAGACGCCGCGGCAGGACTGAAGCCCCGCGCTCGCCCAAACCCCTCCCGGCGCGCCCCCGCGCCGGGATTTTTTTGCTCCGACGCGGCGCGCCCGCATGTCCCGCCGCCGGACCAATCTTCACCCAAATCGAATAAAATCAAGGGCAAAGCGTCGCAATCGCTTTCGTTATCCGATTTTTGCTGTAAAATCGCGCCCCTTGAGCAATATTAGCTAATCATCATCTAATAATCGTTGGATCCGCCTTGTCCGGCGCCGCGCGCCGGCTTGTCAACTTCCGCACCATCATCTCAGGGTTGTTCGTGAATACCTTACAAGCTCTCGTCGGCATGTTGTTCCTGCTGGGCACCGCCTATGCGCTGTCCACCAATCGCAAAGCCATCAATTGGCGCATCGTGCTGATCGGTCTGATCATGCAAAGTTCGCTGTTCCTGGTCATCAACTACGTGCCCGCCGCGCGCGCGGTGTTCGAAGCCTTCGGCTCCGGCTTCGCCAAAGTGCTGACCTTCTCCGGCGAAGGCGCCAGCTTCGTGTTCGGCGACCTGGCCAAACCCAGCGGCAGCATGGGCTTTTTGTTCGCCTTCATGGTGTTGCCGGTCATCATCTTCTTCTCCGCCTTCAGCGCCCTGCTCTACCATCTGGGCATCCTGCAACGCGTGGTGGCCGGCATGGCCTGGGTGATGAAGCGCAGCATGAAGCTGTCCGGCCCGGAAAGCCTGACCGTGGCCGGCAACATCTTCCTCGGCCAGACCGAGGCCCCGCTGCTGATCCGCCCCTACATCCAGCACATGAGCCGCTCCGAGCTGGCTTGCGTGATGATCGCCGGCATGTCCACGCTGGCCGGCGGCGTGCTGGCCGCCTACGTCGCCTTCCTCGGCGGCAGCAATCCGGCGGAGCAAGCCAAGTTCGCCACCTATCTGCTGATGGCCTCCTTCATGAACGCGCCGGCCGCCGCGGTGTTCGCCAAGATCATCTACCCGGAAACCGACCGCGACCACGCCTCCAGCGACAAGCTGGACTACAGCCAGGACGACGATCAGGGCAGCTTCATCAACGCCATCGTCAACGGCGCGATGTCCGGCATGAAGATGGCCGCCGCGGTGGCCACCATCATCCTGGCCATCGTGTCCATGATCGCGCTGGCCAACTTCGTGGTGAAGGACGGCATCGGCGCCGCGCTGGGCGTCAACGAAATGATCAAGGCCTCCACCAACGGCGTGTTCGACGGCCTGACGCTGCAATACCTGTTTGGCCAGGCCTTCCGCGTGTTCGCCTTCATGATGGGCGTGAGCTGGCACGAAACCCTGGAAGTGGGCAGCCTGCTGGGCCAGAAGATCGTGGTCAACGAGTTCATCTCCTATCTGGACCTGGCCAAGATGAAGGCCGCCGGCACCCTGTCGCCGCAAGCCATCCTGATTTCCACCTTCGCGCTGTCCAGCTTCTCCAACTTCAGCTCGGTGGGCATCTGCGTCGCCGGCATCGGCGCGCTGGCGCCGTCGCGGCAGAAGGAACTGGCCCAGATCGGCATGCGCGCGCTGGCCGCCGCGGTGATGGCGGGTTTCATGACCGCGACCACCGCCGGCCTGTGGATGTCCATTTTCTAAGAACCTGTTTACGATCTGCTGCGCGTCGGCGATACGGCGTTGAAAACACCTTCGAAATGCTCATGTACCACGCGTACATTCCGCTTTCTCAGCCGTTTTCGCCTTGTCTCGCCTTAGCTCGCGAGATCGTAAACCAGTTCTAAAAGCAATCACCGCGTTTTGATCTAGTTGTAGCGTGGACAAGCCCAAAGGACTTGCCCACGCTACGAACTCAGGCCTTTGTCCGCGGCGTCTTAATCTTTATGCCACCCCGCGCTCCGGCGCGGGGTTTTTCATGAACCCGCGGCGGCGTGCTAAGCTGCCGCCATTTTCACGCGCGGCACCGCCAATGGAACGCAAACACTGGGATATCTTCTGCGCCGTGGTCGACAACTACGGCGACATCGGCGTCGCCTGGCGGCTGGCGCGCCGGCTGGCCCACGACTTCGGCCTGGAAGTGCGGCTATGGGTGGACGACCTGGCCAGCTTCGCCCGCATTGCGCCCGATCTGGACCCGGCCCTGCCGGCCCAGCGTCTGGCCGACATCGACGTCCGCCACTGGCCGGCGGACGGCCCGCCCGCGGACACCGTGCCCGCCGAGGTGGTGATCGAGGCCTTCGGCTGCCGGCTGCCGGAGCACTTTGAACAGGCGATGGCCGCCAAGGCGGTCAAGCCGGTGTGGATCAATCTGGAATACCTGTCGGCGGAAGACTGGACCCGTGGCTGCCACCGCCAGCCCTCGCCGCATCCGCGGCTGCCGCTGACCAAGCACTTCTTTTTTCCCGGCTTCGAGGCCGACACCGGCGGCCTGATCTGCGAACAGGGCCTGCTCGACGTCCGCCGCCAATGGCAGGACGACGCGCTGGCCCGCCGCGCCTACTGGCAGCTGCTGGAACTGCCCGAGCCGGCCGCGGACGAGTGGCGGGTCAGCCTGTTCGCCTATGAAAACCCGGCGGTCACCAGCCTGCTGGCCGCCTGGGCGCTGGGCGAGCGTCCGGTCACCTGCCTGCTGCCGGAAGGCAAGGCGCTGCCGGACGCCGCCCGCGTCTTCGGCCACCCGCTGCGCGCCGGCATGCTGGCGCGCCAGGGCCAGCTGACGGTCAAGGTGCTGCCGATGACCGACCAGGACAGCTACGACCTGCTGCTGTGGTCCTGCGACCTCAATCTGGTGCGCGGCGAAGACAGCTTCGTGCGCGCGCAATGGGCCGGCCGGCCGTTTCTGTGGCACATCTACCCGCAGGACGACGCCGCCCATCTGGCCAAGCTTGATGCCTTTTTGTCACAGTACGGCGCGGCGCTGCCCGCCGGCGCGGCGCAGGCGCTGAGCGCCGCCAGCCATGCCTGGAACCACGGCGCCGACATGGCCGCCGCGTGGACGGAACTGGCCGCCTGGCTGCCCGCCTGGCGCGAGCATGCCGCCGCCTGGCCGGAAAAATTGCTGGCGGACGGCGATCTGGGCGACAGACTGCTGCACTTTGTCCGGGAAATCGGCTAGAATACGCCGTTTTTCGGAAACCTTTTTTTCCGACTTCAATCAAGAGTTTGGGACTTTTAGTAATGAAAACCGCACAAGAACTCCGCGCCGGCAACGTATTCATGGTAGGCAGCGACCCGATGGTCGTGCAGAAGGCTGAATTCAGCAAATCCGGCCGCAACGCCTCCGTTGTGAAAATGAAGATGAAGAACCTGTTGACCGGCGCCGGCAGCGAAGCCGTATACCGCGCCGACGACAAGTTCGACGTCATCGTGCTGGACCGCAAGGACTGCACCTACTCCTACTTCGCCGATCCGATGTACGTGTTCATGGACACCGAATTCAATCAGTACGAAGTGGAAGCCGACAACCTGGGCGACACGCTGAACTTCATCGTCGACGGCATGGAAGAAGTGTGCCAAGTGACCTTCTACGACGGCAAGGCCATCTCGGTTGAACTGCCGACCACCGTGGTTCGCGAAGTGGAATACACCGAACCGGCCGTGCGCGGCGACACCTCCGGCAAAGTGCTGAAGCCGGCTCGCCTGGTGGGCACCACCTTCGAAGTTCAGGTTCCGGCCTTCGTCAACACCGGCGAAAAGATCGAAATCGACACCCGCACCAACGAATTCAAGAAGCGCGCCTAAGCGCCCTCTTGCTTCGCAGTGCCCAAAGCCGCCCGGCGCCATGCGCCGGGCGGCTTTTGTTTTGAGCGCAACGTGTCAGCGACAGGCCATCAGCGCTTGATCCTGGATAAGGGGTCGTCCGGCCGGTAAGTCGGCGTCATCGGCCGCGGCGATCCCACCATCACACAGAGCAAGGCGTCGTCGTCGCCCACATTCTCTTCGCCGCGGTAGATCCCCGGCGGAATCGAGATCAGATCCCGCGGGCCGACGACCGCCTCCCAACGCTCCCCTTCCAAAGATTCGCAAAACAGCTTCACCGTGCCTTGCAACACAAAGAAGATCTCCTCCGCGTCGGTGTGCAGATGCAGGGGGCCGATATGGCCGGGCGGAATCTTCATCGTGGAAAAAGTGAAGTGCACCGCCGGCACGGTATTGCCGTCGGCGGCCACCCCGGTGGCGCCGGTGCCGACATAGCGCATCTGCGCGCGGCCGTACTCCGGCTTGAAATCCGCCTGAAACTTCAAGGCGTCCCAGTCGTAACGGCGGGTGGAGCGCAACACGCAACGCGACGCCATCCACTCGGCAAAGCTCTTGCCGGCCGGCCTGGCCAAGGAAGGCAGAGCCTCCCGCACCAATTCATTCAAACGATCATTGTTCATGGAGGTCTTTCAACGGCGGGCAGCCTGCTCGCAGGCTGGAATGTCGAAACCGGAACGCAGGGCGCGGCGCTGGGCGTCCCATTTGTTCCGTCTATGAAACATGATTTCATTAATGAAATCTTCTATAGCCTAGGCAAGCCGAACCCAGGCCAAACATTAGGGAAAACCCTAATATTTTGCTCGGTTTTCACCTCATAAAGTCGATCATGTTCCACAAATAAATCCTTGTTTTATAGGTGGAACAAAAATAAAAACCGGCGCATTCAATGACGACCAGGTTTATGAGGAGAAACAGCAATGCCCCCTATCCGCTTGCCCTGTACTCGACCGTCCCGCATCCGACGCCCCCGGACGCTGGCCGCGCTCTGCCTGGCCCTGTCCGCGCCCGCCTACGCCGCGGACTGGTCCGACACCTTCATCGGCTACCGCTTCGGCAACGCCTATCAGGAGCCCGGCAACAACCGGGACATCCGCAAACAAATCCTCACCCTCAACCACAGTTCCGCCTATCGCTTAGGCAGCAATTTCTTCGTGCTGGATTACCTGCGCTCCAACGGCGCCGACCCGTCCAGCTCCGGCGCGGACAACGGCGCCACCGAGTTCTATCTCGCCTACCGCCATCAGCTGCAATGGAAAAAGCTCAGCGGCAGCACCGCCGACTTCGGCCCGATCCGCGACTTCTCGCTGCAAGCCGGCTTCGACGTGGAAACCAAGAACTCCGCCTTTTCCCCGGCCAAACGCATGCTGGTCATCGGCCCCACCGCGCAGTTCGACGTGCCCGGCTACCTCAATCTGGCCCTGCTCTACGCGCGGGAATGGGGCGAATGCGGCCTGAACCCCTGCCGCCAGGCGGGCAACAGCAATAGCGTCGCCTTCGATCCCTTTCCGCGCCTGGAACTGGCCTGGGGTCTGCCTTTCCAGTGGGCCGGGCTGCCGCTGAAATTCCAGGGTTACGCCTTTTACAACGCCAAAAAGGGCAAGGATTACCAGAACCGGGACACCGCCGCCGAATACCTGATCCGCCCCTCGCTGATGGCCGATATCGGCCTGCTGGCCTTCAAGGCCAAGAACGCGCTCTGGCTGGGCCTGGGTTACGAGCTGCGCCGCAACACCTACGGCAACAGCGGCGGTCCCGGCATCGACACCAATACGCCCAGCCTGAATCTGGAATGGCATTTCTAATCCGCAAACGGCCTCACGCCCACGCCAACCCTATCAAGGAGATTTCATGCCGGACAACCTCAAGGACAGACGCATTCTGATCACCGGCGGCGCGCGCGGCCTGGGGCTCGCCTTCGCCGAAAGCGCGGCGCGCGAAGGCGCCGCGGTGGCGATAGCGGACCTGCGCCATGAACAGGCGCAGGCCCAGGCCGAACGACTGCGCGCGGCCGGGCATCAAGCCTGGGCGCTGCCGCTGGATCTGGCCGACCCGGACGCCATCCGCCGCTGCGCCGAGGACGCCGTCCAGCGCCTGGGCGGCTTGGATGGCCTGGTCAACAACGGCGCGGTCACCGATTCCGGCGGCGTCTCCGCCGCCGAGCTGGATATTGAGTGCTGGGACCGGGTGATGGCGGTGAACGTGCGCGGCGTCTGGCTGATGACCATGGCCTGTTCCAAAGCGCTGGGCGCGTCCGGGCGCGGCGCGGTGGTCAACCTCGCTTCCGACACCGCCTTGTGGGGCGCGCCGCGGCTGCTGGCCTACGCCGCCAGCAAGGGCGCGGTCATCGCCATGAGCCGCAGCCTGGCCCGCGAACTGGGGCCGGCCGGCATCACCGTCAACGCCGTCGCGCCCGGGCTGACCCTGGGCGAGGCCACCGAGCAGGTGGCGGCCGAGCGCCACCGCCACTATGTGTCGCAACGCGCGCTGGAACGGCCGCAAACCCCGGACGACGTCTGCGGCGCCGTGCTGTTCTGTCTATCCGACCTGTCCCGCTTCGTCACCGGCCAATTGCTGGCGGTCAACGGCGGTTTCGTCATGCACTGAAGGAAAACCGCCATGAGCGCACTGGACCTGCCCGCTAACGCCGATGAAACCCTGCTCCTCAAACTGCGCCGACGCTTGCGCCAATGTTTTCCGGAACGCCGGCTCCAGGTGAACGACCGCGTCGTCGCCTACCGCGAATGCGGCGCCGGCGACGCCACCGTCGTGCTGCTGCACGGCATAGGCTCCACTTCGGCCAGCTGGATGGAGGTGGCCGCCGCGCTCGCCCCCGCGCCCGCGTGCTGGCCTGGGACGCCCCCGGCTACGGCGACACCAGCCCTTGCCGCAGGCCCGCCCCAAGGCAGACGACTACGCGCAGGCGCTGGAAGGCTTTCTCAAAGCCGCCGGCGTCACCCGCTGCGCGCTGGTCGGCCATTCCCTGGGCGGACTGATGGCCGCCGCCCATGCGCGCCGGCATCCGCAGCGGCTGGAACGGCTGCTGCTGGTCTCGCCGGCCCAAGGCTACGGCGCGGCCGATCGGCGCGCCGACGGCGCGCGCATCCGCGGCGAACGGCTGCGCGCGCTGCACGCCCAGGGCCTGGCCCAAGTGGCGGACCAGGCGCCGGCCAGGCTGCTCTCCGCCTCCGCCGACGCCGCCGCGCGCGCCTGGGTGCGCTGGAATATGGCCCAACTCAAGGAGGACGGCTACGGCCAAGCCGTCGAACTGCTGACTGGCGACGACATCGCCCGCTACGCGCCGTCGCCGCTGCCGGTGACGGTGTTCTGCGGCGAGCGCGATCTGGCCACGCCGCCGGCGGATTGCCAGGCCGTGGCCGCCGCCTTCAACGCGCCCTTCCATCTGATTCCCGGCTGCGGCCACGCCTGTCACGTGGAGGCGCCGGCGGCGCTCGCCGACTTGCTCAGCGCCGCTCTCGCCCCGTCCCACCCCCACACCAAGGAAGCCCATCATGGATGAGCAGAACCTCAACGACGCGGCCGCCCGCTATACCGTGCCGGCCCTGGAGCGCGGCCTGCGCCTGCTGGGTGAATTCAGCCGCGGCGAGCCCACGCTGAGCGCGCCGGAGCTGGCGCGCCGGCTGGCGCTGCCGCGCTCCACCGTGTTCCGCATGCTGGCCACGCTGGAACAGCTGGGCTTCATCGAACGCGCGGAAGGCGGCCGCGACTATCGGCTGGGCATCGCCGTGCTGCGTCTGGGTTTCGAATACCTGTCCTCGCTGGAACTGACCGAACTGGGCCTGCCGGTGCTGGGCCGGCTGCGCGACCGGATCGGCCACGCCTGCAGCCTGGTGGTGCGCGACGGACGCTCCATCGTCTACGTCGCCAAGGTCAACCCACCGTCCTGGATCGCCTCCAACATCAATATCGGCGCCCGGCTGCCCGCTCACGCCACCGTGTTCGGCCGCATCCTGCTGTCGGAGCTGCCGCTGGAGAAACTGCGCGAGCTGTATCCGGAAGAGCATCTGGACATCCACTCCAGCCAGACCCCGCGCAACACGCTGGAGCTGTTCCACCTGCTGCAGCAAGACCGGGAGCGCTCCTGCCTGGTGGGCGAAGGCTTCTTCGAAACCAATATTTCCACCGTGGCGGCTCCGGTGCGCAACCACGGCGGCGCCATCATCGCCGCCATCGGCGCCACCCTCCCCATGCCCAGACTGGAGCCCGGCCAAGCCGATGCGCTGGCCGGCCACATCCGCGCCGCCGCCGCCGAACTGTCCCGCGCGCTGGGCCACGCCGGCGGCGGCATGGGCAAAGTCATCCACCTGTGAACGGAGCCTCCGATGAGCTTTTGCGATCTTGATCAGTCCGTCGCCGTCGTCACCGGCGGCTCCTCCGGCATCGGCCTCGCCTGCGTCGAGCAATTTCTCGCCGCCGGCGCCGCGGTGGCTTTTTGCGGCCGCGATCCCGCCCGGCTGGCTCAGACCGAAGCCCTGCTGCGGCAACGCTTCCCCGCCGCCCGGCTGCTGGCCCGCGCCTGCGACGTGCTCGACCGCGAAGCGGTGAACGCCTTCGCCGCGGAAACGGAGGCCGAGCTGGGCCCGGCGTCCATCCTGGTCAACAACGCCGGCCAGGGCCGCGTGTCCACCTTCGCCGACACCAGCGATGAAGACTGGCTGGACGAACTGCGGCTGAAATTCCTGTCGGTGATCCATCCCACCCGCGGCTTCCTGCCGCAGCTGGAGCGCCGCGCGCCGGCCGCCATCGTCTGCGTCAACTCGCTGCTGGCCCTGCAGCCGGAACCGCATATGGTCGCCACCTCCGCCGCCCGTGCCGGCGTGCTCAATCTGGTTCGCTCGCTGGCCACCGAGTTCGCCCCGCGCGGCGTGCGCGTCAACGGCATCCTGATCGGCCTGGTCGACTCCGGACAATGGCGGCGACGCTTCGCCGAGCGCGAGGACCCAACACAAGACTGGGACCAATGGAGCGCCGCGCTCGCCGCGCGCAAACAAATTCCGCTCGGCCGGCTGGGCCTGCCGCAAGAGGCCGCCCAAGCCGTGTTCTTCCTCGCATCCCCGCTCTCTTCCTACACCACGGGAAGCCATCTCGACATCTCTGGAGGCCTGTCGCGTCATGCCCGATAAACACACTGTCACCGTCGGCGAAGCGCTGGCGATCTTCCTCGAAAACTGCGGCGTCAAAGCCGCCTTCGGGGTGATCTCCATCCACAATATGCCCATACTCGACGCGCTGAACCAACGCGGCCGCATCCGTTTCGTGCCGGCGCGCGGAGAGGCCGGCGCCGCCAATATGGCCGACGCCTGCGCCCGCACCACCGGGCGGCTGGGCGTCTGTCTGACCAGCACCGGCACCGCCGCCGGCAACGCCGCCGGCGGCATGGTGGAGGCGCTGACCGCCGGCACGCCGCTGCTGCACATCACCGGCCAGATCGAAACGCCCTATCTGGACCAGGAGCTGGCCTACATCCATGAAGCGCCCGAGCAGCTCGGCATGCTGCGCGCCGTGTCCAAGGCCGCCTTCCGCGTGCGCAACGCGCAAACCGCGGTCGGCGTGTTCAAACAGGCGGCGCGCGCCGCGCTGAGCGCGCCCTGCGGACCGGTCAGCATAGAAATCCCCATCGACATCCAGGCCGAGCGCATCCCGCTGCCGGCCGATCTCGCGCCGCTGCCGCCCTTGATCGCCGTCCCGTCCGAGGCCGCACTCGACGCGCTGGCGGACCGGCTGGCCGCGGCGCGCCGGCCGCTGCTGTGGCTGGGCGGCGGCGCGCGCGGCGCGGCCGACGCGGCTCAGCGCTTGCTGCGCCTGGGTTTTGGCGTGGTCAGCAGCACCCAGGGGCGCGGCATCGTGCCGGAAGACGATGAACGCAGCCTGGGCGCTTACAACCTGCACCCGCCGGTGGAGGCCCTCTATCAAAGCTGCGACGCCATGCTGGTGGTCGGCTCCCGCCTGCGCGGCAATGAAACCCTGAAATACCAGCTCAAACTGCCGCGCCCCTTGTACCGCATCGACGCGGACCCCGCGGCGGAAGGCCGCGGCTACGTCGACGACGTCTTCGTCTGCGGCGACGCCGCGTTGGCGCTGGACGGGCTGGCTAACCGGCTGGAAGGCCGGATGCGCGTGGACCCGGCCCTGCCCGCCGATCTGTGGCGCGCGCGCCAGGCCGCCGTGGACGCGCTGCTGGACGGGCTGGGCCCCTATCGCCGCCTGGTGGAAACCTTGCAAGCCCGCATCGGCCGCGACTTCAACTGGGTGCGCGACGTCACCGTCTCCAACAGCACCTGGGGCAACCGCCAGCTGCGGCTGTTCTCCGCCACCGCCGGCGTCCACGCGCTGGGCGGCGGCATCGGCCAGGGGCTGGCGATGAGCATAGGCGCCGCCATCGGCGCGGCCGCCTACGGCAGCGGCCGCAAAACCCTGGGCCTGGCCGGCGACGGCGGCTTCATCCTCAATCTGGGCGAGCTGGCCACCGCGGTTCAGGAGCAGGCGGATCTGGTGATGATCCTGATGAACGACCAGGGCTACGGCGTGATCAAGAACATCCAGGACGCCCACTACGGCGGCCGCCGCTGCTATGTGGACCTGCACACCCCGGACTACGCCCAGCTGTGCGCCTCGCTGCGGCTGCCGCACCGCAAGGTCAGCCGGCTGGAGGAGCTGGATCAGGCGCTGACCGCGGCGCTGGAGCACAGCGGCCCCTTCCTGCTGGAAATCGACATGCTGGCGATAGGCCGCTTCAAAAGCGTCTTCGCCGGCCCGCCCACCAAGCAACAGGACTGAGCCCATGGACCGCTCTCCTCCCAAACCCGTGCTGGACATCGCCCTGGTGGGCTGCGGCGCCGTCGGCGCCGGCGTGCTGGAAGGGATCGCGGCGGAGCCGGCCCTGCGCGTCGGCCAGGTGCTGGTGCCCGCGCCGGACGACGCCCGCGTCCGCGACACCCTGGCCCGCCTCGCCCCGCAGGCAAGGCCGCGGCGCGCGCTGGACCCGGACGCGCCCGCGCCGGATCTGCTGGTGGAATGCGCCGGCCACGCCGCCGTCGCCCAACACGTGCTGCCGGCGCTGGAGCGCGGCATCGACTGCCTGATCGTCTCCGCCGGCGCGCTGACCGAAGACGGCTTGGCGGAACGGCTGGAACAGGCGGCCCGGCGCGGCGGCGCGCAAGCGCGCCTGCTCTCCGGCGCCGTCGGCGCCATCGACGCGCTGGCCGCCGCTCGTCTGGGGGGCTGGAACAGGTGAGCTACACCGGCCGCAAGCCGCCGCTGGCCTGGCGCGGCACGCCGGCGGAACGGGATTGGGATCTGGCGGCCTTGAGCCAGGCGCAATTGATCTTCTCCGGCAGCGCGCGGGAAGCGGCGCGGCGTTTTCCCAAGAACGCCAACGTCGCCGCCACCGTGGCGCTGGCCAGCCTGGGCCTGGACCGGGTGCAGGTCCGGCTCTACGCCGACCCGGCCGCCCACGGCAACCAGCATTGCATAGACGCCCGCGGCGGCTTCGGCGAGCTCAGTCTCAGCCTGCAAGGCCAAGCGCTGCCCGGCAATCCGAAAACCTCCGCCCTCACGGTCTACAGCGTGGTCCGAGCCTTGCTCAACCATGTCCGGGCCATCGCCATCTAGGAGCCATCATGAGCACACTCTCCTCCCCCCTGCCCATTTGCATTGCCGGCGCGTGGCGGCCAGGCCGCGGCGATCTCTATCACAGCCGCTACCCCGCCACCGACGAAGCCGTGGCCTGTCTGCACGCCGCCAGCCTGGACGATGTGGAAGAAGCCGTCCAGGGCGCGCAACGCGCCTTCGACGCCAGCGGCTGGCCGCAGTGGAAGCCGCACCAACGCGCGCGGGTGCTCTACCGCGTGGCCGAAGGCATCCGCGCGCGCTCCGAAGAACTGGCCCAGTTGCAAAGGCTGGACAACGGCAAACCCATCCGGGAAACCCGCGCCTTGGTGGCCAGCGCCGCCGACACCTTTCAATTCTTCGCCGCCGCCTGCGAAACGCTGGAAGACAGCGTCACCCCCTCGCGCGGCGATTATCTGAGCCTGAGCCTGCACGAGCCCATGGGCGTGGTGGCCGCCATCACCCCCTGGAACTCCCCCATCGCCAGCGAGGCGCAAAAACTGGCTCCGGCCCTGGCCGCCGGCAACGCCGTGGTGCTGAAACCGGCCGAGGCCACGCCACTGCTGGCGCTGGAGCTGGCCAGGGTCTGCGAACAGGCCGGCCTGCCCAAGGGCCTGCTCAGCGTGCTGCCCGGCAAGGGCTCGCTGATCGGCGACGCCATCGTGCGTCATCCGCTGGTGCGGCGCGTGGCCTTTACCGGCGGCACCGCCACCGGCCGCCACATCGCCGCGCTGGCGGCGCAAAAACTGATGCCGGTCTCGCTGGAGCTGGGCGGCAAGTCTCCGACCATCGTGTTTGCCGACGCCGACCTCGACCACGCCGTGGCCGGCGTGCTCTACGGCATCTTCAGCTCCTCCGGCGAATCCTGCGTCGCCGGCTCCCGGCTCTTCATCGCCCGCCCGCTGTACGCCGACTTCATCGCCCGGCTGTCGGCCGGCGCCCGGCGCTTGCGCCTGGGCGACCCGGCCGACCCCCTCACCCAGATGGGACCGCTGATCAGCGCCGCCCACCGCGAACAGGTGGAAGCCCATGTGGCGCGCGCGCTGGAAGACGGCGGCCGCCTGCTCTGCGGCGGCGAGCGTCCGCGCGGCGCCCTGTTTGATCGCGGCCATTACTACCCGCCCACCATTGTCGACGGCCTGGACAACCAGGCGCGGCTATGCCGGGACGAAGTCTTCGGCCCGGTGCTGGCGGCGCTGCCCTTCGACGACGAGGCCGATCTGATCGCCCAGGCCAACGACAGCGTCTACGCGCTGGCGGCCGGCGTCTGGACCCGCGACGCGCAGCGCGCCTGGCGCCTGGCGCGCGCGCTGCAGGCCGGCACCGTATGGATCAACACCTACAAGCAGTTCTCGGCGGCCACCCCTTTCGGCGGCTGGCGCGACAGCGGGCTGGGCCGCGAAAAAGGCCGGCACGGCATCTTGCAATACATGGAGCAGAAAGGCGTGTACTGGGGGCTGAATCCGGAACCGCTGCCCTGGACCAACTAAGAGTCCGCTCACAAAACCCCTAGCTGGGCTCAGGCTCTCTACGCGGTTTTGCCAGCGGCTACAAACCGCATTCCACCGGCTTCACAACAAGAGGAGGATCCGCCATGGCGGTGCTTGGCATAGACGAAGTGAACTATCGCGCGGCCGATCTGGCCGCCTGCAAACGCTTTTTCCTGGATTGGGGACTGCGCCTGGAGCGGGAAAGCGATCAGCAACTGGAATTCCGCAGCCTCAACGACTGCGTGGTGCGCATCTCCCACCCGGACCTGCCCGGACTGCCCGCCGGCCTGGAGGAAGGGCCCACCTTGGTGGAAGTGGTCTGGGGCGTGGAAAGCGCCGGCGATCTGGATCAATACGCCGCGCAGTTGCGCAATCTGCCCGGCTTCCGGCGCGAAGCGGAGCGGCTGCGCTGCCAGGACCCTTGCGGCCTGAGCATCGCGCTGCAAGTCAGCCGCAAGCGCCCGCTACAACTGGACTGCGCCCGCTTCAACAGCTGGAGCGAACGGCCGCGCGTGGATCAGCGCGCCCCGGTTTACGAACGCGCCCAACCGATAGAAGTGGGTCATGTGGTGCTCTTCGTCGACCAGCGCGAAGCCATGGTGCGCTTTTACTGCGACCGGCTGGGCTTCGCCCTGTCCGACCAATACCCGCAACGCGGCAGCTTCCTGCGCTGCGCGCCGCGCGGCGGCCACCATGACCTATTCCTGCTGCAATTGCCCAGCGGCAAGAAAGGCCTCAACCACGTGGCCTTCGCGGTGCGCGACATACACGAAGTGATAGGCGGCGGCCTCGCCATGGACCGGCTCGGCTGGAAAACCGAACTGGGCCCCGGCCGCCACCCCATCTCCTCCGCCTACTTCTGGTACTTCGAAAACCCGGCCGGCGGCCTGGTCGAGTACTACAGCGACGAGGACGAACTGACCGAAGCCTGGCAGCCGCGCGATTTCGAGCCCGGGCCGGAACGCTTCGCGGAATGGGCGGTGACCGGCGGCCTGGACGGCCACACCCGCCGCCCCAAACACGCAGAGACCCCGCGCCGGGGCTTTCTCACCGACAAAACCGGCGAAACCGACCGCTAAACCGCACCCTGTCCCAAGGAGAACCCCATGAGCCGAGTCATCCCGTCCCGCTATCTGGAGCCCCGCCAGGCGCAGCAAACCGCCCCCACGCCTTACGAAGATCTGCTGGGCGACGCCCTGGAGCGCGCTTACGCGCAGGAAATCCACGATCTGAACGCCTTGCTTGCCCACCTGAACCAGCACGGCCCGTCCGCGCCCAACGGCGGCAGCTGGAACGAAGCGCTGTTCCGCGCCGAAATGGCGCGCCTGGCTCAATAAACCCATCGAGGAGAACATCATGAGCGATTTCAGCATGGAACAAATCGACGCCTATCTGGCCAAGGGCCTCAAAGACCGCTGGCACATGGTCTGTCCGTCCCGCTTCGTCGGCGACCGCGCCGTCAGCCTGCGTCGCCTCGGATACAAGCTGGCGCTGTGGCGCGAGCCGGCCAACGGCAAGGTCCACTGTCTGGAAGACCACTGCCCGCACCGCGGCGCGCCGCTGTCCATGGGCTTTGTGCTGGGAGACCGCCTGGGCTGCGCCTATCACGGCGTGGAGGTGGACTGCCGCGGCACCGTCACCCGGGTGCCGGGCAGCCCCGGCTGCAAGCTGGAAGGCGCCAAGGCCGCTCGCGCTTTTCACGTGGAGGAGCAGGCCGGCATGATCTTCATCTACAACGCCAGCCAAGAGGTGGACGCGCCGCCTCCGCTGCGGCTGCCGGAGTATCTGAACTCCGACGAATGGAGCCACTTTCCCTGCTATGTGGAATGGGGCAACGACTACCGCTACGTGGCCGACAATGTGATGGACCCGATGCACGGCGCCTTCCTGCACAAGCAATCCCACACCATGTCCGAGGGCGCCAGCCAGGCCGAATTCGCCATCCGGGACCTGGAGCAAGGCTTCGTCTTTGAAAAAACCGGCCAAAAAAACGTCAACTTCGACTGGACCGAACTCATAGACGACGGCACGGCGATGTGGCACCGGCTGGAAATCCCCTATCCCAAGACCGGCGGCCCCGGCGGCAACTTCACCATCATCGGCATGTACACCCCGATCAGCCGCGAACTGTGCGCCGTGGTGTTCTGGCGCTGCCGCAAGGTCAGCGGCTGGCAGCGCGACACCTGGCGCTTTCTGTATAAAAACCGGCTGGAGGCGCGCCACTGGCAGGTGCTGGAACAAGACCGTGTAGCCTTGGAAAACATGGAGCTGGACGCCTGGGACCGGGAGTTCCTGTACCAACACGATATGGGCATCGTGCGTCAGCGCCGCTATCTGCGCCGCCTCGCCGCCGAACAAATGGCCGCCGCTCAAGGCTGAACCCCGCGTCGGAGCGGCCATGCCGCTCCGCGCCCGCAACGAGATCCCGCCATGACTCAAACCCTGCTCACCCTGCGCCTGGAGGCGATGCGTCGCGAAGCCGACGGCGTGCTCAGCCTGGAGCTGGCCCGGCCGGACGGCGGCCCGCTGCCGCAAGCCGAGGCCGGCGCCCACATCGATCTGCACCTGCCCAACGGCATGGCGCGCAGCTACTCGCTGGTCACGCCGCGCTGCGCGCCGCGCGCCTACGTGGTGGCCGTCCAGCTGGACCGCGCCAGCCGCGGCGGCTCTCTCTACATCCATCAGCAGCTGCGCGTCGGCGCGGAACTGCCGGCCTCCGCGCCCCGCAATCATTTCCGGCTGGAAGAAAGCGCCGGCCAAACCGTGCTGATCGCCGGCGGCATCGGCATCACCCCCATCTACAGCATGTACGCGCGGATGCGCGAACTGGGCCGGCCGGTCAGCCTGCTCTACTGCGCCCGCGCCCGCGAACAGGCGGCCCTGGCCGACGACATCGCCCGCGGCGGCCAGCCGATAGACTGGCATATCGACGCCGAAGCCGGCTGCCCGCCCAAGCTCGCCGGCTTTCTGGAGCGCTTCCCCGCCGACAGCCATTTCTATTGCTGCGGCCCCGGCCCCATGCTGGACAGCTTTGAGCAAATATGCGCGGACCTGGCCCTGCCCCATGTCCATATCGAACGCTTCGCCGCCAAGCCCGCCGCGCAGGCCGACGCCGCCGAACGCGCGCCCTACGAAGTGGTGCTGGCCCAAAGCGGGCGCAAGCTCAATGTGGCCGCCGGCCAATCCCTGCTCGACGCCTTGCTGGCCCACGGCGTCAAGGTGGACTGCAGCTGCCGGGAAGGCATTTGCGGCGCTTGCGAAACCCGGGTGCTGGACGGCGAGCCGGAGCACCGCGACTCGGTGCTGAGCCCGGCCGAACGCCAGGCCGGCAACACCATGATGATCTGCGTCTCCGGCTGCAAGAGCCGGCAGCTGGTCCTGGATCTCTAAACGCGCGCCCGCAATGGGCGCGACGGTCTCCCCCTTCATCACAACCGGCCCCAAGCGGGCCGGCGGGGAGCCTTTGCGCCCGCCGCCGGCGCGCCTCGAGCGGCGACAAGACCGCCCCACGCAATAGGAGAAAGAGCAATGAACACACGCAATCAACGCTGGCTGGGCGTGGCCACGCTGTTCCTGGTGGTCGCCATTTCCTACGTCGACCGGATCAATATCGCGGTGCTGATCACCCAGAACGACTTTCTGCGCCACCTGGGCATCACCGTGCACGATCGCGGCGCGCAAGGCTTGCTGGCCACCGCCTTCATGGCCGGTTACGGCCTGTCCGCCATCC
Organism: Chromobacterium sp. Beijing; assembly: GCF_021496765.1. NCBI lineage: Bacteria > Pseudomonadati > Pseudomonadota > Betaproteobacteria > Neisseriales > Chromobacteriaceae > Chromobacterium > Chromobacterium sp. Beijing. The sequence goes on from NZ_CP053750.1 coordinate 2,116,987, forward strand.
TGTTCACCCCATTTTGCGCCGCTTTGTTCGGCGTGCGCCGCAGCCTGATCTACGGGCTGTGCCTTTGGGGGCTGATCACCTTTGTTTCGCCCTGGTTCAACAGCTACGGCATGTTGCTGACGTCGCGCGCGCTGCTCGGCTTCGCCGAAGGGCCGCTGTTCGCGCTGGGCTCCTCCTATATCAAGGCCCACTTCGACAGCGGGGAAAGCGGCAAGCCCAACGCCCTGTTCAATATGGGCACCGGCCTCGGGCTGGCGGTCGGCTATCCGCTGATCGGCTACACCGTGGCGCTGCTGGACTGGGAATCGTCCTTCCACCTGCTGGGTCTGCTCAATGTGCTGCTGGGCGTGCCGCTGGTGCTGGCCTTCGTGCGCATGCCCCTCTCTTACGCCGCCTTGCCGCGGCCGGAGTCCCCGCGCGCCGCGCTCGCCACCGTGGCCGATCTGTTCCGGGGGGCCTTCCACACCCGCCACATCCTGACCATGACCCTGCTCACCGCCGCTTTTCTCGCCTATCTATGGGGCAGCAGCAACTGGCTGCCGGCCTATTTGCAGCAGGCCCGGGGCTTCTCCCTGCGTGAAATGGGCTGGCTGGCCTCGCTGCCGCAATACGCGGTGGTGCTGGGCGTGCTGCTGGGCGGCCTGCTGCTGGATCTGACCCCGCGCCGCCGCGTGCCTTTGATCTTCGTCTTCGCCAGTATGGGCGTGGCGCTGGCGGTGCTGCTGGCCATCAACAGCGCGGACCGTTACACCGCCGCCTATTGCCTGACCGCCGCCGGGCTGTGCTGGGGACTGCAAAGCCCGGCCATTCCCAGCACCGTCCAGTACTACTCGCGGGCCGAGCACGTGGCCTGCGCCTTCGGCATCACCAATGGCGTAGGCGGGCTGACGGCCGGCCTCATGCCGGTGTTGATGGGCTGGCTGATCAGCCTGAGCGGAGACAGCGGCGGCGGCTTCGCCTTGGGCTTCGCCAGCCTGATCGGCACCCAGGTGGTGGTGATCGCCTGCGGCCTGGCCTTGTTGCGCGGAGATCAGACCGTGGTAGTGCAGGCACAAGCCAGCCCTACTCTTTGAGCATCAAGCGCACTCGGAACCGCCCTGGCAAGCTAATACGAAACCACGCGAAACCCGCTAAATGCACTTAAGCATCCTCTTGTTTCGCAGAGCCCAAAGCCGCCCGACACCATGTGCCGAGTGGCTTTTGTTTTATGGCCGCAATGCAAAAAAGCCTTGCTTGCGCAAGGCTCAACGCGACAGGCAAGCCGCGCCATTGGCAAAGACATCAGCGTGCCGGCGCCGCCACCTCGATTTTCACATGGCGGGTATTGCCATTCTTCTGATTAAAGCTGCGATTGATCACACCAATAGCGCTACTGCTGCCCTGCTTGACTTCTTTGTCAAACAGAAAAGTCATCACCCCAAGATTACCCTTGATCAGCAATGGCCTGCTGGTCCCCTCCCAGTTGGAACTCAGCAATTGAGCCGCACCTTCGCCAACCATGTCCAATTCCAGAGTTTGATCGGTGTGACACCTGCCGGCGGAGAGGTTGAAACCCGGATAAATCGCCACACTGTCATTGCTTATCGTTTTGAGGATTTTATTGCCTGGCTCCACCGGCGTTTGCGGCCCCTCTCCGCTTAGCGTGTATTGAATTGGACAGGAGCCGTTATTGACCAACTCAAACGTATAGGCATCCGCAGCCATGGCATGAGCGCTGCCCAAAATCAGCGCGGCACTGATCGCCAAGTGTTGAAACTTCATAATCGCTCCAAAATTAAAATGAATTATTTAGCCAAAATAGAATGCAAATCGATTGGCAAATCCAGATTAATGGAGTGATTCTGAAGAGGAAAACATTCTCAAATCAATCTAAAAGCCGCCTCGGGGGACGGCTCCGAGGTCCGCCCCGCCATTACCCAGCCCGCCGCCGCGCAAAATCCAGCCAGAGCTCCGCCACCCGGCGCGGCTGTTCCATCATCGGCAGATGGCCCACCTGCTCCAGCACCTGCTTTTCGCTGCCGGCGATGGCGGTGGCGAAGCAGTCCGCATCCTCCACGTGCAGGATGCGGTCCTCGCGCCCCCAGACAATCAGCGTCGGCGCCTGGATGCTCGCCAGCACCGGCCGCTGATCCACGCTGTCGAACAAATCGTCGAAAATCCTGCGCTCCACCTCGGCGCGTTCCGCCTTGCGCGCCGCCGCCACCTCAATGGCGAAACCGGGCACCGGCGGCGGCCGGTACATCGCCCAGTCCAGCATCGCCCTCACCCCGTCCGCGCTCGTCATCTCCAGCATCGGGTTGTCCCCGCTGCGCTGCCACGACTCGGCCATTTCACTGGCGCTGACACCGGCGCCGGCGGCGTTGAGCAGGGTCAGGCTGGCCACCGACTGCGGATAGCGCGCGGCGAAGTTGGCGGCGATGGCACCGCCCATGGAGTTGCCGATCAGATGGACGCTCTCCACGCCCCAGGCCTCCAGGAAAACGCGCAGCCGGTCCGCCTGCGCCTCCACCCGGTAGCTGATGTCCAGGCCGGACATGCTGTCGCCGTGGCCGGGCAAATCCGGCAGGATCAAACGGAAGGTCTTGGGCAGGCAGCGCGCCAGCATCGCCCAATGGTCTTTCTCCGCGCCGAAACCGTGCAGCATCAGCACCGTAGGCGCGCCGGCCGGCGCCGGACGCTCCAGCCAGCTCAACTCGCCCTGCTCCAGCCGCAGCCGCCGCGGCCTCAAGCCGGCCCAGCGCCGCTGCTGGCGCACGCCCCAGTCAAACAACCATTGCTTGCCGTTCCAGATCCAGCGTCGCCACATTGCGGCCTCCTTGGAGAAACATTGATGGTGAATAGTGCTTAGAACGTGTTTACGATCTCGCGAGCTAAGGCGAGACAAGGCGAAAACGAGCGAAAAAGCGGAATGTACTCGTGGTACATGCGCATTTTGAGCTTGGTTTCAACGCCCATTTCTATCCATCCCGCCGACGCGCGGCAGATCGTAAACAGCTTCTCAGCCGCGCTCCAGCACCTCGGCCACCCGCTGCCGCAAAGCCGGCAGCAGCTCGGCCTCGAACCAGGGATGACGGCGGAACCACAGCTGATTGCGCGGGCTGGGGTGCGGCAGCGGCAGCAAGGCCGGCCAGTGTTCGCGCCAACGCTCCACCGCCTCGGTCAGCCTCGGATAGCGGCCCGGCAGGTGATAGCGCTGCGCGTACTGCCCCAGCAAAATCGTCAATCGCAGATGCGGCAGGCCGGCCAGCAGGGGCTGGCGCCAGGCGGCTGCGCATTGCGGCGGCGGCGGCAGATCGCCGGACTTGCCGGTGCCGGGATAACAGAAGGCCATCGGCAGGATGGCGATGCGGGTCTCATCGTAAAACACCGTCTTGTCCACGCCCAACCAGTCGCGCAAGCGCTCGCCGCTGGGGTCGTCGAAAGGCAGGCCGGACGCGTGCACGCGCCGCCCCGGCGCCTGGCCGGCGATCAGGATGCGCGCGTCCGGATGCCATTGCAGCACCGGGCGCGGACCGTGCGGCAGGCTGTCCGCGCACAGCCGGCAGGCGCGCACTGCTTGCAGCAGGCCGGCGGCGTCCATGTCCGCGGCCGTTTACAGCACCACGCCGACCGGCGGCTGGTCGTGGGTCTGGCCGACGGACTGGTGCGGCAGCTCCAGATAGCTGCGCGATTGCATCTCGGTCAGCCGGCTGGCGGTGCGGAAGAATTCGCCGGCCTGCAGCCCCTCGGTGTACAGCTGTTCCGGCTCGGCGGCGGCGGAGGCCACCAGCTTGACGCGGTTGTCGTAGAACACATCCACCAGCCAAGTGAAGCGGCGGGCGATGGACGCCTCGCGCGCGGTGATCTTGGGGATGCCGCTGACGAAGACGGTATGGTATTCGGTGGCGATTTCCAGGTAGTCAGTCTGCGCGCGCGGGCCGTCGCACAGGGCCAGGAAATCGAACCAGATCGCCCCGGCGGCCAGGCGCTTGACCGGAATCTCGCGGCCCAGCACTTCGATGGCGCGTTTTTTCTGCTCCACGCCGTGGCTCAGGCGCTGGAACAGCTGCTCCATCTTCTCCTCGCTGGCCGCGTCCGCCGGCACCATGAACAGCGGTTCGCGCGTCAGCTCGCGCAGCCGGTAATCGTTGCCGCCGTCCACGTTCAGCACTTTCAGCTCGCGCTTGATCAGTTCAATGGTGGGCAGGAAGTTCTGCCTTTGCAGGCCGTTGGGATAGAGGCCGTCCGGCGCGTAGTTGGAGGTGGTGACCAGCACCACGCCGCGCTCGAACAAGGCCGACAGCAGCCGGCCCAACATCATCGCGTCGGCGATGTCGCTGACGTGGAATTCATCGAAGCACAGCAGACGGGTGTCGCGGGCGATCTTGTCGGCATAGGCCAGCAAGGGGTCCTTGCTGCCGGCCAGCGCGCGCAACTCGCGGTGCACCTCGGCCATGAAATTGTGGAAATGGATGCGGCGCTTGCGGCGGTAAGGCACGCAGGCGTAGAAGGCGTCCATCAGAAAGCTCTTGCCGCGCCCCACCCCGCCCCAGAAATACAGGCCTTTGGGCACGTCCGGGCTGCGCAGGCTGCGCCCGAGGAAGCGGTTGCGCTTGTTCTTGAACTCCACCAGCTGATGCCACAGCAGGTCCAGCTCCTCGATCGCCGCCGCCTGGGCCGCGTCGTGGATGAAGCCGGGTTTTTCGCTGGCGGCCTGATACCAGGCCTTGGGGCTGAGATGGGCGTTCCCATCCGGGGAGAAAGTATGCTGGGACATGGGCGGCGGAGTGTGCAAACGCTATAAACGATACGGTCCGCCATCATACCCCGTTTGGACCTGCGGGCAAAAACGATGCGGCCGCCCGATAAGGCGGCTGCGTGCTCTCAAGAAGCGGCTCAATGCCCGCCGCGCATGGCGATGCGGCATTGAACCGCTTGTCGAAACATTCAGACCTGGCCGTTTCTTTGCGCCCTCACCTTGGCCAGCAGCGCGTCCAGCACTTTCCGCGTCTGCACCGGCTGGGCCGCGGCGAGCACGTATTTGCCGTCCACCACCAGCATGGGCGTGCTGCTAATCCGGTAATCCTTGGTGAACTTGGCGGCGGCTTCCACCTGGGCTTTGACCGCGAAGGAATGGTATACCGCCATGGTCTTGGCGGCGTCCACGCCCGGCTGGCGGCGCAGCCATTTCTCAAACTCCGCCTCCTTGCCCAGATTGATCTTGTCGTGCTGCACCGCGCGGAAGGCGGCCACATGCAAACGATCGGCCAAACCTGCGGCGTTCAGGGTGGCGAACACCCGGGCGAAGCCTTCCATCGGCCGGCCCCACACCACATGCTTGCGCACCACGTTCACATCCTTGGGCTGAGCCTTCAACCAGGCCGTGATCGCGGCGTCCTGAGCGTAACAATAGTGACAGGGATAGGAGAAAAACTCCGCCACCTCGATCTTGTCGCCGCTGGACACCGGATGCGGCTTGGGCAGCACCAGGTAATCCTTGCCCACCGTCGGCTGCGCTTGCGCCGCGCCCAAGGCCAATAAAAACCAGCACAACAGCAAAAATGCTCTCATGAAAACTCCGCTCATATGGAATCCGCCGCCGGCCGGCCGCCCCAGTCAGATTCAGGCCGTGGCCAGCAAAGTCGGCACTTCGGCCGTCTTTTCCACCTTGTTCAGCTTGGGCTCGGTCTTGCCCAGCGAGCGCAGGCGCTGCAACTCTTCCCTCAACAGCTTGATTTCTTCCTGCATTTTCTGGCGCATATCCGCCTCCGCCTTGCGTACGTCCAGGCTCAGTTTTTTGTCCATTTCCGACGTCAACTTCTCATCGAGAAACGATTCGTACTTTTTGAACAACTCATCGCGGTAAACATCCAGTTGCAAACGCAACATGAGGTTTTCCTCCTCCATTTCGGCCAATTTGTGCTGGAACTGGGCGACATTCATATTGAAGTTCATGCTTTCTCCTAGCAGATGGCTCGCAAACGGCGCGATCAGCTCGTGCCGACAGGCCGGAGCGGGATTCCGGTTAAAAAAATATCCCTCTCCACGCAGGGAGAGGGAGGCAAACATAATGGGTTTGCAATAGACACTAGGCAGCTCAACACCGGGGGATCGGCGTGAGACCCTATGCGGCAGGGCGCCGCACAAGATGAGGCAAGTATGCGCAAGCGCGCCGTCAAAAAATATCTGACCAGTACGAAAAGCCGGCCCTGACGCGCTGTTGCGCGCGCATCGCCGCGGCGGGGCTCAAACCAGGCGGTTAAGAACGTTCAAGCCCTGGCTCAGCCGCTGCTGCACCGGCTCCAGCAAGGCCGCCGCCTCCTCGCTGCTGAACAACAAGGGTTCGTCGCGGCGTTGCAGCACGGTCAGGATGGCTTGCAAACCGACATGGGCTGAGCGGATCTCCATCAAGCCCTGCAACAGGCAGGCGTCCATCTCCGCGCACTGCAAAGCCATCTGCCGGCCAAGATGAAACAGCGCGTGCTGATCCGGCTGGGCGTCGAGCAAATCCTGGTTCAACAGCTTCAGTTGCTCCATCATGGGTAATTGGCCTTTCATCACCGTTCTCCTTAGACCCGCTAACAAAACCCCTGATCCTGCGTTGCGCCTCCTTGCCGTACGACTTGTACGGCCTGCGTCGGCGCGCCTTGGCTCAGGTTCTCTGCGAGGTTTTGTTCGCGGCTCTTAATGAACCTGTTCAACGTCTGCCACATCGCATGATGAGTGCCGGCTTCAGAACGCTCATGCCCCACTTGCGCACTCCGCTTCTTCAGCCGTTTTCGCCTTGTCTCCCTCTCGCGCGCCAGACCTTGAACCGGCCCGGTTCAACACTCCAACACGCGCTCAATGCCGGCGGCGATTTTCAGGGTATGGGTATCGCGGCCATGCAGCCCGCACACGCTCAAACCGATCTGAGCCGTCAGCGGCAGGCTGAGCGCGCAGCCGTCCAGCAGATTGGCCACAGCGCTGTTGCGCTGAGCCAGCCGGTTCAAACGGCCGTAGTCCTCGTCGTCGTCCAGCTCCGCCAGCCTGGGCGGCAGAATCGCCACCGTGGGCATCAGCCAGGCGTCGGCCATGGACAGGCGATGCGCGGCGACGGCTTGCAGCGTGCGGCGACGCTCCAGCAGCTCCAGATACCTGACCGCGCTCTGACCGGCCCCCTGCCGCAGATGTCGGACCACGCGCGGGTCGTAGTAAGCGCCGTCCTCGCTCTCCAGCCGCTCGCCATGCTCGTGCCAGGCCTCGGCCGCCGCCAGCCCGCCCTGGGCGTCCATATCCGCAATCCAGCCAAGCTCGGGGAAATCGAAACGTATGATGCGGGCGCCGGCCTGGGACAAACGCGCCAGAGCCTCGTCAAAAGCCTGGGCCACGGCGGGGTCCAGATGGTCGGCAAGATAGTCTTCGGTCACTTAAAGCCGGCGTTTTTTCACGTCGGGGGCTGGCCGCGCGCATGAGAGGGCGTCCAGCCGCTACAAAGCACCGCGTCCAGGATGGCGCAGCAAGAAACCGAGCGCCCCAGCGTTCCGATGGAATCCAGCGACGGCGACAAGGGCAGGCAGCCCTGCATCGGCACCCGCTTCGCCGTGGGCTTGAAGCCGACCAGGCCGCAAAAGGCGGCGGGAATGCGCGCCGATCCGCCGGTGTCCGAGCCCAGCGCGGCAACGCCCATGCCCAGGGCCACGCTGACGGCCGCGCCGGAGCTGGACCCGCCCGCCACGCGTTCCGGATCGCCGGGATTGCGCGGGGTGCCGTAATGCGGATTCAAGCCCAGGCTGGAGCAAGCGAACTCGCTCATATTGGTGCGTCCCAGCAGCACCGCGCCGGCCGCGCGCAGCTTCGCCACCACGGTTGCATCCTGCTGCACCGGCGGATTTTGCTTCCGCACCACGGAGCCGGCCGTGGTGATCTGGCCCTGGACGTCGAACAGGTCTTTGACCGATAGGGGAAGACCCGCCAGCGGCGTGGGATAGAGACCGACGGCGTCGATGTGCCGGGCGGCGGCCAGCGCGGCTTGGGCGTCCACATGGGTAAACGCCGCGCCTCCTGCCGCCCTATGGCCGGCGATGACGGTCAGCGCCTGCTCCGTCAGCGCCACGCTGCTGGTTCTGCCCAATTGCAAATCCCGATGCAACTGCATCACGGTCGCTTTCATGCCGTGCCCTCCCCGGCGTTGACGCGGCGGGCATCTCTCCCCTGCGGTTTCTCCACCGACGCCCGGCTGCGGCGCGCCCCAAACTCATGATGTTGCGACATGACGATCTCCCGACTACATGCGATGGCTAAAGTGAACTCCTCGTGAAAATGTGAAATCCGCGCGCAGGCGCGGGCCGCCCTTGTTTACCGGGCGGCGTCCGGCTTCAAGCACGGCGCGGCGGCGGCCTCCGAATGGGCCGGCGCGGGCGGCGCGGTCTTGAGCGCCTCATCAGTTTCGATGTAAAGGGTTTGCAGGCGGGCGGCGCAATCGTCCAGCACCTCAAGCGAGAGGCGCGCCAACAATTGCAGATGGGACGGTTCGCTGCCGCTGCGCTTGGCTTGGATCGCCATGAGCGCGGAACGCAATACAGTGAAGCAATTCAAGGCCTGCGCGCAAGCAAACGCGGTTTGGGACAGCAAGTACTGGCGTTCTTGGCAAGTGGCCGGGGGTGGTTTGGCAAAAGCGGGGGAAAAATCAGAAGGAGTCATTGCAGTCTCCAAGTCAGCTTTGGAAGCCTGCTCGGATACGAGCAGGAGCGTGACAAGGTGGCAAGACCGGTTCTCCGTGATGTCGACCGGCAGCCCCGAGAGGCTCCCTGCCACGCCCTGCCCAGATGCAGATGCGTGGCAACAGACGTGCGGCGCCCGGGTGGACGCAACATGACTGCGATCACGGAGATTGATAGGCTTGCCTGCCTGGCGCGGCGTTATTTGGCGCAGCGCGAGGCAAAGAGTACTGAGACGGGGGCGGAGCGTCAAGCCGGAGACGGCCGCCCGGCCAGGCGGGAGATCAAACGGGGGAAATGAAGAAGCGGTTCAAAGCCCGGCAAGCCAAAGCGGGACTTTGAACAGCCTCTTGGCAAGCTTCAAATGGCGGACAGCAGCTTCAACACGGCGGCGGACAGCCGCTCCGCGCGCAACTCAATGCCATGCTCGGGCGTACCCGTATCGTGCCATCGGCTGTCAATGATATTGCTGACCGCTCGCAGCACCAGCACCGGCGTGGAGCCCAGCCGGCTGGCGGCGCGCATCACGCCGGAGGCTTCCATCTCAATCACGCCGCCTCCCAACTCCAACATCAAGGGAAATAGGGAGGAAGGGACTGGGAACTGGTTGCTGCTGAAGATCAGCCCCGGCTTCACCCCAGGCAGCGCTGTCAGCTTCTCCAGCCAATAGCGGTCCACGTCCCATTCCGTCTCCAGCGGAGCATGGGTATTGCTGTTAAACAGGCAGGATTCAAACAGCGTGCCTTTCAGGATCTTGTCGATGCCGTAAAGATCCATCTGCACGACTTTGCTGCCGGCGACGACATCGCCTATCTCCCAATGATCTCCCACTGCGCCTGAAGTCCCCAGCAACAAGACCAGATCGATATCCCGTTGCAGCAGCACAGCTTGAGTGGTCAAGGCGGCGTCTTCCGTGCCCACCCCGGTTTCGGCCAGATAGAGCTGGTGGAGATTGTATTGAAGGCTGCGACAGGACAAAGCGCCGAGCATGGGCTCAGGCTCCCACGCGGCGGACAGCTGTTGCGACAGCCGGGCGGATTCGGCGGGAAAGGCCGACAATAGCAAGATATTCATGTTGTGCCCTAATAAGAGCCTGTTCAAAGTCTCGCGAGCAAGAGCGAGACAAGGCGAAAATGAGCGAAAAAGCGGAATGTACTCGTGGTACATGAGTATTTCGAAGCGGTACTCACCGTGTGACGTCTCACGACGCGCGGCAGAGCGTAAACAGGTTCTGAGAGAGCCCATTGCGGATACGCCTGCGCCCCTGGAGCCAGGCCGTGAACAGCCTGCCGGCGCCGGCTTGCTCAAGACCGATTTCATCGGCTGATCTTGAGCCCGCAGACGCCAACCTACCAATGATCTCCGGAGGCTCCGGATAGCACGGTGTGCTGAGGGGACTTACGCGCTTCTGTCGGCAAGGCGTAAGCGCGCCATGGGGCATGCATGGATCTCAGAACATCCTGCTCGCACAAACCAGAAGAAAGCCGCAAGACAATGGTGGTCATTCCATTGTCCGCCTTGATCCCCTCCACCGAAAAAGCCGCACTATGGGTAACAATGCCTTCAATATCGCCCTGGCTTAAGGTGATGTCGCTGACTTTATGATGGCCAATGCCGATGCTTAGCTGAATGTGCCTGTTTTCATTGGACAAGGCGTTGAGTAAAGAGTCGTCGACAGCGACTTGGAATGACTGCAGCATGATATCTATACCTTTGCCTAAGAGCGTATTCATGACCTGGCCAGCAAGAGCGAGACAAGCCGAAATCACAACTGACATGCCTCACGGCCAGGAATAATGCTAGGCGCAACGCTACGCTTAATTTTTCCGGATTTTAATAGGACCAGTACTAAATTAAGACGACAAAGGATACTTCACATTAATACAGCTTTTTAATTGCACTCACCTGACACTTTCGACTCGCAATTAAAGCCGCTAACAAAACCGCGCAGCGCACCTGAGCCAAGGCGCGCCAACGCAGGCAGTACAAGTCGTACGACAAGGAGGAGGGGCAACGCAGGATCAAATCGGAACTTCTACATCTTAACGCTTCCGCCGCGCCGCGCGGCACGCCTGTATTTCCTCTTTCTCTCTGGCTTGGATAATGCGCAAGGTATCGTCGCTGGCGGGAATCTCAAAGCCCATATCGTCAAACGCCTTGAACGCGGTTAAACGATACCCGGCCAGCTTGCCGTCCACCGGCACGTCAAACCCCAGTTTCTCCCCCGGCTCTATTCGGCCAAACGCCTGCAAGGTATTGCCCAGGGGGTGACAAGCATCGTCCCGTGCGGACACCACCACATAGCCATGGTCCACCGGCTGGTCTCCCTGGTTGTGTATGGTGCCCCGCACCGCAAATTGACCGTTAGCACCAACACCCATATGAAATATCAGGTGTGGTTTGGCTTCTGCCCATACTACCGTCGGCACTACCACTAAAGTCACCATTAGCAAAGCACCGTTAAAAAAACATGCAAACAACCCTTTATACATTTCATTCACTCCTGAAATTATTTATCAAAACTAACAAACCAACCTCACACACTCAATTAAAAACATCATCAGCCTTCTTCATCACATCAGGGAAATAATAGACCACAATTCGGCATCAAAAACAAAATCCGCCCACCCGAAAACATACTAGGGCACGCGGATTTATGTCAAAAACTTACTTAACAATAGGCTTCATGAATACACACGCAACTCTACCAGACTTCTCGTCATACGCAGAGTCTACTCCACCATTTTTCAAATTCACATAATAGTGATGCATCCCTCCAAGAGTAGATGTATGGTAACCGTCATGAAAAGCATCACCCTCAGTGCTCCACCCATATTTTCTACCAAGGGTATTATTGGGATACTTTTTATATAAGGCCTTCAAATCATTAAGACTTGGAAGCTTCCCACCCAAAGAATTACAATAGTTATGCGCTCCAGACAAACCAACAGTCTTTCCATGAGCCGCAGAGAAATACCCTACATTTTCCACATATGGAGCTTCCGGTGCCACCTCCATCTCCATAAACTTAGTCGCAATACCTCCTACCTTACCCAAGCTATTCTGTGCCCTCACAGACACTTCCATCACTAATCCCACATCTTTGTCGCCAAGCTTATATTCCGGCACTTGACCTGAGTCTCCGATAGTTTCCCCTCCTTTAACAAGCTCCGCTGTTTTCCCCTTTGCTCCCCAGGCATAACGTGACCTATCTTGACCACCGCTATTATTAGACTGGTATTGGTATGTAGCCGACAATGATTGGCCTTCTTCCGCTTTTCCACTGATCTGTAGCTGAACTACAGTCGGTTTGGCCTGCGGATTAATCGGCTTGCCGTCATCCCCTCCTTCGGTGTCATTGCCATCCTCCTGCTTGGCATTGGTCGCCAGCTTGACGGTGTTGCCAGTCTTACCCGCACCATTCTTCGCCTGCACCGCCACTTCCAGAATCTGGCCGATGTCCTTCTCCTCCAGCTTGCGCGCCGGCACTTGGCCCGCCGTCTTCACCGTCTGGCTCGGCGTAGCTAGCCCCTTCACCCCCAGCCGTACAAGGACTGGTCGCGGCTGTCGCCGTTGTTGTGTTCAAAAACATAGCTGCCACTCAAGCTTTCACCCAGCTCCAGCCTGCCTTTCAGCTTCAGATCTTTCAGCAACGGTTTCGCCTTCGGATCGATCACGCTGCCGCCCTCACCCAAGGCTGCCGTCGTGGCCGTCTCAATCTGGCCCTTCGCCTGACGCGCATTCTCCGGCTGCACCGAAACCTCCAGCACGGTGCCGGCATCGGCCGACTGAATTGTGTACGGCTGCAGTTGGCCGGACTGTTTCACCACTTGGCCCTGTGTATCCACCTGGCCCGCCGTATTACCCTTCTTACCCCAAAGCGCTTTCGACTTGTCGGTCCCCTCGCCTTTGTTCGCGTCAAAGGCATAGCTACCGCTCAGGCTTTCGCCCACCTCCAGCTTGCCTTTCAGCTTCAGATCTTTCACCAACGGTTTCGCCTTCGGGTCGATCACACTGCCGCCTTCGCCCAAGGCTGCCGTCGTGGCCGTCTCAATCTGGCCCTTCGCCTGACGCGCATTCTCCGGCTGCACCGAAACCTCCAGCACGGTGCCGGCATCGGCCGACTGAATTGTGTACGGCTGCAGTTGGCCGGACTGTTTCACCACTTGGCCCTGTGTATCCACCTGGCCCGCCGTATTACCCTTCTTACCCCAAAGCGCTTTCGACTTGTCGGTCCCCTCGCCTTTGTTCGCGTCAAAGGCATAGCTACCGCTCAGGCTTTCGCCCACCTCCAGCTTGCCTTTCAGCTTCAGATCTTTCACCAACGGTTTCGCCTTCGGGTCGATCACACTGCCGCCTTCGCCCAAGGCTGCCGTCGTGGCCGTCTCAATCTGGCCCTTCGCCTGACGCGCATTCTCCGGCTGCACCGAAACTTCCAGCACGGTGCCGGCATCGGCCGACTGAATTGTGTACGGCTGCAGTTGGCCGGATGTGGCCACTACCTGACCCTGCGTATCGACCTGACCCGCCGTACTGCCCTTCTTGCCCCACAGCGCTTTCGACTTGTCGGTCGCCTCACCTTTGTTCGCGTCAAAGACATAGCTGCCGTTCAGTCTTTCGCCCACCTCCAGCTTGCCTTTCAGCTTCAGGTCTCGCACTACGGGCTTGGCCTTCGGGTCGATCACACTGCCGCCTTCGCCCAAGGCTGCCGTCGTGGCCGTCTCAATCTGGCCCTTCGCCTGACGCGCGTTCTCCGGCTGCACCGAAACTTCCAGCACGGTGCCGGCATCCGCTGCCTGAATTGTATACGGCGGCAGTTGGCCGGACTGTTTCACCACCTGACCCTGTGTATCCACCTGGCCCGCCGTGCCGCCTTTCTGACCCCACAGCGCTTTCGACTTGTCAGTCGCCTCGCCTTTGTTCGCATCAAAGACATAGCTGCCGTTTAGGCTTTGCCCCACTTCCAACTTGCCGGTCAGCTTCAGGTCTTTCACCAACGGTTTGGCTTGCGGATCAATCACGCTGCCACCCTCACCCAAAGCTTCCGTCGTGGCCGTCTCAATCTGGCCCTTGGCCTGACGCGCGTTCTCCGGTTGCACCGACACTTCCAGCACGCTGCCGGCATCGGCCGACTGAATTGTGTACGGCTGCAGTTGGCCGGACTGTTTCACCACCTGGCCCTGTTTATCCACCTGGCCCGCCGTATTACCCTTCTTGCCCCAAAGCACTTTCGACTTGTCAGTCGCCTCGCCTTTGTTCGCATCAAAGGTGTAGCTGCCGTTTAGGCTTTGCCCCACTTCCAACTTGCCGGTCAGCTTCAGGTCTTTCACCAACGGTTTCGCCTTCGGGTCAATCACACTGCCGCCCTCACCCAAAGCTTCCGTCGTGGCCGTCTCAATCTGGCCCTTCGCCTGACGCGCGTTCTCCGGTTGCACCGACACTTCCAGCACGGTGCCGGCATCCGCTGCCTGAATTGTGTACGGCTGCAGTTGGCCGGACTGTTTCACCACCTGGCCCTGTGCATCCACCTGGCCCGCCGTATTACCCGTCTTGCCCCAAAGCGCTTTCGACTTGTCGGTCGCCTCGCCCTTGTTTGCATCAAAGGTGTAGCTGCCGTTCAGGCTTTGGCCCACTTCCAGCTTGCCTTTCAGCGTCAGGTCTTTCACCAACGGTTTGGCTTGCGGATCAATCACGCTGCCGCCCTCACCCAAGGCTTCCGTCGTGGCCGTCTCAACCTTGCCCTTCGCCTGACGCGCGTTCTCCGGCTGCACCGAAACTTCCAGCACGGTGCCGGCATCGGCCGACTGAATTGTGTACGGCTGCAGTTGGCCGGACTGTTTCACCACCTGGCCCTGTGCATCCACCTGGCCCGCCGTATTACCCTTCTTGCCCCACAGCGCTTTCGACTTGTCGGTCGCCTCGCCCTTGTTCGCGTCAAAGGTGTAGCTGCCGTTCAGGCTTTGGCCCACTTCCAGCTTGCCTTTCAGCGTCAGGTCTTTCACCAACGGTTTCGCCTTCGGGTCAATCACACTGCCGCCCTCACCCAAAGCTTCCGTCGTGGCCGTCTCAACCTTGCCCTTCGCCTGACGCGCGTTCTCCGGTTGCACCGACACCTCCAGCACGGTGCCGGCATCGGCCGACTGAATTGTGTACGGCTGCAATTGGCCGGATGTGGCCACTACCTGACCCTGCGTATCGACCTGACCCGCCGTACTGCCCTTCTTGCCCCAAAGCACTTTCGACTTGTCGGTCGCCTCGCCTTTGTTCGCGTCAAAGACATAGCTGCCGTTCAGGCTTTCGCCCACCTCCAGCTTGCCTTTCAGCTTCAGATCTTTCACCAACGGTTTCGCCTTCGGGTCGATCACACTGCCGCCCTCACCCAAGGCTTCCGTCGTGGCCGTCTCAATCTGGCCCTTCGCCTGACGCGCGTTCTCCGGCTGCACCGACACTTCCAGCACGGTGCCGGCATCGGCCGACTGAATTGTGTACAGCTGCAATTGGCCGGATGTGGCCACTACCTGACCCTGCGTATCGACCTGACCCGCCGTACTGCCCTTCTTGCCCCACAGCGCTTTCGACTTGTCGGTCGCCTCGCCTTTGTTTGCATCAAAGACATAGCTGCCGCTCAGGCGCTGCCCCACTTCCAGCTTGCCCCTCAGTTTCAGATCCTGCACTACAGGCTTGGCCTGCGGATCGATTACCAAGCCGCCATTCCCCAAGTCTTGGGTATTGATAGTCAAGGTATTGCCTGCCATCACATCGCTACGCGCCTGCACCGACAGCTCCAGCAATTTGCCCACATCCTCCACCGTCAAAGGCCTGTCCGGCACTGCGCCGCTTTTCTCTACCTTTTGACCTTCGGCGGCGACTCGTCCCGCGGTGTCTGAGTAGCCGTAAAGGTAGACGGATTGATCGATAGCGTCGCCATGCGAGTCGGCGAACTGATACGTCGCACTCAAAATCTGCCCCACTTCCAGAGGCACTTTGACCCATGCCAGCTGACTAATGCCCACTTCTTCCTTCTGCACGGTAAAATTCTGCACTTTATACGCCGCCTGAGCTTGCATTGGCGTCAAGGCTTGCAGCACCAGCACGCTCAATACCGCCAGCCGGGTGGACACTCGCCGTGCCAGCAGGCCGCGACGGGAAGCCCGGCGACGAGCAGGAACACTGGAGCTCAATTCCGACGTCACCACCCAGCCGGATACCACATCCGACCACTTCAACTGAAAAATCTTATTCATTGTCTGCGCTCTGCTATCTCTTTATTTTGCGGTGGCATCAAAGCCCACGCGCCAGATGACCTGATTTCCATCTCTGACCCGAACGGTGTACTGATCCTCGCCTTGCGGACGCGGCAAACTGGCCACATTCACCACCAGGATGTTGCCTTCCATCCGGAAAACATTGCCGGTGAACAAAACGCCGTTGCGGGTGCTATCAAAAATGAGGCCCTGGCCCTCGCCAACAGGGATGCGCAAATTGCCTTGCGCGTCCACTTCACTGCCTTCAGGCAAACCGTCTTTCTCAACCACAGTCTGCTTGACCCCAGTTGGGTCCACTTTGGCCAGGAAGGTGGCGGGCAGTTGCGCCGGGCGCTCCATAGCGGTTCTCAACAACTCGCTACTGTTCTGCTTTGATCGCGGCCGCAGGCTGGAGGCCAAAGAAACGCCGTGCTCACTGGATTTGTTCTGCAACAGGGCCAAAATGTCGACGTTGACACCCACACCCCAACGGCCGGAGTTTTTTTCGACGCCATCCGCCTTGAAGGCCGTGAAGGCAAAGGTGGGACGCTTCCACTCGATATCCGCCCGTTTCTCCGCCGCCCCCGTCTTCGCCCCCACGCTGAATTGGTTACGCTCGTCAACGGCAAAAGACACTTTGACGTCCACATAAGGCTTGGTAGTGGTTTCCTGGCTGCCATCGCTAAATGGGAAGCGGATCCGCTCCATACCCACTGCGCTTTTGAAAACGAGGTTCTCCGTCGGCGCGTATTGCAGTTCCAGCGCACTGCCCAGCAAGGAACCCGCCGAGATCAAACGCCGGTCTCGCGTTACCACCCAGGCATTGCTGGTTTCATCGACATAGTTTCGGGTATCGAACTGGCTATGGTTTCTGGCTTTAGCACCCCACAACGCCAGTCCCATCGAATGCAGCCCCAGATCGGACTCCGCGGGGTTCAACCAGCTAAGGCTGCCGTAGTAGCCCAGTTGGGAGAGACGAGCGGTTTCTCGGGAACGGAAGAAGTCAAAGTCTTGCTTGCCGGCCATATAATTGACAGCCCCGTGCAGCCTCAAGCCCGTGTCCCCCAAGTCGCCCACTGCATTGAGGACGGCGTCGGCCAGTTTGGACTCCACATGCAAGCGCCCGCCCACAGCCAAACTCGGCAGCAGTAACACGCTGCCCGTTGCCGTGGCGCTGGGATTTGTGCCAAAGCCAAATCCTAGCGAAAGCGCCGAATCATCCGATTCCCGCTTCAGATCGAATGCGCTTTGGCTGAGATTAAGACTGCCGTGATCGGTGGCAAGCGACAAACCGGGGCGGCCCTCGCCCAGCGACTTGGCCGAGCCTGCCAAAGCCTGGCCCATTTGCCCGCCCTTCTTAGCTGCGGATTCCATCAAGACTTTATCACTGGCTTTGACTGGAATGAACTCTGTTTCTCGCTCCCCAGCATCAGGCTTCCAATTATCGTTGGCCTGAACCCCTCCCGCGCATAACACACTCGATGCCACCGCTACTTGCAACGTTCGTCGCAACATAGTTCCCAACCCCGTAAGCAGTTCTAAAGCCGGGCATTATGTTGAAATGATTTTAAAAAAAACATTTGACCAGTACGAAACCCTCTATCATGCCTTGATTTTTTCACAACACCATGAACTCATTGAAAACTCACCACATTACTTATCTTTTGCATAAAACTTCATTAAGTAGAATGCAAAATCCCCCCCATTCTTCACACACAAAAATTTCTATACGCTTGGCAAACTAAAGCCTATTTTTAACCACAACCAAAAACATGAATACATTAAAAATAAATTAAAATTAACTATCAAAAACAAATAACAGAATTACGTAATCACAACTTTATAGAAAGAAGCCCTATGACACACCCAATAGTTAAACCCTCTCAAAGCAAACCCCCAATCGCCGCAGCCCACCTCTCACCATCACGCCGATAACAAGCATCATGATCTCCCCCCTTCATAAACAACTTGGCTTTAGGCTGAGGACTGAGTTGATATAGGCGTTCGCCCAACTCCATCGGCACCACCTCGTCGCCGGAGCAATGGATGAATAGTTTCGGCGCGGCAATGGCCGGCAGTTTGGAATAGGAGGAGAAGTTATGGCGGATCAGCGCGTCAAACGGCAGCCATGAGGCGGTATAGGATTTGGCGATGTCCGCAACGGACAAGAAACCGCCGTCGATAATCACCCCGTCCACGCCCAGCGACACCGCCGCCATATCCATGGCGATGGCCCCGCCCAGCGAGTGGCCGTACACCAGGTGCTTGGACGCCTCCGGCGCCAGCTTCTTGAAGGCCTGCCAGGCCACCCTGGCATCGGTGTAGACCGAACGCTGCGAGGGCAGATACCAGGCGCCGTCGCCGTAGCCGCGGTAGTCGATCGCCATCACCGCCAGGCCCAGCCGGCGCAGGCTGAGGATTAAATCGACATCGGTGTGCAGCGTGCTGTCGTTGCCGTGCAAGAACAGCACCGCCGGCGCGGCGGGCGATTCGGCCGGCAGCCACCATGCATGCACCAGGCCGCCGCCTTCCGTCTTGGCAACCGGCAACCAGGTTTCCTGGTAAGTCACCCCGTAATCTTGCGGGGTTTTGCCGGTTTGATACGAGGGGCTGAGGATGAAGTATCGCTGCGCCAGCTCCCATAAGCTCAGCGCCAGCAAAACGGCGGCCAACAAGGCCAGGATTCTTTTAAACGCGCCCATGCGCACACCAGACTTTGAAACGCCACCCGCCATCAACAGAGCACCCAGTTCAATATAAACGCCATGCTCGCCTGCTTGCCGTCTTTCAGGCCCAGGCGAAATCCAATCCGGCAGCTTAGCCATGCTCGGTGCGGGGGATATTTGACCAGTACGAAATGCGCGCCGCGCGGCGGGGATCACACCTCAAAACGACTATACTGGCCGGCCTATGCGTGAGCAGACACGCAGGATGCGCGGGAACCCGCGGCGGGGAAGCGGCACCAAGAAAGGGCCGCCGGGAGAAAAGGAAGGTATCAGGGCTTGAACAGCAGCAGCAGGTCCGCGTCGCGCTCCGCGCCCAGTTTGCGCATGGCGCTGGCTTTCTGGGTGCTGATGGTTTGCTTGCTGCGCTTGAGTTTGGCCGCGATGTCGTTCACCGTCAGGCCGGCGACGAAGAGCCGCACCACTTCGGCTTCGCGCGCGGTCAAGGCGCGCTTGTCGGCGGCTGGGCCAGGTGGTCGGCCTCCAGCAAACGCTCCACCGCCGGGGAGAAGTAGGCCGTTTTGGCCATGGCGCCGTACACCGCCGGCAATAGGTGCTCGATGGCGTCGGATTTGCTCAGGATGCAGTGAATGCCCAGGCTGCGCAGCGAGCGCACCACCAGGGCGTTGTCCATCATGGTGAGCACCACGATGCCCAGTTCCGGGTACAGACGGCGCAAGCGCTCGAACATGGCCGCGCCGTCGCCGGATTCACAGCCGGGCATGGAGTAATCGGACACCAGCACGTCGCAAGGCTGGCTGGCCAGCATGTCCCACAGAGCGGTGGCGCTATTGGCCTTGCCCGCCACGCGGATGGAGCGCTGCCCTTGCAAGGCGTGCTCCAAGCCGCTGAGCACCGAGGGATGATCATCCACTAAGAAGACTTTTATTTCCGCTGTCGCCATGTCGTTCACATGAAATTTAAACAATTGTTTTCAAGACATTCTATTTTTATAGCTAAGCAAATATCCTGAAAATGGTCAACCGCCCAGCCAAGCCCCACGCCGAAAACCGTATGCGCAACTCAAGCCAGCCCTCCCCTCAAAGCCAGCCGCTCAGCCGCCTGCGGCGCATCCAGCGCATTACTTTGTTTGGCGGGGGCGTCGCCATTTCTCTGGCGCTGCTGGCTTTGACTTTGCTAACGCTCTGGCTGGCCGGCAAGGAAATGCTGGCGGACCGGCACCGGATGTTCGATGCGGAAAATACGACGCTGAAGGTACTGCTCAGAGGGCATGCGATCGATCTCCACCACCAGGTCAGCCAGGCCGAGACGGCATGGAAGGCGCTGCCCAAAGCCAGCCCGGCGCTGCAGCGCCAATTCACCGCGCAGAATGGGGAAGCCTGGCTGCAAGCCTCCCAGGCTCACCCTCCGATGCTGGCCTTGGGCAAGCTCTCCGCCCCCTACCCGGCCCCCCGTTTCGAGCCCTATCTGGCGCTGGCGGAACATGCCGCCAGCGCGATGTGCGGCGGCGATTGCGAGTTGAGAAAATCGGTAACCGTTTCTTTGTATAGCCCGGACCAGCGGTTTCTGGCGATTATCTCCCCCAGCTTCTCCTCTGCGGCGCCCGCCCAGCTAGGCAGCAAAGAAACGCTCTGGCAAAGGACTTTCACCAATATGCCCAATCCAACGGCCGCCAACGGCCAAGCCGGCCGTCAGCCGGCTTGGCTGGCCGCCGTCGCCGCGCCGCTGACCCGCCGGCCCGCCATCCGTCTGGCGCAGGCCGCCGTGGTGGACGGCGCGCCTGTCGCCGTGTTCGTCAGGGATATCCGCATCGATAACTTGCTGAATACCTGGCGGCCGGACATCAGCGATGAAACCACCTTGCTCGCCAGTCCTATGGGGCCGCTGCACATCAGCTTTGGCTGGCAAGCGCAGCAAGGCGTGAAGCTGATCGCAAGGCTCCGCGCCATGGACCTGCCCATAATCAACGACGCGGTATCCGATATCCAGTACCGCGACGGCCTGTTCATTCTGCGCGCCCGTCTGCCCACCCCGGGCTGGGTTCATATTCAAGTCTTCCCATGGTATAGCCTGCTGAATGATTTGAGGCTGCCGTTGATCATTGATCTCAGCACGCTGCTGGTTGCCTTGACTTGCTTATGGACCTTCATTCTGTTGCTGGATCGCAAGATCTTCAAACCCGCTTTTTCCAACGCCCAGCGCATTTTTGAAAGCGAGAACCTGAACCGCATCATGGTGGACACCGCGCCCTCGGGCCTGACGCTGCTGTCCATCGCGGACGGCACGGTGCTGCTGGAAAACGAGGTGATGCGGCAATGGACGCGGATGGGTTCAATTGCCCGCTCGTCCCTGCACCTGCAGTTGCTGGACACCCACCAGACCGCGTCCCCGCTCGGCACCACGCCTTGCCACCGGGACATCCAGTTTGAGCTGGCGGACGGCAGCGCCATGGAGCTGCACAGCACCACCATGGCCACGCATTACCAGGGCATCCGGGTTCTGCTGTGCAATGTGGTGGACATTACCCCGCGCAAGGCGCTGGAGCGCCAGCTGGAAAGCGCGCGCCAAACGGCGGAGGCGGCCAGCCAGGCGAAATCTTCCTTTGTGGCCATGGTCAGCCATGAAATCCGCACCCCGCTGCACGCCATCGTCAGCAGCCTGGATTTGCTCGGCCGCGCCCAACTGGCCGCGCCGCAACAACAGCGCCTGGCGGTAGCCAATCATTCGTCCCAAGCCTTGCTGGCCATCATCAACGACATTCTGGACTTGTCCAAGGTGGAGTCCGGGCTGATGAGCGTGGAGCGGATTCCCTTCGATCTGGCCGCGCTCGGCCGCGAAGCGGCGGCCAGCATGGAGCCGCTGGCCCGCGCCAAGGGCCTGGAATTCTCCTGCATGATAGACGCGCAATTGGCGCCGGCTTATCTGGGCGATCCCGGCCGCGTCCGGCAGATCATGCTGAATCTGCTGGGCAACGCGATCAAGTTCACGCTCAGCGGCGAGGTGTTGCTGGAGGTCTATCCGCAGGATGACGACCGCGCGGATTCGCCGGTGCGCATCGGCGTGACGGACAGCGGCGTGGGCATCCCCGCCGAGTACCACGACCAGGTGTTCACCGAGTTTTCCCAGGCGGACGCCTCCATCACCCGCCGCTTCGGCGGCACCGGCCTGGGCCTGTCGCTCTGCAAGAAACTGGCGGAATTGCTGGCGGGCACGATTGAATTCACCTCCACTCCCGGGGTGGGCAGCACCTTCGTCGTGACCCTGCCCTTGCCGCCCTGCGCCGCCGCGCCGGCTGCCGAGCCGCCCGCCGTCGCGGCCGGCCCGGCCGCGCCGGCGGCCCGCATCCTGGTGGTGGACGACCACCCGGCAATCCGGGCGCTCATCCAGGACCAGCTCCGCGAGCTGGGCCATCAGGCGGACACCGCCGCCAACGGCGCCGCCGCGCTGGCGCTGGCCGCCCGTCAGGCCTACGCCCTGGTGCTGACCGATCTGAGCATGCCTGACATCAGCGGTTACAGCCTGGCCCGGGCGCTACGCGACAGCGGCTTCGCCGCCCCCATCGTCGCCATCACCGCGCAGGCCGGCAGCGCGGAACAGCCGCTCTGCGCTCAGGCCGGCATCGACGAGCTCATGCTCAAGCCCTTTACCCTGGAGGAACTGGACCGCGTGATCCGCAAACGCCTGGCCTTGCGCCCCGCCGAAGACCGCCCGGCCGCCAGACCGCCCGCGCCCTTGTCCGCCGCCCGGCGCGCCGAACTGCTGGACGCGCTGGATCATTCCCTGCGGCTGATGAGGCAAGCTTTGGAGCAGATGGACTCCGCCCCGCTGACGCAGCAGTTGCACGCCACCAAGGGGGCTTTCGCCATGGCCGGCTTGGCGCCGGTGGCGGAGCTGTGTACGGAAATCGAGCAAGCGGTGGCGGCCGGCCTGCGCGAAGAAACCGGCGCGCTGCTGGATCGGCTGGAGGCACTGGCGCACGCTAGACTTTGAACAGGCTCTAAGGCCGCTATCGCGGCCCGGGAACATCGGCGACAATGGCCAGGCGCTTAGACCCCCTACCCAAGAGGAGCCGCCATGAAAATATCCGATCTTCCATTCGGCATCAGCGATTGGTCCGCGCTGGAGCCCACCCAGCATGCCGGCGAAACCGGCTGCGCCTATTGGCGCACCCAGCGCTTCGGGGACATCCGCGTCCGCATGGTGGAATACACGCCGGGCTACCGCGCGGATCACTGGTGCGTCAAAGGCCACATTCTGCTGTGTCTGGAAGGGGTGCTGCACACCACGCTGGCGGACGGCCGCAGCTTCACCTTGACGCCCGGCCTCAGCTACCAGGTGGCCGACGACGCGGAACCGCATCTGTCCCATACCGAAACCGGCGCCAAGCTGTTCATCGTCGATTAAGGCCGGGCGCGCCGGCTACCGCCCTTTTGCCGCACCCTTGGAACGAGGCTTGCGGCAAGGGGAGGAAGCGCCGAGCGCCATTTCCTTTGAAAAGATCACGCCGCGAGCGCCTGCCGCGGCGGCTCGTCGGAACCGGGACATCCAGCAATGACAAACGAGGTGCTCATCCGGCTGCTCAGCCAAGATCAGGTCTCCCTGGCGCTGTGGAAGATCTCCAGCCCCGCCTCCCAGCCGCGTCATCTGTTCATGACGCACGGCACTTTTTCGGATAGGCGCATCTGCCTGGGCCTGGCGAGACATCTGGCGGAGCGGGGATTCACTTGCTGGATTCTTGAATGGCGCGGCCACGGAGACAGCCAGCGGGACCCGCCTCCTTTTAATTTTGAGACCGTCGCGCTGTTTGACGTGGCCGCGGCGCTGCGCTACCTGCTGGAAGAGGAAGGGATCGCCCGCCTCCACTGCGTGACCCACAGCGGAGGGGGATTGGCGCTGGCGATGTGCTTGTTGCGCCATCCTCATTTCAACCAAGCCATCGGGAAAATAGCGCTCTTCGCCTGCCAAGCAGGCTATGCCGCCCAGACGCCCTGGCGACGGCTGCGCCTTATCGGCATGAGGGAAGCCTGCCGCCTGGCGGGCAGGCTGCCCGGGAAAAGGCTGGGAATCGGCGTTCAGGACGAGTCCTGGCACATGATGCGTCAATGGTTTGACTGGAACATCCACAGACGCTTCAATGGCGCAGACGGCTTTGATTATCTGCGGCGTTTACCGCAAATCTCAGCGCCCATCCTCGCGGTCTTTGCCGAAAACGACTCTCTCATTGCCCCGCCCTCCGCCTGCCGGCAGTTTCTGGCGGCCTTTAAAGGGCAAGAGAACCAGGCGCTATTCTGCTCGGTCGCGGCCGGGTTCAGCGCGGGCTACAACCATGCCAGGGTGATGCACTCCTCCTCCGCCAGCAAAGAGGTGTGGCCCTTGCTGCTGGACTGGCTGGAAAAACCCGAGGCCCGCGCGCTCGCCGCAGCGACTTGATCCCTCCCTCGCTCCGTATCTTTTATAAACAGCTTAAGGAACGCCATGAGAACCCTCGGCCTGCTGGGCGGCATCAGTTGGGTATCGACGCTGGATTACTATCGCTATCTGAACGAAGGCGTCAACACGGCCCTGGGCGGCCTCAATTTTGCCGAGTGCGTCGTCTACTCGCTGAATTTCAACGATATCCAGCAGCGCGGCTGGGACGACTGGGAGCACACCTATGCGCTGCTGCTCAAAGGCTGCCTGCATTTAAAAGCCGCCGGGGCCGAGGCCATCGTGCTGTGCGCCAATACCGCGCACGTCGTGGCCGAGCGCCTGGAAACGGCCGCGGGCCTCCCCATCATCCATATCGCCGCCGCCACGGCGCGGGAAGTCGCCAAGCAGCGGCTGCGGACCGTCGGCCTGCTCGGCACTCAATTCACCATGGAGCTGCCGTTTTTCCGGGACAAGATGCGGCAAAACGGCATTGAGACCTTGATCCCGGAGGCTCAGCACACCCGCGATTTCATTCAGCGCACCCTGCGCGACGAGCTGGGCCGCGGCGTGGCGTCGCCGGCCACCAAGGCCGCTTATCTGGAGGCGATCCAACAGTTGATAGCACGCGGCGCCGAGGGCATCGTCTTCGGCTGCACCGAGCTTCCGCTGCTGTTGAGCCAGGCCGACGTGCCGGTGCCGGTGTTCGACACCACCCGGATTCATGTCGAAGCCGCGCTTGAGTTCGCGCTCACGGACGCCGCTGGCCGGCAATAGACGCCGAGCCGCGGCCGTTCGCGGTCTCACGGACTCACGGACTCAGGCGAGACCTTGGACGAATCTTAGGCCGAAATAGCTGCCAACGCGCCGCCCGCTTCCGCATATACTGTCCGCACATCGCCAATGACGCCCCCACCCATCCGACATCAAGGACCTCCGATGCTCACCAGCGCCCGTAATCAGTTCGCCGGCAAAGTCACCGCCATCCATCCCGGAGCGGTCAACGACGAGATCGACCTCACCCTGCCGGGCGGCGAGGTGATCACCGCCGTCATCACCCAGCGCAGCACCGCCAACCTGGGCCTGACCGTGGGCTGCGACGCGCTGGCCATCATCAAGGCCCCCTGGGTGATCCTGGCCAATCCCGAAGCCGGCATCAAGCTCTCCACCCGCAACCGCCTGGAAGGCCGGGTGTCCGCGCTGCGTCCGGGCGCGGTCAACGCCGAGGTCGAAATCCGTCTCAACGGCGGCGACGCCCTGGTGGCCATCGTCACCCAGGAGAGCGCGGACGACCTTGGCCTGGCCGTCGGCAAAGCCATCGTCGCCTTCTTCAAGGCCTCCCACGTGATTGTCGGCGTCCGGATCTGAGCCCGGCATGAAGCCCTCTTCCGCGGCCGAGCGCGCGCCGGCCTCCGCCCTGATAGACCGCAGAATCGCCGAACTCGGCGACTGGCGCGGCGCGGCCTTGGCGCGGATGCGGCGGCTGATCCGGGAAGCCGCCCCGGACGTGATCGAAGAATGGAAATGGATGGGCACCCCGGTCTGGTCTTTGCGGGGCATCCTCTGCACCGGCGAGTCTTACACTTCCGTCGTCAAACTGACCTTCATCAAAGGCGCGGCGCTGCCGGACCCGGCCCAATTGTTCAACGCCAGCCTGGGCGGCAAGGCCAGGCGGGCGATCGATATCCGCGAGGGCGAGGACGTGGACGCGGAGGCGTTCAAGGCGCTGATTCTGGCCGCCGTCGCGCTCAATGCCGGCGGCGGCAAAAGCAAGCCGGCCTAGAGCCTAGACCGCTCCGCGGCCGCGCGCCGCCTGTCTCGCAGATAACGCCACACGCCGTTCAGAATGGCCGTCGGCGACAGCTCGGCCATGGCCAGCAAACCGTGGCCCTCATGGTAGTCCGGGTTGTGCTCGACAAAATAGCGCGCCGCCGGGCGCGGGTGCTGCAGCCAGAATTGCCGGTCGGTCTGGCTGTCCCGGGTCAAAATGCCCAGCTTCACCACAAAGGGGCGCTCCGCCGCGGGCACCGCCATGCCGAAACTGCCGCACAACTCCGCCGCCAGCCGCGCCAGCGGCTGCTCCATGCCCCGCTCCGGGCTGGGCCACATGCCGGCGGCGTACTTGTGCATCTGGATGAAGCTGGACGGATGGATCATCGCGCCCAGGAAATACATGGGCCGCCACGGGCTGCGCAGCCAGTAGCGCAACATGCAGCCGGCCAGGAAAGGCATATTGCTGTTGCGGCCGTGGTAGTCTTTGAGCAGCCCGGCCTGCCCGCGCAAAACCTTGACTTCGCGCCCCGCCGCGCGGCGCTGGAACAGGTGGACGGCGCAATAGCCCACCGCCTGACCGTGTTCGCCGCGATGCAGCAGGATGCTGCTGTGCTCGGACTCCGGCAACACCATCTTGCGGAAGGCCGCCCGGTCCATGCCGCTGAAAACGGCGTCGTGCACTTGATAGGCTTCATCCACCAGGCGCTCGCGCCCGGCCATGGTCAACAAGTGCGAATATAGGGTGTCTGAGTGAGTGATGGTGCCCATGGCTCCTCGCGCGGGGTGGGACGTCGAAACGCAGCGCATGGTAAGCAGCGGGTCCGGACATCACCACTGACAGATATGCCAATGTTGTTTTTAATTCACTCAAGACCGCCGGCCCGCGCCCAGGCCAAGCATGAAAAAACCCCGCCAAGGCGGGGTTTGTCTTTGCACGTTGCGGATCAGGACTTGGCCGGGGCTTCCCAGCCGCCGCCCAGCGCCTTGTACAGGCCCACCACGGCATTCAGTTGGTCCAGCTTGGCGCTCACCAGGCCCAGCTCCGCCTGGAAGCTGTTGCGTTGCGCGTCCAGCACGTCCAGATAGCTGGCGTAGCCGTTGTCGTAACGCAGATTGGCCAGGCGCAGCGATTTGTTCAAGGCCTGGAACTGCGTGGTCTGCGCCGCCTGGATCTCCCGCGCCGCGCCGTAGCCGGACAGTGCGTCCAGCGCGTCCTTGAACGCGCTTTGCACCGTCTTCTGATACTGCGCCAGCGCCTGCTTCTGCCGCGCGCTGGCCGCGTCCACCGCGTAACCGGTCTGGCCGAAGTTGAACACCGGAGCCGCCAGATTGCCGACAAAGCTCCAGGTCCGCGTCGGGCCGGTGAACAGGGTATCCAGCGACAGGCTTTGCGAACCCAGCGCCCCGCTCAGGCTGATGCTGGGGAAGTAGGCCGCGCGCGCCACGCCGATGCGGGCGTTGGCGGCGACCAGTTGCTGCTCGCTGGCGGCAATGTCCGGCCGCCGCTCCAGCAGGCTGGAGGATAGGCCGGCCGGCACTTCCGGCGGGGCGGACAGCGCGTCCAGGCTTTGGCCGCGCTGGATGCCGCCGGCCACCAGCTGCTTGGGCGAGTGGCCGAGCAGCACGCCCAGCGCGCTTTCGGTCTGCTCCAGCGCGCTGGCGATCTGCGGCACCTTGGCGCGGGCGGAGGCCGCCTCGGCCTCGGCCTGCTGCTGGTCCAGTTCCGAGATCAAGCCGCCCTTGAAGCGCTTGGTCTGCAGCTTCAGCGATTCCTCGCGGCTTTGCAGCGTGCGCTTGGCGATGTCCAGCTGGGCGTCGTAGGCGCGCAGCTGGAAATAGGTCTGCGCGGTTTGCGCGGCGATCGCCAGCTTCGAGCTGTCGCGGGCGAAACGGCTGGCGGCGAAGTCGGCGCGGGCCGCTTCATTGCCGCGGCGCAGCTTGCCCCACAGGTCCAGTTCCCAAGACGCGGTGAGGTTGGCATTGCGCACGTCGCTGACCAGCGGCGCGCCCGGCGTGCTTGTCGCGCTGGAAGCGCGGCCGCGCTGATAGCCGGCGTTGGCGTTCAGCGCCGGCAGCAGCTGAGCGCGGGCGATGCCGGCCTGGGCCGCGGCTTCGTCGACGCGGGCGGAGGCGGCGGCCAGGTCCTGGTTGTGTTCCAGGGCTTGGGCGATCAACTGATCCAGCACCGGATCGTTGAACTGCTTCCACCAGTCCAGGGCGATGGCCGGGTTCTGGGCCGCAATGTGGACCTGTCCGCTGTCCGGCAGCTCCAGTTTGGGGCGGCTGTAGTCGGGGCCGACCGCGCAAGCGCTCAGCGCCAGCGCCGCCAATGAGGGCATCAGCGCGCGTTTAAACATTGTCGGCCTCCTCCGCCGCAGTCGGCGCTTTGCGCCGCTCCGACGCCTGCATGATCAAGCGGAAAAACAGCGGCACGAAGAAAGTGGCGATAAAGGTGGCGGCCAGCATGCCGCCCACCACCGGCGTGCCCAGTGCGCGGCGGCTGGCGGAGCCCGCGCCGCTTGAAATCACCAAAGGCACGCAACCCAGGATGAAGGCCAGCGAAGTCATCACGATGGGACGGAAGCGCAGCCGCGCCGCTTCCAGCGCGGCGTCCATCAGCGGCAGGCCCTGTTGGCGCTGCTGCACCGCGAACTCCACGATCAGGATGGCATTCTTGGCGGCCAGGCCCACCAGGGTGACGACGCCGATCTGGAAATAGACGTTGTTGTCCTGATGGCCGATGACGGCGGCGAGCAAGGCGCCGAACAGCGCGAAAGGCACCGAGGTCACCACCGCCAGCGGCAGGCTCCAGCGTTCGTACTGCGCCGCCAGGATCAGGAAGACCATCAGGATGCCGAACAGAAAGGCCATGGTGGCGGTGCCGCCGGCCAGTTTTTCCTGATAGGCGCTGCCGCTCCAGGCCAGCGCGTAATCGTTGCCCAACACTTGCTGGGTCACCTCTTCCAGCGCCTGGATGGCCTGGCCGGAGCTGACGCCGGGCGCGGGCTGGGCCAGGATTTTGGCGGCGTTGAAGATGTTGAAGCGGTCCACCAGCTCCGGCCCGTAGCTGGATTTGACCTCCACCAGGCTGGACAGCGGCACCATCACGCCCTCGGCGGAGCGCACATAGATATTGGCGATGTCTTCCGGCCGCGCGCGGAAGTCCGCCTCGGACTGCAGCTGCACCTTGTAGGTACGGCCGAACTTGTTGAAGTCGTTGACGTAGAGCTGGCCGAAAGTGGCTTGCAGGGTGTCGAACACCTGGTTGATGTCCACGCCCAGCGCCTTGGTCTTTTCGCGGTCCAGGTCCAGATACTTCTGCGGCACATTGGCGCGGAAGGTGGTGGCCACACTGGCGAACTCCGGCCGCTGCCGCGCCGCGGCCAGCAGTTTTTCCGCCGCCTGGCTGAGCTTTTGCGCGCCCTGGTCGCCGCGGTCCTGCAAATAGGCTTCCAGGCCGCCGGTGGTGGACATGCCGATGATGGGCGCCGGATTGAAGGCGCTCATCACGCCAGCCTGCACGGTGCGGCCCAGACGGTTGAACTCGGCGGCCACGGAGAAGGAATCCTCGCCCTTGGCCTTGCGCTGGTCCCAGTCCTTGAGGGTGACGAAGCTGGTGCCGCGGTTGGTCTGCTTGGAGCCGGACAGGATGTCGAAACCGGTGAAGGTGGTGACGCTTTCCACATTGGGATTGGCCATCATCAGCCGGTCGAATTCCACCGTGGCCTTGGCGGTGCGGGTGAGCGCGGCCGCGTCCGGCAAGGCGGTGTTGGCGAACAGCGTGCCCATGTCCTCATTGGGCACCAGCGAGCCGGGCACTTTCTGATACAGGCCGACGGTGGCGGCCAGAACGACGGCGATCAGGCCGAAGGCGACGCCGACACGGCGGTTGAGAAACAACACGCCCAGCACGTAGCGGCCGGTCAGGCGTTCGAAAGCGCGGTTGAACCACTGGAAAAAGCGCGGCGGCTGGTGATGGCCGGGCTTGAGCAGCAAGGCGCACAAGGCCGGGGTCAGCGTCAGCGCGACAATGCCGGAAATGATCACCGACATGGCGATGGTGACGGCGAACTGCTTGTACATCACCCCGGTCATGCCTCCCATGAAGGCCACCGGCAGGAAGACCGCGCACAAGACCAGCACGATGGCCACCAGCGCGCCGGACACCTCGCCCATCGCCAGCACCGCGGCTTCCTTGGCGCCGCAGCGGCGCTCGCTCATGATGCGTTCGACGTTTTCCAGCACCACGATGGCGTCGTCCACCACGATGCCGATGGCCAGCACCATGCCGAACAGGGTCAGCAGATTGATGGAGAAGCCCAAGAGCAGCATGCCGGCGAAGGTGCCGACCAGCGACACCGGCACCGCGATGCAGGGAATCAGCGTGGCGCGGAAATTCTGCAGGAACAAATACACCACCAGGAACACCAGCACAGTGGCTTCCAGCAGGGTTTTCACCACGCCGTCGATGGAGACTTTGACGAATTTGGTGGTGTCGAAGGGAATGGTGTAGTCCACGCCGGCCGGGAAGCGGACCTTGAGCTCCTCCATCTTGGCGGCGATGGCGGCGGACACCTTGAGCGCGTTGGCGCTGGGTTGCAGATAGGTGGTGATGCCCACGCTGGGCTTGCCGTTGCGGGTGCCGATCACATCGTAGTCGTTGCCGCCCATTTCCACCCGCGCCACGTCTTTGACGCGGATCTTGGAGCCGTCCGGCATCGAGCGCACGATGATGTTCTCAAACTCCTTGGGTTCGCTGAGCCGGCCCTTGGCGTTGACGGTGTAGGTGAAGCTGATGGGCGCGCTGGTGGGCTGGGCGCCGATCTTGCCGGCGGCGAACTGGGCGTTCTGCTCGCGCACCGCCTTGGCCACATCGGACGGGGTCAGGCCCAGCTGGGCCATGCGGTCCGGCCGCAGCCACAGCCGCATCGCGTAGTCGGTGCCGCCCATCATCGCCACGTCGCCCACGCCGGGAATGCGCTTGAGCTCGTCCATCACATTGAGCAGGGCGAAATTGGACAGATAGTTGCGGTCGTACTGGCCGGTGGGCGAGCCGATGGAGATCACGCTGAGCACCGAGGTGGATTTCTTGCGCACGGTGACGCCCTGGCGCTGCACTTCGTCCGGCAGCTGTTTCATCGCCGCCTGCACCCGGTTGTTGACGTCGATGGTGGCCTGGTCCGGATCCGTGCCCACGGCGAAATAGACATTGAGGCTGAGCTGGCCGTTGGAGGCGGCGCTGGATTGCATGTAAAGCATGTTTTCCACGCCGTTGAGCTGCTGCTCCAAGGGCGCGGCCACGGTCTGGGCGATGGTTTCCGGCGTGGCGCCCGGATAGTTGGCCGACACCGACACCACGGCCGGAACGATCTGCGGGTACTGCTCCACCGGCAGCGCGCGCATCGCCGCCAGGCCGGCCAGCACGATG
Organism: Chromobacterium sp. Beijing; assembly: GCF_021496765.1. Lineage (NCBI taxonomy): Bacteria > Pseudomonadati > Pseudomonadota > Betaproteobacteria > Neisseriales > Chromobacteriaceae > Chromobacterium > Chromobacterium sp. Beijing. The sequence continues at coordinate 2,148,200 of NZ_CP053750.1, forward strand.
ACGATGGACAGCACGCTGGCGAAAATGGGGCGGTTGATGAAGAAACGCGAGAACATGGCTAGCTCCTCACGCCTTGGCCGGCGCGGCGGCCACCGGCTTGACCACGGCGCCGGGGCGGGCCTGCATCAGGCCGTCCACAATCACCTTCTCTCCAGCCTTCAGCCCGGACTCGATCACCACCCGGCCGCCCACCTGGGCGCCCAGCTTGACCATTCTGGCCTGCACCTTGTTGTCCGCGCCCACCACCATCAGCTGATTGTCCGCCTGGGCCTGGACAACGGCCTGCTCCGGCACGGTCAGCACGTTCTTGCGCACGCCCAGGTCCAGCATCACGCGCACGAATTGCCCGGGCAGCAGGCGCTCGTCTTCATTGGGAAATTGCGCGCGCGCGCTGATGGTGCCGGTCTTGGGATCCACGCGGTTGTCGCGGAAATCCAGCTTGCCGCTTTGCGGAAAGACGCGGCCGTCCGCCAGACGGATCCGCACGGGGTGGCGGCTGCCGTCTTCCGCGCTCACTTTGCCGGTGGACAGGCTGTGTTCGTAATTGAGGCTGTCCTGCTCGGAAATGGAGAAATTGACGTAGATGGGATTGAGCTGGGAAATGGTGGTCAGCGGCTCGGCGGCGTCCACGCGGATCAGGCTGCCTTCGGATTGCACCTGCTTGCTGGTCAGACCCGGAATCGGCGCGGTGACGCGGGTGTAATCCAGATTGAGCTGGGCTTCCTTGACCTTGGCGTCGGCAGACTGCTTGGCCGCCTTGACAGAGTTCAGCGCCGCCACCGCGTTGTCGTAATCCATTTTGGACACCGCCTGCTCCTGGTACAGCGGGCGGATGCGCGTCAGATCGGCGTCGGCTTTTTGCAGCGCGGCCAGCTGCACCGCCTGCGCGCCCTTGGCCTGTTCCAGCTGCGCCTGATACGGCGCGGGGTCGATCTGGAACAGCGTCTGTCCCTGCTTCACCGGCTGGCCTTCCACATAAGTGCGCTTGAGCAGAATGCCCCCCACGCGGGCGCGCACCTCGATATCGCGGTAACCGGCGGTTTCGCCCACCAGTTCCATGGTCATCGGCACATCGCCGGGCGCGGCGGTTTCCACCGTGACTTGCGGGACGGCGGCGGCCTTTTGCTGCGGCGAGCCGCAAGCGGCCAGCCAGACCGGCGCAGACAATAGCAGGGCAAGCGACAATAGCTGCCGCGACGGATAGCGCATTATTATTTCTCCATATGAGCGGGTATTCGGGAATGGCGGGCAAACCCAGGGCGCAAGCAAGCAGCCTTGTCGACAAAGACGCGGACGGTCCCGCGAGGCGCGGGCCGAGCCTTATTAGGGATGGCTTAGCAGTGCCTTATTAAAACAGCCGCTTGTGAAGGGTGTTTTTTAAAAATCGGCGTTTTTGTAAATTGCGGGTAAATTCGCGGGAAAACGATGTGAAGAGTTGTGAATGCGAATCAAATGCGCGGCGTGGACGCCGCCGCGGCCGGCTTCCGGCCTGCCCGCCGCGCCGCCCTCATTTCGCCGGCGGCGCAGGCTGAAAGCGGCGAAGCATGCGCTCGTAACTGCCGTCGCCGCGCATGGCGCGCAGGCCGGCCTCGAACTGGTCCGCGTACGCCCTGCCCTTGGGCCGCGCCTTGGAGAAGGCCAGCCAGAAACCATCCTGGCTGATCCGCCCCGCCTGCCGGACCCGCCCGGCCGCGAACGGGTTGCCGCGGATGCGCAGTTGTCCGGGGCGCGCGTTCATCAACACATAGTCCACGCGCCGAGCCAACAGCATGCGAATCAGGTCCTCATCGGAATGAGCCACCGATTTGACGATCTTGGGATCGCGCATGAAAACGCTGGGATAGGTGTAATCCTGGGTGATGCCCACCCTGCGGCCGGCCAAATCGCGCAGGCCCAGCCCGGCTCCGCCGGCGGCGAGCGCGAAGATGGCCAGTTCTTCGGTGAACATCGGCGTTTGATGCCACCAGAATTGCTCGCGATTATCATCGGTAATGGTGGCGCTGAGGCAGCCGTCGGCGCGGCCGACGCGCGCCAGCATCAGGCAGCGCGCAAACGGCACCAGCACAAAGCGGACCTCGACGCCCCGGCGGCGGAACGCCTCGCGCGCCAGTTGCGGCGCCAGCCCCTGCGCGGCGCCGTCGGCGCCGCGCGCCGAATACGGCGGCCAATCGTCCTCCACGGCGATGAGCAGGGCCGGAGCCGCATCGGCCGCCTGCGCCGCAACGGCCAACAGGCCCGCGCACAGGGCTCGTCGAAACCACGCTTGCATCTGAACCCTCCCGCCGAGAAGCCGCGAGCCGGAGATGGACAAACGCCGCGCGCGCCAATGCTTAATATCGACAACTTTACACTACAAACCGCGCATGAAGGCGCCTCGCCTGCGGCTGGAATCGTGTCACGCCGCTGGACGGCGACGCGGCGTTGGCTCGCCATTCAAGCGGATCGCGCGGTTTCTCGATGCGCGGGGCCGCATAGAACAAGCGGCCGGCTTTCCGCGTCGCCGCTTGAGCCCAAGCGGGCTTGCGGCAAAGCGCTTGACCCCCGCGCGCGGGCAATGCCAAGATCATGAACCGCCCCGCCTTCACGCTAACCGCTGCCGCCCGAGGAGATTGGTTTGGAACCGTTTTGCCATCCGCTGGAAGTGCGCTGGTCCGACTGCGACGCTAACCAGCACGTCCGCCATACCGCCTACGCCGATTTCTGTACCCATGCCCGCATAGAATGGCTGCGCGGCCAAGGCTTTGGCTTTGAACAATTTCAGGCGCTGGGGTTCGGCCCGGTCATTTTCAAGGAGTGGACCGAGTATTTCAAGGAACTGCGGCTGAGCGAGCGCATTCACGTGCGCCTGGCCATCGCCGGCCTGAGCCAGGACGGCAAGCGCTTTTGCATCCGCCACGAGATTTACAAGGAGGACGGCCGCCTGGCCGCGCGTCACGAAGTCAGCGGCTCCTGGATAGACCTGACGCTGCGCAAGCTGACCGCGCCGCCGCCGGAATTGAGCGCCATTTTCGCCTGGGCGGAGCGAACCGAGGATTTCCAGGCGCTGGATTGAGGCATGCCGGACGCGAAAAAGCCCTGACTATGCAGTCAGGGCTTTTTTGCTTGCTTTGGCGGAGAGGGGGGGATTCGAACCCCCGTTAGGGTATTACCCTAAACACGCTTTCCAGGCGTGCGACTTAAACCACTCATCCACCTCTCCGGAGGTGTCTTGCTTGTTTGCGCCGGTCAGGCCGGAGCAATAAAAAAACCGCCAGGGCAGTTTTTGTCGATTCTGGCGGAGAGGGGGGGATTCGAACCCCCGTTAGGGTATTACCCTAAACACGCTTTCCAGGCGTGCGACTTAAACCACTCATCCACCTCTCCAGAATCCCCATGAAACAAGGCGCTTGGCGTTTCGTTCACAGAGGCTGCGCAGTATATAAGCCCTATTCATCCGGCGCAAGTGTTTTGTAAGCGGAATGAGAAAAAAGGGCGTCGACATACTCGCCCACCCCTTCCCGCTCGCGCCGCAACCAGCCGGCAATCGCCGCGCGGAAACGCGGATCGGCAATGTAATGGGCGGACCAGGTGCGCTCCGGCTCAAAACCCCGCGCCAGCTTGTGCTCGCCCTGGGCGCCGCCCTCGAAGCATTGCAGGCCGGCGCGGATCGCGTACTCCAGGCCCTGGTAGTAGCACAGTTCGAAATGCAGGCAGGGAATATCGGCCACCGCGCCCCAGTATCGCCCGTACAGCACGCCGTCCTGCACCAGGCACAGGCTGGCCGCCAGCGGCGCGCCGTCGCGCTCGGCGACGAACATCAGGCAATGCGAACCCAGCCGCTCCGCCAGCAGCGCGAAGAAGGCCGGATTCAGATAGGGCGCGGAACGGCGTTCCAGATAGGTCTGCCGATAGCAACGGTAGAAAAACGCCCAGTCCTCGGCGGCGATGGCCTCCCCGCGCAATGTCCGCACGCTAACGCCGGCCTCGGCCACCTTGCGCCGCTCCTGACGGATCTTCTTGCGCTTGTCGCGGCTCAGCGTGGCCAGGAAGGCGTCGAAGTCGGCATAGCCGCGATTGCGCCAGTGGAACTGCACGCCTTCGCGCAGCAGCCAGCCGGCCTCGTCCAGGGCCTGCGCCTCCTCCCGCGCGGGAAACAGCACGTGGGCCGACGACAGGCCGTGCTCGTCCACCACTTGCTCCAGGCCGGCGATCAATTGCGGCCAGGCCGCCGCGTCGCCCAGCAGCCGCCGGCCGCCCACCGGGCTGAACGGCGAGGCCACCACCAGCTTGGGATAATAGTCCAGACCGGCGCGGGCATAGGCTTCCGCCCAGGCCCAGTCGAACACGTATTCGCCGCGCGGATGCCGCTTCAAATAGGCCGGCGCCAGCGCCTGCAAGCGGCCGTCCCGCTCCAGACCCAGCGGCAAGGGCAGCCAGCCGCTGGCCTCGCCCACGCAAGCCGCCCGCTCCAGCGCCTCCAGCCACGGCCGGCCCACAAACAGATTGCCGCCTTCCCCCAGGCCCGCCCATTGTTCCGCGCTCCAGGCGCCCACTCTCTCGTGCAATTGCAAGGACACCATGATTCCTCTCGGGCGTTTGCGCCGTCTATCAGGTAAAATTCCATCTATCTCGAAACATTCGGTTCCCTATCAAGATGCGTATCGCGCTCGCCCAGTTCAACCCCGTTGTCGGCGATATCCCCGGCAACACCCGCAAAATCCTCGACCTCGCCCACGCGGCCATCGCCCAGGGCGCGGACGTGCTGGTCACGCCGGAGCTGGCCTTGACCGGCTACAGCCCGGAAGACCTGCTGCTGCGCGACAGTTTCTACCGCGCCTGCAGCCAGGCGCTGGACGAACTGCTGGAATTGGACGGCATCACCCTGGTGGTGGGCCATCCGGCCCGGATGGGCGCGGATCGCTTCAACGCCGCCACCGTGCTGCGCGACGGCAACCGTCTGGGCCAGTATCACAAGATGCTGCTGCCCAACGATGAAGTGTTCGACGAATGCCGCTACTTCACCCCCGGTGCCGCGCCGCTGGTGTTCCAGCAGGGCGAGGCCAAGGTGGGCGTGCTGATCTGCGAGGACGTCTGGTCCGTCGACCCGGCCGCCGAGGCCGCCGACGCCGGCGCCGACGTGGTGGTGGTGCTCAACGCCTCGCCCTTCCATCGCAACAAGATTGAAACCCGCCACGACGTGGTGCGCTTCCGCGCCGAGGAAACCGGCCTGCCCTTCGCCTACGTCAATCTGACCGGCGGCCAGGATGAACTGGTGTTCGACGGCGCCTCCTTCGCCGTCAACCGCGCCGGCGAGGTGGTGGCCCAGGCCGCCGCCTACGACGACGAACTGCTGATCGTCGATTTCGACGGCGGCGATCTGCTGCCCGGCGCCAAGGCGGCCCTGCCCGGCCCGCTGGAAAGCGTTTACCGCACCCTGGTGGCCGGCGTGCGCGACTACATCGGCAAAAACGGCTTCCCCGGCGCGCTGCTGGGCCTGTCCGGCGGCATAGACTCCGCGCTGACGCTGGCGGTGGCGGTGGACGCGCTGGGCGCGGACAAGGTGCACGCGGTGATGATGCCCTCGTGCTACACCGCGGACATCTCGGTGACCGATTCCCGCGACATGGTGCAGCGCCTGGGCGTGAAGTACGACGAGATCGAAATCTGGCCGATGTACGAAAGCTTCGTCCAGGCGCTGGCGCCCAGCTTCGCCGGCCTGGCCGAGGACACCACCGAGGAAAACCTGCAGGCCCGCATCCGCGGCACCCTGCTGATGGCGCTGTCCAACAAGAGCGGCAAGCTGGTGCTCACCACCGGCAACAAATCGGAAATGACCACAGGCTACTGCACCCTGTACGGCGACATGGCCGGCGGTTTCGCCGTGCTCAAGGACGTGGCCAAGACCCTGGTGTTCGAACTGTGCCGCTGGCGCAATCTGCAAGGCGAGATCATCCCGGAACGCATCATCACCCGGCCGCCGTCGGCGGAATTGCGCCCGGACCAGACCGACCAGGACAGCCTGCCGCCCTACGAGGTGCTGGATGCCATCATGGCGCGCTACGTGGAGGAAAACCTGTCCGCCGAGGCCATCATCGCCGAAGGCTACGCCGAGGCCGACGTGCGCCGCGTGGTGCGGCTGCTGAAGATCAACGAGTACAAACGCCGCCAGGCGCCGGTGGGCCCGCGCGTGACCCACCGCGGTTTCGGCAAGGACTGGCGCTACCCCATCACCAATAAATTCAGCTGATCCCCCTGCCGGGGCCGCCCCGCCCCGGCCCCGCGCATGACATAGGCGATGCCGGATGCGTTAAACTGTCCGGCTCGCGCCGGACCGACCCCACCCGCCCGGCGCAGAATCTCGCTCAAGGAAACAATAATGCGTCTAAAAAAACTGGGACTATGCGCCGCGCTGTGCGGCATCACGCTGCTGACCGGCTGCGTCTCGCCGATCGCCAACAAAAGCGCCGACCAGGCAGCCCGCAAGATCATGCTGCAAAACTGGAACAGCAAGGGCTACAACCTGGACGCCGACATCGGCTTCGATGAGCTGAGCGTCGCCGACGTCGACAAGGCCAAGGAAGACGGCAGCACGCTGGAACAGGCCGCCGCCTCCGCCGCCGATCAAATCGCCCGCAGCATGCGCCTCAACATCAAGGCCGCGCTGGACGTGCCGGGCGGCAAGCTGGAACTGATTCCGGCGCTGCGCCTGGAGCGCCGCAACCTGCTGACCAGCGTGCAACTGCCGCTGCAATTCCACGCCAAGGACCTGTCCTTGCTGGTGGACCCGTCCGCCGCCTATCTGTTCGTGCCGGAAATGCAAGCCTACGAAGGCAAGTTCCTGCGCGTGCGGCTGCCGCAGCGCGTGGCCGACAACTTCCCGCTGCAGGCCATGTACCAGGCGATGCCGAAACTGCTGGACGAAGCCTACGCCAAGGTGGACAAGCAGGCGTTCAGCTTCCAGCCGCTGGACTCGCGCGCCGCGGAACTGGGCGCGCGCTACCGGCTGCGCATCGCCATGAACCGCGCCCAGGAAAACCAGCTGGCTTCCCACATCATCGCCGGCCTGATCCAGGTCGCGCGTCAGGAAGCCGCGCGCAAACCGCAGATCAAACCCGGCCCGCTGGGCAGCGAAAGCCTGCTGCAGATGATCGACAGCCTGATCAAGGCCTCCGAAGCCAATCCGCTGAACAGCAATACCGTCAGCGATCTTTACGTCAGCCGCGGCGGCGACCTGCTGGCCATCCGCCAGACCATACGCTTCAACAGCCCGGGCTTCCGCGGCCAGGCCCACGCCGACATCCGCTACAGCAACCAGGGCAAGCCGGTGTTCGCCTACCAGCCCGCCGAGGCCGACATCCTGGACCTGGAACGCCTGGACAAGCCGGAGTGGCTGAAATCGCTGGGCCTGGCGCTGCACGCGCTCAACCAGCCGCCGGCGGCCGACGAAGAGGCGACGGCCGCGGAAGAAACCGCCGCGCAATAATCGCTAACAAAACGGCGTCGCCGTCGACGCGCGCGCGGAAACCGCGCGCCGTCCCGGCGGTCCCATCTTGGTTACGCGGCCCGGGCCGCCCACCGCAAGGATTTCCCCGCATGAAGATGAAACTGATCTCAGCCGCAGTCGCCCTCTCCGCGCTGGCGCTGCCGGCCGCCTCCCACGCCGCCGCCATCGCCCAGCTCAAGGCCTTCGTCGCCGGCAACAAAACCCTGAGCGCCGACTTCAAGCAAGTGGTCAGCAACAAGAGCAAGCGCGAGGAAGCCAGCGGCCGGCTGGAAATCGCCCGTCCCGGCAAATTCCGCTGGGAGTACAGCAAGCCCTATGAACAATTGATCGTCGGCGACGGCAAGACGTTGTGGGTCTACGACAAGGATCTGGCGCAAGTCACCCGCAAGGCCCAGGGCGCGGCGCTGGGCTCCAGCCCGGCGGCCTTGCTGGCCGGCAACAACGCCATCGAGCGGAACTACCAGTTGCAGGAAGCCGGCAAAACCGGCGAAGTGGAGTGGCTGTCCGCCAGCCCCAAGCAGGCCGACAACAGCTTCAGCGCCATCCGCATGGGCTTCAAGGCCAATATGCTGGTGGAAATGGAGCTGACCGACAGCTTCGGCAACCACACCAAGGTCAGCTTCAGCGCGCCGCAGCAGAACCCGCCGCTGGCCGCCTCCCGCTTCGCCTTCGTGCCGCCCAAGGGCGTGGACGTGGTCAGCGGCGACTAAGCCGCCCCGCCGCCCTCCAGCCGCCTCCGGGCGGCTTTTCTTTTAGAACCTGTTCAAAGTCGCTGCGCTTCAGCGCTACGGCCTTGAAAACGTCTTCGGAGCGCTCATGTGCTTCTTGCGCACTCCGCCTCCTCAGCCGCTTTCGCCTGGTCCCGCTCTTGCTCGCGAGACGTGGGCCGATGCGGGCATCGTGCCAAAAACGCCACAAATTCTCATCGTCCTTGCTGAGCCGGCTTGACTTTATCTTATCTAAAAACATATCTTAAGATATATTTTTCAGGAGAGCCGCCATGCCTCACCGTCTCGACACCCTGCTGCGCCGCCTGGGCGGACGCAACGCGCATCATCGTCTCCACGCGATGGCCCGGCACGGCCACGGCGGCGGCCATGGCCGACACGGAGGATTCGGCGGCTTTGGCGGCGGCGACGACGAAAGCATGACCCGCGGCCGCAAATTCAGCTCCGACGAATTGCAGCTGCTGTTGCTGGCCCTGCTGGAAGAACGCCCCAGCCACGGCTACGAACTGATCAAGGCGCTGCAAAGCCGCAGCAACGGCTTTTACAGCCCCAGCCCGGGCATGGTCTACCCGGCGCTGACCTATCTGGAAGAACTGGGCCATATCTCGGTGAGCGAGGAAGGCAAGCGCAAATGCTATGCGCTGACGGAGGCCGGCCGCGACTATCTGGAACAGAACCGCGAACAAGTGGAATGGATGATGGCGCGGCTGCAGCACATCGCGCGCAAGATGAACTCGATCCGCCGCGCGCTGACCGGGGAAATGCCGCCGCCGGACGACGCCGTCGGCAGCTGGATTCCGGAACTGACCCGGGCCCGCGGCGACTTGAAGCAAGCGCTGATGCGCACCGCCAACGTCGACGAGGACGAACAACGCCGCATCGCCGCCATCCTGAGGCAAGCCTGTGAGCAAATTCTGGGCGACACCGGCTAATAAGGTGCTGACGGCCAGTTACGCACCGGCGAGAGGGATTCAGCAAGGCCTTGAAACCCGCTTTGAAACGCTTATGCGCCGTACGCGCATTCCGCTTTCTCAGCCGCAAAGTCCCCCGCTCTTGCCCGCATGGCCGTAAACAGCGTCCAAGAAGCTGTTCACGCCCCCAAGCCGCCCAGCCATGATTTCAAGACAGGATTCTCTATGACCACACCCGATCTGACCGTGCAACGCCTGCGCCACCCGCTGCGCTTCCGCCTGCTGCAAGTGCGCGCCATCCGCCCGCTCGGCCCCAAGCTGCTCCGCGTCACCCTGGGCGGCGAGGAACTGGCGGGCTTCGCCACCGCCTCCTTCGACGACCACCTCAAAGTGTTCTTCCCCGAGCATCCGGACGCCAAACCCGCGCTGCCGGCGCTGGTGGACGAAACCCTGATTTATCCGGAAGGCCAGCCGCGCCCCACCGCGCGCGACTACACCCCCTGCCGTTTCGACCCGGAGCGGCTGGAGCTGGACCTGGAGTTCGTGCTGCACGAGGCCGGCCCCGCCACCAGCTGGGCGGCTCAGGCCAAGCCCGGCCAATACCTGGGCATAGGCGGCCCGCGCGGCTCCTTGGTCATTCCGGCGGCTTTCGACTGGCACCTGCTGATCGGCGACGAGTCCGCCTTGCCGGCCATCCGCCGCCGCCTGGCCGAGCTGCCGCCCGCGGCCAAGGTCATCGCCCTGCTGCAAACCAGCGAGGCGGGCCAAAGCTGCGAACTGCCGGCCCATCCCAATGCCGACATCCGCTGGGTGCACCAAGGCGCCGACGCCGAGCCCGCGCTGCTCTCCGCGCTCAAGCCGCTGACGCTGCCGGCGGGCGAAGGCTTTGTCTGGGCCGCCGGCGAATATCACGCCATCCGCGCGGTGCGCCAATACCTGCGCGAGGAGCGCGGCATAGACAAGAGCCGCATCCGCGCCGCCAGCTACTGGCGGGAAGGCAAGGCCGCCAGCCACGAAACCCTGGAAGACTGACAGGACAAAGCCCCCGAGATGGGGGCTTTGTTCATCCGCCGGACCCGCTTAACCCAGCGGCCAATTCAATACCACGATGGAGTCGTTGTAGTCCTGGTCCGCGCCGTCTTCCGCGCCCACCAAGGCCAGGTTCAGACGATTGGCCAACACCACCTGGCTGGACACCAGGTCGGACTGCTTGCCGTTGACCGTCACCGCCACCCTTACCGCGCCGGAACCGGAGTTGATCACCCGCGTGCCCAGATTGCGGTCGTCCACGCCGCTGCCGCTAAACGTGGCTCGCGGCTCGTTGTCCACGTATACGGTGATGTTTTGCTGATAAGCCGCATTGGTCAACGCGGTCACGCCGAAGTTGATGCGCGGGGGAAGAGTGAATACGCCTTGCTGAGCCATCGTCGTTCTCCTGTAAGGGTTCAAACGCCAAACTTCTCAGAGCCTGTTTGAAGTCTCGCGGACTAGAGCGAGACAAGGCGTTGCGGCGGAAAAAGCGGCATGCACTCCTGGCACATGAGCGCTTCGAAACTGTTTTCAACACCGTATCGCCGACGCGCAGCAGTCATTGAACAGGCTCCCAGGCCGGTTTCCGCGCGCCGACGCGCAGAAGAAGCCCACCGTCTCAAGCTGCCACTGCCTCCATTACCGTAGGCAAGCGCGCCCGCGTATTCACCGGGCCCAAAGGTCAGGATAAATACGGACTATCCGAACCAGACCACGCTGAGCGGGCGCTCACAGCCCGGCATGCTATAGTTTGAAACCCTTTTGCAGCGCTTGCGCGGCCCGCTTCGGCCCCCTCTCCCACCCTCACAGATAGGACATTTGAGTTCAATAAAACAATAAATAATTAATATATTAAATTAAAAGGAAAAATGCATGTTAGATAACACCCGCCCACTTCCCGTCAATCAAAACCCGTCCACGGATTCCGGCCTGGAAGTTCACCCCATCGGCTCCCTGGAAACCATAGGCATCATCGTCGGCACCAATATCGGCGCCGGCGTGCTGGGCATTGCTTTCGCCGCCCGCAAAACGGGTTACCTGCCCTTGCTGGCCTGCCTGATCCTCACTTGCGTCATCTGCATCATCACCATGCTCTACACCGCCGAGGCCTGTTTGCGCACCCGAGGCAATCACCAGCTCAGCGGCCTGGCGCAACGCTACCTGGGCAGCATCGGCGCATGGCTGATTTTCATCGCCGTCGCCGCCAACAGCTATGGCGCGCTCACCGCTTATATGAGCGGCAGCGGCAACATCCTCGCCGATTTCTTCAATGAATACGGCCTAAGCCCGCAGCTGGGCAGCCTGTTGTTCTTCATTCCCTCCGCCTTGATTCTGTATCTGGGGCTGAAAGCCTTGGGCGCCGGCCAAAAACTGATCAGCGGCGCGATGATGACCATCGTCCTCGTCCTCATTTTCGCCACGATCTCCCATCCCTCGTCCAACGTCGCCTATCTGCTGCAAAGGGAATGGGAATACGTGATCCCGGTGTTCAATCTGGCGGTCTTCGTCTTTGGCGCGCAATTCCTGGTGCCGGAACTGGTGCGCGGCAATCAGCATCAAGCCCGTCAACTGCCGCGCCTGATCGTGGCCGGCATGCTGGCCACTTTGCTGCTGGTGGCGGCCATTCCCGCTTCGGTGATCGCACTGGTCGGCAACGACAACGTCAGCCAGGTGGCCACGCTCAACTGGGGGCGCGCCCTGGGCAATTGGGCGTATTACACCGCCAATATCTTCGCGCTGCTGGCCATGATGACCTCTTACTGGGGGCTGGGCGGCTGCCTGCTCACCAATATCTTCGACCATTTCCGTCTTGGCCCGGAAGGCCACCCCGTCAAACGCTGCCTGGTGCTGGCGGCGGTCGCGCTGCCGCCGTTTCTGTTCGCCTATTCCGGCGCCTCCAGCTTTGTCGGCGCGCTGTACTTCGCCGGCACCTTCGGCGGCGTGCTGATGGGCATCATGCCCATCATCCTGCTGAATCGGGCGCGCCGCCACGGCGAAACCGTTCCCGCCTTCCGCTGCGGTTGGTACGCCCATCCGCTGATCCAGGCCTTGATCGCGGCGACCTTCGCCGGCAGCGGCCTGTACGCCATCGCCGCCGCCATGGGCTGGCTGCCGGCTAGTTGGTAACACCCCCAAGAAAGCCCGCATATGAAACGTTCTCTCTGGCTGCAAGAAGTCTCCGCCGACCTGACCGACGGCAATGCATTGGACCGCGACTTGCACGTGGACATCGCCATCATCGGCGGCGGCTTCGTCGGCCTGTGGACCGCGCTGCAGATACTGGAAAAACGCCCGGCCACGCAAATCGCCATTGTCGAGCAGGATGTCTGCGGCGGCGGCGCTTCCGGCCGCAACGGCGGCTTCGTCATGTCCTGGTGGCCCAAGATCCGTTCTCTGAGCGCCATCTGCGGCCCGGGCGAGGCGCTGCGCCTGGTTCTGGCCTCAGAACAGGCCATCGACGATATCGACGCCTTTTGCCGCCGACACGCCATCGATGCCCACTTCCGCCGCGCCGGCTGGCTGTGGACCGCCACCACCCCGGCGCAGCACGGCGCCTGGCTTGACGTGCAGCAATTGGCGGAGCGCCTGGGGCACCCCACTTTCGTGCCGCTGCCGGCGGAGGAAGTCGCCCGCCGCAGCGGCTCGCCGCAACACCTGCAAGGCGTGATCGAGACCGGCAACGCCACCGTGCAGCCGGCCCGGCTGGCGCGCGGCCTGCGCCGCGTCGCGCTGGAAAACGGCGTGCGCATCTTCGAACACAGTCCGGTGCGGCGGATAGAACGCGGACAGCCGGCCCGGCTGATCACGCCGGGCGGCACGCTGAGCGCGGACAAAGTCGTGATCGCGAGCAATGCCTGGGCCGTTTCCGTCCCGGAGTTGGCTCGCAGCGTCCTGCCCGTCACCAGCACCCTGCTGGCTACGCCTCCCATTCCCGAGCGGCTGACGGAGATAGGCTGGACCGGCGGCGAGGCCATCACCGATTCGCAACTGCTGGTCGATTATTACCGTACCACCCGCGACCACCGCATCGTCTTTGGCAAGGGCACCGGTCGCTTTGGCTTCAACAGCCGCATCGACGCGGGCTTCGACGATGATCCGGCGCTGAACGCCTTGACCGAGAGCGACTTCCGCCGCGTCTACCCGACGCTGGCCGACGTGGCCATTGAGCACAGCTGGTCCGGCCCCATAGACCGCAGCTACGACAGCCTGCCGCTATTCGGCCGCCTGCCGGACGCGCCCCACCTCGTCTACGGCATAGGGTGGAGCGGCAACGGCGTAGGCCCCAGCCGCATCGGCGCGCAGATTCTCAGCAGCCTGGCGCTGGATCTGGACGATGCGTGGAGCCGCTGCCCGCTGGTGGGCCGCGCTGTGCGCCAATTCCCGCCGGAGCCTTTTCGTTATCTGGGCGGCAAGCTGGTCCGCGCCGCGGTGCTGCGCAAGGAGGCCGCCGAGGCCGAACGCCGCCCCGCCGCCGGCCTGGACCGCCTGCTCAGCCGGCTGGCGCCGGCCGGCCTGGAGGACAAGGGCTAGACGCCCAAATAAAAACCGCAGCCTCCCTGGCTGCGGTTTTCATGACCGGCACCGCTCTGACCGCGCTCAGTTGCGCGTCACCGCGTCCCCGGGCGCGTAAGCGCCGGCGTCTATCGGCGAATGCGCGGCGATGTACTCGCGCAGCATTTCCGCATCGACAAAGCCGGTATTGACGAAGCCCGGATGCTTGTTCATCAGCGGGTAACCGTCGCCGCCGGCGGCGATGAAGCTGTTGATCGCCATCCGGTAGGTCTTGGCCGGATCGATGGGCTGGCCGCCGATCAGCGCCTGCCGCAGCTCGCCGCCGACGATGCTCAGCTTGACGCCGGCGAACTGGCCGAAGGCGCCGGCGCCGGGCGTCATCCGCGCGGCGGCCTTCAGGTAATCCAGCGCTTCCTGGCCGTTCAGGTCCACATAGACCAGGGTGCTGCCAAAGGGATACACCTTCAGCACGTCGCGGTAGTTGATCGCGCCGGCCGGCAGCGAATCGCGGATGCCGCCGGAATTGGACACGGCGAAGTCCGCCTTGACCTTGTCCATCATCACCCGGCCGACGAAGACGCCCAGATTGGTGGGCTGGCTGCGCACCACGCCGCGGTCGCCGTCCAGCTTGGCGCTGGTCCGCCCCACCGGCACATCCAGCGCCGCCTGGCCCTTGTTCTGATAACTTTGCAGGAAGTTGCGCAGCTTGCCGTCTTCCTCGATCAGCTGGGTGTACGGCACTTTCTGATCCTTGCCGTCCGCGCCCTTGACGCTTTTCTTCAGATTGACCGGAATCAGCTGGTATTTGGAGAGCTTGAGCTTGCCGTTGCGGAACTCGAAATCGGCGCGGCCCACGTATTTGCCCCACTCGTGCGCCTGCACGATCCAGGCGCCGTTCTGGCGGTCCGGCGCGCAAGGCGCGCCCGGCACATAGGCGTCGTCGCGCTGGTTTTCCGCCTTCATGCACACCGGGTTCTGGCTGTGGCCGCCCACGATCAGGTCCAGCCCCGTCACCGCGCGCGCCATCTCCACGTCGCCCGGCGCGTTCACGCCGTGCTGGCCGTCGGTGTAATGGCCCATATGGGTGGCGGCGATGACGATGTCGGCCTGCTGCCGCAGCTCGGGCACCAGCTTGCCGGCCTCGGCGATGGGGCTGCGGAACTCGATGCCCTTGACCTGCTCCGGGTTCACCATCTTGGCGGTGTCGTCGGTGGTCAGGCCCAGCACCGCCACCCTCACCCCGCCCAGATTGAACATCGCGTACGGGTCGAACATTCGCTTGCCGTCCTGGTAGATGTTGGCGGACAGCATGGGGAAGTTGATCCACTGGCGCTGTTTCATCAACACCGGCACCGGCTTGTCGAACTCGTGGTTGCCCACCGCCATCGCGTCGTAGCCTATGCGGCTCATGCCGCGGAAATCCGGCTCCGCGTCCTGCAGATCGGACTCCGGCACCCCGGTATTGATGTCGCCGCCGGACAGCAGCAGCATATAGCCGCCGTCGGCCTTGACCTCGGCGCGCACCTGGTCCACCAGGGTCTTCTGCGCGGCCAGGCCGTATTCGCCGTCGCTATTGGGCCAGAAACGGCCGTGGTGGTCGTTGGTGTGCAGGATGGTGATCTTGTAAGTCTTGTCTTCGACATAATTGCCCTTGCCGGGCGTGGCGGCGCAGGCGGAGAGCAGGCCGGTGGCCAGCAGGGACAGGGCAAGCGGTTTCACGGATAGTTTCATCGTTGATCCTTGGTTTTTATTGGAATACATGCACGCCGCAAAAATGGCGGACCCGCGGGCCCGCCATTGCTGAAAGTCATTCCCTCGCCGGACGCGCACAGCTTCCGGCCGGGCGTCCAAGCTTATTTGCTCCAGCTGTCCTTCAGGCCCACACTGCGGTTGAACACCGCCTTGACCCCGGCTGATGCTCGTAACGGTCGGTGACGAAATAACCCAGGCGTTCAAACTGGAAGCGGGACTCCGGCGCTGCCTGCAGCACCGAGGCCTCGACATAGGTCGGCACCAGCTTCAGCGATTCCGGGTTCAAGAACTGGCGGAAGTCCAGATATTCGCCGTCCTCGCCGCGCACCGCGTCCGGACGCGGCTCGGTGAACAGGCGCTCGTACCAGCGCACATCGGCCTCAATCGCGTGCTCGGCGGACACCCAGTGGATCACGCCCTTGACCTTGCGGCCTTCCGGGTTCTTGCCCAGCGTGTCGTGGTCGATGCTGCACTTGAGTTCCACCACCTTGCCGGCCGCGTCCTTGACCACTTCCTCGCACTTGATCACGTAGGAGTAACGCAGGCGCACTTCGCCGCCAACGGTCAGGCGCTGCCACTTGGGCGGCGGCACTTCGGCGAAGTCGTCCTGCTCAATCCAGATCTCGCGGGCGATCGGCACTTCGCGCTCGCCGAACTCAGGATGATGCGGATGGAAGGGCGCGCTGCGGCTGGCGGTGACGGCGGCGTCGTAATTGCTCAGCGTCACTTTCAGCGGATTCACCACCGCCATCACGCGCGGCGAATCGTTTTCCAGCGTCTCGCGCACCGCGCCTTCCAGAATGGTCATGTCGATAATGTTTTCGCTCTTGGACACGCCGATGCGTTGAGCGAACAGCTTGATGCCGGCCGGGCTGTAGCCGCGGCGGCGCATGCCGGCCACGGTAGGCATGCGCGGATCGTCCCAGCCGCTCACCGCGCCCTCGTTGACCAGCGCCAGCAGCTTGCGCTTGGAGGTCAGCGTATACAGCAGTTCCAGGCGCGACGATTCATACTGGCGCGGATGGCAGCCGATGCTGATATTGTCCAGCACCCAGTCGTACAAGGGACGATGGTCTTCGAACTCCAGCGTGCACAAGGAGTGGGTGATGCCTTCGATAGCGTCCGAAATGCAATGGGTGTAGTCGTACATCGGGTAGATGCACCACTTGTCGCCGGTGCGGTGATGATGCGCGCGGCGGATGCGGTAGATGGCCGGATCGCGCAGATTGATGTTGCCGGAAGACATGTCTATCTTCAGGCGCAACGTCTTGCTGCCGTCCGGAAACTCGCCGTTCTTCATGCGGGAGAACAGGTCCAGGTTCTCCTCCACGCTGCGCTCGCGGTAGGGGCTATTCTTGCCCGGCTCGGTCAGGCTGCCGCGGTACTGGCGCATTTCCTCGGCGGACAGATCGTCCACATAGGCCTTGCCGGCCTGGATCAGCTCCACCGCATAACCGTACAGGCGGTCGAAGTAGTCGGAAGCGAAGCGCACGTCGCCGTCCCACTTGAAACCCATCCAGCTGATGTCGTCGATGAAGGACTGCACGTACTCCGGCGATTCTTTCTCCGGATTGGTGTCGTCCATGCGCAGATTGCACTTGCCCTGGTAGTCCTCGGCCAGGCCGAAGTTCAGGCAAATGGCCTTGGCGTGGCCGATATGGGCGAAGCCGTTGGGTTCCGGCGGGAAGCGGGTGACGATGCTGCTGTGCTTGCCGGAGGCCAGGTCCTCGTCAATGATGTTGCGGATGAAGTTGCTGACAACCGGCGCGTTGTTTTCCGTGCTCATTGTTTTGTGCGGTGCGAGTTTATGACTAATCGAAGATTGTAACCGATTTCGCCCCCGCTGGGAGCGGGCCGGCCTCGCCCGCCCCGCCTTTGGCCGCCTTACAACAAAGCCCGGCCCGACAACTGCTCCAGCAAGGCCAGCGGCGACTGCTGTGGCTGGGCCATCTCCGCCACCGGCAGCCAGAAAGTCTGCTCCAGCATGAACTGGCCTGACATCACCGCATGCGACGCGTGATCCGAGAAACAGACCCAGGCGCAACCGGGCGGAAACGGCATGGTTTCCTGCGGACATTGGCGCTGATAATCCAGGTCCGCCTTCATCGCGTCGTGCAGATGCAGCATGATGTGATCGTAAGCGCTGCGCTTGCGCTTGGTGATCCTCAAGCCCGCCAGCAAGGCCGCCGAACCCGGCCACTGCCGCGGCACCCGCGGCAACATGCGCCGCGCCATATCGGTGAACGGTTCGCCCACCCGCCACACCCGGGGCTCGCCATCGGGATTGATATTGCAGAACACCCGCAGAATGCGTTCGCCGTAATTGGGACGGGACGGAAACGCGTCAACATGCAGCCGGCTATCGTCCTTGCGCCAGGACGTCCGACGGTCCTCCACCCTCATCAGCCGCAGGCTGGTGGGCGCCGCGCGCAGCTTGCCCTGATATTCCGGCAACAAACGCGCGGCCAGATCCGCGGCGGCCCGCTGGTAGCGCGCGATCAAGCCGCGCACCTCCGCCTCCCGTTCCGCGCCGCCCACCACGCCGTGCAAGGCGCCGTTGTCCGGCTCCAGGCTGATGTTCTTGCGTTTGGGATCGGCGACGGCCGGGTCCAGCAAGCGGCCCTCCTCGGCCAGCAGCTTGAAATCGAAGCTGGGCAGATACAAGACCTTGCCCTGCTCCAACTCATCCACATAGCGGCCTTGCGCCGCGCCGTCCACCCATACGATCTGGCTCGTCATCTGAGCTCCTAGCTGAAACAATGATTTCCACGCGGCAAGGAGCGGCTGACAAAGCCGACTGGCCCGAGGCCAGACCCGCTTTACAAGTCGCTCACCCTCGGCCGCGTCTATAGAACCTGTCCAAAGTCCCGCAAGCGCGCGCGAGACATAACTTGGCGAAAATCGCTGAGAAAGCGGCATGCGCTCGTGACACGGGAGCATGTCGCATGCGGCGCTCACCGTGCCGCGTCTCACGGAAGCGCAACAGACTTTGAACAGGCCCTAAGCGGCCGCCCCGCCCCGCCAAGCCGTTTACCGGCCCTGCAAGCGGGCCGCTAGGATACGCCTGCGGCCGGGGAATGTCATGCGGGAACCCCGGCGCCCCGTTCCTGCGGCCAGGGCGCGCAGCGCCTTGATTTTGATGGGCAAAACCGTCCTTGCGGCAAAACCCTACTGCAACCAAGGCAATTTCCAATAAAAAACAAGCGCTTAATCCACAAGCAAGCGGCAACTATGGCATAATAGCGGGTTGCCTGAACTTCAGCCTTTTGCCAGCATGACGACCGCACACGCCGCCAAACCGATCACCTCCTACCGCAAGTACTGGGCCAGCCGCTTCGGCGCCGCCCCGTTCCTGCCGATGACCCGCGCCGAAATGGAGCAGCTGGGTTGGGACTCCTGTGACATCATCCTGATCACCGGCGACGGTTATATCGACCACCCCAGCTTCGGCATGGCGCTGGTGGGCCGGCTGCTGGAAGACCAGGGCTTCCGCGTGGGCATCATCGCCCAGCCGGATTGGCACTCCGCGGACGCCTTCCGCGAACTGGGCAAGCCCAATCTGTTCTTCGGCGTCACCGCCGGCAATATGGACTCCATGATCAACCGCTACACCGCGGACCGCCGCCCGCGCTCGGACGACGCCTACACCCCGCACGCCGCGGCCAACAAGCGCCCGGACCGCGCCGTCACCGTCTACGCCCAGCGCTGCCGCGAAGCCTATCCCGGCGTGGGCGTGATGGTGGGCAGCATCGAGGCCAGCCTGCGCCGCATCGCCCACTACGACTACTGGAGCGAGAAAGTGCGCCCGTCGGTGCTGATCAACTCCAAGGCCGACCTGCTGCTGTACGGCAACGCCGAACGCGCGCTGGTGGAAGTGGCGCACCGCGCCGCCAGGGGCGAGAAGCTGAGCGAGATCCGCGATGTGCGCGGCACCGCCTTCATCGTGCCGCACGGCTGGCGCCCGGATGAAGAATGGCAGGAAATGGATTCCAGCGTGGTGGACCTGCCGGGCAAGGTGGACGTCCACCTCAACCCCTACCAGGAAATCCCGGAACAGGCGGCCGAAGCCACCAAGGACCAGGACCCGTCCAAGCCGCAGGTGATCCGCATCGAATCCCGCGAAGAGCGCCTGGCCAAGCGCCGCGCCGAACGCGCCAAGACTGTGATCCGCATCCCGGCCTACGAGGCCGTGGCCCACGACCCGGTGCTGTACGCCCACGCCAGCCGCACCCTGCACCTGGAATCCAACCCCGGCAACGCCCGCGCGCTGGTGCAGATGCACGGCGAGCGCGACGTGTGGCTGACCCCGCCGCCCATTCCGCTCTCCACCGAGGAAATGGACCACGTCTACGGCCTGCCCTACGCCCGCAACCCGCACCCCAGCTACGGCGACGCCAATATCCCGGCCTGGGAAATGATCAAGTACTCGGTCAACATCATGCGCGGCTGTTTCGGCGGCTGTACCTTCTGCTCCATCACCGAGCACGAAGGCCGCATCATCCAGAGCCGTTCCGAGGAGTCCATCCTCAAGGAAATCGAGGAAATCCGCGACAAGACCCCGGGCTTCACCGGCCATATCTCGGACCTGGGCGGCCCGACCGCGAATATGTACCGCCTCTCCTGCAAGGACCCGAAGATCGAGCGCTCCTGTAGGAAGCTGTCCTGCGTGTTCCCGGACATCTGCGAAAACCTGAACACCGACCACAGCCACCTGATCCAGCTTTACCGCAAGGCGCGCGCGCTGCCGGGCGTGAAGAAGATCAACATCCAGTCCGGCCTGCGCTACGACCTGGCCGTGCGCTCGCCCGAATACATCAAGGAACTGGTGCAGCACCATGTGGGCGGCTATCTGAAGATCGCCCCGGAACACACCGAGGACGGTCCGCTGTCCATGATGATGAAGCCGGGCATGGGCGCGTACGACAAGTTCAAGGAACTGTTCGAACGCTTCAGCCGCCAGGCCGGCAAGGAACAGTATCTGATCCCCTACTTCATCGCCGCCCACCCTGGCACCAGCGACGAAGACATGATGAACCTGGCGCTGTGGCTGAAGAAGAACAACTTCCGCCTGGATCAGGTGCAAACCTTCACCCCCACGCCGATGGCGATGGCCACCACCATGTGGCACACCCGCCGCAATCCGCTCAAGCGCCTGTCGCGCAGCTCGGAAAAAGTGGACGTGGTGCGCGACGGCTACCGCCGCAAACTGCACAAGGCCTTCCTGCGCTACCACCACCCGGACAACTGGCAGATCCTCCACGACGCGCTGATTCAGATGGGCCGCAGCGACCTGATCGGCCACAGCAAGCACTGCCTGATTCCGCCGACGCCGCCGGGCGACAAGGCCGCCGCCGTGCGCCACCGCATGGGTGCGCCGCTGTCGCGCAACAAGGCCCCAGGCCAGCGCGCCACCGCTCCCGCCGGTCACGGACAGCGCGGCAAGCCCGCGCAGGCCAAAGCCATGGCCAAGCCCGGCGCCGGCCAAGCGCCGGCCGGACGCGGCAAGCCCGCGAAACCCGGCAGCAAACCGGCCGGCAAGGGCCGCAGTCGTTAAATCCAGCCGCCCACGGGCGGCTTTTTGCCGGCCGGCGGCCGGGCACTTTGCCCCGCCGCCGGCGTCTCAATCCCATACCCCGCCCAGCGAGCCCGCCATGATCCACATCGACTTCGACCACAGCTACGCCCGCGACCTGCCCGACGCCTGCGCGCCGGTGCAGCCAGAACGCCCGCCCGCGCCGGCCCTGCTGTACTGGAACGCCGAACTGACGCAAGAGCTGGGCCTGGACAGCGGCCAGGCCGACGCCGCCGAACTGGCCGCCGCCTTCTCCGGCGCCGCCTTGCCGGCTGGCGCCAAGCCGGTGGCCCAAGCCTATGCCGGCCACCAGTTCGGCGGCCTGTCGCCGTCGCTGGGCGACGGCCGCGCGCTGCTGCTGGGCGAAGTCATCGACCGCAACGGCCAACGCCGCGACATCGCCTTCAAGGGCAGCGGCCGCACCCCCTTCTCCCGCCGCGGCGACGGCAAGGCCGCGGTGGGGCCGATGCTGCGCGAACTGATCATCGGCGAAGCCATGCACGCGCTCGCCATCCCCAGCACCCGCGCGCTGGCCGTGACCGCCACCGGCGAAACCGTCTACCGCGAACAAGCGCTGCCCGGCGCGGTGCTGACCCGCGTCGCCGCCAGCCATCTGCGCGTCGGCACCTTCCAGTACTTCGCCCTCCGCGGCGAACGCGACATGCTGCGCCAGGTGGCCGACTACACCCTGGCGCGCCACTACCCCGAACTGGCCGGCGCCGAGCAGTCCTATCTGGCGCTGCTGCAAGCGGTGGCGGAACGCCAGGCGGAACTGATCGCCCGCTGGATGCACGCCGGCTTCATCCACGGCGTGATGAACACCGACAATATGGCGCTCAGCGGCGAAACCATAGACTACGGCCCCTGCGCCTTCATGGACGTCCACCACCCGTCCACCGTGTTCAGCTCCATCGACAGCGGCGGCCGCTACGCCTACGGCAACCAGCCGGCCATCGCCCAATGGAACCTGGCCCGGCTGGCGGAAACCCTGCTGCCGCTGCTGGACCCGGACGAGCCCAAGAACGCGGTGCCGGCGGCCACCGCCGTCATCGAAGACTTCGCCGAGCGCTACCAGGCCCACTGGCTGCGACAGGCGCGCCGCAAACTGGGCCTGAGCCAGGCGCAGGACATCGACCAGGAGCTGGCCGAAGACTGGCTTGCGCTGCTGGCGCGCCAGAACGCCGACCACACTCTGGCCTGGCGCCGGCTGGCCGACGCCGCCGAAGGCCAAGACCAGGCACTGACTCAGCTCTTCAACGACCCGGCCGCCGCCGCGCCCTGGCTGGCGCGCTGGCGCCAGCGGCTGGACGCCGAACCGCAAGCCGCCGCCGAACGCGCCGCCGCGCTGCGCCAGGCCAACCCGCTCTACATCCCGCGCAACCACCTGGTGGAAGAAGCGCTGGCCGCCGCCAGCGACCACGGCGACATGGGCCCGACGCTGGCGCTGCTGGACGCGCTGCGTCAACCGTTCACCGAACGCGCCGGCCTGGAGCGCTACACGCTGCCGGCCGCGCCGGAAGTGGCGCAGGGGTATCGGACCTTCTGCGGCACCTAGCAAGAAAGAACTGCTAGCAAACTCCTAATGTCACGTTCCACCAACGTGCCGTATTCAATGTACTACCTGCATCAGCACGCCTTGCCACAGCCGGAAATTGACTTCTGTTGACCCCTACTAAACACAGCTGAGATAGAAAACAGCAAAGCAAGCCAATCACTTGCCTTGCTGTTATAAATTTTCTATAAAAATATTGATACCACCTTAATTACCCCCCAAAGCCAACCACTCAGGGCCAATAAAATGCCTATCTGTACCCAAATCCTTAAAGAAGAACTAGATAGCGCATTCACAAAAAACTCCGAAGTCGACCTACTGACCATACTAAAAAACAATTCAATACTCTTTTACAAATTACACTTAAGAAAACATGGGATTCAGCCAATTTTCGCAGAAGTCCCCTTTGATAACGAGCTGCGGTGTGATTTTTGCTGGTTAAATGACAACTCAGATGGACCTGAGTGGGTTCTGGTTGAAATAGAAAAACCAAACCTGAAAATATTCACCCAAAAAGGCACACCAACAAGTGAAGCCAATCATGCGATAGAGCAAGTCAAATCTTGGCGTCGGCACTTTGAAAAAAATCCAGATAGTAAAAAAAGGATATTTGGTGCTGTTGCAAAATTTCGATACATACTTGTAATGGGATCAAGAGAAGATTGGCAGAAAGAGCAGACATCTAGTTGGCGATCAGATTTCAACAAAGAAAGCAATATTGAAATTCGCTCATCCCAAATATTTTACGATGCATTAAAGCTATACACTGAACACGAAGAAGAATTTTGGAGCTTCATTGAACACAAAGTTGCCCGCCCAAGCACACAACTTAAATCGTTCTGGAGGGAGAGCAGTTACATTTCTCAATGGCGAAATATAATTTAACCCCTCACAAAGTAGCTATAAAGCCAACAAATCACACCTAAAATATTCCTAGCAAAAATTAGCTTTTTTATACTCATCATTGACTACCCGCCATTAACACTGCTACATTCCGGCCTTGGTGCTGAACACACCTTTTGTCAGGCGGCCGCCCGCGCCCGAAAGCGCGGCATCTGCCATTAAGCTTTCCAAAACGTACCTGCCCTTGGTGCGCCCGGACTTTATGGCCGGGTAGCGCGCAGCCATACAAGACTCTGGCAACAGGGAAAACCTGCGGGCGGTCCTGACACCGTGTTCAAGTACCTGGCCGCCCCTCTGAACAGGGGGCGAAGCTGAACAACTGTCAGGAGTTCATCATGGATAAACATCCAATCCCCACGCCTTCCATCACCAAACTCGAAACCGCGGACGCGCTGGCCAACGGCCTGGAAGCGCTGAATCTGTTGCGCCCGCTGCTGGTCAGCATGCGCCAGCAGATCGCGCTGCCACGCCCGGATCTGGTACAGCTGAAGGGCCTGTGTCACGCCGCCGGCTGGATTGCCGACGAGTACCACAGCTATCTGGAGGCGATGTGGCAGGAGGAGACCCGTGACAGAACCCTAAGGTTCTGAATCCGGCCGCTGAACGGAAAAGGCGCAAGGCATTCCGCCTTGCGCCCTTCAGTTGGCCACTCTTGAAGACTACGCAGCGGCCTTCAAGCCAGCCGCATCTCCATCACATCGTCGTCCATCACAAAGCCGTTGCCGATGTCGAACACCGCCTGCTCCCGCAAGGTAAAACCACGCTGCTTGTACACCGCGATGGCGCCGGCGTTGTGCTTGTTCACCGTCAAGACCAGGGTATGGCAGCCGCGCTGCCGCGCCGCCCGCTCCACCGCGTCCAGCATATAAGCACCCAGGCCGCGGCCGCGCATCTCCGCCAATAAATACAGCTGCTCCAGCTTCATCTCGCCCGGCGTCGCCGTCAGCGCGTAACTGCAATAGCCCACCGCCCGGCCATCCAGCTTCAATAGCCCAAACCAGCGATCCGGCGCGTCCAGATAGGCGGACAGCTTCTCCGGGACATAGCGGCCGGCCAGCATGTATTCGATCTGCTCGCGGCTGATCATGCTGATGAAATGCTGATGCCAGATCTCGTCGGCCAGCTTGGCCAAGGCGGGAAAATCGGCGGCGGTCAACGGATCCAGGCAAATGTTTTGGCTCATGCGCGGCACTCTCCAGGTTGAACAGTCATAAAAGGAAAATGTGGGCGATACCGCTCGCCGACAAGTCCGGAGGCATTCGATTCAGCGCGGCGGCTTCACCCGAGTTGCCAAGACAGTTAGAATACAAACATCATAAAACGGCGCTAAAAACCAGCCGCCGCCACCTTCCCGCAGCGAGACCCCATGCACTTCATCTTTGATATCGACGGCACCATTTGCTTCAACGGCAGGACCATCAGCCCGGCCATCCAGGACGCGCTGGACAGCCTGCGCCGGCACGGCCACCAGTTGGGCTTTGCTTCCGCCCGCCCCTACCGCGACATTCTGCCCTTGCTGGATGCTCGCTTCCACGACGTGCTGATCATCGGCGCCAACGGCGCGATGAGCCATCGGCAAGGCCAGTTGCACCGGCTGAATCCCATCCCGGACCCGGTGTTCGCCGACGTCACCCAACTGGCGCAACGCTTCGCCGCGTCCTATCTGGTGGACCTGAGCTGGAACTACCACTACAACGGCGACGCCAGCCACCCCTTCCTCAACAAGGTGGACCCCGGCAAACTGGCCAGCCATGTCGGCGCCGAAGACATCCGCCAGCCGGCCAAGCTGCTGATCACCGCCTGCACCGACGTCCCCGGCCTGCGCCGGGAACTGGACGCCCACGCCGGCGTGGAGCTGCACCACCATTCCGACGAACAGATCTTCGACATCACCGCCGCCGGCGTCAGCAAGATGGCCGCGCTGCGCCAATGCGGCATCGCCGCCGAGGAGCTGATCTGCTTCGGCAACGATAGCAACGATGTCAGCATGTTCCTGGACGCCGGCCACTCGGTGCAGGTGGGCGCCCATCCGCGGCTGGCGGAACTGGCCAGCGAACGCTTGCCGCTGGACCAGGACATTGAAGCGCGGCTGGTGGACGCCATCGCGCGGCTGAGCCGCGAACGCGCGCCGGCGCGGCGGGATTGAAAAAGCGCGCTCCGCCGAGGATAAAGAAGATGGGGCCGCTCACAAAGAGGCCGACTCGCCGTTGATGCACGGCCTGCGTTTGCGCGCCTTGTCTCTGGCTCTCTGCAAGATGGCGTGAGCGGAGCCAAGCAGGTTCCCGCCGTCTCCCTACCCGCCTCAATTCCGTGGAGCGCCCATGGCCGCCACCCTAAAGCTGTCCGAACTGATCAGCTCGCTGAGCTACGCGCTGGACATCACCGAAGGCCAGCCCGAAGGCCATTGCATCCGCAGCTGCTGGATAGGCATGCATATCGGCCAATGCATAGGACTGCCGCCGCAACGGCTATGGGATTTGTACTACGCCATCCTGCTCAAGGACCTGGGCTGCAGCAGCAACGCGGCGCGCATTTGCGAGCTCTACCAGACCGACGACCGCAGCTTCAAACAAGACTTCAAGCAAGTGGGCGCCGGCCTGCCGCAGCTGCTGGGCTTTGTGTTCAAGAACACCGGCACCCACAGCGAGGGCTGGGCGCGGCGCGCGGCTTCCGTTCTCAAAGTGCTGCGCCACGGCAGGACGATGGCGGACGAACTGATCAACACCCGCTGCCACCGCGGCGCCGACATCGCCCGCCAGCTGCGTTTCAATGAAAACGTGGCGCGCGGCATTCAATCGCTGGACGAACACTGGGACGGCTCCGGCCGGCCGCTGGGGCTGCGCGGCGACGCCATTCCGCTGAATTCGCGCATCGCGCTGCTGGCCCAGGTGATAGACGTGTTCCACATCACCCACGGCCGCCAGGCGGCGCTGGAGCAGGCGCTGCGACGCGCCGGCGGCTGGTTCGATCCGGAACTGGTGGCCGCCTTCCGCCGCGTAGGCGCCCGGTCGGACTTCTGGCGGCAGCTGGAGGCCGACGACATCGACCAGGCGGTGCTGAGGCTGGAGCCGGCCCAATACGCGGTGCCGCTGGACGAGGACTATCTGGACGAGATTGCTGAGGGTTTCGGCCAGGTGGTGGATTCCAAAAGCCCGTTCACCGCCGGCCACAGCCAAAGAGTGGGCCATTACGCCGACCAGATCGCCGCGGAACTGGAGCTGGGCCAGGAACGGCGACGCTGGCTGAAACGCGGCGCGCTCCTGCACGACGTGGGCAAGCTGGGCGTCAGCAACACCATACTGGACAAGCCCGGCAAGCTGGAGGCGGACGAATGGGAGGCGGTCAAACGCCATGCCGCTTACACCGAAGCCATCCTGGGCCGCATCGAACACTTCGCCGAACTGGCCTGGGTGGCCGGCGCCCACCACGAGCGCCCGGACGGCGGCGGCTACCCCCGCGGCCTGTCCGGCGACGCCATCGCGCTGGAAACCCGCATCATCACCGCCGCGGACATCTTCGACGCCATCAACGCGGAACGCCCCTACCACCCGGCCACCCCCGCGCCGCAAACGCTGGACATCATGCGTCGGCACCTGGGCAGCGCCATCGACCCCGCCTGCTTCGCCGCGCTGGAACAGGTGCTGCGCCAGGAGGGCGCGCTGTCTTGAGCGCATAAAAAACCGCCGGCGCAAGACCGGCGGTTTTAGTTTCGGATGACGGTTGTCACTCCAGTTGTTCGTTCAGCTTGAGCTTGCCCACCAGCCAGGTGTGATCGTAGCTGACGATCTCGAACGGATTGCCGAAGGGATCGACAAAGGACAGCGAGCAGAAAAAGCGATGATCGCGCACGGAGTCCCGGGCGATGGTCTGGCCGTCGCGATTGGTGACGCGCTCGCCGGCCAACTGGTCTATCCACTCCAGAAAATCCTGGCCGCTCACCACAAAGGCGATGTCGCCCTGGTGATTGGCCTCCCCGCTCTTGTCTTCGCTCACCGCCAGGCGCACCGCGCCGTTGGCGTTGGCCAACATCACCGCTCCGTGCGGGCCTTCGCGCATATGCTTGTAGCGCGGGTCCGGGGCCATGGCCAGCACGCGCTGATACCATTTCAGGGCCTTGGGCACGTCAGTCACACGAATGTGGATGTGATCGATCTTGCCTAAAGTCAGCATGACTTCCTCATATTGTTTTTGATGCGATGGCCCTTGGGCGACGCGCCGTCCAGCTGGGCTGGCGACGCTGTTCGCCCCTTGCCGCCGCCGGTATTTCTTTATAACAGCAAGCTGTCTATCCGCGCATTGTACTTGATTGCCATCAGCCTTGCTCGCGCTGCAACAAAGGCTGCAAATAGCGCCCGGTATGGCTGACCGGATTGGCCGCCACTTGTTCCGGCGTGCCGGTGGCGATGATCTGACCGCCGCCGGCGCCGCCTTCCGGCCCCAAATCTATCAGCCAGTCTGCGGTTTTGACCACGTCCAGATTATGCTCGATCACCACGACGGTGTTGCCGCTTTCGCGCAGGCGGTGCAGCACTTGCAACAGCAGGTCGATGTCATGGAAATGCAGGCCGGTGGTGGGCTCGTCCAGGATGTACAGGGTGCGGCCGGTGTCGCGCTTGGACAATTCCAGCCCCAGCTTGACGCGCTGGGCCTCGCCGCCGGACAGGGTGGTGGCGCTCTGCCCCAGGCGGATATAGCCCAGGCCCACGTCCATCAGCGTTTTCAGCTTGCGCGCCACGGTGGGCACCACGCTGAAGAAGTCCAACGCCTGCTCCACCGTCATTTCCAGCACTTCGTGAATACTCTTGCCCTTGTATTGCACTTCCAGAGTTTCGCGGTTGTAGCGCTTGCCGTGGCATACGTCGCAAGGCACGTAGACATCCGGCAGGAAGTGCATTTCCACCTTGATCACGCCGTCGCCCTGGCAGGCCTCGCAGCGGCCGCCCTTGACGTTGAAGGAGAAGCGACCCGGCCCGTAGCCGCGCTCGCGCGACAGCGGCACGCCGGCGAACAGTTCGCGAATGGGGGTGAACAAGCCGGTGTAGGTGGCCGGGTTGGAGCGCGGGGTGCGGCCGATCGGGCTCTGGTCTACGTTGATCACCTTGTCCAGCTGCTTCAGGCCCTGGATGTCCTGGTAGGCCGCCGGTTCTTCGCTGGCGCCGTTGAGTTCGCGCGCGGTGATCTTGTACAGGGTGTCGTTGATCAATGTGGACTTGCCGGAGCCGGACACGCCGGTAATGCACACCAGCATGCCCAAGGGCAGGTCCAGGGTGACGTCCTTGAGGTTGTTGCCGCTGGCGCCGATCAGGCGCAGCATGCGCTCCGGATCCACCTCGCGGCGCTCGCCGCCCAGCGCGATGCGGCGGCGGCCGGACAAGTAATCGCCGGTGACGGAGTGGGCGCAGGCGGCCACTTCCGCCGGGGTGCCGGCCACCAACACTTCGCCGCCGTGCTCGCCGGCGCCCGGCCCCATGTCCACCAGGTAGTCCGCGGCGCGGATGGCGTCTTCGTCGTGCTCGACCACGATCACGCTATTGCCCAGATCGCGCAGCCGCATCAAGGTGGCCAGCAGGCGGTCGTTGTCGCGCTGATGCAGGCCGATGGACGGCTCGTCCAGCACGTACATCACCCCGGTCAAGCCGGAGCCGATCTGGCTGGCCAGACGGATGCGCTGCGCCTCGCCGCCGGACAGGGTGTCCGCGGAACGGGACAGGTTCAAGTAGTCCAGGCCCACATTATTGAGGAAGGACACCCGCTCGCTGATTTCCTTGACGATTTTCTCCGCCACCGCCTGTTTCTGGCCGCTGAAAGCCAGTTGGGCGAAAAAGCCGGCGGTGTCCTTCAGCGGCATCTGGTTGATCTCGTACAGCGTCTTGTCGCCGACGAAGACATGGCGCGCCTCCAGGCGCAGCCGCGAGCCCTGACAGTGCGGGCAGGGCTGGTTGTTCTGGTACTTGGCCAGTTCCTCGCGCACCGCGGAGGAGTCGGTTTCGCGGTAGCGGCGCTCCAGATTGGGGATGATGCCCTCAAACGGATGCGCGCGGCTGAATTTGGTGCCCTTCTCCGACATATAGCTGAACTCGATGCTGTCGCGGCCAGAGCCGTGCAGCACCACGTTGCGCACTTTTTCCGGCAGGTCTTCAAAGGCGAGTTCGGCCACGGAAAAACCGTAATGCTCGCCCAGCGCCATCAGCATCTGGAAATAGAACTGGTTGCGCTTGTCCCAGCCCTTGATCGCGCCAGCGGCCAGGCTCAGTTCCGGATGCGCCACCACCCGGCGCGGATCGAAGAAGGTGATTTCGCCCAGGCCGTCGCACTTGGGGCAGGCGCCCATGGGGTTGTTGAAGGAGAACAGCCGCGGCTCCAGCTCCGGCAGGCTGTAGGAGCACACCGGGCAGGCGAACTTGGCGGAAAACCAGTGTTCCTTGGCGCTGTCCATTTCCACGGCGATGGCGCGGCCCTCGGCGTGGCGCAGCGCGGTTTCAAAGCTTTCCGCCAGCCGCTGTTTCATGTCCTCGCGCACTTTCAGGCGGTCTATCACCACTTCTATGGTGTGCTTCTTGTTCTTGTCCAGCTTGGGCACGGCGTCGAGTTCAAACACTTCGCCGTCCACCCGCACCCGCACGAAGCCCTGGGCGCGCAGGTCTTCGAACAAGTCCAGATTCTCCCCCTTTCGGCCGACGATGACCGGGGCCAGGATCATCACCCGGCTTTCCTCCGGCAAGGCCAGCACATGGTCCACCATCTGGCTGACGGTTTGCGAGGACAGCGGCACGCCGTGCTCCGGGCAGTGCGGCTCGCCGACGCGCGCGTACAGCAGACGCAGGTAGTCGTGGATTTCTGTGACGGTGCCCACGGTGGAGCGCGGGTTGTGGCTGGTGGCCTTCTGTTCGATGGAGATCGCCGGCGACAGGCCTTCGATCAGGTCCACGTCCGGCTTTTCCATCAATTGCAGGAACTGGCGCGCATAGGCGGACAAGCTTTCCACGTAACGGCGCTGCCCTTCCGCGTACAGGGTGTCGAAGGCCAGCGAGGATTTGCCGGAGCCGGACAGGCCGGTAATCACGATCAATTGGTGGCGGGGCAAATCCAGGTTGATGTTCTTCAGATTGTGCGTGCGTGCGCCGCGAATGCGAATGCTGTCCATATTGGAGCGTAACTCACCGTCGGTCAGGGAACCTGTTAATATACCTGACTTGGCAAGTCTGACTCCACCAGTCTTTAACGCGCGGCGTCATCCGGAACGGCGCCGGACCGTTACTAGAACCATGGGGCGCGGCCCGCAGGCCGCAGCCCGCCAGCAACACAAACGACGCACACAAGAATGAACGCAACAGAACTCCGGGCCAGCCTTGGCCTCGCCGGCATCTACGCCCTGCGCATGCTGGGCATGTTCCTGATCCTGCCGGTATTCGCCCTGTACGCCCAAACCCTGGAAGGCGCGAACAATCACACGCTGATCGGCATCGCGCTGGGCAGTTACGGCCTGACCCAGGCCCTGCTGCAACTGCCGCTGGGCATGCTCTCCGACAAGATAGGCCGCAAGAAGGTGATTTACGGCGGCTTGCTGCTGTTCGCGCTGGGCAGCTTCGTCGCCGCCGGCGCGCACGACATCGCCACCCTGACCGTGGGCCGGGTCATCCAGGGCGCCGGCGCCATTTCCGCCGCCATCACCGCGCTGCTGGCGGACCTGACCCGCGAGGAAAACCGCACCAAGGCGATGGCGATGATAGGCATGTCCATCGGCACCACCTTCGCCGCCAGCCTGGTGCTGGGGCCGCTCTTGGCCAAATACATCGGGGTCAACGGCATTTTCGCGCTCACCGGCGTGCTGTCGCTGGCGGCGCTGATCGGCGTCTGGCTGATCATCCCGGACCCGGTCAGCTCCCGCTTCCACTCCGACACCGAGGCCAACGCCAAACGGCTGCCGGCGGTGCTGAAAGACCCGCAGCTGCTGCAGCTCAATTACGGCATCTTCGCCTTGCACGCGGCGCAGATGGCGATGTTCGTCACCATCCCCTTCGCGCTGATCAAGACCGCGCACCTGGACAAGACCCAGCACTGGCAGGTGTATCTGCCGGTGACGGTGATCGGTTTCCTGCTGATGGTGCCGGCCATCATCTACGGCGAGAAAAAGGCCAGGCTCAAGCAGGTGTTCGTCGGCGCCATCGCGCTGATGGCCGCCGCCCAACTGGGCATGGCGATGGCGCTGGACAGCTTCTGGCAGATCGTGGCCTGGCTGGGCCTGTATTTCATCGCCTTCAATATTCTTGAAGCCACGCTGCCGTCCTTGATTTCCAAGATCGCCCCGGCGGATGCCAAGGGAACCGCGATTGGCGTGTATAATACCGCCCAATCCCTTGGCCTGTTCCTGGGCGCGGCCGTCGGCGGCTGGCTGTACACCCGCTACGGTCCGGCCGGCGTGTTCGGCTTCACCAGCCTGCTGATGCTCACCTGGCTGCTGTGGTCGCTGGCCATGCGGCCGCCCAAGCCGGTGCGCTCGGTGATGTATCACATCGGCGAGGACTGGCGTGGCGACGCCGGCGATCTGTCCCGCCAATTGGCCGGCGTGACCGGCGTGCATGAAGCCGTGGTCGTGTTGGAAGACCGCGTGGCCTACCTGAAGGTATCGCAGCGGCAGTGGGACGAGGCGACGGTGCAGCGCCTGATCGGAGCCACGTTCTGAGCTGCGGCGACAGGCCAAATATTTAGATTTTTATTCGGAGACATCTGATGAACAGCATCACCTTTGACGGCCGTCTGGCCGCCGACGCCGAACTGCGCTACACCCCCAGCGGTGAGCCGGTACTGTCGTTCCGCGTAGCCAGCGACATCGGCTTTGGCGAGCGCAAGAGCACCAACTGGTTCAGCTGCCAGGTATGGGGCAAGCGCGGTGAGTCGCTGAAGAACTACCTGGCCAAAGGCCAGCAAGTAACCGTTTACGGCCAACTGACCCTGCGCGAATGGCAGGACAAAGAAGGCAATAAACGCCTGTCCCGGACGTGCGCGTCAATGAACTGAGCCTGCAGGGCGGCCGCAATGAAATGGGCGGTTCCGGCGGCGGCATGAGCGGCGGCGGCATGGACGATGGTTACGGCTACAACGCCCCGGCCCCGCGCCAG
Organism: Chromobacterium sp. Beijing; assembly: GCF_021496765.1. Classification (NCBI taxonomy): domain Bacteria; kingdom Pseudomonadati; phylum Pseudomonadota; class Betaproteobacteria; order Neisseriales; family Chromobacteriaceae; genus Chromobacterium; species Chromobacterium sp. Beijing. The sequence continues at coordinate 2,180,762 of NZ_CP053750.1, forward strand.
GAAGCCCCGCCCGCGCCGCGCCGCCAGGAGCAGCGCCCGGCGCCCAAGCAACTGGACGACATGGACGACGACATTCCGTTCTGAGAGGAACCACTTAACTAAGTGTTAAGTACGGCTGGAAAACAAGAGGTTAATCAATCGGTTAGCCCTCTTTCTTCCAGCCTTTTTATTTACGCCAAAAAGTCGTATCACCGGAACCACATTTCGGGCTGTAAAGTTATCCCACCTTCTGCTTGGTGAGATATGACTGATTATTCAATCCGAAACGTACGTCTCGCTTCCGGTGAGCTCATGCCTCTGCTGGTTGCCGGCAGTCCTTTAGGACTGCCAATCCCTTTAGCAGCCCGCTATGCAATCACCCGATTTCGCTCGCGTGGACTGGCCGCTAATACCATTTGCCAACGGCTCATGGCCTTGGCGCTCTTTTACCAGTTTTTAGCTGAACATGGCATTGAACTAGAAGAGCGTGCCTCCAAACGCCAATTTCTGACTCAAGAGGAACTGGTGGGTCTTTCCGACTACTGCCGCCAGTCTCATGCAGCAAGTAAGCAAGCGGTGGTCACCCCCTCCTTTGCCTTGCTGCGCTATACCGTCGCCATAGACTATTTCTGCTGGGTTGCTGAACCGATCATTGCCCGCATTGTGGATGATGCCCGTCGTGATGCAGCGTATGGCGCCTTGCAAAGTTTCCTAAAGATCACTCGCAGTATCGCCCCGCGTCGAGTGCTAGTTCAGAGTGAACGGCTGGGCCTCTTGCCCGAACAACGGACATTATTTCTTCGAGTAATTCAGCCTGGTAGCCCAGAAAATCCATTTCGTCCAGAGCTGCAATTTCGCAATTACGTGATGCTGTTGCTGGAGTTTCAGCTTGGCCCGCGTGGCGGCGAAGTACTGGGACTAAAGACATTTGACGTCGACTTCAGCGAATCCCCTGCCACTCTCACCATCCACCGCCGGCACGACGACCGGGACGACCCGCGTGCGACGCCTGCGGCAACTAAAACCTATGGTCGGCTCCTTGCGATAGGGGATCACTTGCGGGATGTGCTCGATGTGTGGTTGAGCAAGGAACATCGGGGCAACAAAGCACGTTATCCCGCTGCAGCAAAGCACCCCTATCTTTTTGTCAATTACCGCGGCGAACCACTCAGTATTCGCGGCTTCCGCAAAATCATCGAAACCTTGCGGCGACGCCATCCCACTTTGGGAGGCCTGTGTCACCACATCCTGCGCCACGACTGGAATGACCGTTGGGTCGATGCTGCCGAGGAAGAAGGCTGGGACAGCAATATCAGCCTGCGCGACCAGAAATATGCGATGGGCTGGAGTGACAATTCCAGCATGCCGTTGCGTTATGCCAAGCGTGCAATTCGCAACTCTACTAATAAAAAAATCCTGCGGCTCCACGCGAAAGGAGCATCCAAATGAGCAGTGTGTCCAAATTACAAACAAGTATAGATTTTGGTGCGCGATCAATCGAGCCAGCATTTAACACAAAGGTGCTGACTTGGTCTGGGAGTACCGTTGATACTTCAGGCAAAAAGTGGAGAATAAGTGCTAGGCGCACACTAAATTGGGAGTTAATACCTCTGCGACCAGGCACTACATTACAAGCGACTTTAGCTTACTTTCGCAACTGCCTTCGACAGTTAAGCGACGATACTATTTTCGGAAAATTCAAGAGTCTAAAAACCATTTTTGGTACCGCTATCGAAGCTAATTTTGACATCAGCAATGCCATTAAAATTGATATGAGTTTTTATGAAGCCATACGTAATTGTTTACTTAAAAAGGTATCGCCGAACACCGTTCGAAGCCATCTCCAAACCTACCGGAACTGGTATTTGTGGTGCACTGATGCCGAGCTTGAAGGGTTTAACGAAGAAGTCGCAACTGTATTGGAAAACCGGATTATCGGTGGAAACATAAAAGGCGCAGCAGTGTTGCGCAACGACCCTAACGAAGGCCCCCTACACAAAATCCAATTTGATGTACTGACGGCTCGGCTGCGTCAGGCGGAAGAAAGCCATACGCTCTCGATCGAAGTACTGGCGGCTGCTTGGTTATTTATAACTTATGGTACCAACACCAGAAACATGCTACTGCTTAACGAAGAAGATCTGATCAAGACGCGACTTATCGATGGGAGCGAAGTCTACGAACTACGAATTCCACGTATCAAGAAACGCCAGCAACAAGAGCGGACGGATTTCAAAACCCGTGCCCTGCCACCAGGTATCGGCCAGCTATTAGAAAAACTGAAGCAGCAGAACGCACGCCAGCGACGCTTAGCATTACTGGATCACAACCCCACTCGTTTCACCCAGCCAATGTTTCGGCGCAAGAAACCGTACGCCGAATTGCTCGACACCGAATTTGCAGCGGAAGCGTATCGCCAGCCATCCTTCTGGTTCAACATAGTTCTAGCACATGTAGTGGATAAGCTTGGGTTGAAATCGGCAGATGGTGAACCACTACGTCTGTCCCCGCGCCGGCTGCGCTACACCTTTGCCACCCGTCTGGTCCAAGAAGGGGCCTCACCAATGGAACTGGCCGAAGCCCTGGATCACACAGACCTGCAACACGTCATGGTCTATTTCAACACCCGCTCTGACGCCGTGGTACGTCTCGACAGCGTATTGACGCTACCACTGACGCCCATAGCGCAAGCCTTTATGGGCATGGTGGTGCCAGATGAAAACCAAGCGAAACGTGGAGATGACCCGGCAAGTCGTATCAAATTTCTGAATCGAGAACAGCATCAGCTGAAAACCGTAGGCACCTGTAGCAGTTTTGGTTTTTGCGAACTAGCCGCTCCCATTGCCTGCTACACCTGTTTTAAATTTCAGCCTTGGCTAGATGCACCACATCAAGATGTATTGGATTGGTTGGTCAGCGAGCGAGAAAAGCACCTAGCGCGCGGCGTTGACCCCAAAATGACGCAAATTCACGACACTACCCTACGCGCGGTTAATGAAGTGATTCACCTCTGTCAAACAATTCGTCACAACACAGGGGACATGCCATGACATTCCAAACAGCCGCGCACAAGGCCGCCCAAGCCAATTTGGCTAAATTTATCGAAGCCGCCCGTTCTGCCATTCCATTTGGCCCCATACAGTGGGAGGCGGTATGTTGGGAAGTCCCGAATAAAGCTCGTGCCTCTAGCGGCCGCAAAGTGGAACGGCTCTGGTTCAATGCAAACTTCACGAAGAAAACGACCCTCAGCAATGTGCTGCCTTTTCCAGAACCATTTGCTTCGTTCGTCAAAGCCTTTGTATGTCATCGCGAAAGTCGTCGTGAAAATGGACTTGCCACGCTCGACCACATGGTGGCGATTCGTGCGCTTCGCTATCTCTTCTCCGTCCTTCAGGATCGCGCGGATACGCCCATCGCCTTCATCCATGCAGATTTTGACAATGCGATTAATCTTTGCCTCCGCAAGGAACAGCATTCATCTGCCTATCGGATTGGCTGCAAACTCGCAGAAATCGCGGAAGTTATCGATCAGCAGCGTTTGGTCCCAATTCGCATCGAATGGCAGAACTCCGTACCCCGCAACAATGATGCAGGTGGCACCTTTCACAGTCGGGTCGGCCACGCATTTACCGAACACCGCATGCGAAAGTTACCGTCTGACGCGGTTATGCAAGCTCTGGCTGAGATCGCAAATCGAACAGACCTTGAAGATCATGACCTGCTCCGGCAGCGCGCCATCGATTTATTGGTATGTGGCGGGTTCCGTATCAATGAGTTGCTGACATTGCCCCATGATTGTTGGCGTGCGGAAGAGCAGCTAAGCGAATCAGGGCAACCGTTGCTCGATCGCCATGGGCGGCCGACCACACGATTCGGCATTCGCTACATCCCGGAAAAAGGCGGACATACCGAGACCCAGACCAAGTGGTTACCGACCGTCATGCAGGATGTGGCCAAGCGCGCTCTAAACGATATCCAGAGCATCACCCAACCATTCAGGGAAATCGCCCGATTTATGGCGGATCACCCTGATCGGACTTTGCTACCGGAACCGTGGCATGCGTTACCTGCCGATGCACTGTTGAACATGGAAGAAATAGCCATAGCGGTGGGCCTGAAAAACAGAGTTAGCGCCAAAACCTTCGCAAGAAGCAGTGGGCTGCCATTCCACAAAAAACCTGGTAAAAACCGACTTATTGATGCATTGAGAAAAAGTGATCTGGAGTCGCACCTCACCTCGCTTTCCGTATTAGATAATATTTTTCCGCAAGGGCAAGCTCATTACCGACTGCACGAATGCCTGTTCGTGATCGGGGTAAACTTTATTGGGGCACATCGTGGAACCTTGAATGGCACTGCCACATTACTTACGGATGGCCAGATAAGCGATTACGTGATCGGCCGTACAATGGGATATTCGATTTTCGCGCGGCTTAATTACACCGACGAGCAAGGCTCCCCCTGAAAGTGACCTCACACCAATTTCGCCATTGGCTAAATACCCTTGCCAACGAAGGCGGTCTCTCTCAGTTGGAAATTGCTCGCTGGATGGGCCGAAAAGACATCAGCCAGAACGCAGCATATAACCATATGACCGGCGTGCAATTAGCTGCCAGCATTCATAGCAAATTACAAAAAGGCGCAGTTCAAGGCGTGATCGCTGACACGGCGATACGCATCAAAAATCCACAACGGCGTAAGGAATTCATTGACTCACTAACGACAACCGCCCACATGACCGATTTCGGCATCTGTCTACATGACTGGTCAGCGCTCCCATGCCCAAAACATGCTGCATGTAATACTTGCGAAGATCACTTGATTGAGAAAGGGAATCCGGAACATCGTGAACGAGCCGCAGAGCTCAAGCAGGATACGGAAATGTTGTTGCAGTTAGCGCAAGAAGAAAAAAAAGCAGAGTCCTATGGCGTCGACAATTGGCTGGACCACCAGCAACGTACCTTGGTCCGCCTAGAAGCCGTTCTGAGCCTGCATGACGACCCCGACATCGCCGATGGCACCTTGGTCCATCTTGGAAAAAAGATTGCTCGAGAATCTGAACTGAAGGGCTAGATAGTGCCACCAAGAACACGCAAACCAAAGCCACACCGCCGACTCTTGACCGAAAACCAGATCAAGCATGTTGCTGCCCTCATCAAGGCCTGGCCTCAATCGGCTCCTCCAACATGGAACGATGTCGTAACCCTAGTGGAACAGGAACTGCGCCATCGCTGGACTCGCCAAGCGCTGCAAGCGCACAGTGTGATTAAACAAGCTTATGATGATCAGAAAGTCGCTCACCGCGCTCAGCGGAACACTGGCAAAAAGCCTATTGTACGACCTCCGCATGAGGTCGTTCTGGCACAAACAGTAGAACGACTAAAGAAAGAAAATGCGGAACTTAGGGAAACTTTGCGTCACTATGATGAATTACTGATTCGCCATGTAGCTAATGCAATCCGGTACGGCATAACACATGAGCAATTAGAACAACCGATCATTGCCCCCTTCCGCCAGCAAACCGATCAGCGGCAGAACAATCAGAAGCGCAAATGATGAATGTGCAAAAAAATGCTATATATCAGGAGCCAAGCCACCAACAGATTGGCGTACCAAACTACTAGAGATATAGGCTTCGACATTACAGGATTCAGGATAATGCCCATTACGATCAGAGATACGATTATGGCCCGCTACTCATGGCAATTCCAGAGAGGCCGAAAAATCGACAATTGCGTACCGACGCAATGGCTCCCCGTCGTGGAAGAGCTGTGCATGTCGATTGAGGAGACAATTCCCGTGGCGGATCGACCGGCGTTCTATTGGCTAGATATCAAAGAGAAACACGGCGCCCTAGCGGTCGACTATGTGGCTCCCAGCAATATGGCCAGCAAAATCGAGGCCTTAGTTGCAGCCGCTATAGTACGTATCCCCCTACTGTGATGAAACGATAGAAAAGGAAACTCGGCCCACCTGCCTACGGCTGCGGGCCCTGCTGCAAGTCACCGTTCGACAGAGGCATTTCATTCTCTGCGGCTTCGATCAGCTGGTTTGGGCGCAGCCCAAGCGCTCCGGCCAGTTTGAAGATCACTTTGACACTGGCGCTGTTTCTTCCCAGTTCCAGGAGCGAGATGTAGTTGCGCTCCACTCCGGCTTCGAAAGCCAGCACTTCTTGCGACATGTGTCTGTTTTTTCGCAGTTTTCTCAACGCCCTTCCAAACGCAACTTCCGGTTCCACTTAGTTCTCCTGTAGGAGAGCCAAGCGTCCTGTTTCGCTATGCTGGAGTCTTCACAATATATTGGGCAAAATCACTCATATAAGACTTCGTCATCAATGATAGTGGTTTCTTCAGGGCGTACCATGAGTATCGAAAACAACCTCCCAGAGCACCTGTCCACCCTTCGCCTTAAAGGTAAAACCCTTCAGTTCATCGTGTTGCGCGGCACCGCACTGGAGGATAAAACGTGGTCAGAGACCCATATCAGCTCGACCCGCAACGGCTATGGGCAGGTTTCTAGCGTCCAGAGCCACAACGTTCTCAAGCGAGAATGTTGGATCCGACTGGAAAATGGTAAGGAGCGGGTGATTGCACTGCCCGACGACAGCGCGTTTTCGGTCCGGGCCGGCCAAGCGATCACACTGATTGGCGTACACAGTCAGCATCTCGAGAAGAACACGGTTTACTACATTGCTCTTGTCAATCACGCTGCAGAGAGATGGGTCGCGCTAAACCAACGCGATGTGCTCCGGCGACTGGCGAGAGCCAACAGTGCCGCAGCACAGGGGCTAGCTAATCTGTTTGTCTTTGCCACGCTTGGCGCCGGCGCGATCGTGCTCATGCTCATTAATAGATCGATACACAGTAACTACGCGGTACCGATCAACCAACATGTCCAGCAGATCGCCCAATGGAGCCTCCAACGGGCCTAGACGTCCATACCCAAGCGAAAAGCGGGGTAAGATAGGCCTGCTCCTCCAAAATAAGGCATAGCCATGAAAGCTTTGGTGGTCAGCGATCTGCACCTGGAGTTCTCGACACTGAACCTGGATGTCTCTGGCATCGATATCGTTATCCTCGCCGGCGACATCCATCTGGGAACGCGTGCCTTTCCGTGGATTCTGGCTCAATGCGCCGGCCTACCGGTGATCTATGTACCCGGCAACCATGAGTTCTATCGCGGGGAATACAGCCGCGTCCTGCGTGATCTTAGGGCCGCAGCTGCCAAGACGCCGAACGTTCATCTCCTCGACAAAGAGAGCCTTGTCATCGGCGATCTCGAGTTCCTGGGGCCATCTTGTGGACCGATTTCGCCCTCAACGGTGACACGCCAGAAGAGGTACGCATCGCGGAATCCTTTGCGGCGACTCGCCTGGCGGATTTCACGGGGACCATTCGTTTTGAGGAACACAGCAACTTCCGCCGCTTCCGGCCCAGTGATACGGCATTGCTACACGCTGAAGCCAAGGCTTGGCTCGCCAGCCGCTTGTATGAGCCAAGTGAGAAGAAGCGAGTTGTGATCACACATCACCTACCTTCCACCCTCAGCGTCGCCCCCAGATTCCAGACCGACCAACTCTCCCCTGCCTTCGCCAGCCGGCTCGATCCGTTGGTTGAGCTCGCCGACGTGTGGATCCATGGGCATACCCACGACAGCTTCGATTATCAGCTCGGGAAGTGCCGGGTTGTCTGCAACCCACGTGGCTACGTAGTTGCTGACCGACCTCCAGAAAACACATCGTTCGCGCCAGGACTAACCATCACCCTCTGAACGCTTGGGATACGCGGTCATCAGCGAAAGGTGAATGTTTATGGGGAAATGTCGAACTCAACAAATCGAAAGATGTGTAGCTAGCAACAATGATTTCTGGCTTTGCAGCCTCAGGACACGTCGGGCGAATTGCTGAGCTATATGGCGTATTGAGGACAACCATTTACAATGGTTGCACCAATCAAGCCACATGAATCAGACCGATCATGAGTGACGACGATACCAGCATAGCGCCGATAGAAATCGACAAAGTTCGAGCATCAAAGGCGGGCCATGCTTTTCATGAAGCTTGGGCTGCGCGCACCGCTCTTGAACTCCTGCCGCCGTCGACCGACCTTACCGCTATCACGCTCGAGGGTTTCGATGAACGAGACGAACAGGGCTTGGGAACCGGCGCGGTCGAGATTGCTGATCTTGTCCGGTACCACGGCGCCACCGATGTTGCCCGGGCGCATCGAGTCACAGTCGTTCAATTCAAATACTCGATCGCGAGTGCCGAAACGGCAGTTCGGGCTGCTGACTTGGCATCAACTCTCGCCAAGTTTGCCGCGACCGATGCCGAGCTTCGGGCGACGCATGGCGATGACCATGTTATCGCCGTAGTCCGGTATGAGTTTGCCACGAACAGGCCCATCCACGAGAACTTAGGGAAGGCGATCTCAGCGGTTGTTGCAGGCACGCAAGAAACCGGTGATGTAGCCCGCCAAGCAGGCCAGATCGAACAAGCCCTGAAAGAGTACCCCCATCCCTTTGCTGACCTGCTGCAGCGATTGGAATTGGTCGGCAGCAAGGGAAGCTTGACCGAGGCTGAGCGTGCGATTTCAACAATGCTCGCCGCATGGAGCGAACCAGGCGATCCGGATGCGGAGAAACGCCTGCTCAAGTTGCGGAATCTCATCAGGATCAAGGCCGGTCCCGGTAGCGAGACGGACAAACGAGTTGATCGGGTAGCGGTTTTGGCTGAACTGGAGGTGGAGCACGAGGACCGTCTGTATCCCACGCCCGATGCGTTCCCCGAGGTTGAGGTAGTCATTCAGCGCGACGTTCTTGACGACATTGCAATCCTCGCCCGCGAAGCTGGTCTTCCTCTCGTCGTCCATGCTGCAGGCGGGATGGGCAAGACTGTCTTGATGCAAGGGCTCGCCGACCGATTGCGAGCCGATGGCCCCGTGGTGCTCTTCGATGGCTTCGGTGCCGGTCGCTGGCGGGATCCTGCCGACGGTCGGCACCTTCCGGAAAGGACGCTTGTCCACCTTGCCAATCTCATGGCCGGGCAAGGCCTGTGCGACATTCTGTTGCCAGTGGCGGACGTAACGGGCTTGCTGAGGGCGTTCCGCCGACGGCTCGCGCAATCGGTAGAGACGGCGCGGCGAACTCGCAGCGATGCATGTGTTTCACTGGTGCTGGACGCGATCGACCACGCCGGGCTTGCCGCGCAGGAAACTGCGACATCATCATTCGCACACCTTCTCATGCGCAGCATCAGCGTCGATCCGATCAATGGTGTCCGCATCATCGCATCGTGCCGAACTGAACGGCTCGCACTGGCAACCGGCGATACCTCGCATCGTCCTTTCACCGTTCCGTTGTTCACTGACACCGAAGTACGTGCCCTCGTCGGGCGGCGCGTGCCGGATGCTTCGGCCGACGAGATTGCCGCTCTGCTGACACGCTCAGGTCGCAACCCACGCTGTCTCGACAACCTGATCACGACCGGGCGGCCGTTTGATCCCGTGACTTTTCCTGACGCCCTGGGAGAGCCGCAAGATCTGCTCGACGTGCTGCTTCGCAAGCGTCTCAATGAAGCGCGCGAAACTGCACGCGCTCGCGGTGCAAGCGACGCGGACATCGATCTCCTGCTCACGGGCATTGCCTTGCTGGCGCCCCCAGTTCCCATTGAAGAGCTTGCAGCGGCACACGGCCTGATCGCGGAGCAGGTTGAAAGCTTTGCGGCCGACCTTGCCCCCTTACTTGAGCGAACGCCACATGGCCTGATGTTCCGCGATGAACCGACCGAGACCTTGATCCGATCGAACTACGGCGCGGGCCAAGCCGATCGAGATCGCGTTATCGCCGCTCTCCAAGAACGCCAGCTCACTTCAAACTATGCCGCCCGGGCACTGCCAACGTTGCTCACCTCGCTACGCGATGCCGATCAGCTCATCCAACTGGCCTACGATCTGCGTGTTCCCCGAGGTGCTTCACAAGTAAGCGCACGCGACATCCGTCTATCGCGAATTACTGCCGCAATAGCACTGGCGGGAGAGCTTAACCGGCGCGACGATCTTCTGCGCCTGCTACTGGAAGCGTCGCTCGTTGCTGCGGGACATGAGCGATCCGACCGCTTCCTATACGAGCATCCTGATCTCACCGCCGTGGCGGGTGACCCCGAAGCCTTACGACGGCTTTCCGCGACCGACGTTGGTTGGCCTGGGGGAAACACGCCGCTCTTGCGCTTGCGAACATCTTCGCAGGCGACCGAGACGAGGCCCGTCGCCACGCTCGGCGATCGATCGATTGGCACAATTGGGCAGCGCAGACCAAACGTACCGCGCGTTCTAACAATTCGACCACTTCAGGGCAATGGGACGATATTGGCTTTGCCTATGTCGAGATGCTGGTGGGCAATGACGTGCGCGTTGCCGAGTTTTTCGCCCGTCGAGTCGATGGCGCGGCCTTCGCCAAGTTTCAGGACTTATTCGATCTTCTGGATCGACACCAACATTCGCCACACCCACCGAAAACACGCGTCGCAACACGGTTGTTGCGTTGCCGGCAGCAATCTCGAGCACTGTACGCCGCCGCTCTCCCATTCGTCGGTCGCGACCCATCCCGTGCTAGGAGGCTTGTACAGGCGCTTGCGGCCGCGCCTCCTGCCAAAGACAAGAGTGAAGGCTTGGCAATGGCCAGCGTGCTGGCAGCGGCGCTGGCGATTGAGCTTGGCTTGGAGAGGGAGGCAGCAGCCATCCTCGCCGGAGCTGCACTTAAATCGCCGACCATCTATGACTATTCAAGTCACCATCCGATCGATCGCACGATCCACGTAACCGTGCTGGCCGCCGGTGTTCGAGCTGCCTTGAGCCGGAAGCATGCCACCTTGATCGACATGGCGCCGGCCGAATTTATCGAGTTGGTGCCCGCAGGTGCACGGTCGCGAGGTGACGCGACCTTCGTCCGGGTACTTAACCAGAAGCTGGCGGCTCCGAAGTTCGATGGAACTCGGCACCGCCGAAAGAGGCGCGATGGCCTCAATGAGGAAGAGCGATCGAACTATTCGCGTACGCTTAGCAGTCGGATCTTACCGCTGCTGAACTACGCGCAGGATGTCGCCGACATCATTCGCCCGCCGCGTGGAAAGACGCGAAGCGAGTTGGTGACCATGGCCTTTGACCGACTTGTTCGCGATGTCGAGCAGTCATCCAACTATCCGTATCGCGACGGGAAAGCGTATCTCGCACGAACCAGTTTCCGAGTGATATTTGATCTCGCCGACGCGTTAGGTGCGCTCAATGCGACGCTTGCGAAGCGCATGGTCGAGTGGGCTGCGAGTGCTCCGGGCCTATTCACGCCGGAACTTACCCATACGGTCAGTCGACTGTCACGCATCCTCGAATGTCACGATGCTGCGCTCCTCCTTGCCGGCCATGTCGAGCGCAAGATTCAGCTCGATACCAATGTCGGGACTAGGGTCTCGTCCTACGGTGAACTCGCTCGCGCAGTCTGGCGAGTCGGCACTGAAGAGGCAGCGGCCTATTTCCGCCGTGCACTCGACCTTACGGAGGCAATTGGATCAGATGATTTCGATCGTACCAACCACTTGCTCGAGCTGACGGGCCACTATTCTGGCCCCGAGCTTTCGCCGGCAGCGGCGCACACCCTAGCGCGCATCCTCGAATTGAATCAGAACGAGGACGGCAAATTCCCCTGGACCGAATATGCCCAAACGATGGTGCCGACTGCTGGTCGGGCGACGTTGGCAATACTGGCGCGGCTAGACGATCGTGACGCGGCTCGGCTCGGACTGTCACTCGGCCCAACATTAACTGTCCTCGTTCGTGGTTCGAAGCTTTCAGTTGAAGCCGCCGCCGCCCTGTTTGGCATGGCTGCTCCAATCGAAACTTGGACCTGGCATATCTCGGACTTCGCATCAGAGGTCATTGGCCACCTGCCTCAAGAGCTACGGGAATGGTTCTTCGATCTACTCCTCGTCGAGATTGACCGCGACGATCAACTGTCTCCCGCAAGGGAGACGATCGAAGGGCTACATGACCTCGCTGAGCACAATCTTCCTGCCGCTTCCCGTGCTCGAACACGAATCGAGGGCCTGCTCGCTCGCCGTGGACCCAAATCCAAATCAGAGATGATCATCTCCCCGTCGACCGCGACAGAGCCACCGATCGTCTTCCCGGTGGACCTCACGGACCCAGACAACATCGACCGCCAGATACTCTACGAGGAGATTGACCAGTCGGGACGACGCTGGCCAGTTCGGACTCTGATCGATCTGGCCAAGAAGACAAACTCTCCCGCCGAGCGCCTTGGATTCGTCCGCGCGGTCGTTGAAGCAACGGCTGCCACGCTTGCCGACAAAATCCTCGCGCTGGACGATTACGTGGAAGAGTGGGGTAAGTCGTCGGCGGCTATGCGCGATGCTCTGCCGGACTTGGGACTACGCTTGGCGACCAAGCACGCTGCCGAGCTCGCCAGTTCAAGCACCGATGCATGGAGCGGCTGGCGAGGTTTGGAGCAATATTTTCATGCCGATCGCGCAACTCTTGTCGAGCACGTAGTTGCCGCGCTCCGGAGCACTGCGGATAGCCTTGGCGGTAATGCCTGGCTTGCGCTTGCCGCGAAGCTAGCGTCGGACGTCAGTGCCGGTGCAATCGCCGAGGGACTCGAACGGTTTCTGGAGAATACAGCCGAAAAGCTGCCATCCGAAGTTGGAGACGGGCCATGGGATGCTCGGTTTGCGGTTCCGGCCGACGAGGCGGCATTCGTAGCGGGATTTGTGTGGGCTAGGCTTGGCCATCCCGTTGCAGCGATGCGCTGGCGCGCTGCACACGCGGTAAGGCACTTGGCGACGGCCGGACGCTTCGATGTCGATGTGCTTGAAAAACTGATCGAGCGCTTTGAGTCTGCCTGGAGCTTGCCTTTCAGCGATGCAAAGCTGCCTTTCTACGTCATGCATGCGCAGCTCTGGCTGTTAATAGCCCTTGCTCGCGTAGCGAAGGACGCCGCTCCCGTATTAGCCCACCATCGCACGTTCTTCGAGCGTATCGCCTTTTCTACCGAGTTTCCGCACGTCGTCATGCGTGCGTTCGCGATAGACATACTTCGCGAGATTGCGCAGTCTCTGGCAACCGAACAGCGCAAAGTTGCAATCGCCAAGCTTGCCTCGGCAAACCAGTCGCCTTATCCATATGCTCCCCGAAGCGACTATCGCGAGCTCCGCTACGCCCCCAGGCCCGACGTCTCGCCACGACCAGAGGATTGTTTTCACCTCGACTATGACTTCAACAAATATCAGGTCGAGCACTTGTGCCGTGTCTTTGGCTGTCCTGGCTGGGAGGTGGAGGACCGCATCGGCACATGGGTGCGTCGGTGGGACACAAACGTTCGATCGATGCACGATTGTTCACGCAGCAGCCATGACGAATCTTGGTCGTCGGGATACGTTCCCAATCGAGACCCATATGGGGGTATCTCGGCTGGCATGCACTCATGCTTGTTGCCGGTGACCTGCTGGCCACACGGGAGGTTGTTGGTGAGGACAGGAACGGCGATGCCTGGATCGCGTTCCTCAGGGAATACACGCTGTCACGAGACGACGGTCTCTGGCTTGCCGATCTTACTGATCCGTTTCCGCTCGACCTTACCAAGGAAGCGGACATGCCCATGCCGGAGAGTGGTGAGAGAGGCTCCGTCCGCGAAGATAGCAATCTGCTGGCACCGTTACTTGGCTTGGTGGACGCTAAGGTCATGAAGGATTGGGTGCCCGTTACAGGACGCTGGTCGATTGGGCGAGACACAACTGTCACGCTCCAAAGCGTACTGGCGAATGCTAGCGATGCACGAGCGGTAGTCATGGCGCTCCTGTCAGAAGAAGCATTCTTTAGATGGTTGCCTGACGATGAAGATGAAATCGCCCGTCATTTCGGGAGCGGCGGCCATACCGTTCAGCCGTGGGTTGCAAAGACGCCGAACACCGAGCGCCAACTCGACCGGCACGATCCCTATGGCGCTGCCAGCGCACTCGACAGGCCTGTCCCAGCGGATTGGACGCGAGACCTGCTGGGGACAGTCGCGGAGGATGAGGTGACCCGCCGCTGGTCAATCGGCGGGAGAACAGCGTATCGCGCCGAAGCTTGGGGCGCTGAGGGCGGGCGGGGTGAGCAAGCGTGGAGTAATACTGGGCACCGTTTGTTCGTCAGCCGTGGCGTATTGCTTTCTCTACTCAAGATGTCCGAACGTAGTCTTGTCGTTGCGCTCAAGATCCAAAAATATCATAGAGGAAAGTCGAGCGGACGTTGCGGGGATACCAGCGGCTTTACCCATCGGTTACTGGTGGTCGTCATAAACGAGCGCGGCCAGGTTTGGTCACCGCGAGGCCTCTCTCGACGAGCCAAGGAGGCTATTATGACGCTGGATTCTGACCGACGGCGTGATTTCTATCCGCGGTTCCGCGCGATCGCCGGCCTGCCCGATGAGAGGCAATCTCGGCACAACAATCCACCGATAAGCGAGGAGCTGTATAGAACACTCATCGACCGCCTATCGCCAGAATAAGGCAATGGTCGGCCTCCCTCCTCACTCAAACCTGACTATGGTGGTCAGGAGTACTTCACAGATCGCCATATCTCGCACCACTCGGCCTACATCGGTTTTGGCGACTTCACTTGCACCGAAACGGCATTCAGCAGTACAGGTGGCCCCCTGGAGCGGATACCATCCATGCCATCTACAAATGCACACCCTCCGAGATCTGGCAACACGCTGCGCACAACGGTCGAACAACTAACCAAAAGCATGCCGCAATGGCAACCGGGCTATGCGATGAAGTACTTGAAGCAAAGCCGCGACCAACAGGAGTTGGCTGCGGCCATGGAAAAGCTGTGTGCTTATACCGCAGGAGCGGCAAAGCGGTTGTCGTAGCCCTCTGGTGACGTGTCGCTGTAGGGACCCATCCGATCTGCCAGCCCCAGGGTCGTCAGTGCTTCGATAACGGAAAGATAGCGGCTCGCCCCATCGACAAAAAGCACGCGATACACCTGACCGGTCTCATTCTCGATGGCCAATACCATGCGGCCTTTATCGGTCAGGCGGTATTTCTTCGCTACCTGGCTGACCTGTGGGTCATACGAGGCGATAGCGGCGTTTTTAACATATCTGGAATTCATGTGGCACTCCTCCGAAAGGAATCAACATGATACCCACCCGGCATAACAAGGGTAAACATGGATAGACTTCGTAACAGCTACCAGCAGATGTGCAAGGCGATAGCCGGCGGCTGGGCGGCTAGCGGGTTGGCCACAGCGGCCGCTGGCTCAATGGTTAAAATTAGGCCGCAATAGTAGCCAGTCCATCGTAGCTTAGCCCCATGTCATTTTAAGCTACCATGCACAAGCAATCGGCGGCGTACTGACTACTTTGAACCGACACAGAGTTTCCTCCTTCCATGGCCAGATTCTTTCCAACACTCGATGACGCGGAATTCCGCAGCAAAGGCGAGTTCGTCCTCTTTCAGGAACTAGCGGCACTCGACGATGAATTTACCGTCATCCACTCACTACCTTGGCTGCGAGGCAGGACCAAGCGTGTGTACTCGCAGGAGCTGCAGGAGTACCTGAGGGTCTCCTTGGCAAGGAGGCATCTGTCCGGCGAGGTGGACTTCGTGATCCTGCATGCAGAGCTGGGCATGCTTTGCATCGAGACGAAGTCGGGGCTGTACAAGCCTACGGGCGTTCGATTCATCCACGAGTGTGACGGATATGAAATCGATCCACTGAATCAGGTCAAGGACAACACTTTCGTCCTCGTCGACATGCTGCAATCGTGGCAGATGAAGTGCCCTGTCGGATACGCGGTGCACTTTCCGGACTTCGATCTGGAGAGCTCGCAAATCGCCAGCGCGTACGTACCTCTCGACCAGCCGCTCCCCGACGGCATCCTGATCCTGCAGAAACATCGTCGAGACATGCCCTCGCGCATAGTGCAACTTATGACGCACTGGAAGGCTGCCCTGAACTACAGCAGCCAGCACGAATTCAGCCGAGAGATCGATCGATTTCTTGAGGCCGTTTGGCCGACGGAGGCACGTGGCGGGCATCTCGGACGCAAGATCGTCGCGGATGGCGAGTTGTGGCTTCGACTTGACGATAAGCAGGCGAATCAGGTGGCCTTGTGCCTTGATACTGATCGAAGGCTGATTGCGGGGTTCTCGGGCAGCGGCAAGACGCTCATTGCGCGCTGTCTTGCCGAGCAGTTCGCCGCCCAAGGCCTCAAGGTGCTTTTCCTTCTGAAGAACCGCCAGATCACGCAGAAGGTGGCCGCTCAATTGAGCCATCTTGGCCGGGCGGTCACGGTTCAGACCTTCCATTCCTACTGCGAGTCTATGGGCTCGCAGAATAGGGACGGCAGCTTGGGCGAGCCTAACTATGACGAGCATCACCTGGCCTTGCATGGGACGGTGGATCGCCAGTACGTAGTGCTGATCGTCGATGAGGGGCAGGCGCTCAACGAGGCCGATCACCTGGCGCTGCGCGACCATTTCGCTAACGCGCGCAAGTTCGTCTTTGCCGATGAGCTCCAGGTGCTTCCAGGTATCGAGAAGGGCAGTTCTTATCGATTCCTGGAGGACACCTACGGCGAACGATTCTTCTATCTGGCAACGGTCTACCGGAATCCGGGGGCATCACTCAGACGATGATGGAGATGAGGCCGCCACGACATGAAGTGAACTGCCCTCGGCCGATCTTTAGGGAGGACTTGTCCAGATGCATCAGCAGGGATGTTACCAAGAGCATTCAGACCCTGACGGCGAAGCTCTCGAAGGCCGGTGTCATGACTCAGGACATAATCGTGCTCAGCCAGTTCTCTTTGTCGCTTGAGGGAGTTGATGCCCCGCGATCCACAATTTCGGCCTATCGCGGCATGGAGAAGCCTGTCGTCATCGTCGTTGCGGGCATCGACATGGACGACACCACATTGGCCTGCGCACTTGGGCGGGCCACCACGCGCGCTTACATCATCGTGCCCATCGAATTGCTCGCGGGTCTGGGCAGAATAAAGTCGGACTTCCTGCGCAAGGGCTTGGAGAAGGTCGATCTCTCAAGGATCCTCGATCAGGATGCTTGTGATCCGGCCCCGCGATTCATCGCCAACAAGGTACGGAAATTCGCAGGCGCAATAGGAAGGCACGAAATATTCGGCGAAGGATTTTTCTACGCAAGCAGATGGAGGCGATGGGTCTATGAAGGCGGAGCCCAGTGGGCCAACCGAGGGGTTCAGCTGTGGGGCTGGTGGCTCTCGCTATCGACAAGCCTTCCCATCTCAGGGATCGACCCGGTGCGTAACGAACTGACTGATTGTTATCTCCAGCCTTGCGCCGAGTGCGACACCACGACACCGCATGGCTGGCTTCTTCGCACATGTCTGACTTGCCAGGCCTCGCCATTGGACGAAGCCAAGTCTTCCGCAATCGTCTTGCAGGCTGCCAAATTGGACGTCGTACAATCGAGTACACGGGGACAATCGCTAATCAAAGTGGCGGCATTGGTCGGGGATTTTCAGTTTCCGCGCTTCAATGGCGCTGTGCGTGGAATGACCGAAATACCTGTCCTGGATCTCGCCACCACGATCGTCGAATTTCGGATGCGCTGCGAGGCGATAGTTGCCACCAAATCCCAGATAGAACAATGGCTACGAGAGATTTTGGTAGCCAGCGAGTTAGATGACACCACCGAGGCCCTTGCGGGCCGCACGATTAGCAGCCTCTGCGCGCAGAAGATACTGGTGAAGATCAACACTGGCCGATACCGTCTGACTGACCCTCAATAACCTTGAAAAACGGGGGGCTTGAGCCGGCCTGCCCAATCATAGGGCAGGATTGCCTACCGGAGCCGGGACAGTCCATATTTTCAACATGCATGACCACTGAAATCGGAACTGACGTCTGTGAGAGTTCGTAAGTTAGGGGGCGACACCCTGGCCAAGCGGCTGGTATTCGATGTATTGCGGACAAGCCCAGACTACCGATTCAGTGACCGTTTTGGCCGATTATGGGCTTTGTTGCACAAATCAGGGCTTGCGCCCGTCCGGTAGAATGACCGCATGAGCAAGCCCCTCCCTCCTAAGTATCAAACCATCAACTGGCATGCCTACAACCAGTCCCTCAAGCAACGTGGGCAGTTACTCCTCCGGCTCGACAAAGACATGAACTGGCTGGCATCTGCCACTGGCAAACGGGGACGGCAGCCAACTTTCTCCGATGCCGCCATTCAGTTCTGCCTCACCATCAAATGCCTCTTTGGTCTGGCACTACGCCAAGCCACAGGCATGGTCGAGAGCATGTTGCGCCTGGCTGGACTTGACTGGGCCGTTCCCGACTTCAGTACGCTTTCTCGCCGCCAGAAAGACCTACAGGTGCGCATCCCGGTACAGAAGAAACAGGGTTGTCTGCATCTCCTGGTGGATAGCACCGGCATCAAGATGATGGGTGAAGGCGAGTGGAAGGTGAAAAAGCATGGCGCTGACTACCGCCGCCAATGGCGCAAGCTGCATCTGGGAATTGATGCGCAAACGCTGGAAATCCGGGCCATGGAAGTGACCGACAATCGCACCGGCGATGCCACGATGTTGCCGGAATTGCTGTCCCAGATTCCGGCGGCAGAGGGGCTGGTGACGGTGACTACAGATGGGGCGTACGACACGCGTCTATGTCACGCAGCAATTGCGGAGCGCGGGGCTGCTGCCATCATTCCCCCGCGACGAAACGGCCAATTCTGGAAAGGGAATTCACAGGGCAATCAGGCTCGCAATGAGTCGCTACGCTCAGTGAAGTATCTGGGGCGAACGCTCTGGAAAAAGTGGAGTGGCTACCATCGCCGCAGCTTGGTCGAAACGAAGATGCACTGTTTCAAATTGCTGGCAGACCGCGTCAAGTCGCGGGACTTTGACCGGCAGGTGGCGGAGCTTCAAATCTGTGCAGCGATTCTGAATCGCTTTACAGCCTTGGGCACGCCGCAAACGGTCCGCATGGGATAAGTCCGTCTGGGGATTAGGGCGGCTCGGCCTTTAACTGATTTGTGCAACAAAGCCCGCGCGAGGTGCAGCACGGCGACCTCTTATCCTGCCGCATCGTTCAGTCTGATTCCAGCCCTTCTGCGACAAGCTTCAAGCAGCTGCTCCCATATGGCAGAGTCACGGCATCCAGCGTCGGCATCAACTCTGCCGGCGAGGGTCAGGCAGTGGGGCTCCGGAAAGTTGCTTGAGATGGGTAAAAATCTATTTCAAACCAAGCTAAAGACTGCAGTTGGTCAATAGCCGTGATGCTAGCAGATAGGCATGGCTGACTGTGAAGGCTGACCTGCGTATTCGGCAGACCGTTGGCCTTTGCGAACACTTATGCCAAAGGACTACAATAGCTGCTGTTGGCCAAGAGTTACAGTTTGCTGAATCAAGATTAATGGCCAGTTAACGCTGGGTGTAGTCATTCATCGGGGAACCGCTAAGAGCAGAGGTAAGCCTCCTGCCCGGCGCCTATACGGTTTGTAGAGTGGCCCACACACATTTCGGTTGAGAGGTGCATTAATGCTAGAGGCAGTCGCCACCACACCGGTATCCGGGGACATCACACTTCGACTCCTAGAACTCTGTCAGTTTCGTCGACTCGGCAAGGTCCAACTGGATATCGACGAGAAAACTACAATTCTTGTCGGCGCGAACAACAGTGGGAAGACATCGATCCTTGCCGCCCTTCGCCACTTTCTTGCGGATGGCTCCGCCTTCGGTGCGTTCGATATCAGTTTGTCGCAGTGGCCAAAGCTGCGAGCGCTTGGCAAAGCGTGGGAGACGCTAACGGAAGACCCTTCCACAGTGGTAGGGTCCGAAGACCAATGGAAAGAGCAGCTCGAGACTATTCTCTCAGCCATGCCGACATTGGATCTCTGGTTCGATGCAGAAGCTGGCATGTACCACTACGTTGCACCGTTCCTCTCAAAATTCAGCTGGAAAGGTGGGGCTGTCGGTGTTCGACTGCGCCTGGAACCGGCTGCGAATGTGGATGAGCTGAAGCAGCTAGCCTGGACATATCACACGGCGCGGCTCCCTGTGAAGGAGATGGGTGCGGATTCACTGGCCTGGCCCATTGATCTGCTCGACTTTTGGTTGCGCGAGCCAGCCAAGCTGGGTCAAGTGCGCGCCTATAAGTTGGATGCTGATAACAATCCGCTGGAGGGTTTGAAGACCTACACCACTCAGACGCTGCCCGCAGACGCCAGCCCAATTGAGCGTAAGTACCTGACGAAGTTGATACGTGTTGACTTCGTAGCAGCCCAGCGCGGGCTCGGCAGCGAAGAAGCTGATTCGCGGTCTGCCTCGGGCCCGCATCGGATCGGTATGTTCTCTAACCAGCTTCTCAAGTTTGCCCGACAGCACTTGAACATTGCCAGCACCGGGCACGGCCATCGTGCGGACCTGATCAAGGCTGTAGCCGAGGCGCAGAGGGACCTAGACAAGAAGATTCACGAAGCCATCGCCGATTCGGTTGAGGAGGTGAAGGAACTCGGATATCCGGGTCTGCATGACCCCCAAGAAATTCGCTTCCGCACACGCATCCAGACGGCTGACTTGCTCGACCATGGGACCGCCGTCCAGTACAGCATGCAAAAGGAGTCGCTCGAGGAGCTCCTCCCGGAATACTCCATCGGGCTCGGCTACCAGAATCTACAGTCACTCAGCTACCAGCTGGTCTCCTTCAAAGCAGCCCGGCTCAAGCCCGGAAAAGGGTCTCCGGCACCCGTTCATTTAGTGATGATTGAGGAGCCTGAGGCGCACCTCCATGTTCAGGTTCAGCGCATCTTTCCCGACAAGGCACACAAGCTCATCAGCCCTACTGAGAAAGATGCGTCAGCGCTCAAAAGCCAGCTACTCATCAGTACCCATTCGAGCCATCTTGCTCATGCAGAGAACTTTGACCGGCTCCGGTACGTTCGCCGCATCGCAAAGAGCGCGGCAACCCCCATGCCGACGACCGAAGTGGTAAATCTTGGACAGGTTTTTGGTGATGACAAGAAGACCCGCCAATTCGCAGAACGCTATTTCCGCGTTCAGCACACAGACCTCCTGTTTGCCAACGCAGCCATTTTCGTTGAGGGTGTTGCAGAGCGCATGCTGGTTCCGCTCTTCATTGAGCGGGACTTCAAGACACTGAACAGCCGTTACGTGTCCTTTCTTGATATCGGCGGGAGTCATGCCCATCGACTCAAGCCGTTGGTCGAGAAGCTTCGGATTCCCACAGTCATCATTACCGACATCGACCCTTCCGAAGAAAGGGAAGGCAAGCCCAAGAAGAATGGTGAGCAGACTAAGAAGCTAGTCGCCGTTGCCAACACAGGTCAAGCTGGACTTCACTGCGGTAATCCAACTCTCCGCGGCTGGCATCCGAAGCTGCAGAAGCTCGACGATTTTAAGAATCCGACTGAAGCTCAATTGGTCTGGGACGAGACGGCAGATTGCCTTGTGCGGTTCGCCTGGCAATTGCCGGTCGCCGAAGCGGACGGCAGGTGGCCCAGTACGTTTGAAGACTCACTCGTTCTCACGAATATGCCCTGGTTTAAGGGCCTGATGGATGAGAATGTTAATGATGATGGCATGAAAATTGAAACGCCGACAGGGGCACTTCGCTCTGTCGCAAAAAGGGTTGCTGAGGCCGGAAGCGTTTCAGACCTACTAGGCGCACTTCACACGCTCATGCATAACTCGTTCAACAAAGGGGACTTCGCCGCAAGCATCTTCGAAAGGGTTTCGACCGAAGAGCCAGTCTTATGCCCAAAGTACATCGCAGACGCCCTAGGCTGGCTACAGGCGCAGCTTGAACCTAGCCAGGAACCGATGGTATGAGCGCGGCCCCCATCTTTGCCGGCAACGACCGCGATGCTGGGGTTGTCGAAGAAATCTGCGGCTATCTCACTGAGGAGCCTCCCCGTAGCTTCTTCCTTTTCGCCGGAGCGGGGTCGGGGAAGACACGAACGCTTGTTGAAGTGCTACGTCGGCTGACAGGTGTCCTGGAGCACGAGAAGGGCGGACAGCTTGCTCGACGACTGCGGATGTACGGGCGGTCCATACGGGTAGTCACGTACACGAAGAACGCGGTCTCGGTCATCAACGGACGCCTTGGGGATAACGACTTGGTCGGGGTATCCACCATCCACTCATTTTGCTGGGAGCTCATCAGCGGATTCAACGATGACATCCGAGCGGCGCTCATCGCCGTCAAGGAAGCTCAACTTGAAAAGGAAACCGCGGAGGCGCTAGCAAAGCCAAGAGGAATCACCCCCGCTAAGCAGCGGGACCTTGATGAAATAAAAGAAGACATTGAGGCGTTCAGAGCGACAGATGTGTTCATCTACCATCCGGACCGCAATACGTACGGCCCTGGAGCACTTGCTCACAACCACGTCCTCGACGCGACGGCCTGGCTCATCCGAAACAGGCCTACGCTCCAGACCATCCTCAAGGACCGTCACCCCATCGTACTCATAGATGAATCGCAGGACACGATGAAGGGCATGCTGGATGCCTTGATGAACCTTGCAGAGCCGAGGGGTAGCGGTCTTACCTTAGGGTTGCTTGGCGACCATCGGCAACGCATTTACACCGATGGACACTCAGACCTTCCAAGTTTGGTTCCACCAAGTTGGGCAACTCCAGAGCTGCAAATGAATCATCGCAGTCAACGCCGAATCGTCACCCTCATCAACAGAATCTGGGAAGCAGAGCTCGAGGGTCGGACCCAACCTGCAAATGGAGTGGAACAGCATCCAAGAGCAGAGAAGACAGGGGGAGTGGTTCGGCTCTTTGTAGGTGACACGTCGCTTACTCCAGAGGATAAGGTGCTCGGTGAACGTTGGTGCGCAGACCAGATGCGACAGGCGAGCGGGGCAGCCGCCTGGAACCAAGGTCAATTCCAGCTACTCGCCTTGGAACATAAGCTCGTCGCAACTCGCGGCTCGTTTCTCGACGCGTTCAGTGCCATGGTCTTGCTAGACCCGAATGCTGCCGCACCTACTGGAAGTGGCGAAAACAAGGGACCCGCTGTAGTCCAAGCTCTATTGAACGAACTTGCCCATCTTGAGGCATGCGTTTGCACCGATGGTTCTGTGGACGAGTTCAAGGCCACAGAAGTTTTTCGGCGCTATGGTCGCCTCGACAACATGCCGGAAGACACGGCTGCGCGAACAAGCCGTGTCGAAGAAATGCTTAAAGCCATTGCAGCTTTTGCCGCCGCCTGTGCAAATCCGAAGTCCACCGTGGAGGAGGTGCTAGAGCCGGTCTTGAGCGCAAATCTGTTTAAGGTTGACCATCGCCTTTTAGCGGCGTATGCGGACAAGTCTCCCGCGCCACCAGCACCCGGCAAGGGAGAAGAGGAGTCCAAACAGGACCGGATGCGTCGTGGTTGGTGCACCCTGTTTGCCACCCCTTGGAATCAGCTCCAAAAGTACCGCACCTACCTTGCGGGGAATTCAGTGCTAGCCACCCATCAGGTCGTCAAAGGCTCTCAATTCCATCATGTCATGGTGGTAATGGACGACAAGTTGGCCGGCGGCAACCAAATTTCCTATGACAAGATTTTTGGGGGTACCGAGCTCAGCAAGGCAGACAGGGATAACGTGGGAAAAGGCAAGGAGACGACTATCGACCGTACTTTGCGCCTCCTGTACGTCACCTGCAGCCGTGCACAGGAGTCGCTGGCCCTCGTCCTCTGGTCGTCCGATCCCACAGCAGCCCTAGCGCGAATCAAGGACAGCGGCTGGTTTGACGACGACGAATTTCAAGCAATCGTCGTAAATGACCACACGTTTTTTGCAGAAAAAACGTTGCTGGAATATCAGTTTTCCTTCGGCCCCTGAGCGCGGTGCTGTGTGGTCATGGACATCCTCCCATGCTCAAATCATAAGGGCAGGAATGCCGACAAGAGCCGGAGCAGTCCAACTCGAGGCCTTGGCCACATTACTGTCATGCTAGTGGTACGGTCAGCACGCTACGCTTTGCCCTTCGAATCGCTGCAGCCCACTCGGGCCGTGGCCCGAGACAGCGCTCATGAAACTACAACCAGGGAGATTGCATGCACATTGAACGTCTTGTACTGGAGAACTTTCGCTGCTTCGGTCCTCAGGAGACCCAGGTCGTCCTTGGTCCCAGTCTCGTCGCATTTATTGGGGATAATGGCACAGGCAAGACGGCGCTAATGCAGGCCTTGCAGCGCATGTTTGGTGTAACGTCCGAGCAACGGCGCCTGCGCAAGCAAGACTTCCATGTTCCCTTCGACGAGGCGGATCGTCCGACTGCCCGCACATTGGTGATCGAGGCCATTGTCGCATTTCCCGAGCTGGATGCCGACAATGATAGCCCCGCCGTGCCGGCGTTTTTCAAGAACATGGCGACCGAGGAAAGCGGCAATCTCAAGGTTCGTCTTAGGCTGCAGGCGACTTGGACCGACGATGGGACTCTAGACGGCTCAATCGAAGAGTCCTACTGTGCCGTGCAGGCCTTCGGTGCCTTCGAGGAGGGCGATCTGCATCAACTACGTGGCTCCGATCGCTCGCGGATCCAGCTCTTCTACATCCCGGCGACAAGGGACGGGGCATCACAAGTTTCGGCGTTTGTGCGCGGCAGGCTCTGGCGGGCCATCAATTGGTCTCGGGATATCAAGGAGTCGCTAACTGGCGCAGGCGAGGAGGTAAATCAGGCATTCTCAGCCGAGGCTGCCGTGTCGAGCATCAGCACTGCCGTGACCCAACGCTGGCAACAGCTTCACTCAGCCGGCACCGATACAACGCCGATCTTTCGGCCGGTCGACACACGCTGGCAGGAGTTCATTCGCCGCGTAGAGGTTGTGTTCCATCCCACCGAGGATGGACTCGATCGAGCACTGGAAGACCTGAGCGATGGGCAGCGCTCGTTGTTCCACTTGGCCATGGCAGCCGCGACGCTGGACATTGAGGCGAGGCTCGCTGGCGACGACGTGCCGGAGGGCTTCACAGAGGGCGGCGTTCCACTACCCGTATTGACCATCGTGGCTCTGGAAGAGCCAGAGAACAACCTCGCTCCCTTCTATCTCTCCCGTATCATCAAGCAGGTGCAAGAGATCGCCGCCGGCAGCAATGCTCAGGCCATCGTGTCGAGCCATTCGCCCAGTATCCTCGCACGAGTCGATCCTTCTGATGTACGGCACTTCCGCCTGAATCTGGAGAACCGTTGCTCGGAGGTGCGACAGATCAGCCTGCCGGTGGGCGATGAAGACGCGTCGAAGTTCATCCGTGAGGCCGTACGTGCCTATCCCGAGTTGTATTTCGCGCGCTATGCAATCCTTGGTGAAGGTGCCACCGAGGAAGTCGTACTTCCGCTGCTGGCCAAGGCAATGGACTTCCCTATCGATCGATCCTTCGTCGCTGTCGTGCCGTTGGGCGGTCGCCACGTCAATCACCTGTGGCGGCTGCTGACTACCCTCCAAGTGCCACACGCTACACTGCTGGACCTAGACTGGGGCCGCAGCGGCGGTGGCTATGGCCGGATCAAGACGGTATGCGAACAGCTGCTGAGCATCGGCTCTACGCCCTTGCAGGTCTTTGCACAAACCCTCCATCCAGAGGGGCCCGAACGGAATCTTGCTGACATCGCGGCGGCGAACGATGCAGACATCGACGGCCTGCGTAGATGGACAACTTGGCTTGAGCAGTTCGGCGTTTACTTCTCCGCCCCGCTCGACTTGGACTTCACGATGCTGACAGCTTACCCGGATGCCTATCGGGTGCTTGATGCGGGAATGCGCGGTCCTTCCGGTAGCGGCGACCCACGGACGGCCGTTTTGGGAGAAGAAGGCACTCCGAATTTCTATGGTGCAGCGGAGGATGACGCTCTGCGCTGGTACCGCTATCTCTTTTTGGGGCGCGGCAAACCAAGCACACACGTCAGGGTCTTGAGTCGGCTCACTCAAGAGAACTTGGTGGCCGCATTGCCGCAACCCTTGCTGCGCATGCTGACCAAAGTCCAAACCGACCTTGAACAGGCTGCGACGCAATGACCTCGCGGCCGATAACACCCGAGGCTTGGCGTCCTCGTGGCATATCGAACCTTGAGCCGAACGCCTGGACAGCCCTGCGCCAAACTGGCTCGACATCGGTGGTAGCGGGT
The DNA here is from genome assembly GCF_021496765.1 of Chromobacterium sp. Beijing. Classification (NCBI taxonomy): domain Bacteria; kingdom Pseudomonadati; phylum Pseudomonadota; class Betaproteobacteria; order Neisseriales; family Chromobacteriaceae; genus Chromobacterium; species Chromobacterium sp. Beijing. Next base: position 2,206,922 of record NZ_CP053750.1, read on the forward strand.
CCCGGTGCGGGCAAGTCCGAGTTCCTGGCACAGCGAGCGGCCTACCTGCTGGAGACCGGGCTCTGCAAAGCACCGAAGCAGATCCTGGCGATCTCATTCAAGGCAGACGCTGCGGCCAACCTCGCAGCGCGCGTGCGTAAGCGCTGTCCACCCGAACTAGCGGAGCGATTCACGTCGATCACATTCGATGCCTTCACTAAGAGCTTGGTCGACCGTTTCCTCGCTGCTATACCTCAGCACTGGCGCCCCACGCGGCCTTACGAGATCGGGTTTCCGAGTCGGCGCATGGTGATAGATGAACTGAACAGCATCCGCGGCCTAGCCCAGCCCGCGTGGCAAGCTCGGATCGCTGCATTCGCCCCCGATAGGTTCGAAGCAGTCAACGTCGGAGGCCATCGACTCGCGGTAGAGGTGCCCCAGTTGCTCACAACAGCGGAGGAGTTTGCCATTTATCACTGGCTGCACAGGCAGCTATTCGGCACAGAGATGTCCAAGCTGACCTTTGTCACCTTGAACCGCTTGGCGGAGTTAATCGTGCGCGCCAACCCTAAGATTGCGCGCGCACTACGCATGACCTATCCCTACGTGTTCGTGGATGAGTTCCAGGACACGTCGTTTGCTCAATACGACTTCCTGCTTTCTACGTTCGGTCAAGGCGGAACGGCTGTCACCGCCGTCGGTGACCACAAGCAACGCATCATGGGCTGGGCCGGCGCGCGCCAGGATGCCTTCGAGCGGTTCGAGGCCGACTTCGGTGCCCAGCGCGTGAACCTGCTTTTCAACTTCAGGTCTTCGCCGGAGCTAGTACGCATTCAGCACTTTGTCGCCCAAACGCTGGATCCGCAATCGCCGCAGATCCAGTCTCAGGCGGCAAGCCAGCTGGACTCGGACGTCGTGCAGGTGTGGAAAAGCAGCTCTACCGTGGCCGAAGGACAGCGCCTGGCGCAGTGGATCGCTGCAGACATGGCCGCGCGCCAGAAGCAGCCCCGCGACTACGTGCTTCTCGTGCGTCAGCGCCCCGACCAGTTCGAGGAGGAGCTTCAGCCAAGGTTTGCTGCGGTAGGGCTGAGCCTGCGCAACGAGAGTCGGACCATTGGCCGGACCAATGTTCAGGATCTGATGGTCGACGAGGCGGCTTCTATCGCTTTGGCGGCGTTGCGACTAGCCACCGGGCAGCGCAGCGCTGCGGCCTGGTCGACGCTCTCCAGCGCCGTCTATGCGATTCGCGGCGCAGATGAGGACAACGAGTTGCTGCGGGATCGCGCCGATCGGGACATCCAGGACTTCTTGGGCAGGCTCAGGCAAGACATCCGTGACGAAACTCCCTCGACTGAGTTGGCAGTAGAAATCACGCAGCGAATCTTTGAATTCCTAGATGTAGCCGCGATCAAGAGCACCTTTTCGGCATACACGCGCAACGACTTGCTCGAAGTCATGATCGAGGGCATCTCCCTGCACCTACAGCAGGCAGCCTCAGAGACAGCCAACTGGCCCGACTGCATCGACCGGTTCGTCGGTATGAACGACATCCCATTGATGACGGTGCACAAGAGCAAAGGGCTTGAGTACGACACAGTCTTCTTTGTCGGCCTCGACGATCAATCATGGTGGAGTCACACGCCTGGCAACCCCGAGGGCATCGCAACGTTCTTCGTGGCCTTGTCACGGGCCAAGCAACGCGCAGTTTTCCTATTCTGCGAGCACCGTGGTGCGCGACGGCAGATCGCCGACCTTTACCAAATGTTGACCGACGCCGGCGTAGAGGAAGTTGATGTCAACTGAGCAACAGGATTGCGGGCCATCGGGTAGCTAGCTTTCGGGTCAGCGGCGGGATCTTTAATCCCAATTACGGATGACAGGCCGGTTCCAGAAGTACACGCCACACAGAGCGTCAACCGCCGAATCGCAGCGCTAAGCTAGCACAGTCAGTCCAACTGACAGCGTTGCGCCGCCAGACTACTTGAACAATCACCACAAAGCAGGGAGAGTTTTGATGTCCGAAGAAGGCGCCAGCCTAGATGGCTTCCATCCGTCGATGCTGTTCAATGCGGAACACATTCCCGAGCCCGGAAGCGCCGTTCTAGTCTTGCATACAGCACAAGAGCAAGTCGTCAGCCGCTGTACGATGGCCGCCTTCATGCTTCGCGACAAGGTGCAAAACAGGTCCATCTATAAGGGCCTAACTTTCATCGCACCGCCTACCAAGGTGTGGACTCGCGACGCGGAAGCCACGTTTGAGTTGCTTTTGAGCGGCGTATCTGAGGTGCGGGGCAAACAACTGGCACCAGAAGAACACACGACGCTGAAGTCCATGTTCAATTTCGTGCGATGCGAAAGCTTGGAGTCCCAACGGGTTTTAGACGCAGTCGAAGCGGCCGGCAACAACCAGTTCATCTTTGTGCCTTGGGTAACACTATACACGGGCCTGTCCGTCCACTCGTCGGCATATAAGCAAGGGGGCGTCCGACTGGAAGAAGACACATGGGTGCACGAGACTGCTCGGTTGGCAACGGAACTTATTGCGCAGGCTGAGCAGAAAGAAGGCTTTGTCCTCATGAGTAGTCCGGCTGAACCACCGGTGAAGGCTGCAAGCAAGGACCTCCTCCTGGCGATTGAGAACCTCTCCGTGGCAGGTTTTTACGAGAATGACCAGGAAGCTTTCATGTCTCGACTTGCGTGGATGAATGCACTTGCAGCAAGCGGACGCGCAGAAGAGGCACTCGCCGAGCTTCAGGCTGAAGACCTTCCGGAGCTGATAAAGAGGCAAGTGCGGGTGAAGATTACTCATCGCTCCGGCGATAGCGAGGCCGCCGCGCGAATGATTCGAGAGCTGCTGGAGGAGATTGCCGTCTCAGGCACTACAGCCACGCAATGGGCAGCTATTTGCCTCCAAGGCGGGGACACAGCGACTGCCAGAACCTTGCTTGGAGGCGCTCTCGACCAAGTGTCGCAGGAGCAGGCGCTTACGGCATCGTTGCAAATGGCAACTGAGATAGGCGACGCCCAACTTGTGAAGCGGGCGTGGATACGGCTCAAAGACCTTTTCCCTGAAAACGAAAGCCTGCAATTCGATTGCGAGCTGCGCCTACTCCGAATCTGCCGGCAAGATGCGGATGAGGCACAGGCGAATCCTGTGGATCAGACTGGCTTTTCCGAGTATCACACCCTACTGGCAGACAAACTGCGCCCCGGAACCGAGTTGGACTACCCACTGCTGCTGAATGAAATTGGCGCTCGATGGCCTGAGCACCACGAGCTAACTGTGATGTGCGCTGCAAGGCACGCAGAGAAATCTGGCGAGATTGAAGCCGCATTGACCTTAGCCAGCCAATTAATACCTGATACCCGCTTTTCTCCAGCCGCCGCTCGGCTCGTCGTGCGAGTCATGGGTCAGCTGCTCCTAGCAGAGGCAATAGGGCCAGATGAACTAGCCATCTACACGGCCCCCTTGTGGATGCTCATCGAACACCTTGGGCAGCACCCTACTGATGCGGAACTCAGGGCGCTTCTTGTCAGTACCTTGTCCATCGAGTCTGCAGGCCGCAATGGTCTTCCGCTGATTGCTGCCGTAGCCTTCGACCTCGCCGAGACTATGTCAGAGCCCGCAGAAGAGCAATCCGGCATTGATGTCGCTTCCCCGCAGGAGTTTAGCGAGTTTCTCCAGCGCTTAGACTCATGGGCAAGTCAGAATTTTGTACTTGACCCGAGCATGACGCTACCGGCTGAAGTCGTAGGCGCTAATGCAGCGGGGTTGTCTCGGCTTGTGAGGAAGTCTATTGAGCAGGAGGCACTTGAGGGGCAAAGTTTGCAGGAGCTTGAAGAGCTCAACTTCCAGGTGCATTTACTGCCGCCATTGACCCGGCACGTACCCGGCGCGAGCGACGACATTCATGCTTTACGAGTTCTGACAGGAAAGTACTCCCTACTTGGCCAGCACCAGCGAGCTCGAGACTTAGCCGAACTCATTCTCAAGATGACAGGCGACTCACCTGAGCGCAAACGTCTTGCATGGGGTGCATATGCAGACATCTACCTGCGTTCATACAGCTTCACGGATGCACTCGTGGGCCTCGCATGTGCCGCGGCCACTCAGGCGCGACTGCCGGCGAGCGAGTTGTTTCAGGAGAGGTACGCTCTGCTGCGCATCGCCCGGGACCTCGGCTTCCTCAAACAAGCCGAGAAACTTTTAGAGGCGTGTCGCCGCCTATTCGCAATGATGGGCATGACGGACCTGATGCGTCATCGCTTGAACGTGATCGATTTGACACTGCGAATGCCAAAGTTGTCGACCACGGACTTACCGAGCCTGAAGTCGTTACTGGAAGGCTGTAAGCATTCTCTTATAGAAGCCATCGAGCTTAAAGATGAACTCAACGTTGCAGCCTTCCTCTTCGCGCAGGTAATTGGAGTGTATGAGCGCACAGGCGGTGAAGTGCCTGCTGATGTTAGCGCGCTGAAGGACAAGGTACTGGGCATTCTCGACCCGGACGCCGCCTTCTATTTACGTACGCTCGCAGCAGCACGGCCCTCGTCAAGCGACCTCGTAGCATTGCATAACAGGAGCTGCCGCCCTAGATACTCGCATGATGCTCCCGGCGATGCTGTTGCAGTCAATGTGGCCACACATCGGCTGTTGCGACCAGTCATTCCCGAGATAGAACCGCAAGACGCTTTTCTCGCGATGGAACTCCTAGCCGAGCGCGGACTAACTCTCGCTACAACCCCTGACCCGATGACAACGGGCTGGCCGATGTACTACGCGCAGTCGCTAGCACAGCAGTTCGACCTCTCAGTGTTGATGGTTGCGCTCGACGACCAAGGCCAGCTTGTTGCAGCAATCGCGGACTCGACTGGGGCATACGTCGAGCGCCCTCCCATATCCTCCGATTCAACACAGGCCCAGTTGAGAACTTGGTCTAAGAAATATCCGTATGGCTATGGTCTCATCGACCCTAAGAAGAAGGTCAAGGAAGACGAGCGCGGGGCGCGAGAGCGCGAAGTGGGAGACAAGGAGTTCTATGATTCGATGAGTCAATTCAGTGTTCCTATGCCACATGGCAAGCGTGTCTTGGTCGTTGCGGAACCCAAGGTGGCGCAACTGACCTTCAACCTGGTCATCGGTAGGGAGGGGAGATTGGTGGGTTACGACACATCTATCGGGGTCGTGCCCTCACTGACCTGGCTTGCATCAATCAGCAGACAACCAACTGGGCGCGATGGACGGCGCATGGCTTGGATTTCCCATAGTGGTGACGCAGAGGAACTGCGCGCTATGGACGTAGTTAAGGCAATGATTGAGAACACGCTGAGCCGTTACGATATCATCCTTGATACCTCAAGCACCCTCCCGCAAGACTTCCAGGGGGCGCAGATGGCGATAGTGACGGCCCATGGCCAGCTGACTCAAGAGAACAGGTATTTCCACCGCATCGTGGACGAGGGGACGCTGCAGGAGTCGCCGCTTGCCCTAGCCCAGGCGCTAGCGGACACTGAGCTTGTGATTCTCTTTGTCTGCAGCGGTGGGCGGGTGGACCGACATCCGATAATGAGCACAACAGTGGGGCTGCCGAAGATGTTGCTGGACAACGGGTGCCGAACTGTCATTGCGTCGCCTTGGCCACTAGAGTCGCTTGCTCCCGGCGCATGGCTGCCTGCATTCCTGGAACACTGGGAGCAAGGCGCTACGGCGATGGATGCATGCCATCTGGCAAATCTGCACGTAGCTAGCCGACGTGAGCATGAGCCACAAGTTTCGCTTGCAATGACGGTCTACGGGGATCCTCTGCTCGTCCGGACATCGAGCACGTAAAGTCGAGGGAGGCGGACATATGCACAGCGGATTGGCTAGTAGTGCCTGCAGGACATCTGTCATTCGGGCCCGCAAGAAATTGAAAATAGTACCACCCGGTACGTCCTGGCTTGTCGTGGTTACCCTCCGTCAGTTTCTCGAGCTGGGTCGTGCTCCTCTCTATGGCCCTCCACAGTCTGTGAAAGTTGTGCAGAGCTATCAAAAGGGCGGCGTATGAAGTTCCGCAGGTGGACATAGACGTCTGTATCGCGAGTGGCGGGTTTGCCTCCGCTTGATACGGCCTTGAAGTACAACGCCTTCCTGCACGACAGGCACAATCCCGACGTCGTTACGTGGTTGTAGTGGTTGTAGCGGTTGTAGATGGAGCCACAGCTGAGCTGTGGCGAACACCATCTGGACACCAAATTTTGTTTACAATGATGCAATCCATTGATTTTTAATAAAAAAAACGAACATCGAAAATTAAAAGAGGGACAGTGGTAGTATTATTTATAAATTAAGCTGTGTGACCATAGCGATTATGCTCAGTATTGAAGAATATCTGGATGCCGAAGGGCCGCAACTGGCGGCAAGCGTCTCTGCTTGGCTCGTGTCGAAGGGGCTGTCTGCTGACGCGGCGCGTAAGCGCGTCTCACGGATCAAGCCACCAGTTCGAACGTTCCCGGTTCCTCTGTTTCCTAAGGGGGCTCGCTTCATGTACACGCAGTCCCAACGTACTGAGGAGCGTTTTTGGGAGGCCCTCCAACGCGACCTTCGCAGTACAGGGTCGGTATATGGCATGGCACTTGATGGAGTACTAGCGCGACGAGGCGCGGTTGCGCAAACAGAGTTCGCAGTAGTAAGCGGTGCGACCGTGAAGCCCGTCAAAAAGCAGGTAACTGCACAGACCGTGTTGGATCGTCTCTCTACTGCTGGCCTCCTTACTGAGCGACGCATTGGTGACGAGAGTGTAGTCGTAGTTGGACGCCATGAGCTTGGAATAGCAGACACCCAGAGATTGAAGGTGCGAGATGTCGCCGAACGAATCATTTTGGATGGGCTGCGCGAATGGGCGAGTCGAAACGGTGCAGCTTCCTACAACCAAATCCGCATCCGTGGCGAGCTCGAACTTCAGCCAATCCAACAATTTGGCTTCGACTTGACTGGCCCAAGTTATCTCCTATCGCTGCGGCGCGGTAAAGCTGGCGCCCCTGGTTTCCTGGTAGCGGATGTGTTCGCTGAGGGACTATTGGACGAGTACCACATCCGCTACTTCATCCGGAAAGCCCATGCCCTTCATGCGACACTTACCGGCGCGACGTTACTCCCAATTCTTGTTGCTGATGGTTTTACGGGCGCCGCATTATCTGCGGGTCACGCAGCCGGAATCATGATGGCGACGCCGAGCACGTTATTTGGGCTCCGCGTCGGCAAGGCACTGAGAACGCTTCTTGAAACCCTTAACCGGGCTGCCGCCTATGCATCGTCGGATACCCCAGATCGACTGGTCGGCTTGATCGATAGCTTGAGCGAGATAGAGGGTCGCGCCGGGAATCTTCGTGGGCCCCTGTTCGAGCTGATGGCTGCCTATCTTGCGCGGAGGGATGCCGTTTCTATCGACATGGGTGTGCGCGCAACCGACCCAGAAAGCGGGGCCCAGGCGGATATCGATGTATTGAAAATTACTGCGCAGTCCGCCGAATGCGTTGCGATCGAGTGTAAGGGGAAAGAGCCGGGGGGTACGGTGTCCGAGGAGGAGGTGGGGAAGTGGCTATTGAAAACTCGCACAATCCAGGCGTATTTGCGAGCCCTGCCACATCTCAAAGAGTCACGGCTGTCTTTCGAGCTGTGGACATCTGGAGAGTTTACAACAGATGCCCTTGCTCGCCTTGCCGCGGAGAAGAAAAAGCGTACGAAGTTTCCCATATGCTGGAAAGACGGACATCAAGTCTTGGCGCTTGCTACAGCTCGCAAAGAGAAAGCGATTGGGGATGCGTTGCGACAGCACTTTCTCAATAACCCCTTGAGCCATGTACGCCTTAACGGGTAAGGCCAATGAACAGTCTGCTTGTCTGCGCTAGACTTCACCAGAGAGTCCTTCAATAGGATGGGAGCAGCTAGCGAAGGATGCATACTGGCAAAGCACTTTACATAAATGATCTTTACACACCAACCTATCCATTAAGGTTTTTGTCATGTAAATCATTGACATAATGAGCAACTTGCTTGTATGCGGTTCCGGTTACCGTTCTAAACACCGGATCGTCACTGTCAAACAAGACCGAAATACAGGGCGCCGTCAGCGGATGGCGCCGGGTTTCGGTCTTTTTCTTTGCTGTTTCGCCTAACCCCCGCCCGCCCCGCTTATCCGGACCGGAGGCAAGCCGGACTTGAACACCGCGCTGGCAAGCGCGTCAGCGTCCTCCTCTGTTCGCCAATCGGCATGCATCGTCCTCCCGCCGCCCCTGTCCGCCGCCACGCCAAGGTGCAGCTTGCTGCGCCGCATCGTACTATCTCGGAACATTAAGCGCCTGCCGTGTCTAGCTTTGGCTGTACTTGAGCCAATATCGACGCTCTCAAAATGTGCGTTTGCACAAATGAGACAAATCCACTTCGCCGACATATGTCGAGTGAATTTTACTGTGTCAATTTCATGCCGTATTGATATAATTTCCACGTATTATCAAAACGACATATTCGGCCTGTCTTATACGACATGTGCAGGGCACCCATGAAAAACGCCGCAACGCGCACCGTACTCCGTCTGCCACGCCAATCCACGGCGTCGCCAACCGACCCGCCCCTCTCCGGGCCTGTCCGCCGCCCGTAAAACCCATCCCGCACTAAAGCCGCAACGATAGCGGCGACGCGTCCTTCTTTTTTGTCGCGCCTTCATTCGCCCTTAACTTTATTTTAAATAAATATAAACAACTGTAAAAACCATATTGGAAACATTATGCTAGACGATAAATCGATCTGCCCGCTGAGCGCCGCCCAGCAGGAAGTCTGCCTGGCCATCGGCCAGGAAGGCCGTAATCTCCATTATCACCTGTGCGATGTGATCGAATTCACCGGCGACTTGCAGGCCCCGCTGCTGGAGCAGGCCATCAAGACCGTGTGCAGACAAGTGGAAACCCTGCGCGCCGCCTTCGAGATGGACGCGGTCACCGGCCAATACCGGCAACACCTGCGCCCCGAATTGCACGACGCCTATTTCTCCTGGCACGACCTATCGGCCGAAGCAGACCCCGAGCAGGCCTACGCCGCCATGCTGAACGGCTTGCTGGCCGACGATATGGACCTGGCTCGACAACCGCTGATCCGGTATCTGATCGTCAAACTGAGCGACCGTCGCCACCGCATGATAGAGCTGGGCTCCCATCTGGTGGTGGACGGTTTCGGCCACGCCATCCTGTTCAAGCACATCACCGATTGCTATGTCCGGCTGGCGCGCGGCGAAGCCATCGAAGCGCTGCCGGCGCAGCCGCTGAGCCAGGTGTTCGAGGCGGAGCAGGCCTATCGCCAGAGCGAGTCCTATCTCAAGGACCAGTCTTACTGGCGCCAATACTGCCTGGACCTGCCCGACGCCACCCAACTGGTCCCCGGCGACGCGCCCCTGCGCAAGCTGAACCGCCTGCGCAAGGCCTTCTCCGGCGCGGCGGTGGACGGGCTGCGGGAAACCGCCGGCCAACACCGCCTGCGTCTGTCCAGCCTGCTGCTGGCGGCCTGCGCCACCTATCTGCACCGCATGACCGGCCAGAGCGAACTGGCGGTGGGCATGCCGGTGGCGGCCCGTCAGCTGAAAGCCCTGCGCGAGATTCCGGCCATGGTGGCCAACATCCTGCCGCTGCGCATCTCCTTCGCGCCGGAGGCCACGGTGCTGTCGGTTGCGGCGGACATCCAGCGCCAGCTGCGCCGCCATCTGCTGCATCAGGGCTACCGCTCGGAGGCCATGATCCGCGACCTGTACGCGGAACGCGGTCACAAGCCGCTGTTCAACACCCTGCTCAATATCGTGGCTTATGACCAGGAAGTGAGCTTCGACGGCTGCGAAGCCACGGTGCAGAATGTCGCCAACGGTCCGGCCGATCATCTCGGCATCGACATTTTCGACCGCAACGCCGACGGGCGGCTGGAGATAGGCTTCAACGCCAACGCCGATCTCTACCCGCTAGAGGCGCTGGAACTTCACTATCAGCGGATGATCCTGCTGCTCGAGCATTTCGTCGCCAACCCGGAAACCCTCGCCGCGGATTACCAACTGCTGCTGCCGGGCGAACGAGAACGCCGCTATCCGCTGCCGGCGCGCGCCGACGCGCTACCGGTCTTCGCCGACGCCTTCGCCGCCTCTGCGCTAAGCCACGCCCATCGGCCGGCGCTGCGCCAGGGAGAGCGCGAACTCAGCTACGCCGAGCTGGACGAGCGCGCCAACCGCCTGGCCAGCCTGCTGCAGACGCGCGGCGTGCGGCCCGGGGACGATGTCGCCGTCATCGTGTCGCGCAGCATAGAGTGGGCGGTCGCGGCCGTTGCGCTGTTCAAGCTGGGCGCAGGCTATGTGCCGGTGGACCCCGACCTGCCGGAAGCCCGCATCGAATACATTCTGGCCGACGCCTCGCCGGCCGCGGTCATCGTCGCCGGCGGCGACGCCGTCAAGGCCGGGATCGCGCCGGAAAAACAGCTGCTCCTGGACGCCGCGGCGTTGGACGCGCTGCCGCCGGCCGCCCTACCGCTTCCCCGCGTAGACCCCGCCGCGCCCGGCTATTTGATCTACACCTCCGGCTCCACCGGCAAGCCCAAGGGCGTGGAAGTAAGCCACCGCAACCTGGTGCCCATCGCCGACACCGCCATCCGGGCGGCGGGGCTGCAAGCTGGCCAGCGCGTGCTGCAATTCATCGCCGCCGGCTTCGACATGTCGGTGCTGGAAATCATGATGACGCTGCTGGCCGGCGCCACCCTGGTCATCTGCGACAAAGTCGCCAGCGCGCCCGGCAAGCCGCTGGCCGCGCTGGTCAAACGGGAAAACATCAAGCTCGTGGTCATGACGCCCAGCCTGCTGGCCTACCACCAGACCGAGGACTTCCCGCAAGACACCGTCCTGATGCTGGGCGGCGAGCCTTGCACGCCGGCGCTGCTGGCGCGCTTCTCCCACTGCCGCCTGCTCAATGTCTACGGACCGACCGAAACCTCCTTCGCCACCTCGATCAACGCCGACTACGGCGACGGCGACCTGTCCATCGGACCCGCCACCGCCAATACCCGGCTCTATGTGGTGGACCCGCGGCAGAGGCTGCTGCCGCCCGGCGCCTGGGGCGATCTGTTCATCGGCGGCCCCGGCGTGGCCCGCGGTTACCGCAACAGCCCGGAGCTGACGGCCAAAGGCTTCGTCCCCGATTTGCTGGACCCCGCCGACACCATGTACCGGGCCGGCGACCGCGTGTTCTTCGACCACGCCGGCCGCATCCACTATCAGGGCCGCCAAGACAATCAGATCAAGCTGCGCGGGCTGCGCATCGAGCTGGACGAAATCAAGAACGCCCTGCTGGGCTGCGGCGGTGTAGAGGACGCCGTCGCCTTGCTGCGGGACCTGCCCCACGGCCCGGCCATCGTCGGCTATGTGGCCAACCAACAGCTGGACCTGGACAGCGAAGGCCTGAAACAGGCGCTGAGCCGGCAATTGCCGCATCATATGATCCCCAGCGTCATCATGGTGGTGCCCGTCTTCCCGCTGACGCCCAACGGCAAGCTGGCCACCGGCGAGCTGCCGACGCCGACGCTGCTGGACGACGGCGAACAGGCTCCGCCGCGCACGCCTGAAGAGGAAATCATGTGCCGCTTGTTCGCAACGGCGCTGGAATGCGGCGAGGTCTACGCCAATCAGAACTTCTTCGCGCTGGGCGGCCATTCGCTGCTGGGGCTGCAACTGATCAACCGCGTCAGGGAAACCTTCGGCGTCTCGCTGGGCATCGCCGACTTCCTGGCCGCCCCCACGCCGCGCCAGCTGGCCCTGCGCCTGCAACGGCCCGCCGCTTTCAGCGATCCTTTCGACGCCATGTTGCCGCTGCGCGTCCAGGGCGGCCGCCCGCCGCTATTCTGCATTCACCCGGGCGGCGGCATCGCCTGGCCCTATGCCGGCCTGCTGCCCTTCCTGCCCGAGGACCAGCCGCTGTACGCCATCCAGTCGCCGATACTGCGCGACCCGGAACGCATCGTCGAATCGCTGGACGAACTGGCGGAGGAGTACCGGCAACGCATCCAGGCGGTGCAGCCGCAGGGGCCGTATCAGCTGGCGGGCTGGTCGGTGGGCGGCAATCTGGCGCTGCGCCTGGCCGCCATGCTGCAGGCCGACGGCCACGAAGTCAGCTTCCTGTGCATGTTCGACAGCTATCCGCTGCAGGGCGGGCCGGCCTCGCTGAAACTGGACGACGCCACCATCATCACCCGCATGACCCGGGCCATCGTCGGCGCGCCGCGCGCCGGCATCAAGGGGCTGAAGAGCGCAATGGAAGAAGCGCTGGGCGGCAGCCAGGTCGGCGAGGAGTTTCTGACCCGGCTGGTGAACGACTCCAAGCTGATGCTGGAACTGCTCGCCCGCTGCCGCTACCAGCGTTACGACGGCGACCTGATCTTCATCCGCGCCACCACCGACATCCTGCGCCCCGAAGACCAGCAGCCGTCGCTCTGGCAGCCCTACGTCTCCGGCAAGCTGATTGAGTACGAGGTAAACGCGCCGCATGAATGCCTGCTGCAACGCCAATATCTGGAACAATTCGGCGCGCAATTCGCCGCCGAGCTGCAGCGACGGACGCCGCTCAGCCCCAGCCCGCAGCGGCAGGCGCAGCCGGCCTAAGCCCCATCGCCCCACCCCGCCCGCGGCACGCCGCGGGCTTTTTCATTCCGGCGCAATCCCAAGCCGCTGTTCCAAAACCTCGCAAGCCAGCGCGAGACAAGGCCCTGCCGCTGAAAAAGCGGCAGGGCCGTACGGTGATGAACATTTCAAAAGCATGCCCGCCGCCTCGTCTCCGACAAGGCGCTACAGGCTTTAGAGCGCGTCTAGCCGCCGGCGCGCTTCACCGTCCAGCCGCGCTGCTTGAGCAAACTCTGCACCTGCTCGCAATGATCGCCCTGGATCTCGATGACGCCGTCCTTGACCGTGCCGCCGCTGCCGCAGGCGTTTTTCAGCTGTTTGCCCAGCTGCGCCAGTTCCAGCGCGTTCAACGGCGCGCCCTGAATCACGGTGACCGCCTTGCCGTTGCGGCCCTTGGTTTCCCTGCGCACCCGCACCACGCCGTCGCCGGCCGGCGCCTCCTGCTTGCCGCATTGGCATTGGGCAACGGCAAAGCCGCACTGCGGACACATGCGGCCGTGTTCGGTGGAATACACCAAGCCGCCGGAAACATTGCGCGATTTCATGAGTTCAAACCCCGAGCCATTGATGAAACGGCCTGCATCGTCGCGGTTTTGCCCGGCTTTGGCAAGCCCGCCCCGCCAGCCCTCTCATCACGGCGCTGGCAAATACGCAAGTCCTTTGGCATATTTAAAATCCACCCTTGCCCCAGCCTGACCATGGACAAGCTTTATCGCGACCCGGCGCCGGAACGCACCGAACTGGATGCCCAGCCCGGCGTCACCGTGCTGGAATTCGGCGCGCCCTGGTGCGGCCACTGCCAGGCGGCTCAGCCTCTGATTCGACAAGCCTTGGCGGCCTATCCCGATGTCCGTCATTTGCAAATCGAAGACGGGCCGGGCCGCCGCCTGGGACGCAGCTACCGCGTCAAGCTGTGGCCTACGCTGATTTTCCTGCGCCACGGCCAGGAAACCGCTCGCCTGACCCGGCCGGCAACGGTGGAAGCCGTCAACAATGCGCTGCGGCAATGCCTGCAAGCCTGAAACACGGCCGCCCCTCCCCACCCACCAGGAGTCTCCCTGATGAAAACCCTGCTGCCCTACATCAACTTCCACGGCCAGTGCGAACAGGCGCTGGCCTTCTACCGCCAATGCTTCAACGGCGAAATCGTGGCGCTGATGCGCTTCGGCGACGCGGACTTCCCCAGCCCGGACGAGGCCAAGAACAAGATTCTGCACGCCGAGTTCAAAGCCGAAGGCGTTCATTTCATGGCCTCCGACGGCATGCCGGGCCGCACGCCCGCCATCGGTGAAAACATCACGCTGAATTTCATGCTGGACAGCGAGACGGAGCAGACCGCGATCTTTGAAGCCCTGGCCCAGGGCGGCCAGATCAACGAGCCGCTGCACGACGCCTTCTGGGGCGCCCGCTTCGGCATGCTGGTGGACCGCTTCGGCATACGCTGGATGAGCAACTGTCAGAAACAAGGCTAGAGCCGGCCTCGGCGTCGCTGGCGGCGCCGTTTTCTCGCCGACTTATCTATATAAACATAGCTATGTTAAAATAGAAAAATGCCTAACTCATCGATCCCGGTGGAGGCCGTGTCCCGGCTGCGCCTGCAACTGATGGCCTTGACGCGCCGCTTGCGCCAGGAGGCCCAAGACGACGAACTGCCGTTTGCCCAGCTTTCGCTGCTGGCCAGCATCGAACGCGCGGACGGCGCCGCAACGCCGTCTGCGCTGGCCCGCGCGGAAAAGCTGCGCAGTTCCAACCTGGCCAGCCTGCTGCGCGAACTCGACGCCGGCGGCCTGATTCTGCGCGCCGGCGACCCCGAAGACGGCCGCAAAGTCCGGATTCGCCTGAGCGGCGCCGGCCGCCAGGTCCTTGACGCTCACCGCCTGCGCAAAGACGACTGGCTGCGCGCCGCTCTGGCCGGACTGCCGCCGCAGCGCCTGGAACTGCTGCTCGCCGCCGGCGAGCTGCTGGCGGAACTGGCCGCGGCTGAAACGCCGGCCGTTCGCCGGTCTTGATCAATACGCCATAAGGAACTCAGCGATGAACACCGCTTTTATCGGACTGGACTATATTCGCGACATCATGATGGACGGCGGCAAGGTCGCCCGCTGCGCCGAGCACGCGCGTCAACGCGGCGTCATCGCCGCCGCCAACCAGGCCATCGCCGAGGCGCGCCGCCGCCGCTGGCTGGTGGCGCAGGTGAAAGTGGGCTTCGCGCCCTCCTATGTGGAACAACCCAAGGCCTCGCCGCTGTTCGGCCGCGCTCACGAATTCGGCGCGCTGGATCTGTCCGGCCCCGGCACCGCCTTCCACCCGGAGCTGGACGTAAGGCCGGAAGACGCCATCGTGATCAAGCCGCGCGTCAGCGCCTTCTACGCCACCTCGCTGGAAGCGGTGCTGCGCGCCCATCGCATCGAACGCCTGATCCTGTCCGGCGTCAGCAGCACTTGGGCGGTGCAGGCCGCCGCACGCGACGCTCACGACCGCGATTACCAGGTGCTGGTGCTGGAGGACGGCTGCGCCGCCGCCAGCGAGGAAGAGCATCAGACCTCGATGCGCCAGCTGGCGACGATAGCCCGCATCATCAGCCTGGACGAGCTGGCCGCGCTGTAAGAACCTGTTTACGACCTGCTGCGCTTCGTGAGATGCGGCACGATGAGTACGCCTTGTCCCGCCTTAGCTCGCTAGAGCGTAAACAGGTTCTAAGCTATGCGGCTCGATGGCTCAATACAGATAAATGCCCTGCTGCGACGGCGCCGGAGTCGCCGCCTCCTCGCCCTGCATCTCGCGCAAGGAAGCCTCGATGCCGTGGCAGAGCGCGGACAGCGGCAGGTCGTTGCCCTCCTTGCCAAACGGCTCCTCCAGCTCCTCGCCTATCACTTCCAGCGCCAGATAGGTGTAGGCGATGAAGACCGCGATCGCCGGCGTCAGCCAGCCTATGCTGGTAACCAGGCCGGCCGGCAACAGCAGGCTGTACACCGTGACGGTGCGGTTGAGCAGCACCCGGTACGTGAAGGGAATGGGCGTGGAGGCGATGCGCTCGCAGCCGCCCAGCACTTCCGACAGCGAGTTCAGATTACGGTCCAGCGCATGCCATTGCATATCGCCCAACACGCCGTCGCCGCGCATGCGCGCGGCCAATTGCCCTAGCCAGGACAGGATCAGCGCCGGCTTGAAGCGCGCCGCCAACGCCTTGTCCAGAATCTCCTCCGGCAGCAAACGGCGCAGATGGGCGTCGGCGTCGTCGCCGCGCAACTGCGCCTTGAGCGCGTAGGCGAAGGCGCAACAGCCGTCTATCAGACGCCGCGCGTCCGCATTGTCCGGCGCCAGCGACAGAACCTGCCGCGCCAGCGAGCGGTTGACGATCAGCAAGCTGCCCCACAGCTTGCGCGCCTCCCAAAAGCGCTCGTAGCTGACTGAGTTGCGAAAACCCAGGAAGATGGCCAGCGACACCCCCATCAAGGTAAAGGCGGGAATGCTGAGCGCGGAGTCCGCGTGTTCGCTCAGCCACCAGCCGCGCACGGCGGCGGCGGCGATGGAAATGAAGAAGACCAGCAGCAGGCGCGGCATGATGCGCGGCAGCACCGAACCGTGCCAGACAAACAACAGGCGCAGCCAGGAAGAAGTGGATCTAACAATCATGGCGGGAATATGACGAAGTAAGAACGTGTTTACGATCTCGCGAGCCAAGGCGAGACAAGGCGAAAACCGCTGAGAAAGCGGAATGTACACACGGTACATGAGCATTTCGAAGGGGTTTTCAACGCCGTATCGCCAACGCGCATAATCGTAAACAGGTTCTAAAATGGTTGACCGGCCTCCATGATAGGGCAGCTTGGCCCCGGCCCGCCATGTTTGCGCCCGATTCACACAAGATGCGGCGCCAGCGCCTCCGCCAGCCAATCCATGAAAACCTGCGCCCGGCGCGGCAGGTTGCGGCGGTGGGCGTACAACAGCGTGACCGGCATCGGCGCGGCGCGGTAGTCCGGCAGCACTTCCACCAGTTCGCCGCTGTCCAGCAAATGGCGCACGCCGGACTCCGGCGCCTGAATCAGGCCCAGCCCGGCCAGACAGGCGGCCTGGTAGGCGTCGGCGTTGTTGACGATGACGCTGCCGGCCATGGCCAGCCAATGACTGCCGTTGCCGTCCCGCCACTCCCAGCCGGCCGGGCGCGCGCCCAGGGTGGAAACGTAGTGAACCAGCCGGTGCCGCGCCAGGTCCTCCAGGCCGGCCGGCGCGCCGTAACGCGCCAGATAGCCGGGGCTGGCGCAATTGAGCTGCCGAAAACGTCCCAGCGGCCGCGCCACCAGGCTGGAGTCGCCAAGCTCCCCCACGCGCAGCACGCAATCGAAACCTTCTCGCACGATGTCCACCTTGCGGTCGGTGCTGCTCAGCTCCAGCTCCAAACGCGGGTGGCGCTGCAGGAATTCGTCCAGCCGCGGCAATACCTGATAGCGCGCCACGCCGCTGGGCATGTCCACCCTCAGCCGCCCGCCCAGCGCCTCCTCGCCGCGCTGGAACATGCTTTGCAACTCGTCCATGTCCGCCAGCACGTCCTTGCAACGCTCGTAAAAAGCCTGCCCATCCTGGGTCATCTGCACTTTGCGCGTGGTCCGGTGCAGCAGGCGCGCGCCCAGCCAGGATTCGGTCTGCTTGACCGCCACCGAGATGCTGGCCTTGGGCAGGCCCAAGCTGTCCGCCGCCTGCGTGAAGCTGGACAACTCGGCCACCCGGACAAAAATCTGCATCGCTTCCAGCTTGTTCATGCCGCCGCCAATTGTTATCAATATACGAACACTATAATTTAAATAATCATATTTGTTTATCAAAAACCATACAATAAACTGAGCTCATCGGGTCCAAGCCTGCACCCGCCCCCTACAGGAGATTCCCATGAGCAAGAAAATCGCAGTCATCACCGGCGGCAGCCGCGGCCTGGGCAAAAGCGCGGCCCTGCACCTGGCGCGCCAGGGCGTGGACGTCGTCATCACCTACCAAAGCCGCGCCGCCGACGCCGAGGCGGTGGTCGCCGAGATTCAAGCACTGGGCGGCCAGGCCGCCGCGCTGGCGCTGGACGTCGGCCAGAGCGCCGGCTTCGCCGCCTTTGCCGATCGGCTGCGCCAGACGCTGGCCGAGCAATGGCAACGCGCCGACTTCGATTTTCTGGTCAACAACGCCGGCATCGGCATCCACGCCGCCTTCGCCGACACCAGCGAGGCGCAGTTCGACCAACTGATGAACATCCAGCTCAAAGGCCCGTTCTTCCTGACTCAGACGCTGCTGCCGCTGATCGCCGACGGCGGCCGCATTCTCAACGTCTCCACCGGCCTGACCCGCTTTGCCCTGCCCGGCTACGCCGCCTACGCGGCGATGAAGGGCGGCGTGGAGGTGCTGACCCGCTACCTGGCCAAGGAGCTGGGGCCGCGTGGCATCGCGGTCAACGTCATCGCCCCCGGCGCGATTGAAACCGACTTCGGCGGCGGCCTGGTGCGCGACAACGAACAGGTCAACGCCCATATCGCCGCGCAAACCGCGCTGGGCCGCGTCGGCCGCCCCGACGACATCGGCGGCGCCATCGCCACCCTGCTCAGCGACGGCGCCGCCTGGGTCAACGGTCAGCGCGTGGAAGCCTCCGGCGGCATGTTCCTCTGAGCGTCGGAAGCCGCCCTCCCCAGCCGTCTAAGTGTAAGTACTTAGCACCGGGTTTCCCCCGTGAAAGCCTTGCCTGGCAAGGCTTGCGCGGGGGCGGCCGCACGCCCGCGGCCCAGGCAACGCATTTGGCATACATATGACTTGCCCCCTCCGGCGACAGGAACTAATTTTTGAGTATCCCCAGCCCCGGAGAGTACCCGCCACATGCGCGCAGGCCTGAACCGCATTCTGTCCTTCGTCAGCGGACTGGGCTTGCGCGCTCAGTTGCTGCTGTTCGCGCTGGCCTGCCTGCTGCCCGCCGCGGCGCTGATCGGCATCGGCGCCTTCGAATCGGCCCGCGACATGCGCGACGCCGCTCAGGATCAGACCCGCGTGCTGGCCGACCAGGTGGATCAGGCGCTGGCGAGCAAGATCACGGAACTGGAACGCGTGCTGGCGCAGTTGAGCAGGCGGACGCCGATACGTCGCTTCGACTTCGATGAATGCGCCGTCGCGTTCCGCGACATCGCGCTGAGCTTTCCCTCCGCCACCCAACTGACGCTCAGCAGCGCCACCGGCCTGCAAGTCTGCAGCCACGCGTCCAATCCCGCGGTCAGAACGCCGCCGACCAAGGCCGACTGGTTCCAGCGCGCGCTGGCGGCGCCCGGACTGATGCTCAGCGAGCCCTTGCTGGAGCCCGCCACCCAGCGCTGGGTGATAATGCCCAGCTATCCGGTGCGCGACGAGCAAGGCCGGCCCATTGGTCTGCTGACCGTGCAAATGGACTTGCTGACGCTGCAGGCCCAGGTCTTGCCCTCGACGCTGGACCGCAAGCTGACCATCGCGGTGCTGAGCTCGCAAGCGGCTTTTCTGTTGCGTTACCCCGACCCCGCGCTGTGGCACGGCAAAACCTCGATCAACGTCGCCCGCACCATCGCTCGCATCCGCGGCAACGCCTCCGGCTTCGAACTGGGCGTCGGCCGCGACGGGGTGTCGCGGCTTTACTCCTACCGCAAATTCTCCCAGGCCAACTGGCTGATCATCGCCGCGCTGCCGGAACAAGTGGTGCTCGCGCCCTACTACAGCCGCCTGCGCTGGAGCGCGGCCAGCGGCATCGTCACCTTGCTGCTCTGCGGCTTGCTGGCGCAAAGCTTCAGCCGCGCGCTGACGCGGCCGGCGCGCCGCTTGGCCGAAACCGCGCAAGCGGTGGCCGACGGCGACGCGCAAGCACGCGCCCCGGAACTGGGGCCGCAAGAATTGCGCGCGGTGTCGCGCCAGTTCAACTTGATGCTGGACCAGTTGCAAACGCATGTCACGGCGATCCGCCTCAGCGAGATGCAACGCGCCGGCATCATCAACACCGCGATGGACGCCATCGTCACCATCGACGCCGATCTGAACATTATCCTGTTCAACCCCGCGGCGGAACAGGCATTCGGCTATCGCGCCGAACAGGTGCTGGGCCGGCAGATAGACATGCTGGTGCCGGAAGCGCTCCGGCCCGGCCACGCTCAGCTGATCCACGGCTTCGGTCAGAACGGCCCGGTCAGCCGCAGCCTGGCGCCGGCCGGCGGCGTGCGCGGGCTGCGCGCCGACGGCAGCGAGTTCTACGCAGAAGCCTCGGTGTCCCAGCTGGAGGTGGAAGGCCAGAAGTATTACACCGCCATCATGCGCGACATCACTCTGCGGCTGAAAACCGAACAGGAGCTCAAACGCCACAGCCAGCAGCTGGAGTCGCTGCGCGACATGGGCCTGACCCTGCTGTCCGCCGCCAGCCCGCAGCAAACCGCGCAGGAGGCCTTGCGCATGCTGGCGCAATTGGTGCCGTTCTGGGGCGCGTCGGCCACGGTGTTCGACTGGAGGCACGAGGAAACCATCTTCCTGGCGCTGGAGTGCGACGCCAAGGACGAGATCCCGATCGACAGCCGCTTCCCCTTCTCCAGCTATGGCTTGAGCGATCTGGAGCAACTCAAGCGCGGACAGCCCAGCTTCATGCACGACATCACCACGCTGGCGCAGCCGCCGGCGCTGGTCAAATGGCTGCGCAGCCACGGCGTGCGCGCCTATCTGCGGCTGCCGCTGATGGCGGAAGGGCAGTTGCTGGGCTCCTTGAACCTGGCCTTCCAGGAGGTTGCCCAGCATGGCTTCGAGCATCTGGAGATCGCCCGGGCCTTCGCCCAGCAACTGGCCATCACCTTGCAACACTCCATGCTGCGGCTGCGCATAGAACGGCTCAACCGCGTTTACGCCATCCTCAGCGGCATCAATATGTTGATCGTGCGCTGCCACGACCGCCAGGAACTGTTTCGCGAAGCCTGCCGCATCGCCACCCAGAGCGGCGCGTTCAAACTGGTCTGGATCAGCATGCTGGACCGGAGCGACGGCGAACACCGCATCGCCGCGCTGCAAGGACAGACCGAGCCGCCTCCCAACGCCGACGCGCTGCTGCAACTGTCCGCCGCCGCCATCGCCAGCGGCGGCAACATCGTCTGCAATCAGCTTGGCTCGCCGCTGCCCTACGCGGCGCGCGAGCAATTGCTGGCGCAAGGCATCCGCTCGCTGGCCTGCCTGCCGCTGCCGCTGCCCGGACAACGCGCCGCCTCGCTGACGCTGTGCTCCAACGAAGCCAACGCCTTCGACCACGAGGAAATGCAGCTGCTGGCCGAACTGGCCGGCGACATCGCTTTCGCGCTGGATCACATCGAAAAAGAGGAAAGGCTGCACTTCCTGTCCTACTACGATGAGCTGACCGGCCTCGCTAACCGCAGCCTGTTCCACGAGCGCCTGGCGCAGCAAATCAGCTCCAGCCACCATGAACAGCGCCGCCTGGCGGTGATCTTCCTCGACATCGAGCACTTCAAATCCATCAACGACGTCTACGGCCGCTGGGCCGGCGACCAGGTGCTGCGCCTGCTGGCGGCGCGGCTGGAGTCGTTTACCGAAGAGGCCCGGCTGTTGGCCTGCGTCAAGATAGACCGCTTCGCGCTGATCATCCCCGAGGTCAAGAGCGAGGAGGACATTGCGCGTCAGGTGATGCAGTTGCAGGAACACTGCGTCGCCCAGCCCATCGCCATCCTGGACAAGCAGTTGCGCGTGTCGGCCAAATTCGGCATCGCCATCTTCCCGGAAGACGGCGCCGACGCGGAAAGCCTGCTGGAGAACGCGGAAGCCGCGCTCAAACTGGCGCAAAGCACCAATGAGCGCTATTTGTTCTACCGTCAGGAGATGAGCGAACGCGCCGCGGTGACGCTGGAGCTGGAAAACCGGCTGCGTCTGGCGCTGGAGCGCCAGGAGTTCGTGCTGCACTACCAGCCCAAAGTGGACGCGGTGTCGCGGCAGATCGTCGGCGTGGAGGCGCTGCTGCGCTGGCAGAGCCCGGAGCGCGGCCTGGTGTCGCCGGCGCAATTCATCCCCTTGCTGGAGGAAACCGGCCTGATCCTGGAGGTGGGCGTCTGGGCCTTGCGTCAGGCCGCGCGCGACCATCTGCGCTGGCTGGAGGCCGGCTATCCGGCGCCGCGCATCGCGGTCAACGTCTCCCCGCTGCAACTGCGCCAGGCCGATTTCTCCGAACAGTTGCAACAGGCCTTGAGCGAAGGCGCCGCCGTGCCGGGCATAGACATCGAAATCACCGAAACCGTGGTGCTGGACAATCTGAACACCTGCGGCGAAACGCTGCGCCGCATCCGCGACATGCAAGTGGGCATTTCCATCGACGATTTCGGCACCGGTTATTCCTCGCTGTCCTATCTGGCCAAGCTGCCCACCCAGGAGCTGAAAATCGACCAGTCCTTCGTCCGCGCGATGCTGAACGATCAGGACGCGATGACGCTGACCGGCGCCATCATCGCGCTGGCCCATTCGCTGCAGCTTCGCGTGGTGGCGGAAGGCGTGGAAACCGACGAACAAGCCACCGCGTTGACGTATATGTTCTGCGACACCCTGCAAGGGTATCTGTTCAGCAAACCGCTGCCGGCGGCGGAGCTGGAACGCCGCTTCTGGCGCGAGCGGCCCGATCCCTGCGCCCCGCTACTCAACACCGTGCAGCCCCCCGCCACCGCGCCGGCGGGCTGATTCCACCCGGCCGGACGGCGCCCGATCCACGCAGCGAACATGCAAAAAGGGAGGCCTGAGCCTCCCTTCGTCCCCGTTCGGGCCGCGCTGAGCGCGGCCTCTTTCAGCTTACTTGGCTGCGGAAGCCGCGGCTTTCTTGTGGGTCTTTTTAGCGGCGTGCTTCTTGTGCTGCGCCGGTTTCTTGGCGGCTTTGGCCGGAGCGGAAGCTTCCGCCTTGGCCGCTTGCGCTTTCTGAGCCGGAGCGGAGGCCGCTTGTTTGTGGACTTTCTTGGCGACGTGCTTCTTGTGCTGCGCCGGCTTCTTGGCGGCCTTGGCCGGGGCGGAGGCTTCAGCCTTGGCCGCCTGGGCTTTCTGCGCCGGAGCGGAAGCGTGCTTCTTCACCGCCTTGTGCTGCGCTTTCTTGGCGGCGGGCGCGGCTTTGGCGGCCGGGGCGGAAGCCGGCTTGGCGGCTTCGGCGGCGAAACCGGCGGCGGAGCTCAGGGCGAAAGCGGCGGACAGTACGATCAGGCTCAGTTTTTTCATGATGACATTCTCCAGTCGGGTCAGGGGGCGTCCGTCTGCTCAGTGCGGCCGCGACGCCAGGCTTTGGTGTTTCCTTGCTGCTCATCCTAGGCGTCCCGGCCCGCCCCCGTCTGTTAGTCAGTTGTAAAGGCATGTAACGCCAAGTAGCCTCCCTACTGAGTCTGCACCTCAAGCTCGCTGATCCGATACTCGCCATCCAGCCAGGCCACCACTTCGTGCGCGCAAGGGTGCTCCACCGCCGCGTAACGCGCGCGCAGTTCCGCCGCGCGCTCGCCCAGTTGATCCAGCCCCACGTCCTGCAGCAGCAGCAGATCCCGCCACAGCATGTCGGCCAGTTCCTCGCCGGCCACCACCTGGGCCGCCCGGCGCATCGAGGCGCCGTATTGATAGCGCGGCCCCAAGCGGTAGCTGTCCGCCAGCGTCAGCGCGGGAATCAGGCTGAGCGCGGCTTGCTGCGCCGGATTGATCCCATGCGCCGCCAGCAGCTCGGCGTTGGCCGCGGACCGCCCGGTGAAGCCGCGCAGGTGCAGGTATTGCGACATCCGCGCGCCGTCGTTCACCGGGTAGTTGTCCCACAACACCGGCTTGCGGCCCAGCCATTTGCCCACTTGCAGCAGGTGTCCGGGCGAGATTTCGCGCGAGCACACCTCCTCGCCGGTCCAGAAAATATCGATGTCCGGCGCCAGCCACTGGCCCAGTTGCTGCAGATAGCCGGCCGGGCGCTGGCCGAACACCCGGTCCAGCACCGGATCGCTGGAATAATAGCTGGGGCAGACCAACAAACGCTCCACCGCGCAGCGCTGCCGCACCCAGGCGACGATCTCCGCCTGGCGCTCCGCCAGATCGGGCAGATCGCCGCGCATATCGTCGAACAGGATGGCCAGTTGGCTGACGCCGATGCGCTGCAGTTGCTCCAGCTTGCGCGCCAGCGCCTGGCGGGCCTCGTCGTTGAAATCCAGATACGCTTCGTACGGGCTCAGCCCCATGCCGAAACCGACCTCCTGCCGCCGGCAATGAGCGGCGAACGCCGCCAGCCTAGCCTCCTGCTCAGCCGGGTAGTCCAGCTGCCACTGGCGGCGCAGATACGCGTCCGCTTTCGGCGCGTACAGATAGAAACGGTAGCCGTGCGCCGCCAGCGTGGTGACCAGCAGCTCCCGCTGCGCCCAATTCCACGGCTTGCCGTAGAAGCCTTCGATAGTGCCTAAAGGGATATTCATGTAGAGAAACCTTCCGCGTCCTCGGCGCATCGGCGCCAGCCTGCCTCGCGTCCAACGCCAGGCCGGATCTTCGCGCCCGGCCGGCGACCGGAATGGCCGCCGGCCATCGGAAAAAATGACTTCATCCTATTGATTGACTCAATAAGCTGCGCCAAGTTGCATGAAAAGGCCAGAATCTGGCGCGCTTATGCCATTGCCGGCAAGGCGTCCAGGGCCGCGCACAAGGCCGTCAGCTCCAGGCCCAGCGCCTGCATGCCGGGCATAGCCTCTTCAAGCCGCCCTTGCCGCAAGACGGCTTCCAGCGCGGCCGCCTCGGTCTGGATGCGGACCAGCCCCAAGGAGCCGGCGGCGCCTTTCAGCGAATGGGCGATACGGCATGCCTCCTCGCCCTCCTCGGCCCGCGCCAGGCCCTGCAGCCTGGCCAAGTCGTCGCGGTGCATGCCCGCGAATTTGCGCAGCAAGCGCTCAAAACGCTCCAGGTCGTCCCCGACGATGCGCAGGCCCGCCTCCAGGTCCACGCCGGGCAGCCTCATCAACTGTTCCCGGCGCCCGCTTTCCGGCGTCGGATCGACGCGGATCCTCTCGGGCGGAATCATCGACGGCAGCCATTTCAGCAGCAAGCCGAACAGCTGTTCCGGGTCCACCGGCTTGGCCACGAAGTCGTTCATGCCGACCTCCAGGCAACGCTGGCGATCCTCGTCGAAGGCGTTGGCGGTCATGCCCAGAATCGGGACCCGCTCCCAGCTCGGCATGGCCCGGATCCGGCGCGTCGCCTCCAAGCCGTCCAGTTCCGGCATCTGCACGTCCATCAGCACCAGATCGTATTCGCCCGCGGCGGCGCACTCCACGGCCTCGCGGCCGTTCCTCGCCAGCTCGGCTCTCAGGCCGACGCTGCCCAATAGCCAGAGCGCCACTTCCTGATTGATGACGTCGTCCTCCACCACCAGCACCCGCGCGTCCGCGCGCAAGCGCAGTTCGGCCTCCACCTCGTCCGGCTCCACGCCGGCGGGCTCGGCCGCCACGCTCCGCCCCAGCGTCAGCCAGGCGGTCAGCCAAAACACGCTGCCCTGTCCTTCCCGGCTTTCCACCCCCACTTCGCCGCCCATCAAGGCCGCCAGCCGCTGGGTGATCGCCAACCCCAGGCCGGTGCCGCCGTATTTGCGGGTGGTGGAATCGTCCGCCTGCTGAAACGCCTGGAACAGGCCGGCCAGCTTGTCGGCGGGAATGCCTATGCCGGTGTCGCGCACCTCGAAGCGCAGCAGCAGGCGCTCGCCCTCGCTCCTCAGCAGCCGGGCGCGCAGGGCTATCGTGCCCCGCTCGGTGAATTTGACCGCGTTGCCGGCGTAGTTGAGCAAGGCCTGGCGCAGGCGGGTGGGATCGCCGCGCAGACACGGCGGCACGCCGGCGTAATCGATCTCCACGCGCAAGCCCTTGGCCTGCGCCGCTTCGTCGATCAGCGACCGCGCATGGTCGAACAGCGCCCCGACGGAGAAGTCGGTCCGCTCCAGCGACAACTTGCCGGCTTCGATCTTGGACAGGTCCAGAATGTCGTTAATGATGGAGAGCAGATGCCCGCTGGCCACCAGCACCTTTTCCAGCTTGGCCTGCTGCTCCGGCCGCGGCTGGGTGCGCATCAGCAAGTGGGTGAAGCCGATGATGGCGTTCAAGGGCGTGCGGATTTCATGGCTCATATTGGCGACGAAGGCGCTCTTGGCCAGATTGGCCGCTTCCGCGTCCTCCTTGGCGCGCACCAGGGCCTGCTCGGTTTCCTTGCGCCGGGTGATGTCGGTGACGAAACCGATGATGGTGTCCGAGGCGCCCGGCGTGTCCGGCAAGTAGTACAAAATCATCTCCACCGCCACCAGCCGCCCGTCCCGCGTTCTTTGCCAGGTTTCGAACTGCGCCCGGCTCTGTTGCCGCAGGCGCTCCACGGTTCGCGCGTAAAGGTCGGGCGTGGTGTCGGGCACGATGTCGGACACGTTCAGGCGCAGCATGTCTTCGATGTCGTAGCCCAGCAATTGCGCCGCGTAGCGGTTGACGTAGATCAGCCGCCCGCTGGCCGCGTCCACCCAATGTATGCCTATGCCCACGCTGTCCATGGCGAACTGAGTGGTTTGCAGTTTGGCGCTGGTGGCGCGCACTTCGGCGGTGCGCATCGCCACCAACTCTTCCAGATGATGACGATGCTGGTCCAGCTCCAGGCCCAGGCGCTTTTTCTCGCTGATATCCTCCTGCAAGGACAGATAATGGCTGATTCTGCCGTCCGGCTGACGGATAGGCGAGATATGGGCGAAGTCCACATAGTCGCTGCCGTCCTTGCGCCGGTTGAACAGCTCGCCTTTCCACGGCTTGCCGGCCCGCAGCGCCTCCCAGAGTTCGGCATAGGTTTCCGCCGGGGTCAGCCCGGACTTGAGCAGATTGGGCGTTTGCCCCATCACTTCTTCCCGGCTGTAGCCGGTATTGCGGACAAAGGCTTCGTTGACGTATTCGATCCGCGTCTCCAGATCGGTGATGACGACGCTCTCCGGGCTCTGTTCCACCGCCATCGACAGCTGACGGATCCGTTCCGCCGCCTGCCGTCTCAGAGTGATGTCGCGGAAAGCGCCGTAGACCCCGCCGTCCGGCAGGCGGATCGCGTTCACTTCCACCGGCACCTCGGCGCCGTCCTTGCGCCGCAGCAGCATCTCGGCGCTCAGCTGCTCGTCGGACAGCAGGCGCCGGAACAAGGACTGCGCGTCGCCCGCCGCGGAGTCGACGCTGAAATCGCCCACCCGCATCGCCAGGATTTCCGCTTCCTCATAGCCCAATAGCTGACAGGCTTGCAGATTGGCGTACTGATAACGCCCTTCCGCGTCCGCCACCAAGACCGCGTCGGCCGCATGATCCAGCACGCTGCGATACCGCGCTTCGGCGCTGGCCAGCGCCTGGGTTTTTTCACGCAACGGCCGTAAATCGTTATAGGTGCCGAAAAAGCCGCAAAACGCGCCGGACAGATCGTGCATGGCGGTGACGGAGGCGTACACCGGGATGATTTCGCCGTTGCGGGCGACGCGGGCCAGTTCGCCGCTCCAGCGCCCTTGTTCCACCACCTGCCGTTCCAGCGCCGCCCGTTCCGCCCTCCTTGCCGGGTCGTCCGGGATGAAGCGGGAGATCGACGAGCCCAGCAAATCGCCCATCGGATAACCCATCAGTTCGCCGAACGCGGCGTTGACGTACAAGATGTTCTTGGCCGCGTCGGTCATTACCACCGGCTGCGCCGATTGATCCAGCGCTTCCGCCAGCCGGTGGCGCTCTTCTTCCATGGATTTGCGGACGGTGATGTCCTCGGTGAAGATCACGATGCCGCCGATGGATCCGTCGCGCGCATGCCATGGCCGCACTTCCCAGCACAGCCACTGCGCCGCGCCGTCCAGGCGCAGAAAGCGGTCCTCCTCCTCGCGTATCACCTCCCCGGCCAGCGCCCGCCGATGCACCTCCCGCCAGACGGCGGGGACTTCCGGAAACACCTCATAGTGGGATCGGCCGATGAGCGTCTCGCCGTCCAAACGGTAATCGTCGAGCCAGCGGCGGCTGGCGGCCAGATAACGCATGTCGCGATCGAACATCGCCAGCGCCGCCGGCGCGTGCTCGATGAACAGCGACAGCCTTTCCTCGCTCTCCAGCAAGGCGTTTTCCATGGCCTTGCGCTCGGACACATCCTGCATCGCGCCGCGTACCGACACCACCTTGCCGTCCGCCAGCACCGGTCTGCCGGACACGCGCACCCATTTGCGCTGGCCGCTTGCGCTCAGCAGTTGCAACTCCAGATCATAGGGTTCGGCTTCCGCCACCACCCGGCGCACGGCCTCCTCGATGCGCTGTCGGTCTTCGCCGTGGAAAAAACTCAGTCCAATGCGGGTGTTGATCGGCTCGTCGGCCGGCAGATCGTGAATGCGGGCCACTTCCGAGGTCCAGCCGCCGTCCCCGCTGGCGGGATCGAACCACCACCCGCCCACCCGGGCGATGGCGCTCATTTCCCGCAGCCACTCCTCCCGCTGCCTCTGTTCCGCCTCGGCGCGCTTGAGCGCGCTGATGTCGGAGGCGATGCCGCACACCGCGTAGGCTCGCCCCTTGGCGTCGCGCAGGGGAAACTTGTACACCAGATAGGTGTGCGGGCCATCGTCCTGCGGCACCGTCTCCTCGTATTCGCGCGCCTGCCCGCTGCTCAACACCTCCAAGTCGGCGCTGCGCAAACTGGCCACCACCTCAGGCGGGAACAGATCCTCGTCGCGCAAGCCGCGCATAGCCTCCGCGCTGATATGGAACAACTCGGGATAACGCTGGTTGACCAATAAATAGCGGCCGTCCACGTCCTTGACGAAAATCACCGCGGTGGAGTTGTCGATGATGGCGTGCAACAAGGCCTGCTGACGCGTCAGTTCGCTCTCCGCCCAGCGCGAGCGGCGGCTGATCAGGCGCTGGCTGAACAGGCTCAACATCAAGCCGCACAGCGCGAACAGGACAATGGAGGCGGCATCCGCCGGCCGGGCGATGGCGAAGCTCCATTGCGGGGGGATGAACAGATACCAGACCAACGGCACCGACAAGGCGGTGGCGACCAGGCCGCCGGCCAGCCCGCCCAGCATGGCGGAGAGGAAGACGGCGGGATAAAACAGGAACCAGGCGTAAGGGCGGACCCAGTCCCACAACAGCCATTGCGCGGACAGGGCCAGCAAGGGCACCAGAACCCCCATCCCGCACGCGCGCCATGGAAAGACAGCGAGAAAGGCCCGGAAACGCCACCCCCGCGCCCCTTGTTTAAAGTCCGTCAATTCTCGGCCTCGACTCGAAAGCTGGCTTGGTTTTGTCTGTTCTCACGATAGACCACGCCATCCCGCCGGACAAACCGCCTACTGCCGCCGCAGACGCCTGGTCACCCCCTCCGCGTCGCACCATTGCAAGGTCCCTTCCTCTATCAACAAGGTCTCCGGCAACACCGCGGCGCGCGCCAGTTGCGGCGTCTGCGCCGTCACCGTCAACGGGTAGGCGATGGGCAGGTCGTAACGGCGCGGACTGCGCGCATAGCAGCCGTGCTCGTTGTAAAACAACTCCAGCCACGCCCCTTCCCCGTTCTCATAGCGACCGGGGACGAACAACTGCTCGTCCGGCTGCTGCCGTCCCGGCGGCGGCAGCGCTTCCAGCGTTTCTCCGCTGGCGATGCGCGCCAAATCCCTGCCCAAACGCTCCACCGGCGAGCCGAAGGCGTTGGTCAGCGCCACCACGCCGCCGCCGCCGGGCAAGACGCTCATGAAGGCGAAGAAGCCGTTGACGTCGCCAAAATGCTGGGCCAGCCGCTGCCGGCGGCCGGCCAGCGTCCAGTCCTCGCCGTAAAACCCGTAGGCGTACTCCAAGGCCCCCACGTCCAGCATCAAGGCCGCCAGCCGGGCCGGCAACGCCTCTCCCCGCTGCAGGGCCTCCAGCCAGCGGCACAGATCGCCGGCGCTGGAGGCCAGATCGTAAACGCCCCAGGCCACCGACATGTCCATAGGTTCCGCGTAGCGCCACGGCGCTCCCGGATGCAGGCCGCGCGCGGCTTGCGGCAGGATGACGCGGCCGTCGTCGACATAGGTGCGCTCCAGGCCCAGCGGCCGGAACAGGTATTGCTGCCGATAGCTGGCGAAGTCCTGATCCGCGACCCGCTCCACAATGGCCGCCAGCAACAAATAGCCGGTATTGCTGTAAGCGTGGGCGATGCCGGGCGGGCAGGCCGGCGGCAAGGCGTGCGCCCAGTCCAGCAGTTCCTGCGGCCGGTGCGCCAGCCGCATCCGCGTCGGCCAATACTCGGCCGCGCTGGTGAAATTGGCGGTGCCGGCGCTGTGATTCAGCAATTGATGCAGGCTGATGCCCGCCGCATTGGGGAAATCGGGGAAGAAGCGCTCCAGGCTGTCGCTCAGCTCCAGCCGCCCCTGGGCCACCTGCTGCAGCAAGGCGGCCGCGGTGAAGCTCTTGCTCAGCGAGCCGATGCGAAACACGGTGTCCTTCTCGTTGGCCACGCCCAGGCCGGGATCGGCCATGCCGCCGGCCACCGCCACCCGTTCGCCGTCGGCCAGCGAGACGGCGGCCACGCCGTGCAGGCAGCCCGCCGTATTCCAGGAACGCAGATACGTTTGCAAAGCGGCCGCCGTATTCATGCCCATGCCCGTCCCCTCCGTCAGGATCCTATCGACGCCTAGCGACATCGCGTCGCCCACACATCACTATGGTTGCTTTCCCCGCCGCTCGCCATGCCTTCCCGCGGCGCGGCGGTCATCACGCGCACCGACTCAGGGCTGTCCGCGCGGTCGCGAGCCGGGGCAAGACAGGGCGCTGCGGCGGAGAAAATGGAATAGCCGTACGAAGCACGGGAATTTCGAAGGGGTTTGCAAGGCTTCGCCGCAGCGCGGCGGATCGTGAACAGGCGCTCAGAAGAAATAGTCGAACAGCACTTGCCAGACCCGCCGCGCCGGGCTGGCGCCGTAACGGCTGTCCGGCGCGCCGTCGAAGCGTTGCCACTGCAAGGCCAGATCCGCCGGCCCCAGGTGATAGCGGGCCTCCGCCCAATTCATGCCGCTGTGGTCTACCAGGTCGAAGCTGCGCATCGCGGTCACGTCCAGATCGTCCACCAGCGCATCCTGCCAATGCGCGCGCAGCAAGGCGGCGCGCCGGGTGGGCAGGCCGCCACCGGTGCCCACCCCCGCCCGATAGGCGGCGTAGAGCGCGGGCCTCGCGCGCAGCGCGCGCCATTCGTCCCGGTCCGGCGCCGCCCCGTCCTGCTGTCCCTCCAGCGTCAGGCTCAGCTTGTTGGCGCCGGTCCAGCTCAAGCCCCCGGACAGGCGATTGCGCCAGGCCGAATCCGGCCGTCCCAGGCTTTGCCTCCAATCGGTCCGCTGCCGGCCGCCGGCCCATTCCAGATAGACCACGGTGGCGTCGCCGAGCACGCGCGACAGATTGAAGCCCAGCTGAGGCGAACGGCCTTGCTCCTGCAACAGCAGCCATTGCGGATTGAGGTTCTCCGCAAAGCGATAACTGCCGGCCAACAGCAGCCGCTGCCGGGGATTGCTGGCGCCCCAGTCCAGGCTGGCACCGTCCGGATTCGGCCCCGACCCCAGCTTGGGCGACCAGATCGCGGTCAAGGAGCCGCGGTCCCACAGCTTCTGCCAGCGCAACATGGCGTTGCCCAAGCGGTTTTGCCGCAGGCTGTCCGGGTCCGCGGACACTACCGAGCGCACGGTGCCCGCGCCGAGAAAATCGGTGGGGTTGTAGCCGACGGCCACGCCGTAGCGGGTATTGATACGCCCCAGGTCCATCATCGTCTCGACGCCGAACTCGCGGCTCAGATACGCTTCCTTCAAGGTGTTGACGCCGTGGTCCCGCCGCGGCGAGCCGGCGAAGCGCCAATCCAGCCGGTTGGCCAGCACGCCGCGCCAGGCCGGGCTCAGCCGGCCGTCCCAGCGCAGATCGAAGGACAGCCGCTGGCCGTCCTCCCCCGGCCGCGGCGACAAGGCGGCGGCCTCCAGCTGAAGCTTCAGATCCCGCGGCTTGTCATCCTCCATCCGGGTCTGATCGGCCAGCCGCAGCGCGTCCTCCTCCGGCGACGCGTCTGCGCCCCGCGCGGCAGCGCAGACCAGCGCCAGCCCAAACGCCAGCCGCCGCATCGTCATTCGGCCCGGAAGCGCGGCAGATAATCGCGCTGCAGCCAGGCTTCCGGCACCTCGCGCCAGGCGAACTGGCTGTTGCGCAGCACGGTGATCCAGCGCGGATTGAGGCCGTCTATGATCACGGTCTCGGTTGGGCGCTCGCGTCCCAGCACCGGCTGGTAAGCGCGGTAATACGCGGTCTTCAACAGACTGCCGCTTTCGGCGTAGAACTGCGCCTTGCGGCTGCGGTAGCCGTCGCGATCCACCCACAGATCGATGGCGTGGTAGGTGACGCCGGGATTGCGCGCGCTCAGCCGCAGCTTGTAGCAAAGCCGCGCCTGGCGGTCCCCGTCCTGTATCGTTTCCTCGCCGGCCAGCGCCGCCTGATAGTCCAGCGCCAGATTGACGGTGACCACGTCGCCGTTGGCCGCCTGGCCCAAGAGCCGCTGCTGCGGCGAAATCGGCACGCTGGCCTTGCTCGCCGGATCGAAAAACCACAGATCGTTGCCGCTCTTGAGCATCAGCTTGCCGGCGTCCCGCTTGGGATTGATGAAACGCAGCAGGCTGCGGAACTGGCCGCTTTTCTGATCGGCGCGCGAATACACCGCCAGCGCGCTGGCCTCGTTCTGCTTGCCGTCCTTATAGCTGACCAAGGACACCACCAGCCCGAAAGAGCGTTCCGGATTGCGCACCGCGTCGCTATTGGCCAGGATGGTCTGCGCGTCCGGCGCCGCCAGCGCCGACGCCGCCCACAGGGCAACGCTCAACGCGGCCCAGCGTGTCGTCTTCATGCCGGTAGAGATTCCAAACGTTTCACGCATGACGCAAAGCCTCCACGATATTGGCCGCCGCCGCCCGCCGCGCCGGCCACCACGACGACAGCAGCGCCATCGCCATCAAACCGCCGGCGGTCACCGCCATCATCCGCCACTCCCCCCATACCCGCACCAGGATGGGGCTAGGGTCCACCTGCCCCGGCGGCAGCCAGGTCAGCCCGGCGTGATTGATCAGCCAGGCCAGCAACAGCGCCAGCGCGATGCCCAGCACCCCGCCGCCCAGGCCCAGCAGCCAGCCTTCGCACAGGAACAGCCGCTGGATGCCGCGGCGGCGCAGGCCCATCGCCCGCAGCGTGCCGATCTCCACCGTGCGCTCCAGCACCACCATATTCATGGTGTTGCCTATGGTGAACAGCGCCACGCAGGCGATCAACACCGCCAGGAAGCCGAAAATGGTGCCGAACATGCCGGTGATCTGGCCGTATTGCGGCTGCAGCGTGGCGAAGTCGTGCGCCGCCAGCGGCTGGCCGCGCAAGCTGGTGGCGAACAGCTGACGCAAACGCGCCTCGGCCTCCGGAATCTGCGCGGTGTGCCGCAGCTGCAACACGATGGCGGTGGCCATCGGCTCGCCCTGGCCGTACACCAGCTGTTGCGCCTGGCGCAGATGCAGACCGACATACATATCGTCCAGCTCCTTGATGCCCTGGCTCTCCACCTTGGCCACTTGCAGACGGGCCACATTGGGCGCGCCGGCGGCGGTGGCGGCCAGCAGTTCGATCTGATCGTCGCGGACGCTGGCCGGCGGCGCCGCCGCGGCCAAGGCCTCCAGATCGGCCGGCAGGTCCTTGCCGCCCGGCGGAGCCGGCGGCGGCGCGCAATCCTTGAGCTTGAAGGCCGCGCACAGTTGCAGCACCCGCGCCACCCCGGTGCCTATCACCGCCGCGTTCGGCGCGGTGCCGGTCAGCGCCACCGGCTTGCGCTTGTCGTTGAAGCCGTAATCGTCCCAGCGCCGCAAGCGGTTCTGCGCGTCCACCTCGCTGCCGCGCGCAATCACCGTACGCGAGGCGCCGGCGGAATAATGACCGGCGATGCCGCCCAGGCTCAGCGTGGGCGTGACCACGGTCAGCATGGGCCGCAGCACCGGATCGTTCTCGATCAGCCGCATCGCCGCGCGGTAGTCGCGGATGCCGTAAGCGGCCGGATTGCCGCTGCCGTACAGGAAGTAATCCCGGTGCTGCACCTGCAGATGGCCGCCGGCGCGCACCATGCCGGTTTGCAAGCCGTATTGCACCGTGCGGTTGTAGCCGCCGAAGAGCAGCACCGCCACCAGGCCTATGATCATGGTGGACAAGGTCGCCAAGGTGCGGCGACGGTTGCGCAACAGATTGCGCCAAGCCAGTTTCAAGGTGTTCACGCCAAGGCCTCCCCCGCGTTCAAGACGCCGACCCGGCCGTCGCTGACCAGGTAACGCTCGTCCGCCGCCGCGATCACCTGCGGGTCATGCGAGGAGAACACCACCGCCACTCGGCGTTCTCGCTGCAATTGGCGCAACAGAGCCAGGATGGACGCTCCGGTCTGGCTGTCCAGATTGGCGGTGGGTTCGTCGGCCAGCACCAAGGCCGGCTCGTGCACCAGCGCGCGCGCAATCGCCACCCGCTGGCGCTGCCCGCCGGACAGCTGGCCGGGCCGGTTCGCCGCCTTGTCCGCCAAGCCCACCGCCGCCAGCATCTCCAGCGCCCGCTCGCGCCGCTGCCGCGCCGGCACGCCTTGCAATTGCAGCGGGTATTCTACGTTCTCAAAAGCCGACAATACCGGCATCAGATTGAAGTTCTGGAAGATGAAGCCGATGTGGCGCGCGCGAAAATCGCTGAGCGCGTCATCGCTCAAACGGTTCAGCGCCTGTCCCGCCACCTCGATTTCTCCGACGTCGGCGCGGTCTATGCCGCCGATCAGATTCAGCAGCGTGGTCTTGCCGCTGCCGGACTGGCCGGACAGCACGGTGAAGCGCGCCGCGGCGATCTTGAGGCTGACATCGGCCAGCGCCGGCACCCTCACCTGCTCCATCCAGTAGCTCTTCGACACCCCGTTCACCTCAACCGCCCACATAGTCCGCTCCGCCGTCAAAACACAATGGCATGAATATGCATGAAATCGGCATGAAAAGCTTTGCCTTGTGACAAAACGCCCATTGCGGACTCCAACGGTGTTCCGGCCGCGCCAAAGCGCGCGCATCGACACCGGTTTTCCATGGGAGTAGCATGGTTTTATCCCTCGCAAAGGAGCTTGCATGACACAAAACACAAACCCGCCTCAAGCCCCCTGCCCGCGGAAGCGGACGCCGACGCCCAGCCGCCGGCCGTCAAGCCGCCGCGCCGAACCGCCTCCCACCGCCGCAACAATGTGGAGCGCGCGCACCAGGAATCGGTGCAAGCCATCGAAACCGTCAGTCAGCAGCCGGTGGCCTTGCAAGTGGCCGCCGCGCCGCAAGGCAGCGCGGAGGACAGCGTCAGCGCCGAACTGCCGGCCAGCTACCCCTACCGCACGCGGATGCGCCGCCCGGAATACGAGTTGCAGAAGCAGGCGCTGCAGATCGAACTGTTGAAAGTGCAGAACTGGGTCAAGGAAAGCGGCCAGAAGATCGTGATCCTGTTCGAAGGCCGCGACGCCGCCGGCAAGGGCGGCACCATCAAACGCTATATGGAACACCTGAACCCGCGCGGCGCGCGCGTGGTGGCGCTGGAAAAGCCGTCGGACCGCGAGCGCGGCCAATGGTACTTCCAGCGTTACATCGAACACCTGCCCACCGCCGGCGAGATCGTCTTCTTCGACCGCTCCTGGTACAACCGCGCCGGCGTGGAGCGCGTGATGGGCTTTTGCCATCCGCACGAATATCTGGAGTTCATGCGCCAGACGCCGCAACTGGAGCGCATGCTGGTCAACAGCGGCATCCGTCTGTTCAAGTTCTGGTTCTCGGTCAGCCGCGAGGAACAGCTGCGCCGCTTCATCTCCCGCCGCGACGATCCCTTGAAGCACTGGAAACTGTCGCCCATAGACATACAGTCGCTGGACAAATGGGACGACTACACCGCGGCCAAGGAAGCGACCTTCTTCCACACCCATACCGGCGACGCGCCGTGGACGGTGGTGAAATCCGACGACAAGAAGCGGGCCCGCCTCAACTGCATCCGCTACTTCCTGTCCCGGCTGGACTACCCGGACAAGGACGCGCGCGTCGCCCGAGCGGCCGATCCGCTGCTGGTGGGCGAGCCGCACACCATGGACGCGGAGGACAGCGACGCCTTGTTGCGGATTTGAGCGTACCGCAGCCACTCACTCCACCCGGAACCGCGGCAGATAATCCCGCTGCAGCCAGGCCTCGGGCACCTCGCGCCAAGCGAAACCGCTCTTGCGCATCACGGTTACCCACTGCGGATTGAGGCCGTCGATGATGACGGTCTCAGTGGGCGGTCCCGGCCCAGGGCCTGGCGGTAGCCGCGGTAATAAGCCGTTTTCAGCAACTCGCCGCTGGCGGCGTAGAACTGCGCCTTGCGGCTGCGGTAACCGTCGCGATCCACCCACAGCTCGATGGCGTGATAAGTCACGTCCGGCCGCCTCGCGCTCAGCCGCAGCTTGTAGCTGGCGCGCGGCTGGCGGTCGCCGTCCATCACGGTTTCCTCCGCCGCGAGGGTGGCCCGATAGTCCAGGGTCCAGTTCACCGTCACCACGTCGCCGTTGGCCGCCTGACCCAGCAGCCGTTGCTGCGGCGAAATCGGCACGCTGGCCTGGCTCGCCGGGTCGAACACCCATAAATCCTTGCCGCTTTTCAAGGTCAGCTTGCCCGCGTCGCGGCTGGGGCTGACAAAGCGCAACAGGCTGCGAAACTGGCCGCGCCGCGGATCGGCCCGCGAATACAACACCAGCGAGCTGGCTTCGCTAGGCTTGCCTTGCTTATAGCTGAGCAGGTCGACCTTCAGGCTGAAAGACTTGCCCGGATTGCGCACCTCGTCGCTCCAGGCCAGTATCTGCTGCGCGTCCGGCGCGGCCCAGGCCAAACCCTGCCAGCCCAGCAAAACCAAGCCCAATATGCGCGCGCGCTTCATTTTCCGCTCCCTTCCCTCATCCGCCATGCCAGCTCAGGCCTGCCTCAAGGTGTCGACGATGTTCCAGCGCGCCGCCCGGCGCGACGGCCACCACGACGATAGCAGCGCCACCGCCATCAAACCGCCCATGCACGAAGCCAGCAGCGGCGTCTCGCCCCAGACCCGGATCAGGATGGGGCTGGGATCCACCACGCCCGGAGGCAGCCAGCTCAGGCCGGCGCGGTTGATCAGCCAGGCCAGGCCCAGCGACAGCAGCAGGCCGCCCAAACCGCCGATGACGCCCAGCAGGGCGCCCTCGCACAAGAACAGCCGCTGGACGCCGCCGCGTCTCAGACCGATGGAGCGCAGCGCGCCGATTTCACGGGTGCGCTCCATCACCGCCATATTCATGGTGTTGCCGGTGGTGAACAGCGTCACGCTGGCGATCAGCGCCGCCATGAAGCCGAAAATGGCGCCGAACATGTCGACGATGCGCTCGTACAGCGGCTGCAGCGCGGCGAAATCGTGGGCCGCCAGCGGCTGCGCGCTCAAACCGGCTTGAAACAGCTGCTGCAGCCGCCGGCGCGCGGCCTCGATCTGCCCGCTGCTCTTCAGCTGCAGCAAGATCGCCGTCGCCATCGGCTCTCCCTCGCCGTACAGCAGCCGTTGCGCCTGCGACAGATGCAGGCCCACATAGACATCGTCCCATTCCCGAGCGCCCTGCCGCTCCACGCCCAACACCCGCAAGCGGGCGACGTTGGGCGCGCCGGCGGCGGTGGCCGTCAACAGTTCGATCCGCTTGCCGTCCGCCGCGCGCGCCGACCCGGTCAAGGCCGCCAGGTCCGGCGGCAGCCCCTCGCCTTCCGCCGCCGCCGCCGCGCAAGCCCGGTCGCCGTCGGACAGGCACAGCCCCAGAGTCTTGGCGACGCCGCCGCCCAGCACCGCGGCGTTGGCGTCGCTGCCAGTCAAGGCCATCGGCTTGGCCGCCTGGCGCAAACCGCGCGCGTCCCAGCGCAGCAAGCGGTTCTGGCCTTCGGGCTCGCTGCCTTGCGCCAGCACCGTGCGCGACGTGCCGCTGGCGTAATGGCCGGCGATGGCGCCCAGCGTCAAGGTCGGCGTGACGGCCGCCAACATGTCCTTCAGTTCCGGGTCCGACTCGATCTCGCGCTGGATGCGCCGGTAGTCGCGGATGCCGTAAGCGGCCGGGTTGCCGCTGCCGTATTGCAGATAATCGCGATGCTGCACCTGCAAATGGCCGAGCTTGCGGACAAAAGCCGTTTCCAGCCCGTACTGGACCGCGCGCTGATAGCCGCCGAACAACAGCACGCCCGCCATGCCCACCGCCATGGTCAAAGCGCTTGCCCAGGTGCGGCGGCGATTGCGCAATAGATTGCGCCAGGCCAGTTGCAGAACATTCATGCCGGCGCCTCCCCGGCGGCCAGCGCGCGGACCCGGCCGTCGCTGACCCGATAACGCTCGTCCGCCGCCGCGATCACCAGCGGATCGTGCGAGGAGAACACCACCGCCACGCCGCGCTCGCGCTGCAACTGCCTGAGCAGCGCCAGGATGGCGGCGCCGGTGCCGCTGTCCAGATTGGCGGTGGGCTCGTCGGCCAACACCAGCGCCGGCTCGTGCACCAGCGCGCGCGCAATCGCCACCCGCTGGCGCTGGCCGCCGGACAACTGGCCGGGCCGGTGCGCCGCCTTGTCCGCCAAGCCCACCGCCGCCAACATCTCCAGCGCCCGCGCTTTGCGCCGCGCCGCCGGCGCGCCTTGCAGCCGCAGCGGATATTCCACGTTTTCCAGCGCGGACAGCACCGGCAGCAAATTGAAGCTTTGAAACACAAAGCCCAGGTGGCGAGCGCGAAAATCGCTAAGCGCGTCGTCGCTCAAGGCCGCCATGCTCTGCCCGGCGACGACGACCTCGCCGCGGTCGGGCCGGTCCACGCCTCCCAGCAAATGCAAAATCGTGCTTTTCCCGCTGCCGGACGGCCCGGCCAAAACAGTGAATCGGGCGGCGGCCACTTTCAATTCCACATTGTGCAAAGCCGGCACTTCCACTTGGTCCATCCGGTATGTTTTAAATACGCCGCGCATTTCCGCCGCCATCGCCCGCTCCTTGAAAATCGGCGCCGTCCAATTTCGCGAAGCGTTTCAATGTCTGCCGCGCTGCGCAAAGCTTTGAACAGGTTCCACCACTGATACCGCTTGAATATACCTGAAAACCCGCTCTAAATTTTCAATTGAAAAACAAAGCAATAAACCAACAAAACGCCCGATGAATTAAAAAATTAAATTCTTAAATAAAACTCTAATTAATATTAAAAATCAAACCAAATACAGCCAGGCCACGCACTCCATGCAGTCCCGGCTTCAAATCAGACAGCGCCGCACTCGGTATAAAAACAAAATGCCTCGATGGATATCGAGGCATGGCGTGCGCTAGTGTTATGGGAAAGAGAATCAGGAGCGTTGTCGCTTCCACACCCGCCTGGCGTCGCAAGCGGCGCGCAAGGGCGTGGACGACAGGCTGGTGGCGGCGAAATGCCCCACTTGGCGGGAAACCTTGGACAAGGCGGTGCCGGACAGGCTGCCCACCTGCCAGGCGCGACACAGCGGGTGCAGCGAGGGCGCGTCGTCGCTGGCGGCGTCCAGCCTGGCCTGCACGTCGCGGTTCATCTCGGACAGCCAACGCTCGGTCAGCAACATCCAATCGCGCTGAGTATCCGCTTGCGCCTGCACCAGATTGGCGCCCACCAACAGGGTATCGTCCAGCCTGCGCTCCAAATCGCCCTGGGACATCGGATACGCCGGCGCAAAAGCCGACCACCAGACGATACAGGCCTCGTGCTGGGCGTCCAGCATGCGCTGCTGGCCGCGCTCCACTGCGCTGCGGTAACTCTCCATCGCGCCGATCAACCAACTACGGGTCATTGCCACTCCTCGATCAAACCCGGCGGGCCGCCTCGTCTCGCGGCAGCCGCCCTAAGCGCCTGCTTGCAAGGAAGGCGCCGCGGCCCTCGAAGACGCGCAGCGGATCACAAGCAGGTTCTAAGCCGCAACGGCGGGCAAACGCCACACCTGCAGCAATTCTTGCAACAAGGTTTCCAACACGGGATCGCCCGCCCGGTCCGCCGGGTAGACGAATTGCAACTCGGCCAATTTGCGCACATCCGGCAGCACTGTCAACCTGCCGGCGTCTTGCCAGGCCTGCGCCGCCTCTTCCCGCGCCAGCGCCACCCCCACCCCGGAGGCCACCAATTCAAGGATGGCGTCGAGATGATCGCACTCCGCTACCTTCTTAGGCGAAATGTTGAGTTCTCGCCACAACTCCGCGGTGATTTTGGAAAGACTGGAAAACTGCGAAATGCCTATCCACGGCAATTTGCCCAATTCCCTCAAGCCGCCGCCGGCCAAACGCGACGCCCAGCCGACGGGCAGGACGATGCGGAACGGCAATTCCGCCAACTTGACGGTGGAGACGTTCACATAGGGGTTTTTGCCCAGATAGAAGCCGGCGTCCAGTTCTTTCTTGCGCACCAGGTTCAGCACGTCCACGGTGACGCCGTGGCGCAATTGGATGTCCAGCAAGGGATAACGCTCCACCAGGCCCGCCACCCAGGGTCCGATCTTCAAGGTGTCTGGCGTCAAGGTGACGCCTATCCGCGCCTTGCCTGACAACTGGCCCTTCAATTGCCGCGCGTGGTTGATGATGCCGCTGGCCGCGCCCAGTATCGCCTGCGCCTGCGGCAACAATTCCTGGCCGGTCCGGGTCAGCGACACCCCGCCCGCGCTGCGTTCGAACAATTGCATGCCCACTTCTTCTTCCAGGGCCTTGATTTGCGCGGTGACCGCCGGCTGCGACAGGTGCAGCAATTCGGCGGCCTGTGTCAGGTGCCCTTGCTGGGCGACGGTGACAAAGGTGCGCAACTGATAGATTTCCATGTTCTCCCCTGACTTGGATGCTTGGCGGCGGGCCGGATCGCCGTACGCGGCAGGCATGGGCGGCATGATGGCGGGTCTGCGGCGGATGCGGCGGCCTGAGCTAAGCCCGGCCGATGATGGTTTTCTCTTGTGCGAGCCATTTTCGGCGCAATGCCGGCTAAATAACAAGCGCTTTATGCCCCGCCGCCGGCCCCGCCAAGCATTTGCGGCAAGGCGCGCCGCGGCGGCGACGTCCGGTCCGGGCCTGGATTTTTTGGTTCGATCAGCCCTATTTCGCCGCCGAATTAAGAGCAAAAATTCTAATTCAAGCTATTGATTTTATTTATTTTTTGCACTGCATCATCGGCCTGAATAATTTTCCGCATCAAAAAAAGCGATTAGATTCGCCTCCGTCACCTCCCTTATGTTTTCAGCAGCGACAACCCAAGTCGCGACCACAAAGGAGGATGCAATGAACGAGGACATACTCAAGAAAGTGCAGTCCAACCCCAAATTCAAGGAACTGGTGCACAAGAAAACCAGCCTGGGTTGGCAGCTCACCCTAGTCATGCTGGTCATCTACTACGGCTTCATCCTGGTGCTGGCGTTCTCGCCGGCCACGCTGGGCCATCCCGTCAGCGCGGGCGCCACCATGACGGTGGGCATTCCCATCGGCGTGCTGATCATCGTCTCGGCCTTCGCGCTGACCGGCATCTATGTGCGCCGCGCCAACACCGAGTTCGATCTGCTCAACCAGCAAATCGTCGAGGAGTCCAAACAATGAAGCAACGCGTCTTGCAACTGGCCTGCGTCTCCGGCCTTCTGCTGCCCTCCTTGGCCATGGCGGCCGGGGCCATTGAGGGCGATGTCAAGCAACAGGCCACCAACTGGCACGCCATCATCATGTTCCTGCTCTTCGTGGCCTTCACTCTGGGCGTCACGTATTGGGCTGCGCGCCGCACCAAGTCCGCCAGCGACTTTTATGCGGCCGGCGGCGGCATCACCGGTTTCCAGAATGGTCTCGCCATCGCCGGCGACTATATGTCCGCCGCGTCCTTCCTCGGCATTTCCGCGATGGTGTTCGAAAAAGGCTACGACGGCCTGATCTATTCGATGGGCTTCCTGGTGGGCTGGCCCGTCATCCTATTTCTGGTGGCGGAACGCCTGCGCAATCTGGGCAAATACACTTTCGCCGACGTCGCCTCCTACCGCTTGCAACAGACGCCGGTGCGCAGCTTCGCCGCCACCTCCACCCTGGTGGTGGTCGCCATCTACCTGATTGCGCAGATGGTGGGCGCCGGCAAGCTGATCCAGCTCTTGTTCGGCATGAGCTATAGCTCGGCGGTGTTGATGGTGGGCGTGCTGATGGTGTGCTACGTGCTGTTCGGCGGCATGCTGGCCACCACCTGGGTGCAAATCATCAAGGCGGTGCTGCTGCTCTCCGGCGCCACCTTCATGGCCATCATGGTGCTGGCCACCGTGGGTTTCAGCCCGGAAGTCATGTTTGAAAAAGCGGTGGCCGCGCATAGCAAGGGCGTCGCCATCATGGCGCCGGGCAAGGCCGATCCGATCGACTCCATTTCCCTGGGCCTGGCGCTGATGTTCGGCACCGCCGGCCTGCCGCACATCCTGATGCGCTTCTTCACCGTGTCCGACGCCAAGGAAGCGCGCAAATCGGTGTTCTTCGCCACCGGCTTCATCGGCTATTTCTACATCCTCACCTTCATCATCGGCTTCGGCGCCATCATGCTGGTGCTGAACCAGCCGGGCATGATGGAAACCGTGGTCAAGAACGGCAAATCCGTCACCCAGCTGATCGGCGGCAACAATATGGCGGCGGTGCACCTGGCCGAGGCCGTGGGCGGCGACATGTTCCTGGGCTTCATCTCCGCGGTGGCCTTCGCCACCATCCTGGCGGTGGTGGCCGGCCTGGCGCTGTCCGGCGCGTCGGCGGTGTCGCACGATCTGTACGCCAGCGTGATCAAGAAGGGCAAGGCCAACGAGGCCGACGAGATCCGCGTGTCCAAGATCACCACCGTGGTGTTGGGCGTGGTGGCCATCGTGCTGGGCCTGGTGTTCGAAAAACAGAACATCGCCTTCATGGTGGGCCTGGCCTTCTCCATCGCCGCCTCGGCCAACTTCCCGGTGCTGTTCCTCTCCATGTTCTGGAAGGGGCTGACCACGCGCGGCGCGGTGATCGGCGGCTTCATCGGCCTGTTGTCGGCGGTGGTGCTGATCGTGCTGGGCCCGACGGTCTGGGTGGAGGTGCTCAAGCACGAGCACGCGGTGTTCCCGTACAAGAACCCGGCCATCTTCTCGATGACTCTGGCCTTCGTTTCCACCTGGCTGATCTCGGTGCTGGACAAGTCCCGCCAGGCCGACGAGGAAAAAGCCAAGTTCGAAGCCCAGTTCGTGCGCGCGATGACCGGCATCGGCGCGTCCGGGGCCTCCAAACATTGACAATGACATAAGGCCGGACCGAGGATGTCGGCCTGCCTTTACAACCCACCGCGCCGCTCCAGCGGTTCCGGAGCGGCGGCATCGCTACACCGTTAATCCAGGAGAAGTTTATGTCCACGCTAGAATCCGTCCTCAAGGAAACCCGCAGCTTTCCGCCTTCCGACGATTTCCGCCAAAAGGCGACGATCTCCGGCATCGAGGCGTACCACACGCTGTGCGAGCAGGCGGACGCCGATTACCTGTCGTTCTGGGGCGATCTGGCGCGCGATCAGATCTCCTGGAAAAAACCGTTCACCCGCGTGCTGGACGATAGCCAGGCGCCGTTCTTCAAGTGGTTCGACGACGGCGTGCTCAATGTTTCCTACAACTGCCTGGACCGCCACCTGGCGGTCAACGCCAACCGCATCGCGCTGATTTTCGAAGCCGACGACGGCGCGGTCACCCGCGTCACTTACGCCGAGCTGCACCGCCGCGTCTGCCAGTTCGCCAACGGCCTGAAGAGCCTGGGCGTGAGCAAGGGCGACCGCGTGGTGATTTACATGCCGATGGTGATCGAGGCCGTCGTGGCGATGCAGGCCTGCGCCCGCATCGGCGCCATCCACTCCG
The DNA here is from genome assembly GCF_021496765.1 of Chromobacterium sp. Beijing. NCBI lineage: Bacteria > Pseudomonadati > Pseudomonadota > Betaproteobacteria > Neisseriales > Chromobacteriaceae > Chromobacterium > Chromobacterium sp. Beijing. The sequence continues at coordinate 2,250,509 of NZ_CP053750.1, forward strand.
TGGTGTTCGGCGGCTTTTCCGCCGGCGCGGTGCGCGACCGCGTCCAGGACGCCGGCGCCAAGCTGGTGATCACCGCCAACGAAGGCCTGCGCGGCGGCAAGAGCGTGCCGCTGAAGGCCACGGTGGACGAAGCGCTGGCGATGGACGGCTGCGACAGCGTCAAACACGTGGTCGCCTACCAGCGCACCCAGAACGAGGTGGCCTGGAGCGAGGGCCGCGACGTGTGGTGGCATCAATTGGTCAGCGGCCAGCCGGAACAATGCGAACCGGAGTGGATGAACGCCGAGGATCCTCTGTTCATCCTCTACACCTCCGGCTCCACCGGCAAACCCAAGGGCATCCAGCACAGCAGCGCCGGCTATCTGCTGGGCGCGGCCAACAGTTTCCGCTGGGTGTTCGACTACAAGCCCAACGACGTGTTCTGGTGCACCGCCGACGTGGGCTGGATCACCGGCCACAGCTATATCTGCTACGGCCCGCTGGCCAACGGCGCCACCCAGGTCATCTTCGAGGGCGTGCCCACCTACCCGGACGCCTCCCGCTTCTGGCGCATGATAGAACAGCACAAGGTCAGCATTTTCTACACCGCGCCCACCGCCATCCGCTCGCTGATCAAGCTGGGCGCGGACCTGCCCAAGCAGCACGATCTGTCCAGCCTGCGCCTGCTCGGCACCGTGGGCGAGCCGATCAACCCCGAGGCCTGGATCTGGTATCACGAAACCGTGGGCGGCGGCCGCTGCCCGATTGTCGACACCTGGTGGCAGACCGAGACCGGCTCCATCCAGATCTCGCCGCTGCCGGGCGCCGTGGCCACCAAACCCGGCTCGTGCACGCTGCCGCTGCCGGGCATCATGGCCGACATCGTCGATGAGTCCGGCGCTCAGGTGGACCCGGGCCGCGGCGGCTTCCTGGTGATCAAGAAGCCCTTCCCCAGCCTGGTGCGCACCATCTGGAACGATCCGGAACGCTTCAAGAAAACCTATTTCCCGGAAGAGTTCAACGGCCAATACTATCTGGCCGGCGACTCCGCCAACCGCGACGAGAACGGCTATTTCTGGATCATGGGCCGCATCGACGACGTGCTGAACGTGTCCGGCCACCGCCTGGGCACCATGGAGATAGAATCCGCGCTGGTGGCCAATCCGCTGGTGGCGGAGGCCGCCGTGGTCGGCAAGCCGCACGAGGTCAAGGGCGAGGCGGTGGTGGCCTTCGTGGTGCTCAAGGGCGCTCGCCCTCAGGGCGAGGAAGCCAAGAAAGTGGCGGCCGAGCTGAAAAACTGGGTGGCGCACGAAATCGGCAAGATCGCCCAGCCGGACGATATCCGTTTCGGCGAGAACCTGCCCAAGACCCGCTCCGGCAAGATCATGCGCCGCCTGCTGCGTTCCATCGCCAAGGGCGAGGAAATCACCCAGGACGTGTCCACGCTGGAAAACCCGCAAATCCTGCAACAGCTGCAACAGCCGCTATAAACGCCGGATTCGCCGCGCCGGAGCCGCCATGCGGCTCCGGCTTTTTCATGCCTCCCGCCTATCCGTCCCAGCGCTACTCCAGCCGGAAGCGCGCGATCATCTCGTCCTGTTCGGCCACGTCGGCGGCGGTGCCCTGGCAATGCCGCAACTGCACTTGCGCCGCGTCGCTGACGCGCTGGCCGATGTGCTGAATGCTGCCCGCGCTGTCGTTGATGTCCCGCGTCATCTGGCTTTGGCGGCTCACCGCGCCGGCGATGTCGCTGTTCTTGGCGTTGATGTCGGAGATCACGTCCCGGATGCGCGTCAGCATCTCGCTGATCTGCTCGGCGTCCTTCACCGTGTTGCTGGCGCAATCGCGGCTTTCGTCCATCTTGTCCCGGGCCTCGTTCACGCCGCGCTGCAGTTGCTCAATCATGCTGCGGATCTCCTGCGTCGCCTCCTGGGTTTGCGAAGCCAGTTTGCGCACCTCGTCCGCCACCACGGCGAAGCCGCGTCCCATTTCCCCCGCCCGCGCCGCTTCGATCGCGGCGTTCAGCGCCAGCAGATTGGTCTGCTCGGCCACGCCGGTGATCACTCTGACGATGGATTCGATGTTCTTGCTGAATTCGGCCAGTTCGTTCATGGACAGCGAGGTCTGCTCCAGGGTGTCGGCCAAACGCCGTATCGCCTGGCTGGACTGCGTCACCAGCGCCATCCGGCTGCCGGTTTCCTCGTGCGCCTGCCTCGCGGCCTCGGCCACCGCGCCGGCGTTGGACGTCATTTCGCCGGACGCCTCCGCCATCTGGCCGATGGACGCCACCAGTTGCTCCAGTTCTCTTTGCAGACGGCTGGCCTCGCCGCTGCTCTGCTGCGCCTCTTCCGCGCTTTGCTCGGCGCCATGGTGGACGCGCGTGGAAATCTGGCGGATATCGCCGATCAGCCGCTGCAGATAAGCGATGAAGCGGTTCAACTCCTTCGCCACCTCGCCGAATTCGTCGCGGGAGCTTTCGTCTATGCGCCGCGTCAGATCGCCGTTGCCGCTGTTGAGCTCGGTCAGCGACTGCTTGAGCTGCTGCAAGGGGCGCCGCAGGATCTGCTGCATCAGGGTGCTGAGGATGACCATGCTCAGCAGCACGCCTATCACCGCGCCCCAAAAGCCGCGCCAGCCTATCTGCTTGGCCTCGGCCATCACCTTGCCCTCGTCCAGCACCACGCCCACCAGCCACTTGGCCGGCTGCAGATGCGACAGCGGTTGAAACGCCACCATCAGGCGCTGCTCGTTGACCTCCACCTCCTGCACCTTGCCGTCCAGGGCCGGCGCTTTGCCGCCGAACAACTCCGCAACGCTCTTGCCGTTCAGCTTGGCGTCCGGGTGGCTGATGATTTTGCCGTCGGCGGACAGCAGGAAGGCGTAGCCCGCGCCGTTGAAGGTGGCGGTGTTCAGCGCGTCCGAAACCGACTTCAGGCTGAGGTCGCCGCCGAAAGCGCCCTTGAACGCGCCCTTGTCGGTCAGCTTGGCCACCGCCGAAATCAGGATCTCGCCGGACGCGGCGTCGGGATAGGGATCGGTCAGGCCGACGCCGGCGGCCGCCTTGGCCACCGGATACCATGGCCGCTTGCGGGCGTCCCAGGTGGGCGGGGGATTCCAGGACGGATCGTTGGAGATTCTCTTGCCGTCGCTGTCCAAGCCGCCAAACACCAGCTTGAACTCGTTCTTGAGCATGGGCCGCTGGAAAACCTCCAAAATGCGCTCGTTGCTGAAACCGGCGTCTATGGTCTCCGACATCAGCTGGATCTGAGCCAGCTTGCCGTTCAACCAATTGGCGATCTGCTCGGCCAGCACCTGGCTGGTCTGGGTCACTTCCTGCTCTTTACCCGCGCGTATGCTGTCCGCAACGCTCAGGTATTGCATCCAGGACAGGGTCGACAAGGTCACGGCCAGCACCAGCGCGGAAATCAGGCCGGCTTTGTGAGCGATTTTCATGGCGGGCGGTCCGGAAAAGTGAGTATTTTCACCATAGCGCACCCGCGCGCCGCTCCAAGCCCCGCCGCTTTGTTTTTTACGAAAATCGCGCGCCGCGCCCCCGGCGACGCCGGATTCCCCGCTTCAAGCGCGCGCGCCGGCAAGGACCTCCCGAAGCCTAGTCCGCGCCGGGAGTTGAAGCCGCGGCCCCTAGCGTCGATAATTAGCGGTTTTTGAAGCGGAATCCCACAGCATGCCCGTGATCACACTCGTCGAAAGGATAGACGCCCTACTGCCCCAGACCCAGTGCGGACAATGCAGCCACGCCGGCTGCCGCCCGTATGCGGAGGCGCTGGCGGAAGGCCGCGATCCGATCAACCGCTGCCCGCCGGGCGGCGACGACGGCATCCGGGCGCTGGCGGAACTGCTGGGCCGGGACATCATTCCCTTCGCCGCCGACGGCCCGCAGCCCAAGCCGCGCGCGCTGGCCGTGATACGCGAAGACAGTTGCATCGGCTGTACCCTGTGCATCCAGGCCTGTCCGGTGGACGCCATCGTCGGCGCCGCCAAGCAGATGCACACCGTCATCGCCGCCGAATGCACCGGCTGCGAACTGTGCCTGGCGCCCTGTCCGGTGGACTGCATCGACCTGGAGCCGGTGGCCGACCCGGCCGACGGCGAGCGCGAGCGGCTCATGGCCCGCGCCGCCCAGGCCCGCGTCCGTTATGAACGGCGGCAGGCGCGCAAAGCGCGCGATCAGGCGGACAAGGCCAGACGCCTGGCCGAGCGCGCGGCGGTGAACGCGGCGCCGGCCTCCCCCGCCGCCGCGCCGACCGTTTCCGCCGCGCCCGCGCCGGCGGCCGACAAGAACGAATTGATCCGCAAGGCGATGGAGCGCGCCGCCGCCATGCGCGCCGCCCGCGAACAAGCAGACAAGGACAAGCCGTGAACGCCGTCAAACGCAAAGAAATCTTCACCCGCCTGCGCAACGCCAATCCGCATCCCACCACCGAGCTGGAATACAGCAGCCCGTTCGAACTGCTGATCTCGGTGCTGTTGTCGGCTCAGGCCACCGACGTCGGCGTCAACAAGGCCACGCGCCGGCTCTATCCGGTGGCCAATACGCCGGCGGCCATGCTGGCGCTGGGCGAGGAATCGCTGGCCAACTTCATCAAGACCATAGGCTTGTACAAGACCAAGGCCAGGAACGTGATCGCCACCTGTCACCTGCTGCTGGAAAAGCACGGCGGCGAGGTGCCGCAAACCCGCGAGGCGCTGGAGGCGCTGCCCGGCGTCGGCCGCAAAACGGCCAATGTGGTGCTCAACACCGCCTTCGGCCAGCCCACCATCGCGGTGGACACCCATATTTTCCGGGTGTCCAACCGCACCCGGATCGCGCCCGGCAAAGACGTGCGAGAAGTCGAGGATAAACTGGTAAAATACATCCCCGACGAATTCAAAGTCGATGCGCATCACTGGCTGATCCTGCTCGGACGCTATGTCTGCAAAGCCAGAAAACCGGAATGCGAGCGCTGCGTCATTGCCGACCTCTGCGAATATCCGGCAAAAACCGTTATGATTAAAGACAACTGAATCAAATACTGGAAAAACTCCGGTTCCGCCCTTATTTTCCGCATAGACATCAACCTAAAAGGATAGCCTGTGACAACGTATCTGCGCACCCTGGTTGGCGCCTTGCTCGCAGCCTCGTTGCTGTCCGGCTGCGACAAGGTCGAGCGCTTCTTCAAAGGCAACTCCCAGCCCGCGCCGGTCGCCATTCCCGCGCAACAGGATGGCCGCGTCGCCATGTTGCTGCCGGACTTCACTCAATTGGTCAGCCGCGATGGACCGGCGGTGGTGAATATCCAGGCCAGCCGCGAAGACAGCGGGGCCTCCCAACCCAGCAATCTGCCGATTCCGGTGCCGGAAGACGATCCGCTGTACGACTTCTTCCGCCGCTTCATCCCCAATCATCCGCCTCAGCGCGAACAGCCGCAGGAAGAAAGCGTCTCCTTCGGCTCCGGCTTCATCATCAGCGCCGACGGCTACATCCTGACCAACGCCCATGTGGTGGCGGACAGCCAGCAGGTCAAGGTGATGCTGACCGACAAGCGCGAACTGCGCGCCAAGCTGGTCGGCGTGGACAAGCGCACCGACGTGGCGCTGCTGAAAGTGGCGGCGGCGGATCTGCCGGTGGTCAAGATCGGCAGCCCGGCGGACTTGAAAGTCGGCGAATGGGTGGCCGCCATCGGCGCGCCCTTCGGCTTCGACAACACCGTCACCGCCGGCATCGTCTCGGCCAAGGGCCGCAGCCTGCCGGACGAAAACTTCGTCCCCTTCATCCAGACCGACGTGGCGATCAACCCCGGCAACTCCGGCGGTCCGCTGTTCAATCTGCGCGGCGAAGTGGTGGGCATCAACTCGCAGATCTACAGCCGTTCCGGCGGCTTCATGGGCATCTCCTTCGCCATCCCCATCGATTTGGCGATGAGCGTGGTCGACCAGCTCAAGGCCAAGGGCAAGGTCAGCCGCGGCCAGCTGGGCATCAATATCCAGGAAGTCACCCAGGAGCTGGCGCAGTCCTTCGGTCTGCAGCGCCCCAGCGGCGCGCTGGTGGTGCGCGTCGATCCCAAGGGACCGGCCGCTCGCGCCGGCCTGCAGGCCGGCGACATCATCCTGAAACTGGACGGCAAGTCCATAGAAAGCTCCAAGGATCTGCCGGTGCTGGTCGGCTCGCTGCAGCCGGGCACCAAGATCAAGCTGACGGTGTGGCGCAAGGGCGTGGAAAAGGATCTGGAAGCCACGCTGGCGGAACTGGCGCAGGAAGCGCCGAGCGCGCAGCAGTCTCAGGAAGAAAGCTCGCCGCAAGGCTTCCAGTTCGGCAAACTGGGTCTGACGCTCAGCGAGCTGACGCCGAACCAGCGCTCGGAGCTGGGCGTGCGCGGCGGCCTGCTGATCCAGAAGGCGCAAGGTCCGGCCGCTCGTTCCGGCCTGCAGGCCGGCGACGTGATCCTGGGCTTGAACCAGGTGGAAGTCTCCACCATCGCCAACTTCGAAAAAGCGCTGGCCAGCGCCAAGGGCCATATCGCCTTGTTGGTGCGCCGCAACGAGGCCGTGTTGTTCGTGCCCTTGCGGCTGGAATAAGCGTCGTCTCGACCCGCATTGCCCAAAGCCGCCGTCAGGCGGCTTTTTCATTTTGATGGCATACCGCCCGCGCTGTTAGGATTGAGCTTTCGCGTCCGCCACAGGAGAGCCGCCATGGACTTTCACACCGCCGATCTATGCGATCAGTTCGACGAACAATTGCAGGTATTGACGCCCTCGCTGCAACGCTACGGCGGCCAGGCCCGATTTTTCGGCCGCATCGAAACCCTGAAGCTGTTCGAGGACAATAGCCTGGTGCGGGAGGCGCTGAGTCAGCACGGCGCCGGCAAGGTCTTGGTGGTGGACGGCGGCGGCTCGCTGCGCTGCGCGCTGCTGGGCGACCAATTGGGCGTGCTGGCGGTGGCCAACGGCTGGGCCGGCGTGGTGATCAACGGCTGCATCCGCGACTCCGCCGCCCTGAACAAGCTGGCGCTGGGCATACGCGCGCTGGGCACCCACCCGCGCAAATCGGTGAAGCGCGGCGAAGGCCAGCGCAATCTGAGCGTGGAGTTCGGCCAGACGCGTTTCAGCCCCGGGCACTGGCTGTACGCCGACGAAGACGGCGTGGTGGTCTCCCCCGGCGCGCTGCATCAAACCAAGTGACCGCGCCTCAGGCCTCGCTGCGTTGATAGACGGGCAGTTCCTGTTGCGCGGCGGGGCTGCCCCAGGGCAGGTGCTGCTCCCACCAGATATGGCCGGCCGGCGCCACCCGCTCCGGGTGGTCCAGCGAGGACACGGTGATGTCGAGCTCCTCCGGGTCCGACTCATGGCGATACGTCAGGGTGGAGCCGCAATGCGGGCAGAAACCGCGGCTGACCGCGGCCGAGGAGTGATACAGCACCGGCTTTTCCCCGCGCCAGTCCAGATCGGCCACGCGTACGGTGAACCAGGTGACGAAGGCCGCGCCGCTGGCGCGACGACAGCTTTTGCAATGGCAATGCACCACATCGTAAGGCTCGGCGCGCAAACGGTAACGCACTGCGCCGCATAAGCAGCCCCCGGTCAGATTCTGGCCTGCGCTCATGATGCCTCCCTCGCTGCTGGATTGACGATGGATCAGGAAGCGGTTGCCGGGCCGGCTCAAGCCGGCAGCCAGACAACGCCGCTTTTTAAATATGATTCACCGCCTGCGCCAGCGCCAAGCGCCAAGCCGAAATAAACCGGCTCCGGCCCCGGAATGGATGCTGTGCTGCAACAAAAAAACAACGGCCGCCCTAAGGCGGCCGCTGGCTGGCGAAACCGGAAGCGGATCAGGCCGCCTGCGTCGGGGTCGCGCCCTTGACCTCGGTCATCTGGTTGCCGGCGTCCACGAACACCAGCTTGGGCTGGTGATCCTTCAGCTCGGCGGCCTCGTACTGGGCGAAAGACGCGATGATCAGCAAATCCCCCGGCGCGGCGCGGCGCGCGGCGGAGCCGTTGACCGAGATAGTGCCGGAGCCGCGCTCGGCCTTGATCGCGTAAGTGGCGAAGCGCTCGCCGTTGGTGACGTTCCAGATCTGCACTTCTTCGTATTCCAGAATGTCGGCCGCTTCCAGCAGGTTCTCGTCGATGGCGCAGGAGCCGATATAGTGCAACTCGCTGTGCGTGGTGGTTACCCGGTGAAGCTTGGATTTGAGCATATTGCGCTGCATGATTGCATCCTTCGTCCGCTGATCAGCGGAACACTTCGATGTTGTCGATCAGGCGGGTGCGCCCCAGTCGGGCGGCCGCCAGCACCACCAGGCGTTTTTCGCCGGCGTGCGCCACCGCCAGGGTGTCGGCCTGGCGAATTTCCACGTAATCCACGGTCCAGCCGGCTTGGGCCAGATCGTCGCGCGCGCCCTGCTCCAGCGCCGCGTAATCATTGTCGCCGTCCTGCAGCCGCTGTCGCACCTGCGTCAGATTGCGATACAGGCGCGGCGCCTCGGCGCGCTCTTCCGCGCTCAGATAGCCGTTGCGCGAGGACAGCGCCAGGCCGTCGTCGGCGCGGCCGGTGTCCACCGGCACAATCTCGATCGGCGAGTTCAAATCCTCCACCATCGCGCGGATCACGTGCAGCTGCTGGAAATCCTTCTTGCCGAAACAGGCCAGGTCCGGCTGCACGATGTTGAACAACTTGGTCACCACGGTGGCGACGCCGCGGAAGTGGCCGGGACGGAAGGCGCCGCACAGCTCGTTCTGGATATTCGGCGGCTCCACGTTGAAGTCCTGGCGCACGCGCGGATACAGCTCCTGTTCCTCGGGGAAGAACAAGGCGTCCACGCCGGCGGCGCGCAGCTTGTCGCAATCGGCGTCGAAGGTGCGCGGATAGGCGCCGAAGTCTTCGCCCTGGCCGAACTGCAGCCGATTGACGAAGATGCTGACCACCACTTTGTCGGCGCGCTCGCGCGCCGCCTTGACCAGGGCCAGATGGCCGGCATGCAGATTGCCCATGGTGGGCACGAAGGCGAGCTTGCCCGCCTGGCGACGCCAGGCGCGCATCTGCGCCACGGTACGAATGATTTCCATTGCTTGATGTCCTGGACCGGGCCGATCAGAAAGTATGTTCCGCCGCCGGGAAGGACTTGTCCTTCACCGCCTGCACATAGGCCTGCACCGCGCCCTGGATGCTGCCCGCCTGGTTCATGAAGTCCTTGACGAAGCGCGCCTTCTTGCCCGGATACACGCCCAGCATGTCGTGCAGCACCAGCACCTGGCCGGACACGTCGACGCCGGCGCCTATGCCTATGGTGGGCACGGAAATCGACTCGGTGATCTCGCGCGCCAGCTCGGCCGGCACGCACTCCATCAGCACCAGGCTGGCGCCGGCCTCGGCGTGCGCCTTGGCGTCGTTGACGATGCGGCGCGCGTCTTCCTCGCTCTTGCCCTGCACCCGATAGCCGCCGAAGGTGTTGACGAACTGCGGCGTCAGGCCGATGTGGGCGCACACCGGCACGCCGCGCTCCACCAGGAAGCGGGTGGTGTCGGCCATATAGGCGCCGCCCTCCAGCTTCACCATGTGCGCTCCGGCCTGGATGATGCGGGCGGCGTGGGCGAACGCCTGCTGCGGACTTTCCTGATAGGCGCCGAACGTCATGTCGCCCAGCACCATCGCCTGCTTGGCGCCCCGCGCCACGCAACGCACGTGATAGAGCATTTCCTCCTCGGCCACCGGCAGCGTGGAATCTATGCCCTGCACCACCATGCCCAACGAATCCCCCACCAGCAGAATTTCCACGCCGGCCTGTTCCAGCAAGGCGGCGAAGCTGGCGTCGTAACAGGTCAGCATGGCGATCTTCTGCCCTTCCTGCGCCATTTTCTGCAGGGTGTTGACGGTAATTTTCATGCCCGTTCTTCCTCGTTTCAGTCGTCCGTATCGACCGGCGGGACGCCTAGAACCCGCTTACGATCTGCTGCGCCTCAGGAAGGTCGCGCGGCGAGTGCGGCGTCGAAACGCGCGGACGGGGCTGGGCCCTTCCGCCGTCTCGGCCGCAAGGCCGTCACTCGTCCTGGCTCGCATCATCGCAAACCGGCTCTGAGCGCTCAGCGGCTCAGACGCTCTTGTTGAAATAGTTGCGCTGGCCTCGCGCCTCGCTGATGCAGCGGATCAGCAGTTCGAAGTCCTCGTCGCCGTCGACCAGATTCAGATGATCGGTATTGACGATCAGCAACGGCGCGGCCTCGTACTGATGGAAAAACTCGCTATAGGCCTGATGCACGCGCTTCAGATAGCCTTCCGGGAAATTGACTTCGTACTCCGCCGCCCGCGCGGCCACCCGGCTCAGCAGGTTCTCTTCGGAAGCCTGCAGATAAATCACCAGATCCGGCACCGGATGCTCGGGCATCGCCAGCCCCGCCAGGCGCTTGTATAGCGCCAGCTCGGCCTCGTCCAGATTGATCTTGGCGAACAGCGCGTCTTTTTCGAACAGGAAGTCCGACACCAACGGGCTGGCCAGCAGTTCGCCGTCCAGCATGCTCTTGGCCATCTCGGCGCGTTGCAGCATGAAGGACAGCTGGGTGGACAGGCCGTGGGCCGGCAAGTTGCGGTAGAAGCGCGGCAGGAAGGGGTTGGCGGCGGGATCTTCCGCCAGCAGGCGCACGCCCCAGTATTCCGACAGTCGGCGCGCCAGAGAGGATTTGCCCGCGCCGATCGGCCCTTCGACCACGACATAACGCAATTGACTCATCGCTCGCTTCCTTATTAGCTAGTTGTTTTGAGGCGCTCCACGCCCTGATCGGCCAGCCCTGCGGCCAGTTCGCCGACCGTGCCCAGCGCCGGCAGCGCCAGATCGGGAGCGATCTCCGCCAGCGGGATCATGACGAAGCCGCGCAGATGCATGCGCGGATGCGGCAGGGTCAGGTCTTGGTCGCTCAGGGCGACGCCGCTGTAATACAGCAGATCCAGATCCAGCACCCGCGGCGCGTTGCGGAAGGTGCGCACCCGGCCGAACTCGGCCTCTATCGCCAGCAGCCGGCGCAATAATTCGCGCGGCGCTAGCGCGGTGTCCACTTCCGCCACGGCATTGATGAAGTCCGGCTGATCGGCATAGCCCACCGGCGCGGTGCGGTACAGGGCGGACTGCCGGGTCAGCGCGGTGTCGGGCAAGGCGGCGATCGCGGCCAGCGCGGCGCGGATCTGCGCCGCCGGCTGCTCGAGATTGCTGCCCAGCGCGATGAAGGCCTGCGCCACTTAGGCCTCTCCGCCCGGCTCGTCCGCGGCTTTGCGGCGATTGGCGGGGCGGCGGCGGCGGCGTTTCTTGGCCGGGTCCGGCTCGCCGCTGGCTTTGGCGATGTCCAGCAGCTGCTCGCGTTCGTCCTCGTCGGCGCGCTGGAAGTCATTCCACCAGGACACCAGCTTCATGTCCACCTCGCCGGCTTCTCCGCGCAGGGCGAAGAAATCGTAAGCGGCGCGGAAGCGCGGCTGCTCCAGGAAACGGTAGGCGCGCTGGCCGCTGCGGCTGTCGAAACGCGACTGCAGCATCCAGATTTCGCGCATGGTCACGCTGAAACGGCGCGGAATGGCGAAATCGTTGTCCTGCTCGGACTCCACGTCGGCAATCGCCTGCGCCAGCGCGTACACCGCGCGGTCGCCGGCGTTCAGGCGCTTCTGCCAGCGCTGATGCACCTGCTTCCACAACAGGGTGGCCAGCAGGAAGCCCACCGACACCGGCTTGTCGGCGCGGATGCGTTGATCAGTGCTTTCCAGGCCCAGCTTCAAGAACAGGTCGTCGCCCTTATCGTCCAGCACCGCGTCCAGCAGCGGGAACACGCCGCGCGCCATGCCTTCCTCGCGCAGCTTTTTCAGGCAGCCGTAGGCTTGGCCGGACATCAGCAGCTTGAGCATTTCGTCGAACAGGCGCGCCGGCGGCTCTTTCTTCAGCAGATGGGCGTGGGTGCGGATCGGCTTGCGGGTGGCCTCGTCGATATCGAAGCCCAGCTTGGCCGCCAGGCGCACCGCGCGCAGCATGCGCACCGGGTCTTCCTGATAACGGCGCGCCGGCTGGCCTATCATCACCAGCTTGCGGGCGCGCAAGTCCTTGACGCCGTGGTGATAGTCGATGACGGTTTCGTCGGACGGATCGTAGAACAACGCGTTGACGGTGAAGTCGCGGCGGTGCGCGTCCTCTTCCTGGCTGCCGAAGCTGTTGTCGGCCATGATGCGGCCGGTTTCATTGGTGTCGTCCACCGAACCGCCGCGGAAAGTGGTCACCTCGATGGTTTCCGGTCCCATCATCACGTGGACGATGCGGAAACGCCGGCCGATGATGCGGGAGCGGCGGAACACCCGGTGCACTTCCTCAGGCGTCGCGTTGGTGGCGACGTCGAAATCCTTCGGCGACACGCCCAACATCAAGTCGCGCACGGCTCCGCCCACCACATAGGCGGCGAAACCGGCCTCCTGCAGTCGGGTGGTGACTTTCAGCGCAGCGGAGCTGAGCTGGTCTCGGCGGATGCCGTGTTGCGGCAGAGGAATCACGCGCGCCTTGGTGCGGCGCTTGCCCATGCCGGCGGGCAGGTCCAGTACTTTACGGATAAACTTGCGGATCATTATGAGAAGATAGTCGACTTGGAATGCCAGGATTCGCAAGACTAGTAGGTAGTCAAGCCGGCGATTATATCCCTATTCTTTGCAGAAAATACAATTCGCCGCCATATCCCGCCGCATCGCAGCGCCCATGGCCGCCAATTGCCCCCCATCGGCGATAGGCATACAATCGCTGCCGATTCGCCGACTCCGACAAGACCCCTCCCGTGCGCCCTACTCTCAGCTTTCATCTCCAGACCATTCCCAACGTGCCCGCCATCCGCCAGCTCTACCAGCTGGACGGCGAAATCGGGGAGGCCGACGTCGCCGATTTCGTGCTGCAGCGCTGTCGCGCCCAGAGCGGCACCGACTTTATCCCCTTCCACTTGCACCGCGTCGTCGCCATCGCCGGCGTGCTGCAACAGGATGGGCAAACCCGTCTCGTCCAAGGGCTCGCCGCCGACGCAGGCGACGAGGCCGCGATGCTGGCGGACTGGCTGAACCTGCTGCGCGACAGCCGGGCGCGGCTGGTCAGCTGGGACGGCGCGCGGCTGGAACTGCCGGTGCTGCGCCACCGCGCGCTGGCGCTGGGCCTGCCGCTGGCGGAACAGCTGCGCGCCGGAGCGGACTGCTCGTCTCAGGTCTCGCTGAGCGAGATCCTGAGCGGCGGCCACGCGGAGCTGGCCACCCCGCAGGGCGAACTGGCCCGACTGTGCGGCCTGCCCGGCGAGGCCGAGCTCAACGGCCCGCGGCGCTGGGAACTGTACCGCGCCGGCGACGTCGGCGCGCTCGCGGAACACAATGCGCGCCAGGCCGCCAGCTGCCATCTGCTGTGGCTGCGCCAGCAATGGGTGGAGGGCGCGCTGGATTCAGGCGCCCACCAGGCCTGTAGGCAAGGCCTGCGCGCCGTCGTCGCCACGCAGCCGGAGCCGCACTGGCGCGGCTGGCTGGCCGACTGGCCCGCGGACGCTCCGCAAGGGGATTGACAGCCAAAAGCCAAAGGCATAGGCTGACGTTCATGCGCCGATTTGACACAGCTTGCGGGCGCTTAACAAATGCCAGCTAAAGCGTTAAAACGGTCAACCCGCTTGCGCTCTTAGTCGTAGGCGGGTTTTGTTTTACCCGTACAGGCAGTTAAGCGGACCCGTCGCTTCGGATCGATGCATGAGCCGCGCCCCGTTTCCATTTCGGGCATGCGCGGCTGGCGCCGAGTTAATGACAACTTGCAGGGCGCCCAAAAATCCTGCTAAAGCGTCGCCGGCGATACTCAGGACCGGCGCGCGAACCGCGACCGAACCGACTGGAGAACCGCCATGTACGACTGCCTGCAAGACAGCTATACCGATTTTTCTTTTGCCAATTTCGACGCCGTGGGAAGACCTCGCCCCCTTTGCGGCAGCCTGAGCGCCTCTCCGCTCACGCCGGCCGACGCCCCCGCCCTGCAGCAGCTGGCGGATTTCGCCCATGAACTGGGCTATGACCTGGACCGCAACGGCGAACAACTGACCGTGCGGGACATTTCCCTGCTGGACGCGCTCAGCATCAACGCCCGCTTCGGCGGCGAGCTGCTGATCAGCTGCGATCTGCGCCGCGACCCGCCCGCGCGTTTCTGACCCCGTCTCCCGCGCCGCCGGGAGCGCCTTGCGTTCCCGGCACGCGCCATGTCGCCCCATTGTCATGGCGCGACAAAGACAAGCCCGCCCCGCAGCCGGTATAATGGCCAGTTCTCCGTGCCATCCCGCCCTACTCCCATGCTGTTTGAAATCAATCGCGCCCCGCGCGGGGCCGTGCTGCTGGAAGCCCGTCAAATCAGCCGGCTGGCCTTGCCGATGATGATCGCCCAGATCGCCCAGGTGGCCACCGCCTTCGTCGATACGGTGATGGCCGGCCGCGTCAGCACCGACGACCTGGCCGCCGTCTCTCTGGGCGCCAGCGTCTTCATCACCTTCTACGTCACGCTGATGGGCATCGTCACCGCGCTCAATCCCATCCTGGCCCACCAGTTGGGCGCCGGCGAGCACGACAAATTCAAGGACACCGCGCGCCAGGGCCTGTGGTTCGGCCTGCTGATCGGCCTCTTAGGCGCGGCGATGATGATGGCGCTGGAGCCGGCGCTGCGGCTGTGGCTGCACCTGCCGCCGGAAGTGACCGACAAGGTGATGCTCTTCATCACCGGCGCCGCCGTGGGCATGCCGGCGGCGATGACCCACCGCGCGCTGCACGCTTACGCGTCCAGCCTGGGCCGCCCCAAGGCCATCATGGTGGTCAGCCTGCTGGCGCTGGCGCTGAACGTTCCGCTCAACTACATCCTGATCCACGGCCTGTTCGGCCTGCCCAAGCTGGGCGGCGCCGGCTGCGGCTGGGCCACCGGCATCGTGTTCTGGTTCAATTGCCTGGCCCTGCTCGCCTATGTCAGCTGGCATCGCAACTTCCGCCAGTTCCGGCTGCTGGAGCGGCTGCGCGGCCCGGACTGGCGCATGTACCGCGGCTTCCTCAAGCTGGGCGTGCCCATCGGCCTGTCCTTTTTCGTGGAAGTCAGCCTGTTCTCCTTCATCGCGCTGCTGATCGCCGAACTGGGCACCGTGGTGGTGGCCACTCACCAGTCCGTGCTCAATTTTTCCAGCATCATCTACATGCTGCCGCAGAGCGTGGCCACCGCGATGTCGGTTCGCGTCGGCCACCACGTCGGCGCCGGCGACTACCGCGCCGCGCGCTTCAGCTCCGGCGTCGGCCTGCTGCTGGGCCTGAGCATGGCCTTCTGCGCGATGCTGGTGGTGCTGCTGTTCCGCGAGCCCATCATGCGCATGTACACGCCGGACCCGCGCGTGATCGCGATGGGCTCCACCCTGCTGCTGTTCGCCGCCGTCTACCAGCTGACCGACGCCGCCCAGACCATCGCCTCCGGCGCCCTGCGCGGCTACAAGCTGACCACGGTGCCGATGATCATTCACATCCTGTCGTTCTGGTGCGTCGGCCTGGGCCTGGGCATCACCCTGGGCCTGACCGACTGGCTGAGCAAGAAGCCCATGGGCGTGTTCGGCTTCTGGACCGCGCTGGTGATCAGCCTGAGCGTGGCCGCGCTATTCCTGACCCGCTACCTGGCCGGCGAAAGCCGCCGACGCCTGCATCGACAACTTCAAACGGAACCGGCGCCATGAGCCTGAGCTTCAGCCACCATCATCCGCTCAAATCGCTGAACACCTTCGGCATGGACGCGCGCGCGCGCGACTTCTGCCGGCTGGACGCGCTCTCGGAGCTGCCGGCGCTGCTGGACAGCCCGGCCTACCGGGCCGGGCCGGTGCTGTGGCTGGGCGGCGGCAGCAATCTGCTGTTCACCCGCGACTACCCCGGCCTGGTGGTCAAATTGGAATTGCGCGGCGTCCGTCTGCTGGAGGAGAGCGGCGAGGACGTGATCGTCGAGGCCGCCGCCGGCGAAAACTGGCACGATTTCGTGCTCCACACCCTGGAGCAAGGCTGGTACGGCCTGGAAAACCTCAGCCTGATTCCCGGCACCGTCGGCGCCAGCCCCATCCAGAACATCGGCGCCTACGGCGTCGAGGCCAAGGACCACATCCACCAAGTCGTCTGCGCCGATCTAGAGCGCGGCGGCGCCGAACTGACGCTAAGCAAGGCCGACTGCCGCTTCGGCTATCGCGACAGCGTGTTCAAGCACGAGGCCGCCGGCCGACTGCTGGTCACCGCCGTGCGTTTCCGCCTGTCGCGCGCGCCGCGGCTGCGCACCGGCTACGGCGACATCCAGCAAGAACTGGACGCCGCCGGCATTGCCGCGCCCACGCCGCAAGACGTCAGCGACGCGGTGATCCGCATCCGCTCGAGCAAACTGCCCAACCCGGCCGAGCTGGGCAACGCCGGCAGCTTCTTCAAAAATCCGGTACTGCCGGCGGAACAGGCGCAGGCGCTGCTGGCGCGCCATCCGACGCTGCCGCACTACCCGGCCGCCGACGGCAAGGTCAAGCTGGCCGCCGGCTGGCTGATCGATCAGTGCGGGCTGAAAGGCCATCGCGACGGCGACGCCGGCGTGCACGCGCGCCAGGCCCTGGTGCTGGTCAACTACGGCGCCGCCAGCGGCGAGCAGATGCGCGCGCTGGCCGACAAGGTGCGCGCGGAAGTCCGTCAACGCTTCGGCGTGGAACTGGAGCCGGAACCCATCGTTCTCTAAACTGCAGGCGCGAGCCGTTCGCGCCCTAGACAAAAGGCTAAGCAATGCATTCAAGCGTAGATGTGCTGGTATTCGATCTGGGCGGAGTATTGGTGGACTGGAACGGCATCGATCCGCTGGTGCGGCTCTCCCAGGGCAAGCTGGACCCGGAACAGGCCCGGCGCTTCTGGATGGAAACGCCGTGGATCGCCGAACTGGACACCGGCGCCTGCACGCCGGAGGCCTTCAGCGCGGCGATGGCCGAGCACTTGGGACTGGACATCGGCGCGGCGGACATGACCGCGCAACTGGACAGCTGGCTGCGCGGCGCCTACCCCGGCGCGGCGGAGATGCTGGCCCGGCTAGGCGAACGCCACCGCCTGGCCGTGCTCAGCAACAATAATGCGCTGCACTGGGGCAAGATCGAACGCGAATTCGATCTGCTGCACCGCTTCGACCGGCTGTTCGCCTCCCACCTGATCGGCCTGCGCAAGCCGGACGACGCGGTTTACCGCCATGTGCAGGACGAGCTGGGCGCGGCCCCGCAGCGCATCGCCTTTTTCGACGACAATATAGAATGTGTGGACGCCGCCCGCCGCGCCGGCTGGCAGGCCTTCCACACCAAGGGCCTGGACCAGGTGCAGGCCGCGCTGCGCGCCAACGGCTGGCTGGATTAGGCCTAACCGCGCTAGAACACCCCGCCGGCCTTGCAGAAAATCGCCACCACCGTCAGCAGGCCGATCAACCAGGACAGGGAACGCAGCGCCGCCCGGTCGGCCAGATACAGCAAGCCGTGCGCGATCCGCGCCGCGATGAAAACCGCGGCGGCGGCGTCCAGAAACGCCGGCGGCACATGCATCCCCCAAGCCACCAACACCGCCGCGGCGAAAGTCGGGAACGCCTCCCAGGCGTTCTGCTGCGCCCAATTGGCGCGCAGCCGGTAACCGCTGGCCTGGGCCATCGCCTCCCGAGGCTTGTGGTTGTCCACTCGCGAACCGGCCTTGGCCACCCCGGCCCAGATCAAGGGCAGCAAGGCCGCCAGCAAAATGCTCCATAAAGCGAAGGGCATGGTTTCTCCTTTAGCGTGTAAAAGGCCGCCCGCTCACGGCGAGCGGCGCCTGTGTCCCAGATAGCGCCCGTCGTCGAAGGTCGCCACCCATTCCGGTCGGTAAACCACCAGCACCGCCGCCAACAAGCCGGTGGTGAAGGCCTCCGACCACGACAGTAAAAAATAGAACGGCAGCGTCTCCTCCAACAACTGGTCCCAGGGATAGGCGCCGGCCAGGCCCAAGGCCAGCAAACCCGACAAGCCGGCGGCGAACATGCCGGCCCCGCCGGCGAGGAAGCCGTTGACGAAGACATAGACGAACAGATTGCTGGGCAGGACGCGCTGGCTCAAACGCAGCGCCGCGGCCGACAGCGCCACCGGCGGCACAATCATGCTCAGATAGTTCAGGCCCAGCGCCTGCGGATCGGCCTGTCCGCTCACAGCCAATGCCAGCAAGGGAAGCGCCAGCGCCAGCAAGGCCAGCCACGGCCCCATCATCAAGGTGAACAGGCCGGCGCCCAGCAAATGGAAGGACAAGCCGGGGGCCACGCCGCCGCGCAGCAGCCACAAGGCCAGCGCCAGCACGCAGGCGCCCATCCAGGCGTTGCAGGCCGGCAAGGGCAGGCCGCGCCAGGCCACCCGCCGCGCCGCCAGCGCCAACAAGGACAAAGCCGCGCCGTTGCTCAGCCAAAGCGCGGCGTCGGGGAAAAACGATGCGGGTAAATCCATGGCCTACCTATCGGCTTATATATCCATTTCGAATGATACCAGAGCGCGCGCACCAATCCGCCGCCATTGGGTACAATGACGTTTTCTTGGAGAGTCCCGCATGCCCGCCTTGCCCGCCCCTCACCTGATCGCCCAACAGGTCGCCGCCGCCCTGGCCGAAGACATCGGCCGTTGCGACTGGACCGCCCTGCTGATTCCCGAACACAGCGCCGGCGCGGCGCGGGTGACGGCGCGCGAAGCGGCCACGCTGTGCGGCCAGGCCTGGTTCGACGAATGCTTCCGCCAGGTCGATCCCCGCTGCCGGGTGGAATGGCTGGCCGCCGAAGGCGAGCAGGTCGCCGCCGGCGCCGTGCTGTGCCAAATCGACGGCCCGGCCCGCGCGCTGCTGACCGCGGAGCGCTCCGCGCTGAACTTCCTGCAAACCCTGTCCGCGGTCGCCAGCGAAACCCGCCGCTACGTAGACGCCGTGGCCGGCACCCGCGCCCGGATACTGGACACCCGCAAAACCATGCCCGGCCTGCGGCTGGCGCAGAAATACGCGGTGACCGCGGGCGGCGGCGACAATCAGCGCGTCGGCTTGTTCGACGGCATCCTGATCAAGGAAAACCACATCATGGCCGCCGGCGGCATCGCCGCCGCGCTGCGGGCCGCGCAACAGCTGGCCCCGGCCGAGGTCAGCCTGCAAATCGAAGTGGAAACGCTGGAGCAACTGGAAGAGGCGCTGCTCCACGGCGCCAAGCTGGCCCTGCTGGACAATATGTCGCTGGAGCAAATGCGCGAAGCGGTGCGGCTGACCGCCGGCCGCGCCCAGCTGGAAGCCTCCGGCGGCGTGGACTTCGACACCGTGCGCGCGATTGCGGAAACCGGGGTCGACCGCATTTCGGTGGGCAAATTGACCAAGGACGTCCGCGCCGTCGACCTTTCCATGCGCTTCACCGCGGCCTGAGGCGCCGTCCGGGCCCGGCGGCGGGCCCCTGTCATACTCCGCCGCCTAGCGCTATAACTGGTTCATAACCCCCAATAACGAGCGTCATGGACTTCAACCTCCGCAAACGGAACAAACGCCCGGCACGCTATGCGATCTGGGGTTCCATCCTCTTCCTGCTCGGCACGCTGGCGCTGGTGGCCCTGGAACTGCTCAACACCTATCACCAGGAAGAGGAAAACGCGCTGCGCCAGGCCAACGGCCTCAGCCAATTGCTGGCGGAACGGCTGGCCGCCGGCATCAGCGAAGCCGGCCTGATCCTGCAAAGCAGCAGCCAGCTGCCGCAGGTCCAGACCCTGCTTCACACCGGCACAAGCGGCGAGGAAGGACAGCAGAAGCTGTATCAGCAGCTGCAGCAGCAACTGCAGCTGGCGCCCTATCTGAGCCGGATCGAAATCATAGACAGCGCCTGCCAGGCCATCTTCACCAGTCGCCAGGCCGCCATCGTGCGCCAGCCCCACAATGAATTCTGCCGCTGGCTGCATCGCAACGAAGACCCGGAAAACAATTACACCGCCGCTCAGCACAATCCCGAACAACACGGCATCGTCCTGGCCAGCAAGCTGCGCGACGAAGGCGGCAACGTCATCGGCATGGCCGCCGGCGTCATCGCCAATAACTTCTTCCAGGACGAGGTCTCGCGCGTCACCGTGGGCGAGCACGGGGAGATCCTGGTGCTGGACCAACGCCAGCTGATGGTGGCGCGCTGGCCCAAGCCCCCCAAGGGACTAGAGCGGCAATTCCGACCGCTGCAGCCGGCCAAGCTGCTCAGCCGCGACGGCAATCAGGCGCAATTCAGCGCGCCGTCCAATATCGACGGCGTCACCCGCCTGTACAGCCAGAGCCAGACCGGCCGCTATCCCTTCCAAGTGGCCGTGGGCCTCGCCCGCAAGGATTTCACCCGCTCGGTGCAGGAGAAGGCGATGCTGGCCCTGCTAGGCTGGCTGTTCATCGCCGGCATGACGCTGCTGGCCCTGCGCAACTATCTGTCCAATCTGCGCCAGCACACCCTGCTGAGCCGCAGCACCGATCTGATCCGACAAAGCGAGGGAGAGGCGAAGCTGATCCTGGACACCGCGCCGCTGGCGCTGTTGCTGGTCAACCCCAAAACCCGCCGCATCCAGCGGGCCAACGCGCTCGCGCGCGCCATGTTGCAACTGCCGCCGCGCGCGCCGGGCACCAAGGAGGATTCGGACATCCTCAACCTGCCTTTTCGACTACAGCCGCTGGAGCAGTGGCTGGAAGCCGGCCAGGAGATAGAGAATCAGGAAATGGAACTGGAGCTGGAGGACCACAGCCGGCTCTGGGTCATCGTCTCGCTGCGGCCCCTGGGCGAACGCACCCCGCCGTCCACGCTGGTGGCGCTCTACGATATTTCCAGCCGCAAGCAGTTGGAGCAGCAATTGCAGGAAAGCAATCAGCAACTGAGCGAAATGGCGGCCACCGATCCGCTGACCCATTTGTACAACCGGCGCTACGCCGACATGATGCTGAAAGACGAAATCAGCCGCTGCGAGCGTTACGGCCAGTCGATGACCATCGCGGTGTTCGACATCGACCACTTCAAGCAATTCAACGACCGCCACGGCCACCAGGCCGGCGACAATGTGCTGGTGGCGGTGGCCAACGCGCTGACCGACACCACGCGCAACACCGATATCAGCGCGCGGGTGGGCGGCGAGGAATTCCTGGTGATTTTCCCCTGCACGCGTCTGCGCGACGCTCAAAAGGTGATGGAACGGGTCCAGGTGGTGCTGAGCCAGACCCGCTTCCCGCTGGTGGACCAGAGCGTGACCTTCAGCGGCGGGCTGACCGACTGGCGGCCGCACGACACGCCGGAACTGATGCTGGCGCGCGCCGACCGCCTGCTCTACGAAGCCAAGGTCGCCGGCCGCAACATCCTCTTCAACGATCTGGACATGATCTGAACGGCGGCGGCTCCTGCCCGGCCACGCCCAAGGCGTCGGACAGCAGCCACAACATCGCCGCGGTGGCGCCCCAGATGCGGTGGCGCTGCCAATCCAGCGACAGATAGGCCCGCAGCTGGCCGTCGTCGCCCTGATGGCTGTGGCGCTGGTAAGCGCCGGTATCCATCAGCAGCGGCAGCGGCGCCTCGAACACCTCGGCCACCTCGCCCGGCTCCGGGCAGAGTTCGAACGGCGGCAACACCAGGCCCACCACCGGCGTCACCACGAAGCCGGTAATCGTCACATAATCCGGCAAGCGGCCCAGCAGCCGGACATGGCTTTCCGCCAGCCCGGTCTCCTCCCGCGTTTCGCGCAGCGCGGCGCGCTCGGCCGAACCGTCGTCCCGCTCCAGCTTGCCGCCCGGAAAGCTGACCTGGCCGGCGTGCGCCGGCAGGTTCTCCGCGCGACGGGTCAACATCACCGTCGGCCCCTCGTGCCGCCACACCAGCGGCACCAGCACCGCCGCCGGCCGCAGCCCGCCGTCGGCCGGCCGGAAGCTGAAATCGCCCACCCTGCCGGTAAAGTCATAAGCCGACAGCCGACCGGCAATCCAGTCGGCCGCTTCTCCCGCCTCCATCGACCACATTTTATTGTCCCCTGCCGTCATCCGCTCGCCGGGCCAACGCGCCGGCGATGTTCTTGCTCCATCTTAGGCCAAATCGCGGCCCCGCTGTCGGCGCCGCCATCGGTATTAACAAAAAACCCGCGCGCCGGCGCCTGAACGACGCCGGCCGACGCGGGCAAAAAAAATGCCAGGCTGGCAGCCTGGCATTCTTGCGAGCATTTCCGCTCAGCGGCGCATCGAGTCGAAGAACTGCTGGTTCGACTTGGTGGCCTTGATCTTGTCCTGCAGGAATTCCATCGCCTCCAGATCGTCCATCGGGTAGAGCAGCTTGCGCAGTACCCAGATGCGCTGCAATTGGTCCTGCGGAATCAGCAGCTCTTCGCGACGGGTGCCGGAACGGTTGATGTTCAGCGCCGGGAAGATGCGCTTCTCGGCCATGCGACGTTCCAGATGGATTTCGCTGTTGCCGGTGCCCTTGAATTCTTCGTAGATCACATCGTCCATGCGGCTGCCGGTATCGATCAGCGCGGTGGCGATGATGGTCAGGCTGCCGCCCTCTTCCACATTGCGCGCGGCGCCGAAAAAGCGCTTCGGGCGCTGCAGCGCGTTGGCGTCCACGCCGCCGGTCAGCACCTTGCCGGAGGCCGGCACCACGGTGTTGTAGGCGCGCGCCAGACGGGTGATGGAGTCCAGCAGGATCACCACGTCCTTTTTGTGTTCCACCAGGCGCTTGGCCTTCTCGATCACCATCTCGGCCACTTGCACGTGGCGGGTGGCCGGCTCGTCGAAGGTGGAAGACACCACTTCGCCCTTGACCGAACGCTGCATCTCGGTCACTTCCTCCGGACGCTCGTCGATCAGCAACACGATCAGCACCGCTTCCGGATGGTTGGCGGTGATGGCGTGGGCGATGTGCTGCAGCATCACGGTCTTGCCGGACTTCGGCGGCGCCACCAGCAGGCCGCGCTGACCTTTGCCTATCGGCGAGATCAGGTCGATGATGCGGCCGGTGATGTTCTCTTCGGCGCGGATGTCGCGTTCCAGCTTGAACTGCTCGGTGGGGAACAGCGGCGTCAGGTTCTCGAACAGAATCTTGTGCTTGGAGTTCTCCGGCGCTTCGCCGTTGACCTTGTCCACCTTGACCAGCGCGAAGTAACGCTCGCCGTCTTTCGGGGTGCGGATCTCGCCTTCGATCGAATCGCCGGTATGCAGGTTGAAGCGACGAATCTGCGACGGGCTGACATAGATGTCGTCCGGGCCGGCCAGATAGGAGGTGTCCGGGCTGCGCAGGAAACCGAAACCGTCCGGCAGCACTTCCAGGGTACCTTCACCGAAAATGCTCTCGCCTTTTTTGGCCTGGTTTTTCAGCAAGGCGAAGATCAAGTCCTGCTTGCGCAGTCGGTTGGCCCCGTCGATCTCGTTGGAAATGGCCATTTCAACGAGTTCGGAAACATGAAGATGTTTTAGATCAGATAAGTGCATAGCAGCCGTAGGTCGACTCGGTAACGATTTAGCGGAACGCTGAATTCGGAGGGTGGCGTAAAAATGGAACGGGCAACGCGTCAATCGCTACCCGTTTTGAGATTTTGCTGGAGAATAGACGCTTTACAGTTGGCTGTCAATGAAGGCGGTCAACTGGCTCTTGGCCAGCGCGCCCACCTTGGTGGCGGCAACCTGGCCGTCCTTGAAAATCATCAGCGTCGGGATGCCGCGGATGCCGAATTTCGGCGGCGTCAGCTCATTCTGGTCGATGTTCAGCTTGACCACTTTCAGGCGGCCTTCGTATTCCTTGGCCACTTCGTCCAGGATGGGAGCGATCATCTTGCACGGACCACACCACTCGGCCCAGTAATCGACCAGCACCGGCAGGTCGGCTTTCAGAACATCGGTATCGAAACTGTCATCGCTTACGTGGTGGATCAGATCGCTCATGGTTTCCTCGCTATTTATATGGTGGCGCAACTACTGCAATTGATGTGTGATGGTAGCAAGCGCGGAGTGCCGGGGCAACCGGAAATCCGGCGCGCGCGGCGCGCTCCGCGCTTCGCTCTTTCCTTATATACCACCGGAAAGCGTCCGACCTGGCCGACAATGCCGCTGCTGAAACGCCCCGGCTTCGGTATAATGCGCAGCTGTTTATTCCGAGAAGGACTCCAAATGGGCTTTCTGCAAGGCAAAAAGATTCTGATTACCGGCATGATCTCCAACCGCTCCATCGCTTACGGCATTGCCCAGGCCTGTCATCGCGAAGGCGCGGAACTGGCGTTCACCTATGTGGTGGACAAACTGGAAGACCGCGTGCGTGAAATGGCCGCGGATTTCGGCTCCAAGCTGGTTTTCCGCTGCGACGTGCAGAACGACGAAGAAATCAATAAATTGTTCGCCGATCTCGGCAAGGAATGGGACGGCCTGGACGGCCTGGTCCACGCCATCGCCTTCGCCCCGCGCGAATCGCTGGAAGGCGACTTCCTGGACGCGCTGAGCCGCGAAGCCTTCCAGACCGCCCACGATGTGTCCGCCTACAGCTTCCCGGCGCTGGCCAAGGCCGCGCGCCCGATGATGCAGGGCCGCAACGCCGCCTTGCTGACCCTGTCCTACCTGGGCGCGGTGCGCGCAATCCCCAACTACAATGTGATGGGCCTGGCCAAGGCCAGCCTGGAAGCCTCGGTGCGCTTCATGGCCGCCAGCCTGGGCAAGGACGGCATCCGCGTCAACGGCATTTCCGCCGGCCCGATCAAGACCCTGGCCGCCGCCGGCATTTCCGGCTTCTCCAAGCTGCTGGCCATGGCCGCCGGACAGTCCTGTCTGCGCCGCAACGTCACCACCGAGGAAGTGGGCAATACCGCCGCCTTCCTGCTGTCCAATCTGTCCTCGGGCATCACCGGCGAAATCACTTATGTCGACGCCGGCTTCAGCATCAACTCGCTGAATGTGCCGGAAGCCTGATTCGATCGCCTCCAAATGAAAATGGACCCGCCGGGTCCATTTTTTTCGCCCTCGCCGCTGCGCCGCGGACTTCAACGGCCTCCAGGACGACGATCCGCCCCGGCAGGCCGCCGGGCGCTTGCGAACCCGGTCAAGCCCGCATCAGTGGCGGGACCCCAGATCCCGGTCCTCGGTCGTTCCGCTCAGCATATGCGTCAGTTCGTCGCAGGCGCGCACCATGCCGTCTTGCACGCGGAATTCGGCGATGACCAGCATGCTCACCCGGCCGCCGTCCCGCTTGTCCGCGGCGACGCGATGGCGAGTGAACACGCGCTCGCCCTGCTCCGCCCAACTCAGGATTTCAAGATCGACCCGGCTGCACGTCTGCTTCAGATGGCGCAAATGCTTGATGAAATCGGCGTAATCCAAGCTGCGGCCGTCCGCCTGCTGGCGATAATCGGGATGCACCAGCTTCGCCAAACGGTTTTCGTCCAGTTCCGGGCGCAGCAATGCGCATTCGAATAATTCGCGCACCACGGCGATAGCGCTGTCTTGCATGGTTTGACTCCTTATAGAGGGGTGATATCGACGGTGGGCGGCGCGGCCGAAACCCGTCCCGCCACAATGGCCAGTATCC
Source organism: Chromobacterium sp. Beijing (assembly GCF_021496765.1). Lineage (NCBI taxonomy): Bacteria > Pseudomonadati > Pseudomonadota > Betaproteobacteria > Neisseriales > Chromobacteriaceae > Chromobacterium > Chromobacterium sp. Beijing. Next base: position 2,276,062 of record NZ_CP053750.1, read on the forward strand.
GTCCGGGCGCTGATGGCGTGTTATCGCTATAATGTCATCTAATATCTCAAACAGGCCAAACCATGCTGCTCGCCGCCGCCCGCATCCGTCACGACGACGCCGACCCCGAAGCCTGGCACAGCCATGACAGCGGCCAGCTCAGCTTGCTGCGCCGCGGCGTGCTGAACATCGCCACCGACGGCGGCCGGCTCTGGCTGCCGCCCGGCCACCTGGCCTGGATTCCTCCCGGCGTGCGCCACGCCTCGCACCGCCACGGCCTGATAGACGGCATCAGCCTGCACTTCGCCGCCGCGGCCTGCGCGCGGCTGCCGGCCGACGCGCAAGCCATCTCCTGCGACGCGCTGCCGCCCGCCATCATGCGGCGCGCGCTGGATTTTTCCGCCCCACCCCTTCCCAGAGAGCTGCGGCTGCTGGAGGTCTTGCTGGATGAATTGGAACACTGCCCGCCCTTGCGCCTGAGCTTGCCCTTGCCGCAAGACCGGCGCGCGCGCCGGGTCGCCGACGCGCTGACGGAGGCCCCGAAGACCCGCGCTCGCGCGACGACTGGGCGCAATGGGCCGGCCTCAGCGGACGCAGCCTGAGCCGTCTGTTTCCGGAGCAGACCGGTCTCAGCTTCCAGGCCTGGCGCCGTCGGCTGCGGCTGTTGAAATCGCTGGAATATCTATCGGCCGGCCAGCCGGTCGGCGCCGCCGCCTGGCGCTGCGGCTACGACAGCCCCAGCGCCTTCATCGCCGCCTTCCGACAGACTTTCGGCCGCACGCCGGCCCAATTGCTGGGCCGACCCTCGGAATCCTTCAGCGATAGCTATTGTTCTTGAACTGATTGAACAGCCTCACCCGCTCCCTTTGCAGCGCCGGCGGCACCCGTCCCTGGCCGCGCAGCTTGCTCATGCCGGCCGCGTCCGGATAGAGGTTGCGGTCCGCCGTCAGCGCGCCATCCAGCAAAGGCCGCGACGCCGGCAAGGCGTTGGGATAGAACAATTCATTGCTGATTTCCGCCATCACCTCCGGCCGCATCATGAAATCGAGGAAGCGATGCGCGTTGTCCGGATGCGGCGCGTCCTTGGGGATGGCGAAAGTGTCCACCCACAACTCCGCGCCCTTGGGCGACAGCAGGTAGCGGATCTTGCGCGGACTCTTGGCCTCGCCCGCGCGACGCGCGGCGATGTAGGCGTCGCCGGAATAGATCATCGCCGCGCAAAGCTCGCCGTTGACCAGATCATTGATGGGCGTGGAGGTGAACACCCGCACATAGGGCCGGACCGCGCGCAGCAGGTCGGCGACGGCGGGCAGATCCTCCGGCCGGTTCCGGCCAGGGTCCTTGCCCAGGTAGATCAAGGCCTGCACCGCCACCTGGCTGGGGACATCATCATGGAAACGCCGCAGCCGCGCAGCTTGGACGCGTAAGCCGGGTCGAACAACAAGGCCAGCGCGTCGGCCGGCGGTGGCGCGCCGCCCAGCGCCCGCCTCACCCGGTCTTCGTCGATGGCCACCGAGGTGGTGCCCCACAGATAGGGCAGCGCGTAACGGTTGCCGGGATCGGCCGCGGCCAGCTGCCGCAGCAGCGCCGGGTCCAGTTGGCGGTAATTGGGCAGCTTGCCCTTGTCCAGCGGCCGGAAGGCGCCCGCCGCCAGCTGATTGGCCAGGAAGCTCATCGACGGTCCCACCACATCGTAGCCGCTGCGGCCGGTCAGCAATTTGCCTTGCAGGATTTCATTGCTGTCGTATACGTCGTAACGCACCTTGATGCCGGTCTCGCTCTCGAAACGCCGCAAGGTCTGTTTGCCGATGTAATGACTCCAGTTGTAGACGTTCAGCACCTTCTCTTCGGCCGCCTGCGCCGGAACGGCCAGGCAGCAGACCCAGATCCCCACCCCAATGCGTCGCCACATGAATGCTCTCCCGATATCGCGCGCCGGCCATCAGGCCAGCAAAGCCTCCAGGGCCGCCGCCAGCTTGCCCGCGCCGCGCCGGGCCCAGGCCGGCGCGCTCCCGTCGGCGCACAGTTTCTCTTCCAGCCCGTAAGCGCTGCGCACCAGGTGGTAACCCAGCCACGGCACCGGCTCCGGCGCCCAGCGGCGCACCCGCTCCAAACGCCCTTCCGGCATGACCCAGGGCATGGAAGCCAGATCGCCGTCGCGCTCCAGAATCAATTCCGCCAGCGTGCGCCCCATCAGATTGGCGGCTCCCACGCCCTCGCCGCCGTAGCCGCCGGCCATGGCGATGCCGGCGCGCCGGTCGAACAAGGCGTAGGGCGTGAAAGCGCGCGCCACGCCCAGCGTGCCGCCCCAGCGGTAGGGCGCCGCCGTCGCGCCCAAGGCCGGGAACAGCCGACGCAGCAAGCGCTCGCGCCAGGCGAACTCGGCGCCGTTAGGGTCGAAGTCCCACTGCGCGCGGCCGCCCAGCCGGTAACCGCCGCGCGCGCCGAACACCAGGCGACCGTCCGCGCTGCGTTGGCCGTAAGTCACCATCCGGCTCAAATCGCCGAAAGCCTGGCGGCGCCCCAGTCCGATCTCGTCCCACTGCGCCGCCGACAGCGGCTCGGAGGCCAGCAGCAGGCTCTGCACCGGCAGCAGGCAACGGCCCAAACGCGAAAACTGCCCGGCCGCGCCCTCCAGCGCCGGCACGATGACGTCCGCGCTCAAGTCGCAGCCGTCCAGCCCCGCCACTCCGGGAGCCAGCCGGCGCACCGGGCTATGCTCGTGAATGCGCACGCCCAGCCGCGCCGCGGCCCGCGCCAGGCCTTGCGCCAGCCGGGCCGGCTGAACCACCGCGCAATGCGGGGAGAACACCCCGCCGCGCACGTCTCTCGCGCCCAGCTGCGCCCGGGCTTCCTCGCGGTCCAGCCAACGGAAGTCGGCCTCGCCGTGACCCGCCCGTCGCAGTTCGCGCAGCCAGTTCCGTCCCATCGCTTCCTGCTCCGGATAGCGCGCCGCCGCGTACAGCACCCCACCATGGGCAAAATCGCATTCGACGCCTTCGCGCGCCAACACCGCGGCCACTTCGTCGACGATGCCGTACAGCCGCCGCCGCGCGTGTTCGCGCCGCTCGCCGTCCAGACTGAGCAAATGGACGTCCTGATTGGCCAGCCCGCCTATCAGCCAGCCGCCGTTGCGTCCGGACGCGCCGTAGCCGCAGGTTTCCGCCTCCAACACCGCCACATCCAGCTCCGGCGCCATGCGCTTGAGGTAGTAAGCCGTCCAAAGGCCGGTGTAGCCGCCGCCGATCACCGCCACGTCGCAGCGGGCCGACTGCGTCAACGGCGGCCAGGACCGCGCCGCGGGACTTTGATCCAGCCACAGACAAGCTTGGGACTCGATCCCCATGAATGCTCCTTGGCGATAGCCCCGAACCTGGGGCGGACCCGAACAGACTAAGCCGGCGCCCGCGCCGCGTCGTGCGCGCGGGACCGCTAGGAATCGGCGGAAAAGTAGCGCTGCGGCGTGGTGCCGGTTTCCAGACGGAAAGCCTTGTAGAACGTGGAGGCGGACTTGAAGCCGACGGCGAAGGCCATGTCCAGCGGAGCGGCCGGCGGCCGCGGCAGCGCCAGCAGATGGCGGACGCGCTGCTGATTGAGCCAGGCGTAGAAGCTCAGGCCCAGCGCCTGGTTCAAGACGTGGGAGATCTGATTGCGGGTGTAGCCGGTGGCCTGCGCCACCTGGCCCAGGCTCAGCTCGCAGTCCAGATAGGGCCGCTGTTCGGCGAAATAGGCTTGCAGGTCCGCCAGCAGCCGCGCCAGCCGCTGCGGGTTCAAACCGATGCGATCGCCGGTCCGCTCCCCGCTCAAACGCACCGGCGTACAGTACTCATGCACGGAGACGATCAGGCCGTCCCGCACCCGGATCGCCTCGCCGCCTTGAAAACTGGCCAGTTTGCCGCTGGAGGCCAGCCGGATCACATAGCGGTATTGGATGAAGGCGGTGTCGCCGTCGACGCGGATGCGGTCGGTGTGCTGCAAACTCTCCTTGCCGCCGTCCGGCATGCTCTCGGCCAGATAGGCCGGCAAATCGGCGTAAGTCAGCGTCAGATTGCGGTAGAAATCGCAATATTCGACCTCCAGATGAAACAAGGCCAGCGCCGCCCGCGCGTCGCGCGCGCGCCAGCATTCGTGGTAGCGCCGCGCCACCTCCCAGGTGGCCCGGCTCTCGGCATCCCAAGCCGCCCGCGGGCCGGCCGTCGTTTCCGCCATGACTGTCTCTCTCCCGCGCCCTTGGCGGCTGTTATCATATAGCTCGACCATACCCGTCCATTGCGAGGAGAGCCAGCCGATGGAGATACTGATCTTCCCCGAAGCGGAAGTGCCCGCGGAACTGCGCATGCAAGTGCTGGCGCTACAAAACCTGGCCTGGCCCGGAGAGCCGCCGGCCGGTCCCGAGCCCATCCACGACCCGGCGCTCGCGCCCTTGTCGCTGCTGCTGGTGGAAAACCGCCGGGTGCTGTCGGCGCTGGACATCCTCAGCAAAACGCTGCGCCACGCCGGCGAGGACTTCCAGGCCAGCGGCATCAGCTGCATGGTCACCCAGCCCGAGGACCGCAGCCGCGGCCTGGGCCGGCTGCTGGCCGCCTCCGCGCGCGAAACCATGCAGGCCAACGGCGCCGATCTCGGCATCTTCACTTGCGACCGCCCCCTGCGGCGCTTTTACCAAAGCTGCGGCTGGAGCGAACTGCCGGGCGCCGTCTTGATCGGCGGCACGCCGGCCGCGCCCTTCCCCAGCAGCCAGTTCGACAAGGCGACCATGGCCTGCTTTTTCAGCGACAAGGCCAGGCGGCTGGCGTCGCGTTTCGAAGATTGCGAGATCGCGCTCCATCCCGGGGACATCGACCGGCTGTGGTAAGCGCCCCGCGGCGACATCGCCTCCTCGCCGGCAAGCGCTCCCCGCCTTGCCGGCCTCCTGTTCAGCCCCCATTCCAACCATGACAGAAGCTCCCGACCTCATCGAAATCGAGTTGTCCGCTCCCTACCGCGTCAAGGGCGAGGCCGCCCGCGGCCAATCCGTCTGGCTGCTGGCCCGGCTCTGGCACGCCCAGCAGTTCGGCGACGGCGCGGTGTCCGCCGCCGCCCTGCGGCTAGGCTTTCCCGGCCAGAACAATATCCGCATGCTGATCTCGCGCGCGTTCGCCGACTTCGCCCGCTGGGGCGTGCAGGCCGGCTGGGGCGCCGCGCGCGGCCGGCCCATCGCCACCCTGCCGCTGAACGGACGCAGCCGCGGTCCGTTCTGGCTGACGGCCGACATGGCCTCGCGGCTGCGTTTCCGCGCCGGCGGCGTCGAGGTGGAGCGGGATTGGCTGGAGCACTTCCTCGGTCTTCGCCGGGAAAAACCGGAAAGCCCGGCCGGCGATCTGTCCTATCTGATGCGCGACATGCGCTTTTGGCAACAGATGGCGCAGGCCATCCGCGACGAATACGACGGCTTCGGACGCCGCCCCAGCCGCCAGGTGGCGGAATCCTTCCACGTCGCGCGTCAATTCGCCGGAGACGATTTTCAGCAAGCGCTGGCCTTGATGAAAGAAAGCCTGGCCCTGCGCCGCAGCGCTCAACTGGACGGCAGCCGCAGCGCGTTGAAGCGGCTGGACCGAGTGCTGGACGCCGGCAGCGTCCATCACGCCCATCCCACCTTCGCCGCGATGGCCTGCATCGTCAAAGCCTGGGAGCGTTACTCCCAAGGCGACGCCGACGCGGCGCGGACCGCGCTGGAACACCTGCAAACCTCGCCGGAGCTGCAGCCGGTTTTCCGCTACAACCCGCGCGTGCGCTTCGAATGCCTGAACCTGCTGGCCCTGCTCCACAAGCACGCCGCCACCAGCGGCGCCGGCGCCGCGCGCCAACGGGACGAGGCCGGCGCGGCGCTGCAAGCGCTGAGCGGCGCGCTGGAAGCGGCTTACGAGGCGGACTCCATCGACGCCGCCCAACATGTGGCCGCCAATATCGGCTGGTGCTTGTGGCTGTTCTGGCAGCAGGGGCTGGTCGACCCGGAACGCGAGCAACGCGTGGGCGCGGTGCAGTTGCAGGCGATGCGCTGGCTTGGGCTGTCCGAATGGATTTGCGACCGCTTCGGCTACGGCAGCGGCTCCGCCTGGAATCTGATCTTCATCCTGCGCATCGCCCGCGGCAACTGCCCGCCGCCGCGTTCGCGCAGCCTCTCGGCCTTCCGCGCCCAGCAACCGCTGGCGCTGGAAGACGCCATCGCGGCCTTGCAGCCCTTGCACGCCTCCTTGTCTCCGGCCAAGGGCTTCAGCCGCTGGTCCTCGGCGGCGGTCCTGGCGCTGGACGAGCAACTCGCCGGCAACGCCGCCTTCCCTCCTCTGCAACAAGCCAATCTATTGCTGGAAGCCGCCTGGTTCCTGCTGCATGAGCAGGGCGCCGGCCGGGAGGCCGCGGACGCGCTGTCCCGCCTCCAGGCCTTGCTGCCATCGCTGCGGCGCGGCGAGCGCAGCTTTTTCAACAGCGAGCTGCAACGGCTGCCCATCGAAGCGCCTCTGACCGACATCCGCCCAGAAAAATAGCCGGCAAGGCCGGCGGGGAACGGTAAGCAGCGTTTGGGTCTGTTCAGCGTCTCGCGAGCGAGGGCGAGACAAGGCGAAAACCGCTGAGAAAGCGGAATGCATTCGTGGTGCATGAGCATTTCTAGGCGGTTTTCAACGCCGCATCGCCAACGCGTAGCAGGTTGTAAACAGGTTCTTAGGCCGGGTTCAGCACATGCACGGCCAGGCCGGCCACCGCGCCCTCGGTCGCGGCGACGAAGGCGCGCAGCGGCGGCGCGTCCAGGTGGCGGTCCAAAGCCGCCTTGCTGGTCCACTTCTCTATCACCACCAGGCTGTCCGCGCCATACGGCTGCGGCGAATCCGCGTGGTCCAGCGCCGGGCCGTACTCGATGCAGCCCTCTTCCTCGCGTACCAGAGGCACGATCGCATTCAACTCGCGCAAAATTACGGCGCGCTGGCCCGGCTTGGCCGTAATCACGGCTACTACATGCAACATGGCAATCCTCACAAAAGTCGGCGATACGCCGCCGCGCATCTCCGCGGCGGCCACAGGAATACGGCAGGCGCAGAAACAAATGGTTCGCCGCCGTCTATCGGGCAATAAAAATCGCCCGCTGAATTCGACTCATTGAAGGGGATGGAATTAGAAGGATTTCTAATATTTGGAGGGGAAAATAAAAAAAGCTCTGCAAACGCAGAGCTTTTAAATATTTGATACTTTTGGAATTCTTTGGTCGGGGCGAGAAGATTCGAACTTCCGACCCCCTGCACCCCATGCAGGTGCGCTACCAGGCTGCGCTACGCCCCGACTCGAGAGAAACGTATTCTAAACTGCTTTTTGATTTTTGCCAAGCCCTGAATCAAGCCATTCCAAAATCGCCTCCAACTCGGTCCTGACTTCCTGGGCCGTTGCCGGGCGCACTTCTTGGCCGTCCGCGCCCAGACGCTGGCGGGCGCCGTGGATGGTAAACCCGTCGTCATATAACAGACCGCGAATGCGCCTGACCAATAACACTTCGTGATGTTGGTAATAACGGCGGTTGCCGCGGCGCTTCACCTGGCGCAATTGGGAAAATTCCTGCTCCCAATAGCGCAGCACATGCGGCTTGACGCCGGTGAGCTCGCTCACCTCGCTAATGGTGAAGTAGCGCTTGGACGGTATCGGCGGCAGATCAGCCTTGCTTGTTGGCATGGAATTGCTCGACCATTCCCTTGAGTTTCTGACTAGCGTGGAACGTTACCACACGTCGCGCGGTGATGGGAATCTCTTCCCCGGTCTTGGGGTTGCGACCCGGACGCTGCGGCTTGTCGCGCAATTGGAAATTGCCGAAACCGGACAATTTGACGGAATCGCCGGACTCCAGGGCCTGGCGAATTTCCTCAAAGAACGATTCAACCATGTCCTTGGCTTCACGCTTGTTCAAACCCACTTGATCGAACAGCATGTCGGCCAGCTCAGCCTTGGTCAAAGTCATGTCACCCTCTCACACATCAATATTTCTAATCATTCAAAAGCCCGCCGACTCCGCGGCGGGCTCCACGCCTTGGGCTCAGCGCAACTGAGCGCCCAGCTCGGCGGCAACGCCGTCCAGCAGGGCCTTGAGCGCCGGCTCCACGTCTTCGTCGGTCAGCGTGCGGCTATTGTCCTGCAACATCACGCGGAAGGCCAGACTCTTCTTGCCCTCTTCCACGCCTTTGCCGCGATAAACGTCGAACAAAGCCACTTCGCTGACGATGGCGGCGCCGTGTTTGGCGAAGCAGGCCAGCAATTGGGCCGTTTCCACCGCCTCGTCCACCACCAGCGCCAGATCGCGGCGCACCGCCTGGAACTTGCTCACCGGCTGCGCCTTGATGGGCTGCCGCGCTTCCGCCGCCGCCAGGTCAAGTTCGAACAGCACCGGCGCGCTGGGCAGATCGTATTGCTGCGCCCACTTGGGATGCAGTTCGCCGATCACGCCGACAACCACGCCGTCCACCAGTACTTCGGCGCAACGGCCCGGATGGAAGGCCGGATGCGCGGCCTTGCAGAAATCCGCGCGCCGCGGGTGCAACAGGGCTTCGACATCGGCTTTGACGTCGAAGAAATCGACGCGTTCGGCCTTGACGCCCCATTGCTCCGGCAAGCGCGGACCCCAGGCGAGGCCGGCCACTTTTTCCGGCTGATCGAACCAGTCTGCGGATTTCTTGAACACGCGCGCCACTTCGAACACGCGCACGCGCGGCTGCTTGCGGTTGAGGTTGCCCACCAGCACGTCCACCAGCCCGCCGATCAGCGTGGAGCGCATCACGCTCATCTGCGAAGCGATCGGGTTGATCAGGCGCACCGGCTGCTCGTTGGCGGCGAAATCGCGCTCCCAGGCCTCGTCGACGAAGGCGTAGCTGACGATTTCCTGATAGTCGCGCGCCGCCAGCAGATGGCGGATCTGATCGCGCGGCCGCAGCTCTTCCCGCTGCGCCAGCATGCGCATGCCGGAACGCGGCGCGTCGGCGGGGATCGCGTCGTAGCCGTATACCCGCGCCACTTCCTCGATCAGGTCTTCCTCAATCGCGATGTCGAAGCGGAAGGACGGCACCTCCACGGTGAAGACTTCGCCGTCCAGACGGTGCGCCAGGCCCAGCCGTCCCAGAATTTCACCGATCTGCGCGCTGCTCAAGCTCACGCCCAACAGCTTGGCGCAACGCGGCACGCGCAGCTTGACCTCGCCGCGCCGCGGCAGTTCGGCCACGGCCTCCACCACCGGACCCGGCTGACCGCCGCAGATGTCCAGCACCAGGCGGGTGGCGCGTTCCATCGCTTCGCGCTGCAGCTGGAAGTCCACGCCGCGCTCGTAACGGAAGGAAGAATCGGAACCGAAGCCCAGCTCGCGCGCCTTGCCGGCGATCGCTTCCGGCGCGAAGAAGGCGCTTTCCAGGAAAATATCCGTGCTGGCGGCGGTGACGCCGCTGTGCTCGCCGCCCATGATGCCGGCGATGGCCAGCGCCTTGGTCTGGTCCGCGATCACCATGTAATCGGACTTGAGCTTGACGGTTTTCTCGTTCAGGCACAGCAGTTCTTCGCCGTCCTTGGCCATGCGCACGACGATGCCGCCGTCCAGCTTGGCCAGGTCGAAGGCGTGCATCGGCTGGCCTTGTTCCAACAATACGTAGTTGGTGATGTCGACCACGGCGGAAATCGAACGCAGGCCGGCGCGCTCCAGGCGGCGGCGCATCCATTCCGGCGTGGCGGCGGCGGCGTTGACGCCCTTGAGCGCGCGGCCCAGGTAGCGGCCGCAGCCAGCGGCGGCGTCTATGCTCACCGACAGCGCGTCGTCGATGACCGGGGCCACCGCGGGAATGGCCACCGGCGCCAGTTCTGCGCCGGTCAGCGCCGCCACTTCACGCGCGATGCCGCGGATGGACAGGCAGTCGGCGCGGTTGGGAGTGATTTTCAGCGTGAACAGCTGGTCGTCCAGGCCCAGGTAGTCGCGTATGCTCTGCCCCGCCGGCGCGTCGGCCGGCAGCACCAGCAGGCCGTCGACCTCGTCCGGCACGCCCAGCTCCTTGCCGGAGCACAGCATGCCGTTGGATTCGACGCCGCGCATCTTGGTCGGCTTGATCTTGAAATCGCCGGGCAGCGCGGCGCCGGGCAAGGCGCACGGCACTTTCAGGCCGACGGCGACATTGGGCGCGCCGCAGACGATCTGCACCAGTTCGCCCGTGCCCACGTCCACCTTGGTCACGCGCAGGCGGTCGGCATTTTCGTGCTTGGCCACTTCCTTGACTTCGGCCACCACCACACCGCTGAAGGCCGGCGCGGCGGCGTTGACTTCTTCCACCTCCAGGCCTGCCATGGTCAGCAGGTAGGACAGCTCGTCGGTGCTCAGCGACGGATTAACCCAGCTTCTCAGCCATTGTTCGGAAAATTGCATAGTATTCGGCTCCGTACGCGATCAGTTGAACTGTCTCAGGAAGTTGAGGTCGTTCTCGAAGAACAGCCGCAGGTCGTTGACGCCATAGCGCAGCATGGCGAAACGATCGAGACCGATGCCGAAGGCGAAGCCGGTGTAACGCTCCGGGTCGATGTTGACATTGCGCAACACATTGGGGTGCACCATGCCGCAGCCGCCCACTTCCAGCCAGCCGCGCTCGCCCAACACGTCGATTTCCGCCGAGGGCTCGGTGAAGGGGAAGAAGGACGGACGGAAGCGCACTTGCAGATCGTCGCGCTCGAAGAAACGGCGCAGGAAGTCGGTCACCACCGCCTTGAGGTCGGCGAAGGACACGCCCTCTTCCACCCACAGGCCTTCCATCTGGTGGAACATCGGCGAATGGGTGGCGTCGGAGTCCACGCGGTATACGCGGCCCGGGGCCACGATCTTGATAGGCGGCTGATTGTTCATCATGAAGCGCGCCTGGATCGGGCTGGTATGCGTGCGCAGCACGTCGCCGCCTTCCACGTAGAAGGTGTCGGCCATCGCGCGCGCGGGATGGTTTTCCGGGATGTTCAGCGCCTGGAAATTGTAGAAATCGGTTTCGATCTCCGGGCCGTCCGCCACTTCAAAACCCATGGTGCGGAACAGGCCGGCGATGCGTTCCAGCGTCAGCGCCACCGGGTGCAGGCCGCCGCCGTTGCTGCCGCGCCCCGGCAGGGTTACGTCCAGCGCCTCGGCGGCCAGTTGCGCCTCCAGCTTGGCGGCGTTCAATTGGTCGAGGCGCTGCTTGTGCGCGGCCTCAAAAGCCTGCTTGGCCACATTGATGGTGGCGCCGGCGGCCTTGCGCTCTTCGGCGGGCAGCTTGCCCAGCTGTTTCAGGAGTTCGGTCAACTCGCCGCTCTTGCCCAGATAGCGGGCCTTGACCTGCTCCAGTTCAAGAAGATCGGCCGCCGCGGCTACCGCGGCCAGACCGGATTGGAGAATCGCGTCAACGTTGTTCATCGTGTTCCACACCGTATGCGAAAGAAAGCTGGCCACACGCGCCCCAGCACTCGGGCGAGTCTGGCCAACCGTCTTGATCTTGAGTCATGCCTGCGGCCGGGCCGCATCAAAAAAAAGGGAGGCAAGATTGCCTCCCTTTTGATCCGTCCGGGCGATTAAGCAGCGAGGCTTGCTTTCGCCTTTTCGACGATCTGTGCAAAAGCCGGCTTGTCGAACACGGCCAGGTCGGCCAGGACCTTGCGGTCGATTTCGATAGAGGCTTTTTTCAGGCCGTTCATGAATTTGCTGTACGGCAGGCCGTTTTCACGAGCAGCTGCGTTGATACGAGCAATCCACAGTTGACGGAACTGACGCTTTTTCTGACGACGGTCACGGTAGGCGTACTGACCGGCTTTCATCACCGCCTGTTTGGCGATGCGATAGACGTTCTTCCGGCGGCCGCGATAGCCTTTCGCCAGTGCGAGGATTTTCTTGTGACGAGCACGAGCGGTTACACCGCGTTTTACGCGTGGCATATCTTAGTCTCCTTAAGCGTAGGGCATCATTGCGCGAACAGAGGCCATATTGGTGCTATCTACCATGGTAGTACCACGCAGTTGGCGCTTGTTCTTGGTGGTTTTCTTGGTCAGGATGTGACGCTTGAACGCGTAAGAGCGCTTTACACCACCATTGCCCAGTACTTTGAGACGCTTTTTCGCGCTCGACTTGGTTTTCATTTTCGGCATGGACTGCTCCTGCTGAATTTTGATTAGATTAGACGCGAGGTGGCTGCCGGACGAATCCGGAAACGCTTGAAAAACCATCGTGTCACGCTTTTGGGCAGATCGTTGCCGACCTACAAAATCAACACGGCAGAGCGAACCCTGCCGTGTCAGTTTGATGATTATACCGATTATTTCTTCTTCGGCGCAATCATCATGACCATCTGGCGGCCTTCCAGCTTGGGAAACTGCTCAACCACCGCAATTTCGGACAAATCGGCTTCGACACGCTTAAGCAACTCCAAACCGATGTTCTGGTGGGCCATCTCACGACCGCGGAAGCGCAGGGTGACCTTGGCTTTGTCGCCGTCAGCCAGGAATCGGGTCAAGTTGCGCAACTTGACGTTGTAGTCGCCGTCGTCGGTGCCCGGACGGAACTTGATTTCCTTGATCTGAACCTGTTTCTGCTTCTGCTTGGCTTCGTGACGCTTCTTGGACTGCTCGTACTTGTACTTGCCGTAGTCCATCAGCTTGCATACCGGAGGCTGCGCGGTCGGGGAAATCTCCACCAGATCCACATCGCCCTCCTCCGCCAGCGCCATTGCCTCACGCAGACTGACAACACCAATCTGCTCACCTTCTTTACCTACCAGACGAATTTCACGGGCGGTAATCTCGCCGTTGATCCGTGCTTCGCGTTCCTGAGCTATAGCCAAATCTCCTATTAATCTAAACTCAATGCCTGCCGTCGCCGGAATCAGGCCCCAGGCATCTCAGCCTTGAGGCGCGCAATCAGCGCATCCAGCGTAAGCTGCCCCAGGTCTTCCCCGCGGGAGCGTACGGCAACCAACTCGCCAGCCTTCTCCTTGTCGCCGACGATGATCTGATACGGCAACTTTTGCAGACTGTGCTCGCGAATTTTATAGCCGATCTTCTCGTTTCTCAAGTCAAGATCAACGCGGAAGCCTTGTTCGCGCAGTTTGGCGGCCACATTGGCCGCGTATTCGGCCTGCGCTTCGGTGATATTCATCACCATCATCTGCACCGGAGCCAGCCACAAGGGGAAGGCGCCGGCGTGGTTTTCGATCAGGATGCCGAGGAAGCGCTCCAGCGAACCCAGCGCCGCGCGGTGCAGCATCACCGGGCGCTTGCGGCTGTTGTCGTCGGCCACGTATTCGGCGTCCAGACGCTCCGGCAGCATGAAGTCCAGCTGCAGGGTGCCGCACTGCCAGGAACGGCCCAGCGCGTCCTTGATGTGGTATTCGATCTTGGGGCCGTAGAACGCGCCCTCGCCCGGCAGCTCTTCCCACTCCACTCCGCAAGCGCGCAGCGCTTCGCGCATGCCTTCTTCCGCCTTGTCCCAGGTGGATTCTTCGCCGATGCGTTTTTCCGGACGCAGCGCCAGCTTGATCGCCACCTTGTCGAAGCCGAAGCGCTCGTACACTTCCATCACCAGGCGATGGAAATCCTTGGCCTCCTGGTTGATCTGATCTTCGGTACAGAAGATGTGGCCGTCGTCCTGCACGAAGCCGCGCACGCGCATGATGCCGTGCAGCGCGCCGGACGGCTCGTTGCGGTGGCAGGAACCGAACTCGGCGTAGCGCAGCGGCAGATCGCGATAAGAACGCAGACCGCTATTGAACACCTGCACATGGCCCGGGCAGTTCATCGGCTTGACCGCGTAGTCGCGCTTTTCCGATTCGGTGATGAACATGTTCTCGCGGTAGTTGGCGGCGTGGCCGGAACGCTCCCACAGATGGGCGTCCATCATCATCGGGGTGCGGATTTCCTTATAGCCTTCGCGGTTCAGCTTCTCGCGCATGTATTGCTCGACGCTCTGCCACAGCTGCCAGCCCTTGGGATGCCAGAACACCATGCCCGGCGCCTCGTCCTGCAGGTGGAACAGGTCCAGTTGCACGCCCAGCTTGCGATGGTCGCGCTTTTCCGCCTCTTCCAACATATAGAGATAGGCGTCCAGGTCTTCTTTCTTGGCCCAGGCGGTGCCGTAAACGCGCTGCAGCATTTCATTCTTGCTGTCGCCGCGCCAGTAGGCGCCGGCCACCTTCATCAGCTTGAACACCTTGAGCTTGCCGGTGGACGGCACGTGGGGGCCGCGGCACAGGTCGGTGAATTCGCCCTCGCGGTACAGGCTCAGCACTTCGCCCTGCGGGATGGATTCGATGATCTCGGCCTTATAGGCCTCGCCTATGCTCTTGAAGTAGGCGATGGCTTCGTCGCGCGGCAGCTCGTAACGCTCCACCGGGATGTCTTTCTTCGCCAGCTCGGCCATTTTCTTTTCAATGGCGGCCAGGTCTTCCGGCGTGAACGGGCGCTTGTAGGCGAAATCGTAGTAGAAGCCGTTTTCGATCTCCGGCCCGATGGTGACCTGGGCTTCCGGGAACAGCTCCTTTACCGCATAGGCCAGCAAGTGGGCGGTGGAGTGGCGGATGATGGACAGGCCGTCCGCGTCCTTGTCGGTGACGATGGCCAGGTCGGCATTGCGGTCGATGGCGTAAGAGGTGTCCACCAGCGCGCCGTCCACGCGGCCGGCGAGCGCCGCGCGAGCCAAGCCTGCGCCGATGGATGCGGCCACTTCATGAACCGTTACCGGTTTATCGAACGAACGGATCGAGCCGTCCGGCAAGCGAATGTCTGGCATGTCAACTCCAACAAGGCGAGAGAGAAATTTTTAGAAAGCGTAGGATAAAAAAAAAGTGCGGCCTGAGCCGCACTTTTTTTGCATGGAACAACCCGCAAGGCTCAGCTAGCGTGAGTATGTCGGGTTGTGGTAGTTCGCAAGTTGGACACTTGTAACGCTCCATGCGTTTGAATTTTGGTAGGCACGATTGGACTCGAACCAACGACCCCCACCATGTCAAGGTGGTGCTCTAACCAGCTGAGCTACGTGCCTGTCGTCGAGCTGCGAATACTAAACAAGCCCGCCACGCTTGGCAAGCGTTTTTTTCATCCGCCGCGAGGAAGAAACCGCGACAAAGCCCCAGCGGGCGCGGCTTACGGTATACTAGCCGGCTGATTTTGCTAAACAAACATACCAGAGCAATCCCCGAATCATGCTGAAGTTTACCGTACATAAAACCTCCGGCGGCGCGCGGCGCGGCACGCTGGAGCTGAACCACGGCACCGTGGAGACGCCGGTGTTCCAGCCGGTGGGCACTTACGGCTCGGTCAAGGCGATGAGCCCGGTCGAGCTGAACGACATCGGCGCCCAGATCATTCTGGGCAACACTTTCCACCTGTGGCTGCGCCCGGGCCTGGAAATCGTCGAACAGTTCGGCGGCCTGCACGAGTTCATCGGCTGGGACAAACCCATCCTCACCGATTCCGGCGGCTTCCAGGTGTTCAGCCTGTCCGATATGCGCAAGCTGACCGAGGAAGGCTGCACCTTCCAAAGCCCGATCAACGGCGACAAGCTGTTCCTGAGCCCGGAAATCTCGATGAAGATCCAGACCGTGCTCAACTCCGACATCGTGATGCAGCTGGACGAGTGCACGCCGGGCCAGGTGGATCACGCCACCGCGCAGAAGTCGCTGCAGATGAGCTTGCGCTGGGCAGAGCGCTCGCGCCGCGCCTTCGACGATCTGAAAAACCCCAATGCGCTGTTCGGCATCGTCCAGGGCAACCTTTATACCGATTTGCGCCAGGAATCGCTGGAAGGCCTGATGCAGGTCGGCTTCGACGGCATCGCCATCGGCGGCCTGTCGGTGGGCGAGCCCAAGCCTGAGATGTACCGGATGCTCACCGAGTTGAAGGACATGCTACCGGCTGAGAAGCCGCATTATCTGATGGGAGTGGGCACGCCGGAGGATTTGGTGCACGGCGTGGCCAACGGCGTGGACATGTTCGATTGCGTGATGCCGACGCGCAACGCGCGCAACGGCTGGATCTTCACCCAGTGGGGCGACGTCAAGATCAAGAACGCGCGCTATAAGGACGACAAGAAGCCGCTGGACGAGGAATGCGAGTGCTACGCCTGCCGCAACTTCAGCCGCGCTTACCTGCATCATCTGCACCGCGTCGGCGAGATTCTGGGCGCCCGCCTCAACACCATACACAATCTGCATTATTACCAGGAGCTGATGCGCCAGATGCGCCGCGCCATCGAGGAAGACCGTTTCGAGGACTTCCGCCTGGAGTTCGCCGCCAAGCGCGCCCGCGGCGTCAACTGAGGAACCACCTGCGCGGTCGGCCTGTCACAGGCCTGACCGTCGCAAGCATTGGAAAAAGCGGACCAGCATGGCTACAATGGTCCGTTTATTTCGACCAGCCATAACAATACATAATCTAAGGGAGTAGTTTGATGTCCTTTATCAGCCCCGCCTTCGCCAACACCGGCGCCGCAGTAGGAGGTTTCGACCTGATGGGCTTCCTGCCCATGATCGCCATCTTCGTGCTGTTCTGGTTCCTGATGGTGCGCCCGCAGCAGAAGCGCATGAAAGAGCATCAGAAGATGCTGTCGGAAATCCAGAAGGGCGATGAAGTCGCCACCCAGGGCGGCATCGTCGGCCGCGTGGCCAAGATCGGCGAACAGTTCCTGACTCTGGAAATCGCCAACGGCGTGGAAATCACCGTTCAGCGCGGCTCGGTTTCCGCCAAGCTGGAAAAAGGCACGCTGAAGTCGCTGTAAGGATTCAGCCGACGGCCACCGCAGCGCGCTGCCGGTGGCCGGTTCATTTTCTTTTCCCGAACTAAAACATGAACCGCTACCCTCTTTGGAAATACCTCGTCATTGCGGTGGCCCTGATCCTTTCCGCGATCTACACGCTGCCCAATTTCTACGGCGAGACTCCCGCGGTCCAGGTCTCCAGCTCGCGCCAATCCATTCCGGTGGACACCGCCGTGATGACGCGCGTGGAAGAGGCGCTGAAAGCGCAGAACATCTCTCCCGACGGCCTGTTCCTCGACGGAACCAGCCTGCGAGTCCGCTTCAAGGACGCCGACACCCAGCTCAAGGCGCGCGACGCCATCCAGCACGCGCTGGGCGACAACTACATCATCGCGCTTAATCTGCTGTCCGCCTCCCCCGCCTGGCTGACCAGCCTGAAGGCGCATCCGATGTTCCTCGGCCTCGACCTGCGCGGCGGCGTGCACTTCCTGCTGGAAGTGGACATGAAGGCCGCCATCGACAAGACGATGGAACGCTACGCAGGCGACTTGCGCCGCGAGCTGAAGAACAAGAAAGTCCGCTACGGCGCGATCAAGCGCAACGGCAATACGCTGGAAGTGCAGCTGCGCGACGCCGACACGCTCAAGGCCACTCAGGACGTGGTCTACCGCAGCCTGCCCTCGCTCACCGTCAAGAGCGACGACGGCAACTACCGGCTGACGCTGACCCTGAAGCCGGAAGAGATCACCAAGATCCAGGGCGACGCGGTCAAACAGAACATCACCACGCTGCATAACCGCGTCAATGAGTTGGGCACCTCCGAGCCCATCATTCAGCAGAACGGCCCCAACCGCATCGTGGTGCAGCTGCCCGGCATCCAGGACACCGCCCGCGCCAAGGACATCATCGGCCGCACCGCCACGCTGGAAGTGCGCATGGTGGAAGACGACCCGAGCAAGATGGCCGACGCGATGGCCGGCAACGTGCCGGCCGGCTACGAGTTGCTGGACGAAGCCTCTTCCCGCGGCGTGCAGAAGATTCTGGTGCGCAAGGACGTTGAACTGACCGGCGACAATATCAACGACGCCCAGGCCGGCTTCGACGAAAACGGCGCGCCCGCCGTCCACATCAATCTGGACTCCGCCGGCGCCTCCATCTTCCGTCAGGTGACCGCCGAGAACATCGGCCGCCGCATGGCGATGGTGCTGGTGGAAAAAGGCCGCGCCGAAGTGGTGACCGCTCCAGTGATCCGCTCCGAAATCGGCGGCGGCCGCGTGCAGATCTCCGGCAGCATGAACCCGGCCGAAGCCAACGACACCGCCCTGCTCTTGCGCGCCGGTTCGCTGGCCGCGCCGATGAACATCGTCGAAGAACGCACCGTAGGCCCGAGCCTGGGTCAGGAAAACATCGAGAAAGGCTTCCACGCCACGCTGTGGGGCTTTGCCGCCATCGCCACCTTCATGGTCCTGTACTACGGCATGTTCGGCGTGTTCTCCGCGCTGTCGCTGGCGATCAACGTCTTCCTGCTGCTGGCGCTCTTGTCCATGATCCAGGCCACGCTAACCCTGCCCGGCATCGCCGCCATCGCGCTGGCGCTGGGCATGGCCATCGACGCCAACGTGCTGATCAACGAGCGCATCCGCGAGGAGCTGCGCAACGGCGTGCCGCCGCATTCGGCGATCCAGGCCGGTTACACCCACGCCTGGCACACCATTCTGGACTCCAACGTCACCACGCTGATCGCCGGCCTCGCGCTGCTGATCTTCGGCTCCGGCGCGGTGCGCGGCTTCGCCGTGGTGCACAGCCTGGGCATCCTGACCTCGATGTTCTCCGCGGTGGTGATTTCCCGCGGCCTGGTCAACCTGTGGTACGGCCGCCGCCGCAAACTGACCACGCTGGCCATCGGCCAGGTGTGGAAACCGGAAAACAAAGGATAAGGACCGGATATGGAGCTTTTCCGCATCAAACGGGACATCCCGTTCATGAGCTACGGCCGGCTCACCACGACCATCTCGCTGGTGACCTTCATCCTGGCCATCTTCTTCCTGGCCACCCGCGGCCTGAACTACAGCGTGGAATTCACCGGCGGCACCGTGCTGGAAGTTCAGTACCAGCAGTCCGCCGACCTGGGCGCCATCCGCGACAAGGTGGACGAGCTCAAGCTGGGCGAATCCACGGTGCAGAGCCTGGGCAGCAGCCGCGACGTGATGATACGCCTGCCCAACAAGCCGGGCGTCACCTCCGCCCAGTTGTCGGAAAAAGTGATGGCCATGCTCAAGGCCGGCGATCCTCAAGTGCAACTGCGCAAAGTGGACTTCGTCGGCCCCAGCGTGGGCGAGGAACTGGTGACCCACGGTCTGACCGCCACCATCCTGGTGTGCGTGGGCATCATGATCTACCTGGCCATCCGCTTTGAATGGCGTTTCGCCATCGCGGCCATCATCGCCAACATGCACGACGTGGTGATCATCCTGGGCTGCTTCGCCTTCTTCCGCTGGGAGTTTTCGCTGACCGTACTGGCCGGCATCCTGGCGGTGCTGGGCTACTCGGTGAACGAATCGGTGGTGGTGTTCGACCGGATTCGCGAGAACTTCCGCAAGCCGGGCATGAAGGGCCACAGCGTGGCCGAAGTCATCGACAACGCCATCACCGCCACGATGAGCCGCACCATCATCACCCACTTCTCCACCGAGATGATGGTGGTGTCCATGCTGCTGTTCGGCGGCCCGGCGCTGCACGGCTTCGCGATGGCGCTGACCATCGGCATCGTGTTCGGCATTTACTCCTCGGTGCTGGTCGCCAGCCCGATCGCCCTGTGGCTGGGCGTGAAGCGCGAACATATGATCAAGCCGGTGAAACCAAAAGAAGAAGCGGTCGTCTGATCACTTCCCTCATGAGCCTCATTTAAAAAGGTTCTGATTGCTGGCCGGCTTGTCCGGCCAGTTTTACTTTCAACCCGAGCAGCACCCTTACCGAGCGCAACGACATCATGGAAGCCATCACTTTTCTGATCGACTTCATCCTGCACATCGACACTCATCTGTCCCAGCTGGTGGCCGCCTACGGCCCCTGGATCTACGCCATTCTGTTTCTGATCGTGTTCTGCGAAACCGGACTGGTGGTCACCCCCTTCCTGCCCGGCGACTCGCTGCTCTTCGTCGCCGGCGCGCTGGCGGCCATGGGCCAGATGAACCCGCACTTGCTGGTGCTGCTCCTGATCGTCGCCGCCATCCTTGGCGACGCAACCAATTACGCCATCGGCCGCAACGTCGGCATGAAGCTGTTCGACAAGTTTCCGCGCATCCTGAAGCCGCAATACCTGGACCGGACCCACGCCTTCTACGAACGCCATGGCGGCAAAACCATCATCTTCGCCCGCTTCGTGCCCATCGTGCGCACCTTCGCGCCCTTCGTCGCCGGCATCGGCAAGATGCACTACCCGCAGTTCCTGCGCTACAACGTGGTGGGCGCCATCGCCTGGGTGGTCGGCTTCACTTACGCCGGTTATTTCTTCGGCAACCTGCCCTTCGTGCGCAAAAACCTGGAATTGCTGATTTTCGGCATCATCCTGGTCTCCTTCCTGCCGGGGCTGATTGAAATCTGGCGCCACAAGCGCGCGGCCGCCCGCGGCTGATCCGTAGTAGAATCGACAAGGCCGCCGTAGCGCGGCCTTTTGCTTTGACATCACGCCCCAATGCCGCCCATGAAACGCATCCAACGCCTGCCCGACCACCTCGTCAACCAGATCGCCGCCGGCGAAGTGGTGGAACGCCCCGCCTCCGCGCTCAAGGAAATACTGGAAAACAGCCTGGACGCCGGCGCGTCCAAGATCACGGTGGACCTGGCCCAGGGCGGCATCAAGCTCCTGCGCGTCACCGACAACGGCGGCGGCATCGCGGCGGAAGACCTGGCGCTGGCGCTGGACCGCCACGCCACCAGCAAAATCGCCTCGCTGGACGATCTGGAAAACGTCGCCACCCTGGGTTTCCGCGGCGAGGGCCTCGCCAGCATCGCCTCGGTGTCGCGGCTGACCCTGGTCAGCCGGCCGCCGGACGCCGAACACGCCCATCAGCTCATCGCCATCGACGGCGCGCTGCACCCGGTGGAGCCGGCCGCCCACGCGCCCGGCACCAGCGTCGAGGTGGTGGACATCTATTTCAACACCCCGGCGCGGCGCAAATTCCTGAAAAGCGAGAACACCGAATACGCGCACTGCGAGGCCGTTTTCGAGCGCATCGCACTGGCCCACCCCATGTGGAGTTCATGCTGCGCCACAACGGCAAGGTGATCTGGCGCCTGCCGGCGCAAAGCCTGGCCGAACGCGTGGCCGCGATGCTGGGCAAGGATTTCGTCGCCGCCGCCATCGAGATCGACACCGCCGCCGGCCCGCTGACGCTCAGCGGCTTCGTCGCCTCCCCCACTTACTCCAAGGCCAGCCGCGACGCCCAGTACTTCTACGTCAACGGCCGCTTCGTCCGCGACAAGACCGCGCTGCACGCGCTGCGCCAGGCCTACCGCGACGTGCTGCACCACGATCGCCATCCAGCCTACGCGCTATTCCTGACCATGGAGCCGTCCGGCGTCGACGTCAATGTGCACCCGACCAAGATCGAAGTGCGCTTCCGCGAATCGCAGGCCATCCACCAATTCCTGTTCCACAGCGTGCACAAGGCCTTGGCCAGCACCACCGCCGGCGCCGCGCCTACCGTTCAGATCGCCGGCGCCGACTCGGCGGTCGAGCCCGCGCTGGCCCAGGGCGAATCCGCGCCCTTGTTCGACAAACCGTTCAACCGGCCCGCCGCGCCCTCCTCCGGTCTGGCCGGGGAACAGCCCGCCTTCCGCTACCAGCAGCAGGCGATGCCGCTGCACGTGGCCCGGGAAGCCACCGGCATCTACGACAAGCTGTTCGGCGGCCTGCGCGAGGAAGAACGCGCCCAGCCCGCCGCGCCGGCGCCAGCGCCGGTGGAATACAGCCTGCCGCCGCAGCGCGTGGCCGCGCTGCCGCAAAGCGCGGACGGCGTTCCGCCGCTGGGCTTCGCGCTGGCTCAGCTGCACGGCGTCTACATCCTCAGCCAGTGCGAAGACGGGCTGATCCTGGTGGACATGCACGCCGCCCACGAACGCATCGTCTACGAACAGCTGAAAACCGCGCTGGAGGCCGACACCATCCCGATGCAGCCCTTGCTGCTGCCGGTGTCCTTCGCCGCCGATCGCATGGAGGTGGCCACCGCCCACGAGCACGGCGAGGAGATGAAGCGGCTGGGCATGGAACTGGCGCCGCTGTCCCCCACCCAGATCGCCGTGCGCGGCGTGCCGGTGTGGCTGAAGGACGGCAATCCGGTGGACCTGGCGCGCGCGGTGCTGAAGGATGTGCGCGAGTTCGGCCTCAGCCAGGTGCTGACCGAGCGCCGCAACGAGCTCCTGGCCACCATGGCCTGCCACGGCGCGGTGCGCGCCAACCGCCAGCTGACGCTGCCGGAAATGAACGCGCTGCTGCGCGATATGGAAGCCACCGAACGCTCCGGCCAGTGCAACCACGGCCGCCCCACCTGGACCCGGCTGTCGATGCGCGAGCTGGACAAGCTGTTCATGCGCGGTCAATAAGCGATGCGCGTCACCGTACTGGCGGAAAACCACAGCCTGCGGCCGGACTTGATCGCCGAGCCCGGCCTCGCGCTGCTGATCGAGGATGGCCCGCACCGCATCCTGTTCGACACCGGCCGCAGCGACGCGCTGCTGCGCAACGCCAGTCAGCTGGGCGTCGACCTCGCCGCGCTCAGCCAGGTGGTGTTGTCGCACGGCCATTACGATCACAGCGGCGGCCTGCCGGCGCTCAGCCGGCTCTTGCGCCAGCGCGCGGCGGCGCCGCTGCCGCTGCTGGCCCATCCCGAGGCCTTCCGAGCGCGCGAAGCGCGGCTGGGGCCGATCACGCTGCGCAAGCTGGGCTCGCCGCTCGCCGAAGCCGATCTGCAAGCCAGCTTCGAACTGCAACTGCACGCCCGGCCCCACGCCTTCGCCGACCGCTACGTCTTCCTCGGCCAGATTCCACGGAGGCGCCACGCCGAAGGCCGCGGCACCCTGGGCCGCCTCGTCGACGCGAGCGGCCACCGGCCGGACCCGGTGGCCGACGATTCAGCCCTGGTCTACCGCGGCGAGCAAGGCCTGATCGTCTTCAGCGGCTGCGCCCATTCCGGCATCCGCCACATCGTCGACTACGCGCGCGAAGTCTGCGCCGAGCCGCGCGTCCACGCGGTGATAGGCGGTTTCCACCTGCGCAGCGCGGCGCCGTGGCGCGTCTGGCGGACCCGCCGCTACTTCCAGCAACTGGCGCCGGAGGGCCTGTACGCCTGTCACTGCACCGGCTACGCCCGTCACGCGCTGGCGCGCCAGCACGCCATCGCCGCCGGCAGTCAACTGAGCTTCGACTAAACCGGTTTCGACAGTTCCTGCCGCGGAAAAACGACAGTTCGCTCTTTCCGCCATTATTCACGGTCGGCGTGCCGCATTGCAGCATTCCGACCGCCGCTCCGTCTCCTTCTCCCGCCTCCAAACCGCATAAACGCCGCCGCTGCGGGCTTTGGCCGTCCCGCCGCGCTCAGCGCGTCCGTCTTCGTCCGGGCGCTAGCAAAAAACGGCGCGAATACACCTGAAAAAAAGAACAGGTGTGTGCTTAGTCCTTCCCTGCACATGCTTAGGTCCAATACCACTTACATACAACTTTAATACAACTTAAATACAAGTCGGCGCGCCGCGCCGGCCTTTCGCCCCGCCTTTTTCCAAGAAGGAGATGGACTGTGAGCAAAGCCTTACTGCTGCTGAAAACCGGCCTGGCCGGCACCGCCGTGGCCGGCGCCGCGCTGCTGGCCGCCCAGCACGCCCCCACCGCCGCCAAGGCGCCGGCATCCGCCGCCCGCGACGGCCTGATCAAAACCGCGGCCGCCAGCTGCGCCGACCCGGCCTGGAGCGCCGGCTCGATCTACACCGGCGGTCAGCGCGTCAGCTACCAGGGCCAGACCTGGGAGGCCAAATGGTGGACCCAGGGCAATACGCCTTCCGCCAGCGACGCCAGTCCGTGGAAATTGATCGGCCAGTGCGACGGCGGCGGCGGCAACCCGACCGAACCGCCGCTGGTGCAAGTGCCTCCGCCCACCGGCAACGCGCTGTGCCGGCCGGAAGGGCTGGCGCGCACCGACGGCGTGGACGTGCCGTATTGCGCGGCCTACCAGAAAGGCGGCGCCGAGCAGTTGGCCAACGGCAGCCGCAAGCGGCTGATCGGCTACTTCACCAGCTGGCGCACCGGCAAGAACGGCCAGCCGGCCTACCTCGCCAGCGACATCCCCTGGGGCAAGCTCACCCACATCAACTACGCCTTCGCCCACGTGGACGGCAACAACCGGCTGTCGGTGGGCGAAAACAATCCCGGCAACCCGGCCACCGACATGAGCTGGCCGGGCGTGCCCGGCGCGGAAATGGACGCCAGCCTGCCCTATAAGGGCCACTTCAACCTGCTGACCCAGTACAAGCGCAAATACCCGGGCGTCAAAACCCTGGTCTCGGTGGGCGGCTGGGCCGAGACCGGCGGCTATTTCGGCGCGGACGGCAAGCGCGTCAACAGCGGCGGCTTCTACAGCATGACCATCAACGCCGACGGCAGCGTCAACCAGGCCGGCATCGACGCCTTCGCCGACTCCGCCGTCGCCTTCCTGCGCAAATACGGCTTCGACGGCGTGGACATCGACTTCGAATACCCGACCTCGATGAACGACGCCGGCAACCCGCTGGACTGGAGCGTCGCCAACGCCCGCCGCGGTTCGCTGAACAAGGGCTTCAACGCGCTGACGCGGACATTGCGCGAACGGCTGGACCGCGCCGCCTCCCAAGACGGCCGCTACTACCAGCTCACCGCCGCGGTGCCGGCCTCCGGCTATCTGCTGCGCGGCATGGAAGCCTTCCAGAGCCTGCGCAACTTCGACTTCGTCAACGTGATGTCCTATGACCTGCACGGCGCCTGGAACGAGTTCGTCGGCCCCAACGCCGCGCTCTACGACGACGGCAAGGACGCCGAACTGGCGCGCTGGAGCGTGTACACCACCGCGCAATACGGCGGCATCGGCTATCTGAACACCGACTGGTCCTACCACTACTACCGCGGCGGCCTGCCGGCGGCGCGCGTCAATATCGGCGTGCCCTACTACACCCGCGGCTGGAAAAACGTCAACGGCGGCAGCAACGGCTTGTGGGGCACTTCGGTGGGCGGCAACTGCCCGACCGGCCTGAAAACCTGCGGCGACGGCGCGGTGGGCATAGACAATCTGTGGCACGACCTGGACGAACAAGGCCGTGAAGTGGGCGCCGGCTCCAACCCGATGTGGCACGCCAAGAACCTGGAGAAAAACCAGGGCGGCAGCTATCTGTCCGCCTACCTGGACCCGAGCAAGCCGGAAAACCAGCTCAGCGGCAGCTATCAGCGTTTCTACAACGACACCCTGAGCGCGCCGTGGCTGTGGAACGCCGGCAAGAAAGTGTTCCTGTCCACCGAGGATGAGCAGTCCATCGCCAAGAAAGCCGCCTGGGTCGACGCCAACAACGTCGGCGGCGTGATGTTCTGGGAACTGGCCGGCGACTACGACTGGAAACAGGAGCGCAACGGCGGCAAGGGCGAGTACTTCATCGGCACCACGCTGACCAGCCTGCTGTACAACGCTTTCAGCAAACCGGCCGCCGTCAGCGTCAAGCCCGCCGCCACCGCCCCGGCTGCCACCGCCGCCATCGACGTCGGCTTCTCGCTGGACGGCTACGCGCTGGGCGACAGCAATTATCCGATCAACCCCAAGCTGACCATCGCCAACCGTTCCGGCAGCACCCTGCCCGGCGGCACCGAGTTCCAGTTCGACGTGCCCACCTCGGCGCCGTCCAACTTCGCCGACCAGTCCGGCTTCGGACTCAAGGTGATCAGCGTCGGCCATAGCGGCAACAATATCGGCGGCCTGAAGGGCGACGCCCATCGCGTCTCGGTCAAGCTGCCGTCGTGGCAGTCGCTGGCGCCGGGCCAGAGCGTCAGCCTGGCCGTGGTCTACTATCTGCCGATCTCCGGCCCGCGCAACTTCAGCGTGACCTTGGGCGGCAAGACTTACGCCATCCGCGAGGAGGCGCCCTACCTGCCTTACCTACGCTGAGATCCGCTTCAATGTCTGGCGCTGGCTCGCCAGACTTTGAACGGGTTCTGAATTCCCTCGTTCTCCTCAGTACCTTCCAAGCCGGGTTCGCCCGGCTTTTTTTCTGCGCCGCCGTCCGCCGGCGGCCGCCATTGCATCAACTCGTTCAAACGCTCCAGCGCCGCCTGCGGCGTCAAGCCGAACACCGGCTTTTTGCCGTCGAGAAAACGCTGGTAAAACAAGAAGGTCGGATCGGTTTTCATCGCTGTGGACTCCCGCTGTGGATGCGAGTATTGTCGGCGCAATATGAGGCAATAAAAATTGCTGACTTTCAATCAGGAAACTTCCTCTTATGTCCGCGCGGCTCGCCCAGCAATACCAGAAGCTCCATCATCACTTCGCCGGCCAGACCGAGGCCGTCTCCCTGCAACAGCTGGCCGACCTGCTGTTTTGCACGCGTCGCCACATGCGCAGCCTGCTGCAACAGATGCAGGCGCAAGGCTGGATAGCGTGGCAGGCGCAAGCCGGGCGCGGCATGCGCTCGCAACTGCGCTTTCTGCAAGCCCCGGAGCAGTTGCAGCGGGAGCGCGCCGCGCAATTGCTGGAACAGGGCCGGGTGGAGCAGGCGGTGGACTTGCTGGGCGACGACCGCGGCGAGCTGGCGCCCTTGCTGTTGGCGCGGCTGGGCAAACGCTGGAGCCAAGACCGCCAGGTATTGGGCGTGCCTTATTACCGGCCCTTACCCAACCTCTACCCCGGCACGCCCTTGCGCCGTTCCGAACGGCATCTGGTCGGCCAGATCTTCAACGGACTGAGCCGGATAAATGAGGAAAAAGGGGAAGTGGAAGGCGATCTCGCCCATCACTGGAGCCAGCAGGGCCCGCTGGAATGGCACTTCCACCTGCGACCGGCGGTGCGCTGGCACGACGGCCGCGAGCTGAGCGTCGCCGATGTCCAGGCCTCGCTGCTGCGCTTGCGCGCGCAGCCGCTGTTCTCCCATCTGCAAGCCGTGCGGCCCTTGTCGCCGCGCAGCCTGGCGCTGGAATTGAGCGAGCCCGACCAATGGCTGCCCTGGCTGCTGGCCGACAGCGCCGCGCTGATCCTGCCGGCCGACCACGCAGCGCGCGCCGACTTCGCCTCGCGCCCGGTGGGCACCGGCCCTTACCGCGTCGCCGCCAACACCCGCCACCGGCTGTGCTTGCAGGCCTTCGACGATTACTTCGGCTACCGCGCGCTGCTGGACCAGGTGGACATCTGGATGATGCCGGAACTGGGCGAACAACTGGAGCACGGCAACGGCCAGGTCTGCGGCCTGGAAGTGCGCATCAATCCGCGCGAGCCCAGCGTGCAGACCGAAATGGCGCTGGAGTCCGGCGTCTACTTCCTGCTCGCCGACGGCCGCTCCCCGCGTCTGCACGATGCCGCGCTGCGCGACTGGCTGGCCCAGGCCCTGGCGCCGCTGGCCGTGATCCATGAAACCGCGCCGGCGGTGCGTCAGTACTGGGCGCCGGCCGCCGGCCTGCTGCCCAATTGGCACCACGCCCAGCCGGCCTTGAACCTGAAGCCGCCGGACAGTCTGAGCGCGCTGCGTCTGGCGTATTACGAGCAGCATCCGGAGTACCAATTGATCGCCGCCGCGATGGCGCGCTGCCTGCGGCCCCACGGCGTGACGCTGGAATGCCTCGCCCTGCCCTACGCCGACTGGGAGCAGGGCCGGGCCGACGCCGATGTGTGGCTGGGCTCGGTCA
Source organism: Chromobacterium sp. Beijing (assembly GCF_021496765.1). Classification (NCBI taxonomy): domain Bacteria; kingdom Pseudomonadati; phylum Pseudomonadota; class Betaproteobacteria; order Neisseriales; family Chromobacteriaceae; genus Chromobacterium; species Chromobacterium sp. Beijing. The sequence continues at coordinate 2,303,685 of NZ_CP053750.1, forward strand.
ACTTCGCCACCCGGCCGGAATACTCGGTGGCCGCCTGGGTGCTGGGCACCCCGCTGCTGCGCCGCTGCCTGGAGCCGGCGCTGCCGCTGGCGCAGTGGCATCAGAGCTGGCGCCAGGGCCTGTTCCGCGCCCAGGATCTGTCCGCCGCCGTGGTCCAGCAACGCTGGATGCTGCCGCTGTTTCACAACTGGCTGCGGCTGCAAGGGCCGGCCCAGATGCAGGGCGTGCGCCTCAACAGCCTGGGCTGGTTTGATTTCAAGTCCGCCTGGCTGCAAGCGGACGGCTGAAACGGTTCAAACGCGGGGTCGCCTGATGCCGCGCAAATAATTTCATATAAAGATACTTTAAGTAAAATATCTTCCCAGGAATACATATCCATGACATAATCGCCCCCCATGGACAAGATAGACACCATCATCTCCCAGTGGCGGCGCGAGCGGCCCGATCTGGACAGCGCCAGCATCGGCGTCATCGGCCGGCTGGCGCGGCTGGTCACCCATGTGGAGCGCGCGCTGGCCGACAACTTCGCCCGCTTCGGACTCAAGGACGGCGAGTTCGACGTGCTGGCCACGCTGCGCCGCGCCGGCGCGCCCTACCAGCTATCGCCCACCATGCTCTACACCACGCTGCTGCTGACCTCGGGCGCGGTCAGCAAGCGCCTGGACCGGCTGGAGAGCGCCGGCTGGGTGGAGCGCCTGCCCGACCCCAAGGACCGCCGCGGCATGCTGATCCGTCTGAGCCCGGCCGGACTGGAGCTGATTGAGCGCGCGATGAGCGCCCACATCGCCACCCAGGACACCGCGCTGGCCGCGCTGGCCGCGCCGCAACGCGAACAACTGGCCGCGCTGCTGAGCCAGTGGCTGCAAAGCTTCCCCGGAGAAGCGCAAGCCGAAGCGACGCCCCAAGCTCGCCCCCTCCCCACCGAAAGCAAAACTTCATGAAGCAAGACACCTCCGTTCAGCGCCCGCTGTGGCTGGCGCTGTCCATCATCCTGGTGGGCCTGAACCTGCGCCCCGCCCTCGCCGCCATCGGCCCGCTGCTGGACCAGCTGCGCCACGCCACCGGCATGAGCTTTAGCGACGCCTCGCTGTTGACCACGCTGCCGGTGGCCACCATGGGCGCCGGCGCCTTTCTGGGCAGCTGGCTGGAACGCCGCGCCGGCGCGCGCCAGGGCGTGGTCATCGCCCTGCTGCTGATTTTCTTGTCCAGCGCGCTGCGCTGGCTGCCGGCGAGCTTCGGCGCGCTGCTGGCCACCGCGCTGATGGCCGGCATCGGCATCGCGCTGGCCCAGGCCCTGATTCCCGGCTTCATCAAGCAGTATTTCCCGCACAAGGTCTCGGCGCTGATGGGCTTCTACATCACCGCCATCATGGGCGGCGCCTCCCTGGCCGCCGCCGGCGCGCCGTGGCTGGCCGCGCATAGCGCGCATTGGCAAAACGGCCTGGCCGCCTGGGCCGCTCTGGCGGCGCTGGCGCTGCCCTGCTGGCTGCTGAGCGCGCCGCGCCGCGCTCCCGGCGGCGGCTCCGCCGCGCGCGCTCCGCAATTCAGCCGGATCCCGCGCGCCTGGCTGCTGGCCTTTTATTTCGGCATCGGCACCGCGGTCTACGCCAGCTCGCTGGCCTGGCTGCCGGCCTTGTTCGTGCAACTGGGCTGGAGCCAGCAGCAAGGCGGCCTGATGCTCAGCTTCATGACCGGCATGGAAGTGGTGTCCGGCCTGACCATCCCGCTATTGTCGGCGCGCAGTCATGATATGCGCGGCTGGCTGACCCTGGTGTTGCTGGCGGTGCTGGCCGGCTTGCTGGGCATGGTGCTGGCGCCGCACGGCGGCCTGCTGCTGCTGTGGGTGGCGCTGCTGGGCCTGGGCGTGGGCGGCCTGTTCCCGCTGACCATGATTCTGACGCTGCACCACTACGAGGACGCGCGCAACGCCGGCCAGTTGTCGGCCTTCGTGCAGGGCATAGGCTATCTGATCGCCGCGGTGGCGCCCTTCGCCGCCGGCTGGATCCGCGACGCCACTTCCAGCTTCAATCTGGCCTGGCTGTGCCTGGCGCTGCTGATCGCCAGCCTGCTGGTGCTGACCCGCCGCTTCGCGCCCCAGGGCTACGCCGAAGCGATGCAAAACCAGGCCGTCGTCGCCGCGCAGCCCCGTTGATCCCGGGACAGCGGCACACCACAGGAGAAAGTCGATGAGCACAACCGTTCCCTTCCGCCTGAGCAATCCCGCCGGTCTGTACGACCCGGCGCCCAACGGCTATTCCCATCTGGCCATCGTCGACGCCGGCAGCCGCATGCTGCTGGTGGCCGGTCAGGGCGGTGAAAACGCCGCCGGCGAACTGGCCGACGGTTTCGAGGCGCAAGTGCGCCAGGCCTTGGTCAATCTGCGCACCGCCTTGGCCGCCGGCGGCGCCGATCTCGCCCATGTCGCCAAGCTGACGGTGCTGATCGTCGATCACAGCGAGGCGCGGCTGCGCGCCTTCGGCGCGGAACTGGCCGCCGCCTGGGGCGCGCTGCCCGCGCCGGCCTGCACGCTGATCCCGGTGCCGCGGCTGGCGCTGGACGGCATGCTGTTCGAAATCGAGGCCACCGCCTTCCTGCCCGCTTGACTCTCCGACGCAAATCCGACGCAAAAAAGCCCGCCGTGAAGGCGGGCTTTTTTTCATTGGCGGCCGCGCTCAGCGCCGCGGCATGAAGCGCACGTAATCGCCTTCTTCCACCTTGCCCGGCGCCTGCACCGCGCCGACGGCGAAATTGGGCTGCACCTGGCTGATGACGACGTCGCCGGCCAGGGTTTCCGGCACGCCCAGCTCGCGCCCGGAGATCAGATCGCGCACCGGCTGCGCGCTCTTGCGCTGATAGACCAGGAATTTATCGCCGACGGCGACGCCGTCCAGCGAGCCGGCGTTGATGTAGACCTGGCGCGGGCCGGCCAGTTTGACGATGCGGGCGGAGAACGGAATGCAGGAAATCACCTCGCCTATCCTGCTCACCGCCTGATCCAGCGCCCGGTTCACCGCCTGGCCGTAATCGCTCTGCCAGAACGCCGCCGAGGCGAAGGGCCGCGGCGGATTCGGCGTCACTTCGCCCTTGGCCAGCTCCGACACCCGCTCGCGGGCCAGCAAGGCGCCGGTCAGCGCGTCGTACACCCAGACTTCGGCGTCGAACTGGCGCTCGGTGGGTACGTATTTGACTCCGCCGCCGAACAGGCCGGCGAACGGCCCGTTGTAGAACGTCCCCTGCTGACTGGTGTTGTTGGACTCGTACAGCGATTTGCGCAGCCCCTTGGCGGTGGCGCCGGTGGCCAACACCCGCCCCGCCACCACGAACTGGGCGTCCTCGGACTGGCCGATGCGGCGGACGATCTCCGCGCCGGCGGCCGGCTCGGCCACGCGCGCATCCGCCAGCACCGACACCGTGTTGGCGTCCAACAGGCTGTACATGCGGTTGGCGCCCAGCCTCCGCGACAGCTCGGTGGGCAGGCCGGTGGCCAGCTCCGGCATGTCGGACGCCTCTGCCGGGCGGTCCACCTGGAAATACGTGGTGACGATCTTGCGGCGCAGGCTGCGGCCCGGCGGCATCGCGCAGGCGGCCTCCTTGCCGCGCGCGGCGCCGGACGGCTTGGCGGTGTCCACCTCCACCAGCACATGGTAGAGCTTGCCCTGCTGGAACTCCTTCACCACCTTGACCGCGCCCTGCGCCGGCGCCAGCGGCGTCAGCGTGCCGGACTCGCTGCTCCTGCCGTAATCCAGCCCCTGCGAAGCCTCCACCCGCGCGCCCTGGCGCAGCGCCACCATCTTGAGCGCGTCCTGCAGCGCCTGCTCGCGCGCGGCGGCGACGCCGTTGTCCAATGAGGCCACGCCCTCGGCGCGCATGATCTCGGCGCCGGCCGGACAAACAAAAGCCGCCGCAAACGCGGCGGCCAGCAGGGTACGGAAACGAAACCGCATCATTGAGCCATGTAGTAGTTGCTGTTGTAACGCGCCGCGCCGCAATTGCCCTCGGCGCACTGCAGGCCGGACGTGGCGTTTTCCTGCGAAGCCTTCATCACGCTGCCGGTCTTGTCCAGCGCCTGGCGGAACTGCTTGTAGAAGTCCTGATCCAGCGTGATCTCGGCCACCGCCTCGCTGGTGCCGTCCGGCTTCATGCTGTTGGACACGATGTTGACCCCGCGCAGATAGGCGTCCACATAAGTGCGGAAGCTATCGCTGTTGGCGATCATGTTCGACACCGAGCTGTTGCCCACCAGCTTCATGCCCTGCACCTGTTCCGCGATGGCGCGGAAAGCGTCCAGCCGGGCGGCGCGCAAGGCCAGCAGCTTGCGCTGCGACGGCGTCAGGCTGGAGGTGTACGGCGCCGCGCCGCTGCCCACCACCCGCACCACGATGGGCTGATAGGGATTCACTTCCTTGACCACCACCTTGGGCGCTTCGGTTTCAATGCCAGGACCGACGAAACCGACGCCGCTCGGCGTCATCCCCGCGGCGGCGCGCGGCGCCTCGGCGGCCAGCGGCGGACGCTCGGCGGTGGCGCAGGCGGACAAGCCCAGCAAGACGGACAGGAAGCAGGCAACACTGGGAATCGTTTTCATGGCAAATACCGTTGGATATTGCTCGAATTATGAAGCGATCTAAGCGAACGTCAACCGCAACATCGGCATTCCTATGCAAAACTTGAATAAAAACAAAATCCCGCCCGCATCAATGGCCACCGGCGTCGGCCCGGTTCAATTGCCGCGCCGAGGAAAATCCGGCCGCCAGCGCGGCCTTCTCCTTGGACAGGCCGGCGCCGCGCCACTGGCTGGCCAGCGCCAGGCGCAGCCCGGTGTGATAGTCGTGCACCGACACGCCGGCGTGCTCGCGGAACAAGCGCGACAAATGCCTGGCGCTGACGTGCACCTGGCCGGCCAAGTCCTCCACCCGCCAGCCGCGCGCCGGATCGGCGGCGATCAGGTCCTGCGCCTTGTGCACCGCCGGGTGCAAATGGTTGCGGTGCGTCAGCCACGGCGACAACTCCGGATCCCCGGCGGAACGGCGGAAATACACCACCATGTGGCGCGCCACGTCCCGCGCCAGCGCCGGGCCGGCCAGCTGCGCGATCAGTTGCAGCGCCAGGTCCACCCCGGCGGTGATGCCGGCGCTGCTGCTGATGGGCCCATCCTGCACGAAGACGCGGTTCTGCTGCACTCTGGCCTGCGGCGCCAGTTGCTGCAAACGCTGCAGCAGGGTGTGGTGAGTGGTGCACTGGCGGCCGTCCAGCAGGCCGGCTTCCGCCGCCAGCAGGCTGCCTGAGCAAATGCTGGCCACGCGCTGGCGGCCGGGGTCCACCCGGCGGCGCAGCCAGCGCACGATCTCGCGCGCCTCCGGCCGCGCATAGGCCTCGATCGAATGCGCGGCGCCGCTGATCACCACCAGCGCCTCGTCCGGCAGCGCTTCCGGCAAGGGCGCCGCACCTTCAAGGCTCAGGCCCAGCGAGGTGGGCACGCCGGCCGCCGGCGCGATGTAATGCGACCGGAACGGCGCGCCCAGTTGCGCGGCGATGCGAAAAGCGTCGGCCGGACCGGCCAGATCCACCAGCAGCAGATTGGGCGGCAGTACGAAAAAGATATCAAGCGCCACGCGTCGCCGCTCCCGCGCGCCAGCGCGCCAGCCAGCGCGCGCCGAACACGTTCACCGCCAGCCCGGCCAGCAACAACAGGCTGCCGGCCGCCTGCAGCGCGTTCAGGCGCTCGCCCAGCAGCAGGCCCGAGGCCAGCACGCCCACCACCGGCACCAGCAGGGAAAACGGCGCCACCTTGCCGGCCGGATGGCGCGACAGCAGCCGGCTCCACAAGCCATAGCCAAACAGGGTGGCGACAAAAGCCAGGTAGGCCACCGCGAACAGCGCCTGCAGCGTGAAATGCTCCAAGGCGGCGGCGATGCGCTCGCCCCCTTCCAGCCACCAGGACAGCAAGAAGAACGGAATCGGCGGCACCAGGCTGGACCACACCACCAGGCCCAGCGGCTGCACGCTGTAGCCGGCGCGGCCCATCTGCCTCACCACCACATTGGACAATGCCCAGCTGAAGGCGGCGGCGATGGTCAGACCCAGGCCCACCGCCGTCATGCTGCCGCCCTTGCTCAGGCCTATCAGCGCCAGGCCGCCCAGGGCCAGCAGCAGGCCGGCCATCTGGCTGGCCTGCCAGCGCTCGCGCAGCCACAGCCCGGCCAGGATCAGGGTGAAGAAGGCCTGCGATTGCAGCACCACCGAGGCGAGGCCGGCCGGCATGCCCAGCTTGATCGCGGTGAACAGGCAGGCGAACTGGCCGACGCCCACGCTGAGGCCGTAGGCCAGCAGATAGCGCCACGGCAGCGCCGGCCGGCGGATGAAGAACAAGGCCGGCACCGCGGCCAGACAGAAGCGCAGGCCGCCCAGCAGCAAGGGCGGCACATCGGACACGCCCCATTTGATCACCACAAAGTTGACGCCCCACACCAGCACGATGGCCAGCGCCTGCAAGAGATCACTCCACGGCATCGCCGCCTCCCTGGGCTTGCGCGCCCGGCCACAGCACCGCCTGGGCGACGATGACGCGCTCGCCGTTGAAGGTGGCCGCCGGCGAGCCGTACAGCCGGTAGCCCAGGGCCAGCGCCTCGCTGACGCGGCGGCAGAAGCCGGCGTCGTCCGGGCCGGTCAGCAGACGGTAGACCGGCATGTCGTCGGGCGGAAGGGTGGGCTGCATGCAATTCTCCCATGGCTGCGCGGCGGGCCGCGCCCGCCGCATTCATTTTGGATATCGCTTTACGGTAACATCAGATAGTCGAGATGGCGATGATCAAATACCCGCCGTTCAGCGCGCCAGCTTGGCCAGCGCCTGCTCCACGCTGACGATGTCGGCGAAACGGCCGGCCAGCACCAGCTCGGTCTTGGCGCGAATCTCCGCCGCGCTGAACACCTGGCCGCTATGCGGATGGCTCATGTCGAAAGTCAGCGTGGCCTCGGTGACGAAATCCACCTCGTAGCCCAAGTCCGAGGCCACCCGGGTGGTGGTTTCGCAGCATTGCTCGGTGCGGATGCCGGACACGATCAAGCGCTGGATACCGTGGCGGATGAGCCAGGGCTGCAGGCCGGAATCGGTCAGGGCGTTGTGCACGTGCTTGACGAAGGTGGCGGCCGGCCGGTGGCGCAGCCACTCCAGCGGCCGCACCAGGCCGGACTCGGCGGAAAAGGCGGCGTCGCCGTCTTCGTGCAGAATGTTGATCACCGGCGCGCCCAGTCTCTCGGCGCCGGCGATCAATTGCTGCAACTTGTCCTGAAAGGCCGGAATCTCGTCTTCCTTCCAATACGGACGGTGGCGGAACGACTCTTGCGCGTCAATCACCAGCAAGGCGGTTTTCTTCATGGCGGTTTCTCCCTCACGTCCGGGCCGGACGCTGTTGAACACAGCCCGAATGCTACGGACTCTCCCGCCTTTATTTAACGCTGATTACGGACAAGCCGCTGTCAAAAACGGACATCGTGCCCACCGCTCGCGGCGCCGCCGGCGCGGCCGCGACCTCGGCCGCCCGCGCCGGGCCCTGCGGCTGGAATTCGTCGTACAACAGCCACAGCGCGGTGGCCGCCATCAACACGCCCATGCTCAGATTGAAACCCAGCAAGGCGCGCGGGCTGGCCAGCCAGGCGCGCAAGCGCTCGCCGGCCCAGGCCCAGACGCCGATGCAGGGCAGATTGACCACGGCGAACACCGCCGCCAGCATGGCCGCGCCCAGCCAGCGCTGACCGTCCGCCGCCGGCATGAACAGGATGGCGGCGTTGATCACCATCACCCAGGCCTTGGGATTCAGCCATTGAAACAGCGCCGCGCCGACAAAGCCCAGCGGGCGCGCCGCCGCGCCCGCCTCCGGCTGGCCGGCGCGGGCGATCTTCCAGGACAACCACAATAGATAAGCGCAGCCCAGCAGGGCCAGCGGCAGCCGCGCGGCCTGGATGCCGTCCAGCAGCAGCGACAGCAGGCTGCCCACCAGGAACACCTGGAAAGCGCAGCCCAGGCTGATGCCCAGCATGTGCGGGATGGTGCGGCGAAAGCCGAAATTGACGCCGGACGCGGTCAGCATCAGGTTATTGGGGCCGGGGGTGATGGACATCACTGCCACGTAGGACAGTAGGGCGAATTCGGGCATGACGGGCTTCACTTTCTTGCTCCGCGCCGGCCGGCGGCGCGGTATGACGATGCATGGGGCCGACGCGGCCCCGCTTTCCCAATCCATGCTACGCAGCGCCTCGCCGCGCCGACAGCCGCAGCTGTCACCTTTCGCGGTGGTGACAGCGCGGCGTTTCCTCAAACTGTCACCATCGCCTATCATGGGCACTGTGTCTGTCTACCACCGCCCAAGCGCGGCAAGCTGTGCTCATGGAACCCATTGTCGCCCCCCAAGCCCCCACGCTGTATCAGCAACTGGCCGACGATCTGTCGCTGGCCATCAAGCGCGGCACGCTGCCGCCCGGCGCCAAATTGCCGTCGGTGCGGCGCACCTCGCAAAGCCGCCAGCTCAGCCTGAACACCGTGGTGGCCGCTTACCGGGTGCTGGAAGACCGCGGCCTGATCGAGGCCCGGCCGCAATCCGGCTACTACGTGCGGGCGCGGCTGCCGTCGCCGGCGCGGCCGGCCGCCACCCTCAGCAGCCCGGCAGCGCCCACCCGCCCGCAGGTGCTGGGCCTGATCGACACCGTGCTGGAGGCGCAGCAGAACGAGGACTACATCGACCTGGCGCTGGCCTGTCCGCACGGCGGCGACTTCTACCCCGGCGGCAAGCTGGGCCGGCTAATGGGACAGATACTGCGCCGCCAGCCCGGCATGATCAGCCGCTACGCGCTGCCGCCGGGCTCCTTGCGGCTGCGCACCCAGATCGCGCGCCGCGGTCTGGAACTGGGCATGACCTTGCAGGCGCAGGACATCGTGCTCACCCACGGTTGCATGGAAGCGCTGCAATTGGCGCTGCGCGCGGTGACCCGGCCCGGCGACACCGTGGGCCTGGAATCGCCCACCTATTTCAACCTGCTACCCTTGATCGCCAGCCTGGGCCTGAAAACGGTGGAGATCCCCACCGACCCGCAAACCGGCCTGTCCATCGACGCGGTGGAGCTCTTGCTGGCGGAAAAGCGCATCAACGCGCTGGTGGCGATGCCCAATGTGCACAATCCGCTGGGCGCGACCATGCCGCTGGAGGCCAAGAAACGGCTGGCGCGGCTGATCACCCGTCACCAAGTGCCGCTGATCGAGGACGCGCTGTACGCCGAGCTGCAGTTCGGCGACACCCTGTCGCCTGCGGTCAAGGCCTTCGACGACGAAGGCTGGGTCATCGTCTGCTCCAGCTACACCAAGACCCTGGCGCCCGATTTCCGCATCGGCTGGATGGAGGGCGGACGCTTCGGCCACGCGCTGCGCCAGCTCAAATTCGCCTCCTCCGTGGCGGAGCCGGCGGTGCTGGCGGAAACCCTGGGCGCCTTTCTGGAGTCCGGCGGCTACGACCATCATCTGCGCGCGCTGAAGCGGCGCTACGCCGCCCACGTGGAAAAAGTCCGCGGCATGATCGCGCGCCACTTCCCGGCCGGCACCCACGCCACCGCGCCTTCCGGCGGTTTCCTGATCTGGGTGGAACTGCCCGAGGACATCGACGCGGTGGCGCTGTTCCACGCCGCCATCGCGGAAAAGATCAGCATCATGCCCGGCCCGCTGTACTCCCCCAGCGGCCGCTATCCCAACGCGCTGCGGCTGTCCTGCTGCTATCCGCTGGACGACCGCTATCTGGCGGCGCTGGCGCGCGTCGGCGAACTGGCCGGCCTGCTCCGGCGTTCATAAACCCCCGCCGGCAACGCCCGCCGGCGGCGGATCCCGCGCAAGTCCGCGCCCCGCCGCGCGCGAAGACATGTTCAAGACGCGCCGGCGTTTTTATGAACCACTCATATAGCTATTAAGTGGTTGGCCTTTTTGAAATCCATGCCTAACAATGAAGCAAGACCTGACCGCGTCCGCAGCGGGCGCGAGCGCAGAAAGAGACTTCATGCCGACGATCAAGAAACCAGCCGCCGCCGATAGCGGGCCCGCCGCCGGCAAACACCAACGCCGTCTGCGCGACTTGCTGAACCGCTACGACGCCGCCTTCGCCGCCGGCGCGTCGCTGGACAGCCTGTTGCGCCAGCTGGAGCAAGTGCGTGATTACGCGCTGCGCCACGCCATAGGCGAAGCGCAGATGCTGTCCGCGCTGGCCGCCCAGCCCGCGCTGCCGCAGGACAGTGCCGCCGGACGACAGGCGCGGCAGATGCTCACCGACATGACCCACAGCCTGGGGCGGCAGCTGCTGCAACCGGCGCTGAGCGCCGCCGCCAAACCCCAGCCGCCGCCGGCCCAGGCCATGCTGGAGCAATTGGACGACGGCGTGCTGCTGCTGGAGCCCAGCGGCCAGCAAGTGCTGTACGCCAACGCCGCGCTGATGGAATTGCTGGGCCTCGCCGAGCCGCCCGCCTATCCCCTCGCGCTCTCGGCGCTGGCGCCCGACAGCGGGCTGGCCGAAGCCCTGCGGCCGCTGCTGGCCCTGCCCAAGGACAAACCCAGCCAGATCGCCGCCACCCCGCTGCGCCGGCCGGACGGCGACGCCGGCCATGCCGACATCCGCGCGCGGCCGCTGCGGGCCGAAGGCCAGGACTGCCTGCTGCTGACCTTCCACGACGCCACCGACCGGCTCACCTCCGAGCAACTGCTGACCCGCCATCTGGACATCCTCGCGCAACTGGCCGGCCTGTCCGCCGAACTGGCCAGCCAACCGGCCGAACCGCTGTGGGCGCGCATGAGCGGCCTGCTGGAGCGCGTGGGACGATTCCTGGGCGCCGACCGCTGCCTGCTGGCCCTGCTCGACGCCGAAGGCAAGCAAGTGCGCATCGCCCGAGAATGGCGAAACGAGGCGCGGGCGGCCGGACCGCCGGCCGAGGCCCCGGCCATCCCCCGCTCCAAACTCTGCTGGCTGGAACAACAGCTGGGCCAGCAACGCACCTTGCAACTGAACGACAGCGCCGACGCGCCGGAAGCCGCCGCCGCGCTGCGCCAATTGCTGGGCGACAACGGCCAGAGCGCGCTGCTGGCCACGCTGCGGCCTCGCCAATGCTGGCGCGGCGTGCTGGCGGTCAGCGCGCCGACGCCGCATAGCTGGCTGTGGATAGAGCAACACATGCTGCAATCGGTGGCGGACATGCTGTCCAACTTCCTGGAGCGCAGCCAATACCACAGCGACGCTCAACGCCGTCAGAGCGAGGCGCTGGCCCAGGCGCGGATAGGCCATTGGGAATGGCGGCGCGGCGACGCCGCCCCGCATTGGTCGGAAGAGCTGTACCAATTGTGGCGGCTGGACCCGGCCCGGCCCCCGCCGCCGCTGGCGCGCTTACCCGCCTTGCTGCCGCCCGCCGACTGGCCGCCGCTGCGCCGCTGCCTGCGCCAAGTGCTGCGCCGGCGCGAAACCGCGCAGCTTGACCACCGCATCCTGCTGCCGGACGGCGGCGACCGCCACGTGCGCCATCACATCTCGCTGGAACAGGACAGCCGCGGCCGCGTTGTCCGCCTGAGCGGCACCTTGCAGGACATCAGCGAATTCAAGCGCCGCGAACAGACCCTGCAGCAGGCCGCCGCCGTTTACGAACACACTTTGGAAGGGGTGATGATCGCCGACGCCGATCTGCGCATCCTCGACGTCAACCCGGCCTTCAGCGCGCTCACCGGCTACGCCCGCGCCGACCTCTTGGGCCAGAGCCCGCGCCTATTGCATTCCGGGCGCCACGACGCCGGCTTCTACCGCCGGCTGTGGCAGACCGTGGCGGAACACGGCCGCTGGCAAGGCGAAATCTGGAACCGGCACAAGGACGGCAGCGTGGCGCCGGCCTGGCTCACCGTCACCGCGGTGCGCGACGCCGACGGCGCGGTGCGCAACTACGTCGGCGTGTTCTCCGACATCGCCCAGATCAAGAAATCCGCCGCCGAAATGGCGCAGCTGGCGCATTACGACTCGCTGACCACCCTGCCCAACCGGCTGCTGTTCCTGTCGCGGCTGGAACACGCGATCCAGACCGCCAAACGCGAACGCCGCCGCGTGGCGGTCTTGTTCATCGATCTGGACAACTTCAAGCAGATCAACGACACCCGCGGCCACGGCGCCGGCGACCGCCTCTTGGTGGAAGTGGCCGCCCGGCTCAAGGACTGCCTGCGCGCCAACGACACCGTGGCCCGCATCGGCGGCGACGAATTCCTGATCCTGCTGGAGAACCAGAAAGCCGACAATCCGGTGATCGACATCGCCAACAAGATCGTCAAAGCCTGCGCCCGGCCGTTCCGCCTGGAAGAACAGGAGGTGGAAGTGGGCTGCAGCGTGGGCATCAGCATCTACCCGCGCGACGGCCAGGACGCGGAAACGCTGATGCGCAACGCCGACGCCGCCATGTACCAGGCCAAGAACGACGGCAAGGGCGCCTTCCGCTTTTACACCGAGGAACTGACCCAGCGCGCGCGGCTGCGGGTGGAACAGGAACGTGAGCTGCGCCTGGCGCTGGAGCGACGCGAACTCTTCCTGGTGTTCCAGCCCAAATATCATCTGCAAAGCGGCGCCCTGATCGGCGCCGAGGCCTTGCTGCGCTGGCAGCACCCGAGCCGGGGCCTGATCGGGCCGGACACCTTCATTCCGCTGGCCGAGGAAACCGGCCTGATCATCCCGATCGGCAGCTGGCTGATCCGCCACGCCTGCGGCATTCTGCGCCGCTGGAAGGACGCCGGCCTGTCGCCGGGCGTGCTCAGCCTCAATATCGCCGGCGCGCAAATCCAGCGCGCGCCCATTCTGCAAACCCTGAAGCAGGCGCTGCGCGACTGCCGGGTTCCGCCGCAGCAGATCGAACTGGAAATCACCGAGCGCTTCGTGATGAGCAATCCGGACGCGCATCTGTCGGTGCTGCGCGAGCTGCGCCAACTGGGCGTCGGCCTGTCCATCGACGATTTCGGCACCGGCTATTCCTCGCTCAGCTATCTGCGCCAATTGCCGGTGCAAACGCTGAAAATCGACCAATCGCTGGTGCGCGGCCTGCCGGACCGCGAGCACGAAACCAGCATCAGCCTGGCCATCATCTCGCTGGCCAAAACCCTGCACCTGGGCCTGGTGGCCGAAGGCGTGGAAAACGAAGCCCAGCGCCGCTTCCTGCTGGACGCCGGTTGCGAGCACGGCCAAGGTTTTCTCTACGCCCGGCCGATGCCGGAAAACGAATTCGCCGCACTGGTCAAGAAAGGCGGCGCGGCCCCGCTCCGCCTCTAATGAACCGGTTTACGACCCGCCGCGCTAGGCGGGATAGCGGGACAAGGGCGCTGAAACCCGCTTGCCAATGCGATTTTCAACACAACGGCGACGGCGGCGGATAAATCCATCTCCCTGATTTTTTTGTGAAAACCGCCTCATCGCCGCGCCTGATTCGGCCATTGCCGGATAAATTCTTGTATTTTTCTGACAAATCAGTGCGTTAGATATATAATACCGTTCGCCTCAGATTTTCTGATCGTTCCGGCAGCTGCCTGTCGGACGCTCCGCCTTGCCTGAGGGCTGCCTGTGAAGCCAGCCCCTCCCTAGCTTGGTTACCGAATAGACGCGCCAATAGCACCCGCTCGCGGCAGTCCATGTGACTGCCGCTGTGGCTGTTGGCCTACCGTATTAGAAAGGAATCGTAATGTCCAAAGAAGACATGATCGAACTGGAAGGTGTTGTCATTGAAATGTTGCCCGAGTCCCGCTTCCGCGTGCGTCTGGACAACAACGTCGAAATCCTGGCCTATGGCTCGGGCAAGATGAAGATGCACCGTATTCGCGTTCTGGTAGGCGACCGCGTCACTGTAGAGATGTCGCCCTACGACTTGACCAAGGGCCGCATCAATTTCCGTCATCCGACGGCGCCGGCCGGCGGCGGCACGCCTCGCCCCCATCACAACCGACGCCGTTGATCTGCCGGCATGACCCGCTATCGCGGTCATGCCCTGGAGCAACATTTGCGAGTCAATGAACTCAAACCCGGCGATTACATCGCCGAACAACACGATAGCGCCGCAATCACATTTACCGTGATTGCGGTCAATGCAGTAGGACGTCACTGTCACGTCACTTTTTCGTCGGAACTGGGCCTGGATTCCGCCAGCTACCCGCACGACGCCTGGATCAACGCCTCTCGCCCCTGAGACAGCCCCACGGTCCGATTGACGCTCAACGCCGCACCCGTCCGGGATCTCACCCCGGCGCCCGCCGCGGCCGCTTCCGCTTTCTTCGCCCCTTCCGGCTTAGCCGCGCGCCGGCCGCATGGCCGCGTCAATCCCATTCTCCTTCAAAAAGTCGTTTGACATATCAAAAATTGGTTCCATAGTGGTATCTATGCCGTGCGTCGCGCGCGGCAGAAAACCATCTAGGGCAACCTCGAAAACCGCCGCGATCCGTTCAAGAGCAAGACGCGTCCTCTGACATCAGAACGCAAGCCCCGAGACCGCGCGCACGGCAAAGCCAGAAGCCTGTGACTGAGCGAGGCCATCGGACCGCGCAGCGGGTGTGTCGAGGCCCCCATAAACGGCTGCGATGATTTCGCGCGGCGTCCCCCGCGCCGGCAGCCCGACAACAGGAGCCAACATGCGCAAACCCTTCACCGCCCTGCTGCTGAGCCTGGCCTGCCAGTCCGTTTTGGCCGCGCCCTGGAACGCCGGCGCCGTCTATCAGGCTGGACAGCAAGTCCAATGGCAAGGTCAGGATTGGCAGGCCAAATGGCGCACCCGCGCCGAAACGCCGGCCGCCAACCCCAGAGGCAGCTGGACGCCGGCGGCGGCCCAGGCCACGGCTTTGGCCGAACCGGGCCAGCCTCAGCCGCCCACGCTACAGCAAGCGCTGCAATACGAGGCCGCCCTGACCGACACTTCCTTCTTCCGCAACGTCAAAGCCTCGATCCGCACCCTGCCCAACGCCCAGGTGGAACAAGTGACGCCCGGCCGCGCCGCCAACCCGCTGAACGTGCGCCGGGTGGAGCGCCTGCTGCCGGCGAGCAAGTGGGAGTATTACTTCTCCCGCCGCGACGCCAGCTATAGCTACCAGCGCTTCCTGCAGGCCATCGCCAAGTTCCCCGCCATCTGCGACGACTACGGCGACGGCCGCGACGGCGACGCCATCTGCCGCCACAGCCTGGCCACCATGTTCGCCCACTTCGCTCAGGAAACCGGCGACCACAACCGCAGCGACACGGTGCCGGAATGGCGGCAAGGCCTGAAATACCTGCGCGAAATGGGCTGCGCCGAAACCGGCCCCGGCTGCGGCTACAACACCGAATGCGCCGATCCGGTGTTCAACAAGGTGTGGACCTGCGGCAAGAACGCCGACGGCAGCTGGAAGAAATACTTCGGCCGCGGCGCCAAGCAGCTGTCCTACAACTACAACTACGGCCCCTTCTCCCAAGCCATGCACGACGGCGACCAATCCGTACTGCTGAAGAACCCGGACCTGGTGGCCTCCACCTGGCTCAACCTGAGCTCGGCCACCTTCTTCTTCGTCTTCCCGCAGCCGCCCAAGCCGTCGATGCTGCATGTGCTGGACGGCACTTGGGTGCCCAACGCCGCGGACAAGGCCGCCGGCGCCGGCAACAACTTCGCCACCACCATCCAGATCATCAACGCCGAGTGCGGCGGCGGCACCGAGCGCCAGGCGGCGCAGAACCGCATCGATTACTACCGCCAGTTCGCCAAGGACCTGGGCTGGGACTACGGCAACGAGCAGCTGTCCTGCGCCAATATGCAGCGCTTCAGCGCCGCCAGCTCCGCCGCCTACAACATCTATTGGGAAAAGGACTGGAAATGGGGCAATGACTACAAATGCCAGCTGGTGAACTACCAGACCCCGTACAGCGCGCTGCAAGCCGGCAACTACCAGCGCTGCGTCGAGGACAACTGGAACGTCAAACTCAAATGAAATCGGCCGGCTCCGCTCGCGCGGGGCCGGCCTCGCCAACGACTGTTGTTCACCCGTGTTTCACCTCCTGTCCATTGGCCTTGTCTCCGCTCCACGATAAGAGCGGCTAACAAACCCCTGATGCTGCGTTGCGCCGACTTGTCGTACTCAAGTACTGCCTGCGTCGGCACGCCTTGCCTCAGCCGTAAAACTGATTTTTGTTAGCCACTCTAAGACATCGCGGCTAAACGCCGCGTCAATCCGGCCGCATCCTCGCTAAAAATCGCGTCAAGAATTCCCTTGGGCACGGCGCTTGCTTCAGCCAAGCCGTCCCTTCTCCCCGGTGCCGCAATGTCCACGCCTCCGCCGCTGCGCCTGCTGCTGGTCAACGACCACGCCAAAACCATCGCCTCGCTGCGCCAGGCGCTGGCGCGCGCCGGCTACGCCGTCGTCGCCGAAGTGGACGGCGCCGCCGCGCTGCTGCAGGCGGTGGAGCGGCTGCGGCCGGACGTGGTGATCGTGGACACCGAATCCCCGTCGCGCGACACCCTGGAACAACTGGCGCTGCTGGGCGAGATCGCGCCGCACCCGGTGGTGATGTTCGCCGACCAGGGCGACCTGCCCACCATAGAAGCCGCCGTCCACGCCGGCGTGGCGGCCTATGTGGTGGACCAGGCCGACGCGGCGCGGCTGGCGCCCATCATCGACCTGGCCCGCGCCCGCTTCGCCGAGGACGCCCGGCTGCGACAGCGGCTGGCGGCGGCGGAACAGCAGCTGGCCGAACGCAAGCTGATCGAGCGCGCCAAGGGCATTCTGATGGACAAGCGCCGGCTCAGCGAAAACGACGCCTACCAGGCGCTGCGCCGGCAGGCGATGCGCGAGGGCCTGCGCGTCGCCGATCTCGCCCGACAACTGATCCAGGCCGCCGAACTGCTAGGCTGAGCCGCGAGGAAATCCCATGACCGTCCCCCACCGCCTGCGCCTGGGCTATTTGCCGCTGACCGACAGCGCGCCGCTGATCGTCGCGCGCCAGCTCGGTTTGGACCGCCGCCACGGCCTGGAACTGGAATTGCTGCGCCAGCCTTCGTGGAGCGCGGTGCGCGACAAGCTGCTGGACGGCCGCCTGCACGCCGCCGCGGCGCTGTACGGCCTGGCCTACGGCATGCAGCTGGGCCTGGCTGGCCCGCAAGCGGACATGGCGCTGCTGATGACGCTGAACCAGAACGGCCAGGCCATCACCCTCAGCCACCCGTTGGCCGACGCTCTGGCGGCGGCGCCGCAGCAGGCCTTGCCGCGCCGCGTCCGCCAGGGCGGCGCGCCGCTGACGCTGGCGCACACCTTTCCCGCCGGCACCCACGCGTTGTGGCTCAATTACTGGCTGGCGGCGCAAGGCCTGGACCCGCTGCGCGACGCGCGCCTGGTGGTGATTCCGCCGCCGCAGATGGGCGCGGCGCTGGAAGCCGGCCAGCTGGACGGTTTTTGCGCCGGCGAGCCCTGGCACCAGCAGGCGGCGGCGCGCCAGGCCGGCCGCATCGCCGTCGCCAGCGGCGAGATCTGGCCCGGCCACCCGGAAAAAGCCCTGCTCTGCCGCCGTGGTTTCGCGCAAGAAGAACCGGCCGCCGCCGCCGCGCTGATCATGGCGCTGCTAGAAGCCTGCCGCTGGCTGGAGCACGGCGAAAACCGCCGCCAGGCGGCGCGCTGGCTGGCGCGGCCGGAGCATATCGCCCTGCCGGAAACGCTGATCGCCGCCACCCTGCCCTCGGCCGCCGCCGGGGCGTCGGCGCTGCGCTTCTTCGACCAGGGCCGGGTCAACTATCCCTATCCGTCCGACGGCGTCTGGTTCATCGACCAGTTCCGGCGCTGGGGCTGGCTGCGCGGCGACGAGGACGCGCAGGCCGTGGCCGCCGCGGTGAGCCAGAGCCGGCTTTACCGGCAGGCGGCGGACGCGCTGGGCCTGCCCGCGCCGGCCCGGCCGCAGCGCCGCAGCCGGCTGTGCGACGGCGTGGAGTGGGACGGACGGCCGCGCTACCCGGCGACGGAGCGTCTGCTTGATTAAGCCCCGCATGTTGCAACGCACAAACTCAGTGCGCGGCCGGCTATTTTCGCACCAGCGCGGTGCGGCTTCCCGCCGCGAATCCACGCGAAACCCGGATTTCCGGCGCGCGGAGGCTGGCACGGCGTTTGCATAAGTCAAGCCGGGCCTGGCACAAAGACGTGCCCCGCCCACCCCAAATGCTTGTCCGGCCAATGGCGGCCGGGACGGCAACGGACAACGGCGTCCGCTCCTGCTATCACCGAGGAGCGAACGCCGTTTTTATTTTGGCCGGCCCCCGGCCGCTCGCGGCACAGGAGTTTCGCATGGACCGTTCTTTCTGGCACACCGGGCACAAGCCCACCTTGCTGTCCGCCTTTCTCTACTTCGACCTCAGCTTCATGGTCTGGTATCTGCTGGGCCCGCTGCAGGTGCCCATCGCCGCCGCGCTGGACCTGGACACCCAAGAACGCGCGCTGATGGTGGCCACTCCCATCCTGGCCGGCGCGCTGCTGCGGCTGGCCGTCGGCATGCTGGCGGACCGCATCGGCGCCAAGCGCACCGGGCTGATCGCCCAGATCGTCGTCATCGCCGCCTTGCTCGCCGCCTGGCGCGTCGGCCTCTCCAGCCTGGGCGGCGCGCTGCTGCTGGGCCTGTTCCTCGGCGTGGCCGGCGCCTCCTTCGCCGTGGCGCTGCCGCTGGCCTCGCGCTGGTATCCACCTGCGCATCAGGGCACGGCGCTGGGCATCGCCGGCGCCGGCAACTCCGGCACCGTGCTGGCGGCGCTGTTCGCGCCGGCGCTGGCGCTGCAGTTCGGCTGGCAGAACGTGTTCGGCCTCGCCTGTCTGCCGCTGCTGTTGGCGCTGCTGCTGTTCGCCCGGCTGGCCAAGGACGCGCCGGGCGCGCCGCCGCCCAAGCGCTGGGCCGATTATCTGGCGGTGCTGGCCCAGCGCGACGCCTGGTGGCTGATGCTGTTCTACGCCATCACCTTCGGCGGTTTCGCCGGCTTCGCCAGCGCGCTGCCCGGCTATTTCCACGACCAGTTCGGCTTCGACGCCAAGACCGCCGGGCTCTATACCGCCGCCTGCGTGTTCGCCGGCTCGATGATGCGGCCGCTGGGCGGCGTGCTGGCGGACCGCGTCGGCGGCACCCGCTCGCTGCTGGCCGTCTACCTGGCGGTGGCGGCGCTGCTGTTCGCCGCCGGCCTGGAAGCGGGCGGCGCCGGCGGCGCGCTGCTGCTGTTCGTGCTGGCCATGCTCTGCCTCGGCGCCGGCAACGGCGCGGTGTTCCAGCTGGTGCCGCAGCGCTTCGGCGGCGAGATCGGCGCGGTCACCGGCCTGATCGGCATGGCCGGCGGCGTCGGCGGCTTCCTGCTGGCGGCCGGCCTGGGCGTGATCAAGCAGGCCAGCGGCGGCTACGCCATCGGACTGTGGCTGTACGCCGCGCTGGCCTTGGCCGGCTGGGCCGGCCTGGCCGGGCTGCGCCAGCGCTGGCGCGCCGGCTGGTCTCTCGCCAGCGCCCGGCTCTGAACCCGCGAGGACATCCATCATGACCAAACCCAAACTCGTGGTGGTCGGCAACGGCATGGCCGGCATCCGCACCGTGGAAGAGCTGCTGACGCTGGCGCCGGACCTGTACGACATCACCGTGTTCGGCGCCGAGCCGCACCCCAATTACAACCGCATCCAGCTGTCGCCGGTGCTGGCCGGCGAACAGACCTTCGACGACATCGTGCTCAATCCGCGCGCCTGGTACGCCGAACGCGGCATCAGCCTTTACACCGGCAAGACCGTGGTGGAACTGGACCGCGCGCGCCGCCTGGTGCGCGCCGACGACGGCAGCGTCGCCCCTTACGACAGGCTGCTGCTCGCCACCGGCTCGCTGCCGGTGATGCTGCCGCTGCCGGGCCGCGATCTCGCCGGCGTCATCGGCTACCGCGACATCCGCGACACCGAAGCCATGCTGGCCGCCAGCGCCGGCGGCGGCCGGGCGGTGGTGATAGGCGGCGGCCTGCTCGGCCTGGAAGCCGCCTACGGCCTGAAGCAGCGCGGCATGGACGTCACCGTGGTCCACCTGGCGGACTGGCTGCTGGAAAGACAACTGGACCCCGCG
Organism: Chromobacterium sp. Beijing; assembly: GCF_021496765.1. Classification (NCBI taxonomy): domain Bacteria; kingdom Pseudomonadati; phylum Pseudomonadota; class Betaproteobacteria; order Neisseriales; family Chromobacteriaceae; genus Chromobacterium; species Chromobacterium sp. Beijing. The sequence continues at coordinate 2,323,790 of NZ_CP053750.1, forward strand.
GCCGCCCAGTTGCTGCAGGCCTCGCTGGAAGCGCGCGGCCTGCGCTTCCTGCTGGGCCGCCAGACCGCCGCGCTGCTGGACGACGGCCATGGCGCGGTGGCGGCGGCGAAGCTCGCCGACGGCGAAACCCTGGAGGCCAAGCTGGTGGTGATGGCGGTGGGCATCCGCCCCAATATCGCGCTGGCCGCCGGCGCCGGCCTGCACTGCGAGCGCGGCGTGGTGGTCAGCGACGCGCTGCAGACCTTCGACCCGCGCATCTACGCGGTGGGCGAATGCGTCAGCCACCGCGGCGTCTGCTACGGACTGGTGGCGCCGCTGTTCGAACAGGCCAAGGTCTGCGCCAACCATCTGGCCCAACTGGGCAGCAGCCGCTACCAGGGCTCGGTGATGGCCACCAAGCTCAAGGTCACCGGCATCGATCTGTTCTCCGCCGGCGACTTCATCGGCGGCGGCGATTGCGAAGAGATCGTGCTGTCCGACCCGGCCGGCGGCCTGTACAAGAAACTGGTGCTGCGCGAGGACAAGCTGATCGGCGTCTGCCTGTACGGCGACACCGCCGACGGCGCCTGGTACTTCAAGCTGCTGCGCGAACAGCGCGCGATAGGCGATCTGCGCGAGCGGCTGATCTTCGGCGAAACCGCCATCGGCGACGTCGGCGTCCAAGGCCAGAGCCGCGCCGCCGGCATGCGGGACGGCGACGAAGTCTGCGGCTGCAACGGCGTCAGCAAGGGCGCCATCGTCAAAGCGATCAAGGAAAACGGCCTGTTCACCCTGGACGAGGTCAAGCAATGCACCAAGGCCGGCAGCTCCTGCGGCTCCTGCAGCGGCCTGGTGGAACAGATCCTGATGAACACCGTGGGTTCCAGCTTCCAGGAAGCGCCCAAGACCAAGGCCGTCTGCGGCTGCACCGATCACAGTCACGCCGAGGTGCGCAAGGCCATACGCGACCACCGCCTGCTGGACCACGCCGCGGTCTACCACTTCCTGGAATGGCGCACCCCCAACGGCTGCGCCAGCTGCCGCCCGGCGATCAACTACTACCTGCTGTCCACCTGGCCGCGCGAGGCGGTGGACGATCCGCAAAGCCGCTTCGTCAACGAGCGGGTGCACGCCAATATCCAGAAGGACGGCACCTTCTCGGTGATCCCGCAGATGAAGGGCGGCGTCACCAACGCCGCCGAGCTGCGCCGCATCGCCGACGTGGCCGACAAATACCGGGTGCCCATGCTCAAGGTCACCGGCGGCCAGCGCATCGACCTGCTGGGCATCCGCAAGGAAGACCTGATCGATGTCTGGAAAGACCTGGGCATGCAATCCGGCCACGCCTACGGCAAATCCATCCGCACCGTGAAAACCTGCGTCGGCAGCGAATTCTGCCGCTTCGGCACCCAGAACAGCACCCAGATGGGCATAGACCTGGAAACCATGCTGGCCAATATGTGGGCGCCGCACAAGGTCAAGCTGGCGGTGTCCGGCTGCCCGCGCAACTGCGCCGAAGCCGGCATCAAGGACGTGGGCGTGATCGCGGTGGACTCCGGCTGGGAGCTGTACGTGGGCGGCAACGGCGGCATCAAGACCGAGGTGGCGCAATTCCTGTGCAAGGTGAAAACCGCCGAGGAAGTGAAGGAATACAGCGGCGCCTTCCTGCAGCTCTACCGCGAGGAGGGCTATTACCTGGACCGCACCGTCCGCTACATCGCCCGCGTCGGCCTGGATTACGTCAAGGCGCGGGTGGTGGACGACGCCGCCAACCGCCAGGCCTTGTACCAGCGGCTGCTGTTCGCGCTGGAAGGCCTGCCCGACCCCTGGGCCGCCCGCATCGCCGGCGCGCAGCGCCAGGAATACATCCCCTTGAAAGTCATCGCCTGAGGCCGCCATGGAACCCACCCCGCCCCCCTCCTCCCGCTGGCTGCGCATCTGCGCGCTGGACGACATCCCGCTGCTGGGCAGCCGCGTGCTGGCGCGCGACGACGGCGACATCGCCCTGTTCCGGCCGCAGCCGCAGCAAGTGTTCGCGCTCTTGGACCGCTGCCCGCACAAGGGCGGCCCGCTGAGCCAGGGCCTGGTGCACGGCGCGGCGGTCACCTGCCCGCTGCACGGCTGGACCCTCAATCTGGACGACGGCGAAGCCCAGGCGCCTGACCGCGGCTGCGCGCGACGCTTCCCGGTCAGCCTGCGGGACGGCGACGTCTACCTGCAACTGTGAACCCGGGGACCGCGCCATGACCACCACCCCCTCCACCTGCTGTTACTGCGGCGTCGGCTGCGGCGTGCTGATCCACAGCGACGGCGCGCGCGTCACCGGCGTGGAAGGCGATCCGGCCCACCCCGCCAACCACGGCCGGCTGTGCACCAAGGGCCTGGCGCTGGCGGACAGCTGCGCCAGTCTGTCCGGCCGCGCGCTGCACCCCGAACTGCGGCTGACCCGCGACGCCGCGCGCCGGCGCGTGGACTGGGACAGCGCGCTGGACACCGTGGCCGAGCGGCTGGCCGGCGTCATCCGCCGCCACGGGCCGGACGCGGTGGCGGTCTACGCCTCCGGCCAGCTGCTGACCGAGGACTACTACCTGTTCAACAAACTGACCAAGGGCCTGATCGGCAGCAACAATATCGACACCAACTCCCGGCTGTGCATGTCCAGCGCCGTCAGCGGCTACAAGCTGGCGCTGGGCGCCGACGGCCCGCCCACCTGCTACCAGGACCTGGACCTGGCCGATTGCGTGCTGCTAGCCGGCAGCAATACGGCCTACGCCCACCCGGTGCTGTTCCGCCGGCTGGAGGCCGCCAAGGCGGCGCGGCCGGACCGCAAGTGGATCGTGGTGGACCCGCGCCGCACCGACACCGCGGCGCTGGCGGACCTGCATCTGCAGATCCAGCCCGGCAGCGACGTGGCGCTGTTCAACGGCATGCTGCACCACCTGATCTGGGAAGGGCTGATAGACGAGAGCTACATCGCCGCCCACACCGAGGGCTTCGACGCGCTCAAGCGCCTGCTGCGCGACTATGCGCCGCGCCAGGCCGCCGGCCTGTGCGGCATCGCCGAAGCCGACCTGACCACCGCCGCCGAATGGTTCGGCCGCAGCCCGGCCAGCCTGTCGCTGTACTGCATGGGCTTGAACCAGTCCAGCCACGGCACCGCCAAAAACCTGGCGCTGATCAATCTGCACCTGGCCGCCGGCCAGATCGGCCGCCCCGGCGCCGGCCCCTTCTCGCTAACCGGCCAGCCCAACGCCATGGGCGGCCGCGAAGTGGGCGGCATGGCCACCATGCTGGCCGCCCACCGCGATATCGCCAACCCGCAACACCGCGCCGAAGTGGCCGCCCACTGGGGCGTGCCGCCGGAGCGGCTCTCCGACCGCCCCGGCCTGCCGGCCATCGCGCTGTTCGACGCGCTCAAGGCCGGCCGGGTCAAGGCGGTGTGGATAGTCTGCACCAACCCCGCCCACTCCTTGCCGGACCTGGAGCAAGCGCGCCAGGCGCTGGCCCAGGCCGAATTCGTCATCGTCCAGGACGCCTACGCCGACACCGACACCGCCGCCTGCGCCGACGCGCTGCTGCCCGCCGCCAGCTGGGGCGAAAAAGAAGGCACGGTCACCAACTCCGAACGCCGCATCAGCCGGGTGCGCGCCGCCGTGCCGCCGCCGGGCGAGGCGCGCGCCGACGGCTGGATCGCCGCCGAAGTGGGCCGCCGGCTGGAACGGCTGCTCTACCCGGACGCGCCCAGCCTGTTCGAACACAGCGAACCGGCGGCGGTGTTCGCCGAACACGCGGCGCTGACCGCCGGCCGCGATCTGGACCTCAGCGGCCTCAGCCACGCGCGGCTGGAGCGGGACGGCCCGCAGCAATGGCCGTTCCCGGCCGGCGCGGCCGCCGGCCAGGCTCGGCGTTACGAGGACGGCCGCTTTGCCACCGCCAACGGCCTCGCGCTGTTCCACGCCACGCCCTACCGGCCGCCGGCGGACGCGGTCAACGCCCATTACCCCTTCCGCCTGCTCACCGGCCGGCTGCGCGACCAATGGCACGGCATGAGCCGCAGCGGCCGGGTGGCGCGGCTGTTCTCCCACGCGCCGGAACCGACGCTGGACATGCACCCGGCCGACGCCGCCCGCCGCGGCCTCCAGGCCGGCGAACTGGTCAGGGTGGAAAGCCGGCGCGGCGGTCTGGTGCTGCCGCTGGCGCTTTGCGAGGAACTGCCGGGCGGCAGCGTGTTCGCCGCCATGCACTGGAGCGGCCAGCATCTGGACAGCGGCGGCGTCAACCAGGCCTGCTCGCCGGCGGTGGACCCGCAATCGTTCCAGCCCGAACTCAAGCACGCCGCGGTGCGGGTGGAACGCGCCGAACTGCCGTGGCGGGTGCGCGCCGCCAGCCGCCACCCGGACCTGCCGGCGCTGCGCGCGCGGCTGCAGCCCTTGCTGGCCGGCTGCGGCTACGCCGCGCTCAGCCTGCGCCCGCCGGACATCCTGGTGCTGAACGCCGCCCACGCCCAGCCGCGGCCGGACTGGCTGGCCGAGCTGACTTGGCTGCTGGACCTGGACGGCGGCCCGCAGCTGCAAACCTTCAGCGACGCGCGCCGCGGCCTGGAACAACGCATCGCCTGGCGCGACGACGCGCCCTGGGCCTACGTCTTCGCCGGCGGCCAGGACGACGGCGCGCGGCTGCTGGCCGCGATGCAAAGCGGCCGGCCCTGGCCCGGCAGCCGGCTCAGCGCGCTGGTTCCCGGCGCCGCGGCCGCGCCCGCCGCCGCGCGCATCGTCTGCAACTGCCTGCAAGTGGACGCCGAGCGCATCCAGGCGGCCATCGCCGACGGCGCGGATCTGGCCGGACTCAAGACGCGGCTGGGTTGCGGCGGCGTTTGCGGCTCCTGTCTGCCGGAGCTGAAACGCATGCTGGCGCGACAGGCGGAACGGGAATATTGAAACCCCGGCGCGGAACTCTATGCTAAGGGAGTCCGGCGCTGTTACCCTCTGCGCAGGCGATAGCGATGGATGCGTGGATTGGGCTTGAAACAGATAGGACTGCTGATCGCGGCGCTGGCCGCGCAGCCGGCGGCGGCGGCGACGCTGGACATGGTTTACGGCGCGGTGGCCTCGGACCCGTATATGAGCGGCGAAGGCGATCAAATGCCGCCCCACCCCGGCGCGGTGGTGGAAATGGCGCAGGCGGCGGCCAAGGGCTGCCGGATCGCGCTTAAGCTGTCGCGGCTGCCGGGCAAGCGCCTGCTCACCGAGATGCAGCACGATCAGCACGACGCCGCCTTCATGTTCTCCCACAACAAAGAACGCGAAGCCTATTTCGATTACCCGATGCAGGGCGAGGAGCCCGACCCGCGCTACCGGCTGACCACGCTGGCCTACTCCTTGTACGCGCTGAAAAACGCGCCGCCGGCCTGGAACGGCAAGAACCTGCCGGCGCTGGGCGCCATCGGCGTCAACGCCGGCTGGTCCATCGCCGACGATCTGCGCGCCAAGGGCGCCCAGGTGGAGGCCGCCAAAGACACCGAGATGAACTTCCGCAAACTGCTGGCCCGCCACATCGCCGCCTACGCCACGCAGAACCACATCGGCGACCGCTATCTGGAAGACCACCCGCAGGCCGGCATCGTCCGCCTGCAGCCGCCGCTGTCGCGCAAGGACTACTATCTGGTGTTGGGCAAGCGCTGGCACCGGGACAATCCGGCCCTGGCGCGCTGCCTGTGGCAGCAGATAGGCAAACTGCGCGAAACCCTGCTGCCCGCGCTGCTGCGCCGCCCCTGGTATCAACAACCCTGAGAGGGCGTTTACCATCTCGCGAGCCAAGGCGAGACCAGGCCTTGCGGCGGAAGCAGCGGGGTGTACAAGGGCCGTTCTCAACGCCGTATCGCCGACGCGCAGCAGATCGTCAACCGACTCTGAGCCGGGCCGGCGCTCAAACCGGCTCGCCGCCCAACTCCGCCGTCAGCTCCTCCACCTCCAGCAAATGGGCGCGGTCGTGCTGCAGCATGTCCTCGGCCAAATCCTCCAGACTCATCCGCCGCTCGCCGCCAAACAGGCATAGCCGCCCGCGCTGGGCCGCTTCGGCGCCGGCCAGCGCTGTCAGCAAATGTCGCCGTCCGGCCAGGAAATCGTCCAGGGCCGCTGAGCCGTCCTGCTCCAGATAAGCCAGTTCGCGCGACATTTCAGTGCCGTCTACCGACGGAATATCCGGCATGTCCTCGGTCAATACCCTTGCCACCCTTTGGCAGAAAATCCGGTCCAGATCGCGCAGATGGCAGGCATGCTCCACCGCGGCAAAATCGATGCCGTCCGGCCGCCGCCGCCAGTCCGCGGCCGGAATCACGCGCAGCGCCGCCGCCAACTGGGCCGGCATCGCCCGCAGCGCCTCCAGCCGCTGCTCCCAGTCCAACTGTTGCGGCCGTGGCGTCCACACCACCCCGTAAGTGAAATAACCGCCCGGTACCCGGCCGCGCGGCCGCAACACCTCGTGATAATGGCGGCGCATCACCTCCGCCACCATCGCGCCGCAAAACTGGCGCGCGCTGGCGTCCGCCTCCACTTCCGGAAACAGCTGGCGCACATCGTGGACGATGGCCGCAATCGCCGGCACTTCAGCGCGCGACAAGGCCGCGTATTCCACATAACGCTGCGGCGTGTCGATCAAAGCCTCCAACTGGCGGCCCAACGCCTGTTCGCGAAAGACATCAAAACGGGAGTGCATAAGGGCCTCTTATTTAACGTATCAAAATGATACCTTAGTAAACGGCGCAACAAGCGTCAAGTCTGATTTTTGTCATAATTAATCAAACTTAAACAAGACAAATGATTGCAGATTCATGACGGCATTCGGATAATGCTAAACGTTTATTTAAAATCACCCGGCGACATGCAAGCGCAAGCCACGCTTGCCTGTGCCGGTCCGGCTTCAAGAGGAGAATGGAATGTGGTTCCGGAACAAGGACAAGGCCGCGCGCGAGCAGGCGGAGCGCTTGCAACTCAGCCAGGAGGCGGAGCGAATGCGCCAGGAGCTGCAACACACCCGCAGCCGCGCCGATGAAGCCGAACGCCAGCTGGCCGCCAGTCAGGCCAAAGTTCAGGAACTGAACGGACTGATCGCCAACCTCTCCGCCTTCGCCCAATCGATGACCGACACCCAGCAGTCGCTGGCCACCCTCTCCAGCGTGATGAGCCGGGAAAAAGACCGCGCCGTCGCCGCTCAGGGCATTTCGCTGCGCAGCCGCCAATCCATAGACCAGATCGCCGCCGATCTGTCCAAACTGGCCGGCGCCTCGCAGGGCGCGGCGGAAAAAGTGGGGGAACTGGACGCCCGCGCCCAGGAGGTGGGCGGCATCGTGCAATTGATCCGCGACATCGCCGACCAGACCAATCTCTTGGCCCTGAACGCCGCCATCGAAGCGGCGCGCGCCGGCGAGCAAGGCCGCGGCTTCGCCGTGGTGGCCGACGAAGTGCGCAAGCTGGCCGAACGCACCGCCACCGCCACCGCCGACATCGCCAAGCTGGTGGAGCAGATCCGCGGCGACAGCGCCGGCAGCCGCAGCCAGATGGAGCAATTGGCGGAACAAGCCGCCGGTTTCAGCCAGGACGGCGAGACCGCCGCCGGCACCATGAAACAATTGCTGGACATGTCCACCAGCATGGAAGGCAGCATCGCCGCCTCCGCGCTGCGCGGTTTCTGCGAATTGGCCAAGATGGACCACCTGATCTACAAATTCCGCGTCTACCAGGTGATGTTCGGCCTGTCGGACGAGGACATCGGCCACTTCGGCTCGCATCAGCACTGCCGCTTCGGCAAGTGGTATTACGAAGGCGAGGGCCGCGCCGGCTTCTCCCACCTGCCCGGCTTCCGCGAAATCGAAGCGCCGCACGCCAAGGTGCACACCGCGGCGCTGGACGCCTTGCGCGCCCACGCCGACGGCGACAGCCGGGCCGCGGTGGAACATGTCGCGATGATGGAAGCCGCCAGCCTGCAAGTGCTGGCCGGCCTCGAACACATGGCCGGCGCCGGCGAAACGGAAGCGCGCCATGGCTGAGGCCGTCTTCTCCATCCGCCCGCTGCAAGCCGGCGATCACGCCGGCTGGCTGCCCTTATGGCGCGACTACAACGCCTTCTACGGCCGCGTCGGCGTCAGCGCCCTGCCCGAGGAGGTGGACCGGGAAACCTGGCGCCGCCTGCTCGCGCCGGAGGAGCCGGTGCGCGGGCTGGCCGCGGTCGCCGACGGCGCGCTGCTGGGCATCGCTCACCTGCTCTACCACCGCAGCACCATCCAGATCCAGGACAGCGCCTATCTGCAGGATCTATACGTGGCGCCGGCGGCGCGGGGCGGCGGCGTCGCCCGCGCGCTGCTGCTAGCCGCCGCGGAACGGGCGCGCGACGACGGCGCCGCCATGCTGTACTGGCGCACCGCCGGCGACAACCTCGTCGCGCGCCGCCTGTACGACCAGGTGGCGGAGCTGGCGGACGCGGTGATCTACCGCCAAATCTTGTAAGCCGGCCGGATCAGCGCAGCACGTCCAGCAAGATATCCGCGATCAAACCGCTGGCCGCCACCAGCACCAGGTCCGCGCCCACCGCCCGCCACTCGTAACCGGGGTGGCGCGGCAGCTGGCTCAGCAAGGGCGCCGGCAAGACCTGCTTGGCGATGCCGGGCGGCAGCGGCTTGCCGCGCGCCAGGCGCTTGCGCATGCCCGGCGGCAAGGATTTATAGCCGGTCACCCCGGAATCCAGCGCCAGGCGCCGCGCGGCGGCGACGCTGATGCCCGCCGCCACCAAATCCCGGTCCGACCGCTCCGGCGACGCTTCCCTGTCCTTGTCTTTATCCTTGTGCTTGCCCTGCCCCTGGCCATGACCCTGGCCCTTGCCTTCCGGCGGATTGGCCAGCGCCGGCGCCGCCAGCGCCGCCGCCAACAAGCACACAGACCATTGCTTCCATCGCTTCATCTTCGTCTCCCGTCTCTGTTGAGCCCGATTTAGATTATCGACCACGCGCCGGCCAAGCTTGAGTCCAACTTTAATCTCGCGCCCGACAAAATATATTGATCGCTACATAATTGTAGAATACGCTACAAAAAAATGGAGCGCATCATGGACTGGCTGCTGCTGATCACTTCTTTGCCCACCGAAAACGCCACCGCGCGCATGCGCGCCTGGCGCGCCTTGAAAGCCTGCGGCTCCGCCGCGCTGCGCGACGGCGCCTACCTGTTGCCCGGCAGCAACGCCCGGCTGCAACAATTGGAGGCCATCGCCTCCGACATCCAACAACACGGCGGCGTCGCGCGGCTGCTGGCCTGCCGGCCGCTGGACGGCAGCGATTTTCCGCCGCTGTTCCAGCGCGACGCCGACTATCAGCAGCTGCGGCAGGACATCCAGGAACAACTGAGCGGGCTGGACCCCGACAACGCCGCCGAGCGGCTCAAACAATGGCGGCGGCTGAGCAAGGCCCTGGCCGGCGTCGCCGCCATCGATTTCTTCCCCGGCGCCGGCCAGCAACAGGCGCAGGCCGCGCTGCAACAGCTGGAAACCGCCATCCAGCTGCAATTGTCGCCGGGCGAGCCCCATAGTCTGGACATGCAGATTCCGCGCCGCGCCGTGGCCGAGCATCAAGGCCGGACCTGGGCCACCCGCCGCCGCCCCTGGGTGGACCGGCTGGCCTCGGCCTGGCTGATCCGCCGCTTCATCGACCCGCAGGCGCGCATCCTGTGGCTGGCCGCGCCCGGCGACTGCCCGCCGGAGGCGCTGGGCTTCGATTTCGACGGCGCCGCCTTCACCCATGTCGGCGACAAGGTCAGCTTCGAGGTGCTGCTGGCCAGCTTCGGTCTGGACGCGCCCCCGCTGCGAAGGCTGGCCGAGCTGGTCCATTATCTGGACGTGGGCGGCGCGGCGCCGCCGGAAGCCAGCGGCGTGGAAACCGTGCTGGCCGGCTTGCGCGCCGCGCTGAGCGACGACGACCAATTGCTGAGCGCCGCCGCCCATATCTGGGACGGGCTCTACCAACAGTTCGCCAAGGAGAGCTGATCATGCCGCCCAGCCCCCGCGACGCCGCGCCCGCCCCCGTCGGCTTCCGGCAAGCGCTCCGTTTCTGGCTCAAGCTGGGCCTGATCAGCTTCGGCGGCCCGGCCGGCCAGATCGCCATCATGCACCAGGAGCTGGTGGAGCGCCGGCGCTGGATTTCCGAACGCCGCTTCCTGCACGCTCTGAATTACTGCATGCTGCTGCCCGGGCCGGAAGCGCAGCAACTGGCCACCTATATCGGCTGGCTGCTGCACCGCGGCTGGGGCGGCGTCGCCGCCGGCGCGCTGTTCGTGCTGCCGTCCTTCTTCCTGCTGGTGCTGCTGTCCTGGGTCTATATCGCCTACGGCCACCTGGCCTGGATCGCCGGCCTGTTCTACGGCATCAAGCCCGCGGTGGTCGCCATCGTGGCCCAGGCGGCCTGGCGCATCGGCACGCGCACGCTGAAACGGCCCTGGCTGTGGGGCGTGGCGCTGGCCTCGCTGTGCGCCATCGCGCTATGGCAAACCCCCTTCCCGCTGATCGTGCTGGCGGCGGCCTTGATCGGCGCGCTGGCCGGCCGGCTGCGGCCGCGCTGGTTCCAGGCCGGCGGCCACGGCGGCGCGGACGCGCATTACGGCCCGGCGCTGATCGACGATCACACCCCGCCGCCGGCGCACGCCCGCTTCTCCTGGCTACGGCTGGGCCGCGCGGCGCTGGCCGGCCTGCTGCTGTGGAGCTTGCCAATGGCGCTGCTGACAGCCGCCTACGGCTGGCACGGCGGCTTCACCCAGATGGGCTGGTTCTTCACCAAGGCCGCGCTGCTGACCTTCGGCGGCGCCTACGCGGTGCTGCCCTATGTCTACCAGGGCGCGGTGGCGCATTACGGCTGGCTGAGCGCCGGCCAGATGCTGGACGGCCTGGCGCTGGGCGAAACCACGCCGGGGCCGCTGATCATGGTGGTGGCCTTCGTCGGCTTCGTCGGCGGCTACGCCAAGGCCCTGCTGGGCCCGGAACACCTGTTCCTGGCCGGCGCGCTGGCCGCGGCGCTGGTCACCTGGTTCACCTTCCTGCCCTCCTTCGTCTTCATCCTGGCCGGCGGCCCGCTGATCGAACACAGCCATGGCGAGATCCGCCTGACCGCGCCGCTGACCGCCGTCACCGCCGCCGTGGTCGGGGTGATCGCCAACCTCGCCCTGTTCTTCGGCTGGCATGTGCTGTGGCCGCAAGGCTGGCGCGGCGGCGTGGACGGAGCCGCCGCCGCCATCGCCGCGCTGGCGGCCTGGGCGCTGCTGAAAAAACAAGTCAAGGCGATGCCGGTGATAGCCGGCGCGGCGCTGGCCGGCCTGCTGCTCAGCCTGTGGCGCCTGCCGTGAACGCATTCCCCCATCGAGAAAGGCCTCCCGCATGCAGCCCCGCATCCCCGCCACCATCTGGGCCCTGGGCCTGGTCAGCCTGTGCATGGACATGTCCTCCGAGATCATCCACGCGCTGCTGCCGGTGTTCCTGGTCTCCACCCTGGGCGTCAGCGCGCTGACCCTGGGCGTCATCGAAGGCCTGGCCCAGGCCACCGCGCTGATCCTGCGCGTATTCTCCGGCGCCATCAGCGACTACTGGGGCCGCCGCAAAGGCCTGCTCCTGCTGGGCTACGGCCTGGCGGCGCTGAGCAAGCCGCTGTTCCCGCTGGCTCACAGCGCCGAAACCGTGCTGGCCGCGCGGCTGATGGACCGCGTGGGCAAGGGCATACGCGGCGCGCCGCGCGACGCGCTGGTGGCCGAAGTCTCGCCGCCGGCCATCCGCGGCGCCTGTTTCGGCCTGCGCCAGTCCATGGACACCGTCGGCGCCTTCGCCGGCCCGCTGCTGGGCATCGCGCTGATGTTCTGGCTGGCGGACGACATCCAGCAAGTGCTGTGGTGGGCCTGCCTGCCGGCCTTGCTGGCGGTGCTGCTGCTGGCGGCCGGCGTGCGCGAGCCGGACGGCGGCGAACGCAAGCCCTTCCGCTCGCCGCTGCGCCTGGCGCTGCTGCGCCGCTTTTCCGGCCGCTACTGGTGGATCGTCGCCATCGGCGCGCTGTTCACCCTGGCCCGCTTCAGCGAGGCCTTTCTGGTGCTGCTGGCGCAGCGCCACGGCCTGCCGCTGAGCTGGCTGCCGCTGGTGATGGTGGTGATGAGCCTGGTCTTCGCGCTCACCGCCTATCCGGTGGGGGTGCTGGCCGACCGCTGCAGCAAGAGCGCGCTGCTGGCGACAGGCCTGCTGATCCTGATCCTGGCCGACGTCACGCTGGCGCTGTCCGGTTCCGTCGCCGTCACGCTGGCCGGCATCGCCCTGTGGGGGCTGCACCTGGGCTTCACCCAGGGCCTGCTGGCCACGCTGGTGGCGGAGGAAACGCCGGCCGACATGAAGGGCACCGCCTTCGGCCTGTTCAATCTGGTCAGCGGCCTGTGCCTGCTGCTGGCCAGCGTGTTGGCCGGCTGGATGTGGGACCGCCACGGCAGCGCCAGCACCTTCGTCGCCGGCGGCGCCTTGGCCGCGCTGGCGCTGGCCGCCACCTTGCTGTGGCATAGCCGGGAACGGCGGCTGGCCGGCCAGGCCGCATAAACACCGGATCGGGCAATGCCCGCCATGGACAAGCAACAGGACATTGCGGTGAAATACGCCATCATAAAAACAGCAAGGCCGCCGCATGTCCCACACCTTCGTCTCCTCCATCGTCTGGCAACGGCTGGACGCCTCCGGCCACGACTACGCGGCGCTTGAACAGAGCGAGCAAGGCCCGCGCCTCAAGGGCTGCGCCGTCTTCGTCGAAGACGGCGTCAACTGCCTGCTGCAATACCAGGTGGACTGCGCGCCGGACTGGAGCACCCGTCGCGTCGAGGTGAACGGCTACCGCGGCGCAGAAGCCATCGCCCTGCGGCTGGAAACCGACGCCGAAGGCCGCTGGCGGCTCAACGGCGCGGAACAGCCGCAAGTGCAAGGCTGCGTCGACATCGACCTGGCCTTCACCCCGGCCACCAATCTGCTGCCCATCCGCCGCGGCCGGCTTGAGATCGGCGCGGCGCTGGAACTGAACGCCGCCTGGCTGCAATTCCCGGCGCTGACCCTGGCGCCGCTGCCGCAGCGCTACACCCGCCTGTCCGAGATCGGCTACCGCTACGAATCGCGACAAGGCGCGTTCCAGGCCGAACTCAGCCTCACCCCGGACGGCCTGCCGCGCGACTACCAGGGCCTGTGGCGGGAGGCGCGCTGACATGAACGCCCCGCGCATCCGTCCGGCCGCGCCGGCAGACTTTGCCCGGCTGGCCGAAATCGAACGCGCCGCCGCCGCCCGCTTCGACCCGCAAGACCTGCCACCGGCGCTGGCCGGCGACACACTGCCCCGCGACGAACTGGCCGCCGCCTGCGCGGCCGGCCTCTTGTGGGCGGCGGCCGACGCCGACGGCGTCCACGGCTTCCTGTTGGCGCGCCGCCACGACGACAGCCTGCACCTGCAGGAAATGGACGTCTGCCCCAAGCATCAGGGCCGGGGCCTGGGCTCGGCGCTGATCGCGCACGCGGAAACCGCCGCGCGCCGGCTGGGCCTGCGCCGGCTGACGCTGACCACCTTCGAACACCTGGCCTGGAACGCGCCCTACTACCACAAACGCGGTTTCCTGACCCTAGACCCCGCCGACAGCCCGCCCTTCCTGCTGGCCCTGTTGCGCGCCGAGGCCGAGCACGGCCTCAGGCGGCGCGTGGCGATGCAGAAACCGCTGCTTTAAGGTGTCCGACAACACCGCAAGATCGGTCAGGCGCGCGGCGGCGCGGCCGCGCTAGACTGGCGGCGCCAAGGAGGAAAGCATGCAGCACGACACCGCCAGCCCGCGCCTGGACAAGGCGCTGGCCTATATCGACGCCCATCTGGACGCCGACCTGAGCCTGGAACGGCTCAGCCGGGTGACCGCCTGCTCGCGCTTCCATTTCCACCGCCTGTTCCGCGCCCGCTTCGGCCTCAGCCTGCATCAATACGTGCGGCTCTGCCGGCTGCGCCGCGCCGGAGAACGGCTGGCCTTCCGCCGCTGCACCGTGCTGGACATCGCGCTGGACAGCGGCTACCGCAGCCCGGAGGCCTTTGCCCGCGCTTTCCGGCAGGCGACGGGCCAGACGCCGTCCGCCTTTAGGCGGCGGCCGCGCTGGCGGCCTTGGCATCAGCACTTCCACGCCCTATCCCAACTGAGGAGCCGTTCCATGCCATCCCGCCAAATCCCGCTCGCCGTCGACATCGTCGACTTCCCCGCCACCCCGATCGCCCTGCTGGAACACCGCGGCGACCCCGCGCTCTTGGGAGACAGCCTGCGCGACTTCATCGCCTGGCGGCGAGAACACCGCCTGCCGCCCAGCGCCGCCGCCACCTACAACCTGCTGTACGCCGATCCGGACGACTGCGCGCCGGCGGACTACCGCTTCGGCCTCTGCGCCGCTTTCGACGGCGACATCGCCGCCAACCGCCAAGGGGTGCGCGCCGCGCAGATTCCCGCCGGACGCTGCGCCCGGCTGCGCCACATCGGCTCCGACGACGCGCTGGCCGCCCTCGCGCGCCGCCTGTACGCGGAATGGCTGCCCGCCAGCGGCGAAACCCCGCGCGATGACCCGCTGTTTCTCCAGCGCGTGCGTTTCTATCCGGACGTGGCGGAAAACGAAGCCGTCTGCGATTTGTTTCTGCCGCTGCAAACGCCTGCGCCGAAAATCGGACCCGCCGCGCCGTTAAAATAATAAGGATCAGGATATTCCAAAAACATTCCCTCAAGCGCCTTTTGTCGGCTTTGGGTAAACTAGAGCGCGTTAAATGCAGGGGTAATGCACGATGCGCGCTCGTTTTCTGACTCGAATAAAAAAATGGATCATCAGCGTATTCAATCCGCCCTACCAATTGGTATTGTGCGACAGAATGCTCAAGAAGAACTCCAAGGAATATCTCTATCTGTTCAAGCTTTACGGCAGCCACGACTTCGTCAAGCTGTCCCACGCGGACATCTTGGCCAGCAATCAGCTCCTGTCCGCCATCCGGCCGCGAGACCTGATAAAAATCGCGCTATTGGAAAACCATAGGAAAGAAGAAGAAAAGCGCTGCAAGGTGGAGGAAGAACTGCGCGGCAATCAATACCGGATTCATCTACACGGCAATAGCGAAACCTTTTCCGGCGAAAGCATCTGTCGAAACATCGATTATTTCGCCGACCTGGCCCCGCAGGAAGTCTGCAAGATCGCCTACGCCACCGGTTTTCAAAAAGGCCGCGCCGTCTCCGGCCACATCAGCCGCGCGGCGGCGGAAGCCCGCCGCCAGGACACGCCGGCGGCGGACGGCTCGGGCAAGGTGCTGGCGCTCCGGCGGGCCCGGCCGCGCTAAGAGCCTGTTCATAGTCTGCTGCGCGTCGGCGATACCGCGTTGAAAACAGGCGCTAAATCATCACGGTCTGGCTGCGGAAGCCGACCGCGTCGAACTCCAGCAGCTTGTAGCCGCGCGCGTCCACGGTGTCCAGCGCCGCCGTGCCCTTGCGCCACTGAAAACAGCTGGCCGGACAGACTTCCAGCGCCACGCCGCGCGCCTCCAGCCGGTAATCCCCATGCGCGTGGCCGCACAACAGCACTTGCAAACGCGGCGTCTCCGCCATCAATTCCCAAAACCGCTCCGTGTCCTGCAGCATGCAGCTGTCCAATAGCGGCGTGCCCACCGCCGCCGGATGATGATGCAACAGCACGGCGCAGCGCTTGCCGGCGGCATCCGCCCCGGCCAGCCGTTGCCGGAAGGCGGCGGCGGCGCGCTCGTCGATATGGCCGTCGTCCGTGCCCGGCCGCACCGAATCCAGCGCCAACAACAGCCAGTCCGCCGTTTCCAGGCGCTCCAGCGGCCGCATGAAAGGGTAGCGGCCCAGCACCTCGGCCGCCAAGGACGCGGCGTCGTGATTGCCGGCCAGCCAGTACACCGGCAGGCCCGTTCTTTCCAGCCGCTGCGCGAAGCGCTCATAGGAAGCCGCGCTCTCATCCTGAGAAATGTCCCCGGTAACCAGAACGGCGTCCAGCTCCGCCGCATGCCGCCGCTCCAGCTGGCTCAGCACCCGGTCGAACTCGCGGTAAGTGTCGTAGCCCATCAACTGCCCGCCGGCCTCGGCGAACAGATGCGTGTCGGATATCTGCGCGGCCCTCATCGTCCTTCCTCCATCGCGTATTTGTTTCTCTTGACGTCTTCGCCATCCTCCTTGAACACCGCCAGGGGGTTGTAGGACACGTTCCAGTCAAAGTAATCGGTCTTTTCTATCCGCTTCACCACGCCCACCAGGTAATAGCCCACCGGCAGCAAGGCGATGGAAACGAACACCTTGTAAGACCAGGTGGTGGCGATGATGTTGAGCAGTTCCTGCCCGCTATAGCGCGACGACAGGCTGATGGGATAGGCCGTGGTCAACAGCACCGCCTGGGCCAGCATGGACGCGATCACATAGCGGATGAAAAAGAAGCGCCCGGCGAAAAAGACCTTCATCCGCGACACGACGAAGCCATTGCAAAAATAAGAGGCCGGCACCGAGATCCAGGTGCCCACCATCACCCGCCAAAATTCGTTGAACAAGAGGTAGTACTGCTTGGAAATCTCGTTATTATCCGGCTGCAGCAAGGCGAAGCCATTGATGATCAGAACGAAAAAGGTCTGGCACGCCACCAGAATCCACACCGTGCGTCCGCCCAGCTTATAGCCGTACACCTCGGTGGACACCGTGGACAATAGATAGCAAAGCGAAAACACGATGCCGCTGGCGGTGATCTTCAAGCCGTAAATATCCAGCGTCTTGTACACCAGCGAATCGCAGACCACCATGATGGTCACCGACAAACCCACAATCAATCCGTAAACTCTGAACTGTTCCACACCTTCATCCTGCGCTAAAAGTCTTAATCGCCTTGACCGCCACGCCAAGCACCTTGAAATCCCGGCACACCAAAGGCTGCAAATCGTGCATCAAGGAAATGCTTGAAAACAGACAATGCTCGCCGTCGATGAACACCCGCCGGAAACAAGGCTGCTGGCCGGCCATGCTGACCAAGACCACATCGCCGTCCGCCGGGCGCTCCTGCCGGGCCACGATGAAAACGCTGCCCTGGGAAAAACCGGGAAACAGCGAATCATTGTTCAACAACACCGCAAACGCGTCCGCGGCGTCAAAACCGGCGGCATCCACAAAATACCGTTCCGGCTCGATAATCATTCCGTCAAAAAACAGGGTCAGTTCGGTGAATTTGATCAAGGGCACCGCCATGGCCGCGGGGCTGTCGCCGGCCTCGCGTCCCAGATCGCTCTCCACGAAATCGCTGAGCCTGACATCGAAAAACCGGGCCAGCTCCATCAAGGTCAGCAAGGTGGGATTGCCCACGCCGCGCTTGATATTGTTGATCGTCGCCACGCCCAGGCCTATCGCCTCGCTTAATTGCGCGGCGTCGACGCCGGCGCGCCCCATCAGACACGTCAGGTTTTTCGACGCCTTGCTCAACAAAGCGCCATTCTCGGCCTCTTCTTTCCACACCGCCCTGCTCATTCAGCCCTCCATGCAAGTCGAATCCGTTTCGATTCCATTTTTAATTTCACGTCCAAACATGCACGCCCATTTTAAACGCAAGCGCCAAACCCGGCGCAAGCATCAAACGATATTGTTTTTATCAGACTATCTTTTGTAATTCCGTCACTACTCTTTTAAACAAAAAGACAATATAATAATTTTGCAACACTATATCATTCGGGGCAGGCGCAAGATACTCGCGAACCATAAATTTAAAAGAAGAAAAATATTAATAAGAACAATCAACGCGACGCAAAAGCCCGCCACGACGCAATGCAGAGGAAAGCGCTTAAATGAGAATTTCAGAAGATGAATTCGCGCTGGACGTGATTGACGGCGAACCCGCCATCATTACCCAGTCCAGCGTGCTTGGACAGCCGGGCAGCGAATGGGAAGGCTCCCCGGTATTCAAGAAAACCTATTTGCTGGAGCTGATCAGCCGCAGCCTGGAACACGAGATCATCCAGCCCGAAGACATCCAAAGCCTGATCCGGACCGCGAAAAAGCCCTGATCGCGCCGGGCGCGCCGCCGGCCGCGCCCCTGTTCTCCCGTCCCGGGCTTGGGTACACTGAGCCGTTGCAATACAATGGCGTATCGACCGCCGCGCAACCATTCCATCGCCCTCCCGGCGCACACGGAAGGCGGCGCAACACCACAGGCTCACACATGCCCCATCTGACACTGGAGTACAGCGGCAATCTGGCCGGCTTCGCCGCCGCGGACGCGCTGCTGGACATCAACCGCGCGCTGCTGGCCAGCGGCCACTTCGAAGAAGCCGACATCAAGAGCCGCGCCGTGGCGCTGGACGCCTGCCGCATCGGCGTCCACGATCTGCCGCGCGGCTTCGTCCACGCCAAACTGGCCATACTCAGCGGGCGCAGCCCCGAGGAAAAACAGCGTCTGTCCGAACTGAGCCTGCAGGCGCTGGCCGACAGCGCGGCGCTGCCGCCGGGCATGGAAGTGCAATTGTGCGTGGAAATCCAGGAAATAGACCGCGCCAGCTACCGCAAACGCCTCATCGCCCGTTAACGGAGAAACATCCCATGACCGCGCTCAAACTCGCATCCCGCGGCCTGATGGCCGCCGCCCTGCTCGCCGGCCTGGCCGGCGCCGCCCACGCCGCCGACGACATCGACCGCGTCAATCTGGAAGGCACGCTGGGACAGGAACGCATAGGCATGAGCCTACTGGTGAAGGACGGCAAAACCTTCAGCGGCGGCCACTACTTCTACGGCCGCTATCTGAAGGACATCCCGCTGCGCGGCAAGCTGCAAGGCGAGATCCTGCAACTCAGCGAACCGGGCGGCGGCGTGTTCAAGCTGCGCTTCAAAGGCAACGGCAGCGCCGACGGCCAGCCGCTGAGCTTCGACAACAGCGTGGGCCTGGACGGCGACTGGACGCTGAAAGCCAAGACCCTGCCGGTGGCGCTGACCATGGGCGACATGGCGCCGGCCTCCGAAGGCCGCTGGTATCAGGACGTCACCGAAGAAAGCGACGCCGCCTTCGAAGCCAAAGTCCAAGGCTTCCAGCGCGCCGCTTTGGCCGGCGAAGCCCAGCAGGCCAGCCGCTACGTGCACTTTCCGCTCCGGATCAACCACAAGGGCGGCAGCCGCCAGATCGCCAATGCCCGCCAGCTGCAAAGCGAGTGGAGCGCCATTTTCACTCCCGCCTATCTGGAACAGCTGAAGCAGGCGATGGCGCACAATCTGTTCGTGCGCAACGGCCAGGCGATGCTGGGCAGCGGCGTGGCCTGGTTCGACGCCAAGGGCGCGGCGGCGCTGAACCTGCCGGACTGAAACCGACGCGCCAAACCAACAGGGCGGCCGGAGCCGCCCTGTTTTCATTGGAGCCCGCGCGCTATTGCGAAAAAGCGGCGAAGCGCCCGGAAAAATGCTTTGGCGGAGGGAACGCCAGGTCGCCCGTCTTGCTGGTCCGCAGACCCAGGGCGACGAGCGACTCCGCCAACGCCACCGCCGCGCCCACCCCTTCCACAACCGGCAGGCCGATCGCATCTCCGATACGGGGAGCCAGATCCGCCATCCCGGCGCACCCCAGCACAATGGCGCCGACGCCATCCTCGTCTCGGGCCCTGCGCGCCTCCTCGACGATGAGCCGGTAAGCGATATCGGGCTCTCGCTCCAGATCCAGCACCGGCACCTCGGCGGCGCGCACCCGCCGGCAAAGATGGGCATAGCCGTAGCTATGCAATAAATGCTCGGCGATCACGCACGTTCGGCCCAATGTGGTGACCACCGAAAAACGCGTGGCGATCAAGGACGCCATCTGAAAAGCGGCCTGCGCGATCCCCACCACCGGAGCGCGCGCCAGTTCCCGCGCCGCGTTCAAACCGGGGTCGCCAAAACAGGCCAGCACGTAAGCGTCGTAGCCTTGCCGCGCGCCCTCCCTGATCTCCTCGCACACCCCGATCACACTGACCGCCTCGTCGAAATGCGACTCGATCGACACCGGTCCATCCTCTGGATTCCTGGCCACAATCAAAGTGTCAGGCCTGGCCGCCCGCACCGCCGCCAAACGGATACGCTCGGTCATATCCGCGGTCGTATTAGGATTAATCACGCAAATCTTCATGAGCACGCTCCATGCGCAAACGCCATTTATCGGCCGCTGCGCCGCTTGGCGATACCGTGCAACACCGCCTTCAAATCCGGCCCGCCGGCGCTCTCTTCCTCAAACCGACAGTTGCCCTCCACGGCGTCGAGGTGACGCCGCATCCATTCCACCGCCTCATCCGCCTGTCCGTTCTCCATCAGTTCTAGAATCTGCTGATGATCGGCATGGCGGCATGAACCGGCAATCGGCGCGCCGTAGCGGGCAATGATCAAAGAGCTGCGCACAATCAATTCATGCAGGATATCGGTCAATAATTGATTCCCGGCGATGGACAATAGCCGCAGATGAAAGGCGCCGGACCACGTAATGGCCGCCGACCGGTTCTGCTCGTGCTGGGCCTTGCACTCTTGCCGCAGCGCGTCCGCCAGCGCGGACAGATCTTCCTTGCGCAAATTGGCCATGGCCAGCGGCAAAGCGCCGCACTCGATCAACCTTCTGGCGGCGAAAACATCACGCGACTCCTGCACCGTCGGCTCCGCCACCGAAGCCCCTCTATTCGGACGCAAATCAACCAGCCTCGCAATCGACAGGCGCTGCAAGGCCTTGCGCACCCCTGCGCGACTGACGCCAAACGCCTCCGCCAGCGCATCCTCCGGCAGTTTAGTGCCCGGCGGCAACTGCGCCTCGTAAATGGCCGTCAGCAAATGCTCGTAGACCAACGCATCCTTGGCGCCGACCTCATCCAAAGCCGCGTCCTCCTCCTTGCTGCGCTCCGACACCCTCCCCTCCCTTTCCCTGTCCCATCCGCGGCGCAAAACGACGCCGACCATCAAAACAACAAAAATTGTTCACAATCAACAATAATATTGTACACAACAAAAAACGCAAAATACAATGCGCCATCAGTGTTCAACAAGAAAAAATCATTAAAATCAGCGGATTGGCATGTGGTTTGCTGCAGAGATGTTTTGTTAGGCCATGGACAGCCATGGAGCCTTGCAAAACCCTAGTAAATCATCCTTTATTTTGTATACGAAAATAAAAAAATCGTAGACAAAAAAGGAGCGACTCACCCCATCAGGAGTCACCCTATGTCAGAGCAACACCCCGCCCGCTATAGCGACCGGCTATACAACGAAGACCTCGGACCTCTCAAGCAGCAGAACTGGAACTGGTACAACATCTTCGCCTTCTGGATGTCGGACGTGCATAGCGTTGGAGGCTATGTGTTTGCCGGCAGCCTGTTCGCTCTAGGCCTCAATGTCTGGCAGGTTCTGCTCTCCCTGCTGATCGGCATCTGCCTGGTCAACCTATTCTGCAACCTGGTGGCCAAACCCAGCCAGCAAGCCGGCATCCCTTACCCCGTGGTCTGTCGCATGTCTTTCGGCGTATACGGCGCAAACGTGCCCGCCGTCATCCGCGGGCTGATCGCCGTGGCATGGTATGGCATCCAGACCTTCCTGGCTTCCAGCGCGCTCAACATCATACTGCTGCGCTTCTTCCCTCAGCTCGCAGTTCTTGCCCACGGCAGTCTGCTGGGCTTGTCCTACCTTGGCTGGCTGGGATTCATGATTATGTGGACGCTGCAGGCCATCGTGTTCTGGCATGGCATGGAATCCATCCGCAAATTCATCGATTGGGCCGGCCCCGCGGTATACGCCGTCATGCTGCTGCTCGCGGCGTGGGTCGTCTGGCGGGCGGGCCCCGCCAATATCAGCCCCACGCTGAGCGAAACCAGCCATCAGGGCCTCCTCGCCCTGGGTCAGATGGCGATCGCCACCGCCCTGGTGGTCTCCTATTTTTCCGGCCCCATGCTCAACTTTGGCGACTTTTCCCGTTACGGCAAAACGTTCAAAGAGGTCAAACGCGGCAATTTCTGGGGCCTGCCGGTCAACTTCCTGGCCTTTTCCATCGTCACCGTGGTCATCACCTCCGGAACCCTGACCGTATTCGGCCGCATGATTACCGACCCCATCGAAACCGTCAGCAAGATCGACAATACGCTGGCCGCCGTGCTGGGAGGCTTCACTTTCGTCACCGCCACGATCGGCATCAACATCGTGGCCAATTTCGTTTCCGCGGCTTTCGACTTTTCCAATGTCGCCCCCAAGCACATCAGTTGGCGGACCGGCGGTTTCATCGCGGCTTTCGCCTCGATTTTCATCACGCCCTGGAATCTGTTCAACTCCCCTCAGGTCATCCACTATACGCTGGACGTGCTGGCCGCTTTTATCGGTCCCTTGTTCGGCATCCTGATTGCCGATTTCTACCTCATCCGTCATCGCGTCATCCACGTCGACGACCTCTACAGCAATCAGCCCGGAGGCCGTTACTGGTATCAAAACGGCGTCAACCCCAAAGCCCTTTACGCCTTGGCCCCTTCCGTGCTCATTGGCCTGATCATTACCTTCAGCTCATGGGAAACGCTTGCCAACTTCAATTGGTTCATCGGCTGCGGGCTGGGCTTATCGACTTACTACCTGCTGATGAGGCGGCACGGCAAGACGCTTGCCCTGGTCGCGCCGGACGCCGTCGCCAGCCAGCCCTAGCAGGCCAGCGCCCGATTCAGAGCCGCGAACAAAACCTCGTGGATAAGCCCAGCCCCAGCGCGCCGACGCAGACGACCTTGTAGCCGCGCAGCTAACACAACGTTTCCGCGAAGCTACAGTCCCGTCGTACGACAAGGGGGCGCATCGCAGGCTCAGGGGTTTTAGCTGAACAGTGATCAGCCCAAGGCTAGGCGGGCAAAACACGGATCTAAAGACCGAGAACAAAACTAAAGGGCGGCCGCGGCCGCCCTTTATTCATGGCGAAACAATCCGGCGTCAAAATATGCTGCATTGCAACATAAAACGCTTTATGCTGAAGACTGCCCGCCCGCAACCGGAGCCCGCCATGACCGCCGAACTCTCCGATCCGCCCCGCCTCCGCCTCAACGAACATCCGCAACGCCGGCAACTCAACCGCGAAGCCCACGCCAGGCCCGCGCTGCAGATCGCCTCCGACAACCGCGTCAGCTATCTGGCCTATCTGCACCGCCACATCAGCCGCGAACAGGAAAACTGGTTATGCCGGGAACTGGCGCTGCAACTGGGACAGCCGGCGCCCGACGTCGGGACCGGCCAGTTTCAGCTGGACGCCGCGTTTGGCCGCGTGCGCTGGGAGCGGCACGGGGAATTTTCCAGCTTCACCATCCTCGCCCACGGCGCGGAAACCAGCCCCTTCGCCCAACCCGCGCTGCAAGCGCTGCCGGCGGCCTGGCTGCCGCTGCTGCCCGGCAATGTGCTGGTGGCCGCCCACGCCGCGCTGTTGCCGCCCGGCGCGCTGCCGCTGCGCATCGAGGATCTGGCCGCTCAGTGCTTCAACGGCCACGATCTGGCGGGCGCGGAGATAGGCGACGGCGCCGGCCGCGCCTACACCGATTTCCGCATCCACCCGGACGGCTTCTCCCGCTATCTGCTGGCGGACCTCTATATGGGCCGCCGCCAGGCCGGCCGCATGTTGCAGCGCCTGCTGGAGCTGGAAACCTACCGCATGCTGGCCCTGTTGGCGCTGCCGGTGGCCAAGAGCATCGCCCCGGAGCTGGCCAAGGCGGACGAGGAACTGGCCGAGCTCACCGGCGCCATGAGCGGCGCCGGCGCCGACAGCGAGCCCCAGCTGCTGCACCGTTTGACCGAGCTCGCGGGCGCGACGGAAAACGCGCTGTCCCGCACCGATCATCGCTTCAACGCCTCCCTCGCCTATTACGACATTGTCCGCAGCCGCGTCGCCGAGCTGCGCGAACGCCGGATTCACGGCCTGCAGCCCTTCCAGCAATTCATGCAACGCCGCCTGGCACCGGCCATGGACACCTGCCGCGCCGTGGCCGCGCGCCAGCGCGAACTGGCGGCGCGGGTCAACCGCGCCACCGCGTTGCTGCGCACCCGCGTGGACATCCGCCGCGAACGGCAGAACCAGGCGCTGCTCACCTCGATGGAGCGCCGCGCCGCCATGCAGCTGCACCTGCAGCAAACCGTGGAAGGGCTGTCCATCGCCGCCATCACCTATTACAGCGCCGGCCTGATCGGCTATCTGCTCAAAGGCGCCAAGGCCGCCGGCCTGCCGCTCAACGTGGAGCTGGCCACCGCCGCCGCGGTGCCGCTGCTGGCGCTGGCCATCGCCCTGGGCCTGCGCCGCACGCGCTCCGCGCTGCGGCGCCACGGCGAGGCGTCCGGCGCGCCGAGCAGCTGAAACCTGCCCATTCAGGCAGCCGGGCCGCGGCCCCATCGGCTATACCGAATCCATAGCCGCGGCCCCGCCGCCGCGAACTTTGCCGGCGCGGGCCCAGTCAGAAAAACGCCGCCCGCGCTCCAGCCCGACGGACAGAACCCACTGTCCGCGTCCGCGCCGGCCAAAGGAGAAACCGATGAACGACACCTTATGCGCCGCCGCGCAGTCCGCCTTCCCCCTCAGCCCCAGCCTGGCCGCCTCCTTGCGGCAATTGGACGCCTACCAGGCCAATCTGAACATCGAGCAGATCCGGCTGTTTCACGATTCGCTGCAACTCGGCCCGGACGATTTGCAGCCCTTCCGCCAATTCAGCGACGAACGCTACCGCCGCAACCAGATCTACCTCAGCCCCTGGTGCGAACTCTTGCTGCTCTGTTGGCGCAGCACCCAGCGCAGCCGCATCCACAACCACCGCGGCAGCCTGTGCGGCTTGCGCGTGCTGCAAGGCGCCGCCACCGAAACCGTGTTCGAACGCACCGATCACGGCCTGGTGTACGCGGTGGAGTCCCACCGGCTGGAAAGCGGCAGCCTGACCGTCAACAGCCATCTGGACATCCACCAGATCTCCAACCTCCAGCCCTACGGCGAAGACTTGGTCACCCTGCATCTGTATTCGCCGCCGCTGCGCAAAATGGAACTGTTCAGCCTGGAATCCTCCCAAGTGGAGCGCCCCGGCGACTCCATCAGCTGGGTCTACGAAATCTGAAGCCGCGACGGCCGGCCTTCTGGCCGCCTCGCGCCGCCGGCCCTACAATACAAATCTCCTTACGCAACAGGCTCAACCATGTCCTCCGCCCTCGCCGCCGAGCTGTTCGCCGACCTGCTCACCCACTTTCCCTGGCTGGACCGCGCCCAGCCGCCGTGGCATTGGCTTGGCCGGCTGCCCGACAGCCTGGCGCGGCAAAACGCCTTGCTGGACCCGGCGCACTGGGCGGTGGACGGCGACATCGCCATCCACCGCAGCGCCTCGATCGAAGCCGGCGCCGTCCTCAAAGGCCCGCTGCTGATCGGTCCCAATTGCCGCATCGCCGCCCACGCCTATCTGCGCGGCGGCGTGGCGCTGGCCAACGACGTGACGGTGGGACCGGGCTGCGAACTCAAAACCTGCGTCATCGGCCCCTACTCGCGGCTGGCCCATTTCAACTTCGTCGGCGATTCCGTGCTGGGCGCGGACATCAATATGGAGGCCGGCGCCGTCATCGCCAACCACTGGAACGAGCGCCGCGACAAGACCATCACGCTGCGCTGCCGCCAGCAGGCCTGGACCCTGCCCACGCAGAAATTCGGCGCCCTGGTGGGCGACCACAGCCGCATCGGCGCCAACGCCGTGCTGTCTCCCGGCACCTTGCTGCCGCCGCACGCGGTGGTGGCGCGCCTGGAATTGGTGGAGCAAGACCCGGAGCTGGACTGAGTCCAAGACCGCACCGCCCTTCACATCCCGCGGCGGCCGAACCGGCCTGCGACGTCTCCGCCCGGCGGCCGGCCTTTATTCGGTTAGCCGAACGCCAAGAGGAGGCGGGCCTTGGAGCCGGTTCAAAGTCTCGCTAGCACAAGCGAGACAAGGCGAAAACCGCTGAGGAGAAAGCGGAATCCACACCTGTCGCATGAGCATTTTGAAGCGGGTTTCAACGCCGTAAGGAAGCGCTGCTGTCATCGCTAAGCCTCTTGGCGTTGCCATTATTTCATTGACAATCAAACCGCCG
The DNA here is from genome assembly GCF_021496765.1 of Chromobacterium sp. Beijing. Taxonomy (NCBI): domain Bacteria; kingdom Pseudomonadati; phylum Pseudomonadota; class Betaproteobacteria; order Neisseriales; family Chromobacteriaceae; genus Chromobacterium; species Chromobacterium sp. Beijing. The sequence goes on from NZ_CP053750.1 coordinate 2,349,895, forward strand.
GAAAATCAATGAAAGAACAATTTCGTCTTCCATAAAAGCCAAGAAAACACCGCTCTCTCTATTCACATCAAACAAGCCGCCGTCCTTTAAAACCTGGGACGATCAAGCCGCCAAAACACGGCGGGATCAAACAGACGGAAAACCGCCACGCCGCAATTAACCCCCAAGCATCCACAACGAAAAAACCAATAAATACAGTCATCTTTAAAACAAAATGCCGCGTTAAAATAACCGGCATTATTCACAAAAACCACCCCCGTCCAGAAACTTACCGCATAAGGTCCAGTCACTGCTGATAGCTGCGCGGCTATGGATCCAAATGTCAACCACCCTCATTCATATAAGGGAAAGAGAACATGCGCCTAGCTATTATTCCAAGTCTGCTGATCGGGGTTTCTTTATTTGGCTGTAATGAAGACGACGCGCAAAAACAGCTGGCCGGGCAGGCCGCCGGCTATGCCGCCGTCGCCAATGCCTGGCCGTTCAACGCCGTCGCGCCGCGCAATGATCTAAGCGGCGCCTTTGAAGGCGAGGTATCCGTCGCCCAAAGCCAGATCATGCCGGCCGGCTCCGGCGTCGCCGGAGACAGCCAGCCGCATTTGGTGGCAGGACGCCAAGCCTTGCTGATGCTGCGTCCGATTTCCGCCATCAGCGCCGACAAGCCGCTGCAAGTCGCCGTCAAGGACAAGAGCGGCGCCACGCTGGGCACGCTGTCGCTGAATCCGCCCGACAAACAGCCCAAGACGGCGTATTTCGTCGACGGCGCGCCGGAAGGCGGCATTGACTTCACGCCGCCGTCAGGCGCTCAAACCACCATCAGCAGCAATGCCGATCTGGCCAAGCTCGACGACCCCAACGGCGCCTTCCTGCGCGGCAAGCTCGGCGCCAACGCCATGGTGAATATCCAGACCGCGGACGGCAGCTGGGTCAAGACCGCCTATCTGCCCGCCGACGCCTCCTTCGAAGGCAAGATGATCCGCTTCCAGTCCCAGGCCGGTTACGGCTCCACGGTGCGCTACAGCTCGCGCGCGGTGGACGTCAGCCGCGGCGACACCCTGCTGTTCAAATACGTCAACGGCCAATGGTTCCGCCAAGGAGAGCTGGACAACAACCGGATCGTCTACGCGCAAAACCTTTGGAGCGCCGTCCTGCCGGCCGCCTGGGTAAAGCCGGGCATGTCCCTGCAGTTCAGCCACGCGGCGAAATCCGGCACCCTGGCCAAGCTTGAAGTGGGCCCGGCCACCCAGCTGCTGATCAACACCATAGACATCGGCATGCTGGTGGAGCCGCGCCGGGCTTTCGCCTTCGCCAACGATCCCGGCGCGCATCGCGAGTACCTGCAAACCGTTCCGCTCAATCAACTGCTGGTGGCCCAGTACGAACCCGTCCATTTGAAAGAAGTGATGCTGCCGGACGGCAGCCGGCTGACTCAACAAGACCCCAGCGAGGGCGGCTGGCATACCGGCACCATGCGGGAGGACATCGGCAAGGAACTGATTTCCACCGGCATCAATTACGCCAATTACGGCGTCAACAGCACGGCCGGCCGCGGGGCGGACTTCCCCTTGACCGCCGCCTTGCTGACCGCGCACAACAGCCAGGGCCGCTACGCCAACGGCGTGCAAGTGCACGGCGGCTCCGGCGGCGGCGGCGTGGTCACGCTGGACGCGTCCCTGGGCAACGAGTTCAGCCACGAAGTGGGCCACAACTACGGTCTGGGCCATTATGTCGGCGGTTTCGACGGTTCGGTTCACCGTCCCGCCGGGGCCATCAACTCCAGCTGGGGCTGGGATGCGGACCTCAAGCGCTTCCTTCCCAACTTCAGCGGCGTCGTCAGCAATCAAGACACTTGCATGCCGGAAGGCAAGCCCTGCCAGACGCCCTTCGCCGGCCGCAGTTACGGCCTGGACGCCATGGCCGGCGGCAGCCCGATGAGCGCCGTCAACCGCTTCACGCTGTATACGCCCTATGTGGCCAAGCGGATTCAGCAGTTCCTGGAGAGCAAGCCGGTGTTCGACCCCGCCTCGGCCACCGGCTTCAGCCTGTGGAACGCGTCCAGCCAAAGCATGCAGCCCTACCCTCACCGGATCGCGCCGGACACGGCGACCGTGCCGCTGGAAAAACTGAGCGAGGCCTATCTCGCCGAGGCGATAGGCAAGGCCGACCGCGCGCTGATCAAGATGGAAGACGGCTATTGGACGCGGGAGGTCAAGGCGCCGGCGGCCAGCGCCGCCAACAAGGGCAAGCTCATCACCATAGACAACCGCGCCACCTACGCCACCAGCCTGCTGGCGCCCGGCCAGACGTTTACGATAACGGGCCGCAGCGGGGACAATCACTTCGTGTCCGACGGCCGGCTGTGGGTCAAGACGCAGTCCATTGAAACCGACCGCAAGCCGCAGCGCTTTGGCGTGCCGGTCACCACCTTGCTGGGGTATTACGACCCGGAGATGAAACTCACCTCCTATATATACCCGGCCCTGCGCGGCGCTTACGGCTATAGCTACCCGGATGACGGCGCGTCGGCGTCCTCCGCGCAATGCCAATTGCAGGTCGACACCGCCAGCGGGCAGCTGAAGTTCAAACTGCAAAGCACGCGCGTCAACGGCGAGGTGATGAACAAATTCCACGTCAACGTGCCCAGCGCCTTGCAGCCGCAAAACACGAAAGTGGTTTGCGGCGGAAAAACGCTGGCCAGCAAGGCGGTTCCCGCGGCGAGCGGCGCTTTGCGCTACACGATCAACGGCGTATTGCAGTAAGGCTCTCCCCGCCTAAGCGCCCGAGCAAGAGCGGTTTTCAACGCTCTTGTCCATCCATCCCGCCGACGCGCGGCAGGCCATGAACCGGTTCTTAGGCTGAAACAATGCGGCGGCCCCATTCAACGGGGCCGCCGCATTGTTTTTCTCGCCGGCAAGCGCTCAATCGCGTCAGCGCGGCTTTTCAAACAGCATTCTGACCGCCAGGCCGCCCAAGACCGTGCCCATGATCCAGCGCTGGGCCACGCCCCAGGCCGGTTTCCGGACCAGAAGCGCGGCCATGGCGCCGGCGCTCAGCACGATCAAGGCGTTGACGCTGACGCTGATCAGGATTTGCGTGAACCCGAGCAATAGCGATTGGGACAACACGTCGCCGCCCGCCTTGGACAGAAACTGCGGCAACAGGGCCAAATACATCACGGCGATTTTCGGATTCAGCAGATTGGTCAGAAAACCCATCATGAACAGCTTGCGGTCGCTGTCCGGCGCCAGCTCGCGCAGCTGGAAGGGCGAGCTGCCGCCGGGTTTGAGCGCTTGCCACGCCAGATACAGCAGATACGCCGCGCCGCCCAAGCGCAAGGCGTCGTAGGCATAGGGGATGGCCAGCAGCAAGGTGGTGATGCCCAGCGCCGCGCACAACATGTAGAACACAAAGCCCAGCGCCACGCCGGACAAGGAGATCAGCCCGGCCCGCTTGCCCTGGCAGATGGAGCGCGAGATCAGATACATCATATTCGGCCCCGGGGTGGCCACCATGCCCAAGGAGACCAGCGCAAAGGCCAGCAGATTCGAGTATTCCGGCATCGTCGTTCCCAAATGAAATCAAGCCGCCATTGCGCGGCTACAACACTACACCAGCGCTTGTGGCAGGCTGACCTCGGGATTCTGCTCCCTGACGAAATCCACCACCGCGCAGAAGAAGGGCGAGGGCCGCCGCCAGAACAGCGGGCGGATGCGAGAATCGAGCAGCACCAAGCCACCACGCGGATGGGCGTCGGCTTTCAGCCACAGACGATCCACCGCCCCTCTATTGCCCTGGCCATGCGTCAGAAAACGGATGGCATCAATAGCGGCAACATCAACCTCGCGCCAGCGATATTCTGTTTCCACACCCACATAAGCGATCTTGCGGCCAACCCAATCCAGCCGCACCCGCTGCAGGAACACGCTACAGCCGATAAGAAAAGCCATGAGATTGATGCCCAGCAGCAGCACGCCGCTCCCGGTCAAATCCTGATGCAGGCTGCCATGCGGGTCATGGTACTGGAGCCAGCTCATCACGCAGGATACCGCCAACACTATGAGCTGGAGGCGGAATACGATGCGAAAACCCGTCAGCAGGGTGTGAGTGCAAGGGCGTTGATCTGTCATCGCTCAAAGTTACAATTGCGGAATATCCATGCTAGGCCATCACAACCGCCGAACCCGACCGGCATGACGACGCGGGCCGCACATGATGCCCTAATTCCGCCCCGACCTTCAATCCGCCCGCAAACCGCAGGTGGAAGGGCGGCAGCCCGGGCCAGGCGCGCAGGGTCCAGCGAAGCAAGAGATGCACCTACTTGAGTACAACAATAAATGACAACGCTCTGATCAAGCTGTTCAAAGCCGACGCGGAACTGGCCGCTGGCCGGGAACCGGCGATGAAAGCGCTCATCTGTAAAAGTTCTGATTTGAACTGACAATCGGGCGCCGTCAAAACGAAAGGCTGCCAGATCAAGTCTGAACTTCTACCACTTATCCCACAGAACCCACTAAATTTGGCGCCTGCGCCCCAGCCTTAAACGGCCACCCCCTGTCGTTCCCCAATCCATTAGTCCCAACAAAAACAATCCGCCCCGCCATCAGCTTGACGCCCCACCCCCGCCTCAGTACCCTTTGTGTCGCGCAGCGTCCAATCACGCCGCGCAGGGTTTGGAAGCCCAAAAACTCGTAATCGCAGACTCGTTTGTGCCCGCTTTGGCACAACTACGTCTGCTGCCACGCTGTGCCCATTCGGACAGGCCGTGGCAGGGAGCTCCTCGTGAGCTACCGGTTTTTGATTACGAGTACCGGTCTTCCAACCTTGTCACGCGCCTGTCCAAGTCTCGCCGGACAGGTTTCCAACGCTGACTTGGAGACCGCAATGACCTCTCCCTCGACTCTCGCCAAACCGCCCCCCGCCATTCGCCAGGAACAACTGCGCCTGCTGTCCCAAACCCTGGACGCTTGCGCGCTGGCCTTGAACTGCCTCTCCCAATTGCGCGCCACCTTGGCCGCGATCCAAGCCCAAACCACTCCCCCCTCCCATCAACATCTATTAGCTCGCCTCTCCGTCGACGTACTGGACCACTACGCTGCCCAGTTGCAGCAGATCAACACCGCGGCCCAAAGCGAGTATCTGGCATGGGGGACGACATGAAACCCAGCTTGATGCATTTGCATAGGGATTTGCTGCTGGGCAACACCAGCAGCGTGGCGCTGACGAAACAGGCGCTCCACGCCATTGCCTGCCATCAACAAGCCGGCGGCGCGGCTTTTACCCAAGTCAACGCCAAAACCGCCCTGGCCGTTGCCCGGCAACTTGACGCCGCCCGGCTCTACCCCACCCCGCTAGCCGGCCTTCCCCTCGTCATCAGCGATGGTTTCGACGTTCAAGGCCAAGTCACTTGCGCCGGCTCCGTGGTGCTGAAATCCAAGCCGCCCGCCAGCCAGGACGCAGCCAGGACGCAGCCGTGGTCGCAAGCCTGCGCACAGCCGGAGCGGTACTGCTGGCGCGCGCCAATATGAGCGAGTTCTCTTACTCCAGCCTGGGCCTGAACCCTCATTACGGCACCCCGCTGAACCCCGGCGATCCAACGCGCATTGCCGGCGGCTCCAGTTCCGGCGCGGCGGTCAGCGTGGCCCTGGGCATGAGCGCGGCCGCGCTGGTGTCAGACAGCAGCGGCTCCGCGCGCATTCCCGCCGCCTTCTGCGGCCTGGTCGGCTTCAAGGCCACGGCAAAACAGATGCCGCTGCAAGGCTGCCTGTCCTTATCGCCCTCGCTGGACTCCGTAGGAATGTTGGCGCGTTCGGTCTCTTGTTGCTCGGTCCTGAGCGCCGTGCTCAGCGGAGGCTGGATGCCCACCCATATCCGCAACAGCCAGCCCCGGGAATCAAAAGATGCCGGCTCTATGTCACCGAGGACTATCTCGCGGAGCAACTGGACCCCGAGGTGGCCCAAGCGTTCGACAAGGCGCTGACGCGCTTGTCCAAAGCCGGCGCCCGCATCATTCGCTTCGACTTTCCCGAACTCAGGCAGATTGCTGAAATGAACGCCCAGGGCGGGCAAATCGCAGCCGAAGCTTGGCGCTGGCACCATGCGCGGCTGGAAGAGGCAGACTGCCGCCACCTTGATCCGCGCATTGCCCAACTCATCCGGCAAGGGGCAAATCAGAGCGCCGTGGATTATCAAGACCTGCTTGAGCAACGCCGCACGCTGCAAGCCGTCGCCGCGCAACGGCTCTCCATGGCCGACGCCTGGCTCATGCCCACTGTGGCGATCCTGCCGCCCACGCTGGCTCAGCTGGAGAACGATGACGCCTATACCCGCTTGAATCGCCTGGTGCAGCGCAATAGCGCCGTCGTCAATCTGCTGGACGGCTGCGCCGTCAGCCTGCCCCTATCCCCCCAAATCGGCCTGAGCGTCTGCGGACTGCACGGCCGCGACACCCATATTCTGAAATTGGCGGCCGGTATTGAAGCCACGCTGGCGCAGCCGGAAGGAGAATGACATGGATGGCCCAATACCCGTGATGGAGCAATTGAAGCAGCTGAATCAAAACTTGCTGGACGCCCAGCCGGATCAAACCGCGCTGTCCCATCTGGGCCAGCAACTGGCCCAGCAGTGCGCGGAAATGGATGCCTGTCTGCTGCAGGGCTTGATGGAACTGCGCGCCGCCCATATCGGCTTGCAAGCCATCCTGACCCTGCTGCAACGGCGCGATGAACCGCTGCTGTTCAGCAGCGATGAAGCAGTTGCACTGCTGGAGCCGGTGCAACAGCGCTTGAGCCACGGCCTAAGCCGCATCAACCGCCTGGTGTAGCCGGCATATCGCCAAGGAGCGCCCCGACAATGACGCCTATATAGAGTAAAAGCAGGCATATTGCTGTATGAGCTTTTACCTATAAGTCTTCATGAATTTTTAATAGTCATATTTATGCCTCGGCTTCGGCTGGGGCATTTTTATGTGGGCTACCGCAAGGCGCTTGATCAGACATTACGTTTGCAACAGCTGTAACTCGGCCGGAGCCACCATTTAGTCATCCTGAGCCATCTGGCTGCTTTGTGACACTAAACAGGCATAGGACCTGTCTGCGCAGGCCGTGTCGATTCACCTGTCTGACAGATCTATCTCTACTTCTCAGTCGCACCATTAATGCCAATTGGGTTAATATTTGGGAAATGTAAAAATGCCGTGAAGACAGGGCAGAGCATGGAAAACGAACAACAAGCCTGCAAGTACCAGGCCAATTACACAGAAGCCCTCCTGGGTGGGCTTTTCTCGGGTGGTCGATCCAGCGGGTCGCCACAACATCCTGAATCGTCGATAGCGAGAGCAACGTCAAAATAGGACTGGGCAACGAAAATGCTCCTCTGACCCAAACCTTTTTGGGCCTCTCTCCTGGGACGAGAGGATTCTTGAGGTTCCAGGGGAAGGAACCTCACCCTCAGTGCCACCAAGATCCAGTATCAGGAGGAGTTGCTGACATGAGCCTTACCAGTTCAACCACCAGCCCAATTGGGGAGAGATACAAATGACCGCTGAGGAGTATTTGGCCGACGCACAAAGGCTGATCGGGATGGCAAGCAAAGAAATTTCCCCCAACATGAACGATCAGGAGGTGATTGCCTCCACCATGTTCTTCTCTCTTGGGGTCGAGCGTCTGCTGAAGTTCATTCTTGCCGATGTGAACCCGGTTTTCGTGTTGAGCAACGGGGATTTCAAGAATGCAGCCCCTTGCCTTTACAAGCACAGGTTCGTGAACGACGATCAGCACAAAGTGACGTCAAGCCAACCGGACCATGATGTGGTCTCGTTTAGGCTTGCCCTGCAACGCGCGCTACTTTTCTCGAATGGGGTGAAGGACCATCGCCAGCTTTTGTACACACTGGCTAACCATCGGGACATTCTGGCCCATCGTCCATTATCTGGGTTAGATATCCCCAAGGCCAAACGCCTCCTCACAAAAGACGCCTACAAGTTGTTGAACGACATTTGCTCCGAGCACTCCATTCCGACAAATGGGTTTTTCGGGGAAAACAATGACCATCTACAAACTTTGAGCAACAGGTTACAAGAAGAGGAAGCATTCGCTCAGGACATGGAGGCGCGGCTTGAACAGCACCGGGCTCTTTGGATTGATCGTTCTTCGAGCCCGGAGTTTGTCAGCCAGGCCAAGAATCAAACAGCATCATTACTGCTCCTGCCCGATCAGGATTTCAGTTATGAGCCAATTGACTGTCCTGCATGCGCTCAGGAGGCCGTAGCGAGAATAGAGCCTGACTACGATTATGATCCGGTCGAGAGAATATCTTTTGTGACCGGTGTTTTTGTCGACAGCATCAACTGCTGCTTCTGCGATCTGCAACTAACGGATTATGAGGAGTTGAACTATGTTGACGCCAACTCGATTCTTAGTGGTGACTAACCCCCAAAAAAACTCCTTAGGGATGCACTAGTGACGAACACAAGACGTAACTACAACGACGCGGAGGTCGCTGCCATGCTTGCGCAGGTCCGCAGCCGTTGCCCACTGTGTGACGATCCACTTTTCTACCGGAAGAAGCAACGGCAGTTCAAGGGGTATGATCTGGCACACATCTACCCGCTGAACCCGCGTCCAGAAGAAGTCACCGAGTTGGTGAACTCCCCAAGGCTGTGTGCTGACGTCAACGACCCAGACAACATCATCCCGCTCTGCATCAAGTGCCACAGAAAGTTCGACAAGCCCCGGACGGAGGATGAGTATCTCGAACTGTATCAAATCAAATTTGATGCGCTGCAACAAGAGCAGCAACGGTCGCTGGCTTCGCAGTACCCCCTTGAGCAGCAGATTACCGAGGTCGTTGCGCACTTGCACAGCGCTGCAATAGAACAAGACGGTGGTTTCGAGCTTGCGTTCACTCCAAAGGCGATCAATGACAAGCTGGACGCGACGATGCCGCCCCCCACCAAGCGGAAGGTTCGCAATGCTGTCGAGGATTACTTCCGGCATGTCCAAGCCGCCTTCTTGGAACTGGAGCGCAGCGACCCTGGGTGCTCCGAGCTGATCTTCGTCCAGGTCAAGTCGTTCTACGTGATGCAGAAGCGGCAGAGCCTGACGCAGGCACAGGTGTTTGCCAATCTAGTCGCTTGGATTCGTACTCGCGCGAAAGCTCAAACCCTTGAGTCCGCGGAGGCCGTAGCTTCATTCTTCATCCAGAACTGCGAGGTCTTCGAATGATCACGCCCAACAAGGTTGTTCCGCTGTCCGACTCCGTGCTGGGGCACCTGCCCCATGTCCTGAAGGTGGGACCCGACCCGACCCACTTGGTGGAACTGTTCCAGCAGGTGGGCGACAAGTTCGAGAGCATCGACCAATTCTTGCTGGCGCTAGATGTCCTGTTTTTACTTGACCGCTTGACCGTCGACTTCAGCACCGAGAAAGTTGTCTATGCTGCGTGAAATCCGCTGTGAGAAGTTCCGTACCCGCGTTGTTAGCTTTCACCCAGGCCTGAACGTCGTGCTGGGCGACGATAACGCGACCAACTCGATCGGCAAGTCTACACTCTTGATGCTGGTGGACTATGTGTTTGGCGGCTCGACACTGCTGACATGGAACAAGGACATCGTGGCTGAGCTGGGACATCACCACTATGACTTCGCCTTCGAGTTCGACGGAGAACTACATCGCTTTCGGCGCGAGACGATCACACCAGAAACTGTTTACATCTGCGATGCGGATTACAAGGTGCTGTCAGCAATACAACTGGACGAATTCACCGCATTCTTGAAACACGCGTATGACCTCGCTCAGTCAGGTCAGACGTTCCGTGCCGCAGTTGGCCTACATTTGCGCGTCTGGGGTAAGACAAACCTGATTCCAGACGAGCCGCTGCATACGTTCCCGAAGCAGAGGGATAAGGATTGCATCGACAACCTGATCAAGACGTATGACAAGTTCGAGGCGATTCGAGCGCGCGACGACGCAGCGAGAACAGCCGACGCAGAGCTGAAGGTAATCAGGGCGGCAGCAAGCAAGCAGCTCATTCCAAAGGTCACCAAGACTGGTTATGCACAGGCGAAGGTACAGATCGCGAGTCTTGAGCGCGACCTTGAAGAGGTGCGTCAGAACTTGGCCAGCTACGCGACGAGTCTGAGCGCGGTCATCAACAAAGAGGTTCTAGAACTCAAAGAGCGCAAGGATGATTTGCTTCAGCGCCACATGACCGTGGCCGGGCGCCTCCAGCGGATCGACCGCAACCTCGTAGGGAAGCGAACCTTTCACGGTGGCAACTTCCAAGATCTCCAAAAATTTTTCCCGGAGATCAACACTGAGCGGCTTTCAGAGGTCGAAGCGTTTCACGATGGCGTTGCTCGCATTCTAAGGGAGCAGCTGAAGCAGTCCAAAGAGCAATTGGCAGAGGAGTTGAAGCTGATCGACTGGAGCATCATGGATATCGACATGAAAATGGCGACAGCATTGGGATCAGTTGAGCAGCCTGAGTCGCTGGTCGACCACGTTTACAAGGTTGCATTGTCGCTTCAGACCGCGCGGGGCAGCAGAGATAGCTACGAGCTTGAACAATCGCACGTCGACGCGCGGCAAAAGGCAAAAGAAGCACTCGTGGAAGTAAAGCAACGCATCCTCACCGAGATTGAGACCAGCGTGAACGAAGAGATGCGCGAGATCGTCAGCGAAGCCGTCGGCGAGCACCGCAAGAGCCCGCACCTGTCGCTCGACGACACCTCCTACAACTTCGAGGTTTTCGAAGACACCGGCACGGGGACTGCGTACTTCGGTCTCGTACTTTTTGATATGGCAGTTTTTCGAGCAACAAACCTTCCGGCCATTGCGCACGATTCGGTGCTCTTCAAGAATATCTCGAACGACTCCGTTGCCCATCTCGTCGGGCTGTACGCAAAGATCAAGAAGCAGTCGTTTATCGCGCTTGATGAGATCCAAAAATATGGACCGGGGGCTGCCCTGACTTTGCAAAAGCAGAGCGTCATTCAGCTCAGCGACAGTGCTGTGCTCTACATCAAGGACTGGCGGCCGAGCCGTCTACCCGTGACTATGAGCGACGCAGTTTGACCGTCGATATCTGCGTCATTTCGCCGAAGTACTGGCGGAGTTGACTACTAGCTTCGAACGCGCAGCAGACAGCCCCCTGTTACAGAGGCTGGCCACTTTCAGAACATAAGGTCAGAAGTTGCCAACCCTGACTAGAATGGTGGCCAGTTTCACCTGTAGAAGTTCAGACTTGCTCTGACACTCCCACCTCCCCTTACCCCACGTCCATTCACAGTACATCAAAAAATCCGCCTCCCCCTCCTGCGGCGCCCCCGCCAAGGCCACGCCCATGCCCTCGCGTCGGATACGCCCGCCCTCGGTGTCTATGGTGTCCATGATGTGTTTGGCGGCTTTGGTCAGCGTCGCCTTGCCCTTGTCCGCCCCCACATCGCAATAGCCGCTATCCAGTGGCTTCATCTTCGCACTTGAGCACGCTTTGCACCCGCATCAAGGACTTGCGTTGCTGCTCATTTGACAAGCCCAGCCGCTCGATGACGTACTGGTTCTTGACCGACTCCAACGCCTGGGCCCGCAGGCCCTTCAGGCATTGCAAGCCGGTCTGGCGCTGACGCAGCTGGCCGTCGCTTGAAACGCAGTCAGCCGTCCACTCCCAAGGCCGTACGCACCTCGCCGCCGGCGATGTCGAACAGCGCGCCGGCGGCCGGCGTCAGCCCCAGCATGTGGATGCAGCCATGGACCATGCCGTCCAGCTGCCGCGCCGTCGCCTTGACGCCTGCCGCGTTCAGCCGCGCGGCGTAGTCCTCCGCCTCGCTGCGCAAGGGATCGAACTCGGCGGTCAGGATGGTCGCGCTCGGCAGGCCGGCCAGGCGGGTCGCCAGCAGCGGCGAAACATAGGGCGACGCCCCCTCTTCCTCCGCGGACAGATAGCTGGAGTAGCAGAAGCGCATCAACTCCCGCGTCAAGTAATAGCCGTCGCCGTAAGCCTGGTAGGAGGCGCTGTCCATCTTGTGGCTCAAGGCCGGGTAGATCAGCAGTTGATGGGCGATGGACGGGCCGCCGTGATCGCGCGCCAGCAGGCAGGCCGCGGCGGCGAGGTTGCCGCCGGCGCTGTCTCCGGCCACGCCCAGCCGGGCGGGATCCAGGCCAAGCGCTTGCGCGTTTTCAAACGCCCAGCACAAGGCGTCGTACACATCGTGCAACGGCACCGGATAGCGGTGCTCGGGCGCCAGCCGGTAATCGACGGACAAGACCACGCAGCCGGTGGCCTGGGCCAGCGCGCGGCAGGGGTTGTCGTAGACATCGGCCGAGCCCAGGCACCAGCCGCCGCCGTGGGCGAAGACCAGCGCCGGCTGCGCCGCCGCGCGGGCCTCGGGCCAATAGCCGATCACCCGCAGCGGGTAGCCGTCCCGCGCCTTCACTTGGAACACCTCCACCCGCGCCACATCTTCCAGCGGGCCCTGCTGTTGGCGCAGCCCGGCGTCGGTGTCGGCGCGCAGCCGCGCCATGTCCACGGGCGCGCCGGCCTTGCCCGCCTCCGCCTGTTCCAGCCACTGCTGGATCTTGCTATCCAAGGGCATCTCAGTCCTCGCTTTCCAGGAAGGGCAGCAGTTCGGCAATGAACTCGTCGGCGGCCTCCTCCATGATGAAGTGGCCACAGTCAGGGATGACCACGCCGCGCAAATCGTCGGCCCGGCCGCGCATGGTGTCCAGCGGGGCCTTGCCGGTGGCGTGTTCGGCGCCGATGGCGAGCACCGGCATGGCCAGCTTGCTTTGCGCGCGCCGCTGGTTCTGGCGAATGGTTTCGGGAATGGCCCGGTAATAGGCGAAGCCGCCGCGCAGGCCGCCCGGCGAGGAGTAGGCGTCGATATACACCTCCGCCGCCACCCGGTTACGCCGCCATGACCAGCGCTGGAACATGAAGTCCAGGTAGGCGCGCTCGCGCCCGGCAATCAGCGTTTCCGGCAAGTCGGCCAGCTGGTTGAACATGAAATGCCACAGGAAGATGTTTTCTTCCGGCGGCGCGAAAATCGACGGCGCCGGCGCCAGCCCGGGTATCACCGCCTCGGTCAGCGCCAGCCGGCTGACCACGCCGGGGTGGTCGCTGGCCAGCGCGTAAGCCAGCCACATGCCCACATCGTGGCCCACCACCTGGTAACGCTCATGGCCCAGCCGGCTCATCACCTGGCGCAATGTCGCGGCGACGGCGCCGGTGTCGTAGCCGCTGTCCGGCCGGCTGGACAAGCCGGTGCCCGGCGGATCCACGGCGATGGCCTGGAAGCCGCGCGCGGCCAAGGCGCGCATCACATGACGCCAGGCGAACCAGGTTTGCGGCCAGCCGGGGATCAGCAACACCGGCCGGCCGCCTCCGGCGGTGACCACATGGACGCGCTGGCCGTCCAGCCGCACGTAGTCGTGAATGAAATCGGATTCGGTGTCGATAAGGGGAAGTGCCGACATCTGTAGTCTCGCTGAAAAAGGGAATGGGAAGTCAGGCGATGCCCAGCATCGCGCGGATCTGCTGCTGATCGACCGCGGCGCCGGCGAAGTCGTCGAATACGCGCTCGGTCACATGGATGATGTGACGGTTGATGAAGTCGACGCCTTCGCGCGCGCCGTCCTCCTGGTTCTTGAGGCAGCACTCCCACTCCAGCGTGGCCCAGCCCTCGTAGTCGTATTGCGCCAGCTTGGAGAAGATCGCCTTGAAGTCCACCTGGCCGTCGCCCAGGGAACGGAAGCGTCCGGCACGCTCCATCCAGCCGCTGTAGCCGCCGTAAATGCCTTGCCGGCCGTTGGGCCGGAATTCGGCGTCCTTCACATGGAACATGCGGATGTGCTCGTGATAGATGTCCAGGAAGGCGAGGTAGTCCAGTTGCTGCAACACCAGGTGGCTGGGGTCGAACAGCATCTTGCAGCGCGCGTGCCGGTCCACCAGCTCGTAAAAGCGTTCGAAGCTGACGCCGTCGTGCAGGTCTTCGCTGGGGTGGATTTCGTAGCACAGATTGACGCCGTGTTCGTCGCAGACGTCGAGAATCGGCCGCCAGCGCCGCGCCAGTTCTTCGAAGGCGGTTTCAATCAGCCCTTCCGGCCGTTGCGGAAACGGGAACAGATACGGCCAGACAAAGGAGCCGGAAAACGTGCCCATCTCGCTCAGGCCCAGCCGCCGCGAGGCCTGGGCCGCCATCCGCAGACGCTCCAACGCCCAGGCGGCGCGCTCCGCCGGCTTGCCGCGCAGGCCCGGCGGCGCGAAGTTGTCGCACATTGCGTCGTAGGCCGGGTGCACGGCGACCAGTTGCCCGAAGATATGCGTGCTCAGCTCGCTGATCTCCAAACCGTGCGCGGTCAGCGTGCCGGTGATTTCATCGCAATAGTCCTGGCTGACGGCGGCGCGCTCCACATCGATGAAGCGGCTGTCCCAGGCCGGGATCTGCAAGGCCTTGAAGCCGGTGCGCGCCGCCCAGCCGGCGATGCCGTCCAGGCTGTTGAACGGGGCTTGATCCGCGCCGAATTGAGCCAGGTGCAGGCTGGGTCCCTTGAGTGTTTTCATGTGTCGCCCTTAATTGTTTGTCGATCGACAAATAATAGGCGACGCCAAGGCTACACGTCAACGGCGGACCGCGATAAAATTCCGCCCAAGAACAATCGAGCGAGGCGGAAAGATGGCGGGCAGGCCTAGGGAGTTTGACCGGGAACAGGCGTTGCAACAGGCGATGCTGGCCTTTTGGCGGCGCGGCTACGAGGGCACGTCGATGTCGGATCTGGTTGCGGCGCTGGGCATCGCCTCGGCGCGGATCTACGCGGCCTTCGGCAGCAAGGAGGGCTTGTTCCGCGAGGCGGTGGCGCGCTACGCCGCCGGGGACGGCGGCTTCGCCGATCTGGCGCTGCGCCAGGAGAGCGATGTGGCCGCCGCCATCGAGCGGATGCTGCGCGACGCGGTCATGCTCTACACCCGGCATGACGCGCCGCAGGGCTGCATGGTGGTGTCGGCGGCCACCAATTGCTCGGAACAGAACGACGGCGTGCAGGAATGGCTGCGCGCGCAGCGCCAAGAGCGCACCCAATCGGTGACGGAGCGGCTGCGGCGCGGCGTGGCCGACGGCCAGCTGCGGCCGGATGCCGATGCGGACGCACTGGGCGATTTCTACGCCGCGCAATTGCACGGCATCTCGGTGCAGGCGCGCGACGGCGTGCCGCGCGAGCGGCTCTTGGCCTCGGTGCGCGTCGCCATGGCCCCGCTTTGGACGGCGGCCGTCAAGGCCTGAGCCCGCGCTCGACGCGTCGGCCGGGCCCTCCTACCCCGCGCCGGTCTGAGGCCATTCCGGGAACAGCGTCTCGGCCAGGTGCATCACGCGTATCGGCAAGCGATGCGCCCAGGGGCGAACCTGGGCGGCGCAGCGGCGCCAATGCTCGTGGGTGAACATGCGGCTGGGCGCGCTGGCCACCCACACCGCCAGCACCAGCGCGGCGCGCAGGGTGTCCGGGTCGGTGCTCAAGCCCACGTTGACCTGGGCGGCGGCGTGTATAGCCTCGCTGGCCGGCAGCGGCGCGCCGGGCGCGAATCCCAGCCGCGCCAGGGCCGCGCTCACTTCCGGCGCGCGGACGGGTTCCGGCCCGCCGGAACGGGCGGCGGCCAGCAGCAGGCCGGCCGCCTGCGCCGCGCCGCCCAGCCCCCACTCCGCCAACAGCGCTTGCGCCGCGCTCGGCGCCGGCCAATCGGGCGCATCCGAAACGTCGCCGTCGCGGTGCAGGCCGCGCTCGCCGGGATCGGATGCGGCCAGCGCCGCGTCCGGAAACAGCTGCGCCAGGGTTTGCCGCACCCGGCGCTCCACCGCCGGGGTATTGCCCTGGTGCCAGAAATTGAAGATCAGCGCGTCGCGCGGCTGTCGCGTCAACGCCGACACCGAGTGATAGGAATGCGCGCTCATCTCAAAGCCGAAGGCCATATTGGGATAGGGCCGGATGCTCTGGTAGACGGCCTCCGGCTCGTCGCCGGCGTGGATATTGAGCAAGCCGCCGTCTTCCGGCCGGTGGTCGCGGGTGAATTGCACCACCACGCGGTAGCCTTCGTAGCCCAGGCCGGGATTGTCGTTATGCACGCCGATGCGCTGGCCCGGCACCATGCGGTGCCCCAGCACCTGAATGTCGTCCGCGGACAGCGGCACCTCGAACAGGATTTGCATCTGCTCGCGCAAGGCGTCCAGAAACTCCTCGCGCACAAAGGCCGGCGCGTCCGGCCTCAACATATAGAGCCGGCGCAGATCCAGCCGATAGGTGACGAAGAAATCCCCCACCCGCTCCTCCCAGGGCAGCGGGCCGCTGAGCACCGCGCCCGCTTGTGCCGCCACCGTCTCGTCGAAGGTGTCGAAGCAGAGGAAGTGGCGGTACGGTTGCTCAAAGAACAAGACGTTTTCCAACATGGTTCGCCCCTATGCGCAATGTGCCGCGGCGTCGCGGCCGGCCAAGGCGCGGAACTGGTCCGCCCTCAGCGCCAGCGGCCGCCACAAGGCCTGTCCCAGCGCGGTCAGCGCCCGCGCCCGGGCCAGAGATTCTTCCATCTGGGCGCGCCAGTCTTCCAGCTCCGACACATTGCGCGCCAGCTCGCTGTGCACCGCGACGCCGGCCATGATCAGCCGGTAGTAGAAAATCAGCACGTTGACGAAGGCGTGGTGGGCCTTGAGGATGCCCAGCGTCGGCCGCTGCTCGCCGCGCGCCGGGGAATGGAAGGTTTCGCCCAGCGAGGGATCGCTCAGCGCGCCCATGGCGGCGAGCTGGTGCAGATAATCGTGGCTGACCTCATGCACCAGGGTTTCGGCGCAGCGCAAGGGGTCCGGATGGATGGTCATGTACAACGCGCCGTTGAGCATGGAATAGCTTTCGCTGTTGAACTTGCCCGGTTCCAGCCGCAGCGGGGACACCACGCGCAGCAGACGGGCGATCCAGCGGTGGTAGGCCGGGGAATAACAGGCGATCAGCGTCATCGCCCGGTTCAAGGTGGCGGCGCAGCCCGGGCCGGGCGGGACGACCTCCGGGTCCGGGTTGAGCAGGCTGCGCGGCAAGGGCCGCAGCACGATGTCCGGCCCCGCCTCGCCCAGGGCGACGGCCGGCAGTTTGCGCGCCGGTCCCGTCACGCTGCGCCAGCTCTCGCCCTCGCGCTCGAAAGCGCAACCGCGCTGCGTGTGCGCGGCGGTGTCCAGCCGGATTTCCAGCCTTTGCGCGTCGCCGCTGACGCGGTAGGCGACGGCGGCCGGCAGCGCGTAGCCGGCGAAGCCCAGCGCCAGCGGCCGGGACAGCCGCAGGTGGAATTCGCGGCCGGGCCGGTGCGCGGTCCAGTGCAGCGCGCATTGCAGGGCGCGCGACAGCAACAGGTCCGGCTGGCGGGCCTCTTCGTCTCGCAGCGCTTGCAGATTGCAAAACGGATGCGCGGCCAGCTCGGTCAGCCGCGCGGTCTCTGCCGCGTCGGCGCCGCCCGCGGACAGCATGGCGGCGGCCATCTCCAACAAGGCCGGGGCGATGCCGGGCGCGTGGCGCTGCAGCAAGGGCCGCCAATGCTCGAGAAAGGCGTTCAACTGCCGGCCGCGCAGCTGCCGCGTCCAGCCGGCGTGCCAGTCCTCGTCGAAGGCTTCGAAGGGGCTGGAATAAGCGCGGGCGATTTCAGGGGTCATCGCGCGATCTCCTCGATCGGGCTCGCCGCCGGCTTCAGCAGCGGCCGCAATGGCAACTGCAAGGCGTCCAGGAAGCGCCGCCCTGCCGGGCTCAGACTGCGCGCCCGCTCCAGTTCCGCGGCCATGCGCGGCAGCCAGTCGCGCAAGTCCGCCATGTGATGACGCCAGTCGGCGTCCGCCAAGCGGCCGTTGCGGCGCAAGGCGTCGAAAAACAGCGCCACATTGCCGAAGGCGTGGTAGGCCAGCAGCAGCATGAGGGCCGGACGCCGACAGCGCTTGACCGGGGAGTACAGCCATTCTTCCGCCCCGCGCTCGCTCAAGGGGAACAACCGGTCCAGCAAGTGGAAGTGCTGATGGCTGGCTTCGTGAACCAGGGTTTCCGCCATGTCCAGCGGCGAGGCGAACAGCGTCATCGACACCAGCCCCGGATAGTGCAGGCTGCTCCAGCTGGACACCAGGCAGCCGCTTTGCCTCAGCGGCCGGACCTGGCGCACCAGGCGGCGCACCCAGGGGCCGTAGGCCGGCGCGCCCTGCTCGATCAAGGCCAGCCCGGCGGCCAGCGCCCGTCCGGCCGCCGCGTCCGGTTCGCCGGCGGCCTGCTCGCGATCGTCCGGGGTGCGCACCGGATAGGCGGCCAGAACGGGGCTTCTGCCCGCCCCGCCCCATGCCGCCGCCGCGGCGCTCAGCGCCAGCCGCGAACCGTCCGCGCCGGCGGCCTTCAGCGTCAGCGTCCGCCCGTCCGCGACGACGCTGAGCGCGCGGACGTCGGCGATCCGATCCGGCAGCGCCAGGGTGCGCGGCGGGCTCCAGCGCGCGCGCCATTCGCCGGCGACCCCGCTCAGGTGGGCGTGCCAGGCGATTTCCAAGGCGCAGGCCAACAGAAAGCCGGCGCGAGGCTGGCGCTCGGCCTGGGCCAGCGCGCCCAGCGCCGGGTGCCAGAGCCGTTCGAAATCCGGCTCCGCTTCTGCCAGCTCGCGCAGCGCCCGCGCCGCGCCGCCGGGCAAGGCGATGACCGGCGCGACGCGCTCTAGGAAAACGCTCAGGCTTTGTCGCCAGGCCCGGGCCGCGCAGCTTTCCAGCAGCGCCAGCCCGTCCGGATCGCCCGGGCAGGCGGCGCTGGCGGCGAGATCGTCAAACGGGGTGGACATCGTCGCTGCCCGCGGTGAAGTCGAAGGTTTCCAGGCCGCTCACGGCAAAATCGCCGATCGCCAGCCCGCCGGGCCGGCGGCTCACCCGCTCGGCGCCGCCCAGCGCGGCGCGGAAGGCGGCGGAGCCGCCCAGCAGCCGCAAGCCGCCGTCCGCCAGCGGCTGGCCGTAAACCAGCCCCAGCCGCGGATGGCGCAGCACTAGGCTGCGCAGATGGCGCGCCGTCGCCAGGCCGAAGCCGGGGTCGAGCCGGCACAGCGCCTCCCAATGCCGCATCGCCTGATCGCGGCTGGCCGCGCAGTCGGCGCGGCAGGGGAAGTGGCTGAGCAGATGCCAGCCGAACACGTCCAGCATGGTGTTGGTCCAGTAGGGCTGCGCGCCGCCGTCGCCGGCGAAAGCCGGCTCCAGGCGGGCGTGATGATGATCGCGATGCGCCAGATAGGCTTGCACGCAGCAATCCGGATAGCCCAGCAGGCGGCCGGCGATGACGTCGTTGTCGGTGAAACGCGCGGCCAACTCCGCCAGTTCGCCGTCGCGGGCGGCGAAGACGAAGGCGCGCGCGTCCGGCGCGGCCGTCTCGTCGCTGGCCACGGCGGACACCACGTAGTCGTCGGCGTCCGCCACCGCCGGCCGCAAGGCCCGCTCCCAGCGCCGGGCGTGCAAGCCCAACCGCCGCAGCGCGCCGATCACCGACTCCGCCTCGCGGTAGGCGCAGGACACCCGCGCCAGCGGCTTGGCGCCGGCCAGGGTCAGCGCCAGGTCCACCCGCGCCGCCTGGGTCAGCTGCGGCAAGGCGGCGCGCAAGCGTTCGGGCGAGGCGGACGCCCTTATTGAAACGCCACCAGATGCCAGCGTTCCGTGGGCAGTCTCGCCACTTCGCGCCCGTTCCGCGCGCTGAGCACGCATAAGTCCTCCTCCTGCCATGCAATGCAATCGCCCTGATCCAGCCGGGCCTCCGGCAGACGGTCGCTGGAACGCAGCGGCCGCCAGCCCTGATAAAACACCGCGTCGCCCACGGCGCCGCCGTAGAGCTGGGCGCCGAAATTGCCGTAACGCCGCGCCTCCGGCGGCTCTTCCTCGTCACGCAGCAGCAGCGGCAGCGGCAGCAGGCGCTCCAGTTGCGCGGCGAAGGCCGGGGCGGCGTCGCGCAGGACCTCCAGCAGCGCCGCGGCGTAGTCGACGCTGGCGCGGCAGCCCAAGTGGCAGGGAAAGTGGGAAATCAGGTAATACGGCGAACCGCGGCCCACTTCCATCTCGGTCAGGAAGACATTGAGCCGCCAGTCGCGCCCGCCCGGAGTGCGCGCCACCCGCAGCAGATCCGTCATCGGCGCGGCGCCGAAGTATTCGTTGGCGGCGATGCAGCAGGCCGGGTAGCCCAGCGCCCGCCCCAGCGCCACATTGTCTTGCCGCCGCTGGGCGTCCAGCCCCCGCTCCAGGGCCTCCGCGTCCAGCGCGTAATAGACGCGCGCGTCGTTGCGGCTGAAGGCGGCGCGTTCCTCCGCGGTGGCGTGGCGGTAGCCCCAGTCGTCCGGCGGCGGCACGTATCGGCCGTGGCGCAGGCCGCAGGCGTCCAGCAGCGCGCACAGCCGCGCGGCGCTGTCGCGGCCGGCGGTGAAGCGCGCCAGCGGCTTGAGGCCGGCCAGCACCGCCAGCGCCTCCACCGCGATGCGGGCGCCTTCTCCGCCGGCTTGCAGTTCGCCGGCGATCCGGTCCCGGGCGCTCATTGGGTGCTCATCCGGATGATGGTCAGCGCCTGGTCGATGCGCTGCGGCCGCTCGCGCATCAGCTTCACCACGAAGTCGAACAGATGCCGGGTCCGCTGACAGCAGGAGCTGGTCAAGGGCTGCGGGTCCAGCGAGTGGGTCTCGCCCTTGCTGACGATGGGGGACACGCCGCAATAAGGCCGGTAGGCGCACACCTGGCAGGCGTCGTGCTCGCGCAGCGAGTAGGACACCAGCTGACGCGCCTTGTCGGAGGTGACCGCGTCGGCGTAGCTGTCGGTGTGCACATTGCCGATGCGGAAATCGGCGTGGCCGCGGCCTTCGTCGCAGCCGTAGACGTTGCCCAGATGATCGTAGGCCAGATTGCCCAGCACCATGCCGCTGGGGTTGCGGAAGTCCACGTATTTGACGTCGCGGTTGTTGAACAGCTTTTCCAGCGCCAGCGAAAAATAGCGTTCTTCCAGCAGGATGCCCTGGTCCCACAGCGAAAAGATGTAGTCCAGCGCGTCGCGCCAGGCGTCGAAGAACTCGTCCATCCCCATGCCCACGCTGTCCCACTTCCCCTTGGCGAAACCCATTTTCTGCACCGGGGAGAAGAAGATGGAGGACTGTCCTTCCGCCACCGCGAAATCGACGTATTCACGCAGCTTGTGCAGATTGTTGCGCCCCACCACGATCAGCGAGGGCACGTCCAGGCCGCGTTCGCGCATGCGGGCGCGGTTGCGGCGGATATCGTCCCAATGGCCGCGGCCTTCCCAATCCACGCGCAGCGAGGGGTGTTCGGCGGCGTCGAACTCGATGGAGGTGGTGATGTTGATGCGGCTGGCCGCCAGATAGTCCAGCACCTCGTCCGGCAGTTCCACGCCGTTGCTGACGATGGAGAAGGACAAGGCGCGCTTGTGCGCCAGATTCTTGATCATCGCGTAGGCGTGCAGATAGCGCACCGCGCCGAAGTTGAGCGTGGCTTCGCCGCCCTGGAATTCGAAATGGATGCGCGAGGACGGCGATTGGTAGGCGAAGTCGACGATGGCGCGGGCGGTGGCTTCGTCCAGGTCGTAGCGGGCCGGGTCCGAGCTGTCGCGCACCACGGCGGCGTGACAGTAGGCGCAGCGCAGATTGCAGCGCCGCGTCATGCCGATGATGTGCAAGGCGGTGCCGGGAAAATAATTGGCGGACCAGTCTTCATAGGCCCGCATCACGCTGCCGGCGTTGCGCGCGGTGAGGATCAGGCCGCGCTCTTCCAGCAGATCGTGCAGCGCCGCGGGCAGGGCGATGCTGCGCAGCGCGCGGTACTCCTCCCGGCTCAACAGCGCCCAGCTGCCCTGGTCGCTGGACAGGAAGACGCCGTCGCCCACGTCCCGGGCGCGGTAATTGGGTTTCCAGCGGTCGCGCAGCCGGAAATCGGCGAAGATGTCCTCCATGCCGGCCCGGTCCGGCTGGGCGGGCGCGGCGCGCGGCGCGCGCGCTTCAATCGGGCGGATCGGGGTGACGACGTGGTTCATGGCGGGCCTCGCAAACGGGTGGCGGGTTCAGGCGATCAGATAAAGTTGCGGATGCTGGCGCGAAAAACTGGCGATGACGCCCAGCGAGGACAGGTCCTGGTGATCGAACAGCACGCGCAAGAAGGGCTTGTCGCGCCGCGGCTGATAACGCTCCAGCGCGGCGACGCGCACCTCGTCTATCAATTCCGCCGGGATCTCGGCCAGGGGCCGCACCCAGTCCCGGCCGTGGCGGATCAGCGCGCCGCGCTCGGCGCCCGGACAGGCGTCGGCCAGCCGGCAGGCGCGGCAGGCGCGGGTTTTCTCGTACCAGGGATGGGTGTCCACCGCTGGATCGGAATCCCGGATCAAGAGATCGAGGAAATCCGGTATCAGACAGGGCGCCAGTTTCTCCAGCGTCACCGGCACGCCCAGCGCGCGGAACAGCGGCACGATGGTGCGCAGCCGTTCGCGCACCAGCGCCGGATCGGCGATGGAGTCGATGAATTTGCCGGTGCGCACGGTGCCGCTGAACTTGAGGCGCGACGAGCCGGCCTCCACCGCGGTCACGCCGGTGGCGAGCAGGTGTTCCACGTTTTCCGCCAGGATCACGATATTGGTCTGGATGTCGAAGCCCAGTTCGCTGAGGCGGCGGATGCCTTGCAGGGTTTGCCGGAACGCGCCCTCCCGCACGCCGTTGAGCTTGTCGTGCAATTCCGCGCTGTGGCCCATCAGGCTGGTGCGCACTTCCAGCCGGCCGTCGGCCATGGCCGCCAGCCGCTCCGCCGACGGGCGGTGGGAGAACAGCCGTACGTTGGAGGCCAGGCTGACGCGGCGGCCGGTTTTCAAGGCCTCGCGCAGCACCTCCCAGAACACCGGGTCTATGGTGGGCTCGCCGCCGAAGATGTCCACCTCCTCGTCCGGCGCCGCCTGGTCCAGCTCGGCCACGATCTCCGCCAGCGGCCGGAAGGCGCGCTGGGCGATCTCGTCGTCCACGATGCAGAAGAAGCACTTATTGTTGCAGGAAGCCGTCAGCCGGATGATCATCGCCGTCGCCCCACGAAGAGGCCCGCAAGCGGGCCGCCAGGAAATCCGTCCCGACGCGGCTGGCCGCGCCGGGGTCCGCTCCGCCGCGCGGGCTATTTGACGCCGCGTTTCAAGGCCGCCTTGATCTGGGGGTTGTTTTCAATTTCCTTGAGCACCAGCGGGTCCTTGAGCGCGTCGCGCACCGCCGCCGGGTTCAGCGTGGTGGACACCGCCGGATTGGTGACCAGATCGCCCGGGGAAAACACGCTGGCCGCCTTGTCGTGGATATGGCCGTCGTTGTCGTGGATATTGCTGCGGTCGCTCCAGTCGCGGCTATGCCCGGCCGCCACCACCGAGCCGGCCAGCAAATCGCCGGACACCCGGGTCAGGTGGTCGAACTGGGCGCGCAAGCGCGCGACGTCGATCTTTTTCAATTCGGCGACCGTTGCGCTGTTGGCGCCGGCGTCCTTCGCCGCGGCGATGGGGTCCGACAAGAACTTGACGCGGAAATCGTTATCGCTCACCGCGCGCATCAGCAGTTTGTTCACTTCCGGTTGGGCCATGGTGTCCTCCTGGCTTGAGCTCTGTGACCGAGGCCTGCTTGGCGGCGCCCTCGTCTGGATGGAGCGGAAAGCGGCGGCGCGTGCTGCGACTGGAGGCACTATGCGGTCCGCGCTCCCAATCGGCTTCTTGCCGGCAAAGGGCCATTGCCGCTGAGCCGCAAAGCGGCCGCCGCGCCCCAGGGGAATCTCCGCACCCACCCAAATGCCTCGCCCATCCGCCTCGTCATCCAGCCGGCCTGCGTGTCACTGGAATGAAAAAGCGCCGACGGTTTTCGTCAGCGCTTTAACTATATTCATGCGTTTTTAGTATATCTGTACGTTAAATTACCTAAAACGAACTTTTATCGATGGCGCGCTCCGGCCGCTCCCTTCCGTCCAGCAGCCGCCAGCCGTCCTCGTCCGCCGTCAGCCAGCCGTCCAGATCCAGCGCGTCCAGAAAAGCGTCGTCGTGCGACACCACCAGCAGGCCGCCGCGGTAAGCGCGCAACATCGCCTCCAACGCTTGCAGCGACGGCAGATCCAGATGATTGCTGGGCTCGTCCAGCAGCAGCAGCGTCGGCGGCGGATCGGCGTAGAGCGCGCAGGCCAGCGCCGCCTTCAGCCGTTCCCCGCCGCTGAGCCGGCCGCAGGGCCGGGTCGCCCGCTCGGCGTCCAGGCCCAATTGGGCCAGCAACATGCGCAGCCGGCTTTCCCCCGCCGCGGGATTGGCCGCCAGCAATTGCTCGATCGCGCCGCGCCCGGGGTCCAGTCCGTCCAGATCCTGAGCCAGATAGGCGCAGGCGGCCGGCGCCCGCGCCTGTCCGGCGAGCGGACGCAATCGTCCGGCCAACACCTTGAGCAAGGTGGACTTGCCGCAGCCGTTGGCGCCGACGACGCCGATGCGGCGCCCGCCGCCCAGGCTGAGGTGAATCCGGCGCGTGGCCTCGGGCGCGAACGGCAACGCCACCTCGTCCAGAACAACGGCGACGCGCGGCAGCGCCGGCCCCTGCGGCAAGGCGTGCACGACGACCGCCGCGTCGTCCTCCGCCCGGCGGGCGGCCTCGCGCACCGCCTGGTCCAGCGCTTCCCGCGCCGCGGCCTGTTGCCGCCGCAGCTTGCCGGCGCTGTCCTCGCTGCGCTGCTGCTGTCGGTCCAACAGGATGCGGGCCTGGTTGGCCTCGCGGCCGCGCCGTTCGCCGCGGGCCTGCCGCCGCTCTTGCCGCTCCTGCTGTTCGCGCAGCGCCCGCTGGCCGCGCAAGCGCTCCTGTTTGCGCTGCTCCAGCGTTTGCAGCGCTCTCGCCTGTTCCCGCTCCTTGTGTTCGGTGTAAAAATCGTAAGCGCCGCCGTAGCCGGCCAGGCCCTGCGGCGACAGTTCAACGATGCGCTCCATGCCGGCCAGCAAGCGGCGGTCGTGGCTGATCACCAGCAGGCCGCGCGGCCAGAGGGACAGTTGTTCGATCAGCGCTTGCCGCTGGCTCCGGTCCAGATGATTGCTGGGTTCGTCCATGATCAGGAAGTCGGCGTCGGACAGTATGGCCCCGCACAGCGCCGCTCGCGCGGCTTCGCCGCCGCTGAGCGCGTCGGCCGGCGTTTCCGGGCGCAGATGGCCCAGGCCGAAACGCCGCCATTCCCGCTCCAAGCGTTGGCGCAGATCCCAGCGCTCGGCCAGCCGTTCGAAATCCCGCGCGTCGACGCTGCCGGCTTCGATGCGCGCCAGCGCGTCCAGCGCGCCTTGCAGTCCGGCAAGGCCGGCGGCGGTGTCGCCCCGGAGCGCGCCGGCCCGCTGCGCCAGATAATGCGTCGTCCCCCCGCGCAGACAGCGGCCGGCGCTGGGCCGCAGCTCTCCGGCCAACAAACGCGCCAGCACGGTCTTGCCCACGCCGTTGCGGCCCACCAGGCCGATGCGCTGAGCGTGAAACGCCATATTGAGATGACTGAACAGAACCCTGCCGTCGGGCAGTTGATAGGACACGTCGTCCAAAGTGAGATGGATAGGCGTCATGAAGCTTTCCAAAGGATGCCGAACATTCCCCTGCGCGCAGGGGGCGGAGAACGTGGCCGTCTAGGAGGACGGCGGCATCAATGGCGCATCGGACGAAGACCTCGGGAAAGAATGGGGCCGCGCTAAGGGGCTGGCGCGGCGGCAAACCGTCATGGTAGCGCGCGCCGGGCCGCGCGCCAAGCGGGACAGGCCTGCCTGTCCCGCTCCCTGAAACGCTTCCGCCTCCCGTCTGATGGTCCCGCCGGCGCGCGGCAGACCAAAAACAGGTTCTCAGACCAGCTTGGCCAACATCATGTCCGCGGTCTGCAAAGCCCCCTCCACCCAGCCCTGGGCGTCGGAATAGGCCTCGCCGCACACGTATAGCGGCTGGCCGTCCAGCGGCTGGATGATCTGCCGTTTCACTTCCCAGCTTTTCACCCCGATGTTCCAGCTGTTCCAACCGCCGCCGTACGGGTCGTCGCCCCAGTCGCGGAAGGCGGCGTTGCGCACTTTGGGCGTGTAGGACAGGCTGTGCATCACCGTCAGTTGGCGGGTGACTTCCTCGGTCATCCTCCGCGGAGCCTTGTAGCGGTGCCAGCTCAGCTCCTTGGCGCGCACCTGGTCGTCCGCGCCGATGAAGGGATCGGCCAGCTCGGCCACCTCCAGCCCCTTCTTCCAGGCGCTGTGACGGCGGCCGCGCAGACCGTCCCAAAAGCCGGTGTTGTCGCCGTCGTCGTAGCTGGCCAGCAACATGGCGTGGCCGTGCAAGGCGGGCAGGCCGTTGCTGCGCGGCCAGTAATAGGTCTGGCGCACCGGCAAATCGGTGACGGAGCGGCCGGATTTGACCGGCACGTAGTCGCCGTCCGCCGTGCTGTAACCCGTATTCAGCCACCAGGGGCTGTTGTAGGTGGTGAACAGTTTGAACAGCGGCCGCGGCGTGACGCTGGCGGCCAGTTGCTGGAAGCGCGCGGCCTCCTGCAGCCAGGGGCTGGTGGCGGACAAGAGCTCCAGCGCGCGGCGCGGCATCGCCAGAATCAGCGTTTTGGCGGATATCGTCCGGCCCTGGGCCTGGAACTGGAAGCCCGACTCGCTGCGCGTCACGCCGCTGACCGGGGCCTCCAGCCGCACCTCGCCGCCGGCCTGTTCGAACAATTGCGCCAACACCAGCGGCACTTGCTGAAAGCCGTTGCAAAAGCCCATGTACTGGGCCGATACGCCGAAGTCCGACAGAAACCAGGGAATGGCGTCGGCGGCGTTCCAGTTGCACAAGGTGGTGTCGTAGCCGCCGGTGTCTTCGGCGTATTGATAGGCTTCGCCGGTGATCACGCGGAACAACACGTTCCAGAAGCCTTGCTGGTATAGCGGCACGCCGCCGAAGCTGGCGTTCTGCGCCATCTGCCGGCGCTCTTCCTCGGTCAGCGATTTATTGGTGATGCCGGGCACGATCTGCTCGATGGCGTCGATGATGACGGCGCCGCCGGTCTGGCCGCGGTCCAGGAAGTTGAGCCGGTACGGCACTTTGTCCGGCTGGGTGGTGAAGTCTTGCAGCCGCAGATAGACGCCGCGCAGATAGGCGATGTTTTGCGGCTCGTCCACCGGAAAGCGGTAAAGCTCGATCTGTTCCGGCGCCGGCAACAGCGTATTCAATTCCTGAATCAGGTCGTAGATCAGCGGCTGCACCTCCGGCAGGATGCGCATGCCGCCCAGTTCCGCCACCATGTCCGGAATGTCCGGCGGCCGCACCGACAGCAGACGTCCGCCGATGTGGTCGCTGGCCTCGAACACCGCGATCTTGCTCTGGGGATAGTGTTGTTGCAGCCGCCAGGCGCTGTACACGCCGGACACGCCGCCGCCGACAATGGCAATGTCTATGTTTTCGCTAGCCATGTTTGCTCGTCCTCGCTATGTGGAGCCGGGATCAGAAAATCACCGGCACATTGGCCGGCTGGCCGTTGTCCGTATTGCGCTGGCCGTCCCCGTCCGGGACGTGGAAGCAATCCAGCCTCGGCTGATGGCGGTAGCGGGCGTTGGCCTGCTGCGGCGTGGGCGGCGGCTGATCCAGGCCCACGGTCTGCATGTCCAGCACATAGGCGCGGCCGGCCAGCGCGTGGTCCAGCCCGCGCCGCACCGCGGCGCGCACCGCCTCCGGATGCGCCACCACCTCGCCCTCCATGCCGCCGAAAGCCTGGGCCAAGGCGACGAAATCCGGTTTGGGCCGGTGGATGCGCAGGTATTCCGGGTCCTGGGTGCGCGCCTGCCAGCCGTAGCCCGGCGCGTCGCCGTACATCGCCTCCACTTGTTGCAGGCCCATTTGCAGGGTGTGGTATTCGTGGTTGTTGGTGATGATGTAGAGCACCCCCAGCTGGCGATGCTGAGCGGTCCACCAGGTTTGCGGATAGAACAAGGAGGAGCCGTCGCCGGTGGCCGCCACCACGAAACGGGTGTCTATGCCCTGGCAGCCTTGCGCTTCCAGCTTGATGCCCAGGGTGGCGGGCATGGACCAGCCCAAGGAGCCGCCGCCGACGCAGTAGTAGCTGATGGGCGCCGCGGCCTCTTCGGTGAAGGGCAGCAGGTACTGGAACGGCGCCGGGTCCGACACCGCTTCGTGCACGTAGACGAACTGCTTTTCCAGCCGGCGTTCGCTGATTTCCAGACGCAGCGCGTCGGCGATCACCACCGCCCAGATTTCCTGCTGTTGCATCGCCTCGCGCAGATAGACGTCCCATTGCAAGCGCCGCGCTTCGGCTTTTTGCCGCAACAGCTCATTGCGCTGCCGCGCGGCCGCCGACGGCTGCTCGCCGATCTCCCGGTTCAGCAGCGGCAAGGTGGCCTTGATGTCGCCGAACAGCGCGCATTCGCCGTAGTAGTTCTTGCCGATGTCCCAGCTGTTGTTGCTCAGATACACCTGGCGCACCGAGGGCGGGATCAAGGGGCCGTCGCTGTACTTGAACACCGTGACCTGAGCCTGGTTGCTGAAGCCGCATAAAAAGGCGACATCGTGGCCGGCGAACACTTGCTGCAGATCTTTTTGCCCGCCGGGCAGTTCGCCCTGCCAGTGGTAATCCCCATTGGGGAAGTTGGCCAGGCTGCTGAAGGTTTGCAGCGACACCGGCGCGCCGATCAACTCCGCCAGCGCCTGCAATTCCGGCCAGGCCTCGGCGTAGCCGGCGGCGTCGCCCACCACGATCAATGGGTTGACCGCCTCGCGCAGCATGACGGCCGCCTGACGGATGGCGTCGGCGTCGGCGATGAAATGCGGGGAGATCCGGGTAATGCCCGGCAGGCGGTCGCCGTCGCCGATGCGCCGCATGGTGAACTCCCAGGGAATGGCGACGAACACCGGCCCGTTGGGCGGCGCCATCGCCTCCTTGAAGGCGCGCTGCAACACCATCGGCAATTCTTGCTCGGTGCGCACCTCATGCGCCCACTTGGTG
Organism: Chromobacterium sp. Beijing; assembly: GCF_021496765.1. Lineage (NCBI taxonomy): Bacteria > Pseudomonadati > Pseudomonadota > Betaproteobacteria > Neisseriales > Chromobacteriaceae > Chromobacterium > Chromobacterium sp. Beijing. The sequence goes on from NZ_CP053750.1 coordinate 2,378,894, forward strand.
TATTGCCGCGCCAGGTCCACCAGATTGGAGGCCAGCAGCGGCTCCTGCGTGACCAGCTCGTTCTGCTGCTGGCAACACAGAATCACCAGCGGCGCCTGCGAGCGCCAGGCGTTGAACAGATTGCCGATGCCGTGGGCGATGCCCGGGGTGACGTGCACCACCACCACGCCGGGCTTGCCCGTCATCCGCGCCGAGCCCATGGCCGCGCCCATGGCGATGTTCTCGTGCAGGCACTCGATGTACTCCACCTGGTTTTCCGGGTAGGACGTGCCGTCGATGATGGGAATCTCATTGGTGCCGGGCACGCCGAAAATGCGATGGATGCCCAATTGGCTCAATGCGTCGAACACATAGTCCCGGGCCCAGCGCTGCCGGCTGTTTTGCTGTTGGCTATTCATTCCGTCCCGCCTCTCTCCATAAGTTTTCGTTCTTATGTGAGTGGTAATCCAGGCGGAGGAAAATTCAATCCGGATAATTTCTGTGTCGAAAACGCCAATGCGGACGGACGCTGCGCCGCGCCGCGCGCCCGCTTCCGGCCAACAAGGCTTGAGCCGGCGCGGCGAGAGGCGCCGCCACGCGCCCAACCCCGTCCAAAAGGACAGCAATATCCTGTATGGCCAGCCGCCGGCATTGACTTTGCATGCCCGCCAAATTAAGGGCTTCCCGCGTCAAGCCCTGACGGGCTAAGGGTTTCTACTAGGCGCATCGGCTGCGGATGCGCTTCGTTTGCTTGTGCTAACATGGAGCGTTCCTGTCGCATCGGCCAGGCTCCAAGCACGCCGCCTTTCAGGGAGGCGCCCACCGCCTGCCCTGCCCCAAGTCATGCGCAATGGATAGAGCCGCCGGCCATGGCGGCGCCAAAATGATAAATAAGCATCCGAGACTGCCAACACAATGAACAAGACCAATACCGTTGACCATCTGCCGGTCTCACAACGCATCCGCAGCCGCCTGCAGCAAGCCGGCGTCCGTTTCCACGCCAACGACAATATCGCCGCCCACATCGAAGACGGCGAGTTGGACCTGCTGCAATCCGAGGTTCAGGAGAAACTGAAAGCCGTGCTGGAAAGCCTGGTCATCGACACCGAGCACGACCACAACACCCAGGACACCGCCAAGCGCGTGGCCAAGATGTTCATCAAGGAAGTCTTCCGCGGCCGCTATGTGCAGATGCCGGCCAGCACCGAGTTTCCCAATGTGGAGAAGCTCAACGAGTTGATGATCGTGGGTCCGATCACGGTGCGCAGCGCCTGCTCCCACCATCTGTGCCCCATCATCGGCCGCGTCTGGGTGGGGGTGATGCCCAATGAACATTCCAATCTGATCGGCCTGTCCAAGTACGCGCGGCTGATAGACTGGGTGATGACCCGGCCGCAAATCCAGGAAGAGGCGGTGTCCCAGATCGCGGACCTGCTGATGAAGAAGCTGCAGCCGGACGGCCTGGCCATCGTGATGGAGGCCGACCACTTCTGCATGCACTGGCGCGGGGTCAAGGACAGCAATAGCAAGATGACCAATAGCGTGATGCGCGGCTCCTTCCTCAGCGACGCCAATCTGCGCCGCGAATTCCTGTCCCTGATGCATAAATAAAGAGCCCGTTCACCGTCTCTCGGGCAAGCACGGGACAAGATCTTGAACAGGTTTTAAGGTCAGCGGCAAGACGGCGCGCAGCGACTAAGATGAAACGAGGCCGCGCCGGTCTGGCGCGGCTTCTTCGCATCCAAGGGGCACATCATGCTGGTACGCCTGACCTACTGCAGCCGCGCGCACAAATCCATAGACAGCGATCTGGTGGACGACATCATGATCGCCGCGCGCAAATACAATCCGGCCCAGGGCATCACCGGGGTGCTGTGCTACAGCAAGGACGTATTCGTGCAATCGCTGGAAGGCGGCCGCGCCGAGGTCAATCTGCTGTACCAGAAACTGGCCCATGATCCGCGCCATCAATGCCTGACGCTGCTGGACTACCAGGAAATGGAGCAACGCCGCTTCGCCAACTGGAGCATGGCGGAAGTGATGATGGAAAAACTCAACGCCTCGCTGCTGCTGCGCTATTCCGCCCAGGCGCGCCTGGACCCGTTCAGCCTGCCCGGCGCCAGCACCGCCCTATTGCTGGAGGCGCTGGCCGAGGCCGGCAGCACCCAGATCCGCCACTGAGAACCTATTCAAAGTCTGCTGCGCTTCAGCGATACGGCGTTGAAAACGACTTCAGAATGCTCATGTACCACATGTACATTCCGCTTCTTCAGCCGTTTTCGCCTTGTCTCGCTCTAGCTCGCAAGACTTTGAGCAGCTTCTAAGCAGCGGTTTACGCTCTGCTCCGCTTCGCTAAACCGCGCCCGCCGCCTGCGCGCGCAAGCCGGCGCTCGACTCCTGCAACACATAGGCGACGGCGATGCACAGCAGCGACAAGCCGGCGAGCGCCAGCCAGAATTGGCCGGCATGGCCGTAATCCGCCATCCAGCGATAAACCGCAACGCCCATGCCCCCGCCCAGCGACTCCCCCAGCGCGGTGCTGATGGACAGCACGCTGTAAGCGACCGCCCGGCTCTCCTTGCCGATCAAGGACAGCAGCAGCACATCCATGCTGGGCGCGAACATCATCTCGGCGAAGGTGAACAGCAGCACGAAGGCCAGCGCGCCGATATAGCCCGGAAGCATGAAGGGCATGATGAAGGCCAGCGCGAAGGTGGCGTAGGAAGAACGGACAATGCCCAGCGGCTTGCCGCCGCTCCAGCGGTGGGCCAGATGGGTGACCAAGAGCTGAAGCCCGATCACCAGCAAGGCGTTCAGGGTGTACAGCCAGCCCAGCTTGCCCGGCTGGGCCAGCGTTTCCGAGACATAGAGCGCGAGCACGTTGAACAGCTGGCCGTACAGCAGCCAGCAAAAGAAATTGATCAGCAGGAAGGGGGGAATGCCGGGCACGTAGAGCAGCTTCCAATAAGCCAGAAACGACGGCGCGCCGCCGCCGGGGTGCTTCATGCCCAGCTTGCCGAAGTTCAGGAAGGTCACCACCCCGGCCACGCAGTAGGAGACGGCGATGCCGATCAACACCAGCTGGTACTGCCCTTGGCCGCCAGGTACAGAGCCAGCGGCGCCGCCGCCGCCGCCGCGATATTGATGCCGATATAGGTGATGGAGAACAGCTTGGCGCGGTTGTCCATCATATCGCTGGTCGCCGCGGCCAGCTGCTTGCTCGCCAGCGCGTTGATGGAAATGCCGGTGCCGGACAGGGCCAGCGCACAGGCGGTCAAATAAAAATCCTTGGCCGAATACAATAGCAAGAAGCCGACCGCGGCCATGACGCAGCCTATCAGCACGGACTTCGTCGCCGCCATCCGGTCCAGCCACGGCGCCAGCGGTATCTTCGCCGCCTTGGTCGTCAAGGTGAACAGGATGACCAGCATGGCGATCCGTTCGGCGCTGAACCCGGCCTTGTTGAGCGTGACCACCAGGGTGGAGACCAGGCCGTAGTAGCCGAGATAGGTCATGATGTAATGCGCGGTGATGTACAACACGCTGCGCCGGACCGGATGTGAGTTCATACTTGCCTGTCTTTAGACCCGCTAACAAAACCCCTGATCCTGCGTTGCGCCTCCTTGTCGTACGACTTGTACTGCCTGCGTCGGCGCGCCTTGGCTCAGGTTCTCTGCGAGGTGTTGTTAGCGGCTCTTATTCGAGTTGATCCAAGAAACGGTTCAAAGTCCGCCCTGCTCCGCGCTCAGCGCTTCCCACTCCACCCGCACCGCGTCGCGCGCGGCCTCCGCGTTGGCGACGGCCCGCTCTATCGAGTCGCCCACGCACAGCGCGTAGCCCTGGCGGGAATTGGACGATTTAAGCGTCTCGCAGCGCAGGCCGGCGTGCAGCTGGCATTCCACCCGGATCACGCCCTGGGCGCTTTTCGCCTGCTCGACGCCGCTCACGTCCAGAATGCGGGCGTTTTCGTAGGAGAAGAAGCGGATGGCGGCGGCCTTGGCAGCCGGCTTGCGTTCGGGCCGCGGCAGATCGGTGAGCGCCGCGATGGTCTCGCCGGTGAGGTTGACGCCGCTGACCAGCTCGCACATTTCCCAGATTTGATCGCCGCCTATCCGGGTTTGCGATTCGATGATCCTGGGCCCGGACGGCGTCAGGCGGATCTCGGTGTGCGCGGGCCCGGTTTTCTGGCCGATGACGTCCAGAAAACGGCTGACCAAGGCCTTGACCGCCGCCTGCTGCGCCTCGTCCAGCCGCGCCGGCACCTGATGGCCCAGCTCGATGAAGCGCGGCAGCGCCGTGACCTCTTTCTCGGTGATCATCGCGATCTCATGCCGGCCGTTGATGGACAGCGATTCCACGCTGTACTCCGGGCCGTGCAGGAACTCCTCCGCCAGAAGCGGCCCGTCCATCACCGCGCGGGAGCCGTTCCAGCGCGCCTCCAGATGCGCGTCCTCATCCACGAAGAACACGCCCTCGCTCAGGCCGCCGGCATACGGCTTCAGCACCATGGCCTCGCCGTTGAGCGAGCGGAAAAAGCTTCTCGCGTCGTCCAGGCTTTGACAGACCTGGTATCGCACCGGGCTCAGGCCGTGGCGGCCCAGCAGCTCCCGCATCTTGATCTTGTCGCGCGTGTTCAGCACCGCTTCCAGATTGTCGCCGGCGACGCCGAGCTCGATCGCGCATTGCGACGCCGGATGCAGGCCGTATTCGGTGAAGGACACCACCGCGTCGAACGGGTCCTTGGCGTGCCAGGCGCGCGCCAGCAGCAAGACCTCCTCCATGTCTTCGTAATCCATCACCGCGTAGCGCACCGCCGCGCCGTACTGGCGCTCATTGACGCGCTCCGGGATCTGCATCATCGAATAGCGGGCGCCCAATTGCTCCAGCCTGTCCAGCGTGTGGTTCAATCCCCCGACAACCAATACATGTGCTTGCTTCATTTATTTTCTCCTGATGATGTGTCCCGCACCGCGGGGCGAAAGCCGGATCATGGGCGCAGTTTCGACAAATCGATGCCCATGCGCTTGGCCCAGACCCGGTTGCGCATCATCACCACGTTGAACAGTTCGGGATGGGTGAGCTTGACCTCTTCCGGATTGAGGGCGAGCGCCAGCAGCTCCGCCATCCGTTGCCGGATATGGGTTTGCAGATTGGCCTGGTCCAGGCACTTCCGTCCCAGGCCGATGGAGTTGCTCAGCAATTTGATGCGGTGGAACCACAGCGCCGGCAGATAGAGCACGTCGCCGGGCTTCAGCGTGCATTGCATCAGCTGGGCGGCGGGATCGTCGGCCAGCGCTTGCAGATCGGCGCCCCCCGTCTCCGTTTCCGGCAACATCGCCTGCGGCCCCAAGACGGTCCAGTGTTTTTCCCCCACCAGCTGCACATGCATGACGTCGATGGTGTAGGAGTCCTGATGCAGCCGGGTGACGCCGCCGCGCTGGCCCAGCCAAAGCTGGTGATTGGTGGAAATCACCTCGCCGTACAGATCGCGGCGGAAATCGTATTGGGCGATGTCCAGTTCCGGCATGTCCGCGGCCAGCTCGGGGCAGGAGGCCTGGTAATACCATTCCTGCAGATAGATGGGCGTCGCCTCCGGCCCCTCGTTGCGCATCAGCATGTCGACGAACTCGGCGAAGCTGGCCTGGGCGGAACGCTGGCTGCTATAGCTGTTGACCACCACCGGCGTCGCGCCGCAGCGCTTGGCCAGATGCTCGAAACTCCAATGGCGCACCGCCGGCCAGTCGGCGGCGTAGCCTTCCAGAATCACCGGCCGCTGCTGGTGGCGGTATTCGCGGTCGAACGCCTCCTTGCTCAAGCCCCGGCGGCGCTCGATGCCCGGCGCCCGGCGCAGGGCCTCGGCGACGGGGCCGCTGGAGAACGCGTTTTCAACGATCTCCAGGCTGGCGACATCGCGCCGCTTCAGGATATTCGCTTCGATCAGAACGGGAGCGTGTTGCATGGATTCCTCCAATAGACTTAGAGCCGCTAACAAAACCTCGCAGAGAACCTGAGCCAAGGCGCGCCGACGCGGACAGTACAAGTCGTACGACAAGGCGGCGCAACGCGGGATCAGGGGTTTTGTTAGTGGGTCTTATTGGCGGGCGCGCGCCCGCAGAATGGTGTCCCTTATCGTCGTCAGCACTTGCGGCCGCAAAGCGTCCTGATGCGGCAGCCAGCGATGGATGAAATGCTCGCAGTCGTCCAGCCAGACCATCTTCTTGCTGCGGGCGTTCATGGCCGCGGCCAGATAGCCGTCCAGCGTCTCGGCCGGCACCACCGCGTCCTTGCCGGCGCCTATGATCAGCAAGTCGCCGCTGAATTCGCGCAGGCCGGCATAGGCCGGGGAGTCCGGATAGGGGCCGGGACGGGCCAGGCCGCCGTCGAAACGGGATTCGGCGGCGTCGGCCGGATAGCTTGCAGGGCAGAACAGCACCAGGCAGGCGGGCTTCAACACCGGCGCGACCCAGGCGGCGAGATGGCCGCCCATGCTGGTGCCGATCAGGGTCAGCGGCTCGCGCTTGTCCAGGTGTTCCGCGGCGGCCAGCGTTTCCTCGTAACGACGCCGCAGGCAGGCCTCTTCCAGCGCCCCGCTGCTGTCGCCGTTGCCGGAGAATTCGAAGCACACCGAGCCCAGGCCGTGCCCGGCCAGGTGGTCCAGCACATAGCGTATGGTGTGCCGGTTCGCGGTCTGGCCCAGCCCGTGCAGGGTGAGGACGCTGCTTGCCGCGCCGGCGTCCGGCTGCACGCGGGTGGCGGCCAGCCAGTGCTCGCCGGCGCTAAAGACGAAGTCTTCGGTTTTCATCTGCGGGCTCGCGGACATGTCGGGGGCGTCCATCTTGATGCCGGCCCGGCCGCTCAACGGCTTGCCGCGGCGGCCAGCGCCGGGAAGCGTTCGGCGCGGACCCGCTCCCATTCCTGGCGCAGCACGCTGTAATAGATCACATCGCGGCGACGGCCGCCGGGCATGAAGTTGAAGCTGCGCAGCACGCCTTCCTCCGTTGCGCCGATGCCGGCCAGGCCCGCGCGCGCGCCGGCGTTCAGCACATCGGTCTTGAACTCCACGCGCTCGCATTCCAGCGCTTCGAACGCGTGCTTGAGCAGTTCGAACTTGACCGCGCGGTTGATGCCGGTGCGCCGCGCGTCCCGGCACAGCCAGGACCAGCCTATCTCCAGGCGGCGCTCGCCCTCGGCGAGATTGCCGTAAGCGGTGCTGCCGACGATGCGGTCCGTTTGGCGGTCGATGATGGCGAACACGATGCGGCTGCCGTTGAGCGTGTCCTGTATCGCCTGCTCGACGAAGCGGCCCAGATCGTCCGGCGTCTGGATGCGGGCGACGAAGTACTCCCAGATGGCGGGCTCGAACACGATGCGCTCGAACGCCGCGTAATCGCCGATCTGAATCCGGCGCAAGCGCACGCGTTCGTTTTCCAGGGTGAGGTCCTTCAAATTACGCCAAGTCATGTATCGCTCCTTGCATAGGTTTAAGCGGGCCGCGTATCAGAAAGAGGGCTGCGGCGCCCGGCCATCCCGCACATACGCCGCGTCCGCCGAAAACGCTTCCGGCGTCCGCGCGTGGCGCGCATAGATGTCGTCCAGCTGCGCCATATAGCGCTGATGAATCATTTTGCGCTTGGGCTTGAATTGAGAAGTCAGCAGGCCGTTCTCGATGGAAAACGGCTCGTCGACGATGAGCGCCGCCAGGATGCGCGCCTCCTGGAAAACATCCTCGTTCAGCGCCCGGATATGCCGGCGCAAAGCCTCGGCGTCCGCCCCGGCCAAGGCCGGGGACAGGATGGCCGTGATGAAGGGCTTGCCGGTGCCGTACAACACGCATTCGTGCACGTCCGGGTGCCGGCGCAAGCCCTCCTCCAGCGGCCTCGCCAGCACATTGCGGCCGCTGGCCATGGTCAAGACGTCGTCCACGCGGCCGTGGATGTACAGGAAACCATCCTCGTCCACATGGCCCAGATCCCAGGTCTTGACCTCGGCGCTGGGCAGGAAGCTTTTTTCGCTGACGCCGGGATCGCACCAGGTATAGCGGCAGTTGACCGGATGGCGGCTGGCCACGATCAAGACGCCGTCCTGGTCGAAACGGATGGACTTGTTGGGCAGCACCTTGCCCACGCTGCCCAGGCGGAAGGCGCCGGGATGGTTCTTGGCGACGATGCAGGCCTCGTTGCTGCCGTATCCCTCGTACAGCGGCACGCCGGCATGGTTGAAGAATTCCAGCACCGTCCGGCTGGCCGGAGCGGAGCCGGTCCACAGATAACGGACGCGCCCGCCGAGCGCGGCCTGTATCTGCGCGCCGCGGGCGGCGGAATCGGCGTCCCCGTGCCGCTGCGACAGGCTGGCGCGCAAGGCTTCGTAAAAGCCCGGCACGCCCATGACGACGGTGGGCTGGCAGGCCTTGGCCATGTCCAGCGCCTGATCCAGATCGGAAAGCGTGAGGTCGTGTCCAAACGCCAGCGCCGAATAAATCCAGTAGCGCTGCTGCAGCAAGGCCAGCCGCAGGAACACCAGCAGATTGTCGCCGTCCCCATGCCCGAACATCGCCTGCACTTCATTGATGGAACTGTTGACGCTGGCGACGGTGGCTTCCAGGCCCTTGGGCGCGCCGGTGCTGCCCGAGGTGAACTTGATCGCCAGCACGTCGGCCGGGTCGTAGCCGGCGTGCAGGGGCCGCTCCGCTGCGTCCGCCTCGACGCATTCGGCCCAGGCCTGGACTTCGGCGATGTCGAACACCGCGCCCGAGCGGTCCACGCCCTCGGCGAACAAGGCTTTCAAGCCGTAAAGGTCCACGATGCGCGCCGGCTCGAAACGCCCGGCCTCGAAGCCCGCGGTCACCGCCCCCAGTTTCAGGACGGCCAGATCCAACAGCACGAATTCGATCCGATTGCGGGACAAAACGCCCACCCGGTCGCGCGGACGCAGGCCCAGCGCATGCAAGCGCCGGGCCACGCGCGCCGCCTTGCGGTCCAGCTCGGCCAGCGTCCAGGCGCGCACGACGCCGTCTTGCCGGAAGCGGATCACATGTCGCTCGTCATCGCATCCGCGCAGCGCGATGGCGTTGACCAGATCGACGTCCGGGCCGCGCGGCGCTTGAGACCTCATCTCGCTCATGACCGCCCTTCCTCCGCCGCGCCCGCCCGGCGCAGCGGCGTGAAAAAGCGCTGCTCCGCCAAGTCCAGAGCGGCGCCCGGCGGCGACAGTTCCACGCTTTCCGGCCAGACGTCGACGCCTTCCATGCCCAAGGCGCGGCCCAGGCGCTGGGCGAAGCGCGGCATCAGCGGGCCGGCGGCCTGAGCCAGCAGGCGGGCCGTGGCCAGCTCCAGCGCGACCGCGGTCCGGTATTCGTCGCGCAGCGCCGGATTCCGACGGATGCGCTCGTTCGATTTGGCGAAGCGCAGCGCGCCGGCCACCAGCCCGTCCAGCTCTTCCGTCACGCGGTTGAGCGTAAAGCCGTCGGCGCCGTAATGGGTGCTCAGGCTGGTCAGCCGATTGCTCAGCGCGTCGAAATAGGCGGTGTGAGCGGCGGTCCAGTTGCCGGCGTCGGGCGCCCGCTGCTGGAAATCCTGCCGCAAGCGCTCGCCCAGGCCGCTCAGCCAGGCCTGCCACTGGCCCAAGAGCGTCCGCTCCACGCAGGCATGGAAATCCTCCAGCGTGAAATTGGTCCGCTCCTGCTCGCCGCGCGTGCGCGCCAGGTAATAGCGCACCGCGTCCACGCTGTCAGGGCTCAGGATGTCCTTGCCCCATACCGCGTGCCGGCGGCTGGTGGAGAACTTCAGACCGTCGAGCAGGTAGAACTCGTTCTCGTTGTAGTCGATGTCGCACTGCCAGTCCGGGAAGGCCATCCGGTACAAGGCCGGGTACAGGATGGAGTGGTAATAGCTGTTGTCGTAGCCGAAGAAGTGGACGATCTTCCAGTCCGGCTGCGGCCGGTCGGCTTGCCAGGGTTTGCCCAGCCGGCCGCCCAGTTCGGCGATGCCGTACAGGAAGCCGTAAGCCATTTCCGGCCACACCCAGATCACCTGCTCGCCCTCGACCTCCTCCGCCGGCGGCACGCCCCATTGCGCCGGATGGGTGATGGGCACCCAGTAGTCCTTGCGCGCCAGCACCCGCTCCGCCAATTGCTGCAAGCGCGGCGACACCTTGCCCAGGCGCTGATGCTGCTCCACCGCGTCCTTGAAGGCGGACAGATTGATCATGTAGCGGCGGATGGCGCCGGTGACCGGCGTCGCGTCCGACAGCCGCGAACGCGGCGCGTCCAGATCCACGCAGTTGTTGGGCTCGCCGCACTCCTCGCAGATATTGCCGCCGCAGGGCGAGCCGCAGCTTGGACACTTGGCGGAAACGTCCACCTCGTACAGATAATCGCCGGTTTCGGCGTCGAACAGCGCCGCGTCGGAACGCAGCTGCGCGCCGCCCCGCACCAGGCGCGAGAAGAAATCGCGCAGGCCGGCCGCGTAAGCCGGGTCCCGGGTGGTGACGGTGTATTGATCGAGATGGATGTCCATCAGATCCAGCGTGGACTGGATCGCCGCCGAATAATGGCTGGCCACTTGCTGAGGGCTGCTGTTTTCCTGGCGGGCGCGGCCCACCACATAGCTCTGGTAATCGTCGCTGCCGGTCAGGTGGTAGGCCTCGTGTCCGCTGGCGCGCAGGAAGCGCACATAGACGTCGGCGCCCAGATAGGGCCCGGACAGATGGCCAAGGTGCAGATCGCCGTTGGGCGTGGGCGGCGTGGAAAACACGAATACCGGCCGCCCTTTCAGACGCGCGGCGCCGTTGTCCTGCGCGGCGGCCTCGCGTTTGGCCGCGTCCCGCCAGTAGAAGTCGCAGAAGCGCAGCGGCTGCCCGCCGGTATTGCGCAACACGTGTTTTTCAAACGGTTTGAACAGCACCAGGCTGCCGGCGCGCACCGGCTGGGAGCGGCCGTCGGCGTCGATGACGCCCTCCCCACTCAGAATCAGAAAGGCTTCCAGCTCGTCGTGCTTGTGCGGCTGGCTTTCCCCGCCGGGTTCGACGACGCCGTAGGCCAGCCGCACCTGCTCCTGCTCGCCCAGGCCGGCGATGGACGCCATCTCGATGCCGAAAGCCGGCGACCGCTGCGCTTCGTTCAATTCTATGATGTGCATGATCGGCTATCCCTTGGTGAGAGTGTGATTGAGCAGGGCGACGGCTTCCGCGGCGACGCCGGGCGCCAGCCGGTAACCGGAGCCGTTGCACGCTCCGACGAACAGAACGCGTCGATGACGGCCGAGGTATTGCGCCAGCGGCTCGCGGCTTGGGCTGTAGGCGTCGCAGAACACCCGGCCCGAGCTCAGCAGCGGCGCCAGCGCCGGCGCGACGCCCCGCAGCGCCTCGCGCGCCTCGGCGATCTCGCGAGCCTCCACCCCGGCCTGCCGGCACTGCTCCGGCGACACGTCCCATTGCTGGCAGGTGTAGCTGAACAGCCAATGCCCGCGGTGCGGCAGCGGCGCCAGAAAAGCGTCCTCGGCGGGGAAGAACAGCGCGGCGCCCTCCTCCGCCGGCCGCTGAAGATGCAGGGCCACCACCTTCTTGACGCGAACCCCCAGCCCGGCGGTCAGCCCGCTCCAGCAGCCCTCGTTGACCCATGGCCCGGGGGCCAGCACCACGGCGTCGGCGGCCAGCTCCCGGCCGCTGGACAAGCTCAGGCGGACGCCGTCGGCGCTCTCGTCCAGCGCCTCGACCCCCACGCCTTCCAACACCTCGGCGCGGCCGCGCAGACGCTGCGCGTGCCATAAGGCCAGCCCCTGCACATCCGTCACATGGCAATCCGGCATCCGCCACAGCTCGCGGCCGACCGGCAGATCCGGCGCGACGCGCGACTGTTCCTCCGCCGACAAGGGCAGCAGGCCGGCGCAGCGGGCGCGGACCTCATCGGCGTCGGCCGCGCCGGCCGCGACGAAAAAGTCGAAACCGTGCATGGGCAGCTGCGGATGGCGGGCGCGCAAGGTCTGGTAGTAATCCGCGCTGGCCGCGCTCAGTTGGCGCACGCGCTCGGAGCGTCCCACCGGGAAATGGACGCCGGCGGAATACATCGATGCTCCCGCGCCGACCAGGTCGCGGTCCACCAGGGTGAGCCGGACCCGCGGCTCGCGCTCCAGCAGGCGCGCGGCTATCGTGCAGCCGAGGATGCCGCCGCCGACGACGACGATGCGGGGCGCCGTCATGCCCATTCCCTCTTGTTCTTGCGCTCGTCCGCGCGCGCCGAGGCCAGCGGCGCCCAGGACACGAAGGCGGCGTCGACGTTGTCGACGCGCGGCGCGTCCAGCATGCGGTTGATGACAATCTGGCTGCGCCAGGCGGTCAGGCTGAGATTGGGATCGGCCAGGCCGCGCTGCTGGCGGATGGCGTTCAGGATGAACAGGCTGCGATTGCGCGGCAGCTTGCCCAGCGCCGCGTAATCGCGGTCAACGGCGATTTCCTCGCCCTCGCGCTCCAGGCGCTCCCGCAGGGGCTGCAGGAAGGGCGTGGGCGCCGGCTTGAATCCGCTGGCCCAGATCACCACGTCCGCTTCCAGCGTTTCCGACGCGTTGGCGCCCAGATGGCGGGCGGCGATGGACCAGCGCTCGCCGTTCCGGCCGATGGCGCGCACCTCGCGGAAGGGCAGCAGGCGGATGTCGATAGGCGAGCGTTCGATGAAGCGCAGCGAGTAGATCTGTTGGTAGAGGCTGCGCAAGGTGCATTCGGAAATGCCGTCGCTGCTGAGCAGATTGCGCTTGATGAAGGCGCTGCGGAAGATTTCGTCCTGCTCGTAAAAATAATTGGAATGGGTGGGCGTATACAGATCGTTGGTGAACGGGGAATCGTCGAGCGGGAAGTAATTCTCCCGCCGCGACAGCCAGCTCAGCGCCGCCGGCGCCTGGCCGCCGCCGCGGCGCAGCAAATCCAGCACCACCTCGGCGCCGGACTGGCCGCCGCCTATCACCAGCACGCGCTTGCCCGCCGCGACGCCGGCCTTGGCGGCGAACTCATTGACGTGGAAATGCGTGCTGTCGTCGAGACAGGAGCGCGCGAAGTCCGGCACCTCCGGCACAATGCCGACGCCGACGACCACATTGTCGCCCTGCACCCTTCGCTTCGTGGTCTGCACCACGAAGGCGCCGCCGTCGAAATCGACCTCCAGCACCCGCTCGCCAAAGCAGATATTGCCGTTGCTCTCCGCCGCCCATTTCAGATAATCGCGAAATTCCAGCCGCGACACCTGATCGAAACGCGCATTAAGAAACTGCAGCAATCTGCCGTGCTGGTGCAGATAGGACACAAAGGAAAAGCGGTTGGTCGGGTCCGCCAGCGTGACCAGATCCTTGAACAGGGAGACTTGCAGCCCCGCGCCGGGAATCATCATGCCGTCGTGCCAGGTGAACGCCGCTTTCTGTTCGAAGAAGATGCTCTTGATGTCGTGCTGGCCATGCAAGAGCGAAGCCACGCTCAGATTGGACGGCCCGCTGCCGATGCCGATGCAGTGATATTTCATGGTGTATTGGCACTTGAAGTGTATGCAAGACAAAAGGAGCCGCGATGAACTGCGTATCGCAGCGGCGGAAAATCCAACCGGCACTCTCATTCGCAATCAACAACAACCGCAAAACCGCCAAAACATCGCCGGGGGCGAAACGCCGCCCGCTCCGGCATGAACCTCCGCCATTTCGTCCAGACCAGTACCAAAGGCCAGGCCGTATCCCGTTGTAGAAACGCCTCAGGCCTCGTTTCGTCTCCGCCCTCGCCAAACGCCCAACCGCTGCGCCGCAGCGGACGGCCGCGCCGCAAACCCGCGTCCTCCGTGGCTAGGAGGCCGAAATCCGCAAGCCGTATCGATCAATATATTCCAATGTCATTCAAGCTATCACATGACTTTTGTCATGTCAAACAACATTAAAAACCAAAAATAGATGATATTCGTCAAATAGATACCATTAATCAGGACAGTTTTCGGTGAAAGAAAGGCTGTCATCATCCCGACGACAAGAGCGGCGCATCCGCGCGGACGCCGCCGCTTCAAACGCAAAACAGGCCGGGAATCCCGGCCTGTTTCGCTAGAGCGCCTGACTCGAAATCAGGCGTGGGTCTCGCTGGCTCAAACCAGCTGGAAGGGGTACACCGAGCCCAGGCCCAGGATGCCGCTCAACTCGTCCAGCGCGGTGCGGCTTTCGATCAGCAGCTGCGGATCGGCCAGGTCTTCGCTGCTCAGGCGATCGCGATAATGGCGATCCACCCAGCCGTTGAGCGTGGCGAACAGCGCGTCGCTCATCAGCACCTTGGGATTGAGCGCGGCGATTTCCGCCGCCGACAGCGCCACGCGCAGCCGCAGGCAGGCGGGGCCGCCGCCGTTCTGCATGCTTTGCTTGAGATCGAACACCTTGACCTCGTCGATGGGACCGCCGCTGGCGACCAGCTTGCCGAGGTAGGCCCAGACGCGCGGCTGATTGCGGCACTCTTCCGGCACCACGATGATCATCTTGCCGTCCGGCTTGGACAGCAACTGGCTGTTGAACAGATAACTCTTCACCGCCTCCTCGACGCTGACCTCCGCCGCCGGCACCTCCACCGACACGAAGCGGCCGCCGACCGCCGCCAGCTTGGCGCTCAGCTCGGCCAGCACCTTGTACTGGTCGACAAAGGATTTCTCGTGGTGGAACAGCACCTGGCGGTTGCCCACCGAGATCACGTCGTTGTGGAACACGCCGGCGTCTATGGTGTCCGGGTCCTGCTGCGCGTAGACCACGCGCTCCGCGCTCAGGCCGTGCAAGCGCGCCACCGCCTGGCAGGCTTCCAGGGTCTGGCGCGCCGGGAACTTGGCCGGCTTGGGATAGCGGGCGTCGAAAGCCGCCGCGCCGAACACGAAGAACTCCACCCCCGCGCCGTCGTACTCGGCGCAGAAACGGGTGTGGTTGGCCGCGCCCTCGTCGCCGAAATGCATCTGCGCCGGCAGCGCCGGATGCACGGCGAAGCGGGACTCGTCGGCGAACATCGCCCGCAGCAGCCGGCCCGTGGTCGGATGCTCGATCGAACGGTGGAATTTATTGTTCAGATTGGCCGGGGTGAAATGCACGCGGCCGTCGGCGGTGTCGCCGGACGGGCTGACGGTGGCGGCGTTGGCGGTCCACATGCAGGAGGCCGAGCAGGCCGCGGCCAGGATGGCCGGCGCTTCCTTGGCGGCGCGCGCCACCACCTCGGCGTCGCTGCCGCCAAAGCCCAGCAGACGCAGGCTGGCCACGTCCGGACGCTCGTGCGGGGCCAGCACGCCCTGCTTGAAGCCCAGATCGTGCAAGGCCTTCATCTTGGCCAGGCCCTGCTTGGCGGCCAGCTTGGGATTGGACGCGGCGCTGACATTGCTGGTGGACGCCACATTGCCGAAGGACAGGCCGCTGTAATTGTGCGTCGGGCCCACCAGACCGTCGAAATTCACTTCATAGGCGTTCATTTGGAGAATGCTCCCTTGCCTCAATCCATCTGAATGGCGGGACGGCCATCTGGCCCCTTCTCGCCACCTAACTCTTTTGCGTTGACTACACGCCCCTCTCCCCGAGGGGAGAAAACCGCACCGCCCACGCTTACTGCACGAATGAACGGGCGTCGCACTCAGCCTTCAGTCCCTCTCCCCTTGCGGGAGAGGGGTTGGGGAGAGGGGGCGCTCTTAAAACACCATGCCGGGAGACAGCTGCGCCGGCACGGCCAGGCTGTCGCATTCCAGCGAGGCCACCGGATAAGCGCAGTAGTCGGCGGCGTAATAGGCGCTGGCGCGATGGTTACCGGAGGCGCCGACGCCGCCGAAGGGCGCGGCGCTGGACGCGCCGGTCAAGGGCTTGTTCCAGTTCACCACGCCGGCGCGGCTTTCCAGCAGATAGCGTTCGTACAGCGCGCGCTCGTCGGACAGCACGCCGCCGGCCAGGCCGAAGCGGGTGTTGTTGGCGATGGCGATGGCCTGATCGAAATCGGCGTAGCGTATCACTTGCAGCAGCGGGCCGAAGTATTCCTCGTCCGGACGCTCGGCGGCGGTGGTGTCGATGATGCCCGGGCTCAACAGCGCCGCGTCCGGCGTCAAGCGGCGCATTTCCAGCAGCGCCTTGCCGCCGGCGGCCAACATAGCGGCCTGGGCTTGCAGCAACGCCTCGGCGGCGGCGCTGGAGATCACCGCGCCCATGAAGGGCGCCGGTTCGGCGTCGTATTTGCCGACGCGCAGCTTGGCCGCCACCTCCACCAGCCGCGCCAGCAGCGCGTCGCCCCAAGCGCCTTGCGGCAGCAGCAGCCGGCGCGCGCAAGTGCAGCGCTGGCCGGCGGAGACGAAGGCGGACTGGACGATGTGGTGGACGGCGGCGTCGATGTCCTGGACCCCTTCCACGATCAGCGGATTGTTGCCGCCCATTTCCAGCGCCAGGATCTTGTCCGGATGGCCGGCGAAGTTCTTGTGCAGCAGCGCGCCGGTGGCGGAACTGCCGGTGAAGAACAGGCCGTCGATGCCGGCGTGGCCGGCCAGGGCCGCGCCGGTGTCGCGCGCGCCTTGCAGCAGCGCGATCACGCCGGCCGGCAGGCCGGCTTCGGCCCACAAGCGCACCGTTTCCTGCGCCGTCCACGGCGTCAGTTCGGACGGTTTGAAGATCACCGCGTTGCCGGCCAAAAGCGCCGGCACGATGTGGCCGTTGGGCAGGTGGCCGGGGAAGTTGTAGGGGCCGAACACCGCCACCACGCCGTGCGGCTTGTGGCGCAGCACCGCCTGGGCGTCGCCCATGGCGGCGGCGCGTTCGCCGGTGCGCTCGTGGTAGGACTTCAGCGAGATGTCCACCTTGTTGACCATGGTGGTCACTTCGGTCTGCGCCTCCCACAGCGGCTTGCCGGTTTCCTGGGCGATGACGCGGGCCAGCGCGTCCTTATTGGCGCTCAGGAGTTCGCCGAAGCGCTTGGCCACCGCAACCCGCGCGTCCAGCGGCGTGCGCGCCCAGTGCTTGAACGCGGCGCGGCCGGCGGCCACGGCGGCGTCCACCTGGGCGGCGTCGGCGGCGCGGCCCTGCCATAGCGGGCTATTGTCGGCCGGATTGGTTTTGCTCAGCGCCGCGCCGGCGCCTTCCTGCCACTGACCGTTGATGAATAAGCTGCTCACTATGCATTCTCCTTGGGGTAGAGCGCGACGCAGCGCAGATGGCCGCCCTCTTCCACGTTCAGCGCCTGCGCCTGTTCCGGCGTCAGCAGGATTTCATGGGTGGGCGCCAGCGTCTCGGCCAGGACGGCGCGGAAGCCGGCCAGCGAGTCGTTGGACACCAGGTAGAAGTTCTTGTCGCCTTCCGGCAGCGGGTCCGCCAGCCGCGCCGCGACCGTCGCGCTTTCCTTCACCGCGCGGATTTCGCTGGTATAGGTCTGCACCGTCGGGCCGGCGTCGAAGATGTCGACATAGCCCTCGTAGCGGAAGCCTTCGGATTCCAGCATCGCCACCGCCGGGCGGGTGTTTTCATGGGTCTGGCCGATCACCGCCTGCGCCTCCGGCGGCAGGAAGTCGATGTAGACCGGGTGCTTGGGCATCAGCTCGGCGACGAAGGCCTTCTGGCCGACGCCGGTCAGGTAATCGGCGTGGGCGAAGTCTATGGAGAAGAAGTGGCGGCCCAGGCCTTCCCAGAACGGCGAACGGCCGGCCTCGTCGGACACGCCGCGCATCTCGGCCACCACCAGCTTGCCGAACAGCTGCGGGAACTGCGCCAGGAACAGGAAGCGGCTCTTGGACAACAGGCCGCCGTTGCGGTTGGCGCGATAGTCCGGGTGCAGGAACAGCGTGCACAGCTCGGAATAGCCGGTGTGGTCGTTGGACAGGAACAAGGTGTCGTGGCGCGAATAGACGCCCAACTCCTCCGAGGCGTGGACGATGGTGCCGACGCGGTAGTTGTACCACGGCTCCTTCAGGCCCACCGCGGCTTCCAGCGCGCAGATGCCGGCGATGGCGCCGGTGGCGCCGTCTTCCATCACGAAGACATAGCCTTGGTCGGCCTTGTCCAGCTCGCCGGCGAAAGACAGCACCGAGCGGGCGATGCGGCGCGACAGCCGCTCTTCGTTGACCGGCAGCGAAGTCAGGCCGACGCCGGCGCTGCGCGCCAGATTCATCAGGCCGTCCAGGTCCTTGTGGGCTACGGGGCGGATGAACATCATGCTGCGGACTCCTTCTGCTGCAAACCGGCCACTTGAACCTGGCCGCCGCTGGCGAGACCCAGCGCGCGGGCGGCGTCGGGATTGATGAAGGCCACGCCGTCCACCACCGCCACGCGGCACACCGCGGCGGCGAACTCGCTGGACTCCAGATTGCTCAACAACTGCGGCTGCGCCTGCTCCGGCAGGCTGGCCAGCACTTCCACCGGGTAGCAGCGGCTGTTTTCCAGCGTTTTCAGCCGGTCCACCTCGGCGGTCAGCACCGCGCCGCCGTCGAAGATGTCGATATAGTTGTCGGCTTCGAAGCCCTCGTTGCACAGCAGCTGGCAGGAGCGCTCGAAGCTGGCGTGGATCTGGCCGATGGCGTGCTGCGCCTCGTCCGGCAGCAAGGGTACGTAGATCGGATAGCTGGGCATCAGCTCGGCGATGAAGGTCTTGCTGTGGCTGACGAAGGCCTGTTCCACCTGCAGGAAATCCATATTGAAGAAGCGGCGGCCGATGGCGTTCCAGAACGGCGACTGGCCGGCGTCGTCGTGAATGCCCTGCATCTCCGCGATCACGCGGCGGCCGAAGCGCTCGCGCTTGCTGGCGATGAAGAGCAGCCGGGCGCGCGACAGCAGCTCGGCGGCCAAGGGCTCCTGGTGGCCGTCCACGTAGAAGCCGCACAGCTGCACCATGCCGGTCAGGTCGTGGCACATATTCAGCACGTGCACGCGGTTGTTGACCTTCAGCGCGCGCGAGGCGTGCACGAAGATTTCGCTGCGATAGCTGTAGAAGGGCTCGTCGAAACCGGCGGAAGCGTTGATGGACGCGGTGCCCAGCACCTGGCCGCCCTCCTCCAGCACAAACATATAGTATTCGCAGCCGGAGTCGCCGGTGGCCTCGTGCTCGAAGGCGGACACGGACTGCTGGATGCGCTCGAACAGCTTTTCCCGGTTATTGGGCAAGCTGGTGACGCCGATGCCGCTGGCCACCGCCATGCGTTCGATGGCGGGCAGATCGGAGGTGCGGACGGGACGCACGGTAAGCATGGGACATCTCCCCTATCGCTGAAATCCGGCCGGGCCGCGGCGGGACCGCGGCGCAGCATCACCCGCGCGCCTGCCAGGGGCGGGAGCGTGGGCGGATAACAGTATTGTGTCTTGGAGCAAGGGCGGCCGGCGGCCGCCCGGAATCAGTGCCGCGGGCGCTTATCGACCGGCGACCAGTTCGGCGATGGCCGCGTCGAAACGCGCCAGGCCTTCGTCGATGTCCTGATCCTCGATCACCAGCGACGGCGCCAGGCGCACCACGCTCAGACCGGCCACCAGCAACATCAGGCCCTGCTTTTCAGCGGCTTTCAGGAACTCCTTGGCGCGGCCGGCGTAAGCGTCGGTCAGCACGCAGCCCAGCAGCAGGCCCATGCCGCGCACGGTCTTGAACACCTGGTATTTGGCGTTGATCGCGTTCAGGCCGTCGACGAAGCGCTGGTGCTTGGCGCGCACGCCGTCCAGCACCGCCGGCTCCTTGACCAGTTCCAGCACCTTGTGCGCCACCGCGCAGGCCAGCGGGTTGCCGCCGTAGGTGGAGCCATGGGTGCCGATGCCGAAGCTCTTGGCCACTTTCTCGGTGGTCAGCATCGCGCCGATCGGGAAGCCGCCGCCTATGCCCTTGGCGGAGCTGAGGATGTCCGGGGTCACGCCGTATTCCTGATAGGCGAACAGCGAACCGGTGCGGCCGACGCCGCTTTGCACTTCATCGAACACCAAGAGCGCGTTGTGCTGGTCGCACAGCTGGCGCGCGGCTTCCAGGAAGGCCTTGTCGGCCGGCATCACGCCGCCCTCGCCCTGGATGGGTTCGATCACCACCGCACAGGTCTGGTCGGAGATGGCCGCTTTCAGCGATTCGATGTCGTTGTATTCGAAGTGGGCGATGCCGCCCGGCACCGGGCCGAAGCCTTCGGTGTACTTGGGCTGGCCGCCGACGCTGACGGTGAACAGGGTGCGGCCGTGGAAGGAGTTCTTGCAGGCCAGGATCTGGTTCTTTTCCGGGCCGAAGTGATCGGAACCGTATTTGCGCGCCAGCTTGAAGGCGGCTTCATTGGCTTCCGCGCCGGAGTTGCAGAAGAACACGCGCTCGGCGAAGGTGGACTCGGTCAGCAGCTTGCCCAGCTTCAAGGCCGGCTCGTTGGTGAACACATTGGACACGTGCCACAGCTTGGAAGCCTGCTCGGTCAAGGCCGCCACCAGCTGCGGGTGGCAATGGCCCAGCGAGTTGACGGCGATGCCGCCGGCGAAATCGATGAATTCGCGGCCGCTCTGGTCCCATACGCGGGAACCCAGGCCCTTGACCGGGATGAAACCGGCCGGACCGTAATTGGGGACCATGACCTGGTCGAAATCGGCGCGCGTTACAGTATTGCTCATCTTGATGGTTCCCTTCCTGCTCTATCGTCGTTTCTTATCCGTATCATGAAATCCCAAGCGGCTGGCCGGACCGGTCGTGATGCCGGCTTTATCGATGATTTCATGAAGTTTCAATGATTCTAAGGTAAGCCCGTCGCAAATCCATATCCGGTTTGCGACACCGGCGTATACATTCTTTGATACAGCGCAATAAATTTTGTCCGACAACATCCATTACAGAGGGCAACTGTGCTCAATCCGGCTGTAAACGCCGCCCTCCGGCGCGCTGCGGGATCATCAAGATAGATCAACTCTATTGTCTTATCAACGCCGGGAAACCGCTCATCCATGAAAAACGCCCGGGCCGGCGGCCCGAGCGTCCTTACCTTGCCCGCATCGGCGCTCAGTCGCCGCCGCGCGCCTCCTGCCGGCTAAAGCGCGCGCCGTCGCCGCTGACGCCGCGCCAATAAGGCGCTTCCGCGCCCAGGCCCGGCCGGTACGGCGTCCAGTTGCGCCCGTCCGGCGAGAACTGCAGCGCCTGGCCGGGGAACTCCGTCAGCACCGCCGCCGCCCCGCTCGCCAGGCCCGGCGGCGCGATGCGCAGACCGATGCCGGCGCGCTCCAGTTTGGCCGCCTCGCGCCAGCCCAGCACTGCGGCGAACTGCTGCCAATCCCGGTTCAAGGCCGCGCGGTCCACCAGATGGCTGACGCCCAGCTGATAACGCTCGCCCTGACGATAAGGCCGTTCCCAGCCCGCGCGGTGCCAGGCGCGCTCGGCCAATGCCAGCAGCCGCGGATAGGCCATGTATTCAAACTGGGCGTCGCTGCGCATCACCTCGCTCCAGGCCTGCCCCTGGATGCCGGCGAAGCGCGCCGGCCCGGCCTCGCTGGGCACTTCGAAAGCCTTGCCCTGACGGTCCGTCATCACTTCGGCGTTCTGCGGCAGATTGTCCGGCGCGAAGCTGAACACCTTATAGCTGTCGGTGGCGCGCGAGGCCCAGTAATAGCCGCGTTCCTTGGGGTTCAACTCATAGGGGAAGTCGAAGTACAAATAATCCGGCATCGCCAGCACGGTCTCAAAACCCTTGTTGGCGAACTCGTGCGCTTCCTTGGCCGCGCCCCAGAACAAGGCGTCCCACTCGGTCACCATCACCTTGGCGGTGGCGAAATCCTTGGGCGATTTCGCGCCTTTCAAACCGTCCTGCCAGGCGCCCATCGTGGCGATGCCGTGCCGCGCCAGGATGCGGCTGACGTCCTCGGCGAACTGCAAGGGCAGATCGGCGACGGTTTTCCCCGGCCGCTCCGCCAACAGCGCGCGGCAGGCCGGCGAGCGCGCCCAGGGCTTGTCCTGCTCCGCCAGCTTGATCTTGCCCTTGCCGGGGTCCTGGCCGGACAGGTCCTGGAAACCCCCGCCCAACAAGATGTTCTTGGCCTCGTCGCCGCCAAAGTGCCAGACCGCCAGCGGCGCACCGGCCTCGCGGTGCATGGCGGCCACTTCCGACACCACTTTGTCGACGAAGCGCGGCACGCCGGGCACGCAAGGATTGACATAGGTGTGACGGTCGTAGAATTGCACCGACAAGGTGTTGGAACGGTCTTGCGGATCGATCAGCCGGTAGGCGGAGGCGGCTTCCGGCTGCTCCAACTGACTGAGGTGGCGATAACGCCGCTCCATCGCCATCACCGCCGCGCGCGCGTGCGCCGGCATGTCGATTTCCGGAATCACCTCGATGAAGCGCGCCTTGGCGTAACGCAGCAGCTCCACATACTGCTCGCGGCTCAAATAGCCGCCGCCGGAACGGTTGTCCGGACCAGACCCCAGTTGCGGCAGCAGACAGCGGTCCTCGTTCAGATCGTGACAGCGGCGCGCGCCGACCTCGGTCAATTCCGGCAGGCCGTTGATCTGCAAGCGCCAGCCTTCGTCGTCGGACAGATGCAGATGCAGCTTGTTGAGCTTGTAGGCGGCCATCTGCTCGATCAGGCGCTTGAGCGTGGCCGGCTGACGGAAATTGCGCGCCACGTCCACCATGAAGCCGCGGTGCGCGTAGCGCGGCGCGTCCTCCACCGTCAGCGTCGGGATCTCGCCGCCGCCTTGCGGCATCAGGCCCAGCAAGGTCTGCGCGCCGTAGAACAGGCCGGCGGCGTCATGCGCGTCTATGCGCGCGCCGCCGCGCCCCACCCGCAAGCGGTAACCGCCGGCGACGGCGATGTCGGCCGGCAAGCCCTTGACCACCGCGCCGCTGACCGGCAGGCCCTGCCCGGCCAGGCCCAGCTGGCGGCTGCGTTGCGCCAGCGCCGCGCGCGCGTCCGGGGCCAGCGCCGGCAGCCGCCAGCTCAGCCCCGCGGCCGCCGTCTTGCCGCCGTCCGGCTTGACGCGCAGCGCGGCGGGAATCACCCGCGCGGCCACATCGGCGGCGGCCAGTTGCGGGCCGCGGCGCGCGAATTCGCGATAACGCTCGGCGGCGTCCATCAGGGGCCGCGCTTCGCCCGCCGGCGACTTCCATTCATCGCCCGGCAGCGGCAGCAGATAGCTGGCGTCGTCGTCGTCATTGCGCGCCAGCACTGCCGGCGCCTGGCCGTCGGTTACCAGATAGGGCCGCGGCAACACGTCGCTGTTGTGCAACATCCAGTACTCGGCCACCAAGGGCAGTTCCAGCTTGGCGCCGGCGGCGATGCCGGCGAAGCCCGGCTTGGGCGTCAGCCGATACAGATCGCCGGTCAAATGGCTCAATTCGAAGTCAGGGCTGTCCAGCTTCAGCAGCCGCCGGATGCTGTGCAGGTACAAGGTCCAGTCCTTGGCCGGCACCGCGGCCGAGCCATGGTTTTGCAGGATCAGCCGCCCTTTCAGGCAACTGCCCCAGTCCGCGCCCAGTTCCACGCAGCGCGCGCCGGCGGCCGCCCCCTTATTACTGTCCACCGCCACCGCCAGGGACAGGTCCCGCGCCATCGCCGCGACATCCGGCTGCGCCCAAGCCAGCGCGCTGGCCGACAACAGGCCCGCCGCCAATAGTTGTTTCGTCCTCATGCTCACCTCTGCGATTTGCGTGGCGCGCCGCGCGGCGAAACGCTATCGCCGCGACTCCCAATCGTCATCCGCATGCCACCGTGGGCACAGGCTAACTGGTATTAATGTGGTATTCAATGCTCAAGATCAAAATCGCGCATCGCCCTGGCCGGCTGCTAGCATGATGATGGCGGAATGCAAAGATGTGTGAAGCCGGGGAACGCCCGCGCCGCGCCGCCGGTCTAGCCGCGGTTGCCGCAAGCATCGCCGCAAGCCTCATACCCCATGAAACAGGAACGCCTCATGCGCAAGACCCTCACCTTCGGCCTGCTGTTGCTGGCCGCCCTGCCCGCTCTGGCCAGGACGCCGCGGCCCCGCAGACCGTGTTCAGCCTGCCGCTGACCGCCTTCAAGGCCGCGGACCGCGACGCCTCGCAAAAGCTGTACCGGGCGCCGGACGCGCAGCTGAGCGCTTACAAATCCATCGTGGTGGAACCGCTGTACTTCATGCGCCACCAGGCTGACGGCGATTGGCAATTGCTGCAGAGCGGCGAGGAAAACCGGATCGCCGCCTATTTTCAGCGGCGGATGACCGAGGAGTTGCACAAGGTCGGCATCCCGGTCAGCCGCGAGGCGCTGCCGGACAGCGCCCGCCTGCGCGTGGCCGTCACCGGCATGGCTCAGGAACGGCCGGGCGTGGAGCCGCTGGACATCCTGCCGATCAAGGCGGTGTTCAATCTGGGCCGGCTGGCCGCCGGCAAGGAACCCTATCTGACCAAGGTGGCCAGCATGGGACAACTGGAAGACGCCAATAACGGCAAGCTGCTGGCCGGCAGCGTCAATCTGCGCAAAAGCGACAAGAGCCGCCAGCGCGGCGAGGCGGTCAAGCTGGAAAGCCTGGAAAGCCTGATCGACGACTGGTGCCGCGACAGCGCCCGGCTATTGGCGCGCGGCATGGCCATCAAGCCGGCCCAGCCCTGAGAGCCGGCTTACGATCTGCTGCGCGTCGTGGAGCCTTACACGGTGTGTACGGCTTCAGAATGCTATGCACCACTTGCACACTCCGCTTACGCCTTGTCTCGCGAGATCGTAAACAGCCCCTGAGGACCAAGCCAAAACACGCCGAGGCGCAAAGCGCTCGGCGTGTGCGGCAATGACTAAGCCCACCCGGCGGGCGCCGAGCCATAGCGTTGATGATAGCGCCCAAGCAACGCGAGCAAATCATCGAAACTCGCCTGCAAGGCGGTGGAGGAAATGGCGATCGGACTGCCATAGCATATGAAATTGAAATGGCTGAATAGCCTCGCCACCGGCCCCAGCCGGCTCAGGTACTTGCCCGGCGCTCTCACCTTGATGATCAAAAACTGCTGACCGCGCCCCGCCGAGACTTCCCAGCCCACGATATCCGTCCATGCGATCAAGCCGACGGCGATCTGGCTGGAATGGTCCGACAGCCCCTGCGCGTTGAACACCAGGGCCGGCTTGCGCTGCAGGCATTGACGCAGGCCTAGCAGGCAGCAAGCGCCGAAGAAGACCATCGCCGCGCCTCCGGCGCCATAACGCCGGACCAGGCTGATATCCGTGTCCGGCGCAGTCCACATCGCATAGCCGACGGCGACAAAAGCCAGGCCGGCGACGATCAGCAACAGCACCTTGCCGCCGCCGAACTCAATACGCGTCTCATCCATCGCGCTCATCTCGCAGTCGTAAAAAACCCCCTGCCATGGCAGGGGGTGATGCTAGCCGGCGGCCGCTCCGCATCGGAGCCGCGCTCTGGCTGGCTTACTGGGTTTTCAGACCGAAGGAATCGGCAGTCGCCTGCGCGGTCTTGGCTTCTTCTTCCAGCAGGGCCTTGATGGACAGGCGGATGCGGCCGCGGTCGTCCATTTCGATGGCCTTGACCTTCACGACCTGGCCTTCTTTCAGATAGTCGGCCACGTTCTTGATGCGCTCGTTGGCGATCTGGGAAATGTGGACCAGACCATCTTTGCCCGGCAGGATGGACACGATGGCGCCGACGTTGTTGTCGAGGATCTTGACCACGGTGCCTTCGTACACCTTGCCCACTTCCACTTCAACGGTGATCTCTTCGATGCGCTTCTTGGCGGCTTCCGCGCCTTCGTTGCTGACCGAAGCGATGGTGATGGTGCCGTCTTCCTCGATATTGATCTCGCAGCCGGTGTCCTTGGTGATGGAGCGGATGGTTTCGCCGCCCTTGCCGATCACTTCGCGGATCTTGTCCGGGTTGATCTTCATCACGTACAGACGCGGAGCGTGAGCGGACAGCTCTTGCGGGCCGTCCACGGCTTCCTTCATCAGACCCAGGATGTGCATGCGGCCTTCTTTGGCCTGATCCAGCGCCACCTGCATGATTTCCTTGGTGATGCCCTGGATCTTGATGTCCATCTGCAGCGCGGTCACGCCTGCGGCGGTACCGGCCACTTTGAAGTCCATGTCGCCCAGGTGATCTTCATCGCCCAGGATGTCGGTCAGCACCGCGAAGCGGTTGCCTTCCAGGATCAGACCCATGGCGATGCCGGCCACGTGCGCCTTCAGCGGCACACCGGCGGACAGCAGCGACAGGCAGCCGCCGCACACGGAAGCCATCGACGAGGAGCCGTTGGATTCGGTGATTTCCGACACCACGCGCATCGAGTAGCCGAATTCCGATTCCGGCGGTAGCACGGCAACCAGCGCGCGCTTGGCCAGGCGGCCGTGGCCGATTTCACGGCGCTTCGGCGGGCCCATGCGGCCGGCTTCGCCGGTGGAGTACGGCGGGAAGTTGTAATGCAGCATGAAGCGCTCGGTGTATTCGCCGGCCAGCGCGTCGATGATCTGCTCGTCCTGCTTGGTGCCCAGCGTGGTCACCACCATGGCTTGGGTTTCGCCGCGGGTGAACAGCGCGGAACCGTGGGTGCGCGGCAGCACGTTGTTGCGGATGCTGATCGGGCGCACGGTGCGGGTGTCGCGACCGTCGATGCGCGCATCGCCGGCCAGGATCTGGCCGCGAACGATTTCGGCTTCCAGGCCCTTGAAGATGCCCTTGATCTCATTGGCCTTCAGGGTGTCGGTGTTTTCGTCGATCAGACCGGCTTTGACCGCGCTCCAGGCTTCGTTGATCGCCACGGTGCGGGCTTGCTTCTGACGCAGGCGGAAGGCGTTGGCCAGTTGCTCGCCGGCGATGGCGCGCACTTGGGCGATCAGCGCCTCATCGGCCACCGGAGCGGCCCAGTCGAACATCACCGGGTTCACTTCGTCGGCCAGTTCGTTGATGGCCTTGATCGCGGCTTGCATCTGCTCGTGACCGAACACCACGGCGCCCAGCATCACGGCTTCCGGCAGTTCCTTGGCTTCGGATTCCACCATCAGCACCGCGCGCTCGGTACCGGCGACCACCAGGTCCATTTCGGATGCGGCCAGTTCGGTGCGGGTCGGGTTCAGGATGTATTCGCCATTGGCGTAGCCCACGCGGGCGGCGCCGATCGGGCCGGCGAACGGCAGGCCGGAAATGGCCAGAGCGGCGGAAGCGCCGATCATCGCCGGAACGTCGGAATCCACTTCAGGATTCAGCGACATCACGGTGGCGACGATCTGCACGTCGTGGAAGAAGCCTTCCGGGAACAGCGGGCGGATCGGACGGTCGATCAGGCGGCTGGTCAGCACTTCCTTCTCGGACTGCTTGCCTTCGCGCTTGAAGAAGCCGCCCGGGATCTTGCCGGCGGCGTAGGTGCGCTCCAGGTAGTCCACGGTCAGCGGGAAGAAGTCCTGGCCCGGCTTGACGTTCTTGCCGCCCACCACGGAGACCAGCACGACGGTGTCTTCAACGGAGACGATGACGGAACCAGACGCCTGACGGGCGACTTCGCCGGTTTCCAGGGTGACGGTGTGACGGCCGTACTGGAAAGACTTGGTGATTTTATTGAACACAGGGTTTCCCTATTTCTTTGTGTGTGACAAATAATCGCAAGCCGAAAAAACAACGGGAACCCTAAAAATTCCGACCAACAGCGCCGATCCGAATTTTTAGAGGCTCCCCCCGTTGTTACAGCAATAATGCTCGCGATCTTGCATGCGGCATGAAAAAGTCGCAGCACGCTGCGACTTTTCCAAAACCCAACCTTACTTGCGCAGGCCCAGGCGAGCGATCAATGCGCGATAGCTATCGGCATCGGTGCGCTTCAGGTAATCCAGCAGACGACGGCGACGGCTTACCAGCTTCAACAGGCCACGACGGCTGTGGTGGTCCTTGGTGTTGGCTTTGAAGTGCGGGGTCAGGTCGTTGATGCGAGCGGTCAACAGAGCCACTTGCACTTCGGACGAACCGGTGTCGCCTTCGCTGCGCTGGAAGTCTTTAACGATGTCTGCTTTTTGAGCGGCGGTCATTGCCATTTGGGGTAACTCCAAATTATCAGTAGGGGTCTTTCAACCCGACAAGTGCAGCGAGCAGCCAAGGCCGAAACCCTCGCAACCCATCAACACTCCGGTAAAGCGGCCTTGCGGCCGTCGGCGTTCAAGACGTCGCCGTCTTGCTCGCCAGGAGCCGGATCGGATGCAGGCGACCATCGTCGCGCGCCTCGCCCAGCCCCAAGAATTCCCGGCTTCCCTCGCGGTAAATCCGGAAACGCTGCATTTTCGCACATTTTTCGGTAAAACGCACGGGCTGTCCGTGCATGAATTTACCGGCCTCCTCGGCCGCCAGTTCCGCCTCGGGCAGATGGCGCACCAGGATGTCCGCCGGCAACAGCAAGGCCTCGCGCTGCGGCATTTCCAGCGCTTCGATATCCGCCAGTTGCAAGGCCTCGTCCAGCGAAAAACCGCCGGTGGCGGTGCGGCGCAGGCCGGTCAGATGCGCGCCGCAGCCCAGGGCTTCGCCGATGTCGCAGGCCAGAGTGCGGATATAGGTGCCCTTGCTGCACAGCACCTCGATCACCGCGGTGTCGCCGTCCAGGCTGATCAACTCCAGCTTGCGGATATGCACCCGCCGCGCCTCGCGTTCGATCTCGATGCCGGCGCGCGCGTACTCGTACAAGGGCTTGCCCTGATGCTTGAGCGCCGAATACATCGGCGGCACCTGGGAAATTTCGCCGCGGAAGGCCGCCATCGCCGCCAGCAGGCCGTCGCGGTCGAAAGCCGCCGGACGTTCGGACACCACCTCGCCCTCCACGTCGCCGGTGGTGGTCACCACGCCGAACTTCACCGTGGCGCGGTAGCCCTTGTCCGCGTCCAGCAGATAGGAGGAAAACTTGGTGGCCTCGCCCAGGCAGACCGGCAGCAGGCCGGTGGCCAGCGGGTCCAGCACGCCGGTATGGCCGGCCTTGGCGGCGTTCAGCAGCCAGCGCGCCTTTTGCAGCGCGCCGTTGCTGGAGATGTCGTAAGGCTTGTCGATCAGCAGCACGCCGTCTATCAGGCGGCGATTGCTGCGCGGCTTGCTCATTCCTTGCCCTCGGCGCCGTCCTCGCCGGCCGCGGCTTCCTGGCCGCCGAACTTCTCGGCGTCCTCGCGCGCCACCTGATTGATCAGGCTGGTCATATGCATGCCGCGCTCCACCGATTCGTCGTAGACGAAGTGCAGCTGCGGCGTGGTGAAGATCTTGATGCTGCGGCCCAGCTCGGAGCGCAGATAGCCGGCCGAGCTTTCCAGCGCCTCCTGGGTGGCTTCGCGCGTCTTCTCGTCCATCACGGTGTAGAACACCTTGGCGTGCGAATAATCGCGGGTCACTTGCACCAGGGTGATGGTGATCCAACCGGCGCGCGGATCTTTCAGGCCCTTGCGGGTCAGTTCCGCCAGTTCGCGCTGAATCTGCTCGGCGATGCGGTCGGAACGGGAGAAACCTTTTTTGGCTTTGGCCATAGCATTTCCAATAAATTGATTAATTAGCCACGGAAGCACACGGAACGGCACGGAAAGCGCGCATCGGCGGCGCTCCCTCGTCCACCGAATCAGGCCCCCTCATTCAGCGCCATTCATTCCGTGTACTTCCGTGGCTAATTCAAACAAGAAAAAAGGCGAGCGCCCGCCGACCTCACGGTCAGACCGGCGCCCGCCCTTGGCGTCTCGCTTACAGAGAGCGCGCCACTTCCACGATTTCGAACGCTTCCAGCTGGTCGCCTTCTTGGATGTCGTTGAAGTTTTTCAGCATCAGGCCGCATTCGTAGCCCTGCTTCACTTCCTTCACGTCGTCCTTGAAGCGCTTCAGGGAATCCAGTTCGCCGGTGTGCACCACCACGTGGTTGCGGATCAGACGGATCGAAGCGGTGCGCTTGATCATGCCGTCGGTCACCATGCAACCCGCGATATTGCCCACCTTGGACACCGGGATCACCTGACGGATTTCCACCGTGCCCAGGATCTGTTCTTTCTTCTCCGGAGCCAGCATGCCGGACAGCGCCGCTTTCACTTCGTCCACCGCATCATAGATGATGTTGTAGTAGCGGATGTCCACGCCTTCGCTCTCCGCCAGCTTGCGGGCGGCGGCATCGGCACGGGTGTTGAAGCCGATCACGATGGCCTTGGAGGCGATCGCCAGGTTGACGTCGGATTCCGAGATGCCGCCCACGCCGGAGTGCAGGATGCCCACGCGCACTTCGTCGGTGGACAGCTTTTGCAAGCTGCCGGCCAGCGCTTCGTAGGAACCTTGCATGTCGGCCTTGATGATGATGGACAGAGTTTGCACCTCGCCCTCCGCCATCTGCGCGAACATATTCTCCAGCTTGGCCGCCTGCTGCTTGGCCAGACGCACGTCGCGGAACTTGCCGGCGCGGAACAGGGCGATTTCACGCGCCTTCTTCTCGTCGGTCAGCACCATCGCGTCTTCGCCGGCTTGCGGCACGTCGGACAGACCCAGGATCTCCACCGGAATCGCCGGACCGGCGGATTCGATGGCCTTGCCGTTTTCGTCCATCATGGCGCGGACGCGGCCGAAGGCGGTGCCGGCCAGTACCACGTCGCCCTTCTTCAGGGTGCCGGATTGAACCAGCAAGGTGGCCACCGGGCCGCGGCCCTTGTCGAGGCGAGCCTCGACGATGATGCCCTTGGCCGGCGCTTCCACCGGAGCCTTCAGCTCCAGCACTTCGGCTTGCAGCAGGATGGCTTCCAGCAGCGCGTCGATGTTCTGGCCCATTTTGGCCGACACTTCGACGAACTGAGTGTCGCCGCCCCAGTCTTCCGGCACCACTTCATGCGATACCAGTTCCTGACGGATGCGCTCGACGTTGGCGCCCTGCTTGTCGATCTTGTTCACCGCCACCACCATCGGCACCTTGGCCGCTTTGGCGTGGTGGATGGCTTCGATGGTTTGCGGCATCACGCCGTCGTCGGCCGCCACCACCAGCACCACGATGTCGGTGGCCTTGGCGCCGCGGGCACGCATCGCGGTAAACGCTTCGTGACCCGGGGTGTCCAGGAAGGTGATCATGCCTCGCGGGGTTTCCACGTGGTAAGCGCCGATGTGCTGAGTAATGCCGCCGGCTTCGCCCGCGGCGACCTTGGCGCGGCGGATGTAGTCCAGCAGCGAGGTCTTGCCGTGGTCGACGTGACCCATCACGGTCACCACCGGGGAGCGCGGCAGTTCCACGACTTCCACCGCGGACTCGGCGCCGCCCAGTTCCAGATAGGCTTCCGGATCGTCGGCCTGAGCCGCCTTCGGCACGTGACCCATTTCTTCCACCACGATCATCGCGGTTTCCTGGTCCAGCACCTGGTTGATGGTCACCATCATGCCCATCTTCATCAGCGCCTTGATCACCTCGACGGCCTTGACGGCCATCTTGTGCGCCAGATCGGCGACGGAAATGGTTTCCGGCACCAGCACTTCATGCACGATGGGTTCGGTCGGCGCCTGGAAGGCGTGCTGATTGTTCTGCTTGTGACGGTTCTTGCCGCCGCGGGATTTCCAGTCGTTGCCGGCATCGCCGCCCTTGGTCCTCAGACCGCGGCCGCCCTTCTTGCCTTCGTCCCAGCGATCGCCGCCCTTCTTGCCGCCGCCTTTCTTGGCGTCGGGACGGCCGGCCACGGTGGCCGGAACCGCCGGGGCGCCGGGCGCGCCGGCAGCAGCCGGGCGCGGACCGCGGTTATCGCCAGCCGGACGCGGGCCGCGGTTGTCGCCAGCCGGGCGCGGACCACGGTTGTCGCCAGCCGGGCGCGGGCCGCGGTTGTCGCCAGCCGGACGCGGGCCACGGTTGTCGCCAGCCGGGCGCGGGCCGCGGTTGTCGCCGGCGCCGGCCGGACGACGGTCGTCGCGGCGCGGTTCTTCGCGGCGAGCCGGCGGCTCAGCGGCGCGCACCGGCTCGGGAGCCGGCGGCGGTTGCAAGGCGGCCTGGCGCGCGGCCTGGCGGCGCTCTTCGCGCTCGATCTTTTCGCGCATCAGCGCTTCCTGACGGGCGCGGAAAGCGGCCTGGCGCTTTTCCTCGGCTTCGCGAGCGGCGATTTCTTCCGGGCTCAGGATGGAGGCCACGGTCGGACGCTGCGCCGGAGCGGCCGGCTTGGGAGCGGCCGGTTTGGCGGCTTCCTGGCGCGGCGCTTCAGCCGGCTTGGGCTCGGGCTTGGCTTCCGCGGCTTGCGGAGCCGGTTCCGGCTTGGGCTCGGGCTTGATTTCCGGTTTCGGTTCGGGCTTGGCTTCCACCGCCGGAGCCGGCGCCGGTTCCGGCGCCTTCACCGGCTCCACCGGGCTGGACTCGGCCGCGGCGGGCTGAGCCGCGGACGCCTCTTCCGGACGCACCACGAAGCGCTTCTTGCGGGTCTCCACCTTGACGGTGCTGCCGTCGGCGGTCTTGATCTCGCTGGTGGACTTGCGCGTCAGGGCGATGCGCGACTCTTCGTCGCGCGCGCCGTGGGAGCGCTTCAGATAGTCAAGAAGCTGGGACTTGTCTTGCGCGGATAGCGCGTCATCCGGCGAGCGTTTGCTCACGCCGGCCGCGCCCAGCTGTTCCAGCAGGCGTTCCGGTGTGAGGTTAAGCTCACTGGCAAATTGTTTTACGTTTGTCAAAACCATGCGTCTTCCCAAATTCTGTAAATTCTTTCCGGACAGGCCTTACTGGTCGAACCAGTGCTCGCGCGCCTTCATGATGACGGCGCGGGCGGTCTCGGCCTCCATGCCGGTCATGTCCACCAGATCGTCCACGGCCAAATCGGCCAGATCGTCGCGGGTGATCACGCCGCCTTCGGCCAGCTTGCGAACCAGCTCGGCGTCCAGGCCCTCGATATCGCGCAGGCCATCGGAAACGCTTTCCACCTTTTCTTCGGACGCAATAGCCTGTGTCAAAAGAGCGTCACGTGCGCGGATGCGCAGATCGTTGACCAGCTCCTCATCAAACCCTTCAATCTCCAGCATCTCCGCAATCGGCACATACGCCACTTCTTCCAAAGCGGCAAAGCCTTCTTGCACCAGTACGGCGGCGACGTCTTCGCTCACGCCCAGGGCGTTCACGAACAGATCACGCACGGCGGCGTCTTCCGCCTGATGCTTTTCTTCAGCCTCGGCAACGGTCATGATGTTGAGGTACCAGCCGGTCAACTCGGCGGCCAGCTTGACGTTCTGGCCGCTGCGGCCGATGGCCAGCGCCAGTTGCTCCTCCTCCACCACCACGTCCATGCTGTGGTTGTCTTCGTCCACCATGATGCGGCTGACTTCAGCCGGCGACAGCGCGTTGATCACGAACTGAGCCGGTTCCGGCGCCCACAGCACAATGTCGATGCGCTCGCCGCCCAGCTCCTGGCTGACCGACTGAACGCGGGAACCGCGCATGCCGATGCAGGTGCCCTGCGGATCGATGCGCGCGTCGTTGGCCTTGACGGCGATCTTGGCGCGCATGCCGGCGTCGCGCACGGCGGCCTTGATCTCCAGCAGGCCTTCGTCGATTTCCGGCACTTCCAGCTCGAACAGCTTGGTCAGGAAATCCGGAGAGGTGCGCGACAGCACCAGCTGCGGGCCGCGACCCAGACGATCGATGCGCAACAGGAAAGCCTTGACGCGGTCGCCCACGCGCAGGTTTTCCTTGGGGATCATCTGATCGCGCGGCAGCACCGCTTCCAGCTTGCCGCATTCCACGATGGCGTTGCCGCGCTCGATGCGTTTGATGGTGCCGGTCACCAGGTGCTCGCGGCGCTGCAGGAACTCGTTCAGCAGCTGCTCGCGCTCAGCGTCGCGAATGCGTTGCAGGATCACTTGCTTGGCGGTTTGCGCGCCGATGCGGCCAAACTCCACCGCCTCCATCGGCTCCTCGATGAACGCGCCCACTTCAATGCGCGGATCGCGCTCGCGCGCGTCGATTACGCCGATTTCCTTGCTTTCCGATTCCAGCAGTTCGTCTTCCACCACCAACCAGCGGCGGAAGGTCTGATATTGACCGCTGTGGCGGTCGATTTCGACGCGCACGTCCATCTCGTCATCGGTAAACTTTTTCTTGGTTGCCGAGGCAAGCGCCATCTCAAGGGCGGAGAACACCACATCCTTGCTGACATTCTTTTCGCTCGCCAGGGCATCCACCAGCAACAAAATCTCGCGACTCATTCATTCCTCTCCGATTTTTGTCCTTTTGCGTGGCTTATGGCCGTCCAGACATCAAAACTCAGGCTCCAGCCTGGCCTTGTCGATATTGGCAAACGGAATCGCCACGATGCGGCCATCCACATCCAGCTTCACAGAGTCTTCCTCGACCCCGGCAAGACGACCGGTAAATTTCTTCTGCTGCTCGATCGGCATGCGCGTCTTGATCTTGGCAAGCTTACCGGCGAAGCGGACGAAATCAGCCTCTTTCTTCAGCGGACGGTCCAAGCCCGGCGAAGACACTTCGAGTCGCTCGTAGTCGATGTTCTCGACCATGAAAAGGCGGGTGAAGTGATTGCTCACCTGGACGCAATCTTCCACGGTGATGCCACCCGGCTTGTCGATAAAAACGCGAAAACCGCCCCCTGGGGTCATTTCGAAATCGACCAACTCGTAGCCCAGACCCGGCAGGGTGTTTTCCAGCAGCAAACGAACATCCATTGCTTTTTCCACAAATAAAAAATGGGCGAAACGCCCATCCCTAACCGACGCGATTGTAACCTATTCCATTGAAAAAGAAAACCGGCGAACCGCCCGCCTCCAACGGGACCGGACGGCTGTTTGCGCCGGACTTCTTTGCGAGCGGTTCCAGTTACGGTACATTACCGGGCACTCAAACAGCAGTTTGACGTCATGAGCGGCCAAGCCGCCGCGACATAACAAATATATAGTCACCAAATAGGTACGACGCCCGCCGGCGCGCGATACGCTGGCGCGACTCTCGTTAACCAGCACGATGGAGAAACCGGGATTTATGGAAAAGGTGTGGCTCAAAAACTACCAGCCGGGCGTAGCTCACGAAATCGACATCAACCAGTTTCAATCCGTGGTCGAAGTCTTCGACCGCAGCGTCAAGAAATTCCATGACCGCCCCGCCCTGGCCTGCATGGGCAAAGAACTCAGCTACCGCGAGAT
The DNA here is from genome assembly GCF_021496765.1 of Chromobacterium sp. Beijing. Classification (NCBI taxonomy): domain Bacteria; kingdom Pseudomonadati; phylum Pseudomonadota; class Betaproteobacteria; order Neisseriales; family Chromobacteriaceae; genus Chromobacterium; species Chromobacterium sp. Beijing. The sequence continues at coordinate 2,413,871 of NZ_CP053750.1, forward strand.
GGACCAGCTCTCCGGCCAGTTCGCCTCCTATCTGCAGCATGAGCTGAAGCTCCAGAAGGGCGACCGCGTGGCGGTGATGATGCCCAATCTGCTGCAATATCCGGTCGCGGTGTTCGGCACCTTGCGCGCCGGCGGCACCGTGGTCAACGTCAATCCGCTGTACACCCCGCGCGAGCTGGAGCATCAGCTGAAGGACTCCGGCGCGGAAACCATCGTGATCCTGGAGAACTTCGCCAGCGTGCTGGAGCAGGTGCTGCCACGCACCCAGGTCAAGCACGTGATCGTGGCCTCCATCGGCGAGATGCTGGGCTTCGCCAAGGGCATGCTGGTCAACTTCGTGGTGCGCAAGGTCAAGAAGATGGTGCCGCCGTGGCGCCTGCCCGGCCATGTCCGCTTCAGCGACGTTCTGTCCCGCGGCGCGCGCGCGCCCTACCGGCCGGTGGAGCTGGGCCACGACGACATCGCCTTCCTGCAATACACCGGCGGCACCACCGGCGTCTCCAAGGGCGCGATGCTGGTTCACCGCAATATCGTCGCCAATATGCTGCAAGCCGGCGAGTGGGTGAAGCCGGTGATCCGCCCGGGACAGGAAATCATCGTCACCGCGCTGCCGCTCTATCACATCTTCTCCTTGACCGCGAATCTGATGGTGTTCACCGAAGTGGGGGCGCTCAACATCCTGATCACCAATCCGCGCGACATCCCCGGCTTCATCAAGGAAATGGGCAAGTACCCGATCACCTGCATGACCGGGGTCAACACCCTGTTCAACGCGCTGCTGAACAATCCGGAATTCGCCAAGCTCGACTTCTCCACCTGGCGCCTGGCGCTGGGCGGCGGTATGGCGGTGCAAAAGGCGGTGGCGGACAAGTGGAAGCAAGTGACCGGCGTCACTCTGGTGGAAGCCTACGGCCTGACCGAGGCCAGCCCGGCCGTGTGCATGAACCCGCTGGATCTCGCCGCCTACAACGGCACCATCGGCGTGCCGGTGCCCTCCACCGAGATGCAGCTGCGCGGCCCCGAGGGCGAGGAAGTGGCCCCCGGCGAGCAGGGCGAGCTGTGCATCCGCGGTCCTCAGGTGATGAAAGGCTATTGGAACCGCCCGGACGAAACCGCCAAGGTGCTGAGCCCGGACGGCTTCCTCGCCACCGGCGACATGGCCATGCTGACGCCGGACGGCTTCGTCAAACTGGTGGACCGCAAGAAGGACATGATCCTGGTGTCCGGCTTCAACGTTTACCCCAACGAGATCGAAGACGTGGTGGCCGGCCACGCCGGCGTGCTGGAAGTGGCCTGCATCGGCGTGCCGGACGACAAGTCCGGCGAGGTGGTCAAGGTCTTCGTGGTGCGCAAAGACCGCGCGCTGACGGAAAAAGACATCATCCAGCACTGCCGCGACAATCTGACCGGCTACAAGGTGCCCAAGCTGGTGGAATTCCGCGACGAGCTGCCCAAGACCAATGTCGGCAAGATTCTGCGCCGCGCGCTGCGCGATGAGAACAGCGGCGCCAAACCCGCCTGATCCATGCGGACGCCATGAAATCGCCGCCGCCCGCGCTATCGGGCGGCGTTTTTTTTGGGCGCGGGCCGGCTACACTTTAAAAGAACCGTTCCATTGATAAACCTTGCCGCTTCGGGTGCACGATTATGTTGATGCTGCCGTTTTTCAAATTGATGGCCGAACGCCGCGCCAGCGATCTGTTCTTCACCAGCTTCTCCCCGCCGATGATCAAGCAGAACGGCGAGCTGCTGCCGATGAACGAAAAACCGCTGACCGCAGACATGGTCAAACAGCTGGCCTACAGCCTGATGAGCGAAGAGGAAATCGGCGTCTTCGAACAGGAACGCGAAATGAACCTGGGCCACCCGGTGCCCGGCCTCGGCAGTTTCCGCATCAATATCTTCTGGCAACGCGGCTCGGTGGGCATGGTGGTGCGCTACATCCTGCCCAATATTCCGTCGCTGGAGCATTTGCAGCTGCCGCCGGTGCTCAGCGAACTGATCAAGCTCAAACGCGGCCTGATCCTGGTGGTCGGCTCCACCGGTTCCGGCAAAAGCTCCACCGTGGCGGCCATGCTGCAAACCCGCAATCAGAGCATGAGCGGCCACATCCTCACCGTGGAGGACCCGATCGAATTCCTGTTCCGCCACGACAAGTCCATCGTCAACCAGCGCGAAGTGGGCTTCGACACCCTCTCCTACGCCCGCGCGCTGAAAAACGCGATGCGCGAGGCGCCGGACGTGCTGATGATAGGCGAGATCCGCGACCCGGAAACCCTGACCCAGGCGGTGACCTACGCCCAGTCCGGCCATCTATGCATCTCCACGCTGCACGGCAACAACAGCTATCACATGCTGAGCCGGGTCATCAATTTCTTCCCGGCGGAAAGCCGCGCCGCCTTGCTGATGGACCTGTCCTCCGCGCTGAAGGCGGTGGTTTCGCAACGGCTGATCCCCACGGTGGACGGCGCCCGGGTGCCGGCAATCGAAATCCTGATCAACACCGCGCGCATTTCGGAGTTGATCCGAAACGGAGAGATAGACAAAATCAAGGAAGCCATCGAAAGCAGCATGAGCGATGGCTCGCAAACCTTCGAACAGGCGTTGTACCGGCTCTACAGCACGGGGCGCATCAGCCTGGACGAGGCCCTGAGAAACGCCGACTCGCCCACCAACTTGTACTGGTTGATCAATCAGAGCAAGGAAAAAGCGGCGAGCGGCGACGATAAGCAAGCCGGCGGCGAGCCGCCAAGCTTCGACAGCATCAAACTGGACCTGTAAACCCACCCATGATTACTCTTTACGGCATACCCAATTGCAGCACCGTCAAAAAAGCGCGCCAATGGCTGAGCGACAACGGCCTCGACTACCACTTCCATGATTTCAAGAAACAAGGCGCGGACGCCGCCAGCCTGGAGCGCTGGGCCGCCGCGGTCGGCCTCGCCAAGCTGATCAACCGCCAGGGCACCACCTGGCGCGCGCTGCCGGACGAGGTCAAGGCCGGCGCCGAGCAACTGCCGGCCGCGCTGGCCTTGATGCAGGCCAATCCCTCGGTGATCAAGCGCCCGGTGCTGGACGCCGGCGGCAAGATCAGCGTCGGCTTCGTCGAAGCCGACTGGGCGGAGCGCCTGCTGAAATGAGCGCAACCTTAGAATTGGCGCGGCAGCTGATCCGGCTGGATTCGGTCACCCCGCGCGACCAGGGCTGCCAGGAATTGATGATCGCCCGCTTGGAAGCCATAGGCTTTCGCGTGGAGCGCATGCGTTTCGGCGAGGTCGACAACTTCTGGGCCCGCCGCGGCGACGCAGCTCCGCTGGTCTGCTTCGCCGGCCACACCGACGTGGTGCCCACCGGTCCGCTGGAGCAATGGGACAGCCCGCCCTTCGAACCCACCATCCGCAACGGCCTGCTCTACGGCCGCGGCGCCGCCGACATGAAAGCTTCGCTGGCCGCCTTCGTCACCGCCTGCGAAGACTTCGTCGCCCGCCATCCCGGACACCCCGGCTCCATCGCCCTCCTGATCACCTCGGACGAGGAAGGCGTGGCGGTGGACGGCAGCGTCAAGGTGGTGGACGCGCTGGAGGCGCGCGGCGAAACCATAGATTATTGCATCGTCGGCGAGCCCACCTCGGACCAGGCGCTGGGCGACACCATCAAGAACGGCCGCCGCGGCTCGCTGTCCGGCCATTTGATCGTGCACGGCATCCAGGGCCACATCGCCTATCCGCACCTGGCCAAGAACCCGGTTCACCTGATGGCGCCGGCGCTGGCCGAACTGGCGGAGACGCGCTGGGACGAGGGCAACGCCTTTTTCCCGCCCACCAGCTGGCAGGTGTCCAACATCCATGCGGGCACCGGCGCCAGCAACATCATTCCCGGCCATTGCGATATCCGCTTCAACTTCCGCTTCTCGCCGGAGAGCAGCGCGGAATCGCTGAAGGAACGCGTCTGCGCCATTCTGGACCGCCACGGCCTGGGCTATGAGTTGCACTGGCAATTGTCCGGCCAGCCTTTCCTGACGCAGCCGGGCAAGCTCACCGAGGCGCTTGGCCTCGCCATCGCCGACGCCACCGGCCGCCGGGCCGAGCTCTCCACCACCGGCGGCACCTCCGACGGCCGCTTCATCAAGCGCATCGCGCGCGAGCTGGTGGAGTTCGGCCCGGTCAACGCCACCATCCACAAGCTGAACGAGTGCGTGGAGGCGGCCGATGTCGAACCCTTGTCCGCCATCTATCGCCACACGCTGGAACTGCTGCTGAACACTGACTAAGCCGAATTCCGGCTATGCTGAAACCGGTTGCGCCTGGCGCGGCCGGTTTTTTTGCTTTGCGGCGCGCCGCCGTGGCGCGGCGTCGACGCTTCTCGTCTCCCGCCTGAATGCGGCGGCCTCCAGCGAAAGGTATGATCCGAACCATGGAAGTCGAAATCGCAAAAATATTCATCGCGCTGCTGGTGCTGGTCAATCCGCTGGGCGCCATCCCCATCTTCATCAGCCTGACGCCCACCTCCAACCAGCTGGAGCGCAAGAAGATCGCCAAGACCACGGCCATCGCCGTGGCCATCGTGCTCTGCCTGTTCGCCGTCGTCGGCGAGACCCTGCTGCGCTTTCTCGGCATCAGCGTCGGCTCTTTCCAGGTGGGCGGCGGCCTGTTGGTGATGCTGATCGCCATCGCGCTGATGAACGCCAAACCGGGACCGACCAAGACCACCAAGGTGGAGCGCGAGGAAGCGGAAACCAAGACCAATATCGCCGTGGTGCCGCTGGCCATCCCGCTGATGACCGGGCCGGGCACCATCTCCACCGTGATCATCTATGCGACGACGGCCTCGTCGTGGGTACAGGTGGTTTACCTTTTGGTAAGCAGTTTGCTGGTGGCCATCACCTGCTACGGCGCGCTGGTGCTGGCCTCGCCCTTGTCCCGCCTGCTGGGGCAGACCGGCATCAACATCGTCAACCGGGTGATGGGCATGCTGCTGGCGGCGGTGTCGGTGGAAATCATCGTGGATGGGATTTACCGGCTTTTTCCGCAGCTTGCACGATAAAATCCCAAAAAACCCACAAACTCGGCAGGATTATTGTGCTGAGGCGATCAGCACAGCGCCTGGCGTTCAATACCAGACAAAGCGGGGCAAGACCCGGGCCCCGCCCGTTCGCCGCATGGAAAACCCCTTGTTTTTACTTGGGGTTTTCCATGTCCACGCTCAAGCCCAAGCCCGAATCTGTATATAGACAGACGGCGCTGTATACACATTTTCAAAGACAACTGTTCATTGTTTGTACCGATCCCAAGCAGTACTAATAAGGGGTTTTCATCCAATGGTCATTTCGCCATGTCTAGCCAGCAAGCCGTCCCCATCAAAATCTATCCGCGCCTGACCACCGGCCGCTTCAACAACGTTCGGGTGTTCATGGTTCTCGCTACCCAACTGGCGTTCTTCGGCCTGCCCTGGTTGCAGTGGAACGGCAGGCAGGCTGTGCATCTGGATCTGGAACAACATCGCTTCCTGATCTTCGGCCTCACCTTCTGGCCGCAGGACTTCATCTTCTTCGCCGCCTTGCTGGTGATCTGCGCGCTGGGCCTGTTCCTGTGGACCGCGCTGGCCGGCCGGCTCTGGTGCGGTTACAGCTGTCCGCAGACAGTCTACACCCAGATCATGTTGTGGATAGAACGGCTGACCCTGGGCGATCACAACGCCCGCCGCAAACTGGACGCGGCGCCGATGAGCGTGAACAAGTTCACGCGCAAGACGCTGTCGCACGGGCTGATGGGCTTGTTCTCGCTGATCACCGGCTTCACCCTGGTCGGCTACTTCACCCCGGTGCGCGAGCTGGCCGCCGCCGCGCCCAGCCTGGCCTACGGCCCGTGGGAAAGCTTCTGGATCCTGTTCTACGGCGGTTTCACCTGGCTGCTGGCCGGCGTGCTGCGCGAGAAGGTTTGTCTGCACATGTGCCCGTACGCGCGCTTCCAGGGCGCGATGTTCGACAACGACACCCTGATCATCTCCTACGACAACCGCCGCGGCGAACCGCGCGGCAAGAGCAAGCAGGCGGCCGACAAGGCGCGCGGCAGCTGCATCGATTGCGGCATCTGCGTCCAGGTCTGCCCCACCGGCATCGACATCCGCAACGGCCTGCAATACGAGTGCATAGGCTGCGCCGCCTGTATCGACGCCTGCGATCAGGTGATGGACAAGATCCATGCGCCGCGCGGGCTGATCAGCTACACCAGCGCCGCCGCGCTGGAAGCCGCCGGCAAGCCGGAACGCCCCAGCAGCAGCCATCGCCCGCGGGTCATCGTCTACTCCAGCCTGCTGGCCGGCATCATCGCCCTGTCCACCACCGCGCTGATCCTGAAAAAACCGTTCAAGGTGGACGTGCTGCGCGACCGCGCGGTCCTGGTGCGCGCCACCGACGACGGCCTGCTGGAAAACAGCTATAACCTGAAGCTGATCAACACCAGCGAACAGGCGCAGCGCTTCAAGATCCAGGTGGAAGGCCTGCCCAGCCTGAGGCTGGACAAGCCGGGCCAGGTGGTCGAAGTCGCGCCCACCCGCACCGAGACCGTCACCGTGCGAGTGCAGGCCGAGCCCGAGCACGCCACCCGCGGCGCGCACGACATCTACTTCGTGGTCAGCTCGCTGAGCCATGACGGTAGTATGATCAGGGAAAAATCCAGCTTCATCGGCGAATGAATCTAGGACCCGCCGATGTTTTTCAGCGCCAAGCAAACGTCGGCGGCCCTAGGCAGTCCATCAGGAGTCATGCCGCGGCGCAACGCCGCCGCGGCTCAACCGCCAGGAATACAATGAGCAAGACCAGTCAACTGAGCCAGCGCTTTCGCCATGCCATCGAGCAAGGCCATCTGCGCCCCGGCGATCGCATGCCTTCGCTGCGCAAGCTATGCCTGGACCACAAGGTCAGCATCACCACCGCCCAACGCGCTTACGCCGAGCTGGAGAAACAAGGCCTGATCGAGTCCCTGCCCGCTCCGGTTTCCGGGTGCTGGGCCTGTCCTCGCTGTCGCTGCGCCAGTCGCCGCCGCTGCCGGACCACCCGGGCGAGTTCCGCGCCGAGCACCTGACCATGGCGCTGCCCATGCCCTGGGGCTGCCCGTTCATGAACCCGGTATTGATCAACACCACGCCGCTGACCCGCGCGCTGACCCGCGCGCTCAGCGATTACCGCTACGCCTTGTCCAGCACCGACAGCGAGGGCTACGAGGGGCTGCGCCGAGAACTGGCGCTGCGCTATCTCGCCCAGGGCGTGGAGCTGGACGGCGAGGAAATGCTGATCACCTGCGGCGGCATGGAGGCGCTGAACCTGGCGATCCGCTCGGTGGCCCGCCTCAGCGGCAGCGACTGCATGCTGGTGATCACCCCGGCCTTCCCGCCCATCTTCGAACAACTGGAACACCTGGAACTACGCGCCGTCGGCTTCAACTGTCCGCCGGGGCAGCCGCTGGACCTGGAACGGCTGGAGGCGCTGCTGATCCAGCACCAGCCGGCCGGCATCATCGCCATGCCCAATTTCCAGCACCCCACCGGCCAGGTGATGAGCGATTCGCAAAAAGCCGCGCTGCTGGCGCTGGCGGAACGCCACCGCGTGCCCATCATCGAGGACGACACCTATCGCGAGCTGTACTTCGGCGAAGGCGCGCCCTTGCCGCTCAAGGCTTTCGACCAGCGCGGCAGCGTGCTGCACTGTTCCTCCTTCAGCAAATCGCTGGCCCCCGGCTATCGCGTGGGCTGGATCGCCGCCGGACGCTTCCGCGACAGCATTCTGGGCCTCAAGCTGTGCAGCTCGCTGGCCACCCCGCTGCCCAGCCAGATGGCGCTGGCGCGCTTGCTGGCCGGCGGCCATCACGAGGACATGCTCAGCCTGTTGCGCCAGCGTCTGCAAAACAATCTGGCCGCGCTGCAACAGCAGATCTCCGCCCACTTCCCGGCCGACTGCCGGATGGCCCGGCCGCAGGGCGGCTACTTCCTGTGGGTGGAGCTGCCGCCCGGCGTCGACTGCCGCCGCCTGCTGCCGATGGCGATGCAACAGGGGCTGCACTTCGCGCCGTCCCAGATGTTCCACACCCCGGGACAGGACACCGGCAACGCGATGCGCTTGAACTTCAGCTTCTTCGATCCGCTGCAACACCGCTCCGGCGTCCCCCTGCTGGCCGAGCTGCTCAGCCCGGCCAACGTCCGCTGAGCCTCAGATCCGCTCATCCGCCAGCTTGACCCGCTTGCGCTGCCCCAGCAGGGGCAGCAGCAAGACGGCGGACAGCATGGTGGTCACGGACAAGGCCAGGAAAAACCCGTCCCAGCCCCAGGCGTCGGTCACCTTGGCCAGCGGGTAGCCCGACAGCGCCGCCCCCAGATAGCCGAACACGCCGACGAAACCGGTGGCCGCGCCCGCCGACTCCTTGTGCGCGGCCTCGGCCGCCGCCATGCCTATCAGCATCTGCGGGCCGAAAATAAAGAAACCGATGAAGAAGAAGCTGCCGGCGATCAACAGGTAGTGATCCACCCGCAAGGTCCACAGCAGCAGCACCGACAGCAGGATGCCCAGGGTGAAGATGATGTTCATCGGCACCCGGTTGCCGCGGAAAAAACGGTCCGAGCCCCAGCCGGCGACGATGGTGCCGATGAAGCCGCCCACCTCCAGCCAGAAAATCGCCGAGTTGGCCTTCAGCAACGCGTAACCGTGCTGCTCCTGCAGAAATTTGTTGCCCCAATCGTTGATGCCGATGCGCACCACGTAGACGAATAGATAAGACGCGGCCAGCAGCCAGATGAAGCGGTTGCCGAACACATAACGCCGCAATACCTGCCACATCGGCAGCTTGGCGCTATTCCTCTCCTGCTCCAGCTCCAGTTCGTCCCGCCGCCAGGCCCCCACCGTCGGCAGGCCCATGGACGCCGGCCGATCGCGCAGGCGGACGCACAGCAACAGGCCGACGGCGATGCCGATCACCCCCGGCACGATCATGCCGTAGCGCCAGCCGTAGGCCATCGCCAAGGCGCCCGCCAGCAAGGGAATCAGCGCGCCGCCGACATTGTGCGAGGTATTGCAGATCGCCCACCAGAAACCGCGCTCGTTGCGCGAGTACCAGGCCGTCATCAACTTGGCGCACGGCGGCCAGCCCCAGCCCTGGAAGAAAGCGTTCAGCGTCCACAGCGCGGTGAAGGCCAGCAAGCTGCTGCTGAAGCCGAACAGGATGTTGATGACGCCGGTGGCGATCAGGCCCAGGCCCATGAAGTAACGCGGATTGGCGAAGTCGCTCATCATGCCGGACACGAAGCGCGACACGCCGTAGACGATGTAGAACATCGACAGGATGGCGCCGCCGGCGGCCCGCTCCCAGCCCAGATCGTCCAACATCGCCGGCAGGATGGAATTGAAGCTGCGGCGGGTGAAATAGTAGACGGCGTAGCCGGCGTACAAGCCCAACATGATGTGGAGGCGCCAATGGCGGTAGCTGGCGTTGATTTCCTCCTGGTTCTTGTCCACCGGCGCCTCCGGCTGCGCGCGCAGCCAGCTCAGCCATGTTCTCAGCGACATGTGCGTTCTCCTCTGTCCGCGCCGCCGCGACGGCGGCGCCGTTGTGACCGGCGCGTCTTTGCGCGCCTTGCCTCAAGCCAGCCGCTGAATCAGCTCCAGCGCCTCGCGGTGGCGGGCCGGATCGCCGGCCGCCACTACCCGGCTGCCGCTGTCCAGCGTGATCGCCCGGCCCTCCCAATCGCTGATCACGCCGCCGGCGCCCTCGATCACCGGCCGCATCGCCGCGTAGTCGTAGAGCTTGAGGCCGGCGTCCAGCGCCAGGTCGGTGCGCCCGGAAGCCAGCAGGCCGTAGCTGCGGCAAGCGCCGCCGTAGACCCGCCAGCCCGTGCGCTCGCAAAAGCCCTGCCATACCGGCCTTTCTTCCGGCAGAAAAAAATCCGGGCTGCTGACCGAGACGAAGGCCCGCTCCAGGCCGGCGCAGGCTCGGGTCCGGCATTCGCGGCCGCCGTCGCGCTTGAACAATAAGGTGGGCAGGCCGCGACGGCCTATCCAGCAGTCGTCGGTGGCCGGCTGGTCGATCACGCCCAGCACCGGCACGCCCTGATGCAAGAGCGCGATCAGGCTGCCGTAGACCGGCATGCCTGCCATGAAGGAGGCGGTGCCGTCGATGGGGTCCAGCACCCACAGCCATTCCGCGTCCCGCTCCCTGGCGCCGAACTCCTCGCCCAGCACGCCGTGGTCCGGATAACGCCGCAGGATGCGCTCGCGCAGCTTTTGCTCAATCTCCAGATCCAGTTGAGTCACCAGAGTGCGGTCCGGCTTGAACTGCGAACTCCAGTCGGTACGGGAAGCCAGCAAGCCGCGGCTGTCCGCCACCAGCTCCCGCGCGAATGTCAGCCATTCATCCAATTGTCCTTGGGCATACCGCCTCATCCCACCCTCCTTTCACTGCCTCACTGCATCACCGCCCGTGTCATCCACTGGCCGTTCTTGACTTCGGAAATCGTCACCGCCGCCTTGTTGAGATCGCCCTTGGCGTCAAAGGAAAAATCGGTGCTGACTCCGGCGTAACTGAGCTTGGCCAATACCGGCATGAATCGCGCCGGCTCCACCGAACCCGCCTGCTGCATGGCGGCCGCCACCATCATCATGCCGTCGTAGAACTGCGGCCCCAGCCTCACCACATCCTGCTTGAAACGCGCCTGATAGCGCTGGCGGAAGGCCTTGCCCGCCGGCCTGTCGTTCAACTGGCCGCCGGGAATGCCGGCGAAGTGGCCGCCGGCGCTGTCGCCGGCCAGGCTGAGGAAGGTGGGCGTTTGCAGCATGTCGCCGCCCAGCAGACGCGCGTCCAGCCCCAGCCGCTTCATCTGCTTGGCCATGGGCGCGGCCTGGGCGTCGGCGCCGCCGTAGAAGATCACCTGCGGCCGCAGCGGCTTGACCGCGGTCAGGATGGCGGAAAAATCGCTGGCCTTGTCGTTGGTGTACTCGCGGCGGGCGATCTTGCCGCCGCTGGCCTGCACCGCCTTGGCGAATTCGTCGGCGATGCCCTGGCCGTAGGCGGTGCGGTCGTCTATCACCACGATGCTGCTCGCCTTCAGCGTCTGCACCGCGAAGCGGCCCAACGCGGCGCCCACCTGGCTGTCGCTGCCCACCAGCCGGAAGGCGGTGCGGTAGCCCTGCCGGGTATAGGCCGGGTTGGTGGACACCGACAGCTGCGGAATGCCGGCGGCGGCGTAAAGACGCGCAGCCGGAATCGACACTCCGGAGTTGAAATGGCCGAGCACCGCCTTGACGCCGGAGTCGACGAAGCGTTGCGCCACCTGGGTGCCGATGCGCGGATCGGCCTGGTCGTCCTCCGCCAGCAACTGGAAGCGCACCGGCTGGCCGCCTATCTGCGGCTTGCGTGCGTTCAATTCGTCCACCGCCAGCCGCGCGGCGTTTTCATTGTCCTTGCCGTAATGGGCTTGCGGGCCGGACAAGGGCGAGGCGAAGCCTATCTTGACCAGGGTTTCGGCGGCCGCCGGCCAGGCGCCGATCAGCAGCGCGGCGCCGGCGAGCGCCGCCCGCAGGGGGAAAATGGTTTTCATCTCGTCTCTCCTTTGTTTTGGATGGGTGCTGCGCAAAACGCCCGGCGCCGCGCCGGCGGCGCCGGGCCTCAAGCTAGTTCACGTACCAGATGGTCTTGGTCTGCTGGTATTGCTCCAGCGCCTCAAGGCCTTTGTCGCGCCCGCCGAAGCCGGATTGTTTGAAGCCGCCGAAGGGCGTGGTGATATCGCCCTCGGAGAAGCCGTTGACCGACACCGTGCCGGCGCGCAAGGCGGCGGCCACGCGCTGCGCGCGCCTGACGTCGCGGGTGTACAGCGAGGCGGCCAGGCCGTAGACGCTGTCGTTGGCCAGGCGCACCGCCTCTTCCTCGCTGTCGAAGGTGCTCACCGCCAGGATCGGGCCGAAGATTTCCTCCTGGAAGACGCGCATCTTGGCGTCGACCTGGTCGAAAATGGTGGGTTCGATATACCAGCCGCTGCCCAGCTCGGCGTGGATGCGGCCGCCGTGCACCAGCCGCGCGCCCTCGGCCTTGGCCGCGTCCAGATAGGCTTTCACCCGCTCGAAGTGGGCTTGTTCCACCAGCGGCCCCACCTGCACCGTCGGATCGGTGGGCAGGCCCAGCTTCCAGCCGGCCAGCCGCCGCTTGAGCTTCTCCAGCAAGGCGTCCTTGACGCCGGCGGCGACGATCAAGCGCGAGCCGCAGCTGCAGTTCTCGCTCATATTCCAGAAGGCCGCGGCCAACACGTCGTCGACGATCTCGTCCAGCTCGGCGTCCTCGAACACCAGCTGCGGACTCTTGCCGCCCAGCTCCAGCACCACTTCCTTCAGATTGCTCTCGGCGGAATACTGCAGGAACAAACGCCCCACTTCGGTGGAGCCGGTGAAGGACACCATGTCCACGTCCGGATGCCGGCCCAACGCCTCGCCCACCGACTGGCCGGAGCCGGTGACCAGGGTCAGCGCCGCGGCGGGAATGCCGGCCTGATGCGCCAGCTGGGTGATGCGATAGGCGCTGAGCGAGGTCTGCTTGGCCGGCTTCACCACCACCGAGTTGCCGGCGGCCAACGCCGGCGCCACTTTCCACGCGTACATCTGCGCCGGGAAGTTCCACGGCAGCACCGCGCCCACCACGCCTATCGGCTCCTTGACGATGAAGCCCAGCGCCTCCGGCCCGGTGGGCGCCACCTTGCCGTAGCACTTGTCTATCGCCTCCGCGTACCAGCCGAAGGTGTCCAGCGTGGCCGGCAGATCGGTGTTCAGACATTCGGTGATGGGTTTGCCGGCGTCGATGCAGTCCAGCGCCGCCAACTCCTCGACGTGTTCTTGCAATAGCGCCACCCAGCGCTGCATCGCCTGCTTGCGCTCGGCCGGCGGCCGGCGCGACCATTCGCCGGACTCGAAGCCGGCGCGCGCCGCCGCCACCGCGGCGTCGACGTCGGCGGCGTCGCCGGCGGCGACATGGCCGATCAGGCTGTTGTCCATCGGCGTCCGATTGTCCAGCCGCGCGCCCTTGCCCTCATGGCCGGGGATCAGCAGGCCGGCCCACAATTGCCCGGCGCGGGCCTGCTCGAATACCGTTTCCTTGCTTAATGGCATCTCAGTTTCCTGTTAACGATCGAACGCGGCCAGCGCGTCGAGGAAGGCCTTGGCTTCCGCGCCCGGCAAGGGCAGCAGCGGCAGGCGCACATCGCCGGCCTCGACGCCGTGGCGACGCACGCCCAGCTTGGCCTTCTGGTTGTAGCCGCCGGATTCCATCGCCTGGATCGCCGGATACATCGCCGCCATCAGCGCGCGCACCCGCGCCCAGTCCTCGACCTTGGCCGCGTTCAGCATCGCCACCTGTTCGCCGGGAAAGACGTTGGCCGCGCCGCTGATCCAGCTGCGCACGCCCCAGAACAGAAAATCCGCCGCCTGGTCGTCGCAGCCGCAGATCACCTCGAAATCCGGCAAGTTCGCCTGGATCAGCGCCAGCGCGCGGCTGAAATCGCCGCTGCTTTCCTTGATGCCGACGATATTGGGCTCGCGGCTCAGCTCCGCCACGCTGTCGATGTCGATGCCGACCCCGGCGCGCGCCGGGAAGTTGTAGAGAATGATGGGCAGCGCGCTGGCGGCGGCCACCGCCTTGAAATGGGCGACGATGCCGGCCTGGTCCGGCAGGCTGTAGGCCGGCGGCGCCAGCATCAGCGCCTCGTAGCCCAGCTCCGCCGCTTGGCGCGCGCGCGCGATCGCGCCGCGGGTGGACAGGTCGTTGGCGCCGGCGATCAGCCGCAGCCGGCCCTTGCCCGCCTGGGCCACGCACTCCAGCACTTGGCGGCGCTCGCCCTCGTCCAGCGCGTAGTATTCGCCGGTGGTACCGCAGGCGACGACGCCGGCGACGCCTTGCTCGATGAAACGCTCGATCAGCTGCCGCAGCGCCGCCAGGTCCAGGCGGCCGTCGCGGTCGAACGGCGTGACGATGGGAACCAGAATGCCTTGTTCTTGCATGGGAGTTTCCTTTGTACTTACGGGTGGAAGAAGGTCGCGCGGCTCAAGCCGGCGCGGCGGCGGCGGGCGCGGAGCGGACGCGCCAGATCGCGATGTCGGCGTAGCCGTAGAACACGCTGATGGCGATCACCAGCAGGTGGTACCAGAGAAAGGGCAGATACTGCAGCGTGGACACGCCCAGCGTCGCCGCCATGAACACGCCGCCGTCGCTCCAGGGCACCATGGGCGCGGTCACCGTGCCGCCGGCTTCGACATTGCGCGACAGCACCCGGCGCTCTATGCCCTGCAGATCGTAATTGCGCTCGGTGATGGTGCTGGCGGTGATCAGCGACACATAGGCGGCGCCGCCGAAGAAGTTGCCGAAGAAGCCGCCCAGAATCGTCGAAACGGTCAGACGGCCCGGATTATTGGCCCAGCGCAGGAAGTTGGCGCTGATCACCTCCAGGATGCCGGCGCGTTCCATCAGGCCGCCCAGCCCCAGGGCGAACAGGATCAGCGCGATCACGCTGAGCATGGATTCGATGCCGCCGCGGTTGAGCAAGGTGTTGAGAAACTCCACGTCGGACGCGGTGCGGTTGCCGAAGTACGCGGTGCGCACCGCGTCCAGCACGGGCATGTCCTGCGCCCACCAGGCGCAGACGATGCCCATCACCGCCCCGAGCAGATCACCGGGATGGACGGCAGCCGCATCGTCAACATCGTGATCACCGCCGCCGCCGGCAGCAGCAGCCAGCCGTTGACGGTGAAGTGCGAGCCCAAGGCCTGCATCGCCAGGTCGGCGCGGCCGGTGTCCAGGCCGGCGTCGACATAGAAGAAACCGACGCCGAGGAACAACAGCGCGGTCAGCAAGGTGGCCGGCACGCTGACCCACATCATCGAGCGGATGTGGTCGATCAGATCCACCTTGCACAGCGAGGCGGTCATCACCGTGGTGTCCGACAGCGGCGACATCTTGTCGCCGACATAGGCGCCGGAAATCACCGCGCCGGCCACCAGCGGCAAAGGCATGCCGAAGCTGTAGCCTATGCCCATCATCGCGATGCCCGCCGTGCCGGCGGTGCCGAAGGAGGTACCGGTGGCCAGCGAAGTCAGCATGCAGATGATGAAGGCCGCGCACAGAAAGATCTGCGGGCTCATGATGGCCAGGCCGTAGTAGATGATGGCCGGCACCACGCCGCCGGCGATCCAGGTGCCGATCAGCGCGCCCACGGTGATCAGCACCAGCACCGCCACCATGCCGTTGTGGATACCCTGGATCAGGCCTTGCTGCATATCGTCGTAACTGCGGCCCAGCCAGTTGCCCAGCCCTATCACCAGGAACCAGCTGCTGAACAGCGCCAACTGGATGGGCAGGTCCAGCACGTTAAGGAATAGAAACATGATGGCGATGAAACCGGCCATCACCGCGACAACCTGGGTTGCGCTCGGCAAGCGCGGCGATCTTTGTTGCATGGCGTTTCTCCTCTGCTCGGGTGGGCGGCCGGCAACGTCGAGGCTGCCGGCGCGGAGGGGCCGCGGCGCTAAGAACCTGTTTACGGTCTGCTGCGCTGCTGCGATACCGCATTGAAAACGACTTCGACATGCTCATGCACCACGGGTACATTCCGCTTCCTCGGCCGTTTTCGCCTTGTCTCGCTCTAACTCGCGAGATCGAAAACACGTTCTAAAAGCGCGCCAGGCGGTAAGGATGCAAATCCAGATCCGGCGGACGCCGCAACACCATGTCGCGCAGCAGCGCGCCGGTGGTGGCGGCCAGCGTCAGGCCCAAATGGCCGTGGCCGAAAGCGAAATACAGGCCCTGGCGATCCGGAGCCGGGCCGATCACCGGCACGGTGTCCGGCAGCGACGGCCGGTTGCCCATCCACAACGTCATGCCTTCGGTGGAAAAATCGCCGACGATGCGCCGCGCCTTGTCCAGCAGGATCTCGGCGCGCCGCCAGTCCGGCGCCGCGTCGCGGTGGGCCAGTTCCACGGTGCCGGCCAACCGCAGGCCGCCGTCGGCCAGCGGCAGGATCACGAAGCTTTCGCTGGCGCACTGAATGAAATGGCGCAAAGCCACCCCGGCCTTGGGCAGGTTGACGTGATAGCCGCGCTCGCTTTCCAGCGGCACCCGGTAGCGGCACTGCCGGGTGAAGCGATCGCTCCAGATGCCGGCGGTCACCACCACCTGGGCGGCGGCCAGCGTGCGGCCATCGGCGCAGACCACGCCGTCGACCTTGCCCTCGCCTTCGCTCAGAGCCGCCGCCTCCGCTTGCTCGAAGCCGCCGCCGGCGGCGACGAAGGCGTCGAACAGGCCCCGGCAGAACAGATAGGGATCATCGACATGCGACCAGGACGCCACCTTGACCGCGCGCGCCCAGCCGTCCAGCAGCGCCGGCTCGCAAGCCTGGGCCGCCGCCTGATCCAGCGCCTGCCAGCCCACGCCGTGCTCGGACTTCCGCCGCCAGGCCGGCAAGGCCCGCTCCAGCTCGGCCGCGTCGCGGTACAAGGTCAGCGCGCCGTGCCGCCGCCACATGCCCTCCAGCCCGGCCAGCTCCACCAGCGGCGCGTAATCGGCGGCGGCCCGGTTCAGCAAAGCCGCCAGCGCGCGGGTCAGGGCAGCCACCCGCGCCGGCCGGCTGGCCAGCGCGAAACGCGCCAGCCACGGCGCCAGCGTCGGCAGATAGCGCCAGCGCACCGCCAGCGGCCCCAGCGGGTCCAGCAGCCAGCCGGGCAGGCGGCGCCAGACGCCGGGCTCGGCCAAGGGAATCACATCGCTGACCGCCAGCGCGCCGGCGTTGCCGTAGCTGGTTTCCCGCGCTGGTTCGCCGCGGTCCAGCAGCAACACCTCCAGCCCGGCTTGCCGCAGTTGCAGCGCCGCGGCGATGCCCACCACGCCGGCGCCGACGACAATGACGCGCGCGCTCATCTCAGGCCACCTCGAAGCCGTGGACATAGGGATCGGCGTCGTCCAGCAGGATGCGGTTGTAGCCGGTGAAGCGCGCCCAGCCCCGCACCGAGGGCACGATGGCCGGGTAATCGCCCACCCGCGTTTCCGCCAGCACGCGGCCGACGAACTGGCTGCCGATCAGGCTCTCGTGGATGAAATCCTCGCCGACGGCGAGCAGGCCGCGCGCGTGACGCTGAGCCAGCCGCGCCGAAGTGCCGGTGCCGCAAGGCGAGCGGTCCAGCGCAGACTCGCCGTACAACACCGCGTTGGCCGCGCTGGAGCCGGCGTTCTTGGCCGCGCCGGTCCACTGGCAATGGCGGACGCCGCGGATATTGGGGTCCAGCGGATGGACGATGTCGTAATGCCGGTTCAGGTATTCGCGCAGTTCGCGCCCCATCGCCACCAGCTGCGCCGGCGAGTAATCCGCCATATCGCGATAGCCCGGCTGCGCCTCGACGATGGGATAGAAATTGCCGCCGTAGGCGATGTCCACCCGCAAGCGCCCCAACGCGGACACCTCGGCCTCCACATCGCGCAGGTAGAGGAAGGACGGCACATTGGTCAAGGTCACCGCGGCGACCTTGTCGCCCTCCATCCGGTACTCTGCCGCCACCTTGCCCGCCGGCGTGTCCAGATTCAGCACCCCGGGCGCGGCCGGCGTCACCAGACCGTGCTCCAGCGCCATGGTGACCACGCCTATGGTGCCGTGGCCGCACATCGGCAGGCAGCCGCTGGTCTCGATGTAAAGCACCGCGATGTCGCAATCCTCCCGCGTCGACGGATACAGAAAGGCGCCGGACATCTGCGCATGGCCGCGCGGCTCGAACATCAGCCCGGTGCGTATCCAGTCGTAGCGGCGGATGAAATCCAGCCGCCGCTCCGCCTGGGTCTCCCCTTCCAGCCGCGGACCGCCGTTCACCACCAGCCGCACCGGATTGCCGCAGGTATGGCCATCGAGACATTCGAATTCGCGCACCGCCATGTTCTTGCTCCTCGCTTGTGATGGGGCCACTCTAACCGCGCTCTTTTTTGAATACAATTTTTGAGGCGCGCAGCAGACATGCGCTTGCGAGAATATTGCGTTATCTCACATGTGAAATAATTAAATACACAATAAAATCAACATATTATTGCGTGTTGTTTTTTAATCACCTTGCATTGCAGCATTGCCGCCAACTCAAAAACACCTTAAAAAAGGGATGAAACCGCGAATAATTGAATACAAAATTACAGCAGACACACCCATAATCCATGCCAAAACAAAGACTGGACGCGGCCATTGCCCGCCCTCCCCGCGCCTGTGATAATTTGAAAACTCCAACCGCCGATTTCGCCATGCCCCAAACCACCGCTCCGCGCCAAACCCTCACCGCCACCACCACCGACACGCTGCGCCAGCGCATCCTGCTGGGAGAGTGGCCGGCCGGCACCCAACTGCGCCAGGAGGCGCTGTCCAAGGAACTGGGCGTCAGCCGGGTGCCGCTGCGAGAGGCGCTGCGTCAACTGGAGGCGGAAGGATTGGTGGCCATCACCGAACGGCGCGGCGCGGTGATCGCCCAGCTGTCGCTGCCGGAAGTGCTGGAATTGCTGCGGGTGAGAGTGCTGCTGGAATGCGATATGTTGCTGGAGGCGGTGCCGCGGCAGACCCAGGCGGATCTGGACGCGGCCGGCGCGCTGCTGGCGCAGTTCGAGGAGGCGCTGCGCCGACGGGATGTCGGCGCCTGGGGCATTCTGAATTCGCGCTTCCACCTGGCGCTGTACCAGGCGGCCGACCGGCCTCAAACCCTGGCGCTGATCGAGCAGTTGCACAATCGCACCGATCGCTACACCCGGATGCAGATTCTGCTGACCAATTTCAGCGACCGCGCCCATCGCGAGCACAGCGAAATGCTCGAACTGTGCCGCCGCAAGGACGCGGTCAGCGCCGCCGCCTTCCTGAGACAACACATCCTGAACGCGGAAGAAGCCCTGGAGGCCTGGCACCAGGAGCATCAAGGCGAAAACGGCCGCAGCGCGCGCAAACCGGCCTGAATACCGCCCACCAAGCGCGGCAAGCACTTGGTTTCAAACAGAAAAGTCTTTAGACACACTATATCCAATGGCTAAAATAATGATGATGACATCAGCTTTCTAGCCATTTGATCATAATCAAATAATGCACAGTTTTGAAAATGCTATGCGCATTAAAGTAACAGAAAAATACATTATTCCAACGGTCTAGTCACGCGCAAAATCCAAGCAAGTAATTGTTTTTCAAAAACAAATACAAGACAAACACCCGCCGATCTCCTGCTGCTCCCGCCAATCTGTATACATCTGATCACAGCAATCTGTACATTGCCTGTACCCATACAATGCGATAACAATGCTTGCGACAATTAAAAAGCGATTCATCATAATTAGGCTACGGCAATCGCCAAATAGCCTGATTGTCTGACCATAGTCAGGCGCGACCAAATCGCTCGCCGCCGGAAGCGACTGTCCACTCCGCGCTCCATCCGGCGCTCCCTTATCGTGTCAGTAGAACCAAAACGAGCTATTTCGATGCCAAATTTAGACAGAAAATATGACATTCAGAAATTGAATGAAGGTCAAATCGCCATCAACATCAATGGCAACACCGTCGCCGCCGCGCAGGGCGAGACCGTGCTCAGCGTGCTCAACGCCGTCGGCTTGCGCCGCGTCAGCCGCAACGACAGCCAGCAAAGCATGGGTTCCTATTGCGGCATGGGCGTCTGCCATTGCTGCCTGGTGCGCATCGACGGCCGCTACAAGCGCCGCGCCTGCCAGACCGTGGTGCAGCCCGGCATGACCGTGGAAACCGCGGCCAATCGCATCGAACTGGAGGGCCTGCAATGAGCGCGCGCCCCATCATCGTCGGCGGCGGCCCCGCCGGCATGGCCGCGGCCATCGAGCTGGTCAAGCACGGCCTGCCCTGCACGCTGATAGACGAAGCCTCGCGCCTGGGCGGCGTGGTTTACCGCGGCCCGCTGCGCCAGGGCGTGACCCTGGACTATTTGGGCGAGCGCTACCGCGACGCCATGCAGGCGCTGCACGCGCAGTTCGCCGAAGTCAGCCACGCGGTGGAGATCAAGCTGAACACCCGCGTCGTCGGCGGCGAAGCCGGCCAGTGGCTGTACGCGCTGAATGAACAGGAAAAAGTCGAAAAGATCGACTTTGAACAATTGCTGCTGTCCGCCGGCTGCCACGAACGCAGCGTGCCCTTCCCCGGCTGGACCCTGCCCGGCGTGATCATGCTGGGCGGCCTGCAATTGCAGATCAAGAGCGGCGTGGTCAAGCCGCTGGGCCGCACCACCATCGTCGGCACCGGCCCCCTGCTGCCGCTGGTGGCCTGTCAACTGCACCGCGCCGGCGCTGACGTTCAGGGCGTCTACGAAGCCAGTTCCTTCGGCCGCATCGCCAAGGAAACCCTGGCCATGCTGAACAAGCCGCAGCTGTTCCTGGACGGCCTGAGCATGCTGGCCTACCTGAAACGCCACGGCGTGCCGCTGCACTACGGCTGGGGCGTGGTGGAGGCGAGCGGCCAGCAAGAGGTGCAGGAAGTCACCGTCGCGCCTTACGACGACAACTGGACGCCGGACCTGAACCGCGCGGTCAGCCTGGCCACGGAAACCCTGGCGGTGGGCTACGGCTTCATTCCGCGCACCCAGCTGACCCAGCAAATGGGCCTGCGCCACGCTTACGACGCCGACGGCTTCCTCAAGCCGGAAATCAACGGCTGGCAGCAAAGCAGCGAAGCCCACATCCACCTGGCCGGCGACATCGGCGGCCTGCGCGGCGGCGAGGCCGCCATGCTGAGCGGCCGCATCGCCGCCCAGTCCATCCTCAAGCAACGCGGCGCGATCAGCGCCGAACTGGCCGAGAAAAACCGCCAGCGCTACCTGACGGAACTGAAAACAGTGTTGCGCTTCCGCGTGGGCATAGACAGCTTCACCCAGCGCGGCAGCGGACAGCTGACGCTGCCGCAGGAAGACACTGTGATCTGCCGCTGCGAGAACGCGCTGCGCAAGGATATCGACGCCGCGCTGGAACAAGGCGTGCAGGACTTGATCAGCCTGAAGATGCGCACCCGCGTCAGCATGGGCGATTGCCAGGGCAAGATGTGCGTCGGCTATTGCAGCGACCGCCTGCGCGAGCACACCGGCAAGGCGGACGTGGGCTGGATCCGCCCGCGCTTCCCGCTGGACCCCTTGCCGTTCTCCGCCTTCCAAACCGAAACCGAAGAGGCCTGACCATGAGCAGACAATACGACATCGTGATCGCCGGCGGCGGCGTGATCGGCGCCTCTTGCGCCTACCAGCTGTCCAAACGCAAAGACCTGAAAATCGCGCTGATCGACGCCAAGCGCCCCGGCAACGCCTCGCGCGCCTCGGCCGGCGGCCTGTGGGCAATCGGCGAATCGGTTGGCCTGGGCTGCGGCGTGATCTTCTTCCGCATGACCTCGGCCAAGAACAAGCGCGAGGCGGCCGGCGCCGCCATCGCCGTGGACGCCAGCACCCCCCACATCCTGCCGGAGTCCTTCTTCAATTTCGCGCTGGCCTCCAACGCGCTGTATCCGGCCCTGCATCAGGAGTTGATCGAAAACCACGGCATGGATTTCAAGTTCGAGGAAACCGGGCTGAAATTCGTGATTTACGACGAGGAAGACCAGCTCTACGCCGAACACATCGCCGCGCAGATTCCCCACCTGTCCGATCAGGTGCGCTGGGTGGACCAGGCCCAACTGCGTGAAAACGAGCCCTACATCAGCCACGAGGCCACCGGCGCGCTGGAATTCCTGTGCGACCACCAGGTCAGCCCCTTCCGCCTGACCGACGCCTATACCGAGGCCGCACGCCAGAACGGCGTCGACGTATTCTTCAACACCAATGTCACCGGCGTGCTCAAGCAAGGCTCGCGCGTCACCGGCGTGCGGACGCTGGAAGCCGGCGAATTCCACTGCCACACCCTGATCAACGCCGCCGGCTCCTGGGCCGCCGAGTTGAGCCAATGGGCGACCGGCGTCGATATTCCGGTCAAACCGGTCAAGGGCCAGATCGTGCTGTCGGAAAAGATGCCCAAGCTGTTGCGCGGCTGCATCACCACCAGCGATTGCTATATCGCGCAGAAGGACAACGGCGAAATCCTGATCGGCAGCACCACGGAGGACAAGGGCTTCGACGTCAGCAACACCTATCCGGAAATCGCCGGCCTGGTCAAAGGCGCGATCCGCTGCCTGCCGGAGATGAAGAACATCAACATCAAGCGTTGCTGGGCCGGCTTGCGCCCCGGCTCCCCGGACGAGCTGCCCATCCTCGGGCCGATGCAGGGCGTGGACGGCTATCTGAACGCCTGCGGTCACTTCCGCACCGGCATTCTGACCTCGGCCATCACCGGCGTGATGCTGGACGCGCTGGTGCGCGGCGAAACGCCGCCGCTGGACGTGACGCCCTTCCTGGCCGACCGCTTCAACGCCCCGGCCGCCAAGCCGACGGTGCAGGAAGCCGTCGAACTGGCGCTCTCCTAAACCAGCGACGGCCCGTCGCTCCCGCGGCGGGCCGTCCCACTGATTCAGATGTTCCTCTGTTACAGGCCGGCTAGTCCGGCCTGCTTTTTTCGCCCCGCCGGACCGGGCCCAAGGGCCTGTTCAAGGTCCCGCGAAGCGCAGCAAAGATTGAACAGCTTCTTACTGGCCTACGCCACGACGCTCATACACCGCCTGCGCCAGAGTGCCCAGGTCGACGTACTCCAGCTCGCCGCCCACCGGCATGCCGCGCGCGATGCGCGTCACTTTGAGGCCGCGTTCCTTCAGCAGCTCGGCGATCATATGCGCGGTGACCTCGCCCTCGGCGGTGAAATTGGTGGCGATGATCACCTCCTCCACCGCGCCGTCCGCCGCCCTCACCAGCAGCTTGTCCAGATTGATGTCGCGCGGGCCGACATTGTCCAGCGGCGAGATGCGGCCCATCAGCACGAAATACAGGCCGTCGAAGCATTTGGCCTGCTCCAACGTCAGCAGATCCGCCGGCATCTCCACCACGCACAGCAAATCCTGCCGGCGCTCCTCGTCGGCGCAGATCGGACACAGCGGCGTTTCGCTGAAGGTGTTGCAGCGTTCGCAGTGGGTCAATTGGGTCAGCGCGCGGTCCAGCGCGCGCGCCAGCTTGTCCGCGCCCTTCTTGTCGCGCTGCAACAGGTGGAAGGCCATCCGTTGCGCGGTCTTGGGTCCGACCCCCGGCAACACTTTCAGGGCGGAAATCAGATGGTCTAGAGCGGGAGGATTCTTCATCGCTTTCACAATCGGGAAAAACGGCGGCGCAGACGCGCGTGCCGCCAGGCGAAAACCAGGCGGAAAATGCCGTAATGCAGTGTCAACAAGCAGGGCGCGCGCGGCGCGAAGCCGATGCGGTCCACCACTTCGCAGCCGCCGGGCAAGGCGCGCACCCGCCGCCGGTGCAGCCAGCGCCGCTGGGTCAGCATGGTAGAGCGCTCGTCGAAGGCGCCCGGCTCCAGCCGCGTCAGCTCCAAGTCGTCGCATTCCACCGGCAACAGGCCGAACAGCAGAATCCGGCACGGTCCGATGCGCGCCGGCGGCCTCAAGCCGTCGGGCAGCTCGCCGC
Source organism: Chromobacterium sp. Beijing (assembly GCF_021496765.1). Taxonomy (NCBI): domain Bacteria; kingdom Pseudomonadati; phylum Pseudomonadota; class Betaproteobacteria; order Neisseriales; family Chromobacteriaceae; genus Chromobacterium; species Chromobacterium sp. Beijing. The sequence continues at coordinate 2,437,443 of NZ_CP053750.1, forward strand.
CCGGCAAGCGCATGCGGAGCCAGGGCCCGAGCTCGTCGTTGATGCCGGCGGCGCTGGCGGCGTGCGCCCACACCCTGTCGGCGTCGGCGCGCAGCCGGCTGCGCACGGTGAAATGGGCGAATCCGCGCATGGCGACCTCGGAAACAACGTAAAAATGGCCCGGCGCGCGCCGAGCCATCCGGATGCCGAAACCGATGCGATCAGAACGGCAGCTTCATGCCGGCCGGCAGGTTCAGGCCGGCGGAGAAACCGGACATTTTTTCCTGAGTGGTGGCTTCCACCTTGCGCACCGCGTCGTTGAACGCGGCGGCGATCAGGTCTTCCAGCATTTCCTTGTCTTCCTTGGCGTCGTCCAGCAGGCTGTCGTCCAGGCTGACGCGCTTGACGTCGTGAGAGCAGGTCATCACCACCTTGACCATGCCGGCGCCGGATTGGCCTTCCACTTCCACCGTGGCCAGTTCTTCCTGCGCCTTTTTCATATTGTCCTGCATTTGCTGGGCCTGCTTCATCAGGCCGGCGATACCACCTTTGCCAAACATAATCGTTTCACTCCTTCACGGGTTGAATGGTTTCGATGAGCAGCGTCGCGTCGAATTCGCGCACCATTTGCTGCACCACCGGATCGTTTTTCATATTCTCGCGCGCGATGTCCAACTGCTCCTGCCGATGGCGGGCGTCTTTCATCGCCGGCGTCTCCAGGCCCAGCTCTTCCACCGTCACCGCCAATTCCACCGGCCGGCCGAAGCGCTCGCTCAAGGCGAGCTTGAGCTTGTCCTGGTAATCGCGGCTGGTCATGTGGCGGAAGCTCTCCGGCACCGCCAGCGCCAGGCGTTCCTGGTCCCAGTCCTTCAATACCGCATTATGGGCCAGCATGCGCGCCGCGCCCAGCTTGACGCCCAGTTCGGTCACCAGCGCCTGCCAGTCGCCGTCGAAGCGATAGTCGGCCGGCTCCTCCGGCGGCGCCTGCAAATAGGACGGCATCTCCTCGTCCGCCGCCGCGCCCTGATCCCAGGGCACCTCGTCGGGACTGACGTCACCGTCGTCCGACGCGTCTTCCTCCTCGGGCTCCGGCTCGGGCGGCGGCGCGGCCTGACGGACCGGCGCGGCCGGCGCAGGCGGCCTGGCTTCGGGCGCGGCAGGCTCGGGTTCGGGTTCCGCCGCCGGCGCGCTGTCCTGAACCGGCTGCGGCGCGGATTGCCGCGGCGCCGGCGAACTCAGGCCGGCGGCCTGCAAGGCCCGCGCGGCCGGCGAAATGCCTCCCGGCGCGGCCGGGACCGGCTGCGCTTGCGGCGGCTGCGGGCGAGCCGGCGCGCCGGCGGCCGGGCGCGGAGGCGCGGCTTCGGCCCGGGCGTTGGCCGGATGGAAGGCCAGCATGCGCAGCAGGGTCATATTGAAACCGGCGTGCTCGTCCGGCGCCAGCGCCAGGTCTTTGCGGCCGTGGATGGCGATCTGGTAATACAGCTGCACGTCCTGCGGCGCAATGGCGTCCGCCAGCGCCTGCAGGGCGTCGCGTTCCGGCTCGTCCTGGGCAACCGCCTGCGGCACGGTCTGCATCAGCGCCAGCTGCTGCAACAAGACCGCCAGTTCGCTCAAAGCGCCTTCGAAGCTGACCCCGCGCTCGGCCAGGCCGTCGGCCTCGGCCATCAGCTGCGGGCCGTCGCCGGCGGCCAAGGCCTGCAGCAAGGCGAACAGATAGCGGCGGTCCACCGCGCCCAGCATCGCGCGCACGCCGTCTTCCTTCACCTCGCCCAGACCGTAGGCGATGGCCTGGTCCAGCAGCGATTGCGCGTCGCGCATCGAACCGGAGGCGGCGCGGCCCAGCAAGGCCAGCGCCGGCGTCTCGTAGGCGATGCCTTCCACGTCCAGCATGTGGGCCAGATGGCCGGCCACTTGCTGCGGCGTCATATTGCGCAAGGAGAACTGCAGACAGCGGCTCAACACCGTGACCGGCACTTTCTGCGGATCGGTGGTGGCCAGAATGAATTTGACGTGGGCCGGCGGCTCCTCCAGCGTCTTCAGCATCGCGTTGAAGGCGCTCTTGGACAGCATGTGCACTTCGTCGATGATGTAGACCTTGAAGCGGCCGGACGTCGGCGCGTACTGGGCGTTTTCCAGCACTTCGCGGATATTGTCGATGCCGGTGTTGGACGCGGCGTCGATCTCCAGCAGATCGACGAAGCGGCCGGTGTCGATCTGACGACAGGCCGAACATTCGCCGCAGGGTTCGGCGGTGGTGCCGGTTTCGCAGTTCAGGCTCTTGGCCAGAATCCGGGCGATGGTGGTCTTGCCCACCCCGCGCGTCCCCGTCAGCAGATAAGCGTGATGCAGGCGCTGTTCTTTGAGGGCGTTGGTCAAGGCGCGCACCACGTGCTCCTGGCCGACCAGATCGGCAAAGCGCTTGGGACGCCACTTACGGGCAAGGACTTGATAGCTCATGGGGGCGGATTTTAATGGCAATTGCCGCGCGTGGCGACAGGTTTCGCGCCGCCGCGGCGGGCGGCGCGCGGCGTCACGGCTGGGCCGCGGCCTGGCCCGCCAGATAGCGCTGGCGCAGCTGATCCGCGATTTCCTGCACCGCCTTGGCGTACAGCGTGCTGCGGTTGTAGCGGGTGATCACGAAGAAGTTGTTGAGGCCCAGCCAGTATTCGGTGACGCCGGGCGCCGTTTCCAGCGGCACCAGCACCGCCGGCACGTCGTCAGCCACCGGCGACTGCGGCGTCACGCCCATTTTCTTCAGCTCGCCCACGGTGTAGTGCAGATTGAATTTGTCGGCGATCAGCTGATCGATCTGCGGCCCCGGCTGCACGCTGGCCGGCAGGATCACGTCGTCGCCGTGGCGCCAGCCGTGGCGCTGGAAGTAATTGGCCACGCTGCCGATCGCGTCGTCCGGATCGCTCCAGATGTCGCGGTGGCCGCTGCCGTCGAAATCCACCGCCCATTTGCGGAAGCTGGACGGCATGAACTGCGGCCAGCCCATCGCGCCGGCGTAGGAGCCCTTCAGCGTCAGCGGGTCCTTGCCCTCCTCCTTGGCCAGCAGCAGGAACTCGGTCAGCTCCTTGCGGAAGAATTCCGCGCGGCGCGGGTAATCGAAACCGATGGTGGACAAGGCGTCCACCAGGCGGAACGATCCGGTGTTGCGGCCGTAATGGGACTCCACGCCCAGGATGGCGACGATGAGCTCGGGAGCCACGCCGTATTGCTGCTCGGCCCGCGTCAGCGCGGCCGCGTTGGCGCGCCAGAACGCCACGCCGTCGGCAATGGTCTTTTCCCCCACCGTGGAATTGCGGAACTGATACCAGGGGCGCGAGGTGGACGGCTTGTCCAGAATCTTGATGATGTTGGGCTTGAGTTCGACATTGGCGAACACCGCCTCCAGCTCCGGGCGGTTGAACTGGCCGCCGGCCACTTGCTCGTCGATGTAGCGCTGCACGTCCGGACGCGCCAGAAAGGCCGCGTCGGCCTGCGCCAGCTGGAAGGAGAACAGAGCCGCCAACGGGGCCAGTTTAAGCAAAGATTTCATGGGCTGGTTTCTGAATAAGCGTTTTTGACTTAGCCGCGCTCCTCGAAGAACGCGGCGCGAAAACTATAGCCGCAGACCTCGCGTCAAGCCTTGCGGCGGCCAAAACCGGCGCACGGCCGGCGCACGGGCGCTAGGCCCGGAACGACAAGGCGCTGGACACCAGGCGCGCGGTAATGTCGACGATAGGGATCACCCGCTCGTAAGCCATCCGGGTGGGACCGACCACGCCCAGCGCGCCGACCACCTGGCCGTTGATCCGGTAAGGCGCGGTCACCACCGAGCATTCGTCCAGCGTCATCACGCCAGACTCCTCGCCGATGAAAATGTTCACGCCCTGCGCTTCCCGCCCCTGGTTCAGCAGCTTTAGCAGCTCGGTCTTGCGTTCGAACACGCTGAACAACTGACGCAGCCGCGACAAGTCCTCGGACAGGTCGCTCACCTCCAGCAGCCGGCTGCCGCCGGCCACCACCACCGCGGCGCTGCTGGCCGCCATCGAGCTCTGCCCCAGGCGGATCGCCGCCGACATCAATTCAGCGATGTCGCCCTGCAGCTGACGCAACTCGTCCGCCACCCGGCTGGCGATGCGATCCAGCCCCTGGCCGGCGTAATGCTGGTTGATGAAATTGCCGGCCTCTATCAATTCCGACGGCGTGTAATCGCGTTCGGTGGTCAGCAGATGGTTCTGCACGTCCCCGTCCAACGTCACCAAGATCATCAGCACCCGCCGCTCGGACAGGCGTAGGAATTCGATCTGGCGAAAAGCGATGTCGGAGCGCTGCGGCGTGACGATCACGCCGGCGAAATGCGTCAGCTCGGACAGCAAGGAGGACGCGGACTGGGCGATGCGCTGCGGGCTGTCCGGCTGCAGATTCAGTTCCAGCTCGTGCAGCGCCGCCTCTTCCAAAGGCCGGATGGTGAGCAGACGATCGACGAACATGCGGTAGCCGCGCGCGGTGGGCACCCGGCCGGCCGAGGTGTGCGGCGCCGCGATCAGCCCCATCGCCTCCAGCTCCGCCAGCACATTGCGGATGGACGCGGACGACAGCTCGACGCCGGGCAGCATGGACAGGGTTTTGGACCCCACCGGCTGGCCGTCGACGATGTAGCGTTCGATCAGGACCTTGAGCAGGTGTTGCGCGCGTTCGTTCATCATGATGGCTTCATTGTACACAGGGTGGACACTTGTAAAAGTGGTCGCAATCACAACTTTTTCAAGCGAGATCGCGGTTTCCCGTCCCGAAGGACGGTATCGCCGGCAAGCGGCTCTGCCGTTGGCCAAGGCTTTATGAGATAATCGACGGCATCTTTTCGGCTATCGGCGCGGCAAGCGCGAGCGCGACGGGGCAGCCCCGCCGGCGCCGCGCAAACCCCTGTCCGGCATCGGGTTTTCCCCGCCGCCATGGACGCGGCCCGCCGCTGGCCGAGCATTCATTTTGTTTAGCGCCCCCCACACTGGAGACAGCATGGCATCCGAAGACAAGAGCAAAGCGTTGGCCGCGGCCCTTGCCCAAATTGAAAAACAGTTTGGCAAGGGTTCGATCATGCGCATGAGCGACAACCAGATCAACGAAAACCTGCAAGTGGTCTCCACCGGCTCGCTGAGTCTGGACCTGGCGCTGGGCGTCGGCGGCCTGCCGCGCGGCCGCGTGGTGGAAATCTACGGCCCGGAGTCGTCCGGTAAAACCACCCTGTGTCTGCAAGCGGTGGCCGAGATGCAAAAATTGGGCGGCACCTGCGCCTACATCGACGCGGAAAACGCGCTGGACCCGCAATATGCGCAAAAGCTGGGCGTCAAGGTCGACGACCTGCTGATCTCGCAGCCGGACACCGGCGAGCAGGCGCTGGAAATCTGCGACATGCTGGTGCGCTCCAGCGGCGTCGATCTGATCGTGATCGACTCCGTCGCCGCCTTGGTGCCCAAGGCTGAAATCGAAGGCGAGATGGGCGACAGCCACGTGGGCCTGCAAGCCCGCCTGATGAGCCAGGCGCTGCGCAAGCTGACCGGCAACATCAAGCGCACCAACACCCTGGTGATCTTCATCAACCAGATCCGCATGAAGATCGGCGTGATGTTCGGCAACCCGGAAACCACCACCGGCGGCAACGCGCTGAAGTTCTACGCCTCCGTGCGCCTGGACATCCGCCGCACCGGCGGCATCAAGAAGGGCGAGGAAGTGATCGGTAACGACACCCGCGTCAAAGTGGTGAAGAACAAGGTGTCGCCGCCGTTCCGCCAGGCCGATTTCGAAATCCTGTACGGCGAGGGCATCTCGCGTCAGGGCGAGATCATCGAACTGGGCGTCAAGCACGGCTTCATCGACAAATCCGGCGCCTGGTACGCCTACAACGGCCAGAAGATCGGCCAGGGCAAGGACAACACCCGCGAATGGCTGAAGTCCAACCCGGAAATCGCCGCTGAAGTGGAACGCAAGATCCGCGACGCGGTGGGCATCAAAGTGGAAATCACCGAAGGCCAGCCGGACGAAGAGTTCGCCGACGACGCGCTCGACGCCTGATTCCCTGAATGGAAAAAAGCCTGAGGGCGCGGGCCGTCGATCTCCTGTCCCGCCGCGAATACACGCGACGGGAGCTGGAGCGGCGGCTCGCTCCGTTTGCGGAGAGCCCGGAACAATTGACGGCCTTGCTGGACGATCTGGCCGAACACAGCTGGCAGTCCGATCAGCGTTTCGCCCAGCAGTTCGCCGACAGCAAGGGCCAGCGCTACGGCAGCCGCCGCCTGCAACAGGAAATGCGTCAACGCGGCGTGGACGCCGAACTGATCCGCGACGCCTTGCAAGGCCGCGACGACCTTGCCGCCGCCCAGGCGCAATGGCGGAAGAAGTTCGGCCAGCTGCCGGACACGCCGCAGGAGCGCGCGCGCCAGATCCGCTTCCTGGCCGGACGCGGCTTCCCGATGTCCGTGATCGGCAAGGTGCTCAGCGGCGCCGCCGACGACGACTTTCCCGCCGACGAGGACTGAGCATGCAAACGCGCGGCATCGCCACCCATATCGACATAGACGCCGCGCCGTCCGCGGTCTGGCGCGTGCTGTGCGACTGGGCAGCCTACCCGGAATGGAACCCCTTCATCGTCGGCCTGCACGGCCGCCAGCAGATAGGGTCTCGCCTGGTGGTCAGCGTCCATCCGCCCGGCCGGCCGCGGCTGACCTTCCGCCCGCGGCTGGAAGTCTTGCAAACGGCGGAGGAGCTGGTCTGGCTGGGGCGCGCGCTGCTGCCCGGCCTGCTGGACGGCCGCCACAGTTTTCGCCTGGAAGCGCTGGAAAACGGCGGCACCCGCCTGCATCACGGCGAAACTTTCAGCGGCCTCTTGCTGCCGCTGTTCGGCCAGACGCTGCTGGCCGACACGCGCAAGGGTTTCGAATTGATGAACCAGGCGCTCAAGCGCCGCGCCGAAACCCTTGCCAGCGCCGGCGCGGCTTGACACAATCAGCTGTCCGCGCCGCTCTGGGTTCAAGCCCCCAAAGCGGCCCAGAATTCGCAATCTTACGAAATCAAACATGAAAACCTCTGAAATTCGCCAGAAATTCCTGGATTTCTTTGCCGGCAAAAACCATCAGGTGGTGCCCTCCAGCAGCCTGATCCCCGGCAACGACCCCACGCTGATGTTCACCGTCGCCGGCATGGTGCAGTTCAAGGACGTGTTCCTGGGCTTTGAAAAACGCGATTACACCCGCGCCACCACCAGCCAGAAATGTCTGCGCGCCGGCGGCAAGCACAACGACCTGGAAAACGTCGGCTACACCGCGCGCCACCACACCTTCTTCGAAATGCTGGGCAACTTCAGCTTCGGCGATTACTTCAAGCAGGACGCCATCACCTTCGCCTGGGAATTCCTGACCGGCGAGCAATGGCTGAACCTGCCCAAGGACAAGCTGCTGGTCACCGTCTACGCCTCCGACGACGAAGCCTACGACATCTGGCACAAGCGCGTGGGCCTGCCGGCCGACAAGATCATCCGCATCGGCGACAACAAGGGCGCGCCGTACGCCTCCGACAACTTCTGGACCATGGGCGACACCGGCCCCTGCGGCCCCTGCACCGAGATCTTCTACGACCACGGCCCGAGCGTGGCCGGCGGCCCTCCGGGCAGCCCGGACGAAGACGGCGACCGCTTCATGGAAATCTGGAACAACGTGTTCATGCAGTTCAACCGCGACGAGTCCGGCACCCTGCATCCGCTGCCCAAGCCGTCGGTCGACACCGGCATGGGTCTGGAGCGCCTGTCCACCGTGCTGCAACACGTCAAGTCCAACTATGAGACCGACGCGCTGGCCTGCCTGGTGCGCGCCGCCGCGCGCGAAACCGGCATAGCCTACAGCCAGGACGTGCCGTCGCTCAAAGTGATCGCCGACCACATCCGCGCCTGTTGCTTCATGGTCGCCGACGGCATCTTGCCGTCCAATGAAGGCCGCGGCTACGTGCTGCGCCGCATCGCCCGCCGCGCCATCCGCCACGGCTACAAGCTGGGCCAGAAAGGCCTGTTCTTCCATAAGATCGTCGCCGATCTGGTGGCCGAGATGGGCGACGCCTATCCGGAACTGCGCGAGAAGCAGGCGCATATCGAAGACGCGCTGCGCGCCGAGGAGATCAAGTTCGCCGAGACGCTGGAAATCGGCATGGGCCTGGTGGACTCCGCGCTGGAAGGCGGCAAGACCAAGCTTGACGGCGACACCATCTTCAAGCTCTACGACACCTTCGGCTTTCCGGTGGACCTGACCGCCGACATCTGCCGCGAACGCGACATCCACGCCGATCTGGAAGGCTTCGAGCGCGCGATGGAAGCGCAGCGCGAGCGCGGCCGCGCCGGCTCCAGCTTCAAGATGACCGGCAAGGTCAGCTACAGCGGCGCCGACACCTGCTTCCACGGCTATGATTCCGCCAGCACCGACGCCAAGGTCTTGGCGCTGTTCAAGGGCACCGAGGCCGTCGCCGCGCTGGAAGCCGGCGAAGAAGGCATCGTGGTGCTGGACGACACCCCCTTCTACGCCGAAGGCGGCGGCCAGGTCGGCGACGTGGGCGAGATTTCGCTGCAAGGCGGCATCGGCGCGCTGTTCGACGTCAACGACACCCAGAAGATCCAGGCCGCGGTGTTCGGCCACAAAGGCAAGCTGGCCCGCGGCCGTCTGGCCGTCGGCGACAGCGTGACCGCCACCATCGATCTGCACGCGCGCGCCGCCAGCGCCCGCAACCACTCCGCCACCCACCTCTTGCACGCGGCGCTGCGCCACGTGCTGGGCGACCATGTCGCGCAGAAGGGCTCGCTGGTGAATCCGGAGCGCACCCGCTTCGACTTCGCCCACGGCGAACCGGTCAGCGCAGAACAGATCGCCGAGCTGGAGCGCGTGGTCAACCGCGTGATCAGCCACAACTTGCCGGTCAAGGCCGAAGTGATGAGCATGGAAGCCGCGCAGAAATCCGGCGCGATGATGCTGTTCGGCGAAAAATACGGCGATGAAGTGCGCGTGCTGACCATGGGCGACTTCTCCGCCGAACTGTGCGGCGGCACCCATGTGCAGCGCACCGGCGACATCGGCCTGTTCAAGATCGTGGCGGAAAGCGGCGTCGCCGCCGGCGTGCGCCGCGTCGAAGCCGTCACCGGTGAAGGCGCCATCGCCCACATCCAGGCTCAGGACGCCCTGCTCAAAGAGGCGGCCGGCGCGCTGAAAGCGCAGACGCTGGACGAAGTGGCCGCCAAGATCGGCAGCTTGCAGGACAACGTCAAGACCCTGGAAAAAGAGCTGGCCAAACTCAAGGGCCAACTGGCCGCCTCCGCCGGCGACAGCCTGGCCGACGGCGCGGCCGAGGTCAACGGCGTCAAGGTGCTGGCGGTGGAACTGCCGGGCGCGGACAACAACGCCCTGCGCGAAACCCTGGACAAGCTGAAGGACAAGCTGGGCTCCGCCGCCATCGTGCTGGCCGCCAAGGGCGACGGCAAAGTGGCGCTGGTGGCCGGCGTCACCGCCGACCTCACCTCCAAGCTCAAGGCGGGCGAGCTGGTCAACTTCGTCGCCCAGCAAGTGGGCGGCAAGGGCGGCGGCCGTCCGGACATGGCCCAGGCCGGCGGCACTCAGCCGGAAAACCTGGCGGCGGCCTTGGCCGGCGTGCAGGCCTGGGTGGCGGCTAAGCTGTAAGAACGTGTTTGCGATCTCGCGAGCTAAGGCAAGACAAGGCGAAAACGGCTGAGAAAGCGGAATGTACGCGTGGTACATGAGCATTTCGAAAACGTTTTCAACGCCGTATCGCCGACGCGAAGCAGATCGGAAACAGGTTCTAAGCCTCCCAACTCTCGTCAACAGACCGCGCGCTGCGCGGTCTTTTTATGTCTTCCACGCCGTCGGCCTTGGCTGCCGCCGCTTTCTTGCTCCAGGTCAAGGGCATCAGGATTACGAAATACTAATATTGAGAGGCTTAATGATGGCTTCTCCTTTTGTTGTTTGCATTTCAGCCCTGCTCGCCTCTCCGATCAGGGCGTTTTTTTGCGCGCGGCCATGAAAAAAGGCGGCCTGAGCCGCCCTGTCCCGTCATGCCGCGCCGCGGCTCACAACACCAGCTTGCCGCCTATCACCGCCAGCATCACCGCCAGCGCCGGCCGCAACCAGCCCTCCGCCAGCCGCCGCGTCAGCTTGCTGCCCAGCCAGATGCCGGGCAGGGAGCCCGCCAGCAGATTGAGCAAGAGCGTAAAATCCACATTGCCGAGCCCGGCGTGTCCCAGACCGGCCACCAGGGTCAAGGGCACCGCGTGGGCGATTTCGGTGCCCACCAGCCGCGAAGTCGGCAAGGCCGGATACAGCAGGAACAAGGCCAGGGTGCCCAGGGCCCCGGCGCCGATGGAACTGAGCGTGACCAAAACGCCCAACACCACGCCGGTGGCCACGGTCAAGCCTATCCGCGGCTCGAACGACGGGCTGGCCGCGCCGGCGCGGCCCAGCCAGCGCAAGAGCAAGGGTTTGCCCAGGATGGCCGCGGCGGTCAGCAGCAAGGCGACGCCCAGCACCAGCTTGAACAGGGTGTCCAGCATTTTTTCCGGCAGATGCAGATAGGACAGGCCGGCTAGCACCAGCAGGGCAGCCGGCACGCTGCCGGCGGTCAGCCAGCCGGCGATGCGCCAATCGACATGACCTTGGCGATGATGCACCGTCACTCCGCCCATCTTGGTCAAGGCCGCGTATAAGAGATCCGTGCCCACCGCGGTGGCCGGAGAGATGCCGAACCACAGCAAGATGGGCGTCATCAGCGAACCGCCGCCCACGCCGGTCAGACCTACGATGAAGCCCACCGCCAAACCCGCGATCGCATACCCCCACTCCATAAAACCGCTCCTTGGCCGCGCCATTCGATAGCGGCATGCTACGCCAGTTTCATATAACGATTTATACCGTTTCGAAACAACATTATTCGAAAAGTGATTTACCTCAAAGACTTGCCCCGGACGCCCGCTCCATCATGCTGCGGTAACATCGCGCCGGTAGCGTGGGCGGAGTCCGCTGGAATGCCCAAGTCCGATTTGCTCCTAATCACAAGCAAACAGGGCTTTACAAATCGCGAAAATAGCGTCAATGTCAAAGGGTCAGGGTTTGCCCTGGCCTCACACAAGTACGTGACCGAGAGGTGCAAGGATGATGACTTCCCGTATTCCTCTGAGTGTTCGCAGAAAGCAGGCTAGAGACCAGCACGAGAGTTTTCTCTATGCGGTCGCCAAGCCTCAGTTGAGTGATGCTGAGAGGTCGCGCCAGCAGAAAGTGCGCCAGCGCGCGCACGATCGGGACGATGCCCGATTCCTGGCCGACCGCTGCGACGACCTGTTCTGAACACCTTGCCTACTGGCGGCTTGCCGCCTGTTGACGGTTAGCGGCCCAGCCATACGCCACGCCGCAACCTCCCTGCCTTGAAGCGGACCGCGCGCTTGCCGCCTGTGCCGAGCCGCCCGTTTCGTTTCCCGCCGCCGCGCCCGCGTCCAGCGACGCCGGTCGTCCGCCCGTTGTCCCCTGCGTCTCCGCCTCCGCGCGCATAAAGAAAATTCCTTTTCCCGCCGAAATCCGTCCGAATTTGCGCCAAACGGCGATTTCCCATCGATTTTTACGCGATTTTTATCTCTATCCAACGGCTTTTATCGGGTTTTTGACGCCGGCTTCAGTACCTTTCCATTACTGATTCAAATGGAGATTTTCATGATGGATGTCGTCTATCTGGGACTCGTCCTGTTGTTCGGCGCGCTGGCCTGCGGCTTTGTCGCCGGCTGCCGGAAACTGGGAGAAAAGGAATGAGCGTCTGGTATCTGCTCAGCGCGCTGATCGCGCTGGGCCTGCTTGGCTATCTGATCTACGCACTGCTTAAGCCGGAGAATTTTTAATCATGTTCGCCAATTTCATCGGCTCGGCCGCACCCTTGCAGCTGGGCTTGTTCCTGCTGGTGCTGCTGGCGCTGGCCTGGCCGCTGGGCGCCTATATCGCCCGCGTGATGCAGGGCGACAATGTCGGCCCCCTGCGCCTGTTCGCGCCGCTGGAGCGCGGCTTTTACCGGCTGGCCGGCGTCAAGCCGGACGAAGACATGGGCTGGCGCGGCTACGCCGTCGCCTTGCTGTTGTTCAATGTGCTGGGCGCGCTGGCCTTGTATCTGCTGCAACGCTTGCAGGGCTGGCTGCCGTTCAACCCGCAAGGCATGGGCGCGGTGGCGCCGGACTCCGCGTTCAACACCGCGATCTCCTTTGTCACCAACACCAACTGGCAAGGCTATGGCGGCGAATCCACCATGGGCTATCTGGTGCAGATGCTGGGCCTGACGGTGCAGAACTTCCTGTCCGCCGCCACCGGCGCGGCGGTGGTGCTGGCCCTGGTGCGCGGCTTTGTCCGTCACGGCTCGGCCAAGATCGGCAACTTCTGGGTGGACGTCACCCGCTTCACCCTCTACGTATTGCTGCCGCTGTCCTTCGTGTTCGCGCTGGCCTTCAGCCAGCAAGGCATGATCCAGAACCTGTCCGCCTATAAAAACGCGCAGACGGTGGAAACCACTCATTATCAGCAGGCCAAGACCGATGCTCAGGGCAACGCGGTCCTGGGCGCCGACGGCAAGCCGGTGATGGCGAACGCCAGCACCCAGCAGCAAACGCTGCCCATGGGGCCGGTGGCCTCGCAAGAAGCGATCAAGCTGCTGGGCACCAACGGCGGCGGCTTCTTCAACGCCAACTCCGCGCACCCGTTTGAAAACCCCACCCCGCTGAGCAACTTCCTGCAAAGCCTGGCCATCTTCCTGATCCCGGCGGCGCTGTGCTTCGTGTTCGGCCGCATGGTGGGCGACCAGCGCCAAGGCTGGGCCATCATCGCCGCGATGACGGTGATGTTCGTCTGCGCGGTCGTGACGGCCACCGGCGCGGAACAGGCCGGCGTGCCGCAGCTGAGCGCAATGGGCGTGGATCAGCAGGCCAGCCATTTGCAGTCCGGCGGCAATATGGAAGGCAAGGAAACCCGCTTCGGCGTCATCGACACCTCGCTGTTCATCGCGGTGACCACCTCCGCCTCCTGCGGCGCGGTCAACGCCATGCACGATTCGCTGACCCCGATCGGCGGCCTGGTGCCCACCTTCCTGATGCAATTGGGCGAGGTGGTGTTCGGCGGCGTCGGCTCCGGCCTGTACGGCATGCTGATCTTCGCCATCCTGGCGGTGTTCATCTCCGGCCTGATGGTGGGCCGCACCCCGGAATACCTGGGCAAGAAGATAGAAATCCATGAGATGAAGATGACGGCGATCACCATTCTGGTCACCCCGGTTCTGGTGCTGACGCTGACCGCCATCGCGGTGCTGGCCGCCTCCGGCAAGGCCGGCGTCCTCAACCCCGGCGCCCACGGCTTCAGCGAGGTGTTGTACGCCTTCACCTCGGCCGCCAACAACAACGGCAGCGCCTTCGCCGGCCTGTCCGCCAACACGCCCTTCTACAACGTCGCCACCGCGGTGGCCATGTTCTTCGGCCGCTTCTTCATGATCGTGCCCATCCTGGCTATCGCCGGTTCCTTGGCCGCCAAGAAGCGGCTGGCCGTCACCGGCGGCACCCTGCCCACCCATGGCCCGCTGTTCGTGGTGCTGCTGATAGGCACCGTCTTGCTGGTGGGCGCGCTCAACTATGTTCCCGCGCTGGCGCTGGGCCCGGTCGTCGAGCAATTGCAGATGATCAGCGGTCGCTGAACCTTGCGGGAGGACTCATAAAATGAACGATATCAATCATTCCAAACTGCCGGCCGCCCAGCCCGTTCAAGCGGGCCACAGGAGCGCGGCCAAGTCCATGCTGGACCCCAGCCTGGTGAAACCGGCCATCGTCGACTCCTTCAAGAAGCTGTCGCCGCGCGCCCAGTGGCGCAACCCGGTGATGTTCGTCGTCTACATCGGCAGCATCCTGACCAGCGCGCTGTGGGTTCAGTCCCTGGCCGGCCAGGGCGAGGCGCCGTCCGGCTTCATCCTGGCGGTGGCGCTGTGGCTGTGGTTCACCGTCTTGTTCGCAAACTTCGCCGAAGCGCTGGCCGAGGGCCGCAGCAAGGCCCAGGCGGCCAGCTTGCGCTCGGCCAAGAAAAACGTGGTGGCCAAGAAGCTGTCCGGCCCCAGCCACGACGCCGGCAAGACCGTGATCGACGGCAGCAGCCTGCGCAAGGGAGACTATGTGCTGGTGGAAGCCGGCGACGTGATCCCGGTGGACGGCGAGGTGATCGAAGGCGTGGCCTCGGTGGACGAGTCCGCGATCACCGGCGAATCCGCGCCGGTGATCCGCGAGGCCGGCGGCGATTTCTCCTCGGTCACCGGCGGCACCCGCGTGCTGTCCGACTGGATCGTGGTGCGGATTTCCGTCAACCCGGGCGAAACCTTCCTCGACCGCATGATCGCCATGGTGGAAGGCGCCAAGCGCCAGAAAACGCCGAACGAGATCGCGCTGACCATCCTGCTGGTGGCGCTGACCATCGTCTTCCTGGTGGTCACCGTCACCCTGCTGCCCTTCTCGCTGTTCAGCGTGGAAGCGGCCAAGGCCGGCTCGCCCATCGGCATCACCACCCTGGTGGCCTTGCTGGTATGCCTGATCCCCACCACCATCGGCGGCCTCTTGTCCGCCATCGGCGTGGCCGGCATGAGCCGGATGATGGGCGCCAACGTGATCGCCACCTCCGGCCGAGCGGTGGAAGCCGCCGGCGACGTGGACGTGCTGCTCTTGGACAAGACCGGCACCATCACCCTGGGCAATCGCCAGGCCTCGGCCTTCATTCCGGCGCCCGGCGTCAGCGAACAGGCTTTGGCCGACGCCGCCCAGCTGGCCTCGCTGGCCGACGAAACCCCGGAAGGCCGCAGCATCGTGGTGCTGGCCAAGAAGCAGTTCAATCTGCGCCAGCGCGAGCTGGCCAGCCATGAAGCCGCGTTCATCCCCTTCACCGCGCAAACCCGGATGAGCGGCATAGACTACGACGGCCGCCGGATCCGCAAGGGCGCCATCGACGCCATCCGCCGCCACATCGCCGAACTGGGCGGCCAGTTCCCGGACGCGCTGGCGAAAAGCGCCGATGAAGTGGCCCGCCGCGGCTCCACCCCGCTCTTGGTGGCGGAAGGCAATCGCGCCTTGGGCGTGATCGAACTGAAGGACATCGTCAAGGGCGGCATCAAGGAGCGCTTCGCCGAGCTGCGCCAGATGGGCATCAAGACGGTGATGATCACCGGCGACAACCCGCTGACCGCCGCCGCCATCGCCGCCGAGGCCGGCGTGGACGATTACCTGGCCGAAGCCACGCCGGAAGCCAAGCTCAAGCTGATCCGCAGCCATCAGGCCGAGGGCAAGCTGGTGGCAATGACCGGCGACGGTACCAACGACGCGCCGGCGCTGGCCCAGGCCGACGTGGCGGTGGCGATGAACACCGGCACCCAGGCGGCCAAGGAAGCCGGCAATATGGTGGACTTGGATTCCAACCCCACCAAGCTGATCGAGATCGTGGAAATCGGCAAGCAGATGCTGATGACGCGCGGCTCCTTGACCACCTTCTCCATCGCCAACGACGTGGCCAAATACTTCGCCATCATTCCGGCCGCCTTCGCCAGCACCTATCCGCAATTGAACGCGCTGAACGTGATGGGCCTGAACAGCCCGGCCTCGGCCATCATGTCGGCGGTGATCTTCAACGCCGTCATCATCGTGTTCCTGATCCCGCTGGCGCTGAAGGGGGTCAAGTATCAAGCCAAGAGCGCGGCGGAGCTGCTGCGCGGCAACCTGCTGATCTACGGCCTGGGCGGCCTGCTGGTGCCCTTCGCCGGCATCAAGCTGATCGACATGCTGCTGGGCGCGCTGAGCCTGGCATAAGCACTGAAAGGACAAAGCAAATGAAACTGTTACGCCCGCTGCTGGTGGTGTTTGGCGGCCTGACCCTGATCACCGGCCTCGCCTATCCCTTGCTCACCACCGGGGCCGCCCAGGCGCTGTTCCCTTTCCAGGCCAACGGCAGCCTGATCGAACGCGACGGCAAGATCGTCGGCTCGCGGCTGATAGGCCAGAACTTCACCGGCCCGCAATATTTCTGGGGCCGCCCGTCCGCCACCAGCCCAATGCCGTACAATGCCGGCGGGTCCGGCGGCTCCAACCTGGGCCCCACCAACCCGGCGCAGCTGGACGCGGTGAAGGCCAATGTGGAACGCATCCGCACCGCCCATCCGGGGCAGACCGGCCCGGTGCCGGTGGACCTGGTCACCGCCTCGGCCAGCGGCCTGGACCCTGAAATTTCCGCCGCCGCGGCTTTCTACCAGTTGGAGCGCGTCGCCGCCGCCCGCAAGATGGAGCCGGCCGCGCTGCGCAAGCTGGTGGAGAGCCGGGTGATAGGCGAAACCTTCGGCCTGCTTGGCGAGCCGCGCGTCAATGTGCTGGAATTGAACCTGGCGCTGGACCAGCGGCGCGGCTGATAAGAACGAGCCGCGGAATCCCCCGCTTCCGCGGCTAAAAAACAGGACAAGCCATGCCCGACATCCGTCCCGATCCGGACGCGCTGCTGGATGAACTGAAACGCGAAGAACTGGACGCCCAACGCGGCCGGCTGAAGATTTTCTTCGGCGCCTGCGCCGGGGTCGGCAAGACCTACGCCATGCTGGCGGCGGCCCGCGCCCGGCGCCAGGAAGGCGTGCAAGTGCTGGTGGGCGTGGTGGAAACCCACGGCCGCAAGGAAACCCAGGCGCAACTGGCGGACCTGGAATTGCTGCCGCCGCGGCGGATCGCCTACAAGGGCCACGAACTGTCCGAGTTCGATCTGGACGCGGCGCTGGCGCGCCGGCCGCAGCTGATCCTGATGGACGAATTCGCCCACTCCAACGCGCCCGGCTCGCGCCACCCCAAGCGCTGGCAGGACGTGGAGGAGCTGCTGGCCGCCGGCATCGACGTCTACACCACCCTCAATGTCCAGCATCTGGAAAGCCTGAACGATGTGGTCGGACAGATCACCGGCAT
This sequence comes from Chromobacterium sp. Beijing, assembly GCF_021496765.1. Taxonomy (NCBI): domain Bacteria; kingdom Pseudomonadati; phylum Pseudomonadota; class Betaproteobacteria; order Neisseriales; family Chromobacteriaceae; genus Chromobacterium; species Chromobacterium sp. Beijing. Next base: position 2,454,433 of record NZ_CP053750.1, read on the forward strand.
CGTGGTGCGCGAAACCCTGCCCGACCACGTGTTCGACCGCGCCGACGAAGTGGCGCTGGTGGACCTGCCGCCGGACGAGCTGCTGGGCCGGCTAGCCGCCGGCAAGGTCTATCTGCCGCAGCAGGCCGAGCGCGCGGTGAAGAACTTCTTCCGCAAGGGCAATCTGCTGGCCTTGCGCGAACTGGCGCTGCGCCGCACCGCCGACCGCGTGGACGCGCAGATGCGCGCCTACCGCGCCGACCAGTCCATCAACCCCGTCTGGCACGCGCGCGAGCGCTTGCTGGTCTGCGTCGGCGCCAGCGCCGGCATCGACAAGCTGATCCGCAGCGCCAAGCGCCTGGCCGCCAATCTGGACGCGGACTGGATCGCCGTCTACGTGGAAACGCCGCGCCAGCAAAAACTGTCCGAGGAGCAGCGCGCCCGCGTGCTCAAGGGCCTGAGGCTGGCGCAGGAATTGGGCGCGGAAACCACGGTGCTGGGCGGCAACGAACTGGCGCCCACGCTGCTGGCCTACGCCCGCAGCCGCAACGTCTCCAAGCTGGTGGTGGGCAAATCCGTCCGCGGCCGCTGGTCGCGGCTGTGGCGCCCTACCCTGGTCAACGAGCTGAGCCGCCGCTCCGGCGACATCGATCTCTACGTGGTGGCCCACGACTTGGAAGCGGAGGACGCCGGCGCCGCCAAGACCGGCGCCAGCCTGTTGTTCGAAGAGCAGGACAGCCCGCGCTCCCGCGCCGGCTACATCGCCGCCGCCGTCGCCTGCCTGCTGACCACGCTGCTGGCCGGCCTGCTGATTCCCCATGTGGCGCTGGCCAACGACATCATGATTTACCTGTTGGTGGTGGTGCTGGTGTCGGTGCGCTACGGCCGCGGCCCCGGCATGCTGGCCTCGCTGCTGTCGGTGGCGGCCTTCGACTTTTTCTTCGTGCCGCCGCAGATGTCCTTCGCCGTCACCGACACCCAGTACCTGATGACCTTCGTGGTGATGTTGCTGGTGGCCGCCATCATCAGCCAGCTCACCGCCCGGCTGCGCTTCGCCGCCAATATCTCCACCTATCGCGAACGCCGCACCCGCGCGCTGTACGATCTGGGCCGCGAACTGGCCGGCGCGCTGACCGCCGCCCAGATCGTGGACACCGCCGTCGGCCGGCTGGAGCCGCTGTTCGCCGCCAAGGTCAACCTGTTCCTGCCCAATAGCGGCGACGAACTGCGCCTGGCCGGCGAAGACCGCGGCCATGCCGACATCGGCGTCGCGCAATGGGTTTACGATCATCAGCAGCCGGCCGGCCTCGGCACCAACACCCTGCCCGCCAACGCCGCGCTCTACGTGCCGCTGCGCGCGCCGATGCGCAACCGCGGCGTGATCGCGCTGCTGCCGGAAGTCACCGATCAGGCCTTTCTGCCGGAACAGCAAAGACTGCTGGAAACCTGCGCCGCCCAGATCGCGCTGGCGCTGGAGCGCGTGCATTACGTGGAAGTGGCGCAGGACGCCATCGTGGCGATGGAGTCCGAGCGGCTGCGCAACAGCGTGCTGTCCGTGGTGTCCCACGATCTGCGCACACCGCTGACCACCATGGCCGGCCTGTCCGAGCGGCTGTGCTCGCCCAATGTGGACGACGATCAGCGCGCCGAGATCGCCGCCGCCATCCAGGACGAAGCGCTGCGCATGAACAAGCTGGTGACCAATCTGCTGGACATGGCGCGGCTGCAATCCGGCGTCAAGCTGAACAAGGAATGGCAGATGCTGGACGAGGTGGTGGGCAGCGCGCTGCGCGCCGCCGAACGCGGCCTGCGCGGCCGGGAACTGAAGCTGGAACTGGACCCGGACCTGCCGGTGCTGGAATACGACGCCGTGCTGCTGGAGCGGGTGCTGGTCAACCTGCTGGAAAACGCCGGCAAATACACGCCGCCGGGCAGCCGCATCACGCTGGCGGCGCGGCGCGAAGGCGCGGAGGTGCTGGTGTCGGTCAGCGACGACGGCCCCGGCCTGCCGCCCAATATGGAACAGCGCGCCTTCGACAAATTCTCGCGCGGTGCGGCGGAGTCCAGCACCCCCGGCGTGGGGCTGGGCCTGGCGATCTGCCGCTCCATCGTGGAAATCCACGGCGGCCGCATCAGCGCGCGCAACCGCTCGCCGCACGGAGCGGAATTCCGCTTCAGCCTGCCGGCCGGTCAAGCGCCGGCGCTGCCGCCGGATGAGACGCCCTAACTCAAAAGAAAACCATGACCATGCAAGACGCACCGATCAGCATCGTCGTCATTGAAGACGAGAAACCGATACGCCGCTTTCTGAGCGCGGCGCTGGAAGAAGAAGGCCTGACCGTCCACGAGGCGGAAACCGGCAAGCAAGGCCTGATCGAAGTGGCCACCCGCAAGCCGGACCTGGTGATCCTGGACCTGGGCCTGCCGGACATGAACGGCCAGGACACCATCAAACAGCTGCGCGAATGGACCGATCTGCCCATCCTGGTCTTGTCCGCGCGCACCCAGGAAACCGAGAAGGTGGCCGCGCTGGACGCCGGCGCCGACGACTATCTGACCAAGCCCTTCGGCGTGGCCGAATGCCTGGCGCGCGTCCGCGTGCTGCTGCGCCGCCGCACCCACGGCAGCGCCGCCGCGCAACAAGTGTTCCAGTTCGGCGACATCAAGGTGGACCTGGTCAACCGGCAGGTGGCCAAGGCGGAAACGGCGGTGCATCTGACGCCGATAGAGTACCGGCTGCTGTCCACCTTGATACGCAGCGCCGGCAAGGTGATCACCCATCGCGAGCTGCTGCTGGCGGTATGGGGGCCGTCGTTCTCTGAGCACAACCAGTATCTGCGCGTCTATATGGGCCATCTGCGGCAGAAGCTGGAAGACAATCCGGCGATGCCGCGCCACATCCTCACCGAGACCGGAGTCGGCTATCGGCTGGTGGAGGGCTGAGCGGACCGCCGCTTAGAAGCTGTTCATGGGGGCCAGGGCCGCGCGCAGCCGCTCACGCGCTGCGCCCCACCCCGTTCTCCACCGCGAACACCGCCGCCTGCACCCGGCTGCTGAGGCTGAGCTTCTTCAGGATGTTCTGCACATGGATCTTGACCGTGCTCTCGGCCAGATCCAGGCTGCGCGCGATTTCCTTATTGCTCTTGCCCTGAGCCAGAAAGCCGAGGATTTCGCGTTCGCGCGGGGTCAGCCGGTCCAGTTCCTGTTCCGCCGGCTCCACCGGCGCGGCCGCGCCGTGGCGGAACTGGGCCATCAGCTTGGCGGTCATCGAATCGCTCATCACCGATTCGCCGGCGGCGGCGCGCGCCACCGCCTGGGTCAGGAAGTCGGCGTCGATGTTTTTCAATAGATAGCCGCGCGCGCCGGCCTTCAAGGCCGCGGTCAGATCGTCGGCCTCCTCGGACACCGTCAGCATCACCACCGCCCGTTTGGGCTGGTCCTGCAGCATCAGGGTCAGCGCCTCCACGCCGGAAATGCCCGGCATGTTCAGGTCCAGCAACACCACGTCCGGGTCCAGCTGCTTGGCGAGCTTGACGCCCTCGGCGCCGTCGGCCGCCTCGCCGACAACGTCGAAAGCCGCCTGGCGCGCCAGCAAGGCCTTGATTCCGCTGCGGAACAAGGTGTGATCGTCCACCAGCAAAATGCGTATGGTCTGTTCAGACATCATCGAGTCCGGGTCTTTCGAATTCAGATATAGACAGTATGAGAGCTGTCTAGCCGCCGCGCCAGTGGCTCAAGCGGCCATGCGCCGCGCGCGCGGCAGCAGCAGGCTGACCAGGGTGCCCGCCTCCGGAGTGGATTCGATGTCCAGTTGCAGGCCGGCGCGCTGCGCGCGCTCCTGCATGATGGACAGGCCGAAATGGCCGTCGCCCTTGTTGCGCACGGTATCCAGATCGAAACCGACGCCGTTGTCCAGCACGCTGAGCACGAAGACCTCGCCGTCGTCGCTGAGGCTGACCGTGACCTGGCTGGCCTCGGCGTGCTTGCGCACATTGGACAGCGCCTCCTGCAGGATGAACAGGATCTGCAATTGCTGTTCCGGCATCAGCGGCGCGCCGGCTCCGGTGGAGCGCAGCTCCACCCGCATCCCGGTCTGCTTGCGGAATTTGTCCAGCAGGCTGCTCACCGCCTGGCTCAGGCTTTCCGACAATTTGGAACGGAAGTTGTTGAGCAGCTCGCGCACATCGTCGTAGCTTTCCTTGACCCCGGCCTCGAACAAGGCCAGCGTGTCGTCCACCAGGCCCGGGTCGCCGCTGTCCAGCGCCTGGCGCATGATCTGGGTTTGCAGATTCAGGAAGGACAGGCCCTGGGCGATGCTGTCGTGCAGGCCCTGGGCCACCAGATTGCGCTCCTCCAGCACCGCCAGTTCGCGCTCCTTGGCCGCCAGCCTCAGGTTTTCTATCGCCACCGCCAGGTGCTGGCCCAGCATCTCCAGTTGCCGCACCTGCTGCGGCGGCAGGATGCGCGCCTGTCGGAAATGCAGATTGAAAATGCCCAAGGTGCGGTTTTGCGTCGCCACCGGGAAGGCGCTGACCACGCGGAAGCCTTCGCGGCTGCACTGCTTGTCCGGCAGGCCGCGCATATTCTCCACCCGGCTCTCGGCCTTGGCGGCGGCTTCGCCGCACAGGCAGTCGCCCACTTTCAGGCAATGCTCTTCGCGCAGCAGCCCTTCCGGCAAGCCGTCGTCGGCCACCACGAACACCATGCCCTGGCCGTGATCGGTCAAGCGCACCGCGCCGCCGTCGGCGTCGAAGGCGCGCATCACCCGGGCGAGGAAGCCCTTGCACAGCGCTTCCAGCGGCTGGGATTGATTGCAGAAGGAGGTGATTTCGTACAACAGCGCCAATTCCTGGTTTTTCTGCTGCAGGCTGGCGGTCTTGCCGCGCACCCGCTCTTCCAGCGTGGCGTGGGATTCGGACAGACAGGCCGCCATCAGATTGAAGCCGGTGCTGACCTGGCCGAATTCGTCGTCGGTCTCCACCGGCACCCGCACGCTGTAATCGCCAGCCGCCAGCCGGCGTATGCCCTGGTGCAGCTTGTCCAGCGGCCGCAGCACGATCAACAGCATCAGATAAATCAGCGCGACGGTGCCCACCACCGCCATGCTGGCGAGCAAGAGCTGCAGCAGGCGCAGATAATCGGTGTTGCGCGCGTTGTAGGCCTCCATGCCGCTGACGAAGGTGTTGATGTCCGCCACGTAGAGCGCCACGCGCTCGGCGAAACGGGCGGCCTCCGCCGCGTTGTCGCCGGGCCGCGTCAGCGCGTCCTGCAACACCGGTTTCAGTTGCTCGCGCCACTGCGTTTCCACCTGGGTCAGCGCCTGCTGGATGTCCGCCTGACGCGGCACCAGCAGCGGGCGCGCCGGGTCGCCGCGGCGCAGCCGCTGCAAGATGGCTTCGTAATTGACCATGTCGCGGCGCAGCGCGTCGGCGCGCGCGCCGTCCTGGCCGCTAAGCTGCAAATCCAGCGCCAGCCGGGTGACGCGCATGCGCAGGCTGCCGGCGTCGTTGATCGCCGCCGCGCCGCCCTCCTGCTGCCAGGACAGCCACAGCGTGGCGCCGATGGAACCCAGCGCCACCAAGAGAAAAATCGCCAGCACGCCGACGATCTTGGCGCTGAGCCGCTGGCCCAGCGGGCCGCCCAGCACCGGGGACACGTTCAGCCGCATCGCCGTCGCCCTAGCCACCGGTCATCGACATGAAGCGCACCAGCTTTTTCGGCTTCTCGCTGAATTCATGTCGCTCCGGTTTCAGTTCTATCGCCGCGCGGATCGCCGCTTCCAGTTCGGCGTCGCTGACGCCGGCGCGCAGCAGAGGGCGCAACTCAAAGCTTTCTTCCTGGCCCAGACACATGTAGAGCGTGCCGTCCACGGACAGCCGCACCCGGTTACAGGTGGCGCAGAAATGTTGGGAAATGGGCGTGATCAGGCCCAGCGAGAAACCGCCGTCCCGGGTTTTCCAGTAGCGGGCCGGGCCGCCCCCCAGGGTGGCGGCCTGTTCGACCAGGTCGAATTCGGTTTGCAGCTGACGCAGCACCGGCTGCAAGTCCAGGTAACTGGCGGCGCGGCCGGTGTCGCCCATGGGCATGGCTTCGATCAGCCGCAGCACGAAGCCATGCTGGATACAGAAGGCGACCATGGCGCCGATGTCGGCGTCGTTGACGTCCTTCATCGCCACCATATTGATCTTGATCGGGGAAAAGCCGGCCTCCTTGGCCGCCATCAGCCCTTCCATCACCCGCGGCAGGCTGTCGCTGCCGGTGATGTCGTGCACGCAATCGCGGCGCAGCGAGTCCAGGCTGACGTTGACGCGGCTGACTCCGGCGGCGCGCAGCGCCTGGGCGTGGCGCGCCAGCTGAGTGGCGTTGCTGGTCAGCGACAGGTCGTTGAGGCCGGGCAGCGCGGACAGGCGCGCCGCCAGCTCCGGCAGATTGCGGCGCAGCAGCGGTTCGCCGCCGGTCAGCCGCAGCCGCCGCGTGCCCAGGCGCGCGAAAGCCGCCACCACGCGTTCTATCTCGTCGAAGGTCAGCCAGTTGGCCGGCTCTTCGAAGCCTTTGAAGCCTTTGGGCAGGCAGTAATTGCAACGCAAGTCGCAACGGTCGGTCACGGACAGACGCAGGTATTCGATGGAGCGCCCGAAGCGGTCGGTAAGCATGAGTTCCTCCATGGCAGCCAATGATACCGCTTAGTCGCAACCAAGTGGCCCGGCTGTCGCCGCCAATCTGATATTTCCTGATTCCATTTTACTAGCTAGCCCAACAATTCGCAGTCCAACCAAAGCACGCCGGCCCCTAGTCACTTGTGACTAGGGCCGGCCGGCGAAATGCGAGCGCAGGATGAAGGGAACAGGCGCGTCCGGCGATCAGGAGCGACCCCGTGGTAAATCGGCGCTCAGGCGTGTTTGAACTTGTCCACCAGATCCACCAGCTCGCTGGCCGAGGCATTGAGGCGGTCGGACAAATCCGCCACCTCCTGCACCAAGCCGGAATTCTCCTCCGCCAGCGAGGCGATCACACTGATATTGTTGGCCACCTCGCCGCTAGCCGCGGTCTGCTGCGCCATCGCCACCGCGGTGCCCTGGCTCTTGGCCGCGGCTTCGCTGGCTTCCTGGTGGATTTCATCCAGGTCGTGCACGGTCTGCCCCACCAGCTCCAGGCCGGACTCCATGCGCTGGCGCGCCTCCTGCATGTGGTGGGCGGCGGTCTGAGTCTCGCCGCGGATATCCTCGATCAGCGATGTGATGTCCAGCGTCTCCTTGCCGGTGCGCTCGGCCAGTTTGCGCACCTCGTCCGCCACCACGGCGAAGCCGCGGCCCATCTCGCCGGCGCGCGCCGCCTCGATCGCCGCGTTCAAGGCCAAGAGATTGGTCTGGTCGGCGATCTCGCGGATGGCGGTGATGATGGAGCGGATGTCTTCGGACTTCTGCTGCAAGGATTCTATCCGGCCGCCGGCGTCGTCCAGCACCGTCGAGGTCTGATTCATCGCCTGCGTGGTGCTCCGCATGCGTTCGCGGCCGTCGCTGACGCTGCTCTGCATCTGCTGCGCCACGTTCAGCGACAGCCGGGTGTTGGCGCTGACCGACTCGATGCCCGCGCTCATCTCCTCCACCGCCGCGGCGATGCCGGCCGCCGACTGGCTCTGGGTTTCAGAAGCCTTGGCGGCGCGATGGGAAATCGCCAGCATCGCGTGCGCCGCCTCCACCAGGCTGTGGGCGTTGTGATTGACTTGGTTCAGGGTGCGGGCGAAGGCCTCCACCAAGTGGTCGAAAGCCTTGCCCATGCGCGCGATTTCATCGTGACCGCGGATGTCGGCGCGCGGCCTCAGGTCAAAATCCCGGCTCATCGAGGTCATCAGCAGTTCCAGCCGCTGCACCGGCACATGGATGCCGCGATAGATGGCGAAACCCAGGCCGCCCAGGGCCAGAATCACCAGGGCGGAGCCGCCCAGCGTCACCCACAGGTCGACGCGGGCCTGGGACACCTTGGCCGCCACCAGGCCGGCCAGATCGGACAGCAGCTTGTCCTGCAGCGTTTTCAGCGCGCCGATGCGCTGGGTCGCCGCCTGAAACCACGCCGCCGGCGCCACGCCTGCCGGCTGGCCCAGGGCCTGGCCCAAGAGTTTGTCGCGCAGCGCCTGCAAGGCCTTGGCCTCGTCGCCGCCTTCCACCGCGTCCATCTGGGCGCGCAGCGTATCGTCCGCCATCAGCCGCAGCTGTCCGGCGCAGGCGTCCTGCTTGGCCTTGAGGCCCACCGCCTGGGCAAAGCCTTTTTGATCGAACACGCCGCCGTTGAGCACGCCGTTGACGTAGCCGCGCTCGCGGCCGGCGAACTCCTTCTCGCATTGCAGGCTGAGCAAGGCCGCGGTGCTGCGTAGCAGATCGCCGTCGCTATTGGCCTGCGCCAGCTTGGCGATCAGGCCGATCAGGGCGTCGATGCGGCCGGAATAGGCGGCGAAGGCCTCGGCCGCCGGCGTCGCGCGTTTTTCCACGCTGTCGCGCAGCTGGGGCAGACCGTCCAGCTGACTGCTCAGGGCGGACAGATCGCCGGCCAGGCTGCTGGCGGCGTGATTGGCCGCCTCGTCGCGGAAGGCGGCCAGGTCCTTGTCGCTGACCGCGCGCGCCTGCTGCAAGGGCGGCGGCAAGCCGGCGGCCTGGCCGCTGAGGAAGCCGTTGCTCAGGCCGCGTTCGGTCTGCAAATCGTGGATCAACTGGCTGGAACGCGCCGCCACCTGGATCAGGCGATCCGAGCGTTGCAGTTCCGACAGGGTCTGGAAGCGATCGACGGCCAGCACCGAGGCGAGGCCGATCAGGGCGGCGGAAAATGGCAGCAGCAGCAATAGCAGCTTGCTGGCGAGGGATAGCCTGGACAGCATGGCGGGCTCCGATCTCTATCGACTGTTTCTCTTGATTTTCCATGACAATGGAAACCAACATCCATCAATATAGATCAAGCCCGGCTCATGCTGAATACTGCAATGGGTTTAATGCCAATGGCCGGCTGGACAGCCGCGGCGGCTCAGCAACGGCCTTTCTTGGCCTGGCCCGGCGGGCAGAAATAGCCTTTGTCGCGGTGATGGCGATGGCGGTGCTTGCGATAGCGGCGGCCGTCGTCGTCGCGGCGTTCCGACGCCGCCGGCTTGCCGTAGTCGTGGCCGATGGCCGCGCCGGAAGCGCCGCCCACCGCGCCGCCGATGATGGCGCCGTTGCGGCCGCCCACCGCCTCGCCCACCGCCGCGCCGGCCGCGCCGCCCAGCGCGCCGCCAACGATGGTGGAGGTGTCCGCCAGGGCGGTGGAGGCCAAACCGGCCAGGCTCAGCGATAAGATGACAAGTGCGCGTTTCATGCGGCTAACTCCTGAATTTAAACGGATGAGGCAGCTTAACCGTTTGGTTGACAGCCGGCTGTTTCGAATTGTTAGGAATTGTTCTCTCTTGTTATCGCTTCACAACTTATCAAATTTATATGTAGCCGGACGGCATGAAAAACGGCGGAGCATCCAAGGATGCCCCGCCGCGACCTCATGCTGAATCTTGGCAAACCCGCCGGATCAGCCCCGCGGCCGCACCAGCTGCCAGGCCCGGCCCAGATAGGTCACCGCGCCGAAGCCGCTCCACACGTGCACCAGACGGGTGAACGGGAAGATCACGAACAAGCTCATGCCCATGAACAAGTGCGCCTTGAATACCGGCGAGGCGCCGACGATGAAGATGGCCGCGTCGCCGCGCAGGGTGACGATGTGCTGGGCCCAGCTCATCAGCAACACCATCTCGTGGCCGTCCAGATGCTGCGCCGACACCGCGATGGTGCTGAGGCCCAATAGCAAGGTGGCCAGAATCCACAGCAACACCAGCTTGTCGCGCCAGGTGGTGTTGGCCGCCAGCCGGTCGCAAGTGAAGCGGCGGTGCAGCAGGATCAGGATGCCGACCAGACACAGGCCGCCCATGATGCCGCCGGCCGTCATCGCGAACACCTGCTTGAAGCTGTGGCTGACGCCCAGCGCGTCCCATACCGCCACCGGCGTCAACAGGCCCACCAGATGGCCGAAGAACAGGCCGATGATGCCGAGGTGGAACAGGATGTTGCCCAGCCGCAGCTGGCCGCGGTACAGCAGTTGCGAGGATTCGCTCTTCCAGCTGTATTGCTCGCGGTCGAAGCGGATCAGGCTGCCCAGCAGGAACACCGCCAGCGCGATGTAGGGGTAGATGCCGAATACGAATTGGTGCAGATAGTTCATGTTGCTCTCCTGGCAGCGGGATTCAGCCCTGCGGCCGCTGCGGGTAAAAGTTCACCGGAGCGATGGCCGGCCGCGCCGGCTTCAGCAGCGGCTCCACGCCGTCCGCGCCGGGGCCGAAGGTCTCCAGCATCTCGTCCATGTCGCGCACCGGCGGCACGGTCAGCGCTTCCGGCTCCACTGGCGACAGCAGCACCAGCCCCTGCAGCACGCCGGCGTAGTGGGAATGGCTGTCGGCCAGCTTGCCGGCCACGTGGGCGATCACGTGCACCGCGTCGGAGAGCAGCCGGGCGGCCTCCTCCGGCTGGCACTGCGCCAGGAACTCCAGGAACAGCGGCAGATAGTCCGGCAGCTCGTTCGCCGCCGGCTCCAGGCCCTGGGCCTGGTATTCGGCCAGCAGATCCACCATGGCCTGGCCGCGGGCGCGGTCCTCGCCGTGGATATGCTCGAACAGATGCAGCGAATGGCTGGGGTTGCGATCGAAGGTCTGCACATAGCGTTCTTGCAGCGTGATCAGATCCTCGCCCTCCAAGGACAGCAGCAAGGGCTCCAGTAGCCGGGCGATGCGCGGCTCGGCCGCCACCTCGGCGCGGATGTCGTCCGCCGCCGCGATCAGATCCGGCTCCGGGTAGCACAGCAGCGCCGATAAGGCCTGATAGATGCGCATGGCGTTCTCCTTCACTGACCGGAATTGGACTTGCGGTCGCGCCGCATGTCGTGGAACACGATGGGGGTGGCCTTCTTCTTGCCGAACAAGCTGGCCTCGGACTCGCCGCCGGAGCAGCCGTTGCCGAAGGTGAAGCCGCAGGACGCCTTGTCCTCGAAGGTGTTTTCCACCAGCTCCTTGTGGCTGGACGGAATCACGAAGCGGTCTTCGTAATTGGCGATGGCCATCACCTGATACATCTCCTCCACCTGGGCCGGGTTCAGATGCGTGCCCTTGAGGGTGGCGGGGTCCGACACCTTCTCCACGCTCTTCTTGCGCATATAGCGCCGCATCGCCACCATGGTTTCCAGCGCCTTCACCACCGGTTCTTCCTTGCCGGCGGTCAGCAGATTGGCCAGGTACTGGATGGGGATGCGCAGGTCCTTGACGTCCGGGATGATGCCGTTCTCGCCGATCAGGCCGTTTTCCATCGCGGACTGGATGGGAGACAGCGGCGGGATGTACCACACCATCGGCAGAGTCCGGTATTCCGGGTGCAGCGGGAAAGCCACTTTCCACTCCATCGCCATCTTGTAGACCGGGGAGCGCTGCGCGGCGTCGATCCAGCTTTGCGGAATGCCCTGCTTCTGCGCCTCGGCGATCACTTCCGGCGCGTTCGGGTCCAGGAACACGCCCAGCTGCGCCTCGTACAGGCTCTTCGGGTCTTCCACCGCGGCGGCTTCGTCTATCTTGTCGGCGTCGTACAAGAGCACGCCCAGATAGCGGATGCGGCCGACGCAGGTTTCCGAGCACACCGTCGGCTGGCCACCCTCGATGCGCGGGTAGCAGAAGGTGCACTTCTCGGCCTTGCCGGAGGTCCAGTTGTAATAAATCTTCTTGTACGGGCAGCCGGACACGCACATGCGCCAGCCGCGGCATTTGTCCTGGTCTATCAGCACGATGCCGTCGTCTTCGCGCTTATAGATGGAGCCGGACGGACAGGAGGCGACGCAAGCCGGGTTCAGGCAGTGTTCGCACAGGCGCGGCAGATACATCATGAAGGTGTTCTCGAAGGCCGAGTACATTTCCTTCTGGATGCCCTCAAACAGGGCGTCCTTGCTGCGCTTGGAGAATTCGCCGCCCAGATCGTCCTCCCAGTTCGGGCCCCATTCGATCTTGTTCATCTTCTTGCCGGTCAGCACCGACACCGGCCGCGCGGTGGGCGGCGTCTTCATCTCCGGCGCGTTCTGCAGATGTTCGTAGTCGTAGGTGAACGGCTCGTAGTAATCGTCTATCGCCGGCATATTGGGGTTGGCGAAGATATTGCCCAGGATTTTCAGCCGGCCGCCCTGACGCGGCTCCAGCTTGCCGTTGGGCTTGCGCACCCAGCCGCCCTTCCACTTCTCCTGGTTTTCCCATTCCTTGGGGTAGCCGATGCCGGGCTTGGTTTCCACATTGTTGAACCAGGCGTATTCGACGCCGTCGCGGCTGGTCCAGACGTTTTTGCAGGTGACCGAACAAGTGTGGCAGCCGATGCACTTGTCCAGATTCAACACCATGCCGATTTGAGCGCGGATTTTCATTGTTGCTCTCCTGCCGGACTATCCATCCAGTCCACTGAGTTCATCTTGCGCACCACCACGAACTCGTCGCGGTTGGCGCCCACGGTGCCGTAGTAATTGAAGCCCCAGGACAGCTGCGCGTAGCCGCCTATCATGTGGGTGGGCTTGGTCACCGTGCGGGTCACCGAGTTGTGGATGCCGCCGCGCTTGCCGGACACTTCCGCGCCCGGCACGTTCACGATCTTCTCCTGGGCGTGGTACATCATCGTCATGCCCTGCGGCACCCGCTGCGACACCACGGCGCGGGCGGTCAGCGTGCCGTTGGCGTTGAACACCTCGATCCAGTCGTTGTCCACGATACCGGCCTTCTTGGCGTCGTCCTCGGACAGCCACACGTTCGGGCCGCCGCGGCTCAGGGTCAGCATGCGCAGATTGTCGGAGTACGTGCTGTGGATGCCCCATTTCTGGTGCGGGGTCAGGAAGTTCAGCACCAATTCGTGATTGCCGTTGCCGTGCTTGCCCAGCACCGCCTGGGTGGTTTTCAGATCCACCGCCGGCTTGTACACGCACAGGCCTTCGCCGAAGGCGCGCATCCACTGGTGATCCTGGTAGAACTGCTGACGGCCGGTAATCGTTCTCCAGGGAATCAGCTCGTGCACATTGGTGTAGCCGGCGTTGTAGCTGACTTCTTCGCTTTCCAGGCCGGACCAGGTGGGCGAGGAAATGATCTTGCGCGGCTGCGCCTGCACATCGCGGAAGCGGATGCTGTCGTGCTCGCGCGGCTTGGCCAGATGGGTGTGGTCGCGGCCGGTGATCTTGGACAGCGCGTCCCAGGCTTTCACCGCCACGTGGCCGTTGGTTTCCGGCGCCAGCGTCAGAATCATCTCGGCGGCGTCGATCGCGGTTTCCAGCTTGGGCTGGCCCTTGCCGGCGCCCTGGCTCGCCACTTGGTTCAGGCCGCGCAGGATGTCCACCTCATGGCCGGTTTTCCAGTTGATGCCCTTGCCGCCGTTGCCGGCTTTTTCCAGCAAGGGGCCGATGGTGGTGAACTTGTCGTAGATCGCGCCGTAGTCGCGCTCCACCACCGTCATCTTGGGCATGGTCTTGCCCGGCACCGGCTCGCACTCGCCTTTTTTCCAGTCCTTGGGATCGAAGGGCTGGCCCAGTTCTTCCGGGGTGTCGTGCATCAGCGGGGTCAGCACCAAGTCCTTTTGCACGCCCAGATAGTCCTTGCCCAGCTCGGACAGTTTCTTGGCGAAACCCTTGTAGATCTCCCAGTCGGTGCGGGACTGCCACAAGGGCTGCACCGCTTCGGACAGCGGGTGGATGAAGGGGTGCATGTCCGAGGTGTTGAGGTCGTCCTTCTCGTACCAGGTGGCGGTGGGCAGCACGATATCGCCGTACAAGCAGGTGGTGGACATGCGGAAGTCCAGCACCACCAGCAGGTCCAGCTTGCCTTCCGCCGCCGGGCGCACGGTGATTTCGGTCGGCTTGATGCAGTCGTCTTCCGAATTCAGCACCGCGTTCTGGGTGCCCAGCAGGTATTTGAGGAAGTATTCGTGGCCCTTGCCGGAGCTGCCCAGGATGTTGGAACGCCACACGAACATATTGCGCGGGAAGTTCTGCGGGTTGTCCGGGTCGTTGCAGGCCAGGTCCAGCTTGCCGGACTTGAGGCCGTCCACCACGTAGGCGGCGGCGTCCTGGCCGGCGGCGGCGGCGGCGCGGGTCACCTCCAGCGGGTTGGCGGACAGCTGCGGCGCGGACGGCAGCCAGCCCATGCGCTCGGCCTTGGCGTTGTAGTCGATCAGCGCCATGCCGGCCATGCGGCCGTCGGCGGTGGGCGCCAGGATTTCGCCGACGCCCAGTTTTTCATGCCGCCACTGGCTGGTGTGGGCGTAGAAGAAGCTGGTGCCGTTCATCTGCCGCGCCGGGCGGTTCCAGTCGCCGGCGAAGGCCAGCGGCGCCCAGCCGGTTTGCGGGCGCAGTTTTTCCTGGCCCACATAGTGGCACCAGCCGCCGCCGGACTGGCCGATGCAGCCGCACAGCATCAACATATTGATGATGCCGCGGTAGGTCATGTCCATGTGGTACCAGTGGTTCAGCGCCGCGCCGACGATGACCATGGATTTGCCCTGGGTCTGATCGGCGTTCTGTGCGAACTCGCGCGCCACCTGGATCACCAGTTCCGGCTTCACGCCGGTGTGCTTCTGCTGCCAGGCCGGGGTGTAGGGCACGTCGTCCATGTAGTCGACGGCGACGTTGCCGCCGCCCAGGCCGCGGTCTATGCCGTAGTTGGCCGCCATCAGGTCGAATACCGTGGCCACCAGGGTTTCGCTGCCGTCGGCCAGGCGGATGCGCTTGGCCGGCACATTGCGGGTCAGCAGTTCATCGTGCTCGGCGCCGAAGTAAGGGAAGCCCACGCCCACCACCGCGTCGCTTTCCTTGATCAGCGACAGCTTGGCGGACACCTCGCGGCCGTTGCCGCCGTCCTTCTGCTCCAGGTTCCACTTGCCGGCCTTGCCCTCGGCCTGGCCCCAGCGGAAGCCGATGGAGCCGTTGGGTGCGACGATGTCGCCGCTGGCTTCGTCGATCAGCAGGGTTTTCCAGTCCGGGTTGTTGTCTTCGCCCAAGCCGCCTTCCAGATGGGAGGCGCGCAGGAAGTAGTCCGGAATGTAGCGCTCGCCGTCTTGCTTCAGCGCCACCAGCATCGGCATGTCGGTATAGCGGCGGATGTAGTCGCTGAAGTAGCCGGATGGATTATCGAGGTGGAATTCCTTGAAGATCACATGGCCCATCGCCATTGCCATCGCGGCGTCGGTGCCCTGCTTGGGCGCCATCCAGATGTCGCCGAACTTGGCCATTTCGCCAAAGTCGCTGGACACCGCCACCGTCTTGGTGCCCTTGTAGCGCACCTCGGTATAGAAGTGGGCGTCCGGGGTGCGGGTCATCGGCACATTGGAGCCCCACACCATCAGATAGGTGGAGTTGTACCAGTCCGCGGATTCGGCCACGTCGGTCTGCTCGCCCCAGGTCTGCGGGCTGGCCGGCGGCAAGTCGCAATACCAGTCGTAGAAGGACAGCGGCACCCCGCCGATCAGGCTGAGGTAACGGCTGCCGGCGGCGTAGGACACCATGGACATCGCCGGAATCGGCGAGAAGCCCACCACGCGGTCCGGACCGTATCGCTTGATGGTGAAGGCGTTGGCGGCGGCCACGATCTCATTGGCCTCGTCCCAGCTGGCGCGCACGAAACCGCCCTGGCCGCGCTTGGACTTGTACTGCTTGGCCAGTTCCGGCGTCTGGCTGATCTTTTCCCAGGCCTCCACCGGGCTCAGGGTCTGGCGCGCCTCGCGCCACAATTTGGCCAGCCGGCCGCGGATCATCGGGTATTTGACGCGCTGGGCGGAGTAGACGTACCAGCTATAGGACGCGCCGCGCGGACAGCCGCGCGGTTCGTGATTGGGCAGGTCCGGCCGGGTGCGCGGGTAATCGGTCTGCTGGGTTTCCCAGGTGATCAGGCCGTTCTTCACATACACCTTCCAGCTACAGGAGCCGGTGCAGTTCACGCCATGGGTGGAACGCACCACCTTGTCGTGCTGCCAGCGCTGGCGGTAGGCGTTTTCCCAACCGCGATCCTCGTTGACGACGGCGCCGTGACCATTGGCAAAGGTGGAGCGGGTCTTGCCCAGGAAATTCAAACGGTCGAGAAAGTGACTCATCTTGCCTCCAAATATCGGGGTCCGCGCCGCACGGGCCGGCGGCTCCAGCCACCGGGGGAAACGGACCTTTTCACTTGATTGCAAGCTTAGAACGCGCCGGCAAGCGCCGACATTCGCCGAAGGTTGGCGCCGGACGGCGCATTGGCACTAGTCACGGTTAGTACTTTGGCGAGACGGACTAGCCAGAAAGAACTAGTGGCGATATTCGACCCTTGCCGTCGAAAAATAAAATGTTATAACATAACAAAAATAGCGAACAGCCAAAGGCCTTCGCCACCCGCATCGCCCTCACTTAATCGGACCCCATGCCATGACGCCCACGCCCTCCTCCTCCGCCGCGCTAGACGCCAGACTGCCGGTCACCGTGCTGTCCGGCTTCCTCGGCGCCGGCAAGACCACCTTGCTCAACCACATCCTCAACAACCGCGAAGGCCGCCGCGTGGCGGTGATCGTCAACGACATGAGCGAGGTCAATATCGACGCCGCCCTGGTGCGCGAAGGCGGCGCGGCGCTGTCGCGCACCGAGGAAAAACTGGTGGAGATGAGCAATGGCTGCATCTGCTGCACCCTGCGCGAAGACCTGCTGCTGGAAGTGTCGCGGCTGGCGCGCGAAGGCCGTTTCGACCAGCTGGTGATCGAATCCACCGGCATCGCCGAGCCGCTGCCGGTGGCGGAAACCTTCACCTTCGCCGACGAGCAGGGCCGCAGCCTGGCCGACTCCGCGCGGCTGGACACCATGGTCACCGTGGTGGACGCCTGTCACTTCCTGCGCGACTACGCCTCGCGCGATCAGCTGCGGCAACGCGGCGAATCCCTGGGCGAGGCCGACGAGCGCACGGTGGCGGACCTGTTGATCGAACAAGTGGAGTTCTGCGACGTGATCGTGCTCAACAAGACCGATCTGATCGACGCCGCGGACAAGGAGCGGCTGGCCGGCATCCTGCGCCAGCTCAACCCGCGCGCCCGCATCGTCGAAGCCCGCTTCGGCCAGGTGCCGCTGGACGCGGTGCTCAACACCGGCCTGTTCGACTTCGACGCCGCCGCCGACGCCCCCGGCTGGCTCAGCGAGCTGCGCGGCGAGCACACGCCGGAAACCGAGGAATACGGCATCGCCAGCTTCGTCTACCGCGCGCGCCGCCCCTTCCATCCGCAGCGCTTCTTTGAACTGGCGCAGCGGGAATGGCCGGGCGTGCTGCGCTCCAAGGGCTATTTCTGGCTGGCCAGCCGCCCGGCCCACGCCCAGCTGTGGTCGCAGGCCGGCGCGGTGTGCCGCCACGAGCTGGCCGGCCAGTGGTGGGCCGCCACCCCGCGCGAATACTGGCCGCAGGACGAAGACAGCCTGCGCCAGATCGAAAGCCACTGGCGGGACGGCATCGGCGACGCGCGTCAGGAACTGGTGCTGATCGGCATCGCCATGAACGAAGCCGAACTGCGCCGGCAATTGGACGACTGCCTGCTGGACGAGGCCGAAATGGCCGCCGGCCCGGCCGCCTGGGCGCTGCTGCCGGACCCCTTCCCGCCGCTGGACACCCTTGCCGAGGACGCCGCATGAACGCCCCGCTGCCCGATATCGCGCGCAGCGGCGCCGCCGCCGCGCTGCTGCCCTTGAACTGGGTGGGTATGGACGGCATCGCGCTGCGGCTGGCGGACGCCGCCCACGGCTGCGTCGCCGCCCGCGCCAGCGTGCAAGTCAACCTGCCCCGGCCGGCGATCAAGGGCATCCACATGTCCCGGCTCTACCGGCTGCTGCAGCCCCACGCCGACGCCGCGCCGCTGAGCCCGGACGCCCTAAGCCGGCTGCTGCGGGCGATGGCGGACAGCCACGCCGACTGCGGCAGCGACGCCGCCCGCGCCGAATTCCGCTTCGAACTGCTGTGCCAGCGCCCGGCGCTGGCCACGCCGGGCCTGTCCGGCTGGAAGGCCTACCCCGCCGCGCTGGGCGCCGAACTCGATGGCGACGGCTGCCGGCTGTGGGCCGAAGTGGAAATCGCCTACTCCTCCACCTGCCCCTGCTCCGCCGCGCTGGCGCGCAGGCTGATCGCCGACGCCTTCCGCCAACAGGAGCGCGCGGCCACGCCGGACGCGGTTTACGACTGGCTGCTGGAACACGCCACCCTGGCCACCCCGCACAGCCAGCGCAGCCAGGCGCGGCTGCGCTTCGACATCCCCGCCGACGCCGCCGGCTGGGAGCTGGCGATGCGCATAGACCTGGCCGAACAAGCGCTGGCCACCCCGGTGCAAACCGCGGTCAAGCGCGCCGACGAACAAGCTTTCGCCGCCCTCAACGGCGCCAATCTGATGTATGTGGAAGACGCCGCGCGCCGGCTGCAAGCGGCGCTGGCCGGCCACGGCCTGAGCCGGGTCGACGTGCGCCACCAGGAAAGCCTGCACCCGCACGACGCGGTGGCGGCCAGCCAACTCTCATAAGCTATCCACGATCTCGCGAGCAAGAGCGAGACAAGGCGAGAACAGCGGAGAAAGCGGAATGTACATTCGGTACATGAGCATTTCGAAGATGTTCTCAACGCCGTATCGCCGCAGCGCAGCAGATCGTGAACACACTCTCAGGGAGCAGCGCTTGATACGCAAAAACCCCTCCGGCCACCTGCCGGTGATCGCCGAATCCGCCTACATCGACAAGACCGCCATCCTCTGCGGCAAGATCATCGTCCACGACCATGTCTTCATCGGCCCCTACGCGGTGATCCGCGCCGACGAAGTGGACGCCAACGGCGAGATGGAAGCCATCGTCATCGGCCCCCACTCCAATATCCAGGACGGCGTGGTCATCCACTCCAAGGCCGGCGCCGCCGTCGCCATCGGCGCGCACACCTCCATCGCCCACCGCTCCATCATCCACGGCCCCTGCGCCGTGGGCGAACGCGTCTTCGTCGGCTTCAACAGCGTGCTGTTCAACTGCCGCGTCGGCGACGGCTGCGTGGTGCGCCACAACGCGGTGGTGGACGGCTGCGAACTGCCGGCCGGCTGCTACGTGGCCTCCACCGAACGCATAGGCGCGGCCAGCGACACCGCGCGCCTGCCCAAGGCCAGCGTGTCCGCCGCCGAATTCTCCGAAGACGTGCTGCGCGCCAACAGCGAACTGGTGCGCGGCTACAAAGCGCTGCAAAACGAGTTCTGAATGAGCGACATCCTGATCCGCAACGCCCGCCTGGTCAGCGACGGCCGCGAGTGGGAAGCCGACCTGCGCGTCGGCAACGGCCGCATCCGCCGCATCGATGCCAGCCTGCCCGGCCGCCCCGGCGACATCGACATCGACGCCGCCGGCCAATGGCTGCTGCCCGGCATGATCGACGACCAAGTCCACTTCCGCGAACCCGGCGCGCCGCACAAGGGCAGCATCGCCAGCGAATCCCGCGCCGCGGTGGCCGGCGGCGTCACCAGCTTCATGGACATGCCCAACACCCGGCCGGCCACCACCTGCCTGGAGGCGCTGGCGGACAAGGAAAGCCGCGCCGCCGCCCACTCCGTGGCCAATTACGGCTTCCACCTGGGCGCCACCCGCCACAATCTGGCGCTGATCGCCGCGCTGCCGCCCAACCGCGCCGCCGGCGTCAAAGTGTTCATGGGCGCCAGCACCGGCGACCTGCTGCTGGACGACCCGGCCGCGCTGGAGCGGCTGTTCGCCGCTTGCCCGCTGCCCATCCTCACCCACTGCGAACACACGCCGCGCATCCGCGAGCGCGAAGCCGCCTGGCGGCTGCGCTTCGGCGACGACATCCCGCCGGACCAGCACCCGCTGATCCGCGACGCCGAAGCCTGCTACCAATCCACCCGGCTGGCGGTGGAGCTGGCGCAACGCCACGGCAGTCAACTGCACGTGCTGCACCTCAGCAGCGCGCGCGAACTGGAGCTGTTCCCGCCCGGCCCCGTCGCCGGCAAGCGCATCACCGCCGAAGCCTGCGTCCACCACCTGCTGCTGGACGACGGCGACTACGCCCGCCTGGGCCACCTGATCAAATGCAATCCGGCGATCAAAAGCCGCGCCGACCGCGACGCGCTGCGCCAGGCGCTACGCGACGGCCGCATCGACCTGATCGGCACCGATCACGCGCCGCACGCCTGGGAGGAAAAACAGCAGCCCTACACACAGGCCCCGGCCGGCCTGCCGCTGGTCCAGCACGCGCTGCCGGCGCTGCTGGAATTAGTGGCCGACGGCGAACTGACGCTGCAGCAACTGGTGGACAAGACCAGCCACGCGGTGGCCACCCGCTTCGCCATCGCCGAACGTGGCTATCTGCGCGAAGGCTATTGGGCCGATCTGACGCTGGTGCAGCGCCTGCCCGCGCCGCGCCCGGTCTGCCGCGACGCCCTGCTGGCTCATTGCGGCTGGACCCCCTTCCCGCATCTGGCCTTCCGCCACACGGTCAGCGCCACCATCGTTTCCGGTCAATTGGCTTGGTTCCAGGGCCGCATCCAGCCGGATTGCCAGGGTCTGCCGCTGCGGTTTGTGCGCTGAGGGCCGGTTCAAGACCGGCTGTCGGCGGGCTCCCGAAGCCGCTGCCGGTGGGTATCGCCGGTGGCTCCACCCACCCTACGGACTGACGCCTCGCGCAGCGTCCCCTGGGTAGGGTGGGTGGAGCGCAGCGATACCCACGCGGAGAAAGCCGACGGCCCTATCCTAGCCACACGACGGCTGACAGAATCGGTTGGCAAGCCAGGCGGATACCTCAAGACAACGCAGAATGGAGGCGGCAGACGCCTAACAGGGTTGACAGACCGGCATCTTGGAACCGGCAGCCCGTGAGAGCTCCCCGACAGCGCCCGCCATTAACACTTATGCCGATACCGACCATTCCGCGCGATAGCATGGCGAAAAGGGTTGGCTAAACGGCCAAATACGTCAAGCCAAAGCGGTTTAATTGAAACCGCATCGCCATTCCGCCCCCTCCCCTCAATAAAAACCCGCGGCCAATAAAATGCCATGAACATTTAAACATCCATCCATCACATCAATAAAAACAACAATAACGTCCTTACAAAACCATCTTTATTTAATACTTTCCTAGAAGGCAATTTAATAATCAAAATCAATGACATAGGTCTGTAATTATTTACCATTGACCTTAAAAAACAAACACCGGAATACTGTAAATATAAAATTCAATCATTTACAAAAATGATCACAACAATGGCTCGCTCGCTTCATTCCATCACTTAGGAGCGCCATATGCGATTGTATAAAAGCCTTGCCCTTGCCACGGGCCTGATTCCCTTATTGTCCGCGTGCGAAACCGACGAAGCCAGCCCCTTTTCCACCGGATCGGTACAGACCGCCAGTTTCAAGCAGGCCGCCAGTTCCGTCATCAAGACCGATTTCGAAATCTTCAAGCAATGCGCGGACAACTGCATTCTCTCGCCGGCGGAACCGGGTAAATTCATCAGCACCTCATTGCCGCTGCAAATCACCCCGTCGCCGGACGAAGGCGTGCTGTATTACTCGATGTTCGTGCAAGACCGTCTCATCGCCGCGGCCAATAATAGCGCCACCATCAAGATCGACAACTTCGCCAAGGTCCGGATCAACGACGGCCAAAGCACCGGCCACGCGCCGGGCACTTTGACCATTGAACTGGCCGCCCCGGACGGCAAGGTCAAGACATTCACCCATAAGCGCCGCACCGAATGGTTCACGCTGAATTGGGTGGTGCCCATCGGCAAAGACGCGCCCACCAGCATCAAGCTGTTCATCATGGACATGGACAGCAATAAGAAGATCGTCGATCACTCGCCGCTGTACAGCGTGGACCTGGACAACGCCGCGCTGGCGCGCTGGCCGGACAAGGCCAAGCTGGCGTTCAGCTCCGCCAATCCAAGGAACGACATCATCCTGTCTTGGCCGGGCGTGGGCTACACCGCCGCGCCCACGCAGCACAACCGGCAAAAGCGCTGGAGCGAATGGCATAGCGGTGTCCTGCTGTGCTGGCTGGACCCGCTGGACGCCATCTACAACTATGTCACCCAAAACCGCTGCCAGTTGAACAAGACCTGGGAAGGCAAGCTGTACCAGGTGGTGGCCGGCAAGCCGCAGATCAATGAATTCAAACCGCTGGCCAAAGCGCCCATCCAGCACCGGGTGCACTTCAGCAAGGAAAACGCCTTGGGCGCGCTGTCCGCCCACCGCGTCTGCGGCATCCCGCTGGAATCCCTGGCCCGCAGCCGCCAGCCCAGGGGATGGGAAGAGCTGTCCGCTTGCGGCTTCCGGGTGGAAAACATCGTCGGGCTGTACATCGCCACCCGGCTGTCCTTCGACCGTTTCCGCCAGGTGGTCGATGACTTGATCCATTCCCGCCCGGTCAGCGGCGCGCAAGATCCGGAGGCGCTGGAGCAATTGGGCACCGCGGTGCGCGAAACGCCGGAACTGGCCCGCGAAGGCCTGGCCGAGGCGGAAGCGCGCTTGAACGCCTATCGCGCCAACCACGCCGGCGCCAGCGCCGACGACGCGCAAAGAGCGGACGTGCTATCCCTGACTTGCCCGGCCGACAGCGAGCCTTGCGCCGCCGCCAACGCCGACGGCGCCCACGTCAACCGCGAGTACCACCCCGGCTCAAGCTTCTTCGCGCCGGGCGAAGCGGTGGAATTCCTCGCCAACGGCACCACCGGCAACTGGAGCCAGGAACGCCTGCTGGCCACCCATCAGCGGCTGCTGGACCAGGGCTATGTCTTCGCCGGCTATCACGGCGGCTCCCGCGCCGCCGCCACAAGCATCGTCACCGCCGGCATCACTCACCGCACCCAGGATCTGCAGCCGATCTGGCGCGGCCTCTACATCGCCGGCGATCCGAACGTCGCCTACGGCTACGCGCTGGACAACGACTCCGGCGCCACCGGCATCATGATGCGCGTCTACGTGCCCAGAACCGCCCTCTCCCGCCTGTTCCGCACCAGCCAGCCGCTTAGCGACGAGGCCGCGGCGCTCAGGGAGATCAGCCGCTTGCTCGGCCGCAACGTCACCTTGAACAGCCTCTTGGGCTATGAGTCGATCACCGGGCCGCAAGACCCCGGCGAAGCGGATGAAACCATTCTGGGCTGGGATCTGGCGGAACACGCGGTAGCGATTCCGTCGATGATTCAGGGCAACAACAGCGTGCGGCCCATCAATGTGCCGGATTACGAGAAGAAGATCAGCGGCCTGCCTGACTACGTCACCAAGCGCTGACCACCATCAGGCCCTGGGAAAGCGCCCTCCGGCTTTCTCAGGGCCTGTTTACGATCTGCTGCGCGTCGTGGAGCGTTACACGGTGGGTACCGCTTCAGAATGCTCCTGTACCGTATGTACATTCCGCTTCTTCAGCCGCAACACCTTGTCTCGCTCTTGCTCGCAAGAACGTAAACAGACTCTCACGGCCCTGACGCAAAAAAAGCCCGCTGTTTCCAGCGGGCCAAGTCTTACCCCAATTTTAATCAAGCGGCTCAAGCCTCCGTGGCGGCCAGTTCGCGCCGCGCATCCGGCGCTGGCCGCGCCAGCAGCTCCATCCACTTGCGGCAGGCGGAGAGCAGGATCACCAGGCCCAGCGCCAGCATGGCGATAGAGATGGCGGCGTTGAACAGGTTGTAGCCCTTGGCCGCCGGGTTCAGGTAAACGTGCTTGATCATCCAGTAACCGGCGTAATTGACGGTGACGTAGAGATAAGCCAGCGGCAGCAGGCAGGTCATCATGTAGGCGCGATTGTGCGACAGCCGCAGGATGATGGTGGCGCCGATGATCAGGCCGATGGACGCCATCAGCTGATTGGACACGCCAAACAAGGCCCACACGGAGTTGATGTCGCCGGAGTTCAGCAGATAGCCCCACAGCAGGCAGGCCACCACCGAAGCGCCGATAGCGCCGGGCATCCAGTCAGTGCGCTTGAGCGGCGCCCAGGCGTCGCCGACGAAATCCTGGATCAGATAACGGGCGACGCGGGTGCCGGAATCAATGGCGGTGAGGATGAACACCGCTTCGAACATCACCATGAACTGGAAGAAATAGGACGCCAGATTATGGAACCAGGGAATGCGGGTGAAGATGTCCGCCATGCCCACCGCCAGCGTCACCGCGCCGCCGGTGCGGCCATACAGGTCCAGGCCGATCTCCTGGGACAGCTGCGGCAGGTTCACCACCTGCATGCCCAGCTTGGCGAAGGTGTCCGGCGCGGAGTTGATGGCGAAGTAATCCGCCGGATGCAAGGCGGTGGCGGCGATCAAGGCCATCACCCCCACCACGCATTCGGCCAGCATCGCGCCGAAACCCACCGGCAGGATGTCGCTCCAGCGGTCTATCTGCTTGGGCGTGGTGCCGGAGCCGATGAAGGCGTGGAAGCCGGAAATGGCGCCGCAGGCGATGGTGATGGAGATGAACGGCCATACCGGGCCGGCCAGCACCGGGCCGCCGCCGTGGATGAACTGGGTGACGGCCGGGAACTGGATTTGCGGGTTGATGAACACCACGCCCACCACCAGCAGGCCGAACACACCTATCTTCATGAAGCTGGACAGACAGGCGCGCGGGGTCAGCAACATCCACACCGGCAACGCGGTGGCGAAGAAGGCGTAGACGGGCAGCAGCAGGGACACGGTGGACGCCTTCAGCGTCAGCAATTCGCCCAGCGCGGTGCCCTGGATGTAGGGGCCGGCGAACACGCAGGCCATGATGGCGGCGACGCCGACATAGCTGGCGTTCTTCATACTGCCGGTGACGCGCTCCCACAGACCGACGGCGATGGCGATGGGAATGGTCATGCTCACCGCGAACGCGCCCCAGGGGTTGCGCTCCAGCGCGTGCACCACCACCATGGACAAGCCGGCCATGGTGATGGTGATGATGAACAGCATGGCCAGGCCGGTGCACCAGCCGGCCCAGGGGCCCAGCTCGGTCTTGGCCACTTCCGACAGCGATTTGCCGTGATGCTTCATCGAGGCGAACAACACCACGGTGTCGTGTACCGCGCCGCCGATCACACAGCCTATCAACAGCCACAGCATGCTGGGCAGATAGCCGTACTGGGCGGCCAGCACCGGTCCCACCAGCGGGCCGGCCGCCGCAATGGCGGCGAAATGACCGCCAAACGCCACCCACTTGCTGGTGGGCACATAGTCCTTGCCGTCCTTTAATTCATGCGCCGGGGTCACGGCGCTATCATCGACACCCAATACCTTGCGCGTGAAGAACACCCCGTACAGGCGGTAGCAGATGGCAAGTATGCAAAGAGTGGCGATCACGAAGGTCAATGCGTGATCCATTTTTATCAGCTCCGGTGATAGTCTCACCCGGAACTTACGCGCGGGCGCGGTCTCCGTGGGGCGGAAAGCGGCTCAGCGGCCGCATGGCGTCGCCAGCGGCGGCCAGAGCGGGGCGAGCGGCACAAGGCAGGCGTCAGCTCACGAACTCGCGAGCATATGAGCGCAGCTCAAAAACGAGTCAAAAGGCCAGCAGATTAATCAATAAAAATGATCTATGGTTTTTGCTTCATTAACCATATTGACGGTATGGCTATGAAGAGAGTGATTCGCTTGGGCGACCCGACAGATCATGGCGGTTTTGTCACGGGCGCAGCGCCCACAACGACTTTCTTTGGGAAGCCTGTCGCTCGGATTGGCGACCCAGTAAGCTGCCCACAGCAGGGACATACTGGCTGTGTCATTGTTGAAGGGGATCCCTCATGGATCATCGACGGTAAAGCAACGGCACTGGAAGGACACAAAGTTAGCTGTGGCGCTACCTTGATCTCAACACTGGGTGAGGTTGGGCGTAGTTATGAAGCCAGCGGTGCGGCAAGCGTTGGAGGGACAGCTCGTGCTGTTGTACTTGTAGCGACGGCTGCTGCCGCAGCTTTGGAAAATGAGATTATCGAGCATTGGTACACACTTGAAGATGAGTCCGGTCATCCCGTTGAAGGCTATCGCTACGATCTTTATCAAAACAAAGAGCGCGTCACTCATAAAGGAAGCTTCAACTCAGGCAAGACAAACGCGATCCAAGGAGGGAACTCGGACTTCGTCATGTGGCTGGAGCGTGATTCCGCTAAACGTGATTAGGGACTCAAATCATGACAGCTATAGCCAAACCGAGGATAAACCCGGAGGTTCGCCTGTTAGCCGCCATGGCGTATGGCGAAGCATCTCTGGCGGATAGCCCCGATGAAATGTACGCCCTGGCCAGCGTGCTAAAGCGTCAAAGAGATGCTCGGGGTTATTCCAGCATGGCCGCGTTTGTGGCAGGTGAACCATCTTTTTCATTTGTAGTCGGGGATGGCAATAAGCGTTATGTCCACTTTAAAAAGACAAAAGACGAGGACATACTGGCCAACGCCGGGATGAAAATCGCTATAGCCGCCGCAGAAAATGCGCTGGCAAATGGCCCTGACAAATCTAATGGCGCTTGGTTTTGGGATGGCGCCGATATTAAATCCAACTACAAAAAACATTTCAAGGTAAGGGTCGGCATTCGTTTTACCGACCCATCGCACAACATTTATGATATCAATGAGTCGTCAAAGCTGGTTATAAAACACAAAGTCACCAAAAAGAAAGCAAACGGAAAAATAGAAACTTACAAGGAGGAGCTTTATCGCTACGATCACGTCTATGAGTCCACGGCTGCCCATGGGGGAACAATCTTTTGGAAGCAGAACACGGACTATTTGCGGTTTACCAAGGCGAAGGAATATAAATGAAATCGCTTGGCATTGCATTGACTTTAATTTCAACCGCACTATTCGCAGCGCCATCTGCCAATGTGATCAGTAGTTGCCTAGAAACACAGGCTAGAGGTGGCATAAGCTCGGTTGAAATACGGATAAATGAAATTATTCAAGAAGATGGCTATAAGCCAGGGTACACTGCTGAGTATGTAAAACACGAGGGTATTGATATTGGCTTTGCCACCTCGCCAAAGGGAGGCGCGGTACTTTACATGGGCAAACTCTGGCCTATTAATCGCTCGACACTGCTTCCAGGAGTAGCAAAGGTGAGCAAGCCGGTGGTTCATGTTGAATTAGCTTATTGGGCATTACTTGAGGAGGGTCCGAAGAAATATCTTTGCATAACGGATAATTTTGATGGCATAGGCCGTAGTGGTAGCTTTCAAAAGAGCAAATATGCATACATTCTTGAGCTAACAGGCAAGCGTATTTTGTATTTTATCGTAGGCAGAACATAAAGATGCAGCGTCTTTAGCCTACAGGCCCTCAGGGCTGCCAGTCCTGATAGGGCTTATGCACCTTGGCGTAGGCTTTTTGCAGTTCGCCGCTGGCGCGCGCGGCGCGGATGGCCCGGTTCAGCGCCTGATGGACGAAATCGCCGCGGCGGTTGCAGTTGAGGAAGAGCACGTCCGGGTAGTCGTCGAAACGGGCGCGGCGGATATTGTTCAGCTTGAACTTGCGCACCAGATAATCCGCCTCCTCCTGCGCCCACAGCACCCCGTCCACCCGGCCCAGATTCAGCTTTTTCAGCGATAGCTCCAGATTGACCACGCTCTTGCTGGGAAAGCCCCAGTTCACCGGCGGCGCCTCGATATTGTATTTGGCCAGATTGGCCATGCGCAGCACGTCCTCTTTGTCCAGCGGCTTGGTCTTGTGGGTGTAGAGCACGAAGGTCACCTTGCCCAGCATCTCCTTGGTGAACTGATAGGGCGTGGCGTCGTCCGCGCCCTCCCTCACCTTCATGATGGGAAAGCGGAAGTCCGCGTTCTTGTCGCTGGCGTCCAGATAGACGCGCTTGACCGGCTCTATGCTGAAACTGATCTTGCCTTCCTTGTAATGTCTGGCCACCACTTGCAGCAGTTCGGCGAACGGGCTGTTCTGGTTGTTCTCCAGCAATTGCGGCAGAAACACGGCGATGCCGTGCAGATCCGGCCGGTTGATGTCCGGCGAGCTGTCCTGGGTTGCCGTGCCGTTGCAGGCATGAAGCAGGCCGGGCGCGCAGCCCAGCGCCCAGGCCGCGCACAGCAGCATTTGTTTTGTCATCGAATGTCTCCCCTGGACTGAGGTTTAGCACAGCGGAGGGGGATGCGCGGCGCATTTGGACGGGCGGCCGCTAGCTCGCGATGCCCAGCGCGTCCTTCAAGGGCTTCAGATAGCGGCGGCTGACCGGCAGGCTGTGGCCGTCCAGCGTATGGATGGTGGCGACGCCGTTGTCGCCGAACAGGATTTCCCGGATCGCCGACAAGCGCACCAGGTATTGCCGATGGCAGCGGAACAGATCGCTGCGCTCTTCCAGCGTGCGCAGCGTCAGCTCGGTGAAGCGCTCCACGCCGGCGGCGTCCACCACGTAAACGCCGCTGAGCCGGGAGCAGACATAGGCCACCTCCTCCAAGCGGCACAGCACGATGCGGTTGACGCCCTGGCAGGGAATCAGGCTGAGCGGCGCCAAGGCGCATACCGCCGCCGGCGGCGACGCGGCGCGCTGGCGCAGCCGCGCCAGGGTCTTGGCCAAGCGCGCCGGGTCCACCGGCTTCAGCAGATAGTCGCAGGCGTGTTCTTCAAAGGCCTGCAGCGCGTAGGCGTCGTAAGCGGTGACGAACACCACTTGCGGCATGGCCTCCGGGTCCAGCATCGCCAGCATTTCCAGGCCGCTGATGCGCGGCATCTGGATGTCCAGGAACACCACGTCCGGCTTGCGGCGATGGATGAAGGCGATGGCCTCCACCGCGTTGCCGCACTCGCCGACGATGTCCAGTCCGCCGGCGGCCTGCAATAGCTGGCGCAATTCGTCGCGCGCCAGCGGTTCGTCGTCCACCAGCAGCGCGCTGGGCAGGCCGGCCGCGCTCATGTCGCCGCTCCGGCGCGGCGCGCGTCCGCCTGCGGGCAACGACAGGGCAGCAGCAGGCTGACCCGGGTGTAAAGCTCAGGGGCGCAATCCACCGCCACCCCGTAGGCCTCGCCGTAACGGGCGCGGATGCGGCGGTCCACCAGGGACATGCCCAGGCCGTCGCTCTGTTCCGGCTTGTGGTAGAGGCCGGCGTTGTCCTCCACCGTCACCCGCAGGCCTTGCGCGTCGCAGCGGGCGGAGATGCGGATGCGCCCCGGCTCCAGCAGCTGGGAGGTGCCGTGCTTGATCGCGTTTTCCACCAGCGGTTGCAGGGAAAACGCCGGCAGTTCGGCGCGGCGCGCCGCCTCCGGCGCGGCTATCTCCACTTGCAGCCGGCCGGCGAAGCGCGCCTCCTCGATGCGCAGATAGGCGCTGACGTGGTCGATCTCGTCGCCCAGGGTGGCCATCTCGCTGGAGCGCTTCAGGTTCTTGCGGAAAAAGGTGGACAGGTATTGCACCAGCTGGCGCGCGTGCTCCGGGTTGCGGCGTATCACCGCGGACAGGGTATTGAGCGCGTTGAACAGGAAATGCGGATTGACCTGGGCGTGCAGCAGCTTGATCTCGGTCTGGGCCAGCAGCTGTTTCTGCTGCTCGTACTTGCCTTGCAGGATCTGGTTGGACAGCAGCCGGGCAATGCCCTCGCCCAGGGTCAGGTTGATCCCGGAAAACAGCTTGTTGCGCGTCTCGTACAGCTTGATGGTGCCGATCACCCGTTCGTCCTCGCCGCGCAAGGGGATCACCAGCGAAGAGCCCAGCTTGCAGGCCGGGCTGATGGAGCAGCGGTATGGCGCCTCATTGCCGTCGGCGTACACCACTTGGTTGGCGGCGATGGCGCGCTGGGTCAGCGGCGAGGTGATGGGCGTGCCCGCCAGATGGTGGTCGGCGCCGGCGCCGATGAAGGCCAGCAGCCGCTCGCGGTCGGTCAGCGCCACCGCGCCCACGCCCAGCTCCTCGTACAGGATGCGCGCCATGGTCATGCAGTTGTCGCGGTCGAAGCCGTGGCGCAGCACGCCTTCGGCGCGGGCGGCGATCTGCAGCGCCTTGGAGGAGAAGGCGGAGGAATACTTCTCCGCCAGCGCGCGCCGGTCCAGCAGGATGCGCATGAACATGGCCGCGCCCAGGGTGTTGGCTATCAACATAGGCAGCGCGATGCTGCGCACCAGATGCCAGGCGGCGGCGAAGGGCTTGACCGCCGCCAGCAGGATCAGCATCTGCATGCACTCCGCCAGCAAGGCCACCGCGGCCACCGCCAGCGGGTCGAATACCCGCCCCAGTTGGCCGCGCCGCACGAAATAACGGTGCACCAGCCCGCCCAGCAGGCCTTCGGCCATGGTGGACGCCATGCAGGCGCCGGCGGTGACGCCGCCCAGCGAATATCGATGCAGGCCGCCGGTGAAACCCACCGCCAGCCCCACCCACGGCCCGCCCAACATGCCGCCCAGCACCGCGCCGGTGGCGCGGGTGTTGGCGATGGAATCGTCGATGTGCAAGCCGAAATAAGTGCCCATCACGCAGAACACCGAGAACACCAGATAGCACACCAGCTTGTGCGGCAGGCGGATGGTGACCTGGGTCAGCGGAATGAACAACGGCGTCTTGGACAAGAGATAGGCGATCACCAGGTAAACGCACATCTGCTGCAACAAGGTCAGGATCAATGAGAACTCGGTCAACATGCGGGCAGCACAATAAGGGGGTGCCGCCGAGCATAGGCGACGGTTCGCCGCCCGACCTTGGTCTGGATCAAACCGTTTTCAGGCGCCGCCGGCGCAAACAAAAACGGCCGCCGAAGGCGACCGTTTCTTTCATGCCGGCATTACACCGGGATCACCGGAATCTTGCCTATCTTCACGCGCCACTCGGCCGGGCCGGTGTTGTGCACGCTGGATCCACAGGAATCCACCGCCACCGTCACCGGCATGTCCTTGACCTCGAACTCGTAAATGGCTTCCATGCCCAGGTCTTCGAAGGCCACCACTTTGGACGCCTTGATCGCCTTGGACACCAGATAGGCGGAACCGCCGACGGCCATCAGATAGACCGCCTTGTTGTCCTTGATCGCCTCGATCGCGGTGGGACCGCGCTCGGCCTTGCCTATCATGCCCAGAAGGCCGGTCTGCTCCAGCATCTGGCGGGTGAACTTGTCCATGCGGGTGGCGGTGGTGGGGCCGGCCGGGCCCACCACTTCGTCGCGCACCGGATCCACCGGGCCCACGTAGTAAATGAAGCGGTTGGTGAAGTCCACCGGCAGCTTCTCGCCCTTGTTCAGCATGTCCACCATGCGCTTGTGCGCGGCGTCGCGGCCGGTGAGGATCTTGCCGTTGAGCAGCAGCACGTCGCCCGGCTGCCAGCTTTGCACCTCTTCCGGGGTGATGGCGTCCAGGTTGACGCGCTTGCCGTTGGAGTTGTCGTAAGTGATGTCCGGCCAGTCTTCCAGGCGCGGCGCTTCCAGCGAAGCCGGGCCGCTGCCGTCCAGGTGGAAATGCACGTGGCGGGTGGCCGCGCAGTTGGGGATCATCGCCACCGGCAGGCTGGCCGCGTGGGTGGGGTAATCCAGAATCTTCACGTCCAAGACCGTGGTCAGGCCGCCCAGGCCCTGGGCGCCGATGCCCAGCGCGTTGACCTTTTCAAACAGTTCCAGGCGCAGTTGCTCCACGCGGCTCAGTTCCGCGCCGCTGTCGGCCTTGGCTTTCAAATCCTGGATGTCCACATGGCTCATCAGGCTTTCCTTGGCCAGCAGCATCGCCTTTTCCGGCGTGCCGCCGATGCCGATGCCGAGAATGCCCGGCGGACACCAGCCGGCGCCCATGGTGGGCAGGGTCTTCAGCACCCAGTCCACGATGGAGTCGGACGGATTCAGCGCGTAGAACTTGGATTTGTTCTCCGAGCCGCCGCCCTTGGCCGCACAGGTCACTTCCACGCCGTCGCCTTCGACGATCTCGAAATGCACCACCGCCGGGGTATTGTCCTTGCTGTTCTGGCGTTTGCCGGCCGGATCCAGCAGCACCGAGGCGCGCAGCTTGTTGTCCGGGTTCAGGTAAGCGCGACGCACGCCTTCGTTCACCATCTCCTGCACCGACAACTCGGCGTCCCACTGCACCTTCATGCCCACTTTCAGGAACACCACGGCGATGCCGGTATCCTGACAGATCGGGCGCTTGCCTTCCGCGCACATACGGCTGTTGATCAGGATCTGGGCCATGGCGTCCTTGGCCGCCGGGCTCTCTTCCTTCAGATACGCCTGGTACAGCGCGTCGATATAGTCTTTGGGATGGTAATAGCTGATGAACTGGAAGGCGTCGGCAATGCTTTGCACGAAGTCTTCCTGACGGATGATGGCCATTTTCGGGTTTCTCCAGCGTAGGGCTATTTGGGGTTTGCCCTGTTATTTTATGGAGGCGCGCCGCCCGCGCCAATCCAAACCCTCAACAGTACCCGATAAAACCGTCCGCGGCCAGCCAATGCCCCCCGCTCCGGACCGGTCCAAAGCCCCGCGAGCAAGCGCGGGACAAGGCGAAAACCGCTGAGAGCAGCTTCTCAAGCGCCGCTGCGATCCTCGCGATCCTCCCTTGGACTGCGGTCGAAACGCTTGCGATAGGCGCGGGAAAAATAAGACGGCGACTCAAAGCCGCAGACCACGCTGATTTCCACCACGCTCAGCTCGGTCTGGCGCAGCAGCCAGCGGGCGCGGTCCAGCCTCAGCGCGCGGTAGAACTCCGCCGGCGAGGCCTTGAGATGCGCGCGGAACAAGCGTTCCAGCTGGCGGCGGGTGGCGCCGCAACGCGCGGCCAGCTCCTCCGGCGGCCACGGCTCCTCCAGTTGCGCCTCCATCAGCCGTATCGCCTGCGCCAGCTTCTTGTTGTGCACCTGGTAGCGGCTGGCCACCTGCAGGCGCTGGTGCTCGGACGGGCTGCGCATCTGCCCCTGCACCAATTGCTCGGACACCGCCAGCGCCAGCTCGCGGCCGTGACGACGCGCCAGCAAGGCCAGCGCCAGGTCCAGCCCGGCCGCCGCGCCGGCGGAGGTGGGCCGCCGCTCGGTCAGGAACAGCTCCTGGCTGGCGGTCACTTGCGGGTAGCGTTCCCGGAAGGCCGGAATCGCCTCCCAGTGCAGCGTCACCGTCTCCCCGCGCAGCAGGCCGGCCTCGGCCAGGATGAAACAGCCGGTGTCTATCGCCCCCAGGGTCACGCCCCCGCGCTCCAGCCGCCGCAGCGCCGCGCCCAGCTCCGGCGTGTAATGCCGCAGCGGATGGAAGCTGCTGACCACGAACAGACAGGTGCACGGCCCGGCCTCCGCCAGCGCGCCGTCCACCATCAGCGCGATGCCGTTGCTGGCCGCCACCGCCTCGCCGTCCACGGACAAGAGCCGCCAGCGGCTGGCGCCGGGCTGAAAGCGATTGGCGATGCGGAAGGGCTCCATCAGCGCGGCGAAGCCGATGAAGGAAAACTCCGGCAACAACAGGAAATGGTATTCGTCCACCGCGCTTTCCCCTCCCAGTCTAAGAACCTGTTTACGATCTGCTGCGCGTCGTGAGACGTGGCACGGTGAGGGCGTCTTCGAAATGCTCATGCACCACTTGCACATTCCGCTTTCTCAGCCGCAACGCCTTGTCTCGCCTTAGCTCGCGAGATCGTAAACACGTTCCAAGGCCCAGCATAAGCGCGAGCGCCCGGTTCGCGCCAATGCAAATTGTCGCGCAATGAAAAGTAAGCGTCGCGGCCATCCGCTCCGCCGCCGCCGGCACACCGTTAAATCATCAACAGCCGTCCCCCACTCAAGGCTTTTGAAGGAGCCCCGCCATGCAACAGCACGCCGTCATCCAGCCCCCGCCCGCCGCGCCGCGCCTGCCCGCCGACTTCTGCAGCGACATCGAGCGCGCTCACACCCTGCCGGCGCGCTGCTACACCGCCGACGAGGTGTTCCAGTACGAAAAAGAACAGATCTTCGCCAAATCCTGGCTCTGCCTGTGCCACGGCAGCGAGCTGGCCCGGCCCAACGATTACGTCACCCGCCGGGTGATAGGCGAGAACATCCTGCTGCTGCGCGACCGCGACGGCGAGCTGCGCGCCTTCTACAACGTCTGCCCGCACCGCGGCCATGAGCTGCTCAGCGGCAGCGGCCAAGCCAGGAATGTGATCACCTGTCCCTACCACGCCTGGGCCTTCAGGCTGGACGGCCAACTGGCGCACGCGCGCAACTGCGAGCAGGTGGCGGACTTCGACCGGGCCGGCAGCCATCTGAGCCCGTTGCGAGTGGCCGAATACTGCGGCTTCGTCTTCGTCAACATGGACCCGGACGCGCCGAACATCGACGTCGAATACGCCGGCCTGCGCGAGCACTTCATGCAAGTGTGTCCGCGAGTGGCGGACTTGAAGGTGGCCGAGCGCGTGGTCACCACCACGCCGGCCAACTGGAAAGTCATCGTCGACAACTACATGGAGTGCTACCACTGCGCGCCGGCCCACCCCAGCTTCTCGCAATCGGTGACCACCGACGGCTACACCCACAGCCTTCACGGCCGCTGGACCTTGCAGCGCGGCGCAGCCCAATCCAGCGACAGCAGCTACGCCTTTGACGGCGAGGCCGCCAACCAGGCCTTCAACGGCTACTGGCTGTGGCCCGGCGTGATGTTCAACGTGGTGCCCGGCGACGCGGCGATGACGGTGATCTACGAATTTCCGGAATCCGCCGGCATCACCGTCCAGCATTACGAAATCCTCTTCCTCAACCAGGATTTGAGCGAGGAACAGCGCCGCTTCGTCAGCTGGGCACGCGACGAATTCCGCCCCGAAGACCTGCGGCTGGTGGAAAGCGTGCAACGCGGGCTGCAATCGCGCGGCTACCGCGGCCAGGGCCGCATCATGGCGGACAGCCAGCGCAGCGGCATCAGCGAGCACGGCATCGCCCATTTCCACCAGATGGTGGCCGCCGCCTACCGCGGCTGAACCGGAGCGCCGCGCATGCCCGCCATCGTCACCGAAGTCTGCGCCATCGAAGAAGTGGCCGCCGGCGTCAAGGCCTTCACCCTGCGGCCGCTGGACGGCCCGGCCCCGCCCTGCCCGTCCGGCAGCCACATCGTGGTGGACATGCCGCCGCCGGGCCGGCCGGCGGCCTACTCCTTGCTGGACCCCGGCGGCGGGGTCTACCGCATCGCGGTCAAACACGAGCCGGATTCGCGCGGCGGCTCGCGTTATCTGCACGCGCTGGCGCCGGGCAGCCGCCTGCGGGTGCAAGCGCCGGCCAACCGTTTCCCGCTGGCCGCCGTGCCCGGCCCGCGGCTGTTCATCGCCGGCGGCATCGGCATCACGCCCTTCATCGCCCATATGGCGGCGCTGGGCGCTAACGCGAACTACCAGCTGCACTACGCCTTCCGCGACGCCGCCGGCGCCGCCTTCGCCGCCCAGCTGGCCGAGCGCAGCGAGCGCGGCGACGCCAGAATCCGCCTGTACGAGAGCCGGGCCGGCCGCAGGCTGGATCTGGACGCGCTGATCGCCGCCGCGCCGGCGGACAGCCAGGTGTATGTCTGCGGGCCGGAGCGGCTGATCGCGGCGACGGCGGACGCCTGCGCGCGGCGCTTGCCGGCCGGCCGGCTGCACTATGAGCGCTTCAGCGCCGACACGGCGGCCGAGAGCGCCGGCTTTGAGGTGGAACTGGCCCGCTCCGGCCTGCGGCTGCGAGTGGACGCCGACGAATCCATCCTGGCGGCGATAGAACGGCAGAGCTCGCTGCGGCCGGACTGTCTATGTCGGGAAGGTTATTGCGGCAGCTGTGAAACCAGGCTGCTGGCCGGCGACGCCGAACACCGCGACCAATACCTGAACGAGGCGGAGCGGCGGGAACGCATCATGATCTGCGTGTCGCGGGCGGCGGGGAGCGGACCGCTGGTGCTGGATTTGTAACTAAGGCCCGCTAACAAAACCCCTGATCCTGCGTTGCGCCTCCTGGTCGTACCACTTGTACTGCCTGCGTCGGCGCGCCTTGGCTCAGGTACGCGGCGCGGTTTTGTTAGCGGGCCTAGGCTGAGTGCGCTCCGCGGCACATCCATGCTCAAACAGTAAAATTAACCGCTTTTACGGCCGACACAACAGCTTTTCTAGCGCGGTCTTGGCCAGGAAACCGCTGCGGCTATCGTATTCCGGGTGGGAAGCGACATATTCATCGATACGGTGCAGAAGGTTGGCCGGCAACGTGACATTGATCTTGGTCGCTTTACCCAGATAGCGGGTGATATCCACATCCACCAGCGCCCAGAGATGGCCGGCAAACTCGGGTTTACCGACATGAGCCTGCGCGCTGCTGGCCAGAGGGATAACGTCCAGGTCGTCCACCAGCCCTTCCAGATGTAGCTCAATGGCTTCTCGGGCGTTCCGGATGGCTTCATCCAGAGTGTCCCCGGCGGAGAAGCAGCCGGGCAGATCCGGCACGATGACGCCGTAGGCATGTTGGTCGTCACCGGGTTCAACTGCAATCGGGTAGTACATAATGGTTCCTTACTGGAGACCCGCTTGTTTCTTGATGCTATTCAGCGTGCCTATCGGTATGTCCTTCTTGGGGTGAGGCACCGTCACCCAGCCGGTCTTGATCGGGTGTTTGAACTGTTGATGGCTGCCCTTGGCGGCAACCAGATACCAACCGTCGGCCTCTATCATGCTGATGACTTCTTTGCTGGTCACGGTGTCGCCCCTGCGCTTAGAGTCTGTTTACGATCTGCTGCGCTTCGTGAACACGGTACGGTGAGAACAGGTTCAGAATGCTCATATGGCATTTCTACATTCTGCTTTTGTTTTCACCTTGTCGCGCCCTTGCGCGCACGACATTTGAGCAGACTATCGGACAGAGCTTATTGTAGCTTCTACAACAGGCCAGTCAATAACCCTGGGGTTATTGAGCAGACAGCCCAGCGCTCTGGCTCCCAATCAGCGACTCAGCTACGAGGGACGCCATGCCCCGCCCCGCTCATCCCAACACCGTGCGCGCCAGCTGTATCCCGTGCTTCTTCAACTTGTACTGCAAGGTGGCGCGCGGCAGGCCCAGCCGGCGCGCCGCCTCGGTCAGATTGGCGCAGCCCTCCAGGCAATCCACCAACAGCCGGCGCTCATAGCGCGCCATCCGCTGCTCCAGCGTGCCCTCGCCGTCCGGCGGCGGCGCGGCCGGGGCCGACGGCCGGCGTTCCTCCGCGCGCCGCTGCGCCGTCTCGCCCTCTTCCTCCAACAACAGGAAGTCCAGTTCGTCCCCGCCCTCGCACAGGATCAGGCTGCGCAGCAACACGTTCTCCAGCATGCGCACATTGCCCGGCCAGTGATAGCGCAGCATGCGCTCCATCACCGCATGGCTGATGCGCTGCACGCGGTGGCCGGTGACCTTGCCGTGCTTGCGCAAGAAAGCCTGCGCCAGCAGTGGAATATCCCGCAGCCGCTCGCGCAGCGGCGGCACCGCCAGACAGCCCACGTTCAGCCGGTACAGCAGGTCCGGCCGGATCTTGCGTTCGTCCAGCATCCGCTGCGGCGACTCGTTGCTGGCCGCCACCACCCGCACGTCCACGCGCACCTCCGCGCCGGAACCCACCCGGCTGAACGTGCCCTCCTGCAAGGCGCGCAGCAGCTTGCCCTGGATGGACAGCGGCAGCGAATTGATCTCGTCCAGGAACAAGGTGCCGCCATGGGCGGACTCCAGCACCCCGCGCCGGTCCTCGGCCCCGGTGAAGGCGCCGCGCACGGTGCCGAACAAGGTGCTTTCAAACAGCGGCTCCGGCAATGCCGCGCAATTGAGCACCACGAAGGGGCGCTCGGCGCGCGGCCCTTCCTGATGCAGCAAGCGGGCGAACAACTCCTTGCCGGTGCCGGTTTCGCCGTGGATCAACACCTGCACGTCGGCGCGCGCCAGCCGCCGGGCCTGGTGGATCAGCTGCTTCATCGCCGCGTCGTCGGTGATGATGCCCATCAGCCCGCCGTCGGCCTCCTCCTCCACGTTCTGCTGCAAATCCACCAGCGCCTGATGCAGCGGGCTGACCACGGTCAGATCGCGGGACAGCTCCACCGCGCCGACGATGCGGCCGTCGGCGCGCTTCAGCGGCAGCGTGGTGTGCACCTGATGCACCGCCTTGCCCCTGGGATTGCGGTAGCGCTGGTAATGATTGCGGTAGCTGCGGCCCTGCCGCAGCGCCTGCAACAGCGTGCTGCTGTTCTCGTCCAGTTCCGGGTACAGCTCCAGCAGATAGGCCCCCAGCGCCTGCTCCGCGGTGTACTCGTCCAGCTGCGAGCACTCCTGGTTGTAATAGGCGTAGCGCCCGTCCTGATCGATGATGGCCACCGACAGGCCAATCGCGTCGAAAAAATCGCCAAACAGCGCAATGCCCTGGTTCAGGTCTGCATCCATGTCTCCCCCTTCCCCTTAAGAACCTGTTTTCGATCTGCTGCGCGTTGTGGAGCGTTACACGGTGAGTACGGCTTCAGAATGCTCATGTACCACCTGTGCATTCCGCTTTCTCAGCCGCAACGCCTTGTCTCCCCTTAGCTCGCGAGATCGTAAACAGGTTCTTAGCTGCTTCAAGCATGGGCGCCGAAAATTCGGCGCTTTTATGAATAGTTGCAGTATTGACGGTTTTTGTCGCCGCGAGCAAGCGCAAAAACCTTTTAAATTCATGCAATTAAAAAACAGACCCGCTGGCATGGATGTTGCCACGCCTACACTGTCGCGCTAAGAGCGGCTAACAAAATCAGTTTCACGTCTGAGGCAAGTCGGCGCAACGCAGCATCAGGAATTTGTTAGCCACTCTCAGGCGCGGCACACAACTACAGCAGGCTGCCACAGCCGCAAGGAGGAGAGCCCCATGCATCACCCCACCCCCGCCATCCACCCTCCTCCCGCGCCCATCGTCGCGGTGGAAAACCTGCGCAAACGCTTCGACGGCCAAGTCGTGCTGGACGGCGTCTCCTTCGCCGCCTCCGCCGGCGAGGTGGTGTCGCTGATCGGCGCCAGCGGCTCCGGCAAGAGCACCTTGCTGCGCTGTCTCAACCTGCTGGAAGTCCCGGACGACGGCCGAGTGCTGATCGCCGGCGAGGAGATCGCCCTGCGCACCGACAAACGCGGCCGGCGCGCGCCGGCCGACCCGCGCCAGGTGGACCGGCTGCGCTCGCGGCTGGGCATGGTGTTCCAGAACTTCAATCTGTGGCCGCACATGACGGTGCTGGAAAACCTGATCGAGGTGCCGGTGCGCGTCCTGCGCCAGCCGCGCGCCGAAGCGGTGGCGCTGGCCGAGGCGCTGCTGGAAAAAGTGGGCATGGCGGACAAGCGCCAGGCCTATCCGGCCTTTTTGTCCGGCGGCCAGCAACAGCGTGTGGCCATTGCCCGCGCGCTGGCCACCCGGCCGGCGGTGATGCTGTTCGACGAACCCACATCGGCGCTGGACCCGGAACGGGTGGGCGAAGTGCTGCGGGTGATACGCCAGCTGGCCGATGAAGGCTGCACCATGCTGCTGGTCACCCATGAAATGGCCTTCGCCCGCGAAGTGTCCAGCAAAGTGCTGTTCCTGCATCAGGGCCGCATCGAGGAAGCCGGCCCGCCGGAACAGGTTTTCGCCGCGCCGCGCAGCGAACGCTGCCGCCAGTTTGTCAACGCCTGACACCCAGGGAGAAACCCCATGAACCGATTCCGCGCCCTCATCGCCGCCTTCGCCGTGCTGTTCTGTACCGCCGCGGCCGCCAACCCGCTGCGCATCGGCATCGCCGCCGAACCCTACCCGCCGTTCACCATCAAGCAGAGCAACGGCCAATGGAGCGGCTTTGAAGTGGAGCTGGTGCGCAAGCTGTGCCAGCGCCTCAAGCAAAGCTGTCAGATCGCCGAAGTGTCCTGGGACGGCATCATCCCCGCGCTCAACAGCAAGAAGATAGACGTGATCTTCAACTCCATGTCCATCACCCCGGAGCGGGAAAAAGTCATCGCCTTCAGCCTGCCTTATTACTACACCGCCTCCGAGTTCGTCGGCCCCAAGGGCCAGAAAGCCGTCCTCAGCCCGGCCGGCCTCAAGGGCAAGACCCTGGGCGTGCAATCCGCCACCACCAACGCCAACTTCCTGAAGAAATACTACGGCGCCGGCTCCCTCATCCGTTACTACAACACCCAGGACGAACTGAACGCCGACCTCGTCGCCGGCCGCGTGGACCTGATGCTGCTGGACGCGCTGGCCGCCAGCGATTTCCTTGGCGGCAAGGACGGTTCCGGGCTGGAATCCAAGGGCCTGGCGCCCAAGGACCCGCTGTTCGGCCCCGGCATCGGCGCCGGCCTGCGCAAGGCCGACGTCGCGCTCAAGCAGCAGTTCGACCAGGCCATCCTGCAACTGCGCGCCGACGGCAGCTTCGACGCCATCCAGAAGAAATACTTCAAGGTCAACATCTCGCCGGACGCCAAGTGACAGCGACCCGCCCGCCTGAGCCGCCCCAGGGAGAGCCTATATGCTGGATGCACTGCAACAAGCCTACGACGCCGTAGTCCGCGACTGGGGCCCCGCCCTGCTGCAAGGCGCCGTGGTCACGCTGGAAATCTCGCTGGGCGCTTTCGCGCTGGGCCTGCTCATCGGCCTGGCCACCGCTCTGGTCAAACTGGGCGGCCACCCGCTGCTCAAACGACTGGCCAACGCCTACACCAGCGTGTGCCGCTCGCTGCCGGAGCTGCTGCTCATCCTGCTGCTCTACTACGCCGGCGGCGACGCCATCAACGCGTTGGCGGCGCTGCTGGGCCAGCCGCAGGTGGAGGTGAACGGCTTTGCCGCCGCCATCGTGGTGCTGGGCATCGTGCAAGGCGCTTACGCGGCGGAAATCATGCGCGGCGCGGTGCAGGCGATCCCGCACGGCCACATCGAGGCCGCGCGCGCCTTCGGCTGCGGCCGCTGGCTGACCGCCCGCCGCGTGATCCTGCCGGAAATGATGCCCTACGCGCTGGCCGGCCTGGCCAATCTGTGGCTGGTGCTGATCAAGGACAGCGCGCTGATCAGCGTGGTGGGCTACAGCGAACTGCTGTTCACCACCAAGCAGGCCGCCGGCTCCACCCGCCAATACCTGCTGTTCTACCTGACCGTGGCCGCCATCTACCTATTGATGACCCTGCTGTCCAACGCCGGCTTCAGCCTGATTGAACGCCGCTTCCGCCGCTGGCAACCGGCGCTGTGAACGGGAGACCCGCATGAACTTCCAATGGCTGCAAGACTACGGCCCCATGCTCTGGCGCGGCGTCGCCGTCACCGTGCAACTACTGCTGCTTTCCGGCAGCCTGGGCTTCGCGCTGGCAGTGGCGGTGGGCTTTGCCCGGCTGTCCCGCCAGCCCTTCCTCGCCTGGCTCAGCCTGTCCTTCACCAACCTGATCCGCGGCACCCCGCTGCTGGTGCAGATCTACGTGCTCTATTATGGCCTGGGCAGCTTGTTCGCCGGTTTTCCGGCGCTGCGCGACAGCCTGCTGTGGCCTTATCTGCGCGAAGGCTTCTGGTACGTGGCGCTGGCGCTGGCGTTGAGCGTGGCCGGCTATGTGGGCGAAGTGGTGCGCGGCGGCCTGGCCGCCGTGCCCAAGGGCGAACTGGAGGCCGCCCGCGCGCTGGGCATGTCGCGGCTGACCACGGCGCGGCGCATCTGGCTGCCGCGCGCGCTGCTGATCCTGCTGCCGTCCTTGGCCGGCGAAACCGTGCTGCTGCTCAAATCCACCGCGCTGGCCTCCACCGTGGCGGTGATGGACGTGCTGGGCGCGGCCAACCTGGTGCGCGCGCAAACCCTGCGCACTTACGAACCGCTGCTGACCGTGGCGCTGATCTATTTCGCGCTGGCCTGGCTGATAGAACGCGTCTTCCTGCGGCTGGAAAAGAGGCTGCCGGTCCGCACCGCCTTCTGACACCGCCCCTAGCTCATTATTACGGAGACCCCCATGCGCTTTTCCCCCCTGGTCGAACGCATCGCCGGCGAACGCGTCGATGCCTGGAACATCCACTTTGCGGCGCAGCAAGCCGCCGCCCGCGGCGAGGACGTGATCATCCTCAGCGTGGGCGATCCGGAGTTCGCCACCCCGGCCCCCATTATTGAGCGCGCCGTGGCCGCGCTGCGCGACGGCGACACCCACTACAGTCCGGTGGACGGCCGCGCCGACCTGCGCGCCGCCATCGCCCGCCGCCACGCCGCCGCCACCGGCCTGGAGATGGACGCCGACAACGTCATCGTGGTGGCCGGCGCGCAAAACGGCCTGTTCTCCGCCGCGCTCTGCCTGTGCCAGGCCGGCGACGAAGTGCTGGTGCCGGAACCGATGTACCTGACCTACGAAGCCAGCATCCGCGCCAGCGGCGCCGCGCTGGTGCCGGTGCCAGTCAAGCCCTCGGACGGCTTCCACCTGGACCTGGCCGCGCTGGAAGCCGCCGTCACCCCGCGCAGCCGCGCGATCTTCCTCGCCACCCCCTGCAACCCCACCGGCGCGGCGCTGCGCCCGGACGAACTGGCCGCGGTGGCCGCGCTGGCCCGCCGCCACGACCTGTGGGTGGTGGCCGACGAAGTCTACGCCGGCCTCAGTTTCGAAGCCCCGCACCACAGCATCGCCGCCCTGCCCGGCATGGCCGAACGCACGCTGACCCTGGGCAGCCTGTCCAAATCCCACGCCATGGCCGGCTGGCGGCTAGGCTGGGCCGCCGGCCCGCGCCCGCTGATCCAGCACATGGGCACGCTGGCCCTGTGCATGCTCTACGGCATCCCCGGCTTCATCCAGCAAGCCGCGCTGCTGGCGCTGCAAGACTACGACGCCTTCGTCGACCCCGTCCGCGCGCTGTACCGGCGGCGGCGCGACCTGGCCCATAGCCTGCTCAGCGGCGTGGACGGCCTGCACTGCCCGCTGCCGGAAGCCGGCATGTTCCTGCTGCTGGACGTGCGCGGCTGCGGCCTGGAAGCCGGGGATTTCGCCTGGAAACTGTTTGAAGCCACCGGCGTCTCCGTGCTGGACGCCGCCGCCTTCGGCCCCACCGCCGCCGGCTTCATCCGCCTGGGCCTGGTGGTGGACGACGAACGCCTGGCCGAAGCCTGCCGCCGCATCGTCCGCTTCGCCGGTCAACTGCGCGCCGCCGCGCCAAGACAAAAGGAATCCGCATGAGCGCCACCCTGGGCAGCTACCTCACCGCCTGGCTGGCGGCTTACGGCGTCGACACCGTGTTCGGCATCCCCGGCGTCCACACCATCGAGCTCTACCGCGGCCTCGCCGGCAGCGGCATCCGCCACATCGCCGCCCGCCACGAACAAAGCCTGGGCTTCATGGCCGACGGCTACGCCCGCGTCAGCGGCAAACCCGGCGTCTGCTTCGTCATCACCGGCCCCGGCCTCACCAATATCGCCACCGCCATGGGTCAGGCCTACGCCGACTCCATCCCGCTGCTGGTCATCTCCGGCGTCAACGCGCGCGGCAAGCTGGGCTCCGGCGACGGCCACCTGCACGAACTGCCGGACCAGCACGCGCTGGCCAGCCAGATCGCCGCCTTCAGCCATACCCTGACCGCGGCGGCGGAACTGCCGCAAGTGCTGGCGCGCGCCTTCGCCGTGTTCGACGGCGGCCGCCCGCGCCCGGTGCACATCGAAATCCCGCTGGACCTGATGGCCGCGCCCGCCGACGGCCTGCCGCCGCCGCAAGCGCCGGCGATGCGGCTGCTGCGCGGGCCGGCCGCCCCCGCCGCCATCGACCGCGCCGCCCGCCTGCTGTCCAGCGCGGAACGGCCGCTGCTGCTGATAGGCGGCGGCGCGCGCCAGGCCGCGCCGCAACTGAGCCGGCTGGCGGAAATGCTGGACGCGCCGGCGCTGATGACCATCAACGCGCGCGGCGCGCTGCCGGACGGCCACCCGCTGGCCCTGTCCTGCAGCCCCTCGCTGCCGGCCGCGCGTCGCCTGATCGCCGCCAGCGACGTGGTGCTGGCCGTGGGCTGCGAACTGGGGCCCACCGACTTCGACATGTACGTGGACGGCGGCTTCCGCCTGCCCGGCGCGCTGATCCGCGTCGACATCGACCCGGAACAACTCTGCCGCGGCCGCGGCGCCGACCTGCCGCTATTGGGCGACGCCAAAGAAACCCTGCAACTGCTGACGCTGCAACTGACCGACGCCGCCCGCCAGGGCGAGGAACGCGCCGACGCCGCCCGCCGCCTGGCCGCCGCCGAGATGGAGCCGGAACACGCCGCCGACCTGGCCTGGCTGCAC
This sequence comes from Chromobacterium sp. Beijing, assembly GCF_021496765.1. NCBI lineage: Bacteria > Pseudomonadati > Pseudomonadota > Betaproteobacteria > Neisseriales > Chromobacteriaceae > Chromobacterium > Chromobacterium sp. Beijing. Next base: position 2,498,573 of record NZ_CP053750.1, read on the forward strand.
CGCGTGCGCGACATCCTGCCGCAAGCGCGCTGGGTGGGAGACTCCACCCGCCTGGTCTACGCCGGCAACCTGGGCTTTTGCGCGCCGCGCGGCAACAGCTGGTTCAACGCCTCCGTGGGCTTCGGCGCGCTGGGCTACGGCCTGCCCGCCGCCATCGGCGCCGCGCTGGCCGAACCGGACCGGCCGGTGCTCTGCCTGGCCGGCGACGGCGGCTTCCAGTTCACCCTGGCGGAAATGGGCACCGCGATGGAAACCCGCGCCCGCCTGATCGTGCTGCTGCTCAACAACCGCGGCTACGGCGAAATCAAAAGCGCAATGCGCGCCGCCGATATGGAACCGCTGGGCGTGGACCTCTACACCCCGGACTTCCCGGCGCTGGCCCGCGCCTACGGCTGGCGCGCCGAAACCCTGGCGCTGGGCACCCCCGAACCGCTGCTGCGCCAGGCGCTGGAACAGGCCGCCGCCGCCGCCAACCCCACCCTGATAGAAATCGAAGCTTAAAGCGCGCGCCGGCCCGGCCCCGGGCCGCGCGCCACCAACTCAATTTGCATAGAACCCGGCCGTGGCGATAACATGGCTTATCCACGGCGGCACCCGCCCCGCAAGCAATGCGAGACCGGCTCCGGGCATCCCTATGAGAGAACTCGAAATCGTCGAACAACTGGTCCTGGGCCTAGACCCGGCCGGCCGGCGCGACCCGCTGGGCACCCCCAAGGACCCGGCGCTGGACAAGGCGCGCGCGCAGTATTACGAGCAACTCAAGCGCGTCGCCAAACAACACGCCGCGGACCCGACCACCGCGCCCGAGCCGCAAGCGGCCCCCGGCGGCGCGCGCCAGGGCCAGCGCTGGACCATAGCCGAAGACAACCGCCTCGCCCTGCTGTGGGAAGCCTCCCCCGCACCGGTACGCCAACTATCGGAAAAACTGGGCCGCAGCCCGCTGGCCATCGTCTCCCGGTTGGTCCACCTGGGGCTGTACGAGCACCAGCAAGCGGCGATGCAGGCCGACAACGCCCGCATGCAAACGCTGGACCTGCCGCCACTCTGGGACGTACCCGCCGCCGCGGAAAAGCCGCCCACCAAACCCGCCGCGCCGCCCACAGCCGGCAAGCAAGGCGCGGTCTGGACCGTGGCCGACGACCAGCAACTGAAAACCCTGTGGCACAGCCCGGCCCAGCCGGACAGCCAGGCCATCGCCAAGCAACTGGGCCGCAGCCGCGGCGCCATCCTCGCCCGCCTGGTGCGCCTGGGCCTGTTCAGCGACCGTGAGGCGGCGTATCAGGCGGATCAAGCGAGGCAAGCGGGATGAAGCGCTCCCCTCACCCAACCAAGCCAATCTGAGCAAACGCCATGGCCTTTTCGCTCGCAAGCATCAGAAAAACCCTTTTACAGAAACCATCCGCAATGACGGCCCCAACACCCAACGCCGCACCCGCGCCACCACAAACAACAGCGCCTATCCAAGCCGCTACCCCAGTTCCAACGCAAGCGCCCGCGCCTAATCCGCCGCCCGCCACAGCCCAGGCCGCCCCCAACACGGCGGAGGAAAAAGGCCATGAAGGCGAGAAAGCACTCAACGCCTGGTTCAACCAGCACAAACTAGCCTATGTGGGCATCTGCCAGAACAAGGACAGCTTCGCCTCGCTATTCCAAGGCGCAGCCAAGCGACCGGACTTCCTGCTCCTGTTGCCCTCGCTGGGCATGATCGCCATCGACGCCAAGAACTACACCCCATGGTGCGGCGAACTCTCCCTCAGCCTGGAGGAAGAACTCAAAAAAGCGCTCACCTTCGAGCGGCTGTTCCGCCTGCCACTGTGGTACGCCTATTGCGATAAGGAAAACATGGGCCAGAACTGGTACTGGATCAGCGCGCTGAAGGCAATGGAAGTGGGCGAAGTGCGCGATGGCAGTAATGGCCAATTCCTGGCCATCAAGATGGAGCACTTTGAAACCATCGCCAACCCCAAGGATTTGGCCAAGTTGTATATCCATACCTTGCCGAGTTTGGAGAAGGTGGCGGCGGGGGGGGTGAGAAAGCCGACCACCCTTCTGAAAGTGAGTTAATTCTTATAACTATCTATTCGGGACTTTCACCACACTTGTAAAACAGAAGCCAACAGCTGACCAATTTTTGGAAGAGAAACCATATTTAACAACATCAAAACAGCTGACCTAGCATAGTTTGCAAGGTAAAACCCTGTAAGCATATGAAATTTAATATTCTTAAAAACTAGCAAGAACCCAGAGAAGAATACATTATCGATAATGACATTTATCATTAGCTGATATCAAAAAATTATGCCCACTTTTTTGCATAAGTTTTATTGAAAATATTTTCTTGGCATAGAGACAGATCAAGAATAAATTCCTGTTTATGTGAAACAATGTTTACAGTAAATCTCTCAAAAATTTCACACTTATGCCTAATCAGGAATAACGCAGCAAATATTTTCTAAAAACAAATAAGCTTTATTACCCTCTCAACCATTAGAGTGTTTTTAACTCAAAAAGGAGTATAAAAATGAATTGGTCTCACATAATTACCTTTCTTACAGGATTAATTTCTGGATACACCATAAAAACTGTTATTACATCTATCAAAAATAGCAATAACAGTTACACAAATCAAAAAAACAATATTGTAAATGGTGATCTAACTGGCGGTGACAAAACAACCATAAACAAGTGAGACAACACAATGCTTACTCAAAAAGGAAATCAAGTTGCCGGCAATCTTGTTGGCGGCAATTATAATGAAAACAACAATTATAATTATCGACCCAGAGGACCACTAGATAAACTTTATGAAAAACTTAAAAATGAAACTAAAGACGATGAGATTGCAACCGAAATTCATGACAAGCTGCAACACTATTGCAACAAGTTAACAAGCGGTGATGTTAGAGGGTTAGAAGACAAGTTAAAGTCTGCAAATAGAGAAGATCTTCTGATTATTGCCAACCACCTTAAGCAAGAAGCAACTATGCTAATCATGAGAACTCAAACTTCACCAACAGCGCAAACCATACTAACTTATTTGTTGACAAAACTATATACACAATTTGTACTGCACGCTCAACCCGCAGTAATGGCTGAAAAATCCAGAATAGAAGTTGACGCTATAATTTCAGACAAAGTAATTAATCCAGTCGAAGAGATTCTCGGCGACAATGATTTAAACATTACCCCGAGTGAACTACTAGGCTTCATTTATTTTCTCGGTGGAAATTGTCATGTTCGGTGGGACAAATGTTAATCTACCATCCTGCCTATGATGTTTATCATTGCATTTTCAGAATTTTTTTTATTTTAAGCCGCTTTAGCGCTGTTGAAATAGAAAAACTAAAGATAATAGATTTTTATTTGGCATTCCCTTCCTCACTAAGTGAAATTAGTTTACCAAGAGGCAGCGGCAAACTAAAAAATGCAGCATTAAAAACAGAGAATCAATACCATGGCCCCATGAATACCAAGCGAACTTATCAAGAAATATCTGGAATACAAGATTCTGCTATAGGCTTCTTAATAGCAGCGAACCTTATAGATATTGATCAATATAAACTAGGCATGCTTAGCATTAAGGGAGCAAGACTATCTGATGATGTAATTGAAAGGATATCTGATTTTTCTAAAAGACTAGATGGACTATATTGCAGCATAGTTGACTGTCTTTCTTCAATACCTCTTTATGGCGTTCAAGGTTTAAAAAACAGAACAGGACTGGCTGAATACAGATATGATACAATACAATCCCACAATCAAATTATCCAAGCTTAAAATTCTAAAAGATGGTCACTCAGTTTATTATGCAGAGTTTCACTCTGGAGTTAATATCCTCAGTGGCAAGAATAGCTCTGGAAAAACTACCATATTGAATTTTATTGCCTTTACTCTAGGCGCAGAAAATATACCATGGAATAAAGAGGCATTACTATGCAGTCAAGCCATTGCAGAGATTCATCTCAACGATAAAATAGTTACAGTCATTCGTGATGTTGTTGATAAACCTATGCAACCTTTTAAGGTCTACTGGGGCCCCTAGAAAAAGCTCTCTTAGCTCCAGCAACAGACTGGGAAACATACCCATTTAAAAGAAGCGCAGAAAAAATTAGTTTTACTCAAGCATTACAAATGGTTTTACATTTACCTGAGGCAAAAGGTGATGGCGCATCGAATATTACGACCCATCAAATGCTGAGGGTTATATATGCAGATCAACCATCTTTGCACAGTCCAATTTTTCGAGATGATTCATTTGATACAAGCCTAACTAGAAGTACCGTAGGAAATTATTTGTGTGGAATTTACAACGATGAACTGTACACAAATCAAATTACTCTACGAGACCTAGAGAAGGAACGCGACAAATTAAACTCAGAGCTAAAAGGAATATATACTGTTCTGGCCAAGTCTGGACAAATTTCCGACATTAATTTTCTATCAAGCCTAATTATTGACGCTGAAGAGAATAGAAATACAGAGTTCAAAAAACTTTCCGAATTGAAAGCAGGCCGAAATACCTCAGAGCATAAAAACAAAGACAACTCTATTGAGGCTCAACTCCGCGAAAACTTGAGTAAAGCAAAGCTAGAATTCCTTCACAGCAGGAACAAATTACAAAAACATGAATTTGAAGCCGCAGACACAGAAAGATTTATTAGTGAAATTCAGCTCAGACTTGAAAATCTTAGAGATTCAACAGTTGTTAGATCTAGTTTTGGAAAACTAAATTTCCATGTATGTCCAGCATGCTTATCAGAACTAAAGCGCCCCTCCGATGAAAATAGCTGCGGCTTATGTTGCCAACATTTGGATGCAGATTCAGCAAACACCCAAATCATAAGAATGCGTAATGAACTCGCAATTCAGCTAAAAGAGTCAACAATAATTTTAAATGAGAAAATTGATCAAATATCAAAGCTTAAAATAGAAATTCCATCCCTCTCAAAAAAATTAAATCAACTCGAGAGCCAATATTACCTACAAGCCAATAACTGGTCGTCTGCCACAGAAGAATTAATTGAAGCAAGCGCTAGAAAACTTGGGGAACTTGATCAAGAAATTAAAAATTTATTTGAGCAGCAAAAATTAGCATCTACTATTAATGGCCTGAGAGAGCGCTTAGAAGAGCTCGAAATTCAAATTATCAACTTAAAATCAAGCATTGACAAATTGTCATTTGTCCAAGACATCCGAAAAAAAGAAACATACTCTATTATTACAGAAAATCTTACTCATTTATTAAAAAGCGACTTGCCAAGGCAGAGTGAGTTTGAGAACGCAAAAGAAATAAGCATTAGCTTTGAAGACAATCAGATCACTGTTAATGGCTCAAGAAAATTTTCTGAAAGCTCAACAGTTGTTTTAAGACATTTATTTCATATAGCCATGTTAACTGCCTCAACCCAACTAAGCTACATGAGATTACCTAGATTATTAATTCTAGATGGCATAGAAGATGGGGGCATGGAATTAGCACGAAGCCATAGACTACAAGAAATAATAGTTAATGAAACCCGAAAATATGAATGTGACTATCAGTTAATATTTGCCACTTCTCAAATATCACCACAGCTCGACAACGAAGAGTTTGTTGTCGATCGAAGTTATTCCGAGCAAGAAAAATCACTTTCTATTTATTAAAAAATCAACTGTCATTTATTGATAAACACCTGTTAAGAGATAGGCTGAGGTATTTGCCATGCTTGCAAAACGATAGCGCGAGTACGACAGGATGGGAGGTTAGCAGCAAATCGCCACCACCCAAGCCACCAAGCCCCAGACAAAAAAAGCCCTCCGCTTGAGGAGGGCTTTGTTTGTATGAGGCCGGTGCAATCAGTGCTGAGCCCGTGTTCACGGCGCACATGCTGGTGAACAACGTCCTAAGCCGTGGCCGCGCGCACGTCCACCACTTTGACGGCAAAGCGCAGGGCTTTGCCGCACAGCGGGTGGTTGCCGTCCAGCAAGACGGTGGGGCCTTTGATCTTGGTGACGAAGTAGTAACGCGGCTCGCCATCCGGGCCGATGCGCTGGATTTGGCCGCCTACCTTTACGCCGGGCGGGAAGTCCGACTTGGGCATGGTGGTGACCAGGGCTTCGTCGCGCGCGCCGAAGGTGTCGAGGAGCGGGAGGGCGTCAAGCCGGCGGCATCCTGCGAGACGAAAGTAGCCGCGCACTGTGTGCCGTGCACGGTAGGCCGCGGCCCCTACTAAATCATCATCCGCGCAGCGGACTCAATGCCTTGGCAATTGTGCTTAGAACGTGTTTACGATCTCGCTAGCTAATCGGCGCGCCTTGGCTCAGCTTCTCTGCGAGGTTTTGTTAGCGGGCCTTAGTAGTGGTAGCGGCACTGCAAGATGGTCAGAACGTTGCTCTGGACAGCGTAGACCAGCCGATGCTCATCATCGATGCGGCGCGACCAGAAGCCAGCAAACTGGTGCTTAAGCGGCTCAGGCTTGCCGATCCCCTCAAACGGGTTGCGCTGGATGTCCTTGATCAGAGCGTTGATGCGCTTGAGAGTAGGCTTGCTGCTCTGCTGCCAGTAGAGGTAATCCTCCCATGCGTTGTCATCAAACTTGATCTGCATTACTCGCCCTCGTCTTCGAGAAGCGTTCTCTCTTTGACCGCTCCGCTGTGAAACCTTGCCGCCGCATCGGCCAGACGCTTGGCATTTTCAGGGGAGCGCGTCAGGTAGGCGGTTTCTTCCAGCGCGTTGTAGTCGGCCAGCGACATGATCACCACCGGTTCACCGCGCTGGGTGGTGACGATCACCGGCGCCCGGTCTTCGTTCACTTGACGCATGACTTCGGCCAGGTGCTGGCGGGTGTGGCTGTAGGTAAGCGCTTTCACGGTGTTCCTCGCTCAAATCGACAATTATTGTACAAATCATAGCACAACTCAGGCGGCATGGTTCACGCACTAAGAACGTGTTTACGATCTGCTGCGCATCGGCGATCCGGCGTTGAAACCATCTTCGAAATGCTCATGTACCGTATGTACATTCCGCTTTCTCAGCCGCAACGCCTTGTCTAGCCTTAGCTCGCGAGATCGTAAACACGTTCTAAGCATTCTCATCAAGGGCCGCGGCCTCGCCGTCTTCAAGAACATCTTGCATAAACTCGCCTTCATCCATCGCTTGGATGAATAGGTACGCATTATCCAGACGCCGAAGCAAGGCCTACCTCCCAGTGCGCCGCCGCCGGGTGACATGTGCCCACGCCTCCATCTCCGAATAGGTCAGAGCCTGCGGGCCGCAGTCCGAAAATGCCGCCCTGCCGATAAGCAACGCCAAATAATTAGGTGGGGTCCAGACAAAACAAAGCCCTCCCAAACGGGGAGGGCTTTGTCTGTATGAAGCGGGGGAATCAGTGTTGATGCCCGTGCTCTCCATGCACATGCTGGTGAGCGATTTCCTCGGCCGTGGCCGCGCGCACGTCCACCACTTTGACGGCAAAGCGCAGGGCTTTGCCGCACAGCGGGTGGTTGCCGTCCAACAATACCGTGGGGCCTTTGATCTTGGTGACGAAGTAGTAACGCGGCTCGCCATCCGGGCCGATGCGCTGGATTTGGCCGCCTACCTTCACGCCGGGCGGGAAGTCCGACTTGGGCATGGTGGTCACCAGGGCTTCGTCGCGCGCGCCGAAGGTGTCTTCGGTAGCCAGTTCCAGCGTGGTTTGAAAACCCGATTCCTGGCCTTCCAGCGCGGCTTCCAGCTTGGCGAACAGGTTATCGTAATCGCCGTGCAGGTAGGAGACGGGCTTCTTGCCATCGTCGTAAACCAGGCCCTGGCTGTCGGTGACTTTCATGCGCAGGGTGACGGCGGTGTTGGCGGTGATTTTCATGGCGGGCAATAACAAAAAAATGGAAGCGGGAAGGTTCTCAGTTCAGCGGGGGAGTGTCAACTGAATCGTCTCTCGTTTGCCGGCCACTGAGGTGACAGCAGTAGCCTCTTTCATCAGGACGACGAAGGAGCACTGTGGCGAATCTGACACCGAAGCTTCTATTTCTTCATAAACGGATCAATTCAAGTTGTCTTCAGATAAGAAAATGGGTAACCACATGTTTACACATAAACTCCGAGTTGTTCTTTATAAATTCCATTTTCTGTCTAATTGCATCATGTGCAAAGGGTGACGATAATCGATAGTGGAAGCTTAAGGCACCACTTCAATTTGTATGCTATACAAACCTGAAAACAATATGGCAGCACCCATTAACCACGACTGCACTCAGTCGCAACAAGCTTGTCGTATAGATTATCAGATCGCATAATTTTTGGAGGTGAAAAATGTTTGAAAAAGGTATCAAAATTTCATGGTGGCATCCCACAGAGTACATCAACATCGATTTAGATTCACTTTCTACCGATGTAAAAATCAAGACAACAAACGAATGGTGGCCAGAAAAGAAAAAATTTCTACACTACACCACCAGCAGCGACATTACACAGCATGTTGATGGCGTATTTACACTTACAATTAGATATACTCCAGAAAATAATCCTCACTTACCCAATGAAAATACTTACTGGGGTACATCTACCATTGTCATTGAGCCAGGAGCACAGAGTGGTACTGCTACTTGGGATGGGGCAGATAATCACGACTATGATGGAACGGTAAAATGGACACGGCTTGATGGTCTTTTCAAGGCAAAGAAACGTACAACAACAACCAAGATGGAGCGCGAACAGACTCAGTTCCGTGCCGCACTGCTGAGCATAGATAGCTGTTGTGCTATCAGTGGTGAAACCACTGAAGCGACATTAGAAGCTGCACACATCATTGCGTCTAAGCATGGCGGTGCAGAGGTGATTGAAAATGGTATTTTGTTACGAGCTGACTTACACCGCCTAATGGACACGAACAAAATTAAAATCCAGCAAGATGGCCATGTTGTCATTACCGGCCAACTTTCTGATGATTATAAAAAACTGCTATATGACAAGAAACTACAACCAAACATACTAAACCGGATTGCCCAGGCCTTGGCTAAAGCCGAGGAGCTAGGTCCGGTTGCTTCCACCGAGTAGGAAATTCGCTTTGAATGACCATTTAGACCGAAGGCAACCAGTCTTAGTATCCGCCACTGAGGGATAGCCCCGTCCCCAATAGCCAGCCCCGCGCCCGGGGCCGGCTGCCCTTCCCAGCTTACCCCCTCTTCTTCCGCCCCAACTTACGCGGTAAGGCCTCCAACTCGTCCAGGCTGAGATGGAGGCGGTTCACCGCCTCCACATGCCTCGGCAGGTCCACCTGCTCCACCCCCAGGTTCAACAACAACTCCAGATAGTTGAAGAAGCTCTTGCACATGCGGCGGCGGTGGCCGCGTTGGCTGAAATCCATATCGCTGGCGATGCGGAACAACAGGCCGCGCGCGGAGTGCTGGCGGTTGAGTTTCAGCATCTGCGCCAGATGGGCGGCGTACTGATGGCCCAAGGCGCGGGCTTCACATTCATCCTTGGCCTCGGCCGGCTGCCAGTAATGCGGATAGGTGCGGCCTTTGATGCGGCGGATGAAGGGCAGGCTGAGGTCTTTGGCGTGGGGACCGGCAAACCGGTAGCGGGAGCGCGGCCCTAGCGGCGGGAGTTGAGAGGCATCCTGATGGACGTCTTGGGTTTCAGTAGCGGACGGAGAGATTTCGATGCCTAGCACCGGACGGACTAGCTTTACCATTTGCAACCTCCTGAGCAGAAGGGCCCGGCCGCAAGGCGGCAGGGCGGGCACATGACAAGAGTTAGCCTACCGGTGAGTTCTTACGAAAGCCGGCGCGCCCGCGAGGGCGCCACTTGCCATGGCCCGCCCGAATAGGCAAAGCAATGGCAGCGGATACGCTGTGGAAACAGCGCATCCGCAGTAAGAACTCATAAGCGGGAGGCTAATCCCGAGCGCCGCGATTGCTGCGGCGCGGGGCTATTGTTGAGGAGGAGTGGGAGGGCGTCAAGCCGGCGGGGTCCGGTAAGGTGGATCGCCGCCATCATCTTGTGCGGCGCAGCGGGGTTCCGCGTGGGTATCGCTACGCTCCACCCACCCTACGCGCGGCCGCTCGTCATGGGTAGGGTGGGTGGAGCCGCAGGCGATACCCACCAGCCGCCAGCCCCGGCAGGAACAAGCCATTAGCGCAGCGGAACGTAACCGGTTCTAAGAACGTGTTTACGATCTCACGAGCTAAGGCGAGACAAGGCGTTGCGGCTGAGAAAATGGAATGTACGCGCGGTACATGAGCATTGCGAAGCGGTACTCACCGTGCCACGTCTCACGACGCGCAGCAGATCGTAAACCGGTTCTAAGAGCCGCTAACAACACCTCGCAGAGAACCTGAGCCAAGGCGCGCCGACGCAGGCCGTACAAGTCGTACGGCAAGGAGGCGCAACGCAGAATCAGGGGTTTTGTTAGCGGGTCTAAGAGAGAGGCACCGCATCCGCCGCCAACCCCGCCTGCGCATTGACCAGGGTGATGATGAAGTCCCGCATCCAGCGATGGCCGGGGTGCTGCTGGGTGCGGTCGTGCCAGGCCATGCCCACTTCAAAGCTTTCGGTGGGCAGCGGAAACTCCACTTGCTTCAGCGCGTCGCCGCGGTCTTGCACCAGGCGCTGCGGCACCAGCGCGACAAAGTCGGACTGGGCCACCATTTCCGGCACAAACAGGAAGGACGCGGCGGACAAGGCCACGTTGCGGCGCAGGCCCAGCGCCGCCAGCGTGCGGTCCACCGGGGTGAAGAAGCCGTTGCCGTCCAAGGACACAATGACGTGGTCCAAGGCCGCGTATTCTTCCACGCTCAGCCCTTCTTTCAGGGTGGGGTGGTCGCGGCGGCCTATCAGCACATAGTGTTCGTCAAACAGACGGCAGCTTTGCAGCTTGGACGGGGCGGCCGGCGGGGTCAGCAGCGCCAGGTCCAGATCGCCCTGCTCCAGTTGCGCTTCCAGCCGGTGCAGGTCCAGCGCGCGCACCGCCACCCTCACGCCGGGCGCGCTTTTGCGCAGTTCCCGCGCCAGCGGGATCAGCAACGCGGCTTGCAGGTAATCGGTGCAGGCGATGGCCACGGTCAGGTCCGCGCTGGCCGGCTCAAAATCCTGATGTCCGGCCACGGTGGCGCGCACTTCGTTGAGCGCCTTGCGCAAGGGCTCGAACATTTCCAGCGCCTTGGCCGTGGGATACATGCCGCGGTGGACGGCCACCAGCAGCGGGTCGTCAAACAACTCGCGCAGGCGGTTCAATTGCGCGCTCACCGCCGGCTGGCTCAAGCTCAGCCGCGCGGCCGCGCGCGTCACGTTCTGTTCCACCAGCAAGGCTTCCAGCGTTACCAGCAGATTGAGGTCGAGTCGTTTGGTATCCATCTGATGAATAGTAAGCAATAAAAACCGTGATTTCACGAATAGTTGACCGCGCGTCAGACTGGCGGCTTTCCACCGTGAAACTCTTGGAGGCCGCATGAACCGACAAGCTCTCATCATCCACGCCCACCCGGACCCGGCGTCGCTGACCGCCCAATTCGCCGCGCTGGCGCGGCAAAGCAGCGCAAGCGGCTGGCGACGGATTGTTGATCATGCTGTTTCCGCTATGGTGGTACGCCCTGCCCGCCTTGCATAAAGGTTGGATTGACCGAGTCTACGCTTAAAACCTGTTTACGATCAGCTGCGCGTTGGCGATACAGCGTTGAAAACGTCTTCAGAATGCTCATGTACAACATGTACATTCCGCTTCTTCAGCCGTTTTCGCCTTGTCTCGCCTTAGCTCGCAAGATCGTAAACAGGTTTTTACGGCTTCGCCTATGGCTACCGCAACGAGGGCAACCGCTGGCGCTACGGCGACGGCGCGCTGAGCGGCAAACGCGCGATGCTGGCCGCGATGGTGGGCGGGCAGGAGCGGGACTACGGCCCGCGCGGCATCAACGGGCCGCTGGAGCAACTGTTGTTTCCTGTGACACACGGCGGCCTGTTCTACCCCGGCATGGAGGTGCTGCCCACCCATGCGGTATACGACGCCAACCGTCTTTCCGCCGCCGGTATGGACGCGGCCAAGGACGCCTGGCGGCAAAGGCTGCTTGGGGTGTTCGACGAAGCGCCCATTCCCTTCCGCCGCCAGAACGGCGGCGATTACCCGGACGGCCAAACTTTGGGCGAACAGGTAGCCGCCGACGCCAGCGGCCTGAGAACCTGTTCAAAGTCTGCTGCGCTTCTGCGATACGGCGTTAAAAACAAGCTCAAAATGCTCATGTACCACGAGTACATTCCGCTTTTTCGCTTGTTTTCGCCTTGTCTCGCCCTTGCTCGCGAGACTTTGAACAGGTTCTGACGGCGCATATCGCCGGCTGACGGCGGCTACAAACGCCAGCCCAGCCGCATGCCTTCATAAACGGCTTCTTCCGCGGTGCGCGGCGCCAGGCAATCGCCTATCGCGTGCAGTTCGGCGCCGCAGCCGCTCAGCTCCTCCCATAAACCGTCCTCGGCCTGGTGCCCCTGACACAGCACCAGGCAGTCCACTTCGCTCTCCACCATGGCTTCCTCGCTGGCGGTGTGCAGCAGATACACGCTGTCGTCGTCGTGGCCGTACAGGCGCGCGTACGGCGTCACCGTCACGCCGGCGCGTTGCAGTTGGCCGGCCAGGTGGTCGCGCACATACATTTGCAGCGCTTCGCCGGCATGGGTGCCGTTGACCGCCAGCCTCACCTGGTGGCCGGCGGCGGCCAGCCGCAACGCGATGCCGGGCCCGATCCAGTCGCAGCGCCAGTCCGCCACCAGCACCTTGCCGCCCCGCACCGCCTCGCCGCGCAGCACTTGCCAGGCGTCCAGCACTTGCATGGCGCCGCCGCCTTCCAGCGCCGGCCAGCGCGGCCGCGCGCCGGTGGCCACCACCACCGCGTCCGGGGCCAGCCGCCGCACCAGTTCGCGGTCCACCCTGACGTTGCGCCTCACTTCCACGCCGGCCAGTTGCAGTTCCCGTTCCAGATTGGTGATCAGCCCGCCGAATTCCGCGCGGCCGGGCAGCAGTTGCGCCAGCAGCGCCTGGCCGCCCAGTTGCGGGCCGGCTTCGTACAGACTGACCTGGTGGCCGCGCTGCGCCGCGATCACCGCCGCCTTCATGCCGGCCGGGCCGCCGCCGGCCACCAGCACTCGCCGCGGCGCGGCGGCCGGCCGCAGTTCGCCGTATTCCAGTTCGCGGCCGCTTTGCGGGTATTGGATGCAGGAGATGGGCAGGCCGCGGTGGAAGCGGCCGATACAGGCCTGGTTGCAGCCTATGCAGGCGCGGATGTCCTCATGCCGGCCCTGCTCGGCCTTGGCCGGCAGCTCCGGGTCGCAGATCAGCGCGCGGGTCATGCCGCAAGCATCGGCCTGTCCGCCGGCCAATAATTGTTCTGCTTCCTGCGGCTGGTTGATGCGCCCGGCCAGCAGCACCGGGATGCTCAGCGCGCGCTTGAAGCGCGCCGCTTGCGCCGCCAGGTAGGCGGCCGGCAGCGCCATCGGCGGCGCGATGTGGATGGCCGCGCCCAGGGTGGCGGAGCTGCCGGCCACCAGGCTGACGTAGTCCAGTTCGCTCTCCAGCGCCCGCGTGGCCGCCAGCGCCCGCTCGGCGTCCATGCCCTCGCCTTCTTCCTCGCCGGCGGAGATGCGCAGGCCCACCACAAAGCCCGGCCCGCCGCCGGCGCGGGCGGCGGCCACCGCTTCGCGCAGGAAGCGCAGCCGGCCGGCGTCGCCTCCGCCGTAGCCGTCTTCACGGCGGTTGACTTGGGGGTTGAGGAATTGCGCCGGCAGATAGCCGTGGCTGGCGACGATCTCGGCGCCGTCCACGCCGGCGGCGCGCAGCCGCCTTGCGGCCGCGCCGTAGCCGGCGATGATTTCATCTATCATTTCGCGGCTCAGCGCGCGCGGCTGCACGTGGAAGCGCTCGCTGGGGGTCGCCGAAGGCGCGTAGGCCACGCTCAGCAGGCCGTCGGCGCTTTCCATGATTTCGCGGCCGGGGTGGAACAGCTGGGCGAACAGCTTGCAGCCTTCGGCGTGCACGGCCTCGGCCAGTTGCCGGTAGCCGGGCACGCAGCTGTCGTCGGTGGCCATCAGGGCGTGCGAGGTGTAGTGCGCGGTTTCGTGGACGCCGGAGACTTGCAGCACGATCAGGCCGACGCCGCCGCGCGCCCGCGCCCGGTGGTAGGCCACCAGCGCCGGGCTGACCCGGCCGTCCACCGGCAGCACGGTGTCGTGGCCGGTGGACATGATACGATTCTTCAGCAGCGCCGGGCCGATGCGCAGCGGGGAGAACAGCAAGGGGAACAAGGTGCTCATCGCGTGGACCTTTGATCGGGTTTGGCGGACGCCAGCTCTATGGCAGTTTGATTTTGCTTAAATTAAAATTTATTGCAAATTTTTTTAATAAAATACAAGTCAGAACCGCGAACACACGCCGCGGCACAGGATTTCATCGTGAGCAAAAACGCAACATCCGCCGCCGACGCCCCGCTGCAGCTGGGCGCCCGCATCCGCCAACTGCGCAAACGCCAGGGCCTGACGCTGAGCCGGCTGGCCGAAACCAGCGGCCTGTCCGTCGGCCACATCAGCCTGATCGAACGCGAGCTGGCCCAACCGTCCATCAACGCGCTGGTGAATATCGCCCGCAGCCTGGGCGTGACGGTGCAGTGGTTTTTCAACGGCGCCGCCGAACAGGCCGAGGACGAGAAGGACTACATCGTGCGCCGCGATCAACGGCCGCGGCTGGATTACCAGAGCGGTTTCGTCGACCATTTGCTGACGCCCAAGAACCAGCGCCAATTGGAGATGATCCATTGCCTGATCCCGCCCGGCGCCAGCTGCGACGAGGGCTACAGCCATAACGGCGAGGAAGCCGGCTTTGTGCTCAAGGGCTCGCTGGAGTTGTTTGTCGGCGAGCGCCAGTTCCATCTGGAACAGGGCGACAGCTTCGCCTATTCCAGCAGCGAGCCGCACCGCTACCGCAACCCGGGCAGCAGCGAGACCATCGTGATATGGGTGATTACTCCGCCCAGCTTCTGAGAACCAGGCCAAAGTCTGCTGCGCTTCAGCGATACGGCGTTGAAACCATCTTCAGAATGCGCATGTAGCACGTGTACATTCCGCTTTTTCGCTCGTTTTCGCCTTGTCTCGCCTTAGCCCGCGAGACTTTGAAGAGCCTGTTTGCGATCTGCTGCGCGTCGTGAAGCGTTGCACGGCGAGTACCGCGTCGAAATGCCCCCCAGCAAAGCCGCTCCCTCAGCGGTTTTCGTTTTTTCCCCCGCGGGCTTGCGCAGCGCCCGGCCCGCTCAAAGCCTGCCGATGCCGCAACAGTTTTTTAATAAAATCAAAATAAATTTTACAGTTTTTTGATCGCTTCCTAGACTGTCCCGGCCGGCGCGGATAAGCCGGCCACGCAGCATCAGAGGAGACCGATCATGAAATTGACGCATCTGAGCATCGCCGCCAGCCTGCTGGCCGGCGGCGTCGCCTCCGCCAACCAGCTGGTGGTGGTGTCCTACGGCGGCGAGAACCAGGCGGCGCAATCGCGCGCCTATTACGCGCCCTATCAACGTCAAAGCGGCGTGCGCATCGTCGCGGACGCCTGGAACGGAGAGTTCGCCAAGATCAAGGCGATGGCGGCCACCGGCCGCTCGCGCTGGGACGCGGTGGAGGTGGACGCCGCGGCGCAGGGGCGCGGCTGTGAGGAGGGCTTGCTGGAGAGGCTGGATTACAGGCGGATAGGCGACAAGGCGGACTTTGTGCCCGGCGCGGCCCAGCCTTGCGCCATCGGCATGTTCCTGGCCTCCATGGTGCTGGCTTACAACGAGGACAAGCTGAAAACCGCGCCGCAAAGCTGGCGCGATTTCTGGGACGTGAAGCGTTTCCCCGGCAAGCGGGCATTGCGCCGCGGCGCGCCCTACACGCTGGAGATCGCGCTATTGGCGGACGGCGTGCCGCCGGCCGAGGTTTACAAAACCTTGGCCACGCCGGCCGGGGTGGACCGCGCCTTTCGCAAGCTGGATCAGCTCAAGCCCTATATCCAGTGGTGGGAAAGCGGCGCCCAGCCGCCGCAATACCTGCTGTCCGGCGACGTGGTGATGAGTTCTTCCTACAACGGCCGCATCAGCCTGGCGCGGCGCGAGGGCCGCAAGCTGCGCATGGTGTGGCGCAACAATATCAGCGAGTTCAGCTACTGGGCCATTCCCAAGGGCTCGCCCAACAAGGACGAGGCGCTGAAGTTCATCGCCTTCGCCAGCCGGCCGGAGCAGCAAAAGCTGTATTCGGAGCAGATGCCCTACGGCCCCAGCAACCGCAAGGCGCTCAGCCTGTTGCCGGCGGCGGTTCAGTCCGAGCTGCCCAGCCACCCGGCCAATATGGCCGGCTCGCTGGCGATGGACGCCGCCTTCTGGACCGATCACGGCGAGGCGCTGGAGCAGCGCTTCGCCAGTTGGGCGGCCAAGCGGCCGTAAGCGGCGCCGCTCATCCCGCAAGCTTTAATCAGCCCGCCGCCGCCGCGGCGGGCCGCCAGGCTAGGCTCAGGCCAGCCGCCACAGGGTGAAGGCCACGTCCGGCGTCCACCCGGGGTTGGAACGGTGCGCTTGCAGGCAGCGGTAAAGCTGGCCCTGGTAGCTGACGCCGTCGTCCACCTGGTAGTCGTGCTCGTTCAACCACTCCGGAAACTCCGGCTCCGGCCCGCCGCCGCTGGTGCTGGCGCTCACGCTGTTGCTGGGGCCGGAGGCGTGGCCGGCGGCGTCCAGCGCGGTGACGAAATAACGGTAGGCGGTGCCGGGCCGCAGGCCGCTGTCCAGGTAGTTGAGCGCGCTGGTCTCCCCCGCCGGCTGGCCGTCGCGGTGCAGCTGGTAATGCGCCACCGGCTGTTCGCCGCCCTGGGAGGCGTCCCAGCTCAGGCTGATGGCGGTGTCGCTGCGGCTGTCCACCTTGAGGTTTTGCGGCGCGCCCGGCCGGTTGCCGCCGCTTTCGCCGTGGATCAGTTCGGCGTAGTCGCGGACAAAGCCCCAGTCGTACGGCCGGCCGCCGGCGTCGCGTCCGGCGTCCCAGTTGACGGACCAGGTCATCAAGCCGCGGATGGGATTGCCGTCGGCAGCCAGGCGGCTGAAGGCGCGGTACACCGCGCCGGGGTCCGCCACATAGCCGGTGGCGGCGGCGTCGTTGTTGGCCGGCAGGCCGATGGCGAACTTGTCCGCCGGAATGCGCAGGAAGCCGCGGCTGCCGTTGATCAGGCTATCGGTCAGGTAATAAAGAAAGTCTTCTTTTTGCTCCTGGTTGTCCTGAGACAGCCAGGCGTTCAGCTCGTCCACCCAGACGCCGTCGCCGCCCTGGTTGTAGTACTGCGGGGCGATGAAGTCGTAATAGCCGTCCAGCGCGGCGAGGTAAGGCGCGTATTTGTCCCCGGTCTTCAGGTAGGGGAATTCCGGCGCCATGCTGATGATGAAGCCGCGGCCCTCGGCGGCGTAACGGTCTTTGACCCGCTTGAGCGCGGCCGGGATCACCGCGCTGTTGTCGGCGGCGGCGATGGCGCTTTGCTCCAGATCGATGTCCAGGCCGTCGAAGCCGTAGGTTTCCACCAGGCGGACGATTTCGTCGGCCAGCGCTTGCTCTTGCCCGGCATGCAGTTCGATGTGGGCGTCCGCGCCGCCCAGCGAGATCAGCACCGCCCGCCCCTGGCGATTGAGTTCGCCCACTTGTTCGCGGAAGGCCTGATCGCTCAGATTGTAGGGTTTGAAAGTGGGAATGCCGGCGCCCTTCATGAAGGCCACCGCCACGATATTGTAGTCGGCCGGGGTTTCCGCCAGCGGCAGGTCCGCGGACTGGCCGCGCTGGTAGCCGTTGCCCGGCTCCGACGGCCAGTTGTGCCAGAAGCCCATCAAGAAGTTGCCCGCGATCTCCGGCATCAATGAGGCGTCGTCGCTCAGCGCGCGCCGTTCCGGCTTGGCGAATTGATTCATCTGCCCTTCCTTTCATGGAGACGACAGCGGCGGCCCAGGCCGCCGCGCCTTGCGCGATGCGCGTCGATCAGCTGAAGTCGAAATCGATCACCTGATAAAAGGCGTTGCCGGTGTCGGCCACTTCCCAGACCGCCAGCACCACGTGATAGCCCTGGCGCTCCGGCAGCCTGACGTTATGGATGGTGGGGTCCGGCGGCATCAGTTCGGCGCCGTGGGACCAGTAAGGCTGGGCGGTCAGTTCCACTTTATAGAAAGGCTCGGACTCGAACTGGGCGCGGCTCAGCGGCTGGCTGGGATTCCAGCCGGGCTTGGTGATGAAGTAGTTCCAGCGCCGGGTCAGGTGGACAGCGTGATAGCTCCAATGGAATTCCTGCGCCTGACCGGATTTGACCGGGTGCTTGTGCCAACGCTCGGCGCTCTGCTCGTCCAGCACCGCGGCGAAGGCCTGGCCGGCGCTGGCGATCTTGCCGTCCGCCGGCGGGGCCACATTGGCCACGTCGTCCGGCGCCAGCGGGTCGCGCAGGCCGCCCGCGCCGGCGGGGAAGAATTTGCCGCCTTCCAGGCCGTTGACCTGCCAGCTTTGCAGCGGGCATTGGGCGTTGACGCCGTCCACGCAGAACTGGCCGCGCGATTCCGGCTTGAACACTTGGCCATGGCGCGGCTGTTGGCCAGGCCTGGATTCGACATTGGTGTAGCTCATCAGGATACCCCCGGGTTGATGTCAGGACGGCGGCGTCCGGCGCAAGTCCGGACCGCCCGCCGCCCACATCTTATTATCCCGATGGAATACGCAATGCTGTCCTTTCAGCTGGACACCAATTTCAGCTCATGGTCTAGCGGCCTGGCCAGCCGCCACAAGGCTTGGTCCAGCCGCGCGTTGTCGCCGCTGGGCCGCGCCAGGGCCGGCGCCGGTTCCGCCGCCGCCAGCTGCCGCTCGATGAAAGCGTGGATCCGCGGGCGGCGCGGTCCGCGCATGGTCTCGCCGCAGGCGATCTTCACCGCCAGCAGGCGGTTGATCTCGGCGGCCAGTTCGGCGTCGTCTACGGTGCCGGCGGCCAGTTGGGCGAAACGCGTCGGCGGCATGCCGCGGCCGGCGTCCAGCCAACGCACCGCCAACAGGGCTCTCAGCACGTACAGGTATTTTTTCAGGCACACGCTGTCGCCCTGCAGGTGGGCGTCGAAGTTTTTGCGCGCCATCGCCAGGTAGTGCCAACGGCATTTGAGGTCCGAGCGGAAGTCCGGCGCCAGGCCGCGCAGCAACCGCAGCGCCTGCGGGTCCGCCCGGTACACCAGCGGCGATTGCAGCCATTCGCACAGCGTGGGGTTGGAGCCTTGCAGCAGGCGCAGCGCCTTGCGCAGTTCCCAGCCGCTGATGTCCAGCTCATCGTTGATCGGCAGTTCGATCACGTCGCGCTGCGGCATCACGCGCAAATACCATTCCGGCTCGTGCACGTAGATGAAGCGCACGTCGTAATCGCTGTCCGGCGACGGAAAACCCCAGGCGCGGCTGCCGGATTCACAGGCGTAAAGCACTCGCACCCGGTGCCGTCCTTCCAGCGCGTCCAGTTCGCGCCGCACCCGCTCGCGCATCGCGTCTTCCAGCGGGTGTTGAAATAAAAATTCTCGCATTATCTTTGTCTCCAGCCCTGCCTAGGGGCTTGCTTTAGCTGCTGTTCAATGTCCGCCGCGCGCAGGCCGGACGGCTAGCAAAGAAGCTTAAAAACCGCTCCCGCGCTGGCCCGCCCCGCCGCGCGCCCGATCATGAACCGCCGCTCATCCTTTCACGCACACCACCTGGCGCAAGGTGTGCACCACCTCCACCAGGCTGGACTGCGCCGCCATCACCGCGTCGATGTCCTTGTAAGCCATCGGGATTTCATCGATCACCTCGGCGTCCTTGCGGCATTCCACATGGGCGGTGGCGCGGCGCTGGTCTTCCAGGTCGAAGCGGCGCTTGGCTTCGGTGCGGCTCATCGCGCGCCCGGCGCCGTGGCTGCAGGAACAGAAGGCTTCCTCATTGCCCAGGCCGCGCACAATGAAGCTCTTGGCACCCATGGAGCCGGGAATGATGCCCAGCTGGCCCTTGTGGGCGGCCACCGCGCCCTTGCGCGTCACCAGCACCTCGCGGCCAAAGTGGGTCTCGCGCTGCACATAGTTGTGGTGGCAGTTCACCGCTTCCACTTCGGCGTCGAAGGGCTTGCTTATCACGCCGCGGGCGGCGTCCACCGCCTGGCGCATCATCAACAGGCGGTTTTGGCGCGCGTAGTCCTGGGCCCAGCCCACCGCTTCCACGTAGTCGTCGAAATGACGGCTGCCTTCTTCGAAATAGGCCAGCTCGCGGTGCGGCAGATTGGCGATATGCCCGCGCATGTCCGCCTGGGCCAGTTCGATGAACAGATTGCCGATGGCGTTGCCCACGCCGCGAGAACCGGAGTGCAACATGAACCAGACCCGGTCCGCCTCGTCCAGGCACACTTCGACAAAGTGATTGCCGGTGCCCAGCGTGCCCAGGTGAAGGTGGTTATTGGTTTTCGCCAGCTTGGGGTATTTGGCCGCGATGGCGTCGAAACCCGGCAGCAGCCGCGCCCAGGCGGCGTCCACGCCGGCCGGCGGCCGCTGCCAAGCGCCTTTGTCGCGGCCGGAGCGGGAGGCGCTGCGGCCGTGCGGCACCGCGGCTTCAATGGCGCTCCGCAAGCCGCCCAGCTGGTCCGGCAGGTCCGCAGCACTCAAGGTGGTGCACGCCGCCATCATGCCGCAGCCGATGTCCACGCCCACCGCCGCCGGAATGACGGCCCCCACCGTGGGGATCACGCTGCCTATGGTGGAGCCCTTGCCCAGATGCACGTCCGGCATCACCGCCAGGTGCCGGAAGATGAAGGGCAGTTGCGCGGTTTGCAACAGTTGCTGGCGCGCGGCGTCTTCCACAGGCACGCCTTGCGTCCACATCTTGATGGGCGCGCCGTTGGGCGCCAGCAGGGTTTGATAGGGATTCACGGTCATATTCTTGTCTTTCTTTGTGCATATCTGTTTTTAGAGCCGCTAACAAAACCGCGCTGCCTACCTGAGCCAAGGCGCGCCGACGCAGAAAACGAAGTGTCTGCGAAGCGACAGCACCAGTCGTGCGACAAGGAGGCGCAACGCAGGATCAGGGGTTCTGTTAGCGGGTCTTAGAACCTGTTCACGATCTCGCGAACAAGAGCGAGGCAAGGCGAAAACAAGCGAAAAAGCGGAATGTACTCGTGGTACATGAGCATTTTTGAGCTTGTGCTCACCGTGCATCGCTTCACGAAGCGCAGCAAATCGTGAACAGGTTCTTAGCGCGCCGCCGGCGCGCTTCGCCCCAAGGCGCGGGCAGGCTTGCGCCGCCGCGCCCGTTCCGCGTATTGCCAGAATCGTGCCAGCTTCATGACAACTTGAAATTAAACATTCAAGCCATTGATTTAACAATAACAATCCTTCCACCCAGGTCCGCGCCGTCGGTTTCGGCAAAACCGTCATCAAGTCTTTTTTGATAAAATAGTCTATTCAATTATCCAAATAGATAATATATGCACGATAGAGTGGCGATTGGTTTCCTGGGCACGGTGCTGGACCGGCGCGGCCACGGCGCCGAGCGCTGGAAGAAATGGCGGCCCTCGGTGGGCATTTGCGCGCAGCCCGACATGCCGCTGCGGCGGCTGGAGTTGCTGCACGACAACCATCATGCGCGGCTGGCGCAACTGACGGCGCAGGATATCGCCGCGGTGTCGCCGGGCACCGAGGTGCGGCTGCATGCGGTCAATCTGCAAGACCCGTGGGATTTCGAGGAGATGTACGCGGCCTTGCACGACTTCGCCGCGCGCTACGCCTTCGACACCGAGCGCGAGGATTACCTGGTTCATATCACCACCGGCACGCATGTGGCGCAGATTTGCTGGTTTCTGCTCACCGAATCCCGCCACCTGCCGGCGCGGCTGCTGCAAAGTTCGCCGGCGCGCCAGGGCCAGCGCCTGGCCGGCGAGGTCAGCCTCATCGACCTGGATCTGTCGCGCTACGACCAGATCGCGCAACGTTTCCGTCAGGAGAGCGACGACACCGTGTCCTTTCTCAAGTCCGGCATCGCCACCCGCAACACGCGCTTCAACCGCATGATCGAGCAGATCGAACGGGTGGCGGTGCGCTCCGACGCGCCCATCCTGCTCAGCGGCCCCACCGGCGCCGGCAAGAGCCAGCTGGCGCGCCGGCTCTACCAGCTGAAAAAGACGCGTCACCGGCTGGACGGCCGCTTTGTCGAGGTCAATTGCGCCACCCTGCGCGGCGACAGCGCGATGTCCGCGCTGTTTGGCCATGTGAAGGGCGCGTTCACCGGCGCGCACGGCGAGCGCGCCGGCCTGTTGCGCAGCGCGGACGGCGGCATGTTGTTTCTGGACGAGATAGGCGAGCTGGGCCTGGACGAGCAGGCGATGCTGCTCAAGGCCATAGAGGAGAAGCGCTTCTTCCCTTTTGGCGGCGATTGCGAGGTGCACAGCAATTTCCAGCTGATCTGCGGCACGGTGCGGGACTTGCGCCAATGGGTGCGCGCCGGCCGCTTCCGCGAGGATCTGTACGCGCGCATCAATCTGTGGAGCTTCGATCTGCCCGGCCTGGCCGAGCGCCGCGAGGACATCGAACCCAATCTGGAGTTCGAGCTGGCGCGCCACGCCGAGCAGCACGGCCTGCGCGCCCGCTTCAACGCCGAGGCGCGCCGCGCCTACCTCGCCTTCGCCGCCTCGCCGCAGGCGCGCTGGCAAGGCAATTTCCGCGAGCTGTCCGCCTCGGTGACGCGCATGGCCACGCTGGCCGACGCCGGCCGCATCGACGAGGACGGCGTCAGCGAGGAGATCGCGCGGCTGCGTCACGGTTGGCAAGACGAGACGCAGGACGAGGCAAGGGACGAGCCGCTGGCGGCGCTGGACCCGGAGCGGCTGGCGCAGCTGGACCTGTTCGACCGCATGCAGCTGGAAGGCGTGTTGCGCGTCTGTCGCGACGCCGCCACGCTGTCCGAAGCCGGCCGCCGGCTGTTCGCCGCCTCGCGCCAGCTCAAGGCCCAGCCCAACGACGCGGACCGGCTGCGCAAGTATCTGGCGCGCTTCGGCCTGGATTGGGAGCGAGTGCGCCGCCGCGATTTAGGCTGAACGGGCTATTGCCCGCTCCCCGGCGCCGGCGTAGCATCCATAAGGTGTAATAAACATATACCTTTAAAGGCGACCACCATGCCGGACCCGCTCTCAGCCGAACAGCAACAGGAAGTGGACTTGGCGCGCAGCTTGCTGCGCCAGGTCATAGACCCGGAAATCGGCGTCAACATCATCGACCTCGGCCTGGTCTATCGCATCGATCCGCAAGCGGAACAGCTGTTGATCGAGATGACCATGACCTCGCCCGCCTGTCCGATGGGCGAAATGATTCTGGACGAGGTGGAGTTCGCGCTCACCCACGGCCTGCCGCCGCAGCGCCGCATCCACGTCAATCTGGTGTGGGAGCCGGCCTGGTCGCCGGAAAGAATGAGCGAGGACAGCCGCCGCCATTTCGGCTGGCAGGCATGAAGGCCCGGCTGCCCTGGCTGGGCCTGGCCGCGCTGGCCCTGCTCTGCGGCGCGCTGGCCGGTCTGGCGCGCCTGGGCTGGGCCGTGCCGGCCGCCGCCGCGGCGCTGGCCGGCTGGCACGGCGCGCTGATGATAGGCGCCTTCTTCGGCGGCGTGATCAGCCTGGAGCGGGCGGTGGCCTTGAACCGCGGCTGGGCCTTGCTGGCGCCGGCGGCCGCGGGCTTGTCCGGTCTGTGCCTGATCGCCGGCCTGCCGCCGCCGGCGGCGCAGTGGCTGCAAACGCTGGCCGCCGCCGTCTTGCTGGCCGGCAGCGTCCAGGTGCTGCGGCGTCAGGCCGCCGCCTTCACCCTGACCCTGGCCGCCGCCGCGCTGTGCTGGCTGATCGGCGCGCTGGCCTGGCAGCTGGGCGGCGATCTGCAGATGGCCGTGCCCTGGTGGCTGGCCTTCCTGATCCTGACCATTGCCGGCGAACGGCTGGAACTGACCCGCTTGCTGCCGCTGTCTTCCGCGGCCCGGCGCGGCTTCGCTCTGGCGGCGCTGACGCTGGGCGGCGGCGCGGTCCTGTCCCTGTGGCGGCCGGACGCCGGTCTGCGGCTGTACGCGGCGGCCTTGCTGGCGCTGGCCGTCTGGCTGCTGCGCCACGACATCGCCCGGCGCAATGCGCGCCAGCGCGGGCTGACCCGCTATATCGCCGTCGCCCTGCTCTGCGGCTACGGCTGGCTGGCCGTCGCCGGCGCATTGGGCCTGGCCGGCGCGCTGCTGCCCGGCCATCCCTGGCGCGACGCGGCCTTGCACGCGGTGGGCCTGGGCTTTGTGTTTTCCATGGTGTTCGGCCACGCGCCCATCATCATTCCGGCGCTGACGCGGCTGAAACTGCCTTACCGCCCGCTGTTCTACGCGCCCTTGGCGGCCCTGCATCTGTCCTTGCTGCTGCGGCTGTACGGCATGCTGGACGGCGCTTTCGCCTGGCGGCGCGCGGCCGGCCTGCTCAATGCGCTGACCCTGCTGTTTTTCATCATCCTGCTGCTGAGCAGCCTGCGGCGCGGCCGCGCGCCGGCGAAGCCAGGCCAGAAAGAAGCCACCTCATGAAGCGACACCCCGCGCTGCTGGAATTGTCCCGCGAACACCACCACGCCTTGAAAATGGCGCGCCAGGCCCGGCTGGCCGTCGAATCCGGCGATCCGGAGCGGCAAACCCAGCTGGCCGCCGCGCTGCGCGCCTGGAGCGCGGAGGCGCTGGAGCCGCATTTCGCGGAAGAAGAAGCGACGCTGCTGCCGCGGCTGGCGCAGACGGAACACGCGGCGCTGGCCGCCCGGGCCTTGGACGAACACCGCCGGCTGCGCGCGCTGATCGCGGAATTGGCCGCGCCGCAAGCGACGACGCTGGCGCGCTTCGCCGAGCTGCTGCAAGACCATGTGCGCTTCGAGGAGCGCGAGCTGTTCGAACGCTTTCAGGCGGGTCTCCCGGCCGGCGATCCGCTCAGCTCTTAGAACCGGTTTACGATCGGCTGCGCATCGTGGATGCGTGACACGGTGAGCCCCCTTTCGAAATGCTCATGTGCCACGCGTACATTCCGCTTTCTCAGCCGCAACGCCTTGTCTCGCCTGAGCTCACGAGAGCGTAAACACGTTCTTAAGTCAGATTCCGCGCCATCTGCCGGCGCAACCAATCCAGCACCGCCCGCCGGCGCGGGTCGCCGTCGAAGGGCCGCGACGACAGCAGCACATAGTTGGAGCCGTCCTCGCGAAAACCGGCCGGCGCCGTCAATTGGCCCAACGCCAGCGCGTCCGCCGCCATATAGAGCGAGGCGATGGCCAGCCCCAAACCGGCCTCGGCCGCCTGCAGGCTGAGGTAAAAATGCTCGAAGCGTCCGGCCTCCCCCGCCGCCGCCTCTCCCTGCGCCGCCAGCCAGCGGCTCCACGCTTCCGGCCGGCTGTCCGCGTGCAGCAGGGGCAAGGCGCGCCAGTCTCCGCCCGCGGCCTGCAGCCGCGCTGGCGCGCACACCGGTCCCATCCGTTCCCGCGCCACTTCGGCCACGTGGTCGCCCAGGTTCCAGCCGCTGTCGTCGCGGCGCAGCGCCAGGTCGATTCTCTGTGAGGAAAAATCGACTTTCCCGCCGGCGGCGGACAGCAGCAGCTCGATGTCGGGATGTTCGGCCTGGAAGGCCGGCAAGCGCGGAATCAGCCAGCGCATCGCGATGGTGGGTTCGCAAGACAGCCGCAAGGGCGCGTCCGCCTGCCTTTGCGCGCGGGCCGCGCCCTGCTCCAGCACGCGCAGCGCCTCGGCGCAGCTTTGGCGGAAGCTCTCGCCGGCCGCGGTCAGAAACACCGCCCGGTTGCGCCGCTCGAACAGGGCCACGCCCAGCCCTTCCTCCAATTGCTTGACTTGGCGGCTGACCGCGCCGTGGGTCACGCACAGTTCGGCGGCGGCTTTGACGAAGCTGCCGTGGCGGGCGGCGGCTTCAAAGGCGCGAACGGCGGTCAAGGCCGGAATGCGATAGCTCATCTGTGATTTTTCCTCACGCAATGCAAGGACAATAAATCGATTTTCCCCGCGCGCCAAGCCCGCGACAATCGCCGCGTCTCCCTTTGAAAGCCTTGTCGCGATGAACGAACTCCTGACCGTAGCCCTGCTGACCCTGCTCGCCGTGATCAGCCCCGGCGCCGACTTCGCCGTCATCACCCGCAACAGCCTGCAATACGGACGCGGCCACGGGCTGCTGGGCGCTTTCGGCATCGCTTTGGGCGTGCAATTCCACGTGCTGTGCGCGCTGCTGGGCGTCAGTCTGCTGCTCAGCCGCACACCCTGGCTGCTGGCCGGCTTCAAGCTGCTGGGCGCCGCCTATCTGCTCTACATCGGCTACCGCACCTTCGTCCAGCCGCCACTGAGCGCCGGCCCCGCCGCCCGCGGCGGCCGGCAGAGCGCCTGGGCCGCGCTGCGCGCCGGCCTGCTGTGCAATGCGCTCAACCCCAAGACTTCGCTGTTCGTGCTCAGCCTGTTCAGCCAGGCGGTCAACGCGGACACGCCGCTGTCGCTGCGCGCGGGCTACGGCCTGTTCATCTCCGCCGCCCATCTGGCCTGGTTCGCGCTGGTGGCCTTGCTGTTCACCCAGCCGCGGCTGCACGCCGGCATGTTGCGCCGTCAGCGCGGCTTGAACCGCGTCATAGGTTGCGCCTTGATCGGCCTGGGCGCCGCGCTGGCGCTGCGCTGAAACCGCCCATTTGTCATCAAACCGGCCCTTTTGTCTGGCAAACTGCCATGCTGTGAACCATCACGCATAACGGACAAGAAATGGTCATACCGGGGACTCTCATCCGCCCGCTGCTGGCGGCGCTCGGCGCATGCTGGGCGCTGACGGCGGCGGCGGCCGACATCAAGGCCTATACCGAGGACCTGCCGCCGCTCAGCTATGTGGAAAACGGCAAGGTCAAGGGCTATGCCGCCGAGGTTTTGCGCCTGGTCGCGGAGGAAGCCGGGCTTAGCCTGGCAATCGAGGTGCAGCCCTGGCTGCGCGCTTACGCCACGGTGCGAAAAACGCCGGACGCGCTGTTGTTCGCCATGGTGCGCACGCCGGAGCGGGAAGCCCAATTCCAGTGGGTGGGGCCGATAGGCCCGCGCCGCGTCTTCCTGTACCGGCTGTCCGCCCGCCGCGACATCCGTCTGAGCGGCGCGGCGGACGCGCGGCGCTATCGCGTGGGAGCGCTGGCCGGCTCCGCCGCCTTCAACCGGCTGGCGGCGCTGGACCCGCGGCGCGAAGGGCTGGACGCCGGCCAGGACGACGCGGCCAATCTGAACAAGCTGCTGCTGGATCGCGTCGATCTGGTGGCGATGCTGGACTGGGCGATGCGCTGGCATCTGGACAAGCTGAAGCTGCCGCCGCGCACGGCGGCGCCGGCCTATTTGCTGGACGGCGGCGGCCAGTACTGGTTCGCTCTCAACCCGGCCGCGCCGCCCCAGCGCGCCCGGCGTTTGCAGCAGGCCTTGAACCGCCTCGCCGCCGACGGCCGGCTGCGGCTGCTGCGCCGGCGCTATCTGGGCGATTGAGAGCCGCGAACAAAACCTCGCAGAGACGCGCCGACGCAGAAAACGAAGTTTCTGCGAAGCTACAGTACCCGTACAACGCAGGATCAGGGGCTTTTGTTAGCGGGTCTAAGAACCTGTTTACGATCTTGCGAGCTAAGGCGAAAACAAGCGAAAAAGCGGAGTGTACATGCGGTACATGAGCATTTTGAGTTTGTTTTTAACGCGGTATCGCCGACGCGCAGCAGATCGTAAACAGGTTCTAAGCCGGGTCGAAGCCCGGCGGCGCAAGCTTGTCGCGCAGCAGGCGGATTTCGTCGCGGTGCAGCGCGGCCAGCGCCTGCGCCTGATTGCGTCCGGCCTCGGTCAGATGGATTTCCACCTGCCGCCGATCCTCGCGGCCGGGCCGGCGCTGCACCAGGCCCAGCTCCTCGCAGCGGCTGACCAGCGCCACCACGCCGTGGTGGTGGGATTGCAGCCGCTCGGCCAGTTCGCCCACGGTGGCCCAGTCGCGGCCCGGATAGCCTTGCACATGCAAGAGCAGTTGGTATTGCAGCGGCGTCAGGCCGTGGCCGCGGCAGGCGTCTTCGCTGAACCGCAGGAACACGCGCAGTTGATGGCGGAACTCGGACAGGCGTTCAAAATCCGCCTTGCTCAGGATGGGGGAGTCTGGAAAGGGATTCATGCTTGAATTTATATCACATCATGATACATATTGAGAGTATGTTCCGCCCGCCATGCCAGACCCGTCCTCAAGGAGCTTCGCCATGAAACTGAGCCATTATCCGAAGATGCTGTTTTCCAGCCACGGCGGCTGGGACGAGTTGCGTGGGCGCGCGCCGTCGCCGCGCCGCCTGATGTGGAAGCTGGTGCTGCCGTTCTCGCTGCTGCCCGCCCTGATGATTTGCTACGCCGGCCTGGCCCACGGCAGGCTTTACGCGCCCGACGCCGGCATGGAGCGCTGGCTGGCCGCCGCCGCGCTGTTCTTCGTCGCCGAACTGGCCACCGTGCCGCTGATGGC
Organism: Chromobacterium sp. Beijing; assembly: GCF_021496765.1. Taxonomy (NCBI): domain Bacteria; kingdom Pseudomonadati; phylum Pseudomonadota; class Betaproteobacteria; order Neisseriales; family Chromobacteriaceae; genus Chromobacterium; species Chromobacterium sp. Beijing. The sequence continues at coordinate 2,527,099 of NZ_CP053750.1, forward strand.
CTGGACGCTGCAAACGCTGGCCGCCTGCCACAAGCTGGCCGCGAGCTTCAAGGATTGCTTCTTGCTGGCGGCCGGCGCGGCGGTGCCGCTGTGGCTGTCCAGCCTGGCCTTGCTGGCGCCGGATCTCGCCTTCAATCTGCTGGGCGCGCTGCTGGGCCTGGCCGCGGCCTTCGCCCTGCTCTACCACGGCGCGCCGGCCATGCTGGGGCTGGAGGAGGAGGTGGAGTCGCAGCACTTCGCGTACAGCGCGCTGTGCGCCGGCGCGGCCGCCTGGGCGCTGTTGCTGGCCTTGGTGCTGCTGCCCTTGTTCGGCGGCTGGTGACTCAGCCGGGCGGCGGCAGCCGCGTCACGGTTTCGATGCGGGCGATGCCGCCCTCGCCGCAATGATGGACCACCGCCACCTTGGCGGCCTGGCCCTCGCGCAGCTCGTCCGGAGACACGCCCAGGTCTTCCGCCAGTTTTTCCAGGGTGACGTTGGGGATCGGGCTGCGTTTCTGCTTGCCGGCGAAGCGCCAGTAGTTGATGCGCGACCACAGCAGCAGGCATAGCCCGATCAGCGCGATTTCGAAGCCGTAATCGCGCAGCCTGCCCAGGTGCTCCGGCGCGTCCTGCGCGCGCAGCGCCGCCGGCAACACGTCCCGGCCCCAGATCAGGTAGCCGACATAGGCCAGGGCCGGCAGCCACAGATAGATCCACGCCAGCCAGCACGCCAGGGTCATCAGCCAGGACAGCAGCCGCTGCAAGGCGCTCATATTGTGCGCGGCCTGGATGATCAGGCCGTCTCCCAGCCGGCTCATGCCCTCACCCCCCGGTCCGGGCTGACCCAGCGCGCGCGCTTGCCCTTTTTGCGGAACACCGCCTGCGGGAAGGCCACGATGGTGGTGCAGACGTTGAGCAGCCAGTAAACCAGCGGATACCACACCATCCAGTAGTAGTTCTTGCCCAGCTTGGCGTCGTACTGGCTGTCCATCATCTTGCTGATCATGAATTGCAGCATGCAGGTGCCGCCCAGCACCATGCCGTGCCAGCGCGGAATCAACGGCGTGCCCATCTGGGGCAGCCAGTCGCCCAACACCAGGCTCAGCAGCCAATAGACGATGATGCCGGCCATGGTGTAGGACCACACCACGCTGAGGAAGTACTCGGAATACACCGGCCACATGTGGCGGTGGCGCCAGGTGCGCAGCACCCAGGCGTTGCGCATCAGCGCCTGGGTGCCGCCCTTGGCCCAGCGCAGCCGCTGTTTCCACAGCCCGCGCAGGGTTTCCGGCATCAGAATCCACACCAGCGCGCGCGGTTCAAAGCGCACGTTCCAGTGCTTGAGCTGAAGTTTCCAGCTGATGTCGATGTCCTCGGTCAGCATGTCCTCGCTCCAGTAGCCCGCCTGGTAAACCGCGGTCTTGCGGAAGGCGGTGATCACGCCGGAGACGGTGAACAATCGGCCGTAAGTGCGCTGCGCGCGCTTGATCAGGCCGATGATGGCGGTGAATTCGCCCACCTGCAGCCGTCCCAGCAGGGTGGTGCGGTTGCGGATGCGCGGGTTGCCGGTGACCGCGCCCACGCGCGGCGAAGTCAGGAAATGGCGCATCAGCCATTTGCCCGCGTACGGGTCCAGCAGCGCGTCGCCGTCTATGCACAGCAGGTATTCGTGGCGCGCCAGCGCCAGCGCGGTGTTGAGCCCCACCGCCTTGCCCTGGTTGGTGGCCTGGTGCACCACCCGCAGCCGCGGATGGGCGGCGGCCAGTTCGTCCAGGATGGCGCCGGTGGCGTCCCGGCTGCCGTCGTTGACCGCGATCACTTCGAAGTCCGGATAGTCCAGCGCCAGCGCGTAGGCCAACGTCTCGCGCACATTGTCTTCCTCGTTGTAGCAGGGCACCACCACGCTCAGCGGCGGATAGTCCAGCGCCGGCGGCTGATTGAGCGGCGGATCTTTTCTTTCGTAGTGGAGGTAGTAATGCACCGCCCCCACCATCCACAGATAAGCCATGAACAACGGATAAAAAAAGGCATATGCCAGCAGCAGTATCAATGCCAGGTTCACAACACTTCTCCTCGCCCCTTGATGCGACGGGTCATCAATCGTCCATGCGGTCTCCCGCCGCCGGCCTTCATTCTTCCGGCCTCGCCGTCAGCGAAAACACTCGCTTGAACGTCTTCAGCCTGGGCTGGTCCTGGAACAGGTCGTCCGGGTAGTAGGCGATGTGCCGCGCGCCCAGGGTGTTGAGTTCGCGCACCGTGGCCGCCAGTTCCGCAGTGGGAATCGGCTTGCGGCTGCGCCAATCGACGGCCTGCAGTTCGAACACGGTTTTTTCCAGCGCGCCGGGTTTGGCCGCCACTTTGTCGAACAGCCGCCGCAGCCAGGCCTTGGGCTGGGCCGCGTTTTCCATATAGGGCATCGCCATCACCGCCACCCGGTCGTAGCGGCTCAGCGCGCTGTCGAAGGACTGGGCGAACCAGGTTTCCGACTCCGGATTGAGCACCACCTCGGCGTAGAGATTGCGCGCGGTGCGCAAATCCGGCTGGTATTGGCGCACCACGGCCGCCAGCTCCATGCTGAAATCGTCCAGCAAGGCGGTTTTGTCGCGCGTCCAGCGCGCCATCTGCTCCGGGTCCGCGCGCACGTCGGCCACGCTGGCGGCCAGGCCCCGCCCTTGCCGCGCCTGCCGCGCCGCCGGGCCGGCGTCTTCGAAATCGGACAGGGTGGCGTCGTCGTGGAACAGCAGGCCGCTGAAACGCGAGCTGCGCGCCAGGTCTTCGTAAATCTCGCGGATCAGTTGGCGCACCGGCGGCGAATACGGGGTCAGCCGCGCATAGCCCTGCACCTTGGCCTGAGCGCCGCCGCCCTGCTCCGCCAGCACCCGCTCGCCGGCCAGCGGATGGCCGGCCGGCAGCGCGAAGCCCAATAAGGGCATCCAGGCGTAGACCCTGACATTGGCCCGGGTCTGCAATTGCCAGGCGGCGCGGTTGAACAGGTCCGCGCGCATCGGCAGATGGCGGTTGGGGAAATACAGCGCCTGCGCCACGCCGTCGCCGTCGGGATCGGCGAAGGCCTGCAGGTAAACGGTGCTCGCGCCCATGGCCTTGACCCGGTCCAGCAGCCGGCCCAGGTTTTCGTCCTGGCGTTTGGGATCGGGATCGTAGATGTAGTCCAGGTCCACGTGCATGATGCGGCTGGGTTCCGGCCGGACGCCGTCCGGCCAGCCGTTGAGCTGCTTGAATTGATAAGCCAGATCGCCCAGATCCATATTGGCGTCCAGCAACACCCGGCGCAGCGAGGACAGCGGGGTGTCGCGGACGTTGATGCCCGCGCCCAGCCCCATGGTCACCGGCATGCCCTCCTGCGCCGCCACCCCGCCGCTTGCGGCGAGTAGCTGCCGTAGGGCCACACCATCGCCCTGGGCGCCACGCCCAGCCGCGCCTTGAGCAGCGCGCTGTTGCGGCGCAAATCGTCGCGGATGCGCGCCAGATAGGCCGATTCGCTTTCATAGCCGCCGGCGCGGAAAGCGCGGGCGGTCAGCGCCGGTTCCAGATTGCCCTGGGGATTGGCCAATACGCCCAGATGCGAGGCGTAGCTGTGGCTGGCCACTTCCACCAGGCCGCTGGCCCGCATTTCGCGGATCTGCGCCCAGCTCAGGAATTTGCTCCGCCCCGCCACGCCGTCGCCGTAGCTGACCTGGCTGCCCTCGGGCGCTTCCAGCCAGCTGCCCACCAGCGCGATCACGGCCGGCGCCCGGAACAGCTTCAGCACCGGATAGACATTGGTGTACACGCTGCGGTAGCCGTCGTCGAAAGTCAGCAGCACCGCCTTGTCCGGCAAAGGCTTGCCGCCGGCGCGGTCGTCCAGCACCTGTTGCAGGCTGACGAAGCTGTAGCCCTGGCCGCGCATCCACTCCATTTGCTTCACCAGCGCGCGGGCGTCCACCGCGAACGGGTCCGAGGCGCCGCTGTCGGTCTTGTCCACCTCGTGGTAGCACAGAATCACCAAGCGTCCGGCCGCCGCTTGCGCCCAGCCGGTCCACAACAGGCAGGCCGTCGTCAGGGCCGCCAGCCATTGTTTCATTTTCATCAGAAGCGCCAATCCAGATTGAGATAAACCTTGTTGCCGGTTTCCGCCTTGCCGTCATAGGGGTGGCGCACCCGGGTGAAGCCGTAACGCAGGCTGCCGCGGCTGCCCCAGCGCCACTCCTGTTCCAACAGCAGCCCCCACACGCCGCCGGCGCCGAAGTCGCGCTGGGTGTAAGTGCCCAGCGTCAGCCCCAGGCGCTGATGCCAGGTGGTTTCGTATTCGCCCCACAGCTTCCATTCCTGCATCGCCGTCACCGAGGCCTCGCCGTCGGCGCGCGGATTGAAATAGCGGGCGGACGTCACCGCGTCGTTGGCGCTGGCCGCCAGCGTCAAAATGGTGTTGAGTTTGTAGCGCGGTCCACTGACCCAGCGCTGGTCCCAGTTGGCGGACACCGCGCGGCGCAGATTGCCGTCGGACAAGGACAGGGCCTCGGCTTGCAAGGCGTAGCTGCGGTAGTCGTCGGCGCGGTACTGCAGGCTCAGTTGGGTCCGGTTGCCGCGCACATCGTCCAGGCGGCCTTTCAACGGCGCTTCGGCGCTGTTCAATTCAAAGCGCGCGCCCAGCGTCCAATAGTCGTCCGGCGTCCAGTCGTAGCCGGCGAAAGCGCCGCCGCGCCGTCCGCCGTCGATCTGGCCGGTCAGGCCGAATTCGCCTCGCCCCTGCTCGCCCCGCCATTCCGCGCCCATGCCCAGCGCCTCGTAACGGGCCGACGCCGTCTCGTTCACATAACTGGCGCGTTGCAGCTGATGCAGGCCGAACAAGCGCCAGTGGCCGAACGGCGACGAATACAAGCGCGCCGAGCTCTCCCAGGCGTTCTGCTCGCCCGCGCCCTGGCCGCCGCTCAAATCCTTCTTCCCTTCCAGCACCAGCTCCGGCCGCCGTTCCAGCCGAGCGCGCTCCCGCAACTGGCGCACGCCGGCGTTGTCCACGTCCAGTTCGTTCAGCCGTTGCAACTGACGGTCCGCCTCGTCCAGCTCCTGCAAGTCCAGCGCCGCGCCGGCCAAGCCGGTCGCCGCCGCTTCCGGCTGGTCCGGTTCGTCCACGCCCAGCCGGGTGAACACGCCGCGCGCCCGCCGCGGCCAGCTGCGCATCAGGGCCAGGCTGCCCTGGTTCTGCCGCAGCTCCGGATTGAACGACGCCTCGTCCAGCAGGGCTTCCATCCGCTCCCAGCCGCCGCGGGTGTCCTCTTGATAGGCGGTGACCATCGCGTCCAACAAGGCCACGCGCTGAAACGCCGGATTGAACACGCGTCGGCCGCTGGCGCGCTCGATCTTCTGCCGGGGCGTGGCGGCTTGCAAGGCGGCCAGTTCCCGGCGGCAGGCCGCATGCTGGCCGGACTCCAGCAGGGCGTAGACCAGGCCGATGCGCCAATCCAAGGCCTCGTCCGCCTGCGGCGCGTCGCGCAGCGCCGAGCGGTACAGTTCCTCGGCGCGCAGCGGCTGGCGCTGGTTGAGATAGGCGTCGGCCAAGGCCGCGCGGGCGTACGGCGACCACGCCTGGCCGGCGCTCTGCCGGTCCAGGGCGACGGCCTGCGCCGACAGGCCGCGCTGCTGCAGCATTTGCACGCGGTCGTCCGCCGCCAGCGCGGCGAACGGCGGCCGCGCAGCTTCCGGCCGCGCCGCGATGTCCTGATTGAGCTTCAGCGCCGCGTCGGTTTGCGCGTGCCGGCCCGGCCCGCTGTCCTGGCTTTCCTGAATGCGTCCCCAACGGCTCAAGGTCGCCGCGCGGTCGAAATCGATCTGCAAAGCCAGCCGGGGATCCGCGACGGACGCCTGGTCCGCCTGCCATGGCGCGCCCAGGCGCAACAGGCAGCCCAGATAGCTGCGTTCCAGTTCCGGGTCTCCGGGAAAGCGCGTCCGCGCGCGGATCAGATAATCCAGCGCCTGGGTCAGGTCCCCGCTTTGCAGCAGGACGTAAGCGCGCGCGCGGCTCAGCTCCAGTTCGTCGGCCGGCGCGCCGGGCGGCGCGGCGTCCAGCGTGGCCAGCGCGGCGGCGGCCTGTCCGGCTTCGGCCTGGGCCATGGCCAGGCCGGCGCGATAGCCGGCCGCGGGCTGACGCGCCAGCAACACGCGGTACAGCCGCGTCGCTTCCGCCGCGTCGCGCTGATCGCGCGCCGCTCGCGCCAAGCGCGCCAGGGTGTCCGCCGACATCTCGGCCTCATGTCCGGGCAGCAGCCGCAGGGCCTCCGCGCCGCGTCCGCTCCAGCACAGCAGGGTCAGATAATCGTCCAGCAAGGGCGCGGGCAGCGGTCCGCGCGCGCGCTCCCGCTCCAATAGCGCCAGCGCCGGCGCGGTCTGCCCCGCCCGGGCCTGGACGATGGCCGCCGCGTACTCCGGCTGTTTCCAGACCGGCGTTTCCGCGCCCGCCGCGCCGCCGGCCAACAACAAACCAGCCGCCAGGCTGGTGAATAGATTTCGCGTCATGCTTGGCCCGTCAAGGTCTATCTCAACATCAAGTTACAAGTCATTAAACAGATATTAGATTCCATCCAATTAGATAGCAAATTTTTTTTCTATTTAAATTTGTTATTTAAAATAATCCGCATGAAAAACTACCCGCATTGCATGAAGGCAATATAGCCGTTGGCGCGCGGCTTGCTGGCTTGGCTGAGGTTTCCATCTGTCTCGCTTAAAATACGCTTGACGTATAGTACGTATAACGTACTATATAGCGACAGGCGGCCGCCTCTATCGTCACCCTCCACTTAAGAAAGCACACTAATGGCTATCGAAGTATTGGAATTGCACCATCATGGCTTGCGCATGCCTCTGAGCCTGGTTGAGGCCATGGGCGCGTTTTACCGCGACGTCCTGGGCCTGGACGCCGACGCCGGCCGCTGGCACATCCCCGGGGTGCCCGGGTTTTTCCTGGACCTGGGCAACGACTGCCAGATCCATCTGCTGGGCAACGACGGCGTGTCGCCGTACGCTCAGGGCGCGGATCAGGATCCGGTGGACAATCATGTGGCGCTGGCGGTGCGGGACATCGCCCAGGCGGAGGCGGAATTGCTGCGGCAAGGCATCGCCCACTGGCGGCAGGCCAACGTCGCCGCGCCGGAATTGACGCAGTTGTTCCTGCGCGATCCGGCCGGCCACCTGATAGAGCTGCACCAGATCGGCCATTGCCGCTGCAAGGCCAGCGACCGCGCCCGCGCGGACGCCTTGGCGGCGGCCGGCGCTCAGCCCAGCGCGCCGCGCTGAGAAAGCGGCCTCAGTCCGCTTTCAGCCGGCACCACACTTTGGCGAGCAAAGGCCAAAGCGCCGCGCATTCGCTCTCGTCCAGCGCCTCGGTCAGGCGCTGGCAGGCGCGCCAGAAGCCCGGCAGCGCCTGTCTCAGCAGTTCCCGGCCGGCCTCGGTCAGGCTCAGCCCCAGGCTGCGGCGGTCTTCGTCGCGCAGTTGCCGTTGCAGCAGACCGCGCCGTTCCAGCCAGTCCAGCTGGCCGGTGACGGTGGAGCGGGTCACGCCCAGATAATCGGCGATCGCCGACGGGGTCAGCGGCCCGTTCCGCCACCAGCCCTGCTCTTGCAGCGAAAACAGCATCAACACGTTCAGCTTGCTCTCGGTCACGTCCAAGGCCTGCAAATCCGCGTTCACCGCGCCCAGCACATCGTCGCTCAGCCACAGCAGCAGCAGGCCGAGCCCGGCGCGGGTCCGGCTCACCTCCTCGCCGGCGCTGTGCGCCAGCAATTGCAAATGAGGGGCGATGGCCGGCTCCAGTTCGCGCGCGGCGGAAGAATCGGACGGGGAAAGAGGGGCGGTGGCGTCGGCGGACATGGCTTCAAGACATTGAGAAGGAATCAAACCCGCGGCGGGCCTTGCCGGCCGCGGAAGCGAGGGCAGCGCGCGGCGCTCCCGCGGCTATCATAGTGGCCGACCCGGCGCGACGCAAACGCCCGCCGGGCCCGGCCGCTCAGGGCGCCGGCTTCCAGGCGGACTTGCTGGCCGCCTTCTTGAAGATCTCGCGGTTGCGGTCCGTGGCCGGCGGCTCGGAGTCGCCAAAAATCGCCCGCATCCAGTGGCCGTCGGTGGGATTGGGCATCAGGATGAATTTGCGGCCGAACAGCTCGCGGTCCTCCTCCATCAAGCGCGCGCGCTCGTCCACATCCTTCACATAGTATTTGCGCTGAAAATCATTGAGATTGTCGCCCAACATCGCCACCACATGGTATTGGGCGGCGATCTCCTTCTGCCGCGGCTCCTTATTGGAGCTGTCGCGCAGAATGGTCACGTGCTTTTCGTCGACGAAGGGAAAACCGGCGGCCCGCAGATTGCCCAGCGCGTATTCATAGGTCTTGTCGCCCTGATCGCGGCTGCTGACGTAGAACACTTCCACGCCCTGGGATTGGGCGTAGTTGAAGAAGTCCAGCGCGCCGGGCGTGGCGGTCAGCTTGTTTTCCGGAATCCATTTGTCCCAGATCGCGTCGTCGAAGAAATCCCGGTCCTGCTGGATCAGATAGCCCCAGTAATTGACGGCGTTGAGCACGGTGTCGTCGATGTCGGTGATCACCGCCAGCGGTTTGTCGCCGGGCTTGCGCGCCGCCAGCGCCTGATCCAGCCGCATCCGCGCCAGATTGAAAGCCTGATGGTAGAGCGCGCGGTATTCCGCCGCGGTCTGCTTCCAGGCCGCGGCGGCGATCAGCAGATTATTGCCGCCGTTGCCGGACGGGCCGTTGCGATTGTCGGCCTCGGCGGCCTGCGCGCCGTGTCCTACGCTGAGCGCGCACAAGGCGGCGATGGCCGCGCGGCTGAGCTTGTTCATGGAGATCTCCTTTGTCGTTTGGTCTTGTCCAGGTTCCGGTCATGCCGGAACCTGGACAATCTACCCTGAGACTACCTGGCTTTGAACCTGTTTATGATCTCGCGAGCTCAGGCGAGACAAGGCGTTTTCAACGCCGTATCGCCGACGCGCAGCAGATCGTACACAGCTTCTTAAAAGCGCAGTTCGGTGGCCAGCATATAACTGCGGCCGCGCGCCGTGCTGTTGGGCGAGATGTCGGGCGACTGCGACGGAAGCGAATTCAAGGTGTTCAGCGGCTCGGAGTAGCTGCGGTTGGCCAGGTTGCGCACGCCGGCGCGGATCAGCCATTGCTTGTTGACGCGATAGCTGGCGTAGAGGTCGATGATCACCGGATTGGCCTTCTGCTCCTCCTTGAGATAGGCGCTGGTACTGTCGTCCTGCAACTGGTCCGGCGACAGCCGGCGGTTGGCGCCGTCGCGCTTGAACAGCGCGCCCACTTCCAGCTTGCGCTCCAGCCAGCGGCTGCCCAGATCCAGCGTGTAGTACTCGTCCGGCAGCTCGCTGACATTGCCGACGGAGAACATGCCGCTGGCGAAGGAGGTCGGCTGACTGGTGTGCTCGCGGCTGTAAGACAGCCGCGCGTAGACGAAACCGGCGTCGTAGTCCGCCTCCAGTTCGAAACCGCGGGTGCGCACCGGGGTCAGCGAATTGGTGTAGATGGTCATGCCGTCGTTGTAGTCGTCGGAGCTATTGGACCAAAACTCGTCCAGCGTGCACTTGCGTCCGCCCTTGCACACATTGAAGGCCTGGCTGGAGATGTAGTCGGCGATGCGGCTGCGGTAGAACAGCGCCTTGGTGCGCAGGGTGTCGCGCTCGCTCAGCAGGCCGTGGAACATCGACGTCACGCCCAATTGGTAGGTTTCGGCGCGTTCGCTTTTCAGGAAGGGGTTCATCGACTGGCCGCCGGAATTGGCGAAGAAGACCTCTTGCGGATTCGGCCCGCGCATGGTGCGCGCATAGCTGGCGAAGGGCTGGAACCAGGGTTTGATCTCGGCGGACAGCAAGAGCGAGGGGTTGAACGCGCTTTCTTCCAGCTTGATGTCGGCCGCGCCTTGCGGGAAGCATTCCACGCGCGGATCGCAAGCCGGTTTATGGCCGCTGAGCGCGAAGCGGCTGTAGTTGAGATCCGCCTGCAGCGTGTAAATGCCGCGGCGGAACTCCAGGCCGGTGAACAGGCTGCGGATTTCCTGGCGGCCGGCCGGCGCGAATATATTGTTTTCTATCGCCTGCTGGTTGGCGTCCGGATTGTCGTCGGTGCTTTGCACCATGCTGTTCACATTGCGGGTGAAGCGGTTGCGCATCCACTTGCCGCCGACGCTCAGCGTGGCATCGCCGCCGGCCAGGCTGAAGCGGCTGCTGTTGCGCGCTTCCAGCGCGTCGCCGATGTTGTCCGTGCTGCTGTTGTAGAAGCTGAACAGGGAACCGCGCTGATAGGCCTGGCGGCCGCGGCCGTGGCTGGCCAGCACGGAAAAGTCCAGCCATTCCGAATGCGGGGTGTAGTTGTACTTCAGGTAGAAGTCGTCGCTCTGGATGTCGCGGCGCACGAAGTTGTTGCGATAGCGCCGCGCGGACAGTTCCGCCTCGTGGACATCGCCCACGCGCAGATTGGCTTTAAGCATCTGCGACTGCGGGTTCTGGGTGAAGTGCTCGTCGTAGCCGAAACCGAAGGCCTCGCTGTCCACGCCCTGAGCGTTGCGATAATTGCCGCCTATCGAGCTGCTGCTGATCGCCCCCAGCAGGCCTAAGCGCACGCCGGGCGCCAGTTCCGTCCGCGCCGCGCCGGCCGCCATGCCGCTGCGGCCCAGGCCGTTGCTGCCCACGCTGTACTTCAGGCGCGCGCCCTGCTGTTGGCCGTCGAAGATCACGTCTTCCACGCCCAGGGTGCGGAAGTTGGCGCTGCCCGCCAGCGCGTTGACGCCGCTGGCGCCGCCGCCGGTGCCGCGCGTGACGTCGACGCCGACGATGAAGTTGGGATCGATCAGCGCGCCGAAGGAACTTGACGGCGCTGCGCCGTGGCTCAAGGAAGACGGCGCCGAACCGTAATAGTTCTGGCTGACGCCGTCTATCATAGTGTTGACCCGGCCCAGGCCGCTCAGGCCGCGGATATTGACGCTGACCGCGCCCTGGCCGGGGTCGATCTGGGTATAGGTGCCGGGAATCCCGCGCAGGATGCTGTCCAGCGATTGCAGCTTGGTGTTTTCACCGCGGCTGCTGACCGCGCCGGGTTTCTCCAGCGCGCGCTGCTCATCGCTCAGCGCGTCTCCGGACACCACCAAAGGTTTGAATTCAACATTCCCCTGCCCGGCGGCGCTCTCCGCCGCGCTGGCCGGAGCGGCTGCCACCGCCAGCGCGGCGCCGACCAGCCGGGCCATCATTTTCTTTTTCACAAGCAAACTCTCCACAGTGATCGCCGTCCGCCGCGTCAGGCGCGAAAACGGACGGCTTGGAACAGGAGAGCCGCGGGCCAGGCGGCCAGGCGGGGGACGAAATGGACATGGTGACGGGCTCCAGCCCGCCGCCGGCGCGGCCGGCGGCGGAGATCAAGATTAGCTTCCGGCTTGCGCCGCGGACGGGGACGGCGGCTCGGCGTCCACCGTCAGCAGGAAGGCGTAATCGCGCGCCGCCGCCTCCAGCCGGTTCAAGCGGCCGGACTGGCCGCGATGGCCGGCCGTCATGTCGGTGAACAGCAACAGGCGCTGGCCCGGCCATTGCCGCTCGCGCAGCTTGGCCACCCATTTGGCCGGCTCCCAGTACGGCACCTGGCCGTCGTGCAGGCCGGCGCTGACCAGCAGATGCGGGTAGCGTCGCGCGGCCACATTGTCATAGGGGCTGTAGGCCTTGATCCAGCGGTAGGCCTCGGCCCGTTCCGGATTGCCCCACTCGCCGTACTCGCCCGTGGTCAGCGGCAGCGTCGGGTCCTGCATGGTGGAGAGCACGTCGACGAAGGGCACTTGCGCCACCACCGCGCGGAACAGTTCCGGCGCCTGGTTCATCGCCGCGGCCACCAGCAGGCCGCCGGCGCTGCCGCCCATCGCGTACAAGCGGCCGGGCGCGGCGTAGCCCTGGCGCAGCAGGCCGCGGCCGGCGTCCACGAAATCGTTGAAGCTGTTGATCTTGCGTTCCAGCCTGCCCTGGCGGTGCCAGTCCTCGCCCAGTTCCCCGCCGCCGCGCACGTGGACGATGGCGAAGACGAAGCCGCGGTCCAGCAGGCTGAGCTGCTGGCTGCCGAAGGCGGCGTCCATGCTGGTGCCGTAAGCGCCGTAGCCATAGGCCAGCAAGGGATTGCCGCCTTTGCGGAACAAGGATTTGCGGTAGACCAAGGACACCGGCGCGCGCGCGCCATCGCGCATCGTCAGCCAGACCCGCTCGCTGCGATAGTCCCCGGCCCGATAGCCGGCGATCGCCTTGCGCTGCAACAGACGGCTGCCGCCGCTGGCCATGTCCCATTCATAGGTGGAGGTCGGCGTGCTCATCGAGGAATAGCCATAACGCAGGCGGCCGCTGTCCGGGTCCGGGTTGTAGGCCAGCCAGGCGCGGTAGCTCGGGTCCGGGAAAGCCAGGCTGCGCTCCTCGCCGCCCCGCCAGGCGATGCGGCGGATGCGGGTCAGCCCGTCCGCGCGCTCCTTAACCACCAGGTAGCGGCGGAACAGCTGGAAGCTGTCCAGCTCGCGCTTGGGGTCGGGCGGCAGCACCGCCTCCCAATCCGCGCCCGGCGCCGCCGCGCGGTACAGGCCGAAGCGCCCGCCCTCGTGGTTGGAACGCAGGTAGAAGCGGTCGCGGTAGTGATCCAGATAGTATTCGCGGCCCGGCCGGCGCGCGGCGAAACGCCGCGGCGGCGCGTCCGGCGCATGCGCGTCCAGCAGCCAGGTTTCCGAGCTGTCGGCGCTGCTGGCGATCAATTGCAGATAGCGGCGCGAGGCGGTATTGGACAGGTTCAGCGAGAAGGCCTCGTCGTCCTCCTGGTAAACCAGCGCGTCCCGGCTCTGCGGCTGGCCGGGGCGATGGCGGTAGAGCTGGTAGGGGCGCAAGGTTTGCGGGTGCAGCTTGACGTAAAACAGGCTGCCGCCGTCTGCGCTCCACTGCAGGCTGCCGGACGCCTGCTCCAGCGTTTCCGGCAGCCAGCGGCCGCTGGACAGATCGCGCAGCGACAGCCGCGAGGCGCCGCGCGCGCCCAGATCTTCCGCCGCCGCCAGCATCGGCCGGCCGGCGGCCACGCTCCAGGCGCCCAAGCGGTAGTAACGCTGGCCGGCGGCGCGTTCGGTCCCGTCCAGCAGCAACTGCCAGCGGCCGCCGGCGGCGGGCTGACGCTCCAGCCGCGGCTGCTGGCCACCCGGTGCATAGCTTTCGCGATAGCGCCAGCCGCCGTCGACAAAGGGCAGCGAGCTGTCGCGCTCGCCGATGCGCGCCCGCATCTCGGCCAACAGCGTGCGGCGCAGCGGCTCGGCGGCCGCCAGCTGGGCTTCGGCGTAGCGGTTTTCCGCTTCCAGATGAGCCAGCACGTCCGGCCGGCTGCGGCTGTCGTCGCGCAGCCAGGCGTAGTCGTCGACGCGCACATCGCCGTGCGCTTCCAACTTTTGCGGCCGGCGTTCGGCCTGCGGCGGCGCGTCCGCGGACGCGGCCGGCGCGAACGCCAGCAAGACGCCGGCCAGCGCCGCCGCGGACAGATGGGAATTCAACTTCATGCGAACCTCGATTCAGGATGCGCGCCGCCGGCGGCGACGCGAAAAACCGGATGGATAGGCGCTACAGGACGGGAGCGGAACCGGGCTTAAGATTCGCTCAGCTCGAAGCGCATCGGCAGGCTGACGCTGACCCGGCCGCCCTTGAGCAGATCCGCCGGCGGCGCCGGCAAGGGCTGGGCGCGCTGCAGCATGGCGGCGGCCTCGCGGTCCAGCGAGGCGGTGCCGGAGCCGGCCAATTGCTGGCTGGACAAGACCCGGCCATCGGCGTCGACGACGAAGCTCATCTTGACCACCCCGTCGCGGCGGCGGCGGCTGGCGTCTTCCGGATAGCGGCGGAAACGCGCCAGATGGCTTTGCACCCGTCCCTCCCAGCTCTGCTTCAGCGCACGCGCCGCGCCCTCGCTATTGAACGGCGCGGCGGCGACCTCCCCGGCGTCGGCCCGCGGCGCGGCGCTGCTGGCGGCCGGCGCGGATTGCGAGGCCTGCTCGCTGTCCCGCGCCTCCGCCTTGTCCGCGGGCTGTTCCCGGCTTTGCCGCGCCGCCAACAGCCGCGGCGCTTCCGCCTCGGCCAGCTTGGGCAGCCGCTCCGGACGGCGCTCGGCCTTGGGCCGGCTGGCGGCGGCGGCCAGGCTTTGCTGCGCGCCGGTGGGCAGCGGACGGCTGGACGGCTCGGCGCTGACCTCCGCGGCCCACACCCGCATCACGGCGGCCGGCGCGGCCGGGGCCGGAACCGGCTCGGCCACGGACAGGTATAGGCGCAGCGCCAACAGCGGCGCCCCCAGCGTCAGCAAACAGGCGTTGCCCCAGCTGGCCAGCGGCAGCGGCGGACGATCCCATGCGGCGACGGCCATCTCAGCCGCCCTCGCGGGCGACCAGGCCGACGCTCAGATAGCCGGCCTCGCGCAAAGCGTCCATCACCGCCATCACGTCTTCGTAGCGCGCCTGGCGGTCTGCCTGGAAAAACAGCGGGGTGTCGCGACGGCCGCCGCTGTCGCGGTCCAGCCGCGCGGCCAGCTCCGCCAGCGTCACCGGCTGCTTGCCCAGTTGCAGCGAGCGGTCCTGATTCATCGACAGGTAGAGCGGCTTGTCCGGCCGCGGCTGCTGGCGCGCGCTGGAGGCCGGCAGTTCGATCCGGGTGTCCACGGTGGACAGCGGCGCCACCACCATGAAGATGATCAGCAGCACCAGCATCACGTCGATGAAGGGGGTGACGTTGATATCGGACAGCTCCGCCAGGCCCTCGTCCTGGCTGCTGGGAAAACCGCCGGCCATTCAAGCGCTCTCCGCGCGGACGTCCAGCTCGCGGCTAAGCAGCAAGAGCGCCAGGCCGGCCGCCTGCTGGCTGCGGCCTTTGTGCCGGGCCAGCGCGCGGCTGAACAGGTTGTAGATCACCACGGCGGGATGGCGGCCACCAGGCCGACGGCGGTGGCGAGCAAGGCCTCGGCGATGCCCGGGGCCACGGTGGCCAAGGAGCTGCTGCCGCTGCGGGCGATGCCGACGAAGCTGTTCATGATGCCCCACACCGTGCCGAACAGGCCGACGAAGGGCGCCACCGCGCCTATGGTGGCCAGCAGGCCGATGCCGGCGGCCAAGCGCCGCCCCTGCTCCGCCTGCCATTGCTCCAGCCGGAAGCCCGCCCGCGCCTGCACGCTGTCGCGCGGCGCGCCGGGCGAGGACAAGCGCAGCTCGGCGTCGGCTTCGGCCAGCAAGCCGCGGGCCGGCTCGTGCGCCGGCTGCGCGGCGCAGCCGGCGCGGGCCTCGCTCAGCGTGGCGGCCTCGCCCAGCAGGCTGAGCGCGCGGCCGGTGGCGCGGTCGGCGCGCCACAGCGCCGCGCCCTTGACCAGCAGCACCACCCAGCAGGCCAGCGCCGCCAGCAGCAGGCCCAGGATCACGGTCTTCACGACCGGGTCGGCCGCGCGGTACATGCCCAGCGCGCTCAGGTCGGCCGGCATGGCCGCGCCGGCTTCCGCCAGCGCCGTCAGCGGCCAGCACGCGCCTGCCAGCGCGCAGCCTGTCGCCGCTCGTTTCATGGTGTTCATCATCGGAAATCCAAGCGAAGTTTTATTTGTTCGAGTTGAGAATGTTATACGTAATGAGAATCATTATCAATATATAAGCGCAGCGCAACCGCGCTCAAGGCCGGGCCGGCGCCGCGAACCAGGCGTAATCGCCCTGGCGCGCGTCCAGCTTCATGCCCTCTTCCGCCAGGATCAGCACCCGCAGCGGCGTTTGCGGCTGCAAATCGCGCACATGCAGCGGCACGCCGATGTCGGCGGCGGCGTGATAAGCGCCGGCGATCAACAGCGCCGGCGCCGGCGCCGCCAGCAGCCGCTCGGCCATGCGCCGGTCCCGCGCCTGCTGCACCGCCAGCATCGAAGCCAGATGTTCGGCCTTGACCTCCCCGCCGTGCTCCTCGCGGATCAGTTCGCTCAGCTTGGCGCGCACCTCAGGCCGCGTGGACGCCTGGCCCGGCAATTGCACCTGGCTGCGGTACACCGCCTGCATCTCGTTCCTGTCCAGATTGGCCGCCAGCACCGGATAAGGCGCGCGCATCACATGCTCGGCCAGTTTGCCGTACAAGGGCCACGGCCAGCCCGGCAGCCAATCCACCGCCTGGGCGAGCGCGGCGCCGGACAGCGGCTGGCCGGCGCGCAGCCGGGCCTGCGCCTGTTCCACCTTGGCCTGCTGCGACGGGGTCAGCATTTCCAGCAGCACGCTGCCCTGCGGCCGCTGCGCCGCCAGTTCCGTCGCCAGCCAGCGTTCGATGCGGTGGTGCTCGCGGTTGTCGTGCTTTTCCCCCACCAGCAGCCGCGGCGCCGGGGCCAGCCGCTGCAACAATTGTGCCGGCTGCAAAACTTCGCCGCTGCGCAGGTCCACAATGCGGCCGGGCGGGTCCCCGGCCGGTTCGGCCTCCTGAGACAGGGCCGCGCAGCCGCTCAGCAGGACGATGGCCAGCAGCTTCCAGATTGACTTCATAGGGTTTCCTCTCGCATCGTCGGCTTAGAACCTGTTCAAAAATCTGCTGCGCTTCGTGCAGCGTTGCACGGTGAGCACCCGCTCAAAATACTCATATGCCACGCATACCTTCCGCTTTTCGCTCGTTTTCGCCTTGTCTCGCTCTTACTCGCGGGATCATGAACAGGCGCTTAGCGTAAAACCCGGCATTGTAGTTGCAATTGATTCTTATTATCAATATTTACCATGCTAAAAGCATGCCAAGCCCGCCTGATTCGCCGGCCCGCCCTTGTCGCCAGCGCGCGCCTCTCCCAAGGATTGAAAAATTTCTTGAAACTAGACGACCGGTCTAGTAGACTTCAGCCCATGTCACGTCCCAACCAGTTTTCAGACACTCGCGAACACCTGCTGGCCACCGGCGAAGCCATCATCCTCGGCAAGAGCTTCTCCGCCGTGGGCCTGGCGGAAATCCTCGGCGCGGCCGGGGTGCCCAAGGGTTCGTTCTACCATTACTTCCGCAGCAAGGAAGGCTATGGCGTGGAACTGCTGCGTCGTTATTTTGAGAAATACGACGGCAGACTGGTGAGCTTTCTGTCCAAGGACGCCGGCAGCGCCCGCGATTGCCTGCTGCATTATTTCGACGGCTGGCTGGAAACCCACCGTTGCGATCAGCCGCAGCGCTGTTGCCTGGCGGTGAAGCTGGCCGCCGAGGTCTCCGACCTGTCCGAGCCGATGCGCGAGGCGCTGGCGGAAGGCATGGGTTTCGTGGTGCGCAATCTGGCCGCCTGCATCCGCCGCGGCCAGCAGGAAGGCTCGCTTGACGCGGACCTGCTGCCGGACGAGACCGCCAGCGCGCTGTACAGCCTGTGGGTGGGCAGCGCGCTGCTGTTCAAGACTCAACATTCGCGCGCGCCGCTGTTGGCGGCGATGGCGCACACGCAACAAATTCTGCGCGCGCCCTAACCAAGGCGAGGCCGCGCCCTCCCCCGCTCCCCGGAGCGGGTTATTTTGACATTAAAACTAGACGACTGGTCTACTTGAAGGAGTCCCAAGCATGAACTCGACACTGGAACTAATGCAAGAGCACCGCAGCGTGCGCAGCTACCAGGACAAACCCATTCCCGCCGAGGTGCTGGACGCGGTGCTGGACGCCGCCTGGAAAGGCCCCACCTCCATCAACGGCCAGCAGGTGTCGCTGGTGGTGGTGCAGGACGCGGAGCGTCGCCAAAAAATCGCCGAAATCGCCGGCGGCCAGCCGTGGATCGCCCAGGCGCCGGTCTTCGTCGCCATTGTTCCCGACTTCTACAAAACCCGGATCGGCGTGGAAAAAGCCGGCGCCGAGCAAGTGATCCACAACAGCGTGGAAGCCTTCGCCGTCGGCGCGGTGGACGCCGGCATCGCCCTGGGCAACATCATGACCGCGGCCCGTTCCGCCGGCCTGAGCGTGGTGCCCATCGGCGGCATCCGCCGCGACCCGCAAGCCATGGTGGAACTGCTGGAGCTGCCGGAACTGACCTTCCCGCTGGTGGGCGTGGTGCTGGGCTACGCCGATCAGGACAGCGCGGTCAAGCCGCGGCTGCCGCGCGCCAGCTTTGTGCACCGCGAACGCTACCAGGCGGCGGAACTGCCGGCTATGATCGCGCAGTACGACGCGTCCATCATGGATTACTGGAAGAGCATTCAGCGCGCCGACGGCCAGCCCTGGTCCGCCAACACCGCGCAGTATTACCGCAACGTGTATTTCCCGCAGGTCGCGCCGGTGGCGCGCAAACAGGGTTTCGGTTTCGATCTGTGATCGCGCCCGCCCACTTTTCCCCGCTTAAATAGAGCCAAGGACATCGCAATGCAAGCCGACAAACTGTTCACCCCGCTGCGCGTAGGCGCCGTGACCCTGAAAAACCGCGTGGCGATGGCGCCGCTGACCCGGCTGCGCAACACCGAGCCGGGCGACGTGCCCACCGCGCTGGCGGAAACCTATTACGCCCAGCGCGCCGGCGCCGGCCTGATCGTGGCGGAAGGCACCCACATCTCCCCCACCGCCAAGGGCTACGCCGGCGCGCCGGGCATCTACAGCGAGGCGCAAGTGGCGGCCTGGACCAAGGTCAACGCCGCGGTGCACGCCAAGGGCGGCCTGACCGCGCTGCAACTGTGGCACACCGGCCGCATTTCCCACCGCTCCTTGCAGCCGGACGGCGAAGCGCCGGTGGCGCCGTCGGCGATCCAGGCCGACAGCCGCACCAATATCCGCGCCGCGGACGGCAGCCTGGTGCGCGAGCAGTGCGACACCCCGCGCGCGCTGGAAGTGTCCGAACTGGCCGACATCCTGGAAGACTATCGCCGCGCCACCGACAACGCGCGCCGCGCCGGCTTCGACCTGGTGGAAATCCACGGCGCCCACGGCTATCTGCTGGACCAGTTCCTGTCGCCGCAGGCCAATGTCCGCACCGACGAATACGGCGGCAGCGTGGCCAATCGCGCGCGCTTCCTGCTGGAGGTGGTGGACGCGGTGGTGTCGGAATGGGACGCCGAGCACGTGGGCATCCGCATCTCGCCGCTGGGCGTTTTCAACGGCATCAGCAATACCGATCAACTGGAGATGGCGCTCTATCTGGCCGAGGAACTGGCCAAGCGCAAACTGGCCTTCCTGCACATTTCCGAACCGGACTGGGCCGGCGGCCCGGTGCTGGACGAGGGCTTCCGCCAGGCGCTGCGCCAGCGTTATCCGGGCGTGATCATAGGCGCCGGCGCCTACACCGCGGAAAAGGCGGAAACCCTGATCCGCCAAGGCTATATCGACGCCGCCGCCTTCGGCCGCAGCTATATCGCCAACCCGGACCTGGCCGAACGCCTGCAAAGCGGCGCGCCGCTGAACCCGCCGGACCTGGCCACCTTCTACGGCGGCGACGCGCGCGGTTACACCGACTACCCGGCGCTGAACGGCTAAGCCCACCGCTCACCGCCAGGCACGCGGCGCGTCTTCCCATCCAAGGGAGCGCGCCGCTTTTTCATGGCCGCACCCATCCGGGCTTGCCGGCCGGCTATTTTCCGCCCGCGGCCGATACCGGCCGCGTAAGCGAGCATTGACGGGCTTTTAACGCCCGGCCTGCGCCTTGACCGGGCAGCGGGCAACTGTGCACAATCGCTGCCGTGCCGTTCCTCGCGGCACCGGACTTGGCCGTCCGGCGAACTACACTGCGAACAAGCGCTTGAGCTTTGCGTTTGGATCGCTGCACTCGTGCGCGCTCACAATGGCGGGCCGGGTGGGGACACCTTAGCGGGTGTGCCGGAGTCGTGTAGTCCGGTCGGCCAACCCTGTTCGGTCTGCCACCTCCGCTTGGCCGTGGGGGTGGCAATGAAAAACCGCTACACGGAGGTGATCATGTCGATCAAAACCCCATCCCGCCGCCATTACCGTCCAGACCCGGACCCGACGTCCCGCGCGGAATTGCCGTTTGCAGCCAACGCGTCCAACCGGCGCGGCGTTCATTGCTGGCAAGTTCCGCCCATAGACGACCAACACGCCGCGCATTTGCTGGGCCGCGAATTCGCAGGACATTTCATCAAGTATCTGCAGGACAATCCCGACGACGGGCTGCGAAACCTGCTCGCCCAAATCGCCGCGGACATAGACTTTAGCGACGACAGCGCCGCCAAAGGCTATTGGGAAGGCTTCTTCAGCCTGCTTGAGCAAGTGCTGGCGCTGACCACCTCGCTGCTGGACGTATTCGATTACATCGACCGGCTCAACGCCCGGGAGGCCGCGGAACGCGCGCTAAAGCCCGCCGCCGCGGCCGGTACTTAACAATTTCAGCAAGCGCCAAGGCGCGCCGGCATGAAAAAAGGAAGCCTCCCGGCTTCCTTTTTTTAACGCCCGGCGCAACGCGCGGGACAATCAGTTGCGGCCGCAGCAGGCCTTGTACTTCTTGCCGCTGCCGCACGGGCAGACGTCGTTGCGGCCCACTTTGTCGCCTTCGCGGCGCACGGTGCTGGGCGCCTGTTCCTTGGCGCGCCAGTAGGTGTGGACCGCGGCCAGCGCTTCCAGCATTTCTTCCTTGTAGCCTTCCACTTCTTCGTCGCTGAAGGTCAGCAGGTCTTCGCCGTCTTCCTGCTCGAAAGCGCCGCCCAACACCAGCATCGGCATCATCAGGCTTTCAAAGCCCTCGTCCTCGTCGGCCACTTCGAACCAATCGGTGTCCACCACGTCCAGCGCGTAGAGGAAGGCGTTGGCCCACGGCCAGTAGTCCGGCTCGTCGCTGTCGCTGTCGTCTTCCGCGTACAGGATCAGGTCCAGCTCGTCGCCGGCCGCCAGCGCGGCGGCGGTGGCGTCGTACAGCTTCTGCAGCAGGGTTTTCAGTTCCGCCGCGTCGTCCGCGTTTTCAAAGGCCGGCGCGTCGCCCAGCACTTCTTCCAGCCAGAAATCGGCGTCCACCGCGTCCGGACCGCACGCCAGCGCGGCGAAAAAGCCCTGCACTTCGTCCGGGCGCATGGTGCTGCCGCTGGCGGACAAGGGGGTCAGCAGGTTTTCCAGACGCAGCAGATCGGCGTCGTTGAATACGGTAGTCATGATGGATTCCTCAGCTTAAAGATCAGTCTGGCGGCATTGTAAGCCAAAAAGCCCCGGCAAGCCGGGGCTTTTGCTCCCATTGTTTGAGACGGGTCAGGCGGTTTTGCCGTCCGCCAGACCCAACTTCTCCTTCATCTTCTCCCGCATGACGAATTTCTGAATCTTGCCGGTGATGGTCATCGGGAAACTATCGACGAATTCGATGTAACGCGGAATCTTGTAATGCGCGATCTGCCCCTGGCAAAAAGCACGGATATCGTCGGCGTCGGCGCTTTCGCCGTCGCGCAGCCGGATCCACGCGCACAACTCCTCGCCGAAGCGCTCGTCCGGCACCCCGATCACCTGCACGTCCTGAATCTTGGGATGGCGGTAGAGAAATTCCTCCACCTCGCGCGGATAGATGTTCTCGCCGCCGCGGATCACCATGTCCTTGACCCGGCCGACGATGTTGACGTAACCGTCCGCGTCCATCTCCGCCAAATCGCCGGTGCGCATCCAGCCGGCGGCGTCTATCGCCTCCGCGGTCTTGGCCGGGTCGCCCCAATAGCCGGGCATCACCGAATAACCGCGCGTGCACAACTCGCCGCTCTGACCGCGCGGCGTGATGCGGCCTTCCACGTCCACGATCTTCACCTCCACGTGCGGATGGATGCGCCCCACCGTGGCCACGCGCTTGTCCAGCGGCGTGTCGGTGGCGCTCTGGAAGCTCAGCGGACTGGTCTCGGTCATGCCGTAGCCTATGGTCACCTGGCTCATATTGAGCTGGCTGGTCACCCGCTTCATCACCTCGATCGGACACGGGCTGCCGGCCATGATGCCGGTGCGCAGCGTGGACACGTCGTAATCGGAAAAATCCGGCCGATCCAGCACCGAGATGAACATCGTCGGCACCCCGTGCAGGCCGGTGCAGCCCTCCTCCTGCACCGTGCGCAACACCTCCTGCGCGTCGAAGCTCTCCGCCGGAAACACCATGGCCGCGCCGTGGCTCAGGCACAGCAAAGTGCCCAGCACCATGCCGAAGCAATGATAAAGCGGCACCGGGATGCACAGCCGGTCGTCCGGGCCGAAAGCCATCGCCGCGCCGGCGAAGTAAGCGTTGTTCAGGATGTTGTGATGGGTCAGGGTGGCGCCCTTGGGGCTGCCGGTGGTGCCGGAGGTGAACTGGATATTGATCACGTCGTCGAACTGCAGCGTCTCGCCCAAGCGCTGCAACCCGGCTTTCTCCTCGGCCGACGGCGCGGCCATCAGATCGGCGAAATTAAACATGCCCGGCGTGCGCTGCCGCCCCAGACGGATGACGATTTCCAGCTGCGGCATGGCGGCGGACTTGAGCCGGCCCGGCTCGCTGGCGGTCAGCTCCGGCAGCAGATCCGCCGCCATCGCCAGGTAGTCGCTGCTCTTGAAGCTGGGCGACAGGATCAATGCGCGGCAGCCCACCTTGCTCAGCGCGTATTCCAGCTCGGAGCGGCGATAGGCCGGATTGATGTTGACCATGATCAGGCCGGCCTTGGCGGTGGCGAACTGAGTCAACACCCATTCCGCGTTGTTCTGCGACCAGATGCCGATGCGGTCGCCGGGCTTGAGTCCCAGCCGGATCAGGCCGCAGGCCAGCCGGTCCACCTGCTCGCGCAATTCCTCGTAACTCCAGCGTATCTGCTGATGGCGCACCACCAGCGCTTCGCGGCGGCCGTGCTCGCGGCAGGTCTGGTCGAACAACTGGCCTATGGTCTGGCCGATCAAGGCTTGCGGACAGGCGCCGTGGACATAGCTGGGCAAGGTCATCGAATCTCTCTCTCCTGGTGGACGGTACGCATCGCTTTTGTTTTTTTCATTCATCCCACAAGTTGACGATTACGTAAACGTAAATCATGCTAGGGCTGAGAACGCGTTAAAAAAAAGCTACAATCGCCGCTTGCCTTGGAACACACCATGACCGAACCCGAATTCTTCAGCATCTCCGACCTGGCGCGCGACTTCGACGTCACCCTGCGCACCATCCGCTTCTACGAGGAACAGGGCCTGATAGAACCGCAGCGCGACGGCCGCCAGCGGGTGTTCAACCGCCGCGACCGCGCCCGGCTCAAGCTGATCCTGCGCGGCAAGCGCATCGGCCTGTCCTTGTCCGACATCCGCGAAATCCTGGACCTGTACGAGCAAGCCCACGACGAGGCCAGCCAGTCGCAAAAACTGCTGGACCTGGTGCTGGAACGCCGCCGCCTGCTGGAAGAACAGCGCCGCGACATCGACGCGGTGCTGGAAGAAATCACCCGCCTGGAAAGCCACTGCCGCACGGTGCTGGCGCAGCCGCCGGCCGCTCGCAGCGCCTGAGAACCTGTTTACGATCTGCTGCGCGTCGGCGATACGGCGTTGGAACCGAGCTCAACATGCTCATGTACCACGCGGACATTGAGCTGGCTCTCAAAATCAGTTCACGATCAAGCAGGCCATCAAGCCCACACCATCACCTCGGCCACCGGCCGACGCGGCTTCTGCGGCCAATTGCCGGCCGCCGCCCGCCCCACCGTCACCAGCATCACCGGCAACTCGTCCGCGCCCAGGCCAAATTCCCGCGCCACCGCGGCCGCGTCGAAACCGCCCATCGCGCAACTGGCCAGGCCGCGTTCCTCCGCCGCCAGCAGCAGCACCATCGTCGCCAATGAGGCGGAACGGATCGCCTCGTCGCGCTGCGCGCGCGCGTCGTCCCGGTGGGCGTTCTCCGCCGCGCGCAGCCAGCTGTCGCCGACCTCCGGTGGCAGAATGCCCGCGTCCACCGCCGGCCGCAGCGACGCCTCCAGCCCGCGATGCGCGTTCAGCGTGCCGCAGCAGATGAAGGTCACCGCCGCGTCCGCCACTTTTTGCTGGCCGTAGCTGGCCGCCTGCAAACGGCGCTTGGCCTCGGCGCTGCGCACCGCGACGAACTTCCAGTTCTGCAAATGGTAGGCCGACGGCGCGCGGGTGGCGGCCTTCAGCAACTGCTCGATCTCCGCGTCCGCCAACACATGGGAGGGATCGAAGTGATTGGCCGACACGCGCTGGTCCAACAGGGTTTGCAAAGCGCTCTTCATGAACAGACTCCTTATCTGATTGCTGCTGATTGATTCCATTACCGCTCAAGACCGCGCGCGCGCCGCGCCGGCCATGATCTGCTTGTCCGCCGGCGGCGGCGCGGCCATGCTGCGCTGCACCGCCAGCACGCTGGCCAGCACCGTGGCCAGGCCCGCCAGCTGCAAGGGCCCCAAAGCCTGCCCCAGCAACAGCCAGCCCAACAGCACCGCCGTCAGCGGGCTGAGCAGGCCCAGCGAGGACACCGCCACCGGCGACAGCCGCGCCAGCCCGCGAAACCACAATAAATAGGCCAGCAAGGCGCCGAACAGGCAGAGATAGCCGTAACCCAGCCACTGCGTCGCGCCCAGCGCCGGCAAGGCCGGGTCCAGCACCCAGGCCAGCGGCGCCAGCATCAGCCCGCCCAGGCCCAGTTGCCAGCCGGTCAAGGCGGCGAGCGGCGCGCTCGGCCGCCAGCGCCGGGTCAGATAAGTGCCGCTGGCCATCGCCGCCGCGCCGCCCAGCGCCGCCAACATGCCGACGCCGTCCCAGACCGCGCCCGGCGACAACAGCAAGGCCGCCATGCCCGCCACCCCGGCGATGCCGGCCCAGGCGGCCGTCCGCGCCGGGCGGCGGCCGTCCAGCCCCCAGGCCAGGCCCATCACCAGCAGCGGCTGGGTGGCGCCCAGCACCGCGGCCAGGCCGCCCGGCAAGCGATAGGCGGCCACGAACAACAGCGCCTGGAACACGCCGATGTTCAAGGCGGACAAGACCAGCAGACGGCCCCACTCGCCGCGCCGCGGCAGGTGGCGGCTGGCCAGGATCAACAACAAGCCGGCCGGCAACACCCGCAGCAAGGCGGCGGTGAACGGCCGGTCCGGCGGCAGCAGCTGGGTGGTGACGATATAGGTGGAGCCCCAGATCGCCGGAGCCAGCGCGGTCAACAACACATCGCTCCAACGGGAGGCCATCAGGCGCGCAGACATGGGCATTCCTTTCGCAATCGCTTATAATCGCATCGAAAACTGACTTGAATTCAAGATAACATTGCCTTGAATTCAAGACAAATAAAATCTTGAATTCAAGATAAAGGAATGCGCATGACGCAACAGAACGCCGGCGACGCCGTGGACGCCATCCTGGCGCAATGGCACCGGGAACGGCCGGACCTGGACGTGGCGCCGATGGGCCTGATCGGCCGGCTGCGCCGCTGCTCCGTGCTGCTGCAGCACAGGCTGGACGCCACTTTCGAGCAATTCGGCCTCAGCGGCTGGGAGTTCGACGTGCTGGCCACGCTCAGACGCGCCGGCGCGCCGCACAGCCTGGCGCCCACCGCGCTGTTCTCCTCGCTGATGATCAGCTCCGGCACCATGACCCACCGGCTGAAAGTGCTGGAAAGCAAGGGCTGGATCGAACGCGCCGCCTGCGCCGAGGACGCGCGCAGCACCCTGGTGCGCTTGACCGAGAGCGGGCTGGAACTGATAGACCGCGCCGTCACCGCCCACGTGGCCAATGAGCACGCCATCCTGTCCGGCCTCAACCAGCGCAGCCAGGACGCGCTGGACCGCAAGCTGGCGGAGTTGCTGGCGGCCTTGGAGCCTCCTGCGGCATGACGCCCGCCTAATCTGCGCCCGCCTGCGGCCAAAGCCCGCCGCATGGCTTAAAATCAGGGCTTGAGGCCGGCCCCAGCGGGCGCGGCCGCTCCACTCCCGACGCCATGATAGAAAACCAAGCCATGCTGCTGGCGGTGTTCGAACGGGCGGCGCTGATGTTGATGGCGCTGTTCTTCCTCACCCGCACCCGCCCGTTTCAACACCTGCTGCGCAAACAGGACCACAGCCCGGCCGAACTGGCGGCGGTGTCGCTGCTGTTCTGCCTGTTCGCCGTGTTCAGCACCTATACCGGCATTCCGGTGGACGGCTCCCTGGTCAATGTGCGCATCATCGCCATCCTGTCCGGCGGCATCCTGTTCGGCCCCTGGGTGGGGATACCGGCCGGCATCGTCTCCGGCCTGCACCGCTACCTGATCGACATCAACGGCTACACCTCGCTGCCCTGCCTGATCTCCAGCGTCTGCGCCGGCCTGTTGGCCACCTGGATACACTGCCGCGCCGACCGGGGGCGGCTGTGGCTGTACGGCATCCTGGCCGGCATGCTGTGCGAGGGGCTGACCATGGGCCTGATCCTGCTCTTGACCGAGCCGGCGGTGGGCGTGCCCATCGTCAGCCACATCGCCTTCCCGATGATTGTCGGCACCGTCTGCGTCGGCCTGATCATCAAGCTGGTGCAAGACCTGAACGACGAAAAAGAACTGCTGGCCGCGCGCCAGGCCAAGCTGGCGCTGACCATCGCCAACCGCACCCTGCCCTATTTCCAGAACCTGGACCGCGACGCCATGGTCCAGGTCTGCACCGTGATCCGGGACCAGCTGGACGCCGACGCGGTGGCCATCACCAACACCTCGGACGTGCTGGCCTATGTCGGCCTGGGCAAGGACTACTACGAGATGGACGAGCACTCCGCCATCGGCGCCATCACCCGCCAGGCCATCGCCGGCGACCAGATCATCATCGAGAACAATCTGCAGCAATACCACCTGGCGGACTTCCACTCCGTCATCATCATCCCGCTGCGCGAAAAAGCCGGCGTCAGCGGCACCCTGAAAATCTTCTACCGCAAGAGCCACGGCATCAGTACGCCGCTGCGCGAAGTGGCGGTGGGCCTGTCCCAACTGATCTCCACCCAGATGGAAGTGTCGCGGGTCAAACAGCTGGAAGAAATGGCGCGCAAGGCGGAATTCAGCGCGCTGCAAAGCAAGATCAACCCGCACTTCCTGTTCAACGCCCTGAACGCCATCTCCTCGCTGATCCGCATCCAGCCGCAGCAGGCGCGCCAACTGATCGCCAACCTGGCGGACTACTTGCGCTACAACCTGTCGCTGGGCGACCGGCTGATCGACATCCAGGAAGAACTGCAGCAAGTGCGCGACTACGTGGCGATAGAACAGGCGCGCTTCGGCGCCAAGCTGACGGTGGACTTCGACATCGACGACGTACACGTGCGCATCCCCAGCCTGCTGTTGCAGCCGCTGGTGGAAAACGCCATCCTGCACGGCATCCAGCCGCGCAAGGAGCCGGGCCGGGTCAGCATCGCGGTCAAGCGCGACGGCGACAAAGTGCATGTCTGCGTGCGCGACACCGGCTACGGCGTCAGCCAGGAAGTGCTGGACGGCGTGGCCGCCGGCACGCTGTCCAGCCGCAGCATCGGCCTGAGCAACGTCAACCAGCGGCTCAAGCTGCTATACGGCGAGGGCTTGCGGCTGACCCGGCTGGAGCCCGGCACCGCCGTTTGTTTCGACCTGCCCGCCGCCGAGGAGCCGACATGCTGAAAGCCCTGATCGTGGAAGACGAATACCTGGCGCGCGAAGAGCTGGCCTATTTGATCCGCGAGCACAGCCGCATCGACATCGTCGCCAGCGTGGAAGACGGGCTGGAAGCGTTCAAATTCCTGCAGGAACACGAGGTGGACGTGGTGTTCCTGGACATCAACATCCCATCCATTGACGGCCTGCTGCTGGCCAAGAACCTGCACAAATCGTCGCGGCCGCCGCGCATCGTCTTCGTCACCGCCTACAAGGAGTTCGCGGTGGAAGCGTTTGAGGTGGAGGCCTTCGACTACATCCTGAAACCCTACAACGAGGCCCGCATCATCAATCTGCTGGCCAAGCTGGAAGCGCAGACGCCGCCGGCCGCCGCCGCGCCGGCCGAAGCCCCGGCCGCCAGCCGCACCGTCAACCTGGTCAAGGGCGACAGCATCATCGTCACCCCCTGCGAGCAGATCTACTACGCCGAGGCCGACGAGAAAGTCACCCTGGTCTACACCGCGCACGACCGCTACGTGATGTCGATGAGCATCAGCGAATTCGTCGCCCGCCTGCCGGCCGACAGCTTCTTCCGCTGCCACCGCTCCTACTGCGTCAACATCCACAAAATCCGCGAAATCGCGCCCTGGCTCAACAGCACCTACATCATCAAGCTGTACGACCTGAAAGCCGAGATTCCGGTCAGCCGCAGCAATATCAAGGCCTTCCGGCAGTTGATGCATCTTTGAGCGTTGGTCGCCCGCGCGGCGCATCAAACCGGCTGCCAGCCGGCTCCTGAATAAGAACCTGCTCATAATCTGCTGCGCTGCGGCGATACGGCGTTGAAACCGGCTTCGAAATGCTCATGTACCCTATATACACTCCGCTTTCTCAGCCGTTTTCGCCTTGTCTCGCTCTGGCTCGCGAGATTTTGAACAGGCTCTAAGGCCAGACATTCCATTGGCAAGCCGGCTTGGCAATGGAAATGCCATCCACTCATGCGCGCCATTTTCAGGGCCTGCAACTGGTTCGCCGCCGTCTGCACTTCATTCCGCGCCGCCTGCATCTCATGCCGCCGCCGCGCCCCCTACATAAGCACAGGCTTATAGTCACACCAACAGTAATGACTTTAAGCGAGCAGCGCCATGAACGCCTCAAATACCATCCGCTACCGTACCCTGGCCGGCACCGTCCTCACCCAATTCGCTTTGGGCTCCGTCTACACCTGGAGCCTGTTCAACGCCCAACTCTCCGCCAAGCTGTCCGAGCCGGTCAGCCAGGTGGCTTTCGCCTTCGGCCTGCTCAGCCTGGCGCTGGCGGTGGCCTCCTCGCTGGCCGGCAAACTGCAAGAACGCTTCGGCGTGCAGCGCGTCACCCTGGGCGCCGGCCTGATGCTGGGCCTGGGCTTCTTCCTCACCGCCCAAGCCAATAATCTGGTCATGCTCTATCTGTGCGCCGGCGTGCTGGTGGGCCTGGCCGACGGCGCCGGCTACCTGCTGACGCTGTCCAACTGCGTCAAATGGTTTCCGGAGCGCAAGGGCCTGGTGTCCGCCTGCGCCATCGGCGCTTACGGCCTGGGCAGCCTGGGCTTCAAATACATCAATCTGGCGCTGCTGGCCCGCTTCAGCCTGGAAACCACCTTTGAGCTGTGGGGCCTGATCGCCATGGCCATGGTGGTGGCCGGCAGCCTGCTGATGCGCGACGCGCCGCAGCAACAAGCCGCCGCGCAGCAGAACGCCAGCCATGACTACACCCTGGCCAAGGCGATGCGCCAACCGCAGTACTGGATGCTGGCGCTGATGTTCCTGACCGTGTGCATGAGCGGCCTGTACGTGATCGGCGTGGCCAAGGACATTGGCGAAAGCTATGTGCACCTGCCGGCGCTGACCGCCGCCAACGCCGTGGCGGTGATCGCGGTGGCCAATCTGTCCGGCCGGCTGGTGCTGGGCATTCTCTCCGACAAGATGCCGCGCATCCGGGTGATCACCATCGCCCAGATTGCCGCGCTGGCCGGCATGCTGACCCTGCTGTTTGTGCCGCTGAACGCCACCCTGTTCTTCCTGGCCATCGCCTGCGTCGCCTTCAGCTTCGGCGGCACCATCACCGTCTACCCGTCGCTGGTCAGCGATTTCTTCGGCCTCAACAATCTGACCAAGAACTACGGCGTGATCTATCTGGGCTTCGGCATCGGCAGCATCGTCGGCTCCATCGTCGCTTCGCTGTTCGGCGGCTTCCTGGCCACCTTCCATCTGATCCTGGCGCTGTTGATCGTCGCGCTGCTGTTCTCGCTGACCATCCGTCAGCCGGGCAGCAGCAAGGAAGCGGAGTTCGAAGCCGAGCCGCATCTGGGCAAAGCCTGATTCCCGCGCCGCTCGCCGCAACGCCCCCGCTTTGGGGCGTTGCTGTTTGGGGAGCTTGATGGCTGTCGCTGGTGGGTATCGCCTGCGGCTCCACCCACCCTACCCATGACGAGCGGCCGCGCGTAGGGTGGGTGGAGCGTAGCGATACCCACGCGGAACCCCGCTGCACCACGCAAGATGATGGTGGCGATCCACCTTACCGGACCCTGCCGGCTTGACGCCCTCCCGCGCCTCCCCAAACAATAGCCCTCGCGCCGCAGTAATCGCGGCGCTCGGGTTTAGTCTCCCCAATACGAATCACTGCAACAGATGCGCTATTTCCACAGCGCATCTGTTGCCATTGCTTTGCCTATTCGGGCGGGCCGTGGCAAGTGGCGCCCCTCGAGGGCGCGCCGGCTTTGTACGACATATCACCGGTAGGCTAACTCTTGTCATGTGCCCGCCCTGCCGCCTTGCGGCAAGGCCCTTCTGCTCAAGAGCTTACAAAGGGTAGAGCTTGCCCATTCGGCATTAGGCTGCGCAGAGCTTGATTTCGGCGGTCCTTTTCTTTACTAGACTTCGCCGGCTTGACGCCCTCCCGCTCCTCCCCAACAATAGCCCCCGCGCCGCAGCAATCGCGGCGCTCGGGTTTAGTCTCCCGAATACGAATCACTGCCGCGGATGCGCTGTTTCCACAGCGTATCCGTTGCCATTGCTTTGCCTATTCGGCGGGCCGTGGCAAGTGGCGCCCTCGCGGGCGCGCCGGCTTTCGCAGTGATTCACCGGTAGACTAACTCTTGTCATGTGCCCGCCCTGCCGCCTTGCGGCATGGCCCTTCTGCTCAGGAGGTTGCAAATGGTAAAGCCTGTCCGTCCGGTGCTAGGCATCGAACTCTCTCCGTCCTCTGCTGAAACCCAAGACGTCCATCAGGACGCCTCTCCACTCCCGTCGCTAGGCCCGCGTTCCCGTTACCGGTTTGCCGGCCCCCACGCCAAAGACCTCAGCCTGCCCTTCATACGCCGTATCGAAGGCCGCACCTATCCGCATTACTGGCAGCCGGCCGAAGCCAAGGATGAGTTCGAAGCCTGCGCCTTGGGTCGCCAGTACGCCGCCCATCTGGCGCAGTTGCTGAAGCTCAACCGCCAGCATTCCGGGCGCGGACTGCTGTTCCGCATCACTAACGACATGGATTTCAGCGAGCGCGGCCACCGCCGCAGCATGTGCAAAAGCTTCTTCAACTATCTGGAGATACTGCTGAACTTGGGAGTGCAACAGGTCGACCTGCCGAAGCATGTGGAGGCGATGCAACGCTTCCATCTCAGCCTGGACGAATTGAACACCTTGCAGCGGAAGCCGCGTAGAAAGAAGAAAGGCTAAAACCTATTGGCGCTGGAAACGGGAGCGGCTGGTGGGTATCGCCTACGGCTCCTCCCACCCTACGCGCAGTGGCTCGTCATGGGTAGGGTGGGTGGAGCGCAGCGATACCCACGCGGCTCCCCTCTCCTCCATAACTGCTGTCGCCTCAGCCCCGCCGCTTCGCCAACCAGATATCCAACTGCCGGGCGAAAGCCTGGCGGTCCGCCTGGCTCAAGGGCGGCGGGCCTTCGGTCTGCACACCGCTGGCGCGCAGCGTGTCCATGAAATCCCGCATCGTCAGCTGCGCGGCGATGGTGTCCGGCGAATACACATCGCCGCGCCAGTTCAGCGCCTGCGCGCCCTTGCCCAAGGCCTCGGACGCCAAGGGGATGTCGCCGGTAATCAAGAGATCGTTCGCCGCGATGCGGCGGACAATCTCGTTGTCCGCCACGTCAAAACCCTTGGGAACCTGCAAGGCGCGGATGTTGGGCGCCTTAGGCACCGTCAAAAGCTGATTGGCGACGAACACCAGCTCCACGCCGGTGCGCTGTGCCGCCCGGCACAATGTTTCGCGGATCACCTTGGGACAGGCGTCCGCGTCCACCCATATCGTCATGTCTGTTCTCTGCATGCAAACCCGGCCATGATAACGGTTTCGCGCCGGTTTCCGTCGTTGCCATGTTGACGCTTACGTAAACGTAAGTAATGATAGAGCATATCACGCGAATCACGCGCGCCCATCAGAGGAGAGAAACCATGTACAGCAGCCTGCGCTTCGCCTTTGGCGACACCTACGATATGTTGCGCGAAACCGCGCGCGACTTCGCCCAAAGCGAAATCGCCCCGCGCGCCGCCGACATCGACCGCGACAATCTGTTCCCGGCCGATCTGTGGCGCAAGTTCGGCGATCTGGGCCTGCTGGGCATGACGGTGGACGAGCAGTACGGCGGCACCCAGATGGGCTATCTGGCGCATATGATCGCGATGGAGGAAATCAGCCGCGCCTCCGCCTCGGTGGGCCTGTCCTACGGCGCGCACTCCAATCTCTGCGTCAACCAGATCCACAAGAACGGCAACGACGAACAAAAACGCCGGCTGCTGCCCAAGCTGGTGTCCGGCGAGCATGTCGGCGCGCTGGCGATGTCCGAGCCCAACGCCGGCTCCGACGTGGTCAGCATGAAGCTGAAGGCGGACAAGGCCGACGGCGGCTACCTGCTCAACGGCAGCAAGATGTGGATCACCAACGGCGGCGACGCGGACGTGATGGTGGTCTACGCCAAGACCGACGTCAGCGCCGGCGCCAAGGGCATCACCGCCTTCATCGTGGAGCGCGGCTTCGCCGGCTTCAGCCACGGCAGCAAGCTGGACAAGCTGGGCATGCGCGGCTCCAACACCTACCCCATGTTCTTCGACAACTGTTTCGTGCCGGACGCCAATGTGCTGGGCGGCGAAGGCAACGGCGTCAAGGTGCTGATGAGCGGCCTGGACTATGAGCGCGCGGTGCTGGCCGCCGGCCCGCTGGGCATCATGCAGGCCTGCATGGACATCACGGTGCCTTATCTGAACGACCGCAAGCAGTTTGGCCAGGCCATCGGCGATTTCCAGCTGATGCAGGGCAAGCTGGCGGACATGTACGTCAAGCTGTCCGCCAGCCGCGCCTATGTCTACGCGGTGGGCCAGGCGCTGGACCGCGGCGAAACCGGCCGCCAGACCCGCAAGGACGCCGCCGGCGCCATCCTGTACGCGGCGGAGGGCGCCACTCAGATGGCGCTGGACGCCATCCAGTGCCTGGGCGGCAACGGCTATATCAATGAATACGCCACCGGCCGCCTGCTGCGCGACGCCAAGCTGTACGAGATCGGCGCCGGCACCAGCGAGATTCGCCGCTGGCTGATAGGCCGCGAGCTGATGGCGGAAACCCGGTAATCGCGGCGGATACAGTGTCTGATGCCGCGTTGCGCTTCAGCCCCACCCGGCAAGCCCAATGCTCACTGACCGCACGCTTCGTCGACGGCGAATGACAAGGTAAAACGATATGCCCATCCTCGAATCCAAACTCTCGCCGCGCGCGGCGGACTTCCAGGCCAACGCCGACAAGATGCGCGCGCTGGTGGCCGACCTACGCGACAAGGTGGCCAAGGCCGCGCTGGGCGGCGGCGACAAGGCGCGCGCCAAGCACGCCGCCCGCGGCAAGCTGCTGCCGCGCGAGCGCATCGATCTGCTGCTGGACCCCGGCGCGCCCTTTCTGGAGCTGTCCCAGCTGGCCGCCTTCGGCATGTACGACGACGACGCGCCCGGCGCCGGTCTGATCAGCGGCATCGGCCGCGTCGCCGGCGTGGATTGCCTGATCATCGCCAACGACGCCACGGTCAAGGGCGGCACTTATTACCCGATGACGGTGAAGAAGCATCTGCGGGCTCAGGAGGTTGCGCGCGACAACCGCCTGCCCTGCGTCTATCTGGTGGATTCCGGCGGCGCCTTCCTGCCCTTACAGGACGAGGTGTTCCCGGACCGCGAGCATTTCGGCCGCATCTTCTACAACCAGGCCAATCTGTCCGCCGCCGGCATTCCGCAGATCGCGGTGGTGATGGGCAGCTGCACCGCCGGCGGCGCGTATGTGCCGGCGATGTCGGACGAAACCGTCATCGTCAAGGAGCAAGGCACCATCTTCCTGGGCGGCCCGCCGCTGGTGAAGGCGGCCACCGGCGAGGTGGTGACGGCGGAGGAGCTGGGCGGCGGCGATGTGCACGCCCGCGTGTCCGGCGTGGCCGACCACCTGGCGCAGAACGACGCCCACGCGCTGTCCATCGCCCGCCGCATCGTGTCCGGCCTCAACTGGCGCAAGCAGGGCGAGCTGGACCGCGCCGAGCCGCGCCCGCCGCGCTACGCGGCAGAGGAAATCTACGGCGTGATCCCGGCGGACCCGAAAAAGCCCTTCGATGTGCGCGAGATCATCGCCCGGCTGGTGGACGACTCCGAGTTCGACGAGTTCAAGCAGAACTACGGCGCCACCCTGGTCACCGGCTTCGCCCGGCTGAACGGCTACCGCGTCGGCGTCATCGCCAACAATGGCATCCTGTTCTCCGAGTCCGCGCTCAAGGGCGCGCACTTCGTCGAGCTGTGCTGCCAGCGCGGCATTCCGCTGCTGTTCCTGCAGAACATCACCGGCTTCATGGTAGGCAAGAAGTACGAGAACGGCGGCATCGCCAAGGACGGCGCCAAGCTGGTCACCGCCGTGGCCTGCGCCCGCGTGCCCAAGTTCACCGTGCTGATAGGCGGCAGCTTCGGCGCCGGCAATTACGGCATGTGCGGCCGCGCTTATTCGCCGCGCTTCCTGTGGATGTGGCCGAATAGCCGCATCTCGGTGATGGGCGGCGAACAGGCGGCCGGCGTGCTGGCCCAGGTGAAGAAGGAACAGCTGGGCGACGCCTTCGGCGCCGAGCAGGAAGAGGCGCTGAAAGCGCCGGTGCGCGAGCAGTACGAACGTCAGGGCCACCCCTATTACGCCAGCGCGCGCTTGTGGGACGATGGGGTGATAGACCCGGCGCAAACCCGCGAGGTGCTGAGCCTGGCGCTGGAAGCGGCGCTGTCCGCGCCGATTGAAAACACGCGCTTCGGCGTGTTCCGGATGTGACGGCCAAAGGTGACGCAGATGAGTTACTCCACGCTTGAAATCGAACACAGCGGCAAGACCGCGACGATCTGGATGAACCGGCCGGACGTTCACAATGCAATGAACGAAACGCTGATCGCCGAGCTGACCGCCGCCTTCACCCATTTGCAATTGCAGTCGGACTGCCGCGCCATCGTGCTGGCCGGCCGCGGCAAAAGCTTTTCCGCCGGCGCGGACCTGGACTGGATGCGCCGCGCCGCCGGCTACGGCGAGGAGCAGAACCTGGCCGACGCGCAGCGGCTGGCGGCCATGCTCAAGAGCATCTACCGCAGCAAGAAGCCGGTGATCGCCCGCATCCACGGCGCGGCGCTGGCCGGCGGCACCGGCCTGGCGGCGGTCTGCGATGTGGCCATCGCCACCGAGGCCGCCAAGTTCGGCCTGACCGAGGTGAGGCTGGGCCTGGTGCCGGCCACCATCGGTCCCTATGTGGCCGACGCGATAGGCTGGCGTCAGGCGCGGCGTTATTTCCTGTCCGCCGAGCGCATCGACGCCGCCACCGCGCTGCGCATTGGCCTGGTGCACGAGCTGGTGCCGGCCGAGGCGCTGGACGCGCGCGTGGCCGACATCGCCGAGGCAATGGCCCAGGGCGCGCCGCAGGCGCTGTCCTCGGCCAAGGACTTGCTGGCCATGCTGCGCGAGGGCTCGCCCTGGGACGATCAATTGCTGGAGGACACCGCCGGCCAGATCGCCAGCGTGCGCGCCGGCGCCGAGGCGCGCGAGGGCCTGGCCGCCTTCTTCGAAAAACGCGCGCCGAACTGGATTTAAAGATCAATTAGCCACGGAAGCACACCGAAATACACGGACAAATTCACCGTTTGGATTCCGTGCCCTTCCGTGTGTTTCCGTGGCAAAAAACAGGTTTAACGCCATGTTCAATAAAATACTCATCGCCAACCGCGGTGAAATCGCCTGCAGGGTGATCAAGACCGCGCGCGCGCTCGGCATCGCCACCGTCGCCGTCCATTCCGACGCCGACGCCGACGCCCGCTTCGTCAAGCTGGCCGACGAGGCCTACCGGCTGGGGCCGGCCCCGGCGGCGGATTCCTATCTGCGCGGGGACCTGATCCTGGACATCGCCCGCCGCAGCGGCGCGCAAGCCATCCACCCCGGCTACGGCTTTCTGTCCGAGAACGAGGACTTCGCCGCCGCCTGCGAGGCCGCCGGCATCGCCTTCATCGGCCCGCCCGCCTCCGCCATCGCCGCGATGGGCAGCAAATCCGCGGCCAAGGCGCTGATGGAGCAAGCCCGG
Organism: Chromobacterium sp. Beijing; assembly: GCF_021496765.1. NCBI lineage: Bacteria > Pseudomonadati > Pseudomonadota > Betaproteobacteria > Neisseriales > Chromobacteriaceae > Chromobacterium > Chromobacterium sp. Beijing. The sequence continues at coordinate 2,563,184 of NZ_CP053750.1, forward strand.
GTGCCGCTGGTGCCCGGCTATCACGGCGAGCGCCAGGAACCGGACTTCCTGCGCGGCCAGGCGGACGCCATCGGCTACCCGGTGCTGATCAAGGCCAGCGCCGGCGGCGGCGGCAAGGGCATGCGCATCGTGGAAGCTTCTGCGGACTTCGAAGCGGCGCTGGCCTCCTGCCAGCGCGAGGCGCGCGCCAGCTTCGGCGACGACAAGGTGCTGGTGGAGAAATACCTGCCGCGCTCGCGCCATGTGGAAATCCAGGTGTTCGCCGACAGTCACGGCCAATGCGTGTATCTGTTCGAGCGCGATTGCTCGGTGCAGCGCCGCCACCAGAAAGTGCTGGAGGAAGCGCCGGCGCCGGACTTGCCGCCGGCCACCCGCGAGGCGATGGGCGCGGCCGCCTGCGCCGCCGCCCGTGCGGTGGGCTATGTCGGCGCCGGCACCGTGGAATTCATCATGGAAGTGCAGGCCGACGGCAGCCCCGGCCGCTTCTTCTTCATGGAAATGAACACCCGGCTGCAGGTGGAGCACCCGGTCACCGAGATGATCACCGACCAGGACCTGGTGGCCTGGCAGTTGGCCGTCGCCAGCGGCCAGCCGCTGCCGCTGGCCCAGGAACAGCTCAGCATCAGCGGCCACGCCATCGAGGCGCGCATTTACGCCGAAGACCCGGACAAGGGCTTCCTGCCCGCCACCGGCACCCTCTACCACCTGCGCGCGCCGGCGGAATCCGCCGTCGTGCGCATCGATACCGGCGTCGTCGCCGGCGACAGCATCTCGCCCTTCTACGACCCGATGATCGCCAAGCTGATTGTCTGGGGCGAGGACCGCCGCCAGGCGCTGCAACGGCTGGACGCGGCGCTGGCTGATTACCAGGTGGCCGGCGTCACCACCAACATCCCCTTCCTGCGCCGCATCGTGCAGCACGCCAGCTTCGCCGGCGGCCAGGTGGATACCGGCCTGATCGCCCGTCACCACGACGCGCTGCTGCCGCCGCCCGCCGCGCCGGACGCGGAGCAATTGGCGCTGCTGGCGCTGGCCGAGGCGCTGGCAGCGCCCGGCGGCTTCCCGGTGGCCGCCGGCTGGCGGCTCAACGGCGCGCTTAGCCGCAAGCTCGTGTTCCACATCGCCGGCCAGGACTATCCGGTGACGCTGCGCCATCTGGGCGACGGCTGCGAGATCGCCGCCGCCGGCAGGCTGTTCTCCGCCAGCGGCCGCCTGGACGGCGGAACGCTGCGCGCGCGGCTGGGCGATCAACAACGGGAAGCCGTCGTCGCCCGCAGCGGCCCGCAACGGGTGCTGTTCGCCGCCGGCCGCCGGCTGGAAGCGCAGTGGCTGGACCCGCTGGCGGTGGCCGCCGAGGAGGTTCACGGCGAAACCCATTTGAAAGCGCCGATGCCGGGCCGCATCGTCGCCCTGCTGGCCGCCACCGGCGTCAAACTCAACAAGGGCGACCCGCTGCTGATCCTGGAGGCGATGAAGATGGAGCACACCATCCCCGCGCCGGCGGACGGCGTGGTCAAGGCTTTCTATTTCGGCACCGGCGAGCAGGTCAACGACGGCGACGAGTTGGTCGACTTCGAAGCGGAGTGACACCTATGGACCCCATCATCATCAATCATCCCGGCCTGAATCTGGCCGGCTACAGCATCGCCACCCAGATGGAGAACGGCGACAATCTGCGCCAGATTCCCGAATTCTGGGGCGAATACGCGGCCACGCTGCGCCAGCCGCTGCTGGCGGCGCTGGGCCGCGCCGACGCCGCGGAATACGGGCTGATCCACGACTTCGACCCGGGCAGCGGCCGCTTCGGCTATATGATAGGGATGGAGTGCGCGCAGCCCTTGCCGCTGCCGCCCGGCTGCGCGCGGCTCAGCACGTCGCCGGCCAAGTGCGCGGTGTTCACCACCCAGCCGGCCGGCAGCGACGCCGAGTTCGGCCAGGCGATCCAGGCGGCCTGGCGCTACATCATGCAGGACTGGCTGCCGGCCTCCAAGCAATGGGAGCAAGCGCCGCTGGGCTCCTTCGAGCGTTACGACGGCCGCTGCGCGCCGGGGCTGCCGCAACGCCAGATGGACATTTACATCCCGGTGCAGCCGCGCCGCCGCTAACGGAGAGCCGAAGTGCCGCAAGTGAAGATAGTGGAAGTGGGTCCGCGCGACGGGCTGCAAAACGAAAAACAGCCGGTGAGCACCGCCGTCAAGCTGGAGCTGATCCGCCGCCTGGCCGCCAGCGGCCTGCGCACCATAGAAGCCGGCGCTTTCGTCTCGCCCAAATGGGTGCCGCAGATGGCCGGCAGCGCCGAGGTGCTGGCCGGCCTGGACCTGGCCGGGCCGGTGTCCCACCCGGTACTGGTGCCCAATGAGCAGGGACTGGACGCGGCGCTGGCGGCCGGCGCGCGCGAAATCGCCGTGTTCAGCGCCGCCAGCGAAAGCTTCAGCCAACGCAATATCAACGCCAGCATCGCCGAAAGCCTGCAGCGCTTCGCGCCGGTGATGGCGCGCGCGCAGGCGGCCGGCGTGCCGGTGCGCGGCTATGTGTCCTGCGTGGCGGGCTGTCCCTACGAGGGCCGCATCGCGCCGGCCAAGGTGGCGGAGGTGGCCGCGCGGCTGCTGGACATGGGCTGCTACGAGATTTCTCTGGGCGACACCATAGGCGTGGGCACGCCGTCCAGCGTGCTGGCGATGCTGGAAGCAGTGAGCAAGACTGTGCCAATGTCGCAGCTGGCCGGCCACTTTCACGACACTTACGGCATGGCCATCAGCAATATTCATGCGTGTTTGCGCGCAGGAATGATGACATTCGATTCTTCGGTTGCCGGTCTGGGCGGCTGCCCTTATGCTCAGGGAGCTTCCGGCAACGTCGCCACCGAGGACGTGGTCTATCTGCTGCAGGGCGAAGGCTTCGACACCGGCGTCGACCTGGCCGCGCTGGTGGACACGGCCTGGTTCATCGCCGGCGCGCTGGGCAAGCGGCCGGCCTCCAAGCTGGCGCACGCCGTCGGCGACAAGCGCCGCGCCAGGCCGGAGCAATAACAAGCCGCCGCCCGTCCATGGGCCGGCGCGCGGAGAAAATATCAGGAGAAAGCATGACCCCCGACACGCCCATCTGGACCCCCTCCGCCGGCCGCCTGGCCGGCGCCCACCTGACCGCCTTCGCCAAGCTGGCCGAACTGTCCTACGACCGCAAACTAAACGGCTACGCCGAACTGTGGCGCGCCAGCGTGGCCGACCCGGCCCGCTTCTGGTCCTTGGTCTGGGATTACTGCGGCGTGATCGGCGACAAGGGCGCCACCGCGCTGAGCGACGGCGACAATATGCTGGCCGCCCGCTTCTTCCCGGAGGCGCGGCTGAGCTATGCCGAAAACCTGCTGCGCCGCGACGACGACAGCGACGCGCTGGTGTTCTGGGGCGAGGACAAGCTGCAGCGGCGCTGGAGCTGGCGCGAGCTGCGCGCCCAGGTGTCGCTGCTGCAACAAGCGATGCGCGGCGCCGGCATTCAGGCCGGCGACCGCGTGGCGGGCTTCATGCCCAATATGCCGGAAACCATCGCCGCGATGCTGGCCGCCAACAGCCTGGGCGCGGTATGGACCAGCTGTTCGCCGGACTTCGGCGCGGACGGCGCGGTGGAGCGCTTCGGCCAGACCGAGCCCAAGCTGCTGTTCTGCCCGGACGGCTATTGGTACGCCGGCAAGGCGGTGGACATCCGCGCCAAGATGGCGGCGCTGGCCGAGGCGCTGCCCTCGGTGCGGCAAATCATCGTGGTGCCCTATCTGGGTGAAACCGGCGTGTTCGCGGAAAACGTGCCCAAGGCCATCACCCTGACGGACTTCACCGCCGCGTATCAAGCGCAAGCGCTGAGCTTTGAACGGCTGCCCTTCCGGCACCCGCTGTTCATCCTGTATTCCAGCGGCACCACCGGCAAGCCCAAGTGCATCGTCCACGGCGCCGGCGGCACCTTGCTGCAGCATCTGAAGGAACAGCAGCTGCACGGCGACGTCCATCACGGCGACCGCCTGTTCTACTTCACCACCTGCGGCTGGATGATGTGGAACTGGCTGGTGTCCGGCCTGGCGTCCGGCGCGGCGCTGATGCTGTTCGACGGCTCGCCCTTTGTCGGCGAAGGCCGCACGCTGTGGGACTACGCCGAGCGGCAGCGCTTCACTCATTTCGGCACCTCGGCCAAATACATAGACGGCCTGCGCAAGAGCGGCATCGCGCCGGTCCGGGAATGGAAGCTGGATTCGCTGCGCGCGGTGTTCTCCACCGGTTCGCCGCTGGTGGCGGAAAGCTTTGACTGGGTCTACGCCAACATCAAGGCCGACATCAATCTGGCCTCGGTGTCCGGCGGCACCGACATCGTGTCCTGCTTCGCCCTGGGTTGCGCCAGCCTGCCGGTCTACCGCGGCGAGCTGCAATGCCGCGGCCTGGGCATGGCGGTGGACATCTACAACGAGTACGGCCGGCCGGTGCGCGGCGAAAAAGGCGAGCTGGTGTGCACCCGCCCCTTCCCGTCGATGCCGGTGGGCTTCTGGAACGATCCCGACGGCGGCAAGTACCGCCAGGCCTATTTCGGCCGTTTCGACAATATCTGGTGCCACGGCGACTACGCCGAACTCACCGCCCACGACGGCATGATCATCTACGGCCGTTCCGACGCGGTGCTCAATCCCGGCGGCGTGCGCATCGGCACCGCGGAGATCTATCGCCAGGTGGAGGCTTTCGACGAGGTGCTGGAAAGCATCGCCGTCGGCCAGCAGTGGCAGGACGACGAGCGCGTGCTGCTGTTCGTGCGCCTGCGCGCCGGCGCGCGGCTGGACGAAGACCTGCAGCAGCGGATCAAGGCGCAGATCAAGACCGGCGCCAGCCCCCGCCACGTGCCGGCCAAGATCATCGCCGTCGCCGACATCCCCAAGACCATCAGCGGCAAGATCGTCGAGCTGGCGGTGAAGAACGTGATCCACGGCCAGCCGGTCAGCAACCTCACCGCGCTGGCCAATCCGGAAGCGCTGAAGCTGTTCGAGAACCTGGACGAACTGCAAAGCTGAACCCACGCGCTGCCCATGAAAAACCCCCGCATTGATTGATGAATGCGGGGGTTTTTAGCCTGCTTAACAAAACCCGGTTTTACCGCTGGGGCAAGGCGCGCCACGCAGCGTCAGGGGGTTTGCTCGCCGCTCTTATTGCTCATGCGGATGAATGCGCCGCAATAGCGCGAACATCATGTTCTGCTCGCGCGGCCGGGAGCCGTACCACAGCACTTCCCAGCCCGGCTCGGCGATGCCCTCATCCTCCGAGCGCACCACCAGCTGGTAGTCGCAGGGCGAGGCGTTGCCCGCCGGATAGGACACCAGGTCCAGGCCTGCGTAATAGCGCCAGCTGATCAGCGCCAGCTGATTGCGGCTCTCGGTCGCCACGCAGGCGGCGTTGGCCGGCAGCGCCTTCATCATCCGCTCCACCACCGGACGGTAGCTCTTGGCGGCGTCGAACCACGGCAGCCACAAGGTCATGCCCAAACCCCACAGCAGGGTCAGGCCCGCCGCCCAGTTGCTGATGGCCTGGCGGCCGCGCAAATGCTTGCGCGTCAGCGCCCACAGCCACACCAGGGTGGCGATCACCGCGCACACCGCGGCCAGGCTGGACACGTGCTCCTGATAATACGGGCTGAAATACTGGGCGCGCCCGGCCAGGCCCCGCGGCCAGCCGAAGTTCATCGCCGCCCAGCCGGCCCACACCAGGATAGCGAAGAAGCCGAAGGTCATCAGGCCGAACCAGTTGAGGAAGGCCGCCGCGCCGCGCTTGAGATTGTCCAGCTCCACCGCCGCCAGCAAGGACAGCGGCAGCAGCAGCGGCATCGCGTAAGTCATATTGGGACGGCTGGACAAGGTCAGCAGGATCAACACCACGGCGAAGAACATCAGCGGCAGTTGCAAGCGCGCCTGGTCCAGCCGTTCCCGGTTGCGGTACAAGGTCCAGCCGGCCAACGGCCAGGCCGGGAAGGCAAACCACAGGGCGTTCAGGCTGTAGTAGCCGAAGTCGTGGAACAGCTGCACCCGGCCAAAACCGTTGAGCTGGCCCAGCGAGTACTCGTTCCACCACAGATTGAACGCGTCCGGATGGCTCTTGGCCAGCGCCAGCGGCCACACCAGGGAGGTGGGCGCGGCGATCAGCAAGGCCAGCAGCACGGTGATCGCGTATTGCTTGCTGCGCCAGGCGGAGAAGGCCGGCAGCAGCAAGACCACCATCCACAGCAGCAAGAGCTCCATCAGGCTGGCGCTGAGGAAGATGGCCGCGCTGGCCGCGCCCAGCAAGGCGCCGGCCAGACCGGGCGAACGCAGGGTCAGCGACAAGGCGTAGAAAGCGGCGGCGAAGCCGGCGAAACCGGCCACCACCGAGGTCAGCTGATGGCCGGTTTCCACCAGGCCGACGCAGCCTATCAGCACCATCACCACGCTGCGGCCGTGACGACGGCCGATCAGATCGCGGCCGGCCATGCCGGCCAGCAGCAAGGCCAGCGCCATGAACAAGGGCGTGGCCAGCCGCGCGGCGTCGTGCGCCGCCAGCAGCCAGGGAGACAGCAGCTTGACCATGAAGGCCGCCACCCAGTAATACAGCGGCGGACTATCCAGATAGGGCGCGCCTTGCACCGTGGGCAGCAGCCAGTTGCCGGTGTCCAGCATGCCCTGCACCGCCGCCAGCACGAAGGGCTCGTCCGGCTTCCACGGATCGTGGCCCAAGATGCCCGGCCACAGCCAGACAAAGCACAGCAGCAGCAGAATCCACGGTTTTTCCGTGGGCTTGGCCAGGGTTTGGGATTGTTCCGAATAAGTGAGCATGAGTCTCGTTCAAACAGTTTCAGGGGAGCTCGAAAGATCTACCGCGCGGCCCGAGCGCTGCGGCGCGCCTTGCTCTCGAACCGCTCGCGACGATTGTTCGAGGCCCCTTTCAATCAGCCGACGGCAAAGCGCCGCGCAAGCGAGCGATCAGAATGCGCCAATCCACCTTGCGCTTGGCGATGGAGTTGCGCAACTTGTTGCGGCGGCGCTGGCGCTTGTGATCGGGATCGGCCTGTATCGTCTTCAGCCTCGCCTCGTCCCAGGCGAATTCGCCGCAGTACTGGGCCTGGCGCGCCACGTCCCAGTCCGGCGCCATGCCGGCGAACACTTCAGCCAGGTAGAGCGGCGCCTCGTAACTGTAGTTCCAGTAATGATGCAGCGCATCCCCCAGCGCCAGCGGCTGACGGCCGTCGCAGGCCACCAGCGACCAGGCCAGCTGCTCGGTCCAGTTGCGCGCTTCCACGCGCGGCAGCAGGAAGTCGTTGATGCGCAAGGCGGTTTCAAAGAAGGGCACCATGCCGGCGGAAGCGCCGACCACGCCGGCGTTCCACATCGCCAGGCCCTGGACGTCGGCCACGCCCATCTTGCGCAGCTCGGCGCCGTGCTTGTCCACCGCGGCCAGATAGTCCGGGAAGAAGCCGGGGCCGAACACGCCTTCGTTGACGTGCATGCAGCTGGCGTTGCCTGCTTCCAGCCGGGCGAACAGCTCGTCCGGCACCCGCAGCCAACGGGTGTCGCAGTCCACGTACAAGACGGCGGTGCCCAGTTCGCGCGCCGCCTTCAGCATCACTTCCAGCTTGATGCGGTGCACATAGTCGAACTGGCCGCGATACGCCTGCAACTGCGCCCGGCTCAGGGTCTCGGTGCGGACCAGGGGATGCGCGGGCACGCTGTCCGGCGCGTCGGTGTACACCATGATCTTCACGTCCTGCCGCTGCTGCTTCAGCAGCAAATGCAACAGGCTCAACACGGAAAAGCGGGTCTGGTCGTAGTATTTCTTGCCGCCGTGGGACAGGTAAACGATGTGGATCGCCATGGCCTCAACCTTGCAGAATAGGTACGCGCGCCGCCGGCCGGAATCTGCCAAACCCTGCCGCCGCCGCGCCGGAATCATAGAAAAAAGGCAGCCTGAGCTGCCTTTTTCTGGGTGTCCAACGTATCCTCGGCGCTTAGCGCTTGAAGAAGCCGCCGAACTTTTGGTTGAACTTGTCAACGCGACCGGCGGTGTCGACGATCTTTTGCTTGCCGGTGTAGAACGGGTGGCAGTTGGAGCAAACTTCAATGCCGAACGCGTCCTTGGACATGGTGGACTTGGTCACGAACTGGCTACCGCAGGAGCAGGTAACGGTCAGGTCTTTGTAAGTCGGGTGAATATCGGTTTTCATGTGTCTTCCTTTCAAATCGGGTACAGGGGATTTGCCTGTACTGCTTGCGAAACTATCGATTATCCGCGCTTTGCCGCCGCTTGACAAGTGCCAAATCCACTGTCAACGGCGGCCCCTGCGGCTCAGGCGCGGCGCCAGACCGTGCCCTGGGCGCTGTCTTCCAGCACGATGCCCTTGGCGGTCAACTCATCGCGAATGCGGTCGGACTCCGCCCAGTTCTTGCCGGCGCGCGCATCCTTGCGCGCCTGAATCAAGGCTTCCACCGCCTCGGCCGACAACTCCTCGTCGCCGGCGCCGCCCTTGAGGAAGTCTTCCGGGTCGCGCTGCAGCAGGCCCAGCACGCCGCCCAGGTCCTTCAGCAGGCGCGCCTGACGCGGATCGCGACTCTTATTGACTTCGCCGGCCAGCTCGAACAACACCGCCACCGCTTCCGAAGAATTGAAGTCGTCGTTCATCGCGGTCTGGAAGCGCGCGGCGAACGGGTCCTTCCAGTCTATGCCGGCGGAGGCCGGCAGCTCCAGGCCGCGCAAGGCGGTATAGAGCCGGGTCAGGCCGTGCTTGGCGTCGACCAGGATACTGTCGGTGTAGTTCACCGGGCTGCGGTAATGACTGCGCACGATGAAGAAGCGGATCACCTCGCCGTCGAAATGGCCCAGCACGTCGCGGATGGTGAAGAAATTGCCCAGCGATTTGGACATTTTCTCGCCGTCTACATTGATGAAGCCGTTGTGCAGCCAGTAATTGACGTACTGGTGGCCATGGGCGCCCTCGGACTGGGCGATTTCGTTCTCATGGTGCGGGAATTGCAGATCTTCGCCGCCGCCGTGGATGTCGAAATGCTCGCCCAGATGATGACAGCTCATCACCGAGCACTCGATATGCCAGCCCGGACGCCCCGCGCCCCACGGGCTGTCCCAGGACGGCTCGCCCGGCTTGGCCGCTTTCCACAGCACGAAGTCCAGCGGATCGCGCTTGTGCGGGTCCACTTCCACCCGTTCGCCGGCGCGCAGCTTGTCCAGGGTTCGGCCGGACAATTTGCCGTAGCCCTCGAACTCGCGCACCGCGTAATACACATCGCCATTGTCCGCGGCGTAGGCCTTGCCGTTGGCGATCAGCTTTTCGATCAAGGCCACCATGCCCGGCACATGCTGGGTGGCGCGCGGCTCGAACGTCGGCGGCAACAGGCTCAGCGCGGCGGCGTCCTGGCGCATGTCGGCGGTGGTCTCTTCCACCAGCTGCTGCGGCGGAATGCCGCGCTCGGCGGCGCGCTTGATGATCTTGTCCTCGATATCGGTGATGTTGCGCACATAGGTGACGTCGTAGCCGGACGCGTCCAGCCAGCGATAGATCACGTCGAAGGCCGTCAGCATGCGCGCGTGTCCGATATGACAGAGGTCGTAGACCGTTATGCCGCACACGTACATACACACCTTGCCGGGCTCGATGGGTTTGAACTCTTCTTTCTGGCGGGTCAGGGTGTTATACACGGTCAACATGATGGAAACCTATTGGAGGTTGGGTCAAAAAAGAACGATTGTAACAGAGCCGTCAAGCCCTCCGCATCGTGATTGCGACGCGCCGCGCGGCCGGCGGTGCGCTGGGCCGCCAGATGGCGGATAATGGGCTTTTCTCCCTAGCCCTGGTCCGCCATGAGCCATACCCCGCTTTCCGACGCCGACTACCAACGCCTGGCCGCCACCCTGAACCGCTTCCTGCCGCAGCAAGGCATGAATCTGGAACATCTGGACGGCTTCTTCGCCGCCCTGCTCTGCGGCCCGGAACCGATCAAGCCGACAGAATGCCTGCCCGCCATCATCGGCGACGCCTTCGACGACGATGCCGCCTTTCCCAGCGACAAGGCGCTGGAACAGTTCGCCAAACTGTTGATGGGGCATTGGCTGGACGTCTCCGCCGCGCTGCGCGAGGACGACGCCTTCCAACCCTGGCTGGAAGCGGACGCCGCCGGCGAGATCCGAGGCAACGACTGGGCCGAAGGCTTTTCCGAAGGCATGCAATTGCTGAACGAGGACTGGGGCCTGCTGTTCGACGATCCGGAGCAGGCGCCGCTGCTGGAGCCCATCCTGACCCTGGCTTTCGAGCGCAATCCGGACCCGGAAGTGCAAATGCCCGCGCTGACGCCCGAGCGGCGCCAACAATGCCTGGCCGAGCTGTCCGAATCCGTGCACGGCATCCACCGCTTCTTCTCCGCCATTCGCCGGCGGCTGGAAGAGGAGGAACAAGCGCTGGAACGCCGGCAGCGCAACTGAGCCGGTCAACCGGTCCGCGGCGGCGGCGTTGATAAGCAGGCCGGCGCAAGCCGCCTCCCACCGCCACAGGACCCGCCATGAACCCTATCGAAGCCCTGCTGTTCGCCGTCATCCAGGGCGTCAGCGAACTCTTTCCCGTCAGCAGCCTGGGCCACGGCGTGCTGATACCGGACTGGCTGCATTGGTCCATCAACCGCATGAGCCCGGATTTCCTGCCCTTCATGGTGGTGCTGCACCTGGGCACCGCCGCCGCGCTGCTGCTGTACTTCCGCCGCGACTGGCTACAACTGATAGGCGGCTTCCTCAAGGCCGGCGGCAAGGCCTCCAATCCGGACGCCCGGCTGATGTGGCTGCTGATCGCCGGCACCATCCCCGCCGGCTTGCTGGGCCTGCTGCTGGAAAAACAGCTGCGCGCGCTGTTCACCAGCACCACCGCGGTGCTGATCTTCCTCAGCCTGAACGGCTTGCTCCTGCTGTGGGGCGACCGCCTGAAACGGAAGCAAGCCCATCTGGACCTGGAGCGGCTCAGCTTCTCCGGCGCGATCAAAATAGGCGCGGGCCAGGCCCTGGCCCTGCTGCCCGGCTTCTCCCGCTCCGGCGCCACCCTGGTGACCGGCCTCGCCCATGGCCTGGACTACGCCTCGTCCGCGCGCTTCTCCTTCCTGCTGGCCACTCCCATCATCGCCGCCGCCGGCGTGCTGGAAGTGCCCAAGCTGGCGCACAGCCAGGTTTCCGCAGGACTGCTGCTGGCCTGCGGCCTGCTGTCCGGCGCCTGCGCTTACGCCAGCACCGCCTTCCTGATGCGCTACTTCAAGAAAAGCGAAATCGAGTCGCTGCGCCCGTTTGGCTACTACTGCCTGCTGGTGGGTCTGGGCGGTTTATTGGCCAAACTACTTTGAGCGCGGAAACTGCATGGTTTCAATTTGAATGGCGGCGCGATTTATCTCATTCAAATCAGATATATGAGTAAATTTTGAGCACAGCTTATTGGACTGATCGGTCTAGTGCTTTAGAATGGAAAAATAATATCCAGGGCCACTCTCGCCGGTGGCCCTAACTAATTTTTGAAGAATGAGTGTTTTGGAAGAAAAAAGAAACGAGCGCCTGCCGGCGGACCTGGCCAGGCGCGCAACCGCTATTATCGAACTGCCCGACGGCGTGCTGGTCACCGCGGCCAAAGGCGGCCGCTACAATCTTCCCGGCGGCAAGGCCGCCCGCGGCGAACTGCGCTCCCAGGCGCTGATCCGCGAAGTGCGGGAAGAAACCGGCTTGCGCATCAACTCCATGCTGTATCTGTTCGATCACATCACCCCCTTCAACGCGCACAAGGTCTACCTGTGCATCGCGCAGGGCCAGCCGCGCCCGCAGGGGGAAATCGAACGCATCGCCTTGGTGTCCTCGCCGGACACCGACATGGACCTGTTCATAGAGGGCCGCGCCATCCTGCGCCGCTACGCGCGGCTGCGCGGCGAAGTCACCGCCAAGGGCGACGCGCTGCGCGCGCTGCTGGGCCTGGCCCGCTACATCGCCAAGGTGGATTGAGCGCGCCGGCCCGTTCACGCGCCCTCCATGCAAAACAGGACATGCCTTGGCATGTCCTGTTCTTTTTTCAGCCCGCGGCTCAGATGCCGCTTGCGGGCGCCGAGCTCTCCGCTCCGCGCGCGGCGTCGGCCACGCCGGCGGGCAAATCCACCCAGCCCGCCGCCGAACCCAGCGACAAGGCCCCGGCCAGCAAGACCATGGCCACCGGCGCGAACAACAACACTCCCAGCGCCACCCGCAGCCGGTGAATGCCCGACACCACGGCCAGCGCGTTGACCAACACCAGAATGCCGAAGATGGACAACACCCCGTTGACCGCCAGCGCCGCGTCGTCCGGCAGCCAGCTGGTCAGCGGTTCCACGAACTGCAGGCCGCTGGCCACCGCCACCAGGCCGAACAGCGAACCATGGCCGTCCCACTTGGCAAAACGCAGCCATAGGCCGATGAAGCCGGCGAAACACAGGGTTTCCGCCAGCGTGAACAGCACCATGAACAGCATGCGGCCGGTCAGGTTGTTGCCCAGCTCTGCGGTGTCGGCGCTGGCCACCAGACCCAGCGCGATCAGAAACAGCAGGGTCTGCCAGCGCGGATACTGATACTCGCCCAGGGGCTTGACCCGGAAGCGCAGCAAATCCACCACATCGTCAATCAGCAGGCGCATGTCCGCTCTCAGTCAAAGACTACCGTCTTGTTGTTATAGGACAGCACGCGGTTGTCCATATGCCAGCGCACGGCGCGCGACAACACCACTTTTTCCAGGTCGCGGCCTTTCTGGATCAGGTCGTCCACTTCGTCGCGGTGAGAAATGCGGGTGACTTCCTGCTCGATGATCGGGCCCTCGTCCAGATCCTCGGTCACGTAGTGGCTGGTGGCGCCGATCAGCTTCACCCCGCGCGCAAACGCGCGGTGATAAGGCTTGGCGCCGTCGAATGCCGGCAGGAAGCTGTGATGGATGTTGATCACCCGGTCCGGATAGCGCTCGACGAAACCCTGGGACAGGATCTGCATATAGCGGGCCAGCACGATGAAGTCCACGCCGGCCTCTTCCAGCAGGCGGAACTGCTCGGCCTCGGCCTCTTCCTTATTGTCCTTGGTGACCTTGATCACATGGAAGGGAATGCCGTTGAACTCCACCAGCCGGCGGCAGGTTTCGTGATTGGAAATCACCAGCGGGATCTCGCAGTCCAGCTCGCCGATGCGCCAGCGGTGCATCAGGTCCACCAGGCAGTGCTCGTACTGGGACACGAAGATGGCCATCCGCGGCTTGCGGGTGGACAGCGACACCTTCCAGTTCATCGCGTGTTCGTCGGCAATCGGCTGGAAGGCGGCGGCGAAGTTCTCCATCGGCAGGGTGAAGCCGTCCACATCCCACTGCACCCGCATCAGGAACAGGTTTTCGCTGGTGTCCTGATGCTGGTCCGCGTGCATGATGTTGGCGTTGTAGGTCATCAGGAAGTTGGCGATGGCCGCCACCAGGCCCTTCTTGTCCGGCGCGCTGATCAACAGCGTGGCCGATTGCTTGTCTTGACTCATGATCGGATTTGCTTACTGCGAACTAAAACCGTCGATTTTACGATAGCCGGGCCGCCAGCGTCTCGCTTTGTTTGCAAGCGCCCGCCCTATCGCGCGCCGATAAAACAAAAACGCCGCCGCCGCGGAAGCGGCGATGGCGTTTTGGGCTGAACGGCGCGCCGTTCAAGCGTGCATATTGGCGGAGTCCAGAGTGTTCTGCAGCAAGGTGGCCACCGTCATCGGGCCGACGCCGCCCGGCACCGGGGTGATGAAGCCGGCGCGCTCGGCCGCCGCGGCGAACTCCACGTCGCCGCACAGCTTGCCGCTGTCCAGACGGTTGATGCCCACGTCGATCACCACCGCGCCCGGCTTGATCCACTCGCCCTTGACGAAGTTGGGGATGCCCACCGCGGCCACCACGATGTCGGCGGCGGCCACTTCGGCGGCCAGATCGGCGGTGGCGCTGTGGCACACCGTCACCGTGGCGCGCGCCAGCAGCATTTCCAGCGCCTGCGGACGGCCGACGATATTGGACGCGCCGACGATCACCGCTTTCTTGCCTTTGGGATCGATGCCGTATTCTTCCAGCAGCGTCATCACGCCGCGCGGGGTGCAGGGACGCAGCAACGGCATCTTGATCGCCAGCCGGCCCATATTATAGGGATGGAAGCCGTCGACATCCTTTTTCGGGTCGATGCGCTCGATCACCGCCTGCGGGTCGATCTGCTTGGGCAGCGGCAGCTGCACCAGGATGCCGTCCACCTCAGCGTCCACGTTCAAGCGATCGATGATGTCCAGCAGCGCCTGTTGGCTGGTATCGGCCGGCAGATCATAGGCCAGCGAACGGATGCCGGCTTTCTCGCAGGAGCGCTTCTTGCTGCCCACGTAGACCGCGGACGCCGGGTCCTCGCCCACCAGGATCACCGCCAACGCCGGGGCGCGCTTGCCCGCGGCCAGGCGCGCCTGCACGCCCTCGCCCACCTTGGCGATCAGTTTTTCCGCTACCGCTTTGCCGTCAATCAGTTGTGCTGCCATGGGCCGGTTCCATAATAGAGGCTGAAAAAGAAGGCGCATATTCTCGCATTTTTCGGCGGCCTCCGAAATGCCGCTGCGCAACAAAACTTACTTAAGATCAAGATAAATAAAGGGAAGTGCCGCCCAGCCCGCCGCCCGGCCAATATCGCGCCCCTGGCCGGCCGCAATTTAATTACAAACAGGTGTTGACAGCCCAAATCGCCATCCGTATAGTTGCGGTCTCTGTCGTCGGGGCGTAGCGCAGCCTGGTAGCGCACCTGATTTGGGATCAGGGGGTCGCGAGTTCGAATCCCGCCGCCCCGACCAGCAGTAAGGCGAAGCCCGACCGAGCGCCCGTAGCTCAACCGGATAGAGCACCGGCCTTCTAAGCCGGGGGTTACAGGTTCGAGTCCTGTCGGGCGCGCCAAGTAATTGTGGTACAATGCAGTGCTTGTTTTTCAGTGGTGGATGTAGCTCAGTTGGTAGAGTCCAGGATTGTGATTCCTGTTGTCGTGGGTTCGAGCCCCATCATCCACCCCACCCTATTTCAAGTTGCCGCCTCAGGGCGTCGGCTCACCGCTTTCGGCGGTGGATGTAGCTCAGTTGGTAGAGTCCAGGATTGTGATTCCTGTTGTCGTGGGTTCGAGCCCCATCATCCACCCCAAATCTTAAAAAAACCCGGCCAAACGCCGGGTTTTTTCATTTTAGCGACTCATAAGGTCAGTTTTGGGCCTTGTCTGACAGTTCAAGCTCCGTATAATCGAATACATTTGCATGACACCGCTTGACTGACGACGACACCCACCACCATGACCACCATGCAGCCGATCAAGCGCCAGACGCTCACCAGTGCCGTAACCGAATCCCTGCGCCAGCGCATTCTCTCCGGGGAGTTCGCCGATGGCCAACAACTGCGCCAAGAGGCGCTGTCCAATGAATACGGCGTCAGCCGGGTGCCGGTGCGCGAGGCGCTGCGCCAGCTGGAAGCCGAAGGCCTGATCCAGATCATCGACCACAAGGGCGCGCTGGTGTCCAAGCTGTCGCTGGAAGACGTGCTGGAGCTGCTGGAAATCCGCGCGATGCTGGAAGGTTCGGTGCTCAAAGCCGCCATCCCCTGTCACACCAAGGCCGATCACGATCTGGCCCAGCAAACCCTGCGCGAATTCGAACAAGCGCTGCGCAACAACGACGTGCGCCACTGGGGGGAATTGAACTCCCGCTTCCACCTGGCCTTGTACCGCGCCGCCAAGCGGCCCAACACGCTGGCGCTGATCGAGCAGCTGCACAACAAGACCGACCGCTACACCCGGATGCAGATCCTGTTCACCCGCACCATGGAGCGGGCGCACGAGGAGCACAGCAAGCTGCTGGAACTGTCCCGCCAGGGCAAGGCCGACGAGGCGGCGGAATTCATCCGCTTCCACATCCTGTCCGCCGGCCACGCGCTGGAAGACTATCTGCGCGGACAGAGCCAGCAAGCCGCCCTGAGTTGAGGCCGCTGCGCGTTCAGATTTTTTGAATCTGACGCGCAATTCTTTGCGCTATCAAGCGCGTCGGCGGCGCGCAATAATCCGGCCATGTAAACCGCCGGACGCCAGTCCGGCCCCACAGGGAGACATGGCCATGCAACACCCATTCATCAGCCGGGAAGCGGAAGGCCTGGTCAACGGCCAGGCGGTGTCGGACGGCGCAGGCGTGCGCCTGCTGCGCGTGCTCGGCTCCGATCTGCAAAGGCGGCTGGACCCTTTCCTGATGCTGGACGAATTCCGTTCCGACAATCCCGACGACTACATCGCCGGCTTTCCCAGCCATCCGCACCGCGGCTTCGAAACCATCACCTATATGCTGGCCGGCCGCATGCGCCACCGCGACAATACCGGCCAGGAAGGCCTGCTCGGCCCCGGCGGCGTGCAATGGATGACCGCCGGCAGCGGCATCGTGCATTCCGAACTGCCGGAACAAGAGGATGGCCTGATGCACGGCTTCCAGCTGTGGCTGAACCTGCCAGCGGAGCGCAAGCTGTGCGCGCCGTGGTATCGCGACATCCCCGCCGCCGAGATTCCGTCTGCGCCGGCCCAAGGCGAGGCCCGCCTGATCGCCGGCCACTGGCGCGGCCAGGCCGGCGCGGTGGAACGCGAAGCCACCGAACCGCTGTACCTGGACCTGCGTCTGGACGCCGGCAGCGAAGAGACGCTGGAAATCCCCGCCGGCCACAACGCCTTCCTCTATGTTTATCAGGGCGAGATCGCCGTTGGCGCGCAACAGCGCGGCGTCAAGGCAAGGCAGATGGCGGTGCTGGACAACCGCGCTGACAGCGACGGCGTCAGCCTCCGCGCCGCGGCCGACAGCCGCTTGCTGCTGATTGCCGGCAAGCCCCTGGGCGAACCCATCGCGCAATGGGGCCCGTTTGTGATGAATACGCGCGAACAAGTGGAAGAAGCCATAGCCGATTTTCGCGACGGCCGCTTCTGACCCTCAAACCCTAAGCTGGAGCCGCCATGCCGCTGCTTACCCAAACCATCGCCAGCCTGGACCGCGACATCGGCTTTCCGGTGCGCCGGCTGCTACCCACTCGCCAGGCGCGCCGCGTCGGCCCCTTCGTGTTTCTCGATCACATGGGCCCGGCCCGTTTCGCCGCCGAAGGCAGCGCCGGCGATGTGCGGCCGCATCCTCACATCGGCCTGGCCACCGTCACCTATCTGTTCTCCGGCGCGATGATGCATCGCGACAGCCTGGGCACGGTGCAGCGCATCGCGCCCGGCGCGGTCAACCTGATGACCGCCGGCAGCGGCATCACCCACTCCGAGCGGGTGCCGGCCGACATCCGCCAGCAAGGCGTGGCGGTGGAAGGCATGCAGCTGTGGCTGGCGCTGCCGGATGAACTGGAGGAATGCGAGCCGGCCTTCGCCCATTACCCGGCCGAGGACTTGCCGCGCTGGAACCAAGACGGGGTGGAACTGAACCTGCTGATGGGCGAAGGCTGGAGCCGTCGCTCGCCGGTCGCCTATCCGCTGCCGGTGTTCTACGCCAGCGCCGCCATGCCGGCCGGCGCGCGGCTGGCGCTGCCGGAAGGCGTGGACGAACTGGCCGCCTATGTCGCCGCCGGCGAACTGGACGTGGACGGCGCTGTGCTGAACGCCAACGAATTGGGCCTGCTGCAAACCGGCCAGGGCGGCGAACTGATCGCGCGGCGCGACAGCCGGGTGATGCTGCTGGGCGGCACGCCGCCGGCCAGCCCGCGCTATCTGGACTGGAACTTCGTGTCCAGCCGCCGCGAGCGGCTGGCCCAGGCGCGCGCGGACTGGATCGCCCAGCGTTTCCCGATGGTGCCGGGCGAGACCGAGTTCATTCCCCTGTAATAACAGCCACTCCAAAACAAAACCCCCGCCAGTTGCCCGGCGGGGGTTTTCGCTTTTGACCAAGCGTCTTACTTGCCCTGGATACTGCCTTTCACCACGGTCGGCGTATTCTCATGCTCGGCGCGGATCAGCGGCGCCTTGCCGGAAGTCACATCGCTGACCGCCTGCTTCAGGATGCCGGACGGGGTGCTGTTCAGCTTGACCCCGCCGCCGCCCTTGTAGCGCTCGGTGGCGATGTCGGCGGTTTCCACCTTGGAATCGCCCAGGTCCACCTTGCCGTTGGCGGACGACACGGTCGCGCCGGTCAGCTGGGTCTTGCCGCCCACTTGCAGGGTCACGCCGTCGGCGCCGGCGATGCCGGTAACGACGCCCACCGAGTTGTCGCGCTTAACGCTGACGTCCACGTCGGCCTTCAGCTCGGTACCCTTGTCCTGGGCGTTCAGCAGCTTGTCCTTCAACGTGTTGCCGCCTTTGCGCGCCAGCGTGTCCAGCGTGCCGGACTTGGCCGGGCCGGAAGTCGGCTGCTCGGGCAGGGTGACGGTTTCACTGTTGGCGTTGAAGCTCACCGCATTGGTGGTGTCTTCCTTCAGGCCCTTGTTGAAGGCCAGGCTGTCGTACTTCTCCTTCACCTTGTCGGACGCGGCGTTGACCAGCTCGGTGCCCTTCTCCTTCACCTTGTCCTTCAGCGGGCCGGCCTTGTCGGCGGCCTGATCAACCAGGCTGGCCTCCTTGCCGTTGGAGCTGTTGACGCCCAGCGCCACGTCCACCTTCACGCTGTTATCGCGATCCTGACGGCTTTCCAGCGCCAGCTTGCCGCCCACCTGGCCAGTGACGGTCTTGCCGCTGACATTGGCGCCGGCCAGAGTGGCGTTGCCTTCGGCGTTCAGTTCCACTTGCTGCTTGGCGGTCACGGCGGCGTTGGCGTTGCTCAGCTTGTCCTGCTGATCCACCTTCACCTCCAGGCCGGCCTTGATGTCATGCACGTTCTTGGTGCTGTCAGGCTTGATCTGGCCGTTTTCCTTGTCGCTGCTGGCCTTGTTGCCGCCGCCGATATTGCCGGCCACGCTCCAGTTGTTGCGTTGGCTGCTGGACTGCGCCGACTCCAGGCGGATATCGCCCTGGCTGTCCAGCTTGGCGCTGTCGCCCTGCACCTGGGTGCCGCTCAGGCGGATGCCGCCGCTGCCGGCCGCTATGCTGGCCTTGCCGCCGCTGACCACGCTGCCGCCGGTCTGGCTGCGGCTGGACTCGTCGGTGCTGGCGTAATTGCCGCCGGCGCCCACATTGAAGCCCTTGCTCGCCTTCTCCTGGCCATTGCTCTGGCTGCCGCCGGCCTTGAGATCGAAGCCCCACTGGCTGCCGGACTTGTCGGCGCTGGATTCGGCGGCCTTGAACTCCACCTTGTCGCCCTGCAGCGTCACGTCGCCGCGGCTGGCGATCTTATCGCCCTGCAGACCCAGCTTGCCGCCGGCAGTCAAGCTCACGCCGGCGTCGGCGTCCACGCCGCCGGTCACGGCGGTGCTGGACTTGGCTTGCTGCTTGTCCACGTTCACCGCCACCCCGCCGCTGCCGCCGACATTCTTGCCGCCGCCCTCGATCGGGCTGGTGGTAATGGCCAGATTGGCCTTGCCGCCCACGGTGCGCTGCTCGCTGCTGCTGCTGCTGGCCTGGCTGAAGCTCAGGTCGCCGCCGGCGTTGACGCTGGCCGCGCCCTTGCCGCCGGCGATGGCCACGCCCTGGTAAGCGGCGTTGTTGTCCACGTCCACCTTGACGCCGTTGCCGGCGCGGATGCCGCCGGTGACCGCGGTGGAGCTGGACGAGGCGCTGGTCACCGTGCTGCCGCTGCCGGCCGCCTTGACGTTCACATCCTCGCCGGTGGTGGTGTAGACGCGCACGCCGACATCCGCCTCGGTCTTGCTGCCGCTCTGGCTCTGGGTATTGGCCACGGCGCTGAACTGATGGCTGTCCGCCTTGATCTCCACCGTGTTGCCGGCCTGATACTGGGTGCCTTGATCGCTGAGCCCGGCCTTGGCGTCCACCTTGATATTGCCGCCGTTCAGGCTGCTGGCCTGCGCGGTGCGGGATTGGCGGGTCTCCGAGCCGACGCCGGCCTTGACGCCGACATCCACGCCCAGATTGGCCGCGCCCAGATCGCCGGCGGCGCCGGCCGCGCCGATCACATCGCCCTTGACCACTTTTTCGCCGGCCGCCACCAGCGGACGGGTCACGCCGCTGTAATCGGCGTTGACGCCCACTTCCACGCCCCAATGACTGCTGTCGGAGGTGGTTTTCTGGCTGCTGTTGGCCGCCTGGTTGTCGATGCGGCCGCCGGCCAGCTTGATGTCGCCATCGGCCTTGACCTGGGCGCCCTGGTTGCGGATGTCGCCGTCGCCGTTGCCGGCCACGATGCTGACCCCGCCCTTGGAATTGATCGCGCTGACCTGAGCCGTGCTGCTGTCGGACTGGCTGCGGCTGTTCTTCTGGTCCACGCCCAGCGCCACCCCGGTCTTGTCCAGGCCGGCGTCGATATAGAGGCCGCCGCCGGTGACGCTGCTGCTCTTGCTTTCCTTCACCGTATCCTGCGCCGCGTTCAGGCTGACGTTCTGGCCGCTGAGGGCCGCGCCGCCGGCGCCGGCGTTCAGCTTGGAGCCGGTCACCGTCAGATCGCCCTGAGCATTGAGCGCCACCTTGTCGCCGGACAGCGTCGCCGCCTGGTTCTGGGTCGCGTCGCGGTCCACGCTGCTGCTGCGGTGCTCGATGCGCACGCCGCCGCGGTACTGCTTGTCGCCGGTGATGTCGCCGACGCCGCGCAGCGCCAGCTCGGTGTCCTTGCTCTTCACCGTGTCGCGGGTCTGCGACGCCGCCACCTTGATGTCGCCGTTGGCGGCCACGTTCAATTCGCCGCCGGCGCGCACCTGGCTGCCGCTGATCGCCACGTCCTTGGCTGACTGGATGCTCAGATTGGTGTCGGACTTCAGCTCGGCGTTGACCGCCTGCTGCTGGCTGGCGTTGCCCTTGCTGCTGCTCTTGGTGATGTTGAAGGCGGTGCCGCTGCGCTGATCGGTGCGGGTTTGCGATTGGTTGACCACGCTGTCGATGCTGATGTCGCCGTTGCGGCTGATCGCCACCGCGTCCTGCTCGCCGCGGGCGCGGCTGCCGGCGATGGCCACGCTGTCGCCGCGCAGCGTCAGCTTGCCGCCGGCGGTCAGATCGCTGCCGGTGTTGACGGTGTCGGTCTTGCCGTTGTCGCGGTTGCCGCCGCCGCCGATGCCGCCCCAGTACACCTGGTCGTTGCGCTGGCTGTTCTGGTTTGTCGTCTGCTGCACGCCCAGGCCGAGCGCGCCGCCCGCGTCCAGGGAAGCGTCGCGGCCGGCGGCCAGCTTGGCCGCCTTGGCGTCGATGTCGCCGCTGGCGCGGATATCCAGATCGCGGCCGGCGCGCAGCTGGCTTTGCGCCAGGCGTTGCTCGCTGGAAGCATGGTCCCAAGAGCCGGTTTCCAGGCTGGCGCCGTCGTTCTTGCGATTGCCCCTATCGCTGCGGGTATCGGTTTCCGTCACGCCGCTCAGCTTCACGCCGCCGTCGGCCTGCAAGCGGATGTCCTGGCCGGCGCTGACGCTGCCGCCGCGGATGGCGATCTGGCCGCGCGGCTGCGCGCCGTCCACCGCCTGGTTGTCCGCCGCCGCCGCCGCCGCGGTCAGTGTGGCGTCCTGCTCGGCGCGGATGCGCACGCCTTCCTGACGCTGGCTGGTTTCGCTTTGGTCGCGGTTATAGGCCCAGGAGTTTTTCCAGGCGTGATTGCTGTTGCTGGACGCGCTGTCCGCCACTTGGCTGTCCAGCGTCAAATCCTTGCCGCTGAGCGCCACATTGCGGCCGCTGATGTCGGTGGCGGCCAAGGTCGCCGTGTCGCCGGCGCTGAGGCTCACATCGTCGCGCGCGCTGATGACGCTGCGCTTGATGCGGGTATCGCTGCCATTGCTGGCGGTATTGGTTTCACCGGTTTTCCAGATGAACCAGCTCTCATCGTGGCCGCTGTCTTGGGTGGTGGAGGTTTCCGCCCGGCCGCGGCTGTCGATCTGGCGCGCGGCCAGGGCCACCTTGCCTTCGCTGGCGCGGATCTGCGCGCCTTCCAGCGCCAGTTTGCCCTGGCGCGCGTCCACCGACACTTCCTGCGCGCCGTTCAGGCTGCCGCCCACATTGACGCCGGCGCCGTCGGCGGTGCTGATGATATTGATGCGGCCGGCCTGCATCGCGCCCAGGAACACGCTGTCCAGCGAGCCCACGCCTTCCGGCGCCTTATCGCTGCGCAACACCTTGGCGTCCTGACCCTGGTAATCCACCAGGTTGAAGCCGGCGCGGACATTGAGTTGCTCGCGCGCGGCGACATTGCCGCGCACATCGATGCGCGGCGCGATCAGGTCCAGCACGTTGACGCCGCTCAGACCGGCGCCGTTGACGCTGAGCGCGTTGCCGTTCATCGCCGCCTGCAAGGAGGCGATGGCGCCGTTTTCGATATTGGCGTTGCCCACCAGCAGCGAAGCGCGCGGCGTGTTGATGAAGCCGCAGCCGCTGCAGGTGATGCCGTTGGGGTTGGCCAGCACATAGTCGGCGGCCTTGCCGAACACTTCCTGCTTGCCCAACAGCAAGGACGGGTTGCGGCTGATCACTTCGTTCAAGATCACGCTGGCTTCGCGCCCGCCCAACAAGGCGTTGGCGCCCAACTGGCCGGCCAGCTGCGATTGGCCGCCGGCGGCGGAGTTGTTGAACACCGCGCCGGGCTTGCCGACGTTGAAATCCTGGTACTGGTTATGCGACAGGCCCGCGGCGCTGGGCGCCACGATATTGACCACCGCCGCGCCGTTGGCGGCGTTGCTCACCTGCGGCTGCGCGCCGTTGCCGCCGGCGACGATGCCGGCCGCCATCGCGGCTTCCACCGCCCAAAACGCCAGAGTCAGCGCCGCGGCCACTTTCCCCGTTACCGATAAGCCGAAATTTATTTTTTCCTTCATGATTTGAGTCCCGTTCATTCAGAGAACAAGCAGATCCGGTCCAAAACCGTCTATCCAAACGCCCCATGTTCCGTGGGCCTCTCCAGCCTGCCAGCCGGATCCGCCCACAATGAAACATACGTTTGATTTCGAATCTACGTCTCTTTTTAAATCAATTCAAATGAAATACTGCCAATATCGCTTAGTCGCTTTCGCAGCTAATTTCTTTCAAAAAATATTCACGACAAAAAATAAATGCCAAAAGCATCACCAGGACAGCGCCAGCTTGGCGAACAGCTGATGGCCTTCCTGCTGCCAGCCGGCGGGCTTGTACAAGGGCCGGCTGTATTCCAGGTCCAGGCTGGCCTTGCGGTAGCTGAAAGCCAGGCCCAGGCTGGCGCCGACAATGCTCTGCCATTGCTGGACCGAGCGATGCGGCAGCACCCGGCCACCGTCCAAACCGATACGCGGCGTCACGCCGACGCCGGCCAGCTCAAAGCGGCGCGACAAGGTATTGCGCCAGGACCAGGCGGTTTCCCCAGCCAGGGTGTTGCGGCGGAAACCGCGCACCGCGCTGGCGTCGGACACGTCCATCTGCTCGACGCCGGGCAGATAATCGCGGCTGGTCTGGCCGGTCAGCGCGCTATTGAGCTGATACGGTCCGCCGGGCAGGCCCAGGCTTTGAAACCAGTTCAGCGAAGCCTTCCACTTGGTGAACTGCGGATTGGGTCCGTCCGGCGCGCGCGGGTCCGGCGCGCTGGCACCCAGCCAGCGCGTGCCGCGCTGCACGCCGGCGTCCGCGATCAACACGCCGCCGCTGAGCAATTGCAGCCGGGACAGGCCCAGCTCGGCCACGCTCAGCGTGGGGCTGGTGATCTCGATCTCGCTGTCGAGAAAGTAATTGCGCACCCGTTTATGCGTCAGTTGCGCCGTCAGCGAGGTGGTCTGGTTCTGGCCGCGGCTCACCACCCGGTCCACGCGCAGGCCGCTCTGGGCGGTGCGGCCGGACAAATTCACCGCGTTGTGCTGCAATTGCAGCGGGTTCAGATAATCGGCGCGGCTGGCGAAGGCGCTGAAAGTCCAATAGCCGTAAGGCAGGGAGTAAAACAGCGATTCGCTGCGGCTGTGCCTCACCGCGTTGTCGTTACTGGTGCGTTGCGCCGACACGCTGACGAAATCGGACAAGCCCAGCGGGCTGTCCCAGGACAGGCCCACGCCGGCCTGCACCCGGCCGGTGCTGTCGCGGCCGGTGTTGTCGGCGTTGAAGTTCAAGCGCCAGGGCGCGTCCTTATTGTTGCGCAGGCTCAGAATGGAGCCGCCCACGGTTTCGCCGGGCAGGATGTCCAGCGTCGCCTTGCTGGACGGCAGGCGGTTGGCCTGGTCCAGGCCCTGATCGGCGTCGTGGATGTTCAGCGGCCGGCCGACCACGCCGGGAAACAAGGTGGCCGGATTGCTGCGCCGGTCGTCGCTGACGATCTTCTCCACCCGCCCTTCGTGCACGCGCAAGGTCAGCACGCCCTGCTCGTCCGGCCCTTCGGCCGCCACGCGCGCGGCGATATAGCCCTTCTTCAGATAGAGCTGGGTCAAGCCGCGGCTGAAGCGGTTCAACTCTTCATTGTTCAGGCAGTCGCTGGCCAGTTCGCCCAGCGAGGCCACTTCCTTGCGGCTCAACAGCTTGATGCCGGCCAGACGCACGCCCTTGACGCGCAGGCAGTCCAGCTCGCTCATATCGGCCGCTTGCGGCCTCCGCATCATATTGCTGTCCGGCTGCATCTGCCGCAGCCGCTGCTGCTGAATGATGGCGTCGAAACGGCGGCTGTTGTCCTGCAACAGGCGCCGCGAATCGTTTTCCATTTGCTGATGCATGCTGCCAGACATGCCGGGCACTTCCGCGGCCTGCGCCGCCACGCCCCAACAAACGATCCCCGCCATCCGCCAGAGCCGAGCTGGAGATGGTTTTTTATATTTAATCATCATCGGATTCGTAACTATTTTTAAATAAAGGAAAACAGAAATTCCATGACGCGTCCAGACTAATGAGAATAATTATCAAATAATGACACTATTACCCAGACTTGATGCCAGCCTTGCGGCCTTAGCGCAACATAAAATTCAATACGAATAAAAAAACCCGGCCAATGGCCGGGCTTTCCGCTTAGTCGTTTGATTCTGAAATATCTTTCAGAAGATCAGAAAAAACTTATTCGAACACAAAGCGGGCGCGCTTGATATTGCACAGCAATTCATAGGCGATGCTGCCGGCGGCGGCGGCCACCTCGTTGACCGACACCGCGTCGCCCCACAACTCCACCTCGCTGCCGATGCCGGCGGCGGGCAAGTCGCTCAGGTCCACGGTGATCATATCCATGGACACCCGGCCGATGATGCGCGAACGGCGGCCGTCCACCGCCACCGGGCTGCCGCTGGACGCCAGCCGCGGATAGCCGTCGGCGTAGCCGCCGGCGATCAGGCCCACCCGGGTCGGCCGTTCGGTAACGAAGTTGTTGCCGTAGCCGATAGGCTCGCCGGCGGCCAGCTCGCGCACGCCGAAGATGCGGCTGCTCAGCCGCATCACCGGTTTCAGCTCATCGCCCTGCGGGAAGCCCGCCGGCAGCGGGCTGGCGCCGTAAAGCAGGATGCCGGCGCGGCCCCAGTCGCGCCGCGAACGCGGGTGACACAGGATGCCGGCGGAATTGGCCACGCTCTCCTCCCCCGGCAGGCCGGCGGTGGCGGCGTCGAAGCTTTCGATCTGCGCCAGGGTCATCGGCACCGTCGGCTCGTCGGCGCGGGCGAAGTGGGTCATCTTGACGATGCTCTCCGCCTTGCCGCTGGCCTGCAAGCGCTCCCAGGCCGCGCGGTAATGCCGCGGCAAAAAGCCCTCGCGGTGCATGCCGCTGTCCAGCATCAGCCAGACGCGGAACGGCGCGGCCGGCTGGGCCTCTTCCAGCATGCGCAGCTGTTCTTCGCTCTGCACCACCAGCCACAGCCGGTGGCGCTCGACTTCGGCCAGCTCGGCCGCCTCGAACACGCCTTCCAGCAGCAGGATGGGCGCGCTCACGCCGGCGGCGCGCAGGTGCAGCGCCTCCTCAAGACAGGCGACGGCGAAACCGTCGGCGACATCAGCCAGCGCCTGAGCGCAACGCGCCGCGTCGTGGCCGTAGCCGTTGGCCTTCAGCACCGCCAATACCCGCCCGCCGTGCTGGCGCTTGGCCAGCAGATAGTTGTCGCGCAGGTATTGGGTGCGGATGGTGGCGATCAGCGGCCGCATGCTCAGGCGCCCGCCACGGCCGGCCGGGCGGCCGGCACCACCAGGGTTTCGCCCTGTTTGGCGTAGCGCTGCATGGACAGGCCGTCCAGGCTGATCTCCGGCTTGGCGCCGGTGATGATGTCGGCCAGCACCTTGCCGGAGCCGGCGCCCATGGTCCAGCCCAAGGTGCCGTGGCCGGTGTTCAGCGACAGATTGGCGAAGCGGGTGCCGCCGACGATGGGCGTGCCGTCCGGCGTCATCGGCCGCAGACCGGTCCAGAAGCTGGCGGCCGGGATGTCGCCGCCGTTCGGGTACAGATCGCCCACCACCATTTCCAGCGTTTCGCGGCGGCGCGGGTTCAGCGACAGATCGTAGCCTGACAACTCGGCCATGCCGCCGACGCGGATGCGGTCGTCGAAGCGGGTGATCGCCACCTTGTAAGTTTCGTCCAGCACCGTGGACACCGGCGCGCCGGCCGGATTGGTGATCGGCACGGTCAGCGAATAGCCCTTGACCGGGTAAACCGGAATATCAATGCCCAGCGTCTTGACCATGTCGCGGGAGAAGCTGCCCATCGCCACCACATAATGGTCGGCGGTCAGCAGATCGTCGCCGACGCGGACGCCGGTGATGCGCTTGCCGTCGCTCTCGATGCCGTCCACGCTTACGCCGAAGCGGAACTCAACGCCCTTGGCGCGCGCCATCTCGGCCAGGCGGGCGGTGAACAGATTGCAATCGCCGGTTTCGTCGTTGGGCAGTTGCAGGCCGCCGGTCAGCTTGTGCTTGACGCTGGCCAGCGCCGGCTCCACCTCGGCGCAGCCGTCCCGGTCCAGCACTTTGAAATCCACGCCGCACTCCTTGAGCACGGCGATATCCTTGCTGACGCCGTCCACCTGGGCCTGGCTGCGGAACAGCTGCAGCGTGCCGCCCTGGCGCGCCTCGTAGCCGATGCCGGTTTCGGCGCGCAGCTCTTTCATCTTGTCGCGGCTGTATTCGGCCAGACGCATCATCCGGCTCTTGTTCACCGCGTAAGCGTCTTCATTGCAGTTGGCCAGCATCTTGGCGATCCACTGCAGCTGGTACAGGCTGCCGTCCGGCTTCACCGCCAGCGGCGCGTGGCGCTGGAACAGCCATTTGGCCGCCTTCAGCGGAATGCCCGGCGCGGCCCAGGGCGTGGAATATCCGGGGGAAATCTGGCCGGCGTTGCCGAAACTGGTTTCCAAGGCCACGCCTTCCTGGCGCTCCAGCACCGTCACATCGCAGCCCGCCTTGGCCAGATACCAAGCCGTGGACACGCCCAGAACACCGCCGCCCAGCACGATCACCTTCATTTTCTCTCTCCGTTTGCAGCACTACATGGCTATAGTGATTTTGCGTAGTATATTAATGAAACACTGGGTTTTTTCACCAAAGTAGCGTCAGACTACAGATTTTTAAACTGCAAACTTTCATAGACATAGTGAAAACATGAAGAAAAGTTCAAGCGGCGACAAAGCGCTGGATAAAACCGATCTGAAAATCCTGCGCCTGTTGCAGAAAAACGGCCGCATCTCGATGACGGAACTCTCTGAAAAGGTGGGACTTTCCACCACGCCGTGCACCGAGCGGGTGCGGCGGATGGAGCGCGACGGCATCATCGAAGGCTATTACGCCCGGCTCAATCCGCACGCGATGGGCGCGGCGCTGCTGGTGTTCGTGGAAATCAAGCTGGAAGCCAAATCCGGCAATATCTTCGACGCCTTCCGCCGCGAAATCATGCGCATCCCGGAAATACTGGAATGCCACCTGGTCTCCGGCGAATTCGACTACCTGATCAAGGCCCGCATCCCGGACATGTCGATGTACCGCAAGCTGCTGGGCGACATCCTGCTGCAACTGCCCTCGGCCAAGGAGTCCAAAAGCTATGTGGTGATGGAAGAGGTCAAGGAGACCTTGCTTCTGCCGCTGGGAGAATAAATTAGCCGTTTAAAATCACACTCTTGCCTTTGATTTAAATCAAAAAAGGCTTGCATTCCCCTCCCGCCTCAGCCAAACCACAAGCAGCTGTTGCTAGCGTAAAACTACCTAGGCGGGAGATGAGGATGTTCGGCTTCATGAAGGCGGTCGACAAGACCGCGGACGCGGCGCGGCAGGTGCGCCAACTGGAAAGCGTGCTGGACCACGCGGACAATCTGATCATGCTGTGCGACACCAGCCGCGACAACGCGATCTTCTATATGAACAAGACCGCGCGCGACATCCTGAGCCGGCATCGAGAAATGATGAACCAGAAATTCCGCGCCGGCGTCGACGTCAACCACGCCCACGGCCACAGCATCCACCAATTCCACCGCGATCCGGAGTACAACCGCCGCATCCTGGCCGACCTGGCCAGCCGCAAGATAGACCAGCATATCGCGATGATTCCGGTGGGCGAAGTCATGTTCAAGACCAAGGTGTTTCCGATCTGGGACTCCGCCCACCCCGATCAACTGCTGTGCTTCATGGCCAGCTTCCAGGACGTCTCCGCCGAAATGCTCGCCCAGCAATTGCAGGACCAGGGCAATCAGCGCCGCGACTTCCTGGAGGTCCGCATCAACGAGTTGTCCGAAAACATGCAGGCGATGAGCGCCACCATCCAGAACGTGGCGGTGCAAACCGCCGCCGCCTCCGAATCCTCAGAGCTGATGCTGGGCGAGGCCAAGAAAAGCATGGCCATCGTCAGCGACACCAATCAGGGCATGCAGCAGGTGGGCGCCATGGTGCGCCAGACCGCGGACAGCCTGGTCTCGCTGGGCCAGCGCTCGGAAGCCATCGGCCACATCGTCAACGTGATCAAGGACATCGCCGATCAGACCAACCTCCTGGCCTTGAACGCGGCGATCGAGGCGGCGCGCGCCGGCGAGATGGGCCGCGGCTTCGCCGTGGTGGCGGACGAAGTGCGCAAGCTGGCCGAACGCACCACCAAGGCCACGCAGGAAATCGGCGACATGATCCGCGCGATCCAGGGCGAGGTGCAGCACAATGTGCGCGCCATCGAACAGGGCCGCGAACAGGTGCAAACCACGGAAAACGATTTCCAGCGCGCCGAGGGCGCCCTGCAAACCATCGTCGGCGAGATCAACACCATGCGCAATTTCGTGGTGGAAATCGCCAACGCCTCGGAAGAACAGGCCGCCACCTCGCAGGATATCGCCGATAAGCTCAGCGACATCACCCGGCAGGACTGAAGTAAAAACGCTTCACAAGCAAAGGATGGGGCGGAATAATGAAACGCTCCACCCTTCGCTTCGAGGCCAGACATGAGCTTAGCGTCCGTCCAGGCGTTTTTCGCCGCCCGTCAGCTGGACATCCCCATCATAGAACTGGAAGTCAGCACCGCCACCGTGGCGGAAGCCGCCGCCGCCCACGACGTGGAGCCCGGCCGCATCGCCAAGACCCTGGCCTTCCGCCTGAACGACGGCCGCGACGTGATCCTGGTGGCGCGCGGCGACGCCCGCATCGACAACCGCAAGTTCAAGGACGCCTTCGGCAAGGGCAAGATGCTGCCGCCGGACGAGGTGGAGGCCATCACCGGCCACCCGGTGGGCGGCGTCTGCCCGTTTGGCCTCGCCACCGAGCTGCCCGTCTATCTGGATGTGTCGCTGCAAGCCTACGACGAAGTGCTGCCGGCCGCCGGCGCCGTCCACAGCGCGGTGCGCTTGTCGCCGCAGCAGCTGCACCACATCACCCAGGCCGACTGGGTGGATGTGTGCCAGGCTTTTGCCTAGGAAGCCGCCGCGCGTCACGAAGCGCAGCAGACTTTGAACAGGTTCTCAGCGTTTTTTGCCTCGCCTCAGCTCGCAGGATCGCCTACAGGCTTTGAGCCCATGCCAAAAGCCGTTGTTTGGCGCCAAACAACGGCTCAAACTTTCCCACCGCCGGGGCGGCCCGGCTTAGCCTTGCCGCGCCAGACCAGCATGCTTAAGCCCCTTTTTGCCCCCACAAGAACAAGCCGCACCGGCATGCAAAGGCATTTTAGGAATATTCCTATAGCGTATTTTTCACCCATCTGCTTAATGTATGCACTTTATGTTGCACGCATGGAGCCGCGTCATGCCGCCGCAAATCCTCTCCCGCCCAAGAAAGCCTCAATCAGACGTCGCCTTAGGAGTCGTCGCCAGCCTCAGCTCTAACTCCGCCATCAGCCGCGCCACGCAAAACTTCCGCGACCATTACCACACCCTGAGCGGTGGCTCCGCCGCCCCAGGCAAGGGGGACCCGACATGAGCACCACCTATACCCCCCCGGTGGACACCATCCCGATGCGATTCAAGGACGGCCGCACCGTGCAGGCCCACGCCAGCTGGTTCATCTGCGACACCGAATACCCGCCTGACTTCGCCAACTACACCCCGCTCGTCAACGGCGAGCGCGCCTTCGCCGCCGTACACCAGGCCATCGCCAACGCGCAACGCTCCGTCGACATCGTTTGCTGGGGCTTCCAGCCCTCCATGCACTTCGTCCGCGTCGGCAGCGCGCCCGCCATCGGCGCCCTGCTCGAACAAAAAGCCCGCGCCGGCGTTCAGGTCCGCGTGCTGGGATGGACCCTCGAACCCTTCGGCATCAGCGTCACCGGCGCCGTCGGCGAAGCCAATATGCCCGGCAAGAACCCCATCGCCATCATGGACCGCCGCCAAAGCACCGAACTCGATCCCGATGAGCAAAGACAGGCGCAGCAAGAGTACGACGCCCAGCTCCAGACCGACCGCGCCTGGTTCCGCGCCTACGACCGCAAGCAGCCCGCGCTGCCGCTGCGCTTCGTCGGCCGCGGCTTCAGCCTCAAGGACCGCATCAAGATCTTCAAGAACGTCAGCCGCGCCGACCTCAAGGCGCTGGACGACGATAGCAACACCCTGGACCGCGACCTCGG
The DNA here is from genome assembly GCF_021496765.1 of Chromobacterium sp. Beijing. Lineage (NCBI taxonomy): Bacteria > Pseudomonadati > Pseudomonadota > Betaproteobacteria > Neisseriales > Chromobacteriaceae > Chromobacterium > Chromobacterium sp. Beijing. The sequence continues at coordinate 2,594,212 of NZ_CP053750.1, forward strand.
CCTCAGCAGCCGCCTCGTCATGGCCGGCGTCCCGTCCCACCACCAAAAAATGGTGCTGGTCGACTATGAGGACGACACCGCCGCCATCGGCTTCGTCATGGGCCACAATATGCTGGACGGCTACTGGGACAACGACGCCCACAGCCGGCAGCGCCAGCCCCATAACCGCGGCCGCAACGGGGCCTATCCGATGCAGGACCTCTCCTGCCAGCTCAGCGGCCCCATCCTCGAATACCTGCATCTCAACTTCGCCCAGGCCTGGCAGAAGGAAACCGGCGAGGATTTGCTCGGCGAGCGCGACGCCCAAACCGTCGGCGAGTGCCTGGAGCGCGTCTTCCGCCAACAAAAGCTGCCCACCGCCAACAGCGTGATGGCCCAGATCCTGCGCACCCAGCCCCAGGAAAACACCCAGGACATCGAAACGCTGTATCTGCACACCGTCGGCAACGCCACCCAATACATCTATATCGAGAACCAGTACTTCCGCTGGCCGGTGCTGGCCGAGCGCATCCTCAAAAATGTGCGGACCCAGACCGAGTGCGGCCGCGACTGCACCCAGCACGGCCAGCTGCACCTGTTCGTGGTCACCAACGCCAGCGACGACGGCATGGGCCGCGGCGGCGTCAACACCTACCGCATGCTGGACGCGCTCGGCCGCGCCGACACCCTGCCCGCCGTCGCCCGCACCAAGCAGCTGGAGCAGCTGGAACAACGGCTGGAAGCCGCCCGCCAGGCCGAACGCACCGGACAGACCCTGCCGCCCGGCCAGAGCGCCGCCGACCTGGCCGCGCAACTGGAAGAAGCCCGCCAGGCCAAGATCGACGAAGTAAGCGACAGCCAGGAAATCCAGCAGCTGGAGCGCGCCTGCGAGCGCCGCCGCCGCCGAGCGCGCCGGCCAGACCCCGCCGCCGGGACAAAGCTACGACGAACTGCGCGAACGCCTGAACCAGGCGCGGCGCGAACAGGCCGACCCCGCCGATCCGGAATCGCGCAACCCGATCCGCCCGCGCGACATCCCCGGCCTGCGCATCCACGTCTGCACGCTGGTGGCGCCCGACGCGCTGGACGCCGCCGGCTGGGAAGCCATGCTGCGCCGCAACCAGCGCGAGGCCGACCGCCCCGCCGCCGCCGGCCAGGGCTATGACTGGCCCTTTGTCTACATCCACAGCAAGCTGATGATCATCAACGACGTGTTCATGACCCAGGGCTCAGCCAATATCAACACCCGCAGCATGCGCGTCGACAGCGAGCTGAACATCTGCCACGAACGCGGCGACATCAGCGGCAGCCTGCGCCGCGAGCTGTGGTCCTTGCACACCCGTAATACGCGGACCGGGAAAGCGATGGGGCTGGAGAACACCAATCTGCCGTTTGATGAGCAGATGGTGGATGCTTTTGATAAATGGACAGATATTTTGCAGAGAAATAAAACTCAAAAACGTAAGGAGCTGCCTCCAATCGCCTCCCTAATCGAATTCCGTCGCGACAGCGCCAAGCTGTCGAATCTGGATTAAGCCGATGCGCGCCCTATTCTTGATCGCCCTCCTCACCTCAGCGGCTACCGCCGCCCAGGAGCCCCGCATGAGCACCCTCAGCCCCAAACAGCAAGAGGCCTTGGCCTTCCGCTGCGTCCACCAGCAATTGCCGGCGCCGACGCCGGACGCGGATCAGCTCTTCCTCTACGCCCGCCATCTGCAAAAGAACAATCTGTTGCGGCGCCAGCCCGACGTCACGCGGCAAGTGCAGCGGCTCTACCGCATCGCCGCCGCCCATGGCCACGTCAAGGCCAATATCAATTTGCAGAATGGCCTGACCGACGGCGACTTCGCCGGCGGCTTCCGCGAAGTGCTGGCGCTGAATGACAAGCTGATGGACTTGAGCCCCGCCCCCGGCTATTACAACCTCGCCTATTACACCAGCCGTGGCTACGGCAATATCAAGCGCGACCGCGAGCTGGCGCTGCGCTATTTCCGCAAGGCCGCCGATCTGGGCAACCCAGAGGCGCAATACTATGTGGCGGAGCAGCTAGCGCCGCGTAGCAAAGCGCCTGGGATTGCGAGGCAGATGTATCGTTGCGCTGCAGAACAAGGACATGGCAAAGCAGCAAATGAATTAGGAAACGATCTGGCAGTCGAGAAACTTTACACCGGAGCCGTAGAAGCATTTCAACTTGGAGTAAAAGGAGGGGACTCTTCTTCCGCCAGCTTTTTAGAAAATGGCTTCAAAACCCCGCCTCCCGACGACGGCATGTATTACATGGCGCTGAAACTAGACCCCGAGCGCAGTCGCCGTTACCAGCAAATCCGGCAATTCCTGTCCTCACACTCCTACCTGCGACCCACCGTAGAAGAAGTCGACCAGATCGTACCGCTGCCGCCAGCCCCCTTGCCGCCCTGGGATGGCGGCTTCCAATGGTTGAAAGCCTGGCGCGGGCCGGGGCCGGCTCAGCCCAGCGAAGAGCTGATCCAGCAGCTGGCCGAAGCCAAGCAGCTCGACCCCGCCACCGGCCTGTTCGATCCCAAGCGCAAGGCCGCCGCCGAAGCCGAGGCCAAAGCCGCCCGCGAACGGGCCGAGCTGACCCCGCCCTTCGCCGGCGCGCTGCCCATCGGCGCGCTGCGCCGCAGCGGCGACGTGCCCAATGTCAACGCCCACTGGCGGCCGCGGCCGCCCAAGGGCTGCGTGCCCTGGGGCAGCACCCATCCCACCCGCTACTGCACCGCCGGCCAGCCGCTGCCCTTACTCGATGTCGCCTTCCCGCTGCCGTGGTGGCAGCAATGGCTGAGCAAGGAATGGAAGGTCTACCGCGCCACCGAGGTGGAATGGGAGCTGGTGCGCTATCAACTGCCGCCCGAGGCTTGAAAGGAGCCCCCGATGTTCAGCCACGCCAGCACGCGCCAGAACCCGGCAAACCGCCCGCTGATCCAGCAGGCGGCCGTGACCTTGTGGCTGACGGCTTTAGCCGTGTGCATCACCGCCCCGGCCCTGGCCCAGGAGCCCCGCATGAGCACCCTCAGCCTCAAGCAACAGGAGACGCTGGCCTTCCGCTGCGTCCACCAGCAATTGCCGGCGCCGACGCCGGAAGCGGATCAGCTCTTCCTCTACGCCCGCCATCTGCAAAAGCACAATCTGCTCAAGCGCCAGCCCGACATCACGCGGCAAGTGCAGCGGCTCTACCGCATCGCCGCCGCCCATGGCCATGTCAAAGCCAATATCAATTTGCAGAATGGCCTGACCGACGGCGACTTCGCCGGCGGCTTCCGCGAAGTGCTGGACCTGAACCAGCAATTGCTCGACCGCGACCTCGCCCCCGGCTATTACAAGCTCGGCTACTACACCAGCCGCGGCTACGGCAATATCAAGCGCGACCGCGAGCTGGCGCTGCGCTATTTCCGCAAGGCCGCCGATCTGGGTAATCCCGAGGCGCAGTTCTATGTCGCCGAGTTGCTGAACCCCTATGACAAGGCCCCCGAGATTTCACGGCAGATGTATCGCTGTGCGGCAGAACAGGGTCATGGCAAAGCGGCAAGCGGGCTGGGCAATGATCTGGCCATGAATAAGCGCTACGCTGAGGCCGTTGAAGCATTCCAACTCGGCGTCAAAGCAGGCAGCTACCTCTCAGCCAGCTTTTTAAAAGAAGGCTTCAATGACCCTCTTCCCAATAGCAGATTAAATTACTTGGGACTCGCTAAAGACCCTGAACGTAAACGCCGCTACCAGCAAATCGGCAAATTCCTCTACGACTACTCTTACCTGCAACCCACAGTAGAAGAAGTCGACCAGATCGTGCCGCTGCCTCCGGCCCCCTTGCCGCCCTGGGACGGCGGCTTCCGCTGGCTGAAAGCCTGGCGCGGGCCGGGGCCGGCTCAGCCCAGCGAAGAACTGATCCAGCAACTGGCCGAAGCCAAGCAGCTCGACCCCGCCACCGGCCTGTTCGACCCCAAGCGCAAGGCCGCCGCCGAAGCCGAGGCCAAAGCCGCCCGCAAACGGGCCGAGCTGACCCCGCCCTTCGCCGGCGCGCTGCCCATCGGCGCGCTGCGCCGCAGCGGCGACGTGCCCAATGTCGACGCCCACTGGCGGCCTCGGCCGCCCAAGGGCTGCGTGCCCTGGGGCAGCCCCCATCCAACCCGCTACTGCACCGCCGGCCAGCCGCTGCCCTTGCTCGACGTCGCCTTCCCGCTGCCATGGTGGCAGCAATGGCTGAGCAAGGAATGGAAGGTCTACCGGCCCACCGAGGTGGAGTGGGAGCTGGTGCGTTATCAAAACCGCCAGGTCTCAACGCTTGATAGGCTCAGAGCGGGTCGTAAAAACGCCCGGCAAGCCGGGCGTTTCACATCCATCCAGACAAAGGCGCTCAGTAGCCCAACCCCATCGCTTCCTTGACGTCCTGCATGGTGGCGCGCGCCACTTGCTCGGCCTTGGCGTTGCCGGCGGCCACCACTTCCTTGACCAAGTTGGGATTGCTCAGATACTGCTCGGCGCGTTCAAACATCGGCTGCTGTTCGCGGAGTACGCCGTCTATCACCGGTTGCTTGCAGTCCAGGCAACCGATGCCGGCGCTGGTACAGCCCTGCTTCACCCATTCGCGGGTATCGGCGTCGCTGTACACCTGGTGCAGCTGCCATACCGGGCATTTGTCCGGGCTGCCCGGATCGGTGCGGCGCACGCGGGCCGGATCGGTCGGCATCGCCCGCACTTTTTTGGTGACGGTGGCCGGGTCTTCGCGCATGGTGATGGTGTTGCCGTAGGACTTGGACATCTTCTGACCGTCCAGGCCCGGCATCTTGGACGCCTCGGTCAGCATCGCCTCGCATTCGGCCAGAATGCTCTTGCCCTTGTTCTCCAGCCAGCCAAACAGCCGCTCGCGGTCCGCCGCGCCCAGATTCTGGCTGGCGGCCAGGATTTCGCGCGCGCCGGCCAAGGCTTCGGCGTTGCCGTCTTGCAGATAGGCGGTGCGCAGGCGGTCGAACTCCTTGCCGGCCTTGCCTATCTTCTTCACCGCGGCGCGGGCCAGTTCTTCGAAGTTGGGTTCGCGGCCAAACAGGTTGTTGAAGCGGCGCGCCACTTCGCGGGTCAGTTCGATGTGCGGCACCTGGTCTTCGCCCACCGGCACCAGGCCGGCCTTGTAGATCAGGATGTCGGCGGCCTGCAGCAGCGGGTAGCCGAGGAAGCCGTAAGTGCCCAGGTCCTTGGTGGACAGTTTTTCGATCTGGTCCTTGTAGGTGGGCACGCGCTCCAGCCAGGACAGCGGGGTCACCATGGACAGCGCCAGGTGCAGTTCCGCGTGCTGCGGCACTTTGGACTGGATGAAGACGGTGGCCTGTTCCGGGTCCACGCCGGCGGCCAGCCAGTCTATCACCATGTCCCACACGCTCTTGCCGATGATGGAGACGTCGTCGTAATTGGTGGTCAGCGCATGCCAGTCCGCCACCATGAAGTAGCAGTCGTGAGTGCTTTGCAGCTGCACCCAGTTCTTGATCACGCCGTGGTAGTGGCCAAGGTGCAGGCTGCCGGTGGGGCGCATGCCGGAGAGAATGCGGTTGGCGAACATGTTTGAATTCCGTTTCAGAAAATAAGCGCGACCGCGCCGGAAACGAAGTCCGGCGCGTCAGGATTGGGGTGAGCCGGGCGCTTGAGAGTCGGTTTACGATCTGCTGCGCGTCGTGGAGCGTTACACGGGGAGTACGCCTTGTCTCGCTCTAGCTCGCAAGATCGTAAACACACTCTTAAATCAGGGCGCGCACCAGGCCGTACATCAGGCCGTAGAACGGCCGCAAAATGGTGGTCAGCAGGCCGGTGAAGATCAAGGCCAGCAGCACCCACATGCCGTAAGGCTCCAGCTTGGCGTACTTCCAGGCCATGCCGGGCGGCAGAAAGCTCTCCACGATGCGGCCGCCGTCCAGCGGCAGGATGGGCAGCAGATTGAGCAGCATCAGCGAGATATTGATGCCGATGCCGGCCTGGCTCATCAGCGCCAGCGGCTCGCTGTAGCTGGTATCCATGCCGATGGCCAGTTTGAACAGCAGCACCCACATCAGCATCATCAGCAGATTGGAGGCGGGCCCGGCGGCGGCCACCAGGCGGCCGTGCTCGCGCGGCTTGCGCAGCGCGCCGAAGTTGACCGGTACTGGCTTGGCCCAGCCAAAGATGAAGCCGCCCAGCGTCACCGACAGCAAGGGCAGCAGCACGGTGCCGATCGGGTCGATGTGCTTGAGCGGGTTCAGCGTCATCCGCCCCATCATATAGGCGGTGCTGTCGCCGAAACGGCGCGCGGCGTAAGCGTGGGCGGCCTCGTGCAGGGTGATGGCGAACAGCACCGGCAGCGCGTAAATGGTGATTTTCTGGATCAGGTTAATGTCGCCCATGATGTCTCTTGTGGGTTGAAAACGGTGTCGGGAGGCAAAAGCGGAGTTTATAGACCAAACGGCGACGGGTCGCCCTTGCCGCGACGCAGCAGCTCCACGCCCTCGGTCATGTCGATCACGGTGGTGGGCTCGGTGCCGCACCAGCCGCCGTCTATCACCGCGTCCACCGCGTGCTCCAGCCGCTCGCGGATTTCATACGGGTCGGTCAGCGGTTCCTCGTCGCCGGGCAGCATCAGGGTACAGGACAGAATGGGTTCGCCCAGCTCTTCCAGCAGGGCCAGCGCCACCTTGTGGTCCGGCACCCGCAGCCCGATGGTGGAGCGCTTGGGGTGCAGGGTGCGGCGCGGCACTTCGCGGGTGGCTTGCAGGATGAAGGTGTAGCTGCCGGGGGTGGCGGCCTTCAACATGCGGAACTGGCTGTTGTCCACCTTGGCGTAATTGGCCAGCTCCGACAGATTGTGGCAGACCAGGGTCAGGTGGTGACGCAGGTCCAGCTGGCGGATCTCCAGGATGCGCTCCATCGCCGGCTTGTCGCCCAGCATGCAGCCCAAGGCGTAACAGGAGTCGGTGGGATAGACCACCACCCCGCCCTCGCGCAGGATTTTCACCGCTTCGCGCACCAGCCGCGCTTGCGGATTGTCCGGATGGATCATGAAAAACTGTGCCATGTGGGTCAGCCTTGTGCCGGGTCCGCCGGCCGGATGATGCGCACGGCCAGCGCGTCCCAGATGGGTTTGCAGATCGGCGGCAGGTCGTCGGTGCGGCCGACGTCGCGGCCGCCCTCGCCTGGGGCGTGAAAATCGCTGCCGGCGCTGGAGTACAGTTCGTGGCGGTCCGCCAGCAAGGCGAACTTGTGCATATCGTCCAGGCTGTGGCTGCCGCTGGCCACTTCGATGCCGCGGCCGCCGGCCTGCTTGAAATCGTTGATCAGCCGCTCGATCAGGGTGCGGCCCATATCGTAGCGGCCGGGATGGGCGATCACCGCCTCGCCGCCGCCGGCCAGAATCCAGCCCACCGCGTCTTCCAGGCCGGCCCATTCGTGCGCCACGTAGCCGGGCTTGCCCGGCGTCAGGAATTTGCGGAACACGGTGCGCACGTCCTTGACCTGGCCGCTATTGACCAGGAAGCGGGCGAAGTGGGTGCGGCCTATCATTTCCGGGTTGTCGCACAAGGCCATCGCTCCGTCGAACGCGCCCTGAATGCCCACCTTGACCAGTTCGTCCGACATCTGCCGCGCGCGGTTGACGCGCCCGTCGCGGATGGATTGCAGGCCGGCGGCCAAGGTCGGCTGGTCCGGGTCTATGCCCAGGCCGACGATGTGCACGGTGTGCTTGCCCCAGGTGACCGAGACTTCGACGCCGTTGAGGAAGGCCAGGCCCTGGCGCGCCGCCTCGGCCCGCGCCGCGGCCAGGCCGTGGGTGCAGTCGTGGTCGGTCAGCGCCACCAGGGTGGCTTCGCGCTCGGCGGCGCGCGCGATCACCTGCTCCGGCGGCAAAGCGCCGTCGGAGGCGTGGGAGTGGAAATGCAGATCGATGCTGGCCATGCTTATTGTCCGTTGGCGGCGGCCTGGCGCGCGGCTTCGCGCAACTCCCAGGCGGCCAGTTTGGCGCGGTATTCCGTCATCAAGGCGTTATAGCTGTCCCAGATGCACGGGTCGCAGCCGCTGCCGCAGCAAGCGTCGTCCGGCGGGGGCTCGGGCGCGTCCGGCGGCGGGTCGAAGTCGTCGTCGTTCATGCCGCCACGACGCGGATGGAAAAGCCTTCGCCGCTGACCTGCTGGCCGGCGCGGATCTTGCAGGTCTTGCGCAGTTCCTCCTGGCCGTCCACTCGCACATTGCCTTCGGCGATGAAATGTTTGGCGGCGCCGCCGGAATCGCAGACATTGCAGATTTTCAGCAGGTCGCACAAGGCGATGTATTCGCCGCTCAATTCAAAGGTTTCGTTCATTTTTGCACACTCGATTGGGACAGGGCTGTGAGCGGGCTGTGGACAAGAACCGCAGCGCCTTCATTTTTCACGCCTTTTTACTGTCGCTTATTTTTTAATCTATCGCCGACAACTATCCACGCCATGGCAGGACAAGCTTGTGGGCCTGTTGTGGATAATTGCGGCAATTTGCTGAATTTCCAGCGCTTTATTCTTTGCGCTCAAAATTTAGGCAACTCGCCCGGCCAGAGGGCGGCCAACGCCGCCCGCGCCTGGGCCATGCGCCTTTCATGCGCGCCGCTCACCCGCGTCGCGTCAACGCCCGCGTCTTGCAGCGCCTGCCGGTAGAGGCCGAACAGCCAATCGCGCTGGGTCGGGTGGCTGCGCAGCGGGTCCGGCTCCCAGGGGATGTCCGGCTCGGCCAGCAGGGTCAAGGCGTAATCGCCGGGCCGACACAGCGCGAGCAAGCCGGGGCTGCAATGCCCGTGCGCCACTTCGCTCCAGATCTTGCAATTCAAGGCGGTGGTGTCGCACAACAAAACTTGGACGCCGCCGGCCAAGGACTGTTCCGCCGCCAACTGTCCACGCGCCACTTCCTCTATGATTTCCGGCGTGGAGCGGTACGGCCGCGCGGCGAAATAATCGCGCGCGTATTCCGGCACCCAGGCGGCGGCGATGCCCGCCTCGTTCAGCGCCGCCGCCAGCGCGCGCGCCAGCGTGGTCTTGCCGCAGGACTCCGGCCCCACGATGGCGATCTTCAACGGCCGCGCCGCGCCTTCTGACATCCGGCTGCTCTCAAAATACGGAAAAGCGGTCAATTATACGCCGCTTGCCGCGCTATCAACAGCCGGGCCGCTGTTCTCAACAAGCAAAGGGGACAGCCCTGTGCGCCAGCTGTGGACAAGGAAGCTAAGCCCTTGCCGCAAAATGGATTTGACCGTGAAGATCAAAAAATAGGCAGACCGATGGATTACCCACATCCAGCGTGAAAAGCCATGTGGGACAATTGTGGATAAAGCCGCCAAGTCCTTGTTCCGCCAAGCGCATTTTCTTTTGCTTATTTTTTAAGCAAAAATCAGCGCAAACTCAAGACGGCGGCATGCGCCGCACGCCTTCCATCGCCGGCCCGGCCCCGTCGCGCCCATTTTCCCGTTTGCCCACACCCAAGGTGCAAAGCCGTGTGGGCGAGTTGTGGACAAGCGCGGCAAAGCCCTGAAAAACCGGCACAAAAAAAGGCCGCTCAAAAAATGAGCAGCCCGGGTCGCGCACGGCGTCTTAATGCGCGCTCATCTCGCCGCGCAAGGGCTTAGCCAATTGCGCCGCCAGTTGCTGTCCGCTGAGACCGGCGGACAGCAGCACGTGCAGCTTGGCCAGCGCCGCTTCCGGCGTGAGGTCCGCCCCGGCCACCGCGCCGGCGCGCGCCAGCGGCTGGCTGGCGGCGTAAGCGCCCACCTCCACCGCGCCGCGCGGCGCCTGGGTGATGTTGAGCACGGCGCCGCCGCGCGCGGTCAGGGCCTTCACCCCGTCCAGCAGCGCCGGATCGGCCGGCGCGTTGCCGCTGCCGTAGCTCATCAGCACCGCCGCGTCCAACATCGGGTCCGCCATCAGGCGGCCGGCCAGCGCCGCGCCCTGCCCCGGGCTCAGGAACAGGCAGGCGATGCTCAGGTCTTCGCGCAGCGCCTTGGGCTGGAATTCGCCCTGCCCCGGCAACCAGGCGGCCTTGTTCCAGTGCGGATGGATGGCGAAGCGGGCCAGCGGTTCGGCGTTGGGCGAGCCGAAGCCGGCGAAATGCTCCACATCCAGCTTGCGGGCGCGGCTGCCGCGCAGCAGCAGGCGGTCGAAGGCGATGACGACTTCGCGCAGCTCAGGCTGGCAGGCAGCCTCCAGCGCGTCGGCGACATTGTTCCAGCCGTCGGAGCGCGGGTGCAGCAGCGGCAGCTGCGCGCCGGTCAGCACCACCGGCTTGCCCAGCCCGCGCAGAGCGAAGGCCAGCACGCCGGCGGTATAGGCCATGGTGTCGGTGCCGTGGATGACGACGAAGCCGTCGTAGTCGCCGTAACGCTCGGCCAACGCGGCGATGATGCGGTTCCAGTGGCGCGGCTCGATGGCGGAGGAGTCGATCAACTCGTCGAACTCGACCACGTCGAAATCCAGGCCGGGCCGGCGGAAACGCTCCAGCAGGCCGGGCAACAGGCCTGGAGACGGCGCCAGGCCGTCCGGGGTTTCGGTCATGCCTATGGTGCCACCGGTGTACAACACTAAAACGCGGCTCATGCGATCTCCTGCAAACAGTGTCCAATGCCGCGATGGTAGCTCAATTCGCCGCGACCGCGGCAGGACTGTCCACGCGCAGACGCACCGCGTCGTGCCGCCAGTACTCGTAATCGCAGTCCAGCGTCTCGCCGGCGGCGTCTCGATTGACCCGGCGCACCAGCAGAACGGGGCTGCCCTCGGCCAGCATCAGCGCTTGCGCCACGCGGCCTTGCGCCGCCGCCGGCAGGATGTCGAAAGCCGCCGCCGCGTATTCGATGCCGTAATGGCGGCGGTACAAACCGGTCAGCGATTGACTCAAATCCAGCTCCTGGATGTCCGGGAAGCGCTCCGGTCTCAGGAAGTGCTCCACGTATAGCGCCACCCGGCCGTCCAGGCTGCGTTGACGGCAGATTTTCCACAAGGAGCTGAGCGGCGGCACGGCCAGCGCCCGGCACAGCTCGGGCGAGGCCAGCACGGTTTCCACGCTCAAGAGCCGGGTTTCCGCCGCGCGCTGCTGGGCGTCGGCCATGCGCTGGAAATGATTGCCGTAAAGCGGCGCGTATTCCAGCCGCGGAAACGCGAGAAACCAGCCGCGCCGTTCTTCGCGGTAGACCCGCCCTTCGGCCTCCAGCACGCCCAAGGCCTCCTTCAAGGTGATGCGGGTGGTGGCGAACAACTCCGCCAGCGCGCGCTCCGACGGCAGGCGGCCGCCCGGCCGCAGCAGGCCGCCGTCGATTTGCTGCAATAAGGCGGCGCGGATGCGCGCGGCCTGGGAAAGCGGTTTCGATTCAGGCATCAGGACTAGTCCAACAATCAGGTCTCCGCCGGCTTTTTACCAAGAAAAAATGACAAGGAAATGACTGACCGCCAGCGCCGCCGGCCGGCCTTGCGCCGATTTGTCACCGACATGCAATCAAACTGCCATGCGAGCTAAACCGGAATGTCATCTACACGGAATACCATCAGCATCGCTTTTATTTGACCTAGTCCAAAGGGATGGATGCCATGAATACACCGTTGCGCTGCGCCGTTCTGGGCGCGCTGGCCCTGCTGGCCAACACCGCTTTCGCCGATAATCTGAGCGCGCTGATCCAGGCCGCCAAGAAAGAGGGCGAACTGAACGTGATCGCCCTGCCCCACGACTGGTGCGGCTACGGCGGCGTGATCGCCGGCTTCAAGGCCAAGTACGGCATCAAGGTGAACGAACTCAATCCGGACGCCGGCTCCGCCGACGAACTGGAGGCGATCAAGGCCAACAAGAGCAATAAGGGCCCGCAGGCGCCGGACGTGATCGACGTGGGCCTGTCCTTCGGCCCGCAAGCCAAGGCCGCCGGCCTGTTGCAGCCGTACAAAGTCTCCAACTGGAAAACCATTCCGGACAGCGTCAAGGACAAGGACGGCTATTGGTACGGCGATTACTACGGCGTGCTGGCCTTCGAGGTGAACAAGGATCTGGTCGCCAAGACGCCGACCGACTGGAGCGACCTGCTGAAGCCGGAGTACAAGAACGCGGTGGCGCTGGCCGGCGACCCGCGCGCCGCCAACCAGGCGATCCAGGGCGTGTTCGCCGCCGGCCTGTCCCAGTCCAAGGGCAATGTGGCCAAGGCCGCCGACGCCGGCCTCAAGTTTTTCGCGCAGTTAAACAAGAGCGGCAATTTCGTGCCGGTGATCGGCAAGGCGGCTTCGCTGGCCCAGGGCAGCACCCCCATCGTGATCCGCTGGGACTACAACGCGCTGGCCGACCGCGACACCTTGAAGGGCAACCCCAAGGTGGAAGTGGTGGTGCCCAAGAGCGGCGTGGTGGCCGGCGTTTACGCCCAGGGCATCAGCGCTTACGCGCCGCACCCCAACGCCGCCAAGCTGTGGCAGGAATACCTGTTCTCCGACGAAGGCCAACTGGCCTGGCTCAAGGGCTATTGCCACCCCACCCGCTTCAACGATCTGGCCGCGCGCAAGAAAATCCCGCAGGACTTGCTGAGCCGGATGCCGGACGCCGCCGCCTATAAGAAGGCCCTGTTCCCCACGCTGGAACAGCAAGAGGCTTACAAGGCGGTGATCACCAAGCAGTGGGACGGCGTGGTGGGCAGCAACGTCAAGTAAGCCGGCCTCATCCCCTTGGCGCGCGGCGCTGTCGCCGCGCGCGGGCTCTCTTTGGAAACACGCCCTCATGTCCGCATCTTCCGACTCTCTCGCCGGCCGTTCCGGCCCGGCGTCGCCGCGCCGCGCCGGCGGCGGCTTCGTCTCGCTGTCCTGGCTGGGCGTGGCGCCGTTCTTCCTGTTTGCGCTGCTCTTCCTGCTGCTGCCCACCGCCCGACTGCTGCTGGGCGCCTTCCAGGACGCCGACGGCCATTTCACGCTGAACAATATCGCCCGGCTGTTCGAGCCGGCGATTCTCGACGCCTACAAGATCAGCTTGCAGATCAGCGCCGCCTCCGCGCTCTTGGGCGCGGCCTTCGGTCTGTTGCTGGCCCTGGCGGCGATCCGCGGCCGGCTGCCGGACTGGATCCGCCCGACGCTGGCCACCTTTTCCGGCGTGGCGTCCAACTTCGCCGGCGTGCCGCTGGCCTTCGCCTTCCTGGCCACGCTGGGCCGCATGGGCCTGGTGACGGTGTTGCTGCGCCGCTATCTGGACTTCGATCTCTACGCCGGCGGCTTCAGCATTCTCAGCTTCAGCGGCCTGACGCTGACCTATCTGTATTTCCAGATTCCGCTGATGGTGCTGATCGTCAGCCCGGCCATAGACGGCCTTAAAACCGAATGGCGCGAGGCCTGCGACAGCCTGGGCGGTTCCGCCTTCGCCTACTGGAGCCGCATCGCGCTGCCGGTGCTATGGCCCAGCATCCTGGGCGCGGCGCTGCTGCTGTTCGCCAACGCCTTCGGCGCGGTGGCCACCGCCTACGCGCTGACCGGCAGCTCGCTCAACATCGTCACCATCCTGCTGTACGCGCAAATCCGCGGCGATGTGCTGCACGACCAGAACCTGGGCTACGCGCTGGCCTTGGGCATGATCGTGGTGACCGGCCTGTCCAACGCCGCCTACATCTGGCTGCGCGGCCGCGCGGAAAGGAGCCGGGCATGAAACGCCAGCCTGTCCACAAACCGTCGTCGCGGCTGGGCGCCTGGATCGCCGTCGCCGCCGGCGGCCTGTACTTCTTGCTGCCGTTGTTGGCCACCTTCGAGTTCAGCCTGAAGATGCTGCGCGAAGGCTATAGCTTCGAAGCCTACAAGCTGGTGCTGCAAGACCCCGGCTTTCAGCAAAGCTTCGCCTATTCCGCGCTGATGGCCGTGTTCACCATCGTCATCGGCCTCCTGCTGGTGGCGCCCACCGCGTTCTGGATCCAGCTCCGCCTGCCGCGGCTGCGTCCGCTGGTGGAGTTCATCACCTTGCTGCCGCTGGTGATTCCGGCCATCGTCATCGTGTTCGGCTATCTGCGCCTGTTCGGCAGCGACGCCTGGCTGCCCCTGACCGGCAGCGAGCGCGGCACCGATCTCTTGCTGGTCTGCAGCTATGTGACGCTGGCCCTGCCCTATCTATACCGTTCCATCGACGCCGGCCTGTCCGCCATCGACGTGCGTTCGCTGGCCGAGGCGGCGCAAAGCCTGGGCGGCGGCTGGCGGGTGATTCTGCTGCGGGTGATCTTCCCCAATATCCAATCCGCGCTGCTGTCCGGCGCTTTTCTGACCTTCGCCATCGTCATCGGCGAATTCACCATGGCCAGCTTGCTGGCGCGGCCGGCCTTCGGCCCTTATCTGCAATTGATCGGCGCCAACCGCGCCTACGAGCCGGCGGCGCTGGCCATCATCGCCTTTTTGATCACCTGGGCGGCCATGGGCCTGCTGCAGGTGGCCGGCCGTCACCGTCGCGCGCTGCGCGAGGCGACGGCGACAGAATAAGAGAGACCCCATATGGCATACCTGGACATCCGGCACCTCAACAAGCGCTACGGCCAGCACACGGTGGTGCACGACTTCAATATGCGGGTGGAGGCCGGCGAGTTCGTCACCTTCCTCGGCCCGTCCGGCTGCGGCAAAACCACGGTGCTGCGCATGATCGCCGGCTTCGAAACCCCCAGCGGCGGCGCCATCCGCCTGCAGGGCGAGGACATCACCGCCTGCGCGCCGCAAAAACGCGGCATCGGCATGGTGTTTCAGAGCTATGCGCTGTTTCCCAATATGAACGCCGGCGAAAACATCGCCTTCGGCTTGAAGATGCAGAAGCGGCCGGCCGCCGATATCCGCCGCAAGGTGGCGGACGCGCTGGCCCTGGTGGAGCTGTCCGGCAAGGAGGGCCACTACCCGCATCAGCTCTCCGGCGGCCAACGCCAGCGGGTGGCGCTGGCGCGCGCGCTGGTGGTGGAGCCGCGCATTCTGCTGCTGGACGAGCCGCTGTCTGCGCTGGACGCGCGCATCCGCAAGAATCTGCGCGAGCAGATCCGCGACATTCAGCGCCGGCTGGGACTGACCACTATTTTCGTGACCCACGACCAGGAAGAAGCGCTGACCCTGTCCGACCGCATCTTCGTGATGAATCAGGGCAAGGTGGAGCAGGAGGGCGCCGCCGAAACCATCTACACCCAGCCGGCCACCGAGTTCGTCGCCCGCTTCATGGGCAATTACAATCTGCTGTCCGCCGGCGACAGCCGGGCGCTGTTCGGCCTGGACATCCAGGGCCATCTGGCGATCCGCCCGGAGTCCATTCAATTGCTGCCCGGCGACAGCGCGGAAACGGACAGCCTGCCGGCGGTGGTGAAGCAGCGCCAGTTGCTGGGCAATGTCGTCCGTTATCAGGTGGAAAGCGCCGGCGCGCTGCTGCAGGTGGACCGGCTGAACCGCAACCCGGCTGATTTGCTGGCCGACGGCGCGCCGGCGCGGCTGCGCGTCCAGCGCGACGATATGCGCGAAGTGCGCTAAACGTCGGTCGGCCGCCGGAAATAGGCCATTTGCCGGCGCAGGCTGCCGGCCCGCTGCGACACTTCCTGCGCCGCCGCCGACAATTGCTCGCTGGCGGCGGCGTTGCCCTGGGACAGCTGGCTCAGGCCCTGCATCACCTGATTGATGCCGCCCACGTGCTGCGCCTGGGCCACGGCCTCCTTGGAGATGTCCCGCACCAGCTGCCGGGTTTGCTGGCTGGATTCGACGATGGCGCTCAGGCTCTTGCCGGCCTCTTCCGCCAGCCTCACGCTGCCGGCCGCCACCTGGCCGATCTCCTTGGCCGCGGTCTGGCTGCGCATCGCCAGCTTACGCACCTCGTCCGCCACCACGGCGAAGCCGCGGCCCAGCTCGCCGGCGCGCGCCGCCTCAATGGCGGCGTTGAGCGCCAGCAAATTGGTCTGATAGGCGATGTCGTCGATGATGTCGGTACGCTGGGCGATCACATGCATCGCCTCTATGGTTTCGCCGACAACCCGCCTGCCCTCCTCGGCCTGACGCGCGGCTTCGCTGGCGACATCGCCGCTGCGGCTGGCGTCGCGAGCCATCGCGAACATCTGCCCGGCGATCTCGTCCACCGCGTGGCTGGTTTGCTCGATGTCGGAAGAAGTGCGGCAGGCGCTGTCGGACAGGCCCTGCGATGCGCTGTTCAATTGCAGCGAGGCGTTGGCCACCGCGTCCGCGTCCTGCTGCACCTGTAGAATCACCCCGCTCAGCTTCCGCCCCATCTGGCGGATGTGCGCGGCCAGGCTGTTGTCGTCAGACGAAGCCAGCCTCAGCCGGAAGTCCAGTTGACCGCCGGCCAGCTCCCGCATGCCCTGCGCCACCTCATCCGGCTCCGCGCCCAAGGTCCGCAGGATGCTGCGCGCCAGCAGCAGCGCGGCGGCGATGGGCAGCAACACCCCGGCCAACACCGCCAACGCCAGCCAGCTTTGCCAGCGCGCGGCGGACTGCTGCGCCGCCAGCGCGTCGCGAATCCGGATCAACACCGCGTTCTGCACCTCCAGCAAAGCGTCGATGCGCCGGCTGGCCACGTCGAACCACTCTTCGCTGGACAAGCTCTGCATCGCACCCGGGCCGCGCGCCAGCACCGCGTCGCGCAGCGACTCGTACGCCCCGCTCGCGTCCATCGCCTGGGCCAGCAGACGTTCGTCGCCGTCGTTCTGCCGGTACAGGCTGCGGCACAGCGCCTCCTGCGACACCATGCCGCTGGCCAGGCGGAACTCGTTGATATTGAAACTGCCCACCGCCAGCACTCCGCCGATCAAGCCGCGGGCGCGGCCGGTGTACTCCGTCTGGCAATGCAAGGCGGACCATTGCTGCACCAAGGCGCGCACGTCCTCGCTTTGCGAATAGAACAGGGTGATGACCTTGGAGAGCCGCTCGATGATTTCGGTGTAGCGTTCAAACGCCGGCAGCGGCGAAATATGGCGCTGCGCCACATCGCGGCGCAAGGTCGAGAGCAGCTCCGCCGCCGGCAGTTGCTGGGAAAGAAACAGGCCGGCCTTGCGCGACAACTCGTCGCCCGGCGGCTGGCGCAAGCGGGTCAACAGCGCGTCGGCCTGCGCCTTTTGCCGCGGCAAGGCGGCCGGCATCGGCTTATGCTCGTTCAGATAGCGGTTGCTCAGGCCGCGCTCGATCTGCAAGGCGTGAATCAGCGCCCCCACTTGCTGCACATCGTCCACCAGCGCCTGGTCGCGCTGCAAAGCCTGTACCGTCCGCCACTGCGTAAAGGCAAACCACAAGGCCCCGCACAGCAAGAGCAGCACCAGCGGAGCGATCAACAAGGCCAGCTTGTGCACCAGCTTCAGACGGAAGTGCATCGGGTATCCTGTTCGCAAGCCATGGACCAAGGACCGCCGGAGCCCAACCCTGACGCAGCGGCCAACCGCTCTAACTATAGGCAATGGCTGGACAAGGCAAACACAGTGGCATGAGACGCGCGCAGGCAGAGCGAACGCGCAAAGAAAAACCCGCCGCGAAAGCGGCGGGTTGCAGGGCGGCGGCGATCAGGCCGCGCGCAGGCTGGCGATCATGATCCAGCCTATCAAGGCCGGCGCCATCGCCATGCAGAAGCCGCGCATCAGGCGCATGCCGCGGCCGGCGCCGTCGCCGCTCAACTCGCGGCGCACCACAGGCCAAGCCTTCCAGCCCACGAACAAGGCCAGCAACAGCTCGCCCACCGGCATCAGCAGCTTGGAAGTGAGGTAATCCAGAAAATCGAAAAAGCTCATGCCGAACAGCAGGTAATCGCTCCACACGCCCAGCGACAGCGAAGCGGGAATGCCCAGCAGGAAAATGCCCAGCGTCATCACCCAGGCGGATTGCGTGCGCTTGAGGCCGAACTCGTCCATCGCGAAACTGGTCACCACCTCCAGCAAGGACACCGAAGACGTCAGCGCCGCCAGCAGCAGCAGGCAGAAGAACATCACCGCGAACACCTGCCCCAGCGGCAGGTGGGCGAACACCGCCGGCATAGTGATGAAGGTCAGGCCCGGACCCGCCGAGGGGTCGAAGCCGAAGGCGAACACCGCCGGCAGCACCATCAGGCCGGCCAGGAAGCAAGTGGCCACCGTCAAGGCGATCACCCATAGGGCCGAGCCTAGCAGATTGGACTCTTTGCTGACGTAAGAACCGTAGGTGATCATGATGCCCAGGCCCAGCGACAGCGAAAAGAAGGCCAGCCCCAAGGCGTCCACCAGCATGGCGCTGCTGACCTTGGAGAAATCCGGCGCCACGAAATACTTCACGCCTTCCCAGGCGCCCGGCAGCGTCAGGCCGCGTGCGATCAGCACCAGCATCAGCACGAACAAGGCCGGCATCAGGAACTTGGACAGGTTTTCAATGCCCTTCTGCACGCCGCCGGCCACCACCCACACCGTCAGCAAGGCGAAGCCGGCATGGTAGGCGATGGGCTCCAGCGGATCGCTGATGAAGCCGCTGAAGATGGCGCCCAGAGTCTTGGCGTCCGACGTCATGATGCCGCCGCCCAGCGCCTTGACGATGTAGGCGATGGTCCAGCCGCCCACCACGCTGTAGAAGGACAGGATCAGGAAACACACCAAGACGCTCATATAACCAATGACGGGCCAGCCGCCGCCGGCCAACTGCCGGAAAGCGCCGACGGCGCCGGCCTTGGACGCGCGCCCCAAGGCCATCTCGGCCAGCATCAGGGCCAGGCCCAGCGTCAGGCAAATGCCCAGGTAAATAAACAGGAAGGCGCCGCCGCCATTGGTGGCGGCGACATAGGGAAATTTCCAGATCGCCCCCAGCCCAATGGCCGAGCCGGCGGCAGCGAGGATGAAACCGAGGCGCGAGCCCCATTGTGATCTTGCCATGATGCAGTCTGCTTCTTTGTCCGAATATTTGTTTTTGAATCGCCGAGATCGACGCCCGCGCCCAAACGCGATCGCCGCAGCGGCAAAGGTGCTGTTTTGCGCCGGTAAGGCGCGGCTCGCGCCAGGCCAGATCATGAAGCCCGGGAGCGAACGGAAGGGACCCGGCAAGCCGGGCAAGGGAGAGAAAACCGCCGTGTGGGCGGACCGAAAGCCGCGTCAGGGGTGGCGACGGGCTACGGTTCTCGCTAGTGTATTTTGCGTACAAACACGAATTTACCATGATTGATGGCAATTTCCAGCGTACGCAGGCAATTAATTCCGACTCCCAGCGCAAGTACGGTCATTTCCCGGCAAAGATGGGCATGACAATCCACTCTCAATTAAGTTGAGCATGAAATATCTGTACTCAGGGAATACACTTAGAGCGGCGGACAAAAAACAGTTCCACGCGGCAAGCAAGGCGCGCCGGCCGGACAGCGCAAGCAAGACGGCGAGTCGATGCCACGCGGCGCCTGGAGTTTGTCAGCCGCTTTAAGACCAGCGGCCCCACTGCTACGCGCCTGGCCACCCCAGGAGCGAACTCGCCGGCCTCACGCGACTTACGGAGAGCCCCTATGGCGATACTGCAAGCCTTCCAATCGCTGATCGACACCGTACAGGGCGCCTTGATCATCGCGCTTCCCGCAGACGGCCAGATCGTCAGCGCCAACCAGTTGGCCGCCATCCTGCTGGCCACTCCGCACGGCGATCTGATTGGCCAGCCCTTCTCCCGCTTTCTGCCGGACCCCGCGGACAGCGAACTGCTGGCCGGCGAACTGCGCCGCACCAGCATGATCTACAACCGCTCGCTCTCCTTGCAAGCCAGCGGCGGACGCCGCTTCGAGGTTCAGATGTCGCTGCGCGAGGTGGAGCTGGAAGGCGCGCTCATGCTGGTCTACAGCTTCAGCGACCGGACGGAAACCAAGGTCATGAGCCAGCTGCTGGATTTTGAGCGCAATCTGGTGGAGCGCTCGATCAGCCTGATGAAAAGCCTGCGCGCGGAAGACAAGCAAGCCGACGACGACAAATTGACCGGCGTGGCCGGCATGCACCGCCTGCTCTCCGCCGCCCATGCCGAAACCGGCCGCGCGCGCCGCTACGGCGGCGCCGTCTCCGGCCTGATCCTCAGCCTGATGAACGTGCCCGAGCCGATGCCGGAGCTTGACGAGGGCTCGGCGCACCGCCACTTGCTGCGCCTGGCCGGCAGCCTGTGCCTGCAAAGCACGCGCGACAGCGATCTGGTGGCCCAGCGCGAAGACGACGCCTTCATCATTCTGCTGCCCAACACCGGCGTAAGCGGCGCCAACGAACTGGCGCGCAGGCTGATCAAATCGCTGCGCCAGCTCAGCTTCGTCTACCAGGGAGAAGAGCGCAAGGCGGCCGCCTGCGTCGGGCTGAGCGCTCTGCGCGGCAGCGAAAACACGCCCAAACCCATGCTGGAACGCTTGAACGAAGCGCTGCAAAAAGCGCGGGAAGGCGGTCCCAACTACATCGTCAAACTGCCCTGAAGCGTCTGTCCGGCTAGGCAGGAGCGCCGCGCTCCAGCCAAACGGCTTCAGCCCGATAAAAGACAAACCGGCGAGGCATCGTCTTGACGCCTCGCCGGTTTCGTTTCCATCGGCCGTTTAGCCTGTCAGCAACTCACTTCCGCGTTCTTGCGCGCATAGAACCACCAGCACAAGGCGATGCAGCTGATATAGAAAACAATGAAGCACAACAGCGCCGGCTCCGCGCCGCCGGTCGCCTTCATGGACGCGCCAAAGCTCTGCGGAATGAAATAGCCGCCGTAAGCGCCAATGGCGCTGATGAAGCCGCCAGCCGCGGCCGACTCCTTGACCCCGTCCGCCTCAGCCTGCTTGCGCGCGTCTTCGCCGCGACCGGCCGCCGCGCGCAGCCGCCCGGTGGTGAAGATGGTCGGAATCATTCGGTAAGTCGAACCATTGCCCACGCCGGCCATGGTGAACAGCAAGAGGAACATGGCGAAGAAGCCGGCAAAGCTGCCGCCGCTCAACTGCCCGGCCGCGTCATGCGCCGGCAGGAAGTGCAACACCCCCACCACCGCCAAGGCCATCACCGCGAACACCCACATGGTCACCCGCGCGCCGCCGAGCTTGTCCGAGATCACGCCGCCTATCGGGCGCACCAGGGCGCCAAGCAAGGGGCCGATAAAGGCGAACTTGGCCACCGGCACCTCCGGAAACTGCGTCTTGGTCAACAGGGCGAAAGCACCGGCAAAACCGATGAAGCTGCCGAAAGTGCCGATGTACAGCCAGCACATCAGCCAATTATGCTTGCGGCGGAAAATCACCGCCTGCTCTGTAAATGAGGCTTTGGCGTCCGCCAGATCGTTCATGCCGAACCAGGCCGCCGCCGTGGCCAAAACAATGAACGGCACCCAGACGAAGCCGGCGTTCTGCAGCCACAAGCTCTTTTCCACCCCATCCTTGACATAATGCTGCGCATCGCCACCAAAGGCGCCGAACATGCCGCCGGTCACCACCAGCGGAATCACGAACTGGGCCAAGGACACGCCGAGGTTGCCGAAACCCGCGTTCAAGCCGTTGGCCGCGCCCTTCTGCGCCTTGGGGAAAAAGTAAGCGATATTGGCCATGGAGCTGGCGAAATTGCCGCTGCCCAGCCCGCACAGCAAGGCGATCGCCAGCATCACCGGATAAGACGTCGTGGGATCCTGCACCGCAAAGCCCAGCCATATCGCCGGAATCAACAGCGAGGCGGTGGACAAGGTCGTCCATTTGCGCCCGCCCACAATGGACGGCATGAAGGAATAAAAAATGCGCAAGGTCGCGCCGGACAGCGCCGGCAGCGCCGTCAGCAAAAACAGCTGATCCTTGGTGTAATTGAAACCCGCGTTCGGCAGGTTCAAGGTCACCACGCTCCACAATACCGAAATGACGAAAGCCAGCGTCAGACACGGAATCGAAATCCACAAATTGCGCCGCGCAATGCTCTGGCCTTCTTGTTGCCAGAACTCGGCGCTTTCCGGCTCCCACCGTTTGATGACATAAGACATGACTCAACCCTCCCCGCCGGCCCGAGTCATGGCCAGACCAGCGCTATTTGACAATCTTTTAAAGGCGGCGCGCGTCAAGGCGCCGCCATGCAACTCAAACTCAACGACTGGCGGTGGCCAGACGCAAACGCTCCGCGGCCACCGGCTTGAACGAGTAATGCATCCAGACCAGGCTGACGCAGACCGTGCCGTACAGCAGCATGAAACAGCTGGAACGCACCCCGGCGAGGTCCACCAGCGCGCCGAACAAAATCGGCAACACGAAACCGGCCAGTCCGCCGGCCAGGCCCACCACGCCGGACACCGCGCCGATATTGTCGGGAAAATCATTGGCGATGAACTTGAACACCGAAGCCTTGCCCACCGCCATCGCCACGCCGGCGATGAACAACACCGCAGTGAACAGCACCGAGTTCAAACCGATATGCAGGCTCCACGGTCCCTTGACGGTGGCCACCACCATCTCGGTCTGCGGATAGGACAAGACGAAGAAGCACACCCATAACACCCACATCACCCACCAGGTGGTCCGGTACGCGCCGAAGCGATCCGACATCCAGCCGCCAATCGCGCGCAGTACGCCGCCCGGCAAGGAAAAACAGGCGGCGAGAAAAGCCGCGGTTTTCATATCAAAACCGTACTCGCCGACAAAATACTTGGTCAGCCACAGCGACAAGCCCACATAGCCGCCAAACACCACCGAGTAATACTGCGAGTAGCGCCAAACCCGGGGATCGCGCATCACCCGCAGTTGATCGACGAAACGCTGGCTCCCTCCGCTCAAGTGCGCCGGATTGTGATAACTGCAAAACCAAAACAACAGCGCCGCAGCCAGCATCACCCCGGCGTACACCTGAGGCACCAGCGTCCAGCCGCCCAGCGCGATCAAGGCCGGCGCCACGAATTTATTCACCGCCGCGCCGGAATTGCCCGCGCCGAACACGCCCATCGCCATACCCTGATGCCGCGCGTCGAACCAGCGCGCCACATAGGGCGTGCCCACCGAAAAACTGCCGCCCGCCAAGCCGATGAACAGCCCAATCAGCAAGAAATGCCAATACTGGGAGGCGAACTCCATCAGATAAATCGGCAGCACCGCGCTCAGCATCAGGCAAAACAAAACGATGCGGCCGCCATAGCGGTCGGTCCAGATCCCCAAGGGCACCCGCACCAGCGAACCCGACAACACCGGCATCGCCACCAGAATGCCGAACTCGGTCTCGTTCAGCCCCAGTTGCTGCTTCACCGGAATGCCCACCACGCCCATCATCATCCACACCATGAAACAGACGGTGAAAGCAAAAGTGCTGACGGCCAGCACTGAATACTGCTTGTACGCCGCGGATGTCATCTTTCCTCCCTCAGCGGCCTGGCGGCCGGTCAGTCCAACTCCATACTCACACCATACTGCTCGCGCGCCGGGAAACCCATTCGCCAGACGTGGGCAAGACCGAGGAAAAACGATCTAATCGAAATAGTTCTTTTGGGTGGTATTCAGGACAGCGGCGACGCCGCAGAAGGGAGGGAAGGCGGCGTAGCCGTCCGGCTTTGCGCCAATGCAAGTTACAGCCCCGGCGACATTGGCTAAGATAGGCGCATTGCCAACAAGGGAGCCTCCCCCATGAATGCCGCCAAGAAGATTCGCCGTTTCATCGAAGAAGGACATGACCCGCAACAAATGCAAGTGCTCAAGGAACTGGCGACCGCACTGGAAATGGGCCGCTCTTTCGACCTCAGCCTGCTCTACGATATCGACATGCGCTACTTCGACGTCGCCATCGATCTGCTGAAAGATTGGCGCTTCGACCATCACATCGCCTCTCGCAGCAAGCTGCTGGAGCAGTTGCTGACCGAGATCGCACCGGACAGACAGGCGAAAGCGCAGGAAGCCCCAGCAGTCAAACCGGCGGCGAGCAAAGCCGCCAAACTCAAAAAGTAAGCGGACAGCGGACGCAACAAAGCCTCCCTTTGGGGAGGCTTCTGTGTCGCCGTTCAACAGCATAATGCATAAAGCCCAGCTCGTTTGAGCTGGGCTTTGCAATGGGGCGTCTGGCGGTGTCCTACTTTCACATGGCGAATGCCACACTATCATCGGCGCTAAGGCGTTTCACGGTCCTGTTCGGGATGGGAAGGCGTGGGACCACCTCGCTATGGCCACCAGACATAAACTGGTACAAACTTGAAGAAGCCTAGGTCGATCCTGGATCAACCCACATATATTCGGTATTCAATTGTGTCGCACAACCACTATCTCGTCACTCGGTTTCCCAAGCCACTCAAATGATAGGATCAAGCCTCACGAGCAATTAGTATCGGTTAGCTTAACGCCTCACAGCGCTTCCACACCCGACCTATCAACGTCCTGGTCTCGAACGACTCTTCAGGAGGGTCAAGCCCTCAGGGAAGTCTCATCTTCAGGCGAGTTTCCCGCTTAGATGCTTTCAGCGGTTATCTCTTCCGCACTTAGCTACCCGGCAATGCGACTGGCGTCACAACCGGTACACCAGAGGTGCGTCCACTCCGGTCCTCTCGTACTAGGAGCAGCCCCCGTCAAACTTCCAACGCCCACTGCAGATAGGGACCAAACTGTCTCACGACGTTTTGAACCCAGCTCACGTACCACTTTAAATGGCGAACAGCCATACCCTTGGGACCGGCTACAGCCCCAGGATGTGATGAGCCGACATCGAGGTGCCAAACACCGCCGTCGATGTGAACTCTTGGGCGGTATCAGCCTGTTATCCCCGGAGTACCTTTTATCCGTTGAGCGATGGCCCTTCCATTCAGAACCACCGGATCACTATGTCCTGCTTTCGCACCTGCTCGACTTGTCGGTCTCGCAGTTAAGCTACCTTTTGCCATTGCACTATCAGCACGATTTCCGACCGTACCTAGGTAACCTTCGAACTCCTCCGTTACACTTTGGGAGGAGACCGCCCCAGTCAAACTGCCTACCATGCACTGTCCCCAATCCGGATCACGGACCAAGGTTAGAACCTCAAACACACCAGGGTGGTATTTCAAGGACGGCTCCATGAGAACTAGCGTTCCCACTTCATAGCCTCCCACCTATCCTACACAAGTCTGTTCAAAGTCCAATGCAAAGCTACAGTAAAGGTTCACGGGGTCTTTCCGTCTAGCAGCGGGGAGATTGCATCTTCACAAACACTTCAACTTCGCTGAGTCTCAGGAGGAGACAGTGTGGCCATCGTTACGCCATTCGTGCGGGTCGGAACTTACCCGACAAGGAATTTCGCTACCTTAGGACCGTTATAGTTACGGCCGCCGTTTACTGGGGCTTCGATCAAGAGCTTGCACCCCATCACTTAACCTTCCAGCACCGGGCAGGCGTCACACCGTATACGTCCACTTTCGTGTTGGCACAGTGCTGTGTTTTTGTTAAACAGTCGCAGCCACCGATTCTCTGCGACCTCTCAAAGCTCCTCCCGCAGGGGATTCACTCTAAGAGGCATACCTTCTCCCGAAGTTACGGTATCAATTTGCCGAGTTCCTTCTCCTGAGTTCTCTCAAGCGCCTTAGAATTCTCATCCTGCCCACCTGTGTCGGTTTGCGGTACGGTTCTTATGCAGCTGAAGCTTAGTGGCTTTTCCTGGAAGCGTGGTATCAGTCACTTCAGGTCCGTAGACCCTCGTCATCACGTCTCGGCCTTAAGGGAAGGCGGATTTGCCTACCTCCCCAGCCTACCGGCTTAAACAGACTATTCCAACAGTCTGATGACCTAACCTTCTCCGTCCCCACATCGCACTGCATAAAAGTACGGGAATTTTAACCCGTTTCCCATCGACTACGCTTTTCAGCCTCGCCTTAGGGGCCGACTCACCCTACGCCGATGAACGTTGCGTAGGAAACCTTGGGCTTTCGGCGAGCGGGCTTTTCACCCGCTTTATCGCTACTCATGTCAGCATTCGCACTTCTGATATCTCCAGCATCCCTTACGAGACACCTTCACAGACCTACAGAACGCTCCCCTACCATCTGCACTTACGTGCAAATCCGCAGCTTCGGTTATCAGTTTGAGCCCCGTTACATCTTCCGCGCAGGACGACTCGACCAGTGAGCTATTACGCTTTCTTTAAATGATGGCTGCTTCTAAGCCAACATCCTGGCTGTCTATGCCTTCCCACCTCGTTTACCACTTAACTGATCATTTGGGACCTTAGCTGGCGGTCTGGGTTGTTTCCCTCTTGACGATGGACGTTAGCACCCACCGTCTGTCTCCCATGCTCGCACTTTCCGGTATTCAGAGTTTGCCATGGTTTGGTAAATCGCAATGACCCCCTAGCCATAACAGTGCTTTACCCCCGGAAGTGATACATGAGGCACTACCTAAATAGTTTTCGGGGAGAACCAGCTATCTCCGAGTTTGTTTAGCCTTTCACCCCTATCCACAGCTCATCCCCTAGTTTTGCAACACTAGTGGGTTCGGACCTCCAGTGCGTGTTACCGCACCTTCATCCTGGCCATGGATAGATCACTCGGTTTCGGGTCTACGCCCAGCAACTAAAGCGCCCTATTCGGACTCGGTTTCCCTACGCCTCCCCTATTCGGTTAAGCTCGCTACTGAACGTAAGTCGCTGACCCATTATACAAAAGGTACGCAGTCACGGAACAAGTCCGCTCCCACTGTTTGTATGCATCCGGTTTCAGGTTCTATTTCACTCCCCTCCCGGGGTTCTTTTCGCCTTTCCCTCACGGTACTGGTTCACTATCGGTCGATCATGAGTATTTAGCCTTGGAGGATGGTCCCCCCATCTTCAGACAGGATTTCTCGTGTCCCGCCCTACTTATCGTACGCCTAGTCCTTGGAATGCGTTTTCGTGTACGGGGCTATCACCCACTATGGCGGTCCTTTCCATGAACCTTCCACTAACACAATCCATAACACGTACAGGCTCTTCCGCGTTCGCTCGCCACTACTAACGGAATCTCGGTTGATTTCTTTTCCTGCAGCTACTTAGATGTTTCAGTTCGCTGCGTTCGCCTCCTCAGACCTATGGATTCAGTCTGGGATCTCCTTGCGGAGGGGTTTCCCCATTCGGACATCGCGGGATCAAAGCTCTATTGCCAGCTCCCCCGCGCTTTTCGCAGGCTTACACGTCCTTCTTCGCCTATGATCGCCAAGGCATCCACCAGATGCACTTAGTCGCTTGACCCTATCATTTCAGTAACCTAGATCACCAAAACAACAAGTGTGTTTGTGCGACGACTACACCGCCCCTTTTGATATGGCGACGTAGCCTAGATACAATCAAATACCCAAGATGACGATCCGTCCGCGTAAAGAGTTAACTCTACGCTTCCTTCTCGCCGTCTTTATATATTCGGCTTCTTCAGTTTGTTAAAGATCAGTGCGTTCAAACAACGCGATCACAGTACTCATCCAAGCACTCTGATCGCGAGACTCAAACTCGCGAATAACCGATAGGCTGTAAGTACTCGATCAACAACCTTCTCTAGAAAGGAGGTGATCCAGCCGCAGGTTCCCCTACGGCTACCTTGTTACGACTTCACCCCAGTCATGAATCCCACCGTGGTAAGCGGCCTCCTTACGGTTAGCCTACCCACTTCTGGTGAAACTCACTCCCATGGTGTGACGGGCGGTGTGTACAAGACCCGGGAACGTATTCACCGCAGCATGCTGATCTGCGATTACTAGCGATTCCGACTTCACGCACTCGAGTTGCAGAGTGCGATCCGGACTACGATCGGTTTTATGAGATTGGCTCCACCTCGCGGCTTCGCGACCCTCTGTACCGACCATTGTATGACGTGTGAAGCCCTGGTCATAAGGGCCATGAGGACTTGACGTCATCCCCACCTTCCTCCGGTTTGTCACCGGCAGTCCCATTAGAGTGCCCAACTTAATGATGGCAACTAATGGCAAGGGTTGCGCTCGTTGCGGGACTTAACCCAACATCTCACGACACGAGCTGACGACAGCCATGCAGCACCTGTGTTAACGCTCCCTTTCGGGCACCACCACATCTCTGCGGCGTTCGTTACATGTCAAGACCAGGTAAGGTTTTTCGCGTTGCATCGAATTAATCCACATCATCCACCGCTTGTGCGGGTCCCCGTCAATTCCTTTGAGTTTTAACCTTGCGGCCGTACTCCCCAGGCGGTCAACTTCTCGCGTTAGCTACGCTACCAAGGATTCAAACCCCCAACAGCTAGTTGACATCGTTTAGGGCGTGGACTACCAGGGTATCTAATCCTGTTTGCTCCCCACGCTTTCGTGCATGAGCGTCAGTGTCATCCCAGGGGGCTGCCTTCGCCATCGGTATTCCTCCGCATCTCTACGCATTTCACTGCTACACGCGGAATTCTACCCCCCTCTGACGCACTCTAGTCGTGCAGTCTCCAATGCCGTTCCCAGGTTAAGCCCGGGGCTTTCACATCAGACTTGCACAACCGCCTGCGCACGCTTTACGCCCAGTAATTCCGATTAACGCTTGCACCCTACGTATTACCGCGGCTGCTGGCACGTAGTTAGCCGGTGCTTATTCTTCCGGTACTCTCAGACCCAGCGGTTATTAACCACTAGGATTTGCTCCCGGACAAAAGTCCTTTACAACCCGAAGGCCTTCTTCAGACACGCGGCATGGCTGGATCAGGCTTGCGCCCATTGTCCAAAATTCCCCACTGCTGCCTCCCGTAGGAGTCTGGGCCGTGTCTCAGTCCCAGTGTGGCGGATCATCCTCTCAGACCCGCTACTGATCGACGCCTTGGTGAGCCTTTACCTCACCAACTAGCTAATCAGACATCGGCTGCTCGTATAACGTGAGGCCTTTCGGTCCCCCACTTTCCCCCTCAGGGCGTATGCGGTATTAATCCGGCTTTCGCCGAGCTATCCCCCATTACACGGTACATTCCGATGCATTACTCACCCGTTCGCCACTCGTCAGCGGTGCAAGCACCCTGTTACCGTTCGACTTGCATGTGTAAAGCATGCCGCCAGCGTTCAATCTGAGCCAGGATCAAACTCTTCAGTTCAATTCCAAGCAAATTTTCTGGCACGCAAGATCAAAGAAACATCGAGACATTTCTCGTCTTGCAGTGCAAGTGTTTGGTCATCGACCGAGCACTTACACCTATCGGTTATTCGTTCTGTTAAAGATCGGTGCAGGTCGCTGCGTTTCGTTTCCGTCGCTGCGTTGTCTGCTGAGGAGGCGAACTATACGTCAGCCCCCTAAACCCGTCAACACCTTTTGCGAGAAAAACCTCAACAAAAGCGGGTCTCACAGGGCAAACCATTGATGCGACAAGCAATATCCAAAAGGGGTATTTGCCGACACACCTCAACCGCCCCGCCGAACCATGAAAAACGGGCCGAAGCTTAGCTTCGGCCCGTTCTCAATCTCACCTTTAATGATGGAAAGTCACGGCATAACCGGCAACTTTTCCAAAGCCTGGACCAATTCCACCTCGATCAAGCACCAATCGCTGCCCTTATCCATCACCTTGCCCAGAGAAAGCTGGAAATGCTTGCCCTTGGCCGTCATGTAGAATTCCTTGCCCAACACATATAAGGATAACGGCAGCAATAAGGCGTTCACTACCTTGCCCGAGCGCTGGCATGGCACGAACAAGGCGATATGCCCGGCCAGCCAAACCTGTTCAGGCGGCAGCGTGGGATCGATCAGCCTCACATCGGTTGGCCGCAGCGAAGCCGCCACTGGTCTTCTACTCAGGGTTTCAACCCCGAGGTAGATCTGATCCGCCGAATTACGCTTCACTCGGCGCACCACTCCCAGACTCCAGCCATCCACCGATTTCTCGCGAAAACCGATCAAGGCGCCCAGGCCCACCCATTCGTTCCCCATCGCCCCCAAAGTCACACCCAGTCCGGTTTGGCTGACGTTGTCGACTTCCCAGCGCGAAAACTCTTCTTTTGCCGGCTGAGAAACAGCCTCCCCGCCCAAGGCAAGCCCAGGCATCGGCGCGCCCTTGTCCCGCTTCCTGGTGGTAACAAAGCCATAAATACGGATATTGGCCGCATCATCGAAATTACCGTCTTCCAGCGCGCCCGTTTGCTTGGCCTCGTCCACGACCCGAATCAAACGGTGCAGCACGGGCAGGCGATACGCCACTTCTATGCTCTGCCCGGAAACGGGCACCCGCTCCGCCCTTTCAAAACGCATTTGCTGGGGGGCCCACTCCCGCATCAAAGCGCGCAAGGTATTGGCGTCTATGCCCGGCTCCATCATGCGTTTAATTTCAGGCGGCACTCTGCCGGCGTCCAATACAATGCTCCAGCCGTGCAGAATTTCGACCAGATCCGTTGTCCCCCAGTAGCGCGCGGCTTCGTCCACCAGGCCGCCCGACGCTCTTGCCGCGGGATGCGGTCCTTTTAAAGAGACCACAAAACTCGAATGTTCCGCGCAAGCCCGGGTTAATGACATACGGTTGCTAAGCACTTGCAGCAATTGATAGGCGAAGTGCAATTGCCTGGCGCTGAGATTGCCCCCGGTCAGCACGGCGAGCATATGCAAGATGAGGAATTGATCCTGAACCGTCGTCGCAGGCTGACCATCGCCGAACAGAAACACCGGCACGGAATCGCAACCATGATGCTCGGCGAACCAATATAGCTGGTTGACCCCCAGCCAAAACGCCTCTTCCGGATTAAAGCTTCGAACCCAATGCCAACGCGCATGCTCGCCAAGATAGAACATCATCCGCGACAGCACGATGGGCAGCAGCGTCAGCACCTTGGCGCCTTCAACGGAATCGGCGTCGACCGTCAGCACATGCTGATAACTATCGATGAAGCATTTGCCGTACGCCAGTATCTGGCTTCGCAATTGCGCTTCCAGCGCCTTGGGCATGCGCGTATTCAGCAAGTATTGCGCGCAGAGGTTTTCGTGCAGCGATTCGGTCTCTTGATTGAGCGCCAGCAGCGCTTCGACGCGATCCACCGAGATATTGTGCCAATCCAACTCCAATGGCGACAGCAAGGCCACCACGCGCTCATGCGCGGCCGCCCCATGCTCCTTCTTCAAAGCCGCCACGAACTCCCTGGCCGCTTCCGCGCTGGCCAACGGGTCGGAGCGACCTTTAGCCCCTCTTGAAAAAAAATCC
The DNA here is from genome assembly GCF_021496765.1 of Chromobacterium sp. Beijing. Taxonomy (NCBI): domain Bacteria; kingdom Pseudomonadati; phylum Pseudomonadota; class Betaproteobacteria; order Neisseriales; family Chromobacteriaceae; genus Chromobacterium; species Chromobacterium sp. Beijing. The sequence continues at coordinate 2,625,191 of NZ_CP053750.1, forward strand.
AGCATAGCCGCCCACTCTCAAGACAATGTCAGCACATTTCAATCACTACGCGAAACAGCTTGAACGCTACATCCATTTATAGCAAGCCGCAAGCCGGCCCGCTGGCCGTCGGACAAAGAAAAAGCGCCCATGACAGGCGCTTTCGAAATTCATTGCAAACCCGCAGTTTGCTTAGATAGCCAGAGCGTCCAGGGCTTTGCCGCTGGAGATCCACTCTTGTACCCACACCGGCTTACGGCCGCGGCCGGTCCAAGTCAGTTCCGGGCTGGCCGGGTGACGATACTTGGCTTCCACCGGCTTGCGCACGCCGCCGGTTTTGCCCAGCACTTCCTCCACGCTCAGACCATAAGCGCGAGCAAGTTCAATGATTTGTTTCTTGGCTTTGGACTTTTCTTCGCTTTCGCGGCGCTTGATTTCAGCTTCGACATCGGCGCGCAGAGCCACCAGCTGAGTAAAATCCAATTTCGACAGTTCCATTAGCATGTTCCCAAATATATTGTAAGAGTAGTGGTGCGTTACAGATGATAATGTAGCCAAGCCTTTCCACTCAAGTCAAGGAAACAAAACAGAAATTATCAATTAATTCTCAGCCCCCTCATTCAAGGAATAGGGCAGCTCCAGTTGTTGAAGCCTTATTGTGTACGCCTCGTCAGCGTAAATACCTTCTTCCCAGGCTTGAAATTGAACCACGGCCAAGCCTTCATATTGATCCGGTGCCACTTGGCAAACCGCAGCCACCATGCCAATCGACTGCCCCGCCACGGACGGGCTATAGAGTTTGGCGCCGATGGCGAGCGGCCGTTTAAATGCCACTTTGAACATGCGGCGCTTCATTTTCCCCAAATACTGCGATCTGGCGACGATTTCCTGCCCCGGGTAACAGCCTTTCTTAAAGCTTACCCCGCCAATCAATTCCATATTCGCCATTTGCGGCACAAACTGCTCCTGAGTCGCCAGACTGATCCAAGGGATGCCCGCGTCAATATCCCGCCAGTCCCAAACGCTGGAGGACACCAGGCTCGCCGCCTCCGTCAGCCTTGCGCCAAGCTGCTCTGCGCCGGCTTCATCCACCGCCAGCACCCAGCCCGCCCCGGGCAGGCCTATCAACAGGCCCAATTCCACTCGAATCATTTCACGCGGCCCAACGCTTGCCGCCAATGCCGGCTCAATGGCCAGCGTATTCAGCGCCGTCGCGCCCGCAAGGCCAATCAAGGTCAGATTATCCGCAATGGATACCTTCACCTTGGAGCGCAAGACAAACATGCTCAGGCGCTTGGCCACGTATTCGGCCAGATCCGCCGACACCGCCAGGCAATAAACGCCGTCGCTCCGCCAAACCAGGAAGCTGGCCAGCATTCGCCCTTTGGCTGAAGAGTAACTGCTGTACTGGGCATGGCTTTCGTCCGACAACTCCCGCACATCGCTGGAAAGCTGCCCTTGCAAAAAGGCCTCCGCGTCCTCTCCCGCCACCTGGATGATTTTATGCTTATCCAGAACCGATATTGCGGCGCCTGCGCGCAAAGACTCCAACTGCCGCAAATGAACATTCATTTCCGCCGCATCTTTATTTGCCCGCTCTGCGCGCGCATCCAGCCTGAGCTTACCGTCCAGATTCATTTAACCCACCTCAAAAACGCGGCTATTCCCGCATTGTCAACAAACGAAATTTTAACGCGCCGCCGCCTCCCTTCGCCAGCGGTGAATTGCGGGCGTCAACGCCGCGTCCAAGCCGCCCGACGGACGCAAGCGATTTTCAGCCGCGCAAGTGTTGACAGCCCGACAGGCTGAAGCTATAGTTCGCCCTCACTCAAATCCCTGATAGCTCAGTTGGTAGAGCGACGGACTGTTAATCCGCAGGTCGCAGGTTCGAGCCCTGCTCGGGGAGCCACTCCGGCCCAGTTTGAGAATTGCTTGTTTTCCATTCCCTGATAGCTCAGTTGGTAGAGCGACGGACTGTTAATCCGCAGGTCGCAGGTTCGAGCCCTGCTCGGGGAGCCAAAACAAGCCCGCATCACCGCATTATGATCCCTGATAGCTCAGTTGGTAGAGCGACGGACTGTTAATCCGCAGGTCGCAGGTTCGAGCCCTGCTCGGGGAGCCAAAATTTCAAAAGCCACAATCTCCGGATTGTGGCTTTTTCCATTTTCGCTTCCGTTTTACAATCGGCCCACCCTCCCCATTGGAATAATAATGATTCCCAGACCGATTGCCTTTGCCGGGGGCGCCATCCTGCTCTGGGCCTCTCTGGCCGCGCTTGGCGCTCAAACACGCTCGCTTCCCCCTTTCTTCGTCGTTGGCGTCTGTCTGCTGATCGGCAGCCTGCTCAGCCTGCGCCATTACCGCGACTGGAAAGTCCCGATGCCCACCCTGCTGGTGGGGATCTACGGCTTGTTCGGCTATCACTTCCTGCTGTTCTTCGCGTTTCGGCACGCGCCGGCGATGGAAGCCAATCTGCTGAATTACCTGTGGCCGCTGCTGATCGTCATGCTCTCCCCCATCCTGGTGCCGGGCACCGTGCTGCATGGCCGCCACATCCTGGCCGGCGCGCTGGGCTTCAGCGGCGCGGCGCTGATTGTCAGCGGGGGCAAGCTCGCCTTGTCCAGCAGCCATCTCGCCGGCTATCTGCTCGCCATCGGCGCCGCCGTGGTGTGGTCCACCTTCAGCCTGCTGACCCGCAGACTGCCCAGCTTTCCCAATAGCGCGGTGGGCGGCTTCTGCCTGCTGTCCGGCCTGCTCTCCTTGCTGTGTCACGCCCTGTTCGAACCCAGCGTCGCCCCCAGCGCCGGCCAATGGCTGGCCCTGATCCTGCTCGGCATCGGGCCGATGGGCGGCGCCTTCTTTCTATGGGACCGCGCGCTGAAGGAAGGCGACCCCAGGCAGATCGGCTCCCTGTCCTACGCCACGCCGCTGCTGTCCACCTTGCTGCTGATAGGCAGCGGCCAGGGTCAATTGAACGCCGTCGCTCTGACCGCCATCGTGCTCATTCTTGGCGGCGCCTTGCTTGGCAGCCTGCCCGTCCGCTCACGCTCAGCCGCCTGAAAGAAAGACCCGCGGTGGAGCGACGGCGGCCGAATGTCCTATAATGCTTAACGCTATTTAAACAGAGGCCAACCATGTCCATTATTAAAGAATTCAAAGAATTTGCCATGAAAGGCAATGTCATCGATCTGGCGGTCGGCGTCGTCATCGGCGGCGCTTTCGGCGCCATCGTCAAATCGCTGGTCGACGATGTGATCATGCCCCCAATCGGCCTGTTGATCGGCAACGTCGATTTCTCCAATATGTTCTTCGTGCTAAAAGAAGGCAGCAAACAGCTTGGGCCTTATGTGTCCGTGGCCGCGGCCAAACAGGCCGGCGCCGTCACGCTGAATATCGGCCTGTTCATCAATGCCATGGTCAGCTTCACCATCGTGGCTTTCGCCATCTTCATGCTGGTCAAGGCCATCAATCGGCTGAAGCGCGAAGAACCGGCCGCCGCGCCGGCCCCCGCCACCAAGGAATGCCCGTTCTGCGTGTCCAGCATTCCGGAAAAAGCTTCTCGATGCCCGCAGTGCACGTCCCAACTCTAAGAGCGGAGATTGCCCCGCTACGCCAACTGATTTAGAATCGGCTGGTTCTGGGGGAGTAGCCTCGGCGCGGTTTTCAGCGCCGGCATGCGTCAACAGGCTTGGCCATCACGGCCATGGCGCATGCGACGAAAACTTCCGTTTGGCAAGACCCATGACATGTCTGCGCAACGCGGGGCTGCGGCGCGGGCTTGTCATGGCGTATGCGCAGCCCCCGGAGTTTTCATGGAAGCCTTCCTTATTTCCACCGGCATCGTCGCTTTGGCTGAAATCGGCGACAAAACCCAATTGCTCGCCCTGATGCTGGCCGGCCGCTACCGCAAACCCATGCCCATCGTTCTGGGCATCTTCGTCGCCACCTTGCTCAATCATTTCGCCGCCGCCGCGGTGGGTCACTGGCTGATGAGCAAGATAGGACCGGACTTCATGCGTTGGGGCTTGGGTCTTTCCTTTCTCGCCATGGCGGGCTGGATGCTGATTCCGGACAAGCTGGATGAAGACAGCCGGCTCATGGAGCGCTTCGGCGTGTTCGGCACCACCTGTATCGCTTTCTTTATCGCGGAAATGGGCGACAAGACGCAGCTGGCCACCGTCGCGCTGTCCGCGCGCTTTCCCGAGGCCTTGCTGTTGGTGGTGGCCGGCACGACGCTGGGCATGATGCTGGCCAATGTGCCCGCGGTGCTCTTGGGCGAGGTGGCCGCGAAGAAGCTGCCGCAAAAACTGGTGCACACCGTTGCCGCGCTCTTGTTCGCCGGCCTGGGCATTATCACCCTGCTAAGCCCGTTGCAGATCTGAGGCGACGCTCAAAACAAAACGGAGGCCGCGGCCTCCGTTTTGCTTTCCTGCCGACCTGCGCCGCTTCAAGTCCGGGTAGCTCCGCGCCCAAGCGCCTCCAACAGCTGCTCCGGGTTGAAGCCCAGGCGGAAGCCGCCCCAATGCTTGCCGGACAACATGATGGGCAGCACCACTTCCGACAGCACCTCCCCGGTGTCGCGGGTATACGTCTGCAGCAGGAAAGACTGCGTGCTGCGCGCGGCCCGCAAACCGGCGGCATCGGCGAACTTGCGCTTGTCGCGGCTGTTGATCAGGTCCTTGGCCGCATCTCCGCTCAAGGGCTGGCTATACCAGCTATTGTGGGTCGGCGCGTAGCCGTTGGTGTCCACCGCCAGACAGAACACGCCGCCGGGCACGGACTTGGCGGCGCGGTCATACACCGGCTGCATCAGTTTTTCCAGCTTGGCGTCGTACTGAGTGCGGAACTTGGCCGGCTTGGCGCCGGCGATGGGCTGGTAGTTCTGATCGAACAGCGCCACGCCCGCGGCCAGTTGCGCGGCCATCATGGTTTGCAATTCATCCCGCGCCTCGCGGGCCGTTTGCATGATCTGGTCGAACTCGCCCTCGCCCAGAATGAAGCGCGCCACCAGTTGCTGCACCTGCTCCGCCGCGCCGGATAATTTGGTGGCCGAGTCTTCGGTATGGTTCAGACGGTCCGTCACCTGATGGCCCAGTTCGTGGATTTCCGCCACATGCAGATTGACCTGGCCATTGGAGGCGACGAACTCCGACATGGTGGCGGCGATCTGGCTGAGACTGCTCGCCGTGGTTTCGAAGTCTCCCATCATCTTGCTGAAATGGTCGGACGCCTTGGAGACGATCTCCCGCGCCGACTTGGTGTCCTCGGTGATCTGCGCGGTTTCCACCTGGGTTTCCGACACCAGCCCCAACATGCCGTCGATATTATGCGAAATCTCGTCGGTGGCCTTTTTAACCCGCTCGGCCAGTTTGCGCACCTCATCGGCCACCACGGCGAAACCGCGTCCGCTCTCGCCGGCCCGCGCCGCCTCTATCGCGGCGTTCAAGGCCAGCAGATTGGTCTGGTCCGACACGTCCTTGATCAGATCGACAATGGTCTTGATGCTGGAGGAGCGCTGACTCAGATCATCCACCGTGTGATTGAAATGCCCCACTTTCTGGTTGATGCCGTAGATGCTCTCCGCCACGGATTTGAGTTCGGCGTAGGATTCCCGCGCCACATCCAGATTGGCCAGCGTAGTGGACGAGATCGCCTGGGTTTGCTCAGTGACCTGGCCCACGCCCTCGGTGCTCTGATCGCTGGCGGCCCGGACCTGCGTCGCCAGCTGATCCTGCTTGCGCGCGCCCTCCAGCGATTCGACCACGTTCTTGCGGGTGCGCGCCGAATCCATCGCGATCCGCACCGTCATCAGCCGCACATTGCTGATGATCTCGCGCATTTTCAGCAGGAAACGGTTATACGACAGCGACAATTCGCGGATTTCGTCATGGGTGATGGTGGGAATGTCTCTGGACAGATCCCCCTCACCGGCGCCGATTTCATTGAAAATCCGGATAATCATTTTCAGCGGTCTGACGATGAGGAAGCGCAGATACCAGACCATGAAGGCGATGAAAGCGACGCTGACCACCCACAGCGCCATCGTCCAAAACAGCGCGCCGTCGATGCTGGACTCGATGCCGGCCAACACCTGGGGCGAAGCGACTTGCCCTTTCAGCGAACTCCGTATGTTTTCCAGCACATAATAAACATAAGCCACCATGCCCAGCTGAAACACGCTGATGAAAAAGAAACTGCACAATTTCTTGGTCAACGTATCCCAGAAAGTCTTTTCCACCAGGGTATACACGCGCCAGAACCACTGCATGACTTCTCCTCTTGCTCCGCAATCCCGTTCAGCGGCTGGTGCCGGCCCCGCGCCCTCCGGCGCTTCGGGCCCGCCCGTCGCTGTTATCTAGAATTATTGTTGTTTATTGACTTCAGTCAGCCATGCTAAGCGATAGCGGCCTTGTTTTTGGAATAGTTGGCTGACTATTGATTATCATCAAATAGGCCATGTCAATGTATTACAAATCCCCGTTTCCGTGTTGCCTTCTCCACACCATCCAGCACTCCCGACCGCCAAACACCGGCACGCCCTCCGCCTGCGGCGCGCAACTCTCCAACACGAAAGCCGGCTCCAGCAAAGCGCTCAAGGCCGACATGCCCAAGCCGAACGGCGGGCCCCGCGGCGTGTCCGCGATAAAGAACACTCCAAGCAGCGCGCCGCCGGGGCGCAACAAGCGCGCCATCTTTTCCGCATAGCGGGCATGCAGGCGGGGCGGCAACGCGCAGAGAAAGGCCCGCTCGAACACCATGTCGAAAGACGGCGTTTCCTCAACGGCGAAAAAGTCCGCCTGCTGGATATGGGCGGCCGCCTGCGGCCACTGCGCGCGAGCGATCTCCACCGCCTGCGCGCTGAAATCGACGGCCAGCACCTGATGGCCGCAGTCCAGCAACAGAGGCAAGTCTCCGGCGCTGCCGCAGCCGGGCAGCAAGATTCGACTGGCAGGCTGAGCTTGGAAAAACGCCAGGGCCTCCGGACTCAGCCGCGCGCCCTCCCAAGGCGTCACGCCGTCGCGATAACGCACATCCCAAAACTCGGTCAAAGAACTGTCCTGCGCCATCGCCTTCCCCTCGTTCTATTCAACGCCCGCCTGCTCGCGCAAAAAGGCGGCCACCTGCGCCGGACTCCAGCCGGCGCAATCGCGCTGACACGCCGGCTCTCCCGCCCGCAGCCAGCGCAGGCAGTTCCCCTCCATGCGGAACCACAAGGGCAGGCAGGGCACGCTCATCCACTCGCCCCCGTCCTCGCCCTGATGAAGCTCCGGCAGGCAGGAGAACACCGCGGCGATCTTCAATCCGCGCTGACGCAGCGGCAGCTGCAACCACACCCGCTCCCGCTCCTCCGCGTCCATGAAGCACCACTGCGAGATCTCGTCGAAGCTGCGCGCGCAGCCGCGGCAGATATCGTCGCCCACCGCGGTGGAACACACGGCGATGCAAGGCGAATCAGGGCGCTCCGTCGTCATGCCCCGGCCCTTGAAACAATAATGTCATATTTCTTGACGCGCCAAACTAAAGTGTCAGATAAATGAATAGTCATAAAAATAAAATATCCGCTGTCATGACCCGCAATGAAACCTTGATTTTCCGCACCTTACGCCTGCTGCAGACCATGCACATCCAGTATCTGGACGAACACAAACTGTTTCAGGCGCTCTCGCGCGAATCCGGCGGCGAATACAGCGCGGCCGACGTTCACGAGCACCTAGTCTACATGCAGCAAAACGGCTTGCTCAAACCCGTCCGCACCGCGGACAACCATACCGCCTACGCGCTGGATTGGGGCGGCTACGATTATCTGGACCCCACCTGAAAAATAAAAAGGCAGCGCGAAGGCTGCCCAGGGTCCGCGGCACGGCGACGCCCGCTTATAAATAATCCCGCATCCGGAAATAAGCCATGCCCAGCACCAAGGCCGGCGTGCGCAGCCATTTGCCGCCGGGGAAGGGATTATGACGAATCTTGGCGAACAGGTCGAAGCGCGAAGCGTCTCCGGCCACCGCCTCCGCCACCACTTTGCCGGCCAGGCCGGTGATGTTGACGCCGTGCCCGGAAAAGCCTTGCAGATAATAGACATTGCCGTCCAAACGGCCAAAGTCAGGGGCGCGGTTCACCGTGATGTCGCAAAAACCGCCCCAGGCATAGTCGATCTTGACGTCGGCCAGTTGCGGAAACACCCGCAGCATATCGCTGCGCATGCCGTCGGCCAAATGGGCTGGCTCGCGTCCGGAGTAACTGACCTTGCCGCCGAACAATAAGCGGTGGTCGGCGGACAGACGATAGTAATCCAGCACGAAATTGGTGTCGCACACCGCCATATCGTTGGCGATCAAGGCCTCGGCCCGCTCCTTCCCCAAGGGCTCGGTGGCGATCACATAAGTGCCGGCCGGCATGATACGCCGTTCCAGCTCAGGCACCAGCGCGCCGATGTAGGAATTGCAGGCCAACACCAGCTGGTCGCAATTGACCACGCCCCGCTCCGTCGCCACTTGCGGCCGCGCCCCCCGCTTCAGACGCAGCGCCGGGCTTTGCTCGTAAATGGCCACCCCCGCCTCGCGCGCGGCGCGGGCCAGGCCCAGCGTGTAGTTCAATGGGTGCAGATGGCCGGAGCGCGGGTCGTACAGCCCGCCCTGGTAGCGATCGCTGGCCAGCCGGGTCCTGAGTTCGTCCCGGTCCCACAGCTGCATGCCGCCATAGTCATAGGCCTGCGCCGCCTCTCGCTGCCAGTCCTCCAACTCCTGCATATGCCGCGGCTTGACCGCCACGCTGACATAGCCGCGCCGCCAATCGCAATCGATGCCGTGCCGGTTCACCCGTTGTTCGATGATGTCCACCGCCTCCACCGACATGTCCCACATCTGCTTGGCCAGGCTGTCGCCCAATTGCGCGCGCAGCGTGTCGACGCCGCAAGCGAATCCGGAAATCACCTGTCCGCCGTTGCGCCCCGAGGCGCCGAAGCCGATTTGCGCCCCCTCCAGCAGCGCCACGGAGAATCCGCGCTCGCGCAGATTCAGCGCCGCCGACAAGCCCGCCAGCCCGCCGCCCACCACGCAGACATCGCAGTCGACGACGCCTTCCAGCGCCGCCCCGGGCTCCCAGGGCAGAGCGGTGGCGGCGTAATAGGATGGAGCGTGAGCCTGATGGGCAAAGCTAAGCATGAAGACCTCTCAATGAAAACAGGAATGGCGGCCAAAGCCGGGCGGACCAAACGCCTCGGGAAAGAGAAGAAAAAGCGGATGCCATGCGGCATCCGCTGCGGCGCGTGCGTGGGCGCTAGCGCGTCAACACCACCGGTACATCCTGGCGCCAACTGACGAAGACCGGATCTCCCCAGGTCGGCGCGGTTTCGCCCGCATCATACCAGCGCGAAGACGGCACCACTGATTTGACGACCTTGCCGCTGGCCAGTTTCACGTGATAGATGGAATAACTGCCCAGATAGGCGATGTCCTCCACCACGCCGGCGGCGACATTGGGGCCCGCCGGCAACGGCTTGATGTCCAGCCTCACGTCTTCCGGCCGAATGCTGGCCCAGACGTGCATGCCCTTGGGGCCGGTAATCCCGTGGTCGATGCGGATGTCCCCGCCCAGCTCCGGCGAGCGCACTTCGACCAGGTCCGGCTCGTCCACCACCACCGCGCCCTCGAAAATATTGCTCTCGCCGATGAATTCCGCGGTGAAGCGACAGCTGGGGTAATCGTAAATTTCGGACGGGGTGCCCACCTGCAGCAAGGAGCCTTCGCTCATGATGCCGATGCGGCTGGCCATGGTCATCGCCTCTTCCTGATCATGGGTCACCATGATGCAGGTCACGCCCACCTGTTCGATGGTATTGACCAGCTCCAGCTGGGTCTGCTGGCGCAGCTTCTTGTCCAGAGCGCCCAGAGGTTCGTCCAGCAGCAAGAGCTTGGGCCGCTTGACCAGGCTGCGCGCCAGCGCCACCCGCTGCTGCTGACCACCAGACAATTGATGCGGCTTGCGGTTGGCGTACTTGCGCATCTGCACCAGATCCAGCATCTTGCCCACCCGCTCCGCGATCTCCTCGCGCGGCACCTTGTCCTGTTTCAGGCCAAACGCCACGTTCTGCTCCACCGTCATATGCGGAAACAAGGCGTAGCTCTGGAACATCATGTTCACCGGCCGCTCGTACGGCTGCAGGCCCTGCATGTCCTCCCCGTCCAGGATGATGCGGCCAGAAGTCGGCGTCTCCATGCCCGCCAGCATGCGCAGCAAGGTGGACTTGCCGCAGCCGGAGCTGCCTAGCAGGGCGAAGATTTCATTTCTGCGGATATCCAGATCCACATGATCCACCGCGACATGATCGCCGAACTTTTTCAGTACGCCGGCAATGCGCAGATAAGCCTTGTCGGCGTCGGCCTGGGTTCCGGCGGCCTGGGCGTTGTGGGCGGAAAAAGCGGCCTGGGCCGGTTTGGCGGCAATAGCTTGCGTCATTGAGTCGTTCCCTCTATTGCAATTCCGCAGCGGCGCGGGCCGGCTGCGTCCGCCGCGCGGGCCTCGTCTCGAGGCGGCGCGGCGGCAATCGAATGCCTTGCTGGATGATCGCGCCGGCCTGGGCCCGCGCGCATGGGTTCAAGAATCCGTCCGGCGTCCCGCGCCGGCCGGCGGTCCCGCCGCGAGAGCGCGTGGCCATGCCGCCACCGCCGTGCCTATTGCCAACATGATGTCTCCTCTGTACGGCGCTTAATGCGAACACGGCCCGGCGGCCGCGACGACGGCGAGCGCCTTTGTCGTTTTAGTCTTGAACAGAAGCCTATGCCACGTTTAATAAATTTGACAATATCTAGTGCAAACGCTCTCGAAAATTTATCGCCTCTGTGGCGCGCGCGCCTCACCCAGGCTGGCCGGTCAAACCCGAAAACCCGGCCCTTTCCCCTAAGACGCCGGCGGCGAAAACCCCACCATCATTGTTTAATTCGTCAAACACTTTACCCTTTTCCACCGCAGGCAGACCGGCGCGCGCGGCGCCGCGTCCTCGCCAGGCGTCCGCGTCGCCAGCAAATTGCCCCGCAAACGCCGACGCGCTCTAGAATGAAGCATGCATGTTGACGCCGCGCAACGCCTGACCAAAGGAATACCGCCATGCCCTATGCCGAAATCGCCGGACACAAGGTCTATTACGAACTCAGCGGACAGGGCGCCCAAGTTCTGGCGCTATTCAACGGCATCACCATGTCCACCGCCGCCTGGGCCCTGCTGCAGCCGCAACTGGAACCGCACTTCCAGCTATTGCGCTTCGACTTTCTCGGCCAAGGCCAAAGCGACCGACCCGGCGGCGACAAATATCCGCTCAGCGAACAAGCCGACCTCGCCGCCGGTCTGTTGAATCATTTGGGCATTGCGGAGGTCTATCTCACCGGCTTGTCTTACGGCGGCATGGTGGCGCAGCACTTCGCCCATCGTCATCCCGAGCGCGTGTCGCGGCTGCTGCTGGCCGCCACGCTGGCCTGGGCCGACAGCGTCAACAACCATATCAGCGACAGCTGGGTTGCGGCCAACCGCAGCGGCGGGCTGGATTTGCGTTACGCGGTCAGCGTGCCCTGGCTGTTTTCCAGCCGATTTCTCGCCAGCAACGCCGCCATGCTCGACGATATGAAGCTGATCGCCGGCATGGTGGACTGGGACGCGGTGATACGTCTGATCGCCGGCGTCACCGAGCACGACGCGCGCACCTGGCTGCACGAGCTGAGCATGCCCTGCCATATACTGGTTGGCGACGAAGACCGCCTGACGCCCTTGTATCAAGCCGAACTATTGCGCGAACGGCTGCCCGGCGCGCAGCTGGAAATTCTGCCGGGCACCGGCCATGTATTGCACATCGAGGCCGCGGACGCCTTTGTCCGCAGCATTATCCGTTTTGGCCACGGCTGAAACGCCCATCATCAGAACAAGGAGAACCGAATGACCGCCGAGTCCGTTTTGCTTGCCGTTGATTCAAAGGGAATCGCCACCATCACCCTCAACCGCGCGGAACTGCTGAACGCGCTGGACGACAGCAGCGTCGGCCTGCTGACCGCGATGCTGGAAACCCTGGCCGAAGACACTAGCGTGCGCGCCGTGGTGCTGACCGGCAGCGGCATCAGCTTTTCCGCCGGCCACGATATCGACTGGATGCGACGGATGGCCGGTTTCGGCCGCGAGGAGCTGGAGCGCCACGCCCGCCTGCTGGCCAAGCTGCTGCGCACGCTGGACACCTTGCCCAAGCCCACCATCGCCAAGATACAGGGCTCCGCCTTCGGCTTGGGCGCGGGGCTGGTCGCCTGCTGCGACGTGTCCATCGCCAGCTCCGAAGCGCTGTTCAGCTTCTCCGACGTCAAGCTGGGCGTGATCCCCGCGCTGGTGGCGCCCTATATGGTCCGCGCCATCGGCGAGCGCTCGACGCGCCGCTACTTCATGACCGCGGAGCGTTTCAACGCCGGCAAGGCCAAACGCCTGGGGCTGGTGCATCAGGTGGTGGAAAGCGATGAGCTCGACATGGCGGTGGACTTCCTGATCAACCATCTGCTGATCAACAGCCCGGCGGCGATGCTGGAAGCCAAGCGGCTGCTGGCCGACATCGCCGGCCTGGGCGTCGGAGAAGACGGCATGGAAATCTGCATCCAGCGCATTGTCGCCATCCGCCTGAGCGAGGAAGGCCGCGAGGGCGTTCAGGCCATGCTGGAAACGCGCAAGCCCTCGTGGATGGATTAACAAGCGGCGGGGAACGGCGCGGCTGGCCCTGCCGCGCCATGGGTGCGACAATGCGGCCAACTTCACCGCATTGTTGCCGCCATGTCCAACCACAGCTTCTTCTGGCACGATTACGAAACCTTCGGCGCCGTGCCGCGCCAGGATCGCCCCTCGCAGTTCGCCGGCATCCGCACCGACGCCGAGCTGAATGAAATCGGCGAACCGGTCATGCTCTACGCCCGGCCCGCGCCCGATTACCTGCCGTCTCCGGTGGCCTGCCTGCTGACCGGCATCACCCCGCAATGGTGTTTGCAGCACGGCGTGGCCGAGCACGAATTCGCCGGCGTGATCGAACGCGAGCTGGCGACGCCGGGCACCATAGGCGTCGGCTACAACTCTATCCGCTTCGACGACGAAGTCACCCGCTTCCTGTTCTGGCGCAATCTGATGGACCCCTATGCGCGCGAATGGCAGAACCAATGCGGCCGCTGGGATCTGCTGGACCTGGTCCGCGCCACCTTCGCGCTGCGCCCGGACGGCATCCAATGGCCGCAGCACGAGGATGGACGCCCCAGCTTCAAACTGGAGCATTTGAGCGCCGCCAACGGCCTGGCGCACGAAGCCGCCCACGACGCCCTCTCCGACGTGCGCGCCACCATCGCGCTGGCGCGCCTGATCAAACAGCACCAGCCCAAGCTGTTCGACTTCTACCTGTCGCTGCGCAAGAAAGACGCGGTCAAGGTCCAGCTCAGCCTCCACGCGCCCAAACCCGTGTTGCACGTTTCCGGCATGTACGGCGCCGAGCGCGGCAATATGGCCGTGGTCTGGCCGCTGGCGGCCCACCCCTACAACGCCAACGAGGTGATTGTCTGGGACTTGGCCCAGGACCCCCGCGAACTGCAAGGCCTGGGCCCGGACGCCATCCGAGAGCGCTTGTACACCCGCAGTGAAGATTTGCCGGAAGGCGTGCAGCGTTTGCCGCTCAAAACCGTGCACATCAATAAATCGCCGTTCGTGGTCGCCAACCTCAAGGTGTTGAGCCCGGAGCGCGCCGCGCACTGGGGCGTGGACATGGAGCAGGTTCAGCGCCACGCCGACTACGCCGGCGCGCTGCCGGATCTGAGCCCGGTCTGGCGCAAGGTGTATAAGCGCGAAACCGGCGAGCCGCGCGACGTCGACGAAAATCTCTACGGCGGCTTCGTCTCCAACAACGATCGCAAAGTGCTGACCAAGCTGCGCCGCATGTCGGCCGACCAGTTGACCGGCGAGATGGCCTTCTTCGAAGACCCGCAGCTGGCCGAACTCTTGTTCCGCTACCGCGCGCGCAACTTCCCGCGCTCCCTGTCCGGCGAAGAGCAAGAACGCTGGCAGACATGGCGTCAAGCCAAGCTCAACGGCGGACCCGGCCGCGATGTCCGGCAATTCCGCCAGGAACTGGAGGAAGCCCGCGCCGGCGAGCTAAGCGAAAAAGCGCAAGACGTGCTGGCGCAGCTGGAAGCCTACGCCGCGCAACTGTAAAAAAGTCGGTTCAAAGCCTGAGAGCAAGGGCGGGACAAGCCCTTGCGGCGGAGAAAACGGAATGCGCGCGCGGCGCAGGGCCTGCCTTCAGCAGCTATAGCGTTCTCACATAACGCCTGGCGACGAACAAAGCCGCCAGGCTCAAACCCACAATCACAACCATCGCCAGCGTGGATGCGCCTTCATAACCCCAATAGTCGGACATGCCCTTCTCCTTCAAAAGCGGTTCAATGCCTGCCGCGCGTCGGCGAGATGGCCAGAACCGGGCCTTGAACCCGTCTTCGACATGCTCATGCGCCACGAGTACATTCCGCCTTCTAGCCGTTATCGTCTTGTCTCGCTCTTGCTCGCGAGGCTTTGCGCGGGCATCTAGACCAAACCGGTCTGCCGCATGCGCTCCAGCCCGAACTCGCTGACCCGATAATTGAACAGCAGGCGCGCGCCCTCCTCCTGCCAACGCTCGCATAAGGCCACCACCAGACCGCTGGCGCTCAAATCCGCCAGGCAGGCCCTCACCATGCCCAGCCAGTAGGCGTCTTCCGGTTTGTGGTACTCCCGGCAAATGCGCCGGGCCAGATCCACGTCCCACAAGCCCGGCTGCCTGGCCAAAGCCTGCAGGATAAAACCCTTGATGTGCACCTTCACGCCCTGCCCTCCACATTGCGCACCGCGCCGGGATGGCGCTCGCTGTCCGACACCATGACGAAGCCGCCAGAATCACCAGGGCCAAGCCGATCAGAAAATGCCACTCGGGAAAATTCAAAGTGAACGCGGCGGTGAACAAGGTGGCGAACAGCGCGTAGAAAGCGCCGATCGCCTGGCCGCGCCCAACGCCGATCAAGGGAAAGGATTTGTACCAGGCCACGGCGCAGAAAGCGAAACTGAGCCCGCCCACCGTCAGATAGAGCATAGGCCGCCACGACCACAGCTCGCCGGCCAGCGCATACACCGGCAAGGGCGTCAGCCAGGCCAGCGCCGGCAGAATCAGCAGCAGCCAATACAGGGCCTCGGCAAGATAGCGGATCGCCACCCCGCAATCGGGATCGGCCACATCCATCGCCCGTCCGACGATGGCGCCCTCCAGCCCCCAGCCCAGCGCCGCCAGCGCGCCGCCCAGATAGCCCAGCCAGCGCGCGTCGCCGTCGCCGCTCAGGTCCCCAAGCAGGCCCGGCGCGTAAATCGCCGCTCCGCCCAGCACGATGACCGCGATGCCCAGCGCCGCGCGCCGACCTATCCGCTCGCGGTACCACAAACGCGCCAAGGCCGCGCCCACCACCGGATACAACAGGCCCGCCACCGCGGCGAACACCGCGCCCACGTAACCCATCGCCAGATATGAGCCGAAATTGGCCATCAGGCCGCCCAAGACCGCGGCCAGGAAATACCACTTGGAAATGCCGCCGAAGCGCCATAGCGTGCGGAAGAAGTCGGCCAGCTTGCCCAAGGCCGCCAGCCACAACAATTGAAACGCCGCCACCAGGCAGGCGTGAAAGGCCGTCAACACCGCGGCCGCCATCAGAAACCACTCGGGCCGCCCCCGCGTCAGCCCGGCCAGCGGCGCCTCGTGCCACACCGCGGCGCCGGGCACATACCATGCGCCCCACAACACCGCCGCCCACAAGGCCCAGCCATAACCCCAGCGGGTTCGGCGGCGAAGATACCACTGTCTGTGCATGCTGTTCATAGCGCGTCAGCTCCTGTTGTCGGACGCCGCCCAAGCTTCCAGCGGCGCCTATTCTGGGTTCGAACGCAACAAGACGAAATCCATCTGCCTTGCCAGACGAGGGCCAAAAATTACCATAAGTTAATTTTTTCACCAACAGTCAATTAGTCCACACCCGGCCGCGGCCGAGATCAGCGCGCGCCCAAAGCGCCGATCAGGCGGCTGAGCGCGCCGTCGCTCCCGCGCTGCGCCACCAGCGACAAGACCAGCGGCAAAGTCTTGCCGCCCTCGCCGTGCCACGACACATCCAGCTGCGCGCGGCTGGAAATATTGAAAATCGCCTCCAGGCTGTCCAGCCATCCCTGCCGCGAGGCGATGCGCAAACCGTCCAGAAAGCGCTGCTCCGTCGTCTCCTCCAAAGCCTCGCCGAACAATAGCCGCGCGGCCTGCGGCGACAAGCGCAGCCGCCCGGCGCCCAGATCCCATTCCCAACTGGCCATGCCGATGGACTGCAGCGCCAATTCGCTGCGCAACCGGGCCTCCTCCTGCGCGCGGCGCGCCTCGCGCCGCGCGGCCACCTCCTCCACCGCGGCGATCAAATGCCAGGGCTCGCCGCTCACCGGGTGACGGCTCAGCGAGGCGCTGACGTTCACCCAGACATGGCCGCCCTGTTTGCGCAGCAAGCGTTTCTCCAGCGAAAAACTGGCGACCTCTCCGCTCAGCAGCTGATCCAGCCGCAGCAGATTGTCCTCCAGGTCGTCGGGGTGGGTCAGTTGCTGGAAGCTCATCCCCTCCATCTCCCACGGCGCGTAGCCCGTCATCTCGGCCAGACGGCGATTCACCTTGAGCCATCGACCATCCAGACCCAGATGCGCCAGGCCCAGCGCCGCCTGCTCGAAGACCTCGCGGAAACGCTCCTCGCTTTCGCTATAGGCCACCGCGGCTTGCCGGCTGTCGGTGACGTCCTGAGCCGCGCCTATCATGGCCTCGGCCCGCCCTTCCCCGTATAGAACCTCGCCCTCCTCGTGAATCTGGCGGCGGCGGCCGTCCGGCAGCAGGATGCTGTACTCCACGCAATAGGGCTGGCGCTCATCGATCGCCCGCCGGATGGCTCGATCGATGCGATCCCGGTCCTCCGGCGCCATCGCGGCGAAGTAACGCTCCATCGTCACCTTGAAGGCCTGCGGCTGCCAGCCGAAAATCCGGTAAGCCTCATCCGACCAGATGCAGTCGTCCTTGCGCACATCCCAGAACCAACTGCCCAAATGGGCAATTGACTGCGCCTTGTCCAGGATGGCCTGGTTCTGACGCAAGGCCTGCTCGGCCAGGCAACGCTGGGTGATGTCGAAACTGACGCCTATCATCTTCACCGGACGGCGGTCGGCGTCCAGCACACAAGTGGCGCGCGAGGCGATCCATCTCGTGTCGCCCGCCGGCCAGCGCACGCGGAACTCGGCCTCGTAAGCCGCGCCGGAGTTCAGGCACGCCTCCAGTTTGGCGCGCAAGGCCGGCGCGTCGGCCGGATCCAGCGCCAGCCAGAAATCGGACAGCAGGCGCACCGGGCGGCCAAACAAGTGCTCGGCGTTGGCGGAGTAAGCCACCGCGTCGCTCAGGATGTTCCACTCCCAGGTAACGATGCCGGACACCTTCTGCGCGAACTTCATCCGCGCTTCGCTTTCCATGATCTCCGCCAGATGCTTGCGGCGGATCTCGGTCAATTGCGCATCCGTCGTCGTCGCCGTCGCCAGATCCAGCACCGCCTGCTCGCCGTAGCGCAGCCAGATCCAGTTCACGCCCAGAAAATCCGCCAACACCCGCAGTTTGCGATATTCGATTTCCCCGCCGCGCGTCCATTTGTGCACGGCGGCGGACGATACGCCCAGGGCTTCCGCCACCTGTTTAAGCATGACGCGCTTGCGCCCCAGCACCTCCTTCAGGCGGGTGGCGAAGGTTTCATCCCCGGTGGGAACAAGGGTTTGGCTGACTTGATTTGACGACACGCAACTGGTCGCGGCGACGGCCGCGCCTCCTGGGTAATTGAATGCGAACACGGCGCGCCGATGCGCGCGCGCCACAGCCTGCGGCTGTCAGCCGGCCATGTTAACTCAGGCCGGAAAAATCCCGAAGCGAAGCAAAAGCCCGACAGCCAAGCAAGCCAGGCCGGCCTCCGGCCCGGCTTGAACCTCGCCAATATAGCCAAACTCAATACATCCATCATTACCATAGCCGATTACGGATTGCCGGCCGCGCCGAATCGACACTACAATTAAACCAAAGGTAAATTTATTTACCAATGGTTAATTTCATCTCTTGCGTGAGGCTGCCATGATCTCTACCCAGCTCTTCATCGATGGCCAATGGCGCGACGCCGCCAAGGGGCAAACCCGTCAGATTCTCAATCCCTGCGACGAAAACGAGATCGCGGTCGCCGCGGACGGCGGCCGCGCCGATGCGCAGGCCGCCATCGCCGCCGCCCGCGCGGCGTTCGATCACGGTCCCTGGCGGCTCGTCACCCAGCGCCAACGCAGCCGCCTGCTGCTGGACATCGCCCAACTGGTGGAGCGCGACAGCGAGCGCCTCGCCGAGCTGGAGACGCTGAACACCGGCAAAACCCTGAGCGAGAGCCGCACCGACATGGGCGACATCGCCGCCACCTTCCGCTATTTCGCCGGCCTGGTGGCCACCGAAAGCGGCCAGGTCAACCCGGCGCCCGAGCAGGTGATCAGCCGCACCCTGCACGAGCCGGTGGGCGTCTGCGGCCTGATCACCCCGTGGAACTACCCCTTGCTGCAAGCGGCCTGGAAGATCGCGCCGGCGCTGGGCGCCGGCAATTGCGTCGTGCTCAAGCCCAGCAGCCTGACCCCGCTCAGCAGCTGGCGCTTCACCCAGCTGCTGACCGAGCTGGATTTGCCGCCGGGCGTGTTCAACCTGGTCAGCGGCGGCGCCGAGGCCGGCGCCGAACTGGCGGAGCATCCCGACGTGGATCTGCTGTCCTTCACCGGCGGCGCTCAGGCGGGGGCCAGCATCATGCGCGCCGCCAGCGCCAACTTCAAACGCATCGGCCTGGAGCTGGGCGGCAAGAACCCCAACATCGTCTGCGCCGACGCCGACCTCGACGCCGCCGTCGACTACGCGCTGAACGCCGCCTTCTTCCACGCCGGCCAGGTCTGCTCGGCCGGTTCGCGGCTGCTGCTGCAAAACGAGATTCACGACGACTTCGTGAACCGGCTGGCGGAACGGCTGCCGCACATCGTCGTCGGCCCCGGCCAGCAGCCGGACACTCAGATGGGGCCGGTGCAGTCCGCCCAGCAGCACGACAAGATCCTGAGCCTGATCTCCGCCGGCGTGGAGGAAGGCGCCCGCCTGGTCTACGGCGGCGGCCGTCCGGACGGCGAACGCTATCGCAAAGGCTATTGGCTGCAGCCCACGCTGCTGGTCGACGTCCACGCCGACATGCGCATCGCCAAAGAGGAGATTTTCGGCCCGGTCATCACCGTGGAGCGCTTCCGCGATGAGGCCGAAGCGCTGCGCCTGGCCAACGACACACCCTACGGCCTGGCGGCGGCGGTATGGACGCGGGATCTGGCCCGCGCCAACCGCATGAGCCGCGCGCTGCGCTTCGGCACCGTCTGGGTCAACGACTACCACCCCTATTTCCCCGAAGCCCCCTGGGGCGGCTTCAAATCCAGCGGCATCGGCCGCGAGCTGTCGCGCATCGGTCTGGACGAGTACACCGAGCTCAAGCACAGCTACATCAATCTGGCGCCCAAGCCGATGGGGTGGTTTGGCGCCTGAGGGTCCATTCACCCGGTACCGCCTTCGTTCACCGATAAGGAGAATCAAGATGAGCACCACTCAGGAATTCGACTACATCATCGTCGGCGCCGGCTCCGCCGGCGGCGTGCTGGCGGCGCGGCTGAGCGAAGACAGCGGCGTCAAGGTGCTGCTGCTGGAGGCAGGCGGCCCGGACTGGCGTCTGGACTGGCGCACCCAGATGCCGGCGGCCCTCGCCTACCCCTTGCAAGGCCGCACCTATAACTGGGCCTATCTGACCGAACCTGAGCCGCATATGGGCGGACGCCGCATGGCCCAGGCGCGCGGCAAGGGCCTGGGCGGCTCCTCGCTGATCAACGGCATGGTCTATATCCGCGGCAACGCGCTGGACTACCAGGGCTGGGCCGAGTTGCCCGGGCTGGGCGACTGGAGCTACGCCGACTGCCTGCCCTATTTCCGCAAGGCGGAAAGCTACGACAAGGGCGCAAACGACTACCACGGCGGCGACGGGCCGCTGCACGTCACCACGCCCAAGGCCGGCATCAGCCCCTTGTTCGAAGCCTTCATCCAGGCCGGCGAACAAGCCGGCTACGCCCGCACCGACGATCTGAACGGCTATCGTCAGGAAGGCTTCGGCCCCATGGACCGCACCACCACCGCCCAGGGGCGGCGCTGCAGCGTGTCGCTGGCCTATCTGGACGCCGCTCGCGACCGCGCCAACTTCTCCGTGCGGACCCGCGCGCTGGCGGACCGCATCCTGTTCGACGGCGCGCGCGCCGTCGGCGTGCAATACCTGCAGGGCGGCCGCAGCCATCGCGTTCGCGCCCTGCGCGAAGTCATCGTCTGCAACGGCGCGATCGCCTCGCCGCAGTTGTTGCTGCGCTCCGGCGTCGGCGACGCCGCCGAACTCGGCCGACACGACATCGGCGTGGTCGCCCACCTGCCCGGCGTGGGCGCCAATCTGCAGGACCATCTGGAAATGTATCTGCAGTACGAATGCCTGCGTCCGGTGTCGCTATACCCGTCCTTGCGCTGGTGGAACAAGGCCCGCATCGGCGCTCAGTGGTATCTGAACGGCAGCGGCCCGGGCGCCAGCAATCACTTCGAGGCCGGCGGCTTCATCCGCAGCGACGAACGCTTCGCCTTCCCCAATCTGCAATACCACTTCCTGCCGCTGGCGGTGAATTACGACGGCAGCCACGCCGTCAAGATGCACGGCTTCCAATGCCACGTCGGCTCGATGCGCTCGCCCAGCGTCGGCCACGTCAAGCTGGCCAGCCGCGACCCGCACGACAAGCCGCTGCTGCAATTCAACTATATGGCGCACGACACCGACTGGCGGGAGTTCCGCGCCGCGGTGCGGCTGACGCGCGAGATCGTCGGCCAGCGCGCGCTTTCCGCCTTCCGCGGCCGGGAAATCCAGCCGGGCGACAAGGTCGCCAGCGACAGCGAGATCGACCGCTTCGTCAAAACCCACGCCGAAACCGCGCTGCATCCGTCCGGCACCTGCAAGATGGGCAGCGCCGCCGATCCGACGGCGGTGGTGGATCATCAGGGCCGCGTGCACGGCCTGACCGGCCTGCGCGTGGTGGACGCGTCCATCATGCCGCGCATCGTCACCGGCAATCTGAACGCGCCCACCATCATGATGGCGGAGAAGATCGCCGACCTGATCCGCCAACTGCCGCCGCTGCCGCGCTCGAACGCGCCGTTCTACCAGGCCGGCGGGGATCAAGACCCCGTCGCCGAAACGGCCGCGGCGCAAACCGCCCCCTTGTAAACGCCACGGCCCAAGGAGCCCATATGTACGACCTCATCGGCCTGATCGGCGTCATCAGCTATCTGGGCGCCTACTTGGGCAACCAGCTATTGGGCCTGCGCACCTCGGACCCTCGCTACTTCGCCTTGAACCTGATCGGGCCGGTCTGCATCCTGATTTCGCTGTCCAACCACTTCAACCTGGCGTCCTTCGTCAATCAGTGCATGTGGTTCCTGATCACCCTGGGCGGCTGGTGGCGCGCCAGCCGCCGCCGGGCGCTGCCGGCGCCCGAATCCGGGGCCTGAAAGCGTGTTTACCCTCTAGCGAGACCAGGCCTTGCGGCGGGAAAACCGGAAGCCACACATGGCGCACGGGCATTTTGCAGACGGTTCCAAGGCCCACGCCCACGCCATCCCGTCGACGCGCAGCCCATCGTCGACACCTTGCGTGTCCTGGGCGGCACTGTCCGCCCAGGGGCCGCTTATGCGACAATCCGTCGATTGAACCGCAAGACCCGCCCATGAACGATACCCCGCACGCCATCCTGCTGATGGGCCCCACCGCCTCCGGCAAAACCGGCCTGGCGCTGGAGCTGGCCCGCCATTTTCCGGTGGAGATCATCAGCGTGGACTCCGCGCTGGTCTATCGCGACATGGACATCGGCACCGCCAAGCCCAGCGCGGCGGAAATGGCGCAATGCCCGCACCATCTGATCGACATCATCAGCCCGCTGCAAAGCTATTCCGCCGCCCAGTTCCACGCCGACGCCAACCGGCTGATCCGCGAGATCAACGGCCGCGGCCGGCTGCCGCTGCTGGTGGGCGGCACCATGCTGTATTACAAGGCCTTGCTGGAGGGCTTGTCCGACCTGCCGCGCGCCGACGCGGCGCTGCGCGCTCAGCTGGACGCCGACGCGGCCCAGGCCGGCTGGCCGGCGATGCACGCGCGGCTGGCGCAACTGGACCCGGACACCGCCGCCCGCCTCAATCCCAATGATTCGCAGCGCATCCACCGCGCGCTGGAAGTCTGCCTGCTCAGCGGCGAGCCGATGTCGCGGCTGCTGGCACGCGGCAAGGAAGCCGCGGCGGATTTTCGCCTGCTGTCGCTGGGCCTGGTGCCGGCGGAGCGCGGCTGGCTGCACCAACGCATCGCGCAGCGTTTCGAACTGATGCTGGAACAGGATTTCCTGGCCGAAGTGCGGCGTTTGCGCGCCGCCTATCCGGCGCTGACGCTGGAGCTGCCGTCGATGCGCTGCGTCGGTTATCGCCAGGCCTGGGAATACCTGGACGGCGTCGGCGACGAGCAGACCTTCATCGACAAAGGCGTCGCCGCCACCCGCCAGCTGGCCAAGCGCCAGCTGACCTGGATGCGCAGCCTGGATCTGGTGCCGGTCAACGCCCAGCGGGACGGCCTGGCCGAACAGCTGGGCGCCGCCGTCGCCGCCTTCCAGGCCGACGAGCCCCTGCCCGCCGGCCTGCGTTTCGACGGCGTGTATTAATCGCTCACCAAGGCCGGCTGGCCGACGCGCACAGCGGCACCACCGGCCCGTTGCTGCCGGTGTCCAGGAAGCCGTCGCTGATCCAGTCGCCGCCGCGGGTGCGGTTCCACACATCGGTGCGGCCCCACACCCCCTCCACCGCCTCGGCGCGCACATGGCACTGCAAGGCGACGCTGTCGCCGCGGCTGACCGCGCCGGTGATGCCGGCGCTCAGGCTGGGCGCGCTGCGCAGGTTCACCCTTCCCTCGCCCTTCGCCGGCGTCGCCACGCCGCTGGCGCCGGCCGGCGCGCCTCCGCCGCCGTAATTGTTCAGCAGGCCGCCGACATTGACCCGCGTCCCGTTGCGCAAGGCATAGCCCTGATAGGCGCGGTTGCCGGCGAAGAACTGCCAGCCGCCGAACAGCTTGCCGTTCACCGGCTCGGCCCGGCCCTGATACAAGAGGGAGAAATGCACATGCGGGCCGGTGGTGCTGCCGCCGCACGGCAGGCCGTTGCCTATGGTGCCGAGATACGCGCCCGGATTGACCCGCGTCCCGTCCGCCAGCGTGTTCAGATTGATCATATGGTAGTAAGTGGACGAGAAGCCGTTGTCGTGCACCAGCTTGACCAGGCCGCTGCCGCCGCGCACGCAGCTCTTGTAGATCACCCCGGCCTGCGGCGCCAACACCCTGCCGTCGCCGCCGGCGAAGTCGATGGAATCGTAAGGCTGGCTTTCCCCGCTATAGCCGTGCGGGCCGCCGGTCATGCGCCAGGCCGCGCCTTGCCGCCACGGCAGGCCCAGACCGGTGGCGTTGGGCGCGAACGGCAAGCCCGGCCTGGCCGACTGGCTGCCCCAGGCGCGGCGCTCGTCCGCGTTGAGCCAATCGGCCGGCGCCAGGCTCAGCATCGCGGCGAAGCCCGGACTGCCTTCCAGTTCCAGCGTCCAGCCCTGCGCGTCGCGGCGCGCCAGGAACAGCCTGGACACCGGCACATGATCCATCGCCGCGATCGTGGTCATCGTCGGCAGCGGCTGGGTCACCGATCCCAGCACCCAGCCGCCGTCGGCGCTGTCGCGGTTGACCTCCACCAGCATGTCCAGCATCTCCCCCTTGGCCAGCGGCAGCATGGGCTGCAAGGCCTTGACCGCTGCCTGGCGCAATAAGGGGTCCGGCTGCTTCGATTCCGCCTGCGCGCCGCCGGCCAAGGCCGCCAATACGGCCATCATCAGAGCTGCTTGTTTCATTTCGGGCTCCATTCCTGGTTGGGAAAAACCAAAGCGACGCAATGCCAATAGCATTGCGCCGCAAACCATAGGGTTATAGAAAGCCCCATCCTTATTTCCTGCTGGCCTTTGGCTCAGCAGACAGCCGGCAAAAATCGATAAAAAAAGCCCACGTCGCAGGACGTGGGCGGTAGCGGCGGCGAGGCGATGTCAGCGCGCGGCCACCAGCTTGATTTCCACCTTCCAGGCCGGGTTGGCCAGTTTGGCCTCCACCGTGGCGCGCGCCGGCACATGGCCGGCCGGCACCCAGGCGTCCCAGGCGGCGTTCATCGCGTCGTAATCGGCCAGGCTGGCCAGGAAGATGGTGACGTCGACGATCTTGCTCTTGTCCGAATCCAGCTCCGCCAACAGCGCGTCGATCTGGCCCAGCACGTTTTCAGTTTGCGCCTTGGCGTCGGCCTCGGTGTTTTCCGGCACCTGGCCGGCCAGGAAGATCAGGCCGTTGGTGACCACGGCCTCTGCCAGACGCGCGCCCTGCTTGTGACGATAAATGCTCATGCGGATTCCCCTTGGGTGAGTCGGAACAAGACGAAGATTCTAACCCGGCCGCGCCGGCTATTGCCATGCCTGGCGCAAGTCCTCGATCAGCGCCGCCTCGCCCTCGATGCCCACCGACAAGCGGATCAGGTTGTCGGCGATGCCCAGCTCGCGCCGACGTTCAAGCGGAATCGACGCATGCGTCATCGCCGCCGGCAGGCAGACCAGGCTCTCCACCCCGCCCAGGCTCTCCGCCAGCGTGAACAGCTTCAGCCGCGCCAGCACCCGCCGCGTTTCTTCGGCGTCGCCTTTCAGATAAAAGGACACCACCCCGCCGTAACCCCGCATCTGGCTGCGCGCCAGCTCATGTTGCGGATGGCTGGACAGGCCCGGATACAAGACCCGCTCCACCTGCGGCTGGGTTTCCAGCCAACGCGCCACCGCCAGCGCGTTGCTGTTGTGGCGCTCCACCCTCAAGGCCAGCGTGCGCAGGCCGCGCAGCACCAGGAAACTGGCGAACGGGTCCAGCACCGCGCCCACCGCGTTGTGCAGGAAGGCCAGTTGCTCGGCCAGCTCCGGCCGCCGGCGGCTGACCACCGCCGCGCCGGCGATCACATCGGAATGACCGTTCAGGTATTTGGTGGCGGAATGCACGACGATGTCGAAACCGAAGGCCAGCGGGCGCTGCACCACCGGCGAGGCGAAGGTGTTGTCCGCCACCGTGATCAGGCCATGCCGCCGCCCCAGATCGGCCACCGCCGCCAGGTCCACCAGTTGGTTCAGCGGATTGGACGGGGTTTCCACCCAGATCATCCGGGTATTCGGCCGGATCGCCGCCTGCAAGGCGGCGAGGTCTTCCGACGCCACATAGCTGATCTCCAGCTGCGCGCTTTGCTTGCGCACCTGTTCGAACAATCGGTAAGTGCCGCCGTACAGATCGTTGACCGCGATCAGGTGGCTGCCGGCCGGCAGCAGCTCCAGCACCGTGGCGATGGCCGCCAGGCCGGAGGGGAAGGCGTAGCCGCGCGCGCCGTCCTCCAGCTCCGCCAAAGCCCGCTCCAAGGCCTCGCGCGTCGGGTTCTGCGAGCGGGAATACTCGTAGCCGCTGTGCTCGCCCGGCGCGTGCTGCCGGTAGGTGGAGGTGGCGTAAATGGGCGGAATCACCGCGCCGAAGGCGTCTTGATGCAGACCGGCGGTGATGGACAAAGTATTGAAATCAGTCATGGCGTTTTCTCGCAATGCGGAGGGCCGGCCCCGCTTGGACCGGCCGGGATGAGGTGGGGCTAAATGGAGCGCGAGCGCGGCTGACGGCGCCAGAAGGCCAGCAGATCGGCCTGGGTGATCAGACCCAGGTAGCGCTCGCCGTCCACCATCAAGGCGACGTGGCCGTCGTTGAAAATATGCAGCAGGTCTTGCAGCGAAGCGCGCGGCGACAGGGTCCTCACCTCGCTGGTCATCGCGCTGCGCACGTTCTGGCGGAAGTTTTCCGGCTCGCCGTGCACCGACAGCAGCAAGTCCCATTCGTCTAGGATGCCGACCACCTTATCGTCGGCCAGCACCGGCAACTGCGACACATCGTGCAGGCGCATGCGCTGATAGACCACGTTCAAGGGCTCGTCCGGGTGGCAAGAGACGGTGCTGCCGTCGGCGTGGCGACGCACGATCAGATCGGTCAGATCGCCCAGCCGCGGCAGCTCCACCAGACCGTTGTCCACCAGCCAATCGTCGTTGTACATCTTGGACAGATACTTGTTGCCGCTGTCGCAGACCAGCGTCACCACGCGCTTGGGCTCGGTCTGG
This sequence comes from Chromobacterium sp. Beijing, assembly GCF_021496765.1. NCBI lineage: Bacteria > Pseudomonadati > Pseudomonadota > Betaproteobacteria > Neisseriales > Chromobacteriaceae > Chromobacterium > Chromobacterium sp. Beijing. The sequence continues at coordinate 2,651,613 of NZ_CP053750.1, forward strand.
GCGCGGCAATAGCGCAAGGCCGCCGCCAGCAGCGCGCCGGAGGAGGAGCCCGCCAGAATGCCTTCCCGGCTCAGCAGCAGGCGGGCGCTGTCGAAGCTTTCCTGATCGCTGATGCGGTAGGCGCGCTTGACCAGGCTGAAGTCGGTTTGCGGCGGGATGAAGTCCTCGCCTATGCCTTCGATCAGCCAGCTGCCGGCCTCGCCGTGGCGTCCGGTCTCGACATGATCCGCCAGCACCGAGCCCACCGGGTCCGCCAGCACGATTTCCACCCGCGGCGCCTCCCGGCTGAAGAAACGCGTCAGCCCGGTCAGCGTGCCGCTGGAGCCCACGCCCACCACCACCGCGTCCAGTTCATGGCGCGTCTGCTCCCAGATTTCCGGACCAGTGCCGGTTTCATGCGCCAGCGGATTGGCCGGGTTGTTGAATTGGTCGATGTAGTAAGCGTCCGGCGTTTCCTTGGCGATGCGCGCGGCGAGGTCCTGGTAATACTCCGGATGCCCCTTGCCCACGTCGGAGCGGGTCAACACCACTTCCGCGCCCAGCGCCTGCAGATGCAGAATCTTCTCCCGGCTCATTTTGTCCGGCACCACCAACACCAGCCGATAGCCTTTTTGCGAAGCCACCAGCGCCAGCCCCAGGCCGGTGTTGCCGGCGGTGGCCTCGACGATGGTGCCGCCCGGCTTCAGCTTGCCTCCGCGCTCGGCCGCGGCAATCATGGACAGCGCCACCCTATCCTTGATCGAGCCGCCCGGATTGTGGCTTTCCAGTTTCAGATACAGCTCGCACAGGCCGGTGTCCAGATGCGTCACCTTCACCAGCGGCGTATTGCCGATCAAGGACAAAACGGATTGGTCTTGCATATTGAAATCTCCTAGCTACCGCATATAAATATTGTTTTTAACAACTTGTAGTTATATCGAAAATAAAAAAACGCCGCTTCACACCACGGCGGTGGCTTGCAGAAAACTATAGAAAAACACCAGTTCCGGATTGCTGCGCAATTGGCGCAGCTCCCGCGTCATCGCCGCCACCAGCGCGGCGTCCACCCGTTTCGCCTCGATCAGCTGATCCGCGGCCGACAGCAAGAGCTCGGTCCAGTAATCCAGCACTTGCTGGCGACGATGCGGATCGCGGCTGTCCAGATGCCAGGTCTTGACCTGGGTCTCCACATGGCGAAAGCCCAGGCGCAGCAGCATATTGCCCAGCTTGGCGCCGACGAAGGGATCGCCGCCCACCGCCAGTTGATGGTCATTGAAAGCCAGCCAGTACTGCTGCAGGTTCGAGGAATAAGGCGATAGAAAGAAGGACGCGTTCATCGCCTCGGTGGCGTACAGCCGCGCGCCCGGCTTCAGCACGCGCCGCACTTCGGCCAACACCCGCTCCGGCGACAAGACATGCTCCAGCACCCAGCACAGAAAGGCGGCGTCGAAACTGGCCGGCTGGAAATCCAGATCCTCGGCGTCCATATGCAGCAGCCGGGCGCGGTCCTGCCAGGGGCTGCCCTGCAAACGCTGACGCGCCACCGCCAGCTGACGCTGGCTGAAGTCGACGCCGGTGACCTCCAGGTCCGGATAACGCCGCAACAGGATCTCTGTCTGCGCGCCCACCCCGCACCCCACCTCCAGCAGCTGGCCGACGCCGGAGAAATCGATGTCCCGGTAGACCACGGACTCGGAGAAGCGCGCCTGGCGCACCAGGCGCGCCTGTTCGGCGGCGGAGAAACCATGAATATAGGGCAGCTCGCTCGCCCCGTCGGTCAGTTGCAATGTGGCCATGTCCATCTCGCAGAGTTGCATCAACATGGCCACATTATATTTCCAATTATTATTACAAATATAAATTTTATTTCTTATTTTCATATAAAAAACGAGTCTATCCACCCCGCCACAAGCCTGCGCGGACGCAAAAAAACCCGCGGCGCGCCGCGGGTTTTCATCGAGTCGGACAGGCTTAAACCATGGCCGCCTGACGCAGGCTGATCGAGAAGCGCTGCAAGGCGGCGATGCCGGAGGCCTCGGCGCGGGTGCACCAGTCCTGCAGTTCCTTGAGCAGTTGCTCGCGGCTCAGCGTGGAACGCTCCCACAGGCGGGTCAGCTCCTGGCGCATCGAATACACGGTGGCCAGCACCTGGCTGTGCTCCAGCAAGGTGGCCAACTGCATGCGCTCGGTTTCCGGCGTGTCCTTGGCGTCCTGCTTCAGCCACACCTTCATCTTGCCGCTCAGCTTGCTGCCGGAAAAGTCCGGCAGATTGATCTTGTCCAGCTCGCTGCGGTACACCTCTTTCAACTCGCGCGCATAGCGGGAAGCGATGGCGTAACGATTAGAGATGATGGCCTGCAGATGTTCCAGGTCCAGTTGCGGACGCGAAGCGTCCTCAGCCAGCCGCGGCGCCACCTTGCGCACCTTGGCCAGGCCCAGGATTTCCAGGATGCGGATATACATCCAGCCGATGTCGAACTCGTACCATTTATACGACAGCTTGGCCGAGGTGCCGAAGGTATGGTGGTTGTTGTGCAGCTCTTCGCCGCCCACCAGAATGCCCCAGGGGAAGATATTGGTGGACGCATCCTCGTTCTCGAAATTGCGATAGCCCCAGAAGTGGCCAATGCCGTTGATCACCCCGGCCGCCCAGAACGGAATCCAGATCATCTGCACCGCCCAGATCGTCAGGCCAGCCGGCCCGAACAAGACCAGATTGATCAGCAGCATCAGCACGATGCCCTTGGCGCTGTGGCGGGTGTAGACATTGCGTTCCAGCCAATCGTCCGGCGTGCCGTGGCCGAACTTGTCCATGATGGCCTGATCCTTGCAAGCGCCGCGGTACAGTTCCGCGCCCTCCCAAAGGACCTTCTTGATGCCCAAGACCTGCGGGCTGTGCGGATCGTCCGCGGTCTCGCACTTGGCGTGGTGTTTGCGATGGATGGCGGCCCATTGCTTGGTGACCATGCCGGTGGTCAGCCACAGCCAGAAGCGGAAGAAGTGGCTGGGGATGGGATGCAGATCGAGCGCGCGGTGCGCTTGGTGACGATGCAGAAAGATGGTGACCGATGCGATGGTGACGTGGGTCAGCGCCAAAGCGACCACGATATAGCCCCACCAGGGGAGGTCAAGCACGCCGTTTATCCAATTCATGTACTAATCGCGCCTCGTAAAGCAATCTAGAAGAAAGACTCTATTCTATACAAGCGGCCCGCCGATGTCAGACCGTTTTGCGCTTGCGCCGGCAACCCGCCGCCGCAAACGCCCAACTTGGACCCCGCCGACGCCCTCCGGTTCACGCGCCGGCAGTAACGCAAGCGGTGGACGATGGTGTACCATAGGGCCTCATTCCATCCTAGTTAAGAAAAAGCGCTAGTGTTGCCAAATCGTCGTCTGATCATTGCCGGCGCCACCCTCGGTGGCCTGTTCGTTCTGTATGGAGGCGCGACCCTGTGGGCCGGCGTCAAGGCGGAGCAGACCTTGCAGGAACAGCACAAGATGCTGGCCGACCTGCCGCTGTTCAAAGTCAAATCCCACAGCTACCAACGCGGCTGGTTCTCCTCCACGGAAACCACCGAACTGGTGTTCAATCGCCATTTGTCCGGCCCGTATGAAAACATGCTGCCCGACAATGTGAAGCCGCTGCTGAACGCCACCATCAAGTTCACCAACCACGTCAAACACGGCCCCCTCCCCGGCATCGGCGATTTCGACTTCCGGCCCGGCCGCGCGCTGGTGCGCACCGAGTTCGCGATGAGCGACTCCACCCGCAAGACGCTGGCCAGCTTCTTCGGCGACAAGGAACCCATCACCATCTTCAACCGTCTGGGCTTCGGCGGCGGCGGCGAACTGGACGTCAAGGTGCCGGCCTTCGACTATGAAGAAGCGCTGTCCGGCGTGAAAATGAAATGGAAGGGCTTCGACCTGAAGCTCGACTACGCCAACGGTTATAAGGAATACAAGAGCGAGGCGCTGTCGCCCGGCTTCCTGCTGGAAGCCGCCAGCAAGGGAACCGTGGCTTTCGACGGCGTGCGCTACGTCTCCGACATCCGCCCCGGCAACACCGGGGTCAAGCTGGGCACCAGCGAACTGACCGTGGGCAATGTCCGGCTCAACTCCCGCGAAAGCGTGCCCTACAGCATCAAGCTGAACGAGCTGGTCTACCTGATGACCCGCGTGCGCGTCGGCGAGTTCATCAATCCGTCCGGCGAATTCAAGCCGTCCGCGGTGACGCTGAAGGACTTCCGCTACCAGATCGTCACCAGCGAGCAGGACGACTACGTCAACACTCGCGGCAAACTCAACTTCGCCGAGTTCAACTTCAACGACCACCGCTACGGTCCGATGCGCCTGGACATCTCAGCCAACCATCTGCACGGCCCGACCCTGGTCAAACTGGATCAGGCCATCGGCCAGATCCCGTTTGAAGGCGTGGACCCGGCGCTGCTGCGCAAGCAATACATCGACACCATCAAGAAGAACGGGATTCCGCTGCTGCAGAACGATCCCAAAGTGGTGATCAACGAGTTCTACCTGAAGATGCCCAACGGCGAAGCCAAGCTGGAAGGCAGCCTGGGCGTCAAGGGTCTGCAAGCCGCGGATCTCAACGACGCCGCGCAGTTCATCAGACGCTTCGAAGTGGACGCCAAGCTCAGCCTGCCGCGCCAGACGCTGGAAGACCTGGTGATCGCCCAGGCGCGCACGCTGTTCACCGTCGATCAGAGCGCCGAAGACCAGCCCAATATGAAGGAAGTGGAAGACCTGGCCAAAAACCTGCTGGACAGCCAATTGGCGCAGTGGAAGAGCGAGCAATACATCGTTGAGGACAAAGGCCAGATCAACACCGAACTCAACTACGGCGGCGGCGTGCTGACCATCAATAAGAAGAAGGTGGCCCTGCCCTGGGAGGAGATCGAGGCGGAAGCGCCGCGCGACGCCTCCCAGCCCGGCTCCGACAAGCATACGGACAAGAGCGCCGACAAGAAGAAGTAAGACGGCGGTCGACGCCGCACGCAAAAAGGGCTGTCATACGACAGCCCTTTTTCTTTTCCGACCCGGTCGAAACCTTGCGGCGCTTAATCGTCGTCGTGCATCTGGCTTTGCAGATAATTCTGCAGGCCCACGCTTTCGATCAGGCCCAACTGCGTCTCCAGCCAGTCCACGTGCTCTTCCTCGCTCTCCAGAATGTCTTCCAGCAAGTCGCGGGTCACGTAGTCCTTGGCGCTTTCACAGTAGGCGATGGCTTCGCGCAACAGCGGCAGCGCGTCCATTTCCAGTTTCAGGTCGCACTCCAGCATTTCCTTCGGATTCTCGCCGATATGCAACTTGCCCAGGTCCTGCAGATTCGGCAGCCCTTCCAGGAACAGCACGCGCTCGATCAGCGCGTCGGCGTGCTTCATCTCGTCGATGGACTCGTGATACTCGTGCTCGTTCAGCTTCTTCAAGCCCCAGTTCTTGTACATGCGGGCATGCAGAAAGTACTGGTTGATCGCGGTCAGTTCGTTCTTGAGGATCTGGTTCAGATACTTGATAACTTTTTTATCGCCTTGCATCGCGCTCTCCGGGAAGAAATGATTCTTCCATTATGACATAGCGCGCGCCAGTCTCAAGTTATCACAGCCAAAATAAAGGACTTCGCCCCGCTTGACGCGGTGCGTGGGGGATTTGCAGTTCGTCCGGCCTTGGCCGAGACTAAGCAACAGACGGGGTCAGGAATTAAGCGGCGCTGCGCGCGGTCGAAGCCGGACCAAGCGCGTGGACAGCCTCCTTGCGAAGTTGGTTAGCCATGCAGGCGCACTTGCCGCAATCGGTCGCCACCCCAAGCTCGCGGCTCAGATCGCACATGCGGGTTGCCCCGTTGTGTACCGCTTCGCGGATTTGCTTGTCAGTTACAGCGTGGCACAGGCAAACGTACATGGCAGTTCCGGTGGTGAATGAAGACGGGATTGAGTTAAAGTAATCGAGAATCGTTATCAAGAATATAGATTCAAACAAGAATCATTGTCAACAAGAAAGCGCAGACCATGACGCAGTGGAAACCAAATGCGACAGTTGCGGCAGTCATTGAGCTGGACGGGCGCTACCTGATGGTGGAAGAGGTGACCAGCGACGGCATCTGCTTCAACCAGCCCGCCGGTCATCTGGAATACGGCGAAACGCTGGAAGACGCGGTGAAACGCGAAGTACTGGAGGAAACCGGCTGGCACTTCCGGCCCTTGGGCCTGGTGGGCATTTATCTGGTGGACCGGCCCAACAGCGACATCACCTATCTGCGCTTCGCCTTCTACGGCCACCCCTTGCGCCGCGAGGACTATCCGCGGCTGGACGACGGCATCCTGTCCGCGCAATGGCTGAGCCACGAGGACATCGTCGCGCTGCGCGCCCAGCATCGCAGCCCGGTGGTGCAGCAATGCCTGGACGACTATCGCGCCGGCAAACGCCACCCCCTGGCGCTGATCCATCATCTGGGCCGCTGACCGCCCAAGCCCACCGCCCGGAGCCGGCATGTCCTTGAGATCATTGTCTTTCCTATTGGCTCTGCTGGCCGGCGTCCCATGGGCGGCACAAGCCAGCGCCATCAATATCTGCTACCATTACGGCTGTTCCAGACATGCCTACGTAGGCATCTCCGCCGAAGCCGACGCCTGGCTCGCCGCTCGCCTGTCCGCCGCAAACAGCCCGGAAACCGAACGTTCCGCCGTCAGCGACGCCGTCACCGCGCTTTATCACATCGCCGCGCGCACGTTGCCCATTTGGCAGGACAAGGGCGGCAATTTCCGCGACGGGCCCGCCGAAGGACGCATGGACTGCGTGGACCACAGCAGCAATGTCACCGCCTTCCTCACTTATCTGCAGGATCACGGCTGGCTGCAATACCACACGGTGGGCAAACCGGCCTGGCGCGCGCCGCGCCTGCTCGACCTGCATTACACCGCGGTGCTGCGCGACCTGCTCTCCGGCCAGGATTGGGCGGTGGACAGCTGGTTCAAGGACTTTGGGCAAGCCCCGGTGGTGCTTGCCCTCGATATTTGGATGGAAGGATATTCCCCGTGACGGGTAAGAAAAGAATTGTCGTCGGCATGTCCGGCGGCGTGGACTCCTCGGTGACCGCCTCGCTGCTGAAACAGCAGGGGCACGAGGTGATCGGCGTCTTCATGCAGAACTGGGAAGACGACAACGACGACGAATACTGCTCGATCAAGCAGGACGCGCTGGACGCGATGAGCGTGGCCGACATCGTCGGCATCGACATGGAGATCGTCAACTTCGCCAAGGAGTACAAGGACCGCGTGTTCTCCTACTTCTTGAAAGAATACTCCGCCGGCCGCACGCCCAATCCCGACGTGTTGTGCAACGCCGAAATCAAATTCAAGGCCTTTCTCGACTACGCGATGGAACTGGGCGCCGACTGCATCGCCACCGGCCACTACGCGCGCAAGCTGGAAAAGGACGGCACCCACTATCTGATGAAGGCGGTGGACCACACCAAGGATCAGAGTTACTTCCTCTACCGTTTGCAGCAGCATCAATTGGCCAAGTCCATCTTCCCGCTCGGCGACATCCGCAAGACCGAGGTGCGCAAGCTGGCCGAGGAAGCCGGCCTGCCCACCGCGGCCAAGAAAGACTCCACCGGCATCTGCTTCATCGGCGAACGTCCGTTCCGCGACTTCCTGCAGCGCTATCTGCCCACCCAGCCCGGCGAGATGATGCTGCCGGACGGCAAGGTGGTGGGCGAGCATATCGGCCTGATGTATTACACCCTGGGCCAGCGCAAGGGGCTGAATATAGGCGGCGCGCGCGAGGGCACCGGAGAACCGTGGTTCGTCGCCGGCAAGGACATCCCCGGCAATAAGCTGATCGTGGTGCAAGGCCATGACCACCCGCTGCTGCTGAAGCCGACGCTGGCGATGGCCGACCTGAGCTGGACGCTGCCGGCGCCGCCGGCGGCCGGCGAATACGCGGCCAAGAACCGCTACCGCATGGCGGACGCCGGCTGCAATCTGTCCGCCATCGTCGACGGCCAGGCCACGCTGACGTTCCGCGACAAGCAATGGGCGGTCACCCCCGGCCAGTCCACGGTGCTGTACGACGGCGACGTCTGCCTGGGCGGCGGCATTATCCAATAAGAACCTGTTTACGATCTGCTACGCGTCGGTAGAGAGATTGTGCGATGAGTGCCGTCTTCGAAATGCTCATGTACCGTATGTACACTCCGCTTTCTCAGCCGCAACGCCTTGTCTCGCCCTAGCTCGCCAGATCGTAAACAGGCTCTAAGCAGCGGTTCAAAGTCCGCTGAGCGCCGACGATGCGATGAAAAAGCCCTGCGCCAAACCGCAGGGCTTTTTTCTTTCAAGCTCAAGGTTGCGGCAAGGGCGGCAGCCGTCTCAAGCCCAGGCTGATCGCCAGCATCGCCGCCAGGCTGGCCCCCAAGACCGCGGCCACGCCCTGCCAAGCGCCGCGGCCCCACATCAGCCCGGACAAAGACCCCACCAGACTGGAGCCCAGATAGTAGGCGCTCAAGTAAATGGCCGAAGCCAGCGCCCTCCCCTGACGCGCCCGCAAACCCACCCAGCTGCTGGCTACCGAATGACCGGCGAAAAACCCGAAGGTGAACAAGGCGATGCCGGCCACCAGCAGGACGATGTGATCGCTCAAGGTCAGCGCCAGCCCCAAGAGCATGGCCAGCACCATCAGCCACAGCATATTGCGCCGGCCCAGGCGATCCGACAGCTTGCCGACCCAGGCCGATGACCAGACGCCGACGATATACAGCGAAAACACCAGCCCCAGCAGACTCTGGCTCATATTGAAGGGCGCGGCCAGCAGACGGAAACCCAGGTAGTTGTACAAACTGACGAAACAACCGGACAACAGAAAGGCGCTGATGAACAAGTAAGGCAGACCCGCGTCTTGGAACAGGGCCTTGGCCTCCCGCCACATGCGGCCCAGATCATGCCGACGCGGCTGGAAATGCCGGGAAGGCGGCAGATTGCGCCAAAACAGCCAGGCGCCGGCCGTGCCCAGCAAGGCCAAAGCCAGCAAGGCCCAGCGCCAGCCGAAATGATCCGCCAGCAAGGAGGCGATGAAACGGCCGCTCATTCCGCCCAAGGCATTGCCGGCGATGTACAAGCCCATCGAGTGGCCCAGGGATTTCGCGTCCACCTCCTCGCTCAGATACGTCATCGCCACCGCCGGCAGGCCGGCCAGCGCCACGCCGAAAGCCGCGCGCAGCCACAGCAGATGCTGAAAGCTGTCCGCCAGCGCCGACAACAGCATCAGCAGCGCTCCTAGCGCCAGTGCCGCGTTCATCAAGGGGCGGCGGCCCAGGCGATCCGCCAGCAGGCCGGCGGGAATCAGGCTCAGGGCCAGGCTGCCGGTGGCCAACGACACCACGCCGCTGGAGGCGGCCGGCGACAAGGAGAAATCCTCCGCGAACATCGGCATCAGCGGCTGTGCGCCGTAGAGCATGGCGAAAGTGCAATAGCCGCCGACGAACATGGCGCGCGCGGTGGCGCGGAATTCCGCGGTGCCGGCGTGCAGCTTGACCGGCGGAAGGGGGGCGACGGACGGCGGCGGTACGACGGCGCCTAGGCAGGGTGACGAGGAATCGGCGGACATGAAAAGCTTTCAATGCGAAATATGGCTTTGAGCTTAGTCTTGGCCGAAAGCGCAGTCCAATATATATTTAGCCATCATTTGATACTTTTAAAATATCAATCATGGAACTACGCCATCTACGCTACTTCGTCGCCGTTGCCGAAGAACTGCATTTCACCCGCGCCGCTCTGCGCCTGCATATCGGCCAGCCTCCGCTCAGCCAGCAGATCCAGGCCTTGGAGGCCGAGCTGGGCGTGCGGCTGCTGCGCCGCCACCAGCGCAAGGTGGAGCTGACCGAGGCCGGCCGCCAATTCCTGAGCCGGGCCCAGCGCATTCTGGCCGACGCGGAACTGGCCGCGGCGGAAGCCAGACGCGCCGCGCGCGGCGAGATAGGCGAATTGAGCATAGGCTTCACTTCTTCTCTGCCGCTGTCCCCCATCCTGCACGCCGGCCTGCACGACTATCGTCTGCGTTTCCCGGAGGTCGGCCTCAAATTGCGCGAGATGTTCACCACCGACCAGTACCAGGCCTTGCAGCAACGGCGGTTGGATATCGGCTTCGTCCGCTTCAACGGCCTGGAACCGATGGCGGACATCGCGGTGGTGGAGTTGCAGCGAGACGCGCTGCGGGTGGTGATCAGCGCCGACCATCCGCTGGCCGGCCTGCCGGCGCTGCGCTTGGAGCAATTGCGCGGGGAAAGTCTGATCGGCTACCCGCAGGAGGCCGGCACCGGCTTGAATACAGTGCTGCGCGAGCTGGCGAGCCGGCAAGGCATGGACTGGCGGCCGCGGCAGGAGGCCGGCGAGGCGATCACGCAGATCGGCCTGGTGGCCGCCGGACTCGGCATCGCCATCCTGCCCTCGCCGCTGGAATGCGTGCGGCTTCCCGGCGTGCGCTATGTGCCGCTGCTGGACGAGGGCGCTTATCTGGCGATGGGCTTGGCCACGCGGCTGGATGAAGACTCGCCGCTGGTCAGCCAGTTTCTGAACTTGATGCGCGAGCGCTGGCTCAACGCCCCCCGCTGACGTCCAGCAGGCTGCCGGTGCAAAAAGAGCTGGCGTCGGACAACAGCCAGACGATGGCGGCCGCCACTTCCTCGGCCGCGCCGCCGCGCCCCATCGGCACGCTGCCGGCCAGGCGCTCCACCCTGCCCGGCTCGCCGCTGGCGGCATGAATGCCGGTGTGGATCAGGCCCGGGCGCACCGCGTTGACGCGGATGCCTTCGGCGGCCACTTCCCGCGCAAGACCCAGGGTTAGGGTGTCGACGGCGCCCTTGCTGGCGGCGTAATCGACATACTCGCCGGCCGAGCCCAGCCGCGACGCGGCGGAAGAAACGTTGACGATGGCTCCGCCAACACCGCCATGACGGATGGACATCCGGCGCACCGCCTCGCGGCAGCAGAGAATGGGGCCCAGCACATTGCTGCGCAACACCTGCTCCACCCGCTGCGCCGAGTAATCCTCCAACCGGCCTATCGGCGCGGTGACGCCGGCATTGTTGACCAGGGCGTCCAGGCGGCCGTAGCGGCCCGCCACCGCGTCGAACAGGCCGACGATGTCAGCCTCAAGCGAGACATCGGCGCAAAACGCTTCGGCGTCCGCGCCCGCATGCCGCAACTCGGCCGCCACGGCCTCCGCCCCAGCCCGGTCGCGGCGGTAATTGACGGCCACGCGCCAGCCCTCCGCCGCCGCCAGCCGCGCCGTCGCCGCGCCTATGCCGCGTGAAGCGCCGGTGATCAGCACCACCTTGCCCTCATTCATGGATCAAGCCTTGCGCATGAATTGCTGATGCCAGCGCGTGCGCGCGCCGCGCGCCGCGCCGAAACGCTCCGCCAGCCGCTCGCCGTCGCCGGCGTCCAGCATCTGGCGCAGTTGGTCCAGCCCGGCGCGGTAACGGTCCAGCTCCTGCAGCAACGCGTCGCGGTTGGCCAGGCTGATGTCGGTCCACATTTCCGGATGGCTGCCGGCGATGCGGGTGAAATCGCGAAACCCGGTGGCGGCGAAATCGAAGCAACGCTCGGCGTCGGCCTTGCCCGCCACCATGTCCACATAGGCGAAAGCCAGCAAATGCGGCAGGTGGCTGACGGTGGCGAACACCGCGTCGTGCTCCTCCGCCGTCATGCTGTGGATGTCCGCGCCGCAGGCGCGCCATAGCGCCGCCACTCGCTCCACGGCGGCAGGCAGGGTCTCCGGCAACGGCGTCAACACCACCTTGCGGTTTTCGTACAGGCCGTACTGCGCGGCGGCGGCGCCGGACAGATCGGAACCGGCGATGGGATGCGCCGGCACGCAATGCGCCAGTTGGCGCGGCAAATGCCGGCGGTACAACTCCACCACGTCGCCCTTGGTGCTGCCAGCATCGGTGACAATGGTCTCCGGCCTCAGCTTCGGCGCCATCGCCGCCATCAGCGCGCCCATCTGCCCCACCGGCGAGGCCAACAGCACCAGATCGGCGCGTTCGGCCACGGCGGCCAAGTCCTGGCTGATCTCGTCCACCACGCCCAGTTCCAAGGCCCGCTCCAGGTTTTCCCGGGTGCGGCCGACGCCGATCACATGCCGCGCCATCCCGGCGCGCTTCAGCGACAAGGCGAAAGAGCCACCGATCAAACCGACGCCCACCACCACCAGGGTATCCATCCCTTGCTGCACCGCTTCTCCTCTATCCATGGCGGAACCTAGAACGGCTATCATACCTGCCTAATGTCGGCTGACAACCACTCCGTTGCGACGCGATCCCGCGCGCCCTGCTTAGGACATACGATGCGCTACAGTTTTTATTGCTATTTCAAGGTCGACGCGGACAACGCGCCCCTGCTTGCGCAGCTGCGAACGCTGCAAGCCGGGGTCCTGGCCCGCGCCGGCGTCGCCGGCCGCCTGCTGCGCCGCCGCGACGACGCCGGCACCTGGATGGAAGTGTATGAAGGAATTGCCGATGCCGACGCTTTCCGCCGCCTCTGGCTGGATGTCAGCGCCGAATGCGGCCTGGCGGCGCTGAGCCGCCATGAGGAGTGGTTTCAACCGCTGGATTAAGAACCGGCTTACGATCTGCCGCGCGTCGTGGAACCTTACACGGCGAGCAGCGCTTCGAAATGCTCATGTACCGCATGTACACTCCGCTTTCTCTGCCGTTTTCGCCTTAGCTCGCGAGCTCGTAAACAGGTTCTAAGAAATTGGCCAGCTGAGGCTGTCCGTCGGCCGCGCCAAGTGAAAGCCCTGGACGAAATCGCAGCCGGCGGCGCGAGCGATATCCAGCTGCATTTCGCTTTCAATGCCCTCGCCCACCACCTTGGCGCCGTGCAGCTTCAGGATGGCCACCAGCTCGGCCAGCTTGTCGCGCAGCGCCGGCCGCATCAGCGCGCGCCGCATCAGCACCTTGTCCAGCTTGACGTAATCCGGCTCCAGCAGCCACACCCGCTCCAGATTGGACGCGCCCTGGCCAAAGTCGTCCAGAGAGATCAAAAAGCCCAGATCGCGGTAGCGCTGCACCGCGCCGTGCAGCCGCACCGGATCGCTGACCGCGTCCTCCACGATTTCCAGGCAGACATGGCGCGGTTCCACCCCCAGCAGTTGCAAGGCCTCGGCGAAGAATTGTCCGTGCGCCTCGCTAACGTTCACCAGATGCTGGGCATTGACGTTGAGCGACAGCACCAGGCCCGGCGGCGGCGATTGCAGCAGAAAATTGAGCAGGTGCAGGCAGCGCAGCTGCCGGTCCACGTACACGGTGCGGCGCGGCGTGGTTTCCGCGGCGAACAGCACGGTGGGAATCAGCTGGCCGCCAAAGCGGTCCGATACCCGCGCCAGCGCCTCCACCGACCACAGCTTGGGCTCCCCGTCCTGCAAGCGGTACACCGGCTGGAAGACGCTGCGGAAGCGCCAGTCCTCATGCCGGCCGCGCACGCGTTCTTCACGCCAGGCCAGCGGCTCCGCCTCGAAGCCATGCCGCGCCAGCATCTGATTCAGACGCGGCAACGCCGCCCGCGCCTGCCGCGCGCCCAGGTCCAGAACCGCTACCTCACACTCCGCCATCGCCGACATTGCGCCTCCCGGCATGCGCCAAGAAAACAAACAAGAAAAAAGGCCGAACATCGTTCGGCCCAAACAGGATACGAGAGAAACCTGCATGCGGTTCTGTTGAACCGACAAACAGTAAGAGGCTGCCTTTGACGACAAAGCCGCCAAAAGCCGCCAGCGCTCTACTGCGCCAGAAAGACCCGCTCAATATACATGGCTCTCTTTATCTCTAAAAATAATTAAATGCTCGTTGTATAGTTCACATAAATCTATGACTTGGATTTAGGCCTGCTGAGAAGCCGGCTTGCCTTCCGCTTCCGCCGGCCGGCCCATGATGCGATCCAGCCACAGCGCGATCACGCCGTCGCCGGTAACGTTGCAGGCGGTGCCGAAGCTGTCCTGCGCCAGGTAGAGCGCAATCATCAAGGCCAGGCTGGCCTCGGGGAAGTGCAGCATGCTGGCCAGAATGCCCAGCGCCGACATCACCGCGCCGCCCGGCGCGCCCGGCGCCGCCACCATGGTCACGCCCAGGAGCAGGATGAAGGGGAACATCACATCCCAGCTCGGCACGTCCAGGCCGGCCGTCATCAGCATCACCGCGGTGGCGCAGGTGACCAGGGTGATGGTGGAGCCGCACAGATGGATGGTGGCGCACAAGGGCATCACGAAATCCGCCACCGGGCCGGACACTTTCATCTGCTTGGCCGAGCGCAGCGCCACCGGAATCGTCGCCGCCGACGACATGGTGCCCAGCGCAGTCAGGTAGGCCGGCAACATATTGCGGATCAAGGACCAGGGATTGCGGCCGCTGGCGAGGCCAGTCACCGTGTACAGCAGGGTCAGCCAGATCCAGTGCATGGCGATGGCCAGCACCAGCACCACGCCGAAGGTCTTCAACGTGGAAAACACCGAACCGTCGGCAGCCATCTCGGCGAAGACGCAGGCGATATAGGCCGGCAGCAGCGGAATCAGCACCTTGGCCAAGACCAGCTCGACGATGTCCTTGCCCTGATCCACCACCTCCTTGAGGCGCAGCGCGCGGGTGACGGCGATGCCGAGGCCGAACACGAAGGCCAGCATCAGCGCGGTCATCACATCGAACAGCGGCTTGATCTCCAGCGTGAACAAGGCCTTGATCGCCGCCGGCTTGTCGGTGGCGTGCACGCCCTGAGCGATCAAGGACGGCAAAACGCCGGAGGCGACGGCGAAAGCCGCCAGCCCGGACAGAATGGTGGAGCAGTAAGCCAGCCCCACGGTCCAGCCCAGCATCTTGCCGGAGTTGGACTCCAGCGCGGCGATGCCGCTCATGATGTAGAACACGATGATCAGCGGAATCATGAAGCCGATGAACTGCCCGAACAGGGCTTTGAAAGTCATCAGCAGGGCCAGCGGGCCGTCCGGGGCCCATAGCCCCAGCGCCAGGCCAACCGCCATGCCGGCCAGTAGTTTAAGAATCAATTTCACGGCAACCTCTCTGAGCTTGGTCTTTGGTCTAATGTTGTTCGCGATCCGCGCGTGCGCTTGCCGCCATGCCCGGTCCGGACACGGCGCGCCAGTCGGAAGAATGGAGATCCGCCCGTCGAGGGCGGCATGGACAAGAGAACGGACGCGGTCCGGGCAGGCCTGTCTGCGGGCCGGGAACTGCCCTCCCGGCGCCTGGCCTCAGGCTTGAAGCGACAAGCTGTGTCGCAGGGCGCTCAATAGCGGATGAGGCGTCCAGCTACGCTCGCCCAGGCGGGTAATCTGCCAGATACCCATCAGGCTATTGGAGAGAAACACCGCATCGGCGTCAATCAAGCGCGGGGCGGAAAGTCGCGTTTCAGTAAAAGAGCGTCCGATATCCAAACAATGCGCGGTCAACCAATCCCGCACCGCGCCGTTCACGCCGCAACGGTCCAGCCTTGGCGTGACGATGGCCTCGCCTTCCAGCAGATAGACATTGCTCATCGTGCCCTCCGCCACCCAGCCTTCCATATCCAGCATCAGGCCTTCGGCGATGGCGGGATCTCGCCATTCCGAGCGCGCCAGCACGTTCTCCAGCCGGTTCAGATGCTTGATGCCGGCCAGCGCCGGCTGCAAGGCCAAGCGGGTTTCGCACCAGCGCGCCGTCACGCCCTGTTCGGCGCGCTCTGGCGGATAGCCGTTCCAGGCCGCGGCGCTGACGATGCGGATGCAAGACGGCGCCTCCGGCATCGCGTAGCCGCGCGCGCCTTCGCCGCGGGTCAGCACGATCTTGGCCGCCGCGCGCGGCAGGCCGTCCGCCGCCGCGGCCAGTTCGGCCAGCAACAGCGCTTCTTCGGGCGGAGGCAGGCGCAGCCGGCGCGCGTCCTCGCACAGGCGCGCGTACTGCCAGGCCCACAAGCGCGGCCGGCCGTTCAGCAGCTCCAGCGTGCGGAACACGCCGTCGCCGTAGGCCAGGCCGCGGTCCGCCGCGGCGATCCGCTCGCCGGGCCCGCCGTTGATCAGCATCGCCATCAGGCCTGCTCCACGCCCAGCGCCCGCAGCAGGCCGCGCGCCTTGTGGCGGGTTTCCTGCAGTTCGCGTTCAGGATCGGAGTCGGCGACGATGCCGCCGCCTGCGCGGAAGCGCAGCGCGCTCCCCTCCTGCATGAAGGTGCGGATCAGGATGTTCAGGTCCATGCTGCCGTCGCGGTTGAGATAGCCCAGGCTGCCGGTATAGGCGCGGCGCGCGCTGTTTTCCAGCTCGCGGATGATTTGCATGGTGCGCACCTTGGGACAGCCGGTGATGGTGCCGCCGGGAAACAAGGCGCGCAGCGTTTCCACCGGGCCGACGCCGGGACGCAGGCGGCCGCGGACATTGGATTCGATATGATGGACATAGGCGTAACTGGCCACCGCCATCAGTTCGTTGACCTCCACGCTGCCGGGCTGGCAGATGCGGCCCAGGTCGTTGCGCTCCAGATCGATCAGCATCACATGCTCGGCCCGCTCCTTGACGCTGGAAATCAGCCGCTGCTTCAAGGCGGCGTCTTCCGCCGGGTCCGGCGAGCGCGGATGGGTGCCGGCGATGGGCCGCGTTTCCGCCCAGCCGTCGCGCACCCGCACCAGCCGCTCCGGCGAGGAGCTGACGATCTGCGCGCCGCCGAAATCCGCCAAGGCCGAGAACGGCGCCGGGTTGGCGCGGCGCAGTGCGGCGAAGAGATCGGCCGCGGCGACGCCGGCGTCCAGTTCGGCGCGCCAGCCGCGCGAAATATTCACCTGGAACACATCGCCTTCGTAGATGTAGCGCTTGAGGCGGACGACCGCGTCGGTGTACCACTGCGGCGGGTCTTCCTCCAAGCCCCGCAACGCCACCGGACAGGGCTCGAAGACCGGCGCCGCCTGGGCCAGGCTCAGCGCACGCTGCCACAGCTCCGCGCTTTCCGCCACGATCCAGCCGCAAGCCTCGCGGCGATCCACCAGCACCGCGGCCGGGGTGCGCGCCAGCGCCGCCAGCGGAAAGCTGTCCGGCAGCGCATCGGCCACGCTGGGCTCGAATTCGGACAGCAGATCGTAGCCCAGGTAAAGGAAATGCCCGCCGACGAAAGGCAGTTGATGACGGTTATCGACCGGCTGCGGCTTGAACTCGGCCAGGCGGCGCAGAAAATCGCCGCCCTCGCCAGCGTGAAACAGCTCGCGGCCGTCTTCCAGCAGCAACAGATCCCAGCCGGCGTCGCCGGAGGACATCATCAAATACGGAAAGGTTTGCGGATCCGCCGCATGCATCGCCAGCAGGTCCGGCGCAAAATCCAGTTTCTGAGTGAACATCGAGAAGTCCCGGGCCGGCAGCCCGGCGCAGCTTGCCGCCCGCTTTGACCCGGACGGCGTGAAAACAAAGAAAAACCGCTGCGAGTGTAGCGCAGCGGTTCGGACTGTCAATCGACAAGACGACGATCAGACGCGCTTGAACACCAGCGTGCCGTTGGTGCCGCCAAAACCGAAGGAGTTGGAGATGCCGATGTCTATCTTCATCTCGCGCGCGGTATTGGCCACGTAATCCAGATCGCAGCCGGCCTCCACATCCTGATCGTTCAGGTTGATGGTGGGCGGCGAAACCTGGTTGTGCACCGCCAGAATGGTGTAGATCGCCTCCACGCCGCCGGCGCCGCCCAGCAAGTGGCCGGTCATCGACTTGGTGGAGTTGACCACCAGCTTCTTGGCGTGGTCGCCAAACGCCAGCTTGATCGCCGTGGTTTCATTGGCGTCGCCCAGGGGCGTGGACGTGCCGTGAGCGTTCACGTACTGCACCTGGTCGGCGTTGATGCCGGCGTCGCGCAGCGCGTTGCTCACGCCGCGCGCCGGGCCTTCCGCGCTCGGCGCCGTGATGTGGTGAGCGTCCGAGCTCATGCCGAAGCCGATCAGCTCGGCGTAGATCTTGGCGCCGCGTTTGACCGCGTGCTCATAGTCTTCCAGCACCAGCACGCCGGCGCCCTCGCCCATCACGAAGCCGTCCCGGCCCTTGTCCCAGGGACGGGAAGCCGTGGCCGGATCGTCGTTGCGCGTGGACAAGGCCTTCATCGCGGCGAAACCGCCGATGCCCAAGCGCGAAACCGCGCCTTCCGCGCCGCCGGCCACCATCACGTCGGCGTCGCCGTACTGGATCAGCCTAGCCGCGTCGCCGATGCAGTGCGCGCCGGTGGTGCAGGCGGACACGATGCCGTAGGACGGACCCTGATAGCCTTTCAGGATGGACACCTGGCCGGCGATCAGATTGATCAGCGAGCCCGGGATGAAGAAGGGGCCGATCTTGCGCGGACCGCCCTCCATCAAGGCCACGCCGGTTTCCTCGATCAGCGGCAGGCCGCCGATGCCGGAACCGATGTTGACGCCGACCCGGGTCTTGTCCAGGCCCGGCACGTCGTCCAGGCCCGCGTCCGCCACCGCTTGCAGCGCCGCGGCGATGCCGTAGTGGATGAACAAGTCGTTGCGGCGGGCTTCCTTCGGCGAGATATAGTCGCTGATCTCAAAGCCCTTCACTTCGCCTGCGATCTGGCAAGCCATGTCGCTGGCGTCGAAACGGGTAATCTTGGCGATGCCGCTGTTGCCGGCCAGCAAATTGGCCCAGCCGGTGGCGACATCATTGCCGACCGGGGACACATGGCCCAGGCCGGTTACTACAACTCTGCGTTTTGACACGAAGAATCTCCGTGAGAGATGGGAGGGCAGTCTCCCCACGAGACCGTCCACGCATTGCGATGCCCTACGGTTTGGCAGGGATCAAACGCGCGTTTGGCATCCTCTTGGCAAAAGACCTCTGCGAAGAGACCAGAAGGCTCCGGGCAGAGGTCCTAATACCCCTCGAAAGGGAAGGAATTACTTGTTCAGGTGGGCAGTGACGTAGTCGACGGCTTGCTGAACGGTGGTGATCTTCTCGGCCTCTTCATCCGGAATTTCGCACTCGAACTCTTCTTCCAGAGCCATTACCAGCTCAACGGTGTCGAGGGAGTCGGCGCCCAGATCGTCCACGAACGAAGATTCGATTTTCACTTCGGCTTCGTTCACGCCCAGTTGTTCGGCAACGATCTTCTTAACGCGCGCTTCGATGTTTTCCATTTGTTTAAACCCTTGACCTTTCTGATTCGGGATAACAAAACCCCGGTATTCTACAAAAAAAAATTAGAGCAGCCTACCTAAATCTCCAGGCGGGCCGCAAGCTCGTTCACGGCATCAACATGCCGCCGTTGACATGCAGCGTCTGGCCGGTGATATAGCCAGCGCGATCCGACGCCAAAAAAGCGGTGGCATCGGCGATATCCTTGGCGTCGCCCAGGCGGCCCAGGGCGATCTGCTCGACCAGCGCCGCGCGTTGCGCTTCCGGCAGCGCGCGGGTCATATCGGTGTCGATGAAGCCGGGGGCCACGCAGTTGACGGTGATGTTGCGGCTGCCCACCTCGCGCGCCATCGACTTGGTGAAGCCGATGATGCCGGCCTTGGCCGCCGAATAATTGGTCTGGCCCGGGTTGCCGGACACGCCCACCACCGAAGCGATATTGACGATGCGGCCGAAGCGCGCCTTCATCATGCCGCGCAACACGGCCTTGGACGCCTTGAACACCGATTTCAGATTGGTGTCCATGATGTCGTCCCAGTCCTCGTCCTTCATCCGCATCAGCAAGCCGTCGCGGGTGATGCCGGCATTATTGACCAGGATGGCGATCGCGCCGAATTCTTTTTCGATGGATTCGACCAGCGCGTCGATCGCGCCGGCCTCGGTCACATTCAACACCCGGCCGGCGCCGCCCTGTGCGGACAGGCGCTCGTGGATGCTCGCTGCGCCGGCCTCGCTGGTCGCGGTGCCGATCACCACGGCGCCTTCGGCCGCCAGCGCCGCGGCGATCGCCGCGCCGATGCCGCGCGATGCGCCGGTGACCAATGCCACTTTGCCTTGCAGGCTCATTGCAGTCTCCTTATCGTTATTCCGGCCCCGCCTTGACGCGGCCGCATTGCATTCAGTTCAGTTCGCCGCGAGCAGCTTCCAGCGCCGCCACATCGGTCAGCGCCAGGCATTTGATGTTGCCGTCGATGCGCTTGGCCAGGCCGGCCAGCACTCTGCCAGGCCCGCATTCCGCCATCTGCGTCACGCCGTCGGCGGCCAGCTTCTGGATGGTTTCGGTCCAGCGCACCGGCATGTACAGCTGACGGGTCAGCGCGTCGCGGATCTGCGCCGGCTCGTTGTAGCTGGCGACGTCGGCGTTGTGCAGCACCGGAATGGCCGGCGCGCCGATATCCGCTTGCGCCAGCGCCGCGGCCAGTTGCTCCGCCGCGGGCCGCATCAACGCGCAATGCGAGGGCACCGATACCGGCAAGGGCAGCGCGCGCTTGGCGCCGCGGGCCTTGCACTGTTCCATGGCCCGCTCCACCGCGCCCTTATGGCCGGCGATCACCACCTGGCCCGGCGAATTGAAATTGACCGCTTCCACCACTTCGCCCTGAGCCGCTTCCGCGCAGGCGGCGCGGATGTCCTCGTCGGACAGGTTCAGGATGGCGGCCATCGCGCCGACGCCCACCGGCACCGCGGACTGCATCGCCTCGGCGCGCAGGCGCACCAGTTTCACCGCTTCGGCGAAGGGCAAAGCCGCCGCCGCCACCAGGGCGGTGTATTCGCCCAGGCTGTGGCCTGCCACCAGCGTCGGCTGACGGCCGTTCAACTCCTGCCAGGCCAGATAAGTGGCGTAGCCGGCGGCCAGCATGATGGGCTGGGTATTGACGGTGGCGTTGATCTCGTCGGCCGAGTCCGCCTGCAGCATCGCCCACAGGTCGACGCTCAAGGCGTCCGATGCTTCGTCAAAAGTGTGTTTCACCACGGGCAGATCGGCAAAGCCGTCCATCATTTTCAAGCTTTGCGAGCCTTGGCCCGGGAACAGAAAAGCAAACGCCATAGTCGACTCCAGAGAATTCGACGCAAGAATGACGCAAACCGGCGACGTCTGCCAAGCCTAACGATCAAATATCGCTGAGGCTAGTGACCTCACGGTCAGCCGTCGGCGGCTTGCGCGCCAATGTTTCGGGTCAGATCTTCAACAATACAGCGCCCCAGGCGAAACCGCCGCCTATGCCTTCCAGCAATACGGTCTGGCCTGGACGAATGCGGCCGTCGCGCACCGCGCAGTCCAAGGCCAGCGGAATCGATGCGGCGGAGGTATTGCCCTGTTGCGGCAATGTGACGATCACGCGTTCCATCGGCAAGCCCAGATGCTTGGCGGTGGATTCTATGATGCGCAGATTGGCCTGATGCGGCACCAGCCAGTCCACTTCGCTCTTGTCGACGCCGGCTTCCGCCAGCGTCTTGGCCGCGATGTCGGACAAGGCTTTGACCGCGAATTTGAACACCGCCGGGCCGTCCATGTGCAGATAGGGCATGCCCTGAATCTTGCCGCCGGAAATCTGGGCCGGAGTGTTGAGAATGTCCTTGTAGCGGCCATCCGCCGCCAACTTGGCGTGCAGGATGCCCGGCTCCTCGGAGTCGCCGAGAATCACCGCGCCGGCGCCGTCGCCGAACAGCACGCAGGTGCGACGGTCGTCCCAGTCCAGCACCCGTGACATGATTTCCGCGCCCACCACCAGAGCGCGGCGGGCCATGCCGCTCTTGATGTAGTTGTTGGCGGTCACCAGCGCGAACATGAAGCCGGCGCACACCGCCTGCACGTCGAACGCCGCGCAGCCGGGAATGCCCAGCTTTTCCTGCAACAGACAGGCGGTGCTGGGGAAGACCATATCGGGAGTGGTGGTGGCCACGATGATCAGATCGATCTCGTGCTTGTCGATGCCCGCGCTCTGAATCGCGGCTTCCGCCGCCTTGAGCGCGAGATCGCTGGTTTTGTGTTCCTCTGCGGCAATATGGCGCGCGTGGATGCCGGTGCGAGAGACTATCCACTCGTCGCTGGTATCCACGCGTTCGGCCAACTGCGCATTGGTGAGCACCTGCTCGGGCAGAAAGCTGCCGGTGCCTAGAATGCGGGAATAGCCCATGGTTGTCAGTTCGCTTCCGCCTCGGACTGCTTGAGATTGTTTAATTGGTGCGCAATCCGGTCGGCGATGTGACCAATCACGTCGGAACCGGCTTCCTCGCAAGCCTGCTCCAGCGCGTAACGGAATCCTGTGACGTCGGTCCCGCCGTGGCTTTTCACCACGATGCCGCGCAGCCCCAGCAAGCTGGCGCCGTTGTAGCGGCGGGGATCGATGCGCCTCTTGAACAGTTTGAGCACCGGCAGCGCGGCCAGCGCGCACAAACGCGTCCACCAGCTGCGGCCAAACTCTTCGCGCAGGAACACGGCAAACATGTGAGCCAGCCCCTCAGCTGTCTTCAAAGCCACATTGCCGGTAAAACCGTCGCAGACTACCACATCCACCGTGCCTTTACAGATGTCGTCGCCCTCCACGTTGCCGTGGAAATTGAGCTCGGACTGGCGCAGCAGTTCGGCGGTCTTCTTGATATTGTCGTTGCCCTTGATGTCTTCCGAACCGATGTTCAGCAGGCCGACGCTAGGGCTGGCGTTGCCGCTGAGGCACACCACCAGTTCGGATCCCATGATGCCGAACTGCAACAGTTGTTCTGGGGTGCAATCGACGTTGGCGCCCAAATCCAACACGCAAGACGAGCCCTTGACGGTGGGCAGCATTTTGGCGATGGCGGGACGGTCGATGCCGGGAATGGTCTTGAGTACGAAACGCGCGGTCGCCATCAGCGCGCCGGTGTTGCCGGCGGACACGGCGGCCTGAGCTTCGCCTTCTTTGACCAGATTAATGGCCACCCGCATCGACGAATCTTTCTTGTTCTTCAAGGCGAGCTGAGGCGCCTCATCCATGCCCACCACTTGGGTGGCGTGCTGGATGCGGATGCGTTCACGCGCGACGCCTTGATGCGCGGCCAGTTCAGCCTCTAGGGCTGCTTGGTCGCCAACAAGAATCAAACGGGTGTCGGGATGGTTCTGCAGGAATTGGATCGATGCAGGGACGGTAACCTTGAGGCCAACGTCACCGCCCATTGCATCAACCGCGACGGTGATAGTCATCAACGAGTGCGGTAATAGTGCTGCCTAATCAGTGGGGAAAGTAGGAAAACGGGGAGATTACTCGCCCTTGGTCTTCACAACTTTGCGGCCGCGGTAGAAACCGTTCGGGCTGATGTGGTGGCGCAGGTGCGCTTCGCCGGTGCTGGCTTCAACTGCCAGAGCCGGAGCGGTCAGAAAATCGTGTGCACGATGCATGCCGCGCTTGGACGGGGACTTTTTGTTCTGTTGAACAGCCATGGTCGACTCCTAAGAAATTCAAGTAGATTCAGTTCGAATCCGGGTTTTACTCGGACTTGGGTCTCTTAAGCGCCGCCAGCACCGCAAACGGATTGGGCTTGTCAGCCTTGGCGAGCGAGAGAGTTTCCCTGCCGCAGTCGTCGTGTTTCGGCGACAGCGGCAAGCCCATAATGATTTCGTCTTCGATCAACGCCGTCAGGTTCAGTTCCGGCTCGGCGATGATAGCGTCCAGCTCCTCGTCCTGCTCGCAAGCCTCTTCCAGCTTGTCCGGATCGGTAAACAAGGTGACCACCGAATCGGTGTCCAGGCTGTACGGCATGCTTTCCATGCAGCGCTGGCAGGTCACTTTGAGTTCCCCGGACAAATGAAGACGCAGCGACAAACGGTTCAAGCTGTCGCGAAAACCGTCCAGGGCGTATTCCACGTTCCCGGAGGTGTCGGACAGGTCGCTGTGCACGCGCTCATCCAGCTCGCCAACCGGCAGTTTGCCGGCCTGCGAACGCCCTTCCCGGGCGAACTTGAGCGGATCGATCAAAATCGGTTTAGACATAAACCTCGCATGGTACAATCCATTCCCCTGATTTGTCAAAAGAAACAAGGAGCCCTCCGCGCGCGCCGCCAGGCCGCCCCGGCTCCGCAACAAGCGACGTCCACATCATGCAGATCGTACTGGCCTCCACCTCCCGCTACCGCCAAGAAATCATCGCCCGCCTGGGCCTGCCCTTCCACGCCGAACCGCCGGTGTGCGACGAAACCCCGCTGCCGAGCGAAACCGCGCTGGAAACCGCGGTCCGGCTGGCCCGCACCAAGGCGCAATCGCTGGCGGACAAGCATCCGCAAGCGCTGATCATAGGCTCCGATCAAGTGGCCTTGCTTGACGGACAGCAGATCGGCAAGCCAGGATCGTTCGAAAACGGCGTCAAGATGCTGCAATGGATGAGCGGCCGGACCGTGGTGTTTCATTCGGCGCTGGCCTTGTACAACAGCGCCGAGCGCCGGCTGCAAGAAGCGGTGGGCATCACCCGCGTCACCCTGCGCGCGCTGAGCGAAGCGCAGATCCGCAACTATCTGGAACGCGAGCCGGACGCGCTGCACTGCGCCGGCAGCGCCAAGAGCGAGGGCCTGGGCGGCGCGCTGCTGGAGCGCGTGGAGTCCGACGATCCCAATGCGCTGATCGGCGTGCCTCTGTTCAAACTGATTACGATGCTGGCCGATGAAGGCGTGGAGATTTTGCGATGAGCGGCACCCTGTTCCTGATCCCCGCCCCCTTGGGCGACGAATCCATCGCCTGGCTGCCCGAAGCCGAGCGCGCCAAAGTGCTGCACCTGACCCGTTTCGTGGTGGAAGCCGAAAAAACCGCGCGCAAACACCTGAAGGCGCTGGGCGTCAGCGCGCCCATCCGCGAACTCGCCATGAGCACGCTGAACGAACACACCCCGGCCGCCGACGTCGCCGCCTTGCTGCAACCGCTGCTGGATGGCCACGATCTGGGCCTGATCTCCGAAGCCGGCTGCCCGGCGGTGGCGGACCCCGGCGCGCAACTGGTGGCGCTGGCGCATGAGCGCGGCTTGCGGGTGGAGCCCTTGATCGGCCCGTCCTCCATCCTGCTGGCCCTGATGGCCAGCGGCGCCAACGGCCAGTGCTTCGCCTTCCACGGCTACCTGCCGGTGGACGCCGCCGACAAGGCAAAAATCGTCAAGGAGCTGGAGCTGCGTTCGCGCCAGCGCAACGAGACCCAGGTCTTCATCGAAACGCCGTACCGCAACAACACGCTGCTGCAGCAATTGCGCGACACCCTGTCCCCAGCCACCCGGCTGGCGGTGGCCTGCGATCTGACCCTGCCGAGCCAGACCATCGTCAGCCGCCGGGTCAAGGACTGGCCCAAGGACGCGCCGGACCTGCACAAGCGCCCGGCCATTTTCATCATTCACGCCGCCTGAGCCCGCCATGGCCAAGATTCCGCCGCTGATCCATTCTCTGCTGGACACCGACCTTTACAAGTTCACCATGCTGCAAGTGGTGCTGCACCAGTTCCCGGCCTCGCACGGCGAGTACGAGTTCAAGTGCCGCAACCGCCCGGACATGCCCTTGACCCAGCTGAAGAAAGAGCTGGAAGCGCAATTGGACTGGCTGTGCCAGCTGCACTTCACCCAGGAAGAGCTGGCCCATCTGCGCACCCTGCGCTTCATCAAGAGCGACTTTGTCGATTATCTGGAGCTATTCCATCTGCAGCGGCGCTTCATCACCGTGTCCTGCCAGGACGAGGAGCTGGCGATCCGCATCAAGGGCCCGTTGGTTCAGGCGATGTTTTTTGAAATCTTCGTGCTCGCCATCGTCAACGAATTGTATTTCCGCCGCCTGGACTCGGCTGAGGTCCGCGCCGAGGGCCTGCGCCGGCTGGAAGCGAAAATCGCCGTGCTGGAACGCTTCCGCGACAGCGAGGCCGCGCAGCAGCGCTTTCCCTTGCTGATCGCCGATTTCGGCACCCGCCGCCGTTTCAGCCGGGACTGGCAGCAGCATGTGGTGGAGCGCCTGAACACCGCCTTGCCAGACATTTTCCGCGGCACCAGCAATGTTTACCTGGCCTGGAAGCTGGGCATCACTCCGATAGGCACCATGGCCCACGAGTTCTTCCAGGCCTTCCAGGCGCTGGGCGTGCGGCTGCGCGACTTCCAGAAAGCGGCGCTGGAATCCTGGGTGCAGGAATACCGCGGCGATCTCGGCATCGCACTGACCGATGTAGTGGGCATGGACGCCTTCCTGGCGGACTTCGACCTCTACTTCGCCAAGCTGTTCGACGGTCTGCGCCACGACAGCGGCGATCCCTATCAATGGGGCGAAAAGGCGATCGCGCATTACCGCAAGCTGCGCATCGATCCCGCCACCAAGATGCTGACCTTCAGCGACGGCCTGAGCGTGGACAGCGCGCTGGACCTGCACCGCCATTTCAGCCCGCAGATCCAGGTCAGCTTCGGCATCGGCACTCATTTCACCAACGACATGGGACTGGAACCGCTGCAAATCGTGCTCAAGCTGGTCAGCTGCAACGGCCAGCCGGTGGCCAAGCTGTCCGACAGCCCCGGCAAGACCATGTGCAGCGACGAAACCTTCCTCGCCTATCTGCGCCAGGTGTTCAAGGTGGCGCTAGCTGCCTGAGCCCTCCGCGGGTGCCAGCGCGCTCAGCACTTGCCGGCGCGCCTGCTCGGACAGGCGCTCGCCGGCCAGCGCCACCGTCTGCCGGCCCAAGGCCTGGTAGGCGGCGCGCAAATCGGCATCGTCCATCGCCTGCAAATGCAGGGCCACCGTCGAGGCGTCGCCGCGCGCGATGGGCCCGGTCAAAGCCGCCTGCGGCCCCAACGCCAAGGCATTGTCCAGCGTTTGCCGCATCAGACCGCCCAGCAAAGGCGTCAGCAGCGCCTCGGGCACCCCGCCCTGGCCGGCCAGCCGCCGCGCGATGGCAGTCAGCGTCACCAGATAATTGGACGCCACCGACAAGGCCGCGTGATAGGCCGGTTTGCCGCCCTCGGCCAATTGAAACGGCCGCCCGCCTATGGCCTGCGCCAACTCCCTCAAGACAAGGCACGCTTCGGCGTCGCCCTCCAGCGCGCACAGCACGTCGGAAAACCCCTCAAGCGCGATGGCCGGATCGGCGAAGGAAAAGGCCGGATGCAGGCTGCCGACGTGCGCGCCGCGCGCCGCCGCCGGCCGCAACAGTTCGGATCCGCTGACGCCGCTGGCGTGAAACACCACCGCGCCGGCCGGCACCTCCGTCTCCGCCAGCCGCAAAGCGCAGTCGGCGATCGCCGCGTCCGGCACGGCCAGCAGGTACAGGTCGGCGGCGGCCAACTCCGCCCATGCGGTCACCGGACGCCCCGTGCCGATGAAGGCGCAGGCGGCGGCGGCGGAATCCGCGCCGCGCGTCATCACGTCCTGCACCCGGTAGCGGCCGGAACGCCGCGCCAGCGCCGCCAAGGTCTTGCCCAGACGCCCCGCGCCTATGATGTTGATCCGAATCACGCTTCCTCCCGAAAACCTCAAGCCGCCCGCGCGTGCGCGAATCCGGGCGCAGACAAAAAAACAGCCTTGCACGATAATGCCGACATGGACGCCGCGCATCGGCGACGCCTGTCCCGGAGAGACCCCATCATGAAGCTCGCCGTTTTCCTCGGCCTCATCGCCGTCGTCCTCGTCTACTTGATCACGCTATACAACGCGCTGATCAATTTGAAGCACCAGCTAACGCAAAGCTGGGCCAATATCGACGTCATCCTCAAACAACGCCACGACGAATTGCCCAAGCTAGTCGAAGTATGCCGGCAATACGCCCAGTTCGAACAAGAAACCCTAACGCAAGTGATGGCCGCCCGCGGCGCGGTGGCCGACTCCGCCCGAGCCCGGGATCCGGAGGCCCTCGGCGCGGCCGAAGGACGCTTGCACGGCCTGATCGGCCAGCTATACGCGGTGGCCGAGGCGTATCCTGCGCTGCAGGCCGACCAGCAGTTCGCGCAATTGAGCGCGCGCATCACCCAGTTGGAGGAGGCGCTGGCCGATCGCCGCGAACTGTACAACGAGGCGGTCAAACTCCACAACGCCCGCATCGAGCAGTTCCCCGACGTGCTGCTGGCCCGCCTGTTTCATTTCCCGCCGGCCCGGCCGCTGCGCTTCGCCGCCGCGGAAACCCGCGACGTGGACATGAAAGCGCTGTTCGCGCGCAACTGACATGCCGGCGTTCGCCTCTCTGCTGCCGGGCCTGGGCTTGGCCCTGTACCTGCTTGCCGCCGCCTCATGGCTGCTTGGCGGCGAGGCCCGCCATGGCCTGCTGATCGCGGCGGCAGTCGGGCTGATAGGCTGGCGTCTGAATTACCGCCATTACCGCCAGGTGGCGGACACTCCGACATCTAAACTGGCCAGCGCGGCCTTGGGCCAAGTCGAATTGTACGGCCAGGCCCGCTGCCATCCGAACGCGCCCAATTACAGCCCCTTGAGCGGCCGACGCTGCGCCTGGTACCGCTGCTGGCGCATAGACGAGCGCGGCAAACTGGACTGGGAGGACTGGCTGACCTGGGCCATGCAACGCTCCAACCGGCTGGCGACCCGCGCCAACCCGCCGGAAGTCAGCAGCGACGACAGCTTTCTCCTGGTGGACGGCGACGCGGAAGCCACCATTCTCCCCGGCGGCGCCCAAGTGGTCGCTCGCCGCCGGCGTCGCTGGCATGAGGACGGCATGTTGCTGATAGAGGAATGGATAGACGAAGGCGAGGCCATCTATGTGCGCGGCCGGCTGCGACGGTTGGACGCGCGCGCCAGCGCGCTGGACCTTCGCCTGGATATCGGCGCCAAACTGGCCGAATGGAAAAACGACAGACAAGCCCTGCTGCGCCGCTTCGATCTGGACGGAGACGGGCAGCTCAGCGAGCAAGAATGGTCGCTAGCGCGCGCGGCGGCGCAGCGCGAAGTCGTCGCCCTGCAGCAGGAGTTGGCGCGGCAGCCGGCGTCCTTATTGCTGCAGGGAGACGATCAAGACGCGCCCTTGATCCTCACCACCCTGTCTCCGCGGCAAAGCGCCCGGCTGTTCCGCCGCCGCGCCTGGCTTCACGCCGCCGTGGCGCTGGCCTGCCTATTGGGCTGGCTCAAGCTGGCTCGATTCTAAAGCGCTATACTGAAGCGAAAGCACTCGCCACACGGCAGGAGCGCAGATGATCCGCCTGATCTACAGCAGCGCAGCCCATCACCCGGTTTCCGCCGAAGCCATGCAAACCCGCATTCGTCGTTTCCGCGACTACAACCGGAGCCAGGACATCGTCAGCGTGCTGCTGATGCTGAACGACGACTTCCTGCAAATCCTGGAAGGCCCGGAAGACGCCATCGACGCGCTCTATCAACGCATCGCGCGCGACCCGCAGCACCATCAGCTGACCCTGTTGTCGCGCGAGGAGATCGACCACCCCATGCTGGCCAATCACCCGCTGGAATACCTTGCCCCGGCGCCGCAGGCCGACGGCAAGCCTCTGTCCGCCTCAGCCATCGCCCGAGACGCCGGCTGGACCCTGCACGGCAAGGTCCAGCATGTGATCCAAAGCTTTCTCGACGGCAAATGGCATCATCACCTGCCCAACGGCATGAATCCGCAAGTGCTGCGCCGCGGCTGAGCTTATCTATATATGAGTGCGCTTCCTCTTCGGCGGGCCTGACCCGCTCAAGGTTCCGCCGCGACCAACGCCTGGTCGATATCGGCCAGGATGTCGTCGATATGCTCGATGCCTATCGACAAACGCACCATTTCCGGGCGCACGCCGGCGCGCAGTTGCTCATCGGCCGACAGTTGGCGGTGGGTGGTGGTGGCCGGGTGGCAGGCCAGCGATTTGGCGTCACCGATATTCACCAGCCGGGTCACCAGTTGCAAAGCGTCGATGAAGCGCCCGCCGGCCGCCGCGCCGCCGCGGATGCCGAAGGACAGCACGCCGGAAGCCCGGCCGCCGAAGTAACGCCGCGCCAGAGCATGGTCCGGGTGATCTTCCAGGCCGGCGTACTCGACCCACTCCACCGCCGGGTGCGCGCGCAGATGCTGGGCCACGCGCAGCGCGTTGGCGCAGATCCGGTCCATGCGCAGCGCCAACGTCTCGATGCCCTGCAAAATAAGAAAGGCGTTGAACGGCGCCAGCGCCGCGCCCATATTGCGCAAGGGCACCACTCGCGCCCGCGCGATATAGGCCGCCGCGCCCAGCGCTTCCACATAGTTGACGCCGTGGTAGCTGACGTCGGGCGTGTTCAAACGCGCGAAGCGCTCAGCGTGCTCGGCCCAGGGAAAACGCCCGCTGTCGACAATGGCGCCGCCTATGCTATTGCCGTGTCCGCCCAGATACTTGGTCAGACTGTGCACCACGATATCGGCGCCGTGCTCGAAGGGCCTGCATAGATAAGGAGACGGCACCGTGTTGTCGACGATCAGCGGCAAACCGTGACGATGAGCGTGATCGGCGAAGGCGGCGAAGTCGACCACATTGCCCAGCGGGTTGCCGATGGATTCGCAAAACACCGCCTTGGTGCGCGCGTCCGCCATGTCGCCGATCCGCTCCGGGTGGCGATGGCTGACGAAACGCACCTCGATGCCCAGCTGCGGCAGCGTGTGGGCGAACAGATTGTACGTGCCGCCATACAAGGTGCTGGTGGCGATGATGTTGTCCCCGGCCTCGGCGATGGTTTGTATCGCGTACGTGATCGCCGCCATGCCGGAAGCCACCGCCAGCGCGCCTATCCCGCCTTCCAAAGCCGCCACCCGCTTCTCCAGCACATCGGTGGTCGGGTTCATGATGCGGGTGTAGATATTGCCCTGCACCTTGAGGTCGAACAGATCCGCTCCATGCTGGGTGCTGTCGAAAGCGTAGCTGGTGGTTTGGTACAAGGGCACCGCCACCGCCTTGGTCGTCGGATCCGGCGCATAGCCGGCATGCACCGCCAGGGTTTCCAGTTTCATCTCGTCAGTCCTTCCTTCTATATAAGGCGAGTCGCGCAGCGCTCCTCTATGCCACTCGCCTACCTTAACCGGGAAGCGAAGCCAGTGAAAGAAGCTAAATCTAAAACCGGAAAACCAAACAATCTATGCGGACGCACGTCCAGGCCGTAAACCTTGCATAGGTTCAAAACAGACAAAACAAAACAAAATATATTTTACAAACAACAAGTTAACGCTCACGCCCATTAGCGAACGCTCAAGAAATCAGTCTAGCTTCAGCCTATTTACATAGACATCGCTTTCTATTATGATTCGATTGTGAATTCATTCTGATGTGCGTCTTGCGGCATCGTGAATTCTCTTCAAGTCACGTTGATTTTTGAGCCCGCCCTCCGCGGGCTTATTTTTTTGCATCGCCCTGAATTACTCCACCCTTCCCCTTCCCGCCCATATCCTTATGGCATCAGGCTTTCGACCAACAAGTGCATTTTTACAACACCTGCACGCAATGAGTCTATTTCATGATTTACCCCTTTATTTCATTGGCTTAGCCAGACATTCCCATGTAAAACCACACACACAAAGCAACAATTGGTTGTTGATTTGCAACACCGCATTTACCGAAAAGTTGCATTTACACAACTTAGCCAATAGCATTTGCTCACATTCCTAAACCCATATAAAAGGATGACTTGACCATGAAAAAGAGTCTGATCGCCCTGCTGGTAGCCACTCTGCCGGCTGCAGCTTTCGCTGACGTGACCATCTACGGCAAAATCAAAGGCGGCGTTGAATACGTTGACAATGGTTCCACCAAGCAAACCAACATCGACGACCTGGGTTCCCGTATCGGCTTCAAAGGCAAAGAAGACCTGGGCAACGGTCTGAAGGCTATCTGGCAAGTTGAAACTGGTTTTGGCATCGACGGCCAAACCCGTAGCGGCTCCGGTAGCGGTACTTTTGCTAACCGTAACTCCTTCATCGGCCTGCAAAGCGACCTGGGCACTCTGCGCCTGGGCAACGTGTCCAACTTCATGGACAGCGACATGGGCATCGTCGACAGCTGGGAATACCGCAACGACGCTCTGGGTCTGGGCATCTTCACCCGCGACGGCAACCGTCTGAAGAACTCCGTGCGTTACGATCTGCCTAGCATCGCTGGCTTCAGCGCCGCTCTGCAATACGGCACCAAAGAGAACAAAGCCGGTACTGCTGACGCAATCACTGGCAAAGTTCAATCCGACCGCGAAGTTTACAATCTGGGTCTGGGCTACGAAAACAGCGGCTTCTTCGGTAAGTACAGCTTCCAACGCGAAGGCACCGCTATTATCGACAGCGTCAGCTCCCGTCGTAACGACAAGCATCGCCTGGAAGTTGGCTACAACGCCAACAACCTGCTGGTTGCTTTCGGTTACCAACAAGAAAAAGGCGGCCTGGACGTAGTTAAAGGCTCCACTTGGTACGATCTGGTTAGCAAAGGCCTGAATCTGACCAACGTTGACCTGACTCAAAACGTTAAGACCCGCGAATACGCTCTGACCGCGGCCTACACTCTGGGTGCCTTTACCCCGAAATTCACCTACGCCCGTGGCGACAAGGTTGAAATCGGCGGTGCTAAGCTGAATGACAGCGGCTACAACCAGTACGTTCTGGGTGTTGACTACGCGATCTCCAAGCGCACCACCTTCGGCGCGCAATACGGTCAGATCGACGTTAAAGGCGGCGTGAACAACGCCAACAAGGATCTGAAGGCTTTCGGCCTGAACATGATCCACGCATTCTAATTTGTCGGTTCGACGCAAGAACCTACGAACATGAATGAGAAAAAGGCCCGCGCAAGCGGGCCTTTTTCATTGCTTAGACGTTCTATTCACCATCAGATTAAACAATGGTGGCCAAAGGCACACAGTCTAAAACGCCATACCAAACCGAACCGGGACCACAACTCCGCCCCTAATCTCAACTCTGCTCCACAACTGGTGAAGCCCACCTGGCAGGGTTTCAACTCCCCCCAACAAGCGGCCATGAAAAAGGGCAAGCCAAGCTTGCCCCCGACCGAACAAGCACACAGAACCTCTCAGGCCGAGGCGGCCTCGAACGCCCAGGTATCCTCCAAGCCAAACTCCGCCCAGCACTCACCGTTAGGCTTGGCCTGCTGACCAAAGGCGCGCAAACGCAGATCGCCGTGCTGCAACAGGTATTCCCAGCGATCTCCCAGATACATCGATGCGATCAGCCGCGCCGGCAAGCTGTTGCCGCCGGGCTCGTCTTGCACCCTCAGCCGCTCCAAGCGGATCACCGCCTCGGCCTGCTGCCCCACCTCCAGCGTCTGCCTCGCGGTGGCGCGCAGCTGCCAGCCCTCGCCCTGCAAGGTCACGCTGTCGCCGTTTCTGGCCGCCACCTTGGCCCGCAAGGTATTGTTGGCGCCCATGAATTGCGCGGTATAAAGGGAAGCCGGCGCGGAATACAAGTCGGTAGGACTGCCGGCCTGTTCGATACGGCCGTTCTTCAACAACAAAATCTGGTCCGACATCGCCATCGCCTCGCCCTGGTCATGGGTGACGCACAAGGCGGACAGGTTCATCGACACGATCAGTTCGCGCAACCACGCGCGCGCCTCTTCGCGCAGCTTGGCGTCCAGATTGGACAAGGGCTCGTCCAGCAGGATTACCGGCGGGTTGTAGACCAGCGCGCGGGCGATGGCCACGCGCTGCTGCTGACCGCCGGACAATTGATGCGGATAGCGCTCGGCCAAATGCCCCAGCCCCAGCTTGTCCAGGATCTGCCTCACCCTCGCGGCGATCTCCGCCGTCGGGGTCTGGCGCAGCTTCAAGCCATAGCCGACGTTCTGCGCCACGGTGCGGTGCGGCCACAAGGCGTAAGACTGGAACACCAGGCCCAGAGAGCGCTGCTCCACCGCCAGATTGCAGCCGGCGGACGCGTCGTACAAGGGGCGGCCGTCCAGCAGGATTTGACCGGCCGACGGCTGTTCCAGCCCGGCGATGGCGCGCAGCAAAGTGGTTTTGCCGCTGCCGGAAGCGCCAAGCAAGGACACCACCTGGCCGGCGGCCAGATCAAAGGAAACACCCTTCAAAATAGGATTCTGCTCATAATTCAGATGCAGATCGCGCACGCTCAGCTTAGTCATGCAGTTTCACTCCCAGACGCAAGGCCAGCGCCAAGCCGGCGCCCACCATCAGAATATTGATCACCGACAAGGCCGCCACCTGGTCCACCGCGCCGGTGGCCCACAAGGACACCAGCAAGGAACCGATCACTTCGGTGCCCGGCGACAGCAAATACACCGCGGTCGAATACTCCCGCTCGAAAATCATGAAGATCAGCAGCCAGCTGGACAGCAGGCCGAAACGGATCAAGGGCAAGGTCACGTCCAGACTGGTCCGCCGCTGGCTGGCCCCGGCGGTGCGGGCGGCCTCTTCCAGCTCCGGCCCCACTTGCAGCAGGGCGCTCTGCACCAGACGCATGCCATAGGCCAGCCAGACCACGGTGTAAGCCAGCCAGATCGACAGCATGCTGTTCTTGGCGCCCTGCAGGCCGGGCACGAACAGGAACACCCACAGGAAGGCCAGGCCTGCCAGAATGCCCGGCACCGCGCGCGGCAGCAGTACCAGATAGTCCAACAGACGAGCGCCCCAATCATTGCGGCGATGTCCGGCGAAACCGACCAGGGTATAAAAGCCCACCGCCAGCGCGCCGCCGATGATGCCGACGCCCAGGGTGTTGACGATGGCGCGGACGATGTTGTCCTCCTCGAACACCAAGGCGTAATGATCCAGCGTCAAAGTCTCCAGCAAGGACACGCCCTCGCCCCAATGGCTGACCACCGAGCGCAGCGCGATGCCGGAAATCGGCACCACCACGGTGAGGAACAGCCATAACAGCACGATGGCCAGCGCCAGATAGCGCCACGGCCCCAGCGACAGCGGATGCTGACGGCCGGCCTTGCCCTTGAGCGCGACGAAACGCTGAGCGCTGCGCAATAAGCGGCGCTGTAACAGGACCAGCGGGAAGGTGATGGCGATCAGGCACACCGCCACCGCCGCCATCAGGTGATAGGACGGCACGCCGAGTTTATTGGTCAGCTTGTACAGATAAGTGGCCAACACCAGATGGCCCTCCGGGTCGCCCAACACCAGCGGCAAGCCGAAGACTTCAAACCCCAGAAAGACCACCAGCACGCCGGCGAACAGCATGGAGGGCATCACCATCGGCAGGCTGACGTCGCGCGCCACGCGAAAAGGACCGGCCCCGGCCACCCGCGCGGCCTCTTCCACGTCCGAGCCCAGATTGCGCAGCGCCGCCGACGCGTACAGATAGACATGCGGCACATGGGTCAGCCCCGCCACCACCGCGATGCTGAGCAGGGAATAAATATTCCACGGCACCTCTTCCACGCCGAACCACTGCTTGAACCACAGGGAGTAAAACCCCACCGGTCCGGCCGCCACCACGTAGCCGAAGGCCAATACCATCGGCGATACGAACACCGGCGTCAGCAATAAGGGCTCCAGCCAGCGCCGGCCGGGCAAATCGGTGCGCGCCATCAAGAAGGCCAGCACCCCGCCCAGCGGAATGGCGATCAGCGCCATGCCGGCGGCGATCACCAGAGAGTTGCCCAGCGCGGACCAGAAATCGGGATCGGCGAACACAAAGCGGTAGGCGGCCAGCCCCACATTCTTGTCCGCCATGAAGAAGGGCTGATCCAGCAGGCTTTGATAGACCACCAGCGATAGCGGGGCCAGCACCAGCAAGGCCAGCGCGCCCAAGACCAGCCAGCGGCTGGCGGCGCTCCAGCGCGGCCAGCCGCCGCGCGCGCGGGGCTGGGCGGCCGCGGCGGGGGCGGTCGGATTAATCGAGGAATTCATGCTTGCTCCCAGGCCTGCGCGCAGGCCTCTGCGCCGTCCGCGCGCGGCGGACGGCTGATTGAGTCATTGGAAACGTCGGCCGCAATGGCCGGAAGGGGACGCTATTTCTTCAGCGCCTGCTGCCACTGACGCATGAAATCCAGCCGCTTGGCCTGGTCCAGATAGACCAGCAGGCCGGTGCCCACCTGGATAGGCTTGGCGCTGCCGCCCAATTGCTGGTTCAAGGCGGCGATGGAAGCCGCGCCGCTCACGTCGCTGCGCAGCGAGAACAGCTCGGACTGGTTGGCCAGCACGCTCTGGCCGCGCTTGGACAGCAAATAGTCCAGCCACAGCCGCGCCGCGCCGGGATTGCGCGCCTTCTTGGAGATGATGGCCAGCCGGCTGACCACCTGGGTGTAATCCTTGGGATAGACATAGCCGATGGCCGGGTCCTTCTTCGCCTTGGCGTAAGCGTAGGAACCGAGGATGTTGTAGCCGATCAGGTTTTCGCCCGAGGAAATCCGCTCCATCATCGCGCCGGTGGAGGTTTGCAGCTTGACGCCGCTGGCGCCGAGCGCGCGCGCCAGTTCCCAGGCGCCGTTGGCGTTATGGCGGACGTCCTGGGTCAGGAAGTTGAAGCCGACGCCGGACTTCTCCACATCGTACGTGGTGACCTTGCCCTTGAAGCGAGCCGGATTCGCCTTGAGGATGCGCACCAGATCGGCGCGGGTCTGCGGGATGTCCTCCGGCTTCAGCAAGCGCTTGTTGTAGACGATGGCCACCGGCTCGTAAGTGGTGCCGTAGGCCTGCTGCTGATAATGCGCCCAGGACGGCAGATTGGCCGCCTCCGGCGAAGCGTAGCTGGCGGCGTAGCCGTCATTGACGAACTTCACTTGCAGATCCATCGCCGAGCTCCACACCACGTCGGCGCTGGCGCTGCTGGCGGCGTTCTCGCTGATGAAGCGATTGTAGATCTCGGTGCTGTTCATATCGTGGTATTCCACCTTGACGCCGGGGTACAAGGCCTGGAAATCCTTGATCAGGGGCCGCGCCGCGGCGCTGTCGGTGGCCGAATACACCACCACCTTGCCCTCCTTGACGGCGGCGTCCACCAGATTCTGATAACTGGCGGGATAGCCGGCGGGCACGGCCGCCCAGGCGGCGGCGGAACCCAGCGCACAGCACAGCGCGGACAAGCTTCTGACTCTATTCATGGTGTTGCTCCTAGGTAGATGAAGATGTTCGCGACATCTTTCGAATCGCGCAGCTCTATTGGCTTCGCTTCCCCAGCCATGATATTAGAGTAAAGCTTTCAATCCGCTTTCAGTGACCCAACCATGCGCCTGCTCTTGGTGGAAGACAATCCGGCCCTGTCCGAATCACTGGCCCAGGCCTTGCGCCAGGCCGGTTTCGCCGTGGACTGCATGCTCAACGGCAGCGACGCCGATCATGTGCTGCGCACCCAGGATTACGCGCTGGCCATCCTGGACTTGGACCTGCCCAAGCTCAACGGCTGGGAGGTGCTGCGCCGGCTGCGCGCCCGCAAGCAAACGCTGCCGGTGCTGATCCTGACCGCGCACGGCTCGGTGGAAGAACGGGTGCGCGGGCTGGACCTGGGCGCCGACGACTATCTGGCCAAGCCCTTCGACCTCAACGAACTGGAAGCGCGGGTGCGCGCGCTGATCCGCCGCAGCCACGGCCGCGAAAGTCCGCAGCTGGAATTAGGCCCCCTCAGCTACGACAGCGTCGGCCGCCAGTTTCAGTTGAGCGGCGACGCGCTGCACCTGACGCCGCGCGAGCACGCGGTGCTGGAAGTGCTGATGCTGCAAGGCGGCAAGGCCATAGGCAAAAGCCAGCTGTCGGAAAAGATTTTCGGCCTGGACGAAAGCGGCAGCGCCGAAGCCATCGAAATCTATGTGCACCGCTTGCGCAAGAAGCTGGCCGGCCAGCCGGTTTCCATCGTCACCTTGCGCGGGCTGGGCTATCTATTGACCACACCGTAAATGCGACTCGCCCTCTCCCGCCTCAAACCCGCCAGCTTGCGCAAGCAATTGCTGCTCGGCCTGTCCGTTCCGCTGCTGCTGATGTTGGCGCTGGACGGCTGGATGACTTACGACCGCGCCTTGCAGGCGGCCAACACCGCTTTCGACCGCATGCTGCTCAGCTCCGGCCGCGCCATCGCCGACGGCGTCGCCGCCCACGACGGCGCCGTCAGCGTGGACATACCCTATTTCGCCTTGCAAATGTTCGAGTCCAACGCCTCCGGCAAGGTGTTCTACCGCGTCAGCCGCTCGGACGGCGCGCTGCTCACCGGTTACGACGATCTGCCACTGCCGCCTCCGCGCCGGCGCGAGACCATCCGCTACCAGCCCGATTACATGGACATTTCCTACCACGGCGAAACGCTGCGCTTGCTGACCTTGAGGCTGTCGGTGCGCGACATGAGCACGCTGCGCAGCCAGGACGTGTGGATACAGGTGGCGGAAACCCCGGAGTCCAGGGAGCAGCTGGCGCGCACCCTGCTCATCGGCTCCCTGGCGCAGGAGGCGCTGCTCGGCGCCATCATGCTCGCCATCGTGCTGCTGGCGGTCGGCCATAGCCTGCGGCCCTTGCGCCGCTTGTCGCGCAATGTGGTGGCGCGCAAGGAAACCGATCTCAGCCCCCTGCCCAGCCGCGAGCTGCCCACCGAGTTGACGCCCTTGGTGGACGCGCTGAATCAGCAGGGCGTGCGCTGGCATAAATTGCAGGCGGCGCGCCGCCGCTTCATCGACGACGCCGCCCATCAGTTGAAGACGCCGCTGGCGGTGATGCGGACGCAGGCGGAGCTGGCGCGACGCCAGACACTGGAAGCCTCATTGCGCCAGCAGCTGGACAAATTGCTCGCCTCGCTGGACAGCGCCAGCCACGGCGTGCATCAGCTATTGCAACTGGCGCGGGTGGAGCCGGACAACGGCCAGGCCATCGAACTGGACGATATGGACCTGGCCGCCTGGATCAGGGAATGGGCGCTGGAACAAGCGCCCTGGGCTCATGGCCAGGGCGCGGATCTGGGTTACGAGGGGGAGGAAACGGTATGGGTGCGCGGCAACGCCGGTCTGCTGCGGGAATTGCTGGGCAATCTGCTGGACAACGCCATCCGCTATCATCCCGGCAACGGCGATGCGCGGATCACGATCGCGGCCGGGGCGCTGCCGGCGCCGTGGCTGCGCGTCGACGATAACGGCCCCGGCATCGCCGAGGCGGAACAAGACAAGGTATGGCTGCGTTTTTACCGCATCGCCGGCGCCGCCAGCAGCGGCAGCGGCCTGGGCCTGGCCATCGTCAGGGAGATCGCCCACCGGCATGGGGCGACCGTGGAGTTGAGCCGCAACGCCGGCGGCGGCCTCAGCGTCAAGCTTCAGTTTCCGCCGGCCGGCAGGGGATAGGCTTGAAACCCGTTCACGGGCTCGCGAGCGGAGACGAAAACCGCCGAGAAAACGCTATGCGCATGCCGCGCATCTGCGTTTCGAAACGGCGCTCCCCGCATCGCGTTTCGCAGCGTGCGGCGGACTTTGAACAAGTTCTTAGAACGGCAGTTGGTATAAAGGATTGCGGCTGTCCGCGCCTTCGGCGCGAATGCGTTCCAGCTCGCTGCGCAGAGCGGTCTGCAACCACTGTTCCCGCATTTTGTCGCCTTCGGGATGCTCGTTCAGCATCCGGTACAAGGCCATGCCGTGGAAGGTGGTCATCATGGTCAGCAAGGTGGCGAAGAAGCCGGTGGAAATGGCGTAACGCGGAAACAGCGAGGCCATCATGGCGACGAAGCGGTCGCGGAAGTAATTGCTGGAACTTGCCAGGAAGATTTCCCGCAGATCGGCGGTGGTTCGAGCCGCCATCAGCAGTTCCATCAGCACGATGTGACGCGGCGACAGCACCAGCGCCTTCATCAGCGCGACGATCCGTTCCTCCTCCGGCATCGTGCTGGACATTTCCGCCGCCAGCTTGAGGCCGGCCTCGAAAATATCGTCGACTACCTTGCGCCCTACCGGCAACATCAGTTCGTTCTTGGTGGCGAAATGGCGGAATAGGGCTCCCTGGGAGACACCGGCCCGGCTGCAGATCAGCTGCACGCTGGTACCGTGATAGCCAAACTCCAGCAGACACTCGATGGCCGCTTCCACCAGTTTCCCAATGGTGGACTCCCTACGACTTTGTTGTGTTCGTCTAGTTTGCATTATATTCTTATGTCATGTTTATCCCAACCAAGGTCTGATGATACGCGAAACTTTTGCCATAAGCGAGGGCGAGCGCACGCTAAATAGGCCAGTGAGTAGTTTCAACTAGGGATAGCCGGAAAAATGCTGTTCTTTTTAAAGTTATTTCCCAATAACTCTTAAAAAGAGGTCGCAAATATTAAAATTACTATTATTAAATTGCGTAGTTTTGATGATTTGGAACATTTTGCGCGGCTTACTGTCTTGCCAGACGCCCCCAGCATGGACTCGCCGCCGGCGTGGCGTCCGCGCAACGCGCGAAAATAGCGGCAAGATCGCCGCGGATGTGAACAAAAACGCGCCATAGCAATGACGATGCTCGGCGACCGTCATCGACATCGTCACGCCCTCTCCGTCGGTCTTCTCTGCTTGACGACCCGCCTCAAGATAACAAGCAGACACTCAAGCAATGTCGCCCTTAGAAAGCAGCTAGTTTCTAATCGAAAAAATAAATACGCTAAAACAACATTTCAACAAAAATACGATGTTGAATTACTTAAAGCGGGGAAATATGCACAGGCAAGTTCGCATTCGAACATTAACCGGCATTTCCTCGCTTATGCTGACAAAGCCTGACGGGCCGGCCGTCGACAACCGGCCCGCCGGTCTCAATTCAACTGCGCTCGTCCAAAGTCCACCCGCCCGAACGGACTGACGGCGTAAGCGCTCAAATCCTTGCTCGCCAAGGCATACGCCGTGGGGTGGGCCAAGGGCAGCCACAAGGCCTGCTCCTGGATCAACTTCTGCGCCGCCAGATACAACTTGGCGCGCTGGGCGAAATCGCTGCTCTTCTTGCCGTCGCTGATCAGCTTGTCCAGCTTGGCGTCGCAGAAGCGCGCGAAATTGGTGCCGGACTGCACCGCCGAGCAGGAAAACTGCGGGGTCAGGAAGTTGTCGGGGTCGCCGTTGTCGCCGGCCCAGCCCATGAACAATAGCTCATGTTCGCCGGCCTTGGCGCGCTTGATCAGCTCCCCCCACTCAATCACCTTGATCTGCACCTTGACGCCGATCTTGGCCAGGTCGGACTGCAGCAGCTCCGCGCCCGCCTTGGGATTGGGATTCAGCGTGCTGCCGCTGGGCCGCACCCACACCGTGGTTTCGAAACCGTCGGGATAGCCGGCTTGGGCCAGCAGTTTCTTGGCGCGCGCCGGATCGTAAGGATAGGGCTTGGCCCCCTTGTTGTAGCTCCAGGTATTCGGCGGATAAGGCAAGTCCGCCGCGGTGGCGGTATTGTCGAACACCGTTTTCAGATAAGAGTTCTTGTCGAAAGCCAGGTTGAGCGCTTGCCGCACCAAGGGGTTGTTCAACGGTTTTTTCTGGCTGTTGAAGGCGACGAAGGCGGTCATGAAGGCCGGCGTTTGCAGAACCCGCAGCTTGGGATCCGCCTTGGCCGCCAGCACGTCCTGCGGCTTGGGCGACAAGGCCAGCTGGCATTCGCCGGCCCTCAGCTTCTGCGCGCGCACCGCCGAATCCGGCGTGATCGCGTAAATCAGCGCGCCGACCTTGGGCTTGGCTCCCCAATAAGCCGGATTAGGCGCGTAGCGCACCACGGCGTCCTTCTGGAAGCTGCGGAAGATGAAGGGCCCGGTGCCGATTGGCTTGGCGTTCAAGTCCGCCTGGCGGCCGGCAGCCTGCAACTGCCCGGCGTACTCGGCCGAATAGATGGACGCGAAGCCCATGGTCAGGCTGGACAGGAAGGTGGCTTCCGGATAGTTGAGCTCGAAACGCACAGTATTGGCGTCCACCTTCTGCACCGCCTTGATCAGC
The DNA here is from genome assembly GCF_021496765.1 of Chromobacterium sp. Beijing. Lineage (NCBI taxonomy): Bacteria > Pseudomonadati > Pseudomonadota > Betaproteobacteria > Neisseriales > Chromobacteriaceae > Chromobacterium > Chromobacterium sp. Beijing. The sequence goes on from NZ_CP053750.1 coordinate 2,693,286, forward strand.
TTGGGAAACTGCATGGATTGCGCGTGCGGATAGCCGTTCGGCGCGCTCTTGTACCAAGGATGGGCCGGATTGAGCATGCGTTCGAAAGTGAACACCACGTCGTCGGCCGTCAGCTTGCGGCCAGGCTTGAAGTAATCGGTGGAGTGAAAGGCCACATTGGGCCGCAGCTTGAAGGTGTAACCGAGGCCGTCGTCGCTGACCTGCCAAGACGCGGCCAGGCCCGGCACCACTTTGCGGGCGGCCGGATCGTATTCGACCAGGCGGTTCATCAGCACGTCCGCCGACGCGTTGGTGGTGACCAGGGAGTTGTACTGCACCACGTCGAAACCTTCCGGATTGGCGTCGGTGCACACCGTCAACGGGCGCGCGGCCAGCGCCAGGGTAGGCGCCAGGGCCAGGGCCAACAGCGTCAATTGCTTGTTCATCGGCATTTCCTCATCAAACTGCATGGCATCTTCAGTATCAGAAACGAAGGTTAAGCGAATAAGCGAAAAAAACAAACCATCGATTATGCATATTCATATTCGCGACGCGGCCAAGGATGGAGTTTGAGCCCGGCGCAAATTGCCGCTACAGTCAAAGCGGACAGCCAGAATACAAAGCGCCATCGACATGAACCGCCGCCACTGCCTGCTTGCCCTGTTTTTGACCAGCTTTGTCGCCGCGCCGCTGCGCGCGGCGCCCGGCCCTGCGCTGGACATCCTGACCGAGGATGACCCACCGCTGACTTTCGAGCAAGACGGCAAGGCCGCCGGCCTGGTGGTGGAAGTGGTGCAAGGGATACAACGCCGCGTCGGCAACCACGACCCCATTGCCGTGGTGCCTTGGGCGCGCGGCTATCGCCAGGCGCAACAGCAGCCGAACACCGTGCTGTTCAACACCAACCGCACCCCGGAACGGGAGCGCATGTTCAAATGGGTGGGCCCGGTCACCGAAACCCTGGGCTGCCTGTTTGTGAGGCGCGACAGCCCGATCAAACTGCAAACGCTGGATGACGCCCGCAAACTGCCGCAAATCATGGTGGTGAGAGACTGGTATCTGCAACAGCTGCTGAGCGCGCAGAACTTCTCCAACCTGGCCACCGTGGCCACGCCGGACCAGTTGCTGACCATGTTGATGCGCAAGCGCGCCGACGTCATCGTCAGCGAAAACACCACCTTGCCGCATCAATTGCGCCAGCAGGGCTTCGACCCGGCCCAAGTGCGCAAGGCGCTGACCTTTTCCCACACCTACGGCTACATCGCCTTTTCCCGTCAGACCCCTGACGCGGTGATCAAGGCCTGGCAACAGGCGCTGGACGAGATGAAGCGCGACGGCAGTTTCGCCGCGCTGTACCGGCGCTGGCTGCCCGGCGAAACGGCGCCGGGCATCAATCCGCCCGCCCCGTGAAACACTCGAAACGGCCGCGCCACCAGGACACCAGCTCCTCGGGGGCAAGGAGCGCGAATACAGATAGCCCTGGCCGCTATGGCAGCCGCGCGCCAGCAGCAAGGCGTGCTGGGATTCGGTTTCCACGCCCTCGGCCAGCACTTGCAGGCTCAGGCTTTCCGCCATGGACACGATGGCCGCCACCATGGCCAGATCGCGCTCGTCGCTGTCCAGCCGCATGATGAAGCTGCGATCTATCTTCAATTCATCGATGGGCAGCCGCTTGAGATAGGACAGCGAGGAAAAACCGGTGCCGAAGTCGTCCACGCTGATGTGAAAGCCCATGCGCTTGAGCGTCGGCAAGGCCTTCATCGCGCTGTCCGCGTCCATCAGCGTGCCCTCAGTGATTTCCAGGCACAGTTGCTCCGGCGGCGCGCCGCTTTCCTCGGCGATCGCGCGCAAACGCGCGACGGCGTCCGGCAAGCCGAAGAAGCGCGCCGACAGATTGACGCTGACGCGCCAGGGCGGCAGGCCCTGCCCTCTCCAGGCCATCACCTGGCTGCAGACATTGCGAAACACATACTCGTCGATATCGATGATCAGGCCGGTTTTTTCGGCGATGGCGATAAACTCCGCCGGCGACTGCTTGCGCCCGTCCAGCTCCCAGCGCAACAGCGCCTCCATCCCCAGCATGTCCTGGCTGCGCAGCGTCATCTGCGGCTGGTACTCCAGCCGCAGTTCCCGTCGCTGCAAGGCCTGACGCAAGCCGGTCTCCACTTGCAGGCGCTGGCGCACGCCGTCCGCCATATCCTCGGAGAAGAAGCAATAACCGTTCTTGCCCGCGTACTTGGCGCGGTACATCGCCATATCCGCATCGCGCATCAGCCCTTCCGGCGTGTCCGCGTCGCAGGGATAGCAGCTGATGCCGATGCTGGCGGACAGGAAATAGCGGTGGTCTCCGTCCTGGTACGGCGCCGCCAGCGCCGCCAGCACCTGCTCGGCCAGGCTGTCGGCCGCGCCGTCGGCGGCGTTCTCGGCCAAGGCGACGAATTCGTCGCCGCCGATGCGGAACAAAAGATCGTGGCCGCTCACGCAGGCGCGCAAGCGTTCAGCCACGATGCGCAACAGGCGGTCCCCCACCTCATGCCCAAGGTTGTCGTTGATGAAGCGGAAATCGTCCAGGTCCACCAAAAGCAGATACAGACTCCGCCCTGAGCGCCGATGATTCCTCAAGCTCCATTGCAGCCGCTCGTTCAACTGCACGCGGTTGGGCAGTTGAGTCAGGCTGTCGTGCTTGGCGAGAAACTCGATATTGAGCTGCGAACGCTTCAGCGTGGACACGTCGCGGGCAAAGCCCATCGCGCGCCGCGGCCGCCCCTGTTCGTCCCGCCACAGGCTGGCGCTCACCTGCATCCAGACCTGCCCCGCCTCCGGCAGGGCGACGCGAAACTGACACTCGTGCAGGCTTTCTCCGGCCTCGGCCGGCAAGGCCTGCCAGCGCCGACGCAACTCGTTCAGATCCTCCGGATGGATTTGCGCCAGCAAGGCGTCCAGACTGTCGTGACGATAATCCTCGGCCCGCCCGAAAATCCGCCCCACCGGCCCCTCTTCGTGCAAGACCCCGTCGCCCAGGTCCAGCTCCCAGGCGATTTGTTCCGCTGCGTACAGCGCCTGCTTCAAGCGCATCGCCGAGCGTCGGCGCTCGCCGATCAAGCGCCCCACCCGCGCCAGCAGCTCCGCCACCGAAAACGGCTTGAACAAGAACTCCTGCACGCTGTTCTGCAGCATACGCAGCCGCAGCGAATCGTCGGCGCGCGCCGACAGCATCACCACCGGGATGTCCTCGGTCTGGCGGTTGCCGCGCAAAGCCGACACAAACTCTTCTCCGCCCATTCCCGGCATCATCAGATCGCTGATGATCAGGTCCGGCTGCTCGCTCTGCGCCAAACGCAGGCCGCGGCCGCCCTCCGGCGCCGTCATCACCCGATAATGCTTGCTCAGCGCGCCGGCAATGAAGGCGCTCATATCGATGTTGTCCTCCACCAGCAGCACCAACGCCTGGCCGCCCTTGTCCGGCGCGGCGCCCCCCTCGGCCTGCGGCGACGCGGGCGCGGGCACCGCGCCGCCGGCCAGCAAATCGTCCAGACGCAAGTCTTCCGACTCTATCGGCGCACCCGCCGGCGCCAACAGAGGCAGGCTGAGGCGGAACAAGGCGCCGCCGCCCTCCGCGGCGAACAAGCTCACATTGCCATGGTGCAGTTCGATGAATTCTTTGACGATGGCCAGGCCAAGCCCGGTGCCGCCGTGCCGGCCGTAATCGCCGTCCTCCACTTGCACGAAGCGCTCGAACACCTTGTCGCGCATCTCGGCCGGCACGCCGGGCCCGTTGTCCTGCACCCGGATGCCGGCCTGGCTTCCTCTCAGCTCCAGCGCAATCTGAATGCGGCCGCCGTCCGGCGTGAACTTGAAGGCATTGGACAGCAGGTTCAGCAATACGCGCTGCAATTTGATCGCGTCCACCTGCGCCGACGCCGTTTTCGGCGCCGCCACTTGATAGTCGATATGCCGGTCGCTGGCCAGCGAAGTAAAATAAGAGGCCACGTGACGCACCAGCTCGGCCAGGTCCAGCTGCGCGTAGCGCAGCTTCAGTTCCCCCGCGTCCAGCTTGGCCACGTCCAGCAAATCGTTGACCTGCTGCAGCAACATGCGCGCCTGCCGCTGGATCATCAGCAGATTGGGGCTCTCCTCCGGCTCGGCCTGGCCTGTCAGGAAGCGTTCTACCTGACCCAGAATCAGGGTCAGCGGCGTGCGCAACTCATGGCTGACATTGGCGAAGAAGCGGGTCTTCATCTGATCCAGCTCGCGCATCTGCTGATTCAAGCGGGCCAGCTCGTTATTGGATTCCTTCAGATCGGTGTTGGCCCGGGCGATTTGCGCATGCTGGTTCACCATTTCCGCTTCTAGCGCCGCCGCGTCCATTGCCCGCCATTCCGCCGGCTGACTCTGCTGCGGCTGGCTCCGTTTCAGGCGCACGAACTCGCTGACGTCCTGCGCGCTGTGAATGATGCAGGCCACGCTGCCGTCTGCGCGCTTCACCGGCCAGTTGGTCGGACTCCAATAGCGCTCTTCGAAACTGCCGTCCGGCCGCGGGATATCGTATTTCTGCATCGCCATGCTGTCCTCGACTCCGGTGGCCAGCACGCGCTGCAAAGAAATGCGCAGATTGCGCGAGCCCTCGCCTTCCGGCTCGGCGGGATTGACCGGAAAGATGTCGAACAGATTGCGCCCCAGGATGGACTCGCGCCGGGTCAAGGTCGTCTGCAGGTAAATATCGCTGGCGGCGATGACGTTGAAATCGGTATCCAGCACTAAATACAGGCCGGGGGCCCGTTCGAACAGCAGCTGGAAATCCGGTGCGGCAATCGCAACCTGCGCGTTCAACGCCAACGCAGCCTCCTATCGGTGGGGTTCGCGGATCAAGGGCGGCAAGACTGCCGTCATATTCCTCATTAAATATGATAGTCGTATATCCACTCAACTCCAGTGCCGTATCGACGCGTCGACGCGTAAAAAAACCCCGGCCTGGGCCGGGGTGGTTTGGCGTCCGCCTGCGCGGATCAGGCGTAGCTGTCGGTGGACGGGCAGCTGCACACCAGATTGCGGTCGCCGTATACGTCGTCGATGCGGTTGACGCTGGGCCAGAACTTGTTTTCCAGCACATAGTCCAGCGGGAAAAGACCGGTTTCTCGGCTGTACGGACGCTGCCAGTCGCCGGCGATGTCGGCCTTGCTGTGCGGCGCGTTGCACAAGGGATTATTGTCCGCCGGCCACACGCCGTTCTGCACCTGGTCGATTTCCCGACGGATAGCCGCCATCGCCGCGATGAAACGGTCCAGCTCGACCTTGGGCTCGGACTCGGTCGGCTCAATCATCAGCGTGCCCGGCACCGGGAAGCTCATGGTCGGCGCGTGGAAGCCGTAATCCATCAGCCGCTTGGCCACGTCCACTTCGGTCACGCCGCTGGCGGCCTTGAGCGGACGCAGATCGATGATGCACTCATGAGCCACCCGGCCGTTGGCGCCGGTGTACAGCACCGGGAAATGCTCGGCCAGCCGCGTCGCCACGTAGTTGGCGGACAGCAAGGCGTTCTCCGTGGCCTGCTTCATGCCTTCCGCGCCCATCATCGCGATATACATATAGGAGATGGGCAGGATGGAGGCGGAGCCGAACGGCGCCGCCGACACCGCGGTCTGGCCCGGCTGGGCGGTGGGCACCGAGGCCACCACGTGGTTGGCGATGAAGGGCGCCAGATGCGCTTTCAGGCCAATGGGGCCCATGCCCGGGCCGCCGCCGCCGTGCGGGATGCAGAAGGTCTTGTGCAGGTTCATGTGCGACACGTCGGCGCCGATGTCGGCCGGACGGCACAAGCCCACCTGGGCGTTGAGGTTGGCGCCGTCCATATACACTTGGCCGCCGTGCTGATGGATGATCGCGCAGATTTCGCGGATAGGCTGCTCGAACACGCCGTGGGTGGACGGATAGGTGATCATCAGCGCCGCCAGCTGAGCCGAATGCTGCTCGGCCTTGGCTTTCAGATCCGCGACGTCGACGTTGCCGGCCTCGTCGCAATCCACCACCACCACCTGCATATTCATCATCTGCGCGGTGGCCGGGTTGGTGCCGTGGGCGGAGCGCGGAATCAGGCAGATATTGCGTTGGCCGTCGCCGCGCGACTCATGGTAACGGCTGATCGCCAGCAGGCCGGCGTACTCGCCCTGGGCCCCAGAATTGGGCTGCATCGAAATGATGTCGAAACCGGTGATCGCGCGCAGCTGCGTTTCCAGGCCGGCGATCATTTCCAGATAGCCCACCGTCTGTTCGCGCGGGGCGAACGGATGCATATTGGCGAACTCCGGCCAGGTGATCGGGATCATTTCGCTGGTGGCGTTGAGCTTCATGGTGCAGCTGCCCAGCGAGATCATCGAATGATTCATCGCCAGATCGCGGCTTTCCAGCTTCTTCATATAGCGCAGCATCTCGTGCTCGCTATGATGGGTGTTGAACACCGGATGGCTCATGAAGGCGGATTCGCGCTTCAGTCCGGCCGGAATCGCGTCGGCGGCCGCGGCGTCCAGCGCGGCGATGTCGGCGCTCTTGCCGGTGAAGATTTCGATCAGACGAGCCAGATCGGCCTCGCTGGCCGCCTCGTGGAAGGCGACGCCCAGCACATTGCCGCCGGCGCGGCGCAGATTGTAGCCGGCGGCCAGCGCCGCCTGATACACCGCCTCGGCCTTGGGCGCCTCAACCTGCACCGTGTCGAAGAAGCGGTCGAACACCAGCTTGCCGCCGGTGGCCTTGACCGCGTGGGCGAAAATGGCCGCCAGGCGGTGAATGCGGGCGGCGATGCGCTTGACGCCTTCCGGACCGTGGTACACCGCGTACATGCCGGCGATATTGGCCAGCAGCACCTGGCTGGTGCAGATATTGGAGTTGGCCTTTTCGCGGCGGATATGCTGCTCGCGGGTCTGCAGCGCCATGCGCAGCGCGGTCTTGCCCTTGGCGTCCACCGACACGCCGATGATGCGGCCCGGCGCAGAGCGCTTCATCTCGTCCTTGAAGGCGAAGTAAGCGGCGTGCGGGCCGCCGAAGCCCATGGGCACGCCGAAGCGCTGGGTATTGCCGATGGCCACGTCCGCGCCCATCTCGCCCGGCGATTTCAACGCCACCAAGGCCATGATGTCGGCGGCCACCACCGCCACCGCACCCTTGGCCTTGACCGCGGCGATGTGCGGGGTCAGGTCGATCAGATCGCCGGCTTCGCCCGGATATTGGAACAAGGCGCCGAAGTACTCGCCCTTGCCCGCCTCTTCCGGATGGCCCTGCACCAGCTCGAAGCCGAAGTACTTGGCGCGGGTCCGCATCACGTCCAGGGTTTGCGGCAGCACGCGGCTGTCTACGAAGAACTGGCCGGACTTGGCCTTGGACACGCGGCGCGCCATCGCCATCGCCTCGGCGGCGGCGGTGGCCTCGTCCAGCAAGGAGGCGTTGGCCAGTTCCAGACCGGTCAGGTCTATCACCATTTGCTGGAAGTTCAGCAAGGCTTCGAGACGGCCCTGGGCGATCTCGGCCTGATACGGAGTGTAAGCGGTGTACCAGCCCGGGTTTTCCAGCAGATTGCGCAGGATCACCGTCGGGGTCAGCACCGGGTAATAGCCCTGGCCGATGAAGGATTTATTGACCACGTTCTTGGCGGCGACGGCCTTCAGCGCGGCCAGCGCCTCGGCTTCCGGCATCGGATCCGGCAGCTCCAGCTTGCGGTTCAGGTGAATGTCGGCCGGCAGCGTCTGCGCCACCAGTTCATCGATGGAGGCCACGCCGATGGCGGCCAGCATTTGCTCGCGCTCGGCGTCGGACGGGCCGATGTGGCGGGAGATGAATTCTTTGCGGTTGAAAAGTTCGGAGAGAGACATGAGTACGGGACCTTCTGTGCTTGCCGTCCGCGCCGCGGCTTGCGCGGCCAATCGGGTGTTGCTGGATAACCGGGCGAAAAAAACGCCTCGCGGCCGATTAGGACTGCGAGGCGGTTTTCACCATCAGGCGCCAATTTCCTTGGCGTAGGCGGCGGCGTCCATCAGGGCGTCCAGGTCCGCCGGATCCGCCGGCTTGATCTTGAAGAACCAGCCGGCGCCGTAGGGCTCGCCGTTGGCCAGTTCCGGTTCGGCTTCCAGTTCCTCGTTGATGGCCAGCACTTCGCCGGCAATCGGACAGTAGATGTCGGAAGCGGCTTTCACCGACTCCACCACGCCGGCCTGCTCTTCCTTGGCGAGCTTGGCGCCCACTTTCGGCAATTCGACGAAAACGATGTCGCCCAGCAGTTCCTGCGCGTGCTCGGTAATGCCCACGGTCACGGAGCCGTCAGCTTCCAGGCGCAGCCATTCGTGGCTTTCAACGTATTTGAGTTCGGCGGGGATGTTGCTCATGAGTGTCTCCAGTCAAATCCAGGTCTTAAACGATATTCCCGGCCGCGTCGCGCGGCCTGCCCAAGCACGCCGCTCAGGCGAAAACTTTTTTGCCGTTGCGCACAAACGGCATTTTGACCACGCGCACCTCGGTCAAGGTTCCGCGCAGGTCCACCAGCGCCGTATCGCCGGTGCCGGCCGGCACGCGCGCGATCGCGATGGAGTGTTTGAGGGTGGGCGAGAAGGTGCCGCTGGTGATCACGCCCTCGCCTACGCCTTCCACCACCACTTTCAGGCCTTCGCGCAGCACGCCGCGGCCTTCCAGCACCAGGCCCACTTGTCTGGTTTTCAGGCCGGCGGCTTTCTGCGCCTCCAGCGCCTTGCGGCCGATGAAATCGCGCTCCGCCGGTTCCCAGGCGATGGTCCAGCCCATGCCGGCCTCCAGCGGGGAAACGGTTTCATCCATATCGTGGCCGTAGAGATTCATGCCGGCTTCCAGGCGCAGGGTGTCGCGCGCGCCCAGACCGATCGGCGCCACGCCGGCGGCCTGCAGTTGCTGGAAAAAGGCCGCGGCCTCGACGCCGGGCAGCATCACTTCCAGGCCGTCTTCCCCGGTGTAGCCGGTGCGGGCGTAGAACCAATCGCCGGCGGGCTGGCCTTGGAAGGGCTTCAAGGCCTGGATGACGTCGGCGAGCTCGGGCTTGACCGCGCAGACCTTGGCGATGGCCTGCGGGCCCTGCACCGCCAGGATGGACAGATCGCGGCGCACCTTGATGTCCACGTCGAAATCCGCCTTGCGCCCTTCCATCCAGGCCAGGTCCTTGTCGGTGGTGCCGGCGTTGATCACCATGCGGTAGCCGTAGGAGGTCAGATAGACGATCAGATCGTCCACCACGGTGCCGTCGGGGGTGAGCATGCCGGAATACAGCGCCTTGCCTTCGAAGCCGAGCTTGGCCACGTCGTTGGCGATCAAGCGCTGCAGCCAGCCCTTGGCGTCCGGGCCGCTGATGTCCAGCACCGTCATATGGGAAACGTCGAACATGCCGGCGTCGCTGCGCACGATCTCATGTTCCTTGAGTTGGGAGCCGTAATGGATGGGCATTTCCCAGCCGGCGAAATCGACCATCTTGGCGCCGGCGGCGATATGGGATTCAAACAGGGGGGTGCGTTTCGGGGCCGTCATCGGTGCGTCCTTAGCAAAAGCGTGTAGTGTTGCTCTATTCCCTACACCCCTCTGTCCCTGCACCTGAGATTTTCCGGCCTTGCGGCCGTTAGCCCCTTCGGTGGGCATCCGCGGATGCCGCTCTCCAGATTCGGCGAACTGGCTGCGGCCAGTCCGATGATGCAGTCCTTTTGCCTGAGCGATTGCGGGTGCGCTTGCGCCTTCGGCGGTGGCGCGGACGGCCACTCTCTCCTGCATGACGAGCCAGATTATGGTTGCTGGACCGGGGCTTGGCAAGCCGTGTTTATCTTCAACTTAAACAATGACTTAAAATATTCGAAACCGCAAAACATTGAACCGGCATTGCTTCGTTTAAGATCGATTACGAACATATTTCATTTCCTTATCGATCAAAAAATAGATGACCGCCCCATTGCGCCGGCGCTGATCGTAAGATGACATCCATCTTGACCAAGCACGATCTCTATCCGATCTGGAAAGGAAACCGCGATGCGAAAACTGATCAACGATCCGCGCCATGTGGCGCGGGAAATGCTGGAAGGCCTGGCCGACACCCTGCCCGGCCTGGCGCTGCTCGAGGAAGAAAACGTCTTGCTGCGGGCGGACCTTCCCGCCGGCGGCCTGCGCGACAAGGTGGCGCTGATTTCCGGCGGCGGCAGCGGCCACGAACCGGCCCACGCCGGCTACATCGGCCACGGCATGCTGGACGCCGCCGCGGTGGGCGACGTGTTCACCTCGCCCAGCGTAGACACCGTGCTGGCGGCGATCCGCGCCGTCGCCGGCCCCAAGGGCGTGCTGCTCATCGTCAAGAACTACACCGGCGACCGGCTCAACTTCGGCCTGGCGGCGGAACTGGCCCGCGCCGAGGGCATCGCCGTCGACAGCGTGGTGGTGGCCGACGACGTGGCGCTGCGCGACATCGTGGAGCCGGCGCGCAGGCGCGGCATCGCCGGCACGGTGCTGGTGCACAAGATCGCCGGCGCGGCGGCCGCCTCCGGCGCCGGCCTGGCCGAGGTCGCCGCCGCGGCGCGGCAGGCTGCGGAACAGGTGGCCACCATGGGCGTGGGCCTGGGCGCCTGCACGGTGCCGGCCACCGGCCGCCCCGGTTTTCAACTGGACAGCGGGGAGGCGGAACTGGGCCTGGGCATACACGGCGAAGCCGGCGTGCGCCGCGTGACGACGCCATCGGCCGCCGATTTGTGCGCGACGCTGCTGGACACCATCTTGCAAGACCGCGGCTGGCGTTCGGGACACAGGGTGGCGCTGCTGGTCAACGGCCTGGGCGGCACGCCGCCGATGGAGCTGGCCATCGTCGCCCGCGCCGCGCTGGCTCATCTGCGCCTGCGCGGCCTACAGGTGGAACGCGCCTGGAGCGGCAACTTCATGACCGCGCTGGAAATGCCCGGCTGCTCCTTGTCCCTGATGGCGCTGGACGAACAGCGCCTCAACTGGCTGGATCAAACCACCCTGGCGCCGGCCTGGCCCGGTTCAGGCCGTCTGCCGGCGCAACGCCAGCTGCGCGCCGCGCCGCCGCGCGACGCTTTCACGCCCTCCGCCTCCGCGGCCGATCCCCGTTTGCGCGCCGCGGCCTGGGCCGCGGCCGACGCGCTGGACGCCGCCGAGCCGCTGTTGACCGAACTGGACGGCGCAGCCGGGGACGGCGATCTGGGCGTCAGCATGCAGCGCGGCGCGGCCGCGATCCGGGCCTTGCCCGACAGCGCATGGAGCGACCCCGCCACGGCGCTGCGCGCGGTCGGCCAGGCCTTGCGCCAGGCCATCGCCGGCAGCTCCGGGCCCTTCTACTCCACCGCCCTGCTGCGCGCGGCGCGGCGGCTGGACACGACGACCCCGCCCACCCCGAAGGACTGGGCGGCCGCCTTTCTGGACGGCGTCGCCGCCGTCGCGGAACTGGGCGGCGCGCAAGTGGGCGACCGCACCATGCTGGACGCCTTGTCCCCCGCCGCCGACGCTTTCGCCTCCGCTCTGGACGCCGGACAGGCTCCGGAGACGGCCTGGCGTTCGGCGCTGACAGCGGCGGAGCGCGGCTGCGCGGCAACCGCCGCCATGCGGCCGCGCCTGGGCCGGGCCAGCTATCTGGGCGAACGGGCGCTGGGCGTGCCGGACGCGGGCGCCAGCGCCGCGCTGGTCTGGTTGAAGGCGCTGACCGGCTAGCGCCAGGCCATGGGCCGCCGCGCCCGCGCGGCGGCCCTGGCGATCAGGCCGGCCTCTCCGGCTCGGCCTCCATCGACGGATAGATCCAATCCACGCCCAGCGCCTGCCCCCACAGGCAGTCGCCCAGATCGTAATGCCACCATTCCTCGGCATAATTGCTGAAGCCGGCCTGCTTCATCAGATTGAACAAGACGCGGCGATTGTGACGCACCGTCAGCCAGCGCTCGGAGGAAAAACCCAGGGCCGGATCATGCGGCGCTTCGAAGAAATCGGTGCGCGACGCCGGCTCCGCCGCGTCGAAGGCCGTGCCGAAATCGCAGATCTCGCCCGTGTCCATCCGGCAGATCGCCAGGTCCACAGCGCCGCCGGAATTGTGCGGCAACACCGCGAAACGGGCGGTGTCGTCCGGGTGGGCGGCGAACAGTCGCGCCTGCCGCTCCACCGCCGCCGCGTCCCAGTCCGGGTGCGCGGCGCGCACATCGTCCAGCACCATCTGAAACAGATCCGCCTGGGTTTCGCGGCAGCGGTAGGCGTCGAACAGCAGCAAGCCGTACTCCGGCGCCAGCCGCGCCGCCGTCTCGCGCAAGCGGCTCGCGACAAAGGACCGCGCCGACATGCCTTCGGCGCAGCCTTTGCGGCCGGCGCGGTAATAGCTGTTTTCCGGAAACAGGCCGTCCGCGCGCTCAAGCGCGCAGGGCGCGTTCTCCGCCCGCATCCGCGCCAGCGTCTGCGCGTCCGGCAGCGGATAGGTGAAATCGATGGCGACGAGCGCGTGATCGGCGGCGCTTATCCTCATGGCAACTCCCGGTCTGAAAGCAAAGCGCCCTAGTAGGCCACCAGCCGGCGGCATAGGCAAGCCCGTTGACTCATGACGATAGGCTTGCGCAAAAAGAAAACGCGGCCTAAGCCGCGTTTGGGATCCGACATCGCCTCTCCTTCATGAAGGATCGGCGTAACGCTCCTTCACCTGCCAGACATAGACCGGCAAGCCCAGCAGCAGCAGAATCATGCCCCACATCACGATGTCGGCGCCGGAGCCGTACAAGGCCCAGACCGAATAGGCGAAACCCACGCCGGCGAAGCACAGCGGCGCCAGGAAGTCCTTGCGCTGGAACTGCTGGGGGCGCATCAGCATGATGGCGAGCAAGGCCATCGAGCAAAAGGCGTAGGGCAGCAAAGTGGTGGCGGTGGCCAGCAGGATGATGAACTCGAAAATCTTGACGCCGCCGTCGCCGCCGGCGTACTTCATCGCCATCAGCACCGTCACCAGCCCGCTGGACAGCAGCAGGCCGAAAATGGGCACGCCTTCGCGGTTCATCTGGGCGAAACGACGGGGAAACAGGCCGTCGTGCGCGGCCGCGGCCGGCACGTGCGCCTGCATCAGGCTCCAGCCGTTGAGCGCGCCGAAGCAGGACACGATGGCGCCGAAACCCACCAGATAATAGCCCCAATCGCCCCACATCAGCCGGGCGGCGTCGGCGAAGGGCGCCTGGGAGGCGGCCAGCATCGCCGGCGGCATCAAGCCCATCAAGGCCACCGTGGACAGGATGTAGAGCACGGTGGCGATCAGAGTGCCCAGCACCGTGGCGCGCGGAATGTTTTTTTCCGGCTCGATCACGTCGCCTGCCGGCACCGACGCCGATTCCAGCCCCAGGAAGGCCCACAGGGTCAGCGCCATGGTGGCGGACACCGAACTGAGCAGCGGCTTGTCGTGAGGGTTAAACACGATATTGTCCGGCTGCATGTGGAAAAAGCCGATGAAGGTGACGGCGGCCAGCGGCAACAGTTTAAGCAAGGTGGTCGTCACCGCCACCAGGCCGGAACTGCGCGCGCCGCGGCTGTTGATCCAGGTGACGATCCAGATCAGGCTGATGGCGAACACGCCGGCCAACACATTATTGTGGCCCAGCGCCGGAACGAATACCTGCATATAGCTGGTGGCGGCCACCGCCAGGGCCGCATTGCCGGCCCACAGCGCAATCCAGTAGCCCCAGGCGATCCAGAAACCGGCGAAACCGCCGAAGGCTTCATGAATATAGGCGTACGGCCCGCCTTCCTTGGGCAGGATGGCCGCCAGCCGGGCGAACACCAAGGCCAGGCAGATCGCGCCGGCGGCGGTGAGCAGCCAGCCTATCATCGACACGCCGCCGAACGGCGCCAGCGACGCGGGCAGCAGGAACACGCCGGAGCCGATCATATTGCCCACCACCAAGGCGGTGCACATCCATACGCCCAGCGCCCGGGTCTTGGTCTTGCTGTCTAAATTGGTATTGCTCAAGGCTTGGTCTCCATCGGGCCTGCCGATTGACGGGCGCGCCGCGCGCGCATGTTTACGTTCATGCGATGGCGCCGGCGGAATTGGCCTGGCCAGTTCCGTTCGCATTCAGACTGATACGACTGAAAAAGCGCCCATGATAGAGGGCCTCGCCCGCAAGCTGGGCATGCTTTCTTCAAACCGCTTGACCGGAGTCAACTGAAGCGGGACTTTGCGCCAGTGCGCGCGCATGAAAAAAAGGCGGCATTAGAACACAAATTCGACATAAAAACATGTCGCATTTTCCGCATATCAAGGAGAAGACGATGGCGACCCGCTTGCCGCGGCCGATGATGCGCAACAAGCGCGTGCGCAGATGCCAATATAGGCCAGCCGGGATGGAAAAAAAGACGTCAAACGCATAATTTTGGCATAAAACGGCGCAATTCAGCCGGCAAGCACCGGTCCGACTGGCACGCGCGCCAGCGACCAATGCGCTCGCGCCCACTGCCACAACTCGGCCAGGCTGCCGCACTCCTCCGGCGGAACATGCCCCAGGCGGCTTAAGGCCAGGCGCAAGGCCGCTACGGCGTCCTCGGCCGCCACCGCCGGCGCCAGCGTCTGCTTGGACAGCTTCTCCCCCGCGGCGTTGACCAGCACCGGCAGATGACAATAACCCGGCGTCGCCACGCCCAGCGCCTGCTGCACCACCACTTGACGCGGCGTGGACACCAGCAGGTCGGCGCCGCGCACCACATCGTTCACCCCTTGTTCCGCGTCGTCCACCACCACGGCCAATTGATAGGCCCAAAAGCCGTCCGCGCGCAGCAAGACGAAATCGCCGATGTCGGCCGTCAGATTCTGACGGTAGGGCCCTTGCAGGCGGTCCGCCACCACGGTGTCGCCGGGCGCCGCCCGCAAGCGCCAGGCGCGGCCGCCCTCTTCCGGACGCCGCCGCCGGCAATGGCCGGGATAGACGTAGCCGTCCAGGCCGCGCCGCGCGGTCTTGGCGATCTCCTTGCGCGTGCAATTGCACGGATAGGCGTGGCCGGAAGCGATCAACTGCTCCAGCGCTTGACGGTACAGCTCGTGGCGACGGCTTTGATACACCACTTCGCCGTCCCATTCGAAGCCATAGGCGTCCAGCGTGCGCAGGATGGCGTCGGCGGCCCCGGCCACCTCGCGCGGCGGGTCCAGATTCTCCATCCGCAGCAGCCACTCGCCGCCGCGCGCGCGCGCCTCCAGATAACTGCCGACGGCGGTGCACAAGGAGCCGGCGTGCAGCAAGCCGGTGGGACTGGGGGCAAAACGCCCGCGATAGCGAGAAGAGTTCATGACGGATAGGAAATTTACGGCGGCAATGCGTTGTGAAGGGAATTTCTGGCTAATAATGTTGACTGATACGCTCGAATCATCGCCCCGCCGCCGCGCCAAACGGCGCCGGCCGGCTTTCGACGACCAAGGAGCTGAACATGGCCTACGTTGTAACCGATGCCTGCATCAAATGCAAATACACCGATTGCGTCGATGTCTGCCCGGTGGACTGCTTTCACGAAGGCCCCAATTTTCTGGCGATCGACCCCGAGGAATGCATCGATTGCACGCTGTGCGTGGCGGAATGCCCGGTGAACGCGATCTACGCGGAAGACGACGTTCCGCCGGGACAAGAGAGTTTCGTCGCGCTCAACGCCGAATTGTCCAGGCTCTGGCCCACCATCACGGAGAAGAAGGCCCCGCTGCCGGACCATGAGGACTGGGCGGAGGTCGAAGGCAAGCTGCAACACCTGGAGCGCTGAGAAGCTCGCCCGGTCTCGCTAAGCGCGAGACCGGGCGAAACGCTTGGAAACGAGGAAGGCAAGCGCATTGCGTCTCACGACGCGCGGCGGACGTTGAACCGCATCAGATAAACAGCTCGATATCGCCGGACTTGCCGGCCACCTCCGGCTGCATCACCTGCTGACGATAGCGGGTCTCCTCGCTGATCAGGCTGCGGCTACGCTTGAGCTTCTTGACCAGCACCTTGCCGCTGTCGGTGAAGAAATACACTTTGCGCGCGCAGTCGCCCAGCAGGTCCTCGGCCAGAATGGGAATCCTTTCCGCATCCAGGTAGCCGTGGATGAAGCGGCGATTGCGCTCGCCCACGTTCATCACCGACATGCCCTCCAGCACATTGCCGCCGCCGAAGACCTTGGCTTCCATCCGATGGCGCATCGCGCCCAGTTTCTGCATTTCGGTAATCATCAACTCCATCGCGTGCACGCCGAAACGGGCGGCGGACGCGCCCTCGCCCACCTCGATGCTGCCCTCGGGCAACAGGAAATGGTTCATGCCGGCCACATTGGCTGTCCGGTCCAGCATGCATACGGCCACGCAGGAGCCCAGCAAGGTCACCAGCAGCTGCGGCTGGCCGGTGACGTAGAAGCCGCCGGGAAACACCTTCACCGCCTGGCTTTGAAAATGCTTGTCGAAATACGAATGGCTGCTGAAATGCACCGCGCCGTTCTTCATAACATCGCCTTTTCCGCCTTGCCGTACAGGCAGGCCATGATTTTGGAGGGCAGCGCGTCCAGCGGCCACTCCTGTTGCACGCCGCCGGCCTTCATCGCTTCCCGCGGCATGCCGTACACCACGCAACTGGCCTCGTTCTGACCGAAGGTGACCGCGCCGGCGTCGCGCATCCTGCGCAGGCCGTCCGCGCCGTCCCGCCCCATGCCGGTCAGGATCACGCCGATGGCGCGCTTGCCCAGGCAGCGCGCGGCGGAGTCGAACAGCGCGTCCACCGACGGCCGGTGCCGGTTCACCTTGTCGCTCTGATCCAATTCGATGCGAAAACCGTCCGCGGCGGCCTGCACCCGCATATGCCAATCGCCCGGCGCGATATAGGCCACGCCCTGCCGCACCGGCTCGCCCGCCTCCGCCTCCTTCACCCGCATCGGACAGCTGGCGTTCAAGCGCGCGGCGAAGCTGGCGGTGAAATGCTCGGGCATATGCTGCACCACCAAGATGGGCGGGCATGTCGCGGGCAGGCCGCTCAGCAGCGCGCGGATCGCCTCGGTGCCGCCGGTGGAGGCGCCGATGAACAACATCGCCTGCTGCGCGCCGGCGCCCAAGGGCGGCGCCGGCGGCGGAACATCGGCCGGGCGATGAAAACGATGCGGCGCCCGCACCCTGGCCGCGGCCGCGGCCCGTATCTTGTCCCGGATCTCATCGGCGTAATCGCCCATGCGCCTGGCGATATCGTGCGCCGGCTTGGACAGAAAGTCGATGGCGCCCAGCTCCAGCGCCGTCAGCGTCGCCTCCGAACCCTGCTGCGTCAGCGAGGAGATCATCAGCACCGGCGTCGGCCGCAGCCGCATCAGCCGGCGCAGGAACTCCAGGCCGTCCATCCGCGGCATTTCAACGTCCAGCGTGATCACGTCCGGATCCAGCGCGCGGATGCGCTCGCGCGCGATCAGCGGATCGGAGGCGGTGGCCACCACTTCCATGTCCGGCGCTTCGTCGATGATGGAGGTCAGCAGATTGCGGATCAGGGCCGAGTCGTCCACCACGATTACCCGAATTTTCTTTTCCAGCGCCATCCACGCTCCCGGATCGATAAACAAGGCTCATAAACTCGCGCCGCAGCGCGACGGCCGGACGCACGGAACGCCTGATCAGGCCAGCCGGTAGCTGGTCTTGCCGCAGGGGACGAAGGCGTCGCTCAGGTGCAGGATGTTTTCCGAATGCCCCAGCAGCAGCAGCCCGTCCGGAGCCAGATGCCGCGCCATATGATTGAGTATGGCCGCCTGCGTCGGCTTATCAAAATAGATCAGCACATTGCGACAGAAAATGACGTCGAACTCCCCCAGCGGCGGCCATTCCTCTGCCACCAGATTCATCTGGAAAAACGTCATCGCCTCGCGCACGCGTTTCTTCAGGCGCACCTTGCCCTCATTGGCGCCTACGCCCTTGTCGAAAAAACGGCGCAGCTGCGGCTCCGACAACTGGCTGACTCGCTCGCGCAGATACACGCCGCGCATCGCCTGTTGCAGCACATGGGTGTCGATGTCGGACGCCAGCAACTCGCAGGGGAAGGGCCGCAAGCTCTCCGTCAACTCCGCCATGGTGATGGCGATGGAGTAAGGCTCCTCGCCGGTCGAGGACGCCGCGCTCCAGACCCGGTAGGGCCGGCCTCGTTTGCGCCAGCGCTCGGCGTGGGCGCGCAGCATGTCGAAATGATGCGGCTCCCGAAAAAACGAGGTCAGATTGGTGGTCAGCGCGTTGATGAAATTCTGCCATTCCTCCGACAAGGCGTCCTGATCCAAGCGGTCCAGATACTCGGCGAAGCTTTTCAGGCCCAAAGCCCGCACCCGCTTGGCCAAGCGCGCGTAGGCCATATGCGTCTTGCTGTCGTTGAGGGCGATGCCGACCCGCTGGTACACCATGTCGCGGATGCGGCGAAAATCCTCGGGCGTGAACGTGATGTCCAATTCCAAGCCCGCCAACACGGCCCCTCCGGACCTGTGCCTCAAAACTCCTCCCACTCGCCGTCGCTCAGGTCCACCTGCGGATGCAGCCGCGCCGGCACCACGATCTTGCCCGCCGGCTTAGCTGGCGCCGGATTGACGCCGCCGGCATGGGCGGCCGGCTCCGCCGCCGACGCCACGCGCGCCGGCGCTTGCCGCAGACGCGGGCCATGCTCTCCCAACTTGAACACCTGCACCGCGTCGTCCAGATAGCGCGCCTGCTCTTCCAGCGACTCCGCCGCCGCCGCGGCCTGTTCCACCAGCGCGGCGTTCTTCTGCGTGTTCTCGTCCATCTGCGTCACCGCCAGATTGACCTGTTCAATGCCCGAGCTCTGCTCGATCGACGCGGCGGAGATATCGCTCATGATGTCGGCGACGCGGCGGATGGAGATCACGATCTCGTCCATGGTGCTGCCGGCCTCGTCCACCAGCTTGGAGCCGGACTCGACCTTGGCCACCGAGTTGCCGATCAAGCCCTTGATCTCCTTGGCGGCGGCGGCGGAGCGCTGCGCCAGATTGCGCACCTCGCTGGCCACCACGGCGAAGCCGCGCCCTTGCTCGCCGGCCCGCGCCGCCTCCACCGCGGCGTTGAGCGCCAGGATATTGGTCTGAAAGGCGATGCCGTCTATCACGCTGATGATGTCGACGATCTTGCGCGCGCTATCGTTGATCTCGTTCATGGTGGCCACCACGTCGCCCACCACCTTGCCGCCGCGCGCGGCGATGTCGGAGGCGCCGGTGGCCAGCGTATTGGCCTTCTTGGCGTTCTCCGCGTTCTGCCGCACCGTGCTGGTGATTTCCTCCATGCTGGAAGCGGTTTCCTCCAGGCTGGCGGCTTGCTGCTCAGTGCGGCTGGACAGATTGGCGTTGCCGGAGGCGATCTCGCGCGCGGCGGTGTTGATCGCGTCGGTGGACTCCTTGATGTTGGACACGATTTCCTTCAAACGCACCACCGTGGTATTGGTATCGTTCTGCAACTGGCTGAACAGTCCCTGGTAATCGCCCTTGATCGCATGGGTGAGATCGCCCTTGGCCAGAGCCGCCAGCACGGTGGCGATATCGCCCAGGCCCTGGCTGGTCACCGCCAGCAATTGGTTGACGCTTTCGCCCAGCTGGCGGAAAAAGCCGTCCTTGCCTTCCAGATTGATGCGCCGGTCGAAATCGCCGGCCGCGGCGGCGGAGATGATGCTGGCCACCTCTTTCTCTATCTCCACCTCCCCGGTACGGTCCTTCCATTCCACCACCGTGCCCAAACGGGAACCGTCGGTGCCGAACACCGGATTGGCCACCAGGCCGAAAATGCGCGTGCCTATATTGATCTGCGCGCGATAAGTGGCGCTCAGATTGGCCAGCAGATCGCGCTGATGCGCCGGATTGCTGTGGAAAACATCCATATTGGCGCCCAGCATCGCGCGCGCGTCGAAATTGGGCAAGGCCTTGCGCAGATCGGCCTCGGCGCGACGCATCATCTCCAGCACGCTGTGATTGGTGTAGATGATGTTGCGCTCGTTGTCGGCGATCATCACATTGGTGGAGGCGTTGTCCAGCGCGTTGCGCACCCGGATGTTCTCGATCGCCTTCTCGGCCAGCAAGCTCATCGACGCGAACAGGCTGTGCTGGTCGCCCGGTTTGACCTTGATTTCGGAGCGCACCTGGCCTTCGGTCAACTCCCGCATCACTTTGACCAGTTCCGCCGGCTCCCCGCCCAGTTGGCGCATCAGCGAGCGGATGATGAAGACGCCGAAGCCGACGCCGATGAGCAGGGCCAGCAGAGTAAAGGCGAACAGCAGTTTGTAAGCCTGCCGGGAGTTGTCGCTGGCGTCCTGTCCCGCCTTGCGCATCAGGTTCTCTTCAAACGCGATGTAGCGGTCGATCGAAGCCATGTATTTGAGCTGGGTGTCGCGCAGGGTGACGAACAGATAATCGCGGGCCTGCACATCGCGCCCCTGCGCCTGCATGCGCCGGAACACGTTCAGCTCGGAGCGGAAACTGGCCTCGTCGGAGCGCATCGCCTCGAAAAGCGGCCGCCCGGCGTTGCCGACATTCGGCTCCAAAGCCGTCATCCGCTGCGTCAGATTGGCCAGGCTCTCGTCGATCTGCTGGTTGAACTCCTTGATCAGTTGGGCATCCTTGCTCAGCAGCAGATTGCGCACGTCCCGAGACGCCAGGTCGACATTGGCGGCGATCTTGTGCGCGGCGCTGACCTGCGGGATATGCACGCCGGAAATATTGACCAGATCATCGGCCAGTCCCTGCAGCTGTCTGACCGCCAGCGTCATCGCCACCGCCAGCAACAGGATCAGCAGACCGAAGCCCAGGATCAGTCTATGGATCACTTTCATATTGTTCATGCTTCGCCCCCTAATTCGCTTGCACTCGAGCCGCGGCGTCAGTCAACGCCATTTCCTCGCTGCCCATCAGCCTCTCGATATCGACCACGATGATCATGCGCTCGTCCAGCGTGCCCAGTCCTTCGATATAGGCGGTGTCCACCGCCGCGCCAAACTCCGGCGCGGCGCGCAGCGCATCGCTCTCCAGCTGAATCACGTCCGACACGCCGTCCACCACCGCGCCGATGACCCGCCCGCACACATTCAGCACGATCACCACGGTGAACGCGTTGTACACCGGTTCGCCTATGCCGAACTTCAGGCGCAAATCCACGATGGGCACGATATGGCCGCGTAGATTGACCACGCCCTTGATGAAGTCCGGCGCGTTGGCGATGCGGGTCACCGCGTCGTAACCGCGGATCTCCTGCACCTTCAAAATATCGATGCCGTATTCTTCCGTCCCCAGCGTGAACACCAGCAGCTCATTGCCCGAGCGTCTCTGCGCCAGGCCCGGACCATCCCGTTCCGCCACCATTTCTTTATCCTTGTTGTTTCATGCGTCCAGCGCCATACGCTGGTTGTGCCGCGCAATCGCGGCGATGTCCAAGATCATGGCCACCTGACCGTCGCCCAGGATCGTGGCGCCGGAAATGCCGTCCACCTTGCGGTAATTGGTTTCCAGATTCTTCACCACGAACTGCTGCTGGCCGATCAGGTCGTCCACCAGCAGCGCCAGCCGGCTATTACCGGCCTCCACGATCACCAGAATGGCCTCGCTCGGCGTCCGCCTCGCGTCCGGAATGGAGAAAAACCGGCCCAGCGGCACAATCGGCAGGTACTCGCCGCGGATGGCCACCACCTGGCCGCGAGCGGCCACTGTCTTGATTTCGCTCGGCGCCGGCTGCAAGGACTCCAATACCGCGCCCAAGGGCATCACATAGGTTTCCGCGCCGATGCGCACCGACATGCCGTCCATGATCGCCAGCGTCAGCGGCAGATGAATGCTGATGGTGGTGCCGATGCCGGCCATGGAGTCGATCTCCACCCGGCCGCCCATGCTCTGAATGTTGCGCTTGACCACGTCCATGCCCACGCCGCGGCCGGACACTTCGGTCACCTCGGCGGCGGTGGAGAAGCCGGCTTCGAAAATCAGATTCCACACCTCGGCGTCGCAAAGCGAGGCCGGCGCCGCCAAACCGCCTTGCCGCGCCTTGGCCAAAATCCGCTCCCGGTTCAGCCCGGCGCCATCATCGCTGACTTCGATGACGATATTGCTGCCCTGATGGAAGGCGCGCAGCGTCAGCCGTCCCACCGGGTCCTTGCCGGCCGCCTGCCGCGCTTCCGGGGCCTCGATGCCGTGGTCCAGGCTGTTGCGCACCAGGTGAGTCAGCGGATCGGACAGCTTCTCGATGAAGCCCTTGTCCAGCTCGGTGCCCTCGCCCATCATCGTGAGCTCCACCTTCTTGCCCAGACGGCCGGCCAGATCGCGCACCACGCGCGGGAAGCGGTTGAACACGAAGGCGATCGGCGTCATCCGGATGGACATCACCGCCTCCTGCAACTCCCGCGCGTTGCGCTGCAAGGCGCCGATGCCGCCTAGCAGGCGCTCGTGCGCCACCGGGTCCAGACCCGCGCCGGACTGCGTCAACATGGACTGGGTGATCACCAGCTCTCCCACCAGGTTGAGCAGCAAATCCACCTTGTCGATATTGACCCGGATCGAATTCTCGCCCACCGCGCCGCCGCGCGCCGCCGGCTTGGCCGCGTCGGGGTCCAAGGCTGGCGCCTCGTCCTGCGGTGCCGTCTCGGCAGGCGGCGGCTCGAACAGGCCGAAGCCGTCGCCCTCCAGCCAGACCGAAGCGTCCGGCTCCGGCGCCGCCTCGAGAAACAGCCCGAAGCTGCCCTCCTCCTCCACCCCATGATCGACGTTGATGCGGAAGCTGTCCTGCGGCAAGGCGAAGGCCAGCGACTCCGCCACCTCGGCGGCGTCCAGCGGCGAGGTGAACACCGCCACCCAGGGCAACTTGTCGGCGTCCTCGCCGTGCTGCACCACGCTCAAGTCCCCGTGCTCGGCCAGCGACTCCAGCAAGGCGTCGATATCGACGCCGTCCACCACGTCGATTTCCAGGTACAGCGTCCAGTGCCGCGTCTCCTCCGGCGTCGCCCGCCGCGTCGCGGCCTCCGCCGGCGCGACGGCCAGCGCCTCCAGCTGCGCCTTGAGTTCGCCGGCCAGCGCCGCGTCGGCCTCGCCCTTGCCCTTGTGCGCCGCCAGCATCCCGTACAGCACGTCCTTGGCCCGCAGCACCAAATCCACCAGATCCGAACTCAAGGCGCGCGCGCCGCGCCTCACCTCGTCCAGCAAACCTTCGAGCACATGGGTCAGATCCGCCATATCGGCGAAACCGAAGGTGGCGGCGCCGCCCTTGATCGAATGCGCGGCGCGGAACACCGCATGCAAATCCTCCTGCTGCGGACAGGACTGGTCCATGCCCAGCAGCAGGCTCTCCATGCTGGACAAGTGTTCATCCGCCTCATCAAAAAACACTTGATGAAACTGCGACATGTCGATTGCCAAAAGCTCGCTCCTCGCCGTGCCCAAGATCAGCCGATTCAGCCGATCACGCGCTTGACCACATCCAGCAGCTTCTGCGGATCAAAAGGCTTGACCAGCCAGCCGGTGGCGCCGGCCGCGCGGCCAAGCGCCTTCATCTGATCGCTGGACTCCGTGGTCAGCATCAGGATAGGCGTCGTCGTATACGCCGGCAGCTTGCGCAAGGAGCGGATCAAGGTCAGCCCGTCCATGCCCGGCATGTTCTGGTCGGTCAGCACCAGATTGAACTGCCCACCCTGCGCCTTGGCCAGGCCGGCGTTGCCGTCCCCGGCCTCCACCACCTCGTAGCCGGCGCTTTTCAAGGTGAACGACACCATCTGTCGAATCGAAGCGGAATCGTCAACCGTCAGTATTTTTTTGTGCATAACATCCCCGTTTCAGGAAACCGCCCGCCGCTCGTCCGACGCAGTCCGCGCCGGGTCCGTTTCCCATTCTTTACCTTGCTCGCTCGTCGTCTCGCGCCGCGGCGGCGAGACGGTCGATTCGCCCAAGCGCTGAAATTCGCGCAGATATTAATGATTGATCAACTAAAAAGCCCGCCGATTCAAGCCGGAATCCGCGCGGAACCGGCGCACGCGGCCAATGGACATTCTTCAAGCCGGCCGCGGCGGCGCCAACGACGGCACGGCGAAAGCCAGCGACGACATGTCGTCATTGTATGGGCTGCTGAAGCCTAGCGGAATTGACGGCAAGGGGCCATAGCCGAAACCGTCGGTCGAGGAAATGCTGGACAAGCGCAGCAAACGCGACAGCAGATACGGCAGATCCGACTCCTCCATGCCGTCGCTGTGCGCCAGGAAGTGCTGGCCTTCCGCCCAGGGCAGCGCCAGTGGCTCCAGCGGTTCGATGTCGGCTCGCAGGCCCAGCGGACTGCACATGGAAGAAAAGCGCTGTTCCAGCCTGGTGGACAGGAACAACAGAATGTCCGGCATGCCGGCGTTGACCAGCCTCACCATTCGGGCGGCCCAATCGATCTCCAGCAAAGCGCTGCCGACGTAGCGTCCATCGGCCACATGGCTATGCATGAAAGCGTTGAGCTCCCGCAGGGCGGACAAGGACAGAGGCTGCTCCAGCAGCACCCGCGACGCGCCCAGCGCCAACAGCGCGGCGTCCAGCGCCGAACCCTGGCCGTGGCCGGACGCGTCGCCCAGGATCAGCAAGGTCCGCTCCGGCAAATCCGCGCGCAGCACCACGTCGCCGCCCACCGCGTCCACCGGCTTGACCGACACCTCCAGGGGAAACACGCGGCCCGACGCCTGTCCCGACGGACGGTACAGGGACATGGCGCCGTTGATGATGTCGAACGCCGCCGCGCCGAACAAGCGCGGGCAGAGCGCATGTTGCTGCCAATGCCAGGCCAGCAGGCGGCTGCGCAGCAAGTCCGCGTCGAAGTCGCCGCGCAGAAAATGAATACTGGGCGTGGCCAGCCAGGGCGCCGCGCGCCCCGAGGAAAACACCCACAAGGGCTTGTCGCCCTCCCACTGCTCGAACAGCTCGGCCGGAGCGTCCGCCAGATTCGTCAGCCAAAGATCCTGCTTGCCGCCCACCGCGAAGTCGGCGCCACCGCAAAACCACCAATCCAGCGCCGACAACCAAGGATCGCCACGAACCCGTGCCTCGGCATCAGCGGACAACCAGGCCCGGATGCGCACAGACGCTCCAATGCTTGAACTTACTTAATGGTGAACATCTTGTTGAAGCAGGCGATTTCGAACACCTGCATCACCGCCTCGCGGCAATTGATCAAGGTCATGCTCTTCTTCTGCCCCGCCGCGCGCTCCTTCAGCAACAACAGCATGCCCAGCGCGGAACTGTCCAGGAAGGGCACCTGATCGAAATCGATCTCGATCTCCTGCACCTCCGGATTGTCCAGCAGCTCCTGGCTGGCCTGCCGGAATTCCCGATGCAAGTTGAAGTCGAATTGCCCGATCAGGATCATCTTTCCAACTCTGCCCTCGACTTTGACAATGGGTCTCATGCGGCGTCCTCTGCTTTCTTCTGAATAAACGGCACATCCATCACGATTGCATCATCGGAAGGCTGAGCTCGAAACAGGCCCCGCCCTCCCCCTTGTTGAAACAACGCACTTGCCCGCCCAGTTCGTCCACCACTTTCTTGACGATGGCCAAGCCCAGGCCGGTGCCGCCGGGGCGGGTGGTGAAAAAGGGCTCGAACATCTTCTCCAGCTCCTCCGGGTTGAATCCGGGACCCGAGTCCTCCACCCGAAACAGCAAGGCCGTCTCGCCTTCCTCCACCGATAGCCGCACCACATCGCCGCTTCCTGAAAAGTGCCAGGCATTCTCCAAGAGATTCACCAAGGCCCCTGCAACGCTTTGCGGTCCACCAAAACCTTTATGGCAGATGACACCACCACATTGCAATCAAAAAGCACGCCTTTTTCATGACATTGTGGTTGCATGACGGCGCGCAAATCCTCCAGCAGCCCCTCCAGATCCAAAGGCTCCAGCGTCGTCACCTGGCCGCGGACAAAACTCAGCATGTTCTGGATCAAGCTCTCCAGCGCCCGCATCCGGGCCAGGCTCTTGTCGACGAAGCGCGCGCGATCCTCCGCCCGCGGGATATCCTGCTTCAGATTGGCCGTATACAGCATCGCCGTGGCCAGCGGCGTGCGCAGCTGGTGCGCCAATGCCGCCGCCATGCCGCCCATGGACGCCAACTTCTGCTGACGCGCCAATTCTCCGGTCAATTGATGCAAACGCGATACATCGTGAATAAGCACAATCTGTCCTCCGACAGACGGCAGATCCTGGCATTGCATGGTCAACACCAGACCCGGCTCGCCATGCCGATGGCAATAGGTGTCGTCCAGTTCCGAACGCTGCAGCCCCGCCAGCATGTCCCGCCATAAAGCGCCGACAGAACAGCCATTTAGCATCCGGCTGGCGGCCGGATTCACCGCCGTGACCGCGCCTTCGGCCGAGACTTGCACCACGCCCGCGGGCAGCGCCTCCAGCAGCAAACCCAGGCGCTCGGCCAGCATTGCGTTCTCATCGCGCTGTTTGCGCAGCTGATTATTGGCTTCGTCCAGCTGCGCGTTGAGAACTGTCACCTGGCTCTCAAGTTGTCTATACGCATCAATGAGTTGGCCGGACACCGCATTGAATTGCTCGAAAGCGGCTTCCAGTTGCTGCTGATCTTTGAGGCTTGAAACCATATGCCGAATCGCTTGCGAGTTATTTGTAAAAACCACTTAAACAGTATGATAATGAATGGGTATCGCTGAGCCAAGCTGTTATCTGGCATGCAGCTCAGCAAAAAAAACCGGGCAAAACCGATATCTGGCGTATAAAGGGTAGTAGTACGCCACTTCAAAAGAATGCAGCGGAGGTTTCTGTGTCAGAGCTTCTCAAAAAAATCGACGCCAGGACGAAACTGGCCGGCACCAACAAGCTGGAAATCCTGCTGTTCTCGTTGGGCCAGGATCAGCGCACGGGGCGCAAGGAAATCTTCGGGATCAACGTGTTCAAGGTGCGCGAGGTCATGCGCACGCCGGAAATCACTTCCGCGCCTGAAATGCCCTCCTCGGTGGAAGGCATGGTCAGCCTGCGCGGCGCGCTGGTGCCGGTCATCGACCTGGCTAAATACACCGGCGTGGTGACCAGCAACAAGCCGGAAATCATGATCGTCACCGAGTACAACGCCCACACCCAGGGCTTCCTGGTGGAGGCGGTGGACACCATCCTGCGTCTGGACTGGTCCGCGATGCGCGTGCCGCCGGAAATGATCACCAACCGCATGGCCGGGCTGGTGACGGCCGTGACCGAGCTGGACAACGGCACGCTGGTGATGATGATGGACGTGGAAAAAGTGCTGGCGGAAACCACCATCGTCGACGACGGCCACACCTTCCTCGGCATCGAGCCGGTCAAGGAACCGCGCCGGATCTTCTTCGCCGACGACTCTGCCGTGGCGCGCAAGCAGATCGAACGCACGCTGGAAGTGATGAACATCCAGTACACCTCCGCCATCAACGGCATGCGCGGATGGGAAGAATTGCAGAAAATGGCCAATCAGGCCGATCTGGCCGGCAAGAAGCTGTCGGATTCGCTGCACTTGGTGCTGACCGACGTGGAAATGCCGGAAATGGACGGCTATATGCTGACCAAGATGATCAAGAGCGATCCGCGTTTCAACGGCATTCCGGTGTTGATGCACTCCTCCCTTTCCGGTTCCTCGAATCAGAAGCTGGGCGAATCGGTCGGCGTGGATTCCTACGTCGCCAAATTCGAACCGCAGAAGCTGTCGATGAAACTGCGCCAGATGCTGAATCTGGAACCCAAAGACTAAAGATCAAGTAAGCAAAAGCATTAAGGGAGAGGGACAGATATGGCAGCCACAGACGCCTCCTTGCTTGCAACCGTTGACGCCAGGACCAAACTGGCGGGTTCCAACAAAATGGAGATTCTGCTGTTTTCGCTTGGAACGCGGGAAACCTTCGGCATTAACGTTTTCAAAGTGCGCGAGGTGTCGCAGACCCCCGCCATCACCAAAACCCCGAACATGCCGTTTGGCGTGGAAGGCGTGCTGTCGCTGCGCGGCAATATCATCCCGGTCATCTCGCTTGGCAAGTTCATCGGCGCCGATCAAACCCGCAGCTACGAAACCATGATCGTCACCGAGTTCAACAAGAGCACCCAGGCCTTCCTGGTCGACTCTGTGGACCGCATCATCCGCGTGGACTGGGACAAGGTGCGCGCGCCGGAAAACATGATGGCGGCGAGCGGCACCAACCAGAACCTGATCACCGCGATCACCGAACTGGAAAACGGCAAGCTGGTATCCATCCTGGACGTGGAGCAGATCCTGGCCAGCGTGGTCGGCGAGCCCCGCCTGCCGGACGTGCCCACCGCCCAGCTGGAAAACGACCAATACCTCTTCTTCGTCGACGACTCGGTCGTCGCCCGCAAGGAAATCACCGGCGTGCTGGAGAAGATGGGCATCAAATTTCAGCAAGCCACCAACGGCCGCGAAGCCTGGGACCGGCTGCAGACCCTGGCCGGCCGCAATTTCGGCGAGGACGAGTGCCTGCACGACCACCTGAAAATCATCCTCGTGGACGCCGAAATGCCGGAAATGGACGGCTATGTGCTGACCAAGCTGATCAAGTCCGATCAGCGTTTCCGCGGCATTCCGGTCGTGATGCACTCCTCGCTGTCCTCCAACGCCAACCGCGCGATGGGCTCCAGCGTGGGCGTGGACGCCTATGTCGCCAAGTTCGACCCCGGCGTGCTGGCCGAAACTTTGATTCCATTCCTGCAGAGGTAGTCGCTACAATATGCGGCTCGATGAATTTCAGATAAATCAGGACACACCTCAATGGCAGACAAGAATATTCGCTTCCTAGTCGTAGACGATTTCTCCACCATGCGGAGAATCGTGCGCAACCTTTTGAAAGAGCTAGGATTCACCAACGTCGACGAAGCCGAAGACGGCATGGTTGCGCTGCATAAGCTGAAAACCCAGCACTTCGACTTCATCGTTTCCGACTGGAACATGCCCAATATGACCGGCATCGAACTGCTCAAGGCAGTCCGCGCCGACGCCCAGCTCAAGCACTTGCCCTTCATGATGATCACCGCGGAAGCCAAACGGGAAAAC
This sequence comes from Chromobacterium sp. Beijing, assembly GCF_021496765.1. Taxonomy (NCBI): domain Bacteria; kingdom Pseudomonadati; phylum Pseudomonadota; class Betaproteobacteria; order Neisseriales; family Chromobacteriaceae; genus Chromobacterium; species Chromobacterium sp. Beijing. The sequence goes on from NZ_CP053750.1 coordinate 2,722,290, forward strand.
ATCATCGAAGCGGCCATGGCCGGAGCCAGCGGTTACATCGTGAAACCCTTCACTGCCGCCACCATGGAAGAAAAAATGAACAAGATCTTCCAAAACCTGAATAAACCAGCCTGAGTGCCGAAAAAAAACGGTCTGCGTCAGTATTGAGGAGGATTTATCGTGTCCAATCACATCCTGGAGAGCGGGGACAACCCGGATCTTGAAGCTCTGTTCGACAGCATTGCGACGCAGCAAAGCGAGGCCGCGCCGCCTGAAGCCGCCGCGCCCGAAGCCGTCGCAGCGTCCCAGCCCGCCGGAACCGCCGGCAGCCCTACCTCGATGTATGAACAAATTGGTCAGTTAACCCGCAAAATGCATGATGCGCTACGCGATCTAGGCTACGACAAATCCCTGGGAAAAATGGCGGACGCGATTCCGGACGCCAAGGACAGGCTGACTTACATCGCCACCCTGACGGAAAATTCGGCCGAACGCGTGCTCAACGCCACGGATCTGGCCAAGCCGTATCAGGACCAGCTGGAAAGCAAGGCGCTGGAGCTGTCCTCGCGCTGGGAACGGCTGTACGCCAATCTGTTGAGCGTGGAAGAGTTCCAACAACTTGCGGCCGACACGCGCGGCTACTTAAATGAAGTGCCGGCCCAGACCCAGGCGACCAGCACCCAATTGCTGGAAATCGTCATGGCCCAGGACTTTCAGGATCTGACCGGCCAGGTCATCAAGAAGATGATGGGCATGGTCCAACTGCTGGAAAGCGAGCTGGTCAACTTCCTGATCGAATTTTCGCCGGAGGCGAAAAAAGAAGAATTGGGCATGGGCACCAATCTGCTGAATGGCCCGGTCATCAATCCGGAAGGCCGCACCGACGTGGTCAGCAGCCAGCAACAGGTCGACGACCTGCTGGAAAGCCTGGGCTTCTAACGAACAACACGCAGAACAGAGCACGCGAGCAAGGCGTGGCGGGAGTGGAAAATGAGCGAATTCGCCGGCATGGAAGAGCTGCTGCAAGACTTCTTGATGGAGTCTACGGACCTCCTTTCCGATGTAGACAATAAACTGGTCGAACTGGAAAAGCGCCCGGAAGACAAAGCGCTGCTGAACGACATTTTCAGAGGCTTCCACACCATCAAGGGCGGCGCGGGCTTTCTCAATGTCGGCCCGATGATCAATCTATGCCATCGCACCGAAAACCTGTTCGACAAACTCCGCAACGGCCAGCTGCACATCACCGCCGGCATCATGGACGTGATTCTTGACGCCACCGGCATCGTGCGCGATATGTTCGGCACCATGGGCCAGGGCCTGATGCCCAGCGAAGCCGACCCGCGCATCCTGGCGGCCTTGGACGCCGCGCTGGCGGGCGAGACGCTGTCCGAAGAGCCCGCGGCGGCCGAACCGGCCCCAGCGGCAGCTCCCGCTCCGGTTGCAACGCCGGCGCCCGCTGCGGCCGCGCCGCAGCCCGCAAGCAACGGTCAAGGCCCGGACTGGAATCAGCTCTATCAAGCCGTCACCCCCGGCGGCGCCTCCGGCCCTGCGGCGGCGCCCGCGCCCCAAGCGGCGGCGGCGCCTCCGGCCCCGGTTGCCGCTGCGCCTGCTCCCAAACCGGCGGCCAAGCCGGCTCCGAGCAAACCGGCGGCCAGCGCGCCCAGCAGCAGCGGCCCTCAGGAAAACACCATCCGCATCGACACCGTGCGTCTCGACATGGTGCTCAACCTGTCCGGCGAAATCGGCCTGACCAAGAACCGTCTGACCACGCTGCGCACGGAAATCCTGCAAGGCAACCGCGACACCAATACCCTGCGCTCGCTGGACGAGGCGATCAGCCAGCTGGACCTGCTGGTCGGCGACCTGCAGAACGCGGTGATGAAAACCCGCATGCAGCCGATCGGCCGCCTGTTCCAGAAATACCCGCGCTTGGCTCGCGACCTCGCCCGCCAATTGGGCAAGGAAGTCGAACTGGTGCTGTCCGGCGAAGAGACCGAGCTGGACAAGACCATGATCGAGGACTTGAACGATCCGCTGGTCCACTTGGTGCGCAACGCCGTCGACCACGGCATCGAACAGCCTGAAGAGCGCATCGCCGCCGGCAAGAAGCCGCAGGCGCTGGTGCAGCTGACCGCCGAACAGGTGGGCGACCACATCCTGATCGAGATCACCGACGACGGCAAAGGCATGAACGCCGACGCGCTGCGTCGCAAGGCCATCGAAAAAGGCCTGATCGACCAGGAAAGCGCCAACACGCTGGATGAGAAGCAATGCTTGCAGCTGATCTTCCTGCCCGGCTTCTCCACCAAGGATCAAATTTCCAGCGTGTCCGGCCGCGGCGTGGGCATGGACGTGGTGCGCACCAATATCCAGAAACTGAACGGCCGCATCGACATCAACTCGGTGCAGGGCGAAGGCACCCGCATCAGCATCTCGCTGCCGCTGACCCTCGCCATCCTGCCGGTGCTGGTGGTGCGCGCCTGCAACCAGCCGTTCGCCGTGCCGCTGGCGATGGTGCGCGAAATCATCACCATCGACCCGAGCGCGATCCAGGAAGTCTCCGGCAAGCCCACCATCGTGGTGCGCGACGAAATCCTGCCGCTGAAAACCCTGGCCGGCCTGCTGGGCTGGGAGCCGACGCAAAAGCCTTACTTCGGCGTGCTGATGCAGTCCGCGGAAAAATCCTTCATCTTGGCGATCGACTCCTTCGTCGGCCGCGACGACGTGGTGATCAAGCCGCTGCAGAACATCCGCCCGAAAGGCGTGGCCGGCGCCACCCTGTCCGGCGACGGTTCCGTCGTGCTGGTGCTGGACATGGAAGACCTGCTCACCTCCAGCGAGGCCAGCAACACCGTCACCCGATCCGCGGACCTGATCGCCACCTGAGCAAAGGCATACCGGGACAATGACCTCGACGAGCGCCTTCATAGGCAGGCAGGCCGTTCTCAACCGCAACCAGCAGCTCATTGGCTATGAGCTGCTTTTTCGTCCCAGCGGCGAGGCCTCCGGCGTCGGCAAGCATACCGAACTGCAAGCCGATACCCAGGTGCTGGTCAACACGCTCAACAATATGGGCACCAGCTGGCTGATCGGCAGCAAGCTGGCCTTCATCAATATCGGCGAAGCCATGCTCAGCAGCGAGTTCCTTGAACTGCTGCCGCCGCGCCGCGTCATTCTCGACATCTCGCCCCGCATCGTACCCTCCAACGAACTGCTGTCGCGCGCGCGGCACCTGCGTTCGCTGGGCTTCGGCATTTCTCTGGACGACTTCAGCTTCGAGTCGCCGGCGGCGGCCTTTCTGGAGCTGGCCAACTACGTCAAGCTGGACATCCAGCATCAGGACACTAACCGCTTCCAGATGCTGGCGTCGCGGCTGCGCAGCTATCCGGTGATCCGCATCGCCGAACGCGTGGAAACCCACGCTCAGTTCCATCTGTGCAAAGAGCTGGGCATGGACGGCTTCCAGGGCTTTTACTTCGCCCAGCCGGAAACCCTGTCCGCCAAGGTCATCCACCCCTCCTTCCGCAACACCCTGGAGCTCTTGAACCTGCTGCGCCTGGACGCCGACATCCGCGACGTCGAGCAGGTCCTCAAACGCGACCTGGCCTTGTCCTACAAGCTGCTGCGCTACGTCAACTCCGCCGCGGCCGGCCTGAACACCAGCATCAGTTCCTTCTCCCATGCGGTCACCGTGCTGGGCTATCAAAAGCTCTACCGCTGGCTGACCCTGCTGCTGGTCACCGCCTCCGACGAAGGGCATGCGCCGCCGGCGCTGCAAAAAACCGCGGTCACCCGCGGCCGCTTCATGGAGCTGCTGGGCAAGGCCCACGGCGAGCGTCACGACACCTGCGACAATCTGTTCATCATCGGCATGTTCAGCCTGCTGGACGTGCTGTTCGACATGCCGATGGCCAACATCATCGAGCATCTACAGCTGCCCGAAGCCATCACCGAGGCCCTGTTGCACGAGAAAGGCACGATGAGCCGCTTCCTCAAGCTGGTCAAAGCCTGCGAAGACGGACAACTGACCGGCGTGCCGGAACTCTGCGCCCAACTGAACCTCAGCAGCGAGCAGTTCAACCAGGCGCATGTCTCCGCGCTCGCCTGGGTGGAAGAACTCGGCTTATAATTCGCAGTCTTGCAGCACGCTCTTAAGCTTGAGACCGAATTCCCCGATGAAATTGCTTGCCATTGATTGCTCCACCTCGTTTCTATCCCTAGCCGTTGACAACGGTTCGCGCATTTTCTCCTTCCACGAGAAAGTCGAGCAGAAGCACGCCGAACGCGCGCTGCCGGAACTGGCTCGCCTGCTGGAACAGGCGGAACTGCGGCTGGAGCAACTCGACGCCATCGCCTTCGGCCAGGGCCCCGGCTCCTTCACCGGCTTGCGCATCGCTTGCGGTCTGGCCCAGGGCCTGACTTTCTCCGCCGGCATTCCGGTCATCGCCATTCCCACGCTGGACAATATCGCGCAGCAAGCCGGCGCCGGCACCGTGCTGGTCTGTCTCGACGCCAGAATGCAGCAGGTCTACAGCGCCGGCTACCGCGTCGCCGACAACGGCGAACCGGAACGCCTCGGCCCGATCAGCGTCGGCGCGCCGGAAGCCGTCCAATGGCCGGAACGCGCCGTCATCGGCGCCGGCGACGGCTTCGAACGCTACCCCGTCCTGCAAGAAAGCGCCGGCGACGCCGTTGTGCGCGCGGATCTGCAGCCCAACGCCCTCGCCTACTTCCCGCTGGCGCGCAGCGGCCGCTATCCGCAAACCCATCCGCGCGAAGCGGAGCTGCTGTATGTGCGCAATAAAGTCGCCCTGACCGCGCAGGAACAACAGCAGGCACGCCAAAAATGAGTTCCGTCTATCGCGCCTTCCTGCCCGACGACGCCGCTCAACTCGCCGAGCTGGAGAGCCGCGCCTGTGCTCACGGCTGGTCCGCAGCTCAATACCAAGACTCCGTGCGCTGCGGCCACCAATTCCACGGCCTGTTCGCCGCTGGGCGCCTGCAAGGCTTCGCCGTCACCCAGAGCGTGCTGGACGAGGCGGAACTGCTCAATATCGTGATGGATCCGCAATGGCAGGGCCAGGGCTTGGGCAAGCGGCTGCTGCGGGAACTGAGCGCCGCTCTGGCCGCCGCCGGCGCGCGACGCCTGTTTCTGGAAGTGCGGGCCGGCAACGCCGTCGCCCGCGCCCTGTACTCAAGCCAGGGCTTTATTGAAAACGGCCGACGCAAGAACTACTACCCCTGTGCCGACGGCCGCGAAGACGCCATCCTGATGGAGACCGACCTATGAGCCGCGCCGTGCTGATTCAAAGCGTCATCGGACTGGGCCCCGCCTGGGAAGCGCGCCCCGGCTGGTTCGAACAACACCCGGCGGCGCTGAGCCGCCAAGCGGAAGCGCCGGCCGACGTCGACTTGGCGCCCGTGGAGCCCCCGGCTCCGCCGCGGCCGGACATTGTCTCGCAGCCCGAACCGACGACGCTCGTCGCCGCGCAGCCCTCCGCCAAGCTCCCTCCGCTCTCCGCCGAGCCCCCTCCGCTCTCCGCCGAGCCCCCTCCGATCGCCTCCCCCGCGCCCGAAGTCCTGCCTCTGCTGGAATGGGACGCGCTGGAACGCGCGGTGCGCGACTGCCGCGACTGCCGGCTGTGCCAAACCCGCACCCAAACCGTTTTCGGCCGAGGCAACCGACAGGCGCGCTGGCTATTGATCGGCGAAGCGCCGGGCGAGCAGGAGGACAGGCAAGGCCAGCCTTTCGTCGGCCGAGCCGGCCAGTTGCTGGACAATATGCTGACCGCCACCGGACTGGATCGCGACCGCGACGTGTATATCGCCAACGTGCTCAAATGCCGTCCGCCCGGCAACCGCAATCCCGGCGGCGACGAAATCGCCGCCTGCCAGAGCTATCTGATCCAGCAGATCCGCCATATCCAGCCCACGCTGATCCTGGCGCTCGGCCGCTTCGCCGCCCAGACCCTGCTGCAAACGGAAAAGGGCATCGGCCAATTACGCGGCAAACTGCACAGCTATCAGGACATTCCCCTGATCGTCAGCTACCACCCGGCCTACCTGCTGCGCAACCAGCCGGACAAACTCAAGGCCTGGCAAGATCTGGTGTTCGCCAAAAAAACCTTTGGCCGCCTCAGCGCCGATTAAACGCAAAAACCCCGCCAAGCATGCTTGGCGGGGTTTTTTAGTGCCGAACCATAAAGAAAAAAACCCTTCTCCGTGCACCAGAGAAGGGCTCTTTGCTTTCGCGTTCCCGCGGAAACCGGCTTATTTCAGCTTGGTTTCTTTGTACAGAACGTGTTTGCGAGCAACGGGATCAAATTTTTTGATCTCCATTTTTTCCGGCATCGTACGCTTGTTCTTCGTAGTCGTGTAGAAGTGGCCGGTGCCAGCAGTGGACTCAAGCTTGATTTTATCGCGCATGTGTTATTACCTCAGTAGCTTTCTGGTTGACCGCAATCAGATCTCGCCGCGAGCGCGCAGATCAGCCAGCACTACATCGATGCCAACTTTGTCGATGGTACGCAGTGCCGCGTTGGATACGCGCAGACGCACCCAGCGGTTTTCGCTCTCAACCCAGAACTTGCGATATTGCAGGTTAGGCAGAAAACGACGTTTAGTCTTATTGTTGGCGTGGGAAACATTGTTCCCGGTCATCGGACGCTTGCCGGTGACTTTGCAAACACGCGCCATGTTGAACACTCCCAAAACCGGTAAAAGCTGGCTTTATATCATAGACAAAGCCAGACACTCAAGCAGAAAACGCACCCTTTTGCAGCATGGGCGCGATCGTGTATGAAACAGTCGGCGGCAATTGTACCGTATTCGCCACAGAGATGCGAGCACTTCTTTGCCAAGCAGCGAAACGCGTCTGGCCGGCCGCGCTCGGGGACGGCGGCGCGACTTGCAACAACATGGTTCGAAGCGATTCAAATCGCAACGATTTCAGGGTAGAATCCCGGATTCCCATAGAGCCGTAATCTCATGACCAAGTACATCTTCGTAACCGGCGGTGTGGTGTCCTCCCTGGGTAAGGGCATTGCCGCTGCGTCCATCGCCGCCATCCTCGAGTCTCGCGGGCTGAAAGTCACCATGCTGAAGCTCGATCCCTACATCAACGTTGATCCGGGCACCATGAGCCCGTTCCAGCACGGCGAGGTGTTCGTCACCGAAGACGGCGCGGAAACCGACCTCGATCTGGGCCACTACGAGCGCTTCATCCACGCGAAGATGAAGAAAAGCAACAACTTCACCACCGGCCAGGTGTACGAGTCCGTGATCACCAAGGAGCGCCGCGGCGACTACCTGGGCGGCACCGTGCAAGTGATCCCGCACATCACCGACGAAATCAAGCTGAAGATGCATGAAGGCGCGGCCGACGCCGACGTCGCCATCGTCGAGATCGGCGGCACCGTGGGCGATATCGAATCGCTGCCCTTCCTGGAAGCCATCCGCCAGATGCGCTCCAACCTGGGCCGCAAGAACACCCTGTACGTGCACCTGTCCTACGTGCCCTACATCGCCACCGCCGGCGAGATCAAGACCAAGCCGACCCAGCACTCGGTGAAAGAACTGCGCGAGATCGGCATTCAGCCGGACGTGCTGCTGTGCCGGATGGACCGCGAACTGCCGGAAGACGAAAAGCGCAAGATCGCGCTGTTCTGCAATGTGGAAGAAAACGCCGTCATCGGCTGTTACGACTCCGACTCCATCTACAAAGTGCCGGCCATGCTCCACAACCAGGGCATCGACGACATCATCGCCGAGCAACTGCAACTGGACCTGCCCAAGGCGGATCTGTCGGTGTGGGGCCGCATCATCGACGCGATCGAGCACCCGGACCACAGCATCAACATCGCCATGGTCGGCAAATACGTCGATCTGACCGAGTCCTACAAGTCGCTGACCGAAGCGCTGAAGCACGCCGGCATCCATACCCGCACCAACGTCAACATCATCTACGTGGACTCCGAGGAAATCGAGCGCGACGGCGCCGACTCCCTGAAGGACATGGACGCCATCCTGGTGCCGGGCGGCTTCGGCAAGCGCGGCGTGGAAGGCAAGATCAAGGCGGTCAAGTTCGCTCGCGAGAACGACATCCCCTATATGGGCATCTGCCTGGGCATGCAAATCGCGCTGATCGAATACGCTCGCGACGTGGCCGGCATGGCCGGCGCCAACTCCACCGAATTCGACCTCGACACTAACTTCCCAGTGGTGGCCTTGATCGACGAGTGGGTCAACCACGACGGCAAGGTGGAAAAGCGCGACGAAAACTCCAATCTGGGCGGCACCATGCGCCTGGGCGGCCAGCAGTGCGATCTGGAGCCGGGCTCTCTGGCGGCGAAAATCTACGGCGCCGGCGAGATCGTAGAGCGTCATCGCCACCGCTACGAAGTCAACAACTACTACATTCCGCGTCTGGAACAGGCCGGCCTGGCCATCAGCGGCCGCTCCGCCGGTCATGAGAAGCTGGTCGAAACCATAGAACTGGCCAATCACCGCTGGTTCTTCGCCTGCCAGTTCCACCCGGAATTCACCTCGACTCCGCGCGACGGCCATCCGCTGTTCATCTCCTACGTGAAGGCGGCGCTGCAATACCAAGCGGACAAGCAAGGACCCAAGGCATGAAACTGTGCGGATTCGAAGTCGGCCTCAACCAGCCGCTGTTCCTGATCGCAGGCCCCTGCGTGATCGAGAGCGAACAGATGGCGCTGGACACCGCCGGCCAGCTCAAGGAGATCACCGCCGAGCTGGGCATCAACTTCATCTACAAGTCGAGCTACGACAAGGCCAACCGCTCCTCCGGTTCCTCCTTCCGCGGCTTCGGCATCGATGAAGGCCTGCGCATCCTCTCGGAAGTGAAACGCCAGATCGGCGTGCCGGTGCTGACCGACGTGCACAGCGAGAACGAAATCGTGCAAGTGGCCAGCGTGGTCGACGTGCTGCAAACGCCGGCCTTCCTGTGCCGCCAGACCGACTTCATCCGCGCCGTCGCCCAATGCGGCAAGCCGGTGAACATCAAGAAGGGCCAGTTCCTGGCCCCGGGCGACATGAAGAACGTCATCGACAAGGCCCGCGCCGCCGCGCAGGAAGCCAACCTCGAGCCGGACAGCTTCATGGCCTGCGAACGCGGCGTCTCCTTCGGCTACAACAACCTTGTATCCGACATGCGTTCGCTGATGATCATGCGCGACACCCAGTGCCCAGTGGTCTACGACGCCACTCACTCGGTGCAGCTGCCCGGCGGCCAAGGCACCTCCTCCGGCGGCCAGCGCGAATTCGTGCCGGTGCTGGCGCGCGCCGCAGTGGCTTCCGGCATCGCCGGCATCTTCATGGAAACCCATCCGGACCCGGCCTGCGCAATGTCAGACGGCCCCAACGCCTGGCCTTTGCCGCGCATGAAGGAACTGCTGACCACGCTCAAGGCGCTGGACGACTTGGTCAAGCACAATCCCTGGCCGGAACACACCCTGTAAACCGGCAGGCGCAGATCGCAACCGGCTCCGGCCGGTTGCTTGCCCTCCGCCCGAACACAACCAGCCTTTGAAGGAAATGTAAATGAGTTCGATCATCGATGTGGTAGCTCGTGAGATTCTGGATTCGCGCGGCAATCCGACCGTGGAAGCAGACGTATTGCTGGAGTCCGGCGTCATGGGCCGCGCCGCGGTGCCCAGCGGCGCCTCCACCGGCGAAAAAGAAGCGCTGGAACTGCGCGACGGCGATAAAAGCCGCTATCTGGGCAAGGGCGTGTTGAAGGCGGTGGAAAACATCAACACCGAAATCTGCGAAGCCATCATCGGCCTCGACGCCAGCGACCAGGCCTTCATCGACAAGACCCTGATCGAGCTGGACGGCACCGAAACCAAATCCCGCCTCGGCGCCAACGCGCTCTTGGCCGTGTCCATGGCCGTGGCCCGCGCCGCCGCCGAAGACGCCGGCCTGCCGCTGTACCGCTACCTGGGCGGCGCCGGCCCGATGGCCCTGCCGGTGCCGATGATGAACGTGATCAACGGCGGCGCGCACGCCAACAACACCCTGGACATCCAGGAATTCATGATCATGCCGGTGGGCGCGCAAACCTTCCGCGAAGCGCTGCGCTGCGGCGCGGAAATCTTCCACAGCCTGAAGAAGATCTGCGACCAGAAAGGCTACGCCACCACCGTGGGCGACGAAGGCGGCTTCGCGCCCAATCTGAACAGCCACGAAGACGCGATCAAGCTGATTCTGGAAGCCATCGACGCCGCCGGCTACGTGGCCGGCCAGGACGTGATGCTGGCGCTGGACTGCGCCTCCTCCGAGTTCTACAAAGACGGCAAATACCATCTGACCGCCGAAGGCCTGCAGCTCACTTCCGAACAGTTCACCGACTACCTGGAAACCCTGGTCAACCACTACCCCATCCTCTCCATCGAGGACGGCATGAGCGAGCACGACTGGGACGGCTGGAAACTGCTGACCGAACGCCTGGGCGCCCGCGTGCAGATCGTCGGCGACGATCTGTTCGTCACCAACCCCAAGATCCTGGCCAAGGGCATCGAAGGCGGCCTCGCCAACTCGCTGCTGGTCAAGGTCAATCAGATCGGCACGCTGTCGGAAACGCTGAAAGCGGTTGATCTCGCCAAGCGTTCCCGCTATACCAGCGTTATGAGTCATCGCTCCGGCGAAACCGAAGACAGCACCATCGCGGATCTGGCCGTTGCCACCAACTGCATGCAGATCAAGACCGGCTCGCTGTCCCGCTCCGACCGCATGGCTAAATACAATCAGTTGCTGCGCATCGAAGAAGAGCTGGGCGACGCTGCCTACTATCCGGGCAAAGCTGCCTTTTACCACCTGAAGTAATCGTATGCGCTGGCTGACCCTGACTCTGGTGACAGTAATACTGGCCCTGCAATGGCCGTTGTGGTTTGGCAAAGGTAGCTGGCTCAGAGTCTGGCAGCTGGACAAGCAACTACAGGAACAGCGGGCGACCACCCAAAAGCTGGTGGCCCGCAACGCCGCGCTGGACGCGGAAGTGCGAGATTTGAAACAGGGGACGGACGCCATTGAGGAGAGAGCCCGCAATGAACTTGGCATGATTCGGAATGGTGAAGTATTTTTCCAATTGCTGGATCCGGTGAAGCCAACGCCTCGCTAAATATCCGCCCGGACCGCACTGTAGAGCTGAACAGACAACAAGAATGACGTCCGGTCTAAAAAAGTCCAAGGTTTGGGCAATGACAACACAAAACCCCATCGAAGTCGCACGAGAAACGCTCAAACAGCTGACGGTGCGCAAGCTGTTGCCGACACCGGAAAACTTTGAGCGGGTTTATCACGAGCTGACGCAAACGCCGGTCGACCGCGACAACAAGCTTGCGGTGCTGTTGCTGCGCGCATTGGAAACGCTGCCTCAAGAAAGCGTGCAGGCCAAAGTCACGCTCACCCGCCTGAAACAAGTCTGCGATGAAAACCGCTGGGAACAAGCCCCGCAACTGATCATAGACTTTTTGCGCGCCTCGCTCAGCGCCAGCCAACAGCAGCACAGCTGGGGCACGCTGATCCAGAACCTGATCCGCAATTGGGACCTGCGCTTGCCCAATATGCCTCAGCACCACAAGCAATCCACGCTGGAACGGGTGCTGATCAATTACGGCAACCAGCCCGACGAATTGAACCAGAAGCTGGCCACGCTGATCCAGAACTGGACCCAGTCCGCGCCGTCGTCCAACGGCAACGGCGCTGCCCTCCCCGATGCCTCCGCTCCCGCAAGCAGCCCCGACGACGACGCCGACGTCCCCAGCGACAGCTGGCTTGCCTGGCAGCGCACGCTGAGCTTCGCGCTCAAGCACGGCCTGGAACCGCGGCTGATCAACTATCCGGAATTGGTGGACGCGCTGGAAGCGCTGCTGGGCGAACTGAATCAAGTGGCCGACGACGCCGCGCTCAACGCCTACATGCCCAAGCTGCGGGCGTTCATGATCAAGCTGGAACTGCAATCGCAGCAGGACGACCGCCTGGTGTCGGCGATGACCAATCTGCTGCGCCTGCTGCTGGAAAACATCGCCGAGCTTAATCACTCGGACACCTATCTGGTGGGCCAGGTGCACTCGCTGCAGGACATCCTCAGCCACGAGCCGCTGTCCATGCAGCAGGTCTATCAGATGGAGTCCAGCCTCAAGGACGTGATCCGCAAGCAAGGCCAATTGAAAACCTCGCTGGACGAGGCGGCCAGCTCGCTGCGCTCCTTGCTGGACCGTTTCATCTCGCGTCTGGCGATGATGACGGACAGCACCGACGACTTCCAGAACAAGATCAAGGACCACAGCACCCGCATCAAACAGTCGCAGAACGTAGAGGAACTGGGCAGCATCATCGGCTCCCTGATGGAAGACACCTCGCTGATGCAACTGGACCTGACCCGCTCCCGCGACGAACTGCTGTCCGCCAAGGAACAGGTGGAAGCCGCCGAACAAAGAATCGCCGAACTGGAAGGCGCGCTGGAGGCCGCCAGCGCCAAGGTGCGCGAAGACCAGTTGACCGGAGCCTTCAACCGCCGCGGCCTGGCCGAACATTTCCAGCGCGAAATCAGTCGCGCCGAGCGCACCGGCGCGCCGCTGTCCGTCGCCCTGCTCGACGTGGACAACTTCAAGCAGCTGAACGATAAATACGGCCACCTGGCCGGCGACGACGCGCTGAAATACCTGGTGGACACCATCAAGCACAGCCTGCGTCCGGCCGACATCGTCGCCCGCTTCGGCGGCGAGGAGTTCGTGATCCTGATGCCGGACACGCCGGAAGACGAAGCCGTCGCCACCGTGCAGCGGCTGCAGCGCGAACTGACTAAAACCTTCTTCCTGGCCAACAACGACCGCCTGCTGATCACCTTCAGCGCCGGCGTGGCCAAATGGCATTTGGGCGAGCAAGAGGCCGACGTGCTGGAGCGCGCCGACCAGGCCATGTACCAAGCCAAGCTCAACGGCAAGAACCGCGTGCACTCGGCGGAGGAGCAGCCGCCGTCGCTGATGGCGCCGCAGCTATAAACCGCGTTTAGAACGTGTTTACGATCTCGCGAGCTAAGGTGAGACAAGGCGAAAACCGCTGAGAAAGCGGAGCGCACACACAGTACATGAGCATTTCGAAGTGATTTTCAACGCCGTATCGCCGACGCGCAGCAGATCGTAAACAGGTTCTTAGACATCCTCTCGGCGGCGGCTAGTGCCCGCCGCCTTTTTTCATCTGTTTTCCCGCCTCGGCGCGCTGCCGCCTCACCGTCTTGGGGTCCGCGATCAAGGGCCGGTAAATCTCCACCCTATCGTGCTCGCGCAACGGCGCGTCGTCCTTGACCGCCTTGCCGAAGACGCCCAGCTTCAGGCTCTCCGTCTCCAGTTGCGGGAAGCGCGCCAGCAAACCCGACAACTCCGCCGCCTGGCGCGCGGTCGTTCCCGCCGCCACCTGCAAGACCACCAGCTCCTGACGCTCGGGCAAGGCCAACACCACTTCCACCTGCATCAGCTCAGTCATCGCCGTACACCTTGTCGGCTTCCTTGATGAAGGCGTCCACCAGGGTGCCGGAAATATGGCCGAACACCGGCCCGATGATCATCTCCAAAATCTTGCTGGAAAACTGGTAGCTGAGACGGAACTCCACTTTGCAGCCAATCTCGCCCAAGGGCTTGAAGTGCCAGCGCCCTTCCAAATGCTCGAACGGCCCGTCCACCAGTTCCATCAGGATGGCCTCGTCCGCTTGATTGGTGTTGCGGGTGGTGAAGTGCTGCTTCACCTTCAGGTAATCGATGTGCAGGCTGGCCACCACCTGATCGCCCTCGCGCGACAACACCTCGGCCTTGCCGCACCAGGGCAGGAACCGGCTGTAATGCTCGATATCGTCCACCAGCGCAAACATCTGCGCCGGCGTATGCGCCACCAACACGCTTTTTTCAACCACCTGCATCCATTGCTCGCTTATCGTCACCGCTGTCCCGTCTTTGCCACGGGAATCGTCAGCATCGGTAAAAACCTCAAGTTTAACAAAATCCGGCGCGCCCCACCCTGCCTCCCGTCAAAGCGCTGTATTTTCATGGCTTTGGCAAGCCGCCGGCTTCTGGTACAATGGAGGATTAATTCCACAGATTACTCCGATAGCCGACATGAGCATCATCCAGAACCGCAAGGCCTTCCACGACTACTTCATCGAGGAAAAGCTCGAAGCCGGGCTCGTGCTGGAAGGTTGGGAAGTCAAGGCCATCCGCGCCGGCCGCGTCCAGTTGAAGGAAAGCTACGTGGACTGGAAAAACGGCGCCTTCTGGCTGATCGGCTGCCACATCACGCCGCTGCAATCCGCTTCCACCCACGTCAAGGCCGACCCGGTGCGCCCGCGCAAACTGCTGCTGTCGCAAGAACAGATCAACCGCTTCATCGGCAAGGTGGAACGCGCCGGCTACACCATGATGGCGCTGGACCTGCACTACACCCGCGGCAACATCAAGGTCGAAGTGGGGCTGGCCAAGGGCAAGAAGCTGCACGACAAGCGCGACACCGAAAAAGACCGCGAATGGCAGCGCGAAAAACAGCGCTTCATGAAAAACCAGCGTGGAGCCGCCTGATGAACCGCAGCGCGGCCCTGCCCATCGTGCTGATTTGCCTGGGATCGGTCTGGTTCCTGAAAAGCACCTCGCTGCTGCCCAACACCGCCACCTTGCTCTCTCTGTTGCTGGCCGCCGCGGGCGTTTTGCTCTTCGTCGTGGACGGCTTCAACAAATCCACCCTGGTCACCAGCCCGCTGCTGATCTACGCCGGCGGCGCCATCTACCTCTACGACGCGGTAGGCCTGCGCCCCAGCCATCTGCTGTCCTTCGGCATGATCCTCGCCGGACTGCTGATGCTGCTGGCCCGCAGCGAACACGTGCCGGAGCGCAGCCGCAGATTCCGGCTGCCGTCTCGGGACGGCGAACAATGAAAGCAGGCCCGCGCCGCCGCGCGCCCAGCCGCCTGCGACATTATCTCAATCATCACGGCCGCACGGCCCACAACATTTCCTGAAGGATAGGCATGGACAAAGTCCTCATTCTCGATTTCGGCTCTCAGGTCACCCAACTGATTGCCCGCCGCGTACGCGAAGCTCACGTTTACTGTGAGCTTCATTCGTTTGACATGCCGCTGGAAGAAATCCGCGCCTTCGCGCCCAAAGCCATCATCCTCTCCGGCGGCCCCAACTCGGTGTACGAATCCGACTACCAGGCCGATCCGGCGCTGTTCGAACTCGGCGTTCCGGTGCTGGGCATCTGCTACGGCATGCAGTTCATGGCCCAGACCTTCGGCGGCAAAGTGGAAGCCGGCGACAAGCGCGAGTTCGGCTACGCCCAGATCAAGGCCCGCCATCACTCCAAACTGCTGGAAGGCCTGCAAGATCAGGTGGACGACGCCGGCAACGGCTTCCTCGACGTCTGGATGAGCCATGGCGACAAGGTCACCGGCCTGCCGCCGGGCTTCAACGTCATCGCCGAAACCCCGTCCTGCCCGATCGCGGCCATGGCCGACGAGAGCCGCGGCCTCTACGGCGTGCAGTTCCATCCGGAAGTGACCCACACCAAGCGCGGCACGGAAATAATCCATCGCTTCGTGCTGCACGTGGCCGGCTGCAAACCCAGCTGGACCATGCCCAACTACATCGACGAAGCGGTAAAGAAGATCCGCGAGCAAGTGGGCGACGAAGAAGTCATCCTCGGCCTGTCCGGCGGCGTGGACTCCTCGGTGGCCGCCGCGCTGATCCACCGCGCCATCGGCCCGCAACTGACCTGCGTCTTCGTCGATCACGGCCTGCTGCGCCTGAACGAAGGCAAGATGGTGATGGAAATGTTCGCGCAGAACCTGGGCGTGAAAGTGGTTCACGTGCAGGCGGAAGCCGACTTCATGAGCAAGCTCGCCGGCGAGAGCGACCCGGAGAAGAAGCGCAAGATCATCGGCGCGGAATTCATCGAGGTGTTCGACCGCGAATCCGGCAAGCTCAGCAACGCCAAATGGCTGGCCCAGGGCACCATCTACCCGGACGTGATCGAATCCGCCGGCGCCAAGACCAAGAAGGCCCACACCATCAAGAGCCACCACAATGTGGGCGGCCTGCCGGAAGACATGAACCTCAAGCTGCTGGAGCCGCTGCGCGAGCTGTTCAAGGATGAAGTGCGCCAATTGGGCGTCGCGCTCGGTCTGCCGCACGACATGGTCTACCGCCACCCCTTCCCGGGCCCGGGCCTGGGCGTGCGCATCCTGGGCGAAGTGAAGAAAGAGTACGCCGATCTGCTGCGCCAGGCCGACGCCATCTTCATCGAAGAACTGCGCAACACCGTGGACGAGAAGAGCGGCAAGAACTGGTACGAACTGACCAGCCAGGCCTTCGCCGTGTTCCTGCCGGTGAAATCGGTGGGCGTGATGGGCGACGGCCGCACTTACGACTACGTCGTCGCGCTGCGCGCCGTGGTCACCAGCGACTTCATGACCGCTCACTGGGCGGAGCTGCCGTACAGCCTGCTGGGCCGCGCGTCCAACCGCATCATCAACGAGGTCAAGGGCATCAACCGCGTGGTGTACGACGTGTCCGGCAAGCCGCCGGCCACCATCGAGTGGGAATAAGCGCCCTCCTCTCAACCCCGGCAGACGCCGGGGTTTTTTCTTGTCCGCGCCCGGCGCAATTTATGCCGTTAAAATGCAATTGACTATCGCAACATTTCCCGACACGCGCTAAACTGGCGGCATGTTTGCCATACCGCCATATTCGCATTGCCTTAAGCAGATTCCAGCCCTGCGTCCAGCCCTTGCCGGCGCGCATTGAATCCGACTCCAGCCCCTCCTTCGCGCCACCGTCATCCGAACCGTCATGAACGCCATCGCCACGCCCGCCGCCGCACTTTCACGCTCCGACTACCGCACCCTGGGACTGGCCGCGCTGGGCGGCGCGCTCGAAATCTACGACTTCATCGTCTTCGCCTTCTTCGCCGCCACGCTCAGCCAATTGTTCTTCCCGCCGCAGATGCCGGAATGGCTGCGCCTGCTGCAAACCTTCGGCATCTTCGCCACCGGCTACCTGGCGCGGCCGCTGGGCGGCATCCTGATGGCCCACTTCGCCGACCGCCTGGGCCGCAAGCGCATGTTCAGCCTCAGCATGCTGATGATGGCCGGCCCCTGTCTGCTGATCGGCCTGCTGCCCACTTACGCCCAGATCGGCTATCTGGCGCCGCTGCTGCTGCTGTGCCTGCGGCTGCTGCAAGGCGCGGCGGTGGGCGGCGAGGTGCCCAGCGCCTGGACCTTTGTCGCCGAACACGCGCCGGCGCGCCATCGCGGCTACGCGCTGGGCCTGTTGCAAGCCGGCCTGACCATGGGCTATCTGCTGGGCGCGCTGACCGCCACCCTGCTGGCCGAAGTCTTCAGCCCTCAGCAAATGCAAGACTATGCCTGGCGAATTCCGTTCCTGCTCGGCGGCCCGCTCGGCCTGTTCGGCGTCTGGCTGCGCCGCTGGCTGAATGAAACGCCGGTATTCCTGTCCCTGCGTTCTCAACGGCAGGAGCGCGCCTACCCGCTGCTGGAAGTGCTGCGCGCGCACCGGAGCACCCTGCTGCCGGCGGCGCTGCTGACCTGCGTGCTGACTTCGGCCGTGGTGATTCCGGTGGTGGTCACCCCCACCTTGCTGCAGCAGCACTTCGCCTGGCCGGCCAAGGACGCCTTCGCCCTGGGCAGCCTCGGCATCGTCTTCCTCAACATAGGCTGCGTGATCGCCGGCCGCGTCACCGACCGCGTCGGCCCGTTGCGCAGCCTGATCCTCTACAGCCTGTTGTTGCCCGTGGGCGTGGGCCTGCTCTACGCCAGCCTGATCGGCGGCTGGCGCTGGCCCGGCCTCGCCTACGCCGTCGCCGGCCTGTGCTGCGGCATCGTCGGCGTGGTGCCCTCGGCGATGATCAGTCTGTTTCCCGCCGACATCCGCGTCTCCGGCATCGCCGTCACCTACAACATCGCTTATTCGCTGTGGGCCAGCGCCGCGCCGCTGCTGCTGATCGCCGCCACCCCCTGGAGCCCCTGGATCTCGGCCCTGTTCAGCCTGGCCATGGGCGGCGTGGGCTTGTACGCGGCCAGCCGTTTCCGCGCGCCACGGCTTCCGCAGTGGGAAAACGTCGCCTACGGCCGGATTTGACGCAGGCGAAAGCGGTCAAATCCAGTGTTTGACGTCATTGGCCCAGCCTGATAGGTTCATGGTAGCCAGCTTGATTGCTGCACCGCGAGAGTCGTGCCTTCGCGGAATTCCCATTCATTTTCACCAGGAGATCTTTATGTCCAATGCCGCTGCAATCGCCAAGGAAAAAGAACAATTACTGGATGACGTGCGCCAGGTTCTGGTCAGCACCGAAGAGCTGATCGACGCCTCGCTGGACGATGGCAGCCAGAAAAGCAAGGAAATCCGCCAGCGCGTCAACGAAAAGCTGAAGCTCGCCAAGGCCAAGTTGCTGGACGCCGAGCAAGTGGTGGTCGGCAAGGCCAAGGTCGCCGCCAAAGCGACCGATCAATACGTGCATGAAAACCCGTGGAAATCCATCGGCATCGCCGCCGGCGTCGCCTTCCTGCTGGGCATGCTGGTTTCCCGCCGCTAAGGCATGCCGCAACGCCAATCTCCGCCCCGCCCCGGCAGCCTGCGCTCCTTCGCCGGCGGGGTGGCTTCCTTGCTGCTGACCCGGGCGGAACTGCTGTCGCTTGAAGCTCAGGAACTGAAAGACGACATCATCGGCAGCCTGTTCACCGGCATGCTGGCGCTGATCCTGATCGCCGTGGGCCTGATGGCGGGCCTGCTGCTGGTCTGGACGCTGACTCCGCCGACGCTGCGCGCCTGGGCGCTTGCCGCCTGCGCGCTGCTGTTCTGCGGCGCGGGCGCCTGGCTGGCCTTCCGTCTTCGTCGACGGCTGCGCGAGCAAGGACCGGCCTTCGCCACCACATTGGAAGAAGTGCGCAAGGACTGGGCGGCCTTGGGCGGCGGAGACGCGCCGTGAACCCGAGAGACCGCGCCATCAAGAAACAATTGCTGGTGATGAAGGGCGAAGCGCTCAGGGTCAAGCTGCGCCTGGAGCTGGACACCCTGCGCCGCCATCCTCTCGGCGCCGCTGGAGAAGGCCTGAAAGCCTGGGGCCGGCACCGCGGGCTCGGCAAGATTCTGGCCGTGCTCGGCAGCCTGCTGCCGCCGGGCGGAAGGTTGCAATCCTGGCTGGGCACCGGCGCGCGGCTTTGGGCGCTGTGGCAGCTGGGACGCCGCTGGCTGCGCCGCTGATCAAGCCTGGACGTTCACACCCCCGCCGGCTTCCGCCTCAAGGTGGACCTGGACGTCCATCTCCCCGTTCTCCGACACTTCCCCGGTCGCCAACATCTTCTCGATGCCGGCCATGTCCTTGTCCATCTCCTTCATCATTTTCCTGAGCTCTTGATCGGCCTGCAGTTGACGCGTCTGCTGCTTGAGCCAGTTTTGCAGCTGCTTCAACTTCATCATGATGTCCTGGATCACCCGGTCGCCCGCCACCGGATTGCCGCCGGCCAGCGGATTGCCCCCGCCGGCGCGCGGCGTTGCGCCGTCGTCGCGCGCGGCCGCTCCCGCGCTTTTGTCGCCATTGGCCGCGGCCGCGTCGCCACGCGCGCCGGCGGCCGACGCATTGCCTTCCCCATCCTTTGCCTGCCGCGTTTCGTCCTCGGCGGTTTGCGCCTTGGCTTCAATCTGCGCCTGGGCGGCGGCGCCGGAAACGTCTCCGCCGCCGCTGGTCGAGTCCGGCGCGGCCTCGCTCGAAGCCGCCGCGCTTGCCGCCACCGCCGCGTCTCCGCCTACGCTGATCGGCATCATCGAATCGGCGGCGTTCTGCGTCATGCTGGCCACCAGCTGCTTGAGTTCCTTGACCGCGCGCGCCAGCTCCGCCGCCAGCGCTTTCAGGCTGGCCTTGTCCCGGCCCGCCATCTGCGCCATCTGCAGCAACATATCCACCTTCTTTTTCAGCATCTCCTTCTGCATGCCATCCACTTCGGGCGAACGCTTGGGCAAGGGCCGCAAGGTCACCTTCAATTGCTGCATGAACTTGCCCAAGCTTTGCTGCAAGGAGGATTGCAACTGCTGACGCGCTTGTTGCGCCGGACCAGCCTGCAAGGAAGCCGTTGGAGCGGCGGTCTGGGCCGTTGCGGACTCGGCGGACGCAGCTGAAGCCGCTGGCGCGGCGCGACCGGCCGGCGGCTTGGATTGGGACAGCGCATAGGAGGCAGAATAGGGCTTTATCACGGGCATATAAGAAAAAACCTATGGTTATGACATTCTATCGGCCGTGCAGGGGATTTCTTTACGCTAAAATCGACATCATGCAAGACAAACCCGTCCCACCCGCTGAAACCATGGCGAGCCGCGCTCAGCTGGCCTCGCCCCCCTTGCCGCCCGCGGCCATCGCCTGGCTCGCCGAAATCGGCATTGTAGACGTCGACGCCCTGAGGCAACGCGGCCCGGTCCTGGCTTTCTTGCAATTGAAAAGCCGCGGACGCACCGCCACCCGAAAGCTGTTGTTCGCGCTGGAGGCCGCCTGCCGCGGCATTCATTGGAACCAACTCGGCGACGAAGCCAAAGACGCCTTGCTGCGGCAATTGGCCGCGCATCCGCCCGTGGCCGCCCCGCCGCCCGAGGCCGAGATCGCCCGCCATCTGGCGCTGGCCCTGGAGCTGGCCGCCCAGGCCGGTTCGGAGGGAGAGATTCCGGTGGGCGCCGTCGTCGTCCGGCAAGGCGAAGTGATAGGACGCGGCTACAATCAACCTATAGGCCGACGCGACCCCAGCGCCCACGCCGAGATCATGGCCCTGCGCGACGCCGCCGGCCTGCTGGGCAATTACCGCCTGGACGGCTGCGATCTGTACGTGACGCTGGAACCCTGTCTGATGTGCAGCGGCGCCATCATGCACGCCCGCATCGCCCGCGTGATTTACGGCGCGCCCGACGCCAAGACCGGGGCCGCCGGCAGTGTGCTGGACGTTTTCGCCGACAGCCGCCTCAATCACCACGCCGCGGTGTTCGGCCAGCAACAGGCGGATGCCTGCGCGCAACCGTTGACGGCGTTTTTCCAAACCCGTCGGAAAGGCTGATGCCATGCTGCGACTGATGCTCGCCCTGTCCTTGAGCGCGTCCGCCTTCGCCGGCGACGCGGAAGACGACGCCGCGCTGGCGATGGACCCATTGGCGGCGGCGGCTTTCGCGGTTCAGCAGCAGGCCGCCGCGCCCTTGCTGGACACCTCCCCCAATCCGCGCCATTACGGCGCGCCCTGGATTCTGGTCGGCGTGCGCAGCCAGACCCTGCGCCGTTACGACGGCTGGGGGCTGTTGCAACGCGAATATCAGGTGTCCACCGCGCGCAAGGGCGTGGGAGAAGTCAGCGGCAGCTACCAGACCCCGCGCGGCTGGCACCGGGTCTGCGAACGCATCGGCGCCGGCGTGGAAGCCAACACCATTATTTTCCGCCGCAAAGTGACGCCCTGGAAGTACACGCCGGAACTGCACGTCCAGTACCCGAACAAGGACTGGATCCTCACCCGCATTCTGTGGCTGTGCGGCGAAGAGCCCGGCAAGAACCAAGGCGGCGAAGTAGACAGTTATAATCGAGCCATTTACATCCACGGTGCCGGGGACCACGTGCCCTGGGGCACCCCCACCTCCCTCGGCTGCGTCCGCATGAAGAACCCGGACGTAATCGAACTGTTCGACGCCACCGACAACGGCATTGATGTCCTGATTGATGAGAACGCCTGATGCACTCCGCGCTGACCCTGACCACGCCCGCCCTGCTGTTTCCCGCCATTTCCCTGCTGTTGCTGGCCTATACCAACCGTTTTCTCGGCCTGGCCGGCATCATTCGCAATCTGTACGAGGAGTACCGCGATAGCCAGGACCCCAAGATCCTGCGCCAGATCGGCAATCTGCGCACCCGCATCACCTTGATCAAATGGATGCAATGCCTGGGCATCGCCAGCCTGTTTCTATGCACGGTGGCGATGTTCCAGGTTTATACCGGCTGGCAGGCTTGGGGGGAGCTGACTTTCGGCATCAGCCTGCTGTGCATGATTTGCTCGCTGGCGGTGTCGCTGATCGAACTGCTGCGTTCGTCCGACGCGCTCAACATCCTGCTGTCCGATCTGCAAGCGGAATACGACAAGCGGCGCTGAAAACCGGCCCGCCGCAGGCTACGCGCGGCGGGCGGTGCTGGATTGCTTGCGCCGGCAGATGGCGCGGAATCGGTTTTAGAACCCGTTACGCCGGGCGCCGCGCCACCAGCAGGCTCAGCGGCATGCTGACCCGGCACACCTGATCGCCATCGCCCCAGGCGCGGGCGATGCGGCTGGAGGCATCGTCCAGCACATGCTCGCCCAGGGTCTGTTTGCACAGCTTGCTGGCGGACAGCGTGTTGAGAAAGCCCAGGTATTGCTCCAGCGTCCAATCGCAATCAATCGCCAGATCCGGCGTTTCCAGCACAGGCAGCGGGCAGCCCGCCGTGCTGTAGCCGTCCCACAGTATCTGGCAGCGGCTGGACCAGAACGGTTCGATGATAGACGTCAAAATCGCCGCGGCGCGATCCACTTCGGGAGACACCCTGCATAGATGATAACCCCAGGCGGCGAACACGCCGCCCGGCTTGAGCACCCGTCCCACCTCCGGCCAGAACGACGGGAAATGAAACCAATGCAAAGCCTGCGACACCGTGATCAGATCGAAGGCGGCGTCGTCGAACGGCGTGACCTCGGCCGGACACTCGCGGTAATACACCTGATTATGCGCCTCGGCCTGACCCAGCTGCGCGGAGCTGATGTCCGTGGCGTCCACGCGCGCGAAACTGTCCCCCAACCTCACCGCGGTCTGACCGTTGCCGGTGGCGCAATCCCAGGCTCGCCCATATTCGGCGCACTGCGGCAATAGCCACTGATACAAGGCCTCCGGATACGCCGGACGAAACCGGGCGTATAAATCCGAATACAGGCTGAAAGTAGCAACGGAATTGGATAGCATGTTCGCTCTCTACAATTGCTGTAGCTTTCCATTAGATGACAGCCTAGACCGTCATGTCCATTCGTCATAACAGACGTTCACAATATATTTCAGCCCAGGCGCATTCTCAAGCCGCCCGCAATGCGGGCGGACTTCTGTCCATCGTGCCCGGCCACAAAAATGCTTATATCATAATATGTCGGCAATCGCTAGCCGTCGCGACGGCGTCCGGCTCCGGATTCGCAAAGCGAGTCAAGGGGAATCAAATAGGCGGGAAGGGGGAAAACCGGCAAGAGGCGCGCCGGAAACGCAAAAAAGCCCGCATGGCGGGCTGATTGCTGTTCTAAAGCGGGATTGTGGTGCCGGTAAGAGGAGTCGAACCCCCGACCTTCGCATTACGAATGCGCTGCTCTACCAACTGAGCTATACCGGCACATCACTCCGCCCTGAAGCAGAGCGCGTAATAATAAACAGTTTCCTGCGATTTGAAAAGGGGCGTCGGCCATTTCCAAATAACCGGCTTGATTCTTTAAGTCCCCAATGCAAAAACCCTGAATTCAAATACTTGAATTCAGGGTTTTGAATCTGGTCGGAGTGAGAGGATTCGAACCTCCGGCCTCTACGTCCCGAACGTAGCGCTCTACCAGGCTAAGCTACACTCCGTTTTACTGCCTTCAGCGCCAAGCGCCGAGGAGCAGAAATTTACTACATCCGATGCTTTCTGACAAGCTTTTTCTAATTGACTGGTCGGAGTGAGAGGATTCGAACCTCCGGCCTCTACGTCCCGAACGTAGCGCTCTACCAGGCTAAGCTACACTCCGACGACCATCTTCAAGCTTGTCCGAAAACCACCCCGCTGCTGTCTTGGCTGCGGTACAATCTGTGGCATCAGAGGACGCGCATTATGGAACAAATATGTGGTTTAGGCAACTATCTTTTTACCGTTTGAATCAAGACGACGCCCCTAACAACGAACAGCTTTCCGCCGCGCTGGAAAAGCGTCCATTCCAGCATTGCATGGGACTGGACTGGTTCAGCGAGGGCTGGGTGCCCGCCGCCGGCCACCTGGAGGCGCCGGTCTACGCCGTGCGCGGCTGCCAGATGGTGTCTTTGCGCCGCGAGGACAAAGTGCTGCCCTCCTCGGTGATCCGCGACTTCGTCGATTTGAAAGTCGCCGAGATAGAAGACAAGGAGTTGCGCAAGGTGGGCCGCAAGGAAAAGCTGGCCCTGAAAGAGCAGATCACCGACGACCTGCTCCCGCGCGCCTTCGTGCGCAGCAGCCGGATGAGCGCCTATCTGGACACCCGCCGCGGTTGGCTGATGGTGGACTCGGCAGCCGCCAGCAAGGCGGAGGCGCTGGTCTCCAAGCTGCGCGAAGCGCTACCGCCCTTCCCCGCCACGCTGCCGCGCACCAAGATCGCCCCGCACACCGCGATGACGGACTGGCTGGCGGCAGGCGAGGCGCCGGCCGGCTTTGAGCTGGATTCCGATTGCGAGCTCAAGGACAGCAGCGAAAACGGCGCGGTAGTGCGCTGCGCGCGCATCGACCTGACCGCGGACGAGATCCGCCAGCACATCGCCACCGGCAAGCAAGTGACCCGGGTTGGCCTGATCTGGCAGGAAAAGATCCGCTTCCAGCTGACCGATATGCTGCAGCTGAAGCGGCTGCAGTTCCTGGACCTGCTGCAAGACGAAGCCAGCCAGGCCGGCGATGACCGCGAAAGCCTGTTCGAAGCCACCTTCACCTTGATGAGCGAAGAACTGGGCGAACTGGTGGACGCGCTGGTCGCCGCGCTGGGCGGCCTGGAAGAAGCGACCAGCCCGGCGGCTGTCGCCCCGACGCAGGACAAGCAGCCCGCCGTCGTCGTCGAAAACTCGGCGGAAGTGCCCTGGGACTAAAGAGAGGGTTCGATACTCGCCGCGCGCGCCAAGGCGAAGCACGGCGAGTGCCACATGCTCGCATGCAGCGTGCACCGCCCAACTCTTTAACCGCAAGGCCTTGTCTCGCTCTGACGAGCGAGACTTGGACCGGCTCGCCGAGCCTTCCCGCCCCCGCAAGCGCTTCACGCTTGCGGGGGCGGCTCTTCATCGCTCCGTTCGCAAGCCTCATAGCAATCAGCTAAGCAGCAAGCAAAAACAATCAATTTAACAAATACAAAGCCTTGAGCGATACTCCGCATACCTTAGCAAGGGAGATCGCAATGAAAACATTCGATTGGCAAGCGCTCTGGCTGGAAGTATGGGCCGGCTTCGCCTGGCTGCAATAAGAACGGCCAACAAAGCCCTGATACCGCCTTACGGCCCCCTGACGAAGCGAAGGATTCCGCCTTTCCCCTCCGCTCCGGCCCACGGCTTCGACGCCCCCGTTTCAAGCCTTCCGCCACAGCGGCCGCTCCTGCGCGAGCGTTTATTTTGACATTCAAACAAGAATGATTATCATTCAAATATAGGAGCGTCAAATGACCATGTATCGACAACAGCTGAGAAGGTTGAAACGGCAGCCATTGAGCGACAGGCAGAGCAAGCGTAACTGGCGGCGCATCATGGGCATCCTCATCTTCATTGCCGGCTGTGCCATCCTGCTTGGCGGATTAAGTTAAAACCGGAATAGGCCGTCCCTTTGCAAGACGAGCCGCCGCATCGCCAAATTGTTTCCAACGAGTAAACAATAAAGCCAATAAACTGCGGTTTATCAGAGAATCGCCGTGGCTTAAGCTGAAGCCATCTCTTGAATGAAAGCTTCAGCCATGACTGCTCGCCTACCTGCGCTGTTCATCTCGCACGGCGCCCCCACCCTGGTGCTGGAAGACAGCCCAAGCCGCCATTTCATCGCCCAGCTGGGAACGGAGTTGCCGCGCCCGCGCGCCATCGTCATCGTTTCCGCGCACTGGGAAACCCGCGGCCTGGTGGTCAACCACAAGCCAAACCCGGAAACCATCCACGACTTCTACGGCTTTCCCGAGGCCCTGTACCAGCTGAATTACCCGGCCCGCACCGATGCGCAGCTCTGCGCGCGCCTGCACGAATTGTTCGCCGCCGCCGGACTGCCGGCGCAGAGTACCGAACAACGCGGACTGGATCACGGCGCCTGGACGCCGCTGATGCTGATGTACCCGCAGGCGGATATCCCCATCGTCAATCTGTCGCTGCCGCATCAGGCGCCGGCCGCTGAACTGATGCGCATAGGCGAGGCGCTGCGCCCGCTGCGCGACGAAGGCGTCCTGATCATCGCCTCCGGCAGCTACACCCACAATCTGCGCGCGCTGGCCCCGGAAGGCTCGGCGCCGGCGCCGTGGGCGCTGGCCTTCCGCGATTGGCTGGACCAGCAGTTGCTGAACGACGCCCGGGACACGCTGGCCGACTGGCTGCAGCAAGCGCCCTATCCGCGCCACAACCATCCCAGCGACGAACACATCGCCCCGCTGTGGGTGGCGCTGGGCGCCGGCACGCCGGGCGCGCCCGCGCTCAAGCTGCACGACGACTGGCGCATGGGCAATCTGTCCATGGCCAGCTGGCGCTTCGACTAGCCGCCCGCCGCCGGCGGCGCCTTGTCGTCGTCTTCCTCGTCTTCGTCGTCCCAGCCCAAGGGCTTGACCCCGGGCGGCAGATCCGGCGGCGGCTCACGCCGGGACAGCCGGATCAGGATGCCCAGCGCCGTCGCCGCCGGCGCGGCGGCGATGAGAATCCAGAACAGGGTGGAATGCATCAAATCCATGTCCGCTCCCATGCAAAACGCCCCGGCCTGAGCCGGGGCGCGATGGCTTGTCCGCCTGCGCTCAGCGTTGGCGCAGCAAACGCGCCGCGTCCAGCGCGAAATAGGTCAGGATGCCGTCCGCTCCGGCGCGCTTGAACGCGATCAGGCTTTCCAGCATGCACTTTTCCTCGTTCAGCCAGCCGTTCTGGAAGGCCGCCTTCAACATCGCGTACTCGCCGGACACCTGATAGGCGAAGGTCGGCACCCGGAACGTGTCTTTCACTCGACGGATCACGTCCAGATAGGGCATGCCCGGCTTGATCATCACCGCGTCGGCGCCCTCTTCCAGATCCTGCGCCACCTCCTGGATCGCTTCGTCCAGATTGGCCGGGTCCATCTGGTAGTTGTTCTTGTCGGCCTTGCCCAGATTGCCGGACGAACCCAAAGCGTCGCGGAAGGGGCCGTAGAAGCCGGACGCGTACTTGGCCGAATACGCCAGAATCTTGGTATGGATGAAGCCTTCCTCCTCGAAAGCCTCGCGGATCGCGCCGATGCGTCCGTCCATCATGTCGGACGGACCGAACATGTCCACGCCGGCCTCCGCATGACAGAGGCCTTGCTTGATCAGGATTTCGGTGGTTTCGTCGTTGAGCACATAGCCGCTCTCGTCCATCACCCCGTCCTGGCCGTGAATGGTGTACGGGTCCAGCGCGCCGTCGGTCATCACGCCCAGCTCGGGGAAGCGTTTCTTCAATTCGCGAACCACGGTCGGCACCAGGCCTTCGGGGTTGTAGGCCTCTTGCGCGCTATTGTCCTTGCCCGATTCGATCACCGGGAACAGCGACAGCATCGGGACGCCCAGTTCCAGCGCCTGTTCGGCGGTGTATAGCAGCTTGTCCAGCGTTTGGCGCGGCGCGCCCGGCATCGACGGCACTTCCACCACCCGGTTCTGCCCTTCCATCACGAATACCGGATAGATCAGATCGTTGGCGGTCAGCACGTTTTCACGCATCAGGCGGCGGGAGAATTCATCTTTGCGCATGCGGCGCATGCGAGTGGCGGGAAAATAGCGATTGGCGAAAATCATGACAATTCCATTAGAAGGATTAGCCCGGCCATTGTACGCCTGTTGCCGCCGACCCGCAGCGGATGCCGGCCGGCAAAACAGAGTGTTCTGGATTTTGCACGCCGGCTTTGCGGACAGCGCCGGAAACCGCCGCCGTCCGCGTTCTCCTGAGCTCAGCGCTTACGCGGCGCCAGCTCGCCTTCCTCCGCGGCCTTGCCGGCCTGCGCCGCCAATTCCGCGGCCAGATTGTCCTCCGCGCGCCGTCCTTCCCAGTAGGCGGCGTTGACGATGCCCAGCGCTTCCGGATGGAACACCGGGTCCAAGCCGCGCGCTTTCTGCACCTCATAGTCCCGCAGGCAGGCCAGCGCCGGTTTTTGCATCAAGACGATGGCGATGATGTTGAGCCAGGCCATCAGGCCGACGCCGATATCGCCCAGACCCCAGGCCAGATCCGCGGTCTTGACCGTGCCGTACACCGTTGCCGCCATCAAGGCGATCTTCAGCACAAAGCTCAGCCAGGGCAGCTGAATCTTGCGGTTGATGTAGGCGATATTGGTTTCGGCAATGTAGTAGTAGGCGACGATGGTGGTGAAGGCGAAAAAGAACAGCGCCAGCGCCACGAAGATGGAACCGAAGCCCGGCATGATGCTTTCCATCGCGATCTGCACATAACCCGGCCCCGCCGCCACGCCGGCGATGCCGGTGTACATGGCCTGGCCTTCCGGACCCTGCACATTGTATTGGCCGGTGATCAGCAGCATGAAGGCAGTGGCGGAGCAAACGAACAAAGTATCGATATAGACCGAAAAGGCCTGCACCAGGCCCTGTTTGGCCGGATGCGACACCGCCGCGGCGCTGGAGGCGTGCGGGCCGGTGCCCTGGCCGGCTTCATTGGAATACACGCCGCGCTTCACCCCCCACTGGATGGCCAGGCCGAGAATGGCGCCGAAACCGGCCTCCATGCCAAACGCGCTTTTCAGCACCAGCGCCATCACGCCGGGCAGCTGCTCGATGTTCAAGGCGATGATCACGCAGGCCACGATGATGTAGCCCAAGGCCATGAAGGGCACCACCGCGCCGGCGAACAGCGCGATGCGCTTGACCCCGCCGAAGATGATGAAGCCCAGAATGATGGCCAGCACCGCCGCGGTGACGGTGGGCGCGATGCCAAAGGCGGTGTTCAGCGAGGCGGCGATGGAATTGGCCTGCACACCCGGCAACAATACGCCGGTGGCGATGATGGTGGTGATGGCGAACAGCCAGGCGTACCACTTCAAGCCCAGACCCTTCTCGATGTAGAAAGCCGGGCCGCCGCGATACTGGCCGTCGATCTTTTCCTTGTAGACCTGGCCCAGCGTCGATTCAACGAAGGCCGAACTGGCGCCGAGGAAGGCCACCATCCACATCCAGAAGATAGCGCCCGGGCCGCCGAAAGTGATCGCGGTGGCGACGCCGGCGATATTGCCGGTGCCGACGCGGCCGGCCAGCGTCATCGCCAGCGCCTGGAACGAGGACACGCCGCTGGCGGTGCTCTCGGTATTGAACATCAGGCGCAGCATTTCCCGGAAGTGGCGCAATTGCAGGAAACGCGTGCGCACGGACAAGTAAAGACCCACGCCCAGACACAGGTAAATCAGCGCCGGGCTCCAGATGACGCCGTTGACGGCGTTGACCAAATCTTCCATGACATTCTCCTTTGAGCGAAGCCAAGCTCACCGCGCTGATGCAGGGTGGCCCGGATAATTTTTATGTTTTCGCTCCGGAGCGGGGTTCCGGAGCCCCACCAAGATAAGGCCGGATACCGGAACCCTCCAGATAATTCATTTTAAAAAATCGCTCATTACAACAAGTTACTCAAAAATAGTTGACCACCAAAAATATTTATGCTCCAACAAAAAAACGGCAAGCGCGCGCTTGCCGTTTTGTCGTCCGCGACCGCGAGGGTCGCTGAGAGACGTCTTAACCGAAGAAATCCTTCAACTTGTCCATGAAGGACTTGGAGCGCGGATTGTGAGTGGCCACGTCGCCCTGGCTGATGGCGTCGAATTCGCGCAGCAGCTCTTTCTGACGTTCGGTCAGCTTGACCGGAGTTTCCACCACCACATGGCAATGCAGATCGCCGTAATCGGTGCCGCGCACCGCTTTCACGCCCTTGCCGCGCAAGCGGTAGACGCGCCCGCTCTGGGTTTCCCCCGCGATCTTGACCTTGGCCATGCCGTCCAGCGTCGGGATTTCCACTTCGCCGCCCAGCGCCGCGGTGGAGAAGGAGATCGGCATCTCGCAATGCAGGTCCATGCCGTCGCGCTGGAACACCGCATGCGGCTTGATGTGGGTGACCACGTAAAGGTCGCCGGACGGTCCGCCGTTCTGGCCCGGCTCGCCTTCACCGGACAGACGGATGCGGTCGCCCTCGTCCACGCCGGGCGGAATTTTCACGTTCAGCGTTTTGTTGGTCTTTTTCTGGCCCGCGCCGTGGCAGCTGGTGCAGGGGTCGGTAATCTGCTTGCCGGTGCCGTGGCAGGTGGGGCAAGTCTGCTGAATGGAGAAGAAGCCCTGGCTCATCCTCACCTGGCCGTGACCGCCGCAGGTGGAGCAGGTCTTGGGCTGGGTACCGGGCTTGGCGCCGCTGCCGTGGCAGACTTCGCATTCTTCGTGCGAAGGGATGCGGATCTGCTTCTCGCAGCCGCGGGCCGCCTCTTCCAGCGAGATTTCCATGTTATAGCGCAGGTCCGCGCCGCGATAGACGTTGGAACGCCCGCCTCCGCCGCCGCCGGAACGGCCGCCGCCGAAGATATCGCTGAAAATGTCGGCGAAGTCGCCGAAACCGCCAAAGCCCGCGCCGCCGCCGGCGCCGGCCTGCGGGTCCACGCCGGCATGGCCGAACTGGTCGTAAGCGCCTCGCTTCTGGCTGTCGGACAGAATCTCGTAGGCTTCCTTGACCTCTTTGAACTTCTCTTCCGCTTCCTTGCTGTCCGGATTACGGTCCGGGTGATACTTCATCGCCAGCTTGCGGTAAGCCTTTTTGATGTCGTCGTCGGAGGCGTCGCGGTTGACGCCCAACACATCGTAGTAATCTTTCTTGGACATGTTCCTGTCTCTCTCAAATTCAGTCGGCTCGGGAAGCAAGCCCCCTAGCGCGGCCGGCCACCATACGCCAATGACCGGTCCGGGCCGCGGAACACTCCGGCGGGCCCGGCCCGGTCATCAGGCGTCAAGACATCGGCTGGCGATTAAGCCTTGTCTTTCTTCACTTCTTCGAACTCGGCGTCGACGACGTTGCCGTCTTCCTGCTTGCCGGCCTGAGCGTCCGCGCCGCCCTGCTGGGCGCCAGCTTCAGCCTGCTGAGCCTGGGCGTACATGATTTCGCCCAGTTTCTGGCTGGCCTTGGCCAGTTCTTCGGTCTTGGCTTCGATCTCGGCCTTATCTTCGCTCTTGGCCACTTCCTCGGCCGCCTTCACCGCGTCTTCGATCTTGGCCTTCTCGGCGGCGTCGATCTTGTCGCCGTGCTCGGCCAGCGATTTCTTCACGCTGTGGATCAGGCCTTCCGCCTGGTTGCGGGCGGTCACCAGCTCGTGCAGCTTCTTGTCTTCCTCGGCGTTGGCCTCGGCGTCCTTCACCATTTGCTGGATCTCGGCTTCGGACAAACCCGAGGAAGCCTGGATGGTGATGTTGGCCTGCTTGCCGGAAGCCTTGTCCTTGGCCGACACGTGCAGAATGCCGTTGGCGTCGATGTTGAATTCCACTTCGATCTGCGGAATGCCGCGCGGCGCCGGCGGAATGTCGCCCAGATTGAACTGGCCCAGGCTCTTGTTGGCGGAAGCCTTCTCGCGCTCGCCCTGCAGCACGTGGATGGTCACCGCGGTCTGGTTGTCGTCGGCGGTGGAGAACACCTGCGACGCCTTGGTCGGGATGGTGGTGTTCTTCTGGATCAGCTTGGTCATCACGCCGCCCAGGGTTTCAATGCCCAGCGACAGCGGGGTCACGTCCAAGAGCAGCACGTCCTTGCGGTCGCCGGACAGCACCGAACCCTGGATCGCGGCACCCACGGCCACGGCTTCGTCCGGGTTCACGTCCTTGCGCGGCTCCTTGCCGAAGAACTCCTTAACTTTTTCCTGCACCTTGGGCATGCGGGTCTGGCCGCCGACCAGGATCACGTCGGAGATCTCGTTGACCGACAGGCCGGCATCCTTCAGCGCCACGCGGCACGGCTCGATGGAGCGCTCGACCAGGTCTTCCACCAGGCTTTCGAACTTGGCGCGGGTGATCTTCATCGCCAAGTGTTTCGGGCCGGTGGCGTCCATGGTGATGTAGGGCAGGTTCACTTCGGTCTGAGTCGCGCTGGACAGCTCGATCTTGGCCTTTTCCGCCGCTTCCTTCAGACGCTGCAGCGCCATCACGTCGTTCTTCAGGTCCACGCCCTGTTCGCGCTTGAACTCGGTCACGATGTAGTCGATCACGCGCTGGTCGAAGTCTTCGCCGCCCAGGAAGGTGTCGCCGTTGGTCGACAGCACTTCGAACTGGTGCTCGCCGTCCACGTCGGCGATTTCAATGATGGACACGTCGAAAGTGCCGCCGCCCAGGTCGTACACCGCGATCTTGCGGTCGCCTTCCTGCTTGGACAGGCCGAAAGCCAGCGCCGCGGCGGTCGGTTCGTTGATGATGCGCTTCACTTCCAGACCGGCGATGCGGCCGGCATCCTTGGTGGCCTGACGCTGGCTGTCGTTGAAGTAGGCCGGCACGGTGATCACCGCCTCGGTCACTTCCTCGCCCAGATAGTCTTCCGCGGCCTTCTTCATCTTGCGCAGCACTTCGGCGGAGAGTTGCGGCGGAGCCAGTTCCTGGTCGCGCACTTTGACCCAGGCGTCGCCGTTCTTGGCTTTCAGGATTTCGAAAGGCATCAAGTCGATGTCTTTCTGCACTTCCTTGTCTTCGAAGCGGCGGCCGATCAGGCGCTTGGCGGCGTAAATGGTGTTGCGCGGGTTGGTCACCGCCTGGCGTTTGGCCGGCGCGCCGACCAGGATTTCGCCATCGTCCATGTAGGCGATGATGGACGGAGTGGTGCGAGCGCCTTCGGCGTTCTCGATCACTTTGGGCGCGCCGCCCTCCACGACCGATACGCAGGAGTTGGTGGTGCCCAAGTCGATGCCAATGATTTTACCCATGTCGAAGTTCCTTTATCTCAATTCGTTTCAGCGGCCATTTGTTCGATAGCGACCGCCTGTTGTCTCAATAGGTATTGGCTATGCCCATTATTTCAAGAGGAGCACGCCGCCCTTTTTTATGCTTTTGCCTTGGCGACCACGACCATGGCCGGACGCAGTACGCGATCGGAGATCTGGTAGCCTTTTTGCATCACGCGCACGATGGTGTTGGGTTCGGCGTCGGCCTCTTCCGCGCTCATCGCCTGATGCTGATGCGGGTCCAGCTTGTCGCCGGCCTGGGGAGCGATGTCCTTGATCTGCGCCTTGTCGAAGGCGGACACCAATTGCTTCAGCGTCATGTCCACGCCCATCTTCAGGGTGTCGATCTGACCGCTCTGGTCCAGCAGCGCCATTTCCAGATAGTCCTTCACCGACACCAGCTCGCCGGCGAACTTGGAGATTGCGTATTTGTGCGCGGCGGCCACGTCTTCCTGCCCGCGGCGGCGCTGGTTTTCCAGATCGGCGCGGGCGCGCAGCAGCGCGTCCTTCAGTTCGGCCACTTCCGCGTCCAGCGCGGCGATGCGTTGCTCCGCGCTCAGCTCTTGCTCTACGGCCTGCTCCGCCACCGTCGCGTCGATATTGTCATTGTCCACGGCGTCTGCCGCGATGTTTTGCTTGTCCTGCATGGCGATTCCTCGGATTTGGATTCAGCGGTACGAATAGTCCCGACTCAAGGTAGGGGCTTCGTCGCGGAATTCAAGCCCTGAGAACGACTGAACGGCTTCAGGCCGTCATCCTAGGCGTCCCAAACCCCGATGTGCGTTTGCGGACTTTTATTTTCTAAAAGCAAACGCTTGAGCGAGTCGCAATATTCGTTTTAGGAAAGTTGCTGTTAGCTTTTGAAAATCATACATTTTCTTTGTGCTGCACTGCACACAAGCGTTTTTATTTGTGCTAATAATTGAGCCACACCCGCAAGTGCTCCGCCCGAACAGCCGCTATCCGCAAGGCTGACATGGCGGACATGCCGAGCCGGCCCCATGAGGGCCGACCGCAAGAAAATCCGGAAAACCGGATAGCCAGATCGCTTAATGAGGACGCCGGCGTCTGCCGGCGCGCACAGAAACGTATCGAGAAGGGTTTTAGCATGACGACTCGCGAACAACGCATTGCAGCCATCCAGAAAGACTGGAACGAGAATCCCCGCTGGAAAGGCATCAAGCGCGGCTACAGCGCCGCCGATGTGGAGCGCCTGCGCGGCTCGTTGCAGATTGAGTACTCCTTGGCGCGCAACGGCGCGGACAAGCTGTGGGGCCTGCTCCACAGCGAGCCGTACATCAACTGTCTGGGCGCGCTGACCGGCGGTCAGGCCATGCAGCAGGTCAAGGCCGGCGTCAAGGCCATCTATCTGTCCGGCTGGCAAGTGGCCGCAGACAACAATGAATACTCCGCGATGTATCCGGACCAGTCGCTGTATCCGGTTGACTCGGTGCCCAAGGTGGTGGAACGCATCAACAACGCCTTCACCCGCGCCGACGAAATCCAGCATTCCAAGGGCGTGGCCCAGGGCGACGCCGGCTTCATCGACTACTTCGCCCCCATCGTGGCGGACGCCGAAGCCGGTTTCGGCGGCGTGCTGAACGCCTACGAGCTGATGAAGGCGATGATACGCGCCGGCGCCGGCGGCGTGCACTTCGAGGACCAGCTGGCCTCGGTGAAGAAGTGCGGCCACATGGGCGGCAAGGTGCTGGTGCCCACTCAGGAAGCGGTGCAGAAGCTGATCGCCGCGCGCCTGGCCGCCGACGTCTACGGCGTGCCCACCCTGGTGATCGCCCGCACCGACGCCGAAGCCGCCGATCTCTTGACCAGCGATTGCGACGAGCGCGATCGCCCCTTCCTGACCGGCGAGCGCACCGCCGAAGGCTTCTACAAGACCAAGAAGGGTCTGGAGCAGGCGATCAGCCGCGCCATCGCCTACGCCGACTACGCCGATCTGGTCTGGTGCGAGACCGGCACTCCGGATCTGGAGTTCGCGCGCAAGTTCGCCGAAGCGGTGCACGCCAAGCATCCGGGCAAGCTGCTAGCCTACAACTGCTCGCCGTCCTTCAACTGGAAGAAGAATCTGGACGACGCCACCATCGCCAAATTCCAGCGCGAGCTGGGCGCGATGGGCTATAAGTACCAGTTCATCACTTTGGCCGGCATCCACAATATGTGGTACAACATGTACGACCTGGCGCAAGATTACGTTGCCCGCGGCATGTCCGCCTATGTCGAGAAAGTGCAGGAGCCGGAGTTCGCCGCTCGCGAACGCGGCTACACCTTCGTGTCCCATCAGCAGGAAGTGGGCACCGGCTACTTCGACGACGTCACCACCGTGATCCAGGGCGGCCAGTCCAGCGTCACCGCGCTGACCGGTTCCACCGAGGAAGAGCAGTTCCACTAAACCGCCGCCGTTCACGCCGAGAAAACGCCCACGACCGTGGGCGTTTTTATCTGTTCTTCGCGGTAAAACACCGCTATTCGGACGCAGGGCCCGCAACGCAGCAAGCCGATGGGATTGTTTAATTCAACTAAATAATTAATTCATCCGACGGCGCTTTTTCAATTCTTCATCATCGCCAATACTGGGCAAAGGCCTGCCGCGCGGCAGGCCTTTCTTCATTCACGGCAATATGAAAGGCCCGTCATGGCAAAAGTCGTCGTCGTTTATCACTCCGGTTACGGTCACACCCAGCAAGTGGCCCAGCATGTCGCCGCCGGCGCCAGTGCGCAGTTGCTGGCCATCGACGCCGAGGGCAATCTGCCCGCCGGCGCCTGGGATCTGCTGAACAGCGCCGACGCCATCATCTTCGGCTCGCCCACCTATATGGGCAGCCCGAGCTGGCAGTTCAAGAAATTCGCCGACGCCAGTTCCAAGGTCTGGTTCACCCGCGGCTGGCAGGACAAGGTGTTCGGCGGCTTCACCAATAGCGCCAGCCTGAACGGCGACAAGCAGGTGTCGCTGATCTATCTGCAAACCCTGGCTTCCCAGCACGGCGGTCTGTGGGTCAGCCTGGGCCTGCTGCCCAGCAACGCCAAGAACGCCAGCCGCGAGGACATCAACAATCTGGGCGGCTCGGTGGGCCTGCTGGTGCAATCCCCGTCCGACGCCAGCGTCGACGAAATCCCGCAAGGCGATCTGGACACCGCCAAGGCCTATGGCCAGCGCGTGGCCGGCATTGCCGCCAAATTGCGCGGCTAACAGCCTGTTCAAAACCTACTGTGTTTCATCACGACGAGTACAGGCTCGAATGTTCATGGACCACTTGTACATTCCGCGTCTTCAGCCGTTTTCGCCTTGTCCCACTCTTGCTCATGAGACGTTGAACAGGCTCTAAGCTCCTGTTCAAAGTTTTTCATGATGCCCGCGAGATGGCAAAAGTCCGCAATCTAGACGAGCGCAGCAGCCCAAGCCAGAGGGAAACACCCCCTCTCGCTTGGCTTAGCAACAGGCTCCATGAAAAACTTGGAACCTCCTCTATGGCAAAAGCGCCAACGGACGATCATCATAGTGAACAGGCACCCAGACATATCCTCCATCCGATTTCCGGAGGTGACCAATGCCGGGAAAGGGCAGATGGGGGCCGGCCATCAGGGACCGTTCAGAGGCGGTCTTAGCGAAAAACAGCTTGCGTACGGTCCGAGCCCGCGAAGAATCCGTATCGAAACCGATTGTAAGCGCTGGGTCATCAAACTGGATGGTGGAATGAATCATGTCTCCCACAAAGCGGATCTTCTTGTTCTCGCGCTCCAGTGTAAAAACCGCACTGCCTGGCGTATGGCCTCTGTACACGGTTGCAGTGATGCCGGGCACCACTTCGGACGCGCCTGAGAATAGTTTGATTTTTCCTGCATTGACATAGGGACGCAGCATTTTCTCGGCAATTTCTGACGACCCAGCATCCGCATGAGGCACCGAGGAACGTACCGGCTGCAGATAGAAAGCCAGGTCAGCCTCGCTGATGTGTATGGTCGCATTGCGGAAGACAGCCTCCCCCCCAGCACCAGCCCGCCGATATGGTCGAGGTGGGCATGGGTAATCAGAATGTCATCAATCTGATCGGGTTGGACACCTGCCACCGTCAGACTTTCCATCAATCGGCTGACATTGCCTCCGAACAATTCGCCGCTTCCTGTGTCGACAAGCACGCGACGCCCGCCGGTTTCAACCAAGAAGACGTTGATCGACGTCCGCACCGGATTCTCCAGAAAGCCTCGCACCAGAAGCTGGTCGATACGCTTCGGTGCGGCGCCCTGCAATAGCTTATGCAAGTCCAAATCCACAGTTCCGGCCGACAGCGCGGTGACCCTGGCGTCGCCCAGCGCTAGCCGGTACACGCTGGGGAGCTGCTTGATGGCAGCCTCGTGCTCGCTTGGTGTGCTGGCGAAAGAAGGCAGTACCGGAGCCATCAAAGCCAATCCCAAGATAGCTATCAACAATGGATATCGTTTCATAGTGACAGCCTCTATTTGTCGGTGATTTTTTCAACGTGGCACCATTGTCGACACTGACATATCATTCGTCAAATGCATGAAGTGAAACCTATATATGCAAAAATCGGATATCAGTTCTATCGACCTGAACCTGCTGAAGTTCCTTGACGCGTTGCTGCGTGAACGCAACGTCACCCGAGCAGGTGCCAGGCTGAATTTGAGTCAGCCTGCGGCCAGCCGCGCGCTGGGCCGATTACGCCTGCTGTTCAAAGACAAGGTGGTCATTCGTACACCGAACGGCGTCGAGCCCACACCTAGAATGCTGGCCATGGAGCCGCTCGTGACAAGAGTGCTGGAAGATATCCGCATCATCGTGGCACCTCCGCGATTCGAGCCATCCACTACGCAGCACCGCTTCACCATCGCGTGTCTCGATCACATCGCTTCAATAGTGTTGCCCACACTGGTTGGACACATCGAAAAAGATGCGCCTGGGGTAAAGTTGGAAGTCCCTGCCCCCAACGGCAACAACATCAGCTCCGTTGGCCAGGGAGATGCGGATATTGCTCTGGGCGTGTTCGAGGACGGGCAACTGCCTGCAGGATTCTATCGACGCTGGCTCTACGACGAGGACCTAGTCTGCGTGGTTCGACGCGGCCACCCGATCCTGTCTTCCCAACTGACGCTAGCGAAGTTCGCTGCACAATCCCATGTGGTAGTCACCATCACCGGGCAGGGAAATGCCATGATCGATACTGCTCTCGCCAGCCAAGGAAAGAGCCGCCAAGTCGCAGTGCGCCTGCCACACTTCTTGGTTGCTCCAATGATCGTGGCGGAGAGCGATCTGGTGCTCTCCCTGCCCAGGCGGCTGGCCTCCCACATGGCGCAATGCGCCCCACTCGAACTGGTGGAGTTACCACTGAAGGTCGATATGTTTTCTCTGTCGATGATCTGGCACGAACGAACTCATGGCGATCCCGCACAGATATGGCTGCGCCGCCAAATTACCGAGCTGCTTCAGGAATGATCAACACCTTCAATACACCTCGGCTACTGAACGAACGCAGGGGCTTTACCGTAGAGATCGTAAACAAGTTCTAAAAACATATTTACGATCTCTCGCGCCAAGACAAAGGAAACCAGTATCCCTTTCTTTATGCCTGCGCCCCGCGCGCGGCCAGTTGCTCCAGCAGCTTCTGGTGAATGCCGCCGAAACCGCCGTTGCTCATCACCAGCACATGGTCGCCGGGGCGGGCCGCGGCGGTCACCGCTTGCAGCAGCGCGTCGAAATCGTTGAAGGTCTGCGCGCGCTCGCCCAACTCGGCCAAGGCCTCGCCGGGATTCCAGCCCAGATTGGCGGCGGAGCAGAACACCAGATCGGCGTCGGCCAGAGAGGCCGGCAGCGCCGCCTTCATCGTGCCCAGCTTCATGGTGTTGGAGCGCGGCTCCAGCACGGCCAGGATGCGCTCGCCGCCCACCTTGTGACGCAAGCCGGCCAGGGTGGTGGCGATGGCGGTGGGATGATGGGCGAAGTCGTCGTACACCGTGACGCCGGCCGCCACGCCGCGCACTTCCATACGCCGCTTGACGTTCTGGAAGCGCGACAGCGCGTCGATGGCGCTGTTCACCGCCACGCCGACATGGCGGGCGGCGGCGATCGCCGCCAGCGCGTTCAGACGATTGTGTTCGCCCATCAGATCCCAGCGCACCCGGCCCTGAAGCCGGCCGTCGAGCAGCACGTCGAAATGGCCGTTGGCCTCCGCCGCGCCCAGCTGCCAGCCGGCGTCCGCGCCGAAGCGCTCCACCGGCGTCCAGCAACCGCGTTCCAGCACCCGATCCAGGCTGGCCTCGCGGCCGTTGCTGACGATCAGGCCCTGGCCCGGCACCGTGCGCACCAGGTGATGAAACTGGGTTTCTATCGCCGCCAGGTCGGCGAAGATGTCGGCGTGGTCGAACTCCAGATTGTTCAGCACCGCGGTGCGCGGCCGGTAATGAACGAATTTGGAGCGCTTGTCGAAGAAGGCGGTGTCGTATTCGTCGGCCTCGATCACAAAGAAGGGGCTGACGCTGGCCGCGTCCTGGCGCGGCGCGCCGGGCAGGCGCGCCGACACGCCGAAGTTCTGCGGAATGCCGCCGATCAGGAAGCCCGGCG
Source organism: Chromobacterium sp. Beijing (assembly GCF_021496765.1). Classification (NCBI taxonomy): domain Bacteria; kingdom Pseudomonadati; phylum Pseudomonadota; class Betaproteobacteria; order Neisseriales; family Chromobacteriaceae; genus Chromobacterium; species Chromobacterium sp. Beijing. The sequence goes on from NZ_CP053750.1 coordinate 2,761,812, forward strand.
CCAGGCCGGCGTCCTCCAGTATCCAGGCCAGCATCGAGCTGGTGGTGGTCTTGCCGTGAGTGCCGGCCACCGCCAGCACCCACAAATCCTTGAGCACGTTTTCCGCCAACCACTGCGGGCCGGAAATATACGGCAGCCCGCGGTTGAGGATTTCCTCCATCAGCGGCTTGCCGCGCGTCACCACATTGCCCACCACGAAGATGTCCGCGCCAATATCGGCCTGCTCCGCGCCGAAGCCCTGAATCAGCTCGATGCCCATGGCTTCCAGCTGGGTGCTCATCGGCGGGTAAACATTGGCGTCGCAGCCGGTGACCTTGTGACCGGCCTGTTTGGCGATAGCGGCGATGCCCCCCATGAAGGTGCCACAAATGCCCAGGATATGGATGTGCATAGTTCGGTTCAGCGTATTGAAACGGCAAAACGGCAAGCATACCGGAAAGCGGCCGCCGCCGACATCCGGGCTCGCAAGCCGGGGCGCGTCCGGCCGCGCCTGTCCTTCGGATCAGGCCCGTCCGACAAAACATGACATTCAGCTTAAACGGCGTCGATCTGGAACTAGGCTGAATTGGCCGCCCTGCAACTGTTCATGGGCAAACACGCCAATTCGGAGACCAAGATGAATATGCTCAAAGCTCGCTTCGCTCCCTTTCCGCTGGGCCTCGCCGCGCTGCTGCTCGCGGCGCCCGGCCACGGCGAAGACCTCCCGCAGATAGACAACCCGCCGCGGCTGCTGGCTATCCCGACCGCTCAGCCCGCCGGCGCGCTCAATACCGCCGCCCTGCTCCGCGCGCCGCTGGAGCTTGACCAGCCGCAGGCCGCCCCGCGCGAAGTCGCCTACGATCTGGACATCCGCTATCGCTACGGCTGGATTCGCAATCCTTCGCTGGAACGCCCCGGGCAGATCCATTACGACAAGGTCGCGCTGCGCAGCTACCTGCCCGGCGCGCTCAGCCCGGTCGCAACGCCGGCATCCTCTCAGCCCAGCGCCACGCCCTTCATCGCCCCGCTGATCGAGGTCTACCCCGGACAAACCGTGCGCATCGGCCTGAACAACAAGCTGAACCGCGACGCCGACGGCAAACCCATCCGCGACCCCAGCTGTACCGACCAGGGCGGCAGCGGCAACCAGCCCCATTGTTTCAACGGCACCAATCTGCATACCCACGGGCTCTGGATCAATCCGGCGGGCAATAGCGACAATGTGCTGATCTCCATCAATCCCGGCGTCAGCTTCCAGTACGAGTACAACATTCCGCCCGACCACCCGGCCGGCACCTTCTGGTATCACACCCATCGCCACGGCTCCACCGCGCTGCAAGTGTCCAGCGGCATGGCCGGCGCGCTGATCGTGCGCGGCACGCGGCAACCCACCCAGCAACAGAACGGCGACATCGACACCCTGCTGCGGCCCTATGCCGGGGTCAACTTCCGCGAACGGGTGCTGGTGTTTCAGCAGATCCAGTACGCCTGCCGCTTCAAGGCCGGACAATACAAGGGCATGATCAAGACCTACGGCAACACCGCCACCCCGCCCAATGAGGAGGACCAACGCTATCGCTGCGACGGCGACGACGTGGGCGGAATAGAAGGCTACGACCAGTTCGGCCCCAAGACCTGGCAAGAGTCCGGCCGCTACACCAGCGTCAACGGCGTGGTCTTGGGCAAGATGGCCCAGGCGCGGGCCGGCGACGTGGAACGCTGGAGAATGGTGCACGCCGGCGTGCGCGACACCATCAACCTGAAACTGCGCCGCCTCAGCGACAATGCGCCGCCGCTGGCCGGCCTGTTCGCCAGGCAGATGGACGATTACGTCGCCCGCTATTGCAGCAGCGGCACGGAGCTGGACCTGCCCTTGATCGCCGCAGACGGCCTGACCATGGGCAAGGTGCAAACCCGCAAGAGCGTGGTGTTCCAGCCCGGCTATCGCTGGGACGCTCTGGTGTCCTTCCCCAGCGCCGGCAAATACTGCCTGATCAACGACGTCAAGGTCAGCAGCACCATAGACCGCTCGGCGCCGTCGGCCCGCTTGCTGGGCGTGGTGGACGTTGCACCCGGCCAGGCTTCGCGTCCGTTGCAGGAGGTGTTGATCGGCGCCGCCCGCGCCCACTTCCCGCCCGCCGTCGCCACCAAGGTCAGCGCGGAACTGCGCAACGGGATGAAGCTGAGCAGCTTTGTGCCGCATCCGGACATAAGCCCCCAGGAAGTGACGGGAACCCAGACGCTGACGTTCAACATCGACGTGTCCCAACCCGGCGCCGCCTTCTTCCAGGTGGACGGCAAACCCTATGCCGGCGAACGCATAGACCGCACCCTGAAGCTGGGCGGCGTGGACGAGTGGACGCTGCGCTCCGACTTCGTCAGCCACCCCTACCATATCCACGTCAACCCGTTCCAGATCGTCAAGATAGTAGACCCCAAGGGCAAGGACATTAGCGCGGAAGGCGCGCCGGATTCGATGGACCCGGGCGATACGCAATACAGCGGCCTGAGAAACGTCTGGAAAGACACTTTATGGGTGAAAAACATCGAAGCCAGCAATGATCCGAAAATTGCCGCGGCCGGCCGCTACACCATCACCATCCGCACCCGCTATCAGCGCTATATCGGCGACTTCGTGCTGCATTGCCATATCCTGGATCACGAGGACCAGGGCATGATGCAGAATATTCGCATCGCGCTGCCGGACGGCAGGGGCGGCACCGCCCTCGGCCATCATTGACCGGCCCACCATGAAAAAAGCCCGCGACAGCGGGCTTTTTTACCGAAGGACGGCCGACTCAGAAGAAAATCAGCGTCATCAGCACGAACAGCGGCAGCAAGATGACGCAGGACCAACCCAGATAGCCGAAGAAGCTCGGCATCTTCACATGGCGGTGCTCGGCGATGGCCTTGACCATGAAGTTGGGCGCATTGCCGATATAGGTGTTGGCACCCATGAACACCGCGCCCATGGAGATCGCCAGCAGAGTGTCCGCCATCGGCCCCATCAGCACTTGGGCGTCGCCGTGGGCCAGGTTGAAGAACACCAGATAGGTGGGCGCATTGTCCAGGAAGCTGGACAGGATGCCGGTCATCCAGAAATACATCGCGTTGACCGGCTGGCCGTTGGCGTCGGACACCATGTGCACCAGGCCGGCCAGGTGGCCGTCGGCACCGGCTCGCAGGATGGCGATCACCGGGCCGATGGTGATGAAGATGCCGGCGAACAGCTTGCCCACTTCCAGGATGGGATCCCAGTTGAACTCATTGCCGGCGCGCACCTGCTTGGGCGTGATCCACAGCGAGGCGAAGGCCAGGCCGATCAGCGCCAGATCGCGGACGATGTTCTGCAACTCCACAGGGGTGCCCATGATGTCGAACACCACGCCCGGCTTCCAGACGCCGGACATCAGCACCGCGCCGACGATGCCGGCCAGCAGGAAGAGATTGCGCTTGCCGTGCAGCTTGATCGGCTTGTCCTTGGAACGGTCGATTTCCGGCAGCGCGCCCGCCTGCGCTTCCTTCTTGAAGAAATAGCTGTCCAGCGCGTAGAAAATGGCCAGCAGCGCCAGCGACAACACCAACACCGGCAGCGCCATATGCTGCACCGTCCAGCCGAAGCTGACGCCTTTGAGGAAGCCCAGGAACAGCGGCGGGTCGCCCAGCGGGGTCAGACCGCCGCCGATATTGGCCACCAGGAAGATGAAGAACACCACCACGTGCACATTGTGCTTGCGCTTCTCGTTGGCGCGCAGCAGGGGGCGGATCAGCAGCATCGCCGCGCCGGTGGTGCCCATGATGGAGGCCAGCGCCGTGCCTATCGCCAGAATGGCGGTGTTGAGTTTGGGCGAACCGTGCAAGGAGCCCCACACCAGGATGCCGCCGGACACGGTGTACAGCGAGAACAGCAGCACGATGAAGGGTATGTATTCGCCGAACAGCGCGTGGACGATCAGCGCCGTCGAAGTGCCCAGGCCGTAAGACACGGCGAAGGGCGCCAGGAACAGCACGGTCCACACCGCGGTGATCTTGCCGAAGTGATGGTGCCAGATGCCCGGCGCGAATATGGGGAACAGCGCGATGGACAGCAGAATGCCGGCGAACGGCAGCCCCCAGGCCAGGCTCAGCGTGGCGCCGTCCAGTTCGGCGGCTTGCGCCAGCGCCGGCAGCAGGGCCAGCGCGGCGGCGCTCAAGAGTGTTTTGGTCATTTATCTTCCCGAGGGCATGACGCCCATTGATAAAAGCGCCATCGCCTGCTTCAAGACGAGCTTGGACAGGCTATGCAAAGTATGGATTCCGGCGATATTGTTGAAGCGCAAGAGCAGCCGGATGCCCTTGCGCTGACGCTTCCCAGTCAGGCCGGCATGCATCCGCGCGGCGCGGAAGCGGCGCGCTTGATTTAGGCCCAAATGGTTACAAAGCGTTACATCGTCCCATAACTCGGGCAGTCCGGACAAGGAAAACCGGTATCGGAAGCAAGTGTTTTTGCGCGATTGCCACGCTAATTAAGCATTTGATGAAACAAGGCCGGCGGCGCTACGCCGTCGGCCTTGTCTGCGGAGACGAACGCCTCAGCGCTGGATGAATTCGATCTTGTAGCCGTCCGGGTCTTCGACAAAGGCGATCACCGTGGTGCCGTGCTTCATCGGACCGGCTTCGCGCGTCACCTTGCCGCCCTTGGCGCGCACCATGTCACAGGCGGCGTAAGCGTCCGGCACTTCGATGGCGATGTGGCCGTAAGCGTTGCCCAACTCGTAGGAGTCGGTGTCCCAGTTGTGGGTCAGCTCCAGCACCGTCTGCTCTTCTTCCGCGCCGTAGCCGACAAAGGCCAGGGTGAAGCGGCCGTCCGGATAATCCTGGCGGCGCAGCAATTTCATATCGAGCACTTCCTGGTAAAACGCCAGCGAGCGCTCCAGATTGCCCACTCGCAGCATGGTGTGCAGTAAACGCATCATCACTCTCCTTAATTCATCAATCAAAATGGAACAGCCCGGCGCCGTGCAGCTTCAACCAGCGCCGCGCCGCCTGCCAGTCCGGGTACAGGCGCGCGGTCTCCGCCCAGAACGCCGGTGAATGGTTCATGTGTTCCAGGTGGGCCAGCTCATGGGCGATCACGTAATCCAGCACCGCCGGCGGCGCCTGCAGCAAGCGCCAGTTCAGCCGGATCACCCCGGCCGCGGTGCAACTGCCCCAGCGCGTGCGCGCCGACGACAGCTGCAGGCCGCTGGGCCGGCGCCGGCAGGCGCGCGCCAGTGCCTCCATCCGCGCCGGAAAATGCAAGGCCGCCTCTCGTTTGAAGAAACGGCATACCGCCTGCTTCAAAGCGGCCGCGTCGCCCTCGACGATACCGGTAACAATCAAGCCCTCCGCCGACAGCCTGGCCGTGCGCCGCACGCCGGCCGCCAGCACGATGGGCAGAGCCTGACCCTGCCAACTCAGTTGGCTGAGATCCTCGGCTTGCCGCCGCGCCTGCCTTTGCCGCGCCACATGGCCGGCGATCCAGTCGCGGCGCTCCAACAGCACTTCGCGCAGGCGGGCGGCGCTGACCGCCGGATGCGCGACCAGCTCCACCCGGCCCGCGCTGACCCGTATGCCCACGCTTTTGCGCGGGCGCCGGGTCAGCACCACCTCCACCTCGCCGTCAGGCAGCGGCAGACGCAGCCAGACGTTTGCGCTTTTCATCCGCGTCCGCGAACGGGCCTACGCCGCCGATCTCGCGCTGGCGCGCCTCGATCCACTGCTCAGCTTCCTTCATCATCGCCTCGGGCCCCAGCTCTTCGCTCGGCACAATGGGCTTGCCCACCACCACGGTGATCTCGCCGGGGTATTTCAGGAAGGCGTTGCGCGGCCAGAATTCGCCGGCGTTGTGCGCCACCGGCACCAGCGGCATGTCGAACTGCTTGGCCATACGCGCCGCGCCCAGCTTGTATTTGCCCGCCACGCCCGGCTTGGTGCGGGTGCCTTCCGGGAATACCGTGATCCAGAAGCGGTGGCGTTTGCGCTCCAGCCCCTGCTCCAGCAGGCGCTGGTTGGCGTTGGCGCGGTCGGAGCGGTTGATGATGATGGGGTTCATCAGCACCAGGCCCCAGCCGAACACCGGAATCCAGGTCAGCTCGCGCTTGGCCACGTACACCTGCCAAGGAAAGATCTTCTGCAAGGCCAGCGTTTCCCAGCCGGACTGGTGCTTGGAACAGATCACCGACGGCTGCTCAGGCAGGTTGTCCGCGCCCAGCACCTTGTATTTCAGGCCGATCACGTGCTCCAGCATCCACAGCAGGCTCAAGGCCCAGCTGACGCCGAACACATGGCGCGCGCGGCGCGGCAGCGGCGCGGACAGCAGCAGCAGGAAGAAGAAGAGCGGCGTGACGATCATCAGCACCAGCCAGTACAGCAGGTTACGAAGCCATAAACTCAGCATGCTTGGAACACTATCCTTTTCTGAAATCAACGTTCGCGGGAATCGATCAGATATTCCGCGGCGTCGTACAAATCGTCGAACACCAGGGTGCCGGCCGGCAGTTCGCCGTCGGCCAGCGTCTTGGCGCCCTTGCCGGTCTTGACCAGGATGGGTAGGCCGCCCACCGCCGCCACCGACTCCAGATCGCGCCGGCTGTCGCCGATCAGCGGCAAACCGTCCAGCTTCACATTGAAGCGCTCCGCGATCTCCAGCACCATGCCCGGCAGCGGCTTGCGACAGTCGCAGCCAGCGCTGGGGCCGTGCGGACAGAACAGCACCGCGTCGATGCGGCCGCCGGCCTGGCCCACCAGCCTATGCATCTTCTCGTGCATGGCGTTGAGCGCCTGCATGTCGAACAGGCCGCGGCCGATGCCGGATTGATTGGTGGCCACCACCACGCGCCAACCGGACTGGGTCAGATTGGCGATCGCCTCCAGGCTGTGCTCGATCGGCACCCATTCCGCCGGCGATTTGACGAAATCGTCGCGGTCTTCGTTGATCACGCCGTCGCGGTCGAGTATCACTAGTTTCACGGTTTTCCCCGTCCAGAGCGCCGGGGCGGCCGCGGCCGCCCCATCGGATTACTCCGCCAGCAGCGAGATGTCCGCCACGCGGTTGAACAAGCCGGCCAGACGCGCCAGCAAGGCGATGCGGTTGTTGCGCACCGCGGCGTCGTCCGCCATCACCATCACGCCGTCGAAGAAGGCGTCCACCGGCGCGCGCAGCGAGGCCAACTGAGTCAGCGCGGCGGCGAAGTCGCGGGCGGCGAACTTATCGTCCACCTGCGGCGCCAACTGCTCGACGGCGGCGAACAACGCCTGCTCGGCCGCTTCGCCCAGCAGCGCCGGATTCACCGCGCCCACTTCGCCTTCCACCTTCTTCAGGATGTTCTTCACCCGTTTGTTGGCGGCGGCCAGCGCGGCCGCTTCCGGCAGCGCTTTGAAAGCGGCCACGGCGGACAAGACCGCGCGCACTTCCGCCAGCCGGCTGGGCGAGAGCGCCAACACCGCGTCGATCTCGTCGCCCTTGTAATCGGCGGCGAGGAAGTTCTTCAGGCGGTCCATCATGAAGCCGAACACCTCGTCGGCCACGCTGGCGGACAGCTTGCCGGCCGGGAAGGCCGCGGCGACGATGTTCAGCAGCGCTTTCAGGTCCAGATCCGCGTCCAGCGCCATGCGCACCACGCCCAGAGCGGCGCGGCGCAGGGCGAACGGATCCTTGTCGCCGGTGGGGATCAGGCCTATGCCCCAGATGCCGACGATGGTTTCCAGCTTGTCCGCCAACGCCACCGCGGTGGCGATCTTGCCTTCCGGCAGCGTGTCGCCGGCGAAACGCGGGTGGTAATGGCCTTCGATGGCGGCAGCCACTTCGGCGTGCTCGCCGTCGAACTGGGCGTAATACATGCCCATCACGCCCTGCAGCTCGGGGAATTCGCCCACCATGCCGGACACCAGGTCGGCCTTGGCCAGGTAGGCGGCGCGGGCGGCCAGCGCGGCGTCGGCGCCCAGCTCATGGGCGATGGCGCCGGCGATGCTCTGCAAGCGCTCCACGCGCTCCAGCTGCGAACCGATCTTATTGTGGTAGACCACATTGGCCAGACGCGGCAGCCGGCTATCCAGCCGCGCCTTCTGGTCCTGTTCGAAGAAGAACTTGGCGTCGGACAGGCGCGCGCGCAGCACGCGCTCGTTGCCGCCGACGATGAAGGACGGGTCCGCGGTTTCCAGGTTGGACACCAGCAGGAAGCGGTTCATCAGCTTGCCGGACGCGTCCAGCAGCGGGAAGTATTTCTGGTTCTGCTGCATGGTCAGGATCAGGCATTCCTGCGGCACGCGCAGGAATTCGGCCTCGAAGCCGGCTTCCAGCACCACCGGCCATTCCACCAGGCCGGTCACCTCGTCGAACAAGGCCTCCGGCGCGGCGATGGTGGCGTTCAGGCGGGCGGCGGCCTCGGCCAGCTTGTGGCGGATCAGTTCGCGGCGCGCGTCGAAGCTGGCCACCACCTTGCCGGACTCATGCAGGGTGCGGGCGTAAGCGTCGGCGTTGGCCACGGTCACTTCGCCCTCGGACAGGAAGCGATGGCCGCGGGTGCGCTGGCCGCTTTGCAGGCCCAGCACCTCGCCCGGCACCACCGCGTCGCCGTGCAGCATGATCAGGCCGTGCACCGGACGCACGAACTGCACGTCCAGACTGCCCCAGCGCATCAGCTTGGGCGCCGGCAGCTTTTTCAGCGCCAAGGCCACCACGTCGGCCAGCACCGCGGCCAGCGGCTGGCCCTGCTTGACGCTCTCGTAGACGTACACGTCCTGCTTGCCGTCGCTCATCGTGGACAGCGCGGACACGTCCACGCCGCAGGAGCGGGCGAAACCGGCCAGCGCCGGCGTGGGCTGGCCGTCTTTCATGCCGGCGGCCACAGCCGGGCCCTTGCGGCTAATCTTCTGGTCCGGCTGCAAGGCGGCCACATCGGCCAGCTGCACCGCCAGGCGGCGCGGCGAGGCGTAGACCGTCGCTTCGGCGTCGGCCGGCGCGAACTGCATCTTTTTCAGTTCGTCGCCTATGGTCTGGGCAAAGCTGGCGGCCAGCTTTTCCAACGCTTTGGGCGGCAGCTCCTCGGTGAGCAGCTCAATCAGCAATGTCTGGTTCATATTCACTCTAAAACTTAACGCTTGGCGGCCCCGGCGGCTTCGCAGATCACCTTCATCATGGCGTCGGCGACCGATCCGTTATACACGGGCTGCCATTTCCAGGCGTGACGCGGCACTGGAAACAGGGTTGAGAACAGGTGCTTGTTGTTGCGATCGAAATAATCGGAACTGACAAACACGTACTGGTACTTGCCGCAGTCGGCGTAGCCTACGCTGCGGCGGATATTGAATTTCAGCTTGTAGCTTTTCTCGTACTGGATCTTGTCGAACCGTTCCTGGTTGACGAAGTGCACCAGCCCGTCCTGCCCCAGCCACAGCGAATTGCCGTCTATCGCCAATTGCAGCGCCTTGCCGTCCTGATACGCCACCCAGTCGGCGGCGGGTTCGGCCTGCGCCGGCAGCGCCAGCGCGGCGCACAGACATGCGAAAAAGGCCTTCATGCGCATTCCCTCTGTCAAGAAACGGCCGGGGCGGCAAGCCAAGCTCAGGCCTGCCGGCACATCGGGAAACCCAGCGCTTCGCGGGCGTCGTAATACGCCTGCGCCACGCCGCGGGACAGGGTGCGGATGCGGCCGATATAGGTGGCGCGTTCGGTCACCGAGATCGCGCCGCGCGCGTCCAGCAGGTTGAAGGTGTGCCCGGCCTTGAGAATCATCTCGTAGGCCGGCAGCGGCAGGCTGGCCTCCAGCAGCGACTTGGCCTCGGCCTCGTAGTCGTTGAACTGGCGGAACAGCAGCTCGACGTTGCTGTGTTCGAACGCGTACTTGGACTGCTCCACTTCGTTCTGGAAGAACACATTGCCGTACGTGACCGGCTGGCCGTCCGGCAGATGGGTCCAGATCAGGTCGTAGACGTTCTCCACGCCCTGCAGATACATGGCCAGACGCTCCAGACCGTAGGTGATCTCGCCCAGCACCGGCTTGCAGTCCAGGCCGCCCACTTGCTGGAAGTAGGTGAACTGGGTCACTTCCATGCCGTTCAGCCACACTTCCCAGCCCAGGCCCCAGGCGCCCAGGGTCGGGTTTTCCCAGTCGTCCTCGACGAAGCGGATATCCTGCACCGTCGGATCCAGGCCCAGCTCCTTCAAGGAACCCAGATACAGTTCCTGGATATTGGACGGAGCCGGCTTCAGCACCACCTGGAATTGATGATGCTGGAACAGGCGGTTGGGGTTCTCGCCGTAACGACCGTCCGCGGGTCGGCGCGACGGCTGCACATAGGCCGCGTTCCACGGCTCCGGCCCCAGCGCCCGCAGAAAGGTGGCGGTGTGGGAAGTCCCCGCGCCCACTTCGGTGTCGTAAGGCTGCAGCAAGGCGCAGCCCTGGCGGTTCCAATAGTGCTGGAGCGTGAGGATGATTTCCTGGAAGGTAAGCATAGAGGTGGCAAGCAAAGTGAAAAGTCAAAGGCAGATTCTACCGCCTAGCGCCCCCCGCGCAAAGCCAAGCCGTTGGCGGCAAATCAAAAAGGCCGGCGAAACGCCCTCGCGCCGGCCCGCCTCGCGCTGCGGCGCCCTCATTTGCCCGCCGCCGGCACCATATCCCGGAACTTGCGCTGGGTGTATTTGGCGTAGATGCGCTCCACGCTGCCGTCGCGGATCAGATCGCCTATCGTCGCGTCCAGCCTGGCCGCCAGCGCCGCCTGCCGGGCGCTGAAATTGGGCGACAGATCGGTGCGGTCTATCACCGGCTGCAAGATCTCCACGTTCGGCCGCAGGGAGGCGCCCCACACATCGCACAAGACGAACCGACGATGGCCGCCGGTCAGCATCGCGTACAGCTGATCCTCGTCGTTGCTCGGCTCCAGCTTCCAGTTGGGATAGTTCAGAATCTTCGGTGTATAGGTATAGCCGCGCACCATGCCCACCGCCTGGCCTTGCACCAGCTTCCAGTCGAAGGATTTGACCGGCGAGCCGCGCTTGACGCACAAAGCCACCGGATAGCTGGAATAGACGTTCTTGAAGCGCGGCGTCTGAGCGGCCACTTCATTGTCTATCACCGCGTCGTAGTCGCCGGTCTTGACCCCGCGCAGGCAACGCTCCCAAGGCGCGGCCTCCATCGTCACCGGCACCTTCATCCGGCGGAAGGCCTCTTGCAGCACGTCGTGGCTGATGCCGGAATCCACCTTGCCGTTCTTCACATAGCTGAACGGCTGCCACTCCACCCCGCACAGTTTGATCGGGGCCTGCGCCGCCGCGCCCGCCGCCAGCAGACAGGCCCCGGCAGCCGTCACCCCTAGACTCGCCCGCATCGGCCTCTCCTTTCGTCCCGCTGTCCGCGACGATTTGTTATATGCCGGATCCGCGGCAATGCAAAGCCTGCGCCGCCAGCCGATCTGCCAGCGCCCGTCCCTTGGCCAGACAGTCCGGCAGCGACACCCCGTCCAGCCAGTTGGCGCAGACATGCAGGCCGCGCTCGCTCGCGGCCGCCGCCAGCGGCCGCAAGGCCGCCATCGCCGCCGTGCCCTGCGGCAGCGCCTGCGGCCAACGCACGATGCGCTGGCTCAAGGGTTCGCCCTCCAGACCGAACAGCCGCGCCAGCTCCAGGTTCAAGCGCCGCAACAAGGCCTGATCCGGCAAAGCGGCCAACTCCGCCTGGCGACGGCCGCCGATGAAGCTGGTCAACAAGCGCGAGCCGGGCGCCGCCGTATGCGGATAAATCCGGCTGGACATCAAATGCCCCAAGGCCAAAGCCTGCTCGCTGGCCGGGTGCAAGCCGCCGAAACCCTCCAGCGGCCGGCGCAGCGTCCGCTCCGCCGCCACGGTGGCCACCACGGTCAGCGGCGCATAGGGCAGCGCCGCGCAGGCCCGCGCCCATTCCGGCTCGCAGGGTTCCAGCAGCCGCGCCGCCTGCGGCGCCGGCAAAGCCAGCACCACCGCGCTGGCCGGCTGCGGCCCCTGCGGCGTCCACAAACGCCAGCCCTCGCCCGCGCGTTCCAGCGCCAGCGCCGGACAGCCCAGCCTCACGTCCAGATCTCTCGCCAGCCGCTCCGCCAGGCTGGACAGCCCGCCCGCCAGCGTGCACATCCGCTTGCGCCGGGTCTCGCCGCGCCGCCAGCGCCGCCACATGCCCAAGGCCAGCGATCCCGCCTCCCGCTCCGCCGCCGCCAATGCGGGCAGGCATTCCCTCATCAGCAATTCTTCCGGATCGCCGGCGAACACGCCGCCGATGAACGGGTCCACCAGGGTGGCCAGCACCTCCTCGCCCAAGCGGCGCCGAAAAAAGGCCGCCACCGTTTCCGACGCGTCCGGCTCGGCGGGACGGCGCCAAGGCTCGCTCAACAGCCGCCATTTGGCGCCCGGGCTGAAATAGCCGCCGGCCAACAGGGAGGCGGGACCGTCGGGCAAGGCGCGGTAATGGCCGTGCCGCAGCACGAAGCGCCGCTGCGGCCCCGCCGCCGGCGCCAAGGGCGTCAGTCCCAGCTCCAGCAGCCATTGCCACAAGGCCTCGTCCGCCAGCAAAGTATTGGGCCCCGCCTCCATCAAGCCCGGCGCAAGGTCCAGACTCAGCACCTTGCCGCCCACCCGGTCGGACGCCTCGTACACCACCGCGTCCACGCCGCGCCGGCGCAACTGCCAGGCGCAGGCCAGGCCGGACATTCCCGCGCCGATCACCGCAATCATTTCCCGTCCCCCTCAAAGCCAAAAGGCCGCCCAGCGGCGGCCCTCGATGGAAGACAGTATGCGGCAAGACGCCGGCCGGCCAATTGATCCGCCGCAAGCCGGCGCGCCGGCCTAGCCCTCCGGCGGGAACACTCCGCGTTGCTCGGCCTGCTCCAAGGCCTGCTCCAGCCATCCGGCCGCGGCGCGGCAGCCCTGCCTGACCCCCGGCATCACGCGCTCCAGCACCTGGGACTTGCGCACCTGCTGCTCCTTCCAGCCCTTGCCGTCGGAGTGCAGGTTCAACAAGGCCGGCGCCAGCCGGTCTATCGCATTGGCGAAACGCGCCTCCGCGGTAAAGCCTTGTTCGAACTCGTCCCACAAGGCCAGCATTTCCTCCGCCTGCGCCTGCGGCAGCAGGTTGAACACCTGAGCCGCGCCGGCGCGTTCGGCCTCTTTCTCCTCAGGGCCTTCTCCTCGGTCGAATACGCTGACGTCGCCGGCGACGATTTCGCCGACATCGTGGACCAGCAAGAGCCTGACCACTCGGTCCAGCGCCACCGGCTCGTTGGCGTGCGGCTGCAAGGCCATGGCGAGCATCGCCACCTGCCAGCTGTGCTCGGCGGAGTTTTCCCGCCTCTGCTGCGAAGCGATCCAGTTTTTGCGGATCACTTCTTTCAATTTATCCAGCTCAAGGAAAAACTGGATGCTCTGGCTTAAGGCGGCATTACTCGTCATCACGGCTCCTGTGGATGCGGCGGCTCGCGTTCCGGCTCAGCGCCAGGGTCGGCCCGACAATGCCAAAACGATCAAAACCATTTCAATTCTACTTCATTTTCATAAACATCCATCAGGAACCGCTGACGCTCGAAGCCAGGGCCGCCTTGCCCGCCACCGGGTTGCCGTCGTCGCCCACCAGCAAAAAACGGACTTCCGCCTGCTCGACGGCGCAGGGCGGGGACGAATCCAAGGCCAGCGTCTCCGCCGTTAAGGGCGCCACCATCTCCGCCGCCAATGGCTGCGCCGGCGCCCCGGCGCAGGCCAGTTCCAGCGCGCGGAAGGTGGCGTAATAAGGGCTGGCGTTGTCGATGCGCACACGCGGACCGTCCGTCCGCTGCTCCAGGGTGAAACGCAGTTGCTCCGGCAAGTCCTCAACCGAGACGGGCAGCTTGGCCGGCCGCATCAACACCTTCATCTGAGTCCGCAGCGTGACGGTCAGCGTCTGCGCGTCCGCCGGCAAATCCGTCCTCGCCGGAGGGATTTCGTACAGGTTCAACCAGAACAACGATTCGCGATCCACGGGCAAGGGCACGCCGGTGGCGAGCAGGCGCAGACTGATCTGTCCCTTCGGGTTCAAGCGGAAGATAGGCGGAATGGGCATCACCGCCGCGCCCGCCGCTCCGGCCGCGTCCGGGCCGGACTCCAAATGACCGTCGTCGACCCAGGCCTGCACCACCACCGGATAGGGGTTGAGATTGACCAGTTGCAGCGATTGCTCGGCGCCGCCGGCCTCGAACACCACCCGTGTCGACTCCGCCATCAGCCCGGCCCAACTGCTGCCGCACAACAGGCACAACAGACCACCCGCGCTCCAGCGCGCCCACGCGCTACTGGACACGGACCACCACTTGCGCGGTCGCGTTCAAGGAACCCGGCTTGACCTTCTTGCCCGGCAGGCGGATCAGCGTCGCGCTCATCCGGGCACGGTAATGGGTCAGACCGCTCTGGTTACTCGTCGCTTCCGCGTCCTGCAACACCGGATACCAGCCGTCTGGGGCTCCGCCGCCGGTGATCAGCTCATTGCTCAACAGGTTCAAGCGCTGGCCGCCCGGCCGGCTCAAGGCCACGCCCACGCCGGTGGCCACGGCGGGGTTGACCCCGTAACCGTCGGACAGCAGATGCGTGACCCCACTACCGCCGGGGGCGCCCAAGCCTTCTTTCAAGGCCGCTTGGTAATTGTCGGCTTGCACCAACACCCCCATCGCCGTCTGTCCCGTTCTGGTTCCGCTTTGAAAACCGGACAGGCCGATATTGGCCGGCGAGCCCGTCTGGCATTGCAGGTTGATCTCGATCGGCAGCGTACGTTGCCCGCCCTTCTCCATCTCAACCGCGCTGATGGACGGGAAAAGCACCACCGGCGTCACCATTTCCACCCGACAGCTGGCGGTTCTGCGGATCTTGACGGTGTTATACGGGTTGATGGCGCCGGGCCAGGCGTTGTAGAAACCGGACCAATTGTTTATGTGATCGGCGCCTATAAACAAACCTGGCGACCAGCCGCCGCCTTGAAACGCGCTGTAAGCTATCGGCTGGCTATTTACCCAGCTCTGGCCAAGCTCGCTATCCTGCCAGACTATATCCGGATAGCCCTTCGCCTCGCTGTATTTGAAAAACTCCACCTTGTAGTTGCTGAAATGCTTGACCTTGATCAGAAGCCACTTCTGTGAATCGATGTCTTCAGCCGTCAGTTTCAATGCTCGGCGTTTCCACTTCCGCGTCGCATGCTCTCCGGTATTCAGATTGGTCACTCGCGAAATCAGCCCGCGCTGCATCGTACGGTAAGAATCCGCCAGCCCGATGGCGCTGCCCACCTCATCCCTGCCGGCCCATTCGTTGTCGCCATTGGTCGAGTAGTATTCAAACAATTTTCCCTCTTCTTCTTTCGTGCAACGGAATAGCACTTGTTCCGGCGTATAGCCGCCGATATTGCCGAAACCCAAGTCGTAAATGCTCAACACCTTGCTGCCCAACAAGGTGCCGTCAGGCTGGAATATCTCGTTATTGATATTGAGGGTCATCGCCATCGCCTGCTGCCCTGCATCGTCTCGCGCGCCCTCCCACAACCGTACCACCCCCTTGCCCGGTTCAACATAATCCACATCGTTGGGATTAGTCGACGGCGTGGGGCGCGACACGCGATAGCACGCGGCCTCCGCCTGCGCGCTCCACAGCCCACCCAGCAGCACGGCCAATAAGGCCGCCGCGCCATGCCTCCGCGCCGCGGCGTCAGTTTGAAATTTCATCTTGGTCCTCATTGTTTGAGCGGCGGCGCGCACTCCGCCTCCAGGCGGATAATCGGCCGGCTTGGCGCGTCGTCGGCCAGTTCATACGGCAGCGCGCACTGCCTGTCCACCTCTTTGCCCCACTTCACCAGCAGGCGCGCTTTGCGGGAGGCCACCCGCGCATAGGCCTGCCCGCCCTGGCCCACCATGCCGATATTGGAGCCGTCTTCCGCGTACACCATCGCGCCCATGGGCAGGGCCTGGCCGTTTGCCAGCCGCCCCTTGATCAACAGCGCCTGGCCGCGGCGGGTGGCGAACTTCAGCCTGACCGCCGCGCCGGCGTAAGGCGCGGTGCGCAATTGGTCGCCTTGCAGCTCCACGCCATCGGCCAGGCCCTTGCTGTCCAGCGACACGTCGTTGTAACGGTAAGGGGTCAGCGACGGGATCAGCGCGTAACCGGCGCGGTCCACCTTGGCGCCCATGCCGTAGCGCACTTCCGCGCCTTTGGCGCCCGGCGCTTCCACCAGGCCGAAGGTTTCGCTCAGATAGGGGCCGAAGGTCACGCCGCCGCGGTGCACCGCCACCGCGCCGCGCGCGCTGGCGCCGGTTTGGGTGAAATTGCGTCCGCGCGAATAACTGCCGCCCACGGTGATCAGCGGGAAGCGCTTTTGCACATTGCCGCCCAATGCGGTGGCGCTGTTTTGCGAGGTCTGCGACACGTTGACGCCGTAGCTGACCGTCTGCGCCTCGTCCGCGGTGCCGCTCAAGGACAGTTGCAGATTGTTTTCACCGTCGCTGCGGCTGGTCGAGGCCGCCAACATCGGCGCGCGCCGGACCTTCCCCAAGGGCATGGATAGATTGAACATCACCGTATTGCGCACCCGTCCGCTGTCCAGCGGCTGAAATCTGGAGCCGCCGTCTTGCGACTGCCCCATGCGCTGGCGCGCCACCGATACCCCGTAACTGATGGAACGGAACTGGTTCTGATAGCTGAGTTGCAGCTGGGTGTCCCGCTCCTTGCCGTTGTAGTAATCGCTGATCGCGGCGGACAGTCCCAGGCTGCCGTAATCGCCCAGCCGCTGGTTGACGCTGACGGTGAACTGGTTGCGCTGCTGGAAGCTGCCGGAGTTCCAGGTCCGGCCCTGCTTATAGGCCTCGCGCGCGCCCAGCGCGTCGACCAGATCGCGGTAGCCGCGAGTAGAGTAGCGATAGCCCGCCAAAGTAATGGACGTGGCGGTGGGCTGGATGGTGTGGCTGTAAGTCAGCGCCGCGCGCCAGCCGTGGATCTGGCTGCCGTCGCTGTCGCGGGAACGCGACAAGGTGGCGTCCGCGCCCAAGGCGCCGTAGCGAGACCCCCACACCGCCCCGCCCAGCAGCGCGGCGTAATCGGACGCCGCCCGCGCGCCCATATTGGCGGTCAAGGCGTTGCTGACGCCGCGCTGATAAGTGAAATCGGCGAACACCGGCTTGTCTTCCAGCGTATTGCGCAGCTGGCCCACCGTCAGGCTGTAACGCGTCTGGCCCGGCCGCATCGATCCCGGCACCGCGGCAAACGGCACGGTGAAACGCTTCACCTGTCCGTCCGCCTCCGTCACCTCCACCTCCAGGTCGCCCTGATAGCTGGTGGGGAACAGATCGTCGATCACGAAGGGCCCGGGCGCCACCACGGTCTGATAAATTTCCTGCTTGCCCTGACGCACCACTACCCTGGCGTTGGTGTCCGCCACGCCGCGCACCACCGGCGCGTAGCCGCGCACGGCTTCCGGCAGCATCCGGTCGTCGCTGCGTAGCTGCACGCCGCGATAGCTGAGCCCGCTCAGCAGGCTGCCGCCGGTGGAGCTGTCTCCTAGCGTCAGCTCGCTCTGCAGGGCGGGCAAGGCGCGCTGCACATAGCTGCGGATATGATTCCAACGCCCGCCTCCGGCCATGCCGCTGCTGTAGTTGGATTGCTGGCGCAAACGCCACAGCCCCAGGTTCACCCCGGCATCGGCGGAAACGTAGTGATAGGTGTTGCTGATATCGCCGGTGCTGGAGCGGTAGCTGTTGGCGTCGTAGTTGAGGAAGCCGATGGCCGCGCCGACGTCCAGATCCTCTTCCGCCACGTAGCCGCGCGGCAGCCGTTTCATCGCCGCCTGCGGCACCGACAGATTCAGACGCAGCCGCGGCAGGTCGAACTCGCTGCCGGCGCCGGGAATGCGCAGCGCCAGCGGCCAGCACGCCGCCGCGTCCTCCTCGTCCGGCGGCAAGCTTTCGGGCAAGACCCCGGCCTTGATCAGGAAAGCCCGATCCAGACAAGCGGACGTGGGGTGGTCTTCCTCGCGCCGGAAGCTCACGGTTTGGCGAGAGTAAAACGTGTTGTTGACGAAAACATCCACCAGGTACTCGCCGGGGTCTACCTGGCTGGGCTTGTTGAAGCGCTCGATGTCGTCCGCCAACGAGTTGCCTTGCAGCAGCCGCTTGTCGAAACGGTAAGCCAAGAGCGCCGGCGCGGCCTCGGCCGTACCCGGCTCGGCCCAGACCAAGCCAGGCGACAGGCAGACCGCGCCGGCGGCCAGCATGGGGGGAAGACCAGGAAGCCACTGGCCGCGATAGGAAGTTGAAGTCATATCCGGGGAATCACTCCGCTGCCACGGCGGCGGACTCGACTTCGTTCACGCCGCCGTAATCATTGACATGCTTGTAACGCACGGAGAGCGGCGCGCTGGTCTGCGTCAGCCCCGATACCGGCCAACTGGCTCGGGAAAACGGCGCCAGCATGTCCGCCTTGAAAGCGTGGGCCTTGCCGCCGCTCATCACCTCGCCGCCCATCAGCGTCAGGTAGTAGCCGCTGTGGTTGTCCGCAACCAATTGCCATGCGCGGCCCTGACGCTGCAAGGAGAAACGCAGTTGCTCCGGCGCCTGCTCAACCCGGCCCTGAATGCCCGCCGGGCGATAAAACAGCTTGAGCCGGCTGCGCAGCATCACCAGCATCTGGTTTTGCTCCGAGAACTCGCCGGTAACCGACGGGATCTGCAGCATGTTGAAGTAGTAGACCGACTCCCTGTCCTGCGGCAGCTCGCTGCCGTCGAACACCAGCCGCACGGTCTGACCCGCCTTGGGTTCCATGCGGAACACCGACGGCATGGCGGCGAACGGCGCCGAAGCGGACTCCGGCGTGGAGTCCACGTCGCCGGAATCCAGCCAGACCTGGACCACATTGGGCGTGGCGTCTTCGTTGCTCAGTTGGATGCTGCTCTCGCGAGCCTGGCCGGGATAAACGATGCGGGTGTTGTTCAGCACCACGCTGGCCCAGGCCGCCGGCCACGCCGTCAGCAGAATCAGTCCCGGCAGCAGCGCGCGCCGGAGCGCGGCGGCGCTAAACGCGCCGCGCTCCGGCTGACTGCCGCTAGGTTTACAAGTAGGAAACCGCATACTGCACGCTGCCCAGCACCGACCCTACGGTGGCGGCGCCTTCGGCGTAGTAGCGGACGGCGAACTTGTGCTCAGCCGTGGTTTTGCCTGCTTCCAATACCAGGCCCGACGCCTTGTAGCCGCCGGCCAGGTCGAACGGATTAGCCGGAGCAGCCGGGTCCAGCAATTGCAGGGCAACGTTCTTGGCGGTGCCGGTGTTAACGATATTGCCGTCCTTAGTCAGGCTGTTGGCGACGAACACGGTCTTGATCTCGGTGCCGCCGGTGGGCGCCGCTTCACAACCGGTCAGACGAATGGTGAAATCGGTTTGCCCCGCCGCCGCGCCCGGCGCGCTCAGGCTGGTCGTCGGCACCGTAGGCAACAGAACCACCGGGTTGCTGTCATTGCCGTTGATATCCACCTTGCAAGTTTGCGAAGACACTTCGCCCTGGAAGTTAATGGTGTTGCCCGCCAGCGCTAAAGTCGGCAGAAATAAACTGGCCAAAACGACGATCTTTTTCATGAAACGACTCTCCATTGATATTTAAATATCTTCAATTTCAAACTCGCCGAAAACCCTTTTAATCGAGCCCAAAATAAAGACAGGCCGATTGTACTTAGCCCCCCTAAACAGACAAATAGGATTTTTCCTAAAAAAATCATGGCGACACAAAAAAACGCAAACGCATTTACCAAAAACGAATTTACAATAATGATAAAATTAATATATTCATAACAAGCAGAATATTCTCAAAAATTACATAATGGATCTATTTATAGATAACCAAAACCACCAACTCAGTCCCCTGCTTACATGGGTGCCATCCAGGCAATATGCGCCGTCCGCTCAGCCAGCATTGCCATATCATGCGCCACATCAGCGTTTTCCAACCGAGCTTGAATCTGACATCTCCTAGGCCTCAAGCGTCCCCTCCTAATGAATTCATCTCAGACAGTGTTATGTTTTAATACTATCCTTAACAGCTAACACCCTATCCATTTCACAAAAATAACCTATCAAAACTTCAGAGAACATCATGTCAAGCGCCACGCCTGGCAGGAGAGTTTATAAAAACAAAAAACCCCTTGTCCCGCCAAGAGGACAAGGGGCCATGCCAGACGGCTAATCCTAGCTGTCTACAACAGCAAGACAACCATCAAGCAAGCTGACATTACATGTCGAACCGGTTCACGATCTCACGCGCAAGAGCGAGACAAAACCTTGCGGTTGAGAAATTTGGACAGGCTCTTAAAACGACGACAAGGCCATCGCTCTGGCCACCGCTTCACTAAGCTTGGTGCCATCAGGCAATACCGCGCTATTCAACAAGCGCTCATGAATGAGCCTGGCTTGTTCGGCCTGGCCCGCGGACTGCAATAACAAGCTCTGCGCATATTGGCCGGGGAAGCTGTCGGGGTTCAGTCCCAAAGCCCGTCTGGCGGACTGCTGGGCTTCTTGCAAATGCCCCTCCATGATCGCGACGATGGCGAGGCCGCCATGGGTATCGGCAAAGTTCCGATCCAGCCGCAAGGCTTCCAGCAAAGCCTCCTTGGCCTGCGCAGGTCGATTGCTCAAGATTCGACACCAGGCCAGCACATGCCAACTGCCCACATGCCCCGGCATCGAACGCAGCGCTTGAGCCACGCTGGACTCCGCCTCATCCAGTTTGCCTTCCAGCATGGAAACCAGACCCAGCCCCATCTGCGCCCGGCCTGAATTCGGCTTGCTGGCGCAGGCCTGCCGCAACAAGGGGCTTGCGACGGTCAGGTCCTGCTTGCTTAAGGCCAACATGCCCAACACTGTCGCCGCATCCGGATCGGAAGGCGAAAGCTCCAAGACTTGACGAGCGATGCGTTCCGCAGCGGCCAGATTCTCTTGATCCAGATATAAGGTCGCCAACAAACCATACAGACTCAGGTGCTCAGGAAACTGCCGCAAAGCCGTTTCCGCCGCTACAACCGCATCCTCCAGCCGGCCTAAAAAGTGCAAGGCGCGGACATGCAAGGGGCCGGCTTGAGGCATGAGCGCCAAACTCTTGGACGCTCTGGCGGCTTGGGGCTCCGCCTCCTCATAACGCCCTTGCAACATCAGCGCGTAGGCCAGGTTGTAGAATAAGGCGGGCTCCTCCCAAGCTTCGTCCCGCAAGGCCTGGAACACCGCCACCGCCTCGTCAAGACGTCCCTGCCGCATCAAGGCGACGCCCTGCAAGGAGCGGCCGCCAAAGTGTCCCGGCACCGCCGCGAACAATTGCCGCAGAGCGGCTTCATGCTCATGCAGGCTGCCGGCCTGCAAATGGAGATCGGCCAGTTCGAGCAGCAAATGAGGATTGGCCGGATCGGCCGCTAGATAAGCCTGTAATTGGCTTAATCGCTGATTGGGTTCGGTCATCATGCTTGCTTATGGGATTGTTGCAATTGCTGCCGCAAGTACGCGGCCAGCTTTTCATATTGGGGGTGCTGACGAAGGGCCGCAGCCACATCCGCCACCAAGCCGCCGAAAGCCGGATCCGTTGCCGCGCCGGCGCCAAACTCTTCCGCAAGCAAAGCGCGCACATGCACTTCCAGCACGCGCGACTCCGCATCGGGCCAGCTTGGATCGATCGCCCGCAACTGCTTGGCAATCTGTCGACGCACGTCGGCGCTACCAGCAGCCTTGGCCGTGCCGGCCGCCGGCGCGGATTTTGATCCGGCCGGCCTTTGGCCCTCTACCGATCGGTTTCTGGCCAACAAGCGCTGTAAAATACTGGCTTTGTCTATCGGCTCCATCGGTTCAATTCCAGCCAAACACCTGCATCAATGTAGCTTATCGTCTCCGCTGGAGGCGTACCCTCGCAGCAGCAAGTTGCCTGCCGAGGCGCCCGCGGCCGGCTCGGCCTCCACCATCGGCGCCTCAGAGCCGGCGCCCTGCTGGGCATCGATCTGCACCAGAATCCGCCGCATGTCCTCGTTCAGCATGGGCGCGGCCTGGTTGGCCGCGATGCCTCGCGTCAAGTACTCCCTGCAATCGGCAAACTCATCCCGGATCAGATGCAGCAGGCCTTGACGAAACAGTTGCAGCGGATGATCCTCCGCCAACTCGCCCAGCCCTTGCCACGCTTGCTCGGCCCGGTCCGGCTGCCCCTGGGTCAGATGCAACAGGCCCAACTGGAAAACCGCCATCACCAGCC
Organism: Chromobacterium sp. Beijing; assembly: GCF_021496765.1. NCBI lineage: Bacteria > Pseudomonadati > Pseudomonadota > Betaproteobacteria > Neisseriales > Chromobacteriaceae > Chromobacterium > Chromobacterium sp. Beijing. The sequence goes on from NZ_CP053750.1 coordinate 2,784,044, forward strand.
CCGGCTGCAAAGCCACCGCCTGCTCCATTTCGACCACAGCGCGGTCAAACAAGCCGATCTGCGCATACTCCGCTCCCAGCAAGTAACGCAGGCGGGCATCTTCGCCATCGTTTCTCACCCCCTGCTTCAGCAGCGCCACCGCTTCCGCATGTTGCTGGCTTTCCATCGCTTGCAAAGCCAACTGAAAAAGCTCTTCCTGATCCAATACCGCGTAATCCATTAGTACTCCATTTCAACACATCGCCGCATCAGAACGGCAGCACGCTCATGAAAAAACGAGTCAGCCAGCCGGGCTTGGCGAACAAGCTCTGATTACCGGCGGTCTGCTGCTCCAATCGAACATCCGTGACCTTGGTGGAGGACACTAGGTTGCCAGGCAGGATGTCGCGAGGATTGACTGTCCCGGACAGCCGGATCTGCTCGCTATCCTCGTTTATCTGGACCTGCTTCTCCCCGCTCACCCGCAAATATCCGTTCGCCAGAATCCCCACCACGGTCACTGAGATGGAACTGGTAAAACTGCTGCTGTTGTTGCGGCTGCCTCGGCCATCCATCTTCTCGCCGCCGGAGGCGCTCAGTTCGCCGGACAAGGACTTCTTTCCCGGGACCAGCCAAACATCCGGTTGATTGCGGGAGCGTCCATTTCCACTCCGATCTCGTTGCCTAGCCGAGTATCCCGGCTGCCTCTGGCCTCTTCGGACAAGCTGGAACTGGCGCGCTCCTGAATCACCACCGTCAGGCTGTCGCCAACGCGGGACGGCACATCGTCGCGGAAATAGGAACGATAACGGCCAGGCTGATACAGACTGCCGGGGGTGGTCTGCGCCATGGGAACAGGCGCGGGATCCGCGCTGGTCGGTCCGGAAACCAATGGCTTGGGCGTTGCTACACATCCGCCCAGCGCGGACAAGACGGTAAACAACAACATTATTCTGGCACAACAAGACATAATCGGTCTTTCAATTGGACGGCAGTCCATCCGCAGCAAGCGAAACCAAGGGCTCGTCTCTACCGCTCGACAGCACACGCCTGTAACAGTCTTATCTCGTCCGCGGCGGAAAAGTTTAGGCGCCTCACGCATCTTTTCAGGCCTCCCTCTCTTTCGCCGAAGACAGGCTGGCGCGCAAGGCGGCCAAGCCTTCCTTGTGCAACTGCGAAACCCGCCCCTTGCTCAGCCCTATCAGCTGAGCGATCTCGGAAAACGGCACCCCGTTCAGATAGTGCAGTCGCAGCACTTTTTGCGCTTTGTCCGGCACCCCGCTCAAGCCGGCCAACAAGTCCCGCTTCGTTTCCTTCAACTCCAGCGAACGGTAGGCCAGATCCTCGGACGCCGGTTCCGGCTCGGCCAAATACATCCCGCTGTCCTCCAGCATGAAACCGATGGCCAGCCCCACCGACAGCTCCCGCAAAATATCGAAGGGTTCCGCCGCATCCGGCTCCATCGCCTCAACCCGCTCCTGCAAGGCTTTCCGGCGCGCGGACGCTTGGCTCGCCACTTCCGACGTTCGCGCCAGCTGATCCAAGATCGCCCCCCTAATCCGATATTCGGCATAGGTCTTGAACGCCACGCCGCATTCGGGACGATAACGGTCAATCGCCTCCAGCAGCCCTATCACCCCCAATGGAACACATCGTGAAACTCGTAACTGTCCCCCACCCGCCGCGCATAAATCCGCGCCGCCAGAATGCGCACCAAGGGCTGATGAGCCTCCACCAATGCGGCTCGGGCTTCGGCTGAGGCGGCGGCGGCTTGGAGCACATCGCGCGCCTCAGCATCCAAGGACGAATTCAGAGCCGGCATCGCGGATCATGAGCCGCCGGACAACACCGCCCTGGCCACCAGCGTCCAACCGTCGATCAATACAAACATCAGCACCTTGATCGGCAAAGCGATGGAAACCGGAGGCACCATCATCATCCCCATCGCCATCAAAACGCTGGAAACGATGATGTCCACTAGAAGGAAAGGCAGGAAGATCACGAAACCGATTTGGAAGGCCAGCCTAAGTTCGCTCAACAGAAAGGCAGGCACCACATGCACCAGACTGATGGATTCGGCATTGTCGGGCATGTCCTTGCCCGCGCTGCTCAGCACAAAGCTCATATCCTGCTCGCGAGTCCGGCCTATCATGTATTCCTTCATGATGACCCCTCCTTGCCGCAGAGCGGACGAAGCCGGCAAACGTTGCTGGTACAAGGGCGTCACCACCTGCTGATCCAGCTTCTCGAAGGTGGGCCCCATGGACAGCAAGGTCAGGAACGCGGCCAGCATGATCAACACCACATTGGGCGGGGTTTCCTGCATGCCCATCGCGTGCCGCAACATGGACAGCACGATCACGATGCGGGTAAACGAAGTCATCGCCACCATCATGCCCGGCAGCAAGGCCACCAAGGTCAACGCCAGCACGATGTTGACCGCCTGACTGACGCCTGCGCCGTTCAGCGCCACGTCCACCATTTGCGTTTGGGCGTTGGCCGCCAGGGGCAGCCAGCAAAGCGCCCAAATCCATTGCTGCATTTTTCTCATGCTCTGGACTCATCCCTGAGCACCGTGACGCCATGCTCGCTTTCCGCCAACATGATTTCACGGTCGCGGTGCTGGACCACATACACCGTTGATTTGGCGGACAAGCGGCATTTGTCCACCACCCGCAGACTATCCGCGCCGGTCCCAGCTTGGCCAAGGCGCGGACGACGCAATCGCCACCAACACGCCGCAGCGCCGATCAGCGCCAAGCCGCCCAATATTTCATAAGGGCCAAGCAGACCGCCGCTGCTTGCCGGCGGATCACGACGAAACTGCAGCGGAGCCCGCGCCGGTTCGGATGCCGAAACCGCGCAAGCAGGCGCGGAAGTCCCGCTTGCGCACACACCGGCAAGCGCGCTCGCGCCTTGGACGCACACTATCAGGGCAAACGCGTATTTCATCTTCATCATGCCGTTCACGCGGAAAAACGCGCCACCTGCTCGATGCGGACGCCAAGATGGTCGCCCGCCACCACCAGGGCGCCGCGCGCGACCACCTGACCGCCCAGCAGGATCTCCACCGGGTCCCCCGGCGTCTTGTCCAGGGCCAGCACCTCGCCCTCCTTCAGCGCGTCCAGTGCGGCGATGCTCAATTGGCAGCGGCCAATCCGGGTATCCAACCGAACTTCCACGTCTTTCAGCAATTCAAGACGGCCCCCAGCAAACCCTGCGCCGCCGCATCCGCCTTGGCGTCCAAAGGGGCTGGATTGAAAATTTCAACTTCCTTGCTCATGTTTCACTCTTTTTGATGGGCCGCGCCGGTCGGACGACTTTCACCGCCAGACGTCCCTGATCCACACCGTACTTCGCCCGTCCTAAAGCCATGCCGTCAGGCAGGCAAACCTCAAATAATCCATCCGCCTTCTGATCCAGCCGAAGCACATCCCCTGCTTGCAAGGACTCCAGGTCCGCCAAGGACAGGCGTGCCGGCGCGGCGCGCACTTCCAGCTCCACTAGCTGTTCCAGCGGCAAATCCCTCAACTTCAGCGGCTCCAACGCCGCTGGCTGCGCCCTGGCCGGCAACAAGCCCGCGGCCTGCTCCGGCGACAAGAGCACAGCCAATGTCTGGCCCGCCGCGCTCAGTTGCAGACACAGCGCGCCAAGCACGGAATACAGGGGCGACAACTCCGCCGCGCTCACCGCTTTGTCCCGGTAAAGGCTAGCGTCGTCTCCTGCGGTCAGCTGACGGCCCAAGGCCAGACGGGCGGCGTCCAGCACCGGGCCGGCCAGGCTCGACGCGTCCAGCGCAGCGCGGCTTTTTTTCACGCCAAGGCATAAGGCAGAGAAAAAACCGTCCGCTTCCGCATCGTTCGCCATCGCCGGCAGCGCTTCGCCGCCATCCAGCCACGCCAAGCCGGCCAGATCCGACAAGGCGACCGGGCGCAGCCTTAGGTCGACTTCGCCCTCCGCAATTGACCAATCCCGCAGCCAATGCGAGCACCGCTCGCGCAAGCGCGACTCGATTTGCGCCAGCTCCGCGCCGGCGTACAGGCGATACGGCAGGGCAACGCTCATCGCCCCCCTTCATCTGCAGAGCCTGCTGCATCATTTCATTGGCGGCGGAAATCAGTTGGGACGCCGCCTGATAGCCGCGCTGCGTGATCATCATGTCGCTGAATTCGGCGGACAGCTCCACATTGGACAGCTCCACCTTGCCTGCCGCGACCTTGCCGAAAACGCCGCTGCCCGCCGCCCCGTACTCGGCCGTCTGTCCCGGACGCGCGCGGTAGTAGCCGGAACCAATGCGCTCCAACTGCTGATCCGGCTGGGCGAACCAGGCCAGCGCCAGCTTGCCTGCGACCGCGGTTTGCCCATTGGAGTAACTGATCTGCGCCTTGCCGTCCTGATCGAAACTCAGCTTGGTCAACGCGCCCGACGCATAGCCGTCCTGGCTGGCCACGCGGATGGTGGACGAGGTGCCGCCGGACAGGCTGGTGGTGTCCGAGATGGAGCCCGGTTCGCCGAAGAACAGTTTCAGAATGCCGCCTCCGCTGCTGGGCGTGTTCAAACGGACCGAGACCTGGTTGTAGCCAAAGGACGGCGAGCCGTCCGGGTCAAAACGAATCTCGCCGCTCCCCAGCGTGCTCAAGGCCACTTTGTCCTGAACCTCCACCTTCCAATTGCGGGGCGTGCCGGTGCCGGTGAAGCTGATCTTCAACTGCCGCGCAACCCCGTCCTTGTCGAACACCGTGGTTTCGACGCTGCTGTTGGTCGCGCCGGTGGACAGGTTGTCCGCAAACTTGATGGTGGAGGTCGGCTTGGCGGCCTGGTTGCGCAAGGCGCCGATGGAGAAGTCCTGCAACTCCTTATTGGGCCCCAGCATCTGGATTCGCGATTTGTCTTGCCGAGAACTCAGCACGCCGTCCAGATCCAGTTCAAACTGTCCCACCCGGCTGTAATTGAGCTGGTTTCCGTTCTTGGAAACCAGGAAACCGGCGCCGTCCACCGAGACATCCAAAGGGTTGGCCGACGCTTGCAGCTCACCGGAGGAGAAATCCGTCACCGTGGAACCTATCTTCACGCCCACGCCGTGCTGACCGCCATTGCCGCCCTGGGTGTCGTACTGGTACATCATGTCGGTGAATTGCAACGAAGTGCGCTTGAAGCCCGGCGTGTTCAGATTGGCAACGTTATTGCCGATATTGGACAAGCCTTTCTGGAAGGTGCGCAGCCCGCTCAAGCCGACGAACATGGTATCGATCATGTCGCGCTCCCGCGCACCAGCGCCACCTGGGTCAGCGACACGCCGGTCATCAGTTCGCCGCTGGCGGACTTCACCGTCAGCATGGGCTGGCCGCCGGCAAAGGAAATAGTGGTGACCTGGCCCGGCACGTTGCCGCTCGCCGTCGCCACCTCCACCGTCTTGCCGATCAGCCCCAAGGACTGATTGGCCGCTTGCTGCGCCAGCAGGGTATCCAGCTTTTCATTGGACATCCTCGTCTGCTCCAAGGAGGAGAACTGCGCCATCTGCGCCATGAATTGCTGATTGTCGATAGGCTTCAGCGGATCCTGGAAAGTCAGTTGCGTGGAGAGAATCCGCAGAAAATCCTGCTGGGTGATTCCCCTCGTCTGCGCAACGCTGCCGCCGCTCGAAATGCCCAAACCTGTAGTTGCCATGTTCACCCCTGTTTCAAAATAGGCAAGCCGCCTGCGGCGTTTTCCTGGAAGACCACCGCGCCGTTGACGGCCAGCATCGCCAGCCGCCCTCCCTTGTCCCGGAGCTGACGAGCCAGCCGTTGCCCCAGAGCCTCGGCCTCTCCGGCGTCAAGCCTGGCATCCCTCACCCAGACCCGCACTGCTCCCTGATCGGCGAAGACCGTAATCTTGCAGGGCTTCAACCAAGTTCTCAGCGTCGCCGCCGTCTCGGCGTCCAAGGCCGCCTCCGTGGCGAGCGGCGCTTCCGCGCTGTCCCCGCCGTCCGCCGCCGGCCTTACCGGCGCCGCCTGTCCACCCTCTGCCCTCGCCTTCGCCACCGCCTTCAAGCCTAAGCTCTCCATCGCGACCGGCGTTCCCGCGTCCACGGCGCGTAGGCCCTTCGGGGCCGGTTCGGCGCCGCGCGGGGCCATCCAAGGCAAGGCTTCGGCCTCATTTGGCAAGGAGCCTGGCCGGCCCTCGACAGCCAATTCGGCGCTCGCGTCCATCCCATCGCCCAGCCGTATCGCCCTGCACACGCTGTGCTTGGCCAGTTCGGCCTCCAGCTGTCTTTGCCATTGCCGGCCCGCCTGCGGCTCCGGCGCCTCGCGCCGCGAACGCGCCGGCGCGCCGCCCGGCTCTCCATCCAACACGATGACGCTCATGCGCCTCCTTGCCTGCGGCGTTGCAGCCAAGCCTCGTCCTGCTCGCGGAACACTTTGCGTTGCTCCCGCTCGCGCGCGGCCAACCGATGACGCTCTTTATGTTTTTCCACCTGCCTCAGTTCCGTGCGCGCATGCTGCAAAACGGCCCGCGCCTGCGCCCAATCCCGCTCTGCCTCGCTCACGTCCTGCGACAGCGCTTGGCAGCGCAGCCGCTGCTCCCGCAAGAAATTCAGGGCGGACAAGTACAGGGGCGGGTTGCCCGCCAACACGCCCAAGGCCTGTTCGCAAACGCGCATGTCCTCCTGTGCCCGACTTAGAATCTGACGAGCGGCCTCCAGACGGTTCTCGGCCGCCGACAAGGCCTGACGCGCCAGTTGCAATGATGACTGGCGAAAGCCCAGCAAGGGTTCCAGGCGGTAAGGAAAACCCGTCATTTAGCCTCCTTGCAGCACAGCGGCCAAACTCGTCAGCGCCGCCGCTCTGCCCTCGCGCTGCCGAGTATCCTGTTGCAAAAAAGCCTCCAAGCCGCTTTTGCGCTCCAAAGCCTGATCCAGCTCCGGATTGCCGCCAGGACGATAGGCGCCCAACTCCAGCAAGTCCTTGCTCGCCGCCAGCACGCTCAGCGTTTTGCGGCAAGCCTTCATAACGTCTTGCTCGTCCTCCGAGGCCAGCGCCGACGACAGACGGCTGACGCTGCCCAACACGTCGATCGCAGGAAAATGTCCGGCATTGGCCAGTTCGCGCGACAGCACGATGTGGCCGTCCACAATGCCGCGGACGCTATCGGCCACCGGATCGTGAATATCGTCGCCCTCCACCAGAACGGTGAACAAGCCGGTGATCGAGCCGCCCTCCTTGCGCGTGCCGCAGCGCTCCAGCATGCCGGCCAGCTCGGAGAACACCGACGGGGTGTAACCGCGCGAGGTGGCTGGTTCGCCAATGGCCAGGCCCACTTCCCGGCGGGCCATCGCATAACGGGTCAGCGAATCCACGATCAACAACACCGAGCGGCCCTGATCGCGAAAATGCTCGGCCACCGTCACCGCGCTCAAGGCCGCCGCCTCGCGCACTAGCGCGGGCTCGTCGGCGGTGGCGACCACCAGCACCGAACGCGCCAGCCCGGACTCGCCCAGGCTTTCCTCGATAAACTCCAGCACTTCGCGGCCGCGCTCGCCAATCAGGCCCACCACCACCACGTCGGCCGCGCAATTGCGAACCAGCATACCCAGCAGCGTGCTTTTGCCCACGCCGCTGCCCGCCATGATGGAAAGCCGCTGCCCGTAGCCTATGGTCAGCATGCTGTCTATCGTCCGGACGCCGGTTTCCATCACCCGGTTGATCCGGCTGCGGCCCAACGCCGGAATCGGCGCGCTGCGCACCGGCCTTCGCCCGGCAAACTCGATCTCTCCCTTGCCGTCCAGCGGCCGGCAAAACGCATCCACCACCCGCCCCAGCAGCGCATCGCCCACCGGCACCGAAAACGCGTGTCCGGCGGACACCACTCGAGCGCCCAGCAGCAGGCCGTCCACCGGGCCGTAGGGCAGCAACTGCAAGCGGTCCCGATCCAGGCCGGCCACTTCGGCCAACACCGCCGGTCTGTCGCCGGCCAGCTCGATATGGCACAGATCGCCCAAGCCAATGCCGGCGGGTCCGCAAGACTCCACCAACAGACCGACTTTACGGCTGACGTAGCCCACGCGTTCCACCAGATCGGAGGCGTGGATCGCCGCTCGCAATTGCTCAAGTCCGGGCGTCATCGCGCTCTGGCCTCTTGCAGACTCCGGCGCAAACGCTCCATCTGCGTGGTCATGCGTGCGTCGATATCGCCATGCAGGGTTTCAACGATGCAGCCGCCCCCGTCCAGACTGGCGTCCGCCACCACGCTCACCTCGCGGCCCGCCTCGCTCAACGCCGCATCGTCGCCCGCAAGCAAGGCCGCATCGGCCGGATGGAGGCGCACTCGCACCGGTTCGCGTCCCGCCGCCTCGCTCAAGGCGCTACGCACGCAGGAACGCGCCAGTTCGGCGGACAGCGGCATCTCGCCTATCATGCGCGCCAGCGCCTCCAGCAGCAGCGGCGACAGCATGCGCTCCACCTCCTCGTGCACCGCTTCGCGGACGCCGCCCAAGGCGGCCAGCAAGGCCTTGCCCTGAGCGCCCAGCGCCTCGCGCACGCGGAGCGATTCGGCCTCGGCCTGCGCCATGCCCTCTCGATACCCTTTCTGGCGCGCCGCGGCGCGCAGCTCTTCGCACTCGGCCTGGCATTTGGCGCGCGCGGCGTCGATTTCCGCCGTCGCGCGCTCGCGCATGGCCTGGATCTCTTCTAGAGCCGGCTGCCGAGCCGCCTGGGAAGGCGCCGAATCCGCACGCGGCCGCTCAGTGGCGGCGGCCGAATCCGCGCTTTCTCTAATGCCGGGATTACGGAGGATCTCACTCATGGCGCAGCCTCCCCAACCAGGCCCGCAGCCTCAAACCCAAGCCGGTCGGAGCCTGCTCCATGCCGGCCGGACGCACCGAAGGCCGCTCCGGCACCGCCGCCGTCAACGCTTGCAAGCGCTCCCGCATGGCTTCACGCAAAGCCGGCGCCGCTTGCGTCTCTCCGCCGGACCACTCACGGCGCAGGCTGTCAATGCGCCCGCGCCAGGCTTCCGCATCCTGAGCCGCGTTCAGAAGCTTGCCGCGCTGCTCCGCGCCCAGCGCATGCCCAAGCGCCGCCAGCATCCACACCGGCTCGGCCAGCAAAACCTCCAGCAAGGGCTCCGCGCCGCGGTTCAACAGATCCGCGCCGGCAGAAGACGCCGGCGGCTCCAGTTCATCCGCCTGTTCGGTCAACGGCCTATCGTCCAATTGCTCCAGCGCCTGGCCGAGCAAAACGCGCTCCTCCTCCGTCAACCGGGATTCGAGCCAAGTCCGCTCTTCGGGCCGCAGCGCGGACACCGCCAAGGCGGCCCGCAAACTCTCCTGCCCCATCACTTGCCGCCTCCGGCCTGCTCCGCCGCCAGCCAGCGCTGCACCTGCCGCAGCAAGCGTTCGCGCTCGGATTCCGTCAGCGTGCGCGCAGTCGTTCTGCGTCGCAGCAAACCGCCGCCGATCAAGCCCAGCGCCAACAGTATGGCCGCGCCGCCCCACAAGACCCATTCGCCGACGCCTTTCTCTTTTTGGCGGGCGGGCGAGGCCGACACGGCCTCCGCCGCCTGCGTCGCCGCCACCGGGGTCACATTGTCCATCACGGAAAAAGCGATGCCGTCGCCGCGGCCGCTATCCAGTCCCACCGCCATGGAGATCACTTCGCGCAGCCGCTCCACCGTGGCGTCGGACAAGCTGGTATTGGTCACGATGCCGACGCTGATATGCTTGACCGCCCCGCCGCCGCTGCTGGTCTGCCGCAACTCGCGGCCAACCTGGTATTCCGCGTCCAGGGATTTATTGCCCCCGGCCGACGACGGCGCCAGCCGCGAAGCATCGCCATCCTGCCATTGCTCTTTCCGGCGAACCAGGATGCCCTTGTCCGAACCATCGCCGATCACCGACTCGCGCGTCAGCTTGTGCGAGGAGAGATCCAAGGCCACATCCACGCTGACCGCCGCCTGGTTCTGCCCAAGCGCCGTATCCAGAATGCGGCTCACTTTGTCGGCCAAATAAGCTTCGGTTTCCTTTTTCAACTGCAAGCCGGCGTCTATGCCCGCCACGCCTTCTTCGTCCTGCGCGCGCGCCGACAAGGCCACGCCGCGCTGGTCCAGCACCGTCACCGCGGCGGCGTCCAGGTCCGGCACCGAAGCCGCGACCAGCCGCTGGATGCCGCTGACCTGCTCCTGCTGCAGGCTCTTGCCGCCTTTCAGCGTCACCCAGACCGAAGACTTGGCCTTGGCGCCGCGCTTGCGCAACATTCCGCCCTCCGGCAACACCAGGTGAACGCGCGCGTTCTGAACTTCGTCGAAGCCCATGATGGTGCGCGCCAATTCGCCCTGCAGCGCGCGCAGATAATTGATCTTTTGCGCAAACTCGGTCACGCCGAACTCCGCATTGTTGAACAGCTCGAAGCCCACCGAGCTCTTCAGATCCAGGCCGCCGCCCAGCAGCTTCATCCGGGTCTTGTACAACAAATCCTTTTCCACCTGGACGGTCTTGCCTTCATCCGTCAGCTGATAGGGCGTTTTCTGCTTTTCCAGCGCAGCCACCACGCTGGCCGCGTCGCGCGCGTCCAGATCGGCAAACAACACCTGGTAATCGACGCGCCCGGACCACCAGAACGCGCCGGCCGGCAACGCCACCGCCGCCAGCGCGCCCGCCACCAGGAGGGCGCGCCCCGCGCCCGAAGAGCGCTGCCACAGCGCCTTGAAAAAATCGACCATCTCTCGCCTATCCAATCAAATATCCACATCGCTGTTTACGATCTCGCGAACTTGAGCGAGACCAGGCGAAAACAGCAGAGGAAGCGGAGTTGCCATCAAATCAATGAACACTCCGAAGATGTATTCACCGCGCAACGTTAAGACGACGCGCAGCAGATCGTATCGGTCCTAAACCGCTCGTCACACCTGCATCCTCATCACTTCCTGATAAGCGTCCAGCACCTTGTTGCGCGCCTGCATGAACAGCTCGAACTGCATGCGGGTCTCCTCCATCCGCAACATCACCTGGTGCAAGCTGCCCGCCTGGCCGGTCGCCACATCGTTGAGCAAGCCGCCCAGGCTGTTTTCGGACTTCTCCAGCTGGGTCAGCACTTTTTCAAATCCGGTCGGCGCCAAGGGCTTGGCCGTCGCGACGGACAGAGAATCCGCCAGCGCGCTGCCGGCAATGGCCTCAATCATTGTTTGCCTCCAATTTCCAGCGCCTTCTGCATCATCGAGCGCCCCGCGTTGAACGCGGTCACGTTCGCTTCATAAGACCGAACCGCCATGGTCAGCGCAAACATCTCTTCCAAAGTGTTCACGCCGGCGTATTGCACATAGCCTTGCGCGTCGGCCAGGGGGCTGGACGGCTCCAACACCTTGCGGGCCGGCGCGTCGGACTCCACCACCACGGCGCGGATGCCCCCAGGCGGAGGCAAGCCGGCCTCCGCCCGCGCCAGCGCCTGGCCAAACTGCGCGCCCACCGGCTGGGTCATCACCCGCAAGGGCTTGGCCAGCGGCGCGCCCGGCGCCGCCGCCACATTGGCGTTGGCGATATTGCGCGCGGCCACTTCCGCCCGCAGCTGCTCCACGTCCATGCCGCTCTGGCTGATCGCCAGCGACTCCCAAAGCCCGGCCACTTAGCGCCTCCCGTCCGAAATCGCCAACTGCATGATGGCCAGCTGCTTATTGATGCCCTTGATCAGGGTCTGGTAACGCAGCGTGGTATCCGCCAGCTGCGACACCTGGTGGCTCAACTCCGCGGCGGAACCCGCCGCTCCGGGAGCAATCGCGGGACGCCGATCCGGCAGAATGCGTGGCCCGGCGCCCTCCGCGCCTTGCAAGGCGGATTCGAAGTCCACGCGCAGCGGCGTATAACCGGGGTATTGAGATTCGCGATGTTCTGCGCGATGACCTGCTGCCGCAGCACCAGGCCGTCCAGTGAGCGCGAGACGGTTTCGCCAAGCGAAGCGATTTGCATTGCCCCTTCCTCCCTTATTGAATGACCAGTTCCGCGCGCAGCGCGCCGGCGGTTCTGACCGCCTGCAATACCGCGATCACGTCGCGCGGACTGGCTTGAATGCGATTGAGCGCCGCAACCAGATCGGCGATGGTGGAATTGCCTTTCAGGCTGATCCCCGGCAAGGGCTTTTCCTGGACCGCGACGCGGGTCTGCGGCACCACCGTTGTCCGCACATCGCGCGCGGAGCCAAACAGCGAAGGCGGTTGCGACACCAGATAATCGGTTTCCACCGATATTTTCAAGTCGCCATGTACCACGGTGACGGCGGAGAGCATCACATTGCCGCCCGCCACCACAGTGCCGGTGCGTTCGTTCACCACTACCCGCGCGCGGTCATCCGGCGTCACCTCGATCGCTTCGATCCGGCTCAAAAGGCTGGTCGTGCCCGCCTCCGAGGCCGCGTCCACCCGAATCCCCACCTTGCCGGCCCCCAGCGGGCTGGCGAGATTGCCGCCCAGCTTCTGATTGATCGCCCGCGCAATGCGCTCGGCCGTGGTGAAGTCCGGCGCGGACAACAGAAATTCGGCCATGCCGTTGCGGATGAAGCGGGTGGCCACAGCCTGCTCCACAATGCCGCCGGCGGGAATCTGTCCTACCGTGGGATGATTTTTCTGCACCCGGTTGCCATTGCTGTCGTAACGGTAGCCGCCAACCGACAGCGCCCCCTGCGCCAGCACGTAGACCTGGCCATCGCCGCCCTTCAGCGGCGTCTGCAGCAAACTGCCGCCCAATAAGCTGCGGGCATCGCCGATGGACGTCACGGTGACGTCCACTCGCGCGCCGGGCTCCAGCAAGGGCGGCATATTGGCGGTGACCATCACCGCCGCCGCGTTGCGGCTATTGACCTGGTCCGGCCCTAAATTGACCTCGAACTGCTTGAGCAGGTTGGCCAGCGATTGCTGGGTCATCTGGCTGCGCGCGCTGTCGCCGCTCCCCGCCAGGCCCGTCACCAGGCCATAGCCGATCAACTGGTTGTCACGCCAGCCATTGAAGCGGCCCAAGTCCTTGATACGCTCGCCCGCCTGGGCCAGCGCAACGGTCAGCGCCAGCAACGCGCCGCCTTGCAACACCCGCAAGCACCATGTTCTCTTATTCATTTCCGCTCGACCCTGCCAGGCCGCCTGTTGTCACAACACATCCACCACGCCGTCAGCCACGACGATGGCCTTGAACACGGATTGATCCCGCTCCCGTCTGACGTAAACCAGCTGCCCGATGGCGCCGTCGCCCAAGGCTTCCGCGCCCACTTCCAAACGGATCGCCCCGCTGCTCAAACGAGCCAACACCCGCTCTCCCTTGCGCACCCGCGCCGCCGGCCTGGCGTCCGCCAGCCGCAGCACCGTTCCCGCTGCCAGGTCCCTGGCGGCGGCCATGCCCTGCAAAGAGGACAGCGGCCTTGCTTCCGTCCAGTCCGCCAGCGTTTGCTCGGCATTGGCCGCGGACAAGGCTTCGCCTTTCGCCACCGCCCGGCTGGCGCGATACACCGGCCGCAAACAACTCACCTGAAACCAAACCGGCCAACTGCCGTACAACTCGGGTCCTTCAAACACATCCAGCCACACCGCCATCCGTCTCGCCAGAGCGGGCGCGGCGGGCAAACGCGCCGCTAGGCGGACGCCTTGAGCCGGCAGCTGCGCTTTGATCTCGTTCCGCTCAGGCTGAAGCTCCAAACGCTCGCACTCGCCGGCCAACCCGACTCGCAAAGCCTGCTCCGCCTCCTTGGCCAGCGCGGGCGCCGCCGCTTCTCCGCCCGCGCGCGTAACCGTCAGCCGCTCGGGCAACCGTACCGGCCAGCGCTCCGCCTCCACTCCCAGCGTCATCCGCCACGCGCTCAATAACTGCGCGCGCCCCAGTGTCCGGATTTCCCCGGCCTTCAGGCCGGTGGCCAGCGGCCGCGCCTCCAGCGCGCGCCGCAACGCGGCGGGAACCTCCCCCTCCAACGCCTGAGCCAGGTTGACACTGCGGCCCTCCACTTCAAGCGCGCTCCGCGCCGTCAGCGGCTGAGCCGGAATCGACGCCGCCCACACCGCCAGCAGCGCGGCTCGCTTCATCAGCCGCGCCGCAAATTGTTGACGATGGACTGCATCTCGTCCGCGGCCTGGATAATGCGGGAATTGGCTTCAAACGCGCGCTGGGCCAGCATCATGCTGACCAGTTCGTCCGCCATCTTCACATTGGAGCCTTCCAGGTATTTTTGCGCCAACTTGCCGCGCCCCTCTTCCCCGGCCAGCCCCATCTGCGCGGCGCCGGACTGCTCGGTCGCCTGATACAGGCCCTCTCCCACCGGCTTGAGCCCGGCCGGATTATTGAACATGGCCAGCTCGATCCGGCCGACGTCCAGCGTCTTACCGTCCTCGGTCAACGCGGAAACCCGGCCGTCCTCGGCCACCCGCAGGCCGCGGGCGTCTCGCGGCAGCGTAATGGCGGGCTCCAGCGGCTGACCGCTGCGCAGCTGCAACAAACCGTCCTCGCCCACCCGCAACGAACCCAAGCGGCTGAACAGCTGGCTGCCGTCCGGGTTGCCGACGGCGACAAAACCCTCGCCATTGAGCGCAACGTCGAACTCCGACTCCGACGGCCGCAAATCTCCCTGGCTGAACACTTTTTCCACCGCGCTCAGCCGCGTGCCCAGGCCCAAATAGGCCGCGCCGGCGGTTTCGCCCTGAGCCGGCGTCTGCCGCGCGGATTCGCGGTAGACCAGATCCTCGAACACCGCTTGCGAACGCTTGTAAGCCGGCGTGTTCATATTGGCCAGATTATTGGCCACCGCCTCCAAGCCGCCTTGCTGCGCCGCCATGCCGGTGGCGCCCACATACAATGCATCAATCACGATTCCGTCCTCGTCTTAAAACTCGCCCAAGCTGCGCAGCGCCTTGTCCCACACCGCGTCCATGCCTTGCACCGCCTTCTGCACCGATTCGAAATGGCGGGTCGCCTCCATCAACTCCACCATTTCCCGCGTGGAGTTCACATTGGACATTTCCAGAAAACCCTGTCGCAAACGGCCCGGGCCGCCCAAGTCCTTGGGATCGACCATGGCTCCGCTGACCCGGTACAAGCCGTTGCCGGCGGCCTCCAGCCGCGCGTCCTTGGCCGGGTAAACCAGCTTGATGCGGGCCACCGCCAGCTCCTTCTGGAAAACCTGACCATCGTCAGCCACGCGAAAAGCGCCCGGCTGCAGAAAGATCTCCCCTGCTCCCCTCCAGCGGCATGCCGGATTGGGCCAGCACCAGCCTGCCTCGGCTGTCCAGCCGCAACGCGCCGCCGCGGCTGAGGTAAGCGCCACCGTTATCCTGCGCGGAGAAATAACCGGGACCCTCTATCGCCAGATCCAAATCGGAACCCGTACGGCTCATCGCGCCTTGCCGCCCATCCGCCAGCGCGCCGGCCTGGACGTCCCCGCCCAGGGTGAACAAGCGCTTGTAACCCGTCGTATTGCTGTTGGCGATGTTGTGGGCCACGGTATTGACCCGGTTCATATCGGCTTGCATCGAAGCCGCCATCGCGTTCAATAACTCGCTCATCCGAGCCCTCCGTCAAAACGTCACTGCGGCGAAGGCCTTCAAGCCCACGCCCGGCGGCACTTCGTTCAAGGCCAGCACATGCAGGTGCGGCATCATCCGCGCGGTCAGCTTGCGCAAATTGGCGCGCACCTCCGGCGCGCACAACAGCACCGGCATATGATTGGCACCGGCCATCCTTTCGGACTCGGCCAACATCTTCTTCAGCAGTTGCTCGGCAAACCGCGGGTCCAGCGCCAGCGAAGCGGCGCCGCCCTCGCTGCGGCGCAAGCCGTCGTACAAGGTTTGCTCGATGCCGCCGTCCAAGGTGATCACGTGCAAAGCGCCGTCGCCATCCAGCAGCGGCGCGCAAATCACGCTGCCCAGACGCTGACGCACGCGCGTGGTCAATTCGTCCACGTCCTTGCTGGCGCGCGCCGCATCCACCAGCACCTCCAGAATCGTGTCCATGCGCCGGATAGACACCTTCTCCTGCAACAAGGCCTGCAGCACCTTCTGGATTTCGCTGAGCGTCATCACATTGGGCAGCAGCTCGTCCAACAGGCTGGCCTGGGTTTGGCGCAAATGCTGCGCCAGGCGCTCCACTTCCTCTCGGGTCAGCAAGTCCGCGGAGTGTCGCTTCACGATTTCGGAAAAATGCGTCATGAACACCGTGGCGGCGTCCACCACGGTGTAGCCCAGCTCGCGCGCGCGCGGCCGCTGCGCGTCCTGAATCCAGATGGCGGGCAGGTTGTAGGCGGGATCGGTAGTGGGCGTGCCTTCCAGCTTGCCGCGCTCGCCGCCGGGATGGATCGCCAACCAGGCGCCGGGCTCCAAACGCCCCTCGCCCGCCTTGTCGCCCTGCAAACGGATCTGGTAAGCGCCGTCGCGCAAGCTCTTGCTTTCCCTCACCTTCACCTTGGGCAGCACCAGACCGGAATCCAACATGTATTGCTTGCGGAACAGAGCGATGCGCTCCAACAGCAGGCTGCCGTCCTGCCCCATCAGCGGCATCAGATCCGGCGCCAGCTCGATGGACAACAGATCCACCCTCAGTTCGTCGTACAGCGAGGCGTCGGCCGCCTCCGTCTCCGCGGCGGCCTCATCCACCAGGCCGCCGTCTTCGGCGCCGCCCCGCAAACGGCGCAGCGCCAGGCCGCCGCCGGCGAACAAAGCGGCCAGCATCAAGGCAGGCAAGGCCGGCAAGCCGGGCAGCAACGCGGCCAGCCCCAACGCGCCCGCCACCATCAGCAAAATATTGGGATAGGCGGTGAACTGGCCCAGCACCTCGCTGCTCAGCCTGTCGTCCGACGCCGAGCGCGTGATGATGATGCCCGTGCCCACCGAAATCACCAGCGCCGGCACCTGGGTCACGATGCCGTCGCCAATGGTCAGCAAGGTGTAAGTCTGCAAGGCCTCCTGCCACGGCATACCGTGCTGGGCCACGCCCACCGCGAAACCACCCACGATATTGATCAGCATGATGATGATGCCGGCGATGGCGTCGCCCTTGACGAACTTGCTGGCGCCGTCCATCGCGCCATAGAAGCCCGCCTCTTTCTCCAGCTCCTTGCGTCTACGCTGCGCCTCCGTCTGATCGATGAAGCCCATGTTCAGATCTGCGTCGATGCTCATCTGCTGACCGGGCATGCTGTCCAGCGTAAACCGCGCCGCCACCTCCGCCACCCGCTGCGCGCCGCTGGTCACCACCACGTACTGCACCACCACCAGGATCAGGAACACGATCACCCCGATCACATAGTTGCCGCCCACCACATAGGAACCAATGGCGCCGATCACCCGGCCGGCGTCGCCGTCGGACAGGATCAGCCGGGTGGCGGACACGTTCAGCGCCAGACGCAGCAAAGTGGCGATCAGCAACACCGACGGGAAGGTGGAAAAATCCACCGGCTTGCGCACATAGAAGGTCAGCAACAGCACAAACAGCGCCAAACTGAAATTGCCCAGCAACAGCGCATCCAGCACTCGGGCCGAAACCGGAGTGAACAAGACGAACAAAATGCCGACCATCAGCAGGATGATCGACACGTTCGCCCCTTCTTTGAACAACTTGAGCAAGCTACTCATCTAAAACGCCATCGCAACACCGCCTGTCTCCGGCAGTTCAGCCCTTCTTGACCCGAAACGCCCAAACCAGCGCCTTGGCCACATCGCTGAAATAAGCATCGGGAATCCATTCATCCACATCCACATCGCGAAACAAACCGCGCGCCAACGGCCGGTTCTCCAGAATCGGCACGCCATGCCGCCTGGCGGTCTCTTTCATCTTCAAAGCCATCTCGCCGGCCCCCTTGGCCAGCAGCATCGGCGCCGCCATCTTGCCGCGCTGGTACTGGATCGCCAGCGCCAGATGGCGGGGTTCACCACCAGCACATCCGCCTCAGGCACCCGCGACGCGGCGCGCGTCTTTTGCAAAAACTGCCGGCGGATTTCCTTCAGCTTGGACTTGATCCGCGGGTCGCCTTCGCGCCGCTTGTACTCTTCCTTCACCTCGCGCTTGGACATCCGCAGCTTCTTGCTGAGCGTGCGCTTCACAAACAGCCAATCCACCACCGCCGCCAACAGCATGACCAAGGCCATATAGCGCAGCACTTGCAGCAGAGCGTTGCCGGTGGCCGCAGCCACCCGGCCCGGCCCGGCGCCGGTCAACAACAGCCAGTCCGGCAGCATCTCCCGGATGATCCAGTACAGCACCAGAGAGAAAGCCAGAAACTTGATGCTGGACTTCGCCGCCTCAAACACGGATCTCAAGGTGAACAAGCGCTTGAGACCCTCCATCGGATTGAGCTTCTGCCAATCCGGCTTCAAGGGCTCCGTGGAGAACAGCAGCCCCACCTGAGCGGCTCCGGCCACGCCCGCCGTCAGCGCCAACAACAGCCATAAGGGAAGCAGGGTCTGAAACAACTCCAGCGCCAATTGCCGCATCCACACCGACAAGGCCTGCTGCGCAAACGACCACTCCCCCGCATGCGACAACAACAGAGAGAACAGGCCAAGACAATGCCGCGCCATGCCGGGACCCAAAGCCATCAGCGCCAGCAACAGGGTCAGGGCCGACACCACGCCCAAGACATCCTGACTGCGCGCCACCGACCCCTTCTTGCGGGCCTCCTCGCGCTTATGCGGCGTCGCCTCTTCCGACCGGTCCTGCTCTTGCTCCGCCACCTAGCTCCCCTGGAAGCTCGCCAGATAATTCAATATCGAGGCAAACCAGCGTTCAAAAAAACCGCCCAAACGCGGCAAGATCACCGCCAGCACCGCCAGACCCACACCCACCTTCACCGGCATGGCCATCACGAAAGCATTGAACTGAGGCATGGAGCGGGAAATCAGCGCCACGCCCACATCAATCGCGAACAAGGCGATCAACAGCGGCGCCGCCAATGAAAGCGCCAACGCAAACAGCACGCCAAACTGCCCCAGCGCCCGCTCCGCCAGCAGCAGGCTGACCGGCTCGCCCACAGGCAGGGCCTCCAACAAAAAGACCATCGCCTGCAACAACATGTGGTGCCCGTTCACCGCATAGACATACGCCACCGCCAGCAGCTCGAACGCCAGGCCCATGGCCGCGCCGGATTGCTTCGTCAACGGATTGATCACGCCCGACAAGCCAAAGCCGATCTGGGTATCCAACAAACGTCCCGCAAACGCCAGCGCGCCAAACGCGCACTGCACGCCAAAACCAAGCACGGCGCCGATGAACAACTCGGTCAAAGCCTGCCCGGCCAGCACCCAGCCATTGGCGGGCAAAGCCAGCCTCAACCCCAGGCCGTACGTCATCAGCGCCGCCAGGCTCAAACCCAGCAAGCCGCGCACCACCCCGGGCACATTGGCCGCGCCTATCACCGGCGTTAGCAACAAGACTGGCGCCAAACGCAGCGACAGCAAAAAAGAGGCGTATAGCCAGGCCAAATCCAGGGGAAAAGACATTGAGAAGCGTTTCAGAACAAGGACGGGATACTGCCGATCACGCCCGCGGCGTAGTTCACCAGCGACTTCAGCATCCACGGGCCAAACAACAGCAGGGCCGCGAATACCGCCAGCAACTTGGGCACGAAAGCCAAAGAGGCATCCTGGATCTGGGTCACTACCTGGATCACGCTAACCAAGATGCCCACCACCAGGCTGAACAACAGCACGGGGCCGGCAATGGCCAAGGCCATCCACATCATTTGCGACATCAACTGCAGTGATTGATCGCCCGTCATTCCACCCGCCCTCATGCGGCGGCCTGGTTTTTGATGCGCAATCAACGCAAAAACAACCAAACCGCACAAATGATACGGATATTAACGATATTCATACTTTTTTACAACATACCATGACAATATTTACAAACACAGAAAACCCAATTTAAATACATGATTTTTAAGTACAAATTCAAAATTTCAGCCATTTTCAGCCGCTGCAACCATGAGCTCCGCCTCTTTATCAGCAGTAAAAATCACGCCATGCAAAGCCGCCGCCAAGATTAAACCGCAACATAACGGCAACCATTCAAGCGCACAGCGGCTTAGAACCTGTTCAAAGTCTCGCGGACAAGAGTGAGATGAGGAGAAAACCGCTGAGACAGCGGACTGCACAAGCGCTATATGAGCATTTCGAATGCTGTACTAACCGTGCGATGTCTGACGAAATGCAACAGACTTTGAATAGATTCTTACAAATCCCAGGCAAGGCAGAGAGCAAAGCATCCCCTTCACACCATCTCCGGCGCCTTGACAGGTATTGAAGAAACGTCGCAACCCGGTAGTAACGCAGCAAGAAGGAGAAAGCGCGCCCTCATGCCGGCTGCGGCAGCGCCTAAGCGTGGCCGGACAGTACGGCAGGCATGAAACCGCGGGAAACAAGAGTAAAACGATGGCCGCCCACTTAATAGAGAGCAGCCAGCAGACTGGGAAGAACAGACAAGGAACAGACACAAAACCCTGTGGCCGCCAAACGAGGGGCTCCCCGACAAGCTCTTCAAAACGCCACTCGGGTCCGGTTGAAATACGGCAGCAAAGTCGTCCATCGCCAGAAGTAAAGAAGGATACAGCAAGGCGCAAAGAGCAGCTCCGTTACGCCATCCCCGCCGCAAGCCACGCGGACACGCGCTAGGGCCTGGCACGACGCAAGCCGCTTGCCTCCCCGCCGCAAGCACGTGATAATCCGGCCGTGCTGTGACTCAGCACCGGGCTTGGCAGCTCGAACCAGTAAGGCGGACAGCCGCCGCACGCGGCATTTTTACGTCCGTTGCACACCACAGGGTAAGTCTTACGCTAAGACTGGCCGTGGTGGGGGCGTGCTTGCACGCGCCGGGTCCTTACTGCCGGTCTGCCAACCCTGCCACGCGCCTGTCTCCACGCTTGGCAGCTAAGGGGGCAGGTTTAACGCTCAGTAAGGAGTCATCATGACTAGCCCCGTTCATGCTCATTCCCACCACATCCCTTCTCTCTCCACTTTGCTTTTCCAACTGAAAAGCTTGCGTCAGCAGGATGCCACGCTCCACCCGATTGACCCGCTATTGCGGCAACTCGACGAGTACTGCGAACACTTCGATCACAGCCTTCATCTGCTCAGCCTGGAATTCAATCAAGTCAGCGCCGCCTTGTCGGCGCTGGCGGCAATGCTGGAGCAATCCAAGCTAGACATGCTGGAATGCGAGCAGGTGTATTGCCTGCTGGAACCCTTCGCCCATCGTTTGCAACAGACTACGAGGCAGATGCAGGAACTGGCTTGAGCCTTATAAACGACCAAAGCCCCGCGAGGGGCTTTGGGGAGGCTTGGGCTTATAAATTACGGCGCGGTCAAAGGTCGTGTTGCCAAGGTGCCGCGTGGGCAAGCTTTTTGGCTTGCCCACGCTACTTGCTGGAAGCGTTCAACGTGAAGAAATAAGGCGGGATGAGGCGCGGCCGAGGGGCCGCGCTACTGGCAGCGAGCCATGACGTAGGTCCAGACCCTGTTTAATTGGTGAGTATGCAATACCAGAGACATCAGTTACAAGAAGCGGCTTTTGATGAAGGTTTCGAGGGCTATCCGCATGAGGCGGGCAAACCAAATGACTTACCCACCCTACTTGCCACTTTCCTACAAAGGGTTATCTTCAAGATAAGCTTTCAAGTCCAGCAATCCAACCCCAGGAGCTCCAGCCTCTAGCCACTGCATAAAAACATCTGGAAATGAACTTTCAACCTTTCCATCTTTAACTTGAGAAACAGTTGTTTCGCCAAATTTTTCAACAAATCGGAGGTGGTATAAAGCGCCCACCCACAACTGGCCAAGAGCATTATCCATTGGAGCCCCTTCAGATGCTTCTGATGTATAAGGTGACTCCCCCTCCATAAGGGCAAGCACATCAACTGCTCTCCCTTGGCGAACAAGATACAAAATTAACTCAGCCTTATCACTCAACACGAGACATATCCTTCTCTATTTAGTAAATTTCACTTGGTAAGGATAATTAACCTCAACATTCACATACCCCAACGAATGCATTGATTTACCTAGCGGGGTCTGCCACACCGCCGCAGATGAAGCCCCTGCTTTCAAAGAGCTTTCAAATACTGCTCGATTCGTCAACCCAAGCTCAGCAGAAACAGAAGAAACTCGACCCGGCCCGACTAGCTCAATAGCTCTGGAGATCATTTCTGTTCCAACCCCTTTCCCTGCCACAGAAGTTTCATACCAATTTATATGCATATTCCCATCTTGGAAGTTAGCCAATAAATTACTACGTGAAAATCTATTATCAACTACAGCCCCTGTTGCCCTATCAAACTTTTGACGTGACAACAACTCAACTTCGAGCATCTCACCCTTTTGAAGCACCTTTGTTTCGAAAGATAGGCCCGTACGTACAGCTACCCTTCCCTCAGCTCCCAATACCTTCCGAACCGAACCCCCGAAAAACATCGTTCCTACATCCAACCCCAGTTGCGCACGCATGGAGCCCGCTTCAAAATCCCGCCCCATGTTCTCCAAAACATCAGCCTGCTGACGACGATTATTCAACGAATCGACGAACCCCAACGCTGATGCGACCGGGTCACTCAACAAAGAAGTGATGGCTTGTCCTCGCACATTCTGCCGTGCCCATACCCCTTGGGCAATTGAGCTATCATGACCCATACCAAGGCTAACGATATCACCCAGCTGATACAAGCTGTCCGCAGTAGTCCGAGCCAAACCATCCACGCTATTCAAAGCAAATTTCGCCACGCCATGCATTTGGCCTAATAGATAGTTCCAACTAAATTCTTTCGGATTGAACATACCTTGCAATTCAGTACGAGAGGCCTGGACTCTCGATGGATCATACTCAGCATCTCCTGGATAATTACCCCCACCTACAATAGAGATCACCATTTCATCTTTACCCGCAGGCAGCCTCTGTCGCGACTTGCTTGGCGCTTGGGCCTTGGCCGCTGTCGCGCGTTGCGCCATCGGCTCGTCGTCTACCACAGCATAAGCAGCCTCGTTGCTCAATGAATCCAGGCTGAGCCAAGCTGGCTCCAGGGCTTCCGCCCGGCCGCTAAAGCCCCAGTCGCGTACCTGTTTGGCAAACGCCGCCTTCTGCTGTTGCCGTGCCCTATCCTGATTTTGGATGCCGCTCACCACCTGGTCTCCTAGCGCGCTGCCAAACGATTCCGCCGCGATCGCGCTCCAGTTCGGACGCTGGCCGGTCAGTTGCGATTGGATTCCGCCCGACACCAGACCTCGCAGCGTGCCGTAACCTACGCCGGCCACCGGATCCGAACTGTTCCAGCCCAGGCTGTCGCCCATCCAGCTGCTGGCCCCGGCCGCCGCGCCGCTGGCCGCCACCGAGGTCCAGTTGAAGGACTTTTGCAGCCCGGTGGCCATGCCCACGCCCTGGGTCATCGCGTTGACCGCCATCGTCCGCGCCACCGTCTCGCCCAGCCCCTTGCCGGCAAAGGCCGACAACGAGGAGGTGTTGGACGCGCCCGCCAAGCCGGCGGTCGCCGCCGCCGAGAACGCCGACAGCCCCACCTGCCCCCAGGAGAAGCGGTCCTGCATCCCCATTGCCATCGCCACACCCTGGCTAACGATGGAGCCTACTGCACCACCTATCGCGGCCGCCGCGAGACCAGCTCCGCCGGCGATACCACCGGCTAAGGTCGCTGCGCCAGCAGCAGCAATCTGAGCTAGGCTAGCAGCACCCAAAGTCAATGCGCTACCGGTGGCCGTAGTCACCATTCCCATCGCCACAGCTGCCGCGCCAGCCGTCATCACCACCGCGACGACCGCAACAACTGCAACAAAGATGGCCCCAACCCCGCCACAACCGCCTCCACCCTGTTGCGGCGGCGGCGGCGGATCCGGCAGCGTCGGGGTCACATCGCCAATCGCCTCACCCGGGCTATACACTCGGTAGGTGCCGCTGCTGTTGTGAAGGTTGGTGACTTTATTCGGCACCCGCAGCGCCTGACCTGCAGCCAAGGTCTCACTGCCGGTCAGACCATTGGCGTCGGCCAGCAAATACCACAGTGACTTGTCGCCCCACAGCCCTGCAGCCAAACTCTGCAGCGTATCACCACCACGCACGGTTACCGTGCTTGGGGCCTGTCCCGGATAATTGGGGGCAATCGGTTCGTAGTTCTGATCAAAGTCGGCGCTGCTCACCGCAACGCCAAAGCGGTACTGGTCTTTCTTGCCGCCCAGTTGGCCTTGGGCCAATGCTTGCGCAAAGTCCATGCGGCTTGGGCCATCATTGCCCACCGCGCCCACTTGCTTGCCGTCAACGTAGTAATAGTCTTGGCGCTTGTAAACGCTTTGCTTATCCAGTTCCTCGCGTCGAATCACCACCCCTTGGGCATCGTTGATGTAACGCAGGCTGCGCTGACCCTGTTCGTCGATAGCCTCTTTCAGGTGACCGTTGACATCGTAGGTCAAATGCGAGATCCCAGGCCGCCAATCCGGCGCATCTTTGTTGTACGGTTGAGCGGTAATCTTGGATTGCTTGGCCTCATCCCACCATTCGTACTCGTAATAGGTGGTGACTGTGGTGGTGTCCTCTTGCTGAGTGGATTTCAAGGTTCCGTCTGCCATCAAGCCGTATTTGGTCGCTTTACCGTCCACCACCTGCCGCAGCATTTTGTTGTCCGCGTCGTAGTCCGTATTCGTCTTGCGGGCCTTGGCCTGGCCATCCCAGCTAAAGCTTTCCGCATCGGTCACCCGGCCCAACAAGTCATTGCTGCGCCGATACGCCAGCTTGCCGTTGATCTGGGTATCCGTCAGAAAACCGTCTGCGGTGTAACTGTACGTTTCCACCGTGCCATCGCCGCCATTGCTCGCCTTGGCCCGTTGCCCGAAGCCATCGTACTCGATCCGGATACCGCGGCTGCCCGCCACAATATTGCCGGAGGCGTCACGGCTGCCCTGGGTTACGGTGAAACGGTTCATCGCATCATAGGCGTACCAGTTGTCCTGCACTTGCTTGCTGCCATCCTTGCCATCCTGATATTCGCTGTAGACGCGCTGACGGTTGCCCACCGCATCGTACTGATAGCGGCTGAGGAAACGAGGATCCTTGATTTCGATCACCCGGCCACGTTCGTCGTAGCGCATAACGGACTGTTGGTAGAACGTCAGGTGGTCGCGGTCCGGACCGCTGGCGTAAGCCTCATAGTTTTTACGGCCGTCGTTGTCGTAGCCATACAGCGTAAAACGATTAGCAGCCCTATCCTCCATGCCCTGCAGATTGCCATTGCCATAGTAGGTGTACAGGATATTCTGGCCTTTATCGCTCTGTTGGCGAATCAACTGGCCCGCATTGTTGTACTGGTACTGAGTCACCCGGCCGCCCAGATCACGGTGTTCGCTCTTGAGGCCGAACAAATCCACCGCATCCTGCATGGTCATATTGTTGGCGTTGGTGGTAGTGGTTCGCCAACCGCCCACCACAATGCCGCCGGCACCCTTCAACTGAGCATCCCAGGCATAGCTGTAAGTGGTATGGCGAGAGGCCGCACTGACCGTTTCCAACACCCGGCCCAAGCTATCGTAACGCGTCGCCTCCGCAAACACCGTCTTGCCGTCGCTTGTACGGTGGGCAATTCGCTGTCCAGCACCGTCATAGTCGTACTCGTCATAACCGCGGCTGCCGTCCACCCGCTGAGCGCGGTCCAGCCGCTTGAGGCGGCCAAGCTTGTCGTATTGATAATCTTGTTGGCGCTGTCCATTGACTGTAACGATGCGCAGATTGCCCAGGCTGTCGTAAGCCATTTCCTTGCTGCTGCCATCTGCATGGCGTTCACGCAGTACCTTGCCCTGCCCCTCCTGGCTGCCTGCCAGCCAACGCTGGCGGTTTTCATGCCCATTGGCGTCTATGCTGGACACCAGATTTCCCACCGCGTCATAGCCGTAACGCGTAATAGCTTCGTCGCCCAGTTTGTCGCTGCCGTCGATATTCTTCAGCACACCGCCGTTGTCGTCGCGCAACTTGAGCGCAGCTTCGCGCTTGGCGACCAGCTTGCCGGCCGTATTGTATTCAGTGCGAATGCTATTGCCGGCACCATCGGTTTCGCTAATCACTTCGCCGAAGGCGTTGTAGACTTGGCGGCGCGTGATGGTGGCCTCACTATTGGTCACTCCCAGCAATACCCACCGCAAACGTCCAGTATAAACATCTTCACCATTTGCACCTCGCCGCATAAACCCCTTGGCTAACAAGGTGCTACCATCACTCTCCTGTAGATAGATCCCATTGATGTCCTTCAACTGATAACGATATTCGTAATCACCAATAGGTAGAGTATCAACATTTAATGCAAACCCCCCATTTCTCTGCCTATTTAATTTAACTTCTTGCCAGGATCCTCCTCCTTTTGTTCGGTATTGCAACTCCATTTGGGTTGCCGCAGTCTCCTCTGGAGAAAAAGAAACATACATAGGCAAAGCTAAACCAACAACACTACCTCGATCCAGAGTCACTGCTCCACCACCCAAAGTAATGGAGCCTTGAGCACGATTAACCATACGGCCGGCCGCATCAAATATCTGGTATTCAAAATCGTAGAGTGTTGGTGATGGTAAACTGCGAGAAATATCCACGCAATCCCAGTTAAAATCTCGCCCTTCACTTTTAACAAGAGCAACTTCTTTAAAATCCAATTGACTACCTGACGGGCGGAACCGCACTTTACCATGCATTGCGTCCGTCAATTGATTCTTAATATGAACAATCTGTGGCTGCTCATACCAGCGAACAGGAGCCGTTACAGAACTGGGATTACCCGACTGAAAACCACCGATCAACCGACCAAGTGATTGCTGACCATTAAAATACTCCAAATCATATTCGTAACTTACACCTATCTTTAACCCATAATCCGCAGGATTAAATTGAAACCACGCACCTGAGTAATTATTCGATAGACTTCCGCGCTCTATCCACCCCCCCATGCTTCTCCCTGCACTCTAAAACGAATAAGAGTACGATTTGTACGCTCACTTAAACCAATAACATTCATACTTCCAAGCTGCCCCGCCCCTGAGCCCGCAGCCATAAAAGCACTATTCATTGGCAATTTATTTTGCAAAATACTAGGCCCTTTATCATCAAGACTCATCTCACCTTGACGGGCATTCAATATTTTACCCTGATCATCTAGCGACACATAACAAAACTCATACTTCCCCCTACTCATTCCTGACCAATCAAAAGAAAACCAAGATGACTGTTCATGTCCATTAATTTTCACAATCGGAATCGACTGCACAATCCATCCCAACTCAGAAGATACATTCCTAGTCAGGAGAATAATTTTAGACACGCCGACCTGATTTTTAAAATGAACCTCAGATCGATTTATGGACAATTTCGGGAAAGAGAGAGGTTCAGGCAGGTAACGACCAATAACATCCATTCCAGTAAATGACTTCTCCACCTTCCCCAAAAAAACATCCTGCCCTTGCACCTCCTTATATATGTTTATCTCGAATTTATAATTACGCTGCTCAAAATTAATAAGAGGCAAGTTAATATCAACACTTACACTTCCTCCTGAATAACCATACTTAGTTTCAACAAATCTTTCTTTCGGCATAGGGCGAATAATTGAAACAATATCAAATTTATACCGCCCATCTCCAAGCATTAAAACATTCTCAGGAAAACCGAATGTTACAACTGCCTTGAATGCACGACCAAACTCACCCCGCCCAAACCTGTCATCCAACAAATAAGATTGAAATCCATCAAATAGAATTTGGCTCGTAACTACACCATTACCAACAATAGCAATATCAGACTTTCCCATCGGACTAACAATAGGAGTATTATCCCTAAAAAACGCTCCGTCTGTTGTTACCACATCGCCACGCCCAGTTTGCTGCTCGGCTGTTGTCCAAGCTTCCACCTGAACAACTGAATCTTGATGCTTATTTACCATTTTTGGCTGGCGTGTCGTCACATGTAAATTTCGGGCATCATAGTCACTTACTGACAAACGAAATGCATCCAAATCATCTTGGAAATTAGAGCTATTGACTTGGGACAACTTATACAACACCTGCTCCAGTGTCATATTTCGTAACTCGTCACCTTGAGTTCGCCCTGATGTAATCGTCAGCGTAGAATTACCATTAGCATCGTAACCATATAGTTTGGTTACACCACCCGCGTTGCCACAAATCAGCCGGCCTGCAGTGTCATATTCACTGAACTCCTGCCAAGCTCCTTGACGATTAACACTGGTCCGCTTGCCTGTGATTTGCCCCCAAGCGTTGTAGCTCACCTCCTGCCACACTCCAGTCGCGACATCCTGTTTAGCCGTTTGCAATTTGGCCGCATTGTAGGCATACAGGGTGACATCCTGCCCTCCCGCCGCCTCCTTGCGCTCACGGCGGGTACGCGTCACATTGCCCACCGCATCGTAGTCGTAGAACGTGATATTGCCTTCGGCATCCCGCGCCCAATCTGCCCGGCCGCCCAGGCTGTAATGGGTTTCGCTGAATACGCCGTCCACTCCGGCCTTGACGATCTTGGTCGTCAGGCTCAAATCGTTGTAGCTGGTATCGGTGGTCGGCCTTACGCTCTGCCCAGCCTGATCGATAAATACTGCTTCCTCGCGATGGACTTCGCGGCCCAACGCATCGTAGCGGATGTCGGTGACAGCACCCTTGGCATCGGTTTTCTGCGTCAGCAACCCTAAAGCGTTGTAGCGATACAGGGTACGCACGGTGCCGGTCTGACGGGTTTGCGCAATAGCGTCTTCTTCGGGCTTACTAGAAACATCCAGACTAGCCTGCTCGTAATAATCGACATTCAGCCGACGTTCTTCCACCAGCCTGCCCATGCGGTCATAATCAAACTCGCTGACACGGTCTTGAGCACCAGGTTTGAGCAGACCACGCGCTGCATCCAGCGTAATACCCTCAGCCGGCACCGTGGCGGTGGCATAGCGCGTTTCTCTCACCGGCTTGCCGGCGGCATTGTAGTTCCAAGCCACAGCGTAACCAGCGGCATCCACCTCCAACAACTTGCGTCCGGTAAGGTCATACCAACGCAGTATCCGATTACCCCGAGGGTCAATCTCACACACTACATTTCCATTGGCATCATATTGACGTTCAGTAACAAGGTCCTGAACCCTAACTATCGGCGCTCCATCCTTCTTCACATCCCCATAAATAACGGTCTGACGCGGAACAACCGTCCTCTGCAATCGATTATTACCGTCGTAGACGTAGCGGGTTTCGCGAACGTCGGCATTCGCCGGCGCCGGCACGCCGCCGTCCGCCGACAGGCTCACCGGGCTGGCGTAGACGCGCTGGACGAGGACGTTGCCCGCCGCGTCGTAGTCCCATTCGCTCAACACGCCGTCGCCGTTGCGCTCCGCCACCTTGCGCCCCAGCGCGTCGTAGCGGCTGCGGGTGATCTTGCCGTTGGCGTCGGTGAATTCGATCTGACGGCCGGCGGCGTCGTAGCGCCAGCTTTGGCTGGGGCTGACCGTGGCTTCACCGCCGTCCAGGGTGTAGACCGGCAGCGCGTCGCTGGTCTGGCGGATCAGCCGGTTGTTGGCGTCGTATTGATAGCGGGTGGTGCGCTGCTCCGGCTTGCCTTCGGCTTCCACTTGCAGCGTGCGGTTGCCGAAGCCGTCGTATTCGAAGCGTTTGACGATGCCCAGCGGGCTGGTCTCTTTGAGCACCCGGCCCTGCGCGTCGTAGATGTAGTGATAGGTACCGCCCAGTTTGTTGAAGTATTTCAACTTGTTGTTAAAAGCATCATAAGCCATCCGCTCGACGCCGCCTTCGGCGTCGAAGATGCGGGTCTGCCGTCCCAGCGCATCGTGTTCGATCCGGGTCACCGCGTCGCGCTGGGCATCGACGATCAGGGTCGGCGTCAGGCCGGGTTTGAGCGCGGCGGTGTCGACGCGTTGGGCGTAGCGGGTGATGCGGGTGGTCTGACCGAGCGCGTCGTACTCGGTGGCGGTGGCATAGCCTTCGGGATCGATGTGCAGGGTCTGGCGGCCGAGCGCGTCGTAATAGTTGTAGCCGCTATAGCCGCGCGGGTCGGTGATCTTGACCGCGTTGCCTGCCGCGTCGTATTCGGTGACGGTGACGCCGCCCAGCGCGTCGGTTTCGCGGATCAGCCGGCCGAGCAGGTCGTAGTCGCGGCGGGTGGTGTGGCCGCCCGCGTCGGTTTCGGCAATGCGATTGCCTTTGGCATCCAATTGATAGCGGGTGGTAGCGGCTAGCTTGCCGCCGTCGCCGCGGGTTTCCTGGATCAGGCGGCCGGCGGCGTCGTAGCTTTGGTGGGAGACTTGGTCGGCCGCGTCGGTCACCAATGCCGGCTTCCAGTCGCTGGGCCCCGAGGCGTCCAGCGCCAGTTCTTCAAACTGCGCCCGCGTCGCAAACAGCCAGGAGTTGTTCTCACCCACCGCGGTATTGGTTTTGCGCAGCGTCGCCACGCCTCGCACCGCGCCGTCCGGCGCCACGCCGTCCGCCACCGTCCGCTTGTAACCCTTCAGCGCCGGACCGCCCGGCAAGTTGTCCGCCGGGGTGTTGCGATGCGCGCCCGTCTGCTCCGATGTGGCGCCCAGCGCCTGACCCGCCACGTTGAACCACACGATGTGCACGCTCGTATTCGCCCGATGCGCGCCGGTGTACACCGAGAAGGCGTAGCGACGTCCGGCTTGCACCGGCACGCTTTGCACCAGTTCCTGGTAAGCGTCTTGCGGATGGCGACCGGTCTGGTGCAAGTAGACGGTGTTCTCGCCGGCCAGGCCCTCCGCTATCCGCCAGTCGGCGTTCAGATTGCCGCCCACTTCGGCGTCAGCGTTCCACGCGCCATAGCCCCAGTTCGCCACCTTGCCCGGCGCCGAGGCTTCGAACAGGCTGTTGCGCAGCAGGTTGGCCTGGGCGCGGCCTTGCAGGCTTTCCGCCGACAGCCCCATCTGCGCCAGGTTCTTGGCATAGCGTAGGGTGTCGGTGACATTGCCCGCCGCGTCGTAGCGGCGCTCGGTCACATAGCCCTGCGCGTCGACGCTGAGGCTGGGTCGTCCGGCTGCGTCGTAGAAACTGCGGCTGTGCTGGTCGGCCGCATCGGCCACCAATGCCGGCTTCCAGTCGCTGGGTCCCGAGGCGTCCAGCGCCAGTTCTTCAAACTGCGCCCGCGTCGCAAACAGCCAGGAGTCGTTCTCGCCCACCGCGGTATTGGTCTTGCGCAGCGTCGCCACGCCCCGCACCGCGCCGTCCGGCGCCACGCCGTCCGCCACCGTCCGTTTGTAACCCTTCAGCGCCGGACCGCCCGGCAAGTTGTCCGCCGGGGTGCTGCGATGCGCGCCCGTCTGCTCCGATGTGGCGCCCAGCGCCTGACCCGCCGCGTTGAACCACACGATGTGCACGCTCGTATTCGCCCGATGCGCGCCGGTGTACACCGAGAAGGCGTAGCGACGTCCGGCTTGCACCGGCACGCTTTGCACCAGTTCCTGGTAAGCGTCTTGCGGATGGCGACCGGTCTGGTGCAAGTAGACGGTGTTCTCGCCGGCCAGGCCCTCCGCTATCCGCCAGTCGGCGTTCAGATTGCCGCCCACTTCGGCGTCAGCGTTCCACGCGCCATAGCCCCAGTTCGCCACCTTGCCCGGCGCCGAGGCTTCGAACAGGCTGTTGTGCAGCAGGTTGGCCTGGGCGCGGTCTTGCAGGCGTTCCGCCGACAGCCCCATCTGCGCCAGGCTCTTGGCATAGCGTATGGTGTCCGTCACCCGCCCCGCCGCGTCGTAACGCCGCTCGGTCACATAGCCCGCCTCATCGATGCTCAGGCTCGGACGGCCCGCCGCGTCGTACACCGTGCGCGTGCTCTGGTCTTTCTCATGGGTTATCAACCGCCCCGCCAGTTCAGCCGCCGTCAGCATGGAGCTCAGGCCATACACCGATACCGGTGTCGCGTAGCGTCGGCTTTGCACCGCCTGCCCCGCCGCGTCGTATACCGTTTCCGTCATCAGACCTTGCACATTGAGGCTGTAACGCAAGCGGTCATTGTCGTCGTAGATGTAGTGGGCGGTTTTGCCCATCGCGTCGGTCTTGGACACCACATTGCCCTGGCCGTCGTATTGGTACACCGTGCTCTGCTTCAGCCCCTCCGGGTCCACCGTCTCCCGCACCCGACGACCGGCGCCGTCGTATTCGTATTCGGTGGTCTTCGCCTGCGCCGTCCCCGCCGCTTCCGTCACCCGGATCTGCCGTCCCTGGGCGTCGTAGCCGTAGGTGGTCGTCAGCTTGAGCCCGTCCGGATCGACGATCAGGCTGTGCAGCCGGCCCGCCGCGTCGTAGCGCTGTTCGGTCACCCGGCCGTTGGGCTCGGTTTGCCGCAGCACGCGGCCCTCCGCGTCGTATTCGGTGCGGCTGCTCAGTTTCAGGCCGTCCGGGTCCACGGTGCGTTGCAGCACCCGGCCCGCCGCGTCGTATTGGTAGACGGTGCGGGCGCCGTTGGCGTCGACGCTCTCGATCTGATGACCGGCGCTGTCGTAGCCGCTACGGGTGGTTCCCGCCGGCGTGGTGGTGCTCAGCACTTGGCCGTCGCGGTTGTATTGGTAGGTCGTCGCCTGACCCAGCCCGTCGATCAGTTGCACGGTGTCGCCGTGGCCGTTCTTCTGGGTGATGGTCTGGACGCCGTCCGCCTGGGTGACGGTGACGCGGCCGCTGGCTTCGTCGTAGGCGGTGGTGGTGGTGCGGCCCAGCGCGTCGATCTGGCGCAGCACCCGGCCGAAGGCGTCGTAGGCGTGGCTTTGACGGCCGCCTTGCGGGTCCTGGACGCTGATCTGGCGGCCCAGTTTGTCGTAGTCGATCCGGCTGCGGTGGCCGTTGGCGTCGACGCGCTCGGTCTGCCGGCCGAAAGCGTCGTACTGGGATTCCGTCCGCAGCGCCAGTCCTTCGGCGTCGCGGGTCTGGCTTTGCAGCAGGCCGCGCCGGTCGTAGGCGCTGGTCTGCACGCTGCTGCGCGCGGCGTCCAGCCGCTGCCGGTAAGCCACGGCTTCGCCGAAGGCGTTGTAGCGCCATTGTTCGCGTTCGGTGTTCAGCCGGTCGCCGGCGGCGAGGCGTTGGCCCAGGCGGTTGTATTGGCTGGTTTCGAGGCGGTCGGCCTCGCTGCTCAGCCCGCCGGGCAGGCCGCTTTGGTTGCCGCCGTTCAGCGCGGCCAGCGCGCCGGCGCCAAGCCGAGTGGCGTAACGCTGGGTGGCGACGACGTCGCCGAAGGCGTTGTAGCGCACTTCGCTGATTTCGCCCAGGCTGTTGAGGGTGTGGCTGAGGCGGCCGGCGGCGTCGTAGTAGTACAGGGTGCGCGCGCCGGCGCCGCCCTGGCCGTCGGGGCCCAGGCTGGCGGTGCGTTGGCCGCCGGCGTTGTAGTAGTGGCGGGTGCCCCAGCGCGCCCAGACGGCGTCGATTTGCGGGGCGCCGGCGTCGGCGCCGAGCGCGGCCAGCGCCTGGGCGCCTTCGCCGGCCAGTTCTTGCGTCACCCGGCCCTGGCTGTCGTAGCGCTTGAGCTGGCTGCGCGCGTCGTCGCCGGCCTGGCGGGTGACGGCGATCACTTGGCCTTGGGCGTCGTACTGGTAGCGGACGATCAGGCCGCTCGGCCGGTGTTCTTCGCGCAGCAGCCGGTCGGCGGCGTCGTATTGGCGCTGCACTTGGCGGTCGTTGCGGTCGGCCGCCGGGCGCAGCGCGGCCAGCGTGTCGCCGCCGCCGACGCGGGTGGCGTAGCGTATCGTTTGCGCAATGCGCCCTTGGGCGTCGTAAACGGTTTCGTCGAGGTAGCCTTCGGCGTCGATCCGGCCCACCAGCCGGCCGGCGCCGTCGTACAGGCTGCGCGTGCGTTGGTCGGCGCCGTCGCTGGCCGGGCGCAGGGCCTCCAGCGTGTCGCCGGCGCGGGCGCGCTGCGCGTAGCGCACGGTTTCGATCGCGCGGCCGGCGCCGTCGTAGCGGGTTTCGCTCAGATAGCCTTCGCCGTCCAGGCTGGCCAGCAGCAGGCCGTCGCGGTCGTAGTAGCGGCGGCTGACGCGGTCGCCGGCCGGATCGGCCGCCGGCTGCAGTTGGGCGTCGGACGGGTCCAGTTCGCCGGGCTGGCTCGCCAGCGCCGCCAGTTGTTCGGCGCTCAGCCGCGTGGCGTAGCGGGTGCTGCGGGTCAGCCGGCCGGCGGCGTCGTATTGGTGGCGCTCGACGCCGCCTTCGGCGTCCACGGTCTGGACCAGGCGGCCCAGGCTGTCGTATAGCCGGCGTTCGATGCGGTCTTCCGCCGGATTCGCCGCCGGACGCAGCGCGGCCAGCGACAGCGCCGCCGGGTCGCCGCTCAGCCGGGCGATGTCGATCCGGGTCGCGTAGCGCAGGCTGGCGATGATCTGGTCGTTGCCGTTGTAGCGCCATTCGGTGACGTCGCCGGCAGGATCGATCTGGCCGACCTTGCGGCCGCGTTCGTCGTAGAGCAGGACGCTGGCGGCGCCGTTGGCGTCGATCAGCCTGACCGGCTGGTGGCGCGCATTGTATTCGCTGCGCGCGGTGCCCAGCGGGCCGCCGGCGTCTTGCTGCACCACG
This sequence comes from Chromobacterium sp. Beijing, assembly GCF_021496765.1. Classification (NCBI taxonomy): domain Bacteria; kingdom Pseudomonadati; phylum Pseudomonadota; class Betaproteobacteria; order Neisseriales; family Chromobacteriaceae; genus Chromobacterium; species Chromobacterium sp. Beijing. The sequence continues at coordinate 2,818,547 of NZ_CP053750.1, forward strand.
GCCAGCAACTGGCCGGCCGCGTCGTAGCTGCTCACCGTGCTCAGGCCGTTGCTCAGGCTGACCCGGGTCTGCCGCTGCGCGTCCTGGTAGACGGTGGTGGTGGCCACGCCCGCGCCGTCCCGGCTGCGCACCACGCGGTTCAGGCCGTCGTAGAGGTAGTCGGCCAGCACCGCGCCGCTGACGCCGTCCAGCTTCTGCAGCAGATTGCCCGCCGGGTCGTAGACGTAGCGCACGCTGCTGTGCCGGCCGTCGGCCACGCCCTTGCCCTCGGCGTCCAGGGTGGCGTAGCGGGTGGTGCTGGCCACCAGGCCGCGCAGGTCGTAGCCGGTATCGCTGCGTTCGACGCGGGACAGGTCCTGCTTTGCCGCCCAGGCTTGCAGTTCGGCTTCGCCGGTGGCGTCGTCAGCGCCGGCGAACACGCCGCCCTGGTACAGCAGCCGGCTGACTTCGCGGCCCTGGGCGTCGTAGCGGCGCTCTTCCACCCGGCCTTCGGCGCTGAGGCTGAAGCGCAGCCGCAGGCCGCTGGCGTCATAGACGTTGCGCCGGGTGCCGGCGCCGTCGACGGTTTCGCTCAGCAGCTGGTTCTGGGCGTTGTAACGGCGTCGGGTCTGCTGGTTCTGCGCGTCGCGCACGCCGACGCGGTTGCCGGCGGCGTCGTAGTCGAAACGGGCGGTTTGGCCGCGGCCGTCGGTGATCGCGCTGACTCGGCCGTGGCCGTCGTAGTCGAAGCGTTGCTCGACGCCGCCGCCGGCCACCCGTTGCAGCAGGCCGTCGCGGTAGTTCAGTTCGGTGCGCAGCCCGGCGGCGTCGCGGACCACGGTGCGCTGCCCCGCGGCGTCGTAGTCGAAGGTGGTGGTCAGCGTCTGCTCGCCGCGCACGTCGCTGACGCTGAGCACGCGGTAATCGCCGTCCACCTGCGCATAAGCGAAGTCCAGCCGGCTGCCGTCGCTCTGCTGCAGACTGGCCAACCGCTGGCTGGCGCCGTCGTACACATAGCGGGTGGTGTAGACCTGGCCGTCGGCGACGCTGTTGTCGTCGGGACTGAGGTCGGTGGTGACGCTGCTCAGCCGGTTCTGCTCGTCGTAGCCGTAGCGGGTGCGGGTCAGGGTTTTGTTCTGCTCGCCGTCGCGGTACACGCTGCGCAGCTGGCTCAGATGGCCCTGGGCGTCGTAGTCGATGAACAGCGTCTCGCCGTCGGCGCTGCGCAGGCTGACGATGCGGCCGGCGCCGTCGTAGCCCAGCGCGACGGTCTGGCCGTCGCGGCTTTGCACTTGCTGCAGCCGGCCGGCGCTGTCGTAGCGCTCCTGGCTCTGGCTGTCGCCGTCGGTCCAGATCCAGGCCTGGCCGTCCCAGCGCACGGTGTCTTCGGCCCCGGCGCCGCCTTGCGCCAGGTAGAGGCCGCGCGCCGCGTCGTAGCGGTACAGGGTGTCGCTGCCGTCCTCGGCCTGACGGCGCAGTTGCGAGCCGGCGCTGCCCGGGGCGCCGCTGAAGTCGAACAGCTGGCGGCTGTAGCCCAGGCGCCAGTTGCCGGCGTCGCCGCCCTGCCCCTGGCTGTTGTAGGTGCGGACCAGCTGGATCGGCAGTCCGTTGCCGGCGAGGAATTCGTCGCGGCGCTGCAGCACCAGGTTGCCGTTGCCGGCGTTGACGTAGACCCGTTCGCCGCCGCGGCCGAAGGCGGCCTCGCCCAACTGACCCTGCCCGCCCAAGGCCGCCAACGAACTGTTCTGCAAGCCCAAACCCACGCCCGACACCACTGCAACCATTATGCGACCTCTCGAAAATCAGATTATTCGAGAAGTCTTATCTGGGAAATGGATGAAAAGTTTAGGATGAAATGCAAAAAACTCATGCCAAGACGGCGGTAAAATTCACACTTTCCGTAACTGACTGGGGCAACTCTCTGTCCGCCATAGCCGCAGCCCGCCGCCAATAGTCATGCGGCGGTCTCCAAGCGCCTTGCGGCGCCATGCCCAAGCTGCGCATGACCGACGACAATTTGCTCACGCCACAGACAAGGTGCTTGATGTAGCGCTTGGCCGAACGCCCGCCTTGCTCAATAAACAGTTAAAAAAAGCCCCTTGCTCCAAGAGGCAAGGGGCTGTCATTTCCAGCCGGCGGCGCGCGGCCGCCGGCCGGATCAGACGCTTAGTTTAAAGCGGCGCCCACAGTGCGGGCTGCGAAGCCGGCGTCCAGCCTGCGCCTTCCCAAGCGGTATGCGGCTGCAAGCAGCGGTATTGCTTGGCTTCGAAGACGACGACCTGGCCGGCCTTGTAGCTTGCGCCTTCTTTCCAGACATCGCCCTCCAACGGCGGCGTGGGGCCGCTGTCGTCGGCCTTGACCGTCAGCGCATGCGCTGCGGTTTTCTCGCCCTTGCTGTTGCTGACCTTGACCTTGAAGCTGTAGGCAGTGTCCTGCTCCAGCGCCGGCGCCTTGAAATTGAGCGTGGCGGCGTTGAGCGCCAGGCCGGCGATCTTGGGCGTCACTTCCCACAGGTAGTTCAGATTGGTGCCGGAAGCGGCCGCGGCGGACAAGCTGACGTTGGCGCCGCTGTTGACGCTGGCCGGGCCGCTGACCGTGACATTCCCCGGCGCGATTTCATCCGGCGGCGGCTTGGTGCCTCCGTTATTCTGGTCGATGGCGAAACTCACCTGCTTATTGCGGCCAAACACCTGGTTTTCGGTGGCGCTGAATTGCGGCGTGATGTCCGAACCGATCAGCTTGCCCACCTTGACCACGCTGGAGCTTTGATTGACCTTGGTGGCCAACGCATGCATCCATTGCTCCGGCTTTTCCTGACCAGCCTGCACCACGATGCTGTGCTTTTCCAGGTCGCCGCTGCGCACTTTATCGAATACGCGCAAGGTCAGCGTGACGCCGGTGTTGACCTGGCCGCCTTCCAGCGCGCCGCTGGCCTTCCATTCGATATTGTTGGCCACCACGTCCACGTCGGAGCAGGCGTAGAAGGCTTCGGCGTTATCACTCGGATCACGCTGCCAAACGCTGTACACCACGCGCTTGCCGGTCAGCTCCGCCGGAATCTGCACCTCCAGCTTGGTGATGCTGCCGCTTTCTGGACGCGGCAGGGGACCGCTATTGCCAATCTCTTTCAGGTCTCTCCAGCGCAAACCCTGCTCCGGCTTATAGTCATCTGTGCTGATATAGGTCTTGAAGTAGCTGGAGATGTGGCCTGCGGTTTGCTTGTATTCGAACACGGCCTTGCCTTGGGCGTCCGGGGTCACCGTGGTGACGCGTCCTTTGAAATCGGCCGCATCCAGCTCTTTCCAGTCGATCTTGCCGCCGGCGCACAGCAGGCCGTCTTCGACCTTCTCTTTATGGTTGCTTTTCACGCCGCCCTGCACATTGGACATCCAGTTGCTGCTCAGCGATGCGATCTTGCCGCAGCTGGCATAAGTCGGGTTGCCCCACGGGGTATCGAAGGTGGCGCAGGCGTATTCGCGGCTGGGCGGGTTCACCATGGAGCCATGGGCGCTGGCGGTGGACGGGACAACGGCCATCAGGGAGGCGGCGATCTGGCTCAGGGCCAACACGGGCAGGACGAGCTTGCCGGCGGTGCGAGGTGCGGTCATGTTCTAAAACCTTGATCTTAAGGGTTGGGTTGCCGCCCTCCCTGGCCGCCGTCGGCCGAGGAAGGGCTTGCCCGCATTGTTCCAAACCCTTGCCCGCCGCCCAATCATTCTCAATAAAAGCTAAAGTTCAGCGATTTTTAATCAATATCGGCCATCAAACGGCAAAAGCCCGGCAGGCTTACGCCTGCCGGGCAGACCCCAAAACCGGGTCTTAAACCTGCGTCCAGCTGGGGCTCAGCCTGAAACGCGCGGCCATCCGGACATTACTTACCCTTGCACTGGCCATGCATGTCGGTCGAGCTTACCGGACGCCATACGCCCCACTGGCCGCCCGTGCCCGGCTTTTCGCCTTGGGTCCACCATCCGTTCATCCATTCCTCGCCCTGATATGTCACTTTGGCGCAAGGCTGGGCATAGGTCTTGGCCGCGTCCCAGGCACCGGCTACCGGCGGCTTGCCGCCTTCATCCTTGGCCTTGACCTCCAGCTTGTGCTCGGCGTTCTTGCTGCCCAGCGCATTGCTGACTTTGACCGTGAAGTTATAGCTGGTGTCCTGCTTAGGCTCCGGCGCCTTGAAATTGAGGGTGGCGGCGTTCAGCGTCAGGCCGGCGATGCTGGGCGACACCGTCCACCGGTATTTCAGGTTGGTGCCGGCGGCGGCTTGGGCCGACAGGCTGACCATATCGCCGCTGTTGACGCTGCTCTGGCCCTTGACGGTGACCTTGCCCGGCGCGATCTCGTCCACCGGCGGCTTGCCGCCCTCATCCGATTGTTCCAAGGCAAAGCTGTATTCCTTGCCCAGACCGAACACGGTGTTGCCGGTGGCGTTCTTGACCGGCACCACTTGGCCGTTTTGCAATTGGCCCACCTTGACCACGCTGGATTTGGCGTTGACCGCGGTGGCCAGCGCATAGGTCCAGTCTTTGGCCGCGGTTTGACCGGCGGCGATCTTGATCGAATGCTTTTCAAGATCCCCGCCGCGCAGCTTGTCGAAAACGCGCAGGGAGATGGTGGAGTCGGGCTTGGCCTCGAACGGGCTGGAGACCAAGGCGCCCAGCGGTTTGAAGTCCGCGCTGTTGGCCACGATGTTCACGTCGGAACAGCTGTAGAAGGCCTCGCCGCTGTCGCTGCGCTGCCATACGTTGTAGATCACGCGCTTGCCCTGCATGCCGGCCGGAATCTTGACGTCCAGCTTGGTCTTTTCGCTGGGCGCCACCGCGCCGGAATTGCCGATCAGTTGCAGGTCATTCCACTGCAGCGGACGCGTGAAATCATAGGAGTCATTGCTGATATAGGATTTGAAATAGGCGGTCTGGTGCTGGGCGGTCTGATGATAGGTCATCGTGTATTTGCCGTCCGGTCCCGGTTGGATGGTGGTGGCCGGCCAGTCGACGGCCGCATCCAGGCCACCGAAGGTTTTGGCATTGCCTCCCGCGCACAATTGGCCATTAGGCACCACTTGCTGGTGATTACTGCTGGCGTCGCCCTGGCGCACGCTGTTCCAGTCGTAGATGGCTTGCGACTTGCCAATTTCTTTGACCGCCTGGCATCCCGGGGTTTTTGGATTCTCCGGATTATCGGAGCTATGACAATATTTAATGCGGCTGATCGGCTCTTCCATCGAGCCATGGGCGGAGGCGGCGGCCGGGGCCAGCAGCATCAGGGAGACGGCGATCTGGCTCAGCGCCAGCGCGGGCAGGGCGAACTTGCCTGCGGAGCGGGGTGCGGTCATTGTTGAAACCTTAATTTAAGGGGTTGGGTGACAGCCCTCTCCAGCCGCCATCGGCTGGGAAGGGCTTGCCCGCATTGTTCCAAACCCTGGTGCGGCCCCCAATCAATCTCAACAGAAGCTCAAGCCGGCGGCCGCGCCTAGCGCTCTCCTCCCTCGCTCTCCACCCACGGCGCCAGCAGCAGAAATTCGCTGCCCAGCCGGCTTCTGGATTTGACCTCGACGCGGCCGCCGTGGGCCTGCATCACGGCCTTGACGAAGGGCAGGCCCAGGCCGGCGCCGTCGCGGCGGCCTTCATCCACCTGATAGAACGGCTCGAATAGCCGTGGCAAGGCGTGTTCCGGAATGCCTATGCCCTGGTCCACCACGCTGATGCCGGCCATGTCCCCCCAGCGCGCCAGCCGCAGCACGATGTGGCTGCCGGCCGGCGAGTACTTGACGGCGTTATCCAGCACATTGACCACGGCGCGCAGCAGCATGTCGTAATGGCCGCGCACCCACAGCGCTTCCATCGCCTCCGGGCCGTGCAGCACGATGCGCTTTTGGCGGGCGCCGGCCTCGATCTGGTCCATCGCGTCTTCGGCCAGATCGGTCAAGGCCACCGGCAGAAAGCCGGCCGGGTCCAGTTGCTCGGCGCGGGAGAGGCGCATGAAGTCCTGCGCCACGCGCAGGCTGTAGTTCACTTGCCGGCGCAGATCGTTGAAGAATTGGTCCTGCCGCGGCCCGGTCTCGCCGCCGCGCTGTTCTATCATCGCCAGCATGGTGGTCAGCGGATTGCGCAGATCGTGCGCCATCTGCCGCAGCACGCGCCGGTCGCCGGACACGCTGGCCTTGACGCTTTGCAGGTCGACCAGGCTGATCAGACTGCTGGACAGGCCGTCGCACAGTTCCGGACAGGGCGTGACCAGCAACATGTGTTCGCCCTGGCTGCTGCGCACTTCCTCCACGCCGATGTTGCCGCTGTGAAGCGCTTTTTCTCGCGCCCGCCCGGCCAGGCCCAGCACCCAGGCTTCGGCCTCCTCCGGCGCGCCTTGCTCGCACAGCAGCTTGCGCGCCGCCTGGTTGCTGAGGATGATTTTGCCGCCCTGCTCGAAGAAGATCGGATAGGGCAGCATATTGAGCACGCTGACGTAGGAGTTTTGCCAGGCGCGCATCTGCCGCATCAGCCGTTCGATTTCGTCGGCGCCGGACTCGGGCTCCTGGCCGCGCAGCGGCAGGTCCATGCCGGCTTCGCGCAGGCTCTGCCGCATCGCCTCCATTTCCTGCCGCAGCAGGAGATGAGTCTTGGTCTGCCAGCGCCAGGCGCAGCCGGCGTAGATCAGCAAGCCGCCTGTCAGCGGCGAGCTGACCGGAATCCAGATCTGCGTTTGCAACAGCAAGAGGGTGGACGTCAGCCAGCAGCCGCCCAGCCACAGCCAGGCGCGGCCGTGCATGCGCGCCGGCGGCGCCAGCAGGCAGACCAGCAGCAGGCCGAACATGAGGCCGAAGTTGACCAGCAGCTTGTACGGGGCGGCCAGCAGGGTGACCGGCCCGTGGTTCATCAGGGTCTGGGTTTGCAAGGCCAGGATCTGGCTGCGGGTATGGCCTTCGCGGTCCAGCGGGTAACGGTTGGAGCGCAGGCCCTTGAACGGGTCCAGCGCCAGATGGCCGACAAAGACGATCTTGTTGTGAAACGCCTGCCGCGGCACCGCGCCGGTCAGCACGTCCAGCATCGAATACTGCTGGATGCGGTGGTGGGCCGGCAACACCAGCAGCCAGCCGTCGGCTTGCGGCGCGCAACGCCGCCAGAACGCGGTCAGACAGCGGGTGTTTTCCCGCGGCGGCAGTTCATAGCCGGCGACGCGGATGGCTTCCATCACCATATGCGGCGCCAGCTTCCGGCCATGTTGCTTGTAGGGACGATGCCGGTGACCACGCTGCGGTCCCCTATCAAGAGGTCGCGGTGCCCCAGCCCAGCCGCGGCGGCGTAAACGGCGGAGGGCTCGGGACCGTCCCGCCCCGGCGCGGCGGGGGCGTCGGGCGGCAAGGCCAACACCACGCGGCCGTGGCGCCGGATGGCGTTCGCCAGCATGCCTTCGTCCCGGCGCGACAGCAGGTTCATGTTCAGCGCCACGCTGTCGGCCTGCTCCAGTCTTTGCAGCAGCACGGCGTAGAGCACGTTGCCGTTGACTTCCTCATGGCCCAGCGCCTGCACCGTGGCCTGGTCGACATTGACGAGCACGACATCGTGTTCGTCGTCTTCGGTTTGCAAGGCGGAGAGCAGTTCGAAGTACAGCCGGTCCAGCGAGTGGAACAAGGCGTCCTGGTTGGGGATGGCGAACACCACCAGCAGCAGGACGAAGGCGATCAGAAAGCGCGCGTCGTGCCGGTGTCCGCGCCGGAACGCTTGGCAAAGCCATTTCATAAGACGGCCCAAGCGCGAAAAAAGGACGCGGCCAGCCAAGCCGGCGCCTCATTCAAGGAGCAGCTCAAGGCGAGACAGGCCGAAGACCTTGGGCGCGCATGCGGGAAATGCGGGCTCGGGAGACGGCCGTCGGCGCGCAATGCCAGAGTCAACGCGCAGCGGGTTGCAAACGGGTCCTCAGACCCGCTCCAGCCGGTAACCGTAGTTGTACACGGTGGAGATCACCATGCCGTTGCGCGGCCGCAAGCCCAGCGCCGAGCGCAGATTGCTGACATAGGTGGCCAGGCTGGCGTCGTATTTGCGGTCCGCCTGGCCCCAGATGCGCTGGCTGAGAAAGTCCTTGGTCAGGATGCGGCCCAGGTTGCGGAACAGCAGCGTGGCCAACGCGAATTCCCGCGCCGGCAGCGTGGCGGCCTTGCCGCCGGGCAAGCTGACGCTGCGCGCTTCCGGGTGGAAGGTGTAGCCGCCGGCCTCGAACGAGGCCTCCGGATTGCCCAGCCGCTGTTGCTTGCGAAACTGGGCGTTCAGCCGCGCCAGCAGCTCGCGCTCGCGGATCGGTTTTTGCAGATAGTCGTCGGCGCCGTGCTCCAACGCCAATACGATGTCTTCTTCGTCGTCGCGCTGGGTCACCATCAGGATGGGCAGCGCCGGCGGCAGCTTGGCGCGCGCCCATTTGAGCACCTCGACGCCGTTTCGGCCCGGCACCTCCCAATCCAGCAGCATCGCGTCGCAGCGCTGCTGTCGGAATTGGGCGACGAACTGGTCGCCGTCGGCACAGGCGACGGCTTGATGGCCATATTGTTCCAGCAGCTTGACCACGCTGGCGGTTTGGAGCGGACAGTCTTCTAAAATAGCAACAATCATCATATGCGTTTCGGTTGAAAGCGACGGACTCGCGGCGGGAGCGGAAGCGGCGCGCCTTCGGAGCCGCGGCGCGGCCGCGGGCGCAAAAGCGTTGGAAAGCCGCTGTCATCGGTCGCCAAAGAGGGTGATTCTTACGGAAGCATGGTCCGGGAATCTATAGGAGTACTCCTAACTTTCTCAATAATTCCTAAATTAATCCGGATGCATTGAGCCGAAACAAGACGCAAATCATGCCTTTAGAATAAATCCAGCCGCCGCCGGCCTCACGGCGCGGCCGGCGCCAGGAACACCCATTGCCGATAGCTGCCCTTGTCTGCGAAATCGCCCAGCTCCGCGGCGAAGCCCCGCTGCTTCAAGGGCCGGCCTTCCGCCAGGCTGTGCACGCCGACGATGCCGCCGTCCGCGCCCTTGATCAGCCCCCATTCCGGCTTGCCCGTGAGCGGATCGGCGTAGAGGCGGCGCAGGTGGCGGCGGGTGAAGGGCACGCGTTCGTCCTTGAGCAGGGCCTCCAGCGTTTTGGGATAGGCCGGCGCGGGGCCGGAACGATGGTAGGAGGCGATGGCGCGCTGCAATTGCAGGCCGATGTGCAGCAGCTCTTCCTCCTTGTCGCCTTGTTGTTGCCGGCTCCAGGCGCCGGCCGCCGCGCCCAGGGCCGCGCTCATGGCCAGCACCAGCGTCAGCGCTCCCAGATAGGCCAGCCCGCGCTGCTTACCAGCTGCCATAGCGGCTGCCGTCCAGGCCGGTTCCCGGCGCGCCGCTGGCCACGTCGCCGACGCCGCCCTCCTCCGCCGGTTTGGCTTGCCAGCCGTCGCGCCGGCCGGCGATGGGATCGAGCGGCAGTTCGCGCAGATAGCGGCCGGCCACCAGTTCTTGCAAGGCGGCCGGATTGGCGCCGTGGTCGGCGCGGTAGTCGTCTATCGCCTGGCGCAGCGCGGCCAGATTGTGGCGCAGCACGGTTTCGCGGGCGCGGTCCTGCTGCTTGAAGTAGTTGGGGCCGATCAGGGCCATCAGCGCGCCGATGATGCTCATCACCACCAGCAGCTCGATCAGGGTGAAGCCGCGCGCCGCTTCACCATTGTTGGTAGGGTATGCCATTGATGCCCTTTCTGAGGCTCTTGGAACGGATGTCGTATACGTCGCCGCCGGAGGCGAAGGCTTCCGCCGAGCTGTCGTAGCCGCGCGTGTCCCAGCTCGCCGCCGGGTCCGCGCCGTCGCAGCTTTCGCACATCGGATCCGCCGGCAGACGGCGCAGAAAATAGAGCTTGCCGCCGGCGGCGTCGCTCTTGTCCGGCACGCCGTCCACCAGGCTGGCGAGGCTGGGCGGATAGCCGCTCCGATCCGGAGAAGCGTCTATCTTCTTGTCCGTCACCGCCTGCCGGTAGGCGTCGATGGCCGTGCGGATCTGGCGCAGGCTGTGGCGCAGCTCGGCCTCCTGGGCCCGCCGTCTGGCCAGTTCGCTCAGCGGCAGGCTGGCGCTCAGCAACAGCGCCAACAGGGTGAGCGCGGCCAGCGTCTCGATCAGGGTAAAACCGGTTTGACGCGGCATAAGCACCTCAGGGCGCGGCCAGCGGGCTGTCCAGCGCCGGCGCGGAAGTGTCCCGCGCGGGCGCGGCGGCGGGCGGCTGCGCCTCGGTCCGCAGCGGTTCCACGCTCAGCCGGCTTTCGGTGCCGGAATGGAAATAGCTGTTGGAGGCGGCCGGCAGGTCCAGCGCCCGTTCTATGCGCGGGGTCAGCAGCAGGATCAGCTCGGTGTTTTCGACGCCGCGCTTCTGGCTGCCGAACAGGCCGCCCAGCCAGCTCAGGGTGCTGAGACCGGGCAGGCCGCTGCTGCTGCGGTCGTGCTGCTGTTTGACCAGGCCGGCCAGCACCTGGGTTTCGCCGTCGCGCGCGGTCATCACGGTTTCGGCGTTGCGGGTGCTCATCGGGTAGACGGTGCCGCCGCCGGCGGTCTTGACTTCGCTCTTGAGATTGCTGACTTCCATATTGACCTTGACGCTGACCTCGTTGCTGAGGCTGATCCGCGGCTCCACTTGCAGGATCAGGCCGACGTCCTGGTAGTTGACCGATTCCGTCACCACGCCGTTGGCGTTGGTGGTGGTGACCACCGGCACTTTCTCGCCTATCTTGATGCTGGCCTTTTCCATATTGCGCACGCGGATCTTGGGGTTGGCCAGCACCTTGGTCTTGCCCTGTCTTTGCAGCAGTTTGATCGCCGCGCCCAGATCGCCGCCGTTGCTGCCGCCGACGCCGATGCCGTCGCGGTTCAGGCCCAGCAGATCGCCCACCGTCACCCTGTCCGAGCCCTCTTTCGGCAGCACCGAAAACCGCAGTTCCGCCGGATAGTCGACGCCGACGTCGAGCACGTCGTTGGTGTTCACTTCCAGCACTTGCACGTCCATGGTGACTTCGGACTGGGCGATGTCCAGGCTGGCCACCAGCCGCTCTATCACCGCCATCACTTCCGGCGTGTCGCGCACGATCACCGCATTGGTGCGCTCGTCCAGATGCACGTTCTTGGCGAGCTGATCTGGCGCAGCGCGGCCAGCACCTGGCTGGCGTTGGCCTGGCTCAGGTAGAAGGCGCGGGTCATGAGCTCCCGGTATTCCTTGGCTTTTTCCGAGCGCGCCGGATAAATCAGCATGCTGTGCCGGCTGAGCACTTTTTTCTCCAGCTGATGGGTGCGCAGCAGCAGATTGATGGCGTCTTCCGCCGTGGTCCGGCTGGCGACGATGCTGGCCGGGGCGGCGACGGGCACTTCCGGATCGAACACGAAATCGATGCCGGCCAATTGCGAGATGGCGTCGAAGATGCTGGAAATCGGCTGAACCTTGAAGTTCAGCGTCACCGGCTGGCGCAACGCCTCGGCCAGGCTGGGACGCGCGTCGCGGCGGGCGGCCTCCCGGCTTTGCAGCTCGTCGCGCAAGGCTTGCGCCTGCCGGTAACCGGGCTGCTCCTGCAGGATGCGGCCCAGCCGCTCCAAAGCCTCTTGCGGGCGCTGCGCGCCGATTTCGGCGGCGGCGTCCAGCTCCAGTTTCAGCCGCAGCCGGCGCTCCAACTGCCGTTTCAGCTGCTGGGCGCGCATATGTTCCGGCGCCAGCGCCAGCAACCGGCTCACCTCCGCCAGCGCGGCAGCGTCGTCGCTGGCGTCCATCTTGGTCTTGGCCGCCCGCAAGGCCTCCTCCGCCAGCGCCGCGCTCTTGGCCACGACGTTTTTGCGGCGTTCCACATCGTCGGGCTTCTGCCGCAAGGCGGTTTCGGCCGCGCGCAATTGTTCTTCCGCTCCGGGCTGATCGGCCGGGCCGAAGATTTTCTTGACCGGTCCGGGCAGCGCGCATCCGCCCAGGGTCAAACCGAGGGCGAGGGCCAGCAGTGTGGGTTTGCAATGTTTCATGATGCCTAATGCCTGGTGAAAACGGCGTCGTCGCGGTGGCGGCGACGCCTCAGTGAGCCAATGGAGTCAGCGGGATCGAGTGCTCCCGCCCTTCGGCGTCCAGCAGCAGCGCGCGCTCCGCCTCCAGAGCCTTGAACGTGTATTGCTCCGTCAGCCGGGCGCCCGGCTGCAGCGCATTGGGCGTCTTGCAGCCGACGCAGAGCAGGTAGCTGCGCGCCCGGCCTTCCAGCACCACCACGCGCTGGCCGTCCTGCCGCCATTCGCCCACGGCGCTGAACGGCGGCGGCGCGGCTTCCAGCGGCGGCGGCAAGGGCGCAGCCAAGGCCGGCGCGGCGTCCGCCGCCGGGACGACGGGCTTGGCCTCTTCGCGCAGCGACGCCCAGCTCTGGACCGGAAACAGGTCGACGCCGTCGGCCCGCGGCTCTTGCGCCTGGGCCAAGGCCGCCCAGGCCAGCGCGAGGCCGCTCAGCCAATGGGCCCGCCGCCTCATTGTCCGGCTCCCAGCAGGCTGAAGCGCATGCGCATGCTCAAGGTCGCGGTATCAGTTCGCGCCCGGTCCAGCGTCAGCGCCTCCAAGCGCAACAGCGGCTGCGCCGTCAGCGCGCCCAGCGCCGCCGTCAGTTCCGGATAACGCCCGCTGGCGCTCAGCTCCACCGAGACGCGGCGCAACGCGCCGCCGGCTTCCGCCTCTTCGCGATAACTGGCCTCATGCACGCTCAGGCCGGACTGGCGCAGCTGCTCCAGCAAGGCCAGCTTGCGCGGGGCCAGCGCCAGCCGCAGCTGGGCCTGCCATTGCCGCTCGCGCCCCGCCGTCGCCGGCAAGGCGGGCGTCGGCGCGCTCAATTGCTGGCGGCGCTGTTGCAAATCCGCCTGCCGCGTCTCTTGCTCCAGCGCGCCGAAGACCAACAGCAGACAGCAGGCCGCCAGCGACAGCCGGCCGCCGCGCCCCAGCCGGCAGGCCAGCGTCTGCCGATGCCAGCGCAGCCGGGCCCGCCAATGCCGTCCGCCGCCGGCCGGCCGGCCGCCGCGTTTAAAGGCCGCCAGCCGGCGGCCGGCGTCTCGCATCCAGGTCCTCATCGCTCAGCCACCTGCACCGTGGCCAGCACCGCCTGATTGGGATCGCCGGGCTTAAGCCCGTGCCGCAGCAGCCGCGCCCGACCATGGCCGGACGACTGGTTCAGCCTCTCGACGAAATGGAACACTTCCCGCACGTCCGCCGCGCTCAGCTCCAGCCGGGCCTGCTTGCCCGCGCCCTCAAGATGCAGGGACAAGATGCCCAGCCGCGGCGACCAGGCTTGTTCTATCGCCCGCAGCAGCGCCGGGCGCAGCCGGGTTTGATCGTCGCCCTGGACCAGCAGCAACGCCTGGGCCTTGCGCGCCTCCGGCGAGGCGGCCTGGGCGCGGCGCTGTTCGCGCTCGCGCAGAAAACGCTGTTGCTCCTGCCGCCGCTCCCAGGCCGCGGTATCCTCCGCCAACCGTTCCAACTCCCACTGCCGCCAGCCCAGCGCCGCCAGCAGCATCAACAAAAGCATGGCGGCGACGCCGGCCAACGGCGCGCTCGCCTCGGGGCGGCTGAAGTCCAGACCGCGGGCGTTCAGGCGGCGCATGGCTGGCTCGCAAGCAGGGGATGGGCAAAGCCCAGCCAACGCGCCCGCGCCGCCGGCGGCTGTGCCGGGTCATGGGTCGCGCACCAATCGTAGTCGCCGCCGGGCTCGCGGCCGCACAGCGCCTCCGCCGCCGCCACGCCCTCGGCCGCGCTCTGTTCCGGCGCCAGCGCCAGGGTGATCAGATCCTCCCAGCCGCGCTCGCCGCGCCACAGGCAGGTGACGGCCCCGGCCTCCGCCAACACCAACGCGTCCGACGCCAACGCGCGCGGATGGGCTTGCAGGCAGGACGACAGCAGATCGCGGCAGCCGGCCAAGCGCCAGCCGGCCGCCCGCGCCGCCGCGCTCAAATCGGCCAGCAGCGGGGCCTGGGCGGCGAAGGCCAGCCGCGCCGCGCCGTAAGCCGCCGGCGCCAGGCGGATGTCCAGTTCGCCCGCGACGCCGCGCTCGCGCAGCAGACCCCGCGCATAGGCGCGCCACTGGGCGCGCTGCCCGGACAAGCCGTCTTGCCACGGCAAGAGCTGGCTGTGCGCCCACGGATAGCCCAAGAGCAGCCGCACGCGGTTGCGCCAGGCCGGACGCCGGCGCGCGGCCCCGCCCAGCAGCATGGTCAGCGCCTCGGCCGGTTTGCCGTGATGGCGGCAACGCCACGGCTGGGCCGGGGCGCCGGCCGGCGGCAGCAAGGTCGCCAGTTCGGCGTCGATCAACACGGTTCTGTCATTCCATGGCCACGGCACGGCTGACCTCCTGATAGGTGGTGAGTCCGCGCGCCACCGCCTCGAGGGCGGCGTCGCGCAGCGATTGATAATCGGCGCATTGCGCCAGCGCCTGCTGGCGCTTCTGCGGCGAGCGCTCCAGCAGCGCCTCCTTGAGCCGGCTGTCCAGGCGCAGCACTTCCGCCAGCGCGATGCGGCCGTGGAAACCGCCGCTGCGGCAATGCTCGCAACCGGCGCCGGCGCAGGCGACGCACAGCCGGCGCACCAGGCGCTGCGACACCACGCCGTTGAGCGCCTCCAGGAAAGTGGCCGCTTCCACGCCCATGTAGAGAAAGCGGTCTATCACGCTGAAGGCGTCGTTGGCGTGCACCGAGGACAGCACGCGGTGCCCGGTCAGCGCGGACTGCACCGCGATGGCCGCGGTTTCGGCGTCGCGGATCTCGCCCACCAGAATGGTGTCCGGATCGTGGCGCAGGATGGAGCGCAGGCCGCGGGCGAAGGTCAGGCCCTTTTTCTCGTTGACCGGGATTTGCAGAATGCCGGCCATCTCGTACTCCACCGGGTCTTCGATAGTGATGATCTTTTCCTCGCCGGTATTGATCTCCGCCAGCGCGCCGTACAAGGTGGTGGATTTGCCGCTGCCGGTGGGCCCGGTGATCAGGGTCAGGCCGTAGGGCAGTTGCGCCAGCGCGCGCACGCGGCGCGCGGTTTCGCCGTGAAAGCCCAGGCTGTCCAGGTTCAGGCTGTCGCCGCGCGGGGATTTGTCCAGCAGGCGCAGCACCGCGTTTTCGCCGTGGGCGCCCGGCATGATGGACACGCGGAAGTCCACTTCGCGGCCTTGCAGCGCCACCTTGAAGCGGCCGTCCTGCGGCACGCGCTTTTCCGCGATGTCCAGGCTGGACAGCACTTTCAGCCGCGACATGGTCTGGCTGGCCGCCAACTGCCCCGGCACCTTGCGTATGACCTGCATCACGCCGTCGATGCGGTAGCGTATCTGCAGCCCGTCGTCGCGGGACTCCAGGTGGATGTCGCTGGCGCGGCTTTGCAGCGCGTCGTACAAGGTCATGTTGACCAGGCGGATCACCGGGCTTTCGTCCTTGGCCAGGCTGGTCAGCGAGATAGACTCCACCGCCTTGGCCAGGCTGTCCTCGACCAGGTCCACCGCCGCGCCGTCCATCACCCGCTCGCGGGCCTCGGCCTGTTTCAGCCAGGCGTCGGCCACGCCGGGCAGGCTGAGGGCGAAGCGCTGGCCGCGGCCCAGCAGCCGGTTTTGCAGGCCGAGACGCGCGTCCAGCCGCAGCGGTTCGGCCAGCAGCAGGTACAATTCGCCCCGCCACTCCAGCGGCGCAGCCCGGCAGGACAGCGCTTCCGGCAGCGGCAGCAGATCGAAGCGCGCCGCCGCCTCCCCCACCTGGGCCTCGCTCAGCGCGGCCAGGCCCAACAGCCGCGCCGCCTGCGGCAGGCTGGCCGGCTCGCGCTCCAGCTGCCGGTTCAGCAGCTCGGCCAGCGGCAGGTCTTCCTCTCCGCTCTCGCGCCGCCATTGCCAGCCGGCCGTCGTCGTCGGGTCCATCAATGCTCGCATCACGTCTCCTCAGCCCATGCCGCCGGCCAGTTCGAATATCGGCATATACAGCAGGGCGACGATCAGGCCGACCAGGCCGCCCACCGCCAACATCAGAATCGGCTCGAACACTTTGCTGAACACTTCGATCGCCTGATCCAGCGCGCCGTCGTGGAACTGGGCGATGCGCTCGCACATGCCGCCCAGATCGCCGCTTTGTTCGCCGACGCGCAATAAGCGCTCCGCCACCGCCGTGGTCAGTTGGTGGCGTGCCAGGGTGTCCGCCACCGGCCGGCCGGCGCGCAACTCCTCCAGCGCGCGCGCCAAGCGCTGCGCGTAGGCGTCCGGCAACAGCCCCGCGGACAAGTCGAAGGCCTGCAGGGCCGGCGTGCCGCCGGCGATCAATAAGCCGGCGGTGCGGTAAAAGCGCGCCAGCACGAACAGGCGCGCGACATCCCGCAACCGGGGCAGCGTCCACAACAAGCTCAGCAGCGCGCGCTGGGTTCGCCGGGCGCGCAGCAGCAGGCACAGCCCAGTCAGGCCGACGGCCAGGCCCGCGCCCAGCAAGCCGCCGTGAGCCTGGACCAGGCGCGCCCACCACAGCATGGCGGCGGCGCTGGCCGGCAGTTCGCGCAGCGATTCGAACACCACGGCGAAACGGGGAATCACGAAGAACAGCA
Organism: Chromobacterium sp. Beijing; assembly: GCF_021496765.1. Classification (NCBI taxonomy): domain Bacteria; kingdom Pseudomonadati; phylum Pseudomonadota; class Betaproteobacteria; order Neisseriales; family Chromobacteriaceae; genus Chromobacterium; species Chromobacterium sp. Beijing. The sequence goes on from NZ_CP053750.1 coordinate 2,835,081, forward strand.
TGAACAGCAGAATGCCGAAGCCGACGGAGAGCACCAGCGCCGGATAGACCAGGGCGCCGGTCACCCGCTTGCGGATGGCGACGATGCGCAGCTCGTAATACTGATAGCGCTTGAGCGCCGCCGGCAGCTGGCCGCTGCCTTCGGACGCGGCCACGGTGGCCGCCAGCAAGGCCGGGAAGGCTTCCGGCTGGGCCTCCATCGCGCGCGACAGCGGCTGGCCCTGGTACAGCGCTTGCAATAGCCGGTCCAGCACGCCCTGCAAGGCCTTGTCGCCGCCGCCGGCCTTGTCACGCAGCGCTTCCAGCGCCTCGATCAGCGCCAGGCCGGCCTCCAGCAACGCCGACAGCTCCTGCAGCAGCAAGCCCAGCGCCGCGCCCTTGAGCGCGCCCTCCGCGCCGGCCTCGCGCCTCGCCTCCAGCACCAGGCCGTCGTCCACGCCCAGCTGGGCCCGCGCGGCGGCCTCGTTGTCCGCCCGCACCAGGCGCGTCCTCACCTCGCCCTGAGCCAGGACGCTGATCCGGTAGGCCGCCATCTCAGCCCCTCGCCTCGCGCTCGGCGCGCAATTGCAGATACTGCCGCCACACCTTGTCCACATAGCGCTTGCGCGCGCCTTCGCGCGTCGCCGCGCCGCCGGCGTTGTAAGCGCCCACCGCGCGCCAGGTGTAGCCGTAGCGCGCGATGAAGTCCGCCAGGATGGACGCGCCCACCTGTATGCTCAGACAGGGCTCGTCCAGCAGGCGCTGACGCGTGATGCCGCGCTTGGCCAGCCCCGGCAGATGAAGGCTGTTGATCTGCATCAGGCCGATGTCGTGGCTGCCGTCCTTGTTGTAGTTGACGGCGCGCGGATTCAGCGCCGATTCCACCTTGGCGATGGAATACAGCAGCAGCGGATCCACCCGGTGGCGCGCGCCGGCCTCGCGCCAGCAATTGGCCGCCGCCTGCGCGCCGTCGGCCAGCGCGGCGCAGGCGGCCAGCAGCGGCAGCAGTCCCTTACAGCGCATGGACCAGTTCACCGTCGCCTCCCGCCCGCCCGGCCTCGCCCAGGGATACGATCTCAGCCTCGCTCTCGCCGCCGGGCACCCGCCATTGATACGGCCGGCCCCAGGCGTCCATCGGCACATCCTTGGCCAGATAGGGCCCATGCCAGCCGGCCACGCCCGGCGGCGCCTTCAGCAGCGCGCCCAGCCCCTGTTCCGCGCTGGGATAGCCGCCGACGTCCAGCCGGTATTGCGCCAAGGCGTCGCCCAGGGTTTTCATTTGCGCCTGGGTGGCCTTGACCTTGGCCTTGTCCACCTGGGAAAACAGCTTGGGCCCGACATAACCGGCCAAGAGGGCGATGATCAGCAGCACCACCAGCAATTCCAGCAGCGTGAAGCCGCCTTGTCCGGCGGAGCGCCGTCTAGCGTTCATCGTCGTCATAAGATTCGCTTGTCCAAAAAACCGCGCCGCAAGAGCGTGCGCTGGAAGATATAAGCGGCGTCCGCGCCGGACCCCGGCAGGGACGGCGACGGTTCCGCCCCTTGCCAGCGCATGCTCACACGGGGCTTTCGCCGTTCTCAATATTTCTGAAAGGAATCTAAAACGGCCGCGGCGGGGCCTGACGGCCGGCGCCGGGAAGGGCGTCCGGCGGCGCGGACGGGCGGCTTGAGAATGGTTTCAGAATCATGGCGCCGTCGCCGGCGGCGGCGCTTGAATAGCGTTTTTAATCGAACGCGCCGCGGGCATCCGTCCCAGCGGCCGCGCCTTGGAGAAACGCATGCCCTCTTCCGCCCCGGCCGCCAACCCTGGCTATCCGCGTCTGCAAATCCTGTTTCACTGGCTGAGCGTGCTCTTGATGGCAGCCCTGGCGCTGGCCGGCGGCTTGCGTCACCTGCTGGCCGGCCACGCCGTCGCCGACATGCGCAGCGTGATGATCGTGCACATAGGCTGCGGCATGGCCCTGCTGTTCCTGACCCTGCTGCGCGCCGCCACGCGGCTGGCCGGTCCGGCGCTGCCGCCGCTGGCCGGCAGCAGCCGCGCGCAGCGCGCCTGCGCCCATGCCGCCCATCTGGCCATCTACGGCCTCATTCTGGCGTCCTGCCTGCTGGGCTGGATCATCGTCAACGCCAAGGGGCTGGCGATCCCGATGCCGCTGCTGGGCTTCGACTTCCCGCGCCTGGTCGCGGCCGACCCGGCCCTGGTCGCCGCGACGGTGGGCCTGCACGAATGGCTGGGCTGGATCTTCTACGGTCTGCTCGCCGTCCACATCGCCGCCGCCGTCTGGCACCATGTCGCGCTGAAGGACGACACGCTGCGGCGCATGAGCTGGCGGCGGCCGGCGCCGGCGGCGGCTCCCGCCGCGGCCGACTGCCACCGTTGCTCGCCGGACACCCTGGCGCAGAACGAGGAACTGACGTCCGCGGACCGGCTGGCCTCCTGACGCGCGCGCCCCACCCGAACAGCCAGGCTCCGGCCTGGAACCGGGATGGCACAATCGAGGTCTTGACTGTTCCCCGCCTATACGGAGAACCTACCCATGTTACGTCCCCTATCCGCCGTCTTGTGCTGTCTGCCCGCGCTGGCCCTGGCGCAAAGCGTGGAGCTGTCCTTCGTCGACGCCAAGGGCGACGCCGGCCCGGCCGGCAGCGTCCTGATTGAGGACACGCCCTACGGAGCGCTGTTGACGCCCAAGCTTGAAAAACTGCCGCCCGGCGTGCACGGTTTCCACGTCCATGAAAAACCCTCTTGCGCGCCGTCCGTCGGCGCCAACGGCGCGGTCACGCCGGCCGGCGCCGCCGGCGGCCACTGGGACCCGGACAAGACCGGCGCGCACGCCGGCCCTTACGGCCGCGGCCACAAGGGCGATCTGCCGGCGCTGTACGTGGGCGCCGACGGCAAGGCGAGTTATCCGGTGCTGGCGCCGCGGCTGAAAGCGGCGGACTTCTCCGGCCGCGCGCTGATGGTGCACGCCGGCGGCGACAATCACAGCGATCATCCGCAGCCCTTGGGCGGCGGCGGCGCGCGCATGGCCTGCGGCGTGGTCGAATAAACCGTACTCGGCAAGGAAAAACCGGCGCGATTGACAAGGCCGGTTTTTTTATTGACGATGACAGAATTCAAACGACCGTTTCAACCGAGATGAAACCACCCGCCTGGCTGTTCCGATTCCTGCTCAATCTGTGGCCGCCCTTCCTGGGCGCCGGCATCCGCGTCAAACGGCTGGCCGCCGATTTCAGCGATATCGAAGTGCGGCTGAAACTGGGCTTCAGCAACCGCAACTATGTCGGCACCCATTTCGGCGGCAGCCTGTACGCGATGACCGATCCCTTCTTCATGCTGATGCTGATGCACCAACTGGGGCGGGACTACTATGTGTGGGACAAGAGCGGCAGCATCGACTACGTCAAGCCGGGCCGCGGCACGGTGAGCGCGCGCTTCCGGCTGGCGCCGGGCATGCTGGAGGACATCAGGCTGCGCACCGCCTCGGGCGACAAATACCTGCCGCAATTGCAGGTGGACATCGTCGATCAACAGAACGAGCTGGTGGCGAGGGTGTTCAAGACGCTGTACATCAAACGCAAGAAGAAATGAGGCGCCGCGCTTCAGCGCGCGGAAAACGCCAGCAGGTAGCGCTTGCCGTCCAGACTCAGGACGGCCAGCCAGTCGCGGCTGCCGCTGACGCACAGCGGCAGCGCCACCGTCGCCTTCCAGTCCGCGCCGTCGCGCACAAAGGTGTAACGGTTGAAGCCCATGTCCATGTCGGCCATATTGAACTCCACCTGCGGCGCTTCCCGCGCCGCAACGCCCTGCAAGCGGATTTCAAACGGTCTGCCGTGCTGCGGCGGCGAGGCGAAACGCCAGACGCCGCCGCCCGGCAGGGCGCAGCTCGCCTGGCCGGCGACGCAGGCCAAGGGCGACGGCTTGACCGCTTGCCGCTCGCTGTACCAGCGGTAAATCAGGCCGAACTTGATACAGGCCAGCAGCAGCAAAACGCCCCCCAGCGCCAGCCATTTACGCTGTTTGGCCGTCATCGCCAAGCCCCCCGCATCAGCGCCACCCCATGCGCGCCGTGGCGGCGGGCGGCCTCCAGATCATCCATGCTCATGCCGCCCAGCGCGTAGACCGGCGTCGGCGCGCCGTCCGCCAGACAAAGCCGGAAACCGTCCCAGCCCAAGGGCGCCGCGCCGGGATGGCTGGCGGTGGCGGCCACATGGCCGAGCAAGGCGTAATCCAGGCCCAGTTCGCCTATCCGCGCCACTTGCGCCGCCTCGTGCGCCGAGGCGCCCACCCAGGCGAACGCCGGGCGCTCCTTCAGCGAGGCCAGCCGCGTCGTGTTCAGATGCACGCCGTCCACCGGCCATTCCGCCGCCCAGGCCGGATCGGCGTTGACCATCAGCTTGCCGCCGCGCTCATGGACGATGGCCGCCGCCTTGGCGACGAAATCGGCGAGCTCGGCGCGCGCCATCTGCGGCTCGCGCACCTGCACCATGCCCCAGGCCGGCCCCTGCTCCAGCCGCCGCAATTGAGCGTCCACGCCGATTTCCTGCGCGCAGGTGATCGCGTAGGCCGCCGGCAATTCCAGCGATTTGAGAATGGGCCCGTTGGCCGGCAACATGGGCTGCACCGTGCAAGCGCCTGGCTCCTGCCAGGCGAAGCTTTGGCCTTCCCGCGGCTGCGGCTCGCCGCGCCAGGACCAGACCCGGAAGAAACGCAGCCGCACCGAGGCGTGCTCATAATGATGGACCTTGCTCAGCCACGGCGTCGCGGCCAGCGTTTCAATGCCCATTTCCTCGTAGAGTTCGCGCGCCAGCGCCTGTTCGCCGCTTTCGCCCGGCTCCACCTTGCCGCCGGGAAACTCCCAGTAACCGGCGTAAGGCTTGCCCTCCGGCCGGCTGCCCAGCATGAAACTGCCGTCCGGCCGCATCAGCGCGCCGGCCACTACCTCGATGATCTTGCTGTCGCTCATTGCTTGGTCTTGCCCGGTGAATATCGTTCCGGCTCTTCGCGGCCGGCAGCGCATTCTACCGCAAGCGCCCCCAGCAATAAGGGCGCCGCGGCGCCCTTATTGACTCAACCAACGGTCTAAGACCTCAACCCGGGCGGCCCGGCTTGGTGCAGCCGGCGTCCTTATAAGGCTGGGAGCTGAACTGCGTCCAGCCCGGACCCAGGGAGAATTGCGAGCAAGCGAGCTTGCCGTCGAGCTTGCTTTGCCACAGATACCAGGGCGCCGGCGCGGCCAGGGTCATCAAGGGGAAGGACAAGGCCGCCAGGGCCAGAATGATTTTGCGAGTCATTGCGCATACCTCAGACAAAGTGAAGGACACCACGGCCAAGATGAAGCGGCCAGGCTGGAAAATGCCATGACAATATACTGCATCATACTGTTGGCATAAAGCGTCTCATGCCACTTTGCCAGGAAGAATGCGCCAAACTCTGCGCGCCTCCCCCTAACTAACACGCAGCAATAAGGGCGCCGCGGCGCCCTCGTCTTCCTACCCGCGTCCGGAATGGCGCGCGCTGCTCTGGGCCGTAGCCGTCGGCAGCAGCCCCCGATCAGCCAGGACGGCCTTGAACGCGGCAACCCGCGTCTTTGTAAGGAATGCTATTGAGCAAAACCCAACCCGGTCCATAGGAGAATTGCGAGCACACCAGATGGCCGTCGGACTTGCTTTCCCATAGGTACCAAGGAGCCATGGAAGCAAAAGCCATCCAGGACACGCTCAGACCCGCCACCAGCAGGGCAATTTTACGGATAATCATACTCACCTCAATAATTATTTATCATTTAAATACAAACAAAAAATGCATAATTAATATACATTAATCTAAGCATTAAAATAACTGTTTCGTCATATATTTGGCAGTATTAACACCCAAAATAAAATGATCATGCCCCGTTAGAGCGCAAAAATTAACGGATTGCCCGTTTCAAGCACGGCCGATAAGCCTCAAAGTGTTACCATTAGCTCCGTAAACCTGCGAAATCTGCACATTTATCCCGATTGTCATTTCGTTGCCGCGTGTAGCGACACTGGGAAGGCCTTTTGCGCTCCGCCGCCGGGCTTGATCGATTTCGTCATGACCTCCCCCATCCCGCCGAAGGAGCTTGCACTTGGACACCTTAAACTCACTCATTCTGGCCGGCTCGCTGGTATTCCTCGCCAGCCTGGTGGTGTCCTCCATCGCCTCCCGCTTCGGCGCGCCGCTGCTGCTGGTCTTCCTCGCGCTGGGCATGCTGGCCGGCGAGGACGGCCCCGGCAAGATCGTGTTCAGCAATTACCAGCTCAGCTATGTGGTCGGCACCATCGCCCTGGTGGTGATCCTGTTCGACGGCGGCCTGCGCACGCGCCAGGACAGCTTCCGCATCAGCCTGAAGCCGGCCGGAGTGCTGGCCACGCTGGGCGTCTTGATCACCACTGGCGTGACCGGCCTGTTCGCCGCCTGGGTGCTGAATCTAAGCTGGCTGGAGGGCTTGCTGATCGGCGCCATCGTCGGCTCCACCGACGCCGCCGCGGTGTTCGCCCTCCTGTCCGGCCGCGGCCTGGAGATCAACCGCCGCGTCGGCAGCGCGCTGGAGATAGAATCCGGCAGCAACGATCCGATGGCGGTGTTCCTGACCTCGGCGCTGATCGGGGTCTTGGGCCAGCAGGGCCAGGACGCCGGCGTCGCCGCCATGCTGTGGCTGTTCGTCAAACAGATGGGCCTGGGCGCCTTGGCCGGCTGGGCCGGCGGCAAGGCCATGGTCTGGCTGTTCCAGCGCCTGGGGCCGCGCGGCGCGATGTTGGCCCTGTTCAGCCTGGGCACTGCCGGCGCGCTGTTCAGCCTGACCACGGCGGCCGGCGGCAGCGGCTTCCTCGCCATCTACCTGGCCGGCATCGTGGTGGGCAACGCCCGGGTGGCGGACTTGCCCAATCTATTGAATATCCACGACGGCTACGCCTGGCTGGCGCAAGTGACCATGTTCCTGGTGCTGGGCCTCTTGGTGACGCCGTCCAATCTGCTGCCGGTGGCGCCCTACGCGCTGGCGATCTCCATCGTGCTGATGCTGGTGGCGCGGCCGCTGGCGGTATGGCTGTGCATGCTGCCCTTCCCGGTGCCCAAGGCGGAAAAGCTGTTCATGAGCTGGGTGGGCCTGCGCGGCGCGGTGCCGGTGATTCTGGCCATTTTTCCACTGATGGCGGGGCTGCCCAATAGCCAGCTGTTCTTCAACGTGGCCTTCTTCGTGGTGATGATGTCGCTGCTGTTCCAGGGCTGGACCATCGCGCCGCTGGCTGAAAGGCTGAAGTTAAAACTGCCGGCGCGGCCGGACGTGGAGCACCGGGTACCGGTGGTCAGCGGCCAGGAAGCCCGCTATGAGGCGGCCTCCTGCCAGGTAAGCGCAGACAGCCCGGCCGAAGGCCAGCTGGCCGGCGAGCTGGCCTTGCCCAGCGGCGTGCGGCTGGCGGCGCTGTACCGCGACGAACAAGCGCTGGAACCGACGGCGAGCCAGACGCTGCGCGCCGGCGACTGGGCCTGCCTGATCGGCCCCGGCCCGGCGCTGGAAACGGCCGGCGAAGCCTTCCACCCGCCCGGCGAAGACCCCTATTACGGCTACTTCACCGTGTCCGGCCTGGCGCGGCTGGCCGATCTGGCCGACAGCTACGGCCTGAATCTGAGCGACCGCGACCGCGCCGACAGCATCGCCGACTACTGCAAGCGCGCTTGCGGCTACCCGCTGGTGGCCGGCGACGTGCTGCGGCTGGACCGGCTGGAGATGGTGATACGCGCGGCCGCCGACGGCCAGGTCAAGAGCGTGGGCCTGCGCTATTTGAAATCACAATAAGGCTTTGCGCTCCTTGGCGCCGCGCCCGGCCCAGTCGCAGGCGAACTGCCAGGCGACGCGGCCGGAGCGGCTGCCGCGCAGATGGCTCCAGTGCAGCGCCGCCTTTTCCGCCTCCGCGTCCAGCTTCAGGCCGAAATGCGCCAGCCACTCGGCCGCCGCCGCCAGATAGGCGTCCTGATCGAAGGGATAGAAGGACAGCCACAGCCCGAAACGGTCGGACAGCGACACCTTTTCCTCTATCGCCTCGCCCGGATGGATTTCGCCGTCCTGCACCCAGCCTTCGCGGTTTTCGCTCATTTTTTCCGGCATCAGATGACGGCGGTTGGACGTCGCGTACACCAGCACATTGTCGACGCGGCGCGCCAGGCCGCCGTCCAGCGCGGTCTTCAGCGCCTTGTAGGCGTCGTCGCCCTGCTCGAAGGACAGATCGTCGCAGAACAGGATGAAACGCTCCTTGCGTCCGGCCACCATCTCGACGATGCGGTTCAGATCGCCCAGCTGCGCCTTGTCCACCTCGATGATGCGCAGGCCCTTGGCGGCGAAGGCCGGCAACAGCGCCTTGACCAGCGAGGACTTGCCGGTGCCGCGCGCGCCGGTGAGCAGCACATTGTTGGCCGGCCGCCCCTTGACGAACTGGCGGGTGTTGCGCAGCAATTGCGCGCGTTGAGCGTCGATATGGGTCAGCCGCTCCAGTTCCGGCGCGTGCGGCTCCGCCACCGCCTCCAGCCAGCCGGCCATGCCCTGGCGCTGCCAGCGGAAAGCCAATGCGCTCCAATCCGGCTCCGGCCGCGCCGGCGGCAGCAAGGGCTCCAGGCGCGCCAGCATGGCTTCGGCCCGGGCCAGGAAGGCTTGCAACTGCTCCATGATTTCCCCTCGATGCGAAACGACAAAAACAAACAGCCTGGCAGAAAGCCGCCAGGCTGTCGATGTTCGCGGCCGCGGCCGCGGCCGAACTCAGTCCGCCAGATGTTGGAACAAGGGCGTGGACAAATAGCGCTCGCCAAAGGAGGGAATCACCACCACGATCAGCTTGCCGGCGTTTTCCGGACGCTTGGCCAGTTCCAGCGCCGCCCACACCGCCGCGCCGGAAGAGATGCCCACCAGCAGGCCTTCGCGCGCGGCCACCGCGCGCGCGGTCTCCATCGCGTCCTCGTTCTTCACGCGGATGATTTCATCGTAAATGCCGGTGTTGAGGATGGCCGGCACAAAACCGGCGCCGATGCCCTGGATGGGGTGCGGGCCCTTGGCGCCGCCGGACAGCACCGGCGAGGCGTCCGGCTCCACCGCCACGATCTGCACGCCGGGCTTGCGCGCCTTCAGCACTTCGCCCACGCCGGTGATGGTGCCGCCAGTGCCCACGCCGGCGACGAAGATGTCGACCTGGCCGTCGGTGTCGTTCCACACTTCTTCGGCGGTGGTATTGCGGTGGATGGCCGGGTTGGCCGGGTTCTCAAACTGCTGCGGCATGAAATGGCTGTCCGGATTCTGCTCCACCAGCTCGCGCGCCTTGGCGATGGCGCCGCCCATGCCGTCCGGCCCCGGGGTCAGGATCAGCTCGGCGCCGTAGGCGCGCAGCAGCTGGCGGCGTTCGCGGCTCATGGTTTCCGGCATGGTGATCACCAGCTTGTAGCCGCGCGCGGCGCAGACCATGGCCAGGCCGATGCCGGTATTGCCGGAAGTGGGTTCGACGATGGTGGTGTCCGGGCCGATTTTGCCGGCCTGCTCGGCGGCGTCTATCATCGCCACCGCGATGCGGTCCTTAACGCTGTGAGCCGGGTTGAAGAACTCCAGCTTGGCCGCCACGGTGGCGCCGCAGCCGTCGGTCACCCGATTAAGCCGCACCAGCGGGGTGTTGCCGATCAAATCCGTCACTGCATTGGCAATTCGCATCTTTATTCTCCACAGACAGTTTTGAAGAAAACCATATTACCCAGCATCATAAACAAGCCGAGCGACGATCCAAAATATTGTTTGCTTATAATCGACAAACTTGGCAGTCTCAGCCGGCCACGCGCTCTCCGCGGCCCGGCGGCTACACTGAAACCATCGCCCATCACCCGCAGACCAAGGTCCATTCCCCGCCTATGCCCACACAGGAAACCCTGATCCCGCTCACCGGCTGGCGCCGCAAGCTCTACATCATCATTTACGAGGCAGACACCCGGCCCGGCCGCATCTTCGACCTGGCGCTGATTGTCGCCATCCTGCTGTCGGTGCTGACGGTGATTCTGGAGAGCGTGCAAAGCATACAAGCGGCCTGGGGCGTCCAGCTCAAGATTCTAGACTGGTGTTTCACCATTCTGTTCACTATTGAATACGCCTTGCGGCTGATCTGCATCCATAAACCGATGCGCTATGTGAAAAGCTTCTTCGGCGTCATCGATCTGATGGCGGTGCTGCCGATGTATCTGGGTCTGTTCATCCCGGAAAGCCGCTTCCTGGCGGATATCCGCATCCTGCGGCTGCTGCGCATGTTCCGCATCCTCAAGCTGACGCGCTATATCGGCGAGGCCAGCGAACTGAAACGGGCGATGCTGGCCAGCCGCCGCAAGATCACGGTCTTCCTGGTCACCGTGGTCTTGCTGGTGGTGATTCTGGGCACGCTGATGTTCGTGATCGAAGGACCGGAGCACGGCTACACCAGCATCCCGGTCAGCATTTACTGGGCCATCGTCACCCTGACCACGGTGGGCTTCGGCGACATCACGCCCAAGACGCCGCTGGGCCAGGCGCTGGCCAGCGTGGTGATGATCACCGGCTACGGCATCATCGCGGTGCCCACCGGCATCGTCACCGCCGAAATCGCGCGCGGCAGCGGCGCCAAGAGCAAGACCGCGGAGGCGGTGTCCGGCACCCGGCTGTGCCCGCACTGCTTCACCGAGGGCCACGACTGGGACGCGCGCTTCTGCAAGCACTGCGGCGGACAGTTGCCGCGTCCGTCCAAGGGCGAGGTCAGCTAACGCCGGCCAGCAACTGCCGGTAGCGGCCGGCCATCGCGTCGTCGAAGGCCACCAGCAACACCCGCCGCAGGCCATGCGGCTCGCGCGCCAGCCAAGCGCGCACCGTCTCCACCGCGATAACGGCGGCCTGCTGCTGCGGATAGCCGTAGACGCCGCAGCTGATCGCCGGGAAGGCGATGCCGTCCAAACCATGCCGCGCCGCCAGTGCCAGGCTGTTGCGGTAGCAGGCGGCCAGCAGCTCCGCCTCCCCGTGGGCGCCGCCCTGCCACACCGGGCCCACGGTGTGGATCACATGCCGCGCCGGCAGCCGGTAGCCGGCGGTCAGCTTGGCCTCGCCGACGCGGCAGCCGTGCAAGCTCCGGCACTCCGCCAGCAGTTCCGGTCCGGCGGCGCGGTGGATGGCGCCGTCCACGCCGCCGCCGCCCAGCAAGCGGGTGTTGGCGGCGTTGACGATGGCGTCCAGCGCCAGCGTGGTGATGTCGCCCTGCCATGCCGTCAATTCGGTCTTCGCTTCCATTGCGTCCCCTCCTCCGTCCAAGCCGCCATTATCCGCCCGCCGGCGCCGGGCGCAAAAAAAGCCGGCTGACGCCGGCTTTTTCCTTTTTCCGCCTTAAGCAGGATTGTTCAACAGCGAGTTGCGCCGCGAATAGCCAAAGTACACCACCAGGCCGATCAACAACCAGGCCATGAAGCACAGCCAGGTCAGCAGCGACAGCTGAGTCATCAGGAAGCCGCAGCACAGGATGGCCAACGTCGGGATGTAGGGCACGCCCGGGCAGACGAATTTGCGCGGCAGATCGGGCTCGCGCTTGCGCAGCACGATCACCGACAGCGCGATCAGGGTGAAGGCGGCCAGGGTGCCGATGTTCACCAGCTCGGCCAGGGTGTGCAGCGGCACGAAGCCGGCCAGCAAGGCGATGATGGTGCCGATCAGCCAGGTGGCCTTGTACGGGGTGCCGTACTTGGGGTTCACCTCGGAGAAGATCTTGGGCAGCAGGCCGTCGCGCGACATCGCGAACAGGATGCGGGTCTGGCCGTAAGTCATCACCAGGATCACCGTCATCATGCCGAGGATGGCGCCCAGATCGACGAAGCCGGCGAACCAGTCCAGCTTGGCCACTTGCAAGGCCAGCGACACCGGGTGGTCGACGCCGGCGAACTGCATATAAGGCACGATGCCGGTCATGATGGCGGCCACCACCACATAGAGCAGCGAACACACGCCCAGCGACCAGATCACCCCGCGCGGGATGTCCTTGGCCGGGTTCTTCACTTCCTCGGCGGCGCAGGTCACCGCGTCGAAGCCGATGAAGCTGAAGAACACGATGGCGGCGCCGTGGAACACGCCGGAGAAACCGAAGGGTAGTGCCGGCTGCCAGTTCACCGGCTTGACGTGCCACACGCCGATGCCGATGAACAACAACACCACGCCCACCTTGATCAGCACCACCACATTGTTGACGCGCTTGGATTCCTTGATCCCGAAGGCCAGCAAGGCGGTGATCACCATCGCCACGCAGAAGGCCGGCAGATTGAACAGCGTCTGCTTGCCCGGCAGCGAGCCGGCGGCGGCGGTCAGGTATTCAGGTAGGGTCACGCCGAAGCCGGACAGCAGGCTCTGGAAATAACCGGACCAGCCCACCGACACCGCCGACGAGGCCAGCAGGTATTCCAGCAGCAAATCCCAGCCTATGATCCAGGCGATCATCTCGCCCAGCGTGGCGTAAGCGTAAGTGTAAGTGGAGCCGGAAACCGGCAGCATGGAAGCGAACTCGGCGTAGCACAGCGCGGCGAAGCCGCAGGCGAAGGCGCTGATCACGAAGGAAAGCACCAGTCCGGGGCCGGCCACCGTGGCGCCGGTGCCGGTCAGCACGAAGATGCCGGTGCCGATGATGGCGCCGATGCCGAGCATGGTAAGGTCGAAAGCGGAAAGCTCCTTGCGAAGCCCACGCGAGGTCTGAGCGGTAGCCAGCATTCCCTGGACGCTCTTTTTGCGCATCAAACTCATTTGTTTCACTGTCCCGTAACGGCCGTCCGGTACAACGACAAAGCGCCCGCTGTCCCGGCGGGCGCTTCATACTCGGATAGGGCCTGTATGATCTGTTGTGTCCTCTCCCCGCTGCTCTGTCTGTCGTTGGCTTTAAATAAACGCGATAACAAGGGCTTGCCGTTGTCGAGCGCGGTGCTTAAGCCGCCGATCCACGCAGTTCATGCCGGGGAAGAATGCGATAGTACCGCAGGGCCCGCCGCCGGCAATACGGGAAACCCCATATAGCCCGCGGCCATCAAACCCTGCGTGTCATCATAGCGCAAAACAAATCATGGCAATGGCATTAAATCTATCAATTTGCGCGCGGCGTTCTCCAATTGCTGACGGCCGTTGTCGCCGTCGCCCAATTCCTGCTGGCCCTGCCACAGCACGGCGCCGTCGGCGCTGTTGACCACTTCCAGCGCCAGCGTGCGCACCGTGCGCACCTGATAGTCCGGCGACCAATACATGCCGCCGCCGTAACGCCAATCGCGCCAGCCGCCGGCGTACCAGCCGTCCGCCGGCCAATACACCTGGCGCTGCTGGCTTTGCTTGAAGCACAGCTTCCATTGCGGACGCGCCTCGTCCACCGCCGCCCCCTTCAAGACCAGCCGGTCCAGCAGCCACTCGCGCATGTCCACGCCGGCACCGGCCGACGGCAGGCAGCTCAGTCCCACCGTGCCCGCGCCGGCCCAGGACGGGCCGGCCGCCAGCAGCGCCAAGAGCGCCGCCATCGCTGTTTTCATCTTCATCGCCTCAATTCCAATAAGCCGCGTCAGCATACACTGACCGCAAATAGTCGACGAAGTGCCGCACCCGCGCCGGCAGCAGGCGGCGCTGCGGCACCACCGCGCACACCGGATAATCCGGCGCGGAGAATTCATCCAGCACCGTCACCAGCCGGCCGTCGGACAAATCGTCCTTCACCTCCCACAGCGAACGCCAGGCCAGGCCCAGGCCCTGCAAGGCCCAGTCGTGCAGCACCGCGCCGTCGTTGCACTCCAGCCGGCCGCTCACGCGCAGGTTCACCGCCTCGCCGTCGCGGCGGAACGCCCAGCCTCGGCTCTGGCTCTCGCCCAGCGACAGGCAGTTGTGCTCGGCCAGATCCTCCAAGCGGCGCGGCAGGCCGTGACGCGCCAGATAGGCCGGCGCCGCCACCACCACGCGGCGGTTTTCCGCCAGCCGAATCGCCACCAGCGAGGAATCGGCCAGGTCGGAGATGCGGATCGCGCAATCGATGCGGTCGCGCTGCAGATCCACCAGCCGGTCCGACAGATCCAGCGTCACCTTGACGTCCGGATGGCGTAGCTGGAAACCGGCGATGTGCGGCGCCACATGCTTGCGGCCGAAGCCGGCCGGCGCCGACACCCGCAGATGGCCGCGCGCGCGGCCGCTGCCGGAAGCCACCGCCGCTTCGGCGTCCTCCAGGTCGGCGAGGATGCGCTGACAGTCTTCGAAAAAGGCCGCTCCCTCCTGAGTGAGCGCCAGGCTGCGCGTGCTGCGGGTCAGCAGCTTGACGCCCAGCCTCTCCTCCAGCGCGTCAATACGCCGGCCGATGATGGCCGGCACCACGCCCTCCTGGCGCGCGGCGGCCGACAAACTGCCCTGCGACACCACGGCGACAAAGGTCTCCAATTGTTTCAACATCCGGGCCGCCCCACGATTAGCTAACAAAAAGTAAAAGATGATATGTCTATATATGCATTTTTTTTTACGCTTTGCCTAGATAGACTAGCCAGGTCCCGTTTCACTGTCCCAGGTCCGGACGCGGGCGCCGCCCGTCCCGGCGCGTCCGCTCGCCGCCCCGTCCAACGATGCAAAGGAGTCCCAGCATGGCAGCCGCGCTTCCCCAGGGGATGGAAATCCTCGCTACGCTCACCCCGGCCTACGCCGACATCCTCAGCCACGACGCGCTGGCCTTCGTCGCCAAGCTGCACCGCCGCTTCGAGCCGCGCCGCCGCGAGCTGATGGCCGCCCGCGCCGCGCGCCAGGCGGAACTGGACGCCGGCAAGCTGCCGAACTTCCTGCCCGACACCGCCGCCGTCCGCGCCGGCGACTGGAAGATCGCTCCGCTGCCGGACGACTTGCTGGACCGCCGCGTGGAAATCACCGGCCCGGTGGACCGCAAGATGATGATCAACGCGCTCAATTCCGGCGCCAAGAGCTTCATGGCGGACTTCGAGGACTCCAACTGCCCGAGCTGGGACAACCAGATCAACGGCCAGATCAATGTCCGCGACGCCTACCGCAAGACCATTTCCTTCGCCAACCCGGACGGCAAGCAATACCGGCTCAACGCCGACACCGCCACCTTGCTGCTGCGGCCGCGCGGCTGGCATTTGATGGAAAAGCACGTCAAGGTGGACGGCGACATCGTCTCCGGCGCGCTGTTCGACTTCGCCCTGTCCTTCTTCCACAACATCGAATTCTTGCGCGGCTCGGGCAGCGCCACTTATTACTACCTGCCCAAGATGGAAAGCCATCTGGAAGCGCGGCTGTGGAACGAGGTGTTCGTCTTCGCCCAACAGGAGCTGTCCATCCCCCAGGGCACGATCAAGGCCACGGTGCTGATCGAAACCATACTCGCCGCCTTCGAAATGGACGAAATCCTGTACGAATTGCGCGAGCACAGCGCCGGCCTCAACGCCGGCCGCTGGGACTACATCTTCAGCTGCATCAAGAAATTCCGCCAGAACCGCGACTTCTGCCTGGCCAACCGCGCCCAGATCACCATGACGGTGCCCTTCATGCGCGCCTACGCGCTGCTGCTGCTGAAAACCTGCCATCGCCGCGCGGCGCCGGCGATAGGCGGCATGGCGGCGCTGATTCCGATCAAGAACGATCCGGAGGCCAACGAGAAGGCGCTGGCCGGCGTCCGGGCGGACAAGGAACGCGACGCCGCCGACGGCTACGACGGCGGCTGGGTGGCCCACCCCGGCCTGGTGCCCATCGCCGCCGAGGCCTTCGGCAAGGTGCTGGGCGACGCGCCCAACCAGATCGCCAAGCAGCGGCCGGACGTTCAGGTCGGCGCCGCCGACTTGCTCAACTTCCAGCCGGAAGCGCCGATCACCGAAGCCGGGCTGGCGATGAACATCAATGTCGGCATCCAGTACCTGGGCGCCTGGATTTCCGGCAACGGCTGCGTGCCCATCCACAATCTGATGGAAGACGCCGCCACCGCCGAGATCTCCCGCTCTCAGATCTGGCAATGGATGCGCAGCCCCAAGGGCGTGCTGGACGATGGCCGCAAAGTCACCGTCGAGCTGTTCCGCCAGCTGCACGCGGCGGAGACGGCCAAGCTCAAGGCCGAGTACGGCGCGCGCTGGACCCGCCAGTACGACGACGCGGCGGCGATGTTCGATCTGCTGACCACCTCGGACGATTTCGTCGAGTTCCTGACGCTGCCGGGATACGAATACCTGGCCTGACAGGACAAATGAATCCCGGCGGCCTCATTGTCGGGATTTGTCAGCCCGGCTGCGTAGCTTTGCGGATTGAAGAGCATGGACAAGGGCCCTATGATGGGCCGCTTGTCATAATTCACCTTGCAAAGCGCGCCCGCCTCGGAGCCTGTTCAAGCTCTGGCGCCCGCCCGCGACACAGGGCGCCGCGCTCGCCGCGCGAGCTTTCAACGCGCGCAGCGGACTTTGAACAGACTCCTACATGCAAAGCATCCTCGACTTCCAGGCCACCGTGCTCAGCACCACCGGTTACGGCCTGGTGCTGACCGCCGTCATCACGATGTTCTGGCTGCGCAACCGCGACGAGCGGGCCTTTCTGTATTTCTGCGCGGCCGGCGTCTGCGTCAGCCTGGGCGGCGTGTTCAGCCTCTTGCCCATCGGCCTGCCGCCGTGGCCGCAACTGGTGTTCAACAATCTGCTGTGGATGCTGTTCCATCCCGTCGCGCTCTGCGGCATCCGCCATCTGAACGGCAAGCGTCCGCGCGTCTGGCAAAGCCTGTTGCTGGCGGCCGCCGGCATGAGCGCCTATATACTGGCCGGCCCGGCCGATATGGGACGCCGCACCGCCGCGGTCTGCCTGGTTTATCTGATCGCCTGGCTGCTGGCCGCGCGCGAGCTGTGGCCCGGACATTCCCGCATCGGCGGCGCCGGCCGCAAGATGGCGCTGACGGTCTGCCTGCTGTACGCCTTGCTGGCGCTGGCGCGCATCGTCCACGCCGGCTGGGCCGGCGAGGTCTACGACGCCGACGCGATGCGCTTCACCATGCTCAGTTCGCTGGGCATGCACTGGCTCAGCTTCAGCTTCATCCTGTGCGCGCTGTACATCTGCTACGAGCGCGCGCTGGAGCGGACCCAGCACCAGGCCAGCCACGACGGCCTGACCAATCTGCTCAACCAGCGCCGCTTCCGCGAACTGGCCGAGGCCGCCTGCCGCCGCGCCTGGCGCGAGCGCAAGCCGCTGGCGCTGCTGCTCTTGGACGTGGACCACTTCAAAAGCATCAACGACCGCTACGGCCACCAGTGCGGCGACCTGGTGCTGCAGCAACTGGCCGCCTGCCTGCGCGCGGAGGCGGGCCGCGACGACATCGTCGGCCGTTACGGCGGCGAGGAGTTCGTGATGCTGCTGCCGCGCACCGGCCTGGAGGACGCGCACGCGGCCGCGCAACGCATCCTGCGCGCGGTGGACGCGCTGCGGCCGCAACCGGCCGCCGCCGCCCGCCCTTGCGCGTCAGCGTCAGCATCGGGGTGGCCAGCACCAGCCAGCAGCCTTACGACGGCCTCTCCAGCCTGTTCCGCGCCGCGGACGGCCAGCTCTACCGGGCCAAGCGCAACGGCCGCAACCGGATAGAACTGGCCGAAGGGCAGTATGCCGTCGGAAACTTTTCTCGGGCATGATGGGCCTACACACTGCAAATCGGACTTTTCCGATCAAGACAACAATGTCATGGGAATCGACACATGAACAAACCAACTCTCTTGCTTGCCAGCCTCGGAACCCTGTTCGCCGTCAGCGCCGCCCCGGCGCTGGCCGAAAGCACCCAGCTCAATCTGTCCGCCAGCGCGCAGCGCGAAGTGGCCAACGACCAGATCAGCGCCACCTTCTACCAGCAAATGAGCAACGCCCAGCCGGCGGTGCTGGCCGATAGGCTTAACAAGGCCGCCGCCCAGGGCATTGCGCTGGGCCGCAACTACTCCAAGGTGCAGCTGTCCAGCGGCGGCTACAACACCTGGCCCAATTACGACAAAAACGGCAAGATTCAGGGCTGGCAAGGCCGGGTGGAAATCCAGCTGAAGAGCCGCGACTTCACCCAGGCCGCCGAACTGATGGCCAAACTGCAACAGAACCTGTTGCTGCAAGGACTGCAATTCAGCGTGTCCGACCAGGCGCGCAAGGAAGCCGAGCAGAGCATGCTGCCGGAGGCCATCGCCAATCTGGAAGCCCAGGCCAAGATCGCCGCCAAGGCGATTGGCAAAAACGTCAGCAATATCAAGGAACTGGACATAGGCAGCCAGTCGCCCATCTTCCGCCCGCCGATGATGATGAAGGCCGCCGGCATGGCAGCCAACGCGGAAGTGGCCCAACCGGACCTGCAGCCAGGACAATCGCAACTGCAACTGCAAGTCAGCGGCAAGGTGGAGTTGAAGTAAGCCTTCCAGCCGCCACGGCATTGCGCTAAAGTAGTCGCTCGCCAGGCCTCGCGTCCGGCGAGCACTTCGCCAGCCATCATCCAGAACGACCCGAAACATGAAACTGATCGCCTCGTTGACCAGCCCCTACGCCCGCAAGGTGCGCATCGTGCTGGCCGAAAAGAAAATAGACTGCCCGCTGGAGGAGGACGTGCCGTGGAACGCGGATACCCGCGTCGGCGACTACAATCCTCTGGGCAAGGTGCCGGTTCTGGAACTGGATGACGGCTCGACGCTGTACGACTCGCGCGTCATCGCCGAGTATCTGGACAATATCTCCCCGGTGTCGCGCATCCTGCCGCAGGAAAACCGCCTGCTGATCGCCACCCGCCGCTGGGAAGCGCTGGCCGACGGCATCGTCGACGCCGCGGTGGCCATCGTGCTGGAAAAACGGCGCCCGGACGACAAGCAGATGCCGGAAGCGATCGCGCGCCAACGCGGCAAGATAGACCGCGGCCTGGCCGCGCTCGCCGCCGATCTGGCCGACCGCCAATGGTGCAACGGCGTGAGCTACAGCCTGGCCGATATCGCCGTCGGCGCCTGCCTGGGCTATCTGGATTTCCGCTTCCCGGAAATAGACTGGCGCGACAGCCATCCCAATCTGGCCAGCCTGCTGGAGCGGCTGATGACGCGGCCGTCCTTCGCCGACACCCTGCCGCCGGCCGCCTGAGCCGCGCCGCCGTCAAAAAAAACCGGGCCCAAGCCCGGTTTTTTCATGTCGTCTCGCCACGCGGCGGATAGAC
This sequence comes from Chromobacterium sp. Beijing, assembly GCF_021496765.1. Lineage (NCBI taxonomy): Bacteria > Pseudomonadati > Pseudomonadota > Betaproteobacteria > Neisseriales > Chromobacteriaceae > Chromobacterium > Chromobacterium sp. Beijing. Next base: position 2,854,262 of record NZ_CP053750.1, read on the forward strand.
AATCCGTTCTCAGACCGGCCGCGGCGCCAGCATGATGATGGCCATCCCGCACAAGGCCACCGCCGCGCCGGCCATGTCCCAAACACTGGGCCGCACGCCGTCCACCAGCCACAGCCACAACAGCGCCACCGCCACGTAGACGCCGCCGTAGGCGGCATAGACCCGGCCCGCCGCCGCCGGATGCAGGCTGAGCAACCAGACGAAGAGCGTCAAGGCCAGCGCCGCCGGCAGCAACAGCCACCACGGCCCCTCCTTGCGCAGCCACAGCCAGGGCAAGTAACAGCCGACGATTTCCGCCACCGCGGTCAGGCCGAACAAGAGCAATAATTTCAAAGCATTCAACATGGGGTCTCGCTGCGCGCCGGCATCAGATCAGGCCGGCGGCGATATTGATCATCAAGGCCAACACCGTGGCGTTGAAAAAGAAGGACAGCACGCAATGCAGCGTGCCCACCTTGCGCATGGCGCTGGTGGTGTAGCTGACGTCGGCCGTCTGTCCGGACGTGCCTATGATGCAGGCGAAATAGAGGAAGTCGCCGTAATCCGGCTCCTCCTTGCCGGGAAACTCCAGGCCCGGCGCCAGGCCGCGCGCGTGGGCGGCGTAGTAGGCGCGCGCGTAATGCAGCGCGAACATCACGTGAATAAAGGCCCAGGAGGAAAAAATGGTCAGGATGGCCAGCGCGACGTGGACGGCGCGCGGCCAGCCGTGCAGGTCCTTGACCGCCGCCAGCTCCAGCACGATGGCGGCCAGGCTGGCCAGCGCCGCCAAAACGGCCAGCGTCATCACCAGCGTCTGCCCCTCGTCCTCCAGCCTGGCCCAATGGCGGATGTGCTGACGGCCCTCGCTGAACATCATCCAGGCCACCAGCGCCAGATAGAGCGCGGCGCCGGCGTTCCAGCCGACGATGTAGCGGGTGATCTCCCGCATCGGCAACAGCCAGGGCAGCGCCAGCACGGTCAGCAGGCCGACGGCGGCGGCGATCACCAGCCGCGGACGGGCCAGCAGCATGCGCGCCGGCGCGAACCGGCGGACGGAGCGAAACAGGGCGGACATGGCGGCGAAACTCCCGGCAATGGATCAGGGCCTCAGTGTACCTGTCCCGGCGCGGGCGGCAAGCCCTCGCCGCTCAGCCCGGCGACGCGCTAAAGCGCCGGGTGAACAGCCGGCGGAAGGTCTCGAACTCGCCCGGCGCCAGTGTCAGCCGGCATTGCCTGCCGTTGCGGGTCTCGGTCAGCGCGTCCTCGGTCAGCACCCGGCTGCCTTCGGCGGTCAGCAGGGCCATCAGCCGGCTCTTGTTGAACGGCGAGCGCGGATCCTCGGCGATGCGGCGCTGGATCTCGCTCAGCGCGCCGCAATCGGCGATCTCGTCGTCCAGATCGAAACCGTAGGCGATGCGCCAGCTCTCGCCCTCCCCCGGCGGCCGCCGCTCCAGTTGCGCGAAGCCGGCGCCGGCCGGCCAGGCCACTCGGTAGTCGCCGTTGGCGGAGCGCGCCACTTCGCCGCACAGCGGCACCATGCGCAGCGGCTGCTTGAGGCCGTAGCCGCAATCCAGCAGATAGCCCTGGCCTTGATGCCACAGCAGAATGGCGACATGGGTGCCGCCCAGCGGCAACCAGTCCTGGCTGTCTTCATCGAAGATCGTCGCGCGGATCAGGCTGGCTTCCAGGCCGTTGCGGCGCAGGAAGAGATAAAGCAAAGGATTGAGTTCGTAACACAGGCCGCCTTCGTCGCGCAGCGCGATTTTTTCCAGCAGGCTGTGCTCGCTGATGGGCTCGGGCCCGCCCTGGAACAGGCTCAGGTTTTCAAACGGCAGGCTCAAGGCCGTCTCGCGCAGCAAGGCGTCGATGTCCTCGAAAGCCAGCGGCCGCTGCGCGTCCCAGCCGACGCGGGCCCGAAAAAGAGCGTTGATGTCCGGCATAGTCCCTCCCGTCTAGCGTCAGACAGGCAATCTAACAGCCGCCGGACGGGATCGACAGATCAATTATCCGGGCGAGACGTTCAAAAAATTTGATGGTCCGCCCCCTTGCGCTCAAACGCCGCTCACCACCAATGCTCCAGCTGCACCCCGAAGGTGGAGCCGCTGAGCGCGTTGCCGAAGGCGCCGCCTTCGGCCAGCGTCGAGCCGGGCGCGGCCGCCTGCTGGGCGGCGCGGTTCCAGCGCGCGTAGGTGTAGAAGAAGCGCAGTTCCGGCCGGCTCCAGAACGCCTTGTCCAGCGCCAGCGTCGGCGCGATGGTGAACTTGCTCAGGGTGCGGACCTGTCCGTCGGCGGCCTTGACCCGGTCGAAACCCAGCTCGGCCGCCAGCTTGAAGCGCTCGCCGAAGGCGTAGACCGGCCGCGCGCCGGCCGACCACCAGGTCTGCCCGCCGTCCGGCCGCGCGTCGCGCTGCCAGGCCAGCATCAGCTGGCCGCCGAACTCGCGCGTGGCCTGCCAGTCCAGCGCCTCCACCAGGCGGCTGCGGCGCGCGCCGCTGTCGCTGACGAGGCTGCCGGTGCCGCCCAGGCCGGTGCCCGGTCCCACCCCGTATTGCAGCGAGAACAGATTGCGGCCGCCCAACACGCCTTTTTGCTCGTGCAGCGCGCTGAGCGACCAGCCGCTGTTCGCGCCCGCCACCTGTCCGGCGCGCTGGATGTAGCTGAGGCCCAGGCTCAGTTCGCCGCCGGGATTGACGGCGATGCCGCCCAATTGCAGATCATGCTTATTGGCCTGGTCCGCCTGCCACCAATTGTCGTTGCGCGAGAAGGCGTAGCTGAGCTTGAGCGCTTGGCCCAGCTTGAAATCCTCCAGGCCGAAGCCGGTGCCGCTGGGGTTCCAGAAATAAAAGTCGGCGATATGCACGTCGTGACGCTTGTAGTAGCGCCGGCCGGCCCACAGCGTGGCGCCGTTCAGCTGCGGGATGTCGCTCCATTTGGCGTAGGCCTGCGGTAGCCGGACATTGCCGTTGTCGCCCTGGAAAGTCAGCGAATGGCCGTTGCGGTTGTACAGGCTGGCCATGCCCACCACGCTGAGCTTGCTGCCGTTGTCGGCCTGGAACAGCTGCTGGCCCAGTTCCAGTTCGGCGTACTGCTCGCATTCGTTGCCGAGCCGGTACTTGGTTTCGGCGCCGGCCAGCTGGAAGCAGCTCTGTTTGCCGCCGCCGTCCGATCCGCCGGCGCCCAGGCGGGCGTAGCCGTGAAAATCCAGCGCTTGCGCGACACCGGGAAACAGCAGGGGGCGGACAAGGCCAGCAAGGCCAGGCCGCGGGGTGCGAATTGAGTCATTGTTCTCTCCATTTCCCTTAGTTTTGGGCACAGCGCGGCCTGCCGGCCGGGAATGCCGGCAGCTCGCAGAGGATTCACTCCTCGAAAATCTGAGGCTCAGTTCAGAACGGCGCGGTACATCAACGATTCGTAAGGCCGCAGCCGCGCCCGGGCGGGATGCGCCGCCGCGTCGGCATAATTGGCGCACAGCAGCTGCCAGGCGTGATCCGGGCCCAGGTAGTCGGCCGGCGGCGAATAGTCGCGCTCCTCGGCGCTGAAATTGCTGATCACCAGCAGCTTCTCGCGCGCTCCGGTCCGCGCGTAGACCCATAGCGCCGTATCGTCCGGCGTCAGGCAGCGGTAATCGCCGTCGCTGAAGATCGGGTACTGCTTGCGCAGCGCGATCAAACGCCGGTAATGCTGCAGCACCGAGTCCGGGTCGCGGCGCGCGGCGGCGACGTTCACCGTCTCCGCGTCCGGCGCCAGCCCTATCCACGGCTCGCGCCGCGAGAAGCCGGCGAAGCGGCCGTCGTCCCATTGCATAGGCGTGCGCGAGTTGTCGCGCGACTTCTGCCGGATCGCCGCCATCGCCTCTTCCCGCCCCAGGCCGTCGGCCAGCAGCTGGCGATAGGCGTTGCGGGTTTCCACGTCGCGGTAGTCGTCGATATCGGCGAAGCCGGGGTTGGCCATGCCGATTTCCTCGCCCTGATAGATGTAGGGCGTGCCTTGCAGGCCGTGCAGCGTGGTCGCCAGCATCTTGGCGGACTCCAGCCGGTAGCGGCCGGCGTCGCCGAAGCGCGACACCACTCGCGGCTGATCGTGGTTGCACCAGAACAGCGCGTTCCAGCCGCCGCCCTCGTGCATGCCGCGCTGCCAATCAGACAGGATGCGTTTGAGCGCGATGAAATCGAAGGGCGCCGCGCGCCATTTCTCGCCGTCCGGGTAATCCACTTTCAAATGGTGGAAGTTGAAGGTCATCGACAACTCGCGCCGCTCGGGATGCGAATAGGCGACGCAGTGCTCCAGCGAGGTGGACGACATCTCCCCCACCGTCATCAGATCGCGGCCGGCGAACACCTCGCGGTGCATCTGCTGCAGGTATTCGTGCACCCGTGGGCCGTCGGTGTAGAAATGGCGGCCGTCGCTGTCGTCCTCGGAAAAGGCCGGGTCCTTGGAAATCAGATTGATCACGTCCAGCCGGAAACCGGACACGCCCTTGTCCGCCCAGAAGTTCATCATGTCGAACACCGCGCGCCGCACCGCCGGGTTGTCCCAGTTCAGATCCGCCTGGGTCTTGTCGAACAGGTGCAGATAATACTGGCCGCTGGCCTCGTCCCACTCCAGGCCGATCCGCCGAACTTGGAGCGCCAGTTATTGGGCCGGTCGCGCCAGATGTAGAAATCCCGATAGGGATTGTCCCGGCCCTGCAAGGCCTGACGGAACCACGGATGCTCGGTGGAAGTGTGGTTGACCACGATGTCCAGCATCACCCCGATGCCGCGCAGCCGCGCCTCGGCCAGCAGCAGTTCGAAATCGGCCATGCTGCCGTAGGCCGGGTCTATGGCGTAGTAATCGCTGACGTCGTAGCCGTTGTCGCGCTGCGGCGAGCGGTAGAACGGCGTCAGCCAGAGATAATCCACCCCCAGCCAGGCCAGGTAGTCCAGCTTGTCCGCCACCCCCAGCAGATCGCCGGTGGCCGTGCCGTGGTGGCTGTAAAAGCTCTTGGGGTAAATCTGGTACACCACCGCGGATTTCAAATTCTTGTTCATCGGAACGGCTTTCGTATCAGGACTGCGGCAGCTGACGGCGCGCCAATACCCAGGTCAGCGCGAACGGCGTCACCAGGGCCACCACCATGCCCACCAGGAACATCGGAATCTGCTGCGGAATGATGGAGATGAAGGCCGGCAGGCCGCCGACGCCTATCGCCGAAGCGCGCACATGGCTGAGGGTGATGGTGGCCGCCGCCAGCGCGGAACCGGCCAGCGCCGCGTAGAACGGCAGCTTGTAGCGCAGGTTGACGCCGAACATCGCCGGCTCGGTGATGCCGAAGAAGGCGGAAATCGCCGAGGTGGACGCCATGCTCCTCTCATTGCTGGCGCGCGCCAGCCAGAACATCGCCAGCGCGGCGCTGCCCTGGGCGATATTGGACAAGGCGATCATCGGCCAGATGAAGGTGCCGCCCTGGTTGGCGATCAGCTGCAGATCCACCGCGATGAACATATGGTGCATGCCGGTCAACACCAGCGGCGCGTACAAGGCGCCGAACAGCATCGCGCCCAGCACGGGCGCCAGGTTGAACACATAGACCAGCGCGTCGGTGATGGCGATGCCCAGGTGGCGCGCCACCGGGCCGATCACCGCCAGCGCCAGCACCCCGCTGACCACGATGGTGACGATGGGCACCACCAGCAGCTGGACGGAATTGGGCACCCGCGGCCGCAGCCACAGCTCCACCCTGCACATCACCCAGGTGGCGGCCAGGATGGGCAGAATCTGCCCCTGGTAGCCCACTTTCTCAATGCGGAACCAGCCCAGCACATCGAAATACGGCAGCGCGGCGCCGTCCAGGCCGGCGGCGGCCTTGCCGTAGTTCCAGGCGTTGAGCAGGTCCGGATGCACCAGCAGCAGGCCCAGCACGATGCCCAGCACCTCACTGCCGCCAAAGCGCTTGGCCGCCGACCAGCCCACCAGCGCCGGCAGGAAGACGAAGGAGGTGTTGGCCATCATATTGATCAGCCCCACACCCCGTCCAGGCCCGGGTAGGCGTCCAGCAGGCTCTTGCCGTCGATGAACATGCCCTTGGCGCCCAGCAGATTGTTCAAGCCCATCAGCAGGCCGGCCACGATGATGGCGGGCAGGATGGGCATGAACACGTCGGAGAACACCTTGACCAGCTGTTGCAAGCGGCCCTGCTTCTGATCGCCGCTGGCCTTGACCTCGGCCACGGTGGCGCGCTGCAGCGCCGCCAGTTCGATCAAGGGCTGGTAGACCCGGTCCACGTCGCCGGAGCCGATCACGATCTGAAACACGCCGCCGTGACTGAACTGACCCTTGATCAGGTCCACCTGGCGCAAGGCCTCCTGGTCCACCCGGCTTTCGTCCTTCAAGGACAGGCGCAGCCGGGTAATGCAGTGCGCGGCCTGCTGGAGGTTGTCGCGGCCGCCCACCGCTTCGAGTATCTGCGCGGCTATCTTCTGGTAATCGTGGCTCATCTGAGGGTCCCTGTATCTCTCGGCCGACGGTCTGCGCCGTCTAGCCCGTTATCAAACCTGGCGGCGATATTGGCAAGCGCCGCCGATGCTGATGGCACGCTAACTGGTACAGACGAGTTGTGTCAACACTCGTATAGACGAGTTTGCGCAAAATCAAACGCCTCCGTGCGTGAACGCAACAGGCGCGACGGATCGCTTCAGATCAAGGAATGACGGCGCGCGCCGCCGCGCCGCTATTTGCGGCGGGCGACGTCGGAGAAGAAGAATTTGTCCAGCCGGTGGCGGGACTCGGTGTATTCGAACTGACGTCCGTCGTAGAGATGGGTGTGGTTCTTGACCACGATCACGTGGTCCATGCCGTTCAGATCCAGATAGCGGCGATCGTCGTCGCCGCAGGCCTGCGCCTCTATCACCCGGCGCGCGTAACTGATGTTCAGGCCCAGCCGCTGTTCGATGAATTCGTAGATGGAGCCGGCGGCGGCCTCCCGGTCCAGGCCCGGCACCAGGCTGGCCACGAAGTAATTGATGTCCAGGATCACGTTTTCATTATCGATATTGCGCACCCGCTTGATCTTGAGCAGCGGGGTTTTCTCGCGCACGTCCAGCAGACGCGCCAGTTGCGCGTCCGCCGGCACCGTCTCCATCTCCGCCACCCGGGAGCTGACGCGGCGACCCAGGTGCTGATGCGCCTCCTTGAAGCTGACGATGCCGCTGAGCTGGAACTCGATATTGCCGGAGCGCAGCACGAACACGCCCTTGCCGTGAATCTTCTGCACATAGCCGCGCTCCTGCAACATGTCCACCGCCTTGCGCACGGTGCCGCGGCTGGCCTCGTAGCCCTGCATCAGCTCGGTTTCGGAAGGAATGCGGTCGCCTTGCTGGTAACGCTGGTTGTCGATGTCGGCGACGATGTCGGAAAAGATTTGGCTGTATTTGTTCACGGCGTGGATTCGGCAAGATCTGGCGGAGCGCCCCAGTCCGGCAGTCTGCCTCAAGCGCGGGCGGCGCGCCAGTCCGCGCCGGACGCGTTCTTCCGCTCCGCGCAACACTGCATTGTCCGCCGCGGATATTCCGCCTGCCGCCGGCCCGGCGCACACTGGGCGCCTTCCCTCACCAGACAGGAACGTCGTCATGCACGCACCAGAACTCCGCCCGCCGCTGCCGCCCTTCGATCGCGACAGCGCCATCCTCAAGGTCCGCCTGGCCGAAGACGGCTGGAACAGCCGCAATCCGGAACGCGTGGCCCAGGCCTATACCGAAGACAGCCAATGGCGCAACCGCGCCGAATTCCCGCGCGGCCGCGCGCAGATCATCGACTTCCTCAGCCGAAAATGGCGGCGCGAACACGAGTACCGGCTGATCAAGGAACTATGGGCTCACGACGGCGAGCGCATCGCGGTGCGCTTCGCCTACGAATGGCGGGACGAGGCTGGCCAGTGGTTCCGTTCCTACGGCAACGAAAACTGGGAGTTCGCCGCCGACGGCCTGATGCAGCGCCGCTACGCCTGCATCAACGATCTAGCCATCCGCGAGGACGAGCGCCTGTTCCACTGGCCGCTGGGGCGCAGGCCGGACGATCATCCCGGTCTGAGCGAACTGGGCTTGTAAGAACCTATTCAAAGCCTGCTGCGCTTCAGGCCGCCTTGCACGGCGAGTACAAGCTCAAAATGCTCATGTACCACGAGTACATTCCGCTTTTTCGCTCGTTTTCGCCTTGTCTCGCTCTCGCTCGCGAGACTTTGAACAGGCTCTAAGCCAGACCTAGGCGGCCCTCACTCCGCGAAGCAGGCATCCTCCAGCAACATGTCCTCGAAGAAAGCGCCGAAAGGCCGGGACGGATGGCGGATGTGGATCTCCAACACCCACAGCATGCGCGCCGGCGTGAAGTCCACCTCCGCCAGCGGCCCCTCGTGGATGGCCGCGTGCGGGAAGTCCGCCAGCCGGTGGCCGGACAGATCCAGGTTCAAGGCCCAGCCGCGGCCGGCGGCGCAGTCCTCGGCGAAGCGGTACAGCTCGCGCCCGCTACAGCCCTCGCTCGCCCATTTGCGCCTCACCTCGTGGAAGATGGCGCGGGCGTCGGCGGCGCAGCGCGCCATCTCGGGATCGGCGCCGGTGACGAAGCTGTCGCCGCCGTCGCCCTCCCACTGTTTCCACACCGGGCCGATGTCGATGAAGAAAATATCGTCCTCGCCCAGACGCACGCCGGGATCGGAGGCCGCGCCGAAAGTCTTCAGCGTGTTGCGGCCGAAACGCACGTAGACGTCGTGCCAGCCGCGCAGCATGCCGCGCTCGGCCAGGATGTCCTTGGCCTGTTCCACCGCGTCCTCCTCCAGCATGCCCGGCCGCATCGCCGCGGCGATCAGGGCGATCGCCTGCCGGGTTTTGTCCCGCACCGCCATCAATTGCTGCGGATCGAAGGCCGGGCCCACGCCCTCCAGCGCCGATTGTTCAATGCTTGCTTCCATTTCATGCTCCTGTGCTTGAGTGCGGGCAGGCGGTCGCCTACCCGGGTATGGCTATCTGTAAACCGTGCAAGCTTGGCTGCAGGGCGATCTGGCAGGCCAGCCGGCAGCGGCCCTCGTCCGCCTCCGACAGCTCCAGCGCCGCCAGCAGCCGACGCTCCGCGCGCTCCATCGCCGGCAAACGCGGCAACCAGTCCGGCTCGACGCGCACCAGGCAAGTGCCGCAGGCGGCCTGCCCGCCGCAGACGCCGCGCATCAGGCCGGCGGCGGCCAGCGCCTGCATCAGGCTGCCGGCGGCGGGCGCTTCCAGCCGCCGCTCCCCGCCGTCCGCGGCGCGAACGCTCACCGCCATGAGGGCCGCGCTCGGCGCGGCCGACGCCGCCGGCTGGAAGGCGTCGGCCAGGAAACGCTCTTCCGGCAAGCCGCGCTGCCGCGTCAGCAATCGGCGCGCCGCATCCACCATCGCCGGCGCGCCGCAGGCGTAGACCTCCGCGGTGCGCAAACAGGGAAAATCCTCGGCCGCCGCCTGCTGGACGAAACCGCGCCGGCCGTCCCAGCCCGGATCGGGCTCGGACAGCACCGGCTCGAAGCGGAATCCCGGCCGCTCGCGCTCCCAGGCTCGCAGCTCCTCGAGCAAATACAGGTCGTCCGCCTTGCGGCCGCCCCAGTACAGGGTCACCGGCCGCCGCCCGGCCGCGCCCAGGCCCTGCTGCAACATCGCCCGCAGCGGCGCGATCCCGGTGCCGGTGGCCAGCATCACGGCCTGATCGACGCCGGAGTCCTCCCGCCACACGCAATCGCCGTAGGGCCCTTGCAGCCAAAGCGCGTCGCCCGGCCGCGCCTGCCGGCGCAGCCATTCCGAAAACGCCCCGCCCGGCTGCAGCCGCACGTGCAACTCCACGCCGCCGTCGGCGCGCGGCGGCGCCGCCATCGAGTAACTGCGCGTCAGCCCGCCCGGAGCCGTCACCGAAACGAATTGCCCGCTGCGGAAAAACAGCGGCGCCGCGTCGGCGCACTCCAGCTGCAGACCGCAGACCTCGCGCCCCAGCCTCTCTATCGCCGCCAGCCGGTAGCGGCCTGCGCCGCTGTCTGCCTCTTGTGTCATTTGCCGCTCCTTGAATGTCCATCCCGATCACTTTAAGCTGCCGCTGGACCAGCAAAAACATCCAGTTTTGATAAGATTGATGGTCCAGAAACGGGAACGAGAGCCAGGAAAGGAGTCCGCGGCATGCTGCGAAAATGGGATTTGCAACTGAGCCTGGATAGAGACGGCGGGCTGCCGGTGCATCTGCAAATCGCCCAGCAGATCAGCGCCGACATCCAACGCGGCCGGCTGCGGCCGGGCGCGCCGCTGCCGGGCAGCCGCGAACTGGCGGCGCAGCTGGGCATCAACCGCAAGACCGCGGTGCTGGCCTACGAGGAACTGGCGGCGCAAGGCTGGCTGCTGACGCAGGGCCGGCGCGGCACCTTCGTCGCGCCCAGCCTGCCGCTGCTGTCGCCGCGGTCCGCGCCGGCCGCCGCGCGGACGCCCGCAAGCGTCCCCGCGCACGACGACATCGACTTTGGCGACGGCGTGCCGGATTCGCGGCTGATTCCCTTCGACGTGCTGGGCCGCGCCTACCGCCGCGCGCTGATCGCCGCGGCCCGCGCCGGGCGTCTGGCCTACGGCGACCCGCGCGGCGAACTGCCCTTGCGCCAGGCCTTGGCGGAAATGCTGGACATGGAGCGCGGGCTCAACGCCGACGCCGAACGCATCTGCCTGGTGCGCGGCAGCCAGATGGGCATCTATCTGGCCGGCCGCGCGCTGCTGCGGCCCGGCGACGCGGTGGCGCTGGACGCGCTCAGCTATCCGCCGGCGCGCGAAGCCTTTCGCTCTCTGGGCGCGCGGCCGTTGGACGTGGAACAGGACGCCGCCGGCATGCGTCCGGACGCGCTGGAGCGGCTGTGCCGGAGCCAGCCGGTCAAGGCCGTCTACCTGACCCCTCACCACCAGTATCCGACCACGCGGATGATGCCGGCCGAACGCCGGCTGCAATTGCTGGCCCTGTCGCGACGCTACGGTTTCGCCATCATCGAGGACGACTACGACCACGAATTCCACTACAGCCGCAGCCCGGTGCTGCCCATGGCCAGCCTGGACGCCGCCGAGCGCATCGTTTACGTCGGCTCCCTGTCCAAAGTGCTGGCGCCGGGGCTGCGCGTCGGCTACCTGGTGGCCGAGCCCGCCCTCATCCAGCGCTGCGCCGCCGACATCATGCTGATAGACCGCCAAGGCAACGCCGTCACCGAACTGGCGGTGGCCGAACTGATGCACAGCGGCGAACTGAAACGCCATCTCCGCCGCGCGCTGCGCATCTACCGCGCGCGCCGCCAGGCGCTGGCCGACGCGATAGACCGCCATCTGGCCGGCCTGGCCGAATACGAGCTGCCGGAAGGCGGGCTGGCGCTTTGGCTGCGGCTGCCGTCCTGGGTGGACATGCCGCGGCTGGGCGCGGACGCGCGCAGCGCGGGCGTACGCTTCCTGCCCGGCGGCGCCTTCGCCGACGACGGCCGCGACATCCCGGCGCTGCGCCTGGGTTTCGGCGCGCTGGAAGCGGAGCAACTGGAGCAAGGCGTCGCCCGCCTGGCGCAGGCGCTGCGCCGGCAAATTCCGGCAACGGGATTGCGGAGCTCATGACAAAGAACTAATCTGAGCCGACACCCTCACCCTAAAGGCCGCGCATGAGCCAAGCCCACGCCCCCTACCGGCTAACGCTGGAACGCCTGATCGACGCTCCGCCGGAACAGGTTTACCGCGCCTGGACCGACCCCGAACTGCTATGCCAATGGTTCACCCCGCGGCCGTGGACGGTGGCCTCGGCCGAACTGGACGTCCGGCCCGGCGGCTCCAGCCTGGTGGTGATGCGCAGTCCGGAAGGACAGGACTTCCCCAATCGCGGCGTCTATCTGGAAGTGCGGCCCGGGCGCCGTCTGGTGTTCACCGACGCTTACACCGAAGCCTGGCTGCCTTCGGCCAAGCCCTTCATGACCGTGACGCTGGAATTCCAGCCCCGCGACGGCAAGACGCATTACCGCGCGGACGTCTTGCACTGGACCGAGGCCGACCTGCGCGAACACGAGGCGATGGGCTTCGCCAGCGGCTGGGGCCAGGCCACCGATCAACTGGAAGACCTGCTGGCCGGGCTGGGCGGAGGCTCTTGAGCGTGTGCTTTTTTATCAATCGCTTAGCGCCCGCGCCGTCGCCGGAACCGCCCACAGCGGCGGCGCGCCTTGCCAAAACAGGCAAAAAACGCTACATTCGGGCGCTCTAGCCGAAAACGCGCGGGTGTAGCTCAATGGTAGAGCAGAAGCTTCCCAAGCTTACGACGAGGGTTCGATTCCCTTCACCCGCTCCAGTCCGATTTCCCAACCCGTAACCTAGATCAAACCGCTGGCATGGCCCATCCGAGCATCCACCCATGAAATTGAACTCCGGCCGGCTGTGGCTTCGCATCGCTGTTTACAGCCTCACCGCGCTAGTGGCGGTCGTCGTGCTGGTGCAATCGCTGATCTACTGGCAATTTAATGAAGCTCAGGTGCGCGGCACCCTGTCGCACGCCTTGCAGGACACCGGCCGCGTCATCAGCATCGAAGGCCGCGTCACCCCGATATTGTTCCCCTCTCCCGGCATCCAGATCGAAAAGCTCTCTGTCTCCGAACCGGGCCAGCAAACGCCGTTTGCCCGCGTGGAGGAATTGCGCGTCGGCCTGGCCTGGTGGCCACTGCTGTTCGGCAACCGCGAAGTGAGCTCGGTGGCGCTGTACGGCCCCAGCGCCAACATCAGCCGCGGCGAAGACGGCCGCCTGTCCATCGCCGATCTGTTTCAGCGCCATAGCCAGAGCAGCTTCTCCATCAAGCTGGACACGCTGAAGATACGCGAGGGCACCCTGGTGCTGTCCGACCAGATGACCCATACCGACAGCCGCGTCGCCAGCATCAGCCTGGACGCGGACGATCTGCGCGGCGGCGCCAGCCTCAGCGCCGGCGCCATCCTGGAACAGGGCTCGCGCCCGGTGCGCCTGGCGGTCAACACGCCGCTGTCCATCCAGGACGACCAGGTCAGCCTGGAGGCGCTGGACGCGGTGGCGATGACCCAGGTTCCCGGCCTGGGCGAAAGCAAACTCACCGTCAGCGGCCAGTACAAACTCAATTTCGCCACCTTGCAGGCCACCGGCAGCAATGTGGCGCTCGCCTTCAGCAGCGAGCGGCCCAGCAGCGAAGTCCACCTGGCGCTGCCGCAGATCAACGCCAGCTTCGACGAGCTGACCATGCCTTCCGGCCAGCTGAGCGCCAAGCTCAGCTACGCGCGCAGCCAGTACCAGCTGGAAGCCGCGCTGGAAAACCTCAAACTCAACGAAGCCGGCCTGTACGCCGACAAGCTGCACGGCGACTTCAACTGGCTGGCCGGCTCCACCAAGGTCAACGTCAAGCTCAACGCGCCGCTGTCCCTGGCCGGCATGAATCAATTGCGGATGCAGCCCTTGGCGCTGACCTCCACCATCACCACCCCGCTGCTGCCGCGCGGCAAGCTGGTGTCCACCATGGACGGCGCGCTGGACGGCGATCTGGACGAGCCGCGCTTCAATCTGCGCGTCGCCGGCAAGATGGACGGCTCCGACCTCGCCGTCACCGTCAGCCAGTACGGCCTGATCAAGCCGCGCCACGAAGCCACGGTGTCGGTGGGCCGTCTGGACCTGAACCGCTACCTGCCGGAAAGCAAGGGCGATCCGGTGGCCATCTTCCAGAACACCGGCGACATCCCGCTGGACTGGCTGGACCTGTTCGACCTCACCGGCAAGGTGGCGGTGGGCGAGCTGGCGGTGGGCCGCTTCCGCATCAAGCAGATCAGCAGCAATGTGCGCATCAACCCGCGCGAGCTGGAGCTGGACCAGATGTCGGCCGACATCTACGAAGGCAGGCTGCAAGGCGACGCCAGCCTCAGCCGCCGCGACGTGCCGCAGCTGAAAGTGAACCAGACGCTGCAGGGCATGAAGATCCGCCCGCTGCTGGTGGACCTGTTCAACTTCAGCCGCCTGGACGGCAAGGGCAACGGCAAGATAGACATCAACGCCGACGGCAAATCCTTCGCCCAGCTGCGCGACACCCTGAGCGGCAATGTGCAGATGAGCTTGAACAACGGCGCGCTGACCGGCATCGACCTGGTGGCGGCGCTGAAGAACCTGCCGGCCGAGCTGAAGGAATGGAACAGCGCCGCGCAGAACGACCAGAAAACCACCTTCGCCACGCTGTCCAGCAGCTTCCGCCTGGACAAGGGCGTGGCGCGCAGCCAGGACCTGAAGCTCGCTTCCCAGCTGATGAATGTGGGCGGCGGCGGCAAGATAGACCTGAAGCAAAGCATCGTCGACTACACCATGGACGTGCAGGCCAACCCGCTGGCCTTCGCCCGCCTCAAGGGCGTCAACGTGCCGCTGAAGATCACCGGCCCGCTGAACGCGCCGGTCTACGCGCTGGACTTCAACGCCATGGTCAAGGGCAAGAAGACCGAGGTGGAAAAGCAGCAGGCGCTGAAGCAGCAGTTGCAAAAGCAGATCACCACCATCCTGCCTTAACGCCCGACAAACAGCATCAAGACGAACGGCCCCCGCGGCTCACGCCGCGAGGGCCGTTCGACGTCCTCCCGCCGGTCCTTACTCCCCCTGCAGAATCCGGTACTCGGCCAGCGCCAGTTGCTCCGGCGTGCCCAGCAACACCAGCGCGTCGCCCTGCTCCACCTCGAAACTGTCGTCGAAATCAGTGCGCCGCACCCGCTGACGGCGGATCGCCTTCAATTCCACGCCCAAATCCCGCAGATGCAGATTGGCCAACGGCTGGCCCACCGCCGCCGCTCCGGTGCAGACCTGAATGCTCTGCAGCCGCGGCACCAAGGCCTCGTCCATGCCCTCGCCCTCGTCGCTGACGCCGCGGAAGAAGCCGCGGAACAGGCCGTAGCGCTCCTCGCGCACCGCGCGGATGCGGCGCACCACCCGGCTCGGCGGCACGCCGACCACCAGCAGCGCCTGCGAAGCCAACATCAGGCTGCCCTCCATCACCTCGGCCACCACCTCGTCGGCGCCGGCGTGGCGCAGCTGATCCATATCGCTGTCGTCCACCGTGCGCACGATCACCGGCAGCCCCGGCCGCGCATGCTCCACCGAACTCAAAATACGCAAGGCCGCGTGGGTGTCGGCGAAAGTCACCACCACCGCCTTGGCGCGCATCAGGCCGGCCGCCACCAGCACCTCGTGCTTGCCGGCGTCGCCGAACACCACCGGATCGCCGGCCTCGCCGGCCTCGCGCACCCGCTCCGGGTCCATGTCCAGCGCGAAGAACGGGATCTCCTCCGCCTCCAGCAAGCGCGCCAGCGCCTGACCGCTGCGGCCGTAGCCGCAGATCACCACGTGGTCGCTCTTGGACATGCTCTCCACCAACATATGGTGCAGGTCCAGCGCCTGGAACATCCAATCCTGCTTGATCAGACGGCGGGTGATCTTGTCCCCGTACAGGATCAGGAAGGGCGCGATCAGCATCGAGATCAGAATCGCGGCGATCGCCGCCTGAGCGGTGCCGGCCGGCACCAGATGCAGGTTCAAGGCCAGCGCCAGCAGCACAAAGCCGAACTCGCCGCCCTGAGCCAGGGCCAGCGCGGCGCGCATGGATTCATTGGACTTGTGGCGGAAGCCGCGCGCCACGCCGAACACCACCGCCACCTTGATCGGCAGCAGCAGGGCCAGCATCAGCAGCACTTCGCCGAAACGCTCGAACAACACCGTCAGTTCCAGCTTCATGCCCACGGTGACGAAGAAGAAGCCCAGCAGAATGTCGCGGAACGGCCGGATGTCCTCCTCCACCTGATAGCGGTATTCGGTTTCCGAAATCAACATGCCGGCGACAAAGGCGCCCAAGGCCAGCGACAGGCCGGACAGCTCGGTCAGCCAGGCCACGCCCAGCGTCACCAGCAGCACATTGATCATGAACAGCTCGCCCGAGCGCTGGCGCGCCACCAGATGGAACCACGGCCGCAGCAGGCGCTGGCCGAAGAACAGCAGCAAGGCCAGCACCACCACCACCTTCAGCGCCGCCAGGCCCAGGTCCATCCACAAGGTGTCGCTGCCGCCGGCGAAGGCCGGGAACAGAATCAGCAAGGGGACCACCGCGATGTCCTGGAACAACAACACGCCAATGGCCAGCTGGCCATGGGCCTGGTTCAGCTCCAGACGCTCGTTCAGCAATTTGCTGACGATGGCGGTGGACGACATCGCCAGCGCACCGCCGACGGCGAAACCGGTCAGCGGACTGCCGCTGAGCCAGCCCACCGCCAGACCCACCAGCAACATGGTGGCCGCCACCTGACCGAAGCCGACGCCGAACACCAGCTGCCGCATCGCGCGCAACTTGGGCAGGGAAAACTCCAGGCCGATGGAGAACATCATGAAGACAATGCCGATCTCGCCGAGAAAGGCGGTTTCCTCGCCTTGCGGAATCAGATTCATCACGCCGGGGCCGGCCAGAAAGCCCACCACCAGATAACCGAGCATGGCCGGCACTTTCAGGCTGCGGCACAAGGTCACCGACAACACCGCGGCCAGCAGAACCAAGACGATAGGGGCTAGTGACGAATGCATCGCGCGGCGGGGCTCCTGAAGCGAGAGAAAGGAAAAAGACTGCAATTTTTAACACATGCCAAGCAAAAGATGCACCAGCCTGCGTTCAGCGATTATAACCTTTGATATACTTTCGAATTATGGAAAAAGTACAAGCTCCGTCCCGGCTCCAATTGGCCCGGGAAGTCCTGCAGATAGAGTCCGAAGCCCTCACCGCGCTGTCGCGCAGCCTGAACGGCGACTTTCTCGCCGCCGTGGACCTGATCCTGGCCAGCGCCGGCCGTCTGGTGATCACCGGCATGGGCAAGTCCGGCCACGTGGCGCGCAAGATCGCCGCCACGCTGGCCAGCACCGGCACGCCGGCCTTCTTCGTTCACCCGGGCGAGGCCGCCCACGGCGATCTGGGCATGATCACCGCCCAGGACATCGTGCTGGCGCTGTCCAACTCCGGCGAAAGCGACGAAATCATCGCCCTGCTGCCGGCCTTGAAGCGCAAGGGCGTGCGCTTGATCTGCATGACCGGACGCGAAAGCTCCACCATGGCGCAGGAGGCCGACATCCACCTGGACGCCCGCGTGGAGAAGGAAGCCTGCCCGCTGGGCCTGGCCCCCACAACCAGCACCACGGTGCAGATGGCGCTGGGCGACGCGCTGGCGGTCACGCTGATGGACGCGCGCGGCTTCGGCCAGGGCGATTTCGCGCTGTCGCATCCGGGCGGCAGCCTGGGGCGCAAGCTGCTGGTCCACGTTTCCGACATCATGCACAGCGGCGAGGAATTGCCGCGGGTGGCGCCGGGCACGCCGCTGAAGGACGCCTTGCTGGAACTGTCCCGCAAGCGCCTGGGCATGCTGGCCGTCTGCGCCGCCGACGACGCCCTGCTGGGCGTCTACACCGACGGCGACCTGCGCCGCACGCTGGAACGTTCCGCCAACCTTTACGATCTGACCATCGATCAGGTGATGAGCCGCTCGCCGCGCACCATCAGCCCCAAAAAGCTGGCCACCGAGGCGGTGTTCCTGATGGAACAGAACAAGATCACCAGCCTGCTGGTCGTAGATGAAAGCAACAAATTGATAGGCGCGCTGCATCTGCACGATCTATTCAAGGCCGGCGTGATCTGAGTCGCCGGCATTAGCAAGGACAAGCATGCAAAGCATTTTTGAGCAGGCCCGCAAGGTCAAGCTGCTGATCATGGACGTGGACGGCGTGATGACCGACGGCCGCATCTACTACAACGCCCACGGCGAAGAAAGCAAATCCTTCAATGTGCAGGACGGCCTGGGCCTGCGCCTGCTGCAATCCACCGGGGTCCAGCTGGCCATCATCTCCGGCCGCGCCGACCGCTGCGTCGAGCATCGCGCCCAGGCGCTGCACATCGACCACTACTACGGCGGCGTGCACGACAAGAAACTGGCCTTGGGCGAACTGCTGGAACTCACCGGCCTGACGGCCGAGGAATGCGCCTTCATCGGCGACGATCTGATCGACCTGCCCATCATCACCCGCGTCGGCCTGGCCGTCGCGGTGCCGGAAGCGCCGGCTCTGGTGCGCCAGCGCGCCCACTACGTGACCGGCTGCTCCGGCGGCAAGGGCGCGGTGCGCGAGCTGGCCGAGCTGATCATGCAGGCCCAGGGTTCCTTCGACGCCATCCTGGCCAGGTATCTGGCATGATCCGCCTGCTGCGCTCCCACCGCCTGTTCCCGCTGCTGCTGGTGGGCCTGACCGGCCTGTTGACCGTGTGGCTGGACCAGGTCTCGCGCTGGGACAGCAACCGCCGCGAACTGGACCCGGACAAGCCCGAGTACGTGGCCGAACACCTGATCGCCACCCGCTTCGACCCGCAAGGCAAGCTCTACGAGCGGCTGATCGCCTCGCGCATGTGGCAATACCCGGGCAAGGACGACGCCTTCTTCGAAAACCCCGAGCTCTACCAGTACCAGCAAGGCGCGCTGCAATACCAGTTGATCGGCGACGTCGGCCGTTACAACAACAAAACCCAGCAAGCCTATTTCGACAAGAAGGCGACCATGATCCAGCCCGCCGCCGCGGACAAGCCGGAGACCAAGGTCGTCACCAGCGCCATGCATGTCGACACCGGCAAGAAAATCGCCCGCTCCGCCGCGCCCACCGTATTCTTTCAGGGCAAATCGCACGGCAACTCCGTGGGCTTCGTCTACCAGCAACAGACAGGTTTGTTGAACCTGCTGTCTCACACCAAGATCATTTATGAAAAATAAGCTCCGTCTCCTGCTGGCCGGCCTGGCGCTGGCCGCCGCCTCCGTCGCCCACGCCGAACAGGCCGACCGCACCAAGCCGATGGAAATCACCAGCGACAACGGCTGCACCATGGACCAGATCAAGGGCGTGTCCACTTGCGAAGGCAATGTGGTGATCATCCAGGGCACCTTGCGGCTCAACGCCGACAAAGTCGTCGCCACCCAGGACAAGCAGGGAAACCAGACCCTGGTGGCCACCGGCCGCATCGTCACCTTCCGCCAGAAAATGGACGGCAAGAACGAATGGGTGGAAGGCCAGTCCAGCCGCCTCGACTACAGCAGCGCGGCCAACCTCGCGGTGCTGACCGGCAACGCCCGGGTCAAGCGCGAAGGCGACCTGGTAGTGGGCAATGTGATCACCTACAACACCCAGAACGAAACCTACCAAGTGACCGGCGGCACCGCCACCGGCCCCAACAAGGGCCGCGTCACCGTGATCCTGCAGCCCAAGAACACCGCCTCCCAGCCGGCGACGGCCAAACCCGCCAGCGGAGCCGCCAAATGACGCAAAGCGTGCTCAAGGTGGAGCGCCTGCGCAAGCGCTTCAAGAAACGCACCGTGGTCAAGGACGTGGCGCTGGAAATCGCCAGCGGCGAAGTGGTGGGCCTGCTCGGCCCCAACGGCGCCGGCAAGACCACCAGCTTCTACATGATCGTCGGCCTGATCGGCGCCGACGACGGCGAGATTCGCCTGGACGATCAGGTGATCACCCACTACCCCATCCACCAGCGCGCGCGCCTGGGCCTCGGCTATCTGCCGCAGGAAGCCTCCATCTTCCGCCGCATGACGGTGGAGGAGAACATCGCCGCCATCCTGGAAGTGTCCGGCCTCAAGGGCAAGGAACTGGACAAGGAACTGGACCTGCTGCTGGACGACCTCAATATCGGCCACCTGCGCGACAGCAGCGCGCTGTCGCTGTCCGGCGGCGAACGCCGCCGCGTGGAGATCGCCCGCGTGCTGGCCACCCGGCCGCGCTTCATCCTGCTGGACGAACCCTTCGCCGGCGTCGATCCGATCGCTGTGATCGACATCCAGAAAATCATCTCCTTCCTGAAGGAACGCGGCATCGGCGTGCTGATCACCGACCACAATGTGCGCGAAACCCTGCGCATCTGCGACCGCGCCTACATCATCAGCGAAGGCTCGGTGCTCGCCTCCGGCGAGCCGGAAGAACTGGTCAACAACGAGAAGGTGCGCGAAGTTTACCTTGGCGAACACTTCCACCTGTAAGCGATGAAACAGACACTTCAGCTCAAGGTATCGCAGCAGCTGACCCTGACGCCGCAGCTGCAGCAATCGATCAAGCTGCTGCAGATGTCCACCCTCGACCTGCAGACCGAAGTCGAGCGCTTCTTGCTGGACAATCCCTTGCTGGAGCGCGGCGACGAAGCGCCGCAGGGCGAAGCGCCGGACGCCGCCGCCCAGGAACCGGAGGCCCCGGCGGAAAGCCGCGACGACGCCTCCGGCGACGACGGCGAACGCGGCGCGGAGACCGGCGAACTGAGCGACTGGGGCAGCGGCGGACGCCGCGGCGACGGCGACGACGAGCTGGACCCGATGCTGAACGTGCCCTGTCCTATCAGCCTGCGCGAGCACCTGCTGGCGCAGTTGGGCGAAGTGGCGCTGCCTACGCGCGATCAGGCCATCGTCCAGCTGCTGATTGAAGAGCTGGACGACGACGGCTATCTGGGCCAGACGCTGGAAGACATCGCCAGCCACCTGCCGCTGGAACTGGAAATCGAGGCCGACGAGCTGATGATAGGCCTGCGCCTGCTGCAGCAGTTCGACCCGCCCGGCGTCGGCGCGCGTTCGCTGCCGGAAGCGCTGGCGCTGCAATTGCAGCGGCTGGACCCGGACGAGCCGCAGCGCGGCCTGGCGCTGGCCATCGTTCGCGACCACCTGGCCTTGCTGGGCAACCGCGACTACACCCGGCTGAAAAAACAGCTGGGCGTGGACGACGCCGCGCTGCGCGCCGCCCAGGCGCTGATCGCCCGCCTCAACCCCCGCCCCACCGCCGGTTTCGGCGCCAGCGACACCCAGTACGTGATCCCCGACGTCTCGGTCAGAAAACGCAAGGGACGCTGGGTGGCCGCCCTCAACGGCGGCGCCGTGCCTCGCTTGCGCGTCAACCAGATGTACGCGCGGCTGCTGGCGGAAAACCGCGGCGGCAACGGCGAAATGTCCTCGCGGCTGCAGGAGGCCAAATGGCTGGTGAAGAACATCCAGCAGCGATTTGACACTATCCTGAAAGTGGCGGAAGCTATCGTTGAACGGCAGCAATCGTTCTTTGAACACGGCGAAGTGGCCATGCGCCCGCTGATTCTGCGCGACATCGCGGACGAGCTGGGCCTGCATGAATCCACGGTGTCCCGGGTCACCACCCAGAAATACCTGCTCTGCCCGCGCGGCCTGTTCGAGCTCAAGTATTTCTTCGGCAGCGCGCTGGAAACCGACAGCGGCGGCGAGTGCTCCGCCACCGCGATCAAGGCCCACATCCGCAGCCTGATAGACGCCGAATCGCCGAGCAAACCGCTGTCCGACAGCGCCCTGGTCGAAGCGCTGGCCAAACAGGGAATACAAGTTGCCAGACGCACGATAGCCAAGTATCGTGAAGCCATGCAGATACCGCCGGTCAACCAGCGCAAGACGCTGTGACCCAGGCGGCGGAATACAGCGATCCGGCCGACCCGACCGGACTGTCAACACCAGAAGGAGCTAGGGTATGAACCTCAAAGTAACTGGACTGCATCTGGAAGTAACTCCCGCCCTGCGCGAATACGTTGAAACCAAAATGGAGCGCGTTACTCGACATGTCGACCATGTGATCGACATTTCCGTTACTCTGTCTGTTGATAAACTGGTGCAAAAGGCCGAAGTCAACGTGCATCTGTCCGGCAAGGACATCCACGTGGAAGCCACCGAATCCGATATGTACGCCGCCATCGATCTGCTGATCGACAAGCTGGACCGTCAAGTGCTGAAACACAAGGAAAAGCAGTCTGAACACCGTGCTCCGGCGCCTGAAGCCAGCCTGTAATCCCTTGAATTGGAAGGCGGGGGCCTGCGGGTTCCCGCTTTTCTTTGCACTTGCCCGTTTTCAGTACTATCAAGGCAACGTAGAATTGCCGGGTTTTTCTCAGCCGCATGCATAATCCAATATGAACCTCATCGGCAAAATCCTGACACCCGAACACGTCCTGCTGGATCTGGACGTCGCCAGCAAGAAGCGCGTGTTCGAGCAAGTCGGCCTCTTGGTTGAAAATACCCGGGGCATCGCGCGCAGCGAAATCTTCGATTGCCTGTTCGCCCGCGAAAAGCTCGGCTCCACCGGCCTTGGCCAGGGAGTGGCGATTCCGCACGGCCGCGCGCGCGGCCTCAAGGACGCGATGGGCGTATTCATCCGTCTGAAGACCCCGATTCCCTTCGACGCGCCCGACGGCAAGCCGGTGCAGTGCCTGTTCGTGCTGCTGGTGCCGGAACAGGCCACGGACCTGCACCTGCAAGTGCTGTCCGAACTGGCGCAGCTGTTCTCCAGCCGCCAGATGCGCGAGCAGATGCTGGGCATCCCCCTGCGCGACGAGCTCTATCAGCTGCTCAATAATTGGGTGCCCAATGCCTAGCATCAGCGTCCGCCGGCTGTACCAGGAAAACCAGCAGAAGCTCAACCTGACCTGGGTCGCAGGCACCGGCGGCGCCGACAATATGATAGGCAACGACGAACAGCGCCCCACGCAGGCGCTGGTCGGCCACCTCAATTTCATCCACCCCAACCGGGTCCAGGTGCTGGGCCTCGCCGAGGTGGACTACCTGAACCGGCTGGAGCAGTCCGCCGCCAAGACCGCGCTGGACCAACTGTTCCACAAGAGCATGTCGGTGGTGATGGTGGCCAACGACCAGCCGGTGCCCAAGCTGCTGCGCGACTACTGCCACACCCACAACGTCCCGCTGATGACCACCAAGCTGGAAAGCCCCTACCTGATGGATGTGCTGCGCATCTATCTGGCGCGGGCGCTGGCGGTGTCCACCGTGCTGCACGGCGTCTTCCTCGACGTGTTCGAGATCGGCGTGCTGATCATGGGCGATTCGGCGATGGGCAAGAGCGAGCTGGCGCTGGAACTGATTTCCCGCGGCCACGGCATGGTGGCCGACGACGCGGTGGAGCTGTACCGCATCGGCCCCGACACGCTGGAAGGCCGCTGCCCGCCCTTGCTGCGCGACTTCCTGGAAGTGCGCGGCCTGGGCATCCTCAACATCCGCACCATCTTCGGCGAAACCGCCGTGCGGCCGAAGAAGGTGCTGCGGCTGATCATCCATCTGGTCAAGGCCAACGACCAGGCGATGCAGGCGCTGGACCGCCTCAACATTCAGTCGGAAACCCAGGACATCATCGGCGTCACCATCCGCAAAGTGGTGCTGCCGGTGGCCGCCGGCCGCAACCTGGCGGTGCTGGTGGAGGCCGCGGTGCGCAACTACATCCTGCAGCTGCGCGGCATCGACAGCACCCGCGAATTCATCGAACGCCACACCAACTTCCTCAGAGACCAGGAAAATGCGCCTGATATTGATTAGCGGCCTGTCCGGTTCCGGCAAGTCGGTGGCGCTGCGCGCGCTGGAAGACGCCGGCTTCTACTGCGTGGACAATCTGCCGGCCACCATGCTGCACGAGGCGATGTCGCTGTACGCCGACTACGGCTACGAACAGATCGCCATCAGCGTGGACACCCGCTCCGGCCCGTCGCTGGGCGCCTTGCCGGCGGAAATGGAAAAACTGCGGGCCCAACATGTGGACGTGCGCCTGCTGTTCCTGGAAGCCACGCCCGCCACCCTGGTCAAGCGCTTCTCCGAAACCCGCCGCCGCCACCCGCTGTCCGGCGCCGACGTCACGGTGGAGGAAAGCATTCTGCTGGAACAGGACATGCTGGCCGAGATCATGGAGCTGGGCACCCGCATCGACACCAGCGAGCTGTCCGCCAACGCGCTGCGCAGCTGGGTGCGCGAGCTGGTGGACGCCGACAGCAGCCGGCTGACCCTGATCTTCGAATCCTTCGGCTTCAAGCACGGCCTGCCGCGGGACGCCGACTTCGTTTTCGACGTCCGCTGCCTGCCCAATCCCTATTACGACCCGCAGCTGCGCCCGTTCACCGGCCGCGACCAGCCCATCATCGACTTCTTCCAGCAAACGCCGGAAGTGCAGCAGATGGTGGACGACATCCAGCAGTTGGTCAGCAAATGGCTGCCCTGTTTCAGCATGGAAAACCGCAGCTATCTGACCGTCGCCGTCGGCTGTACCGGCGGTCAGCACCGCTCGGTCTACATCACGGAACGCCTTGCCCGCCTGTTCGCCGCCGAACAGGTGCTGGTGCGCCATCGCCAGCTCTACCGCCAGAACTGAACGCATTCGGGCCGCCCGCCTACAGGAGACATTCATGCGCCCGATCCAAACCGTCACCGTCGCCCTGACCGGCGCCTCCGGACTGCCCTACGGCCTGCGGCTGATCGATTGCCTGATCGCCGCCGGCGTTCGCGTCTGGGTGCTGTATTCGCAGGCCGCGCAAGTGGTGGCCAAACAGGAAATGGACCTGACCCTGCCCTCGCGCCCGGCCGAAGCCCGGCAATGGCTGATGCAACGCAGCGGCGCGCGCGACGGCCAGCTGGCGGTCTTCGGCCGCGAAGAGTGGTTCGCGCCGGTGGCCTCAGGCTCCAACCCGGCCGACGCCATGGTGGTCTGCCCGTGCTCGATGGGCACGCTGGCCGCCATCGCCCAGGGCAGCAGCGACAATCTGATCGAACGCGCCGCCGACGTCAGCATCAAGGAACAGCGCAAGCTGGTTCTGGTGCCGCGCGAGGCGCCGTTCTCCGCCATCCATCTGGAAAACATGCTCAAGCTGGCTCGTCTCGGCGTTGTCATCCTGCCGCCGTCTCCGGGGTTCTATACTCATCCCAAGACCGTGGACGATATGATCGACTTCGTGGTGGCGCGAATTCTGGATCAGCTCCGCATCGACAATCAATTGACGCCGCGCTGGGGCGAGCCCGCCCCGGACCGCCCCGCGGCCCCCTAGCCAGCCGCCGCGCCGCTTGCGGCCCGGTCAAAGAGGAATCTTGGGATGCCGACACAAGACCAAAGCATTCTCAGCCTGGACGCCTTGCGCCAACTGGAGCGCCAAGCCACCGACGCCGGCTACAACCTGATGCAGCGCGCGGCGATGGCCACCGCGGACTGGGTCAGCCACCACCTGCCCAGCGCGTCCCGGCTGTTGATTTGCGCCGGCCCCGGCAATAACGGCGGCGACGCGCTGTACGCGGCGCTGGAACTGATGCGCCGTCGTTTCCGCGTCGACGTGCTGGTGCCCACCCAGCCCACTAGCCCCGCCACCTCGGAAGCCCTGCATGAGCTGGAGCAGGCCCAGGGCCATGTAATGTTCGATCTGCCGCGCGACTACCGCGCGCCGCAACTGGTCATAGACGGCCTGTTCGGCGTGGGCCTGAGCCGGGACTTCGACCTGGAATGGACCACGCTGATCGACCGCATCAACCAGCTGGGCAGCCCCATCCTGGCGCTGGACTGCCCCAGCGGCCTGGACGCCTATACCGGCGTGCCGGCCAACACCGCGATCCAGGCCAGCCACACCCTGACCTTTTTGTGCCAGAAGCCCGGTCTGTTCAGCGCCTCCGGCGCCGATCTGGCCGGCAATGTGGAACTGGAACTGCTGGACTGCCCGCCCAGATTGATCCCCGCGGCGGACGGCAGCATCAACCAGCCGGACGTCCGCGCGCTGCTGCGGCCGCGCAACAGCCACAAGGGCCTGTTCGGCACCGTCTGCGTGATAGGCGGCGCGCCGGGCATGCTGGGCGCGGCGCTGCTGGCCGGGCGCAGCGCCTTGGCCTGCGGCGCCGGCAAAGTCCATGTCTGCCCGCTGGACGACCGGCTGCCGGTGGATCCGGTGGTGCCGGAGCTGATGATTTCCGCGCTGGACGAAGCGGCCGGCCTGCCCGACGCCGACGTGCTGGCCGTCGGCCCCGGCCTGGGCCAGCAAGAACGGGCCGGCCGCCTGCTGGACCAAGTCATCCAGCTGCCGCAGGCGCTGGTATTGGACGCCGACGCGCTGAACCTGCTGGCCAACGACCACGCCGCCGCCGCCCTGATCGCCAAGCGCCAGGCCGGCACCGTGCTGACCCCGCATCCGGCGGAAGCCGCGCGCCTGCTGGGACAAAGCACCGAGACGGTGCAAAAGGACAGGCTGATGGCCGCGCGCCGGCTGGCCAACCACTTCAACTGCGTGGTGGTGCTCAAGGGCGCCGGCAGCCTGATCGTCGGCCCGGACGGCTTCTACCATCTGAACACCAGCGGCGGCCCGGCGCTGGCGGTGGCCGGCCAGGGCGACGTCCTGACCGGCATCATCGCCGCGCTGCTGGCCCAGCGCATGGAGCCGTTCGAAGCCGCCAGCCTGGCCGTGCACATCCATGGCCTGGCCGGCGACGATTTCGAAATGGAAACCGGCGGCCCCATCGGTCTGTCCGCCTCCGACACCGCCTGGCGCGCCAGCCTGATGCTGAACCGCCTGATCCAGGAACGCGCGCAGGAACAGGCCACCTAGATCCAAAACCCCGCAAGCCCCCGGGGAAATCCATTTGCATTAGAATGGGTCATCGGCGCGCGGGCCGGCGGCATGGCCGTCCCGCGGCCCCTCATCCGTCACCCTGGGGATTACCTTGCAGTCACAATCTAAAGCTTACGCCTACGGACTCGCCGCCGTCCTGGCCTGGTCCACGGTGGCCAGCGCCTTCAAGATCAGTCTCGCCCACCTCAGCCCGGCCCAGCTGGTGCTCTACGCCAGCGCCGCCTCTCTCTTCTGCCTGCTGGGCTTGCTCGCCGTCCAGGGCCGGCTGCCGGAGCTCGCCCCGGCCCTGCGCCGCCACTGGCGCGCCTCGCTGATCTTCGGCGCCGTCAATCCGGCGCTGTATTATCTGATTCTGTTCCAGGCCTACGCGCTGCTGCCCGCGCAGGAGGCCCAGGCCATCAACTACACCTGGGCCTTGACCATGAGCTTGCTGGCGGTGCCGCTGCTCAAACAAAAGCTGCAACGCCGCGACATCGCCGCCGCGCTGGTCTGCTATCTGGGCGTGCTGGTGATCGGCACCCGCGGCCAGGTGCTGGAACTGCGCTTTTCCGACTCGCTGGGCGTGGCGCTGGCGCTGGCCTCCACCCTGCTGTGGGCCGGCTACTGGATTTTCAACGCCCGCGACGCGCGCGAGCCGGTGATAGGCCTGACGCTCAATTTCGCCTTCTCGCTGCCGCTGAGCCTGGCCTGGTGCGCCTATACCGGACAGCTGGGCCCGGTGGCCTGGCAGGGCCTGGCCGGCGCCGCCTATGTCGGCGCCTTCGAGATGGGCTTCACCTTTGTTCTGTGGCTGACGGCAATGAAGCTGACGCCGAGCACCGCCCGCATCGCCAACCTGATTTTCCTGTCGCCGCTGCTGTCGCTGGCGCTGATTCATTTCCTGATCGGAGAGGCCATCCTGCCCTCCACCCTGGTCGGTCTGGGCCTGATCCTGAGCGGGCTGGCGCTGCAAAAACTGGCCCCGCGCGCCAAGCCCGCCGCGGCGCTGAGCGCCGACGGCGGCGGCTAGCTCCGCGCGCATCCGGATTTGGTATTCGCGCCAGAACTGCCTAGGATTCAGTGTGGGCACTTGGAACTGTGAACATAATGAAAAGCATAAAAACCAAATTGATGTTCTGGTTGATGGCCTGGATCACCGCCATTCTGGGGACGACGGGCCTGTTTTCCTATTTGCACAACCAGGAACGCAATGAGGCCGATTACCAATCCCAACGCGCCGCGGTCAAAGCCCGCCTGGCGATGTCGCTGCCGCACAGCGTCTGGCAGCTGGACGATGAAAACGTCAGGCTGACGCTGGACAGCGAGCTGAGCTGGCCGTCCATCATCGCCATCAGCGTCAAGGGGGAATCCGGGCTCAGCCTGGGCCGCAGCCATGACAGCGACGGCAGCATCCGCGACATGCCGCCGTCGGAGGAGCCGCGTTCCGACGACATGCTCAACATTCCCATCGTCTACCAGGGCAAGGAGCACTTGGGCAACGCCACCGTCTATCTGTCGCGCCAGGCGCTGGCCAAGCATCAGCGCGACCAGTTGATCGAACTGTCCGCCCAGATCCTGCTGCTGGACGTGATGATCTTCATGATCATGTCCTTCAATCTGCAACGCTTCCTGTTCCAGCCGCTGGCGCGGCTGCAGCAGGCCTTGAACACCGCCATCCGCGCGCCGGACGCCAGCGGCGCCCAAGTCACCCACGTCGCCGACGACGAGATCGGCGGCATCGTCAACGGCTTCAACCGCATCGTGGCGCGCACCGCCGGCGATCTGGCCAAGCGCACCGAGGCCGAAGCGGTGGCCCGCGCCGAGCGCGACCGCGCGGAAGAAGCTTACCGCCAGTTGATGGAAGCGCAGCAAACCCTGGTGGAAACCGAGAAGATGGCCTCGCTGGGCAGCCTGGTGGCCGGCGTCGCCCACGAGATCAACACCCCGGTGGGCATCACGCTGACCACCGCCTCCCACCTGGGCACCGCCACCAGCCACATCATAGAAAAGGTGGACGGCGGCACCGTCAAGAAAAGCGACTTCCAGGCTTATCTGGACACCGCCAAGGAATGCAGCGATCTGATCCTGTCCAACGCCGAGCGCGCGGCCAACCTGATCCACAGCTTCAAGCAGGTGGCGGTGGATCAGACCAGCGAGGCGAGGCGCAGCTTCCAGTTGCAGGATTATCTGAACGAGGTGATCACCAGCCTGAAGCCGCGCTTCAAGCACGCCAACACCACCATCAGCGTGCAGTGCGAG
The DNA here is from genome assembly GCF_021496765.1 of Chromobacterium sp. Beijing. NCBI lineage: Bacteria > Pseudomonadati > Pseudomonadota > Betaproteobacteria > Neisseriales > Chromobacteriaceae > Chromobacterium > Chromobacterium sp. Beijing. The sequence continues at coordinate 2,882,955 of NZ_CP053750.1, forward strand.
GAAGACATCCTGCTGGACAGCTATCCGGGCTCCTTCGCCCAGGTGGTCACCAATCTGATGGTCAACTCCCTGGTGCACGGCTTTGAAAACCGCAGCAGCGGCAAAATCCTGATCGAGGCCAGGCGCAACAATCCGCATTACATCACGCTGACGCTCAGCGACGACGGCAAGGGCATTCCGCCGGAAAACCTGAGCCGCGTGTTCGACCCCTTCTTCACCACCCGCCGCGGCAGCGGCGGCAGCGGTCTTGGGCTCAACATCGTCTACAACATCGTACGGCAACGCCTGGGCGGGTCGATCGAGGTGCACAGCGAAGTAAATAAAGGCACCACCTTCACCATCACCATGCCCTGCTCCGCCCCGGTCAATCAGAGCAAGGAGAACATAGCATGAGCGACATCACCAACCAGGAAGACGACTGGCTGCTGGACGATGATGACGCTCCGTCTGCGTCCTCCCCAGCCTCCGCCGCCGGCGACGGCCGCCACCCGTGGAAAATCCTGATCGTCGACGATGAGAAGGACGTGCACACCGCCACCCGCATCGCGCTGCGCAACATCCGCTACAAAGAGCGGCCGCTGGAACTGCTCAGCGCCCACTCCGGCAAGGAAGCCTACGAAGTGGTGCGCCAGCATCCGGACATCGCGCTGATCATGCTGGACGTGGTGATGGAGAGCGAGGACGCCGGCCTGAAGCTGGTGCACCAGATCCGCCAGGACCTGAAGAACGGCCTGGTGCGCATCGTGCTGCGCACCGGCCAGCCCGGGCAGGCGCCGGAGCAGGAAGTCATCCTCAACTACGATATCAACGACTACAAGACCAAGACCGAGCTGACGGTGCAAAAGCTGTTCACCACCATCATCTCCTCGCTGCGCGCCTACGAAAACCTGCTGTCGCTGGAGAAGAACCGCCAAGGCCTGTCCAAGATCCTGGAAAGCGCGTCCGACCTGTACCAGCTGTATTCGCTGCGCGAGTTCGCCTCCGGCGTGCTGCGCCAGATCAGCGCGCTGCTGGACATCGGCAGCGACGGCATCCTTTGCGTGCGCAACGACAGCAGCAACGGCCGGCCGGAACTGGAAATCCTGGCCGCCTCCGGCAATTACGAACCGCTGGGGCAAAGCGGCGACCTGAGCCCCTTCCCCGAGCTGGAGCAGGTGATCCTGCGCTCCTTCGCCGAGAAGCGCAGCATCTACCAACACCCTTACGACGTGCTCTACATCACCTCGCGCAACGGCCGCGAGTTCATCATCCACTTCACCCCGCAATGGCCGCTGGAAGAAGTGGAGCGCGACCTGCTCGACGTGTTCTGCCAACGCATTTCCGCCGCCTACGACAATCTCTACCTCTACAGCCAGCTGCGCAGCGCGCAGGAGGCCACGGTGGTGGCGCTGGCGGATCTGGCGGAATTCCGCGACACCGACACCGGCAATCACGTGCTGCGCGTGCAGCGGCTGACCGACGCCATCGCCGGGCAGATGCGGGACAACGGCGCTTATCCGGAACTGATGGGCAAGGAATTCATGGACATGGTGGGCATGGCCAGCATCCTGCACGATGTCGGCAAGGTGGGCACGCCGGACCACATCCTGTTCAAGCCGGGCAAGCTGGACCCGGACGAGCGGGTGATCATGGAGCAGCACGCCACCATAGGCGCGCAGATTCTGGCCAGATCGGCCAGCATGGTGGAGGGGATGAGTTATCTGTCCCTGGGCTCGGAAATCGCCGGCGGCCACCACGAGCACTTCGACGGCAACGGCTACCCCAGGAAGCAGAAAGCGCATGAAATCCCGCTGTCGGCGCGCATCGTCGCGGTGGTGGACGTATTCGACGCCCTGCTCAACAAACGGCCCTACAAGGAGCCGTGGACGCTACACGACACCATGGAATACATTTCCGGCCGCTCCGGCAGCCAGTTCGATCCCGAAGTGGTGCGCGCGCTGGAAACCCTGGTCAAGGAGCGCCGGCTGCAGGACTTGCCGGACGCCTGAGCGAGCGCCAGCGTCCACGCCGCGATAAAACAGGGCGAAAGCAGCGTTTGCGCTGGTTTCGCCCTTCTTCTTCGTCCCGCCGCGGCGCGGAGGACTTCAAGCCTCGGCTCAGGCCACGTAGAACAAGACGCTGACAAACTGGCAGACGCTGCCGCCCAGCACGAACAAATGCCAGATGCCGTGGCCGTGGCGGATTTTCTCGTCGTTGAGAAACCAATAGATGCCGACGCTGTACAGAATCCCGCCCAAGGCCAGCCAGAACAGGCCGCCGCTGGGCAAGGACTCGATCAAGGGCGGCAAGGCCACCAGCACCAGCCAGCCCATCACCACATAGAGAATCATCGACAGCAAACGGGTGCGCCGCCCCAGGGTCAGTTCCTGGATGATGCCGAACACGGCCAGGCCCCAGCTGACGCCGAACAGGCTCCAGCCCCAGGCGCCGCGCAAAGTCACCAACGCGAACGGCGTGTAGCTGCCGGCGATCAGCAGATAGATCGCCGAATGGTCGCACTTCTGCAGCACCGCCTTGGCGCGGCCGCGGAAGCTGTGATACAGCGTGGAAATCAGATACAAGGCCACCAGCGTGGCGCCGTACAGGCTGAAACTGACCACCTTCCAGGGGTCGCCCTCGCGCGCGGCCATGGTCACCAGCACCACCAGGCCGGTAATGGCCAGCAAAGTGCCGATCAAATGGGAAATCCCGTTGAAACGTTCCCCGTGATACATAGGTATTATCCTTGCGCCGGCATCGCGCCGGCTTGACGCACAAAAACTTTTGGAGCCGCTCGCGGGCTCCGGGTTCAATTGTCCGCCTGTTGCCGCCGCCGCGCCAGCCCTTTCTCTACACGTCAAAAGAAAAGCGGGCCATAAGGCCCGCTTGTCTTCTTGGAGAACCCGGAACAGGTTCTCAGGCGCCCAGCGCCTTCAGCACCTCGTCTCGCACCACTTCCACCGCGCGGGTGCCGTCGATCTTGACGTATTTCGGCGCCTTGGCGTCGCCGCTGGCGGCGCGCTCGCCGTAGAAGCCCACCAGCACCGCAGTCTGTTCGTGGTAAACCGACAAACGCTTCTTCACGGTTTCTTCGCGGTCGTCGTCGCGCTGGACCAGCTCTTCGCCGGTCACATCGTCCTTGCCGGCCACTTTGGGCGGGTTGAAGCTGATGTGGTAGGTGCGGCCGGAGGCCATATGCACGCGGCGGCCGGCCATGCGCTCGACGATGGCCGCGTCCGGCACGTCGATCTCCACCACGTAATCGATGTCCACGCCGGCGGCGATCATCGCCTCGGCTTGCGGAATGGTGCGCGGGAAGCCGTCGAACAGGAAACCGTTGGCGCAATCCGCGTCGGCGATGCGCTCCTTGACCAGGCCGATGATGATGTCGTCGCGCACCAGGCCGCCGGCGTCCATGATCGCCTTGGCTTCCAGGCCCAGCGGCGTGCCGGCCTTGACCGCGGCGCGCAGCATGTCGCCGGTGGAGATTTGCGGGATGCCGAATTTTTCCTTGATGAAATTGGCCTGGGTGCCTTTGCCGGCGCCAGGCGCCCCCAACAGGATCAGTCGCATGAAGATCGCTCCGTCAATTTGAATAAGATGATTTGATATCGAAATCCGGGCCGCGCCGACGCGGCCCGGCTTATGAGTTCCGTCCGGCGCCCAGCAAGCGGCGCACCCGCTCCAGGTCCTCCGGCGTGTCCACGCCGGCCGGCGGCGCGGACTCGACCACCGCCACCTTGATGGCGAAGCCGTGCCACAACACCCGCAACTGCTCCAGCGCTTCGAAACGCTCCAGCGGCGCCGGTTCCAAACGGTTATAGGTCTTCAGAAAACCCGCCTGATAGGCGTACATGCCGATATGCCGCAGCACCGGTAGGTCCGCGGGCAGCGCGCTCGCATCCTGTGCGAAGGCGTCGCGGGCATAGGGAATCGGCGCGCGGCTGAAATACAATGCGCGGCCGGCGTGGTCCAGCACCGTCTTGACCACATTGGGATTGAACATGTCGGCGGCGGCGTGAAACGGATGCGCCAGCGTCGCCACCGGCGCGTCGCCGGCGGCCAGGAGCGCCGCCAGCTGATCGATCAGCGCCGGATCGATCAGCGGCTCGTCGCCCTGGACATTGACCACGATCTCATCGTCGGCCAGGTTCAAGGCCTGCGCCACTTCGGCCAGCCGGTCCGTGCCGCTGGCGTGGTCGGCGCGCGTCATCAACGCCTCGACGCCGTGAGCGCGACAAGCGTCCAGCACATCGGCGTGGTCGGTGGCCACGATCACCCGCGTCGCGCCGCTCTTGGCCGCCTGCTCGGCGACCCGCGCCACCATGGGCTTGCCGGCGAGATCGGCCAGCGGCTTGCCCGGCAAGCGGCTGGACGCCAGACGCGCCGGGATCACCACGCAAAAGCCGCGGCTCATTTTATTTCTTCTTCCGGCGCCAGCTCGCGGGCTTCGGCTTCCAGCATCATCGGGATGCCGTCCTTGATCGGGTAAGCCAGTCGGTCGCCCTTGCAGACCAGTTCCTGCTTGGCCTTGTCGAAAACCAGCGGGCCCTTGCACAGCGGGCACACCAGAATATCCAGGAATTTAGCATCCATGTTTTATCTTCAGTCGATCCAGAATCCAAGCGCTCAGATCAGGCTCCAACTCCGCCTGAACCGGCAAAACCCATAGTCTAGCACGCTGCGCTGCATCATGAATCACCCGCCGCAGCTTGACCGCGTCCTTGCTGGTAACGATCACCGCGTCCATGTCGGCCGGCAGGTCCGCCGCGGCGAATTGATGATGGTCGGGCCAGGCCAGGCAAAGCTCAGGCCGCAGGCCCAGGCCGGCCAGCGTGTCGAAGAAGCGCTGCGGGTGGCCGATGCCGGCCATCGCCGCCAGCCTCAGCCCGGCGAAATCCGCCGCCGCCCGCGTCTCCTCGGGCCGGTCCAGCCGCTGCAACGCGGCCGGACGCAAACGCATGGCAAAACGCCGCGGCCCGGCCGGCAAGGCCAGGCCGGCGGCGTCCCCGCCATTGATCACCACCGCGCCGACGGAGCGCAGCCTAGACCACGGCTCGCGCAGCGGACCGGCCGGCAGCAGCCGCCCGTTGCCGCCGCCGCGCGCGCCGTCCAGCACCACGATCTCCAGATCGCGGCTTAAGCGGTAATGCTGCAGACCGTCGTCGGTCAGTATCAATTCCAAATCGGGATGCAGCGCCAGCAGATGACGGCCGGCGGCGACCCGGTCGCGCCCCACCACCACCGGCGCGCCGGCGGCGGCCAGCAAGAGCGGCTCGTCGCCCACTTCCTCCGGCGAGCTGTCCGGCCGCACCAGCGTGGGCTGGCGGTGGCTGCCGCCGTAACCGCGGCTGATCACCCCCGCCTTGACGCCGCCTTGTTGCAAATCGCGCAACAGGGCCAGGGTCAGCGGCGTCTTGCCGACGCCGCCCACATTGATGTTGCCGATCACCGCCACCGGCGCGGCCAGGCGCTCCGCGCGCAGCCAGCCGCGGCGGTAAGCCAGCCGCCTGGCCGCCGCCGACAGGGCAAACAGCCCTTCCAGCGGAGCCAGAAGGGCCGTCAGCCACCAGCGCGGCCGATACCATTGCCGTTCTATCCAATGCATGCGGCTATTGCGAACGGGTGGCGAAGGTCAGCTGGTTCAGACCGGCCTCGCGCGCCGCCTCCATCACCGTCACCACCGATTGGTGGGTGGCTTTGGCGTCGGCGTTGACGATGACGATTACATCGCTCTTGCCCGCGGCGTCGTCCTTCAGCTTGCTCAACAGCGCCGCCTTGTCGCCGGCGGCCAGCTTGGCCTCGCCCACCGCCATTTCGCCGTTGGCGGCCACCGCCACGGTGATTTCCGACGACTTGGTCTTGGCCTGCTCGCCCTGGGCGGCCGGCAGATTGATCTTGAGTTCGGCGAACTTGGAATAAGTGGTGGTGACCATCAGGAAGATCAGGATCACCAGCAGCACGTCGATCAGGGGAATGAAGTTGATCTCGGGCTCTTCGCGGCTGCGGCCTCGGCGGAAATTCATGCTCAACCCCCGTTTTTACGCTCGCCGTGCAGCACTTCCACCAGCTTGACCGCTTGCGACTCCATCTCCACCAGCAGACCGTCCACCTTGGAGCGGAAATGGCGATAGAACATCATGCTGGGAATGGCGACGATCAGGCCGAAGGCGGTGTTGTACAGCGCGATGGAAATGCCGTGCGCCAATGCTTGCGGGTTGTTGCCCGCCGGCGACTGCGAACCGAAGATCTCGATCATGCCGATCACCGTGCCCAGCAGGCCCAGCAAGGGCGCCATCGCGGCGATGGTGCCCAGCGTGGTCAGCAAGCGCTCCAGTTGATGCGCCACCACGCGGCCCTCGTCCTCGATCGCTTCCTTCATCACTTCGCGATTGCCGCCGACATTGCGCAGGCCGGCGCAGAACAGGCGGCCCAGCGGCGAATGCTCCTGCAGCTTGCGCAACAGCTCCTCGCTGGCGCCGGCGCGGCGGTACTCCTGCAAAGCCTGCCCCAGCAGGCCCTCCGGCGCCACGCTGCTCTTCCTCAGGCTGAACAGGCGTTCAAAGATAATCGCCAGCGACACGACCGAGGCGGCGATGATGGTCCAGATCGGCCAGCCGGCCGCTTCAATGATTGACCACACGAGGAGGTTCTCCGAAAAACGATTGCAAACGCTGAACTTTAGCGGCATCCATGCCGGTTCAGCAACCGGCTCCGCTGCGCGCCGCCGCCGCCGCGCCCTCAAACAGGCGCTTAGCGGCGAAAACTACGCAGAGTTGTCAACAAAGCCGTCTAAACCCATCTTTTATAAAGGCTTTCGAATGCCGGCTCCATTTCATCGGCGCCGCTCGAAACTCAAGCCGGCGAAAGCCGCGCCAGGCAAGGCTTTCAACCCAGACTATCAAGATCCGCGCCATGATTGGAGGCTGCCGCTTTTTTAACCTTTGCCAGCAAAAGCCAAGCCCCGGCAAGCGATCCACACAGTTATCCACAAGGTTATTCAGCCGCCGCTGTGGATAATTGCCGCGCCTCAATCGCGCAGCGAAATCACCCGCCAGCCCTCTTGCTCGGCGTGGGCGCGCAGGGTGTCGTCCGGGTCCACCGCCACCGGATGGTCCACCAGCTTCAGCAAGGGCAGGTCATTGTGCGAATCGCTGTAGAAAAAGCTCTGGCCGTAGCTGTCCATGCTCAGGCCGCGCTCGTCCAGCCACTGCTGCAAACGGGTGATCTTGCCCTGCTGAAAGCTGGGCACGCCGCTGACGCGGCCGGTGAAGCGGCCCTGCTCGTCTTCCTCCAGCTCGATGGCGATCAGATGCTCCACGCCCAGCTCGCGGGCGATAGGCCCGGTAATGAAGCGGTTGGTGGCGGTGATGATGATGATCTCGTCGCCCTGGGCCGCGTGCGCGGCCAGCAAATCGCGCGCCTTGCGGGTGATGATGGGCTTGATGTGCTGTTCCAGGTAGTCGGCGTGCAAGGCGTCCAGTTCGGCGCGGCTGAAACGCTTCAAGGGCTCCAGCGCGAACACCAGGTATTCGTGGATGTCCAGCGTGCCCTGCTGATATTGCCGGTAGAAATAATTGTTGCGCTCGTCGTAATGCGCCTGCTCCAGAATGCCGCGCTGGATCAGGAAGCGCGGCCATTCGAAATCGGAATCGCCGGCGATCAGGGTGTGGTCTAGGTCGAACAGCGCCAGATTGCGCAATGCAGAAGTGTCGGTCATGGTTCCGGGCTTGCGGTTTGCAAAACGTTTTTCACCAGCGGCACGGTGATCGGCCGCCTCATGGCCAGAGAATAGCGGTCCAATATGTCAATCATGCCGATCAGGCTGGACAGGTCGCGCCGCCAATGGGTCAGCAGGTAGCGGTAGACATCGTCCGGAATCGACAGCTGGCGGCTGGCGGCGTGGCTGCGCAAGGCGGCCAGCTTGTCCTCGTCCGACAGCGCCTTGACTTCGAACACCAGGCCCCAGCCCAGGCGGGTGCGCAGATCGTCGCGCACCGCCAAGGCCATCGGCGGCTGGCGTCCGGCCATCAATAGCCGCGACTCTCCGCTCTCTTTCAGCGAGTTGTAGAAGGAAAACAGAGTGATCTGGTCGTCCGGCGCCAGGTCGTCGACATGGTCGACGGCGATGAAGCTGGCTTCGCGCGCGAAGTCCGGCAGATGCTCGGTCTTGCCGTCCAGATAGATGGAGGCGCGCCCCAGCCGCTCGGCGTGGGCGATCCAGGCCTGCAACAGATGCGTCTTGCCGCAGCCGGGCTCGCCCCACAGATAGATGAAGCGCTCGCCGGCCTCGGCCGTCAGCGCGGTAATCACCTCGCGGTTGCGTTCGGCCAGGAAATTGTCGAAGGCCGGCAAGGGGGTGGGCGTCAAATCAAGTATTAACTGGTCCAAGTGAAGGCGATCAAACTAGGTTTTGATGTCTATTCCTGATTTTACGCTGATAAAAGCGTGTGTTGAAATAAGCGCGCGCCAGAAAGCGGCAGATCACCAAGGTGGCGGCCGCCATCGGCAAGGCCAGCAGCAGGCCGGCGAAGCCCAATAACTGCCCGAAGGCGAGCAGGGAAAAGATCACAGCCACCGGCGACAGGCCGATGCGCTCGCCCACCAGCCAAGGCGTGATCAGCAGGCTTTCCAGCAATTGTCCGGCGCCGAACACGCCCAGCACCAGCAGCACCTCGCCGGCGGAATCGAACTGCAGCGCGGCGGCCAGGCCCGCCAGCGCGAAACCGAGAAAAGTGCCCAGATAGGGAATGAACACCAGCAGGCCGGCCACCACGCCGATGGCGATGCCGGACTCCAGGCCCAGCAAGGCCAGGCTGGACGCGAAGATCACCGCCATGATCAGCATCACCGACAGCTGGCCGCGCAGGAATTCGCCCAGCACCCTATCCAGCTCCCGCGCCAGGGCCGTCACCTCGTCCGCCCAGCGCCGCGGCACCAGCGTGGCCAGCGTCGCCGCCATCCGCGGCCCGTCCTGCAGGAAATAAAACAACAGCACCGGCAGCAACAAGAGATTGAACAACAAGCCGGCCAGCATGAAACCGCTCTGGGTGGCGCGCAGGGCCACCGCCGACAGCGCGCTCTTCAAGGCGCCGGCGTTGGCGGCCAGCACCCGCTTCCAGCCGGCGGCGTCCAGCTCCAGCTGGATGGCGAACTCGGCGCGCAGCCAGGGCAGCACCCGGCCCTGGGCGAAATCCACCAAGACCGGCAGGCGGTCGATCAGGCCCTGGGTCTGCTTGAACAGCATGGGCGCCACCACCAGCAGCAAGGCGAAGGTGGCGGCCATGCCGGCCAGCGTCACCAAGCCGGCGGCCAGCGGCCGCGGCAGGCCTTTGCCGGCCAGATAGCGCATCGCGGGATTGAGCACATAGGCCAGCACCGCGGCCACCGCGAACGGCGTCAGCGCGGCCGCCAACTGCTGCAACAGCCAGCCGGCGAACAGCAGAGCTGTTGCGCCGATGACCCAGGGAATCAGACGGTTTTGGGAGCGTTTCATCGCGACTTCAGTTAAAATGTGCTGCTTTCGCGTCGGCGAAAGCTTGATGTAAAAATACTTCAAGATTTGCAGAAAGCGAGTTTACCTTGAACACCACTTCCCTCAGTTACCGTGATGCCGGCGTCGACATTGATGCCGGCGACGCGCTGGTCGAGAACATCAAGCCTTATGCCAAGCGCACCATGCGCCCGGAGGTGATCGGCGGCATCGGCGGTTTCGGCGCACTGGTGGAGATTTCCAAGAAATACAAGGAACCGGTGCTGGTTTCCGGCACCGACGGCGTCGGCACCAAGCTGAAACTGGCCTTCGACTGGAATCGTCACGATACCGTGGGCATCGACCTGGTGGCAATGAGCGTCAACGACATCCTGGTGCAAGGAGCGGAACCGCTGTTCTTCCTCGACTATTTCGCCTGCGGCAAACTGGACGTGCCCCAAGCCACCGACGTGATCAAGGGCATCGCCGCCGGTTGCGAACAGGCCGGCTGCGCGCTGATCGGCGGCGAGACCGCGGAAATGCCCGGCATGTACCCGACAGGCGAATACGATCTGGCGGGCTTCGCCGTCGGCGTGGTGGAGAAGAGCGCCGTGATCAGCGGCCGCGACATCGCCCCGGGCGACGTGGTGCTGGGCCTGAAATCCAACGGCGTGCACTCCAACGGCTACTCGCTGGTGCGCAAGATCATCGACCGCGCCCAGCCGGACCTGGACGCGCCGTTCGAGGACGGCCGCAGCCTGCGCGACGCCATCATCGCCCCCACCCGCATCTATGTGAAGCCTCTGCTCAAGCTGATGCAGGCGCTGCCGGTCAAAGGCATGGCCCACATCACCGGCGGCGGCATCACCGAGAACACGCCGCGCGTGCTGCCGGAACATGTCGTCGCCCAGATCGACGCCGCGGCCTGGCCGCAGCCCAAGCTGTTCCAGTGGCTGCAACAGGAAGGCAAGGTCGATAGCCAGGAAATGTACCGGACCTTCAACTGCGGCATCGGCATGGTGGTGATCGTGGCGGCGGAACAGGCGGAACAGGCCGTCGCCCTGCTGCAGGCCGAAGGCGAGACCGCGTACCGGATCGGCGCGGTGCGCGCCCGCAATGGAGACGAACATCAAACTCAGATCGCCTAAAGCGCTGCGTTGGATGCTACTGGCGCCGCTGGCCCTGCTGGCGGCGTTTGTCATTTATCGCGAGGCCGCCATCCTGGCCGACCTCGATCGCTGCCTGGACCTGGGCGGCGGCTGGCACGAACAAGAGTTGCGCTGCATCACCGATGCCGCCGACTGGGAACACTATCTGGCAAAGTCTCCGTCGATTCCATCATGAAGAATATCGTCATCCTGATTTCAGGCCGCGGCTCCAATATGCAGGCCATCGTCGACGCCAAGATCGCCGGCGCGCGCATCGCCGCGGTGATCTCCAACCGACCCGACGCCGCCGGCCTCGCCTGGGCGGCCGAGCGCGGCATCGCCACCGCGGCGCTGGACCATAAAGCCTTCGCCAGCCGCGAAGACTTCGACGCCGCGCTGGCGCAGCTGATAGACGGCCACCAGCCGGACCTGGTGGTGTTGGCCGGCTTCATGCGCATTCTCAGCGCCGGCTTCACCCGCCGCTACGAAGGCCGCATGCTGAACGTGCACCCCTCGCTGCTGCCGGCCTTCACCGGCCTCAACACCCACCAGCGCGCGCTGGAAATGGGCTGCAAGGTGGCCGGCTGCACCGTGCACTTCGTCACCGCAGAGCTGGACCACGGCCCCATCGTCGCCCAGGGCGTGGTGGAAGTGCTGGACGGCGACAGCGCCGACACGCTGGCCGAACGCGTGCTGCAACTGGAACACCGGCTCTACCCGGCCGCAGTGCGCCGCTTCGTCGCCGGCGAGCTGAACATCGTCGCCGGCAAGATCGCCAGCCGCGCCGCGCTTGCCGGCAGCCTGATGGCGCCCGCGCCCTGAACCCATGAAAAGCCGTCGCCTGATCCTGCTGGCCCTGGCCCTGTCGCTCGCCCTGCATCTGGGCGTGCTGGGCTCCGGCCTGCTGCCGGAAGCGGCTTTGGAACTGCCCCCGGATCAGGACTTGCGCAGCATCAGCGTCAAGATGCAGGCGCTGGACGCCGACGAGCCGGCGGCCAAGCCGGCGCCGCAAGGCGCGGTCGCCCAATTGCGGCCGGCCGCGTCCAAGCCGGCGCCGGCCAAACCCAAGCCCGCCGCCAAAAAGGCGGAAGCCTCGGCGCCGCGGGCGGCGTCGGAGCCGATGGCCGCCCAGGCGCGGCCAAACAAGAACGCCGGCAGCGCGCCGCTGGCGGAGGCCAAGCCCGACGCCTCCATGCCCAGTGTGGAGGAAAAGCTCGCTTCGTCGGCGCCGGTCGCGGACAATATAGCGGCGAACGACAAGGACGAGGCCAGCGCGCCGGCGGCCGAAACCGCCGCCGATGACGGCTACATTCACCCCAAGGGCGCGCTGCGCGGCTTTCCGCGCCAGGCCACACTGGGCTACCAAGTGTTCTGGGGTTCGGTCATGGCCGGCACCGGCACGCTGGAATGGAGCCGCGGCAACGGCGGCTACCGCCTGGACATCAGCGCCAATCCCTTTATCGGCCCGAAGCTGCGCTATCTTTCCGAGGGCGGCTTCCAGCTAAAAAACGGGTTGCGGCCGGACAGCCTACAAGCCTGGCGCGGCGAGCAAGCCAAAGAGTCCGCGCATTTCGACTACAATGCGGGTCAGCTGCGCTACGGCGACCAGGGCGACAAACTGCTGGACCTGAAGCCCGGCGCGCAGGACGTATTCAGCCTGGCTTTCCAACTGGGGCTGAAAGGCGGCGAACTGGGACCGGAAGCGATCCAGATCACCACCGGCAAAAAAGTGTACGAGTACCCGATGCGCCCCAGCGGCGAAGCCGTTTACGACACCGGCGCGGGCAAGATCCGGGTCATCGTGTTCCGCGCCCAGGGCGACGGCGACATTAATGAATTCTGGCTGGCGCCGGAATTCTCCAATCTGCCGGTGCGCATCAAGCGCATCGACAAGGATAAGCGGATCGACCTCAGAGCCGTCCGCATCGACGTGAACGGCGCGCCGCAATGGAAGCTGCCGCCGCAACCCACGAGAAAACACAAGAATGACTATTAATCACCATCAACTGAAACATATCGAAACCGTCATCGGCCAGATGATCCGCTTCGACCGCCCGGCCGACGCGGTGCTGTCGGCCTATTTCCGCGAACACAGCAAACTGGGCGCCAACGACCGCCACATCATCGCCGAAACCGCCTTCGGCGCGCTGCGCCGCCTCTTGCAGCTGCGCGCGCTGATCGCGCCGGACAAGGCCACCCCGCGCCGGCTGGCCCTGGTGGCCCTGCTGAAAATCCACAGACTCAACGTCAAGGAGCTGGGCGACGCCGCCAGCGCCGGCGAAAAGGAATGGCTGGGCCAGATCAAGGGCAAGGCGCTGCCGGCCAGCCTGGAAGTGGACGCCGAACTGCCGCAATGGGTGATCGAGCGCCTGGGCGAACAGACGCCGGAACAGGTGATCGCGCTGGGCAAGGGCCTGGCCGAAGGCGCACCGCTGGATCTGCGCGTCAACACCATGAAGATGAAGCGCGACGAATTGCTGGGCCGGCTGCAGGCCGACGGCCTCGAGTGCGAAGCCACGCCCTACTCTCCGCTGGGCATCCGTCTCAAAACCAAGCCCTCGCTGGCCAAGCACGAGCTGTTCAAGGCCGGCGTGTTCGAAGTGCAGGACGAAGGCAGCCAGCTGCTGGGCCTGATCACCGGCGCGCGCCGCGGTGAAATGGTCGTCGACTTCTGCGCCGGCGCCGGCGGCAAGACTTTGCTGCTGGGCGCGCAGATGGCTTCCAGCGGCCGCTTGTACGCCTTCGACGTTTCGGAAAAGCGCTTGGCCAAGCTGAAACCGCGCCAGGCGCGTTCCGGCCTGTCCAACGTCCACCCGCAGCTGCTGGCCTCGGAGAACGACACCAAGGTCAAGCGCCTGGCCGGCAAGGCCGACCGCGTGCTGGTGGACGCGCCCTGCTCCGGCCTGGGCACGCTGCGCCGCAATCCGGACCTGAAATTCCGCCAGAGCCCGGACAGCGTGGCCGAGCTGAACGCCAAGCAGGCGTCCATCCTGGCCTCCGCCGCCCGCCTGGTGCGCGCCGGCGGCCGCCTGGTCTACGCCACCTGCAGCCTGTTGCCGCAGGAGAATCAGGACATCGTCGCCGCCTTCCTGGCCGATCACCCCGAGTTCAAGCTGGTGAAAATGGACGAGGTGCTGGCGGAGCAGAAGATCTCGCTGCAAATGGGCGATTATCTGGAACTGAAACCGCAGTTGCACAATACCGACGGCTTCTTCGCCGCGGTGCTGGAAAAAAACGCCTGAGCATGCTCAAACCCCGGCCCTTGATGCGGCCGGGGTTTGTCATTCCGGGCAATACGCCTTACCATTGAATATTAGAAAAATCTCACATATTCATTCGCAAAGGCCGGCTCCATGCCAGACACCCCCACTGCCAGACAAGTCCGCAGCCGCGTCCAGCGCCGCCTGCGTTACCTCTACTTGTCCGCAGTCCTGTGGCGCCGCCACATCCCGATCTGGACCGCCGCCATTCTGATTGGCCTGATGGCCAGCGTCTTCGCCAACGGCAGCCATCTGTCGCACGCCATCTTCACCCGCATCTACGACAACTCGCCGTACTGGAGCCTGCTGATCACTCCGGCCGGCCTCGCCCTGGCCATCTGGCTGATGCGACATTACTTTCCCGGCTCCGCCGGCGGCGGCATCCCGCAGTCCATCGCCGCGCTGGAAGGCGGCATGCAGGCGCTGCGCGAGCGCATCCTGACCATACGCGCCGCCATCGGCAAAATGCTGCTGACCCTGATCGGCATCAGCTCCGGCGCCACCTTCGGCTATGAAGGCCCCATCGTGCAGGTGGGCGCGGCGATCAAATACTCGCTGAACCGCCACGCGGCGCTGCGCCACGAGGGCGCGGCGCGCAGCTTCATCCTGGCCGGCGGCGCCGCCGGCGTGGCCGCCGCCTTCAACGCGCCGCTGGCCGGCATCGTGTTCGCCATCGAGGAAATGGGCCGCACCTTCGATTTGCGCGCCAGCTCCACCATCCTGCTGTCCGTGATCGTCTCCGGCCTGACCGCCACCGCCATCCTCGGCAATTACAGCTATTTCGGCATGGTGTCGGTGAATATGGAACTGGAGCAGTCCTGGCTGGCCATCCCGGTCTGCGGCATCATCGGCGGCCTGCTCGGCGGCGTCTGCTGCCGCATCATGCTGGCGCTGACCCAGCGCCTGCCCGGCCCGCTGCACGGGTGGCGGCTGCAAAAACCGGTGCTGTTCGCCGCCGGCTGCGGCCTGGCGCTGGCGGTGATCGGCATCGCCAGCGACGGCGTCACCTTCGGCACCGGCTATTTCCGCGCCCGCGAAATCATCGAGGGCAGCGGCGCCGGCATGCAGGGCTACGGCCTGCTCAAACTGCTCAGCATGTTCATCAGCTTCATCAGCGCGGTGCCCGGCGGCATGTTCGCGCCGTCGCTGGCGGTGGGCGCCGGCTTCGGCCTGAACATGGCCAATCTGCTGCCCTTTCTGCCGCAGACCCTGATCGTGCTCTTGGGCATGGTGGGCTTCTTCGCCGGCATGACCCGCGCGCCGATGACCGGCTTCATCATCGTGATGGAGATGACCGACTCCTCGGCGATGATCATCCCCTTGATGGCCACCGCGCTGCTGGCGTCCAATGTGTCGCGGCTGATTACCCGCCGCGCGCTCTACGACGGCCAGGTGCACATCTTCCTGCGGCAATGGCACGCCGCGCAGGCGGCGCCCGCTGCGAAGCAAATTGACCCGCGGGCGGCCGAAAAGTAAAATAACCCATTGAAACGCTCGGGTATTTCGCCGCAGGCGGCCCCGCAGCCACATTGACGATCCAAGCAAGGACCACTGAATGAGCGCGCAACAAACCATCCAGCAAACCGTGACCGACAACCCGGTAGTGCTGTTCATGAAGGGCTCGGCCCAATTCCCGCAATGCGGCTTCTCCTCCCGCGCGGTGCAAATCCTCAAGGCCTGTGGCCTTGAACAGTTCGCGACCGTGGACGTGCTGCAAGACGCCGACATCCGCCAGGGCATCAAGGACTTCTCCAACTGGCCGACCATTCCGCAGCTCTACGTCAAAGGCGAGTTCGTCGGCGGCTCCGACATCATGTATGAAATGTTCCAAAACGGTGAATTGCAAGAGCTGCTGAAAGACCTGTAAGCGCCTCTCCCAGGTCCCGGCCATGGCCGGGACCTTTGTTTTTGAAGCGGAATTTAGCGTTTCGAAAACACCCGCCATGTCATACAATCAGGGTGACATCCGCTTGCCCGACCCAAATCGCCCCATGCCGACACATCAGGAAACCAAAGCCGCCCTCAGCCCCGCCAGCGCCATGCCCATCGAAGAGATCTGGCGCGCCTTGGTCAACGATCAGCTCATTCCCTGGTTTCAGCCGATAGTCGAAATCTCCAGCCGCAAGGTGATCGCCGCCGAGGCGCTGGCGCGTTGGCAGCACCCGGCGCTTGGCGTGCTGTCCCCGGTCAGCTTCGTGCCGGCGATGGAAGAGCGCGGCATGATTCGCGAACTCACCGAACTGATCCTGGAAAAATCGCTGTACGCCTGCAGCGACTGGCAGGAGCGCGGCCACGACATTCCGGTCACCATCAACCTGACCTCGATGTCGCTGGACGATGAAAGCCTGTGCGAGCAATTGCTGCAGAAAGTGCGCATCCTGGGCCTGGAGCCGGCCAAGCTGACGCTGGAATTCTCAGAATCCACGCTGCGCCAGCACTGGCAGAAGGCCGACGCGCAGCTATCCCAGTTGCGCGCCGCCGGCTTCGGCATCGGCATAGACGAGTTCGGCATCGGCGTCACCCTGACCGACAAGCTGTTGATCAGCCATTTCAGCCTGCTGAAAGTGGACCGCGCCTTCGTGCAGGGCGTCAGCTCCAATCAGCATCTGCAAGCCATCCTGCGCGAAGACATCGGCCTGGCCAAGGCCTCCGGCCTCACCACGGTGGCCATAGGCGTGGAGGACAGCGCCGACTTGGCCACGCTGGCCGAGCTGGGCTGCGACGCGGTGCAAGGCTATATCTGCAGCCCGCCGCGAGCCGCCGCCGAATTCTTGCAGTGGATTTCGGAATGGGAAAAGGGGTAAAATACCGCCCCATACCAAATACCCCGCACCGGCAGCCCGGGATCATCGAAGGCTGCCGGCTTCATAATTAATACCAAGAGCTGCTTTTGGCGCGCCCGCGCCGAAAGCAGCTCTTTGCCAAGGTATGGGAACGTCTCATGAACATCACCGTCGTCCAGCATCCGCTGGTGCAACACAAGCTCGGCCTGCTGCGCGAAGCCGACACCAGCACCATGAAATTCCGTCAGCTGACCCAAGAGCTGGCGCGCCTGCTCGCCTATGAAGCCACCCGCGACTTCGAACTGGAAAGCGTCACCATAGACGGCTGGTGCGGCAAGATCGACGTCCAGCAGATCAAGGGCAAGAAGGTCACCGTGGTGCCCATCCTGCGCGCCGGCATCGGCATGCTGGACGGCGTGCTGGACCTGGTGCCCTCGGCCAAGATCAGCGTGGTCGGCCTGGCCCGCAACGAAGAAACGCTGGAACCGGTGTCCTATTTCGAGAAGTTCGTCGGCAACCTGGACGAGCGCATCGCCATCATCATCGACCCGATGCTGGCCACCGGCGGCTCCCTGATCGCCACCATAGACCTGCTCAAGCGCAACGGCTGCAGACAGATCAAGGCCGTGGTGATGGTGGCCGCGCCCGAAGGCGTGAAGATCGTCAACGACGCCCACCCGGACGTGCAGATCTACGCCGCCTCGCTCGACAGCCACCTGAACGAGCACGGCTACATCATCCCCGGCCTGGGCGACGCCGGCGACAAGATCTTCGGCACCAAGCAAGCCTGATCATGAGCCCGTCCAGCGCCGCTGCTCCCACTCCGGAAGCGGCGCTTTTTTGCGCGCCCAGCCCGGCCCCAAGCATGAAAATACGTCCCGCTGCCGCAAGCGACCTCGCGGCGATCTGCCGCCTGGCCGACGAGATCAACCTGCAGCACCATCGCGCGCTGCCGCACATCTTCGCCGCCAACGGCGCCGCCGACCGCGACCGCGCGTTCTGGGCCGGCCTGCTGGACGCGCCCGGCGGCGCGCTGCTGCTGGCGGAATCCGGCGGAGAGGTCAGCGCTTTCATCGCCCTGTCCCTGCTGGAACTCACCCTGCCCTTCCTGCGGCCGCGCCGCATCTGCCGCGTCACCACCCTGGTGGTGACGGCGGCTGAGCGCGGGCAAGGCCAAGGCAGCGCGCTGCTGGCGGCGGCCGAAGACTGGGCGCGGCGGCATTCGGCCGACGAGATCCGCCTGGAGGTGAAGGACTTCAACCAGGCCGCGCTGAATTTCTACCTGCGTCGCGGCCTGGAACCGCAGTCGCGCATTTTGGGCAAGCGGCTGGACCAGGCCCCCGCCCCCATTCAGACCAAGACGAGCCAAAAGGTTAAAACCATGTTCCAACAACTCAAGCTGGCCGTGTCCGGCGCCCAGATCCTGTTCGTCGCCTTCGGCGCGCTGGTGCTGGTGCCGCTGCTGACCGGCCTCAATCCGGCGATGGCGCTGCTGGGCGCCGGCGTCGGCACCCTGCTGTTCCAGCTGTACACCGGGCGCCAGGTGCCGATCTTCCTCGGCTCCTCCTTCGCCTTCATCGGCCCCATCATTTATTCCATGCACACCTGGGGCCAGGGTGCGACGCAGTTCGGTCTATTCTGCGCCGGCTTCATGTACTTCCTGTTTTCCGCCGTGGTCCACTGGCGCGGCATGGCCTTCGTCAACCGGCTGCTGCCCCCGGTGGTGATCGGCCCGGTGATCATGATCATCGGCCTGTCGGTGGCCTCCGCGGCCTCCGGCATGGCGATGGGCGTCGCCGGCGGCAAGCAGGTGACGCCTTACGCGGTGTCCATGCTGCTGGCGGCGATCTCGCTGGCCACCACCGTCATCGTGTCCATCTACGCGCGCGGCCTGTTCAAGCTGGTGCCCATTCTGGCCGGCGTCATCGTCGGCTACATCGCCGCCGCCCTGCTCGGCGTGGTGGACTTCGCCAAGCTGGCCGCCGCGCCGTGGTTCGCGATGCCTGCCTTCCACAGCCCGGAAGTCAATTGGGCCGCCGCGCTGTTCATGCTGCCGGTGGCGATTGCGCCGGCCATCGAGCACATCGGCGGCGTGATGGCGATAGGCGGCGTCACCGGCAAGGACTACACCAAGTCGCCCGGTCTGCACCGCACCCTGTCCGGCGACGGCCTGGGCGTCTGCGTGGCCGGCCTGATCGGCGGCCCGCCGGTCACCACCTACGCCGAAGTCACCGGCGCGGTGATGATCACCCGCAACTTCAACCCGGTCACCATGACCTGGGCCGCGCTGTTCGCCATCGCCATGGCCTTCTTCGGCAAGTTCAACGCGCTGCTGCAGTCCATCCCGCTGCCGGTGATGGGCGGCATCATGGTGCTCTTGTTCGGCACCATCGCTTCCATCGGCCTGAAGACCCTGATCGAGGCCAAGGTGGACCTGATGGAACCGCGCAATCTGGTGATCATCTCGGTGGTGCTGACCTCCGGCATCGGCGGCCTCAGTCTGAAGCTGGGGGATTTCGAGCTGGCCGGCGTCGGCCTGTGCTCGCTGCTGGCCATCGTGCTGAACCTCTTGCTGCCCAAGCGCGCCGCCAGCCATGACGGCATCGTCGAAGGCCAGGACGTGTAAGAAGCTGTTTACGATCTGCTGCGCGTCGTGAGACGTGGCACGGCGAGTACGCCTTCGAAATGCTCATATACCACGTGTACATTCCGCTTTCTCAGCCGTTTTCGCCTTGTCTCGCCTTAGCTCGCGGGATCGTAAACACGCTCTAAGCACCCCCACGCAATTGAGCCTATCCGGCCGGCCTCCTCGCGGACACCGGCTTTTTCACGGCCGCAGCTCGCCCGCCTCCACCGCCTGCTCCAGCCGCTGAATGAACCACTGCAAAGCCTTGCCCGGCTGCGCCTGCTTCCAGGCGAAACACATCTGGTGGTCCGGGCTGTCTTCGGCCACCTCCTTGGCCACCAAGTCCCCGCTGGCCAGATAAGGCCCCACCATGGAGCGCGGCAGATAACCGCTGCCCAGGCCGGCCAGGATCACGTCCAGCTTGGCGCGGCTGCTGTGCACGGTCAGCACGTCCTGGCCGTCCAGCAAACCGCCGGTGCGCGGCTGCAAGCGCCGCGAGGTGTCGCCTATCGCCACCGCGCGGTGCTGGCGCAACACATGCGGCGGCAGCGGCTTATCCTCCGCCGCCAGCGGATGGCCGGCGGCCACCACCAAGACGAAATCGTAACTGCCTATGGTGCGAGTGAAATAATCCCCGGGCGGCGGCATATTGGGCGCGCCTATCACCAGATCGGCGCGGTCGTCGTACAGCGCGTCCCAGGTGCCACCGAAAATCTCGCTGCGGAAAATCAGCCGCGTGGCCGAGGCCAGTTGATCGAATTCCGCGATCAAGGGAATCACCTGGGCGAAATCCACCAGGTCTCCGATCACGATGCGCAACTGGTGTTCCCAGCCCTGAGCCTGCTTGCTGACGCGCAGCTCCAGCTGACGCGCCGCGTCCAGCAGATGCCGGCCGTCCTTGAGCAGGCGCTCGCCGGCCGGCGTCAGCCGGGCGCGGTGGCCGCTGCGGTCGTAGATCTGCACGCCCAGACTCTGCTCCAGTTTCTGCACGGTATAGGTGACCGCGGACGGCACCCGGAACAGTGCGTCCGCGGCGGCGGCGAAGCTGCCGTGATTATCGATGGCGTCCAGCACCAGCAAAGCGTCGAGAGATAGTTTCATATTCAAATTTACTGATGGTTCAGTGCAAATCATTCCGCTATCTGCGGCGAAAAAACATCCTTAATATTCAGTCACTAAGTCGCACAGCCCGCCAGAGCAGGCTAAGCGGCTTCTTAGCGGAGCGCCGGATAGATTCTAGCATTTTGAACATCCTCGCCGCCGCCAAGCCACTCAATCACACAAGGATTTTGACCATGTTGAAGCAAACTCTTATCGCTGCCCTGTCTCTGATCGTTCTGTCCGGCGCAGCCGCCGCCGGCGGCGAGGGCGCCGGCAACGCTCGTGAAATGCGCGAACGCATGCAAGCCCAGATCGACGCCAAGCAGGCCCAAACCTCGGCCCAGGCTCCGCAAGCCAAATAAGCGCCCATCCCACACTTTACAAGGAATTCACCATGTTGAAACACAGCCTTATCGCAGCCCTGTCCCTGATCGTTCTGTCCGGCGCCGCCACGGCCGGCGGTGAAGGCGCCGGCAACGCCCGTGAAATGCGCGAACGCATGAACGCCCAGATCGCCGCCAAGCAAGCGCCGACAGCGCCTCAAACCAGCCAGGCCGGCCGGTAATCCGGCTTTGTAAACGCCGTCAAAACTCATTAGCACACGCTCACAATCGTTTACCGCACTGCGGCAAAGCCCGCCATAGAATGTCGACTCAAGCCCTGCCGCCGGGCGCAGCAAGTCCGGCCCGGCCAGATCGCAATGAAAGGAAACCATCATGAAAAAGACCGTACTCACCGCGCTGTCCCTGATCATTCTGTCCGGCGCCGCCATGGCCGGCGGCGAAGGCGCCAGCAACGCCCGTGAAATGCGCGAGCGCATGGAGGCCCAGATCGCCGCCAAGCAAACCGCCGCGCAGCCAAGCGCGGCAGCCGGCGCTCAGACCAGCCAATCCGCCAGCTAAGATGGCGAACCGCCCCCTCCCGCCCGCGCTCCGCGGCGGGAGGCCAGGCCCCGCGAAACGCGATTCACACTCGTTTGCAAATTGATCACCGCCATGGCCGGACAAAGTCCCTGCCTTCACTAGAATTCAATGGCGATGCAGGCCGCCCAAACAGCGACAGGCTTCGCCAGGCCCGCAGCCGACCTCCGTCGACGCCCTGCGCCGAGCCGGTCGACCGGTCGATTTGCCATGAAAGGAAACATCATGCTGAAGAAAACCGTACTGACCACCCTGTCCCTGATCCTGCTGTCCGGCGCCGCGATGGCCGGCGAAGGATTGTCCAATATGTGGGAAATGCGCGCGCGCATGGACGCTCAGCTGCAAACGCAGCAGCCGGCGCCGCAAGCACAGGACGCCGCAGGCAAATAAGCGCGCAGCCACGCCAGCGCCCGCCCACGCGGGCGCTTCGTCATTCCGGCCGGCGCAAACGCGCCATGATCAAGGTGTCTTCATAACGGCCGGCGCGCAGTTGCTCCATCCGCCGCCTCCCTTCCAGTTCGAAACCGAATTTGCGATACAGGGCGATCGCCGGCTCGTTGTCGTGCACCACCGCCAGCTCCACTCGCAACAATCCCAACCAGTTGTCGGCCAGCTCCAGCAGCGCCCGCAACAAGGCGGAGCCCACGCCGTGGCCGTGCCAATCCGGATGCACGACGATGAACAGGCTGGCCGCGTGCCGGATGCGCGGACGCTCGTCGCCTATCAGGCCGGCATTGCCTATCACCCGCCCTTCGGCGTTGCAGGCCACCAGGGAATGCACATGCGGCGGCGTGTGCGCCAGCTTCCGCCGCCAGTCCTCAACCGATTGGTAGGGCAGTTGCAAAGTATTGGCCACCACCTCCTCCAACACCATCATCGCCGCCAAGACGGGCGCGTCTTCCGGCTCCACCTTGCGGATATGCAGTCCATCCACGATTCACCTCCTGTCGATTATTGCGATTCGGCCTTTGAGTCATCATCAACGGAACGGGATGAAGCCGGCAAGCGAAAATGACAAAAGGATTTCGGCGCGGCGCAAGCCCGCGTCAAAACAGGTATCCTGAATGCTGCGACAAACCCCTCACACGCCCCAAGGAGCGCATTATGCTGATGCACAAGGAGTTGGCCAGCCTGCTGGTGGTGGACGTCCAGGAAAAACTCGCGCCGGCGGTCGTCGACGCGGCCGGCATGGCGGCGCGCTGCCGCTGGCTGATCAGCATGGCCGGCGACCACGGCCTGCCGGTGGTGTTTTCGGAGCAATATCCGCGCGGCCTGGGCCACACCCTGCCCGAGCTGCTCGCCCAGACGCCGGAACCCAAGGTGGTCGAGAAGACCCATTTTTCCTGCGTCGCCGCCCACTGTCTGCCGGACGCCGTGCTGGCCCGGCCGCAAGTCATCGTCTGCGGCATGGAAGCGCATGTTTGCGTGCTGCAAACCGTGCTGGAACTGCTGGAGCTGGATAAGCGGGTCTTCGTGGTGGCGGACGCGGTGTCCAGCCGCAAGGCATCCGACATTGAACTGGGCTTGCAAAGGATGCGCGATGCCGGGGCCGTCATCGTCAGCAAGGAGATGGTGCTGTTCGAATGCTTGCGCCAGGCCGGCAGCGAGCACTTCAAGCGGATGAGCCAGCGCTATCTGGTGGGCGAGCAGCCCTGATGCGCTGAAAATGAAACGGGGTCGCCGGCTTCGCCGATCGACCCCGATCCAAGGCGGCTTTGCCGCTCTCTTATCCCCTTTGGAGACTGGCGCGAGACGCCGGGCCATGCCCTGACGTCACCAGATCGCTTTATAGTTAGCAATTGCCGTGCCAAGTTAACAATCACAGGCCAAGCCTTTGATTCATTAACAAATCCGCAACACAAAATCATCCAAAGCATGGTGTAATGAAGAGCTGTCGGCATACATTGCACCAAATCAAGGCAAGATGCCAGAGCGGCCGCACCAAAAATGTGCAATGCGCGACAGCCGGCTGAACTTTCTCAGCCGGCCCGCCGCCTAATACCCGGCCACACTGGAACGGTCTTGCATCCGGCCCGGCCCGACGCCGCGGCCCATGCGCAACGCCCCCTCAACGGGCCGCCCCGGCGGCCCGCCACGATAACGACAATAGGAAACACATCATGCAAGCAAGCGCTTTCAAGGACATCCTCAACACCCTGCCCGCCGTCGACGACATTCGCGCCATCGTGCTGCTGGACGCCAGCGGCGAGCCGGTCGGCCGGCTGGACAATCAGCCCGGCACCGCCGGCTCGGTGCGCGTCTACCACGCCCTGATCAAGACCCACGGCCATATCGACCGCAAGGCCGCGCGCGAGGGACTGGCGCTTTACGCCGAACACACGCCGGACGCGCGCGCCAATCCGGGCAAACACCCCAATATCGACCGCCTGCTGTCCATCGCCGAGGCCGACGCGCCCGGCTTGCGCGCGCGCCTGGTGCTGAGCCAGGACGATTGATCCGTGCCCCGGCGCGCGCCCAAACAAAAAGCCCGCTCGAATGAGCGGGCTTTTTGATAAAGCGTTCCTGAAAACAGGAATTAAGCTTCGGCAACCACCACGATCTTGATCGGGGTCACGACGTCGTGATGCAGAGCGATCTCGATGTCGTACTCGCCGATGGCCTTGAACGGGCCGTTCGGCAGGCGAACTTCGGTGCGCTTAACCGCAACGCCGAAGGCGGTCACGGCTTCAGCCACGTCGGCGTTGGTCACGGAACCGAACAGACGGCCGTCAACGCCGGCTTTCTGAGCGATGGTGACAACGGCTTCGTTCAGCTTCTCGGCGCGGACCTTGGCGTCGGCCAGGATCTCGGCTTGCTTGGCTTCCAGTTCGGCGCGACGAGCTTCGAACTGTTTCAGGTTGGCTTCGGTAGCGCGCTTGGCTTTGCCTTGCGGGATCAGGAAGTTACGACCGTAACCATCCTTGACTTTAACCACATCACCCAGTTGACCCAGGTTGGCAACTTTTTCGAGCAGAATGATTTGCATCTTTTAAGTTCCTTTTCCCGGCTTAGTGCTGGTCGGTGTACGGCAGGAAGGCCAGGAAGCGAGCACGCTTGATAGCGGTGGTCAGCTGACGCTGGTAGCGGGCCTTGGTGCCGGTGATGCGAGCCGGAATGATTTTGCCGTTTTCGGCGATGAAGTCTTTCAGGAGATCAACGGATTTGTAGTCGATTTCCTTGATGCCTTCTGCCGTGAAGCGGCAGAACTTCTTGCGCTTGAAGAGTTGACGAGCCATTTTGACTAACCTTTTACAAATTCAACATATTCGATATTGAGCACTAACCGCGGATTCCTGAGGCTGCGCTGGGACAGAAAGCCGGTGAGATTCACCGTGTTTCCCGCCAGTTTCCCGGAAAACTTCCGGGCGTCTTCGCCTATCAGCACGGCCTGTATTTCGCAGGCCACATCCCGATCAAAACCGTGAGCTGTCTGTCTGGACTGATGCTTGAGCCACATTTCCAACACCGGCAAGCCGGCGGGCGTGTATCTCAGCGCATCCTCTCGGTCGACCGTGGCGGTCAGCGCCAGACGGTTCTGCAAGACTTTGCTCCGGCCAATTAGGCGGAAGCTTCAGCCTCGGCTGCCGGCTGCTGGGCGTCCAGCAGGTTCTTGGCCTTTTCGTCCTTCATCATCGGGGACGCTTCGGTAACCGCGCGCTCCAGCTTGATGGTCAGGTGACGCAGAACAGCGTCGTTGAACTTGAAGGCGTGTTCGATTTCGGCCAGGGTCTCGGACTGGCACTCTACGTTCATCAGAACGTAGTGAGCCTTGTGCAGCTTCTGGATTGGGTAAGCCAGTTGACGGCGGCCCCAGTCTTCCAGACGGTGGATCTTGCCCTCAGCGGCCAGAACCATGCCCTTGTAGCGCTCGATCATGGCCGGAACCTGTTCGCTCTGGTCCGGGTGGACGATGAACACGATTTCGTAATGACGCATGTTAACTCCTTGTGGCTATTGAAGCCTTTTGCCATGCAGTTGCAAAAGGCAAGGGGTTGAAACCGCAGCATTCTACGCGCTAAGCCGGCGGCAGGCAAATAAATCAGGGGCTTCCGCGCGGAACGGCGGCAAGGCTGTGGCGAAGACGGGATTCGGAATCCGCCCCAAGTCGCGGTTCAAAGCCTCTCAAGCGAGGGCGAGACAAGGCGAAAACGAGCGAAAAAGCGGAATGTACGAGGGGGGTACATGAGCATTCTGAACTCGTACTCACCGTACAACGCTTCACGACGCGCAGCAGACTTTGAACAGGTTCTCAGAGCTTTTTGTCGCGGGAGATATCCACCACCACCCCATTGCTCAGCGTCACCGTGGTGGTATAGGGCACGGCGTCGTTGGCGAGCCAGGACAGCGAGCGGGTGCTGGTTTCCACCACCGCGTTGGCGTCCTTGGTTTTGACCGTGGGGCCGTTGCTGCTGTAATCGGGCGCGCCGGCCTGGGACACCAGTTCGGCCTCGGACATGCCCTTGTGCAGCTTGATGTAGACCTCGAACGGAATCGGCCCCGCCGCGGCCAGCGCGGAAGCGAGGGACAACAGGACGGCGAGCGGGGTTTTCATGTGCATTCCTTTGCGGCGACGCGGCTCAGCGCACTTTTTTGACCACGTCTATCAGTTCGGTGACCATGCCGGTGGCGTCGCCCTGATGCAGCGCGCGCGCCACGCAGCCTTTCATGTGATTTTCCAGCAATTGCATCGACACCGCGTCCAGCGCCGACTTGACCGCGGCCACCTGGGTCAGGATGTCCACGCAATAACGGTCCGCCTCCACCATGCCGCTGATGCCGCGCACCTGACCCTCGATGCGCGCCAAACGCTTGATCAGCGCGCTCTTGCCCGGCTGCACCACGGTTTTGTCGGAAAGCGGGGCCGCTGCGTCGCAACAGCCGTCCTGCGGTTTTTCTTGCGTCATGTCCATCCTAATCCAAGCGGGTTCAAAGCGAGCCCGGCCGCCGTCCGGCGGGCCGGGCTGCGGCCATTGTGACGCAGTTGCGCGCGGCCGCCTAGGCCTCCACCCGCAGCATGCCCATCATCCCCGCGTCTTCGTGCTCGAGGATGTGGCAATGGAACATGCGCAGGCCCGGCATGTCCTGGCGGAAACGCAGCCGCAGCGTCTCGCCGGCGGAGACGTTGGCCACGTCGCGCCAGGCCAGGAACGGTTCTTCGCGCCAGACGCCGTCCTTGCGGCGCGCCAGCGCCTGGAACTGGGTGCCGTGAATGTGGAAGGGGTGGTCCATATCGGCCTCGTTCACGACCTCCCACTCCTCCACCGCCCCCACCTTGCCCAGGAAGTCCGCCCGCTCCATGTCGAAGGTCTTGCCGTTGATCAGGAACATCGCGGCGGGATTGGCCATGTCTTCGGACAGCACCACCCTGCGCCGCACCGCCGGCGCGCCCAGGGGCTGGATTTCGCGCAGCCGCTCAGGCAGCGGCGCCGTGGTTTTGGCGACGGCGCCCCGGCGCAGCTCCAGCAGCGTCAGACTCGCGTCCTGCTCGGCCGACATCATCTTGCCGCGCCGATACGGCAGGGCCAGCAGGCCGGCGCCGTGGCCGGGCGCGAAGCGTCCGGTCACCACCAGCTCGGCGCGGCCGCCGGGCGGCAACGTCAGGCTGTCAATGCGTCGCGGCCGCTGCAGCAGGCCGCCGTCGCTGCCCACCAGTTCCAGTTCGTGGCCGGGCAGGGCCAGCTTGAGCACGCGCGCGCTGCTGGCGTTCCAGACCCGCCAGCGCTGGCGCTCGCCGACGCCCAGCGTCAGATGCGGCCGCCAGGCGCCGTTGACCAGCAGGAACTGGCCTTCGCGGCCGTCCATGCGATCGGCTTCGCTATTGGCCGCGATCTTGCCGTCGGCGTCCAGCTTCAGGTCCGACAACACCAGTCTTTGCTCCGGCAGATGCGCCAGCGGATCGCTGCGGCTCTTGACCACGAACACGCCGGCTAGTCCCCTATACACCTGCTCGGCGGTATGTCCGTGCGGGTGCGGGTGATACCAGTAACTGCCGGCGCAGCCCTGCGGCAAAGTAAAGCGGTATTCGCGGCTCCCCCCGGCGGCACCGGGTCTTGCGGATTGCCGTCCTGGTCCGCCGGAATCGGCAGGCCGTGCCAATGAATGGTGGTGGGCTGGGACAGGCGGTTTTCGAAATGCAGCCGCAATTCGTCGCCTTCGAACACTTCTATCGTCGGCCCCGGCACCTGGCCGTTATAGCTCCAGAACACGGTGGCGGGCTTGCCGGGCAACAGCGGCAGCGCCTGCGCGCCGGCGCTGAGCGCCGCGCTGAACACGCCGGGCAAGGCGCTCTGGTTGCGCAACAGCGGCAGGGCCGGCAAAGCCAGGCCCGCCGGCAGGCCCAAAGCGGCCGCGGCCGGCATCGTCTCCGCCGCCGCGCCCATGCCGCCATGTCCCATCGCCGCGTGATCGACGGCGGGCGGCTGCGCCGCCCAGGCCTGCCGCAACAACGGAACCAGAGCCAACGCCGCGCCGGCGCCGATGAATCCACGTCTATCCATCACTGCACTCCCCCTCTCGCAAATAGGATACCCAGGTAAGGTATCAACAAGACTGCGGCGGCGCCAGATCGGTTCCGTATTCTGTCTACTTTTTTAGGCTCGCATCTGATTACAGTCAAACCCCGCGCCCAAGAAAAAGCCCCCGAGGACGGGGGCTTGGCGGTGCGGGCGGCCAGGGCTCAATCGGCCTTGGCCTGCGCCAGCGTGCGCTGGCGGCGGCTTTCCGACAGCACCATGCCGGCGGACACCGACACGTTCAGGCTTTCCACCGTGCCGAACATCGGGATGGACACCAGCACGTCGCAGTGCTCGCGGGTCAAGCGGCGCATGCCCTCGCCTTCCGAGCCCATCACCCAGGCCAGCGGGCCGGCGGCGTCGCAGTGGTAGAGGTCGGTATCCGCCTCCATGGTGGTGCCGGCGATCCAGATCCCGGCGTCTTTCAAGTCGCGCAGCGTGCGCGCCAGATTGGTGACCGTGAGATAGGGAATCACCTCGGCGGCGCCGCACGCCACCTTGGACACGGTGGCGTTGAGGCCGGCGGAACGGTCCTTGGGCGCGATCACCGCGTGCGCGCCCATCGCGTCCGCCACCCGCAGGCAGGCGCCCAGATTGTGCGGATCGGTGACGCCGTCCAGGATCAGCAACAAGGGAGGTTCGCTCAGATTGTCCAGCACGTCGTCCAGGTGCACGAAGTTGCGGCTGGCGTCTATCATCGCCGCCACGCCCTGGTGGCGGGCGTTGCCGCTCATGCTGTCCAGGCGTTCCTTGTCGACGATGTGCAGCTTGATGCCCTCCTCGGCGGCCTTGTCCAGCACAGCCTTGGCGCGGGCGTCGTGGCGGCCGCCGGCCAGCCAGACTTCCAGCAGGCTCTTGGGGTTCTGCCACAGACGGGCATTGATGGCGTGAAAGCCGTGGATCAGGCGTTTGTTGCTCATGGCGATTCTCTAATGACAATCCCGCCATTTTAGAGCGCGCGGCGGTTCAGGGCAAAACCGGCTTGCGTTCAGCTGCCCAGCACCTCCACGCCGGACATCAGCCCGAGCTGCCGCTGCTCGCCCACGGCGACGATGCCGGCCAGCAAGGCAGGCAATTCCGCCGCCGGCACCGGGCGGCCGAAGTGATAGCCCTGCAGCAAGGCGCAGCCCTTGCTGGTGAGGAATTGCGCCTGGCGCTCGCTCTCCACGCCCTCCGCCACCACCTGGAACTGCAGCTTGCGCGCCATCGCCAGAATGGCTTCGGCGATGGCGGCGTTGTCGCCGTCGTCCGGCAGGCCTTCGACGAAGGATTGATCGATCTTCAAGGTATCCAGCGGAAAACGCTTCAGATGGGACAGCGAGGAGTAACCGGTGCCGAAATCGTCGATGGACAGCCCCACGCCCAGCGCCTTCAATTCGCCCAGCTGGCGCACCGCCTCGCCGGGGTTGAGCATGATCATGCTTTCGGTGATTTCCAGCTCCAGCCGCGCCGCGGACAGGCCCGCCGCCCGCAACGCCTCCGCCACCTTGAGCGGCAGCAGCTGCTGTTCGAACTGGCGCGCGGACAAATTCACCGCCAGCCGCGGCACCGCCACGCCCTGACGGTCCCAGACCGCCAATTGGCGGCAGGCTTCCTGCAGCACCCAGTCGCCTATGGGCTTGATCAGGCCGGTTTCCTCCGCCAGCGGGATGAAGCGGCCCGGCGGCACCAGGCCCAGTTGCGGATGGCGCCAGCGGATCAGCGCTTCCGCGCCCAGCACCCGGCGGCTGACCGCGTCCACCTGCGGCTGGTAATGCAGTTCCAGCTCGCCGCGCTCCAGCGCCAGCCTCAGGCCGTTCTCCAGCAATAGGCGTTCGAAGGTCTGGGTGTTCATTTCCGCGGCGAAGAACTGGTAAGTGTTCTTGCCTGCTTCCTTGGCGCGGTACATCGCCACGTCGGCGTTCTTGAGCAGGGTCTGAGCGTCGGTGCCGTCATTGGGGTAGACGCTGATGCCTATGCTGCCGGTGACGTAGACCTCGTGGTTTTCCAGCCGCAGCGGCTGGCCCAGCGCCGCCAGCGTGTCCTCGGCGGCGGTCACCAGCGCGGCGGCGTCCTTGAAGCCGGTCATCACCAGGGTGAACTCGTCGCCGCCCAGCCGCGCCAGCAGGCCGCGCGCCCCCACCGCCCGTTGCAGGCGCAACGCCGTCTCGCGCAACAACTCGTCGCCGGCCTGATGGCCAAAGGAGTCGTTGATCAGTTTGAAACGGTCCAGGTCGATGAACATCACCGCCAGCGAGCCGCTGGCGCAATCCAGGCTGATGATGGCCTCGTCCAGACGCGTGGTCAGGCTGCTGCGGTTGGGCAGCTGCGTCAGCGGATCGTGATTGGCCAGAAACTGCAGACGTTCCTCGGACTGCTTGCGCAGGGTGATGTCGGAGAACACCGCCACGTAATTGCTGAGCGCGCCGCCTGCGTCGCGCACCGCCGAGATCGCCAGCTCGGCCGGATACCACTCGCCGCTCTTGCGGCGGTCCAGCATCTCGCCCTGCCAATGGCCGCCGCCCGCCAGCGCCTCCAGCATCGCCTGCCGGCTCAGCTGTTTCTGATCGCCAAAAATGCGCGACACCTTGCCCAGCGCCTCGGCCTCGGCGTAACCGGTGATGCCGCTGAAGGCGTGGTTGACCGCGATGATGCGCGCCTCGGCGTCCATCAGCAGAATGCCTTCCGCCGAGTTTTCGAACACCTTGGCCGCCAGCCGCAGATTGGCGTCCGCCGCCAGCCGTTCGGAAACATCCATCACCACGCCGATGATGGCCTTCTTGCCCTCGTAGTCGAACAGCCGGCTGTGGATTTCCACGTCCACCACCACGCCGTCCTGGCGCACCGCGCGGGTGCCGTATTGCAGCACCGCGATGTTCTCGCGGTAACGCTTGACGATTTGTTGGCGGATGCGCGCGGCCTCGCCCGGCACCAGCAGTTGCTCCAGCCCCATGCCCTCCATTTCCTTGGGCTGATAACCGATGATGGCGGCCAGCTTGGGGTTGGCGTAGATCAGCTTCTCGTCCTGCAGGATGTAGATGCCCACCAGCGATTGCTCCACCAGCGCGCGGTAACGCTCCTCCGTTTCGCGCTTGGCTTTCTGCTCCTGACGGGTTTGGGTGATGTCGGTGTCCACGCTGCCCACCCCGGCCGGGCGGCCATGGGCGTCGAACAAGGGAAACTTGGTGACCAGCAAATGGCTGAGCACGCCGTTGAACAGAAAGCTCTCCTCGAACTGGCGCGGCTCCAGGCAGGACAGCACCACCGCGTCCTGCTCGCGGATCTGGGCGGCGTCCTGCTCGTCGAACAGCTCCTCCACCGTTAGACCCTGCATGCCCTGAGGCGCGCGCCCCACCCGGCGCGCATAGGCGGCGTTGGCCAGCAGAAACCGGCCGTCCAGCCCTTTAAGCGACATCATATTGGGACTGTTGTTGACCAGGGACTCCACCCGCGCGCGAAACTCGCGCAGCGCGCTCTCGTTCTGACGATGGCCGTCGGCCAAGACCGATACCAGCAGGGTTGCGCAACTCAAGGCCAGGGTCAGCGCCACCTCACTGGCGCCGTTGAGCACGCTGGCGTGCATGGTCAGCTCCGGCGCCAGCACGTATAGCGACAGCAGGCCGAGCACCCAGGCCCCCACCAGCGCCGCGCCGCGGAAACCGACGCGGAAGGCCGCCCACAGCATCAGCGGGAAAAACAGCAATTGGCAGGGCAGCGAATAGGCGACACTGCTGCCCAGCAGGCTGAACCACATCACGCTGGCCAGGGCCAGGATCAGGGCGGTTTCCAAGACCTGGCGCCGCGTCGGCGGCGCGCCGGACGCGTACAAGGCCGGCGGCGCGCACAAGGACAGGGCCAGGCCGGACACGCCCCAGGCCTGCGCCGCCCACGACCACAAGCCCTCCATGCCGAACCAGCGCCAGCCGGCGCCGGCGGCCAGGCCGGCCAAAAGCACCGAGGGATAGCAGGCGAGCCGCAGCAGCAGCCGCAGCAAGTCCGCCGGCTGACGCACCGCCAGCCCCCGCGCAGGCCGGCCGCGTACAGGCCGGGCGCCAGCGCGTACAGGCTGATCAGCAGCAGGGCCGCCCATTGCGGCGGCGACCATTGCGCCGCCAGCGCGGCGGCGGCCAGCGGCCACCACCAGGACTGGCGCCAGCCGCGACGCAAAAAACGATAGCTCCATACACCGTGGGCGAGGAAGGCCGCCAGCGAAAATCCCAATACCGGCTCGCGCGGCCAAAAAGCCGTGCACGCCAAAAACCCCAGAAACACCGCCGCGTCCCGGCAAGCCGATCCGACTGTCACGCCACCCCGCCCCCATTCGCGCCGGCGCCCCGCCGCGCGCCGAAATTAATTTTGCATTAACAAATCAAGCGCATATATGCCAAACGAAAAACAAAATCACCCGGCTGACATACAATATATGCAATTGCCGGATGCAGCCAGACAATGACGATGAAAATATTCACCCCGCCGGACACAAGCGACGCCCGCCCAGCGCAAGCCGGGTAAACGGCGCGTGCCGGACGGCTGCTATAATCCCGAAACCGCCAAGCCCGAAACCGCCAAAACTAGTGAAGCAGCATGCTGGATAACCTCCCGCGGATCCCTCCCGCCAGTCAGAAAACTCGTCACGGACGCCTGCCCGCCGGGCTGGACGCCAACATCGTCGCCCGCCTCGCCGCAGAGCGGCGTCCGCTGCTCATCCTCGCCGCCGACGCGCAATCGGCGCAGCGCCTGCAAGCCGAAGCTCCGTTCTTCGCGCCCTCGCTGCGCGTGGCGCTGCTGCCGGACTGGGAGACCCTGCCCTACGACCATTTCTCCCCACACGGCGAACTGGTCAGCGAGCGGCTGGCCACCTTGTGGCAGATCCATCAGCGCGAATGCGATGTGATCATCGCCCCGGTCAGCACCGCGATGACGCGGCTGGCGCCGATCGGCTATCTGCTGGGACGCACCTTCTTCCTGCAGGCCAAACAGCGGCTCGATGTGGAGCAGCTGCGCGCCAATATGGTCACCGCCGGTTACCACCACGTCACCCAGGTGATGGCCCCGGGCGAATTCTCCATCCGCGGCGGTCTGATCGATCTCTTCCCGATGGGATCGGCGCTGCCCTACCGCATCGATCTGTTCGACGACGAAATCGACAGCCTGCGCACCTTCGACCCGGACAATCAGCGCACCCTGTACCCGGTGCCGGAAATCCGCCTGCTGCCGGCGCGGGAATACCCGGCGGATGAAAGCGGGGTCACCGCCTTCCGCCAGCGCTACCGCGAGCGCATCGAAGGCGACCCCAGCAAGAGCCGCATTTACAAAGACGTCTCCCAGGGCCTGTGGCCGGCCGGCATCGAATACTTCCTGCCGCTGTTCTTCGACGACACCGCTACGCTGTTCGACTACCTGGGCGAAGACGCGCTGATCGTGTTGCACCACGATGTGCAACAGGCCGCCCAGGTCTTCTGGCAAGACGTGGAAAGCCGCTACGACATGGCGCGCGGCGACACCGAGCGCCCGGTGCTGCCGCCAGCCGACATCTTCCTGCGCCCGGACGAACTGATGGCGCGGCTCAAGCCTTACGCCCGCGTGGAACTGGCCGGCGACGGCGAACTGGCGGAAGGCTGCGCCCCGCTGCCGGAACTGGCGGTGGAGCGCCGCGCCGAACAACCGCTGCACAAGCTGGACGCCTTCATCCGCAGCGGCGGGCAACGCATCCTGATCACCGTGGAAAGCCTGGGCCGCCGCGAAACCGTCCACCAGTTCCTGCAAGAGCACGGCATCAAGCCGCGCCCGGTGGACGGCTGGGCCGAGTTCATCGCCGGCGACATGCCGCTGGCGCTGAGCGTGGCCCCGCTCTACACCGGCTTCGCCCTGCCCGGCGCCGGCATCGCCGTGGTCACCGAATCCGAGCTCTACCAGCATGTGGCGCGCAGCCACACCCGCCGCAAGAGCGCGCGCGCCGGCTCCGACTCCATGCTGCGCGACCTGGCCGAGGTCAAGGCCGGCGACCCGGTGGTGCACGAACAGCACGGCATCGGCCGCTACGTCGGCCTGGTGTCCATGGACCTGGGCGAAGGCGAAACCGAGCTGATGCAGCTGGAGTACGCCGACAGCGCCACCCTCTACGTGCCGGTCAGCCAGCTGCATCTGATTTCCCGTTACGCCGGCGGCGCGGCGGACCAGATCCACCTGCACAAGCTGGGCAACCCGGCCTGGGAGAAAGCCAAGAAGCGCGCCGCGGAAAAAGCCCGCGACACCGCCGCCGAGCTGCTCAACCTCTACGCCCAGCGCGCCGCGCGTGAAGGCCACAGCTTCAGCCTGTCCCACCACGACTACGAAGCCTTCGCCGCCGGTTTCGGCTTCGAGGAAACCCCGGACCAGGCCAGCGCCATCGAAGCCGTGGTGCAGGACATGTGCTCCGGCAAACCGATGGACCGCCTGGTCTGCGGCGACGTCGGCTTCGGCAAAACCGAAGTCGCGCTGCGCGCCGCCTTCGTCGCCGTCCTCGGCGGCAAACAGGTGGCGGTGCTGGTGCCCACCACCTTGCTGGCGGAACAGCACTTCCAGAACTTCTCCGACCGCTTCGCCGACTGGCCGGTGAAAATCGCCGAACTGTCCCGCTTCCGCAGCGCCAAGGAAAGCAAGGCCGCGCTGGCCGGCCTGGCCGACGGCGGCGTGGACATCGTCATCGGCACCCACAAGCTGGTGCAGCCGGACATCCAGTTCAAGAACCTGGGCCTGGTCATCATCGACGAGGAACATCGTTTCGGCGTGCGCCAGAAAGAACAGCTGAAGCGGCTGCGCGCCAATGTGGACGTGCTGACGCTGACCGCGACGCCGATTCCGCGCACGTTGTCGATGGCGCTGGAAGGCCTGCGCGACTTCTCCGTCATCGCCACCGCCCCCAGCCGCCGGCTGGCGGTGAAAACCTTCGTCAGCCCGATGGCCAACGGCGTGATCCGCGAAGCGGTGCTGCGCGAACTCAAACGCGGCGGCCAGGTGTTCTTCCTGCACAACGAGGTGGACACCATAGAAAACATGCGGGAAAAGCTGGCGGAGCTGGTGCCGGAAGCCCGCATCGGCGTAGCCCACGGCCAGCTGCGCGAACGCGAGCTGGAACAAGTGATGCGCGACTTCCTGCAGCAGCGCTTCAATGTGCTGCTGTGCTCCACCATTATTGAAACCGGCATCGACATCCCCAACGCCAACACCATCCTGATCAACCGCGCCGATAAGTTCGGCCTGGCCCAGCTGCACCAGCTGCGCGGCCGCGTAGGCCGCAGCCACCATCAGGCCTACGCCTATCTGCTGACGCCGGACGGCATCACCAAGGACGCGATGAAACGGCTGGAAGCCATCCAGATGTCCGAGGAACTGGGCGCCGGCTTCTACCTGGCGATGCACGATCTGGAAATCCGCGGCGCCGGCGAAGTGCTGGGCGAAGGCCAGTCCGGCGAGATGCAGGAAGTGGGCTTCTCCCTGTTCACCGAAATGCTCAAGCAGGCGGTGCGCGATCTCAAGAAAGGCCGCACCCCGGACCTGGACGCGCCGCTGGGCGTCACCACCGAAATCAATATGCACAGCCCGGCCCTGCTGCCGGACGGCTATTGCCCCGACGTGCACGAGCGGCTGGTGCTCTACAAGCGGCTGGCCACTTGCGAGAGCGAACAGGAAATTGACGATATCCACGAAGAACTGATAGACCGCTTCGGCCTGCCGCCGCAAACCGTCAAGACCCTGATAGACAGCCACCGCCTGCGTCTGCTGGCCAAGCCCTTGGGCGTGCAAAAGCTGGATGCCAGCGAAGTGGCCATCCAGGTCCACTTTGCCAAGAACCCTCCGATAGACCCGATGAAAATCATCCAGCTGCTGCAAACCAAGCGCAACTACAGGCTGGCGGGACAGGACAAGCTGCGCGTGGAGGCCGATATTCAGGACGTGGCGCTGCGCGTGGTCAGGGTCAAGGAACTGTTGAAGGAGTTAAGCTCCTAAAGTCTGTCGCGCGGCCTCGCGCAACGGCGAGGGCCGGGCAATGCCCATGCGCCAAACACGCATGCCGCTTTCCCGGTCCCGGCGCCTTTATCGCTCAGGCTAGCAAGAGACTACACCCACTTTGGGATGGCAAACGCCCGGCGCAGCCAGGCGGCCGGCAAGCCAATCCAAAGGCATAATGAAGCGACAATGCCAAGCCTTCGGCATGGCCTGCGGACGAAAGAAGAAAGCGCTTACTTGAGCAACATCAAGATAAACGAGGACAGCGACTCTGAGGCAAAAAGCCTTGCCCCTTGTTTTTACAGGAAAAAATAGCGTCACAGGATTGAAACCGAAAACCCTGTGGATAACTTTGTTGATAAAACTGTGCAAATATGCTCTCAAGCCAAGCGCCAAGCCGTTTTGAGCTGAAAGCCGCCCTGGATAAGAAAACAATCAAGTCATTGATTTTATTGATTTTTTTAGAGATATCAAACGCTACGCAAGCCAAGTTGCAACTCGCTTTAGCTGAAAATATTTTCCACCCACCGCTGTGGATCACTTGACAATCATGTTTTTTACCGCACCTCAGAACGACGTCATCAGCGTCTCCTCCCTCAACCGCATGGCGCGCGATCTGCTGGAAAGCGGACTGCCGCCGATGTGGATAGGCGGCGAAATTTCCAACCTCACCCTGGCCGCGTCCGGGCACGCCTATTTCTCCCTGAAAGACGGCGGCGCCCAAGTGCGCTGCGTGATGTTCCGCGGCAAAGTGTCGCAACTGCCCTTCCGCCCGGCGGAAGGCATGCAGGTGGAGCTCAAGGGCACCGTCACCCTGTACGAGGCCCGCGGCGACTTCCAGATCAACGTCGACCAGATGCGCTCCGCCGGACTGGGCCGTTTGTACGAGGCTTTTGAAAAACTCAAGGCCAAGCTGCAGGCGGAAGGCTTGTTCAACCCGGCGAGCAAACGCCCGCTGCCGGTCCACCCCGCCGCCATCGGCATCGTCACCTCGCCCGCCGCCGCCGCGCTGCGCGACGTGGTCAGCACGCTGCGCCGGCGCATGCCCTCCATCCCGCTGATTCTCTACCCGGCCCAGGTGCAGGGCGAAGGCTCGGCCCAGCAAGTGGCCGACGCCATCCGCCGCGCCGGCGAACGGCGCGAGGTGGACGTGCTCATCGTCTGCCGCGGCGGCGGCAGCATCGAGGACTTGTGGTCGTTCAACGAGGAAATCGTCGCCCGCGCGGTGGCCGCCAGCCCCATTCCCACCGTCAGCGGCGTCGGCCACGAAACCGACTTCACCATCTGCGACTTCGTCGCCGACAAACGCGCGCCCACGCCCACAGCCGCCGCGGAACTGGTGTCCCCCAGCCGCGAGCACCTGAACGCTCAGCTCGAAACCGCCAAGCGCGGCCTGGAGCGCGCGCTCGGCCGCCTGCTGACCGACAAATCCCAGCAGCTGGACTATCTGGCGCGCCGGCTGGCCCACCCCGGCGAAAAGCTGCAACGCCAGCGCGAAGCGCTGCAGCGCCAGCAAGAGCGGCTGCAACGCCGGCTGGGCAGCCTGTTCGAACAACGGCGTTGGGCGCTGCAACTGGCGGACAGCAAGCTGCAGCGCCGTCAGCCGGACCTGGCCCAAACCGCGCAAACGCTGGACCGGCTGCAAACCCGGCTGCAGCGCGCGCGTCGTGATCTGCTCAACCGGCAGGCCCAGAAACTGGACACCCTGGCCGCCACCCTGCTGGCGCTCAATCCGGAAGCGGTGCTGGCCCGCGGCTACGCCATCGTGCAAAAACAGGACGGCACCGCGGTCAAATCCCCGGCGGAACTGCGCGACCGCGAACGCGTCAGCCTACGCCTGGCCGAGGGCAGCACCGAGGCCGTGATCGACCATCCGCAAGGCGCGCAGCCCAGCTTGTTCTGACGCCCCCGGCGCCCGCGCAGGCCGGCGCCGGCGGAAAGCCGCACGCCCCCATTGCCGCTTCCGATCAGAAATATCCAAGAGGACGCTCAGCCAGCGCCAGCATGGCGTCCTCCCACAGCTCCGGCGCGCATAGCATCATCCCCAGCGCATCGCCGCGCGCTTGCGAAGCCTCAGGCAAGACTCGGAAGCCAAAGCGTCGATAAAACTCGCAGTGGATATCGGCGTACAGCAAAAACACCTCCGCCAAACTTTGTTCTCGGTAGGCGCTCAACACTTCCTTCAAAAATAGGCTGGCAAAGCCCTGACCACGCCTGGCGGGCGCCGTGGCGATCGAACCGATGCCAACTGCCTCCCGTTCCGCCAGCGACGGCAAGCGATAGGCAATCGCCGAACACAGCAAGCTTCCATCCGTATCCGCCAACACATGCCAGCTGCCGCGTCGATACTTATGCGAATCCCGGCAGATTCGCAAATACTCGGCCTCGGAGCAGCCCTCGCCCCAAACATCCCGGCCCATCAGATAAACCGCCTCCATCTCCTCCGCAACCGCCGCCCGCAAGAGCAGACCGTTGCCATGCCGGGCCGGCAATGCCGGCGCCGGGCTTAAAGCTTCAAGCGCCATCCTCTCCCCAATCAATGCTGGCCGGACATGACCAAAGTCTCGCAGGCCCAAGCAATTTATGCGCTTGGACTCAAGCTATGCTAGCATCCGGCCCTAGCGCGGCCCGCGCCCGCAACCATCCCCCTCCAGCCACCGCCAGGGAAGCCCCATGTCGCCAGTACACAAATGGGAAATCACCGTCGCCGCCGGCGGCTACTATCCCGATCTCGCTCATCATTTCTTCGGCAACGACATCGATCTGGGCTACGAGAACGACCACATCGGCATGCAGTTCTACGCCTATTCGCGCCACATCGACGAACTGGACGATCCCGATCACGTATCCGAACGCCTCTACAGCCTGCAACTGCTGCTCAACGGCGCCTTGCGCGCCGCCGCCGGCTGCGTGAGCAGCATGCCCATCCAGTTTCTGGGCTTCAGCGCTTATGAGAACGGCTGCAGCTATCCCGTCAGCGCGCACCGGATCGAAGAAGACCCGTTCAGCCGCAACCCCAGGATCGACCAGATCCACACCCGTTACGAAGATCCGCGCCAGCGCTACCCGTCCTACCTGCTCTACCTGGCCAAGCGCGACCCCTGTCTGCGCGATCTGCTCTTCCTGCTGGGCCTGATTTCCACCAACACCACGCTGGAAAAAGTGCTGGCCTGGAGCACGCTGTACAAGATACTGGACAGCGTCAAACACTACGCCAAGGAGATCGACGCCGGCATCGACGCCTTCGCGGATCCGGAACAGCTCAGCCTGTTCACCGCCGCCTGCAACAACACCAGCATCCTGGGCATCTACGCCCGCCACGGCGCGTCGGAAAACCCGCCGCCCAAGCGCGCGCTCACCAATATCGACGACGCCAGCGCGCTGATCGCGGGCATGACCGCCCGCTTCTGCCGCTGCTATATCGCCGCCAAATATCCCTGAGCCGCGCAAGCCGCGCGCCATGCCCGCCGCCCGCGGCCGCAGCTGCGCGACGACGCCGACCCCCATGAGGATATCGCTTACCAGATCCACCTGAACGACGTGTCGGTCAGCGCTGACATCCCGCCCAATGAACCACGGTCTATTCCGCGGATTGAAAACGGCAAGGGCATCGCCACCTTCGCCGGCCTGCTGCCCGGCGGCACATGGTCGGTGGCCGTGGCTGGCGGCGAGCGGCCTAACCCGCTGCAAGAAGGCATGACCGTCACCATCGCCGGCACCAATGTCGCCACCGGCAAGCCCTTCCACATTCCGGCGGTCTTCGAGACCAAGGAAACCGGCGAT
Organism: Chromobacterium sp. Beijing; assembly: GCF_021496765.1. Classification (NCBI taxonomy): domain Bacteria; kingdom Pseudomonadati; phylum Pseudomonadota; class Betaproteobacteria; order Neisseriales; family Chromobacteriaceae; genus Chromobacterium; species Chromobacterium sp. Beijing. The sequence continues at coordinate 2,922,507 of NZ_CP053750.1, forward strand.
CCCGCCGAGTTCGTGGAGTGGCGCGTGCTGCGGGAACGGCAAGCGGAACGGCCGGCTGTCCGCCGGCCGCCTTTGACGTCTCTTTGCGGACGACAACCCAAGCTGCCGTCCGCAACGGTTTCCAAAGCGCTTACTTGACTTGCAGCAGGTCCGCCAGATGCACGTCCACGCCGCCGGCCGCGCCCACCGCGTTGACGTGATCGAAATAATCGTACCAGCCGCTGGCGCGGATGCCGGCCAGCATCCCCTCACAGGCCTCTTGGTCAGGCAGGCTCCACACGCCCAGGAAGCGATAGGGCGCCGCCTGATCGGCGTCGGCCGCGATCTGGCTCAAGGTCAGCAGTTGAATGCCCAGGCCGGGCAGCGCCTCGATATTGCTTTTGACCTGATCCAGGAAGTCGGTGCGGTGCAAAAAACTCAAGGCCAGCCAAGCCGGCTTCGGGCTGTACAATTCCACCAGATAATGCGCCATAGAAAATCTCCGTGAGTGTGAACGGCCTAAGAACCTGTTTACGATCTGCTGCGCGTCGTGGAGCCTTACACGGTGAGCACGCCTTCGAAATGCTCATGTACCACGTGTACATTCCGCTTTCTCAGCCGTTTTCGCCTTGCCTCGCCTTAGCTCGCGAGATCGTAAACAGGTTCTAAGCCGCGGCCTGCTGATTAAGCCGCGCGCCGCTTCGCCTGTCATTGCATCTTATTGCCAGCTGAAAAACTTTAATGTTATAAAAAGCATCCGCCCGCTCCCATTGAAATTTACAGGAGCGGCGTTCAGCCACCGCGGCCACGGCCGCGCCAGCCAATTCCCCCAACAAGAGCATTCCGCGCGCCCCTCCCTGCCTGGCAGCAGCCGGGCGCCAGCGGCATTGCCACCGCAGGACAAAGATCCATCATGCAGTGTAGACACGCCCTATTGCTGTCGCTGGCCGCCTTGAGCGCGAGCCTGGCGGCGGCGCCTCTGCCTTCTTACGACTTCGCCGTCAAAGACCCTTGGGAGACGCGCGCCAAGCCGTCGATGAAGGCGAAGGACAAAACCGATAAAGCGCTCAAGTACAAGGGCGCGGTGCAATTGAAGAACCTGGACGCCGGTCCGGATTTCTCGGTCAAGGCCGAAATACGCAGCCCCAGCCTGCTGGAGCGGCGGCAAAGAGAGCAAATGCAGCATTGCGTCGGCGTCAACCCGCCGCCGGGCTGCCCCGGCTTCAACCCGCTGCCGCGCTGCTTCGGTCAGAGCGACTGCGGGCAGCACGCGCCGCCGCCGGCCCATCCGCTCAGCGGCCCCACGCGGCAGCAAGCCGGCGATTACTTGCTGAGCGGCAGCTGGCTGCCGCGCTAAGACGCAAAAAAGCCCGCTCCAAGAGAGCGGGCTGACAAGACGGCGGCGCGCGCTCAGCGAGCGTTCTGCGCCAGCCGCGCCACTTCCTCGGCGCTGCGCTTGTTGTAGCCCAACAGATAATAGGCCACCACCAGGAAGGCCAGCCAACCCGGGCCGATGATCAAGGCGATGCGGGTATCCGGGAAATAGGCCATCAAGCCCACCACCAGGATCAGGAAGCCCATGGCGATGTAGGAGCCATACGGCCATAACGGCATCTTGTAGGCCAGCGCCGCCAGCTGCTCGCGGCTCAAGGTGCGGCGGAAACGCAGCTGGGCCAGCAGGATGATCACCCAGGTCCAGATCGCGCCGAAGGTGGAGATCGCGGTCAGCCAGGTGAACACTTCCTTGGGCGCCAGATAGTTGAGCAGCACGCCCACCAACAGCGCGAACACCGACATCAGCAAGGCGAACACCGGCACGCCCTGACGCGACACTTTGGCGAAGATGGGCAGCGCCTGCTGTTGCTGGGCCAGGTTGTACAACATGCGGCCGGTGCTGAAAATGCCGCTATTGCACGAGGACAGCGCGGCGGTGAGCACCACGAAGTTGATGATGCCGGCGGCGGCGGGGATGCCCAACTGCTCGAAAGTGAGCACGAAGGGGCTGCCGCGGGTGCCCAGCTCGTTCCACGGATAAATCGCCAGGATGACGAACAGCGCGCCGATGTAGAAAATCAGGATGCGCCAGAACACCGAATCCACGGCGCGGGCCAGCGCTTTCTTCGGGTTCTTGGCTTCGCCGGCGGTCAGGCCCAGCATTTCCACGCCCAGGTAGGCGAACATCACCATTTGCAGCGACATCAGCACGCCGCCAAAGCCGTTGGGCATGAAGCCGCCGTGGCTCCACAGATTGGAGATGCCGGTGGCCACGCCGCCGTGTCCCAGGCCGAACACGATCATGCCCAGGCCGCCGATGATCATCAGCACGATGGTGACGATCTTGATCAGCGCGAACCAGAACTCGAATTCGCCATAGGCCTTGACCGCGATGAAGTTGACGCCGCCCATGGCCACCAGCGCGGCCAGCGCCCAGTACCAGGCCGGAATGTCCGGGAACCAGATGCCCATATAGACGCCGACGGCGGTGATTTCCGCCATGCAGGTCACCAGCCACAGAAACCAGTAATTCCAGCCGGTCAGGTAGCCGGCCAAGGGGCCGAGGTAATCCAGCGCGTAGCGGCTGAATGAGCCGGCCACCGGATTGTGGATGGCCATTTCGCCCAGCGCGCGCATGATGAGGAAGATGGCGAAACCGCCCAGGGCGTAAGCCAGCATGATGGCGGGGCCGGCCATCTTGATGGCGGTGGCCGATCCCAGAAACAGGCCGACGCCGATGGTGGCGCCCAAGGCCATGAGGTTGATATGCCGCTCTTCCAAACCCCGGTGCAGGGTGTCTTGAGCAGGTTGCATAGTTGCTCCTTTAACTGTCTTTGTATTGCGTAAGGGTTGTGGCCTTGGCGCTTAAAGCCTGTTCAAAGCGTCGCGTGCAAGAGCGAGACAAGGCGAAAACGGCCGAGAAAGCGCACGGCGCACAAGGCACATCGGCGTTTCGCAGCGGAACTCGCCGCGCCAGCTTTCACGAAGCGCAGCAAACTTTGAACAGGTAAACGGCAGCGCCGCCGCCGGTGCTATGGCTTTGGATTGTCGTTATGGCCCATAACACATGGGGGTCGAGATTACCTCAAGACCCTTGTCATGTCATGTTTCAGAATATACATGCGCGCAAAAGGCATAAACGCGACGCTTTGTGATCAAGCGTCCCCGCTTAATGCCATAAGGATTTAACGCAAGCCCCGCCGCCGTTTCCGCCGCCGGCATCCGGCGGCCCGGCCCAAGCCGACAGGTGCTATCAATAAAGCGTTGAATCGGTTTATCGAGCCGGGAGCATGCACCCATGCGGCACCACAGCATCAGCCTGAAGCTCAACCTGGCCTTCATGCTCATCATGTCCGCCCTGCTGGCGGCCTTCGGCGCGCTGGACTATTGGCGCACCCAACAGGAATTGCGCCAGGAACTGGACGGAGAAATCGCCGCGATCAGCGCGCGGCTGGCGGCGAATCTGGCCGGACCCATGTGGAATTTCGACAGCGCCCAAGGCTTGCGGGTGCTGGAGGCGGAGATGGGCAAACACGCGCTCCGCGGCGTGTTCGTCCGCGACGCCAACGGCGTTCCCTTCGCCGGCTACCGCCGCGAGGCCGACGGCTCGCTGCTGCGCGGCGCCGCGCCGGCGCCGGACGCGGACCTGACGCGCGAACGCGCCGTGGTCTTTCACGACGGCGCGACCGCGCGCGTCGTCGGCAAGCTGAGCCTGCAAGTGTCCACGGAAGAAATCCGCGAGAAGCTGCGCGCGGTGCTGTGGCGGGTGACGGCGGAAATCCTGCTGCTGGACCTGGTCACCGTCCTGGTGCTGTCCCTGCTGGTGCGCCGCCTGCTGCACCGGCCCATCCGCGAGGTGAGCCAGGCGCTGCACGCCATCGCCGACGGCGATCTGACCGCGCCGCCGCGCTACGCCAGCCAGGACGAACTGGGCGATCTGGCCGAATCCACTCGCCGGCTGGTCGCCAAGCTGGCCGGCATTCTGGCGCATATCGACGCTTTTTCCTCGGACCTGGCCAACGCCGCGCGCCAGATCAGCCAGGCGGTGGACACCCTGAGCCAGCAAGCGTCGGAGCAGGCCAACAACATCGACAAGAACAGCGCCAGCCTGGAACAGATTTCCGCCTTCGTCTGGAAGAACCGGGACGACGCCCGCACCACGGATCAGATGGCCAGCGACAGCAGCAGGCACGCGGCGGCCGGCGGCCAGGCGGTGGACGAGACCATCGCCGCGATGTGGGACATCGCCAACAAGGTGCTGATCATCGACGACATCGCCTACCAGACCAATCTGCTGGCGCTGAACGCGGCGATCGAGGCGGCGCGCGCCGGCGAACACGGCCGCGGTTTCGCGGTGGTGGCCGGCGAAGTGCGCAAGCTGGCGGCGCGCAGCCAGCAGGCGGCCAAGGAAATCAGCCAGCTGACGCAAAGCAGCGTGCGCCGCGCCGAACACGCGGGCGAACTGTTCAATCAGATGTTGCCGACGATACAGAGCACCGCCAGCTTCGTGCAGGAAATCAATCAGTCCTCCAACCAGCAGGCGCAGCGGGTGGAACAGATCAATCAGGGCGTCAGCGAAATCAGCCGTTCCATGCAGGCCAACGCCGCGGCGTCGGAACAGCTGACCGCCACCGCGCGCGGCATGAGCGAGCAGGCGGTGGAGCTGGCGCAGACCATAGGTTATTTCAAGTACTGAGCCGCGCCGTGAAAAAGCCGCCGGGCTGAGGCGCGGCGGCTTGACGGACGGCGGCGGGACTCACACCGCCTTGAGCTTGCCCTTGGCCGGGCGCGCCTCGGACTTGGCTTCGGCGCCCGCTTCGCGCTCCCAGCTTTCCTTGTAGGCGCGGCCGTAATAGCTGTCCAACAGCAGCTGCTTCAGTTCGCTGATCAGCGGATAGCGCGGGTTGGCGCCGGTGCACTGGTCGTCAAAGGCGGCTTCCGCCAGCAAGTCCACCTTGGCCAGGAAATCCGCCTCGGCCACGCCGGCGGCCTGGATGGACGCCGGAATGTCCAGCGTGCGCTTGAGCTCGTCCACCCACTCGATCAGCTTCTCCACCCGCTCGTGGTCGCGGCTGGCTTCCAGGCCCAGATGGCGGGCGATTTCAGCGTAGCGCGCCACGCTCTTGGGCCGATCGTACTGGCTGAAGGCGGTCTGCTTGGTCGGCACGTCGGCCGCGTTGTAGCGGATCACATTGCTGATCAAGAGCGCGTTGGCCAGACCGTGGGCCAGGCCGAACTCGGCGCCTATCTTGTGCGCCATCGAGTGGCAGACGCCGAGGAAGGCGTTGGCGAAGGCGATGCCGGCGATGGTGGCGGCGTTGTGCACCTGCTCGCGCGCCTTGGGGTCTCCGGCGCCGTTGCGGTAGGCGGACGGCAGATAGTCCTTGAGCATCTTCAAGGCCTGCAAGGCCTGAGGGTCGGAATACTCGTTGGCCATCACCGAGGCGTAGGCCTCCAGCGCGTGGGTCACCGCGTCGATGCCGCCGAAGGCGGTCAGCGACTTGGGCATATTCATCACCAGATTGGCGTCGACAATCGCCATGTTCGGCGTCAGCTCGTAGTCGGCGATCGGGTATTTGACCCCGGTGTTCTCGTCGGTGACCACGGCGAACGGCGTCACTTCCGAACCGGTGCCGGAGGTGGTGGGCACAGCCACCAACTCCGCCTTGCGCCCCAGTTTGGGGAACTGGTAGATCCGTTTGCGGATGTCCATGAAGCGCAGCGCCAGGTCTTCGAAATGCACTTCCGGGTGTTCGTACATCACCCAGATGATCTTGGCCGCGTCCATGGGCGAACCGCCGCCCAAGGCCATGATCACGTCCGGCTTGAAGGCGTGGGCCAGGTCCGCGCCCTTGCGCACCACCGCCAGCGTGGGATCGGCCGGCACCTCGAAGAACACTTCAACCTCCAGACCCATTTTCTTCAGCAGGCGGATGGGCTCGTCGACGAAGCCGTTGTCGAACAGATACTGGCCGGTGACGATCAGACAGCGGCGTTTGCCGGACAGATCCTCCAAGGCCACCGGCAGGCAGCCGCGGCGGAAGTAAATCGACTTGGGCAGCTTATGCCACAACATGTTCTCCGCCCTCTTGGCCACGGTTTTCTTGTTGATCAGGTGCTTGGGTCCGACGTTCTCCGAGATCGAGTTGCCGCCCCAGGAGCCGCAGCCCAGCGTCAACGACGGCGCCAGGCTGAAGTTGTAGAGGTCGCCGATGCCGCCTTGGGACGACGGCGTGTTGATCAGGATGCGCGCGGTCTTCATCTTGTCGCCGAAGTAGCGGATGCGCTCGCCTTGCAGATCCTGGTCGGTGTACAGCGCCGAGGTGTGGCCGATGCCGCCCATCGCCACCAGCGCCGCGGCCTTGTCGCAAGCGTCGATGAAATCGCCGGCGCGGTACATCGCCAGCGTCGGCGACAGCTTTTCATGCGCAAAGGCCTCGGCGGCGGACACATCGCTGACTTCGCCGATCAGCACCTTGGTGGCCGGCGGCGCTTCGATGCCGGCCATCGCGGCGATCTTGTCCGCGCTCTGGCCGACGATGGCGGCGTTGAGGCTGCCGTCCTGCAGAATCACCTTGCGCACCGCCTCCGCTTCGCGCTTGGACAGGATGTAGCCGCCGTGCTTGGCGAAGCGCTCGCGCACCGCCTCGTAGATTTCATCGACGATGATGACGGACTGCTCGGACGCGCAGACCACGCCGTTGTCGAAAGTCTTGGACATCAGGATGGAGGCGACGGCGCGCTTGATGTCGGCGGTCTCGTCTATCACCGCCGGGGTGTTGCCGGCGCCCACGCCGATGGCGGGCTTGCCGGAAGAATAGGCGGCGCGCACCATGCCCGGCCCGCCGGTGGCCAGGATCAGATTGAGGTCGGGGTGGTGCATCAGCTGATTGGACAGCGCCACCGAGGGCTCGTCTATCCAGCCTATGATGTCCGGCGGCGCGCCGGCCGCCACCGCCGCCTGCAACACCAGCCGCGCCGCCTCGCAAGTGGAACGCTTGGCGCGCGGGTGCGGCGAGAAAATGATGCCGTTGCGCGTTTTCAAAGAGATCAGCGCCTTGAAGATGGCGGTGGAGGTGGGATTGGTGGTGGGCACGATGCCGCAGATCAGGCCGATGGGCTCGGCGATGGTGATGGTGCCGAAGGTGTCGTCCTCGGCCAGCACGCCGCAGGTTTTATCGTCCTTGTACTTGTTGTAGATGTATTCGGAGGCGAAGTGGTTTTTGATCACCTTGTCCTCCAGCACGCCCATGCCGGTTTCCGCCACCGCCATCTTGGCCAGCGGTATCCGCGCGTCCGCGGCGGCCAGCGCCGCGGAGCGGAAGATGTGGTCCACCTGCTCCTGGCTGAAGCCGGCAAACGCGGCCTGCGCCTTTTTCACCCGCGCCACCAGCGCGTCCAGTTCCAGTTCATTGCCAACGGTCATTTCAAGTCTCCCAAACAGTTAAACCTGTCGCAGCGAGAGAATGACTAATTAGTGACATTTTACTTTCATTTATGAAAATAAAATCTAGACAATAATATTGTCCATTCACCGCCCATTCTCATCGCTTCAAAACTTTTTTGTAGCAAGCGCATTACAGCGATACGCTTTCAACACCGAAAAACCCTGTCGCCCGCAAACGCGAAACCATAGCGGCGGCATCAATAAGTCCATGCTAAGCGAAAAAACGATATTCGTTTTTGCGCATTGCCAAACAAATACGGATTAAGCGGAGAAAAAATGTCACAACCGGAATCATGAGAGGAAAAGCGCGCGCATCGGCTGTAACGGCGACGCTACCGCGCCGACACCGCGCAAATAGAATGGCCGCCTGTCGGCGGCCATGGGCGAAGCGGAAATGCGGCGCGCCGCTATTTCATGAAACTGTATTTGAAGAACTGGCCGGCGCGGCTCATTTCGCGGATCTTGGCCGGATCGGTCTCGCCGTTCAGATTGGTGATCACCAGCTTGCCGTAGCCTTGCTTCAGATCGTTGCGGAAGTCGTAGAACGCGCCCAGCACCGCCAGCTTGCCCGCCTCCACCTCGCCGGCGTAGGTCATGATCGCGGTTTCCACCTGATTGTTGACGTTCAGCAGCGCGCCGTTGGTGGGGTCTATGCCCTTGGGAATGTCGATGGTGGACAGCTCTTTGCGGATTGCCGGCTCCAGCCCGCCGTAGTCGCCGGAGGCGGCCTTGATCGCGCCGCAGGCGGCATGGCCGATGATGATCAGCAAGGGGGTATGCAAATGCCTCACCCCGTATTCGACCGACCCCTCGGCGGTGGCCAATTGATTGCCGATGTCCCGCACCATGAACAGATCGTTGACCGCGTCGCCGTGGAAGGCATTGGTTTGCACCCGGGAATCCGAGCAAGTCACCACGGTGGCGCGCGGGCTCTGATGCTCGGCGAAGCGCTCAAAATAGGCTTTGTCGTGCGCCTTCATATAGCGGGCGTTGGCTTCGACTATGGTCTCCACCACGCCGCGCACTTGCTGGGCCTCGGAGGCCAAATGCGCGCCGGCGTGCGCGTCGCCGTGCTCGGCAGCAACCGCCTTGCGCTTGGGCTTGACCACGCGGCGCTTTTTCACCGGCGCGTGCACTTCCGGGCTGGGTTCGCTCAAATTCTTGGCCGCCGGCGGCGGCGCCATCTTCACCGCCGGTTCCATTTTCTCCGGCGGTTTGGCCTCGGCGTGTTTGGCTTCAGCGGGCTTGGCCTCCGCCGGTTTGGCTTCCGCGTGCTTCGCCTCCGGCTTGACCTCCGCTTTGGCCTCCGCTTTGGCCTCCGCCTTGGCGGCGGGCTTGGCCTCGGTCTTGTGTTCCGCCGCCGGCGCGGCCGGCTTGGCCGGCTCCGCCTTGTGGGCTTCCGGCGCCGCCGGCTTCAACTTCAGCGGCAGCTTGATCACCGTCTTGGGCTGAGACCCTTCGGCCGGCGCCGCCTCCTCCGCCCAAGCCTGGGCCGTCAACAACAAGAGACAAAGCGCCAGTCGGCGCCTGCGTCCAAGCATCCCCATTTACCACTCCTTATTGTCATCTTGGCGGTCATTATATTTATGCAATATCGGCTATGTTTGATAAAACTGAAAGACGATATTAATTGACCGGTAATTAGCCCAAAAAAATGACAATAAGTTAAATTAACGCCACTCAACATGCAAACGGCGCCGGCGGCTCAGCTGCTTTGTATCCAGTACTCGACAATGCGGCCATCCGCCACCCGGTAGCAGGCGCTGCCGATCTGGCGCAGCGGCTCGCCGCTGGGCGGGCGGCCGTCCAGGCCGGCCAGGTCATGTCCCAACTGGGTCCAGCGCGCGTAAGCCTTGTCTCCGTCCACCAGCAATTCGTCCACCCTCAGTTCAAAGGCGCCGTAGTCGCGCAGGAAGTCCCGCACATGGGCGGCGTAGTCGGCCGGGCTGCGCTCCAGCGTATGCGGCGACTCCGCCACCAATTGATGCGCCAATACCTTGGGCGCCAGATAATCGCCGGCCGCGTCCGGATTGCGTCCGGAACGCACCTCCTTCAAAAACCCCGTCACTACCGCTCTGGTATCCTGCATTTTCGTTTCTCCTCGATTCGACATCACGGTCAATGAAACACCCGTCGGTTCCGCGCGCAATCCACCGGATTGGCGCACTGCCGCCCTCCGTTCGACGCCGCGCACCTCGCCCGCTCCAGCGCCTCCGTTTCATCGCGCAACGCCCGCCGCGTGTGGGCTTGCATGCCCTGCCACCACAAACGGCCCAGCCGCCCCCAGAATCGACTCCACGCCCCCCAGGCTCCCAATGCCATGATGCGCTCCAATTGTTCTGCTATTGATCACGCAAGCATGCTAATCTACATGCGCATACAATAAAATCCGTGAAATATCCACACACTGTTCTGAAATGAAAACAAACCACCCTCCCTCTCCGGACGCTCTGCTGGCCTTCGACGCGCTGGCCCGCCACGGCAGTTTCACCGCGGCGGCCGACGCGCTCGGCTGCGCCAAAAGCCGCGTCAGCCAATTGGTCAAGCAACTGGAGCTGGAGCTGGGCGCGGTGCTGGTGCTGCGCAATACTCGGCGCGTGGCGCTGACCGAGGCCGGCCAGCGGCTGGCCGTGCACGCGCGCCAGCTGCGCGAGATGCTGGACCGGGTGCGCGGCGACGTCGGCAATGTGCAGGATTGCGTGGAAGGGCCGCTGGTGATCAGCTCCGCGTCCGCCTTCGCCCAGTTCCTGCTGGTCCCCATCCTGTCCGAGCTGTCCAATCAATACCCGGGGCTGGAGATGCAGCTGCAAGTGGAGAACCGGCTGCAAGACCCGGTGGCGGAAGGGCTGGATTTTTGCGTGCGCACGCGCAATGTCTACGACGACGGACTGGTGGCCAAACCGCTGGGCTTCATGCGCGAAACCGTCTACGCCTCGCCCGGCTACCTGGCCCAGGCGCCCAGGCTGGAACACCCGGAAGACCTGCGCCTGCACCGCGTGCTCTACGATTCCAGCAAGGCGCCCAGCGAGGCGGTGGAATGGGCGCTGGAGAAGGACGGCGTCTATGTGCGCATGCCGGTGCGGCCGGTGCTCAGCTGCAATCAGTATTCGCCGCTGGTGTCCGGCGCGGTGGCCGGCTGCGGACTGGCGCTGCTGCCCCATTACGTGGCCAGCAGCTTTCTCGCCACCGGCCAGTTGGTGCCGGTGCTGCCGGGCTGGAGCCACGATTGCTGGCCGGCCTTCCTGGTCTACCCTTACCGTCACCCGCTGCCGCGCAAGAACGAGATCTTCGTCCAGCACGTGGTGCCGCGGCTGCGCGCGCTGCTGGCGGCGGAACCGCAAACGGCTTGATCCAGGCCAAGACGCGCGGCGCCTCCCCTGGGCTATGCTGGCGCGCGACCCGGCGCTCGGCGAAAGGCGCGGGCAAACGATTGGAAAGGGATTTATGCAATACAGCGATATTCTCATCGTCGGCGGCGGCATGGTGGGCTCGGCGCTGGCCGCCGCGCTGTCCGGCCACGGCCTGAGCATTGCGGTGCTGGAGCAAGCGCCGCCCGCCCCGTTCGACGCGGCCCAGCCGCCGGATCTGCGGGTTTCGGCGATCAGTCCGGCCTCGGCTCGCTTTCTGGCCGGCATCGGCGCCTGGGACGCGGTGCTGGCGATGCGCGCGGCCCCCTATCTGCGCATGCAGGTGTGGGAGGGCGAAGAAGCCGACGGCACGCTGTTCACCGCCGAGGAGGCCGGCGAGGCCGCGCTCGGCCACATCGTGGAAAACCGGGTGGTGCAACTGGCCGCCACCCAGGCCCTGCGCCAATGCGCCGACGTCGACTATCTGGCCCCGGCCGCCATCCGCCGCATCGTCTACCAGCCCTTCGCCTCCCGCGTGGAGCTGGAAGACGGCCGTCAACTGAGCGCCCGCTTGCTGATCGCCGCCGACGGCGCGCGCTCGTCGGTGCGCGACGCCGCCGGCATCGGCGTCACCAGTTGGGACTATCCCATGCACGCGCTGGTGGCTTGCTGCGAGCAAGAGCAAACGCAGCAGGACATCACCTGGCAACGCTTCACCCCCACCGGCCCGCAAGCCTTTTTGCCGCTGACCGGCGAATACGGCTCGCTGGTCTGGTATCACCGTCCGCCGGACGTCCAGCGGCTGCTGGCGCTGGACGAGGCCGAGCTGGCCGCGGCCTTTCACGCCGCCTTCCCCCGCAAGCTGGGCGCGATCCGCCGCATCGTGGCCAAGGGCAGCTTCGCGCTGACTCGCCGCCACGCGCAGCGCTACGTCAAGGACGGCGTGGCCCTGGTGGGCGACGCCGCCCACACCATCCACCCCTTGGCCGGCCAGGGCGTGAACCTGGGCTTCCAGGACGCGGCCAAGCTGGCCGAAGTGATACGGGAAGCCGCGGCCCAAGGCCGGGACTTCGCCGCCGTCGACGCGCTGCAACGCTACCAGCGCGCGCGCAAGCCGGCCAATCTGGCGATGCAGACCGCGATGGACGCCTTCTGCTACGGCTTCGGCAACGATATCGCCCCGCTGCGGCTGGCGCGCAAGCTGGGGATGCGCGTGGCCAACCACGCCGGCCCGCTGAAACGCGAAGCGATACGCTACGCGCTGGGCTTGAAAGGCGGCTGACGCCGGCGGCGTCTCCTTGAGCGGCCGGCGTCATCGCCCCTTGGCGGCTATGCTGAAGCGTCTGGCCCTCATCAGCGCCGCCGTCGCGGCGGGTCGGCCATCGCTCAAGGAGGCCATTTCATGAAACGTCTGACATTGCTGGCGGCTCTGCTTTACGCGCTCGGCGCCCTTTCCTCCCCCGCCTGGTCCGTCTCGCCTGCCCACGGGCCGCTGCTCAGCCAGGCTGGCGGCGGTGGCGGTGGCGGTGGACACGAGGGCGGCGGCGGAGGTTCCGGCGGCGGCGGACATGAGGGAGGCGGCGCCGGCGGTGGCTCCGGAGGCGGCGGCAACCATGACGGCGGCCCACAGGGCGGCGGTCATGCTCCCGGCAACGCCAACGGCGGCCCGCAACACGGCGCGGCCCCCGGCAACGCGCCCTCCGGCGCGCCCCATGGGGAACCGCCGGGAGACCGCCGCGCGGCGCCGGGCGCCGACGATGCGGCCGCTCAGGGACAGGCTCCGGCCGGCAACGGCCAATAAACAAGCACAGGAAAGCAAACAGGCCGCATCCGAGGATGCGGCCTGTTTGCTGTCAGCGCGCCGTCATGCCTGATTTGGAACAGGCCCTCAAACCGCCTCCACATTGTTGTGGACTTCGCTGTCGCGCAAGACCACCTGCGCCCACACCGCGGCGTCCATATAGTACTGGTTGACCAATTCCACCTCGAAATCCAGCACCTTGGCCAAGGCTTCGATCTGCTCGGTGTCGCCCTGCTCGCAGGCCAACGCCATCGCCAGGAAGGGCGCGAACATGCCGCGGCGCTCCACCACCGCCTCGCGCACCGGCGAGGCCAGCTCCAGCGGGTCCAGCACATCGGGAAACGGCACCCCGAGCAAAACGTCCAGCATGGAGAACATGCCGGTGAGGAACAGATGCTCGGCCTCCACCCGGTTGCCGCGATAGCTGCCCATGCGCTCCAGCAGGCGGGCGCGGATCAGCGACTTTTCCAGCAGCGACACCGCGGTGCCGTCGTCCTTGCGCGCGGTGAACAACAGCATGGACAGCCACTTGAACAAGGTTTCCCGGCCCAGCAGCAGCAGGGTTTCCTCTATGGTCTGCACCTTGCGCGACAAACCGTGCACCGGCGAATTCATGAAACGCAGCAGTTTGAACAGCAGCACCGAGTCCAGCTTGAACTGGGTCTCGATCTCGGCGGCTTCGGCATTGGCGCGCAACATGCGCATGATTTGCAGCACCCGGGTCTGGCTGGCGTCCACCTTGCCGCCCTCCAGCGCGCGCACGGTGGCGATGAAGGGGCCGTGGAACAAGGCGAAACGATTATGCCCCGGCCCGCGCAGACAGACGTCCAGATCCTCGGCAGTGCCGACGTTGCGCGCCATCCAGCGCACAGTGGGATAACGCTTGGGCAGTTGATCCAGAATGGGCTCCAGCACCTTGCCGGACGGCGCGTCGAAGTCCAGGATCATGAAGTCCATGCGGCTGAACAAATCGTTCTGCAGGTGCGCCGGCAGGCTGCCCGGATCGTAGCCGGCCGGCTCCAGCGCAAAGCGCATCGCTTTTTGCTTGAGCGCGTCCAGCTGCCGGATCATCTCCTCGGACACCGAACCGGTCTGGGACGGCTCCAGCACGAAGATCACGCTGCTGGCCGGCATATTCGACAGCATAGGCTCGTCCAGGGTGTCGATGGAGATATGGACAAAGGCGCGGCGGAAAGCCAGCAAGCGGAAGATGTCCATATTCTGCAGCGTGCTGAGCATCAGCCTGTCGAACTCTTGCTGCTTGCCGGCGGCGATATTGCGCTTGCCCTGGCGCACGAAGAAATCGTAAGCCACCACCCTTTGCAGCCTGTCCATCACCGGCTGGTGCGAAACAAAGCCCAGGGTGGGCGGCAAATCCAGCGGCGGCGCGTTTTCCAGCTGCCGGCTGGCCGGCGAGTCGTGCGCCAGCTCGGTGAACGGCGCGGGCACGACCTGTTCGTCGCTGGAGGAGTCCGAAGATTTCTTCATACGGCCGGTCAGGCCGCTGATCAGATTTTTCAGCATGTTCCATCCTACCGGATATGCCGGCGTCGTCCCGGCTTACGGTTTACAGTCTAGCCGATTCGGCCGGCAATTCTGGGAGTATCTACCGAAACATCGCCGCATTGCGCGCGATGGCGCAAGGCGTGGTCGATCAACACCAGCGCCAGCATCGCCTCGGCGATCGGCGTGGCGCGGATGCCGACGCAAGGATCGTGGCGGCCGTGGGTTTCCATGGTCAGCGGCTGGCCCTGCTTGTCTATGGAGCGGCGCGGCTGGGCGATGGAGGACGTCGGCTTGATGGCGATGGACACTTCGATCTCCTGGCCGGTGGAAATGCCGCCGAGCACGCCGCCGGCGTGATTGCTGGCGAAGCCCTGCGGCGTCAGTTCGTCGCCGTGCTCGCTGCCGCGCTGGGTCACGCAGCCGAAGCCGGCGCCGATCTCCACGCCCTTGACCGCGTTGATGCTCATCATCGCGTGGGCGATGTCGGCGTCCAGCCGGTCGAACACCGGCTCGCCCCAGCCCACCGGCACATTTTCAGCCACCACCCGCAGCCGCGCGCCGATGGAGTCCAGGCTCTTGCGCACGCTGTCCATATAGCTTTCCAGCTGCGGCACCACCTCGGGATCGGCGGCGAAGAAGGGGTTGCCGGACACATGCTCCCAGCCCTTGAACGGGATGGCGATTTCGCCGATCTGGCTCATGTGGCCGCGGATGACGATGCCGTAGCGCTGATGCAGCCATTTCTTGGCGATGGCGCCGGCGGCCACCCGCACCGCGGTCTCGCGGGCGGAGGAACGGCCGCCGCCGCGCGGATCGCGGATGCCGTACTTATGCCAATAGCAGTAATCCGCATGGCCGGGACGGAAGGTGTCGGCGATATTGCCGTAGTCCTTGCTGCGCTGATCGGTGTTGCGGATCAGCAGCGCGATCGGCGTGCCGGTGGTCTTGCCCTCGTACACGCCGGACAGGATTTCCACCGCGTCCGGCTCGCGGCGCTGGGTGACGTGGCGGCTGGTGCCGGGCTTGCGCCGGTCCAGCTCCGCCTGGATGTCGGCTTCGCTGATCTCCAGCCCCGGCGGGCAGCCGTCCACCACGCAGCCAATGGCCGGGCCGTGGCTTTCGCCGAAGGAAGTCACCGTGAACAACAACCCCATGGTATTGCCTGACATCTTCACTGTCCTTTGTATGCGGAATCCTTGGCGAAGATTCTAGCACGAGCCGTCGGCCTACCAGCCGGCCGCCGTCGCCATGCGGCGGCGAAACCAGCCGGTGATGGACAAACGCTGCCGGCCGGCCGGCAACACCTCGTGCCAGAAGCGGTCGGACAAAAACAGCGCCAGGGTGCCGGCCTCCGGCCGGACGTCGACATGGCGCTCGCCGTCCTCGTCCAGATAAAGCCGCATCTCGCCGCCGGCGTCGGCCGGCCAGTCGTCGTTCAGGTAGAGCACCGCGGTCAGCGCGCGCGCGTCGTCGTCGCGGAAGCGGTCCAGGTGTTTTTTATAGAAAGCGCCCTGCGGATACACGGCGAAGTGGGACTCCAAGTCCTCCAGCCCCATGTAGAAGGCCTGGTTGACCGCCTGGCGGACAGCGTCCAGCTTGGAGAAATACAAGGATGCGGCGGAATCGGCATTGTCCGGCTCCAGCCACAGCACCGAGTCGGAACGGATTTCGCTGCGGCGGTTTTGCTGCGCGGCGCGTCCGACGGCGGCTTCATGGAACTTGCCCTGCTGCCAGTGGACGAGGCATTCCTCGCGCAGCAAGCGGATGTCTTCGGCAGAGAACAGGCTGCGGTCTACGACCCAGCCCTGTTCGGCAAGGTTGTCGATAACGGGCCCTAGCAAATAGGGCGAAACTTCAAAGTCTTGTGTCATGGTTCATTCTCCCAGGCGCGATTTCTACCACAGCCGCGCACCAAGGAAAATGTCATTTATCAGTAATTTTCGCTGACCTGATCATACTCACCATGCAGCCATGCCAATACCAGCGGGAAATGGTCCCGGATGGCATCAGGATGGGTCAATAATGACACGTGGTTGTAATCGTGAAGATGGCCGACGCGCCGGGACAGCAGGCGCAGCCGCGACAGGTGCGGGCCGGATTCGTCGCGGAAACGGCGCACGTCCTCCGGATGGCCGCGGCAGGGATCGTGGCCGGCGGCGAAGTACAGGGCCGGCGGCAAACGGGCGCCTTGGGCGGCGGCGCCGTAATCGAAGCCGTCGTCGCTGTCCACCCAGGGCTTGGGCTGCGCCCACAGCTTGCTTTGCAGATGGCTCTTGTCGCTCTCGTCGTCCGCCCCCAGCCGGATGCGCCGCGCCGGCAGATAGCCGAACAGGCGGATCAAGACCCGCGAGGCGATATTCCACATGAAATCCACCTCCACCAGCTTGTTCAGATTGCGCACCCGCACGCTGCGCTTGCTGCCGAAGTAAACCAGGCTGGCCACTTGCTCAGCCAGCTCGGGAAAGCGGATCAGGCAGCTGGACATGTGCACGCCGCCCCAGGAATGAGCCATCCAATGCAGCGGCGCGCCGTTCTTGAGTTCGCGGATGTGGCGATGCAGCGCCGGCAAATCCTCGCAGATGGTCTCGGTCTGCCCGTGGCGCGAGGCGCGGCTGATCTTGGGCAGGCTGCGGCCGCGGCCCCGCAGATCGGCGACGAACACATCGTAGCCGGCCTCGGCCAGGTAATGAGCCAGCCCTCGGCCGGAATCGCTGTAAAAAGTGCGGCCGTTGGCCATCACCCCGTGCAACAACAGCACCGGCGGGCCGTCCTCGCGGCAATAAATGCGTTTCAGATACAACTGCTCGCCGCCCACCGCGACAAAGCGGTCCTGCTGGCGCTTTTCCATGCCTTCTCCTCGTATCGGCGTCTGCTTCGTCGTCTGCGCGACAATTCAAACAAGCGCTTGATCATGACAAAAAAGCCGCCAAAGAGAAAGCCCGCCCTGCGTCAGAACCTGTTCAAAGCCTCTCGAGCCAGAGCGAGACAAGGCGGACACGGCTGAAGAGGCGGAATGTACGGGTGGTAATGAGCATTCTGAAGACGTTTTCAATACCGTATCGCCGACGCGTAGCAGATCGTAAACAAGTTCTCAGAGCCTGTTCAAAGTCTCGCGAGCAAGGGCGAGACAAGGCGAAAACGAGCGAAAAAGCGGAGTGTACAAGTGGTACATGAGCATTTTGAGCTTGTTTTTAACGCCGTATCGCCGAAGCGCAGCAGACTTTGAACAGGTTCTCAGGTCTTCAAGGCCGAAGCCTGCCACACGCCGCCGCCCCGGGCCTGCCGCAAGGCCTCGCCGCGCAGCGCCAGCCACCAGGCCAGCGCGCACAAGCTCGCCATCGCCGCGAATAAAGTCCCGCCGGACGCGCGGGCCAGCATCCAGCCGGCCAGCATCGGCCCCAGCGCTCCGCCCAGACTGGCCAGATTCTGCGCGCCGTAGTAGACGCCCTTGCAGTCCTCCGGCGCGATCGCGTCTATGTACAGGTATTCGGCCGGCACCAGCACGATCTCGCCCACGGTGAACACCAGCATCGCCGTACACATGCCCAGCAGCCCGCCGGGGACCCAGCCCAAGCCCAAGGTGCCCAGCCCCAGCAGCAGAAAGCCGGCGCCGATGGCTTTCATCAAGCCGGCGTCGCCTATCCGCCGGCCCAGCGGGTATTGCAGCAAGATCACGCCGACCGCGTTGCAGCTGATCAGCGCCGACATCCAGCGCAACACCTCGGCCTCCGGCAAACTCTGCATCAGATACAGGGGCAGATAGCTGGAAAAACGCGCGTACACCAGGTTGGCCAAGGCGCAACTCAGGGTGAACAAGACCAGCACCCGGTCTTGCCGCAAACGGCCCAGCGTCGCCAGAAAGCCCGGCGCAGGCGCGCCGGCCTCCCGGCTGGGCGCGCAAGGGCCGCGCGGCGTCGCCGCTCCGCCGGCCGCGGCCAGCGCGATCGCGCACCAGAACGGCCAGTTCCCGTCCCAAGCCAACAGCAGGCTGCACAGCAAGGGCCCCAGCGCCCAGCCGACATTGGCCAGGGTGTAACGCAGGGAAAAGGCCTTGCCGCGCCGCTCCGGCGGCAGCAAATCGCTGATCATGGCCTTGATCGCGATGCTGTGCACCGCCTGGCCGATCTCGCTGAGCGCCAGCGCCAGCGCGCTCCACCACAGCTGCTGGCTCAGCGGCAGCACCAGATAGTTCAACGCGATCAAGGCCGCGGCGCCCAGCAACACCGGCCGCCGCGGCCAACGATCCAGC
The DNA here is from genome assembly GCF_021496765.1 of Chromobacterium sp. Beijing. Taxonomy (NCBI): domain Bacteria; kingdom Pseudomonadati; phylum Pseudomonadota; class Betaproteobacteria; order Neisseriales; family Chromobacteriaceae; genus Chromobacterium; species Chromobacterium sp. Beijing. The sequence continues at coordinate 2,940,830 of NZ_CP053750.1, forward strand.
AAATGGCCGCCGTACAAACCCATCAAGGCGGACAGCAGCAAGACGCCGCCCAGCAGCAGGCCGGTCTGCTCGCCGCTCAAGCTCAGTTGCCGCCCCAGGGTCAGCACCAGCAGCGGCGCGATCACCGCCCGGCTCATCGTCAACAACCAGGAGCCGGCCAGCAGCCAACGCACCTGGATTTCTTTTTCGCCAATCATGCCAAGGCCTATGCAAACAGGAAGTGCCCCCAGTATCCTGCTAAAAGCGGAATGTAAAAATGGATGCGAACCAAACAAATTGCTTCCGCTTTTAGCCTAGCCCTCAACCGGAAACGAGCATGAAGCTGGAACGACAATATCAGGCGCTGCACCAGGCCTACGCCGGCCGGCAGCCCGCCCAGCCGGGGCTGGCCGAGCTGTGCGCGCTGTGGGACTGCAGCGAGCGCAACGCCCGGCTGCAGCTGGCCAAGATGCGCGAGCGCGGCTGGCTGGCCTGGGAGCCGGGCCGGGGGCGCGGCCGCAAATCGCGGCTAAGCCTGCTCTGCCCGCCGGAACAGCTGGAATGGCAGCGTCTGCAGCGCTTGCTGCGCGACGGCAAGCTGGAGCAGGCCTTCGCCCAATTGCCGCCGCAGCGGCGCGAACAATTGCTGAGCGCGCTGCCGCAATACCTGGGCAGCGCCGCGCAAGGCCGCTGCCTGCGCATCCCGATACCGCATGCGCCGCTGAGCCTGGACCCGGTCACCGTCAGCGGCCGGCTGGAATCCCATCTGGTCCGGCAGATATTCGACCGGCTATGCCGTTTCGACCGCGCGCTGCAAAGCCTGCAGGGCGGCCTGGCCCATCACTGGGAAAGCGACGCCGCGGCCAGGCGCTGGCGCTTCTGGCTGCGCCCCGGCCTGCAATTCCACGACGGCTCGCCCTTGCAGGCCGACGCCGCGGCCGCCAGCCTGCTGCGACTGCGCGAATCCGACAATCCTTATCAGCGGCAATACCGCCACCTGAGCGCGGTCGAGGTCCACGATCCGCTGTCCTTCAGCTGTCGCTTGGACGACGGAGATTTTCTATGGCCGCAGCGGCTGGCCACCGCCAACAGCTCCATCGTCCCCTTGCGGCGCGGCGCCGACTTCGAACGCCTGCCGGTGGGCAGCGGTCCGTTCCGGGCGCTGCGCCACAGCGAGCAGCGGCTTAGCCTGGCCGCCTTCGCCGCCCATTACCGCGAGCGGGCGCTGCTGGACGAGATCGAGCTGTGGTTCATTCCCGCCGGCGACGACGGCCAGGACTTCCACCTGCGCCTGGATTACGCCAACGACGACGCCAACGGCACGCTGCAATCGGCCTGCACCTATTTGCTGCTGAACCCGGCCTTGCCGGACAGCGAGCGCGCTCCGCTGATGCGCTGGCTGGCCGAGCCCGCGCTGGTCCAGGCCAACGACGTTCTGCAGACGCCGGCGGCCGGCCTGCTGCCGGGCTGGCGACATCCCTTGCCGCGAGCCGAGCGCCGCCCCCGGCTGGACCGCGCCCGCCTGCGCCTGTTCCATTACGACCTGCCCTGCTTTCCGCCGCTGGCCGCCGCCATCCGCCAGCGCCTGGCCGGCCTGTCCATCGACCTGGAGATCCACGCCCTCAGCCGGCGCGCCTTTTTTCACGATCAGGACTGGTGGCGGCAGGCCGATCTGATGTTGTGCAGCGAGGTCTTGCACGACGATCGCGACTATAGCTGCCACGAATGGTTGGGCACCCGGCAACCGTTGCAGCGCGGCCTGGGCGCGGCGGCGCAGGCGCGGCTGAACGCGCAATTGCAGGACATCCAGCGCCAGCCGGACACCCAACAGCGGATGGCCGGTTACGCCGCCATCGGCGACTGGCTGTGCGCCGAGGGCTGGGTGCTGCCGCTATCGCATGAGCGCCAGGGCCATCAGGCCAGTCCCCAGCTGGCCGGCCTGCAAATGAGCGAAAACGGCTGGACCGATTTCGCCGGCCTATGGCTGAGACCTGTCCAATCGGACTGATGCGCGCGCGTCCCGCCACATTCCGCCCGCGCCGGGGCTTGAGAATCCGCGCGGCGTCCCTATATCGACAACAGGGCCCGTTTTACATCTAATCCATTGATCTAAAAGGAGAGTAAGATGAACATCCTGCCTTCCCGCGGCAATGTTAGCCTGTTTGACGAACTGTTCCGCGACTTCAGCCCCGGCTTTTTCATCAAGCCGCTGCACGGCGATCCCCTGCCCAGCCAGATCAAGATCGACGTGAGGGAATCCGAAACCCAGTTCACCGTTCACGCGGAAATCCCCGGCGTCGGCAAGGAGGATATCCATGTGGAAGTGGACGGCCCGCTGGTCACCATCAAGGCGGAAGTGCGCCAGACGGACAGCGAGCGCAAGGACGAACGCCCGCTGCGCACCGAGCGGTTTTACGGCGCGGTGTCGCGCAGCTTCCAGCTGCCGGCCGAGATCGAACGCAACGCGGCCAGCGCCAAGTATGAAAACGGCGTGCTCAGCCTGACGCTGCCGAAGAAACAAGGCGGACAGGGCGGGCAACGGCTGCGCGTAGAATAAGCCGCGCCGGGCAACCCAAGCCGCCATGAAAAAAGCCCCGGTTTGAAACCGGGGCTTTGTTTTGAGCGGCGCGAGACGGCTCAGGCTTCCAAAATCTTGGACACGATCTCGTACACGTCCTTGGACAGCGTTTGCCCGGCCAGACGCTGCAATTGCTCGCGCATCAGCGCCTGACGCGCCGGCTCCAGCTTCTTCAGCCGGCGGAAGGCGTTGACGATGCGGCTGGCCACCTGCGGATTGATCGCGTCCAGCGCCAGCACCTGATCGGCGAGGAAGCGATAGCCGCTGCCGTCGGCGGCGTGGAACAAGGCCATATTGGCGCCGAAGGTGCCGATCAGCGCGCGCGCCTTATTGGGGTTCTTCAAGGTGAAGGCCGGATGCTGCATCGCCGCCTGCACATGCTCCAGCGTGCCCGGCAGTTGGCTGCTGGCCACCAGCATGAAGAACTTGTCCATCACCAGCGCGTCTCCCTGCCAGCGGGCGGCGAAGGCGGTGAAGCAATCGTCGCGCTCGGCGCCGTCGCGATCGCGCAAGGCCAGCATCGCGCCCATCTGGTCGGTCATATTGTCCGCCTCCTGGCACTGCTTGGAGGCGGCCTCCGCCGGCCAGGCGTCGTCCAGGCGGTTCAGCATGGCCAGCGCGCGGTTCTTCAGATCGCGCTTGCCGGCGTCCTGCGGCTTGTAATCGCGGGTCTGGCTCAGCTCGTACGCCTCGCGCCACTCGCCGCGCAGCGCCTGCGCCAGCTCGTCCAGCACGAAATCGCGCACCTGATGGATGCTCGCCGGATCGGCCGCCTCCACCATCTCCAGGATTTCCGCCTCGGAAGGCAGAGCCAGCATCAAGGCCTTGAACGCCGGATCGGCGACATGGTCCTTGAGCACCGCGCGGAAGGCGGCGACGAAGGTTTCCGGCAACTTCGGCTCGCCGCCGGCGGCCAGCGTCGTCAACAGCTGCTTGAACAGGCGCTCGGCCAAGGTCTGGCCGGCTTCCCAGCGGCTGAAGCTGTCGCTGTCGTTGGCCATCAGGAAAGCCAGTTGGTCGTCGCGCCAATCGAAATCCAGCTTCACCGGCGCGGAGAAGCCGCGCAGCAGCGAAGGCACCGGCTCGGCCGGCACGTCGACGAAGGTGAAGCTCTGCTCCGCCGCCTTGACGTCCAGCACCCGGGTGCCGCCCTGCGCCTCGGCCTCGCCTTCCATCCGCAGCGGCAGGTCGGCGCCGTCCGCGCCCACCAGACCCAGGGCCAGCGGGATGTGGAAGGGCTGCTTCTGCTCCTGGCCCGGGGTGGCCGGGCAGGATTGGCGCACGTTCAGGGTGTAGCTGCGCGCCACGCTGTCGTAACGGCCGCTGACGCTGAGCACCGGGGTGCCGGCCTGGCTGTACCACAGGCCGAACTGACCCAGGTCCACGTCGTTGGCGTCGGCCATCGCCGCGCGGAAGTCGTCGCAGGTCACCGCCTGGCCGTCATGGCGTTTGAAATACAGATCCATGCCCTTGCGGAAGCCGGCTTCGCCCAGCAAGGTGTGATACATGCGCACCACTTCCGCGCCTTTTTCATACACCGTCATGGTGTAGAAATTATTCATCTCGATATAGCTGTCCGGGCGAATGGGATGGGAGGTGGGGCCCGCGTCCTCCGGGAACTGATGAGCGCGCAGGCCCTTGACGTCCTCGATGCGCTTGACCGCGCGGCTGCTCATGTCGGCGCCGAACTCCTGGTCGCGGAACACGGTCAGGCCTTCCTTCAGCGACAGCTGGAACCAGTCGCGGCAGGTGACGCGGTTGCCGGTCCAGTTGTGGAAGTATTCATGGCCGATCACCCGCTCCACGCCCTGGAAGTCGGCGTCGGTGGCGGTGTCCTTGCGCGCCAACACGTACTTGGTGTTGAAGACGTTGAGGCCCTTGTTCTCCATCGCGCCCATATTGAAGTCGCCGACGGCGACGATCATATAGATGTCCAGATCGTATTCCAGGCCGAAGCGCTGCTCGTCCCACTTCATCGAGTGCTTCAGGGACTCCATCGCGTGCTGGGTCTTGTCCTGATCGGCCGGTTCGGTCCAGATCTCCAGCGCCACTTCGCGGCCGCGCATGGTGACGAACTTGTCCTTCAGCGCCGTCAGCTTGCCGGCCACCAAGGCGAACAGATAAGACGGCTTCTTGTACGGGTCCACCCACTTCACCCAGTGGCGCTTCTTGTCCACCATGCCCTCGCCCACCTTGTTGCCGTTGGAGAGCAGCACCGGGAATTTGTGCTTGTCCGCCATGATGGTGGTGGTGAACTTGGCCATCACGTCGGGACGGTCCAGGTAATAGGTGATTTTGCGGAAGCCTTCCGGCTCGCATTGGGTGAACAGATTGCCGTTGGACGCGTACAAGCCCATCAGACTGGTGTTGGCCGCCGGATCGATCTCGGTTTCCACTTCCAGGATGAAGCTGTCCGGTACGCCGCGCACGGTCAGTTGATCGTTGGCCAGCGCGTAGCCGCCTTCGCCCAGGCGTTCGCCGTCCAGCGTCACCGCCACCAATGCGGCGCTGCCGTCCAGCACCAGATCGTCCTGGCGCGCGGCCTTGTCGTTGCGGGTCACCACCAGGCGCGCGTGCACGCGGGTGGCGTCGTCTTCGATGTCGAAGCTCAGATCGACGCGGTCGATCAGAAAAGCGGGGGCTGCGTAGTCGTTGCGGTACTTGACTTGCGGCTGTTGAGCCATGTCTACGTCTCCTTCGATGCCGGCTGCGCCGGTCTTGGCTGGAGGGGGACGACGCCGGGCAGCGGCGCCGACCCGATGAATATTAGCGGCGCAGCCACTGCGCGCCGCCGTCCTGCAACAGCAGGCGGCAGGCGTCGGTAGGAGCGGCTTGCAGCTCCACTTGCGCGCTGATCAGTTCGTCGCGGCGGAACCAGTGCAGTTTCAGCTTATCGCCGGGCTGGTAGCGCGCCAGCGCCTTGTCCAGGTCCACGGCCTTGAGCTTGTCTATGGCCACGATCACGTCGCCGCCGGACAGGCCGGCGCCTTGCGCCGCGCCGCCGTCGTAGACATTGAGCACGCGCACGCCCTGGGCCTCGGCCACGGCCTTGATCCCCAGGCTGGCCGGCGCAGGCTTGCCGCTCAACGCCAGGCCGCCGCGGTCGCCGGCGTTGGCCGCCGGCTCGAAGCGCAGCTCCACGCCCTGGGCCGCCAACAGTTCGGCCAGCGGCAGGGACTCAACGCCGCGCAGCGCGCGATCGAAAAAGGCCTTGAGGTCCAGGCCGGTGACGGCCTGCGCCTGGCTTTCCCACTCGTCCTCGGCCAGGCCCTTGCCGTCGTCCAGCCATTTGCGCCACAGCGCGCGCATCACGTCGTCCAGCGACTGACGGCCCTGGCTGTCGCGGCGTATGGTCAGGTCCAGCGCCAGCGCGGCCAGCGCGCCCTTGGTGTAATAGCTGACGATGCTGTTGGGGCTGTTTTCGTCTTGTCGATAGTACTTGGTCCACGCTTCGAAGCTGGATTGCTCCAGCGTCTGCTTCAAGCGGCCGGCGCCGCGCTCGACGCCGCTGATGGTTTCCGCCAGCAGGCCCAGATAGCGCTTCTCGTCTATCAGGCCGCAACGCACCAGGCTCAAGTCGTCGTAATAGGAAGTGATGCCCTCGAAGGCCCACAGCAGACGGGTATAGCCTTCCTGGTTCAGATCGTAGGGCGTGAACGCCGCCGGCTTCATCCGCTTGACGTTCCAGCTGTGGAAATATTCGTGGCTGATCAGACCCAGCAGCTTCAGATAGCCGTCGCCGATCTCCTCGACGCCCTGCTGCGGCAAGTCGTCGCGATTGGCCACCAGCGCGGTGGAGGCGCGATGCTCCAGGCCGCCGTAGATGTCCTTGCCGACGAAAAGCATGAATACGTAGCGCTCGAAGGGCGCCGGCTCGCCGAACAGCTTGATCTGGTATTCGCAGATTTTCTTGGCGTCGCGCGCCAGGCGCTTGAGGTCGGCGCGGAAGCGGCCGGAGACGACGAATTCGTGCGGCACGCCGCAGGCTTTGAAGCTGACGCGTTCGAAAGCGCCCAGTTCCACCGGGTGGTCGATCAACTCGTCGTAAGAGGCGGCCTGATAGCCGCCGAAGCCGGTTTTCTTGTCCGCGCCGCGCTCCGGCAAGCTGGTCGCCACCTTCCAATCGGCGTAGGCCTTGCCTTCCGGCGGCAGGATCTCCACCTCGCAAGCCTCGTTCTCGTAGCCGTCCGCCGCCAGGAAAACGCTGCTGCCGTTATAGAAGCCGCGCTGCGCGTCCAGATAAGCGCCGCGCACCGACAGATCAAACGCATAAACTTTATAGCGTAGAACCAACGAGCCCTTGACTGGCGCGGCTTGCCAACTGTTTTTTGTCAGCTGGACCAGCCGCACCGCTTTTCCCGCGGATTCCGCGCGAATTTCCACAATATGTTTGGAGAACTCCCGGATCATGTAACTGCCGGGAATCCACGCCGGCAATGAGAAAATCTGGCCATTCTTGGCGGGCCGGGAAACGGTCAGGACGACCTCGAAAAGATGCGCCTCCGGGGCGCTCGGACATAGGGTGTAGCGGACGGAAACGGTCATGATCTGCCTGCAATCGTTGCAAAACCTTCTGATTTTAGCACTTGCCGCGGGTAAACGCTGCGTTTTATGACATCTTGATCCAGGTCAAGAAGGCTGGGCCGCCAGACAATACAATCTCGGTCAGTAGCAACAGTATTTGCAAGAACTGTCACGCTCGCTTGAGACATAAATAAAGACAAATGGGAAAGCGACATCCCCGGCCGTCCAAACTGGCCCGATATGGGTAATTGATTTAGAATGCCGGGTTAACTAAATGGGGAAATTGCGCTGTCGCAATACGGGATGAACTGCTAATACAGACATCAGTACCGCTGCGATCTGGGTCAAGCGCTTGATTTTAATAAAAGTCGTTTTCCCTGCGGCATCGTCTGGATACAGTCACATCGGTACAGATGGGGACAGTTTCCCGGACTTCAAGCCGCCGATTAGATATGTCACGTTCTGAGTTAGCAACCTTGGAGAAAACCCTAAATGGAAACGCAATCCACTTATAACTATAAGGTGGTGCGCCAATTTGCCATCATGACCGTCGTGTGGGGCATTGTCGGCATGTTGGTGGGCGTCATCATTGCGGCCCAACTGGTCTGGCCCGAATTGAACTTCGGCCCCTGGTTCCACTTTGGCCGCCTGCGTCCTCTGCACACCAATGCGGTCATCTTCGCCTTTGGCGGTTGCGGCCTGTTCGCCACCTCCTATTACGTGGTGCAGCGTACCTGTAACGTCCGGCTGATCTCCGACAAGCTCGCCGCCTTCACCTTCTGGGGCTGGCAGCTGGTGATCGTGCTGGCCGCCATCACCTTGCCGCTGGGCCTGACCACCAGCAAGGAATACGCCGAGCTGGAATGGCCGATCAAACTGCTGATCGCGGTGATCTGGGTTGTTTACGCCATCGTTTTCTTCGGCACCATCGCCATCCGCAAGGTCAAGCACATCTACGTGGCCAACTGGTTCTACGGCGCCTTCATTCTGGCCGTGGCCCTGCTGCACATCGTCAACTCCGCCTTCGTGCCGGTGTCGCTGTGGAAATCCTACTCCGCCTACTCCGGCGCCGTGGACGCCATGGTGCAATGGTGGTACGGCCACAACGCCGTGGGCTTCTTCCTGACCGCCGCCTTCCTGGGCATGATGTACTACTTCATCCCGAAACAGGCTGGCCGTCCGGTTTACTCCTACCGCCTGTCCGTGGTGCACTTCTGGGCGCTGATCTTCACCTATATGTGGGCCGGTCCTCACCACCTGCATTACACCAGCCTGCCTGACTGGACCCAGTCCGTAGGCATGGTGTTCTCCCTGGTGCTGCTGGCTCCGAGCTGGGGCGGCATGATCAACGGCATCATGACGCTGTCCGGCGCCTGGCATAAGCTGCGCACCGATCCGGTGTTGAAATTCCTGGTGGTTTCGCTGTCCTTCTACGGCATGTCCACCTTCGAAGGCCCGATGATGTCGATCAAGACCGTCAACGCCTTGTCCCACTACACCGACTGGACCATCGGCCACGTGCACTCCGGCGCGCTGGGCTGGGTGGGCTTCATCACCATCGGTTCCATGTACTATCTGATTCCGCGCCTGTTCGGCCGCGAATCCATGTTCAGCCTGAAGCTGGTTGAAGCCCATTTCTGGCTCGCCACCGTCGGCGTGGTGCTGTACATCGCCGCACTGTGGATCTCCGGCGTGACCCAGGGCCTGATGTGGCGCGCGCTGAACCCGGACGGCACCCTGACCTACGCCTTCGTAGAGGCGGTCAAGGCCACCTATCCGTACCACTTCGTGCGTCTGCTCGGCGGCTTCCTGTACCTGCTCGGCATGTTCCTGATGGCCTACAACACCTTCCGCACCGTAACCGCGGGCCGTGCCGTAGACGCCAAGATCCCGGCCATCACCGCCCACGCTCATTGAGGCGCAAGGAAACATCATGGATAAGATACAAAAACTGATCGAAGAACACGTCGGCTATCTGATCGTGTTCACCCTGCTGGTCGTCAGCGTGGCCGGTCTGGTGGAAATTCTGCCGCTGGCCTTCCAGAAATCGACCACTCAGCCGGTGGCCGGCGTCAAGCCCTACACCGCCGTGCAGCTGGCCGGCCGCGACATCTACATCCGCGAAGGCTGCCATACCTGCCACACGCAGATGATCCGTCCGTTCCGCGCTGAAACCGAGCGCTACGGCCACTACTCCGTGGCCGGCGAATCGGTGTACGACCACCCCTTCCTGTGGGGCTCCAAGCGCACCGGTCCGGACCTGGCCCGCGTGGGCGCCCGTTACTCCGACGAATGGCACCGCGTGCACCTGATCAACCCGCGCGACGTGGTTCCCGAGTCCAATATGCCGGCCTTCCCGTGGCTGGCCAAGAATCTGGCCGACGCCGACATTGTGCCGACCAAGATGAAGGCGCTGCGCCTGGTGGGCGTTCCCTATACCGACAAGGACATCGCCGAGGCCAAGGCCCAGGTGGAGGGCAAGTCGGAAATGGACGTGCTGGTCGCTTACCTGCAAGGCCTGGGCCTTGCCTTGAAGAACGTTCGCTAAGCCATGGACTGGGTAACCATCGGACGCTCGCTGTTCACGGTAGTGTGCTTTGCATTCTTCATCGTGGTGCTGGGCATCGCCTACAGCAAGCGCTCCAAGAACCGGTATGAGGACGCGGCCAACCTGCCCTTCCTCGACGACGACAAGGTGCAGGAAGCGGAACAAGACCAAGCTTCCAACGGAGCAAGAAAATGAGTGATTTCGTGAGCGAATTCTGGAACATCTGGATCACCGCGATCGTGCTGGGCGGCCTCGTCTGGCTGACCTATCTGGTGTTTTCGCAATCCAAGATCAAGGTGCAAAAGGGCGAACAGGTGGAGATCACCGGCCACGTGTGGGACGGCGACCTCTCCGAGTACAACCACCCGCTGCCGCGCTGGTGGATGCTGATGTTCTATGTGACCCTGGCCTTCGCCGTGGTCTATCTGATCCTGTATCCCGGCCTCGGCACCTGGAAAGGCGTGTTCGGCTGGACCTCGGTAGACCAGTACAAGAAGGAACGCGCGCAGGCGGAGGCCAAGTATCAGCCGCTGTACGACCAGTTCCTGAAGCAGGACGTCAAGGCCGTGGCCGCGGATCCCAAGGCTCAGGAAATGGGCAAGCGCCTGTTCCAGACCTACTGCGTGCAGTGCCACGGTTCCGACGCCCGCGGCGCCAAGGGCTTCCCCAACCTGACCGACAACAAGTGGCTGTGGGGCGGCGACATCAAGACCATCCACACCACCATCTCCGAAGGCCGTCACGGCCAGATGCCGGCCTGGGGCGCGGCGTTCGGCGAGGAAAAGGTCAAGGACGTGGCCAACTACGTGCTCTCCCTGTCCAAGCGCAAGCATGACGCGGAGCGTGCGGTGCGCGGCAAGGAAACCTTCGCCACGGTCTGTATCGCCTGCCACGGCGCGGACGGCAAGGGCAACCCGCAGCTGGGCGCGCCCAATCTGACCGACAACAACTGGCTGTACGGCGGCAGCGAGAAAACCATCATCGAAACCATCACCAACGGCCGCAACAACCAGATGCCGGCCTGGAAAGACTTCCTGGGTGAAGGCAAGGTGCATCTGTTGACCGCTTACGTCTGGGGCTTGTCCAACAACCCCAAAGCGCCGCAATAAACCGGTACCGACCTACTGCCCGCTCACGCGGGCAGTATTCTTTCGCGAGGATGTTATATGATTTCATATAACATCTCCGCTCCGACGCAGCCGCGCATTTCGCCAAGTCCATGCCGCGCATGGCTTTGGCCAAATCCGCAGAGAAGGAAACGCCCATGTCCGATTCGCTCAAGGAAATTCCGATCAAGGTCGAACCGCCGCGCCAGGCCGGCCAGCAGCCCGACGCCACCGAGACCGTTTCTCTGTACGAGTCGCATACCAAGATCTATCCGCGCGCCGTCAAAGGCCTGTTCAACAATCTGCGCGTGCTCTTCGTCATAGGCACCCAGCTGGTCTTCCTCGGCCTGCCCTGGCTGAGCTGGAACGGACGCCAGGCGCTGCATTTCGACCTGATCGAACGCAAATTCCACCTGTTCGGCCTCACCATCTGGCCGCAGGACTTCGTCTATCTGGCCGCGCTGCTGATGTGCTGCGCCTTCGCCCTGTTCACCTGGACCACCATCGCCGGCCGGCTGTGGTGCGGTTATTCCTGTCCGCAGACGGTCTACACCGAAATCATGCTGTGGATAGAGCAATGGGTGGAAGGCGACCGCAACAAGCGCATCAAGCTGGACAAGTCGCCGATGAGCTTGCGCAAATTCCGCCTCAAATTCACCAAGCACGCCTTGATGATCCTGTTCTCGCTGTGGACCGGCTTCACCCTGGTGGGCTACTTCACGCCGATCCGCGATCTGGTGGCCGCCGCGCCGCGCTTCGACTACGGGCCCTGGGAAGCGTTCTGGATGTTCTTCTACGCCGGCTTCACCTATCTGCTGGCCAACTTCATGCGCGAGCAGGTCTGCAAATACATGTGCCCGTACGCGCGCTTCCAGAGCGTGATGTTCGACGCCGACACTCTGATCATTTCCTATGACGAAAAGCGCGGCGAACCGCGCGGCGCGCGCAAGAAAGGCAGCGACCCGAAGGAACAGGGTCTGGGCGCCTGCATCAACTGCAGCATCTGCGTTCAAGTCTGCCCGGTGGGCATAGACATCCGCAACGGCCTGCAATACGAGTGCATAGGCTGCGCGGCCTGCATCGACGCCTGCGACGAGGTGATGGATAAAATGGCCTATCCGCGCGGCCTGATCCGTTACACCACGGAAAACGCGCTGGAAGGCAAATACCCGGAAAAGGCCATCGCCTCCCGGCTCAAGCGCCCGCGCGTGATACTGTATACGCTGGTGCTCAGCGTCGTCATCGCCACCTCCATCGGCTCCATGCTGATGCGCAAGCCCTTCAAGGTGGACGTGCTGCGCGACCGCGCCTCGCTGGTGCGCGAAACCGATGCCGGCTGGCTGGAAAACACCTATATCATTAAAATTATCAATACTACGGAACAGAATCAGCATTTCAGGATCACAGCATCGGGCTTGCCCGGCCTGAAAGTGCAGGCCGACCGCAAGGACATCGCCGTCGCGGCCACCGGCAACACCGACGTCACCGTCCACGTCCAGGCCGATCCGCAGTACGCGACCAAGGGCAGCCACGAGATCCGCTTCCTGATCGAGTCCATCAACAACCCTTCCCTGCAAGTGGAAGAGAAGTCCAGCTTCATCGGAGAGTAATACATGCAGCACACCCACCCTGCTCCGCGCCCCTGGTACCGCGAGCCCTGGCCCTGGATTCTGTTCGGCCTGCCGCTGATTTCCGTCATCGTCGGCGTGATGTTCCTCGCCACCGCGATCCGCACCGACGACGGCCTGGTCACCGACGACTATTACAAAAAGGGCAAGGCCATCAATATGGAGCTGCGCCGCGACAAGCAAGCCTTCAATATGGGCCTGAGCGCGCAGCTGATGGTGGGCTCGGATCAGCGCACGCTGCGGCTGATCACCACCAGCAAGGTGGCGCTGCCCGCCACCATCACCATGCGCATGGTGCATCCGGCTCAGGACGACTTCGACCAACAAGTGGATATGCGCCAAGCCGGCCCCAATCTCTACCAGGCCACGCTGCCGACAGTTCCGGTCAAGGCCAACCACTGGTACATCCTGCTGGAAGACCAGGCCAAGCAATGGCGGCTGCAGGGCGAGTGGAAGCCGGCTGAAGGCCAGACCGTCTCGCTGGGCCACCCCAACCTGGAGCCGGCGGACTGATGATGACGCGATGGTTCCGCGCCCTGTGCGCGCTGACTCTGGGCCTGGCCATGAGCGCCGCCCACGCCGGCGGCTTCGTGCCCGCCTACCTGACCGGCAATATCGCGCCGCAGCAGAGCGCGACGCTGTCCCAGGCCAAGGACGTGCTGGTCAAGGTTCGCCTGCTGGATCAAAGCCGCCAGGACGCGCCGCCGCAGCTGCTGGCCGAGCAAATCCTGGAAAAGCCGCGCAGCATCCCGGCGGACTTCTCCCTGTGCTACGACAAGCAGGCGATCAAACCCGACGGTCGCTACGTGGTGGAAGGCCAGATCTTCGTTGACGGCGAACTGCGCTACAACAGCAGCCGCCAGACCGAGGTGCTGCGCGCCGGCGCCGACGAACACCCGCAGCTGAGGCTGGACACCGTCGGCGGCAATTAAACGCCGAAGCGCTCCGCCTCCCGGCCCTGCTTCCCGCAGGGCTTTTTCTTTGTCCGCCGCCGCCGGCGCCCGATCAAGTGTTGCTGTTTTGCCTCAGCGCCGGCGAGCCCGGCCCTCAGCCTCCCCTCCAAGGCCGGCAGCGCCGCAAACACGCTTAAGCCCTTCTCCCGCCGGGATTTTCGACAATAGCCCGAATATGAAGCCTCACAGCACCCATGTCATTTTGCTTACAAATAAATATGACAAATAAAGACAGTTAGTGACGCATTTACTCTATAAACACTGATTGTATGGCAACAAATATTAAAAAATTTTCACATCCAAACATTTCCTAGTTATTATCAAAAATTGCCTACAAAATCCAAGGCAAGTAAAAACTACAACAACACCTCACTCGATCTTGCTCGTTCAAGTGGTGTCACTCAAGTCACACAAGGAAATAATCTATGTCGACCACTTCGCATCCCAAAGGGCTCTATCTGCTTTTTGTGACCGAAATGTGGGAGCGCTTCAGCTATTACGGCATGCGCGCCATTTTCGTGCTGTTCATGATCAAGGCTCTGATGTTCGACAAGGCTCACGCCGCCGACATCTACGGCACTTATACCGGCCTGGTCTACCTGACTCCGCTGATCGGCGGCTATATCGCCGACCGCTACTGGGGTAACCGCCGTTCCATCCTGGTGGGCGGCGTGCTGATGGCCATTGGCCAGTTCATGCTGTTCTTCTCCGGATCGCTGCACGACAGCAATGTGCAAAGCGCCTCCTGGCTGCTGTACGGCGGCCTGGGCATGCTGATTGCCGGCAACGGCCTGTTCAAGCCGAACATTTCCTCGATGGTGGGCCAGCTCTACCCTGAGGGCGACAAGCGCGTCGACTCCGCCTTCACCATCTTCTACATGGGCATCAACGCCGGCTCGCTGATCGCGCCGCTGGTCTGCGGCACCCTGGGCGACACCGGCCACCCGGCCGACTTCAAATGGGGCTTCATGGCCGCCGGCTTCGGCATGCTGCTGAGCCTGGTCGTGTTCTCGCTGTTCAAGAACAAATACCTGGTGACCCCGGAAGGCAAGCCCATCGGCATGGCGCCCAAGCGCCACCACGACAGCGGCGAAAAAGTGGTTCACGCCCCGCTGACCCGCATAGAGAAAGAGCGCCTGGCGGTGATCCTGATCGTGTCCGCCTTCGTGATCTTCTTCTGGTCCGCCTTTGAGCAAGCCGGCGCCTCGCTGACCTTCTTCGCCGAAGAGCAGACCAACCGCAACCTGCTCGGCTTCACCGTGCCGGCCTCCTACTTCCAGTCCATCAACCCGATTTCGGTGGTGATCTTCGCGCCCATCTTCGCCCTCATCTGGACCAAGCTGGGCCACAACAACCGCGAGCCGAACTCCCCGGTGAAAATGGCGCTGGGCCTGTTCTTCCTGGCGCTGGGCTATCTGGTGATCGCCTTCGGCGTGGAAGGCCTGGAACCGGGCGTCAAGGTCAGCATGCTGTGGCTGGTCAGCCTGTACGTGCTGCACACCTTCGGCGAACTGTGCCTGTCCCCGATTGGCCTGTCCCTGGTGGTGAAACTGTCCCCGGCCCGCTTCACCGGTCTGATGATGGGCATCTGGTTCCTGTCCAACGCCGCCGCCAACAAGTTCGCCGGCACCCTGTCTGAACTGTACCCGGACCCGAGCAAGCCGGTGCCGCACTTCCTCGGCTACGCCATCAGCAATCTGCACGACTTCTTCATGCTGTTCGTGGCCATGGCCGGCGTCAGCTCGCTGGTGCTGTTCGCGCTGTCCTACAAACTGAAAAAAATGATGCACGGCCTGCAATAAGGCCAAGCGTCGCCGGCCGGGCTCCCAGCCCGGCCCCGCAAGCAGCCGGCGGACGCCGGCTTTTTTTGCGCCGTCCCCGGCCAACACAGACCGGAGAAAAGGCTTTATCATACGGGGCTTCCAGATTCCGGCCCTTATTCGCCGCCGCGCCCGCGCGCGCCGACGGCCCTCCACCCCGAATGAAAAGATCAAGTCTCTCCTGGCAGCAAGGCGCCGTCGCCGTCCTGCTGCTGCTATTGCTGCTCCGCCTCGCCGGCATGTGGGCGATTCCGCTCACCGACACCACCGAGGCGCGCTACGGCGAAATCGCCCGCAAGATGCTGGAAACCGGCAACTGGGTGACCCTGTGGCACGATTACGGCATTCCGTTCTGGGCCAAACCGCCGCTGTCCAGCTGGCTGTCCGCCGCCGGCATGGGCCTGTTCGGCGTCAATGAAATCGCCGCGCGCCTGCCCTCGCTGCTACTGGCCGTCGCCACCCTGGGCCTCAGCGCCCACCTGATGCGCCGCCGCAGCGGCGGAGACGCCGCCATGGCCGCCGCGCTGATCCTGGCCAGCGGCCTGCTCTTCCTCGGCGCCGCCGGCACGGTGATGACCGATCCGGCGCTGCTCTTCTGCGTGACCCTGAGCCAGGTCGCTTTCTGGCACGCTCTGGCGCGCGACAGCCGCCGCTGGGGCTATGTCTTCTTTGTCGGCCTGGGACTCGGCCTGTTGGCCAAGGGCCCGCTGGCCGTGGTGCTGGTGGGCATGCCCATCTTCTTCTGGGTCTTGCTGCGCAATCAATGGCTGGCGCTGTGGCGCAAGCTGCCGTGGATCGGCGGCGTCTTGCTGATGTTCGCCGTCGCCGCGCCCTGGTACGCGCTGGCGGAACAACGCACCCCGGGCTTCCTCGATTACTTCATCATGGGCGAACACGTCAGCCGCTTCCTGGATTCCGGCTGGAAAGGCGACAAATACGGTTTCGCCCACGCCACGCCGCGCGGCATGATCTGGCTGTACGCGCTGGGCGCCATCTTTCCCTGGTCCGTCGCCATGCTGGCCTGGCTGGT
The DNA here is from genome assembly GCF_021496765.1 of Chromobacterium sp. Beijing. Taxonomy (NCBI): domain Bacteria; kingdom Pseudomonadati; phylum Pseudomonadota; class Betaproteobacteria; order Neisseriales; family Chromobacteriaceae; genus Chromobacterium; species Chromobacterium sp. Beijing. Next base: position 2,956,996 of record NZ_CP053750.1, read on the forward strand.
CCGCCACGGGGCCAAGCTGCCGCGGCTCTGCCGCGACGACGACGGCTGGCTGCTTTATCTCTCGCTGTGGACGCTGATGACGCTGCTGTTCTTCACGATGTCCGGCAACATCATCTTCCCCTACTCCCTGCCCATGCTGCCGGGCTGCGCGCTGCTGTTCGCCGAGCTCTGGCGTCGCGCGCGCGCCGACGACGCGAAGCGCAGCGCGCTGCCCTGGATCGCCGCGATCGGCGGCGTGGTGCTGTTGGCGCTGCTGGCCTTCAACCACTACGACGGCAACCGCTACCTGCGCACCCAGAAACAGGTGATCGCCGCTTGGCGCGCGCAAAACCCGAGCGCGGACAGCGCCTTGGTCTATTGGGCCGGCCGCCGCGAATTCTCCGCCGAGTTCTACTCCCACGGCCGCGCGCGCACCACGCAGGACCCGCAGCAACTGCGCGCCTGGCTGGCGGGCAAACCCGGCAGCTTCATCGTGGCCGACGAAAACGAGCTGGCGCGGCTGCCGGCCGACATCCGCGCCCGCTTCGCGCCGCTGGGCCGCTTCCAGGTCATGAACGACACCATGCTGCTGCTCGGCGACGCCCCGGGCGCGCGGCAAGCTCACCACGAGGACGCCCAGCATGACTGAGGCTTTTGTGCCGCCCTATCTATTGGCCCAACGCGCCAAGGAGCGCCCGGCCGATCCGCTGGTCAGCTGCGTGGTGCCGGCCTACAACGAATCCGCCAACATCGTGCCGATGCTGCAAACCCTGCATCAGTTGCTCGCCGACGCCGGCTACCGACACGAACTGGTGGTGGTGGACGACGGCAGCCGCGACGACACCGTGGAACAGGTGCTGACCCACGCCGCCGGTCTGCCGGTGACGCTGATCCAGCTGTCCCGCAACTTCGGCAAGGAGATCGCGCTCACCGCCGGCGTCGACCACGTCCAGGGCGACGTGGCCGTGCTGATAGACAGCGATTTCCAGCATCCGCCGGAAATGGTGCCGGTGTTCCTGCAGGAATGGCGCCAAGGCTACGACATGGTCTACAGCGTGCGCAGCAGCCGCGAGGACGAGCCGCTGGCCAAGCGCCTGTTCACCCGAGCCTTCTACCAGCTGGCCAATAGCGGCAGCCGCCACAAGATGCCGGCCGACACCCAGGACTTCCGCGTGCTGGACCGCTGCGTGGTGGAAGCGCTGCGCCAGATGCCGGAGCGCAACCGCTTCATGAAGGGCTTGTACCACTGGGTGGGCTTCACCCAGCGCCCGATGCCGACCCAGACCCGCGAGCGCCGCGCCGGCCAGAGCAGCTTCAACTACCGCCGGCTGCTGGACCTGGGCATCACCGGCCTCACCGCCTTCTCCAATATGCCGCTGCGCATCTGGACCGTGGTCGGCTGCCTGATTTCGCTGTGCTCCATCGGCTACGCCGCCTGGGAGCTGACCCACACCCTGCTGTTCGGCAACCCGGTCAGCGGCTGGCCCACGCTGGCGGTGGCGATCAGCTTCCTCGGCGGCGTGCAACTGCTGTCCATCGGCATACTGGGCGAATACGTGGGCCGTATTTTCGACGAGGTCAAACAGCGCCCCACCTATCTGGTCAGCCGCATCAGCGGCCGCGGGCGGCCGGACGCCGGAGACGCAGGGGAATGAGCCGGGAGCTGTTCTGGTTCGGCGTGGTCGGCGTATCCGCCATGCTGGTGCATTTCGGCGTGGTGGCCTGGCTGCTGGTGCCGCTGGGCATGGCGCCGCTGCAAGCCAATGTGCTGGGCTTTCTGATCGCTTTCCAGGTCAGCTACTGGGGCCACCGGCTGCAAACCTTCCAAGCCGCCCACATCCCCCACCGCCAGGCCTTGCCGCGCTTCTTCGGCGTCGCCTGCCTGAGCTTTCTCGTCAACGAGGCGATGTACGCGCTCTTGCTGCGCTTCACCCCGCTGAATTATCGCGCCGCCCTGTTGCTGGTGCTCGTCGTCGTCGCGGCGCTGACCTTCGCGCTCAGCAAGCTATGGGCCTTCCGTGAGCCGCCGTCGACACAGAAACTACACAGAAGCCCTTAATTTTCAGCACAAAGGGATATAAAACTTTACCCGCTTGTCGCGGTCACACTCCCATGACAAAACGACTGACACTCTGCGCCGACGACTTCGCCCAGTCCGACGCCATCAGCGCCGGCATTCTGGAACTGCTGGCCGCCGGCCGCCTGTCCGCCACCAGCGTGATGAGCCAGGCGCCCAGCTGGGCCAGCCGCGCTGCCGAGCTAAAAACCTTCGACGGCAAAGCCGACATCGGCCTGCATTTCAATTTGACTCACCCCTTTGGCGAGCAGGCGCGTCCCTTATCGCATTGGCTGATGAAGAGTCAATTGCGCCAGCTGTCGCGCCCGACGCTGCGTGATGCCGCCATCATGCAAATCGATCTGTTCTGCCAGCATTTCGGCCGGCTGCCGGATTTCATCGACGGCCACCAGCATGTGCATGCGCTGCCGGTGGTCCGCGACGCCTTGTTCGAAGCCGTTGCCCAGCGCTGGCAGGGCCAGACGCTGCCCTATTTGCGCTCTCCGGACCGCCTGGGCCACCCCGGCGACAACCGGCTCAAGGCCCTGGTGCTGCGCAGCGTCAGCACCGGTTTCGACGACGGCGCTCGCGAACTGGGCTTCAACACCACGCCCTGGTTCGGCGGCATGTACTCGCTGACGCCGCAAGCCGACTTCGCCGGCCTGATGCAGCAATGGCTGGCCCGCACGCCGGACCGCGGGCTGATCATGTGCCACCCCGGTCACCCGGCTCAAGACAAGGAAGACCCGATCGCCGCGACGCGGGACAAGGAATTCCGCTTCCTCTCCAGCCAGGCCTTCGTCGAACTCTGCGGACAATACGGCGTGGAATTGGCTCGCTTCGACCAGGCCGCGCCCGCTCCCGCGCCGATGGCGGCCTGAAAGCCGGACCCCGGCCCAGCCTAGCCGCTTACGCCGCCGGCCACCCCAAATCCCAGGGTTGGCCCAAGTCCCGCAACGCCGCGAGGCAGGTCTCGGACAAGAAGGCCTCGCCTCGGCTCGGCGGGCAGACAAAGCGGAAACTTTCGCCCTCCAGTTCGAAGCGCAGCGCATAGGCGTGCAGATAGCCGCGATCCGCCGGCGTTCCGCCGTATAGCAGATCCCCCAGTATCGGCGCGGACTGCGACTTCAAGGCCACCCTCAGCTGATGGGTCTTGCCGCTGCGTGGCCGCAGCAGGAACAAGCGCAGACCCGGCTGCAGCGAATAGCTGAAGAACTGCGTCACCGCCGGGTTCTGCTGGCTGTTCAGCAAGCGCCAGGCGCCGCCTCGGCCCTTGGCCATATCGCCGGCAACCTTGCCCTGTTTCTTGCCCGGCTTGCGGTCCGACAAGGCCAGATAATATTTCTCTATCTCTCGCCCGGCGAAGGCTTCGCCCAGCCGCGCCGCCGTCTCGGCCGAGCGCGCCACCAGGATCAGGCCGGAGGTGATGCGGTCCAGCCGGTGCACCGGCCACAGCGCCTCGTCGCTCAAGCCGGCGCGCAAGGCCTCCATCAGGCCGGCCTCCTCGCCCTCGCGGTGGAAGCTGACGCCGGGCGCCTTGTCCACCAGATAAAAGCGGGGATCGCTATGCAATAGAGTGAACGCCGCCTCAGGCATCGGCGCCGTCCTGCTTGGAGGCCTGGCGCATGCGCTGTTCGGTTTCCATCCTCATCTTCTTGCGGATTTCGGCGTCGCGGAAACGGTGTTGCTGCTCCGTCGTTTCCAGCGTCAGCGGCGGTACCGGCACCGCCTTGCCGTTTTCGAACGCCACCATGGTGAAATAGCAGCTATTGGTGTGGCGCACCGTGCGCTTCTGAATATCCTCGGCCACCACCTTGATGCCCACCTCCATCGAGGTGCGGCCCACATGATTGACGCAGGCGAGAAAAGTCACCAGTTCGCCCACGTGGATGGCCTGCTTGAACAGCACCTGATCCACCGACAAGGTCACCACGTAACAGCCGGCGTAACGGCTGGCGCAGGCGTAAGCCACCTGGTCCAGCAGCTTCAACAGCACTCCGCCGTGGACATTGCCGGAAAAATTGGCCATGTCCGGCGTCATCAACACCGACATCACCAGTTCGCGCTGGCTCGCCTGATCCACCTGTTGCCCCATGCCATACTCCCAAAAGCGGACCTCGCCCGGCGCCGGCCGGCGTGGTCCCGCAAAGATTCGAAACCGCGTATTCTGCGCCCTTAAGCTTGTTTTAAACAGTTTTTAGCGGAATTTCCGCCCCTGTCGCCGCCGCAACAGCTTTTGGACAAAAACCCCGCATAGCGGCTAAACTGGAAATATCAAGCTAAGACGATGAATTTATGAGCATTTCCGGGATATCCAGCTACGGCGGCTATGGCGGCTACGCCTTGCAAGCCAGCCATGGCGCCAACTGCCAGTGCCCGGCCTGCCAGCAAAACCTGGCCAGCGCCGCGGCGCCGGCGGCGCTTGCCTCTGCGCCCGGAAACAACGCGGCCGATCCTAGCGCCGCCGATCAAAAAGAGCCAGCCCGGCCCAATGCCACGCTAGGCGCCGACGGCAAGCCCCTGGACGAGCCGCAGCAAAAACAAGTGGAAGCGCTCAAGGCGAGAGACAGCGAAGTGCGCCAGCATGAGCAAGCCCATCTGACCAGCGGCGGCGCGCTGGCCGGCGGCGGCGCCACCTACACTTATCAGCAAGGCCCGGACGGCAAGCAATACGCGATAGGCGGCGAGGTGGGCATCCGCCTGGCTCGGGGCAGCACGCCGCAGGAAACCATCTCCAACGCCCAAACCGTGCAAAGGGCCGCGCTGGCGCCGGCCGACCCCTCCGGCCAGGATCGCGCGGTGGCCGCGGCGGCCGCGCAGATGGAACAGCAGGCCCGCATCGAGCTGATGCAGCAACAGGCCGGCAAGCAAGGGATGAGTCCGCTGCAGGCGCGCCAACACGTCAACAGCCCCGAGCGGCAAGGCCCGGGGCTGGGGTCCAACATCGATACCTACGCCTGAGAACCTGTTCAAAACCCGCTGCGCTTCGGCGATACGGCGTTGAACAGGCCCTGAGAACCAGGCGTCGTTTCTATCACTCCGCCTTGCGCACGCCGCGCGCCAGCCTCAGGCCGTTGGCGATCACCACCAGACTGGTGCCCACGTCGGCGAACACCGCCATCCACAAGCTGGCCATGCCCAGCATCGCCAACACGAAGAACACCAGCTTGGTGAGCAGCGCCACCGCGATATTCACCTTCAACACCCGCGAGGTGCGCCGCGCGTGGCTGAGCATATCGGCCAGCTTGGCCAGCTTGTCGTCCATCAGCGCCACGCCGGCGGTTTCCAGCGCGCTGTCGGAGCCTGCCGCGCCCATGGCGATGCCCAGATCGGCGCGGGCCAGCGCCGGCGCGTCGTTGACGCCGTCGCCCACCATCGCCACCGTCTTGCCGGAGGCCTGCAAGCGGACAATGCGTTCCAGCTTGTCTTCCGGCAGCAAACCGCCGTGCGCCTCGACGATGCCGGTCTGCGCCGCCACCGCCTGCGCCACCTGCTGGTTGTCGCCGCTCAACATCACGGTCGCCACGCCCAGCTTGGCCAATTGCCGCAAAGCCGCCGGCGCTTCCGGACGAATCCGGTCGGCCACCGCGATCACGCCCAGCGCGCGCTCGCCCTCCAGCAACACCAGCGCGCCCTGGCCGGCCAGCTCCAGCCGCGACAGCTCGGCTTGCAAGGCCTCGTTCAAAGCGCCCTGCTCCCGCGCCAGCCGGCTGCTGCCCAAGGCCAGCTTCCTGCCGTCCGCCAGGCCGCTGACGCCGCGCCCTGCCTGTTCGCTGACTTGCTCCGCCTCCGGCCAGGACAGGCCGCGGGCGCTAGCCGCCGCCAGCACCGCCTTGGCCAGCGGGTGGGTGGAATGCGCGTCCAGGGCGGCAGCCCAGCGCAGCAGCTGATCCTGATCCGCGTCGGCCAGCGCCACCACCTCGGTCACCTGCGGTTCGCCCTCGGTCAGGGTGCCGGTCTTGTCGAAACACACCGCGTCTATCCTGGCCGCCGTTTCCAGCGGCGCGCCGCCCTTGATCAGCAAACCGTGCTTGGCGGCGGAGGCCAGCGCGCTGACCACGGTCACCGGCGTGGCGATCACCAGCGCGCACGGGCAGGCGATCACCAGCATCACCAGCGCGTTGTAAACCGCCTCGCCCCAGCTCAGCCAGCCCAGCAAGGGCGTGGCCACGGCGAACAACAGCGCGGCGACCAGCACGACCGGGGTGTAGATCTCGGCGAAGCGGTCGATGAAGCGCTGCGTCGGCGCCTTACTGGCCTGGGCGTTGCGCACGGTATCGATGATGCGCGCCAGCACGCTGCCGTTGGCCGCCGCCGTGGTCAGCACTTCCACCACGCCGCTGCCGTTGATGCTGCCGGCGAACACCGCGTCGCCCGGCGATTTGTCCACCGGCAGGCTCTCGCCGGTGATCGGCGCCTCGTTGAACGCGCTATGGCCCTGGTCGATGCGGCCGTCCAGCGGCACACGCTCGCCCGGACGCACCCGCACTCGGCTGCCCGGCGCCACTTCGGCGGCCGGACGCTCCACCCATTCCCCGCCGCTTTGCAACCAGGCGGTTTCCGGCGCCAGCGACATCAAGGCCTTCACCGCCTCGCCGGCGCGCGCCAGCGACATCGCCTCCAGGCGCTCGGCGATGGCGAACAGGAACAGCACCATCGCCGCCTCCGGCCATTGGCCGATCAGCATCGCGCCTATCACCGCCACCGACATCAGGAAATGGATGTTGAGCGTGCGCGTGGACAAGGCGATCCAGCCCTTTTTCAAGGTGGGAATACCGCCCAGCAGGATGGAGGCCAGGGCCAGCGCCGCGCTGCCCCAGCCCTGATCCGCGCCGCTGAGCCAGGCCACGCCTTCCGAACCCGCCGCCGCCAAACCGGACAAGGCCAGCAGCCAATTGCCGCGGCGCGAGGACTTGGGCTGCTCCACCGGCGCCGAGGCGTCCGTCAGCTCCACCGCCTTCATGCCCACCTTGGCGATGGCCTGTTTGACTCCGTCCAGATTGGGCAGATCGTGACGCACCAGCAGCACGCGTTCGATGAAGTTGAACTCCAGCGCGGCCACCCCCGTCATACCGCCCAGGGCTTTTTCAATCAGCTTGGCCTCGGTCGGGCAGTCCATCGCCTGGATGTGCAAGCGCGCCTGCTGCCGGCCGCCCTCGCCCAAGGACACCGCGCGCGGCGCTTCCGCGCCGTGGTCGTGGCCTGAGCAGGCCTTGCCCGCAGCGTCGTGACCGTGATCGTGGTCATGCGCGGCGGCGGGCCGTTGGGCCGGCATCGCCGCCTCCAGTTTATGGCCGCAGCAATCGTCCGCCGGGCGCGGATCGGGCTTGCCCTCTCCGCCGCGGCAAGAAGCATGGCCGGCATGCGGAGCAAGCTTGTTTCGCCTTCTTTGCGCTGGATGGAACATGGTGGCCTCCCTTGATCGGATTGATATAGCTTCATTGCAAACCCTATAGTCGCTACAAGGTCAAGCTTTTTTGCTAAAATATCCTCACCCGGCGGCACATCGTCGCCATCGCCCAACGGGGCGTCTTGCGGGAGAACTGAGATGCTGATTGGAGAACTGGCGCGCCAGACCGGCTGCGAAGTGGAAACCATCCGTTATTACGAGCGCGAAGGCCTGCTGTCCGCGCCGCTGCGCAGCGCCTCCGGCTACCGACGCTACAACGCCGAGCAATTGGGCGAACTGAATTTCATCCTGCACTGCCGCTCGCTGGGCATGTCGCTGGCCGACATCCGCCAGCTGGCCGCGTTCAAGGCCGACTCCTCGCTGGCCTGCGACGACATCAATCAATTGATAGACCGCCAGGTGAGCAAGGTCCATCAGCAAGTGGAAAGCCTGCGCCTGCTGGAACAACAGCTGCTGGCGCTGCGCGACCGCTGCCACGACCATCACACCGTGGCGGAATGCGGCATTCTGCAAACCCTGGTGGAGGCGTCCGAAGGCGAACCCTGCGTCTGCCACACGCCCTTCGGCCAGGACCCGCACCCCCATCACCCTTCCGTGGAGAAGCAATGACCCGTTTGTTCAAGCCCGCCACCGCCGCCGCGACCCTGATCGCGCTGGCTCTGTCCGCCTGCACCACCAACCCGCAAACCGGCCAGACCGAGATCAGCAAGACCGCTCTCTACGGCCTGGGCGGCGCGGCGGCCTGCGGCCTGGTGGGCGCGCTGACCCATGGCGGCAAAGGCGCCCGCAATTCGGCGCTGGCCTGCGGCGCGATCGGCGCCGGCATCGGCGGCTATATGGATTACCAGGAAAAACAATTGCGCGAGAAGCTGAAGAATAGCCAGATCGCCGTCGAGCGCATCGGCGACCAGCTCAAGTTGTCCCTGCCCAACAACATCACCTTCCCCACCAACGGCTATCAGCTGAGCGCCAGGGCGCAAAAACCGCTGGGCGACATCGCCGGCGTGCTGGTGCAGTTCCCGGACACCTCGATCACCGTGGCCGGCCACACCGACAGCAGCGGCGCCGCCGCCTACAATCAGACCTTGTCGGAGAAACGCGCCCAATCGGTGACCGAATACCTGCAAGGCCAGGGCGTCAACTCGGTGCGGGTGCGCACCATGGGTTACGGCGCGGCCCAGCCGGTGGCCAGCAACGCCAGCGACAGCGGCAAGGCGCGCAACCGCCGCGTGGAGATCATGATCACCCCGCAGCAAATGGGCTGAACGATCTTGATGCCCAACCCGGCTCCGGCCGGGTTTTTTGTCGCCCGCGCGCCGTGGCGAATAGGCAAAAAAAGGGGCCGACCCACTGGGTCGGCCCTAACAACGCTCGTTTGGGGAGATGAGGAGAAACCACCGCACGCCACCCCACGGGAATGCGGGTCACAACAAGTACACACACAAACTACAACAACAAACCTATCAGCGGCGCGGCGAACACCGTCGCCAAACCGCCCAGCATCATGGTCAGGCTGGCCACCACGCCTTCTTCGGCGCCCAGCTCGCTGGCCTTGGCGGTGCCGGCCGCGTGGGCGGCGGCGCCGAACAGGGCCCCGCGCGCCAGGCTGGAGCGCAGCGGCATCCAGGCCAGCATCACTTCGCCCAGCAACATGCCGCACACCCCGGTCATCACCACGAACACCGCGGTCAGATCCGGCGAGGCGCCGATGCCCGAGGCCGTGGCCAGGGCGAACGGGGTGCTGATCGAACGCGGCGCCAGGCTGCGCTGCAAGAGCTCGGACAAACCCAGCAGGCGCGCCAGCCAGATCGAGCTGAACACCGCCACCGGCATGCCCACCAGCACGCCGCAGCTCAGCGACAGCCAGTGACGGCGTATCATCGCCCGGTGCTCGTAGATCGGCACCGCGAAGGCCACCGTGGCCGGGCCCAGCATCCAGGTCAGCCAGCGGGTGTCTTCGAAATACACCCGGTACGGCACCTTGGCCAGGACCACCAGCGCAATCACCAACAGCGGCACCGCCAGAATCGGGGCGCTCCACCAATTGCGCTTTTTCAGATAAAACTTTTTGACCAGTCCGTACAAGACAACGGTAATCAGCAAACTGGCCAGTGCGATTTCATGCTCCATGCGTCTTCACCTGTTTCTGGCGGCCATGCCAGCGCAGGGCCACTTCCAAGCGGTAACATTTGTCCACCACCCAGGAGGTCGCCGCCATCACCAGCAAGGTGGACAACACGATCACCGCCACGATCCGCAGCCCGGCGGCCATGATCACGTCCGGGTACTGGATCACCGCCACCACGGCGGGGATGAAGAACAACAACATTTCGGCCAGCAACCAGCGGGCGCCGCTGCGGCACCAATCCAGCGGCAACCAGCCCAGCCAGAGCGCCGCCAGCACCAGGAACATCCCCAGCACGCCGGCAGGCACCACAGGCAGGAAATGGCTGCTCAACTGGCTGGCCGCTATCCACACCACGCTCAGCAAGGCCACCTGACCAACGGTCAGCGCCACTTGCTTGAATGCGGGAAGGTTCGGGTTTGCCATGATTGAGCCACTACACAACACAGGGAGTGTTTCGAGTATAGAGCGCCGGCATGCATTCAAAAAATGAATTAAAATTATTTCACGCATTCCAATCTGGAATACATGATCCGGACAAGCACACATGGACATCCGCGCGCTGCGCTATTTCATCGAGGTGGTCAAACGCCAAAGCTTCACCAAGGCGGCCGAAGCCCTCTATGTGACCCAGCCCACCATCAGCAAGATGGTGCGCCAGCTGGAGGAGGAGCTGGGCTGCCCGCTGATCTTGCGCGAAGGCCGCAGCTTCCGCCTCACCGACGCCGGCCGGGCCACTTACGAGCGCGGCCTGGACGTGCTGTCGGCGATGAACCAGTTGAAAACCGAGCTGTCCGACTTGTCTGCGCTCAAGCGCGGCGAACTGGTGGTCGGCCTGCCGCCGATGGTGGGCGTGGCCTTCTTCGCGCCGGTGGTCAGCAGCTTCCGTCAACGCTATCCGCAGATCGAACTGAAAATGGTGGAGGACGGCGCGCTGGCCATCGAGAGCAGCGTGCGCAGCGGCGAACTGGAAATCGGCGTGGCGGTGCTGCCGGTGGACAATCAGGCTTTCGATCAATTCGCCGTGGTGCGCGACCCGCTGTGCCTGGTGGCGCCGGCCGGCTCGGAGTGGCGGGGCCAGAGCGTGGTGAGGCTGGAACAGATCGCCGGCCAGCCCTTCGTGCTCTACCCGCAGGATTTCACGCTGGCGCGCCGGGTCAGCGACGCCTTCCGCGAGCTGGGCCGCCCGCTGCACGTGGTGGGACGCAGCGCGCACTGGGACTTCATTGTGGAACTGGTCTCCGCCCATATGGGCGTCACCCTGCTGCCGCGCTCCATCGTGGAGCGGCTGGACCGCGCCGCCTACGACGTGATTCCGCTGGCCGAACCCAAGCTGGTCTGGCATCTGGCGCTGATCTGGCAAAAGAACGGATACTTGTCGCACGCCGCGCGCGCCTGGCTGGCGGTGACGCGCGATGTGCTGGGCGGTTTGGAATAAAGCCAGTCAACCCTAGGAAAACCGAATATGAAACGATATCTGAGCATCGCCCTGTTCGCCCTGCTGCTAAGCGGCTGCGCAGCGCTGAACTATCAGAAACCGCAGATCAGCATCGCCGACGTCAAACCCGGCAAGACCACGCTGTTCGAGCAAAGTTTCGAAGTCAGCCTGCGGGTCAGCAATCCCAATAATCTGGCCTTGAACGCCAAGGGCATGACGCTGGAGCTGAACGTGGCGGGAGAAAAGTTGGCCACCGGGCTCAGCAATCAAGCCATCGCGGTGCCGGCGCTGGGCGAAGGCATGGTCACCCTGCAATTGCACACCTCGCTGGCCGGCTGGCTGAAACAGATCGGCAAGGCGATGGAGGCCGGCAACGGCGGCAAGCTGGAATACCAGCTGAACGGCACGCTGGAGGACCTGAACGGCATGGGCCGGGTGCCTTTCCGCAGCAAGGGGGAATGGAAGCTGCCCGGCCAATAAGAACCGGTTACGATCCGCGGCGCGAGCCGGCGAGATCGTGAACATGCTCTACATGTCCGCAGCCCCGCCGTCCGGCGGGGCCGGAACTCACTGCCGCGGCACCGCCACGCAGTTGTTGCCGTCGAAGCTGACGGTCTCCACCAGCTGGCTCTTGGGATTGACCACGAAATTGGTGGTGCAGCTGTAATGGGTGGAACCGCCGCCTATCATGCCGGTGTTGACCCAGCGTCCTGGCGTTTCTATGGTCTTGGTCTGGCCGTTCTCGTTGTAAGTCACCTTGGCGCCCGGCTCGTACACGCGGTTCTCGCGCAGCGGCTCGCGCTGGGTGAATTCCTTGCTGTAGGTGTAGAGCATGTTGCCGTTCGGCATCTTCAGGGTTTTCTGCGGCGCGCCCCACTCCGCCAGCAATTGATTCACATCGCGCCCCTGCCAGTAATACGCCTTCTGCGCATAGCCTTCCTGGGTCGGAAAGGTGCCGCAGGCGGTCAGCAGCAGCGCCGACATCATCATCAGTCTTTTCATCCGAAATCCTTCAATCCCCGTTTCACTATCCATAGCATAACAAAACGCCGGCCCCTGAACGGAGCCGGCGTTGTATGACTGACCATGCGAAAGCGCGAGAGTTTCCTTACGCGGACAATCGCTGAGTCGGTTTAGAGCCGGAAGCGGTTGAAGGTGCTCTGCATGCCGCGGGCCAGGTCGTTCAAGGAGCCCAGGGTCTGCATCGCCGATTGCAGCGCGGAGTCGGAGTCGATGATCTGATTGTTGATCGACTCGGTGCTCTGCGCCATCGCCGTGGTGGCGTTGTGCTGCTCGCTGGTGGACAGGGCCACGTCGCCGATCTTGTCCACCACCTGCTGCATCGCCTCGCTGATGGCGGTCAGGCGCGCGCGCGCCTGAGCGGTCAGGTCCACGCTGTTGTCCACCGCGCCGACGGTGCTGTTCATGTTCTGCACCGCCTTGCCGGTTTCGCCCAGAATGTTTTCCACCATCTGGCTGATTTCCACCGTGGCCTGGCCGGTGCGCTCGGCCAGCTTGCGCACTTCGTCGGCCACCACGGCGAAGCCGCGGCCCTGCTCGCCGGCGCGCGCGGCTTCGATCGCCGCGTTCAAGGCCAGCAGATTGGTCTGGTCGGCGATGTCGCGGATCACATTGGTGATCTTGGAGATTTCCTGCGAACGCTGCTCCAAGGACGCCAGCAGGCCGGACAGTTCGCCCACCGATTCGCTGGTGCGCGACATCTCGCTGCTGATGCGCTGCATATCGTTGGCGCTCTCGCGCGAATGCTCGCCGGTATTGCGCGCCAGGCTGTCGGTCTCGCGGGTGGCGTCGGCGATGTGGGAAATGCTCACCGTCACTTCTTCGATCGCCGCGGCGTTGGAGCTGGAGATGTCCGCCAACACGTGGGAATCGTCGGCCAGACGCTTCACCGCGCCGCTGACTTCGATCACGCCCTGGGTCAGTTGCCCGGCTTCGTCGCGCAGTTCGCGGAACATGCCGTTCAGCCGCTGCACGAACTGGTTAAAGGCCTGCGCGGTCTGCGCCACCTCGTCTTCGCCGGCCACTTCGATGCGACGGGTCAGATCGCCTTCGCCCTGAGAGATTTCGCGCATCGCGTCGCGCACCTGGAACAGGCCCTTGAGCAGGCGGCCCAGATAGGCGGAGCTGAAGGTCAGCATCACCGCCAGCACGATGGCGACGGCGCCGGCGATCAGCCAGATGATGCCGTTGACCTGGGAGGAGATCACGTCTTCGTCCGCGGCCACGCCCATCACCCAGTCGGAACCGGCGATCGGGCGCAAGGCCACCATATAAGCGCCGCCGTCAATGTCCACGCTCTTGGCCTGGTCGCTTTGCAACAGGCTGGCGAAGGCGGCTTCGTCCAAGGCCGGAATCACGCTGCCGATGGGCTTGAGCTCATTGCCCGGCTTGGGATAGGCGATGATCTTGCCCTGCTTGGTCAGCAGGAAGGCATGGCCCTTGCCGGCCAGCTTGATGTCCAGCACCGACTTGACCAGCTTGTCGATCAGGATGTCGCCGCCCACCACGATCTCCTGGCCCTTGACCTTGTCGGCGATGGTGATCACCAGCTTGTCCTTGGTTTCCGGCTCGGAATCCTTGTAGGGATCGGTGACGATCAGGCCGTCCTGGGCCTTGGACTGCTGGAACCAGGGACGCTGGGCCGGCTGGTAGTCGGCGCTGGGCTTGGGACGCCCCGGCACCGAGTACTTCATGTCGCCGGTGACGCCGTTGCCGGCGTAGATCACATTGAAGCCGCCGCCCTTGGCCAGCTGCTGCAGATAGTAGCTGACCTGAGCGTCGTCGGCGTGGCTGAGGCTGGCGCTGATCAGATTCTTGCGGACCGACAGCCATTCGGACACGAAGCCGCCCTGTAGCTGGGCGACCTGGTTGATCTCGCGCTCCGCTTCTTGATAAGCGTGGGAGCGGATATTCAGGCAGGCTGTGATGGTGATGCTGAGCGTGGCGACCAGAATGGACACCGCTGTCAGCAGCGTGAGCTTGTGACGGATGGAGCGCATGATAAGCCGTTGCTGATAAAAGCGTTATTATCCGTCATACGAGATGTCATGCATTGTTAAAAATAACAATGTCTTTAAATATTTGCGCATGTTTTAAATCAAACTACCAGCTCAATCATGCATTTCAAATACTCGTAACGTCTGCGAAGCTTATCTTGCCGACGCTTGCGTCACAAAATGTCGACAATTTGCCCTAACCACGACAATTTCACCCCAATTTGAGCGATACTTGCGCCTGGGCGCGGCCACGGCAATGGGCGGCGCCCGGTTATTAGACAGAAAGGGGCCAAGATGAGTAAAAGCGGCGAACGGTCGCAAACCTTTCAGAACATCGTTGACGCCAGCTTGCAGCTGTTCAATCAGGAGGGCGAGCGCGTCATCACCACCAACCATATCGCCGAGCGGATGAATATCAGCACCGGCAAGCTCTACTATCACTTCCGCAACAAGGAAGAGATCATCAGCGAGCTCTACCAGCGCTACGTCAAGGGCATGGCCGAGCAGTTGTCCGCCGCGCTCCGGCACAGCAACTCGATAGAGGCGATGGTGGGGGCGATGGAAAAAACGCTGCGGCACATCTGGAGCTTCCGCTTCCTGCCCAAGAGCATGCCCAGCCTGTACTACCTGCACCCGGAACTGGCGGAAAACCACCAGCAGCTGTCGCGCGGCCAATTGGCCGGCAAGCTGGCCCAGCTGTTCTCACGGCTGCGCGAAGAGGGCGTGCTGCTGGGCGACGACAAGCAGTTGGCGCACCTGGTCCAGCACTTTCAGATGGTGCAGACCGGCTGGGTGACCACGCTCAAGCACTCCGCCACGCCCAGCGAGCTGGAGCGCATGGTGAAAGACGGCTGTCGCAGCCTGCTCTATCTGCTGACGCCTTACGTCGACCCACGCTACCGGCCACCGTTCGACCGCGTCTGCGCGCGCTACGCCTGAACGGCGGCGCATAAAAAAACACCCCTGGCTGGCCAGGGGTGTTTTGTTTGCGGCCTTAGAATCCATCCACGATCTCGCGAGCTAGAGCAAGCGCAGCCGATCGTGAACCGCTTCTTAGATCATGCCCTTGCTTTTCAGCAGTTCAAACATGGTCTTGCCGATTTCCGCCGGGCTGCGGGTGTAGGCGATGCCGGCCTTCTCGAAAGCCTTGAACTTCTCTTCCGCCGTGCCCTTGCCGCCGGAGATGATGGCGCCCGCGTGGCCCATGCGCTTGCCCTTGGGCGCGGTCACGCCGGCGATGTAGCCGACCACCGGCTTGGTCACGTAGGACTTGGCGAACTCGGCCGCTTCTTCCTCGGCGGAACCGCCGATTTCGCCGATCATCACGATGGCGTCGGTGTCCGGATCATCCTGGAACAGCTTCAGCGCGTCGATGTGGCTGGTGCCCGGGATCGGGTCGCCGCCGATGCCGATGCAAGTGGACTGGCCCAGGCCCAGAGCGGTGGTTTGCGCCACGGCTTCATAGGTCAGGGTGCCGGAACGGGACACGATGCCGATGCGGCCCGGGTTGTGGATGTGCCACGGCATGATGCCGATCTTGCACTCGCCCGGGGTGATGATGCCGGGGCAGTTCGGGCCGATCAGGCGGATGCCGGCTTCGTCCACGGCCTTCTTCACGTAGAGCATGTCCAGGGTGGGCACGCCTTCGGTGATGCAGACGATCAGCTTCACGCCGCTGTCGATGGCTTCCAGGATGGAGTCCTTGGCGAAGGCTGCGGGCACGTAGATCACCGAGGCGTCGGCCTGGGTCTGACGCACGGCGTCCTTCATGGTGTTGAACACCGGCAGGCCCAGATGCTCGGAACCGCCCTTGCCCGGGGTTACGCCGCCTACGACCTTGGTGCCCACTTTCAGCGCCTGCTCGGCGTGGAAAGTGCCGTTCTTGCCGGTGAAGCCTTGCACCAGCACTTTGGTGTCTTTGTTTACCAATACGCTCATTTTGTATTCCTCAGCTCAGTGCGGGTCTCAGGCAGCGGCCTTGACGGCGGCGACGATCTTCTCGGCAGCGTCGTTCAGACCCTGGGCGGAAGTCAGTTTCAGACCGGAATCGTCCAGGATCTTGGCGCCCAGTTCGGCGTTGTTGCCTTCCAGACGCACTACGACCGGCACGGTCACGTTCACTTCCTTCACCGCGGCGATGATGGCTTCGGCGATCATGTCGCAACGCACGATGCCGCCGAAGATGTTGATCAGCACGCCCTGTACCGAAGTGTCGGCCAGGATCAGCTTGAACGCTTCGATCACGCGCTCCTTGGTGGCGCCGCCGCCCACGTCCAGGAAGTTGGCCGGCTGGCCGCCCTTCAGCTTGATGATGTCCATGGTGGCCATCGCCAGGCCGGCGCCGTTCACCATGCAGCCGATATTGCCTTCCAGCGCCACATAGTTCAGATCGAACTCGGAAGCCTTCACTTCGCGTTCCTTTTCCTGGCTCTTGTCGCGTTGCGCCAGCAGTTCCGGGTGACGGTACAGGGCGTTGGAGTCCAGGTTGATCTTGCCGTCCACGCAGGCCAGTTGGCCGTTTTCGCGCAGCGCCAGCGGGTTCACTTCGAACAGGGCGAAGTCGTTTTCAACGAAGGCCTTGTAAGAACCCAGCATCAGCTTGGTGAAGGCGGCAACTTGCTCGCCCTTCAGTTCCAGCGCGAAAGCGGCGTCGCGGGCCTGGAACGGCTGCATGCCCACCAGCGGATCAACCTCGATCTTGATGATCTTTTCCGGGGTTTCCTCGGCGACCTTCTCGATTTCCACGCCGCCTTCGGTGGACACCATGAACACCACGCGCTGGCTGCCGCGGTCAACCACGGCGCCCAGGTAGAGTTCACGCTGCACCGGGTACATGTCTTCGCACACCAGCACGCTGTTCACTGGCTGGCCGGCGGCGTCGGTCTGGTAGGTCACCAGATTCTTGCCGATCAGGCCCTTGGCCACTTCGGCGGCTTCTTCGCGGCTTTTCACCACTTTCACGCCACCGGCCTTGCCGCGGCCGCCGGCATGCACTTGGGCCTTGACGACGGCGAATTTGCCGCCCAGTTTGTCATAAGCGGCAGCGGCTTCTTCCGGCGTGGCGGCCAGAATGCCCTGTTGCACCGGCAGGCCGTACTTGGCCAGCAGCTCTTTCGCTTGGTATTCGTGCAGGTTCATCTATGGTTTCCTTTCGGAGAAATGGATGGCGGGCTGAAACCGACGCCCCTATTTCTTTGAGTCGCTTGTAAACCTTGAATGTATCTGGCGCGCGGCGCTTACCCCCCAGGCTAAACGCCGCCGCCGCATACTCCGTCAACCGGCCCCCGAGGAGGCCGTTTTGCCGGGCCGTGCGCGATTGTACACGACCCGGCCAACGCTTAGCCGTGCAAAGCGCGCTTGTCGGCGGCCAGAGCGGCTTCGTGTATCACTTCCGACAAGGACGGGTGGGCATGGACAATGCGCGCCAGGTCTTCGCTGGCGGCCTTGAACTCCATCGACACCACGCCTTCGCTGACCAGCTCGGACACCATCGGGCCTATCATGTGCAGGCCCAGGATGCGGTCGGTCTTGGCGCAGGCCAGGATCTTGACCGTGCCTTGCGCCTGGCCCAGACCCAGCGCGCGGCCGTTGGCGCCGAAACCGGAAGTGCCCTTCTTATACTCAACGCCCTCGGCTTTGAGCTGTTCCTCGGTCTTGCCGACCCAGGCGATCTCCGGAGAAGTGTAGATCACCCACGGAATCACGCCGAAGTCCACGTGCGGCTTCTGGCCGGCGATGCGCTCGGCCACGGCCACGCCCTCTTCCGACGCCTTGTGCGCCAGCATCGGGCCGCGCACCACGTCGCCGATCGCCCAGACATTGGGCAGATTGGTGTGGCAATGGTCGTCCACCGCCACAAAGCCGCGCTCGTCCAGCTGCAGGCCCACCGCATCGGCGCCCAGGCCCTGGGTGTTGGGCACGCGGCCGATGGAGACGATCAGCTTGTCGAACTCGGCCTTGACCGCTTCGCCGTTCAGTTCGTAATTGACGGTGACGCTCTTCTTGCCGGCCTTCACTTCACCGATCTTGACGCCCAGCTTGATGTCGAGGCCGGTGTCCTTGGTCAGGGTCTTGAAGGCTTCCTTGGCGATCTGCTGGTCGGCCGCGGCGAGGAAGGTCGGCATCGCTTCCAGGATGGTGACTTCCGCGCCCAGACGCTTCCAGACCGAGCCCATTTCCAGGCCGATCACGCCGGCGCCGATCACGCCCAGGCGCTTGGGCACGTCCGTCAGCGCCAACGCGCCTTCGTTGTCCAGCACCAGCTTGTTGTCGGTGGCCAGGCCCGGCAGCGCGCGCGGGCTGGAACCGGTAGCCACGATCACGTGGCCGGCTTCCAGAGTGTCCACCACCTTGCCGCCGTCGCTGACCTCGATCACCCATTTCTCGCCCTGGCGGCCTTTGAAGGCGGCCAGACCGTGGATGTTGGCGACCTTGTTCTTTTTGAACAGGAAGCTGATGCCGGCGGCGTTCTTGCTGATGATGTCGGTCTTGCGCGAAATCATCTGCGCCACGTCCATCTTGGCGCCGGAGACGCTGATGCCATGCTTGGCGAAATCGTGCTGCACCGCGTGGAAATTTTCAGACGACTGCAGCAGCGCCTTGGACGGGATGCAACCGACGTTCAGGCAGGTGCCGCCCAGCGACGCCTTGCCTTCCGGGTTCTTGAACGCGTCCACGCAGGCTGTGTTGAAGCCCAGCTGGGCGGCGCGGATGGCGGCCACATAGCCGCCGGGGCCGCCGCCGATCACCACTACATCAAACGATTGGCTCATCTTGTTTTCCTTTGTCGGTGGCGGGCGCGCGGCCCGCCGGCTGCCGGGTCTACTTGCCGACCTTCAGCAGCAGAATGCCGAATGCGATCATGAACAGACAGAGAATGCTTTTGCCGATCAGGCTGTACAGGTCTTCGCGCACGCCGTTTCGGCGTTTTTTCCAGGTCAGCCAGCCTATGGCCACGCCGGCCAGGATGGCGGCGATTCCGTAAAACCAGTCGGGCAACTGCATTCAAGCTCCATTCATCGCAAGACAGGCCGGGAGCGCGCTCCCGGCCGCGGGTGATTACAAGTCGAGGATCAGGCGGGCCGGATCTTCAATCGCGTCCTTGATCGCCACCAGGCTCAGCACGGCTTCGCGGCCGTCGATGATGCGGTGGTCGTAGGACTGGGCAAGATACATCATCGGACGCACCACCACTTGACCGTTCTCAACCACGGCGCGCTCCTTGGTGGCGTGCATGCCCAGGATCGCGGACTGCGGCGGGTTGATGATGGGGGTGGACATCATCGAACCGAAGGTGCCGCCGTTGGAGATGGTGTAGGTGCCGCCGGTCAGTTCTTCCACGGTCAGCTTGCCTTCCTGGGCGCGCTTGCCGAATTCGGAGATCTGCTTCTCGATGTCGGCCAGGCTCAGCTGGTCGGCGTTGCGGATCACCGGCACCACCAGGCCGCGCGGGCTGCCCACGGCCACGCCGATATCGAAGTAGCCGTGATAGATGATGTTGTTGCCATCCACCGAGGCGTTGACGATGGGGTATTTCTTCAGCGCGGCGACCACGGCCTTGACGAAGAAGCCCATGAAGCCCAGCTTGATGCCGTGTTCCTTCTCGAAGCGGTCCTTGTACTTGGCGCGCAGGTCCATCACCGGCTTCATGTTCACTTCATTGAAGGTGGTGAGGATGGCGTTGGTCTGCTGCGACAGGATCAGACGCTCGGCCACGCGCTGGCGCAGACGGGACATCGGCACGCTCTGTTCCGGACGGTCGGACAGGATGGCGGCGACATTGACCGCGGCCGGGGTGGCGGACAGCGCGGCGCCGGCGGCGGCCGGAGCCAGCACCGGGCCGGCCTGGGCCGGAGCGGCTTGCTTGGCGGCCTGCACGTCTTCCTTCAACACGCGGCCGTCGCGGCCGGAACCGGCCACCTTGGACAGGTCCACGCCGGTTTCGGCGGCCAGCTTGGCGGCGGACGGCATGGCGGCTCCGCCTGCCGGAGCGGCGGCGGGCGCCGGGGCGGCTGCCGGAGCCGGCGCGGCGGCTGCGGCCGGAGCCACGTCGCCGGCCTTGGCGGCGGTGTCGATCTTGGCGATCAGCTGGCCGGACACCACGGTGGCGCCGTCTTCCACGATGATTTCAACGATCACGCCTGCCTGGGGCGCCGGCAGTTCCAGCACCACCTTGTCGGTTTCCAGGTCGATCAGGTTCTCGTCGCGGCTGACGGCTTGGCCAACCTTCTTGTGCCAGCTCATCAGCGTGGCTTCGGATACGGACTCGGGCAGTTGCGGGACGGTGACTTCAATCAGCATGTTCTTCTCCATGTAGAGGCAGCCCTCCGGCTGCCTCGAACTCATTCAGTGGTTATTTGGCGACCGACATGGCTTCTTCAACGAAAGCCTTGAGTTGGGCGACGTGTTTGCTCATATAGCCTACGGCCGGGGAAGCGGACGACGGACGGCCGGCGAAGGACAGCGACTGCTTGGCGCCCAGCAGGCCTTCCAGGCGGTGGCGGATCTGATACCAGGCGCCCTGGTTGCGCGGCTCTTCCTGCACCCACATCACTTCGCGCGCCTGCGGGAAGCGCGCCAGTTCGGCGGCCACCTGCTCGGTCGGGAACGGATACAGCTGCTCGATGCGGACGATGGCGATATCGTCGTCCAGGCCGCGCTCCTTGCGGGCGGCGGCGAGGTCGTAATACACCTGGCCGGCGCACAGCAGCACGCGCTTGACCTTCTTGGCGTCCTGCACCACCGCGTCGCCGATCACCGGGCGGAAACCGCCGCTGGTGAACGCTTCGATCGGGCTCATCGAATCCTTGAAGCGCAGCAGGCGCTTGGACAGGAAGATGACCAGCGGCTTGCGATACGGGCGCAGCACCTGGCGACGCAGCATGTGGAACATCTGCGAGGCTTCGGACGGCATCACCACCTGCATATTGTGCTCGGCGCACAGTTGCAGCCAACGCTCCAGGCGCGCGGACGAGTGTTCCGGGCCCTGGCCGTCGTAGCCGTGCGGCAGGATGGTGGTCAGGCCGCACAGACGGCCCCACTTGGTCTCGCCGGAGGAAATGAACTGGTCGATGGCCACCTGGGCGCCGTTGGCGAAGTCGCCGAACTGGGCTTCCCAGATCACCAGCTGATCCGGAGCGGAACAGGCATAGCCGTATTCATAGGCCAGCACCGCTTCTTCGTTCAGGATGGAGTCGATCACCAGGAAATCGGCCTGGTTGTCGGACATATTGCGCAGCGGCACATAGCTGCCCTGGTCCCAGCTCTCGCGGTTTTGGTCGTGCAAGACCGAATGACGGTGGGAGAAGGTGCCGCGGCCGGAGTCTTCGCCGGACAGGCGCACGCCGAAGCCGTTGGTCACCAGGCTGGCGTAAGCCAGGGTCTCGGCCATGCCCCAGTCCGCGTTCTGCTCGCCGGCGGCCATCGCCTTGCGCGCGGCCAGCACCTTCTGCACCGTCGGATGCAGCTTGAAGCCGTCCGGCAGCGAGGTGAACTTCTCGGTCAGGCGCTGGATGTCGGCCTGCGGCAAGGAGGTGTCGGTCGGATGCGCCCAGTGGGTGCCCAGGTACTGGCTGAAGTCCAGCGCGTGTTCGCGCTTGTAATTGGTCAGCGCGGTCTGCTCTACGTGCTCGCCCTTGTCCAGCGCGTCGCGGTAGGCCTGGATCTGAGCGTCGGCCTCTTCCGCCTTCAGCACGCCTTCCTGCACCAGACGCTCGGCGTACATCGCGCGCACGCCTTGGTGCTTGGCGATCTTCTTATACATCATCGGCTGGGTCAGGAACGGGTCGTCGCCCTCGTTGTGGCCCAGTTTGCGGTAGCACACCAGATCGATGACCACGTCCTTCTTGAAGGTCATCCGGTAGTCCAGCGCGGCCTGCATCACATAGCAGACGGCTTCCGGATCATCGCCGTTGACGTGGAAGATCGGCGCTTCGATCATTTTGGCCACGTCGGTGCAATACATCGTCGAGCGGATGTCGCGGGTGTCCGAAGTGGTGAAGCCCACCTGGTTGTTGATCACGATGTGTATCGTGCCGCCGGTGCCGTAGCCGCGGGTCTGCGACAGGTTGAAGGTGCCCTGGTTGACGCCCAGGCCGCCAAAGGCGGAGTCGCCGTGGATCAATACCGGCACCGCGGTCTTGCGTTCCGTGTCCTTGCGGCGTTCCTGGCGCGCGCGCACCGAGCCCTCCACTACCGGGTTGACGATTTCCAGGTGCGAGGGGTTGAAGGCCAGCGACACGTGCATCGGGCCGTCGGCGGTCGGGATGTCGGAGGAGAAGCCCATGTGGTACTTCACGTCGCCGGAGGCCATTTGCTGGGCGGCCTTGCCTTCGAATTCGGCGAACAGGTCGCGCGGCAGCTTGCCCAGGGTGTTGACCAGCACGTTCAGACGGCCGCGGTGGGCCATGCCGATGATCAGTTCCTGCACGCCCTGGCCGGTGGCGTTCTGGATCAGGTGATCCAGCGCGGCGATGGCGGACTCGCCGCCTTCCAGCGAGAAGCGCTTCTGGCCGACGTATTTGGTGTGCAGATAGCGTTCCAGCGTCTCGGACGCGGTGATCTGCTTCAGGATGCGCTGCTTCTTGGCCGCGTCGTAATGCGGCGTGGACAGATCGCCCTCGAAGCGCTTTTGCACCCAATGCTTTTCATCCGACTTGGTGATGTGCATGTACTCGACGCCGATATTGCCGCAGTAGGTCTGCTTCAGGCGCGCCAGGATGTCGGACAGCGGCATCTTCTGCGGGCCCACCAGCGAGCCGGCGTTGAATTGCACCGCCATGTCGGCGCCGGTCAAACCGTGGGTAGCCGGGTCCAGTTCGCGCACCAGCTCCTGGTCCATGCGCTTGAGCGGGTCCAGATTGGCCTGGCGGCTGCCCAGCACGCGGTAGGCGGAAATCAGTTTCAGCACCCCCACCTGCTTTTGCATGGTGTCCCATTCCGCCCCGCTGCTGGCGCGCTGGCCGGCGGCCGGCTTCTTGGCCAGCTGAATGAAGGATTCCTGGATCGGCATGTGCGGCACATCGCGTTCGGCAGCGCCCGGCGCTTGCGCCAGCTTGTCGAAATAGTCGCGCCACTCGTTCGGAACGGAGTTGGCGTCAGCGAGGTACTGTTCGTACAGCTCCTCGATGAACGGTGCATTCCCACCGAACAGGTAAGAATGGCTGTACATGGATTGCATCATGGGGCTACCCTTTGTCGTTTCTGTTCGGAATCCGGCCAGCTACGCCCTGGCGCGAACTCCCTGTTGCTGCATGGGGAAAACGCTATCGGAAAAACTTTTTGTTGTGCTTCCCATAACATTCTGACCCTGCCCCGGCCCGCCGTCGGGCCGGAAAAAAAGGCTGGCTGAAGCCCTGCTCCAGCCAACCCTCGTTCCTGCTTACTTGCGCTTCTCCACCGGAATGAAATCGCGGCGGGGGGCGCCGGTGTACAACTGACGCGGACGGCCGATCTTCATCGCCGGGTCGGAGATCATTTCGCTCCAGTGGGCGATCCAGCCCACGGTGCGGGCCAGCGCGAAGATCGGGGTGAACATCGACACCGGGATGCCGATGGCCGACAAGACGATGCCGGAGTAGAAGTCCACGTTCGGGTACAGTTTGCGCTCGATGAAGTAGGGATCGGACAGCGCGATCTTTTCCAGTTCCATCGCCAGCTTGAACTTGGGATCGTTGTGCAGGCCCAGTTCGTTCAACACTTCGTCGCAGGTCTGCTTCATGATGGAAGCGCGCGGGTCCATGTTCTTGTACACGCGGTGACCAAAGCCCATCAGCTTGTAGCGCTTGTCCTTCACGCCTTGCATGAAGTCGGCCACGTTTTCCACGCTGCCGATTTCGTCCAGCATCTTCAGCACGGCTTCGTTGGCGCCGCCATGGGACGGGCCCCACAGGCAGGCGATGCCGGCGGCGATACACGCGAAGGGGTTGGCGCCGGAGGAGCCGGCCAGACGCACGGTGGAGGTGGAGGCGTTCTGCTCGTGATCGGCGTGCAGGGTGAAGATGCGGTCCAGCGCGCGCGCCAGCACCGGGTTCACCTTGTACTCTTCGCACGGGGTGGAGAACATCATGTGCAGGAAGTTTTCCGCGTAGGTCAGGCCGTTTTTCGGGTAGGAGAACGGCAGGCCCTTGTTGTAGCGGTAAGCTTGCGCGGCGATGGTCGGCAGCTTGGCCACCAGGCGATGCGCGGAAATGCGGCGATGCTCAGGATTGGAGATGTCCAGCGAGTCATGGTAGAAGGCGGACAGCGCGCCCACCACGCCCACCATCACCGCCATCGGGTGCGCGTCGCGACGGAAGCCCTTGAACAGGCTCATCAGCTGATCGTGCAGCATATTGTGGCGCATGATGCCGCGCTCGAAGTCCTTGCGCTGCGCCGCGGTCGGCAGCTCGCCATTCAGCAGCAGATAGCAGACTTCCAGGTAATCGCTCTTCTCGGCGAGCTGTTCGATCGGGTAGCCGCGATAGTAGAGCTGGCCCAGATCGCCGTCGATGAAGGTGATGCCGGACTCGCAGCTGGCGGTAGCCAGGAAGCCCGGGTCGAACGTGAACATGCCGGTTTTGGAGAAGGTGCGGATGTCGACGACATCCGGCCCCAAAGTGCCGCTCTGGACCGGCAAATCCAGAGTTTCCTTACCCTCGTTGTATGTGAGCGTTACTTTGCGATCAGTTTCCACAGCAATACTCCCAGTCGGTTTATGGTCGTTGTAATTGGGGTGATGCACAGCCGTCAGAGCGAACGGAGAATCGCCACGATGCCCATCTCTTCCGGATCGTCCAGATCGGCCTTGCCGCTGACGACGTCCAGAAAATCGGTATCGGGCAAATCCAGCAACCGCCGATAAGCCTCAATCTCGGCGGGGGCGAGCTGGTCGAAGGGGCCGGCGAAGAATTTCTCCAGCACCAGATCCAGCTCCAGCAGCCCCCGCCGGGACCGCCAACGGATCCGCTTGAGTTCAATCGGATCGTAGGCGGTCATACTGCACGCTTGACCATCAGGTCCTTGATCTTGCCAATCGCCTTGGTCGGATTCAGGCCCTTAGGACACACGTCCACGCAGTTCATGATGGTGTGGCAACGGAACAGGCGGTACGGGTCTTCCAGGTTGTCCAGGCGCTCCTTGGTCGCTTCGTCGCGGGTGTCCGCGATAAAGCGATAGGCGGCCAACAGGCCGGCCGGACCGACGAACTTGTCCGGGTTCCACCAGAAGGACGGGCAGGACGTCGAGCAGCAAGCGCACAGAATGCACTCGTACAGGCCGTCCAGTTCCTTGCGGTCTTCCGGCGACTGCTTGCGCTCGCGTTCCGGCGGCGGCGTGTCGTTGATCACATAAGGCTTGATCGAGTGGTACTGCTTGAAGAACTGGGTCATGTCCACGATCAGATCGCGGATCACCGGCAGACCCGGCAGCGGACGCAGCTCGATCGGCTGTTTCAGGTCGCGGAAGTCGGTCAGGCAGGCCAGGCCGTTCTTACCGTTGATGTTCATCGCGTCGGAACCGCACACGCCTTCGCGACAGGAGCGGCGGAAGCTCAGCGTGTCGTCCTTCACCTTCAGCTTGACCAGCGCGTCCAAGAGCTTGTGCTCGGTGGAGTCCATCTCCACGCTGATGTCCTGCATATACGGCTTGGCATCGGTTTCCGGATTGTAGCGGTAGATGCGGAATTTGACGGTTTCGGTAGTCATCTTGATGGAACCCTTAGTAGGAGCGGGTCTTCAGCGCGATCGTATCGACCGACAGCGGCTTCAGATTGACCGGCTTGTAATCCAGACGGTTGGCTTCGCGATACCACAGCGTGTGCTTCAGCCAGTTCTTGTCGTCGCGGCCGTTCGGGGTTTCCTCGGTGTCCTTGGCGTCGTCGCGCACATGGGCGCCGCGGCTCTCGGTGCGGGCGTTGGCCGAGATCATGGTGGCCTTGGCCACTTCAATCAGGTTCTCCAGCTCCAGCGCCTCGATGCGGGCGGTGTTGAAGACATTGGACTTGTCGGAGATCTCGGTGCGCTGCACCATCTTCTCCACTTCCAGAATCTTCTCCACGCCTTCGGCCAGCATGTCCTTGAAGCGGAACACGCCGCAGTGCGCCTGCATGGTGCGCTGCATGGCTTCGCGCGCGTCGTTGACTTGCACGCCGCCGGTCTGCTGATTCAGGCGCTCGACGCGGGCGACGGAGCGCTCGACATCGGCCAGCGCCAGTTCCGGCAGGTCTTCCGGATGCTGCTTGATGAACTCGATCATCGAATTGGCCGAGCTCTTGCCGAACACCAGCAAGTCCAACAGCGAGTTGGTGCCCAGGCGGTTGGCGCCGTGCACCGACGCGCAGGCGCATTCGCCGGCCGCGTAGAAGCCCTGCACTTTTTCGCCCTGCACCACCACTTCGCCGTGGTAGTTGGTGGGAATGCCGCCCATCTGGTAATGGCAAGTCGGCACCACCGGAATCGGGGCTTTGATCGGGTCCACGCCGGCGAACTTGATCGAAATCTCGCGAATGCCCGGCAGCTTGGACATGATCACTTCCGGATCCAGGTGAGTGATGTCCAGCAGCACGTGATCCTTGTTCGGACCGCAGCCGCGGCCTTCGTTGATCTCGGTCACCATCGCGCGCGACACCACGTCGCGGGACGCCAGGTCCTTGGCGTTGGGCGCGTAGCGCTCCATGAAGCGTTCGCCCTGCGCATTGCGCAGAATGCCGCCTTCGCCGCGCACGCCTTCGGTGATCAACACGCCGGCGCCGGCCACACCGGTCGGGTGGAACTGCCAGAACTCCATGTCTTCCAGCGGGATGCCCGCGCGGGAAGCCATGCCCAGGCCGTCGCCGGTATTGATGAAGGCGTTGGTGGACGAGGAGAAGATGCGGCCGGCGCCGCCGGTGGCGAACAAGGTGGCCTTGGCCTGGAACACGACGATTTCCGAGGTTTCCATTTCCATGGCGATCACGCCCTGGACATTGCCGTCGGCGTCGCGGATCAGATCCAGCGCCATCCATTCAACGAAGAAATGGGTATTGGCGCGCACATTGCGCTGGTATAGCGCGTGCAGCATGGCGTGGCCGGTGCGGTCGGCTGCGGCGCAGGCGCGGCGCACCGGCTTTTCGCCGAAATTCGACATATGGCCGCCGAACGGGCGCTGGTAGATGGAACCGTCGGCGTTGCGGTCGAACGGCATGCCGAAGTGCTCCAGCTCCACCACCACCTTGGGCGCTTCGCGGCACATGAATTCGATGGCGTCCTGATCGCCCAGCCAGTCCGACCCCTTGACGGTGTCGTACATATGCCAGTGCCAATGATCTTCCTCGGAGTTGCCGAGAGAAGCGGACACGCCGCCCTGGGCGGCAACGGTGTGGGAGCGGGTCGGGAATACCTTGGACAGCACCGCTGTCTTCAGGCCGGCCTCGGACAATTGCAAGGCCGCGCGCATGCCTGCTCCGCCTGCCCCAACGATAACGGCGTCGAAATGACGAACAGGAATACCCATTACAGCCCCCAGACCACTTTAACGGAATAGATAAAACAGGAAACCAGCCAGACGATGGTGAACACGTGCAGCGCCAGGCGAACGCCCACCGGCTTCACATAGTCCATCCACAGATCGCGGATGCCCACCCATACGTGCAGGAACAGAGCGATCAGGCTCACCTGGGTCAGCAACTGCACCCAGAACTGGCCGAAGAACGCCTTCCAGCCTTCGTAGCCGGACGGCATGGTCAACAGGAACAAAGCCAAAGCCACGGTGTAGATCAACATGATCACCGCGGTGACGCGCTGCATGATCCAATCGCGCAGGCCATAGCCGGCGCCGACGACATTGCGATTTACCATAGAGCAACTCCCAGAACCACGGTCAGCGCCAGGCTGACGGCCACAACGGTCTTGGCGGTGGCGCGGGCGGTCTGCAGTTCGAGACCTTTATGAATATCGAGGAAGAGGAAACGGATACCGGCACAGAAGTGGTGCATATACGCCCACAACAGGCCGAGCAACACCAGCTTCATCAGCGGGTTGCCCACCACGGCGCGGTAGGTTTCGAACGATTCGGCCGAACTCAGCGAACCGTGCAACAGGTAAATCAACAGTGGGAGAGAAAAGAACAGCGCAACACCGCTGATCCGGTGCAAGATCGAGACGATGCCGGGAATCGGCAATCTGATCTTGGCCAGATCCAGGTGCTTTGGTCGTTGCTTCTGCATATGGCTTCCTTGGATGTTTTTAGAACCAAGAGGTTACACAACAGACGGTCCGCTACGAGACCGCCCGCTTGAAGGGCTCCGTTGTTGTTATGGCTGGATGCCCGTCATTACCGCTCATGCCGCACCAGGAATATCGCGGTGCAATATGACCCGGGGATTCTAGCAAAACTGGCTGGCCGCGGCCTGTTTTTCGCCGCCGGCCCAGCCGTCCACGTCACGTCAAAAGCCCGCCGCGTCAAGCCCGGCGGGCGGTGTAAGCCCAGTTGTGCGTCAGACAGTAACGCTGCCGCCACTCCAGCGGCACGCCCTCCATCGAGCCGGAAATCCGGATCAGACTCAAGGCCGGCGCCTCGGCCACCATGCCGGTGACGCCGAGCAGCGCGCTTTCCTCGCGCGGCAACATCAACGCGCGAAACTGCTCGCACAATACTTTCAAACGGATGCCGAAACGCTGCTGCAGCGCCTGATACACCCCGGACGAGCCGCGCAGCCATCGCGCGTCCAGCCCCTCGAACTCGTCGGCCGGCAAAAAAGCCTCGTCCACCGCGACCGGGATGCCGTGCCAACGCCACAGCTGCCGAACTCTCAATAAAGGCGCAGCGCGCCGCAATTGCAATGCCGCGGCCATGTCGTCGCTGGCGTTGCCCCGCGAAATGCCGAGGAACTCCCGCGCCAGATCGTCCGGCTGCTCGTTGAACAGGCCCGGCGTCAGCAGCAGGCCTTCGCCCCACTCGCTGGGCGCCGGCGCCACGAAAGTGCCCCTGCCCTGCGCGCGATACAGCAGGCCGTCGGCCACCAGTTCGCCCAAGGCCTTGCGCACCGTGCCCTGGCTTGCGCCCAGCTCGTCCGCCAAGTCCCATTCGCTGGGCAAGGCATCGTTCTCCTGCCATTCGCCATCGCCGATCCGGCGCAGCAATTGCTGCTTGATCTGGCTGTACAGCGGCTGTCTACGCAGCGGTCGATCTGTCATGTTCTCTGTTGTATCACCAAACAAATCAAGCGTAAATACAAGTCTTATATAAGATACAAGACTTTACCGGACCCATCAGCTTTTCTGATGAGGATTACACCCCCACTTTGGCTATACTCCGTGTTACACTCAGCCGCACAAAAGCATTCAATGCTGCAGAGCAACATCTGCATATCGTCATTATCGGATACATCAAAGGAGAGTCCGCCAATGAAAGCTCCCGTTCGCGTCGCCGTCACCGGCGCAGCCGGCCAAATCGGCTATAGCCTGCTGTTCCGCATTGCCAGCGGCGAAATGCTCGGCAAGGATCAACCGGTCATCCTGCAACTGCTGGACCTGCCGCAAGCCCAAACCGCCCTCAAAGGCGTGATGATGGAACTGGAAGACTGCGCCTTCCCGCTGTTGGCCGGCATGGTTGCCACCGACGACCCGAACGTGGCCTTCAAGGACGTCAAGGTCGCGCTGCTGGTGGGTGCCCGCCCGCGCAGCAAGGGCATGGAGCGCAAGGATCTGCTGGAAGCCAACGGCGCCATCTTCACCGTTCAAGGCAAGGCGCTGAACGACCACGCCGCCCGCGACGTGAAAGTGCTGGTAGTGGGCAACCCGGCCAACACCAACGCCTGGATCGCGATGAAGTCCGCTCCGGACCTGAATCCGAAAAACTTCACCGCCATGTTGCGTCTTGACCACAACCGCGCGCTGTCCCAGATCGCCGCCAAGACCGGCAAGCCGGTGGCCGCCATCGAGAAGCTGGCGGTATGGGGCAACCACTCGCCGACCATGTACGCCGACTACCGCTTCGCCAGCATTGATGGCCAGCCGGTCAAGGCCATGATCAACGACGAAGCCTGGAACCGCGACGTATTCCTGCCCACCGTGGGCAAGCGCGGCGCCGCCATCATCGAAGCGCGCGGCCTGTCTTCCGCCGCCTCCGCCGCCAACGCCGCCATCGACCACGTCCACGACTGGGTGCTGGGCAGCCAAGGCAAATGGGTGACCATGGGCATTCCGTCCGACGGCTCCTACGGCATCCCGGAAGGCGTGATGTACGGCTTCCCGGTTGTATGCGAAAATGGCGAATACAAGATTGTGCAAGGTCTGGAAATCGACGAGTTCAGCCGCGAGCGGATGAACTTCACCCTGGCCGAACTGGAAGAAGAGCGCGCCGCCATCGCTCACCTGTTTGGCTGATCCATCCCAAGTCTTTTCAGCAAAAGCGCACCTTACGGTGCGCTTTTTTGTCTTTGATCAAGACCCGATTTCCCGACTGCCTATATTTAACAGACTGCCATTTGGAGTTGAGCATGATTGAAGTCGAAGTACTGAACCAAATCGCGGCCAAGATAGACGACCTGGCCACCCGTGGCGCCGACATCCGGGGGTATCTTTGACTACGACGGTAAAAAAGACCGTCTGGAAGAAGTTTCCCGCCTGACCGAAGACCCGGACATCTGGAATGATCCCAAGCGCGCCCAGGAACTGGGCCGCGAGCGCAAACAGCTGGAAGACGTGGTGCTGGTGATCGACGAGATCAGCGCCATGGTCGGCGACAGCGCCGAATTGTTCGAGATGGGCCGCGCCGAAAACGACGACGACACCATCCTGGCCGTGCAGGCCGATCTGGACACCGCCGAAGCCAAGCTCGCGCAGCTGGAATTCCGCCGGATGTTCCACGATCCGATGGACCCGAACAACTGCTTCCTGGACATCCAGGCCGGTGCCGGCGGCACCGAGGCCCAGGACTGGGCCGGCATGCTGCTGCGCATGTATATCCGCTACGCCGAACGCAAGGGCTTCAGCGTGGAAGTGCTGGAAGAATCCGAAGGCGAAGTGGCCGGCATCACCAGCGCCACGCTGAAGATCAGCGGCGAATACGCCTACGGCCTGCTACGCTCTGAAGTGGGCGTGCACCGCCTGGTGCGCGTGTCGCCGTTCGACTCCAACGCGCGCCGCCACACCTCCTTCTCCTCGGTCTTCGTCTATCCGGAAGTGGACGACAGCTTCGTGATCGACATCAATCCGGCCGATCTGCGCGTCGACACCTACCGCGCCTCCGGCGCCGGCGGTCAGCACATCAACAAGACCGACTCCGCCGTGCGCATCACCCACAATCCCACCGGGATCGTGGTGCAGTGCCAGAACGACCGCTCCCAGCACCGCAACCGCGACGAAGCGATGCAGATGCTGCGCGCCAAGCTGTACGAACTGGAACTGAAAAAGCGCAACGAGGCCAAGCAAGCGCTGGAAGACACCAAGACCGATGTGGGCTGGGGCCACCAGATCCGCTCCTACGTCTTCGACCAGTCCCGCATCAAGGATCTGCGCACCAGCTACGAAGTGGGCAATATCAAGGGCGTGATGGACGGCGACCTGGACGGCTTCATCGAGGCCAGCCTGAAACAGGGCGTCTGAACCTAAACCCGCTTAACCCGGCCGCCGCCCGCGCGGCGGCCAACAGCCATTGCATTGAATTACGGAGTGAACATGTCTGAACACGAGCAAGCATCGCCCAGCCAGGACGAAAACCAGATCATGGCGGAGCGCCGCCAAAAGCTGAAGAGCATCCGCGAACAGCGCATCGCCTTCCCCAACGACTTCAAGCGCAGCCACTTCGCGCAAGTCCTGCAGGACGCTCACGCCGGCAAGGAAAAGGAAGCGCTGGAAGCCGAAAAGATCGAGGTTGCCGTCGCCGGCCGCATGATGTTGAAACGTGTGATGGGCAAGGCCAGCTTCGCCACGCTGCAAGACGGCAGCGGCCGCATCCAGGCCTATATCTCCAATGACGGCGTGGGCGAAGAGCTGCACGCCGAGTTCAAGCACTGGGATCTGGGCGACATCGTCGCCGTCAAGGGCGTGCTGTTCAAGACCAAGACCGGCGAACTGACGGTGCA
The DNA here is from genome assembly GCF_021496765.1 of Chromobacterium sp. Beijing. NCBI lineage: Bacteria > Pseudomonadati > Pseudomonadota > Betaproteobacteria > Neisseriales > Chromobacteriaceae > Chromobacterium > Chromobacterium sp. Beijing. Next base: position 2,989,061 of record NZ_CP053750.1, read on the forward strand.
GGCCAGCGAAGTGCGCCTGCTGTCCAAGAACATCCGTCCGCTGCCGGAGAAATTCCACGGCATCACCGATCAGGAAACCAAGTACCGTCAGCGCTACGCCGACCTGATCATGAACGAGGACAGCCGCCAGACCTTCATCAAGCGCTCCAAGATCATCCAGAAGGTGCGCGACGTGATGGTGGGCGAAGGCTATCTGGAAGTGGAAACCCCGATGATGCACCCGATCCCGGGCGGCGCCGCGGCCAAGCCTTTCGTCACCCACCACAATGCGCTGGACATGCCCTTGTACCTGCGCATCGCGCCTGAGCTGTATCTGAAGCGCCTGGTGGTGGGCGGTCTGGAGCGCGTGTTCGAGATCAACCGCAACTTCCGCAACGAGGGGATGAGCACGCGCCACAACCCGAGTTCACCATGATCGAGTTCTACGAGGCTTACAGCGACTACCAGCGCATGATGGAGATGACCGAAGCCATCATCCGCGAATGCGCGCTGGTATCCTGCGACTCCACCACCGTCAGCTACCAGGGCAAGGAAGTGGATCTGGGCAAACCGTTCGACCGCTTCACCATCGTCGGCGCGATCAAGCACTACAACCCGCAATACACAGATGCCCAACTGGACGACGCGGCCTGGGTGGCCGGCGAGATCAAGCGCCTGGGCGGCAAGCTGCCGCCGGCGCCGGGCCTGGGCAGCCTGCAACTGGCGCTGTTTGAAGAGTGCGCCGAAAGCCTGCTGTGGAACCCGACCTTCATCATCGACTACCCGGTGGAAGTGTCCCCGCTGGCGCGCGGTTCCGACAGCAAGCCGGGCCTGACCGAACGCTTCGAGCTGTTCATCGTCGGCCGCGAGCACGCCAACGGCTACTCCGAGTTGAACGATCCGGAAGACCAGGCCGCGCGCTTCCTGTCCCAGGTGGCGCAGAAGGACGCCGGCGACGACGAGGCGATGCACTACGACGCCGACTACATCCGCGCGATGGAATACGGCCTGCCGCCGACCGGCGGCTGCGGCATCGGCATCGACCGCCTGGTGATGCTGCTGACCGACGCGCCGTCCATCCGCGACGTCATTCTGTTCCCGCAGATGCGTCCGGAATAAGCGCTTCAAGCCTACGGCGCGACCAAGCCGCCCGCCTTCCGGCGAGCGGCTTTTTCTTTTCCCGCGCCCCTCCCCCGCATTGCGCTTTTCACGCGCGGACAAGGCCGTCGGCGCGGAGTCCCGCTGACCAGGGCTGCCGGCTACTCGGCCCCAAGCGGCTCCGGCCCGCGCGCAAAGCCCGCATGATTGAGCTCGCTGAGCACCAGGTTCACGTCGAAAACCCTGCCGCTGACCTCGGCCACCCCCAAGGCTTTCAGTCTTGCGCTGTGCATGCGCAGATAAGCTTGCGCCGTTTCTTCGCTGGCAAACAGATAAATGCCGCCGGCCTCTTGCCGGTCCGGGCTCTCCGTCCATATTTTCCAGATGAAGCCGGGCTCCTGATTGATGGACGCCGCCAGCTCTTGCAAGCGGCTTGCCATCTCGTCGCCGAAAGGACCGGAAAAATCAAAGTGGACTTGCAGAAGTTTTTGCATGAAAGCGTTTCCTATAGAAGGCAAGACTCGCGGCAACGCAGGGCGCCTTGCCAGGCCGTCCATCGCGGCCGGGAAGTTTTGCTTTTGTTTGCTAAACCTCCTTTCCGCCAACAATAGACATCATTCCATCCTTCAGCTTCGCGCATGCGCAATAGTGCCGGACGATATTGGCAGTACAACACTCGCTTGTACGACTAAAAGGACATTCGCCATGAAACGTCTATTCGCATTCGCCGCGCTGAGCGCCTCGGCATGGCTCTGCGCCATGCCGGTCCAGGCCGGCGTCTCCATCACCATCGGCCAGCCCGGCTTCTACGGACAACTCAGCCTGGGCGGTTTCCCGCCGCCGCAGCTGATCTATCCACAACCGGTGGTCATCCAGCCCGCCCCGGTGGCGGTGACGCCGATGTATCTGCGGGTGCCGCCCGGCCACATGAAGGATTGGCGTCGCTACTGCGGCCGCTACGGCGCCTGCGGCCGCCCGGTCTACTTCGTTCGCGACGAGTGGTACCGCCAAGTCTACGTGCCGCGTTATCAGCAGGTTCAACGCGGCCATGAGTACAGGCGCGAACACGAACGCCACGGCTGGCATGGCGACGACGATCACGACCATGGCCGCGGCCATGAGCGCGATCGTCGCGACTGGCGGCGAGACCGCTAAAACCGCGCTCAGCGCTGCACCGTCGCCATCACCTCGGACGCGTAGCGCAGGCCGCTGACGGCCTCCGGCGGAAAGACCGCGTCGATTTCCGCCCGCTCCGCCGGACTCAGTTCCAGCGTCAGCGCGCCCAGATTGTCGTCCAGATTGCGGATGCGGCGCGCGCCGGGAATGGCGACGATGTGATCGCCGTGCGCCAGCACCCAGGCCAGCGCCAATTGCGCCGGCGTGCAGCCCTTGGTTTCGGCCAAGGCCTTCACCCGGTCCACCAGCGCCAGATTGCGGCGGAAATTCTCGCCGAGAAAGCGCGGATTGCCGCGCCGGTAGTCGTCGGCGTCGAAGTCGTCCGGGCTTCTGATCGCCCCGGTCAAAAAACCGCGCCCCAGCGGGCTGTAGGCGACGAAACCGACGCCCAGCTCCCGGCACAAGGCCAGCGTTTGCTGCTCCGGGTCCCGCGTCCACAGCGAGTATTCGCTTTGCAGCGCGTGGATGGGATGGACGGCGTGCGCGCGGCGCAAGGTGTCGGGCGCGGCCTCGGACAGGCCCAGGTAACGGACCTTGCCGGCGCGCACCAGCTCCGCCATCGCGCCCACCGTTTCTTCGATAGGCACTTGCGGGTCCACGCGGTGCAGATAGTAAAGATCGATGACGTCGACGCCCAGCCGCTTGAGGCTGCCTTCGCAACTGCTGCGCACGTATTCCGGCCGTCCGTTGACGCCGCGCGCGGCCGGATTGGCCGGGTCCATCACGATGCCGAACTTGGTGGCCAGCACCACCTCGCTACGGCGCGACTTCAGCAGCTGTGCCAGCAATTCCTCGTTGCGGTAAGGCCCGTACATATCCGCGGTATCCAGCAAATTGACGCCGCGATCCAGCGCGTGATTCAGCGTGCGCAGCGATTCCGCGTCGTCATGCGCGCCGTAGAAAGCGCTCATGCCCATGCAGCCCAAGCCCAAAGCGGAAACGGAGGGGCCGTTACGGCCCAGGATACGTTGTTTCATGCCTGCCATCCTTCGTGGTCGGTTAAGATGCCTGAAGCATATTCTCTTGCCTCCATCGGAAAAACCGGCTTAATCTGCATGCATTACGTAGAAAATCTTCACAATGCCGCAAAACTCCCTGCACGCCTTGCAAGCCTTCCGCCTCATCGCCCAGCACGGCAGCTTCACCCGCGCCGCCGCCCAGCAAGAGGTCACCCCCTCGGCGCTGAGCCAGACGCTGCGTCAATTGGAGGCGCAACTGGGCGTGCGCCTGCTGAACCGCACCACCCGCAAGGTTGGGCTGACCGAAGCCGGCCAGGCGCTGCTGGCGCGGATCAGGCCGCTGCTGGAACAGTTGGACGGCGCGCTGGAAGACACTCGCCAATGGCAAGGTCAGCTCAGCGGCACCCTGAAGTTGACCTTGCCGCATACCGCCGCCGCCCTGCTGCTGTATCCCTTGCTGGCCGGCTTCATGCGCGCGCATCCGCAGCTAAAGCTGGAACTGGACGTCAACAATCAATTGGTGGATATCGTGGAGCGCGGTCTGGACGCCGGCCTGCGCTTCGGCGAGAGCCTGCAACAGGATATGCAGGCGGTGGCGGTCAGCGCCCCGCTCCGCTTTTGCGTGGCGGCCAGCCCGGCTTATTTGCGAACGCGCGGCGTACCCGCGCATCCGGCCATGTTGCGACAACATGATTGCCTGCGCTATCGCTTCGCCAGCAGCGGCCAGGTCTACCGCTGGCAATTCGTCGACGCCGGCCGGCCGTTTGAAGTCGCGGTGCAAGGGCCGCTAACCGCCAACGACACCGCGGCGGCGCTGCACGTCGCGCTGGGCGGACTCGGCCTCGCCTATCTGCCGCAGGCGATGGCCGAACCCCACCTGGCGGACGGTGGCCTGATCGCCGTATTGGAAGAATGGATGCCGCCAGCGGAGGCCTTCTACCTGTATTACCCGCACCACCTGCATCAGCCGGCGAAACTGCGGGCGTTCATCGACTACCTGAGACAGGCGATGACCGCCCGTTGACGGCCCGCCGGCCTCACCCCGCCCGACAGCAATTGCGCCCCGCCGCCTTGGCCTGGTACAAGGCGGCGTCCGCGCGCTGCAGCAAGACCTCCACTTCCAGGCCCGGCTGCGCGCAGACATGGCCTATGCTCAGGGTCAAGGGCACCGGATGCTGCTGCCATTGCAGATTGGCGGCGGCGAGCCGCTGCCGGGCCTGTTCCGCCAAGGCGGCGGCCTTGGCCTGATCGGCGTCCGGGGCCAGCAGCAAAAACTCTTCCCCGCCCCAGCGCGAACAGAGCAAGTCCGGAAACGCCTCGCTCAGCAAGCGCGCCGCTTCCACCAGCACATAGTCGCCGCCGTCATGGCCGAAATGGTCGTTCACCAGTTTGAAATGGTCGATATCGCACAACAAGACCGCGAACGGCCGGCGCGTCTGCAGCCATTGCAGCCAGGCGGCCTCCATCTGACGCACCGCCTCGCGGCGGTTGATCAAACCGGTGAGAAAATCCGTGCGCGACAACCTGACGTTCTCGTCCATCGCGCACTTGAGGTCGTCCACGTCGCGGAAAGTGACGATGTGCCAGTTGGGCAGCAGATCGGCATGCAGTTGCGCGGTGACGATGAACCAGCGCAGGCGGCCGTCGGCGCAGCACACCCTCACCGTCATCTCCGCCAGGTTGCGGCCCAGCGCCAGGCTGTCCTTCACCGCCTGCAGCCAGCTCTGCTCCACCTCCAAGCGGTAGGCCGGATCGGGATAAGCCAGACGAAACCAGGCCTCCATGTCCGGCATCTGCTCCAGCGTGTAGCCTATCTGCTGCAGGAAAGCGCGGTTCAGATAGCGATGCACGCGCCGGCCGGGCTGGTCCAGCTTGGCGTCGGATTCCGAGATCAGGATGGGAATGGGCACGAAATCCAGGCTGCGCGACAGCACTTCCTTGCCGACATCCACCGCCTCGTCGCCAATCTTGAAAGTCATCCGCGCGCTCCCGTCCCTGCCCTTGGGTCAGCTCACTCCTGCGGCAACAGGCAATCCTGGGCCAGCAGTTTGACGAACTCGTCCGCCGGCAGCGGCCGGGCGATCAAGTAGCCTTGCACGTATTCGCAGCCTTCGCGTTGCAGGAAGTGCCATTGCTCTATCGTTTCCACCCCTTCCGCCACCACCTTCATATTCAGGTTCTTGGCCATATTGATGATGGCGCGGGCAATGGCGGTGTCGTCGGCGTCGTGCGGAATGTCACGGACGAAGGAACGGTCGATCTTCAGCTTGTCCGCCTTGAAGCGCTTCAGATAGGACAGGCTGGAATAGCCGGTGCCGAAGTCGTCGATGGACAGCTTCAGCCCCATATTCTTCATATTGTCGATGGCCTGTATGGTGGCCATCGCATCCTCCATCACCACGCTCTCGGTCACCTCGATGTCCAGCGCGTGACCGGGCAGGCCGTTGGTGGCCAGCGCCGAGGTGATCTGATCCGCCAGATCGGACTGGCGGAACTGTAAGGCGGACAGATTGATGGCCAGGGTCAGTTCCGGCAGGCCCTGGCTGCGCCAGGCGGCCAGTTGGCGCGTGGCCTCGCCTATCACCCAGTTGCCGATCTGCACGATGAAGCCGCGCTCCTCCGCCACCTCGATGAAACGCACCGGCCCCAGCACGCCCAGCGACGGATGGTTCCAGCGGATCAGCGCCTCGGCGCCTATGATGCGGCCGCTGGCCATTTCCACTTGCGGCTGATAATGCAGCACGAACTCCTCGCGCTCCAGCGCGAAACGCAGCTGGCTTTCAATCGCCAGGATTTCGCGGGCGCGGGCGTTGAGGTCGGCGGTGTAGAACTTGTAGCTGTTGCGGCCCGAGGATTTGGCGTGGTACATCGCCGCGTCGGCGTTGCGCACCAGGGTCTCGTAGTCGCGGCCGTCGTCCGGGTAGACGCTGATGCCGATGGACGGCGTGATGGTGATCACATGATTGTGCAACTCTATCGACGCGGTGAAGGCGTCGCGGATGCGCTCCGCCGCCATCGCCGCCTCGCCCGGATCGGAAATCACCGGCAGCAGCACGATGAATTCGTCGCCGCCCTGGCGCGCCAGCATCTCTCCCGGCCCCAGCACGCCCTTGATCCGGTCCGCCGCCACCTGCAGCAGGGTGTCGCCGGCGGTGTGGCCCAGCGATTCGTTGACGGTCTTGAAGCGGTCCAGGTCCAGCAGCAACAAGGCCAGCCGCTCGTTGTCGCGGCCGGCGTTGTGGATAGCCAGCTCCACCCGGTCCTGCATGTGCACGCGGTTGGGCAAGCTGGTCAGCACGTCGAAATGGGCGAGGAACTGGATGCGCTCGTCGGCCGCCTTGCGTTCGGTCAGATCGCTGAAGATGGCCACGTAATGGGTGATTTCGCCCAGGCTGTTGCGCACCGCGTTGATCGCCAGCCATTCCGGGAACACCTCGCCGTTCTTGCGGCGGTTCCACAACTCGCCCTGCCAGGAGCCGTGGTCGGCGATGGACTGCCACATCTGTTCGTAGAAGGGCTGGTCGTGGCGGCCGGAGGACAGCACGCTGGTCTTCTGGCCCAGCACCTCGTGCTGGGTGTAGCCGGTGATCTCGGTGAAAGCGCGGTTGACGCTGCGGATGCGTTTGTCCGCGTCGGTGATCATGATGCCTTCCACGGTGTTCTCGAACACCTTGGCGGCCAGTTGCACCCTCTCCTCCGCCGCGCGTTTCTCGGAGATGTCGCGCACCATGCGCCATACCGCGTTGATGCGTCCGAAGGCGTCGCGCATCGCCACGGTCTTGACGCTGACCGGCACCGGATTGCCGAAACGGTTGATATAGGTGGCCTCGAACTCGTCGCAGTAGCCGAAGCGCAATACCTTGTTGTCCAGATTGAAGCGCTCCAGCGCCTCGCTCTCCGACCCCACCAGCGTCCAGAAATTCTGTAGCTTGAGCTGATCCAGGCTGTAGCACATCAGGTTGAGGAAGGCGGGGTTGGCGTCTATCACCTGGCCATCCAGCGAGCTGATCACAATGCCGTCGAGGTTGGACCAGAACAGCTCGCGGTATTTGTTCTCGGAGCGGCGCAGCGCGTCCTCCACCTCGCGGCGGCGGGAAATGTCCGCTTCCAGCGCCAGCGTCTTGGCGCGCAACTCGTCCAGCAAGCGCTTGAGTTCCGCGCGGGTCCATTCCAGGTGTTTGCCCAGATGGCCGATCTCGTCGCGGCGCTGCCATTCGAACGGCCGGTCCAGCTTGAGTTCGGCCAGCAAGCGCGCCTGTTCGGTCAGGGCCTTCATCGGGCTGAGGAAGCGCGAGTGCAGAATGCTCATGATCAGCAGAATGGACAACACCAGCTGCGCCGCCAGAATCATCAGAATATTCTTGATCTGGTTGTTGAGCGCGATGGCGAGGTGTTCATTGTCAAACTCCAGCGTCACCTGGCCGATTTCCTCGCCGCGGTAGATCACCGGTTTTTCCACAAAGGAGACACTGCCGATGCGGCGCTCCGCGCGCACCGAAGACAGAAAGATTTGATTGGACTGGGTGTCGGTGACGCGGATGGAAACCACCCTCGCGTCTTCCATCACCGAAGCGATCAACGGGTTGCCGGCCTGGCGGCTCAGATTCCACAAGGGCTCCTGCATGCCTAGAGCGACGATGTCCAGCAGGCGTTTTTGATCGGTTTCCAACTGGGCGGTCAACGCGTCCCGTTGAATATTGAAACTCAGATAACTGATGATGGACGCGGGAATCAGCAAGCCCAGCACCACGGCGATGAGAAAGACAGCCCTGAGGGAAAGGCCGGTACTGGCTGTGGATTTATCGTCAGCGTGGTGTGCCATGTTTGCGTTTATTATCGCTCGCCATTAGCCGCAGGCAATTGAGCCCATGCGTCAGTTGTTCATATTTTCAAAAGTATACACCGGATAATCGCGGCAAAATGCTGGAATATTCACTAGTCATCGCCTTGTCAAGCCCGGATCCGGCAAGCCTTGCGCCGGCCTGCTTCGCCGCCGCTTCCCGCGCTCCGTCATTGCCTTGCATTTAGCCTCGGCCTACAATCCACGTCACTTCAAAATCGCGCCAGGATTGCCCCATGTCCCAGTCCCGTTATGACAAAATTATCACCGCCCGCTGGATCATTACCGTCGAGGAAGACGGCGAAATCCTGGAAAACCACGCCATTGCTCTGAAGGATGGCAGGATTGCCGCGATTATTCCAGCCGACCAAGCCGGCGCGCTGGAGGCGGATCAACGCGTGGAATTGCCCAACCACGTGCTAATGCCGGGCCTGATCAATCTGCACGGCCACTCCGCGATGACGCTCTTGCGCGGCCTCGCCGACGACAAGGCGCTGATGGACTGGCTGACCAATCATATCTGGCCGGCCGAGGGCAAACACGTGCGCGACGATTTCGTGTTCGACGGCGCGCTGCTGGCGATGGGGGAGATGATCCGCGGCGGCACCACCACCATCAACGACATGTATTTCTATCACGGCGCGATGGCCCGCGCCGGCCTGGCCTCCGGCATGCGCACTTTTGTCGGCTGTTCCATCCTGGAGTTCCCCACCAATTACGCCAGCAACGCCGACGACTACATCAGCAAGTCCCTGGCCGAGCGCCGCCAGTTCCTGGGCGAAGAACTGATCACCTTCACCCTGGCGCCGCACGCGCCCTACACGGTGTCGGACGACACTTTCGCCAAGGTTGTGACGCTGGCGGAACAGGAAGACATGCTGATCCACTGCCATATCCACGAAACCGCGGACGAGGTCAGCAACAGCGTCAAGGAGCGGCACCAGCGCCCGCTGGCCCGCCTGCAACAGCTGGGCCTGCTGTCGCCGCGCCTGATCGCCGCCCACATGGTGCATCTGAACGACGAGGAAATCGAACTGGCGGCCAAGCACGGCGTGTCGGTGGCGCACAATCCCTCGTCCAATATGAAGCTGGCTTCCGGCATCGCCCCCATTCCCAAGATGCTGCAGGCCGGCATCGCGGTGGGCATAGGCACCGACGGCGCCGCCTCCAACAACAAACTGGACATGCTGGCGGAAACCCGGCTGGCGGCGCTGCTGGCCAAAGTGGGCACGCTGGACCCCACCTCGGTGCCCGCCGCCGCCGCCATCCGCATGGCTACGCTCAACGGCGCGCGCGCGCTGGGCATCGCCGACAAAGTCGGCTCGATCAAGACCGGCAAGCAGGCCGACCTGATCGCCATCGACCTGTCCGCCATCGAAACCGCGCCGGCCTTCGACCCGATCTCCCACGTGGTCTACGCGGCCGGCCGCGAACAAGTCAGCCATGTCTGGGTCAAAGGTCAGGCCCTATTGGAACAACGCCAACTCAAAACTCTGGACGAAGCCGCGCTCAAGGCGCGCGCGGAAGATTGGCGTCATCGCATTCTGGCGAAATAATCATGATTAATGTAGACGAAACCGAAATCGACAAATTCAGCCAGCTGGCGCACAAATGGTGGGATATGAGCGGCGAATTCAAGCCGCTGCATGAAATCAATCCGCTGCGTCTGGGCTTCATCGACGCGCGCGCGGCCATCGCCGGCAAGCAAGTGCTGGACGTGGGCTGCGGCGGCGGCATCCTGGCGGAAAGCATGGCCGCGCGCGGCGCCGGCGTCACCGGCATCGACCTGGCAAAGAAATCGCTAAAAGTGGCTCAGCTGCACAGCCTGGAGTCCGGCGTGGCGGTGGATTACCGCTGCGTGGCGGTGGAAGAACTGGCGGAGGAAGCGCCGGCCAGCTTCGACGTGGTCACCTGCATGGAAATGCTGGAACACGTGCCGGACCCGCAAAGCGTGGTGCGCAGCTGCGCCAGCCTGGTCAAACCCGGCGGCTGGGTGTTTTTCTCCACGCTCAACCGCAACGCCAAATCCTATCTGCTGGCGGTGATCGGCGCCGAATACGTGCTGAACATGCTGCCGCGCGGCACCCATGAATACGCGCGCTTCCTCAAGCCTTCGGAATTATCGCGCATGGCCCGCAACGCCGGTCTGGAGCTGGATGTCGTCCGCGGCATGAGTTACAACCCGCTGACGCGCATCTACGCGCTGGGCGACGACACCGCCGTCAATTATCTGATGGCCTGCCGTCGTCCCGAATAAGCGGCAAGAAAAAAGGCCTTCGCCATGGGCGAAGGCCTGAATCACACTCCCGGTTCCACACCGGACACAACCCGCTAAAGTTCGCAAACGCCGCGCCGGCTTCGACGCCCTCGCGGGACGGCCCGCTTGCGGCGGCGTTCGGCTTGCGCCGCTCGTCGCCTGCGAGGCTGCTGTTCCCGCTCGGGCCGGCCGCCGGCCGGGTCCGCAAGACGGCGGAAATGCCTCTCCGTCGCCTCTCGCCTATTTTGATAGCCCCTCTCGTGTCAGCCATTTCAAACAAGCGTTTTAATCGTATGATTGATATGATGAATGCGCAAGTAAAACCTTCGCAACGCTTGTCTAGTGCGGCAAGTTGACAACAGTCGACGCCAAAACCGCTGATAATGTTTTGATAACAACAATCTGTCGGACAAACTACTGCCAGACAAACGTTGCAGTTTGATTGCCGGCGCATATCAAACATAGGAAAATAATAATATTCTATTCCGGAGAGCAAGATGACGTTCAAAGCGAACGACTCACTGACCGAACAAATTGCCCAATACCTGGGCAAACAAATCATACAAGGCACGATGCAAGCCGGAGAGCGCATCCAGGAATTGCGCATTGCGTCGGAACTGGAAGTCAGCCGCGGGTCCGTACGCGAAGCTTTATTGATTTTGCAACGCCGCCATCTGGTGGAGATTTTCCCGCGTCGCGGCGCGGTGGTGTCCAGCATCACCGGTCAGGATGTGCGCCATTTCTTCGAACTGTGGTTCCTGCTGCTGGATCAAGCGGTCTGTAACCTCGCCACCTCCTGGCAAAACGACGACCTGGCCCACTTCTTCGAAGTCACCACCCAGTTGGCCGAATGCAACCGCAAAGACGATTTGCACGGCTTTTACGACCACGGCGTCGATTTTCTCGACACCCTGTACCGCTACGCCGGCAACCGCTATCTGGAACACACGCTGAAGGACTTGCTGCCGCTGACTCAGCGCTGCCTGTTCGCCATTCTGCGCGCCGGCAAGAGCCAGATGGACCAGACCCAGCTCTTCCTGGAAAACCTGCTCAAGACCATCATCGCCCGCGACACCGCCAGATTGCGCCAGATGGTGGCCGAGTTCGGCCAGCAATACAGCCAACTGGCGCAAAGCGCCGCCGAATCGCTAGCCGGACGCCATTGAGGCCCACCGCCCGGCCAAAGCCCGGGCGGCGTCCAGCACCAGCTCCTTCCCCGCATCCCTGCGCTTGCCGGCGCGCCAGGCCATGGTGACCTCCCACTGCCAGGCCGGCAGGTCGGCAATGCTCAGCCGTCGCAAAACCCCGTCGGCCAGATCGGACTGAATCGACAGCTCCGGCATGAAACACAAAAAGCCGTGACGCAAGGCCAACTCCCTGGCCGCCGACGCCGGCTGGATCGCATGGATGGGCTGGGCCACGGTGCGCGCCAGCCGCAGCCGGCGTATCAACTCATCGCACTCCACGCCCCAGTACTGGGGCGCAATCCGGTAGGACGCCACCTCCTCCAAACTCAGCGGCTGCTCCCGCTCCGCCAAGGGATGCCCGGCCGCCGCCACCGCCACGATGGGAGAGCGCCACAGCGTTTCCATCTGAATGCCCGCCATCGCCGGACACCGCAGCACAAAGCCGACCTGCACCAGGCCGGACAACAGGTTCTGCATGATCAGCGGCGAGTGATCGGTGTCGCAGCGGATTTCCAGCGGCGCCTCGGCCAGGTCCAGCAATAAAGGGCCGAAAACCGCCGAAGTCAGCGACGGCAGACAAGACAGCCGCAGGCAGGGCAAGGCCGGCGTGCCCTGCAGGATCTCCCTCCCCTGCTCCAAGGCCGACACCGCCTGCTGCGCCGATGGCAAAAAGGCCAGGCAGGCCGCTGTGGGTTCCGCGCCACGACGGTGGCGATGAAACAGGCAAGTCCCCAGCTCCTGCTCCAGCAATTGCACTCGCTGACTGACCTGGGGCTGCGACCAGCCGCGCTTGGCGGCAGCCTGGCTGAAACTGCCCAGCTCGGCGATATCCAGCAATAGGCGCAAATCGGAGAGCGCGATAGACATAAGAAAATCCAATATTAACTATTACGGATTAGTCAGTTTCAGAATATCAGGAGCCTTCATAGAATGACATGAAAATAAGGAGATTTCATGGCGCTGCTAAAGCGGGCCCGGACCTTGGGCAAAGGCTTCATCCTGCTGGACAACCTGATCGTGGTATTTGGTTTCTTCATGGTCTTTCCGCTGATCAGCCTGCATTTCGTCGATCAACTGGGCTGGACCGCGGCCGCGGTGGGCTTTGGGCTGGGTTTGCGCCAGTTCACCCAGCAAGGACTGGGCTTGTTCGGCGGCTCCCTGGCCGACCGTTTCGGCGCCAAACCGCTGATCGTGGCCGGCATGCTGCTGCGAGCCGCCGGCTTTGCCGCCATGGCGCTGGCGAACGCGCCGTGGCAGCTCTGGCTGTCCTGCCTGCTCTCCGGCCTGGGCGGCACGCTGTTCGATCCGCCGCGCTCCGCGCTGGTGGCCAAATTGACGCGGCCGCGCGAACGCAACCGCTTCTATTCGCTGCTGATGATGCAGGACAGCGCCGGCGCGGTGGGCGGCGCCTTGTTCGGCTCCTGGCTGCTGCAATTCGACTTCCGCTGGGTATGCCTGGGCGGCGCCATCGCGTTTTTGGCGGCGGCGGCGGCAAACGCCTGCCTGCTGCCGAACTACCGCGTCGCCGCCCGGCGGGCGCCCGCGCTGGCCTCCATCCGCATCGTGCTGAACGATCATCGTTTCCTGAAGCTGGTGCTCACGCTCAGCGGTTATTACCTGCTCAGCGTGCAGATCATGCTGTTGCTGCCCATCGCCATCAAGCAATTGACCGGCACCGCCCAGGCCGTGGGCTGGATGTACGGCCTGGAAACCGCCTTGTCGCTGAGCCTGCTCTATCCTTTGGCGCGGCTGGGCGAACGCCATTTCCGCCTGGAAACCCGGGTACTGGCCGGCATCGCGTTGATGAGCCTCAGCCTGGCCTGCATGGCCGTGGCGCGGCAGCCGCTGACCGCCTTCCTCATCCTGGCCGCCTTCTTTCTCGGCACCCTCATCACCGAACCGGCGCGGGAAACCCTGGTGGCCAGCCTGGCCCGTCCGGAAGCCAGAGCCAGCTATATGGGCGCCAGCCGGCTGGGCCTGGCCCTGGGCGGCGGCGGCGGCTTTCTCGCCGGCGGCTGGCTCTACGACTTTGCCCAAAGCCGGCATCAAGCCGGCCTGCCCTGGCTGCTGCTGGCCGCCGCGGGCGCGCTCACCTTCATTGCGCTGGCGCGCCAGTTTGGCCCCGCCGCGCCGCGGACGCTCAAACAAGCGGCCTGACAACAACAAAAGCCCGCCGGATGGCGGGCTTTTCATCAATCAGCTGGGCTGTTTGCCTTGCGACAAACAGACAGTAAAACCGGTGTTACGCGTTCTGAATATTGGACGCTTGCTTGCCCTTCGGACCGGACACCACTTCAAAGCTTACACGTTGCCCTTCTTTCAGGGTTTTGAAGCCTTGCATGTTGATGGCCGAGAAGTGAGCGAACAAATCCTCGCCGCCTTCATCCGGAGTAATGAAGCCAAAGCCTTTAGCGTCATTGAACCACTTAACGGTACCTAATGCCATTCTTACTTCCTTGCAAAAAAAGGCTGGTGAAGCCGACCAACTTAGAGCTTAATAAGAGTTGTCTGGCTTGCCTAGCGCAAAAAAATGCCAAACAGTTAAGCCAAGCACCAGCTGCATTTCTACGCAACCCGCCGCTCATCGTCAAGTCGTAGAGGAAAAGTGCCAGTCCCCTTGAAAAAAACTCTCGGGGAACCCAAATTGAAGTAAGACGCAGATTCCACGAAAGCCGACATGTCTACGCAGTTCAAGGACGATGCCATACAAGAGGCGTCCCGGGTTAGGGAAAACCCACCCCCGATGTATAAGGTCTTGTTATTGAACGATGATTTTACCCCGATGGATTTTGTGATCCAGGTCCTCCAGCAGTTCTTCTACATGAACCGCGAAAAGGCCACTCACATCATGCTGCAAGTCCACACGCAAGGTCACGGCGTGTGTGGCGTTTATACCAAAGACGTGGCTGCAACAAAGGTCGAGCAGGTGTTGCAATATGCGAAAGCGCACCAGCATCCGCTCCAGTGCGTTATGGAGGAAAACTGATGATTGCCCAGGAGCTTGAAGTAAGCCTGCACATGGCGTTCATGGACGCAAGGCGCAAGCGCCACGAGTTCATCAGCGTGGAGCATCTGTTACTCGCGATGACCGACAACCCGTCGGCCGCCGAAGTACTGCGCGCATGTGGAGCCAACATCGACCAGCTGAAAAAACAGCTGGGCGATTTCATCGATGAGCACACCCCCACCGTGCCCGGGGAGGCGGAGGTGGAAACTCAACCCACTCTCGGCTTCCAGCGCGTGATACAGCGCGCGATCCTGCACGTGCAGTCTTCCGGCAAAAAAGAGGTGACCGGGGCTAACATCCTGGTGGCCATCTTCGGCGAGAAGGACTCCCACGCGGTGTACTATCTGCACCAGCAAGGCATTTCGCGGCTGGACGTGGTGAATTTCATTTCTCACGGAATCACCAAGCAGCGCTCGCAGCAGCAGCCGCAGGAGCCACGCGACAGCAGCGGCGAAGCGGAGAGCGAGGAGCAGGCCACCGGTCCGGGCGGCGCGCTGGAAAACTACACGCTGAACCTCAACCAGCAGGCGCGCGACGGCAGGATAGATCCGCTGATCGGCCGCGAGTCCGAGCTGGAGCGCACCGTGCAGATTCTGTGCCGTCGCCGCAAGAACAACCCCTTGCTGGTGGGCGAGGCCGGCGTGGGCAAGACCGCCATCGCCGAAGGCCTGGCGCGCCGCATCGTCAACGGCGAAGTGCCGGAGATTCTGGGCAAGTCCACCGTCTACGCGCTGGACATGGGGGCGCTGCTGGCCGGCACCAAATACCGCGGCGATTTCGAACAGCGGCTGAAGGCGGTGATCAAGCAATTGACCGAGGACAGTAACGCCATTCTGTTCATCGACGAGATTCACACGCTGATCGGCGCCGGGGCGGCCTCGGGCGGCACGCTGGACGCGTCCAACCTGCTGAAGCCGGCCTTGTCCAACGGCAGCCTGCGCTGTATCGGGGCGACCACCTACAACGAATACCGCAGCATCTTCGAGAAGGACAACGCGCTGTCGCGCCGTTTCCAGAAGATCGACGTCAACGAGCCGACGGTGGAGCAGACCGTGGAAATCCTCAAGGGGCTGAAATCCCGCTTCGAGGCCCATCACGGCGTCAAGTACACCCAGTCCGCGCTGTCCACCGCGGCGGAGTTGTCGGCGCGCTTCATCAACGACCGCCATCTGCCGGACAAGGCCATCGACGTGATCGACGAGGCCGGCGCCGCGCAGAAGATTCTGCCCAAGTCCAAGCAGAAGAAGGTCATCAACAAGACCGAGATCGAGGACATCGTCGCCAAGATCGCGCGCATTCCGCCCAAGACCGTGTCGTCCGACGACAAGAACGTGCTGAAGAACCTGGAGCGCGATCTGAAAAACGTGGTCTTTGGTCAGGAAAAAGCCATCGAAGGGCTGGCCAGCGCCATCAAGATGACGCGTTCCGGCCTGGGCAATCCACAAAAGCCGATCGGTTCCTTCCTGTTCTCCGGTCCCACCGGCGTCGGCAAGACCGAAGTGGCGCGGCAGCTGGCCTATATCCTGGGCGTGGAGCTGATCCGCTTCGACATGTCCGAGTACATGGAGCGCCATGCGGTGTCTCGGCTGATCGGCGCGCCTCCGGGCTATGTCGGCTTCGAACAAGGCGGCCAGTTGACCGAGGCGGTCAACAAGCATCCGTACGCGGTGGTCTTGCTGGATGAGATCGAAAAAGCGCATCCGGACATCTACAACGTGCTGTTGCAGGTGATGGACCACGGCACCCTGACCGACAACAACGGCCGCAAGGCGGACTTCCGCAACGTGGTGATCATCATGACCACCAACGCGGGCGCGGAGTCCCTGTCCAAGCCGACGCTGGGCTTCACCCAGACCAAGGCGGCCGGCGACGAGATGGGCGACATCAAGAAACAGTTCAGTCCGGAATTCCGCAACCGCCTGGACGCCATCATCCCGTTCAAGATGCTGGACGAGCAGATCATCCTGCAAGTGGTGGACAAGTTCCTGATGCAGCTGGAGCAGCAGTTGGCGGAGAAGCGGGTGGACATCCACTTCACCGACGAGCTGCGGCGCTACCTGGCGAAGAACGGCTTCGACCCGCTGATGGGCGCCCGCCCGATGGCGCGTCTGATCCAGGACACGCTGCGCAAGGCGCTGGCCGACGAGTTGCTGTTCGGCCGTCTGGTCACCGGCGGCGAAGTCACCGTCACCGTGGTGGACGACAAGGTGGAGCTGCAGTTCGACCACCAGGCCTTAGCGCCCGAACCGGCCTGATCTTGATACGGCAATACGCAACGCCCGCTGACGCGGGCGTTTTTCTTTTCATCTCAACCGCGAGGATGATGTTTGGCGTGCAGCTGTTTCAAGCGCTCGCGCGCCACATGGGTATAGATCTGCGTGGTGGAAATGTCAGAATGCCCCAGCAGCAGCTGCACCACGCGCAAATCCGCGCCGTGGTTGACCAGATGGGTGGCAAAGGCGTGACGCAACACGTGCGGGCTCACCGCCGGCAAGCCCTGGCGCTTGGCGTACTGCGAGATCAGATGCCAGGCCATCTGCCGCGTCATGCCCGCCTTGCGCTGGGTCACGAACACCGTGTCGCAGACCGCGCCCGCCAGCAAAACCGGCCTCGCCTCGGCCAGATAACGCTGCAGCCACTCCTGGGCCAGCTCGCCCAAGGGCACCAGTCTCTCCTTATTGCCCTTGCCCATGGTCTTGACCAGGCCGTCCAGCAAGTTCACTTGTTGCAGAGTCAAGCCCACCAGCTCCGACACGCGCAAGCCGCTGGCGTAAAGCAGCTCCAGCATCGCGCGGTCGCGCAGGCCCAGCGGCGTGCCCACGTCCGGCGCTTCCAGCAAGGCTTCCACATGCCGCTCGGACAGGGATTTGGGCAAGCGCGGCCCCTGTTTGGGCGCGCGCAAGCGCGCGCAAGGGTCGTCGCCGCGCAAACCCGCCTGCGCCAGATATTGATAAAAGCGCTTCATCGCCGACACCATCCGCGCCCGGGTCGCCGGCTTCTCTCGGTCCACGCCCAGCAAGAGCGCCTGCTCCAGGTGCTCAGAAGCGGCCTCCGTCAGGCTGACGCCCTCGTCTCCCAGTCTCGCGGCCAGCTTGCCCAGATCGCGCCGATACGCGGCCAGGGTGTTCTTGGACAGGCCGTCGCTCAACCATAACTGGTCCAGAAACGCGTCGATGACCTCCTCGGCCGCCTTCATTGCTTCGCTGCTCGCATCCATTATTGTCGTCGTCCGCCGATATGCGCGTCAGGCCGCCGCCCGCGCGAAACATCCATACTGAATAATCCTCAGTCTTTGTCCGCCTCGCGGGCAAAACATTCCCCTGCTCCCCTTCAAGGCGAGCCCGGGCCTCGCGCAATGACCTCGACTCGCGCCTCAACAGACGCAAAGCGGCGCCTTGCGCGCGTCCCTCCGCTCAACAACCGAACTCATGCGCCAGCAGCCACTGCTTGATGTCCACGGTTTCCCGGCCCAAGGAGCGATTGAAGCCACCCAGGCTGTTGCGGGCCACCACACGGTGGCAAGGCACGATGATGGGCACCGGATTGCGCCCGCAGGCATTGCCCACCGCCCGCGCCGACGAGCCCAGCGCCGTGGCGATATCCTGATAGCGCGCCATCTGCCCGCAGGGAATCCGTTCTATCTCGCGCCAGACGCGCTGCTGGTGCTCGCTGCCCCGCAAACGATAAGGCAGGCTGAAGCCAAAGCGCGGATCGACGAAATAAGCGCGCAGCTGTTCCGCCACCTCCTGCTCCAGACTGCGCGGCTCCGGCGGCCTGAGGGCTTGCCGCTCGGCCAGGAATTCCAGATTCACCAGCGCGCCGTCGAGACATACCATGCCCAGCTGCCCGAACGGCGCGTCGATCACCGCGCTGTATTCCATGTGTCCGCCTCCGGATAATAAAAAAGCGCAAGGCATCGCCTTGCGCTTTGAACTGTCATCAAGCCTAAGCCTGACTCGACAAGGCTTAGCCTTGCTTGCGAGCCGGCAGTTTTTCCTTGATGCGTGCGGATTTGCCGGTACGGCCGCGCAGGTAGTACAGCTTGGCGCGACGCACGTCACCACGGCGCTTCACTTCAACGGAAGCCACCAGCGGGGAGTAGGTTTGGAAAGTACGCTCTACGCCTTCGCCGGCGGACATCTTGCGCACGGTGAAAGCGCTGTTCAGGCCAGCGTTTTTCTTGGCGATAACCACGCCTTCGTAAGCCTGCAGACGTTCGCGGTTGCCTTCCTTAACCTTCACCTGAACGACGATGGTGTCGCCCGGGGCGAATTCCGGCAGGGTTTTGCCCAGGCGGGCGATTTCTTCTTGCTCGAGTTTCTGGATCAGATCCATGATTCACTCCTGGTTTTTCTGGAGATCTTGTTCCTGCTGGTACTCCGCCAGCAGCCGAGATTCCTGTTTTGTCAAAATACGGCCTTGCAGCAAATCCGGGCGACGTTGCATCGTCCTGCCCAGAGCCTGTTTCAGCCGCCATTTAGCGATCAGCGCATGATTACCGGACAACAGCACGTCCGGCACCCGCATGCCCTGATAGTCTTCGGGTCGGGTATAGTGCGGACAATCAAGAAGCCCGTCCACAAATGAATCTTCGTAAGCCGACTGCGCGTCGTTCAGGACGCCGGGCAGCAAACGCACCACCGCGTCCATCAGCACCATGGCCGGCAGCTCGCCGCCGGACAGCACGTAGTCGCCGATGGAAATCTCCTCGTCGACCTCGCGCTGGATCAACCTCTCGTCCACGCCCTCGTAGCGGCCGCACAGCAGGATCAGGCCCGCTCTTTGCGACAGCTCCGCCGCCTTCGCATGCGTCAGCGGACGGCCTTGCGGCGAAAGATAAATCACATGGCTGCGCTCGGCTCCGGCTTGCGCCTGCCTCGCCCTGGCCGCCGCGATGGACTGCGCCAGGGGCTCGATCTGCATCACCATGCCGGGGCCGCCGCCATAAGGCCGGTCGTCTACCCGGCGGTAGTTGTCATGCGTGAAATCACGAGGATTCCAGGCCTGAAAACCCCAAATGCCCAAATCAAGCGCCCGCTGGCTAACGCCAAAGCGGGCAATGGAATCGAACATCTCCGGAAACAGCGTTACCGCGTCGATCTGCATCAGTAGTCCAGACCCCAGTCCACCTGGATCTTGCCTGCGGCAAGCTGAACTTCCAGCACATACTGATCCACGAAGGGAATCATGCGCTGGCCGTCCGCGCCTTGCACCACCAACACATCGTGCGCGCCGGTTTCCATCAATTCGCTGACTTTGCCCAGCACTTCGCCTTGCTGATTGACGACTTCCAGACCAATCAGATCGGTCCAGTAGTATTCGCCTTCCTCGGCGGCCGGCAACTCTTCGCGCGGCACGGCGATTTGCATGCCGCGCAGGGCTTCGGCCGCGTCGCGGTCTTCCACGCCCTCCAGCTTGGCGGCAAGCGCCTTGGGCTGGAGAGCGCCGTTTTCAAATGTGTACGGCTTCCAGTCGTTCTCCTTGCCCAGCCACCAGACCGGGTAGTCGAACAGACCGTCAGCGTATTCGGTGTCGGCCTGGACTTTCACCCAGCCCTTGACACCAAAGGCGCCACGCACAAACCCCATCACTACGAGATCTTCGTTGCGCATGCGCCTAGTCCGTCAGTTGATGTGTCAACGAACGCTTAGGCAGCGGCCTTCTGCTCTTTCAGCAGCTTGGCAACGGCGTCGGAAACTTGAGCGCCAACGCCAACCCAGTGGTTCAGGCGGTCCATGGTGAAACGAACGCGCTCTTGCTTCTCGTTGGCAACCGGGTTGTAGAAGCCAACGCGCTCGATGAAGCGACCGTCACGACGGTTACGGGAATCGGTCACCACGATGTTGTAGAACGGACGGTTCTTGGCGCCGCCACGTGCCAGACGAATCACTACCATTGTCGATTGTCCTTGAATAAAAACGGTATGAGAAAAGCCCACGATTTTAGGTCAGTTTTCCCTTATCTTGCAAGCGCTTAATGCAAGACGCCTGTCAAGCCCGCCGTTACAAGCTCTTGGACACCATGGTCAGGGCCCGGTCTTCCGGGTGCGGCTCCACGGAAAAGCCCAGCTTGTGCATCAGTTTCAACATGCCCTTATTGCCGGCCAACACCTCGCCGCGCATCACTTTCAGGCCCTGCTCCCGCGCCGCGTCGAACAAGGCGCTCATCAGAAGATAGCCTATGCCCTTGCCTTGCCAGCGGTCGGCCACCTCCAGCGCGAACTCGCAGCCCTCATTGTCCGGATCGGTGATGAAACGCGCCACCGCCAGCATTTCCTCGCCGTCTTTTTGTTCGCGCGTCATCGCCAGCGCCATCTCGCGGTCGTAATCCAGCTGGGTGAATCGCACCAACATGCTTTGCGACAATTGCTTGATGCTGGACAGGTAGCGGTTGTAGCGGCTCTCCTCGGACAGATTGCGCACGAACTCCTGTTGCATATCCGCATCTTCCGGACGCACCGGCCGCACCATCACATTGGTGCCGTCCTTCAATTTGGCGCACACCACCATATGGCTGGGATAAGGCATGATGGCCATATGGGCGTAGCGCTTCAAATCCGGCCGCCGCGGCCGGACGATGATGCGGGCGTCCAGCGCGATCACGCCCTGCTCGTCGGCCACCAGCGGATTGATGTCCATCTCGCGCAGCTCGGGCAGCTCGCACACCATTTCCGACACATGCAGCAACACATCCTCCAGCTCGTCCTGATCCACCGCCGGCAGGTTCTTGAACGCGCCCAGCAATTGGCCGATGCGGGTATGCCGGATCATGCTGGCCACCAGATAGCCGTTGAGCGGCGGCAGGGATAGCGCGCGGTCGTGCATCACCTCCACCGCGATGCCCCCGGCGCCGAAAGTGATCACCGGCCCGAAGGCTTCGTCGTGGGTAACGCCCACCATCACTTCGCGGGCGAAGCGGCGCTTGCGCATGGGCTGCACCGACACCCCGTCGATGCGCGCCTC
The DNA here is from genome assembly GCF_021496765.1 of Chromobacterium sp. Beijing. Classification (NCBI taxonomy): domain Bacteria; kingdom Pseudomonadati; phylum Pseudomonadota; class Betaproteobacteria; order Neisseriales; family Chromobacteriaceae; genus Chromobacterium; species Chromobacterium sp. Beijing. Next base: position 3,010,526 of record NZ_CP053750.1, read on the forward strand.
CGGCCGCGCCTGGCGCGTGCGGCCGATGATGGCGTCGAACGCCTCGCGCAGCGTCGCCTCATTGCTGATGTTCAGCTCCACGCCGCCAACGTCCGACTTATAAATGATGTCCGGCGAATCGATCTTCAGCACCACCGGATAGCCGATCTTATCGGCCTGCTTGACCGCCTCGTTGGCGGTGCGCGCCAGCCGGGTGGGATTGACCGGAATCTGGAAGGCGGCCAGCACTTCCTTGGATTCGCGCTCGGACAAAATGTCGCGGCCGTCCTTCAACGCCGAGGCGATCACCTTGCGCGCCTTGGCCACGTCCGGGTCGGCGCGCTTGCCCTCCAGCGGCCCCGGCGTCTGCAACAGCAACTGCTGGTTGCGCTGATAAGCCGCCAGATTGCGGAACACTTCGATGCCGTACTCCGGCGCGCGGAAGTGAGCGCACTTGGCTTTGGAAAACAGTTCGCGGCTTTCCGACACCTTGGCGTCGCCCAGCCAGGACAGGAACAACGGCTTGGCGGATTCGCGCTGCAAGCCGATCATCAACTGCGCCGTGGTCAGGTGGTCGGTGCCGGCCTGCGGGGTGAACACCACCATCACGCCATCCACATTAGGGTCGTCCAGACAGGCCTTCACCGCGGTGCGAAAACGCGAGGGACTGGCGTCGCCTATGATGTCCAGCGGGTTGCCGTGCGACCAATTGCGCGGCAAGACCCCATTGAGCAGTTCCACGGTGGAATCGGACAGCTTGGCCAGCTCCACCCGGTTGGAATAGGCGCTGTCGGCGGCCAGCACGCCGGGGCCGATGCCGTTGGTGACGATGGCCAGCCGCTTGCCGCCCACCCGGTAGTTGGCCGCCAGCACCTTGGCCGCCGTGAACAGCTGGGCGATGGTGTCGACCCGCAGCACGCCGGCGCGCGCCAGCGCGGCGTCGAACACATCGCCGCTCTCCACCAGATTGCTGGAATGTGTGACCCCGGTCACCGCGTCCTCATAGCGGCCGGACTTGATCACCACCACCGGCTTGGTGCGCGCCGCGGCGCGCAGCGCCGACATGAAGCGGCGCGCGTCGTGAATGTGGTGGACATGCAACAAAATGCCCTGGGTGAAGTTGTCCGCCACCAGGTAATCCAGAATTTCGCCGAAGCCGACGTCCAGCGCGTTGCCCACGGAAATCACGCTGGAAAAACCGATGCCCTTGCTGTCCGCCCAATCCAGCATCGCCGTGCACAGCGCCGACGACTGCGACACCAGCGCCAGATTGCCCGGCCTCACCTTGCTGGTGTAGTTGCTGGCGTTGAAGCCGGCCACCGGCCGCATCAGGCCCAGCACGTTCGGCCCCAGGATGCGGATGCCGAAATGGCGGCTGATGGACAGCGTCTCGTTGATGATCTCCCGCTCCAGCTGCTCGCTGTCGGCGAACTCCTTGGCCAGCAGCACCGCCTTGATGCCCTTCTTGCCGCAGTCCTTCATGATCGCCGGCAGGGTGCGGGTGGCGGTCACCACCACCGCCAGATCCACGGGCTCGCTGATCTGACGCACCGAAGCCACCGCGGGCACCCCGGCCACCACCTTGTGGTTGAGGTTGACCGGAAACAGCTTGCCCTGGAAGTTGCCCGCCAGCAGATTGGCGAACACCGCCTGCCCGATCGAGCCCGGCGTGTCGCTGGCGCCGATCACGGCGACGCTGCGCGGCGAAAACAACGGTGTCAGGTAATGCGGCCTCATTGATGCTTATCCTCGGAAATAATGGTAACCGGCACGGTTTTCCCCGCCGGCGGCGGCAACGGCCACTCCGGCTGCAAAGTCACATGATCGATGCCGTACTCGCGCGACAGCATGCGCTGGCAAGCCGCCAGAATGCGCGGCCAATCCTGCGGCGCGGCCACCTGCAAATGCGCGGACAAGGCCACGCGGTCCGCGGCCATGGTCCAGACGTGCAGATCGTGCACCGATCTCACCCCGGCGATGCCGCCCAGGGCGCGGCCGATGCGGTTGAAATCCAGCTCCGCCGGCACCTCCTCCATCAACACCGCCAGCGACTTGCGCAGCAGCCGCCAGGTAGACGACAGAATCAGACAGGCCACCAGCATGGACAAGATCGGATCCGCCGGCGTCCAGCCGGTCCAGTACACGATGGCCCCGGAAGCGATCGCCGCCAGCGAGCCCAGCAAATCCCCCATCACGTGCAGCAGCGCCGCCTTGCTGTTAAGGCTGTGCGCGCCGCGGCTCAGAATCCACACGGCCAGCACATTCACCAGCAGGCCGGCCACGGCGATACCCATCACCCCCAGGCCGTTGACCGCGTGCGGCTCCAGCAAGCGCCGCACCGCCTCCACCGCGATGAAGACGATGACGCCGAACATGAACAGGCTGTTCAGAAACGCGCCTATCACCTCCGCGCGGCCATGGCCGAAAGAATGCGACTCGTCCGCCGGACGGCGGCCGATATGCGCCACCCACAAGGCCAGCAACAGCGAAATGGAATCGGTCAGCATATGGCCGGCGTCCGACAACAAGGCCAGCGATCCCGTCGCCCAGCCGCCCACCGCCTCCACGCAGGCGAAGCCTATCGTCAGCAGCGCCACCCAGCGCAAGGCGCGCATGCTGGCGGCGCGCGCCGCCGCGCCCGTCACCCCGCCGTGGGGATGGCGATGCGGGTGATTGTAATCGTGCTCGTCGTCATGCTCACCGCCCGCCGAGCCATCATCATGCAGACTGAACCTTGACGTCATCTTGACCTCCGGCAAGCCGAATCCATCGCGCCCCGCTTCGCCGCAAGGGCCTAACAAGAATGGACTGGCGCGGACACTACAATATTGTTAATCTTTGCTGTTTAGCAATAGCTCTTTACTGCACCGCACAAAGTCGCCACGCGCCCCTTGCTCCAACAAGGCCGGATGGCGGCGGGAGTCGATCCATCATGACGAAACGCGTCGTCACGCTTGCCCATTACTATACCCAGCCTGAAATCCAGAAAATGGCCGACAAGGTTGGCGACAGCCTGGAACTTTCTTTGTACGCCAAGGAAGCCAATGCCGACATCATCGTTTTTGCCGGCGTGCGCTTCATGGCGGAAACCGCGAAAATCCTCAATCCCCAGGCGGAAGTGATTCTGCCCGACGCCGGTTCCACCTGTTCGCTGGTGACACAGACCGACGTCGCCGCGCTGGCCAAATGGCGCAAGCAGCACCCGGACCACGTGCACGTTTCCTACATCAACTCCAGCGCCGAGCACAAAGCGCTGTCCGACTGGATCGTCACCAGCCGCAATGTGGACGACATCATTGCCCACCTGTACGCCGAAGGCAAAAAAGTGATCTTCTCGCCGGACCGCAATATGGGCGGCTACCTCAACTATCAGTACGGCTACGACATGCCGCTGTGGTCGGCTGTGTGCGAGGTGCACGACAAATTCAACGAAGCGGCGCTGGACGAGGCCTTCGCGGTCGCCGGCGCGGAGAAATACCTGATCGCCCATCCGGAAAGCCCGCTGCCGGTGCTGAAGAAGGCCGATTACGTCGGTTCCACCTCCGGCATGCTCAACTGGGTCAAGCAATTCTCCGGCAGCCCGGACGCGGTGATCTTCGTCGCCACCGAAGACGGCATCCTCTACAACATGGGACTGGCCCGTCCGGATCTGGACCTGCGTCAGGCGCCGATCTACGCCGGCTGCCAATGCAACTCCTGTCCGTACATGAAGATGAACACCATAGAAGCGGTCAAGCGCGCTCAGCAGGGCGTGGGCTTGCGCATCGACTACCTCAGCCGGGAACAGATGGACGCGGCGCGGCTGCCGATCGAGCGCATGCTGGAATTCAGCCAGCGTTACTACGCCTGAGCCGCTTTCCCCAACCCGCCCACCGGCGGGTTTTGTTTGTCCGTCTTCCACGCCGGACTTTTCCGCGTCATCGTTGGAGCGATACAATCAGCCGGGCCACCTTTGCCGGCAAGAACAATAGAAAGACAGCATGAAGTTTCTCATCAGCAACGACGACGGTTATTTCGCTCCGGGACTGGCCATGCTGGCGCAAACCCTGTCCCGCTACGGCGAAGTCGTCGTTGTCGCGCCGGAGCGGGACCGCAGCGGCGCCAGCAACTCCCTGACCCTGGATCGCCCCTTGACCGTGCGCAAGGCCGCCAACGGCTTTCACTACGTCAACGGCACCCCCACCGACTGCGTGCACCTAGCCGTGACCGGCATGCTGGACTTCAAACCGGACATGGTGTTCAGCGGCATCAACCACGGCCCCAATATGGGCGACGACACCCTGTACTCCGGCACCGTGGCCGCCGCCACCGAAGGCTTCATGCTGGGCATTCCCTCCATCGCGGTGTCGCTGGCCGGCTATAGCGGCCAGCACTTCGCCAGCGCCGGCCTGGTCGTCGATCAACTGGTGGAACGCTGCAAGCGCACCCCCTTCCGCGAGCCGGTGCTGCTCAACGTCAACGTGCCCGACATCGCTCCGGAAGCGCTGGGCCAATTGACCGTCACCCGCCTGGGCCGCCGCCACTGCGCGCAGCCGGTGATCAAGTCTCAGAATCCTCGCGGCGAGACGATATACTGGGTAGGACCGGTCGGCAATGTGCAGGACGCCGGCGCGGGCACGGACTTCGGCGCGCTGGCCAACAACGATATTTCAGTGACGCCGCTGATGCTGGATTTAACCGCCTATGGCCAACTAGACGGAATCAAAACATGGCTACACCACAGCTGACGCCGGGCCAGCCGGCCTACGGCATGCTTTCCGACCGCACCCGACGCCGCATGGTCGAGCGCCTGCGCCAGAACGGCGTGGCCGACGAACGCGTGCTGACCGCGATGTCGGACGTGCCGCGTCACCTGTTTGTAGACCAGGCGCTGGCCACCCGCGCCTACGACGACGTGTCGCTGCCCATAGGCCACGGCCAGACCATCTCTCAGCCTTTCACCGTGGCGCGGATGACGGAAATCCTGTTGAATGGCAAGAAACCGGGCAAAGTATTGGAGATAGGCACCGGCTGCGGCTATCAGACCGCAGTGCTGCTGAAGACCGGCGCCGAGGTCTACTCCATTGAACGCTTGGGCGTCATTCTTGACAAAGCCAGACGCAATTTGCGCGCCGCCAAGCTGGTGCACGCCCGCCTGGTCCACGGCGACGGCCATTTCGGCCTGGCCGAGGCCGCGCCCTTCGACGGCATCATCATGACCGCCGCCGCGCGCAACATCCCCCAGGCCCTGGTCGAACAACTCAACGACGGCGGCCGCATGATCATGCCGATAGGCGAAGAGGAACAGTACTTGTGGCTGATAGAGAAAACCGCGCAAGGCCTGCAGAAAAGCCGGCTGGACCCGGTGAAATTCGTACCCTTGCTTGCCGGACGCAGTTAAAACTGCAAAAACACAACAGTTTCTTTGTCCGACAATTTATCAAATCACTTAAACAGACTATAAAAAACAAAAGTATGCTAAAAATGCATTGCAGCTATGCATATATATTCACGGCTTCGATCGGCATCGCCCTGAGCGGATGCAGCAGCATCGCCCAGCAACCGGCCCCCGTGGAAAGCGCAACGCCGGCCGTCGCGCGCAGCGCGCCACCTTCGGCGCCCGTCGCGACAGGCGGCAACAGTGCGGCGGTGACGACGCCGTACCAGGATAACGGAGGAGTGTCCGCCGCGCCGATAGGCTCCGCCTCGGCGGCGGGCGCAACAACAAAAGAAAAGACCCATGTGGTTCAGCCGGGGGAAAACCTGTTCCGCATCTCTCTGAACAACGGCCTGAAATACAAGGACGTCGCGGCCTGGAACAACCTGCCGGACAACAACATCAAAGTAGGACAAGTACTGCGCTTGACCCCGCCCGGCGGCGATGCCCCTCCGGCGGCCAACGCCGGCCAGCCGACGGCCGGCGCCGCGCCGGTTCAGCCCAGCGCGCCGGTGGAAAGCGCAACTGTCCAAGCAGGCGGTGTCAAGGCCTACCCCAAAGCCCTGAAACTGCCATACAGCGCAGAAGCAGCAAAAACCCTGTCCGCCCAGAGCGAGGGAGGACCGGGCAACAACAAGAACGCTCAAGCCCCGATCAGCGCCGCCGGCTCGCCGGCGACGGCAAGCGCTCCGGCCAAGACCGAAGCGCCGGCGGCAACGCCGTCCAGCAAGCCCGAGGCCAGCAAGCCCGCGGCGAAAACGGACGAAGACGCGGTGCCGTGGCTGTGGCCGACCGAAGGCAAGATGATCCGGGGATATTCCGATAGCAGCAAGGGCATAGACATCAGCGGCCGCAGCGGCCAGCCGGTGTTGGCGGCGGGAGACGGCAAAGTGGTGTACAGCGGCACCGGCCTGCGTGGCTACGGCAAGCTGATCATCATCAAGCACAATAAATCCTTCCTGTCGGCCTACGCCCACAATAGCCAGTTGCTCGTAAAGGAGGGCCAGTCTGTCAAGCGAGGGCAGAAGATTGCCGAAATGGGCAATTCCGACGCCGACCAAGTGAAACTGCACTTTGAAATCCGCCGCCTCGGCAAGCCGGTGGATCCGATGCAGTACCTTGACCATAAGTCCTGACGGGCGGCCGGGGCCCCCGTCCAGGATCAGAAAGAGACGGGGGTAGAACATGAGTAGCGAACTCGACATTCTCGAAGAGCAAGAAATTCTCGACGAGGAAAGCAATGAGGAAGCCGTTGCCGAAGTGGAGGCAGAGGAAGTCGGCGAAGCGCAGCCGGTATACGAAGAAGTTGCCGACGTCACCCAAATCTACCTCAACGATATCGGCAACAACGCCCTGTTGACGCCGCAGGAAGAACTGGCTCTGGCCCGCCGCGTGGTGGCCGGAGAGTTCGAAGCGCGGCAGAAGATGATCGAACACAATCTGCGGCTGGTGGTGAACATCGCCAAGCATTACATCAACCGCGGCCTGGCGCTGTTGGATCTGATCGAGGAAGGCAATATCGGTCTGATGCACGCGCTGGAGAAGTTCGACCCCGAGCGCGGCTTCCGCTTCTCCACCTATGCCACCTGGTGGATACGCCAGAGCATAGAGCGCGCCATCATGAACCAATCTCGCACCATCCGCCTGCCGGTGCACGTGATCAAGGAGCTCAACGTTTATCTGCGCGCTTCGCGCCACTTGGAAAGCCAGATCGGCCGCGAGCCGACGCTGGACGAAATCGCCCACCTGGTGGGCAAGCCGGTGGACGATGTGCGCAAGGTGATGAACCTCAACGAGCGCATGGCCTCGCTGGACGCGCCGTTGGACATCGATCCGATGCTGTCTATCGGCGAGTCCATCCCGGACGAGCAGCACGACGAGCCGGAAATCCAGTTGCACAACAGCCAGCTGGAGCACTTCGTCCATGAATGGCTGGGCCAGTTGAACGAGAAGCAGAAACTGGTGATCGAACGCCGTTACGGTCTGAACGGCTACGAGATCTGCACGCTGGAGGAATTGGCCGCCGCGCTGAGCCTGACCCGCGAACGCGTGCGCCAGATCCAGATCGAAGGCCTGGAACAGCTGCGCCGCATTCTGCGCCGCAAGGGCATCTCCAAGGACTTCCTGCTGTAGCGCGCGCCAGCGTCGACCGCAGCCAGCAGCCCCCGGCCCCCCGGGGGCTTCGTCATTTTCGCGCCAGACGAAAACGGCGGCTGCGACGCAGCCAGTCCCGCTGCCGGGCGGCGTCCGCGGCGCGCGAACGATAACGCAAGGCCACGTATTCGCTCACCAGGGTTTTCAACTGCGCGTATTCCGCTGCCGCCAGGTCGGGCTTGGCGCGACGCAACAGCTCCAAGGGCCCGTCGCAAGGACCGGCCTCTATCCGCCGCCGGCGCAATTGCGCCAACAACAGCCGCCAGCCCCTCGCCATCGGCTCCTCGCGTCCGCGCCCTCGCCACCACCACCAGGCCAGCGGCAAACCCGCCAGCAAGACGCCGACGAACAGGGCCTGCAACACGCTGCTCGCGCTCACGCTCTCGCCCAGCCCCAAGCGTTGAAACACATTGCGCTGCCGCGCGGCATCGTAGCCCACCACCCATTGCTGCCAGGCGAAACCCGCGGCCTGCCAGTTCTGGCGCAGATTGCGCAACCAGGCCGGCGGCAAACCCGCCATCCCGCGCTCCCTCAAGGCCGGCACACTCTGTTCCGCGCCATCCGCCAGGCGCAGCGGCGCCACCGCGCTGGTGGGATCGACGCGCAGCCATTGCCGGCTTTCCGCCAGCCAAATCTCCACCCAGGCGTGCGCGTCGGACGACCTCACCTGCCAGAAACGCCCCACCGGATTGTATTCTCCGCCCTGATAACCGACGACAATCCGCGCCGGCATGCCTGCGGCGCGCGCCAAAAACGCCAGTGCCGACGCGTAATGCTCGCAAAAGCCCTGCCGGCTGGAAAACAGGAATTGATCGACCTCGTCTTGCCGGTCCAGCAAGGGCGGATTCAGCGTATAGCGAAAGCCCTGGCTTCGAAACGCTTGCAAGGCGGCCTGCGCGAAAGCGCCCTCCCCCCCGCCGCCAGCTCTCGCGCCCAAGCGCGCGCGCGTGGATTGCCGGGCGGCAAGCGCAGGTAAAACGCGCGCTCGGACTCGGACAAACCCGCCTGATAACGCGCGCCTAAGCGGCTGATGGCGTAAAAACGCTGAGTCCTCCTGTCCTTGGCGTCCCCGCGCAATACCATGCCGTACCGCAAACGCGACGCCTCGTCCGGCAGCGGCACATCCAGCGCCGGCAAGCGCCCCTTGTCCGGCTCCAGCGTAACCGCGTACTCCACCGTCTCCCCGCCGCTGACGCCCTCCGCTCCCGCGCCGCGCGCCTCCCCGTCGCCGCTCCAACGGCTGCCGTCGAAGCGGTCCAGCAACAAGACCCGCCAGTACATCTGCTCCCGCGGCGGCGCCCGTTGCGGGAACACCGCGGAAAACGCCGGTTCCCGGCTCAGAATCAGCTGGCTGACGCTGCCCGGCTCCAGGCTGTCGCCCAGGCCGCTGACCGCCTGCCTGCCCGGTTCGCTGGGCATGCTCCACAAGGGGCCGGACAGCCGCGGCATGATCACGAACAAGACCAGCATCAAGGGCAGCGCCAGGCCCAGGGCCGACGCGGCGGAGCGCAAGCTGCCGCGCCATGGCGCGCCCTCCAGCGCCGCCATCGCGCCGGTCAGCGCCAACAAACTCACGGTCAGCCAGGCCGCGGCCAACGGCGACTGGTCGAACAGCAAGGGCATGGCGGCCAGAAACACCCCCAGGGCGATCAACACCCGCCAATCCCGCAACTGAGCACACTCCTGCGCCTTGAACCCCAGCAGCAACAGCAAAATGCCGACACCGCCCTCGCGCCCCACCAGGGTGCCCAGCGTACGCCAGGACAGCCAGGCGGCCAGCAGCAAAGGCGGCAACAACCACCAAAACGCCGGAGGCACTCTGCGCCGCCAGACCAAGGCCGCCTTGCCCAGCAATAAGGCGAAAGCCAAGGCGACCAGCCAAAACGGCAGATGCAGCCATAGCGGCGCGGCGCTCAAGGCCACCGCGGCCAGCGCCGGCCACACTCTGGCGCGATCAGGAACGCTCATCGCCGCGCTCCAGATACAGGGCCAGAGCCGTCAGCGCCAATAAACGCTGTTGCGGCTGCGGCCCCACGCTGCGCGCCGGCAGCTTCAGCACATAGGGCTGGCGCTGGCGCTCGCACTGCTCCACGCGCCAGGCCAGGCGCGACAGCTTGAGCTCCACATCGCCGCCTCGGCCGTAATCCTGCCAGTCCAAGGCCAGCAAACCGGCCCGCCCTTCCCCGGCGAACTGCTTGCTGACCAGCGCGCCGCGGCGCGCCAGCACTTTCCAGGCGATGCGGCGCGGCGAATCTCCGACTCGATACGCGTCCAGATGGGAGAAGTCCTCCTCCTCGCCCGGAAGCTCGCAGGGCTGATCCCCGCCGCCCTGGCTGCGGCCGCGCTGGCCATCCTGCAAAGGCGCGGGAAACAGCAGCACCTGGGCCCTCAGCCTGACCCAGGCGCTGGCGCGCACCAGGCCGAACGGCGCCTCGCTCCAGACCTGGCAAGCCGGCAGGGCCATATAGCCGCGCCGGCTGCCGCAAACGCTCAGCTCCACCTCGAACTCCGCTCCGCCGGGTAGACGGTCAATCCGGGTTTCCATCCCCTCCTCCAGCGCCAGGCTCAGTTGACGCTCGCCCTCGTCCTCATGCTTCAACAAGACGCGGAAACGCGCGGCGTCGCCGGCGAAGACCGGCTCCGCGTCCAGCGCGCGCAGCTGCAGGCCGGCCAGCTGCCGGTAAGCCAAGAGCACGGCCACCAGCAATAAACCGGCCACCCAGAACGACAGCGCGTAAGCAAGGCTGACGTCGTAGTTCAAGGCGCCTATCCATACCGCCAGCGCCACCAGGCCCAGCGTCATGCCGAAACGGGTGGGCAGCAGATAGATGCGGTTTTGCTCCAGCCGGCAATGCTGCTGCGGCGTCGCGCGGCGCAACATCCATTGCCGCAGACGGCGACGCGGATCAAGGAATGGGAACATGGGCGAGCAGGCCGCTGGCGGCGTCGCCGCCGTTTCCCCGAGCAGGCGATGGCCGGCCACGCTGGGAAAGACCGCTTTCACGTCCTCCGGCAGCACGTGATCGCGCCCTTCCAGCAAGGCCCAGGCGCGCGCCGCAGCCGCCAGCGCCAGACCGGCGCGCGGGCTCAGCCCCGAGGCGAAGCGGCTGTCGCGGCGCGTGGCTTCGACCAAGGCCAGCACATAGCCGGCCAAGGCCGGACTGACGGTCAGTTCCGCGGCCTGGCGCTGCAGCGCGATCAACTCGCCGGGACGCAGGGCCGGCACCAGCTTGGCCAGCAGCTGACGGCGGTCTTCGCCTTGCAGCAAGGCCAGTTCGGCCTCGCGCGGCGGGTAGCCTAGGGAGATGCGCATCAAGAAGCGGTCCTGCTGCGACTCCGGCAACGGAAAAGTGCCGGCCTGCTCGGCCGGGTTCTGGGTGGCGATGACGAAGAAGGGCTCGGGCAAGGGATAGGTGGCGCCGTCGACCGAAACCTGGCGCTCCTCCATTGCCTCCAGCAAGGCGGACTGGACCTTGGGCGAGGCGCGATTGATCTCGTCGGCCAGCAGCACCTGGGAAAACACCGGGCCTTGATGGAAATGGAAGGAGGCGGAATCGCGCTGATAGATATTGACGCCGAGAATGTCCGAAGGCAGCAGATCGCTGGTGAACTGCACCCGGCGATATTCCAGGCCCAAGACCCCGGCCAGACCGTGAGCCAACGTGGTCTTGCCCACGCCGGGCACGTCCTCGATCAATAAATGACCCCGGGCGATCAGACAGGTCAAGGCCAGGCGGATCGCCTGCGGCTTGCCCAGGATCAGCTGATTCAGTTGACGATACGCAATGGAGAGAGATTGCATTTGCACCTGCTAACGCGCACTATTTATCGATATCGGATATCCTGCGTTCATTGTACGCAACAAGGAATCGCACGTGTTGACCTGGCTGAAAAAACGCTTGCAGCGTTCAGGCCTCACCGCCTACATCTCCCATCCCGAATGCCTGCAACACAATATGGGCGTCGGCCACCCGGAATGCCCCGAGCGCCTGATCGCCATCCGCGATCAATTGATGGCCTCGCAGATTCTGGACGGGCTGCAAGAGATCGAAGCGCCGGAGGTCACCGAACAGCAACTGGCCCGCGTGCATCCGCCCCACTATCTCGAATACCTGGAATCCTGCTCTCCCAGCATAGGCACTTTTCGCGTGGACCCGGACACCGCGATGTCCGCCGGCACGCTGCAAGCCGCCCGGCGCGCCGCCGGCGCCGTGGTCAAGGCGGTGGAACTGGTGGCGGAGGACAAGGCGCCCAACGCCTTCTGCGCGATCCGCCCGCCCGGCCATCACGCCGAAAGCGGCAAGGCAATGGGCTTCTGCTTCTTCAACAATCTGGCGATCGGCGTCACCCACGCGCTGGCCCATTATCAGTTTGAACGGGTGGCGGTGATAGATTTCGACGTCCACCACGGCAACGGCACCGAGGAAATCCTGCGCGACGATCCGCGGGTCTTGATGGTGTCCATCTTCCAGCACCCCTTCTATCCCTATAGCGGCGACGAGCCGCTGGGCCCGAACATGCACAATGTGCCGCTCAAGGCCGGCAGCGGCGGCCGCGAGTTCCGCGAGGCGGTGGAAACGGTGTGGCTGCCGCTATTGCACGACTTCCAGCCGCAGATTCTTTTCATTTCCGCCGGCTTCGACGCTCATCGCGAAGACGATATGGGTTCGCTGGGGCTGGTGGAGGCCGACTACGAGTGGGTGACCCGCCACCTGATGCAGATCGCCGACCTCTACGCCGACGGCCGCGTGGTCTCAGTGCTGGAGGGCGGCTACGATCTGTCCGCGCTCGGCCGCAGCGTGGCCGCCCATCTGCGAGTGCTGTCCGACGGCTGAAACAGACCGCGCCAAAACAAAAGGCCGTCCAAGAGACGGCCTTTTCATGGGCTAAGCAAGGCTCAGGAAGAACTCTTGTCCGTCCCCTTGTCGCCTATTTTGTCCTCTTGACCGGTCAAGAGCTTGATCAGATTGGACTTGTGGCGATGCACCACCAGGATGGCGATGATGATGCAGCTGCCGAAGTACACGCTCTGCGGCCCGACGATGAAGTAGGCGTACACCGGCGTCAGCACGCAGGCGACGATGGCGGACAGCGAGGAAATCTTCAGCACGAAGGCGACGAACAGCCAGGTGGCCAGCGCCGCCAGCGCCAGCCACGGGCTGAAGCCCAACAGCACGCCCACCGCGGTGGCCACGCCCTTGCCGCCCTTGAAGCCGAAGAACACCGGCCACATGTGGCCGATCAGCACCGCCAGCGCCGCCAGCGCGATCGCCTGCTCGCCCAGGCCGTATCGCGGCCCGAACCAGGCGGTCAGCGCCACCGCCACCCAGCCCTTGATCCCGTCGCCGAGCAGGGTCAGCGCCGCCGCCAGCTTCTTGCCGCTGCGCAGCACATTGGTGGCGCCAGGGTTGCCGGAACCGTAACTGCGCGGGTCGGCCATGCCCATGGCCTTGCTGACAATCACCGCGAACGAGAGCGAGCCGATCAGATAGGCCGCAACAACAAAGGCAAAAGCTGTCGTGGTCATGGTGTATCCATTAGAATAGAAGGCTTCGGATTTTACGGTATCGGGCGGCAAACCCCAACTCCCAGACAGACTGATGGACATCATATTCCTGCGCGAAGTGCGCGCCGACACCATTATCGGTGTCTACGAATGGGAGCGGAAAGCCCCGCAAACCATTGAAATCGACCTGGAAATCGGCATTCCCAGCGAAGCGCCCTGTCACAGCGACAATATCGGCGACACCATACACTACGGCGTGGTGGTGGAGCGGCTGCGCAAGGCGCTGTCCGAACAGCATTTCCTGCTGCTGGAAGCGCTGGCCGAATACATCGCCAAGGTGATCCGCGAAGACTTCGGCGCGCCCTGGGCGCGCGTCTCGGTCACCAAGCTGGGCATCCTGCCCGGCGTCAAGCGCGTCGGCGTCTTGATCGAACGCGGCCACCGCCCGCGCTGAAGCCGAGCCGCCGGGCATTGACGCCCGCGCCCCGGCGCTTGATGATGTTTAGATCACAGCGCCGGAGCGCCTCATGTCTCGCTTATCCGTCCCGGAATTCCAGAACCTGATCGATCAGGAACTGCCCTTGGTCCGCCTGTTCGGCATCCAAACCGAATCCATCGCCGACGGCGGCGCGGTGTTGCGCATGCGCTTCAACCCGGATCTGATCCGGCCGGGCGGCACCATCGCCGGCCCCGCCTTGATGGCGCTGGCGGACGCCACGCTGTACGCGGTGGTGCTGGGGATGATAGGGCGGGTGGAGCTGGCGGTGACCACCAGCCTCAACATCAACTTCCTGCGCAAGCCGCCGCCGGCGGACGTGATCGCGGAAGGCCGCATTCTGAAGCTGGGCAAACGTTTGGCGGTGGGGGAAGTCTTGCTGCTGTCGGCCGAGCTGGAAGAAGCGGTGGCCCATGTCACCGGCACCTACTCAATCCCGCCTGTGCCCGGACGTTGAAGCGACGCCTTGTTTTAGGGCGCGTTAGACAGTCTCGCGGGCAAGCGCGGGGAACACGCTCTCAGTCGGTGTTCACTTTCAAACGCAAGCCGAACTGCTTGGGCGTCAGACGCAAAGACAGTTGGGCTTGCTTGTTCAGGTCCAGCACCGGAGATAGCGACAAACGGTTGCTGACCGCCTCCCGCTCAAAGCGCAGACCGCCGATGGTAATGTCCTTGCCGGCGTCCCGGGGCGCGGATTTGATCTCCCCGTCGGACGGAGAGGCGCAGGCCCAGGCTTGCGGCAGACACGCCGCCGTGGCGCCCGCGCCCGCCCACAGTCCCAGCCACAACAGCAACAGCTTGCACGCCATGCGCTCCATCTCCGCCAGATGAAATGCGAGAACCTTCTCTCATCATGGACAATGGCGCGCCGGCCGCAAGTTTTTTATTGATTGCGCATGAAGTCGGCGGTGTTGTGAAAAGCCTCGATCAGTTTTTGCTTCAACCAATCTTCGGCCACCAGTTCATCCACCGCGCGGCGCATGCAGGACATCCATTGATCGCGCGCCGCCTCGTCCACCGCAAACGGCATATGGCGCATGCGCAGCCGCGGGTGGCCAAAGGCCTCCATGTACAAGGACGGGCCGCCCAGCCAGCCGGACAGGAACATGAACAGCTTCTGGCGCGAACCGGCCAGATCCTGCGGATGCATGTCGCGCAGCGGCTTGACCGACGGGTCGCTGTCCATGATGTCGTAAAAGCGGTCCGTCAGCCAACGCACCACGCCTTCGCCGCCCAATAATTGGTAGGGCGTCATTTCCCGCACTTCATCGCTCACGCTTCATTCCCCGTCGTCGGCCGCACCAGCGCGGCCGCTGTCCTGGCCCGCTCGCGGGCCTGTTCCACCGTCTCGGCCGTGGCCAGCGCCACGCCCATGCGGCGCTTCAAATAACTTTCAGGCTTGCCGAACAAGCGCAGGTCCGCGCCCGGCACCCGCAAAGCCTGGTCCACGCCGTCAAAAACGATGCCGGCCTCGTCCAGGCCGCCGTATATCACCGCCGACGCGCCGGCGCTGGAGATCTCCGCGTCCACCGGCAGGCCCAGGATGGCGCGCGCGTGCAGCTCGAACTCGGACCAGCGTTGGGTGGCCAGCGTCACCAAGCCGGTATCGTGCGGCCGCGGGCTCACCTCGGAGAACCACACTTGTTCGCCCTTGATGAACAGCTCGACGCCGAACAGACCGCGGCCGCCCAGCGCGTCGGTCACCGCCTTGGCCACTTCGCGCGCGCGCAGCAAGGCCAGTTCGCTCATGGGCTGGGGCTGCCAGCTCTCCACGTAATCGCCGCTGCGCTGCAAATGGCCGACCGGCGCGCAGAAGTGCGTGGCGATGCCGCCCGCGCCGTCCGCCGCGCGCACGGTCAGCTGGGTGATTTCGTAATCGAAATCAATGAAGCCCTCGACGATCACCCGGCCCTTGTCCACCCGGCCGCTGCTGGCCGCGTATTGCCAAGCCTGAGCCACGTCCTCCGGCCCGCGCAACAGCGACTGGCCCTTGCCACTGGACGACATCACCGGCTTCACCAGGCAGGGGTAGCCGATGCCGTCGTCGATTGCGGCTTGCAGTTCTTCCAAGCTGGAGGCGAAGGCGTACGGCGAGGTGGGCAGGCCCAGCTCCTCCGCCGCCAGCCGCCGTATCCCTTCGCGGTTCATCGTCAGATGGGCGGCGCGCGCGGTGGGTATCACCTCGGCCAGACCGTCCGCCTCGATGCGCAACAGCTCGTCGGTGGCGATGGCCTCGATCTCCGGCACGATCAGATGCGGGCGCACTTGCTCCACCAGCCGGCGCAAGGCCGCGGCGTCCGACATGTCGATCACGTGGCTGGCGTGGGCGACCTGCATCGCCGGCGCGCCGGCGTAGCGGTCCACGGCGACGGTTTCCACGCCCAGCCGCTGCAAGGCGATCACCACCTCCTTGCCCAGCTCCCCGCTGCCCAACAACATCACCCTGACGGCACTGCGACTTTGCGGCGTTCCGATACGCATGACGATCTTCCTTGCAAATGAATGGCTTGGCCCGCCGGCGGCGGACGATGGGAATCCGAATCGGCGCGATTTTACCATGCGTCGGGCATCGGCTCGCTTCAGTTCAACCTATCGCTCAGGCGCGGCAGAACGCGAAATCCAGCGCCGGCGTTTCGCCGCTGATGATCTCGGCCAGCGCCCGCCCGGAGCCGGCGCCCTCGGTCCAGCCCAAGGTGCCGTGGCCGGTGTTCAGATACAAGCGCCGCAAGCGGCTGGGGCCGATCAGCGGCACATTGCCCGGGGTGGCCGGCCGCAGGCCGCTCCAGAAACGCGCGCGCTCCCAGTCGCAGGCGTCGCCGAACAAGGCGCGGCCGCGCTGCAGCAGCAAGTCGCAACGCCGCGGCTCCAGATGGGTGGAATAACCGGACAATTCGGCGGTGCCGGCGATGCGCAGCTCGTCGCCCAGCCGCGACACCACCACCTTGTGGGCTTCGTCGGTAATGCTGGTCAGCGGCGCGGCGGCGGCGTCCAGAATCGGCAGGGTGGCGGAATAACCCTTGGCCGGGTACACCGGCAAGCGCAAGCCGGCCTGCGCCGCCAACAAGGGAGAATAAGAACCCAGCGCCAAGACATAGGCGTCCGCCTCTAGCCGCTCGTAAGCGCCGTCGGCCGCGGTGACGGAGACGCCGCTCACCTCCCCATCCGCGCGCTCCAGCGCGTTGACCCGGGTCTGGAAGCGGAACTCCACGCCCCGCATAGCGCAAGCCTGGGCCAGGGCGACGGTGAAGAGATGGACATTGCCGGATTCGTCGTCCGGGCTCCAGCACGCCCCACTCAGTTCAGGCAGAATGCGCGCCAAGGCCGGCTCCCGCTCCAGCGCCTGCAACGGCGTCAGCAGGCTTTTCTCCACGCCCAGCGCTTGCAGCCGCGCGCAGCCGGCCTGGGCCTGGGCCCGTTCCGCATCGGAGAACAGCAGGGTCAGAATGCCCCGCTGCAATTGCTGGTAATCGATGCCCAGTTCCCGGCGCAAACCGCGCAGCGTGTCGCGGCTGTACAAGCCCAGCGCCACCATCTGGCGCATATTGCGCTGGCTGCGTCCCGGCAGGCATTCGCGCAGGAAATCCAGGCCCCAGCGCCATTGCTGCGCATCCAGCCGCGGCCGGAACAGCAGCGGCGCGTCGTCGCGCAACAGCCAGCGCAACACCCGCCACGGCGCGCGCGGATTGGCCCAAGGCTCGGACTGGCTGACTGAGATCTGGCCGCCGTTGGCGAAACTGGTTTCTCTCGCCGCGCCGCTGGCGCGGTCCACCACCACCACCTGGTGGCCCTTCTCCGCCAAAAACCAGGCGGTGGATACGCCGATGACGCCGGCGCCCAGGACAACTACTCGCATCGACTCTCCACAAAAGCCAATGGGCAAGACCCGCTTGCCCATTGGCCGTGCCAGCCGCGATCTGCCGTTACGGCTTCTTCGCGTGCTCGTAAACCGTCTTGCCGCGCAGATGGAAATAGTCCGACGCGAAATAGAAATTCTCGGAATGACCGACGAAGAGCAGGCCGTCCGGCTTCAATAGCGGCGCAAAGCGCTTGAGCACGCCGAACTGAGTGTCGCGGTCGAAATAAATCATCACATTGCGGCAGAAAATGGCGTCGAACTGGCGCTTGACCGACCAGTTGCTCTCCACCAGGTTCAAACGCTGGAAGGTGATCATATTGCGCAGCTGGGCCTTGGCCTGGAAGCTGCCGTCCGGCTGCTTGTCGAAATACTTGGCGGCGTAGCCCGGCGGCAGGCGCGCCACCTTGTCGGCGGCGTAAATGCCCTTGCGCCCGGTTTCCAGCACGCTGGTGTCCAAGTCCGTGGCCAACACGCTGATGCGCGCGCCCGGCACCGCCTCCAGCGCGGTGATCGCCAGCGAGTACGGCTCTTCGCCGGTGGACGAGGCCGCGCACCAGATCGCCAGTTCTCCGCCGGCCGTCGCTTTTTTCTTAAGATGCTCGGCCAGCAGCGGGAAATGGTGTTCTTCGCGGAAGAAGAAAGTCAGATTGGTGGTCAGCGCGTTGACGAACTGTTCGAACTCGCGCTTGCCGCTGATCGACTCCAGGAAATCGACGTAGGCGGCGAAGCCGGGCAGCTTCAGTTCGCGGATGCGACGCACCAGGCGGCCGTAAACCATGTCTTTCTTCGACGGGTTCAACGAAATGCCCGCTTCCTTGTAGATCAGTTTGCGAATGCGCTCGAAGTCGGCGTCGCTAAACGCGAACTCACGGGTGAATTCGATCTTCGGCAAGACGACGGGTGGCGGCTTATTCATTTTGTTGTCCCCATAAAAAAGGCCCGGGCAAAAGCCCGAGCCTGTATTCTACCGCGTCCGGATCACACCGAGAACGACGAACCACAACCGCAGGTGGTGGTGGCGTTCGGATTGCGGATCACGAACTGGGAGCCCTCCAGGCTTTCCTGATAATCGATTTCGGCGCCGACCAGGTACTGGTAGCTCATCGGATCCACCAGGAAGGTCACGCCTTGTCTCTCTATAGCGGTATCGTCTTCATTTGCAATTTCGTCAAATGTGAAACCGTATTGGAAGCCGGAGCAGCCGCCGCCGGTCACGAAGACGCGCAGTTTCAGATCGGGATTGCCTTCCTCGGCGATCAGCTCCTGCACCTTGGAACAAGCGCTTGCGCTGAAGTTGATCGGGGACGGCATTTCAGTTGCAGCAGTAGTCATGTCAAACCTCGCAATTCAGTTCCGGGGCCTTGAGAAACCCGCCAACGGTCCGCTAGCGGCCTGGCTGCGTGCGCGCTGCGGTTTCTCAAACCCCTTCTAAAGCCGGCAGAGCGGCATTCACCCACTATTTTAGTCGGATATTGGGGCCGATGGCGAGTCTTCAAGCGAACTAGTTCTTTCCGCGCATGCGCCGACGCCTCAAGGCAGCAAGGGAACGATGTCCAGTCCGGCCCGCTCCGGCTGGCCGAACATCAGGTTCATGTTCTGCACTGCCTGGCCGGCCGCGCCCTTGACCAGATTGTCTATCACCGACAACACCACCACGGTATCCCCGCCCTGCGGCCTGTGCGCGGCGATGCGGCAGACATTGGCGCCGCGCACCGAGCGCGTCTCCGGATGGCTGCCGGTCGGCAGCACGTCGACGAAGTGCTCGCCCTCGTAGCGGCGCTCGAACAACGCCTGCACATCCACGTCGGCCTTCAGCCGCGCGTAAAGCGTGGCGTGGATGCCGCGTATCATCGGCGTCAGGTGCGGCACGAAGGTCAGGCCCACCGGCTGCGCGGCCGCCCGGCCCAGGCCCTGGCGGATTTCAGGCAAATGCCGGTGACCGGACACGCCGTAAGCCTTGAAGGAATCACCCGCCTCGGCCAGCAAGGCGCCCACCTCCGCCTTGCGCCCTGCGCCGGACACGCCCGACTTGCAATCGGCGATCAGGCTGGAAAGCTCCACCGCGCCGGCTTCGATCAAGGGCAGGAAGCCCAATTGCACCGCGGTCGGATAGCAGCCCGGATTCGCCACCAGCCGCGCGCCGCGGATGGCCTCGCGGTTGATTTCCGGCAGACCGTACACCGCTTCGGCCACCAGGTCCGGCGAGCCGTGGCTCATGCCATACCATTTTTCCCATTCGGCGACGTCCCGGATCCGGTAATCGGCGGCCAGATCCACCACTCGCACGCCGGCGGCCAGCAATTCTCGCGCCTCATTCATCGCTATGCCGTTGGGTGTGGCGAAAAACACCACATCGCAATCCCGCAAGCGCGCTTCGTCGGGCGTGGAGAAGGCCAGATCGATGCGGCCTCGCAAGCTGGGGAACAGGTCGGCCACTTTCATGCCGGCCTCCTTGCGCGAGGTGACCGCGGTCACGCGCGCCGACGGATGGCCCGCCAGCAAGCGCAGCAGTTCGACACCCGTGTAGCCGGTGCCCCCGACGATTCCCACCTTGATCATGCCCATTCCTTTATGTAAAAGCGCGTCGCAAAAACGACAGTGTAGGCACTGCGATGCTGCCTTGCAATATGGATGGGATGGAAGCGGAGAAACGACAGGCAAGAAAAAACCGCCTGGCAAACGCAGGCGGTTTTCTTGAAAACAGAATTCGGCGAATTAACGCTTGGAGAACTGCTTGGCGCGGCGAGCTTTGCGCAGGCCGACTTTTTTACGCTCAACTTCACGAGCGTCGCGGGTCACGTAACCAGCAGCGGACAGAGCCGGCTTCAACGCGGTGTCGAAGTCGATCAGCGCGCGGGTGATGCCGTGACGGATCGCGCCGGCTTGGCCGGTTTCGCCGCCGCCGACAACGTTCACCTTGATGTCGAAGGACTCGAGGTTTTCGGTCAGCGCCAGCGGCTGGCGGATTACCATGCGGCCGGTTTCACGAGCGAAATATTCATCAACGGGCTTGCCGTTAACGATGATCTGGCCCGAGCCCTTTTGCATGAACACGCGAGCAACGGAGCTCTTGCGACGGCCGGTGCCGTAGTAGTATTTACCGTTCATTTCTACGCCTTAAAATCAGATTTCCAGCACTTTCGGCTGTTGAGCAGTGTGCGGATGCTCGGAACCGGAGTACACCTTGAGCTTCTTGATCATGGCGTAACCCAGCGGGCCCTTCGGCAGCATGCCTTTAACGGCTTTTTCCAGAACGCGCTCAGGGAACTTGTCTTGCAGTTCGGTGAAGCTGCGCTCGTAGATACCACCCGGGTAGCCGGAGTGACGGTAGTACTTCTTGTCTTGTGCCTTGGCACCGGTAACGCGCAGCTTCTCGACGTTGACCACGACGATGAAATCGCCGGTATCTACGTGCGGGGTGTATTCCGGCTTGTGCTTGCCACGCAGGCGACGGGCGATCTCAGCAGCGAGGCGGCCCAAAACCTTGTCGTTGGCATCGACCACAAACCAGTCGCGTTTAACCTCATGCGGCTTGGCAGAAAAGGTCTTCATGGAACTCTTCCATCGTAATTCTTGAAAGTTACGGATTCTATTACAGCCCCGATCCAGCTGTCAAACCCTTGTGAGACAACAGAAATCCGGCTACTTGACGGCGGTGCTCGCGCAGAGGAGAAAATGCAGGCGGAATAAGGGAATTAGCGGCGGCGGGACAAAAAAAAAGCGCAACATCTAGCTTTGTTGCGCCAAGTTCCACCTAAAGAAGGAGGATGGAGGAGACAACACCAAAACGCACACTTTGCATGCCACGTCCTGATGCAGGTTTCATTATCTGCATAGGTTTGCTTCATTGCAAGGCTTTTTGTGCATTGCACTATAAAGCGTGGCTTTTTACGCCACATCTGGCTGGAGTCTCTGTTAAATCAAGGACAAAAGCACTGCGGCACTGCAAGGAAAAAATAAGGCGATTTCATTTTTCACCCTGATTTCCCCGCCTGGCAACGCTAAGGCGGGAGCCCTGCCCCCGCCACGCTGTCTGACAATCGGCAAAAGCTTACAGCTTGAGCGCCGCCGCCAAAGCCACTTCCATCATGTCGCGGAAAGTGGTTTGACGCTCTTCGGCGCTGGTGGCCTCGCCGGTGGGGATGATGTCGGACACGGTCAGAATGCCCACCGCGCGCGCGCCGTATTGCGCGGCCACGCTGTAGATGCCGGCCAGTTCCATCTCGATCACCTTGACCTGCATCTTGTCCAGCACTTCCAGCATATTGGGCTGAACGCCGTAGAACAGGTCGGCGGAGAACACATTGCCCACCGTCACCGGCTTGCCCTGCTCCGCCGCGGTGTCCACCACGGCGCGCAGCAGGCCGTAATCGGCGATGGCGGCGTAGTCGTGGTCGTTGAAGCGCATGCGGTTGACCTTGCTGTCGGTGGACGCGCCCATGGCGACGAACAGTTCGCGCAGCTTGATGTCCGGCGTCACCGCGCCGCAGGAACCGATGCGGATGATGTTCTTGACGCCGTAGTCCTTGATCAGCTCGGTGGTGTAGATGCTGGCGGACGGAATGCCCATGCCGTGGGCCATCACCGACAGGCGCTTGCCCTGGTAAGTGCCGGTGTAGCCGAACACATTGCGCACCGTGGTCACCAGCTTGGCGTCTTCCAGGAAGGTTTCCGCGATCATCTTGGCGCGCAGCGGATCGCCGGGCATCAATACGGTTTCGGCAAAATCGCCCGGCTGGGCGTTGATATGCGGGGTCGCCATCGTCTTTAGTCTCCAGATTCAAAAGAGCCCCGGCGCACAGACGCCGGGGCGTGCGTCATTCAGCCTCGCCTCACAGGAAGGACTGGCCGTAATCCATAGGGCTCAGGCCCAGGTGGGCCGCCACGGTCTGGCCGATGTCGGCGAAGGTGGCGCGCTCGCCCAGCGAGCCCGCCGGCACCTTCTTGCCGTAGCACAGCACCGGAATATGTTCGCGGGTATGGTCCGTGCCTTCCCAGGTGGGGTCGCAACCGTGGTCGGCGGACAGGATCAGGATATCGTCGTCGCCCAGCGCCGCCATCACTTCCGGCAGCCGCGCGTCGAACTCCTCCAGCGCGCGGGCGTAGCCGGCGGTGTCGCGGCGGTGGCCGTAGCTGGAGTCGAAGTCGACGAAGTTGGCCATGATGATGGCCGGGCGTTCGCCATGGTCGCGCATCGCGCCCAAGGTGGCGTCCCACAGCTGGTCGAAGCCGGTGGCCTTGTGCTTGTGGGTGATGCCGACATGGGCGTAGATGTCGGCGATCTTGCCGATGGACACCACGTCGCCGCCGGCCTTGGCCAGCTTTTCCAGCACTGTGGCCGCCGGCGGTTCCACCGCCAGGTCCTTGCGGTTGCCGGTGCGCACGAACTGGCCCTTGCCCTCGCCGACGAAGGGCCGCGCGATGACGCGGCCGATATTGTAGGGCTCCAGCAGTTCGCGGGTGATCTTGCACAGCTGATACAGCCGCTCCAGCCCGAACGTCTCTTCATGACAGGCGATCTGGAACACCGAGTCCGCCGAGGTGTAGAAGATGGGCTTGCCGCTCTTCATATGCTCCTCGCCCAGACGGTCCAGGATTTCAGTGCCGGAGGCGTGGCAGTTGCCCAGATAGCCGGGCAGCTCCGCCTTGGCGACGATGGCGTCCAGCAGCTCCTGCGGGAAGCTGTTGTCGTGATCGCTGAAATAGCCCCAGTCGAACAGCACCGGCACGCCGGCGATTTCCCAATGGCCGGACGGCGTGTCTTTGCCGCTGGACAGCTCGCGCGCGTAACCGTAAGCCGCCACCGGCTCGGCCGGGTCCATGCCTTCCGGGAAATAGCCGGAGGACAAGCGGCAGGCGTGGCCCAAGCCCATGCGGGACAGATTGGGCAGGGTCAGCGCGCCGTGGCGGCCGACGTTGGCGCGGCCGGCGGCCGCCTCCATGGCGATGTGGCCCAGCGTATTGCTGCCGGCATCGCCGAACTGCGGGGCGTCGGCGGCGGCGCCGATGCCCAGCGAGTCCAGAATCAGAATGATGGCTCGTTTCATATTGCCGCTCCGGGATTACTGCTGGCGAATCTTCTGATAGACCAGCGGCAGCGCGGAAGGTGCCGCGTCTGCCAGTTGGATCGCCGCCTTGAGGCGGCGCTCCGCGTCGGCGAAGCTGTTTTCGTCGGCCGCATGAATATAAGCCAAGGGCGCGCCGGCGTCGATGCGCTGGCCCAGCTCGACGAAGCGGGACAGACCAACGCGGAAGTCCAGCTCGTCGCTGGGCAGGCGGCGTCCGCCGCCCAGCGCGCACACCGCCATGCCGATGCCGCGGGTGTCCATGCCGCCGACGAAGCCGGCGCGTTCCGCAAACACCGGGCGCACGATGGGCGCGGCCGCCATATGGGAATCATAGTTCTCCATGAAGTCGGCCGGGCCGCCCAGCGCGGCCACCATGCGGCCGAAGATCTCGGCGGCGCGGCCGGAATCCAATGCGGTCTGCAGCTTATCGCGCGCCTCGGCCTCGTCCTTGGCCAGCTTACCCACCACCAGCATTTCGGCGCACAGCGCCATGGTCACTTCATGCAAGCGCGGATTGCGCTCGTCGCCCTTCAGATAACGCACCGCCTCGCGGGTTTCTATGCTGTTGCCGGCGGTCCAGGCCAGAGGCTGGCTCATTTCGGTGATCAGCGCGCTGGTGGCCACGCCGGCGCCGTTGCCCACCTTGACGATGCGCTCGGCCAGCTCCACGGATTTCTCCATCGTCGGCATGAAGGCGCCGGTGCCGGCCTTCACGTCCATCACCAGGGCGTCCAGGCCGGCTGCCAGTTTCTTGGACAGGATGGACGCGGTGATCATCGCCACCGATTCCACCGTCGCGGTCACGTCGCGCACCGCGTAAACGCGGCGGTCGGCCGGCGCCAGGTCAGAAGTCTGGCCGATGATGGCCACGCCCACGTCCTTGACCACGCGGCGGAACTCGTCCGGGCTGGGGAAGGGGTTGTAGCCGGGAATCGCCGACAGTTTGTCCAGCGTGCCGCCGGTATGGCCCAGGCCGCGGCCGGAGATCATCGGCACGAAGCCGCCGCAGGCGGCCACCATGGGCCCCAACATCAGCGACACCACATCGCCGACGCCGCCGGTGGAATGCTTGTCCACCACTGGGCCCGGCAAATTAAGGTCGCCCCAGTGCATGCGACGGCCGGAGTCGCGCATCGCCAAAGCCATGTGCACGTTTTCTTCCAGCGCCATGCCGTTGAAGTACACCGCCATGGTCAGCGCGGAGATTTGGCTGTCCGCCACGCTGCCATCGGTAATGCCGGCAACGAACTGCTGGATGTCCTGTTGCGACAGCGCCTGGCCGTCGCGTTTCTTGCGAATGATTTCCTGAGGCAAAAACATGGCATTCTCCCTGCCTTGCGCCTGCCGCGGCGAAACCCGCCGCGAGCAATAAATAATGGCCGGGACCCACGCCACGGCCAAGAATTAAGAGCCGCTAACAAAACCGCTTAGCGCACCTGAGGCAAGGCGCACCGACGCAGGCAGTACTTGAGTACGACAAGTCGGTGCAACGCAGCATCAGGGGTTTTGTCAGCGGCGATGAAACGGCGAGCGATCAATAGCCGCTGATCGGCTTAACCTCGCCCCCTTCAATTTCCGCCTGCAAATTGCCCAGCAGGCCGGAAGCACCGAAACGGAAGCGCTCGGCGCTCACCCAGCCCGCGCCCAGCAGATGCTCGGCCAAGTCCAGGTATTCCGCCGCCTCGGCCGCGGTGCGCACGCCGCCTGCCGCCTTGAAGCCGCAAGCGCCGCCGGTTTCGCGGATGGCGGACAGCATCACGCCGGCCGCTTCCAGCGTGGCGTTCACCGGCACCTTGCCGGTGGAGGTCTTGATGAAATCGGCGCCGGCCTGGATCGAGATCAGGCTGGCCTCGCGGATCAGCGCCTCGTCCTTCAGCTCGCCGCTCTCAATGATGACTTTCAGCGTCTTGCCTTCGCAGGCGTCCTTGCAGGCCGCCACCAGTTGCGCGCCCACCTCGCGGTTACCGGCCATCAGCGCGCGGTACGGGAACACCACGTCCACCTCGTCCGCGCCGTAGGCGATCGCGGCGCGGGTTTCCGCCACCGCGACGGCGATGTCCTCATCGCCGGCCGGGAAGTTGGTGACGGTGGCCACTTTGACCTCGGGGCAGCCGGCCTCGCGCAGGGTTTTCTTGGCGATGGGCACGAAGCGCGGATACACGCAGACCGCGGCCACGGTGCCGGCGTCGCTCTTGGCCTTGCGGCACAGCGCGGCGACCTTGTCATTGGTGTCGTCGTCGTTCAGCGTGGTGAGATCCATCAGGGACAGGGCGCGGCGGGCCGCGGCGATCAGTTCGGACATGAGCTAACAAACCTTTCAAAATTGAACGGCCAGGCGCGCTCGCCAAGCGTTCCAAAACCTCAGCGCCGCCGGCGGGCGGCGGCGCAAAAAAACCATTATGAAAATTTCTTTAAGTCAAAGCAATGCACAGCCACAGTGAACTTGTGCCAACGCAAACTCGGCCGCGCCTTAGAACGTGTTTACGATCTCGCAAGCTAAGGCGAGACAAGGCGAAAACAGCTGAGAAAGCGGAATGTACGCGTGGTACATGAGCATTTCGAAGGAGGCACTCATCGCACAATCTCTCTACCGACGCGCAGCAGATCGTCAACAGGTTCTTACAAACGCCGCGCCTCCTGCACCCCGCTCAACTCCATCATCCGCGACAGCACCCGGCTGATGTCCTGCACCTGGCGCACCTCCACGGTGAAACGCATGCGGGCGCGAGTGTCTCGCGACAGGGTGTTGACGCCGATCAGGTTCAGCTTCTCGCGCGACAGCACGTCGGACAGATCGCGCAGCAGGCCGGGCCGGTCCATGGCGATGATTTCGATGTCGATGGGGAAGACGCTGCTGCGCTGGTCGCCCCATTCCGCGGCGATCAGCCGCTCCGGCGCTTCCACCGACAGTTTTTTCAGCGTCAGGCAGCTCGTGCGGTGAATGGAAATGCCGCGCCCCTTGGTGACGAAGCCCATCACCCCGTCCGGCGGCGCCGGCTTGCAGCACTTGGCCAGCACCGTCATCAGATTGTCCACGCCCTCGATCAACACGCCGCCCGCGTCATGGCCGCCCTTGCTGGCCTTGACCAGACTTTCCGGCGCCACGTCCGCCGGCGGCGGCGGCGCGAAGCTGACGATGGCGTTGGACACCACCCGCGTGGTCAGCTCGCCGTGGCCCAGCGCGCCGTACACTTCCTCCAGCTTGTCGTAGCCCAGCTTCTCCGCCAACGCGCCCAGATTGGGCTGCATATGGCTGTGGCGCGCCAGCTCGCGCTCGAACAACATCTTGCCGGTTTCGCGCACGGTGTCGGCGTTGAGCAGGCGGATGTGCTGGCGGATCTTGGAAATGGCGCGATGGCTCTTCACCCAGCCGTCGTGCAGCCAGTTCACCGACGGCCCGCCCTCCTTGGCGGTGATGATCTCCACCCGCTGGCCGTTTTGCAGCGGCGTGGACAAGGGCACGATCTGCCCTTCCACCTTGGCGCCGCGGCAGCGATGGCCCAAATTGGTGTGCACCGAATAGGCGAAATCGATGGGGGTGGCGCCAAACGGCAAGGCCATCACCCGGCCCTGCGGCGTCAGCACATAGATGGTGTCGGCGAACAGCTCGGTCTTAAACGCCTCGGCCAGGCCTTCGCGGTCCGACATCTCCTCGCGCCAGTCCAGCAACTGGCGCAGCCAGGAGATTTTCTCCTCATAGGCCGCGTCGCCCTTGCCGCCCTCCTTGTAGCGCCAATGCGCGGCCACGCCGAACTCGGCGTGCTCGTGCATCTCGAAGGTGCGGATCTGCACCTCCACCGCCTTGTCCTCCGGCCCGATCACCGCGGTGTGCAGGCTGCGGTAATTATTGGCCTTGGGATGGGAGATGTAGTCGTCGAACTCGCCGGGAATCGGCTGCCAGGTGCCGTGAATGATGCCCAGCGCCGTATAGCAGTCCGGCAGCCGCTCCACCAGGATGCGCACCGCGCGGATGTCGTAGAGCTCGGAGAAATCCAGCTTTTTCTTCTTCATCTTCTTCCAGATGGAGAAGATGTGCTTGGGCCGGCCGGCCACTTCCGCCTTGACGCCGGCGTTCTTCAGCTCCGCGCGCAGGGTGTCCAGCAGCCGGTCGATATAGTCGATGCGCTCCAGCCGGCGCTCGTCCAACAGCTTGGCGATGCGCTTGTAGCTGTCCGGCTCGGTATGGCGGAAGCCCAGGTCCTCCAGCTCCCACTTGATCTGCCACACCCCCAGGCGGTTGGCCAGCGGCGCGAACAGATCCAGGGTCTCGGTGGCGATGCGGCGGCGCACCGTCTCGTCCTCCACCTCGGCCAGGTAGTGCATGGTCTGGGTGCGCCAGGCCAGCTTGATCAGCACCACGCGGATGTCGGCCACCATGGCCAGCAGCATCTTGCGCATGGTTTCCGCCTGGCGCGCGCGCTCTTCCGGCGTGGACAGCTTGTCGATGCGCGCCAGCTCGGTGATGCGGCGCACGCCGTTGACCCCCTCCACCAGCACCGCCACCGTGGGATTGAAGGTTTCGCAGAGCCAGGGCTGCCAGTCCTCACGGTAATCCGAAGCGGCGAACATCAAGGTGGCGACGATGGCGTCCGGCAACAGATTCAGATCCGCCACGATGGCGGCGGCGGCCACCGCGTGGCTGAACAAGTCCTCGCCGGTCTGGGCCATGGTCTTGCCGCAGTACAAGGCGCGCGCCTCGTCCAAGGCGCGAGTGAGCATCGCCTGCTCTTCTCCGCTCAGCGAAGAAGACAAGCCCTCCAGCCAGCGTTGCGGATTGGCCGCGTCTGCCAGGGTGTCAGCCATCGAACGAACTACGGAAACCATATCAACCCAGTAACTCAATCAAATCGTGTTTCGACAGCGCTCGGCTACTCGGCCAAACGCAACAACAGCCGGCGCACCGGCGCCGGCACCCCGGCGTCCGGGGCCACGGACAAGGGCAGCCACTGCCCGCTGTCCTCCATCACCGCCTCCGCGCGCAACGCGTCCAAGCGCAGCGGCACCGGCGTAATGATCAATCGGTAATGCGTAAACACATGCTCCAGTTCCGGCCAGGCCGGCAACACGTCGCCGTGGCCGTTGCGCGCCAGCCAGTCCTCGATCTGCAACGAAGTCTCAAACTCCGGCAAGGACAGCAAACCGCCCCAGATGCCGCTGGGCGGCCGCCGCAACAGCCACACCTTGTCGCCATGGGTGGCCAGCAACATCACCGTATGGCGCGTGGGCACCGTCTTCTTCGGCCGCGGCGTCGGCAGCTCGCCGGTGCGGCCCTCGCGCGCCGCCGCGCAGCCGTCCACCATGGGACAGACGGTACAGGCCGGTTTGCCGCGGCTGCACACCGTGGCGCCCAGGTCCATCAAACCTTGAGTGTAGGCGCTCATCAGCGCCGCATCCTGCGGCAGCAACGCTTCGGCCAATCGCCACAAACGCTGTTCCACCGGCTTCTCGCCAGGGAAGCCGTCGATGCCGAAGCAACGGGTCAGCACGCGCTTGACGTTGCCGTCCAGAATGGTTTCCCGCTGGCCGAAAGCGAAAGAAGCAATCGCCGCGGCGGTGGAACGCCCCACGCCGGGCAGGCGCTCCAGTTGCAGGCGCTCGACCGGAAAGCGGCCGCCAAACTCGGCCATCACCATCTGCGCCGCCTTGTGCAGATTGCGCGCCCGGCTGTAATAGCCCAGGCCGCTCCACAAGGCCAGCACGTCCTCCTGCGGCGCGGCGGCCAGCGCCGTCACGTCCGGAAAGCGGGCGAGGAAGCGCGGGTAATATTCCAGCACGCTTTTGACCTGGGTCTGTTGCAGCATGATCTCGGACAGCCAGATCCGGTACGGGTCGCTGACCTGCCACGGCAGATCATGGCGTCCATGCGTTTTTTGCCAGGCGGTCAGGCGCGCGGCGAAGGAGCTGTGCAGCATCGTCTATCATCTTGAATCGAACCGGATATGGTAGCGGAAAGCCTCGCTGTCACCAAGCAGCCTCCGGACAAATAAGTTAAAATCAAAGAATTGCTTAAAAGTCTGCTTACTCAAGGAAGTTCCATGTCCAGTTTCCGTTCCCGCCAGCGTGCCAATATGCGCCGCGAATTCAATAGCCGCGACAATGAGGCCAGTTCGCCGGCAGGCGGAGACAGCCCGGCCGGCAAAAGCCCCGTGATCCAGAAGAAAGCGCCTTCGGCCGACGCCGCGCCGCGCGCGCCCTATTCCGGCCCGCGTCCGGGCAACGCCAAGCCCAATTGGCAAGACCGCGGCCCAGGACAGGGACAAGGCCCGCGCGACGGCGGCAAGCGCGGCCCCTATCAGGGACGCGACCAACAGGCCGGGCGCGACAAGCCGTATGGCAACGACCGCCGGCCGCAAGGCCAGCAGCGCTTTGAGCGCAACGAAGGCCAAGACAGCTTCAATAAGGATCGCTTCAATAAAGAGCGCGGCAACAACTGGCAGCCGCGCAGCTTCGCCCGCGACGGCGAAGAACGCCCGCAAGGCAGCGGCCCCAAGAAGCCCTTCCATCACCGCGAAGACCGCGAACCGCGCGACTACAGCCGCGACCGCGGCCCATCCGGCCGCAAGCCGCTGAACGCCGCCGCGGACGTGGAGCCGGAACGCAAACCGTATAGCCGCGACCGCGGCCCGTCCGGCCGCAAACCGCTGCATCTGGAGCGGGACGGCGAACAAGGCGCGCCGCAGGGCAAGCCGCGCTGGCAGCAACGCGACGGCGAACGCCATGTCGATCAGCCGCGCAAGCCGTTCAATCCTTCCAGCGATCGCGAACAGCGCTTCCGCCGCGACGACGCCGAACAGGCGCCGCGCAAGCCTTGGCAGGAACGCCAGCACAGCGAGCAGCGCGAAGAGGGTCCGCGCAAACTGTTCGGCAAGCCGGCCAATCGCGACAACAACTTCCGCCGCGACGACGCCGAGCAGGCGCCGCGCAAACCGTGGCAAGAACGCCAGCACGGCGACCGCGACCAGCGCTTCCAGCGTGATGACGCCGAACACGCGCCGCGCAAACCGTGGCAAGAACGCCAGCACGGCGACCGCGACCAGCGCTTCCAGCGTGATGACGCCGAACACGCGCCGCGCAAACCCTGGCAGGAACGCCAGCACGGCGACCGCGACAACCGTTTCCGCCGCGACGACGCCGAGCAAGCGCCGCGCAAGCCGTGGCAGGAGCGCGAGCACGGCGACCGCGACAACCGTTTCCGCCGCGACGACGCCGAACACGCGCCGCGCAAACCGTGGCAGGAACGCGAGCACGGCGACCGCGACAACCGTTTCCGCCGCGACGACACCGAACAAGCGCCGCGCAAACTGTTCGGCAAATCCGCCGAACACGACAACCGCAGCCGCCGCGACGACGCCGAAGCAGCGCCGCGCCAGGACCGTCCGCAAGGCGAACCGGCCGAGCGTAGCGAAGGCGGCACGCGCAAGCTGTTCAGCAAGCCGTCCTATCGCGACAACGACGTCCGCCGCGACGACGCCGAACGCGCGCCGCGCCAAAGCTGGCAACAGGAAGAACGCCCGCGCCACGAGCGTCGCGAAGGCGAAGCCCGTCAATTGTTCGGCAAGCCGGGCGCCGGCAGCCTGAAACCGCTGGGCGACCAGCACCGCGTGGAAACCCGCGGCGAGCATCGCCACGCCGACGCGCCGCGTCATGCGCCGTCCGAACGCCAGGCCCCGAGCCTGACCCAGGTGCGCGACAGCGTGCTGTCCTTGTTCGCCCCCTGCCCGCGCGGCCTGGAAGCCATCCTGGCCGACGAGTTGCGCGGCCTGGGCGCGCGCGACATCGCCACCGCCGACGGCGGCGTGGCCTTCGCCGGCGACCGCGATCTGCTGATGGCGGCCAACCTGCACAGCCGCACCGCCAGCCGCGTGCTGCTGCAACTGGCCCAGGGCGGCTACCGCAATGAGCAAGACATCTACCGCCTGGCGATGAATGTGGACTGGCCGCGCTGGTTCGACGTGTCCAACAGCATTAAGCTGAAGACCGACGCCATCCGCTGCCACTTCAAGAGCCTGGACTTCATCTCGCTGAAGGTGAAGGACGCGATCTGCGACCGCTTCCGCCAGGCTCAGCTGGGCCGGCCCAATGTCGACACCCGCCACCCGGACGTGCGCGTCCACGTCTTCCTGACCGAAGACAGCGCCACCATCTACCTGGACACCAGCGGCGAACCGCTGTTCAAGCGCGGCTGGCGCCAGGAAACCGGCGACGCGCCGCTGCGTGAAAACCTGGCCGCCGGCATCCTGATGCTGACCGGCTACAACGGCAGCCAGCCGCTGCTGGACCCGATGTGCGGCAGCGGCACCTTCCTGGTGGAAGCCGCCGACATCGCGCTGAACCGCGCGCCGGGCCGCCAACGCAAATTCGCCTTCCAGAAACTGCGCGGCTTCGATTCCGCCAGTTGGGAAAAACTGCTGCTGGACGCCCAGCACGCGGAAAAACCGCTGGCCAAGCTGGCGATCAACGGCTCCGACCGCGACCAGGCCATCATCAACGTCGCCAAGGACAACCTGGAACGCGCCGGCCTCTCCGGCCTGGTGGAACTGAAGGCGATGGACGTGCTGGACGCCCGCCCCAACGGCGAAAACGGCATCCTGGTGGCCAACCCGCCCTACGGCGTGCGCATGGACGAACTGGACCAGCTGGCCGAGTGGTATCCGCTGCTGGGCGACTGGCTGAAGGCCCACTTCGCCGGCTGGCACGCCAACCTGTTCAGCGGCGACCTGCGCCTGGCCAAGCTGATCCATCTGTCGCCCAAGCGCCGCACCCCGCTGTACAACGGCTCGCTGCAATGCCGGCTGTTCGTCATCAATATGGTGGAAGGCAGCGCCCGCAAGGAAAAACCGGGCGAGCAGGCCGAAGCCATCGAGCAGGACGATCACGCCGCGGAGTAACACCGCGCGCGGACAGCAAAACGGCGAGCCATGGCTCGCCGTTTTTCATGGAGCACTCCAGCGGAGGCCCCAAGATTGAACCATGCGGTGTTTAAGCCGTTTTGAGGTCCATGGCCTCCGCCCGCTCCTCGATCGCCGCCTCCACCCATTCGTTCAAGCTCTTGGACTCGGCCGACGCCGCTGCCGCCGCCATTTCATGCAAGCGCGGCGCAATGCGCACATTGAATTTTCCCGAATAGGTTTTAAGAGGCTGCAGCCCCTTCTCGCGGCATGCGTCCAGATACACGCGCAGCGATATTTCGGCTTCTCGTTTGAGGCTTGCGACATCGCCTGCATAAAAATCCGCTCCGCCGCTCAAGCCCAGAAACTCGCCGCGAAACATGTCGATTTCCGGGTCATAGCTGATCACAGCTCGGTAGCCTTCAATCTGTAGAATATTCTTCATGGTGTCACCCCGTTGGTTTCCAGCCATTTTCTAATTGCGGCCACCGCTCCCTTGTCCGTATCCGGAGAAGGATGGGGCCGATGAAACACCCTCACCACACCGAATAAGGCAACGCAGATATCCCTCCCTTCACGCTCCTCAATCTCAGACCCTATTCACGAACTGCTGCGCGTCGGCGATACGGCGTTGAAACCGGCTTCGAAATGCTCATGTACCAAATGTACATTCCGCTTTCTCAGCCACTTTCGCCTTGTCTCGCTCTAGCTCGCGAGATCGTGAATAGGCTCTACACCCGGCTCCTGAAACAAAGCCTCAATATCGCTCCACCGGATATTGGCGCTGACTGGACGCGTGAAGATCAACTGCAAGGTGATCAAGTGTTTTCGTTTCACACTCAATTGGTACCATAAATCAGTACCAAAATCAATATCATCGGATAAGACCGACAACACAGCACAGCTGGACGCTGCCGCTTGACCCCACCCAGCCCATCGGCAACAATCGCCGCGTGCCGTTTCACTTAACGGCGCTGGGTGTGAGAGCCCATATAAAGGAAAAAGGGGGATGCCACTGTGTAACAGTCGCGTCCGAAACGCTATTGCCTTGCCATCCGGCGGGCCGTGGCGGGGAGGCCTTAACGGCCTACCGGTTTCCTTTTTCCCGGTCTCTCAACCTCGTCACGCGCCTGCCAGCCCGTTTGAGAGCGAGCCCGCAGGCGGACCACGAAAAAGGAGCGTTCCCCATGTTGGTTCTACCCTTGTTCAGCTATCCCCCGCCCGCGACACGCCGGCCCGCGCCCCGCTTCCGGAGGCTCAGCCATGAATCCCGTCCCCAGCCTCATCGAACTAGACCGCCTGATCCAGCAGCTGCACGCGCAGCGCCTCTGCGAACCCGAACTGGAACGGCTGGCGCAATGCAGCCGACACGTCCACGACATCTGTCACACCGCCTCGCTGGAGTTGGGCCAGATCAGCAGCGCGCTGGCCGGGCTGCTGACGCTGCTGGACCAGTCCGAGATCGAGCATCTGGCGCGCGAGCAGATGTATTGTCTGCTCGAGCCCTTCGCTCGTCGTTTGCAACAGGCTTATGAAGCCTTGCAGGAACTGAGCTGATCTCGTCAACGCCCGCCAGCCCCGCCTGGCGGGCAGACTGAGGCGGCAAGCCAAACGAATAAAACCGTCGCAATCCGGACTAACCCATTCGGCATCGCCGTGAGATAATCCCGCCCGGACGCGCGCTTAAAAATCCAGAGCCTTACGCACAGGGCCTGCGCGCCATTGACACCACTCAACGCTGCAAGCACACACCATGCAAACCTCTTTCCTGTCCGCCACCGTCCTGCTGATCCTGATCACCGATCCGCTGGGCAATATTCCGCTGTTCATCGCCGCGCTCAAGCAGGTCAAGCCGGAACGCCGCCGCCGCGTGGTCTACCGCGAATGCCTGATCGCCTTCCTGGTGCTGTCCGCCTTCATGTTCTTTGGCCGCAACTTCCTGGACCTGATGCATCTGACCGATGATTCGATGCGGGTGGCCGGCGGCGTCATCCTGTTCCTGATCGCCATCAAGATGATCTTCCCCGGCGAGGGCAGCGTGTTCGGCGGCGACAAGATGCACGGCGAGCCCTTCATCGTGCCGATCGCCGTGCCGCTGATCGCCGGCCCGTCGGCAATGGCCACCGTGCTACTGATGTCCACCCGCGAACCGGAACGGATGCTGGAATGGCTGGGGGCGCTGACCATCTGCATGCTGGTGACGCTGTTGGTGTTTCTCTTCTCCGGCAAGCTGCAAAAGCTGCTGGGCGAGCAGGCGATCACCGCGCTGGAGCGGCTGATGGGCCTGGTGCTGACCGCGATCTCGATCGAGATGCTGCTGGGCGGCGTGGCGTCCTACATCAAACAATTCCACTGAGCTTCGCGCTCCTAGGCGGCCCAGCCTAACGGTAATGTTTGCGCAGCGCGTCCACCACGCCGTCACGCTGCATATTGAGCAGCGTCTTGTTGAGCTTCAGCACGATGCGCTCATCCATTCCCGGGTTGCAGGCCAGATACATCTGCACCGTGTTGAAGCTGAACAGCAGTCGGATGGGCAGCCGGTTGGCGGAGGCGATGTAGGCGCCGCTGAACTCGCCGCTGGCCCAAAAGTCGATATGGCCGGCCACCAGCTTTCTGGCGTTCAAATCGTCCGCTCTCGCCAGCTCCAGCTTGAAACCCAGATCGGCCAGATACTGCGACATCCCCGAGCCCTTGTAGCTGCCTATGGTGAAGCCGCGCGCGTCGTCCAGCGCGGCCACCCCCGCCGGGCTGTGAGGGCCGGCGAACAGGCTCCAGGAGTTGCTGACCAGCGGCCCCACCCATTTGAACTGACTCTCCCGGCTGGGCGTGCGCGAAGTCGAGTAAACGCAGCTATTGTCTTCCTGCTGGGCGATGGCGTAGGCGCGCAGCCAGGGCAGCAACTCCATGCTGTACGGGATGCCCGCGCGCTGGAACATTTCGCGCAGGATGTCGGTGGACAAGCCGCCGATCTTGCCCTCCTCCAGCGCGATGTTGAACGGCGGGTAATCCTCGGTCAGCAAACGGATGCGGGGCGATGTCGACTCCGCCCGGCCGCAGACGGCGAGCGCGCCCAGCAACAGGGCGGCGTGGACAAAGGCGAGCTTCATGGCGGCATACCTCCCGCGGAATTCTGACGACGCGTCTTACCAAGCATAGAAGCTGACGGCTGGCCAACAGCGGCGATTTACTTCGTGTTGGGGTTATCCCGCATAGGGATATCGGCAATTCGTCCCCGCGCTTCCTCTTGCTAGCATCCGCAATCATGGGCCGTTAAGAGCCCGCTTTTGATTGCATAACAACTTCGGCCCGCCCCGAGCCGAAGTCAGACAACGCTACAGGGACCGCGATGCAGACCAAAACCCCCCTCTACCAGCGCCTTTATTTCCAGGTGCTGCTGGCCATTTTCCTCGGCGTGATGCTCGGCGCCTTCGTTCCCGACCTGGGCGCGAAGATGAAACCGCTGGGCGACGCCTTCATCAAACTGATCAAGATGATGATCGCCCCCATCATCTTCGCCACCGTGGTGGTGGGCATCGCCAAGATGGGCGATATGAAGGAAGTGGGCCGCGTGGGCGTGAAAGCGCTGTTCTACTTTGAAGCCGTCACCACGCTGGCGCTGGTGATCGGCCTGGTGGTGGTCAATGTGCTCAAGCCCGGCGCCGGCCTCAATGTGGACCCGAGCACGCTGGACGCGCACTCGGTGGCCAAGTACGCGGCCAACGCCAAGGAAATGAGCAGCATTGATTTCCTGATGCACATCATTCCGGATACGGTGGTGGGCGCGTTCGCCAACGGCGAAATCCTGCAAGTGCTGACCTTCTCGGTGCTGCTGGGCCTGGCGCTGACCAAGATGGGCGATAACGGCAAGACCATCGTCCACATTCTGGACGAGTTCTCCCATGCTTTGTTCGGCGTGATCAATATGCTGATGAAGCTGGCCCCCATCGGCGCCTTCGGCGCGATGGCCTTCACCATCGGCAAATACGGCGTGGGTTCGCTGAAACAGCTGGGTTTCCTGATGCTCTGCGTCTACCTGACCTGTTTCGCCTTCGTGTTCGTGGTGCTGGGCACCATCGCCAAGCTCAACGGCTTCAGCCTGTGGCGCTTCCTGATTTACATCAAGGAGGAGTTGCTGCTGGTATTGGGCACGTCTTCATCCGAGTCCGCGCTGCCGGGCATCATGAAGAAGCTGGAAAACCTGGGCTGCTCCAAACCGGTGGTGGGCATGGTGATTCCCACCGGCTACTCCTTCAATCTGGACGGCACCTCCATCTATCTGACCATGGCCGCCATCTTCATCGCCCAAGCCACCAATGTGGAGCTGACGCTGGCGGAGGAGCTGGGCCTGCTCGGCGTGCTGCTGCTCACGTCCAAGGGCGCGGCGGCGGTGACCGGCGGCGGCTTCATCACCCTGGCCGCCACGCTGGCCACGCTGGGCGGCAAGCTGCCGGTATCCGGCCTGGCGCTGCTGATCGGCATCGACCGCTTCATGTCCGAGGCCCGCGCCATCACCAATCTGATCGGCAACGGCGTGGCCACCATCGTGGTGGCGCGCTGGGAGAAGGCGCTGGACGAAGAACGCATGCGCCGCGTGCTGGCCGGCGAGCCGGTGCTGCCGGAGGAGCCGGCCGTCGCGCCGCTGCCGGCGCAACTGGCCGCCGCGGAAGCCGCCCGGTCCTAAGCTTTTGTTTTCCCAGCCCTTACAGCCTGCGTTCGCGCAGGCTTTTTTTATGCTCTTAGCACAGCGGCGGCTTGATTTTGCCGCTGCGTGGTCCACGATAGAAGCATGGGCATTGGGAGACGAGAATGAGCGACTTCATGTTGCAATACGGCGATGAGCTGTTGCCGGTGGAGGGGGACTTTCCCGAAGTGGGCGCCTATCTGCCCAGCTTCATGCTGGTGGGCGACGGCAAGCAGGACGTGTCGCTGGAAGGCCTGGGCGGCGTGCCCAAGCTGATTTTGACCCTGCTGTCGCTGGACGAATACGAGCATGGCGGCCAATACCTGCTGCAGGAGACGCGGCGTTTCCTGGAGCGCTGGCCGCAAATCAGCCTGGCGGTGATCACCGTGGATTCGCCGTCTTCGCTGGCGCGGGCCCGGCGCGAGCACGGCCTGCCCCACGTCACCCTGCTGTCCACGCTGCGCGGCCGCGATTTCCACAAACATTACGGGGTGCTGATCCGCGAATATCCGCTCAGCGGCTACACCGCGCCCGCCCTGCTGCTGGCCGACGGCAGCAACACCATTCATTACGCCGAGCGGCTGCGCAACACCCAGGATCTGTTCGACTTCGACAAGATCAACCACTTGCTGCGCGAAGCCGAGGAACAGGCGCTGGAGGCGCAGCAGGAACTGGAGCATGAGGAGCAGTTGAAGGACGAAGGGCCGTCACAGTAAGCCCCCAATAACGACACGGGCCCGGCCTGCTTGCGCAGCGCCGGGCCCGTTCGCGTTGCAGGGGGACAACGGTTTACGGCAGCACTTCCACCAGCTTGGCGTCCACCTTGGTCGACGTCAGTTCCTTGTCCACTTCGCCGACGATGCGCAGCTTGCTGTTCTGGTCGATCTTTTGCGCCGGCAGGCGTTTCTGGCTGATCTTCACCGTCATGGTGCCGGTGGCGTCGCGGAATTCGTAACGCTTGTGGTCGATCTGGCGAACGATCTTGCCTTCCAGGGTGACCGGGGTGTCGTCGGCGGCTTTCTGCGCGGCGGCCACGGTGGTGACGGCGGCCGGCACGCCGGGGCCGGTGAATTCCGCCTGGGCGGCGAAGGGCAGGGACAGCGCGGCGGCGGTGAGCAGAACGGTGATGGTTTTCATGTTTGGACTCCTAGTGTGTTGTCGATGTCTGGATTACAACACGGCAGCCTTAACCGAAACTTAAAGCCAGCTTGTCGCCCAATACGCGCCGGGAAGGCTCCAGATCCACCGCGTAGCCTTGCTTGGCCAATTGCAGCCTATCGCCGTAGTGCCGGCCTTCGGCCTGAATCCGTTGTTCAATCCCTTGCAAGGATTGCTTGAGCGCCGCGCCCAGGCGATCCAGCTTCCCATCCAGCTCCGCGCCTTGGCGATTATTGAATTGCCGGCTGCCCGCGACAATGGCGCCCCAGCGCTGGCAATCGGCGCGCAAAGCGCCCAGATCCGGATACACGCCTTGTTCCAACGCGCGATTGGAGCAGGCGGTCAGCACCTGAGCCAGCGCGGAGGCCTCCTTGGCCGGCCTGGCGTCCAGATAACGCGGGATGACGATGTCCAACGAGGCTTTGACGGGAGTGCTACGAAATAACTGCATGACGGGCTTCCTATTGGCGTTCATGAATCGATGCGCTCAAGCATAGCCCCGCGTCCGCGCCCGCCGCTTGCAAGAAGCGCCGGACAAAACAAAACCGCCCGGCAAGCGGGCGGTTTGAAAGCGGTGAAACAGGGATTAGCTGTTCAGTTCACGCGCCAGGTACAGCCAGGTTTCCACCACGGTGTCCGGGTTCAGGGACACGGTTTCGATCCCCTCTTCCACCAGCCACTTGGCGAAGTCCGGATGGTCCGACGGGCCTTGGCCGCAGATGCCGATGTACTTGCCCTGCTTGCGGCAGGCCTGGATCGCCATGTGCAGCATGACCTTGACCGCTTCGTTGCGCTCGTCGAAGGTGGAGGCGATCGGGCCGCCGGAGTCGCGGTCCACGCCCAGCGTCAGCTGGGTCATGTCGTTGGAGCCGATGGAGAAGCCGTCGAAATGCTGCAGGAACTTGTCGGCCAACACGGCGTTGGTCGGCAGTTCGCACATCATGATCAGGCGCAGGCCGTTTTCGCCGCGCTTGAGGCCGTTGGCGGCCAGGATCTCCACCACTTGCTCGGCTTCGGACAGGGTGCGCACAAAGGGAATCATCACTTCCACATTGGTCAGACCCATCACGTCGCGCACTTTCTTGATGGCGCGGCATTCCAGTTCAAAGCAATCGCGGAAGGATTCGGCCACATAGCGGGCGGCGCCGCGGAAGCCGATCATCGGGTTTTCTTCGTGCGGCTCGTACAGCTGGCCGCCGATCAGGTTGGCGTACTCGTTCGACTTGAAGTCGGACATGCGCACGATGACCTTTTTCGGATAGAAAGCCGCGGCCAGGGTGGACACGCCTTCGGCGATCTTGTCCACGTAGAAGTCCACCGGGCTGGCGTAACCGGCAATGCGGTCGCTGATGGTGGCTTTCAGATCCGCCGGCAGCTTGTCGAACTCCAACAGCGCTTTCGGGTGGATGCCGATCTGACGGTTGATCACGAACTCCATGCGCGCCAGGCCCACGCCTTCGTTCGGCAGCTGCGCGAAGTCGAAAGCCAGTTCCGGATTGCCCACGTTCATCATGATCTTGACCGGGGCCTTGGGCATCTTGTCCAGTTCCAGGTCGATCACTTCCACGTCCAGCAGGCCGTCGTAGATATTGCCGGTGTCGCCTTCGGCGCAGGACACGGTCACCTGCATGCCTTCGGACAGCACCTGGGTGGCGTCGCCGCAGCCCACCACGGCCGGGATGCCCAGCTCGCGCGCGATGATGGCCGCGTGGCAGGTGCGGCCGCCGCGGTTGGTGACGATGGCGGCGGCGCGTTTCATTACCGGTTCCCAATCCGGGTCGGTCATGTCGGTCACCAGCACGTCGCCCGGCTTGACGCGGTCCATCTCGGACGCGTCCTTGATGGTGCGCACCACGCCCTGGCCGATCTTCTGACCAATGGCGCGACCTTCGCACAGCACTTGCGATTTGCTGTTCAGGCGATAGCGGCGCAGGGTGTCCTTGCGGTCTTCCTGCGACTTCACCGTTTCCGGACGCGCCTGCAGGATGTAGAGCTTGCCGTCGTGGCCGTCGCGGCCCCATTCGATGTCCATCGGACGGCCATAGTGCTTCTCGATGATCAGCGCGTATTCGGCCAGTTCAGCCACTTCGGCGTCGCTGATGGAGAATTGCTGGCGCTCCGCCGGGGACACGTCCACGGTCTTGACCGAGCGGCCGGCTTGCGAGGCGTCGGTGAACTCCATCTTGATCAGCTTGGAGCCCATGGTCTTGCGCAGCACCGCCGGACGGCCGGCTTTCAGCGTCGGCTTGTGCACATAGAATTCGTCGGGGTTTACCGCGCCCTGCACCACGGTTTCGCCCAGGCCGTAGGACGCGGTGATGAACACCACGTCGTCAAAGCCGGATTCGGTGTCGATGGTGAACATCACGCCGGCCGCGCCGCAGTCGGAACGCACCATGCGCTGCACGCCGGCGGACAAAGCCACTACGTCGTGCTCAAAGCCTTTGTGCACGCGGTAGGAAATGGCGCGGTCGTTATAGAGGGAGGCGAAAACGTGTTTCATCGCATCCTTGACATTGTCAAGGCCGCGGATATTCAGGAAGGTTTCTTGCTGGCCTGCGAACGAGGCGTCGGGGAGGTCTTCTGCGGTGGCGGAGGAACGGACTGCAACGGAGATGTCGGCGCCGCCGGCATCGGCCACCATCTGATCCCAGGCCTCTTTGATATCGGCGTCAAGCTTGGCGGGGAACGGGGTATCGATGATCCATTGCCGGATTTCCTTGCCGATTCGGGCCAGTTCGCTGACATCGTCGATGTCCAGCTTGGCCAGCGCGGCGCTGATCTTTTCGGCCAGGCCGTTGTGCTGCAGAAAATCCCGGTAAGCCTGCGCCGTGGTGGCAAAGCCCCCGGGACGCGAACCCCGGAGCCAGCCAGTTGGCTGATCATTTCACCAAGGGAGGCGTTCTTGCCGCCTACCTGCTCCACATCGGTCATGCGCAGTTTCTCGAACCAGATGACGTAGTTCTCAGCCATCACTTCACTTCCTGTGTTGGATTGGGACGATAGGGCCGCATTCTAGCCGAATTACGTGCCAGATGCGTAGCGTCTTTTGCAGCGCAACACGGGTTTTCGGCCGAACGAGGACAAGCATTGCAACAGAATCAATAAGTTGACGGACATTCCTGATGAAAATGATTGTCAAAACCGTGTAATTTACGCACTACATGATTGGCCGGCTCTCGCCGCGGGTTTCTTCGCGGCCTTTCAGAGTATAGAATCCCTTGAACCCCGGGCGCCCCAGCAATGCGCGGCAGGCGCGGTTCCGGCCTCGTTCACTCGCAATACAGGTGTTTGCATGCCCCACCATCTCCGCTCCGCCTTCTTCGTTTCCGATCGCACCGGCATCACCGCCGAATCGCTGGGGCACACGCTGCTGACCCAGTTCGACACTGTGGAATTCAAGCGCGAGACCATTCCCTTCGTCGACACCGTGGAAAAGGCGCAGGCGCTGGCCGAGGTCATCCGCCAGGTGTCGGAAACCGATCACCTGAAGCCGCTGGTGTTCACCAGCATCATCAACCCGGACGTGCGCAGCGCGCTGCAGGTTGAGAACGCGGTGATGATAGATTTCTTCGATACCTTCATCGGCCAGTTGGAGCAGGAAATCGGCCAGCGCGCCTCGCTGAGCGTGGGCAAGGCCCACGGCATGGTCAACGAGGAGAAGTACGATCACCGCATCGAGGCGGTCAACTTCTCGCTGAACCACGACGACGGCGTCAAATTGAAGGATCTGCACGAGGCGGACGTGATCCTGGTGGGCGTGTCCCGTTCCGGCAAGACGCCGACCTGCCTGTATCTGGCGCTGCAATACGGCATCCGCGCCGCCAACTACCCGCTGACGCCGGAAGACCTGGGCAGCCCGACCTTGCCCAAGCTGCTGCTGCCGTTCAAGGACAAGATCTTCGGCCTGACCATCGATCCGGCGCGCTTGCATCACATCCGCTCCGAGCGCCGGCCGGACTCCAAATACGCCAGCATGGACAATTGCCGCCGCGAGGTGAACGAGGCCGAATCCATGTTCCGCCACCACGGCGTGCCCTTCATCAGCACCACCCACAAGTCCATCGAGGAAATCGCCTCCACCATCATGCATAAGGCGGCGCTGGGCCGACGCTTCTAAGCACCTGTTCACTGCCTGCCGCGCTTCGTGAGACGCGGCGCGGTGGGCGCCGCTTCGAAATGCTCACGTAGCACCTATCCATTCCGCTCCCTCAGCGGTTTTCCCTTGTCTCGCTCTTGCTCGCGGGACTTTGAACCGACGCTAAGCCCAGCCTTCAAGCCCCGAAAACAGCCGGCATCGTCCGGCTGTTTTCATGCCATCGCGCTACTTCGCCAACAGCCAATATCCATATAGCACTTTGTTTATTATCACTTTTTTACAATTCAGGCCGGAACATATAGCAAGCAGGCACTCTCCAACAGGCATCTTGAATCCACTGCCGGACTATTCCGATGCATATCGTCGCCATCGTCGCCCCGCCCAGATCCGCCGTCTCGCCGTTGAAGGAAGTGGGCGCCGTCGCCGCCAAGACCGACAGCCGCGCCGCCGCCAGCGACCCGCGCAAGGAGATGGCGGAGTTTCTCACCCCTCATCCGCAATCTCCCGCGCTCAACGGGGACGCCCCGCCCGCGGCGAGTCTTTCGAGCGGCTGCTGCGCCAGGCCCAGAGTGCGGTCGGAGGCAAGGACGCTTCCCCTTATTCCGAAGACCTGATGCCGCCGGCCGGCAGCCTGCTGCACGTGGTGGCGTGAACGCGGCACTTGACGCTGCTTTGCCCGCCGTGCTCTGATAAAGCCCATGAACTACGCAACCGCATCCGCAACCTTCTTTTGGTGGTGGCGCCTGAACTAAGGCGGCGCCGGCGTTTGCATACCCAAAACCCGGAAGCTGCCGATACGGCGGCATAGGGTTTCCAGCAGTACTCCTCCCCCGGATCGGCAGTTTCCAACAAGCTCAAGCTTACTGGAGACCACTGTTATGAATCTGGACAGCATCACAGCCAAAGACATCATCCTGACCGGCGACCGCACCACCGGGCAATTGCATCTGGGCCACTACGTCGGCTCGCTGCGCAACCGCGTGATCCTGCAAGACCGTTGCCGCCAGTTCCTGCTGCTCGCCGACGCTCAGGCGCTGACCGACAATATGGGCAACTATCTGAAGGTCCGCGACAATGTGCTGCAGGTGGCGCTGGATTATCTGGCGGTGGGCATAGACCCGGAAAAAAGCACCGTCTTCATCCAGAGCCTGGTACCGGAGCTGACCGAGCTGTCTTCCTACTATCTCAATCTGGTCACCGTGGCGCGTCTGGAGCGCAATCCCACCATCAAGGATGAGATCAAGCAGCGCGGCTACGAGCGCGACATCCCCGCCGGCTTCCTCACCTACCCCGCCGCCCAGGCCGCCGACATCACCGCCTTCAAGGCCAGCATCGTGCCGGTGGGCGAAGACCAGATTCCGATGATTGAGCAGACCAACGAGATCGTGCGCCGCTTCAACGGCAGCGTGGATCGGGCGGTGCTGGTGGAAGCGCGGGCGGTGGTGCCGGAACAAGGCTCCCGCCT
This sequence comes from Chromobacterium sp. Beijing, assembly GCF_021496765.1. Taxonomy (NCBI): domain Bacteria; kingdom Pseudomonadati; phylum Pseudomonadota; class Betaproteobacteria; order Neisseriales; family Chromobacteriaceae; genus Chromobacterium; species Chromobacterium sp. Beijing. The sequence goes on from NZ_CP053750.1 coordinate 3,054,292, forward strand.
GCCCGGCATCGACGGCAAGGCCAAGATGTCCAAATCGCTGGGCAACACCATCACTTTGTCGGCCACGCCGGACGAGATCCGTCAGGCCGTGAAGATGATGTACACCGACCCCAATCACCTGCGCGTGGCCGATCCGGGCCAGGTGGAAGGCAATGTGGTGTTCACCTATCTGGACGTGTTCCATTCCGACACGGAGCAGGTGGCGGAATGGAAAGAGCATTATCGCCGCGGCGGCCTGGGCGACACCGTGATCAAGAAGCAGTTGGAAGAATGCCTGCAGACCCTGCTGGAGCCGATCCGCGCCCGCCGCGAGCAGTATGCGCGCGACCCGGCCGCGGTAATGGCGATGCTGAAGACCGGCACCCAGCGCGCGCGCGAAGTGGCGGCCGCCACGCTGGCCGAGGTGAAGGCGGCGATGGGCTTGAACTACTACTAAGAGCCTTTTTACGATCTGCTGCGCGTCGGCGAGACCGCGTTGAAAACACACTCTTTAAGAGGAGAGCACCGCATGGAACAAGTCTACCAATGCCAAAACCTGGAAGAGGTGCGCGGCCAGATCGACCGCATCGACCGCGCGCTGGTGGCGCTGATCGCCGAGCGCGGCCTTTACGTGCGCCAGGCGGCGGCGTTCAAGCACAGCCGGGAAGAAGTGGAAGGCGGCAAACGCGTCGATCAGGTGATGCGCCGCGTCGAGCGTCTGGCCGGCGAACTGGGCGCCGACGCGGCGCTGACCGCGGCGGTCTACCGCACGATGATAGAGTACTTCATCGCCGATGAAATGGCGGCCTTCCGCGCCAAAGCGGCTGCCGATTGAGGCGGAGGCCGGCTTTCCCTACAATCGCTTCCATCCGCTGACCGCCGGCCGCCCTCCGCGGCCGGCGTTTTTCCCGCGGCCGGAGAACCTGAATGAACAAGATTGCCCTGTTGCTGCTCGCCTGCCTGACCGCGCCCGCGATGGCCGAGGAAGTGGGCGAGGTGTCCACCACCTTCAAGCTGCTCAGCCCCAACGACAAGGTGGTGGTGGAAGCTTTCGACGACCCGGCGGTGCAAGGCGTGGCCTGCTATATCTCGCGCGCCAAGACCGGCGGCTACAAGGGCGCGCTGGGCCTGGCCAAGGACCCGTCCCGCTTCTCGGTGGCCTGCCGCCAGGTGGGCGCGATCAAGTTCTCGCGGCCGCTGCCCAAGCAGGAGCAGGTGTTCAAGGAAGGCGCGTCCTTCATCTTCAAGCATGTGCGGGTGGTGCGCATCGTCGACGCCAAACGCAATACCCTGACCTACCTCAGCTATTCCGACAAGCTGCTGGACGGCAGCCCGGACAATGCGCTGACCGCGGTGGCGGTGCTGGATCAAAAGATCCCGCTGCAACCCTGAAATAAAAGCGATTGATTATTAACGATTTCTTTGCATGACGGGCATCAGCTAAACGGCAGCTCAACGCGCAAGCCGTCATAGCCGACCTCCACGCCGGGCGGACATTCGGCGCTGAGCGCGCCGAATTCCAGCCTGTGGGTCATGTGGATCAGCACCGTGCGTTCGGCGCCGATGCGCTCGGCCCAGGCAAAGGATTGCCGCACGCCGAGGTGGGACGGATAGGGGTCGTGGTTCAGGCAGTCCAGGAACAAGAGCTTCAGCCCCTGCAACAAGGGCAGGCTGCTGTCAGGGATGTCCGACACGTCGGTCAGCCAGGCCATGTCGCCGACGCGCCAGCCGAGGCAAGGCCAGGAACCATGTTGCATGGGCACGGGCGTCAGCGTGACGCCGCCGCAGTCCACCGGCCCGTCCACCTGCTGCGGCAGCAGCACCGGCTTGTCCCACATCTTGGACGGCGGCAGCAGCGCGTAGTCGAAACGGCTCTTGATATTGTCCAGAGTGAAGGCGTTGCCGTAGAGCGTGATCGGCCCCTTCTTCACGTAGCAGAAGGCGCGCAGGTCGTCGATCCCGTTCAGGTGGTCGGCGTGCGGATGGGTGTACAGCACCGCATCCACCTGGCTCAACCCTTCGCGCAGCGCCTGCTGCCGCAGGTCCGGCCCGGTGTCGATCAACAGCCCCTGGCCGGCCGCCTTGATATAGGCGCTGGCGCGGGTGCGGCGATTGCGCGGATCCGGCGAACGGCAGGTGGCGCAGTCGCAGCCTATGGCCGGCGTGCCGGAACTGGAGCCGCAGCCCAGGATGGTGACTTCAAGCGAACCCAATGGCGTTTCCCAAGTAATAAGGCATCAGCGGCAGCGCTCCGGGCGCTCCGCCTTCTCGCGCACCCAGCCGCCGTCGCAGCGGACATTGCCGTCGGCGTCTTGCTGGCAGCCGCCGCGCGGCTGCTTGGCGCAATACGGATTGCCGTCGCGCGACAGCAGGCAGGCGCCGGGGCCGGCGTAAGTGACGCCGTTGGCGCGCACCACGCCGCCGCCCGGATAAGGCGAGCACAGCACGTTGCCGAATTCATCGATCGCGCATTCGCCCTTGCCGCACATCGCCTGTCCGCGCTGCACCAGGGCGATGCCGCCGTCTTCGGAACAATAACTGCGTCCGTTCAGATTGACGCAATTGGCCCAGGCCTGGGCCGAGAACAATATGGCCAGCAAGGCCAGCCCGGACAGCAAGATTCGCTTCATGCGCTTTCTCCGCTTCAACGGCTGGCCTTGGAGAACAGCCGGAAAAAGTTATCGCTGGTGACGCGCGCCACCTCTTCCACCGCCATGCCGCGCAGCTCGGCGATGTGCGCGGCCACATGGCGGACATAGGCCGGCTCGTTGACCTTGCCGCGATACGGCACCGGCGCCAGATACGGAGAATCGGTTTCGATCAGCATCCGATCCAGCGGCACTTTCTGCGCCACTTCCTTGACCTGGGCCGCGTTCTTGAAGGTCACCACGCCGGAGAAGGAAATGTAGAAGCCCAGCTCCAGCGCGGCTTGCGCCACCTCCCAGGTTTCGGTGAAGCAATGCATCACGCCGCCGCACGCCTCGGCGTTTTCTTCCCGCATCAGGCGGATGGTGTCCTCGGCGGACTCGCGGGTGTGGATCACCAGCGGCAGGCCGACGCGCTTGGCGGCGCGGATATGGGTGCGGAAGCGCTGATGCTGCCATTCCAGATCGCCCTTGCACCAGTGGTAGTCCAGTCCGGTTTCGCCTATGCCCACCACCCGCGGGTGCGCGGCCAGCGCCACCAGTTCGTCCTCGCTGTACTCTTCCGCTTCCGGGTCGTCCGGATGCACGCCCACGGTGGCGTATAGATTGCCGTGGCTCTCCGCGAGTTCCAGCACTTGCGGATATTTGGGACGGCTGACGCCGATCACCAGCGCGTGGCTGACCTGGTTGGCCTGCATATTGGCCAGCACTTCCGGCATGCGCGCGGCGAGGTCGGGAAAATTGATATGGCAGTGGGAGTCGATAAACATATTTGCGTCAATCAGGCTGCGGCGCGCGGACGCGCGCCGCTAAAACAATCACATGGTATGAGTGGGCCGGCTGGAATTGAGCACGCCGCTGAGCAGGGCCTCGATCTTGTCCTTGGCCTGCTTGCCGGCGTCGCCGGCGACGAACTCGACGCCGACGCCCTGCACCCGGCTGTTGTTGGCGCCGGCCGGCGTCAGCCACACCACCTTGGCTTGCACCGCGATGCGCTGCGGGTCGTCCATCAGGGTCAGCAGCAGGAACACCTCCTCGCCCAGCTTCATTTCCTTATTGGTGGGAATGAAGATGCCGCCGTGGCGCACAAAGGGCATGTAGGCGGCGAACAGCGCGCTGCGCTCCTTGATGTGCAGGGACAGCACCCCGGGACGGTTGGGATTCAGGTCCGGGCGAGTGGCGGAATTGTCCATACTTGGCTAACCCTCTGTGTCAGGCGGCCTTGCCGCTGGCGAATATCTTCAGATAGTCCATCAGCACCGCTTCCAATTGCAAGCGCGTGTTCAAGGTATGCTGGCCGAACGGCGCCAGTTGGTTGAGCGTCTGCTGACACGCCATCAATTGCGCGATGTCGGCGCGCGCCGCCAGTTGCTGCAAGGCGCGCTCCTGATCTGGATAATAGCGGACCAAACCGGCCAGTCTCAAACTCGCCAGATCATGCAGCCACTTCATCAGCCAGCCTATGGGCAGCAACAGCGGCAGTTTCTGCTTGTCCACCGCCTCCGCCAGCTGCAGCACATTGGCGAAGCTGGGCTGGCCCAGGCCCTGGACGAACTGGCCGCGCAGCTTGGCCAAAGCCGGATCGTGGTCGAACAGCGGCGCGCCGCCGTTATGGGCCAGTTCCAGTTCCGCGTCCGCCACGCCCTGCTCGCGCAGCCAGGCCAGCGCCTGGGCCTGGTGCGGCCGCGTCAGCGGAAACTGGCGGCAACGGCTGCGTATGGTGGGCAGCAAGCGCTGCGGCGCATGCGCCACCAGCAGGAACAGCACCTCGGCCGGCGGCTCTTCCAGGATTTTGAGCAAGGCGTTGGCGGCGGCCGGATTCAGGCTTTCCGCCGGTTCCACCAGCACGATGCGCCGGCCGGCGCGATGCGCGCTCAGGTGGGCGAAATCGATCACATCGCGCACCGCCTCGATCTTGATCACCGGCAGCTTGCGGCTGACTTTCTTGCCCTCGGCGCCCTCCTTGCCTTCCTCGTCCTCGTCGCCCAGCGGCGATAAGCGGCGGAAGTCCGGGTGGGTGCCGTGCCGATACCAGCGGCAGGCCTCGCATTCGCCGCAAGGCTGGTGGCCGGCCTGCGGGCGTTCGCACAGCAGCGACTGGGCCAGGTGTTCGGCGAACTCCAGCTTGCCGATGCCGGCGGCGCCGGTGAACAGCCAGGCATTGGGCAGGCGTTCGCGCTCGGCGTTCAGCCGGGTCCAATCGCCTTCTTGCCAGGGCAGCAGCATCACGCGGCCTCCAGCAGTTTTTGCAGGCAGGCTGCGATGTCGACCTGGATCTCGGCGATGGAGCGGCTGGCGTCCAGCACCGCGAAACGCGGCTGGCCGGCGGCGCGCCGCAAATAGGCTTCGCGCACGCGCACGTGGAAATCGGCCTTCTCCTGCTCGAAGCGGTCCAGCTGCCGGGTCTTGGACATGCGCTCGGCCGCCACTTCCAGCGGCAGGTCGAACAGCAGGGTCAGGTCCGGCTGCAAACCGTGCTGCACCCATTGTTCCAGTTCGGCGATGCGCTCGAACGGCACGCCGCGGCCGCCGCCCTGGAAGGCGAAGGTGGAATCGGTGAAGCGGTCGGACACCAGCCACTGGCCGGCGGCGAGCGCGGGCTCAATCACGCTGTGCAGCAACTGCTGGCGCGAAGCGAACACCAGCAGGGTTTCCGCGTCCAGCGAGGCCTCGGTGTCCACCGCCAGCAGCAGCTCGCGGATTTTCTCGCCCAAAGGGGTGCCGCCCGGTTCGCGGGTGAATACGGCGTCGACGCCGTGTTGCGCCAGCCAATCGCGGATGAAGGCCAGATGGGTGCTTTTGCCGGCGCCGTCTATGCCTTCCAGGCTGATGAAGCGGCCGCGTTGCTGCTCTAGCGCCATTACTGTCCTTTCTTCAAAATATATTTGCGCACCGCCTGATTGTGTTCGTCCAGCGTTGCGGAGAAATGCGAAGTGCCGTCGCCGCGAGCGACGAAATACAAGGCCTTGGTTTCGGCCGGATTGGCCGCCGCGTCCAGCGCCGCCTTGCCGGGCAAGGCGATGGGCGTGGGCGTCAGGCCGGCGCGGGTATAAGTGTTGTAAGGCGTGTCGCGGCGCAGATCGGCCTTGCCTATCTTGCCCTGGTACAGGCTGCCCATGCCGTAGATCACCGAGGGATCGGTCTGCAAGCGCATGCCCTGCTTCAAGCGGTTGACGAACACCCCCGCCACCATTGGACGGTCGGCGTCTTCGCCGGTTTCCTTCTCTATCAGGCTGGCCATGATCAGCAGCTCGTAAGGCGTGCGGTAAGGCAGCTCCGGCTTGCGCGCCGCCCAGGCCGCTTCCAGCCGCTGCTGCATCTCGCCGAAGGCCTGGCGGTAGAGCTCCGCGTCCTCGGTGTCCGGCGAGAACAGATAGGTGCTGGGGAAGAACAGGCCTTCCGGCTTGGCGTCGCCGAAGCCCAGCCGCCGCATGATCTCCTCGTCGCTCCAGTCCTTGGCCGTATGCTTGATGTCGGGGTTGCGGTCTATCGCCTGGCGGAATTGGCGGAAGGTCCAGCCCTCGATCACCGTCAGGCTGGCCTCGTCCGGGTGGCCGTCGGCCAGGCGGTTCAGGATGTCCAGCATCGATGCCTGACCGTCGAAACGATACAGGCCAGCCTTGATCTTGCGGTCCACGCCTTGCAGGCGGGCCAGGGCCACCATCACCTGACGGCTACGAACCACGCCCTCCTGCTCCAGTCCCCGCGCCACTTGGCTCAGGGTGCGGTTGGGCCCCACGGTCAGCTTGTAACCGGCTTCCGGCAGGCCAACCGGAATCAGGACCACCCAAACCAGCCAGGCACAGCCCAGCGCAAGGCACAGCAAGAACAGGCGAAACAGAGTTTTCATCATTTGACGGGAAGCATGAGACAGCGCAGCGGGACGATCGCGCATGATACCAGACAAGCCGGCCTGACCGACATGTCAGGCCCGCCCCCGCAATCAAGCAAAGTTTGCGCCAAATCAACTGTCCACCTTTCCATTTTGCATAGTTTTGCTCGCGTTCTATACCTGATTAAATGGACTGCTTAAATGATGCGAGTCTTTTCATGAAGCCATTCTTCAATCTGGGATGCGCATTGGTGGCCTGGACGGCGCTGGCCAGATTGGCGGCAGTCCGGCAGACCGACAGGGATTTATGGCGCCTGCCGATGGACGCTTTCCGACAAGGAGGGCATCCGCAGCAATTGACTTACCAGCAATCCCCCGCTGCGCTGAGCGGCTACCACGCACTGATCGTGGAGCCTTTGCTGCTGTTGAACCGCCAGCAGGACGGCGGCTGGCAGCTGCTGCAAACCGCGGAACAGGAAAACGCCAACCAGATCATGCGCCGCCAGGTGGCCGCGCTGCTGCAGGCCTGGCCTATCGCGCTGACCGACGTGGCCACCGCCGGCGTGCTGCGCTTGCGCATCGCGGTGGCCGCGCGTCAGTCTCGGATTGCCCAGGACAGCCAGCCGCTGAACAGCAGCCACGTGGCGCTGCAACTGCCTTGCATGGCTTCCAATATAGAACCCTATCTGCAACTGGTGTCCTCGGTGTCCCAATTGGAAGACGCGCTGGGACGGGGCGTGGTCGCCGGCGGCGTCACCATGCAGTCGCAAGCCGAAGCCGCCTCCGGCGACGAAGACGACGGCTGGCGGCAGCTACTGACCCAGGACTGGTCCCCGCTGCTGCGCCAACAACTGGCGCCGGCGACGCGGCGCGGCACGGCCTCGACGACGCGATAAGCCGCATGAAGATAGTCCGCCCCGTCACAAAGTCGCAACAATATAGAGGGAACGCCGCTTGGCGGCCGCAGTCCATCTCCCACGCAATCTCCACTGAGCCCGCACGATGAAACCATTCTTTAAACTCGCCTGCGCGCTGATGGCTTCCGCCTTGCTGGCCAATATCGGCCACGCCGGGGAGCCGCCGGAGAATCTGGTCCTGCTGCCCAGCGAAGCTTTCCATCCCAACCCTGAGCATGCCGGCCAGGTGCTGTACCTGCAGCCCGGCGTCGATCTGAAACGCTATCACGGCATCCTGATCGAGCCGCTGATTTTCCTGGGCCGCCAAGCGGACGGCCAATGGCTGGCGACGGCGGCGGACGAGCACAACCGCCTAGACGCCTGCTACCGCAACAGCCTGGCCCGGGCGCTCTGCCGCGAGGGACTGCCGGTGGCCGCCGCGCCCGGTCCGGGCATCGCCCGGCTGCGCGTGGCGGTGGGCGACATGCTCAGAGAGCTGGCCGGCCCCAAGGAACGGCGCCCCGTGAAGACCGCCCTCAATCTGGCGCGCTTCGCCGACGACATCGATCCCTATCTGGCCCAGGTGTCCACCGTGGGCCAGCTGGAAGACTCCGAATCCGGGCTTCTGCTGGCCGGCGGCGTCAATCTGCTGGGCAAGGACATGGACCTCGCCAACGCGCAACCGTCCAATGCGGAATGGCTGCAACAGCGCGTTGACCTTTGGAGCAGCCACCACGCGCGGCAGATGGCCCAGCATCTGGCGGCGGCTACGTCGTTTGGGGAGTAGGCTAGCATCCAGACTGGCGGCATAATGGTCGCCTCATCTCTTGTCAGAAAGCCGACCATGCCGCGCAAACTACTGAGTTTCTTGCTGTTGTTGTCCCCGCTGTTCGCCGCCGCCGACACCGTCACCGTGGCGGTCGCCAGCAATTTCCAGCAGACGCTGGACAAGATCGCGGTGGAGTTCAAGGCCGCCAGCGGCCACGACATCAAGGCTAGCGGCGGCGCTTCCGGCAAGCTCACCGCGCAGATCCGCCAGGGCGCGCCCTTCGACGTGTTCCTGTCCGCCGACGACGAACGCCCGGCCGAACTGCTGCGCGACAAGATAGGCAAACCCGACAGCCGCTTCACCTACGCCATCGGCAAGCTGGCGCTGTGGAGCAAACAGCGCGACGACGCCGGCGAAGCCGCGCTGCGCGGCGGCAACTTCAACAAGCTGGCCATCGCCAACCCGGCGGCCGCGCCCTATGGCCGCGCGGCGATGGAAACCCTGACCGCGCTCAAGCTCGTCGACGCGCTCAAACCCAAGTTCGTCACCGGCGACAATATCAGCCAGACCATGCAGTTCGCCCAGGTTGGCGGCGCCGACTTCGCCTTCGTCGCTTACGCGCAGCTGCTGGAACAAGGCATCTCCGACCGCTACTGGCTGGTGCCGGCCAAGCTGCATCAGCCGATACGCCAGGACGCGCTGCTGGTGCGCGACACGCCGGCGGCCAGGGCCTTCCTCGCCTTCCTCAAGGGCGACAAGGCGCGCGCGCTGATCAAGAAAGCGGGCTACGACTTCGCGCAATGATGGCTTCCGAATGGGCGGCCATCGCGCTGACGCTGCGGCTGGCCGCCATCAGCACCCTGATCCTGCTCCTGCTGTGCGTGCCGCTGGGCTGGTGGCTGTCGCGCACACGTTCGCGCCTCAAGCCGGTGATAGAGGCCGGCGCGACGCTGCCGCTGGTGCTGCCGCCCACGGTGCTGGGCTTCTATCTGCTGGTCGCCTTCGGCCCGCACGGCCCCATCGGCCAGCTGACCGCCTGGTTGGGCTGGCCCGGCCTCGCCTTCACCTTTCAAGGGCTGATCATCGCCTCGGTGCTGTACTCCTTGCCCTTTGTGCTGCAACCGCTGATCGTCAGCTTCAACGCGGTGCGGCGCGAGGAAATCGAAACCGCGATGGTATTGGGCGCCAACCGCTGGCAGCGGCTGACCCGCGTCATCCTGCCCAGCTGCCGCTCCGGCGTGCTGGCCGCCGCCAGCATGGGCTTCGCCCACACCGTGGGCGAATTCGGCGTGGTGCTGATGATAGGCGGCAATATCGAAGGGGAAACCCGGGTCATTTCCATCGCGCTGTACAACCACGTGGAACAGGCCGACTACGCCAGCGCCCACCGTCTGGGCCTGCTGCTGGTGCTGTTCGCCTTCTCCACCCTCGCCCTGGTCTACCGCCTCAACGCGCGCCAGCGCCGCTACGACTAAGACCCGCTCGCAAAATTCCGGACCTGCCTTGCGCCCGACGGGCGCTGCCTGCGTCGACGCGCCTTGGCTCAGCTTCCCCGCGAGGCTCTCTTAGCGGTTCTTAAGAGACCGCGAATCTGGCCGCGTTTACTGACAATGCTGACATCTATCGATGCAAACCGTTACATGACGTCAACAAAACGCAGTGTTCATGCGCTATAACTTGGAGTATCGTTTTTCTCGCCCGTCATGGGCCCGACAACCTGTGCTACCAAGGATGAATCATGCGCAAATACCTGATGATCGCTGTTCTGGCCCTGACTTCCGCCAACCTGGCGCTGGCTGACGCCGCCTGCGACGCCAAAGCCGCCGAGAAGAAACTGGCCGGCGCCGCCAAAAGCAGCTTCCTGAAGAAATGCGAGAAAGACAGCGCCGCGGCCAACGCCCAGAAAGCCTGCGACGTCAAAGCCGCCGACAAGAAACTCGCCGGCGCGGCCAAGGCCAGCTTCGTGAAGAAATGCGTGAAGGACGCGGCTCCGGCCAAGTAAGCCCCCTCCCCGGCGGCCTGTCCGCCGGGACAGCCCGCTCGCCGGCAAGTCCCTGATTTTTCGCCTACACTGAGATGTGGCAACAGGGATTCTGCGGGTGAGCCATGGCAAACAATATCCTTGGAAATTACAATCCGCTGTTATCGCTTTTCGGCAATAACAACCAACTCTTGAGCGGTTTATTGGGCTCCTCGCCCATTGTGCCGCTGATCCGGAGCAGCAACAGCTCGCCAAGCGCCGGCACCGATCCCAATGTGGTGCTGATTTCCGGGCTGGGCCAATTGCTGTCCAGCCTGAACATCTTCCAAGACAGCCTGCAACAGATCTATTCCCCGTACGCGGTCAACAACTCCATCAGCGGCAGCAGCAGCAATCCGTCGGTGGCCAGCGTCTCCACCGCCGCCGGCGCGCAAAACGGCAATTACAGCGTATCCGTCTCGCAACTGGCCCAGGCTCACAGCGCGGTCACCGCCTTCACGCTGCCGGACACCAGCAGCACCGCGGTGGGCAGCGGCAGCCTGACCATCAAGACCGGCAGCTACGCCTACACATCGTCCACCTCGGCCAGCAGCTTCACGCCCAGCGGCAGCTCGGCCACGCTCTCCATCAGCAACGGCACGCTGTCCAGCATCGCCACCGCCATCAACGGCTCCGGCGTCGGCATGGTGGCCAATATCGTGCAGAACGCCTCCGGCAATTATCAATTGCAGATCAGCGCCGCCCAGACCGGCGCCAGCAACAATTTCCAGATCCTGGTCAGCGACAACGACGGCAACAACACGGATCAGAACGGCTTGTCGCGCTTGGCTTTCGACCAGACCCAGGCGGTGGGCAGCGGGCAGAATCTGACCCAGACCCAGGCCGCGCAAAACGCCAACTACCTGATCAACGGCGCCTCCGGCTCCAACGCCGGCAATAGCGGCATCTCGCTGGGCGCCTCGGTATCCATGGACTTGCTGTCCACCGGCAGCACCAATATCTCGGTCAAGCTGGATCTGAACGGCCTCAACGGGCAGGCGCAATCGCTGGCCGACGCCTTCAACACCCTGCAAGGCAGCCTGAACGCGCTGCTGGTCAGCGGCGGCCTGCTCAGCCGCGACCCCATCGCCAAGCAATTGGCCAACAGCATGAACCAGCAGGCCGGCGCCAGTTACAGCAACGGCAGCTCGCTGCTGGTCAAGCTGAACCAGATCGGCCTCAATTTTCAATATCCACAGCAGTTCGGCCAAATGGGCAGCCTCAGCCTGAGCAACAACAGCCTGCAAAGCGCTTACAGCGGCGACTCCCAGGGCGTGGCCAATCTGCTCTACACCGCCGCCCGGGCGCTGAACTGGCTGGCCAACAGCTACGCCTCCTATGGCAACGGCACCATTCCGCAAACCCTGACCGCCTTGCAGAAAATGCAATTCAGCCTGCAGCTGCGTCAGTCGGCCACCCCGACGTCCAACACCGTCCCCGCCAACCTCGCCTCCTTGACCGGCAACCAGTCCGGCACCATCCAGCTGAGCGCGCAGCAGATCAGCGCGCTATCGCTGTACGCGATGGTTTACTCTCTGGGCGCGCCCTATGCGGTCAATTCCCAGATTCTGAACAACGGCCTGGGCCTGTCCGGCAACAGCGGCAACGGCATCTCCACTTATGCATGATTGATATTTGCTATTTGTTTTTCATCTAGCATTGCCTGCGCCGTATTGTCTCGTTAAAATTCATCGGATGATTGGATGAATAAGGAGGCCGCATGCTGGCGCTGCCCTATAAACGCTCGCTGGTCGACATCGCCGTGGAAAACATCGCCAAACGTCTGGCGGACGGCGACTGGCCGATAGGCGCTCGCATTCCCACCGAACCGGAACTGGCGGAGCAGCTGGGCGTCAGCCGCAACACGGTGCGCGAGGCGGTGCGGGTGCTGCTCTACGCCGGCCTGCTGGAGGTGCGCCAGGGCGACGGCAGCTATGTGCGCGCCACGGTCAACCCCGGCGAGGCGATGCGCGCCATCAGCCGCGCCAGCCTGCGCGAGCACTTGGAAGTACGCTGCATGCTGGAGGAAAGCGCGGCGCGGCTGGCGGCCGGCCGCTGCCCGGACGCGGATCTCAGCGCGATAGCGGACGCGCTGGCGCGGCGCGGCGAACGCCTGCCGCAGGAGCCGCTGGAGGACTTCATCGAGCGGGATCTGGAATTTCATCTCGCCATCGCCAACGCCAGCGGCAACCAGGCTTTGGCCGAGCTCTACGCCTATTTTTCGCGCGCGGTGCGCCAGCACGTGCAGCAATCCATCCTGGACGAGGCCTTGCCGGACCCGGACCTCGCCGCCCACCAGGCCATTTACGAAGCCATACGCCAGCGCCGGCCGGACGAGGCGGCGCGCGCTGCCGCCGCCATCACCCGCCCCTTGCTGGAGGCGCTGGACCGCTTGCTGAATCGCTCCAACACGGATTAAGCCCGATTTGAGCCGGCCCCCAGGCGCGGGGAGCCGACTCCGACAACAACAAAAGCGCAGAAGGAAAACCCATGTCCACACCCAAATCCATGCCGGATCATCTGCAGGTTGAAGACACACTGATCGACGCCGAGATCGACGACGCCGGCGTGCAAAGCCAGCGCCCCGCGCTGCACCGTCCCTGGCTCTTGCTGCTGGGCCTGATCCTGGTCGGCGTCAATCTGCGGCCGGCGCTGTCCAGCCTGTCCCCGGTGCTGCACGACGTCGCCGCCAGCCGCGGGCTCAGCGGCCTGATGGCCGGCCTGCTCACCACGCTGCCGGTCGCTTGCCTAGGCGTGTTCGGTCCGCTGGCGCCGCGGCTGGCCCGCCTCTGGGGCAGTGAAAAGACCATCGCGCTGATTCTGGTGACCCTGGCGCTGGGCATCTTGCTGCGCACCCAGTTCGGCCAATTCGGCCTGTTCGCCGGCTCGGCGCTGGCCGGCGCCAGCATAGGCATCATCGGCGTGCTGCTGCCCGGCATCGTCAAGCGCGACTTCCCCGCCCAGGTCAGCCTGATGACCGGCGTCTACACCATGGCGCTGTGCCTGGGCGCGGCGCTGGCCGCCGGCCTGACCGTGCCGGCGATGCGCTGGATGGGGAACAACTGGCAGGGCGCGCTGGCGATCTGGGCGAGCCCGGCGCTGCTGGCGCTGCTGGTGTGGTGGCCGCAGACGCGGAGCCGGCAGACGTCCCACCACGGCCAATGGCTGGTGCGCGGCCTGCTGCGCGACCCTCTGGCCTGGCAGGTGACCTTGTTCATGGGCCTGCAGTCCTCGATGGCCTACATCGTGTTCGGCTGGCTGCCGTCCATTCTGATTGACCGCGGCGAGACCGCGCTGCACGCCGGCCTGCTGCTGTCCATCTCCATCATGGTGCAGGTACTGTCCTCGCTGCTGGTGCCGGCCCTGGGACAGCGCTGCCGCGACCAGCGGCCGCCGATCGCCGCCACCGTGGCGCTGGTGATCAGCGGTCTGCTGGGCATGCTGTTCGCGCCGACCGACAGCCTGCTGTTCTGGGCGGTGCTGCTGGGCCTGGGCCAGGGCGGCCTGTTCAGCATGGCGCTGAGCCTGCTGGCGCTGCGCTCGCCGGACCCCCATGTCGCCGCCCATTTGTCCGGCATGGCTCAGGGCGTCGGCTACGCTCTGGCCTCGCTCGGCCCGCTCAGCGTGGGCCTGATCCGCGACCAGACCCACGCGCTGTGGCCGCTGGGCCTGTTGTTCTCGCTGATCTCCGCCGCCACCTTCGCCATGGGCATGCTGGCCGGGCGCAAGCGTCTGGTGCAGGTGGAGTCGCGTCCGCTCTAAGAACCTGTTTACGATCTGCTACGCGTCGTGGAGCGTTACACGGTGAGTACGGCTTCAAAATGCTCATGTACCGTGTCCGCTTTTTCAGCCGTTTTCGCCTTGTCTCGCCATTGCTCGCGAGATCGTAAACCGGTTCTAAGCCATCCGCGGACCAAACAAAACCCCGGGCTTGCCCGGGGTTTTGTTTGGAGATGAAACGGCTCAGCCCTTGGGCCGGCCGACGATGCCGTAACGCCGCCACAAGTCCGGCAGGCTCTCCTTGCCCAGCGGAATGGCGCTCTTGCCCAAGGCCAGCCGGTCCGGCAGCAAGTCCATATCGCCGTCCCAGCCCGGCGCCCCTTCTTCCAGCACCGCGGCCAGGTCGCGGTCGTCCACCGCCGCCAGCTCGCCGCCGATCTCGATCAGCAACATGCCCTCCGGCGTCAGCCAGGCGGAGCGCGCCGGCACGTCGTCATCGTAGGGCAGCGTGCGCCAGCCCGACGGAGTGCGCCGCGCCACCAGCGGCGCGGCGTCCAGCGTCACATAGACTTTCTGCGGCCCGTTCTGCACATAACAGCGCCCCAGCCCGTCGCGGCTGTAATTGCGGCCGAAAAACTCCACCATCGCCTCGTGCTGCAGACGTTCGTCCTTGATCCACCACTGGCCGCGCGCATCCAGCCGCAGCCAGCCGAACACGGCGGGCACGTTCGGCCACTTGGCCATTGCCGCCTGTACTATCGCATCCATCATGCGTCTCCTTGCGGGCTTGCTCCCGCTTGATTCTCAGCTTTGACCACTACACTCAGATCGCTCTCAACACCGCCATCGGCGACGTTCTGGTCACCCGCCCCACGAGCGGCCAACCGGCCACCACCACCACCAGCGCGCCGCTGGCGACGCCGGCGGGCAACAGCCACGGATTGAACACCAAGGGCAGATTGAACAATTTGACCGAAGCCAAAGCGCCGATGCCCATGGCGCCCAAGGCCGCCAATAAACCGGAAAACGCGCCCAACCAGGCCAGCTCCGCCAGCACCACGCTGCGCACCTGCCGCCGCGACGCCCCCAGCGCCCGCATCAGGCCGACATCGAACAGCCTCTCGTCGCGAGTGGCCGCCAGCGACGCCCACAACACCAGCACGCCGGCGGCCAGGGCCAGGCCGAACATGGCTTCGATGCCGCGCGACAGCTTGTCCATCATCGCCCTCACCTCGCTCAGGATCGCCCCGACGTCGATCACGGTCAGATTGGGAAACTCGCCCACCAGGCGGTTGACGAAGTCCTCGTCCGCCGCCTCCAGCCGGAAGCTGGTGATCCAGCTGGCCGGCTGCTGGCTGAACTGGCCCGGCGTGCCGATCACGAAGAAATTGACGCGGAAGCTGTCCCACGGCACCTCCCGCAAACTGCTCACCTTGGCGCGGTAAGCGGTGCCGGCCAGATCGAAGACCAGCGTGTCCCCCAGCTTGATGCCCAAGGTGGCGGCCAGCTCGCGCTCCACCGAGAACTGCGGCGGAATCCGTTTCTGAGGCTGCCACCACTGGCCCGCCGTCAGCTTGTTGCCCGGCGGCAACTCGTCGCGCCAGGACAGGTTGAACTCCCGCTCGGCCAGCCGACGCGCGCGTTCGTCCTCGTAAGCCGACGGCCGCACCGGATGCTCGTTGATCGCGATCAGCCGCGCCCGCACCATGGGCGCCAGCTCCGGCGCCGCGCGTCCCTCCACCGCGAAGGCGTTGCGCACGCCGTCGAGCTGGTGGCGCTGGATATTGATGACGAATTTATTCGGCGCGTCCGCCGGCACGCTGCGCTGCCAGGCGCCGATCAGGTCGTCGCGCACAATGGTCAGCGTCAGCAAGGCCATCAGGCCCACCGACAAGGACACGATCTGGATCACCGCCAGCCAGTGGCGGCGCGCGATATTGGCGATGCCGAAGCGCCAGCCCACCCGGCGTCCGCGCGGCAGCCGCCGCATTAGATAGACCACGCCCAGCGCCAGCGCGCCCACGGCGGCGAAAAAGCCCAGCATGCCGGCCAGCAGCCAGCCGGCCACCGCCAGATCGCCCACCTGCCAGGCGGCCAGGCCCAGCAAGGCCACCAGGGCCAGCAAGGGCGCCAGCACGCCCTGGCGGGTCGGCGTCAATTCATCGCGCAGCACCGCGGCCGGCGGCACGTCGCGTATGCCCATCAAGGGCGGCAGAGCCAGGCCGGCCAGCAACACCAGCGAGGCCAGCGGCCCCACCAGCCAGGTCAGCCAGCCCGGGTCCGGCAGTATTTCGCCGACATAGCCGCTGGCCAAGCGCATCAAGGCCAGCTGCACGCCGAAGCCGCCGGCGGTGCCCAAGGCGCCGGCCAGCAGGCCCAGCAAGAGGAATAGGCTGACGAACAGCCCCCACACCTCGCCCGCCGTCAGGCCCAGGCAGCGCAGCACCGCCACCTGCTGCCAATGGCGCGCCAGATAGCGGCGGACCACCAGCGCCACCGCCGACGCCGCCAGCGCCACGGTCAACATCGCGGTCAGGCCCAGGAAACGCCGCGCGCGCTCCAGCGCGGTGCGCACTTCCGGCCTCGCCTCCTCGACGTTTTCCAGCCGCGCGTCCTTGGGCTTGGCCTTGTCCAGCCACTGGCGGAAGTCGGCGATGCCGCGGTCGTCGCCGGCGAACATCAGCCGCCAGCGCGCACGGCTGCCTTCCTGGATCAGGCCGGTGGCGGCCAGGTCGGCGCGGTTGAACATCAGCCGCGGCACGAAGTTGTACAAGTCCATCGCCCCGTCCGGCTCGCGGACGATTTCGCCGGCCAGCCGCAGTTGCGCGCCGCCGACGCCCAGGGTGTCGCCCAGTTTCAGCTTCAAGCGCCGCATCAGGCGGGCGTCGGCCCAGGCGGTGCCCGCGGCCGGCCGCAGGCTGCCGGTTTCCACGCGGCCGTCGGCCAGGCGCACGCTGACTTCGCCGCGCAAGGGGTAGTTGTCGCTGACCGATTTATACGTGGCCAAAGCCGCCTGGCCGCCGGAAAACACCATGGAGGGAAAGCTGATGTTGTCGGCCAGCCGCAGACCGCGCTTTTCCGCCTCGCGGCGGATGGGGTCCGGCGCCGGCTGATTGCCGTTGAGCACCAGGTCGGCGGCCAGCAACTGCGTGGCCTGGGTGGTCAGCGCGCGTTCCACGCGATCGGAGAAAAAGGCCACGCTGCTCATCGCCATCACCGCCACCACCAGGGCCAGGGCCAGGATGGTCAGTTCGCCGGACACCAGTTCGCGGCGGATGAAGCGCAACACCAGGGTCAAGCGGCCGGCCAGAGTCATGAGCGCGCCCCGTTGAGCTTGCCTTCCACCAGCCGGTAGATGGCGTCGCAGCGGCTGGCCAGCTCGGTGTCGTGGGTGACCAGCACCAGGGCGGTGCCCTGTTCGGCGTTGAGCTGGAACAGCAGATCGATGATCTGGCGGCCGCTGTGCGGGTCCAGATTGCCGGTGGGCTCGTCGGCGAACAAGAGGCCGGGATGAATGACGAAGGCGCGCGCCAAGGCCACCCGCTGCTGTTCGCCGCCGGACAGATGGCGCGGATAATGGCCCAGCCTATGGCTGAGGCCGACGCGGTCCAGCATCTGCCGCGCCGCTTCGCGCGCGTCGGCGCGGCCGGCCAGCTCCAGCGGCAGCATCACGTTTTCCAGCGCGGTCAGTTGCGGCATCAGCTGGAAATTCTGGAACACGAACCCCACCTTGTCTCTGCGCAGCAGCGCGCGCGCGTCTTCGCTCAAGCCGGACAGCGCCTGGCCGAACAAGGACACCTCGCCGCCGGACGGATGATCCAGCCCCGCCAACAGGGACAACAAGGTAGACTTGCCGGAGCCGGAAGCGCCGACAATGGCCACGCTCTCGCCCGGATACAGGGTCAGCGTGGCGCTGCGCAGGATATTCAGCGGCTCGCCGTGGAAATGCACCTGCTTGGCCAGCTCGCTGGCCGCCAACACCGCCTGGGTTTCAATTGGATTCATTTATGCGCTCGATACTAAGCAAAGTTCTACTTTCCGCCGGCCTGTGCCTGCTGATGCTGCCGGCGTCCGCCGCGACGATACTGGTCTTCGGCGACAGCCTGTCAGCCGGTTACGGCCTCTCTCCCGGCCAGGGCTGGGTCAGCCTGCTCGCCAAGGAGATGGGGGCGAAGCACCGCATCGTCAATGCCAGCATTTCCGGCGAAACCACCGCCGGCGGCCTGGCCCGCCTGCCGGACGCGCTGGCGCGCCATCGCCCGGACATCGTGGTGCTGGAATTGGGCGCCAACGACGGCCTGCGCGGCCTGCCGCTGGAGCAAATGCGCGGCAACCTGTCCAAGATGATCGCCTTGGCCAAACAAAGCAAGGCCAAGGTGGTGCTGGTGGGCATGGCCCTGCCCCCGAACTATGGCCCGCAATACGGCGCCGAGTTCCGCAAAGCCTACGCCGACCTGGCCAGGCGCGAGCGCCTGTCCTTCGTTCCGCTGCTGGTGGCCGGATTCGAGGCCGATCTATCCAAGTTCCAGCCGGATGGTTTGCACCCGGTCGCCGCCGCCCAGCCCGCGATGATGCGCACGGTCAAGGCCAAGCTGCCGCTGAGCTGAAAAGCCGCGGCGTCACGGGCGGACGGATATTCATGGTGTTGACTTTCTTCGTTACAACGCAGCAAGATAAGTCAAAAGCATAATCATATCCTGGATTCTTATGAGCCGCCCGCCCCCTTCCCCCTGGCTGAAACGCCTGCTGTCCCCCTATCGCGGCCTGCCCGCCACGGTCTACATCCAGGTGCTGTGCAGCCTGATCAACAATATCGGCGGCATTTCCAAACTATTCCTGCCGCTCTATCTGCGCGAGAGCTACCAGCTGGGCTATGCGCAGATCGGTCTGACCATGGCGGCCTACGGCGCCGGCGCGCTGCTGGGTTCCCTCAACGGCGGCTCGCTGTCCGACCGCTTCGACGGCCGCAAGCTGGCCACGCTGTTCCTGTCCGTTTCCGGCCTGTGCCTGCTGTTGCTGGCGCTCGCCATCCCGTTATGGCTGTTCGCGCCGGTCTTGCTGGTCTCCGGTTTCGCCGACGGCGCTTTCCGGCCGGTCAATCTGCGCCTGGCGCTGGAGCCCTGTCTGCCGCGGCAGCGCGCGGTGGCCCAGGGCATGTTGCGGGTGGCCTTCAACCTGGGCGTCGCCGGCGCCGGTTTGCTCAGCGGCTCGCTGGCCGCCATCGGCTATGGCTGGGTTTACGCCGCCAACGCCGCCGCCACGCTGAGCGCGGCGCTATGGCTGGCCTGGGCCTACCGCCGCGCCGGCGCGGCCCACGCAGAGCCGCCGCGGGCCGGCGAAGACGCCGGCGGCCGCCAAGGCCCCTGGCGCGACGCGCCCTTTCTGCGCATGTTGCTGGGCATGGTGCTGATGACCGCGGTATTCGACCAGATCTATGTGACGCTGGGACTGTTCCTGCGCGAGCATTACCAGCTGGGGCCGCAATGGGTGGGTTATCTGTTCACGCTGAACGGCCTGATGGTGGTGGCGCTGCAGATCGCCATCAGCCGCCGCATTCTGGATTGGGGCCTGCTGGCCAGCACTCAAACCGGGGTGCTGTTGACCGGTTTCGCCTTCCTGTGGCTGACCCTGGGCCAGGGTCCGCTGTGGGCGGTGCTGATGATGGCGACGCTGACGCTGGGCGAACTGCTGGTATCGCCCTGCTACGCCATGCTGGTGATGCACCGCTCGGAAGGCCGGCTTCGCGGCCGCTATCTGGGGCTGTACAACGCGGTGTGGCAGGGCCGCACCCTGTTCGCCCCGGCGCTGGGCACCTGGCTGTACGGCGCCGTGGGCGGCATTGCGCTATGGTGGCTGTGCGCCGCCGCCGTTTGTCTGTCGGCGCTGATCCAGCAGCCGGCGCTGCGCGCCATGCTCGCTAATGAGCCCGAGCCGGCGCCCTCAAACCCGTACAAGCTCTCGCAAGCCCGCGCGAGACAAGGCGAAAACAGCTGAAGAAACGGCATGCACAGGCGGCGCGCGAGCCGGCCGGAGCGGCGCTCACGAAACGCCGCGGGCCTTGATCAGCAGCTCAGCCGGCCTGGCCCCGCTCCGGCTCCGCGTTCCACAGGCATACCCGGTTGCGACCGGACGCCTTGGCGCGGTACAAGGCGGCGTCCGCCTGCAACAAAGCCTGCTGGCTGCCGTTCAGCGGCGGCTGGCCGGCCACGCCGATGGACACCGTCTGCGCGTAACCCTCCGGCAAGCCGTCCAACTGGGCCTGCGCCAGGCGCAGCCTGACCGCCTCCATTCTTTCCGCCAAGCCCTCCGGCGCCAAGCCCGGCGCCAGCACCACGAACTCCTCGCCGCCGTAGCGCGCCAGCGTCATCCAGGCCTCCAGACAGGAGGCGATGTGCTTGGCCGCCTGCTGCAGCACCTGGTCGCCCACCAAGTGGCCGAAACGGTCGTTCACCTGCTTGAACTCGTCCAGATCCAGCATCGCCAGGCTCCAGGGGCCCGCGTCGGACTGATCCAGCTCCACCATGCGGCAGCGCAAGGCCCGCTGGTTCAAACAGCCGGTCAGCACGTCGGAGTCCGCCAGCAGATGCATCTGCTCCGCCGCCTGCTGCAGCATCTGTCTGCGCTGTTCCAGCAGTTCCCGCTTGGCCGCGCTTTCCGCGTACAGATCTTGCAGCCGGCGCAGCACCACCGCATTGCGCTCGCGCAGCCTCACGGTGTCGCGCAGCAGGGGGTTGAAGCTGGACAGGAACTCCCATTGCACCAGGATGAAGATCACCGCGCCCACCAGCAAGGCGCTGTACAGCAAGGTGCCCTCGCAATGGAAGCGGTACAGCGGATACACCCAGTAGCCGACGAAGAAGGTCAGGTGCAGATCGCGGCACGGCGCCAGCAGCAGGCATACCGCGGCGAAACCGCCGGCCAGCCACAGCACCACCACGATGCGGTAGGGCCCTTCCTCCTGCGGAAACATGAACCACATCATCATGCTCCACACCAAGGCGCTGAACAGCATCAGTTGCCGCAGCGCCTGGTAATGCCGGAACACCTGGTCCTGGGTATGCGCGTAACGGCGAAAGCGGTAGACCAGGCGCGCGAACAGCAGCTGCATCAGCAGGAACATGCCCACCCAGCACAGGATGCGCCAGCCGGGCGCGTGCCCGTACATCAGCACGCCAAACAGGGGAATGGCGATGAAGGACTGCAGGATAGAGAGCTGAAGCATGGAGACGAACTGGCGCACCAGCTCCGCCTCCAGCTGCGGGTGCGCGGCCTGCCAGGGAAACGGCATCAGAATGCCCAGTCTTCGCCTCACGCCCCGGCCTCTCTCGCCAGGCAGACGCAGTCCCGCCCTTGCGCCTTGGCCTGGTACAAGGCCTTGTCCGCCTGTTGCAGCAAGCCCAGCGGATCCACGCCCCGCCGCCAGGCGGCCACGCCGCAGGACAAGGTCACCGGCAAGTCGCCGGTCCAGCGCCGCCAGTCCCAGCCGCCCACCTTGTCGCGCAGCGTTTCCATGCGCCGGCTCAATTCGGCGCCGCTGCAGGCCGGCGCCAGCAGCAGGAACTCCTCGCCGCCGTAACGGCCGAACAGCTCGCCGTCCGCCAGGGCCTGCTGCGCCAGCTCGCACAGCTGCTGCAACACTTCGTCGCCGCGCGCATGGCCGCAGCTGTCGTTGATGCGCTTGAAATGGTCCAGGTCGATGATGGCGATGGCGAAAGGCGCGCCCTGGGTTTCCGAAAGCTCCAACAGGCGCTCCATTTCCCGCATCAGGGTTCGCATGTTCAGCACCCCGGTCAAGGGATCGCGCGAGGCCAGTTCGCTGATGCGCTCCACGGCGCCGTCCAGTTCTATGTTTTGCCGCTCCAGTATCGCGTTGTAGCTGTCCAGCTGCGTCTGTTCCAGCGTCAACTCGCGCATCAGGCTGGCGTTTTCGGCTCGCTGCCCCATGGATTCCAGCGCGAAGCGATGCAATAAGGCGGTGAACAGCGTCAGCGACAGGCAATAGATGATGCCGGAAGCGCCCACCCAGCGCAGCACCGCTTCCGGCGAGAGAAACATGCGCAGCAGCAGCAAGCCCCAGAGCGGGCCGACAAAGCCGTAAAACAGCTCCCGGCGCGCGGACAGCATCGCGCCTTGCACCGCGCTGACCGCGATGCCCCACAGCACCACGATCAGGCTGTAAGTCAGATCGTCGCCGGGCATCAGAATCCAGGCGGCCAGGCCCCAGCCCGCGCCCGCGGCGACGATCTGCGCCGAAAAACGCCTATGCAAGGCGGCGATCTGCCAGGCGTCGTGCTCGGGGCAGCGGCAGGCGCGCCACGTGGTGCCCCACAGGCTTAGCAGCAGCAGGCTGAAGAGCAATAGCCACAGCAAGGCGGCCACCAGCGGCGCCCGCCCCCATTCCAGACCGGTCAGCAGGGCCGCGCCCAATAAGGCGTGCGGCACGGACAGGTGGGTGGAGCGCATCGCATGCAGCATGGTGAAGCTGTCCAGCTGGCTGATCGGCAAAGACATGGCTTGGGCCTGTCCTATTTTGGAAACTTATTGTTAGTTATAGCGAGCAATGCGCCAAACCGGCCAAGGCCGCGCAAGAAAAAGCCCCGCGGGCCAAGGCGCGCGGGGCAGGGTCGGACGCAATCCGTTAAAGACGGATTACAGGTCCTTGGCGTTTTCGGCCAGGTAGGAAGCCACGCCTTCGGCGCTCGGCTTCATGCCTTTCTTGCCCTTGTTCCAACCGGCCGGGCACACTTCGCCGTGCTCTTCGGTGAATTGCAGCGCGTCAACCATGCGCAGCATTTCGTCGACGTTGCGGCCCAGCGGCAGGTTGTTCACCACTTGGTGCTGCACCACGCCGGAACGGTCGATCAGGAAGGAGCCGCGGAAAGCGACGCCGCCATCGGCTTCAACGTCGAAGGCCTTGCACAGTTCGTGCTGGATGTCGCCCACCAGGGTATAGCCAACTTGGCCGATGCCGCCTTTTTCCACCGGGGTGTTGCGCCATGCGGCGTGGGAGAACTGGCTGTCGATGGACACGCCGATCACTTCCACGTTCTTGGCTTTGAAGTCCGCCAGGCGGTGATCGAAAGCGATCAGCTCGGACGGGCACACGAAGGTGAAGTCCAGCGGGTAGAAGAACACTACCGCGTACTTGCCGGCGGTAGCTTGCTTGAAGGAGTAGTTGTCAACGATCTGACCATCGCCCAGCACGGCGGAGAAGGTTTTCGCGCCATCGAAGAAGGGGGCTTGTTTGCCAACGAGTACGGCCATTGCGGATCTCCTTAAAGGTCTTGGTATGACTGCGCTTCCCTGTTCGGGCATCGGGAAACGCGGCGGAATGCGAGGCTTTATAAAACAGGGCCGCCGACATCGGCAAATTGTAAATCCATATCGTTGCGATAAAGTTTTGCAATGTCGGCCCGGCAGGCGCTCGCTTACAAGTATGAGGCCGCTATTAGATTGGGCCAAAAGCGCAAGGTTCAAGCCGACGTCTCCGGCCGGCCCGGAATAAAAAACGGCCGCTGCATGGCAGCGGCCGTCGGCATCGCGTCAAACCGGCATCAAGCGGACGGCTCCGCCTTCTGGCGCAGACGCAAGTTCAGTTCGCGCAGTTGCTTGTCGTCCACCGCGTTGGGCGCGTTGGTCAGCAGGCACTGGGCGCGCTGGGTTTTCGGGAAGGCGATCACGTCGCGGATGGACTCCGCGCCGCACATCAGCGTCACCAGACGATCCAAGCCGAAGGCCAGGCCGCCGTGCGGCGGCGCGCCGAACTTCAGGTTGTCCAGCAGGAAGCCGAACTTGTTCTGCTGCTCTTCCGGGCTGATCTTCAGCGCGCCGAACACTTTTTCCTGGATCTCGGCGCGGTGGATACGGATGGAGCCGCCGCCGATTTCCCAGCCGTTCAGCACCATATCGTAGGCGCGCGCCAGGCAGGCGCCCGGATTGGTGGCCATCAGGTCCTCGTGGCCCTGCTTGGGGCTGGTGAACGGATGGTGGCAGGCGGTCCAGCGGTCGTCGTCCTCGTCGTGTTCGAACATCGGGAAGTCCACCACCCACAGCGGGCGCCATTCCTTGACGAAGTAGCCGTTGGCCAGGCCGTGTTCGTGGCCGATCTTGATGCGCAGCGCGCCGATGGCCTCGTTCACCACCTTGGCCTTGTCCGCGCCGAAGAAGATGATGTCGCCGTTTTGCGCGCCGGTGCGCTCGATGATGGCTTTCAGGCCGTCAGCGGACAGGAACTTGACGATGGGCGACTGCAGGCCTTCTTCGGTGGGCTTGCTGGCGTCGTTGACCTTGATGTAGGCCAGACCCTTGGCGCCGTAGATGCCGACGAACTGGGTGTAGTCGTCGATTTCCTTGCGGCTGAGGCCGGAACCGCCCGGCACGCGCAGGGCCACCACGCGGCCGCCCGCCATGTCGGCCGCGCCGCGGAACACCTTGAACTCTTCCGACTTCATCACATCGGTCAGTTCGGTGAATTTCAGGTCCACGCGCATGTCCGGCTTGTCGGAGCCGTAGTAGAACATCGCGTCGGCGTAAGTCATGCGCGGGAACTGCGGCAGTTCCACGCCCAGCACGTCGCGGAAGATCTCCTTGGTCATGCCCTCTGTGATGTCCATGATCTGGTCCTCGTTCAGGAACGAGGTCTCGATATCGATCTGGGTGAATTCAGGCTGACGGTCGGCGCGCAGGTCTTCGTCGCGGAAGCACTTGGTGATCTGGTAGTAGCGGTCGAAGCCGGCCACCATCAGCAATTGCTTGAACAGCTGCGGCG
Organism: Chromobacterium sp. Beijing; assembly: GCF_021496765.1. Lineage (NCBI taxonomy): Bacteria > Pseudomonadati > Pseudomonadota > Betaproteobacteria > Neisseriales > Chromobacteriaceae > Chromobacterium > Chromobacterium sp. Beijing. The sequence goes on from NZ_CP053750.1 coordinate 3,078,921, forward strand.
ATTGCGGCAGCGCGAAGAATTCGCCCGGGTGCACGCGGGACGGCACCAGGTAGTCGCGCGCGCCTTCCGGCGTGGAGCGGGTCAGCATCGGGGTTTCGATGTCGATGAAGCCCTGCTTGTCCAGATGGTTGCGCACGCCCATCGCCACCTTGTAGCGCAGACGCAGGTTTTTCTGCATCGCCGGACGGCGCAGATCGATCACGCGGTTGGTCAGGCGCACGTTCTCGGACAGGTTCTCGTCGTCGATCTGGAACGGCGGCGTGGCGGCGGCGTTGAGGATCTCGATGTCCTTGGCCAGGATTTCGATCTCGCCGGAAATCATCTTGCTGTTGGCGGTGCCGGCCGGACGCTCGCGCACGATGCCGGTGATGGACAGCACGTATTCGCCGCGGCTGCTGTCGGCCAGCTGGAACGCTTCCGGGGTGTCCGGATCGATCACCACCTGCACCAGGCCTTCGCGGTCGCGCAGGTCGATGAAGATCACGCCGCCATGGTCGCGGCGGCGGTGAGCCCAGCCCTTCACGGTAACGGTCTGGCCGAGGTATTTCTTGTCAATAAGTCCGCAATAGTCGGTACGCATTTGGGTAAACCCTTTTATTCAAATTCGGTGAGGCTTCCCCGCCCGGGGGAAAGAAAGGCGTTAAGGGCTAGACAGGGTGTCGGTCTAGCCCTGCCGATTATGTTCGTCGTTCAGACGCGGACGCTGGGCGGCCGGCGGCGGGTTCGGCGCCACCATGCCCATGGAGATCGCGTATTTCAACGCTTCGTCCACGCTCATGTTCAAGGCGCGGGTGTCCTTCTTGGCCACCATCACGAAATAACCCGAGGTCGGGTTGGGGATGGTGGGCACGTAGACCCCGATGAACTCGTCGTCGGACAGCGATTCGGACACGACTTCAGGCAGCGGGCCGGTTTGAAACGCCACCGTCCACATGCCGGAATGAGGGAACTGCACCAGCAGCGCCTTTTTGAAGGCCTGGCCGGAGTCGGACAACAGCGTGTCGCTGACTTGCTTGACGCTGTTGTAAATGCTTTTCACCACCGGGATGCGGGACAGCAGCGCGTCCCACATGTCCAGCACGCGCTGACCCAGCACATTGGCGGCCAGCATGCCGGTGCCCAACAGAATCAGCACCGACAGCACCACGCCCAGGCCCGGCAGATGGAAGCCGAGCAAGGCCTCCGGCTGCCATTCCTGCGGCAACAGGTTCAGCGTCTGGTCCAGCGAAGTGACGATCAGGTTCAACACCCACAGCGTCACGGCCAAGGGCAGCCACACCAGCAAGCCGGTGACGAGATAGCCCTTAAGCGTCATTTTGATTTGCGGCGTCATCGAGGTTTACGCGCACCCACAGCCGGTGCCGCAGCTATGACCGCCGCCGCTGTCCGAAGACGCGGAGGAGGAAGAGCCGGACGCGGACGCGCCGCCCTTGAAGTCCGTGGCGTACCAGCCGGAACCCTTCAGCTGGAAGCCGGCCGCGGACAGCTGCTTGCGGTACTCCGCGCTGCCGCAGGCCGGGCATTGCGCGACAGGCTCGTCGCTGAGTTTTTGCAGATGCTCTTTGGCGACGCCGCAGGCGCCGCAACGGTATTCGTAGATTGGCATAGCTTTGCTTCCCCACCAGTAATCATGATGGCATAATAAACCGAACTCATGCTGCACTGCACTATCCGAGCGTGAACTTACGCTCGGCATGCCTAGTCGGACAGATGCGGACGAACGCCCCCAAGATCAAGCCTTCGTTCCCGCCAAATCGTCGATTATATCCGACTGAATCGTCAATACAAAAATCCCTTTGCTTCATTAGCCCGCAATACTGCCCTGCAACCCTACAAATCCCGGAGGTCACATGGTTTACCAAGAGGGTCAGATGGAAAGCATTCGCAACATTCTTGCCGGCAAGAAAGGCCTGATCGTAGGCATCGCCAACGAGAACAGCATCGCCTACGGCTGCGCCAGCGTGCTGCGCGACCTGGGCGCGGAGTTCGCCGTCACCTACCTGAACCAGAAAGCGGAAAAATACGTGCGTCCGCTGGCTGACCAGCTGGGTTCGCCGCTGGTGCTGCCGCTGGACGTGGAACAGCCGGGGCAGATGGAAGCGGTGTTCGAGGCCATTCGTCAGCAATGGGGCAAACTGGATTTCGTCATTCACTCCATCGCCTATTGTCCGATGGACGATCTGCACGGCCGCGTCACCGACTGCTCGCTGGAAGGCTTCCAGCAGGCGATGCGCGTGTCCTGCTACTCCTTCATCGAAATGGCGCGTCTGGCCGAACCCTTGATGAGCCAGGGCGGCAGCCTGATCACCATGAGTTATTACGGCGCCGACAAGGTGGTGGAGAACTACAACATCATGGGTCCGGTCAAGGCGGCGCTGGAAAGCGTGTCGCGCTACCTGGCCAGCGAGCTGGGCGCCAAGAATATCCGCGTGCACGCGGTGTCCCCCGGCCCCTTGCGCACCCGCGCCGCCTCCGGCATCGCCCACTTCGACCAGTTGATCGAGGACGCCATCGCCCGCGCGCCGCAAAACCGCCTGGTGGAAATCGAGGACGTGGGCACCACCTGCGCCTTCCTGATCTCCGAAGCCGCCCGCGGCCTGACCGGCCAGACCATCTATGTCGATGGCGGCCATCACATCAAGGCCTGAGGGAACACGCCATGACACGCGACGAACACGCTTTTTCCGACATCCTGCAACAGGCCGTCGGCCTGGGGCCGCTGCCGATGGCGGTGACCCACCCCTGCAGCCGCGAGGCGCTGTTGGGCGCGGTGGAAGCCGCCGACCACGGCATCGCCACCCCCATCCTGGTGGCCCCCGCCGCCAGGCTGGCCAAGCTGGCCGACGAACTGGAAGTGGACCTGAGCCGCTTCGAGCTGGTCGACGTGCCGCACAGCCACGCCGCCGCCGAACAGGCGGTGAGCCTGGTCCGCGACGGCTACGCCGACATCCTGATGAAGGGCAGCCTGCACACCGACGAATTCATGGGCGAAGCGCTGGCGCGCGGCACCGGCATCCGTACCGACCGCCGCATCAGCCACGTCTGGATCATGAAGGTGGAGACCTATCCGCGCTATCTCTTCATCACCGACGCCGCGATCAATATCGAACCGGACCTGCTGACCAAGCGCGACATCTGTCAAAACGCCATCGACCTGACCCAGGCGCTGGGCATACGCCAGCCCAAGGTGGCCATCCTGGCCGCGGTGGAAACCATCAATCCGGCGATGCGCTCCACGCTGGACGCCGCCGCGCTGTGCAAGATGGCGGACCGCGGCCAGATCACCGGCGCCATCCTCGACGGCCCGCTGGCTTTCGACAACGCCATCTCGCGCGAAGCCGCCGACAGCAAGGGCATCGTCTCGCCGGTGGCCGGCGATCCCGACATCCTGCTGGTGCCGGATCTTGAGGCCGGCAATATGCTGGGCAAGCAGCTGACGTATCTGGCCGCCGCGGCCTCCGCCGGCATCGTGATGGGCGCGCGCGCGCCCATCGTGCTGACCAGCCGCGCCGACGACGCGAACGGCCGCCTCGCCTCCGCCGCCGTGGCCAATTTGCTGGCGCACAAACGCCGGCAAAGCGGACAGCGGACATGAGCCGGGTGCTGCTCGCCGTCAACGCCGGCTCCTCCACGCTGAAATTCCGCGCCTTCGCGCCGGACGGCCGCCAATTGCTGGCGCGCGGCATGGTGGACCGCTTCGGCCAGGCCAAGCCGGAGCTGCAATTGCTGGACGGCAAGGGCCAGACGCTGAGCCGCCACGCGCTGGACGACGGCAGCCGCGGCAGCGCCATCGCCGCGGTGATCAACAGCCTGGCCGATCAGCAGCTGGAACCGCTGGCCGTGGTGCACCGCGTGGTGCACGGCGGCGGCCGTTTCACCGCCGCCATGCGGCTGGACGCCGACATCCGCGCCCAGCTGGAGGACTACGTGGCGCTGGCGCCGCTGCATCAGCCGGTCAGCCTGTCGGTGATCGCCGCCTTCGAGGAATACGACGCCCGATTGCCGCAGTTCGCCTGCTTCGACACCGCCTTCCACGCTCAACAGCCGGAAGTGGCCACCCGCTTCGGCATCGCCCGCCATTGGCATGACGAGGGCGTCCGCCGCTACGGCTTCCACGGCCTGTCCTACGCCGCCATTGCCAGGCGGCTGCCGGAACTGGGCCTGGAGCGCGCCAAGGTGGTGGTCTGCCACCTGGGCAGCGGCGCCAGCGCCTGCGCGCTGGACGCCGGCCGCAGCATGGCGTCCAGCATGGGTTTCTCCGCGGTGGACGGCTTGATGATGGGCAGCCGCCCCGGCTATATCGACCCGGAAGTCATTCTCTACTGGCAGGAACAGGCCGGCATGAGCGTGGCCGAGGTGAGACGCGAGCTGTACAAGAACTCCGGCCTGCTCGGCGTCTCCGGCCTGTCCTCAGACATGCGCGAACTGCTGGCCAGCGATTTGCCAGCGGCGCGCGAGGCCATCGAGCTGTTCTGTTACCGGGTGGCGCGGGAAGTGGCCAGCCTGGCGGCGGCGATGAAGGGGCTGGACGCGGTGGTGTTCACCGCCGGCGTGGGCGAGCACTCGCCGGAAGTGCGCGGCCGGGTGCTGCAACAGCTGGCCTGGCTGGGCTTTGAAGCCGACCAGGCCGCCAATCTGGCCCAGGCGCGGCGGCTGACCACCGCCGCCAGCCCGCGCGCGGCCTATGTGCTGCCTACCGACGAGGAAGGCGAAATGGCGCGCCAGGCGGCCGCGCTGCTGCAATAAGCGCAGGGCCCGCCCATGGGCGGGCCTGCTACCTGTTCACAATCTTTTCAACAGCCGCGCAGCGAACTCCAAAGCTGGCGAGACTCACTCCAGCCAGTCGCTCATCGTCAGCCCCACGCCCAGCGCGCGGGTGCGCACGTTGTAATCGATCAGGCTTTCGCCGTAACCGTCGAAAGCCTGCACATAACCGCGCAGCTTGCCCTTCACCGGGAAACTCCAGTCCAGTTGCAGTCCATGCTTGCCGCTGTCGAAATTGGGCCGCCACATGGCGCTGAAAGTCTGGCCGCGGTACTGGTAGATCGCCTGCAGATCCCCGTGCCCCATGTATTTGACGATGTCGGGATTGTCGTCCTTGTCGCCGGACTCCGGCAGCCTGGCCCACCAGCGGCCTTGCAGCGTGAACGGACCGTTGTCCAGCGCCGCCATCGCGTACACCCGGTTCCAGCTGCGCGACAAGGGATTGGCGCGGCCGTTGGATTGATGCAACAACCCCAGGCCGCCCATACGCAGCCGGGTGTCGCCCCAGGCCCAGGCGGACGGCAAGGGGAAGGTAAGAATCAGTTCCGGCTCGTAGTCGGTGCCGCGGAACGGCGCGGAATGCGCCTGGTTGTAGATTTGCCAATGCGATTGCTGGGTGTAGGCGAACCACAGGTTCAGCGGGGTATCGAAAATGTCTTCCCACACCTTTGTCTTGAACGACAGCTGGAACTTGGCCTCGGTCTTGTCCAGTTCCCCGCCCGGCGTCTGGCTGGGCGGCCGGGTCGGCGACTGCGGCTCGTTATTGGGCTTGGCCATCTGCCAGACCGGCAAATAGTAATTGGGGCGGTATAGGCGAAACCCGAAGGTGTCGCCGCGCGAGCGCCCGTCCAGATCCCAGGCTTCGGCCAGCCGGCTGGGAGCCGGCGCGGCATCCGGCTCGACGCCGGCGGCCGGAAGCGGGCGCTCCGGAGGCGCGGCGGCGGCGGAAGACGGCGCTGCGGGCGCCGCTGCGGCGGGCACAGCGGCCGCCAGCCCGTCGTAGCAGGCCAGACGCAGCCTGGCGTCCGCCAGGCGGCCGCAATCGGCCAGTTGCTGCGGCAGTTCCGCCGCCAGGGTCTGCGCCGCGCACAAAGCCAGCGCCCAAGCCGTCCATCCCGACATAGCCATGCCTCCAGCGAGGGAAATCGATGCGCCAGACACACAAAAGGCTCCGCGATGCGGAGCCTTTGCGTATTCTTCAGCGCTGGGCTGTGATCAGGCCATGGCCTTGATCTGAGCCGACAGACGGCTCTTGTGACGAGCGGCCTTGTTCTTGTGGAACACGCCCTTGTCAGCAATGCGGTCAATCACTTTTTCGGAAGTCTGGAACACTACCTTGGCAGCGGCTTTATCGCCTGCTTCAACTGCCTTGAGCACTTTCTTAACTGCGGTACGGAACGCAGTACGCAGGCTGGCGTTGTGCGCGCGCTGCTTAAGGGCTGTGCGTGCACGCTTGCGAGCTTGTGCGCTGTTAGCCATGAATCTTTCTCCTGATGAGCGGAATCTGAAACCCGCGATTCTAAGCCCTAAACTCAGGTTTTGCAACAATAAACCTGGCGGCGTACACTAGCGGGCTTGCTCAACGCTAGATAAACCACCCGCAACATGAATCTGCTCAAGGCTCTGGCTGCTGTCAGCAGCATGACCATGGTGTCCCGCATCCTGGGTCTGGTCCGCGATACCATCATCGCCCGCGTTTTCGGGGCCGGCATGGCCGCCGACGCCTTCAACGCCGCCTTCAAGATTCCCAATATGCTGCGCCGCCTGTTCGCCGAAGGCGCGTTCTCGCAGGCTTTCGTGCCCATTCTCGGCGAATACAAGAACCAGCGCAGCGAAGAGGAAACCCGGGAATTCATCGCCAAAATCACCGGCGTGCTGGGCTCTGTGCTGCTGCTGGTCACCGCCGTGGGCATGCTGGCCGCGCCGCTGATCATGTGGATATCCGCGCCCGGCTTTTACCGCGAGCCGGCCAAGGCCGCCTTGTTCGCCGACATCCTGCGCGTGTCCTTTCCTTATATCTTCTTCATTTCGCTGTCCTCCATGACCGGCAGCGTGCTCAACAGCTGGGGCAAGTTCTCGATTCCGGCTTTCACGCCCACCTTCCTCAACCTGAGCTTCATCGTGTTCGCGCTGTTCTTCAGCAGCCGCTTCGATCCGCCCATCATGGCGCTGGCCTGGGCGGTCTTCGTCGGTGGCCTGGTGCAACTGGTGTGGCAGCTGCCCTTCCTGAAGCAGATAGGCATGCTGGCGCGCCCGGTGTTCGCCTTCCGCGACCCGGCGGTCTGGCGCGTGATCCGGCAAATGGGACCGGCCATCTTCGGCGTGTCGGTGGCGCAGATCTCCTTGCTGATCAACTCCACCTTCGCCTCCTTCCTACCCACCGGCAGCGTGTCCTGGATGTATTACGCCGACCGGCTGATGGAGTTCCCCTCCGGCGTGCTGGGCGTGGCGCTGGGCACCATCCTGCTGCCCTCGCTGTCCAAACACGCCGCCACCCGCTCCGACGGGGAGTTCAGCGTGCTCTTGGACTGGGGCATCCGCCTGTCCCTGCTGCTGGCGGTGCCGGCCACGGTGGGCCTGGGCCTGCTGTCCGGCCCGCTGCTGGCCACCCTGTTCACCTACGGCAAATTCACCGCCCACGACGCGCTGATGTCGCAGCAGGCGGTGATCGCCTACTCCTTCGGCCTGCTCGGCCTGATCCTGGTCAAGGTGCTGGCGCCCGGCTTCTACGCGCGCCAGGACATCAAGACCCCGGTGCGCATCGCGCTGATCACCCTGTGCCTGACCCAGCTGATGAACCTGGCCTTCGTGTTTCCGCTCAAGCACGCCGGCCTGGCGCTGTCCATCGGCCTCGCCTCCTGCCTCAACGCCGGCCTGCTGCTGCGCGCGCTGCTCAAGCGCGGCATCTACCAGCCCTCGGCCGGCTGGGGCGGCTTCCTCAGCAAGATGGCCGTGGCCATCGCGGCCATGGCCGCCGCGCTGCTGGCGCTGCAATGGCTGCTGCCCGTCCACTGGCACGGCCCGGCCTGGCAACGCGTGGCCTGGCTGAGCCTGCTGGTGTCGGCCGGCGCGGCCGTCTATTTCGCCGCGCTGTTCGCGCTCGGCTTCCGCCCGCGCGACTTCATGCGCCGCGAGCGCTGAGATGCCGGCCGGCCCGCGCGCTCCTCTTCTGACGCCGGCCGACCGTCAGACCGCCGGCGTGCTGCTGGTCAGCTGCCTGTGCCTGACCTTGCTCTACTACCCCGCCAACCGTTACTGGATGATGGACTGGCTGCTGCAATGGTGGCCGGCGCTGGGCTTGTCCTTCCGCCAGCAGGTGGTGCACAACCCGGACACCGATCTCTACCGCGCCGCCTACTGGGCGCTGGCCAGCATCGCCAGCTACTGCCTGCTGCCGCTGCTGGCCATCCGGCTGCTGGATCGCCGCCCGCTGGCCGACTTCGGCCTGGCCTGGCCGGACCGCGCCACGCTGAAGACGGACCTGAAGCTGTTCCCGCTGTTCTACGCCCTGATGCTGCCCTTGGTATGGTGGGCGTCCGGCCAGCCGGGCTTTTTGAAGATCTACCCCTTCTTCCGGCTCAGCCCCGGCGAGAGCTTATGGCCGCACTGGCTGCTGTGGGAGCTCTTGTATTTCGCCCAGTTCGCCGCGCTGGAGTTCTTCTTCCGCGGCTATATGGTGCACGGCCTCAAACCGCGGCTGGGCGTCAGCGCCGTCTTCGTGATGGTGCTGCCCTACTGCATGATCCATTTTGAGAAACCGCTGCTGGAGAGCCTGGCCGCCATCGTAGCCGGCGTCGCGCTGGGCGCGCTCAGCTACCGCTACCGTTCCATCTGGCTGGGCATCGCGCTGCATTGCAGCGTGGCGCTGACCATGGATTTGATGGCGCTGTGGCGCAAGGGCCTGCTTTAAAAAGCGGCTCACGATCTGCCGCCTCTTTGAAAATCGATATAATTCAAGCCATGAACACTCAAGCCATGTCCCCGGAGCAATCCCCTCTGGGCAAAACCGTCAGCTACCAGGATCATTACGATCCCCATCTGCTGTTTCCGATCCCGCGCCAGGCCAAGCGCGACGAAATCGGCGTGGACGCCGCCGCGCTGCCCTTTGCCGGCGTGGACATCTGGACCGGTTTCGAACTGTCCTGGCTCAACGCCCGCGGCAAGCCCCAGGTGGGCATCGCCGCCTTCCGCATCCCGGCCGACAGCCCGAACCTGATCGAATCCAAATCCTTCAAGCTCTATCTGAACAGCTATAACCAGACCCGGATGGCCGGCCTGGACGCGCTGCGCCGCCAGCTGGCCGCGGACCTGTCCGCCGCCGCCGGCAAGCCGATAGGCGTCGACATCATGCTGCCGCAGCAGTTCGGCGGCGAAACCGTGGCCGAACTGGCCGGCGACTGCATCGACGATCTGGACATCGAAGTGGACAACTACGCGCCCTGCCCGCAGATTCTGCGCGCCGACGCCGGCGACATTGTCAGCGAGACCCTGTGCAGCCATCTGCTGAAATCCAACTGCCTGGTCACCGGCCAGCCGGACTGGGGCAGCGTGCAGATCCGCTACACCGGCCCGCGGCTGGACCGCGAGGCGCTGCTGCGCTACCTGATAGGCTTCCGCCAGCACAATGAATTCCACGAGCAATGCGTGGAGCGCATCTTCACCGATCTGCTCCGCGCCTGCGCGCCGAGCCGCCTCACCGTCTACGCGCGCTACACCCGCCGCGGCGGACTGGACATCAACCCCTTCCGCAGCAATTGCGGCGAGATGCCGGTGGGCAACACCCGCACCGCGCGGCAATAAGACCCTTTCTAAGCGGGAAAAGCAAAAAGGCCGGCGAATGCCGGCCTTTTTGTCGTTCTGGAAGCAATGATCAATGGATCTTAAAGCCTGTTTACGATCTCGCGAGCTAGGGCGAGACAAGGCAAAAACGGTTGAAGAAGCGGAATATACAGGTGCTACATGAGCATTATGAAAGCGTTTTTAACGCCCTTGTCTAACTATTCCGCCGACGCGTAGCAGATCGTAAACAGGCTCTTAAGGATAGAACCAATAAAGGCTATACCCCATCGCATGCACCTTGCCGGCGTCCAGCCGCATGGTGACCTTGACCTCGCTATTGGAATTGAAATGGCCGAGCTTGAAATCGTCCGGCTTCAAATACTCCTTGGGCGCGAACACCTTGCGGATCAGCACCTGGTCGTCCGAGTCCTTCAAGGTCACTTCCAGCATCGGATAGGCCTGGGAATAAGTGGCGTGGTTCTTCAGCGTGGCGGACAGCTGGATCAGATTGGGGAAATCCGGGACGAAAGCCAGTTCCGACCACTCCGTGCGCACGCGGGCGATATCGGTGGGCCAGGGCACGGCGCAGCCTACGGCGCCGCAGAGGTTTTCCAGCGTCGGGCGCAATTCCGGCACTTCCGCGGCGATGCGGGTGCGGTTGAAATACACCAATTGACCGGCCAACACCAGCACGCCTATCGCCGAGGCGACGACGGCCAGGAAGGTCAGCGCCGGATGGCGTCTTCGCGGCGATTCGTCCGGCTCGTCTTCGCCGTGGCTGGACGGCGGCTCGACGCGCGCCTCCGGCGCCGGCTTGGCGGGCGGCTCTTCGAACTTGGGTTCCGGAACCGCTGCCGGCGCAGGCTCCGCCACCGGCTCAGGCGCGGGGCGGCGGCGGTTGCCGAACACCTCCGGCGCGGGTTCCGCCGCGGCAGGCGGCTCGGCGTCAAAGGGGTTGCCCAGCGGCGCGCTGACATGGCGATTCTGCATCGCCTCCGCCAGTGCGCGCTGGAACTCCTCGACATCGGCGCGCGCGGCCGGGGCTTCCTCCGCCTCCGCCATCGGCGGCGGCATCAGCAGTTCGTCCGGCGGCGCTTCCGTCGCGCTGGAGCCCGGATCGAAATCCGGCACTTCCAGCTCGAAATCGTCCAGCGCCTCGCTCTGCCGAGCCTGAGTCTGGACGGGCGGCGCCGCCGCGCGCGGAGGTTCCGCCGGCGGCGCTTCCGCCGCGACGAAATGCTCGGTGGCGTTGAACACATGCGAACAGCGCCCGCAGCGCACCAAGCCATTGGCGGCCGCTAATTGGGCATCATTGACCTTGAAGCGTGTCTGGCAATTGGGGCACTGTGTCGTATATGTCATACCGTGGGGCGTCGGGTTCCTGTCAGTCTGGTCCATCCTTCGTCGAACACCGGAGCGTCCATCTGGAACCACTGTTCATAGATGGCCGACAGTTCTTCGGCTTGTTCGGCGAGAATGCCTGAAAGCACGATTCTACCACCGGTTTTGACGTGGCTCGCCAGCAACTGGCCCAACATGCGCAGCGGATTGGCCAGAATATTGGCCAGTACCACGTCGTAGACCGCTTCCGGGTTCTGGTCAGGCAGACAGAAATCCGCCTTGACCTGGTTCTGTTCCGCGTTGTCCTGGCTGGCCCGCACCGCCTGCGCGTCGATGTCCACGCCCAAGGCGGAGGCCGCGCCCAGCTTGAGCGCGGCGATGGCGAGAATGCCGGAACCGCAGCCGTAGTCCAGCACGCTTTCGCCGCCTTGCAGCTGGGCGTCCAGCCATTGCAGGCACAAGCGCGTGGTCGGATGGCTGCCGGTGCCGAAGGCCAGGCCCGGATCCAGTTGCAGATTGACCGCGTTCGGCGCCGGCGGCTCGTGCCAGGTCGGCGTGATCCACAGACGGTCGGAAATCCGGATCGGGTCGAACTGCGACTGGGTCAGACGCACCCAGTCCTGCTCTTCCACCCGCTCCACATTGTAGCTGGGCAGGCTCAGGCCGCAGGCGTTGGCGGCGGCGGCAATCAGCAGCGCCACGTCGGCCGCTTCATCAAACAGCGTGATGATGCGGCTGCGGCTCCACAGCTTGTCCACCGGCTCGCCGGGTTCGCCGAAAATCGGCTCTTCGCGCTCGGTGCCGGCAAAAGCGTCTTCGATCGCGGTGGACAGCGCGCCGGCGTCCATCAGCGCGTCGGCCAGACGCTCGGCGACGGTTGACTCGGCGTCAATGGTGGCTTGCAGCCAGGCCATCACGCGCCCCCTTTTTTCTGCTGCGACAAACGCTGCTCCAGATAGTGAATGCACGTGCCGCCGCGCTGGAAGGCCGCGTCCATGAACAGTTCCTGATGCAGCGGGATATTGGTCTTGATGCCGGAAATGGAGATTTCCGACAGCGCCACCCGCATCCGCGCCATCGCCTGCTCGCGGGTATCGCCAAAGGCGATCAGCTTGCCCACCATGGAATCGTAATGCGAAGGCACGGTGTAGCCCTGGTAAATATGCGAATCGATGCGGATGCCCGGGCCGCCGGCCGGGTGATAGCTTTCGATCTTGCCCGGGGACGGCACGAAGGTGAACGGGTCCTCGGCGTTGATCCGGCACTCCATCGCATGGCCGCGCAACACCACGTCCTTCTGTTTGTAGCGCAGTTTCTCGCCGGCGGCGATGCGGATCTGTTCCTGCACGATGTCGATGCCGGTGATCATCTCGGTCACCGGGTGCTCAACCTGCACGCGGGTGTTCATCTCGATGAAGTAGAACTCGCCGCGCTCGAACAGGAATTCAAAAGTGCCGGCGCCGCGGTAGCCGATGCGACGGCAGGCTTCGGCGCAGGCTTCTCCAATCTTCTGGCGCTGCTTGTCGGTGATGCCCGGCGCAGGCGCTTCCTCGATGATCTTCTGGTGGCGGCGCTGCATCGAGCAGTCGCGCTCGCCCAGATAGATGGCGTTGCCGTATTCGTCGGCCAGAATCTGGATTTCGATGTGGCGCGGCTCTTCCAGGAATTTTTCCATGTAGACGGTGGGATTGCCGAAAGCCGCGCCGGCTTCGGTGCGGGTCATCTGCACCGAATTGATCAGCGCGCCCTCGGTATGCACCACGCGCATGCCGCGACCGCCGCCGCCGCCGGCGGCCTTGATGATCACCGGGAAACCGATCTTCTTGGCGATCTTGACGATCTCGGCCGGATCGTCCGGCAAAGCGCCTTCGGAGCCCGGCACGCAGGGCACGCCCGCTTCTATCATCGCGTTCTTGGCCGACACCTTATCGCCCATCATGCGGATGGTGTCCGGACGCGGACCGATGAACACAAAGCCGGACTGCTCGACGCGCTCGGCGAAGTCGGCGTTTTCCGACAAGAAGCCGTAACCCGGGTGGATGGCCTGGGAATCGGTCACCTCGGCGGCGGCGATCAGGGCCGGCACGTTCAGATAGCTCTTGCCGCTGGGCGCCGGGCCGATGCAGACCGATTCGTCGGCCAGCTTCACATACTTGGCTTCGCGATCGGCCTCGGAATGCACCACCACGGTCTTGATGCCCATCTCGCGGCAGGCGCGCTGGATGCGCAGGGCGATTTCACCCCGGTTGGCAATCAGAATTTTTTCAAACATGGAATTCTCCGCTGGCGGATTCCGCGGCCGGCGTCGTCGCCGGCGGGGGCCGCCAATGCTGTCGTGGCAAACGACAAGGGCACAGACGCTGCGCCGTGCCCCCTTGCCGTCTGCCTGTCGTCTGGCTTACTCGATGATGAACAACGGCTCGCCGAATTCCACCGGCTGGCCGTCTTCGACCAGAACGGCCTTGACCACGCCGGAGCGGTCGGCTTCGATCTCGTTCATCAGCTTCATCGCTTCGATGATGCACAGGGTGTCGCCGGCGTTGACGCTCTGACCCACTTCGATGAAGCTCTTGGCGCCCGGGCTCGGCGAGCGATAGAAGGTGCCCACCATCGGCGACTTCATCGCGTTCTTGTCGTTGTTGGCCGGCGCGGCGGCTTCGGCGGCCGGAGCGGCCACGGCGGCGGCTTGGGCGTTGGGCACTTGCAGCGCGGTCATCGGCTGAGCGTAGGCCATCTGCGGCGCGGCGGATACGCGGGTAATGCGGACTTTTTCTTCCCCCTCGGTCACTTCGAGTTCGGCGATGCCGGATTCCTCGACGAGATCGATCAGCTTCTTGAGTTTACGGAGATCCATTGATAATCCTTCGAGTGGGATATTCGGTAGAGTGAGTTAGGCCTGCGCGGCAAGATGCCGGATGGCGTGCGCAAGCGCCAGTTCATAGCCGTGGGCGCCGAGTCCGCAGATCACGCCGACCGCGAGGTCGGAGAAATAGGAATGCTTGCGGAACGGTTCGCGGGCATGAACGTTGGAAAGGTGGACTTCGATAAACGGCACTTGCACCGCCGCCAGCGCGTCGCGCAAGGCGACGCTGGTATGGGTGAAAGCGGCCGGATTGACCAGAATGAAGGCAGTACCGTCATGCAGGCACTGCTGCACGCGATCAATCAACACATGTTCCGCATTGCTCTGCAATGCCGACAATTCAAACCCCGCGGCGCTAGCCTGCTGTTCCAGCCGCTGGTTGATATCGTCAAGCGTTTCCCGGCCGTAGTGCTGCGGCTCCCGCTGTCCCAGCAGATTGAGGTTGGGGCCATGCAACACGAGGATTTTTCCGGTCAAAGCCTGCTCCTGTTTATCATCTTGGGCGCGAGTTTGCCGCAATTCGCTGCAAGATGTCTAGCTTTTGCATCATTTCAAACAGTTGTTTGGATGGCGAACACGGCGGATCTTCGAGTCAAAGCACTAGTATCCACGGGCGTTTTTCCGCCTGGCAAGTTTTTACCGCCTGGCCGAAAATCGATGTTGATTCAGCGCAAATCCCGCCACTTCGCTCACTAAGCTGATGCCGGCCGGCGGCGGCGCGGGTATAATTTGCCGATTCTGAATCTTTTACGCCTTATGCAGCTTTCCGACTTCGACTACCACCTGCCCGAGCACCTGATCGCCCAGCACCCTCCGGCAGAGCGCGGCGCCAGCCGCCTGCTGCGCGTGGCCGGCCATGACCGCGCCAATCTGCGCTTCACCGACTTCATCGATCAGGTCAGCCCCGGCGACGTGATGGTGTTCAACGACACCCGCGTGATCAAGGCCCGGCTGTTCGGCGAAAAAGCCAGCGGCGGCAAGATCGAGGCGCTGATAGAACGCGTGCTGGACGCGCATACCGCGCTGGCCCACGTCCGCGCGTCCAAATCGCCCAAACCCGGCACCCGGCTGATCTTCGCCGATCGCTGGGAGGCGGAAATGGTAGAGCGCCACGGCGAACTGTTCAAGCTGCGCTTCCTGGCCGAGGACAATCTCTTCGACATCCTGGAAGCTTCCGGCAAGCTGCCGCTGCCGCCTTATATAGAACGCGGCGCCGGCGACGAGGATGACGAGCGCTACCAGACCGTCTACGCCCGCGAGCGCGGCGCGGTGGCCGCGCCCACCGCCGGCCTGCACTTCACCGAAGACATGCTGGAACAGCTGCGCGCCAAGGGCGTGCAACTGGCTTACGTCACCCTGCACGTCGGCGCCGGCACCTTCCAGCCGGTGCGGGTGGACAATATCGCCGAGCACAAGATGCACAGCGAAATCTACGAAGTGCCGGAAACCACCCGCGCGCTGATCGCAGAAGCCCACGCCGCCGGCCGCAAAGTGCTGTCGGTGGGCACCACCAGCATGCGCGCGCTGGAATCCGCCGCGCGCGGCGGCGAACTGGCCGCCGGCTGCGGCGAAACCGACATCTTCATCACCCCGGGCTACCGCTTCCGGGTGGTGGACCGCCTGCTGACCAATTTCCACCTGCCCAAGTCCACGCTGCTGATGTTGGTGTCCGCCTTCGCCGGCTACGAGGAAATCCGCGCCGCCTACCAGCACGCGGTGGAGCAGGAATACCGTTTCTTCAGCTACGGCGACGCCATGCTGCTGGAACGCAAAGACTGATGCGCGGCTTAATCGGCCGCCTTTGAGGATCAGACCATGTCCGGACTCTCTCCCGACGCGCCCGCGCCGCAGGAAATCCAGCTGCACGCGGTGTCGCGCGTGCTGGAAATCAGCTTCGACGACGGCGCCCGCTTCGAGCTGCCCTGCGAATACCTGCGCGTCTACTCGCCCTCGGCGGAAGTGCGCGGCCACGGCGCCGGCCAGGAAGTGCTGCAAGCGGGCAAGCGCCATGTCGCCGTCACCGCGCTGGAGCCGGTGGGCCATTACGCGCTGAAGATCACCTTCGACGACGGCCACGACAGCGGACTGTACAGCTGGAGCTATCTATACGAGCTGGGCGCCAAGCGCGACCAGTACTGGCAGGATTATCTCAATCGCCTCGCCGCCGCAGGCGCGAGCAGGGAGTGACCATGGACAAGACGACCCACTTCGGCTTCAAGACCGTTGCCGAAAGCGAAAAAGCCGCCAAGGTGGCCGATGTGTTCCACTCGGTGGCCAAGAAATACGATGTGATGAACGACCTGATGTCCGGCGGGCTGCACCGGGTGTGGAAACACTTCACCCTGACCACTTCCGGCGTCAAGGCCGGCGACAAGGTGCTGGACATCGCCGGCGGCACCGGCGACCTGTCCCGCGGCTGGGCCAAGCGCGTGGGCAAGAGCGGCGAAGTGTGGCTGACCGACATCAACAGCTCCATGCTGACCGTGGGCCGCGACCGGCTGCTGGACGACGGCCTGGTGCTGCCGGTGTCCTTGGCCGACGCCGAGAAGCTGCCCTTCCCCGACAATTACTTCGACGCGGTGTCGGTGGCTTTCGGCCTGCGCAATATGACCCACAAGGACGCGGCGCTGAAGGAAATGTGCCGGGTGCTGAAGCCGGGCGGCAAGCTGATGGTGCTGGAGTTCTCCAAAGTCTGGAAACCGCTGTCGCCGTTCTACGATTTCTACTCCTTCAAGGCGCTGCCGGTGATGGGCAAGTTGGTGGCTAACGACCCCGACAGCTACCAGTACCTGGCCGAATCCATCCGCATGCATCCCGATCAGGAAACGCTGAAGCAGATGATGCTGGACGCCGGCTTCGGCAAGGTGGATTACCACAATATGAGCGGCGGCGTGGTGGCCCTGCACAAGGGCTACAAGTTCTAAGAGCCTGTTCAAGGTCTGCAGCGCTTCAGCGATACGGCGTTGAAACCAAGCTCAAAATGCTCATGTGCCAGGTGTACATTCCGCTTTTTCGCTCGTTTTCGCCTTGTCTCGCTCTTGCCCGCAAGACTTTGAACAGCTTCTAAGAGCCTGATTACGATCCGCGGCGCTCCGGCAATGCGGCCTTAGACCCTTTCACCTTCCAATTACGGCGGAGACAGCGCATGGGCATCCAGATCGCGGCATTCAACCACCTGTTGAACCAACACCCGGCGGTGCGGGCGGAACTGGCCGCGCACGCCGGCCGGCGCGTCGCCGTGGCGCTGCCGCCCTTCCACGTGGCCGGCGTGTTCACCGACGACGGCTGGCTGGCCGCCTGCGAGGGCGAGCCGGAAGCCACGGTGCGGCTCAAACACGCCGTCGCGCTGGCGGCGGCGGCCGGACGCGACCCGGCGCTGAGCGACATCCAGCTGGAAGGCGACGCCGAACTGGCCGCCGCCGTCGGCCGCCTGCTGGGCCGCCTGCAATGGAACGCCGCCGAGGATCTGTCCCGGCTGGTGGGCGACGCCGCCGCCCAGCGCGCGGAAACCCTGGCCCGCGGCCTGCTCGGCTTCAAGGGCCAGGTGGCCTGGCGGCTGGCCGCCAACTGGGTGGAGCATCTGCGCGAGGAAACGCCGGTGCTGGCCGGCCGCCGCCAGGTGCAAGGCTTCGTCGCCGCGGTGGACACCTTGCGCGACGACGCCGGCCGCCTGGAAAAACGCCTGGCGCGGCTGCAGGCCGCGCTGCAACAAGAACAGACAAAGGCCTGACGGCACATGCGGACTTCGCGCTTCATCAAGATCGTTTCCACCTTCTACCGCTTCGGCCTGGACGACTTCCTGGAAGGCCATTCCAAGCTCGGCTTCGTCCACAAGCTGTTCGGCCTGCTGCCGCTGCGCCGCGACACCAGCGCGCCGCTGCCGCAGCGGGTACGGCTGGCGCTGGAAAGCCTGGGACCCATCTTCGTCAAATTCGGCCAGGTGCTGTCCACCCGCCGCGATCTGCTGCCGCCGGACTACGCGGACGAACTGGCCCGGCTGCAAGACCGGGTGCCGCCCTACGACGGCCTGCAGGCGCGCGAGATGATAGAACGCAGCCTGGGCCGCAAGGTGGACGAACTCTACGTCGATTTCGACAACACCCCGGTGGCCAGCGCCTCCGTAGCCCAGGTGCACAAGGCCTGGCTGCGCCGGCCCGACGGCGGCCGCGGCCGCGAAGTGGCGGTCAAGGTGCTGCGCCCCGGCATCCAGCCGGTGATCGAGCAAGACCTGGCGCTGATGGGCACGCTGGCCGGCTGGGTGGAGAAGCTGTTCACCGACGGCAAGCGGCTGAAGCCACGCGAAGTGGTGGCCGAGTTCGACAAATACCTGCACGACGAACTGGACATGATGCACGAGGCCGCCAACGCCTCGCAGCTGCGCCGCAACTTCAAGAACTCGGACATGCTGATCGTGCCCGAGGTGTTCTACGACTACACCAGCCGCGACGTGCTGACGCTGGAATGGATGCACGGCATCCCGGTGGGCCAGGTGGACCGGCTGCGCGAAGCCGGCGTGGACCTCACCAAGCTCAGCCGCTTCGGCGTGGAAATCTTCTTCACCCAAGTGTTCCGCCACGGCTTCTTCCACGCCGACATGCACCCGGGCAATATCTTCGTCGCCGCCGACGGCCGCTACATCGCGCTGGACTTCGGCATCGTCGGCACCCTGACCGACACCGACAAGCACTATCTGGCGGTCAACTTCCTCGCCTTCTTCAACCGCGACTACCACCGCGTGGCCACCGCCCACATCGAATCCGGCTGGGTGCCGAAAGACACCCGCGCCGAGGAGCTGGAAGCGGCGGTGCGCACCGTGTGCGAGCCCATCTTCGAGAAGCCGCTGTCGGAAATCTCCTTCGGCATGGTGCTGCTGCGCCTGTTCGAAACCAGCCGCCGCTTCAATGTGGAAATCCAGCCGCAACTGGTGCTGCTGCAAAAGACCCTGCTCAATATCGAAGGCCTGGGCCGCCAACTGGATCCCAATCTGGATCTGTGGGACACCGCCAAGCCCTTCCTGACCAAGTGGATGAACGAACAGATAGGCTGGCGCGGCCTGCTGCGCACGCTGAAGCACGAAGCGCCGCAATGGGCCACCACCCTGCCCACGCTGCCGCGCAAGCTGAATGACGCGCTGTCCTCCGCCAATAGCGAGCTGCTGATCAGCGGCTACATCCAGCTGATGCGGGAACAGAAGCGCCAGAACTGGCTGCTGGCGCTGATCGCCATCCTGCTGGCGGCCTTGCTGCTGAAGAACTGGCTCTGACCTCGTAAAGCATGATTTCACTCATGCCCTGCTTCATCAGGCCCTCAAGCAGGCATGGCGGGATCAAGGTTTCCAAGCTTCAGCCGCCCGCCATCCTGCAAACAGGAGCGCCCGTTTCAATGGCGGCGCTCCGTGCGTCTGCAAGCCCCCTTGCCAAGCCAAGCGGGGCTTTTATCTTTATTGGGTGCGGCTGACGGGACGGACAGCTCTTCCATTCTTCACAGGGAAAACTCGAAACGCCGGTTTGAGGGCGACAATATGTCTTCCTCGGCAATCGCCACGCCCATTTCACCCATCCGGATGCCAATCCGATCACGCAAGGCCTGCAAGTCTTCCCATGCCTGCGGGTGCAGCGCCTCGGCCACCATCAGCACGGTGTCCGTGGTCGGCGAAATCACCGACTGAGCGCCTTGCCGGAAAACCCAGCGGCGGGAATGCGCCTGATGATCCTCATCGGCAAAAATGATTTCACCCACGGCCGGCCGCTCAATCTCGCCGGAAAATGCCTGACACGCCTCCAGGCCGTTCGCCGGTCTGACCACCACGCCCCCTCTAAGGCATGCGCAATCGAATGCCGCAATCGGAATGGCCGCATGCATGGACTCCGCGTTAAGCGCGTCGATCAGCGGCAAGACATGAGGTAGGCATCCCTCCTTCCGGAAACGGCGCAGCAGCGCCTCTGCCGCACAGCGATACTGCGTGGGCTTCAAACCCATCTCAGCATAGGTTTGGCGCCATGCCTGCAGCGACGGGACCTCGCTCTCGGCCCTCTCCGCCTGCTGAGCGGCAACCTCTGCATAAGTGGAGTCAAGCGCTCCCACATTCAGTCCGGCGTTTCCAGCCTGTCGCAGAACCAGAACCAGGGCTCTCAGTTCCGGGAATCGCCCCCACACTTCGTCAGAATGATGAAAGTACATCTTGCGTAGCCCCCTTTGTCGTCATGCCTGGGTTTGCCATCACGGGATGAACGAATGCCGCTCACACTTGCGGCACCGTCTTCAAACGCGCCGGAATCGTCAGCACCAGAATGGCGAGCATCACCGCCGCGACGCCAACGGCTTGGCACATTTCAATTTGCTCGCCCAAAACCAGCGCGGCAAGCAGCACCGCAGTCAAGGGCGCAACGGCGGTGAATGTGGCGGCCTCGCTTCCGCTTACCCGCGCGGCCCCGCCATACCACAACAGAAAACCGCCGACGGTCGGCACCAGCGCATACCAGATCACCGCCGCAATCGCCTCGGAACCCGGCATGGCAAACGGCAGCTCGAGGAAGGCAACCGGCAGCGACACCAACAGACCCAGAACCGTCATCGCCGTGGTCTGCAACAATGGCCGCAAAGGCACTCGCATGCGCTTGTTGAGCAGAATGAAAGCGCTTTCGCAGACGACGGCCCCCAAGATGCAGGCCATGCCGATGAGAGACAGCGGCCCGGAGCCTTTCCACGCCACCGCCATCACACCAATGGTGGCGAGCCCTACCGCAATGAGCAGCCGCGCGCTTGGCCGCTCCCCCAAAACCATGACAGAAAAAAGCGCGGAGACCGCGGGAAGCGTTCCAATGATTACGCCCGCATCGGCGGCAGGAAGATAGGACAGGCCGGAAATCAACAAGGTCGTGTAACCGACGCTCCCCGCCCCCGCCTGGAGCAGAAGCAAAAACCCGTCGCTGCGCGTCAGTTTTGGCCACCTCTCCCTCTGCAGGAGAAGCAAGGGAATCAACACAGGCAGTGCGAGAGCAAACCGCAGCGCCGTCGCAAAAAAAGGAGGCATGCTCCCCGCGATGAATTTTGAGGCGATCACGGTAGAACCAACAGTCATCATCGCCAACGTCAACATCAGATATCCGAGAGTGCGGTTTGACAATTCCACCTCCGTTCATGGCTAAGCTCACAAACGGATTTACTTCACGCGCTATTTAAAATCAAGCCTTTAAAAATATCGTCAATAGCTATTGATTTTCGTAGCTTCCAAGAAAGTTCGCTTCGCAAGCATCCATCCATGGCGATGGCGTTCAGCGAATTCCTGGGCAAGTTATGCCATACAGCACTTATTCACATCGATACATTTCAAATAAGGCGGCCAAGATGCTTTTGACTTTCTGAAGGGGAATGCGGGCCCAGAGTTTTCGCAAGGGCGGGCACAATGAATCTCTCCCGAGCCCCAGGCGCTCATACCGCTTACGCCAACAAGCCGGCTGCCTATGCACAGGCTGAGCAGGAGTTTAATGAACGGACAAAACAAGGCATCTCATGTCCGCCCCGCCTTTGACCACGCTTGCCCGGCGGCGGCATCAAGCCTTTTATAACCATGACATGCAAAGGACGGACAGAGGCGGTGTAATGAAAAAGGGAAACGTCCGCCTCCGCGCATCGCCTTAAGGTTCCGGCGGCGGCCCGGCACGGTTTGAGCTGTGCCCGCATGATTATCCGAGCCCGAGACGGGCATGAATGCAACAGCGCATCCCTTCACAGCTCGCGCAGCGCCGTGCCCTCCGCCGGCTTGCGCAGCCAGCCTTCCAGCAGCTTATAGCTGTCCAGATCGAAAGACGGCGCGCCCTCCAGCGGGCCGCCGTCGCCCTGGCGCGAGCCCAGATAGCACCAGCGGTCGAACACATGCTCGGCGCGCTCGCCGGTCACCTCATCGGTTTCCACCACCGCGATGGCGCCGGCGAACGGCCAGGCCTTCACCTTCAACTTGGCCAAGGCGCCCAGCAGCCGGATATTGTGCACCTCCGCCGGCTCGCGGCCGATGCAGGCGCCGCGGCAGCGGCCCAGCTTCAAAGCCGCGCACGGCGCGCCCTTACGGCTGGTCACCGCCTCCACGCCCAATACCGACTGGCACAGCGCGTTGCCCAGCGCGATTTCCGCCAGGATCTTGCGCGCCTCGCGCGCATGGCGGAACAGGCCGTACAAATCCGCGGTGCGGCTGAAATCCAGCTCGCGCGCGTACACCACCTTGGGGCGGGTGAAGCCGTCCTCCGTCTCCAGCTGGATGGAGCACAACTCCGGGCTCAGCTTGCCGCGGTGGTTATGCTGCGGCTTCAAGGCGTGAATCAAGCGCAGTTCCAGCAAGTGCGCGCCGAACTCGCCCAGGGTCTCCTGCCACTCCACCCGGCCGATGGGCTCGCCGATATGCACCTCGCGGCTCTTGCCGCCGCCCTTGACCGCGGCGAAATGCGCCAGCACCCGCGTGCGCAGATTGCCGCCCTTGCCCACGTACAAGGGTTTGCCCTCCTCCCCGTACAGCGCGTACACCCCCGGCACGTCCGGCAGCAGCTCCAGTTGCTCTTGCAGCGCCGCCGGCAGGCCGGCCAGTTCCGGCGGCGCGGCCAATACCGCCGCCATCGCCGCGCCCACGGCCGCTTCGCCCAGTTCCTGGCTGGCGATGCCTAGGAAGCGATGCACCGCTTCCGCGTCCGCCAAGGCCCGGTGCCGCTCCGGCAGGCGGATGTCGTAACGCTCTATCAGGCTGTCCAGGCTGTGCTTGAAAAACTGCGGGTAGAGCCGGCGCGACAGCTTGACCGTGCACAGCGACTGGCTCTGAAAGCGCAGTCCGGCGCGGCGGAATTCGTTTTTCAGGAAGCCGTAATCGAAGCGCGCGTTGTGCGCCAGGAACAGGCGGCCGGACAGCATGGTCAGCAAGCGCTCGGCCAGGTCGGCGAAGCTCGGCGCCGCCGCCACCATGGCGTCGGAGATGCCGGTCATGTTCTCGATGAAGGGAGGGATGGGCTGGCCGGGGTTGATCAGAGAGCTGAAGCGCTCCACCCGGTCGCCGTCGATCAGGATGACGCCCACCTCGGTAATGCGGTCGCGGCTGATGTGGCCGCCGGTGGTTTCCAAGTCGACGATGGCGCAAGGCTGGGCAAACAGAGGGTTCAATGTCTGGCTTTCAAGTGCGGCGCGCGGCGGCTTGATTGCACTATAGCCGCCGCCCTGGCCCCGCAGGTTGCAAATCAAGAGCGGCATTTTACTCCAAGAGCCGTGGCCCCATCCGCTTTCCGCCGCATCCGGCCGCGCCTACTTCGCCTTCGCCACCGGGATGTCCTCCCAGCGCGTGGTGTAGGCCGGCGACAACATGTCCTGCTTCATCTTCCACGGCTGCTCCAGCCCTTCCGCCAACAGCTTGACCGTGCCGCGGCCCATGCGATGGTTGATCGCGTCCAGCGCCGCCATCAGGCGCCGCGCCTTTTCCGGATCCGGTCCCTCCGCGAACAAATCCGGCTGCGCCCGTTCCGCGTCCACCAGCTGCCAGGCCATCACCCCGCATTTCTGATAGCCGGCGCCGGGCCGCCACAAACGCTCCACCGCCCGTCCGGCCGCGGCCGCCAGCACCCGGCTGTCCGCGCTGGCCGGCAACAAGGGCACCACCTCGCTGTCCCGCTGCACCGTGCCTTGCTGATACACGCCGCGCTGCAAGCTCACCTGCAGAAAGGAAGCCAGCGAGCCCTGACGCCGCAAGCGCTCCGCCACCTGCGCCGCGTGCATCGCCACCGCCTCGCGCGCCTCCTCTAAACGCGTCACCTTGTGGCCGAAGGAGCGCGTGGACATCAAGGATTGCCGCGGCGGCAGCGCCTCTTCCAGGCTCAGGCAGGACAGGCCGTTCAGTTCGTCGGCGATGCGCGCCACGGTGACGCCGAAACGGCGGATCAGCCAATCCCGGTCCGCCGCCGCCAGCGCCGCGGCGTGGCCGATGCGCTCCAGACGCAGCTTGGCCGACAGCTTGCGGCCCACGCCCCAGATCTCCTCCACCGCCACCTCGGCCAGCAGCGTTCGCCGCTCCGCCGCGTCCAGCGCTTGCAGATTCATCACCCCGTCGCGGGACGGGTCCAGCTTGGCCAGGTGGTTGGCCAGCTTGGCCAAGGTCTTGCTGGGGCCGATGCCGACGCATACCGGCAGGCCCAGGCCGCGCGACATGGCGTCGCGCATCCGCTGCGCCAGCCGCTCCGGTTCCGGTTCGCCGCCGATGTCCAGAAAGCATTCGTCTATCGAATACACCTCCTGCGCGCGCGCGAAGCCGGCCAGCAGCCGCATCGCGCGGCCGGACAAATCGCCGTACAGCGTGTAATTGGACGAGAACACCGCCACGCCCAGCTGCTCCAGCCGCGCCTTGTGCAGGAAGTAAGGCGCGCCCATCGGCACGCCCAGCGCCTTGGCCTCGGCCGAGCGCGACACGATGCAGCCGTCGTTGTTGGACAACACGACAATGGGCGCGCCGGCCAGGCGCGGGTTGAACACCCGCTCGCAGGAAGCGTAGAAGGAATTGCAATCGACTTGGGCGTAGCAGGTGGACATGGCTGGGCTAAGGGGCGCGAATCCGGCGCGGCGGCGATGCTTGCAGTGTAGCGCCCGCGGCCCGGCGGAGGCGAGCGCGCGGCAAAAAACGGCGCGCCGTCATCGGAGGGCGCGCCGTCTTCAACAAGCTCCAGCGTCTAAAGCCGTTCAGAGGCCCAGGCTGTCCAGCAAGGGCGAGGAGAACAGGCGGTAGGGGTCATACGTCGCCAGCGCCGCCTTGGCCGCATCCCAATTGGCCGCCGCCGGCTGGCCGGCGCGGAAGGCGTTGGGAATGGTCGTTTGCAGCATGGCGGAATCCGCCCACGCTGCCTGGTCGGTATAGCCCCAGCCCTTGGACCATTCCGGACGCACCGCCGCGTAGGAGCCGTTGAAATTGGCCTCAATCCACTGCTCTATCTCGCGATAGAACTGGTTGGCGTAAGGCGTGCCCGGCAGCGTCAGGATGTCCAGCCACACCGCGGCGTTCCATTCCGGATGGTCCGGCCGCGGGCGGATGGCGGACAAGGCCGGCGCCACGCCGCCGCTCAGCGCCACTTCGCTAGCATCGTCCAGCCCGGTCACGCGGATTTCCACCGGCCCGTTCATCGGATAGCGGCCCTGTTGCTGATAGGCCTGCACCCGCGCCTGATAGAAGGTGACGAACTCGTTGAGCACGCGCTGCACGTTTTCGCGGCGGGTCAGCACCGCGTAGCCGTTGGCGGTGACGCGCAAGGTGGTGGGCTTGACGTAGAGCAGCAGGTTTTTGGACCAGCCCCACAGGTCCCAGCTGGCCGTCGCCACCAGGCCGGCGCTGGCCGCGGCGAACTGCGCCTTGCCGAAGGCCGGCGTCAGCTTGCCGTCGCCCAGCGACAGAATCTTGTTGGCCAGATCGGTCACTTCGTCGGGCAGATTATCCGAGAAGGGGTAGTTGAACGGCTTGTCGGTCTGACGGGAGAACAGCGGCTTGTTCGGCGTCACCGTCCACACCTTGAGCCAGGGATTGCTGGTGAAGGGGAACCAGATCGCCTCCACCCGGCCGGCGCTGTCCAGATAGCTGGCGAAGGTGCGCCCGCCGCTGCCCGCCGCGGCGAACATTTCGGTATAGGGAATATTGAACCAGCTCTGACAGCGCAAGCGCTGGTTGGGCGCCGCCTGCAAAGTGGCCTCCACGATCAGCGAACGGCCCACGTGCGCCAGCAGCGGCGCGATCTGCGGATCGTTGCGGGCAAACTTGCGCAAGGCGTAGCTGCCGCTGGCCTTGTCGTAGACCACGGCGGTGAGGCTGAGCACCAGATTGCTGATCGAGCCGTAGCTGGCGCCGGCCAGGCGGCGTTCGCCCTTGGCCGGAATCGCGGTGCCGTGGCCGTTGATGGCCAGCACCCCGCCCAGGGTCAGATCCCCGGGCGCCGGCGCGGCGGTCACGCCCAGACCGGCCTTTTCCATTCCGGTGAGCAAGGCTTCCATGGTGATGCCGGCCTGGGCGGTGACCTTGGCCACCGGGCCCGAGGCGTCGACGGACATCGCGGTCAGATAGCGCGTGGTGTCCAGCAAGACCACCGCCGGGCAGCTGACGCCGGCGGCCAGCGTCAACGGCGACCAGTTGTGCATCATGCCGCGCGCGCGCACTTTGTAGCCGTTGTCCTTGGCCCAGTTGGCCACCTTCACCACTTCGTCCGCGGAACGCGGCGCGCAAGTCCAGACATCGTCCACCTTGATGTCGCCGGCCCAGTTTTTGAAGCTTTGCTTATATAGGGGAATGTCCGCCGGGAAGTTGTTGGGCTGGCTGCAAGTCAGCCTCGCCGCCATGATCCGCTCGGCCGGCAACCAGCCCGCCAAAGCCCCGGCGGAAGTCAATTTCAAGGCCCCGGTCAAAAAGTCGCGACGGCTGGCGGCCAATGGTTTTTCCGCATCATTCGAACTCATTTCAAAACTCCTCGCAAATGCAAAAGTAAAGATAAAAACAATACGAGTTAAACAAGCAACATTTAAACCGTATTCAGCAAGAATATTTGAAAATCAATAATGCGAATCGCTGCATCAGCTATCCCATTATCTTAATAGAATGACGCTATCATGTACCGCAAGTATTAAAAACCTGACTTATTTACCAGTTAAATTGCTTCACTAATTTAATTCACATCGGTGTAGATTTACGCGACACACAAGGCAGTACAAAAGCATATTTCGGCATAATACTTTCTAAATAAGATTGGAATAACTCAAATGAAAACCTTCCCGCTTACACGCCGGCAGCTGGAAATCTATTTTCATCAATCGTTATTCTCCGCGCCCGAACTGTTCAATATCGGCGGTTTCATCAAGATCCAGGGCGCTCTCGATATCGAAACCCTGCGAACCGCGCTCGTCTCCCTGATGGAACACACGCCGGCGTTGCGCATCGCCATAGACGAAGCCGGCGGTCAGCCGCGCCAAGTGCTCTGCCCGCGCCACCCTTGCCCGCTGACGGTGATAGACACCCGCGGCGAGGCGGACCCGGAGGCCGCGGCCAAGCAATGGACCGAGCGCGATTTCGCCCGCGCCTTCCCCTTCGACGGTCAAACGCCGCTGGCCGCCTACACCTTGCTACAGCACGGGGAAGAGGATTTCATCCTGTACGGCCGTTTCCACCACATCGCCTTCGACGGTTGGGCCATCGCCCGGCTCTACGGCGAGAAATGCCGCTACTACAACAGCCTGCGCCAAGGCCTGTCGCCGGAGCCGGCGTCGACGATGACGCCGGCCGAGCAGGTGGAGGAAGAGGATGGCTACTACGCGTCGCGCCATTACGAGAAAGACCGGCAATACTGGCAAGACAAGCTCGCCGGCTACTCAACCCGGCTGTTCGCCGACGCCGGCGGACAACTGGCCTGCGGTCAGCGCAGTTTCCAGCTATCGGCGGAAAGCTATAGCCGCATCGGCGAACTGGCCGCCGCGCACCAGGCCACCGTCTTCCACTTTTTCATCGGCCTGATCTACACCCACGCGCTGCGGGAATTCGGCGCCGACGATCTGCTGCTGGCGCTGCCCATCCTCAACCGCCGCAGCGCCTTGGCCAAGAACACCCCCGGCCTGTTCGCCAGCCTGTGCCCGCTGCGCTTGAAGCTGCGGCCGCACTGGAGCTTCGCCGAGCTGCTCAGCCTGATCCAGCGCGAACTGAGAGCCGACTTCCGCCATCACCGCTTCCCGATAGGCGAAACCGAAGGCCTTAGCCGGGACCGGCTGCCCTACGAAATCAGCCTGTCGTTTGAGAAGCACGATTACGACGCCATGTTCGACGGCACCGTCAGCAATATGACCGCGATGCGCGCCTTGTCGCAGCACTATCCGCTGAAGGTCTTCGTGCGCGAGGCGGACTCCCGCCAGCCGGTGAAAGTGGACCTTGATTACAATCTGGCCGGCTTCGCCGAGCTGGACGCCGCCGCCTTCATCGACGGCGTGGAGCCCTTGCTGCACAGCCTATTGCGCGATCCGCAGCAAACGCTGGCCAAGCCGCCGCGCGCCGCCGCCTTGCCCGCTTCCGTCGCGCCGCCGCATCCCGATCTTTGCGTCTGGTTCGAGCACGCCGCCCAGGCCTTCCCCGAGCGCGTCGCCGTCCAGGGCGACACCGCCGCGCTGCGCTATCGAGAACTGGACGCCCGCGCCAATCAATTGGCCCGGCAATTGCTCCAGCTCGGCGTGCTGCCGGAACAGCGCGTCGGACTCTGCTGCCAGCGCCAGCCGGATCTGCTGGTCGCCATCCTCGCCATCCTTAAAGCCGGCGCCGCCTATGTGCCGCTGGACCCCGGCTATCCCGCCGAGCGCCTGGAGTTCCTGGTCCGCGACAGCGCCATCCACGTTGTCGTCGGCGACGCCGAATCCGCCGACGCCCTGCCCGCCGGCCTGGCGCTGCGCTGGCTGGACGTCGCCATTTCGTCCGGCGACGCCGCGCCGCCGCCGCGCCGTCTGCATCCGCAGCAGGCCGCCTACGTCATCTACACCTCCGGCTCCACCGGCACCCCCAAGGGCTGCGTGGTCAGCCATCACAATGTGGTCCGATTGATCGCCGCCACCGCCGAGCGCTTCGCTTTCGGGCCCGACGATGTGTGGTCGCTGTTCCACTCCTATGCTTTTGATTTCTCGGTCTGGGAGATCTGGGGGCCGCTGCTGTTTGGCGGCACTTGCCTGGTGGTGCCTTATTGGGTGTCCCGCTCGCCGGAGGCCTTCGCCGGCTGGCTGCAACAGCACCGGGTCTCGGTGTTGAACCAGACCCCGGCCGCCTTCCGCCAGTTGATTCCCGCCGCCGCAGAGCACGCCTTGCCGGACTTGCGCCTGGTGATCTTCGGCGGCGAGGCGCTGGAGCTGGCCAGCCTGGAACCCTGGTTCCAACAACGCGGCGACCAGCGTCCCGAGCTGGTCAATATGTACGGCATCACCGAAACCACCGTGCACGTGACCGAGCGCGCCATCCGTCAGGCCGATCTCGACGCCCGTCGTGGCCAGGTCATCGGCCAGCCGATTCCCGATCTGGCCTTCCATCTGCTGGACCGCTTCCTGCAGCCGGTGCCCGTCGGCGTGCCCGGCGAGATCTATGTCGGCGGCCCCGGCGTCGCCCGTGGCTATTGGAACCGTCCGGCGCTGACCGCCTCCCGTTTCCTGCCCAATCCCTTCGCCGCCGACGGCTCCCGCCTGTACCGCTCCGGCGATCTGGCCCGCCGCCGCGCCGACGGCGAGATCGAATACCTGGGCCGCGCCGATCACCAGGTCAAGCTGCGCGGCTTCCGCATCGAGCTGGGCGAGATCGAGGCCGCGCTGTGCCGGCTGCCCGCGGTGCGCGAGGCGCTGGTGCTGCTGGACCGCCCCGCCGCCGGCGAACCGCGCCTGGTCGCCTACGCCGTCGGCGACGCCGAACCGGCCGCGCTGCGCGCCGCGCTGGCCGCCGAGCTGCCCGAGCACATGCTGCCCGCCGTCATCGTGGCGCTGGAGCGCTTCCCGCTGACCCATCACGGCAAGGTGGACCGCGCCGCGCTGCCGGCGCCGCAAGCGGCCAGCGCCGCCCTGCGCGTCGAAGCCCGCTCGGACGCCGAACGCGCGCTGGCCCAGATCTGGGCCGAGGTCCTCGCCGTGCCACTGCCCGGCATCGACGACAACTTCTTCGCCCTCGGCGGCGACTCCATCCTCTCCCTGCAAGTGGTCGCCCGCGCCCGCGACCAGGGCCTGGCCCTGAGCGTGCAAAAACTGTTCAGCCTGCCCACCGTCCGTCAGCTGTGCGAAGCGCCGGACGCGGCCGGCAACGACGAAGCCGCCGCGCGGCAAGCCTTCGCCCAGATAGCCCAAGCCGACCGGCTGCGCTTGCCCGACGATGTGATCGAAGCGCTGCCGATGTCGCGGCTGCAAGCCGGCATGCTGTTCCACAGCGAGCTGTCGCAAAACGGCGCCATCTTCCACGACATCTTCAGCTTCGACCTGCGCCTGCCCTGGGACGAGGCCGCCTGGCGCGCCGCCGTTCGCCGCCTGGCGGAACGCCACGCCGCGCTGCGCACCACCTTCCACTGGAACGCCTACTCGGAACCGCTGCAACTGATCCATCGCGACGGCGACATTCCCTTGAGCGTCGCCGACTTGCGCGCGCTGGCGCCCGAGGCGCAAAGCCGGGCGCTGGCCGACTTCGTCGCCGCGGAAAAAGCCCGGCCCTTCCAGCCGCAATCCCCACCGCTGCTGCGCCTCGCCCTGTTCCGGCTGGAAACCGGCCGCGCGCGGCTGACGCTGAGCTTCCATCACGCGATTCTGGACGGCTGGAGCGTGGCCACCCTGGTCACCGACTTGCTGCGGCTGGCCCGCCAGCCGGACAGCACAGCCGGCAGCGACGCGGCCGGCGCGCTGAGCGCGCTGTTCATCCAGCAAGAGAAACAGGCCGAGAAGGACCCGGCGCTGAAAGCGGCCTGGCAACGCCGGCTGGCCGGAACGGAAGCGTCCATCCTGCCCCGGCTGAGGCCTGCGCGCCCAGCCGCCGGCGCGCGCAGCGTCCGCCGCCTCAGCCGCATGCTGCCGGCCGAGCTGTCCTGCTCGCTGGACGCCGCCGCCGCGCGGCTGGCGCTGCCGCTCAAAACCGTGCTGCTGACCGCCCATCTGCGCGTGCTGGCGCTGCTGACCGGTTCCGCCGCCGCCAGCACCGGCTACGTCACCCACAGCCGCCCCGAGCGCGAAGACAGCGCCGCCGCGCTGGGCCTGTTCCTGAACACCCTGCCGCTGAACGTGGCGCTGCAAGCCGGCAGCTGGGCGCAATTGGCGCGCGGCGTCTTCGCCGAGGAAACCGCGCTGCAGCCCTTGCGCCGCCTGCCGCTGGCCGCCGTCATGCAACTGAATCAGGGGCGGCGCGGCTTCGAGGTCGGTTTCAACTACATCCACTTCCATGTCTACGGACAGGCGCTGCGCTTGCCGGAGGTGACGGTGGAAGGCGTGGAAGTGTTCGAGGAAACCGACTTCCCTTGCCTGGTGCAGTTCAGCCGCGACCCCCGCGACCAGGGCCTGGAGCTGACGCTGGCCTGGGACGAGGCGGAATTCGACGCGCCGCAGATCGAAGACATGGCCGCCTATCTGCAACAAGCGCTGACGGCGCTGGCCGCCGACCCGGACGCCGACTGGCTGGCCGCGCCGCTGCTGAACGCAGAGCAAACCGCCCAGGCCCTGGGCCCGACGCCTCTCGCCGTCGCGCCGCCGCATCCCGATCTGTGCAGCTGGTTCGAGCACGCCGCCCAGGCCTTCCCCGAGCGCGTCGCCGTCCAGGGCGACAGCGCCGCGCTGCGCTACCGCGAACTGGACGCCCGCGCCAATCAGCTGGCCCGCCAATTGCTCCAGCTCGGCGTGCTGCCCGAGCAACGCGTCGGACTCTGCTGCCAGCGCCAGCCGGATCTGCTGGTCGCCATTCTCGCCATCCTCAAGGCCGGCGCCGCCTATGTGCCGCTGGACCCCGGCTATCCTGCCGAGCGCCTGGAGTTCCTGGTCCACGACAGCGCCATCCATGTCGTCGTTGGCGACGCCGAATCCGCCGACGCCCTGCCCGCCGGCCTGGCGCTGCGCTGGCTGGACGTCGCCATTTCGTCCGGCGACGACACCCCGCCGCCGCGCCGTCTGCATCCGCAGCAGGCCGCCTACGTCATCTATACCTCCGGCTCCACCGGCACCCCCAAGGGCTGCGTGGTCAGCCATCACAATGTGGTCCGATTGATCGCCGCCACCGCCGAGCGTTTCGCTTTCGGGCCCGATGATGTGTGGTCGCTGTTCCACTCCTATGCCTTCGATTTCTCGGTCTGGGAGATCTGGGGACCGCTGCTGTTTGGCGGCACTTGCCTGGTGGTGCCTTATTGGGTGTCCCGCTCGCCCGAGGCCTTCGCCGGCTGGCTGCAACAGCACCGGGTGTCGGTGTTGAACCAGACCCCGGCCGCCTTCCGCCAGCTGATTCCCGCCGCCGCCGCTCACGCCTTGCCGGACTTGCGCCTGGTGATCTTCGGCGGCGAGGCGCTGGAGCTGGCCAGCCTGGAGCCCTGGTTCCAACAACGCGGCGACCAGCGTCCCGAGCTGGTCAATATGTACGGCATCACCGAAACCACCGTGCACGTGACCGAGCGCGTCATCCGTCAGGCCGATCTCGACGCCCGTCGCGGCCAGGTCATCGGCCAGCCGATTCCCGATCTGGCCTTCCATCTGCTGGACCGCTTTCTGCAGCCGGTGCCCGTCGGCGTGCCCGGCGAGATCTATGTCGGCGGCCCCGGCGTCGCTCGCGGCTACTGGAACCGCCCGGCGCTGACCGCCTCCCGCTTCCTACCCAATCCCTTTGCCGCCGACGGCTCCCGTCTGTATCGCTCTGGCGATCTGGCCCGCCGCCGCGCCGACGGCGAAATCGAATACCTGGGCCGTGCCGATCATCAGGTCAAGCTGCGCGGCTTCCGCATTGAGCTGGGCGAGATCGAAGCCGCGCTGTGCCGGCTGCCCGCGGTGCGCGAGGCGCTGGTGCTGCTGGACCGCCCCGCCGCCGGCGAGCCGCGGCTGGTCGCCTACGCCGTCGGCGACGCCGAACCGGCCGCGCTGCGCGCCGCGCTGGCCGCCGAGCTGCCCGAACACATGCTGCCCGCCGTCATCGTGACGCTGGAGCGTTTCCCGCTGACCCATCACGGCAAGGTGGACCGCGCCGCGCTGCCCGCGCCGGAGCCGCTGGCCCGGCGCGCCTTCGAAGCGCCGCGCACGCCCAGCGAATACCTGGTGGCCGAAGCCTTCGCCGAGCTCTTGCAGCTGCCGCAAGTCAGCCGCGACGAAAGCTTCTTCGAGCTGGGCGGCGACTCCATCCTGGCGGTGCGCGCCGCCAACCGGCTGCGCGAGCGCCTGGGCGTGCCGCTGCCGCTGCGCCTCTTGTTCGAACATCCGCGCGCGGCGGAACTGGCGCAAGCCGCCGACGCGCTGCGCGGCCAGGCCTCGGCCGCCGCGCCGGTGCGGCCGGCGCGCCGCCAACTGGCGCGCGTCACGCCCGGCGCCGACGGCGACACCTCATTCCAGCAGTCCAAGCAAGGCCAACCATGAACGCAATCGACGCCCACGCCTCTTTCGACGCCTATGTTTTCCCGCAATCCGGCGCCCAGCGCCGCTTATGGACGCTGACCGACCTTGAGCCGGACTCCACCGCCTACCACATCCCGCTGGCCCTGCGCCTGCGCGGCGCGCTGGACGCCGACGCGCTGCAAGCCGCGCTGGGCGCCCTGGTGGCGCGCCACGAGATCCTGCGCACCCAATACGATCTGATCGACGGCGAACCCTGCCAATTGATCCGCCCGGAAGCCGGCTGCGAACTGCCGCGCAGCGCCTGCGACGAGGCCGTCCTGGCGGCGCTGCTGCGCGCGGAAGCCGCCCTGCGCTTTGATTTGCGGCGCGATCCGGTGATCCGGGTGCGCCTGTTCGTCCTCGGCCCGCAACACCATGTGCTGTCCATCGTGATCCATCACATCGCCTGCGACGGCTGGTCGCTGGGCGTGCTGGTGCGCGAGCTGGGCGCGCTCTATCCGGCGCTGGCCGCCGGCCTGCCCGCGCCGGCCCTGCCCGAGGCGCTGCAATACGCCGATTTCTCGGAATGGGAACGCGAAACCCGCGTCCAAGACGACGAGGCCTTGAGCTACTGGCGCGAACGGCTGGCCGGCCTGGACGGCGAGATGGAGCTGCCCGGCGATTACGCCGCCGGCCCAAGCCGGAGCGAAGCCGCCGGCCACGTCAGCCTGACGCTGCCGGCCGCGCTGACCGAGGCGCTGCGCGTCCAGGCCCGCGCCGCCGACGCCACCTTGTTCATGGCCCTGCTGTCCGGCTTCCAGGCGCTGCTGCAGCGGCTGAGCGGACGCGAGGACATCTGCGTCGGCAGCCCGGTGGCCAACCGCGACCGCGCCGAGTTCGAACAAACCCTGGGCTTCTTCGTCAACACCCTGATCCTGCGCCAGGATTTGAGCGGCGCGCCCAGCTTCGCCCAATTGCTGGCGCGCAACCGCGCCGCCTGCCTGGACGCCTTCGCCCATCAGCACGCGCCCTTCGATCAAGTGGTGAAGCTGGCCGGCCCGCGCTCCCAGGCGCAGGACGCGCCGTTCCGCGCCTTGTTCGCGCTGCAGAACGCGCCGCTGGGCCGCCTGGACTGGCAGGGCGTGGAGGCGGAAGCGCTGCCGTTGTTTCCCGCCGACGCCAAGTTCGACCTGAGCCTGATGCTGGAGCCGGACGGCGACGGCCTGCGCGCCACGCTGGAATACCGCGCCGGCCTGATCGGCGCCGACACCGCCGCCCGCTGGCTGGAACACTATCGCCAGCTATTGCAGGCGGCGACGGCGCAGCCGGATTGCCCGCTGGCCCGGCTGCCGCTGCTGAACGCCGAACAAGCCGCCCAGGCCCTGGGCCCGACGCCTCTCGTCGTCGCGCCGCCGCATCCCGATCTTTGCGCCTGGTTCGAGCATGCCGCCCAGGCCTTCCCCGAGCGTATCGCCGTCCAGGGCGACACCGCCGCGCTGCGCTATCGAGAACTGGACGCCCGCGCCAATCAATTGGCCCGGCAATTGCTCCAGCTCGGCGTGCTGCCGGAACAGCGCGTCGGACTCTGCTGCCAGCGCCAGCCGGATCTGCTGGTCGCCATCCTCGCCATCCTTAAAGCCGGCGCCGCCTATGTGCCGCTGGACCCCGGCTATCCCGCCGAGCGCCTGGAGTTCCTGGTCCGCGACAGCGCCATCCACGTTGTCGTCGGCGACGCCGAATCCGCCGACGCCCTGCCCGCCGGCCTGGCGCTGCGCTGGCTGGACGTCGCCATTTCGTCCGGCGACGCCGCGCCGCCGCCGCGCCGTCTGCATCCGCAGCAGGCCGCCTACGTCATCTACACCTCCGGCTCCACCGGCACCCCCAAGGGCTGCGTGGTCAGCCATCACAATGTGGTCCGATTGATCGCCGCCACCGCCGAGCGCTTCGCTTTCGGGCCCGACGATGTGTGGTCGCTGTTCCACTCCTATGCTTTTGATTTCTCGGTCTGGGAGATCTGGGGGCCGCTGCTGTTTGGCGGCACTTGCCTGGTGGTGCCTTATTGGGTGTCCCGCTCGCCGGAGGCCTTCGCCGGCTGGCTGCAACAGCACCGGGTCTCGGTGTTGAACCAGACCCCGGCCGCCTTCCGCCAGTTGATTCCCGCCGCCGCAGAGCACGCCTTGCCGGACTTGCGCCTGGTGATCTTCGGCGGCGAGGCGCTGGAGCTGGCCAGCCTGGAGCCCTGGTTCCAACAACGCGGCGATCAGCGTCCCGAGCTGGTCAATATGTACGGCATCACCGAAACCACCGTCCACGTGACCGAGCGCGCCATCCGTCAGGCCGATCTCGACGCTCGCCGTGGGCAGGTGATCGGCCAGCCGATTGCCGATCTGGCCTTCCATCTGCTGGACCGCTTCCTGCAGCCGGTGCCCGTCGGCGTGCCTGGCGAGATTTATGTCGGCGGACCCGGCGTCGCTCGCGGCTATTGGAACCGTCCGGCGCTGACCGCTTCCCGTTTCCTGCCCAATCCCTTCGCCGCCGACGGCTCCCGCCTGTATCGCTCCGGCGATCTGGCCCGCCGCCGCGCCGACGGCGAAATCGAATACCTGGGCCGCGCCGATCATCAGGTCAAGCTGCGCGGCTTCCGCATTGAGCTGGGCGAAATCGAAGCCGCGCTGTGCCGGCTGCCCGCGGTGCGCGAGGCGCTGGTGCTGCTGGACCGCCCCGCCGCCGGCGAACCGCGGCTGGTCGCCTACGCCGTCGGCGACGCCGAGCCGGCCGCCTTGCGCGCCGCGCTGGCCGCCGAGCTGCCCGAACACATGCTGCCCGCCGTCATCGTGGCGCTGGAGCGCTTTCCGCTGACCCATCACGGCAAGGTGGACCGCGCCGCGTTGCCCGCGCCGCAAGCGCTCAGCGCCGCCTTGCGCGTCGAAGCCCGCTCGGACGCCGAACGCGCGCTGGCCCAGATCTGGGCCGAGGTCCTCGCCGTGCCGCTGCCCGGCATCGACGACAACTTCTTCGCCCTCGGCGGCGATTCCATCCTCTCCCTGCAAGTGGTCGCCCGCGCCCGCGCGCAAGGCCTGGCGCTGAGTCCGCGCCAGCTGCTGCTGGAGCCCAGCATCCGCCAGCTGGCCGCCGCGCTCAGCACGGCGGCGGCCGAGGAAGATGCCGCGGCCGCCGGTCCGCTGCCGGCCACGCCCATCCAGCGCTGGTTCGCCGGCCAGGAGCTGGCCGAGCCGCGGCATTGGAACCAGGCGCTGGCGCTGCAACTGGCCCGCCCCGTGGACGCGGCCCGGCTGCAAGCCGCGCTCGACGCCGTGGCCGCGCGCCACGACGCCTTCCGCCTGCGCTTCGCGCCGGAGCCGGCGCTGGCCGAGGCGGCCGGCGGCTGGCCCTGCCGCGAACTGGAGCTGGCGGACGAGAGCGAGGAAGCCGCGCGCGCGGCGATAGAACAGGCCCAGCGCCAGCTGGACCCGGACGCCGGCCCGCTGGCCCGCGCGCTCTTGCTGCGCCGCGGCCGGCAAGCGCCGCTGCTGGCGCTGATCGTCCACCATCTGGCGGTGGACGCGGTGTCCTGGGGCATTCTGCTGGACGATCTGACGCAAGCGCTGGACGCGCTGACGCGCGGCGAAGCCCCTCGGCTCGCCGCCGTGCCCGCCAACTGGCGGCGCTGGGCGGAGCGGCAGCGGGCCGACGCCGCCGCGGCGGACCCCGCGCCCTGGCTCGGCCAGGCCGCGGCCGGCTTCCCGACGCTGCGCCGCGACTTCGCTGCGCCGGCGGCCAATACCGAAGCCGCCTCGCGGCTGCTCAGCCGCGAGCTGGACGCGGCCTTGACCGGCCGCCTGCTGGCCGCCGGCGCCCGCGCCGCTGGACAGCGCGTCAGCGCCCTGCTGCTCTTGGCCTTATGGCGCGCGCTGGCCTCCCGGCTGGACGCGCCGCGCTTCGCGGTGACGCTGGAACACCACGGCCGCGACGCGGAATCCGGCCTGGACCTGTCCCGCACCATGGGCTGGTTCACTGCGCTGTATCCGCTGAGCGTGGCCGGCGACGCCGCCGCCGGCGCGGCCGAACTCTTGGCCGCCATCGCCGCGCCCTTGTCGCTGTTGACCCCCATCGCGCCGGAATACGGCCAGGCGCGCTGGCTGGGGCCGGACAAAGAGGCGCGCCGGCGGCTGGACGCGGCCGGCCTGCCGGAAATCAGCTTCAATTACCTGGGCGCGCCGCGCGGCGTCGACAACGCCTGGTTCCAACTGCGGCCCGAGCTGATTGCCGGCGAACGCGCCGCCGCCAACCTGCGCCCCTTCGCGCTGGACCTGGTGCTGGTGGTGCTGGACGGCAGGCTGCGCGTGGACTGGCGCTACCCCGGCGGCCAGTTCGAAGCGGCCACCGTCGCCGGCTGGGCCGACGCCTTCGCCCGCGAACTCGCGCTGGCGCTGGACGAGATCGAGGCCGCGCCGCTGCTGGCCGCTGATTACCCGCTGGCGCGGCTGGAGCAGGCCGCCGTGGAGGAGCTGGCGCGCCGGAACGGCCCTTTCGACGACCTCTATCCGCTGTCCCCGCTGCAACAGGGCATGCTGTTCCACAGCGTGGCCGACGCCGCCGACGGCGCTTATCTGGAACAGCTCAGCAGCGTGGTCAACGGCCCGCTGGACCCGGACGCCTTCGCCGAGGCCTGGCGCGCGATGCTGGCGCGCCATCCGCTGCTGCGCTCCGGCTTCCACTGGCAGGGCCTGGCCCAGCCGCTGCAGGCGGCGATGCGCGCGGCGCCGCTGCCGATCAGCCGGCTGGACTGGTCCGGCCTGGCCGAGCCCGAGGCCGCGCTGGCCGACTATCTGGCCGCCGACGCCGCGCGGCCGTTCGCGCTGGACGCCGCGCCGCTGATGCGGCTGGCGCTGATCCGCCTGGGCCAGGACCGCTGGCGCTGGATCTGGAGCTATCACCACCTGCTGCTGGACGGCTGGTCGCTGCCGCTGTTCTTCCGCGAGCTGCTGACCCTGTACCGCGCGCTCAGCCGCGGCGAGACCCCGGCCCTGCCGCCGGCGCGGCCGTTCTCCGCCTATATCGGCTGGCTGGACCGCGCCGGCCGCCGCGCCCGCTCGGACGAGCGCTTCTGGCGCCGCTATTTCTCCGGGCTGGAACAGCCCACCCTGCTCGCCGGCCCCGCCGGCGGCGGCGCCGACTTCGTCGAGCGGGAAATCCGGCTGTCGCCGGAGTGGAGCGCGCGCGCCGCCGCCGCGATGCAGGCTTGCGCCAGCACGCTGAACACCCTGTTCCAAGCCGCCTGGGCGCTGACCCTGGCGCGCAGCGGCCACGGCGAGGACATCGTGTTCGGCGCGGCCCTGTCCGGCCGCAACGGCGATCTGCCCGGCATAGGCGAAATGATAGGGCTGTTCATCAACACCCTGCCCTTGCGGGTGCGGCTCAACCCGGCCGCCGACGCGCGCGTGCTGCTGGCCCAGGTGCAGGCCGATCAGGCCCGGGTGCAGGACTACGCCCACAACCGGCTGGTGGACGTCCAGCGCTGGGCCGGCCGCGACAACGCCCAGTTGTTCGACTCCCTGCTGGTCTTCGAGAACTACCCCGCCGACGCGCTGCTGCGCGACGAGGCCGCCGGCCTAGGCTTTGAAACGCCGCGCTTCAGCGAACACACCAACTACCCGCTGACGCTGGCCGTGATCCCCGGCGCGGCCCTGACCGTCAAGCTCACCTTCGACCGCAGCCGCGTCGCCGACGCGGCGGCCGAGGAATTGCTGCAACGCTGGCTTGCGGTGGCGGAACGCATGGTCGCCGCGCCGGACGCCGCCGTCGCCTCCATCGAGCTGCTGCCCGCGGACACGCGGCGGGCGCGGATCGCCGACGCCGCCCGGCCGCCGCTGGCCTCGCCGGAACTGGCGCAGCGCCTGTTCGAGCGCCAGGCCGCCGCCGCGCCGCGCGCGCCTGCTCTGCTGGACGAGAACGGCGCGCTCGATTACGCCGGACTGGAGCGCCGCGCCAACCAACTGGCCCACCGGCTGCAAGCGCTGGGCGCCGGCCCGGAAACCGTGGTGGGCGTGCTGCTGCCGCGCGGCGCGGACGCGGTGACGGCGCTGCTGGCCACGCTGAAGGCCGGCGCCGTCTATCTGCCGCTGGACCCGGCCTATCCGGCCGAACGGCTGGACTATATGCTGGCCGACAGCGGCGCCGCCATCCTGCTCAGCGAAACGCGCCTGCTGCCGACGCTGAGCCGGTTGCCGGCCAAGCTGCTCTTGCTGGATCAAGCTCCTGACGCTGCTGACGCCGCGCAGGATGCCGCGCCGCCCTGCGCCGCCGGCATCGACAATCTGGCCTATCTGATCTACACCTCAGGCTCCACCGGCTGGCCCAAGGGCGTGGGCGTCAGCCATCGCGGCGTCGCCAACCTCTGCCGCGCCCAATGCGAGGTTTTTCAGGTGGACGCCGGCAGCCGCGTCTATCAGTTCGCCCCGCTGAGCTTCGACGCCTCGGTGTCGGAAATCTTCATGGCCCTGGGCAGCGGCGCGGCCCTGTGCCTGCCGGAAGCCGACGCCGCTCAAGACCCGGCCGGCGCACTGCGCCGCGCCGCGCGGCGTCACGGCCTGACCCACGCCACCCTGCCGCCGGCGCTGCTGGCGGCGCTGGAGCAAGACGACCTGCCCGGCCTGCGCACCCTGATCTCCGCCGGCGAAACCGCCGCGCCCGGCCTGCTGGCGCGCTGGGCCGCCAAGCGCCGCGTGGTCAACGCCTACGGCCCGACCGAGGCCACGGTCTGCGCCAGCATGCAGGCCTGCGACGCGCTCGAGCCGCTGCCGTCCATAGGCCGCGGCATGGCCGGCGTCCGCCTCTATCTGCTGGACCGCTGGGGCGGCCTGGTGCCGCCCGGCGTGCCCGGCGAGCTGCACATCGGCGGCGAGGCGCTGGCGCGCGGCTATATCGGCCAGCCCGGCCGCACCGCCGCCAGCTTCGTGCCGGACGCGGTGTCCGGCCTGCCCGGCGCGCGGCTGTACCGCAGCGGCGACCTGGGAGAATACCTGCCCGACGGCGGCATCCGCTTCCTGGGCCGCGCCGGCGGCCAGGTCAAGCACCGCGGCTACCGCATCGAGCTGGACGGCGTCGCCGCCGCGCTCAGCGCCCATCCGGACGTGGACGAGGCGCTGGCGCTGATCCGCCGGGACGGCGAGCGCCCCCAGCTGCTGGCCTACGCCCGGCTCAAGCCGGAGGCCGCCGCCGACGCCGCCGCGCTGCGCGAACACCTGGCCGCCCGGCTGCCGGCCCACGAGCTGCCGCAGGCCATCCTGATCCTGCGCCAATGGCCGCTGACCCCGGCCGGCAAGATAGACCGCGCGGCGCTGCCGTCGCCGGAAGACGCCGCGCCGGACGCGCCGGACGCGGACGCCGCACTGAGCCCGGCCGAGGCCGCGCTGCTGGAGATCTGGCGCTCGGCGCTGGGACGCGGCGGCATCGGCGTTCACGACAATTATTTCGCCGCCGGCGGCGATTCCATCCTGGCCCTGCAAATCGTCTCGCGCGCCAAGCAGGCCGGTTTCGACATCGAGCCGCGCGCGCTGTTCGCCCATCCCACGGTGGCCGGACTGGCGGCGGTGGCCGGCGCGACAGCGCGGCGGACCCACATCGAGGAGCCGGAACAGGCCGAGGCGCCGCTGGCGCCCATCCAGCGCTGGTTCCTGCAACAAGACTGGCCCGCGCCGCAGCACTGGAACCTCAGCCTGCGCCTGAGCCTGGACGCCGCCGCGGACCCGGCCGCGCTGCGGGCGGCGCTGACGGCCGTGGCCCTGCGGCACGACGCGCTGCGCCTGAGGCTGCGCCGCGAGCCCGACGGCGGCTGGAGCCAGCATTACGGCCCGCGCGCCGCGCCGCCGCTTGAAACGCTGAGCCTGCGGGAAACGGAAGCGGCCGCGCGCGAGGCGGAGCTGCAAGCCCACGGCGCGCGCTTGCAAGCCTCGCTGGATCTGGAGCGCGGCCCGCTGCTGCGCGCCGTGCTGATCGAGGCCGGGCCGGACGGCCGCCCCGAACTGCTGCTGATCGCCCACCACTGGGTGCTGGACGTGGTGTCCTGGCGCATTCTGCTGGACGACCTGGACCAGGCCTACGGCCAGGCCGCGGACGGCGTAGAGATCTCGCTGCCGCCGGTGGCCGTCAGCTACCGGGCCTGGGCGCGCTCGCTGGCCGACGCCGCGCCCGCGCTGGCCGGCGAACTCGGCTATTGGCGCGCCGCCGTCGCCCCGCTGGCCGCGCCGCCCGGACTCTGCGCCGTCGGCCGCGTGGCGGAGCGCCGCCGCGCGACGATCAGCCTGGACGCCGACGCCAGCGCCGCGCTGCTGGAAGGCGGCGCGGAACGCTACCGCGCCCAGCCGCAGGAACTGCTGCTGGCGGCGCTGACCCTGGCCTGGCGCCGGCTGAGCGGCCTGCCCGCGCTCGCCCTGGATCTGGAAAACCACGGCCGCGGCGCGGCGGCCGGCCCCGCGCCCGATCTGTCGCGCAGCGTGGGCTGGTTCACCTGCCTGCACCCGCTGCGCATAGAACCGGCCGGCGACGGCTGGGAGCCGGCGGCGGCGGCGGCCAAGGCCGCGCTGCGCGGCGTGCCCGGCGGCGGCGTCGGCTTCGGCGCGCTGCGCTATCTGGGCGATCCGGCCCAGGCCGCCGCGCTGGACCAGGCGCCGCCTCGGCCGCTCAGCTTCAACTATCTGGGCCGGCTGGACGACGCCGCCGACGGCGTGCTGCCGCGGCTGCGCGCGCGGCTGTCGGCGCGGGAGGCCGGACCGGCGCAAGACCCGCGCCAGCGGCTGCCGCACGCCGTCGCCGTCAACGCCCGCATCGAGAAAGGCCGCCTGCGGCTGGACTTCGACTACGCCGACGCCCACGACACCCCGGCCCTGGCCGAACAGTGCCGACTGGCGCTGGAAGAACTGGCCGCGCTCTGCCGCGCCGGCGGCCTGCCCGCCATCGCCTACCACACCTCGGACTTCGCCGGCGTCGCGCTGGAAGAGAACGAATTGGCCGCCTTGCTGGACGACCTCACCGACATAGAATGACCATGACAAGCACACCGAACCTCAAAGACCAGATCCAGGACATCCTGCCCCTGAGCCCGCTGCAACGCGGCGTGCTGTTCCACACCTTGTTCGCGCCCGGCTCGCCGGTCTATTTCGAGCAATTGATCTGCCGGCTGGACGGCGCGGTGGACCCCGCCGCCATGGCCGACGCGCTGGAGCGGCTGGCCGAACGCCATCCCATCCTGCGCACCGCCTTCGTCACCAAGGGCCAGGCCGAGCCGCGCCAGGTGGTGTTCCGCCGCGCCCGCGCGCCGCTGGCCGTCCACGACTGGAGCCAAGACGATGCGGCCGAGCGCGAGCGGCGGCTGGAGGCGCTGCTGGACGAAGACCGCCGCCGCGGCTTCCAGCTGAACCGGCCGCCGCTGATGCGGCTGATGCTGCTGCGCTACGGGCCGGCGGAATGGCGGCTGATCTGGAGCCACCATCACATTCTGCTGGACGGCTGGTCGCTGCCCATCCTGATGCGCGATTACTTCGCGCTGCTGTCCGGCGCGGCGCTGCCGCCGCCGCCGCCGCCCTTCTCCGCCTATCTGAGCTGGCTGGGCCGCCAGGACCAGGACGCCGCCGCCAGCCGCTGGCGCGCCCTGCTGGGCGATCTCGCCGCGCCGACGCCGCTGGGCCTGGACCGGCCGGCGCTGCCGGGCGCCTTGGCCGGCGCCGACGTCGGCCAGATCGAACGACGGCTGGACTACCGCGTCGACGGCGACCTCGCCGCCGCCGCCGAACGCTGCCGGGTAACGCCGGGCACCCTGCTGCTGGGCGCCTGGGCCATCCTGCTCAGCCGCTACGCGCGCCAGGACGACGTGGTCTTCGGCCTCACCCTGTCCGGCCGCGCCATCGACCTGCCCGGCGTGGACGGCATGGCGGGCCTGTTGATCAACTCCCTGCCGCTGCGCCTGGCGACGCCGGCCGACGCCGCGCTGCCGCAATGGCTGGCCGAGGTGCAGCGCCGCCAGCTGGAGCTGCAATCGCTGTCGCACAGCGATCTGGCCGAAGTCCAGCGCCACAGCGGCGTGCCGCGCGGCCAGCCGCTGTTCGAAACCCTGGTGGCGATAGACAACTTCCCGATAGGCGACGCCCTGCCCTCGGACGGCTTGGGCTTCCGGATTTCCGACGTTTCCCAGCGCGAGCGCACCCACTACCCGCTGACCCTGACCCTGGTGCCGGGCGCGGACGGCTTGAGCTTGAAGCTGGGCTTCGACCGCGCGCGGGTGGACGAGGCGCCGGCCGCGGCGCTGGCCGAGGCTTATCTGGAGCTGCTGCGCCAGATCGCCGCGCGGCCGGACGCCGCGCTGCGCGAGCTGGGCCTGGTGCGGCCCAGCGCGGTTCAGCCGCCCGCGCCGCTCCCGCCGGCCGGCCGCGGCGGGCCGG
Source organism: Chromobacterium sp. Beijing (assembly GCF_021496765.1). NCBI lineage: Bacteria > Pseudomonadati > Pseudomonadota > Betaproteobacteria > Neisseriales > Chromobacteriaceae > Chromobacterium > Chromobacterium sp. Beijing. The sequence continues at coordinate 3,122,145 of NZ_CP053750.1, forward strand.
ACACCCTGGCCGCCGCCTTCCTGGCCGCCGCCGAGCGTTTTCCGGACCGCGTCGCCGTCAGCGACGGCCCCGCGACGCTGAGCTACCGCCAGCTGCGCGCCCAGGCCGCCGCCATCGCGGAACGCTTGCGCCAGGACGGCGTCGCGCCCGGCGTCAGGGTGGGCATCTGCCTGCCGCGCTCCGCCGCGCAGATCGCCGCCATGCTGGGGGTGACGCTGGCCGGCGGCGTCTATCTGCCGCTGGACCCGGATTATCCGGAAGAGCGGCTGGCCTATCAGCTGGACGACAGCCAGGCTTTGCTCACGCTGACCGACGCCGAACTCCGGCCGCGGCTGCCGGCGGAACACCGCTGCCTGTCGCTGGCGGAAATAGGCTGCGGCGCCAGACCGGCGGCGCGGCCGCCCGCCGGCCTGGAAGCCGGGCACGGCGCTTACGTGATCTACACCTCCGGCTCCACCGGCCAGCCCAAGGGCGTGCTGGTTTCCCACCGCAACGTGCTGCGTTTGTTCTCCGCCAGCGCCCGCCATTTCGCCTTCGACGAGAACGACGTCTGGACTTATTTCCACTCCTTCGCCTTCGATTTCTCGGTATGGGAAATCTGGGGCGCGCTGCTCTACGGCGGCCGCTGCGTGGTGGTGCCGCGCGAACTCAGCCGCGATCCGGCCGCCTTCGTCGAACTGCTGGGCCGCGAGGGCGTCACCGTGCTGAACCAGACCCCGTCGGCGTTCAAGCTGGCGATCGCCGCGGAAAGCGCCGCGCCGCTGCCGCGTCCGTCGGCGCTGCGCTGGGTGATCTTCGGCGGCGAGGCGCTGCGGCTGGCGGAATTGGGCCCGTGGCTGGAACGGCACGGCGACGACGGCCCGCGGCTGGCCAATATGTACGGCATCACCGAAACCACCGTCCACGCCACCTTCCGCCGCATCCGCGCCGCCGATCTTGAGGCCGGCGGCGAACTCAGCCCGATAGGCGAGCCGCTGGACGACCTGAGCCTGGAGCTGGCGGACCCCTGCGGCCACCCCGTGCCCTTGGGCGCGCCCGGCGAAATCCTGGTCGGCGGCGCCGGCGTCAGCCTAGGCTATCTGAACCGCCCGCAATTGAACGCCGAGCGTTTTCCCGGCGTCGGCGCGGAACGGCGCTACCGTTCCGGCGATCTGGCGCGGCGCAGCGCCGACGGCGAACTGCTCTACTGCGGCCGCATCGACCATCAAGTGAAGATACGCGGCTTCCGCATCGAGCTGGGCGAAGTGCGCGCGGCGCTGCTGAGCCATCCGGCGGTGCGCGACGTTCACCTCGTCGCCGCCGACGACCAACTCATCGCCTATCTGCGCGCCGACGACCCGGCCGCGGCCGGCGCCGACGCCTTGCGCCGCCATCTGGCCGCGCGCTTGCCGGCCCACATGATTCCGGCGGTCTTCATCGCGCTGGCCGAGTTTCCGCTCACCCTCAACGGCAAGGTGGACGCGCGCGCGCTGCCGTCGCCGCAAGGCGCGCGCTCGGCGCTGGACACGCCCTACGTCCCCGCCGCCACCCCCAGGCAAAAGCTGCTGGCCGAGATCTGGAGCCAGGTGCTGGGCCTGCCGCGCGTCGGCATCCACGACAATTATTTCTCGCTGGGCGGCGACTCCATCCGCAGCGTGCGCATCGCCGGCCTGGCCAAGGAGCGCGGCTGCCCGCTGAGCATCCAGGACATTTTCCGCCACGGCACCATCGCCGCCATCGTCGAGGCGATGGGCGAAGGCGAAGACGAAAACACCAGCGCGCCGGACCCAGTCCTGCCGCCCTTCGCGCTGATAGACGCCGCCGACCGCGCGCGGCTGCCGCCCGAGGTGGAAGACGCGCTGCCGCTGGCCAGGCTGCAGGCCGGCATGCTGTTCCACAATGAATACGACGACGGCCGCAATCTGTACCACGATGTGTTCTCCCACCGGCTGCGCGCCGACATCGCCCCGGAACGCCTGCGCCAGGCGCTGGCGGAGCTGAGCCGCGAACATCCGCTGCTGCGCACCGGCTTCGCGCTGGCCGGCTACTCCCAGCCGCTGCAGCTGGTCTGGCGCGATCTGACGCCCAGTCTGGACATCGACGACCTGCGCGGCCTGTCGCCGCAGCAGCGGGACGAGGCCGTGGCCAGCCAGCTGCGGCAATTGAGCGAGCAGCGCTTCGCGCCGGAGCGGCCGCCGCTGCTGCGCGTCGGCTGCCTGCGGCTGGCCGACGACGAATGGCAGCTGACGCTGGCCTTCCACCACGCCATCCTGGACGGCTGGAGCGTGGCCACCCTGTGCGCCGCCCTGTTCAAACGGATGCGCGGCCAGACCGGCCCCGCGCCGGCTCCGCGCGCGGCCTTCCGCGACTTCGTCGCCGCGGAGCGGGCGGCGCTGGCCGATCCGGCGCAACAGGCTTACTGGCGCGCCCAATTGAGCGGCCTGCCGTCCGCCGCCATTCCGCGCTGGCCGCAGCATGCCGCGCCGACGGGCAAGTCCAGGGTGGGCGCGCAGGAAATCGGTTTCCCGGCCGCCGTCGCCGCCGCGCTGATCCGCCTGGCCGCCGACAGCGGCCTGCCGCTGAAGACCCTGTTGCTGGCGGTGCACGCCCGCGCGCTGGCCTGCTTGTGCGGCCAGGACGAAATCGTCACCGGCCTGGTCAGCAACGGCCGCCCGGCCGACGCCGACGGCGCCGAAGCGCTGGGCCTCTTCCTCAACACCCTGCCGCTGCGCGTCCGCGTCGGCGGCAGCTGGCGCGCGCTGCTGGCGGAAACCATGGCGGCGGAGGGCAACAGCCTGCCTCACCGCTTCTTCCCGCTGGCGGACATCCTCAAGCTGGGCGAAGCCGCCCGCTCCGAAGCCTCCTTCAACTACGTGGACTTCCACGTCTACCGCGAACTGGGCGAGGCCGGCGCGCTGGAAGTGCTGGACAGCAGCCGCCTGGAAGCGGTGGACATCCCGCTGGCGGTCACCTTCAGCGCCAGCCGCGCCGAGGGCGCCGTCACCCTGGGCTTTTCCTACGACCGCGCGGCCTTCCCCGACGCGCAAGTGGCCGCCATCGGCCGGCTCTACCTGGCCGCCGCCGAGGCGCTGACGCGGAACCCGGACGCCCTGTGCCTGGACGCGCCGCTGACGGAGAGCGCGCCCAAGCCGCTACGCGGCCCGTCCGCCGGCCTCGCCGACTTCTCGGTGCCGCAGGCCATCGCCGCCGTCGCGCGGCAACGCCCGGACGCGGTGGCCGTGGCCGGCGAGGGCGCGACGCTGAGCTACGCCGAACTGGACGCCCGCGCCAATCGGCTGGCGCGCCGGCTGCTGGCGCACGGCGCCGGCCCGGACGCGGTGGTGGCGCTGGACTTGCCGCGCTCGCCCGAGCTGGTGGTGGCGATGCTGGCGACGCTGAAAGCCGGCGCCGCCTATCTGCCGCTGGACCGCGGCCAGCCGGAAGCGCGCCGCCGCGACATCCTGCAAGAGGCCGCGCCGGCCCTGCTGCTCAGCCTGGACCCCGCCGCTGACGCGCCGCCCGGCTGCGCCGTCTTGCAAGCAAACCTGGCCGAAGATCTGAACGATGAAGACGCGGCCGCCCCCGTCGCGCCGGTCCACGGCGACGCGCTGGCCTATCTGCTGTTCACCTCCGGCTCCAGCGGCCGCCCCAAGGGCGTCGCCGTCGGCCGCGCCGCGCTGGACAACCACATGGCCTGGATGAAGCGCCGCTACCCGCTGGACGCGGACGACGCGGTGCTGCAGAAAACCCCGGTGGGTTTCGACGCCTCGGTATGGGAATTCTGGGCGCCGCTGACCCAGGGCGCGAAGCTGCTGCTGGCGGCCGAGGACGGCCACCGCGACCCGGACTACCTGATCCGCGCCGTGCGCGAACAAGGCGTCACCGTGCTGCAGCTGGTGCCCAGCCTGCTGGCCGTGCTGCTGGCGATGCCGGACTTCGCCGGCTGCCGCGCGCTGCGCCGGGTCTTCGTCGGCGGCGAAGCGCTGCCGGCCGCCACCCTGGCCCGCTTCCACGCCGCGCTGGACATCCCCCTGGTCAATCTCTATGGCCCCACCGAAACCGCCATCGACGCCTCCAGCGCGGAATACCTGCGCTCGGACCCGCCGGCGCTCGCCGTCGGCATCGGCCAGCCCATAGACGGCGTCGTCTTCCACGTGCTGGACGCCCGCCTCAATCCGGTGCCGCCCGGCGTGCGCGGCGAACTCTACATCGCCGGCTGCGGCCTGGCGCGCGGCTATCTGGGCCAGCCGGCGCAGACCGCGCGGCGTTTTATCCCGGACCCGCTGTCGCCGCTGCCCGGCGGCCGCCTGTACCGCAGCGGCGACATCGTGCGCCTGCTGCCGGACGGCGCGCTGGAATACCTGGGCCGCGCCGACGGCCAGGTCAAGCTGCGCGGCCAGCGGGTGGAGCTGGAGGAGATCGAAGCCGGCCTCGCCGCCTGCCCCGGCGTGCGCCAAGCCGCCGCCGCGCTCTATCGCGACCGCTCCGGCGCGGACCGGCTGGCCGCCTACGTCCGGCTGACGCCGGAGGCCGAGGCCGGCGACTGGCGCGCGGCCATGCTGGCGGCGCTGCGCCTGCGCTTGCCGGAATACATGCTGCCGGCGCAATGGATCGCGCTGCGGCAATGGCCGATCGGCCCCAACGGCAAGACCGACCGCGCCGCCTTGCCGGCGCCGCAGACGGACGCGGCGTCCCCGGCCCGCGGCCGCGCGCCCGACACCCCGCAAGAGCAAGCCTTGGCCGCGATCTGGCAACAAGTGCTGGGCCGCGAGGACATCGGCGCCGACGACAACTTCTTCCAATTGGGCGGGGACTCCATCCTCGGCCTGCAAATCGTGGCCCAGGCCCGCCAGGCCGGCCTGGCGCTGGCCGCGCGCGACATCTTCAGCCATCCCACCGTCGCCGAACTGGCCGCCCAGGTTCGCCCGGCGCGGCCGGAAGCCGAACTGCCGGAGATTCCGTCCGACACGCCGCTGCCGCTGACCCCGGCCCAGCACTGGTTCTTCGAACGCCTAAGCGCCCTGCCGCGTCCCGGCCACTGGAACCAGGCGCTGCTGCTGAGCGTGGCCGCCGGCGTGTCCGCGCCGGCGCTGCGCGACGCCCTGCTGCGGCTGGAACAAAGCCACGACGCCTTCCGCCTGCGCTTCGCCGCCGGCGCCGAAGGCTGGCGTCAACACTACGCGCCGCGCGAGGCCTTGAGCGAAGAAGACTGGCTGGAGCGCGTCGATCTGAGCGCGCTGCCGGCCGCGGAGCGCGCCGCCGCCATCGAGGCCCGCGCCGAAGCGGCGCAGCGGGAGTTGGATCTGGAACGCGGGCCGCTGCTGCGGGCCGTGCACTTCGACTGCGGCGACGGCGAAGCCGGCCGGCTGCTGTTGCTCATCCATCATTTGATCGTGGACGGCGTGTCCTGGCGCGTGCTGTTGCAGGATCTCGCCGGCCTGCTGGCCGGCGTGGCCCCGCCGCCGGCGCGCGTCGGCTTCGGCCATTGGGCGCTGCGCCCGCGCGCGCCCTCCGCCGAAGAACGCGCTTACTGGCTAGACCAGGCGCGGCTGGCCGCCGACGCGGTCCGCGTCCCGCTGACGGCGGAGGCGGAACGCGACAACCGCTACGGCGCGGCCGACACCGTGGAACTGTCGCTGGACGGCGGCGAAACCGCCGCCCTGCTCCGCGGCGGAGCGCTGCGCGCCAGCGCCGAGGAAATGCTGCTGGCGGCGGCGCTGGGCGCGCTGCGCGACTGGCTGGACGCCGACGCGCTGTCCGTCACCATGGAAGGCCACGGCCGCGACGACGAGACGCTGGACCTCTCCCGCACCGTGGGCTGGTTCACCGCCCTGTACCCGCTGACCGTGAGCGGCCTGGCCGAAGCCACGCCGCAGCGCCTGCTGCGCCGGGTCAAGCAGACGCTGCGCGCGGTGCCGGCCGGCGGCGCCGGCTACGGCGCGCTGCGGCAGGCGGACGACGCCGACGCCCGCGCGCTGGCCGCCGCTCCGGAGCCGCAGATCGCCTTCAACTACCTGGGCCAGTTCGACGCCAGCCTGCCGGCCGACGGCGCGCTGGCGCCGGCGCCGGAATCAGTGGGCGCGATGGAAGACCCGGACGGCCTGCGCCCGCGGCTGATCGACATCGTGGCCCTGGTCAGCGACGGCAAGCTGTCGCTGCGCTGGAACTACGGCCGCGCCGCCCTGCCGCGCGCGACGGTGGAAGCCCTCGCCCGCCAGACGCGGCAGCGGCTGCTGGCGCTGCTGAGCCTGGACGCGGACGCCGCGGCGTCGGCCCTGACCCCGGACGACTTCCCGCTGGCCGCGCTGGACGAGGCCGGCCTGCCCGCGGCGCTGGGCGCGCATGGCGACATCGTCGACCTGTGGTCGCTGACCCCGGTGCAGGAAGGCATGCTGTTCCACTCGCGGATGGAAGCCGCCGCCGGCCCGGCCGGCGTCTATATCGAGCAAGTCGTCGCCGAACTGGACGGCGCGGTGGACCCGGCCTTGCTGCGCCAAGCCTGGGAACAGGTGCTGGCGCGGCACGACGCGCTGCGCGTCAGCTTCGCCTGGGAAGGGCTGGCCGCGCCGCTGCAGCGGGTCCACCGCGCACCCGCGCTGCCGTTCTCGGTCCGCGAAACGCCGGACGAGGCCGCGCTGGAACGCTATCTGGCCGCCGACCGCGCCGCCGGCTTCGCGCTGGACGCCCCGCCCCTGATGCGCCTCGCGCTGCTGACGCGTAACGGCGCGCCGTGGCGGCTGGTCTGGACCCATCACCACGCGCTGCTGGACGGCTGGTCCATGGCCGTCGTCTTCGACGAGGCGCTGGCCCTGTACCGCGGACTGAGCCAGGGCCAGAGCGCGGCGCTGCCGCCGGCGCCCTCCTTCGGACGCTTCATCAAATGGCTGCGCGCGCATAGCGACCGCCAGGCCCAGCAAGCCTTCTGGCGCGACTACTTCAGCGGCTACGCCGCCGCGGCCGATCTGGCCCTGCTGCCGGCCGGCGGCCCGGCCCGGCCGCGCTCCCAGTCGCTGCGGCTGAGCCCGGAACTGGGCGCCGCGCTGCGCAAGACCGCGCGCGAACGCAAAGTCACGCTCAACACCCTGTTCCAGGGCGCGCTGGCGGTGGCCCTGTCTCGTATCGGCCGCTGCGACGATCTGGTGTTCGGCGTCACCATGTCCGGCCGGCCCGAATCGCTGCCCGGCCGCGACGCCGCCGTCGGCCTGTTCATCGCCACCCTGCCGCTGCGCGCCGACTGCTCGGCCGCGCAGCCTATCGGCGATTTCCTCGGCCGACTGCAAGACGCCCAAAGCCGGCTGGTGCCGCACGAAGCCAGCGCCCTGGTGGACATTCAGCGCTGGAGCGGCCTGTCCGCGCGCCAGCCGCTGTTCGACGCGGTGCTGGTCTATGAGAACTACCCGATCCGCGCCGAGGTCGGCGACGCCGCCCAGGCGCTGCGCGTGGGCGCGGCCTCCGCGCGCGAGCAATCCAACTACCCGCTGACCCTCTACGTCAAACCCGGCGCCGACGCCATCGAGCTGGACGGCGTCTTCGACGCCGGCCGCATCGAGGCGGAACGCGTGGACGCGCTGCTGCACGCGCTGCCGCGGCTGCTGCGCCAGATCGCCGACGGCGCGGACCGCGTCGGCGATCTGCGCCTGGCCGAGCCGACGCCGCCGGCCGCCTTCCCGCCGCCGGACGGCGACACCGTGCTCGCCATGCTGAGCGCCGCCGCGCGCCTCACCCCGGACAAGATCGCGGTCGCCGCCGAGGACGGCAGCCTGAGCTACGGCCAACTGCTGGCCGGCGCGCGCGCGCTGGCGCGCCGGCTGATCGCCGACGGGGTGTCCCCGGGCGACACCGTGGCGCTGGCGCTGCCGCCGGACGCGCGCGCGTTGACCGCGCTGCTGGCCACGCTGTGGGCCGGCGCGCAATACCTGCCGCTGGACCCGGCGCTGCCGCCGCTGCGCCGCGACGCCATCCTGGAAGACGCCCGCCCCGGCCTGATCCTCGTCGACGGCGACGCCTCCGGCTGGCCCGCCTCCGCCAAGCTGTTGACGCTGCCCGCGCCCCTGCCGCACGCAGCCGCGGACATCGACGAGGGCCCGCTGCCCGGCGACGCGCTCCACCCGGAAGCGCCGGCCTACACCCTGTTCACCTCCGGCAGCACCGGCCGGCCCAAGGGCGTGCAGATCGCCCATCGCTCGCTGGCCAACATCCTGCGCCATTTCCGCGCCGAACCCGGCTTCGGCGCCGACGACGTCTTGCTGTCGGTCACCACCTGGTCCTTCGACATCGCGGCGCTGGAACTGCTGCTGCCCCTGGTCTGCGGCGGCACGGTCGCCATCGCGCCGGCCTCGGCCGCCGGGGACGGCCCGGCGCTGGCCGCCGAGGCCGCGCGCCGCGGCGCCGGCGTGATCCAGGCCACGCCGGCCAGCTGGCGCATGCTGCTGGAAGCCGGCTGGAAGCCCGCGCCCGGCCTGCGCGCCTGGTGCGGCGGCGAGGCGCTGCCCGCCGATCTGGCCCGCGCGCTGCTGGACGCCGGCGCCGCACTGTGGAACGTCTACGGGCCCACCGAAACCACCATCTGGTCCGCGCTGCACCGGGTGGACGGCGGCCAGCTGCCGCCGCCGGCCGGACACGCCATCCGCCGCACCACGCTGTGGACGGCCGACCATCACGACCAGCCGCTGCCGCCGCATCTGGCCGGCGAACTGCGCATAGGCGGCGACGGCCTGGCGCTGGGCTATCTGGGCGCGCCGGCGCAAACCGCCGCCCGCTTCCTCCCCGATCCGCTGGCCGGCCGGCCCGGCGCCCGCGTCTACCGCAGCGGCGATCTGGCCTGCCTGCTGCCGAACGGCGAGGTCCGCGTGCTGGGCCGGCTGGACGGCCAGGCCAAGCTCAACGGCTTCCGGCTGGAGCTGGAGGAAGTGGAAACCAGGCTGCGCGAGCTGCCCGGCGTGCGCCAGGCCGCGGCGGCCGTCCGCCGCGACCCGCAAGGCCACGCCCGGCTGATCGCCTATTTGGTGCCGGACGACAGCGGCGCCTGGCGCGCCGGCGACGAGGCCGATCCGGCCGCCATGCAGCGGGTCCGCGCCCGGCTGTCCGCCGCGCTGCCCGGCTATATGCTGCCCAGCCGCTTTGTCACCCTGGAGCGGCTGCCGCTGACGGCCAACCTCAAGCTGGACCGCAAGGCCCTGCCCGAACCGGCGGCGAACGCGCCGACCCGCGCCGGCAGCGCGCCCCAGGGCGCGCTGGAGCAAGCCGTGTGCGCGCTGTGGGAAGAAGTGTTCGAACGCGCCGGCGTCGCCGCCGACGACGACTTTTTCGAACTGGGCGGCCATTCGCTGCTGGCCACCCGCATCCAGGTGCGCGTCAACAAGATCTTCCGGCAGACCCTGCCGCTGCGCGCCACCTTCCACGCCCAGACCCCGCGCGCCCTGGCCGCGCTGCTGGCCGAACGCGAGTCCGCGCCCGGCCTGGCCGCCAAGATCGCCGCCGTCTACCTGAAGCTGCGCGGCATGTCCGACGCCGAGCGCGACGCGCTGCGCCAGGCCGCCGCCCAAACCACCACCATGGAAACCGCAGAATGAAACTGGAACACATCAACGCCATCGTCAGCGGCGCCGCCAGCGGCATCGGCCGCGCTTTCGCGCTGGAGCTGGCCCGCGCCGGCGCGCGGGTCCACGCCGCCGACCTGGACGCCGCCGGCCTGCGCCGGCTGGAGGAAGACGCCGCCGGCCTGCCCGGCGCGGTGCGCGGCTCGGTGCTGGACGTGAGCCAGGAAGCCGCGGTCCGCGCCTTTCTGAAAACGGCGTCTGAGGACGCGGAGCCGGCCAATCTGCTGGTCAACAACGCCGGCATCCTGCGCGACGGCTGGCTGGTGAGGCTGGACGTGGAAGGCTTCGTCCGCAAGCTGCCCACCGCGCAATGGCGGGCGGTGCTGGACGCCAATCTGACCGCGCCCTATCTGCTGAGCCGAGAATTCGCCGCCGCCCGCGTGGAGTCCGGCCTCAAGACGCCGGGCCTGATCGTCAACGTCTCCTCCGTCACCAGCGCCGGCAATCCAGGCCAGTCCAACTACGCGGCGTCCAAGGCCGGCCTGGACGCGCTGACCCGGACCTGGGCGCTGGAACTGGCGCCCTTCGGCATTCGCGTGGCCGGCCTCGCGCCCGGCCTGACCGACACCCCGATGGCGGCGGGCCTGGCGCCGGCCACCCGCGAGGACTTGATCGCCCAGGTGCCGCTGCGGCGCATGGCCGAGCCGGCGGAAATCTGGCAGGGGCTGAAATTCATCATCGAATGCGATTACTTCAACGGCCGCATCATCGCCATCGACGGCGGAGCGACCTTCTCGTGAAGCCGACACTTTCCGCTCCGGAGGCGGGCATTCCGCGCCGCATCCATCAGATCTGGTATCAAGGCGCCGCCGCGCTGCCGGACAAATACCGCCGCTACCGCGACAGCTGGATGCGGCGCCATCCGGACTGGGAGTTCGTGTTCTGGGACGCGCCCAAGATGCAGGCGCTGGTCGACGAGCACTATCCCTGGTTCGCGGCTCGCTACGCCGGCTTCGAGCGCGACATCCAGCGCATAGACGCCGCGCGCTATCTGTTCCTGGCGCTGCACGGCGGCTTCTACATCGACATGGACATCGAAAACCTGCGGCCCATAGACCCGCTGCTGCCGGAGAGGCGGCTGATCCTGTCGCGCACCCACGGCTTCAACAACGCGCTGATAGGCAGCGCGCCCGGCCACCCCTTGTGGGACACCGTGCTGGACCGGCTGGCCGCCGGCCAGTGCGCGCCGCTGGACCCGGCCATGCCGGCCCGGCTGCGCGAATCGCCGGCGATGCGCACCGCCGTCACCGTGGGGCCGCGCTTCTTCACCTGGTGCGTGCAGCAAAGCGGCTGCCTGGACGACGCGGCCACGCTGTGCTGCCCCGGCTATTACTTCGAACCCGGCTCGCCCACGCCGGACGGCAGCTCCTGGCCGCCGGCCGACGATCCCGACGGCGGCTACGCCCGCCACCACATGGACCTCAACTGGCTGGACCTGCGCCACCGGCTATTGTCCCGGCTGAACCGGCTGCTGCTGCCCTGGCTGACGCGACGGCTGCCTTTGCAATGAAAAAGTCGCCGCAATGCGGCGACTTCAAAAACAAGACATAGAAACCATTAATTCGCGGAAGGGGAAGCCGTTTGATTTTCCTGCATGAACTGCCTCAGGCTCAAGGGACGCATATCCGTCCAATTCTTTTCAATATAGTCCAGACACTCCTGTTCCGCGCCGCTGACGCCAAGCGAGCGCCAGCCGGCTGGAATGTCGCGATATTCCGGCCATATCGAATATTGCTCCTCGTGATTCACCACCACGATGTATTTGGTTTCGTTCATCGCGTCCTGCGTCATATCAACCTCCGTGCCGTCGCTAGAAAATTAAAACAGTTTCTAAATAAATCTATTTATCCAACCAAAACATTGCTAATTGGAATTGTTTAAATCGGAGAATACCGACTCACAAAACCCGCCAAAGAATATACCGCATAAATTGAATATTTTTACAGACCTCGAAAAATAATCGAAATCAAATCGGGCGCGATGGACGCGCAGCCCGATGGGCGCCGACAACACATCACCTGGAAAGCCATTGAAATGAGCGTTAGCGATTGGAACGATAACGACCTGGACCTTCTCGACCATTTGCTGGAACAAGAACTGGACGTCTTGCTTCCGGCCCCCGCGCCCGTCGACGGCGGGCGGATCGCCCGCGGCGACGCCGCCTCCGGCCCGCTGTCCTTCCAACAACAGCGGCTCTGGTTCCTGCACCAATTGAGCGCCGGCGCCGCCGCCTACAATATCTGCTCCGCCTTCCGCCTGAGCGGCGCCTTGCAGGCGGACGCGCTGTGCCGGGCCTTTGATTGCGTGGTGGCGCGCCACGCCTCGCTACGCACCGCCATCCGCGAAGTGGACGGCGCGGCGGCGCAGATCCCGCAGCCGGCCGGCCGCGCGGCCATCGAGCGCCTGGACTGGTCCGGCCTGCCGGCCGAAGAAGCCGCCTCCCGGCTGGAGGCGCTGGCGCGCCGCGAAAGCGCCCACGCCTTCGACCTGTCCGTCGGCCAGCCGCTGCGCATCGCGCTGCTGAAGCTGGCGGCGGACGAACACGCGGTGGTGCTGACCCTGCATCACATCGTCGGCGACGCCTGGTCGCTGACGGTGCTGATGGACGAGGCGGCCCGCGCCTACGCCGCGCTCAGCCGCGGCCGCGCGCCGGAACTGCCCGAGCTGCCCATCCAGTACCTGGACTACGCGCGCTGGCAGCACGCCAACGGCCGGCAAGACCGCTGGGACGCCGACCTCGCCTACTGGAAAACCCAGCTGGCCGGCCTGCCCACGCTGGAGCTGCCCACCGACAAGCCGCGGCCGCCGGTGCAGGGCTTCGACGGCGCCACCGTGGGCTTCGACATCGGCGCCGATACCGCCGAGCGCCTGCGCCGGCTGGCGGCGGCCGAACGCACCACCCTGTTCTGCCTGCTGCTGTCCGCCTTCCAGACGCTGCTGGCCCGCCACGCGCGTCAGGACGATCTGGCCATCGGCACCTCGCTGGCCGGCCGCGAACGGGTGGAAACCGAGGGGCTGATCGGCTTCTTCGCCAATATGCTGGTGATCCGCGGCCGCATCGGCCCCGCGGACAGCTTCCGCCAGTTCGCCCGCCGGCAATCCGACACCATGCGCGACGCGGTGGAGCACGCCGCCGTGCCCTACGACCAACTGGTCGGCGCGCTGGGACAGGCCAGCCGCGACCCCAGCCGCAACCCGCTGTTCCAGGTCGCCTTCACCCTGCTCAACATCCCGGCGGCGATGCCGACGCTGGACGGGCTGCGGCTGACTCCGGTGCTGAGCCAGGAGGCCGCCCGTTTCGACCTGGAGCTGTTCATGCGCGAGACCGAGGACGGCCTGTCCGGCGCGTTCTCCTACAACACCGCGCTGTTCGAGCGGCTCTCGGTGGAACGCCTCGCCGAACAACTGAGCCTGCTGCTGGACGCCGCCAGCCGTCAGCCGGACGCGCCGCTGGCCGCGCTGCCGCTGACCACGCCGCAACAGGCCGCCGCCCTGCTGACCTTGCCGCGGCAGGCCGCCGCCGTCGATTGCGAGCCGGTGCACCGCGCATTCAGCCGCTTCGCCGCGCGGCAAGCCGACGCCGCGGCGCTGCGCTGCGACGGCCGGGAACTGAGCTACGGCGAACTGGAGCGGCTGTCGGACGCCGCCGCGCGGCGGCTGGCGGCCGCCGGCGTGCGGCCGGGCGAACCGGTGGGCCTGTGGCTGACGCCCTCCTTCGAAATGCTGATCGGCGTGCTGGCCGCGCTCAAGGCCGGCGCCGGCTATGTGCCGATGGACCCGGCCTATCCAGCCGACCGCATCCGCTACATTCTGGAGGACAGCGGCGCGCGCGCCGTGCTCAGCACCGAGGCGCTGGCGCCCTCGCTGCCGCCCTTCGCCGGCCCGCTGCTGACCCTGGACGCGGCGGAACCCGCGCCGGCGGCGGCGCTGCCGGCCGGCGACGACCCGGACAGCCTGGCCTACATCATCTACACCTCCGGCTCCACCGGCCGGCCCAAGGGCGTGGCGGTCAGCCACCGCAACTGCGCCCGGCTGTTCTCCAGCAGCGCCGAGCTGTTCCAGTTCGGCCCGCGCGAAGTGTGGACGCTGTTCCACTCCTACGCCTTCGACTTCTCGGTATGGGAAATCTGGGGCGCGCTGGCCCACGGCGGCGTGCTGCTGATCGTGCCGCCGCTGCTGGCCCGCTCCTCGGACGCCTTCTACCAGCTGTTGTGCGAGGAAAAAGTCACCGTGCTGAGCCAGACCCCGTCGGCCTTCCGCCAATTGATGGCCGCCGAGGAAGCGAACCCGCGCGAAGGCGATCTGGCGCTGCGCTACGTCGTCTTCGGCGGCGAGGCGCTGGACCTGAGCAGCCTGGAGCCCTGGCTGGACCGCCACGGCGACGACTACCCGCAGCTGATCAATATGTACGGCATCACCGAAACCACCGTGCACGTGACCTTCCGCCGCATCGGCCTGCCCGAAATCAAGCGCAAGCTGGGCAGCGTGATCGGCGCGGCGCTGCCCGATCTGTGCATCCGTCTGCTGGACGACGCCCTGCAGCCGGTGCCGCCGGGCATGGTGGGCGAAATCCACGTGGGCGGCGCCGGCGTGGCGCTGGGCTACGTCAACCAGCCGGAGCTGAGCGCCCAGCGCTTCATGCCGGACCCGCACCTGGACAGCGGCCTGCGCTTCTACCGCAGCGGCGATCTGGCGCGCGTCACCCCGCGCGGCGAGCTGGAATACCGCGGCCGCGCCGATCAACAGGTCAAGCTGCGCGGCTTCCGCATCGAAACCGCCGAAATCCAGGCCCTGCTCAGCCAGCACCCGGCGGTGGCGGAAGCCGCCGTGGTGGTGCGCGGCGAAGGCGATCAGGCGCGGCTGGTCGCCTACGTCGCCAAGCGCAGCGGCGTGGACGCCGCCGCCAAGGACAAGGACAAGGGCTGGCTGCCCGCCTTCGACATGATCTACGAAGACGCGCCGGCCGAGGACGCCGACCTCGATCTGGTCGGCTGGACCGACTCCTACGACAACGCGCTGATTCCCGCCGAACACATGCGGCGCTGGCGCGACGAGATCCTGAGCCGCATCCGCGCCTTGAACCCGCGCCGGGTGCTGGAAATCGGCGTCGGCAGCGGCATGCTGCTGCTCGCCGTCGCCCCGGACTGCGAGCATTACCACGGCCTGGACTTCTCCGCCCGCGCGCTGGAGCGCCTGGGCCGCACCGTGGCCGCGCGCGGCCTGGAGCAGGTGACGCTGGAGCGGCGCGAAGCCCGCGAGCTGGCCGGCCTGCCGGACGACTTCGACACTGTGATCGTCAATTCCGTGGCGCAATACTTCCCCGACGCCGCCTACTTTCTGGACGTGGTGGACCAGGCGCTGGCGCGGCTGCGCCCCGGCGGCAAACTGCTGCTGGGCGACCTGCGCCACCTGGGCCTGCTGCGCCACTTCCAGGCCAGCCGCCTGCTGCGCCGCCTGCCCGCCGTCGCCGCGCCGACGCGGACGGAACTGCGCCGCCAGCTGGACGCGCTGATCGCCGAGGAAAAGGAACTGCTGGTGGACCCGGCGCTGTTCCGCCGCCTGGCGCGCCGCCGCGGCGACATCGCCGCGATCGAAATCCGCCTGAAGGAAGACGGCGGCGATTGCGAGCTGACCACCTACCGCTACGACGTGGTGCTGAGCAAGGGCGCGCCGCGCGCCGCCGCGCGGGCCGCCGACGCCTCGCGCTTGCGGCCCGGCCTGGCCAACCGCCGCGCCGCCGAGGTCAACCGCTTCCTCGCCTGGCTGGATCATGATCCGGCCAACAGCGCGGCCGACGACGAAGCCGCCGACGGCCAGCCCTGGCGGGCGCAAGCGCCGTCTGACGCCGCCGAGCCGGCCGAACTGCTGGCCGAAGCCGCCGCCGCCGGCCTGGCCGCCCGCCTCAGTTGGAGCGAGGACGCCGCCGACGGCCGTTTCGACCTGGCCTTGGCCGCCGCGGCCGACGCCCTGCCGCCGCTGGCGCTGGAGCGGCTGGACGGGGACGACGACGGCGAGCCCGCCGCCTGCTTCAACACCCCGGCGCAAAGCCAGCCGCGCGACGCGCTGGGACCCGAGCTGCGCCGCCATCTGGCCGCGCACCTGCCCGACTACATGCAGCCGGCCGCCTTCGTCACCTTGGACAAGCTGCCGCTGACCCATAGCGGCAAACTGGACTGGCGCGCCTTGCCCGAGCCCGACCAGGCCCAACAAGGCGGCGCCGACGCCGGAGCGCCGCCGCGCAACCGCGCCGAAAACGAAGTGGCCCGCCTCTGGGGCGAGGTCTTGGGCGTCAGCGGCCTGGGCCGCGAACAGAACTTCTTCGAAGCCGGCGGCCACTCCCTGCTGGCCACCCGGGTCATGTCCAGGCTGCGCGCCGAATTCGGCGTCGAACTGCCGCTGCGCACCCTGTTCGAACACCCGACGGTGGCCGAATTCGCCGCCGCGCTGGCGGCACGCGTCGCGCTGGAAGACCCCGCCGCGCCGGCCTCCGCGCCGGAGCGCCGCATCCCGCCGGCCGACCGCTCGCGGCCGCTGCCGGCCTCCTTCGCCCAACAGCGCTTCTGGTTCCTGGAACGGCTGGACCAGGGCGAACACGGCGTCTACAACATCGCCCAGGGCCTGCGCCTGCGCGGCCGCCTGGACCTGGCCGCGCTGCGCGCCGCGCTGGCCGGCGTGGTCCGCCGCCACGAGGCGCTGCGCACCCGTTTCGCGCTGAGCGACGGCGAGCTGCGGCAAATCGTCGACGGCGGCGACGGACCGCAACTGCAGGAACTGACGCTGCGCGTGGACGCCGGCGACAGTCTGGACGCGGCGCTGAATCGCGCCGCCGACGCCTTCGCCCGGCCCAAGTTCGACCTGGAGGCCGCGCCGCCGCTGCGCTTCGCCCTGCTGCGCATCGGCCCGGACGACGCCGCGCTGCTGATCGCGCTGCACCACGCGCTGTCCGACGGCTGGTCGCTGGGCGTGCTGGTGCGTGAATTCGGCGAGCTCTACGCCGCCGCGCGGGAACAACGCCCGCCCAGCCTGCCCGCCCTGCCCATCCAGTACGGCGACTTCGCCCAATGGCAGCGCGACGCCCTGTCCGGCGAACGCTACGACCAGATGCTGGCGCGCTGGAAAACGCGCCTGGCCGACGCCCCCGCGGCGCTGGAACTGCTGGGCGACCGGCCGCGCGGCGCCGGCGGGCCGCGCCGCGGGCGCTTCGTCCGCTTCAATTTCTCGCCGGCGGAAACCCAGAGCTTGCGCCGGCTGGCCGAGCGCGCCGGCGGCACCCTGTTCATGGTGCTGCTGGCCGGCTACGCCGAACTGCTGTCCCGCTACAGCGGCCAGCGCGATCTGGTGATAGGCAGCCCCATCGCCAACCGCAATCACCTGGACCTGGAGGGCCTGATCGGCTGCTTCGTCAACACCCTGGCGCTGCGCGTCGATCTGAGCGGCGCGCCCAACGCGCTGCAACTGCTCTCGCGGGTCCGCGACGTGGTGCTGGAAGCCTACGAACTGCAAGACATGCCGTTTGAAACCATCGTCGACGCGCTGCGGCTGGAGCGCTCGCTGGCGCGCAACCCGCTGTTCCAGACCATGCTGGTGCTGCAGAACGCGCCGCTGGACACGCTGCGCCTGCCGGGGCTGGAGCTGGAAACCCTGTCCAACGACGACAGCTCGCCGCGCTTCGACCTGACCCTGACCGTGCACGAAGCCGACGGCGGCCTGCAGGCGATGCTGGAATACGACGTCGACCTGTTCACCGACGCCGGCGCGCGCAGCCTGGCCTCCCGGCTGCAACGCTTGCTGCTGGCCATGGCCGACCAGGCGGAGCAGCCCTTGCCGCGCCTGGCGCTGCTGGACGCGGACGAAAGCCGGCGGCTGCTGGCGGACAACGGCGACGCGGCGTCCGCGCCGGCCACCCTGCTGCCCCTGATCGAGGCCAGCGCCGCCGCCGCGCCGGAAGCGACGGCCTTGAGCGACGAGCGCCTCAGCCTGAGCTACGGCGAACTCAACCGCCGCGCCAATCAACTGGCGCGCGGCCTGATCCGGCTCGGCGTCGGCCCGGAAGACATCGTCGCCATCGCGCTGCCGCGCTCCGCCGACACCGTGGTGGCCATGCTCGCCGCGCTGAAAACCGGCGCCGCCTATCTGCCGCTGGACCTGGACTACCCGGCCGCCCGTATCGCCTTCATGCTGCAAGACGCCGCCCCGCGCTGCGTGCTGACCCTGAGCGACGCCACGCTGCCGGACGGCGCGGCGCGGCTGAATCTGGACGAGCCGGCCCTGCAAGCGCAACTGGCCGCGCTGCCGGACGGCAACCCCGCCGACGCCGAGCGCGTCCGCCCGCTGCGGCCCGAGCACCCCGCCTACCTGATCTACACCTCCGGCTCCACCGGCGTCCCCAAGGGCGTGGCGATCCAGCACGGCAATCTCCACGCCTCCACCGCCGCCCGCCTCGCCTTCTATCCGGCGGAACTGTCGCGGCCGGGCACCGCCTTCCTGCTGCTGCCCTCCTTCTCCTTCGATAGCTCGGTGGCCCTGCTGTTCTGGTCGCTGGCCTGCGGCGGCCGGCTGATCCTCAGCCGCGCCGGCGGCCAGCTGGAGCCCGGCTACCTGGCCGGCCTGGTGGAGCGCGAACGGGCCGAAGTCTGGCTCAGCCTGCCCTCGCTGTACCGGACCGTGGCCCAGGCCCAGCCCGCCGGCTGGGGCGGATCGCTGCGCGCGGTCCTGTTCGGCGGCGAAACGGTGTCGGCCGGCGACCTGATAGGCGAAGGCCGGCGCTTCTACAACGAATACGGCCCCACCGAGGCCACCGTCTGGGGCACCGCGACGGAAATCGCCGCGCGCGACGGCCAGCCCGTCGACATCGGCCGCGCCATCCCCGGCTACCGCGCCTACATCCTGGACGAAGCCTTGCAGCCGACGCCGCCCGGCCTCGCCGGCGAACTCTATCTCGCCGGCCCCGGCGTCGCCCGCGGCTATCTGCGCCGCCCGCGGCTCACCGCGGAGCGCTTCCTCCCCAACCCCTTCCGCCGCGGCGAGCGGATCTACCGCACCGGCGACCGCGCGCGCTGGCTGGCGGACGGCCGCATCGAATACCTGGGCCGCGGCGACCAACAGCTGAAGCTGCGCGGTTATCGCATCGAAACCGGCGAGATCGAAGCCGCCCTCAGCGCCCAGCCCGGCATCGCCGCCGCCGCGGTGGCGCTGCACCACGCGCCGCCCGCCGCCGCGCGGCTGGTGGGCTATCTGGTGCCGGCGGACGGCGAGGCGGACACCGCCGCGCTGCGCCGCGCGCTGGCCGAGCGGCTGCCGGAATACATGATTCCCAGCGCCTGGGTCAGCCTGCCGGCGCTGCCGCTGACGCCCAACGGCAAGCTGGACCGCCGCGCGCTGCCGGCGCCGGAGCTGGCCGCGCGCGCCTATCGCGCGCCGGGCACCCCGCTGGAAACGCAGCTGGCCGCGCTGTTCGCCGCCGTTCTGGGCCTGCCGCGCATCGGCGTGGACGACAGCTTCTTCGACATGGGCGGCCACTCGCTGCTGACGCTGCAACTGCTGTCCCGCATCCGCGAGGAACTGGGTGTGGAGCTGCCGCTGGCCTCGCTGTTCACCTCCGGCACCGTCGCCGAGTTCGCCCGGCTGGTGGCCGAGGCCGGCCAGGCCGCCGCGCCGTCGGTGCTGGTGCCGATCCGGACCGACGGCGACGACGGCACCCTGCTGCTGGTCCACGACGGCTCCGGCCAGATCATCGGCTATCAAAAGCTGGTGGAGCGGCTATCGCCGCGCCGGCGCGTCTACGGCCTACAAGCGGCGGGGCTGGACCCGGCCGTCGCCGCCGACGACAGCGTGGCGGCCATGGCCGAGCGCTACGCCGCCGCCGTGCGGCAAGCCGGCCTGCCCGGACCGCTGATCCTGGCCGGCCACTCCTTCGGCGCCGCGGTGGCGGCGGAACTGGCGCGGCGGCTGGTCGAGACCGGCGTCGAAGTCAGCCTGCTGGCGGCGCTGGACGCGCCGCCGAGCCCGGACGCCGGCTTCCTGAACGAGCTGCCCCAGGACGAGGCCGGGCTGCTGCATTACATGGCCCGCACCGTGGAAATCGCCACCGGCAAAACGCTGGCCGTCTCGGAAGACATGCTGCGGCCGCTGGACCGCGCCGGGCGCTTCGCGCTGCTCAGCCGGCGGGTGCAAGACTCCGGCCTGTTCCCCCAGGGCATGGACCCGCGCCGGGTGGAGGCCATGTTCGACGTCTACCGCGCCAACCTGCTCAGCCTGCGCGGCCATCAGCCGCAAACCGCGCCCTGCCCGGTGGCGGTGTGGGTCACCGACGGGCTGGCCGCCAGCATGGCCGGACCGGCCGACCTGGGCTGGTCCGACTACGCCGCCGGCCCGGTCCAGGTGTTCCGCGCCGCCGGCGAACACGCCGACATGCTGCGCGAGCCGCATGTGGCCGGGCTGGCGGACAGCCTGGAGCGCGCGATGCGAGAACGCCATGTCTAAGCCCATGTCCGCCGTCCTCGCCGCCCCGCCGTCCTCGCTCTGGCGCGACCGGCGCTTTCTCTGGCTCTCCGCCGCCTGGTTCTGCTCCATCCTGGGCCAGCAGACCGCGCTGATCGCCCTGCCCTGGCTGGTACTGCAGCTGGGCGGCGACGGCCTCGCCCTCGGCCTGGTCGTCACCGCGATGGAACTGCCGCGCGCGGTGTTCATCATCGTCGGCGGCGCGGTGGCGGACCGGCACTCGCCGCGGCGGGTGTTCCAGTGCTCGCTGCTGTGCTGCGCGGCGCTGCTGGCCCTGCTAGGCTACGCCGCCTACCGCGGCGGGCTGCCCTTGGCCTGGCTCTATCCCTTCGCCGCCGCCATGGGCGTCGTCGCCGCCTTCACCGGGCCGTCGGCCGCCGCCCTGCTGCCCAACACCGTGCCGGAAGACAGGCTGCAACAGGCCAACTCCGTGTTCATGGCGGTCAACCAGCTCACCTTGCTGACCGGCCCCATGCTGGCCGGCGCGCTGATCGCCCTGCCCGGCGTCCGCGCCGGCGGCGGCCTGGGCCTCGCCTTCCTCTTGGGCGCCGCCTGCTTCCTGAGCGCCGGCCTGATGCTCAGCCGGCTGCGGCCGCTCGCCGCCGCCGCGCCGGCCGCGGCCCAATCCGCCGCCGGCATCCTGCGCGCCATCCGCCGCGGCGCCGCCTGGACCTGGGGCGACGCCACCTTGCGCGCGCTGTTCTTCTACTGGGCGGTGATCGCCTTCCTGACCGCCGGCCCCATCCAGATCGGCCTGCCGTTGCTGGTCAAGAACGTCTTGAGCCTGGACGCCGGCCATTTCGGCACCCTGCTGTCCGCCCAAGGCGCGGGCAGCCTGCTGGGCATGGCCCTGCTCAGCCTGCTGCCGCCCAAGGCGCTGGGCCGGCTGGGATGGATGGTATTCTGCGCGGACGCGCTGATGGGCGCGCTGATCATCGGCCTGGGCCTGTCCGCCGCGTTTGCCGCCAGTTGCGCAATGATGTTCCTGATCGGACTCTTGGGCGGCCTGGTGCAAGTCCGGCTGATGGCCTGGATCCAGGCCCGCATCCCGGCGGAGATGCGCGGCCGGGTAATGAGTTTTTTGATGTTCATGATGGCGGCGGTCACGCCCTTGTCCACCACGCTGGCCGGCCTGAGCCTGACCTCGGCGCCGGTGCGCGCCTTGTTCGCCGGCGCCGGCCTGCTGCTGATCGGCGTCGCCGTGCTGGCCCTGTGCAGCCCCCGGCTGCGCGCCATCGGCGCGCCCGCCGGCCCCGACGCCGCGGACGCCCGAGCCACCCCTTCCCTGCAAACAGGAGACTGAATCGATGCACCCCACCCCCTGGCTCCAGCGCCAGTCCGCCAACCAAGCGCCGCGGCTGCGCCTGTACTGCTTTCCCTACGCCGGCGGCCACGCCGGCGCCTATGCCGGCTGGCAAGGCCGGCTGCCTCCGGAGGTGGAAGTCTGCGCCGCGCAACTGCCCGGCCGCGCCGCCCGCTTCCGCGAAGCCGGCTTCAAGGCGCTGCCGCCGCTGGTGGACGCGCTGGCGCGAGAGCTGCCGCTGGACGACGAACTGCCCTTCGCCTTCTTCGGCCACAGCATGGGCGGGCTGATCGCCTTCGAACTGGCGCGACGGCTGCGCGCCCAAGGCCGGCCGCAGCCGCTGCGGCTGATCGTGTCCGGCTGCGACGCGCCGCAACACCGCCAGCCGCCGCGCATGCTGCACCGGATGGACGACGACGGCTTCATCGACGCGCTGCGCGACTACAACGGCACGCCCGCGGAAATCCTGGCCCACCGGGAAATGATGGATCTGCTGCTGCCCACCCTGCGCACCGACTTCGAACTGGTGGAAACCTATCGCTACCAGCCGGCCCCGCCGCTGGCCCTGCCCATCACCGTGCTGGCCGGGCGCGGCGACCGGCAACGTCTGCCGGAACAGACCGAAGGCTGGCAGCGGGAAACCGCCGCGCCCGCGCGCGTGCACTGGTTCGACGGCGACCACTTCTTCATCGCCAGCGCCCGGGACGCCGTGCTCGCCCGCCTCAACAGCGAACTCGCCGATGCGCTGTCCAGCCCCGCCGCCGCCATGCCGGACCTTGCCTAAGACCCGCTAACAAAACCCCTGATCCTGCGTTGCGCCTCCTTGCCGTACTACTGGTACTGCCTGCGTCGGCGCGCCTTGGCTCAGCTTCTCTGCGAGGTGTTGTTAGCGGCGCTAAGAACCTGCTTACGATCTGCTGCGCGTTGTGGAGCGTTACACGGCGAGTTCGCCTTGTCTCGCTCTTGCTCCCAAGATCGTAAACAGAGTCTAAGCCGCAACCACCCAACGAAACGCCGGGCGCAAACGCGCCCGGCCTCACAATGCCGCCATAGCGGACGCCCGCCCCTTGCCTCCCCGCCGCAAGCACGTGATAATCCGGCCGTGCTGTGCTTCAGCACCGGGCTTGGCAGCTCGAACATCAAGGCGGACAGCCGCTGCACGCGGCATTTTTACGTCCGTTGCACACCACAGGGTAAGTCTTACGCTAAGGCTGGCCGTGGTGGGGGCGTGCTTGCACGCGCCGGGTCCTTGATGCCGGTCTGCCAACCCTGCCACGCGCCTGTCTCCCCGTTTGGCAGCGATGAGGTAGGCTTAACGCTCATCAAGGAGTCGTCATGACTAGCCCCGTTCATGCTCATTCCCATCACATCCCTTCGCTCCCCACCTTGCTGCTCCAACTGAAAAGCTTGCGTCAGCAGGATGCCACGCTCCACCCGATTGACCCGCTATTGCGGCAACTCGACGAGTACTGCGAACACTTCGATCACAGCCTTCATCTGCTCAGCCTGGAATTCAATCAAGTCAGCACCGCCTTGTCGGCGCTGGCGGCGATGCTGGAGCAATCCAAGCTAGACACGCTGGAATGCGAGCAGGTGTATTGCCTGCTGGAACCCTTCGCCCGCCGCTTGCAACAGACCACGATGCAAATGCAGAAACTGGCCTAACCCCTCCAAACGACCAAAGCCCCGGATGGGGCTTTGGCCGGAAGATCGGGATTAGCATGTTGGCATGAGGCGACATCCTGAATCCGTCCGCTCGCGGCCATGTGAAATTTTTTTCAAAAATCCTTGACGCTCAAAAGCCGGATCTATATTATTCCGCTTCTCGCAAGACACAACGTCTAGCGAGACAGCGCACCCGTAGCTCAGTTGGATAGAGTATCTGGCTACGAACCAGAGGGTCGGGCGTTCGAATCGCTCCGGGTGCGCCACAATTTAGTGTCCCTATAGTTTAGCGGTTAGAACACCGCCCTTTCACGGCGGTAGCCGGGGTTCGATTCCCCGTGGGGACGCCACTAGCACCCGTAGCTCAGTTGGATAGAGTATCTGGCTACGAACCAGAGGGTCGGGCGTTCGAATCGCTCCGGGTGCGCCACAATTTAAGTCCCTATAGTTTAGCGGTTAGAACACCGCCCTTTCACGGCGGTAGCCGGGGTTCGATTCCCCGTGGGGACGCCAGCATTAGCAAAAGCCCGTCATGGCGACATGACGGGTTTTTTGTCGTCCGCGCAAACCACACCACAAAGACAAACGGCTTGCCGCGCAAGCCGTCCGCAATAGCCACCTGGTTTGTATTGATTCGTACAAGACCATTCTCACGCAAACCAACAACCCCTCCTCCGCTTGCGCCTGGGAACCCAAGCCTCGCGAGCCAAGGCGCACTCACCGAGTAAGGCTCCACAAGGCGCAACAGCTCGTGAACAGCTTCAGAGCCTGCTCAAAGTCTCGCGAGCAAGGGCGAGACAAGGCGAAAACAAGCGAAAAAGCGGAGTGCACATACGGTACATGAGCATTTTGAGTTTGTTTTCAACGCCCCTTTCTATCCATCCCGCCGACGCGCAGCAGATCGTAAACAGGTTCTTAGCGCTCTGCCCAAGCCAAGGTCGCCTTATACCCGTCCGGCGCCTCCAGCGCCCAGGCTCTTGTCGCCGGCCAGCGCTCGGGCGCGGCAATCCGCAACGGCAGTTCCTTGTTCGTCAGTTCCAAGGCCTCGAACGCGGACAGGTGCTGAGCAATGCCCACGCCCCAGGCTTTCAGCACCGCCTCCTTGATGGTCCACAACTGGAAGAAAGCCCCCACGTCCCGCCCGTGTCCGCATAATTCCAACTCCCCCGGCAGCAAGGTCTGCTCTGCCAGCGCCGGCACGTCGCGCATGGGCTGTACCGTTTCGATGTCCACCCCCACCTGCCCGCCGCGCGCGATGGCGATCAGCGCGTAAGCGCCGGAGTGAGACACATTGAAGACCGGCGCGCCGGGCAGGCTCAAGACGGGTTTCCCATGGGCGCCCAGCTCAAACATCAGCACGTCCGGCGCCAGACCGGTTTCTTGCGCCAGCAGCCGCCGCAAGGCCAAGCGAGTCAAGGCGAACTGCAACTGGTTGATGGTGCGCAGATAGCGCAGACAGCGCTTGCGCTCGTCCTGACTCAAGCCCGCCAGCAGCGCCTCGTCCACCGGCCAATCCACATCCAGCCGCACGCGGTACAGCCGCAAGGCCTGCGGCGCGCCCGCCGGGCAAGGCAAGGGCTTGATCAAAGCGTTCAGTTCCATCCGCCTCTCCGCGCAAAAACCGCCATTATCCCTAGCCTGTAGCACGGCAACCAGGCTATTTGTGACCATCCCGCCACAATTTGGCACTTTTCATGCGTAATAATCACATTCCTTGGTTGAACTCGATAATGAGAATCGTTACCATTTGGCTATGGATAAATTCATGCATGCCCAAAACGCGGCCAAACTTGGCAACGGGGCCAGCGCAGCCAACCTGTCGCCGGTGCTGCGCAGCTGCGAGCTGTTCGCCAAAGGCAGAGAAATCCTGATCGAGCATCAGGGCGAAATGTATCGCTTGCAACTCACACGCAACGGCAAGCTCATCCTAATCAAATAGGTCTCTGACCACACACACCGCAAGCCAGCCAAGACTAGCCAGCCAGCGGAAGCACCCAACCTTAGGAAGTTTGGAGTTTCCATGGCCTTATTTCGCGCCACCCCCTTGGTTCTGAGCCTGGCCGCCGCCTGGCCCGCGCTGGCGGCGACGCCGGCGGAACTGGAGACCGTTCAGGTCACCGCCCACCGCAGCAGCAAACCGCTGGCGGAAACCGCGCCCAACGCCAGCGTGATCTCGCGTCACAAACTGGACGATCAACTGGTGCGCGACATCGCCGACGCGGTCAAATACGAGCCCGGCGTGGAAGTGGCCACCGATCCGGCGCGCCGCGGCAACGCCGGCTACACCATCCGCGGCATCGACGGCAACCGCATCCTGATGCTGATCGACGGCATCCGCCTGCCGGAATCCTATGCCGGCGGCGGCAGCAATAACGGAGCCGTTTCCGGCCGCGATTACGTGGAACTGGAAACCCTGCGCGCCATCGACATCGTCAAGGGCCCCACTTCCAGCCTGTACGGCTCCGACGCCATCGGCGGCGTGGTGGGCTACCGCACCAAGACCGTGGACGACTTCGTGCCGGAAGAACAAGGCGTGGGCGGCAGCGTCAAGGGCTTTGGCGGCACCGCCAACAATGGCTGGGGCAGCAGCGCCGGCGTGGGCGTCAAGGGCGAGCGCGCCGATCTGATGCTGCTCTACACCCATCGCAACGGCCATGAAACCGACAACCAGGGCAATAACGACAGCAGCAGCACGCTGCGCACCAAACCGAATCCGCAAAGCTGGGACAGCGACAATGTGCTGGCCAAGCTGGGCTTCAAGCCGGCCGCCAACCAGCGGCTGGAACTGACGCTGGAACACTATCGACGCGATACCGACAGCGCATTGCTGAACTCGCTGGGGCCGGTGCCCCGAACCACTTACGCCCTCACCGACAACCAGGCCAAAGACCGCACCCAGCGCGACCGCGCGTCGCTGGCCTGGGAAGGCAAGCAGCTGGGCGCCTTCGACCGGCTGGCGGTGAAAGCCTACTATCAGAAGCTGGACAACGCCGACACCAATACCGAATGGCGCAGCAACGGCCTGCGCATCTTGTCCGACTACGGTTTCAAGCAGGATAGTTACGGCCTGACCCTGGAAGCCGAACACAACTTCCAGGCCCTCTCCGCCGAACACCAGCTCTTGTGGGGCGCGGACTTGAGCCGCACCGACACCAGCCGTCCGCGCACCAAGACCCAGTACAACCCGAACGGCAGCACCAGCAATATCGTCGGCGGCGAAACCTACCCCAACAAGACCTTCCCCGACAGCCGCTCCGAGCGCATCGGCCTCTTTGTCCAGGACGAGATCAAGTTCGGCAACGGCCTGGTGGCGTCTCCGTCGCTGCGCTGGGATCACTACAAGATGACGCCGCAGCCGGATCAGGCTTTCGCCAACGGCAACCCCAACAACTATCAGGTGCCCACCTTCAAGGACAGCGCCTTCTCGCCCAAGCTGGGCCTGAGCCTGCCGTTCGCCGATCACTACACCGGCTTCCTGCAGTTCTCCTCCGGCTTCCGCGCGCCGCCGTTCGACGACGCCAATATGGCCTTCACCAACCCGATTCAGCGCTATCAAGTGCTGCCCAATGCCAACCTCAAGTCCGAAAGCAGCCGCGGCGTGGAGCTGGGCCTGAAAGGCCAATGGGACAGCTTTGATTTCGGCGTCACCGCCTATGCCAACCGCTACAAGGACTTCATCGATCTGGCCGACATCGGCATGATCAACGGCCTGTCCGCCTATCAGTACCAGAACATCGGCGAAGTCGAGATCAAGGGCGTGGAAGGCCGCGCCGCCTGGCGCTTCGCGCCGAGCTGGCGCGCGATGGCGTCCATCGCCTACACCCATGGCCAGAACAAGCAGAAGAACGAACCCTTGGCCAGCATCACCCCGCTCAACGCCACGCTGGGCCTGCGCTACGACCAGGCCAGCTTCGGCGGAGAAGCCTTGCTGAAACTGGCCAGCGCCAACGATCGCCTGCCCAATGTCGCGCAACAGGGCAGCAGCCAGACCTCGCCGCCGTTCAAGGCTCCGGGCTACGCCGTGCTGGACCTGACCGCTTACTGGAAGCCGGCCAAGAACACCACGCTGCGCGCCGGCGTGTTCAACGTCTTCGACCAGAAATACTGGAAAGCCGCCGACGTGCGCGGCAAGACCAGCAGCGACCGCACGCTGGACCTGTTCACCCAGCCTGGCCGCAACCTCAGCGCCAGCGTCGAATACACCTTCTAACCGCGAGCGCCCGCCCCTTGGCGGGCGCCCGTTTTTGATCGTTCCAAGGAGAATCCAAACATGACCGACTTCAGCCAGCTGTGGGATCGTTACCAAATCCTGAAAGCCAGCCAGCCGAAACTGCGCGTGCGCGACGCCGCCGACGCCCTGGGCGTCAGCGAGGCCGAACTGGTGGCCGCGGACCCGGCCAGCCAGGCCCTGCAACCGCATTGGAACGACATCCTGGGCCAGATCGCCCAGCTGGGCCCGGTGATGGCGCTGACGCGCAATCACGCCTGCGTGCACGAAACCACCGGCGATTACCGCAATGTGCAGATCGACGGCAAGATCGGCCTGGCCATCAACCCGGTCATCGACCTGCGCATCTTCCTGTTCCATTGGCAGCACGCCTTCGCCGTCACCACGGCCGGCGCGCGCGGCGAGCAGCGCAGCTTGCAGTTCTTCGACCGTTTCGGCGAGGCGGTGCACAAGATCTATCTGACCGCCAATAGCGATGCGGCGGCCTACCAGCGCCTGGTGGAGACCTTCTCCGCGCCCAAGGCCGCGCTGAGCATAGACCCGCAGGAAGCCGAAGCGAAGGAGCTGGACGACGAGGCCATCGACAAGGCCGGCTTCCAACAGGAATGGCAGAGCCTGCAGGACGTGCACGCCTTCCATCCCTTCCTGCGCCGCTGGGGCGTGTCCCGGCAGCAGGGCTTCCGCCTGGCGCCGGAAGGCCAGGCCTGGCGCGTGCTGCCGGAAGCGGTGGAGCAGCTGCTGCGCCGCGCCGCCCATATCGAAGCCCCTATCATGGTGTTCGCCGGCAACCGCGGCATGATCCAGATTCACACCGGTCCGGTGCGCAATGTGCAGATCGTCGGCAACTGGCTCAATGTGCTGGACCCGCACTTCAACCTGCATCTGCGCACCGATCTGATCGCCGAAGCCTGGGTCACCCGCAAGCCGGGCGATCACGGCGTGGTGACCTCGCTGGAACTGTTCGACGACAAGGGCTTGTCGCTGGCCACCTTCTTCGGCGAGCGCAAGCCGGGCCAGGCGGAACGCGTGGAATGGATCAAGCTGCTGGGCGAGCTGCCGGCACTGGAGCGCGCCGATGTCGCCTAAATTCGCCTTCGCCGCCCTGCTGGGCCTGGCCGCCGCGCTGCCCGCCTGGGCGGCGCAACGCATCGTGGTGATGACCCCCGACATCGCCGACATCGTGGTGGCGCTGGACGCCGGCAAGGAAGTCGTCGGCCGTGACCGCTCCAGCAAGTCGCCGGCGCTGGCTCAGGCCCAGGTGGTGGGCTTTTCCCGCGCGCTGAACGCCGAAACCATCGCCCGGCTCAAGCCCACCCTGGTGCTGGGCAGCGCCGAGGCGCAACCGCCGACGGTGTGGACCCAGCTGCGCCAATTGCAGGTGCGCGCCGAGGAAGTGACGCGCCGCGAGGACGGCGCGGACTTCGCCGACGCGATCCGCAAAGTGGGACAGCTCTTGGGCCGCGACGCCAACGCCCAGCAACTGGCCAGCCGCTGGCAGCGCGAGATGACGCCGCGCCCGGCGCGCGGCGTGCGCTATCTGGTCAGCTACGACGGTCAGCTGGTGGCCGGCCGCGACACCGCCGCCGACACCCTGATCCGCGCCGCCGGCGGCGTCAACGTCGCCAGCCAGCTGTCCGGCTTCAAGCCGATGGCGCGCGACGCCTGGCAAAGCCTGCAACCGGACGTGATCATTCTGGGCAGCCACACCGGCGCGGTGCACGGCGGCAAGGAGGTCTTCGCCAAACGGCCGGAAATCGCCTCCACGCCGGCCGGCAAGCAGGGCCGCATCTACCTGTTGCCGGCCAAGGACGCGATGATGGTGGGACTGAACAGCCCGGCGGTGGTCGAGCAGATGGTGAAGATGTGAGCGCGCTGAGCATGGAAGCCGCCGCGCCCAATCGCGGCCGCTGGCTGCTGCTGGGTCTGATCGCCGCCAGCCTGCTGTTGCCGCTGCTGGCCTTGTCCAGCGGCGGCAGCGGCCTCGCCTGGCCGGACTTCAGCGATCCGCTGCTGACCCAGCTGCGGCTGCCGCGCATCGCCGCGGCGCTGGGCGTGGGCGCGGCGCTGGCCGCCAGCGGCGCGGCCTTGCAAGCGTTGTTTCGCAATCCGCTGGCCGACCCCGGCCTGATCGGCACGTCCAGCGGCGCGGCGCTGGCCGTGGTCAGCATGCTGGCCATCGGCGCCGCCGGCCTGTCCTTGCCGCTGGCCGCCTTCGGCGGCGGCCTGCTGGCCACCTGGCTGATTCTATTGCTGTCGCGGCTGGTGCGCGGCGGCCTGGCCGGCCTGCTGCTGATGGGCCTGGTGGTGGGCGCCTTCTGCGGCGCCATCACCAGCCTGATGATTTTCATGTCCGACGACCTGACGCTGCGCGCCGCCACCAGCTGGCTGGCCGGCAATCTGTCGTCGGCCTCGTCGGAACGGCTGCTGGCCTGCCTGGGCGTGGCCGGCCTGGGCTTGCTGATCCTGATCGCCGTGGGCCGCGATCTGGACTGCCTGCTGCTGGGCGAAGACGCCGCCCGCTCGCTGGGCATCGATGTGCGCCGCACCCGCCGGCTCACCGCCGTCGGCGCGGCGCTGGCCACCGGCGGCGCGGTGGCGCTGTCCGGGGTGATCGGCTTTGTCGGCATGATGATTCCCAACGCGCTGGCGCTGCTGCTGGGCGGCTGCCGCCGCCGGCTGATCCTGCTGTCGGCCTGGGCCGGCGCCTTATTCCTGCTGGCGGTGGACACGCTGGCGCGCACCATCGCCTGGCCCATCGATCTGCCGGTGGGCTTAATGGCGGCCTTCGCCGGACCGCCGTTCTTCGTATGGCTGTTCCGGCGGCAACAAAGGAGTCTGATCAATGGCTGATACCACTACCCTGTGCGTGCGCCAGCTGGCCTACGACATCGGCGGCAAGCGGATTCTGGACGACATCAACCTGGACTTGCCCACCGGCCGGGTCAGCGCGCTGCTGGGCCCCAACGGCGCCGGCAAGACCACGCTGATGCGGCTGCTGGCCGGTTTGAACACGCCCGGCGCCGGCGCGGTGCGCCTGGCCGGACAATGCGTCGGCCGCATGGAGCCGGCGGTGCGCGCGCGCCGCATCGCCTGGGTGCCGCAACACATACCGGCCGGCATTCCGCTGACGGTGCGCGAATTCGTGATGCTGGGCCGCGTGCCCTACCTCGGCGCCTTCTCGCAGCCGCGGGTGGAGGACAAGAGCGCGGTGGCGGACGCCTTGGGCACGGTGGAGCTGGACGATTACGCCGACAAGCGGCTGGACCAGCTGTCCGGCGGCGAGCGCCAGCGCGCTGCCATCGCCCGCGCCTTGGCGCAGCAGGCGCCGGTGCTGCTGCTGGACGAACCCACCAATCACCTGGACTTGCGTCACCAGCACCGCTTGCAGCAACTGCTGCTGGAATTGTCGCGCCAGGGCCGCACCGTGGTGCAGGTCTTGCACGACCTGGCGCTGGCGGCCAGCTACGCCGACCACGTGGCCTTGCTGGAACAGGGCCGGTTGGTGGTGGCCGGCGCGCCGGAACAGGTGCTGACGCCGGAGCGGCTGCTGGCGGTCTACCGCTGGCCGGTGCGTTTGCAGCGCAACGGCAACGACTGGCAGGTCAACGCCGCCTTGGCGCAGGCGCAGAAGCCCGCGGCGCTGGCGGCCGGCGCCTGAGAGCCTGTTCATAGTCTGCTGCGCGTCGGCGGGATGGATAGGTAAAGGGCGTTGAAACTGGCTTCGAAATGCTCATGTACCACTTGTACATTCCGCTTTTTCGCCCGTTTTCGCCTTGTCTCGCCTTGTCTCGCCTTAGCTCGCGAGATCGGAAACACGTTCTTAGACTAGGTCCAAAAATAAAAACCCCCGGCTTGCTGACGCGAGCCGGGGGTTTTTCGCGATCTGGCCGCGCTTATTTCAACGCGTAGATCGCCGGCAGATTGCGCCAGGCGCCGCGCACGTCCATGCCGTAGCCGAACACGTAGCGGTCCGGCACGTCCAGGCCGACGAAGTCCGCCAGCATCGGCTTTTCCTTGCTGATCAGCTTGTTGGCGAACACGCCGCTGTAGAAGGCCTTGGCGCCCATGGCCATCACTTTGTCGCGGATCGCCGCCATGGTGTGGCCTTCGTCCAGGATGTCGTCCAGCACCAGCACCACGCGGTCGCGCACGTCTTCCTTGGGCGCCTGTTTCCATACCAGTTCGCCGCCCTGGGTCTTGTCGCCGTAGCGGGACACGTGAACGTAGTCGAAGTCCAGCGGGAAAGCCAGGCGCGGCAGCAGCTGACCGGTAAACACCACGGCGCCGCCCATCACGGACAAGACCAGCGGATAGGTTTCGCCCAGTTCCTCGGTGATTTCCACCGCCATGCGGTCAACGGCCGCGCTGACTTCCTCGGCGGTAAACAGCACGTCGGAGCTGTTGATCAGGCCACGGGCCTCGGCAATATTGGGCATGATGACTCCTTGATTCACACACGCAAACGCCGCTTTGAAGCAAGCGGCGTGATTGAAAAAACGATTAGTTCTTGGCCAGCGACCGCAGATAGGCGGCGAACTCGGCGCCCACCTCGTGATGCTGCAAGCCGTAATTGACCGTGGCTTTAAGATAGCCCAGCTTGGAGCCGCAGTCGTAACGCACGCCCTTGAACGGCAGCGCCAACACCGGCTCGTCCTTCATCAGCGCCGCGATGCCGTCGGTCAGCTGGATTTCGCCGCCGGCGCCGGCCGTGGTGTTGACCAGCTTGTCGAAGATACGCGGGGTCAGGATGTAACGGCCCACCACCGCCAGATTGGACGGCGCCGCTTCCGGGCGCGGCTTCTCCACGATGTGTTCCACCTGCTGATGGCCGCGCGCGTCCGGCGCCACCTTGACGATGCCGTAAGAGCCGGTCTCCTCCGGCGCCACGGTTTCCACCCCCAGCACCGAGGTGTGGGTTTCGTCGAACAGCTTGACCATTTGTTCCATCGCGCCCGGCGCGCCTTCGATCAGGTCGTCGGCCAGGATCACCGCGAACGGCGCGTCGCCCACCACCGGCCGCGCGCAGAGCAC
The DNA here is from genome assembly GCF_021496765.1 of Chromobacterium sp. Beijing. NCBI lineage: Bacteria > Pseudomonadati > Pseudomonadota > Betaproteobacteria > Neisseriales > Chromobacteriaceae > Chromobacterium > Chromobacterium sp. Beijing. Next base: position 3,154,450 of record NZ_CP053750.1, read on the forward strand.
GGCGTGGCCCAGGCCCAGCGCCTCGGTCTGACGGATGAAGATGCAGGACACCGACGGCGGGATGATGCCCTGCACGGTTTCCAGCAGCTTCTGCTTGTTCTTGTTTTCCAGTTCGGTTTCCAGCTCGTAAGCCTTGTCGAAATGGTCTTCGATCGAACGCTTGTTGCGGCCGGTGATGAAAATCAGCTCGGTCATGCCGGCGGCGATCGCCTCTTCCACCGCGTACTGGATCAGCGGCTTGTCCACCACCGGCAGCATTTCCTTGGGGCTGGCCTTGGTGGCCGGCAGGAAGCGAGTGCCCAGCCCGGCGACGGGGAAGACCGCTTTCGTGATTTTTTTCATGCCCATTCTCGTTAACAAGCGTTGACAGCCGCGCATTCTACCGCGCCGCGGCCCGCTGGTGAAAGTCCCGCCTCACAAAGCGGCGGCAAAACGCTGAGCCAGCGCCTGCGCCGCGCCTTCCAGCACCGGCCCCCAGACGCCGGCCTCGGTCTGGCGCCAGACCCGCATCGAGTCGTACCACGGCGCGCGCTCGCCGGCGGCCAGGAAGAAGGGCGCGCTTTCCGCACGCATCAACACCCAGACCGGCTTGCCCATCGCGCCGGCCAGATGGGCGACGGCGGTATCGACGGTGATCACCAGATCCAGCTCCGCCACCCAGGCGGCAGTGTCGGCGAAGTCGTTCAAGGCCGGTGCGGCTAACAAACCTTGCAAAGCTGAAGGCGTCGTTCCCGGCTGCAAGGACACGAAATCAATGCCGGGCAGCCGGCACAAAGCGGCGAAGTCCTCCGGCGGCACGGATTTATGGCGGCGCCAGTGATCGGCCTTGCCCACTCCCCATTGCCCGCTTTCCCACACCACGCCGACGCGCGGCCTGCCGCCGCCGCGCGCCGGGACCGCGGCCGCCGGCACCGCGCTCAGATAAGGCTGGCCGGACAGATTGTCCAGCGTCACGCCCAGCGCGCCGGGCAAGGACATCAGCGGCAGTTGCCAATCGAAAGCCGGCGCGGCCTCCGGCTCCAGCAATTCCACGCCGTCGAATTGGGCGAACAGGCGATGAAAGGTTTTGGGGCAGGCCAGCAGCAGGCGCGCCCGCGGATGCTCGGCCCGTAGCCGCGGCAGGAAGCGCGCCATCTGCAGGCTGTCGCCCAGGCCCTGTTCCGCCCACAGCAGCAAGGCGGACGCGTCCAGCGCCTGGCCCTGCCAGCGCCGTTCGCGGTGACGCGGCTGCAGGATGGCGTCCCAACGCGCCTCGTAATACGGCCAGGCCTCGGCGTAGCGGCCGGCCAGCAATAGCGCGATGGACAAGCTGAAGCGCAGATTGGCGTCGTTCGGGTCCAGCTCCAAACCGCCTTGCAACACGGCGATGGCGTCGTCCAGCAGCAAGGCGCAGGTGCAGGCGTAGCCCAGGTTGTTGCAGCGCGCCGGGCTCGCGCCGGCCAGCTCGATGGCGCGCAGATGGCAGGCGATGGCCTCCTGGTATTGCAGACGATGTTGCAAGACCACGCCCAGATTGCTCCAGGCGTCGACATGCTCGGGCTCCGCCGCCAGGGCCTCGCGCAGCAGCGCTTCCGCCAGTTCCAGTTCGCCCAGCTCCTTGAGCAGCACCGCCAGATTGCACTTGATGTTGACCGACTGCGGATTGAGCGCGGCGGCGGCCAGGTAGTCGTCCAGCGCGCGCGCGCTGTCGCCCTGGCGCAGGCGGGCGTTGGCGCGGTTGGCCAGCGCCTGCCAATCCTTGGCGTTCCGCCTCAGACATTGATCAAACGCCTGCTCCGCCTCGCGCCAGCGGCCCTCCGCCGCCAATCGGTTGCCTTGTTCGAAAGCTTGGTCCGCCGTCATCTGTTCCGTTCCTTCTTAAATTCCTGCCACGGAAAAACAAAAACCGATTTAGCCACGGAAGCGCACGGAAGGGCACGGAAGGCAAACCCTTTAGCCACGAAATCCACGAAAATAACAGCAGCCTCTGGTTTGGTCCGTGTTTTTCCGTGTGCTTCCGTGGCAAAAAACATTTCCCGCCGAGGCTACAGGCTCTTCAGTCACTCTCCGGCCAGCAAGGCTTGCAAGCCGGCCTCGTCCAGAATCGCCACGCCCAGCTCTTCCGCCTTGGCCAGCTTGCTGCCGGCCTCCGCCCCCGCCACCACGTAATGGGTTTTCTTGGACACGCTGCCGGAGACCTTGCCGCCGGCGGCTTCTATCAATTCCTTGGCCTGGTCGCGGCTCAGCGTCGGCAAGGTGCCGGTCAACACCAGGGTCTTGCCTTCCAGCACGCCGGCCGCCGCCGCTTGCGCCGGCAGCGCCGCCAGCATCTCGTCGACCAGGGCGGCGAGCGCGCGCAGGCTGTCTCGCTTGCCCGGCAGGTCCAGCCAATCGGCCAGCGCGTTGATCACCTCGGCCGGCAACTCCAGATCCAGCAGCGCGCGCCGTTCGCGCCCGGCCAGCGCGGCCAGGCCGTCGATCTGCGCCGCCAGCTGTTGGCTGCGCACCTCGGTCAGACGCGGAATGTCCAGCCGCGCCAGCAGCACGGCCGGCTGAAGACGCTCGGCCAGGCGCGGCGACGGCGCGTGCTCGTCGGCCGGCGCCACATGGCTCAACAAGGCGTCCAGCGCGGCTTCGTTATTGGCTTCGGCGAAGAAGTCCGCCAGCGATTCCGCCACCACGCCGCCGATATCCGGCAGCGCGGCGAACAAGGCCGCCGGGGAACGACGGATCAAGGCCATCGTCCCCAGCCAATCGGCCAGGGTCTTGGCGGTGGATTCGCCGACATGGCGGATGCCCAGCGCGAACAGCAGCCGCGCCAGCGGCGGCCGCCGGCTGGCGGCGATCGCCTCGATCAGGTTTTCCGCCCATTTGCTCGCCACCTTGCCCGCCTTGACGGTTTCCGGGGTCGCGTCCTCGTCCTCGTCGGCGCGGCGCTTCATTTCCAGCAAGTCTTCCAGCGTCAGCCGGTACAGATCGGCCACGCCGCGCACATAGTCGTACTCCACCAGCTTGTCGATATAGCGTTCGCCCAGACCGTCGATGTCCATCATCCGGCGGCCGGCGAAATGCTGGATCGCCTGGCTGCGCTGCGCGCGGCAAGACAGGCCGCCGGAGCAGCGCGCCACCGCCTCGCCCTCTTCGCGCACCACATGGCTGCCGCATACCGGACAGACCACCGGCAAGCGATAAGCGGGGTACTGCGGCGTTTCGCCGGCGCGGCACAAGTCGTCGCCGATTGCCTGCTGCATCGGCCGACGCTCCATCACCACCGACACCACCTCGGGAATCACGTCGCCGGCGCGGCGCACAATCACGGTGTCGCCCACGCGCACGTCTTTGCGCCTCGCCTCGTCCTCATTGTGCAAGGTGGCGTTGGTGACGGTGACGCCGCCGACGAACACCGGCTTCAGCCGCGCCACCGGGGTGATGGCGCCGGTGCGGCCCACCTGTTCCTCGATCGCCTCGACCTGGGTCAAGGCTTCCTCGGCCGGGAATTTGTGGGCAATGGCCCAGCGCGGCGCGCGCGACACAAAGCCCAGTTCGTCCTGCAAGGCGCGCTGATTGACTTTGTACACCACGCCGTCGATATCGAAAGGCAGGCCGGGGCGGCGCTGCTGTACTTGTTCGTAATAGGCGATCAAGCCGTCCACGCCGCGCACCACCGGCCGCAGGTCCTCGGCCACCACCGGGAAACCCAGCGCCCGCAACCAGGCCATTTCCCCGCTGTGGCTGGCCGGCCAGTCCACGCCCTCCACCTGGGCGATGGCGTAGGCGAAGAAGGACAGCCGGCGCTGAGCGGTAATGCGCGAATCCAATTGACGCAAGCTGCCGGCGGCGGCGTTGCGCGGATTGGCGAAGGTCTTGTCCCCGCGCGCCGCCTGCTCGCGGTTGAGCTTGTCGAAATCCTGCTTCAGCATCAGCACCTCGCCGCGTACTTCCAGCAGGCCGGGCGTGGCCGCGCCGGCCGGCAGCCGCAGCGGAATCGCGCGCACCGTGCGGATGTTCTCGGTGACGTTCTCGCCGGTCACGCCGTCGCCGCGGGTGGCCGCCTGAACCAACACGCCGTCGCGGTAAAGCAGGGAGATCGCCAGGCCGTCGAACTTGGGCTCGGTCGCGTACTCCACCTCGGCAAGATCCAGGCCTTTGCGCACCCGTTCGTCGAACTGCAGCAGCTCTTCATGGCGCTGCTCGCGCTCGCTCAGCTGCATATCGGAAAACGCGTTGGACAGCGACAGCATGGGCACGCTGTGGGTCACTTGCTGGAATTCGTCCAACGGCACGCCGCCGACGCGGCGGGTGGGCGAATCCGCGCTCGCCAGTTCCGGATGCTCCTGTTCCAGTTGTTGCAGCTCGCGGAACAGGCGGTCGTATTCGGCGTCCGGCACGGTGGGGGTGTCCAGCACATAGTATTCGTGGCCGTAGCGGTTCAGCAGTTGATGCAGTTCGGCTACGCGCTGTTGCGGAGTTTGGGCGGTCATGTTCAGTCGGACTCAAACAGAAAAAGCCGGCGTGGCGCCGGCCTTGGAAACGGAGGATTATCGAGCGGGCTTATCACCCCTGTGTAGCGGCTGGACAGCAAGGCGACACCAGGGCTTCCCGCCGGTTTCAGGCAAACAGTCTCAAAGCGGCCACGCTGCCGGGGGCGATGCCGCGGTCGTCCATGCTGCCGTAGATGTGCAGCAGCTGGTCGCGGATGCGGGTCAGGCCGGCGTCGGACAGCGGACGGCGGTTGTCGTCCACCAATTGGGCGTCGAACTCCTGCGCCAGCTGGCGCGCGAAGTAAACGGCGCGGTCGAACACCTCGACGCCGCCGGCCACGCGCGGCACGTCGAACAACAGCGTCAGCGCCGGGAAGGACTTGTCCAGCAAGGTGTGGAAGGTGAACGGCATCTGGTCCGCCGCCATCAGCGAATACAGGGTATTGCCGGAGTCCGCCAGATAGTGGAAGGCGCCGTCCGGCTCCAGCTGCAGGCCGGCGGCCTCGGCGAAGCTGCGCAGACGCGTGCCTTCTATCGGCCCCTGCGGCACGATGTTGATGCCGATCAGCACGTCCACATCGGCGCAGAAGCGGTCCAGTTCGCGCGCCGCCACCAGCTTCTGCTGGCGCTGCGGGAAACTGACCGCGGCGTCGTGCTCCTCGGCGAAGCGCGACACCTGCTGGCAGAAGCCGGCCAGTTCCTGTTCGGTCACCGCGCCGCTGCGGTCCACCATCTGCATGCTGACGTTGATCTGCTTGTAACGGGTGCCGGGCAAGGCCTCGGCCGGCTTCCACAGGCCTTTTTCGGTGCGGCCGATCAACTGTGTGCGCTTGCCCACGTTGAAGCGCGGAATCGCCGCCAGCTCGTGCGGCGCGTGGAACACCACTTCGGCGATGAAGTCCAGCGACGGATCCAGCATCGCCACCACCAGCGCCTGGTGATCGGCGGAGTCCATCTGCGGGATGTCCTCCTCTTCCTCCACCACCGGCACCGCGTCGAAAACCGCTTCGCGCGGGCGTTCGGTCTCGGCTCGCGCCGGCTCCGCGGGATGTGCGGCTCGAAATAAGCGGCGGCGTAATCGTCCGGCTCCGGCGCGGCGTCCACCAGCACCGGTTCCATCCTGTCCTGCTTCACGCCGTCGCGCACATTGTTCTTGGGCACGTCCAGCAACACGTCGTCGTGGCCGCGCGTGAAGGCCTGGCGAGTCTTCTTGCGAAAACGCCATTCCTGGAAAGCATTGAATCCGTAAACCAGGGCGATCACCGCGCCGCCCAGTATCAACACACCAATCTGTAATTCGCTCATCAGCCAGTCCGCATTAAGGCGAATAATCGAAGCCGTCGGCAGCTCCCTCGCCGCGCGCCGGCGCATCTTTCAATGCGCGATGCGGCGTCTTTCGGCAATAGCCAGGCCGACAGCCTCCCTTTAAGTATTCGGCAACAAAACCGTTCGAATCTGGCGTTTCGGCCAGTCGAGAACGGCGATAGACCACGGTTATTATAACGAAAGCCTCAGCTTGCGCACCATTTGGCGGCAATTTAGCCGTAAATGCCTTGCCGCCAGCCTAAATCAAGCCGAGGCGATAGCTGATGCGGGCAATTTGGCGCTTCAAACCGGGTTCGCAACCTGAATTGGATGCCGAATCGCCCCTGCTGGTTCCATCGGACCGCGTCGAACCGCCCCAGTCGGCAGTTCGGCGCCGCGAGTCAGGCCCGCCGCAAGCGAGCCAAATGGAAGCGGAACGTCATTTTCAGGCCCATAAGGTCCGGTAGATGACATTTCTGACAGGGGCGCTCTGAAATATCTCGTGCCAGAATATTTCGTGTTCATGCAAATGAATGATTCCAAATCGTCTTAAACACTGCTTAGGAAAGCAAGGGATAGATCGATGAAAAACACTTCTCAAGCCAGTTTCCTTCCGGTGGTCCACGAGCTGGCGCGCACCTACCAGGCATTCGAACAGTTTGCCAGCCAGCACATTCGTCAGCTGGGCCTGACTCCGCCGCAATTCGACGTGGTCGCCACGCTGGGCCACAGCAAAGGCATGAATTGCAAGGAGCTGTCCGACCGCACGTTGATCACCAAAGGGACGCTGACCGGCGTCATCGACCGGCTGGAAGACAAGGGTCTGGTTACCCGCACCATGCAGCCCAACGATCGCCGCAGCGTGTTCGTCTCCTTGACCCAACACGGAGAACGCCTGTTCGACCAGGCCTTCCCCGCTCATATCGACTATATGCAGATCGCCTTTAAACGCTTTGGCGAACACGACCTGTCCGGTTTCTGCCAGGAATTGGGCCGCCTGCGCGAGGGCTTCAGCCTGGCGCTGGAAGAACAGGAAGAAGTCACGGCTTAGGATTCCTCCAGCCGTAACCGCCCTTACCCGGCGGCGAGGCGCGCGGTCCCGCAATGCGGTCCGCCCCTCGCCGCCATTGCGTTTTCAGCGCCGGCCGCGCACGCGGCTCAAGGGCTCTGAAACCGCACCGGCACCGTCAACACCGAATCCACCGCCTGGCCATTGCGCTTGGCCGGCGCAAAGCGCCAGCTTTCCACCGCGGCCTTGGCCGCGCGGTCCAGCCGCGGATAGCCGCTGCTGACCGCCACCGTCACCTCGCCGGCGCGGCCGGCGGCGCTAACGCTGACCCGCAGCAAGACCGTGCCCTCTTCGCCGTTCTCCCGCGACCGCTCCGGATATTCCGGCCGCGGATTGTTCAAATATTCGGCGCGATACAAGGCCACGCTGTCCTGTCCGCCGCCCCTTGCCGCGCCGGAAGCGCTTTGCGTCGACGCCGAGCCGGCCGGCTCGCCTTCCACGACGCTGGAGCCGCTTCCAAGCGCCGTCGGCAACGATGGACGCTGCCGCGGCGCGGCCGCAGCCGGCGGCGCCGCAATAGCCTTGGCAATGGGAAGGCGCTTGGGCTGCGGTGATTGGCGGCGCGGGGCCGGCGACGCTTTGGCCGCTTCCGACCTAGCCCCTACGCCATCGGGAACGCCGGCGGCCCGCGGCGCCGGCAGGCTTAGCGTCAGTACCGCGGCGCGAGCAGAAGGCCGCGGCGCGAACGGCCGCCAGCAAAACAGCAACAAGGCGTGCAGCAGCAAAGACGCCAGCAAGGCCCAAGCCCATCCAGGCCGCGCGCGCATCGCTCGCCTCAGCAGCGCATCCGGCTGCCCGGCCGGCTGTATTGCCACCAGGCCACCAGCATGGACACCAGATAAAACACAAAGAACATGCCGAAGGCCGGCAGGAAGCTGCCGAAGGCGGCCAGCGCGCTGCCGAAGGACTTAGGAATCACGAAACCGCCGAAGGCCGCCATCACCGAGCTGACGTTCATCGCCGACGCGCCGCGGCGGCCGCCGCGCGCATAGGCCTCGGCGATGTCCAGGCCGGCGGCCTTGGCCCCTTGGCCGGCCTGCAAAAGAAAGACCTTGGGCGCCAACTGGAAGGAAGAACCATTGCCGACGCCCGCGGCGAAGAAGATCAGCTGGAACATGGCGAGGAACAACCAGAACGAACCGCCGTTGCCGGCGGAGGGCATGCTCAGGTAGACGCCGACGGTGGCCAGCGCCATCACCCCGTTGCTGAGCATGGTGGCGATGCCGCCGCCGATGTGATCGCCCATCCAGCCGCCCAGCGGCCGCGACAAGGCGCAGACCATGGGGCCGATGAAGGCGTAAGGAGTGACGTCGACCAGTGGAAACATATTGCGCGCCAGCAAGGGAAAGGCGGCGGCGAAGCCGAGGAAAGTACCGTAGCTGCCCATGTACAGCAGGCAGATATACCAGGTGTGCGGGTCGCGCATCGCATCCAGCTGGTCATGCGGCGTGATGCGCAGCTTGGGCAGATCATGCGCGTACAACAGGCAGGCCAGCGCGATGATCACGATGAAGGGCAGCCATAGATAGCCGGCGTTCTGCAGCCACACCGGGTGAACGACGCCGCCGACGCCCCAAATCTGCGGCCCGCCCGCCTCGCCGAACAAGGGCAGCAGAATGACCACCGGAATCGCCAGTTGCGCCACCGACACGCCCAGATTCCCCAAGCCAGCGTTCAGCCCCATCGCCAGCCCCTTGGCCGCCTTGGGAAAGAAGAAACTGGTATTGGACAGATGGGAGGCGCTGGCGCCGCCGCCGATGCCGCACAAACCGGACACCAGCAGCAAGATGGGAAACGGCGTAGAAATGTCCTGCACCACCGCGGCCACGCCCAAAGCCGGCAGCAAGAGCAGCAAGGTGGAAATGCCCAGCCACAAGCCGCCGCCCACCCAGCTCCAGATCCACGAGTACAGCAGCCGCATCAGGGCGCCGACCAGCGGCGGGATAGACACCAGCAGGAACTGCTGCTGATTGCTGAGCGCGAATCCGACCGCCGGCAGATTGACCACCACCATGCTCCACATCATCCAGATATTGAAGTTCAGATGCAGCGACAGGATGGACAGCCAGAGATTGCGATTGGCGATGCGCCGCCCGCGGCGCAGCCAGAAGATAGGGTTTTCAGGTTCCCAACGCTTGATGCTTACGGTCATGCCCATTCATCCAGCAATGATATCGCCCGACGGCCGCTGCCGTCGGGAAGCTGCGCAGTATGCCATCCGCGCGCGCGGCCCGGTTTGCGCGCCGTCAAACTGTAACTGACGACAATAGTCCTCACCAGCCTGTTTAAACGATGACTAACAAAAACCTGGCCGACGCCAAGCGGACTTTGCCATTGCGCCAAGCGCTTTTTCAAAAGCTCGCCAGCGAGGGCGAGGCAAGGCCAAAACCGCTGAGAAAGCCGAATGTACGAGTGCGACATGAGCATTTCGAAGCGGTACTCACCGTGTAACGCTCCACGACGCGCAGCAGATCGTAAACAGCTTATTAGGCGGTTTCCCGCATTTTCAACGCTTCCACGATGTCCACCGCCACAATGCGGCTGACGCCCTGCTCCTGCATGGTGACGCCCACCAATTGCTCGGCCATTTCCATGGTCAGCCGGTTATGGGAAATATAGAGAAACTGCGTGCGCTCCGACATCTGCTTGACCAGATCGCAGAAGCGGCTGGTATTGGCGTCGTCCAGCGGCGCGTCCACCTCGTCCAACAGGCAGAACGGCGCGGGATTCAGAGAGAACAGCGAGAACACCAGGCTCATCGCCGTCAACGCCTTTTCGCCGCCGGACAGCAGGTGAATGGTGCTGTTCTTCTTGCCCGGCGGCTGGGCGATGATCTGCACGCCGGCGTCCAGCAAGTCCTCGCCGGTCAGCACCAGTTCGGCGCGGCCGCCGCCGAACAGCGTGGGGAAGAATTCGCGCATCTTGGCGTTGACCGCGTCGTAAGTGGCTTGCAGCATTTCGCGGGTTTCGCCGTCTATCTTGGCGATGGCCTCCTCCAGCGTGGCCATCGCCTGATTCAGGTCCTCGGACTGAGCCGCCAGATAATCGCCGCGCTTCCGGGCCTCATCCAGTTCTTCCAACGCGGCCAGGTTGACCGCGCCCAGGCCTTCCAGCGCGCGCGCCAGCCGCGCGATCTCGGCGGCCAACGCGTTCGGTTTCACCGCCTCGCTCAAATCGGCCATCAGCGCGGCTTCGTCGGCGCCGGCGCTGGCCAGCTCTTCGGCGAAGCGCTCCATCGCCAGCCGCGCTTCCTGGTGTTTGAGCAACCAGTCCGAGCGCGCTTCGCGCAGCGCCGGCAAAGCGGCGTTGGCTTGTTGTTGTTGATGGGTCAGCTCGCGCAGCTTCTCGGTCAGGCCGTTTAGCCGGTCGCGCACCGCGCCCAGACTGTGTTCGCGTTGCTCCCGCTCGGCCAGGGCCAGTTGCAAGGCCTCCTCCGGCACCGCCTCCTCCACCGCCTCGGCCTCTTCGGCCAGGGTTTCCAGGCGCTCGGCCAGTTGCTGGTCGCGCTCGTCCAGTTCGCGGCCGCGCCGCGCCAGCTCCGCCACCTTCTGCTCGGCGGTGCTCATTTCCAGTTTGATCTCGTGCAGCATGCGCTCGGCGTCGCGGGTCTTGTTGCGCGCCAGTTGCAAGCCGGTTTCGGCGTTGAGCCGGTCCACGCGCATGTCTTCCAGCTGCACCGTCAGTTCTTCCAGCGTCAGCGCCGTCTCTTCGCCCAGCATTTCGGCCTCGGCGATGCTCTGGCGCGCCAGTTCGCCCTCTTCGGCGATGCGGCCGCGCTCGGCCTCGATCGCCGCCAGCCGCGCCGCGCCCTGCCGCGCGGCCTGATCCAGCTTGACGTGTTCCAGCGTCGCCGCGTTCAGCTCCGCTTCCAAGCGGGTCAGCGCGCCCTTTTGCGCGCGCACCGCCTCGGCCAGCATGCCGCCGCGGCTTTGCAAGGATTCGCGGCGCCGCTGCAAGGCGTCGATTTCCGGCGACAAGGCGTCCAGCCGCGCCTGCGCCGCTTCCAGCAGCGCCTTGCGCGCCATCAGGCCGTCGCCGCTGGCTTCGGCGTGCAGGCAGAGGCTGGCGGCGTAAACGCGGTGGCCCTCCGGCGTCAGCAGGCAGGCGCCGGCCGGCAACTGCCCGCGCATGGCCAAGGCCTCGTCCAGCGAGCCGGCCAGGTAGACGCCGGCCAGCCAGTCCTGCAAGGCCGCCTGGAAGGGCTGGGCGGCGCGCACTTGCTGCAGCAACGTCGGCCACGGACGCTCGGCCTGCCAATCGCGCGCCGCCGCGCCGTCGGCCAGCGCCAGCGCCGCCGGCGGCGGTTCTCCTTGCAGCGCGGCGGCGCGCGCGGCCAGGCGCTCGCCCAGCGCCGCCTCCAGCGCCGGCTGCCACTTGGGCTCCACCTGCAGGCTTTGCCACAGCTGCGGCGCCTCGGCCAGGCCGCGGCGCTGCAGCCAGGCGTCCAATTGTTCGCTGGCCGCCTCGCGCGCCAGCATGCCGGCCAGCGCGGCGGCCTCGGCCTCGGCCCGCGCCTGTTCGCTGCGCAGCCCGGCCAGTTGTTCGTCCAGTTTTTCCCGCTCGGCCGCCAGGTCCGCCTGCTTGGCCTCGTCGGCCACCAGCCGGCTGCGCACCGTTTCCAGCGCGCCGCGCGCGCGTTCCGCTTCGGTGGCGGCGGCTTGTTGCTTCTCTTGGTCCGGCAGGTTCAGATCGCTCAGTTCGCGCCGCAATGCGTCTTCCCGGCCGGACAGTTGTTCCAGGTTGCGGCGCTGATGCTCGCCGTTCTGGCGCGCCAGGTCGCGATCGCGGCCGAGCTTGGCCTGCTGCGCGGTCAATCCGTTCAATTGTTGTTCGATGGCTCGGTATTCCGCCTCGGCGGTGGGCAGTTCGTCCGCGCCGTCCTCCAGCGTCATCTGCGCCTCTTCCAGCCGCATCTGCGCTTCTTCCCGCCGCGGCAGCCAATCGTCCAGTTCGGCCTTCACCTGGCCGCGGCTTTCGGCCAGCACCTGGCGCTCGGTGCGCACGGCGCCCAGTTCGCGGTCGACGCGGGCGCGGTTCTGCTCGCGATGGCGCTGAGCCTCTTCCAGCCGCGCCAGTTGGGCGTTGGCCTCGAACAAGCGCTGCTGCGCCTCGTGCACTTCGTCGCTGGCGGCGAAATGGCTTTCGCGCACGGTTTCGGACTCGGCCTCCACATGGGTGACCGCGGCCTCCAGCGCCGCTTCCTCGGTTTCTATGCGCGCCAGTTCCCCGCGCGCCGCCGCCTCGTTGCGCGCGGCCTCTTCGCGCCGCGCCAGGGCCAGCAGGTTTTGCTTGTGCGTCAGCGCGCCGCGCAGATCGTGGTATTGGGCGGCCACTTCGGCCTGCTCGGACAGCCGCTCCACCTGGCGTTCCAGCTCTTGCCGCAAGTCGGCGATGCGTTCCAGATTGGCGCGGGTGTCCGCGATGCGGTGTTCGGTCTCGCGGCGGCGTTCCTTGTACTTGGACACGCCGGCGGCCTCTTCCAGATAGGCGCGCAGTTCTTCCGGCCGCGCTTCGATGATGCGGGAGATCATGCCCTGCTCGATCACCGCGTAGCCGCGCGCGCCCACGCCGGTGCCCAGGAACAGATCGGTGATGTCGCGGCGGCGCACTTGCTGGTTGTTGATGAAGTAGCTGGATTCGCCCTGGCGGGTCAGCACCCGCTTGATCGACACTTCCGCGTACTGGCCCCAGGCGCCGGTGAGCGCGCCGTCGCCGTTGTCGAACACCAGTTCCACCGAGGCGCGGCTGACCGGCTTGCGCGTGGACGAACCGTTGAAGATCACGTCCTGCATCGATTCGCCGCGCAGCTGCTTGGCCGAGGATTCGCCCAATACCCAGCGCACCGCGTCTATCACATTGGACTTGCCGCAGCCATTGGGGCCGATCACCGCCACCAGTTGGCCGGGCACGGCAATGCTGGTGGGGTCGACGAATGACTTGAAACCGGCAAGCTTGATGTGGGTGAGACGCAAAATGTCCTCGCAATGGCTGGGCGAAAATCGGCATTTTAGCAGTTGCCCGCCTTCGCCGCGCGTCGCGCGCGGACCTGTTGCGCGTCGCGCAGCCGCATCTACCCGGCCCGCCGACTTATGCCATAATGGCCGCATGGAACCGCTATCGTTGTCCAATCAATTCTTGATCGCCATGCCCAATATGGCGGACCCGCTGTTCTCGCGCTCGCTGGTCTTCGTCTGCGAGCACGGCGAGCACGGCGCCATGGGCCTGATCGTCAACAAGCCTTCCGGCATCGCCATGGCGCAGTTGTTCGATCAGATCGATCTGCCGCTGGACGGCGACTCGCTTCGCGCCGAGCCGGTCTACTTCGGCGGACCGGTTCAGCCGGACCGGGGTTTCGTGCTGCACATGCCGGTGGGCAATTGGCAATCCAGTCTGCTGGTCACCGACGACATCGCGCTGACCACGTCCAAGGACGTGTTGATCGCGGTGTCTGAAAACCACAAGCAGCCGGACCGCATGCTGATCACCCTGGGCTATTCCGGCTGGAGCGCCGGCCAGCTGGAGCAGGAGATCGCCGACAACGGCTGGCTGACGGTGCCGGCCCGGCCGGACATCATCTTCGGCCTGCCCTGCGAAGAACGCTACGACGCCGCGATGGCGCTGCTGGGCTTCGATCCCTCGCTCTTGTCCACGGATGTCGGCCATGCCTGAAGGTTGTGCTTTGGCATTCGATTTCGGCGAGCGCCGCATCGGCGTCGCCGTCGGGGACACCCTGCTCGGCATTCCCCACCCGCTCATCACCATAGACACGGAAATCAACGACGCGCGCTTCGCCGCCATCGCCGCCTTGATCGCGGAATGGCAGCCGGCGCAGCTGGTGGTGGGGCTGCCTATGCACATAGACGGCACCGAACACCAGATGACGCAGCTGGCGCGCCGCTTCGCCAACCGGCTCAAGGGCCGCTACGGCCTCCCGGTGTGGCTGGTGGACGAACGGCTGACCTCGGTGGTGGCCGAATCCATGCTGGAAGAAGCCGGCGTGCGCGGCCGCAAGCAAAAGCCGGCGCTGGACCAGGTGGCGGCCCAGGCCATTCTGCTAACCTGGTTCGAGCATCCCGGCCAGGCCGTCTGAGCCCATCATGAAATTCTCGCCGCAAGCCCGGGTCAGCGCGCTGATGCTGGCCTTTCTCGCCAGCCTGCTGGGCTTGATCGCGGTCTTGCTGACGCCCAGCCATCAATTGCGCGAATGGCGCAACGCGCCGGGCCACGTGGAAAGCAGCCGCATGCTGGTGGTGTCCAGCGACGAGCATCCCGATCAGCTGTACTGGCAGCCGCATGTGCAATACCTGTACACGGTGCGCGGCCAGGTCTACCACAGCGACCGGCTGTTCGCCGTCGACGGCGCCCTGCCGGGCGACCGCAGCAACGCCGACGATCTGACGCGGCGCTTCCCCTCCGGCAAGGCGATCACCGTCTACTACAATCCGCGCAGCCCCGCCGAATCCGTGCTGATCAAGGGCGGCGACAGCGATATCGGCAGCGCCAAATTCATCCTGGCGGCGCTGAGCGCGCTGTTCGGCTGGGCGCTGCTGTACCGGCTGCGGGCCAAGCTGCCGCTGCCGCGCCGGCGCATTCACCGAGGCATCCGCGCCCCATGAGCGAAAAAGTCATCGCCCTGCTGGTCATCGCCATCGGCGTGGCCGTTTCCGCCTATCTCTGGCAGCAGTCCGCCAAGGCCCAGCAAGCCGCCGGCTGGCCCAGCGTCGCCGGCAAGATCGTCTCCAGCGAAGTGGACTGGCGCCACGCGCGCGGCGGCGACAGTTCGGACCGTCGGGAATACCGCGCCATCGTGCGCTACGAATACCGCGTGGCCGACGGCGTCCACCGCGCCGAGCGGCTGCGCTTCCCCAACCCCGGCTACGGCAGCAGCGACGAGCAGGCGCGAGAGATCGTGCAACGCTATCCGGCGGGCAAAACCGTGCCGGTGTTCTACAACCCGCAGAATCCCGAAGAAGCCTGCCTGGAGCCGGGCAAACACTGGTCGGCATGGCTGGCCCAGGCCGTTGGCGCGCTGGTGGTCCTTGTCGGCCTGTTCTTGCTGCGGCGCTGACGCGCGTCTCCTGACGACTCCATAAGCGCCCTTCCCGCACACCCAGAAATCAATCCAGGCAGCGATCTCATCGATACGCGGGGCTAAGCGCGCTTAGATCCATGGCTTCGCAAGCCATCACTTTTCCATCGCGGAACGTCTCGCGACTCAGCTCGCCTAATACCCGCCCCGGCGGGAGTTCCAACAAAGTCCGCATGCCGCGTTCCCAGGCGTGGCGCGCCGCATCGGTCCAGCGCTGCTGTCGCGCCATATTGCAGGCCAGATCATCGGCCAAAGCCTCGGCGTCGAACAAGAGCCGCGCGCGGCTCACGCTTAGATAGGGCACCGCCGGCCGGCATATTGCCACCCTGGCGATAGCGGCCCGCAGCTCCTGAGCCGCCGGCTCCAGCAGCGGGCAGTGCGACGGCACGCCAAGCTCCAGACTTTGGCAAGCCCGCGCCCCCGCCGCTTTGGCCGCGGTCTCCAGTTTCGCCAAGCCATTTCCGTGTCCGGCGGCCACAAACTGGACATCGCCATTCAGATTCGCCAGATACAGCGGCGTAGCCGCGCAGTGTATCGCGGCGATCAAGCCTTCCAGCCGCATCTGGTTCAATCCGGTCACCGCCAGCATGCCGTAGCCCATCGGGAAAGCCGTCTGCATCAATTCTCCGCGCAAGGCCACCAAGCGCAGGGCGTCGTCGAAACCCACCACCTGCGCCGCCACCGCCGCCGGCCAAGCGCCAATGGAAAGTCCCGCCACCATCGCCGGCCGCCAGCCTGAAGCCGCCAGCAAACGCGTTGCCGCGACGCCGGCGATCAGCAGGCAAAGCTGGACCGCGCGGGTGGACTGCAAAGCCTCCACGCTATCCAGGGTCAGCGGATTGACGGCCAGGACTTCGCCCGCTTGCTTCAAGGTTTGCGCCACCGACGAGTGCTCAGGCAAGCAATGCAACATGCCGGCGCGCTGCGCGCCCTGCCCGGGAAAAGCAAACAACACGCTCACGACATCGCCTCCTTCAACCAGGGGTCGCCAAACAAACGAGGGCCCTGTTCCGTCTTCAACAGCACCGCACCGCGCGCCGCCAGCCATTCCGCCAGCGCGAAGCCACCGTGGTCGATATCGATCTGGATATCGAGCCGGCACCCGGGCCATGAACTCAAGCGACGCAAATCATCCAGCTGCGTCCGGCCAGGCCGCTGCGGCAGCCGGATCAGCAAATCCAGATCACTCTCCTCTCGCAGCAGCGGCAAACCGCTGGCTAGCGCGAAACCGCAACTGCCCGTTGGCCCCCAGGCCCAGCCGCGGGCGTCCATCCAGGGCCGCAGCGCGGCCAATGCCAGCAAGGCCGGCGGCCAAGGTCCGTTCCAATCATCCAACCTCGCCAGCAGGCTTTCCGGGCTCAAGCGTTCCGCCACCGCCGCCGGGGCCAACCAGGCCGCCAGCCGCTGCTCCCGCCGCCAACCGCGCAGGCCCACAGGAATATCACCGCCGGCTCGGACATCGCGCCGCACCACCGCCAGATCGGCCAATGGCCGGTCCGCTGCCAGCCAGTCCGGCCGCTCCGCCGGCAAACGCAGGCCGGCGGCATCGCCCACCCGCAGCAGATCATGCGCTTGCCAGCAAGGCACTCAGACCACGCCAAGCGCCGGCGGCGGTCGCCGTCGGGTCCAGGCGGTACGCAGATCATAGCCATGGGCCAGTTGCAGCACCGCCATATCCGCGCGCGGCCGCCCAATGATCTGCATGCCCATCGGCAGCCCTTGCCGATTAAAGCCCACCGGCACGCTGACCGCCGGCAAGCCGGCCATGGTGGCGGCCAGCACGACTTCCATCCAGCGGTGGTAGCTGCTCATCTTCACGCCGGCGATCTCTTCCGGCCAGCGCTGCTCCAGCGTGAACGGAAACACCTGGGCGCTAGGCAACAGCAGGTAGTCGTAGTCCTCGAACAGCGCCAGCATCGCGCGATACCAATCGCTGCGCACCTTGGACGCCTGGTAGACCTCCAACGCGCTCAACCCAAGTCCCCCCTCGATTTCCCATTGCAGTTCCGGCTTCAGCAAGCGCCGCTGCTCCGGATCTCGATAATGGTGTTCCAAGCTGCCGGCCACCAACCAGTGGCGCAAGGTTTGCCAGCTCTGCCATAGCGCGCTCATGTCGAAAGCCGGCGACGCCGGCGTCACCGTGCAACCCAGCGCGTCGAAATCCGCCAGGGCGGCGCGGCACAGCGCCAGCACACCGTCTTCCATCGGCAGATAGCCATCGTAGTCACCCAGCCAGCCCAGCCGCGCGCCGCGCAGATCACGCTCCAGCGGCTGCCGCAAATCCGGCGAATCGTAGGCCAGCGGCGCGCGCGGGTCGGCCCCGGCCTGAATGCGCAGCAGGGCCAGCAGGTCTGGCACCGACCGCGCCATCGGCCCCACGGTGGCCAGTTGCTGAAGGTAGAGCTCCGGCGAGGGGCCCAGCGGCGCGGCGCCGGCGCTGGGACGGAAACCAAAGACATTGTTGAACGCCGCCGGGTTGCGCAAGGAGCCCATCATGTCGCTGCCGTCTGCCACCGGCAGCATGCGCAAAGCCAGGGCCACCGCCGCGCCGCCGCTGCTGCCGCCGGCGCAGCGCGCCGGATCATAGGCATTGCCGGTAGCGCCGAATACCGGGTTGTACGTATGGGAGCCGGCACCGAACTCCGGCGTGTTGGTCTTGCCGATGATGATGGCCCCCGCCGCGCGCATGCGCTCCACCATGATGTCGTCCTGCGTGGACACCTGGCCGCGATACAGGGGCGAGCCCATGCTGGTGACCAAACCGCGCGCGGCGGCCAGGTCCTTGACCGCCAGCGGGAAGCCATGCATCCAGCCACGGCTGTGGCCGCGGCTCAACTCGGCGTCGCAACGCGCGGCTTCAGCCAGCAGGGCGTCGGCGGGTTGTAGCGACACCACGGCCTTGACCGCCGGATTCAGGGCTTCAATCTGTTGCAGATAAGCCCGCATCGCCTCCTGACAGGATACACGCCGCTCATGCAGCGCCGCGGACAGCGCGCAGCCGTCCAGTTCAACAATCTCCCGCGCGCCCGCAGGCGTTTCGATCTTAAACACGGCTCGCTCCTTCCCTTGGGGACGCCGCGCCGCGGCTCTCGATGCCGGCGCTCTGGCCGGCGCGCGCAGCCGGTAAGCGCCCAGCAGTCCAATTGGCAAACAGAACATCAGATAGAAGGCCGGCGCCAATGAGGAGCCGCTGCGCTGGGTCAGCAAGGTAACGATGAAGGGCGCGAAACCGCCAAACAGCATCACCGCCAGATTGTAGGAAATCGACATCGCCGTGGAGCGCACCTTGACCGGGAACAATTCGCTGACCGCGGCCGGCACCGGTCCGTTGCACAGGCCTTGCAACACGCACATGATCACTTGCACCGCCAGCAAGCGCGTAATGCTAGGCGTCTGCTCCAGCCACCAGAACAGCGGATAGACCAGCAGCAGCATCAGCCCCTGCGCGCCCAGCAGGATCGGCCGCCGTCCAATTCGGTCCGACCACCACCCGGACAAAGGCGTCATCAGGGTCAGCACCGCCACCGCAACGGTCTGGGCCGCGAAAGCCTGTTCCAGCGGCAGGCCAAACTGACGGCTGGCATAGCCAGGCATGCTGATCAGGACCACATAGAACACCGCGGTGCCCGGCACGATCAGCGCCAGCGTCGTCCACATGCCGCCCATATTGCCGGCCAAGCCCAGCACGAGCGGCTCGGCGGCCGGCTGGCGGCTGGCGTGGACGAAGGCTTCGGTTTCCTCCATATGACGCCGCATCCACAGCCCCACCGGCACAATCAGCAAGCCAAAGACAAAGGGCAAGCGCCAAGCCCAAGCCTCCAATTGCGACGGCGTGAAACCATAGCTGACCAGCGCGCCCATGGCGGCGCCGGTCAGCACCGCGAGCGACTGGCCGAACAACTGCCAAGAACCGTATAAGCCACGCTTGCCAGGCGGCGCCATTTCCACCAGAAAAGCGGTGGAACTGGCGTACTCGCCGCCGGTGGCGAAGCCCTGGATCAAGCGCGCCAGCAGAATGAGCGCCGGCGCGGCCACGCCGATGGCGGCATAAGGCGGCGCCAGCACAATGATGAGAATGGCCAGGCTCATCAATCCCATGATGAGCTGCAACGCCGCCTTGCGGCCCTTGCGATCCGCGTAGACGCCCAACAGCACCCCGCCCACCGGCCGCATCACGAAACCGGCGCCGAAAGTGGCCGTGGCAAGCAGCAAGGAGATGTATTCATTGCCATCCGCCGGGAAGAACAGCTTGGAAATCACTCCGGTCATGAAACCGTAGATGATGAAGTCGTACCATTCCAAGGCATTGCCTATGATGGCCGCCGCCACCTGTTGAATGCGAGAACGGGAAGAAGTCTCAAGCGACATAGCAGCCTCCTGCGATCGGGTGGGTACCCAAGAACCTGTTCAATGCCCGCCGCGCGGCGTGGAGCGCCGCCACGGCGAGCGCGCCTCGCCTCGCTCTTGCCCGCGCAATGGTGAACCGGCGCTCAAGCCATCAACGCACGCACGGCGAGGAACAACAAGGACGGCCCCAGCAGACAGCCCAGACCGGTATAAAACGTGGCGGTCATCGCGCCATAAGGCACCAGCTTGGGATCGGTGGCGGCCAGACCGCCGCACACGCCGCTGGTGGTGCCCATCAGGCCGCCGAAGATCATCGCGGTACGAGGGTTGTCCAGGCCGATGAACGGCGCGGCGAACGGCGTCGCCACCATCACCAGCATCGACTTGACCAGGCCCGCGGCAATGCTCAGCGCCATGGCCTCGGAACCGGCACCGATCGCCGCGCCGGTCACCGGGCCAACAATATAGGTCACCGCTCCGGCCGCGATCGTGCTCACGCTCACCGCATCGTCATAACCGAAAGCCAAGGCCACCGCCGCGCCCGCCGCGAACGAAACCAGCACCCCCAGCAATAAGGCTGCTCCACCGCTCGCCCCCGCTTGCCGCAAAACCCGCACATCCACGCCAAACGCCGTCGCGGTAATGGCGAAGTCGCGCAACATCGCGCCGCCAAACAAGCCGATGCCCGCCAATACCGGCACATCGGCGGCCCCCTTGTCGCCGCCGGTCCAGCTGCCGCAGACATAGGCCAGCACCAGGCCCAGCAAGATGGCGATGGCCGAACCGTGGATCCGCCCGGCGCATAAGCGCGCCGACAACCGGTAGGACAGCAACAGGGTCAGGCCAATGACGGCGAAGGCGGTCAGCAAGCCATTGCGGAGCAACACCTGCTCCAGCAACGCGCCCACGCTCAAGGCTCCGCCGCCGGCTCGCCGGAACGGCCGCGGCGGTCCAGCAAGGGGATCAAGACGCCGCAAGCCAGCACCGCCAGGCCCCCGGCCAATACCGCCGCCAGGCCGCCCCGCAAAGCAGCCGCCACGTTTTGCAAGGCGGCCATCGCCACCACCACCGGGATATAGATAGCGCTCCAAAAGGCAATGCCCTGTTGCGTGGGCGCCGTCAGCGCGCCGCGCCCGCGCAGCCACTCGCTGCTGGCGATCAGCAGCAGCATGGCGAAGCCCACGCCGCCGACATTGGCTTTGACGCCAATTAGCCACCCCAGCGCATCCCCCAACAGCAGGCCGCACAATACGCAGGCCGCCAGTAAAGCCGTGCCATAGATCACCATGATGTCAGCTCCCATTGCTCGCACAGCCGTTGCCGTACCAGGCGCGACGCCCTCTGCGCCATCGCCTCGCCTTGTCGCCGCCCCTGGTCGCCGGCCTGGCGGATATCGGTCAGGGCCTCGCCCAAGGCCGCGCGAACCCGCGCGATATCCGCCGCCGTGGGAGCATGGATGGCCTCCACCGGCAATAAACGCCACAACAATCCCAAGCTGGCATAACTGCGGATGTCGTAAGCCATAGGCGGCAGTTCCGCCGCCAACGCCTCCAACGCCTCAAGCGAGCGCATCGTCACCTGGGCCGCCGCCTGCTTGCCCATCGCCTGCGTCGTCACCTCGGCGGCGTCCAGCGCCAGCAGGCGATTGGCCTGGTGACCGTGGGCGAGCAAACCTCCGGACATCGCCTGGCCAACGATCAGGCCAATCACCGGGTGGCCGACCAGCCGCGCGCTGGCATAAGCGTCCACCGCCGCAGCCAAGGCCAAGTGAATACCGTAAGCCTCCTCGCGTCGGCCATAAGCCTGGCCTGGCGTATCGATCAGCGCGACAATGGCGCGTTTGTCGGCGCAGCCGGCATCCGCCGCCATGCAATCCCGCACCGCCTGCGCCAGCGCCCAGCCCTGTTCCAGCCCCGCCTCGCCCCGCCTCGCACGGACGAAACGATTACCTGGGTCTGGCGCCAGGGCGATGTAACGCGCGGCCTGCCCCGCCAGGCGCGCATCGACCACCCGCACGGCTGGGCCATAAGGGCCGCCGCCCGCCGCTTGCGCTCCGCTCAGCGCGGTTAGCCAACGGCTGGCCAGATTCTGCAATGTTGAATGCTCTCCCATCTCCTCATGCCTCCATCACACTGTTGCCGGCCAAAGGGCATGCATAGGCCGTCAAGTTCCTGCCTGACTGAAATCGGCGTCGGTTTTTTTCTGTCCAATACTCTTTCTTGCTTGATAAACCGCCATCAAGCTGAACACCCCCAAGACCACCAGGTAATAACTGGGAGCCAAATTATCGCCGGTCAATTTAATCAGCCAAATGCAGATCAGTGGCGCAAATCCACCAAATAGGGTAACGGCTATGTTGTAGCTCAAGGCAATGCCTGTGGCCCTGGTGGTAGATGGGAAGAGATCCGCCATCACGGAAGGAATGACGGAAAAGTACAGCGCCTTCAGCAAGGCCAACCACATCACCAACAATATCAAATTGAATTGACTGGGCTGCTGAGCCAATAGATAGAAACCAGGATATGTGGTGAGCACTACAAGCAGCACCGACCATTTCATCAAAGAAATGCGCCCTATTTTTTCCGCCCACAACCCAGCCAACGGCGTTACCACGGTTAAGATTACACCGCCGACAAAGGCAGAGGTATAGGCGACAAGACTCGGCAACTTCAAGTTTTGGGTGGCATAAGTGGGAATATAACTAATGACGTAATTAATGGCGGTGGAAACCATCATCAGCCCAATCGCAGTGAAAAACCAGGTTTTTTGCCTTAAGAATATTTCCTTCGCCGGCAGCTCCTGTTGAAGGTCGCGTTGAAAGCTGGTGGGCTCATGGATATAACGCCGAATATACAGCCCAACCGGGCCAATCAGCAGGCCGAAGAAGAAGGGAATGCGCCACCCCCACTCTTGTATCTCTTGCTCGCTCAAAACACTCGCCAGCCCCATACCGAACGCCGCCGCCAACAACGTGCTCGCCCCCTGCGTGGCAAACTGCCAACTGGCGATAAACGCCTTGCGTTCGGGGAAGTGCTCCACCAGAAAAGCGGTGGAACTGCCAAACTCGCCTCCCGCCGAGAAGCCCTGAATAAGGCGCGCCAGCACGATCAACACCGGCGCGGCCATGCCTATCGTGGCATAACCGGGCATCACGGCTATCATCAAACTGCCCAACATCATCAGCGAGATCGACACCAGCAAAGAAGCCTTGCGACCGGCCCGGTCCGCATAAGCCCCAAGACAATCGCGCCTAAAGGACGAATGATGAAAGACACGCCAAAGCTGGCGAATGTGATTAATAAGGAACTACTGACATCCTCGGTGGGAAAAAAGGCACGGCCTATATAGCTGGCGAAAAACACATAAATGGCAATATCAAACCACTCCAGGCCATTGCCAATGCATGTGGCCAGCAAGGTGCGGTATAAATTAGGTTTGTCCATTACTTTTTCATCCGGCGTAGCTATAGCTGAATTCATCATGTTCTCTCCTCTTTGCCCGGCGAAGCGCATTCGCGAGCAATATATTGTTAGCCATGCCTGAAATGACCCTCTATTTCACTTCCCAGCCTCCTTTCCCAGTAATTGCAGAACATGCTCGCCCGACTCGCCCAGCTCCCAATAGAGCCGCGTCATGATTTGCAAACCCTCTCTGGCGATGGACTTCAACATATGTTCGTTAGCACCATGCTGCCCACAAGCAGGATAAGAGTGAGGAACCCATAAGGTGGGCAGTTGCAAGATATCGGCGAACACCTCGTTCGGCAGCGAGCCGCCGATATTGGGCAGCAATACCGGTTTTTTCCCGGAGGCTTGTTGCATGATTTGCAAGGCCCATGCCACCAATGGGCTTTCCGGATCAAAACGCGTGGCGAGGGAACTGCTTAGCACTTCAACCTCCACCTGTTCAAAACCATGCGAATCCAAATGCCGGCGCAAATATTGGCCGCAGGCTTGCCAATCCGTGCCGACGACAAAACGCAGTTGGCAAACCGCGGTGGCGCAAGGAGGAATCGCATTGACGGGCTTTGCCGGATCCCCGGCAAGGAAGGACAACACCTCCAGGCTATTCCAGCCATACACTCTCTCCACCGGACTTAAACCAGCCTCGCCCCAGTGCGGGTCAATCGGCGGGTCTCCCGGCTGTGGCTCAAACGGAATATCGCTTAACAGCGCCTTCAGGCCAGCGCTTAGCGCCGGGGGTTTCAAAGCGTTTACCTGGATCTGCCCTTGCTCATTCACCAGGCTGGCGACAGCGTTGGCCAATTGAATGGCGGGGTTGCTCAATAAGCCTCCCCAATTTCCGGAGTGGTAGGCCTGCTGGCGCGCCTGCAAGCTCAGTCGAAAGTTAATGCTGCCCCTGGAACCCAAAAACAGGGTGGGCCGTTCCGCGCTTAAACGCGGACCATCCGAGGCGATGAAGATATCCGCGGCCAAACGCTGTTGATACTGCCGGCAGATTTCCGCCAGACCGGGAGAACTGATTTCCTCGCCCATCTCGAACAGGATTTTGCAGTTAAAACCCAAACGCCCGCCCCTGGCCTGGGACACCTGCTGCAGGGCGGCGAAGTTAATCGTGTGCTGGCCCTTGTTGTCGGCGCTGCCTCGGCCATACCATCGGTCGCCTTCTTCAAGCAGCACCCAAGGCTGCAAGCCCTCGCGCCATTGTTCCGCCTGCCCAAACACCACATCGCCATGCCCATAGCACAGCAAGGTTGGCAGGCCATCCCCTTCCTGCCGTTCCGCCAACAAGAACGGGCAATCGGCTTGCACCGGATTGCCGAGTAATTCACACGTAAAACCCATGGCGCTTAAGGCGGGGGCGATTTCAGTTTGCAAATACCGCAGCAAGCTCTCCCTGCCCTGTGGGTTTTGGCTTTCGGTCGCCATCGCCACCCGCCGCGCCAACGCTTGCCGCAATTCACCGCGGTCAAAGAATGCCTGCGCCTGATCCGCGACTTGTTGTCCAGTCATCATGACAATCCTCTCTCTATGGCATCGCCTTGCGCCAAGGAGAGCGCAAGCCGCGCTCGCCCCGCATCCGCCTGCGCCTTCGCATCCAGCTGCGCCAGCCTCGCACGGTAATAGTCAATGCGCTCGCTACGGTGCCGAGGCGGCAGCCCCAAACGCAGCCAGTCCTGCACTTGTCGGCGGATCGCCCTTAGGTCATCGACGCAGCACGCATCGGCCAAACCGGTGGCATGACGTTGCTCGCCTCCGCTCAAACTCCAGATCAAGGGCCGATCGCTGGCGTCGTACTCCGCCGTCCCGGCTTCCTGCTCGATCACCGCCGGCCCGTTCAGCCCCAGGCGCGCTTCGCGAGTCAACAGTAAGTAACTGCATAAGCCGGCGGCGATGCCCATGCCGCCAAAACAGCCCACCGGTCCAACGCTAAGCGCGATCACCGGCCGGTAGCGGCGCAGATCGACAATCGCGGCATGGATGTCGGCAATCGCGGCCAAGCCCAAATTGGCTTCCTGCAGTCTGACCCCGCCGGTTTCCAACAACAGCAAGGCCGCCGTCGGCCGGCCATCGCGATTGGCATCGGCGGCCAGTTCCAGCATGCCGGCGATCTTGGCTCCGGACACTTCGCCCAGACTGCCGCCGAGAAAAGCGCCCTCTATCGCCAACGCGACGACTTCATGGCCGTCCAGCCTGCCGCGCGCGGCTACCACGCCGTCATCGGACTGGGCGACGATGCCCTGCCGCTCCAGCCATGGCGACGCCAAGCGCTGAAAGGGATCCAACAATTCACGGACGCTGCCGGGATCCAGCAGTTTGTGCAGCCGCTGACGTGCGCCGCACTCGCTCAGGCTGTCGCGTTGCAGAATGTCAGCAGCGCTCATCGTTTCCTCCTCTCTCCCGGCTGGCCGCCAGCGCTTGCTCCAGCCGCAAGCGGATCACTCCGGGACTGGCGCCAAAATCATGAATATCCAAACGGACCGGCGGCCACGCCGTCTCGGCGAACACGCGCTCCAACACCCGCCGCCAGATCTGCTCGGTGCCGGCCAAGGCGGTGCTCACCGTAACCAGGGTGTCGCCGGACGGCGCCGGCTCCAGCAATACCTCCAGATCTCCGGACCCCACTACACCGGCCAGCGCGCGCCTAAGGCCATGATTGGCCGTTGCGGGGTAAGAGAATGTGTAGCGTTCCATTCCAGGCCCTCCTTTGCCGGCGCTTGCGCCAGGCCGTCCAACATTAAAGTTGCCGCCAGCAAGTCCGCGGCGCCTCCCGGCGATAAACGCCGGCGGCGCAAGCTCTGGTCCAGTTTCAACAACAGCCGCCATCCCTCCTCGCTGGCGCAGCCTCCGGCCCGCAGCACAGCAGCCGCGCCACCTTGCGCCAACACCAGGCCGCGCCGGCCTCCGCGGGCCAATAGGCAGGTATCGTCCAACTGCCGCATGATCGCTAGCAGCGCATCCAGCCGCGCCAGTCCCTCGACGACACCGCGCCGGCGCGCTGCTTGCAGGGCAGGCAGACCATGGTCGATCACCTGCGGAAAGCCGGCAATCGCCTGGCGGCGCGCTCCACCCACCCCATAGCGGGCGCAAACACGCCCTCCCGGCAAGGACAGCGACGGAGGCGCCGCGGGATCCTCTATCCGCGCTAAGCCACCCGCTCTCAACGCCAGGGTCCGCAACGTCAGCCCGGGCCAGGCGGCGGCGGCGGTCACCAAAAGGCCCAAGGCCCAGATCGCGCCACGATGGGTATTGATGCCGCCGCTGGCGGCCAGCATCGCCGCCTCGGCCTGCCTGCCCGCCAAGCCGATACGGGCGCGCAGCCTCGGCAAGTCGCCGCTCCCTCCTTCTTGCGCCCCCGCCTCCGCCATCGCCAGAAAACCCGGACGCAAGGCCTGAGCCGAACTGCGCAGCAAAGCCCAATCCATGTCTTGATGCGCGCCGCCGCCGCGCTGGTCCACCAAACCCGGCTTGGGCGTCAACGCCGCCTCCGCCAGCAAGGCTGCTACGGCGGCGTCGGCCAGCGCCTCCGGGGACAAACGCCTCGCTCTCCGCTCGGTCCGGCTCGGCATCATCCGCTCCGAAACCGCGCAGGGGGGCGATACAAACCACCGGACCATTCCACCAGTTCGGCCATGCTTTTGGCGGCCAGCCATTCACGGCCGGCCTCGCCAGGAGACACGCCCAGATCTTCAGGCAAAGCCACCAAGCCCTGCCTGCGCATCCAGGCCCGTTGCGACGGATCGCTGCGCAGTCCTATCGGCGTGACCCCGGCCACCGCCGCAATCATCTGCCGCCGCTGTTCCAGGGACTCCGCGCGGTAGAGATAGGCGATGCCATCCTCGGTCAGCAAATGGGTGACGTCGTCTCCGTAGATCATCACCGGGGCCAAGGCCATGCCGCTGGCGCGGCCCACCGCCAGCGCGTCCAGCGTGTCGACGAAAGTCGGCTGCATGTTTTCCTGGAAAGTCTCCACCATCTGCACCACCAGCTTGCGGCCGCGCTCCAGCATCGGTTCCGGCGCAGGGGGCCGCATGTCCAGCCAGGCCGGCGTGGGGTGGCGACGGCCGCGCGGATCATGGCCCATATTGGGCGCGCCGCCAAAACCGGCCAGCCGGCCGCGCGTCACCGTGGAGGAGTTGCCGTCGCCGTCGACTTGCAGCGAGGCGCCGATGAACAGATCCACGCCGTACTGGCCGGCCAATTGGCACAGCAGGCGATTGGAGCGCAAAGCGCCGTCGCGGCCGGTGAAGAACACGTCCGGCCGCGCGGCGATATAATCCTCCATGCCCATTTCGCTGCCGAAGCAATGCACGCTGTCGACCCAGCCGCTCTCTATCGCGGGAATCAGCGTCGGGTGCGGGTTCAACGCCCAATGCCGGCAAATCTTCCCCCTCAGTCCCAAGCGCTCGCCATAGGTGGGCAGAATCAATTCGATGGCGGCGGTATTGAAGCCGATGCCGTGATTCAGCGACTGCACCTGATGCCGCTGGTAGATGCCGCGGATCGCCAACATCGCCATCAGTACTTGCAAAGGTTTGATGTGCCGCGGATCGCGAGTGAACAAGGGCTCCATGTGGAAGGGCCGGTCCGCCGCCACCACGAAGTCGATCCAATCGCCGGGAATGTCGACGCGCGGCAGATCGGAAACATCGTCGACCACTTGATTGACCTGCGCGATGACGATGCCGTTGCTGAACGCGGTGGCCTCGACCAGAGCCGGTGTGTCTTCGGTGCTGGGACCGGTATAGAGATTGCCGGCGCGGTCGGCGCTGAAACCGGCCACCAAGGCCACATTGGGCCGCAAATCCACCACCAGCCGCGCATACAGCTCGATGTAGGTGTGAACCGCGCCGATCTCCAACAAGCCGTCTTCCAGCAACTGGCTGATGCGCAGGCTTTGCGGCCCGGCAAAAGAAAAATCCAGCCGCCGGGCAATGCCGCGCTCAAACACGTCCAGATGCTCGCTGCGGCTAACGCAGGGCATGATCATGTGCAGATCGCACACCCGTCCCGGCTCCAACTGTGCCAGAGCCCGCGACAGGAAATCAGCCTGCTTCTGGTTATTGCCCTCCAGCACGACCTTGTCGCCCGACTGCAGCAAAACATGCAAAGCGGCAACGATGTCGGCAGCGGCCAACTGCTTGCCCGACGCCATCCCCTTCAAGCGCTCTATCCGCCGCTGCTTGTCCTGCCGTCGCAGTCCCCAATCGCCAGTTTCACTCATGAGGTCCTCCTCCAAGCCCTCACGCAATGCGACTACCATACGGACTTGGCAATGCGGCCATCAATCAAGCACACTGGCGCATCATTACTAATAAGTTAACGATGGGCTTCAGATCACCCGCCTGGAGGTCGCATGTGGACTTATGACGAAGTCACGCTGAAAAAACTGAGCGTGTTCCTGACCTTCATGCGCCTGGGAAACATGAGCCGCACGGCGGAGGCTTTGGGGCAAAGTCCGGTCAGCGTGCACCGCGCCCTGCACTCGCTGGAACAAGCCTTGGCCTGCCCGCTGTTCCAGCGCAGCGGCCGTCGGCTCGTTCCGCTGGAGTCCGCTCAGGCTTTGCTGCTTAGCGCGGAGCGGGCCTTGCTGGAATTGGAGGACGGCGTGCGCCAAACCCGGGAGGCGGCCGGTTTCGGATCGGCCAGGCTGCGAGTGGGCGCCCTGTACTCGCTGACCGCCGGCGCGCTGCCGCGTATTTTGGCCGGCCTGAAGACGCGCCGGCCGCAGTTGACGGTGGACCTGACCCTGGCGTCCAATCAGGAGTTGCGACAAAAGCTGGCTGACGGCGCGCTGGACGCCATCGTCATCGTTGAGCGGGAGCCTAGCACCGGATTGGCGTGCTTAAGCATCCCCATGTTTGAGGACGAAATCTGCTTCGCCGCACCGCTGAACTCACCTTGGAGTCAATTCCAAAGCATTGACTTGGCGACGCTGCGCGGCCTGCCTTTCGTCACCTTGCACGACACCTTTGCCACCGGCCAGGATTTTGCCCAGGCTTTTGCGATAGCAGGCATCCAGCCCAATGTGGTGATGCGCGTAGCTGACATTTTTTCGCTGAGCAATCTGGTGTGCGGCGGCATAGGCTATTCCTTGCTGCCACGCCGCGTGGCCTTGTTCGGCCCGCAGTTGCAGTTGATTCCGCTGACCGCTCAGTATCGCCGAACCCAGCGCATTCATTTGCTCATGGCCAGCAAACGCGAACGCGACCCTAATTTGCTGGCGCTTGCGGCGGAATGCCGCCTCTATGGCCGCCATCATTCCCCACAGATTTCACACTCGAACACTAGGGTATAAGAAACAACCCAATGTCATTTTTGCTATAACTATACGGTATTAAATTTTCCAAATAACCACCAATAGTCACTGACAAGAAATGACATTGCCGTCACAATGTCGCCCCAATCCCGAACTTCGAGCCGTTGACCCGATGACACGCGCGCTGTCGACATTGCTGCTGCTGTGCCTGCTCTTGGCCGGCGGCGTCGCGCATGCCGGCTTCCGGACTTTCAGCGAACGGGATGCCGCCGTCTATTGCAGCGCCGACGCCGGCCTGGACATAGACCGCGTCGCCAGCGCCGGCTGGCAGACGCGTTTCCAGCCGCTGCCGGACGGCAAACTGGCGCGCGGCTACGGGCACGACACCTGCTGGCTGCGGCTCAAGCTAAGCGATGTGCCGCCCCGGCCCTGGCTGGAGCTGATTCCCAGCTATTTGGCGCGGCTAAGCCTGTATCAGCGGCTGCCGGACGGCGGTTGGCAACGACGGGACATCGGTTCCTGGCGTCCGGTGTCCGCGATGGAGCTGCCGCTGATCGCCGCCAGCTTTTCCCTGCTGCCGCATGAGCAAACGGTCTTCGTCAAAGTCCAGTCGCTGGCCTTGAACGCGCAGCCGCGCCTGTGGAGCGAGGCGGAACTGGCCGCCCACAACAATCAGCGCCTGCTGCAATTGGGTCTGATCTACGGCTATATGCTGACCATGGTGCTGATCGCGCTGGCGGCCTGGCTGATCACCCGCCGGGCGCAGCACGCCAAGCTGTTCGGCTACATCCTGGCGGTGGCCTGCCACCGCTTCGCCACCGACGGCATGGCCCGCCTGCTGCTGTTTCCGGAACAGCCCCAGATCGCGCTGCTGTGCAATTACGTCGGTCTGGGCGCCGCCGTCATGCTGGGCTGCGCCTATTTCGCCCATCTGCTGGAACTGAAGCGCGACTATCCCCGCACCTACCGGCTATACCAGCTGCAGGCCGCCGCCGGCGCCGCCACCGTGCTGAGCGCCTTGTTCTGGCCCTTTGGCCTCGCTTACAGCATTCCGGTCACCCTCTACGCCATCATCGTCATCAATCTGCTGACCCTGCCGGTCTGCTGGCGGCTGTGGCGACGCAACGACAGCGGCGACCGCTTGATCGCGCTGCATCTGCCCACCAATCTGGCGCTCAACATCCCCGCGCTGCTATTGCATCTGGGACACATCCCCTATCAATCCTGGATCCAGGAATACGGCCGCCTGGCCGATCTGCCGCCCATCACCCTGCTCTACATCGGCCTGTTCCTGCGCATGCGCACGCTGGAGCGCGAACGCATCGAGGCGCTGCATCAGGCCAGCCAGGCCCAGGCCGACAGCCTGCGTCAGCGCGAGGCGCGCGAAGAGCAGGCCGATCTGCTGGCGATGATCACCCATGAAATCCGCACCCCTGTGGCCATCATCGACGCCGCCAGCAGCAGCCTGCGCCTGCTGGAAGAGGACGCGCCGGCGCCGCCGGTGCTGGCGCAGCGGCAGGCGCGCCACGAACGCATCCAGCGCGCCTTGCAGCGGATGCAGGAATTGATGCGGCTGGCCGAGCAACACGGCCGCGCCGATGTGAGCGACGCCGGCCTGCACAGCCGCCCGCTGGATTTGCTGGAGCTGACCCGGCGCAGCCTGGAACAACTGGACGCGGACGCGCAGCGGCGCTTCTGGCTGCAAAGCGGCGGCGCGCGCATGCCGCTGTGCGGCGACGACCAACTGCTGACGATGCTGCTGCAGAACCTGATGGAAAACGCCCTGAAATATGCGCACCCGGACACGCCCATCCAGATCGGCGTCCACCGCCTCGCCGACCACATCGTCTGGCAAATCAGCGACTACGGCCCCGGCATCGCGCCGGGCCAGGAAGAAGCGATTTTCCAGCGCTTCACCCGCTTGGCGGAAACCAGCAACCGTCCCGGCCTGGGACTGGGCCTGCACCTGGCGCGGCGCATCGCCGTCCAACACGGCGGCGAGCTGGGCCTGGACCCTCACTGGCCGCACGGCGCCAGCTTCATCTTGCATCTACCGAAAGCCGCTCATGACGCACATAGCCTTGCTTGAAGACAACCCGGACCTGCGCGAAGAGCTGCTGTTCCAGCTCAAGCGCTGCGGCTACCAGGCCACCGGCCTCGCCTGCGGCCAGGAGCTGGAACGGCATCTGGCCGAACATCCCTGCCGGCTGCTGATACTGGACCTGGGCTTGCCCGATATCGACGGCATGGCGCTGAGCCGGCGGCTGCGCGCCAGCCACCCCGGCCTGGGGCAAGTCATGCTCACCGCGCGCGGCGCGCTGGACGACAAGGTGCAGGGCCTGCAGCAAGGTGCCGACGCCTATCTGGTCAAACCGACGCCGCTGGCGGAATTGCTGGCCACGCTGGCCAGCGTGCTGCGGCGGCTGGACGGCGACGCGGCGGAGCGCGCCGACGGCTGGCGTTACCACGCCGCCAACCGCACGCTGACCGCGCCCAACGGCCAGCAGCTGCACCTGACCCATGCGGAACATCAGGTGATGAGCACGATGCTGCGGCGCGCGCCGGAACCGGCGCACCGTCGCG
The DNA here is from genome assembly GCF_021496765.1 of Chromobacterium sp. Beijing. Taxonomy (NCBI): domain Bacteria; kingdom Pseudomonadati; phylum Pseudomonadota; class Betaproteobacteria; order Neisseriales; family Chromobacteriaceae; genus Chromobacterium; species Chromobacterium sp. Beijing. The sequence continues at coordinate 3,186,023 of NZ_CP053750.1, forward strand.
AACTGGCGGAGGCGCTGGGCGCCAATTATCTTCATTACGACGAACGCAGACTGGAAACCCTGATCAGCCGTCTGCGGCGCAAGCTCAGCGGCATCGCGCCGCAACACAACCCCATCCTGGCGGCCAGGGGCGTGGGCTATGGTTTCAGCGAGCCCTGCCAGCCGCTTTGAGGCTGCAAAAAAAACGCGGCCCGCAATGGGCCGCGCTTGGGCGGAGCAAGAAGGGACGCAGGCTCAGCGGCGGCCGGACTTCTTGCTGTCCCGCTCCTGTTGCCGGGCTTCGCGTTCGGCGGCGCGGATGGCGGCCAATTCCTTGGCGCGCTTTTCCCAGGCCAGCCATTCTTCCGGCCGTTCCAGCGTGATGCGGCCGATATTGCCGTCGCGGAAATCGGTCAGCACGATCTCGGCCGCCTTCTGCACATTGATCTTGCCGCCGGACTGCACCGCGCCGCGCTTGCGGCCTATCATTTCCAGCACCTGCCAATCCTGCTGACCGGCGATGTCGTCCAGCTTGTAGCGCGCGCTCAGCTCCGGCGTGTAGTGCTGCATCAGATACTTGAGCAGCTCCAACGCCACTTCCTCTTCATCCATCGCGTTGCGGCCCACCGCGCCGCTGGCCGCCAGATTGTAGCCGCCCTCTTCCACCTCGATCTTGGGCCACAGCATGCCCGGGGTGTCGAACAACTCCACGTCGTCGGCCAGGATGATGCGCTGCTCGTTCTTGGTGACGCCGGGCATATTGCCGGTCTTGGCCACCTTGCGGCTGCTCATGCTGTTGATCAGCGTGGACTTGCCCACATTGGGAATGCCGCAGATCAACACCCGCAGCGGCTTTTCCAGGCCGCCGCGCGTCGGCGCCAGCTCGCGGCAGGCGGCCACCAGCTTTTGCGCCGGCGCGCGCTCGCCGGCGTCCATGCCCAGCGCCTGGGTATTTTTCTTGGCGCGATACCAGTCCAGCCACTGCTGGGTGGCGGCGGCGTCGGCCAGGTCCTGTTTGTTCAGAATCATCAGCCGCGGCTTGCCCTTGGCCATGCGCGCCAGCATGGGATTGGCGCTGGAAGCCGGCAGCCGCGCGTCCAGCATTTCAATGACCACGTCGATGTCTTTCAATCGCTCGGCCACATCCTTGCGGGCCTTGTTCATATGGCCGGGGAACCATTGGATTGCCATGCTTCTAGCGCTTTCTTATCGGATCAAGTAGATAGGTTAGGCCATTATGGTCCAGCTCCTGCATCAATTGCAGCAGGCGGCCAATTTCGCCGGGAGGAAAGCCTTCGCGGGCGAACCAGTTCAGATAGTTGCCGGGCAGGTCGCAGATCAGCGTGCCCTTGTGTTTGCCAAACGGCATGGCCCGGGTCACCAGGCTTTGCAAATCATCGGCTTGCATTGCGCCTCTCGTTCAAACAGCCTGCGCATTGTGCCAAAACCGCGGCCCGCTGGCCATGCCCGCGCCCCTGGCTTGACATGGCGCAAGCGCCGGCCGGGTTTTGCTGGGGGCGGCCAGGCGCGCGGTTTAGCATGTAGGCGGCTTTCAAAAACCAGCGGCTCGCCGGCCGCCCATTTTCCGGTTCGCGCAGAACCTTGCCGGGCGCCGGGCATTGCATATGCCCGCGCCCGCTCTTTTTGTCCGGAAACCGCTCACTCCGGCATCGGCTTGCCGTCGTTGAAATTCAGGAAACCGCGCACGATGCGGTACACGTACCACACCCAGGTAACGCCCAAAATCACGAAGCCCACCAGGATCCAGGCCAGCGCCACGCCCAACACGGTGCCGAGCAAGGCCCACCAGAAGGTGCGGATCTGCCAGCTGAAATGGCTTTCATAGCGCGTGCCGCGCACATCGTCGCGCTTGACGTAGTTGATGATCACCGCCACCAGGCCGGTCAGGCCGACAAACAGGCTGATTGCCTGCAGGATATAGACCACCAGGGTCAGATTGTTCAGTTTGCGTTCGTCTTCTTGCGTGATCACGTCCATGGACATCATGCCTCCCCGGCTCAAAATTTATGCGAAACAATTATCAAGATACCCTAGCCAGCAGCGCTTGCAAGCGCTGTTCGCAATGCCGCGTCAACGCCGCTCCCCCTCTGCCGCCGGCCAGGGCCAGCGCCACCTCGGCGCTGCGGCTCCAGGCCTGCAAGCACGATTCGCCGCCGGCGTCCGCCACCAGAATGGGCAAGGCCGGCGCGAACGGCAGGCCGATCTGTTCCGACCAAGCGCGGCAGCGGCGGTTCGCCAGATCCAGCCGAGCAAAGCTCTCCGCCGTCACCAGTACGTGGCTGAGGCCCAGCAGCAGAATGCGCGCGGCCAGCCAATCCGCCGCGTCGGCCAGCCGCGCCGGCGTCTCCCCGCTCCGTTCGCGCCAGCGTTGCGCGGCCAGCAGCATGGCCATCGCGCGCAGCTGCGGCAGCCGGCTTTCCAGCACGCCGCCGTCGCGCCGCGCGGCGGCCATCCACGCGGCGTCCGGCGCCGGGTGGTTGGCGTAGCGTTCGCCGTCGGTCAACACTTTCACCGGAACGGCGTCGCTGGGACACAGCAGGGACCAAGACTGGCGCGCGATTTGCGCGGCATCGCTGACTTCATTCATGGAACGGACCTCCTGGGGTCTGGCCTGGCTTCCGGAGGTCATGTATTTCGGGGAGGAAAAACAAATGCCGCCGGTAGCGCGGCGGCATTTATCGGGAATCTTTACTAGTGCTGGGTCAATCTTTCAGTCCACAGCCATCCCTTGGCGCCGCCGGTGTGCGGTACCAATAAAAATAGCTGTTGAAGAAGGCGAAAGATTGGGTCATGTCGTGCATGCTGCCAACAATAGGCCCGGCTTGTCAAGAAAAACCCCGGAGCATGCTCCGGGGTTTCGCCAGACCATCCCGCTTACATATTGGGATAGTTGGGGCCGCCGCCGCCCTCAGGCACGGTCCAGACGATGTTCTGGGTCGGGTCCTTGATGTCGCAGGTCTTGCAATGCACGCAGTTCTGCGCGTTGATCTGCAAGCGCGGCTCGCCCTCTTCGCGGCCGACGATCTCATACACCCCGGCCGGGCAGTAGCGTTGTTCCGGCGCGTCGTACTTGGCCAGATTGAACTGCACCGGCACGCTGGCGTCCTTCAGCTTCAGGTGCGGCGGCTGGTCTTCGCCGTGATTGGTGTTGGAAATGAACACCGAGGACAGGCGGTCGAAGGTCAACACCCCGTCCGGCTTGGGATAGGCGATGGGCGCGCACTCGTCGGCCGGCTTCAGGCTCTGATGGTCGGCCTGGTGGTGGCGCAGCGTCCACGGCGCCTTGCCGCGGAACAAAAAGGTGTCCAGCGCCGAATAAATCATCGCCGGCCACAGACCCCAGCGGAACGAGGGCCGGATATTGCGCACCCGGTGCAGTTCCTCGTGCAGCCAGCTTTGCTTGAATTTCTGGCTGTAGGCGGTGGCTTCGCGCGCCGGCTGCTCCTGGCCCAGCAGTTCGAACACCGCTTCCGCCGCCAGCATCGCCGACTGCATCGCGGTATGGGTGCCCTTGATTTTGGGCACGTTGAGGAAGCCGGCGGTGTCGCCCACCAGCAGGCCGCCGGGGAAGGTCAGCCGCGGCAGGCTTTGCAGGCCGCCCTCGGTCAGCGCGCGCGCGCCGTAAGACAGCCGGCGGCCGCCTTCGAACACCTTGCGGATGGCCGGATGGGTCTTGAAGCGCTGGAATTCATCGAACGGCGACAGATAGGGGTTCTGGTAATCCAGGCCGATGACGAAGCCGACCACCACCTGATTATTGTCCAGGTGGTACATGAAGGAGCCGCCGTAGGTGGCGGTGTCCACCGGCCAGCCCACGGTATGGGTGATGCTGCCCGGCTGATGCAGTTCCGGCCGCACCTCCCACAATTCCTTGATGCCGATGCCGTAGGTTTGCGGATCGGCGCCGTCGTGCAGGCGGAAACGCTCGAACAGCGTCTTGGTCAAGGAGCCCCTACAGCCTTCGGCGAAGATGGTCTGCTTGGCCCACAGCTCCATGCCAGGTTGCCAGGCGTCGGTTTTCTCGCCGTCCTTGCCGATGCCCATGTCGCCGGTGGCCACGCCCTTGACCGAGCCGTCCTCGTGATAGAGCACTTCGGCGGCGGCGAATCCGGGGTAGATCTCCACGCCCAATTCCTCGGCCTGCTGGCCGAGCCAGCGACAGAAATTGCCGAGGCTGACGATGTAGTTGCCGTGATTGTGCATCTGCGGCGGCGTCGGCAGCTGAATGGATTCGGTTTCGGTCAACAACAGGAAACGGTCGGACTTGGCCTCGGTGTTCAGCGGCGCGCCTTTTTCCTTCCAGTCCGGGATCAGCTCATTGAGCACCCGCGGTTCGATCACCGCGCCGGACAGGATGTGGGCGCCGATTTCCGAGCCCTTCTCCAATAGACAGACGCTGATCTCCCGGCCCTGCTCCGCCGCCAGCTGCTTCAGGCGAATCGCCGCGGTCAGCCCGGAGGGGCCGCCGCCGACGATCACCACATCGTATTCCATGTAATCGCGTTCCACTGCATCTCCTTAATCGCGCGCCGGGTTCAAAAGCCCCGCTACCGCATGCATGTTGCATGGCGCGCGATCAAAAATCAAACAACCGTTTAAAAACTGTCAGACGCCCGACCGCCGGTCGCCCGTCTGACTTCAATCTGTAAAGGCTCATCCTGTTGCAAATGCACATCGCGCTGCGGGAAGGGCAGCTCGATGCCGGCCTTGGCCAGCGCGCCGTCTATCATGTGACGCAGATCGCTGGCCACCAGCACGGAATCGGCGTCGCCGATGTCCAGCCAGTACTCCAGCTCGAACTCCAGCGCGTCGGCGCCGAAGTTGCTGAACAACACCCGCGGCGGCGGCTCCTTGAGCACCAGGCCGTGACGCTCCGCCTCCGCCAGCAATAGATTGCACACCTCGCGCGGCGGGCTGCCGTAAGCCACGCCGATGGCGATTTTCCGGCGAATCCGCCGGTTGCTGTAAGTCCAGTTGGTCACCGCGCTCTCCACGAAGGTGGAGTTGGGGATCAGCGTCTCGATGCCGTCACCTGCGCGCACCACCGAAGAACGCAGCCCTATGCTGCTGACGGTGCCGCTGATGCCGCCGACCTGGACGAAATCGCCCACTTTCAGCGGCCGCTCCACCAAGAGCATCACGCCGCTGATCAGGTTCTTCAGCAGGTTCTGAGTGCCGAAGCCGATGCCGATCGCCAAGGCACCGCCCAGGAAGGCGAACACCGTCAGCGGAATCTTGACCAGATTGAGCGCGAACACCACCAGCAGGGCGATCACGCAGACATAACTCCAGCGCCACCAGATATTGGCGGCGGCCTCGCTGAAACCCAGCCTATGCGTGGCCAAGCGCCGCAAAGCGCGCAGCAGCGCAGTGCTGGCGGCGTAGCCTATCAGCAGCACCAGGATGGCGCCCAGACTCTTGCCTATGGTCACGCTGCGGGTGGCCTGCACTTTCTGGCCGTTGATCTCCACGCTGTCGTCGGCGCTGAACAGTTCATAATTCCACAGCGCCCGCGCCGCTTGCAACACGCGCTCGCTCAGCCGGCGGGACACCTCCTGCGGCGTGCCCTCCGCCGGCGCGCCGACGTCGAACTCCTGCTGCAACAGCAGAATGCCGGTCAAGGCCGCCTGCACCGGCTGTTGGGCGGCGTTGACGATGTCCAGCCGCTGGCGCAGCAGTTGCAGCATCGCCAGCGCGTGGCCGCCGCCGCGGTCCAGGCCGACTTCATGCTGCACGTCCGCCATCTTGGCCATGGTCAGCTCCGCCTCTTTTTGCAGGTAGTCGCGCACCGCGCCCAATTCCTCGCCGGCCTGACGGCTGGCGCTGGCCACCTCGGCCAGATTGGCCGCCTTGCCCGCGTACAACTGGTAGCGGTACTCCCAGATGCCGCCCTCCTGCGAGTTCGCCTCCTGACGGATGCGCATCAGCTGCACCGCGAGGTCGCTATTGTCCAGAGCCTGGCGCTGCTCGACTGTGCGCTGGGTCAAATCCTGTAACAGCGCGGCCTGCGCCGGCGCGTCCTTTTTCTGCTTCAAGGCCGCCAACTGCCGCTCCAGTTCCTCCAGCTCGGCCTTGACCCGGCGGCGGCGCTGCTCGTGCGCGCTCATCTCCCGCTCCAGGCGCAGGCGTTCCTCTCCCAAGCGCCGTTGCACCCCGTCCAGTTCCGCTGGCTGGAAACGCACCTGTTTGCCGACGCCGTCCAGTTGCTTCCGCCACAAGTCCAACTGCGCCTGCAAGGTCTGCTGACGGATGCGCAGCACCTGCCCCAAGGCGTCGAACTGCAGCAGTTCCGACGCGCTGATGTCGCGGCGCCAGCGCGCGCCGTCCATCCGCCAGCGCAGCGCCTCGGCCTCGCCGGCCGCGGCCCCTTCCAACTGCTCCCGCGCCTGGCGCAGACTCACCTCGTTGAGCTTGAGGCTGTTGCGCATCGCCTCCTGCATCTGCGACAACATCAGTTGCTGCGCCTGCTGGGTATCCTTTTCCCAGCCGCCGGTCTGCAGGCGGCTGCGCAAGCCCTCCACCAAGGACACCGGATAGGGGCCGGCTTGCGCAAAGCCGCTCCAGTTCCGCAAGGCCTCTTCGGCCTCGGCTTGCTGCCTCAGCCTCTGATCGCGTTCCCCCGCAAGATCCAGCTGCCAGGCGTAAGACGCCACCAAGCGTTCCAGCAAGGCGCGGCGGAACAACAACTCGCCCGGGGTGACGCCGGCCGGCAACTTGTCCAGCTTGATGGTTTCCAATTGATCCAGCGCCTGCTGCGCCTCGGACAGCTTGTCCGCCACGCTGACCGCGGGCGCCGAAGCCGCCGGCTTGGCCGCGGGTCTGGACGCGGCCGGCAAGGCGGCGTAAGCCCCGGCGCAGGACAAGAGCCCGGCAAACAGGCAACAGACGGCAAAGAAGCGGCTCTTCACGCTAGGCATTTCATTGAACAAGCGGTGGACCTTGCCCCGGCGCAGACCGCCGGCGGCAACTCGACGGCGCATTTTCGCACGAATCCGCGCGCGGCACCCAGGCCCAAACCATGCCAAAGGCATTACCTCGCCTCAGATCACGCCCGCCCCGCGCAGGCGGGCAATGTCCTCGGCGCCGTAGCCAGCCTTCTCCAGCAAGGCGTCGGTGTGCTGGCCCAGCCGGGGCGGCGCCTCGCGATATTGCGGCGGCGTGTCCGACAGTTTGATCGGGCAGGCCACCAGGGGCACGGCCTGGCCGTCCAGGCCCGGCAGTTCGATCTGCATCTGACGATGCCGGATTTGCGGATCGGCGAAGGCCTCGTCCACGGTATTGATCGGTCCGCAGGGCACGCCGGCCTGATCCAGCCGCGCCAGCCAGGCGTCGCGCGGCTGAGCCAGAAAGCCGGCGGCCAGCAAGGGCACCAGCTCGTCCCGGTGCGCGACGCGCTGCGGATTGCTGGCGAAACGGGCGTCGTCGGCCAGTTCCGGCCGGCCTATCAGCTCGCACACCGAGCGGAACTGGCGGTCGTTGCCGCAGGCCAGGATGAAGTGGCCGTCGCCGGCGCATTTGAATACTTGGTAGGGCACGATATTGGGATGGGCGTTGCCCAGGCGCGGCGGCACCGCGCCGCCCACCAGCCAGTTCATATTGACGTTGGCCAGCATCGCCAGCGCGCAGTCGAACAAGGCCATATCGATATGCTGGCCGCGCCCGCTGCCTTGCCGCGCCCACAGCGCGGCCTGGATCGCGTTGGCTGCGTAGAGCCCGGTGAACAGATCGGTGACCGCCACGCCCACCTTGTGCGGCTCTCCGTCGGCCGGGCCGGTGATGCTCATCAGGCCGGACATGCCCTGCACGATGTAGTCGTAGCCGGCCATCTGCGCGTACGGCCCGTCCTGGCCGAAGCCGGTGACCGAGCAATACACCAGCCGCGGGTTGAGTTCGGCCAGGCTGGCGTAGTCCAGCCCGTACTTGGCCAGCCCACCCACCTTGTAGTTTTCAATCAGTACGTCGGCGTCGGCGGCCAGCCGGCGGACGATCTCCTGCCCCTCCGGCTTGGCGATGTCCACGGTCAGCGATTTCTTGCCGCGGTTGGCGCACAGAAAATAAGCGGCGGTGCCGTCCGGCAGGCTGGGGGGCGCCCATTGCCGGGTATCGTCGCCGCAGCCCGGGCGCTCCACCTTGATCACTTCCGCGCCCAGGTCGGCCAGCAACTGGCCGGTCCACGGCCCCGCCAATACCCTGGACAAATCCAATACCTTGATGCCTTCCAGCGCGCCCGTCATCTGCGTCTCCCGATACATGCAGCCCATCGAAAAAAAAGCGGCCCGGCAAGCCGGGCCTCCAAGGACAGACAGGAATAACGGCGCGGCCGGCCTCCCGGCCGCGCCGGCTTATCAGGCAAACGCCTGAATACCGGTCTGGGCTCGGCCCAGAATCAAGGCATGCACATCGTGCGTGCCTTCGTAAGTGTTGACCGCCTCCAAGTTCATCACATGGCGGATCACGTGGAATTCGTCGGCGATGCCGTTGCCGCCGTGCATATCGCGCGACAGCCGGGCGATGTCCAGCGCCTTGCCGCAGTTGTTGCGCTTGATCAGCGAGATCATTTCCGGCGCGGCCTTGCCTTCGTCCATCAGGCGCCCCACGCGCAGCGCCGCGTGCAGGCCCAGGGCGATCTCGGTCTGCATATTGGCCAGTTTCAGCTGGATCAATTGATTGGCGGCCAGCGGACGGCCGAACTGCTTGCGGTCCAGCGTGTACTGGCGCGCCGCGTGCCAGCAGAATTCGGCGGCGCCCAGCGCGCCCCAGGCGATGCCGTAGCGCGCCTTGTTCAGGCAGCCGAACGGCCCCTTCAAACCCTTGACCCCCGGCAGGATGGCGTCTTCCGGCACCAGCACGTCGTCCATCACGATCTCGCCGGTGATGGAGGCGCGCAGCGAGAACTTGCCGTGGATCTTGGGCGCGGACAGCCCGGCCATGCCCTTCTCCAGCACAAAGCCGCGGATTTCGTCTTCGTCGTCCTTGGCCCAGACCACGAACACATCGGCCTGCGGGCTGTTGGTGATCCACATCTTGCTGCCGTTGAGCAGATAGCCGCCGTCCACTTTGCGCGCCCGCGTCTTCATGCTGGCCGGGTCCGAGCCGGAATCCGGTTCGGTCAGGCCGAAACAGCCCAGCCATTCGCCGCTGGCCAGCCGCGGCAGGTATTTATCCTTCTGCGCGTCCGAGCCGTAAGCCCAGATCGGATGCATCACCAGGCTGGACTGCACGCTCATCGCCGAGCGGTAACCGGAATCCACCCGCTCCACTTCGCGCGCCACCAGGCCGTAGGCCACGTGGTTGAGGCCGGCGCAGCCATAGCCTTCTATGGTGCAGCCGAGCAGGCCGAGCTCGCCCATCTCGTTGATGATTTCGCGGTCGAAGCGTTCTTCGCGGTTGGCGCTCAACACCCGCGGAAACAACTTGTCCTGACAGTAGTCATGGGCGCTCTGCTGCACCATGCGTTCTTCTTCGCTCAGGCATTCGGCCAAAAGCAAAGGATCGTCCCAGCTGAACGGCGCGCGACTGGAGGGGCTGCCATAGGTTCTGTCTCCGCGTTGCTTGTTCCGCATTGCGGAACTTGGTTTCACATTGCAGAATAGGCTAATCGTCGCCTGGACGGATGTAAAGCGTTTTTGCGAAACTCGACGCCCGCCCCCGGCGCGCAACCCAAGCGGAGGCTCACGAAACAAGATGGATTCAATGGATTTGGAAACGGACAAGGACAGGCTGTTCGTCACCGCGCTGGCGCGCGGACTGGAAGTGCTGGCGGCGTTTCGCCCCGGCGAACTGGCGCTGTCCAATCAGGAGCTGGCCAAACGCACCGGCCTGCCCAAATCAACAGTGTCGCGTTTGAGCTACACTCTGACCCGCCTGGGCTATCTGGCGCAGGACGAAGCCAGCGGCTACTACCGGCTGGGACTGGCGGTGCTGGCCTTGGGCTCCACGGTGCTCGCCAGCTACGACATCCGCCAGATCGCCGGGCCGCTGATGCGCGAGTTCGCGCTGGAGCAAGGCCTGTCCATCAGCCTGGCGCTGCGCGACGGCAGCGATATGGTGTATCTGGAAACCTGCCGCAGCCCGGCCCGCATCTCGGTGCAATTGACCGTGGGCTCGCGGGTGCCCTTGGCCACCACCGCCATCGGCCGCGCTTATTACGCCGGCTTGCCGGCGGCGGAGCAGCCCAAGCTGCAAGCGCTGCTGGCCGCGCGCTACGGCGCGGAGTGGCCGGAAATAGGCGCGCGCCTGGAGGAGGCCCGCCAGGCCTATCTGCGCCAGGGTTATTCAGCGTCTTTCGGAGAATACGAACCGGATGTGATGGCCGTGGGCGTGCACTTGGCCGTGCCCGGTCAGGCGCCGATGGCCTTGAACGCCAGCGGCCCGGCCTTCGCCTTGAGCGAAGGCGCGATGCGCGAACGCATCGCGCCGGCCTTGAAGGCCTTGCGTCAGCGGCTGGCGCCGCTGGGCTGAGCGCGCGGCTCCGTTCGCCGGGCTCAGGCGGACTGGATGTAATGGACCAGGTGGTTGATCACCTGCTCCTGCTCTTCGATGGTGGCGCGCACCAGGTCGCCGATCGACAACATGCCCATCACGTCGCTGCCTTCCAACACCGGCAGGTGGCGAATGCGCTTTTCCGTCATCAGGCCCATGCAGTCGTCCAGCGTCTGGCTGGGCGTCACGTAGACCACGCGGCTGGTCATGATGTCGCGCACCTTGGTGCCGGCCGAGGTGCGGCCCTGCAATACGATGCGCCGCGCGTAGTCTCGCTCAGAGAAGATGCCGACGATGCCGCCCTCCTCCATCACCAACACCGCGCCGATGTCGTTTTCCGCCATCACCTGCAAGGCCTGGAACACCGTGCTGTCCGGGTTCACGTAGACCAAGGCTCGGTTTGGCTTGCTGTCCAACAACTGTCTTACCGTTTGCATGCATGTCCCCTTTCAAACCGGCAATCCGGCCGTTCCCGTGGCCCCGCCCGCCGCTTGGCGACGCGGACGAGCGCCTACCAATCCACTATAGCGCAGGCTGCGGCGCCTCGGTAAGCGCGCGGCGCCCTGCCGGGGCGGAGCCTCGCCTCAAGCCCGGATCATGGTGCCGACGCCGGCGTCGGTCAGGATCTCCAGCAATAGCGCGTGCGGCACGCGGCCATCGATGATGTGCACCGCGTTGACGCCGTTGCGCGCCGCGTCCAAGGCCGAGCTGATCTTGGGCAGCATGCCGCCGTGTATGGTGCCGTCGGCGAACAAGCCGTCCACCTGCTGCGCCGACAGCCCGGTCAACAGCTTGCCGTTCTTGTCCAGCACGCCCGGAGTATTGGTCATCAGCACCAGTTTTTCCGCGCCCAGGGTCTCCGCCAGCTTGCCGGCCACCAGATCCGCGTTGATGTTGTAGGCCTCGCCGTCTTCGCCAACGCCTATCGGCGCCACCACCGGGATGAAGTCCTGACTGTCCAGCAAGGACACCAGCGCCGGATCGATGCTGGAGATTTCGCCCACCTGGCCGATGTCGATCTCATCGTCGGTCTCGGACTTCAAATACATCTTGCTGGCGCGAATGAAATGTCCGTCCTTGCCGGTCAGGCCCACGGCCTTGCCGCCGTGCTTGTTGATCAGAGACACGATTTCCTTGTTCACCAGGCCGCCCAGCACCATTTCCACCAGGTCCATGGTGTCCGAGTCGGTCACGCGCATGCCCTGGATGAACTCGCCCTGCTTGCCAACGCGGTTCAGCAGCTCATTGATCTGCGGTCCGCCGCCGTGCACCACCACCGGGTTGATGCCCACCAGCTTGAGCAACACCACGTCCTTGGCGAAGCCCTCTTTCAAAGCCGCGTCGGTCATCGCGTTGCCGCCGTACTTGATGACCAGGGTCTTGCCGGCGAAACGGCGGATATAGGGCAGGGCTTCGGCAAGAATCAGGGCTTTTTCTGCTGCGTCGGTCGGCACGGCGTTCTCCATGGTTGCGCCGGCCGTTGCCGGCCGGCGAGATGACGGTTCTGACCCAATGGTCTGATCTGTTGCATTTTAATCAAGCTTGTTAATGAACTGTGATTTATTAATTGCAGAACAACGGCATTATGCAATACAGTCCACATTATTAATGAACCAGAATTCAGCTATATCGCCATGGCCCAAGCCCCCGCCTCGCGCTGGCAGCGCAAAAAAGACGCCCGTCCCAGCGAAATCCTGGACGCCGCGCTGGCCCTGTTCGTAGAGAAAGGCTTCAGCGCCACCAAGATGGAAGACATCGCCCGCGCCGCCGGCGTGACCAAGGGCACGCCCTATCTGTACTTCCAGAACAAGGAAGAAATCTTCAAGGCCATGGTCCGCCACCATCTGTCCAGCCGTCTCGGCGCCTTTGTCGAACTGGAGCAGCAACACACCGGCCCGGTGGGCGAGCTGCTGCAGATTCTGCTGCTCAAATGGTGGGACGAAGTGGGCGCCACGCCCGCCGCCGGCCTGTGCAAGCTGGCCATCGCCGAAGCCACCAACTTTCCGGAGCTGGCGCGTTTCTACACCACGGAAGTGATCTCGCCCTGTCTGCGCATGGTCGAGCACATTCTGCGCCGCGGCATGGACAGCGGGGAATTCCGCGTCCTGCCCATCGCCAGCAGCAGCGACGCCCTGCTGGCGCCGCTGGTGATGGCGATGACCTGGGCCCACTCCTTCGCCAAGGTGGTGCCCGATGTCTGCGGCTACTCGCATCAATACTCCCGCGCGCACCTGAGCGAAGCCCTGCAGTTGGTGCTGCAGGGCCTGAAGAATCCCACCTACGAGAATTGACATGAAAACTGCCGCTCATTGCCTCTGGCTGGGCATCGCCAGCCTGACCCTCGCCGCCTGCAGCAAGCCGGAGGCGCCGCCGGAAGCGCCGCGCCCGGTCCGCTACGTGGTGGCCGGCGCCGCCGCCCAGCAGCAGGGCGACAGCTACGCCGGCGAAATCCGCGCCCGCCACGAGACCAATCTGGCCTTCCGCGTGGCCGGCAAGGTGGTGGCCAAGCTGGCCAATAGCGGCGACCGGGTGAAGAAAGGCCAGACGCTGGCGCGGCTGGACCCCAGCGACTACGCGCTGGACCTGTCGGCCAAACAAGCTCAACTGGCCGCCGCGCAGTCCGATCTCGGCCAGCAGGAGCTGAATCTGAAACGCTACCGCGAGCTGCTGGCCAAGCAGTTCGTCAGCCAGTCCCAGGTGGACGGCCAGCAAAACGCGGTCAACGCCGCCCGCGCCAAGGTGGACCAGGCCAGGGCCCAGCTGGCGGCCAGCCGCAATCAGACCGGCTACACCAGCCTGGTGGCGGACGCCGACGGCGTGCTGAGCCAGATGGCCGCCGAACCCGGCCTGGTGGTGGCCGCCGGCCAGCCGATGGCGCGTCTGTCCCAAGACGGCCCGCGCGAGGCCGCGATCCAGGTGCCGGAAAACGCGCTGGACAAGGTGCGCCGCGCCGGACAGTTCCAGGTGCGCTTGTGGAACGGCGGCGCGCCGATGACGGGCACGCTGCGCGAACTGGCGGCCGACGCCGACCCGGCCACCCGCACCTATCCGGCGCGCGTCGCCATCGGCGGCGATTCCAGCCGTCTGCAACTGGGGATGACCGCCAGCGTTGCGCTGCCGGACGCCGCCGACTCGCAGATGCGGCTGCCGCTGACCGCGCTGCTGGACGAGCAGGGCAAGCACTATGTCTGGCTGATCGCCGCCAACGGCAAAGTTGCCCGCCGCGCGGTGACGGTCAGCCGCGTCGACGCCGACTCCGCCACCTTGTCCCAGGGCGTGCAAGCGGGCGACAAGATCGTCACCGCCGGCATCCACCTGCTGCGCGACGGCCAGGCCGTGAAACTGTTGGAGCGCTGATACGGCCATGAAAAAACTGAACCTGTCGGAATGGGCGCTGCGCCACCAGTCGCTGGTGCGCTATTTGATGGTGATGCTGATGCTGGCCGGCGTCTGGGCTTACACCCAGCTGGGCCAGAAGGAAGACCCGGAATTCACCTTCAAGGCCATGCTGGTGCAAGCCTACTGGCCCGGCGCCGGCACGCTGGAAATGGAACAGCAGGTCACCAACAAGCTGGAGGAGAAGCTGCAGGAAATGGGCGAAATCGACTTCGTCCAAAGCTATACCAAGCCCGGCGAGAGCCTGTTGCTGATTTCGGTGCGCGAGGACGTGCCGCCCAAGAACGTGCAGCAGCTCTGGTATCAGGTACGCAAGAAGATAGGCGATATCCGCGCCACCCTGCCGGCCGACATCCAGGGGCCCTTCTTCAACGACGAGTTCGGCGACACCTTCGGCAATATCTACGCCTTCGCCGGCGACGGCTTCAGCTACGAGGAAGTGCGCCAATACCTGGAGGACGCCAAGCGCGAGATCCTGCGCGTGCCGGACGTGGCCAAGGTCAGCCTGCTTGGCGTGCAGGAGCAGCGCGTCTACGTGGACCTGTCCACCGCCAAGCTGGCTTCGCTGGGCCTGGACACCGGCGCGATCTGGAAAGCCTTGCAACAGCAAAACGCGATGACGCCGTCCGGCGTGTTCGAAACCGCCAGCGACCGCATCTGGGTCCGTCCCACCGGCAACTACGCCAGCGTGGAGGCCATCGCCGCCACCCCGGTCACCGTCAACGGCAAAACCTTCCGCCTCGGCGACATCGCCACGGTCAAACGCGGCTATATCGACCCGCCGCAAAATACCATGCGCTTCAACGGCAAGCCGGTGCTGGGCATGGCCATCACCATGAAGGCCGGCGGCGACGTGCTGCGCCTGGGCAAAAACCTGGACGAGGCCATGCGGCAGATCCAGTCCAAGATGCCGGTGGGTCTGGAGATCCACTCGGTGTCGGACCAACCCAAGGTGGTCAAGAACGCGGTGAGCGAATTCATGCGTTCTCTGGTGGAGGCGGTGGTCATCGTGCTGGCGGTCAGCTTCTTCAGCCTGGGCCTGCGCACCGGCATCGTGGTGGCGCTGTCCATCCCGCTGGTGCTGGCGATGACCTTTCTGGCGATGTATTTCTTCAACATCGACCTGCAACGCATCTCGCTGGGATC
The DNA here is from genome assembly GCF_021496765.1 of Chromobacterium sp. Beijing. NCBI lineage: Bacteria > Pseudomonadati > Pseudomonadota > Betaproteobacteria > Neisseriales > Chromobacteriaceae > Chromobacterium > Chromobacterium sp. Beijing. Next base: position 3,201,046 of record NZ_CP053750.1, read on the forward strand.
GCTGATCATCGCGCTGGGCCTGCTGGTGGACGACGCCATCATCGCGGTGGAAATGATGGCGCTGAAACTGGAGCAGGGCTGGAGCAAATTCCAAGCCGCCACCTTCGCCTACACCAGCACCGCCTTCCCGATGCTGACCGGCACCCTGATCACCGCCGCCACCTTCCTGCCGGTGGGCATCGCCAAGTCCAACGCCGGCGAATACGTATTCAGCCTGTTCGCCGTGGTGGGCATCGCGCTGGTGCTGTCCTGGATCGTCGCGGTGGTGTTCACCCCCTATCTGGGCTACAAGCTGCTGCCGGAAAACCTGCAACACCACGAGGCGCACGATGTCTACGACAAGCCGTTCTACCGGCGCTTCCGCCGGGTGGTGGAGTGGTGCCTGGAGCGGCGCAAGACCGTGATCGCGCTGACGCTGGCCGCCTTCGTCCTGTCCTTGCTCGCCTTCAAATTGCTGGTGGCCCAGCAATTCTTCCCCTCCTCCAACCGGCCCGAGCTGATGGTGGACATGTGGCTGCCGCGCGGCGCCAGCCATCAGGCCACGGAGCGCGAGGTGGAAAAACTGGAAGCGCTGCTCAAGCGCGACCCGGACATCGTCAGCGTCACCAGCTACGTGGGCAGCGGCAGTCCGCGCTTCTATCTGCCTCTGGATCAGCAGCTGCAGCATCTGAACTACGCGCAGCTGATGTTGATGACCCGCGACGAACATGTGCGCGAAGACGTGAAGAAACGGCTGGAAAAGCTGTTCGACAACGACTTCCCCAATGTCCGCGGCCGGGTGACCCGGCTGGAAAACGGCCCGCCGGTGGGCTACGCGGTGCAATTCCGGGTAATGGGCGAGGACCACGCCAAGGTGCGCGCCATCGCCGCCCAGGTGGAGGCGCTGATGCGCGCGCATCCGTCCACCCGCCAGGTCAACATCAATTGGGGCGAGCAGGTGAAGGCGCTGCGCATCCGCATCGATCAGGACAAGGCGCGCGCGCTCGGCCTGTCCTCGCAGCAATTGTCCCAACAATTGCAGATGCTGATTTCCGGCGCCGCCGTCACCAGCTTCCGCGAAGGCGACCAGGCCATCGCCATCGTCGCCCGGCTCAATCCGGACGAGCGCAAGAACGTCGCCGGCCTCGGCAATTTGATGATACAAACCGGCAGCGGCCGCTTCGTGCCGGTGTCGCAAATCGGACACATCGAATACCAGCCTGAGGAAAGCATCATCTGGCGGCGCAACCGCCTGCCCGCCATCACCGTGAGCGCGGACCCGGCGGAAGGCGCCCAGGGCGCGGACATCTCCCGGCAGTTGCAGCCCAAGATGCAAGAATTGGAGCGGACGCTGCCGCTGGGCTATCACATCGAAACCGGCGGCAGCATGGAGTCCAGCGCCAAATCGCAAAAAGCCATCGCCGCGGTGGCGCCGCTGATGCTGGTGGTGGTGGTGACCCTGCTGATGTTGCAGTTGCACAGCGTGCAGCGCACCATCATGGTGCTGCTGACCGCGCCGCTGGGCATGATAGGCGTGACGCTGACCCTGATCGCCTTCAGCGCGCCCTTCGGCTTCGTCGCCATGCTGGGGGTGATCGCGCTGTCCGGCATGATCATGCGCAACTCGGTTATCCTAGTCGATCAGATCGAGCACGATATTCGCGACGGCATCGATCCCTGGCATGCGATTGTCGGCTCCACAATTAGACGTTTTAGGCCTATCATGCTGACGGCATTGGCGGCGATCCTGGCGATGATCCCGCTGAGCCGCAGCACGTTCTGGGGACCGATGGCCGTGGCCATCATGGGCGGGCTGCTGGTGGCCACGGTGCTGACTCTGCTGTTCCTGCCGGCGCTGTACGCGCAATGGTTCAAGATACGGCGGCCTCAGGCCTGACGGCGCCTTGCCGCCACACACAAGCACACAAAACAAACCGAGCAAATAAACACCAATGAACAAGACCCGATTCCGCTCGCCCCTGCTGGGCAGCCTGTTGCTGCTGGGCTTCGCCCTGCCGGTCCACGCTTTCGACCTGGTGGAAGCCTGGCGCGCCGCCCGCGACTACAACGCCGACTTCGCCGCCGCGCGCTCCGACCTGGACGCCGGCCGCGAAAAAGCGCCGCAGGGCCGCGCGTTGCTGATGCCCCAGGTCGGCGCCACCGCCAATTACAATTACACCAATCCGATCGCGCCGGCCGGCCAGGGCCGTTACGACTCCACCACCTACGGCGTCAATCTGCAGCAGCCGCTGTTCGACGTGGGCAAATACACCGGCTACCAAAAAGGCAAACTGGCGACGCAGCAGGCGGAAACCAGCTTCAGCGCCGCCGAACAGCAGTTGATCCTGGACACCTCGCAGGCCTATTTCAACGTGCTGCTGGCCAAGGACACCCTGTCCGCCACCAGCGCCAGCAAGAAAACCTTCCAGCAACAACTGGAGCAGGCCAAGACCGCCTTCGAAGTGGGCACCGCCACCATCACCGACACACACGAGGCCCAGGCAGGCTACGACGGCGCGGTGGCCCAGGAAATCAAAGCGATCAACAGCCTGGAGCTGGCGGAAAACAATCTGCGCCGCGTCACCGGGCTGGACCCCAAGACCATCCAGCCGGTGCTGGACAAACTGCCGCTGGAACTGCCGACCCCGGCCACGCTGGAAGCCTGGATCGGGCTGGCCCTGCGCAACAGCCTGAGCATCAAGACCGCCGAGCAGGCGCTGGAGATCGCCGACAAGAACGTCACCGAGAAAAAGGGCGGCCACCTGCCGGTGATCAGCCTGACCGCCGGCTACAGCGACACCCAGACCCGCTCCCCGATGCAGCAGCCGCACACCCGCGGCAGCAGCATAGGCGTCGGCGTCACCCTGCCCCTGTTCGCCGGCGGCGGCATCAATTCGCAAGTGCGCGAGGCGGCGGCGCAGCAGGAGTCCGCCAAGGACAAGCTGGAAGCCACCCGCCGCCAAGTGCGCGAAGACGTGCGCCGCACCTTCCTCGGCGTCACCAACGGCGCGGCGCTGGTGCGGGCCCAGGAACAGCTGCTGATCTCGGCCAAGAGCAAGGTGGAATCCACCCGCCTGGGCAAGGAGGTCGGCATCCGCACCAATATCGATCTGCTGCAGGCCGAGCAGGCTTACTACTCGACGCTGACCAGCCTGGCCACCGCCAAGTACGAGTATCTGATCGCGCGGCTGTCCTTATCCCAGGCCGCCGGCCAGCTGGATAGCGAGGTGCTGGGCAAGGTCAACGCCGTCATCCGCCGTTAAATCCGCTTCTCCGCGGCCATGCCAACCGGCATGGCCGCCGCCTTCTTCCGCTGCTTTCCGCCCCTCTCCCTCCCCCGCTGACGTCCACGCAACAGGTGTTTAATTTTTTAAGGCATGTGTAGCTTTTTGCTAAACACGAACATAGAATGCCTGAGATGGTCAGACAGCAATAATGAAAGCAAAAAACCACGGAGCGGCAACCGGCGCCATGACAGACCGGCCCCGTTCCGACACCGATTCGCGGCGGCCCGTCCGATGCGGCGCCGACCGCACAACGTCGAGGAGAGAGCAGATGAGCAATAAGGATTTGATGCAACGCAAGGCCGACGCCACCCCGCGCGGCGTGGGCGTCATGTGCGGCTTCTTTGCCGAGCGCGCCAAGAATGCCGAAGTCTGGGATACCGACGGCAAACGCTACATCGACTTCGCCGGCGGCATCGGCGTCTTGAACACCGGCCATCTGCACGACAAGGTGCAGGCCGCGGTGGCGGAACAACTGTCCCGCTTCAGCCACACCTGCTATCAAGTCGTTCCCTACGAATCCTATATCCGCCTGACCGAACGGCTGAACCAGCTGACCCCGGGCCAGCACGCCAAGAAAACCGCGCTGTTCACCACCGGCGCCGAAGCGGTGGAAAACGCGGTGAAAGTGGCGCGCGCCGCCACTGGCCGCGCCGGCGTGATCGCCTTCGGCGGCGCCTTCCACGGCCGCACCCTGCTGGGCATGGCGCTGACCGGCAAGGTGGCGCCGTATAAAGTGGGCTTCGGCCCTTCCCCAGCGACGTCTATCACGCACCTTATCCCAACGCGCTGCACGGCGTGTCCGTGGAAGACTCCCTGCACGGTCTGGAAAAACTGTTCAAATACGATGTCGATCCCAAGCGCGTCGCCGCCATCATCTTCGAACCGGTGCAGGGCGAAGGCGGTTTCTACGCCGCGCCCAACGAATGGGTGGTGCAGCTGCGCAAGATCTGCGACGAACACGGCATCCTGCTGATCGCCGACGAGGTGCAGTCCGGCTTCGCCCGCACCGGCAAGCTGTTCGCGATGGAACACTACCCGGTGCAGGCCGATCTGATCACCATGGCCAAATCGCTGGCCGGCGGCTTCCCGCTGTCCGCGCTGACCGGCCGCGCCGAACTGATGGACGCTCCGGCGCCCGGCGGCCTGGGCGGCACCTATGCCGGCAACCCGCTGGCGGTGGCCGCGGCGCTGGCGGTGATCGACGTCATCGCGGAAGAAAAGCTGCTGGAGCGCGCCAACCGCCTGGGCGAGCTGCTGAAGGAAAAACTGCACGGCCTGAAGAGCGCGGTGCCGCAGATCGCCGAAGTCCGCGGACTGGGCGCGATGCTGGCGGTGGAGTTCAATCAGCCCGGCAGCCCGCAGCCTGATCCGGACTTCGCCAAGAAAGTGCAGACCAAGGCGCTGGAATCCGGCCTGATCCTGCTGACCTGCGGCGTCTACGCCAACGTGGTCCGTTTCCTGTTCCCGCTGACCATAGAAGACGCGGTGTTCGAAGAAGCCCTGGCCAAGCTGGAAGCCGCGCTCAAAGCTTAAGCGCCTGTTCAAAGTCCAAGGCCCGCGCCGCCCGGCGCGGGCCTTATCCGACATCTTCCGCGTTGGAGAGCCGCATGTTGAATTTGAAAGACCCCTCGCTGCTGAAACAGCAGTGCTATGTGAACGGCGCCTGGCTTGACGCCGACAACGGCGAAACCATCCCGGTGAGCAACCCGGCCACCGGCGAAATCATCGCCAGCGTGCCCAAGATGGGCAAGGCCGAAGCCGAGCGCGCCGTGGCCGGCGCGGCCGAGGCCTTCCTCGTCTGGAAGCGCAAGCCGGCGAAAGAACGCGCCGCCCTGCTGCGCCGCTGGTTCGATCTGGTGATGGCGAACCAGGACGATCTGGCCGTCATTCTCACCTGCGAACAGGGCAAGCCGCTCTCGGAAGCCAAGGGCGAAATCGCCTACGGCGCGTCCTATATCGAGTGGTACGCCGAAGAAGCCAAGCGCCTGTACGGCGACACCATCCCCTCTCCCGGCGCCGACAAACGCATCCTGGTCAACAAGGAGCCGATAGGCGTGACCGCCGCGATCACGCCGTGGAACTTCCCCAATGCGATGATCACGCGCAAAGCGGCCCCGGCGCTGGCCGCCGGCTGCCCGATGGTGGTGCGCCCGGCCAGCCAGACCCCGCTGTCCGCCTTGGCCCTGGCGGCGCTGGCCGAGCGCGCCGGCATTCCCGCCGGCGTGTTCTCGGTGCTGACCGGCGGCTCCAGCGAAATCGGCGCGGTGCTGACCGGCAGCGACACCGTGAAGAAATTCTCCTTCACCGGCTCCACCGAAGTGGGCCGCAAGCTGATCGCCCAATGCGCGGACACCGTCAAGAAAGTGTCGATGGAGCTGGGCGGCAACGCGCCCTTCATCGTCTTCGACGACGCCGACCTCGACGCCGCGGTGGAAGGCGCCATCATCTCCAAATACCGCAACGCCGGCCAGACCTGCGTCTGCGCCAACCGGCTGCTGGTGCAGGACGGCGTCTACGACGCCTTCGCCGAGAAGTTCGCCGCCGCGGTGGCCAAGCTCAAGGTGGGCAACGGCCTGGAGGCCGGCGTCACCCAGGGCCCGATGATAGACATGAACGCGGTGAGCAAAGTGGAAGAGCACATCGCCGACGCGCTGGCCAAGGGCGGCAAGCTGGTGGCCGGCGGCAAGCGCCACGCGCTGGGCCACAGCTTCTTCGAGCCGACCGTGATCACCGACGTCACGCCGCGGATGAAGGTGGCCAAGGAGGAAACCTTCGGCCCGCTGGCGCCGCTGTTCCGCTTCCACAGCGAGGCGGAAGCGATCCAGATGGCCAACGACACCGAGTTCGGCCTGGCCAGCTACTTCTACGCCCGCGACATCGGCCGCATCTTCCGCGTGTCCGAGGGTCTGGAATACGGCATGGTGGCGGTCAACACCGGCATCCTGTCCAACGAGGCCGCGCCCTTCGGCGGCGTCAAGCAATCCGGTCTGGGCCGCGAAGGCTCCAAGTACGGCATTGAGGACTATCTGGAAATCAAATACGTGCTGCTGGGCGGCATCGACCAGTAAAGCGCCGCGCCAATGCGAAACGGGCTGGAAATCCAGCCCGTTTTTTAGAACCTATTTACGATCTGCTGCGCGTCGTGGACGCGTTACACGGTGAGTACACCTTCGAAATGCTCATGTACCGTGTGTACATTCCGCTTTCTCAGCCGTTTTCGCCTTGTCTCGCCTTAGCTCGCGAGACCGTAAACAGATTCTTATGGCGAAGACAATGGCCTCAGTGGAACTTGGCCAAGGTCTCCGACAAGGGGATGCCGGCCTCTTTCAGGCATTCAGCCAGATCGCGCCAGGCCTCGTCGCGCTCAGGCGCCACGTCCGGCGTCACCAGCCACGGCGCGTGCGCGGCGGATTCCTCGCGACCGCGCAGGCGGAAGCCCACCTCATAGCCCTGCAATTCCGGCTGGTATTCCGCCACTGCCTCCAGTTCCTGCACCCCGCCGGCGCTCGCGGCCAGCAGCGCCGCGGTCACGCCCAGGCGTTTGCGGTTCCAGGCCCGCACGCCGGTCTGCACCGCCTCCCACCAAGGCAGCGGCGCGAACAGCTCGGCCTCGCCGTATTCCATCTCGGCCCCCACCGCCTGCTGCACCAGCGGCATCGCCGCGTCCAGCGCCTTGCGCGCCAGACGGCGCGCCTGCTCCGGCGGCAAAGCGCCGCGCTCCACCAGGAAGGGAATCCAGGCCAGCACCAATTGCGGCTCGTTGGTCTTGCGCGCCGCCTCGTAAGTGGCGCGCGAGGAGTCCGGGTCCAGCGGCGCGAAATCGCAGCCGGCGTCCATCACCGGCGCCAATTGCACCAAGTCCTGGCAGGCGCGCTCGTTCAGCATCTCCAGCGTGAACAAGGTGGGAGAAATCCACAATATCGACTGCTCCGGCACCTCCAGCGCGTCCGCCAGCGCCACCTCCAGCCGCTCCAGCTGCGGGAAATGCCACCACACCCCGCCCTGGGCGCGTGAAAACGCGAACGGCAAAGCCCACAGCTCGAACGACACCACCGCGCCGTCCTTGCGCATCACCTCGGGGAAGGCGATCGCGTCGCGCGCGCAATTCACCAGCAACTGCCTCGCGGCCGGCTGGGACAACAGCGCCAACTGCGATTCGGTGAACACCGCCTGATCGCCGGCCGCCAGCGCCATCTGCACCTCGCCCGCCAGCTGCGCCCGGTCCATAGGCTGATCCACCGCGCGCCGCGCCAGTTCCACCAATTGGTTCACCGCGCGGCCGCGCTCCGCCGGCGGCAGCGGCTCGGTGGGGCCGGCGCGCATCTCGCGCGGCACCGGGCCGGCGGCCTCGCGGTCAGCGTAGGCCTTGTGCAGGCGCTGATAAGCCTGCATCGCCTCATCGCAGATCGCCTGCAACTGGCCCACGGTCGGCATCTCGTCTTCATTGCTGAAGTTGAAGTCGAACAAGCGCAGGCGCAGATTGCAGACATAGACCGTCACATTGTCCGCCTCGTCGAACAGCATGGCGCTGACCAGGCCTTCCCGCTCGCGGCCGGGAAAGTCGGTGTCGTCGTCGCCAAGCAGGCGGCAGACAAAAGCCGGCGTTTCCGTGTGAATCAGGTACTCGGAACCTTCCAGGCCCTGATCGTCGACGGCATCACCAAAAATGAAGCGGTTGGGCAAGAACGGCTCGCCCTTGATGCGGGCATTACGCGGCAGGGATTTCATCTGGCAAGCAAATCTATTCAATAAATCAAACACTCATTGTACCTGCCTAGCGGGGCGGCTTGAAGTCCGCCGGCAAAATCAATCCCCGTCCCGCCATTGCGCCAGCGTCCGGCGCTGCCCGCCCGCCGCGTCGAAGTTGTCCGCGGACAGCCAGGCTTCGAAGCCTTGCCGCAAGGCCGGCCACTCCTGATCCAGGATGGAAAACCAGGCGGTGTCGCGATTGCGCCCCTTGTAGACCATGGCCTGCCGGAACACGCCTTCGAAGCGGAAGCCCAGCCGCTGCGCCGCTCGCTGCGAAGGCAGGTTCAGCGCGTCGCACTTCCACTCATAACGGCGATAGCCCAGCTCAAAGGCCTGGCGCATCAACAGATACATCGCTTCCGTCGCCGCCGGCCGACGCTGCAGCAAGGGCGAGAAATTCAGATGCCCGACTTCGATGCAGCCCATGGCCGGATCGATGCGCAGATAGGCGGCCACGCCTAGCCCCTCCCCGCTGACCGCGTCCACGATCGCGTAAAAATGCGGATCGCGCCGCCATTGCTGCTCGGCCAGCCAGCCGTAGTAGTCAGCGTAATCGGCAAACGGCCCGTAACTCAGATAAGTCCAGTTGCGCGCTTCCGCGTCCGCGCCCATCGCCGCGAACAAAGCGGGACCGTGCCGCTCCGCCTGCAACGGCTCCAGCCGGCAGAAGCGTCCCTGCAGATCCGTCTTAGGCGGCCAAGCCGCCTCGCGCCAGTCGGCCACCGGCCATCCCACCGCCTGCCCCAGAGCGTTGGCCTCGCCCGCCTGCGCCATACCCGTTTCCAACATCGCCTCCCCTTTCAGCATGCGCAGGACACGGCGACGCCGGCGCGCGCCGTGGTCGCGTAGCCATCGCGCACCCACCAATCCAGGCCGCCTTGCAGTTCGCGCACATTGAAGCCGAGACGCGCCAGCTTCAAAGCGCCCTTGGTCGACGCGTTGCAGCCTATGCCGTCGCAGAACGACACCAGGACCGCATCCTTGGGCAAATGCGCGGTGCTCGCCTCATCCATGGTCCGGTGCGGCACGGACACGGCGCCGGGCAGGGTTTCCTTGCGGAAGGCCTCTTCCGCGCGGGCGTCGATCAGGACCAATTTCTCCCCGGCTTGCAAGGCGCTCCAGACATCGGCCGCGTCCATCTCGTACGCCAGCTTGGCGGCGTAAAAATCCTGCTGACTCAACATTTTTTTCTCCTGCGGCTCTGGGAATGCTGTTAGCCTAAGCGACAAGTCATACCCCAAACAGTGCCACCATGCAAAATCTGAAGGAACCACTTTGTCCGCCGAGTGGTTGATCGATTTCCTGCGTCAGCGCTTGCAACGCCAGGGCGCGGAAAGTTTGGCGCGCCAGCTCTACCGTTTATTGCGCGAACTGATCCGCGCCGGTCAGCTGGCCGGCGGCGCGCCCTTGCCCGCCAGCCGCGCGCTGGCGGCGGAGCTGGCGCTGGGCCGCAACACCATTCTCAACGCCTACGAGCAACTGGCCGCCGAAGGCTATCTGGAAAGCCGCCACGGCTCCGGCACTTATGTCGCCGCCCTGTTCAGCCCCAGCGCCTCGCCGCCTCAGCGCGCTCCGCAACACCCGGGGCTGTCTCAGCGCGGCCAACGCGTCTCCGGGCAGTGCTCGCTGCCCACCGGGCTGGCCGGCGCCTTCGCCCCCGGCACGCCAGAACTGAAGCAATTCCCCCATGCCCAGTGGCAGCGTTGCCTGCAACAGCATATCCAGCGTCCGCAACTGGATCATCTGCATTATCGCCACGACGGCGGCCTGCCCGAGCTCAAGCGTTCCCTCAGCCAATACCTGTATCTATCCCGCTCGGTTCGCTGCCAGCCGGAGCAAATCGTCATCATCCAGGGTGCGCAACAAGGGCTGGAATTGCTCGCACGGCTATTGGCCGACCCCGGCGACGCCGCCTGGGTGGAGGACCCCGGCTATAGCGGCGCGCAAGCCGCGCTGCGCGCGTCGGAATTGGACATCGTCCCGATCCCGGTCGACGCTCAGGGCATGGCCCCGACGCCAGCGCATCAGGCCGCGCCGCCGCGCCTGATTTACATCACGCCGTCCCACCAATACCCGACCGGCGTCGTCATGTCGCTGGCGCGGCGGCTCGCGCTGCTGCAATTAGCCAAACAGCACGACAGCTGGATCATCGAGGACGACTACGACAGCGAATTCCGCTACGCCACCCACCCCATCGCCTCCCTGCAAGGCCTGGCCGACAGCGAACGCGTCATTTATCTCGGCACCTTCAGCAAAGTGATGTTTCCGGCGCTGGGCCTGGGCTATCTGATCCTGCCGGAAGAATTGGTGGAACCGTTCCGCCGCGTGCAGGCGCGCTTGTACCGGGAAGGCAATTATCAGGTGCAGGCGGCCTTGGCCGATTTCATCGAACAAGGCCATTTCGCCCGCCACATCAAACATATGCGCGAACTCTACCAACTGCGGCAACAACTGCTGCGCGGCACCCTGCAGCGCGCCTTGGGAGACGCGCTGCCGCTGTCCGCAGGCGAGGCCGGCCTGCACTTGGTCGCGCAACTGCCCGCCGGCTTCGACGAAGAGGAACTCAGCCAGGCCGCCGCCCGGCAGCAGCTGTGGCTGCGCCCGCTGGCCAAGCACTTCATCGGACGGCCGGACCGCAGCGGGCTGGTGCTGGGCTACGCAGGTGTGGAGGAACAAGAACTTCACGCCGCCGCGCTCAAGCTGGCGACGCTATTGGAAACGCGATGGAAATGAAACCGACTTTGCTGGTCAGCGCCTGCCTGCTGGGGCAGCCCGTGCGCTACGACGGCCAGGCCAAACCGCTGGCCGAACGGGACTGGGCGCGATTGCGCCGGGATTTCACCCTGATCTCCGCCTGTCCCGAATGCATGGGCGGGCTGCCCACGCCTAGGCCGGCGGCGGAACTGCGCGGCGGCGACGGCGCGGCCGCCTTGCGCGGCCAGGCCACCGTGGAAACCGCCGCAGGCGAAGACGTCAGCGCCGCCTTTCTGCGCGGCGCCCAGGCATGCCTGCGTCTGGCGCAAGCCCATGGCTGCCGACAAGCGCTGTTGAAAGCCAACAGCCCCTCCTGCGGCACGCGCCGCATCTACGACGGCGAGTTTTCCGGCACGCTCAAGGACGGGGAAGGCGTGGCCGCCAGCCTATTGCGGCAGGCCGGCATCGAGGTCTGTTCGGAGGAGGACATGGCGGAACGGTTGAGAGCGCCGGCGAGCTGAACGCCGCCGGCCCCCTATCGACGGCGCTTACAGAAACTCGAGGCGGCCGCCGCTCAAATGGTACATGGCGCCGGCGATCTTGATCCGGCCCTCCTTCTCCAGCTTGGCCAGCACATCGCTGCGCTTGCGGATCTGATCAATGGTATGCAGCACATTGCTGCGCGCCACCGCATCGACAAACTCCGCGTTCTTGCTGCTGCGCTCGCCCTCGTAGCGGGTCTGCGCAATCGCCGGGCGGATGCGCGCCAGCAAGCCGGTCAGATTGCCCAGCTCCACATGGTCTATCGCCCCTTGATCGCCCCACAGGCGGTATGCCCCATCACCAGCACCACCTTGGCGCCAGCAACCGCGCAGGCGAACTCCATGCTGCCCAGCAAGTCGTCATTCACCACATTGCCGGCCACCCGCGAATTGAAGGTATCGCCTATGCCGGCGTCCATCACGATTTCCGCCGGCGCGCGCGAGTCTATGCAGCTGAGCACCACCGCGGCGGGGTATTGCCCCTCGGCGCTGGAACGCTTTTGCGCCAGGTAATCGTGCTGCATCGGCTTGCCGGTGCGGAAACGTTCATTGCCCTTGGCCATCTCCGCCAGCACCTGCTCCGGCGTCATCGCGTCCCGCTGCGTCTTGCTCAAAGACGCCGCGTAAGCCACGCCGTTCACGCCCCCGTTGGCGCCGATGGCAAATAGCGCCGCCGCGCCCAGCGCGGTTTTCATCACCGTCCGCCGGCCGATGGTTTCGCCGCAATGGCCTTCCCGACACAGATGCTCGCTCATTCGCGTCCTTTCCTAGTGCAGTGGTATAAAGTTTTTTAATTTTATTCAGTAACTATTTATTTAGATGATCACCGTCGACTTAGTTCATCAAACCCGTAATTAAGACATGGGTATGGCGTTTGCCGCATCGGCACCCAACAACAAGCCAGGAAAAGAGAAGGAAAACGGAAGATAAGGAGAAGCGGCGGCTCCGTCCGGACGCAACAAAGCCTCCCTTTGGGGAGGCTTGCTTCTAGTTCCGTCCGGCAGCGCAATGCATAAAGCCCAGCTCGTGTGAGCTGGGCTTTGCAATGGGGCGTCTGGCGGTGTCCTACTTTCACATGGCGAATGCCACACTATCATCGGCGCTAAGGCGTTTCACGGTCCTGTTCGGGATGGGAAGGCGTGGGACCACCTCGCTATGGCCACCAGACATAAACTGGTACAAACTTGAAGAAGCCTAGGTCGATCCTGGATCAACCCACATATATTCGGTATTCAATTGTGTCGCACAACCACTATCTCGTCACTCGGTTTCCCAAGCCACTCAAATGATAGGATCAAGCCTCACGAGCAATTAGTATCGGTTAGCTTAACGCCTCACAGCGCTTCCACACCCGACCTATCAACGTCCTGGTCTCGAACGACTCTTCAGGAGGGTCAAGCCCTCAGGGAAGTCTCATCTTCAGGCGAGTTTCCCGCTTAGATGCTTTCAGCGGTTATCTCTTCCGCACTTAGCTACCCGGCAATGCGACTGGCGTCACAACCGGTACACCAGAGGTGCGTCCACTCCGGTCCTCTCGTACTAGGAGCAGCCCCCGTCAAACTTCCAACGCCCACTGCAGATAGGGACCAAACTGTCTCACGACGTTTTGAACCCAGCTCACGTACCACTTTAAATGGCGAACAGCCATACCCTTGGGACCGGCTACAGCCCCAGGATGTGATGAGCCGACATCGAGGTGCCAAACACCGCCGTCGATGTGAACTCTTGGGCGGTATCAGCCTGTTATCCCCGGAGTACCTTTTATCCGTTGAGCGATGGCCCTTCCATTCAGAACCACCGGATCACTATGTCCTGCTTTCGCACCTGCTCGACTTGTCGGTCTCGCAGTTAAGCTACCTTTTGCCATTGCACTATCAGCACGATTTCCGACCGTACCTAGGTAACCTTCGAACTCCTCCGTTACACTTTGGGAGGAGACCGCCCCAGTCAAACTGCCTACCATGCACTGTCCCCAATCCGGATCACGGACCAAGGTTAGAACCTCAAACACACCAGGGTGGTATTTCAAGGACGGCTCCATGAGAACTAGCGTTCCCACTTCATAGCCTCCCACCTATCCTACACAAGTCTGTTCAAAGTCCAATGCAAAGCTACAGTAAAGGTTCACGGGGTCTTTCCGTCTAGCAGCGGGGAGATTGCATCTTCACAAACACTTCAACTTCGCTGAGTCTCAGGAGGAGACAGTGTGGCCATCGTTACGCCATTCGTGCGGGTCGGAACTTACCCGACAAGGAATTTCGCTACCTTAGGACCGTTATAGTTACGGCCGCCGTTTACTGGGGCTTCGATCAAGAGCTTGCACCCCATCACTTAACCTTCCAGCACCGGGCAGGCGTCACACCGTATACGTCCACTTTCGTGTTGGCACAGTGCTGTGTTTTTGTTAAACAGTCGCAGCCACCGATTCTCTGCGACCTCTCAAAGCTCCTCCCGCAGGGGATTCACTCTAAGAGGCATACCTTCTCCCGAAGTTACGGTATCAATTTGCCGAGTTCCTTCTCCTGAGTTCTCTCAAGCGCCTTAGAATTCTCATCCTGCCCACCTGTGTCGGTTTGCGGTACGGTTCTTATGCAGCTGAAGCTTAGTGGCTTTTCCTGGAAGCGTGGTATCAGTCACTTCAGGTCCGTAGACCCTCGTCATCACGTCTCGGCCTTAAGGGAAGGCGGATTTGCCTACCTCCCCA
>NZ_CP053750.1:3220000-5396718 GCF_021496765.1 Chromobacterium sp. Beijing
CGAAAAGCGTGGAGTAAGCCAGGTCCTCCCCGCCGGCCAGCCGCCGGGGATGGGGACCAGCAATTGCTGCACTGTTTGTTCGATGTTTTCCATGCTTTGTGGCTTCTATATATAGAGGTGTTGCGATCAGCCCTTGCCGACTTCCGGCATGGTGGAGATCAGCGAGGCGCCGCAGCTGACTTTATGGCCTTCCAGCGCCACCGGCTTGCCGCCGACCACCCAGCTGGGGTCGCCTTCCACGATGGTGCAGTTGACGTGCCCTTGCTGCGGGCAGGTGACGGCGTCGCCCAGGCAGGCGACCTGCTTGCCGAACAAGGTGGTGCTGGATGCGGCGCTGACGACTTTGCCGCCATGATCGGTGGGGTCGCCCAATCGGATCACGCGTTTCATGCTGTGGCCTCCTCGCGCGGCGGTCTGGCCATGGCCAGCGCCACATGATCGTTGCTGAATTGAGTAATGAGGGCCGGAGCGGCCAGGCGCGCGCTGTGGCTGACGGCGGCGGCGGCCAGCATGGCGTCGGCGGCGACGCCGACGTCGCCCCACTCCCGCGCCAGATTGCTGGCCTCGTCGATGGGGTGCAGCTCCACCGCGTGGCGGTTCAAGGCGCTGGCGATGGCGGCCAGGCGCACGCCGCCGGCGTCTACGTCGCCGCCGTTGTGCACCAGCCAGCCCAGGCTGGCCGCCTTATCGTTTTCCGGCTTGGCGTCCTCCGGGCTGAACGGGTAATCCAGCAGCGCAGCATTGACCAAGGCGTTGTCCAGCACCGGTTGCAGTTGCCGCGTCAGTTGCAAGGCGCGCTCCTGCGGCGCAGCGGCCGCGCTGGACTGCCCCAATTGGGCCAAGACCGGCAGCTCGGCCAGGCCGGCCTGATGACGGGCCGGCACCACGCCCCAACTGCCGCCCGCGCGGCTGAAGTCTTTTTCCCAATAAGGCTGATAAGGATCGGCGCCCTCGGCCACGGCGACGGGGCCCAAATCGGGCTCAGGCAATTGCTCGCGCAGGAACAGCATGACGGCGACGGCCAGGCCCGGCTTGCCCAGCCAGCGCAGGCGTTCCGCCGTGGCGGGGTCGCTCTCGTCCCGCTCTTCGCCGCCCCGCGTCAGCAAGGGCGCGTCGGCGCCCAGCATGATCACGCCCGGCAGTTCCGGCTGTTGTTGCAGCAGCTGCCGCGCGCGGTCCGCCACCGTGCCGGTGCCGGCGCCCGCCAGGAAGCGCGCTTCCGGCGTCGGCCATTCGCCGTCGTCCAGCGTTTCGGCCATGGCGACCGTCTGCCATTCCTTGACCGCGGCGATCTGCTCGATGCCGGACAGGCTGGGCACCACTTCCATCACCAGCGGCAGCCAGGCCGCGCCGGGCGCGACGGCGTAGAGTTCCTGCAAGGCCTCGGTCACATGCGGCCGCAGTCCTTCCAGCGCCTCGTCGGCGTCAAGGTCGGCCGCGTCCAGGCAGGACCACAGACAGCCTTCCGGCGCTTCCGCCAGCCAGTCCGGCTCGCCATGGGCCGGCACGGCGCGCGCCCACAGCCAGCGGCAGTCCACCACGGCCTGGCGTTCGCGCAGCTCGGCCAGATGCCGTTCGCGCGCGGCCTCGCGCGCGGACTGGCGCTCGGCCTCGGCCGCGCTCTCTTGCTCGGTCTCTTCCTGCTTGGCGCGCTTTTCCTTCAGATAGCCCCATAGCTTGACGCCGGCGCTGAGCAACATCGGCGGCCCCAGGTGCAGCAGCAGGATGGCCGACGGGCTGATGCGCTGCCAGCTTTGCGGCAACACCAGCCACAGCAGCCCCCACCAGGCGACGGTGCTGACCCCGAACAGGCCCAACATTTTCCACATGGACGCGTTTCCTCAGCTCAGCCGCACTTTGACCTGCTCGCCCTTGAGCGAGACGGCGATCTTCTTCACCGGGCGGCCGGAAGCCATGCGCGCCAGCAGGTCGCTGGATATCTGCGCCAGCAGGGTGCGGGTCAGGATGGCGTCGGCGTTGCGCGCGCCGCTGTCCACGTCCAGGCAGCGCGCCGCCATCTGTTCCGCCAGTTCTTCCGGGAACTCCACTTGCGCGCCGTGGTTGTCGGCGATGCGCTGGCGGATCTTGTTCAGCTTGAGGCCGACGATGGCGCGCAGCACTTCGTCGCTGATCGGCAGATAGGGCACGATGGTCAGACGGCCGAGGAAGGCCGGCTTGAACACGCTTTGCAAGGTGGGCCGCAAAATCTCCACCAGGTCTTCCGGCGTCGGATCGCGGGTTTCGCCTTCGACGGTGACGCCGTGCTCGCAGGCGCGCATCACCAGATCGGAGCCGGCGTTGGAGGTCAGCAGGATGATGGTGTTCTTGAAATCGACTTCGCGGCCTTCGCTGTCTTCCAGCAGGCCTTTGTCGAAGACCTGGAAGAACAGCTCCATCACGTCCGGATGGGCTTTCTCCACCTCGTCCAGCAGCAGTACCGAGTAGGGCTTGCGACGCACCGCCTCGGTCAACACCCCGCCCTCGCCGTAACCGACATAGCCCGGCGGCGAGCCCTTGAGGCCGGACACGCTGTGCGCTTCCTGGTATTCCGACATATTGATGGTGATCAGATTGCGCTCGCCGCCGTACAAGGCCTCGGCCAACGCCAGCGCGGTTTCGGTCTTGCCCACGCCGGACGGCCCCACCAGCAGGAACACGCCCTTGGGCTTGCCCGGGTCTTCCAGATTGGCCTTGGCGATCTGCACCCGCTCGGCGATCTGCTCCAAGGCGTGATCCTGGCCGATGACGCGCGCGCCCAGCAGCGAGGCCAGCTTCTGCACCTGCTCCAGCTCATTGCTGACCATGCGGCCCAGCGGGATGCCGGTCCAGCCGGAAATCACGTCGGCGATCACGCTCTCGTCCACGCACTCGAAGGCCAGCGGCTGGAGCTTCTGCAGTTCGCGCAGCGCCTTGCGCTTGGTCTGCAACGGGCTGAGCTTCTTGCCCTTGGCCGGCTTGGCCTCGGCCTGCCGCTGTTTGAGCTCGTCGATTTCCGCCACCAGCTTTTGCTGTTCATCCCAGGCGGCGTGCAATTTCTCCAGGTCCGCCTGCAGTTCGGCGCGCCGGGCTTCCAGCTCCGCGATGCGTTCGGCGTGGCCTTCTTCGCGCTGCAGCGCGGCCACTTCGCGGTCGATATTGTCTATCAGCACCGACACGTCTTCGATCGGCCCCGGCTTGCCGGCGCGCGACAGCGCGACGCGGGCGCAAGCGGTGTCGAGCACGCTGATGGCCTTGTCCGGCAGCTGGCGGCCGGCGATGTAGCGGCTGGACAGATGCACGGCGGCGGCTACCGCCTCGTTGAGGATTTCCACCTTGTGGTGCTCGGCCATCGCCGGGGTCAGACCGCGCACCATCTGCACGGCGATTTCCGGCGCCGGTTCTTCTACCTTCACCACCTGGAAGCGGCGCGCCAGCGCGGCGTCTTTTTCAAAGTACTTTTTGTACTCGGCCCAGGTGGTGGCGGCGATGGTGCGCAGCTCGCCGCGCGCCAGCGCCGGTTTCAACAGGTTGGCCGCGTCGTTCTGGCCCGCCGCGCCGCCGGCGCCGATCAAGGTGTGGGCCTCGTCGATGAACAGGATGATGGGCACCGGGCTGGCCTTGACCTCGTCTATCACCTGGCGCAGGCGGTTTTCGAACTCGCCCTTGACGCTGGCGCCGGCCTGCAACAGACCCAGGTCCAGGGTGCGCAGGGTGACGCCCGCCAGCACCGGCGGCACTTCGCCGTGCACGATCTTGCGCGCCAGGCCTTCCACCACAGCGGTCTTGCCCACGCCCGGCTCGCCGGTGAGGATGGGGTTGTTCTGCCGGCGACGCATCAGGATGTCTATCATCTGACGGATTTCAACGTCGCGTCCCAGAATGGGGTCGATCTTGCCGGCCTTGGCCTGGGCGGTCAGGTCTATCGTGTATTTGTCCAGCGCCGGGCTGCCGCGCTTGCCGGCCGCGGGCGCGGCCATCGTCGGCTCCGCGCCGGCTTCGGCGGCCGGCGCGTTGGCCGAGGCCTCGCCGCCGTGCTGACGCAAGGCGGCGTAAGCGCCCTGCAGGCGGCCGGCGTCCTGGCGCGCCAGCGCGGCGGAGCCGGACTGCAACGCGCCGCGCAGCGCCTCGTCCTGCCACAGCGCCAGCAACAGGTCCAAGGTGGACACATCGTCCTGCCCCTGTTCCGCGCTGGCCAGCAGCCAGGCTTTTTCCAGCCACTTGGGCAGCCAGCCGGACAGCACCGGGTTGCGGGTATTGCCGCTGCGGAAGGCGTCCAGCGCGGCTTCCAGCTCGCGCTCGATGCGCGGCAGGTCCGCGCCCAGCGCGTGCAGCGCCGCCAGCGCGGCGTTGTTGTCCTGGTCGAACATCGCCAGCAGCGCGTGTTCGATCTCGATTTCGAAATGCGTGCGCGCCAGCGCGCGGCTGGCCGCCTGCTCAATCGCCTGGCGGGCGGTGGGGGTCAGCCTGTCGATCAGGGCTTTCAGGGATACGGACATATCGTTCCAATACGCTCAAAATGAAAAGTCGATTCCGCTCGCGCCGCTCAATGCAGCAGCGCGTAGCGCATGTCTTCAGGATCTTGCTTCTGCGGGCCCAGCCAGCAATTGCCGCCCAGACGCAGGTCCGCCGGGCCGCCCAGCTGCGCCGCCGGCACGTCGCGCTTGTCCAGCACCAGGCTGACGTCGGCCGCCAGATTATGGCCGACGGCGAATTGCAGCAGCGCCTGCAAGGCCTGCGCGCCGGGGCCGCCGGGCAGCAGGGCTTCGAACTGGGCGCGGCGCATGCTGCCCAAGCGCAGCTGCAGCTTGGTCTGACGGTCCCAAACCCGGGCGCCGGCGAACAAGGACACGCCCAGCTCGCTCTCGCTGTCGCCCAGCCGGCTTTGCTCCGCCGCCGGCACCTGCATCCACTGGCCGATGAATTGCTCCAATGCGGCGTCCACGCCGAAAAAGCCCTGGATCAGCGTTTCCAGCGCCTGCGCCGACAAAGGCTTCTGGCTGAGCAGGCCGGCGTAATAGATGAACAGGTTTTCGTCCAGGCTCGCGTCCGGCCCCATCTGCTTGCGCAGCTGGGACAGGCCCAGGCCGCCCAGGTCCAGCAGATTGCGGGTGAAACCGTCGCGCTCGCCGGCCTCCACTTCCAGCCAATAGCGGTATTTGCGCCAGGCGCCGAAGAACAAGGCAGTGGCGCGGTGGCTGAAGATGTCCAGGAAGGCGTGCAGCGATCCGTCCTTGTACTGCTGGCGGCGCTCCAGCAGCAGCTCGGTATAACTGGTGGGCAAGGCGCCGCTGGGCCCGGTCAGCCCGATGAAGCTGACCGTCATCTCGTCGGTGGCGTCCAGCTGCTCCGGCTCCTTGGCCGGCTGATAACGACACAGCTCGCTGGGCGGGAAGGACAGCGAGGCCAGCGAGCGGAAGCGCAAGCTGGCCGGCAACCGGCCGCGGCGCTCGCCGCGCTTGCGCGCGGACAGGCCCAGGATGCGCACCGCCTGGAAAAAGCCGAACTGGCTGGCGTCGCGCGCCAGCTCCAGTTTCAGATCACGAGGGCTTCGCCGGCTCGGGCTGGCCATGAGGCTACCTCCTCGTCTTGTTGAACCGCATGCACCCGCAAACGGGTGAAACTATTGGGCGCGCAATACAGCGCGAAGAAACGCTCCAGCACCGCGGCGAACAGATAAACGCTGCCGCCGACATAGTAATCCGGGTCCAGCGTCAGGCGGATTTCGCTGCCGCGGACAAAGCCGCTGAAATCGCGGCCGGACACGCGGGTCACCGCCGGCTGGCTTTCTATCCCCACCACGCCCTGGATCTGGCGCACGTTCACCGGGGAATCGGTCAGGTTGTACAAGGCCAGCATTTCCTGCAAGGCGGCGCAGCCGGAATCCACGATGGACATGTAGTTAAGCGACAAATGCGACACCAGCCGCCACTGCACCGCGCGCCCCAGCGGGCAACGCTGGCTGGCGCTGGGCTTGCGCAACAGGCGCACGCGCTTGACCACGGAATGGCCCGGCAGCGAGAAATCCGTCCGCTGGGTGGACTGGCTGCCGCCAAAGGGAATCTGCTCCGGCAGATCACGGTTGCTGCACAGCAGTTCCAGGCTCAGCACCTCGGTGGCCGGCCGCACCGCGTTGAACTCCAGGTCCGCCAGGTGCAGCTCCAGATCGGTGCCCTTGTCGCTCTGGCGCGGCGAGGGCTCCCGGCTGGCGTGCCAATAAAAGCGCGGCGTCTTTTTTTCGCTGCCGTGGCGTATCGCGTAGAAGGACGGCACTTCCTCGCTGCTTTCGCCGTCTCCGGATTTCTCCACCCGCACCACGCGCTTGATCTGGATCGCCTCGTAAGCCTGCTGCTTGCGCGCGTCCACCAGCACCGGGTAACTGGCTTTCTGGTGGGTGACGCGGATGGGCTCGCCCGGCTGGGTGAACAGGTTGACGATGGGCGTGCAGCCCAGCTTCATGTGCTGGGCCTGCAACTGGGTCTGCAGCCGGTTGTGACGCTCGCTGTCCGGGTATTCGTCCAGCAAGATCCGCAGCACCAGCTTATCGCCGTCCAGCCGCGCCACCGCCTTGTCCAAGCGCAGCAGATCGACGAAGAGGAATTTGTCCGGATAGCAGAAGTACTCGGTCAGCAGCCGATAGCCCATGAAGGAGCGTTCGTCGTAGTCCAGCAGACCTTCCTCGCGGCCGAAGCCCACCGCCCGCAGGCTGTCCGCCGGCAGCTTGCGCGTGCGGGCCGGGTCTTCGCTGCCGTCGCCCACGCTGACGCTCAGGACATTGGACAGCAGCATTTCGTACAGCAGATGCATCAGCGCCGGCTCGCCGTCCAGGAAGAAGCGCAGCGATTGCAGGCCGATGGCGTTGAGCGCCAGGCCGCCGTGAGTATGGAACTCCATCGTCATCACCGCCGCCGCGTCCGGCGCCAGCTGGCGCAGATAGGGCGAGCCGCTGGTCAGCTCCAGCTTGGCCTCGGTCAGCGACAGCGGATACAGGTCCACCGGATAAGCGCTGCGGAATTTGCACACCACGCCCTGCATCGCCGGCGCGTGCACCGACTGGCCGCGCTCCACCCGGTAGCGCTTGGCGATTTCCGGCCGCTGCGGATCGCATTCGAACTGCACGATGGTGGCGGAGGGAATCGGCTGCAGATAATGCGGGTAGAGCACATTGAGGAAGCTGGCCGCCACCTCCGGATATTCGTCATCCAGCTTCTTGTGGATGCGCGCGGCCAGGAAGGCGAAGGACTCGATCAGCCGCTCGGTGTGCGGGTCTTCGCACTGGTCGCCTTCCATTTGCAGACGGCCGGCGATCTTGGGATAGCGGCGCGCGAACTCGCCGGACAGCTGGCGCAGGTGTCCGAGTTCGCGTTCGTAATACGGCAATAAGGATTCAAGCATTAAGGCTCACGTCACATCTATTGTTGTCCGGTTGCGCCGGCGGGCTGGCCGCCGGCGGGAAACCGCTACTTCTTGGTTTTGAAATACTTTTCCAGGTCATGGTTCAGCGGCTCGCGCAGCAGCAGACCGCCATCCTCGCCCAGGCCGAAGATCAAGGAGGGAATCGCCGGCCGGCTCAGCCCCAGGTCGTCGACGGCGATGGCCAGCAGGCGGTCCGCGCGGCGCGCGGCCGGCACCTCCAGCCAGGTCCAGGCGTCGGCGCTGCCCTGACGCCGCAAGGCCACGCGGGTCCAGTCGTCGGCCTTGCCGTCCCAATCCAGGATCGCATCGCCGCTGGCCTGGCTGACCGCCTGTCCCAGCGTTTTACCCGCCGCCTCGAAGCGGACCTCGATGCCGGCCGCCCCGCCCACGCGCGGCTGGCCGACGATGGCGATCAATTGCCGCGCCGTGGCCGGCTGACGCACATTCATTTCCGCATCCGACATCAGGCGGTACTTGGGCGCCTGAGCAGGCAATTGCGCCTCCACCGTCACCAGGCCGTTGCTCACCCGCCAACGGCCCTCCAGATAATAAGCGCGGCTGGCCAACAAGGACCAGGAAGCCTGGCCGTCAGCCTGCAAAGCCAGCTCGGACTCCGTCCGGCTCTCCATCCGATAATGCCCGGCCAATTGCGCCGCCGTCAGCGGACGGTCCAATTTGCGGTAGCGCAACACGGAGCGCACCGGAATCTCAGGGCCGGCTTGGGCATCGTCAAGCCGCCGTCCGCCTGGATCTCCAGCTCCGCCTGGCGGAACAGGGGCTGCACCGCGTCGGCGTTGCTCAGCTCGAAACCGGCCGCCCGCTCCGTCCTGCCGGCGGCGTCCACCTCGAACCACTGCCAAGCTTGCCCGGAGCCGGCCAGGCGCAGGCCCACCTTGCGCCACGCTCCCCATGCCTTAGGCTGCCAGGCGATCAGATAGCCCGGCGTCCGGGTAGCCTCGGCCTCCACTTGCCGGCCTTGATCGTCTTCCAGCAGGGCCTCCGTTCCCGCCACGCCCATGCGGCCGGCCGCCAGCACCGCCACCGTCATCATCGCCTCGTCGTAGCGGTCCGCGGCCATGAAGCGGCCGGAGGCATAGGGCAATTGCCGGTAGGCCGGCGCTTCGCCGCCTGCCGCCGCGCGCAGGACGATCCGTCCCCGCCCGCGCGTCCAATCGCCGCGCACCGTGCGCGCGCCGCTGCCCTTGATGAACCATTCAAACTGACCCGAAGGCAGCAGTACCAGACTGCTGGGCAACCAGTCCTCGTCGGCCGGCACATAGGTGCCGGCCGCCTTGTCCGGCGCGGCGGCCTGCGCCGGCGCGCAGAGGCAGCCCAAAAGCAAAGCGGCGCAAACCCACCAGGCTCGCTTGTTCATTCTTGAAACCCTCTCGCCATAAAGTCGATGCGCCGGGCTCAATGCCGGCCTCCCCCAATACGCTCGCCCCGCCGTTCCTCGGCCTGGCGTTGCTGCTCGCGCCGGATCTCCTGCGCGCGCGGCGCCTGGCAGATCGGCTTCTTATTGCTGTTGCCGTCGGTGAAGAACACCGTGCGGTAGCGCAGATAAGTGCCGTGGGGTTCGCGCTTGCCCAGCGCGTAATGCATGAACCAGGCGCGGGAGTCGTGCACATGCTCGTCGTACAGCGCCATCAGCTTCTCGTCCTTGACCACCGCCGGGTACAAATCATTGCCATCCTCCCGCAGCATGACCAGTTCCGCCTGGCAATCGTCGCTGAACGGGCGGGACAAGCCGGTGAAGAAGGTGGCGAAGCCGCCAATCAGGTTGAAGGACAGCGAGGTTCGGCCCATGTAATCGTCGGCGAAGTCCTTGGCCCCTCCCGCAACTGGGTCTGATCCATCACCGGCTCGTACTGCTTATTGAGGTTAGGTTTGAAGCCCTCCGAAACCTGGCTCGCGTCCGCCTCTTTTCCCTTAGGCTTCAGCGTCACCCCGGTGGCAACGCCTTTGCGGCGCTGCGCCTTCCACTCCGACTCCTGCGCGTTCACCAGCCACTTGGGCGTGTCCTGGGAGTTTTTGTAAAACTCGGCGTTGCGATAACCCGGCCCGCCTTTCTCGTCGACGCCGCCTGCGTAACGGGCGATGCGCCAGGCGGTGATCTGCGCGGTCTGCCACTGCAGCAGGTCTTCCAGCGACGCGCCGCTGCCGGCATGCTGACGCCAGGCTTCGAAGCGCAGGATCAACTCCTCGTTGAAAATAAATAATCGGCTTGTCACATCACTCATGAAACGCCAGGGCTCGCGTCCTTCCAGCATGGCCAATTGCTCCGCGTCGGCATCCCCCAGCAAACTCTTATCCGCCTGCAAGGGCGCGCCGGCGTCAAAAGCCAGCCGGTACATATGCAGCAAGGGCAGTTGCGACAACAGCATGCCCTGCCCCTCGCGCGCCTTGCCCTGATCCTTGGGCGGATAACCGCCGCCCACATCGCTATGCATGCCGGGGTAAACCCATTCACCCAACACGCAGCCGGGATAACTGCGGTTGGCGATGGCCACAGAGTCCAGCGGAAAGCACAGCCGCTGCTCGTGCGCGCTGACCAGATGCGCGCAGCGCTTCAGAAAGCCGGCCTCCGGCGGCAGCTTCATCGTACCGTCTGCCCAGCCCATATGGCCCTCCGCCCCCGGCGCCAGCTCGGTCAGACCCACCGAGGCCACAGTGTCGAACAGGCCGAGGAATTCCACCGCGACGGGGATGCCGCACAGCGTGCCGGCCTCGACGTCCATCAATTCGCGCAGCCGCCACAGAAAGGAACGCGCCTCGGCTGCGCCGCGCGAGAAGCCATAGATGTACAACTTGATGCGCAGGATTTCCGGCTTGTAGTCGGCTTCGCGCTTGGCGACAATCGGCGCCAGCACTTTCTGCATCACCGCGCGGCGTTGCGCCAGCGTGGTGCTGCTGCGTTTTTTGACGCCTTTGTCGTCTTCCTCATAGGTGTACTGCATGTCTTTGATCAGTTGGAGAGCCTCCCCCGCCTCCAGCTTCTCGCCTTGGTCGCTATACGCGCGACGCATGGCATCAACCAACCGAGTCACTCCCCAGAGAATGCGGTCTTCGCCCCTGAGGCAAAACTCAGGCCACTGCTACTTGGCTCATCCTCGCCAATTTCCTTGAATACCGTGCCGACCCCTTGGATGTAATAGCTGTAGTACCCCCAGTCATTCCCTGCATCGTTACCAATAGAGGCATTGAATAAACGGCGCACATTGCTGCTGTTGACTGGGTCGGCTTTATCATCCGAGTCGCCATGGTTATTGGTACCGTCAAAGAACAGGCTGACATGCAGCACTTGAACACATGGGGATGGCTGTCCTTTTTGGCGCGCATCACACTTAGCGGCATCCACCTCACGCAACTGAGCGCTGCGCTGAGCCATCACCTGCGGTAGCCCCACCGGCAAATAACCAGCCAAGGGAAAGGCAGGAGCAATCAACGCGCCTGACATGTCTGTTTTCCTCCCAAGCGACGAATAATTTCCGGATAACGGTCTTCACGACCACGTAATCCTCCTAATACCCGACTCTGCTCCGCGGAATCAATCAACGGATACACCTCATCGCAAGGCAGGAACACCAGAACCAGGGAAGAAACTTTTTCATACTTGGGTACCGCCATCGTCACCTTACGGCGAACATAATTCGCTTCATGTTCCTCATGCCATTTACTACCTTCCGCCGTGATAGACCCATATTTGCCTCGGGGAGGTTGCTTAACTCCACCCGGATTCACCCCAGGACTCGGATCCTTCACCCACTCAATCGTCGCCGTCATGCCCGGCCGCCATTGCTCCGGCAAACTGACGCAGCACTCCTCACCGCCGCCGCCTCCCATGCCTTGGCCATTAAAGCGAGCATGCACAATTGTCATCCCAGACATGGTATTCACCACCCGCGCGCCAGCGCCTATAGTTTTGGACTGGGCCATGCTTTGACATCCAAGCAGGCTCAGGGTCAAGAACAGCCATGCACTAACAGAGAACCATTTCATCGTTTTCACCCTCAATGCTAAATTCCGATTTGCCGTTCCATTCCAAAACCATCGCCTGACAGGAACTGGCTCTAGCCGGGAATCATCCACCTCCCGAACACGTCTGCCGACCACCCAGCCGACGGACCATCTCCGGATAACGGTCTTCACGACCACGCAAGCCGCCCAACACCCGGCCCTGCTCCGCCGAATCAATCAACGGATACACCTCATCACAAGGCAGGAACACCAGAATCAGGGAAGACACTTTTTCATACTTGGGCACCGCCATCGTCACCTTGCGGCGAACATAATTCGCTTGATGCTCTTTCATCCAACGCTGCCACTCCGGCGGCGTCGTCCCGTCGGGGTTCCAAGGCGGCGCACGTCGCCCATCAGGATTAAGCTCCGGACTCGGATCCTTCACCCACTCTATCGTCGCCGTCATGCCCGGCCGCCATTGCTCCGGCAGGCTGACACAGCACTCCTCGCCTCCACCACCGCCCATGCCCTGGCCATTGAAGCTGGCATGCACGATCGATGTGCCCACCACGGTATTCACCACTCGCGCGCCGGCTCCTAGGGTTTTGGGCCGCTCCATACTCCGGCACCCGGCCAGGGCCAGCAGCAAACCAATCGTTAAAGCGATCCTCGTCATGGTTTTATCCTCCATGCGGAAATACGGATTGACTCAGTCACACTGCCAACACGCCAAACGCACATGGCCAAGCCCATCGAGTTCATCTGCCTGCCGCACAGACCTTCCCAGCCCCAAACGGCGAATGACTTCATCGTCCCACTCCGACGAAGCCAGCCCTCTCAGACCGCCAAACACCCGGCCCTGCTCTGCCGAATCAATCAACGGATACACCTCGTCGCAAGGCAGGAACACCAGTACCAAGGAAGAGACGGTTTCATACCTGGGCACCGCCATCGTCACCTTGCGGCGAACATAATTAGCTTCATGCTCCTCATGCCATCTACTGCCTTCCACCGTGATAGATCCATACTTGCTCCGGGGAGGTTGCCGAATCCCACCAGGATTCACCCCTGGACTCGGATCCACCACCCACTCTATCGTCGCCGTCATGCCCGGCCGCCATTGCTCCGGCAGGCTGACACAGCACTCCTCGCCTCCGCCGCCGCCCATGCCCTGGCCGTTAAAGCTGGCGTGCACAATCGACGTGCCCGCCACGGTATTCACCACTCGCGCGCCGGCGCCTAGGGTTTTGGGCGGCGCGATGTTCTGGCAAGCCGCCAGCCCCAAAGCCAAGACGCCACAAGCGGCCCACGCCAGCCATGGCATGTGCACCGCAGCCATCTCGCCACGGTTTGGCGCTCGCATCACCATCCGCCCTTGCCGGATTCCGCCGGCGCTTCGCAGCGCATGCGACCGCCCAGGCGTCGCGCCAGCTCCTGCCGCCACTCTGCCGAGGTTTTCTCCCGCAAACCGCTAAACACTTGCTGGCGCTGCCGGCAGTCAATCAGCGGATACACCTCATCGCAAGGCAAAAACACCAGGGACAAACCACAAGTATCCTCATAGGCCGGCACGGGGAGCGTAAGCCGATGGCGGACATAGTTAGCCTGGTGTTCCTTCAGCCAGTGGCGCCACTCCGGCGGCGTCGTTCCATCCGGATTCCAAGACGGCGCACGCCGCCCTCCTGGATTTACCCCAGGACTAGGATCCTTCACCCACTCTATCGTCGCCGTCATGCCCGGCCGCCACTGCGCCGGCAGGCTGATGCAACACTCCTCCCCACCGGAACCGCCTATGCCCTGACCGTTAAAACTGGCATGCACAATCTCGGCGCCGGCCATGGTATTCACCACCCGCGCGCCGACGCCTATGGTTTTGGGCGATGTCGTGCAGCCGGACAGGAGCAGCAAAATCAGCCACCCGCAAAAACGCGCCCATGCCGCGGCCATGCTCACACCGGCTCTCTCAAGCGGCGCTCGATCAAGGGCTGGCGTTCCGGCTCCGACCACAGCTTGGCCCGGTCCGCCGCCCGGTGCGCCGCCGCCAGCCGCGCCATCAGTTCTTCCTGCGAGCTCAGCCCGTACATCGACGGCGTCAGCAGATGATCCTGGCGCCAGCTTTCCGCCTGGTGCCAGACCATCAATTCGTCAATCTGCGACGGCGACAGGCTCAGGGTCTCCTCCTCCCACTGCGGCCAACTCCGCATCATGTCGACATCCGGCTCCAGACAGCGGGCGTTGCCGTCACGGTCCAGCCAATGCCATTGCAAGGCCGGCTCCAACAGGAAACGCCGCTGCGCCGGCTCCAGCGCCTCGCTGACCGCGGCGAACACGCGCGGATCGTTGAAACGCAGCACGCCCTGTTGTCGGCCCTGGTCCCAGGAGGCTTGCAGACAGGCGCTCAGCCGCTCGGCCAAGGCGTCGAAATCCCAATCGCCCAACAGGGCCAGCAAGCGCGGCTCGCCCTGCCATTTATCCAGCTGCCGCGTCCATTTTTCCAATCCAGCCGGGGAGTGCAGCGGCAAGCGCAGCAAGGCCGGCCCTTCGTCGGCGGCCTCGGCGTGCGGGGTCTCCAGCAAGAGGCTGCGCGGCATATGCATGGCAGGGGCGCGGCTCTGCCAAGCGTCGCCGATATCGCCCTGATCCACGATGAAGTCCAGCCACTCCAGCTCCGCCTGCCGCGCTTGCTCCAACAGCCGTTCCAGCCACGCGGCCGAAGAAGGTTTGGTCAACAGCACCGCCGGGCTCATTTAGCCGCCACCAAGGGATTGGCCTGCTTGAAGCCTTGCGCCATGCAGGTCTTGCAGACGGTGTTGGGGAAGCGCGGGAACGGCGGACTCATGCTGGCCGGCCCGCTCCAATCGTGGCTTCCGCCCTTGAAGCTGACGGTGCCGGGCGCGTGCAGCTCGATCTTGCCGTCCTTGATCCGCACATAAGCGCCGCCGCTGGTCAGCAGAATCTCCTTCTTGCCGTTCCACAACTGCTGGCCCTTGATGGCGGTGATCTTGACGTCCTGGTCGCCGGTCACCTCGATGCTGTCGCTCTGCGCTTGAACTTGCACCTTGCCCTTGGCGGCGATCAGCTTCAGCGCGATCTGGTCCTTGACCCCGGCGACGAACAGGCTGATGTGCTGACCTACATTGTGAATCCAGCGACGGCCCGAGGTTTGATTGCTGTCCCGCTGCGCCACCAGGTCCAGATTGGTCCCCGCCGCCACGGTCTGGCTTTGCTGGCTCAGGCTGGCGATGCCGGCCGGTGCGGACAGCACGATCAAGGGCTGTTGGCCGGCTTGGTCCTTGGCGGTTTTGCCGTCCTTGTCGGTGTTGCTGCCGGCCTCCCAGGCTTTCAAGGCCGCGGCCTGGTGTTGCAGATGGCCTTCGGTTTTCTTGGCGGCTTTGGCGTTGTCCGGGCCGATTTCCTCCGGCCCGGTTTCCATGGTATCGGCCTGCTGGCCGCTGGCGGTGTCCCCAGGCTTTGGCTTAGGGCCAAGGCCGCGTCCAGCTGGCTTTGCGCCTGTTCGCGCGCCAGTTGTTTGCCCCCAGCGCCGTTCTGCGCTTCGGTGCTCAGCAGCAGGCCATGGCCGGCGCGGACGGCGCCGTGGTTGTCGGTGCGCAGTTCGAAGCCGTCGCCGCGCGGCTCGGCCTTGCCGTTGCTGCGCGGCTGGGTGAGGAAGCCTTGGTTGAGTTGGGTTTTGCCGGGTTCGCTCGATAGTTTGGCACGGACTTCGCCGGGGGTGTCGTCGAACAGCAGTTCGTTGTACTGGCCACCCTGGTGTTCTTTGGATTTGATGCCGGACAGGGTCTTGTTCGCCGGCAAGGCGCCCGCGCCGCTGAAGTCCGGCGTCGGGTGGCTGCCGTTGTAGAGCACGCCGGTAATCACCGGGCGGTCGATATCGCCTTCGATGAAGTCGACCAGCACTTCCTGACCGATGCGCGGGATGAATTGATGGCCCCAGCCGGCGCCGGCGCTGGGCATCACCACGCGCAGCCAGCAGGAGGATTTGTCGTCCATCCCCGCGCCGATGCTCGGGTGTTCGTCCGGCCTCTGCCAGTGGAATTGCACCTTGATGCGGCCGTGCTGGTCGGTGTGGACTTCCTCTCCTTGCGGGCCGACCACGGTGGCGGTCTGTACGCCACGGGATTTGGGTTTGGCCAGTTCGGTATGGGCGTAGGCCGGGGTCAGCGGCACGCCGCGGCGTTGGGCGTCGAAGTCGGCGCGGAAGGGTTGGGCGTCCTCGGCTTTTGCCAGCGCTTTGAGGTCGGCCGGCAGGTTGTTGCGCGCGCTTAAGGCTTGGCGGGTGACGACGAATTCGCGCTGTTCGCTGCTGTCGCCGTCGTGGGCCGGATGGTCGTCCAGGCGGAACCACTGGCCGGCGGCCAGGCCGCGCACGCTGCCGCCGCCGCTGAATTGCTTGGCGTTCAGGTCATGCGCTTGCTGGCGCAGCTGGGCGTAGTGGCTGAGCTGGTCGGCGTCGCCGGCGTAGTACAGCGATTGCGGGTCGTAGTCGTGCAAGGAGGATTGCAAGGCCTTGCCGTTCTGGCCCTGGTCGATGCGGCTGTCGTCGCCGCTGTGCTGGGTCTGCACCGGCTGATAATCGAAGCTGGCCAAAGCCACCGCGCCGGGGACGATCTGGCGTTGGGCGTTCCACTCGGTCAGGCCGTCTTCGGCCTCGGTGGCGTCGCTGCGGTGGAAGCGCACTCGCTCGACCGTAGCCGGCGGCAGACTGTAGGGGTCGTCGAAGGCGACCAAGCGCACTTGTGGCGTGTCGCCGTCCAGGTGATCGAAACGCCAGGCGTAACCCTCTTCGTGCAGCAGGCGCACGATGAAATCGTAATCGCTCTCGCGGTATTGCAGACAGTAGCTGCGCGGCGACGCCGGGCCGGTCTTGAAGTCCTGGGCCTGGACGCGGGCGAACACCGGATTGGCCTGCTGATGCTCGCTCAGAATCTGCGTGACGATGTCCGGCACCGACTGGTCCTGGAACACCCGCGAGCTGACGCGATGACGCAGCAGCGCGAACGGCGGCTCAATGGTCAGCTGATAACGGCTGAAGCCGCCGTCCGAACCCAGGCACTCGGCCTTGGACACCACGCCGCAGCGCAGGCTCTCCGCGCCGGCGGCGTCCAGGATGCCGAGCCGGGCCGGCAGGCCGAGCAGGCTCTTGAGTTCAATCTTGCCGTCCGGAGACAGACAGGTCAGCTGGTAGGCGTAAGACCGGGACACGCCTTCTTCGCCGGCCAAACTCAGCGGCAGCAATTGCTCGGCCGCCACGCTGCCGTCGCCCAGGCTGAGGGTGAGCAGGCGCTGGTCCTGGTTGAAGGCGGAGGCGAAGCTGGCGAGCAGGGTGCTGGGGTCCATGGCGTTAACCTGATTCAAATCGACTGCGCAATTGGCGAGTCCTTAAGCAAACCGTGCGCGGCCGCGCCGGGTTTGCTTAAGCACCCGAAAACGCCCGGCCGCCCGCTTGCGCTGGGCGGCCCGGCGCCGAGATTCAGTTGGCGATCAGACGCACCGCGTGCAGCTGACGCTCGGTGTCGTAACGCACGGTGATTTTATTGGCCGGCACGCCGGCGTCGCTCAGGAACTGCTTGACGGCGATGGCGCGGGTTTGCGCCGCGGCGCGGGCATTGCCGATGTCGCCGCGGTAGCAGTGGCCGCGCACCAGGATGGATTTGGCGGTCTTGAGCTTGGGCAGCAGCAGTTGCAGTTGAGCCTCGCCCACCGGGGACAGTTTGGGGCTCATTTTTTCAAACGGGATCAGGTTGGGGTCTATGGCCATATTGGCGGCCACGGCCTTGTCCAGCGCGGCCTTCTCTTCCGCCGCCTTGATCACGGCGGGGTCGTTGGAGGCTTGTTGAGCGTTAGGATTGGTCTTGCAGCCCACCAGCGACAGGGCGAGCGCGGCGACCATCAGCAAACGTTTCATAGCATTACTTCCCGGATTGACTTTGACATGGGTAAAGGACATCCCGGAGCTCGCCGCGGCCAATCGGCGCGCGGCGGCCCCCGGGTGCCTTAGAGTCTGTTCAAAGCCCGGCGGTCACGAGCGAAACAGGGCGAAAACAGCGGAAGAAACGGACTGGCCCTAGGGCGCATGAGCATTCCGAAGCGGTACTCGCCGTGCAAGGTCTCGCGCACGCGGCGGACATTGAACAGATTCTTGCAACCCGCCCAGGGCAGTGGGCGGGTTGGCACTTCTTCGCTACTGAGACTTAGGCGATCGCTTTGTTGGCGGTCAGGTCCCAGCCGGAGCTGACGTTACCGCCGCCGGCGCCGTCAGCGCGTTTCTGCTGGGTGTAGGTCCACTTGATCTTGCCGTAAGTGAAGCTCACTTTTTCGCTGGGGAAGCCGTTGTCGTTGGCGGAACCGTGCGGCTCAACCTTGGCGATCAGGACTTGTTCCATCTTGATCTCCATGTACTTCACCTTGTCACCACCGGCACGGCACAGTTCGATGGTGATTTCCTTGATGTGCTGGCCCTTGCAGCAGGCTTCGTAGATCTTCGGGCTGGCTTTGTCCAGGAAGTGGGTGATTTCGTAAGCGGCGTGGTTCACGCGCTCGGCGGTGGCGCCGCCGGCGGAGCTGGCGGTAGCCTGGGCCGGCTGTTCCAGTTTGTGGGCAAAGGACTGGATTTCGATCCAGTCTTTGTGCTTGTCGTCGCTGCTTTCGCCAGGAATACCGTCAATTTTCAGGAATGCATCAAAAGCCATTTACTTCTCCTTAGAACAAAAGTCAAAAATTGGAGGCGAGCCCTCCCATTCCAAAAGACGCCCGCGCCCGCCGCCGCGCCGGAACCCGGCGGACGCGCGCAGGCTCTCCAGCCTTAACCCGCCGGCTGCGGCAGCTCCGCCACCAGACGCAGGGAAATGGTCAGTTCATCCAGCTGGAAATGCGGCCGCAGGAAGGCGGCGGCGCGATAGACGCCCGGTTTGCCCGGCACTTCCACCACGTCGACGCGCGCTTCGCGCAGCGGATATTTGGCTTTGGCTTCCTGGCTGGCGGAGTCGTCCAGCAGCACGTATTGCGCCAGCCAGGTGTTCAGGAAGTCCTGCACGTTCTGGCGCGAGGCGAAGCTGCCGATCTTGTCGCGCATGATGGATTTCATGTAATGCGCGATGCGCGACACCGCGAAGATGTAGGGCAGCTGGGTGGACAGACGCGCGTTGGCGTTGGCCGAATCGGTGTTGTAGGTCTTGGCCTTCTGCACCGATTGCCCGCCGAAGAAGGCCGCGTAGTCAGTGTTCTTGCAGTGCACCAGCGAGATGAAGCCCAGATCGGACAGCAGTTTTTCGGTGCGGTCGGTGATCGCCACTTCGGTGGGGCACTTGAGCGCCACTTCGCCGTCGTCGGTCTTGAAGGTGTGGGCCGGCAGGCCTTCCACCAGGCCGCCGCCTTCCACGCCGCGGATGGCCGCCAGCCAGCCGTATTGGGCGAAGGCGGAGGTCAGGCGCGCGGCGTAGGCGTAGGAGGCGTTGGTCCACAGGTATTTTTCGTGGGTGCTGCCGTCCACGTTTTCCTCAAAGTCGAATTCCTCCACCGGCACATTGTCGCGGCCGTAGGGCAGACGGCCCAGCACATGCGGCAAGACCAGGCCGACGTAGCGGGAGTCTTCGGATTCGCGGAAGGATTTCCACTTGGCGTATTCGACGGTGTCGAAGATCTTGGCCAGATCGCGCGGCTTGCCCACGTCGGTGAAGCTCTCCAGGCCGAACAGGCCGGAGGAAGCGGCGGTGATCAGCGGCGCGTGCGCGGAGGCGGCCACGTGGGACAGTTCGTCCAGCAGGTAGAAGTCTTCCGGGTGGCGGGTGAATTCGTAATCGCCCACCAGGCCGGCGTAAGGCGCGCCGCCGAAGGTGCCGTATTCTTCTTCGTAGATTTTCTTGAACAGCGCGCTCTGGTCGAACTCCGGCGCCGCCTTGAAGTCCTTGACCAGGTCTTTCTTGGAGGCGTTGAGCACCTTGATCTTGAGCATGGTGCTGGTTTCGGACTCCATCACCAGGTATTTCAGGCCGCGCCAGGAGGCTTCCAGCTTCTGGAAGTCGTTGTGGTGCATGATCTCGTTCAGCTGCGAGGAGATCAGCGCGTCGATTTCGGCGATGCGCGCGTCTATGCTGGCGGACAGATCGCGCGATACGCTGACGCTGCCTTCCAGCACCTGGTCGACCAGTTCGCCGATCAGGTCGCGGGTGTGGCCCTTCTCGTTGTCGTTGGTGGCGACGCGGCTTTGCTCGATGATGGAGTCGAGCAGGCTGCCTGCCGCCGCCGGGGCTGCGGCCGCGCCGGCCTCAAGTTGTTGTTCTGCGCTCATCTATCACTCTCCCGCTTTGTCCGGATGCGCGGCCTGGCTGATCGCCTTCAGCTTTTCCGTATCGCGCACCACTTCGTCCAGCAATTCTTCCAGCTTGTCGTTGCCCGCCATCTTGTTGCGCAGGTCGGCCAGGCGCTTGCGCGCGTCCAGCAGCTTTTTCAGCGGCTCGACCTGATCCACCACGTTCTGCGGCTCGAAATCCGCCAGTTCGTCGAAGTTCAGCTCCATCGCCAGCTGGCTGCCGTCGTCTTTCAGCTTGTTGTCCACCTTGATGGCCAGGCGCGGCGCCATGCCCTTGAGCACTTCGTCGAAGTTGTCGCGGTCGATCTGAACGAACTTGCGTTCCTTCATCTTGGGCAGCGGCTCCTTGCTGTGGCCGGAGTAATCCCCCAGCACGCCCAGCACGAAGGGCAGTTCCTTGGTTTCGATGGCGTCGCCGATTTCAACGTCGTAGGTGATCTGCACGCGCGGCGGGCGTACCCGCGACAGTTTTTTCTGTGTGCTTTCTTTGGCCATGATGGTTCTCTCTCAAGTTCACAAAGCTCTGATTGGAGCGGCCTCGGCGAATGTCGCCGGCCGCTCCGGTGTTACGCCACTACTCAGGCCACGCTGCGCGATAGGCTGGACGCCACCTCGCGCAGCTGCGCCACCGAAATGGACGGATCGTTCAGCCTCCGCCCCAGGATGTAAGCCGCTTCGGCGTAGGCCTGGTGGTTGCGCCACGGCGCGTGCGGCTCGGCCACGTCGACGATGAAGCGGGCGTCCAACTGCCCTCCCCAGCACTGTGCGACGATCTGTTCGTTCAAATCTCCCGGCAGCAAGGCCAGGAAGCGGCCTTCCGGCCGCTGAATCAGCAGGCATTGCTCCGCCTGTCCCGCCTGGCCGGCGGTGGCCGCCTGGTACAGCGACAGCCAGGTGGCCGCGGCCAGCATGTCTTCGCCGTCGCGGTCCGGCAGCGGCAGCAGATAGGTCTGCGCCGTCAGGCTGCCCTGGAACTTGCGCAGCAGCTGATGGTGGAAGGTGAAGGCCAGCAGCACCGTCTCCAGGTCCGGCAGCCCGCGGCCGCTCAACAACCGGCTCAGGAGGGAGGCCGGCGTCACGCTCAGATGCCGTTCCAGCAGCTGCTGCGCCAGATCCAGATCCGCCACGGAGGAGATGCCGAACAGCGACTGCTCCTCCAGGAACTGGCGGCAGGCCAGCATTTCCACCGCGTTGTCGATGGCGCTGCTCAATTGCTCCTTAAGGCCGGAGAAGAACAGTTCGTTGGCCAGCATCAGCACCGACAACGGCGGCAAGGCCGCGTCGCAAGGCATCAGCGAGGCCGCCACCAGCGGGTAATTGCGGCCGCTTTCGTCGCGGCTGGGCTGCATCACGCCCAGCGACAGCCACATCTGGTCGCGGCTGCGCAGCACGAAGCTGGTGCCCGGCATCGCGTGGTAACGCTCCACCGCCTCCGGGCCGGATTCCAGCCCGCCCAGGCTTTGCGCCAGCAGCTGGTCCAGCTGGGTGGCCGCCGGGTGGGTGGCGTTGACGCGGACGAAATCGCCGCGGCGCGGCAATTTGCCGAAAATGCAGAATTGCGGAGGCGTTTCCTGCGCCCGCTTGAAATTGAACGCCATGACTATGTGTCTCCCTTAAAGCGTCACGCGCTCAGGCAAGGTCAGCTTGTACAGCTTGTTCAGTTGCAGCGGATTGACGCCGCCAACCATGCGGAAATTGAATTTCACCGTCTGCGCTTCGCCGTCGGCCTTGCGCAGGTTCCAGGTGAGCTGGGCGGAGTCCGGGCTGTCCTGGCTGACCTTGGCGCTGGAGAGCAAACGCATCAGGCCCATGCGGCCCGGCTGGTTGCCCACCACGCTGCTGGCGCCGCTGTAGGACACCACCTGGATGCGGGCGCCGGCGTTCTGGCCGTTGCCCGGCCAGGTGAACGGCTGCCAGGCCTGCGGGCCGTTGCGGTAGCGCAGTTCCTGGCCGTCCACCTCAAACACGATTTCGGACAGGCCCGGCGTCGGCGTCGGC
Source organism: Chromobacterium sp. Beijing (assembly GCF_021496765.1). Lineage (NCBI taxonomy): Bacteria > Pseudomonadati > Pseudomonadota > Betaproteobacteria > Neisseriales > Chromobacteriaceae > Chromobacterium > Chromobacterium sp. Beijing. Next base: position 3,241,677 of record NZ_CP053750.1, read on the forward strand.
TGCAGTTCGAAGCGGGTGTTCTCGCCGTCTTGCAACTGGGCGTTGGCCAGCGCGGACAGGCTGCTGACGCTGGACAGGAAGGCCGGGTTGAACTTGACCCCCATATTGCCCCAGGCGCGCGGCACCAATTGGTCGCCCTTCTTCTGCACCAGGCCGTTCAGGTATTTGTTGATGAATTTGTCCAGCGTGCCGTCGTTGGCTTTGACGAAGCGGCTGATCTCCGCCACCGAGGCGCTGTTGCTGGAATCCGCGAACGGGTATTTGCCGGCCAGCTGCTTCCACTGCGGCAGCACTTCATTGGCCCAGGCCTGGTTGATGTCGTTGGCCACCGGCCCCAGCAAGGCGTTGTAGGACTGGGTCAGCGGGCGCACCAGCATGGGCCGCACCATCTCGCCGGTTTCCGGCGTGACCTGGCTGAGCAGGGTGTTGTCGACGAAGGAGGCGGTGTCGCCCAGCTCCGAGCCGGAACCGCCCAGGGTCGCCTGCAAGGCGGCGCGCGCCTGCGGGCCGGGTTCGTCTGTGCTGGAGATCGCCGCCAGCTTGGCTTTCAGCTTGGCCAGCTGATCCAGGTAGGCGTTGATCGGCGGATTGTCGCCCTTGACCAGTTGGGCGACGCCGGCGAACTGGCGGCCCACTTCGCCGTACAGCTTGGCCTTGTCCGCCTGGGCCGGCGCGCTGCCGCCCTTGAGGAATTCCGCGGTTTTTTCCAGCATCGACTGCTTGGCGTTTTCCAGCGAACGGTTCAGCTCGGACGGGTTGTCCCAGGCCGTTTCCATCGCCGCGCGCGCCAGCACCAGCTTGATAGGCGAGCTTTGCTTGTCGGACAGCCGCGCCATCGCGGAGGCGGACTGCGCCGGGTTGCTGAAGTCGCGGGTGGTGACGCCGATCAGGAATTTCTTCCAGGCGGCGGCGTATTGGCCGCGGTACAGGGCTTCCAGCGCGGCGCGGTTTTTCTCCACGTCGCCGTCCCGGCCCAGATTGTCCTGAGAGGACGAGGCCAGCACCCAGTCGTCGCTGCGGATTTCGCCCTTGCTGGCTTCGTCGATCGCGGCTTTGACGTAGCCGTTCCAGGCTTCGCGGGTGTAAGCGCCTTCCACCATCTGGCTGCCGGCCATCACGTCCAGGTCGCGGTTGTCCAGGATCCGCGCCACGGTCAGCGGCGCGAAGCGGGTGTTGGCGCGGGCCTTGATCTCATTGAACACCCGCTCCTGAGCGGACAGGCGCTTGAAGGAGCCGCGCAACACCTCGCGCGCCTCGCCCACCACCTTAGCGTTGTTGTCGATCAGCGGCAGATCCGCTTCCTTGATCTGGCTGACGTAGAAGGCCACCAGCTTCTCGGCCACCGCCATCACCTCTTCCACCGAATACTGGCCGCGCTGGCTTTCCAGGTAAGGCCGCCAGTAGCGCGGCAGCTGGTCGATCAGATGCGCTTCGTCCATGCGCTTCTGCTCGTGCAGCATCAGATAGGTTTTCAAGGCGTTGTAGCTGGCGTCCAACTGCTGCGGATTGCGTTGCGCAGCGGCGGTCTCGCCTTGCGCGGCGGAAGCTTCCAGCTTGGCGGTGGTGGCGCGTTGCGGCCAATCCAGCGCGCTCAAGTTGATATTGGGCAGGCCGCCACGCGGCGCGTGCTTTTTAGGCTTGGGTTTGAACGGCGCCGGAGCCGGCGCGGCCGGCTTGGGCGGTTCGCTCACCACCGGCGCGGGCGCGGGCGTCGGCGCGGGCGCTTCCGGCTTCAGGGCCACCAGCGTGGTTTCCAGATTGCGCTGCACCGGGCGCAGCATCGCTTCCTTCAGGCCGGCGAAATACTCGCGGCGCAGTTGCGGCTCCAGTTCCTTGCCCTGGTACAGGCCCAGGCCCACTTGCCACGGCGCGCCGTTCTTGCGGTAGGACTGCAATTCCTCCAGGCGCTTCTGCAGGATCTGCAGCGAACGCAGCTTGTCGTACAGCTGCCCGCTGGCGGCCAGCTTTTGCGCCTGCGCGCGCTCGGCCTTCACCTCGTCCAGCAAATGCTGGTTGCCGATGAAGGACCAGGTCCAGAAGCTGGCCAGCGCGGCCAGCGACAACACTCCGGCGGCCATGCCGAACAGACGCCAGCGGCTGCCGCTGGGCTTGGTCTGCCGGGAGATCAGGTGTTGATCCTGGAACAGCACGTCGCGGAACAGATTGCGCAGGAAGTAGCTGTAAGACGCCGGCGCCTGCTTCATCTCCTGGCCGCCCTGGCTCAGGTCGAACTGGCCTTGCACGCGATTGGCGGCCACGATGCGTGGCACGCCCTCTTGCAGGGCGCTGGTGAAATAGAAACCGCGCAGCAAAGGCCGCGCGTGGTAAGGGTCTTCTTCGTGCAGCAGTTTGACGAATTTGACCACCGCCTCTTTCAGGCCGTGGAATTCGATGGGGAAGGCGAAATGGGCCGGCTTGACCTGATCGCCGCGGTACTGGATCAGTTTTTCCTCGCCGGCCTGCACCAGGCCGCGGTACAGGAGCTCGAACTGCTGGCCGGTCACATTGGCCACGTCGAAGCCCGTGCCCTGGTCCGCGCTCAGCGTCGCGCCCCAGACCCTGGCGCGGTCCTCGTCGCTGGCGTCCTGGAAGAACTGGGCGAAACCGCCCAAGAGGTCCAGCTTGGTGAACACCAGATAAATGGGCACCAAGAGGCCGAAGGTGTTGCAGACCTCGTGAATGCGCTCGCGGATCTGGCGCGCGTACAGGGTGAAGCCTTCGCTATGGTGCTGCGCCAGCTCCGGCAGGCTGATGGCGATCAAGATGCCGTTGACCGGCGCCTTGGCCCGGTGTTTTTTCAGCAGCTTGAGGAATTCCAGCCACTCCACCCTATCTTCGCTCTGGGTGGCGTAGCGGCCGGCGGTGTCCAGCAGTACGCCCTCGGTGGAGAAGAACCAGTCGCAGTTGCGGGTGCCGCCCACGCCCTGGATGCCGCTCTTGTCGCTGAAGGGGAAGGTCAGGCCGGACTGCAGGATGGCCGAGCTTTTGCCCGCCGCCGGGTGGCCGATGATCATGTACCACGGCAGCTCGTACAAGGCGGCGCTGCCGCTGGCGCTGCCCAGCTTGGATTTCTTCAGGGTGTCGATCGCCCCCAGCAGCCGCTGGCGCAGCAGGGTGACCTCGGCGCGCTTGTCGGAGCTGGCGTTGATGACCGCCTCGTCCGCCTGCTTGCGCAGCATGCGCTCAAGCAGGCCGCCGGCGCGGCGCGCCAATACCTGGCCCACCAGCAGGGTCAGCACCCAAAACAACATGACGCCGATAATCCAGCCCAAACGGGCCTCCAGCGACTCCAAGCCCAACCACGGCCCAGGAACCAGATCAAAGCGATCAGGATCAGGAACCCGATTGCCGAAGCCACTTTGGCGTGACGCAGCCAACCTTTCATAAACACCCACCACCTTCTTTTAAACCGTTATTTTTTGAGCAGGGACTTCAGCGAGCCTGAGCGCTCGATATGCCCGAAGTCCTTGAAGCTCCAGTTGCCACCCCAAGTCAGGCCGGCCGCCGTCGCCTCTTCCCCCAGCGCGTTGTAAGCCTGCATCGCCCAGGGATCGCGTTCCGATATCACTACCTTGCCTTCGCGGATCGGCGCCAAATCCACCGCCAGGCCGTATTGATGCTTGCTCTGTCCGCCTTTGGCCTTGGTCACCAGCGTGGCCTGCCCGGCCAGCGAGTCCTGGCGCTCCGGGCTGCGATAGCCCTCCAGCAGCACCATGGGGAAGCCCCTGGCCTTCATTTTTTCCATCACCCGCAGCACCACCTGCACAAACTCCGGATTCAGCTTGCTCCAGTCCCGGTCCGCATGGCCCAAGCTTGGGCGCTCCGCTATGACGTTGACAAAAGCTTCCGGCGGAAGCGGCGGCGGGGGCACCAGTTTTTCTTCCAACAGCGTTTGCTTAATTCTTATGCCCTGCGCATATTCTGCCGCTTCGAACTCGGGACTACGATGAAAACGATTCAATTTCAGCGTGATCGCCACCGCCAGCGCCACCAGCAACAGCGACACCACCGGCAGCCACACCCGCCAGTAACGCGCGGCGGCGCTGGGCGCCCGGCGCGACGCACGCAAAAAAGCGGCGCTCACCGCCCGCTTTTCAGTCAGTGTTTCCGGCCCTGCGGCCATGGCTCCGGCCAAAGCCTCCGCCCCAGGCAGAACAGGCTTTGGCGAGCGGCTCCCTTCCAAGATGCGGGGCTGTCCCAAGAAGAATTTCCAGCCCAGCCAGGACAGGAGCAAAACGATGCCAAGCACCAGGATCGGCAAGATATAGTTCAAATGCATTTTGACGCGAGACGATAAATGACATTACAATTTAAATCAATAGCTTGAGCTACCCGATCTCTGATTTTAACCGCCGTATGCAAATCAATTTGCGACGGAGCATGCATTCCAATTAAACCAAAAATTTGGGATACTTTCGATAGCAGATAGTCACAAATCCAATCGTTAGGAACCGCCGTCATGATGAAAAAACGCCCCAGCTGGCAACGGGCCCGCGCCCTATTTTACGCCATCGCCATAGCCTCTCTGACCGCTTGTTCCAGCACCAAGACCATCGACATCAAAGCGGAAGGCAGCCCGTCGCTAAACCGCGACGCCAAAGGCAAACCGCTGTCCGTGGTGGTGCATGTCTACCAGCTCAAAAACCAGCAGGCTTTCAACCGCCTGACCATGGAAGCCCTGTCCAGCGGCAAGCCTGAATCAGAACTGCTGGGCGACAGTCTGATCAACAGCAAAGAACTGACCTTTTTGCCAGGTGGTAAAGTGACGCTAGAAGACGTCACCATTGAAAAAGACGCTCAGTTCATCGGCGTCGTCGGCTTTTTCCGCCGTCCGGACGCCCACTTCTGGCGCCTGTTGTACGACGCCGACGCCGTCCGCAGCAAAGACCTGAGCTTCCGCGCCGCCGATTGCCACCTGGAAGCCATCAAACCCAAAGCGTTGACCCTGCCCGGCCAGCCCGCGTCCGCCAAGGCGGACTGCGCCGGCAGCCGAAACTGAAGCCTGCCGCGGCGCCGGGCCGACGCTGAAAATTAACAAACTCTTTTGCATGACAAGGGTGCCGCTCTTGCTGCAAAATGTCGCGCATTTTAGCGATCGTGTACACAGTTTGAACAGGGTGTTATTACCGGATGCGGGCCGTTCCGGCCATGACGTGGCTCAAAGCCCATGCGCTTCTTCGCCCGCGACGGCCAGGCCCGGCTGACAAGCCGATGAATTTCCAGGCGCAATTGAGATTGAAGTAGATTTCCAGACAAGGTGTATCAGTAATGCAACAAGCCAAACGAGTGCTCTGGGGCGAAGGCATGTTCCTGCGCCCGCAGCACTTTCAACAGCAAACCCTCTTGCTGGAGCAGCACATCGCCGCGCGGCAGCAACTGAGCCAACGCCACGGCTGGGGCCTGCAACACATCGTCTTGGACGAGCAGGCGCTCAAGGGCGGCACCGTCCGCATCGACGGGCTGTCCATCCTGTTCCGGGACGGCACGCTGTTCCAGGCGCCGGCCAGCGCGCCGCTGCCGCTGTCCCGCGATCTGAACACCTTGCCGCAAGCCGGCATCAAGACCACGCTTTACGCCTGTCTCGCCCATATGCAGCCCTACGGCGGCAACACCCGCAACGGCGAGCTCATGTCCCGCCCCACTCGCTTCCAAAGCGCCAGCGCGGAAGTGGCCGATCTCTACACCCAGGCGCTGGACGCCGATCTGTCCACGCTGGAGCTGGACGTGCGGCTGATGATCGAGGAAGAGAACCGCGACGGCTACGACGCTATTCCGCTGTGTCGGCTGGAAAAGGACGCCACCGGCCAATGGGGCCTGGGCGGCGGCTTCATTCCCCCGCTGGCCACGGTCGAAGGCTCGCGCGAGGTCAGCCACATGCTGCGCCGCCTGCTGGACATCCTGCTGGTCAAGAACCAGGCGCTGTCCGGCGGCCAGCGCGAACGCGCCAAGAACGTGATGGAGTACAGCTCCAGCGACATCAGCTCCTTCTGGCTGCTGCACACCGTCAACCGCAACTTCGCCAAGCTGCGCCACCTGTCGCTGTCCAGCCCGCTGCATCCGGAAGAGCTGTATCTGGCGCTGGCCGAATTCTGCGGCGAGCTGCAGACCTTCTCCACCCATTACACCCTGTCCGACATCCCGGCCTATCGCCACGACGACCTGCACGCCGTGCTGGCCGCGCTGGACACGCAGATCCGCGAACTGCTGGAAACCGTGATCTCCTCGCGTTACGCCATCATCCCGCTGCATTCGCCCAAGCCGTCCTTCTACATCGGCCGGCTGGAAAGCGACCGCCTGCTGGAGAACGTCGATTACTACCTGTCGGTGCAGAGCGAACTGCCGGCCAGCCAGATCATCGACAGCGTGCCGCTGAAGATGAAGATCGGCGCGCCGGACGACGTGGAAAAAATCCTCAACTCCGCCATGCGCGGCGTGGCGCTCAGCCATGCGGCGCAAACGCCGTCCGCCATTCCGGTACGCGTGGGCAACCACTATTTCGCGCTGGAGCCGCACGGCGAAATCTTCGGCCGCATGCTGCAATCGCGCAGCATCTGCATCTATATGCCGCAGACGCTCTCCAACCTGACGCTTGAACTGATCGCCGTATTCCGCTGAGGCCGCCATGAACCAAACCGCCGCAACTCTACAAGAACGCCCGCTGGCCGTGGCCTCCGCCTCGGCGCCCACCCTGCGCGAAATGCTGGAAGACGGCATCTACCTGCTGTTCCTGCTCCGGGACGGCAACGCCCCCAGCAGCGCGGTGGAGTTCAACCGCCGCGTCGACCAGTTTCTGAACCAGTACGAGCGCAACGCCCGCAACTTCGGCAAGGACCAGAACGCCATCAACCACTCCAAGTACGCGTTTTGCGCCTTGATGGACGAGATCATTCTGTCCTCCGAGTTCGACATCCGCGACGAATGGGAGCGCATGCCGCTGCAACTGCGGCTGTTTGGCGAGCATCTGGCCGGCGAAGGCTTCTTCAACCGCCTGGAACAACTGCGTCTGGACCCGGCCGCCCATATCGAGCCGCTGGAAGTGTTCTACACCTGCCTGTTGCTGGGCTTCCAAGGCAAATACCTGCTGGAAGGCCAGGAAAAGCTGGGCTACCTGACCCACAAGCTGGGCCAGGAAATCCAGCAAGTGCGCGGCGGCAAGGCCGAGTTCGCGCCCAACTGGCAGCTGCCGCAACGCTTCCAGGCCTTTGTCCGCCATGAACTGCCGCTGTGGCTGTACTTCGCCCTGCTGGCCGTGGTGGGCGCCGGCATCTTCGTCGCCTACCGCTGGCTGCTGTCCAACCAGCTCCAATCCATTTTCGGCCTGTAAGCCATGCACAGCAGCCGCCACGCCCAGATCCTGCCGTCGGTGCTGGACCGGCTGCTGGACGACCAGCCGGACAACAGCCACGGCGCGGAAACCATGTTGTACGAACTGCCGCAGATCAAGCGCTCGCTGGCGCGGGATCTGGAAGCGCTGCTGAACACCCGGCTCGCGCCCTTGCAAGAACTGTTCGACATGTACCCGCAGGCCCACGACAGCATGTTGAGCTTCGGCATTCCGGACCTGTCCGGCATCAGCCTGCTCAATCCGCAAGACCGGGAACTGCTGCGCGAGCAACTGCGCCGCGCCATCGAAGTGCACGAGCCGCGGCTGTCCCGCGTGCGGGTGAACCTGGACGCGCCGCGCGAGATGGAGCGCCATCTGCGCTTCCGCGTCGACGCGGTGCTGAAAGTGCATCCACACCGGCCGCCGGTCACCTTCGACGCCACCCTGCAACTCTCCTCCAACGTTTACAAGGTACAAGGCTGACCCAGCCTGACAGCGCCCCATGGACCCCAGCACCCTGCTCGCCAGCTTCGCCTCCGCCTTCAACCAGGACCAGCGCCTGCTCACCCTCAGCCTGGGCGACGGCAGCGTGGCGGCCGAGCAATTGCTGCCGCTGAGCCTGGCCGGCGAAGAAGGCGTGTCCCGGTCTTACGCCTACCAGCTGACCTGCCTGTCCCCGGACGGCAAGATCGAACTCAAGAGCCTGCTCGGCCTGCCGGCCCGGCTCGGCATCCTCGACGCCGCCGGCGCGGAGAGCCTGCGCTGCGGCGTGGTGTCCAAGGCCGAGTGCCTGGGCTCGGACGGCGGCTTCAGCCGCTACCAGCTGACCATAGAGCCGCCGTTCGCGCTGCTGCGTCACCGCGTCAGCTCGCGGGTGTTCCAGGATCAGTCGGTGCCGGACATCGTCACGCAGATCCTGAGCGAGCATCAGCAGGCCAATCCGGTGTTCGCCCGCGTCCAGGCCCAGGACTTCAAGACCGGCCCGGTGTCGCCGCGCAGCTACTGTCTGCAATACCGCGAGAGCGATTACGACTTCATCGTGCGCCTGCTGCATGAAGAGGGTTACGCCTGGCGTTTCGACCATCTGGACGGCGACACGCCACAAGTGCGCTTGGTCGCCTTCGACGACCCCTACAGTCTGCCGCCGGCTACGGTCGAGCGAGTGCGCTTCCACCGCAGCGACGCCACCGAGGCCGAAGACGGCCTGACCGAGTGGAACGCCCAACGCCAGATCGTCCCCGGCGCGGTGGCTTTGGCCAGCTTCGATTATCAGCCGGTGCAGACCCAGCACAGCGGCGACGACAGCCGCATCGACCAGGGCCAGAACGGCAAGGCCTTGCAATCCTCCTTGCACGACTACGACCCGCAATCGCTGTACTACGCCGGCGACGCCGACCAGCTCAGCCACTACGCCCAGCTGCGCCAGCAAGCGCATGATCTGAACGCCAAGCAATTCAGCGGCGGCGGCAGCGTGCGCGGCCTGGCCGCCGGCCAGTGGTTCCGCCTGGACGACCATCCGGCCCACGACGGCGACAGCAGCGAACAGCGCGAATTCGTCGTCACCCGCCAAACCTTAAGTGCGCGTAACAACCTGCCGGCCGACCTCAAAGCGCTGGCAAAAGCCGAGGACGCCCAACCCTTCCGCGCCGACTTCGACGCCCAACGCCGCGGCGTGCCGCTGACCCCGGCCTACGCCCACACCGAACTGGCCAAGCCCAAGTCCCGCGGCGTACAGACCGCGACCGTGGTGGGACCGCAAGGAGAAGAAGTCCACACCGACCAGCACGGCCGCATCAAAGTGCAATTCCACTGGCAGCGGCCGGACGAGCACCCGAGCATCGGAGCCAATCTCGACGACAAATCCTCCTGCTGGCTGCGGGTGGTCATGCCCAGCGCCGGCGCCGGCTGGGGCCACCAATTCATCCCGCGCATCGGCCAGGAAGTGCTGGTCGACTTCATCGAAGGCGATATCGACCGCCCGGTGATCACCGGCGTGCTCTACAACGGCAGCCACCCCCCGCCGGATTTCAGCGGCGCGGGCGCCTTGCCGGCCAACAAAACCCTGTCCGGCATCAAATCCAAGGAACACCAGGGCGGCCAGTACAACGAACTGCTGTTCGACGACACCCCGGGCGAAGTGCGCGCCAAACTGTCGAGCGAACCGGGCAAAACCCAGCTCAACCAAGGCTTCCTCACCCAGCCGCGCAGCAACGGCAAGGCCGAGCCGCGCGGCGACGGCTTCGAACTGCGCACCGACAGCCACGGCGCCATCCGCGCCGGCCACGGCCTGCTGCTGAGCACCGAAGCGCAGAACGGCGCGTCCGGCAAACAACTGGCGCGCGAACAGGCGCAAAGCCAGCTCGATGCAGCCCTGGCCCTGAGCCAAAGCCTGGGCGACACCGCCAGCGGCCAGCAGGCCGACACCATGGAAACCGGGCCGGAAGAAATCGGCGCGGACAACGCCAAGGCCGCCAAGAAGACCGAAGGCCATCTGCAACACCAGGCCGCGGCCTTGAAAGCCTGGGAAGCCGGCAGCAACACCGACAAGGATGGCAAAACCGCCAAGGACCAGGCCGGCCAGCAGCCGCTAATCGTGCTGTCCGCACCAGCCGGCATCGCCAGCCTGAGCCAGCAAAGCCAGACCGTGGCGGCGGGGACCAATCTGGACCTGGTGGCGCAGCGGGACACCAATCAAACCTCCGGCCGTCGCTGGCTGCATAACGTGGGCCAGCACATCAGCCTGTTCGTCACCGGGGTCAAGGACCAGATCGCGCTGAAGCTGATTGCCGCCAAGGGCAAGGTGCAGGTTCAAGCACAGAGCGACAGCATCGAGGTCACCGCGGATAAGGATGTGACCGTCACCGCCTGCAAGGGCAAGGTGGAAATCGCCGCCGGCCAGGAAATCCTGCTCACCAGCGGCGGCGGCTATATCCGGCTCAAGGGCGGCAATATCGAAGTGCACTGCCCGGGCGAAGTCAGCGTCAAGGGCGCCAGCCACGCGCTCACCGGCCCGGCCAGCCTCAGCACGCCCACGCCCACCTTCAACAAGCCGGGCATGGGCAATCTGCAAGTGATTCACGATTTCGCCAACGGCTACTCCATGGATCAGGGCAAATTCGTGCTCACCGACGCGCTGGGCGTCAAGCACAGCGGCGTGCTGGACGCCGCCGGCAAGGCCATGGTCAACGGCCTGCCCACCGGACCGGCGCAAGTACAATTCCTGGGCCGTCCGCACAAGAGCGAGGCGGACATCTTCCCCTTTGTGCCGCAGCCGGAAGCGGCGCTGCAAAAAATGGGCGCCGCGGTGCAGCAGCAGGCCATGAGCCAGCTGGGCAGCCTGGTAGGCAAGGCGCTGCCGCCCGGCGCCGCCGGCCTGGCACAAAACCTGGCCCAGGCCAAAGGCGCCGTGGACCAGGCCAAAGCCATGGCCTCCCAAGCCCAGGCCGCGCTGCAGCAAGCGCGCGACATCAAACAACTTGCCTCCGGCGCGTCCCTCCCCTCCGCCGCCGGCATGATCAAGAATATCGTTTAAGAGCCCTCCTCCGACATGAGCACCGCAGCCCAAGCCAAACCCGTCGCCGTAATCAACGGCACGCCGCAAAACGCAGCCCAGGTCATCCAGCAAACCGGCAAGACCTTCGATCAATGGCTGCAAAGCATCAGCGACGGACATCTGTCGGTGGACAGCCTCAAAACCATAGGCAGCGCGGTGCCCATTGTCGGCAACCTGATCTCGGTGGGCGATGTCATCGTCGACCTGATGGAGATGTCGGAAAAGAGCAAGAAAAAACAGGAAGTCGACGTCTTCGACTGGCTGTTTCTGGGCGTGGACCTGGTGGGCGTGGTGCCGGCCGCAGGCGGCCTGTTCAAAATGGGCGCGCGCCCCACGCTGAAGCTGTGCGCCAGCAGCGTGCGCCGCGCCGGCGGCGACTGGCTGAAAATGGAGCTGTCCGCCTCGCTGACCCAAAAAGTGGCCAATATGTTGCCGGCCGACTTCCGCAATATGCCGGACCAATGGGTCAAGCACGTAGACAGCAAAATGCAGAGCACGCTGGAAACCTGCGGCGGCAAGGGCAAGGTCATCATCTCAGACCTGGCCAATCTGCTGATCAGCCTGGGCTCCGGCAACTTCAGCGGCTACGTCAAACAACACGTGCCGCAAGCGCCGGTCAAATACCATCTGGAGAAAACCAATAAGCAAGGCTTCTGGGCATCGGTGGGCGCGGAACTGGACGCGCTGAACCGCGCCGCCGCCAGCGCCAAGAAAGAAGCCGCCGCCGGCATGACCGTGGCCGCAGCCAAAGGCATAGACATGGCGCTGAAAGGCAGCGCCGCCGCCCGCATGATGCTGAGCCTGGGCCGCACCCTGCTGGCCTGGGCCGGCCAGCTCACCGCCAAGCTGCTGTCCATGTACTCCAGCCACCTGAAGCCCTTGCTGAACAAATTGCTGGCAGCCTTCCTCAAGCACCTGCCCAAGAAGGCCGCCGCGGTGGCCAACAAAGTCACCAACAAGGCCAAGAAAGGCACCCAGCAGCTTTATCAGGAGGTCACCAGCCGCTTCAAGGGCAAGATCAAGCCGCCGCCCAAATGCGCCTGCGCCGCCTCGCCCAACAGCATCGGCTACGTGCTGGGCGAAGAATCGCTGCAACATACCGACTTCAGCCTGCCCGGCGTGCTGCCCATCATCTGGACCCGGCAATATCGCTCCAACTTCGACGGCAACGACGCCCGCGGCGACTTGGGCGCACGCTGGGGCGTGGCTTACGGCGCGCGCTTCGACATCGAAGGCGAAGCGCTGAAGCTCCACGACGACAGCTGCCGCACGCTGGACTATCCGCTGCTGCCGGTGGGCGAATCCCTGAAGGACGAGCTGGAAGGCTTCACCCTCAGCCGCCTGTCCGACACCCTGATCTCCCAGACCTACGGCCACGATCTGGTGCAACTATACGAACGCCACGGCGACAGCTTCCGCCTGGCGCTGATCAAGGACCGCGCCGGCAACAGCATCGCGATGAACTTCCGCGACGGCCGGCTGATCCAGCTGCTCAGCAGCGCCGGCTACGTGGCGGACCTCAGCCACGACGCGCGCGGCCGCATTGTTCGCATCAGCCTACAAAACCCGGAAACCGGCCTGCCGCTGCGCACGCTGGCGCAATACCAATACGACGACGCCGGCCCGCTGGCCGCGGACGCCGGCGACCTGTTGGCCGCCAGCGATGAAAACGGTCAAAGCTGGAGCTACCAGTACCAGCACCACCTGCTGACCCGCTACACCGACCGCACCGGCCGCGGCATCCATCTGGAGTGGGACGGCAAACACCTGGACGCGCGCGCCGTGCGCGAATACGCCGACGACGGCAGCCAGGACATCCGCCTGGCCTGGGACGACAATATCGACCTCACCTACGTCACCGACGCCTACGGCCGCACCACCGAGTACTACTTCGACGACAAGGGCTACAACTACCGCATCATCTACCCGGACCACAAGGAAGAATGGTTCGACTACGACGCCCAGAAAAACCTGGTCAACCACATCTACCCGGACGGCTCGCAAGACAGCTTCTCCTACGACGACAAGAGCAATCTGGTATTGCACGAGCGCCGCGACGGCAGCGAAGTGGCCTTCGCCTACGACGCCCAGGACAATCTGGTGGAGATCACCGATCCGCTGGGCGAAAAATGGCTGCGCGCCTACGACGACAAGGGCCAGTTGATCGAGGAAACCGACCCGCTGGGCCACAAGACCAAATACGCCTACAACGAGCAGGGCCTGCCGGTGGCCATCACCGACGCCAAGGGCGGCAAGAAACAGATTGCCTACCGCCCGGACGGCCTGCTGCAGAGCTATACCGACTGCTCCGGCAGCGCCACCCAATGGCAGTACGACGAACGCGGCCGCTCGCAGCTGATCATCGACGCCATGGGCAGCGCCACCCGCTACCAATACGCAGCCAACGGCACGCTGCAGGCCATCGTCCTACCGGACGGCCAGGCCACGCAATTGGAGCACGACGCCGAAGCACGCCTGCTCAAACTCACCGACCCGCTGGGCCGCGCCACCCATTACGACTACGACAAAGCCGGCCGGCTGCAGACCCGCACCGACGCCAACGGCCACAGCCTGGCCTACAAATACGACAAGCTGGGCCGGCTGACCGCGCTGCGCAATGAAAACCACCGCCAGTATCTGTTCGAATACGACGCCGGCGGCCAGCTGATTTCGGAAACCGGCTTTGACGGCAGCCCCACCCGCTACCACTACAACGCCGCCGGCCAGCTGGAAAAACAACAGGAAGGCGATGTCGCCACCCTCTACCGTTACGACGGCGCCGGCCGCCTGATCGAACGCAGCGCGCCGGGCAGCCTGGAAAGCTTCGGCTACGACCCCGCCGGCCGGCTGTACCAGGCCAAGAACCGCTACGCCAGCCTGCGCTGGATTTACGACCCGGTGGGCAATGTCATAGAAGAACACCACGGCTACAGCGTGGCCGGCGTCAAGGAAACCTACCGCTGGCAGCATGAGCATGACCCGCTGGGCAACCGCGTCGCCAGCGTGCGCCCGGACGGCCGCCGCGTGGACATCCTCAGCTACGGCAGCGGCCACGTGCACGGCCTGCTGTTCGGCCAGCGCGACATCGTCAACCTGGAGCGCGACAAGCTGCACCGCGAAACCCAGCGCGTGCTGGGCAATGCGCTGCAACAGCACCAGAGCTACGACAAGGCCGGCCGCCTGGCCAGCCAGCGGCTGATGGGCTCCACCCAGTGGAACCGCCAATACCAGTACGACGTCGCCGGCCAACTCACCGGCATCGCGGACAGCCGCGCCGGCCAGCTCAACTACCGCTACGACCCGGTGGGCCGCCTGCTGGAAGCCGCCACTCCCAAGGGCGTGGAAAGCTTCCGCTTCGACCCGGCCGGCAACCTGCTGGACAACGCCCCGGCCGCCGACGGCCACCAGGACAACAGCCTGCTGGGCAACCTGCTCAGCCAGTACGCCGGCCGCCACTACCGCTACGACAGCCGCGGCAACCTGGTGGAAAAGCGCGTCAACGGTGCGCTCACCAAGCTGGAGTGGGACAGCCACAACCGCCTGTCCCGCCTGACCGCGCCGGACGGTCAGAACACCGACTACCACTACGACCCGCTGGGCCGCCGCATCGCCAAAACCCAGGCCGGCCAGACCACGCTTTACGGCTGGGACGGCGACGTGCTGGCCTTTGAAACCCGGGACGAACAAGCGGTGCATTATCTGTTTGAACCGGACAGCTTCGTGCCGCTGGCTCAAGTCCACACCGAGGCCGTGCGCGGCGTCAAAGTGCCGCGCTGGAGCCAGCACCGCCCCTATGACTCGGACCAGGACCCGCTGCGCAAGCCGGCGCCGGAACCCAGCGAACCGACGGCGGTGTACTACTACCATACCGACCACCTGGGCACCCCGCAGGCGCTGACCGACGAACAAGGCGCGCTGGCGCTGGAAATGGACTACCAGGCCTGGGGGCAAGCACGGGAAATCATCGCCGACGCCGCCAACAAGGCCGGCATCCGCAACCCCTTCCGTTTCCAGGGCCAGTACCAGGATGAGGAGTCCGGGCTGCACTACAACCGCCACCGCTACTATGATCCGGAGATCGGGCGCTTTATTTCGCGGGATCCGATTGGGTTATTTGGTGGGATAAATACTCATAACTACGCCTCCAACCCAATCCAATGGGTTGATCCTAAAGGTCTGACGACTTGCCCAATTAAGGGAGGGGTTGCAACGATCCGACAATACGACACGGGGTCTAGAACAGGACATTACACAGTGGAAGTTAGTGGCAAGGGTAGCTTACACACTCACCAAGTTATAACAAGTGAAAACCACTCTACTACAACTATTATCAACGAAGCTGAACATAACTCTCTAGCTGGACTACCTGTAGTACATACCACTCAAATCGAAGTTCCTGATGCTGCAGCTGCTCAGAAGTATCAAAAAGAACAAATCCATAAAGAACTTGGCCCTTATAGTGAACGTACAAACAGTTGCGTAGACCATGTATCAAATGTTCTTCGAGCAGGGGGAGTAAATGTTCCAGAGGGCCCCGGAGGCCAAGCAAAATTTCTTGCAAAAAAAGGCTTCAAACTTAAAGTCAGGTGAAATATGTCTCTTATTAATTGCACACAGCACGGCTGGTCTGGCACTGAAAATGTCAGCGCAAGAGCGGCCAACGCCATAACAAAAAAAACACTCGAAAAAATAATATATTCAAGTATTCTTTTTGAAGAAATCGAGTTCCCTCTTGTTGTTACTGAGGGAGAAATGATACATGGAACAACTTTTTCATCCTCTCAAGTTGAAATAACAGACGAAAGCACATTAAATCAGATACTGGAAACATTAAAACCAATGTGCTACAAATGCGTCGAAAGTTATATGGCATTATCCAGTTAATTTCAAATACAAAACCACCAAATTTGCGAATCATTCAAATCAAAACTGGCTGGCAATTAAAGTCAGATCAGCCAGCAGCCAATACCAAGGTAAAAAATTGGCCACCGAGACACTTTGTCGGTGCCGACCGACAAACAAGGCGCGCAGGCGGTGGAAATCGACCACCATGCAACCACCGCCACTACTCTGACTCAGAGATTTAATAGTTTATTTCATGGGACCCAGTTGGTTTTCAACCTTAACTTTAACACCAAGATTGGAGAAAATTGTCCTCCTTGAGACCTTATAGCAATGACACGCAAATGGTATAGCCCAATCTATTAGCTTCAAAAACCCAGACTGCTGCGAGACAAAAATTGACTCCTTCTGAATTCACCGCCAATTTTCTGGAACAGATGCTTAACTGGGAAGACTGGTATTATGCAGAAAAGAGAAAGCCAGAGTTTGAAACAGACAATGAGTTCATTAAAAAAACCGACCAAGAATCCAGATCCAAGCTAGAGCTTATTCTGCGGCCATTTTTAACTGAGTCTGCCTTCTGTAAAATTGGACAGGAAAAGCTAGAAACATTAGGAGTTGGAAGACCTCGCCTCTACGATCAGGAAACCATCTCCTGCACTGAGAGCTCCCCCTTAAAGTTCGAAGTCATTTCCAAAAATAGAAAAAAACAAAACAGCTATTCAAAGCATATTATTTTACAAAAAGAAGACACTTACAAGATTGACCAGGCATACCAAAGCATTGACGGTCAAAATTGGAAGAAGAAAAATTCCATATAACCTCATGAAGCATTAGCATCCAAAGATAAACAACAAATTTTGCAGTCCTATATAGGACTCGTCCTATTTAGAAAAATCGGCCGACACAAAAAATTACTCCACTGCAAGTTTGTGCAACAAATAAAGCTCAAACTACAGAAAACCCAAAGCCCCGTTCGGGGCTTTAGTCATTTAGAATAGCTTAAGTTAATTACTGTACTTACATTACATTAAACTATGAAAAACTAAAGAAAGACTGCTGCAAACAACACCCCCACTCGCACCCTAATGGGTTTAGCCTGAATCATTTCAACAGCACCACCAACAAGGTCAAATAGTTACTGAGTTGGCATAACCCTAATCAGATTGGGCATGTATTGAAACAAGTATTGATTTTTAGCAACGGCCAATCAATCAGATGTAGTAAAAATTTTACTAACATATAACTTTCAGCAAGTATGACTCTGTTGATCACAACAGCCGAAAGTGTGGCACAGTCAAGGCCACACAGTAAGCACCTGGGGAACAATTAAAATTAAGAGTGGATCTAAATTCAGGAAAACTAACTTGCGCATCACCTTCCATCCCTCCAAAGGTCAAAACACGAAAGCAAAGCGATGAAAATATATAGTGTGTATACCACAGGGAAATGCGAAAACGCTCTGCTAGACCTGAAAGACCCCAACGGAGTCATTTTAGATTATTTTATGCTTGGAATAGAAAGTAATAATTTTAAAAATGCTCATCCGTTAAATGTTACGACCCAGTCTTTTTTCACCCCAGAAACCATAAAGAATTACGACTACTTTGAGCCCACAATGGCATTTCCAATTTTTTCAGATCATGCCATTAACAGTATTGGCGAAGTCATAAGCCCCCAAATGGAAATACACCCTTGCAGAATAAAAATAGGTGCACATACAATTGATGCCCATGCCGGAATAATACTAAACAGGAAAGCAGTTTTTGAGTGCGTTGACGATTATAAAATTCAAATCCAAAAAGATGCCAAAATCACTCAAGACGACCTCATCATAAGAGACATCAACAACCCACAGATTTTTTTCACAACAGAATCATTCAAAACAATCTGCCAAACCCATAAGTTAAATATTAAATTTCAAGAATTTTCTTTAATGAAGCAAGTAGAACCATATGATCCACCTGACACTCAACACCAAATACAGGAGATAAAATGACACAATATCTACCCCTTGGCATTAGTTTAGAGGAGCTGAATTTTCTGATCAAAAATGGAGTAAAGCTCGACAAGCGAAAAAAGCAGCAGATGCTCCAAGCTTATAGCTTTAAAGAAAGGCCATCGGCGACCACTTTGATAGATTTTTTTGGAAAACTTGACATTTCACCAGCCCAAGATTATTTAGAGTTTTTGTCAAAATACAATGGAGGCAAGCCAGAACCGAGCTCCATAAAAATAAAAACAAAAAGCATCTCCATACAGTACTTTTATGCGCATTCTACCCCATTAGCTTCTTGCACCCTTGATTATGCAATAACGATGCATAAAGGTCGTATCCCTCTTGGATATATTCCTATTGCTCATGACTCAAGTGGAAGCTTGCTTCTTTTAAGTTGCACCGGGGACAATAAAGGGGAAGTCTATTATTGGGATCACAACGATGAAGCCGACTGCTCGGCGGAGCCTTTTTTTGGCAATATGGCAAAGGTAGCCACAAGCTTTACGGATTTGGATCGTATGTTTCAGTAGCTTATAATAATGTTTAAATTTTGATGAAGTGAATAAACCCAGCTTCATTCCCAGAGTCACCAATACTTAACCAAACAAACAACTCACCACAACTTGAACGGTGACCTGCGAGCCATCAAAGTCCGTGACAGACCGACGGGCCATCTGTTTGAACCGGATAGCTTCGTGCTACCGGCCCAAGTCCACACCACAGCCGTGCGCGACGTCCTAGCGCAAAGCTGGAACCAGTACCGCCCCTACAACTCCGGCCTGAAGTCACCATCGGCCCCCTCCGAACTGATAGCAGAGTACTACCACCACCACACCAACCACCTAGCCCTCCACGGGCATTGCCCGACACGCAAGGACGCGAAGCTAGAAATGGACTACGAGGCCTGGAGTCAGGCACAGAGAATCGTAGCGGCGACATCAATCCGCTGGCGCAAAAGGCAGACTCGTCCTGCGGCCGCCTGATGCACAAAAACCGAACCAAACCCAAGCCGTAATAAACCCAAAGCCCCATCCGGGGCTTTGAGCATTTGGAAGGATTAAGCCAGTGCCTGCATTTGCACCGTAGTCTGCTGCAAGCGGCGGGCGAAGGGCTCCAGCAGGCAATACAGCTGCTCGCACTCCAGCGTGTCCAAGTTGGGTTGGTCCAGCATGGCAACAAGCGCGCTCAAGGCATGGCTGACCTGGCCGAGTTCCAGACAGATCAGTTGGACGCTGTGATGGAAGCGCTCGTCGTATTCGTCAAGCTGCGGCAACAGCGGGTCAATCGGGTGTAGTAAGGGATTTTGCCGACGCAAGCTTTTCAGCTGGGACAGCAAAGTTGACAGCGATGGGCTGTGGAGGGTTTGAGTGGCGCTAGTCATGGCAACTCCTTCTTGAGCTTTATGCCCGCCCTCCGACGCTAAGCGGAGGCGGCGGGGACATGGCAGGATTAGCGTTACCGGCAAGAAGGATCCGGCGCGTGCAAGCACGCTCCCACCATGACCCGCCTGAGAGTAGGCGCATCTATGGTGTGTCCGGACATGAGATGCCGCATGTGCGGCTGTCCGCCTTCTTGCCTCGGAACGCTAATTCCGGTGCTGATGCACAGCACGGCCGGATTATCACGTGCTTGGGGCTGGGAGACAAGGGGCAGGGACCGTTCCGCAGCGAATCCCTGGCGACGGCAACAAGTAAGCCTTCAAAGCCTAAGGCAAACAGCCAATGCATAACTTATTCGAACCAGACGGCTTCACCTCCAGTCCCAAGCAGCGAAGCCACACGCGACATTAAAGTGCTGGCCCCCTACGGCCCAGACCAAGCACCACTGCGCAAGCTCTCGACACTGTACTACTATCACTCAGCGACCGATGAGCAAGGCGCACGGGGACTGAAAATGGACAAGACCCACCGGGAGCTAAGCTCACGAAATTAACCACGCGTTTTCTCAGCATCAAGGACCGCTTGAATCGCTTCGAGTATTTATATGGCTAAGCGCAAGCTGACGCCCGCGCAATCTGCGCCACAATGTTAAAAGAGCATCTTATGCACTACACCTTCCCTACCGCGACCACGGCCAAATTGGCCGAGTATGGCTGGCAGCCGAGCAGAAATATTGCGCCCCAACATGCGATTCTGGCTTGGGAACAGGACGGCTACAGCGTCTTCCAAGCCGGAGTGCATTTCATCCAGAGCTTTAACGGCATCACCTTAAAACACCGTTCTTGGGACGGTAAGGCAGAAGATGAGTCGTATTTCGACTCAGTTCTGGCCACCCAGGGCTTTGATCGTCTATGGGCTCTTGAGGTCTATCAACCTTTAATTGGAAAAAAACTGCTGCCAGTGGGGCAAGGCTACTCCAGACATCTCAGCTATCTGATCGCAGAAGATGGTGCTATGTACGCCGGCTACGATGACTTCTTCTGCGAAATCGGAACCGATATCATATCGGCGCTGGGAAATATCATTTTCAAACGGGACTTCCTTATTCTTCAAAGTTAAACAATTAGACAGATAACGATGAAAACTGCTCTCCACAGCATCAATCCTTCGACACACGGAGGGAGTTCATCAGCGATGGTTCGTCAAAATCACCCGGTTCTATCCGGCCACCGTACTGCAAAGTTGTGCCAACTACAGGTGTACCGCTTTGAACTCGATGACCAAGGCAGTGATAGCGTGTACCCATGCTGAACAATAAATTAATCGAACACCGCGCCAGGCTTGCGCTAAAGCGGCTAAGCGGCCTGTTCAGCGGCGCGGTGATGCCAATCCAGGCTGATGACTACGCCAAGAACCGGGCATTCCTGAGGCAACACTGCCATCTCGATGCCGAGCCGCAACAAAAGCTGGCGGCGGCAGATGAGTCTGAGACACTACAGGCGCTGACCTTAATCTTTGCCCGCCATGCTTCAACAGTCACCCTCCCCTTTGAACAGCCCTACTGCATTCAAGCCGATATCAGCGATGTCCAGAGCTTCGTCAAAAGCGTTTGGTCCGCCAACGACACCCAGGACCTGACAGTGTTTTTCGATACAGAGGGGGCCACGCTGGATTTGCAAGATCGCGAGGATGGCTTGTATCTGTTCTATCACCCCGGCACCGAAGAAATACCGTAGGAAATAATGTCGGCTTCAAGGCCCCCCTCCAGCAGAGAACATCATGAATTAAGGCTCTGCCTCTTGCCGCCCCATCATTTACGCCGAGCCCCTCCCCCTGGCAACAGCCGCCACCACACTCAGGGGCGCGACATAGATACCATTTTGCAAACGCACGCGGTGTGCCTGCCGCAATATCGGAGCCAAGACCATGACCCCGCCACAAGCAGCCCTACAACAGGCAATCTGCACCCTGAGCCTGATCGACACCGTGTTCCATCGCTTGGGCGTGCGGATAGCCTGCGAGGATTTGAGCCCGGCCGAGGCCTGGGCCACCACCTGCCAAACGTTTCAGCAATTGGATCTGCAACAGCGCCTGCCCACGCTGATTGCGGAACTGAGGGAGATCGTGGAGCCGCAACTCGTCTACGACGAGCACAATATGAGCGCACTGGATTACCGGATTAAAGACTTGCTGCGGGCCTATGAGCAAGCGCAGCCCCCGTCGTCATGAGTGCCCCTCCCCCATCTGTCACACCAGCATGAAGTCTGCTACGCTGCCTATCCATTTCGACTCTGCGTCCTGCAGGATTTCATCATGCTTAAGTTTGATGTTCTGATCATCGGCAGCGGTCTGGCCGGGATGACCTTGGCCTTGCACCTGGCGGAAAGCCGCAAGGTGGGTCTGATTACCAAGCGCGATTTGCTGGAAGGCAGTTCCACTTACGCTCAGGGCGGCATCGCCGCGGTGCTGGACACCGAGGATTCGGTGGAGGAACACATCCGCGATACGCTGATTGCCGGCGCAGGGCTGTGCAATGAGGAGACCACGCGCTTCATTGTCGAGCATTCCAAGGAAGCCATTGATTGGCTGATTGCGCTGGGCGTGCCCTTCACCAAGGATGAAACCCACCGCACCGGTTATCACCTGACCCGCGAGGGCGGCCACAGCCACCGCCGCATCATTCACGCCGCGGACGCCACCGGCGCGGCGGTGACCAGCACGCTGGGGCAGAAGATCAAGGCCCACCCCAATATCACGGAGCTGGAAGAGCATATCGCCATCGATCTGATCACCTCGCGCAAGCTGGGCCTGCCCGGCAACCGCGCCTATGGGGTGTACGCGCTGGACAAGCTGGCGGATCAGGTGGTGACCATCGCCGCCAAGCACACCATTCTGGCCTCCGGCGGCGCCGGCAAGGTTTACCTGTACACCACCAACCCGGACACCGCCACCGGCGACGGCATCGCCATGGGCTGGCGCGCCGGCTGCCGGGTGGGGAATATGGAATTCATGCAGTTCCACCCCACTTGCCTGTATCACCCGCACAGCAAGTCCTTCCTGATCACCGAGGCGGTGCGCGGCGAGGGGGGCATCCTGAAGCTGCCGGACGGCACCCGCTTTATGCCGGAGCACGATCCGCGCGCCGAGCTGGCGCCGCGCGACGTGGTGGCGCGCGCCATCGACTTTGAGATGAAGAAGCACGGCCTGGATTGCGTCTACCTGGACATTTCCTACAAGCCCGCCCATTTCATCCGCGAGCATTTCCCCAATATCTACGCCCATTGCCTGGAGCTGGGCATAGACATCACCCAACAGCCCATCCCGGTGGTGCCGGCGGTGCATTTCACCTGCGGCGGCCTGGTTACGGACCTGACCGGCCACACCGATGTGGACGCGCTGTACGCGGTGGGCGAAGTGGCCTGCACCGGCCTGCACGGGGCCAACCGGCTGGCCAGCAATTCCTTGCTGGAGTGTCTGGTGATAGGCAAGGCGGCGGCGGCGGACATCCTGGCCGCGCCGGAGATCAAGCTGCCCAAGATCCCGGACTGGGACGACAGCCAGGTGACGGACCCGGACGAGGAGGTGGTGATTTCCCACAACTGGGACGAGCTGCGCCGGGCGATGTGGGACTATGTGGGCATTGTGCGCACCAATAAGCGGCTGATGCGGGCGCAAAACCGCATCCGCCTGCTGTCCGAGGAAATCAACGAGTATTACCGCCATTTCCACGTCAGCAACGATCTGATCGAGCTGCGCAATCTGGTACAGACTTCGGAATTGATCGTGCGTTCGGCGCTGCTGCGCAAGGAGAGCCGCGGCCTGCACTACAGCCGCGACTATCCGGAGAAGCTGGAGCTGGCGCAGGAGACCATCCTGACGCCGGAGGCGCCGGCGCAGGCCGATGGAGCATGAGCGACAGTTAGTAGCTTTGCTGCGCGGGCAGCCGTGGCTGATGGAGGCGCTTGGCGCTGGGCGCGCCTTGGGCCTGTCCTCCTGGGCCATCGGCGCCGGAGCCATCCGCAGCCTGGTTTGGGACCGGCTGTGCAGCCATGCACGGCCCACACCTATCCCGGACATAGATCTGGTTTACTTCGATCCCGCGGACTTAAGCCCAGAGCGCGAGCATCAGTTGGAAGCCCAATTGCGCACTGCGCTGCCAAGCTTGAACTGGGAAGTCTGCAATCAAGCGGCGGTGCACCTCTGGCGCGAACAGGAGCCGGGCCGCCCCTTGCCGCCATTACAAAGCCTGGCGGACGGGGTGGCTAGTTGGCCGGAAACCGCCACTTCCGTGGCGGCCTGGCTGGATGAGGAGGACCGCGTGCGGATTCTGGCTCCCTGCGGTCTGGACGATTTGATGAACGGCGTGTTGCGCCATAATCCCAGGCATGGCAACGCCGCCGTGTTTGAGCGCAGGCTGATGGACAAGCAGTTTTTGCAGCGCTGGCCAGCGCTGCGGCGGCTCCCCGCCCGGGACTACACGCCGCCCAAGTAATCCATCTTGCCCAGCGCCACGCCGTTGTGGCGCAGGATGGCGTAGGCGGCGGTGAGGTGGAAGTAGAAGTTGGGCAGCACAAAGCCCAGCAGATAGTTCTGTCCGCTGAAGCGGATCTCGTCACCGCGCACTTTCAGCACCACTTCCCGCGTCTCGCTGCCGTCGATCTGCGCAGCGTTAAAACCCTGCAAAAACGCCACGGTCTTGGCGATGCGCTGTTGCAAATCGGCAAAGCTGGCTTCGTCGTCGGCGTAGCTGGGCACGTCGACGCCCGCCAGCCGCGCGGCGCAGCCTTTGGCGCTGTCGCTGGCGATCTGCACCTGGCGCGTCAGCGCGAACATGTCCGGCGCCAGCCGGGCGTTCAGCAGCACGTCCGGCGCGATGTTGCGCGCGGCGGCGTCGGCGGCGGCCTTGTCCAGGATGGCGGACAGATTGTTCAGGCCCCGGATCAGCGCCGGGACGGAGGCTTGGTACATGGAAACGGACATGGCGGGCTCCTGTCGGATGCGGGAAGGCGGGCGCGGCGGACATTCCAGCGCGCCGCCACAGCATAAGCCAATCCGCCGCCGGGAAACAGACGCGAACCCGGCAGCGGCTTATTCAAAACGGACCGCCTTCACCGCCCCCGCCCGCCGCCTGCCCTCTCTGCCCCGCGCGGAGGCAGGACCCTCACTTGGCCAGCGGCAGGGTGAACCAGAACGCGCAGCCGCCGGCTACGGTGCTGTTGGCGCCGAATTCGCCGCGGTGGAATTCAACGATGGAGCGGCAGATGTTCAGGCCGATGCCCATGCCTTCCGGCTTGGTGGAGTAGAACGGGGTGAACAGATTGCTCTTCATCGCCTCGGACAGGCCGGGGCCGTTGTCCACCACTTCCACCCGCCAGAAGGCGGTGCCGATGGAGGTGCGCACTTTGACCCGCGGCCGCTTGGTCTGCGCTTCCTGCATCGCTTCAATGGCGTTTTTCATCAGATTGAGCAGCACTTGCTCGATCAGCACCGGGTCCATGTCCAGCAGGCAGCCTGCCGGGTCTTGTTCCACCTGCAGCTTGACCCCGGCTTTGACCGCCAGGCCTTCCGCCAGGCCGACGGCGCGCAGCACCACCGGCCCCGGTTCCACGCGCTGCAATTGGGGCTCGTGCTTTTTGACGAAGGCGCGGATGCTGCTGACGATCTGGGCGGCGCGCTTGGCCTGTCCGGCGATTTCCTGAATCGCTTCGCGCACGCCGGCCGGCAGTTCCAGTTCCGCCGGCAGCCGGCGGCTGACGCCGGCGGCGTAGGTGTTGATGGCGGTCAGCGGCTGGTTCAGTTCATGCGCCAGCGTGGAGGCCATTTCGCCCATGGCGATCAGGCGCGAGGTGTTTTGCAGCCGTTCCTGCTGCGCCAGTTCCCGCCCTTCGCGCGCCTTGTCTTCGCTGACGTCGGCCAGGATGGCCAGCCAGGCGGATTCGCCGTTCACCCAGTCGATGCGGCGGCGGTGCATCTGGAACCAGCTGCCGCCGCCGTCGGTGGTGAATTCCAGGCCGTACTCATCTTGTTCCGGCTGTTCCTGCAGGCCGGGCAGCAGCACGCAGCAGGGGCCGTCCGGCTCCACCGTCAGCCATAGCCGGGCAAACGCCGGATTGGCGTACAGCAACAGGCCGCCGCTTTCTTCCATCACGCAGACGCCGGCCACCAGGCCGTTGAGCACGGTGAGGAAGCGCTGATGGGAGGCGTTGAGCGCCAGCCGCTGCCGCTTGCGCTCGGTGATGTCGAACAGGGAGGCGATCCAGCCGCGCTGGCTGCCGTCGGCTTCCACCAGCGGGGTGGCGTAGAGCCGCACTTCGATGAATTCTCCGTCCTTGCGCGCAAAGCGCAGTTCGAAGCCCTCTTCCGGCTGGCGGTTGTCGCGCACCGCGGCGATCGCCGCGGTCATGGCAGCGTGGTCGTCCTCCGGCCAGAACGGATGCGGCGGCGCCTGACCCACCAGTTCGTCCGCGCCGAAGCCCAGCATGTCGCAGAAGGCGCGGTTGACGCGCACGATGCGCCCTTCGTCCTCCAAAGCCACCAGGCCGCTTTTCATACAGTCTTCTATCGCCTGGCGCAAGGACACTTCCTTGGCCAGCGCCTGTTCCGCGTGCGCGCGTTCGCGCACGTGGCGGCGGATGCGCCAGGCGGCGTACAAGAGCGCGCTGACCAGCAGCGCGATCAGGCCGGACAGCACCGGCAGGGTCAGCCCCAGGCCGGCGCGGTAGCTGGTCGCGTGCAGATAGAGGCCGTAGCCGGGCGGGTCGAAGCTGGTCTGATGCGAGAGGGTGCCGGGACGCTCCGCCGGATCGAACTTGCTGGCCAGGATTTTGCCGCTCAAATCCTGGATGCTGATGTAGTTCTTGGAGGCGATCCACCACGGCACCTGGTTGAACAACAGCAGGTCCATCTGGTAGGCCAGCCTCAGCCCGCCCAGGGGTTTGCCGTCGTGGACGATGGGCACGGCCAGATCGAAGCGGTATTTGCCATCGCCGCCCTGATAGGGTTCGCCGTAACTGGGCCGCAGCAGGCGGTTGGCGCGCCACAGCGCGTCGAAGGTTTCTCCGGTCAGCACGCTGCCGTCGCGGCGGGTGCCGTGCTGGTCGCGCACCACCCTGCCGTCCACGTCCACCTGCTCGATGCTCAGCAGTTCCGGGTTGCCCCGCAGGTAAAACGCGGCTTGCCGGGCAAAGCGCTGGCTGTCGATATTGCCGTCCTCGATTTCCCGGCCCAGATTTTCAGCCCATTCCTGCTGCCCTTCCAGATACATGCGCAAGGACTGCTCCAGCCACAGCACTTCCTGGATCAGATTGTCTTGCTGCTCGTCGCGCCAGTCCCGGTAAACCAGGTAGAACAGGCTGCCCAGCGCCAACAGCAGGGCCAGCAACAGCGCGCCGGCGCTGAGCCAGAGCATGCCGGGGGAACGGCGCGACAATAAATTTTTTATCTGCATGGCATTCTAGGGAAAGCCCTAATGCGGAAGTCCCTAATAGTTGAAAGAAATAGGAAATCCTACTTTACACGGAACAAGCAGACTGTCCACAAGGACAGCGCATAAGGAAAAACCGCCCACGGCGCCGGCCAAATCGCTTTTGCCGGCCATAAAATGCCAAGGGATTGGTGGATTCCATACAACACTATACAAGTACGATGGAGATAGAGAATGAAACTGAAGACTGCCGCCGTGGCCCTCTGCGCCGCGTTCGCTTTGTCCGGCGTTGCCAATGCCGCCGGCGAGATCCTCATCAAATTCAGCCATGTGGTGTCTCCGGACACCCCCAAGGGCAAAGCCGCCGAATATTTCAAGAAACTGGCTGAGGAACGCACCAAGGGCAAGGTCAAGGTGCAAGTGTATCCCAACAGCCAGTTGTACAAGGACAAGGAAGAACTGGAGGCGCTGCAGCTGGGCGCGGTTCAGATGCTGGCGCCCAGCCTGGCCAAGTTCGGCCCGCTGGGGGTCAAGGAGTTCGAGGTCTTCGATCTGCCCTATCTGTTCGACAATTACGACCAGGTCAACAAGGTGATGCACGGCCCCATCGGCAAGCAGTTGCTGGGCAAGCTGGAGGGCAAGGGCATCAAGGGCCTGGCCTATTGGGACAACGGCTTCAAGAATTTCTCCGCCAACAAGCCCATCCGCACGCCGGCCGACCTCAAGGGCCTGAAGATCCGCATCCAGTCGTCCAAGGTGCTGGAAGAGGAAATGCGCACCCTGGGCGCGCTGCCGCAAGTGATGGCTTTCTCCGAGGTGTATCAGGCGCTGCAGACCGGCGTGGTGGATGGCACCGAGCTGGAAGCGTCCAATCTGTACACCAGCAAGGCCTATGAGGTGCAAAAACAGCTGACGCTGACCCAGCACGGCTTCCTCGGCTACGCCGTCATCGTCAACAAGAAGTTCTGGGACGGCCTGCCGGCCGACGTGCGCGCCCAGCTGGACAGCGCGATCCGCGATGCGTCCACCTACGCCAACGATATCGCGAAGAAGGAAAACGAACGCGCGCTGGCCGGCATCAAGGCTTCCGGCAAAACCCAGATCTACACCCCCACTCCGCAGGAACGCAGCGCCTTCAAGAAGGCGTTGGCGCCGGTCCACGCCAAGATGGCCGGCCGCATTGGCCAGGATCTGCTAAACCAGATCTATAAAGAAACCGGTTTCAATCCGGCCAAATAAAGCCAGCCCGGTTCAAGAGCATGCCCTCAAGCATGCTCTTGTTCCATGCGGAGACAGATATGTTGAAATTCCTCGATCACCTTGAGGAGTGGATGATCGCCTGCCTGATGGGGGCGGCCACCCTCATCACCTTTACCGCGGTGCTGCACCGCTACGGTTCGGGCATCGCCACTCTGCAACCGCTGCTCGCCCACATCAATATGTCCTGGGCGCAGGAGCTGACCATTTACCTCTTCGTCTGGATGGCCAAGTTCGGCGCCGCTTACGGCGTGCGCACCGGCATCCATGTCGGCGTGGACGTGCTGATCAACCGGCTCAGCGACAAACGCCGCGGACGTTTCATCGTCTTCGGCCTGCTGGCCGGCGCGCTGTTCACCGGCACCGTCGCCGTCATGGGCGCGGATTTCGTCTGGGACATCGCCCACACCGATCAAACCTCGCCGGATCTGGAGGCGCCGATGTGGCTGGTCTACCTGGCCATTCCCTGTGGTTCTTCGCTGATGTGCTTCCGCTTCCTGCAAGTGGCCTGGAATTTCCTCAGGACCGGCTCGCTGCCCAAGCATGACCACGGCCATGTGGACGGCCTGGACGGCGACGAGCAGCTGGACAATATGCACCCCCACGATATGCATCACGGAGGCCGCCCATGAGCGCCTTGATCATTTTCGGCCTGTTGATGCTGCTGATGCTGACCGGCATGCCGATTTCCATCTCCCTGGGCCTGACGGTGCTGACCTTCCTGTTCACCATGACGGATGTGCCGGTCACTTCGGTGGCGCTGAAGCTGTTCACCGGCATCGAGAAGTTTGAAATCATGGCCATCCCCTTCTTCATCCTGGCCGGCAACTTCCTGATGCACGGCGGCGTGGCCAAACGGATGATCCGCTTCGCCACCACGCTGGTGGGCCACTGGTACGGCGGCCTGGGTCTGGCCGGCGTGGTGTCCTGCGCGTTGTTCGCCGCCATCACCGGCTCATCTGTCGCCACCGTGGTGGCGGTGGGTTCCATCATTCTGCCGGCCATGGTCAAGCAGGGCTATCCGCAGCGCTTCGGCGCCGGCGTGATCACCACTTCCGGCGCGCTGGGCATTCTGTTTCCGCCGTCGATCAATCTGGTGATGTACAGCATCGCCACCGCCGGCATGGATGTCACCGGCCCCAACGGCATGAGCGTCAGCACCGCCTCGGTGGGCCAGCTGTTCATGGCGGGCGTGCTGCCCGGCCTGTGCCTGTCCCTGCTGCTGGGCCTGACCACCTGGTTCCGCGCCAAGAAGTTCGACTACCCGCGCCTGCCCCGCGCCGGCTGGGGCGAGCGTTGGCAGGCTTTCCGCGACAGCGTCTGGGGCTTGTTGTTGATCGCGCTGGTGATAGGCGGCATTTACAGCGGCATCTTCACGCCCACCGAGGCGGCGGCGATGGCGGCGGTGTACGCCTTCGTGATCGCGGTCTTCGTCTACAAGGACATGGGACTGAAGGACGTGCCCAAGGTCTTGCTGAACGCGGCGTCGATGAGTTCCATGCTGCTCTACATCATCACCAACGCGGTGCTGTTCTCCTTCCTGCTGGCGTCCGAGCAGATTCCGCAGGCGATGGCGGCCTGGATGACCGGCCAGGGCCTGGGCATCGTCGCCTTCCTGCTGCTGACCAATATCCTGCTGCTGGCGGCCGGCAACTTCATGGACCCGTCCGCCATCGTGCTGATCATGGCGCCCATCCTTTATCCGGTGGCGGTGAAACTGGGCGTCAATCCCATCCACTTCGGCATTCTGATCGCGGTGAACATGGAAGTGGGCATGTGCCACCCGCCGGTGGGATTGAACCTTTACGTGGCTTCCGGGATCACCAAGATGGGCATCACCGAACTAACGGTGGCGGTCTGGCCCTGGTTGCTGACCATGCTGGGCTTCCTGGTGGCCGTCACCTACATTCCGGAGATCTCGCTGTGGCTGCCGCGCGCGCTGGGCATGGTGAATTAGCATCCGCCTGACAGGCGTGAAAACGCGATGGCATGCGCCATCGCGTTTTTTGTCCGACAAGGCGATAGCCCCGCCCGCCCTTAAGCCCGTATAATGTGTAGTTACTCTCTTACACCAACCAACCACCTAAAGATCAACCTCAGGAGTCCCAGAGAATGGACGAGCAATTGCGCCAGAGCGCACTGGAATACCACCAGTACCCCAACCCGGGCAAAATCCAGGTTGCCCCGACCAAGCCTCTCACCACCCAACGCGATCTCGCCCTGGCCTACTCCCCCGGAGTGGCGGCCGCCTGCGACGCCATCGTGGAAGATCCGCTGAACGCCTACAAATACACCGCGCGCGGCAATCTGGTGGCGGTGATCTCCAACGGCACCGCGGTGCTGGGCCTGGGCAATATCGGCGCGCTGGCCGGCAAGCCGGTGATGGAAGGCAAGGGCGTGCTGTTCAAGAAGTTCGCCGGCATCGATGTGTTCGACATCGAGGTCAACGAGCTGGATCCGGACAAGCTGGTGGACATCATCTGTTCGCTGGAACCCACTTTCGGCGGCATCAACCTGGAAGACATCAAGGCGCCCGAGTGCTTCTACATCGAGAAGAAGTGCCGCGAACGCATGAACATTCCGGTGTTCCATGACGACCAGCACGGCACCGCCATCGTGGCCGCCGCCGCGGTGCTCAACGGCCTGCGCCTGGTGGAGAAGGACATCGCGCAAGTGCGCGTGGTGGCCTCCGGCGCCGGCGCCGCCGCCATCGCCTGCCTGGACCTGCTGGTGGCGCTGGGCGTGAACCGCGACAACATCACCGTCTGCGACTCCAAGGGCGTGATCTACGAAGGCCGCGACGAGAAACTGGACGACTCCAAGAAACGCTACGCGATCAAGGACAACGGCCAACGCAAGCTGGCCGACGCCATGGCCGGCGCCGACATCTTCATGGGCCTGTCCGGTCCCAAGCTGGTGTCCCAGGACATGGTCAAATCCATGGCCCGCTCGCCGCTGATCCTGGCCATGGCCAACCCGGAGCCGGAAATTCTGCCGCCGCTGGTCAAGGAAGTGCGCCCGGACGCCATCATCGGCACCGGCCGTTCGGACTATCCGAACCAGGTCAACAACGTGCTGTGCTTCCCCTTCATCTTCCGCGGCGCGCTGGACGTGGGCGCCACCACCATCAATGAAGAGATGAAGCTGGCCACGGTGCGCGCCATCGCCGACCTGGCGCTGGCCGAGCAAAACGACGTGGTGGCCACCGCCTACGGCGACCAGGAACTGTCCTTCGGCCCGGAATACGTGATTCCGAAACCGTTCGACCCGCGTCTGATCGTCAAGATCGCGCCCGCCGTGGCCAAGGCCGCAATGGATTCCGGCGTGGCCACTCGCCCGATCCAGGACTTCGACGCCTACGCCGATCAACTGGCCCAGTTCGTGTACAAGACCAATCTGTTCATGAAGCCGGTGTTCGCCCAGGCCAAGAAAGACCAGAAGCGCGTGGTGCTGACCGAGGGCGAAGACGAGCGCGTGCTGCACGCCACGCAGGAAATCGTCACCCAAGGCCTGGCCAAGCCCATCCTGATCGGCCGCCCCAGCGTCATCGACATGCGCATCCAGAAGCTGGGCCTGAAACTGGTAGCCGGCAAGGACTTCGAGATCGTCAACAACGAATCCGATCCGCGCTTCGCCGAGTACTGGAAAGAGTACTACCAGCTGACCAAGCGCAAGGGCGTGTCCCAGGAGCAGGCTCGCCGTCGCGTGATCGGCAACACCACGCTGATCGGCGCAATGATGGTGCGCCGCGGCGACGCCGACGCGATGATCTGCGGCACCTACGGGCCGTACCGCCAGCACTTCGACATCGTTGAAACCGTGCTCGGCTACAACAACCCGGAGCAAGTGGCCGGCGCGATGAACGCGCTGATCCTGCCCACCGGCAACATCTTCATCGCCGACACCTACGTCAACGCCGACCCGAGCGCCGAGCAACTGGCCAGCATCACCCGCATGGCCAGCGAATCGATCAAGCGCTTCGGCATTGCGCCCAAGGCCGCGCTGCTGTCCAACTCCAGCTTCGGCACGCTGAACAGCGCGTCGGCGCAGAAGATGCGCGCCGCCTTCGACCAGATCCGCTCGGCGCAGCCGGATCTGGAAATCGACGGCGAAATGCAGGGCGACGCCGCGTTGGTGGAAAGCATCCGCAACCAGGCCATGCCGGACAGCACGCTGAAAGGCTCGGCCAATCTGTTGATCATGCCGAATGTGGAAGCCGCCAACATCAGCTACAACCTGTTGCGCGTTTCCGCCTCCGACGGCGTGACCATCGGCCCCATCCTGATGGGCATGAGCAAGCCGGCTCACATCCTGACCCCGATCGCTTCGGTGCGCCGCATCGTCAACATGGTGGCCCTGGCCGCCGTGGACGCGCAGAACAGCAAGTAAGCGTTTGCCTGGCATTTAAGGCATATACTGAACGGGCAAGCACAGCTTGCCCGTTTTTTCTTCGCCAAGGGAGCCGCTCATGAGCAACGAATTCAACCCCAACGACCCCTTCTCCCTATTCCGCCAGTTCTGGCAAACCGCCACGCCGCCGGGCATGCAGCCCTTTCTGCCGCCGATGAGCGAGGAGGAGATCGAGCGCAAGCTGGCGGAATTGCGCGTGGTGGAAAGCTGGCTGACCATGAATATGGGCATGCTGAGCATGCAGATCAAAGCCCTGGAAATGCAGAAGTCCGCGCTGCACTCGATGCGGCCTAAAGACCCGCCGCACAATTGAAACCGCCCCCGCCCCGATGCGGCTGCGCTCAAGTTTGCTTGGCGCGCAAACAACGCTACACTCTACCGTCCGGCCGCGGATCTTCCTGGCAGAAGCCCGCGGTCGCCATGCCTCAAGGTGATGAACGGGACGGCTCGCCCTCCCCTTTCCCATAACAATTAACGACCACTTTTCCGCGGACTCCATGCGTTTCTCCACTCCTTACGCCGCGCAGCCCGCAGATTCCGGCCTGCCTTCCATCCCCGTCTGGCTGTTCTTGCTCATCGCCGTCGCCTGGCTGCTGCCCGGCCTGGTGGGTCATGAGCCCTGGAAGCCGGACGAAGCCTACACCTTCGGCCTGATCCGCCATATCGCTCAGACCGGCGACTGGATCGTGCCGACGCTGGCCGGCGAGCCCTTCATGGAAAAGCCGCCGCTGTTCTTCATCAGCGCCGCCTTCACCATGCAATTGTTCAGCGGCTGGCTCAGCGCGCCGGACGCCGCGCGGCTGGCCGCCGGCGGCTGGATGGCGCTGGCCCTGGCCGGCACCGCCGTCTCCGCCGGCGCCTTGTACGGCCGCCGCGCCGCCGCCTGGGGCGCCTTGCTGCTGCTGGGTTGCCTGGGCCTGCCGATGCGCGCCCATCAGATGATCACGGACACCGCCCTGCTGGCCGGCGTGGCCTGGGGTCTGGCCGGACTGGTGCTGCTGCGCCGGCGCGCCTTGCTCGGCGGCGCGCTGCTGGGCCTGGGCGGCGGCG
This sequence comes from Chromobacterium sp. Beijing, assembly GCF_021496765.1. Classification (NCBI taxonomy): domain Bacteria; kingdom Pseudomonadati; phylum Pseudomonadota; class Betaproteobacteria; order Neisseriales; family Chromobacteriaceae; genus Chromobacterium; species Chromobacterium sp. Beijing. The sequence continues at coordinate 3,274,914 of NZ_CP053750.1, forward strand.
TCGCCTTCCTGAGCAAGGGCCTGCTCGGCCCCGGCTGCCTGGGCCTGACCGCCTTGTTGCTGCCGCTGCACCCGGATTACCGCAACCGCCGTTACGCCGGCGGCCTGCTGCTGGCCGCGTTGATCGGCCTGCCGCTGACCGCGCTGTGGGGCTTGAGCCTGTACTTGCGCGACCCGGCCTTGTTCCAGCTGTGGTTCAAAGTGAACAACTTCGGCCGCTTCGACGGCAGCGCCCACCTGGGCCCCAAGGCGCCGCGCCTGTTCTACGGCCGCACCCTGCCCTGGTACGGCATCCCGGTCTTGCCGCTGGCCTTGTGGGGGCTGTGGCGCGGCCGCCGACAATGGACCCGCGCCTGGCCGGCGGCGCCGGCGCTGCTCTGGCTGGTGACGCTGACCGTCTTGTCGCTGGCGGGCGACGCCCGCGAACTCTATGCGATGCCCTTGCTGCTGCCGCTGGCGCTGCTGGCCATCGCCGGTTTGCGCGCCGGCGAATCCCATCGCGGCTGGCGCGCGCTGTCCGGCTTCAGCCTGTTTCTCTGCCTGGCGCTTGGCGCCTTCGTGCTCGCCGTCGCCTGGGTGCTTTCCACCGGCGAACCGGCGCAATGGTCCCGTCACCTGCTGCACCGCAAGTTCACCGATTGGCACCCGCAGTGGCATCCATGGACCTGGCTGGCCTTCGGCCTGATCGCCGGCGGCGCGGCCTGGCTATGGCGACGCTTCCCGGCCGATACCGCGCCCGGCTTCGCCTGGCGCTGGAGCCTGACCATCGTGCTGTTGTGGGGCGGCCTGGCCACGCTGTGGCTACCGGCGCTGGATCACGGCATGCGCTACCGCGAAACCTTCGCCCCGCTGCGCCCTGTCCTGGCCGACATCGGCCGGCAAGGCGAATGCGTCGCCAGCGTCGGCCTGGGCGAACCCCAACGCGCGCTGCTGGACTACTACGCCGATTACCGCACGCTGCGGCTGGAAAGCACGTCGCAAGCCAAAGACTGCCGCTGGTTGCTGGTCCAGTCTCTTCACGACCAGCTGCCGGCCTTTCTCCGCGGTCTGACGCCGATGGCGAGCTTCCAGCGTCCGGGCGACCCAAAGGAACGCTTCCGCCTGTATCGGCTGGAACAACCTCTGGGCCAGCTGTTGGATACGGGAAAATAATTACAATGTATTTAATTTCAGACGAAATCGTCACAATTCGTCACAATTTGCCCCATATTCATTAACAATCACAGCGCCGCGATAACGTAGCCTTAACCCTTTTTTTCTTGAGGTTATGGTATGTCGGCGCTGAACGCGGTGGATTTATTCTGGTCTCTGGCCAGCGGGCGCTTCTCCCGCAAGGACGGATTCGACGAAGGGAAGAATCGCTGCAAATTCGCGCTGCGCGGACTGCTGACCCTGCCCTGGACGCTGCGCTGGCTGGACAGCTGGGGCCAACCCGCGCTGCGCCGCCATCTGCAAGCCAATCCGCGGCTGGCCTGCAAGCTGCACCGCCCCTATCTGTACCGCGCTCTTGGCCCAAGCGGTAAGCTGGCGGCTCTGCGCGAACACTATCAGACGCTGGCGACGCGGGTGTCTCCCGCCGCCTACCGCAGCCTGCTCAGCGACGCCGGTCTGCCGCTGGCCACGCTGCTCGGCAAAAACGAGGCCGCGATCACGGCGGTGCTGACGCACCGCCACAGCTTCGACAAAGAAGGCGAGTTGTCCTTGCAGATCTGCTCGGAGGAAGGGATCGCCATCGCCACGCTGACCTTCACCATCACCCGCCATCAAGGTGAAACCGCCATCATCATCGGCGGCCTGCAAGGCCCGCGCAAACCCCATGGCGCGGAAGCCGTGCACCAGCTCACCAAGCAAAGCCACGGCCTGTTTCCCAAGCGTTTGGCGGTTGAGGCCTTGGTCGCGCTGGCCCAGGAAATAGGCGCCAACCAGGTGCTGGCCGTCAGCAAATGGCAGCATATCTACAGCTCCTGGCGCTATCGCCGCCAGTTCTTTGCCGATTACGACAGCTTCTGGGACACCTTCGACGCCCAGCCCACCGCTTGCAAGCGCTTCTTCAGCCTGCCGCTGCAACTGCCGCGCAAGCCCCTGAGCGAGATCGCCAGCAAGAAACGCGCGGAATATCAGCGCCGCTACGCCTTGCTGGACGAACTGGCCAGCCAGAGCCGCAGCGCCGTCACGCGCCGGGCCGCCGCAAACTGAAAGCAGTCTTCGCGCGGCTGAACTCGTCGCCGCCCAGCTTGCCCACCAAGTCCAGGGCCTTGCTCGCCACGCGGCCGTCCCGCCACGCCTCGTCCGCCACATGCACGTGGCGCACCTCGCCCAACACCAGATTGCCGGCGCCCGCGCCTTCGCCCAGCACCAGGCACTGGCTCAGCACGCATTCGAAACGCAGCGGCGCCTGTTCCACGCCCGGCGCCCTCACCTGCCGGCTGCGCGCCTTGCTCACGCCGGCCAGATCGAACTCGTCCACCTCCGGCGCATAAGGGCCGCAGCTGAGGTTCATCGCCTCCGCCAAGCGCTCCGGCACCACATTAACGACGAACTCGCCGGTGGCGCGGATATTGGCCAGGGTATCCTTCTCGCCGCCGCTGGCCGGCGTCAGAATGCTCAGCGCCAGCACCGGCGGCTTCACGCTGGCCACGGTGAAGAAGGAAAACGGCGCCAGATTGGCCACGCCCCGCAAGTCCTGAGTGCTGACCCAGGCGATGGGCCGGGGCTGCACGCTGCCCACCAGCAAAGGGTAGACCGCCTCCGGCGGCAAGCTCTTGATGTCGCAGTCCATGGGGATTCCTCCTAGATGCCATCATTCTAATGCTGCATAGCAGCAAAATACCAGCGCCGCCAATTGCGCCCGGCGATGGTGTCGCAACCGCTCGGCAGGTAAAATGACGCGATGAACTCACCTCGTTTTATCCATCTGCGCCTCCATTCGGAGTTCTCCATCACCGACGGCATCGTACGCCTGGATGACGCCATCAAGCGCGCCATCAAGGACAATATGCCCGCGGTGGGCATGTCCGATCTGATGAACATCTTCGGCATGGTCAAGTTCTACAAGGGCTGCCGGGACAAAGGCGTCAAGCCCATCGTGTCCTGCGATGTCTGGCTGGAAAACGAGGATGACCGCGACAAACCCTATCGCCTGATGCTGACGGTGAAGAACCGCCAGGGCTACGGGCGCTTGTGCGAACTGCTGGCCGACGCCTACACCCACAATCAGTACCGCGGCCGCGCCGAACTCAAGCGCGCCTGGCTGGAAAACGGCGACAACAGCGGCCTGATCTGCCTGTCCGGCGCCCACATGGGCGATGTGGGCCAGGCCCTGCTGATGGGCCAGCGCGACGAGGCGCGCCGCCGCGCCGAATATTGGGAGAGCTGCTTCCCGGACAGCTTCTACCTGGAGTTGCAGCGTCTGAACAACCCGCAGGTGGAGCACGCGCTGCAAGCCTCGCTGTGGCTGGCCGGCGAGACCGGCCTGCCGGTGGTGGCCACCCACCCCATCCAGTTCATGGACCCGGACGACTTCAAGGCCCACGAGGCCCGCGTCTGCATCGCCGAGGGCTTCACCCTGGGCGACAAGCGCCGGCCGCGCAGCTTCGAGGAAAACCAATACTTCCTGTCCACCGAGCAGATGCTGGAGCGCTTCGCCGACATCCCCGAGGCGCTGGAAAACTCGGTGGAAATCGCCCGCCGCTGCAATATCAGCGTGCAACTGGGCAAGAACTACCTGCCGCAATTCCCGACGCCGGACGGCATGACGCTGGACGACTACCTGGTGCACCTGTCCCAGGAAGGATTGGAAGAACGGCTGGCCAAGCTCTATCCCGATCCGGAAACGCGCGCCCAAGAGCGGCCGCGCTACGACGAGCGCTTGAAGATCGAGTGCGACACCATCATCCAGATGGGCTTCCCCGGCTACTTCCTGATCGTGGCGGACTTCATCAACTGGGCCAAGAACAACGGCTGCCCGGTGGGTCCCGGCCGCGGCTCCGGCGCCGGCTCGCTGGTGGCCTACAGCATCGGCATCACCGACATCGACCCGCTGGCCTACGCGCTGCTGTTCGAACGCTTCCTCAACCCCGAGCGGGTCTCCATGCCCGACTTCGACATCGACTTCTGTCAGGACAACCGCTACCGCGTGATTGAATACGTGCGCCAGAAATACGGCGCCGAAGCGGTGTCGCAGATCGCCACCTTCGGCACCATGGCGGCCAAGGCCGTGGTACGCGACGTCGGCCGGGTGCTGGACTTGCCGTATATGTTCTGCGACGGCATCTCCAAACTGATTCCCGCCGCGCCCGGCAAGCAATACTCGCTGGACGACGCTGTGGAAATGGAGCCGGTGCTGCGCGAGCGGCTGGAAAACGAGGAGGAACTGCGCGAGCTGTGGGAGTTGGCCAAGAAGCTGGAAGGCCTGACTCGCAACATCGGCATGCACGCCGGCGGCGTCTTGATCGCGCCGGGCAAGATCACCGACTTCTGCCCGATGTACCAGGCCAGCGGCGACGGCTCGGTGCCGGTGTCCATGCTGGACAAGGACGATGTGGAAAAAGTGGGCCTGGTGAAGTTCGACTTCCTCGGCCTGCGCAACCTGACGATTATCGAACTGGCCGTCGGCTACATCAAGGACCTGGACCCCAGCTTCGACACCGACCTCAATCTGCTCGAGTTCACCGACGCCGCCGCCTACAAAGTGCTGCAGCAGGCCAATACCACCGCCGTCTTCCAGCTTGAATCGGACGGCATGAAGCGGCTGCTGGAAAAACTGAAGCCCGACCGTTTCGAAGACATCATCGCTGTGCTGGCCCTGTACCGTCCGGGCCCGCTCGGCTCCGGCATGGTGGACGACTTCATCCTGCGCAAGGCCGGCAAGCAAGAGGTCGACTACTACCACCCGGACCTGCAGGCCTGCCTGGACCCGACCTACGGCGTGATCGTCTACCAGGAACAGGTGATGCAGATCTCGCAGATCATCGGCGGTTACACCCTGGGCGGCGCCGACATGCTGCGCCGGGCGATGGGCAAGAAAAAACCGGAGGAAATGGCCGAGCACCGCGGCAAGATCGCCCAGGGCGCGGCCACCAAGGGCTACGACCCCAAGCTCGCCGAAATGCTGTTCGACCTGATGGCCAAGTTCGCCGAGTACGGCTTCAACAAGTCGCACACCGCCGCCTACGCCGTGGTCTCCTATCAGACCGCCTGGCTCAAGGCCCACCACACCGCGGCCTTCATGGCGGCCACCATGTCCTCGGAATTGGACAACACCGACCAGCTCAAGGTGTTCTACGACGACAGCGTGGACGGCAAAAACGGCCTGATCTTCCTGCCGCCCGACGTCAACCAGAGCTACTACCGCTTCGTGCCCGTGGACCGCAAGCACATCCGCTATGCGCTGGGCGCGATCAAGGGCACCGGCGAAGCCGCCGTCGACCACATCGTCGCGGTCCGCGCCGCGTCCGGGCCGTTCAAGGACTTGTTCGACTTCTGCAGCCGCACCGACAAGAAGATCGTCAACAAGCGCGTGATCGAAGCGCTGATCCGCGCCGGCGCCTTCGACAGCATAGAGCCCAACCGGGCCAAGCTGTTCGGCAACGTCGGGCTGGCGATGGACGCCGCCGAACAGGAGCACGCCAACGCCAATCAGGGCGGCTTGTTCGACATGTTCGGCGACGACGTCGCCCCCAGCGTGGAAATGGTCGAGATCAAGCCGTGGAGCGACGCGGTCAAGCTGGCGGAAGAAAAGCTGGCCATCGGCTTCTACCTGTCCGGCCACCCTTTCGCCGCCTACGCCAAGGAAATCCGCGGCTTCATCAAGACCCCGCTGTCCCGGCTCAGCCCGCGCAAGGAGCCCCAGTTGCTGGCCGGCTTCGTCACCGGCATCCGCGTCAAAGTGGGCAACCGCGGCAAAATGGCCTTCGTGCAGCTGGACGACGGCAGCACCAAATTGGAAGTCAGCCTGTTCGCGGAAAGCTTCGAAGCCAACCGCAGCCGCTTGAAAGACGACGTGGTGCTGGTGATAGAAGGCAAGGTCAGCGAGGACAACTTCTCCGGCGGCCTGCGCATCATCGCAGACAAAGTCTATGAGCTGGGCGAGGCGCGCAGCCGCTACGCGCGCAGCCTGTCGCTGAAACTGGCCGGCAAGGTGGACGTCAGCAAACTCAAGGCCCAGCTGCACCCGTTCCGCAGCGAAGACGCCGGCTGCCCGGTGCGCATCCATTACAACAACGGCGCGGCCAGCGGCGACCTAATGCTGCCCCCGCCCTGGGGCGTCCGGCTGGACGACGGGCTGTTGCTGGCGCTGCAGGACTGGCTGGGCAACGACAAGGTCAAAGTGATGTGGTGAGCCGCCGCGCTCCCGCCAAGCCGCGCGCAGCGCGGCTTTTTTCTTGCCCCGCGCTTTGCAAGCGCCGGGCATTGCAGTAGGCTTGCCCGCTCAAACGCACCACAGAAGAGGATGTTTTCAGATGACGGCACGCCCGGCGCAACTCCAAGACGTCGCCCCGGTCTTCCAGATCGAGCAAGCGGTATTCGGCCACCACGTCTACCCGGACTTTTTCTTCCGCCAGGCTCACGACCTGTGGCCGGACCTGTTCTTCGTCGCGCCGGGCGCGCAAGACGGGGCACTGGGCGGCTACATCATCGGCGCGCCGGGCAGCGGGCAAGGCGAATTCTGGATCATGTCGCTGGCGGTCCACGAGCATTGCCGCGGACAAGGCGTAGGCAAGCAACTGCTGCAGGCCTTGCTGCAGGCGCTGCGGGCGCGCCAGGCCAGCCACGCGAAACTGACAGTCCACCCCGACAACCCCGCGGTCAGGCTGTACCAGCAGCTTGGCTTTGTCGTCGTCGAGCATCAGCCTCATTACTTCGGCGACAACGATCCGCGCCTGGTCATGCGCGCGGATTTCTAGCCGTCCAGACGCAACAAAGCCTCCCTTTGGGGAGGCTTGCTTCTAGTTCCGTCCGGCAGCGCAATGCATAAAGCCCAGCTCGTGTGAGCTGGGCTTTGCAATGGGGCGTCTGGCGGTGTCCTACTTTCACATGGCGAATGCCACACTATCATCGGCGCTAAGGCGTTTCACGGTCCTGTTCGGGATGGGAAGGCGTGGGACCACCTCGCTATGGCCACCAGACATAAACTGGTACAAACTTGAAGAAGCCTGGGATGGTCTACACCACCCCGCATATATTCGGTATTCAATTGTGTCGCACAACACTATCTCGTCACTCGGTTTCCCAAGCCACTCAAATGATAGGATCAAGCCTCACGAGCAATTAGTATCGGTTAGCTTAACGCCTCACAGCGCTTCCACACCCGACCTATCAACGTCCTGGTCTCGAACGACTCTTCAGGAGGGTCAAGCCCTCAGGGAAGTCTCATCTTCAGGCGAGTTTCCCGCTTAGATGCTTTCAGCGGTTATCTCTTCCGCACTTAGCTACCCGGCAATGCGACTGGCGTCACAACCGGTACACCAGAGGTGCGTCCACTCCGGTCCTCTCGTACTAGGAGCAGCCCCCGTCAAACTTCCAACGCCCACTGCAGATAGGGACCAAACTGTCTCACGACGTTTTGAACCCAGCTCACGTACCACTTTAAATGGCGAACAGCCATACCCTTGGGACCGGCTACAGCCCCAGGATGTGATGAGCCGACATCGAGGTGCCAAACACCGCCGTCGATGTGAACTCTTGGGCGGTATCAGCCTGTTATCCCCGGAGTACCTTTTATCCGTTGAGCGATGGCCCTTCCATTCAGAACCACCGGATCACTATGTCCTGCTTTCGCACCTGCTCGACTTGTCGGTCTCGCAGTTAAGCTACCTTTTGCCATTGCACTATCAGCACGATTTCCGACCGTACCTAGGTAACCTTCGAACTCCTCCGTTACACTTTGGGAGGAGACCGCCCCAGTCAAACTGCCTACCATGCACTGTCCCCAATCCGGATCACGGACCAAGGTTAGAACCTCAAACACACCAGGGTGGTATTTCAAGGACGGCTCCATGAGAACTAGCGTTCCCACTTCATAGCCTCCCACCTATCCTACACAAGTCTGTTCAAAGTCCAATGCAAAGCTACAGTAAAGGTTCACGGGGTCTTTCCGTCTAGCAGCGGGGAGATTGCATCTTCACAAACACTTCAACTTCGCTGAGTCTCAGGAGGAGACAGTGTGGCCATCGTTACGCCATTCGTGCGGGTCGGAACTTACCCGACAAGGAATTTCGCTACCTTAGGACCGTTATAGTTACGGCCGCCGTTTACTGGGGCTTCGATCAAGAGCTTGCACCCCATCACTTAACCTTCCAGCACCGGGCAGGCGTCACACCGTATACGTCCACTTTCGTGTTGGCACAGTGCTGTGTTTTTGTTAAACAGTCGCAGCCACCGATTCTCTGCGACCTCTCAAAGCTCCTCCCGCAGGGGATTCACTCTAAGAGGCATACCTTCTCCCGAAGTTACGGTATCAATTTGCCGAGTTCCTTCTCCTGAGTTCTCTCAAGCGCCTTAGAATTCTCATCCTGCCCACCTGTGTCGGTTTGCGGTACGGTTCTTATGCAGCTGAAGCTTAGTGGCTTTTCCTGGAAGCGTGGTATCAGTCACTTCAGGTCCGTAGACCCTCGTCATCACGTCTCGGCCTTAAGGGAAGGCGGATTTGCCTACCTCCCCAGCCTACCGGCTTAAACAGACTATTCCAACAGTCTGATGACCTAACCTTCTCCGTCCCCACATCGCACTGCATAAAAGTACGGGAATTTTAACCCGTTTCCCATCGACTACGCTTTTCAGCCTCGCCTTAGGGGCCGACTCACCCTACGCCGATGAACGTTGCGTAGGAAACCTTGGGCTTTCGGCGAGCGGGCTTTTCACCCGCTTTATCGCTACTCATGTCAGCATTCGCACTTCTGATATCTCCAGCATCCCTTACGAGACACCTTCACAGACCTACAGAACGCTCCCCTACCATCTGCACTTACGTGCAAATCCGCAGCTTCGGTTATCAGTTTGAGCCCCGTTACATCTTCCGCGCAGGACGACTCGACCAGTGAGCTATTACGCTTTCTTTAAATGATGGCTGCTTCTAAGCCAACATCCTGGCTGTCTATGCCTTCCCACCTCGTTTACCACTTAACTGATCATTTGGGACCTTAGCTGGCGGTCTGGGTTGTTTCCCTCTTGACGATGGACGTTAGCACCCACCGTCTGTCTCCCATGCTCGCACTTTCCGGTATTCAGAGTTTGCCATGGTTTGGTAAATCGCAATGACCCCCTAGCCATAACAGTGCTTTACCCCCGGAAGTGATACATGAGGCACTACCTAAATAGTTTTCGGGGAGAACCAGCTATCTCCGAGTTTGTTTAGCCTTTCACCCCTATCCACAGCTCATCCCCTAGTTTTGCAACACTAGTGGGTTCGGACCTCCAGTGCGTGTTACCGCACCTTCATCCTGGCCATGGATAGATCACTCGGTTTCGGGTCTACGCCCAGCAACTAAAGCGCCCTATTCGGACTCGGTTTCCCTACGCCTCCCCTATTCGGTTAAGCTCGCTACTGAACGTAAGTCGCTGACCCATTATACAAAAGGTACGCAGTCACGGAACAAGTCCGCTCCCACTGTTTGTATGCATCCGGTTTCAGGTTCTATTTCACTCCCCTCCCGGGGTTCTTTTCGCCTTTCCCTCACGGTACTGGTTCACTATCGGTCGATCATGAGTATTTAGCCTTGGAGGATGGTCCCCCCATCTTCAGACAGGATTTCTCGTGTCCCGCCCTACTTATCGTACGCCTAGTCCTTGGAATGCGTTTTCGTGTACGGGCTATCACCCACTATGGCGGTCCTTTCCATGAACCTTCCACTAACACAATCCATAACACGTACAGGCTCTTCCGCGTTCGCTCGCCACTACTAACGGAATCTCGGTTGATTTCTTTTCCTGCAGCTACTTAGATGTTTCAGTTCGCTGCGTTCGCCTCCTCAGACCTATGGATTCAGTCTGGGATCTCCTTGCGGAGGGGTTTCCCCATTCGGACATCGCGGGATCAAAGCTCTATTGCCAGCTCCCCCGCGCTTTTCGCAGGCTTACACGTCCTTCTTCGCCTATGATCGCCAAGGCATCCACCAGATGCACTTAGTCGCTTGACCCTATCATTTCAGTAACCTAGATCACCAAAACAACAAGTGTGTTTGTGCGACGACTACACCGCCCCTTTTGATATGGCGACGTAGCCTAGATACAATCAAATACCCAAGATGACGATCCGTCCGCGTAAAGAGTTAACTCTACGCTTCCTTCTCGCCGTCTTTATATATTCGGCTTCTTCAGTTTGTTAAAGATCGGGCGTTAAAAATACAACGCAAACACAATCAAGCTATCTTGCAAACTCGCTTGTGTTTGAGTTGTGGTGGAGGATGACGGGATCGAACCGACGACCCCCTGCTTGCAAAGCAGGTGCTCTCCCAACTGAGCTAATCCCCCTCTAAACCTGAAATGCCGCATTGAAACGCGCCTCGTGTGCATCAGCACACTTCGCCGCCTTTCGCCTTGCCTTTCAGCTTTATTTGTGCGGCCGGATTACTCCGACAACAGAAATTCTGGTGGGTCTGGTTGGACTCGAACCAACGACCCCCGCCTTATCAAGACGGTGCTCTAACCAGCTGAGCTACAAACCCATTTCTTGTTCAGCCATCGCTGGCTGACGCCCTTAACTACAAATAACCGATAGGCTGTAAGTACTCGATCAACAACCTTCTCTAGAAAGGAGGTGATCCAGCCGCAGGTTCCCCTACGGCTACCTTGTTACGACTTCACCCCAGTCATGAATCCCACCGTGGTAAGCGGCCTCCTTACGGTTAGCCTACCCACTTCTGGTGAAACTCACTCCCATGGTGTGACGGGCGGTGTGTACAAGACCCGGGAACGTATTCACCGCAGCATGCTGATCTGCGATTACTAGCGATTCCGACTTCACGCACTCGAGTTGCAGAGTGCGATCCGGACTACGATCGGTTTTATGAGATTGGCTCCACCTCGCGGCTTCGCGACCCTCTGTACCGACCATTGTATGACGTGTGAAGCCCTGGTCATAAGGGCCATGAGGACTTGACGTCATCCCCACCTTCCTCCGGTTTGTCACCGGCAGTCCCATTAGAGTGCCCAACTTAATGATGGCAACTAATGGCAAGGGTTGCGCTCGTTGCGGGACTTAACCCAACATCTCACGACACGAGCTGACGACAGCCATGCAGCACCTGTGTTAACGCTCCCTTTCGGGCACCACCACATCTCTGCGGCGTTCGTTACATGTCAAGACCAGGTAAGGTTTTTCGCGTTGCATCGAATTAATCCACATCATCCACCGCTTGTGCGGGTCCCCGTCAATTCCTTTGAGTTTTAACCTTGCGGCCGTACTCCCCAGGCGGTCAACTTCTCGCGTTAGCTACGCTACCAAGGATTCAAACCCCCAACAGCTAGTTGACATCGTTTAGGGCGTGGACTACCAGGGTATCTAATCCTGTTTGCTCCCCACGCTTTCGTGCATGAGCGTCAGTGTCATCCCAGGGGCTGCCTTCGCCATCGGTATTCCTCCGCATCTCTACGCATTTCACTGCTACACGCGGAATTCTACCCCCCTCTGACGCACTCTAGTCGTGCAGTCTCCAATGCCGTTCCCAGGTTAAGCCCGGGCTTTCACATCAGACTTGCACAACCGCCTGCGCACGCTTTACGCCCAGTAATTCCGATTAACGCTTGCACCCTACGTATTACCGCGGCTGCTGGCACGTAGTTAGCCGGTGCTTATTCTTCCGGTACTCTCAGACCCAGCGGTTATTAACCACTAGGATTTGCTCCCGGACAAAAGTCCTTTACAACCCGAAGGCCTTCTTCAGACACGCGGCATGGCTGGATCAGGCTTGCGCCCATTGTCCAAAATTCCCCACTGCTGCCTCCCGTAGGAGTCTGGGCCGTGTCTCAGTCCCAGTGTGGCGGATCATCCTCTCAGACCCGCTACTGATCGACGCCTTGGTGAGCCTTTACCTCACCAACTAGCTAATCAGACATCGGCTGCTCGTATAACGTGAGGCCTTTCGGTCCCCCACTTTCCCCCTCAGGGCGTATGCGGTATTAATCCGGCTTTCGCCGAGCTATCCCCCATTACACGGTACATTCCGATGCATTACTCACCCGTTCGCCACTCGTCAGCGGTGCAAGCACCCTGTTACCGTTCGACTTGCATGTGTAAAGCATGCCGCCAGCGTTCAATCTGAGCCAGGATCAAACTCTTCAGTTCAATTCCAAGCAAATTTTCTGGCACGCAAGATCAAAGAAACATCGAGACATTTCTCGTCTTGCAGTGCAAGTGTCTGGTCATCGACCGAGCACTTACACCTATCGGTTATTCGTTCTGTTAAAGATCGGTGCAGATCGCTGCGTTTCGTTTCCGTCGCTGCGTTGTCTGCTGAGGAGGCGAACTATACGTCAGCCCCCTAAACTCGTCAACATCTTTCGTGAAAGATTTTTGACAAAAGAGGCCTCTCGCAAGCTATCCCCATGATTTATATTGAATCATCCATATGAAGAATTTCAGCGTAGCCGCCATGCACTGGTAGGGACTGTCGTTTCCGGATTGAAAAAACGATAATTCCCCTCCTCGTCCGCCCTTCTAGAAGCACAATCATGCGCAACAAAACCTGGATTTTCGACCTGGACGACACGCTGCACCACGCCAGCGGCGGCATCTTCGCCCATATCAGCCACGCGATGTCCGCTTATATGATGAAACATCTGCAAGTGGACGCGGTGGAAGCCCGCTTGCTGCGCGAGCGCTATTGGGCGCAATACGGCGCCACCATGCATGGGCTGGTCACCCACCACGGCATCGACCCTCATGACTTCCTATTGGAAACCCATAAGCTGGAAGAACTGGAGCAATGGCTGTTCGCCGAGCACAATCTGGCGGAATCGCTGAGCGCGCTGCCGGGCCGCAAGCTGATCTTCTCCAATGGCCCGCACCATTATGTGCAAGGCATTTTGCAGCGCCTGGCGATAGAGCGGCACTTCCACTCTATATATGGCGTCGAGCAAGTGGACTACGTGCCCAAGCCGCATGTCGGCGCCTTTCGTAAAGTTCTGGCGCAAGAGCGGCTGGATCCGCGGCACTGCATCATGGTGGAGGACTCGCTGCCCAATCTGCTGACGGCGAAGAAGCTGGGCATGAAAACGGTCTGGGTCAGCAAGCAGGTGCGGCGGCCTGCGCATGTGGATATCCGCATCGCCTCCATCGGCGAGCTGGCGCGCCGTCGCTGGGACTGAAATAAAAAAAGGCCGGAATCCCGGCCTTTTCCTATATAGAGTATCCCGCTTACTTCAGCTTGATCTCGGACCACACCTTGTTCAGCTCGCGACGGTCCTTGGCGTTCAAGTCCTTCAGCTGTTGCAGGCGCGGCAGTTCGCCGGCGGTCGGGAAGATCGCATGCACCTTGGTCAGTTCCGGTTTGACGAACTTGCCGGCGGCGGCATTGGGGTTGCCCGAGCCCATCTCGTTGGTCAGACCGGAGGCGTTCTTGCCGTCCAGCATGAAGTTGATGAATTTGTAAGCCAGGTCCTTGCGCGGCGCGTCCTTCAACACCACGAAGTTGTCCAGCGACAGGGTGTTGCCTTCTTTCTGCAAGCCGAAATTGACGCCGAACTTGCGGCCGGCCTTCTTGGCGTCCTGCTGCGCCTGGTACATATCGTTGGAATAGCCCAGCGCGACATAGATGTTGCCTACGGTCAGTTCCTTGATATAGCTCTGGTTGTTGAAGGCGGCCCAGTAGGGCTTGGCCTTCAGGATCACGTCGCGCGCCGCCTTCCAGTCCGCCGGATTGGTGGAGTTGGCCGGCTTGCCCAGATACATCAAGGCGGCGGACACCAGCTCGCGCTGAGAGTCCAGCACGGTGATCTTGCCCTTAAGCTTGGCCAATACGGCCGGATCGAAGATCAGCGCCCAGCTATTGGCCTTGTCCAGCAAGCCCAGTTCTTTCAGCTTGGTTTCGTTGTAGCCCAGCAGCGTAGTGGTGAAGGCGTAGGGGACCGAGTACTGGTTGCCCTTGTCGAAGAAGCTGTTCAGATAGCCTGCGTTCAGGTTCTTGAAGTTGGGCAGCTGTTTTTTGTCCAGCGGCTGCGCCTTGCCCTGCTTGATCAGCGCTTCCACCGCGAAGCCGGTCGGCACCACGATGTCGTAACCCTTGGCGCCGGCGGCCAGCTTGGCCAGCATTTCTTCGTTGTCGCCGTAGAAGTCTTGCACCAGCTTGCACTTGCAATAAGCCTCGAAGCTCTTGGCGGTGCTTTCCGACAGGTAGTTGTTCCAGTTGTAGAGGTGCAATTCTTCCGCTGCGTACGCTTGTGCAGATACGGCCAGGGCAAGCGTCACCAGGACTTTTTTCATTGCGTTTTTCCTTCTATTCGCACGAGTGCGTTGCGACTACATGAAAAACCGGCCGGCTCCCTTGTTGCCCGGCCGGGGCCCTACTACTTAAACAGGCTCTCAGCCATTGGCCCGCAGCGCGCTGGGCGACACGCGCGAAGCAATGACGATCAGCACCAGGGTCAACAGCATCAGCAAGCTGGAAACGGCGTTCACTTCCGGCGTCACCGCGATCTTGATCATCGAGTAAATCTCCAGCGGCAGCATGCTGGCGCCTGCGCCGGCGGTGAAGAAGGTGATCACGAAGTCGTCGATGGACAAGGTAAAGGCCATCAGGGCGCCGGCGATGATGCCCGGCTTGATCACCGGCAGGGTGATCAGGCGGAAGGCCTGGAACGGCGTCGCCCCCAGATCGCGCGCCGCTTCCACCAGGCTGTCGTCCATGCCCTGCATCCGCGCCCGCACCACGATGGCGACGAAGCCGATGCAGAAGGCGACGTGGGACAGCAGGATGGTGATCATGCCCAGTTCCAGAATGCCGATCAGCTGGTTGACGATGACGAAGAAGATCACCAGCGACACCCCCATCAGCAATTCCGGGATGGCGATGGGCGTCAGCACCAGGAAGGGCAGCAAGCGCAGCTTGTAACGATGCATGGCGATGCCCGCCAGCGTGCCCAACACGGTGGCGCAGGCGCTGGCGATGATGCCTATGATCAGCGAGTTGGCCGCCGCGCTCAGCATCTTCTCGTTGTGGAACAGTTTGTCGTACCACTTGAGGGTGAAGCCCACCCATTCCGCGTTGAGTCTGGAATCGTTGAACGAGTACAGCACCACGATCACCAGCGGCAGATAGAGGAAGAGATAGGTCAGCAGCGCCGACGCCCACAACCAGCGGGATTGTTTCTTAGCCACGTTTCTTGCCTCCTCTGCCCACCATCGCGCCCAAGGCCGCGATCAACAACACTCCGCCGGTCAGCATGATGGACAGCACCGAACCGAACGGCCAGTCGCGGGTGTCCAGTATCTGCTGCTTGATCAGGTTGCCGATCATGATGGAGTCGGTGCCGCCCAGAATGTCCGGAATGGCGAACATGCCCAGCGCCGGGATGAACACCAGCGCGGAGCCGGCGAACACGCCGGGCAGGCTCAGCGGCCAGGTCACACGCCAGAAGCGTTGCCAGGCGTTGGCGCCAAGATCCTGCGCCGCGTCCAGCAAGGCCATGTCGTGTTTTTCCAGATTGGCGTATAACGGCAACACCATGAAGGGCAGGTGCACATAGACCAGGCCGACGATGACGGCGAACGGGGTGAACAGCAGACGCACCGGTTCAAAACCCAGCGAGGTCACCACCACGTTCAGCATCTTGGTGAACGCCGATTGCGGCCCCAGGATGATCATCCAGGCGTAGATGCGGATCAGGAAGTTGGACCAGAACGGCAGGATCACCAGCAGCAGCATCAGGTCGCGGTATTTCTTGCCGGAGCGGGCGATCAGCCAGGCCAGCGGATAGGCCATCAACAGGCAAACCACGGTGGTGATCCCCGCGTAGCCGGCGGACTTGATGAACAGCTCGATGTAGAGCGGCTCTTCCACCAAGCGACGGAAGTTGTCCAGCGTCAGATCCCAGACCAGCTTGCCTTCCTCGAGGTAGTACATCGGCGCGAGGCCGCCGTAATCGCCCGGATTGCGGAAAGCCGCCACCACCATGATCAGCGACGGCACCAGGAAAAACAGGATCAGGTAGACCAGCGGCGGCCACGACAGCGCCCACTTGCCGAATCGATCTCGAATCGCCATGCGCGTTTACTCCGTCAGGAAGCTGCCGGCGTCGAAGCGCCAGGCCAGTTCCACGATGTCGTTGTCGTCAAAGAATTTGGCGACGCCCGGAATGCTGTTGGGCAGCATCGCCTCCACCATCACGCCTTCGCCCACTTCCACCACGTAGAGGGTAACGTCGCCCAGGTACAGGCAATCGTGAACGCGGCCTTTGAAATAGGCTTCGTCGTCGTGGGCCGGCAGGCTCTTGTCCAGCTTGACCTTTTCCGGACGCAACGCCAGCCAGCCGGTCTGCCCTTCGCGCACGTCCGGCACAGTCAGGCAGCGCACTTCGCCGCAGCCTTTCAGGTCCACCAGCATGGTGTCGCCGTCCACGCGCTTGACCTTGCCTTCCAGCACATTGCACTGGCCGAGGAAGTCCGCGACGAAGCGGTTCTTGGGCTTGCTGTAAATGGTTTCCGGCGCGTCCAGCTGTTCCACCTGGCCGTGGCTCATCACCGCGATGCGATGGCTGAGCGCCAGCGCTTCGCCCTGGTCGTGAGTGACGTAGACGAAGGTGATGCCCACTTCTTTTTGCAGATTGATCAGTTCCAGCTGCATTTCTTCGCGCAGCTTGGCGTCCAGCGCGGACAGCGGTTCGTCCAGCAGCAGCAGCCGCGGACGGTCCACCAGCGCTCGGGCGATGGCCACGCGCTGGCGCTGGCCGCCGGACATCTCGTGCGGGTAACGGTCGCCGAACTGGGTCAGGCGCACGTCTTCCAGCAATTCGTCCACCTGGGAAGCGATCTTGGCCTTGTCCCACTTGGCCATTTTGAGCGGGAAGGCGATGTTCTCGCGCACCGTCATGTGTGGGAACAAGGCATAGCTTTGAAACACGGTGTGCACCGGACGTTTTTCCGGCTGCACCTGCGACATGTCCTGACCGTCCAGCAGGATCTGGCCGGAATCCGGCTGCTCGAAGCCGGCCAGCATGCGCAGCAAGGTGGTCTTGCCGCAACCGGAGGGCCCGAGCAGGGTGAAGAACTCGCCTGCCTCTACCGACAGGCTGACATTGTTGACCGCCGTGTAGTCGCCGAAGCGCTTGACGACATTTTTGATTTCAAGGAGAGCCATTGTCTTCCCCGCCCAAGAAAAAGGGCGCCAGTTTAACAAAAAAGATAAAGCTGGGGCCGTTGAAATCCCTTGAAAATTCAAGACCTCAGCGCATTTTTTCCATTGTGCGAACCGGGCGTTCGGGCCGGGCCGGTAAGTTGCTATTTTCTCAGCAGAAAACCGCGCGCCGCACGCTGGGTTTTCGGTGCGGCGCAACATGGTTTCAATTCAAATAATTGATGCTTTTTGACAACAACTGTCGGCATCTCGCCGTCTACGCGCCGCCAAACAGCGCTTACCACTGCCCTTCATTGAAGAAGCGGCGGTAGCGCTCCACCCAGTTCGAGATATCGAAACCGTTGGCCTGCAGCCAATCGTGGTTGTAATAGCTGCCCTGGTAGCGGTTGCCGTCGTCGCAGATCAAGGTGACGATGGAGCCGCTGCGGCCCTGGCTGCGCATCTGGCCCACCAGTTCGCAAACACCGTAGAAATTAGTGCCGGTGGAACCGCCGCAGCGGCGTCCCAGCACTTCCTCCAGGAAGTGGATGGCGGCGTAGCTGGCGACGTTGGGCACCCGGATCACATTGTCGATGACTGTGGGAATGAAGGAGGGTTCCACCCGAGGCCGGCCTATGCCTTCCACGCCGGAGCCACCTTCGCAGCGGCAGTCCATGCTTCCGGTATGAAAACAGTCGTAGAACACCGAGTTTTCCGGGTCCACCACGCAGACCTTGGTCGGCAGTTTCTGGTAGCGCACATAGCGGCCGAAAGTGGCCGAGGTGCCGCCGGTGCCGGCGCCGCATACGATCCAGTCCGGCACCGGATTCGGCTCATAGGCCATTTGGGTGAAAATGGTGTCGGCGATATTATTGTTGCCGCGCCAGTCGGTGGCGCGCTCGGCATAGGTGAACTGGTCCATGTAATGGCCGTTCAACTCTTCCGCCAGGCGTTTGGATTCGTCGTAAATGGTGGCGGGATCGTCCACCAGGTGGCTGCGGCCGCCGTAGAATTCGATGGCGCGGATCTTTTCCTGCGAGGTGCTCTTGGGCATCACCGCGATGAAGGGCAGGCCCAGCAAGCGGGAAAAATAAGCCTCGGACACCGCGGTGCTGCCGCTGGAAGCCTCGATGATGGTGCTGCCTTCGCGTATCCAGCCATTGCACAAGCCATACAGAAACAGCGAGCGCGCCAGCCTGTGCTTGAGGCTGCCGGTGGGATGGGTGGATTCGTCCTTGAAATAGAGCTGTATCTCCGGCGCGCCGGGGATGGGCAGCGGGATCAAATGGGTGTCGCTGGAGCGATTGAAATCGGCCTCTATCTTGCGCACCGCCTGGGCAACCCAATCAGTCATCTTGCTTCTCCAGTGTCGGAAAGTTCTCAATCGGCCATTCTAACGCGACAAGCAAGAAAAAAACGCCCCGTAGGGCGTTTTGGATTCAAAGCGGCGAGCCGATCAGAACTTGGTGCCGAAGCCGATGCCGAATACCCACGGGTCGATCTTCAGTTCGCCCAGTTTGGCGCCGCCCAGCTGATCCGCGGTCACGTCGGTCTTGATCCAGATTTTTTTGACGTCCAGGTTGACGAACCAGTTCTTATTGATCGCGTAGTCCGCGCCCAGTTGCAGCGCCGGACCCCAGCTGTTTTTCTTCACGCTCAGATCTGTCGCACTACCTGCTTTCAGGCCTTCATTGTAGAAGCGGGTGTAGTTGATGCCGGCGCCCACATAGGGACGGAAGGTGGCGTCAGGAGCGAAGTGGTATTGCAGGGTCAAGGTCGGCGGCAACACCGATACCTTGCCGACGGAACCGAAGGTGTTGGTGGTGACTTCGTGACGGGTGGTGCCCAGAATCAGCTCGGCGCCGATATTGTTGGTGATCATGTAGGTGAAGTCGACCTCAGGCGCCCAGCTGTCCTTGGCGTCGACATTCAAACCCGACACTACGCCAGAGTTGCTCCAGCTGGCGTCGGGGTTGACATTGATCACGCGGAAGCGCGCCAGGATGTCGCCTTGAGCGGCGAAGGCGCTAGCGGAAACCAGGCCGATCATTGCGGCGAGAGCGAGCTTTTTCATATTGGGTTCTCCTGTCATGTTTGGTCGAATGCAGGCCTGGCGCTTGCCGCCATCGTTGACTTTGACTGCGGGCAGCAGTAGCGTTCGGCGTCCGGTGGCAGATTATCCAAGCACCTAATATCAAACTTTGCGCCAGATCATGAGATGGTCATGAAATATGCAGATTTACGGGAGTTTGTCTCCCAATTGGAACAACAAGGCCTGCTGAAACGAATTGCGGCCCCGGTCTCCCCGCATCTGGAGATGACCGAGATCGGCGACAGGGTACTGAAAGCCGGCGGTCCCGCGCTGCTGTTCGAACAGGCAGTCAAGGACGGCAAACGCTTCGATTACCCGGTACTGGCCAATCTGTTCGGCACGCCCGAGCGCGTGGCGCTGGGCATGGGCGCCGCCGATGTGATGCAGTTGCGCGAGATCGGCAAGACCCTGGCCTACCTGAAAGAACCGGAGCCGCCCAAGGGCTTGAAAGACGCCTGGGACAAGCTGCCCTTGCTGAAGCAATTGCTGTCGATGGCGCCTAAGGAGGTCGGCAAAGCGCCATGCCAGCAAATCGTATGGGAAGGCGCGGAAGTCGATCTGGAGCGCTTGCCTATCCAGCACTGCTGGCCCGGCGACGTGGCGCCGCTGATCACCTGGGGCCTGACCGTGACCCGCGGCCCCAACAAGAAACGCCAGAACCTGGGCATCTATCGCCAACAGCTGATAGGCCGCAACCGCGTCATCATGCGCTGGCTGGCCCACCGCGGCGGCGCGCTGGATTACCGCGAATTCTGCCAACAGCATCCCGGCGAGCCTTACCCGGTGGCGGTGGTGCTGGGCTGCGACCCGGCCACTATCCTGGGCGCGGTGACGCCGGTGCCGGACACCCTGTCCGAATACCAGTTCGCCGGCCTGCTGCGCGGCAGCCGCACCGAGCTCACCAAATGCCTGGGTTCGGATCTGCAAGTGCCGGCGCGCGCCGAGATCGTGCTGGAAGGCCATATCCATCCGGACGACACCGCGATGGAAGGCCCTTACGGCGACCACACCGGCTATTACAACGAGCAGGACCGCTTCCCGGTGCTGACCGTGGACCGCGTCACCCTGCGCGAAAACGCGATCTACCACAGCACCTACACCGGCAAGCCGCCGGACGAGCCGGCGGTGCTGGGCGTGGCGCTGAACGAGGTCTTCGTGCCCATTCTGCAAAAGCAGTTTCCGGAAATCGTCGATTTCTACCTGCCGCCGGAAGGCTGCAGCTACCGGATGGCGGTGGTCAGCATCAAGAAGCAATACCCCGGCCACGCCAAGCGGGTGATGATGGGATGCTGGAGCTTCCTGCGCCAGTTCATGTACACCAAGTTCATCGTGGTGGTGGACGACGACGTCAACACCCGGGACTGGAAGGAAGTGATCTGGGCAATCACCACGCGCATGGACCCGGTGCGCGACACCACCTTGATCGAACATACGCCTATAGAT
Organism: Chromobacterium sp. Beijing; assembly: GCF_021496765.1. NCBI lineage: Bacteria > Pseudomonadati > Pseudomonadota > Betaproteobacteria > Neisseriales > Chromobacteriaceae > Chromobacterium > Chromobacterium sp. Beijing. The sequence goes on from NZ_CP053750.1 coordinate 3,295,715, forward strand.
TATCTGGACTTCGCCAGCCCGGTGTCCGGCCTGGGCGGCAAGATGGGCCTGGACGCCACCAACAAGATGCCGGGCGAAACCAACCGCGAGTGGGGCGTGCCCATCGTGATGGACCAGGCAGTCAAACAGCGCGTAGACGCGATGTGGCGGGATTTGGGTCTGTAGACGCGGAAGACAAGCGCCTGGCTTCTTCGAAGCCAGGCGGTTTTTACGACTCAACGCGTCTCAAGCACTTCCGCCTGCAGCAGCACGGCCTCGCGCCCCAGCAGCGGATGGGCTTTGAACGGCCCGGCCCGATAGCGAATGCGCGAACCGGTCCGCTGCTTCAACGCGGCCACTTCCGCGGCCCCCAGGCCCTGGCCGTCGGCAGCGGGCTGGATGACGAAGGTGCCGCCATCCCCCTTTTCCACCCCCAAGCGCACCAGCGGCGGCGCGCCGACGGCGACCAGGGTGCCCTCCTCCCACGGCGGCAGCGACATCGCGCCGGCGCCGGCGCAAAGGCCGAGCCACAGCAGCAGCCCGCGCATCATGGCTTGAGCAGGATCAGATGGCTGTTGGCCGGCACCGTCACCCGCGCCACGCCGCGCGACAGCGGCAGGCTCTGCTTATAGGTTTCCGCCGTCGCCAACGCGCTCCAGCCGATTTCCTGCGCCTGGAAGGGCACCGCCGGCAACAACAAACTCTTGCCGTTCGGGAAATACTGGTTGGCCGGCAGGCTCAGCGTCTTGGCCGGGAAGCCGTAACCGCTGGCCGGATTGCCGCCCAGCGCCAGCGTGGTGTTGAGACGCAGCATCAGGCTGCTGTAATCGCCGGCCCCCGCCGCGCGCAAACCGTCGTTCAAGGCCGCTTCGCCGGTATTGGCGCCGGTCACCCACGGCTTCATCACGCCCGCGCCGAACTGATGCAGCATCTGCATGCCCGCCGCCAGCGCTTTCGGGTAGCAGGTGTAATTCGACGCCGCCACGCTCCAGCCCTTCAAATTGCAAGCCGGCCGGCGCAGAAAGCTTTCGAAATCGCCGCCGCGGCGCAGGTCCGGATGGGAGTTGGCGTCGCTGCCGCGACCGCCGGTGAAGGTGTCCGCCGATACCAGATAGCCCATGGTCTGGGCCGCCAGCTCGTTTTCCCATACCGTAGGCTGACCGGAACCCGGCGGTTTGCGCAGGATCTTGTTGTAGGCGTAGAGCACATGCAGGTATTCGTGCGCCAGCGTGGACAGGGCCAGGCTGGGGCCATTGCCCTTCATATTCCAGTTGCGGCCCGGATCGGCCTGGGCGAAGGTGTCCAGGTCCACGAAGGTGGCCAAGGCCTGATTGCTCTTGCCCACCACGTCGCGGCACTCTTGGTCGCCGCCGCACATGGCAGGCGCGGCCGACGCCAGCAAGGCATTGGTCCAGCGCACATAGCCGAGCAAGCGGCCGCCGCCGGTCTGATTCGGATCGTTCAGCCGGCTCAACACCAGGTGCACGTCCTTGGTGTCGCCGGGCAGCGCCAGCGCGCGCCAGCCCGGATCGATGTCATTGCCCCAGGGCTCGCTGACGACCGAGGCTTCCAAGGGATAGACGCTGTTGGCGAAGCGCTCGGCCAGCGCGTCGGCCTGATCGCTGCCCACGCTGACGTCCAGCCCGTCCTGCGCCCAGACGTAAACCTTGCCGCCGCCGTTGGGCAAATCGCGCATGGCTTGCAGGCTGGTGGCGCTATCGCCGTCCATATCGTGCCAGACCCGTTTGTCGCCAATCGCGTAGCTGGCCGCCTGCAAGCTGGCCTGCTCCGCCAGCAGCCGGTGCGAACCGGCGCCACGCAGCGACAAGGCGCCGGAGCGGGCCGACGCGCCAACCGCGGCCATCACCGCCTGGCTCTCCGCCTCCAAGCGTTCCGCGGCGGCGTCCGACCCGCCGCGCAGGCCGGAAGCGGCCAGCTTGGCCTGGCCCGAAGTGTCTCCGGAGCTGATGCGCGACACCACCATCTGCCAGGCGGCGCTCAAGGGCTTGCCGCTGATAGACACCGTTTGCGCCTGCGCGCCGGTATTGGTGTACTGGTAGACGGAGCCGGACTGCGCCCTGCCGGCCGAGGCCGGCAAGCGGCACACATTGCCCGAGCACGTCAGCGCCGCCACTTCCGCGCCGTCCGTCGCCAGCATCCTGCCAGATGCCGACGTTCCGACGCTGGAACCGCCGCTGCCGGCGTTACCGCCGCCGCCACCGCCGCCGCATGCGCTCAGCAACGCGGACATCACGGACACAGCCAATATTGTTTTTGTGCTTTTCATCCCTGTAGTCATCCATTTCATGTATTGAGAATGAGAAAAAATACTAATTCCATTCCAATGGCAATGACTACGGCAAATAATTACCTTTTTATATGATATTTGTTTAGTTAGAGTGACAGAAACCTACGCGCAGCCGGCGGAGCGCAAAGCCGGCAAGCCTGCTATCATCGCCAGGTCTTTGAATAAGGAGCAGTCATGTCCCTGCGCAACCCCAATTCCCCGCACCGCCTGAGCCGTCTGAAAACCCGCCAACGCAAGAAAATGCGCGTAGGCGAATTCCGCGAGCTGGGCTTTCATCTGATCTCCATGCTGCACGACGGCGCGGATTCCGAGGCGCTGCTGGACGCCTGGCTAATCCAGGTGGACGAGGCCGGCATCAGCTTCGGCGGCCATTTCGACGGCGCCGGCAAGCTGGAAGGCGTGGCCTTCCCGGTGGGCGAGGTCAAGATCAGCGACGAGCTGCGCCTGCAACTGCTGTCCTGGCTGCAAGCCCGCGCCGAAGTGAAATCGGTGGAAGGCGGCGAATTGATCGATCTGTGGCACAGCCGCTGATCCCTTTCCGTCCGACGTGAAAAAACCGGCTTGTCGCCGGTTTTTTTATGCCTGGACGCTTCGAGCCGCGGGCGCGATCAGGACAGCTTGCGGAACACCCGGTAGCCGATATAGAGCCAGGTTTCCCTGGCCAGGAAGCGGGACCAGCTGGACAGCGTGCGGTAGCGGCTGGATTGCGTGGGCGCGGGATAGGCGGTCAGGCCGATATCGGTGGCCATCAGCACCGAGCGGCGCATATGTAGCGGATCGCTGACCAAGAGGAAGGAGCGGATGCCGAACTGGCTGCTCAATTCGCGCGCGTTTTCCAGGTTTTGCCAGGTGGTGCGCGACTGGTTTTCCGCCAGCATCGCCGTCATCGGCACGCCTTGCTTGGCGGCGAAGTCGCGGCCGACGTCGGCTTCGGACGGATAACCCGGTTCCGGCGTGCCGCCGGTGAACACAATCCAGCGCACCTTGCCGGACTTGTACAATTTGACTGCGTGATTGATGCGCTCGCGGAACACCGGCGACGGGCGCTTGCCCCAGGCCGCCGCCCCCAACACCAGCGCCGCGTCGGCTTGCGGTTCGTTTGCGCTGCCGCCGAAATCGACGATGCTCCAGGCCACGTAGCTGAAGCCCAGCACCACCAGCAAAATCGCCAGCACAAAGCCTTTCAACATCAAACGCAAGTAGAGCATGGGTACCGCAAGTGAAGGGTGGAACGCCGATTGTACCCGCAAACCGGATGCAAGCGGCAAGGCCGCGCGCTCCGCGCCTACTTCTCCAATTCCCAAATCGCCGCCTGCAGGGACTCCATCCGCGCGGCGAGCGCCAGCTGCGCGTCGTCCAGCGCCTTGTTGTAAATGTCTCTGCCGATTTTGTCGGCGACGAAGTCCAACAGGAATTGCGCGTCGAACTGCCCCAGCTCGATGCCGAACTGGTCTTGCGCGTACTGTTGCAATTGCGGAGCCAGCGTTTGCAGTTGAGCGGGGGTCAACAAGGAATGATTGGCCATGGCGTGCCGCCCTGTGCGATGGAAAGCCGCGATTATGGCGGCTATTCGCCGATGCTGGAAGCGGTTTCCCCGCGCACGGCTAAAGGGACAGCGCCCGTCCCCATTGCAACAGGCCCGCCCGCCACTGGCGCTGGCCGTTCAATTGCCAGGCCAGCAGCCGGTCGCCGGCCTCGCCGCGCCAGAGGGGATGCGCCCGCATCTGGCTGAGCAAGGCCTCCGCCGCCTGGCTGTCGTCAAAGCATAGCGCCAGCCAGTCCGACCCCGCGCGCGTCAACACGCGGCGCAGCTTGTCCGGCCACGGCGCGGCGCCGCGCCACACCGTGGTGCCGTGAAAACAGCCCGAGCGCAGCCATTGCCGCCGGACGCGCCACTGTTCGGCGCCCAGCGCGCACAGGCCGCGCGGAAACTCCAGACCCCACCATAGCGCAGCATGCATTCGTCGCCCTTTCATTGTGCATTGCACAATTTTTTATACCCGCATTCCGCGCCCGCCGCAAGCGCGGCCGGCCCCGATAAAAAAACAGGCCGCGCAAGGCGGCCTGATCAAGTTGAAACGCTCACAACGATAAGTCAGACAAGGGAAAGCAATTACACGGTCACCCAGCGCGGCCGGGTCAGCTCTTCCGGCTTCAGCAGCAGATCCAGCTGCTCGCGGCTCAGCAAGCCTTGCTCCAGCACGATGTCGGCGACGCTGGCGCCGGTGGCGTGGGCCTGGGCTGCCACATTGGTGGCCGCGGCGTAGCCGATGACGGGATTGAGCGCGGTCACCAGGCCGATGGAGTTCTCCACGCTGGCGTGCAGGCGCTCGCGGTTGGCGGTGATGCCCGTGACGCAGTTGTCGGTCAGCGTGGCGCAGGCGGCCGCCAGGTGGCCCATGCTGCGGAACAGACTGTAAGCGATCACCGGCTCGAAGGCGTTCAATTGCAGCTGCCCGGCCTCCGCCGCCATGGTAATGGTGACGTCGTTGCCTATCACCTCGTAAGCCACCTGGCTCACCACCTCGGGAATCACCGGATTGACCTTGCCCGGCATGATGGAGGAACCGGCCTGGCGAGCCGGCAGATTGATCTCGCCGAAACCGGCGCGCGGGCCGGAGGACAGCAGGCGCAAATCATTGCAGCTCTTAGACAATTTGACTGCGATGCGCTTGAGCACGCCGGACAACTGCACGAAGGCGCCGCAGTCCTGGGTGGCTTCGATCAGATTGGGCGCGGTCAGCAGGGTGTGGCCGCTGAGCTCGGACAGATGCAGACAAGCCAGGCGCGCGTAATCCGGGTGCGCGGTAATGCCGGTGCCGATGGCGGTGGCGCCCAGATTGATTTCCAGCATCAGCGCGCTGGCTTCCATCAAGCGCTGCTCGTCTTCCTGCAGCATCACCGCATAAGTCATGAACTCCTGGCCCAGCGTCATCGGCACCGCGTCCTGCAGCTGGGTGCGCCCCATCTTCAGGTAGTCCTTGAACTCGTCGGCCTTGGCGGCGAAGGCCTCGCGCAACGTCGCCATCCGGGTCAGCAGCTTGTTGGCGCCCCAGAACGCCGCCAAGCGCAAGGCGGTCGGGTAAACGTCGTTGGTGCTTTGACACAGATTGACGTGTTCATTGGGATGCAGGTACTGGTACTCGCCCTTGGCGTGGCCCATCAGTTCCAGCGCGCGGTTGGCGATGACCTCGTTGGCGTTCATATTGGTCGAGGTGCCGGCTCCGCCCTGGATCGCATCCACCACGAACTGCTCATGCCAGCGGCCGGCGCGGATTTCCTCGCAGGCGGCGATGATGGCCTGAGCGACAGGCCCCGGCAGCAAGCCCAGATCGCGGTTGGCCTGAGCCGCGGCCTGCTTGATGCAGGCCAGCGCGCGGATCAGATCGCCGTAGCCGGCGATGCTCTGGCCGGTGATGGGAAAGTTTTCGACTGCGCGCAAGGTGTGCACGCCCCAATAAACGTCGGCGGGCACTTCACGATCGCCTAGCAGATCATGTTCTATGCGGGTCGTCATGGATGCTTCTCCTGATGCGGATGACGCCACGCGCTCGCGTGGCTTGAAGCAGCGCACTCTATGCCATGCCGCGGCGGCTGGCCAATTCGAAATGCCGATAGGGTCATGCGGGAAATGCATAACCTTGACGGGGGGCGCGCGTTCCCCGGCACCCCCGCTCAGCAGGCCGGGTATTGATGCGTCAGATAGTCCCAGAAGGCCTTCAAGGCCGGACGCTGTCGCTTCTGATCGATGTAGAGCCGGATCTCCATCTCCACCTGCCAGGACTCGTCGCCGGCGGCCGCCAACAAGCCCTCCTGCGCCTCCCGGCGCGCCGAGCTTTCCGGCAGGAAGGCCAGGCCGTGCCCTTCCAGCACCATGTGCTTGAGCCCTTCCGCCATATCGGTTTCATAGCGCAGCGCCAGCTTGGCCGGCTGCGGCGCGGACTCCAGAATCAGGTCGCTCATCAGCCGGAAATAGGCGTTGCTGGCGTAGCCGAGAAAGGGCAAGGGCTGCTGCGCGCTGCCGGGCAGTTGGTAGCGCGGCCGGCCGGCTTCCGCGATCGAGAACGGCCTCAGCCGCTCGACGCCCAGCTTCAGCCCCTGATAGCGGGCGTCGGTCAGTTCCACCGGTTGCTTGGGATGGTGGTAGCACATCAATAGATCGCTGCCGCCTTCCACGAAGGCCAGCAGCGCGTCGTGCACATTGCTGGCCTGCAGCCTACAGGGCAAAGCACCGTAACCGCGCTGCGCCTGGGACAGCCATTTGGGAAAGAAGGAGAAGGACAGGGTGTGCGGCACCGCGAACTCCAGCGTGCCCGCGGCCAAGGGCTGCAAGCCGCGCAGCAAGGCGCGGCTGGTGTTGAGCTGGGACAGCATGGCCACCGCCTGCTCGCGGAACAGCGCGCCGGCCTCGGTCAGCCGCGTCGGATAGGTGGTACGATCGATCAGGCCGGCCCCCAACCAGCTCTCCAGCGATTTGATCCGCCGCGAGAACGCCGGCTGGGTCAGGTGGCGCAGTTCCGCCGCGCGGGTAAAGCTGCCGGTTTCCGCCAGCACCAGGAAGTCTTCAAGCCACCGAGTTTCCATCGCGCGCTTCCGCCAGAGTGATCAGGAGCTGGGATAGTAGCCTAAACGCGGCCCAAGAATCTGTTCACGATCCGCCGCGCCGCCTGAAACCCGACACGGAGAGCGCCGCCTCCAAGCCGGCGATGTTGACCTGTTGCAAACCCAAAGTCATAAACCGCGGTAGAATGACGCAACTACCTGGCACCATCCGCATGCATATTACTCACTTCATCTGGCAGAAGCTGCTGGGCATGGCGCCCGGCGAGATCCAGAGCGGCGATACGCTCTGGCTGCTGAGCCCTCGCCAGCACATGCCCTTGCTGGCGCAGCGACGCGCGCTGATGCTGGTCAACCGCTGCCGGCTGTTCGCCATCCTGTTTTCCGCGCTGACGCCGGCCTGGGCCTTGATCGACTTGCTGACCCTGCCCTATCCGCTGTCCCTGCAATTGGCGGCCCTGCGCCTGCTGGTGTCTGTCGCCTTCGTCGCGCTGGCGGTCTGGCAGCCTATGGACGGCCGCCTGCGCTCGGCCTATCGCGGCATCGCGCTCTTGTTCGCCATCCCCACCCTGTTCTACATCGCCTCCCACCTCTTGCTGCGTCGCTACCATCTGGAAGGCTTGTCCGCCGCCATCGGCGCCGGTTACGCCTTCCTGCCCTTCGTGCTGCTGGCCGGGCTGGCCATTTTCCCGCTGACCCTGCTGGAAAGCCTGGCTTTCGCCAGCCCGGCGCTGTTCGGCTTCGTGCTGACCAGCCTGCTGGACCTGAACGGCGACAATCTGCCCGGCTTCGGCGGGGAATTCTGGCTGCTGTCCTTGCTGGCAGGCGTCTCCGCCATTGCCGGCATCAGCCAGCTGGCCTTCATCATCGTGCTGGTCCACCAGGCGATACGCGATCCGTTGACCGGGGTCTTCTCCCGCCGCAGCGGCGAGGAAATGCTGGGCCTGCTGGAGTTGCAGGCTCAGCGCAGCCGGCAGCCGCTGAGCCTGGCCTTCATCGACCTGGACCACTTCAAGGCGATCAACGACCACTACGGCCACCTGGCCGGCGATCAGGTCTTGCGTCATTTCGCCGAGCTGATGGAAGGCAGGCTGCGACGCAGCGACGTGCTGGTGCGCTGGGGCGGCGAGGAGTTCGTGCTGCTGATGCCCGGCGCGCAGTTGGCCCACGCCGCCCAGGTCATCGCCCGGCTGCGCGCCCAGGGCCTGGGCGAGCGGCCGGAAGGCCATGCGCTGACCGCCAGCATCGGCGTGGCGGAGTTGTTTCAAGACGGCAGCGCCGACTGGCGAGCCTTGGTGGATTTGGCCGATACCCGCATGTACCGCGCCAAGCAGACCGGGCGCAATCGGGTAGTGATCTCCGGCTGAAGCTTTACCCGCCGGGCGACTTTCCTTATCGTGGGCGGCATGACCGCTCTGACCGCCCCGCTCCTTCCCCGCTCCCGCGGCGTCGCCGCCGCGCTGCTGCTCAGCCTGTTGGCCCATGGCGCGCTGCTGTGGCTGAGCAAACCCGGCGGCCGCCCGGACGCCGCCGCGGCCCCGCCGCTGCGGATACAACTGCGTCCGCCGGCGCCGGCCGTCGTCCCGCCGCCGACGCGCCCCGCCGCGCCCGACCCCTCTGCCCGAAAATCGGCCGCTGCCCCGCGGCATTCAAACGCGGCGACGCACATCGCGGCCGCCGGCCCCGGCAAACGCAGCGTCCCAAGCGGGCGCGACGCTTCGGCGCCCGCCACGGCCTTGACCTTGGGCGGCCTGCGGCAGCAAGTGCGCGAGCAAGCCGCCGCCGCGCCGGAAAAAATCGCCCCGCTGCCGGCCGACCCCGCCAAAACGAAATTGGCCCGCTCGATCGAGCGGGCCGAAAAACCGGATTGCAAAACGAGTTACGCCGGGCTGGGCCTCTTGGCCATCCCGGTGCTGGCGGTGCAGAGCGCGCGCGAGGACGGCTGCAAATGGTGAGCCGCCCCCTCCTCAAGACGCCGCGTTCGCCCGCGTCACCCAGTCCTGAGTGGCGTCGGCGGCGCGGAACTCGCGCACGGCCTGTTGCAGCAAAGCAAACGCCGTCGGCGCGTCCAGCCGCCCGCAGGCCTCGTCCATGCTCGCCAACAGATCCCGCATCTCCGCGTCCGACAAGCAGTATTCCTGAGCGCGCATGATGCGTTCGTGATCGGTGGCCAGCACGTTGTCGCCGATCAGCAACTCCTCGTACAGCTTTTCCCCCGGCCGCAGACCGGTGATGCGGATTTCGATGTCGCCGCCGGGACGGGCCGCGTCCTTCAGCTCCAGACCGGACAGATGCACCATGCGCCGCGCCAGATCGATGATGCGCACCGGCTGCCCCATGTCCAGCACGAACACGTCGCCGCCGTCGCCCATCGCGCCGGCCTGGATCACCAGTTGCGCCGCCTCCGGAATGGTCATGAAGTAGCGGGTGATGTCGGCGTGGGTCAGCGTGATCGGCCCTCCGGCCTTGATCTGGGCGCGGAACAGCGGCACCACCGAGCCGGAGCTGCCCAGCACATTGCCGAAGCGCACCATCACGAAGCGGGTGGCGCTGCCGCGCGCGTGCCGGGTCTGCAGCGTCAGTTCCGCCATGCGCTTGGTGGCGCCCATCACATTGGTGGGGCGCACCGCCTTGTCGGTGGAGATCAGCACGAAGGTGTCCACGCCGCAATCCTCGGCCGCGCGCGCGGTGGTGTCGGTGCCGAACACATTGTTGACGATGCCGGCCACCGGATTGTGCTCCACCATGGGCACATGCTTGTAGGCGGCGGCGTGATAGACGGTGTCCACCTTGAAGGCCCGCATCACCTGGACCAGCCGCTGGTAGTCGGTGACCGAGCCCAGCACCGGGGTGCGCGCCGGCGCCGCGGCGGCGCGGCCCAGTTCCTGGTCTATCGCGTACAGCGCGTATTCGGACTGCTCGAACAGGATGATACGCGCCGGCTGGTTCTTGGCGATCTGGCGCACCAGTTCCGAGCCGATGGAACCGCCGGCACCGGTGACCATCACCACCTTGCCGCGGATATTGCGCGCCAGCAGTTCGGGCTTGGGCGGCACCGGGTCGCGGCCCAGCAGGTCTTCAATCTCGACCTCTTTCAGCTCCTCCACCCGCGCCTCGCCGGACACCAGGTCCGCCATGCCCGGCAGCCGCTTGATCGGCACCCGCAGCAGTTCCAGGGTTTCCAGTATCTCGCGCTGGCGGCTGCGGCTGACCGAGGGCATGGCCAAGAGAATGCATTTGGCCTCCAGGTCCTTGACCAGCTGCGGCAGATCCCGCGGCGGATGCACCGCCACGCCGCGGAAGGTGCGGCGATGCAGTTCGGGACTGTCGTCGACGAAGGCCATCGGCCGATATTCGCGGCCGGCCTGCAGGGCCAGCATCAGTTGCACGCCGGCATGGCCGGCGCCGTAGATGATCACGTGCTCGCGCGGCGCGTCCACCGCGTCGATGCGGCGCACCAGGCCGCGCAGCAGAAAGCGGCTGCCGCCGATATAGGCCATGGCGAACACCCAGAAGATGATCACCGAGGTGCGCGGCATCGCCCAGATGTGAGCCATCTGCAGCACCGCCTGCAACACCAGCACCGACAAGGTCACGCCGGAGAACACGGTCAGGATGATCTTGTCGTCCAGATATTTGAGCACCGCGCGGTACAGGCCCAGCTTGATGAAGATGGGGATGGCCCACAGCGGCGGCACGATGAAGATCCACAAATGCGGGTTGAGCTTGGGATCCCAGTATCCGCCCAGGCGCAGGAAGACCGCGCTCCACAGCGCCAGCGGCAGCAGCAGCGCGTCCATCAGCGCCAGCATCGCCATCTTGTTGTGGCGGGAGAAGGCGAGCAGTTTTTCAAACATGGTCATTCTTTCGCGTCCGACGGCCGTTGATACAGCGCGTCCGGACAACATTCCTCATTATCTTGGCCGTCGCCCAGGCTCAGCAGCGCGAAGCCGTGCGCCTCGTAGAAGCGGCGCGCGCCCGCATTGGCCTGGAACACCCAAAGCCGGCAGGCCGGCGCCGGCGGCGTCAGCACCCGATCCAGCAAAGCCGCGCCCACTCCGACACCGCGATGCTCGGCGCCGACATAAAGCTGATCCAGCCATAACACACCGTCTTGCAGCGATGCGGCGGCGAAGCCGGCGATATCGCCATGCCGCTCCGCCAGCCAGACATCGCCCGCCGGCAGCAGCGCATTGGCGAACCAGGCCTGCACCGCCGCATCACTATGCGCCAGCGGCGCGTAGCTCATCTCACGGCGGCAGGCCAGATAAATGTCCGTTAAAGCGACGGCATCGCCGGGTTCGGTCAAGCGGATGGAAATCGTCATCGGCTGACGATCTTCATCAGCGTGGCGACGATGATGCGGATATCCTCCGCCAGGCTGTGGCTTTCGGCATAGCGCACGTAATAGGCCAGTTTTTCCGGCAACACCTGCTCGATGTAGGCGCGCTCCGGGTCCTCGGCCCGACCCAGGATTTCGTTCTCGTCTATCATCTTGATCGACGCCCAATCGGTGATGCCGGGGCGCACCGACAATACGATGTCGCGGACTTCGTCCGGGTAGTGGGCGACGTATTTGGGCACCTCCGGCCGCGGGCCGACCAAGCTCATATCGCCGAACAACACATCGATCAACTGCGGCAGTTCGTCCAGCTTGGTCTTGCGCAGCAAGCGCCCGGCGCCAGTGACGCGCGCGTCGGCGCCCACGGTCAGCTGGCCGTGGCGCTCGGTGTCCACTTGCATGGTGCGGAATTTGTGGATGCGGAACAGCGTGCCGTTCCGCCCTACCCGCACCTGGCGGAAAAACACCGGCCCCGGCGAATCCAGCTTCACCCACAACGCCACCGCGAGCAGCGGCAACGCCAGTGCGGCCAGGCCCAGGCCCGCGGCGACGATGTCGAAGCCGTGCTTCAGCAGCCGCGAACCGTGGCGACGCGGACGGCAGCACGGCGGCAGCAAGCCGCCGCTGTCTGAACCCCGCTCGCTCATGCGCTCAGGATCTCGCGCACCGCGGCGATCACCCGGCTCTGGTCATCGTCCGTCATCCGGGTGTATAGCGGCAGGGTCACTTCGGCCTCGAAGGCGGCGTCGGTCACCGGGAACTGTTCGCGCGTCAGCTGATAGCCGTCGCGCCACACCGGCTGACGATGCAGCGGGATGAAGTGCACCGAACAACCGATGCCCTTTTCCGCCATCCGGGCGATGAAGTCGTCGCGGCTGACGCCGGCCTCGGGCTTGATGCGCACCGGATACAGATGCCAGGCGTGGTTGCTGCCCGCGTCCTTCGGCCGCGCCGGCAGGATCAGCGGCAGGTCGGCCAGCTCGCGGTCGAAACGCTGGGCCATCGCCTCGCGCAATTCCTGGAAGCGGCGGATCTTCTTCAACTGGTGGATGCCCATCGCCGCGGCGGTGTCCGGCATATTGTATTTGAAGCCCGGGGCCACCACTTCGTAGAACCAGGCCGGTGTCTTGGACACGTAGCGGTCGAAGGCGTCGCGGCTGATGCCGTGCAGACGCATCACCTTGCAACGCGCGATGATGTCCTTGTTCTTGGACACCACCATGCCGCCCTCGCCGGTGGTCATGGTCTTGTTGGCGTAGAAGCTGAACACGGTGACGTCGGAGTCCAGGGTCCCCACCAGCTTGCCCTTGTAATAAGTGGGCAACGCATGGGCGGCGTCTTCAACGACCTTCAGCCCGTGCTCGCGGGCAATGGCGATGATCTCGTCCATCTCGCAGGCGAGGCCGGCGAAGTGCACCGGCATGATCGCCTTGGTCTTGGCGGTGATCGCCGCGCGGATCGCGTCCGGGCTGATGTTGAAGGTGGCCGCGTCCATATCCACGCATACCGGGTCCGCGCCCAGGTAGCGCACCACTTCGGCGGTGGCGGTGAAGGTGTAGCTGGGCACGATGACTTCGTCGCCGGGGCCGATGCCTATCGCTTCCAGCGCCAGGTGCAAGCCGGCGGTGGCGGAGTTGACCGCGATCGCCTCGACGCCGTCGCCGATGAACTGCGCGAAGTCGGCCTCGAACTGCTTGGTCTTGGGACCGGTGGTGACCCAGCCGGAGCGCAGCGCATCGACCACTTCGTTGATTTCGTCCTCGCCGATGTCCGGCAAGGCGAAAGGCAGGAATTTTGTTTCGCTCATAGTATTCTTCGCTATCAGTTAAGCGCGCGGACTCGTCCAGACTTGTCCAAGCGACCTTGCAAACCCGGTAGGATGGACAAGTTCAAAAGCTTGCCCACGCACCATGCTCATTCCCCAAACACACCATCTCTCTCGCCCCCTGCCCAGTCCAACGGCAGACGGCCTTCACACACCCCGCGATGAAAAAACGCTGATCACTCACTCGCGAGCAAGCACCGCCTGCAAAAACCGCCGCGCCAGCACCGCGTAATCATGGTGCTCCAGCACATAGGCCTGACCCGCCGCGCCCATGCGCGCGCGTTCCTCGGCCGGCGTCGCCGCCATCCGCTGCGCCGCGTCGGCAATCGCGGCCGGATCCTCGGCGCCCACGCTGATGCCGGCGCCGGCGTCTTTCACCATATCGTTGCCGGCCTCCACCGAATGGATCACCGGCTTGGCGGCCATCAGGTAGTCGAACAGTTTATTGGGGTTGATGCCAAAACGGTAGATGGGCAGCTTGCGCCAGCCTATGAACAAAGCGTCCATTTCGGCGAGGAAGCCCGGCACCGCGCGCTTGGCGATGGATGGCAGGAACATCACATTGTCCAGCCCTAGCTCGGCCGCGCGCGCCGCCAAAACCTCCTTGTCCGGACCGTCACCGACCAGAACGAAAGTCACCGGCGCGTCCCGCATCAGCGCCGCCGCCTCCAGCAGGTAATCCAGCGCATTGGCCAGGCCGTGCCCGCCGGCGTAGCCGATCAGGAAGCGCCCCTGCGCTTTCAGCTCCGCCAGCCGCATCCGGTGCTCGGCCGGCAGGGCCTCGGCCTCGCCGCGCCATTCGGCGACGTCGACGCCGTTGGGGATCACCGCGTACTTTGCCGGATCCATGCCGTGCGCCACCATATAGTCCTTGGCGCAGGGCAACATGGACACCACGGTGTCGGCCTTGCGGTAGCCGAAATCCTCGGCCCATTGCAGCAGGCGGATGAAGGGATGTTTGGGCGACATGCCGCCCACCTCCACCGGCGTCAGCGGCCACAGATCATGCACCTCGTACACCAGCCGCGCGCCGGTCTTGGCGGCGATCCAGGCCGCCGGCACGGTGTCCAGCGGATAGGTGGACGAGGCGATCACCACGTCCGGCTTCCACTGCTTCAGATAGCGGCCGGACAAGCCCATCACCCGGGCCAGAAAGCTGAAGATATTGAGCACGCGGCCGATGCCGTTGCCCTCGTAAGGGCGGGTCTTGCACCAGGTGTAGCGGATGCCGTCTATGTCTTCGTCCCGGTATTTGCCGTCCACTTGCGGATGGGTCTGGCGCAGATGGGAGATATCGGCGGCCAGCATATTGACTTCATGGCCGGCCTGCGCCCATTCCCGCGCCAGATAGTAGGGACGGAATTCCATGCCGTGCCGGGGGCTGCCGGCATAGTGGTTGATGTAAAGAATTTTCATGGTTTACAAGGTTGCGTACAGCTTGACCAGCTTGTCGGCCTCGGCCGCCCAGCTGTATTTGTTCAATACCGCCTGCTTGCCGGACTCGCCCAACGCCCGCATGCGCGGCTCGTCGGCCATCAGTTCGTTGACGGCGGCAGCAATGGCGGCCGGGTCCTGCGGGTCCACCAGCAGGCCGCAGCCGGCGTCGTCCACGATCTCGCGCCACACCGGAAAGTCCGACGCGATCACCGGCATGCCGGCGGCCATGTATTCGAACAGCTTGATCGGCAAGGCGTCGACGTAGTTCGGCGTAGGGAACAAAGTCACCAGGCCGATCTTGCTCTTGGCCAATACCTCGGCCACGCCCTTGCGGTCCAGCACGCCCAGGTCGTTGACCCGCGCCCAACCCGGCCGCGCCGATACCCGGGCCTTCAAATCGCTCTCGCTCCACGGCCCGGCCAGGTTCAGCCGCGTCGCGGTGTCCGGCAAGGCCTCGACAATGGGTTCGATGCCGCGGATGCGCGAGATGCCGCCGATATAGCACAGCTCGTTGCGGCGCTGCTCCCACGGCGTGTCGCGCACCAGTTCTTCCAGGATGGGGAAGTTGCACACGTCCAAGGCGCGCGCACCCAGCTTCTCGAAGCGCTTGCGGATGTGCGGCGTCGAGGTCACCACCGCGTCGAAGCGGCGCGCCGCCCAATCTTCCAGCGTCTCGAAGCCGCTGGACACCAGGGGGCGCACCGCGCCGGGTATCCAGTGCTTGGCCAGGATCTGGCGCGGCACGTCTTCATGCACGTCGTACACCACCTTGATGCCGGCCTGTTTCAGGCGCAGCGCGGCGGGAATCAGTTCCGGGTCGTGGAAGTGGACCACGTCAGGGCGCAGCTTCAGCGCCGCCTGATACACGCGCTTGACCGTGCCGGTCATCCGCGCCAGACGGCCGCCGGTTTTGGGGCCGACGTCGTGGAAACGCACGCCGCGGTTGATCTCCTCGCCCTGGCCGTCGGCCACGATCAGCGTCACCTCATGCCCGGCGGCGGCCAGGCTCGCGCACTCCTTGACGAAGATGCGGATGTCGTGACGCGGATGGGCGGAAGTGAGATGGGCAATTTTCATGGGTAAACCTTGTTTACGCCACGCAAACACACAGAAGGGACTTCGGCTTTACATCGCATCCTGCCTGCGGCAAGGCCAGCATGGCCTGGAGATGGCGATGCCGTTTGGTCCCTGTCTTTCCATGTGCTTCCGCGGCTAAATTCATTCCTTAAATCAGCTCCCGGTACAACTGGGCGAAGCCGGCCATATTCGGCTGATGCAAACCCTTGTCCGCCACCAGCCGGCGGTTGAGCGCGGCGATTTCGTCCAGCCGCGCATCCTCGCCGGCCAGTTCCATCGCGCGCAGCAGTTCCTCGCCCAAACGCCCGACGTCCTCGGCGATCACGCCGTTGAGGCCGTCGATCACCCATTCGCCGTTGGCCGGCAGATTGGACAATAAGGGCAGGCAGCCGTGGCCCATCGCCTCCAGCAGGCTGACGCTGGTGGCGTCCGAACGCGGCACGCTGACGAAGACCCGGGATTCGGCGTACATCCGCCCCAGGGTCGCGCTGTCGACGAAGCCGGCGAAGTCCACGCGGCTCAGGCTCAGCTCGGCGGCCAGGCGCTTCAGGGCCTCGGTCTCGCTGCCGCTGGCGGCCACGGTCAGGCGCCAATCGCCGAAACGCTCACACAGCTCCACGCTCTGCCAGGCGCGCAGAATGGCGTCGATGCGATAGAGCGGCTTGTGCAGCCGGCAGGACAGCACCCTCTTGCCCTTGTCCGCGCTGGCCGCCGGCTCCGGCATGGCGTCCATGCCGTAATTGAGCAGGCGGATGCGGCAGCCCTCGCCGGCCAGCTCGCGGATTTTCGCCGCCATGTGCAGCGAATCCGAGGTGATCGCGTCGGCGGCGGCCAGATTGGCGCGCACCATCGCCCGCATCAGCCGGCTGCGCTCCGGCAGCAAGAGCACGTCGGAGCCCCAGGCGGTCAGCACCATGGGCAAGTCCAGGCTGACCGCGGCGCGGCTGCCGTGCCAGGCCACGCTATTGGCCTGATGGATGTGCAGCAGCTGCGGCCGCGTTTCGCGCAGCCAGGCGCGCAGACGCGACACCGTGCCCAGCGCCGCCAGACGGAAATCCACGCGCAGGCTGCCGGCCAGCAAGGGGGCCACGTCGGCCGGAACCTCGCCGTTGCAGGCCAGGTAGAGCTGGTCCACATGCGGCGCGATGCCGCGCAGGAAACGCCAGGTGTGCACCGAGGCGGAAGCCAGCACCGCGACGCTGGCGATCTTGTCCCTCACCGGCTCAGTCATGCGCCCAGGCCTCGTACAAGGCCAGCAGCTCGGGATGTTCGTCCAGCCACTTGGCGTCCATCTCCCGGGTATCGCCCACCACCCGCGCCGGATTGCCGGACAGGATGGCGAAATCGGGATACACGCCGGCCGGCACATAGCTGTAAGCCGACACCATGCTGCCCTTGCCCAGCTCCACGCCCGGCATCAGCACCGAGTGCGGGCCGACGAAGCTGTACGGACCCAGCTTGGTGGGCTTTTTCAGATAGCCGACGTGATTGTTGCTCTCCAGGTAGCGGTCGCCGTACAGGCGAATGGCCACATGACTGGAGTGGGTCAGCAGCGACACGTAGTTGGTGATCTGACAACCTTCGCCGATGTAAAGCCCGCCGGAGGCGTCGATCAGATTGAAATGGCCGATGTAGACGTTGTCGTCCACCATCAGCTTGCCGACATGTTCGATTCGGGTCATGTTGGACACCCGGGTGCGTTTGAGGAACACCCCGTCGCCGCGGGTGAATCCATACACCATTCTGGGCTGCACCCACGCCGACAGGCGGAAACGGATGCGGCTGAATAGAGCGTGCCAATTCATCGGGCTGCCTTGTAAAGCCATGCAAAATAAGCCAGGAAATAAGCGGCCATCACCACCGACACCAGTTGGAAGGTGGGCACCGCGTCGTTCCACAGCGAAAAACCCGCCCACATCGTGCCCAGGAACAACAGGGCCTGCAGCAAGGACCACAGGAAGGCCTGACGCTGGCGGTTGATCACCGGCGGCACCATGCCCAACGGCGAGGCGACGAAGTGGAACAGGATGTAGAGCGACATCGCCTCCGCGTAGCGGCCGGCGGTGGCCCAGTTCTGGCCGAATACCAGCGAGAACAGGGGTTCCCCGGCCAGTTGTATCACCAGGAAGGGCAGCAAGGCCATGCCGCTCAAAGTCAGCATCATCTTGCGCAAAATCGGGCGCAGCGGCTGCCCTTGATTACGGGCGTCGGCCAGCTCGCGGTAGGCCACTTGCGCCACGGCCTGGCCGATCAGGGCCGCCGGCAGCTTCAGCACCCGCATCATCAGGCCGTAAAAGCCCACCGAGGCGGTGCCGGCCAGCATGGTCAGCGCCACCAGCGTCGCCGAATCCAGCAAGGCGGTGCTCAAGGCGTGCGGCGCGTTGATCTTGGGAAACTCGATATAAGCGCGCGCCACCTCGCGCATGCCGGCGCGGCTGAGTTCGTGACGCCAGGCGAAGCGGCCCTTGAGGTCCTGCCAGGTTTGCGCCAGCAAAGAGCCGAACTGGCCGGCCAGCTGGCCCAGGATCAGGCCGGCGGCGCCCGCCCCCGCCCAACCCAAGCCGACCTGGGTGGCCGCCATGCTCAGCGACTGCAGCATGCGGCCGTTGGCGTTGGCCTGGTAGCGGCGGTGGCGGTTGTTCCAGTTGGTCCAGGCTTGCATCAAGCCCGCCAGCGCGACGGACAGCGGCAGCAGCAGCAGCCAGGGCTCCAGCTCCGGCGCGCCCAGATGGCGGGCGATATGGGCATGGCCGTCGAAGGCCACCGCCACGCCCACCAACAAGGACAAGGCCAGCGCGCAGGCGATGGACAGGCCCATCAGATTGCCGGCCCGCCTCTCCTCGGCCGGCAGCACGATGGCCATCTCGTAACGGGCGGTGGCCAGCACCGCCAGCGTGGACAGCCAGGAGACGTAGACCGCCTGCACCCCCACCTCGTGCGGGTTGTACAGGCGGGTGATCAGGGGCGACACCAACAGCGGAATCACCTGCGCCACCGCCGCCCCGGTGATCAGGGTGACGATGTGGCGGATGAAGCCGCTCTTGGGCAGGCGGGACAGCAACAGGCCCATGCGCTCAGGCCAGAGCCTGCTTGACCGCGGCGACAATGGCGTCTTGCGTCGCCTCGTCCAGGAAGGGGTGCATGGGCAGGCTCATCACGCGGCGGCCGGCGGCCTCGGACAGCGGGAAACTGCCCTCGGGCAGGTTCAGATGCGCGAAGGCCGGCTGCAGATGCAGCGGAATCGGGTAATGCACCGCGGTGGGCACGCCCAGTTCTTTCAGCTTGGCCTGCACCGCCTCGCGATCGTCCACCTCGATAGTGTACTGCGCGTAGACATGGCTGTTGCCCTCGGCGATCACCGGCACCCGCGCCACCTCGCGCAGCAGCGCGCTGTAGCGCGCGCCGATGCGTTCGCGCGCCGCCACTTCGTCGGCGAAGCTCGGCAGCTTGGCCAGCAACACCGCCGCCTGTATCGTGTCCAGCCGGCCGTTGAGGCCGATGACGGGATGGTGATAGCGGCGATCCTGGCCGTGCACGCGGATCTCGCGCATTTTCTTGGCCAGCGCGTCGTCGTTGGTGAAGCAGGCGCCGCCGTCGCCGTAGCAACCCAGGGGCTTGCTCGGGAAGAAGCTGGTGCAGCCTATGGTGGACAGATTGCCGGACTTCTTGCCGCGCTGGCCGGCGCCGAAGCTCTGCGCGCCGTCCTCGATCACCGCGATGCCGTGCTTGGCGGCGATGGCGTTGATGGCGTCGAAATCGGCGCACTGGCCGTACAGGCTCACCGGCATGATGGCGCGGGTGCGCGGCGTGATCGCCGCTTCCAGCAGCGCCGGGTCCAGGTTGTAGCTGATCGGGTCGATGTCGACGAACACCGGCTTGGCCCCCAGCAGCGCGATCATCTCGCCGGTGGCGATGAAGGTGAACGGGGTGGTGATCACCTCGTCGCCGGGGCCGATGTCCAGAGCCATCATCGCGATCAGCAGCGCCTTGGTGCCGTCGCAAACGCCGATGGCGTGCTTGGCGCCGGTGTATTCCGCCAGCCCCTGCTCCACCTCCTTCACTTCCGGCCCCATGATGTACTGGCCATGGTCCAGCACCGCGTGGATGCGGGCGTCGATATCGGCTTTCAGGTGCTGGTATTGCGCTTTCAGATCAATGAACTGGATGGACATAAGAGGATCAACCCCAAATCAATTTTTGAAAGATATCGCCCATATAGCGACACGCGGAACGACGGAGAAGCGCCCTGAAGCCAGGCCGCATCAGGGGGCTTGTCAGTCGTTCTTGAGCGGCGAGCAGTGATTGCCGCCCACCTCGTAATGCTTGGCGCAGGCCGGGCAGCTATGGGTGCCGATATCGTTGGCCAGCCGTTCGCCGCAGGAACACATCCAGCCAATGCGCTTGGCCGGCGTGCCCACCATCAGCGCGTAGGCCGGCACGTCGCGGGTCACCACGGCGCCGGCGCCGATAAACGCGTACTCGCCTATGGTGTGGCCGCACACCACGGTGGCGTTGGCCCCGATGGACGCGCCTTTTTTCACCAGGGTGCGGCGGTATTCATGCTTGCGCGCAACGTGGCTGCGCGGATTGTTGACATTGGTGAACACCATCGACGGGCCGCAGAACACGTCGTCCTCCAGCGTCACCGCGTCGTAGATGGACACATTGTTCTGCACCTTGACGTTGTCGCCGATCAGCACGTCGTTGCCGACGAACACGTTCTGGCCGAAGGAACAGCCGGCGCCGATCTGCGCGCCGCCGCAAATATGAACCCAGTGCCAGACGCGGGTGTTCTCGCCGATCTGCGCGCCGTCGTCGACGATGGCGCTGGGGTGGATGATAGGATGCATCTTAATTAAAACCTTTAGTTTAGCCACGGAACCACACGGAAAGACACGGAATAGGTCAACTACAAGACAAAGCGCCTGACCTCGGCCTTGGGGTGCCAAAAATTAATCAACAGACCCAGTCTCAAACCGCTAGTCCTCATATAGTTCAACAATTGAGCCTCATGAATGGCGGCCAGCTTTTCCTGCGCTTTCAACTCCAATACAACGCGCTCTTCAACCAGCAAATCAACACAGTACTCTCCGACCACCTGCCCTTTATAACGCACCAATAGCGGGACCTGCGACCGGGTAGCCAAGCCCGCGCTATTCAACTCCTGCAACAAAGCATTCTCATACACTTTTTCCAGGTAGCCGTGGCCCAGCTGACGGAAAACCTCAAAAACACAGCCCTGGATACGATACGTCAGATCCTCATCGATTAGAGGCGACATTGCGCGCTTCCCTTCCGTGTTTTTAGCTATGCAGAAGCTGCGTTTTCCGTGTTTTTCCGTGTGCTTCCGTGGCTAAAAATAACTCAATAATCCAGCGGCAGGCTGACGCGGCGGCCATCGCGGGCGGACAGATACATCGCGATCAACAACTCCAGCGACTTCAGCCCTTCGCGGCCGTCGGTCTCCGGCTCGGCTTCGCCGCGCATGGTCTTGATCACATTGTCGTAGTACAGCGGGTGGCCGAAACCGTAAACGCTGGTGGTGGCGTAGCTGGCCTGCTTGATGTCCTCGTCCATCGCGTGCGGCTCGGAAAACTCCCAGTGCTGGATTTCGTTGACGGCCATGCCGCCGACGCGCACCGAGCCCTTCTCGCCCAGGATGGTGATGCTGCCTTCCAGGTTCTTCGGGTAAGTCAGCATGGTCACGTTCATGCTGCCCAGCGCGCCGCTGCGCCATTTGACGCTGACGGTGCCGGTGTCCTCCACCTCGATATTGCGCGCCAGCGTCGCGGTGTAGGCCTGCACGCTTTCCACCGGGCCGATCAGCCAGTCCAGCAGATCCACGTAATGGCTGGCCTGGTTCATGAAGGCGCCGCCGTCGAACTCCCAGGTACCGCGCCAGCCGGCCGCGTCGTAATACTCCTGCGGACGGGTCCAGAACACATTGACGTTGACCATGTAGACGCGGCCGAAGCGCTTCTCCTGCATTGCCCGCTTCAGGAGCTGCAAGGTGGCGTTGCGGCGGTTTTGCTTGACCACGAACAGATGCTTGTTGGCGCGGTCGGCGGCTTTGACCATTTCCAGGCCGTCTTCCCAGCGGGTGGCCATCGGCTTTTCCGTCATCACGTGGAAACCGGCTTCCGAGCAGGCGATGCTCTGGCTGGGATGCAGGCCGGACGGAGAAGTCAGGATCACGATGTCCGCGTCGGACTTGGCCAGCATGTCGGCCAGATTGGCGTGGCCGCGCGCGCCGGTGCGCTCCACCGCCGCCTTCAAGGCGGCCGGGTCGATGTCGCAGACATCCACCAGCTCGGCGCGGTCGGCGTGCTTTTCCAGCGCGCCGAAGTGGTTCTGGGCGATGCGGCCGCAGCCCACCAGCGCAAAGCGGATCTTGCGGTCGGTAATCGGGGGAAGGTGCAGAGTGTGCATGAGTTTAAACCCTAAATTCAGTGAGCCACGGAAGCACACGGAACAACACGGAAACCCCCAAATACCCAAGATACGAGAGTGCCCTCAAGTCACCGTGATTTGCAGGTTCCGGCTTTGTCCGTGTTTTTCCGTGTGCTTCCGTGGCTAAAAACAATCAGGCCTTGACGATATTGTCCGCCGACTCCAGATACTTGCCCCGGCTATCCACCACCAGCTGCGCGTGCGCCTTGATCTGCGCGTAGTCGAACTTGTCGTGGTCGGTGGCCAGCAGCACGCAGTCGTAGCCGGCGATGGCTTCATTGCTCAGCGCCACGCTGGACAGCTCGAAACGGTGCTCGCGCATCTTGGGGAACACCGGCACGTGCGGATCGCTGTAAGCCACTTCCGCGCCCAGATCGCGCAGCTTTTCCATCAGGAACACCGACGGGCTTTCGCGCATATCGTCGACGTTCTTCTTATAGGCGATGCCCAACACCAGCACGCGGCTGCCGTTGATCGCCTTCTTGCGCAGGTTCAGCGCGGCGGCCACTTTGGACACCACGTAGTCCGGCATATTGCTGTTCACTTCGCCGGCCAGCTCGATGAAGCGGGTGTTGACCCCGTATTCGCGCGCTTTCCAGGTCAGGTAGAACGGGTCGATCGGAATGCAATGGCCGCCCAGGCCCGGGCCCGGATAATAGGGCACGAAGCCGAAAGGCTTGGTGGCCGCGGCGCGGATCACTTCGTGGATGTCGATGCCCATCTTGTCGGCGACGATCTTCATCTCATTGACCAGGCCGATGTTCACCGCGCGGTGGATGTTTTCCAGCAGCTTGGTCATTTCCGCGGCGCGGGTGGAGGACACCGGCACCACCTTGTCGATCACCGCGCTGTACAACGCCACGCCGATTTCCTGGCAGGCCGGGGTCACGCCGCCGCACACCTTGGGAATGGTGCGGGTGGTGAAGTTGGGGTTGCCCGGATCTTCGCGCTCCGGCGAGAACACCAGGAAGGCGTTGTCGCCCACCTTCAGGCCGCGCGACTCCATGCGCGGCAGCAGTTCTTCATCGGTGGTGCCCGGATAGGTGGTGGACTCCAGCGACACCAGCTGACCTTCGCGCAGATAGGGCACGAGGCTGTCCATGGTGTCCAGCACGAAGGACAGGTCCGGCTCGCGGTATTTGTTCAGCGGCGTCGGCACGCACAGAATCAGGGTATCGGCTTCCGGCACGCGGCTGAAGTCGGTGGTAGCCTCGAAGCCGCGCTCCAGCGCGGTGGCGATGCTGTCGGCGGAGATATGTTCGATATAGCTTTGGCCGGCCATCAGGGCGTCCACCTTGCCCTGGTCGATGTCGAAGCCCAGCACTTTGTAGCCGACTTCAGCGAAACGCAGCATCAGCGGCAGGCCGACATAGCCCAGGCCCACGATGCCGATGACGGCGGATTTGTCTGCAATCCGATTGAGCAGTTGCTGCTTGATCACGGTGTAAGTCCCAACAGTATGTAAATACGATAGCGGCGGACCGGACATTCAGAACGAGCGGCGCGGAAGCGAAATCGCCCGCGCCGCGCCTGTCCTAAACTGTCCGGTCCACCGCCATAAAGTTCATTCAACGGCAAGCCAGCTTGCCGTTTTCCGTTTCTGTCCGTACTGATCTGCCTCAGAGCTCTCTGCATCCGAACTCGTTTCGCGCAGCGCGCCATCCGTCCCAAGCCGGCGTGGCCGTAATGCCGGCATTATACGCCTCTTCCCGCGCGTCATTGGGTAAGCAAATGTACGCAGACGCCCCGCTTCAGACCAGTAAATGCCCCGCCGTGTGCTGATTGGTCATTTTCAAACGGCTGACGAAATCGACGAACTCCAGACCGAAGCGCCCCTCCAGTTCGTCGGCCCGTTTTTTCAAGGCCTCCCACTGCGTCAGCGTCGGGCTCTGGCGGAAAGCCATCACCGCCACATTGCCGTGGCTGGCCGCCGGCAGTTCCAACACCCGGCCCTCGAACACGTTCAACAGGCGCTCGATGAAGGACTGATAACGCTTGTCCCCGCTCCACCAATTGGTGACGAACACGCCCTTGGGGCTGAGCGCGCGCTTGCAGTCCTCGAAAAAGTCCTCGGTGGTCAGCGCGTCGACGATCTGCAGGCCGTCGAAGCCGTCCACCAGGATGGCGTCGGTGGAGCCGCGGAAGATCTTCACGTAATCGGCGCCGTCGGCCTCGACGATCTCGAAGAAATCGCCCTCCTCCGGCAGCTGGAAAAAGGCGCGCGCCACCGCGATCACCTGCGGATTGATGTCCACCGCCACGCTGACCGCGTCCGGCAGGTATTCATCGATGAAGCGGGCGAAGGAGCCGCCGCCCAGGCCGATCTGCAAAATATGCTGCGGCGCGTCGTTCCACAGCAGAAAACCCATCATCGCCCGGCTGTAACTGAGCACCAGGTCGGCCGGGTCGTCCAGATCCATGGAACTCTGTATCGTTTCCGAGCCCAGGTGCAAAGAACGGATATTGTCCGCCTCCGAGATCTCCACCTCCGGCATTTCCTCCACCGCGGGGCGCACGCGGCGGCGGAACGGATGCAAGGCCCTACGCGCCACAGCCCGAGTCCTCTCCCGCCGGTTTGCGCGAATCCAGAATGCTGATGGTGCGTTTCTTCGGCGCCGCGTCGGCCTCGTCGTCCTGCGGCGGCGGATCGCGGAATTCTTCTTTGTCGAAAGCGGTGTCGCCGTCCTCGAACGGCGCGTCGCCGGTCTTCAGGCCGGCGAAGTCGAACAGGCCGGTGTCGGCCAGATGGGACGGCACCACGTTCTGCAACGCGCGGAACATGCTCTCCAAACGGCCGGGGAAGCGGCGGTCCCAGTCATTGACCATGTCCTTGACCACCTGGCGCTGCAAATTGGGTTGCGAGCCGCACAGATTGCAAGGAATGATGGGGAATTCGCGCAGCGCGGCGTAGCGCTCGATATCCTTTTCGCGGCAGTAAGCCAGCGGGCGTATCACCATGTGGCGGCCGTCGTCGGACACCAGCTTGGGCGGCATGGACTTCAGCTTGCCGCCGTAGAACATATTCAGGAACAGGGTGTGCAGAATGTCGTCGCGGTGGTGGCCCAGCGCGATCTTGGTCGCGCCCAGTTCGTCGGCCACGCGGTAGAGAATGCCGCGGCGCAGCCGCGAACACAGGCTGCAAGTGGTCTTGCCTTCCGGCACCAGGCGCTTGACGATGGAATAGGTGTCTTCTTCGACGATGCGGTATTCGACGCCGATGGAATCCAGGTATTCCGGCAGCACGTGCTCGGGGAAGCCCGGCTGTTTCTGGTCCAGATTGACCGCCACGATGGAGAAATCGATAGGCGCGGACTTCTGCAAGCCGCGCAGAATGTCCAGCAAGGTGTAGCTGTCCTTGCCGCCGGACAGGCAGACCATCACGCGGTCGCCCTCTTCTATCATATTGAAGTCATTGATGGCGTCACCCACATGGTGGCGCAGGCGCTTGGCCAGTTTATTGCCTTCAAACACGGCCTTTTTGGCCTTGTCGTCGAGGACGCTGCTTGCTTCGGACATGGAGTACGGCTAAGAAATTGAAAAACAGGCGATTTTACTTTTTTTCCGCGGCGAAATCCACGACGGCGAACAAGGCGCGCGCGCGCAGCGGCTACAACACCACGCTGCGGCCGCCGTCCACCGCCAGAATCTGACCGGTGACGTAGCCGGCGTCCAGCAGCAGAAAGGCCACCGCCCGGGCGATGTCCTCCGGCACTCCGGTGCGGCGCAAGGGAATGCTGGCCTCGATCGCCGCGCGCTCCGCCGCGTCGAATGACGCGTCGTCCTCCGGCCACAGATTCACTCCGGGCGAGACCCCGTTGACCCGCACCGCCGGCGCCAGCTCTATCGCCAGGCTGCGGATCAGCTGCGCGTGGCCGGCCTTGGCCAGGTTGTACACCACATGGCGGGCCATCGGCCGCTCCACGTGGATGTCGGCGATGCCGACAATGGCGCCGCGACGCTTGGCCAGCTCAGGCGCCAGCGCCTGGGACAGGAATAGCGGCGCCTTCAGATTGCTGCCCATCAGATCGTGCCAGGCCGCCTCGTCGATCCGACCCACCTCGGTGGGGAAGAAGCTGGACGCGTTGTTGACCAGGCCGTCCAGCCGGCCGAACGCCGCCACCGCCCGCGCCGCCAGCGCCGGCAACGCCGCCGTGTCCAGCAAATCGCCCTGCAGCAAGCGCGCGGAATCCGACCGCGCCGCGTTCAGTTCCGCCGCCAAGGCCTCCGCCTCGCCGCGCGAACCGCGATAGTGCAACACCACCCGCAGGCCCCGCGCGTGCAAATGCCGGGCGATGCCCGCGCCCACGCGCCGCGCCGCGCCGCTGATCAGCGCCACCCGCTGCTCTCCTGTCGTCCCCTGATCCGCCATTTCCGCTCCTCTGAATCTTCGCCCGCCGCCGCAGGCTCCCACACGCGCCTTACGCCGCGATGACGCCGGCCGCGCGCTCTATTTCTTGCCCATGCACGGCTGGGCCGCCGCCAAGGCCGCCTGGCTGGACGGCGGCAAGACGAAACGCGCCACCAGCTTGCCGTGCTTGCGGCTGGCGCCGTCTATCGTCACCAGCAGTTCCTTGTGCGCGGCGGACTGCCAGGCGAAGAACTCGCCCCGCGACGGCCACTCGAACACGAAGCGGCCGCTCTCCTCGTACCAGCCGGCGAAATGACTGTCCACGCCGCGGCGCAAACCGGCCAGGTTCAGCTTGAGCTTGCGCCGCTCGCCCAGGCCGCCCGGCCCCTCGTACGGACGCACGTCCCAGCCGCCCAATTGATCCGACACGTGCAAGGACAGCCGCAAGGGCGGGCTGTCCGCGCGGCAAGCCACGTCCAAACGCGCCGGAAAGCGGCTGCGTCCCACCGTCGCCTCGCCGTCCAGGCTGGCCACTTGCAAAGGATTGTCCGGATACGGCTTCGACACCGCCCACTGCGGCACCGCCAGCGCCGGCCCCAGCAACAGGCCGCCCGCGCAGCCGGCCATCCAACGGTAAAATCCGCTCACCCTCTTCTCCTGTCCCTCAGTTTCCACCACAATCGCGGCACATTGTAGCAGGATGACCGCCATGACCACCTTACCCGCCGCCAGCGCCGACGCGCTGGCCACCAGCCAAAGCCTTGTCCACGCCATTCAGGCGGAAATCCGCCAGCAGGGCGGCTGGATGCCGTTCTCCCGCTACATGGAGCTGGCGCTGTACGCGCCCGGCCTGGGCTATTACGCCGCCGGCAGCCGCAAACTGGGCGCGGCCGGCGACTTCACCACCGCGCCGGAAATGAGCGCCTTGTTCGGCCGCGCGCTGGCGCGCCAGCTGGCGGAACTGCTGCCGCAAACCGCCAATGTGGTCTATGAGTTCGGCGCCGGCACCGGCAAGCTGGCCATCGACATTCTCAGCGAACTGCAAGCGCTGGACGCGCTGCCGGAACGCTATTGCATCGTCGATCTGTCGCCAGACCTGATCGAACGCCAGCAAAGCAATATCCGCCAGGCGCTGCCGCAACTGGCCGAGCGCGTGCAGTGGCTGAGCCAGCTGCCGGAGCGGCTGGACGGCGTGATCATCGGCAACGAAGTGCTGGACGCCATGCCCTGCGAGCTGATCCGCTGGACCCCCGAAGCCCAACGGCGCGGCGTGGCGCTGGACGGCGAGCGCTTCGTCTGGGAAGACCGCGCCATTCAGGACCCGCGGCTGCTGCAACTGGCCCAGGCCATCCAGCCGCGGCACGACGACTATGTTTCCGAAATCAGCCCGGCCAATATCGGCTTCCTCCACACCCTGGCGCAAAAACTGGATCGCGGCGCCGTGCTGCTGCTGGACTACGGCTTCCCCGCCGCCGAGTACTATCACCCGCAGCGCCATATGGGCACGCTGATCGGTCATTACCGCCACCACACCGTGGACGACCCCTTCTTCCTGCCCGGCCTGATGGACTTGACCTGCCACGTCGATTTCAGCACGGTGGCCCAGGCCGGCATAGACGCCGGCCTGGACCTGATCGGCTACACCACCCAGGCTCAATTCCTGATCAACGCCGGCATCACCCAGTTGCTGGAGCAGCTGGACCCGGCCGACGCCGCCGGCTATCTGCCGCAGGCCGCCGCGGTGCAGAAGCTGCTGTCGCCGTCGGAAATGGGCGAGTTGTTCAAGGCCATAGGCTTCGGCAAGGGGGTAAGCATAGACTGGAGCGGTTTCCTGCGCGGCGACCGCTGCTACACCCTGTAAGCCGGCGGCCGCGAGAATCTTGTTGACAGCCGGCTTTCGGCTGCGTATATTTCGCGTCTCGGTGCACTCGTGCATCGAAAAACGTGGCGAATTAGCTCAGTCGGTTAGAGCGACGGAATCATAATCCGCAGGTCCGGGGTTCGAGTCCCTGATTCGCCACCACAGTTTGCGAAGAGTTGTTTTCGACAAGTCTTCACGGCGAATTAGCTCAGTCGGTTAGAGCGACGGAATCATAATCCGCAGGTCCGGGGTTCGAGTCCCTGATTCGCCACCAAAATGAAAAGGGTCAGCGCAAGCTGACCCTTTTCGCATTCCCGCCGCCTTCGGCCCCTTCCCGTTTATCCACAGATCCGCACGGCTACGCGAAGTTATCCCCAGCCTCCGCCCGGCTATAGTAAAGCATCCCCCGCCGGAGCCTCCTCATGCGCCGACTTTTCCGCCTCGCCGTCCACGGCCTGATCTGCGCCGCAGCACTGTATGCCGGCCCGGGTCAAGCTTCGTCTCCGCCGGTCGTCGGCGCCTGTAACCGGGAATTGAGCGTAGGCTGGGACACCAGGCCTCCTTACCATTACCAGTCCGCGCACCAACAGCTGGACGGCTATTCCATCGCCGTGCTCAACGAGGCCGCGCGCCGCGCCGGCTGCCCTCTCAACTACCAGCAAATGCCCTGGGCCCGTAATTTGCTGAACTTGAAAAATGGGCAAGTGGACATGGCTATGAACGCGCTGAAAACCCCCGAGCGCGAGCAGTTTGCCCACTTTGTCTGGGCCTACAACCCAACCACGGTGCGGATCTGGAGCCTTAGCAGCAACGCCGCACGCTGGCCGATACACCGCCTGGCCGATCTGGACAAATATGGCAAGCTGGTGCTCGGCGTCACCCGCGGCGACAGCTACGGAACCATTATCGACGCTTGGCTGAAACTCCCGCCGCCAAGTGTCAGCGTGGACAGCGGGCCGACTCAGGACATCAATATCCAAAAACTGCGGGCAAGGAGGCTGGACCTGCTGCTGGCCAATAGCATCACCATGCGCACGGCGCTGCAGGCCCAGCCGGCGGAAGCGGAGATCGTACCGCTCGCGCCGGTCTGGAATATCGGCGGCGCTTATTTCATCTTCAGCAAAAGCAGCGTGCCGCAGCCGGTAGTGGACGCCTTCCAGCAGGCCCTGACCGGCATGCGGCGCGACGGCTCGATCCAGACGCTGTATCAGCGCTACTTCGAAGCGCCGTATCCGGAGGAATGAGCCGGCGCCGGCCGCCTCACTCCGCGCCGCCGCCCTGCAGCCGCTCCGCCAGCGGCGACAGCAGGGTTTCCGCCAGTTGCGCGAACAGAGGATCGTCCAGAGGCTGTTGATTGCGGAAGGCCAGCGCGATCGCCGCCTCGTCCTTTTGCGCCATGCCGCCTTCGCGGACAAAGCCGGGGTCCCATTTTTCCAGCGCTTTCCGCATCGCCTTGTCGCGCCGCTCCGGCTCCGCTGCCAAAGCTTCGGCATACGCCCAGCTGGTGCGGCCGAACCAGGGCAAGGCTTGGTCCTGGCCCTGACGCCAGCGCGCCAGCCACGGCTCCAGCAAGGCCAAGGCCTCCGGCTCGTCCTCCAGCAGCAGGCTGCCCGTGTCGTCGTAGCAGGCGGTGCGGCAGACCACGCCCGGCGGCCGCGCCGCGCACAGAATCAGATGGCTCAGCCACAGGGCCACGCGCTGGGCGGCGTTGATCTTGCCGACGACGAAATCCAGCTGGCCTTCGGGGCGCAGCCCAGTGAGCTCGCCCACCAGGGTGAGGCCGGCCGCATGCAGATGGACTGGCTGCGGCGGCAGAACGTCCCGGCTCAGCGCGGCCGGCAGCCGCGCCGCCAGCTTGACGCTGGAACGCGCCTCCTCCACCAGCCAGGCCCGGCCCAGCGCGGCCGGCGGCAGCAGGCCGGCGGCGGCGACGCGCTCGCGCACCGGCGCTTGCGGACGGCGATGCAACATGGCGTCCACCAACTGCCTGCGCACCGCCTGGCTGGCGTCGCCGTCCACGGCGAAAGGCTCGCGCACCGGCAGCTCCTCGTCGCCGCCGAACAGGCGGATGGCGAGCCGGTCCGCCAGCCAGGCGCGCACCGGATTGCGCCAGAAACGGATGAAGTCGTGCAGATTGACCACGCCGCTGAGCGCCGCCGGCGGCAAGGCTTCGGCGAACGGCCGCGGCGCGGCCTCCGGCTGCGACAGGGCGGCGGCGAAAGTGGGCTCGAAGCTGGCCAGCCGCGGGTCCGCGCCGTCGTAGGCGGCGGGCGAGAACGGCTGCAGCGGGTGGCGCACCGTCAGCGCCCGGCCAAGATCCTGGCCGCACATGGCGGAGAAGCAATCCAGCAATTCGGCGATCAGCGGCGAGGGCGGCAGGGTTTCGCCGCTGCGGGCGGACTGGCCCACATAGGACAGATAGAGCTTTTCCCGCGCGGAGAGAATGGCCTCCAGGAAGAGATAGCGGTCGTCGAAACGGCGCGAGCGGTCGCCGCGGCGCGGATGGCGCGCCACCAGGTCGAAGCTGACCGGGCGTTCGTCGCGCGGATAAGCGCCGTCGTTCATGCCGATCAGGCACAACACGCGGAAGGGAATGGAGCGCATCGGCACCATCGCGCAGAAGGTGACGCCGCCGGACAGAAAGCCCAGCGGCGAGGCCAGGGTCAGTTTGCGTTTGAGCCAATCCCGCACCGCCGGCAGGCCCACCTCTTGCTCGAAGCCGGCCAGCGCGGCGTCCTCCGCCAGTTCCGCCAACGCGGCGCGCAATACCTCCAGCGCTTTCTCGTCGTCGGCGTCCGCGTCGAACAGCCGCTCGCAAGCCTGTTGCAAGCGCTCCGCCCACAGGGCCGGAGCAGCCGGACGCGCCCACTCCTCCGCCACGCGCTCCAGTTCGCGATAGCAGGCGGAAAAGCGCCCCAGCGCTTCCGCCAACTGGCCCTGAGCGCTGCTGTGCGGCAGCAGGCCGGCGTACAGGCCGCTGTCGTCGCCGGCCAAGGCCGGCGGCAGCACCGCACCCAGCAACAGCCGGTCCAGGCCCCAACGCCAGGTGAACAGCGGGTCCGCCGGCAAACCCAGCGCCGCCTTGTGCGCGGCGTCCCGTCCCCAGCGGATGCCGGCCTCGCGCACCCATTGCTGCACAAAGGGCACGTCGGCGTCGTCCAGGCCGAAGCGGCGCAACAAGGCCGGCGCGTCCAACAAGGCCAGCACCTGATCGGCGGCGAAGCGGGAGTCGGCCAGGTCCAGCAAGGCCGCGTAGCTGGCCAGCAGCGGTTCTTCGCGCGCGATGCGGCGGTCGGCGATGCTGTAGGGAATGTCCGGCGCCGCGTCCTCCTGCGGACGAGCGCCGAACACCGCGTCGATATAAGGCGCGTAGCTATTGATGTCCGGGGTCAGCACGGCCACGTCGGCGGGATTGAGGCCGGGGTCCTCGCGGAACATCGTCAGCAAGCGGTCTTTCAATACTTCCAGTTCGCGCATCGGCCCGTGGGCGGCGTGGATCTGCACCGAATCGTCGTCCGCCGCCAGCGGACGCGGCGCGTCCTTGGGATCGTTCAATTGCAGGATGTCGCGCTGCAAGCGCGCCAGCAGCGCGTCGCCGCGGGGAATGTCGAATAGGGGCCGCGCGTCCAGCTCGCTGTCTTCGGCGATCAGTTCGAAGAAATCGCGGCCCTGCTTGCCCAGCGAGGCCAACAAGGGATGGCCCTCGGTGGCGAACAAATCCCCCTTCTGCTGCAGCTTGAGCTTGCGGCGGGCGTCGACGATGTCGCCCCAGTAAGCTTCGCAGGGATTGAGGGTGAACAGGCAGACGTCGGTAAGCTGGGACAGGCGCTTGACCAGGGCCAGATACATCGGCGCCAAGCTGGCGATGCCGAACAGCGTCACCCGCTCCGGCAGATGCTCGGCCCTGAGTTCGGCGAAGAACTCGTCCAGCATGCGCACGCGGTGGCGGCTGGGATCGCTGTCGGCCAGCCGCCGCCACAAGGCGGCCTGCCAGGCCTCGTCGTCGCCCAGGCCCAGCAACTGGCCGGCCTCCCAGGCGCGGATCCAATCCGGCCGGAACACCAGATATTGGTCGAAGATGTCGGCCACCTTGCCGGCCAGCTCGAAACAGGCGGCCTCGCCGCCCTCCAGATAGCGCGACAAAGCGAGAAAAGGCTCGCCCTCCAGCGTGGGCAGCAGCTCCATCAGCCGCCAGCACAGCACTTCCGGCGCGAACGAGGATTTGCGCGGCAGATCCGGCATCACCCGCTGCATCAGCCGCCAGGCGAAGGCGGCCGGCAGCACGAAGTCCAGATTGGCGGCCACGCCGTTGCTGCGGGCCAGGTCCAGCGTGATCCAGCGCCCCATGCCGCGGCTCTGCACGATCACGGTTTCCGGCGCGAACGAGTCGGACAGCGGCAGGCTCTGGCTCATGCCGCAAAACAGCTGACCCAATTGCTCCAAGCGGTTGGACTGGTAAAGAAGCAGCATGCGGGGATAGGCGGTAGGTGAAATCAGCCCAAGTGTAGCATCCGCGGCCCGGATCGGCCGCATACGCCGCGCGCGGCAGATTATGCCGCGAGGCGACGCTCAGACGGCGGCTTGCTTCTCGCCAAGATATTTACAAAGCATATTGATGCCAATCAATACCAATGTGAGTCCAATAACGCTAAAATATGACGTTTATTTAGCAAGGCGATGTCGTGAGCGCATCCGTCCGGCCGCAAGGCCATTCCGGCTTCACCCTGATCGAGATGATGGTGGTGGCCGCCATCGTCGGCATCCTGCTCTTGGTGGCGGTGCCGTCTTATCAGCGCCATGTGCAGGCGGCCAAGGCCAATACCGCCAAGAGCGATCTGATGGCCCTGAGCCTGGCGCTGGAAAACCACAAACTGCTGCACCTGGCCTATCCCGCCGCCAGCGCGGACAACGCCAGCGCCATCCGCGCCGCTTTGGGCAATAACAGCTGGCAGCCGGCGCAGCCTGAATTCAACTATCGCTACCAGCCGCAAGGCGGCAGCTTCCTGCTCACCGCCAGCGGCGTCAGCCCGCAGCTGTCCGGCTGCGTGCTGAAGCTCGACGGCGCGGATCAAAGCGCCAACACCAGCAGCGCCGACTGCCGGACCCAATGGTGACCCCGCCCCGCCGCCAGCGCGGCCTGACCCTGATGGAGCTGTGCGCGACGCTGGCGCTGATCGGCCTGTTGGCGCTGCTCAGCGTGCCGCTGGCGCAAGGCTGGAGCGACGCCCACAAACTGGCGCTGGGCCGCAGCCAACTGGCGCGGGCCTACGCCCAAACCCAGGCCGCGGCGCTGAGCAATCCGCTGGCGGCCGCGCCGGACCAGCCCGCCGCGGTGCTGATGTCCAGCGCTGAAGGCCAGCTGTGCGTCTTCGCCGGCGCGCCGGCCAGCGGCAGCCAGGGCGAGCGTTGCCACGGCGCGGCGCTGTGGCGCGCCGCCGCGCCGCGTCCGGTGAGCCTGGGAAAAAGCTGCCTGGCGACCCCGGCCGCGCAATGCCTGGCCCTGAACAACCAGGGCCAGCCGCTGGCGGCGCAGGCGGCCGGCGTCGCCTGCGGCACGCGGCCGGCCTACTGCATCCGCGGCGCGCAGCAGGAGCTCAGCGGTGATTTGTAAAACGCAAAGCGGTGTCAGCCTGCTGGAAAGCCTGATCGCCATGTTGCTGCTGATGCTGACCGGCCTCGGCATTGTTTTCGTCAACGCGCGCAGCCTGGGCAGTCAACAGCAGCTGCAACAGCACGCGCTGGCCCTGAGCAAGGCGCGGGAACAACTGCAACAGGGCGGCCTGCCCTGCGACAGCGCCAACGACTGGCCGCTGGCCAGCGGCGTCAGCGCCACCGCGCGGCTGAGCTGCAGTTCCGCGCCCGCGGTGACCCTGCGCGGACAGCCGCAGAACGGCGGCGCGGACATCAGCGCCAAGGCCGCGCTGAGCGGCCGAACCTTGCAGCTGCGGGACGCGGCCTCCTCCACCCTCAGTCTGAGCAATCATGAATAAGCGCGCCGCCGGCTTCAGTCTGCTGGAGCTCTTGATCGGCATGCTGCTGGCGCTGATCACCACGCTGGCGATGCTGACCCTGTACCGCCAGACCGCGCGCAGCGTGTTCGATCCGGACCAGGGCAGCGCCAAGCTGGCGCAACGGGACGGCCAATTGATGGCGGCGCTGCTCAGCGTGCAGCAGCAGGCGCAGGAAGCCGGTTTCGGCGCCGCCGGCGGCCGCGAACAAAACCTGCAACTGCTGTCGATAAGCGATTTGAGCGTCGACGCCGACGGCGCCGTCTCCGCGCTTAGCGCCGCGCCGGCGGCTTCCGGCGCCGCCAACGCGGCGGTCTGGCGTTACCGTCCGCAATTGGACGCCGGCGCTTACGCCTGCCGCGGCGTAGCCAGCGTGGACGGCGCCGGCCAGAGCAGCGTGTTGTACCAGTTGCAGGCGGACGACTGCGCGGCCATCGCCGACGCGCTGACCCAGCCCTCGCAATGGCGGGCGCGGACGCTGACCGGCCCGCTGCCACCGCGGCACAAGCTCGGCATGGCCTTGCGGCTGGAACAAGCCTGCTGGCCCTACGCCGTCGCCGCGGCGGCGAGCCAGACCTTTCCGCAGCTGCTGCTCAACTACGACAACACGCTGCAAGGCGAGAGCCGCAGCTTCGCCAGCTGTCTGACCAATCTGGCGGCCCCCGCATGAAGGCCCGTTCCCTCCCGCCGCGCCGGCAGCGCGGCGTCGCCGCGGTGCTGATGGTACTGCTCACCGGCATGGCCCTGACCGCGCTGGCGCTGGGCGGCATGCATCATCTGCGAGGCCAGCAGGAACTGACCCGCTCGCTGCGCGGCAATAGCGAGGCGCAATGGCGCGCCTGGACCGGCGCGGAACTGGCGCGGCAATACCTGTCGGCGCTGACACCGGCGCAAATCAAGGCGCTGGAGCTGGACGGCGCGGCGCTGAATCTGGAGCGCGCCAGCTTGCCGCCGGAAAGCCAGGCGCTGGCCGACGCCCTCCAGATCAAGCTGCTGCCGGCGCCGCGCGCCGCCGGCGCCGTGATAGAGGACGACAAGGTCGCCGCCTGGATCACCGCCCGCAGCGGCGACGCCACGGTGACGCTGGAGGTGGTCTACCAATTGAACGGCGCGCCGACGCCGCCGGCCGCCAACGCCGCGGCGCAAATCCGCGGCGGCCTGTCCACCAGCGGCAATATTGTGGTCACCGGCGCCAAGGACGCGCTCTTGCAAGTGGAAGGCGCGGTGGACACCAGCGGCAGCCTGAGCGGCGTCAGCGCGATCCAGGCCACCGGCGACATCCTGTTCCAGGGCAATCCGGCCCGCGGCGACGGCCAGGCCCCGCTCAGCCTGTGGAGCAACGGCGACATCCGCGTCAACAGCGGCCAGTTCCTGACGCTGAAAGCGCGCGGCAACATCGTCATGGGCAGCGGCAGCGACGTGGAGACCGCCGCCGCCAACGGCTCGGTCGGCAGCAGCGGCGAACGAGTGGGCCGGCTGTCCGCCATCGGCGACGTGACCCTGGCCGGCAACGTCGCCGTTTCCGCGCAATTGCTGAGCCAGGGCGATGTGCGCACCAGCAGCAGCAACCGGCTGAACGCCTTGCGCGCTCAGGGCCTGCTGGACAGTCGCGGCAACGCCAATATCGACGACGGCCTCATCGGCGGCGCCTTCACCCACAACGGCGCGCAGATCTTCGACGCCGCCGGCCAAGCGCGCCAGCCGCCGCCGAACACCGTGCGGGTGCGCCATCAGACCGGGCTGAAAGTGCCGCTGGAGCCGGTGCCGGAGTTCCGCCTGGGCGCGACCCGCGTCAACGCCAACGATTACCGCGACGCCGCCAACCTCATCGTCTACTGGGATGCGGCGGACCGTTCCGCCGACGCGCTGCAGCGCATCCGCGTCCGGCTGCAACATGTGGCCGGCGTGCCGGACGGCGCGGTCTACCGGCTGGGCCGGCAGCGGGCCGACGACTGGCAGCGCAACGATCTGTGCCCGGCCTTGCAGGCCGACGGCAGGCGCTGCGCCCCGGTGGCCGGCCAGCCGGCCTTGCGGCTGTGCGAGAGCGACGCGGAGAGCTGCTTGTCCGGCAGCACCGCGCAGCAATGGCTGCTGCGCCTCAAGCCGCCGCAAGGCATGCTGCCCGGCGTGGCGCTGTTCGAAGGCAATCTGTCGCTGTACGGCCGGCTGGACAACGCCATTCTCGCCACCGGCCACATTGAAACCAGCAGCAATGTGGAACTGTGGAGCCTGCGCCAGGCCGGCGCGGCGCGCGTGTGCCGCAGCCCGGACTTCCCGGACGTCTATCCGCTGAACCACTGCGCCGCGGACCGGAACTCGCTGCGCGAATCCCCGCTGCTCGGCATCGCCCTGCTGGCCGGCGGCTACGACGCCGCCCAGGCCTTCGGCGGCGGCAAGATCCGGCTGGGCGCCAGCAACCGCATCCACGGCGCGGTGCTGGCCGGCGACACCCTGGACACCGCCGGCAGCACCCATATCTTCGGCCCGGTCAGCGCGGGGCTGCAAAGCCGCCCGCCCGGCGCGCCGCCGCCCTCCCGGCCGCTGAACAGCCTGGGCGCGGAAACCGTGATCGACATCAGCGGTCAGAACGGATTGCCGGGCGAAGGCGGCGGCGGCACGCCGAACCCGCAAACGGGCGCGGCCCGGGTATTATGGGCGCGCTATCGTTAAGCGCCGTCTAAGAGCCTGTTTACGATCCGCCATGCCTTGCCAGAGCGTAAACCCGTTCTCACTCCTCAACTTTGGACGCCTATGTACCCTTATCTGATCGTCAAACACGCCCATATGGGCTTCGCCTATCTATCGATCCTGCTGTTCGCCGTGCGCGGCGGCCTGATGCTGGGCGGCAAGCAGCACATCCTGGCGCTGAAACCGGTGCGCATCCTGCCCCATGTCGTCGACACCCTGCTGCTGGGCTGTGCCATCGCCCTGGTGGTCATGGGCGGCTGGCCCATTCTGCAAAGCCCCTGGCTGCTGGCCAAGATCGTCGGCCTGGTGCTGTACGTGGCGCTGGGCACCATCGCGCTGCGCCGCGGCAAAACCCCGCAAACCCGCTTGATCGCCTTCCTCTGCGCGCTGGCGACGGTGTTCTACATTGTGCTGGTGGCCAAGACCAAGCTGGTCTTCCCTTTCTTCTAGGCCCTCCGCCTGCGCTTGACCCAGAACAAGGCCCCGCGACGCGGGGCTTGTTATCGTCGGCGGGTTTTGAACCGGACCGACCAAGATGGCTCTGCACACATTCCTGCCCGAGCTGGTCTGCCCCGCCGGCAGCCTGCCGGCGCTCAAGGCCGCGGTGGACAACGGCGCCGACACCGTTTACCTAGGCCTTAAAAACCAGACCAACGCCCGCAACTTCGCCGGGCTGAATTTCGACGACACCAGCGCGCGCGAAGGCATCGCCTACGCGCACCGCCACGGCCGCAAAGTGCTGATGGCGATCAACACCTTCGCCCAGGGCGGCGACTCCAGCCGCTGGCGCGCGGCGGTGGACCAGGGCGCGGCGCTGGGCGCCGACGCGCTGATCCTGGCCGACCTGGGCCTGATGGCCTACGCCGCCGAGCGCCATCCGCAGCTGCGCCTGCACATGTCGGTGCAAAGCTCGGCCACCAATTACGAAGCCATCAACCTGGCGCGCGACATGTTCGGCATCCGCCGCGCGGTGCTGCCGCGGGTGCTGACCCTGGACCAGGTGCGCCATGTGATCGAGCACACCGACGTCGAGATCGAAGTCTTCGGCTTCGGCAGCCTGTGCGTGATGGTGGAAGGCCGCTGCCAGCTGTCCAGCTACGCCACCGGCGAATCGCCCAACACCCACGGCGTGTGCTCGCCGGCCAAATTCGTGCGCTGGGAACCGGGCGAGCGAAGCATGAACGCCCGCCTCAACCACATCCTGATCGACAGCTACCGCGACGACGAACCCGCCGGCTACCCGACGCTGTGCAAGGGCCGCTTCCAGGTGCGCGACGAAACCTATTACGCGCTGGAAGAACCCACCAGCCTCAATGTGCTGGACATGCTGCCGCAAATCATCGCCAGCGGCGTGGCCGCGATCAAGGTGGAAGGCCGCCAGCGCAGCCCGGCCTACGTGGCCCAGGTGACGCGCGCGCTGCGCGAAGCGCTGGATGCCGCCGCCCGCGACGGCGCGCGCTTCCAGCCGCGTCCGGCCTGGCACCAGGCGCTGAACAAAGTGTCGGAAGGGCAACAGCAGACGCTGGGCGCCTACAACCGGCCGTGGAAATGAGCGCCGCCCCCGATGGAAAACCGCCAATGACAAGCCTTAATCTGCAATTGACGCTGGGCCCGGTGCTGTTCTTCTGGCCGCGCGACACCCTGCTGGACTTCTACGCCGCCGCCGCCGACTGGCCGCTGGACCGGATCTACCTGGGCGAGGTGGTGTGCTCCCGCCGCCAGCAAATGCGGCCGCAAGACTGGATTTCACTGGCGCGCGATCTGGCCGCCGCCGGCAAGCGCGTCACGCTCAGCTGCCAGGCGCTGCTGGAGAGCGAATCCGATCTGCGCCGCGCGCGCCAGTTGGCCGCCAACGGCGATATCGCGCTGGAAGCCAACGACCTGGGCGCGATCAAGCTGGCGCGGGAACACGGCCTGCCCTTCGTCGCCGGCCCGCATCTGAACATCTACAACGCCGACACCCTGAAGCTGATCCGCGACTGGGGCGCCGAACGCTGGGTGCCCCCGGTGGAAATGGACCGCGCCACGCTGGCCGAGCTCTTGGCGCGCTACGCCGAGATCGGCGCGCCCATCGCCACCGAGCTGTTCGCCTGGGGCAAGCTGCCCCTGGCCCTGTCCGCGCGCTGCTTCACCGCCCGTCATTACAATCTGAGCAAGGACGATTGCCAGTTCCGCTGCCTGGAACACCCGGACGGCCTCGCCATGCGCACCCAGGACCAGCAGGACTTCCTCACCCTCAACGGCATCCAGACCCTGTCCGCCGGCTGCCACAGCCTGCTGCCGCATTTGCGCGAGCTGGCCGCCATCGGCGTCGACGCCGTGCGCGTCAGTCCGCAGTCCCGCGCCACCGGCGATATCGTCGCCCTGTTCCGCCAAGCGCTGGACGGCGCCGACCCGGCGGCGCTGCAAGCCGCCAGCGGCCGGCACGCCGACGCCGAACTGGTGGACGGCTATTGGCGCGGCCAGGCCGGCAACCAAGCCATAGGAGCCCCCCATGCGCATTCCTGATCTCGCCCTGCCCGCCGCCGCCGCCGCGCTGCTGTCCCGGCTGCCCGCCGCGCCGCCGGCCTGGCTGCTGGTCGCCAGCCTCAATCAATTGGCGCGGCGCGGCGTGCTGCCGGCCGACATGGCGCTGCTGGCCGGCCGCCGCTTCGCCATCCGCGTGCTGGACGCCGGCCTGACCCTGCGCTTCCGCGCCGACGAACAAGGCTTCCACCGCGACCGGGACGACGGCGCCGCCGATTTGCAGCTCTCCGCCACGCTGGCCGACTTCGCCCGGATGATGCTGCGCGAGGAAGACCCGGACACGCTGTTTTTCCACCGCAAGCTGCTGATTGAAGGCGACACCGAGCTGGGGCTCATCGTCAAGAACCTGCTGGACAGCGTGGACTGGAGCGCCACGCCGCTGGCGCGCTTCATGGCCGTGTAATCCCCTGTTCAAGCTTTCGCGGCCAGGGACGAGGCAAGGCCGAAACCGCCGAGCAAGCGGGAGGCGCGGATGGCGCGCAAGCCTTTCCAAGGCGTTTTCAAGGCCCTTTTCCATCCATCCCGCCGGCGCGCGGCGGACTTTGACGCGCTTCTTGGAGCGCCTCGTCGGCGCTCGCCCCTTGTGGCTGAGCCAAGTTTGGGCTAATCCGAAAAGAATCAACGCAATCAAGCCGCCTCCCGGCGGCCTGCACTCATCGGAAACGGCCCAAGCCCCATGAAGCCACGCCTGTTCAGCCTGCGGCAGATCTTGTTCGACTTGGCCATCCTGCTCATGGCCAATCTGCTGCTGCTCTGGCTGGCCCAGCGCTACCAACTGCTGTCCGCGCTGGGGACGGGGCCCGGCGACGGCAATGCGCAAACCATGGCGCTGGCGTTGCTGCTATGCGTGAACCTGGCCGTGTCGCTGGCGCTGTTCGCCTACCGCCGGGCCCGCGAATCCCACGCCATGCTGCAAGAGCTCAACACCATCGCCGGCCAGGACGCGGTCACCGGCCTGGCCAACCGCCGCCAGGCCAACACCATACTGGAGCGCGAAACCGAGCGCTCTTACCGTACCCGGCGACCGTTTTCGGTGCTGCTGCTGGACATCGACCACTTCAAGGACGTCAACGACAACTACGGCCATCTGGCCGGCGACCAGGTGCTGGCCGCCTTTGGCCAGTTGCTGCAAAAACGCGCGCGCCAGCTGGACACGGTGGCGCGCTGGGGCGGCGACGAATTCCTGGTGATTTGCCCTGAGACCGAGCAAAGCGGCGCGCTGGCGCTGGCCGACGACATCCGCCAGCGGCTGGCTCAGACCGAGCTGCCGGCGGTGAAACGCCTGAGCGCCAGCATAGGCGTGGCCACCCAGACCGTGGACGATATGCCGGAAACCTTGCTGCACCGCGCCGACATGTATCTGTACGCGGCCAAGAACGCGGGCCGCAACCGGGCGGTGGGCGAAGCCGGCAGCGCCAGCCGCGAACGCCGCCTCGCCCCCGACGAATAACTCACAGCCCCAGACGGTCCCGGAGCCCGTACCACCACGCCCCCATGCTCAGCATCGGCACGCGGAGCGCGCGTCCGCCGGGGAAGGGATAGTGCGGCAGACCGGCGAATTGATCGAAGCGCCGACTGTCGCCGTGGATGGCCTCCGCCAGCAAGCGACCGGCCAAATGGGTATACGTGACGCCGTGGCCGCTGCAACCCTGAGAGTAATAGACATTGTCGCCGATGCGCCCGGCCTGCGGCAGCCGCGACAGGGTCAGCGAGAAATTGCCGGTCCAGCCGAACTCGATCTTGTAATCCGCCAACTGCGGAAAGGTTTTCAGCATCTTGGGACGGATCAGCCGCTCCACTTCGCCCGGATCGCGCGCGCCGTACACGGTGCCGCCGCCGTACAACAGCCGGTTGTCGGCGGTCAGCCGGTAATAATCCAGCAGGAAGTTGCAATCCTCGACACAGTGATCGCCCGGCAGCAAGCTCTTGGCCAGCGCCTCCGGCAAACGCTCGGTGGTCACCACCTGAGTGCCGCAGGGCAGGCTCTTCTCCGCCAGCGCCGGCAGCAACTCGCCCAGATAAGCGTTGCCGGCCACCACCAGGAAGCGGCAACTGACCTCGCCGCCGGCGGTCTCCACCCGCACCCGGCCGCCCGGATGAATCTTCAAGACCGCCGACTGCTCGAAAATCCGCCCGCCCAGCGACTCCAGCGCCGCCGCCTCGCCCAAGACCAGGTTAAGCGGATGGATATGCCCGCCCCAATTGTCCAGCAAGGCGCCGGCGTACTGGTCCGACGCCACGATGCCGCGCATGCCCTCTCGATCCACCAGTTGCAGGCCGGTATGGCCGTAGCGCTCCCACAGCCGCTTCTTGGCCGCCAGCTCGTCCAGCTGCTTCTGAGTGAAGGCGGCGAACACATTGCCGGTTTTCAGATCGCATTGAATGCCGTATTGCGCAATGCGCTCGCGGATGATGCGGCCGCCTTCGAAAGCCATCGCGCCCAGCGCCTCGGCCGCCGCCCTGCCGTGCCGCCGCTCGATCACGTCCATGTCGCGGCTATAGCTGTTGACGATCTGCCCGCCGTTGCGGCCCGACGCGCCCCAGCCCACCCGCGCCGCCTCCAGCACCGCCACCTGATAACCGCGCTCCGCCAGATGCAGCGCCGCGGACACCCCGGTATAGCCGGCGCCGATCACACAGACGTCCACCTGCTCCGCCCTTGCAAAGATGGACGCTCCGGCGACGGATGGGCGGATGCGGCGTAATAAGAGCTCGTGTGTTCCAGTCTGGCCGGCGCGTTCATGGCTGTCTCCTTGGCGAAGCGAACGCGGAGCGTCCGTTCATGATTGGTATAAAAATACAATACACGCGCTCATTATATTTAACAACACCTGGGAGAAAGGATGGGTCGCGGCGACAAAAAGACATGAAAAAAGCCAGCGCAAGCGCTGGCTTCGGGTTCAGACGGAGACGGGATCAGATCGCGTTTTTCTGGGCCGCCTTGCGCTTGGCGCTCAAATCCAGGCCCGGCAGGTCCGCCATGATATCCGGATGGTCGGCCAACTTCTCCACCACGAAATCAACGAAGACCCGGGTACGCGGCGCGATGTGGTCGCGATGCGGGAAACAGATGTAGATAGAGCGCTCCAGCGACACCATATCGGTCAGCACCGGCTCCAGTTCGCCGGAGCGGATCAGATGCACCACCTCATGGCCCGGCAACTGGGCCACGCCCATGCCCAGCCGCGCCAGCTCGGCCACCGCCTCCATCTCGTTCAGCGTATACGTGCCGTTGACCTCCAGCGGAATCCGCTCGCCCTTGCGGTCGAACTCCCACTTGAACAGACGGCCGGACGTGGGGAACTGGAAGTTGATGCAATCGTGGTTGCTCAACTCCTCCGGCGCGCTCGGGCGGCCGTGCAAATCCCAGTAGCCGGGCGAAGCCACCACATAGAGCGGCATCTGCGCCAGATTGCGCGCCACCATGCGGCTGTCCGGCATCATGCCGGAACGCACGCCCACATCGTAGCCGTCCTCGATCAGATCGCTGAAATGATCGTCCAGGCCGAAGAAGACCCGCACCTTGGGATAGCGCTCGCAGAACTCGCCCATGATGGGCAGGATGAAACGCCGGCCAAAGGAGTTCGGCATGCTGACCCGCAGATGGCCGGCCGGCTCGTCGCGGCTGGCTTTCAACTGATTGATCGCCGAATCCAGATTGTTCACCGGCCCGCGGCACTGGGCGTAGAAACGGCGCCCGTCCTCGGTCAGCGTCAATTGGCGCGTGGTGCGGTTGAACAGGCGAACCTCCAGTTCCTGCTCCAGCCGGGCGATGCTCTGGCTGATAGCGGCCGGCGATACGCCCAGCTTGCGCGCGGCGTCGGAGAAACTGCCGTTTTCCGCCGTGGTCATGAAGACCATCAATGCTTTTAAGGTGTCCATAATCAGGGATGTTCCAGGCTCGGCATCGCCTACCCTTCACGCCCGGACGGACGCCCTGGATTTGACAATGCTGATAACATTATTAAGTAGTATCTCTTTAAAAAGGGTACACCATACCCTTTGATGATTAAAGAAGAACTTGCAAATTGTTGTGAATGCATCTTCATGGACAAATCCACGCCAGGAACAGAACCGACCGCAGCTTCCCCACTGCACCGCTCGCGGAGCGCACTTTGTCATATAGTTTTACAGCTTAGTTGAAAATACATTGCCCTATTTTCTATGCAATCCAAGTATGCACCTGATTCGGTCTGAATGCCA
Source organism: Chromobacterium sp. Beijing (assembly GCF_021496765.1). NCBI lineage: Bacteria > Pseudomonadati > Pseudomonadota > Betaproteobacteria > Neisseriales > Chromobacteriaceae > Chromobacterium > Chromobacterium sp. Beijing. Next base: position 3,339,327 of record NZ_CP053750.1, read on the forward strand.
TGAGTTTGTTGCAACAGACTCAATGAAACAGCATCAAGTTGGCAACAATATGCCGCAGCCCCGCCCGCGTCGCCCTTGAGCGCCACAGCCGGCCCCAATCCAGCATAAGTCATGCGCTGTCGCAAACAACATGACATTGCGCTCCCAATGGCCAGGTTTTCGCCCCGGAATCCAGCCTCCGCCGTCGTCAAAAGCGCCTCGCTTGATCCGCGTCAAGTTATCGCCACCTCAGCCACACAGCGCACAAAACACAATTTATAGTGTCGCTCATTCGATAACTTCACTAGATATAGAAATGAGCACAGCCTCCGCGCCCACCGCCATGGTGGATGCCATCTCCGCGATCGACGAATATCTGGACCGGGCCGACTGGCGGGTCAACGCCAACGCCAATCAGGGCTACAGCCTGGGCGGCCTGATTCTCAACATCGCCGGCAAACTCACCGCCAATTACTGGCTGGAGCGGGTGCTGGCGCCGGAAGCCGCCCTCGCCCACCGCCAGGGCGATCTGCACATCCACGATCTGGACATGCTGTCCGGCTACTGCGCCGGCTGGTCGCTGCGCACCCTGTTGCAAAATGGCTTCAACGGCATTCCCGGCAAGGTGGAATCCGCGCCGCCGCGCCACTTGTCCTCCGCCTGCGGCCAGATCGTCAACTTCCTCGGCACCTTGCAAAACGAGTGGGCCGGCGCCCAGGCCTTCAGCTCCTTCGACACCTATCTGGCCCCCTTCGTCAAAAAAGACGGGCTGAGCTACGCGGACGTGCGCCAGTGCGTCCAGGAACTGATCTACAACCTCAACGTGCCCAGCCGCTGGGCACCCAGACCCCGTTCACCAACCTGACCTTCGACTGGACCTGCCCGGACGACATCGCCGAGCAGATTCCAGTGATAGGCGGCGAGGAAATGAGCTTCCGCTACGGCGATTGCGCGCGCGAAATGGCGATGATCAACCGCGCCTACATCGAAGTGATGCTGGCCGGCGACGCCAAGGGCCGCTCCTTCACCTTCCCGATTCCCACCTACAACATCACCCGCGACTTCGACTGGCACGGCGAAAACACCGATCTCTTGTTCGAGATGACCGCCAAATACGGTCTGCCCTATTTCCAGAACTTCGTGAACTCCGACCTGGAGCCGCAGATGGTGCGCAGTATGTGCTGCCGGCTGCAATTGGACTTGCGGGAACTGCTCAAACGCGGCAACGGCCTGTTCGGCAGCGCCGAACAAACCGGCTCCGTCGGCGTGATCACCGTCAATTGCGCGCGTCTGGGCCACCGCTTCGCCGGCGACTACGCCGCGCTGCTGGCCGAAACCGACCACTTGCTGGAATTGTCCCGCGACGCGCTGGAGAAAAAACGCGGCGAAGTGCAAGCGCGGATAGACGACGGCCTCTACCCCTACACCCGTCACTTCCTGGGCTCGCTGCGCAATCATTTCAGCACCATAGGCGTCAACGGCATCAATGAAATGATCCGCAACTTCAGCGGCGACCGCATCGACATCACCAGCGAGGAAGGCCACCAACTGGCCTGCGACTACCTGGATCACATCCGCCAGCGCATGGTGGAGTTCCAGGAAAGCACCGGCCACCTGTACAACCTGGAAGCCACCCCGGCGGAAGGCACCACCTACCGCTTCGCCAAGGAAGACCGCAAACGCTACCCCGGCATCCTGCAGGCCGGCAGCGACGCCCATCCTTATTACACCAACTCCAGCCAACTGCCGGTGGGCTTCACCGACGACCCCTTCGAGGCCCTGCAGCGCCAGGAACAGCTGCAGCGCAAATACACCGGCGGCACCGTGCTGCACCTTTATATGACCGAGGCGGTCAGCAGCGCCGACGCCTGCCGCGAACTGGTGCGCCGCTCGTTATCCCGCTTCCGCCTGCCCTATATCACGGTCACCCCGACCTTCTCGATCTGCCCCAAGCACGGCTATCTGTCCGGTCACCACGAATTCTGCCCGCGCTGCGACGCGGAACTGCTGGCGCGCCAGCCTTCATAAGCCCTTAAGAAAGGAAAGCTCATGACTCCCCCCACCCGCATCCCCGGCCAAGACGCCGCCCCGCTCAACGACGAACAGCGCACCCGCTGCGAAGTCTGGACCCGCGTAATGGGTTATCACCGCCCGGTGCAGTCTTTCAATATCGGCAAACGCGGAGAATTCGACGAACGGGTCTGCTTCAGTGAACACGCCGCCCGCTGACCCCGCAGCAGCCCGCATCGGCGGGCTGACGCCGTTCTCCAGCTGCGACTGGCCGGGCAAACTGTGCGCCGTGGTCTTTCTCGCCGGCTGCCCCTGGCGTTGCGGCTATTGCCACAATCCCCACCTGCTGCGGCGCCAAAACGGCGAAACCCGCTGGCCGGACACCCTGCGCTGGCTGCAAAGCCGGGTCGGCCTGCTCGACGGCGTGGTGTTCTCCGGCGGCGAACCGCTGCAGGAGCCGGCGCTGCCGGCGCTGCTGGAACAGACCCGGGCGCTGGGCTTCGCCACCGGCCTGCATACCGGCGGCGCGTACCCGCAGCGCTTGCGGCGGGTTCTGCCGTTGCTGGATTGGGTCGGCCTGGACATCAAGACCGATTTCGGCGCCTATCCGGCGCTGACCGGCTTGCCCCGCAGCGGCGAACAGACCGAGGCCTCGCTGCACTGTTTGTTGCAAAACAACAGCAATTTTGAATGTCGCAGCAGCATACATCCGCACTGGCACAATGAGATCCAACTGGCCGCGCTGGCGCGGCGGCTGGCGGCGCTGGGCGTCGCCGACTATCACTGGCAGCAACTGCGTCCGCCGCCCTCCTTCGCCCTGCCTCCGGCCCCGGCCGGCTGGCCCGCGCCGCAACTGATAGAAGAGATCGCGCCTTTGTTCCAGCGCTTCAGTTATCGGGAACACTGACAGAAGGTCCAGTTTTCCAAGCTTGTCCCGGCGCCATCCTTATGACGCCCCAACTTCCCGCCTAGTTTGTCCCCCGCCAAATAGCACCAAATAAGTCATTGATCAATATAATTATTTCTACTTACGGATTTTTGGACAGGCAATTTGTTATAATGTCGGCGACGAATGCAACAGTCGCTGTTCTTAGCACCAGAACAAGGAGTTAGCGCTTCCCATGCCTTTTGCATGTGGGCTACTATCCAGCAGCGTAAAACCACAAGATCAAGAAAGATTTGCTCATGGTCATCTCAAATTCCGCGATAGCACGGCCGCTGCCCAGCGGCTTGTCCGCGAGTCAGCAATGGACGTTGCTGGAATGGATTCACCTTGCAGGACAAATCGAAACCGAAGCCGAGCTCAGGGCTTTCCTTGACGTCATCATCAGCCAGGCGCCTTCCGAGCACATTGTTCTGGCTTTGGGTCGAGTCAACCAACAACAGCAGATCCAACGCTTGGAACGCGTGGTGAACGTTAGTTATCCGGTTGAGTGGACCGAGCAATACATGAAGGAAAACTACTCCCAATGCGACCCCATTCTGCGCATTCACTTGGGTCAGGGCCCGGTCTCGTGGAACGACAGGTTTAGCCGCGCAAAGGGCAAGGATGAGAAGAAATTCATTGCCGAGGCCTCGTCCGTCGGCTTAGGCGATGGTTTGAGTTTTAGCGCGGTGTCGCAACGCAACAACCTCGGCTGCATTTTCTCGCTGAGCGGCAGCGAAACGATTAATGACAGCAATCTGGTGGCCATGCTGGATTGCCTGACTCCGCACTTGCATCAGGCCGCGGTTCGCGTAGCGAACTTACCGCCGGCAACTCCCAGCTCCATGCCCCTGTCCCAGCGGGAATACGATATTTTCCACTGGATGAGCCGCGGCAAGACCAACTGGGAGATCGCCACCATTCTGGATATCAGCGAACGTACGGTGAAGTTCCACGTCGCCAACGTCATCCGCAAGCTGAACGCCAACAATCGCACCCACGCCATTGTGCTTGGCATGCATCTTTTGCCGCCTCCTGGTCTTGTCGTCAGCGGCCCTTAGCTTAATCGTGTCAAATTAGATGCGGCATTGAGGCGTGCTGCGCTTCAAATTCCCGCCAAGCGCGAGCCAATTCCCTTGGCGCCTCAATGCCCTTCCGCAGCCCCAGGATGAACTCGGGCTCCGCCTGAGACCAGTCCACATAGCCGGCCATGGAAAGCACCCCGCCATCCAGATGCATGGGTACGCCCACCGGCACCACGGGGAAGCCCATCCGGACAATATGTCGGTAAAAAACCGGCTCAACCACGAAATACATGCGTTCAATGCCTCGCGGCAACGACCATTCCAATAGGCTCAGATAGAGCAAGCGCCCAACTTCCTTCATTTGCTGCGGCGAAATGCGTTTGTCTACCGCAAAGCGAGTGATCTCCGCTGTTCTCGCGCCTTTCAGGATTTTCTCGCCCGAGGCCAATAATCGGGAAAATTCTCTCTCTATCATAAAAGGGTGCGTGCCATGGGTCAGACGCACCGACCCTAATACCCCATGCATGTCTTGGACGGCGAGATTGTCGGAAAAATCATCATACTCGTCACGGTCCAGGCCATCGGCGCTTGGCGCCACCCAGTGCAGCTGTTCGCGAAAAACATGATGACGGAATTTCAACAAGTCCGTCTCCCGATCCATTCCATTCACTCTGCTGATCAGCGTATTGCCTAGCTTGATAGGAAAAAAACGCGCCATAACTATCTCCTAATCCGTTTTTCTAACCGCAGAGGCAATGTAAGTGCTGGTTTCCACAGAGAAATCTGACCGAATGGCCAGGAAATGGAGTTGAAAGATGTGCTAGCCGTTTTTGGCGCGGCCCTTTAGTGCCCTCGATGAAAAAAGCCTATGCAATCCATTTTTCGTCAAAATGTAATGACAAGGCCATAATCAGAAAATCAAAAACAAATGACTTAGAAATATCCTTACTGAAATCAAAAGCTTGCACTCTCTTATGCTAAGCATAAAAATACTCAAGTCTTTGAAGCGTCAATAGTTTTTCCGAGTTAAAAAGCGAGCCATCCTTAGTTTTTTGCTCTAGAGCAAAGACTCTTAAGGCCGCCATGCCTAAGATCGCCTTTTATTCATCCGCCCCGGCATCGTTGCTAAATGACCACAAATTTCCCGCTCTACGCTCCCTTGCAGATAGGACAACGCGTCCTGCTTCCCATCGTGCAGGGCGGCATGGGCATAGGCGTCTCAGCCAAAAGCCTGGCCGGCCATGTCGCGCGCGAAGGCGCGCTGGGCACGGTCGCCAGCGTCGACCTGCGTCATCTGCACGCCGATCTGGTCGAGCAGTCGCAATACGCGCGCGGCCAGGCCGAGCTGGACCGCCTCAACCTGATCGCGCTGGATCGCGAAGTGAAGGGCGCGCTGTGCTACGCCCAGGACCGCGGCATGGTGGCGGTCAATGTGATGAAGGCCGTGGCCTCCTATCCGGACTATGTCCGCCAGGCTTGCGAATCCGGCGCCGACGCGGTGGTGATGGGCGCCGGCCTGCCGCTGGATCTGCCAGACATGACCGCGGCCTTTCCCAAGGTGGCCCTGATTCCCATCCTGTCCGAGGCGCGCGGCATCGGCATCGTGCTCAAGCGCTGGATGAAGAAGGGACGGCTGCCGGACGCCATCGTGATCGAGCATCCCAAGCACGCCGGCGGCCACCTGGGCGCGGCCAGCCTCGCCGAACTGGACGCCGAGCGCTTCAGCTTCCAGAAAGTGCTGGACGACACCCGCCAGCTGTTCAAAAGCCTGCAACTGGAGAGCGAGCGGATTCCGCTGATCGTCGCCGGCGGCGTCAACAGCTTCGAAAAGATGAAGGCCTGCATCCAGGACTTCGGCGCGTCCGCGGTGCAGATTGGCACCGCCTTCGCCGTCACCCGCGAGGGCGACGCGCACGACAACTTCAAGCGCACGCTGGCCGAAGCCAAGCCGGAAGACATCGCGGAATTCATGAGCGTCGCCGGCTTGCCGGCGCGCGGCGTGCTGACGCCCTTCCTGAAAAGCTATCTGAAGCGCGAGGCCAAGCTGCAGGCCAACGCCAAGGCCGATCCGGCGCGCTGCACCCAAAACCTCAACTGCCTGAGCGCCTGCGGCCTGCGCGACGGCGTGGCCAAGATGGGTCAGTTCTGCATCGACCTCAAACTGGCGGCCGCTTTCCGCGGCGAAGTGGGCAAGGGCCTGTTCTTCCGCGGCGCCGATCCGCTGCCCTTCGGTAGTTCGATGCGCAGCGTCAGCGAAACCATCCGCTACTTCCTGACCGGGGAGAAGCCGGCCGATCTCGCCGCGTCATGAGCCGGCGCGGAAGACGCCGACAAGACAAAGCCCCGCTCTGCGGGGCTTTGTCGTTCAAACCCAGGCATGCCGGGCGCCTCCTAAACAAGAGGCTCAGAAAGCGGGGATCACCGCGCCCTGATACTTGCTCTCGATGAACTTGCGCGCTTCCGGGCTGGCCAGCGCGGCGGCCAGCTTCTTCACGCCGACGCTGTCCTTGTTGTCGGCGCGCGCCACCAGCAGGTTGGCGTACGGCGAAGTGGTCTCGATGAACAACGCGTCGCGCTTGGGATTGAGCTTGGCTTCCAAGGCGTAGTTGGCGTTGATCAGCGCCAGATCCACCTGCGGCAGCACGCGCGGCAGCGTGGCGGCTTCCAGTTCCTTGATCTTCACCTGCTTGGCGTTGGCCGCGATGTCCTTCACCGTCGGATACAGATTGTTGCGGTCCTTCAGCTTGATCACGCCGCCCTGGTCCAGCAGCAGCAAGGCGCGGCCGGCGTTGGTCGGATCGTTGGGAATGGCCACGGTCGCGCCCTTGGGCAGGTCAGCCACTTTCTTGAACTTGCTGGAATAAGCGCCGAACGGCTCGATGTGCACCGGCTTGCTGGCCACGACCAGCTTGGTGCCGCGGTCCTTGTTGAACTTGTCCAGATAGGGAATGTGCTGGAAGAAGTTGGCGTCCAGACGCTTCTCGGACACTTGCAGATTGGGCTGCACGTAGTCGTTGAACACCTTCACCTCCAGCTTGACCCCTTGCTTGGCCAGGGTGGGCTTCAAGGCTTCCAGGATTTCCGCGTGCGGCACCGGAGACGCGGCCACGGTGACGGTCACCAGGTCGGCGGCCAGCGCCTGCGCGCCCCACAGCGCGGTGACGGCGGTAAAGGCGAAGCGAGCGATATTCTTTTTCATGATGCGATTTCCTCTATTCAACACAATGTTGGGTTCAAATCTCTTGGGTTTCCAATGCGGCCGCAGCGCCGGGCGCTCAGAGCCAACTCACGATCTCGCGAGCTAAGGCGAGACAAGGCGTTGCGGCTGAGAAAGCGGAATGTACACACGGTACATGAGCATTTCGAAGCGGCACTCACCGTGTGACGTCTCACGACGCGCGGCAGATCGTGAACAGGTTCTCAGCCGCGTTGACAGCGCAGCACCAGCCGGTCGCCAAAACTCTGGATCAACTGCACCAGCAACAGCAGCAACACCACGGTCACCACCATCACCTCGGTCTGGAAGCGCTGGTAGCCGTAGCGCACCGCCAAGTCTCCCAGGCCGCCGCCGCCGATGACGCCGGACATCGCGGTGTAGGACACCAGCGCCACCGTGGTCACCGTCGCCGCGCCCACCAGGCCGGGCAAGGCCTCGGGCAGCAAGACATGGCGCACGATCTGCCACAGGCTGGCGCCCATGGATTGGCTGGCTTCTATCACTCCGCGGTCCACTTCGCGCAGCACGTTTTCCACCAGCCGCGCGAAGAAGGGCGAAGCGCCGGCCACCAGCGGCGGAATCGCGCCGGCCACGCCAATCGAGGTGCCCACCAGCTTCAAGGTCAGCGGGATCATCACGATCAGCAGAATCACAAAGGGCAAGGAGCGGAACACATTCACCAGGAAGGACAGCGTCGCGTACAGGCGCGGCCGCGACAGCAATTGCCCCGGCGAGCTGACGTACAGCACCACGCCCAGCGGCAGGCCGAACAGCACGGTGAACAGCAGCGAGGCGCCCAGCATGGTCAAGGTGTCCAGCGTGGCCTGGCCTATCTCCAGCCAGTCCATGCTCAATAATTGGGCCCAGTCGAAACCTTCCATCACAGCACCTCGCAACGCACGCCCAGACGGGCGAATAACTCGGGCAGGCTCTCCAGCGGGGCCTCCGATTCGATCACGCCGGCCACCAATTGGCCGAACGGCGTGCCCTTGATCTCGGACAGCGTGCCGCTGACCAGATTGAAGCGAGCGCCCGCCTGCTTGCCCACCACGTCCAGCACCGGCTGCAAGGTGGGATCGCCGATGAAGGTCAGCTTGATCAGCGGCGCGCCCACGCGCTGCTGCCAAGTCTGGCGCGCCTCTTCTTGATACAGCCCGGTTTCCGCCAGCAGGCCGCGGGTCACCTCGTGCTGCGGATGCAGGAACACGTCCAGCACCGGCCCCTGCTCCACCACGCGGCCGTGCTCCAGCACCGCCACCTGATCGCACAGCTGGCGGATCACGCGCATTTCATGGGTGATCAGCACAATGGTCAGCCCCAGCTGACGGTTGATGTCCGCCAGCAAGGTCAGAATGGAATCCGTGGTTTCCGGATCCAGCGCCGAGGTCGCCTCGTCGCACAGCAATAATTCCGGGTGATTGGCCAGCGCGCGGGCGATGCCGACGCGCTGCTTCTGGCCGCCGGACAGCTGCGCCGGGTATTTGTCGCGGTGGCCGGCCAGGCCCACCAAGGCCAGCAGTTCTTCAACGCGGGCGTCCATCTCGGCCGCGGACGCGCCGCCGGCCAGCTCCAGCGGAAAACGCACATTGGCGGCCACGGTGCGCGACTTCAGCAAATTGAAGTGCTGAAACACCATACCGATGCGCTGACGGCGCAATTGCAATTGCCGGCCGTCCAGCGCGGTCAGGTCAGTGTCGCCCAGGCGCACCGCGCCGCGGTCCGGACGTTCCAGCAGGTTCAGGCAGCGCACCAGGGTGCTCTTGCCCGCGCCGGAGCGGCCGATGATGCCGAACACCTCGCCCTTGGCCACGCGCAGGCTGACATTGTCCAGCGCCGGCACGTCGCGGCCGTCCACCCGGTAATGCTTGTATAAGTTCTCTATTTCAATCATGCCTTGCCTCTGAATCCCGCCGTCCGTCAACGCCACTGCCTGGCGATTGCGAATCAGTCTATAAGCAAGTCACATAAAACCTAAAGAACTATAAATTTAATCATTTATTCAAATTAGAAATATAAGGAGAAATCGCCGCGGAATTGACCCCGCTCACCCCGTCCCGGGGATTTTTGCTACATTGTGTCTTTGCTTGCCAACCGAATACAGCACGTCATGACCGCCTTTACCAGCTGCAACCCCGCCACAGGAGAAGTCGTCTACACCCGCGCCGCCTGGCCGGAATCCCAACTGCCCGCCGCCCTGGCGCAGCTGCGCCAGGCCCAGCGCCATTGGCGCGAGCTGAGCGTGGCCGAGCGCGCCGCGCAACTGCTGCGTCTGGCCGACCAACTGCAGGCCCATCGCGAAGAACTGGCCGGCCTGGTCACGCTGGAAGTGGGCAAGCGCACCGCGGAATGTCTGGCGGAAATCGACAAATCCGCCCAGCTGATCCGCTACTACGCCCAACTGGCGCCGGAACTGCTGGCCTCGCTGGAGATTCCCACCCAGGCCAGCCGCAGCGGCGTGGCCTTCGAACCGCTGGGCACGGTGCTGGCGGTGATGCCGTGGAATTATCCGATCTGGCAGGTGCTGCGCTTCGCGGTGCCGGCGCTGATGGCCGGCAACGCCTGCCTGGTCAAGCCGGCGCCTTCGGTGCCGCAATCCACCCAAAGCCTGCTGGAGCTGGCGCGCGCCGCCGGCCTGACGGTGCTGGACGTGGCCTGGATCGACCATGATCAAGTGGAAGAAGCCGTCCGCCAGTGCGACGCGGTGGCCTTCACCGGCTCCACCCAGACCGGGCGCGCCATCGCGGCGCTGGCCGGCCGCCATCTGAAAAAGACCGTGCTGGAGTTGGGCGGCAGCAATCCCTTCATCGTGCTGGCCGACGCCGATGTCGCCGCCGCGGCCCAGGACGCCGCCAACTCCCGTTTCCGCGACGCCGGCCAGAGCTGCAACGCCGCCAAGCGCATGATCGTGGCGCCGGAAATCGCCGACGCCTTCATCGAGGCCTTCTGCGCCGAAGCCGCCAAGCTGCGCGCCGGCGATCCGCGCCACCCGGCCACCACCTTGTCGCCGCTGACCCGCGCCGACCTGCGCGAAGCGCTGCACGCCCAGGTGCTGGACGCCGTCGCCCACGGCGCGGAACTGCGGCTGGGCGGGCAGATGCCGGCCAGCCCCGGCTTCTTCTATCCGGCCACGGTGCTGGACCGGGTCAATCCGGACTGTCGCGTCTACCACGAGGAAGTGTTCGGCCCGGTGGCCAGCATTTTGCGCGCGCGCGACGAGGCCGACGCGCTGCGGCTGGCCAACGACACCCCCTTCGGCCTGGGCGCCAGCATTTACAGCGCGGACAAGGAACGCGCCTGGACGCTGGCGCGGCAGATCGAAGCCGGCAGCGTGTTCATCAACCGCCACACCAGCTCGGACCTGCGCCTGCCTTTCGGCGGCGTCAAATCCTCGGGCTATGGCCGCGAGCTGTCCGAGTTCGGCCTGTACGAGTTCGTCAACGTCAAGACCTACTGGCAGAAATAAGCCCGCCGGCGGCCGACCGGCCCTCAGTCTTCCGCCGGGAAGCGCGCCACCAAGGCGTCGCGACGCGCCTGCCATTGCAGCAGGCGCTGTTGCAGGGCGAGCAAGGCTTCGTCCTGGCGCGCCCATTCCTCCACCAGCTTGCGTTGCTCGCTCATCGGCGGCACGGGCAGCGGCATTTCCGCCAGCGCCTCGAAGCCGAACTCGACGCCTTCCACCGCCGCGCCCAGCCGCTCCAGGCAAAAGCGCCAGCCTTCCGACTGCCGGTAGCACTCCAGGAAAGCCGGCGAGATCCGCGCCTCGTCCAGCGCGAAAGCCTGCTGATCCGCCGCGGCCAGCGCCGGGGCCTCCCCGACGTGCCGCGCCAGCGCGCCCTGATACAGGCGCGCCGGATCGTAGGCGAAAGCATTGGGCGGCAAGGCCGTGCCCAGGCCCGCGCCGGCCCGGCGCCAGCTGCCGCCCACGGTGGCCTCCAATAATTCGCCCTCGGCGGCGGCCGCCAGCGGCGCGGCCAGTTCGCCCAGCTTGCACACCTCCCAGTTGCCGGGAATCACCCCCAGCGCGCTGGGTTTGAACGATTGATGCGGGCTCCACTTGCCCATGCGCCGGGTGCCGTAGCCGCGATTGAGCAAGGCCTGGATGCGGCTGGGGCGCAGCTTGCGCTCGGCCGCGTATTGGCTGGACAGCAATTCCAGCTTTTCGTCCGTCAAGGCCAGGCAGCCCTCCAGCTCGCCCTCCTCCGCCCGCCAGCCCTCTTCTTCGCTGAAGAAGACCGCCAGCCGCGCGTCCAGCGCCTGCTCCTGCTCCGTCAAGGCGGCCAGCTCAGTGGCCAGCGCCTCCGCGTCCACCACCTCGGCCGCCTCGTCCTGAGCGAAGTAGCGCTGCACGTTCAGATTGCCCCGGTGGCCTTGCTTGATCTCGCGCAGCCCCACCAGGCGCAGATAGTCCGGCTCTTCCGTTTCCTCGTCCACCGCGGCGCGGTAAGCGCGCAGGATATGTTCGATGTCCTCCTGCCGCAGCGTGTTTTGCACTCGCCCGCGGCCGTACTCCTTGCTGGCGTCAACGATGATCACCTTGTTGCGCAGGCCCGCCGGCTTGTTCTTGTTCAACACCACCACGCAGGTGGGCATGCCCGAGCCGTAGAACAGCGCCGGCGGCAAGGCGATCACCGCCTCGATGCGGTCGCCGGACTGGCCCTGGCTGCCAAACAGCAGGCCATTGCGGATGCGGCCCTCGTCGCCGTCGCGGAACAACACGTCGTGCGGCATCACCAGCGCGGCGCGGCCGTCCTCCTTCAGCGTGGCCAGCACATGCTGGACGAAGGCGTAATCGCCGAAGCTGCGCGGCGGAATGCCATAGCCGAAGCGCTGATGCTCATCCACCAGCTTCTTGTAATTGGGCTCGGCCGGGCGCTTGCGGCGGCGCTTCTTGCCGTCGGCGGGCGGCGGTTCCGCCGCCTCGGCCTCCAGCGGAGTCCACCAGTTTTTCACCGTGAACGGCAGTTGCGCCACGATGCGGTCGAAACGCGGCAGCAGGCCCTCCGGGCTCAGATGCCTGGGCTCCACCAAGGTGTCCCCCAGTTCCAGACTCATGTCCACGCCGTGGAAGTAAGCGCACAGCTTGGCCATCGCCCAGGTGGCCGGCAGCTTTTCCTGGCCGAACAGCGCCGCGCCGCCGTCCGGCTGCCCGCCCAGCATGCGCCAGGCGTCCAGCAAGGTGCCGGCCGCGCCGCAGCTGGGATCGTACAGGCTGTGGCCCGGCAGCGGCTCCGCCAGCCGCAGCAGCAACTGGCTGACCGGTCCCGGCGTGGAAAAGGCCCCGCCGCGCTTGCCGGACTCCGCCGCGTAGCGGCGCACCAGCCCTTCGCAGACCTCGCCCAGCCGGGACGGCGCCTCCAGATCGGCGTCGCCCAGCTTCAGCGCGCCGATATGGTTCATCAAGGGATGCAGCACCTCGTCGCTCAGGCGCTTGTGGCCCTGGTATTGCGCCACGCTGAGCACCCCGGCCAGCGCCGGTTGATGCTCCTCGACGGCGGCCACCGCCTTGTCCAGCGCCTCGCCTATGCCCTTCTTGCGCTCCTGCAGGCCGGGCCAGCGCGCCGTCTGCGGATAGATCCCGTATTGCTCCTGCACCACGCCGTCGGCGCGCTTGCGGCTCATGCCCTCGGCCGCCACCAAGGCCTGTACCCGCTCCACGAACACATCGTGCAGGCGCTTGAGCACAAACAGGCCGAACACGTGATTCTTGTAGTCGTACAGGTCCACTTGCTCGCGCAGCAGTTCCGTGGACGCCCACAGCGCCTGTTCCAACTGGTCCGGGGATAGCAAAGTCATAAGCCGACAACCAAATTAAATGACAAACCCGGCCATTTTAGCCGCATCGCCGCCCAGCGTCGGCAAAGAATGGTCGCGCCGAGACGCTTCATGACAAGACAATTCATCTCCATGTCATCCGCCCGTCATCCCGCGCGCCTAGACTGCGGCACTTCCCGCATCGCAACGTACGACACCATCATGACATTGGCCAAACGTCTGTGGCTGACCATCCTCGTCACTCTCGCCAGCCTGGCGCTGGCCCTCATCCTCACCGGACAACAGTTGAGCGGCCTGACCCGCGCGGTGGACCGCCACAGCGCGCGTCAACAATTAAGCGCCGGCCTGTACCAACTCAAGGCCGGCGTGCTGCAGCTGTCGCGGCTGGACCCGCTGCTGCCGGACAGCCCGGCGCGGCTGCGTGAAACCAGCCTGACCGTCGCGCGGCTGACCGGCGAGATCGCCGCCGGCCTGCCCGCCAGTGAAGCCGCCGCCTTCCGTCAGGCCGTGGGCCGGCTGTGGCAGGATTACGAGCGCAATCTGAGCAGCGCGCTGGCCATCGCCGAGACCGCGCCGCAGGACGCGCTGTCCATACCGGAACAGGCTTGGCAGCAAAGCCTGCAGCCGCTGGCGGCCCTGCTGGACCGCCAGCAGGCGCAGGAGCAAAACCGGCTGGCCCAGGAAACCGCGCAACTGCAGGACACGCTGCAAGGCCTGGCCTGGCTGACCCTGGGGCCGCTGGCGCTGGCCAGCCTGGTGGTGACGGCGATGCAGCTGACGCTGGCGCGGCGGCTGAAACGGCAGTTGCAAGCGATGGCCGCCTCCGCCGACGCGCTGGGGGAAGGCAATCTGGCGATGCGGCTACCGGCCCAGGGCCGCGACGAGCTGGCCGCCACCGCCGGCCGCCTGAATCAGTTCCTGAACAAGCTGAGCGATTTGCTGCGCCGGGTGGAGGCCGACGCCCGCCGCAGCGGCGCCGATTGCCAACGGCTGCAATTGCTGACCTTGCAAGCGGCCGACGCCAGCCGCCAGCAAAGCGCCAAGGCCAAGCTGAGCAACGAGGCCGCCCACGCGGTGGCCGACAGCGCCCAGATCGTGGCCGGCCATCTGCAACAGGCGGATGCCCATACCCGGCAGGCGGCGGACGATACCGGACGCGCGCGCGAACTGGGCCGGCTCAACGCCGAGACGATGCGGACGCTGGCCGACAATATGGGCTGCGCGCAGACGGAAATGCGCCAGCTCCAGCACAGCCTGGACGACATCGCCGGCGTCAGCGGCCTGATCCGCGACGTGGCCGAACAGACCAATCTACTGGCGCTCAACGCCGCGATCGAAGCCGCGCGCGCCGGCGAAAGCGGCCGCGGCTTCGCCGTGGTGGCCGACGAGGTGCGCAAATTGTCGGAGCGCACCCGCGCCGCCACCGGCAGCATCTTCGACGCGCTGGGCCGGGTGGAAGGCGCCACCGGCTCGCTGCACGCCGCGCTGGAGCAAGCCGGCGGCGCCTGCGCCGACAAGCTGGATTCGCAGCAGGCGCTGGATCAGGCGCTGCTGCAAGTGGACGCCGGGCTGGAGCGCTTGAACCGCTTGATGGCCGACATCCGCGAACACAGCGCCGCCCAGGCCCGCGCCGGCGGCGACATCCGCCAGCACGGCCACGAGGTCGCGCATCTGGCCGCCTCCATCGATCAACAGATGCAGCAAGCCGCGCCGGTGATGCAGCACTTGGCCGCGGCGGCCCAGGACTTGAACCAGACCCTGAGCTGGTTCCGCATCGACGCACCGGACCCCGCCCCCTCCCCCGCCGCGGCGCCGGATTGGCCGCTGCGGCAGCAGCCGGCCTAGCCGCCGCGCCGGCGGCAATTAGGCAGGAAATTGCCGCCGGATCAAACATAGAGCATTTATTCAACGCAAACGCTTGCCATTGGCCTAAGCGCGCAATAGATCGCCCTTTGACTCGCCATTTTCAATCTTTTGTCATGTTTGAAATAAGCTAGCGAGTACATTTCGTTACATACTGTAATGAAAAGCAAAGGTAGATTAGCCCCCTCTTATAAAAGAGCACATCAGACCGGGCCCACCCGGCACCCGGGACAAGCTCGCCGACGCCCTCCGCGCCGGCGTCTCCAGCGCACCGACACCGCCCCGCTCCGCCCCCGTCCGCACAAGGACGGCGGAGCCGCCGCGCCGTGGCCGGAACTTGTCCCCATCGCTTGCCCGCCGCGTCCGGAGCTGACTCCGCCGGACCGTCGGGTTTTCAGAAGCTGTTTACGATCTCGCGAGCCAGGGCGGGACAGGGCGAAAGCGGCTTCAGCATTCTGAAGCGGTACTCGCCGTGTGACGCCTCACGACGCGCAGCGGATCGTCAGCAGGTTCTTTTGACAGGAGATACCTTTGACACAGCAACACTCCCGCCATATCGGCCCCATCGCCCTGATGCTGACCGGTCTGGGCTCCATCATCGGTTCCGGCTGGCTGTTCGGCGCCGCCCACGCCGCCCAGATCGCCGGCCCGGCCGCCATCGTCGCCTGGATAGTCGGCATGGTGATTATTCTCTCCATCGCGCTGAGCTACGCGGAACTGGGCGCCATGTTCCCGGAAAGCGGCGGCATGGTGCGTTACGCCCGTTACTCCCACGGCTCCCTGCTCGGCTTCATCGCCGGCTGGGCCAACTGGATCGCCATCGTCTCGGTGATCCCGATCGAGGCCGAGGCCTCGGTGCAATACATGAGCTCCTGGCCGTATCCCTGGGCCCAACAGCTGTTCTCCAACGGCGAACTGACCCCGCCCGGCCTGATGCTGTCCGCGCTGCTGGTCATCGTCTACTTCATGCTCAACTACTGGGGCGTGCGCCTGTTCGCCAAGGCCAATAGCGCCATCACCATCTTCAAGGTGATCGTGCCGGCGCTGACCGTGGGCGCGCTGATCTACAGCGGCTTCCATCCCGGCAATCTGGGCGGGGACACCCCGGGCGGCTTCGCGCCCTTTGGCTGGGCCAGCGTGATGACGGCGGTGGCCACCAGCGGCATCGTGTTCAGCTTCAACGGCTTCCAAAGCCCGATCAACCTGGCCGGCGAGGCCCGCAACCCGGGCAAGAGCGTGCCCTTCGGCGTGGTGGGCTCCATCCTGCTGGCGGCGGTGATCTATGTGGCGCTGCAAGTGGCCTTCATCGGCGCGCTGTCGCCGGCGGACCTGGCCCACGGCTGGCAGGGCCTGAACTTCAGCTCCCCCTTCGCCCAACTGGCGATGGCGCTGGGCCTGAACTGGCTGATGCTGCTGCTGTACTTCGACGCCTTCGTCAGCCCCAGCGGCACCGGCGCCACCTATATGGCCACCACCTCGCGCATGATTTACGGCATGCAGCGCAACGGCACCATGCCGGAGATCTTCGGCCGCATCCACCCGCTGTACCAGATCCCGCGTCCGGCGATGTGGTTCAACCTGGCGATCTCCTTCGTGTTCCTGTTCTTCTTCCGCGGCTGGGGCACGCTGGCGGCGGTGATCTCGGTGGCCACGGTGATTTCCTACCTGACCGGCCCCATCAGCGTGGCCTCGCTGCGCCGCTGCGCGTCGGACCTGCCGCGCCCGCTGCGCCTGGCCGGCCTCGGCGTGATCGCGCCCTTCGCCTTCGTCTGCGCGTCTCTGGTGCTGTACTGGGCGCGCTGGCCGCTGACCGGCGAGATCATCTTCCTGATCGTGGCCGCCTTGCCGGTGTACTTCTGGTATCAGGCCCGCGCCGGCTGGCCGGAATTCGGCCGCGAGCTGAAAGGCGCGCTGTGGATGGTGCTCTACCTGCCGACGATGGCCCTCATGTCCTATATCGGCAGCCGGGACTTCGGCGGCATCGGCCTCTTGCCCTACGGCCCCGACATGGCGGTGGTGGCGGTGATCTCGCTGGGCTTCTACTACTGGGGCGTCAACAGCGGCTGGCGCACCCGCTATCTGGACGCCGAGCACGACGCCGGCGCGGTGGCCGATATGGCGGCCGCCGAGAGCGCGCCGCGCGGCAAGCTGGCCGGCCAGCAAGCCTAAATCCTACCGGGGGCCGCTCCGTCGGCCCCGCAGCGGGCGGCTCCACGCCGCCCGCGCCGTCTTATTCCCTATCGTCTTCCGCTCCCAACTCCTTCCCCAAGGCATCCAGCAAAGGCATCAGCGCGCGCGCCGCGGCGCTGCGATACGCGTCTTTACGCGTCAGCGCCGCCGCCGTGCGCGCCGGCAAGGGCGTGCTCAAGCCCACCGCGCTCAGCGCCGGATGCTGCCGCGTGATCGCTCGCGGCAAAATGGTGGCGCAATCGCCGTGGCGGACGATTTCCATCACCGCGCTGATGCTGTTGGCCTGGACCGCGATCCGCGGCTTCAGACCCAGCGCCAGGAAGTAACGATCGATATGGCCGCGGGTGGCGAAATCCGCGCTCAACAGCGCCAAGGGCGCCTGCGCCAGCGCTTCCGCGCCTATCGCCCCCGCCCGACGCCATGGATGGCCGTCACCCACCACCACGGCCAGGGTTTCCCGGAACAAGGGCCGCGCGTCTATCTCCGCCGAGCGCGCCTGATCGAAAGCGATCCCGACATCGATCTCGTCCTCCAGCAAGGCCCGCTCGATCGCGTCCAGCGTCGCCTCGCGCACGCATAGCTCTATGCCCGGATAGAGCCGGCGCAGCCGCGCCGCCAGCGGCCCCAGCAGATAACTGGCGAAGGTCGGCGTCATCGCCAGCCGCAAGCTGCCGCGCGACAGATCGCCCACGTCCCGGGTGGCCCGCTGCGCCGCCTCCAGCTCGCGCAGCGCGCGGCGCGCGTATTCCAGATAGGCGGCCCCGGCGTCGGTGGGCCGCACCGTCCGCCCGCTGCGGTCCAGCAACTGCGCGCCCACCGTCTCTTCCAATTGCTTGATCTGTTGCGACAGCGTGGGCTGCGACACATGCAGCGCCTCCGCCGCCCGGGTGAAATTGCCGTGTTCGGCCACCGCTTGCAGATAACGGATATGTCGAAGAATCATGCGTCCAAACTATAGGAAATAATTATGGAAATCATTCTATATCGGTCTTGGACCCTATGATGAAAAAGCTTCATCCTTGGCGCATCCCTTCCCCGCCAAGGAGCAAGCCATGCAAGCCCTCATCGACGGTTTTCTGAAATTCCAACAGGAAGCCTACCCCCAGCGTTCGGCGCTGTTTCGCCAACTGGCCGACAGCCAGGCCCCCGGCGCGCTGTTCATCACCTGCTCGGACAGCCGCGTGGTGCCGGAGCTGCTGACTCAGCAAGAGCCCGGCGAGCTGTTCGTGATCCGCAACGCCGGCAACATCGTCCCCAGCTACGGGCCGGAACCGGGCGGCGTCACCGCCTCCGTGGAGTACGCGGTGGCGGCGCTGGGCGTCGCCGACATCGTGGTCTGCGGCCATTCCGACTGCGGCGCGATGACGGCGATCGCCAACGGCCGCTGCCTGGACCATCTGCCAGCGGTGGCCGGCTGGCTGCGCCACGCCGACTCCGCCAAAGTGGTGAACGCGGCGCGCCATCACGACGACGCCCGCCAGCGGCTGGACGACATGGTCAAGGAAAACGTCGTCGCCCAGCTGGCCAACCTCAAGACCCACCCCTCGGTGGCTCTGGCGATGCGCCAGGGCCGGCTGACCCTGCACGGCTGGGTCTACGACATTGAAACCGGCGCCGTCCTGGCCCTGGACCACGCCAGCCAGCGCTTCGTTTCCCTGGCGGATTTTCCGCTGACCCGCGCCGCCTGAAACCGGCGCCTCCCGCAAACCTGAAGAAAGGACCACACCATGCAACACGCCAATATCCACCAAGACCCCCGCCTGGAATTGACCGCCCGCGCCCTGGCCGCCAAGGCCTTGAAAGACCTGAGCTGGGAGCAATTGGCCGCCGGCACCGGCCTCAGCCTGGCCTATGTCACCGCCGCCGTGCTGGGCCAGCACGCGCTGTCCAAGCTCGCGGCGGAGCTGGTCTGCGAACGGCTGGGCCTGAACGCCGCGGACGCTCTGCAGCTGCAAACCATTCCGCTGCGCGGCAGCATTCCCGGCGGCATCCCCACCGACCCCACCATTTACCGCTTCTATGAAATGATCCAGATCTACGGCACCACGTTGAAGGCCTTGGTGCACGAGAAGTTTGGCGACGGCATCATCAGCGCCATCAACTTCAAGCTGGACATCCGCAAAGTGGAAGACCCGGACGGCGGCGAGCGCGCGGTGATCACCCTGGACGGCAAGTTCCTGCCCAATAAGCCCTATTAAGCACCCGTTCACGCCCGCAAGGGCGTGAACACCTTCTGACGGCTTCCCCCTACCCAACGCGGCCTCAACCGTAGGATGGGGGCGCGCAGCGATACCCACGAGGAAACGGATTCAACGCCACAGGTCGCCGGATAGCCGCCTGTTTGGTGGGTATCGCCTGACGGCTCCACCCACCCTACCCAAACGCGGCCCCAAACACGGCTCCAACCGTAGGGTGGGAGGAGCGCAGCGATACCCACGCGGAAACGGTTTGACGCCACAGGCCGCCGGACAACCGCCTGTTTGGTGGGTATCGCCTGACGGCTCCACCCATCCTACCCAAGCGCGGCCCCAAACACGGCTCCAACCATAGGCCGGGAGGCGCGCAGCGATACCCACGCGGAAACGGATTCAACGCCACAAGCCGCCGGACAGCCGCCTGTTTGGTGGGTATCGCCTGACGGCTCCACCCACCCTACCCAAACGCGGCCCCAACACGGCTCCAACCGTAGGGTGGGAGGAGCGCAGCGATACCCACGCGGAAACGGACTCAACGCCACAGGCCGCCGGACAGCCGCCTGTTTGGTGGGTATCGCCTGACGGCTCCACCCACCCTACCCAAACGCGGCCCCAAACACGGCCTCAACCGTAGGGTGGGAGGAGCGCAGCGATACCCACGCGGAAACGGATTCAACGCCACAGGCTGCCGGATAGCCGGCTACGGCGTTTCCCACGCGGCGCGTTGGCGTTGGACGGCGTCAGGGTCCGGTATCGGCGCGCCCACCAACGCCAGACGGGCGGTAGTTACGTTGCGGAAGCCCGCCAAGAGATAACATTGCCGCGCGCAGAGATCGCGGCTGCTCCACTTCCCGGACGCCCACATCGCCAATAAGGCGGCGCGGGCCGGCTCGTGCTTGCCCTGCCATCGGCTCCAATAATAAAAGTCCGCCAACGCCCGCTTGATCTGCCGCTGAACCGCCGCGGTGTTGTCCGGATGGAGCGGGTTGCTGTCCTTCAGCGCAATCACTCCCAGGCGCATCTCGTAATCGACGATTAAACGCGCCGCGCCTTTGAGCGCCTCATTGTGTTGGATCAGCAGCTTCATCATGGCCATGCCCTCCCTGTCCAAGCGTCACAGCACGCCGTTGACGTGCTCCAGACCGCGTTGCAAACGCTGCTGTATCGGCTCCAGCAAGGCCAGCGCTTCCTCGCTGCTGAACAGCAAGGGCTCGTCGCGGCGTTCCAGCAAGGTCAGCAGCGCCAACAGCCCGGTATGGGCGGCGCGCATATCCATCACCCCGCTCAACAGGGCGGAGTCCAGTTGGATATAGCAATCGTTCAATTGGCGGCCCAGCTCGCCCAGCAGCAGCACATTGCCGGCGGCGGCGGGCAAGCGCTGAGCGCAGGAACGCAGTTGCTCCATCACCGGCGCAGCGGCGGGTTCGGGGCGTTCTCCTGCGCCATGGGGGCAGGCGGGAGGGGGCATTGCGGGGGAAAGGTAGAGAAGGTCATCACGGTCTCCATGTCAGCTTTGGAAACCTGCTCAGACGAGGCTGAGGCAGGCACGTGACAAGGTTGCAGGACCGGCTAACTCTACCAAAACCGGCAGCCCGAAGGCTCCCTGCCACGGCCCGCCCCGAATGGGTACGGCGTGGCAGCAGACGTAACGGCGCCAAAGCGGACCGTTGTGTCTGCGGGAGAGTTAAATGATGGGCCTGCAAACCCTGCGCCGTGTGATTGGGCACGACGCGGGACCAAGCCTAAACAGGCTGGTGAAGACCGTCAAGGGAGGACGCCGGCAGGAAACAGCGCGCGCGGGATAGCCGCAGGCCGGATCAGGGAGGGAGGTGTATGGATTGATCAATCCGCTGCATAAGCTCGGGACTGGCCTGCTTGCTGCACATGATGTAGCGCTTAAGCCCCTCGGGAATATCCTTGAATGTCAATATCGTCAACTTTGTTGAATCGATTTCTTTTTTCTGCAGCAGAAATTTGTAATCCTCGACATCGATCAGCATATAGTCGGCACGCTGAGAGACGATCATTTGAGCCAGTTCGCCCGGTGTCACCGTCGAATCCATCACGGCGGCGGCGGCATGATCAATCATCGCATCCAATTCTGTGCCGTAAGATACGCCGGAAACTTTGCCAAGCTTGAATTCATGGCTGGCGAACAGCGCTTTTAACGTGCCCAATTTCTGGATGTTTTTCGCGGATTTGACGTTCGCCAATATCAGATGCGGCTTGTCTTGGTGAATGGCCGAGGAAAACAAGGCAAAGGCCTCGCGCTCAGGGGTTTTATACCAGCCTGGGGAGCAAATCAATTTCTTATTGGCTTGAATATTACTGAGAATGCGTTTGGCAGGCACTTCTTCAAACTCCGCCGGCACGGCCGCGCGGTGTAAAATTTCAATGGTCCGCTCCAATAAAAAACCGGCCGGTTTTCCATTTTGGCTATAGCTGTAGGGCGGTTTGTCCCGATACTGCAGGGATAGAAGCTGCTCCGCCAAGCAGCTTGGCGCGCC
Organism: Chromobacterium sp. Beijing; assembly: GCF_021496765.1. Taxonomy (NCBI): domain Bacteria; kingdom Pseudomonadati; phylum Pseudomonadota; class Betaproteobacteria; order Neisseriales; family Chromobacteriaceae; genus Chromobacterium; species Chromobacterium sp. Beijing. The sequence goes on from NZ_CP053750.1 coordinate 3,361,010, forward strand.
CCCCAGCAATAAGAGGGTAAAGAGCAGCCGCTTAGCCACGAGTTCTCCAGAGGCATTCCGTAATGCAAGCGAGCATGACGCCTTGTGTCGTTTGAGCATGGGGGCATAAGAACGTGGGCCGTTAAGCGGGATGGGCAGCGCCTTTGTCACAGGGCTTAAGGTCGAATCTTGTGAAGATAAAGATTTAAAACCACTGTGATGGATCCACTATAGGATTATTTTGACCTGATGGCGGATTGGCGCCGGAGCCGGGACGCAAAAAACCCGCCGATTCACACCGGCGGGTTTGGTCTGCGGCAACGTCGCTTACAGCGCGGCCAGCGCGGCGTCGTAGTTCGGCTCTTCGCCGATCTCGGCCACCAGCTCGCTGTGCAACACCTTGTTGTCCTTGTCCAGCACCACCACCGCGCGGGCGGTCAGGCCGGCCAGCGGGCCGGAGGCCAGCTTGACGCCGTAGTCGGCGGCGAACTGCGGGTTGCGGAAGGTGGACAGGGTCACCACATTGTCAATGCCCTCGGCGCCGCAGAAGCGCTTCTGCGCAAACGGCAGGTCGGCGGAAACGCAGAGCACCACGGTGTCGGCCAGCTTGGCCGCGCGTTCGTTGAACTTGCGCACCGACATCGCGCAGGTCGGCGTGTCCACGCTCGGGAAAATGTTCAGCACCTTGTTCTTGCCGGCGTAGTTGTCCAGTTTGACTTCGGCCAGGTCGGCGGAGGTCAGGGTCAGGGCCGGGGCTTGCTGGCCCTTGGCCGGCAGCGCGCCAGCCACTTCAACCGGATTGCCGCGCAGAGTAACGGTAGCCATGTGGGAATTCCTCATTTGGTTTCAGGGGGTGAATGCCTCCTAGTGTGCGGCAGCTTGGCTGAAATTCAACCCCTCCCAAAGTAGGGCCAAGCCGGTATTCAGACCCCGGGCCGGCTGCGCAGTCGCTCGGCACGGCCGCGCAGCCACTCCAGCGTCAGCAGCATCAGCACCGAAAACCCGATCAACAGCGTGGCCGCCGCGGCGATGGCGGGGCTGAGGTTTTCGCGTATGCCGCCGAACATCGCCCGCGGCAGCGTCGCCTGGCCCGGCCCGGCGACGAACAGCGTCACCACCACCTCGTCGAAGGAGGTGCCGAAGGCGAACAGCGCGCCGGAAATCACCCCCGGCGCGATCAGCGGCAGCGTCACCTTGAAGAACACCCGCAGCGGCGACGCGCCCAGGCTGGCGGCGGCCCGCACCAGATTGCGGTTGAAGCCCTGCAGCGTGGCGCTGACGGTGATCACCACAAAGGGCACGCCCAGCGCCGCGTGCAGCAGCACCAGCGTCAGATAGCTGTTGTCCATGCCCAGGGGCGCGAAGAACAGATAGCCGGCCACGCCGACGATCACCACCGGCACCACCATGGGCGAGATCAACACCGCCATCAGCAGGCCCTTGCCGGGAAATTCGGCGCGGGTCAGACCGACGGCGGCCAGCGTGCCCAGCGTCATCGCCAGCACGGTGGCCAGCGGCGCGACGATCAGGCTGTTCTGCAAGGCGCGCATCCACTCCGCCGAGGAGAAGAACTCCTGATACCAGCGCAGGGAAAAGCCGCTGAGCGGATAGACCAGGAAGGCGCTGGCGTTGAAAGACAGCGGAATGATCACCAGCACCGGCAGCACCAGGAACAGCAGCGTCAGGCCGCCCAGCAGGCGGTGCAGGTAAAACCACAGCCGTTCTTCCGGCAAGGTGTGATGGCTTGGCATCGGTTTGGCTCTCCAGTATCGGTTGGGTCCAGGCGGCGGTTCAGCCCAGCCGCAGCCGTTCGCTGCCCACCAGCCGGTGGTAGACCGCGTACAGCAGCAAGGTGGCCGCCAACAGCAGGCCGCCCAGCGCGGTGGCCATGCCCCAGTTGATGGTGGTGTTGGTGTAGAAGGCGACGAAATAGCTGACCATCTGGTCGTTGGGGCTGCCCAGCAAGGCCGGGGTGATGTAATAGCCTATGGACAGGATGAACACCAGCAGGCAGCCGGCGCCCACTCCGGCCACGGTCTGCGGCGCGTACACCCGCCAGAAGCCGGCGAAGGGGTGGCAGCCCAGCGAGATCGCCGCGCGCAGATAGCTGGGGGAAATGCCCTTCATCACGCTGTAGATGGGCAGAATCATGAAGGGCAGCAGGATGTGCACCATGGCGATGTAGACGCCGACGCGGTTGAACACCAGCTGCAGCGGCTGCTCGATCAGGCCCAGGCTCAGCAAGGCGGCGTTGATCAGGCCCCCGGACTGCAGCAGCACGATCCAGGCGGCCACCCGCACCAGCACCGAGGTCCAGAACGGCAGCAGCACCATGATCATCAGCAGATTGCTGCGGCGCGTCGGCAGGCTGGCCAAGAGATAGGCCAGCGGATAGGCCAGCAGCAGGCACAGCGCGGTCACCACCAGGCTCATCCAGAACGTGCGGGCGAACACGCTCAGGTAAATGCCCTGATCCGGCATCGCGCGGCTGAGTTCGCCCAGGTCGTCGATGCGGTGATCCAGCGCCGCCAGCAGATAATACGGCGTGTAGGCGGACTGGTTGCGGCGTATCGCCAGCCAGTAGGCCGGGTCGCCCCAGCGTTCGTCCAGCTCGGTCAGCGCCTGCTTGAACGAGGCCGGCGCCGGCTCCAGCGGCAAGGCGCGCGAGGTCTTGCCCAGCAGGCTGCGGTAGCCGGGCACCTCCATGTTCAGCCGCTTGCCCAGATCGCCCAGCGTCTGGCGCTCGCCGGCCAGCCGCACATCGTCGACCAGCGCGCGGTAAGCCGCCTCCGGCGGCAGCGATTTGCCGTCCCAGGCCGCCAGCGCCCGCACCGTGCGCGGCAGCGAACCCGCCACTTCCGGGTTGTCCACGCTGCGCAACAGCAGCGCGCCGATGGGTACGATGAAAGTCAGCAGCAAGAACAGCAGCAGCGGCGACACCAGCGCCAGCGACTTGAGCTTGCCCAGCCGCTCCGCCCGGGCCAGCCGCGCCTTCAGAGGCCGCTCGTCCGGCGCGGACGCGCGGGAATGGGATACCGTGGAAGCCGTCATGGCCTTACTCCGTTATGGCCGCCGAAAGGCGGCCTCCGCTAAATGAAGGATGAGCGCCCTACTTCGCCGCCCAGGCGTTGAAACGCTGCTCCAGGTTCTCCGCGTGGTCGGCCCAGAACTCCAGATTGATCTTCAGCGCGTCCTTGATGTTCTGCGGCGCGGTCGGCAAATCCGGCAGCTCGTTCTTGTCCAGCAGCGGAATCGCCCGCTTGTTGCTGGGACCGTAGGCGATGTTCTGCGAATAAACCTTCTGGTTTTCCGGCTTGCTGGCGAAGGCGATGAACTGGTAAGCCTGGTCGCGCTTGGGCGTGCCCTTGGGAATCGACCAGTAATCGAAGTCGTAGAGATTGCCGTTCCACACCACTTTCAGATTCTTGCCCTCCTTGCGCGCCACCGCGATGCGGCCGTTGAAGGCGGAGCTCATCACCACATCGCCGGAGGCCAGGTATTGCGGCGGCTGCGCGCCGGCCTCCCACCACTGCAGATAGGGCTTGATCTGGTCCAGCTTCTTGAAGGCGCGGTCCACGCCGGCCGGCGTGCCCAGCGCCGGATAGACGTCCTTGGCGGCCACGCCGTCGGCCAGCAGCGCAATCTCCAGCGTGCCCTTGGCGCCCTTGCGCAGGCCGCGCTTGCCGGGGAATTTCTTCAGGTCCCAGAAATCCTTCCAGCCGGCCGGCGCGGTCTTCAGCTTGTCGGCGTTGTAGGCCAGCGCGGTGGACCAGACGAAGATGCCGATGCCGCAGGGCTGGGCCGCGCCGGGCACGAAGTCGGCCTTATTGCCGATGCGCGCGTAATCCAGCCGCTCCAGCAGGCCTTCGTCACAGCCGCGCACCAGTTCCGGCGACTCCACTTCCAACACGTCCCAGGACACGCTCTTGGTGTCCACCATGGCCTTGAGCTTGGCCATTTCGCCGTTGTATTCGCCGCTGACCAGCTTGAGCCCGCTGCTCTTCTGGAAGGGCGCGTAATAGGCCTTGGCCTGGGCGTCCTTGTTGGCTCCGCCGTAGGAAATCACCGTCAAATCCTTGGCCGAGGCCGCGCCGGCCAAAGCCAGCGCGGCGCCCAGCAGCATGCATTTTTGTTTAAACGCCATCCTCATTCTCCTTGTTGACTGCATCGTGACGCCGGCCAGGCCGGCGCGGCTTTCAAAACCGACCATCAACGCAGGGCCCAGGCATTGAAGCGCTGCTCCAGGCTTTCGCCGTGGTCGGCCCAAAACTCTATATCCACCTTCAAGGCATTCCTCATGTTCTGCGGCGCGGTGGGTAGCTCCGACACTTCCGCCTTGTCCAGCAGCGGCAAGGCTTTCTTATTGCTGGGTCCGTAGCTGATGTTCTGGGAATAGACTTTCTGGTTTTCCGGCTTGCTGGCGAAGGCAATGAAGCGGTAAGCAGCGTCCTTGTTGGGCGAGCCCTTGGGAATGGCCCAGGAGTCGAAGTCGTACAGGCTGCCGTCCCAGACGATTTTCAGTTTCTTGCCCTCTTTCTGCGCCGCGGCGATGCGGCCGTTATAGGCGGAACTCATCACCACATCGCCGGAAGCCAGGTATTGCGGCGGTTGCGCGCCGGCTTCCCACCACTGGATATGCGGCTTGAGCTGGGCCAGCTTCTTGAAGGCGCGCTCCACGCCGGCCGGCGTGGCCAGCAGGCGATACACGTCCTTGGCGGGAACACCGTCGGCCAGCAGAGCGATCTCCAAAGTGTATTTGGCGCCCTTGCGCATGCCGCGCTTGCCGGGATAACGCTTCACGTCCCAGAAATCGGCCCAACCGCGCGGCGCGGTCTTGAGTTTGTCCGCGTTGTAAGCCAGCGCGGTGGACCAGACCAGGGTGCCGATGCCGCAGGCTTGGGCCGCGCCCGGCAGGAAATCCGCCTTATTGCCGATGCGCGCGTAATCCAGCCGCTCGAACAGCCCTTCGTCACAGCCGCGCGCCAGCTCCGGCGACTCGACTTCCAGCACGTCCCAGGACACGCTCTTGGTGTCCACCATGGCCTTGAGCTTGGCCATTTCGCCGTTGTACTCGCCGGCCAGGATCTTGATGCCGGTGGCTTGCTGAAACGGCTGGTAATAGGCCTTGGTCTGCGCCGCCTTGCTGGCGCCGCCAAAGGAAATCACGGTCAGATCCCGGGCCTGGGCGGCGCCGGCCAATGCCAGCGCGGCGCCCAGCAGGATGAACCCTTGTCCAACTGCCATCCTCATTCTCCTTATTGGCTGCATCGTGACGCCGGCCAGGCCGGCGCGGCTTTCAAAACCGACCATCAACGCAGGGCCCAGGCATTGAAGCGCTGCTCCAGGCTTTCGCCGTGGTCGGCCCAAAAGTTGGAATCCACCCGTACCGCGCTTTGCAGGTTTGCCGGCGCGGTGGGCAGTTCGAGTTGTCGCGCCGGCGCCAACAACGCCATCGCCTGGCGATTGATCGGGCCATAGGCCATCTGTCGCGAATACGCCGCCTGGGCTTCCGGCCGGCTGGCAAAAGCGATGAAACGCCTTGCCGCCGCGCCCTGTTGCGCGCCCTTGGGGATGGCCCAGTAGACAAAGTCATACAGGCTGCCGTCCCAAACTATCTTCAGATTCCGGCCCTCTTGCTGGGCCGAGGCGATGCGGCCGTTGTAGGCCGAGCTCATCGCCACATCGCCGGAGGCCAGGTATTGCGGCGGCTGCGCGCCGGCCTCCCACCACTGGATATAAGGTTTGAGCTGGGCCAGCTTCTTGAAGGCGCGCTCCACGCCGGCCGGCGTGGCCAGCAGGCGATACACGTCCTTGGCGGCAACGCCATCGGCCAGCAGAGCGATCTCCAAAGTGTATTTGGCGCTCTTGCGCATGCCGCGCTTACCGGGATAACGCTTCACATCCCAGAAATCGGCCCAGCCGCGCGGCGCGGTCTTCAGCTTGTCCGCGCTGTAAGCCAGCACATTGGACCAGACGAAGAGGCCGATGCCGCAGGGTTGCAGCGCGCCATCAACCACCTCTGCGCGCGCGCCGGCCAGCGCCGGGTCCAGCTTTTCGAACAAGCCTTCGTCGCAGCCCCGCGCCAGTTCCGGCGCTTCCACCTCCAGCACGTCCCAGGACACGCTCCGCGCCGCCACCATCGCCTTGACCTTGGCCATTTCACCGTTGTATTCGCCGGCCAGCACCTTGATGCCGGTGGCGCGCTGGAAGGGCTGGTAATAGGCCTGAACCTGGGCGGCCTGATTGGCGCCGCCGAATGACACGATGGTCAGCGCCGGCGCCTGACTGGCCGCCAGCGCGGCGCAAGCCAGAAGCAAGGATTTACCGTGTATCGCCATGACCCCTACCTCCTTTATGTCAACGCCGCTTGCCCGCTGGCCCGGGCCGCGGCAGCCGCCCGTCCCGGTCAAAGTTTGTAGCCGGGATCGAGCCGGTCCAGCAGGCGCAGCAGCGCCGCCCAGGCCAGGTCGACGAACCTATCGTCCTTCAGCTCCCGCTCGCCCACCTCGCGCTCCGGCTCGTTGAACTGGCGCTCGGTCCGCCGGCAAACCGCCACGGACGGCAGGCGCAAGGCTCCGGCCGCCTGCGCGCTCAGCTGGATGTCGCAGGCCTTCTCCAGGTAGTACATGCGCAGGAAAGCCTGCTTGACCGTCTCCCCCACGGTCAGCAAGCCGTGGTTGCGCAGGATCAGCACCGGTTTGTCGCCCAGATCCCGCACCAGGCGCGCCTGCTCGTTGAGGTCCAGGGCGATGCCTTCGTAATCGTGGTACGCCGCCTTCCCGTAGAACTCCATCGACATCTGGTTCACCGGCAACAAGCCCTCCGCAAGCGCCGCCACCGCGCAGCCGGCCCGGGTATGGGTGTGCAGTACGCACTGGGCATCCGGTCTTGCCGCGTGGATGGCGCTGTGGATGACGAAGCCGGCCGGATTGACCAGGGCGTCGTTCTCGTCCAGCGCCCGGCCGTCGAGACCGATCTTGACCAGGCTGGACGCGGTGATTTCGTCGAACATCAGCCCGTAGGGATTGATCAGGAAGTGGTGTTCCGGCCCTGGCAAGCGCACCGAGATATGCGTCGAGATCAGATCGCTCATGCGAAAGTGCGCGATCAACCGATAACAGGCCGCCAGTTCTCGACGTAGTTGCCGCTCCCCTTCCAACTCCACGGGCTGGGCGGCTTGCTGCGGGGCAGGGCTGAGCTTTGCTGAGCGTTCCATCATGACCTCGGTGTGTTGTGCATCCGCCCCCATCCGGGGGCCAACTGGCGACGCCGGCGGGCGCCGCGGCAACCGCGCTTACTTGGACTTGGCCACCCAGGCGTTGAAGCGCTGCTCGAGCTCCTCGCTCCTGTCCACCCAAAACGCCGTGTCCTCGCTCAGCGCCACCGCGAGATTCCGCGGCGAGGTCGGCAGATCCCGGCTCCTTGTCGCGTCCAGCATCTGGATCGCCTTGCGGTGGGTGACGCCGTAATCGATGGTGTCGGCATAGACTTTCTGATTGGCCGGCTGCGTGGCGAAGCGGATGAACTTCAGCGCGTCGTCCTTGCGCGGGCTGCCCTTGGGAATCGCCCAGTAGTCGTAGTTGTAAACCGAGCCGTTCCAGACCGCCTTCAGGTTCTTGCCTTCCTTCCTCGCTTCGGAAATGCGGCCGTTGTAGGCCGAGCTCATCACCACATCGCCCGAAACCAGAAATTGCGGCGGCTGGGAGCCGGCTTCCCACCACTGGATGTTCGGCCTGAGCTGGTCCAGCTTGCGGAAGGCCCGATCGACGCCCGCCGGCGTGGCCAGCACCTTGTAAACGTCCTTCGGGGCGACGCCGTCCGCCATCAGCGCGAACTCCAGATTGTCCTGCGCGCCCTTGCGCAGACCGCGCTTGCCCGGGAAGGTCTTCACGTCCCAGAAATCCTTCCAGCCAGCCGGCGCCGTTTTCAGCTTGTCGGCGTTGTAGGCCAGGACGATGGACCAGACGTTCATGCCTATCCCGCAGCTTTGCACCGCGCCGGCGAGAAAATCCGCGGGCTTGCCGATCTTGCTGTAATCCAGCTTTTCGAACAGGCCTTCGTCGCAGCCGCGCGCCAGCGCCGCCGGCTCGACTTCGACCACGTCCCACGACACGCTGCGGCTATCCACCATGGCCTTGATCTTGGCCATCTCGCCGTTGTATTCCGCCCCGATCACCTTGATGCCGGTCTCCCGCTGGAAGGGGCGGTAATACGCCTTGTCCTGAGCGGACTTTCCCGCGCCGCCGAACGAGATCACGGTCAGAGCGGCCGCCATGGCTTGGCCCGCGAAAGCCATACCCAGGGCCGTGACGGCCAGCTTGATGCTTGCAGACATTCCAGGTCCTCCTGTGCAAAGGGAGCGGCGTCGCGCCTTGCTATTCGTGAACCAGCGGATCGAGCGCGCGCACATGCTCCACCTGCCAGCCCAGCGGCACCACGTCGCCGACGGCGAGCGTGGCGTCCAGTTCGGCGATGGCTTGTTTGACGAAGAAGTTGGGCTTGCCGCACACCTCCATGCGCACGCGCACGTGGTCGCCCAGGTAGATGAATTCGGCCACCCGGCCGGAGAAGCGGTTGTCGCAGCGCTCGCTATGGCCGTTGAGCAGGATGCGTTCGGGGCGGATGGACAGCGACACCGGGCTGCCGGCCTCGCCCACCTTCACCGCCAGCGCCGTCACCCTTTCGCCGCGCTCCAGTTCCACCAGGCAGCGCTCGCCGTCCCGGCTCAGCAGGGTGCCTGGCAAGCGGTTGTTCTCGCCGATGAAGTTGGCGACGAAGGCGTTGTCCGGCCGCTCGTAGAGCTGGGCCGGCGCGTCGATCTGCTGGATTTCGCCCTGATGGAACACCGCCACCCGGTCCGACATGGTCAGCGCCTCGCCCTGATCGTGGGTGACGTAGACCACGGTGACGCCCAGCCGCTGATGCAGATGCTTGATCTCCATCTGCATGTGTTCGCGCAATTGCTTGTCCAGCGCGCCCAGCGGTTCGTCCATCAGCACCAGCTGCGGCTCGAACACCAGCGCGCGCGCCAGCGCCACCCGCTGCTGCTGGCCGCCCGACATCTGGCCCGGATAGCGGCCGGCGAAGGCGTCCAGCTGCACCATGGCCAGGGCCCGCTTCACCTTGTCCTGGATGTCCGCCTTGGACACCCCGCGCACCGACAGCGGGAAGGCCAGGTTTTCCGCCACCGTCATGTGCGGGAACAAGGCGTAGTTCTGGAACACCATGCCGATGTTGCGCTTGTGCGGCGGCACCCGGTTGAGGGAGCGGCCGGCCAGCTGAATCTCGCCGCCGGTGGGGGTTTCGAAACCGGCCAGCATCATCAGGCTGGTGGTCTTGCCGGAGCCGGACGGCCCCAGCAGGGTGAGGAATTCGCCGCGGCGGATGTCCAGGTTCAGGTTTTTGACGATGAGGTTTTCGCCGTCATAGCTTTTCTGGACGTTGAGGAAGCGGACAAGCACATCGCTGGCTGCGGACATGGCGGCGACACCTGAAAGTGAATGCGTACGCCAACCATGCTAGGGAGCGCGGCGCACGCCCGCCATCGGCGGGCGGCGGATTTTGCCGTCGGGATAAACGGCGCGCGCTGTAGGGAAATTCTTAGTGCGCCGCAGCAGCCAAGCGCGTTAAAACAGCTGATGCTCGATCGCGTAGCGCACCAAATCCGCCAGCGACTGCGCGCGCAGCTTCTGCATCAGCCTGACCTTGTGGGTGCTGACGGTTTTGGCGCTGATCGCCAGCAGCTGCGCCACCTCGTTGACGTTGGCCCCCTGCGCCAGGCGCTGGAACACCTGGAACTCGCGCTCGGACAACTGGGCGTGCGGCGGCCTCTCGTCGCTGAGATTGACTTCGAACACCAGCCGGTCCGCCAGTTGCGGGTCGATGTAGCGGCCGCCGCCGGCCACTTTGCGGATCGCGGTCAGCAGCAGCGCCGGATCGCTGTCCTTGGTGGCGTAGCCGGCGGCGCCGGCCTTGAGCGCGCGCGCCGCCATCTGCACCTCGTCGTGCATGGACAGCACCAGGATGGCCGGCGGCTGCGCCAGCGCCCGCAAGCGCGGGATCACGTCCAGGCCGCTCAGGCCCGGCATGGAAATATCCAGCAGCAGCACATCGCAGGCGGCGGCGCGCAAGGCGTCGAACACCGCGGCGCCGTGGGCGGCTTCGCCGACCACTTGCAAATCGTCGGCCAGGCCGATCAACTGCTTGATGCCTTCGCGCACGATGGTGTGGTCTTCCGCCACAATCACTCGAATCATGTCTTCTCCTCCCCTTCATCCGGCCGCAAGGGCAGCCGGGCCGTCAAACTGCAGCCTTGCCCCGGCGCGCTGGCCACTTCCAGGCCGCCGCCGAACATCAGCAGGCGCTCGCGCATGCCCACCAGGCCGTAGGAGCTGCCCGCCTCCCCCGGCCGCCGCTCAAAGCCTTTGCCGTCGTCGATAATGCTCAGCACCAGCTCTCCCGGCAAGGCCTGCAAGTGCAGCGTCACCGTGTGGGCCTCGGCGTGGCGCATCACATTGGTCAGCGCCTCCTGCAATACCCGGAACAGGCCCACCGCCTTGGCGTCGTCCAGGCGCAGCGGCGTGTCCGGCACCAGCACCAGACAGGGTATGCCGCTGCGGGCCTCGAAGCGGCGCGCCTGCCATTCCACCGCCGAGGCCAGGCCCGCGTCCAGGATGGGCGGCCGCAGCGCGGTGGCCACGTCGCGGACCAGGGCGAAGGTCTGGGCGATCAGCTTCTTGATGCTGGCCAGCCGCTCCGCCGCCGCGCCCTCCGGCCGCCCCAGGCTCAGTTCCAGCATCGAGGTTTCCAGCTTGAGCACGGTCAGCACCTGGCCCAGCTCGTCGTGCACCTCGCGCGCGATATGGGCTTTTTCCTCCTCGCGCACCGTTTCGAGGTGGGCGGCCAGATCGCGCAGCATGGCGCGCGACGCGCTCAGCTCCAGTTCATTGCGCTTGCCGGCGCTGATATCCCACAGGATGCCATCCCACACCATGCCCGTCGCGCCGTGGCGGCGGGCGCTGGCGCGCAGATCGGCCCAGCGCTCCGCGCCGTCCCGGGTCAGAATCCGGCCCTGCCAACTCCAATCGCGCTGCTCGCGCCAGGCGGCTTGCCAGCTGTCGCGCAGCGCCGCGGCGTCCTCAGGGTGCGCCAGCGCTTGCAAGCCCTCCGGCCGCGCCAGCAAGTCCGCGGCCGGGTAGCCGGTCAGCGCCAGGCTGGCCTCGCTGACGAAGGCCAGCCGCGGGTCTTCCGCCGCGTCGGCGCGCTCCAGCCGGAACACCAGGCCCGGCACATTGCCGGCAATGCCCTTGAAACGCGCCTCGCTCTCCCGCAGGGCGGCGCGCGCCTGCCGCTTTTCGGTGACGTCGTGCATAAAGGCCACCAGGTAGTCGGCGCCGCCGAAGCGCAGAAAACTGAGCGAGACGTCCAGCGGCAGGCTGCCGCCGTCGGCGCGCAGGCTATCGGTTTCAAACTGCAGCAGGCCCCGGCTCCGCGCCCGGCCCCACAAGTCCAGCCAGCCGTCCATGTCCAAGCCCGGCTGGAAGCGAGACAGCGGCTGCCCCACCGCCTCCGCCTCCGCGCATCCCAGCATCGCCAGCGCGGCCTGATTGGCGTAACGCAGCCGGCCTTCCCAGTTCAGCCACAGAATGCCCACCGTGCTGTGATCCACCGAGAACTGCGTCAGCCGCAAGGCCTCGGCGCCGGCTTCCCGCTGGGCCAGCGCCTGCCGCGCCGCCGCCAGCGCTTGCCGCGACTGCCGCTGCTGCCGGCCCTGCCACAGCAGCGCGCCGGCCAAGAGCAGGATGAGCAGCAGCGATACCTGGCTCAGCCTGCGCCAAAACGGCAGGCTGTCGGCCAGCGGCGTCGGCTCCGCCTGCACCCAGCGCGTGTAGAGATGGCCGCGCTGCGAGGCCGGCAGCGCGCTCAAGGCCCGGTCCAGCAGCATCGCCAGCTGCGGCCAGTCCTGCCGCGACGCCACCCGCAGCAGCCGAGTGGCGCCGCTGTCGCCCACCGCGCGCAAGTGCGAGAATTCCGGCTCGCGCAGCAGCTGGTTCAGCTGCGCCTCGTCCACCACCGCATAATCCGCCCGCTGCTGCTGCACCAGCTGCAGCGCGTTGCGGTCCGAGCCGGCCGGCAAGCGCCGCAAGGCCGGATAATTGACGGTCAGAAAGGCCGCCGCCGCGCCCGGTTCGAGCACCGCCACCCGCGCGCTGTCCGGCAGTTGTTCCAGTTCCAGCGCCGCCGCCGGCTCGCCGCGCCCGACCAGTTTGTAGGGGATGCGCAGGAAGGGGCCGGAAAACAGCCAGTAACGCAAGCCGGCCGGGGTTTGTTCCAGGCCGGGCGCGACATCCACCCGCCCCGCCCGCGCCGCCGCGCTCAACTGCGTCTTGTTCGGATAGAAGGTCCAGGCCAGTTTGAGGCCCAATTCGGCGGCCAGCCGGTTCATCAGTTCCACATGCGCGCCGCTCAGCGCCTGCCGGCGCGCGTCCAGCACCGCGTACGGCGCTTGCGGCACCACGCCCACCCGCAGCACCGGGTGCCGGCTCAGCCAGTCCCGCTCCGCCGCCGACAGGCTCAGCGCCCAGCTCGCCGGCGCCAGCCATAGCGCCGCCCATCCCGCCATCCACAATAAGGCTCTCAATGCGTCTCTCCGGCGCGCCGGACGGCGCGCATGCCACCATACTGTGGCAGCGCGGCGACGCTGTCTAAAAAATCAAACACAAAGCGGGAAAGTCTGTGGCAAGCGGCGCAGGCGACGGGCCTGGCGGGACGGCGACGGGAGGATTGAGAACGCGGGCAGACGCGGCGACGGCCCGGAGAATGGTCCCAGGCTTCGAAAATGCGCCGCCGCCGGCCGGAAAACGCGAATTGCTCTGCATCGCCGGCGGCGACATCAGTATACTGTGACGCTATTCGAAAAATTGTCGAAAATACTAAGCAGAGGCCGACAAGGGCACGCCACCGAGGTTACAGGCATGGATATTGGATTACGCGTCAAACAAGTGCGCGAGCACTTCGCGCTGTCTCAACGCGAGCTGGCGAAACGGGCCGGCATGGCCAACGCCACCATCTCGCTGATAGAACAGAACCGGGTCAGCCCGTCCATCAGTTCGCTATTGAAGCTGATTCAGGGTTTCCCCATGACGCTGACCGAATTCCTGACCTTTGGCGAACCGCCGCCCAGCGACCCTTACACCTTCCGCCGCGAACAACAACCAGATCTGGGCCGCGACGGCCTGAAGCTGCTGATCATCGGCGCGTCCAATCCCAATCGCCAGATGCGCATGCTACGCGAGCTGTATTCGCCGGGCGCGGACACCGGCAAGGAAATGATCACCCATCCCGAGGGCGAGGAGTGCGGCGTAGTGGTGCGCGGCAGCGTGGAGCTGACCGTGGACGGCCACATCAGCATCCTCTCCGCCGGGGACGGCTATTACTTCCCCAGCACCCTGCCGCACAAATTCCGCAATATCGGGCCGGACGAGGCGGAGATCATCAGCGCCAACACCCCGGCCAACTTCTGATAATCCGTTTACGATCCGCTGCGCGTCGAGGACGCCTTACACGGTGAGTACCGCTTCGAAATGCTCATCTACCGTATGACCATTCCGCTGTCTCGGCCGCTTTCGCCTTGTATCGCCTTGGCTCGCGAGATCGTAAACCGGTTCTAAGAGCCGCTCACAAAACCTCGCAGAGAACCTGAGCCAAGGCGCGCCGACGTAGGCAGTACAAGTCGTACGACAAGGAGGCGCAACGCAGGGTCAGGGGTTTTGTTAGCGGGTCTAAGGCCGGGTCAGGCCCATCCCCGCCAAAGCCTGCCGTCCCAGCCGCTGCGGCAGCAGGCTGCCGGCCACCATGCCGACAATGCTGAAGCCCAGGCCCACCAGTTGCGGCGGCCAGAACGGATCCGCCGGGCCGAACCAGTCCAGCGCCAGCCAGCTGCCCAGGCCCAGCGCAATGGCCAGCAAGGCGCCCTGCGGCGTGGAACGCTTCCAGAACAGGCCGGCGAACAGCGGCGCCACCGCCGACACCAGCGTCACCTTGTAGGCGTTGCCCACCATCTCGTAGATGGTGGCGTCGGACAAGAGCGCGAACACCGTGGTGACGATGGCCAGGCCCACCACGGTCAGCCGCATCGCCAGCAGGAACTGGCGGTCCGACATCACCGGGATGAAACGGCTGAGCACGTTCTCGGTAAAGGTCACCGACGGCGCCAGCAAGGTGCCGGACGCGGTGGACATGATGGCGGACAGCAGCGCGCCGAAGAACATCACCTGCGCGAACAGCGGCGTGCGCTCCAGGATCAGGCTGGGCAGAATCATCTGCGCGTCCTGCTGCATCCAGCGGCTCACCATGGTCGGATCGATCAGCGTGGCGGCGAAGCCGATGAAGATGGGCAGCATGCAGAAGGTCAGATACAGGCCGCCGCCGACGATGGACGCGCGCGCGGCGACGTTCTCGTTCTTGGCCGACATCACCCGCTGGAAGATATCCTGCTGCGGAATGGAGCCCAACATCATGGTCAGCAAGGCGCCGACGAAGCCGACCACGTCCTTGGGCGCCATGCTGGGAATCATGGTGAACTTGTCCTGCGCCGCCGCGTGCTGCAACACCTTGACCGGGCCGCCGGCCATGTCGCCGATCAACCAGGTCAGATAAAGCAGGCCGGCGACGATCACCGTCATCTGGAAAAAGTCGGTCAGCGCCACCGACCACATGCCACCGAACAGCGTGTACACCAGCACGATGCCCGCGCCCAGCAACATGCCGGCGTTGGCGCTGATCGCGCCCTGGGACAGCACGTTGAACACCACGCCCAGCGCGGTCAGCTGCGCCGCCACCCAGCCCAGGTAGGAGGCGATGATGCACAGCGACACGAACAGCTCCACATTGCGGCCGAAGCGCTGCTTGTAGAAATCGCCTATGGTCAGCAGATTGAGCCGGTACAACGGCCGCGCGAACAACAGGCCCACCAGCACCAGGCACATCGAGGAGCCGAACGGGTCTTCGACGATGCCGGCGAAGCCCTTGTCGATGAAGGTGGCCGGAATGCCCAGCACCGCCTCCGAGCCGAACCAGGTGGCGAACACCATGGCGGTGACGATGGGAAACGGCAGGCTGCGGCCGGCCACGGCGAAATCGCGGGCGTTGCGCACCCGGGTGGCGGCGTAGAGGCCGATGCCCACGGACAGCAGCAGATAGACGACGACGAAGCCAATCAACATGGGAAGGATATTCCTCTTCTTCTGGCGGCGCGCGCACGCGCCAAAACGGCGGCCCAAAAGCAAGAGGCCGGCGGGGGTGCCTGACACCCCGCCAGCCTCTCTCAATTCCTGAAAACCCTGATATCTTGCCTTTGCCATCAAGGGTTTGGGGGGCGATGATAACGCAGCTTTTTCCCGCTGTGTACCCATCGCCGGGCAGTTTTTTCACACCCGCCCCAATTTGCCCGAATGTCATTACCGGCGCGCCGCCGCCCGCCGGTATTTTCCGCCGCCCGCCCCTCGGCCAAGCCGGATTTCCGCGCCCGTTTTCAGCGGGCCGGACGGCCGGCGCTCAGTCCCCCCAGTCCTCGATGAACAGCGCCTCTTGCTCCACCTTGCACTGCTTCTCCTGCATCTCCATCGCCAGGCCGTGCAGCAAGGGCGGCAGGCCGCCGCCCATCAGGCGCGCCAGCTGCGCCTGCTCCGCCTCGCTCAAGGGCTGGGCGCCGTTGGCCAGGGTCAGTTGCTCCGGCTGCATCCGCCACGGCGACCACGGCCGTCCGGCCTGCTCCGCCACCTGGCCGGCGGCCATGGCGACGGCGATGCCGGACGGGGCCAGGTCGCAGGCGATCTGCACCGGCACCCGCAGCAGGGTCAATAAATGGCGCACCGCCTCGCGCCAGCGCTGATGCGGCTGGCCCGGCACCCAGATGGTCAGCACCGGCAGCGCCTGCTGGCTCAGCGTCTGAAACACGCTGAGATTCTCCACGATGCGCACGCTGCGGATCGCGCCCTCCACCGCGCTCACGCTCATCAAGGCCTCCGGCCCCAGGGCCACGCCTTGTTGCAGCAAGGCGGCGGACAGCAGGCACTGCTGCCCGGCCCACAGGCCCAGCGGCCCGGACAGGAAGACATGCGGGGTGTGACGGGCGATGCCGCAGGCTTCCAGATCGATGCCGAATTCCGCCAGCCATTGCCGGTCCGCCGCGCCGAAGGCTTTGCTGCGCCCCAGCGCGCGCTGCGAAAACTGGCGCTCGGTGCCCCAGCAGCCGTCCAGCAGCCATTGGTCCAGCGCCTGGGCCAGCTTCAGCCGGCGCTCCAGCGTGGAGGATTGCAGATGCGGGCTCAGGCTTTCCGCCAAGCCCAACAGCAGCGGATGGCGCGGCTGCCAGCCGCGCCACAGCTCCACCACCTCGGTCTGGGGCCGCGCGTCGGCCATGCCCAGCAAATGGCGCAGGCCGTACATGTCCAGCCATTGCACCCAGAACGGTTCCAGCTGACTGAGGCGCAGGCCGGTTTCGGCGTGCAGCTCCACCTCGCACCAGCCGGCCTCCAAGAGCCGGCGCAGCAGGTTTGCCGCCAGGGCGTGACTGTCCGCCAGCGCGAGCAGGCTGCTCCAGCGCATGCGATTGCGGCGCGATTTGAGCCAGCCGTCCACCAGTTCCTGCTCCTCCTGGCTCAGCAACAGCGGCTGCGGCGCGGCCTGCGGCGTCAGCAGCAGATTATGGCCGCGCGCGCCCAGCGGGGTGCGGCGAACGGAATCGGGATCGATCTGGGACAGCCAATGCGACATAGCGGGCGACTCGGTGAAAAGGCGGATGAGGAATAGACCATTTTTCCGCCAGAAATTCAATGCCGCGCCGCGTATCGGGAGCCGGCCCTCAAGCCGCTTGCCAGGCGATCACCCGGTCCCGGCCGCCGGCCTTGGCCTGGTACAAGGCCTGATCCGCCCGGTGAAAAGCCTGCTGCAGCCCGCCGTTCCCCACTTGGCAAACGCCGGCGCTGACCGTCACCTGGCCATGGGAAAAAGGCGCGGCGCGCACCTGCTGGCGGAAACACTCCAGCCGCGCCTGCCCCGCCGCGTCGCTGCGCGCCGCCAGCAGCACGCCGAACTCCTCGCCGCCGATGCGGCCGTAAATCTGATCGTGGAAGGTCTCGGCCAGCAAGGCGCTGACATCGCGTATCGTCTGATCCCCCACCGCGTGGCCGTGGGTGTCGTTGATGCACTTGAACAGATCGATATCGATGATGGCCAGATAGAAGGCGATGTCCTCGTGCCCCAGCGCGTATTCCGCCTGTTGCAAAAAGGAGCGCCGGTTGGGCAGGCTGCTCAGCGAATCGTAAAAGGCCTGCCGCCGCAGCTTGTTCAGCAGCAGGTGGTTGCTGCGCAGGGTTTGCACCACCTGCACATGCACCAAGACCATGCCGCCGATGATGAGGGCCAGAAAGCCGAAGCCGTAAATCGTCTGTTCGCCGCCCAAACGCAGAAACACCCGCGCCGGGTCGAACACCAGCAGCAGCAGCCCCCAGAAGCTCAAGGTGTGCCATACGCTGGACATGCTGATCGACATCACCAGCGCGGACACGCCCAGCGTCGGCAACAACAGGAATTCGCCGTAGCCGCCGGCATCCAGCGCGCGCTTCATCGCCAGGCAATAGCCAATGGCGAACAAGACCTGCCACAACAGCAGGGAACGGCCGCGCCGCGCCCAGATCTGCAGCAGGATCAGTCCGCCCAGACCCAGGCCCACCGCCAGAAACAGCCACCCCGGCACCATGCCGCCGTACAGGCGGCGCACCAGCAGAAAGCCCAGCGCGGCCAACACCCCCACCCCCTGAAAGCCCAGGCTGCGCCATTGGAAGGCGTCGATCAGATAAGCGTCGAAATCTTGTTCCAGCGGCCGCACCGGCGCAGGTATCGTCATCGCATCATGCTCCCGCCCACACGCGTCTGACATCGCGTCTTGCTGTGGTATAGGCGCCTGGACCGCCCCCATGCAATCCTCTCCGGGGCCGGCTGGCCCCCGCTCTCCCGGAGGCTATAATCGCCGCCTTCGACACCGCGCGGCTCCGGCCGCGCGCTTTGCTTTTTGTCTTCCATGGATTGGCCCGCACCCGATGTCCGCAGTCTGTCGCCGGCAGGACGCCATTGTCCTGCGCCCGATGCAAGTTCAAGATTTTCCCGCCGTGCTGCAAGTTCAGCAACACTGCTATCCGCCGTCGCTGATCGAGAGCCGGGACGCGCTGGCCTCGCGCCACCGCCTGTCGCCGGACACCTGTTGGGTGGCGGAGCGTCCCGGCCAGCTGCTGGGCTATGTGTTCGCCCATCCCTGGACCGCCGGCCGGCCGCCCAGCCTCAACCGCCCGCTGGAGAGGCTGCCGGACGCAGTGGACACCCTGTTCATCCACGATCTGGCGCTGCATCCGGACGCGCGCGGCCACGGCCTGGGGCCGCGGCTGGTGCAAACCGTGCTGGGCCAGGGCCGGCGGCGCGGGCTGCGCCAGGCGCGGCTGGTGGCGGTTCAGGGCGCCGCGCGCTATTGGAAACGCTTTGGCTATCAGCCCTGCGCGCGCGACGATTACACCCGCCGGGCTTACGGCGAAGACGCGGTCGGCATGCGGCGCGCCTTGTGAACGCAGGGTGAACGCGGGCCGCGTCGGCGCGCCAAAACGCCTATGCTGCAAGGAAGATTTGGCCAGCCCCATGGCCAAGCTATGATAGAATCGCGCGCAACGTATTCAATTCCTTATGAAAATACTCATAGTCGCCCTTTGCGCGGCATGGCTCGCCGCCCCGGCCCTGGCCGGCCGTTTGCTGCCGATGGAACTGAAGGCCGGCACGGTCCGCGCCGCTAACGACGCCACCATCGAGTTCGTCAAGAAAGACCGCTCCTTGCTGGAAAGTCTGCTCGGCATCTTCATCCGCTCCGAGCGCCAATTCCCGTTGGCGCCCGGTCTGCGCATCTTCGACGAGAACAACCGCTTCCTGCTGCGCGGCCAACTGGACAATCTGGAAGGCCGGCCGGTGGGGGTCACCTTCAATATGCAAGGCCAGATCAACCGGATCTGGGTGCTGCGCCCCGAGGAAGTGGACTTGCTGAAGCAAAGGGAAGCCGAAGCGGCCGCCCAGCCGTCCCAATAAACTCAGCCGCTCGCGGCGCGCTTGTCGGGTCCGGCCCGGCGGCGAACTGAAACACGCTGGAATCTAGCTGCAATGAAAAAGGTATACATCAAGACGTTCGGCTGCCAAATGAACGAGTACGACTCGGACAAAATGGCCGACGTGCTGTCCGACTCCGAAGGCATGATCAAGACGGACAAGCCGGAAGAAGCCGACATCATCCTGTTCAACACCTGTAGCGTGCGCGAAAAGGCGCAGGAAAAAGTGTTTTCGGACTTGGGCCGCATCCGTCCGCTGAAAGAGGCCAAGCCCGATCTGATCATCGGCGTCGGCGGCTGCGTGGCGTCGCAGGAAGGCGAAACCATCGTCAAGCGCGCGCCTTACGTCGACGTGGTGTTCGGCCCGCAAACCCTGCACCGACTGCCGGACCTGATCAAATCGCGCCAATCCAGCGGCAACTCCCAGGTGGATATCTCCTTCCCGGAAATCGAGAAGTTCGACCACATCCCGCCGGCCAAGGTGGAGGGCGGCGCGGCTTACGTGTCCATCATGGAAGGCTGTTCCAAGTATTGCTCCTTCTGCGTGGTGCCCTACACCCGCGGCGAGGAAGTCAGCCGCCCCTTCGACGACGTGCTGACCGAAATCGCCGGTCTGGCCGTCCAGGGCGTCAAGGAAATCACCCTGCTGGGCCAGAACGTCAACGCCTATCGCGGCATGATGGCCGACGGCGAAATCGCCGACTTCGCGCTGCTGCTGGAATACGTGCACGAAGTGCCGGGCGTGGAGCGCATCCGCTTCACCACCAGCCACCCGCGCGAGTTCAGCCAGCGCATCATCGATTGCTACGGCAAGCTGCCCAAGCTGGTGTCCCATCTGCACCTGCCGGTGCAAAGCGGAGCCGACCGCGTGCTGGCCGCGATGAAACGCGGCTACACCGGCCTGGAGTACAAATCCATCATCCGCAAGCTGCGCGCGCTGCGGCCGGATCTGTGTCTGTCGTCCGATTTCATCGTCGGCTTCCCCGGCGAGACCGAGGCCGACTTCGAACAGACGCTGAAGCTGGTCAAGGACATGGAAGTCGACTTCAGCTATGTGTTCATCTACAGCCCGCGTCCGGGCACGCCGGCGTCCAATCTGCCGGACGACACCCCGCACGCGGAAAAAGTGCGCCGGCTGGAAGCCCTGAACGAGGTGATCGAGGCCAAGGGCTTCGCCATCAACCAGGCGATGGTGGGCACGGTGCAGCGCGTGCTGGTGGAAAGCGTGTCCAAGAAGGACGCCGCCATGCTGGCGGCGCGCACCGCCAACAACCGCGTGGTCAACTTCGCCGGCCACCCGCGCCTGCTCAATCAGATGATTGATCTGCGCATCACCGAAGCCCGCCCCACTCGCTGGTGGGCGAGGCGCTGATCGCGGAAACCGCCTGAGCATGACGCCCGTCCGCCATTTTTTCGCGCCGGCCGCCGCGGGCCGGCGTATGCTTGGCGCTTTCCCTTCACGCTGATGCCGCCATGTTCATTGTTTCGCTAAGCTACATCGCCCCGCTGTCCGACATCGACGCGCAGCTGGAAGCACACGTCGCCTGGCTGCAGCAGGGCTACGCCGCCGGCCTGCTGCTGGCCTCCGGCCGCAAGACGCCGCGCACCGGCGGCGTGATCCTGGCGCGCGGCGAACGCGCCGAGCTGGAAGCGCTGCTGGCACGCGACCCCTTCGCCGTCGCCGGCCTCGCCCGCTACGAAATCACCGAGTTCCACGCCAGCATGAGCGCGCCGGAACTGGATTGTCTGCGGAACATTTAATGAGCGCCGCAGCCCTAACCCTTGTCCATCGGCCGTCCCGCCCCGCGGCGGGCCGCCGACAACGACCCAGACTACGAGCCGCATGACTACATCGCACGCCGAACCCCTGAGCTTCAACCCTGTCGACAATGAACGGCTGGCCCGCCTGTGCGGCCCGCTGGACGAAAACCTGAAACAGATAGAAACCGGCCTGGACGTGACGGTGCAGCGCCGCGGCGAAAGTTTCCGCGTCCAGGGCGAACAGGCCAAGACCGCGGTGGAGGCGCTGACCCGGCTCTATCTGCTGGCGGAAAAACAGGAGCTGTCGATAGACGACGTGCAACTGTGCCTGGTGGAACTGCGCCGCCACGCGCCCCACGGCGCCGCGGCAGCGACCGACGACGAAGACGCGCCGGTGCTGGTGACCCGCCGCGGCGATCTGCGCGGCCGCACGCCGCGCCAGAGCCGCTACATCAAGGCCATCCAGCAACACGACATCACCTTCGGCATCGGCCCGGCCGGCACCGGCAAGACCTATCTGGCGGTGGGCTGCGCGGTGGACGCGATGGAGCGCGACGCGGTCAAGCGCATCGTGCTGGTGCGCCCGGCGGTGGAGGCCGGCGAGAAGCTGGGCTTCCTGCCCGGCGACCTGGCGCAGAAAGTGGACCCGTATCTGCGGCCGCTGTACGACGCGCTGTACGATCTGATGGGTTTCGACCGCGTGACCCGGCTGTTCGAGAAGAACCTGATCGAGATCGCGCCGCTGGCCTATATGCGCGGTCGCACGCTGAACAACGCCTTCATCATTCTGGACGAGGCGCAGAACACCACGCCGGAGCAGATGAAAATGTTCCTGACCCGCATCGGCTTCGGCTCCAAGGCGGTGATCACCGGCGACGTGACCCAGATCGATCTGGCCCGCCATCAGAAAAGCGGCCTGGTCGAAGTGGAACGCATCCTGGACAAGGTCCGCGGCATCCATTTCCACCATTTCCAGAGCGACGACGTGGTGCGCCACCCGCTGGTGCAGAAAATCGTCGACGCCTACGACCAATACCAAAGCAAGCAAGATGAAAAGAGCCAAGCGTAACCCGCTGCTGGCGCGGCTGGCCGCGCGCCTGGAACTGAGCCTGGACGTGCGCAGTCAAACCGCCGCGCTGCCGCGGCCCGCCGATCTGCGCCGCTGGAGCCAGGCGGCGCTGCAAGCCGGCGTCAAACAGGCCCAGGTCAGCATCCTGATCGTGGATGCCGACGAAGGCCGCCAAATGAACCATGACTACCGCGGCAAGGACTACGCCACCAATGTGCTGAGCTTCGCCCTCAACGAGGGCGAGCCGGTGCCCGGCCTGCCCTTGATCGGCGATCTGGTGCTGTGCGCGCCGGTGGTGGAAAAAGAGGCGGCCGAGCAAAACAAGCCGCTGCAAGCGCATTACGCCCACCTGTTGGTGCACGGCATGCTGCACCTGCAAGGCTTTGACCACGAACAAGACGACGAAGCCGAAACCATGGAGGCGCTTGAAACCGTCATCATGCAGAGGCTAGGATATCCCGACCCTTATCGAGAGGAGCAGTTCTAAGAAATGGAAGACCCCAGTAAACCGCGGCCGACTTGGCTGGAACGCCTGTCCACCATGTTGCTGCGCGAGCCGGAAGATCGCGAAGAGTTGATCGAGCTCTTGCACAACGCCTTCGAGCGCAATCTGCTGGACGCGGAAGCGCTCGGCATGATCGAGGGCGTGCTGGAAGTCAGCGAGCTGACCGTGCGCGACGTGATGATTCCGCGCAGCCAGATGAACGTGATCAGCTGCGACGACCCGATCACCCGCTTCCTGCCGATGGTGATCGACTCCGGACACTCGCGTTTTCCGGTGATAGGCGACAGCAAGGACGACGTGCTGGGCATTCTGTTGGCCAAGGAACTGTTGCGCTATTTCCACGCGCCGGCCAGCTTCGACTTGAAGGCGGTGCTGCGCCCGGCGGTGTTCGTGCCGGAGTCCAAGCCGCTGAACGTGCTGCTGCGCGATTTCCGCGCCACCCACAATCACATGGCGGTGGTGGTGGACGAATACGGCGGCGTGTCCGGCCTGGTGACCATCGAGGACGTGATCGAGCAGATCGTCGGCGACATCGAGGACGAATACGACACCGAGGACGACGAGGAAGACATCCTGCCGGTGCGCGGCCATCAGCGCTACCGGGTCAAGGCGCTGACCGAGATCGAGGACTTCAATCATTACTTTGAAACCGATTTCGAAGACGACGACGTCGACACCGTCGGCGGCCTGGTGATCTCGCTGACCGGCCACCTGCCCAAGCGCGGCGAGGCGGTGGAAGCCGCCGGCCTGCGCTTCACCGTGCTGCGCGCCGACAACCGCCGCGTCGACACCCTGCTGGTGGAGCGGATTCAGGCCGGGGAAACCAGCGAGGTCTGAGAAGCGGCGCGCCTTCCGCTTCGCGGCGGAGGCCTGGCTTGAGCACGGCTGAGAAACGCCCATGCGCCGCCTGCGCATTGCGCTTTCCCAGCCGTTCCGGCCTTGTCTCGCCCACGCTCGCAAGAGCGTGAACAGACGCTGAACGCCGCTGCCGGAAGCCGGCGGCCGGATTGGGCTTGGAGCCCGCGCCGCCCGCTCCTAAGATGAAGATCAGCTATTTGACAATCCGTCGGCCGGCTTTTGCCGGCCGGCTTCGCCTGATGCCTACCATGCGCACTTTACTGGTCCTGCTGGCAGCCGCCTTGGCTGGCAGCCTCACACTGTTCGCCTTCGCCCCCTATCGGCTATTCTGGATCATGCCGCTGTCTTTGGCGGCGCTGGCCGACCTGACTCAACGCCACCCGCAGCGCGCGTTCTGGATCGGCTATGTCTGGGGTCTGGCCGCCTACACCAGCAACTTCAACTGGATCTACAACAGCCTGCACGACGTGGCCGGCCTGCCGGCCTGGATCGCCCTGCCGCTGGTGCTCTTGCTGCCGGCCTATCTGGCGCTCTACCCGGGCCTCGCGATGTGGCTGAGCGCCCGCGTCACCGCCAAGCCGTGGCAGCGCTGGCTGCTGGCCTTCCCGGCGCTGTGGGAACTGGGGGAATGGCTGCGCGGCTGGGTGCTGACCGGCTTCCCGTGGGCCGCCGCCGGCTACTCGCAGATCACGGAAAGCCCGCTGGCCGGCTATACGCCGCTGGGCGGCTCCCACCTGGTCACCTACCTGGTGGCGCTGTCCGCCGGCGCGCTGGCCTTGATGGTCCACAGCGGCTGGAAGATGCGCGCCGGCCTGCTGGTCGCCGCGCTGGCGGTGTGGGGCAACGGTTTCTGGCTCAAGAGCGTGGAATGGACCCAGCCGCAGGGCAAGCCGATCAGCGTGGCGCTGGCCCAGGGCAATATCGCTCAGGAACTGAAATGGTCGCCGGAAAACCTGGAAGAATCGCTGCGCGTGTATTACCAGCAAGTGGCCACCACCCGCGCCGACCTGATGCTGCTGCCGGAAACCGCGCTGCCGCTCTTCCTCGACGACCTGCCGTCCGGCTATCTGAGCATGATGGAAGGCCAGGCCCAACGCGCCGGCATGGCGCTGGCCACCGGCGTGCCACGCCGCACCAACGACGGCCGCGGTTATTTGAACGCGGTGGTGGCGCTGACCACGCCGGGCCGGCCCTTCTTCGCCAAAGACCATCTGGTGCCCTTTGGCGAGTTCATCCCGGTGCCCGGCCTGATCGGCTGGATCTACCAGTTCATGAATATGCCGATGTCCGGCTTCAGCAGCGGCGGCGCCAATCAGCCGCCGCTGGCGCTGGCCGGCGAGAAGATCGCCTTCAACGTCTGCTACGAGGACAGCTTCGGCGAAGAGCTGACAGGCCCGGCCTCCCAGGCCAGCATCATGGCCAACGTCAGCAATCTGGCCTGGTTCGGCAAGAGCGTGGCGATGAGCCAGCACCTGCAGCTGTCCCAGGCCCGCGCGATGGAAAACGGCCGCTACATGCTGCGCGCCACCAATAACGGCATGACCGCCATCATCCGCCCGGACGGCGAAATCGCCGCGGTGGCCGCGCCCTACACCCGCCAGGTGCTGCAGGGCTTCGCCCAGGGCCGCCAGGGGCTGACGCCCTATATGCGCCACGGCAATATGCCGGTCTTGATAGGCTGCGCGGCGCTGCTGCTGCTGGCCATGCTGCTGGGCCGCAAACACCGGCCCTGAGCCTTGTAGCCCTCACACCGCAAACGCGCGATGTTTCCACACAGGAACATCGCGCGTTTTGACATTCGGCCCCGGATTCCCGATCATCATTCGCCGGCGACGCGAAACCGGTCCCGTACCGGACACACACCAAGAAACGACGCGCCGCCTCTACAAGGGAAACACCATGAACGAGAGAAAACTGGAAGCCGGGATCGTCACCAACTTTTCCGAGCGCATGAGCTACGGCGGCTATCTATGCCTGGACGAGCTGCTGGCCTGTCAGAAACCGCTGTCCAACCCGCCGCATCACGACGAGTTGCTGTTCGTGATCCAGCATCAGACATCGGAATTGTGGATGAAGCTGATGCTGCACGAGCTGCAGGCCGCGGTGCGCTTCGTCCAGCAGGACACGCTGGGCCCCAGCTTCAAATGCCTGGCGCGGGTCAAGCAGATCCAGCGTCTGCTGTTCGAGCAATGGGCGGTGCTGGAAACGCTGACGCCGTCGGAGTACATGGAATTCCGCGACGTGCTGGGCAATTCCTCCGGCTTCCAGTCGCATCAATACCGCTCCATCGAATTCCTGCTGGGCAACAAGAACCAGGCGATGCTGAACGTGTTCGCCCATGAAGCGGACAAACACGCTTCGCTGAAGGCCATCCTGGACGCGCCCAGCCTGTACGACGAATTCCTGCGCCATCTGGCGCGGCGCGGCCTGCCGGTGCCGGCCTCCAGCCTGGAACGCGACTGGTCGCAGCCCTATCAGCGCAACCCGGAACTGATCCCGCTGTTCAAATTGATCTACGATCAGCCCCAGCAGCACTGGGAAGCCTATGAGATGGCGGAAAAACTGGTGGACGTGGAGGAATACTTCCACCTGTGGCGCTTCCGGCACATGAAGACGGTGGAGCGGGTGATCGGCTTCAAGCAGGGCACCGGCGGCTCCAGCGGCGTGCGCTTCCTCAAGCAGGCGCTGGAGCTGACCTTCTTCCCGGAACTGCTGGACGTGCGCACCGAGATCGGCCGCTAAGAACCTGCTTACGATCGGCTGCGCGTCGCGACGCGTTGCACGGTGAGCACCGCTTCGAAACGCTCATGCAGTAAACCCGCATTCGGCTTTCTCAGCGGTTTTCACCTTGTCTCGCTCGCGCCCGCGAGATTTCGAATCGGCTCTAAGGCCACCTAGCGCGCCGCCGGCTCAACAGCGGAAGCGCGACACCAGCCCGCGCAGATTGCCGGCCAGCTGGTTCATGTCCGCCAGCGCCGCCGAAGCGGTGGACGCCGCCTGCGCGTTCTTGCTGGAGCTCATTGCGATCTGTTCGACGTACTGGGCGATGTCCTGGCTGGCGGTGCCCTGCTCCTTCAGCGCGTGGGAAATATCGTTGACCACGCCCAGCACCCCGCCGGCGCTCTGACGGATCTCGCCCACCGCCTCGCCGCCCTGCTCGGCCAGTTCCAGGCCGTTCTTGGCGCGCCGCACCGCCTCTTCCATCGAACCGTGAGACTGGGTGGAGCTTTGCTGGATCTCGGCGATCATGCCGGCGATCTCCTCGGTGGCCTGGGCGGTGCGTTCGGACAGCTTGCGCACCTCGTCCGCCACCACGGCGAAGCCGCGGCCCTGCTCGCCGGCGCGCGCCGCCTCGATCGCCGCGTTCAACGCCAGAAGATTGGTCTGATCGGCGATGTCCTTGATCACCTGCATGATGCCGGAGATCACTTGCGCCTTGTCCACCAGCTCGTTGATGGTGCCGGCGGCCAGTTCCACCGACTCATTGATGCGGCGCATTTCCGCCACCGCGCGCGAAATCACCTCGCTGCCCTGCTGCGACGATTCGCCGGATTGCTCGGACAGATTGCGGGCGTCCTGAGCGCGGTCGGAAATATGGTTGATGCTGACGGTCAGTTCTTCGATCGACGCCGCCATCGAGGTGGCCGCCTCGCTTTGCTTCTCCGAACCGTTGGCCACTTCGCTGGCGTGGCTGCTGACGTCGGCGCTCATCTCCGACACCCGGCTGGCCGCGGCGGCGATGTCGCCCACCAGCTGCCGCAACTGCCCCTGCATGCCGGCCACATTGGCCAGCAGGCTGTCGCGGTCGCCGGCTTTCACCGGCACGTCCATATCCAGCTGTCCGGCGGCGATGCGTTTGACGATGTCCACGGTGACCGCCGGCTCGCCGCCCAGCTGGCCCAGCACGCTGCGCATGATGTAACCGCCGAGACCGGCCAGCAGCAGCAGGATCACGCCGACTTCCAGCGCCAGGTTGAACAGCGATTTGTGATAGGCGGCCGCCACATCGTCCAGATAGATGCCGGTGCCCAGCACCCAGCCCCAGCCGGGCGAGGTCATCAAATAGGAGATCTTGGGCTGCGGCGCGTCGAAGCCCGGCTTGTCCCAGACATAAGCGGCATAACCCTTGCCGCCGCCGGCGCTCAGCGCCTGGTCGAACAACTGGCCCATGTCCTGGCCGCTGCCCTCCTTGACCCCGTGCAGATTCTTGCCGATCAAGGCCGGCTTCACGCCGTGGGCGACATAGGTCAGGCCCTTGTCGAAGGCGAAGAAATATTCGCGCTCGTCGTAACGCATGCTGCTCAGCGCCGCCGCCGCCAGTTGCTTGGCCTGCGGCTCGCTCATCTTGCCGTCCGCCGCCATCTTCTCGTAGGACGTCACCAAGGCCGCCGCCGATTCCACCAGATTGCGCGTCTTGTCCTTGCGGTCCAGCAACATGGTGTCCCGCTCGCGCATCACCGACAACACGCCTATCGCCGTCACCAGCAGGGCCATCGCCACCAAAAGCAGCAGCAAACGGCCGCGCAGGCTCATTGTTGTTTTGTTCATTTCCATCTCCCCACACCTTGTTAGCTTATTCTAGACAGCGCTGATCGCTCTTTTTATGCGATTAATCCCAGTTTGATACATTTCGATGAAAAATATCAACAGCATAAAAAAAACCCGGATCGCTCCGGGTTTCAACTGAACGCGAGCACGCGTCCAGAGTCGTCATTCCATCCTTACTTCATCGTCGGCATCACGAATTCGGCGGTCATCTTGGCCGGCCAGCGGCTGGTCACCGTCTTCATCCGGGTATAGAAGCGCACGCCTTCCGGGCCGTGCATATGATGGTCGCCGAACAGCGAGGCTTTCCAGCCGCCAAAGCTGTGGAAGGCCATCGGCACCGGGATCGGCACATTGATGCCCACCATGCCCACCTGGATGCGGTGGCTGAATTCGCGCGCGGCGCCGCCGGAACGGGTGAAGATGCTGGTGCCGTTGGCGAAGGGATGGGCGTTGATCAGGCTGACCGCGCTGTCGAAGTCCGGCACCCGCACCACCGCCAGCACCGGCCCGAAGATTTCCTCCTTGTAGATGGTCATCTCCGGCGTCACATGGTCGAACAGGCAGCCGCCCAGGAAAAACCCGTCCTCGTGGCCGGGATGGCGGTAGCCGCGGCCGTCCACCACCAGCTGCGCGCCTTCGGCCACGCCCTGATCGACATAGCCCGTCACCTTGTCCAAGTGCTGGCGCGTCACCAGCGGCCCCATTTCCGCCGCCGCGTCGTCGCCCACGCCTATCTTCAGACTGCGCGCGCGCTCGGCCAGCCGCTCCACCAGCGCGTCGCCGATGTCGCCCACCGCCAGCACCACCGAGATCGCCATGCAACGCTCGCCGGCCGAGCCGTAAGCGGCCCCGATCAAAGCCTCCACCGCGCCGTCCAGATCCGCGTCCGGCATCACCACCAGGTGGTTCTTGGCGCCGCCCAGCGCCTGCACCCGCTTGCCGTGGCGCGCGCCGGTTTCGTAGATGTACTGGGCAATCGGCGTGGAGCCGACGAAGCTGAGCGCGGCGATGTCGGGATGGGCGAGCAAGGCGTCCACCGCCTGCTTGTCGCCGTGCACCACGCTGAACACGCCGGCCGGCAGGCCGGCCTGCTGCAACAGATCGGCCAGCAGCAGCGCGGCGGACGGGTCGCGCTCGGACGGCTTGAGAATGAAGCAGTTGCCGCAGGCCAAGGCCACCGGGAACATCCACAGCGGCACCATGGCCGGGAAGTTGAACGGGGTGATGCCGGCCACCACGCCCAGCGGCTGACGCATGGAATGGCTGTCGATGCCGCCGCCCACCTGTTCGGTGAACTCGCCCTTCAGCAACTGCGGAATGCCGCAGGCGAACTCCACCACTTCCAGGCCGCGGGCGACTTCGCCGATGGCGTCGGACACCACCTTGCCGTGCTCGCTGGAAATCAGCGCCGCCAAGCGCTGCTGGTTCTGCTCCAGCAGCTCCTTGAACTTGAACATCACCCGCGCCCGCTTCAGCGGCGAGGTTTCCGCCCAGGCCGGAAAGGCCTTGCGCGCCGCCGCCACCGCGGCCTGCACCTCGTCCGGGCTCGCCAGCGGCACGCGGGCGGCGACGCTGCCCAGCGCCGGGTTGTAGACATCTCCAAAGCGGCCGCTCCGGCCTTCGCAGCGTTCGCCGCCGATGTAATGAGGAATGGTTTGCATCTTATGTTCCGATTCGAATGAGTTGAGTATTCGGCGCCGCGCTTACTCGCAGGCGCGCAAGGCGGAGGCGATGGTGTCGAACAGCCGGTCGATCTCGTGCTTTTCGATGATCAAGGGCGGCGACACCGCCAGGATGTCGCCGGTAAAGCGCACCAGCACGCCTTGTTCCCAGCACTTGAGGAAGACGTCGAAACCGCGCTGCCCGGCCGCGCCGGGGCGGCTGTCCATTTCGATGCCAGCCACCAGGCCCAGGTTGCGGATGTCCTTGACGTAGGGCTGGCCGCGCAAGGCGTGCGCGCGCTCCTCGAAATAAGCGGACAGCCCGGCGGCGCGCTCGAACAACTGCTCCTCGCGGTACAGGTCCAGCGAGGCGATCGCCGCGGCGCAGGCCAGCGGATGGGCGGAATAGGTGTAGCCGTGGGGGAACTCGATCATGCGCTCGCCGGCGGCGGCCATGAAGGCGTCGTGGATCTCCGGCTTCACCAACAGCGCGCCCATAGGCACCACGCCGTTGGTCAGGCCCTTGGCGCAGGTGATGATGTCCGGCAGCACGCCGAACTTGTTGGCCGCCCAATCCGCGCCCAGGCGGCCGAAGCCGGTGATCACCTCGTCGAAGATCAGCAGGATGCCGTAGCGGTCGCAGATTTCGCGCAGGCGCCGCAAATAGCCCTTGGGCGGGATCAGCACGCCGGTGGAGCCGGCCATCGGCTCGACGATGACGGCGGCGATGGTGGACGGGTCGTGCAGGGTCAGGATGCGCGCTTCCAGTTCGTCGGCGAATTCGGCGCCGTGCTCCGGCTCGCCGCGGCTGAAGGCGTTGCGCGCCAGATCATGGGTGCTGCGCAAATGGTCCACCGCCGGCAGGGACACCGGAAAGTGTTTGCGGTTGCCGGCCATGCCGCCCACCGAGACGCCGCCGAAGTTGACGCCGTGATAGCCGCGCTCGCGGCCGATCAGCTTGACGCGGGCGGCGTCGCCGCGCACGCGGTGATAGGCCACCGCCATCTTCAGCGCGGTGTCCACCGCCTCCGAGCCGGAGCCGACGAAGAAGGCCTTGCTCAAGCCCTTGGGCGCCATCGCCACCAGCTTGTCGGCGGCCTCGAAGGCCTTGGGGTGCGCCATCTGGAACGGCGGCGCGTAATCCAGCGTCGCCACCTGGCGCTGCACCGCCTCGACGATGGGCTTGCGGTTGTGGCCGGCGGTCACGCACCACAGGCCGGCGCTGCCGTCCAGGACCTGGCGGCCTTGGTCGTCGGTGTAATACATGCCATCGGCGCTCACCAGCATGCGCGGAGCGCTCTTGAACTGGCGGTTGGCGGTGAAGGGCATCCAGAACGCGTCCATCTGCGGCTGATTCATCGTTGTCTCCCCTGGCTCTCGGCCGAATGATGACAACTAATCTAGCGGCTGCACCAATACAATTACAGGTACAGTTTGCGCGGATTTGCCCAATCCCGTACCGGCCAAATCGCCAATACAGTCCAAGACCATGAAAAAACCCGGCCGCAGCCGGGTTTCCTGTGTCGCGCCAATCGACTCAGAGCCTGTTTACGATCTCGCGAGCTAAGGCGAGACAAGGCGGAAACGAGCGAAAAAGCGGAATGTACTCGTGGTACATGAGCATTTTGAGCTCGGTTTCAACGCCCATGTCTATCCATCCCGCCGACGCGCAGCAGATCGTAAACAGGTTCTCAGACGCGGAAGCTGGAGAACAGCTGGCGCATGTCCTTGGCCGCCTGCGACAAATCGTTCAAGGTGTCGTGCACGGTCTGCAGGGCACCGTCGCTGTCGACGATGCGGCCGTTGATCTGCTCGGTGCTCTGCGCGATCAAGGTGGTGGCCTTGTGCTGCTCGCTGGTGGACAAGGTGATCTCGTTCATCTTGGCCATCACTTCCTGCATCGCCTGCTGGATCTGCTCGATGCGCTGCACCGCGCTGTCGGTCAGTTCCACGCCGTCGTCCACCGAGCTGACGGTGCGCTGCATATTGGTCACCGCCTGGCTGGTTTCCTCGCGGATGGTGCTGACCATGCTGGAAATCTCCACCGTGGCCTGGCCGGTGCGCTCGGCCAGTTTGCGCACTTCGTCCGCCACCACCGCGAAGCCGCGGCCCATTTCGCCGGCGCGCGCCGCTTCGATCGCCGCGTTCAAGGCCAAGAGGTTGGTCTGATCGGCGATGTCCTTGATCACATTGGTGATGCCGCTGATTTGCTGCGAGCGTTGATCCAGCGACACCAACATGCCGGACAAGCCCTTCACCGCCTCCACCGTGCTGTTCATTTCGCGGGAGATGCGCTGCATTTCGTCGGCGCTTTCGCTGGACACGGTGCCGGTGTGGTTGACCAGCGAATCCGCCTCGCGCGCGGCGTCGGCGATATGGGAGATGCTGACGGTGATTTCCTCCAGCGTCGCGGCGTTGGAGCTGGACACGTCGGAAATCTGCCGGGAATCGCGCGCCACCTGATCCACCGTGGTGGCCACGCTCTGCACGCCGTTGGTGACGTTTTCCGCCTCGGTGCGCACCGCCACGAACATGCTTTGCAAGCGATGGATGAAGCTGTTGAACGCGGTCGCGGTTTCGGCGATCTCATCCTGGCCCTGCACCTCGATGCGGCGGGTCAAATCGCCCTCGCCCTTGGAGATCTCCAGCATCGCGTTGCGCAAGCGGCCCAGGCCGGCCAACATCTTGCTCAGCATCACGCTGGCCACCGGGATCAGCACCACCACGCACAGCGCGCCCAGGCCCACCACGGTCAGCAACAGTTTTTCCAGCGGCTCGCTGACCACGGACTTGTCTATCATCACGCCCAGCAGCCAGTTGGTGCCCTCCACCGGGTCCACCTGCACCAGCTTGGTTTCGCCGTTGACTTCGATCTCCTCCATCGCGCTGCTGGTGGACAACTGCACCAGCTTCTCGCCGGTCAGCGCCGGCACTTTCTCCGCCAGAGGCTTCAGCGTCAGCGTGGTGTCCGGATGGGCGATCACCTTGCCGGCCTTGTCCACCAGGAAGGCGTAGCCGTTGCCGCGCAGCTTGGCGGACAGCACGGTTTTGACCAAGTCGTCGATGAAGATGTCGCCGCCCACCACCGCTTTCAGCGTGGAGCCGTCGAACACCGGCGACACGAAGGTCACCACCAGTTTCTTGGTGTCGAAATCGACATAGGGATCGGACACCCCCGGCTTGCCGCTGGCCTGCGCCTGCTGATACCAGGGCCGCGCCACCGGGTCGTAGCCCGCCGGCTG
Organism: Chromobacterium sp. Beijing; assembly: GCF_021496765.1. Lineage (NCBI taxonomy): Bacteria > Pseudomonadati > Pseudomonadota > Betaproteobacteria > Neisseriales > Chromobacteriaceae > Chromobacterium > Chromobacterium sp. Beijing. The sequence continues at coordinate 3,393,775 of NZ_CP053750.1, forward strand.
CGGCTTGAAGTCGGAACGGATCATCTTGTGATCGGCGGTGCCGATATAGGTCATGTCGTAGCCGCCGGCCTGGCTCAGGCGCGCCAGCATCGGCATGGGCTCGGGCGTGCCCACCACCGGGTTGCCGGCGATCACCACCTTGACCTTGCTGCCGTACCAGTCCTTGACCAGGTTGGCGTAGCCGCGCGAGGTGCTGGACAACTCGTTATCCACGCCCTGGACAATCTCGTTGCGCATCTGGGTGTAGACCAGGGTCGTAATGATGGCGCCCAGCAGAACCAGCAGCACCGCAATGAATACAATCAACTTTACACGCAAAGAGCGCATTTCCGTCCTCCATCCCCAATTCGACTTGGCTTGCCGCGATTGCTTGTCAATTCACGACAAAGCGCTGTTATGATCATTCTCGATGCCGGTAGGCTCTGTTCTTGTCTTAGCCGTTTCGCCTGCAAAGCTCAACAAAAAACATACAGATTGGCGGCTGCAACATGCCATCCGGCTTATGACGAGATATTTATCACAAGCTGTTCTCAACGGACAGGCCCAATATCAATGATGCTCAATTAACGCGCAATGGCCAGCCTGAATCTTATGCCCGCGGAAGGCATTACCCTGGTGGAAAATATAGTCAATTCAGCTATTTCCGCCATTCAATGCGGTCAGTGGCGCAAAGGCGCAAAAATCCCATCTATTCGCAGAATGGCCGGGGAGCTGGGCGTCAGTCCCTTCACCGTGGTCGAGGCCTACGATAGGCTGGTGACCTTGGGCTATCTGGCGGCGCGGCCCGGCTCCGGCTTTTACGTGGAGGGAAGGCGGGAAAGCCGGCCGCCCGATCTGCCCGCCGCGCCGCGCGTCTGGCCGGTGGACGAATACTGGCTGCTGCGCAAGATTTACCAGCAGGACGCCAACACCCTGTTCGCGGGCTGCGGCTGGCTGCCCTCGCACTGGTACGACGCCGAGGCCCAGCAAAAAGCGCTGCGGCAGCTGGCCCGCGACGCCGTCGCCGCGCCCGGCTACGGCGACCCCAAGGGCTTTCTGCCCTTGCGCGAGCATTTGGCGGACCGGCTGGCCGAACGCGGCATCCCCGCCCGAGCCGACGACATCGCGCTGACCCAGGGCGCCAGCCGCGCGCTGGACATGGCCGCCTGCGCGCTGCTGCAGGCCGGGGACACCGTGCTGGTGGACGATCCCGGCTATTGCAATCTGCTGTCCTGCCTGGCGTTTCGCGAGTTCAAGCTGGTGCCGGTGCCCTGGACCGAGCACGGGCCCGACTTGGAACAACTGCGCGCGCTGCTGCTCCAGCATCGGCCGCGCGCCTTCTTCACCAATCCCTGGCTGCAAAACCCCACCGGCGCCAGCTACTCGCCGTCGGTCGCCCACCAGGTGCTGCGCCTGGCCGAGGAGCACGATTTCCTGATCGTGGAGGACAATGTGTCCGCGGACTTCGCCGGCGGCCGCCAACCCGCGCTGGCGGCGCTGGACGGCCTCAAACGCGTGCTCTACATCGACAGCTTCTCCAAATCGCTATCGCCGGGACTGCGCGTCGGCTACCTGTGCGGCCCGTCCGATCTGCTCGAACGCATCGTCCATTACAAGATGATGTCCGGGCTGACCTCGCCGGAATTGAACGAGAGGCTGGCGCTGGAACTGGTGTCCGAGGGCCGCTACCGCCGCCAACTGGAACGGCTGCGCGCGCGCTTGTCCGAGGCTCAGGCCCAATGCCAGCAGCTGTTTCTGGAACACGGCTGGCAGTTGTTCGCGCGGCCGTCCAACGGCCTGTTCCTGCTGGCGCGCCCGCCTGGGGAGCTGGACGCCAGACGCTTGGCCGAGCAGGCTCAGCAACACAAAATCCTGCTCGCGCCCGGCCATCTGTTCCGCGCCTACGGCATGCCCTCGGATTGGCTGCGCTTCAACGTCGCTTTCAGCCAGGATCGTAGGCTGTGGGATTTTCTGAGTTGCCCGCCGCAGTGATACCATGCCCTGACCACAGCTTAGCGGAGCCCTCCATGCAACTTGTCGAAATGTTCGTCCATCCGTTGAAATCCTGTCGTGGCCTGTCCTACAGCCGCGCCTTCGCCGGCAAGCAGGGCTTGCTGCACGACCGCGAATGGCTGCTGGCCGGCGACAACGGCCGCTTCTTCACCGCCCGCTCCCACTCGCAGCTGGTGCGCGTGGAGGTGGACCTGATTCCCGGCGGCGCCCTGTTCAAATTTCCGGGCAAGGCGCCGGTGCTGGCGATGAGTACCCAATACCAGCAAGAAGCGCCGGCTACGGTATGGAAGGACAACTTCGCCGCCTATCACGGCGACGCCGCCGTCGATCTCTGGTTCAGCGAGGTGCTGGGCGAGCCCTGCCAGTTGCTATGGCTGGGCATGCGCTCCAATCGCCGGCTGAAGGACAGCGAGCACGCGATGTCCTTCGCCGACGGCTACCCCTATCTGCTGGTGAACCAGGCCTCGCTGGACGCGCTCAACGACGAGCTGGACCAGCCGGTATCGCTGCGCCACTTCCGCCCCAATCTGGTGGTCCGCGGCGATTACGCCTGGGAAGAGGACGATTGGAAGGTGGTCCAGATCGGCGAGGTGGTGTTCGACGTCGCCAAGCCCTGCTCGCGCTGCGTGCTGACCACCGTGGATCCGGATACCGGGATCAAATCGCCGGAACAGCAGCCGCTGCGCACCCTGGTCAGCATTCGCACCTTGCCGGAAGGCGTCTGCTTCGGCGTCAACCTGGTGCCGCGCAATGAAGGCTTGCTGGAATTGGGCGCCGAGTTCAGCGTGCTGGAAACCCGCTACGAGTTCTGATTTTCCGACGCCGCTCCGCCGGCGTTTTTACCGCTTTATGCTGAATAGATTAATGAATCTGCAAGACCTACTCGATCAAATCCACGGCGAAGTCCTCGCCTATTACGGCCAGGGCCGCGTCGCCGATTACATCCCGGCGCTGGCCGAAGTGCCGCCCCGCCAGTTCGGCATGGCCGTCACCACTCTGGACGGCCGGCACTACCGCTGCGGAGACGCCGCCGTCCCCTTCTCCATCCAGAGCATTTCCAAGGCCTTCATGCTGGCGCTGACGCTGGAGGCGGACGGCGACGCCCTGTGGAGCCATGTCGGCAAGGAGCCGTCCGGCAACCCGTTCAACTCGCTGGTGCAGCTGGAGTACGAGGACGGCGTGCCGCGCAATCCCTTCATCAACGCAGGCGCCCTCGTGGTGACCGACCGCGCCGTCAGCCATTTTGAAGACGCCCACGGCGCGCTGCTGGCCCGCCTGCGGCAGGAGTCCGGCAACGCCACCTTGTGCGGCAACGCCCGCGTCGCCGAATCCGAACGCGCCCACGGCCACCGCAACGCGGCGCTGGCCCACTTCATGAAAAGCTACGACAACCTCGACAACGAAGTGGAGACCGTGCTGCAGCAATACTTCAACAGCTGCAGCATCGCGATGAACTGCGTGGAACTGGCCAATGCCGGGCTCTTTCTCGCCAACCACGGCATTACCCGCGACGGCCGGCAATCGCTGAGCCGCAGCCAGGCCAAGCAGATCAACGCGGTGATGCTGACCTGCGGCACTTACGACGCCGCCGGCGAATTCGCCTACCGCGTGGGCCTGCCGGTGAAAAGCGGGGTCGGCGGCGGCATGCTCGCCATCATTCCCGGCAAGATGAGCATCGCCGTATGGAGCCCGGAACTGGACGGCAAGGGCAACTCGGTGCTGGGCCTGGAAGCGCTGGATCGCTTCACCACGCGTACCGGCTTATCGATTTTTTAAGCGCGCGCCTTTATAAAAGCCCACAAAGAAAAACCCGCTCGAGGTTATCCCCCCAGGTAGGGATACATAGTTAGGGTCTTTTTAGGCAAATTTCTCACCGACACCCCTCTCTGAGGGGTATTTTTTCGTACCGCTACATACAAAGCTATACCCTGATTTGACATAGTATGTAAAAAGAACCCGGTTCTATGCACGACCGCTCTGATCTATAAGTCAGGGTCAGACCCACTCCCAACTCGTTGCCCGCCCAGTACGGTCAGTTGGCTGACTAGCCTGATTGCCTTCCACTACTGCCCTTAATCTTTCTGACAGGCATCTGACGAGAGCGCTTTGACCTTTGGCTTCGTTGCTACGCTTGCGTGTGTGCTGTATAACGTCTGCCCGCTAGCGCCTCATAACTTCTCGATTGGAGCAATGCGATGCCTCCGGCTACTACTTGGCGTGCCACGAAACCCACCGCTATGTCTGGATTGGTACTCTTAGCGACACAACGTCCACAGCCGGTGTCGACGCTGACCTCATGCCGAGCTTCTGCTTGGTGCATCGTGGCAAGACGCTCATCGTGGTCAGCGAGACGCATCAGGTCGTTGGAGAAGGCCGCGGATGGGTGTTTTGACCAGCGCAATGTACAGATAGAGCCCACTTTGTGTTCGTAAAAGTCAAAGCCCGCGTCTACACCGACGCTACGGGTATCTATACGGAGCTTCCGGTTCTTCTGACGCCAGTTGGCGTGCTAGAGCCACTGCTCGACTACTTCCTCTATCGCAGCCACGACCGCAGCCTGGCGTGGATGACGAAGGTAATCCGGTCGGTGCGGATGTTCCTCGAGTACCTGCAGACGAATCCGGCTGAAAGTGACACTTACCGACTATTTCAGAACTTTGCCCAGCGGCTCTACACCGGGACCTTCGATCGGGAGACTGGCCTCGACCCTAGCAACCTGTGCTGGTCACCACGTTCACCGCAGGATGCTTCGCACATCATCACCCACCTGACCGACTTCTTCGACTGGCTTGGCGAGATGCGCCCTGAGGCGGCCAAGGTGAATCCACGCTATGTAGGTGGGGCCTTCGACCGACAGACCGACCAGGCTGCTTACCAATACCGACGCAGCAAGGCCTTCCTGGGTCACACGTGGGCAGCGAACGCCTCTCCCGCCGGGAGCGGACACCACGTCCGGAGCCGGCGCCTACCCAAAGTCGAAAAGGGCGAGCCGCCAGCCTTCCCAGAGGAGCACTTCGAGAAGCTGCTGGTCCAAGGATTCTGCGCAGCCGGGCGCTACGACTATCGCAGCATGCTTATCACTCTGCTGCTGCACGGCGCGGGCTTCCGCGAATCGGAGCCTTTCCACCTGTACATCTCGGATGTGTTCCCGGACTCCACCAATCCATCCCAGGCCAAGGTCCTCATCCATCACCCGAGCTACGGTGCCGCACCCGCCGATTGGCGCGACGAGCGGGGACGACCACGTAAAGGTAACCGAGCGGAATACCTCGCCCATCAGTTCGGCCTCGCACACCGCACCGACCTAATGAACTGCCGGCACGCCGGCTGGAAGGGGGGCACACACGATGGGGCCTACTACAAGCAGGCGTACTGGTTCTTGCCGGAATACGGCGAATGGTTTCAACTTCTCTGGTACCGCTACCTGGAACAGGTCGCACGTATTGAGCGCGACCACCCCTTCGCCTTCATCAACCTGCACCGCGAGCCCATCGGTGCCATGTACTCGCTCTCCCAGTACAACAAGGCTCATGCCGCTGCGTGCGAGCGCATCGGACTTACGGTGGGCAAGGCTCTGGGCACGACGCCACACGGCCACCGCCACGCCTACGGCCGCCGCCTGCGAATCGCCGGCGTCGACAAGGCTCTCATCCGTCGTTTCATGCATCACGCCTCGCTGGAAAGCCAGGAGGTCTACACCCAGGCCAGCACCCACGAAGCCCTGGCTGCGCTCGAAGCAGCCATGCAGCGACTGCAAGGCAATCACACCAGAATACAGTCTGCATTTAGCCTATTGCCAGGCATTGAACTTAAGTAACTCATTGACTTTCATGACAAAAAAGACGAACACAACTGAGTCGAAAGCATCTACCATTCCGGCCCCAAAAGCCAAAAGAGTGAAGCGTAGTACGGATGTGACCCTCGGCTGGGTTGCGCGGGACTATCCACAGCTCGATTCTTGGCGAATCCTGGCGGTAGAGTGGTTAAAGGGGAGACCAAGCGTGTTCACGGGCGGCTGGAAGCCTTGGCAGTCTTCTTTGTACGCTACCTTATCCAGCAGAAGCTGCCGCTCGCCCCTGCAGTGTTCCTCGCACGTGATACGGTCCTGCCCGATTTTTACCGAACAGCCTGCCCAGACTCTGGCAGCGGCATCGAATACAATAATTACATCCATACCTTTCTGCACTTTGTGCTACTGAGCGAGTTCAGCGAAGCAGATGACTTCAGCCCCCTGTGGTCTCGCCGGTATTCCATAACCCGGTGCCAAGGATGTCCAAGAGTGGCCTACCGAAGCGCGACGAGAGTGTCCATTCGCCACTACCCTACGGCTACATAGACGAACTGCGACAGATGCTCGCGGCAGGACCTCACTTTCGTGACTGGCAGTGGGCGCAGAGTGGACTGGGCGCTGAAATTGGCCAGCGTGGGCGAAGCGGTCCTGATTGGTTTGAGGTATCCGAAACCGAGATTGACCGGAGTGACCCGGACTGCGTGTGGCGTGAGCGTACAATGAAAAATGGCACTACCCGCCTGGAAATGTGGAGTCCGGTCCGCTGGGTAGCCCTGCTTGTGAAACTCATCTTACCATTGCGCACCTTCCAGGTCCGTATGCTGGACTCGGGCGAAGCGGATACCTGGCGCTACGCGGCAGGGAGTTGGACGTTGAATTCGAGCCGGCTCGCGCATGGCAATGAACGGAGACCGCTGCAACAGGGGGTGTTCCGCCGCCGCAGCTTACTCACCGATGGCGAGTCCATATCGACCGTACTCTACATCAATACCAACAAGACCGCTGATATCGCCAAGTCCGGTCCCGAGAAGGGTTACGTATTACCGTGGTCCTTTGGTGGGCCGGTGCAGCAGGATGTCTTCTACTGGCTGGAAAAGCTGCGTAACTGGCAGGAGAAATATAACCCCATCTCGCAGCGTTCCTCTTGGAGGGATCTGGACGGCCGTCACCTCAATGGAAAGAGCGAGATGCAACTCGCAGGCTATCCTGACACTTGCTTCCTCTTCCGCTTGCCCGAGGCAGCCGAGAGCGAGCGTCAGCTTCCCCTGAGGATACATACTTTATTCGCAACGTGGTTTCCTCTGTTGGAAGCACTAGAGAAGCGACTCGCCGACCGAGGTGAAACTCATCGCAACGGCATGCCGATTCGATTCCTCCCACCAGAGGAAGATCAGAACAGAAGGCTAACAACGCTCTTCCCGCTGCACAGCCTGCGCGTCTCCCTCATCACCGCGCTGGCCCTGGAAGGGCAAGTGCCTTTCCCTGTCCTCCAGAAACTCGTTGGCCACAGTCGCCTGTTAATGACCTTGTATTACATCAAACCTGGCGCAACGCACATCCGCGACGTGCTGCTCCGCGCGGCGGAGCGGCTGGAGATGAACAAGGAGGCGAGCATCCAGCACTTCCTGCTCGACACCGAGCATAACGAACTCTTGCAAAAGACCATCTGCAACAGCGTACCCAGCCTCGCCGCCGCTATTCCGCAGCATCCGGCCGCACGCAATCCGGCGGGCTGGATGCCGATGCACCACGGCCTGTGCCTAGTCGGCGGCAATACCAGTGAGGTCGAAGAGAACGGTGCGGTGGGCGGCTGCTATAACGGTGGGTCGATGATTGCCAAGGGTTCTTCGTCAATGAATCCGAAGTACGGGCCCGTTCCGGGCGGAAGTCGGAACTGCGTGCGTTGTCGCTGGTTTGTGACCGAGCCGCACTACCTGCCGGCGTTGGCCGCCCACTTCAACACACTTGCCTACCACTTCGACGAAGCGCGCAATGCCTGTCTCACTCGCGAAAATGAGCTTCAGGGCTTGAAGAAACAGAAAGCTGATGCAGAGGATGCGGGCAGGCCGTTCGCCCGGATGGATGCTTACCAGAAGGCCGAACGGGTGTGGGAGGGCGCCATGAAGCACTTCAGCGACTTCGCGGAGGACCTCGTAGCCTGCTGGCGTCTCATCGAACGCTGCAAGGCGGCGCTCGACGCACCGCAGGGAAAAGGTACCCCGTTGGTGGCCACCGGCACGGTGTGCGACGTGCATGTCGCCTTCGAGGAAACGGAGTCGGAATTGCTCCAGCTCGCCAGTGTATGCGAAAACGTCGAGGTCTACCCCGACCTGGAACCGGGCAAGGCGGTGTTCCGCCGCAGCCAACTGCTCGATGCGGTCCTTTACCGTGAGAACCGGCCTCCCATGTTCATGCTGTTGAACGAACAGGAACAACTGCTCGTAGGCAACGCCTTCATGCGCCGCCTCGCCCAGCAGATGAACCCAGCGAATCCAGCACTTGGCCAACGGGATGTGATCCGCCTAATGGATGCCGGCGTAAGCCTTAGCCAGCACTTCGACATGGACCTTTCCTCACTGCTGGCCACGACAAATCGCGCCCAAGCGTTTCCCATCGGGCACCAGGCCCTCACGGGAGATGATGCATGAATGGTGTGACAGACATCCACCCGGACGCAGTACTTGAGTCGCTACTCGCCAAGGGCGGGCGCTCCAATAAACGGGCGAACTTGACGAAGATGCACGAACTGTGTCGCAAGCAGCATGCCACCGGCTCCCGTGACTTCTCGCTGCCTACCATCGGTCGCTTGGCTGAAGCAGAAGGCATCCTGAAAGGTCGAGCGCTCTACAATGCCCAGTCCGCCGACTACCGGGCGCTTATCGAAGCCTGGGTGGCCTACGCCGGGCCGCCCGCGTCTAAGCCTCCAAAGACGCTGGCGAGCCACGAATACCTGATGCGAATTGAGGACCCAGCCATTCGCTCCATCATGCAGGCTATTATCGTCGAACGGGATAAGCTCAAGGCGCAACTCAATGTCCTAAGGGGCAACACGCAAGTGACCGTCGACCGTCGTCCACTGGGAGCAACTTTCTCGACTGTCCCCAGCGTGTCTCCAGTGGCCGTGCTAGAGCTGGCAGCACAGCTGACTCCATCAGAGCGTGAAGCCTTACAGAAGGCAGTATCGACCGACTATCTGGAAGAGCGCGGCCTGCGCGAAGGCAGCCACGGCGAAATCGTCAACGAACGTGGGCGGACGGTTTTTGAGGTGGGCTTTGCCCGGGGAATCCGCAAGGTGCTGGGCGAATGACACCGGCTGCGCCCTCACGACGAGTATGGAATCTGCCCCCCCCAGAGATACAAGTCGCATAATACGAAAAGCGCCGACGTTACCGCCGGCGCTTGGAAGTTACTATGCATTATGATGTATTTCTACATCGCAAGACTTTGATGCAGAGAAGGCTTTACTAAAAAGCTTTCATAGCTACCTACTCACGAACTATGTACCGTTAGGGTATAAGTTCCAATGGCGGGTCTTTTCTTTTACGGCAATGAAAAAAGCCAGGCTTGCGCCTGGCTTTTTCCTCAACTTCGTCGATTACTCGGCGGAGTTGTCTTCAACCGCTACGGCATCTTCCGGACGGTCCACCAGCTCTACCAGAGCCATCGGGGCGTTGTCGCCCTTGCGGAAACCGTACTTCAGGATACGCACATAGCCGCCGTTGCGGGCGGAGAAGCGCGGGCCGAGCACGTCGAAGAGTTTAACCACGATATCGCGGTCACGAGTGCGGTCAAACGCCAGACGACGGTTGGCGAGAGACGGCTTTTTGCCGAGCGTGATCAACGGCTCGGCCACACGACGCAGTTCCTTGGCTTTCGGCAGCGTGGTCACGATCACTTCGTGCTTCAGCAGCGAGTTGGCCATGTTACGCAGCATCGCCAGACGATGGCTGGTCGTGCGGTTCAGTTTACGATTACTGTAACGATGACGCATTGTTAATGTCCTTTTATCTCAAACCTTACGGCTTTTCGAGGCCAGCAGGCGGCCAGTTCTCGAGTTTCATCCCGAGAGTCAGGCCTTTGGAAGCGAGAACTTCCTTGATCTCGTTCAGCGACTTGCGGCCGAGGTTCGGAGTCTTCAGAAGCTCGGTTTCAGTACGCTGGATCAGATCGCCGATGTAATAAATGTTCTCAGCTTTCAGGCAGTTGGCCGAACGAACCGTCAGTTCAAGATCGTCTACCGGACGCAGCAGGATCGGATCGATCGGCGGCGCCTTTTCAACGACTTCTTCAACCGCTGTGCCTTGGAGATCGGCAAAGATCGACAGTTGATCCATCAGAATACGGGCAGCGTTGCGCACTGCCTGTTCCGGCTCGATTACGCCGTTGGTCTCGATATCGAGCACCAGGCGGTCAAGGTCGGTACGCTGCTCAACACGGGCGCTTTCCACAGCAAAGCTCACGCGGCGAACCGGCGAGAAGGAAGCGTCCAGTTGAATGGTACCGATGGAACGGTTGTCTTCATGATTGGATCGAACCGACACCGGCTGATAGCCGCGGCCTTTTTCGATCTTGATCTCCATGTCGATCTTACCGCCAGAGGAGATGTGACAAATCACGTGGTCCGGATTGATCACTTCCACATCGTGCGGCAGTTCGATATCGCCAGCCAAGACAGCGCCTTCGCCGTCCTTTTTCAAGGACAGAACGACACTGTCACGACCATGCAGCTTAAGCACTACGCCCTTGAGGTTGAGGAGGATGTCAACGACATCCTCGCGCACGCCATCAAGTGCGGAATACTCATGCAAAACGCCAGCGATAGTCACTTCGGTCGGAGCATAGCCCGGCATCGACGACAGCAGAATCCGGCGCAGCGAGTTACCCAGAGTATGAGCGTAGCCGCGCTCGAACGGCTCCATCGACACACGAGCGTGAGTGGCGGAAACCGGCTGAACGTCGATAAGACGAGGTTTCAGAAATTCCGAAGCGCTGTTTTGCATAGTCATTCCCTAAGAGCTAGCGATTACTTGGAGTAGAATTCCACAACGAGTTGTTCGTTGATATCGCTAGACAGTTCGGAACGTTCCGGAGCGGATTTGAAAGTGCCTTCCATTTTCTTGGAGTCAACCAGGACCCAAGACGGGAAACCACCCTGCTCGGCCAGAGCCAGACCTTCTACGATACGGGCCTGTTTCTTGGCTTTTTCACGGACGGACACTACGTCACCGGCTTTAACCTGGTAGGACGGAATGTTCACAACCTGGCCGTTCACAACGATAGCCTTGTGGCTAACCAGCTGGCGCGCTTCGGCGCGAGTGGAGCCAAAGCCCATGCGATATACAACGTTGTCCAGGCGGGCCTCGAGCAGCTTCAGCAGGTTTTCACCCGTGGAGCCTTTGCGACGCACAGCTTCCGCAAAGTAATTGCGGAACTGACGCTCGAGTACACCGTAAATACGACGGATTTTCTGCTTTTCACGCAGTTGCACACCGTAGTCAGACAGGCGGCTCTTACGAGCGCCATGCTGGCCCGGAGGGCTATCCAGTTTGCACTTGGAATCCAGTGCACGACGTGCGCTCTTCAGGAAAAGGTCGGTGCCTTCACGACGAGCGAGTTTGCACTTAGGGCCGATATAACGTGCCATGTTCTCACACTCTCCGAATTAGATACGACGTTTTTTGGGCGGACGGCAACCGTTGTGCGGTACCGGCGTCACGTCGGAGATGCTGGTGATCTTGAAACCCAGCGCGTTGAGTGCGCGAACAGCGGATTCACGACCCGGACCCGGGCCCTTGATACGAACTTCGAGGTTCTTCACACCGTATTCTTGGGCAACTTTACCAGCGTGCTCTGCTGCTACTTGAGCAGCAAAGGGTGTACTCTTGCGCGAGCCCTTGAAACCAGCGCCGCCAGAGGTAGCCCAAGACAATGCATTGCCTTGACGGTCGGTGATCGTGATGATGGTGTTGTTGAACGAAGCGTGCACGTGCACGATACCTTCGCTAACAGACTTGCGCACTTTCTTGCGTACACGAACTGCTGTGTTTGCTTTAGCCATTATCTGTTGTTCCTATTGATTACTTCTTGCCGGCGATCGCCTTACGCGGTCCCTTGCGGGTACGAGCGTTAGTGCGAGTGCGCTGACCGCGGCACGGCAGGCCACGACGATGGCGGAAGCCGCGATAGCAGCCCATGTCCATCAGACGCTTGATGCTCATGGTGACTTCGCGGCGCAGATCACCTTCAACGGTGAACTTGGCGACTTCGTCACGCAGAGTTTCCATCTCGGCGTCCGTCAGATCCTTCACTTTCGTGGAAGGGTTCACGCTGGCAGCAGCACAAATCTGCTGGGCGCGAGTCTGACCGATGCCAAAAATTGCCTGCAGGCCGATAACGGCATGCGCATGATTGGGGATGTTTACCCCTGCAATACGGGCCATACTCTTTCCTTAAGCCTTAAGACCTTGAAAAGTTTGCGATTGTAACACGCAAATCCAGGTCTAACAAATGTTAGCCTTGTTTTTGCTTGTGACGCGGATCCGTGCAAATCACGCGAACTACGCGATTGCGACGAATGATTTTGCAGTTGCGGCAAATCTTCTTTACCGAAGGCTGTACTCGCATGTCAGTTCCTTTCAATCCTCTAAAAGAGCAAGTGCGTTATTTCGCACGGAACACTATCCGGGACAGGCAGGACCGCGGGGGGATTCCCCTCGCCCCAAACCGCCGTCAGATTGGATGCGAATGCCTTCGCAATCGCATCCCGTCTGAAGTGCCCGGTTACCACGTGTCCATTCACAAGCAAAACTCCGAAGCGAACTTCGGAATTTCGCACTGCATCTGGATGGTGTCTTCCTTAGCCAATAACCCAGCGTGAGCTCAAGTTGTCAGCGCGTGAGCGCGTTGCCTTTGAAGTTGGCCTTCTTCAGCAAGCTCTCGTACTGATGCGACAGCACGTAAGACTGTACCTGCGCCATGAAATCCATGGTAACCACCACGATGATCAGCAGCGAGGTGCCGCCGAAGTAGAACGGTACGTTCCACTTCAAGATCAGGAATTCCGGCAGCAAGCAGACCAGTGTGATGTAGATCGCACCAATCAGCGTCAGCCGCAGAATGATCTTCTCGATGTATCGGGAAGTCTGCTCACCTGGACGAATACCCGGGATGAAAGCACCGCTCTTCTTCAAGTTGTCAGCCGTTTCCTTCGGGTTGAATACCAACGCCGTGTAGAAATAGCAGAAGAAGACGATGGCCGCCGCATACAGCAGCACGTAGATCGGCTGACCGGGATGCAGTTTGTCTGCAATGCCCTTCAACCAGCCCATGTGCTCGCCCTGGCCGAACCAACCGAGAACGGTGGCCGGGAACAGGATGATGCTGGACGCGAAAATCGGCGGAATCACCCCCGCCATGTTGAGCTTGAGCGGCAGATGCGTGCTCTGGCCCTGCATGACGCGATTGCCTACCTGCCGCTTGGCGTAGTTCACCAGGACTTTGCGTTGGCCGCGCTCGGCGTACACCACCACATAAGTCACTACGATCACTCCGACAAACAACACGACGGCAAACAGGATGGGCAAAGAACCCTGACTGGTCAGAGTCAAGGTCTTGCCGATCGCAGCCGGAACGCCTGCGGCGATACCCGCGCAAATGATCAACGAAATACCGTTGCCAATTCCGCGCTCGGTGATCTGCTCGCCCAGCCACATGAGGAACATGGTGCCGGTTACCAGCGATACGACTGTCGTCAGGTAGAACTCCCACTGCGGAGTCACCACCAGGTTAGGCTGCTTGTACAGCATCACCGCAATGCCGAAACTTTGGAAAGTCGCGAGCAAAACGGTGGCGTAACGTGTGTACTGGGTTATCTTACGACGTCCCGCATCGCCCTCCTTCTTCAGCTGCTTGAGGCTCGGAAGAACCTCGGAGGCAAGCTGAAGAATGATGGAGGCGGAGATGTACGGCATGATGCCGATGGCAAACACCGTAAACCTCGAGAGGGCGCCGCCCGAGAACATGTTGAACATGTCGAGCAGGCCCGTCTGCGATGAGTGGAACAACTTCGCTAGCTCGGCAGGGTTGATACCCGGAACCGGAATGTGGGCACCGATGCGATAAACGATCAGGGCACCAATCAGGAACCAGATTCGACGCTTGAGATCACCAAACTTATTGGCATTTGCCACTAGAGAAGTATTCGCCACAGATTATTGCCTTATTCTACGCTGCCGCCGGCAGCTTCGATGGCGGCGCGAGCGCCGGCAGTTACGCCAACGCCGCGCAGTTTTACTGCGCGCTCAATCTTGCCGGACAGCACCACCTTGGCGGAAGTCACCTGGATGGAAGCCAGACCAGCTTGCTTGAGAGAGAGCAGGTCGATTTCATCAACCGGCAGCAGGTTCAGTTCGGACAGGCGAATCTCGGCAACCTTGCCTGCGTTCAGCGACTTGAAGCCGCGCTTCGGCAGACGACGTTGCAGCGGCATTTGACCGCCTTCGAAACCAACCTTGTGGAAACCACCTGCACGGCTCTTCTGACCTTTGTGACCGCGGCCACAAGTCTTGCCCAGGCCGCTGCCGATGCCACGGCCTACACGGCGCTTGGCATGCTTGGCGCCGGCACCCGGCTGTACAGTGTTCAGCAGCATCGCTTAGCCCTCGAATTTCAACAAGTAGCTGATCTTGTTGATCATGCCACGGTTTTCAGGGGTATCGAGCACTTCAACAGTCTGGCGAATCTTCTTCAGACCCAGACCACGGGCGCAAGCCTTGTGAGACTCCAGGCGACCGATCAGGCTCTTTACCAGAGTGACCTTTACAGTCTTGGCGTTACTCATGGCTCACCCCAGGATGTCCTCGACGCTCAGGCCACGCTTGGAGGCGATTTGCGCCGGGGTGTTGATGTTGCTCAGACCATCCAGAGTTGCACGCACCACGTTGTACGGGTTGGTGGAACCATGAATTTTCGCCGAGACGTTATGAACACCCATAGCATCAAAGATAGCGCGCATCGGGCCGCCGGCTTTTACACCGGTACCTTCTTTAGCGGGCTGGATGAATACAGTAGTAGCGCCGTGCTTGCCAACCACAGTGTGGTGGAAAGTGCCGTTTTTCAACGGAACCTTAACCATGTTGTGGCGAGCTTGTTCCATTGCCTTTTGTACGGCAACCGGAACTTCCTTGGAACGGCCCTTACCCATGCCGATTCCGCCATCGCCATCACCAACCACGGTCAAGGCGGAGAAAGCCATGATACGGCCGCCTTTAACCACTTTGGTGACGCGGTTGACGCTGATCATTTTCTCGACCAGACCGTCGCCACGATCTTCCGTTTCGTGTTTAGCCATTCTTCACTCCGAATTAGAATACGAGACCGTGTTCGCGAGCGGCGTCAGCCAGCGCTTTCATACGACCGTGGTATTTGAAACCAGAGCGGTCGAAAGCAACTTTCTCGATGCCAGCAGCTTTTGCTTTTTCAGCAATGCGCTTGCCGATCACGGCTGCAGTTGCCACGTTGCCGCCATTTTTGAGATCAGCGCGCACGTCGGCTTCCAGCGAAGAAGCGCTGGCCAGTACTTTGCTGCCGGTCTCATCAACGATCTGGGCATAAATGTGGCTATTGGTGCGATACACAGTGAGACGCACCATCTTGAGCTCCGCGATCCGGGCACGGGTTTTACGTGCGCGGCGGAGTCGAGCTTGTTTCTTGTCCATATCAGTGCCTCAGTTACTTCTTCTTGGTTTCTTTCAGAACCACAACCTCATCAGCGTAACGAACGCCCTTGCCTTTGTACGGCTCAGGAGCGCGGTAAGCGCGGATTTCGGCAGCCACCTGGCCAACGCGCTGTTTGTCAGCGCCTTTGATCAGGATCTCGGTCTGACTCGGGGTCTCAGCTTTAACGCCTTCAGGCATTTGATGAGCCACCGGGTGGGAGAAACCCAGAGACAGGTTCAGGGTGTCGCCTTGAGCCTGGGCACGATAGCCCACGCCTACCAGCTGCAGCTTCTTCTCGAAGCCTTTGGACACGCCGGTCACCATATTGTTCAGCAGCGCGCGCAGGGTGCCGGACATGGCACGAGCGAATTTGCTGTCGTTCTTGGCGGCGAATGTCAGTTGGCCGTTGTCCAGCTTGACATCTACCTCTTCGCACAGAGCGGTGCTCAGGGAGCCCAGGGCGCCCTTAACAGTCACTTCTGCAGCGCCGAACTTCACTTCGACGCCAGCCGGGATGACTACGGGATTCTTAGCTACGCGAGACATTTGACCCCCTTAAGCCACGACGCACAGCAACTCGCCGCCGATGCCGGCCGCGCGCGCTTTGCGATCAGTCATAACGCCTTTGGAGGTGGACAGGATAGCCACGCCCAAGCCATTCATGACTTTCGGGATTTCGGTGGAGCCCTTGTACACACGCAGGCCAGGGCGGGAGACGCGGTCAATGCGCTCAATCACCGGACGGCCAGCATAGTACTTGAGCTGGATATCGAGAACAGGCTTCTTCTCTTCGCCGGCAACGGCGAAGTCTTCGATGTAGCCTTCTTCTTTCAACACCTGCGCCAGCGCAATTTTCAGCTTGGAAGACGGCATGGAAACTGCCACCTTGGAAGCCATTTGGCCGTTGCGGATGCGGGTCAACATATCGGAAATAGGATCGTGCATGCTCATTTATGTGTCTCCTATTACCAGCTGGCCTTCACAACCCCCGGAATCTCGCCCTTCAGAGCGATTTCACGGAGTTTGTTACGACCCAGACCGAATTTGCGGAATACGCCACGCGGACGACCGGTGATGGCGCAGCGACGACGCTGGCGAACCGGGGAAGCATTGCGCGGCAGCTGCTGCAGTTGCAGGCGAGCTGCAAAGCGCTCTTCTTCCGAGAGGCTTTGATTGTTGATAGTCGCGATAAGGGCTTCGCGCTTGGCAGCAAATTTTGCAGCCAGCTTGACACGCTTCTCTTCGCGCTGAATCAGTGCAAGTTTTGCCATGTGCTTAACCCTTGAACGGGAACTTGAACGCGGCCAGCAAAGCGCGGGCCTCTTCGTCAGTCTTCGCGGTGGTGGTAACAGTAATGTTCATACCACGCAGAGCATCGATCTTGTCGTACTCGATTTCCGGGAAGATGATCTGTTCTTTAACGCCCATGTTGTAGTTGCCGCGGCCGTCGAAAGACTTGGCGGAAACACCACGGAAGTCGCGAACGCGCGGCAGCGCGATCGTCACCAGGCGGTCCAGGAACTCGTACATGCGTTCGCGACGCAGAGTTACCTTGCAACCTACCGGGTAGTGATCGCGAATCTTGAAGCCTGCGATGGATTTGCGAGCGGTGGTGACAACCGGCTTCTGGCCGGCGATCTTTTCCAGGTCGCCCACGGCGAAATCCATTACCTTTTTATCGGCAACAGCTTCGCCCACACCCATGTTCACAGTGATCTTCTCAATGCGCGGGACTTGCATGATCGACTTGTAGCCGAACTGTTTCATCAGTTCAGGCACTACGGTGTCTTTGTAGAAATCGTAGAGACGTGCCATGTTTTGTTCCTTACGCGCCAATGACTTCGCCGTTGGACTTGAACACGCGTACCTTGCGGCCGTCTTCAAGAACCTTGAAGCCTACGCGGTCAGCCTTTTGGCTTGCCGGATTGAAAATGGCGACGTTCGATGCGTCAACAGGCATGGTCTTTTCAACGATGCCGCCGGCCACGCCACGCACCGGATTCGGCTTCTGGTGTTTCTTGGCGACATTCACGCCTTCAACAACCAGTTTCTCGTCCAGAACGCGCAGAACGGTGCCGCGCTTACCTTTGTCTTTGCCGGTGATTACTACGACTTCATCACCCTTGCGAATTTTGCGCATGCGATCTCCTTACAGTACTTCAGGAGCCAGCGAAACGATCTTCATGAAGCGCTCGGTACGCAGTTCACGCGTAACAGGCCCGAAGATACGAGTGCCGATAGGCTCAAGCTTGTTGTTGAGCAGGACGGCGGCATTGCCGTCGAACTTGATCAACGAGCCATCCGGACGACGCACGCCTTTGGCAGTGCGAACCACAACCGCGTTGTAAACGTCGCCTTTTTTGACGCGTCCGCGCGGAGCAGCATCCTTGATGGTCACCTTGATGATGTCGCCTACGCTTGCATAGCGACGCTTGGAACCGCCCAATACCTTGATGCACATAACGTGACGCGCACCTGTATTGTCAGCGACCTCAAGCATGGTCTGCATTTGGATCATGTGATGATTACCTTTCTAATCCAACTTTATCCGTCACTCTCACCTGCCGGTTTCTCGCATAAGAGCAAGACCAAACAGACGAAACGCCACAGAAACTGTGGCGTATCCAACGGCCAGTTTTGGACCCCGTAAGGGCGGAACTCCTACTCGATAGGAGTAGGAAGATGGCCATTATACAGGGAGCTTTCGCCCCCTGCAAGTCTTTACACCTGGCGGGATTTCTCTACCAGGGCAGTTACCACCCACGTCTTGGTCTTCGAGAGCGGACGGGACTCGCTGATAACAACGATATCGCCGGCCTTGAACTCGTTGTTCTCGTCGTGCGCGTGGAACTTCTTAGAACGACGGATAATTTTGCCGTAGATCGGGTGCTTTACTTTGCGCTCGACCAGTACGGTCACGGTCTTATCCATCTTGTCGCTGACTACGGTACCGGTCAGCGTACGTACCACTTTGGTTTCGCTCATCTTAAACTGCCTTTTCTTTCAGAACGGTGCGCACGCGAGCGATGTCGCGACGTACTTTCTTCAGTTCAGAGGTCTTGGCGAGTTGCTGAGTGGCGTGCTGCATACGCAGAGCAAACTGGGCCTTCAAGAGGCTAAGCAGTTCCGCCTTCAGCTCGTCAACAGTTTTGGCTTTCAGTTCGGACGCTTTCATTACTGACCTACCTGTCTAGTTACAAACACAGTGGCGATCGGCAACTTGGCTGCGGCCAGACGGAAAGCTTCACGAGCGAGTTCCTCGGAAACACCATCCATTTCATACAGCATCTTGCCAGGCTGGATTTCGGCCACGTAGTACTCCGGAGAGCCTTTACCCCCGCCCATACGAACTTCAGCAGGCTTGGAGGTGATCGGCTTGTCCGGGAAGATGCGGATCCAGATGCGGCCGCCACGTTTGATGTGACGGGTCATCGCGCGACGCGCAGCTTCGATCTGGCGCGCGGTCAGACGACCACGACCAACCGCCTTCAGACCGAAATCACCAAAGCTCACTTTGTTGCCACGAGTAGCGATACCCGTGTTGCGGCCTTTATGCTGTTTACGGTACTTGAGTCTAGTTGGCTGCAGCATTTCGAGCACCCTTTCTCGATTTCTTCTCGGTCGCTACCGGAGCCGGCTGAACTTGACCCGGCTTGAGCTCGCCCTTGTATACCCATACCTTGATGCCGATGATCCCGTAGGTGGTCTTGGCTTCGGAGGTTGCGTAGTCTACGTCTGCGCGCAGGGTATGCAGCGGCACGCGGCCTTCGCGGTACCATTCGCTACGAGCGATGTCGATACCGTTCAGACGGCCGGAGCTCATGATCTTGATGCCTTGAGCGCCCATGCGCATTGCGTTTTGCATAGCGCGTTTCATGGCGCGACGGAACATCACGCGCTTCTCCAGCTGGGAAGCGATGCCGTCGGCGATGATTTGAGCGTCCAGTTCCGGCTTGCGAACTTCTTCGATGTTCACATGCACAGGAACGCCCAGGCGCTTTTGCAGTTCTTGCTTGAGCAGCTCGATGTCTTCGCCTTTTTTACCGATCACAACACCCGGGCGGGCACTGTGGATGGTGATGCGGGCGGACTTAGCCGGGCGCTCGATGGTCACACGGCCAACCGAAGCGTGACCCAGACGCTTTTTCAGGAATTCGCGAACTTCGATATCCTGCTTCAGCATTTCCGGGAAGTTCTGCGAATTCGCGAACCACTTGGAAGACCAGTTTTTGTTAACGGCAAGACGGAATCCCGTCGGATGAATCTTCTGACCCATTTCTTACCCCTTAATTGCCAACGGTCAACGAGATGTGGCAGGTCTGCTTTTCGATGCGATTGCCACGACCCTTAGCACGGGCAGTGAAACGCTTCAGACTAGCGCCTTTGTCAACAAAGATGCCGGTAACACGCAGGGTGTCAATGTCGGCGCCTTCGTTGTGCTCGGCGTTAGCGATGGCAGATTCCAGCACTTTCTTGATGATTACCGCGCCCTTCTTCGGGGAGAAGGCCAAGATATTCAGAGCCTGATCAACGGACTTGCCGCGGATCAGATCGGCCACCAGGCGGCATTTTTGTGCCGACAGGCGAACGCTTTTCAGATTTGCAGATACTCTCATCGCTTCACCTTATCTCTTCTTCGCCTTCTTATCGGCCGCGTGGCCTTTGAAGGTACGAGTCAGCGAGAATTCGCCCAGTTTATGGCCGACCATGTTTTCGGAAACATAAACAGGCACATGGGTGCGACCGTTGTGCACAGCGATGGTCAGACCAATGAAATCCGGCAGGATGGTCGAACGACGCGACCAAGTCTTGATCGGACGCTTGTCGCTGGTTGCCCGCACCGCATCTACTTTTTTCAGCAGATGCAGATCAACGAACGGGCCTTTTTTCTGCGAACGTGCCATTGTCAATTACCCTTTTTTGGAATAGCGACGGCGTACGATCATATTGTCGGTACGCTTGTTGCGGCGGGTACGGAAGCCCTTAGTCGGAGTACCCCACGGGCTAACCGGCACACGGCCTTCACCAGTGCGGCCTTCACCACCACCATGCGGGTGGTCAACCGGGTTCATGGCAACGCCACGTACGGTCGGACGGATACCACGCCAGCGGGTAGCACCAGCTTTACCCAGCTTGCGCAGGGAGTGCTCTTCGTTACCCACTTCACCAATAGTTGCACGGCAATCAACATGCACCAGGCGGATTTCGCCCGAGCGCAGACGCAGTTGAGCGTAAGCGCCTTCGCGAGCCAGCAGCATTGCGGATGCACCAGCGGAACGAACCATCTGGGCGCCCTTGCCAGGCTGCATTTCCACGCAGTGGATAGTGGTACCCACCGGGATGTTGCGGATCGGCAGAGCGTTACCGGCCTTGATCGGAGCTTCCGCGCCGGACAACAGCTCGGCGCCGGCCTTCACACCGCGCGGGGCGATGATGTAGCGACGCTCGCCATCGGCGTAGCACAGGAGGGCGATGTGGGCGGTGCGGTTCGGATCGTATTCGATGCGTTCCACTTTAGCCGGGATGCCATCCTTGTTGCGACGGAAGTCGATGATGCGGTAGTGCTTCTTATGGCCACCGCCACGATGACGCGTGGTGATGTGACCATTGTGATTACGGCCACCGGTGGAAGATTTCTTTTCCAACAGGGCGGCGTGCGGAGCACCTTTGTGCAGGTCAGGGTTTACTACCTTGACAACGGCACGGCGGCCCGCGGAAGTCGGTTTTACCTTAACGATAGGCATGCTCTATCTCCTTACTCCGCTGCGGCCGGGGTAGCGGTCAGATCAATTTCTTGACCTTCCACCAGGCTAACGTAGGCCTTTTTCCAGTCACTGCGACGACCGATGGAACGGCCAAAGCGCTTAACCTTGCCCTTGACATTGACAGTGGAAACACCTTCAACTTTTACATTGAACAGCATTTCAACAGCAGCCTTGATTTCCGGCTTGGTCGCATCTTTAGCAACGCGGAACGCCATTTGCTGGTTCTTCTCAGCAATCATGGTGCTCTTTTCGGAAACGATGGGAGCAAGAATTACTTGCAACAGACGTTCTTGGTTCATGCCCACTGCTCCTCAAGTTGCTTCACAGCATCGCGAGTGATCACGGTCTTCTTGAAGCGCAACAGGCTGTACGGGTCAGCTTGAACCGCTTCGATAACCAGCACGTTAGTCAGGTTACGCGAAGAGAGATAGAGGTTTTCGCTCAGCTCGCTAGTGATGAACAAAGCCTGCTCCAGGCCCATGGGCTGAACGGCGCCAACGAATTCTTTGGTCTTCGGGCTTTCAACGTTCAGTTCGTCAACCACGATCAGGCGTTCGTCGCGAACCAGCTGCGACAGAATCGCGGCCATGCCTGCACGGAACATCTTGCGGTTAACTTTCTGGGTGAAGTTCTCGTCCGGCTTGTTCGGGAAGGCACGGCCACCACCACGACGGTTCGGGGTGGAAGTCATACCGGCACGAGCGTTACCAGTACCTTTCTGACGGAAAGGCTTCTTGGTCGAGTGCTTCACTTCAGCACGGGTCAGCTGGGCGCGGTTGGCGCTACGAGCATTCGCCAGGAATGCGGTAACAACCTGGTGCACCAGGGCTTCGTTGTACTCGCGGCCGAACAAAGAGTCGGACACTTGCAGGCTGCCAACAGCCTTGCCTTGGGTATTGATTACATTCAATTCCATCACGCACCTGCCTTCACGCTAGGACGAACGACTACGTCACCGTTCTTGGCGCCAGGAACAGCACCTTTAACCAGAATCAGTTGACGCTCGGCATCGACACGAACGATTTCCAGGCACTGCACGGTGCTCTTGACGTTACCGTATTGGCCCGCCATGCGCTTACCCGGGAAAACGCGGCCCGGATCTTGCGCCTGACCGATGGAACCCGGCGTGTTATGCGAACGCGAGTTACCATGGGAAGCACGGTTGGAAGAGAAGTTGTGACGCTTGATCACGCCGGAGAAGCCTTTACCTTTGGAGGTGCCGGTTACATCAACCAGTTGACCAACGGTGAAGATCTCAACAGCGATGGCATCGCCCGGCTTGAAGTTGGACAGATCGGAGGCGGTCAGCGGAAACTCGACCAGACCCAGACCTGCTTCAACGCCAGCCTTGGCGAAGTGGCCCGCGGCAGCCTTAACAACACGGCTGGCCTTTTTGGAGCCATAGGTAACCTGCACGGCATTGTAGCCGTCGGTTTCAGCAGTTTTGATTTGCGTGACGCGGTTAGCGGACATGTCCAGCACAGTTACCGGGATGGTTGCGCCATCTTCGGCAAAAATGCGGGTCATGCCGACTTTGCGACCGACAAGACCTAAACTCATGTTTATTTCCTTTTTCAGGCGCCGATTACGATTGACCGGCATAAAAAACACGACAGAAAAAACAAAAACGGACTCGCCAAAATGGCGAGTCCGCTAATGTATCACAGAAAATTCAAGAATCGCAAGAACTTAGCTCGCAAACCCTTGAACTTAAGCGATTACTGCAGCTTGATTTCCACATCAACACCGGCCGGCAGGTCGAGCTTCATCAGAGCGTCGACGGTCTTGTCGGTCGGATCCACGATGTCCATCAGACGCAGGTGAGTGCGGATTTCCAGCTGGTCGCGGGAAGTCTTGTTCACGTGCGGGGAACGCAGAACGTTGAAACGCTCGATTTTGGTCGGCAGCGGAACCGGGCCCTTAACAACGGCGCCGGTGCGCTTGGCGGTTTCAACGATTTCCTGAGCGGAGCGATCGATCAGGTTGTAATCGAAAGCTTTCAGGCGGATGCGGATTTTCTGGCTAGACATTAGATTCTCCGATCCTTAAGCGATGATCTTGGCAACAACGCCGGCGCCGACGGTACGACCGCCTTCGCGGATGGCGAAACGCAGACCATCTTCCATGGCGATCGGAGCGATCAGCTCAACAGTGATCTCCACGTTGTCGCCCGGCATTACCATTTCCACGCCTTCCGACAGGGTAACGGCGCCCGTTACGTCGGTGGTGCGGAAGTAGAACTGCGGACGGTAGTTCGCGAAGAACGGGGTGTGACGGCCACCTTCGTCTTTGCTCAGTACGTATACCGAAGCCTGGAACTTGGTGTGCGGGGTGATGGAACCCGGCTTAGCCAACACCTGACCACGCTCAACGTCTTCACGCTTGGTGCCGCGCAGCAGCACGCCCACGTTGTCGCCGGCTTGACCTTGGTCCAGCAGCTTGCGGAACATTTCCACGCCAGTGCAAGTGGTCTTCGCGGTAGCCTTCAGGCCCACGATTTCCAGTTCTTCGCCGACTTTAACAATGCCGCGCTCTACGCGACCGGTTACCACGGTGCCGCGGCCGGAGATCGAGAACACGTCTTCGATCGGCAGCAGGAACGGCTTGTCGATGGCGCGTTCCGGAGTCGGGATGTAGGAATCCAGAGCAGCAGCCAGCTTGAAGATGGCCGGTTCGCCGTATTCGGACTGGTCGCCTTCCAGCGCCAGACGAGCGGAGCCGATCACCACCGGGGTATCGTCGCCCGGGAAGTCGTAGGAAGACAGCAGATCGCGAACTTCCATTTCAACCAGTTCCAGCAGCTCAGCGTCGTCCACCAGGTCGGCCTTGTTCAGGAACACGATGATGTACGGAACGCCAACCTGACGGGACAGCAGGATGTGTTCGCGGGTTTGCGGCATCGGACCGTCAGCGGCCGAGCACACCAGGATAGCGCCGTCCATCTGGGCAGCACCGGTAATCATGTTCTTAACGTAGTCGGCGTGACCCGGGCAGTCTACGTGAGCGTAGTGACGGGACTCGGTTTCGTATTCTACGTGAGCGGTATTAATGGTAATACCACGAGCCTTCTCTTCCGGCGCGCTGTCGATCTGGGAGTAGTCTTTGGCTTCGCCGCCGAACTTCTTGGACAGAATGGTGGTGATAGCAGCGGTCAGAGTGGTTTTACCATGGTCCACGTGACCGATGGTGCCTACGTTTACGTGCGGTTTGGTCCGCTCAAACTTTTCTTTTGCCATTTTGCAAAAATCCTTAATTAAAGAACATTAGATCGGGACTGACCGGACCTTTCGGCCCGGCCAGCCTCAGCGCGCATTACTTGCGAGCGGCCATTACGGCGTCGGCAACATGCTTCGGAGCTTCGGAGTAGTGCTTGAACTCCATGGAGTAAGTCGCACGACCCTGGGTAGCGGAACGCAGGTCGGTGGAGTAACCGAACATCTCGGCCAGCGGTACTTCGGCCTTGATCTTCTTGCCACCCAAACCATCGTCGTCCATACCCTGAACGATGCCGCGACGACGGTTCAAGTCGCCCATCACATCGCCCATGTACTCTTCCGGAGTTTCCACTTCCACCGCCATCATCGGCTCGAGGATGCACGGACCGGCGCGGCGCATGGCTTCTTTGAATGCCAGGGAGCCCGCCAGTTCGAACGCGATCTGCGAGGAGTCGACGTCGTGGTAGGAACCGAAGGTCAGACGCACGGTAACGTCAACCACCGGGAAGCCGGCGAGAATACCGCTGGACAGGGTGTTCTGAATACCCTTGTCCACGGACGGAATGAATTCACGCGGAATCACGCCACCCTTGATCTCGTCGACAAACTTGTAGCCATTGCCCTCGCCGGACGGCTCCAGGGTAATGACTGCGTGGCCGTACTGACCCTTACCACCGGACTGCTTGACGTGCTTGCCGTCAACGTCGGTAACGACTTTGGTAATGGTTTCGCGGTAAGCCACTTGCGGAGCGCCAACGTTGGCTTCAACGCCAAATTCACGCCGCATGCGGTCAACCAGAATTTCCAGGTGCAGTTCGCCCATACCGGAAATAATGGTCTGGCCGGATTCTTCGTCGGTACGCACGCGGAACGACGGGTCTTCCTTGGCCAGGCGGTTCAGGGCAACGCCCATCTTCTCCTGGTCGGCCTTGGTCTTCGGCTCAACGGCAACGTGAATCACCGGCTCCGGGAACTCCATGCGCTCCAGGATGATTTCGGCGTTCAGATCGCACAGGGTTTCGCCGGTGGTCACTTCTTTCAGGCCGATGGCGGCGGCGATGTCGCCGGCACGCACTTCTTCCAGCTCGATACGGTCGTTCGCCATCATCTGCACGATACGGCCGATACGCTCTTTCTTGCCCTTGATGGAGTTCAGCACGGTATCACCGGACTTCACCACACCGGAGTAGACGCGGAAGAAGGTCAGCTGACCAACGTACGGGTCGTTCATCAGCTTGAACGCCAGAGCCGAGAACGGCTCGTCGTCGGAAGCGTGACGCTCGGCCGGCTTGCCGTCGGTTTCACCCGCGATGGCCGGAATGTCGATCGGCGCCGGCAGCAGTTCAATCACGGCGTCCAGCATGCGCTGAACACCCTTGTTCTTGAACGCGGAGCCGCACAGCATCGGCTGAATTTCGCAACGCAGGGTACGCTCGCGCAGGCCGGCGATGATTTCTTCCTCGGTCAGCGTTTCGCCGCCCAAGTACTTGTCCATCATCTCGTCGCTGACTTCGGCAGCGGCTTCGACCATTTTTTCGCGCCATTCTTCGGCCACGGAAACCAGATCGGCCGGAATGTCGCCGTATTCGAATTTCATGCCCTGGGACGCTTCATCCCAGATGATGGCCTTCATCTTCAACAGATCGACCACGCCGGTGAAACCATCTTCAGCGCCGATAGGCACAACGATGGGCACCGGGTTGCCGCGCAGGCGAGTCTTCACCTGTTCAACCGCACGGAAGAAGTTGGCGCCTTGACGGTCCATCTTGTTCACGAAGGCGATACGCGGAACTTTGTACTTGTTAGCCTGACGCCATACGGTTTCAGACTGGGGCTGAACGCCGCCCACCGCGCAGTACACCATCACCGCGCCGTCCAGTACACGCATGGAACGCTCTACCTCAATGGTAAAGTCCACGTGTCCCGGGGTGTCGATGATGTTGAAGCGGTGCTCGGGGAACTGCATCCCCATACCTTTCCAGAAGGTGGTCACAGCAGCGGAGGTGATGGTAATGCCACGCTCCTGCTCCTGCTCCATCCAGTCGGTGGTGGCAGCGCCGTCATGAACCTCGCCCAGCTTGTGGTTCACACCGGTGTAAAACAGAATACGCTCGGTAGTGGTCGTCTTACCGGCGTCAATGTGAGCGGAGATACCGATGTTACGGTAACGCTCAATGGGGGTTTTCCTTGCCACGATCTACACCTTAAATAGTGGGTCTGCTTAGAAGCGGAAGTGCGAGAAGGCCTTGTTGGCTTCTGCCATACGGTGCACTTCGTCACGCTTCTTCATCGCGCCGCCACGGCCTTCGGCCGCGTCGAGCAACTCACCAGCCAGGCGCAGGTCCATGGACTTTTCGCCGCGCTTGCGCGCAGCGTCGCGCAGCCAACGCATGGCCAGAGCCATACGACGCGACGGACGTACTTCAACAGGAACTTGATAGTTGGCACCGCCTACACGGCGGCTTTTTACTTCAACAACCGGCTTGGCGTTGGCCAGAGCGGTGTTGAATACTTCCAGGGCATTCTTGCCGGATTTCTTTTCGATCTGTTCCAGAGCACCGTAGATGATGCGTTCTGCAACGGATTTCTTGCCATCGATCATGACTACGTTCATGAACTTGGACAGGTCCTGGGAACCGAACTTCGGATCCGGCAGGATTTCGCGCTTGGGGACTTCTCTGCGACGTGGCATGTTACTTCCTTAGATTATTCAGTTGAGCTTTGGCTCATGACTACCCAATGGAGCAGTCACTTACTAGACGACCCTGAGTGTTGATCAGGCCGCCTTGAGTGCAACCCAATTACTTGGGACGCTTGGCGCCGTACTTGGAACGAGCCTGTTTACGGTCTTTAACACCTGCGGTGTCGAGGGAGCCGCGAACGGTGTGGTAGCGAACACCCGGCAAGTCTTTTACACGACCGCCGCGGAGCAGCACTACGGAGTGTTCCTGCAGGTTGTGGCCTTCACCACCAATGTAGGAAATCACTTCGAAACCGTTGGTCAGACGAACCTTGCACACTTTACGCAGAGCCGAGTTCGGCTTCTTCGGAGTGGTGGTGTAGACACGGGTGCACACGCCACGCTTCTGCGGGCAGGCTTCCAGCGCAGGCACCTTGCTCTTCGCCTTGATGGCGACGCGGCCTTTGCGAACGAGTTGGTTAATGGTTGGCATTACTATCAGTTCCTAGTTGAAGCTCTCCAGCGGCAACACGCCGCCAGAAAGGACGGAGGATTATATTTTAGTCAACGTCCTACCGTCAATGAAAACAACGCCGCCCCATCACCTTAACCGTTGATAGGGCAGCGTTTTTTCAACACTTTGCGTCAGGGCCTTCCGAGGCGGGCAATTCCGCCCCTTCCGGCCAGGGCGACTAAGCGTTATTCGTTGCTGTCGAGCGCGTCGGCCGGGGCGATGTCGAAGAACTGAGCTTCGGCCGCTTCCAGCGTATGCTGCGTCGAACCGCGACGGGTGCGGTGGTAAGCCAGGCCGGTACCCGCCGGGATCAGACGACCGACGATCACGTTTTCCTTCAGGCCGCGCAAGTCGTCCTTCTTGCCCATGATCGCCGCTTCGGTCAGCACGCGGGTGGTTTCCTGGAAGGAAGCCGCGGAGATGAAGGAGTCGGTGGACAAGGACGCCTTGGTGATACCCAGCAGCACGTTTTCGTACTGCGCAGGCTCACGGCCTTCCGCCAGCATCTTGTCGTTCATTTCCAGCGCGTCGGCGCGTTCCACCTGCTCGCCCTGGATGAACTCGGTGTCGCCGCTGTCGGAGATGATCACGCGACGCAGCATCTGGCGAATGATCACCTCGATGTGCTTGTCGTTGATCTTCACGCCCTGCAGACGATACACCTCCTGCACCTCTTGAACGATGTAGCGGGCCAAGGCCTCGATACCCTGCAGACGCAGAATGTCGTGCGGATCCACCGGACCGTCGACGATGGATTCGCCGCGGTTCACCACCTGACCGTCGTGCACCAGCACGTGCTTGTCTTTCGGGATCAGGTTTTCGTAACCGTTGCCCTCCAGATCGGTGATGATCAGGCGCTGCTTGCCCTTGGTGTCCTTGCCGAAGGAGATCGTACCGGTCACTTCCGCCAGCATGCCGGCGTCTTTCGGCGAACGCGCTTCGAACAGCTCGGCCACACGCGGCAGACCACCGGTAATATCGCGGGTCTTGGACGATTCTTGCGGGATGCGGGCCAGCACTTCGCCCTTGCCCACTTCCTGACCGTCGCGCACCGTGATAATGGCGCCCACCTGGAAGGTGATCGATACCGAGGCTTCGGAACCGGCCAGCTTCACTTCGTTGCCGTTGTCGTCCAGCAGCTTCACCAGAGGACGCAGCATCTTGGACTGCGAACCGGCGCGGCGCTTCGGATCGATCACCACCAGCGTCGACAGACCCGTCACTTCGTCGGTCTGCTTGGCTACGGTGTTGCCCTCTTCCACGTTTTCGAACTTCACGCGGCCAGCGTACTCGGTGATGATCGGACGGGTGTGCGGGTCCCAAGTGGCCAACACGGCGCCCGCCTTGATCACCAGACCGTCGGTGACCATCAGGGTCGCGCCGTACGGCACTTTGTGACGCTCGCGCTCACGGCCCATATCGTCGTGGATCACCACTTCGCCGGAGCGGGTGATGACGATCAGCTCGCCCTTGGTGTTCGCCACATAGCGCATCTGACTGGAGAAGCGCACGGTGCCGTTGGACTTGCCCTCCACCTGGCTGGCGGCCGCGTTTCGCGACGCCGCGCCACCGATGTGGAAGGTACGCATGGTCAGCTGGGTGCCCGGTTCGCCAATGGACTGGGCGGCGATCACGCCGATGGCTTCGCCGGCGTTGACGCGCTTGCCGCGCGCCAGGTCGCGACCATAGCACTTGGCGCACAGGCCGTAGCGGGTGTCGCAAGTGATGGCGGTACGCACCTTCACTTCGTCGATGCCCAAGCTGTCCACCACGTCCACCAGATGCTCGTCCAGCAGCGTGCCGGCTTCGATCACGGTCTCGCCGGTGGACGGATCCACCAGGTCGATCGCGGCCACGCGGCCCAGGATGCGGTCGCGCAGCGGTTCGATCACGTCGCCGCCTTGCAGTACGGCCTTCATGGTGAAGCCGTTGCTGGTGCCGCAATCGTCCTCGATCACCACCAAGTCCTGGGTCACGTCGACCAGACGACGCGTCAGGTAACCGGAGTTCGCGGTCTTCAAAGCGGTATCCGCCAGACCCTTACGCGCACCGTGAGTGGAAATAAAGTACTGCAGTACGGTCAGGCCTTCGCGGAAGTTCGCGGTAATCGGCGTCTCGATAATCGAGCCGTCCGGCTTGGCCATCAGACCCCGCATGCCGGCCAGCTGCTTGATCTGAGCGGCGGAACCCCGCGCGCCCGAGTCGGCCATCATGTAAATGGAGTTGAAGGATTCCTGATCGACTTCCTTGCCTTCGCGGTCCAGCACCTTCTGCTTGGACAGCTCGTCCATCATCGCCTTGGCAATCTTGTCGCCGGTGCGGCCCCAGATGTCCACTACCTTGTTGTAGCGTTCGCCCTGGGTCACCAGACCTTGACGGTACTGCTCTTCGATCTCTTTGACTTCCTTCTGCGCGTCGGCGAGCAGGTCGACCTTCTTGGCCGGGATCTGCATATCGTCCACGCAAATGGAGATGCCGCCGCGAGTGGAGTAGGCGAAACCGGTGTACATCAACTGGTCGGCGAAGATCACGGTATCGCGGATGCCGCAACGGCGGAACGATACGTTGATCAGCTTGGAGATTTCCTTCTTCTTCAGCGCCTTGTTGATGTGCTCGAACGGCAGGCCTTTCGGCAGGATGTCGGACAGAATGGCGCGGCCCACGGTGGTGTCGTAACGCTTGATCACCGGCTGGAACTCGCCCTGCTCGTCTTTTTCCCACTCGCGCAGACGCACGGTGATGCGCGTCGCCAGTTCAACCTGACGGGTTTCGTAGGCGCGATGCACTTCCTTGGTGTCCGCAAACACCATGCCTTCGCCCTTGCCGTTCACCTTATCGCGGGTCATGTAGTACAGACCCAACACGATATCCTGCGACGGCACGATGATCGGGTCGCCGTTGGCCGGGGACAGCACGTTGTTGGTGGCCAGCATCAGAGTGCGGGCTTCCATCTGCGCTTCCAGCGACAGCGGCACGTGAACAGCCATCTGGTCACCGTCGAAGTCGGCGTTGAACGCCGCGCAGACCAGCGGGTGCAGTTGGATGGCCTTGCCTTCGATCAGCACCGGCTCGAACGCCTGGATACCCAGGCGGTGCAGCGTCGGCGCGCGGTTCAGCAGCACCGGATGCTCGCGGATCACGTCTTCCAGGATGTCCCAGACTTCCGGCACTTCCTGCTCTACCAGCTTCTTGGCCGCCTTGATGGTGGAGGCCAGACCCATCACTTCCAGCTTGTGGAAGATGAAAGGCTTGAACAGCTCCAGCGCCATTTTCTTAGGCAGGCCGCACTGATGCAGACGCAGGGTCGGGCCCACGGTAATCACGGAACGACCGGAGTAGTCCACGCGCTTACCCAGCAAGTTCTGACGGAAACGACCGCCCTTGCCCTTGATCATGTCGGCCAGCGACTTCAGCGGACGCTTGTTGGCGCCGGTCATCGCCTTGCCGCGACGGCCGTTGTCCAGCAGCGAGTCAACCGATTCCTGCAGCATGCGCTTCTCGTTGCGCACGATGATGTCCGGCGCGCGCAGTTCCAGCAGGCGCTTCAGACG
The DNA here is from genome assembly GCF_021496765.1 of Chromobacterium sp. Beijing. Lineage (NCBI taxonomy): Bacteria > Pseudomonadati > Pseudomonadota > Betaproteobacteria > Neisseriales > Chromobacteriaceae > Chromobacterium > Chromobacterium sp. Beijing. The sequence goes on from NZ_CP053750.1 coordinate 3,424,999, forward strand.
GTTGTTACGGTTGATCACGCGGCGATACAGATCGTTCAGATCGGAAGTCGCGAAGCGACCGCCGTCCAGCGGCACCAGCGGACGCAGTTCCGGCGGCAGCACCGGCAGCACTTCCAGGATCATCCATTCCGGCTTCATGCCGGAACGCTGGAAGGCCTCCAGCACTTTCAGGCGCTTGGAGATCTTCTTGATCTTGGTGTCGGAGCTGGTGGCCTTGAGTTCGGCGCGCAGGGTCTCGATCTCGCTGTCCAGGTTCAGCTTCTTCAGCAATTCCTTGACCGCTTCGGCGCCCATCATGGCGACGAACTCTTCACCGTACTGGTCTTCCTTGTCCAGGAAGTCCTCTTCGGTCAGCAGCTGACGGTATTGCAGCGGGGTCATGCCCGGATCGGTCACCACGAACGCTTCGAAGTACAGCACGCGTTCGATGTCGCGCAGCGTCATGTCCAGCACCATGCCCAGACGCGACGGCAGCGACTTCAGGAACCAGATGTGCGCGGTCGGGCTGGCCAGCTCGATGTGGCCCATGCGCTCGCGGCGCACCTTGGACAAGGTGACTTCCACGCCGCACTTCTCGCAGATCACGCCGCGATGCTTCAGGCGCTTGTACTTGCCGCACAAGCACTCATAGTCCTTCACCGGTCCGAAGATGCGCGCGCAGAACAGGCCGTCGCGTTCCGGTTTGAAGGTACGATAGTTGATGGTTTCAGGCTTTTTTACTTCACCATAAGACCAGGAACGGATCTTGTCAGGCGAGGCGATGCCGATCTTAATCGCATCAAACTCTTCTTCTTGCGTAACTTGCTTAAAGAGGTCGAGCAGAGCTTTCATTGCGTCTCCAGTCAGGGGACAGGCGCGGCGGCTTGCCGCGCCCATTCAACCCAATCAATAACGTTCCAGGTCCATGTCGAGGCCGAGCGAACGGATTTCCTTCACCAGCACGTTGAAGGATTCCGGCATGCCGGCATCGATCTTGTGCTCGCCCTTGACGATGTTCTCGTACACCTTGGTACGACCGGTCACATCGTCCGACTTCACGGTCAGCATTTCCTGCAGGGTGTAGGCGGCGCCGTAAGCTTCCAGCGCCCAAACCTCCATCTCACCGAAACGCTGGCCGCCGAACTGGGCCTTACCGCCCAGCGGCTGCTGAGTCACCAGCGAGTACGGGCCGGTGGAACGCGCGTGCATCTTGTCGTCGACCAGGTGATGCAGCTTCAGATAGTGCATCACGCCCACGGTGACCTTGCGGTCGAAGGCTTCGCCGGAGCGGCCGTCGTACAGGGTCATCTGGGTCTTGGACTCATTAAAGCCCATTTTCTCGGTCAGCGGGTCCGCATCCGGGTAGGCCAGATCCAGCATGTGCTTGATCTCGGTCTCCTTGGCGCCATCGAACACCGGCGTCGCGAACGGCATACCCTTGCGCAGATTGTCCGCCAGGGCCAGCACTTCGTCGTCGCTCAGCGAGGCGATGTCTTCGACCTTGCCCGCTTCGTTGTAGATGCGCTCCAGATAGCCGCGCACCAAGGAAGCGTTCTGCTGATCCTTGATCATGCGGTCGATGCGTTCGCCGATACCCTTGGCGGCCCAACCCAGATGCACTTCCAGGATCTGACCGATGTTCATACGCGACGGTACGCCCAGCGGGTTCAGCACGATGTCGACCGGACGGCCGTCGCCCATGTAAGGCATGTCTTCGATCGGCAGGATGCGCGATACCACGCCCTTGTTGCCGTGACGGCCGGCCATCTTGTCGCCGGCCTGCAGGCGGCGCTTAACGGCCAGGTAAACCTTGACCATCTTCTGCACGCCCGGCGGCAGCTCGTCGCCCTGGGTCAGCTTGCGCTTCTTGTCTTCGAACTTGAGGTCGAATTCTTCGCGCTTCTGCGCCAGGCTTTCCTTGATCAGTTCCAGCTGCTTGGCGATGTCTTCATCGGCCATGCGGATGTCGAACCAGTCGTGCTTGGACGGCAGATCGGCCAGGTATTCCTGATCGATCACAGTGCCTTTCACCAGACGCTTCGGACCGCCGTTGGCCACTTTGCCGACGATCAGACGCTCGATACGGCTGAAGGCGTCGTTGTCGAAAATACGCAGCTGGTCGTTCAGGTCCAGGCGATAGCGCTTCAGTTCCGAATCGATGATGGACTGGGCGCGCTTGTCGCGCTCAATGCCTTCGCGGGTGAACACCTGAACGTCGATCACGGTGCCCACGGTGCCGGTCGGCACGCGCAGCGAGGTGTCCTTCACGTCGGAAGCCTTCTCGCCGAAGATCGCGCGCAGCAGCTTCTCTTCCGGGGTCAGCTGGGTTTCGCCCTTAGGCGTCACCTTGCCCACCAGCACGTCGCCGGCTTCGACTTCGGCGCCGATGTACACGATGCCGGATTCATCCAGACGGCCGGCCATGCGCTCGGACAGGTTCGGGATGTCGCGGGTGATTTCCTCGGGGCCCAGCTTGGTGTCGCGGGCAACCACGGACAGTTCTTCGATATGGATCGAGGTGTAGCGGTCTTCGGCGACCAGCTTCTCCGAGATCAGGATCGAGTCCTCGTAGTTGTAACCGTTCCACGGCATGAAGGCGATGGTCATGTTCTGACCCAGCGCCAGCTCGCCCAGATCGGTGGAGGCGCCGTCGGCCACCACGTCGCCGCGGGCGATGTGGTCGCCCACTTTCACCACCGGACGCTGGTTGATGTTGGTGTTCTGGTTGGAGCGGGTGAACTTGGTCAGGTTGTAGATGTCCACGCCCACTTCGCCGGCAACGGCTTCTTCGTCGTTGACGCGAACCACCACGCGGGTCGCGTCGACATAGTCGACCACGCCGCCGCGACGCGCCACCACGGTGGTGCCGGAGTCAACCGCCACCGAGCGCTCGATACCGGTGCCCACCAGGGCTTTTTCCGGACGCAGGCAAGGCACGGCCTGGCGCTGCATGTTGGCGCCCATCAATGCGCGGTTGGCGTCATCGTGTTCCAGGAACGGAATCAGCGAAGCGGCGACGGACACCACCTGACCGGTGGCCACGTCCATGTACTGTACGCGGTCCGGAGTCGCCAGAATGGTTTCGCCCTTCTCGCGGCAGGTCACCAGCTCGTCGATCAGCGCGCCTTCTTCGCTCAACTCGGCGTTGGCCTGAGCAATCACGTAGCGGCCTTCTTCGATCGCGGACAGGTAGTCGATCTCGTTGGTGACCTTGCTGTCCACTACCTTGCGGTACGGGGTTTCCAGGAAGCCGAACTCATTGGTGCGCGCATAGACGGACAAGGAGTTGATCAGACCGATGTTCGGGCCTTCCGGCGTTTCGATCGGGCACACGCGGCCGTAGTGGGTCGGGTGTACGTCGCGCACTTCGAAACCGGCGCGTTCGCGGGTCAGACCGCCCGGGCCAAGAGCCGATACGCGGCGCTTGTGGGTGATTTCCGACAGCGGGTTAGTCTGGTCCATGAACTGGGACAGCTGCGAGGAGCCGAAGAACTCCTTGATCGCGGCGGACACCGGCTTGGCGTTGATCAGGTCGTGCGGCATCAGGTTGTCGGATTCCGCCTGATTCAGGCGTTCCTTGACCGCGCGCTCCACGCGTACCAGGCCGGCGCGGAACTGGTTTTCGGCCAGTTCGCCCACCGAACGCACGCGACGGTTGCCCAGGTGATCGATATCGTCCACTTCGCCGCGGCCATTGCGCAGCTCGGTCAGGATGGCGATCACGGACACGATGTCTTCAGTCGACAGCGTGCCTTCCATCACATCGCGACGCTCGGCGAACTTCTCGCCGATCAGCACCTTGAACCACTCAGGGGTCTTGTCGTCGAATTTGTACTGGTAGGTGCGCGAGCTGAACTTCATGCGGCCCACGCGCGACAGATCGTAGGTTTCTTCGCTGAAGAACAGACGCTGGAACAGCGCTTCCACCGCGTCTTCCGTCGGCGGTTCGCCCGGGCGCATCATGCGGTAGATGGCCACGCGGGCCTGCAGCTGGTCCTGGATGTCGTCGGCGCGCAGCGTCTGGGAGATGTAGGAGCCCTGATCCAGATCGTTGGTGAACAACACTTCCACCTGCTGGATATCGGCCAGCGCCAGCTTGGCCAGCACTTCCTCGGTCACTTCGTCGTTGGCGCGCGAAATCAGCTCGCCGGTGTCGGCGTTGGCGACGTTGTGCGCCAGCACCTTGCCCAGCAGCGCGTCGGCCGGCACTTCGATGCGGTCCAGCTCAGCGGTCTGGATGTCGCGGATGTGCTTGGCGGTAATACGCTTGTCCTTGGCCACGATCAGCTTGCCGTCGGCGGCAACGATGTCGAACTTGGCCACTTCGCCCTTCAGACGATCCGGAACCACGCGCATGAACACGCCGCTCTTGGTCAGGTAGAAGGTGTCGAAGCTGTAGAACTCGGACAGGATTTCTTCGTTGGTGTAACCCAGCGCCTTCAGCAGGATGGTCACCGGCATCTTGCGGCGACGGTCGATACGGAAGTACAGCAGGTCTTTCGGGTCAAACTCGAAGTCCAGCCAGGAACCGCGGTAAGGAATCACGCGGGCGGAGAACAACAGTTTGCCGGAGGAATGAGTCTTGCCGCGGTCGTGCTCGAAGAACACGCCCGGGGAACGATGCAACTGAGAAACGATGACGCGCTCGGTGCCGTTGATGATGAACGAACCATTGGTCGTCATCAGCGGGATTTCGCCCATGTACACTTCGTTCTCGCGCACTTCCTTCACCACCGGCTTGGAAGACTCTTTGTCGAAGATGGTCAGGCGGATGCGCGCGCGCAACGGAGCGGCGTAGGTAATGCCGCGCAGCTGGCACTCCTGCACGTCGAACGGCGGCTCGCCCAAGACGTAATGAGCGAAGTCCAGACGCGCATAGCCATTATGGCTGATGATCGGATAGATCGATTTGAACGCAGCCTGAAGGCCCACATCCCTACGCTGGTCAAGCGGCACACCCAACTGGAGAAATTCGGTGTAGGAATCAATCTGGGTCGCCAACAGGAATGGGACATCGAGAACACTGGCACGCTTCGCAAAACTTTTACGAATACGCTTCTTCTCAGTAAACGAATAACTCATAGAGTCTCCATCGAGGTGGGGTGGCGCAAGCAAGAAACCAAAAGTCAGCAGCCACGCTCAATAATTGCTGGCTTTTACCTTCTTCGTTTCGGCCAACTACAAGCGCAATAAGGCTGGCGGATTTCTCCGCCAGCCTCACCCTCTTTTTTCAAAGAAGATTATTTGATTTCAGCCTTAGCACCGGCTTCGGTCAGCTGTTTCAGGATGTCGTCGGCTTCAGCCTTCGCCACGCCTTCTTTCAGGGCTTTCGGAGCGCCGTCAACCAGGTCTTTGGCTTCTTTCAGGCCCAGACCGGTGATTGCGCGCACAACCTTGATCACGCCAACCTTGTTGTCGCCAGCGCCAGTCAGGATAACGTCAAACTCGGTTTTTTCTTCAGCGGCAGCAGCGCCGGCGCCAGCCGGGCCAGCAACAGCAACAGCAGCGGCGGAAACGCCGAACTTCTCTTCGAACGCCTTAACCAGGTCGTTCAGTTCCATCACGGTCAGACCAGCAACGGCCTCGAGGATGTCTTCTTTGGTGATTGCCATGTGAAAATCTCCTGAATTCTATAAGAATCAAATAAGTTAAGCGGCTTCGGCTTGCTTCTTGTCGGACAGGGCGGCCAGCGCGCGGGCGAAGCCAGCGACCGGAGCCTGCATAACGTAGAGAAGCTTGGACAGCAGTTCTTCGCGGCTCGGGATGGACGCGAGCTCAGCAACCTGAGCGGCGTTCAGCACCTGGCCATCGTAGGAACCTGCTTTGACGATGATTTTGTCGTCAGCCTTGGCATATTGATGCAGCACCTTGGCAGCAGCTACCGGGTCGGTGGAAACAGCGTAAACCAGCGGGCCGACCATTTGGTCAGCCAGACCGGCAAACGGAGTGCCTTCCACAGCACGGCGAACCAGCGTGTTCTTCAGAACGCGCAGGTATACGCCATTCTCGCGCGCCTGAGCGCGGAGTTTGGTCATGCTGCTTACCTCGATGCCCCGATATTCAGCGATAACGAGGGTCTGAGCGTCTGCCAGCGTGGCAGATACTTCAGCTACGACCGCCTTTTTATCTTCGATATTGAGACTCAAGGTCTACCTCCTAGACTGAAATGAAGCGAAAGGATTTTCGCTTCGCTTTGCAGCGGCGACCTACATCAGGAGACATCATAAAGAACTGGTGCTCATGGGCGGAATTGAACCGCCGACCTCTCCCTTACCAAGGGAGTGCTCTACCCCTGAGCTACATGAGCTTGAACTTTGTTCAGAAGCCTGTTTCGGGTACACCATCTGCGTAGGGTGCGGACTTCCATACTGGCAAATCCGCGATTAAGCCTTGCGGCGCCTACGGTCTTTGACAACCTGGCAAGCGAACTTGCCAGCCCAAAGCCTTGGCGAGGCGGCGAACCGCCCCGCCAAACTCAAACAGCGATTAAGCGCTGATCGAGTTGGTATCTACACGAGCGCCGACACCCATGGTGCTGGATACGGCGATCTTTTTCAGATACACGCCCTTGGAAGCTGCCGGCTTGGCTTTCACCAGGGCATCAACCAGAGCGGAGAAGTTTTCACGCAGGGCTTCGGCTTCGAAAGAAGCGCGGCCGATGGTGGCGTGAACGATACCGGCCTTGTCGGTACGGTACTGAACCTGACCGGCCTTGGCGTTTTTCACGGCCTCGGCTACGTTCGGGGTCACGGTGCCCACCTTCGGGTTCGGCATCAGGCCGCGCGGGCCCAGGATCTGACCCAGCTGACCCACAACGCGCATGGCGTCCGGGGAGGCGATCACGATGTCGAAGTCCAGATTGCCGGCTTTAACCTGCTCGGCCAGATCGTCGAAACCAACGACTTCGGCGCCAGCGGCTTTAGCGGCTTCAGCGTTCGCGCCTTGAGCGAACACGGCAACGCGTACGGACTTGCCGGTACCGCGCGGCAGAACCACGGAACCACGAACCACTTGGTCGGATTTACGCGGATCCACGCCCAGATTCACGGCCACGTCGATGGACTCGTCGAATTTGGCGGTGGCGGCGGCTTTCACCAGGGAGATCGCTTCGTCGATAGCGTACAGCTTGTTGCGATCAACGCCAGCCTTCAGAGCTTGCAAGCGCTTGGAAACCTTAGCCATTACACGCCCTCCACTTCCAGACCCATCGAACGGGCGGAGCCGGCGATGGTGCGAACAGCGGCGTCCAGATCGGCAGCGGTCAGATCCGGCTGCTTGGTCTTGGCGATTTCTTCCAGCTGAGCGCGAGTCACTTTACCCACCTTGTCGGTATTGGCCTTGGCCGAACCGGACTTGATGCCAGCAGCCTTCTTCAGAAGGATGGTGGCCGGCGGGGTCTTCATCACGAAGGTGAAGGACTTGTCCGCGAATGCGGTAATCACTACGGGAATCGGCAGACCCGGCTCAACGCCTTGGGTCGCGGCGTTGAACGCCTTGCAGAATTCCATGATGTTCAGACCACGCTGACCCAGGGCCGGACCGATCGGCGGCGACGGGTTGGCTTTGCCAGCGGGCACTTGCAGCTTGATATAGCCGACAATTTTCTTTGCCACGATTAAACTCCTAGTTTGGGTATAGCGCGAGCGTCAACTCGCTTCCCGACGAAAGCGCAACAGTATACACGCTTAAAAAAAGCTTGCCAAGAGGCAGGCTTACAACTTCTCAACCTGACTGAATTCGAGCTCAACCGGGGTGTCGCGACCAAAAATCTGCACCGACACGCGCAGCTTGTTGCGCTCGTAGTTCACCTCGTCGACCGAACCGTTGAAGTCGTTGAACGGGCCGTCGATGACGCGCACCTTCTCGCCCACTTCGAACAGCACCTTCGGCTTCGGCTTTTCCACGCCCTCTTGCATCTGCTGCATGATGGCCTCGACTTCCTTCTTGGAAATCGGCGCCGGGCGGTTGGCGGTGCCGCCAACAAAGCCGGTTACTTTCGGCGTGCTCTTGACCAGATGCCAGGTATCGTCGGTCATCTCCATCTCGACCAACACATAGCCCGGGAAAAACTTGCGCTCGGTAATGGAGCGACGGCCATTCTTGACGTCGACAACCTCTTCCACCGGCACCAGGATTTGACCAAACTGATCGGCGACATGAGAACGCTCGATGCGCTCGCGCAACGCCTTTTGCACGCTTTTTTCAAAGCCAGAATAAGCGTGAACCACATACCAGCGCATTGCCATTATTTACCTCGACCGAGAATCACATCATAAAACAACCAGGACAGACTGGAGTCCACCAACCACATGAACAAGGCCAGCACCAGCACGAAAACAAACACCATGCCGGTCATCTGCATCGCCTCTTTGCGAGTGGGCCACACCACCTTGCGAGCCTCGACCAGAGACTCGTTGGCGTAAGTGACGAAACTCTTGCCCGGCTGCGACAGCCAAACCGCCCCAACCGCCAGAATCACGCCGGCCACAAACGAAAGCGCGCGCAAAATACCCTGGTCCGCCGGAATCATGTAAAAGCCGACGATACCGGCCGCCACCAGCAAACCGGCCAGCGCCAGCTTGATTTTATCTTGCATTTCCATGTCGATATCTTCTCTTGCGCGTATGCGACAAAAGACCAACCGGCGCACAAGCGCCGGCTGGTCTTAATTGGCAGGCCAGGAGGGTCTCGAACCCCCAACCCTCGGTTTTGGAGACCGATACTCTACCAATTGAGCTACTGGCCTTTAAACCTGATTAAGCAATGATCTTAGCTACCACACCGGCACCGACGGTACGACCGCCTTCGCGGATGGCGAAACGCAGACCATCTTCCATGGCGATCGGAGCGATCAGCTCAACAGTGATCTCCACGTTGTCGCCCGGCATTACCATTTCCACGCCTTCCGACAGGGTAACGGCGCCCGTTACGTCGGTAGTGCGGAAGTAGAACTGCGGACGGTAGTTCGCGAAGAACGGAGTGTGACGGCCACCTTCGTCTTTGCTCAGCACGTATACCGAAGCCTGGAACTTGGTGTGCGGGGTAATGGAACCCGGCTTAGCCAACACCTGACCACGCTCAACGTCTTCACGCTTGGTGCCGCGCAGCAGCACGCCCACGTTGTCGCCGGCTTGACCTTGGTCCAGCAGCTTGCGGAACATTTCCACGCCGGTGCAAGTGGTCTTCGCGGTAGCCTTCAGGCCCACGATTTCCAGTTCTTCGCCGACTTTAACAATGCCGCGCTCTACGCGACCGGTTACCACGGTGCCGCGGCCGGAGATCGAGAACACGTCTTCGATCGGCAGCAGGAACGGCTTGTCGATGGCGCGTTCCGGAGTCGGGATGTAGGAATCCAGAGCAGCAGCCAGCTTGAAGATGGCCGGTTCGCCGTATTCGGACTGGTCGCCTTCCAGCGCCAGACGAGCGGAGCCGATCACCACCGGGGTGTCGTCACCCGGGAAGTCGTAGGAAGACAGCAGATCGCGCACTTCCATTTCAACCAGTTCCAGCAGCTCAGCGTCGTCCACCAGGTCGGCCTTGTTCAGGAACACGATGATGTACGGAACGCCAACCTGACGGGACAGCAGGATGTGTTCGCGGGTTTGCGGCATCGGACCGTCAGCGGCCGAGCACACCAGGATAGCACCGTCCATCTGGGCGGCACCGGTAATCATGTTCTTAACGTAGTCGGCGTGACCCGGGCAGTCTACGTGAGCGTAGTGACGGGACTCGGTTTCGTATTCTACGTGAGCGGTATTAATGGTAATACCGCGAGCCTTCTCTTCCGGCGCGCTGTCGATCTGGGAGTAGTCCTTGGCTTCGCCACCGAACTTCTTCGACAGAATAGTGGTGATCGCAGCGGTCAGAGTGGTTTTACCATGGTCCACGTGACCGATGGTGCCGACGTTTACGTGCGGTTTAGTCCGCTCGAACTTTTCCTTAGCCATGGCAAAATTTCCTGGATACGAAACAACACAAAGTAAATGGTGGTGCCCATGGGCAGAATTGAACTGCCGACCTCTCCCTTACCAAGGGAGTGCTCTACCCCTGAGCTACATGGGCCCTTTAAAACAGGCTACACGCTTGGAGCGGGTGAAGGGAATCGAACCCTCGTCGTAAGCTTGGAAGGCTTCTGCTCTACCATTGAGCTACACCCGCCTGCAACAACAACCTCGAGCGACTTTCATCGCACACGCCAAGACGCTAAATTCTGGTGGAGGGAGAAGGATTCGAACCTTCGAAGGCAGAGCCGTCAGATTTACAGTCTGATCCCTTTGACCGCTCGGGAATCCCTCCTGAAAGAGACCCGAATATTATAGATAGCCCCGATGGCCGTCAACCGGTTTTTGCATTTTTTTCTAATTATTTTGCCCGCAAAAGCAAAGCACCCCGGCAAGCCCGGGGCGCTTCCAATAAATTCAAAAACTTAGCGCGTCACGCCTGGCCGGATATCCGCAGATACTTCTGATGCAAGACCTCTTGAGTCTCCTCGTGAGACGGATCCAGAGGGATGCAATCGACCGGACAGACCTGCTGGCATTGCGGCTCGTCGTAGTGGCCGACGCACTGGGTGCACAGATTGGGGTCGATTTGATAGATTTCCTCGCCTTGGGAAATCGCGTTATTGGGGCACTCCGGCTCACAGACGTCGCAGTTGATGCATTCGTCGGTAATCATCAAAGACATAGTAAATTCCTCAAGTATTCCACAACATGAATTTTGTCACCCGACAGTCGGGCTCGCAAGTTCGCCCCGTTATATATTTATGAGACTGGCTGCAGGCAAACCGCTCAGGCCGGCTCCGCCGCCCGGCGCAGCAAACCGTAATGCACCTGGCCGGCCTTGGCCCGCTTCAGCACCTCCCAGCCCGGCAGCTCTTCGGGCCAACGGCGGCTTTCGATATACGCCAGGCCGTCCTCACTCATCACCTGAGCCAGCAAAGGCAAAACCTGCGTCAGCAAATCGGTATCGAACGGCGGGTCGACGAAGACGACGTCGAAACGATCTCGGCAGCCCTTCAGATAGGCCAGGGCATCGAACTGCGCCACATCGATGCTCGCGGCGGACAATAACTGCCGGTTGGCTTTCAAGGACTCGGCGACCACGCGGGATTTCTCCACCATCACCACGCGCCGCGCCTCGCGCGAAGCCGCCTCAAAGCCCAGAGCCCCGCTTCCGGCGAAAAGATCCAGACAGGATTTGCCGTACAGCTGCTGGCCCAACCAGTTGAACAAAGTCTCCCGCACACGGTCCGGCGTTGGCCGCAAACCCTGAGCGTCGGGAAACGGCAATAGCCGGCGCCGATACTCGCCACCGATGATTCTGACCGTGTTACGCGACTGACTCATAATTCCAAGCTCAAAAAACAAGGGGCTGAGTGTAACCCGATCCGCGCCGTCGCGCCTCATTGTCGCGCAAACCGGCCGCCATCTGTCGCCGCTCACGCCACAAAAAGCCGTCTATTCCTTATATATAGATTTCAACGATGCGGCGCCTCCGTCTCCCGCCGCGCAGCAACAATTGGGTAAGCACCTCCATTTGAGGATACAATTTAGCCATTTACCGAATTCCGCCGGCCTTTACGCATGTTTAGCTTCTTCAAAAGAAAAACCCAATCCGAGCCCACGCCTCCGGCAACCGCCCCAGCGGAGCCGACGGCCGATATCCAGCCCGCCGCGCTGCCCGATGCGGACGCGCCAGCCACCCAGTCCGAAACGCGGACACCCGAGCCGCAGCAAGCGCAGCCCGAGCCGACGCCCCCGACGCCCGCCCCATCGCACCGGCTTCGCCGCCGGCGGCCGAGCCGCTTGAAGCCGAGCCGCTCTCGCTGAAGAAAATGAGCTGGGCCGAACGCCTGAAGGCCGGGCTGTCCAAAACCCGCGACAAGCTGGGTAAATCCCTGGCCGGCCTGTTTGGCGGCGGCAAGATAGACGAGGAGCTGTACGAAGAGCTGGAAACCGTGCTGCTCACCGCCGACATGGGGGTGGACGCTACCCTGCACCTGCTTAGCGACGTGCGCGAGCGCGTTTCGCTGAAAGGACTGAAAGACGCCTCGGAACTGAAAGACGCGTTGAAGGACTCGCTCAGCGACCTGATCTCGCCACTGGAAAAGCCGCTGGACGTCAGCGGCAAGAAACCTTTCGTCATCATGATGGCCGGCGTCAACGGCGCCGGCAAGACCACGTCGATAGGCAAGCTGGCCAAGTACTACCAGAGCCAGGGCAAGAGCGTGCTGCTCGCCGCCGGCGACACCTTCCGCGCCGCCGCGCGCGAACAGCTGATGGCCTGGGGCGAACGCAACAACGTCACCGTGATCGCCCAGCAAGGCGGCGACTCCGCCGCCGTCTGCTATGACGCGATCCAGGCCGCGGTCGCCCGCGGCATCGACATCGTGCTGGCAGACACCGCCGGCCGCCTGCCCACCCAGTTGCACCTGATGGAGGAAATCAAGAAGGTGAAGCGGGTGATCCAGAAAGCCTTGCCCGACGCGCCGCATGAAATCATCCTGGTGCTGGACGCCAATATCGGCCAGAACGCCATCACCCAGGTCAAGACCTTCGACGACGCCCTCGGCCTGACCGGGCTGATTCTGAGCAAGCTGGACGGCACGGCCAAGGGCGGCGTGATCGCGGCCATCGCCAAGCAACGTCCGGTTCCGCTGCGTTTTGTCGGCGTGGGCGAAAGCATAGACGACCTGCGGCCGTTCAAGGCCAAGGACTACATCGACGCGCTGTTCGACTGAACGCATCAGCCATTGCAAGCTCTCACTCTTGCCGTCACCAGCTAACGCGGGAACAGAATAATGATCCAGTTCGACCAGGTCACCAAGCGCTACCCAGGTGGCAATGAAGCCCTGAAAAACCTGTCTTTCAACATCGACACCGGCGAGATGGTCTTCCTCGCCGGCCATTCCGGCGCCGGCAAGTCCACCTTGCTCAAGCTGATCGCCGGCATAGAACGCGCCACCGCGGGCGGCGTCGTCGTCAACGGCCAGAACCTGTCCAAGCTGCGCTCCAGCCAGATCCCCTATGTGCGCCAGCATATCGGCCTGGTGTTTCAGGACCACAAGATCCTGTTCGACCGCAGCGTGTTCGACAACGTGATGCTGCCGCTGGACATCATCGGCTTCGATCGCCGCGACGCCGCCAAGCGCGTGCGCGCCGCGCTGGACAAAGTAGGCCTGCTCGGCAAGGAAAAGAGCATGCCGATCCGCCTGTCAGGCGGCGAGCAGCAGCGCCTGTGCATCGCCCGCGCCGTGGTGCACCGCCCCAGCATCCTGCTGGCCGACGAACCTTCCGCCAACCTGGACCGCGCCTATGCGCTGGACATCATGGAATTGTTCAAATCCTTCCACCAAGTGGGCGTCACCGTATTGATCTCCGCCCACGACGAGACCCTGATGGAAGACTACGGCCGCCGAATCATTCGCCTGCGGGAAGGACAATTTGCCGCATGAAACATTATCTCTATCTGAACTGGCAAAGCGCCAAACTCGCGCTGATCAAGATTCTGCGGCAACCTTTCGGCAGCCTGCTGACCTTGCTGATGCTGTCGCTGGCGCTGGCCTTGCCGCTCTCGCTTTATCTGGCCGTCAGCAGCGTGCAAGACTGGGTGGGCCGGCTGAGCGCCACGCCGCAAGTCACCCTGTTCATGGAACAGTCATCGGAAGAGGCGGACCTGGCCGCGGTGACCTCCACGCTGACGCATCATCCCAAAATCAAGAGCTACAGCTTCGTCAGCAAGAGCAAGGCGCTGGCCGATATGGAAAAGCGCAACGGCCTGCCGGGCCTGGCCGACGGTCTGGACAGCAATCCGCTGCCGGACGCCTTCGTGGTCACGCCGAAGGCGCTGGAGCCGCGTGAGCTGGAGATGCTGCAAAAAGAGCTCTCCGGCCTGCCCATGGTGGAACAGGCGCAATTCGACGCGGACTGGGCCAAGCGTTTGTACGGCATGGTGGAAATGGGCAAGCATCTGACCTGGTTCATGGCCATCGCCCTGGGCCTGGCGCTGGTGCTGGTGACCAATAACGCGATCCGGATGCAAATCCTGGCGCGCCAGGACGAAATCGAGGTGTCCAAATTGATAGGCGCGCCGGACAGTTTCATCCGCCGCCCCTTCATGTACCACGCGATGTGGCAAGGCATCCTGGCCGGCTTGGCCGCCTGGGCGCTGACCGGTTGGCTGACCTCGGTGGCCAATCCGGCGATTCGCGAATTCGCCCAGTTGTACGGCGAACGAGTGGAACTGCGCAATCTGAACCCGATCGAACTGGCAGTCGCCGTCGCCGTCTCCGCCCTGCTGGCGATGCTAGGCGCCCGCCTCGCCTCCGACCATCATCTGCGCAAGATTGAACCCAAATGAAACGCGGCCGTTTGCACGCGCATGTAAGCGGCGCAACAACTGTTAATCAGAGCGAACGGCGTCGGCGCACCGGCTACGCTACTATCGAGACGATAGAAAAAATCATTGACGCTGGAACCTTTCATTGCTAGCACTCTCCATATACGAGTGCTAACATATCACTACCCAAGGAGGTAGTTATACAGATGACCACAACATTTGCTTTGCCCGTCCCGTCCACCAGCGGCAGCCTGGAGCAATACATCCAAGCTGTGAACAGCGTACCCATGCTGACGCCTGAGCAGGAAAACGAGCTTGCAACGCGCTTCCAGGAGCAAAACGACCTGGAGGCCGCGCGCCAGCTGGTGCTCTCGCACCTGCGCGTGGTGGTATCGATTTCCCGCGGCTACTCCGGATACGGCCTGCCGCAAGCCGACTTGATTCAGGAAGGCAATATCGGCCTGATGAAAGCCGTCAAACGCTTCGAGCCTGATCGCGGCGTGCGCCTGTTTTCCTTTGCCGTGCACTGGATCAAGGCCGAGATTCACGAATTCATCCTGCGTAACTGGCGCCTGGTGCGCATCGCCACCACCAAGCCTCAGCGCAAGCTGTTCTTCAACCTGCGCAGCATGAAGAGCAGTTTCTCCGCGCTGTCGGAAAACGAGGCCCGCCAAATCGCTGCCGATCTGGGCGTCAAGCCGGAAGAAGTCCGCGAGATGGAAACCCGCATGAGCGGCCAGGACATCGCCTTGCTGGCGGACGATAACGACGACGACGGCTACGCGCCGATCGACTGGCTGGCCGATCATCACAATGAGCCCACCCGCGAGATGGAGCGCCGCGCGTTCGACCAGCTGCAGACCGAAGGCCTGCAACAGGCTTTGGCCACGCTGGACCCGCGCAGCCGCCGCATCGTTGAAGCGCGCTGGCTGGCCGACGACAGCGGCTCCACGCTGCACGAGCTGGCAGCCGAATTCGGCGTGTCCGCCGAGCGCATCCGCCAGATCGAAGCCAAGGCTTTGGGCAAAATGAAGACCGCCCTCAGCCAAGGCGTGGTGATAGAAGGCTAAGCGTCTTCCGCTCAATAAAAAACCACAGGCCTCAGCCTGTGGTTTTTTTGTGTCCCGAGCACGAGAAAGCGCTTACTCCAACATGGTCTGGTACTTCGCCGGCAGCTTGGCATAGGCCTCGCGGGCCACCGCGCGTAGAGGCTCCCATTCCGCCCTGTCATCGTCCAGCGTACCCAGAAACACGCCGGCGTAAGTGGGGAACGATGCCAGCGTCGTCCGCAAGGTCTGCTCCGCCTGAACCTGCTTTCCCGCCAAAATTTCCAACTGTGCGCGCTTCAGCATCACTTCCGGATAAGGACGGAACGCGGTCAGCCGGCTCTCCAGCGCCAGCTTGCGCTCAAGTTGCTCCGGCCCTACTTTCAAGTAGTCGTCCACGGTGTAAAGCGCATGGTAGGCGAACAGCGGCTTGGTGTCCGCGATCTCAATCAGACGCTCCATCCGCGTTGCATCGCGCTTGGCGTCATTGGTCGGCGTATACAAGCCCACCAGCTCCCAGAACATCGACAGACTGCTGATCGACAGCCAACCCACCCAAACCAGCGCCGCGAGCAGCGGCAGACGCAGCGGCCAAGCCAATTGCCTATCACCGCGCGGTGCCATTGCGGCGAAGATCACCAGCATTGCCAGGAAGTAGTAATACCACAGCGGATACTCCAACATGCTGTGCGTCAGCGTCACCGCCAGGCAGCCCAAAGCCAACACCCCTTCCAGGGTGGCGCGACGGCCAAAGAACGGCCACAGCGCCCAGGCAAAACCGCCGACGATCAACAAGGTGGCCACGCCGCCCATCTCGGCCAGCAATTGCAGCACCAGGTTATGGGAATTGGTGAACAAGCCGCTGTTGAAGCCGGATGCGGCGAATTGCGGCAGCGGCTGCAAACGCACGCTCTCCGCGGCAAACTGCGACCAACCCACCCCCGTCAGCGGATGCGACTGGAAGCTCAACCATGCTTTGTGCATTTCGGCGAAACGCCGCGAACCCATATCGTCGCCATTGGCCGCCAGACGGGCCAGGCCGGAAGTGTTCTGCAAGTTTTCATGCGTCAGCCAGGAAATCAGCTGATTGAACCAAGGCAGGGCGAACTGCATCGCCAATACTACCAGGCAAGACAACCACATCGCCCACAGCATCCGGCGCGACTCCGCGCTGCCGATGCGCCAATGCCACAGCGCGGCCAGAGCGGACAAAGCCACCAAGTACAATAGAATGGTTCGCGAACCTGCCCAGCCCAACATCAAGGCCAGGCCGAGCACCAGTATCGCCAAACCCCAACGCGGCAGCCGGCCGGCCGCGTACAAATACACGCCGGCCACTACCGACCACATCAAATAATGCGCGTATTGATTGCGCTGGCCGATATGGCCAAAAATATTACTGGTGGGATGCGAGCCATCGTAAAACAAGCCCAGCTCCGCGGCGTAACCGGTCAACTGAGCCACGCCTATCGCCGCCTGCACCAAGCCGCCCACAATCAAGGCCCAGGCCAACCAGACCGCGAACGGCCGCTCCCCCATTTCCTCGCGCAAGGACACGGTGACAGCCGCGAGCAAGCCCGCAGCCAGCCAGGCCAAGGCGGTGGCGTAATTCATCCCGGGGAACAAGGCCTCCACCCAGAACGGCTGCCCGGCCCACAGCAGGCCCATGGCCAGACACCACCAGGCGCTGCGCGGCATGTAGCGGAATAACGATCCGCTAGGCAACAAGAAGACCGCCGCCGCCAGCAGCAGCCAGACCACATTGATTTCGCCAAACCACTGCGGCAGCGGCACATAGTGGATGCGCGAGGCGAAAGGCAGGATGGCGATGAGGCATAGGGCCAGCATCGCCAGAAATGTGGAAAATCTTTGAGCACTCATATTACGGCAGTCGTTTGCTAGATGGAGGACGCAGGATACCTCAAGCAGGCGCTCAAACAAACCGCAGCCTAGCGGTCAAAACAAGGGCTTGCGCGTCACGGGCGCGGCAACGGTCATCACTGCGGCACGCTGCGCAGCTTGGCTATAGGCAGGGTACTTTGCATAGGCTTGGGCGGCAATCAGCGCCACGTCCTTCAAAGGCGTAACATTAGGTTCAGGAACCCTTGCCAACATTTCTGAAAACTCTTTGACGTAATCTGGATAATTGGCAATTGCAACTTTTAACGACTGCAAGGCCTCCCTCTGCTGGTCGTTTAACGCTTGAAAAATGGCTAATTTTATCAAAACATTAGGGTAGGGTCGATAACTTGCCAGCGAGTTAAAATGAGCCAACTTTATATCCAGTTGCTCGCGACTCGGCAGCATATAATTACCAATAACTAGATCAACCTCTCTTGCGAAGAAAGGATTCTTACTCATTGAGGACAACTGCTCCAAGCGCAATATATTTTCTTTTTCCTCAACAACCGGAAAATTATTCCTAACAATCACAAAAAATGGGAACACCCCTAAAACAAAATACAAAATGAATCCAAATCCAAAAACACAGGAAAATATTTTCAGAAGCGCTGGTCGAAGCAAAAAAGCATGCCCTCTATTTCCTGCCAACGCACAGATCAATATAAGCATGATCAAAAACGGCATGTACCACAATGGATACTCAAACATGCTATGCGTCAACAGCACCATCAGCACACACAACATCCAGAAAGATTCTATCTTCTTTTTTGCCCCGATCACAAACCACCAGATATAAAAAACAAAACCTAACGCAATAGGTAGGACTCCTGCCAGCCCAGACTCTGCCAAAAGTTGGAAAAATAAATTATGGCTATGGGTAAACAACCAACTTTCTGAAAACTTTGGCAACCCCGCCATCAACTCCATCTTTGCGGCTTCCGCGGCAAAGCCCCCCAGCCAAGCCCAAACCATGGGTGCTGAGAAAACATCAACCACGCCTTAGTCCATTCAATGCGTCTTTTTGCAGCAAATCCCCCATCTGAGATACGTTCCGCTCCGCTAACCACATCAACAGACAATCCCATATAATTTAGAAATGCAACAATATCACGACTCCAAATTTGAAATATCGCAATTAATAATACTGCGATTGACACAGCCATCGCTAATCGGCCGAGCTCTTTTTGCGCTCTTTCTTTTCTAAACCAATACCAAACCAATACACTAGCCAACAAAGCATAAATCAAAGGCAAGCGAGCACCAGACCATGACATCGAAAGCACAACTGGGAGCAAACACAATACAGCAAACACCACTCTAAGTTTATTAATCGCATACAAATAACAGATAGACAACACACCCCAAAACAGAAAATTAGCGTACTGGTTACGCTGAGCAATATTTCCTATCACAGCATTAGATTTTGGATCATACACAACAAACCCATTAAAAAGATAGGCTAACTTTACTGCTTGCAATATACCCACCAACGATTGCAACAATGAAAAAAAGGTGACTACACAGGCAAGCACAAAGATCAGATTATCGGCATCCGATATACTGAGACAACTTCTAAGCAAAATAGAAAACAGGGCCAACCCAATAAACAATAGTGCCAAGTAGCCATAAAAACTGGAATGCAACACAGAAAAAGCAAGCGCAAGTAGGACCAGTTCAAGCCACGAAACAAGGACTCTATCAATACTCAATAGACACAAGCCACACATGGCCACACCAAGAAGCGCAAGTGCAGAAGCATCAGAAAACCAATCCGGAAGTGGTGCATAGCGCAGCCAACTTAAAAATGGGGCAGAAACTGATAGGGCAATAAAAAAATAAACTAATATCTTTATATTTTTATTCATAATAAAAGGGTGCCTTTCGGCACCCCCATTTCAACAAAAATTAAACATCAGTTACCAGCTCGGCAGTTTGCTGGCAACCATTGATCTTTAACACCATTGGAACTCGCCTTCGCACAAATCCATATAATCGACCCTCCTGATGCAGAGGGAGTCAAAGTCAATTTATTGTTAGTAGAATCCACAAGTGTCGTACTGTACGTCACAGTAAGCACCCCACTAGCACCGACAGAAAGGTCAGTCACCGAATTACCCGTAATAGTAGTTTGCAATCCAGCAGAGGCATTGCTTGTCGGAAATGAGCCATTTGAAGCATAGTACTCTGCCACAGCAGTTTTTGCAGCAGAAGCCAGACTCAGACCCTCAGAAACTCTGGCCCGCTTCGTGTAGTCCTGATAAGCGGGAATGGCAATCGCGGCGAGAATACCAATGATAGCAACAACTATCATCAGCTCGATAAGAGTAAAACCTTGTTGGGATTTTTGCATTGAAAGCTCCATTCATTAATGGCAAGACGAAGGCACATATTGGGCATAAGCCGCATCAGTAGAGCACGACCACGCTATAGTACCACTACTCACTACTGGGGTAAAAACTACAGACAAACCAGAGACCACACTATTATTAAACAGCACAGTCACCGTACTGACTCCGCTACTGACTCCAACCTGCACATTACTGACATAATTTCCCGCCAAAGTATCAGGCAAACCCGCACTGGCATTGGTGCTTGGCCAAGTATTGCCCGCCAGATAGAATTCAGACACCGAGGTCTTTGCCTGATCTGCATAAGTTAGACCTTCCGCCACCTTGGCTCGAATCGTATAATTCTGATAAGCCGGAATCGCAATCGCCGCCAAAATACCGATAATAGCGACAACAATCATTAGTTCAATCAAGGTAAAACCAGCCGCCTTCCTCATTGCTCGGCTCCAAGGCTTGTTTTATAGGGTGTAGCTTATGCAGAAATCATGCCACCCCCTCTTCCACTCCCATTCCAATCAATCTGACAGGCATCAACAGCGCAACAGGTAGAAATGTGACGTTTTTGGTCAGTCCGCTGCCTTCGCCCTCCCTGTGATAGCATCGAATGCTTAGTCTGAATACATAGAACAGATATGAGTGATAACCAAGACTGGCTGCAACGCAGCTTCAACACCGTCTGGCACCCCTGCACCCAGATGAAACGTCATGAGGCTTTGCCCATCGTGCCCATCGCCAGCGCCGACGGCGTCTGGCTGAGCGACTTCGACGGCAAGCGCTATCTCGACGGGGTCAGCTCCTGGTGGGTCAATCTGTTTGGCCATGGTCAGCCTCGGATCAAGCAGGCGATCAAGGATCAGCTGGACAAGCTGGAGCACGTGATGTTGGCGGGCTTTACGCATCAGCCCGTGGTGGAGCTGTCGGAACGTCTGGCCAAGCTCAGCGGCCTGGCCCACGTGTTCTATGGATCCGACGGCGCCAGCGCCACGGAAATTGCGCTCAAGATGAGCTTCCACTATTGGCGCAACCAGGGGCAAGCGGACAAGGCCCGCTTCATCAGCCTGGAAAACAGTTACCACGGCGAAACCGTCGGCGCCCTGGCCGTGACCGACGTTCCCTTGTTTTCCAACACTTACGCCGGCTTGCTGAAGCCGGGCCTGCGCGCGCCGTCTCCGGACGCCCGCCGCGCGCTGCCCGGTGAAAGCGCGGCCGATGCCGCGCTCAGAGCGATCCAGGCGCTGGAAAGCCTGCTGGCCAAACACGCGGGGGAAGTGGCCGCCGTCATCGTGGAGCCCTTGGTTCAAGGCGCGGCCGGGATGGCGATGTACGATCCGCTGTATCTGAGCGAGCTGCGCCGGCTGTGCGATCAATATCAGGTGCACTTGATCGCCGATGAGATCGCCGTCGGCTTTGGCCGGACCGGCAGTCTGTTCGCCTACCAGCAAGCCGACATCACGCCGGACTTTCTCTGTCTGTCCAAAGGCATTACCGGCGGCTTCCTGCCGCTCTCCTGCGTGTTGACCAGCCATCCGATTTACCAGGCCTTCTATCACGATGACGTCACCCGCGGTTTCTTGCATTCGCACAGCTATACCGGCAATGCGCTGGCCTGCGCCGCGGCCCTGGCGGTGCTGGATATCTTTGCGGAGGAAGATGTCCTGGCCGTCAACGCCGCCAAGGCCCAGCGCCTCAACACGCTGATGGCTGGCTTGCGGGCACGGCCGGATGTCAGGGATTTCCGTCACCGCGGCATGATCTGGGCCTTCGAGGTCGACACCGCTCGAGCCGATTTCGCCCAGGCCTGCTTTGCCGCGATGCTGCGCCGCGGATGCCTGCTGCGTCCGATCGGCAACACCGTTTACTTCATGCCGCCCTACTCGATCACCGACGAGGAAATGGCCTTCCTGATCGCCGCCACCGAAGCCACGCTGGAGGAACTGGCGCGCGCATCCAACACCGCCGACGGCCAAAGCATCGCTTTGCCGTGATCCTCCTTGCCATGGCGGGGTGAGTGCCCATAGCATGCGATTTGGCAAGATTTACATTGTGAATCGCCTTGCATGCCGCCGCTCATCCTGCCAGAACAAACTATGGATCCTCTGCTGATAGATACTCAACCGGATAGTGTGGCGGCATGGCTGGAGCGGCTGCCCTTCACCGACCTGCCCGAATGCGGACGCTTATTGAGCCAGTCCCTGCAAAACCTGTCCCGGGTTCCGCTGGACAGCCATTTGCGCCACAAGCTGCTGAAGCTGTATCTAAAAGCGGTGGACCGCTATTACCCGCTGCTGGAAAACGAGATTCGTCAGCACGACAGCCTGGGCACGCCAAAAGTGCGACAGCTGGCCTTGCTCAGCGTCGAGCTGTTTGCAATGATTTTCATCACTTTCAAACAGACGCTGCACGATCGCCTTGCCAAGCGCAGCCTGCTGGATCGCGAACATCCGAAAATCGAGCTGATGGCCTACACCATGATGGCGGCGCGCCAGTTGCTAAGCATCAGCCAGCAATGTTATAGCCCGATCACGCCGGACTTCTGGTATGACTGCCACCAGCTGCATATCTTCGCCAGCAGCCGCGGCTGGCAGGACAAGGGTCTGGCCAACGACGACTCCATCCAGACCATTTATCTGCAAATTCTGCTGATGGGACTGACGCCCAGCAATCGTCTCGCCCCCACCGAGCAGGCCTTGTCGCGGCAGTTGATCTTCGACCTGGCCGCCAAGGCCCGGCTGATCCCGGTGGAAGCCTTGACTCAGCCGGTGCACGGCTATCTGGTGGACCAACAGATCGATTCCCCGCCGCGCTTTCTGCCGATTTCCGCAAGCAAATTGGGCCCCGGCTGCTTTCTGCTGGATCTGGAGCCGCTGCGCGACATTCTGGAGAAAAGCCGCGAAGCGCTGCAAAAGGCGCAGAACAATCGCCAACAAGGCCTGATGATAGACGAGTTGCAGCTCTTGTCCCTTTTGGTGGAGGAATGGCATCAGCCCAAACGCCGCCGCCACCCGCGGCTCAAGACCCAAACCATTATTGAAATCGTCGCCGCGCTGCCGGGCATCTGGTTCCATCGCAACGATCTGAGCTGGCAGTTACCCGGCATCGCCGCGGAAGAGGACACGCCGCGCCAACGCCCTCCGCCGCCGCCCTGCTTGCTGGCTATTTCCAACCAGAGCGACAACGGCCTGCTGCTGCACGGCCAACCGCGCGATCAATCTTTGCGCGCCGGCGAGTTGCTACTGGTCACGCCGCCCAATCAACCGGAAAACGCCAAGCTGGGCATCGCTCGCTGGGTCGCGTTGCGCGCGGACGGGCGGGAGATCGAATGCGGCGTGGAGTTCATCGGCGGGCCGCCCCAGCCCGCGCTGGCCGTGCCCAGCATTACCCATCCCGGCGACAGCTTTCAGTTCGTCTTGCTGCTGGCCACGCCTGCCGGCGCGCCCAAACTGCTGTTGATGGCGGGACGCCCGTATAGCCAGTTGCGCGAATTCCGCCTGCACGACGGCGAAGGGGAAAGCCTGATCCGGGTGTCGCGTCTGCACGCGCAGACTCCGCTGTTCCAGATCATGGAATACCGCGACAGCGAGCATTTCTGATCCAGATCAAGCTTTTATCGTGCCGCCTGGCCGGCCGGATGCCGCTGCCCGGATCAAAGCCCTTGTAATCAACGGGCTGGCGCCATCGCTTGGCCGCCGGCGGACGCCCTCGCCGCTGGAGACGGTCCGCCCCCCGTTTTTTCGGGTACACTCCCCCGCATCTATCGTTTTCGACTTATGGAGTTTTGGATGCGCTCGGTTATTCACGCCGCAGACCGGATTGTGGTCAAGGTGGGTTCCAGTCTCGTCACCAATGACGGCAAGGGCCTGGACAGGGCGGCGCTTGATCGCTGGGCCGCGGAGATCGCCGAGCTGAAGCGGCGCGGCAAACAGGTGGTGCTGGTTTCCAGCGGCGCAATCGCCGAGGGCTGCCAACGCTTGGGCTGGACCGTGCGCCCCAAGGGCGTGCACGAATTGCAGGCCGCGGCGGCGGTCGGCCAGATGGGCCTGTGCCAGGCCTACGAAACCGCCTTCCGCGGCTTTGGCCTGCAAACCGCGCAAATCCTGCTGACCCACGAGGACCTGGCCGACCGCACCCGTTACCTGAACGCCCGCTCCACGCTGACCAGCCTGTTGAACCTGAACGCGGTGCCCATCATCAACGAGAACGACACCGTGGTCACCGACGAAATCCGCTTCGGCGACAACGACACCCTGGGCGCGCTGGTGACCAATCTGATCGAGGCCGACGCGCTGATCATTCTCACCGATCAGCAAGGCCTGTACAGCGCTGACCCGCGCAAACACCCGGACGCGGAATTCATCCACGAAGCCGTCGCCGGCGAAGCCCGGCTGGAAGAGATGGCCGGCGGCGCCGGCTCCAGCGTGGGCACCGGCGGCATGATCACCAAGATTCTCGCCGCCAAGCGCGCGGCGCGCAGCGGCGCGGCCACCGTGATCGCCTGCGGCCGCGAGCATCAAGTGCTGTCGCGCCTGGCGGACGGCGAAGGCATCGGCACCCAGTTGCTGCCGCCCACCAGCCGCATGGCGGCGCGCAAGCAATGGCTGGCGGATCATCTGAAGCTGTCCGGCCGTCTGGTGCTGGACGCCGGCGCGGCGCTGGCGGTGCGGGAACGCGGCACCAGCCTGCTGCCTATCGGCGTTTGCGCAGTGGAAGGCGATTTCCTCCGCGGCGAGGCGGTGGCCTGCGTCGATCAGGAAGGCAAGGAAGTGGCGCGCGGCCTGGTCAACTACAGTTCCAGCGAAGCGCGCACCATCATGCAAAAACCCACCCGCGAGATCGAGGCCGCGCTGGGCTATATGATCGAACCGGAACTGATCCATCGCGACAATATGGTCGCGCTGTGACGGAGGCGGAGGCGCCGCGGCGCCTTCGCTCCGCTTCCCTTTTTACCCTCCCATTCTTTGAA
Source organism: Chromobacterium sp. Beijing (assembly GCF_021496765.1). Lineage (NCBI taxonomy): Bacteria > Pseudomonadati > Pseudomonadota > Betaproteobacteria > Neisseriales > Chromobacteriaceae > Chromobacterium > Chromobacterium sp. Beijing. The sequence goes on from NZ_CP053750.1 coordinate 3,449,574, forward strand.
CTTAAGGATTCACGCGTATGAAAAAGCTGGCCCTTTCGGCGCTTCTGGCTCTGACTTGGGGCTCGGCAATGGCCGAGGACGTACTCCATATCTACAACTGGAACAACGCCTTGTCCGCAGACACCGCCAAGCGTTTCGAACAATCGTGCAAATGCAGGCTGGTGCAGGACTATTACGGGACAACGAGGAAATGCTGGCCAAGCTGGCCGCCGGCGCCAAAGGCTACGACATGGTGTTTCCCACCGCCTTCGCCGTCAGCACGCTGATCAAGCAGGGCAAGACCCAGCCGCTGAACAAGGCGCTGCTGCCCAACTGGAAAAACCTCAATGCCGGCTATCTGAGCCTGAACGCGCCGTTCGACGCCGGCAACAAGGTGGCCGCGCCCACCGTGGTGTCGCTGACCTTGCTAGGCTACAACGAAACCCAGTTGCAAAAAGCCGGCGTGCTGCCGCAGGCCAACAGCTGGGCGCTGATCTTCGATCCCGCGGTGCTGGCCAAGATCAAGGGCAGGGTCACCGTGCTGGATTCTCAGCGCGAACTGATGTCCGCCGCCCTGCTCTATCTGGGCAAGGACGCCAACTCCGTCCAGCCAGCAGACTGGAAGGCCGCGGCCGGCGTGATCCGCAAAGCCAAGCCCTATTGGGCCGCCTTCAACAACCAGAGCTATATCAAAGAGCTGACCGTCGGCAATATCTGGGTGGCACACGGCTATTCCAACGATCTGTTCCAGGCGCAGCAGGACGCGCAGCACGCCAAACGCCCATTCAAGCTGGCTTACCAGCCGCAGAAAGAAGGCAATATCCTGGCGGTGGACAATATGGTGGTGTTGAAGGACGCCCCGCGTCCGGACCTGGCGCACCGCTTCATCAATTTCATGCTGGACGGCAAGAACGCCGCCGAGATTTCCAACCAGATCGGCGCGACCAATCCGGTCAAGGCGGCCGAGGCCTTCTTCAAACCGCAGATCAAGGCCAATCCGGTGATCATGCTGGAGCCGGCCAAGGGCAAATACGTGGCGCTGAAAGATCTGGACGTGAAATCCCGCCGCGATCTGAACCGCTTGTGGTCGCAAATCAAGATCGGCCGCTGAGCCGCGCCGCGCTTCAAAGAAAAATCCCGGTCCATGACCGGGATTTTTTCATTCGTCGGAGGCCTGCTCGCCTTTGCGCATCTCCACCGCCTTCATGATCACATAGGCCAGCATCGCGCACAGGAAGAACAACAACATCACCCAGGCAATCGAGCGCAGGGTGTCGATGAAGGTATTGAACAGCTCCAGCAACCAGCGTTCGCCGGTCAGCTCCATCACCGTGCTGCCCTTGCCCGCCGCCGGCGGCAGGTACTTCTCCAGCGCCCACTGCCGCACGCCGCCGGACACGCCGGTGACCACGATGGCGAAGAAAATGTACTTGCGCCAGGCATCGGTCAAATCCCGTCCCAGGACTCGCGCCAGAATCTTGTTGACCGCCGGATCGAAAAAGCGCGCGGTGAAAATCGAAGTGGCGATCGCCACCGCCAAGGTCAGGCCGAACAAAGCGTAGAACATAATCATCCCCCGCCGCAGCGGAATGCGTGAAAGCAGGCATTGTACGCCCGCGCGGCGGCGGCGGCGATCAAGGGATGGCCATGCTGCTGCGCGCAAGCGACAGCGCCGGCCGGCGCGTCAATCCCGCAACGGCAGCCCAAAGTGCTGATAGGCCAACGCCGTCGCCATCCGGCCGCGCGGAGTGCGCTGCAGATAGCCTTGCTGAATCAGGAAGGGCTCGATCACGTCTTCTATGGTGTCGGTGGATTCGCCGATGGCGGCCGCGACGTTGTCCAGCCCCACCGGCCCGCCGGAGAACTTCTCCAGAATGGCCTGCAGCAGTTTGCGGTCCATGACGTCCAGGCCGGCCGGGTCCACGTCCAGCATCGCCAGCGCGGCGTCCGCCACCTGGGCGCTGACCACCCCGTCGGCCCGAACCTCGGCGTAATCCCGCACCCGGCGCAGCAGCCGGTTGGCGATGCGCGGCGTGCCGCGGCTGCGGCGCGCCACTTCGAACGCGCCGTCGTCGGCCAGCTTGACGTTCAACAAGCCGGCGGAACGGCTGACGATGCGGGTCAGTTCCTCCGCGTTGTAGAACTCCAGCCGCGCGACGATGCCGAAACGGTCGCGCAGCGGATTGGTCAGCATGCCCGCGCGGGTGGTGGCCCCCACCAGGGTGAACGGCGGCAGATCGATCTTGACCGAACGCGCCGCCGGCCCCTCGCCTATCATGATGTCGATCTGATAATCCTCCAGCGCCGGATAGAGGATTTCCTCCACCACCGGGCTCAGCCGGTGGATCTCGTCGATGAACAGCACATCGTGCGGCTCCAGATTGGTCAGCAAGGCGGCCAGATCGCCCGCCCGCTCCAGCACCGGCCCCGAGGTCTGGCGCAAATTCACCCCCATTTCGCGGGCGACGATGTGCGCCAGCGTGGTCTTGCCCAGGCCGGGCGGGCCGAACAGCAGCACGTGGTCCAGCGCTTCGCTGCGGCGCTTGGCCGCTTCGATGAAGATCTCCAGCTGTTCGCGCGCCTTCTTCTGGCCGACGTACTCGTCCAGCTGCTTGGGCCGCAAGGCGCGCTCCAGCGCCTCCTCCTGGCTGGACAGGCTTTGCTGGGTGACGATGCGCGGCTCGGGCGCGCCGCCGTACAGGTTGTCGGTTTCAATCATGGTGTCAGCCGCCGGCCAAAAAAACGAATGCCCAATCTTACCACCGCGCTATAATCGCCGCTGGCCCGCCCATCATCGCGGGCCAACGCAACGTCTTCAGGGCGGGGTGCAATTCCCCACCGGCGGTATGATCGCAAGATCGAGCCCGCGAGCGCTTCCGCTTCCCGGCGGAAGGTCAGCAGATCTGGTGACAGGCCAGAGCCGACGGTAATAGTCCGGATGAGAGAAGACGACATGACCGCCTGCCGCGCTACGCGCGGCCGCGGCGTGTTCGCTGCGCGCTGGTGCGCGCGGGTTGGCTTGCGCCGGCCCTTTTCACGCCCTGGAACCTGTTTCTCAAACGACCCGAGGACCGTTTCCATGAGTATCGCCACACACCCTGACATCTTGTCCCAACGCGTAGAAGCGGCGCTTAACGCCTTGCGCCGCGGCCTGCCGGTCATTGTTCCCGATGATCACGACCGCGAGAACGAGGCCGACCTGATCCTGGCCGCCGACGCGCTGAGCGAGGCCGAAATGGCGCGTCTGATCCGCGATTGCAGCGGCATCGTCTGCCTGTGCCTGACCGCCGAGCACGCCGCCCGGCTGCAATTGCCGCCGATGACGCAACGCAACGGCAGCCGCTACGGCACCGCCTTCACCGTCAGCATAGAAGCCGCCCAGGGCGTGTCCACCGGCGTGTCCGCCGCCGACCGGGTGCGCACCATCCAGGCCGCCGTCCACCGGCAAGCGCAGGCGGATGACGTGGTCAGCCCCGGCCATGTCTTCCCGCTGGTGGCCGCCGCCGGCGGCGTGCTGAGCCGCCGAGGCCATACCGAGGCCGCGGTGGAACTGGCGCGCCTGGCCGGCTTCCAGCCCGCCGGCGTGCTCTGCGAGCTGATGAACCCCGACGGCAGCATGATGCGCGGCGCGCAAATCGCGGACTACGCTCAAACGCACGCGCTGCCCGTTCTGAGCGTGGCCGAACTGGCTGAATGGATTTCCCGCCAGAACTTAGCCGCCGCTCCGCTGTCTGCTTGATCTTTGCCCTTAGCCGCGGGCCTGCGCCCGCGGCGTCGACGCCGACCCCATCATGCTTCGTTTCGTTTCATTCCGCAGCCTGTTGCTGGCCAGCTTTCTGATCGTCGCCGTCGTGCCCTCGGCCGTGCTGATCCAGCTGCGCAACGAGCTGGGACACGCCGCCTCCACGCTGCGCTCGCATCAGGAGCAAGCCAAGGAATGGCTGGACGCCAACCGCGTGTCGCGCGAGCAATCCATTCAATTCGAACGCGCCACCCGCCAGGCTCAAATCCTGAAAGACCGCGCGCTGGCCAAAACCGCCGCCGGCGCCTGGCAGGAGATCGAGCTGGCGCAACGCAAATTGCAACGCGGCGACGACGACGAGTTGACGCTCAGCGCCCGAGCCATTCTGGCGATCCAGCCGCAACTCCAGGCCCTGCCGGCGCGCGCCGGCGCGCAACGCGACCGCTTGTTCCGCCAGCTGGACCTGCACCTGACCGCGCAAGGCCAATTGATCAACCGCCAACTGGAACAAAGCCAGCGCCAATGGCAGGACTCGATCACGGAAATGCGCCGCACCGCCGACCGCCTGGCCTGGCTGTCGCTGGCCTCCGCGCTGGCGCTGGCGCTGGCGATGACCTTGTTGATCAGCTGGCCGCTGCGCAAGCTGCAAGCCAAGATCGCGCGGATGAGCGACGGCGCGCGGCTGCAGGACTGGCGCCAGTCCGGCCCCGCCGACCTGCAGCGTCTGGCGCGCGAGCTGGCCCAGCTAGACCGCCGGCTGGCGGCGCTGGAAGAACAGAAAGGCCGTTTCTTCCGCCAAGCGTCCCATGAGCTGAAAACGCCGCTGGCCGCCATCCACGAAGCCGCCGCGTTGCTGCGCGAAGAAGTGATAGGACAGCTGTCCGCGCAGCAGCAGGAGATCGTCGCCATCCTGCAAAACAATGCGCAAACCCTGCGTCAGCGCGTGGAAGCCTTATTGCGCTATGATGCCGGCCAATGGCTGTCCGAGACGCTGACCGTGGAAACCTTCGACCTGCCGGCGCTGATTGCGGAGCGGCTGCAGGCCAGCCGTCCGCTATTGCAGGCCAAACGCCTTGCCGCCGACGTCCAGGGCGATGCGGACCGGGTCAACGGCGACCGCTCCAAAGTGGAAACCATTCTGGACAATCTATTGATCAACGCCATCCGCCACAGCCCCGCCGGCAGCGCCTTGAGCCTGCGCCACGGCCGCGACGCCGGCGGCGTCTGGCTGGAAATCCGCGATCAAGGCCCCGGAGTGCCGGACGCCTATCGGGAAAAAATTTTCGAACCGTTCTGGAGCGGCTCGCCGCCGCCGGGCGAACTGCCCGGCACCGGGCTAGGCCTGGCGATGGCGCGCGGCTTCGCCCAATTGATGCGCGGCGAACTGACGCTGGAATCCAAACCTCAGGCCGGCGCCTGCTTCCGCCTGCAGTGGCCGGAACCGGAGAACAAGACATGAAGACATCTCGCTTTTGGGCCCTCAACGCGCGCCGGCTGCTTTGGCTGTGCGGCCTGCTGGCCCTGAGCGCCTGCGCTCATCAAGGCCAGCCGGTCGCCGTGCCCGCCGCGCCCATCATCCGTTGCCCGGACGCCAACCAGATCCTGCTGCTGCTGAGCCAGACGCGGGAAATCCAGGCGCTGAGCCTGGCCGGACGGGAAAGCTGCGGCAGCGCCCGCTTGCTGACTCTGCTGCAACAGGCGCAGGCGGCGGAGAGCCGCGCCGATGTTCAAAAACTGCAGGCCCAATTGGAAAGTCTGCTCGCCAAAACCGATAATCTGGACCCGGCCAGCCAGGGTCTTGCGCGGCTACCGCTTCAACAGCTGCAGGAAAGACGCAAGCTGGCGGAAGCGCTGGAACGACAGCAGGCGCAGAACCGCGATCTGCAAAAACGCTACGACGACTTGAACGGCAAGCTCAACGCCTTGCGCGAAGTCGAGCGCGAACTCCAGCTGAAACCCAGCAAAACCAAAGGAGGCCAACCATGAGCGCCATCGCCCGCATCGTATTGGTGGACGACGATCCCGATCTGTTGCGCTTGCTCGGCCTTCGCCTCGGCGCCGCCGGCTACGAGGTCGAAGCGCTGGACAGCGCCGAAGCGGCCTTGAACGCGCTGGCGGCCCGCCGCGCCGACTTGCTGCTGACGGACTGGCGCCTGCCCGGCATGGATGGTCTGGAACTGTTTGAGCAAGTCCGCCAGCGCTACCCCGCGATGCCGGTGATTCTGCTGACCGCCCACGGCACGGTGCCGGACGCCGTGGAAGCGGTCAGCCGCGGCGTGTTCGGCTATCTGGTCAAACCCTTCGACGGCAAGGCGCTGCTGGACAAGGTGGCCCAAGGGCTATCGCTGGCGGGACCCGGACGCGCGGTCGATCAGGCCGCGGCCGGCTGGCGCTCCGGCCTGGTCAGCCGCAGCCCGGCGATGGAGGAACTGCTGGCCGAGGCCCGCATGGTCGCCGCCACCGGCGCCAGCGTGCTCTTGCGCGGCGAAAGCGGCACCGGCAAGGAAGTGCTGGCCAAGGCCATCCACCTGGCCAGCCCGCGCGCCGGCCAGCCCTTCATCGCGGTCAACTGCGGGGCGATTCCGGACAATCTGCTGGAAAGCGAGCTGTTCGGCCATGAAAAAGGCTCATTCACCGGCGCCAACGCGCGCCAGACCGGCCTGATCCAACAGGCGGACGGCGGCACCCTGTTCCTGGACGAGATCGGCGATATGCCGCCGCCGCTGCAGGTCAAACTGCTGCGCGTGCTGCAAGAGCGCGAGGTGCGTCCGGTCGGCGCGACGCGGGCGACCCCGGTGGATATCCGTCTGGTGTCGGCCACGCATCGCGAGCTGGAAGCGCTGATTCAGGAAGGCAGCTTCCGAGAGGATTTGTTCTACCGCCTGAACGTGGTGTCGCTGCGCCTGCCGCCGCTGGCGGAACGCCGCGAAGACATTCCTCTGCTGGCCGCGCATTTCCTGGAAAAAATCGCCACCCGCTATCAAAAGGCCGTCAGCGGTTTCGCCGCCGACGCGCTGGAATACCTGAGCGCGGCGCCCTGGCCGGGCAATATCCGACAATTGGCCAATGTGGTTGAACAATGTTGCGTGCTGACCACCGGCTCTCTGGTAACGCTGGCGCAAGTACAGAAAGCCGTCGCCAGTGAAGAAAGCGCGATTCCAACGCTGGCGGAAGCCAAGCGGCAATTCGAACGCGACTATCTGGAACGCCTGTTGCGGCTGACCGGCGGCAATGTCAGCGACGCCGCGCGCCTGGCGGACCGCAACCGCACCGAGTTTTACCGCTTGCTGCAAAAACACGAACTGACGCCGGCCGCCTTCAAGCTGGAATAAGCGCGGCGACGCGACTGGCCTGACGGAAACGGAGCGCCTCTACGCCTGTCGCCGATCGGCGACAGGCAAAACCCCAAGCAAATCAAAGCCCTGTCCATCTCCACCGACATTCTGTCGCCTAACGGCGACAGAATGGCCGCTTCCTGCAAGCGAACTCAAGCCACAAAAAACGCAAGGCTTTGAAAAATAAGAAAAAACTAAAGCTGGCACGCCTTTTGCCATAGGGAAAGCGCAAATGATCGAAGCGCGGCAGACTCAAGCGCAAGCGATGTGACTCACTCTCTCGAAAAGGTTAATCCCATGAAGAAATCCACTCTTGCCATTGCTCTGATGACTTCCCTGTTCGCCGGCGCCAGCTGGGCGGCTCAAGACGCCAGCGCTCCGGCTGAACAAGCTCAACGCGCCACCGCCGCCAAGGCTGACGCCAGCGCCCCGGCCGAACAAGCTCAACGCGCCACCGCCGCCAAAGGCGACGCCAGCGCCCCGGCCGAACAAGCTCAACGCGCCACCGCCGCCAAGGGCGACGCCAGCGCACCGGCCGAACAAGCTCAACGCGCCACCGCCGCCAAGGCTGACGCCAGCGCACCGGCTGAACAAGCTCAACGCGCCACCGCCGCCAAAGGCGACGCCAGCGCTCCGGCCGAACAAGCTCAACGCGCCACCGCCGCCAAAGGCGACGCCAGCGCGGCTGAAGCCCTGATCGCCGAAGCCGCGCCGAGCGCCGCCGCCGGCCTGAATCAGGCGGTTCAGGAAGCCGTGACCAAAGCCGCAGCCCAGGTTGGTGCCAATATCCAGACCAGCGTGAAGGCCGGCGAAGTCACCCTGAGCGGTACCGCGCCCAGCGAAGAAGCGCTGCGCCGCGTAGCCGAAGAAGCCTCCCGCGTGCCGGGCGTGACCGCGGTTCGCACCAACGTCACCCTCAAAGCCGCAGGCTAAACCCCTCTAGTTCGTCGGCGCGCTGCCCGTCTGGCTCGCTTGCCCTGAGTACAGCAGCGCCGACCCTCGCTTTACCCGGAGTCGTCCCAAGGAACGCACGCAAGTGTGCCCGCCTCCATTCGCCGCCCTTCTGGGCGGCCTTTTTTTATTCGCGGGCGCTATCGTTTTCCGCCGGCCCACACCGCTGCAGCGGCTTCGTCCCTGCTCATATAGCGGTTGATCAGACGCAGCATGGTGCCGTCGCGGTTCATGCCGTCAACCAACTGGCGCCAGGCTCTGGCTTCGCTGTCGGGGAAAGCCCGCTTGGTCAACACCAGGCTGCGCGGGCTGGGCGCGTCGTCCTTCTCCCAGTCCGCCACTTTCACTCTGTCTTCCAAACCGTGTTGTCTGATTTTCTGCCGATACACCATGGGCGTGGAGAAAATGCCCGCAACGCGGCGCTGGTCCAGCATGCGGAACAGGACATCCTCCTCCGCCACTTCCACCAAACGGCGCTGCACGCCCAATTGCAAGACCAAGGGATCGAAATAACGGCTGGTGCTGTAACTGCGCACGATGGCCCAGCGGCTGGATGGAGCATCCTGGATGAAGGACTCCATCGAGCGGATGGAGTCGGGCACGTCTATCGATAAAATCGCGTACTGACGCAGCTGGATGTAGTTGAAAAACCAATAGATTTTGCTGCGTTCCGGAGTCTCGATCGCGGAACCGGTCATATCCAGCGAGCCGGCCTCCAGTTCCTGCCAGATGCGAGCCCGCGGCATCACCACGAACTCGAACTCGCAACCGCTGCGCCGCCGCAATTCCTCCGCCACGTCTCGATCCAAGCCGCGGCCGGCACTGTAGAACTGGCCGATCTCGTAAAAAGCGAAACGGATCGGCCGTTGCGGACACGACACGCCGCCATGAGCGCCGCCGGCCCAGCAGGCCGCCAGCAACAGACATGCTCGCGCCAGTCCTGTTTTCACGGTGGGTACGCCTCCCGGCCATGCCGGATTCATCGCCATGCCCAGCGCACGGCACTCCCCACTATAGGCAAAGCGCCGCCGGCTTTAAGAGCCGGCTCGCGTTTTCAGAACTTCATCAGGCTCTTCAGGGCGAGACGCACGCCCTCGCTCACCGTCACCTCGGCCGGCAGACCCTTGGTGGCGGCCGCGGCCTCCTTCTCGTTGTAACCCAAGGCCAGCAGCGCGTTGACGATGTCGCCCTTCTCATCCGGCGTGGCGGCGAAAGCCAGGCCCCCCGGCGCGGTCAGCGTGCTGCCGGTGGCCAATTTGCCGCGCAGCTCCAGCACCAGACGCTCAGCGGTCTTCTTGCCTATGCCCGGCACCGCGGACAAGCGCTTGATGTCTTCGCTGGCCACCGCCACCGCCAGTTCATCGGTGGTCATGCCGGACAGGATGGCCAGGGCGATCTTGGCGCCGATGCCGGTCACCTTGACCAGTTGCCGGAAGGTCTGGCGATCCTCCTTGCTGGCGAAGCCGAACAGCAGATGGGCGTCTTCCCGCACCACCAGATGGGTGAACAGCGTGGTTTTCTGACCCAAGGCCGGCAATTGATAAAAAGTGGTCATCGGCACATCGACTTCATAGCCGACCCCGTTGACGTCCAGCACCACTTGCGGGGGCAGTTTTTCGATGAGATTGCCGCTCAGGCGTCCAATCATGTTCCGGTTCTTTCTTCAAGCGATTACAGGCGCGTCGGCTAGACCAGCCGGCCGCCGCGAATTTTCAGGCCGCTCTGCGCCAGCTGGCCCAAGGCGCCGGCGCTGAGATTGGCGTGCGCCAAGGCCACCGCCAGCGCGTCGGCGGCGTCGGCCTGGGGCGTGCCGGACAAATTAAGCATCCGCACCACCATGTGCTGCACCTGCTCCTTGGCGGCCTTGCCGTGACCGGCGACGGACTGCTTGACCTGCAGCGCGGTGTATTCCGCCACCGGCAGGTCCCGCAACACCAGCGCGCTGATGCAGGCGCCGCGCGCCTGACCCAGCATCAGCGTGGCCGCCGGATTGACGTTGACGAACACTTGCTCGATCGCCGCCGCCTGTGGTTGGTAGGTATCGATCACGCCGAACAGGCCGTCGACGATCACGCGGATGCGATCGCTCAAAGGCGCGCCCGGCGGCGTGCGGATGCAGCCGGAGGCCACGTAATGGCGTTGCTGACCGACCAGGTCGATCACCCCGAAGCCGGTGATGCGGCTGCCGGGGTCGATGCCGAGGATGCGGCGCGCGCCGGGAAGAAGCTGAGCCGACATCGCCTCAGCCCGGGACGGCGCGCAATTGCGCATCCAACTGCCGCAATTGCTGCGGCGTGCCCACATTGTGCCAGACGCCGTTGAAATACTCGCCGCTGGCCCGTCCGGCCGCGATCGCGGCGTCGTAAAACGGACGCATCGGCGCGAAGCGGCCTGCGGAAAGGCCGGCGAACATGCGGGTATCGTAAAGGCCGATGCTGGAGAAGGTCAGCTTGCGCTCGCCGTCGGCGCGCAGGCCGCCGTCCGGCTCCAAGGCGAAATCCCCGCCCGCGTGGAAAGCCGGATTGTCCGTCATCACCAGGTGCATGCCCGGTTCCTCAAGGCCCTCCAGCGCGTCCAGCCGCGGCAGCAGGCTTGCGTAGTCGTAATCGGTATAAATGTCCGCCGCCACGCACAGAAAAGCGCGCTCCCGTCCCGCCCGCAAACTGGGCAAGGCCTTGGCGATGCCGCCTGCGGTTTCCAAGGGCTCGCCCTCGGCGGAATAGGCGATGCGCGCGCCAAAGTGGCCGCCGTCTCCCAGCACCTGTTCTATCTGCGCGCCCAGCCAGGCGTGATTGATCACGATGTCGGCGAAACCGGCCGCCACCAGGCGCTCGATCTGCCAGACGATCAGGGGCTTGCCGCCCACCTCCAGCAAGGGCTTGGGCGCATGGTCGGTCAGCGGCCGCATCCGCTCGCCGCGGCCGGCCGCCAGAATCATGGCTATCGGCATGCTCATCCCTTGTAGCTCAAGGCCGGGTAGGTCGATTGCAGCTCGTCATCGGTCTGGTCCTTGCCCACCAACTGCAGCAACAGCTGATAGAGCGGCGCCAGTTCCTGGTAACGGCGGGTGGTCCGTTTCAGATACTTGATGAAACGCGGAATCTCGGCGCGGTACTTGTCCTTGCCGTCGCGATGGAACAGACGCGCGAAGATGCCGGTCACTTTCAGGTGGCGCTGCACGCCCATCCATTCGAAATCACGGTAGAAGACGTCGAATTCGGCCGGCACCGGCAGGCCGGCGGCGCGCGCCTTTTCCCAGTAGCGGATCGCGATATCGAGCACGAAGGGCTCGTCCCACTCGATGAAAGCGTCGCGCAGCAGGCTGACGATGTCGTAGCTGACCGGACCGTACACCGCGTCCTGAAAATCCAACACCCCGGGCTTGCCCGGCGTCAGCATCAGGTTGCGCACGATGAAATCCCTGTGCACGAACACCTTGGACTGGGCCAACAACACCGGCAGCAAGGCCTTGACCCCGGCGTCCCACAGCTGGCGTTGCGCGAAATCCAGCGGCCGACCCAATTCCTTGGCGCAGAACCACTCCGGAAACAGGTTCAACTCGCGCGTCAGCAGCGCTTCGTCGTATTCCGGCAACACTCCCGGCTGACTGGCAGACTGGATCTCCACCAGGGTGTCCAGCGCCTCCAGCAATAGATGGCGCCGCACCTGTTCGCGCCCATCATGCTCCAAGGCGGCCAGATAGGTGACCCGGCCCAGGTCCTCCAGCAGCAGCAGGCCCTGCCCTCTATCCCGCGCCAGCAGCTTGGGAACATTGACCATGGCGAAAACGTCGCGCACTTGCACATAGGCGTCGGTGCTCATTTTTTCCGGTGGCGCGTCCATCACGATGCAACTCGCGCCGTCCGGCCAGGTCGCACGGAAGTAGCGCCGGAAGTCGGCATCCGCGGCGGCGAATTCGAGCCCGATGTCCTGTCCCGGGTACAAATCCGCCAGCCATTTTTTGATGAGTTCCTGTCTATGCATGTCGCTTCGTCTTGGTGCTGATAGAATTGGCTGATTTTATACTGCCCCGCCGCCCCTTAGATATGGCTTTGTGCATGCCCAGAATCAAACCCAATCCGCTGGCCCTGGCGCTGGCGGCCGCGTTCTCACTGCAGCCGGCGCTGGCGCTGGCCGATGAAGACGCCCCTATCGCCCTGCCCACCCCGCCCAAGGCCGAAGGCCAGACCCACGTCACCGCCGACGATATGGACGGCGAGATGAATGTGGAGCTGAAAGCCCGCGGCAATGTGGTGGTCACCCGCGACGACCAGAAACTGGAGTCCGACTGGCTGGACTATTACCAGAACAAGGACCGGGTCAAGGCCGGCGACCGCTTCAAGATGACGCGCGGCGTCGACGTGGTCACCGGCACCACGCTGGATTACAACGTCGCCAACTACAGCGGCACCGGCATGAACCCGGTGTTCGCCATGGGCAAGCCGGCGCCCGCCGCCAAGGGCACGCCGGCCGCCACCCGTCCGATGAGCACGGTGCCGATGCGCGGCGACGGCCAGCAAGTGGATTTCCGCGGCCAGAACGAGTACCGGGTCTACAACAGCCGCATCAATAGCTGCGAACCCGGCGACGACTCCTGGTATCTGAACTCCTCGCTGCTGGACCTCGACTACAACAACGGCGTCGGCGTCGCCCGCAACGCGCGGCTGAACTTCTACGGCGTGCCCATCCTGTACACCCCGTGGATGGACTTCCCGCTCAACGGCAACCGCAAGAGCGGCTTCCTGCCGCCCACTTTCAAGACCGGCACCAACGGCACCGAAGTCGCGCTGCCCTATTACTGGAATATCGCGCCCAACTACGACGCGACCATCACCCCGCATTTCAACGACAAGCACGGCACCATGCTGGGCGCGGAATTCCGCTATCTGCAGCCCAATTACGCCGGCTCGATCTACACCGAACAATTGCCCAAGGACAAGGTCACCGACAAGAACCGCTACGCCTGGTACGCGACCCATAACCAGACGCTGGCCCCGGGCCTGACCTTCGGCTACAACGCCAACTACGTCTCCGACCCCAACTACTTCAAGGACTTCGGCGACCGTCTCAGCATCGCCGCCAACGTCAACCTGGTGCGCGAGGCCTGGCTCAGCTACGGCTTCGGCTGGCAGGGCGGCTCGGCCAACGCCACTTTGCGCGCTCAGCGCTACCAGACCCTGTTGGAAAAGCCGACGTCAGGGGATATTCCCTATGCGCGGCTGCCGCAGCTGACTTTCACGGCCAACCAGCAATTGTCGCAGGGCTTCAGCGCCAATCTGCAAAGCGAACTGACCCGCTTCTCCCATCCGACTCTGCAAACCGGCGACCGCCTGGTCGCCTACCCCAGCCTGACGTGGAGTCTGGACAAGAGTTGGGGCTTTCTGCGTCCCAAGCTTGGCCTGCACCTGACCGAATATAATCTGGACGCGCTGCCCGGCCAGCAGAGCCGTTCGGTGTCGCGCAGCCTGCCTATTTTCAGCACCGACGCCGGCCTCTATTTCGACCGCGATACCGAGTTTCTGGGCCAGGATCATCTGCTGACGCTGGAGCCGCGCCTGTTCTACGTCAATATTCCAACCCGCAATCAGAACAACCTTCCCAACTTCGACACTTCGCTAAACGATTTCAACTTTGCGCAGCTGTTCACCGAGAATCGTTTCTCCGGCTCCGACCGTGTCAACGGCGCCAATCAGCTGACCACGGCGCTGACCAGCCGCCTGATCAGCCAGGAAAACGGCCTGGAACGGATCCGGCTGACCGTGGGCAAGCGCTATTATTTCAACCAGGACGACATCCAGTTGGATGGAGTGCCGAAACAACGCACCGTCAGCGGCTCCAATCTGCTGCTGGGCGCCAGCGGCGATCTGGCCCAGGGCTGGCGCTTGGACAGCTCCTATGAATGGAACGAGGCGCTGAAAACCACCGAACGCTACAATGCCCAGCTGCGCTACAACCCGGCGCCCGGCAAGGTACTCAGCGCCCGTTACCGCTACGGCCGCTACGAGCAGTTGGACAACTCCACCTTGTACGGCCCCTTGCGCCAGGTCGATATCGGCGCTCAATGGCCTATCGCCAAGAAATGGTATGCGCTGGGCCGCTACAACTATTCGCTGGCCGACCGCAAGCCGCTGGAACAACTGGCCGGATTCGAGTACAACGACGGTTGCTGGTCGGCGCGCCTGGTCGGTCAGCGCTATGTCAGCGACCTGATCACCACCAAGAACGCCATTTATTTCCAGCTGGAATTCAAGGGCCTTGGCGGCTTCGGCAACAATCCGCTCAACACGCTGAAGCTGGCGATTCCCGGCTATAGCAAGACTAACGATTTATAAGCGATGATCATGAAACAGACTCTGCTCGCCCTGCTGCTGGCCGGCGCCCTGCAAGGCGCCGTCGCCGCTCCCGCCGCCCCGGTCAAAGAAGTGGACCGCATCGTCGCGGTGGTCAACAAGAACGTGATCACCTGGCTGGATCTGCAATCCCGCGTCGACGAAGCCATCAAACAGCTGCAAGCGCAGAAAGTGACGCCGCCGGCGCGCGCCGTGCTGGAAAAACAGATGCTGGAACAGATGATCACCGAGGAGGTTCAGCTGCAGTACGCCGCCAGCGGCGGCCTGCGCATCGACGACGCCGCGGTGGATCAGGCGGTGGCCAATCTGGCCAAGCAGAACAAGATGGACGTGGCCGGCCTGAAAGCCCAGCTGGCCAAGGAAGGCCTGGCCTTCGACAAGCTGCGCGCCGAAGTGCGCAAGGAACTGACCATCGCGCGCCTGCGCGACAGCGAAGTCGCCGCCAAGGTCAACGTCAACGAGACCGAAGTCGATCAGGTGCTGAAAAGCGCGCAGAGCGGCAACCGCGCTGAATACCACCTGGCCAGCATCCTGATCAACGTGCCCGAACGCGCCGACGCCAAGCAGATCGACGCGCTGTCGAAGAAGGCCGAGAAAGCGCTGACGGAGCTGGAGGCCGGCCAAGCCTTCGCCAAGGTATCGGCCAGCTACTCCGACGCTCCCAATGCGCTGAAAGGCGGCGACATGGGCTGGCGCAGCGCGGTATCGCTGCCGGTTGAGTTCGTGCAGATGCTGGAACAGCTGAAAACCGGCCAGCACACCAATGTGATCCGCACCCAGCAAGGCTTCTTCATCTTCCAATTGCAGGACAAACGCGAGAGCGGCGCGCCGATGATGGTGGAGCAATACCATGTGCGCCACATTCTGATCCGCACCAACGAGGCGGTATCGGCCAACGACGCCAAAACCCGTATCGAACAGGTGCGCGACCGCATCCAGCGCGGCGCCAAGTTCGCCGACATGGCCAAGCTCTACTCCGAAGACGGCAGCAACGCCAAGGGCGGCGATCTGGGCTGGGTCAATCTGGGCGATCTGGTGCCGGATTTTGAGAGCGCGATGACGCAACTGCCTATCGGCCAATTGTCGCCGGCGGTGCGCACGCCCTTCGGCTGGCATTTGATCCTGGTGGAAGGCAAGCGCAATCAAGACGTGTCCGGCGACCGCGAGCGGCTGGCGGTCAAACAACAGATCCGCTCCCGCAAGATCGAACAGGCGTACGCCGACTGGGTGCGCCAGCTGCGCGACTCCGCCTTCGTCGAAGAACGGCTGGACGAGAAGTAAGATGAACCTCCCCGTATTGGCCGTCACCACCGGAGAACCAGCCGGTGTGGGGCCGGATCTGGCGCTGCGGCTGACGGAGGCCGGCGTCGGCGCGCGCTGCGTGCTGATCGGCGACAAGACCTTGCTGGCCGCGCGCGCGCGGCAGCTGGGTCTCTCGCTTTCGCTGTACGATTACGCGCCGGACACGCCCGCGCCGGCACAGGGGTTGGAGGTCTGCCATGTGCCGCTGGCGGTTCCGGCCGTTCCCGGCCGGCTGGACCCGGCCAACGCCGGCTATGTGCTGGCGACGCTGGACCGCGCCATCGACGGCTGCCTTAGCGGCGAATTCGCCGCCATGGTGACCGCGCCGGTGCACAAGGGCGTCATCAACGACGGCGGCGTCGCCTTCTCCGGCCACACCGAATACCTGGCCGAACGCACGCACACGCCCAAGGTGGTGATGATGTTGGCCGGCGGCGGCATGCGCGTGGCGCTGGCCACCACCCATCTGCCGCTGCGGGACGTCGCCGACGCCATCACCGCGGACAGCCTGGAGCAGGTCATCCGCATCCTGCACGGGGATCTGCGCGCCAAGTTCGGCATCGCCGCGCCGCGCGTGCTGGTGGCGGGCCTGAATCCGCACGCGGGCGAAGGCGGCCATCTGGGGCGCGAGGAAATCGAAATCATCGAACCGCTGCTGGCGCGGCTGCACGGCGAGGGCATGGACCTGATCGGCCCCTTGCCAGCCGACACCCTGTTCAACCCCGACAAGCTGCGGCGCTGCGACGCGGTGCTGGCGATGTATCACGATCAAGGCTTGCCGGTGCTCAAACACGCCAGCTTCGGCGCCGGCATCAACATCACCCTGGGCCTGCCCATCGTCCGCACCTCGGTCGACCACGGCACCGCGCTGGATCTGGCCGGCAGCGGTCAGGCCCACCCGGGCAGTCTGTTCGAGGCCGTGCAGCTGGCGGCGCAACTGGCCGCCTCCGCCGCGAACTGACTCAGCGGACGATCACCTCGTCCGGCAACTCGTTGACGCTGGGCCCGCCTCGGAGCGGCGCATGCTCGATCAACAAAGCGTGTATCCGCCACAAGCCGGCCTCCAGGCCGGCCACTCGCTTGCCTTCCGCCATCGCGCGTCCGACTTCGGCGCAAATCTCCTCCCAGGCCCGCGACGGCACCCGCCGGTCTATGCCGCGATCGGCGACGATTTCAATGCGGCGCTCCGCCAGCAGCACATACACCAGCACGCCGGTGTTCTCCTCGGTGTCCCATACCCTCAGCAGACCGAACCACTCCAGCGCCCGTTCTCGAGCGCTCATGCCGCGCCAGGCGTCGCGCCAATCCAGCGCCGACTCCACCACAAAGCGCAGCTGACCAGCGTGTTCGCGTTCCGAAGCCGCGATGCCTTGCTGCAGACGCGCCAGTTCCGCGGCGGGAAAACGCCGTCGCGCCAAATAGCCGGTGCTGGCCAGATGACGCAGCGCTCTATGCCATGATTTCCACATCACCAATCTCCCGAAGCGCCGCCGCCGCCAAATCCCCCGCCGCCGCCGGACCAGCCGCCTCCGCGGCCGCCGCTGCTTCCGCCGCGCCAACTCCCGCCGCCACCGCCGCCGAACGACAAGCCGTGGGCGCCGATCACCAGGCACAGAAGCGCCGCCACCGCCCCGGCCAACAAGGCGAACACGACGCCAGCGCCCAGCAGCAAGGCCGCGGCGACGCCCAGGCCGCCCATAATGAGGCTGCCGATCAAGCGTCCAAACAGGCGGCTGACGACGCCGGCGCCGAACAAGACCGCGAACGCCAGCGCCGGCCAACTGTCTTCCCAGCCCTGCTGCTGAGTCCGCGTCGGCGGGGGCAGCTTTTCGCCGTCGATCAGGCCTTCCAGCTGCGACGCCGCCGCTTGAATGCCCTGAAAGCGCAAACCCTGCTTGAACAGAGGCCTCAGCGTGTCCTGCAGAATGCGCTTGGCGTAGATGTCGGGAATCGCGCCCTCCAGGCCGCGGCCCACCAACAACTGGGTCTTGTGCTGATCCGCCACGATCAGCAGCAGCACGCCGTCGTCCACCCCCTTGCGCCCCAGCTTCCAGGCGTCCATCACCCGGGTGCCGTAGTCAAAAGGCGTTTCCGGCTCCACCGACGGCACGATCAAGACCGCCAGCTGACTGCCTTTGCGCTGATGAAAGCTCAGCAATTGCCGTTCCAATTGTCCGCGCTCGTCCGCCGATAAAAAACCGGCCAGATCCACCACCGGCGAACTGGGCGGCGGCACCGCCAGTTCCGCCCGCGCCATCTGCGCGCACAGCAGCAACGCGATGCCCAAGCAACGCCATAGCGCCCTCATCTTATTTGCTCGCCTCCGGCTCGCCGAAGCTGACCTGCGGCGCGGTGGAAATGGCCTTCTCGTTCTCCACGGTGAAATTCGGCCGGGTCTTCAGGCTGAACATCATCGCGGTCAGATTATTGGGAAAGGTCCGCACCGTGCTGTTGTACGCCTGCACCGAATCGATATAACGCTTGCGCGCCAAGGCGATGCGGTTCTCGGTGCCTTCCAGCTGCGCCTGCAGATCGCGGAAGGATTGATCCGCCTTCAACTGCGGATAGTTTTCCGACACCACCAGCAAGCGGGACAAGGCCGAGCCCAGCTGATTCTGCGCCGCGGCGAAATCATTGAGCTTTTTCTCGTCCGTCGCCATCGACGCATCCATCTGGATGCTGCCCACCCGCGCCCGCGCGGCGGTGACTTGGGTCAGCACCTCTTTTTCATGCTTGGCGTAGCCTTGCACCGTTTTGACCAGATTGGGAATCAGATCCGCGCGCCGCTGGTATTGATTGATCACCTCGGACCAGGCCGCGTTGGCCGCCTCGTCCTGAGTCTGCATCGCGTTGTAACCGCAGCCGCTCAGCGACGCCGCCAATAACAAAGCCATCGCCCACTTCTTCCACATCATCCTGTTCTCCATTCCCGTCGTGGCTGCGCCATCCCGATCAGCGCAACGCGTTCGAGCTTCAGTTTACCCATAAAAAGCATAAAACCAGCAGTTTTCGCCCCGCCTATGGAATAGCGCGCACCATTCCCTCCCCTGCGCGACCAGACCGGCAAGACCGGCGCGCTCCGCCCCCGGTCCACCTTGCCCAACAATATACAATTTGCGCCAATATCTTGAAGTAAAGAGGGAAATCCCTAGTGAATACGGGTTTTTCGCAACGCAACAATTGGGCTACACTGGTGGACGTTTTTCCAATAATGACAGCTGCACGGACAATGACCACCACCACCCAAGCCCGTGTGCGGGAGATCCCGTACAACTACACCTCGTATTCCGACCGCGAAATCTTCATCCGCCTGCTGGGCGCGCCGATGTGGAAGCTGCTGGAAGAACTGCGCGCCGAACGCAAGACCGGCCGCTCCGCCCGCATGCTGTTCGAGGTCTTGGGCGATATCTGGGTGGTGGACCGCAACCCCTATCTGGTCGACGACCTGCTGGACAATCCCAAGCGGCTGGCCGCCTTGGTGGACGCGATGCGCCACCGGCTGGCCGAAGTGGAAAAACGCCGTGAGGGCAACGACAAGGTGGGCAAGATGCTGACGGCGGCCCGCGCCGCCGTCGAGCGCTTCGCCGAGCAGTTCGAGGATACCCGCGAACTGCGCGCCAAGATTCTGAAGAAGCTGTCCCGGCTCACCCGCCGCGACAATATCCAGTTCGACGGCCTGTCCCGCGTCGCCCACGTCACCGACGCCACCGACTGGCGCGTCGAATACCCCTTCGTGGTGCTCAGCCCGGACAGCGAGGCCGAAATCGCGCCGCTGGTGCGCGCCTGTATCGAGCTGGGCTTGACCATCATTCCGCGCGGCGGCGGCACCGGCTACACCGGCGGCGCGGTGCCGCTGGACCGCATGAGCGCGGTGATCAACACCGAGAAGCTGGACCGCCATCTCGGTGTCGAACAGGTGGAACTGCCCGGCCTGGACGGCCCCCGCGCCACCATACAATGCGGCGCCGGCGTGGTCACCGCCCGCGTCGCCGAGGCCGCGGCGGCGGCCGGCCTGGTGTTCGCCGTGGACCCCACCTCGGCCGAGGCCTCCTGTATCGGCGGCAATATCGCGATGAACGCCGGCGGCAAGAAGGCGGTGCTGTGGGGCACCACGCTGGACAACCTCGCCAGCTGGAAAATGGTGGACGCCGACGGCCAATGGCAGTTCATCGAACGCCTGGGCCACAACTACGGCAAGATCCACGACGTCGACATCGCCCGCTTCCGCGTCAGCCAACTCAAGGACGATGGCCAGACCGTGGTGTCCAGCCGTCAGCTGGACATCCCCGGCAGCGCCTTCCGCAAAGTGGGCCTGGGAAAGGATGTCACCGATAAATTCCTGGCCGGCCTGCCCGGCGTGCAGAAGGAAGGCTGCGACGGCATCATCACCAGCGCCCGCTTCGTGCTGCACCGCATGCCCAAGCACATCCGCACCGTCTGTCTGGAATTCTTCGGCACCGTGGCCGAGGCCACGCCGGCCATCGTCGAAATCACCGACCTGTTCAAACCCGGCGGTGCCGGCCTCGCCGCCGGCGTGCAGCTGGCCGGCCTAGAACACCTGGACTGGCGCTATGTTCGCGCGGTGTCCTATGTGACCAAGGCCAAGAGCAAGGGCCGGCCCAAGATGGTGCTGATCGCCGATCTGGTGTCGGACCACGAGGACGCGGCGGCGGAAGCCGCCAGCCAGGTGGTGCGGCTGGCCAACGCGCGCCACGGCGAAGGCTTCATCGCCATCACCCCGGAAACGCGCAAACGCTTCTGGCTGGACCGCAGCCGCACCGCCGCCATCGCCAAACACACCAACGCCTTCAAGATCAACGAAGACGTGGTGATCCCGCTGCCGCGGCTGGGCGATTACAGCGACGGCATCGAACGCATCAATATCGAACTGTCGATCCAGAACAAGCTGCGCTTGCTCGACACCCTGACCGAGTATTTCCACGGCCGGCTGCCGGTGGACAAGCTGGACACCAATCTGCCGTCGGAAGAACTGATCGGCGACCGCCGCGCCTCGGCGCTGTCCCAGCTCGCCATCACCCGCGACCGCTGGCAATGGCTGTTGGAACACCTTGACCGTCCCTTTCACGAATACCGCGAACGCTGGCCGCACGCGCCGCTGGAAGACGCCGCGGCGACGCCGGCCTCGGTGTTTCACGCGCTGCGCGATATGGTCGTGCGCGTCAGTTGGAAGCGCGAAATGCAGGCCGAGCTGGAGCAGCTGTTCTCCGGCAACACCGACGGCCCCATCCTGGCCGCCATCCGCGCCATCCAGCAAAAAGTGCTGCGCAGCCGCGTCTTCGTCGCGCTGCACATGCACGCCGGCGACGGCAACGTCCACACCAACCTGCCGGTCAACTCCGACGATTACGAGATGCTGCAGACCGCGCACAAGGCGGTGGAGCGCATCATGGCGCTGGCGCGCGCGCTGGGCGGCGTGATCTCCGGCGAGCACGGCATCGGCATCACCAAGCTGGAATTCCTCAGCGAAGAAGAAATCGCCCCCTTCCGCGCCTACAAGCAGCAAGTGGACCCCAACGGCCACTTCAACCGCGGCAAGCTGCTGCCCGGCGCCGACCTGGCCATGGCCTATACGCCGTCCTTCTCCTTGCTGGGCGCGGAGTCGCTGATCCTGGAACAATCCGACATCGGCGCGATCAGCGATTCGATCAAGGACTGCCTGCGCTGCGGCAAGTGCAAACCGGTGTGCTCCACCCATGTGCCGCGCGCCAATCTGCTGTACTCGCCGCGCAACAAGATCCTCGGCGTCGGCCTGCTGACCGAGGCCTTCCTCTACGAAGAGCAGACCCGCCGCGGCGTCAGCCTCAAGCATTTCGAGGAGTTGTCCGACGTCGCCGACCATTGCACGGTCTGCCATCGCTGCGTCAAACCCTGCCCGGTCAAGATCGACTTCGGCGACGTTTCGGTGGCGATGCGCAACTTCCTGCGCAAGACCGGCAACAAGAGCTTCAACCCCGGCACCGCCGTCGGCATGGCCTTTCTCACCGCCAAGGACCCGGCCACCATCAAGGCCTTGCGCACCGGCCTGGTCGGCGTCGCCTACAAGGCGCAGCGGCTGGGCAACGCGGTGGGCAAGCGCCTGGGACTGATAGGCTCCCAGACCCGGCAGCCGCCGGCCACCGTCGGCAAGGCCCCGGTCAAGGAGCAGGTGATCCACTTCATCAACAAGCCCATGCCCGGCGGCCTGCCCAAGAAAACCGCGCGCGCGCTGCTGGACGTGGAAGACGCCAGCATCGTGCCCATCATCCGCAACCCCAAGCTGTCGGAAGACGCGGAAGCGGTGTTCTACTTCCCCGGCTGCGGCTCGGAGCGCCTGTTCAGCCAGGTCGGCCTCGCCACCCAGGCCATGCTGTGGCATGTCGGCGCGCAGACCGTGCTGCCGCCCGGCTATCTGTGCTGCGGCTATCCGCAGACCAGCGCCGGCTATCAGGACAAGGGCGACGCCATCACCACCGAGAACCGGGTACTGTTCCACCGCGTGGCCACCACGCTGAACTACCTGGACATCAAGACCGTGGTGGTCAGCTGCGGCACCTGCTACGACCAATTGTCGCAATACCGCTTCGAAGACATCTTCCCCGGCTGCCGCATCATCGACATCCATGAATACCTGATGGAGAAGGGTGTCAAGCTGGACGGCGTCGGCGGCCAGCAATACCTGTATCACGACCCCTGCCACACGCCGATGAAGGCCTATCAGCCGATGAAGGTGGTCAACGAGCTCTTGGGCGGCGGCGTGGCGCTGTCGGACCGCTGCTGCGGCGAATCCGGCACCTTCGCCGCCAGCCGGCCGGACATCGCCACCCAGGTGCGCTCGCGCAAGGAAGAGGAAATCAACAAGAACCTGCAGGCGCTGACCGGCGGCGCCAAGCCTGCCCAGCCGGTGAAGATCCTGACCTCCTGCCCGTCCTGCCTGCAAGGCTTGTCGCGCTACGGCCCGGACACCGGCACCGAGGCCGACTACATCGTGGTGGAAATCGCCAAGCATGTGCTGGGGCCGAACTGGTTGAAACAGTATGTGGACCAGGCGCGCGATGGCGGCATCGAACGCGTGCTGCTGTAAGAACCTGTTTACGATCTGCTGCGCGTCGGCGGGATGGATAGAAATGGGCGTTGAAACCAAGCTCAGTGCTCATGTACCACCTGTACATTCCGCTTTTTCGCTCGTTTCCGCCTTGTCTCGCCTGAGCTCGCAAGATCGTAAACACGTTCTAAGGTTGGAGAACAACCCATGGGCAACAAAGCGCTTATCATCATCGACGTGCAATACGGCCAGATTGAAGGCCAACCCCGCGCCGGCCGCGCCGACGCCGTGCTGGCCAATCTCAACCGCGCCATCGCGCTGGCGCGCCGCCAAGACATGCCGGTGATTTTCATCCAGCACGACAGCGGCCCCGGCAGCGATCTGGCGCGCGACAGCGAGGCCTGGCAGCTGCATCCGGCGCTGGCGCGGCAGGACGGCGACGCCGTGGTGCACAAACGCTTCAGCGATAGCTTCCAGCGCACCGCGCTGACCGAGCTGCTGCGCGGCGGCGATGTCGACGAGCTGTGGCTGGCCGGTTCCGCCACCGAGTTCTGCGTGGACAGCACGCTGCGCTCGGCGATGTCGCAGGAATACGCTGTCACCCTGATCGCCGACGCCCACACCTGCAAACCGCGGCCGCGGCTGAACGCGGAACAGGTGATCGATCACTTCAACTGGGTCTGGTCCAATCTGGACGAAACACCCAAGCCCCTACGCGTGTGCAACATCGCCGAACTGGAAAGCGGCGCGGCCTAAACAAAAACCGCCGGGCACGCCCGGCGGTTTTTCTTTGCGGCTTCCGTTTTACTTCAACGGCGATGCGGCCGAGGCCTTGGCGGCCGCCTTCTTCTTGGCCGCGGCGGCGTCCTGACGGACTTCGCTGGTGGTCTTCAACAAAGTGCCCTGAGCGTCGTCGCCATCCAAGGACCAGCTGAACACCCCGCCCAGCTGCTGTTGACGCACGTAATCCAGCTTGGTGCGGATGGTGGCGGGGTCGTCGTAGCTCCAGAACTCGTTGCCGTCGTAAGTCCACAGCTGCTTGCTGACCGGATGCACGAACTGCTTTGCGGAACGGCTCTTCAGCACCTTGTAGTCCTCGATGCCGGCTTCGTAAGTGCCTTTGCCCGCACCGGTGGCCACTTGGTACAGACCATCGGCCTTGGGCCCGGCCGCCACGCCGGCCCAGCCGCGGCCATAGAACGGGATGCCCACGTTCAGCTTGGCCTTGGGCACGCCGCCCTTGACCAGGGTCTGGATCGAGTCGTCGACGTTGTAGTAGACGCGGTCGCCGGTCACCGGAGCCGCCGGGTCGCGGAACAGATTGGACTGGAAGTTGGTCGGCCCCTTGGCATCCCAGCCGCCGTTGAAGTCGTAAGTCATCACATTGATCCAGTCCATATAGGCCGCGTACTTGGCCGGCTCGGTCTGACGGATCTTGTCGACGCCGGAGCCAATCGCCGCGGTCAGGTAGTAGCGGCGCTTGTTCTGCGCGGTCAGCGCGTCCAGCTGGCTGCGGAATTCCGCCATCAGCAAGGTGAAGTTCTGCTTATCGTTGGGATCCACGCTATTGGTCGGCAGACCGCCGCCGCCCGGGTATTCCCAATCGATGTCGATGCCGTCGAACACGCCCTTGGCCGCGCCGGCGCCGCCGGCGTTCTCGCCCACCGGCAGATTGCCTTTCAGGTACAGATCGATGCAGGACGCGACCATGGTCTTGCGGCCGGCGTCGGTGGCGGCGAATTTGCCGAAATTCTTCGACCAGGTCCAGCCGCCCAGCGAAATCAGCACTTTCAACGAAGGATTGGCCAGCTTCAGCTTGCGCAGCTGATTGAAGTTGCCGCGCAGCGGATCGCTCCAGGCATCGGCCTTGCCGTCCACCGACTCATTGGCGCCGAAGGACTTCTGGTAATCGGCCCAAGCGTCGCCGCCGTCGCCGTTGCCGTTCTCGGCGCGGGTCACCATGCCGCACTTGCCGTCGGCGTAGACGTTGCCGAAGGCGTAGTTCAGGAAGGTCAGCTTCTTGTCGCCGCCGGCGTCCACCAGATTGCGCAGCTTGTAATTGCGGCCGTAAATGCTCCATTGCGCAAAATAAGAGCCGACATGACGACCCACGGTCGGCGTCGGTTCCGGCGGCACGCCGGTGCCCGGTCCGGGACCGGGATCGCCGCCGCCCGGCGTGCATTCGCCGGCAGGCCGCTCTTCCCACGGCCCCCATTGATCCGCGCCCGGCTGATTGTTCTGCGTCCACCACTTGGCGCGCCAGGTCTTGTTGGCGTACAAGGCGTAATCGCCGCCGTTATAGGTCTGCGCATTGCTCCACGCACTGCAGGCCGGCGCGGCGAACGCCGCCGCGCTGCTCAACAACAAGCCAGCCCCCCAAACAGCGCCGACAACGTCAACGAAAGTTTCGACATTCGGACCTCCTCAATTCTGTCAGTGATCACGGCAGCGTCATGCTGTCCCCGCTGCAGCACCGCAAGCCGGCGTTTTAGTTCGGACATGTGGTATTACAGTGGTATCAGATTCGAGCAATCACTCCACTGCTGCCAACCCAAATTTCACCAACCTGTCCTTAATAACAGTTAAAACAGGTCAAAAGGATTGTCTTACGCCGACAAGGGCGCAGCTGTGGCTCAAAAATGCGGGAAAGTTCAGGTTTACGCGAATTTAGGCGAATTTATCGCGCAAATAGCCAAGAAAAGGAGATAAACAGCGCACTTGGCGATGTCTATTTCTTCAGTGAGAAAGCCGCTTAAGCACAGGAGAAATGCCTGTTGGCAATTTGAGACAAAACTTCACAGCAAAAGCATGGGCTTCACAAAACCATGCCACTACAAAACCATTACGTTTTCAATCGCAGGCCAAACGCATGCCGCAACCGGCCAGAAACGCAAAGAGGAGGCCTTGGCCTCCTCCCGATACCCTGCCTGTAGCCGCAGAATCAAGCCGCTTTTTTCACCTGTGCTTTTTTGTGGTGATGCTTCTTAACGTGCTTCTTGGCGGCCTGGGCTTTCTGCGCGGCCGGAGCGGAAGCCGCTTTCTTGGCGTGCTTCTTGTGATGGTGTTTCTTGGCGTGATGCTTCTTGGCGTGCGCCGGAGCGGCGGCTTTGGCGGCCGGGCCGGAGGCGTCGGCGGCGAAGGCGGCGGCGGAAGTCAGGCCGATTACGGAAGCCAGGATCAGTGCGGTGATCTTTTTCATGATGTTTCTCCAAGTCTGCGACTTATCGGTTGTCAGGGCACCGTCCTGGTGCGTCCTTGAATTCATCATATGCAAGCCGCCTCGCCGCAGTCTGTGAGGCCTGTGTTAAATCATGTAACCGATCGTACAAGGCCTCAGCGCCGCGCCTCTCCACGCGAGCGGAGTCAAACCTTCTCAGACCGGCGCCGGCTCCTTGGCCGCCACCCGCGTCACCAGGATCTGATCGATCTTGTGATTATCGATGTCCACCACTTCGAACTTGTAGCCCGCGTATTGCACGCAATCGGTGCGGCGTGGAATCTTGCGCAGCATATACATCATGAAGCCGGCCACGGTTTCGTAGTTCTGATCGTCCGGCAATTCGTCGATCTCCAACACCCGCAGCACATCTTCCACCGGGGTGATGCCGTCCACCAGCCAGGAATTCTCGTCGCGTTTGACGATTTGCTCCTCCTGTCCCTGGCCCACCAGATCGCCCATCACCGTGGACATCACGTCATTGAGCGTGATCAGGCCGACGACAAAAGCGTATTCGTTCAAGATCACCGCGAAGTCCTCGCGCGTGCCCTTGAATTGATCCAGCGACTCCGACAAGGTCAAGGAGTCCGGAATCAACAGCACCGTCTTCAACAAGCCGGGCTCCTTCAAGGAGATCGCCCGGCCGGCCAGCACCCGGCGCAGCAAATCCTTGGAATCGACGTAGCCGACCACATTGTCGATGCCGTTGTCGCAGACCAGGAACTTGGAATGCGGCTGCTCGGCCACCTTGGACTTGATGCTGTCCTCCGCCTCGTCCAGCGTGAAATAGATGATGCTCTCCCGCGGCGTCATCGACGACGGCACCAGCCGGCTTTCCAGCTCGAACACGTTCTCAATCACCTGATGTTCCTGCCGGTGCAGCACGCCGGCTTCCGCGCCCGCGTCCATCATCGCCGAGATGTCGTCGCTGGTGATCTCGTCGCGCGGGCTGGTCGGCATGCCCACCAGCCGCAGCAGCAGGCCGGACAATTCATTGAACAGCCACACCAGCGGCTTGAACAGCAACACCATGAACAGCATGGGCCGCACAATGCGCACCGCCACCGTCTCCGCGGCCACCATGCCCAGACGTTTGGGCGTCAAGTCGGCGAACAGGATGAACAGGCTGGTCACCAGCAGGAAGGACGCGAGAAAACCCAGGCTCTGAGCCAGATCCGGGGACAGGAAAAACCCCAACACGCGGGCGAAGAAGGGCGTGAACGCCGCCTCGCCGACAATGCCGCCCAGGATGGCCACCGCATTGACGCCTATCTGCACCACGGTGAAGAAATGTCCCGGATGCTCCTGCAAAGCCAGCACCTTGCCGGCATTGACGTTGCCCTCGTCCATCATCTGACGCAAGCGGATCTTGCGGGAAGCCGCCAGCGATATTTCCGACACCGAGAAAAAGGCGCTGGCCAGAATCAGCGCCAGAATAATCATCATATCCGTCATCAAGCTCTCCATTGTGCCCGCCGCTGCGCCTGAACACCGCACAGGCGACGGCATACGGCAGAAGGCATGATAAATAGTTCAAATCATAATTTCTGTAATGATAGCAGCGAACCGGGCTTTAGCCGAAGCCCGCGGCAACCGTTACAATAAGGTTTCCGCATTTCAAAAGGCCGCCATCATGGATTGTGAATTGTGCCAGGCCCCGGCCGGGCAAGTATTGCACGAAGACGATCATCTCAAAGTCCTGCTGGTGGACGAGGAAGGCTACCCCGGTTTCTGCCGCGTGATCTGGAAGGCCCACGTCAAGGAAATGACGGACCTGTCCGCCTGCGACCGCCTGCACCTGCTGGACTGGGTCCATTACGTGGAAGCCGCGCTGCTGCGCTGCATGCAAGCCGACAAGATCAACCTGGCCAGCCTCGGCAATATGGTGCCCCACCTGCACTGGCACGTGATTCCCCGCTTCGCCGACGACGCTCATTTTCCCGCCCCGATCTGGGCCGCAGCCCGCCGCCAAAGCGCTCCGCGCGCCTGGCCGCAACTGGCGGAGCAGTTGCGCCGACAGCTCGCCGCCGCCCAGACTCATTGCTGGCTGGACTATCAAATCCAGGTGGACCAGGTTCCGGACGGGTTGGAAGGCGCCGATCTGGCCTGCTACCGCTTCTTCGCCGAATCCGGCCTGAGCTGGCCGGTCGACAGCGTGGACGCCGACGGCCGGCACTGGCTGGCCTTGCGCCGCTGCGGCCCTGACGGCACTGAACAAGTGGACAGCCTGCGCCTGGAGCCCGGCAGCTACCGACTGCTGCCCTGCCCGCATCCTTATCAGGCCGGACGGCTGCGCTAAGCGCCCGCCCTCGGCCATCCATCAAGAAAGAGGAATGCCATGCACCAAACCTTGATCTCCGCGGAACAGCTGGCGGCTCTGCCGACAGAACGCCTTGTGATTCTGGATTGCCGCTTCCGGCTGGAACAAGCAGATTATGGCTTGACCGCCTATGAGGCCGGCCACCTGCCGAACGCGCATTACCTGAACCTGGATTACCATCTTTCCGGCAGCAAGACCGGCGCCAACGGCCGCCATCCGCTGCCCGACGGCAGCCGCTTGGCGGTGGACCTTGGCGCGATCGGCATCACTCCGGACACCCAGGTGGTCGCCTACGACGACGCCGCCGGACAATACGCGGCCCGCGCCTGGTGGCTGTTGCGCTGGCTGGGACACTCCGCGGTCGCGGTGCTGGACGGCGGCGTCCAGGCCTGGACCCGGACCGGCCGCGCCCTCGACCAGCAAACGGCGGAACGCCGTCCCTGCCGTTTCTCGATCAAGCCCGCACTGGAAGACACCGTCGATGCCGCCGCCGTGCTGAGCAATATCGAGCAGCCGGCCTTCACCGTGGTGGACGCCCGTTCCGCCGAGCGCTTCCGCGGCGAAGGCGAAACGCTGGATCCGGTGGGCGGCCATATTCCCGGCGCGGCCAACCGCTTCTTCATGCTCAACGTCGACGCCGACAACCGCTTCAAGCCGGCGGAACAGCTGCGCGCCGAATGGCAAGCGGCGCTCGGCGACCTCGATCCGGCGTCCATCGTTCATCAATGCGGCTCCGGCGTCACCGCCTGCCACAATCTGCTGGCGCTGCGCCACGCCGGCTTCGAAGGCAGCCGGCTCTACCCCGGCTCCTGGAGCGAATGGTGCAGCGACCCGGCAAGGCCGGTGGCGCGCTAGGCTCAGGCCAGCATCAGTTCCTGCAGCAAATCCTGGCCGAAGCGCCAATGCCCAAGGCGCGCGGCGCTGCCCAGGTGTCCATGCGCGCCGGCGTCCACCAAGGGACAGCCCCAGGCTTGCGCCATCGCCTCGGCCTCGGCCATGTCGCAGAACAAGTCGTCGCGGCTGGCCACCAGCAAGGCCGGCGCCGGCAAGCGCAGCGTCGGCGCGTTGAAGCCGGCGAAAGCGGGCAAGGGCGCGTCCTCCGGCAGTTCGCCGCTGGCGCGCGCCCGCGCCTCGCTGATGGGCAAGGCCGGCGGCGCCACCAGCAGCAGCCCTTGCAGCCGCTTCTGTTCGCGCAAGGACAAGGTCCGCAGCCAGGCCGCAGCCGCATGGCAGCCCAGACTGTGCGCCGCCAGCATCCAGCGGCCCGGCACCTGCTCCAGCGTGCGCCGGATGCCGTCCACCCAGGCCTCGCACTCCGGGTACAGCCAATCGTCCTGCTCCACCCGGCGCGCCAAGGGGTAGCAGCGCTCCCAACTGGTCTGCCAATGCTCAGCGCCGGAATTGCCCCAGCCCGGCACCGTGATCAAGGTGACGTCGTCCTCGTCCAACATCACAGGCTCCGTTCGTAATCGACGATCAGCGGCGCATGGTCGGAAAACTTCTCGTCCTTGTATACCGAGGCCTTGCGCGCCAGCTCCATCAGCGACGGGGTCACGATGTGATAATCGATGCGCCAGCCCACGTCCTTGGCGTAAGCCTGGCCGCGGTTGCTCCACCAGGTGTAGCCCGGCGTGTCCGGGTACAGGCGGCGCCAGGCGTCGCACCAACCCACGCGGCTCAGCAAGTCCGTCATCCAGGCGCGCTCTTCCGGCAGGAAACCGGAGTTCTTCAGATTGCCCTTCCAGTTCTTCAGATCGATCTCGTTGTGGGCGATATTCCAGTCGCCGCAGATCACGATGTCGCGGCCGGCCGCGCGCAGCGTTTCCAGATGCGGCATGAACACGTCGAGAAAATCGAATTTCACTTGCTGGCGTTCATCGCTGCTGGAGCCCGACGGCAGATACAGCGAAATCACGCTGAGATTGCCGAAATCCAGTTGCAAAAAGCGGCCTTCGGCGTCGATCCAGTCGACGCCCAGCCCCTCCACCACCGCATCCGGTTGATGACGGGTATACAGGCCTACGCCGCTGTAGCCCTTTTTTTCCGCGTAATGGAAATAGCCGGTCATCCCGTCCGGCTGGCGCATGCGCTCGGACAGGTCGCCGGCCTGGGCCTTCAGTTCCTGCACGCAGACGAAGTCGGCGTCTATGCCGGCCAACCAGTCGAAAAAGCCTTTTTTATCGGCGGAGCGGATGCCGTTCAGATTGGCGGAAACGATTCGAAGCAAAGGACTCTCCCGTGATATGCTTGCCGGCAATTTTTTCAGCCGTTCAAACAGTTAACAGTTAATAAGGAGTAATGATGAGCGATTTCCGTCAGGATTTTATTCGTTTTGCGCTCGACAAGCAGGTTTTGAAGTTTGGCGAGTTCATCACCAAGGCCGGCCGCAAGTCTCCCTACTTCTTCAACGCCGGCCTGTTCAACGACGGTCTGTCCACTTTGCACTTGTCGCGCTTCTACGCCAAGTCGATACTGGAAAGCGGCGTGCAATTCGACATGTTGTTCGGCCCGGCCTATAAAGGCATCATCCTGGCCGCCGGCGCCTGCATGGCGATGGCGGAACAGGGTCGCAACGTGCCCTTCGCCTACAACCGCAAGGAAGCCAAGGACCACGGCGAAGGCGGCACCCTGGTGGGCGCCCCGCTGCAAGGCAAGGTCCTGATCATCGACGATGTGATCTCCGCCGGCACCTCGGTGCGCGAATCGGTGCAGCTGATCCGCGCCGCCGGCGCCGAACCGGCCGGGGTGGCCATCGCGCTGGACCGCATGGAACGCGGCAGCGGCGAATTGTCGGCGGTGCAGGAAGTGGCCCAGCAACATGGCCTGCCGGTCATCGCCATCGCCACGCTGAAAGATTTGCTCGGCTTCCTGGAACACAGCCCGGAACTGGCGGCGCACCTGGACGCGGTGCGTGCCTACCGGGCGCAATACGGAGTCAACGACTGATGAAACCGCTTGCCGGACTCGCGCTGCTGATACTGGGAACCGCCGTCTACGCCGGCGGCCTCTACAAGTGGGTGGACGAATCCGGCAAGGTGCATTACAGCGACTCCCCGCCGCTGCAAAGCCAGCAGCAGGGCGTCGCCGAGCTTTCCAAGCAGGGCGCCGTCACCAAACCGGCGGAAAGCCCCGCCGCCCGCCAGGCGCGCGAAGCCGCCGAGGCCGCGCAAAAACAACGCGATGCCCAGCAATTGGAAAACACCCGCCGCGACAACGCGCTGGTGGAAAGCTACGCCAATCTGCAGCAACTGCAGGCCGAGCGCGCCAAACAGCAGGCCGTGCTGCAAAGCGCGCTGGACGCGCTGCAACAGCGCTCTCGCGGCCTGACGCTGCAAATTCAAGGCATTCAGCAAGACATTGCGCAAAGCCGCCGCAACAAACAAGCCCCTCCGCAAAACAGTCAGCGCAATCTGAACGTGCTACAGGCGGAGCAAGCCGAACTGGCCAGGCAAATCGCCGCCAAGCAGCAGGAGCTGGCCGCCTTCCGCCAAAAGACTCAGAACGACCTCAACCGCTACCGGCAATTGCGCGGCGGCTAACTACTGCCCGCCGTCCTTGCGCTGCCAAGCCTCGTTCAAGGCCTTGGTGGCCGCCTCGCTGGTCTGCGCCGCCGCAGCCTGAGCCGACTTGGCCGCCTCCAGTTCCGCCGTGGCGCCGCTCAAGCCCGCCTGAGCCTCGCTCAGTCGCTGCTCCGCCTTGAGCTTGTCGGACTCGGCCTGCGTCAAACGCGCGTCCGCCTTCTGCTGCGCGCCGCGCACTTGCTGGTAGTACATCTGCGCCGCCAGCAACTGTTCGTCCGCCGTCTGCGCCACAGCCAAGGCAGGCAAGGCCAGGGCGGCCAAGGCCGCGACGATTCCGTTTACCCTCATCACACAGCTCCCGTTTTCGGTGTCGATGCGCAAGCTTAACGCGGCGGCGGGGTTTTGGCTAAATCCGGCTGGGGCGCCGCGGCCGTCCCGGCCGGTTCGATCGCCTGCGAAGGCCGCGACAGCAAGTACAGCAAGACACTCAATTCGATCGCCCCCACCAGCCACGGCACCCAGTGCGGAGGCCGCGCCAGCAACAAGGCGGCGAAACCCGCGCCCATGCCCATGGCGGCGAAGCACTTGGCCTTGACCGGCACCACACGGTGCTCGCGCCAGCGGCGCAGGCCCGGCCCGTAACGCGGATGCGCGAGCAGCCGCTGCTCCAGCCGCGGAGAGGACTTGCTGAAGCAAGCCAAGGCCAAAATCAGAAAAATCGTGGTCGGCATCACCGGCAGCAAGGCGCCGATAACGCCCAAGGCCAGCATCGCCACGCCGGCGCACAGGTATAGCCAGCGCACCGCGGGGTGCCGCAAACGCTGACTCAAGCGTACACCTGGTCCAGATGGCTGTTCATGCAGGCGAAAGCGGCCACCGCGCCGGCGGTGACGCGTTGCTCGGCCGCCTCGTCCAGCTGCAGACCGTCCAGCGCCGCGGTGAACGCGCGCCAGTGGCGGGCGCGGCCGTCCGGGTGGCCGGCCAGATGGCGGGCGCCGCAATGCTCGTCCAGGCCCAGTTTGCCGGCCAGCTTGTACAGAATGGCCGCGCCCAGCTTGGAGCCCTCCACCACGTAGAGCCAACCCATCGCGCTGGCCACGTCCAGCGTGCTGCTGATCGGCGCTTCGCGCAATTCCGGCAGCGGGCGGTCCAGATCCCGCAGATCGGCGGCGATGCTGTCGTAACGGCGGCGCTCGGCCAGGTCCGGGAACAGGCGGGCCAGCTCGGGATTGTCGTACAGCGCGTCGGCGTCGCGCAGGAAGCGGTATTGCGCCAGCAGGAAGCGCACATAGTTTTCACGGGTGGCGAACGGCTGATTCGCCATGATGCGCTGGTCCAGCGCGTCGTGGGTTTCGTGGGTGCGGGCCTTCAAGTCCTGGGTGCGGGTTTTCTCGACAACGGTAGTCATGCTCTGTGTTTCCTGTTTGATGCGATCCCAGCGCCTACGCGCGGCGGCGCGGACGCCGGGAAGAGGCGAATAACTCGCCATTATAATGCGAATGATTCTTACAATCATTATCAAATTTACCACGACAAAGACATGTCCGCGAGAAAGACCCGGGAAAACCGGCAAACGCTAAAGCAGAGGGAAACACGGGAAGCGAGAGAAAACAAAAAGGCCAGTTCTCGCGAACTGGCCTGATTGCTATATATTTGGTGGGTCGTGCGGGATTCGAACCTGCGACCAACGGATTAAAAGTCCGCTGCTCTACCAGCTGAGCTAACGACCCGATCCTGGGCGCTAAGAGTTTGTCGTGGTGGGTCGTGCGGGATTCGAACCTGCGACCAACGGATTAAAAGTCCGCTGCTCTACCAGCTGAGCTAACGACCCCCAAACAAAACTCTTGGCAATTTCCGGTATCGGAAACTGGTGGGTCGTGCGGGATTCGAACCTGCGACCAACGGATTAAAAGTCCGCTGCTCTACCAGCTGAGCTAACGACCCAAGAGAGAGCGCAACTATAATGAAACAGTTCAGGGTCGTCAACGGGTTTTTGCATTTTTTTTCATGACAATGACAGCGGCACGGGCGGAAAAGCCCGCTTGAAACGGGAACCGAAGCGCCGCGATATCATCTAAGCCCGAACGATAATTCCAGACCGGCCTTGAAAGCCGCCAAGCCATACCCATGTGTACAACAAGGGATCAGGTTTACGCGTCCGCCGCCTGATCGCGAAACCCACTTACCGGATTCAGTTGCCCATGCGCACCTTCCTCATCCTGCTGTTGCTGTACCCCTTCGCTGAAATCGCCGCCCTGGTGGCGCTGGCGGACCACTTCGGCGGGCTCGCCGTCTTCGTTTTCGTCGTGCTGTCTTCGCTGCTGGGCTTGTGGATGTTGCGCAACCAGCAGATCGGCGCCTTGTTCACCCTGGGCAGCGTGATGCGCCAGGGCGACCGCGTATCGCTGTATTCCTTGCTCTGGCCGCTGCGTTATTTGCTGGCCGGCGTGCTGTTCCTGATACCAGGCGTCATCAGCGACCTGGCCGCCGTACTATTGCTGCTGCCTTTCAAAGGCCCCAGCATTGCCGTCAACGCTCGCGCGGCGACCGGACCCGGAGCCGCCGCCGACCCCGACATCATCGATGGAGAATATACCCGGGTGGACAAAACCACGCCGCCCGACCGGCGCCTTCACTGAAAGTCCAGCCGCCGCAGCGCGTCTTCCTCGGTGATCTCGCACTGAAGCAAGACCACCTTGTGCCGGCTCTTGTCGCCGGACAGCAGTTGAACGTCGCGCTTGGCCACGGCGAAGCGCTGCGCCAGCCAGGCCAACAGCGCGGCATTGGCCTTGCCGTCCACCGGCGGCGCCGCCAAACGTATTTTCAGGCAGTCGCCGTGTTCGCCCGCCGCCTCGGTTTTCCTGGCGCCGGGCTGCACATGCAGCGTCAGACGGACAGCGCCGTTGCGGCAGTCCAGCCAAGGTTTCATGATTTTTTCCCGCAAAACGGGAGAGTGTAGTCCAAAAGCCGCCGCGCCGGCGTCAGCCGACGGGAGGCTTCCGCTCTCCCTTCACTTATGAGGATATCGCGATGGATATTGGAATCAACGAACAAGACCGCCAGGAAATCGCTCATGGCTTGTCCCGCCTGCTGGCCGACACCTACACCCTGTATCTGAAAACCCACAACTTCCACTGGAACGTCACCGGGCCGATGTTCAACACCCTGCACCTGATGTTCGAAACCCAGTACAACGAACTGGCGCTGGCGGTGGACGCCGTGGCTGAACGCATCCGCGCGCTGGGCCACCACGCGCCGGGCAGTTATGCCGACTACGCCAAGCTGACCGCGATCCAGGAAGCCGCCGGCGCCCCGCCCAAGGCCGAGGAGATGATCCGCCAGCTGGTGGACGGCCATGAAACCGTATGTCGCACCGCGCGCAGCATTTTCGCCGTGGTGGAACGCGCCGCCGACGAGCCCAGCGCCGACCTGCTGACCCAGCGTCTGCAAGTTCACGAGAAAACCGCCTGGATGCTGCGCAGCCTGCTGGAAAAATAATACGCCCGCACGCTTGATGCATCGCCACGCCGCGCTCAGCGCGGCGTTTTTACTGGCCGCCGTGCTACACTTTCAGCTGCGCCCGGTTCCGCCCGCGGCGAACTCCGCTTACCCGGTGAAAGCCAACACAACAGCCATCCATGTCCACTAGTCCGCTCTCGCCCTCGACTTCCAGCGCCACCATGCTGCCGCTGGGCTTGACGCTGCTCGCTTCGCTGCTGGTCCATGCGCTGTTGTTCAGCCTGGAGATTCGTCCACGCTCCAGCCCGCCCGCGCCCGTCTCCGCCCAGATCATCAATGTGCAGTTGAACCAGACGCCCAGCCGCCAGACGCCCAAAACCCGCCGGCTGGCGGAGCAGAACAATCTAGGGGCCGGCAATAGCGCTCAAAGCGACAAGCTGGCCAGTCATCGCGCGAAGCCGGTCGCCGCGCCGGCGGAGCCCGGCACGCCCGAACCCGCCGACGCATCGCCGCGGCAACAAACCATGGCCCGACCGCCTGACGCCGGCAAAAAACCGGCGCTGCCGGCCGCGCAGTCCGGCACGGTCGGACATGTCAGCGCCGGCAGCCTGCTGGCCCAGGTCGGCGACTTGAGCCGGCAGTTGGGCGACAGCGGCCTGACCGACAAGGAGCAGGAAAGCGGCGGCAAACAGGGCAAGCTGGCCGAAAGCGCCCGCGGCTACCCCTGGGCCCGCTACCAAGAAGACTGGCGGCTGAAAGTGGAGCGCATCGGCAACCTCAATTACCCGGAAGCCGCCCGCCGCCAGAACATTCACGGCGCCGTGACGCTGGAAGTGCTGATTGCAGCCGACGGCGGCCTGCGCGACGTGCGCGTGCTGCGCAGCTCCGGCTTCGACGTGCTGGACGAAGCCGCACGCCGCATCGTGGAACTGGCCGCGCCCTACGCGCCGTTCCCGGCCTCGCTCGCGGAGCAATCCAGCTCGCAACGCATCCGCCAGAAATTCGTTTTCACTCGCGACAATCAACTGTCCAGTCGCTGACACATCATCAAGGAATCTCCATGTACGAAGTCAATCGCAGCATCGCCCTGATCCGCCCCCTCGCCCCCTTCCACGCCTGGCTGCAATCCTTGCCCGGCGGCTTGGACGAGGAAATCTCGCTGCAGCACCTGGGCCAGGACTGCAACGCGCTGCTGATCCCGGCGGCGGAAGATTACGCCGACGCCCAAGCCTTTGTTTTCGAGCGTTACCAGCAATTATTCGCAGCCGAGCTGTCCGACTGGTGCGACGACGACAGCCTGTGGCCGGAAGAGCTGTCGCTGGAACTGTTCCAGCAATGGTTCTCGCTGGAAATCCATTCCATCGTCACCGATCTGGTGGACGAGGCGCTGGAGCGCGAGGCCTTCGTGCCGCTGGAACTGGGCGAATAACATGGGCGCCGCAGCGTCGCCGTCCATGGCGGCGCAGCGCGCCATCACGAGCAAAGGGGAAAACACCATCATGCAGCACAATACCAAGATCAAAGTGCGCGGCTATCATCTGGACCTGTACGGCCATGTCAACAACGCCCGCTATCTGGAGTTTCTGGAGGAGGCGCGCTGGAACTACTTCGAGAGCCGCGGCGACCTGCCTTGGTTCCTGCAGTCCGGCCTGGCGCTGGTGGTCGTCAACATCAATATCGATTACCGCTACCCGGCCACCATGGGCGACGAGCTGCAAATCGACACCGGCGTCAAATCGATAGGCACCCGCAGCGCGGTGATGCATCAACGCGTCACCCTGGTCGGCAGCGGCAAGCTGGTGGCCGAGGCCGACGTCACTTTCGCAGTGTTTGACGCCAAACAAGGCAAGGCGGTGGCGCTGGACGGCAAGCTGAAGGAACTACTGGAACAAATGCTGGCCGAACAGGCTTGATCGCCATGGCATGAACCGTCCGGGCCGCGCCCGGACCTTACCGCAGGATAAGGAAATGAAGAAAGGTCTGCTCGCGCTGCTGGGCATCGCGCTGGTCGCCGTCGTCGCCTATATGACGCTGTTCGCCGGCTCGCCGGCGCCCCAGGTCAACTACACCTCGCTCAGCGGCCAGACCGCCAGCACCGAATCGCTGAAGGGCAAGGTGGTGCTGGTCAATTTCTGGGCCACCAGCTGCCCGGGCTGCGTTGAAGAAATGCCGGAAATCAAGAAAATGCATCAGGAGTTCGCCAGCAAGGGCTATGAAACCATCGCGGTGGCGCTGAGCTACGATCCGCCCAATTACGTGAAGAGCTTCGTGGACAAATACCAGCTGCCCTTCTTCGTCGCGCTGGACGGCAATGGCGAGATCGCCAAGGCCTTCGGCGACATCCAATTGGCGCCGACCACCTTCCTGATCGACAAACAGGGCAAGATCATCAAGCGCTACGTCGGCGTGATGGACTTCAAGGAAGTACGCAAGCTGGTGCAACAGCATCTGTGATGCCCGCTCGCCCCGGCAAAACCAACGCCCCGGTCAAACGGGGCGTTTTTCATCGCGCGGCGCACACCGCGCAAGCGGGATCCCGCGGCACCTTGATCTGGCGGAACTCTCCGCTCAGCCCGTCGTACAGAGTCAGCCGGCCCAAACGCGGCGCGATGCCGGCCAAGAGCTTGACCGCCTCCACCGCCTGCAGGCTGCCTATCACCCCCACCAGTGGCGACAGCACGCCGAAAGTCGCGCACGGCCCGTCGCCGGCCTCGCCCTCGTCCGGAAACAGACAGTGATAGCAGGGAGACGCCGCGTCGCGCGGATCGAACACCGCCAGCTGGCCGGCGAAACGCACCGCGGCGCCGGACACCAGCGGCGTGCCGGCGACGACGCAGGCGCGGCTCACCGCGTGACGGGTGGCGAAATTGTCGCTGCAGTCCAGCACCAGATCATGGTCGGCCGCCAATTCCTCAAGGGCCGCCTGGTCCAGCCGCCGCGCCAGCGGCCGCGCATCCACCTCCGGGTTGATGCGGCGCATTCTCACGACGGCGGAC
Organism: Chromobacterium sp. Beijing; assembly: GCF_021496765.1. Classification (NCBI taxonomy): domain Bacteria; kingdom Pseudomonadati; phylum Pseudomonadota; class Betaproteobacteria; order Neisseriales; family Chromobacteriaceae; genus Chromobacterium; species Chromobacterium sp. Beijing. The sequence continues at coordinate 3,487,788 of NZ_CP053750.1, forward strand.
TCGGCCTTCAAACGCCCCAGGCTATCGCTGTCGTGAACGATCTGACGCTGCAGATTGGACAGCTCCACCACATCGTCGTCGGCGATGCTGATCCGCCCCACGCCGGCGCTCGCCAGGTACAGCGCCACCGGCGAGCCCAGCCCACCGGCGCCGACGATCAGCGCGCGCGCCCGGCTCAAGCGCTGCTGGCCGGCGATGTCGATTTCCGGCAGCAGAATATGCCGGCTGTAGCGCAATAGCGCCTCGTCGTTGAGTTCAATCATGATTGCTAGCCTAATCCGAACGCCGCCACCGCGCCATCACCCAAAAGCATAAGGCCAGCCGTATCCGGGCTGGCCTTATGCTCAAAGTCTGCTGCGCTTCAGCTATACGGCGTTGAAAATACCTTCAGAATGCTCATGTACCGTATGTACATTCCGCTTCTTCAGCCATTTTCGCCTTGTCTCGCTCTTGCTCGCGAGACTTTGAACGGTTCTAACGGAAACGCGGACTTATTCTTCCACCGTCTTGCGGGCGAACTTGATGCCCAGCTGCTTGAGCTTGCGGTACAGATGGGTGCGCTCCAGGCCCACCTTCTGCGCCACCCGGCTCATATTCCCGTTCTCCAGCGAGATATGGTACTCGAAGTAACGACGCTCCAGCTGTTCACGCAACTCGCGCAAGGGCATGTTGAAGTCGAAACCGGACTCCTCCACCGGCTTCTCATGGCGGAACTGCGCCAGCACTTTGTTGACCTCGCCGGCGTCCACCTCGTCCGACTCCGAGGTCAGCGCCAGGCTCTTGATGATGCTGCGCAGCTGCTCCAGGTTGCCAGGCCAGTCGTACTGACGCAGCGCATTGAGCGCGGCGGTGGTCAGCTTGCGGGCCGGCACCTGCTTGGACTCCACCAGCTCGGTCAGGATCTGCTCGGCGATGAAGATGATGTCTTCGGAATGCTCTCGCAGCGGCGGAATCGGCACAATCACGCTGGACAAGGCCGTCAGCAGGCGGTTGTCGCACTCGGGATCCACCAGCAGTTCCTGCAACGGGCGGCTGCAGGAACACAGCAGCCGCACATTGAAGCGGTCCAGCTTGGACAGCAGGAACAGCAGCCCTTGTTGCACGCGGCGGCCGTACTGGCCGATCTCCGGCAGGAACAAGACGCCGTTATTGGCTTTTTGCAGCAGCTCCAGCGGGGCGTCCGCCAATTGCTCCTGCTTGGCCGGCGTCACCCACGGGGTGTTGCCCTGATGGAAGAAGCGCGCCACCAGTTCGAAGCCGGAACCCGGTTCGCCGGTCAGCAGCACCGGCGACTTGACCTTGGCCACGCGTTCCAGCTGCCGCTTCAGCTCCTGGATCGGCTCGCTGCGGCCGAGCTTGTCCAGATTGAGCGAGGTGTTGGCCTGCATATCGCCGTATTTCAGCGCCCGCTGCACCGTGGTCAGCAGCTTTTGCAGCGCGATCGGCTTCTCCAGGAAGTCGAAAGCGCCGATGCGAGTCGCCTCCACCGCGGTGTCTATGCTGGCGTGACCGGACATCATCACCACCGGCATGTTCAGCTGACCGGACTTGGCCCATTCCTTGAGCAAAGTCACGCCGTCGCAATCCGGCATCCAAATGTCCAGCAACACCAACGCCGGACGCGTCTGGTTGCGCAACTGTCTGGCTACCTCGGCGTTTTCCGCCAGCGCGACGGTGTACCCCTCATCCTGCAGTATCTCGGAGAGCAATTCACGGATACCGATCTCGTCGTCAACAATCAAAATATCGCTGCTACGCATTAGGCCTCCAGCAATGGCAGGGAGAGAAGGATGCGCGCGCCATTCGGTTCGAGATTACCCACTTTGATCTGCCCGTGATGGTCTTCAAGAATCTTCTTGACCACCGCCAGGCCAAGACCGGTACCTTTGGTCTTGCTGGTCACATAGGGTTCGAACACGCGTTGCAGGATCTCCGGAGCAAAGCCCGGACCGTTATCCTCCACGCAAACGAGCGCATAGCCTTCTTCTTTTCGGCTGCTAATTTGAATCATCGGGATGTCAACGTCAAGGACCGCATCTTGCGCGTTCTGAATCAGGTTATGTAAAACCTGCCGCAACAATGCCGCATCCGCCATGATCATCAACGGCCTTTCATCAAGCGCCATCTTAACAGCAGAGTTGGATTCGTAAAGAGCCATCACCTCCCGCACCACTTGATTCAGGTCCAATTCGGTCAACTTGGTGCGCGGCGCGCGCGCGTAATCGCGGAAGGCGTCCACCATGGCCTTGAGCGCGCCCACCTGCTTGATGATAGTGTCGGTGGAGCGTCGCAGCATGTCGGCGTCGGCGCCCGCCAGCTTGTCCTGCAGCTTCATCGCCAGCCGTTCCGCCGATAGCTGGATAGGCGTCAACGGGTTGCGGATCTCATGCGCCAGCCGCTTGGCCACCTCGCCCCAGGCCGCGTCGCGCTGGGCGCGCGCCAGTTCGGTGATATCGTCGAACACCACCACATAGCCCACCGCAGACGCCTCCGGCAGATGGGCGCCGCGCACCAGCAAGGTGCGCTCGCCCTGCACCGTCAAATAGTTAAGCTGGGTTTTCCAGTCGCTGTCGCTGTTCTTGGACGCGTACTCCAGCACGCACTCCACCAGCGGCGCCACCGCCGGAATCGAGGTGGCCCAGTGCGGGAAATCCTGATCCGACACCTCGGCGAAATCCACGCCCAGAATGCGCGAGGCGCTGGTATTGGCGGCGCGCAGCTGCCAATCGGCGCCGAAGGCGATCACCCCGGCGCTCAGGTTGGCCAGAATGCTTTCTAGGTAAAGCTTGCTGCTTTCCAGTTCGCTGCGGCTAAGGTCCGCGGCGTGGCGCGCGTCCTCGAGCTGCTGCGTCATCCGGTTGAACAAGGTGGTCAGCATGCCCAGCTCGTCGCGCCGGTATACCGGGTGGCGCTTGGAAAAGTCGCCCTGCGCCACGGCCCGGGTGCCGGCGGCCAGCTCGGACAAGGGCGCCGACAGGCGCTCTGACAGGAATAAGGCGAAGGCCAGCGCCGCGGTCAACGCCAGCAGCGCGGACAGCGCCAGCGTCAGCATGTAGAAGGTGGTCAGGCCCTCGCGGCCCAAAAGCAGCTGGCGGTACTCCGCGCGCGCGGTCTCGATCTGCTCCGCGTCCTGGGCGATGCGGCCGGGAGCGGATTGCAGGGCCTGCAACACGCGTTGCTGGCTGTCCAGATTGCGGTAAATCAGCAGCGACTTCAGCACCAGGCCGCTGCCGCCGTCGTTCTCGAAGCTGTCCAGCGTCTGGCGCGGTTTGAGCTTGCCTATGCTCTCGCGCGACAGCGGAGGAGGCACTCGCTCGCTGAGTCCGCCGGCGAAGGCCAGCAGCTGACCGCTGCGGCTATAGACAGCAAGCTCGCGCAATCCCAGTTGCTCGCGCAAGCGCTCCAGCCGCGCCGGCAGCAGGCCTTCCGGCAAGGACTCGATATCGTCCTGCACCGAACGCGTGCGGCGCCCCAGGTCTTCCTGCACGTACTGCAGCGAGTTGCGCGCCAAGCCCAGGCTGCGGTCCAGCGCCGACTCGACGCGGACGTCGAACCAGCTTTCGATGCTGCGGGTCAGGAACTGGGCGGAAACGGTGAACACCAGGATGCCCGGCACCAGGGCCACCACCGCGAACATCATCACCAGCTTCTGGGTCAGCTTGGCGCCGAACACCCGTTGCCGCACCCGCTGACGCAGGCGCAGCAGCTGCCGCGCCACCACGCCCAGCAGCGTGGCGAGCAGAAGGCCGTTCAGGCCGAACACCCACCAGTAGTATTCGTTGAGTTTGGATGCGTTGCCGGTGGCCAAGGCCAGCAGATAAAGCAGGATGGCGCCCAGCGTCGCCAGCGCAATCACCGCGTAACGCATCAGCCGCCGTCCTTCACGTCCAGCTTGACCCAGTCGGACGACAGCGACCAGTCCGACGAGCCCAGCGCGTTCAATTGAAAGGGCTTGGGCAGTTCGCCGATGTCCAGCAACAGCCGCACCTGGCCGGCCACGCGCCCCGAGGCCCGCGGGTCCAGGGTGCCGGAATTGAGCACGCGCCAGCCCTGGATAGCGCCCACCGCGCCCAGCGCTTCGCGCAAGGTGGGGTAGTAGTTGGAGAGATTGCCGATAGTGACGCGGTAGCGATTGGTCAAGGACTGATAGGACAGCTTGAAGCCCAACTGGGCGTGCGGATCGAACCACTCGCTGAAATTCAGATAGTAAGCGGTCAAACGCGGCTTGGTCAGCTGGAACTCCAGCCGGAACGGCAGCACCACGCCCTGTTCCAGCGCGTCGCTGAGACTGGGCGTCAAGCGCGTCTGAAACCGGGTGCTGACGGACAACTGGCCGTCCGCCGTCACCTCGGCCTCAGCCCGACGCGAGCTGATGGTTTCGGCCTGCGCCGCCATGGCGAGACCGGCCAGCAAGCACAGCAGCAGGCTAACGTTTTTCAAGCAACGCGTAATAAAAGCCGTCATGACGCTCACAAGGAAGCAACTGCTCCTGTCTCAGGCACGCGGCATCCGCATGGCGATTCAGAAAGGAGTCTAGCTGTTGCTGATTCTCTTCGGGGAAAATGGAGCACGTAGCGTAAAGCATTTTGCCGCCCGAGGCGAGCAAAGGCCACAGCGCGTCGGCCATGGCGGCCTGCTGCACGCCCAGCGCGGCGAAATCCCCGGGGCGGCGCAGCCACTTGATGTCCGGATGGCGACGCACCACGCCGCTGGCGGAACAGGGCACGTCGGCGAGGATGCGGTCGAAGGGCCGGCCGTCCCACCAGCCGTCCGGCTGGCCGGCGTCGGCCGCATGCAGCCGCGCGGTCGCGCCGATGCGCTCCAGATTGTCGGCCACGCGCTGCAGCCGCTGTTCGTCGATGTCCAGCGCGGTCACGTCGACATCGGCGCTCTCCAAAATATGGCCGGTCTTGCCGCCCGGCGCCGCGCAAGCGTCCAGCACCCTTTGGCCGGCGCGCAGGTCCAGCCAGTGCGCGGCCTGCTGCGCGCCCCAATCCTGCACCGAGACTTCGCCGTCGGCGAAGCCCGGCAAGTCTCGCACATTGACCGGCCGCGCCAGCGTGATCGAGCCGCCGTCCAAAGCCTCGCCGTCCAGCCCGGCGGCGCGCAGCCGCTCCAGATAGGCCGCGGCGTCGCCATGGCGGCGATTGACGCGCAAAGTCATCGGCGGATGGCCGTTGTCGGCGTCCAACACGGCTTGCCAGGCGTCCGGATAGGCGCGCTGCAAGCCCTTGATCCACCATAGCGGGTGGTTGAAGCTGGCCTCTATGTCCTTTTCCGCCACGCGTTCCAAGGCGGCGCGCTGGCGCAGGAAGTTGCGCAGCACCCCGTTGACCAGGCCCTTGAAATTGCCCTTGGCCAGCCGGCTGGCCAGGGTCACCGCCTCGTTCACCACCGCGTACTCGGCGGCGCGGGTGTGCGAGAGCTGATAGAAGGCCACGATCAGCACCCGCTCCAGCACCGGCTCGGGCAAGGGCTTGGCCACCAGTTGGCGCAGGTAGAAACGCAGCCGCGCCAAGTGGCGCAGGCTGCCGTAGGCCAGATCCTGCAAAGCGCCGCGCTCGGACGGCGTCAACTCCGGCGCCTTGCGTTGAGCCTCGGCCAAGGCCTCGGTCAGATTGGTTCCGGATTCGACGCGCAACAGAATATTGGCGGCCAATTGCTGAATATGATGCATGGGTGCTTTCTATCAAACCATAACAAACAGGCCAATGCCCTCCGGCATTGGCCTTGCGCGATCAAGGCGGCGCGCGGCCGCCCGACGCTCTTCAATTAATATACGCCGCGCGCCATCGCTTGCAGCCGTTCGATGCGGTCCGCGGTCTGCGGATGGGTGCGGAACAGATCGCCCATCCCGCCGCCGCCGGACAAGGGATTGATGATCATCATCTGCGCGGTTTCCGGGTGCGCCTCGGCGGTGGGCATTACAATGCCCTGCGCATAGTACTCGATCTTCTGCAAGGCGGAGGCCAAGGCCAGCGGGTCGCCGGAAATCTCGGCGCCGCCGCGGTCGGCCTCGAATTCACGCGCGCGGGAAATCGCCATCTGTATCAGGCTGGCCGCCAGCGGCGCCAGCAGGGCGATGGCCAGACGCGGCAGCCAGCCCACCGGCTGGCCGTTTTCGTCGCGGCCGCCAAAGAACATGGCGAAGTTGGCCAGCGCGGATATCGCGCCGGCCATGGTGGCGGAAATAGTGGAGATCAAGGTGTCGCGGTGCTGGACGTGGGCCAGTTCATGCGCCATCACCCCGCGCAGCTCGCGATAGTCCAACATGCGCATGATGCCGCTGGTGGCGGCCACCGCCGCGTGCTCGGGACTGCGGCCGGTGGCGAAGGCGTTGGGCTGCTCTTCGTGAATCACGTAGACGCGCGGCATAGGCAGGCCGGCGCGCTGCGCCAGTTCCGCCACCATGCCGTAGAATTCCGGCGCGCTCTGGGCGTCCACCTCCTGCGCGTTGTACATGCGCAGCACCATCTGGTCGGAATTCCACCAAGCGTACACATTCATCGCCCCGCCGAACAGCAAGGCCAGAATCATGCCGCTTTTGCCGCCTATCATGCCGCCGATCACGGCGAACAGCGCCAGAATCGCCGCCATCAGCAAGGTGGTCTTGAACCAGTTGTCCGTCATTGCCGCCCCCTTTCCTCTCGCCTCAGTCTATCCGCTCACACGCCCAGCCGCGTGCCCGCCAGCTGGCTTCTGCCGGCGACGAAGTCCCGCGCGGCCAGCCGCTTGCCGCCGGCCGCCTGCAGCACGCTCAAGCGCACCAGGCCGGAGCCGCAGCCCACCAGCACGCCGTCCGCGTCCGCGGCGACGATCACGCCCGGCTCGGCCTGGCCAGCTTCGGCGCCGGCCATCCACAGTTTCAGCGCTTCGCCGGCCAGCAAGGTATGCGCGCCGGGCGCCGGGTTGTAGGCGCGGATGGCCCGGGCCACTTCTTCCGCCGGCAGGCTCCAGTCCACCAAGGCCTCGGCCTTGCTCAGCTTCTGCGCGTAAGTGACGCCCGCTTCCGGCTGCTTGAGCGGGGCGATCCCGTCCAGTCCGGCCAGCGTGGAGACGATGGCGCGCGCGCCTTCCACGGCCAGCTTGTCGTGCAGCGTGGCGGCGGTTTCGTCGTCTGCGATGGCCACAGGATGGATGGACAGCATGTCGCCGGTGTCCAGGCCCACGTCCATCTGCATGATGGTGATGCCGGTTTCGGCGTCGCCGGCCAGGATGGCGCGCTGTATCGGCGCCGCGCCGCGCCAGCGCGGCAGCAGCGAGGCGTGGATGTTCAGACAGCCGCGCGCCGGGATATCCAGCACCGCCTGCGGTAGGATCAGCCCGTAGGCGGCCACCACCATCAAGTCGGCGCCGATGTCGCGCAGCATCTGCTGCGCTTCGTCGTTGCGCAAGGACGCTGGCTGCTCCACGCGCAAACCATGCGCCAACGCGACTTCCTTGACCGGGCTGGGCTTCAATTTCATGCCGCGGCCGGCCGGACGGTCCGGCTGGGTCAGCACCAGGGCGACTTCATGGCCGGCGGCGATCAACTCGCGCAGCGCGGCGGCGGCAAACTCCGGCGTACCGGCAAAGATCAATTTCATTCAAACCATTCCGGACGGGGCGCCCACGGCGCCGCGGTCACATATTCTGTTTTTCACGCTTTTTCAGCTTGGTCTTGATGCGGGTCTGCTTCATCTGCGACAGGTATTCAACGAATACCTTGCCGTCCAGATGGTCGATCTCGTGCTGGATGCAGATCGCCAGCAGGCCGTCGGCCTCCAGTTCGAACGGCTTGCCGTTGCGGTCCAGCGCGCGCACCTTGACGCGCTCGGCGCGAGTCACTTTGTCGTAAATGCCGGGCACGGACAGACAGCCTTCTTCATATTCCGTCTCGCCGTCCTTGCTCAGGATTTCCGGGTTGATGAACACGCGGCGTTCGTTCCGTTCCTCGGAAATGTCCATCACCACCAGGCGGTGGTGGAAATCGACCTGAGTCGCGGCCAGGCCGATGCCTTTGGCCTCGTACATGGTCTCGAACATATTATCGATCTGGATCTGCAAGGCCTCGTCGAAGACCTCCACCGGCTTGGCCACGGTGTGCAGCCGTTCATCCGGATAATGCAAAATATTCAACAATGCCATCGGATTTAATGACTCCCCGTCGTTTCATTCACTCATCAAGTTGTCGTATCGCGATCGGCACGCCGATAATAGACATGTTCGAAACGCGATTCCTTGTATGCGGGCCACCCCCGCAGGTGTCCGTCCACCTTCATATTGGGGCATTTCCCATGCGTAAAAGCATTATATCCTTCGCCTTGGCCCTCGGGCTCGCCGCGCCCGCCTTCGCCGCCGATCTCCAGTTGAAGGCTGACGCGCCCAGCCGCTACACCGTGAAGCGCGGCGACACGCTGTGGAGCATTTCCGGACGCTATCTGAGCAGCCCCTGGAAATGGCCGCGTCTGTGGCGGATGAACCAGGGCGAAATCAAGAATCCGCACTGGATCTATCCGGGCGACGTGCTGGCGCTGGACTATGTGGACGGCCAGCCGCGGCTGTCGCTGGCGCGAGGCGCGCAGCGCGAAGTCAAACTCTCGCCGCAGGCCCGCGTCGAGACGCTGGATCAGGCGGTGGCCAGCATTCCCGCCTCGGCGATCGAGCCCTTCCTCAAACGGCCGCTGGTGGTGGACATGGCGCAGTTCCTGCAATCGCCCAAGCTGATCGCCGGACCGGAAGAACACCTCACCGTCGCCACCGGGGACCGCGTCTACGCCACCGGCGTCAACGAGGCCGGCACCTGGCAGGCTTACCGGCTGGGCAAGCCGCTGCTGGACCCGGACACCAAGAAGGTGCTGGGCGTAGAAGCGACCTACAGCGGCGACCTGACCGCAGACAAGCCCCAAGGCGACGTTCAGACGCTGAAAGTCAGAAACGTCAGCGAGGAAATCCTGGTGGGCGACCATCTGATGCGCGCGCCGCAGCAAAACTTCAACAACTACGCCCCGCATCCGGCCGACGCTCATCTGAGCGGCAAGGTGGTCTCGGTCTACAACGGCGTGGACGGCGCGGCCCAATACTCCACTATTGTACTCAATCTGGGCCAGTCGCAGGGCGTCGAAAACGGTCATGTGTTCGGCCTGTTCAAAAAAGGCCGCCCGCTGGAAATCAAGGATGAGCAGGGTAAGCGCACGGTGACGCTGCCGGCGGAGCGCGCCGGCAACGCCTTCGTCTACCGCGTGTTCGACAAGGTGTCCTACGCGCTGGTGCTGGACAGCCGCGGCCCGATCTACGTGGGCGACGGCGTGGCCAGCCCCGAACAAGAATGAAGGCTCCGCCGCATGACTGGCTGTTGCTGGCACTGACCCCCGGCATCGGCCCGGCCGGCTTTTTACGGCTGATCGACGCCTTCGGCGGCGCCGACGCCGCCTTGAACGCCAACAGCCGCCAGACCGAACCCTTGATCGGCAAAGAAGCGGCCGAAGCCCTGCAGCGGCGCGAGGCCGCCGCCTCCGCCGAGGCGGCGCTGGAATGGGCGCAAACGCCGGGCTGCCAATTGCTGTCGCTGCTGGACGACGACTACCCGCCGCAGCTGGCCGAATCCAACTCGCCGCCGCCGCTGCTGTTCGCCCGCGGCCGGCGCGAGCTGCTGACCCAGCCCATGCTCGCCATCGTGGGCAGCCGCGCCGCCACGCCGCAGGGCAGACAGAACGCGGAAAGCTTTTCCCGCGAACTGGCCGAACACGGCTATTGCATCGTCAGCGGCCTGGCCAGCGGCATCGACGCCGCCGCCCACCACGGCGCGCTCGGACAGCAGCCCTCCACCATCGCCGTGGTCGGCACCGGCATAGACCGCGTCTACCCGGCCAGCAACCGCCAGCTGGCGCACCGCATCGCCGAGGAAGGCCTGATCCTGTCCGAGTTCGCGCTGGGCATGGGACCGCTGGCCGGCCATTTCCCGCGCCGCAACCGCATCATCGCCGGCCTCAGCCGCGGCTGTCTGGTGGCGGAGGCCAATATCGGCTCCGGCTCGCTGATCACCGCGCGGCTGGCGATGGAGAACAACCGCGAAGTGATGGCCATCCCCGGTTCCATCCACAATCCGCAGTCTCGCGGCTGTCACCGGCTAATCAAGGACGGCGCCAAACTGGTGGAAACCGTGGACGACGTGCTGGACGAAGTGGGCAGGCTGCAACGCAAACGCCCCAGCGCCAAGCCGGCGGCCCCCGCGGCGGAATCGCCGCTGCTTGAAGCCATGGGATTCGACCCCATCAGTATGGATGCGCTTTCGACCACGCTCGGGTTGACTGTGGGGGAGCTTTACGCGATGCTGCTCGAACTTGAGCTGGCCGGCCTGGTGGCCAGCCATCCCGGCGGGCTTTTTCAGCGCCTGAAACCGGGCTGAACCGCGCTAACCCGCACTTTAAGAAGATAGATTGATGTTTGACGTACTCGCCTTCCTGTTTGAACAATTCCGCGATCCGGACGCTTTCGGCGACCGCGGCGCGTTGATGCGCCAATTGGAGGCCGCCGGTTTCGAGGACGAGGAGATCAACGACGCGCTGGATTGGCTGGACGGCATCAGCGGCCTGGACGACAGCGGCTACGTCGGCGCCAACGAAGCCAGCGGCATGCGCGTTTACGCCGAAGACGAGCTGGAGCACCTGCCCGCCGACGTGCGCGGCCTGCTGCAGTTCCTGGAGGATCACGGCGCCTTGACGCCCGCGCAGCGCGAAATGGTCATCGACCGCCTGATGGAACTGCACGGCGACGACATCAACGTCGGCAGCGCCAAGCTGGTGGCCTTGATGGTGTTGTGGGCGCAACAGGCGGAACTGCCCATTCTGCTGGGCGAAGCGCTGTTGGATGCCGTGCATGGCGAACCCACCATGCAATGACTTGTCAGCCTCATGGAGCGGGCTTAACATGCCGCCCTTGGCCGCCGGTTCCGGCGGCCGATCCAAGAGCGCTCTTGCGCTCTTGTTTTATTTGACGAATATATTTTCTGTCGACGCGAAATTTTCAGGGTGAAGCCTTCATCCTCCTTGTCGACGGGAACGCAGCAGCCCACGCACGGGCCTGGCGCCCTTCTGCCGCGCGGCAGAAACGCCCGGTCCGGACGGATCGGCCGGCATGCCGGCGATTGCACATAGAAAAGATAATATGCCCACCAGTCTCTTGATCGTCGAATCGCCTTCCAAGGCGAAAACGCTGAAGAAATACCTAGGCCCTGACTTTGAAGTCCTGGCCTCCTACGGCCATGTGCGCGATCTGGTGCCCAAGAACGGCGCAGTGGACCCTGAAAAAGGGTTCGCGATGAAATACCAGCTGATCGCGCGCAACAGCAAACACGTCGACGCCATCGTCAAAGCGGTGGGCGACGCCGAACACATCTATCTGGCGACTGACCCGGACCGCGAAGGCGAGGCCATTTCCTGGCATCTGGTGCAGATCCTCAACGGCAAGAAGCTGCTGAAGAACAAGACCGCCCAGCGCGTGGTCTTCCACGAGATCACCAAGAACGCGGTGCTGGAAGCGATCCAGAACCCGCGCGAAATCGCGCAGAACCTGGTGGACGCACAGCAGACCCGCCGCGCGCTGGACTATCTGGTGGGCTTCAACCTGTCTCCGCTGCTGTGGAAGAAGATCCGCCGCGGCCTGTCCGCCGGCCGGGTTCAAAGCCCCGCGCTGCGGCTGATCTGCGAGCGCGAGAACGAAATCCGCGCCTTCGTCGAGCAGGAATACTGGTCTGTGCATCTGGACAGCCACAAGGGCCGCACCAAGTTCGGCGCCAAGCTGACCTCGATGGCCGGCAAGAAGCTGGAACAGTTCGACATCCCCAACGAGGCCGAGCAGGCCAGCATACTGGCGCGGCTGGAAGGCCACCCGGCGGTGGTCAGCAGCATCGAGAAGAAAAAGAAATCTCGCAGCCCCGCCGCCCCGTTCACCACCTCCACGCTGCAGCAGGAAGCCGTGCGCAAGCTGGGCATGACCACCGACCGCACCATGCGCACCGCGCAGCAGCTGTACGAGGGCATAGACATCGGCCAGGGCACCGTCGGTCTGATCACCTATATGCGTACCGACTCGGTGGCGCTGGCGGGCGAGGCGATGGAGGAAATCCGCGGCTATATCGGCCTGAAATTCGACGGCGACTACCTGCCCAAGAACCCGGTGGCCTACAAGAACAAGTCCAAGAACGCCCAGGAAGCGCACGAGGCGATCCGCCCCACGTCCATCCTGCGCACCCCGGACATGGTCAAGCCCTTCCTGACCTCGGATCAGTTCAAGCTCTACGACATGGTCTGGAAGCGGACGCTGGCTTGCCAGATGGCGCCGGCCAAGTTCGACACCACCAGCATAGACATCGCCGTCGGCGAAGGCGTTTTCCGCGCCACCGGCCAGGTGCAGACCTTCGCCGGCTTCCTCGCCGTGTATGAAGAAGACGTGGACGACGCCGAGGACGAGGACAACGCCAAGCTGCCGCTGCTGGACGAGGGCGAGACCCTGCCGGTGGACAAGCTCTACGGCACCCAGCACTTCACCCAGCCGCCGCCGCGTTATTCGGAAGCCTCGCTGGTGAAGGCCCTGGAAGAATTCGGCATCGGCCGGCCGTCCACTTACGCCAGCATCATCTCCACGCTGAAAGACCGCGAATACGTGGTGCTGGACAAGAAGCGCTTCCTGCCCACCGACACCGGCGACATCGTCAACAAATTCCTGACCGAGCACTTCGCGCAATACGTGGACTACAACTTCACCGCCAAGCTGGAAAACCAGCTGGATGAAGTGGCCAACGGCCAGCGCGAATGGGTGCCGGTGATGGACAGCTTCTGGAAGAACTTCTCCAAGCAAATCGCGGAGAAGGAAAGCATCTCCCGCGCCGAGGTCACCACCGAGAGCCTGGACGAAGCCTGTCCAAAATGCAGCAAGCCCTTGTCCATCAAGTTCGGCAAGCGCGGCCGCTTCATCGCCTGCACCGGTTATCCGGACTGCGATTACACCCGCAATATGGGCGAAACCGCCGAACAAGCTGCGGAAGAGGCGGAAGCGCCGACGGTGATCGAAGGCCGCAGCTGCCCGGAGTGCGGCGGCGAGCTGCACATCAAGAAGGGCCGCTACGGCAAGTTTATCGGCTGCGCCAACTACCCGAAGTGCAAGCACATCGAGCCGCTGGAAAAGCCGCGCGAAACCGGCGTGGAATGCCCGGAATGCAAGGCCGGCCAGCTGATCGAGCGCAAGAGCCGCTACGGCAAGCTGTTCTACAGCTGCAACACCTATCCCAAGTGCAAGTACGCCACCTGGAACCCGCCGGTGGCCGAACCGTGCCCGAAGTGCAATTGGCCGATCCTGACCATCAAGACCACCAAGCGCCGCGGCACCGAGAAAGTCTGCCCGCAGAAGGAATGCGGCTATAGCGAGGTGATCGCGCCGCCGGAAGGCAAGGAAGCCGAGCCGGGCTAACACGGCCCGCGCTTGCGACAACAGCCCTGCACGGTTTTCCGTGCAGGGCTGTTGTTTATTGCGCGAGTCTAGTCTCCTGCGCCGACAAACGTGAAGTATCCCACCGGCAACTGCAGGCTCTGCAAGGTCGGCACCGCCTCCAAGGCCCCCAACATCGCCGCCGCCCGCAGATAATGGGGACTCGAATGCGGCACGCACCAATGCATGCAAATCTGCACCGCAGCGCTGCTGGGCAAAGGCTTGCCGTCCGGCCCCTCCAGCTGCACCTTGATGTGACCGGCGTAGTGCGGCGGCAGTTGAACCGCAATATTGAGCTCCTGGCTGCTTCTCAGTACTTTCACGCGCCGGGTGTCGAAAGCGGCGGCGGGGTCGTCGGAATACATCCGCAAGGTGGAGCCTTCCGGCACCCGGCGACACCTCATGCTGAAGCTGAACTGCTCAGGCGTGGAATCCTGGTTATGGAACGTCAGGGATTCCTCTCCCCCGCTCTTGGATACAGGTGTCACATTACGCCATGCCCCGGCGCCGTTATAAAGAATCCATTGCACGGAATTCCAGTTACCCTCGGAAAATTGCAAGGGATTATTTTCAGTGAAGAAGGGATAGGCAACGGTGGCTATCAGGCAAACATGCTGCTGAGATTTCAAATCCAGCATGAAGGCTTCAGAGACTGCGCGCTCGCCCACAGTCAGGAGCGCATTCTTGCCCTCCCGATTCAAAACCTTACCATCCTTGTTCTTGCCATTCACCGTATAGCACTGCATCCAAGAAGACGGCGGCTGGTTGAATCCCCCATTGACGTAGTACATTCTTACCTTGGCATCATTAATCTTGCCGAAAAACGACTTATTCTGACAGCGAGTATAAATATAGTTTTTCCCAACCTTGGGCACTTTCCAGAATTCAGAATTCCAATTATCAATCAACATTGCCGGCGACAACTCCACATCTTGGTTGCAAACAATATCTGGGGAGTCGGTATAAGCTCCGATAGTTGGAATCACACCATTATCGCCAAAGTTCTTACGGCACAAAACACCTCGCCACTGTTGCATCGCTTTATTTGCGTATTGCGTGGATGAAGTCAGGGGAATAGCCAAAGCCTGGGTCATATGCTGAGCAAGAATTAGCGGTTTCTCACGATCAGTTTCCCAATAGGTGTCACAGTAAACACCGCTGAAGACGTTTGCAATTTCCTGAAACCCCAAACTTGCAGGCAGTGCCTCATAGATATTCTCCATCGCCTGAATATCATTGATTCCAGTCAGGCGATAGTGGATCGCCGTCTGCCACAGCGTATCCATATCAACAATTTTGGCGGGAGAAACTATTGCCTCGTTTACTTTATCGTTCATGAGTTAAACTCCTATTCACACGGATTTAAGAGAAAACACTCACCCGATAACAGGCATGGCACGCGGGAAAAGTAGATTCACCACGCCAGCCAGCCGCGGCATCCTTGACCTCGCTTTTGTATGGCATAAGCATATACCTTACGCCACATATCACCAGCAAGAATTGACTGCGCTTAGATCAAACTGACCGAACGATCAGGAAAGGCATTAGGGAGAAGCAGAAGCGCCAGGCACGCAGCAGGCGCCACCAAACCGGGATTGACTCAGTGGATAGGGAGATCACTAGACTGACGCGCCGCCTCGGCTTCGCGAATTTCCCTGCCCAAAAAGTAATTGAGCGCGGTGCGCAGCACCGCGATGGCGCCCAGCTTGCCGATCTGGTCCCAACTGGGCGCCACCGCTGTGGACAGGATGTCGGCCGCCAATTGCAACTCCAGCGCCAGCGCCAGGAAGCGGGCGAAGCTGAGCCGCACCTGGTTGTAATCGTCATGGTTGGCGCTGAGGCAGCGGCGAACATAGCGGACGCCCAGGGCCAGGATGCCGACGCCTATCACCAGCGCGCCCAGCGCTTCCACGCCCAACTTGAGCCAGAGCACGATGTTCAACACCCACTCCTCGACTCCGGATTCCACTGGCGACATCATCGGACGGCTCCCTCTGGGTTCAGGCAGCCGTCACCTTACCCGCTTCAGGCAAACAACACCAGACACCACACCGCGGTCAGATTGATCAGGCCCAGCAATTGAGCGGCGCTGCCCATGTCCTTGGCGCGCTTGGCCAGCGGATGCCGCTCCAGCGAGGTGTGGTCCACCGCCGCCTCGATCGCGGAGTTCAGCAGTTCGATGATTAGCGTCGCCAGCGAGCTGGCCACCAGCAAGGCGCGCTCCAGCGGCTGGGCGTGGATGACGAAGGCCAGCGGGATCAGCACCGCCGCCAGCAGCACCAGCTG
The DNA here is from genome assembly GCF_021496765.1 of Chromobacterium sp. Beijing. Taxonomy (NCBI): domain Bacteria; kingdom Pseudomonadati; phylum Pseudomonadota; class Betaproteobacteria; order Neisseriales; family Chromobacteriaceae; genus Chromobacterium; species Chromobacterium sp. Beijing. Next base: position 3,503,538 of record NZ_CP053750.1, read on the forward strand.
GCGGAAGGCGTCCTCATGCCGGAACGCCGCCTTGAGGCCGTCCAGCGAGTAACCGAAGGCGTTGATCAGGCGGGTGATCCCGGTTTTGCCTTTGAAAGGACTTTCTTTCATGGAGGAGTCCGTAAGATTGGCGCAACGGCCGGCGCCCCAGCATGCCAGACCAAGATGACGCCAATAAAAAATAAAACGGCCGGCGTCGCGGCCGGCCGTGGCGAAATGGAGAAAGCCCAGCGTCAGTGCGGCTGGCAACGCCGCTCCAAGGCGTCGATGTACAGGCCGGCAACCTTGATCTCGGTCTGGTCCATGATTTCGCGGAAGCAGGTGGGGCTGGTGACGTTGACCTCGGTCAGATAGTTGCCGATCACGTCCAGCCCAGCCAACAGGATGCCGCGCTTTTTCAGCTCCGGTCCCACCGTCCTGGCGATTTCGCGATCGCGCTCGGTCAGCGGCCGCGCCTCGCCGCGACCGCCGGCGGCCAGATTGCCCCGGGTCTCCCCCGCCGCCGGAATGCGCGCCAGGCACCACTCCACCGGCTCGCCGTCTATCACCAGAATGCGCTTGTCGCCGTCGCGGATCTCCGGAATGTAGCGCTGCGCCATCACCGTGCGCTTGCCGCGCAGCGTGATGGTTTCAATGATCACAGACAGGTTGGCGTCGTCCGGGCGCAGCCGGAAAATGCTGTCGCCGCCCATGCTGTCCAGCGGCTTCAGGATCACGTCCTGATGCTGGTTGATGAAGGCGCGCAGGCGGTGCGCCTCGCCGGTGATCAGCGTGGGCGCGGTCAGCTCCGGGAACTGCAGAATGGCCAGCTTCTCGTTGAAATCGCGCAGCGCCTGGCCGCTGGTGAACACCTTGGCCCCCTGCGCCTCCGCCAGCGTGAACAGCTGAGAGGCGTACAGGTATTCCATGTCGAAGGGCGGATCCTTGCGCATCACGGTGGCGCTGAAGGACTGCAAGGGCTGGCGATGCACTTCGCCCAGCTTGAACCAGGCCGGGTGTTCGCCCTCGTACTGGCCGGTCAGGCTCAGATCGCGCGCGTCCACCAGCACGCGGCCGCCCTCCACCGACAATTGATGGGCCTGGGCGAAGCTCAGGGCATGGCCGCGCGCGGCGGCCTCCTGCATCATCGCGAAGGTGGTGTCCTTGTAAAGCTTGAAGTGATCCAGCGGATCGGCAATGAACAGGATGCGCATGATTATCGGTCCTCGCTTGGCTTGGCGGCGTCGCGCAGCATGCGTTCCATGCCGCTGCGCGCCGTTTGCATCATCTCGTCGGCCTGTGCGGCGACAGAAAGGAAAGTGGGCTCGTCGGCCCCATTATAGGAGCAGCCGAGGTAGCGCAGCGCTTCGCCCTGCTGCGGCGCGCCCAGCAGCGCCGCCAAGGGATTGGCGGACATCTCGTAGGCGGACAGCATCGGTCCTTCCGCGCCGACGAAGCGGTAATACTGCTCCGTCGCCCGGATCGGCGCGCGTTTGAGCCGCAGCCGGGACGCGGCTTCGGCCATTGTCCAAGCGGACGGCAGCGGCACCGACACGAACTCCTTGTGCAACGCCAGCCGCGTCGTCTCCGCGCCGAACACCCGGATCGGCCGTTTCAGATCATAGGCGTAAACGCCCAGCGTGCTGGCCTGCTCGTTCTTGCGTATCCAGTCCGGCCCCTTGTCGAACACCACGTCCAGCAAGGCCGGCTGCAAGGCCTGGTAGCGCTCGAACGACGCGCACTGCACCAGTTCCTCCAACGCCTGCGGCGTCAAGGCTTCGTCGGCTGCCGCCGAGGCCGTCGCCGCCAACAGCGCCAGGCTCAGCCAGGCTTTCATTCGTCCGCGTCCGGATCGGTGGCTTCCAGCTCCAGCGAGGCGGCCAGCAGCGCCAGCCGCGAAATCACGCCGTAGGCGTAGAAACGGTTGGGCGCACAGTCCGGCGTACCCTGCTTGTCCGGCAGGCAGGCGGTTTCGAACGAGAGCGGCACGAAGTGCATGCCCGGCGCGTTCAGGTTTTCATCGATGCCGCGGCCGGTGTGCACACGGTAGAAACCGCCGGTCACGTAGCGGTCCATCATGTAGACCACCGGCTCGGCCACCGCGTCCTCCACCGTTTCGAAGGTGTACACGCCCTCTTGCACGATGACCTCGGACACCTCCAGGCCTTCCTTGACCACCGACATCTTGTTGCGCGCCTTGCGGTTGAGACCCAGCACCTCGTCCGGGCTCTTCACACTCATCACGCCCATGCCGTAGGTGCCAGCGTCCGCCTTGACGATGACGAAGGGATCGTTGTCTATGCCGTATTCGCGGTATTTGACGCGAATCTTGTCCAGCATCCGCGACACCTCGTCCGCCAATTGCTCCTCGCCGGTGCGGGCGTGGAAATCCAGGCCGCTACAGCTGGCGAAATAGGGATTGATGGTCCAGGGATCGATGGAGATCAAGCGGGCGAAGTCCTCGCACACCTTGTCATAGGCGGCGAAGTGGTTGCTCTTGCGGCGCACCGCCCAGCCGGCGTGCAGCGGCGGCAGCAGGTTCTGCTCCAGGCCTTTGAGCAGGTCGGGAATGCCGCCGGACAAATCGTTGTTGAGCAGGACCACGCAGGGGTTGAAGCCGTCCGCCAGCACCAGGCGGTTGCCGCGGCGTTCGATGGGCTCCAAGCGCACGATGTCGCCGTTGGCCGATTGCAGCTCGGTCGGCTCGGTGATTTCCGGGTTCAGCGAGCCCAGGCGCACCTTGAGGCCGGCCTGTTCGAAAATATGCACCAGCGCGGCGATGTTCTGCAGGTAGAAGGTGTTGCGGGTGTGGTTTTCCGGTATCAGCAGCACGCTGCGCGCTTCCGGACACACTTTTTCCACCGCGCTTTGCGCGGCGTGGACCGCCAGCGGCAGAAAGTCGCGGTTCAGGTTGTTGTGGCCGCCGGGAAACAGGTTCATGTCCACCGGCGCCAGCTTGAAACCGCTGTTGCGCAGGTCCACCGAGCCGTAGAACGGCGCCGCGTGGTTATGCCACTGACTGCGGAACCAGTGTTCGATCTGAGGCTGGGCAGTCAGGATGCGGCTTTCCAGTTCGTAAAGCGGGCCGGTCAGTGCGGTTGCCAGATGCGGAACGGGCGGCATGGAATCCCCTTGGGTTTTCGAATTGAATTCGCTAATGGTGGGGGTGGCGCGGGATGAATTCAAGACTTGTTGTGTTGGGACCGTCAAAAAGCAAAGGACGCTTGCGCGTCCTTGTCGGTTTGGCCCGCGGGCCGCATCGTCACAATGGCCAGGGTTCGCCGTAAGCCTGCTGATACAAGTCCTTCAGCGAGTCCCAGTCGAAGAAGTGATTCTGGCAGCCCGGCGTGGTGACCTTGATCGCGCCGATCACATTGGCCAGGCGGCCGGTGATCTTCCAGTCCAGGCCGCGGCTGATGCCGTAGAGCAGGCCGGCGCGGAAAGCGTCGCCGCAGCCCATCGGATCCACCGGCTTGATCGGCATTTGCACGCGCGGGATCAGGTGCACGGTGTCGCCGACGTAAATCTCCGCGCCCTTGGAGCCGCGGGTGACGATCAGCGCCTCCACCTTTTTGCGCAAGTCCTCCACCGACAGGCCGGCGCGTTCGCGCATCAGCTCGCTCTCGTAGTCGTTGATGGCCACATAGCTGGCCAGTTCGACGATCTCGTGGATCTCGTCGCGCGACAACAGCGGCAGCTCCTGGCCCGGGTCGAAGATGAAGGGAATGCCGGCCGCGGCCAATTCCTTGGAATGCTGCAGGAAGGCGCTGTAGCCGCCGGGCGACAGAATCGCCAGTTCGATCGGCCCCGGAATATCCGATATGTGGTTTTCGGTGGCAAAATCCATGGCGCCGGGATGGAAGGCCATCAATTGATTGCCATCCTTGTCGGCGATGCCGAAGCACTGCGAGGTATACTGCTTGCGGATCAAGCGAATGAAGCGGTCGTCCACGCCGGCGCGTTTCAGATGTTGGCGATACGGCTCGAAATCCTCACCCACCACGCCCATGACGATGGGGGTTTCGCCCAACAGACACAGGCTGTAGGCGATATTGCCGGCCATGCCGCCGAATTCGCGGCGCATGGTCGGGGCCAGGAAGGTCGTGGAAATTTTGTGCAGCTGATCCGGCAGGATCTGGCTGTCAAAACGGCCATGAAACGAGAACAGGGTATCGTATGCGAGGGCCCCGCAGACGAGGATAGACATGCCCACTCCGCAAAAAGGTCAATCGACCATTTTAACATGAAACATTTGTTTGGTTCACGTCGAGAACTTTGACCTTGTCGGATATCCAATACACTTCAAACACCTACCGGAAGCTCAACAAGATGCTGAAACGACTGCTCGCCCCCGCGCTGATCGCGCTGCTGCCGCTCTCCGCCATGGCCGCGCCCACGCTGGAACAAACCCATTTCACCAAACTGCAAGGCGGCGACGCCACCATCGCCGCCTATAAGGGCAAGGTCACGGTGCTGAATTTCTGGGCCACCTGGTGCGGGCCTTGCCGCGAGGAAATGCCGATGCTGAACCGCCTGCGCGCCAAGCTGGCGCCCAAGGGCGTGGAAGTGGTGGGCGTGGCGCTGGACAATAAAGAAGAAGTCAGCGCCTTCGTCGGCCAGCTGAAGATAAGCTATCCCATCCTGCTGGGCGACAGCGACACGCTGAACCTGATGCGCAGCCTGGGCAACGCCACCGGCGGCCTGCCTTACACCCTGATACTGGACCGCAAGGGCAAGATCGCCGCCAAGCTCACCGGCCTCTTGGACGAGAAAAAACTGGAAGCGGCGATCAAAGCCCAGTTGTAAACCGCTCGGCGACGGCCATTGACGCCGGCCGCCGCCCAAGCCTCCTCAGCGGCCGGCTCTGCGCCGGCCCACTTCCGCCGCCAAGGCCTCGGCCTCCGCCGGCAAGGCCTGCGCCACATGCCAATAACGCCGGCAATCCGGCGTCCGCCCCAGCAAGCCCTGCTCCACCAGCTCGCGCCGCAGCAACACATGGTCGCCAAAGGCTTCTTCGGCGCGGATCAAGGCGTTCGCCTCCGGCTCGGACCACTGCTCCCCGCCCGGCAGGCTGGCCCACAAGACCCACAGGCAGACGCGCTGTTCGCTGAATTTCTTAGGCCAGCGCGTCAAGCGGCCCTCGGCGTCGTAATGACGCAACAGCCGCGTCGTCGCCGCGGACAGGCCGGCCGGCGGCGCCGGACGTTCGCATTCCGCCCGCCAGTGCTGGAAGTTCTGGAAGCCGGCGGAACGCGCCAGCATATTGAGGATGTGCACATGGCTGGGCGGAGCGCTTTCCTGCGCCCATTGCTGTTTGAGCGAACGCGCCAGCGCGGAGATGTCGCTGCAATAAAAGGGATAAAGCGTACGAGACATGGTTCGAATCCTGTCGTCGTGCCAAGGTCGGGAGGGACTGCCGCGGTCGCCATTACGGCCTGGCACGGGTTCGAGCCAAGCGGGATGAATCTAGCCAAGACAGGTTTAGCGTGGTGAGGGCACCGGCGACGCCTGGGTGAACTGTTGACCCGCGACGATGCTAACACCGCGCCGTCCGCTTGCAAAGCGCGCGGGCATGAAAAAAGCCGACGCTCGCGCGTCGGCTTTGGGCCCTGCGGCTACCGGATCACTCCAGGCGGCCGTGGCACTGCTTGTACTTCTTGCCGCTGCCGCATGGGCAGGCGTCGTTGCGGCCGATGCGCAGGCCCTGCGCCGCCAGCGCGTCCGGGGACAGCGGATTGTCCTCGTCCTCGCCCAGCGCCGAACCCGGCGCGGCGTGCTGCATTTCGTACTCGCCCACCTGATGCGGCTCCACCGCGTCCACGTCTTCCTGGCTGCGGATCTGCACCGTCATCAGCACATTGACCACGCTGCGCTTGATGCGCTCCAGCATGTCGGCGAACAGTTCGAAGGCTTCGCGCTTGTATTCCTGCTTAGGGTTCTTCTGCGCGTAACCGCGCAGGTGGATGCCCTGACGCAGGTGATCCATCGCCGCCAAATGTTCGCGCCAGTGATTGTCCAGCATCTGCAGCACCAGGCTGCGCTCGAACTGGCGCATCACGCCGTCGCCGGCCAGCTCCACCTTGGCCTGATAGGTCTCGGCGGCTTGCTCGATGATGCGTTCGCGGATGCTTTCGATGTCCAGCGCCGGCTCGGCCTTCAGCCATTCGCTGACCTTGATCGGCAGCAGGAATTCGGCTTCCAGCGTTTTCTCCAGGCCCGGCAGATCCCACTGTTCTTCCATGGATTCCGGCGGCAGGTGCAGGTCCACCAGGTCGGACAACACGCCTTCACGCATATTGACCACCACGTCGGACACATCGCTTTCCACCAGAATTTCATTGCGCTGCTGGTAGATCACCTTGCGCTGGTCGTTGGCGACGTCGTCGTATTCCAGCAATTGCTTGCGGATGTCGAAGTTGCGGCCTTCCACCTTGCGCTGGGCGTTCTCGATGGAGCGGGACACCCACGGGTGCTCAATCGCCTCGCCTTCCGGCATTTTCAGGCGGTCCATGATCGCGGCGACGCGATCGGAGGCGAAGATGCGCAGCAGCGGGTCTTCCAGGCACAGGTAGAAACGGGAGGAGCCCGGGTCGCCCTGACGGCCGGAACGGCCGCGCAGCTGGTTGTCGATACGGCGCGATTCATGGCGCTCGGTGCCCACGATGTGCAGGCCGCCGGCGGCCAGCACCTGATCGTGCACCACTTGCCAATCGGCGCGGATCTTCTCGATGCGGGCGCGCTTCTCCTCGGCGGACAAGCTGTCGTCGGATTCGACGCCCTTGATCTCCGGCTCCGGATTGCCGCCCAGCACGATGTCGGTGCCGCGGCCGGCCATATTGGTGGCCACGGTGATCACGCCAGGGCTGCCGGCCTGCACCACGATGTCGGCTTCGCGCGCGTGTTCCTTGGCGTTCAGCACATTGTGCGGCAGCTTGGCCTTTTGCAGCAGATTGGCGATCAGTTCGGAGTTTTCAATGCTGGTGGTGCCCACCAGCACCGGCTGGCCGCGTTCGTGGCAGTCCTTGATGTCGGCCAGGATGGCGTCGTACTTCTCCTTGGCGGAGCGGTAGACCTTGTCCTGCGCGTCCTTGCGGACCATGGGCCGGTTGGTCGGGATCACCACGGTTTCCAGGCCGTAAATGCTCTGGAATTCGTAAGCTTCGGTGTCGGCGGTGCCGGTCATGCCGGCCAGCTTGCCGTACAGACGGAAGTAGTTCTGGAAGGTGATCGAGGCCAGCGTCTGGTTCTCGCGGTTGATCTCCACGCCTTCCTTGGCTTCCACCGCCTGGTGCAGGCCTTCGGACCAGCGGCGGCCGGACATCAGGCGGCCGGTGAATTCGTCCACGATCACCACTTCACCGTCCTGCACCACATAGTGCTGGTCCTTGTGGAACAGCGAGTGGGCGCGCAGAGCGGCCATCAGATGGTGCATCAGCGTGATGTTGGTGGCGGAATACAGGCTGTCGCCTTCCTTCAGCAGGCCCAGACGGGTCAGGATTTCTTCGCTGTGCTCGTGGCCCGCTTCGGACATCATTACCGAGTTGGCTTTCTCGTCCACCCAGTAATCGCCCTCGCCCTCTTCGGTTTCCTGGCGCTTCAGCATCGGCGGCACCGCGTTCATTCGCTGGTACATGTCGATATTGTCGTCGGCTGGGCCGGAGATGATCAGCGGGGTGCGCGCTTCGTCGATCAGGATGGAGTCCACCTCGTCGATCACCGCGTAGGCCAGCTTGCGCTGCACCTTCTCTTCCACGCTGAACACCATATTGTCACGCAGATAGTCGAAGCCGAATTCGTTGTTGGTGCCGTAGGTGATGTCGCAGGCGTAGGCGCTCTGCTTCTCGTCGTGCGGCATCTGGGACAGGTTGACGCCCACGGAGAGGCCGAGGAAGTTGTACAGCTTGGCCATGATGCCGGCGTCGCGGCTGGCCAGGTAGTCGTTGACGGTGACGACGTGCACGCCGTCGCCGGTCAGCGCGTTCAGATAGGACGGCAGCGTGGCCACCAGGGTCTTGCCCTCGCCGGTGCGCATCTCGGCGATCTTGCCGTAGTGCAGCACCATGCCGCCGATCAGCTGCACGTCGAAATGGCGCATGCCCAGTACCCGTCGCGAGGCTTCGCGGCACACCGCGAAGGCTTCCGGCAACAGGCCGTCCACCGTCTCACCCTTGGCCAGACGTTGCTTGAACTCATCGGTTTTGGCCGCCAAAGCCTCGTCGGACAACGCTTTCAAGCCCTCTTCCAGAGCATTGATGCGCACCACCGTCTGGTGGAATTGCTTCAGAAGCCGGTCATTGCGGCTGCCGAATACTTTTTTAAGCAAAGAAGAAATCATGTAATCGAATCCAGAGACCAGCGGGCTGTTTAGGTAAGGTGTCCGCAAAAATGCCTGAAAGTGTAGCACATTAGCAGTCTTATTTTATGGGGGCGCGCTTGCGCTGTATCAAGGGGGCAGGCGCTGCGCGCGGCCTTTATTTTCCTCCGCGCCCGGCCGCCGCCGGATGCGCGCGCGAAAACCGCCCGCCGCGGCGCGGCCGCGTCCCAAAGCGCGCCGCCCCGGCGTGGCGCTGGCGGGCGGAAGCGGATCAAACTCAAACAAGTGTTGGTTTTAACCCACGTTTCCCTGACAAATTCGAGCAAACACTCAATTAAATTGACACCCGCTGTCATGCCACTTTAATAATCCCTCAAACAATAGCGCCTTTCCGACAAGGGCCGCCCACGGCCCGATTCAGACACAAGCACGCAGGACAATAGAGGGGAGACATCGATGGATCGCAGACAGTTTCTGAAGTGGAGCGGCTTCTTGACCGCCTCCGTCGCCGCCGGCGGCTTGAGCGCATGCGGCGGCGGGGGCGCGGGCAGCCTGCCCGGGGGCTCCGGCGCCGCGATCGGCGTCAACGGCAGCGGCTTTAGCCAGGGCGTGGCCTCCGGCGACCCCAAGCCGGACAGCATCGTGTTGTGGACCCGTGTCGACGGCGGCGACGGCGGCCAGAACGTCAAAGTCACGCTGCAATTGTCCGACCGCGCGGACTTCTCCACCCTGCTGGTGAACGTGGCGCTCAGCGCCCAGCCTGACTGGGACTACACCATACGCCACAAGGTCACCGGCCTTGGCAGCGCCGCCACCTACTACTACCGCTTCCTCACCGGCCCGGCGGTCAGCATGACCGGCCGCACCAAGACCGCGCCGGCCGCCGGCGCGCCGCTGTCCCAGCTCAAGTTCGCCTTCATTTCCTGTCAGGACTGGAGCGTCAACCACTGGGGCGCTTTCGAGGAATTGGCCAATCAGGATCTGGACTTCATCGTCCACCTGGGCGACTACATCTACGAAACCGTCGGCGCCGGCTTCCAGAGCGGCGGCAACGAAACCCGCCACCCGGCGCTGAGCCTGCCCAACGGCACCCTGCGCGCCGACGGCGCCCGCTACGCCACCACGCTGGCGGACTATCGCGCGCTGTACAAGTCCTACCGCAACGACGCCCGCCTGCAGAAACTGCATGCCAGCTTCCCGATGATTGCGATCTGGGACGACCACGAGTTTTCCGACGACTGCTGGCAGGACCGCCAGGAATACACCGCCACCGACGACAGCTCGCCGCAAACCGCACGCCGCCGCAGCGCCAGCCAGGCCTGGTTCGAAAACATGCCGGCCGACGTACGGCTGGACTTGAACAACCCCTCGTTCCAGAACATCCAGATCTACCGCAGCTTCACCTTCGGCGACCTGGCCACCCTGGTGATGACCGACGAGCGCCTGTACCGCAGCGACCACATCATCCCGGAGACCCAGGCCGGCGGCGAAATCGGCAGCCGCTACTTCGTGCAGAAAAACACCCTGGCCCAGGTGGAGGCCGCCAAGATGGCCTCCACCGGCGGCAATCTGCTCAATGTCTCCATCCTGGGCGAGACGCAGCGCGCCTGGTGGCAGACTCAGATGAAGTCCGCCGCCACCACCTGGAAGCTGTGGGGCAATGAAGTCTCGCTGCTGCGCATGGGCTTTGACGGCACCGTCGCGGTGGCCTCGCTGCTGACCCAGGGCCTGGCGCCGCAGCTGGCCGGCATGGGCCTGACTCTGACCCAGCCGCAGATCGCCCAGCTGCAAGGCGCGCTCTATCTGGACCTGGCCGCCGCCAACACAAGCGGCTCCACCCCTGTGGTCAGCTACGCCAATACCCAGCCGCTGTTGAACACCCTCAGCGGCGGCGCGATCTCCGCCGGCGTGTTCAACGCCGCCATCAAGCCCGGCCTGGACGCCAGCCTGCCGCCGTCGATGTTCTTCGATAAATTCATCCTCAACGCCGATCAATGGGACGGCTACAACGCCGAACGCAAAGCGCTGATGGCCTATCTGAAAGCCCAGGGCATCGCCAATGTGGTGGCGCTCACCGGCGACATCCACGCCTTCTTCGCCGGCCCGGTGATGGACGACTACGACGCCGCCAGCCCCGCACCGGTGATGGTGGACCTGGTCACCGCCGGCGTGTCCAGCAACTCGCTGTTCAGCTATTTCAAAAACGTGGTGGACACCGTGCCGGCCTTCTCCAAGGCCAAACCGCTGATCTACACCACGGTCAGCGGCCAGGTGGTCAACACCTTCACCAACACCCTGCAAAGCTTCAACAGCTGGCTCAAATACGTGGACAGCGACGCCCAGGGTTACGCCTTGGTCACGCTGACGCCGGCCAAACTCAGCTGCGCCTTCCACAAGGTGGGCGCGCTGAACGGCGGCGCGGCGCCCAACCCGGCCACCGCCAGCGTCAAAACCGTGGAAGTGGCGGCCGGCAGCCCCGCCGTCAACGTCTTGTAAGCATTGGCGCCGCCGCCCGCTCGGAACGCCGGGAGCGGGTGGCGAAACGCCACTCAGTTTCAAACAGTACAATCCGTCACAAAAGCCCAACAAATCTGCGGCGCCGGTAACATTCCCGTCCACGCAACTCTGCTAGTATCCAGCGCCTACGCCACGCGCATTTTCCCGCCGCAAACCAGCCTCCGCGACAGCCCGCCGTCCCTGATGCTGGCCTATGCTGTGAAGGCAGGCGGGCCGATCCCGGCCGCGCGTCGCGCCGCAACCCCAGATCGTCGGGCCGGCTTTCCGCCGCAACTCCGCCCGGACAAAACAGACTACACACCGCCGGCGTCGGCGGCGATAAACCGGAGAGGCCCGATGACAGCCGTTGTCCGCCATTTCATGCCCGCCACGGCCAAGCGGCTGATTCCCAACCGCTGGGACCTGATCGCGTTTCCGCTCCTGCTCGGCTTCCTGCTGATGGCCACCACCGGCATCCGCGAAACCTGGGCGCCGCTGACCGCGCTGCAAACCGTTCCCATCACGCTGGACCCGGCCAATCTGCCGGAATACGCGCTGCGCACCACGCTGCGCATGCTGGCCGCGATGGCCGCCGCGCTGGTCTTCACCCTGGTTTACGGCACGCTGGCGGCCAAGAGCCGCCGCGCCGGTCTGCTGCTGGTGCCCATGCTGGACATCCTGCAATCGGTGCCGGTGCTGGGCTACATCTCCTTCACCGTCACCTTCTTCCTGGCGCTGTTCCCCGGCCGGGTGCTGGGCGCGGAGTTCGCCGCCATCTTCGCCATCTTCACCAGCCAGGCCTGGAACATGACCTTCAGCTTCTACCAGTCGCTGCGCACCGTGCCGCGCGATCTGGAGGAAGTCTCCGTCAATCTGCGGCTGACGCCGTGGCAGAAGTTCTGGAAGCTGGAAGTGCCGTTCTCCATGCCCGGCATGATCTGGAACATGATGATGAGCATGTCCGGCGGCTGGTTCTTCGTGGTGGCCTCGGAAGCCATCACCGTGGGCGACAAGACCGTCACCCTGCCCGGCGTCGGCTCCTATCTGGCCATGGCCATCCAGCACAAGGATCTGGCCGCGGTGGGCTGGGTGATCCTGACCATGACCGTGGTCATCGTCGTCTACGACCAGTTCCTGTTCCGCCCCATGGTGGCCTGGGCCGACAAATTCCGCCTGGAAGACACCTCCAGCCAATCCGCGCCGGAATCCTGGGTGCTCAAGCTGATCCAGCGCACCCGCGCCATCCAGCTGCTGCTCAAGCCCTTTGGCAAACTGCTGCGCAAAACCGCCCGGCTGCGCCTCAACTACAGCCTGCCGCAAGGCCTGCATTCGGAGGCGCAAACGCCGGTGTCGCGCGGCATCGACGTGGTCTGGTGGCTGCTGGTGGCGGCGCTGGGCCTGCTGGCCAGCTGGAAGCTGCTGACCTTCATCCATACCGAAGTGGGCCCGGCCGAAGTGCTGCGCGTGCTGGGCCTGGGCCTGATCACCCTGCTGCGGGTCACCTTGCTGATCCTGCTGGCCTCGTTGATCTGGGTGCCGCTGGGCGTGCACATCGGCCTGCGCCCGGCGCTGGCGGAAAAAATCCAGCCGCTGGCCCAGTTCCTCGCCGCCTTCCCGGCCAATCTGCTGTTCCCGGTGTTCGTGGTCTTCATCGTCCACTTCAAGCTCAATCCGGACATCTGGCTGTCGCCGCTGATCGTGCTGGGCACCCAGTGGTACATCCTGTTCAACGTGGTGGCCGGCGCCAGCGCCTTCCCCAACGATTTTCGCGAAGCCGCGGCCAATTTCCGCATCCGCGGCTGGCAATGGTGGCGGCAAGTGATGCTGCCCGGCATCTTCCCCTACTACGTCACCGGCGCGATAACGGCGTCGGGCGGAGCCTGGAACGCCAGCATCGTGTCCGAATACGTGTCCTGGGGCGACGACAAACTGGCCGCCCACGGCCTGGGCGCCTATATCGCCCAGACCACCGCCGCCGGCGACTACCCCAAGATCCTGCTCGGCATCGCCGTGATGTCCATCTTCGTCGTTCTGTTCAACCGCCTGTTGTGGCGTCCGCTGTACGCCATCGCCGAAAACAAACTCCGTCTCAGCTAAGGGGGCAACCATGACACTAGACACCACCACCCCGGGCGGGAAATCTTCCAGCTGAAAAACGTCTGCCGCGGCTTCAACAAGGGCAATGACGAAATCCAGGTGCTGGACGACGTCAACCTGACGCTGCGCGAAGGCGAGATCGTCGGCCTGCTGGGCCGTTCCGGCTCCGGCAAATCCACCTTGCTGCGCATCATCGCCGGCCTGATCAAGCCCAGCAGCGGCGACGTCCGCTATCACGACAAGCCCTTGACCGGCCCGGCCGAAGGCGTGGCCATGGTGTTCCAGACCTTCGCGCTCTTCCCCTGGCTGACCGTGCTGCAAAACGTGGAGGCCGGCCTGGAAGCGCTGGGCGTGGAAGCCAAGGAACGCCGCCGCCGCGCGCTGGCCGCCATCGATCTGATCGGCCTGGACGGCTTTGAAAACGCCTACCCGCGCGAACTGTCCGGCGGCATGCGCCAGCGCGTCGGCTTCGCCCGCGGCCTGGTGGTCAACCCCACCCTGCTCTTGATGGACGAGCCCTTCTCCGCGCTGGACGTGCTCACCGCCGAAACGCTGCGCACCGATATGCTGGATCTATGGAGCGAAGGCCAGTTGCCCATCCAGTCCGTGCTCATCGTCACCCACAATATCGAAGAAGCCGTGTTCATGTGCGACCGCATCCTGGTGCTGTCGTCCAATCCCGGCCGCGTGGTGGCGGAAATCAAGGTGCCCTTCCCGCACCGCCGCAACCGGCTGGACCCGGCCTTCCGCAAAATGGTGGACGACATCTACGCGCTGATGACCGCGCGCCGCAGCGCCCATACCCTGCACAAGCTGCCGCTGGAAATCGGCAGCCAGTTAAGCGAGGTCTCCACCAACCTGATGGCCGGCCTGATCGAGGAAGTGGCGCAAGCGCCGTATCACGGCAAGGCGGACATGCCGGAAATCGCGGAAAAGCTGCGGCTGGAAGTGGACGAGTTGTTCCCGGTGGCGGAAATCCTGGAACACCTGGGCTTCGCCGAACTGAAGGACGGCGACATCCTGCTCACCGCCGCCGGCAAGCTGTTCGCCGACTACGGCACCCAGGAACGCAAAGTGCAGTTCGCCGAACACCTGCTGCGCCACGTGCCCATGGCCGCCCACATCCGCAAAGTGCTGCAGGAACGCCCGGGCCAGCGCGCGCCGCGGCTGCGCTTCGCCCAGGAGCTGGAAGACTCCCTGTCCGACGAAACCGCCGAAGAGACGCTGGACACCGTGATCAGCTGGGGGCGCTACGCGGAAATCTTCTCCTACAACGACCACAGCGAAACCTTCAGTCTGGAGGATGTGGAAGGCGGACAGTAAGACTTGGGGGCGCCGCCGGCCCAAGGCTCCCCAAGCGCCCCCCTCAGCGGCTACAATGGACTGTTTTCACTAGACTGCCCGCCATGTTCGGACGCCAATTCAACGACATCGCCAGCAAAGACAGCACCCTGACCCGGCTCACCGCCGAGGCCAAAGAGCTGATGAAGCTGGACCGCGCCTTTCAGAAACTGCTGCCGCCGCTCTTGGTCGGCAGCTGCCGCGCCGTGCGCATCCGCGACGACGAGCTGGTGATTTACACCGACACCGGCATCATCGCCGCCCGCTTGCGCATGCTGGCCCCCGGCCTGTTGCCGCAATTGGCCAAGCAAGGTTTCATCGCCGGCAAGACCCGGGTCAAGGTGGATGTCCGCCTGGCGCGCAAGCCGCGTGAAAAAAAGCTGAAAATCAGCCAGAACGCGTTGGACGGCATGGAAGAAGCCGCCGCCAGCGTCAGCAATCCGCTGGTCAGCGCTGCGCTGGCCAAGCTGATCGCCCACCACCGCAAGTAAAGACCGAGACCGCCGCCCAGCTTGCCGCCGCCGGCCAAACCGGCTTAAAGTCGCGGCATGAAACAACACATCATCATATTGATCGCCGGTCTCGCCGCCGGCTTCGCCCAAGCCGCGTCGACGGAACAGCCGACGCCGGCCGAGGCGGAAGCCGCTTTCAAGACCCAGGCGCTCGCCTCATTCGATTCCAAGCCGGAATCCACCCACACCCTGCTGATGCGCTCCATGGTGGAGTCCACGCTCAAAGACCTGCGCGTCACCGCGGTGAACGACTGCCAGAACGACGAGGAAAACGCCACGCTGGACTGCGAAGTCAGCTATCAGGCCCGCAAGCTCACCGGCAAGCCGGTGGAGCGCGAACAACGGATGCGCTTCAGCCGCCAGGACGGCCAATGGCGCATCGTACCGCCGCCCAAGGACGCGGACGACGAAGAAAGCGGCGCCGCCTCCGCCCCGCAATAGGCTCAGGCCGGCTGGGCCTCGAAGCTGTCCGCCCGCGCCATCTGCCACATGCGGCCGTAAAAGGCCGCCTTGATCTCCGGCTCCAACAACTCGCCCGGCTGCAAAAAGACGTGCAGCTGCGAAAACAGGCGGATCTCGGTATCGCTGACGCGGCGCACCAAGTGATGCGGTCGCAGCTGCGACGGATGTTCCAGCCCTGCCGAGGCCAGCATCTCCGCCAGCGCCTTCATGGTGTTGCGGTGGAAATGAAACACCCGGTCCGCCTTGTCCGGCACCACCAGCGCGCGCTGGCGCAGCGCGTCCTGCGTCGCCACCCCGGTGGGACAGCGGTTGGTGTGGCAGCTCTGGCTCTGGATGCAGCCGATGGCGAACATGAAGCCGCGCGCGGAATTGGCCCAGTCCGCGCCTATGGCGAGCACGCTGGCGATGTCGAAGGCGCTGACCAGCTTGCCGCTGGCGCCTATCTTGATCTTGTCGCGCAGATTCAGACCCACCAGCACATTGTGGACAAACAGCAGGCCCTCGCGCAGCGGCACGCCGATGTGGTCGGTGAACTCCAGCGGCGCCGCGCCGGTGCCGCCCTCCTTGCCGTCCACCACGATGAAATCCGGCAGAATCCCCGTTTCCAGCATCGCCTTGGCGATGCCCATGAACTCCCACGGGTGGCCCAAGCAGAACTTGAAGCCCACCGGCTTGCCGCCGGACAGCTCGCGCAGCCGGGCGATGAAGCGCATCAGTTCGATCGGCGTGGAAAATGCGCTGTGGCGCGACGGCGACACGCAATCCTGCCCCAGCGGCACGCCGCGGGTTGCGGCGATTTCCGGCGTCACCTTGTGCTTGGGCAGAATGCCTCCGTGGCCGGGCTTGGCGCCCTGGCTCAGCTTGATCTCAATCATTTTCACCTGCGGATTGCGCGCCTGCTCGGCGAAGCGCTCCGCGTCGAAACCGCCGGCCGCGTCGCGGCAGCCGAAATAGCCGCTGCCCAGCTCCCACACCAGCGCGCCGCCATGTTCCAAGTGATAAGGGCTGATGCTGCCCTCGCCGGTGTCGTGATAGAAGTCGCCGCGTTGCGCGCCCTGGTTCAAGGCGCGGATGGCGTTGGCGCTGAGCGCGCCGAAACTCATTGCCGACACATTGAACAGAGACGCCGAATACGGCTGCGCGCACTGCGGACCGCCGATCTCCACGCGGAAACCGGCCGGATCGCTCAGCGGCGCCGGCCTCATCGAATGGCTGATGAACTCGAAGCCCGGCTGGTACACATCGATCAAGGTGCCGAACGGCTTGTCCGCGCCCTCGTTCTTGGCCCGCGCGTACACCAGAGAGCGCTGCGCGCGCGAAAACGGCAGCTGCTCGCGGTCGGACTCCAGCAAATACTGGCGGATTTCCGGACGGATGCTTTCCACCAGGTAGCGGATATTGCCCAGGATCGGGTAATTGCGCCGCACCGCGTGACGGGTTTGCAGCAGATCGAACACCCCCAGCAGCGTCAGCGCGGCCGCCGCCAGCGTGAACGGCCACAACCACTCGTAATGGACGAAAGGCAGGCTGAACAAGGTGAACAACAGGCAACAGGAGAAGAAAGCGTAACGACTCAACAAAGACACACTCATGTGGACTCCAAAACTAGGTGGCGGAGAAGGCCCAGGGTAAGGTGACGCCCCGCCGCGCACAAGCCGCGGCAAGCGCCCATTCACATTAATAAATACATTCACTACATAGATAGTCCGCCACCTGATCTAAAGGCCGGCTCCACAAACACGACGACTATCCGGAAGATAACATCGCTCGACATCCACACCGCCGCGGCCCGGCCGCCGGTTCATTAGATAAAACGATGGAATCCACCACATGCCCAGCCTGCAACGCTTCCGCCCGGACACCGCGCCGGAAACCCTGATCGCCGCGCTAGAACAAGACGGCGGCATCGTGATAGAACAGCTGTTGACCCCGGAAAGCCTGGCCCAGTTCCGCGCCCAGCTGCAACCGTTGCTGGACCGCTCCGCCCCCTGTCAGGGCGATTTCTACGGCTACGCCACGCGCAGGATCAGCGGTCTGATCGAACGCGTGCCCGTCACCCGCGAACTCGCCGCCCATCCGCTGATCCTGCAAGTGATGGACGCCTTCCTGCTGCGCGGCTGCCGCGAATACCAGCTCAATCTGACCCAGGCCATCAGCATCGGCCCCGGCGAACCGCGCCAATTCCTGCACAGCGACGATCTGATGTTCCCCGGCACCGCGCCCGGATCGGAAAAAATGATCAACTGCATGTACGCGCTGGACGACTTCACCGAACAGAACGGCGCCACCTGCGTCGTGCCCGGCAGCCACCGCTGGCCCGAGCCGCGCGAAGCCCGTCCGGAAGAAGTCATCAGCGCCGCCATGCCCGCCGGCTCGGTGCTGATCTACCTGGGCTCGCTGACCCACTGCGGCGGCGCCAACCACAGCGACCAAGCGCGCACCGGCGTGGTCATCAGCTACAACCTGGGCTGGCTGCGCCAGGCGGAAAACCAATATCTCGCCGTTTCCCGCGAACTGGCCCGCACGCTGCCGCCGCGGCTGCAACGGCTGCTGGGCTACTTCGTTCACGCGCCCAATCTCGGCAGCATAGACGGCCGCGACCCGATAGAGCTGCTGCGCGATCAGCCGCCGGCGGACACGCTGTTCCGCGAATTCCTGCCGGAGGAAATTCGCCAGCCGCTGGCGGAAGCGCGCGCCGCCGCGCTGCGCGCCGACTAAACGCCGACATCCTGCCGCAACACGGCGGCGGGATGATGGACCACACCGCACGCTCTCAGACAAGGACGCATCATGACCGCCGCCGATGAACAGGACAGCTCGTTGCCAGCCGAAACGGACGCCCCGCAAGACCCCTCCCGCCGCCGCCTGTTCGAAGGCCTGGCCGCCATCGGCGCCAGTTGCGCCTTGCCCGCCGCCGCCGCGCCCAGCAGCCACCCGCGCCGCGGCAAGCTGGACGCGCTGCTCAAGGCCAATATCAAAAACGTGGTGGTGATCTACCTGGAAAACCGCAGCTTCAACAACCTCTACGGCAACTTCCCCGGCGTGGCCCAGCCGCTGAGCGCGGTCAAGCCGGAACAGGCGCAGCAACGCGACCGCGACGGTCAGCCGCTGTCCGGCCTGCCCAAGATCTGGGGCGGCCTGGTGCCCACCGGCCAGACCGTGGCCGGCAAGCGCTATTTCATCGAAGAAAAAGACATCCACGGCCTGCCCAACGCGCCCTTCCCGCTAAAGGACGCCGAAGGCCAGCCGCTGCCGGAGGCGGTGATCACCCGCGATCTCTGTCATCTGTTCTATCACAACCAGATGCAGATCAACGACGGCCGCAACGACCAGTTCGTCGCCTGGGCCGATTCCGGCGCGCTGGTGATGGGCCACTACCCGGACACTGCTCGCACGCTCAACCAATGGCAGATCGCCCGCCGCTTCACCCTGTGCGACAACTTCTTCATGGCGGCCTTCGGTGGCTCCTACCTCAACCACCAATTCCTGATCTCCGCGCGCACCCCGGAATACTTCAACGCCGCCCAGACCCCGGCCAAGAAGAAAATCGCCGTACTGGCCGACGGGCCCACCGGCCACCAGTTGGCGCTGGACCCCAAATCCCCGGCCTCCGCGCTGGACGGCCCGCCCAAATTCGTCAACAACGGCGCCATCACCCCGGACGGCTACGCGGTCAACACCATGGCCCCGCCCTACCAGCCCAGCTTCGTGCGGCCAGCGGAAGGCGGCGACAAGCGCTACGCCGACCCGCAAGACCCCAGCACCCTGCCGCCGCAAAGCTACCGCACCATAGGCGACCTCTTGTCCGAGAAGCACATAGACTGGGCCTGGTACGGCGGCAGCTGGCAGGCGGCGCTGGACGGCAAGGGCGGCGGCGACGCGCCCAACTTCCAGTACCACCACCAGCCCTTCAACTACTTCCGCCAGTTCGCGCCCGGCAGCGCCGCCCGCGAGCGCCATCTGCTGGACGGAGGCCTGGGCGACAGCCCGATTTCCAACCGCTTCATCGCCGATGCTGTGGCCGGCAAACTGCCCGCGGTGGCCTTCTACAAGCCGCAGGGCAATCTGAACATGCACGCCGGTTATTCCGACGTGGAGTCCGGCGACCGTCATGTGGCCAATGTGTTGCAGCATTTGATGAGCGGGCCGCAGTGGAAGCATATGCTGGTGGTGATCACCCACGATGAGAACGGCGGCTGGTGGGACCATGTGGCGCCGCCGCAGGGGGACCGCTGGGGCCGGGCTCGCGGATTCCGGCGATCATCGCCTCGCCGTTCGCCAAGCGCGGGCATGTGGACCACACCTTTTACGACACCACGTCCATCATCCGTTTCATCAGCCGGCTGCACGATTTGCCGGAGCTGGAGGGGTGAGCGCGCGCAATGCGGCCTTCCGCGCGCGCGGCGCGCAGCCGCCGGGGATTTGACCGGGGCTTTGGCGTTTGCGTGAGGGGCTTGGTGAGTAGGGTTTGCTTCTTCGCAGCCCTACACTTGCTTAGGGCTAGTGTCTAAGGAATTTGAATCCGCTACGCGGATAATGATTTTCATTGCCGGGGCTGCCCGGCGGGCAGGAAGGGGAATTTGCTCGGCCAAATTCCCCTTCACCCCAAAGGCCGCCCTGCAAGCCTGGCCTGTGGCTTCCCGCCGGGCCCGTCAGGCCCGAGGCGCGGCTGAACTCGCACCGCGCTAACGTCGCGGTGCTCGAACAGGCAGCCGCTTAAGACCTCGGACCTGCCACCCGTCGGCAGGCTTGAAGGGACTAGGGGCGCGTCGAATACGTGGTTTCCTTTATGGAATAAGACTTATCCACAGACAAGGGTAGTGAAGCAAAGTTACCCACAAAGCGGCCTAGGCAGCGAATCAACCATCCCCTATCTCGAAAATTGACCACCTCGTGTAGTAACCAAGTGTCCCCTCGGCGCGCGCTCCGGGTTTCGCGTCCTGGGGACGAGGGGATGGAAGGGGCGGCGGCCCGCCCCCTCCCCGTCTTATTCCCTCGCGACGCTGCGCTTGCCTCGCTCGGTCAGCGCGGAAAGCGGCACCTAAATTAATATCCGCGTAGCGGATTCAAAACCAGATCACTCAACAACTAAGCCCCGCTCAATCAAAGCAACCACCCCACCTTGACCCCAGCCGCCCCCTCAGCAACAATCGCCCGGTGTCGACAATAACGGCACACGGGATTGGCGTCCCGTAAGTTGACAGAGGGCTCACACTTTCCGGTGTGAGCTTGGTTTTACCATGAGCGTGCTACTTGGCAGACGCATGGTGGGCTATAAGCCTCCATTTTCAACTATTTGATTTGTTTAGACGCCAATCCTGTTCCCTCTGCTTTGGGATCAGGTGCTTCATCTTGTGTCATTACAGGAGAAACACCATGCAACACCCTCAAAACTTTCCCCCGCGCCGTCGCTACAAATTGAACGCTCTGGAACAACAGAGCGCACTGCTCCCCTTCGTCCGCTTCTGCCCCGGCCACACCTACCCGCATTACTGGCAAATGCCCACACCCAGCAAGGATCTCCTCGCCGACCACGCCTATGGCCGCGAATGCGCGGCTCACCTGTTGCAATGGATGAAGGACAATCGGGAATACGTCGGTAAAGGCCTGCTCAGCCGCGTGGCGCGCGACATTGATTTTGACGACCGCGACGGACGCGGCCAGTGGATGGGTTTCTTCAACTATCTGGAAATCATGATGCTGCTGGGGGCCGACCGGGTCCGGGTTTACCGCCATGTCGATAGCCAACACCAGATCTATCTGGCGCTGGGACAGCGCTTCAGCCTGGAAGCGCGCTTCCGCCGCATCCGCCTGCGAAACCGCTAAGCGTCTTGCGGTGGGTATCGCTGCGCTCCACCCACCCTACGGCAGGCGGTTTGTAGGGTGGGTGGAGCCGATAGGCGATACCCACCAACAAGCTAGACCCAGCCATCTTGCAAAAAAAAACGCCCCGACTTCCGGGGCGTTTTGAATGGAAGCGACAAGCGCTCAAATCACGTAATCCTGACCTTCCTGCTTGGCGAACACCGACAGCTTCTTCGGCGTCACATACAGGCTGTCGCCAGGCAAGACGCCCAACTCGCGGTAACGCTCCTTGCTCACCGCCGCCTCAATGCTCCGGCCATCGGCCTGCACCAGCTCCACCCGCACAATGGGCCCCACCGCGTGGATATGCTCCACCGTGCCCTGCGCCAGCGCGCCGTCGGCCTGGCGCGACAGGTCCAGATCATGCGGGCGCACATAGGCCACCGCCTCGTCGCCGCTGGCCAGCGTCAGCCCTTCCAATGCATGAGCGTAGCCGCCGATCTGCAGCTGACCGCGCTCGATGCGGCCGTGGAACAGGTTCACATCGCCCAGGAACTGGGTGACGAAGGGCGTGGCCGGGTTTTCGTAGATATCGTCCGGGCGGCCCACTTGCTCGATGTGGCCGTGGTCCATCACCACCACCCGGTCCGACACTTCCAGCGCTTCTTCCTGATCGTGGGTGACGAACACGCTGGTGATGTGCATATCGTTGTGCAGATCGCGCAGCCAGCGGCGCAGGTCCTTGCGCACCTTGGCGTCCAGCGCGCCGAAGGGTTCGTCCAGCAGCAGCACCTTGGGCTCCACCGCCAGCGAACGCGCCAAGGCGATGCGCTGGCGCTGGCCGCCGGACAGCTGGCCGGGATAGGCGTCCGCCAGCCAGTCCAGCTGCACCATTTTCAGCAGCTGCATCACTTTGTCGCGGATCTCGTCCTTGCCGGGCCGGCTCTTGCGCGGCTTGACGCTGAGGCCAAAGGCCACGTTGTCGAACACCGTCATGTGGCGGAACAGCGCGTAATGCTGGAACACGAAGCCCACTTCGCGCTCGGCCACATGGGTGTGGGTGGCGTCGGCGCCGGAAAACAGCACCTGCCCGGCGTCCGGCTGTTCCAGGCCGGCGATGATGCGCAGCAAGGTGGTCTTGCCGCAGCCGGACGGCCCCAGCAGCGCCAGCAGTTCGCCGGCTTCCACGTTGAGGCTGACATTGTCCAGCGCGACGAAATCGCCGAACTGTTTGCGGATATTGCGGATTTCTATGCTCATGCGGGCTGGTCCTTGGCTATGGCGCGGCCGGCGGCGGCCAGGCGAGCGGCCGCGCTGCGTTCCGCGGCGGCGTCGCTCTGTCGCGCCATCCGCCACTCCACCAGGCTCTTGACGCCCAGGGTGACCAGGGCGAGGAAGGCCAATAGCGAAGCGCAGGCGAAGGCGCCGACGAAGTTGTACTCGTTGTACAGGATTTCCACATGCAGCGGAATGGTATTGGTTTGGCCGCGGATATGGCCGGACACCACGCTGACCGCCCCGAATTCCCCCATTGCGCGGGCATTGGTCAGGATCACGCCGTAGAGCAGGCCCCATTTGACATTGGGCAGGGTCACGCGCCAAAAGGTCTGCCAGCCGGAGGCGCCCAAGACCAGCGCCGCCTGCTCCTCGTCCGCGCCCTGGGCCTGCATCAGCGGGATCAGTTCGCGGGCCACGAAGGGGAAGGTGACGAAGACGGTGGCCAGCACGATGCCGGGCACGGCGAAGATCACTTGCAGGCCGTGCTGTTGCAGCCAGCCGCCCAGCGCGGTGTTGACGCCGAACAAGAGCACGTACATCAGGCCGGCCACCACCGGCGACACCGCGAACGGCAGGTCGATCAGCGTGGTCAGGAAGCTCTTGCCGCGGAATTCGAAACGGGCGATGGCCCAGGCCGCCGCCACGCCGAACACCAGGTTCAGCGGCACGGCGATGACGGCGGCGGTCAGCGTCAGCTTGATGGCCGCCCATGCGTCCGGCTCCACCAGCGCGGCCAGGTACAGGTCCCAGCCCTTGCGGAAGGCTTCCCAAAACACCGCCAGCAGCGGCACCAGCAGGAACAGGAACAAGAAGGCCAGTGCCAGGCCGGTCAGCAGATAGCGCACCGTGCGCGATTCAGTGGTCAGGCTTTGCATATCATTTACCCGCGCCGTGGCGGCGCGCGGCCCACCATTGGATGAGGTTGATGGCGAACAGGAACAGGAAGGAGATGGCCAGCATCACCAGCGCCACCGCCACCGCGCCGTTTTGATCGAACTGGTCCAGCTTGGCGGCGATGATCAGCGGGGCGATTTCCGACACCATCGGGATATTGCCGGCGATGAAGATCACCGAGCCGTATTCGCCGGTGGCGCGGGCGAAGGCCATCGCGCCGCCGGTGATCAAGGCCGGCAACGCCGCCGGGAAGATCACGCGCCGGAAAATGTCCCAGCGTCCGGCGCCCAGACAGGTGGCGGCTTCTTCCAGCTCGCGCTCCAGGTCTTCCAGCACCGGCTGCACCGTGCGCACCACGAAGGGCAGGCCGATGAAGGTCAGTGCCACAATGATGCCCAGCGGGGTGAACGACACTTTCAGGCCCAGCGGCTCCAGGTATTGGCCTATCCAGCCGTTGGGCGCGTACAGCGTGGTCAGCGCGATGCCGGCCACCGCGGTGGGCAGCGCGAACGGCAGGTCCACCAGCGCGTCTATCAGCCGCTTGCCGGGAAAGCGGTAGCGCACCAGCACCCAGGCCACCAGGAAACCGAACAGCAGATTGATCAGCGCGGCGATGCCGGCGGAAACAAAGGACAGGCGGATGGCGGCGGCCACGCGCTCATGGGCCACCGCGTCGACGAAGGCCGCCCAACCCATGCCGTGCGCCGACCACAGCAGCGCGGCAAAGGGCAGCAGCACGATCAGGCCCAGCCAGAACAGGGTGATGCCGAAGGACAGGCCGAAGCCGGGCAGCACCGAGTGGCGCTTATTGATCAGATTGAAGCCGCTGGCCGCCATCACGCGCTCATTTCTTGCTGAAGATCTGGTCGAAGCTGCCGCCGTCGGCGAAGTGCTTCTGATTGACCGCGGTCCAGGAGCCGAACACGCTGGCCACGGTGAAGGTTTTCACCGCCGGGAAGCGGGAGGCGAACTGCTTGGCCACCGCCGGGTCTTGCGGCCGCAGGTAGTTGTCGGCGGCCAGTTTTTGGCCTTCCGGGCTCCACAGATATTGCAGATAGGCTTCCGCCTGCTTGCGGCTGCCCTTGCGGTCCACCACTTTGTCCACCACGGACACCGGGTTCTCGGCCAGCACGGACACGCTGGGGTAAACCAGTTCAAAGCCGCCGCGGCCGAATTCGCGGGCGATCATTTCCGCCTCGTTCTCAAAGGTCACCAGCACGTCGCCAATCTGGCGCTGCATGAAGGTGGTGGTGGCGGCGCGGCCGCCGCCGTCCAGCACCGGCACGTTCTTGAAGATGCGGCCTACCAGATCCTGGGCCTTGGCCTCGTTGCCGCCCGGCTGTTTCAGCGCATAGCCCCAGGCCGCCAGATAGCTGTAGCGGCCGTTGCCGGAAGTCTTGGGATTGGGAATCACCACTTTCAGGCCCGGCTTGGCCAGATCGCTCCAGTCGCGCACTTGCTGCGGATTGCCCTTGCGCACCAGGAACACGATGGTGGAGGTGAACGGCACCGCGTGGTTGGGCAGGCGGCTGGCCCAGTTGGACGGCACCAGGCCCTTGCCCGCCAGCAGGTCGATATCGGTGGCCTGGTTCATGGTGATCACGTCGGCGGCCAGGCCGTTGGCCACCGCCAGCGCCTGCTTGCTGGAGCCGCCGTGCGACTGCTGCAGGGTGACGGTTTCGCCGGTCTTGGCCTTATAGGCTTTCTGAAAGGCCGGGTTGTAGTCCTTGTAGAAGTCGCGCATCACGTCGTAGGACACGTTGAGCAATGTGGCGTCGGCCAGCGCGGAGCCTGACGCGGCCAGCAACAGGGCGGCCAGGGCGAGACGGAGCTTCATGGACAGACCTTTTCTGAATGGATGATCGGCGATGTTCCCGAGATGTTCCCGACTATACCCAAGGACTGTTATATCCATAAATAATATTGTGAAATACTCTTATCCCTCAATCATCTAACAAGCCCGCCCCACCCTCTTCGCATTCCCGCGCGCTCCAGCGGCGCGCGCACCGCTCTGGCCGCCCTCCCCGCTTTGGTTTACTCTCAGAGTCAATCCTCTATTCTGGCTCTCGGAAGTTTCCACGATGAACGTCAAAGACTATATGCAACAGGCGGGCAAGGCCGCCCGCAAAGCCAGCCGCGAACTGGCCCGCGCCGACACCGCGCAGAAGAACCACGCGCTGCTGGCGATGGCGGA
Source organism: Chromobacterium sp. Beijing (assembly GCF_021496765.1). NCBI lineage: Bacteria > Pseudomonadati > Pseudomonadota > Betaproteobacteria > Neisseriales > Chromobacteriaceae > Chromobacterium > Chromobacterium sp. Beijing. The sequence goes on from NZ_CP053750.1 coordinate 3,528,910, forward strand.
CGCCATCCTGCGCGAGCAGGCGCAGCTGCTGGCCGCCAACGCCCTGGACATGGAGGCCGCGCGCAAGGCCGGCCTGGAGCCGGCGCTGCTGGACCGCCTGGCCTTGAACGAGAATACCGTCGCCGGCATGGCCGAAGGCCTGCGCCAAATCGCCGCGCTGCCGGACCCGGTGGGCGAGGTCAGCGAGATGGCCTACCGCCCTTCCGGCATCCAGCTGGGCAAGATGCGAGTGCCCTTGGGCGTGGTGGGCATCATTTACGAGGCCCGCCCCAACGTCACCGCCGACGCCGCCGGCCTGTGCCTGAAATCCGGCAACGCCGCGCTGTTGCGCGGCGGCTCCGAGGCTTTCCACAGCAATCAGGCCATCGCCGCCTGCGTGCACGAGGGCCTGCGCGAAGCCGGCCTGCCGGCCGAGGCGGTGCAGGTGCTGGCCACCACCGACCGCGCCGCGGTGGGCGAGATGATCACCATGCCGCAATACGTGGACGTGATCGTGCCGCGCGGCGGCAAGGGCCTGATCGCCCGCATCAGCGCCGAGGCGCGGGTGCCAGTGATCAAGCATCTGGACGGCAACTGCCATGTCTACATCGACGACACCGCCAGCCCGGACAAGGCTTTCGACATCGCGCTGAACGCCAAGACCCATCGCTACGGCACGTGCAACACCATGGAAACTCTGTTGGTGCACACCGCCTTCGCGGAATTCATCCTGCCGCGCCTGGCTGCGGCCTATTGGGAAAAAGGCGTGGAGCTGCGCGGCTGCGAACGCACCCGCGCCATCCTGGGCGACAAGGTGCGTCCGGCCGGGGAAGAGGACTGGGCCAGCGAATACCTGGCGCCCATCCTGGCCGTCAAGGTGGTCAAGGATCTGGACGAAGCCATCGAACATATCAACCACTGGGGCAGCCACCACACCGACGCCATCGTGTCCGAAGACTACGGCCGCACCCGCCGCTTCCTGCGCGAGGTGGACTCCGCCAGCGTGATGGTCAACACCTCCACCCGCTTCGCCGACGGTTTTGAATACGGGCTGGGCGCGGAAATCGGCATTTCCACCGACAAGATCCACGCGCGCGGCCCGGTGGGCCTGACCGGTCTGACCAGCCAAAAGTGGATCGTGCTGGGCGACGGCCATATCCGTTCCTGATCCCGCCGCATCGAAGGCCGCTTGCTTGAGCGGCTTTCGCTACGCCGCCGGCCTCGCTGCCGGCGGCGTTTTCATTGATAATCGCTGCTTTGCTTCCATACCGGGCGATTCCATGCTGACCCTGAACCAACAAGACTTGGCCGCGCTGTCGGCCAAAGCCGCCTGTGCGCCGCGCCTGCGCGCCAATCAGAATTTCCACGTCCAGCTGGAAGACCCGATCCAGCGCCTGGCCATCGCCATGGAGCCGGACACCTATGTCCGCCCGCACCGCCACGACCACAGCTGGGAAATGCTGATCGCGCTCAGCGGCGCCTTTGAAGTGATCGTTTTCGACGAGGCCGGCGTGGTGCAAGGCCGCCATCGCTTGGGCGCGGACGGCGCGCGCGTCTTCGAAATGCCGGCCAACACCTGGCACTCGGTGGTGTCGCTGCAACCGGGCAGCGTGGTGTTCGAAGTCAAGCACGGCCCGTATCTGCCGCTGCAGGACCAGAACCTGGCCGCCTGGTCCCCGGTCGAAGGTTCCGAGCGCGTGCCGGCGATGCTGGATTTCCTGCGCCGCGCTCAAGCCAGCCAGCGCTTCGACGGCTGAGCCCCGCGCCGGTCAAACGGCTAGCCGAATAAGCTTGCCAGCCGCCTCGCCCCTGTTTACCGTGTAGGGCATCTCTTGGGGGCGGGAGTCGGACCATGTTGTGGCATTGGTTGCTGGCAAGCTTGCATCTACTGGCTCTGGGCGCCGGCCTGGCCGCCCTCTGGAGCCGAGCCGGCCTGCTGCGCCAGCAGCAATTCCCCAATCAGACCCCGCAGCTGTTTCGCTGCCACCGCTGGTGGCTGCTGGCGCTGACGCTGTGGACCGTCAGCGGCCTGGGCCTGCTCTCGCTGGACCCCGCCCGGCTGCAACAACCGTTGTTCATGCTCAAACTGCTGACCCTGGCCCCGCTGCTGCTGCTGGAAGTCCGCGCTTCGCGCGGCCTGATGCGCTGGCAAAGCCAGCTGCGCATCCAGCGCAGTCTGGAACTGCGCGGCGCCGACTCGCTAGCCCGCAGCAGTTATTGGCAAATCTGGCTGCTGCTCGCCATCGTCGGCGAATCCGCCGCGCTGCATGGCTGAATAAACGGCGCCCAGTCCGCCGCGGCTCCGCCGTCTCAAACTCCTTAACACCTGCAACCGGCCTAACTCGAACTTGCGCACGGCACCGGGCTTCCAACCCCATATCCCGTCCCGACGCAAGAACGCCATGCCCATTCTGATCGAACACTGCAAATCCCTATTGCTTCAAACCGTGCTGGGCGTCGCCCTGAGCTGCGCGGTCATGCCTGCGCTCGCCAACCTGAGCGACCCCGTCGCCACGCTGAAGGCCAAGGCCTCGCCGCCCGCCGTGGCCAGCTGCCTGGACGAACGCATGCGCAAGCTGCGCATTCCCAGCGAATACATCGAACGCGAACGCGGCCGAGATGGCGGCGAGACCGTGCGTCTGACCAATCCGGCCACCCAGAAAGACGGGCTGGAAATCCTCATCCGCCCGGACGGCGACGCCAGCAAGCTGACGGTGAACACCCATGGCCTCAGTTACAGCAAGGCATGGCGCAAGCTGGTCACGGACTGCGCCCAGCGCGCCTGAGTCCCTCCCCGGCCGGGCTGTGGACAGCGCCGGCCGCGGCCCCGCGGCTGTGGAAAGTGTGCGCAAACTGTGCACAAAACTGTGGATAACATTAAAAAGCCTCCGGCAGACCCCCGGTTTGATTGCGTCCGCTTGCCTTTTCCGCTTGTGCACAACTTTTGAAACCCACGGCGCGCTGTGTGTAATGTGGATGAAACGGGGACAAGCTTGTGGATAAGCGGAGCCCGCGTTTGACAGCCAGTCCCGCTGACAAAAATTCTCCAGCGGTTACACTGGACAAGAGATCTTCGTCCAGGAGCCCGCATGTCCAATTACCACGCCAAGTACGAACTGCACTACGCCGCCGGCAAGGCGCTGCGCCAAACCTGCTCCCGCACGCTGCAAGCCGAAAACCGGCTCAGCGCGCCGCGCGACATCCTCGCCATGGTGGAACACACCTCGCAGGGCCGGGTGCAGGGCCTGATTCCGCTGCGCTACAGCCGGATGCAGGTTTCGCCCTTCACCTTTTTCCGCGGCTTCGCCATGATCCAGGCCGCCGATCTGGCCGCCAATCCCTCCAGCGGCCTGAAGCTGCAGATCTGCGGCGACGCCCACCTGATGAACTACGGCTTCTTCGCCTCCCCTGAACGGCAGCTGATCTTCGACATCAACGACTTCGACGAAACCCACCACGGTCCGTGGGAATGGGATCTGAAACGGTTGGCGGTCAGCCTGGTGCTGGCCGCGCGCGGCCAGGGCTTCAGCGAAAGCCAGGCACGGGACATGGTGTGCCGCGCCAGCGAGGTCTACCGCCGCCGCGTCAACGAATACGCCCGCATGGGACAACTGGAGCTGTGGTACACCAAGGTGGGCTTCGAACAATTGCTGGAGCGCGCGCCCACCGACGCCATCCGCCAGCAAATGCTCAAGCTGTCCGACAAGGCCAGACACCAGACCCAGGAAAAACTGCTGCCCAAGATGACGGAGCTGGAGGACGGTACCCTGCGGCTGCGCGACAACCCGCCGGTGATCTTCCATCTGCACGACAAGAACACCCTGCTGGACAACGACGACAGCTGGCTGTCCGCCGACGACGCCGAGGCCCTGGTCAAGCCGATGCTGGACAACTACATCGACACCTTGAAGGAAGACCGTCGTCAGTTGCTGGAGCGCTTCCGGCTGGTGGATTGCGCGTTCAAGGTGGTGGGCGTGGGCAGCGTGGGCACCCGCTGTCTGGTGATGCTGTTGCAGGACAACTTCGACCAGCCGCTGTTCCTGCAATTGAAGGAGGCGCGCCCCTCGGTGCTGGAGCCTTACACCCAGGCCTGCGTGCACGGCCACCAGGGCAAGCGGGTGGTGTTCGGCCAGCGCCTGATGCAGGCGGCCAGCGATCTGTTCCTGGGCTGGACCACCGGCCCGGCCGGCCGTCACTTCTACGTGCGCCAGTTGCGCGACATGAAGGCGGCGCCGTCGCTGGAAGCCTTCGCCACGCCGGAAGCGCTGACCGCCTACGGCCAGGCCTGCGCCTGGGCGCTGGCGCGCGCGCACTCCAAATCCGGCGGCCAAGCCGCCCAACTGGCCGGCTATGTGGGCGACAGCGACAAGCTGGACCAGGCCATCGCCGGCTACGCGCTGGCCTACGCCGACCAGGTGGAAGCCGATTACCAGGTGTTCAAGGCCGCCATCGCCAGCGGCCGGCTGCAAGTCCACGACTGAAAACCCCGTCGCAACGCCGCCGCCGGCGGCGTTCATCCTTCCGTATTAATACCAAACCCTTGATCTTGTTGCTTGTAATGTCATAAAACCATACTAGAACAGGCGATAATCCCGGCCCTGTCCTTGCCGCCGGCAAAGACAGGGCCGACAGCCCACAATCAGACATCCACCTTCGAAAAGCGAACATCATGCGGGTCAATACCAGACTGTTCATCATCATGGCGGCCAGCCTGCTGGCGCTGCTCAGCATCGCGGCCGTGGCGCTGCTCTCCACCCGCGCCACGCTGGGCCAGGAAAAGCGCGAGCAAATCACCCACCTGCTGCGCATGGCGGAAGGCACCATGAGCCACTTCCAGAAACTGGAGGAAAAAGGCCTGCCGCGTGCCGACGCCCAAAAACAAGCCATCGCCGCCCTCAACGCGCTCAAGGTGGACGACATCTACTTCTTCGGCCGCAATCCGCAAAACGTGGTGATGTTCCACCCCAACAAAGACCGGGTGGGCAAGGTGGACATGGGCAGCACGCTGCCGGACGGCCGCACCACGGTGGCGGTCTATGAAGAGGCCTTGCAGAAAGAGCATTACGGCCTGGTGACCATCCAGACCTCGCGCAAGGGCAGCAAGGAGGAGTTTCCCAAACTCAACGGCGTGGTGCGCTTCGAGCCCTGGGGCTGGATGGTGGGCACCGGCATCTTCATCGACGATATCGACCAGCTGTTCTGGAGCCAGGCGCGCACGCTGCTGATCATCGCCGCCATCGGCGTGATCACGCTGGCCGGCCTGATCCTGCTGGTCTCGCGCAGCATCATGCAGTCTCTGGGCGGCGATCCCAACTACGCGGCTCAGGTGGTCAAGGCCATCGCCGACGGCGATCTGGGCACCGACATCGTGGTGCAGGGCCCGCCGCACAGCCTGCTGGCGGCAATGCGCGAAATGCAGCTGAAACTGCGCCAGATGATCGAGGAGATTAGCCTCGCCGCCACCAATATCAACCAGGCCAGCCGTCAGCTGTCCAGCGATATGGACAAGGTGCACGACGTTTCCGGCGTGGCCAGCTCCTCCACCAGTTCCGCCGCCGCCGCTATCGAGCAGCTGTCGGTGAGCATAGACCACGTCACCGCCAGCGCCCGCGACACCGAATCCGGCTCGCGCGACACCGTGGAGCTGGCGCGCCAGGGCGAAGCGCTGGCGGCGCGGGCCGCCGAGGGCATCCGCAACATCGCCGGCCAAGTGCATAGCGCCAGCGATATGGTGGGCAAGCTGGCCGAACGCACCCGCAACATCAGCGGCATCGCCGAAACCATCCGCGACATCGCCAACCAGACCAATCTGCTGGCGCTGAACGCGGCGATCGAAGCGGCGCGCGCCGGCGAGATGGGCCGCGGCTTCGCGGTGGTGGCGGACGAAGTGCGCAAGCTGGCCGAGCGCACCGCCTCCGCCACCGACGAGATCTCCACCATTGTGCAGGCGGTGGTCAGCGAAACCGGCAGCGTGTCCAGCCAGATGGACGACATCCGCCCGGCGGTGGAAGGCGGCGTAGAGCAGGTGCAGCAGGCGGCCCAGACGCTGGACGCCATCAGCAAACAGGCCAGCCAGGCGCTGGAGCATGTGCACAATGTGGTGGTGGCGATGGGCGAGCAGAGCCAGGCCGGCACCAATATCGCCGGCAACGTCGAGCAGGTGGCCGGCGTGGTGGAGGAAACCCAGAATTCGGTCAGCAACGCGGTGGGGGCGGTTCGCGCCATCGATCAGCAGGCGGACACCCTGCAACAGACCGTGGGCCGTTTCCGCCTCTAAGAGCCTGTTGGCGGCGATACGGCGTTGAAAACAAAGTCGAAGTACTCATGCGCCACGAGTACGTTCCGCTTTCTCGGCCGCAACGCCTTGTCTCGCCCTAGCTCGCGATCGTAAACCCCTTCCCAGCCTTCCCCAAGCCCCGCTCCGCCGGGGCTTTTTGCCGCCTTCATTCCGGGCTTGCCCTCCCGCCCCTGCCTGATGGCATAATGTGCGCAGAGCAAACGCTCCAAAAATAAAACAAAGCCACGGACAGACAGACCCAAACATGCAAACAATAATGCGCAAGCGCATCGGGAGAGATTCATGTCCCAGGCCACCATCCCGGCGGACTTGGCCGAATGGCTGATTCAACAGAATGTTCGTGACGTAGAACTGGCTTTCGCCGACGTGCACGGTTTTGCCCGCGGCAAAACCTTGCCGGCCAAGGCCTTCATCAAGGGGCAGCCGCTGCGCATCGCGCGGGCGGTGCCCATCCAAAGTTGCATCGGCGAATTCCCGGACTACCGCTACTACGGCGAGCACGATCCGGACGTCACCCTGGTTCCGGATTTCGCCACCCTGCGCCAGGTGCCGTGGGCCAAGACCCCGCGCGCCAGCGTGATCTGCGACTGCGTGGACCACGACGGCAGCCTGGCGCCGCTGGCGCCGCGCTCGGCGCTGAAAGCAGTGCTGGCGCGCTACGCGGCGTTCGGCTGGACACCGGTGGTGGCGCCGGAGCTGGAGTTCTACATCTTCGCCGCCCACGGCGACCCGCAGCAGCCGTTTCAGCCGCCCACGCTGCGCAGTGGCCGCCGCGAAGCCGGCTTCGACTCCTTCAGCTTCTCCTCGCTCAACGATCTGGAAGCCTATTTCGACGATCTCTACCGCGCTTGCGAAATGCTGGGCATCGCCACCGACACCTTCGTCCACGAAATGGGCCCCAGCCAGTTTGAAATCAACCTCAAACACGGCGACGCGCTGGCGCTGGCCGACCAAACCTTCCTGTTCAAGACCGCGCTTAAGGAGATCGGCAACCGCCACGGCCTCAGCGTGGTGTGCATGGCCAAGCCGCTGCCGGGCCAGCCGGGCAGTTCGATGCACTTGCACCAAAGCGTGGTGGACCAGCATGGCGACAATGTCTTCAGCCGCGCCGACGGCGAAGCCTCGGAAACCTTCTACGGCTTCATCGCCGGCCTGCAGCGTTATCTGCCGGAACTGATGCCCTTGTTCTGCCCCAGCCCCAATTCCTACCGCCGCTTCGTCAAAGGCATGGCCGCGCCGGTCAATCTGAGCTGGGGCCTGGACAACCGTTCGGTGGGGCTGCGGGTGCCGGTGTCCGGCCCGGAAGGCCGCCGCGTGGAAAACCGGCTGCCCGGCTGCGACGCCAACCCCTATCTGTCGCTGGCGGCCAGCCTGGGCGCCGGCCTGCTGGGCATAGAAGGCCGCTTGCAGCCCAGCGAGCCCGCCACCGGCAATGTGTTCAAGAGCGAACGCGCCAGCCTGCCCAATACCCTGGACGCCGCCTGCGAGGCGATGGCCGGCGGCGACGCCGCCGCGCAGCTGTTCGGCGCGGAGTTCAGCGCCGCCTATCTGGCGGTGAAGGAGGTGGAACTGACTCACTACCACAGCCAGATCACGCCGTGGGAGCGTCAATACCTGGGTCTGCTGGCCTGAGAACCCATTGACCAATGCAAACAGGCCCGCTGATGCGGGCCTGTTTGCATTGTCTCGCGCCAAGCGCCTCAGTTGCGGCTCAACAGCAGCCGCCGCGCCAGCAGTTCGATCGCCTCCTCGCGGCTGACCGGCACGCTGCCGCGGTATTGCTCGGCCACGATCCACTTTTCCACCGCGGCGCGGTCGCCGCGCGCGGCCTTGAGCAACACGCCGAAGGCCGCTCCGGTGGAATGCTCAGGCGGCTCCACGCTGCGGATCTGGGTATTCAAGGCGTACACCTTGTCCTCGGCGCGCGTCCTCGTGACCTGGCGCGGCGCGCGGCGCGAGTACACAATCCACCCCAGCAAAGCCAGCAAACACGCGCCCACGATCAATAGAAAAACAAACATTTCAAATCAAACCTTTAACTGAGGATGTCATTGTAAAACACCGCCTCGCCCCGCCGTCAACGCCTTGCGCCAGGTCAAACCCGGTCCATGCCGGCTTGGCCTGGGCCGCCCGCCGCGATATGCTGTCACGATAATCCTCCTGTCTCACCAGCCATAAAGGACATCGGACATGTACCAACACATCATCGCCGCGCTGGACGGCAGCAGCAATTCGGACAAGGCGCTGCTGGAAGCCATCCGCGTCGCCAAGTTCTGCAAAGCCAGCCTGACCCTGTTCCACATCGCCAGCCTGCGCGATCTGGCGGTGGAAGGCGTCGGCCTGCTCGGCACCCACGAACTGCACGATCAAGCCTTCCGCGACGGCAACCGCGTGCTGGAACAGGCGCGCAAACAGGCGGTGGAAGCCGGCGTGGAACAGGTGCAGATCCACATGGCGGAAAGCTGGGACGGCGGCGCCGACATGGCGGAACTGCTGGTGCGCTACGCGGACAGCCACAAAGCCGGCCTGGTCGTGCTCGGCACCCATGGCCGCAGCGGCATCGCCCATCTGCTGTTGGGCAGCTTCGCCCAGAACCTGCTGCGCCGCGCCAACTGTCCCGTCATGGTTCTGCGCAGCGAGCAAAGCGAGTTCGGCCAAGCGGAATAATAACCGCGACGCGCGGCCCTGGCGATGCCTTCATCATAACAAGGCGTCGCCTCGCGCCGCTCAGCGCTTGCGCGCGTAGATGAAGAACTCGCGGTTGCCGTCGCCGCCGGTGATCGGACTGTCGAACCACTTCAGCAGCTCAAAGCCCTGCTCCCGCACCGCCTCGCTGATCTTGTCCCGCACGCGCGGGTACAGGCTCTCGTCGCGTACGATGCCGCCCCTGGCCAAACCTTCGCGCCCCACCTCGAACTGCGGCTTCACCAGGCTGAGCAGGTGACCGCCGGGACGGATCAAGGGCAGCGCCGAGGGCAGCACCAGGGTCAGCGAAATGAAGGACACGTCGCACACCATCAGGTCGAAAGGCAAGCCCTCGTTGGCCGCCAACAGGGCCGCGTGGTCCAGCGCCCTGGCGTTCACCCCTTCGAAATAACGCAGGCGCGCGTCCGTCCGCAGCCGCGGATGCAATTGATCGTGCCCCACGTCCACGCCCACCACTCGCCGCGCGCCCTGCTGCAACAGGCAGTCGCTGAAACCGCCGGTGGACTGGCCCACGTCCAGCGCCAGCGCGTCGCGTGGGTCCAGGCCGGACGACTCCAGCGCGCCCAGCATTTTCAAGCCGCCGCGCGACACGAAACGATCGGATGGATCGGCGGCGATCTCGAAGCGGCTGCCCGGCGCGCATTTCTGGCTGGGCTTGCTCACCGGCGCGCCGTCGCAACGGACCCGCCCCGCGGCGATCAGATTCTGCGCCGCCGTGCGCGAAGCCGCCAGGCCCAGTTCCACCAGCAACACGTCCACTCGCGTCATCGCACCCTCCCCACCATCGACAAAAACCGCACAGCGTGGCAAGCGCGCCGGCCGCTGTCAAGCCAAGACCATGATCTCACCGTGCGTAGGGCCCGCCAACCGCGCTAGAATCGCTAAATGCCAATCCGGCCAGCCGTCGCCCCCGGCGTCGGCAGCCTCAAGCGGAGACATGGATGGATACACATCAACTGGAAGCGCATGAAGTGCGCGTGCTGGGCGCCCTGGTGGAAAAACAGGCGCTGACCCCGGACGCCTACCCGATGACCTTGAACGGCCTGGCCTCGGCCTGCAACCAGCTGACCAGCCGCGAACCGGTGATGCAGCTGTCCGAAGCGGACATCAGCGCGGCGCTGGACAGCCTGATCGCCAAGAAGCTGGCGAGCGAGCGGCTGCCGGCCGGCAGCCGGGTGGCCAAATACGAGCACAGGCTCAATTACGAATGGAATATCGAAGGCGCGCGGCTGGCGGCGCTGGCCCTGCTGATGTTGCGCGGACCGCAAACCTCGGCGGAAATCCGCACCCGTTCCGGCCGCATCTACGGCTTCAGCGGCGTGGAGGAAGTGGAAACCGCTCTCAACGCGCTGGCCGACAAATACCCGCCGCTGGTGCTGAAGCTGGAGCGCCAGCCCGGCGAGCGCGAGGCGCGCTGGGCCCATCTGCTCAGCGGCGAGCCGCAATCGCTGCCGGCCGCCGGCGACAACGGCTGCGGCGTGATCGAGGTGGGCATCGCCGGCCGCGTCGCCGCCTTGGAAGCGGAAGTGGCCGCCCTCAAAACCCGGCTGCTGGAGCTGGAGAATTTGCTGGCCAGTGAATAATTCACACTCGAATATTTGGCGGTTCGCCGAACTTGTTACTTAAAAAGCGGTCACTTCCCTTGTTGTCTAACTCACCCAAGAGAAGTGACCCATGAAAACTCTGCATCTGAGCGCCGCCGCCGCGCTGCTCGCCCTGACCGCGGCCGCCCACGCCGCCGATTACAGCTTTATCGCCGGCAAGGACTTCCAGCAATTCAGCCGCACCCCGCAGGGCCTGGGCCTGGGGCTTTCCATCGACTACCTGAACAGCGACCACAAGGGCAACGCCGGCGGCGCCGGCCTGGAGTTCGCGATTCCGCTGGGCCCGGTCACCCTGGCCGGCGGCGGCAAGCTGATGGGCCTGAACCCGGACAGCGGTTCCGGCACCGCCGCCTTGCTCGGCGGCCGCGCCAACATCCAGCTGGCGCCCAAGCTCAGCCTCTACGGCCAGGCCTATTACGCCGGCGACAGCATGGCCAGCGGCAGCGTCAAAAACGTCAGCGACCTGGCCGCCGGCGTGCGCTGGAACCCCATTGGACCGTTCACCGTGGAAGCCGGCTATCGCTACTTCGACATCGAGCGCAAGGACAACAACCGCAATCGTCGTCTTGCCGACGGCATGTATATCGGCGCCGGCTTCACCTTTTAAGCCCGGCCCGCCGCCACGAAAAACAGCCCCGCAATGCGGGGCTGTTGCTTGTCGCGGCTCACTCGGCCTGTCGCGCTTCGAACACCGCGTAAGTCTTGCACGCCGGCTCCAGCACCTGCCAGGTGCCAACGAAGCCCGCGGGGATCACGAAGTGATCGCCCTGCTTCAACTCCACGCTGTTCCCGGCCTCGTCGCTGACCTTCACTCGTCCTTGCAACAGCGTGCAGAACTCGTGTTCGCTGTAGCGCACTTTCCAGCAGCCCAGCCCGCCGCTCCAGATGCCGGCGTGGAACTGCCCGCTGGGATCGGAATAATGGTTGGCCACGCTTTGCCGGCATTCGCCGGCGACGCGGCGATCCTCGGCCGCCACAAACGATTCCAGCGCCACGTCGTGACGCTGGAACACAATGATATCGCTGGCCTGTTTCATCGCTCTGCTCTCCATGGCTGTTTGAAATTTTCAACACAATGCCATGAAGCAGACAGAATATTCAACTCCCTACCGATTCAATCGCCGCGCCGCCGGCCACATCGCCGCGCACAGCAGCGCCATGGCCATGGGCTGGTACAAGACATACGGCTGATAAGCCGCGCCAAGCAAACCCAGACCGCCGGCGATCAGCAGGTAGTACATCAGGCCCAATAAGGCGCCGGCCGTGCCCTGCACTTGGCGGTAATCCCTCAAGGCCCCCGCCAGCAGCGGCGGAATCGCGCAGCCGAAGGCCGCGGAAATCGCCAGTTGGCTGAGCAACAGCACGCCGACGGCCGCGGCCGGCGGCAGACCCGGCCAGCCGCTGAGCAACTGCACCAGGGCCGCCGCGCCGGCGGCCATCAAGGCCAGGCGCGGCAAGCGTTCCGCGCCGCCTCGCGCCGCCAGCCGGCGATTGACCGCGCCGCCGAACAGGCCGCCGGCGGCCACCAGCAAACCGCTGAGGCCGAACAACCAGGCCGGCATGCCCAGCAATTGCAGCGTGAACGGGGCCAGCGTGTAAAAGCCGAACAACAGCAGATTGAAGCCGGCCACCAGCCATACCGTGGCCAGCACCCGCGGATCTCGCGCCATCCTGGCCGCCACCGCGCCCAAGGCCGCCGGCGGCGGCAGGTCCGCCGGCCGGGTTTCGCCGGCCAGCTTCCAGGACAACAGCAGCAACAGCGCCGCCAAGCCGCACAAGGCGGCGAACACGCCCTGATGACCGAAACCGGCCACCAGCACGGCGCCCAGCGGCGGGCCCAAGGCCGGCGACAGCGACAACACCGCGCTGACGGTGGCGAACACCGTCAGCAAGGCCGGGCCTTGATAGCGGTCGCGCAACATGGTCTGCACCACCACCGAACCCGCGCTGGCGCCGAAGGCCAGCAATAGCCTGGCCAGCAGCAGTGCGGCGAAATCGCGGCTCATCACCGCCAGCACCGCGCCCGCGCCGTAACAGGCCAGGGCGGCCAGCAAGGCCGGCCGCCGTCCGTATAGATCGGCCAGCCGGCCCCAGCACACCACGCCGAAGGCGAAAGCCAGAAAGTAGACGCTCATCGTCAACTGCGCCTGACCGGCGCTGACATGGTAAGCCTGGGCGATCTCGGTCAAGGCCGGCGCGTAAATGGTTTCACTCAATTGCGGGAAACCCAGCAATACAATCAGCAGCGCCAGCGGCGCCGCCCGGATCGCGGTTTTCATTTTGTCCTCCTAAAAACAACGAACAGGGATTGTAGGAGGATGAAGGCACGCCTATTATCGATGGATAGCCATAAAACATTGAGAATCGGACAAGATGCCGCGCTACCTGCCCGCCACGGCGCCGGACCCGGACCAGCTCGCCGATCCCATCGTCGGCATGGCCATAGACGCGCCGGCGCCGCATGACTCCGGCCTGCATCGCCATCGCCGCGCGCAGCTGATGTACGCGGTCAGCGGCGTGCTGCAAATCCGCATCGGCCACACCCGCTGCGTGCTGCCGCCGACAATGGCTGCCTGGATTCCCTCGGGGCTGTGGCATCAGGCCGAAACCGGCAAGCCTTTCGCCTATCGCAGCCTGTACTTCGATCCGGTCGTCTATCCCGCGCTGCCGCGGCGGCCGCAGATCATCGCCGTCAGCCCGCTGTTGCGGGAATTGATCGTGCGGGTGGCGGAATGGCCGCTGTCGCCGTTGGAGCCTGAGCAAGAACGGCTGGCGGAGGTGTTGCTGGACGAGGCCGGCCGCGCGCCGGAGCAGGCGCTGAGCCTGCCGCTGCCGCAAGACCGGCGGCTGCTGCGCATTGCCGAGCAGCTATTGCAACAGCCCGGCGACGAGGCCACGCTGGAGCATCTGGCCGCCCAGGCCGGCGCCAGCGCCCGCACCGTCAACCGGTTGTTCCAGCAACAGACCGGGCTCAGCTTCAGCGCCTGGCGGCGGCAATTGAAAATGATGGAGGCCAGCCGACTGTTGGCCGAGGGGGAAAGCGTCAGCCGGGTGGCGGCGGAACTGGGCTATGCGCAGGACAGCGCCTTCATCGCCATGTTCCGCCGCCATGCCGGGCTTACGCCCGGCCAGCTCAAACGCTCAGTCTGAGAACCGGTTTACGATCTGGGAATGGCTCACCACCACAAATGGAAGCGCTGCTTGGGCGACAGATACATCTTGTCGCCCGGCTTGACGCCGAAGGCCTGGTAGAACGGCTCCATATTGCTGGCGGTGCCGATGGGCCGCCACAGGTCCGGCGTGTGCGGGTCCGACACCAGCTGTTTGAGCGTGGCTTCGTCGCGGCTCTTGCTGCGCCAGGATTGGGCGAAGGCGATGAAAAAACGCTGGTCGCCGCTCATGCCGTCCAGCACCGGCGCGTCCTTGCCGGCGAGCGCCAGATGATAGGCCTTGTAGGCCACTTCCAGGCCGGCGTTGTCGGCGATGTTCTCGCCCAGGGTCAGTTCGCCGTTGACATGGTGGCCGGGCACCGGCTGGTAGCGGCCGTATTGCTTGACCAGCTTGCGCGTGGCCGCCTTGAAGCGCGCCTTGTCGCTGGCGGTCCACCAGTTGCGCATATTGCCGTCGCCGTCGAACTGGCTGCCCTGGTCGTCGAAACCATGGCTGATTTCGTGGCCTATGGTGGCGCCTATGCTGCCGTAGTTGACCGCCGGATCGAAGCCGGGGTCGAAATACGGCGCTTGCAGAATCGCGGCCGGGAACACGATCTCGTTATTGGCCGGATTGTAATAGGCGTTCACCGTCTGCGGCGTCATGCTCCATTCCTTGCGGTCCACCGGCTGGCCCAGCTTGCCGCTCATATAGCGGTAGTTGAACACCGCGATGCGCCGCACATTGCCGGCCAGATCGTCCGGCGCCAGCTGCAGGCCGCCGTAATCGCGCCACTTGTCCGGATAGCCTATCTTCAGCGTGTACTTGGACAGCTTGATATGGGCCTGGCGCTTGGTGGCGGCGCTCATCCAGTCCAGGGTGTCGATGGACTGGTCGTAGGCCTGCAGCAGATTGCGCACCAGTTCGTCGGCCTGGCGCTTGGCCTCCGGCGTGAAATAACGCGCCACATAGAGTTTGCCCAGCGCCTCGCCCAGGCCGCTTTCCACCATGCCCACGCCGCGTTTCCAGCGCGGGCGGTTCTGCTTGCGGCCTTCCAGGGTCTTGCCGTAGAAGTCGAAGTGGGCGTCGACGAAGGCCGGCGTCAGGCTGGGCGCGTAAGCGTCCAGCGTGCGCGCCAGCAGGTAGTTGCGCAGCGTGGACGCGGGCGCGGCCCGCAAGAGCGGCGCCAGCTTGCTCAGATAGCCGGGCTGGTCCAGATTCAACTGCTTGGCGGCGTCCAGGCCGGCGTCGGCCAGCAAGGCCGGCCAATCGTAGCCGGGCTGCCGGCGCGCCAACTCGGCCAGGCTCAGCTTGTTGTAGGTTTTCTGGATGTCGCGGTTCTCGACATTGGTCCACTGGATTTTCGCCAGCCGGGTCTCGAAAGCCAGCACGTCGCGGGCGCGGCTTTGCGGCTGGTCCAGTTCCGCCAGCGCGAACAGCCGCTCCAGATAACTCAAATAGGCCTTACGCGCGGCGGCGAAGTCGGCGGACTTGCCCAGATAGTAGTCCTGGTCCATCGCCAGACCGGATTGGCCGACGCCGGCCAGGTAGGCGGCGGAATCCTTGGGGTCCTGGCCGACATAGAAGCGGAACGGCGTATCCACCGGCTGATCCTGCAGGCGGCCCATATAGCGGACCGCCTCCGCCGCCGTGCCCAGACCGGCCACGGCCCGCAGCGATTCGCGCAGCGGCTCCAGCCCGCGCCGGGCGACGACGTCCTCGTCCATGAAGCTGCGATACAGCGCGGCGATCTGCCCCGCCTCGGCATCCGTCCCCTGCCCGGCCTGTTCGATCAACTGGCGCAGCCGTTCCAGATTGCGGTCCGCCAAGGCCTCCGCCACGCCCGCCGAGGAACGCTCGGCCGGAATCACCGTGCGCTGGATCCAGCGGCCATTGGCGTGCAGCGACAGATTGTCCTGTACTCTCACCGCCGGATCGATGCCGTTCAAATCAATGCCGTAGCGGCCATAATCCAGGCCGCCGTCCGCCCAGGCGCCGGCCGCGCACAGCAAGGCCACCAAGGGCAGCAGTCTGCTCATCTTCATGTTTTCCCCTTTGTTTTTGTCTTAGAACGTGTTTACGCTCTCGCGAGCTAAGGCGAGACAAGACCGAAACGAGCTAAAAAGCGGAATGTACACGTGGTACATGAGCATTTTGAGCTTGTCCTCACCGCGCAACGCTTCACGACGCGCAGCAGATCGTAAACAGGTTCTTACTGCGGCGCGGCGGACCCAGCCGGCCTATCCACTGTAAAACTCGGCCCTCAGTCTTTCCGCGTAGGCCGCCAGATTCGGCCTTGCCAGCATCAACGCCCGCGACGGGGTTTCCCCCATCGCATCGGTCAAGGCGCCGCTGACGAAGGCGTAAACGCTGGCGTCTATCCAGGTGGCGGTCTCGCCCATGAAATAGGGTTTGTCGCCCAGCAGAGCCGACAGCGCCGCCACGTCCGCCTCCAGCAGCCGCAGGCGCTCCGCCGCGCTGAAACGGCCCATGCCCTGCCCCCATAGATTGGCGCGCACCTTGCGCCGCACCAGTGTCGTCACCAAGCCGCGCAGCAAGGCCGGCACGCCTTTGAAAAACACGCTGGGCCCGCGCGCGAAGTGTTCGTCCACCATCCAGCGTTCATGCACGATGCCCCAGTAGAAATGATCGCCCAGCATGCAGTCCACGCTCCAGGCCAGCGCCTTCTGCGCCTCGCTGAGACCGGCGTCCAGCGTGAGGCCGTGCTTGTCCGCCAGATGCAGGCGGATCAGCGTGGAGTCCGCCACGATCTGGCCGTCGTCGTCGATATAAGGCAGCTTGCCCTTGGGCGCCTTGCGCATATCGCCGCGCACGCGGCGGTAGGACAGGCCCGACAGCTTCAGCAGCAGGTCCGCCTTCATCACGAAGGGACTGGGGTCCACCAAGCCCATGGCCGGGCCGAACTGATACAGGGTGATCATCAAGCGCCTCCCGCGGCAGACATGACATTGAACTGAAGCAGACTAGCACGCCGCCGGGAAGGCGCGCGAGGGGCGGCCGCGAAAAGGGGGAAGGCCGCCTAATCCGCTGCGCAAGCCCGCAGCCAGTCCATCACCGCGCGTACCCGCGGCGATGGCGCCTGCAACGGGCGCACCAGGTAATAAGCCTGCGGTCCCAACGGTTGAAACGGCCCCAGCGGCAGCATCAGTTCGCCGCGATCCAACAACGCTTGCACCAGCCGCCGCCGTCCCAGCGCCACGCCGGCGTGATGCGCGGCCGCCTGCGCGCATAGGTCGGAACGGTCGAAGCTGATGCCCCGCGGCGGCAAGACCACGTTCTGCCGCCGCGCCCACTCCCGCCATTCGGCGTCGTGAGCCGCCCGTTCCCAGGCCTGGGCGTCGTGCAGCAGCAGGCATGCGGCCAGGGCCGCCGGATTGTCGCGCAGGCCGTGCCGCTCCGCGTACTCCGGGCTGCACACCGGCGCCACCTGCTCGTCCATCAGACGCTGCGCGTCCAGGCCGGGAAACTCGCCGGCCGAGTAATACAGCGCCAGGTCTATATTCCAGGCGCGGAAGTCCACCATCTCGTTGCCGCTGCGGATGTCCAGCGCAATGCGCGGATAGCGCGCGGCGAAATCCGCCAGCCGCGGCGCCAGCCAGCATTGCGCCAGCGAGGGCCGCGCATACAAGGCCACCGCGCCGGCCGGCTCGGCGTCTTCCTGCGGATTCAGCGCCGCCTCCAGCCGCGTCTGGCCGGCCAGCCAGGCCTGATAGATGCGTTCGCCGTCCTCGCTCAGCCTCAGGCTGCGGGTCAGCCGCAGGAACAGGCGGGTGCCCAGCGCCCGTTCCAGCCGGGCGATGCGATGGCTGACCGCACTGGCGCTCAGGCACAGTTCCTCGGCGGCGCGGGCGAAGCTCAGATGCCGCGCCGCCGCCGCGAAGGTGTGCAGATTGGACCATTGCGCGCCGTCCAGCCGGACGCCGGCGCGCGGGGGAAGATTCAGCATATCGCCAGCATCGTTCACGCCGACAGCCGCCGCCGGCCTTCCGCCAGATAGGCGTCCATTTCCGCCGGCGGCACCATGCCGCCGCCGGTGCCCCACACCAGATGGCTGGCACGCGACAGCCGCTCCGCGCTCAAGCCCGTCCGCTGGCGGTAACCCTGGGTCTCGCTCAACACCCGCAGCGGCCCCGGCATGCCGGCCAACGCCGACGGCTCCAGCCGCAAGCCCTGCTCGCGCTCCAGCATGGCCAGCAAGCGGTAAAGCTCGCCATCGTCCACCGTGTAATAGCCGTCTATCAGCCGCTGCATCGCGCGCCCGACGAAGCCGGACGGTCGGCCCACCGCCAGGCCGTCGGCGGCGGTCAGATTGTCGATGCCGAAATCCTGCACCGCCACCTCATCATGCAGCCCGGTGTAAACGCCCAGCAGCATGCAGGGCGCGTGGGTAGGTTCGGCGAACAGGCAATGCACCGCGTCGCCGAAAGCCAGCTTGAGGCCGAAAGCGACCCCGCCCGGCCCGCCGCCGACGCCGCAGGGCAGATACACCAGCAGCGGGTGTTCGGCGTCCACCCGGACGCCCTGCTCCGCCAATTGGCCGCGCAGACGCTCCGCCGCCACCGCATAACCAAGGAATAGATTGACTGAATTCTCGTCGTCGACGAAATGACAGCGCGGATCGGACGCCGCCTGTTTGCGGCCTTCGGCCACCGCCACGCTGTAATCGGACGGATACTCGACCACCTCGACCCCATGGCTGCGCAGCAAGTCCTTCTTCCACTGTCGCGCGTCCGCCGACATATGCACGCTGGCCTGGAAGCCCAGCTTGGCGCTGATGATGCCGATGGACAGGCCCAGGTTGCCGGTGGAGCCCACCGCTACCCGGTAGCCGCCGAAGAAGGCCCGCGCCTCGGCGCTGTCCAGTCCGGCATAGTCGTCCCCCTCCCGCAGCAGGCCATGACTCAGCGCCAAGCTTTCCGCGTGCTTCAATACCTCGTAGATGCCGCCGCGCGCCTTGATGGAGCCGGAAATCGGCAACAGATTGTCCGCCTTCAGCCACAGGCCGCCGCCGTCCGCCAACCCGGCCTCGGCCCATAAGGCCGCGCGCATCGCCGGCAGCGGCAGCAGCGGCGATTCGATGACGCCGCCGCTGGCGGCCGCGTCCGGAAACACCCGCGCCAGATAGGGCGCGAAGCGGCGCAAGCGCGCATCGGCGTCCGCGACGTCGGCCCGGCTCAGGCCCACGTCGGCCAGCGCTTCCGCCGCCGGCGCCAGCGCGGGGTTGAACCAGCTCAAAGGCTGCAAGGCCATCAAGGGCGTCAATAAGGGGTGGCTGGCCTGCCAGTCGGCCACGGTCTTGCCGGCAATCGTCGCTTGCATCGCGCGCTCCATGGAATCGAAGACCCGATTAAACCGCGCCGCGCCGCCGCTGGCAAAAGACGATTGCGCAGCCGACGGCTGACGCTGGATCAGCCATGCGCGCGCAGACTTGCCAGACACCGGGGCGCATCGCCTATGATGGGCGCATCGTCCGCCGCCAGGAGTCGCCGTGCTCGCCACAATCACCCGTCTGTTCCCGCTATGGGCCTTGCTGCTGTCCGCCGTCGCTTACCAGCGGCCGGCGGCGTTCACCCCGCTGCTGCCGCATACCGGTCTGCTGCTGGCGGTGATCATGTTCGCGATGGGGCTGACGCTGACGCTGGACGATTTCAAACGGGTGCTGAGCCGGCCGGCGCCGGTGCTGGCCGGACTGGGCCTGCACTATCTGGTGATGCCGCTGGCGGCCTGGGCGCTGGCGCGGCTGTTCCAGATGCCGCCGCAGCTGGCCATCGGCATGATTCTGGTGGGCAGCGTCGCCAGCGGCACCGCGTCCAATGTGATCATCTATCTATCGCGCGGCGACGTGGCGCTATCGGTCACCATTTCCTCGCTGTCGACGCTGGTTGGGGTGATAGCCACGCCGCTGCTGACCCGGCTGTACGTGGACGCGGCGATCAAAGTGGAAGTGGCGGCGATGCTGCTGAGCATTCTGCAGATCGTCATCCTGCCGATAAGCCTGGGCCTGCTGGCCCATCGTTTCTTCGCGCCCCAGGTCCGCCGGCTGGAGCCCTTGCTGCCGCTGTTGTCGATGCTGGCCATCGTCGCGCTGATCGCCGCCATCGTCGCCGGCAGCAAGAACCATATCGCCGCGGTGGGCGGGCTGACCATTCTGGCGGTGATGCTGCACAACGCCATCGGCCTGTTGGGCGGGTATTGGGGAGGACGCTTGCTGGGCTTCGACGAATCGGTGTGCCGCACGCTGGCGATCGAGGTGGGCATGCAGAACTCCGGCCTGGCCGCCCAGCTGGGCAAGGCCTACTTCAGCCCGCTCGCGGCCTTGCCCGGCGCGCTGTTCTCGGTCTGGCACAATATTTCCGGCTCGCTCTTGGCCGGCTATTGGCGGGACAAGCCCGCCGAGCGGAGGCGTCAAACGTCGCGGGCCGGCACGCAGCAAAGCTTGTAACGACGCATGACGCGGCTTGCAAAACCGAGCAGGATCAGCCTTCCACCCGCCAATGCCCGCTCTTGCCGCCCTCTTTCTCCAGCAGCCGCACACCGTCGATGACCATGCCGCGGTCCACCGCCTTGCACATATCGTAAATGGTCAGCAGGCCGACGTTGGCCGCGGTCAGCGCCTCCATCTCCACCCCTGTCTGGCCGCTGCATTCGGCGGTGACCTCGATGCGCACGGCGTTGTCGGCCTCCAGCAGTTCGAAGTCCACCGCCACCCGGGTCAGCGCGATCGGGTGGCAGAGCGGGATCAGGTCCGCGGCCTTCTTGGACGCCATGATGGCGGCGATGCGGGCGATACCGAGCACATCGCCTTTTTTATGGCCGCCGTCCTTCACCAGCGCGAAGGTGGCGGGCAACATGCGGATGCGGCCTTCGGCCACCGCGCGGCGGCGGCTGTGCGCCTTGGCGCCGACGTCGACCATATGGGCCTGGCCGCCGGCGTCGAAATGAGTCAATTTTGACATGGGTTCATTACTCCTCCGGCCCGCTTAGAACCTGTTCGAAGTCTGCTGCGCTTCAGCGATACGGCGTTAAAAACCAGCTCAAAATGCTCATGTACCACTCGTACATTCCGCTTTTTCGCTCGTTTTCGCCTTGTCTCGCCCTTGCTCGCAAGACCTTGAACAGGCTCTTAGGACAGCAGCCGGTAAATCAGCCAGAAGGCGCTGACCAGCACCACCAGGCCGCCGCTCCAGCGGGCGATGCGGCCGAGATAGCGCAGGTAGAGCGGATTGCGGGTCAATAGGTAACAGACGCCTGCCCAGCCCAGCAGCAGGATGGTGACGAGCAGCCACAGGCGCCAGAAACCAAACACCGCTAGGCCACCTCCGGCAGCCGGTGGAAGCTGGACGGCGCGTCCAGCGGGTCGTCGTAGCTGACGTATTCCCAGGCTTCCGGCGTCTCCAGCAGCTTGCGCAACAGCTTGTTGTTCATCGCGTGGCCGGACTTGTGGCCGGAGAAGGCGGCGATCAACGGGTGGCCGATGATGTAGAGGTCGCCGATGGCGTCCAGGATTTTGTGGCGAACGAATTCGTCCGGGAAACGCAGGCCTTCCGGGTTCAGCACGTATTCGTCGTCGATGACGATGGCGTTGTCCAGGCTGCCGCCGCGGCCCAGGCCATGGTTGCGCATGTACTCCACCTCGTGCATGAAGCCGAAGGTGCGCGCGCGGCTGATCTCGTCGGTATAGGAATGACGCGCGAAATCCACCGCCACCGTCTGCGGCGCCAGATTGAAGGCCGGATGGTTGAAGTCGATGGACAGGGTGACCTTGAAGCCCTCGTGCGGCTCCAGCTTCACCCACACGCCGCGCTCTTCCACGGCCACCGTCTGGGTGACGCGGATGAAGCGCTTCTTGGCGTGCTGCTCGACCACGCCCGCGGTCTGCAACAGGTAAATGAAAGGGGCGGCGGATCCGTCCATGATGGGGATCTCCGCCGCCGTGACCTCAATCACGAGGTTGTCGATGCCAAAGCCCGCCAGGGCCGACATCAAATGCTCGATCGTGCCGACACGCACGCCGGTGTCTGTCACCAGCGTGGAGGAGAGTCGCGTGTCGTTGACGAGCGATGGATCCACTTTCACCGTCACCGGCTCGGGCAAGTCGGTGCGGCGAAAGACGATCCCGGTGTCGGGCGCGGCCGGCAGCAGGGTGAGCTTCACCCGCTCGCCGGAGTGCAAACCCACACCCGTGGCGCTTATCGCTTGTTTCAGCGTGCGCTGCAATATCATGTCGGGCTTCTCGAACGAATGGGAATGCCCGATTCTAGCACAGTCAAAAACCGCACTTTATTGATTGATTTGCAGTATTAAATAGCTTTCTTCTATAGCGGCTCCGCCTCAGTCCGCCTGCTTGCGCAGGAAGGCCGGGATGTCGTAGCTTTCGCTCACTTCCGGGTTGGAGAAGTCCATGGACGGCGCGGCGCGGCGACGGCCCTGGCGCATGATGGCCGGGGTGTCGAAGTCGTCGTAGCTGACCACTTCCACCGCGCGGTCGTCGGTGCCGGTCTTGACGATCTTGATGTATTCCGGACGCTCCTCGGTATTGCGCGCGGTCTTTTTCTGACCCAGGCCGGTGGCGATCAAGGTCACGCGGATGGTGTCTTCCGGCATGTCTTCCACTTCGGCGGTGCCGAACTTGATCTGCGCGTCTTCGTCCGCGTACTGACGCACGATGCCCATGATTTCGCGATACTCGCTCATCTTCAGGCAGCCAGGCGCGGTGGAGATGTTGACCAGCACGCCGCGCGCGCCTTCCAGCGTGATGTTGTCCAGCAACGGGCTGGCCACGGCCTGTTCGGCGGCCACGCGAGCGCGGTCGATGCCGGAGGCGTAGGCGGAACCCATCATCGCCAGGCCCATTTCGCTCATCACGGTGCGCACGTCGGCAAAGTCGACGTTGATCAGGCCCGGGCAAGTGATCACCTCGGCGATGCCGGCCACCGCGCCCTTGAGCACATCGTCGGCGGCGCGGAAGGCTTCGCGCATGGTCACATCGTCGCCCAGCACTTCCATCAGTTTTTCATTGGGGATCACGATCAGCGAATCGACGTGCTTTTTCAGATCCTCGATGCCGTTCTGCGCCACTTTCATGCGCTTGCCTTCGTGCTCGAACGGCCGGGTGACCACGCCCACGGTCAGGATGCCCATTTCCTTGGCCACTTCGGCCACCACGGGCGCCGCGCCGGTGCCGGTGCCGCCGCCCATGCCGGCGGTGACGAACACCATATTGGAGCCGCGCAGCATCTCGGCGATGCGTTCGCGGTCTTCCAGCGCCGCGCTGCGGCCCACTTCCGGATTGGCGCCCGCGCCCAGGCCGCGGGTCAGATTGTTGCCCAGCTGCAGCTTCTGCGGCGATTTGTTGCGCAGCAGCGACTGAGCGTCGGTGTTGGCGCAGATGAACTCCACGCCGTGCACATTGCCGTCGATCATATTGTCGATGGCGTTGCAACCGCCGCCGCCGACGCCGATGACTTTGATGATCGCCACATTGGCGGTTTCTTGCATAACTTCAAAGACCATTCCGCTCATTTTCCTCTCCTCAATAAAGATGAGCTACCGACTTCATATACATCTGCCCGATCGCTATCGTGGCCAGCGAGTGCGCCGGCCGCGTAGCGCTTAGAAATTGCCAGCGAACCACGCCTTCATGCGCGTGAACATCTGGCCCACACCCGCCGTCTCCACCTTGGGGCCGGCATGCGTTTGAATCTGATCCTTGCCGTACAACAGCAGGCCGACGCCGGTGGAGAAGCGCGGGGTCTTCACCACTTCCGCCAGGCCGCCCACATACTTGGGCACGCCGACGCGCACCGGCATGTGGAACACTTCCTCCGCCAGCTCCACCATACCGGGCATCAGGCTGGCGCCGCCGGTCAGCACGATGCCGGAGGACAGCAAATCCTCGAAGCCGCTGCGGCGCAGCTCCTGCTGCACCAGTTGGAACAGCTCTTCCACCCGCGGCTCCACCACTTCGGCCAGCGTGGCGCGCGACATCTGCCGCGGCCCGCGCTCGCCCACGCCCGGCACTTCTATCATCTGGCTCGGGTCCGCCATCGCCACCAGCGCCACCGCGTGCTGGATTTTGATGTCCTCGGCTTCCTTGGTCGGGGTGCGCAAGGCCATGGCGATGTCGTTGGTGATCTGATCGCCTGCGATCGGAATCACCGCGGTGTGGCGGATCGCGCCGTTGGCGTAGACCGCGATATCGGTGGTGCCGCCGCCGATGTCGATCAGGCACACGCCCAGATCTTTTTCGTCTTCCGACAGCACCGCGATGGCGGAGGCCATCGGTTGCAGCACCAGGTCGGACACTTCCAGACCGCAGCGGCGCACGCACTTGGTCACGTTCTGGGCGGCGGACACCGCGCCGGTGACGATGTGCACCTTGGCTTCCAGCCGCACGCCGCTCATGCCCAGCGGTTCGCGCACGCCTTCCTGACCGTCGATGCTGTATTCCTGGGTCAGGATGTGCAGCACCTGATGGTCCGGCGGAATGGTCACCGCGCGCGCGGTTTCAATCACGCGGTCGATGTCCATCTTGGTGACTTCGCGATCCTTGATCGCCACCATGCCGTGCGAGTTCACGCTCTTGATGTGGCTGCCGGCGATGCCGGCGAACACTTCGTGAATCTTGCAGTCGGCCATCAGTTCCGCCTCTTCCAGCGCGCGCTGGATGGCCTGCACCGTGGATTCGATGTTCACCACCATGCCGCGCTTCAAACCGCGCGACGGGGTGTGGCCCATGCCGACGATATTGAGTTGGCCGTCCTCCAGGACTTCTGCGACGATCGCCACGATCTTGGATGTGCCGATGTCGAGGCCAACCAGCATGTTCTTGCTTTCCTTTGGTTTGCTCACCTGTCGCTCCAACTGCTAATTACTTGTTTCCCTTGGCCGGCGGCGCCTTGTAATCGGGCATCCGCACGGCGAATCCATTCGGGTAGCGCATATCCACGTATTCCACGTGATACGGCAACGCCGCCAATTTGCTCTTCCAGTACTGGGCGAAGCGGCGGGCGCGCGGACTCACGTCGTTGCGTCCCAGCTCCAGCTGCACCTGGTTGTCCAGCCCCACTTTCCAGGCGCGGCGGCTGGACAGCCACAGCGCCGCCGGCTTGACGCCCGCCGGGGCCAGATCCTGCCGCAGCCCTCCCAGCATTTCGCTCATGTCCTTCTCTGCCCCCGCCGGCCCGTAAAACACCGGCAGGTCCTGGTCGCTGGCGGCGTCGAACCGCTCTCCTCGGGTATTGACCAGGCCGTTCTCTCCCCAGCGCGCAAGCGCCACATGCTCTTCCACCGAGATGTCCAGCGCGTCCGGCCAGCGCCGCCGCACCTGGGCATCCCGCACCCACGGCAATTTGCCGAAGGCCGCCCGCGTCTTGTCGATGTCCAGCGTGAAGAAGGTGCCGGACAGCTCATGCTCGGCAATGAACTTCAGCTGTTCCGGCGTCACGCGTTTCATGTCGCCGCGAATCTGGATCTTCTTCACCGGAAACACCGGAGCGTGCGTCAACCAGAACCCTCCTGCATACAGCAACATCAGCGCTGCGGCGGCCAGCATCAGATTGGCCAGGCCTCTAAGCAGCCGATGGTTATCCCACATGCACCATATCCAGCACCTTGAGGCACAAATCCTCGTAACTGATGCCCATCGCCCGCGCCGCCATCGGCACCAGGCTGTGGCTGGTCATGCCCGGATTGGTGTTGGCTTCCAACAGGTAAATGCCGCCGGCTTCGTCCATCAGGAAATCCACCCGGCCCCAGCCGCGGCCGCCCAATACGCGGAAAGCCGCCAGCGACAGTTCGCGCGCGCGCGTCTCCACGTCTTCGCTCAGGCCGGACGGGCAACGGTAGACGGTGTCGTCGCGGAAATACTTGGCGTCGTAGTCGTAAAACTCGGTCGCCGGTTCGATCTTGATGGTCGGATACGCCGTGTCGCCGATCACCGCGCAGGTGTATTCGCCGCCGCCGATGAAACGCTCGGCGATCACGATGCTGTCGTATTTGCGCGCCTCTTCAAACGCCGCCTTCAGTTCGCCCGGCTGCTTGACCTTGGTCACGCCGATGCTGGAGCCCTCGGTGGCCGGCTTGACGAAGATGGGCAGGCCCAGCTTGGCTTCCACCGCGGCGAAGTCGCTGTTCTCGTCCAGCAGTTCGAAGGCCGGGATCGGCAGGCCGGCGCCCTGCCACAGCAGCTTGGTGCGCCATTTGTCCATGCAGATCGCCGACGCCATCACGCCGCAACCGGTATACGGCAGGCCCATGCTTTCCAGCACGCCCTGCAGGGTGCCGTCTTCGCCGAAGGGCCCATGCAGGATGTTGAACACGCGGTCGAAACCCTCGTCCTTCAGCGCGCTCAGCGGCTGTTCCGACGGATCGAACTTGTAAGCGTCCACGCCACGGGATTGCAGGGCTTTGAGCACGCCGGCGCCGCTCATCAGCGACACTTCGCGCTCGGAGGAACTGCCGCCCATCATCACCGCCACCTTGCCGTACTGCTTCATTGCCTTGTCCTTGTCATTCATCATCACGCGCCCGCCGCCACTTTGGCCGGCACCGCGCCGATGGAGCCCGCGCCCATGGTCACCACCACGTCGCCGTCGCGAGCTTGATCGAAAATGGTCTGCTGCATCTCGGCGATGTCCTCGACGAACACCGGCTCCACCTTGCCCTGCACACGCACCGCACGCGCCAAGGCGCGGCCGTCGGCGGCCACGATGGGCGCTTCGCCGGCGGCGTAGACTTCGGACAGCAGCAGGGCGTCCACGCTGGACAGCACTTTGACGAAGTCTTCAAACAGGTCCCGAGTGCGGGTGTAGCGGTGCGGCTGGAAGGCCAGCACCAGACGCTTGTCCGGGAAGGCGCCGCGCACCGCGGCCAGCGTGGCGGCCATTTCCACCGGGTGATGGCCGTAATCGTCCACCAGGGTGAAGCTGCCGCCGTCCTTGGCCGGCACTTCGCCGTAACGCTGGAAGCGGCGGCCGACGCCGGCGAACTCGGCCAGGCCTTGCTGGATCGCTTCCACGCTGGCGCCGCACTCCAGGCCGATGGCGATGGCGGACAGCGCGTTGAGCACGTTGTGGCGGCCCGGCATGTTCAACACCACCGGGAAACGCACTTCCTTGCCGTTCTTCACCACCACGTCGAAATGCATCTGTCCGGCCGCGGCGCGGACGTTCTCGGCGTAGATGTCGGCGGAGTCGTCCAGGCCGTAGGTGGTCACCGGCTTGGTGATGCGGCCGCGGATCTCGCGCACATGGGGATCGTCCACGCACAGCACCGCGCGGCCGTAGAACGGCAGCCGCTGCAGGAAGTCGACGAAAGCCTGCTTGAGCTTGTCGAAGCTGTGGTCGTAGGTGTCCATGTGGTCGGCGTCGATATTGGTCACCACCGCCATCACCGGAGTCAGATGCAGGAAGGAGGCGTCCGATTCATCGGCCTCGGCCACCAGGAACTCGCCGGAGCCCAGGCGCGCGTTGGTGCCGGCCGCGGTCAGCTTGCCGCCGATAACGAAGGTGGGGTCCAGGCCGGCCGCGCCCAGCACCGAAGCGGTCAGGCTGGTGGTGGTGGTCTTGCCGTGGGTGCCGGCGATGGCGATGCCCTGCTTAAAGCGCATCAGTTCCGCCAGCATCAGCGCGCGCGGGATCACCGGGATCTTGTTGGCGCGCGCTTCCAGCACTTCCGGATTGTCGGCCTTGACCGCGGTGGAGGTCACCACCACGTCGGCGCCGTGCATATAGGTGGCGTCGTGGCCGTAGAACACGCGGATGCCCTGATCGATCAGCCGCTTGCTGGTGGCGCTTTCCGCCATGTCGGAGCCGGACACGGTAAAGCCCAGGCCGTGCAGCACCTCGGCGATGCCGCACATGCCCACGCCGCCGATGCCGACGAAATGTATGTGTTTGACCCTGTGTTTCATGTCTGTGTCTCTGCTTGAGCGCTCGTATGACGCTCTGTCATTCCCGGGCCAGCTGCTGGCACAGGTCGGCCACCCGGCCGGCCGCGCCGGAACGCGCCAGCGCGCGCGCGCGTTCGGCCTTGTCCTGCAACTGCTCTCTATCCAAACCCGCCAGCAGGCCCGCAAGCCCGTCGGCGTTCAATTCTTTCTGCGGCAGATGCCAGGCCGCGCCGGCCTGCGCCATCCACTCAGCGTTGTCGCGCTGATGGCCGGTGGTGGACACCACCAGCGGCACCAGCACGCTGGGCACGCCGGCCGCGCACAATTCGCTGACCGTGATCGCGCCGGCGCGGCAGATCACCAGATCGCATTCGGCCAGGCGCTGCGGCATATCGTCGACGAAGGGCAGCAGTTCCACTTGCTCCCGCAGGCCCGCGGCCTGATACGCGGCCTCGACCGCGGCGAAATTCGCCTCGCCGGTCTGATGCGTCAGTCGCGGCCGCTTGTCGGCCGGCAGCTTGGCCATCGCCTGCGGCAGCGTTTCATTCAAAACCTTGGCGCCCAGGCTGCCGCCCACCACCAAGACCTTCAGCGGGCCGCTGCGGCCGGCGAAGCGCTCCGCCGGCGCGGCGATGCCCTCGATCTCGCCGCGCACCGGATTGCCGGTGACCAGCGCCTTGCCGTTGCGCGCCGCGTCGCCGTCGAAACCGCAAGCCAGTTTCTTGGCGAAGGGCAGCAAGACCTTATTGCTCAACAACAGGCCGGCGTCGGCGTTGACCAGGACCAGCGGTTTCCACAGCAGGCCCGCCATCACGCCGCCGGGCAGGCAGACGTAACCGCCCATGCCCAGCACCACGTCCGGGCGGTGACGGAAAATCTGCGCCGCGCTGCTGAAGAAAGCGCCGGCCAGCTGCAACGCGCCCTTGAGCGAGCCCAGCAGGCCCTTGCCGCGCACGCCGTGGAAATTCAGCCGCTCCAGCGGAATGCCGGTCGGCGGCACCAGCTTGTTCTCCATGCCGCGCCGGGTGCCCAGCCACACCACCTTCCAGCCCCGGCTTTGCAATTCCTTGGCCACGGCGAGGCCGGGGACGATGTGTCCACCCGTGCCAGCCGCCATCACCATGACCGTGCGATTCGCCATCTCTATCCGTTCCGTTAACTCTCGTTGCCGCGCATCATGCGCCGGTTTTTGCTTCGCCCTTCGGGCTCGCAGAAACCGCCACCCTACGGGCTTACGCCCTAAGGCGCCTGACAGCGCTGCTCATGCGCGGCTACACTTTGTAGCCGCGCATGATGCGGCGGTTTTCATAATCAACTCGCAGCAGCACCGCCACCGCGATCAAATTCATCAACATCGCCGAGCCGCCGAAAGACATCAGCGGCAAGGTCAAACCCTTGGTCGGCAGCAGGCCCATATTCACCCCGATGTTGAAAAACACCTGGATGCCGAGCCAGATGCCCAGGCCCTGCGCCACCAGCGATTGGTAGTAACGCTCCAGCTTTTTCGATTCCACACCGATGTGGAAGGCGCGGCGCACGATCCAGGCGTACAGACCGACCACCACGCAGATGCCGGCAAAGCCGAACTCTTCCGAAATCACCGCCATGATGAAGTCGGTGTGCGCCTCCGGCAGGTAAAACAATTTCTCTATGCTGCCGCCCAGACCGACGCCGAACCACTCGCCGCGACCGATGGCGATCAAGGAGTGCGACAGCTGGTAGCCCTTGCCGTACGGGTCGTCCCACGGGTCCATGAAGCCCAGCACCCGCTTCAGCCGGTACGGCGAGGAAATGATCAACACCACGATGGCGCCCACCGCCATCACCGCCAGCCCGCTGAAGATGCGCATATTGATGCCGCCGAGGAAGAGCACGCCCATCGCGATGCTCATCACCACCATCAGCGCGCCGAAGTCCGGCTCGCGCAGCAGCAGGAAGGCCACCACCACCATGGCGGCGAACATCGGCGCGAAGCCTTCCTTCAAGCTGTGCAGCAAATGGCTCTTGCGCACGGTGTAATCCGCCGCGTACAGCACGGTGGCGAACTTCATCACCTCCGACGGCTGCAGGTTCAGCACGATCAGATTGATCCAGCGCCGCGAGCCGTTGACCATCTTGCCGATGCCGGGAATCAGCACCAGCACCAGCAAGACCAGTCCGATCAGGAAAATCTTGCCGGAGTACTTCTGCCAGAACGCCGTTGGAATCTGGAAGGCGATATAGGCCGCGCTCAGCCCTATCGTCATGAAGATCATGTGACGGATCAGGTAGAAGTAGCGGTTGTGCGTGGCCGCGTCGGCCTCGGCGTAGGCGATGGACGCCGAGTACACCATCACCAGGCTGATCGACAACAGCAGGGCCAGCGCCCAGGACAGCGCCTCGTCGAACGGCTTGATGGCGGCGTAACGCCGGGCTCCGTGCACGATCATGGCCGCGTCGCCTCCGCTTGCCGCGCTTTCCACTCGCGCACGGCGTCGATGAACACCTGGGCGCGATGCGCGTAGTTGCGGAACATGTCCAGACTGGCGCAGGCCGGCGACAGCAACACCACGTCGCCCGGCTGCGCCAGTTCCGCCGCGCGGCGGGTGGCTTCTTCCAGCGTCTCGCAGTCGTGCAAGGGCAAGCCGGTGGCGGACAGCGCGGCGCGGATCTTGCCGGCGTCGCGGCCGATCAACAGCACGGCGCGGGCGATGCGGCGGCAGGCCGGCGCCAGCGGCGCGAAGTCCTGGCCCTTGCCGTCGCCGCCGGCGATCAACACCACCGGACGCGTCATGCCGTTCAGCGCCGCTTCGGTGGCGCCGACATTGGTGCCCTTGGAATCATCGATAAACGCAACCGAGGCGATTTCGTCTACCAGCTCGACGCGATGCTCCAAACCATGGAAGGTTTTCAGTCCTTGCAGCAGCGCGGCGCGCGGCGCGCCCACGGCTTCGCACAAGGCCAGCGCGGCCAGCGCGTTGGCGGCGTTGTGCAGGCCTTGCAAACGCATCTCGGCGCAATCGAAGGCCCGCTCGCCGTCCAGGCTCAGCCAGTAGCGGCCGTCATCCTGCCGCAACGCGTATCCGGCATCCTCTGTCAGCGAGAACCATTTGACCGCGCGGCCGGGGCGAACCATCGCGCGCACCAGCGCGTCGTCGCGGTTCAGCACCTGGACGCCGGCGCCGTGGAACACCCGGGTCTTGGTGTGGGCGTAGTCCAGCAGATCGTCGTAACGGTCCAGGTGGTCCTCGGAAATATTCAGCACCGTGGCGGCGTCGGCCTCCAGCGTAAATGTGGATTCCAGTTGAAAACTGGACAGCTCCAGCACCCACACGTCCGGGCGCTTGCCGCTTTGCTCGCGTTCCAGCTGCGCTTCCAGCACCGCCAGGCCGATATTGCCGGCCACCACCGCGTCCAGGCCGGCGGCGGCGCACAGATGGCCCGCCAGGCTGGTGACCGTGCTCTTGCCGTTGGAACCGGTAATGGCGATCACCTTGCTGCCGTCGCCGCGGATCGCGCGCGCCAGCACTTCGATATCGCCGATCACCTCGCCGCCGGCTTGGCGGTAGGCGGCGACGGCCGGGTGTTTCAGCGGCACGCCCGGGCTCAGCACCAGCAAGTCGGCGTCGGCGAAGGTCTGGGCGCTGAAATCGCCGGCGCGCACTTCCGCCTGCGGCAGGAAGGCGCGCAGCTCGGCCACGCGCTCGGCCGACGGCTTGGCGTCGGCCACGCTCACGCGCGCGCCGTGCGCGGCCAGGTAGCGCGCGGCCGCCAGGCCCGAGCCTCCCAAGCCCACCACCACGACGTGACGATTCGCGTAGTCCATAGTCTTCCTCAACGCAGCTTGATGGTGGACAGGCCGGCCAACACCAGCATCATGGTGATGATCCAGAAACGCACCACCACTTGCGTTTCCTTCCAGCCCTTCAACTCATAGTGGTGATGCAGCGGCGCCATGCGGAACACCCGCTTGCCGGTGAGCTTGAACGAAGCCACCTGAATCATCACCGACAGTGCCTCCACCACGAACAGGCCGCCCATGATCAAGAGCACGATTTCCTGACGCACGATCACCGCCACGGTGCCCAGCGCCGCGCCCAGCGCCAGCGCGCCGACATCGCCCATGAAAACCTGGGCCGGATAGGCGTTGAACCATAAAAATCCCAGGCAAGCGCCGCACATCGCCGCGCAGAACACCACCACCTCGTGCGCGCCGGGAATGAAGGGCAGGCCCAGATATTTGGAAAACACCGCGTGGCCGGCGACATAGGCGAAGATGGACAGGCCGGCCGCCACCATCACGGTGGGCAGGGCCGCCAGGCCGTCCAGGCCGTCGGTCAGGTTCACCGCGTTGGAGGTGCCGACGATGACGAAATAGGTCAGGATGCAAAAACCGATCGCGCCCAGCGGATAGGAGATGGTCTTGACGAAGGGCACGATCAGCTCGGTGGACGCCGGCAGCTTGGCGGTGGCGATCAGGAACACGCCGGCGCCGATGGCGATGGCGGACTGCCAGGCCATCTTGAACTTGGCGGACACGCCTTTCGGGTCCTTGTACACCACCTTGCGCCAGTCGTCGTAAAAGCCCAGCGCGCCGGTGCCGAACATCACCGCCAGCAGCAGCCACACGTATTTATTGGACAAGTCCGCCCACAGCAGCGTGGTCAGGCCGATGGCCAGCAGGATCAGCGAACCGCCCATGGTCGGCGTGCCGGCCTTGACCAGATGGGTTTGCGGGCCGTCGTTGCGCACCGCCTGGCCCACTTTGAGCTCAGTCAGCTTGCGGATCACCCACGGCCCAGCAGCAGGGAGATCGCCAGCGCGGTCAGCGCCGCCATCACCGCGCGCAGCGTGATGTAGTTGAAGACGTTGAAGGCCCGGATGTGGGAGCCCAGCAGTTCAGCCAGCCAGAGCAGCACGTTATTGTTCCTCTCTAAATTGTTGCATCAGGTGTTCCACCACCCGTTCCATGCGCATAAAGCGCGACCCCTTGACCAGAACGGAGGCACCCGACGGCAACTGCCGGTCGAGAAACTCGTACAACTCGTCAATCGAATCAAAATGTTTGCCGCGCGCGCCGCAGGCGGCGGCGGCGTGGCGCGAAACCTCGCCCAAGGTCAGCAGCAGGTCCACGTCGCGCGTCCGCGCGTACTCGCCCACTTCCGCGTGCAGCGCGTCGGCGGCTTCGCCCAGTTCGCCGATGTCGCCCATCACGAAGCAGCGCGGCGCCGGCAGGCGGACCAGCACGTCGATCCCGGCCTTCATCGAATCCGGGTTGGCGTTGTAGCTGTCGTCGATCACGCTCAGACCGCGCGGGCTTTGCTTGAGCTGCAAACGGCCCTTGGCGCCGCCGAAGGCGGCCAGGCCGGCGGCGATGTCGTCCAGCGGCACGCCGGCGGCCAAGGCCAGGCTGGCCGCGGCCAGCGCGTTGCGCACATTGTGTTCGCCCGGCGCCGGCAATTCGATCCGCCGTTCGCCGTCGGCGCAACGCAGCGTGAAGCGGCTGCTCAAGGCGCTCAGTTCGATGTCGACGGCGCGGACGTCGGCTTCGGCGCCCAGGCCGAAAGCAATCTGGCGGCGGCCGTCCGCCGCGCGGCGGAACAAGGCCAGATTGGCGTCGTCGGCGTTCAGCACCGCCACACCGTCGGTGTCCAGGCCTTCGAAGATTTCCGCCTTGGCGCGCGCCACTTCCTCGGTGGAGCCGAAATAACCGAAGTGGGCGCGCATCGCGTTATTGACCAGCGCGATGCGCGGCCGGGCCAGGCCGGTCAGATAGCGGAGCTCGCCGTGATGGTTCATGCCCATCTCCAGCACCGCGTAGCGATGCGCCGGCGTCAGCCGCAGCAGGGTCAGCGGCAGACCGATGTCGTTGTTGAAGTTGCCGGCGGTGGCCAGCACCGCGTCCGCCCCTGCATATTGGCGCAGAATGGCGGCCAGCATTTCCTTGACCGTGGTCTTGCCGTTGGAGCCGGTGACGCCGATGCACAGCGCCGGCTGGCGTTGCGCCCAGCCGGAGGCCAGCCGGCCCAGGGCCAGGAGGGTGTCGTCCACGCGGATCAGGCTGGCGCCGGACAGCTCGAAATCCGCGCGCACCAGCGCGGCCGCGCCCTTGGCCGTCACCTCGGCGACGAAATCGTGGGCGTCGAAGCGTTCGCCCTTCAGCGCGACGAACAGATCGCCGGGGCCGGCCTCGCGGCTGTCGGTCACCACGCGCAGGATGTCGCCGTCCGGGCCGCTCAAAGCGCCCCGGGCCAGTTCGGCGGCCTGCAGCAGCGTCATCATGCGCGCTCTCCCCAGGCGGTCAGCGCTTCTTCCGCCACGCGGAAGTCGGAGAACGGCCGCTTGACGCCGGCGATGTCCTGGTATTCCTCATGCCCCTTGCCGGCCACCAGCACCACGTCGCCGGCGCGCGCCTGGCTCACCGCCCAGTGGATGGCGGCTTCGCGGTCCGCCTCGACGTGGGTGCGCGCGGCGTCCATGCCGGCGAGCACGTCGCGCAGAATGGCTTGCGGGTCTTCGGTGCGCGGATTGTCGCTGGTCAGCACCGCCACGTCGGCGATGTTCTCGGCGATGGCGCCCATCATCGGGCGCTTGCCCGGATCGCGGTCGCCGCCGCAGCCGAACACGCAGAACAGGCGGCCGCCTTCCGGGCGGATCTCGGCCAGCGTGGACAAGGCTTTTTCCAGCGCGTCCGGCGTGTGGGCGTAGTCGATCACCACCAGCGGCTCGTGCGCGCCGCCCACGCTCTGCATGCGGCCGCGCGCCGGCTGGATGCGCGCCATCACCGCGGCGGCGTCGCGCAGGCTGACGCCGTTGACGCACAGCGTGGCCAGACAGGCCAGCAGATTGGCGGCGTTGAAGCGGCCCACCAAGCCGGTGCGCACATCGGCGACGCCCCAGGGCGTGGTCACCGTCAGTTGCAGGCCGTCCAGCGTGGCGGCCAGCGCCAGCGGACGCACATCGCCCTGCTCCAGGCCGTAAGTCACCACCTGAGTCTCAGACGGGTCGATTTCGGCGGCAAGCTGGCGGCCGAATTCATCGTCGGCGTTGATCACCGCGTGCTTCAGGCCTTCCCAGAAGAACAGCTTCTTCTTGGATTCGCCGTAGGCTTCCATCGAGCCGTGGTAGTCCAGGTGATCGCGAGTCAGGTTGGTCAGCACCGCGGTGGCGAAGTCCACGCCGTTGACGCGGCTTTGATCCAGGCTATGGCTGGACACTTCCATGGTCACCACGTGCGCGCCCTGGCGGCGGTATTCGGCCAGCTTTTGCTGGATGGTCACCGGGTCCGGCGTGGTGTGGGTGGTTTCGGTCAGCTCGCCGTAAAAGCCGTTGCCGACGGTGCCGATCAGCGCCGCCTTCTGGCCCAGCAGCGAGAAAGCCTGCGCCAGCCAGTGGGAAATCGAGGTCTTGCCGTTGGTCCCGGTGATGCCGATCACGCGCAGCGCGCGGCTGGGATAGCCGTAAACCTCGGCCGCCAGCATGCCGATGCGGTCGCGCAGATGCGGCACCGGCAGATTGGGCGCCTGCCACAGCGGGTTCCAGGCGAAGCCGCCGGCGTCGTCCCACAACACCGCGGCCGCGCCTTTCGCCAGCGCGGCCTGGATGTAGTCGCGGCCGTCGGAATGCAGGCCGGGGCACGCCAGGAACACGTCGCCGGGCAGCACGCGGCGGCTGTCGGTCTCTACCCGTTTGACGGGCAGTCCCAATTGTTTGATGTCGGCCGGATTCCAGTCCGGCATGGGGGTCAAACGGCTTTTCATGATCTGATCAAAAATCCACCGGCACCGGGGTGGATTCCGGTAATAAAGTGTTGTTGGAGGGCTCGTCCGGCTGCACGTTCAGCACCCGCAGCGCGCCGCCGGCGATCTGCGAGAACACCGGCGCAGCCACCGCGCCGCCGTAATATTTGCCCGCGGAGGGCTCGTCTATCATCACCGACACGATCACGCGCGGCGCTTTGCCCGGCGCGAAGCCCATGAACAGCGCGCGGTGCTTGTTGGCCACATAGGCGCGGCCTTCCAGCTTGCGCGCGGTGCCGCTCTTGCCGCCCACGCTGTAGCCGATGATGCGGCCGCCGACGGCGCCGCCGCCCGGCTGGCTGTTGGCGATCAGCAGATCGCGCATCTCGTGCGCGGTCTTTTCGCTCAGCACCCGCTTGCCTGGCATCGGGGTGGCGGTCTTGTACAGCGAGATCGGCAGCATCACGCCGTCGTTGGCGAACACGGTGTAGGCGCGCGCCATCTGAATCAGGCTGACCGAGATGCCGTAGCCGAAGGACATCGTCGCCTGCTCGATGGGCCGCCAGTTGTGCCAGTCGCGCAGCCGGCCGCCGGCTTCGCCGGGGAAGCCGGTTTCCGGCGCGCGGCCAAAGCCCAGCGCGTCGTAATGCTTCCACGATTGCTCCGGCGAGCTCATCAGCGCCAGCTTGCTGGTGCCGACGTTGGACGATTTCTGGATGATGCCGAGAATGTCCAGGCTGGGGCGCGGCGCCACGTCGCGGATGGTGGCCGGGCCTATCATGTAAGTGTGGGTGTCCAGCACCGTGTTGAGTCCGGCCTTGCCGTTTTCCAACGCCAGCGAGATGGACAACGGCTTCATCGTCGAGCCCGGCTCGAACAGATCGATCACCCCGCGGTTGCGCATCATTTCCGGCGTCACGCCGCTGCGGTTGTTGGGGTTGAACGAGGGGTAATTGGCCAGCGCCAGCAACTCGCCGGTGTGGGCGTCCACCACCACCACGCTGCCGGCCTTGGCCTTGTTCAGCTCCACCGCGGCCTTGAGCTCGCGGTAAGCCAAGTATTGGATGCGGTGATCCACCGCCAGCGCCAGTTTTTGGCCGTCGCGCGGCGGCTCGATGGCGGCGACGTCTTCGATGATGTGGCCGCGACGGTCCTTCAGCACCACGCGGCGGCCGTCCTTGCCGGCCAGCATCTTCTCGCGCGCCAACTCCACGCCTTCCTGGCCCTTGCCGTCCACGCCGGTGAAACCGATGATGTGGGACACGATTTCCCCGGCCGGGTAGAAGCGACGGAATTCCTGCTGTTTGGCGATGCCGGGCACGCCCAGCGCCATCACCTTGTCGGCCAGCTCCGGGCTGATCTGGCGTTTGACGTAGACGAATTCCTTCTTGCGGTCGGACAGTTTGGCCGACAGCTCCTCCGGCGACAGATCCAGCATCGCCGCCAGTTCGCGCAGCTTGGCCGGCGGCACCGGCTCCATGTCCGCCGGGCTGGCCCAGATGGTCTGCACCGGCGAACTGATCGCCAGCGGTTCGCCGTTGCGGTCCGTGATCACGCCGCGGTTGGCCTCCAGCGTCAGCGCGCGGCGGAAACGCGCCTCGCCCTGGTTTTGCAGGAAGTCCTGCTGCACCACTTGCAGATAGACCGCGCGGCCGATCAAGGCCAGGAATAGCAGCGCCAGCATCAGCAGCACAAAGCGCACGCGGCCCGGCTTCATGCGCAGCGCGGGGCTGGCGTCCGGGATGCGTTGCTGGTGGCGGGGGGAGTAAGTGCGCATCACATCCCCTTCCCAGGCGAGATCACCTGGGTCTGGCGCGGGTCCGGGATATGCATGTCGAGGCGGCTGGACGCGGCTTTCTCAATCACCGCGTGCGCGCCCCAGGTGCTCTGCTCCAGCTGCAGCTGGCCAAACTCGATCTCCAGCTGCTGGGCGGATTTGCGTTCCTTCTGCAAATCGCTGTAGAGCTTGCGCGACACATGGGTCGAGGTGACCACCGACCAGGCGGACAGCACCACGATGACCAGCAGTATCGCGTTGAGCTTGTTCATGCGTCGATCTCCCGCCACGGCGCGGCGGTGCGCTCGGCCACGCGCATGATGGCGCTGCGGGAGCGCGCGTTGGCGCGCACCTCCTCATCGCCGGCGCGCACCGGCTTGCCCACGGTGGACAGCGGCGGCTGGGCCATATCGGACGCGCGCACCATCGCCCACGCCGGCAGCTTTTCCTCGCTGCTGGCGTCGCGCAGGTATTGCTTGACGATGCGGTCTTCCAGCGAATGAAAGCTGATCACCGCCAGGCGGCCGTTTTCCGCCAGGCGGCGCGCCGCCTGCGGCAGCACCGCCTTGAGTTCGTCCAGCTCGCGGTTCACAAAGATCCGTATCGCTTGGAAGGTACGCGTTGCGGGGTCCTGACCCGGTTCCCGAGTACGGACGTTTTGCCCAACGAGCACGGCGAGCTCACGCGTGGTCTGGAGGGGGGCGTCAGCCCTTTGCGCAACAATGGCTGCTGCGATCTTGCGAGCAAACCGCTCTTCACCATAAGTCTTGATGACCTCTCTGATATCGGCCTCGTCTGCCGTCGCCAACCATTCGGCCGCGGTGATGCCGCGGGTGGTATCCATACGCATGTCCAAGGGCGCGTCGAAACGGAAGCTGAAACCGCGCCGTCCGTCGTCGATCTGCGGCGAGGACACGCCCAGATCCATCAACACGCCGTCCACCTGGGGCACGCCCAGGCGGTCCAATTCCTGCCCAGCGTTTCAAAACCGTTGTGCACGATCTGAAAGCGCGGGTCTTCCTCCGCCAGCCGCGTGGCCACGGCGATGGCTTCGGGATCCTTGTCGAAGGCGATCAGGCGGCCTTGCGGCCCCAGTCGCGACAGGATCAAGCGGCTGTGGCCACCTCGACCGAAAGTGCAATCGACGTAGACGCCATCCGGCCGGATGGCGAGCGCGTCGACCGCTTCGGTCAAGAGCACCGTCAGGTGCACGAAAGGGGTGGTGCTCACAGCGTAAAGTCTCCAAGGTGTTGGGCCAGATCGGTTTGATCGATGGCCAGGGCGTCAGCGGTCTGGTTGTCCCATTCCTCGGCATTCCACAGCTCGAAGCGGTTGCCCATGCCCACCAGCGCGACGTCTTTGTCGAGTCCGGTGAGATCGCGCAGGCGCGCGGGCAGCAGAATGCGTCCGGCGCTGTCCATTTCCAGCGTTTCCGCGTGGCCAAGCACGAGGCGCTGATAACGTTTCAGAGTGGGATTGCCGGTGGGAAGGGCTAGCAGGCGGGCTTCGACCGGACGCCAGTTGGGTTCGGGGTAGATCAGCAAGTGGTCTTGGGACTCGAGGGTGACGATCAGTTTGTGCCCGAAAGCGGACAGCAGTGTCTCGCGGTGTTTAGCCGGAATAGCCAAACGCCCCTTGCTATCGAGAGACAAGATGCTGACGCCACCAATCATGATTTCGAGCCCGCTGACCGAATAAACCTAAGGGGCCGTCGCCCCCTGGGACAAATGCCCCACTTTCACCCACTTCGCCCCACTTTCCGCCACTATAAGAAAGAACTTCCCCACGGTCAACATCGAGAAGTTCTAATTCACCTTTTGAGACAATGACTTAGCGGACCAGGCAAAAAGCGGATTCCTTGTCAAATCAGAGGCTTAAAAACATCAGTCAAAGTGAGCTGTTAACACTCGAACCATTTCCGAAACACCACACCCCGGGCCTGGGAATATTTCCAAGGACAGTCCAGAGCAAGACCACTTGTCGCGCCGCAACACAAAAACAGGGCGGCGGCGCCACGATCGGCGCCGCCGCCCTGGAGTTCCGCCGGATTAGGCCAGCTTTTGACGCAGAATATCCTGCACCTGAGCCGGATTCGCCTTGCCTTTGGAGGCTTTCATCACCTGGCCGGCCAAGGCGTTGAGCGCCTTTTCCTTGCCGGCGCGGAATTCTTCCACCGCCTTGGGATTGGCGGCGATCGCTTCCTCCACCATTTTCTCGATGGCGCCGACGTCGGACACTTGCTTCAGGCCGTCGCGCTCGATGATGGCGTCGGCGGACAGTTCGCTGTCCCACAAGGCGTCGAACACCTGCTTGGCCAGCTTGCTGGACAGCGTGCCGTCGGCGATGCGCGCGATCAGGCCAACCAGGCGCTCGGCCGAGATCGGGCAATCCGCGATCTCCTTGCCGTCGCGGTTCAGCCGCGCGGCGATCTCGCCGTTGATCCAGTTGGCGGCCAGCTTGCCCTGGCCGGAGGCCTTGGCCGCGGCTTCGAAATACTGGGCCAGAGCCAGGCTGGACGTCAGCAGCGCCGCGTCGTAGGCGGACACGCCGTAGGCCTCGGCCAGACGGACTTGCATCGCCGCCGGCAGCTCCGGCATCTCGCCGCGGATGCGGGCGATCTGCTCGTCGGAGATGCGCACCGGCAACAGGTCCGGGTCCGGGAAGTAGCGGTAATCGTGCGCGTCTTCCTTGCTGCGCATCATCCGGGTCTCGCCGGTATCCGGGTCGAACAGCACGGTGGCCTGCTGTACTTTGCCGCCGTCTTCCAGGGTGTCGATCTGCCACTGGATTTCGTATTTGGCCGCCTGCTCCAGGAAACGGAAGGAGTTGAGGTTCTTGATCTCGCGGCGGGTGCCGAAGGCCTGCTGACCTTCCGGGCGCACCGACACGTTGACGTCCATGCGGAAGCTGCCTTCCTGCATATTGCCGTCGCAGATGCCCAGCCAGGTCACCAGCGCGTACAGCGCCTTCACATAGGCCAGCGCCTCGTCCACCGAGCGCATGTCCGGCTCGGACACCACTTCCAGCAAGGGCGTGCCGGCGCGGTTGAGGTCGATACCGGACAGGCCGTGGAAGTCTTCATGCAGGCTCTTGCCGGCGTCCTCTTCCATATGGGCGCGGGTCACGCCGATGACCTTCTCCTGCTCGCCCACCAGGATTTTCAGCTTGCCCCCTCGACGATGGGCAGATCCATCTGACTGATCTGGTAGCCCTTGGGGAGATCGGGATAGAAGTAGTTCTTGCGCGCGAACACATTCTTCTGGTTGATCTTGGCGTCCAGCGCCAGTCCCAGGCGGATGGCCTTGTCCACCACCGCCTTGTTCAATACCGGCAGCACGCCGGGAAAGGCCAGCTCCACCGCGGAGGCCTGGGTGTTCGGCTCGGCGCCGAAGGCGGTGCTGGCGCCGGAGAAAATCTTGGAGACGGTATTGAGCTGC
The DNA here is from genome assembly GCF_021496765.1 of Chromobacterium sp. Beijing. Classification (NCBI taxonomy): domain Bacteria; kingdom Pseudomonadati; phylum Pseudomonadota; class Betaproteobacteria; order Neisseriales; family Chromobacteriaceae; genus Chromobacterium; species Chromobacterium sp. Beijing. The sequence goes on from NZ_CP053750.1 coordinate 3,569,491, forward strand.
ACATGCACCTCGATACCGATGACGACTTCCCATTTCATGGTTGGAAAATCCTTCTATTATTTTTTGCCACGGAAGCACACGGAAAACACGGAAGAAAAACGGTTGCCCCTAGCTCACCCACCTCTTGGGAGCCGGGGTTTGTCCATGTCCTTCCCTGCGCTTCCGCGGCTAATTCATTCAATTACAAAACCGGCGCGCGGCTATGCCAATCAGTCGCAAGTTGGAACTGATGCGCGACGTTCAGCATCTTGGCTTCGCCGAAGTAGTTGCCGATGATCTGCAAGCCGATAGGGCGGCCATTCGCGCTAAAGCCGGCCGGCACGCTCATGCCCGGCAAGCCGGCCAGGTTCACCGACAACGTGTAGATGTCGGACAGATACATCTGCACCGGATCGTCGTTCATCGCGCCGATGTCGAAAGCCGCGGTCGGCGCCACCGGCCCCAGGATCACGTCGCACTGCTCGAAAGCGGCTTTGAAATCGTTGGCGATCAGGCGGCGGATTTTCTGGGCCTTCAGGTAATAGGCGTCGTAATAGCCGTGCGACAGCACATAGCTGCCCACCAGGATGCGGCGCTTGACCTCGCTGCCGAAGCCTTCGGCGCGGGTCTTCTCGTACATGTCCACCAAATCCTTGTACTCGGCGGCGCGATGGCCGTAGCGCACGCCGTCGTAACGCGACAGATTGGTGGAGGCCTCGGCCGGCGCAATCACGTAGTAGGCCGGGATGGACAACTCGGTATTGGGCAGGCTGATGTCCACCACCTGCGCGCCCTGCTGTTTCAGCACCGTCACCGCCTCGTCCACCGCGCGCGCCACGTCGGCGCTCAGGCCGGCGGCGAAGTATTCGCGCGGCAGGCCCACCTTGAGGCCGGCCAACGGCTGATTCAGGTCGCGGGCGTAATCTTCGCGGGCGCGCTCCAAGCAGGTGGAGTCGCGCTGATCGAAGCCGGCCATCACGTTCAGCATCAGCGCGCAGTCCTCGGCGGTCTGCGCGATCGGGCCGCCCTGATCCAGCGAGGAAGCAAAGGCCACCATGCCGTAGCGCGACACCACGCCGTAGGTCGGCTTGATGCCGGTGACGCCGCAATGGGAGGCCGGCTGGCGAATGGAGCCGCCGGTGTCGGTGGCGGTGGCCACCGGCGTCAGCCGCGCGGCCACGGCGGCGGCGGAGCCGCCGGAGCTGCCGCCCGGCACCGCGTTCTGATCCCAGGGATTTTTCACGGCGCCGTAGAAGGAGTTCTCATTGGACGAACCCATCGCGAACTCGTCCATATTGGCGCGGCCCAGCGTCACCATGCCGGCGGCCTGACACTGCTCCACCACGTGGGCGCTGTACGGCGACACGAAGTTGTCCAGCATTTTGGAGCCGCAGCTGGTTTTCCAGCCCTGCTGGCAGAACAAATCCTTGTGGATGATGGGCACGCCGGTCAGCGCATGGGCGTTGCCGGCGGCGATGCGCGCGTCGGCGGCGGCGGCTTCGGCCAGGGTCTTGGCGCGGTCGACGGTGACCAGCGCGTTGAGCGCCGGGTTCAGCGCCTCGATGCGGTCCAGATATTGGGTGGCCAGCTCAAGGCTGGAGACTTCCTTGGCCGCCAGCTGCCGCGACAGTTGCTTTAAAGTAGACTGTGTCATTTCAAATGGAATCTTTAGCTATCCGGGAATGGCGTCGCCGTCCTTTCAGACAGCGACCGGCGCCGGCCTCCCGCGCGGGCGGGAACCTAAACCGGCGCAGGCAATCAGAGCATCACTCGATGACCTTGGGGACCAGGAACAAGCCCTTTTCCACTTGCGGGGCCACGGCCTGGAAAGCTTCGCGCTGATTGGTTTCGGTAACGATATCTTCGCGCAAACGCAAAGAGACATCCTGCGGATGGGCCATCGGCTCGATGCCGTCGGTGTTCACCGCCTGCATCTGTTCGATCAGGCCGAAAATATTATTGAGTTGCTTGCTTGTCGCGGCAATTTCCGCTTCATTGACATTGATGCGGGCAAGCTTGGCAATTCGTGCGACATCCTGATGCGTCAGCGACATGGTGTCCTCGTTCAAAACCTTTAATATTTCAAGCGTTATAGGGTATCATAGCCCGCTTGATTCTCCCAAGATCGACATCACGCCACGGCGTAATTTCGGCAACGCTTTCACCGCGCGGCCGACAGGCGGCAAGCCGCCGCGCCGGGGCCGGATCGTGCAGGCCTTATCGAACCGACACGGCGTCGGAAAATGATGCGCAAGGCCAGCGGGCGAAGCCGCTTAGCCGGCGTCGCCCAGTGGGCGCCAAGCGTCGTTTTGCCACGCGGCGGTTAGACTCGGGTCGTACGAGTAGACAACAAACAACAGATTAAGCGCGGACGCGACGGCGCGTCCGCCACATGACGAAAACTGACCAGGATCGCCCAATGTTTCGTTCGCTGACCGGATACTTCTCCAACGACCTCGCCATTGACCTTGGCACAGCCAACACCCTCATCTACATGCGCGCCAAAGGCATCGTGCTGGACGAGCCCTCGGTCGTCGCCATTCACAGCGACGCGCCCACCAACAAGAAATCCATCCTGGCCGTGGGCCTGGAAGCCAAGCGCATGCTGGGCCGCACCCCGGGCAGCATCCAGGCGATCCGCCCGATGAAGGACGGCGTGATCGCCGACTTCACCGTCACCGAACAGATGCTCAAGCAGTTCATCAAGAAGGTGAACCCCAACCGCTTCTTCGCCGCCAGCCCGCGCATCGTGATCTGCGTGCCCTGCGGCTCCACCCAGGTGGAACGCAAGGCGATCCGCGATTCGGCGCTGGCCGCCGGCGCGCGCCGCGTGGAACTGATCGAAGAGCCGATGGCGGCCGCCATCGGCGCCGGCCTGCCGGTTGAGGAGCCCACCGGCTCCATGGTGGTGGACATCGGCGGCGGCACCACCGAAGTCGGCGTGATCTCGCTGGGCGGCGTGGTGTACTCCAACTCCGTCCGCGTCGGCGGCGACAAGTTCGACGAAGCCATCATCAACTACATCCGCCGCAACTACGGCATGCTGATCGGCGAAACCACCGCCGAGGAAATCAAGAAGACCATAGGCTCCGCCTTCCCGGGCGCCGAAGTGCGTGAAATGGAAGTCAAGGGCCGCAATCTGGCCGAAGGCATTCCGCGCGCCTTCACCGTGTCCTCCAACGAAATCCTGGAAGCGCTGACCGAGCCCTTGAACCAGATCGTATCCGCGGTGAAGATCGCGCTGGAACAGACCCCGCCGGAACTGGGCGCCGACATCGCCGACAAGGGCATGGTGCTGACCGGCGGCGGCGCGCTGCTGAAAGACATCGACCGCCTGCTGGCCGAAGAAACCGGCCTGCCGGTGTTCGTGGCCGAAGAACCGCTGACCTGCGTGGTGCGCGGCTCCGGCAAGGCGCTGGAGAAGATGGACAAGATTGGCACCATTTTCACCAACGTCCCCTAAACCGGAACGACCGACGACCGCCTGAGCCCGGCTCCGGCGGCGGCGGCCGCTCGTAAAGCAAGCGATGATGGCGGGCGCGCGACAAGCGCGCCCGTTTTTGAAGCACAGCGCCCCGCGTCAAGGGGCGAGGTCTGAGCCGATGGACTTTGCCAACACCCCCAGCTTTTTCCGCTCCGGGCCGCCGCCCGGCGCGCGCTTGGCCATGGCCGTGGCCGCCTCGGTGGCGCTCCTGGTCGGCGACAGCTATTTCGGCCTGATGGAACAGGCGCGCGAAGCCACCTCGCTGGCGCTGTACCCGGTGCAGCGCGCGGTGAACATGCCGGCGCAGGCGATGCGCCACGTCAGCGATTTTCTCAGCTCCCAAACCGAACTGAAGCAGGAAAACACCGCCTTGCGCGTGCGCCAGCTGGAAATGTCGGCGCAGCTGTCGCGGCTGCAAACCCTGCAGCGCGAGCTGGACGAAGTGCGCAAGCTCAACGGCATCAAGTCCAGCTACCACCAGCAAGCGCAGATGGCGGAAACCCTGTACACCGGCCGCGATCCGTTTTCCTACAAAATCATCATCGACAAGGGCAGCGACGCCAATCTGAAAGCCGGCCAGCCGGTGGTGGACGCCAGCGGCCTCTTGGGCCAGGTCACCCGGGTGCAGCCGCTGACCGCGGAAGTGACCCTGGTCATAGACAAGAACCAGATGGTGCCCGTGATGGTGGCCCGCACCGGCCAACGCGCCATCCTGTACGGCTACGGCGGCGGCGTGGAAATCCGCTACCTGCCGCAAAGCGCGGACATCAAGGACGGCGACCACATCGTCACGTCCGGCGTGGACGGCGTTTATCCGGCCGGCATCCCCGTGGCCCGCGTAACCCGGGTGGAGCGCAACCAGGGCGCCACCTTCGCCCGCATCGCCACCGCGCCCTTGGCCGGCGTGCAGCAAACCCGCTACATGCTGGTGCTGGGCGACAAGCAGGCGCCGCCGCGTCCGCCGGAACCGGCCCCCATCGTCAAAAAGAGCAGGGGCGGCAAGAAAGCCGCCGCCGAGGAGTAAGCCCCGATGACGTTCGAGCGCCCCAAGGAACTGCTCAAACCGGTGAAGCGCCGCTTCATCCTGTTCACCTTCATCTTCGCCGTCCTGATCGAGTTGATCCCGCTGCCGCACGGCAGCACGCGCTGGCTGCCGGATTTCATCGGCATGCTGATCCTGTACTGGGTGATCAACCAGCCGCGCCGGGTCAATATCGGCACCGCCTTCTTGCTGGGCCTGGTGGCCGACATCTCCACCGCGGGATTGTTCGGCCAGCACGCGCTGGCCTATTCGATCACCGCCTATCTGGCCTTGGCGCGCCAGCGCCAGGTGGTGATGTTCAACCTGGGCCAGCAGACGCTGGTGGTGCTGGGCCTGCTGCTGACCAACCAGCTGATCATGGTGGTGGTGCGCATGCTCACCGGCTCCGCCTTCGTCGGCTGGGGCTATTTCCTGCCGCCCTTGATCGGCGCCCTGCTCTGGCCGCTGCTGACCAAGCTGATGCTGATGCCCTACCGCCATAACGCGGTCTAGCGCCGCGGACCGTCCATGCCTCAACCCACCCGCTTCAAGAACCCGCAGGCCGAAGACAGCCAGTTCCAGCTGCGCCTGATCGTCGCTTACGCGCTGATCGTGCTGATGTTCCTGGTGCTGCTCACGCGCTTCATCTGGCTGCAAGTGCTGCAGCACGAACACTTTTCCACGCTGGCCCAGAACAACCGCATCTCGCTGGTCCCCATCCTGCCCAACCGCGGCCTGATCCTGGACCGCAACGGCGTGGTGCTGGCGCAAAACTACTCCGCCTACACGCTGGAGCTGACGCCCAGCAAGATCGCGGACCTGGCCGCCACCGAGGCCGAACTGCGCAAGCTGGTGGACATCACCCCGCGCGACGAGCGCCAGTTCAAGCGCCTGCTGATCGAGAGCAAGAACTTCGAATCCATCCCGCTGAAGACCAAGCTCAGCGAGGAAGAGGCCGCGCGCGTCGCCGCCCAGTCCTGGCGCTTTCCCGGCGTAGAGGTCAAGGCGCGGCTGTTCCGCGACTATCCGTTCAAGGAAATGACCAGCCATGTGCTCGGCTATATCGGCCGCATCAACCAGCGCGACAAGGAAAGGCTGGAAGAAGAAGAGAAAACCGCCAATTACAAGGGCTCCAACTACATAGGCAAGACCGGCCTGGAGGCGGTGTACGAGGACGATCTGCACGGCAAGGTCGGCTTCGAGGAAGTGGAAACCGACTCCGGCGGCCGCGCGGTGCGCTCGCTGCGACGCACGCCGCCGGTCAACGGCAACACCTTGAAGCTGGCGCTGGACATCCGGCTGCAGGAAATGGCGGACAAACTGTTCGGCAGCCGCCGCGGCGCGCTGGTGGCGATAGAACCGTCCACCGGCGGCGTGCTCGCCTTCCTGTCCAAGCCGGGCTTCGACCCCAATCTCTTCATCGACGGCATCGACACCCAGACCTGGACCAATCTGAACAGCGACTGGCAGAAGCCGATGATCAACCGCGCGCTGCGCGGCACCTACCCGCCCGGCTCCACCTTCAAGCCCTTCATGGCGATGGCCGCATTGGAAAACCACGCCATCGGCATGCGCGACATCCGCCCGGCGCCCGGCTACTTCACCCTGCCCGGCTCCAGCCACCAGTTCCGCGACAGCAAGAAGGCCGGCAACGGCATGATCAATCTGCAGCGCGCGATCGAAGTCTCCAGCGACACTTTCTTCTACAAGCTGGCCTGGGACATGGGCATAGACAAGATCCACCCGGCGCTGGCGCAGTTCGGCCTGGGCAGCAAGAGCGGCATCGACCTGGACGGCGAATCCATCGGCGTGCTGCCGTCCAAGGAGTGGAAGGCCCGCCGCTTTTCCCGCTACAAGGAAGAGTTCCGCCGCTGGTATCCGGCCGACGTGGTCAGCATCGGCATCGGACAGGGCTTCAACGCCTACACCCCGCTGCAAATGGCCAACGCCACCGCCATCATGGCCAACGACGGCCAGGTGTTCAAACCGCATCTGGTCCAGCAAGTGGTGGACACCCGCAGCGGCAAGGCGCGCATCATTGAACCGATGCCCACCCGCCAGATCCCGTTCAAACCGGAAAACTTCGAATACGTGAAGCGCGGCATGGAAGGCGTGATGACGCGCGGCACCGGCGCGCGGCTGGGCGTGGGCCTGCAGTACTCGATGGCGGGCAAAACCGGCACCGCCCAAGTGGTGCAGATCAAACAGGGCGCCAAGTACAACGCCTCCGCGCTGGCCGAGCAATACCGCGACCACAGTTGGTTCATCGCCTTCGCCCCGGTGGACAAGCCTCGCATCGCCGTGGCGGTGATCGTGGAGAACGCCGGCTTCGGCGCCGCCGCCGCCGCGCCCATCGTGCGCGCGCTGTTCGATTACTACTTGCTGGGCAAAGTGCCGAAAGACATCGAAGGCACGCTGAAGACCATGCCCACCGACACCGCCAACGACAATGCAGACCTCTCTAATTAAACGCGTCTGGGAACAGGTCAAAGAGCCGCTGGACGGCTGGCTGATGCTGTTCCTGGGCATGATCTTCGTAGTCAGCATGGTGCTGCTGTACTCGGCCAACAATCAGTCCTTCGACAAGATAGACAATAAGCTGATCTACACCAGCCTGTCGCTGATCATCATGTGGATCATCGCCCGCATGCGGCCGCAAAGCATCATGAACTTCGCGCCGCCCATCTACGGCCTGGGCGTGCTCCTGCTGCTGGCCGTCCACTTCAAGGGCGTCACCGTCAACGGCTCCACCCGCTGGCTGGAACTGGGCATTACCCGCATCCAGCCGTCCGAGATCATGAAGATCGCGCTGCCGATGATGCTGGCCTGGTTCTTCCAGAAATACGAGCTGTCGATGCGCTGGTGGCACTATCTGGTGGCCGCCTTGCTGATGGCCGTGCCCAGCGCGCTGGTGCTGAAGCAGCCGGACCTGGGCACCACCCTGCTGATCGCCGCCGCCGGCCTCTTCGTGCTGTTCTTCGCCGGCCTGCCGTGGAAAGTGATCTTCGCCGGCATCGGCCTGGGCGCGGCCAGCCTGCCCATCGTCTGGAACCTGCTGCACGACTACCAGCGCCGCCGGGTGCTGACCATGATAGATCCGACCACCGACCCGCTGGGCGACGGCTACCACATCATCCAGTCCATGATCGCCATCGGCTCCGGCGGCCCCTGGGGCAAGGGCTGGCTCAACGGCACCCAGACCCACCTCGATTACATCCCGGAACGCACCACCGACTTCATCTTCGCCGTGTATTCAGAGGAATTCGGCCTGGCCGGCAATGTGCTGCTGCTGACGCTCTACCTGCTGGTGCTCAGCCGCGCGATGATGATCACCGCCAGCGCGCAAACGCTGTACGGCCGGCTGATGGCCGGCTCCATCACCCTGTCCTTCTTCGTCTACGCCTTCGTCAATATGGGCATGGTGTCCGGCATCCTGCCGGTAGTGGGCGTGCCGCTGCCCTTCATGTCCTACGGCGGCACCGCCACCGTCACCCTGTTCGTCGGCATGGGCATGCTGATGAGCATCAGCAATCTAAAACGCTGAGAGCCTGTTTACGATCTGCTGTGCTTCGGCGATACGGCGTTGGAAATGACCTCAGAATGCTCATGTACCGTATGTACATTCCGCTTCTTCGGTCATTTCCGCCTTGTCTCGCTCTTGCTCGCGAGATCGTAAACAGGCTCTAAGTTCCATGGCGGGAACCAATGCCCCGCCGCGGCGGCCTACCCCTGTTTGCCCCAGACTTACGTCATGCCCGGAAGGTTTCCGACTTGACGAAGGCAAGCAAAATCGCAAGCCTATAGCATTCCGGCGCCGCCGCGCGCCGCCATCCCGCATTCATGCCAGAGGAAACGCCACCGCATGCGCATCAAGACCCTGAGCCTGCTGCTCGCCCTGTCCCTGGGCCACACCCTGCCGGCCATCGCCGCCGAACCCACCGCCGCCAGCCAAAGCCAGCTGCAAGCCTACACCAGCGTGGAAGGCGTCACCGAATACCGGCTGCCCAACGGCCTGCGCGTCCTGCTGGCGCCGGACGCCTCCAAGCCCACCACCACCGTCAACATCACCTATCTGGTGGGCAGCCGCCACGAAAGCTATGGCGAAACCGGCATGGCCCACTTGCTGGAGCACATGCTGTTCAAGGGCACGCCCAGCAGCGGCAATCTGATGCAGGAGCTGGGCAAGCGCGGCATGCAGTTCAACGGCACCACCTTCCTGGATCGCACCAACTACTACGAAACCTTCCCCGCCAGCGACGCCAATCTGCGCTGGGCGCTGGAGATGGAAGCGGACCGCATGGTCAACAGCAAGATCGCCAGGAGTGATCTGGACACCGAGTTCTCGGTGGTGCGCAATGAAATGGAGATGGGGGAGAACAATCCCCGCCGCGTGCTGTGGAAGCAGATGACCGCAGTCAGTTACGACTGGCACAACTACGGCCACAACACCATAGGCGCGCGCTCGGACGTGGAAAAGGTCCGCATCGACAATCTGCAGGCCTTCTACCGCAAGTACTACCAGCCGGACAACGCGGTGCTGATGATCAGCGGCAAGTTCGACCCGGCGGCGACGCTGGCCGTCGTCCAGCAGGCCTTCGGCAAGATCGCCAAGCCGCAGCGCCAGCTGACGCCGACCTGGACCGAAGAACCGCAGCGCGACGGCGCGCGCGAACTGATCGTGGAGCGCGTCGGCGACACCCAGCTGGCCGCGGTGCTCTATCCGATCTCCGCCGGCAGCCACCCGGACGCGGCCGCCGTCCTCGCGCTGGCCGACATCCTGGCCAGCACGCCCAACGGCCGGCTGTACCAGGCGCTGGTGGGCGGCAAGAAAGCCGTAGGCGTCGAGGCCTGGCCCTTTGCGCTGGCCGAACCCGGCTACATCATTTTCTGGGCGGAGTTGAACAAGGGACAGAAGCTGGCCGACGCGCGCCAGGCCCTGCTCGCCGCCATCGAAGGCTTCAAGAGCAAGCCGGTGACCGAGGCCGAACTCAAGCGCGCCAAGGCCAGCCTGCTCAATGAGATCGACAAGACCTTGAACGATCCGCAGCAGTTGGCGGTGGAAATGTCCGAAGCCATCGCCAAGGGCGACTGGCGATTGTTCTTCCTGACCCGCGACCGCATCGAGGCGCTGAGCGTCAAGGACGTGGAACGGGCGGCCGAGAACTACTTCAAGCCGTCCAACCGCACCTACGGCCAGTTCGTGCCCACCGCCAAACCGGAACGCAGCGTGATCCCGGCCACGCCGGACGTGGCCAAGCTGGTGGACGGCTACAAGGGCCGCGCCGCGATCAGCCAGGGCGAAGCCTTCGACCCCAGCCCGGCCAATATCGACGCCCGCACCGAGAAAACCACGCTCGCCAACGGCGCCAAGCTGGCCTTGCTGGCCAAGAAGACCCGCGGCGAAACCGTCAACGGCAGCTTCAGCCTCGCCTTCGGCGACGAGAAAAGCCTGTTCGGCCGCGGCGCCGTTCCCGGCCTCGCCGCCGACATGCTGGAGCGCGGCAGCGGCAAACTCAGCCGCGCCGAAATCAGCAATCGCCTGGACCAATTGAAAGCCAAGCTCAGCATCTCCGGCTCCGGCCAAGAAGTCAGCGTGGACTTTGAAACCACTCGCACGCATCTGCCGGCCTTGCTGGACCTGATCGCCGGCCTGCTCAAGCAGCCCAGCTTCCCGGAACGGGAGTTCGAACTGCTGCGCAAGGAGGAACTGACCGCCATCGACGCCCAGCGCAACGAGCCGCAGGCCATGGCCACCCAGGCCGTGGGCCAGGCGCTCAATATCTATCGCAAGGGCGATCTGCGCTACCGTCCGACGCTGGACGAGGCCGCCGCCGAATTGAAAGCCGCCAAGCTGGACGATCTGAAGCGCTTCCACCGCCAGTTCTACGGCGCCAACCACGCCCGCTTCGCCCTGGTCGGCGACTTCGACGCCAAGGCGGCGCAAAGCCAGCTGCAAAAGCTGTTCGGCGGCTGGAACAGCCCCGTGGCGTACAGCCGCGCGCCCAGCCAGCTGCCGCCGGCCAAACCGGGCCAGCGGCAACTGCTGGCCAAGGACAAGGCCAACGCCTTCTACCTGGCCACCGCGCCGCTGGCGATGCGTGACAGCGACGCGGACTACCCGGCGATGCTGGTCGCCAACAAGATTCTGGGCGGCGGCGTCAAATCGCGGCTATTGGACCGCCTGCGTCAGAAGGACGGCATCAGCTACTACGCCGGCAGCCAGTTCAAGGCCGGCAGCTTCGAGCCGGTGGCCAGCCTGAGCCTGGTGGCCATTTACGCGCCGCAGAATCTGGACAAGCTGAAACAGGGGGTGACCGAGGAATTGGCCCACTTCATCCGCGACGGCGTCAACGCCACCGAGCTGGCCGACGCCAAGAAAGCGCTGCAGCAGGAAAGGGAAATCGCCCGCGCCCAGGACGGCGCGCTGAGCGGCGCTCTGGACGGCCAGTTGCAGATCGGCCGCGGCATGGACTTCAACGCCAAGGTGGACGCCGCCATCGCCGCGCTGACGGTGGAGCAAGTCAACGCCGCGCTGCGCAAGCATATAGACCCGGCCCAGTTGTTCCAGGTCTACGCCGGCGACTTCAAAACCCCCTGATCCGGCCTTGCGCCGACCCGCCTCAACCGTTCGGGGCGGGTCGGCGTCTCGCGCTGGCGGCTCCGCCTCGCCCGCGGCGGCGTCCGCCGCCGGCAGGTCCGGCAAGGGCCGGCCGTCCCGGCCGAACAGGCGCAACTGACGCGGCAGGTCATGCTCGTCCGCCAGCTTAACGCCGACGCCGACCAGACGCACCGGCCGCCGCCCGCGCTCGAATCCCACTCGCAGCAGTTCCCCGAAACGCGCCGACGACAGTTGTCCGCCGGCGTGTTCCACCGTGGTCTGGTTGAAATCGTCGAACTTGAGCTTGACCGACAAGCCCTTGAACGCGGGATTGCCGCTGCGCGCGATGCGCGCGCTCAAGCGGTCTATCAGCTCCGGCAGCTTGGACAGACAGGCGGCGACGTCGGGCAGGTCCACCGCGTAGGTCTCCTCGACGCTGATCGATTTGCGGCTGCGGTCGGTGGACACCGGCCGCGGATCCACGCCGCGCGCCAGCTCGTGGAGGCGCTCGCCGAAACGGCCGAAATGGCGCAGCAGATCGGCCAGCTCCCAGGCCAGCATATCGCCGCAGCGCCGAATGCCCAGCTCGTTCAGCCGCTGCGCGGTGACCCGGCCCACGCCGTGTATCTTCTCCACCGGCAGCGCGGCGACGAAGCCGGCCACGTCTTGAGGCCGGATCAGGAATTGCCCGTCCGGCTTGTTCCAGTCGCTGGCCACCTTGGCCAGGAATTTGTTGGGCGCGATGCCGGCCGAGGCGGTGATGCCCACCTCCTCGCGGATCTGGCGGCGTATCGCCTCCGCCATCCGCGTGGCGCTGCCCTGCTCATGCGGCTGACCCGTCACATCCAGATAGGCCTCGTCCAGCGACAAGGGCTCGATCAAGGGCGTGTAGCGCTCGTAGATGCGCATGATCTTCTGGCTGGCTTCGCGGTAGCGCGCCATATCGGGCGGCAGAATCAGCAGATCGGGGCACAGGCGCAGCGCGCGCGCCGACGACATCGCCGAGCGCACGCCGTAGCGGCGCGCGATGTAATTGCAGGTGGCGATCACGCCGCGGCTTTCCGGCCGCCCGCCCACCGCCAGCGGCAAGGGCCGCAAGGCGGGATCGTCGCGCATCTCGATGGCGGCGTAGAAACAATCGCAATCGACGTGGATGATTTTGCGCAGCGGCGCGCTCATGGCGACGGCCGGATCAGGAAACGGCGCCGTCGCTATGGCCCAGCGAACGCTGCGGCGCCACCCGGTCGCGCACCCGCTGCTTCAGCAGCTTGATGTCGGGGAAACCGCCGTCGACCTTGCGGTCCCACAGCAGCTCGCCGTCCAGTTCGACGCGGAACACGCCGCCGCTGCCGGGCTGCAAGGCCACTTCCGCCAATTCCTTCTCGAAGGTGGTCAGCAGCTCCTGCGCCATCCAGGCGGCGCGCAGCAGCCAGCGGCAGCCGGTGCAGTATTCAATGCTCAGGCGCGGAGATTTGGCGGGGGGATAGTGGGTGTCATGCGGGAAAACGCGGTCGGCAAGAAGATGGCTGACAGCATACATCATGGGAAGGGAAAGGAACTGCCGGCGTCCCTGGATTTTGTTGTGTGCGGGCGCAAGCGCTCGCTCCTCCATCGTTTCTCTCTTTGTGCAGACTTGGCGTTTTGACCTTGTTCAGGGCGCCGGCAGTGGCAATGACGTCTTGTTCTCAACACATTCCCGAGGCCAAGTCTGCCCAGTCGCCGGCGCGGGGTAAAGCATTTACTCCAGCCCGCGCCGATTGCTGCACTGCACGATGTAACTTCGGCGCAACGTTACCGGTAGCATCGCGCCTTGCCGTTCAATGCGCGTGCTCGGCCGGCGCAGCGGCGGCCACGCCGTCTTCCACCACCACTTCCACGGTCACGCTGCCCGCTTTCTCGAATCGCAATGTCAGCGGAAAACGGTCGCCCACGCGCAGCGGCTGCTTCAGGCCCATCAGCATCACGTGATAGCTGCCGGGCGCGAACTTGACTTCCTGGCCTGCGGCCACGGCCACGCCGCCGGCCACTTCGCGCATGCGCATCACGCCCTTGTCGTTGATGTGGGTGTGCAGTTCGGCCTTGTCCGCGCGCGGCGTGCTGGCGGACAACAGTTTGTCCGCGGCCTTGCCGCGATTGCTCAGCGACAGGTAAACGCCGCCGGTGGGGCTGCTTTCCGGCATCGCCCGGCTCCATGGATGGCCGATCTTCATATCGCCCAGCTTGAATTCGTGCGCCATCGCGCCGGCGCTCAGCAGGCACAGGCCCAACAGGGCGCTCAATGTCTTTTGCATAATGGATTCCTCGGGTTTTCCGCACTCTAGCACAGCCGCCGCAGGCAGCTGTGCGGCATAATGCCACAGCCAATGTCATGCCGCGCGCGCTTCGCGCCGCCGGCCGCAGAATTTCCCTTGTCACCGGCCCGCGGCCTCAGGCAGACTGCGTCCATTCCATGTAATGTTCGCTTCATCAGCGTAGTGCCATGCTCAAGACGTTGTCGCTCCAATTCCTGTTCGGCGGGCTGCTCAGCCTGATCACCATCACCAACCCGCTATCCAAGATTCCGCTGTTCATCACCCTGACCCGCGAGATGAGCGACTCTGCGCGCGACAATCAGGCGCGCCGCGCCTGCGTGTTCGCAGCCGCCATCATGGTGGTCAGCCTGCTGGCCGGCAACGTGATCATGTCCGCCTTCGGCATTTCCTACGGCGCGCTGCGCATTTCCGGCGGCTTCGTCGTCGCCGTGCTCGGCTACCGCATGCTGTTCCTGTCTCAGGATCCGGGCAACGCGCCCAAGACCGGCGAACGCGAGGACTACGCCTTCTTCCCGCTGGCCATGCCCGGCATCAGCGGCCCCGGCACCATCGCCGTGGTCATCGGCATTTCCACCGAGATCGCCGAACTGACCACGCTGCCGGCCAAGGCGCTGGCCTTCGCAATGACCTTCGCCGCCATCGGCGGCACCTGCTTCGGCATGTGGCTGACGCTGAAATCCTCGCAGCTGATCGCCCAGCGTCTGGGCCGCGGCGGCCGCGAAGTGATGACGCGGCTGATGGGCTTTTTGCTGATCTGCATCGGCGTGCAGTTCGTCGGTTCCGGCATCCGCACCTTCATGGCCGGCTCCTAAGGCCGGCCGCGACGCCCCGCCATGTCCCGCCCGGCGTCCGATCGTTCCGATTTCTTCCGCGCCGACGACATCGGCGCCTTGGAATGCCTGGACGCCAGCTACGCCCAAAGGGTGTTTCCGCCGCATTTTCATGAAGAATACGTGGTCAACGCGCTGACCCTGGGCGCGCAGTCCTACCGCCACCGCGGCGGCACCCACCGCGCCGGCGTCGGCGCGCTGGTGCTGATCAATCCCGGCGAAGTGCATACCGGCGAAACCGCCGACGCGCGCGGCTGGGCCTATCGCGGCTTCTATCCGTCCGCGGACTTCCTCCAAAAGCTGGCCGCCGACATCAGCGGCGACGCCCACGCCCGGCCTTACTTTCGCGACACCGTGGTGCTGGACGCGCCGCTGGCCGCCGGCATGGACCAGCTGCATCGCCTGTTGCGCGACAGCCGGGACCGGCTGCTGCGCGAATCTGCGTTGCAGCGCATGTTCGGCGCAGTGCTGCAACGCCATATGCAGGTGCGCGGCCAGACGCAGGCGGCCGCCCCGCGCGCGGTGGAGCTTGCGCGGCAAATGCTGGCCGACGCCGTCAGCGACAATCTGTCGCTGCAGACGCTGGCGGAAGCGGCCCAGCTCTCGCCCTGGCAGCTGTGCCGCCAGTTTCGCCAGCACTTCGGCCTGCCGCCGGTGGCTTGGCGCAATCAGCTGCGCGTCAATCGCGCGCGCCAATTGCTGGCGCAGGGACAAACGCCCGGCGCGGTGGCGCTCAGCCTGGGCTTCGCCGACCAGGCCCATCTGACCCGCGCCTTCCGCCACACCGTGGGCCTGGCGCCGGCCGCCTATCAACGCGCGCTGGGCCTGCGCCGCTGAGAACCTGTTCAAAGTCTGCTGCGCTTCAGCGATACGGCGTTGAAAACCAGCTCAAAATGCTCATGTACCAGCTGTACATTCCGCTTTTTCGCTCGTTTTCGCCTTGTCTCGCCCTTGCTCGCGAGACTTTGAACAGGCCCTGAGAAGCAGCTCAAAGCCACGCGGCCATCCCCCGCAAAATCGTTCAAGACGGCGGCCGGTTTCGGCGGCATGATGAATCCATCTCATTGCCGCAAGGATACGCCCCGATGACCCGCCCCACCCCCGCCGCCTGGACCTTGCAAGGCGCGCGCGACAGCCTGCCCATGCTGATAGGCGCCGCGCCCTTCGGCGTGATTTTCGGCACCTTGGCCATCGCCGCCGGGCTCAGCCCGCTGAGCACCCAAGCCATGTCCTTGCTGGTGTTCGCCGGCTCCTCGCAATTCATCGCCGTCAGCCTGGTGGCCGCCGGCGCCGCGCTGCCGGTGATCTGGCTGACCACTTTCGTGGTCAATCTGCGCCACGCGCTGTACAGCGCCACCCTGCTGCCCTATGCGCGGCAATGGCCGCTGGCCTGGCGCTGGCCGCTGGCGTTCTGGCTCACCGACGAAACCTTCGCCGTGGTCGAACACCGTTTCCGCACCCAGGCCGCGGCCGGCGGCCAGTGGTATTGGCTGGGCTCCTCGCTGGCGATGTACGGCAATTGGCAGGCGTGGACGCTGGCCGGCGTGCTGCTGGGGCGCTCGGTGCCGGGGCTGGCGCAGCTGGGCCTGGACTTCGCCATGGTGGCCACTTTCGCCGCCATCGTCGCGCCGCAATTGAAAAAACGGCCCACGCTGGCGGCCGCGGCGGTGGCCGGCCTGACCGCGCTGCTGGCGCGCGGCCTGCCCTACAAGCTGGACCTGATGCTGGCGGCGCTGCTGGGCGTCGGCGCCGGCCTCTTGCTGGAAGGCAAGCGCAAGGAGGCGGCATGAACCATTGGTGGATGATTTTCGGCATGCTGGCGGCCACTTTGCTGATCCGCGCCAGCTTTCTGGTGTTCGGCCAGCGGCTGGCCTTCCCGGACTGGCTGAACCGCGCGCTGCACTATGTGCCGGCGGCGGTGCTGTCGGCGCTGGTGGTGCCGATGGCGCTGGCCCCGGCCGGGCGCATTGATCTGTCGCTGGGCAACGCCTATCTGATCGGCACCCTGGTCGCCATCGCGGTGGCGTGGAAGAACGGCAAGACCCTGCTCGCCATTGTGGTCAGCTTTATCGTCTACGGCTTGATGCGCTGGCTCTAAGAATCTGTTTACGATCTGCTGCGCTTCGGCGAGATGGACGGAACGGGCTTAAGAGCCGCTCGCAACGCCTCGCGGAGAAGCCGAGCCAAGGCGCGCCGGCGCAGGCCGTACAAAGAGTGCGGCCAGGAGGCGCAAGCAGGATCAGGGGTTTGCTTGGCGGGTCTAAGCCGCCAGCAGACCCAGCGCCGCCAGGCCCGCTTTTTCCTCTTCGCGCAAGGTGAGGATGCGGCAGCCGTCGGCGGTGACCAGGAGGGTGTGCTCGAACTGAGCCGACAGGCTGCGGTCCCGCGTCACCACCGTCCAGCCGTCCGGCAACACCTTCACGTCCTTGCCGCCCTGATTGATCATCGGCTCGATGGTGAAGGTCATGCCGGCCTCCAGCTTGAGCCCTTGGCCGGGCCGGCCGTAATGCAGCACTTGCGGCTCCTCGTGCATGGCGGCGCCGATGCCGTGGCCGCAATACTCGCGCACCACGCTATAGCCCTGCGCCTCGGCGTGCTGCTGGATCGCGTGACCGATGTCGCCCAGCGTCGCGCCCGGGCGGACCTTGGCGATGGCCAGATACAGGCAGCGCTGGGTGACGTCCACCAGGCGCTGGGCGTACGGGCTGATCTCGCCGACGGCGAAGGTCTTGCTGCTGTCGCCGTAATAGCCGTCCTTCAGCACCGTGACATCGACGTTGACGATGTCGCCGCGCTTCAGGCGCTGCCGCTCGGACGGCCAGCCGTGGCACACCACCTGATTGACCGAGGTGTTGACGCTGAACGGGAAGCCGTACTGCCCCTTGCTGCCCGGCCGCGCGCCCAATCGCTCGACGATGTAACGCTCGCAAAAGGCGTCGATCTCCAGCGTGCTGACCCCGGGCCGGATCTTCTCCTCCACCGCCTGCAGCACTTGCGCGGTCAGGGCGCCGGCCAAGATCATGCCCTGGATGTCGGACTCGGTTTTAATCATGGCCCCCCTTTCTTGCCCATGCCAACGGCAAAGCGAATCAGATATTGTATACCAGCACCAGGCTGATCAGAATGGGCGCCGCCCAGCAATAGATGAAGCGCACGCCGGCGCTCAGCGCCGCGGGCAATTGCAGCTCGGCGCGCATGGTCGGCCAGATCACCCAGCCGGCGAAGCAGGCGGTGCCGATACCGCCCAGCGGCAGCAGGATGTTGGACGCGGTGTAGTCCATCAGCTCGAACACATTGCGGCCGAACAGCTTCCAGTCCGCCAAGGGCCCGAAGGACAGTGCCGCCGGAATGCCGGCGCAAAACACCAGCAGGCAGATCAGCAGCGTCGCCTTGCGCCGGCCTACGCCCCACTCGTCGATGGGAAACACCGCCACCAGTTCCAGCAGGGATACCGAGGAGGTCAGCGCCGCCATCAGCAGCAGCAGAAAGAAGGCCGCCGCCAGGGCTTGGCCGAAAGGCAGGTGGTTGAACACCACCGGCATGGTCATATAGGTCAGGCCCGGTCCGGCCTGAGGGTCCAGCCCAAAGGCGTAGATCGCAGGAAAGATCATCAGGCCGGCCAAGACCGAGGTCAGCGTGGTCAGGCCGGTCACCCACAGCGCGGCGCCCGCCAGTTTCGCGTCCCGGCCCAGATAGGAACCGTAGGCGATCATGCAACCGGCGCCCACCGACAAGGAAAAGAAGGCCAGGCCCAGCGCTTCCACCAGCATGCCCGGCGTCACCTTGGTGAAATCCGGCGTCAGCAAGGCCGCCACGCCGGCCCCTGCGCCCGGCAAGGTCAGCGAGCGGGCGATCAGGCCCAGCATCAGCAGGAACAGCAGCGGCATCAACACCTTGCCGGCGCGCTCAATCCCCTTTTGCACCCCGCACATCACCACCAGCAGCGTCAGGCCGGTGAACAGGGCGTGAGTCAGCAGGGATTCGAAGGGATCGGACACGTAATCGCCGAACAAGCGCGCCAGCGCCGCCGGGTCGTTGCTCATCACCCGGCCGTCCACCGCGCGCAGCAGATAGCCCAGCGTCCAGCCGCCCACCACGCTGTAGAAGGAAAACACCAGGAAACCGCACAGCACGCCGGCGTAGCCCACCAGCTTCCAGCGGCGCGAACCCAGCCGCGCGAAGGCGCTCACCGCGCCGCAGGCCGCCGCGCGACCGATGGCGATCTCGGCCAGCAGCAAGGCGATGCCCAGCGTGAAGGTCAGCAATAGATAGATCAGCAGAAACGCGCCGCCGCCGTTCATCGCGGTGACGTAGGGAAACTTCCAGATGGAGCCCAGGCCGACCGTGGCGCCGGCCGAAGCCAGAATGAAACCGAGGCGGGAACCCCATTGTGTGCGAGACATGACAACTCCTGAGTCAGAACAATTTGCCGCCGCACGGGGTAACGCTGGATACAACAAGGCCGCCCATGACGGCGGCCCGGAAAACAGATGCGAACATCCCTGGCGCGCCGATTAGCTGCGCCACCACCACGTTTTGGTCTGGAATGGGATCGTTTGCTTCATAAGCGTGGAAGCATGCCGGTTTACGCCCCAGTACGTCAAGCCCGGCATGCGGATTCACGCCTTGTCGACGGCCAGACCGGCCGCGTCCGCCCCCGGCCGCTTCAGCCGGAAACCCAGCCACAGGACCAGCAGCCAGGCCGGCAAAACGTACACCGACACCGCCACCCCCGGCGTGAACAGCATCACTCCCAGGATCATCAACATGAAGGCCAGGCACAGCCAATTGGAGAACGGATGCCACAGCGAGGCGAACACCAGCTTGCGGCCGCCCTGGGCGCGGCGGAACTTCAGGTGAGTCAGGCTGATCAGCGCCCAATTGATCACCAGGGCGGTGACCACCAGCGACATCAACAAGGCCAGCGCGCCGCTGGGCAGCAGGTAATTGAGCACCACGCCGGCGAAGGTCGCCAACGCCGACAGCAAGGTGGCGTTGACCGGCACCCCGCGCTTGTCCAGCCTGGCCATGCTCTTGGGCGCATTGCCCTGCTGAGCCAGACTGAACAGCATGCGGCTGGTGGCATAGACGCCGCCGTTGTACACCGACAAGGCCGCGGTCAACACCACGAAATTAAGCCCGTGAGCGGCGAAGCCGGCGCCGATCTGCTCGAAAATCATCACGAAGGGGCTGCCGCCGGCGGCCACCTTGCTCCACGGATACAGAGACAGCAGCACCAGCAGCGAGCCGATGTAGAAAATCAGCACGCGGTAGATCACCTGATTCACCGCTCTGGGAATGGTTTTCTGCGGGTCCTGGGTCTCCGCCGCCGCCATGCCGATCAGCTCCAAGCCGCCGAAGGAGAACATGATCACCGCCATCGTCATGAACAGGCCGCCTACGCCATGCGGAAAGAAGCCGCCGTCGCTCCACAGATTGCTCACCGAAGCCTGCGGGCCGCCCTTGCCGGACAAGAGCAGATAGCCGCCGAACACGATCATCGCGATCACCGCGCCCACCTTGATCAGCGCGAACCAGAACTCCGTCTCGCCATAGTATTTGACGCTGCTCAGATTGACGCCGGTGATCGCCGTGAAGAAGACCAGCGCGGTGACCCAGGTGGGCACATCCGGCCACCAATAGCGCACGTACTCGCCTGCGGCCGTCAGTTCGGCCATGCCGGCCAGCACATACAGCGCCCAGTAATTCCAACCGGACAGGAAGGCCGGAAACTTGCCCCAGTAACGGCCGGCGAAATGGCTGAGCGAGCCGGCCACCGGCTCTTCGGCCAGCATCTCGCCCAATTGGCGCATGATCAGGAAAATGATGAAGCCGGCGACGGCGTAGCCGAGAATCATCGCCGGTCCGGCCGCTTTCAACACGCTGGCCGAACCCAGGAACAGACCGGTGCCGATCGCGCCGCCCAGCGCGATCAATTGGATATGGCGGTTTTTCAGCTCGCGCTTCAAACCGGTGGAAGTGGGGGTAACGCTCACCTTGGCGCCTCCTGCTGATGGAAAGCTGTTTACGATCAGCGGCGCGCGGCGATACGGCTTTGAATCCGGCTTGGCATTGCTCGTGCGCCATTGGCGCATTCCGCTTTCTCAGCCGCAAAACCTTGTCTCGCCCCAGCTCGCGCCATCGTAAGCAGGCTCTCTTGTGAATGGGACGGTATTGCTTCATCAATGCAGCAAGGCCCTCACCACCCGTCAATCAGACAAAAAGTCCAAAAAGCAAGCAAGACATCCTTATTACATACATCAACTTCAAACAAACCACGTTCAGACTAAACAAAATACGACAAAAGGTCAAAAACCTTTTTCAAAACATCTGGTGATGATTCATAAGACCATCATCAACACCAAGCAAATTAGACAATAAGTCTAATTAAATGCGAATCGAGGCGGCGGACCGCGCGGGGCAAAAAGCAGGGCCGCCCGGATAAGGCGGCCCTGCCGATACGCTCGCTGCGCGAGCGTCGTGAAAACACTCAGGAGGTCTGGCGCACGGGCTCCGCCGCCGGCGCGCCCTTGGCTTTGGCGCGATAGCCCACCCACAGCAGCCCCAGCCATATCGGCAACACATAGACCGATACCGCGGCGCCCGGGGTCAGCAGCAAGATCAACAGAATCATCGCCATGAAAGCCAGGCAGATCCAATTGGTCAGCGGGAACCAGAAGGACTTGAACACCAGTTGCTCGCCGGCTTCGACCTTGGCGCGGCGGAACTTCAAATGCGTCAGGCTGATCATCGCCCAGTTGGTCACCAGCGCGGCCACCACCAGCGACATCAAAATGCCCAAGGCCTCGCCCGGCAGCACATAGTTGAGGATCACGCAGGCGAAAGTGGCCAACGCCGACACCAGGATCGCCGGCACCGGCACGCCGCGCTGGTCCACCTGCATCAAGGCCTTGGGCGCGTTGCCCTGTCTGGCCAGGCCATACAGCATGCGGCTATTGGCGTAAACGCTGCTGTTGTACACCGACAGCGCCGCGGTCAGCACCACGAAGTTGAGCAGATTGGCGGTCAGCCCGGAGCCGATTTGCTGGAAGATCATCACGAAGGGGCTGCCGCCGGACGCCACCTTGCTCCACGGGTACAACGACAGCAGCACCACCAGCGAACCAATGTAGAAGATCAGGATGCGGTAGATCACCTGGTTCACCGCCTTGGGAATGGTGGTGCGCGGGTTATCCGCCTCGGCCGCGGTCAGGCCAATCAGTTCCAGGCCGCCGAAGGAGAACATGATCACCGCCATCATCATGAACAGGCCGCTGAAACCATGCGGGAAGAAGCCGCCATCGCTCCACAGATTGCTGAACGAGGCTTGCGGACCGCCGGTGCCGGTCAGCAGCAGGTAGCCGCCGAACAGAATCATGGCAATCACCGCCACCACCTTGATCAGCGCGAACCAGAACTCCGCCTCGCCGTAAACCTTGACGTTGGCCAGATTGATGCCGTTGATACAGACGAAGAACACCAGCGCCGACACCCAGGCGGGGACATGCGGCCACCAGTACTGGACATAGGCGCCGACGGCGGTGAGTTCCGCCATGCTGACCAGGATGTACAGCACCCAGTAGTTCCAGCCGGACAGGAAGCCGGCGAAATCGCCCCAGTAACGGTAAGCGAAGTGGCTGAACGAGCCGGCCACCGGCTCCTGTGCCACCATTTCGCCCAACTGGCGCATGATCATGAAGGCGATCAGGCCGGCGACGGCATAGCCCAGAATCATGGACGGACCGGCGGCCTTCAGCACGCTGGCCGAGCCCAAGAACAGGCCGGTGCCGACCGCGCCGCCCAAGGCGATCAATTGGATGTGGCGGTTTTTCAAACCGCGCTTCAAACCGGCTTCGGTGGAGATATCAGTCAAGGCTGCCCCCTAAAATCATCATTTTCCAGCAACATTAATACCAACAGCATGACAATTCAGGCAAGCCGCTTCGTTTCTGTTGCAAACATCAACAAGCTGGACATTAAGCACTCATGCTCGCCTCGCGTCAAATGAAGACATTGGATTTTTATGCCTTAATAGCGTCATATATTGGATACAATGAAATTAAATTCGATTATTTAAACAAAAACTTTGCTCTAATTGCTCAATTACCTGCAGACTACTGCAAATTTCTGCCACACCCCCCATCGCTGGGCCAAGCATGCCATTTTGCATATAAGCAAGCGTTCACTCGCTGATATATTGATTTAAATCAAATTGCTAGCGCCGCTGCAACACTGGAGCCGCCGCCGCAAACGCTAACGATTCGCCACTTTTAGTAACAAATGGAAAACATTTGATTTGCAACTGTCTGCCACCATGAAGTGTCTGAATTTCATCTCACTCATCATGATTACGGCCGCATAGACGGCCCGCTTTTGGAGACGAACCATGAAACAATCCTTGTTGATCGCCAGTGTGCTGGGCGGCGGCATCGCACTCGGCGGCCTGGGCGTGGCCGGCTATCAAGCCGTGAAATCCAATCCTCAGACCGCGGCCGCGCCGCAGCAAACCGCCAGCGCGCCGGCAGCCGCATCCGCCCCAGTGGCGGTGCTGCCGCCCGCCGTGGCCTCCGCCCCGGCGGTCGTCGCCGCGGCCGCGCCCGTCGCAGCCGCCCAAGCGGCCAAGCCGGCGGAGAAAACCGCCGAACCCAGCGCGCCGGCCAAGCCAGCCGCTCCGGTCCACGCCACCCATGCCCGCATCCTGGCGGTGACGCCGATCAAGGAAACCGTCAACGCACCCAAGCAGGTCTGCCATCAGGAGCAGGTCACCCATCAGGCGCCGGTCCAGGATCAAAACCGCATCGCCGGCTCGGTGATAGGCGGCGTGATCGGCGGCGTGCTGGGCAATCAGGTGGGCGGCGGCAACGGCAAGAAGGCCGCCACCGTGATCGGCGCGCTGGCGGGAGGCCTGGCCGGCAACAAGGTGCAGGAAGGCATGCAGCAACGCGATCAGGTCAACAGCACCCAGACCATTTGCAATGAAGTGAACGAAAGCAGCGAGAAGGTGGTCGGCTACGACGTCAAGTACTCGCTGGACGGCAAGACCGGCACCGTGCGCATGGACCGCAAGCCCAAGGGCAAGACCTTGCCGGCCAAAAACGGCAAGGTGCTGGTTTAGCATCCTGCTGTAGCGTTGCGCCGACTGGCTCAGCGCTGACGCTGATGCTTGCTAGCCACGCAGGCTGGCAAGACCATGCCACGCAAAAGCGGACCTCCCGGTCCGCTTTTTTCATGCCCTCAGCGCCAGCGCGCCGCGGCCGCCTCCGCCTCTTCCGGCGGGCCGAACAAGACCGTCCAGCGGTCCTTCCAGTTGGGCGCGCGCCAGGCTTCCCGCAACATATCGCGCCATTCCACCACGCTGACCCATAGCGGATTGAAGCTGTTCACCGGCTTGACCGTGCCGTAGTCGCAGGGATCGTCGGCGCTTTCCTCCACATAGGTGCCGAACAGGCGGTCCCAGACCACCAGCACGCCGGCGTAGTTGTGATCGATGTAGCGCGGATTCTTGGCATGGTGGCCGCGATGGATGGACGGGGTGTTAAGAACGTATTCCAGCCAACCCAGCTTGGGGCAGGCCTGGGTATGCACGAAGAACTGGAAGGCCAGGTTCAGCAACACCACGCCGACCACCTGCTCCGGCGGAAAGCCCAGCCAGGCCAGCGGCAGCCAGAACGCCCACATGCCGGCCAGCGGATACATCAGGCTCTGGCGGAAGGCGGTGGTGAAGTTCATCCGGGTGGAACTGTGATGCACGCTGTGCGCCGCCCACAGCCAACGCACGCGGTGGCTGACGCGATGGAACCAGTAATAGAGGAAATCCTGGCCGATGAACAACAGCAAGAAGCTGAGCCAGGAGTCGGAAAATTGAAACAGCCGGTGTTCTTGGTAAATCCACGCGTACAAGGGCAGCGCCAGCACCCAGGCCAACTTGTCCGCCCCCTGGTGCAGCAAGCCCAGACAGGCGCTGCACACTGAATCGCGCCAATCGTACAGACTGAGCCGGCCCTGCCGGCGCAAATGCCACAACTCGCCGGCGACGAAGGCCAGGAACACCGGCGCCATCGCCAACAACAGCAGCTGAATATCGAACTTCATCACGGCCTCCCGCTTGGGCAAGGCGTTTGCGTCAGGGGCAAACACTTGATTGGAGTTTGAGCTCTATAATTACTCAAACGCCGAATGCCGGCAAGCGGGTCGGTCCTGTCCTGCGGTTTACCCTATTGCTGCTGACGCGCGCGGAACGCGGTCAAGGACGCCTCACGCTCGCTCCAGGTCCGGCTCACGCTCTTGCGGGCGGACAGGCGCTGCAGATAGGCGTCGCGATCGGGGAAGCCGGCGGTCAGGTCTTCGCCCAGCAAGGCCTTGCTCATCTGCTCCAGCGCCGGCAGGACGCAGGCGGCGCCGATGTCGGCGCTGCTGAAATCCTCGCCACAGGCCCAAGGGCCATAATCCAGCAACTGGGCGCAGGCGGCCACGCCGCGGGCGATCTGCTGACGCGCGGCGTCGATCGCGCCCGCTTCCAGCGGGCTGCCGAACAGCCAATGGCGGTATAAGGGCAGCGCCGGCATCAGCACGTACAAATCCAGCATCGCGCTCAGCTGGCGCGCGTGGGCGCGGCCGTTCGGCGTCGGCGGCAGCAAGGAGGCGGTGGGATAGGCGTCCTCCAGCCATTCCAGGATCACCGATGACTCCGCCATGGCGTGGCCGCCCACTTCGACAAAAGGAATCTTGCCCATCGGGCTCTTCGCCAGCAGTTCTTCCTGCTGCGAAGGGGCGGTGAGGATTTCTTGGAAGTTGACGCCCTTTTCCAGCAAGGCGATTTTGACCTTGTTGTAATAAGGGGACAGCGCAGCGCCGTAAAGCTTGATCATTCAGGTCTCCAGGCAGGCCGGGCCTGCGGTTGCTGATGGAAGGCGGCCGGCCATGCTGCAATGCAGGGCCAGCCCGGCAGCATTATGCCATTACTTATTCATGGCAACGGCTTTTTGCTGCAGCAATTGCCTGATCTGCGGCAGCGCCGCCTGCGCGGCGCGCTCTCCTTCCAGAATAGCCTGATGACGCGCGTCGAATTGAGCGGATCCGATATTCTGCACTTGCGGGCGGATCACCACGTCGGCCTGCTTCAGTTCTTGCGCCAGCGCCGGCCCGTTCATGATGTTCAGGCTCTGATCCAGCATGGACAAAAAGCCGGTGGCGGCGCCCTTGCGCGGCCGCGCCGAGATATCGACGGCGATGACGAAGTCCGCGCCCATCTCGCGCGCGGCGCTGACCGGGACCGGGCTGACCAGGCCGCCGTCCACATAGCTCTTGTTTCCTATCTTCACCGGCAGGAAGACGTTGGGAATGCTGGCCGAGGAGCGCACGGCCTGGCCGGTGTTGCCCAGGCGGAACACCACCTTGCGGCCGCTGTCCAGTTCGGTGGCCACCGCGCCGAACGGCCGCGGCAATTGCTCCATGGTCTTGTTGGCCACCTGAGCGTTGATCCAGTTCTGCAGTTTCTCGCCCTTGATCACGCCCTTGCTCGACAAGGTCCAATCGGTCAGATTGGATTCGTCCAGTTGAATCGCCCGGCTTTGCAGCTGCATGCCGCTGAGGCCGGAGGCGTACAGACTGCCGACCACGCTGCCGGCGCTGGTGCCGGTCACCAGATCGGGCGTGAGGCCGGCGGCTTCCAGCACCTTGATCACGCCGACGTGGGCAAAGCCCTTGGCCGCGCCGCCGCCCAGCGCCAAGCCGATCTTGGGCTTAAGCGCCGGCTTGGGCGGCTGCGCCGCGGGAGGGGAGGACAAGGTGGAACAAGCCGACAACAGCGCGGCCATGCCCGCCAACAGCCAGGGGCGGAGTGTGTGTTTGCTCATCATGATTTCATCGGGCTTTCAGGCATCGGCGGTGGTTGGAACCGCCCCAACGGGCGCGCAGTCCAGCATCACATAATTCAGATGCCGCGCGCCCTCCAATTCGAAATGGCATTCGCCGTGGACGGTCATGCCCAGCCGGCGGTAGAAGGCGATCGCGCGATCGTTGCGGTGCCACACCGTCAGCCACAAACGCGCGGGTTCGGGAAGGGCGAGCGCCCATTGCCGCGCCGCTTCCAGCAAATGCCGGCCCAGGCCCTCTCCGGTGCGGCTTTCCACCAGGTAGATCCTGCACACTTCCACGGTGGGGAAGTCGCAGCCTTGGCATGAGCTGTCCAGCTTCATCAGCGCGTAGCCGAGCAGAAAGCCGTCTTGCTCCATCGCCAGCAGATGATGCGAGGGGCTGGCGATCAGCGCCTCGAAATTGGCCGGCGTGAATTCGCTCAGCACATAGTCGGCCATGTCCCGGCGGACGCCGTCGGTGACGTAGGTGCTCAGCCACACTTGAATCGACAAGGCGGCCAGGCAGCCGGCATCCTTGGGCGCGGCCAGGCGGATGGTCGGCATCGCCTTAGTCCGGCCGCTTCTTGACGAACTCGATCACCTGGCGGCCGTCCTCGCTGAATTTGGCCAGCTTCTTGTCGCCGCCCTTCCAGGCGTGGCCGTACACCACCTCGTAGGTGGCCGGCAGCTTGCCGTCGCGGCGCAGGCTCTCGTAGGCCGCCTCCACCCGCTGCCAGGCGTGCTTGCCCATCAGGCCGCGGCCGCGGCCGCTGGTGGCGTTGTGCGCGCCTATGGCCTTCAGGTCCGCCATCACCTCGCGGGCGCGGCCGTAGGTCAGCACGATTTTCTCCATGTCCATCACCGGCTCGGCGAAACCGGCCCGCATCAGCGCGTCGCCCAGATCATGCATGTCGATGAACTGGTTGACGTGGGTGGCGCGGTCCACGCCGGCGAAAGCGCCGCGCAGCTCATGCAGGGTGTCGGGGCCCAGGGTGGAAAACATCAGCATACCTTCGGGCTTCAACACGCGGCGGAATTCGGCGAACACGCTGTCCGGCACATTGACCCACTGGATGGTGAGGCTGGACCAGATCATGTCCACGCTGGCGTCGGCCAGCGGCAGGCGCTCGACGTCGGCCACCACCTGCCACGGCAGGCTGGGGCGGAACAGTTTCTTCAACAGGCCGTCGCCGCTTTGCTGCTTGGCGCGCGAGGCTTGCAGCATCGCCTGCGCCAGATCCAGCTCCACCACGCGCGCGTCCGGGTAGCGGGCGCGCAGCTGGGCCGAGCCGTAGCCGGTGCCGGCGCCGGCGTCCAGCACCACTTGCGGCTGAAACTTGATGTAGTCCAGCCGCTCGGACATCCGGTCGGAGACTTCGCGCTGCAAGACCGCGGCGGAGTCGTAACTGGCGGCGGCCTTTTCGAACGAGGCGCGCACTCGCGCCTTGTCGGTGTAAAACGCTTCAGTCATGCATGGGCTTCCAAATGCTGGGCAAGCGCGGCGACGAATTCGGCTTCGTGCGACAGAAACGGCGCGTGCGACGCTTGCGGAAATTCATAAAGCCGGGCGTCGCCCAGCGCGTCGGCCAGCCAACGGCCGGCGCCTATCGGGGTGATGGCGTCGCGAGCGCCGTAGAACAGGCCCGCCGGGCAGTGAATGCGTCCGGCCAGCGCGCGCGCGTCCGCCGTCAGCAGCAGTTCCAGCGCCGGCAACAGGCCTTGCGGCCTGCCGTGGGCGAACAAGTCCGCGCGCAAGGCCTTCAGCGTGTCGCGCGCCGACGGCGCGCCCATCATCTGCAAGGCGAGAAAACGCTCCAGCGTCTGTTCGAAGGCGCCGTCCAGGCTGGCGGCCACCGCTTCGATGGACTTGCGCTCCTGCGCGTGCGGCCAGCTGTCGTCGCGCACGAAGCGCGGGCTGGTCGCCACCAAGGCCAGGCTCTTGATCTTGTCCGGATGGCGAGCGGCCCAGTGCTGGGCGATCAAACCGCCCAGCGACCAGCCCACCAATTGCAGCGGCAATGGAAAGGCCTGGTCCAGCAGATCGGCCACCGCGTCGGCGTCGAAGGAGGCCAGCGGAGCGGAAGCGCCGTGACCGGGAAGGTCGACCAGATGCACGCAATGACTGGCGGCCAAGCGCGCCGCCACGCGGCTGAACACGCCGCCATGCAGGCCCCAGCCGTGCAACAGGACCACGTCCGGGCCTTGGCCCAGCGTTTCAACAAACAGACTCATGGACGACCAGATGGGGTGAAACCTTCATTTTCGCAAGATCGCGATGCGAAAGAAACCACCTAGTCCGGCATCTTCGTCATGAACCTTGCTCAAACGACAAGCCGCCAGGATATCTTCCAGCCGGCGGTTGATATCGGTGGCGATCGCCCGCGACAGCAGATTGCCGGCGCTGCCCAATAAGGACGGCCGCCGGCCGTCGGGCAGGAATTTGTCGAACACCGCCGCTCGGCCGCCGGGCTTGAGCACGCGCTCCACTTCGCGGATGCAGGCTTGCGGGTCCGGCACCACCGCCAGCGCCAGATGCAAGACCACCGCGTCGAAGCTGGCGTCGGGAAAATCCAGCGCCTGCGCGTCCATCACCCTGGCGTCCACCGCCATGCCCAGCGCCGCGGCGTGGGCGCTCAGCCGCTCCAGCATGCCGTCCGAGATGTCGATGGCGGCCACATGTCGGCAACGCACCATGAAATCCAGATCCAGGCCGGTGCCGGCCGCCACCAGCAGGATGCGCTCCTCCGGCTGCGGGTTGAGCAGGGCGATGGAGCGGCGCCGGCGCGCGGCGAAGGCCTGCGCCACCCGGTCGTAGACCGGCGCGTACAGATTGTAGCGCCAGCGGTTGAACGCCAGCGGCCAACGCCGCCATCCGCTAGCGCTCACTCTGGAACTCCTGCCGGAAGCGGGCCAGCCGCTCCCAGTCCACGCCCTCCGCCGGCGCCGGGGCGGCGAAGTAGAAACCCTGCAGCTTGCCGCAGCCCATTTTTTTGAGCATGGCCAGCTGGGCGGCGGTTTCCACGCCCTCGGCCACCACCTCCAGATCCAGCGCCTTGGCCAGCGCCAGGATGGCGCGCACAATGGCCGCCGACTCCTGGGTGCGGTCGAGATCGAAGACGAAGGACTGGTCTATCTTCAGCACGTCGAAACGATAGCGGTGCAGATAGGACAGCGCCGAATAGCCGGTGCCGAAGTCGTCCAGCGCCAGCCTCACGCCCAGTTCATGCAGCGCGTGCATCACGGTGGCGGCGATTTCCGGCTGATCGATCAGCGCGCTCTCGGTGATTTCCAGGTGCAGCGTCGCCGGCGGCAGCCGGTAATGCCGGATGCGCTCTCCTATCCAGGCCGCCAGTTCCGGATCGTGGAAATGGGCCGAGGACAGATTGATGTGCAAGGCCACCTCCGGCCCCACCCGGCCCTGAACGCGCCACGCGCTCAATTGGGCGCAGGCCGCGTTCAGCATATAGCGGTCCAGCCGGGTGATCAGCCCGCTTTCCTCGGCGATGGGTAAAAACAGGCCGGGCGAAATCAGGCCGCGCTGCGGGTGCTGCCAGCGGGCCAAGGCCTCGAAGCCCACCAGCTCGCCACTGTCGCCGTCGATGAAGGGCTGGAAATACGGCTGCAGCTGCCCCTCCTCCTCCAGCGCGCGCCGCAGTTCGCTCTCCATCGCCAGCTGGTCCGCCTGATTGATGCGCAACTCGTGGTTGAACAGGGTATAGCCCTGCCGCCCTTGCTGTTTGGTGCAATACATCGCGTGGTCGGCGTCGCGCAGCAGATCGTCGGCCTTGTGGTAATGCTCATGGTCCGCCAGCACCACGCCGACGCTGGCGGTGGAGAACACCTCCCGCCCCGCCAGGATCACCGGCCGTTCGAACTCGCTGACGATGCGCTGGGCGATGCGCTCGCAGTCGCCGCCGCCGTCCATGCCGAACATCAGCACCGCGAATTCGTCGCCGCCCAGCCGCGCCAGGAAATCGTAATGACGCAGGCAGGAGCGGATGCGCGCGCCGGCCTCGAACAAGAGGTGGTCGCCGGCCAGATGGCCCAGGGTGTCGTTGACCAGCTTGAAGCGGTCCAGATCGATGAACAGCACCGCGAAGCGTTCGCCGCCGCCATTCGCGTACGCCTCCCAGGCCCGGCGCAAAGCCTTGGAAAAATAGCTGCGGTTGGGCAGCTTGGTCAGCGGATCGTGCAGGCTGTCGAACTCCAGCTGGGCGTTGACCGCGTCCAGCTCGCTGGTGCGCTCGCGCACCCGCTGCTCCAGTTCCACGTAAGCGGTTTGCAGGCTCTCCAGCGCCTTGACCCGGGTCAGCGCCGCGCCGATGTGGTTGGCGACGAACTCCAGCACTTCTTGGTCGCGGAAGTTGTAGACCACGTCGTCTTCATAGCTTTGCACCGCCAGCACGCCCAGAAGATCGGTGCCGCAATACAGGGGCACGCCCAGCCAGCTCTTGGGCCGGGGCAGTTCTTCGTCGGCGTCCGGCTGGCGGTTCTGTTGCGAATAGGGGTCGATCAACAAGGGCCGGCCGCTGTGCAGCACCTGTTCGACGAAGCCCTTGCCCGGCCGGTGCGGCTTGAGCGGCGGCGCGTATTCGTCTGCGCAATAGGGGAAGCTGATGCAATCCTCGGTCTGGTCGTACAAGGCCACCAGGCAATTGCGCGCCGGCACCATCTCGGCCAGCAAGCGGTGCAGGCCGCCGAGAAAGGCCTCCAGCGACAAGCTGGTATTGGACAGTTCCGCGATCCGGAACAAGGCGCCCTGGAAACGCTCGGCGCGCTTGCGCTCGGCCACCTCGGCGCGCAGCCTCGCGTTGGCGCCCTCCAGCTCGCTGGTGCGCAGCCAGACCTGACGCTCCAGCTGGCTGCGGTGCAAGACCCGCTCCAGCACGAAGCCGACATGGCGGGCGGCGAACAGAAACAACTGCTGCTCGGCCGAGGTCAGCGGCGTTTGATCCTCGTACAGCTGCAGCACCACCGCGCCGATGACATGGCCGCCGGCATTGGCCAGCGGCGCGCCCATCCAGCTGGCCGGCAACAGCCCTTGCCGGCTCAGGCCCTCCTGCTGACACACTTCCAACAGGCGCTCCCGGCTCAGCACCACCGGCTTGCCCCCGCGTATCAACCAGGCGGTCAGGGACTGGGCGTGGCCGCTCAGCGGGAAAATGGCGTCGCTGGCGGGCGGCGCGGGATCGCGCTGGTCAATGTAGAAGGGAAAGTGGATGACCTGGGCTTCATCGTCGTACAGGGCGATGTAGAAGTTGCTGGCGTCCATCAGCCGCATCATCTGCCGGTGCAGGCCGGGCAATACCTGATCGATGGTGCCGCACTCTTCGGCCAGCTGAGAAATATCGAACAAGGCCTCGTTGGCCTCGCGCGAGGCCACCTGCTCCGCGCCCAGCCGCGCGCACAGCAGATGGGCGCACAGCAAGGCGGCGGACGGATTCAACGCCGGACCGGCGTCGCCGCGCCACACCAGCCAACCCAGCACTTGCTCGCCGGCGCGCAAAGGCATCGCCTCGCAGCCGGCGTCCAGCCTGTCCCCGCTCGCCAGCGCTTCCGCGCCGGGCAAGGCGTCGGCGTCGCCCAGCGCGGCCAAAAGCTGCCAAGCCGCCCCCAGCTGCCGCCAGACCGCGGCAACGCGCACCCCTCCCTGCTCTTGCAGCAGAGACAGCGCCATAGCGGCGGCCTGCTCTGGCGTCGCCAGATATTCAGCCATGCTCTTCATGTGATTATCGTAGTATGAGTTAGCTGGAAAATCCGGCCATGCCGGCGCGCCCCTCCCCATGGGCGCGTCGGCTCAGGACGCCGCGGCGTGCTGAATACAGGACAGCAGGCGCTGCAAGTGTTCCGGCTGGTGCATGGCCGACAAGGACAGACGCAAGCGCGCCGTCCCTGCGGCCACCGTGGGCGGGCGGATCGCCGGCACCCACAAACCCTGGTCGCGCAGACGGGCGGCCAAGGCCAACGCCTGTTCATCGCTGCCTATGATAAGTGGCTGAATCGGCGTTCGGGAAGCCCCTGCGGAGTATTTGGACTCGGATAGTCCGGATTTGATGATTGCTATCGATTCGCGCAAGCGCGCGCGCCGCTCGTCGGCCTCGGCGATCAGGCGCAGGCTGGCCAAGATCGCACAGGCCAGCGCCGGCGGCTGGGAAGTGGTGTAGATATAGCTGCGGGCCGCATTGATCAGCCATTCCACCAGATCAGCGCCGCCGGCGATGAAGGCGCCGGCCACGCCGGCGGCCTTGCCCAGGGTCGCCATGTAAATCAGGCGCGGGCTGGACAGGCCGTGCTCGGCCAGCGCGCCGCGGCCCTCGCCCAGCACGCCGAAACCATGGGCGTCGTCCACGTACAGCCAGGCCTCGTAACGCTCGGCCAGCGCCAAGAGCGCGGGCAGCGGCGCTTCGTCGCCGTCCATGCTGTACACCGACTCCACCGCGATCAGCTTGGTTTTGGCGTCGGACTCGGCCAGCAAGCGCTCCAGCTGCGTCAAATCGTTGTGATGGAAGCGTTTGAACTCGGCGCGGCTCAGCCTACAGGCGTCGTTCAGCGAGGCGTGGTTCAGCCGGTCGGCGAACACTGCGTCGCCGCGATCCAGCAAGCTGCTGACAATCGCCAGATTGGCCGCGTAGCCGGAGCCGAACAATAATGCCGCCGGCTGGCCGACGAATTCCGCCAGCGCCTCCTCGGCTTCTTGCTGCACGCTGAAGTGGCCGGCCAGCAGATGCGATGAACCGCCGCCCACTCCCCAACGCTCGAGACCCTGCTGCGCGGCGCGCACCAGGGCCGGGTGATCGGCCAGCCCGAGGTAATCGTTGCTGGCGAAAGAAACATAGGAACGTCCGTCCACCACCACTTCAACCCCCTGCGGGCTGTCGACGACCGCGCGTTGGCGGCGGCGGTGGGTGGCGGAAAGATCCATCAGGGCGGCAGGCAGGTCTTGAAAGCGCATATCGGCTCGAAATATCCCGTGTAAAGGGCTTGGCGGAAACCGGCCTCGCCGTCCGCCCAAGCTATTCCTTATATATACATTTTTTACATCGCCCGCGAATCCGCCGCCCAAACCGCTCAAAGCGGCGTCAGATCAAGCTTTTCCAGCAAGAGCCGGTCGGCGTCCACCTCGGGTTGCCGGTGGTCAACAGCTTGTCGCCGTAGAAGATGGAATTGGCCCCGGCCAGGAAGCACAAAGCCTGCGTGGACTCATCCATTTCACGGCGTCCGGCGGACAATCGCACATAGGTTTTGGGCATCACGATGCGGGCCACCGCGATGGTGCGC
Organism: Chromobacterium sp. Beijing; assembly: GCF_021496765.1. Lineage (NCBI taxonomy): Bacteria > Pseudomonadati > Pseudomonadota > Betaproteobacteria > Neisseriales > Chromobacteriaceae > Chromobacterium > Chromobacterium sp. Beijing. Next base: position 3,602,848 of record NZ_CP053750.1, read on the forward strand.
ACAAACTCGGTCCAGTCCAGCGGCGCGGCGCCTTCCAGCGGCGTGCCCTCCACCTTGACCAGCTTGTTGATAGGCACCGATTCCGGTTGCGGCTCAAGATTCGCTAGCTGTGCAATCAGACCTGCGCGATCGTTGCGGGTTTCATTCATGCCAACAATACCACCGCAGCACACCGACAGACCGGCGCTGCGTACTTTTCCCAAAGTGTCGAGGCGGTCTTCGTAGTCGCGCGTGGCAATGATATCGGAATATTTGTCCGGCGAGGTGTCCAGATTGTGATTGTAATAATCCAGGCCCGCCGCCTTCAGTTTTTCCGCCTGGCCTCCCTTCAGCAAACCGAAAGTGGCGCAGGTTTCCAGGCCCAAGGCTTTGACTTCCTTGACCATTTCCAAAGTTTTCTCCAAGTCCGCGTCCTTGGGCCGCGCCAGGCCGCGCCCATGCAAAAGCGGCTGGCGCCGTTGGCCTTGGCCGCGCGCGCGGCGCTCAAAACTTCATCAACCGTCAACATCGGCTGATTGGGCACCGGGGTGTCGTGATGCGCCGATTGCGGACAGTAGCCACAGTCCTCCGGACAGCCGCCGGTCTTGATGGAAATCAGCGTGGACAGCTGCACTTTGGCGGGGTCGAAAAACTGACGATGAATCTCGGCCGCGCGAAACACCAGCTCCATGAAGGGCAGCGCCAGCAGGGTTTCGATTTCCGCCACAGTCCAGCTGGGAGACTCCGGGTGCGGGGTGGCGGAAGGCTTGAATTCGATAGCGGAAGAATGCATGGTCTATCCTGGCTGTGGTCGCTGTCCGGCGATGGAAGACCTTGATCAGGCAAGGATAATTCCGGCTGGCGCCGTCAGGACCGTCAGAGTGCCACGCCCGGCCGGGCGTGGGGCGAATCAGCGCATCTTGCTGGGGAGGGCGCCATGCTGTCAAACATGACAAGCCTCATAATTGACAAGTGCACAATATTTAATCAACCCTGCTGGCTCTGCGGGGATTGGCGGGCAAGCCGGGGTTTCTGCGCCGACTGCCGCCGCCGGCTGCCGGCGCTGCCGCCAGCGCAATGCGCGCGCTGCGCCGAACCCCTGCCGGTTTCCGGCCTGTGCGGCCAATGCCAACGCCGCCCGCCCGCCTTCGACGCGCTGTACGCGCCCTACTGCTTCGACTACCCGCTCGCCGCGCTGATCCACGCCTTCAAATACGGAAAACAGCTGCAGATGGGCGCGGCGCTTAGCGGCCTGCTCGCCGATTTCGCCCGTCCGCGCCGCCAAGACTATCACCTTGTCATTCCCGTTCCACTGGCAAAAGAACGACTTGCCGAGCGCGGTTTCAATCAAAGTCATGAGTTGGCAAAAGCATTCGCTGCTACAATGGCGAGCCGTTTGAGCGCCGAGGTTTGTTGGCGAAAATACAACACTCCGTCCCAGGCCTCGCTCGGGCGCGCCGAACGCCGGAAAAACCTCCGCCATGCTTTCGGCGTAAATTGCCGCTGTGACGGGCTTTCCATCGCCATTGTCGATGACGTCGCCACCAGCGGCGCCACCCTGTCGGCGCTGGCCGAAATTTTGAAAAAACAGGGGGCAAAACGGGTCGATGGCTGGGTGCTCGCCAGGGCCTTTTCTCCTAAAACTTGACCAAGATTTTGATTCTTTGGAACAATCCAGGCTGCCAACGATGTTCACTGTAATTCTTTTTCAGCCGGAAATACCGCCCAACACGGGCAATGTGATTCGTTTATGTGCCAACACCGGCTGTGAACTGCATCTGGTCAAACCCATGGGCTTCCCTTTGGAGGATGCCAAGCTGCGACGCGCGGGACTCGATTACCACGAGTACGCTCGCGTAGTGGTTCATGAGGATTGGGCGGCTTGTCAAGAGACTTTGCGCGGACGGCGTATTTTCGCCGCCACCACCAAGGGCTCCGAGCGCCATGACCGGATATCCTATCAACCTGGGGACGTTTTTTTGTTCGGTCCCGAATCCCGCGGTCTGCCGCCTGAAGTGCTGGAGTCATTGCCTCCCCAGCAGAGGATTCGTTTGCCGATGCGTCCAGAATCAAGAAGTCTCAATCTTTCGAACGCGGTCGCGGTGACGGTGTTCGAGGCTTGGCGACAGCTCGATTTCGCAGGGGGAAGCTGAAGCGGTTCGCAGATCGGCCCAACAAGGGACTCTGGAAAGCCTGGACTTGGCGCTTGCAAGCAAGCGCGAAGCGCCGACGTTGAAACGGCGCGCCAAGGTTTTGCAGTGGTTCCGACAGCATAAGGGAGATCTATGCAATCAGTACTCCGATGGCTGTGGCTTGTGTTCGTCAGTCTCGTACTCGTGGCCTGTTCCACCGTGAAGACGGCCAGCGCCACCAACCAGTCGGCGTCCTCGTCGACCGGCAACAAGAAAACCGTTGCCAAGAATGGAGCTTATTTCCAGAACGATGGTCCCGCGGACCATATCCCGGTCAACCTGAACCTGGTGCCGGACGCCGTGCCGCAGGAAGAGCCGCTGATCAAGTCGGCCAATCTGCCCTACACGGCGCTGGGGATGAGCTTCCGTCCCGACACGCGCGAAAAGCCCTATCAAGCCACGGGCCGCGCCTCCTGGTACGGCAAGCAGTTCCACGGCCGCAAGACGTCCTCCGGCGAGAAATACGATATGTTCGCCATGACCGCCGCCCATCCTACGCTGCCGATCCCGAGCTACGCCCGGGTCACCAATCTGAACAACGGCAAATCCGTGGTGGTGCGCGTCAATGACCGCGGCCCCTTCCACAAGAGCCGCCTGATGGACCTGTCCTACGCGGCGGCCTACCGCCTGGGCTTCATCAAGCAAGGCAGCGCCAAGATCGCCATCGAACGCGTATGGCCGGACGCCGGCGGCGAGAACATCGCCAGCACCCGTCCCGTCAACACCGCGCGACGCGTAGAAGACACGCCCAAGTATCTGCAACTGGGCAGCTTCTCCAAACTGTCCAACGCCGAGGCGATGGTGCAGAAAATGCTGGGCGAGATGGACGACAAGTACGAGTCCAAACTTGGCATCGTGAATCAGGAAGGCGTCTACAAAGTGCGCCTGGGGCCTTTCCGCTCCAGCGACGCGGTGCGCAACGCCGCCGAGAACCTGCACGTAGAGACCGTAGTCACCAGCTTGTAAGCCATCAAGCCGGGTTCATGACAAAGGCGAAGGAGAAATCTCCTTCGCCTTTTTCGTTTCCGCCGCCGATAAAAAACCCCGGCAAGCTGCTGCCGGGGTAAGCCTGATCAATCCAGGCCCCGCTCAGGGAGGCAAGCGGGAGGTGTTGGCCACCTGCTTGTTTAGGTGCGGGCCTGTTCCTAAAGTTCCGGCGGCGCGGCCTCGTCCGCGGCCGGCTGTCCCATGTACTGCTCGAACCAGCCGTTCACCACCCGCTCCACGTCCTCTACCCCGCTTTTCTTCAGGCTGGAGAACATCTGCACGCTGACGTCCGGATAGTCTTTCAGCTCGCTCTTGACCAGGGCCAGCACCTTGGATTGCTCCTGGCGCGACAGTTTGTCGGCTTTGGACAACAGGATATGCACCGGTCGCCGGTTCACCCGGAAGAACTCCAGCATCTTGCGGTCCAGCTCTTTCAAAGGATGGCGCGCGTCCATGATCAACAGCAGACCGATCAGGCTCTGGCGCGACTGCAGATAGCGTCCTAGCAGTTCCACCCAGTGCGCGCGAACCGCTTCAGGCACCTCGGCATAGCCATAACCGGGCAAATCGACTAGAAAACATTCGTTACCCAGCTCAAAAAAATTGATGTGCTGGGTGCGGCCCGGCGTCTTGGACACCCGCGCCAGGCGGCCGTGATTGGCCAATGTGTTGATGGCGCTGGACTTGCCGGCATTGGAGCGCCCCACGAAAGCGACCTCCGCTCGGGTAGGCGGCAAGTCCTTCATGTGGTTGACGGTGGTATAAAATCGGGCGTTTTGAAAAGTCGACATAGTAGTAAGGGTGAAATCAGTTGGTATAGAATAGCAGGTTTGAAATTGCCACTTTTACAGATATTTAGGGATAGCCCCTAAAGGAGCGACCATGAAACGTATGATGCTGTTGGCGATGGCGGCTGCAACCCTGGCCGGAAACGCGTTGGCGGCTGCGCCGGTAGCCGTCAAGGCGGACCCGGTGAAGGCCAAACAGATCGTAGAAACGGTTTGCGCGGCTTGCCACGGCACTGACGGCAACAGCGTAGCCGCGGCCAACCCCACGCTGGCGGGTCAGAACGCGCACTATCTGTACACCCAGTTGAAGGCGTTCAAGGCCGGCGTGCGCAAGGACCCGACCATGCTGGGCATGGCCTCCATGTTGTCCGAGGACGATATGCGCAATGTCGCCGCCTACTACAGCGAGCAGAAGCCGAAGGACCGCGAAGCCTCCGACAAGGCGCAAATGCCGCTGGGCGCCAAGATTTACCGCGTCGGGAACGCCGGCACTCAGGTTCCCGCCTGTATGTCCTGCCACGGTCCCGCCGGCAAGGGCCTGCCCGACCAGTATCCGCGTCTGGGCAGCCAGCACGCCGGCTACATCGTCAAGCAGCTGAACGAATTCAAGGGCGGCGCGAACCGCAAGAACGGCCCGATGCAGGACATCGCCAATCGCATGAGCGACGCCGAAATGAAAGCGGTGGCCGAATACATTTCCGGCTTGCGCTAAGCGTTGAGCAGCCCGGCCGCACCGGCCGAGCCTGACGGCCCCTCAGGGGCCGCCCCTGCGGGGGCTCCGCCGCCCGCGCTCCGGGGCGCGCCGGCAACTTTGCCCGGCACGCCGGCTCAAAAGGGAAGACCCGTCCACGGGCTTTCCTTTTTGCACTTTACGCCACTATGAAAAAAACTAGCCGCAACAGCCTGGCTCACGCCTGGTATGAGTTGCTCAGTTCGATGCGATTCGCCATCGGCCTGCTGACCATCTTGGCCATCGCCTCGGTGATCGGGACGGTTCTGAAACAGAACGAACCCTATCCCAACTACGCTTTCGAGTTCGGGCAATTCTGGTTTCAAGCGTTTGAATGGCTAGGCTTGTACGACGTCTACCATTCGGCGTGGTTCCTCACCATCCTCACCTTCCTGGTGCTGTCCACCAGCTTGTGCATTCTGCGCAACGGTCCCGGCTTCATCAAGGACATGCGCGCCTACCGCGAAAAAGCCTCCGACAACTCCCTGGCGGCGATGAAGCACAGCGTCAGCTTCCAGGCCGAAGGCTTCGACGCCGACGCCGCGCGCGCCTATTTGCAGGCGCAAGGCTTCCGCCTCAAGGAGCAGCCTCGCGCCAACGGCGGCCTGGTGCTGGCGGCCAAGAAGGGCGCGGCCGGCAAGCTCGGTTATTTCTTCGCCCACATCGCGCTGGTGGTGATCTGCATCGGCGGCCTGCTGGACGGCAACCTGCCGCTGAAAATCGGCGAGCTCACCGGCCGCGTGGTGCCGGAGACCCGCGACGTGCCGCAAAACCAGATTCCGGCGGCCAGCCGGCTGGGCTCGAACAATCTGTCCTTCCGCGGCAACGTCACCATCGCGGAGAACAAGAGCGCCGACGTCACCTTCCTCAACGCCGGCAACGGCTATCTGGTGCAGGAACTGCCCTTCATCATCACCCTGAAGAAGTTCCACGTCGATTACTACAGCAACGGCATGCCCAAGCTGTTCGCCAGCGACATCGTGGTCACCGACAAGGCCAGCGGCAAAACCACCGAGGCCACGGTCAAGGTCAACCACCCGCTGATCGTCGACGGCATCGCCATCTACCAGTCCAGCTTCGGCGACGGCGCGTCCCCGCTCAAGTTCAAGGCCTGGAATCTGGCCGCGCCGCAAGCGCGTCCGACCGAGATTCCGGCGGTGTCGATGTCCAGCCAGCCGCTGAAAGCCAACGGCAAGGACTACACGCTGGAAGTGGGCGAGCTGCGCGTCTTCAATATCGAAAACATCGGCAAGCCGCAGGAAGGCCAGCGCACGCTGTCGCAGCGCATGCACGACGCGCGCGAGGTCAAACAGGACAAGCAGCTGAAAAACCAGGGCCCGTCGATCAGCTTCAAGCTGCGCGACGCCCAGGGCCAGGCGGTGGAGTTCATGCATTATATGGCGCCCATCCAGCAGGACGGCGCCAGCTATATGATGGCCGGCGTGCGCAAGACCGTGGCCGAACCGTTCCAGTACGTGCGCATCCCCTTGGACGAGGAGATGAGCGTGGAGCGCTTCATGCGCCTGCGCGCCGCCTTGCTGGACCCGGCGCGTTACGACGAGATCGCCCGCCGCGCCGCGCACAAGGCGCTGAAAGGCGACGCCATCAGCCCGGCGATGCAGCAGCAGTTCACCGACAGCGTCAAATGGGTGCTGGCGCGCTTTGGCGACAGCGGCTTCGTCGGCCTGGAGAAATTCCTGGACGACCGCGTGCCGCAGGACAAGCGCCAGGCGGTGGCGCAAACCTATATCAAGATCCTGCAAGGCGCGGTGGTGGACGTGATGTCGGTGGCCGACGAAAAAGCCGGCCTGCCGCCGATGAAGCTGGACAGCGAGCATTACCGCTTCTTGCTGGACAGCCTGGTGGCGGCCAGCTCGCTGCACGACTACGGCGCGCCGGTCTTCCTGCAGCTGGAAGGCTTCGAGCAGGTGCAGGCCTCCGGACTGCAATTGACCCGCTCGCCCGGCAAGACCTTGGTCTATCTGGGCTCGGTGCTGCTGGTTTTCGGCATCATCCTGATGTTCTATGTGCGCGAGCTGCGCCTGTGGGTACGCGTCAACGGTTCCAAAGTACGGGTCGCGATGACGTCAAACCGGCATAATCGCGATCTGGACGGCGACTTTGCGCGCCATACTCAACTTATCAAACAGCTGGTACGAGGTGCATGATGGAACTGGCCCACGCTTCTTTCTCGCGGCAGCCGCTACTGAAACGGCTGACCCCGGCCGACTGGCTCTACGCGCTGCTGGTGCTGGCCGCCGCCGGCTACAGCTACGCGCTGTACAACCATTACATGGACGGCTACGAACAGGCCATCCTGGCCGGCTCCGCGCTGGGACTGATCGGCCTGGGCTGGTTCTGGAAAGCCTGGCGCTGGTTCTTCCCGCTGGCCGGCTGTATCTCGCTGCTGGCGATCCAGGTGTATCAGCACGAGCTGGCGCGCGGCCAGACCGCCTTCCTGCTCAAATACATGCTGTCCAGCCAATCCTCCATCATGTGGATGTGCACGCTGTTCTTCCTGGCCGCCTTCTCGTATTGGGCCGGCTTGCTGACCCGCTCCGACACGCTGAACCGCATGGGCAGCGGCCTGACCTGGGCCGCGTCGGTCATGGGCCTCGCCGGCCTGTTCACCCGCTGGTACGAAAGCTATCTGATCAGCCCGGACATCGGCCACATCCCGGTCTCCAACCTCTACGAAGTCTTCGTACTGTTCACGCTGATCACCGCGCTGATGTATCTGTACTACGAGGCCAAGTACGCGGCGCGCCAGATGGGCGCCTTCGTGCTGCTGGTGATCTGCGCCTCGGTCGGCTTCATCCTGTGGTACACCTTCGACCGCCAGGCCCATGAGATCCAGCCGCTGATCCCGGCGCTGCAATCCTGGTGGATGAAGATACACGTGCCGGCCAACTTCGTCGGCTACGGCGCCTTCGCCATCGCCGCCATGCTCGGCATCGCCGAACTGCTGGCGCTGAAGGGCTGGCTCAAGGACAAGCTGCCGCCGGCCGAAGTGCTGGACGAGGTGATGTACAAGGCCATCGCCGTCGGCTTCCTGTTCTTCACCATCGCCACCATTCTGGGCGCGATGTGGGCCGCCGACGCCTGGGGCGGTTACTGGAGCTGGGACCCGAAGGAAACCTGGGCCTTGATCGTGTGGCTGAACTACGCCGCCTGGCTGCACATCCGCCTGGTCAAGGGCTGGCGCGGCGCGCCGCTGGCATGGTGGGCGGTGGTGGGCTTGTTCGTCACCAGCTTCGCCTTCCTCGGCGTCAATATGTTCCTGGCCGGCCTGCATTCCTACGGCGGCTTGTAAACCGCCTCCCGAGCCACCCCGCCTCGGCGGGGTTTTTTCTTGCCGCCGCGGCCGGGCGCAATGGATTTTTGTTAATCGCGCCCCGACTGTGCTATTTTTACCCCGTTTTTATCTATAAGGAATCTTCGTTTTCATCATGGACGTTTCGTGGCTGTCTGACCCTTCCGCCTGGCTTGGCCTCCTCACGCTGATCATCCTGGAGGTGGTGCTGGGCGTTGACAACCTGATCTTCGTCGCCATCCTGGCGGAAAAGCTCCCCCCGCACCAACGCGACCGCGCCCGCATCACCGGCCTGTCGCTCGCCCTGATTATGCGTCTCGTGCTGCTGGCCAGCATCTCCTGGCTGGTGACGCTGACCTCGCCGCTGTTCCACGTGCTCAGCCAGCCCTTCTCCGGGCGCGATCTCATCATGCTGGGCGGCGGTGTATTCCTGTTGTTCAAAGCCACCACGGAACTGCACGAACGCCTGGAAGGCGTGGATGAAGTGAAGAGCAACGGCCAGAAGGCTTACGCCGCCTTCGGCACCGTCGTCGCCCAGATTCTGGTGCTGGACGCGGTATTCTCCATCGACTCGGTAGTCACCGCCATCGGCATGGCCGAACACCTGCCGGTGATGATGCTGGCCGTCATCGTCGCCATGCTGATGATGATCGCCGCCAGCAAACCGCTGACCGCCTTCGTCAACGCCCACCCCACCGTGGTGATGCTGTGTCTGGGCTTCCTGCTGATGATCGGCTTCAGCCTGGTGGCGGAAGGCTTCGGCTTCCATATTCCCAAGGGCTATCTGTACGCGGCCATCGGCTTCTCGGTGCTGATTGAAGCCTTCAACCAGGTGTCGCAGGCCAATCGCATCCGCTACCTGAACCGCAACCAGTCCTTGCGTGAACGCACCGCCAACGCGGTGCTCAGCCTGATGGGCAGCAAGCTGACCAGCCCCAGCGCCGACGAAGGCAAGGTGGAGGACAGCAAGGACGCCGAGCCGCAGGAAGCTTTCGCCCAAAACGAACGCGCGATGATACACAGCGTGCTGACCCTGGCCGAGCGGCCGATCCGCGTGATCGCCACGCCGCGCGCCGACGTGCACCGCCTGGACCTGAGCCAGAGCCAGGACGCGCAGCGCAAAGTGCTGCGCGACAGTCCTTACTCGCGGCTGGTGGTGATCAAGGACGGCAGCATCGACGAGCCTCAAGGCATCGTCGCGCGCAAGGACTTGCTGACCCAGTTGCTGGATGGCGGCGAAATGAATATCGACGCCGCGCTGCGCCAGCCGCTGGTGCTGCCGGAAACCGTCACCGTGCTCAAGGCGCTGGAGAGCTTCCGCCAGCACTCGGCGGACATGGCCTTCGTGGTCAACGAGTTCGGCAGCCTGGAAGGCATCGTCACCCAGAAGGACTTGATGGAGGCGATCGCCGGCGAGTTTCCGGAGGAACACGAGCGTCACGAACTGCCGGCCATCGTGCCGCAGGCCGACGGCAGCTTCGACGTGGAAGGCAGCCTGGAACTGGTGACGCTGGAGCAGCACATCGTGCTGGGCGACTTCGAAGACGAAGACTTCCACACTGTGGCCGGCCTGCTGATGGACTGCCTGGAGCGCATTCCGCGCGAAGGCGATGAAATCACCGTCGGCGAATGGAAGCTGCGCGTCACCGTGCAAAAGGGCAACCGCACCGAACGGGTGCTGATCAGCCCGCTGGCCAATCTGGATGCCAGCATCTAAATCCGCCGACGCGCGGGACACGCAGGGCCGGGCTTCCCCCCGGCCCTGGTTTTTATATGTGCTGCGCTGCCGCGACGGCGCGCTCTACACCGGCGTCACCACCGACGTGGCGCGCCGCTACGCCCAGCACGCCGCCGGCAAGGGCGCGCGCTACACCCGGCTCAACCCGCCGCAGGCGCTGGCCCTGGTGCTGGTCTGCGCAGGCCGCTCCGAGGCGCTGAAGGCCGAATACGCGTTCAAGCGGCTGGACCGCGCCGCCAAACTGGATTTTCTGAACCGCCATGCGCCCGCGGACGGAGATTTCTTAGTTTTCATGTCTAAGCCCGCCGCGGGCAACACAGATTAAACAGCCTTAACAAACACTTGCCCTGCCCCCTTCTAGGATGACATCTGGCAATCATTGCCATCCCAGGAGATCAAGATGAAAACGAACGCTCGCCCCCTGCTGCTGACCGGCCTGCTCGCCGCCAGCCTATTGCTCGCCGCCCAGGCCCGGGCCGAATCCGAATGGCAGAAGGAGCATCCGCGCCGCGAGGAAGTCAATCAGCGCCTGCATCATCAGGACCGCCGCATTCACCGCGAACTGAAGGAAGGCAAGATCAGCCGCGACGAAGCGCGCAAGCTGCACGGCGAAGACCGCGACATCCGCCAGCAGGAGCAGGACATGGCCAAACTCGATCACGGCCACATCACCAAGCAGGAGCAAAAAACGCTGAATCAGGAGGAGAACCAGGTCAGCCAACAGATCAAGAACGGCAACTGATCGCTCCGTCCAAACGAAAAGCCCGCCAAACGGCGGGCTTTTACTTTGACCAGAACCTGGCTTAGAACCTGTTTACGACCTGCTGCGCATCGGCGATACGGCGTTGAAACCGAGCTCAAAATGCTCATGTACCACCTGTACATTCCGCTTTTTCTCTCGTTTTCGCCTTGTCTCGCCTTAGCTCGCGAGATCGTGAATAGGTTCTTAGTGCTGCAATATCTTGGACAGGAAGTGACGGGCGCGCTCGGAACGGCCGTCCAGATTGCCGAAGAACTCGTCCTTGTCGCAATCCTCCACGATATGGCCCTGGTCCATGAAGATCACGCGATTGGCCACGCGGCGGGCAAAGCCCATCTCGTGAGTCACGCACATCATGGTCATGCCCTCGTGCGCCAGTTCGGTCATCACGTCCAGCACCTCGTTGATCATCTCCGGGTCCAGCGCGCTGGTGGGCTCGTCGAACAGCATCGCGATCGGATCCATCGCCAGCGCGCGCGCAATCGCCACCCGCTGCTGCTGGCCGCCGGACAGCTGGCTGGGAAACTTGTCGGCATGCGCCTTCAGCCCCACCCGGTCCAGCAATTTCAAGCCCTTGTCGCGCGCCTCGTCCTGGCCGCGGCCCAGCACCTTGACCTGGGCGATGGCCAGATTCTCGGTAATGGACAGATGCGGGAACAGTTCGAAGTGCTGGAACACCATGCCCACGCGGCTGCGCAGCTTGGGCAGATCGGTCTTGGGCGCCCCCACCGAAATGCCGTCGACGATGATCTCGCCCTTCTGGAACGGCTCCAGCGCGTTCACGCACTTGATCAGGGTGGATTTGCCGGAGCCGGACGGCCCGCACACCACCACCACCTCGCCCTTGGCGACCTGGGTGGTGCAATCGGTCAGGACCTGGAACTGGCCATACCATTTGCTGACTTGCTTCAGGGAAATCATTGCGCTCATACAGCCAACCTCTTTTGCATACGCTTCACCAGCCGCGAAGCGCCGAAACTGATCACGAAATAGACTGCGCCGGCAAACAGCAGGAACTCATGCGGCAAGCCGACGACGTCGCCCTTGGAGCGGGCGGTGTTGAGAAAATCCATCAAGCCGACAGCGTACACCAGCGAAGTATCCTGGAACAGGATGATGGACTGTTGCAGCAAGAGCGGCGTCATCTTGCGAAAGGCCTGCGGCAGAATCACCAGACGCATCACCTGGCCGTAATTCATGCCCAGCGCGTAGGCGGCGCCGGCCTGTCCCTTGGGAATGGCCTGGATGCCGGCGCGGACGATCTCGGAGAAATACGCCGCCTCGAACATCACGAAAGCCACCAGGCAGGAAGTGAACGCCCCCACCGGCTCGAAATTGCCGGTGATCCAGTTCAGCAACAGCGGCACCACCAGGTAGAACCAGGAGATCACCAGCAATAGCGGAATCGAACGGAAGTAATTGACGTAGAACTTGGCCAACGGCGCCAGCACCCGGTTGTCGGACAGCCTGGCCAGCGCCAGCAGAGTGCCCAGCACCACGCCGCCCACCACCGCCATCACCAGCAGCTTCAGCGTCAGCTGCATGCCCTGCCACAGTCCCGGCAAGGCCGGGCCGATCTGGCTGAAATCGAAATCCATCATTTGCCCCCCATCATGCCGGGAATGCGCACCCGCTGTTCAATCCAGGCCATCAGCGTCATCAGGCTCATATTGAGCACAAAATAGATGATGGTGGCCAAGGTAAAGGCCTCGAAGATGTTGGCGGAGAACTCCGCGGTCTGCTTGGTCTGCGCCAGCAGTTCCATCAGGCCGATCAGCGAGGCCACCGAGGAGTTCTTGAAAATATTCAGAAACTCGCTGGTCAGCGGCGGAATGATGATGCGGAAAGCCTGCGGCAGCAACACGTGGCGATAGGTTTGCGCCAGGGAGAAACCCATGGCCAGCGAAGCGTTGCGCTGCCCCAGCGGCAAGGCTTCGATGCCGGTGCGCACCTGTTCGCACACCCGCGCCGCGGTGAACAGGCCCAGACACACCACCACCGACAAGAAGGCGGATGTGGCCGGCGCCAGGTCCTGCTTGAACCAGATCTGCGCGCCCTCGGGCAGCAGGTCCGGGATCAGGAAGTACCAGACGAATAATTGCACCAGCAAGGGCACATTGCGGAACAACTCGACATAGGCGGCGGCGATGCCGGCCACCCAGCGATTCGGCACCGTGCGCATCACGCCCAGCACCGAGCCCAAGGCCAGGGCGATCGCCCAGCCGGCCAGCGCCACGGCGATGGTCCAGCCCAGGCCGGTGACGAACCAGTTCAGATAGATCTCGCTACCCACCCCGGTGGACTTGAAAAACACCATCCAGTCCCAGTGGTAATTCATGCTTCACTCCCACAACGCCAGCCCGCCGGGCGCGCTCATGCGCAGGCGGGCCGCGGCCGGCGCAAACGCCCGGCCACACACAAAGAAAGCGGGTACGGCCACGCGCCCCGGGCTCCGCGCCAGACAGCGGGGAGGACGGGGCGGCGGCGCGCCAACCGCGACTTACATCTGCTCGGCAGACTTGTCGGTCGGCTTGGCGATCAGCTCCTTGAATTCATCGGACATCGGGAAGTTCAGGTTCAGGCCCTTGGGCGGCACCGGGCTGGTGAACCACTTGGCGTAGATCTTGTTGACCTCGCCGGACTTGAAGGTGTTGCTCAGCGCGGCGTCCACCACCTTCTTGAAGGCGGGGTCTTCCTTGCGCATCATGCAGCCGTAGATCTCGTAGGACTGGGCCTTGCCGGTCACCACCCAGTTGGCCGGGCTCTTGGCCTTGGCCATCTCGCCGTAGAGCAGCGCGTCGTCCATCATGAACGCCGCGGCGCGGCCGGACTCCAGCATCAGGAAGGATTCGCCGTGATCCTTGGCCGAGATGATGTTCATGCCCAGCTTCTTGTCGGCGTTCATCGCCTTGATCAGGCGCTCGGAGGTGGTGCCGGCGGTGGTCACCACGTTCTTGCCCTTCAGATCCGGAAAGTCCTTGATGCCCGAGGTCTTGGCGGTCAGCAAACGGGTGCCGATCTCGAAGATGCCCACCGAGAACGCCACTTGCTTCTGACGCTCCACGTTATTGGTGGTGGAGCCGCACTCCAGGTCCACGGTGCCGTTCTGCACCAGCGGGATGCGGGTCTGCGAGGTCACCAGATTGTACTTGACCTGCAGGTTGGGCATTTTCAGCTCTTTTTTCACCTGCTCGACCACTTTATTGGCCAAGTCCACCGAGTAGCCCACCGGCTTCTGGTTGTTGTCGTAGTAGGAAAACGGAATGGACGCGTCGCGGTTGCCCAGGACGATCACGCCGGAATCCTTGATCTTCTTCAGGGTGCCGGTCAGTTCGGCTGCCATGGCCGGAGCGGCGCAGAAGGCGCCCAGAGTGGCGGCACAGATCAGGGTGGAGCGAATACGCATGAAGTTTCTCCTTTTTCACTTCCTGTGATAGACAGCCCCCGCCGACAAGGACGGGGACGGACGACTCTTTGTAGTGCGGCGGGCGCTGAACGCCCGCTCGTATTTTTTTACGTTGCCAAAGCCCCGTTACTGACGTTTGGCCTTGTGGCCTTTCGCGCTCAGATAATTGGCCAGGCGGACGTAATCCTCCACCGGCAGATTCTCCGGCCGCAATCCGGGGTCCATTTCCAGCGCGGCGAAACTCTCCGCGTCCAGCAGGCCCTTCAGATTGTTCTTCAGCGTCTTGCGCCGCTGCGAGAACGCCGTGGTCACCACCTGCTCCAGCAGAAGCTCGTCGCTGGCCACGCCGCAGCGGCCCGGCGCCGGAATCATCCGCACCACGGCGGAATCCACCTTCGGCGGCGGCCAGAACGCTTCCGGCGGCACGTGCAGGATATTCTCCATTTCAAAACGGTACTGCAACATCACCGTCAGCCGGCCGTAATCGGCGGTGGACGGCTCCGCCACCATGCGTTCAATCACCTCTTTTTGCAACATGAAATGCATGTCGGTGACTTTCTGGCCGTAAGTGGCCAGATGGAACAGCAAGGGCGTGGAAATATTGTAGGGCAGATTGCCGACGATCTTCAGCTTGCCCTCCGCCACGGAGGCGAAGTCGAAGGCCAGCGCGTCGCCGGCGTGGATGCTCAGGCGCTCGGCCGGAAACTCCTTTTGCAGGCGGCTGATGATGTCGCGGTCGATCTCCACCACGTGCAAGTGCTTGAGCGCCGCCAGCAGCGGCTTGGTGATCGCGCCCAGGCCGGGACCGATTTCGATGACGACGTCGTCCGGCTGCGGGTTCACCGCATGCACGATGTTGGCGATGACGCTGGCGTCTTGCAGGAAATTCTGGCCGAAACGCTTGCGCGGAATATGTTTGTTCATGAAATCTGCTAATCAGTGCAAAGAACGGAGAAGCGCCGGGTGATTTGCCGCCGCGCCTCATTGTCGAAGTCAACTCTCAAATTTGGGCCAATTGTCTGCCGATTGTAGGCTGCCCGACAAGAGCTAAAGCCGGACCCGCGCCACAAATCTCACAATACATGCCAAACGCTTGAAAATCAGTGAGGATTTTCCCGAATCGCCGCCGCGGGCCGGGTCAGCCAGCGGCACAGGCCGGCCAGCAGCAGGACCGTCGCGCCCAGCGCCCATTCGCCCGGCAAGGGCAGCGCCGCGAGCCCCGCCGACACGGCGGCGGCGAACAGCATCTGACCGCAGCCCAGCAAGGCGGCAGCGCGGCCGGCGCCCTGGGAAAACGGCGCCATGGCCATGCCGCTGGCCGGCCCCAGCGTCCAGGCGAAGCCCACGCTCAGCACGCCGATCGGCAACATATAATGCCAAGCGCCCGGCTGGCCGGACAGCGCCAGCAGCAATACGCCGGCCAGCAACATGATGTTGAGGCCGTAACGCAACATCGCCTTCTGGCCGAAGCGGCCGATCAGCTTCAGACCCAGGAAGCTGGCCGCCATCACCAAGAGAGCGTTGCCGCCGAACAGCAGGCCGAAGGTGGTGCTGCCCACACCGCCGCGCTCGATCAGCACCGCCGGCGCCAGCGTCACATAGCTGACGATCAAGGCCAGCGCCGCGCAGCAGCAAGCGCCGTAACGGCGCAGCGCCGGCGTCGCCAGCACCTGGCGCATGCCCATCGCCGGGCCGGCGGCGCTGGAAGCCGCGGGCCGGGTTTCCGGCATTTTCCAGGCCAGCCACGCCGCCGCCAGCACCGCGCTGCCGGCCAGCGCCAGAAAGCAGGACTGCCAGCCCCAGCGCGCGGTCAGCCAGCCGCCCAGCAAGGGCGCCATCGCCGGCACCACGTTCAGCGCGGCGTTGAGCAGGCTGTAGCGCTGGGCCGCCGCGTTGCCGGAGAAGCAATCGCGCACCAGGGTGAACGCGCACACCGAGCTGGCGCTGGCGCCCAGGCCTTGCAGCGCGCGCAGGCCCAGGAAACCGCCCAGGCTGTCGCTGCGGCTGGCCAGATAGGCCGCCGCCGCATACAGCAGCAGGCCGCCCAGGGCCACCGGCTTGCGGCCGATCCGGTCCGCCAGCGGGCCGAACAGCAACTGCCCCAGCCCCAGGCTGAAGATGAACACGCTGAGGCTGATCGCGACGTCGGCCTGGAAATGCCGCTGCATCGCCGGCATCGCCGACAGGTAAAGATCGATGCCCAAGGGATTGAACAGGATCAACAGAATGGCCGCCAAAGTGGCGGCGCGGGCAAACGGGGAAACGCTGGACTTGGGCATCGGGGTATGACGACAGGAGATGGGGAAGCAAGCCGCCATGATACCGGGCAGCGCGCTCCGCCGCAGCAGGCCGCCGGAAAAAAACCCGTCCGCGCGCCGCTTCCACGCCTTTAAAAACAGGAAATTGACGCCATTTGAATGGGAGCTTGCCGGCCTGAAAACGCCCGGCGTCTGATGGATTCGATGGTTGCGGCATCACGCGTCTGGTAACCTAGACGACGACCGAAAGAACAAATGAGCAGACTATCATGACCGCAAATGACACCCGGATTTACCTGTCTTCCGGCAGCCCGCGCCGCCGCGAAATTCTGGAACAGTTGGGCATGCACCTGGAGCGCATCCACGCCGACATCGACGAATCGGTGCGGCCCGGCGAGTCCGCCGTCGCCTATACCGAACGGCTGGCGCTGTCCAAGGCCGAGGCCGGCTGGCAGGTGGTGGAGTCTTGCGGACTGCCGTCCCGGCCCTTGCTGGCCGCCGACACCACGGTGGCGATGGACGGCGAAATCTTCGGCAAGCCGGAAAACGCCGACGACGCCCGCCGCATGCTGCGCGCCTTCTCCGGCCGCGGCCATCAGGCCATCACCAGCGTGGCGGTGCGCGAAGGCGAACAAGTCAGACTCAAGACCTCGGTGACCGAGGTGTTCTTCCGTCCGCTCAGCGAGCAGGACATCGAGCGCTATCTGGACAGCGGCGAGCCTTTCGACAAGGCCGGCGCTTACGGCATCCAGGGCAAGGCCGGCGTCTTCGTCGAGCGCATCCACGGCAGCCACAGCGGCGTGATGGGCCTGCCTATCTTCGAAACCGCGGCGCTGCTGAGCGAATTCGGCTTTCAGTTTCCATGAGCGCGCGGGGAACCACCATGCTGCATCAATCGATACCCCTGCCGCGCGATCTGCCGCGCCCCAAAGAACAAATCCTGGTCAACATCACCCCGCAGGAAACCCGGGTCGCGGTGTTGGAAGACGCCGTCGTCCAGGAGCTGCACGTGGAGCGCGCCGCCAGCCGCGGCATCGTCGGCAACATCTACCTGGGCCAGGTCAAGCGCGTGCTGCCCGGCATGCAGAGCGCCTTCATTGAAATCGGCCTGGAGCGCGCGGCCTTCCTGCACATCGCCGACGTGCTGGAACAACGCCAGCACCCGACCGAGCCGCAACGCATCGAAAAAATGCTGTTCGAAGGCCAGACCGTGCTGGTGCAGGTGATCAAGGACCCGATCGGCACCAAGGGCGCGCGCCTGTCCACTCAGATCTCTCTGGCCGGCCGCTTCCTGGTTCACCTGCCGCAGGAAGAGCACATCGGCGTCTCGCAGAAGATAGACAGCGAAAGCGAGCGCCACAATCTGAAATCCAGGCTGGAAAAGCTGTTGCCGGCCAATAGCCCGCGCGGCTACATCATCCGCACCAGCGCCGAGACCGCGCGCGACGACGAGCTGGCCGCCGACATCGACTACCTGTCCAAGCTGTGGTCCGACATCCGCCACAAGTCCCAGCACCTGCCGGCGCAAAGCCTGCTCTACGAGGACCTGCCGCTGGCGGTGCGCGTGCTGCGCGACATGGTCAGCGACTTCACCGACAAGGTGGTGGTGGATTCCACCGAGAACTACAGCCGCATGGTGGAGTTCGCCGAGCAATACGTGCAGATCGCCGTGGACAAGATCGAGCGCTACAGCGGCGAACGCCCGCTGTTCGAGCTGCACGGCATCGAAGCCGAGATCGACAAGGCGCTGGCGCGCCGCGTCAACCTCAAGTTCGGCGGCTATCTGATCATCGACCAGACCGAAGCGATGACCACGATAGACGTCAACACCGGCGGCTTCGTCGGCAACCGCAATTTCGACGAAACCATCTTCAAGACCAATCTGGAGGCCACCCAGACCATCGCCCGGCAACTGCGGCTGCGCAATCTGGGCGGCATCATCATCGTCGACTTCATCGACATGGACAACGACGAGCACCAGTCCGCGGTGCTGGCGGAGCTGGCCAAGGCGATGGCGCGCGACCGCACCCGCGTCACCCTCAACGGCTTCACCAGCCTGGGCCTGGTGGAAATCACCCGCAAACGCACCCGCGAAAGCCTGGCCCACGTGCTGTGCGAGCCCTGCCCCACCTGCCAGGGCCGCGGCGAGATCAAGACCGCACAAACCGTGTGCTACGAGATCCAGCGCGAGATCGTGCGCGAGGCGCGCCAGTTCGACGCCAAGGGCTACCGCATCCTGGCCGCGCAATCGGTGATCGACATGTTCATAGACGAGGAATCGCAAAGCCTGGCGATGCTGATCGACTTCATCGGCAAGCCGATCTCGCTGTCGGTGGAATCCACTTACACCCAGGAACAATTCGACGTCGTCCTGTTGTAAGCCGCGCATGCCATCCCGCCCGCCCCGTCCGGCGGCCCGGCTGCCGCGCCTGTTGTCCCGCGCGGCGCTGGGCCTGCTGGCTCTGATCGCCCTCTATCTGCTCGCCGCGCTGACCCTGGGCCTGTTGCCGGTCAACCGGGACTGGCGGCCGGCCGAGTCCGGCATACCGGTCTACCTGGACAGCAACGGCGTGCACGCCGGCCTGCTGCTGCCCCGCCGCGCCCCGGGCATGGACTGGGACGAGACCTTTTCCCCGCGCCATCCGCGGACCGGGGCCAATCTGGACAAACTGCCCTATGTGGGCATAGGCTGGGGCAGCCGCAGCTTTTACCTGGAAACGCGGAACTGGTCCGACCTCACCCCAGGCAAGGCGCTCTACGCGCTGTCCGGGCTGGACGGCGCCGTGCTGCACGTGGAATACCTGCCGACGCCGCGCGAAGGCGCCGCCACCCGGCGCCTGCTGCTCGCGCCGGAACAATACCGGCGGCTGACCAGCTTCATCCAGGCCGCCGTCGCCCGCGACGCGGCCGGCCAGGCCCTGTGGATGCCGGGCTATCATTATCATGATCAGGACGCGTTTTACCTGGCCAACGGCCGCTACAGCCCGTTGACCACCTGCAACCAGTGGGTGCGCGACGCGCTGGCCGTCAGCGGCGCGCGCACCGCCTGGTGGTCCCCGTTCGACCGCGCACTATTCTGGCAATTGAAAGACCGCTGAGGCGCGCCGCCCCAGCGCAAGGGAGTTTCGCAAAATGAACGAAGCAAACGGCGACCCGCTCTGGTCCGCCATCCGGCGGGAAGCCGAACAAGCCGCGCAAGACGAGCCCATGCTGGCCAGTTTCCTGCACATGACCGTGCTGCGCCACACCACCCTGGAAGACGTGCTGGCCTTCCACCTGTCCAGCAAGCTCGCCAGCCCGGTGATGGACGCCCGCGCGCTGATGGAATTGTTCCGCGAGGCGCTGGACGCCGATCCGGCCATCAGCGCCGCCGCCCGCGCCGACATCAGCGCCTGTTTCGACCGCGACCCGGCCTGCGACAACTACTCCACCCCGCTGCTTTACTTCAAGGGCTTCCACGCCATCCAGTGCCAGCGCATCACCCACTGGCTGTGGCGGGAGGAGCGCAAAACCCTGGCGCTCTTTCTGCAGAACCGCATCTCCGAAGTCACCGGCGCCGACATCCACCCGGCCGCGCGCATCGGCCAGGGCGTGATGCTGGACCACGGCACCGGCGTGGTGGTGGGCGAAACCGCCGTCATCGGCGACAACGTCTCGCTGCTGCAGGGCGTGACCCTGGGCGGCACCGGCAAGGAACACGGCGACCGCCATCCCAAGATCGCCGACGGCGTGCTGATCGGCGCCAACACCTCCATTCTCGGCAACATCCTAGTGGGCGCCTGCGCCAAGATAGGCGCCGGCAGCGTGGTGCTGGAAGACGTGCCGGCCCACACCACCGTGGTCGGCGTCCCCGCCCGCGTGGTGGCCCGCGCCGAAGGCACCCCGGCGCTGGACATGGACCAGCGCGTATGAGCGCGGAGCGGGTTCACCTCGCCGTCGGCGACTCCGCCGCCGGCATGCTGAACGCGCTGCGGCGCGACGGCCTGCTGGACGGCGAGGTCCTGCCCTTCATCGAAGACCTGAGCGCCGGGCCGCTGCTGGACGCCGACGCCATCGATCAAGGCCTGCGCCTGGCCTGGCATCAGCAACTGCTGCAGGCCCAGCCCTGGCTGCCGGAATACGAGGACGATTGGCTGCGCCGGCATCAAGCCGGCCGCAAAGCGCTGCTGCGGCTGCTGGAGCGGCCGCGGCCGCTCACCGTCTGGCAAGGCCGCAACGCCGGCGACCGCCTGGCGCTGGCGCTGCTGGCCGAGCAACTGCCGGCGGACTGCCCGTTGACCGTCTGCGCCGCGCCGGAGCCCGTCTGGCAGGCCGGCGACGAGATGGCGGAATGGAGCATGGCCATGCTGCCGCTGGAACGGCTGGCGGATTGCCGGCGGCGGGAGCGCCCGCTGGCGGCCGGCGAACGCCAGGCGCTGGCCTCGCAATGGCGCCGCTGGCGCGAACGCGGCCAAGGCCTGCGCCGCCTGCAAGACGATGACGTCGTCGAAGCGCCGCTGGACCGCTACGACGCGCTGCTGCTGGAACTGAGCGGCGAGCAGCCGCGCGCGGTGTCCCGCCTGGTCGGCGACGCCCTCGTCCACATCCGGGAAGCGCTGCTGTCCTCCGACATCCTGTTCTGGCGCGTCCAGCAGTTGCTGCGCGCGGGCCGGCTCCGCGCCGAAACCATGGCCGGCGGCGGCTCCTCGCCCTTCATCCGCGCCGGCGGCTGAACCGACGTTGCCGCGACGCGACACCCCCGCGGCCCGCGCTTGGTGATGCCGGGAGCCGCGGGTAAAATCCCAGCCCTCGGCGCCTGCCCCGCCATTGAATGGCAGCGTCCTGCAATCCTCAGGAACCCCACCCCATGAATGTCAGAGTTGTCGACTACCACGCGCCGGACGCGGCGGAACAATTCACCCGCTCCCTGCACGAAACCGGCTTCGGCGTGCTGGTCAACCATCCGATCCCGCAAAGCCTGGTGGAAAAGATCTACGCCGACTGGCTGGCCTTCTTCAACAGCCAGACCAAATACGACTACGCCTTTTCCATGGAACGTCAGGACGGCTGGTTCTCCCCGGAGGTATCGGAAACCGCCAAGGGCGCAAGCCTGAAAGACATCAAGGAATACTTCCACATCTACCCCTGGGGCCGCGTACCGCCGGAACTCAAGGCCGACGCCGACCACTACTACGCCGTCGCCAACCAGCTGGCGCAGGAGCTGCTGTCCTGGGTGCAGCAATACACACCGGCCCATATCGCCGCCAGCTACACCGAGCCGCTGTCCCACATGATCGCCGACAGCCAGAAAACCCTGCTGCGCGTGCTGCGCTATCCGCCGCTCACCGGCCAGGAGCCGGCCGGCTCGCTGCGCGCCGCCGCCCACGGCGACATCAATCTGCTGACCATCCTGCCCGCCGCCAACGAGCCCGGCCTGCAAGTGCAGGACAAGCAAGGCGAATGGCTGGATGTGCCCTGTGATTTCGGCACCCTGGTGGTCAATATCGGCGACATGCTGCAAGAGGCTTCCGGCGGCTACTATCCGTCCACCCAACACCGCGTGGTCAACCCCAGCGGCGAAGGCGCGACCAAGAGCCGCATCTCGCTGCCGCTCTTCCTGCACCCGCGTCCGGAAGTGGTGCTGTCCGAACGCTATACCGCGGACAGCTATCTGAACGAGCGCCTGCGCGAACTGGGCGTCAAGATGTAAGAACCGCCGCGCGTCGCGCGGCGTAACCCGGTGGGTGCGGCTTCGCAGCCTCATCCATCGTCCCCTTGCCGCAACGCCTTGTCTCGTCTGCGCTCGCGCGATCGTGAACTGACGGCAAACCCCTCGCAGCGGCGGCTTCCCACCGCCGCTGGCGGCCATCCGCAATCAAATCCAAAAGTTCATTAGTAAAATGCTATCGCTCTGAACAAAATATTCAACTGGCCCACTCAAATGATAATGACTATCATTCAATAAATACTCAACGTGGAGCCCTGCCATGCTCAAGACCATTACTTTCGCCATCTGCCACTTCACCGTCGCCTTCAGCGTGGCTTATCTGCTGACCGGCAATATCGGCGTCTCCAGCCTGCTGGCCCTGGTGGAACCGCTGGTCAACACCGTGGCCTATTACTTCCACGAGAAGGTGTGGGACCGCATCCGCGGCCGCAAGGCCCAAGCCGCCGAAACCGGCGCCGCCGGACACAACGCCCTGTTCCATCAGCACTGACGCCAACGGCGCCGCGCCCCTGTCCGGGCGCGGCCTTGCTCTCGCGGCGCTTCGTCCCGCTCCATGCCAATGAATTTCTGTATTGACAGAAATTTCGGAAACAACTATCGTAAGCACCATGGAACTGACACCCGTATCCCAACGCTTCGTGCTGCACTGGGGCGAAATGGGCACCCGCTGGGGCGTGAACCGCACCGTCGCTCAAATACACGCGCTGCTCTTCATCACCGGCCGCCCGCTGAACGCCGAAGAACTGGCCGACACCCTCAACGTGGCCCGCTCCAACATCAGCAACAGCCTGAAAGAACTGCAGAACTGGCAACTGATCCGCATCGTGCACGTGCTGGGCGACCGCCGCGACCACTTTGAAACTTCGGGCGACGTTTGGGAACTGTTCCGCATCATCGTGGCGGAGCGGCAGCGCCGTGAAATCGAGCCCACCCTGCTGGTGCTGAAGGAATGCATGGACAGCCCGGACTTCCAGCAGGAGAGCCCGCTGGCGCAGGAACGCATCCGCAACACCTGGCAGTTCATGGACACCCTCACCTCCTGGACTAGGGAAATGCTGCGCTTGTCCACCGCCACGCTGAGCCGGGTGCTGAAGATGGGCGCCAGCATTCAGAAACTGCTGGGACGGGATAAATAAGTTCGCCGCGCACGCGGGCGGCGCCGGGCGGCCTTGCGCCGCCGGGAACCCCGCGCATTTTTTTTGCCATCGCATTTCTGTTTTGACAGAAATTTCAGAAACAAAGGAGAACACCATGAGCGGATTCATCACCAGCATGATCATCGTCCCCCTGCTGTGCAGCCTGTTGTGCTGGTGGCTGCTGGCCGGCCCTTGCGGCAAGTGACCCAGGCCCTGTGCGAGCACGGCGCAGGCGGCCCGTTCTGGCAGCGCGCCTTCTTGATCCTGATCCTGGCCGGACCGCTGCTGGCCGTGCTGCTGTTCGCGCCGGACGCCCCTTCCGCCTCTCTATGGCTGGACATCCGCGCCATCCTGATGTGGGCGCTGCTGGGCGTGGTGGCCCAGTTGCTGGTGCTGCTGCGCCTGGTCTGGCGGCAGGTGGCGCCGCGCCCCGTCGCACGGCAGGCCCAGCCCTTGCCCGCCGCGCCTCAGGAGACCGCGCAATGAAGATACTGCTCTTGGGCGGCGGCGGCTTCATCGGACGGCCGCTGCGCCAGCGGCTGGAACGGGACGGGCACCAAGTCAGCGCGCCCTCGCGCCGGCAACTGGACCTGAGCCAGCCGCGCGCCGACTGGCGTCAATGGCTGGAAGGCGTCGACACGGTGGTCAACGCCGCCGGCCAGTTGCTGGACCGCCCAGCCGGCGTGCTGGAAGCCGTTCATCACTTGGGACCGCTGCAGTTGGCCAGCATGGCCTATCAAGCCGATGTGCGCCGCTGGGTGCAACTGTCGGCGCTGGGCGCGGACCCGCAGGCCGCCACCCCGTTCCTGGCCGGCAAGGGCCGCGGCGACGCCGCCCTGCTGGCCAGCGGCCTGGAAGCCCGCATCGCGCGGCCCTCGCTGATCTACGGCCCGCAAGGCGCCAGCAGCCGGCTATTGCTGCAACTGGCGCGGCTGCCCCTGTGGCTGCTGCCCGACGGCGGCAATCAGCGCATCCAGCCGCTGGCGCTGGACGACGCGGTGGAGGGGCTGGCGCGGCTGGCCTTGGCCGACGACGCGCCGGAAGGCGTCGTCGAGTTCGTCGGCGCCAAGGCGCTGACCCTGGCCGACTACCTGCGCCAGCTGCGTCGATTGCAAGGACTGAACGCCCCGGCCTACATCCTCAACCTGCCGCCCCAGGCCAGCCGGACACTGGCGGCTTTGGCCGAACGCTGGCCGTCCAGCCTGATCAGCCGCGACACCCTGGAGATGCTGAACCACGGCAGCTGCGGCGACCCGTCCACCCTCGGCGCGCTGCTGCAACGCGCGCCGCTGGCCAGCGGCCAATTCCGGGAAGCGCCATGACGCCCTCCACGCGCAACATCGAATACGCGCTGGCGGCGCTGTGGCTGTGGAGCGGCCTGCAGCCGCCGCTCAGCGCCTGGGACGCCTCCGTCGCCATGCTGCAGCGGCTGCCCTTGCCCGCCGACTGGACCGCGCCGCTCTTCCTCGCCGCCTGCGGCCTGGACCTCGTCTTCGGCCTGCTGACGCTGGGACGCCCCTGCCGCGCCTTGTGGCGAGCCCAGGCCGCCGTCGTCGCCGGCTACAGCCTGACGCTGGCGCTCTGGCTGCCGGAGAACTGGCTGCATCCGTTCGCCCCCTTAGTGAAAAACCTGCCCATTCTGGCCATGCTGCTGTGGCTGGGCGCCCGCCGGGAGACTTCCGCATGAACGCCTATCTCGTGGTCAAAACCCTGCACATCCTGTCCGCCACCCTGATGGTGGGCACCGGCTTCGGCTCCGCCTTCTACCTGTTCTTCGCCAACCGCGGCCGCCAGACCGCGGCCCAGGCCGAAGTGGCGCGGCTGGTGGTGCGCGCCGACTGGTGGTTCACCACGCCGGCGGTGATCTTCCAACCGCTGTCCGGCCTGTGGCTGGCGCGGCAGGCCGGCTGGCCGCTCTCCAGCGACTGGCTGCTCGCCTCCATCGGCCTGTTCCTGTTCGCCGGCCTGTGCTGGCTGCCGGTGCTGCGGCTGCAAACCCGCATGGCGGCGATGGCGCACGCCGCCGTCGCCGCCGGCCAGCCGCTGCCCGTGCGCTACTGGCGCTACGCCCGCTATTGGGAATGCCTGGGCTATCCGGCCTTCCTGGCCATGCTTACGACATACTTTCTAATGGTGATAAAACCGGGAGCTTGAGTAGGAATAAGGATAGAATGTTTGGTTTTTTATTATTCAAGCCAGAATCATGGCTTGAGCCTTCCGCACTATGTCGCTCACTCCCCACTCCTGTATCGACGCCAAAGCTTATCGGCCGGACATCGACGGCCTGCGCGCGCTGGCCGTGCTCAGCGTGGTCGCTTTCCACATCGGCCTGCCCGGATTCGGCGGCGGCTTTGTCGGCGTAGATATATTCTTCGTCATTTCCGGCTTCCTGATCAGCGGCCTGCTGCGGCAGGAATTGCTTGCGCAAGGCCGCATCGACTTCAAGGCTTTCTACGCTCGCCGCATCCGCAGGCTTGCGCCCGCGCTGGCGCTGGTGCTGGCCGTCAGCCTGGCGCTGGCCTACTTCGTGATGCTGCCGGACGACCAGATCAAGCTGGGACGGGAAGTCCGCGCGGTCGCCACGCTGTCCGCCAACCATCACTTTCTCAAGCACGCTTTTGATTATTTCGACTCCGACGCCGACCTCAAAGTCTTGCTGCACACTTGGTCGCTGGCGGTGGAGGAGCAATATTATCTGGTCTGGCCCTTGCTGCTATGGGGCGTCTTCCGCCTGAGCAAGGGGGATCGCCATGTCACCGACCTGCGCATGCGTCTGGCCCTGGGCACGGTCTTGCTCGGATCGCTGGGCTTGAGCTTATGGCTAAGCTATCGCGATACGCCGCAAGCCTTTTACCTGATGCCCGCCCGCGCCTGGGAATTCGCCGCCGGCGCCCTGCTGGCCTTGCTGCCGCCCCCGCGCGGAGGCCGGCGCCTGGCCTTGCCCATCGCCGCGCTGGGCCTGGCGCTGCTGCTGGCGTCCATCGCGCTGCTGAATGAACGCATGGTCTTTCCCGGCGTCATCGTGTTGCTGCCGGTCATCGGCAGCGTGCTGTTCATTCTGGCCGGCATGCTGGACCCGTCCAATCCGATAAGCCGCTGCATCGGCTCCCGTCCCTGGACCAGCATCGGCCTTCTGTCCTACGGCTTTTATCTGTGGCACTGGCCCTTGCTGGCGCTGGGCCGCTATTGGGGCCTGGGCGAACGCGATCTGACACGCGACCTGTTCTTGGGCGGCGTCCTGGCACTGGCGCTGGCCTGGCTGAGTTACCGCTATGTGGAACAACCGCTGCGCCGGGGACAATGGCGGAAGCTGCGCGATACCCGATCCACGCTGCGAACCGGCCTCGGCATCACCCTCGGCCTATGGCTGCTGGGCACGGTCGCCATGTATTTGCCCAAGCACTTTCCTTGGCCGGGACAGCAAAGCATTCTGCAGGCCAAGCGCGACGCTTTCCATTTTGTCGGCGATTGCGGCATGCCGGCCGCCGGCGTCCCCTTGTCCCCGCGCGCCCAATGCCTGATCGGCGCGCCCAGCGCGCCGCTTAAACTGCTGGCCTGGGGCGACTCCCACACCGACCATCTGATGCCGCTGTACGACGCGCTGGCCAAGGAGCGCGGCATCGCCATCCTGCGCCGGGTCTACCACGGTTGCCCGCCGCTGGCCGACGCCATGCCGGTGGGCGAAGGCAAGAAACGCAGTTGGTGCCCCAGCTTCGCGCGGGCCGTGCGCGCGGAATTGCCGCAGCTGGCGGCCCAAGGCGTCACCGGCGTGCTGCTCAACGCGCGCTGGAACAGCTATACCGCCCAAGATCTGCCGGGCAGACCGGCCATGACCGGTCTGGTGGCCGCCGGTCTCGAAGGCGTCCCCAGCGTATCCGGCGGCATGAAGGCCGGCGTCGCTCCGCTGGACCGCGCCTCCTCGCTTCAGGTCCTGGAGCAATCGCTGGACCGCAGCGCGCAAGACATGGCCGGCCTGGGACTGAAAATCGTCCTGGTGCTGCCGGAGGCGGAGATGAGCAAGTCGCCGCCGGAATGCGTGGCCCGCTTGGGCGCGGCGGCCTGCAACGCGCCGCGCGCGGACGTTGAGCGCCATCGCCTGCAGATTGTCCAGCTGCTGCAACGCGTCGCCGCCCGTCACCCCAACATCCGCTTGTGGGACCCCCTGGATCAGTTCTGCGACGCCAAGACCTGCTTCGCCAGCCGCGACGGCAAAGTGCGCTACCAGGACAAGGACCATATCACCGCCAGCATGGCGCTGACCTTGACGGATAGTTTCCGCCCCAGCTTCGACTGGGCGAGAAGCGCCGAACGCTGAACCCGCCCTCCTCGAAATGGCAGCCTCCCGGCTGCCATTTTCGCTTTTACCCACACAATGCCGACGATGCCGACGCCTGGTGTAAAATGGCGTTTTGCCTGAACCAGATAGACACCTCGCCATGACAGATCTCCTCGCCGGCCTCAATCCAGAACAACTGCGCGCCGTCACCTGGCCCGACAAGAGCGCGCTGGTGCTGGCCGGCGCGGGCAGCGGCAAGACCCGGGTGCTGACCACCCGCATCGCCTGGCTGTTGTCCACCGGACAAACCAGTCCCAGCGGCGTTCTGGCGGTAACCTTCACCAACAAGGCCGCGCGCGAGATGCAGACCCGGCTGGCGACCATGGTGCCGGTCAACGTGCGCACCATGTGGATAGGCACTTTCCACGGCCTGTGCAACCGCTTCCTGCGCTCCCACTACCGCGACGCCGGCCTGCCGCAGACCTTCCAGATTCTGGACTCCGCCGACCAACAGGCGGCGATCAAACGCCTGCTGAAAAGCCTGGAACTGTCAGACGAGAAATTCCCGCCGCGCGCGGTGCAAAGCTTCATCAACGGCAGCAAGGAAGCCGGCCTGCGCGCCGACAAGCTGCCGCCGGCGCTCAATCCCTACGAAGCCAAGCTGGTGGAGCTGTACGCCGCCTACGACGCCCAATGCCGCCGCGAAGGCGTGGTGGACTTCGCCGAACTGCTGTTGCGCAGCTACGAACTGCTGAGCGCCAACCAGGCGCTGCGCCAACATTATTGCAGCCGCTTCCGCCACATCCTGGTGGACGAGTTCCAGGACACCAACCGCCTGCAGTACGCCTGGCTCAAGCTCTTGGCCGGCGACGGCGGCTCCCTGTTCGCCGTCGGCGACGACGACCAGAGCATCTACGCCTTCCGCGGCGCGGAAGTGGGCAATATGCGCTCCCTGCTCAACGACTTCTCGGTCAGCGAACCGGTGCGGTTGGAACAGAACTATCGTTCGATGGGCAATATCCTCAATGCCGCCAACGCGCTGATCGAGCAGAACGACGGCCGACTGGGCAAGAATCTGTGGACCGACGCCGGCGAGGGCGAAAAGATCCGCCTGTTCGAAGCCTACTCCGACGGCGAGGAAGCCGAGTTCATCAGCGACGAGGTGCGCAGCCTCAAGCGGGACGGCTTCAATCTGTCCGACATGGCCATTCTCTACCGTTCCAACGCCCAGTCGCGCTTGCTGGAACACGTGCTGGTCAACGCCCAGATTCCCTACCGCATTTACGGCGGCCTGCGCTTCTTCGAACGCCAGGAAGTCAAACACGCGCTGGCTTATCTGCGCCTGATCGCCAACCCGGAAGACGACAACGCGCTGCTGCGCGTGATCAATGTGCCGGCGCGCGGCATCGGCGCGCGCACGGTGGAAGGCCTGCAAGCGGTCAGCCGCGAGCAGGGCGTCACCCTGTGGCAGGCCGCCTGCGCCTCCGGCGGCGGCCGCACCGCGGCCAAACTGGGCGAGTTCGTGCTGCTGGTGGAACGCATGCGCGAACGGGGCCGCGAGCTGCCGCTGGCCGAAGCCGTCAGCCTGGCCATAGACGACTCCGGCCTGCGCGCGATGTACGAGCAAGACAAGAAAGAAGGCGAAGAGCGGCTGGCCAACCTGGACGAATTGATCAACGCCGCCGCCGGCTTCATGCCGGACGAGCCGGCGCAAGCGCTGACCGAATTCCTCAGCGCCGCCAGCCTGGAAGCCGGCGAACACCAGGCCGAAGCCGGCAGCGACGCGCTGCAACTGATGACGGTGCACGCCGCCAAGGGTCTGGAATTCGACGCCGTCTTCGTCTCCGGCCTGGAAGAAGGCCTGTTCCCGCATGAAAACAGCATGAACGACGGCAAGGGCCTGCAAGAAGAACGCCGGCTGATGTACGTGGCCATCACCCGCGCGCGTCAGCGCCTCTATCTGTCCAACGCGCAAAGCCGCATGCTGCACGGCCAGAGCCGCTACCCCATCCGCTCGCGCTTCGTCGACGAAATCCCGGCGGAACTCACCCACGACCTATCTGCTAAAGTGAAAGCGACGGCCAAGACAAATGCATCGACAAATGCATCCTGGCGCGCGGTTCCGAAGGTGGGCCGCGTGGCCGCCGACAACAGCCAGGGCTTCCGCATCGGCCAATCGGTGGAACACGCCAAGTTCGGCAGCGGCGTGGTGATCAACGCCGAAGGCGGCGGCGAGGATGTGCGCCTGCAAATCAACTTCGCCGAGCACGGCGTGAAGTGGCTGGATCTGCGCTACGCCAAGCTGAGCGCCGGCTAAGCCTCTCGCCGCGGCGGCGGCCGCTTGAGCGATTTTTGTAAGTCGCACTGATGACAGTTTGCGGAGAATCGTCAAAGATAGCGAGATGAGCACAGCCAACACCAACTCAACCACCTTCCAGAGCGTCGCCGCCGCCGGCAAGACCGGCGCCGCGCCGCGGAAAAGCTACGACGATCCGTACAGCAAGCGTCTGTTCCTGATCATAGACAGCCTGCCGGAAATGCAGCGCGCGCTGGCGATGACCCTTTCCTCCTTCGGCGCCGACAAGGTGGAGTACGCCAGCAAGGCCGGCGACGCGCTGGCCAAGATGGGCAAGTACGAGTTCGACGTGGTGCTGTGCGACTACGATCTGGGCAACGGCTACGACGGCCTCTACCTGTTCGAAGAGGTCAAGGAACGCAATCTGATCAAGCAGTCCTGCGTGTTCATGATCGTCACCGGCGAGCGCCGCTCCCAGCGCGTGATCTCCGCCGCGGAACTGGGGCCGGACGACTACCTGCTCAAACCCTTCACCGGCGAAGTGCTGCGCGAGCGGCTGGAAAAGGCGATGCGCCGCCGCGAAGCCTTCCGTCTGGTGGACGAGGCCATCATGCGCCACGAATACCTGAGCGCCATCGAAGTCTGCACGCGCCTGATCGGCGAGCGAGGCGAATTCACGCTGGACTTCATGAAGCTCAAGGGCTCGCTGGCGCTGAAGATAGGCGACTTCGACAGCGCGCGTTCCCTGTACATGGACGTGCTGCGCATCAAGCCGGTGCCCTGGGCCAAGATGGGTCTGGCCAAATCGCTGACCGGGCTGAAAGCCTACGACGAGGCGCGGCTGCTGTTCGAAGAGGTGCTCACCGACAACGACCGGGTGATGGAAGCCTACGACTGGCTGGCCAAGCTCTACCGCAGCAACCACAATCTGGACGAAGCCCAGGCCACCTTGAAACAGGCCACCGACATCTCGCCGGTGGTGTTCCGCCGCCAGCAGCAGCTGGCGGAAGTGGCCCTGCTCAATAATCAGCTGGAAGTGGCGGAAGGCGCCTGCCAGACCACGCTGGACATCGCCAAATACACCTGGCACCGCAGCCCCACCCACTACGCCGCGCTGGCGCGGGTGCAACTGGCGCGCGGCGACACCGCCAACGTCGGCCGCACCCTGTCCAATCTGCGCCGCGACTACCGCTACAACGAAGAAGGCGAATGGATGGCCGGCGTGGTGGACAGCCAGCTGCAAAACAAAAAGGGCAACCGCGACAAGGCGCGTCAGTTGTTTAGCGACGCCGAGACCAAATTCCGCCAGCTGGCGCCCAAACTCAGCAGCGACGCGCAGATGGAGTTCGCCCGCGCCTGCTACGCCCAGGGCCACAAGGACGCCGGCAACAGCGTGATGCGCGATCTGGTGCGCAATCATCACGACGACGAGGAACTGCTGGCACGCTTCGGCGACATGTTCGAAGAAGTGGGCCTGGGCGAGGACGGCCGCCAGCTGATCGCCGACAATGTGCAATCGGTGCTGGAACTCAACAACCAGGCGGTGCGCGAAGCCCAGGCCGGGCAATTCGACTCCGCCATCGAGCGCTTCGTCAAAGCCCACGAGGAAATGCCGCAAAACATCCAGGTCATGCTCAACCTGATCAACGCCACCATGGCCTACGTCCACCGCCAGGGCTGGCACGAAAGCCATATGCGCCGCGCCCACGACATGCTGAGCAAGGTGCGCGACCTCGCCCCCACCAACAACAAGTTCCAGAAAATCCTGCAAGCCTGGCGCATGCTGGTGGAAAAGCTGGGCAAGCCGCAATGGGTGCTGTAAGCCCCTGGCAAGATTGGCGCGCGCTGGTGGTGGACGACGAACCGCTGGCCTGCGAGCGCCTGCGCCAACTGCTGCGCGAGCAAGGCCTGCAACATGTTTACTGCCTGACCGACAGCCGCCAGGCCATGAGCTGGCTGGCGCAAAACCCGGCCGACATCGTGCTGGCCGACATCTCCATGCCCGGCGTTTCCGGCCTGGAACTGGCTCAGCAACTGCGACGCCAGCCGCTGGCGCCGCAGCTGATCTTCACCACCGCCCATGAACAGTACGCGGTCAGCGCCTTCGAACTGGAGGCCATAGACTACCTGCTCAAGCCGGTGCGGCGCGAACGCCTGCGTCAGGCGCTGGAGCGCGCCGCCCGCCAGCGCGGCGATGCGCCGCAGCCGGAGGCCAGCTTCACCGTGCGCCAGCGCGACCGCCTGCTGCCCATCCCCTTCTCCCAGGCCCGCTACCTCAAGGCCGAACTCAAATACGTCACCCTGGTGACCCCGGACGCGGAATACCTGCTGGACGAAACCCTGATCGCGCTGGAACAGCGGCTGGGCGACGCCGCCGTGCGCATCCACCGCAATTGCTTGGTGATGCGCCACGCGCTGCGCGAGCTGTTCCGCGCCAGCGCGGACGGCGAGGAACAATGGCAGGTGCGCCTGGCCGATATCGGCCAGCCTCTGCCGGTCAGCCGGCGGCAGCTGGCCGGCATCAAGCAATGCCTGCACCAGCAGGACTAGGCGCTCCCTTCCCTCCCGCGCGTCGCCGTCATATATACAGATCACAAAACCAAAGCATCTGTAATCATTGATGGCAGAAAGCTGCGTTCTGATTTTCAATCGCATCAAGCTTGACTTTAGTCATTTGTCATTATCAGAACTAAAACTATCATCCTCGCCCATGCGCACGGTTCGCGCGGCAGCGTCCCGCCGCCGGCCATACATTCATTTTTGGGCAAGGAGCGGTCATGCGGCCATTGAAAATCATCTTGTTGTCGTCGGCGTTCAACGGACTCACCCAGCGCGCCTGGCTGGAATTGCGCCAGTCCGGCCACCAAGTCAGCGTGCAGCTGTTCACCAATGAACAGGAAGTCAGCGCCAACATCCAGCAATCCGGCGCCGATCTCGTCATCTGCCCCTTCCTCAAGGACCGGGTGCCGGAAACCCTGTGGCGCGACGCCAGCCGGCCGGTGGTCATCATCCACCCCGGCATCATCGGCGACCGCGGCGCCTCGGCGCTGGACTGGGCCATCACGCTGCGGGAAAAACGCTGGGGCGTCACCGCGCTGCAGGCGGTGGAGGAAATGGACGCCGGCCCGATCTGGTCCAGCTGCGAATTCGACATGCCGCCGGACGTGCGCAAATCCGAGCTCTACAACGGCCCGGTCAGCGACGCCGCCCTGTATTGCATCCGCGACGTGGTGGAGAAGTTCGGCACCGGCTTCAAGCCCGCGCCGTTGGACTACGGCCAAGCGCATGTGCGCGGCCGGCTGCAAGCCAATATGCGGCAAAGCGACCGCGCCTTCCTGTGGCAACAGCCCGCCGCCGAGATCAAGCGCCGCATCGACGCCGCCGACGGTCAGCCCGGCGTGCTGACGCAACTGGCCGGCGGCGACTACTACGTCTACGACGCCCATCTGGACTACCGCGCCGGCCAGCCTGGCCAACTGCTGGCGGTGCACGACGACGCCGTGCTGGTGGGCGCCGGCGAGCACAGCCTGTGGCTGGGCGCGCTGCGCCGCAAGCCGGAGGCCGGCGAAGAAACCTTCAAACGCCCGGCGCGCCATGTGCTGGCCGGCTTGCTGGACGACGTGCCGCGGCTGGACTGGAGCCTCGCCACCCATCCTCACTGCGAAGAAAGCTATCAGCCCATCCGCTACCGCGAATACGGCCGCGTCGGCGAGCTGACCTTCGAGTTCTACAACGGCGCGATGAGCACCGAGCAATGCCGGCGGCTGAGCGAGGCCCTGCGCTGGGCCAAGGCCCAGGACACCAGCGTGCTGCTGGTGCGCGGCGGCCGCGGCAGCTTCAGCAACGGCGTCCACCTCAACGTGATCCAGGCCGCGCCGGAACCGGGGCTGGAAGCCTGGGCCAATATCCAGGCCATAGACGACGTCTGCCAGGAAATGCTGACTGCGCGGCAGCTGGTGGTGTCCGGCCTGAGCGGCAACGCCGGCGCCGGCGGCGTGATGCTGGCCCTGGCCGCCGATCTGGTGTTCGCCCGCGGCGGCGTGGTGCTCAACCCGCACTACAAGACCATGGGCCTGTACGGCTCGGAATACTGGACCTACAGCCTGCCGCGCGCGGTGGGCGAGGAACAGGCCCGGCAACTGACCGAAGCCTGCCTGCCGCTGAGCGCGCGCGAAGCCTGGCGTCTGGGCATGGTCCACGACATCGGCCCGCACGACCCGCACGACTTCGGCGTCTGGCTGCGGCAGGCCGCCGGACTGGCGCTGAGCGACGACCGCTTCCGCCCGCAGCGCGCGCGCAAGGCCGAGCTGGATCTGGAGCGCATGGAGCGCTGCCGCCAGACCGAGCTGCTGGAGATGCGCCAGGACATGGTGGAAAACCGCGGCCAGTTCCTGGAAAAATGCCGCAACTTCGTGCTCAAGCGCAAAGCCTGCGGCACGCCGCAACGCCTGATCGCCGACTGGGCGCAGGCGCGCTGAGCAACGCCGAGACGGCGCTTTAAAACAGCCTTCAAAGAGCAAAGCCCCGTCTCTTCAACGCCCAAACGGCCCGCCCTGGCGGGCCGTTTGATTTCAATCTCATCCCGAAAAACCACAGTATTGTTTTACGTACAACTACTTAAAACCCGCTTTTTCATCAGTCAAAGCTAAAAAATAGCCGCTCCTTCTTATAAAATCTGTCATCCCCTCTTTCCCCCTTCCTACGGTTGCTACATGCGGACACGGCTGGTTTATGCAGGATGCATCGCGATATGGCTGGTGCTGAGTGCGCTAGTGGCCCTGTCGGTCGCCAGTCACGCGCTGCTGGGCGCGGAGCAGCAATTCAACCGCGACGCCCTGCTGCTGTCCGAACAGCTCAATCAAAAACTGCAAAGCCATGAAACCGTGCTGGACAGCTACGCCACCTTCAGCACGCTGGACCGCAGCTGGAGCCTGCCGTCCGAGAAAAGGCTGGCCCGGCAACTGCTGCGCCGTTATCCACAGATCCAGTGGCTGGGGCATATCGAACGCATCAGTCCCGGCCAATTGCCGATGTTCAGACAACGCTTGAAGCAGCTGTACGGCCAAGCGCTGCCCCTGCCCCCGCCAGCGGCGACGGCTGGGAAGGCCGCTTCGGCCTGTTCCCGCTCGCCTTCATCGAACCCATGCCCCAGCCCGGCCTGCTGGCCGCGGACCTGGGCCGGCTGCAAGCCGCGCGCCAAGCCCTTCAGAACGCGCTGGAAAGCGGACGGATGGAAATCTCCAGTCAGATCAAGTTGCCCGGCCTGCCGGCCGGCTATCTGCTGATCCGCGCCATGGACGATATGCTGAGCAAACCGCTGGCCGCCCCGCTGGCGCCGGCCCACTTCGCCGCCATGGCGATACGCGCCGACAGCCTGCTGCCCAGCCCGCTGGCGCTGCGCGAGGGCGTGGAAGTGCGCCTGTTCCACCGCAACGACCCGCCGCCCGGCCCGCCCACCCTGCTGCGCGACGCGGCACGCGCCAGCGCCCTGGAAACCCTGCTCTTCCCCCGGCTGGAAGCCCGCCATCCGCTGGGCGGCGCCAGCCAGCCGCTCTTGCTCACCATCAGCCAGCAACTGGGCTGGCGGCAGATAGGCGCGTTTGAATGGGGCATGCTGCTATTCCTGTCGCTGGCCTTGCTGGCCGGCTTGCTGCTGGTATCGCACCACTATCTGCAACTGGCGCACGGACGTCGCCAGCGTGAAAACCAACTGTTCTACCTGGCCAATCACGACCGTCTGACCGGCCTGGCCAACCGCAATCTGTTCTACGACCGGCTGCAACACGCCATCTCTCGGGTGGACCGCAGCGGCAAGCGGCTGGCCTTGCTGTTCCTGGATCTGGATCGCTTCAAACCGGTGAACGACACCTACGGCCACATCACCGGCGACCGCATCCTGCAACTGATCGCCGCCCGCATCAAGGAAGAATTGCGCGGCGAAGACACGGTGGCGCGGCTGGGCGGCGACGAGTTCGTGGTGCTGATGGAAGACATAGAATCCAACCGCGAGGCGGACAAAATCGTCAATCGCCTGAAACAGGTGATTCATCAACCCTACGAGGTCAACGATAACCTGATCACGGTGGGCGTCAGCATCGGCATCGCCTATTACCCGGAGGACGGCCTGTTGATCGACGAACTGCTGACGGTGGCGGACCGCAAAATGTACGGCGACAAGCGCGAGATCGCGGCGGCGGGCGCCGAGACGGCTTGATCCCAGGCCGCCGCAACCCCGCCCCCGCTAATGCGCGGCCTCCCCAAGCGCGACGCCTGACGACGCCGTCTCCCGCGGCCGCGCCAGGCCGTTGAACCAGACATTCAGCGCCACCGCGCTGACCGTGGCCAACAGGATGCCGCTGTGCAGCAGCGGCGCCAGCACCTCCGGCAGCTGCCGGAAAAAACCGGGCGATACCGTGGGAATCATGCCCAGGCCCAGGCTGATGGCCACCACCAGCAGATTATGCCGCTGCGTCTGATAGTCCACCTTGCCCAGAATCTTGATGCCGGTGGCCAGCACCATGCCGAACATCACCAGGCCGGCCCCGCCCAGCACAAAGGGCGGAATCGAGGCCACGATCAGCGACATCTTGGGCACCAGGCCAAACACCACCAGGATGCCGCCGGCCATCACGCACACCCAGCGGCTGCTGACCCCGGTGACGCCCACCAGGCCGACGTTCTGGGAAAACGAGGTATGCGGGAAGGAATTGAACAGACCGCCGATCACCGTGCCCAGCGCGTCCACCCGCAGACCGCGCACCAAGGCCGCCCTGTCCACTGGACGTTCCACGATCTCCCCCAGCGCCAGAAACATGCCCATGGACTCCACGAAGATGATCAGCATCACCACGGTCAGCGTCAGGATGGACCACAGCTCAAAGCGCGGCATGCCGAAACGGAAGGGCGCGATGGGCGCGAACCAGGCCGCCTCGCCCAGGCCGCCCAAATTGACCTTGCCCAGCAGCAAGGCCAGGACAAAGCCGAACAGCAAACCCAGCAACACCGCGATATTGCAGAAAAAGCCTTTCAGATAGCGGGTGATCAATAGGATGAACACCAGCACCGCCACTGACACCCCCAGATAAAGCGGATGGCCGTAATCCGGGTTGCCCCTGCCGCCGGCGGCCCAGTCTATGCCGACGCGGATGATGGACAGGCCGATGGAGGTGATCACCACCCCGGTGACCAGCGGCGGAAACAGGCCGATCAAGCGCCCCATCAGCGGCACCAGCAACAGGCTGAGCACCCCGGCGCCGATGGTGGCGCCGAAGATGCCGGGCAGGCCCAGCGCCGGGTTGCCGCCAATGGCCACCATCGGGCCCACGGCGGCGAAAGTCACCGCCATGATCACCGGCAGCCGGATGCCCAGGCCGCGGAAGCCCACGCACTGCAATAGCGTCACCAGCCCGCAACAGAATAAATCGGCGCTGATCAAGAACGCGATCTGCTCCTTGGGCAAGCCCAGGGAACCGCCGATGATCAGCGGCACCGCCACCGCGCCGGCGTACATCACCAACACATGCTGCAGGCCCAGGGTGAACAGCTTGCCCGCCGGCAGGGGCTGATCCACCGGGTGCACCGTCTGCTTGCCATCCATGCTCGTCTCCTTGGTAGATGCCGGGCCGCTTTTTCAAACACGCGGTCCTGGCGACTTGCGGGTATTACACAATCGACTCCTTGACAGCAAAAAGGGAAGGCGGCGCAGGCTCAGCCCGCGCCGCCCGGTTTGATCAGGCAGGGGCGCGACAAGACGGCCTCGTCGCAGTTGTCGCCGGCGCCGATGCGGTCCAGCAGAATGAAATCGCCCACCTGCTCCAGACAGGTCAGCGGGTGGTGCCAGGTGCCGCGGTGGTAATTGACGCCCTGATCCCCGCGCGCCAGGAAGGCGCGGATCCGGTCTTCGTCCGGGCGGTCGCCCATGCCTGCCGGCGCCACCACCACCACGCAGGCGGCGCCGCTGCAGGGAATGAAGGCCTGGCTGCCCAGCGGATGCCGTTCCAGCATGCGGATCTCCAACGGCAGGCCATGCGCGTCGCCGCGCGCCATGCTGATGCCGGGCTGGCCGCCGCCGGCCTCCACCAGGCCCAGCCGGTGATAGCGGCGAGTGCTGCCCTGATTGATGGGAAACCAATCGCTGCCGTCGATTTCGATCACATCGCCAAACGGGGCGAACGCCTGTTTGGTCAACGGTTCCAAGCTTAGAATCCTCATGCCTCGCTCCTCAACAGAACGCCATCGGCAAGGGCGAGCGGCTCAATCCGCCAGCCGTCCCCAAATCCGCAGCCGGCTGACCCCGCCGTCCGGGAAGATGTTCAGCCGCACATGGGTGACCGCGCCCAGATCGCGCAGCATGGTCTTATCGTAAAAATGCTGCCGATCCATCTCGGTTTTCTGCTCCGGCAACAAGTGCTCCCAAAACATGGCTTGGGTCACGATGGATTGATCGGTGCCTTGACGGACGTAAGCCGCCTGCACCGAGACCCGGTCCGGGTAATTGCCCTTGAAATGCGCGGTGTCGACTTCGATGCTGTCCACCAGCGCCGCATGTCCCAGCTCGACGATGCACCAGTCGTTGCCCGGCTCTCGGCGGCGGCGGGTTTCCCAGCCGTCGCCCATGTTCACGCCGCGCCCCGGCATGATCAGCCGGAAGGGCACGCCGAAATGGGCGTCGTTATAGGCGACGATGCGGCCGCCCTTTTCCAGCGCCGACACCTCATGCAGCACGGCCGGGTCCTGCCGCGCCCAGTCGCAGGCGGGCTGGCCGTAGACGCGGAAACGCGCCACGCCGCCGTCCGGGTAAATATTCAAACGCAGATGGGTCCAATCGCGCGCATCGTCGATGGCGATGAAATGATGAGCGCTGGCGCCCAAGGAGGTGGCCGGCAGGATTTCCACCCACTCGCTGTCTTCATCCGGATCGCCGGCCGAACGGCAGGCGTCCACCGAGGCCGCCGGCGGGTAGTTACCGCTGAAGTGGCTGGTATCGATGTCCAGTCCCTTGATCACCCCGGGCAGGCCCAGCTTGATCACCGCGTGGTCGTAGCCGCCGTTGCGGCGGCGGCGGGTTTCCCAGCCGTCCATCCATTTGCCGTGATCGTCGAACTCGCCGACGATGAACACCGGCTCGGACGCTTGCAGCATCCGTTCCGCCGCGGCGAACCACTGATCGGAACAGGCCAGGACCCTCGCGCCGAAATCCGCCGCGGCCAGATTGGCGTAACGCCGGGCGAACTCCGGCACCTCGACCGCCGGGGCGTGCAGCGCCGTTCCCGCCGGGTGATTGACAAGCGCCATCAAACTTTCTCCTTATCAATGACGTCGGCGCGCGCGCCGTACGCCGTTCATGCCGCCAGCCGGCTCCAAATCAGCGCCAGCCCCAAGGCGAGAAAAAACAAGGCCGAAACCTTGAGGAAGACGAGCCGCAGTACCGCCAGACGCTGGAAGAACAGCTCCGCCAACAGGCCGTACGCGGTCTTGCACGATAAATCGATCGCCACCCAGCCGGCCGCCATCCAGCCCAGTTGCGGCGCCAGCGGCGCTTGGGCGTTGATGAACTGCGGCAGCAGCGCCACGAAAAAAGCGATGTCCTTGGGATTGCTGATGCCCAGCAGAAAAGCATGGGAAAACCATTGCGCCGGCGCCGCCTTTCGGCTGCCCTGAGCCGCCGCGGCCCGGCCGGCGCCGCGCCAGGTCTTGAAACCCAGCCACAGCAGATAGCCGGCCCCCAGCGCCTGCAGGACGGAGAACAGACCGGGAGAGGCCAGGATCAGCGCGCCCACGCCCAAGGCGGACAAAAGCAGCAGCGACAAAGACGCCAGCACGCCGCCGGCAAACGCCGGCCAGGCGCGCAACAGGCCATGCTCGGCGCTGGTGGCGACCATGAACAGCGACAGGGGGCCGGGCACGGCGATCACCACCAGGATGGACAACAAGTACATGACGAGAATCTGGCTGGACATGGCGGCTCCGGTCTAGGCGCGGGATCAGGAAGAAATCAGTTCGGCCAAGCGCAGGCCGGCGATCCGATAGATTTGCTGCAAACAGGCCAGCCGTTCCGCCTCCGGCTCGGCAGCCAGCCGCCGCTGGAACTCGGCGATGACGCCGGCGCGCCCATAGCCGCGCACCGCCAGGATGAAGGGAAAACCGAAACGGGCCCGGTAGTCGGCGTTCAGCCGCCGCAACAACTCCAGTTCCTGCGGCGAACACTGATCCAGGCCGGCGCCGCCTTGCTCGGCGGCGGACTCGGCGGTCAACTCCCCGCGCAGCGCGGCCTTGCCGGCCAGCTCCGGGTGGGCGCGGATCAGTTTCAATTGCGCCTCCACGCCCGCCTCCTCCACCTGCCGCCGCATGCAGCCGTGCAGATCCGCCACGCTGGCGAACGGCCTCAGGCCGGCAGCCTGCGCCGCCACCCACGGCGAGTGTTCGAAAACACCGCCCAGCGCGGTGACGAACTGCTCCGTCGGCAGGGCGTTGATGCGTTCCAGCGTCAAGGACATGGCCGCTCTCCGGTGAAAGGATGCGTCTCCCGCCAATGCCGGGCGATGTCCAGCCGCCGGCAGATCCATACCCGCGGATGACGCTCCAGATAATCGAGAAAACGACACAGGCCGGCAAAGCGGCCGGGCCGGCCGATCAAGCGGCAATGCAGGCCCACCGACAACATGCGCGGCTTGTCCGCCCCCTCGGCGTAAAGCACGTCGAACGCGTCTTTCAGATAGCTGAAAAAATGCTCGCCGGTATTGAAGCCCTGCGCGGTGGCGAAGCGCATATCGTTGGTGTCCAGCGCGTAAGGCACGATCAGATGCGGCTGCTCGCCGCCGTCGCTGCGCCGCACCAGGGTCCAGAACGGCAAATCGTCGCCGTAGTAATCGGAGTCGTAGAGAAAGCCGCCGTCGTCCGCCACCAGCCGGCGCGTATTGGGGCTGTCGCGGCCGGTGTACCAGCCGGACGGACGCTGGCCGGTCAAACGACGGATCGCCTCCACGCAGCGCCGCATGTGCTCGCGCTCCACCGCTTCGTCCACCTGCTGATAATGCAGCCAACGATAGCCGTGGCCGGCGATCTCGTGGCCCAGCTCCGCCAGCGCGCCGGCCAGCTCCGGATGCCGCTCCAAAGCCATGCCGACGCCGAACACCGTCAAGGGCAGGCCGCGCCGCTCAAACTCGCGCAGAATGCGCCACACCCCGGCGCGCGAACCGTACTCGTAAATCGACTCCATCGACAGATGCCGCGCCGGGTAGGCCGCCGCGCCGATGATTTCCGACAAGAACTGCTCGGAGCCGGCGTCGCCGTGCAACACGCAACTCTCGCCGCCTTCCTCGTAATTGAGCACGAACTGCACAGCGATGCGCGCCGCGCCCGGCCAATTGGCCTCCGGCAGATCGCGGCCGTAGCCGATCAAATCGCGTGGGTAATCCGCCTGCATGGCCATCCTTCCCGCTGTCAGCGCTTAAGGTTGAACACCGTCCACGGGTCCAAATGGGTGTGGGTTTCCACCTTCATCCGCCGCTCGCAATCCTCCAGATGATGGTGCATCGCCGCCGCCGCGCCGGCGCGGTCCCCCGCCTCCAGCCGCGCCAGAATCGCCTCATGCTCGTCGAAGGAACAAGCGCTGCGGCCGGGCACATCGTATAAGGCGATGATCAGCGAAGTGCGCGAACACAGGCCGTGCATCAACTCGGTCAACACCTCGTTGTCGGCCAGCCGCGCCAATTGCACATGGAAGGCGTTGGACAGACGGATCCAGCTGACCCGGTCGCCGCGCTCGAAAGCCGCGCGCTCGTCGGCCACCATGCGCCGCATCGGCGGCAGGCGCTCGGCCAGATCAGGCAAGGCCAGCAGCTTGTCCAGAATCGCCGCCTCCACCATGCGCCGCGCCTCGAACACATCGCGGGTTTCCTTCTCGTCCGGCTTGGCGACGAAAGCGCCGCGGTTGGGCAGGATGTCGACGATCTTGTCGTGCGCCAGCTGGGCCAGCGCGCTGCGGGCGCTGCTGCGCGAGCACTGGAAGGCGTCGCACAGCACCGCCTCGGTCAGCTTGACCCCCGGCAATAAGCGCTGGTCTATCACCGCGTCGAAGATTTCCCAGTACAAGCGATCGGCGTCATTGCCCGGCGCGCCGTCGCCCACCAAGGTGGACGCCCTGGGCGCCGCGGCCTGCGTTCCGTTAGCGGAATGCAACATGTCCTCTCCCGGTATTTCCATATCCCGCTCTATGCCTTCAGAATTTTGTTGACAATTATTGTCGTTGGCAAACACTATCGTCAACACAAATTGTCGACAATTTTAAATCGCCATCGCGAACAACAAGATCGACAACAGGTCCGCCAGATCGGGCCGCACAACAAAGGAGAAACAACCGTGGGCAAATTGACCACCCATGTGCTGGACACCATGCACGGCAAGCCGGCGGCGGGCGTGCGCTGCCAGTTGTACCGGCTGGACGGAGAACAAAGGCTGTTGCTGGCCGAGGCGACGACCAACAGCGACGGCCGCTGCGAACGGCCGCTGCTGGAAGGCGAGCAACTGCGCGCCGGCGTGTACGAACTGCTGTTCCATGCCGGCGATTATTTCGCCGCCCAAGGCGTGAAGCTGCCGGAGCCGCGCTTTCTAGATCAGGTGCTGCTGCGCTTCGGCGTCGCCAAGGCGGACGAAAACTTCCATGTGCCGCTGGTCCTGACGCCGTGGAGCTATTCCACCTACCGCGGCAGTTGACGCTGTTCCCGTCCCCACCCGGAAACCTCGCCATGGAAAACTACCTGCTGGAGCTGGGCAACCTGCTGCTGCGCTGGTTGCACGTGATCGCCGCCATCGCCTGGATAGGCGAATCGATTTACTTCGTCATGTTGGACAACAGCCTGTCGCCGCCCGCTGCCGCCGATGCCCGGCGCGGCCTGCACGGCGAGATGTTCGCCGTACACGGCGGCGGCTTTTACCATAACCAGAAATACCTGGGCCAACCGCCCTTCCCGCTGGACGACAAACTGCACTGGTCATTCTGGAAATCCTACGCCACCTGGCTGTCCGGCTTCGGCCTGTTCTCCCTGCTCTACCTGCTCAATCCCGCCTTCTACCTGGTCAACCCCGCCAGCCCCTGGGCCTGGGCGGCGGCCTTGTCCGGCGGCGCGGCCGCCTTAATCGCCGTCGCCTTCCTCTTGGGCGGCTGGCTGGCCTACGATCAGCTCTGCCGCCGCATCAGCCCGGACATGAACCGCGACGGCGCGCTCAGCCTGGCCGTGGCGCTGCTGATGGCGCTGGCGGCCTACGCCAGCAGCCACATCTTCCAGGGCCGCGCCGCCTTCCTGATCACCGGCGCGGTCATGGCCACCTGCATGTCGGCCAATGTCCTGTTCTGGATCATTCCCGGTCAGCGCCGCATGGTGCGCGCCATCCAGGCCGGCGACAAACCCAATCCGCTGGATGGACTGCGCGGCAAGCAGCGCTCGGTGCACAACACCTATTTCACGCTGCCGGTGGTGTTCCTGATGATCAGCAACCACTACGCCTTCACCTTCGGCAGCCGCCACGCCTGGCTGATCATGGTGCTGTTCATCCTGTCCGGCGCGCTGATCCGCCAATACTTCGTGCTGCGCCACTCCGGCCGCCAGCGGCCGCTGCTGCCGGCGCTGGGCGGCCTGTTGCTGGTCGGCGTGGCGGTATTGGCCGCGCCGCCCCCGCCCAATACCGCGCCCGCGGCGCCGCAAGCCGCGGCGGACGCCGCTGAACCGGCGGCGGCGCAAACGGCGGCCGATGTCCGTCTGCGGCAGATTCACGCCATCATTCAAAACCGCTGCCTCTCCTGTCACTCGGCCACGCCCAGTCAGGCCGGTTTCGTGGCGCCGCCGGCCGGCCTGAAGTTTGACGATGCGCAGGAGATTCTCATCAACGCGCACCGGATCAAGCAGGCGGTGGCGTCCAAATACATGCCGCTGGCCAATTTGACCCAGATGACCCAGGAGGAGCGCGAGACTCTGGCGAAATGGGGGCCGGCGCCCGGCCGCTAACGCAACGCCGACCCGTTTGAAAGTGGCGAGCGGCTTAGCCATATGGGTTGACTGGGGATAACTTTCCCATTCCGCCCCATCTGTGGATATCTTGAAACGATCAAGAAGAAGCCGCCTCGCCTTGACCCCCGCCCGCCGCTCGGCAACAATCCCCCCGTTGCCGCCTACACGCGGCACCCGGGATTGGCGTCCCGGTACATCTCCATCTTTGTGGCCTACGCAGCAACTGCGCAGGCTGCTTTACCATGGCCGCGCCATTTGGCAGGCGCATGGTGGGGGAGTGCCATGGCACTCGCCGGTTTGGAGACAGTCCGGTACGCCAATCCTGCCACGCGCCTGCCCAATACCTCAGCCTTCCCCGGCAGGTGGTTTATCTTGTGTCACAGCAGGAGAAACACCATGCAACAGCCTCAAAACTTTCCCCCGCGCCGTCGCTACAAACTGAACGCTCTGGAACAACAGAGCGCACTGCTGCCCTTCGTCCGCTTCTGCCCCGGCCGCACCCACCCGCATTACTGGCAAATGCCCACGCCCAGCAAGGATCTCCTCGCCGACCACGCCTATGGCCGCGAATGCGCGGCTCACCTGTTGCAATGGCTGAAGGACAACCGGGAATACGTCGGCAAAGGCCTGCTGAGCCGCGTGGCGCGCGACATCGATTTTGACGACCGCGCCGGTCGCGGCCAGTGGATGGGCTTTTTCAACTATCTGGAAATCATGATGCTGCTGGGCGCCGACCGGGTCCGGGTTTACCGCCATGTCGATAGCCAACACCAGATCTACCTGGCGCTGGGACAGCGCTTCAGCCTGGAAGCGCGCTTCCGTCGCATCCGCCTGCGAAACCGCTAAGCGTCTTGCGGTGGGTATCGCTGCGCTCCACCCACCCTACGGCGGATGGTCTTGTAGGGTGGGTGGAGCCGATAGGCGATACCCACCAAACCCTGCCGCCAAGGTCCAAGCATCGATCCCACCGCGTTTCCGCGTGGGTATCGCTGTGCTCCGCCCACCCTACGGCAGGAGGTTTGGTCGGGGGTATTTGTAGGGTGGGTGGAGCCGTAGGCGATACCCACCAAAGCCCGCCGCCAAGATCCAAATCGATCCCATCGCGTTTCCGCGTGGGTACCGC
The DNA here is from genome assembly GCF_021496765.1 of Chromobacterium sp. Beijing. Taxonomy (NCBI): domain Bacteria; kingdom Pseudomonadati; phylum Pseudomonadota; class Betaproteobacteria; order Neisseriales; family Chromobacteriaceae; genus Chromobacterium; species Chromobacterium sp. Beijing. The sequence goes on from NZ_CP053750.1 coordinate 3,647,543, forward strand.
TGCGCTCCTCCCTCCCTACGGCGGATGGTTTGGTCGGAGGTATTTGTAGGGTGGGTGGAGCCGATAGGCGATACCCACCAAAGCCCGCCGCCAAGATCCAAGCATCGATCCCATCGCGTTTCCGCGTGGGTACCGCTGCGCTCCTCCCTCCCTACGGCGGATGGTTTGGTCGGAGGTATTTGTAGGGTGGGTGGAGCCGATAGGCGATACCCACCAAAGCCCGCCGCCAAGGCCCAAGCATCGGTCCCATCGCGTTTTCGCGTGGGTATCGCTGCGCTCCGCCCTACGGCGGATGGTTTGGTCGGAGGTATTTGTAGGGTGGGTGGAGCCGCAGGCGATACCCACCAAACCCCGCCGCCAAGGTCCAAGCATCGGTCCCATCGCGTTTCCGCGTGGGTATCGCTGCGCTCCGCCCTACGGCGGATGGTTTGGTCGGAGGTATTTGTAGGGTGGGTGGAGCCGCAGGCGATACCCACCAAACCCCGCCGGGGATTAGCCTCGCCGCCTTGCCTTGCGCGTCACGCTTAAGGAGTGTGTGGAACGACGGCTACCGCAAACACGAGCCGGAATGAAAACGCGCGTCCTAACCTTCAGGACGCGCCGCCTTGCCAACAGACGCCGCCGAGCATGGGTTCCGCCCAAAAAGGCGGACGGACGCCCTCCTCCGTTGTTTTGGCCATTTCCACCCAGGCGTCTTGCTTGCTCCACTCGTACAAGACGCCGGGCTGGATCAGATGCAGGTAGACGCGCTCGAAGGCGGACGACTCCAACAGATGATGGGTGGCGGCGGTCAGCGCCGCTTCCTGGATAAAGGCGGGAAACAGGGTGGTGGCGGCCACGCCGCCGAACTGCGGGATATTGGCTGCCAGCAGCAGGCTCAATTCATAGCCGGGCTTGGCCGCGTAGCGCTTCACGCACTTGGCTTGGATACGGTATTTGATCGCGGCGATGGGCGCGTTGGGCACGCTGATCGCCGCATCCTCGCCCTGCTGCGCCTGGCGCACTTCGCGGGCGCGCAGACAGCCCTTGCCGCCGCCGAACAAGTGCTCGTCCGCATGCACTTCCGTCACTTCGAAAGCGATCCGCCGGCCGTCGCTGAGGGTGGCGCCCACATCCGGCAGCGGCGGCGGCCAGGACTGCCGGTCCACTGCGTGCAAACCCTTGCGCTGCAATAAACGCAGCACCAGTTCCAGCTCTTTTTGCGCTTTTGAAGCCATCGGCCTCCCCCAGCCTGCGTCCGCTGGCGTTGCGGCGCGGCTGCGGCCGACAACGCCGGGGCGCGGTTATTTTGGCTATCGCTCAACCCAACCCGGCACAAGATATTTCTTTTTAGCACAAAAAATAAGCTATTCAGATTGGATTTAAAGTTTGATAAGCGATAGCGCTGCGCCGGGGGGGCTTCAGTACTGGGAATCCCCTTCTCCAGGCAGCACCACGAACTCGCCGTTCAGGCCGCCCACCGCTTCGCCGTCGCACTCCAGCGCCACGGCAAGCCGCAAGCGCCCCATGCGTCCGCGCCGCAAAGCCCGCTCCAGCTTGTCCCAGTCGGCGGCGTCCGGAGCGGCGGCGCGGGCGAGGAAGTCGGCGACGATGGGCTTGTCGTAGCGCATGTCGTTGCCGTGAATGATGACGCGGCCGGCCAGGCCGCGCTCGCGCAAGCGCATGAACACCAGGCACCAGGCGGCGAGGATGGCCACCGCCGAGGCGCTGCCGCCGAACACAGTGGCGCGGTGGTTGATATTGGGCGCCAGCGGCGCGCTCAGGATCACCCGTTCGCCGCTGGCCTCGGTCACGCGGACCGCCATCGCGGCGGACAGCGGGATGTGTTGATGGAGGTAGTCTTCAAGCGCCTGTGGACTCATGTTGCTCTCCCGATTCGGCACGCCCGGCTTTGGCGCCGCCACCCTCATTCTGCCCCAAGAGGTGGCGCTGGAAAAACCACAGGCTATGGCCCAGTTGCAGCACCTGGTTTTCCCGTTTGGCCGCGCCGTGGCCTTCGTCCGGGAACAGGATCAGGCCGCCGTCCACGCCCTTGCCGGCCATCGCGCGGTACATTTGCAGCGCCTCGCCCACCGGCACCCGCGGGTCGCTGACGCCCTGGATGATCAGCAGCGGATCGCGCAGCTTGTCGATGTGATTGATGGGCGACAATTGCTCCAGCGCGGCGCGGTCGCGCTCCAGGTCGCCGTATTCGGCGGCGCGCAGCGCGCGGCGGTAGGGCGCGGTGTTTTGCAGGAAGCTGACCAGGTTGGCGATGCCGACATTGGACACGCCGGCGTCGTAGGCGCCGGCGAAGATGGTCATCGCCGCCAGCGTGGAATAGCCGCCGTAGCTGCCGCCCATCACGCCGATCTTGGGCGCCACGCCGTCCGCGCCCCACTGGCTGCGGATGTAGCGCGCGGCGTCTTCGATATCGGACAGCACTTGCAGCCGGCGCGGACCGTTGTCGCTGTCCAGCCAGCTCTTGCCGTAGCCGACGGAGCCGCGCACATTGGGCTGCACATAAATGAAGCCGGCGTCGACGAATAACTGGGCCTGCGGCAAGAAGCCGGCCCGGCTCTGGCTCTCCGGCCCGCCGTGAAAGTGGACCACCACCGGGCAGGGCGTGGCCGCGCAGCGCGTCGGCCGGCGCACGAACATCGGAATCGGCGTGCCGTCGCGCGCCGGGTAGCTTTCCAGGCTGACCTTGGCGAAGCCCCGGGTATCCAGTTCCGGCGCGGACGGCAACAGCCACTGGCTGAGTTTGCCGCGCTTGCTGTCCCAAACATGGCTGCTGGCCGGCGCGGTGTCGGTTTCCACGCTGAAGTTGACGTAGCGGCCGTCGCGGCTGAGGTTGACGACGTTGACCTGGGCCGCGCCGGGGAAGGCCGGCAGCTTCAGCGCGCGATAGCCGCGGCGGCCATCCAGCGCCAAGGCCTTGCCGTAACCATCCTGGCTCAGCGTGTAGTAGACGCGGCCCCGCTCATGGTCGATGTTGAGGTTTTCCACGTCGCCGCGCGCTTCCGGCGTCAGCGCCTGGAAAACGCCGGCGCTCCACAGATAAAGACGGTGGTATTCGCCGAACTTATTGCTGCGCACCAGGTATTCGCCGTCGCGCAGGCCGAAGTCCATCCGATAGTCGACGGCCTCGCCCTGGCCCAGCAGCGGCTGCAAGGCTTTGCCGTCCGGCGTCCATAAATAGAATTCCGCGCTGGCGTTGCTCAGCGTCTTTTGCAGCAATAGACGGCCGTCGTCGCGGTGATCGGCGATGCTCCAGGCCCCGCGATCGCCGAACAGACGCTCGCGGCGGCCGTCGGCCAGCCGATAGCGATACAGGGTGTAGCTGTCGGCCCGCTCGTCGTTGCTGCGGTAGTACAGCCATTGGCCGTCCTTGCTGAGAAACTGGAACTGGGTCTGCACGCCGGGCTTGTGCTGGACTTCGCGCAGCGCGCCGCCGGCGGCGGCTTGCAGATAGAGGCCGGGATTTTCCTCGCCCTTGCGGTCGCGGCTGAGCACCAGCCAGCGCCCGTCCGGACTGACGTCCTGGATCAGGGTGGCGTCTTCGCCGCCGGTAAGCTGCACCGGAAAGCGTTGCGGACCGTCCAGCCTCCAGACCTGCGGCACGCCGGTGACGCGCCAGCTGAAATACAAGGCCTTGCCGTCCGGGGACAGCACGCCGGCGCCGGGCGCGCGCAGGTCCAGCATATTCTGCACTTTGCGGCTCAGCTCCGCCGGCAAGGGCGCGGCGCGGTAGCGCGCCACCTCCTCCGCGCTGACGCTGGCGGCGCCAAGGCCGCTGTAGCCGCCGGCGGCGCAGTCATGAGTGGACAACATCATCAACGCTGCGGTGGATAAGGCACGGACCATCATGACGACTCCTGAACCATTGGGCGGGCGACCAGTATAGCGGCCATGACAAAGCCATCGCAATTTGCATTATTCTCATGCCGACTCTGCGACACTTTGTCGCATGCTAGGGGGATGAGCAGGCGCTAAACTGATGCGGCTAATCCTCATTCGCATTTGTCGCCGCCAATGGCCGACACGCGCGCTAACCCTGATCCGCAAAGAGCTACGATGAAAAAGATCGCCCTGCTGGCCTTGCTGGCCGCTTCCGGCTCCGCCCTCGCCCACGTCACCCTGGAAATGCCCACCGCCGCCAGCGGCGGCTATTACAAGGGCGTGCTGAAAATCGGCCATGGCTGCAACGGCAGCCCCACCACCGCCATCAGCGTGGAAATGCCGGAGGGCGTGCGTCTGGCGCAGCCGATGCCGAAAGCCGGCTGGGAGGTGGAGGTGAGCAAGAGCGCGGTCAAGCCTTTCGACAATTACGGCCGCAAGGTGAGCGAGGATGTGAGCCGCATCACCTGGAAGGGCGGCAAGCTGCCGTCCAATTTCTACGATGAGTTCGTATTCCAGGCCAAGATCGCCGCCCAGCCGGGCAAGCTCTACTTCAAGGTGAAACAGCTGTGCGAACAGGGCGAAACCAATTGGGCGGACATTCCGGCCCCCGGCCAGGACGCCCATGACTTGAAAAGCCCGGCGGCGGAGCTGACGGTGACCGCCGGCGCGGCCGGTCATCATCATTAAGAATCTATTTACGATCTGCTGCGCGTCGTGGAACGTGGCTCGGTGAGTGCACCTTGGAAACGCTCATGTGCCTTATGTACATTCCGCTTCCTCAGCTGTTTTCGCCTTGTCTCGCCTTAGCGCGCGAGATCGTAAACACGTTCTCGGAACGGACTCCTTGCGCCGGCCTGATCCCGCTTGCAAGCGGGCCGGCCAAAGGCATGAAAAACGCCGGCGGCGAGTCTCTCGCGGCCGGCGTTGTTGCATGGATGGGAGGGATCAGCGGAATAAGCCTTTGAGCAGATCCGCGCCCTGGGACAGCAAATCATCGCCCTGCGGCAGCTGGCCGTTGGGGGTCAGCTTGTCCACCAGACCGGGCAGATGTTCGGCCACCAATTGCGACACTTGCCCCTGGTCCAGGCCCACTTTTTCCGCGATGCCGGCGAGTTGATCGCCGCCCAGTACTTGCTGGATCTGCTCGGCGGACACCGGCAGATTCCCGCCCTGCCCCACCCACGACGACACCAGCTCGCCCAGACCGCCTTGCTGGAACTGTTCCAGCAGTCCGGACAAGCCGCCTTGTTGTTGCAACAAGCTTTGCAGGGCTTCGCCGGCGCCGCCTTCCGCGCCGCCGGACAGCAAACCGCTCAAGGTATCGAATAAAGCCATGGTGCTCTCCTGTTTGCCGCGCACGGGGCGCGAATCTTGGTGAATGTCCCGCCGGATCAAGCGGCCAGCAGGCCCGCCAGCCCGCGCATGGTCTGCCAGGGGTCGCCGACTTCCACGCCCTTGATCTGACGGTCTATGCGCGCGCATTCGTCCAGCGCGGTCATCAGCTTGCGCGGGCCGATGCGGCGCAAGGCCGGTTCGGCCAGACGCTGCTTGTCGCCCCACAAACGCAGTTCGCGCGCCATGTCGCGCGCGTTGCGCCCATCCTTCAGGCCCTGGCGCAGACGCAGCAACATGCGCACGTCTTCGGTCAGCGACCACAACACCAGCACCGGCGCCTCGCCTTCGGCCATCAGGCCGTCCAGCATGCGCAGCACCCGCGGCACGTCGCCGGCCAGCCAGGATTCGGACAGATGGAACACGTCGAAGCGGGCCACATTGGCCACCGCGGCGCGCAATTGCTCCAGCGTCAGTTCGCCGGCCGGATACAGCAAGGCCAGCTTGTCCACTTCCTGGCGCGCGGCCAGCAGATTGCCCTCCACGCGATCAACGAAGAAGGCCAGCGCCTCACCGCCCAGCACCTGGCCCTGGGCCTTGAGCCGGCGCGTGATCCAGCCGGGCAGCTCGGCGCGCCCCACCAGGCGGGCCTCCGCCGTCACCGCCAGCTTTTCCAGCGCCTGGAACCATTTGGACTGCTGCTGCGCGCGCTCCAGCTTGGGCAGGGTGATCAAGGTCACCGTGTCCTGCGGCGGCTGCGCCGCCAGCTGCTGCAGCGCTTCCGCGCCTTCGGTGCCGGGTTTGCCGTTGGGAATGCGGATTTCCAGCAGCTTGCGCTCGGCGAACAGCGAGACGCTGCTCATCGCGTCGCGCAATTGCGACCAATCGAAACCGGCCTCCACCGTCAGCACTTCTCGCTCCTGATAGCCTTGCTCGCGCACCGCCTGGCGCAGCGCGTCGGCGGCTTCCAGCGCCAGCAGCGCTTCCTCGCCGTGGATCAGGTAAAGCGGCGCCAGGCCCTTGCCCAGCGCCGCGATCAGCGCGTCAGGGCTTAGGCTGGGCATCGGCGGGCTTCAGGCTTTGCGGGCCGGTCAGCGGCGCGGCGGCCGGCTTTTTCAGATAGGCCAGCCGGCGCACGATCTGCTCGGCCGCGTCGCGGCGGGCGTCGGCCCAGATCAACGCTTCTTCCTGCTCCTTGCCGAGGATGGCGCTGTCGGAGTAGTTCATGCTGCGGCGCACGACCACCGTCATGTCCGGCTCCACCGGCACGCCGAACAGCACGGTGCGCACCACGGCGGTGTAAGTCAGCTGGTACTCGTTGATCTTGCCGCCCACGTTCAGGGTCAGGATGTCCTTGGACTGATTTTCGCTGAGGATGGTCACCACCGCCTCGGCCTGCTTGGGATTGCCCAGCACTTGCAGACGCGGGTCGCGCGCCAGCACGGTGCGCACGTCGCCGGCCACCGCGGTGTTGCCGCCGTCGAAATACATCGAGGCGAACGGCAGCGGCTTCATCGGGCCGCCCAGGCCGCGCAGGTGGAAGCCGCAGGCGCTCAGCGTAAGGGCCAGCAGCGCCAGCCACAGCCATTGCAGGGAAAGTCTCATTCGCGATTCCTTATCGGGAAACAATGCTTGCCTGGCCCGGCCCGGGGCGCGATCCGCGACCCGGAGCCTAAGCCACGCCGGTTTACACCACGATGTTGACCAGGCGGCCCGGCACCACGATGATTTTCTTGGCCGGTTTGCCTTCCATGAACTTCTGCACGTTTTCATGCGCCAGCGCCGCCGCCTCGATCGCGTCCTTGGCCGCGTCGGCGGCCACGGTGACGCTGCCGCGCAGCTTGCCGCCCACTTGCACCATCAGTTCGATCTCGCTCTTGATCAGCGCGCTCTCGTCCACTTTCGGCCAAGCTTGTTGCAGCAATTCGCTGCCCGGACGCAAGGCGTTCCACAACGCGTCGCAGATATGCGGCACGATGGGGGACAGCAACAGGGTCACGGCTTCCAGCGTTTCCTGAGCCACGGCGCGGCCGGCCTCGCCGGAGGTGTCGGTCTTGTCGTAGGTGTTCAGCAGTTCCATCACCGCGGCGATGGCGGTGTTGAATTGCTGGCGGCGGCCGTAGTCGTCGGCCACTTTCTGGATGGTGGCGTGCAGCTTGAAGCGCAGGTCTTTCAGGCCGGCGCTCAGTTCGCCGCCGCTGTAAGCCGGCGCCAGGCCGGTTGCGACATGCTCGTTCGCCGCCTTCCACAAGCGCTTGAGGAAGCGGAATGCGCCTTCCACGCCGGCGTCCGACCATTCCAGGCTCTGCTCCGGCGGCGCGGCGAACATCATGAACAGGCGGGCGGTGTCCGCGCCGTAGTTTTCAATGAATTCCTGCGGGTCCACGCCGTTGTTCTTGGACTTGGACATTTTCTCGATGCCGCCCACCACGACCGGCAGGCCGTCCACGCGATGCTTGGCGGCCACGATCTTGCCCTTGGCGTCGCGCTCCAGCACCACGTCCTGCGGCGCGATCCAGTCGGTGGCGCCGTTGGGCAGTTCGCGATAGAAGGTTTCGCACACCACCATGCCCTGGGTCAGCAGGCTCTTGAACGGCTCGTCGCTGGACACCAGGCCCTCGTCGCGCATCAGCTTGTGGAAGAAGCGCGCGTACAGCAGGTGCAGGATGGCGTGTTCGATGCCGCCCACGTACTGGTCCACTTGCAGCCAGTAGTCGGCCGCCTTCTTGTCCACCATCGCGGTGTCGCACTTGGGCGAGGCGTAGCGCGCGTAGTACCAGCTGGACTCGACGAAGGTGTCCATGGTGTCGGTTTCGCGCTTGGCCGCGCCGCCGCATTTCGGGCAGCTGGTTTCGTAGAATTCCGGCATCTTGGCCAGCGGGGAGCCGGCGCCGTCCGGAATCACGTTCTCCGGCAGCGTCACCGGCAGGTCTTTTTCCGGCACCGGCACGTCGCCGCAGCTCTGGCAGTGGATGATGGGGATAGGGCAGCCCCAGTAGCGCTGGCGGGAAATGCCCCAGTCGCGCAGGCGGTATTGGGTTTTCTTCTGGCCGGAGGCCTTGGCTTCCAGATCGCCGACGATGGCGTCGAAGGCGGCGGCGAAGTTCAGGCCGTCGTATTTGCCGCTGCCCACGGTGCGGATGCTGTCGTCCTTGGCGGCGTACCAGTCCTGCCAGGCGGCGGCGTCGAAGTTGTCTTCGCCGCTGGCCGGCGCGTAGACCTGCTGGATCGGCAAGCGGTATTTGTTGGCGAACTCGAAATCGCGCTCGTCATGCGCCGGCACCGCCATCACCGCGCCTTCGCCGTAGCCCCACAGCACGTAGTTGGCCACCCATACCGGCAGCTTGGCGCCGGTCAGCGGATGAACGACGAACAGGCCGGTGTCCATGCCCTTCTTTTCCATCTTGGCCACGTCGGCCTCGGCCACGGAGCCGGCCTTGCATTCGGCGATGAAGGCTTGCAGCTCGGCGTTGCCGGCCGCGGCCTGGCTGGCCAGCGGGTGTTCAGCAGCCACCGCCACATAAGTGGCGCCCATCAGGGTGTCGGGGCGGGTGGTGTAGACCTTGAGTTGGCCGGCGTGGCCGATGCTGGCTTCGTCGTAGGCGAAGGCCACATCGGAGCCAAAGCTCTTGCCTATCCAGTTGCGCTGCATGGTCTTGACCTGTTCCGGCCAGCCGTCCAGCTTGTCCAGATCCGCCAGCAGCTGCTCGGCGTAGTCGGTAATGCGGAAGTAGTACATCGGGATTTCGCGCTTTTCCACCAGCGCGCCGGAACGCCAGCCGCGGCCGTCCACCACTTGCTCGTTGGCCAGCACGGTCTGATCCACCGGGTCCCAGTTGACCACGCCGTTTTTCTTGTAGATCACACCTTTTTCAAACAAACGGGTGAACAGCCACTGTTCCCAGCGGTAGTAGTCCGGCTTGCAGGTGGCCAGCTCGCGTTCCCAGTCCAGCGCAAAGCCCAGGCTGTCCAGCTGCTGCTTCATGTATTCGATGTTGGCATAGGTCCAGGCCGCCGGCGCGCCGCCGTTTTTCATCGCGGCGTTCTCGGCCGGCAGGCCGAAGGCGTCCCAACCCATGGGCTGCAGCACGTTGAAGCCTTGCAGACGCTTGAAGCGGGCCAGCACGTCGGTGATGGTGTAGTTGCGCACATGGCCCATGTGCAGCTTGCCGGACGGATAGGGGAACATCGACAGCGCGTAGTATTTGGGACGCGACGCGTCTTCCACGGCTTTGAAAGCGGCAGTCTTCTGCCATTTCTGCTGGGCGGCGGCTTCCACCGCGCGCGGGCTGTATTGTTCTTGCATGGCGATCTTTATCTGGACTCTGAAATACAAAAGGCGGGCTGCCCGGAGGCGCCAGTGATGCGCTCCGCTCCGGATAGCCCGTCCGCAAAAAGGTTGCCCCCATTATAACGGCGTCTTCGCTTCCGCGATAAGACCCCAAAAAAACAAATGCTTGGCCGGCTCCTTGACCCGTCGCCGTCAAGGGCAGGGCTTGACGCCCCAGCCTTTGCGGCCGCGCCAGCAGGAGAAATCCTCCTTCACCGAGCGTATGGTCCAGACATTGCCTTCGCGGGAGAGCTGGAAGCGCTGGCGCATGCCCTTGACGCTGTCGTCCATCAGGCCTTCGCGCAGCAGCGCGATGCTGGCCTTGTCGAAGGCTTCCGGTGGGCTGGTCTGGATCACTTTCAGGCTGCGGTATTCGAACTGGCCGTCTTCGCCCAGCCGGTTCTTGGCGAAGCGCAGCACCACTTCCAGCGGCAGTTCGCCGGGCTGGCCGGCAAAGGGGAAGCGCGTCTCGTCGCTATAGGCGGAGGCGGCGGCGGGCATTCCGGCCAGTAAGGCCGCGGCGCAGAGAACGATGGTTTTCAATTGCCAGTCTTTCCTTGTCGAAAACCAGATTCGACCGGCCCACGCGCCAAATAGTTGCGCGGGCTTAGAAGCGATTCAAAGTCTGCCGCGCTTCGGCGATACGGCGTTGAAAACGCTTTCAGGATGCTCATGCGCCACCTGCACATTCCGCCTCTTCAAGCGTTTTCGCCTTGTCTCGCCTTCGCTCGCGAGATCGTAAACACGTTCTTAGACCCGGCCGGCCAGATGGGCGTCGCGGAAACGCTCCAGTTGCCGCAGCAGCGCCTCGAGTATGCCCGGCTCCCACACAGAGTGGCCGGCGGCTTCCACCAGTTCGTAGTGGGCCTGCGGCCAGGCCTGGGCCAGCCTCAGCGCGGTGGAGGGCGGGCAGACCACGTCGTAACGGCCTTGCACGATGGCGGCGGGAATGTGGCGGATGCGCGCCAGCCCGTCCAGCAGCGCGCCTTCCGGCAAAAACACGCGGTTGACGAAGTAATGGGCCTCCAGCCGCGCCAGCGACAAGGCCACGTATTCGCTGCCGGCGCGCTCGGCGGCGTCGGCATTGGGGCGCAGCGCGACGCAAGCGCCCTCGTAGCGGCCCCAGGCGCGGCAGGCCGGCAGGTGCACCGCCGGGTCCGGATCGGTCAGCCGCCGGTAATAGGCGGCCAGCAAATCGCCGCGCTCCACCTCCGGGATGGGCGCGACGAAGCGTTGCCACTCCTCGGGAAAGAACTGACCCATGCCGTGCAGAAACCAGTCGATCTCGCGGCGCTCGCCCAGGAAAATGCCGCGCAGAATCAGGCCGCTGACCCGCTCCGGATGCGCCTGGGCGTAAGCCAGCGCCAGCGTGCTGCCCCAGGAGCCGCCGAACACCAGCCAGCGCTCTATGCCCAGTTGCTCGCGTAGCCGCTCAATGTCCGCCACCAGATGGGCGGTGCTGTTGTCGCGCAGCTCGCCGCGCGGCGAGGAGCGGCCGCTGCCGCGCTGATCGAACAGCACCGCGCGGTAAAAACCGGGGTCGAACAACTGGCGGCAGGCCGGCACGCAGCCGTCTCCGGGCCCGCCGTGCAGATAGAGGACCGGATACCCCTGCGGCTGGCCGCACTGCTCCCAGTACATGGAATGCAAGCCGTCCAGCGGCAGCATGCCGCTGGCAAACGGTTCTATCGGCGGATACAGCATGGCTTCTCCATCAAAAGTTCGGTTTCTTAGAGCCTGTTCAAAGGCTCGCGAGCCAGAGCGAGACAAGGCGAAAATTAGCGAAAAAGCGGAATGTACGAGGGGTACTGAGCATTTTGAGCTGGTTTTTAACGCCGTATCGCCGAAGCACAGCAGACTATGAACAGGATTATTAGCCGCGCAGCAGGCTATACAACATCTCACTGGCCATCGTCGCCATCAAGGCGGCGAACACCTGCTTCAAACGGGCCACCGGCAGCTTGTGCGCGGCGCGCGCGCCCAGCGGCGCCATCAGCACCGTCATCAGCATCAGCGCCAGCATCGCCGGCAGATAGATAAAACCCAAGGCGCCTGCCGGCAAGCCGGCAACGCTCCAGCCGCTGTAGAGATAGCCGACGGCGCCGGACACGGCGATGGGCCAGCCCAAGGCCGCGCTGGTGGCGATGGCGGTGTGCACCGGCACATTGCACCAACTCATATAAGGCACGCTCATGGAACCGCCGCCTATGCCCACCCAGCTGGAGATCATGCCTATCGCGCCGCCGGCGCCCCACTGCCCGGCCTGGCCCGGCATTCCGCGGCTGGCTTGCGGCTTGAGATTGAAGAACATCTGCACGGCGACCAGGTAGGCGTAGCCGACGAAGAACCATTTCAACGCCAGCCCGGAAATCGCGCCGGCGATCAGGCTGCCCAGCAAGGTGCCGACCACCATCGCCGGCGCCATCGCCCGCACAATGCGCCAGTCCACCGCGCCCTTTTTGTGATGAGCGCGCACGCTGGACAGGCTGGTGAACACCATTACCGCCAGCGAGGTGCCCACCGCCAGATGCTGAGCATGGTCGCCGCCCAGATGCGCGGCGGACAAGACCCCCAACACCACGGGCACGATGACCAGGCCGCCGCCGACGCCGAGCAGGCCGGCCAGAAAGCCGGCCACCGCGCCGCAGGCCAGCAGCGCCAGAATCAGCGGCACGCTCAGCATGCCAGCAGCTGTTCAGTGATATAGCGCCATTCGTCCTCGCTCAGCGGGGTGATGGACAGCCGGTTGCCGCGCTTGAGCACCGTCATCTCCGCCAGCGGCGGGTGTCGGCGCAGCTCGGCCGGGGACAGCAGCCGGGTCTTGCGCAGGAAACGCACGTCCACCGCCAGCCAGCGCGGCGCGTCGGGAGAGGACTTGGGGTCGTAGTAAGGGCTTTCCGGGTCGAACTGGCTGGAGTCCGGATGCGCGGAGGCGGCGATTTCCGCCAGGCCGGCCACGCCCGGCTCCGGGCAGGACGAGTGCCAGAACAGCAGCCGGTCCCCCTCTTGCATGCCGTCGCGCATGAAGTTGCGCGCCTGGTAATTGCGCACGCCGATCCACTCGAACAAGCGTTCGGGCTCGGCGGCGAGATCGTCGATCGAGGTATCGTCCGGTTCGGACTTCATCAGCCAGTATCGCATGGGCAATGTCTGTTAATCAGTCAGGGAAAGGGTTAACGCTTGCTCAATCTTACTGGAAAGATTGCGGCTTAGGCTGTCTTCACCGCCCCGAAAGGGGGTTCTGAAGCGATATGGAAAGGGAAGACCATGAAAACGCATGAAAAACAGCTGGTGATGGGTCTATTGCTGAGCGGCGCCTTGAGCGCCTGCGTGGTGGTGCCGCCCCGGGCGGCGCCGGTAGTCGTCAGACCCGCGCCGGTGGTGGTGCGCCCGGCGCCCGTCGTGGTGACGCCCGTCTACGGCTATTACGGCGACTACGGCCGCCGCCCCTGGCGCTAAGCCGCGCGCAGATACAGCCAGCCGCCCAGCAAGGCCAGATTCAGCGCCGCGCCACACCAGAACAGCAGCCGGAACGGCTGCTTGACGGTTTTGTGGCGAAACAGCCGGCGCGCCATCAGGCCGCCGGGCCAGCCGCATAGCACACCCAGCCACAGCAGCCGGGCTTCCGGCGTGCGCGGCCCGCCGCGCTCCGCCGCCCGCTTGTCGCGCCAGTACAGAATGAAGCAAAGCAGGCTCAGGCTCAGATACAGCCATGCCACCGCCCATTCCAGCCGCCCCAGCAGGGCCAAGGCCGGCAAAACGGCCAGGAAGACGATGGCTATCGGCATAGGGGGCTCAAAGGCAGCCGGCGCAAACCGGATTCGGTCAGCAAATAATCCAGCCGGACATCCCAGGGCTCGCGCGGCACGCGCTCGACGCGCTGGCAATCGTAGGCCACGCCCACCAGCAAGGGCTTGCCGAACAAGCGCGCGCGCTGGCGGAAGGCCAGCGTGGTGTCGTAGAAGCCGCCGCCCTGCCCCATGCGATAGCCCTCGTCGTCGATGGCCAGCAGCGGCACGAACAACACGTCCAGCCGTTCGGCGCGCAGCGCCGGGCCATCGTATTCGGCGATCCGGTAGCGCGGATGCAGATACCAGCGGTCAGCCGCGCCCAGACGGCTGAACCACAGCCGGCGGCCGCGCCGCGGAATCTGCGGCAGATAGACTTCCGCGCCGCGCCACAGCGCTGCGCTCATCAGGATTTCCAGATCCAGCTCCGAGCCGGCGGCCAGATAAGCGCCCACGCGCTTGCCGCGCTTGAGCAGCCGCGAGGCGTGACGCGCGATCGCCCGCATCGCCTGCAAACGGTAAGAAGCGCTCAGGGCCTGACGCGCGTGACGAATTTTCCTGCGCAATGCGGGCTTGTCGACGGGAAACGGATCGGAAACAAGAGAGGATGCAGTCATGGCAGAGGGGGGAGCCCCCGCGAGTGTCGTTCGGGCAAAATTCGCTTGTACCCTGTTTCCAGGGAGGGCCGCCTGCCAGTCATTTCGGGCGCATCCTCAAGAGGACGCGGCACGCCCATGACTCACGCTGGCAGCCTGAAGCGAACGCATTGGTACAAAGGAATTGTGTGCCTTCACAAACACCGCAGGGGGTACTGACCTTGGTGTTCGCCAGCGGGCTGCGGTTTAAAACAGCGCTTGCTGGCTTTCGCGGAGCGCCTGGTCGGCTGCTTCGCTCATACTGCGTATTTTACGCTGAAACGCCGCCATCTCCAAGCCCTCTCCCACTTTTGTCTTCAACAAATCGTGGGCGATGTTCAAGGCGGCCATGATGGCGATCTTGTCGGCGTCCATCACCTTGCCGTGCTGCTGGATCATTTCGATCTTGCCGGCCAGCAGACGCACCGCCTCTTGCAGCGTTTCCTTTTCTTCCGCCGGGGTGCCGATGGTGAAGGAACGTCCCAGCAGTTCGATTTCAACCTGAGCCACGTCGCTCATTCCGCATCCTCCGACGCCTTGGGCAGGCGCTCGACCAGAGCCGCCACCCGCGCGCGGGTTTCGTTCACTCTGAAGTTCAGCTCCGCATTGTCGCGCAGCGCTTCGGACAGCGCTTCGGCAAAACGGCCGTTTTGTGTTTCAAGTTCGCGAATGCGCGCCACCAACGCCGTCACCCGCGACTCGAGATATTCCAGTTCCTTGTCCATGGCGGCGAGGATAGCCGGCGCTCACTTGGCCGTCAAACCCAGCCGCTGCCGCGCTGTGTCCAGCGCGAGACACAGGGCCGCCGCGCCGTCCACCAGCCGCGGCCCGGGCACGACCATGGCGTCGCCCGGCAAGGCGAACAAGGCGTCTTTGGCCACCGCCGGCAGCGTTTGCCAACGACGCCACATCCGCAGGCTGGCCTCGTCGCCGGCCAGAATGGCCTGCGGACGCGCGGCCACCACGGTGGCGGCGGACACTTGCGGCGCCGGCTGCCGGACATCGCCAAACACGTTGACGCCGCCGCACAAGCTGATCAGCGGCCCCATGAAGCTTTGATCGCTGACGGTGAAAATGGGCGTTTGGCTGACTTGATAGAACACCCGCACCGGCGCGCGCGCGCCGTAACGCCGGCGCAACTCGGCCAGGCGCTGGCGATAACTCGCGGCCGCCTTGCCGGCCGCGGCGTCCACGCCCGCCAGCCGCCCCAAGGCCAGCATTTCCTTGGCCACGTCGTCCGGCTGCAAAGGGTGGCTCAGATAGACGGGAATGCCCAGGCCGCGCAAGCGCTCCAGTTCGCGCGGCGCGCCGCCGTCGCGCCAGGCCACCACCAGATCCGGCCGCTGCCGCATCACCGCCTCCAGGCTGAAGCCGGTGAAGCTGCCCACCCGCGGCAAACGCTTGGCGGCGTCCGGATGGTCGCTATGTTCCACCGTGGCCACCAGCTTGTCGCCGGCGCCCACCGCGTACAGCATTTCCGTGGCGTGCGGCACCAGGGTCAGAATCCTTTGCGCCGGCTGCGCCAGCGTGATGGTCTGGCCGCCGCCGTCCTGGGCGCTGACCGCCGCCAAAGCCGGCAGCGCGCCCAGCAGCAAGGCCAGAACCGGCAACCGTCTCATAGCTCGCCTTTCAACACCAGCGGCAAGCCGCAGGCCACCAGCGTCACCCGCTGGCAGACCTCCGCCACAGCTTGATTCACCCGCCCCAGCTCGTCGACGAAGTATCGGGTCTGGGCATTGGCCGACACCACGCCCCAGCCGATTTCATTGCTGACCAGCAGCACCTCGCCTCGGGCCTGTTCCAGCGCCGCCAGCAGCGCGGCGCGTTCCTGTTCGAAACCGGCGGTGTCGAAACCGCCGTCCTCGTTGAAAAAGCGCATCAGCCACATGCCCAGGCAGTCGACCAAAAGCAGGCCGCCCGCCGCGTCGCGACGCAGCAGCTCGGCGGCCAAGCCGCGGCCGGCCTCCGCTTGCGACCACGCCGCCGGACGCCGTCGACGATGGTGTTCGACGCGAGCGGCGAACTCGGCGTCGCCGCCGCGCAGCTCGGCCGTCGCCAGATAGCAGACCGGACCCGGGTGGGCCAAGGCCAGGGTTTCGGCGTAGCGGCTCTTGCCGCTGCGCGCGCCGCCGGTGATCAGGTGGGGCATGGTTACACCTCTACACTTTTACTGCGCCTGGTAGGTGACGCCGAGATAACCACCTAAACCACTGGTGTTGTAGCCATAAGCCGTGGTGTAGCGTTTCTCGAAGACATTGGTCAGACGCATCATTGCCGTCCATTCCTTGGCTAAACGGTAGTTGGCGAACAGATTGGTCAATGAATAACCGCCCAGCGTGACTGGAACATTGGGAAAAGGCCGGTAGTCAACATCCGGACGCTTGGCGCTAGCCTGCCATTCAACCCCTGTGATCGCCTTACCCCAGTCATAGGCGGCACTCAGTTGAGCAAAGGCACGCGCACGACGTTGCAACTGTAAATGGCTGCTCTCATCAATCGGATCCTGGTAGGTAGCCGAACCGCTAAGATCCCACGCACCATATGTAGCAGCGCCGGACAAAGTGACGCCCCTAATATGGGCATCACGATTGAGGGAGTGGTCTTTCTGATAAACAATCAGGTTTTCAATTCGATTATCAAACCAGGACAGTTCCAAGCGGCGGCCTTTACCAAGCCACTTCAAGCCCAGCTCGATATTACGCGAGGTTTCAGGCTGCAATGACGGGTTGCCATAGTTGGGCCAATACAAGTCATTGAAGGTTGGCGCCTTGTATGCCGTTCCATAGCTGGCACGCGCAGTCAACTCATCGCTGAAGCGATAACCATAGGCCAGCTGTCCTGTCGTCTTACCTCCAAACTGGGAGTCCCTATCATTGCGTAGGTTTGCCTGCACCAAATTATGGCCGAACTCCCCGGAGTAGCCTACAAATCCGGCATTATTGGTGCGTTGAGTCACCGAGTACCCATTCGGCAAATAAGTAGATTGACCGTCAACATTCTGCTGAGTATGCACCGCGCCAGCCAAGAAAGTGCCT
This sequence comes from Chromobacterium sp. Beijing, assembly GCF_021496765.1. NCBI lineage: Bacteria > Pseudomonadati > Pseudomonadota > Betaproteobacteria > Neisseriales > Chromobacteriaceae > Chromobacterium > Chromobacterium sp. Beijing. The sequence goes on from NZ_CP053750.1 coordinate 3,664,545, forward strand.
ATGCCTGTCTTGATATCATTCTGCCAGAACCATTCATTCTGACGAGTTTCTATCAAGCTGCTACGGTTAACCATATCACTGGCAACCCACGTCTCTTGACGATCAACGGTATGACTGAAACGCAAAGTGCTGGACCAATGATCAGTCAACGCGTTTTTTGATTGAATCGTAAAGCCGTTTTGCCTGTTTTTCTGCAAATCTTCGCCCACAGACGATTGGTCGAAATCAAGTTTGCTAAAGGTTTGAAAAGCACGCACTGTCAGTTCATGCCCCGGCAACAGTGTTTGGGTAACGTTAGCGCTATATGAAAGGTTGCGATACGGATCTCGATCCGGATTGTAGTTTGAACTGTCCCGATTCGTCGCGGAAATACCTTCGTTCATTTCATGGTTCAAATTCAGGCTGAACGCCGTATTCTCAACTTTACCGCTGATCCCTGCCCCGGCCTTCATCAGGCCATGGTCGCCCACACCAAAGCTGGCATTCAACTTGGGACTACCTTTGCCTTCACGAGTAAAAATCTGGATCACACCACCAATCGCATCCGCGCCATATAGACTGGAACCAGACCCTCTCAAAATCTCCACTCTCTCGATCTGTTCGAGAGGAATGTTCTCCACTGCGCTGGTGCCTGTTGTAGCCGAGACGATACGCACGCCGTCCACTAACACCACCGTCTGATTGGCGTTGGCTCCACGCATGAAAATACTGGACGGTGCACCACGCGTTCCCGTACTGACAATTTCCAGGCCACCTTGACGCGACAGCAACTGAGGTAAGCTGGTTGCCGCTGATTGCTCAATCTGCTCACGCGTAATCACACTCACATCGGACAAGGTCTTGGAAATTTCCTGCGGCTGGCGCGTAGCAGTCACCACCACCGGATCACCGGCGAACTCGGGCACATTGGCGGCATAGGCCTGGCCAGCACAAGCCAGCGAAACCAGCAAGGCGCATTGTTGGGGTTTGAACATGAAACACACTCCACATCGAATCTGGCCGCCGCGGCGGCATGGTTAGGAAGAGTGCGAAGAAGGCATGAAAAGGGGGACGCCGCGGCAGGACGCCGGGCCGTCTGTCGGATCGCCTCCCCGCGATACTCCAGTGCGGCCGCCTTCCGGGCGGCCATTGGGCGGGCGCGAGTGTGGTTTCCATGATCGCGCATGCCAGCAGGCCGGTCTCCGGGCTCGGCCTTGCGGCGATGCGCCTTCCCATCCGATGGACAGTGGCCCTTGCATCGCCTGGGCGTTGAGGTTCAACGTCTCGCGCATCGAGCGCGACTCGGTTGAACAGCTTCACACGCCAGGCCTTACCGTTGCGGGGGCAGCGCCGGTCTTGCACCGGCTTCCCGTTTCATCCGCGGCGCTTGAGCCGCGGACACCTGCTAGGTTCCGGATTATACCGGAGAGCATCCCGACGGGATGGCGCCAAAAGAAATATGTTTAGTTAGGATCAAATCGTCCACCGGCTGCGGGTTGCCCCGGTGGCGGGCTATCGCTTAAAGTCGCCGCTGAATCACTCTCTCATCCAGGCTGGAGTTGGCCATCTCATGACATTCATCGATACCTTTCGCTCACCCGATTTCGCCGCCTACCAGGCCGCCCGCGCCCGCCAGGCCACACTCACCAAGCCGGCGGGCAGCCTGGGCAGGCTGGAAGAGCTGGCCTGCCGCTTCGCCGCCTGGCAGGGCAAGGTCTGCCCGGACGCGCTGCGGCCGGCGATCACGGTATTCGCCGGCGATCACGGCGTGACGGCGGAAGGCGTATCCGCCTATCCCTCGGTGGTGACCGGCGAAATGGTGCGCAATTTCGCCAATGGCGGCGCGGCCATCTGCGTGTTGGCGCAAAGCCTGGACGCCAGGCTGGAGGTGGTGGACGCCGGCGTGCTCAGCGACGTCTCCGCGCTGCCCATCGTCCACGCCAAAGTGCGGGCCGGCACCGGCAATCTGGCCAGGGAGGCCGCAATGACGCCGGCACAGGCGGAGGCCGCGCTGGAAGTGGGCCGCCTGGCCGCGCGCCGCGCGCTGGACGGCGGCGCCAATTTGCTGATCGCCGGCGACATGGGCATAGGCAACACCACCGCATCCGCCGCGCTGATCTGCCGGCTGGCGGACTTGCCGCCGGAGCGCATCGTCGGCCGCGGCACCGGCCTGGACGAGGCCGGCCTGGACACCAAGCGCCAAGTGGTGCGCACCGCGCTGGCCCGCGTCGCCGAGCGCGATTTGTCCGCGCTGGACATCCTGGCCGAGCTGGGCGGCCTGGAAATCGCCGCCATGGCCGGCTTCTATCTGGAAAGCGCCGCGCAAGGCGCGCCGGCGCTGGTGGACGGCTTCATTTCCAGCGCCGCCGCGCTCTGCGCGCTGGCGCTGGAGCCGCGCGCGGGAGATTGGCTGCTGGCCAGCCACCGCTCGGAAGAAACCGGCCACCTGCTGGCGCTGCACGCGCTGAAGCTGGAGCCGGTGCTGGACCTGGGCATGCATCTGGGCGAGGGATCCGGCGCCGCCTTGTGCGTGCCCTTGCTGCAAATGGCCATCCGCCTGCACAACGAGATGGCCACCTTCGCCGAGGCGGGCATCACCGGAAAAGCGGAATGAACCCCTATACCCTGACCCTGTTGCGTCACGGCGAAATCGATCATGAGGGCCGCTTGATCGGCAGTTGCGATCTGCCGCTGAACGCCACCGGACACATTCAGATGGCGCAAAGCTGGCAGCGCATTTGCGCGCTGGCGCCGGTGACGGCGATGGCCAGCTCGCCCTTGCAGCGTTGCCGCGAGTTCGCGGTCCAGCACGCTCTGCACGGCTCGCTGACGCTGAAAGTGGACCCGCGCTTCGCGGAAATGGACTTTGGCGACTGGGACGGCATGGACGTGCAGGTGCTGGCGCAGCGCTATCCGGACTGGCGCGCCAAACTGGCGGCCGGGGAGCTGACGCCGCCGGGCGGCGAAGCTTACGATGGCTTCCGCACCCGAGTGCTGGCCGGCCTGTCCGAGTGGATGACCACGGCCAGCGGCAGCCACCGCGTGCTGGTCACCCACGGCGGCGTCATCACCACCTTGCTGGCGGAGTTGCTGGGCGCCGATTTTGCGGTGGCCAAGCTGATGACGGTGCAGCGCGGCGGCTTTGCCCAATTATCCATCCTGGACGGGCACCCGGCCTATTTGATGCGGCTGGAAGCACCGTGCGCGGACTGATTCTGGCGCTGCAGTTCCTGACCCGCCTGCCCACGCCGCAGCTGCGCGAGTTCAAGCCCGAGTGGTTGGCCGACAGCGCGCGCTGGTTCGCCGCGGTGGGCTTGATCATCGGCGCGCTATTGCTGGCGGCGCTGACCCTGGGCCGCCTGAGCGATCCTTGGCTGGCGGCGCTGCTGGCGCTCTTGATGTGGACCTGGGTCACCGGCGGCCTGCATCTGGACGGCTTGGGCGATCTCGCCGACGCGCTGGGCGCCGCCCACCGTTCGCGCGAACGTTTCTTCGAGGTGCTGAAAGATCCTCACGTCGGCAGCTTCGGCGCGCTGGCGCTGATCCTGGCCGTCGTCGCCAAGCTGATCTTGCTGATGTTGCTGGCCAAACAGCCGGCGCCGCCTTGGGGCCTGCTGCTGATCCCCGCCTGGTGCCGCTGTTTCGCAGTGTACTGGTCGGCCAGCCTGCCGGCGATCGCGCCCGGCAGCGGCGAGCGCTTCGCCTGGCGGCGGCACGGCCCCAGCCTGGCGGTCAACGCGGCGCTGCTGGCGGCGCTGTCGGCCTGGCTGGCCCCGGCATTGCTGCTGGCGCCTTTGGCGGCGCTGGCCTGGCGGCGCTTCCTGCTGCGCAAGCTGGGCGGCATGACCGGGGACTGCCTGGGCGCGGGCATTGAGTTGTGCGAAATCGGCCTCTTGCTGCTTTTGGCGGTCCGCTGGCCGGCGCTCTAGCAACGCTGCAACGATACCGCCATCTCCCCGTCATCCCGCGGTGATGCCGAGCGCGGATACTGGCGGCGTCGTCATCGCACGGAGCCGCCATGGCCCATCTGGAGATCAGCTGCGAGCGCGGCCGGCTGGACCGCGACATGATTCAGCGCTTCCTGTCTCAAACCCATTGGGCGCAAGGCCTGACGCCGGAGCAGCTGGACAAGGCCATAGCGCACTCGCTGGTGTTCGGCGCCTACCGCGGACAACGGCAACTGGGCTTTGCCCGCATCGTCACCGACTACGCCAGCTTCGCCTATTTGTCCGATGTGTTCGTGCTGGCCGAGGCCCGTCGCCTCGGCGTCGGCCGCGCCTTGATGGAGGCGGCGCTGGCCCACCCCGAGCTGCAGCAGCTGCGGCGCTTTCTGCTGGTGTCCCGCGACGCGCGCCCGTTCTACCGCCGGCTGGGCTTTGCCGAACTGCGCGACGGCGAACGCTATATGGAGCTGCGGCGCGAGCCGGCGGCGCAGCCGGCGCGCGCCTGGTCCTGGTTCCGCGCAAATAAAAACGCCGCTTGATGAGAGCGGCGTTCTTGCATGCGTCAACGATTTAAAGCGTGCCGGCCAGCTTCTTATTGCGCATCAGGCACAGCATGTCACAGGCCAGATGCGCGGCGGCAAGGGCGGTCACCTCGCTATTGTCGTACGCGGGCGCTACTTCCACCACGTCCATGCCGACGATGTTCAGATCGCCCAGATTGCGGACGATCTTCAAAGCCTGAGCGCTGCTGAGGCCGCCCGGCACCGGGGTGCCGGTGCCCGGCGCGAAGGCCGGGTCCAGACAGTCGATGTCGAAGGTCAGGTAGACCGGGCTGTCGCCGATCACTTCCTTGATGCGCGCGATGGTGGCGTCCACGCCGTTGTCGTGCACCCAGGGCGCGTCCAGCACATTCATGCCCATGAAGTCGTCGTTCCAGGTGCGGATGCCCACTTGCACCGACTTCTTCGGATCGATCAGGCCATCCTTCACCGCCTTGTAGAACATGGTGCCGTGGTTCAGGCTGTCCGGCTCGTCGTCCGGCCAGGTGTCGCAGTGCGCGTCGAAATGCAGCAGCGCCAGCGGCTTGCCGTATTTCTCCGCGTGCGCGATCAGCAGCGGGTAGGTGATGAAATGGTCGCCGCCGAAGGTCAGCATCTTGGCGCCGGAGGCCAGGATGGTGCGCGCGTGCTCGATGATGGAGGGCTTGATGGTCAGCGGATTATGCGCGTCGAACCAGCAATCGCCGTAGTCGATCACGGCCAGATCGTCGAAGGGGTTGAAGCCCCAGGGGAAGGGGCTCAACTCGGCCAGCTGCACGCTGGCGGCGCGGATCGCCTGCGGACCCAGCCGCGCGCCGGAGCGGAAGGTGGTGGACAGGTCCAGCGGAATGCCGGACACCACCACGTCGGCGCCGGTCAGATCTCGGCTATAGTTGCGGCGCATGAAGGACAGCACGCCGGCATAGGTGTTTTCAATGGAAGAGCCGTACAGGCCCTGACGGCGGATCGCGCCGTCGCCGTAAATGGTTTCGCTCATGAATACTCTCCGCGAGAGAGTACGCCGGGCTCAGGCGTCCCGACGATTACCGTCCATCTTGCACAGCCGACAGCTTGAGGCTGCCGCCCCCTTGGGGCGGAACCCCGAAGTTTGCCGCGATGCGCGCGGACGCACAAGAGCCAATCGAATCAATGGCTTTCCAGCTGGATGCGCCACAGCCGAAAACGCAGTCTCACGTCGTACCAGACCGGGCGCAGCCCCAGCAGAAACAAGAGCAGCGCCAGCGGCAGGGTGAAGCTGTATCCCATATGCTTGAAGCCCAGCGCCCCCACCACGCCGCCGCCGAAAAACGACAGCAGGATCAGCAGATAGGTGCGCAGCTTGACGCGGTTGGCGCGCACGTCCTTGACCTTGGGCATGCTTTCCCGGCCGTAGTAGCTGAGCTTGGCCAGCTCGATGCCGATGTCGGTGGCGATGCCGGTCATGTGGGTGCTGCGCAACAGGCCGCCGGACAGCTTGGTGACGATGGTGTTGTGCATGCCCATGATGAAGCAGAGCAACATCACGGTCAGCGGGGTGAAAAAGCCCTTGTGCAAGGACAGCGCGGCCCCCAGCAGGCCAAACAGCAGCAGCAGGCCGGCCTCTTCCATCATGGACACGCCGTAACCGCCGCGCAGACGCTGCCGGCGCGCCCACAGGATCAACCAGGAACTGTGCATGGCGCCGGCGATGAAGCACAGCAGCATCACCAGCAAGGACAGGCCCAGCGTCACCTCGCCCAGCGCGAACTCGTCGGCCATGCCGGACACGATGCCGGACATGTGCGAGGTGTAGCGGTGCACGGCGAGAAAGCCGCCGGCGTTGAGCGCGCCGGCGATGAAGGCCATGGACCACCCCAAATGCCGCAAGGTGCGGTCATTGAAACGGCCCCGGTCCAACAGCCGGGTGATGTTGCTTCGTCTGGACATATCCTGCTGACAGAATGAACAACGGCGGCCAGAGGCCGCCGTCATCGGAGAAATGAAGACCTGCGCCTGCGCCCGCTTGGGGCGATGCTTGATAGTGCATCGCCGCGCCGGCGCTGGCAAGCGGTCAGATCAAGACTATCCGTCTCATCCGCAGGATTTCAGGCCGATTCCCGGCGTCAGCCGCTTTTGCAGCCCCTTGAGCTTGTCGGCCTGCTGCGCGTCCAGCGTCTTGAAGCTGAGCGTGGTCTTGCTCGCCTTCTGCCCCTTCTGCTGCACCAGCGCCTTGTCGTAGCCGGCCGCCTTCAGCCGCGCGGCCAGACCCTTGGCCGCGTCTTCCTTGCCGAACAGGCCCAGCGACAGATGGCCTTTGAAGTCGTCGTTCTTGACGATGTAGTTGTCAAAGCCCTTACCCTTCAGTTCCGACGACAGCGTCGACGTCTCCGCTTGGGTGGCCAGCGGCGGATAATAGACCCAGAAGCGCCCGCCGCCGGCGGTTTCTTCCTTGCTGGCCTCGCTCAGCTGGCCGGCCTTGAGCTTGAGCTGCGGCACACCGCCCTTGACCCTGGCCAGCAGCTTGTCGTCCAGCGGCCCCCATTGCAGGCAGGCCGCGGCGGCTTCCGCCGGCTTGGCCGTTTCGGCCTTGGGCTCCGGCTTGGCGGTCTCCGTTTTGGCAACCTCCGCCTTGGCGGCCGCTGTTTTCGGCGCGGACGCTTCCTGGGCCTTAGGCTTGGCCGCGGCCAGCTTGTCCGCTTTGGGCGCGGAAGATTCGCGCAGCGGCTCCGCCGCCGGGGCGGACGCGGCCGGCGCGGAGGCGTTCGGCTTCCAATTGGCCGGCAGCAGCTTGACCAGTTCCGGGCTCACTTCCTGCGCCCGCACGTCCGCCGGCGGACGCTGTTTGAACGAGCCATACATCGCCACCAGCAAATTCAGCACCACGACCAAGGCTAGAAACCACTTCATTTTTCGTCGGCCACTCTTAATAAGCCCAATAACACCAGATTATCCACGATCTCGACCGGCCCGGCGAGCCAAGGCGCCAAGCGCGCCGCGTCGCCGCCGGTCAACAGCACCCGCACCGGAGCGCGTCCGGTATGCGCCTGCAATTGCCGACGCTGCGTTTCCACCGCGCCGGTCAGCGCGTACACCGCCCCGCTGGCCAAGGCGTCTTCCGTGCCTTGCGGGAACGGCGTCACCACGCCGGCGGAACGGTCCAGATTGGCGGTGTTGCGCGCCAGGCTGCTCAACATCAGCTTCAGCCCCGGCACGATCAGCCCGCCCAGATAATCACCCTCGGCCGTCAAGGCCTCCACGGTCAGCGCGGTGCCGGCGCAGGCCACGATCAAGTCGTCCCTATGCAGTTGCCGCGCGGCCAGCACCGCCAGCCAGCGGTCGGCCCCCTGCTCGGCCGGGTTGCGGTAGGCGTTGCGCACATCGCCGAAACCGGCCTCCGCCCGCACCCATCGCAAGGGACAGGGCGTTGCCGCCTCCAAGGCTTGCGCCGCCTCCGCCCGCGCCACCGACGCGCCCCAGGCGGCCGTGATCGGCCATTGTCGCCAGACTTCAGCCAGGCTGGCGATGTCGCCATGCTCCACCGCGCCCTGCACCAGCCAGTCACGGCCATCATGCACCGCCCATTTGACCCGGCTATTACCGGCGTCGATCAACAACTTCATGCCAGTTTCCTCAAACTGACCTCGCCGGCGTGATACGTCTTCACGCCGTCGGCGGTGTCCACCAGCAGGGCGCCGCTCTCGGCCACGCCGCGCGCCACGCCCTGCACCGGCTCGCCATGGGAAAAACTCAGGCAGACCGGCGCGTCCTGATGCGCGGACAAGCTCATCCACTCCTGCCGCAAGGGCACGAAGCCATGACGGTCGAAATCGCTCAGCACCCGGTGCAGTTCGTTCAGCAGCTCCGCCAGCAACGCGCTGCGCGCCAGCTTGACGCCCGCCTCGGCCAAACAGGCCACCGGCTGATCCACTTCGCCCGGTTCGCCCACATTCATGCCGATGCCGATCACCACCGCGGTCGGACCCAGCGCGTCGCCGGACAGTTCTATCAGGATGCCGGCCAACTTGCGCTCGTTCAACAACACATCGTTCGGCCACTTCAAGGCCACCGGCGCGCCCAGCCGCCGCAGCGTCCGCGCCAAGGCCACCCCTACCGCCAGGGACAGGCCGGCCAATTGGGACAGGCCGCGGTCGAAGCGCCACAGCAGGGAGAACGTCAGACCCGAGCCCAGCCGCGCCTGCCAGCGCCGCCCCAAGCGCCCGCGGCCGGCGGTTTGCAGCTCCGTCGCCAATACCAGGCCGTGCAGGCCGCCGCTGGCGGCTCGCGCCAGCAGCTGGGAATTGGTGGAGTCGGTGCGCTCCGCCACCGCCAGCGTGAAGGTATCCGCCGCCGCCTCGCTCAGGCCGTCGCGGATGGCCGACACGTCCAGCCATTCAAACGGCGCTTCCAAGCGATAGCCCTGCCCGCGCACGCTGAATACGGTGACGCCCAGGTCTTGCTGGATGGCGTGCACCGCCTGCCAGACCAGGGTGCGGGAACAGCCCAGTTCGCCGGCGATGTCTTCGCCGGAATGGAAACGGCCGTCGGCGAGACGGCGCAGCACCGCGAAAGCGTGTTCGCTCACCGGCCGGCCTCGCTGGCCCGAATCTTATTCAAGGTGGAGGTGGTGGAGGTGTCGAACAGGAAGGGAATGGAGTGCACCTGGCCACCGCGCGCCAGCGTCTCGGCGCTGCCGACGATCTTGTCCGGCGTCCAGTCGCCGCCCTTGACCAGCACATCGGGACGCACCTGCTCTATCAGCTGCGCCGGGGTGTCTTCGTCGAAACAGATCACCAGGCTGACGCTTTCCAAGGCGGCCAATACCGCCGCGCGGTTGTCCTGATGATTGATGGGCCGGTCGTCGCCCTTGCCCAGGCGGCGCACCGAGGCGTCGGTGTTCAAACCCAGCACCAGGCTGGCGCCCAAGGCGCGCGCCTGCGCGAGATAGGTCACATGCCCGCGGTGCAGGATATCGAAGCAGCCATTGGTGAAGACGATGGGGCGCGGCAAGGCCGCCAGCTTGTCCGCCAGCTGTTCCTGAGTGCAGATTTTATTTTCGAACAAAGGTGTCGGGTAGGACATCGGCTTCCTTCAAACTCGGCAATCGTCCATGGGCGGCCACGCCCCCATGGACATCAAGTTGCGAAGGATACCACAGCCCCCCACCGCTGCCGCTAGCCAAGCCGCGGACTCCGGTCCGCGGCTGTCTCGTTTCGCCCTCAGCGCCAGCAATTGCTGACGGTGCCGCTGGCAGCGCTCTTGCTGCCCAGGCTATTGAGGCTCAGCGTGCCGCAGCTCTCTCCCACTTGCCCGCCGGCCGGGGCCGCCTGCAAGGTATAGCCCTGGCCGTTGGCCAATGTGGCGGAGGCGCTCAGATCGCCCATGGTGATGGTGTAGCGGTTGTCCTGGCTGCTGATGCTGGAGGAGGCGTAGCTCAGCGCGGTCAGCGAGGACGCATAAGCATTATTCAGCGTGAAGTATTTTTCCTGCGCCTGGGCGATGGCTTGCAGCTCGGTCTGCACTTCGGCCCGATAGGTGCGTTGCACGTAGTTGGTGTACGACGGCAAGGCGATACTGACCAAAATGCCGACAATGGCCACCACGATAATCAGCTCTATCAAGGTGAAGCCTCGATTGACCCGCTTCGCCGCTTTGCTGCGATATCCCATTCCCCATCCTCAGTTATTGGTCAGTTCGCGCCAGGTGACGCGCTTCCAGCTGCGCCCCAAGTTCCAGCCCGTGATCGAGGTGCTGCCCGTGGTGCTGCTGGACAGCGAGTAGACCTTGCCGCTCAGAACAAAATCGGTGGTGCCCAACGAGCCGCCCATCTGCTTGCCGATGATGGGCTTGTAGTTGCCGGAGGAGTCCGTCGTCTGCGCCACGGTGTCCGCCAGCTTGGGCTTGATCCCGGCGCCGCCGTTGTCGTACTGCACCCGCAGAATATAGGCGGCGTCCTTGGGCGTGCAAATATCGCTGGTATCCGAAGAAGGGATATAGGTCTGATATTCCAGCGTCTTCGAATAATAGTTCAGCATCCCCACCACCCGCTCACCGCTGATGTTCAAATCCTCGTACCAGCCCAACTTGCCGGCGGTGGAACTGATCGAGCCGTACTGCGTCGAGCAGCTCTGGTTCGCCGTCGCGCTGGCCAGCGTGTAGTCTTTCCAGCTGATCGAGGTATTGGTGGCCTGCCGGTAAGTGGTGCCGCTGATTACATTGGTGGATAGGGTTTGTTGCAACAACAGGCGGCGATCGCAGACCGGCGCGCCCCAGTCCCAAATGCCGTACACACTGTGGCTGTTGGATTCCGGCGTGCAGCTACTGGTCTTGTCGCAGCTTTCTATGTATTTGCCGGTGCCGAACATCACAATCCGGTTGCTATTGCTCGCCGAGGTGACGCCGTTGCTGACCGGCATGGGCGCGGTCACCGGCGCCAGCACGATGGGCTGGGCCACGCCGCTGCTGTCTTTGGCGCTGAACAAGGGCACGCGGTTCAAGGCCACCTTCCAATTGGACGGCGTGCCGGAGCTGAGGTCGAACTTCCACATATTGCCCTTCAGATCCCCGGCGTAGACCACGTCTATCGTGCCGTTGCCGTCCAGATCCACCGGCTCGATGGTGGAGAGGCCGTTAGGCGACACCGCGGTGCCGGACAAGGTGGACAGCTTGTAGTAATTGCTGTTCAGGACCCAGCTGACGCTGGAATCCAGCGACAGAATCAGCAGGGCGGCGTCGCCGTTGGTGCTGTTGTAGCCATTGTGGCTGACCACATACCACTTGTTGTCATTGAGTTTGATGATCTGCGGCGCGCCGAACACATAGCCCATGTCCAGATCGTTGGTGGCGTTGAACTCCCATTTGGCGATGGAGGCGGCGCTGCTTTCGCTGAAGGCGTCCGGATTGGTGATATCCAGCAGATACAAGCCCTTACCGCCCGCGCCCAGGCCGCCGGCCAGATAGCTGCCCCAGGTGCTACCGATCTGGGCGTCGACGGCAACCGGGGTCGAGTCGACATAGAAGTTATGGGTATAGGAGTTGCTGGCCAGCAGGTTCAGGTTGCCGAACACCGGCGAGGGGATGTAGGCCAGCAGTTCTGCGCCGGTGGTAGCCTGAAAGCCATGCAGCATGCCGTCGTTGGCGCCCACGTACACCATGGAGGAACGGCTACCCTTGCTCGTCACGAAGGACTGGTAGCTGGTGCTGCTGTAGTTCGGATCGCTGGAGCCGTTCGCCGGTGCCGGGATGTAAGCCGGCGAGGAGTTGACGATGTCTCCCAGCTTGGTGGCAGGCCGCGGCCGGAACTGCGTGCTGCCGTAGCCCTCGTTCGCCGGGCTGCCGCGCAGATAAGTCAGCCGGCTTTGCGTCACTGAGCTGAGCTCGGACGAGGACGCCCGCAGAGCCTGCTGCTGCACGGTGTTCAGGCTGGCCCACTGGAAGGCTTGCCCGCCGCCGATGCCGCCGCTGGAAGTGATGATCTGGCGGCCGGTGTCGCTGTTCACCTTCAGCTTGGCGTTCCACAGGGGATTGCTCAGGGACAAGCTGGTGCCGCTGACCAGAATCTTGCGGGCGCTCAAGTCCCCGGACCAGTCCGCGCTGTTGACCGAGGCTTCATAGTAATAAGTATCGCCGCTGATCGTGGACTTGCTGCCCACCCCGGCCGAACCTGACCCGTTCTGATTGCTGATGTTCTGGAAGGCCTGATCCAGCTGGGCGTTCAGTTTGGACGGGTTGCTGACCAGCGAGTAATTGTCCGGGTTGCCGTCGCCGTCCGCGTCCCATTGCCAGACATTGTTCGGGTCAAAGGAGTTGGGGCTGCTGGGATTGGTCTTGTTGTCGGTGAAACCGCCGTACTTGGCCATATACCACAACGGGCTCTCGAACAGCGTAGTCGAGCCCTTGGTCGGATCCAGCGTGAAGGTGGCGGTAAAGGTCAAGGGCAGCACACGGCAAGAGCCGCTGCTGAGGCCGTAATTCAGCGGGTTATAGCCTGACTGCCCGCTGCTGGTGCCTATGCACTGAGTAGCGCTGCTTGACTCGTTCTCACGCACCACCAGGTAGGCGCCGGCCTTGTTCTCGGTGGAGGCCCCGGCCAAGGGTTGCACGCCGGAGATGATGAAACCCAGATGGTTTGCGTAGCCGCTGGCCGCATAGGTGGAGTTGACCGTCACCTGCACCTGATTGCTGCCCACCTTGCTGATCTGATAAGTCGCGATAGCATCCAGGTCGTAGTCGCTGCCGAACTCGCTATCGTCGAAGTTCACCTGAAAGGAATAGGAACTGCCGTCGCTGGCCGCGCTGGTCAGGAAGAAGTTGGTAATGGTCAAGGTATTGCTTGCGCCAATCACCACCTTGCCGAAAGGCACCAGCGTCACCGAACCGCCGGTCAAGGGCACGGTGATCTTGGGCAGGGGCGAAGACAGCCCCACCGCGAAAGTGCGCACCGGCGCCAAGGTGGCGCCGCTGGGCGGACTGGTCGGCGTCACCAGGATATTGGTGCGCGCATAATAAGCGGCCATCGCCGCGTAAAAGCTGCCCTGCCGCGTCGGCTCCTCCGGCGACAAGCCGCGGACATCGAAATTGGAGGCGGGCTTGCTGGTCGGCAAACCGTCGGCGGTGCCGCCGGACACCTCTCCTATCATCACGTTCTTACTACCGCTGCCAAACTGGTAGCCCCACAAGGTGTTGCCCAACTGGCTGACGTTCATCCCGCTCAAATCGTTGCTGTAGGAGAAGCCCAGGGCGAGCCCGGCATCTGACTGTCGTAAGAGGTCAAAGCCTCGCTGATCACGGTGACAAAGGGCTTGGTGCACCAGGCCCTGCCGTTATAGGGGTTGGTCCAGCTGGTGATCTTGGGCAGGCCCAAAGTACTGGTATCGATCGAGGTGGTGCCGGTGATGAATTTGGGCCCGCTCTTGCCCGCCAGATAACGCAGGCCCTCGTAATACATGGTGGCCACCGGGTTGCCCCAGTTGCCGCTGCCGCTGGTGGAGGTGTCGTAGCTGGAGCTGGGCTTATTGATCCTGAGGCGGTCGATCGTATCGGCCGTACCCCCAGCCTTAAAAGTACCGTCGCTGTTCAATTCGTCGCCGAACTTGCCGATGGCGTCGCGCAGCACCCCGCCCAACTGCGGCGAGTCATACGAGCCGGTCAGCAAGCCAAACTCCATATTGCTGCTGATGCCGTATTTGTGCAGCAGACCGGTGGGCAGGTAATTGCTGCCGTACTGATTGCAATTGCTCTCCAGCAAGCCCGCCACGCACACCCGCACTTGCATGGTCAAGGCGGTGAAGTTCTGAGACAGCTTGCCGTTGCTCTCGGTGCTGACCCAGTCCGTCATCACGTTCTTGGTGGGATCCATCGCCGCGATCCGCAGCACCGGCGTACCAGGATAGGTGCCGCTATCCATATTCACCATGACGATGTTGCGGCCCGCCGACAGCATGCTGGCGATGGTGCTTGTGGAAGTGCCGGCGCCGTTTTCATACTTGGACACGCCTAGCGTGGTATCGACGTAGGAGGTCAAGGACACCGTGGGCTGGTGGAAATGACGCTGCCGAAAGACTTGCCCCAGACATGGGCGTCCAGCGGGATGTTGGAGCGGATCAGCGTCGCGGGCGAAGCGCTGGCCCGCTTGCCGCCGTACAGCGATTTGCGCAGCACGTCGATGCGCGACATGGTGACGTAGTTGAGGAAGTCCCCGCTCCAGTGCGAGCCGTCGCAGGTTTTGTCGCTGGTCGTCGCATAGGGAATGAAAGCGCTGCTGGACGAGCTATAGGTGTAACACTTGAAGGAGTCGAAATAGCCGTAATAGTCGATGGACTTGGGCTTGTAGCCGATATCCGGCATCCCGACACCGTCCAGATCCGTATAGTCGTTGTAAGCTGCGACAAACAGATTATGGCTCTTGCCCATCACCAGCAGATTGATCGGGTTCACTTGCAAAGTGTTTTGCAATAAGGGTTGGGTCGGAATGGTCAACGCCCAGGCCAGGCTTCCCTGGGTCAGGGCCAAGATCAGACTCAAGCAACCTTGCATCAAGATGCGCGCCATCTTCCGTCTCCTTACTGCTCCACCCAGACGACGGACTCCAATTGCGTCTGAGTTGTGTTCAACAGGGTCTTGCGGCCGCCGTAGCCCGTCGCCCGCAACAGGTAATAATCTCGTCCCCGCTGGTGCTGACATAGCTGATGGTATAGGTGGCGGATGCGGCCGAATTGGACACGGCGACAGTGCCGCTCGCCGTGGTGCCGCTTGCCGGCAGATTGTCGGCCGTGGCGATATAAGTCTCGGCCTGACGCATCGCCACTTCTGCCGCCATGAAGGCGATGGCCCGCTCGCGATTGTTGCCGCCCAGTTTTTCTTCCATCAGCGCCGAACGCACCGCCCCGAAACCGAGCATCGCCAGCACGGTCAGGAAGATCAGAGCCACCAGTAATGAAAACCCTGCTGTTGCGCCTTGGCCGTCATGACAGATTGTTCCGCAAGAAGATGGAGGTCCGGAAGGTTCGCGCCAGCTTGCCGTTATTGGACACCCCGGCCGCCGGATAGGCGCTGCCATTGCAGTCGGTCACGGAGTAGCCGCTGGGCGCGGTGTACTGCGTGTCCGACTCCACCAGGATGCAGACCCTCACCACATGCACTTTGGTCCAGTCTGCAACCGCCGCCGCCGCCGCATAACTCTCCGGAATATTATCCGGCGTCGTGCTGCTATCCACCCCATACGTCAGCACCAATTGCTTCACCCCGCTCAACACCGTGCTGGTGCTGCCCGCCGAGGCGCAGGTCATCACATCGCTGGCGGTACGGGCAATTGCGAAACTATAAGCCGTCGACGCGCTGGCCACCGGACTGCCCTGGCAATCTATGATCTGATTATCGTTATTTCCGTAAAAGCGGTAGTTCAAAGTGCCGCTCGCCTCCAGCAACACCGTGCCCGCGCTCGTGAATGTCGTGCCGCTGGCGGGGAAATTGACCGCCAAGCCATTGGCCAGCTTGGTGGTGTCCACATAGCCGGCCTGACGCACTTGCTCCGATATCCAGCGGAGGGCGAAACGGCCTTTCTCCTGCACCTCGGCCTGCGCCGCCTGGCTGCGAAACACGGTCTTGTTGGAATAGAACACCTGGCCGACCAGCAGCACCACCATCAAGCCCAGTGTCAACGCCACCATCAGCTCGATCAAGGTCATGCCGCCTTCACGGCGGCTGCGCATCGCCAAGGTTTTCATCGGAATCGGTACTCGAAGGTCTGGGTTTGCATGGGAGTGGTGCCGCTCGCCGCTTTTTCCTGCCAGCTGACGCTGACCGAAACCTGACAAGCCGTACCCGTACCCGCCCCTGCCAGGCTGTAGCTACACGCGCTCAAGGTAGCGGCGGAACTGCCGTCCGCCTTTTTCAGCAGAACCTGCACCGAGCCCGAACCCAGCAAACTATTGGCCGTGGATGAAAAGTAAGAAGTGTCTGTCGTCGCCATGGTCTGCGTGGCGGAACTGTTGGCGGTACAATCCGACGTCGCCACCCCGGAGGCGTAGCACCCCAGCGCGCTATTCAAGTCCATCTGATTGCTGGCAGTATTCAGGGCGTAAACCTGATCGCCGGTCGCCGCCCTCACCCGCTCGGCCGCCTCCACCGCCAATTCCGAAGCCAGGCTGCGCATATAAGCGTCGTGCGAATCGCGGATGGATTTCAGCTGCATGCCGGCCATGGCCAGCATGCCCAGGGCCACCACTAGCACTGAGATCAGCACCTCCAGCAAGGAGAACCCAGCCTCCGCTCTTATCCGTGCGCGCATATCAATTCCCGCTGATCAAGCCGTACGGCGCCACCTGCACCGTACTGCTGGCCGTAGTGGTCTGGCTACGAAACTGAATCTGCAGCGTGGTGGTCAGGCGCGTGCCGCTGGCCGTCGCTCCCCTCGCCTCGCCGCTGGGCGCAAAACGAAAACCGGCCACCGTGCTCGAAGCGACAGCGGCACCGCCAGGGTTATGCACCGACAGGATTTCGCTACTGGAAGGCGCGCCGCTGCCATCGAGATCGGCGAAAACCAGCCAGCCCACCGACCAATTGCTGGCCGCATTGGAACAACTGCTGCCATCGGTCGATGCGCACACACCCACCGGCACGCCGCGGCGAATCGCTTCGGCGCGGGCATTGGTCATGTCCGCCACCAAGGCGCGCGACAACGCCTGGTAACGATTGGTGTCAATGAATTGGTTGAACGCCGGCACCGCCAATGCCAGGCCAATCCCCACCACCGCAATGGTCACCAATAGCTCAACCATGGTGAAACCACCCAACGTCGTTCGCCGGCCCATTCCATTCCCATTGCTTAAGCTGTTTTTTCAGGATTGTATAGAGAAGCGAACGCAGGCAAGCCTGGCTGGACAAGCGGCAACTAAATCAAGACAGAAGGGAAAGACAAGGAGCAGAAACGGGAAAGGGATCGTCAGCCAGACGGCGATGCAATGCATAAAGCCCAGCTCGATTGAGCTGGGCTTTGCAATGGGGCGTCTGGCGGTGTCCTACTTTCACATGGCGAATGCCACACTATCATCGGCGCTAAGGCGTTTCACGGTCCTGTTCGGGATGGGAAGGCGTGGGACCACCTCGCTATGGCCACCAGACATAAACTGGTACAAACTTGAAGAAGCCTGGGATGGTCTACACCACCCCGCATATATTCGGTATTCAATTGTGTCGCACAACACTATCTCGTCACTCGGTTTCCCAAGCCACTCAAATGATAGGATCAAGCCTCACGAGCAATTAGTATCGGTTAGCTTAACGCCTCACAGCGCTTCCACACCCGACCTATCAACGTCCTGGTCTCGAACGACTCTTCAGGAGGGTCAAGCCCTCAGGGAAGTCTCATCTTCAGGCGAGTTTCCCGCTTAGATGCTTTCAGCGGTTATCTCTTCCGCACTTAGCTACCCGGCAATGCGACTGGCGTCACAACCGGTACACCAGAGGTGCGTCCACTCCGGTCCTCTCGTACTAGGAGCAGCCCCCGTCAAACTTCCAACGCCCACTGCAGATAGGGACCAAACTGTCTCACGACGTTTTGAACCCAGCTCACGTACCACTTTAAATGGCGAACAGCCATACCCTTGGGACCGGCTACAGCCCCAGGATGTGATGAGCCGACATCGAGGTGCCAAACACCGCCGTCGATGTGAACTCTTGGGCGGTATCAGCCTGTTATCCCCGGAGTACCTTTTATCCGTTGAGCGATGGCCCTTCCATTCAGAACCACCGGATCACTATGTCCTGCTTTCGCACCTGCTCGACTTGTCGGTCTCGCAGTTAAGCTACCTTTTGCCATTGCACTATCAGCACGATTTCCGACCGTACCTAGGTAACCTTCGAACTCCTCCGTTACACTTTGGGAGGAGACCGCCCCAGTCAAACTGCCTACCATGCACTGTCCCCAATCCGGATCACGGACCAAGGTTAGAACCTCAAACACACCAGGGTGGTATTTCAAGGACGGCTCCATGAGAACTAGCGTTCCCACTTCATAGCCTCCCACCTATCCTACACAAGTCTGTTCAAAGTCCAATGCAAAGCTACAGTAAAGGTTCACGGGGTCTTTCCGTCTAGCAGCGGGGAGATTGCATCTTCACAAACACTTCAACTTCGCTGAGTCTCAGGAGGAGACAGTGTGGCCATCGTTACGCCATTCGTGCGGGTCGGAACTTACCCGACAAGGAATTTCGCTACCTTAGGACCGTTATAGTTACGGCCGCCGTTTACTGGGGCTTCGATCAAGAGCTTGCACCCCATCACTTAACCTTCCAGCACCGGGCAGGCGTCACACCGTATACGTCCACTTTCGTGTTGGCACAGTGCTGTGTTTTTGTTAAACAGTCGCAGCCACCGATTCTCTGCGACCTCTCAAAGCTCCTCCCGCAGGGGATTCACTCTAAGAGGCATACCTTCTCCCGAAGTTACGGTATCAATTTGCCGAGTTCCTTCTCCTGAGTTCTCTCAAGCGCCTTAGAATTCTCATCCTGCCCACCTGTGTCGGTTTGCGGTACGGTTCTTATGCAGCTGAAGCTTAGTGGCTTTTCCTGGAAGCGTGGTATCAGTCACTTCAGGTCCGTAGACCCTCGTCATCACGTCTCGGCCTTAAGGGAAGGCGGATTTGCCTACCTCCCCAGCCTACCGGCTTAAACAGACTATTCCAACAGTCTGATGACCTAACCTTCTCCGTCCCCACATCGCACTGCATAAAAGTACGGGAATTTTAACCCGTTTCCCATCGACTACGCTTTTCAGCCTCGCCTTAGGGGCCGACTCACCCTACGCCGATGAACGTTGCGTAGGAAACCTTGGGCTTTCGGCGAGCGGGCTTTTCACCCGCTTTATCGCTACTCATGTCAGCATTCGCACTTCTGATATCTCCAGCATCCCTTACGAGACACCTTCACAGACCTACAGAACGCTCCCCTACCATCTGCACTTACGTGCAAATCCGCAGCTTCGGTTATCAGTTTGAGCCCCGTTACATCTTCCGCGCAGGACGACTCGACCAGTGAGCTATTACGCTTTCTTTAAATGATGGCTGCTTCTAAGCCAACATCCTGGCTGTCTATGCCTTCCCACCTCGTTTACCACTTAACTGATCATTTGGGACCTTAGCTGGCGGTCTGGGTTGTTTCCCTCTTGACGATGGACGTTAGCACCCACCGTCTGTCTCCCATGCTCGCACTTTCCGGTATTCAGAGTTTGCCATGGTTTGGTAAATCGCAATGACCCCCTAGCCATAACAGTGCTTTACCCCCGGAAGTGATACATGAGGCACTACCTAAATAGTTTTCGGGGAGAACCAGCTATCTCCGAGTTTGTTTAGCCTTTCACCCCTATCCACAGCTCATCCCCTAGTTTTGCAACACTAGTGGGTTCGGACCTCCAGTGCGTGTTACCGCACCTTCATCCTGGCCATGGATAGATCACTCGGTTTCGGGTCTACGCCCAGCAACTAAATCGCCCTATTCGGACTCGGTTTCCCTACGCCTCCCCTATTCGGTTAAGCTCGCTACTGAACGTAAGTCGCTGACCCATTATACAAAAGGTACGCAGTCACGGAACAAGTCCGCTCCCACTGTTTGTATGCATCCGGTTTCAGGTTCTATTTCACTCCCCTCCCGGGGTTCTTTTCGCCTTTCCCTCACGGTACTGGTTCACTATCGGTCGATCATGAGTATTTAGCCTTGGAGGATGGTCCCCCCATCTTCAGACAGGATTTCTCGTGTCCCGCCCTACTTATCGTACGCCTAGTCCTTGGAATGCGTTTTCGTGTACGGGGCTATCACCCACTATGGCGGTCCTTTCCATGAACCTTCCACTAACACAATCCATAACACGTACAGGCTCTTCCGCGTTCGCTCGCCACTACTAACGGAATCTCGGTTGATTTCTTTTCCTGCAGCTACTTAGATGTTTCAGTTCGCTGCGTTCGCCTCCTCAGACCTATGGATTCAGTCTGGGATCTCCTTGCGGAGGGGTTTCCCCATTCGGACATCGCGGGATCAAAGCTCTATTGCCAGCTCCCCCGCGCTTTTCGCAGGCTTACACGTCCTTCTTCGCCTATGATCGCCAAGGCATCCACCAGATGCACTTAGTCGCTTGACCCTATCATTTCAGTAACCTAGATCACCAAAACAACAAGTGTGTTTGTGCGACGACTACACCGCCCCTTTTGATATGGCGACGTAGCCTAGATACAATCAAATACCCAAGATGACGATCCGTCCGCGTAAAGAGTTAACTCTACGCTTCCTTCTCGCCGTCTTTATATATTCGGCTTCTTCAGTTTGTTAAAGATCAGTGCGTTCAAACAACGCGATCACAGTACTCATCCAAGCACTCTGATCGCGAGACTCAAACTCGCGAATAACCGATAGGCTGTAAGTACTCGATCAACAACCTTCTCTAGAAAGGAGGTGATCCAGCCGCAGGTTCCCCTACGGCTACCTTGTTACGACTTCACCCCAGTCATGAATCCCACCGTGGTAAGCGGCCTCCTTACGGTTAGCCTACCCACTTCTGGTGAAACTCACTCCCATGGTGTGACGGGCGGTGTGTACAAGACCCGGGAACGTATTCACCGCAGCATGCTGATCTGCGATTACTAGCGATTCCGACTTCACGCACTCGAGTTGCAGAGTGCGATCCGGACTACGATCGGTTTTATGAGATTGGCTCCACCTCGCGGCTTCGCGACCCTCTGTACCGACCATTGTATGACGTGTGAAGCCCTGGTCATAAGGGCCATGAGGACTTGACGTCATCCCCACCTTCCTCCGGTTTGTCACCGGCAGTCCCATTAGAGTGCCCAACTTAATGATGGCAACTAATGGCAAGGGTTGCGCTCGTTGCGGGACTTAACCCAACATCTCACGACACGAGCTGACGACAGCCATGCAGCACCTGTGTTAACGCTCCCTTTCGGGCACCACCACATCTCTGCGGCGTTCGTTACATGTCAAGACCAGGTAAGGTTTTTCGCGTTGCATCGAATTAATCCACATCATCCACCGCTTGTGCGGGTCCCCGTCAATTCCTTTGAGTTTTAACCTTGCGGCCGTACTCCCCAGGCGGTCAACTTCTCGCGTTAGCTACGCTACCAAGGATTCAAACCCCCAACAGCTAGTTGACATCGTTTAGGGCGTGGACTACCAGGGTATCTAATCCTGTTTGCTCCCCACGCTTTCGTGCATGAGCGTCAGTGTCATCCCAGGGGGCTGCCTTCGCCATCGGTATTCCTCCGCATCTCTACGCATTTCACTGCTACACGCGGAATTCTACCCCCCTCTGACGCACTCTAGTCGTGCAGTCTCCAATGCCGTTCCCAGGTTAAGCCCGGGGCTTTCACATCAGACTTGCACAACCGCCTGCGCACGCTTTACGCCCAGTAATTCCGATTAACGCTTGCACCCTACGTATTACCGCGGCTGCTGGCACGTAGTTAGCCGGTGCTTATTCTTCCGGTACTCTCAGACCCAGCGGTTATTAACCACTAGGATTTGCTCCCGGACAAAAGTCCTTTACAACCCGAAGGCCTTCTTCAGACACGCGGCATGGCTGGATCAGGCTTGCGCCCATTGTCCAAAATTCCCCACTGCTGCCTCCCGTAGGAGTCTGGGCCGTGTCTCAGTCCCAGTGTGGCGGATCATCCTCTCAGACCCGCTACTGATCGACGCCTTGGTGAGCCTTTACCTCACCAACTAGCTAATCAGACATCGGCTGCTCGTATAACGTGAGGCCTTACGGTCCCCCACTTTCCCCCTCAGGGCGTATGCGGTATTAATCCGGCTTTCGCCGAGCTATCCCCCATTACACGGTACATTCCGATGCATTACTCACCCGTTCGCCACTCGTCAGCGGTGCAAGCACCCTGTTACCGTTCGACTTGCATGTGTAAAGCATGCCGCCAGCGTTCAATCTGAGCCAGGATCAAACTCTTCAGTTCAATTCCAAGCAAATTTTCTGGCACGCAAGATCAAAGAAACATCGAGACATTTCTCGTCTTGCAGTGCAAGTGTTTGGTCATCGACCGAGCACTTACACCTATCGGTTATTCGTTCTGTTAAAGATCAGTGCAGGTCGCTGCGTTTCGTTTCCGTCGCTGCGTTGTCTGCTGAGGAGGTGAAATATACGTTACAGCCCTCGCTCCGTCAACACCTATTTTGAAAAAAGACGGAGATTTCGCAAGCAGAGCCGGCAAGCTTTTGATTTGTAAAGAAGCTGCCATTCCGGGCCGGAACAATTTCTCTCCAACGCTCCGACAAGCCCTCGCGGAGGAAACGCCCAGGATGCGAAAAAGCCCCGATTGACGGGGCTTTTTCTGGGCAGGAGGCCGGCATTCCGGCAAACGGAGCGGCCCAAACGGCTAAAACGCCTTGCTCAGCTGCGGTAATCCGCATTGATCTTCACATAGTCATAAGAGAAGTCGCAGGTCCAAACCGTGGCTTCCGCCGCGCCGCGCCCCAGGTTTACCCGCACCAGGATTTCCGGCTGGGCCATCACGCGCTGGCCGTCTTCTTCTTTATATAGAGGATTGCGTCCGCCGTTGACCGCGACCAGCACCTCGTCCAGATACAGCTCCAGGCGATCGACGTCCAGGTCCTGCACCCCGGCGTAGCCGATGGCGCACAGCAGGCGCCCCAGGTTTGGGTCGGAAGCGAAGAAAGCGGTTTTCACCAGCGGGGAACGCGCGATGGCGTAAGCAACGTCCTTGCACTCTTCGAAGGAGCGGCCGCCCTCAACTTTGACGGTGATGAACTTGGTGGCGCCCTCGCCGTCGCGGACGATGGCCTGAGCCAGCGCCGTGGCGACTTGAATCAGTTCCGCCTTCAGCGCCTGATAGGCCGCCAGCTGCGGCGAATCGATCAACGAAGCGCCGCTTTGACCGGTGGAGATCAGAATAAAGCTGTCGTTGGTGGAGGTGTCGCCGTCCACCGAGATGCAATTGAAGGAAACATCGGCCACTTCCTTCACCAGCTGACGCAGCACCGGACGCGTCACAGCGGCGTCGGTGGCGATGAAGCCCAGCATGGTGGCCATATTGGGATGAATCATGCCGGCGCCCTTGGAGATGCCGGTGATGTTGACCGGATGACCGTCCAGCGTCAGGCGGGCGCTGACCGCCTTAGGCGCGGTGTCCGTGGTCATGATGGCGCGGGCGGCGTCGGCCCAGTCCGCGCCTTGCCGATGCGGCAGCGCCGCGGCGATCTTGTCCACCGGCAGCGGCTCCAGGATGACGCCGGTGGAAAAGGGCAGGATCTGTTCCGGCTGGCAGCCAAGCTCATCGGCCAGCGTGCGGCAGACTTGCAGCGCGTCGCTGCGCCCTTGTTCGCCGGTGCCGGCGTTGGCGTTGCCGGTGTTGACGACCAGCGCGCGAATCTGCACGCCGGCGTCCAGATGCTTTTTGCAGATTTGCACCGGCGCGGCGCAGAAGCGGTTTTGGGTGAACACGCCGGCAACCGTGTTGCCTTTGTCCAGACGGATGACCAGCACGTCGTTGCGGTCGGCTTTCTTGATGCCGGCGGCGGCAACGCTCAGTTCCACGCCGGGAATGGGGAAGAGATGTTCGCCGCTGACGGGCTTGAGGTTTACTGCCATCTATCGCTCCAGATCAATCAATATTATTCGCATCGATTGTAGCGGATTTGATCCGCCGGACCGGAAACAAAAACGGCGGCCGGATCAACCCGCCTCGGCCGCCGCCGCGCTCAGCAGTTCAAGCAGCGCTTCGCCGTAGCGCGCCAGCTTGAGTTCGCCCAATCCATACACCTTGGCCAAGCCGGCGCGGGAGCTGGGATGCTTTTCCACCAGGTCGCGCAGGGTGCGGTCGGAGAACACCGCGTAGGCCGGCACATTGTGTTCGTCCGCCATTTGCCGGCGCCAGCCGCGCAGCGCCTGCCACAGCCGCTCTTCGCGCTCGGTGCGCAGCCAGCGATCGGCACTGGCGCTGCTGCGCGTCGCCTTGTCGTCGGCCAGCGGCCGCAGATAGACTTTTTCCTGGCCTTTGAGCACGGCCCGGCATTCGTCGCTCAACACCAGCGACTGACCGCGGGCGATGTCGACATGCAGCAGCTTGCGCGCCACCAGTTGGCGGATGATGGAGCGCCAAACGCGTTGGTTGTAGTCGCGACCGATGCCGAAGGTGGACAGCTTGTCATGGCCGTAATGACCGACGCTTTGATTGGCGCGGCCCAGCAGCACGTCGATCACGTGGCCGGCGGAGAAGCGCTGCTCCACCCGGTAGATGCAGGACAGCAGCTTTTGCACCGCCACGGTGGCGTCGAAGGTGATGGGCGGATGCAGACAGTTGTCGCAATGGCCGCAAGGCCGGCTCTGTTCGCTGAAATGCGCCAGGATGTGCTGACGGCGGCAGGAGGCGGCTTCGCAGAAGGCCAGCATGGCTTCGAGCTTGCCCAGTTCCACCTGCTTTTGCAGCTCGGCCATTTCCCCGCCTTCTATCATTTGCCGCAGTTGCACCACGTCGTTGAGCCCGTAGCACAGCCAGCTGGCGGCGGGCAGGCCGTCGCGGCCGGCGCGGCCGGATTCCTGATAAAAGTTTTCCGGGCTCTTGGGCATGTCGATATGAGCGACGAAGCGCACGTCCGGCTTGTCTATGCCCATGCCGAAGGCGACGGTGGCGACCATGACCACGCCTTCGTCACGCAGGAATTCGCGCTGGTTCGCCTCGCGTTGCTGATGGCTGAGGCCGGCGTGGTAGGGCAAGGCGTGGATGCCGTTGTCGCACAGCCATTGAGCGGTGTCTTCCACGCGCTTGCGCGACAGGCAGTAAACGATGCCGGCGCTGCCCGGGTATTCGTTGCGGATGAAGTCGAGCAGCTGCTTTTTGGCGTTGTGCTTTTCCACCACTTGGTAGAACAGATTGGGCCGGTCGAAGCTGGACAGGAAGACGCGCGCGTCCTGCAGCTTCAGGTAATGGATGATGTCGGCGCGGGTCTGTTCGTCGGCGGTGGCGGTCAGGGCGATGCGCGGCACTTGTGGGAAGCGCTCGGCCAGAAAGCCCAATTGCTGGTATTCCGGGCGGAAATCGTGCCCCCAGTGGCTGACGCAATGCGCTTCGTCGATGGCGAACAGGCTGATGTTCAGCTGCGACACGAATTCTTGGAAACGCGGGGTCAGCAGGCGCTCCGGAGCCACGTACAAAAGATCCAGCGAGCCGGCGCGCGCCTGGCGCGCGATGTCGCGCGCCTCGTCCAGCGGGGTGGCGGAATTGAGACAGGCGGCGGCCACGCCCTGCTCCACCAGGGTGGCGACCTGGTCCTGCATCAGCGCGATCAGCGGCGACACCACGATGGCGACGCCCGGCCGCATCAACGCGGGGATCTGAAAGCAGAGGCTCTTGCCGCCGCCGGTGGGCATCAACACCAGCGCGTGGCCGCCCTGGGCGACGTGATCGACAATCTCCCCTTGCTGCCCGCGGAATTCGGGATAGCCGAAGATATTATTGAGTAGGGAGAGCGCGTCCTGCATAAGCCGTCTTCTTGCGAGAAGGGGCCTATTGTACGGCAAGTGGCCGGCAGCGTCCCGTCCCGGGAGCCACGGGCAAAAAAAGGGCCGCTGGAGTGCAGCGGCCATAAAGTTGGATGGAGACAATGTGAAACGAAGAGGAAAAATGCTCTCGCACTACCATGGACCTGTGGGACACTCGCGAAGTTCCTTTTTTCCCATTTATTTTTGGCGTTTTTTCGCAAAAAAATACTTATATGGCATTGCGGATTTTTTGCGGCGCCGCACTGTCGAAGGCAGCCTGCCACCCATCTCTAGCCACCGCCGCGCAAGCCGTTCCGCGCGCCGACGCTTGGAGCCTTCCCCCGGCTGTGCGACACTGACCGACGATTTCTTGGAGGCATTAATGCGTAATATTTGGCCCGTCCTGCTGGCGGCCGCAGTGATCAGCGGCTGCGCCAGCGCCCCCAGCAAAGCACCCAGCCCATCGACCGTCGGCAAGCCCGCGCAGTCCGGGGCCAGTCCGGCCAACGCCGATTGGCAAAACCTGGGGGTCTCCCCCAACGGCAACATCCTGAACGAACTGGACAAGCTGTCTGTTCGCAAGCAGGGCCAGGTGGCCAGCTTTCGCGACCGCAAGACCATCTTCAATCTGAAGAAGGAAAACTTCCTGTCCACGCCGCGTCACAAGGTGTCGATCAATACTTGGCAGATAGACTGTTCGCAGCGCACTTTCCGCCTGCTGGACATGGTGCTGTTCGATGAGAACGGCCGCCAGATCGCCAGCTTCACCTATAATGACGCTCAGATAAAACCTATGCCGGTAGTGCAGAATTCGGCCAGCTATCAACAGATGCTGCTGGTATGCAAGGGCGAACCCGGGTTCTGAGCCCGTTTCGCCCAGCCCGCTCGCTCGCGGCCGCGTCCCGCGGCGCGCCAAAACGCGAGCGGGCGTTTTTTGCGTAGCGGCCCCGCCGCCCAACCGGCCCCATGCCTGGAGCGCCCATGCAAGCGATTCGACGAGTGGTCTTCAATCAAAAAGGGGGGTGGGCAAGTCCACCATTACCGTCAATCTGGCCGCCGTCGCCGCCAAACAGGGCAAACGGGTGCTGTTGGTGGACCTGGATCCGCAGGGCAACGCCAGCCATTATCTGATGGGTTCCGCCGCCCGGGACGACGCGCCGTCGCTGGCCGGCCTGTTCGAGCAGATGCTGAGCATTTCCATGTTCAGCAAGGAGCCGGCGGACTTTGTCCGCGCCACGCCGCTGACCGGGCTCAGTCTGCTGGCTTCGCACCCGGACCTTGCCGAGCTGATGGGCAAGCTGGAAGCTCGCTACAAGATGTTCAAACTCAAGGAAGCGCTGGACAGCTTGAGCGGCCGGTTCGACGAGATCTGGATCGACACTCCGCCGGCCTTGAACTTCTTCACCCGCTCGGCGCTGATCGCCGCTGACCGCTGCCTGATTCCCTTCGACTGCGATGCCTTTTCCCGCCAGGCCCTCTATAACCTGAAAGTGAATACCGAGGAAATCCGCGCCGACCACAATCCCGAGTTGTTCATCGAAGGCATCGTGGTCAACCAGTTCCAGGCGCGGGCCAGTTTGCCGGTGCGCCTGGTGGAGGAGCTCAAGCAAGAAGGCCTGCCGGTGTTGTCCTCTCCGCTGTCTTCATCCGTGAAAATCCGGGAGTCACACGATGCGGCGCTTCCCATGGTGTACCTGGACCCGCGCCACAAACTGTCTCGCGAGTTCGAAGCGCTTTACCAGGAGCTGGCGCGGGATGGACGGCCGGCCTAGCGTCCCTCTCCCGTCGTCCGCCGGCTCGCGCGGAGGCGGCTCCCCTTGAATCGCCTGAGCTCGCTGCTGGTCAGCGGCCTGCTGAGCGTCGGCCTGCTGTCCGCCGAATACTGGCTGATGATCAACGATGAACGCGCCGAGCTCATCGACCGCCAGCATTACTGGGGCGAATTGAGCGCCGAGTTGCTGCGGGTGCGGATGCAGGCGATGCTGGATCACTCCGCCGTGCTGGCGCAGAGCCTGGCCAACAGCCCTCAGCCGCGTTCATTGGCCGTGCTCGCGCGCAGCACCATCCGCGACGATACGCCGTTCGGCGGTCTGGGCATCATCGAATACGTGCGCCCGGAACAGCGCGAGGCGTTCGAGAGCCGCATCGCCAACAGCATACGCGTATTGCAGGACCGCCATCTGGCGCCCAGCCCGCGCCGCCCGCTGTACTATCCGGTGTCCGGCTACCTGCCGGACGACAGCAACGCCTTGCCGCAAGGTCTGGACCTGGGGGCGTAGGCAACGCCCGCCGCAAGATGGACCTGGCGCGCCACAGCACCCAGCCGGTGCTGATGCCGACCACGCTGCCCGGCAGCAACGGCAGCCGTCTGGACATCGTCGTGCGGCTGAACGACGACAACACCCTGCTGCTGCTGAATCTGCGCAAGGACAAGCTGATCCAGGACAGCCAGCGCGAACCCGGCACCGCCAGCCCGCTGCGCCATGTCCGCATCGTCGCCTGGACCCAGGAACAACCTGACGCGCCGCTGCTGGACTCCCAGCCCACCCGGCCGCTGCCGTCCACGCCGCCTTTGTACACCATTCGCCACAATCTGGGCGGCAACGAGATCTTGTTCGGCGCCTATCCGCAAGGCGTAGCCAATCCCGGCATGCGGCTGACCCACTGGGCGATCCTGGCCACCACGGCCGGTTTTTTGCTGGCGATGTTCTGGTTCCAGCAACAGCAGGCCCAATCCCGGCGCCGGATGCAGGATCAGCTCAAGCGCAGCCAGCAGCAATTGGAAATGAACACGCGCACGCTGCGCGAGCAGATCAACGACAGAGTGATGTCCGAGCAGGCGCTGGCGCAGAGCGAGGCGCGCCAGCGCGCCATTCTGCAAGCCAGTTCCGACGCCATCATCCTGATCGACCACCAGGGCCTGGTCTTGCAGATCAATCCGGCGGCGGTGCGGCTGATCGGCCAATCGGCGGACATGGTGCGGCAACTGCCGATAGGCAAGCTGCTGGACGAGCTGTACGACCGCAATCCGGCGCGCAGCTTCGAACACATCGCCCAGGAGCACGAGGGCCGGCCGTTCGAGGCCAGCTTGCGCCGCAGCGACGAGCATATGCTGCCGGTGGAGCTGTCGCTCAGCCGGGTCACCTTGCCGGACGACTGGTTCTACGTGGTGGTGTGCCGCGACATCTCCATCCGCAAGGAGCAGGAAGCGGCGCTGATCGAACTGAAAAACAGCCTGGCCGAGCAGGTGGAAGTGCAAAGCCGCCAGCTGTCCGCGCTGCTGGACGCCAGCCCGATGGCGATGGCCTACATCGTGGACCGCAATCTGCTCCAGGTGAACCGCGCCTTTCTCGATCTGTTCGAGCAGCGCGAGGAAGTCGTCCTCGGCCACAGCACCCTGCCCTTCTTTGAATCGCCTGAGCAATGGGAGCGCACCGGCAAGGCGCTGTACAGCCTGCTCAACGACGGCAAGGTGGTGCAGACCGAGCAAAGGCTGCGCACCGGCACCGGCAAGCTGTTCTGGTGCCGGCTGTACGGCAAGGCCATCAACCCCTCGGTGCCCAAGCTCGGCACCATCTGGCTGTACCAGGACTTTTCCGCCCAGCGCGCGCTGGAGGAAACCCTGCGCCACGCCAAGGTGCTGGCCGAGGAAAACAGCCGCGCCAAGACAGAGTTCCTGGCCAATATGTCCCACGAGCTGCGCACGCCGCTGCACGCCATCCTGGGCTTCACCGAAATGGGCCAGGCCCGCTCGCGCGGGCAGCACGACGACAAGATGGCGCAATACTTCAGCCGCATCCAGAGCAGTGGCAACCGGCTGCTGACCCTGCTCAACGATTTGCTCGACCTGGCCAAGATGGAAGTGGGCCGCATGGAATACACCATAAGCCGCAACAATCTGTGCCAATGCCTGCACGACATCTGCGACGAAATGACGCCGCTGGCCGCGCTCAACGACATCCGCATCTATCTGAACTGCTCGTCGGAGCAACTGCACGCCGACATCGACCCCTTCCGCATCGGCCAAGTGATGCGCAACCTGCTGTCCAACGCCATCAAGTTCAGCCCGCACGGCGGCGAGATCTACGTCAACGCCGGCCTGCGCCAGGACGCCGACGGCGAGAACATCCTCGTCACCGTGGAAGACACCGGCCCCGGCGTGCCGGAGTCCGAACTGGAAAGCATTTTCGACAAATTCATCCAGAGCAGCAGCACCAAGACCGGCGCAGGCGGCACCGGCCTGGGGCTGGCCATTTGCCGCGAGATCATCTCCGCCCACCATGGCCGCATCTTCGCCAGCAATTTGCCGACACGCGGCGCGCTGTTCACCTTCATCATTCCGCGCACCGGACAGGCCGGCGCCACGGAGGACCCCAACCATGCCCCACAAACTACTGCTCGTTGACGACGAACCCTTCAATCTGGAGCTGATGGCCGAGCTGCTGCAGGATGCCGGCCACGAAGTGGTCCAGGCCGAGGACGGAGAGACCGCGCTGGACATCCTGCAGCGAGAAGGCGAAACCTTCTCCACCGTGCTGCTGGACAAGATGATGCCCGGCATCAGCGGCTTCGACGTGCTCAAGCGCATCAAGAGCGAGCCGCGGCTGGAGTTTTTGCCGGTCATCATGCAAACCGCCATGGGCGCGGCCTCCAGCGTGCAGGAAGGGCTGGCGGCCGGCGCCTTCTACTATCTGACCAAGCCGTTTTCCCGCGACATGCTGCTGGCCATCGTCGAGGCGGCGATAGGCCACTGGGACCGCTACGCCCACTTCCGCGAACTGGCCAATCTTCACGTCGACGCCCTGCGCCACCTGAACAAGGCCACCTTCAGCTGCCGCAGCCACAAGGAAGCCCAGACCGTCACCGCCCTGCTGGCCAAAACCTGCGCCCATCCGGAGCGGGTGGCCACCGGCCTGTTCGAGCTGCTGGTCAACGCCATCGAGCACGGCAATCTGGACATCAGCTTCGACGAGAAAAGCCACTATATGGCCGAAGGCCAGTGGGAGGCCGAGCTGGCCCGCCGCATGCAAGACCCGGTGCTGGGACAGCGCCAGATCAGCGTGGACTTCAGCCGCGAACCGGAACAGATGCGCTTCACCATCAGCGATATGGGCGCGGGCTTCGACTGGGAGCATTACCAAAACGCCGAGCCCGCCTCGCTGATGTCCAGTCATGGGCGCGGCATCCTGATCGCGCGCAGGCTGTCCTTCGACGGCCTGCACTACCAGGGCCGGGGCAATATCGTGGTCGCCCACGTCAACAGCGGAGAATAAGACGCGGTTCAAGGCCGCGCTGAGGCGGAGCCGCCGCGGCGTTCGCGCCCGAGCCGGCCCGTCCGGACTCACGGCGGCTCGCCGCAATCGCCGCGCTCGCGCCAGTAACGGCGCTGACTGTCGCGCCAACAGCTCCACTCCACCCCTTCGCCGAACTCCAGCGTCAAGGCGCCGTCCAGATCCGTGCGCAGCTCCGCGGCGCCGGCCTCCTCCGCCCGCCTCAGCACGGACGGATGCGGGTGGCGATAACGGTTCAGATAGCCGGCGCTGATCAACACCACCTCCGGCCGCGCCGCCGCCAGCCAGGCCGCCCCGGTGGCGGTGCGGCTGCCATGATGGCCGGCGGCCAGCACCGTGCTGCGCAAGCGCAGATCCGGCCGGCCCGCCAGCGCCCGCTCCGCCGCCTCAGGCGCATCGCCGCTCAAGAGCAGCGCATGGCTCGCGCCCGCCACCCGCAAGATGCAGCTGCGCGCATTGGCGTCCTTGGCCGGAACGCTTTCCGGCGGCCCCAGCACGTCAAAACGCACCCCGTCCCACGCCCAGCTCTGTCCCGGACGACAGCCTTCGCCGCTCAAGCCCAACTCGGACAAGGATTCCGGCTGCCCCGCCCATACCCGGCCCGGCGGCATGGCGGCGGCCAGCTCCGCCGCCGCGCCGTCGTGATCGCTGTGGCGATGCGACAGCATCAGGCCGTCCAGCCTCCTCACCCCCAGGCCGCGCAGCTGCGGCAACACCACTCTCTCGGCCCCGCCTGGGCCGGTGTCGAACAACAGGGCGCGACTCCGGGTCTGCACCAGCACCGACAGGCCCTGGCCCACGTCCAGCATGGTGGCGCGGAACGCGCCCTCAGCCGGCGGCGGGGCCGGTAGAGCAACATCGGCAGCAGCATCAAGGCCGCCAGTCCCCGGCCGGGCACGCCGCGCGGCGCGATCAGCCACGCCGAGCCCAGCAAGGCCAGCAAGAACAACGGCAAGGGCGTTCCGGCCAAGGGCAGGACCGGCGCTTGCGCCAGCCTCTCCACGCCCCAGTAAAAGCCGCGCGCCAGCCAGGCCGCCCCATGCAGCGGCCACTCCAGCGGCAGCAAGACGGCGGCCAGGGCCAGCGGCGTCAGCAGCAGCGACACATAGGGAATGCCCAGCGCGTTGGCCAGCGGCGACACCAGCGGAATGCCGCCGAACCACCAGACCAGCGGCGCCAGCGTGCACACGCCCGCCGCCCACTGCCCGGCCAAGGCGGCCCGCCACTTGCCCGGCGCGCGGCGTCTGGCGATGGTGCTGGCCATCAAGGCCGCCACCAGGCCGAAGGACAGCCAGACCCCGGGCGCCAGCACGCAGAAAGGATCGATCAGCAACACCACCGCCAGGGCCAGCCACCAAATGCGGAACGGCGACAGGCCGCGCCGCAGGCACAAGGCGGCCAGCCCCACGCCCAGCATGAACAAGGTGCGTTGGGTCGGCACCGAAAAACCGGCGAGCAAGGCATAGGCCGCCGCCGTCAAAAAAGCCCCGCCGGCGATCAGCAAACGCGGCGGAAGACCGAAGGCCGGCAGCCTGCGCGCCAGCCAGGCCAGCGCCGCCGCGGCCAGGCCCGCCAGCATGGTGATGTGCAGGCCGGATATCGAGATCAGATGCGTCAGGCCGGTGGCGGCGAACAGCCGCCAATCCTCCCGCGCCACGCCTTGCTGCGCGCCCACCGTCAATGCGGCGATCAGCGCCGCTTCGCGCGACTCGCCCAGCACCCGCTCGATGCGCGCCACCAGGGCGGCGCGCGCGCGGTCCACCCAAGCCAGCGGCGCGCGGCCGTCCTCCAAGCGACGCTCGCCCGCGCCCAGCGAGCCGCTGGCCAGCACGCCTTCCGACCATTGCCATTGCTCGACGTCGAAACCGAAGGGATTGGCCCGCCCGCGGCTGCGCTTGAAACGGGCCTCGGCCCGCCAGCGGCTGCCCGTCGGCCACTCCCGCCGGCGAAAATCCGTCAGCCTCACCGTTGGCGGCAAGTCCACGCCCGGCGTCAGCGTGCGCTCCACCTCCATGGTCAGGCGCGTCCCGTACTCGCCGGGCTGCGGCAAGCCCCGCACCTCGCCGACGAAGACGATGGGCCGTTGCTGCCAATCGGCCGGCAATTGCTGCGCCATTCGGCTGTCGGCGCGCCAGGCGGCGTAGCCCAGCCCCAGCAGAAAAGCCGGCGCCAGAGCCGCCCAAGGCCGAGCGCGCGACGGCAGACAGGCGGCCAGCGCCGCCGCGCCCGCCGCCAGGCCCAGGCAAGCCGTCGCGGCGGGCAAGGCCGGCAAGACGGCGCACGCAGCGATGCCGCACAACACAGCGATCAAGACAGGCATGCCGGCATCTTAGGCGGCGATGCCGCGGCACCGCAATCTATTAAATACATTCACTAAAGCGCAGCGAATAGACCATGCCGATCGAATTTTTTATGATCTCGGAACGCACCCATAGCAGATGAAACGGGAAAAAATAACAAGTACAAATGCGTATTGCATTAACGAAGCGCTGGACTACACCTAGGACAAGCGCTTTCGAAACCCCCGGCCACCGCGACGCCTCGCCAGGTCCAGGCGGCGCCCAAGCGCGGCAGCCTGCCTCTCTTTCACATGACTTTCCATCTGGCAGCCGCCAGACGGTTCACTCGCAGGAGGAATACATGGACGCATACATGGGCACCATCACGGTCTACGGCTTCAATTACGCGCCGCAAGACTGGGCGCTGTGCCAGGGCCAGACCTATCAGGTATCGCAGTACGAAGCCTTGTACTCGCTGCTGGGCACGCTCTACGGCGGCACCGCGTCTCAAAACTTCAAGCTGCCCAACCTGACCGGCCGCATGGCCATCGGCACCGGCCCCGCGCAGCCCGCCTATAATCTGCCGGCCTACAACCCCGGACAGTTCGGCGGCACCCAGAACGTGGCGCTCAGCGTGGCCAACCTGCCGGCGCACTCCCATACCGCCACTTCCATGGCGGTGACCTTCCACGCCGCCGGCACGCCGACGCCGGCCACCCCGGCCAGCGCGCCCAGCTCCAGCAACCCCTATCTGGGCGCTTCCGGCGCCGGCACCGGCCTCGCCACCATCTGGTCCACCGCGCTGAACAACCCCGTGTCGGTGCAAGGCCTGTCCGCCACCGGCAATACCGACCTGACCGGCGGCAACGCTCCGGTCAGCGTGCTCAACCCCTTCCTGGCGCTGAATTTCTGTATCGCTATCAACGGTCTGTATCCGGTTCGTCCATAATCACAATACGCGGCCTACCGCCGCTTCCGGCCGCCTCTCCGCCGCAGGGGCGGCGGCCGTTGCCTTCAGGGGACATCGCCATGCTCGCCACCGTTCAAGCCGAAGACTTCATGCATCTGCTCGGCAAGCACTGCATCTTCCGCAACCCGCAACATCCCGATATCGCGCTGCAAGTGCAGGCCGTCAAGCTGCGGCCGCAGGCGCAATCGCCGCATCAGACCGCGCGGCGCACCCCCTTCGTGGTGGAATTGGCCGCCGAGGGCGCCACCGAGCTGGCGGACGCGGTGGGCCAGCTGGAGCTGCCCGCCACCGAGCACAGCGATGCCATTCGGCTGGATCTGGTGTGGATAGGGCGGGTGATTCCCGCCGGACGCGATCCGGCGCTGGCCTACTTCCAGCTGCCGTTCAATTGAGCCGGCCCGCCGACAGCCCGTGGGCGGCCGGCGGACGGATAAAAAGGACGAAGACTCCGGCCGGGCGGCGCGCCCGGTGAAATATTACAAACCCGCCCGCGCCTCGCCCTGCGGCGAATGGCGCTCGGGCCGCCACACCAGCTTGTCCGCCATGTCGCCGGCCTCTTCCAGCACGAATCCCAATTGGTGATAAAGCCGGCGCGCCTGCACATTGCTGTGCCACACCACCACCGCCAGCGGCGCGCGCACTTGCCAGGCCGCCTGCTGCAAGCCCATCAGCACCTCCTTGCCGTAACCCAGGCCGCGCGCTTCCGGCACCATGGCCAGAAAGATGATGCGCACCTCGTTATGGCCGAAGTCCACCATCACCACGCCGACGTTGGCCCCGGTTTTCTCGATGACGAAGTGCATCGCGTCCGGGTAGTTGTCGCCTGCGCCGCGTTGCAGCACCTGGTATTGCTGCTCCTGCACGGTGCGGATCAGTTCCTCCTCGCCGTCTATCAATTGCAGGTCCGGGCGGGCGCTGCGGTAGAGGCCGGCGATGAAGGCCTCGTCGTGGTGTCGCGCCGGGCGCAGATGCAGGCCTTCGGCCAGCGAGGACGTGTTCAAGAATGAGGACATGGCGAACGGCTCCTTTCCAAAACCTGTTATGGGGCGCGCCGGCGGCGCGCCCGTTTCGTTCTACGCGCATGCGCGCGCAAGGTCTTGCGAATCAGGCGAAACCCGGTCTTAAGGCCTGTTCAGTCTCCGCCGAAGGCATGAGCTTTCCAGGCGTCTCCAGACCGCTTGCTATCGGCCCCCAGCGGATCGCGAACAGCGTCTACAATCCGGCCTCTCGACGGAACACCGCCAACAACTGACGCCACCCTCGTTCCAGCAAGCTGTAGCGCTCCCCCCGCAAGCGCGCCACGCCGGCCAGCTCCCGCAGCGGCGCCGCGCCTCGCTCGCAACGCTCCAGCCGCACGCGGAAAGTGGCGGCCAAGGGCACCAGGCCGCGGTCGCGCTGTTCGGTGGGAATGGGGCCGCCGTAGGTGGAGGCCAACAAGGCCTGATCCAGCAGCGGCAGATTAAGCCGGTCGATCTGGCCCAGCCGGCATTCCACGCTCCAGAACTCCCCGCCGTCGGCGACGAAGCGGGCGACATGGCCGGGCTTGAGCCCGCTCAGCGCGGCCTCGTCGACAAAGGCTTCGCCCTTGACCCCGTCCGGCCCCACCACGTCCAGCAGATGCTCGCCCTCGGCCAGCGCGGTGCCGGCGCGCAGCGCGTCGCTGAGGTCCACCACGCGGCCGGCGAACGGCGCGGCGAGCGTGAGCCTGGCCATCTGCTGACGCAAGGCGGCCACCTGTTCCTGCGCCACCTGCCATTGCTTGCGCAAGGCCGGTCCGCGCTGTTGCAGCTCCAGATCGAACGGTTGCTGCGCGGTCTGCCAGGCCAGGTCGCGCTCGCGGGCGTCCGCCAGCGCCAGCTGCGCCTCCAGCATCGGCGAGCTGAGCCTGGCCATGATCTGCCCCGCCTTGACCAGCTGGCCGTCGCGCACCAGGACTTCCGCCACCTCGCCCGTCGCCGGCGCGTACAAGCCCTGCGACTGCAAAGCGCCCAACACCGCCGGGCTGGCCACTTCGCGCTGCCACGGCAGAATCAGCGCCAAGCTCAGGATCAGCAGCGCCGCGGCGCTGCGGCGGGTTTCGCGGCCCCAGCGCAGATCCGCGCGGCGCTGCCACCACACCATCAGTTCGCCGACCACGGGGCGGGCGATGAACCAGCCCAGCTCCACCGCCAGCAACAGAATGCCCAGGGCCTTGAAGAACAAGTGGTAGACCAGGAAGGCGATGGAAAGAAACAGCACCAGCCGATACAGCCAGGTGGCCCAGGCGAACAGGATCAGCCCGCGCCGCCGCGCGTCCGGGAAATGTTCCGGCACCGGATCGTCCAGGCCCAGCAGCGTTTTGCGCAGCCGCCAGCGCGCCAGCGCGAAGGCGCGATTGTGCAGATTGGGCAGGCCCAGGTAGTCCGCCAGCAGGAAATAGCCGTCAAAGCGCATGAAGGGGCTGGCATTGATCGCCAGCGTCGCCAGCCAGGTGGTGGTGGCCAGCAGAAAAACCCCGGCGCGCAGCGGCCCGTCCGGCAAAAAACTCCACAACAAGGTGGCCCAGGCGGCCAGCACCAGTTCCGCCAGCATGCCGGCGCCGCCGATCAGCAGCCGCTGGCGGCGTGAATCCAGCTTCCAGGCGTCGTTGGTGTCGGTGTAGAGCACCGGCATCATCACCAGAAAGGCCACCCCCATCGCCGGCACCCGGCAACCGAAATGGCGCGCGGTCAGTGCATGGCCCATCTCGTGCAGGATTTTGGCCAGACTCAGCGACAGGCCGATGCCGATGGCGGCGCTGACGCCGCCGTAGGCGGAGAAGGTGTGGGTGAACTCGTCCCAGCGCCGCGACACCAGCGCCAGCGCCAGCAGCAGCACCGCGCCCATCGCCAGCCAGAAGCGCGGATGGAACAGCCAGCCGGTCCACGGCAGCAGGCGATTGAGCAGGGCTTCCGGCCGCAGCAGCGGCACCCGGAAAAACAGATAGTTTTTCAACAGCCACATCGCGCGGCTGGGCCGGTTGGCCTCGCGCAGCTGCCACAGCCAGCCGTTCTGCTCGGCGCTGGCGGCCTGCAGCAGTTGATGGCGGGACAGGAAGAGCAGCACGGCCTCGATATCCTCGGCGCCCAACTGCAGCGTGGTTTCGGCGTTGACGGCTTGCAGCACCGCTTCGGCGGTGCCCAGCGGCCAGCGCGACAGGATTTCGAAACTGGCCCAGCCCAGTTGATAGAAGCGGTGGGCGCAGGGGTCGTGCAGGGTCCAGCTGGGCGCGCCGTCGGCCAGCGCCGGGCCGGGATGCAGCGTCAGTTCCTGACGCAGCGCGGGCAAGGCGGGGGATCTCATGTTCACCACCCCAGCCATTGCCGCGCGGCGGTCAGCGGCCGGCGCAGCGCGTAGTAGATCAGCGGCACCCAGTCGCCGTAGACGCGGGCGGTGCCCATCTGCCCCAGCCGCGGCTTGTCGCCGCCGACGAAGCGGGCTTGCAGCCGATAGGCGAGCAGGCCGCCCTCCACCGCTTCCGCCTTGTAGGCGACGCGGAGGATTTCCGCGTCGTAGGACTCGGTGGGAGAAGCGTTGGGATAAAGGGTGATCTTGCCGCCGGGCGCCACGTCTATGGCTTCCGCCGCCGGCAGCCAGGCGGCCAGTTCCACGTGGGCGGGGTCGGCCAGCGTCATCACTTTCTCACCCACCGTCACCGCCTTCCCCTGCCAGTCGTTGCGGTCGGAAAACACCACCACGCCGGCGCTGGGCGCGGTGACGTGCAGCCTTTGCAGCTCCAGTCCGGTGTACTCGGCCGCGATGCTTTTCTCTTCCAGCTTGGCGCGGTCCTGCGCCATCGCCAGCTTGCCCTTGTCGTCGGTGACCGCCAGCTGGGCGCTGGCGCGGAAGCTTTCCTGCGCTGCGTCGCGCTCGCGCGCGGCCATGGCGAACTGGCCGGCCAGCGAGGTGGCGTCCAGATCGAACAAGGGATCGCCGGCCTTGACGCGCTGATTGGGCTGCACCTGGATGCGATCTATCACCCCGCTGAGCGGCGCGCGCAGCAGCACCGGATTTTGCGGCGCCACTTCGCCGCGCGCCAGCACGCTGAGGCGTATCGGCATGCAGGCCAACAACAGCGCGGCGATGAGCAGCCGCCGCTGCTTGCGGCCGGGCCGCAGCCATTGCCCCGCCAGTTCCCGCCAGTTGCGCCGGGGCGCGAAGCGCAGCAGCGCGTGGCCGTAACCGTGGGCCAGCTCTTCCGCCAGCTTGCGCTCGTAATCGCTCCACGGCAGTTCCCGCGCCAGCAGCCAGGCGCCCTGCTCGCCCAGGCGCAGCCACAGCGCGTGGGCCGGCAGCCAGGACGACCAGTCCTCGGCCAGCGCTGCGGGCAGATCGCCGGCCTCAAGCAAGCGGCTGTCCTGCCCGACTTCCGGCCCGCCGGATTCCGCCAGATGGCGGAACAGGCGGGACAGCCACTGCATATAGGGCGCGGTGGGGTCCAGCTCGGCCAGGCCGGACAGCGCCGTCACATGGCGATGCAGGCCCTCGCGCCAGACCGCCGACTGGCGGTAGGGCAGCAGTTGCTGGCTTTCGTTGACGATGATGAAACCCAGCTGCTCGGCGCTGACCGCGTCGCGTCCGCGATGCAGCAGCTGCAGCAGGCCGGCCAGTTCCCGGCTTCTATCGGCGTGCCCCATGCACGGCCTACTTGAAGCTGGCCCAGCCGCTCATCCCCGGCAGCAGGCTGGCGCCGTTGCCCTCGATGACGCCCACCGCGAGGATGGACTGGCTGACCGGATCGATCTGCGCGCCCAGGCGTTCTATCCTGGCCGGGAAACTGGCGCCCAGTTCGTCCACCGCCACGGTGAACTTGCTGCCGGGCTTGAGTTTGGCCAGCCATTTGGACGGCACCAGCATGCGCAGTTCCAGTGAGCCGGAATCGACGATGTCCAGCACCGGGTTGCCGGGGCTGACGTATTGATGCACGGCGGCGATGCGGCGCGCCACGCGGCCGTTGAACGGCGCGCTGATCACGCATTTGCCGACTATGGTCTGCATATAGCTGGCGTCGGCGGCCGCTTCCTTGGCCTTGCCCTGGGCCTGGGCCACGTCCAGCGCGCCGGCGGAATTGAGCTTGGCCAGCTGGTTGTTGACCTTGAGCAGCTGGCTGGCGGCCTCCAGCGAAGCCTGGGATTTGCGCAGCTGGGCGCGATAGCTGCCGCAGTCGAACTGCACCAGCGCCTGACCCTTGCTGAAGCTGGCGCCCTCAGGCACCGGCAAGGCCGCGATCTTGGCCGCCACTTCGCCGGACAGGGTGACGGCGTTGCGCGCCATCAGCTGCACGCGGATGCGGCCGTCGCTGGCGTTGGTCACCGGCGCCGCCGGCGGCTTGGGCTTGGCCGGCGGCGTGGCCGCCTGGGCGCAGGCGGCCGCCAGCAGGCAGGCCGCGGCCCTCAGAACCGTCAACTTCATGGCTTGCTCCCCGCCACCTGCCCCTGCCAACGCGTTTCCGCGCCCTTGAAGGCGGCGGCCAAAGCCGGCAGATCATAGCTGGCGGTGCT
Organism: Chromobacterium sp. Beijing; assembly: GCF_021496765.1. NCBI lineage: Bacteria > Pseudomonadati > Pseudomonadota > Betaproteobacteria > Neisseriales > Chromobacteriaceae > Chromobacterium > Chromobacterium sp. Beijing. The sequence continues at coordinate 3,704,054 of NZ_CP053750.1, forward strand.
TTCCGGCAACGGGTCCATCCCCAGGCTGGAACCCATCTGGCCGTAGGCGTTTTGCAGATCGCCGTAGCTCTGGTACAGCCGCAGCGTGGAGAACACCGCGTTGGCGTCGGCCAGGATCGCCGGCAGGCGGCCTTGCACGCCGCTGTCGGTGGCGTTGCGGTTCTGCACGTAGATGCGCTGTTCCACGTCGTTGAGTTCTTGTTCCAGCCCGAACTGGCGCGAGCGGCCTTTGAGATCGAGGTAGGCCACGTGCACCTGGGTCAGCACCGCCATGTTCAGCGCCATGCGCTGGGTCTTGGCCACTTGCAGCTGGGCGTCGGCGGCCTTGGTGATCGGCCCGGCGCTGAACAGATTGAGCAGGTTCCAGCTGATACGCAGGCCGGCGTCGCTCCAGGAGTTGTTGACCAGGAATTTATTGCTGTCGTAGTTCTGTCCGATGCTGAATTCCAGACCCGGCAGCAGCTTGGCGATGGCCTTGCGGGTTTCGGTGACGCCGATGCGTTCGTTGTAGCGCGCCTCGTTCAGCTCCGGCCGGTTCAGCAAGGCCATTTCTTCCATCTGCTCCAGCTTCAGGCCCAGCGTCGGGGTGGGCAGCCCTGCGGGCACCGCCACCTTGAAATCGGTGCCGGGCGGCACGTTCATGATGGCGGCCAGCTTGGGCTTGGCCTGGGCCAGCGCGTTGCGGATCATGCCCATCTGGCGGATCACGTCCAGCAGTTGGCGACGGTAGTTCAGCGCCTCCAGCGGCGCGCGCAGTTTCTGCTTCTCCACCTGCCGCGCGTCTTCCAGCGCGCGGTTGGTTTCCGCCAGCAGCGCGTCGATGCGGCCTTCCAGCTGCTGCGCGCCCACCGCCTGCCACCAGGCTTCGCGCACTTGCTGCATCAGCTGCTGCGCCACTTTGCGCTTGCGCTGTTGCAGGATCAGCATGCGGTCGGACTGCTGTTGGGCGGTGTAATAGCTGACGCCGAAGTCCAGCACGTTCCAGCTCAGATTAAGGTCGGCGGTATGGCTGCGCTTCTCCGAGGAGATTGACGGCACCAGCGATTGTTCGCCGGTGGCCACGTTCTGGGACGAGGACGCGTTGTCTTTGTTGCGGGCGGTGTAGCCGGCCGCCAGCGCCAGCTTGGGCAGCATGTCCAGGCTGGACAAGTCCAGTTGGCGCTGCGCCATCGCCTCTTCCATCAGCTTGACCCGGTAATCCAGGTTGTACTTCAGCGCGCGCGCCATCGCCTCTTGCAAGGTCACCGGCCCGGCCAAGGGCTCCTGGCTGCCGAACATGGCCTGGCGGTCCGCCGCCAGCATGGCCTGGCGGTCGCTCAAGCTCATCGGCGCGGGCGTGACCGCGCAGCCGGTCAAGGCCAGCGCCGTCAGCGCGGCCAGCGTTGAATAAACGCCGCGGCCGGCCCCTCCCCCTGTGTTGCTTTCTTCATATCGTCCCCTGTGCGGTTTGTTGGTTTAGTGGCTCGCCGGCTAGGACCTTGCGGTCAAACCGCGTCCTCCGCCTGCAGCCATCCGGCGATCTGTTGATCGAAGGCGGGCTTGCCGTGCTGGCGGAACTGCTCGTGCAGGGCCGGCTTGCCGGCCGCCGCTGCTTTTTCCGTCGCCGCGGCCGCCTGCTCGCCCGCGCCGGTTTTCAACTGCATATGGGTGACGCCGCGGTGGCCGTTCTGGTCGCTGACCGTCACTTCCAGAGACAAGGAACGGTTCCAGCCCGCCGGCGGCGTGCCGCTGAAACGACCGGTCTGCGGATCGAACTTCAGCCAGGCCGGCAGCGGCTGGCCATTGCTCTGCCGCACCTGGATGTTCAGCACCGCGTCCGGATTGCGGGTGATCACGGTGCCGGGCGGCAGGCTGAAGTTGAAACCCTGTCCGGCCACCAGCGGCCGCACGCCCAGATCCGGCATCACTTGCAACGGGGCGCCGGAGGTGCCGCCCAGATTGGAAACAAAGGGCAGGCCGGCGTTGCCGCGGCCAAACGGCTCGCTGGGCGTCGGCGCGAAGCGGTCCTGGCCGAAGGCAAGCTGGATGGGGTTGCTCGTCTGCGGCCCCGCCGGGCCCTGCGGCGTCGGCGCGGCGCCCGGCCCGTTGCCGTTGCCCGCGCCGCTCACCGCGGCCAGCACGATATTGGGCGTGATGGGCGCGATATTGATGACCGGCGCCGCATTGGGCGGCAGCGGCGCGTCCGCCGGCGGCACAGGCTGGATCGGCGGGGGCGTCTCTGTCCTTGCGCTGCGCAACTGGTAAGCCGGCGCCACCGTTTGCTGCTGGGTCACATTGCCGGCCAGGTCCGCCGCCGCGCCGGATTTGAGCGCCAGCGCCACCGAGCCCACGCCGCTGACCCCGGTCAATTGCACCACGTAGTGGCTGTCGCTGATGCGGACGATATTGCCGATGCCGGCGCTGGCGCTGCCGCTGGTGATCACGCTCAGATCGCCGGCGCTCAGGCCGACGATGGGTTTGTTCAACACCAGGTCGTAACGCAGGCTGCCGGCGACGCCGGAGGCCGGGTCCAAGCGGGTGAAGGACTGCGGCGCCGGCGCGGTGGTGTCCACGACAACGGTGAACGAGGCCGACTGCGCGCTGATGTTGCCGGCCGCGTCGGTGGCCGTGGCGCGCACGCTGTGGCTGCCGTCCGCCAGCGCCTGGCTCAGATTGAACAGCCAGACGCCGCCGCCGTCGGCGGTGGCGGTGCCCACCTGCACGCCGTCGATGAACACGGCCACCTTGCTGCCCGCCTCGGCCAGACCGGTGACGCTGGGGCGGTTGACGTTGGTGATGCCGTCACTGTGGCTGGAGCCGCTGTCGGTGGCCAGGCTCAGACCGGTATTGGCCGGGCTGTCCGGCGCCACGGTGTCCACCGTGATGATGTAGGCCGTCGATTGGCCGCTGGCGTTGCCGGCCAGATCAGTGGAGGTGGTGCGGATGCTGTGATTGCCGTCCGCCAAGGCGCTGCCAAGGCTGTAGCTCCACGCGCCGCTGCCGTCCGCCGTCGCCGTGCCCACCGCCGTGCCGTCCACGTACACTGTCACCGTGCTATTGGCTTCCGCCGTGCCGGTGACCGTGGGCCGGTTGTTGCCGGTGATGCCGTCGCCGTGATTGCTGCCGGTGTCCGTCCCCGTGCTCAAAGCCACGCCGGACGGCGCCGCGGGCGCGCTATTGTCTATCACCACGTTGAAGGCGCTGGATTGGCCGCTGCTGACGCCGCCGCTGCTGACCACGGCGGTGATGGCGTGCGCGCCGGAACTCAGGCTGGAGACAAAGCTGTAACTCCAGGCCCCGCTGCCGTCCGCGACCGTGCTATCAATGGGCACCCCGTCCACATAGATGATGACAAGGCTGTTGGCGATCCCGGTGCCGGTCACCGTGGGCGTGGCGTTGCTGGTGACGCCGTCGCTATGACTGCTGCCGGTGTCGGTGCCGCTGGTCAGGCCGGAGACGCTGGGCGGCATCAGCTGCAAGGCTATGTTGCGGGTGACCGCCGCGCTGTTCTTGGTCCCGTCGTTGACGGTGAAGCTGACGGTGCGGGTGGCGGTATTAGGCGAGCCGGCGGTGTCGATGTAAGTGACCGCGCGCAGCGCCGCCTGCCATTGCGCCAAGGTGGCCGTGGCGCCGCTGGACGTCAGCGTCAGCACCCCGGTGCCGGCGTTGTAACTGGCCGTGATATTGCCCATGGTGCTGCCGTTGTTGGTGAAGGCCAGCACGTCCTCGCCGCTTTGGAAGTTGCCGCTAATCGCCACCGTGGCGCTGGCCAGGGTGGTGTTGTCCAAATCCGACACGGTCAGGCCGCCGTCCACCGGCGTGGCGGCGCCGCCCACCACATAGGCCCCGGCGCTGCCGGTGGTGGTGGCGACAGGCGTTTGATCCGTGGCCGCCACGGTGACGGAACGCGTCGTCGCCGCGCTGTCCTTGCTGCCGTCGTTGACGCTGAAACTGATGGTGCGGGTGGCGGTATTGGGCGTCACCGCGGTGTCGGTGTAGGTGACCGCGCGCAAGGCCGCCTGCCATTGCGCCAGCGTGGCCGTGGCGCCGCTGGACGTCAGCGTCAGCACCCCGGTGCCGGCGTTGTAGCTGGCGCTGATGTTGCCGAAGGTGACGCTATTGGTGTTGCTGAAGGCCAGCACGTCCTGGCCGCTCTGGAAGTTACCGCTGATGGACACCGTGGCGCTGGCCAGCGTGGTGTTGTCCAGATCGCTGACCGTGATGCCGGAGTCCACCGCCACCGGCGTGGACGTGGTGTTGTCCCCCGCAGTGAAGGCCGCGCTGCCGCCGCTGGCGGTGGCGATAGGGGTTTGGTCCGTCGCCGCCACAGTCACCCCGCGGGTCACCGCGCCGCTGTTCTTGCTGCCGTCGTTGATCTGGAAGCTGACGGTGCGGGTGGCGGTATTAGGCGTCACCGCGGTGTCGGTGTAGGTGACCGCGCGCAGCGCCGCCTGCCATTGCGCCAAGGTCGCCGTGGCGCCGCTGGACGTCAGCGTCAGCACCCCGGTGCCGCTGTTGTAGCTGGCGGTGATATTGCCCATGGTGCTGCCGTTGTTGGTGAAGGCCAGCACGTCCTGGCCGCTCTGGAAGTTGCCGCTGATCGACACCGTGGCGCTGGCCAAGGTGCTGTTGTCCAGATCGCTGACCGTGAGGCCGGGATCCACCGCCACCGGCGTGGACGCGGTGTTGTCGCCGGCGGTGAAGACCGCGCTGCCGCCGCTGGCGGTGGCGATAGGCGTTTGATCCGTGGCCGTCACCGTCACCGAGCGCGTGGCCACGCCGCTGCTGGCGCTGCCGTCGTTGACCTGGAAGCTGACGGTGCGGGTGGCGGAATTGGGCGTCACCGCCGTATCGGTGTAAGTGACCGCGCGCAAGGCCGCCTGCCATTGCGCCAAGGTGGCGCTGCCGCCGCTGGAGCTCAGCGTCAGCACCCCGGTGCCGGCGTTGTAGCTGGCGGTGATATTGCCCATGGTGCTGCCGTCGTTGGTGAAGGCCAGCACGTCCTGCCCGCTCTGGAAATTGCCGCTGATGGACACCGTGGCGCTGGCCAGCGTGGGGCCGGCGTTATTGCTTACCGTGATGCCGGAATCCACCGCCACCGGGGTGGACGCGGTGTTGTCGCCGGCGGTGAAGGCCGCGCTGCCGCCGCTGGTGGTCACCACCGGCACCACCGCCACGCTGACGGTGGACGCCACGGCCAGCGTGGTGGTGTCCACGCCGCCGTTGCTGGTGCCGCCGTTGTCCTTGACGCTGGTCAGCGTCACCACCCGGTTGCCGATGGAGGGGCTGCCATTGCTGTCGCGATAGGTGATGCCGTTGATCACGCTGGCCGCGGTGCTGCCGGAAACGCCGCTGCTGCTGATGGACACCGTGGCGGTGCCGCCGGACACCGAGACGGTGACGCTCAGGCCGTTGCCGCTGGTGGTGACCGAGTTGCCGTTGGTCAGCGCCACATTGCTGCCGTCTATGGACAGGATTTCGCTGCTGCCGTCTTGCAGGCCGGACACGGTCAGCGTCAGCAGGATCACGCTCTGGCTGGATTCGACGGCGCTGACGCTGGCGCCGCTGAACACCGTCACCGCGGAGCCGCCCATCGTAAAGGTGGGATTGGAGGCGGTGGCGCTGCCGGTGGGCGCGTCGTTCACCGCGGCCACCGCCACCGTCACATTGCTGGAGCCGGTGCCGCCGCGGCCGTCGTTGACGCTGACGTTGATGGTGCGGGTGGCGGTGTTGGGATCGTTGCTGCTGTTGTTGTAAGTCAGCGCCGCCAGCAGAGTGGCCACCCGCGACGGGGTGGCGTTGCTGTTGAAGGTGACGATCAGATCATGGCCGCCCACCCCGTCGCCGTTGCTGGCGATCACGCCTATGCTCACGCCGCCCACCGTCACCACGCTGCCCACGCTGGTGCCGCTGGACAAGGACACCGAGCCGCTAGTGTCGACGCCCAGCACATCCTGGCCGCTCTGGCCGTTGGCGGAGATGTGCACGGTCAGATTGCCGCTGTTGAAGTTGGGGGTGTCGCTGTCCGTCACCGTGACCGCGGTGCCCACGTCCAGTTTCACCGCCCCGCCTTTCTCGGTGAAAGTGGGGTTGTCGCCGTTGAGGTTGCCTATCACCGGCGCGGAATCCGCCGCCACCGTCACCGTCTTGGTCACCGCGCTGCTGTTGATCGCGCCGTCGTTGATGGCGAAGCTGATAGTGCGGTTGCCGGTATTGGGCGACAGCGAGCTGTCGGAATAAGTCACCGCGCGCAAGGCCGCCTGCCATTGAGCCAGCGTGGCCGTGGCGCCGCTGGACGTCAGCGTCAGCACCCCGGTGCCGCTATTGTAGCTGGCGGTGATATTGCCCATGGTGCTGCCGTTGTTGGTGAAGGCCAGCACGTCCTGGCCGCTCTGGAAGTTGCCGCTGATGGACACCGTGGCGCTGGCCTGGGTGCTGCTGTCGGAGTCGGACAGGGTGATGCCGCTGTCCACCGTCACCGCGGTGCCGGTGCCGCTGCTGTAGGCGCTGGAGCCGCCGCTGGCGGTCAGCGTCGGCGCAAAGCCGAAATTGATGGCGTTGATGGCGCCTATGCCTATCATGCCCGTCACATTATGGCCGCTGGCCGCCAACACCCGGAAGGAATCGATGCCCTGGAAGGCGCTGTTGCCGGACACGTTGAAAGTCACCAGCCCGCCGCTGCCTTGCAGCGCGTCGCCCACGTTCAGCGTCAGCGTCGCCCCGCTGACCGCCACGCCGTTGATATAGCCGACCAATTGCAGATTGCCGCCGGAAGTGGCGGAGTCGTAGCCGTTCAGCACCACGCCGATGGAGTTCAAGGTAAAGCGGCTGCTGTCGTTGGACTTGACGCTGAAATAGGAGATGGGAATGGTGCCGTCGCTATAGCCGTCCACCGTTTCCGTGGTCACCGAGCCGGCCTTTTCGACAATAATCGTCTGGCCGCCATTATTGGTGGAGCCCAATTGCAACGTGAAATCCCAGCCCTGGAGGTTGCCGGCGCTCACGGTACTGCCTGAGGGGTTATAGGTGTTGCCGTCCGATGTGGTGAAATCAGTGGTGCCCGTCACCGGCCGCGCCAGCAGGGCGTCGTAGCTGAAATGCAAGGCATCCACGTCGATATGGCCGCTATTGCGCTCCAGCGTCCAGTCGCCGCCCAGGCGCGCCGCGCCGGTGGCGTCGGTGGACGCGGCCACGTCGGCCTGAGTGTAGCGGGACAATGCGCTGACGAAGGCCGCGCCGCTGCTGCCGGCGGCGATGTCGCAGCCGTAGAGCAGGATGTCGCCGTCGGCGCGCAAGGATTGGCCTATTGTTTTCAGGTCCGCCTGGCGGCTGTCCAGCTTGGCCGTGGTCAGTTCCATGTTGCCCAGCATCAAATCCCCGCTCTGACCGTGGGAAATGATGTGGATGGCGGCGTAGCCATGGTGGGTTTTGGCCCACTCGGCGATCTGGCTCAGGCCGTCCTTGCCGGCGTTGAGCACCACCACCTCCATGCCGGCCGGCATTTGCGCCAGCAGGCTTTGGTAATTGGCGACATTGGATTCGACGAACACCACCTGCTTGGGCGGCGCGGTCGGCGCCAGCGCCGCTGCGAGCTTCTCCGCCAGACGCTCCACCGCGGCCGATCGCGGCGCTTCCGTCTGCGCCGGGCGTTCCGCCGGAAGCGGCGCGTCCGCATGCGCCGAGGCGGCGGCGGCCGTGGCGGCCGCCGCGCCGTCGAACATCAACCTGGGCTCCAGAGCCTGCAACAGCAGGCGCGAGCGCTTGAGAGCCGGTGTCTTCTTGTCACTGCCTTGCGATTGCCCCGCTGATTTCCACCACCCCATCACGCTCTCCCGGATTATTTCGGCTTAAGCGGCTGTTCAACATCTTGCGAGCAAGAGCGAGACAAGGCGAAGACGGCAGAGAAGGCGGAATGTACATACGGTACATAGGCCTTTCTTAAGACGTATCCGCCCGCTGACGCTTCACCAAGCGCAACAAGCATTGAACAGGCGCCAAGACCCAGATCGAACCACGCTTGCGACTACATCCCAAAAGCTGCTTAGCGGATTAGAACCTGTATCAAAGCAAAAATAAATGACAATTAAATAAATTCGAATCAGAACAACAGCGACACCGTAACAAACCGGGCAGCCGGCAAGCTGACAAAAGCTGTCAAGCGCGACCAAGAAGCCCCCTCTTTAAAAAATAGTTGTTCCTCACGCGAAGTAAGCTAAGTGCAAATACGTAGCACACATGATATTTGTTCAACATATTCAAAATCCCCCGGCTTGCCCTCGCCCGCCGCATCCCGTATCGTTCGTCCGCCGTCCGCCCATCCAAGGATTTCTCCATGCCCGCCACCCCGCTGTACTGCGCCCGTCCCGACCGCCTGGACGCCGCCCGCCTGTTGAGCCAGCGCTTCGCTCTGCCGCTGCTGGAACAACGGCCGGAGCAGGGCTATTGGCTGGAATTGGGCGAACAAAGGCTGGAACTGCTGACCACCGGCAAGCACGGCGCGGTGTATGCGGAATTCGTCGAGGGCGCGGCCAAGCATCGGCGCGAACAGGGCGGCGGCCGCGGCCAACCGGTGGCCAAGGCCATCGGCCTGAAAGGCGCCAAGGAACTGCCCTATGTGGTGGACGCCACCGCCGGCCTGGGCCGCGACAGCTTCGTGCTGGCCGGCCTGGGCTGCCGCGTCACCCTGGTGGAGCGCTCGCCGGTGGCCGCCGCGCTGCTGGCCGACGCGCTGGAACGCGCCGCCGGCCACCCGGACACCGCCGACATCGCCGCGCGCATGCATCTGGTGCACGCCAGCTCCATCGCCTGGCTGGCCGCGCTAAGCGAGGCCGAACGCCCGGACGTGGTGTTCGTCGATCCGATGTTCCCGGACACCGACAAGAAAAGCGCCGCCGCCAAGAAGGACATGCAGGCCTTCCAGCAGGTGATAGGCGACGATCAGGACAGCGCCGCGCTGCTGCAAGCCGCCATCGCCGCTGCCAAGAACCGCGTGGTGGTGAAACGGCCGCGGCTGGGCGCGGCCATCGAGGGCGTGAAGCCGTCCGCGGTGCTGGACGGCAAGTCCACCCGTTTTGATCTTTACGTGATCAAGGCCTTGCATCCAATTCAGGGCTGACGCCATCGGGCGCTTGCGCCCGCTCGTTCATCCCATAATCCCGCAACACCGCCGCCACCCGCAGCCGGTAATCGGCGAACAAGGCCTCCCGGCCCTGCCGCTGCGCCGCGCGGTGCGGCTCCAGCCGCCGCCAGGCCGCCACCGACGCCTCGTCGCGCCAGAACGACAGCGACAACATCTTCTCCGGCCGATTCAGACTGACGAAGCGCTCGATCGACAGGAAACCGTCCGCCTCCGCCAGCTCCCGCCCCAGGCGCTCCGCCCAGCCCAGATAACCATCCCGGCCGCCTTCGGCCAGCTCCACCTCGAAAATCACCGCAATCATTCCGCTCTCCCTTTCTCGCCATAAATGCGCACCCGCGCGTTGGGCAGCCGGCGAAAACGCGCCGCCGCCGTCAAGTCTTGCCAATCCGGCTGCGCCGCCGCCAATGCCACCAGGCCGCCGCGCGCAATCTCCAGCGCCAGCGCCCGGCCCGGGCAGGCATGCCGGCCGGCACCGAACATCAAGGCCTCGCCCGGCCCGGCCGGGCCCAAAGCCGCCGCGGCCAACACCACCAATACCGAAGCGCCGGCCGGCACCGTCTGGCCGCCATGGGACCAATCCCGCGCGACGAAACGGCGGGTGTTGTGCAAGACCGGGTCCCGCAAGGCCAGCCCATCCCACTCCGCCGCCGCGCCCGCCGCCAGCGGCCGGCCCTGAGCCTGATGCCAGACCGCGGCGGCGAACAGGCCGGCGCCGGCGTCCAGGCTCTGGAACAGCAGGCCGATCACATTCGCCGTCAGCGTCGCCTCATCCGGCGCCAATTCATTCTTCAGCTCAGCCAGCATGCCGCCGGCCTGTGGCAGCGCCTCCGCCACTCTCGCCTGCAAAGCCGTCAAGGCCTGCTCTCCGCGCTCCAGCGCCTCTACATCGGCATCCGCCGCCAACGCTTGCGCCAGCGCCACCACCTCCGCGACCAAGGCCGGCGCGTCCGCCGCCGGCAGACCCAACAAACCGGCCAGCGTCAGCACCGGCAAGCCCTGCGCCATCCGGTCCAGCACCTCGCCGTTCAAAGGCTCGCGCATCAGCCAGTCCCGCGCCAGGCTTTCCGCCAAGCGCCCTGCTTCCGCGCCCGCCGCCGTCGCCAAGGCCCGGCTCAAGGCCACCTTCAGCGCCGGATGGCGCGGCGCCTCGCTCATCCGCGCCCACAGACAGAACGTGCGCGCCAAGCCGCCATCGCCCAACTGCGGCGGCGCCGCCTGATCCAGCGGCCGCACCCGGCACTCCGGCGCGGCCAACACCGCCTGCGCCGCCGCGTGGCCGGCCGCCACCCACAAGCCCAGACCGGCATCAAAATACAGCGGCCGCCGCTGCGCCAGATCCCGGTAATAGGGATAGGGATGGGCGTGAGTCACCGCCGCCAGCGGGTCCAAAGGCCAGGCGCTCATGCCCCCTCCACCAGGTAAAGCCGCCGCGTCAGCTCCACGCAGCGGACGCGCGAACTAGCCGCCCGCTCATGCGGCGCAAACGGCGCCGCCACCCCGTCCAGCGCCGTCACCGCCCAGGCCAGGCGCTCGCGTCGGGCCGGGTCCAGAGCGGGCCGGCTTTGCCGCTCGGTCAGCGCGTCGATCCAGGACACCAGCGCCTCCTTCTGCGCAATCTCCCCCGGCAAGCCGGCGCGGGTGCACACCCCGTAGCCGCCGGCCAGGAAATCCCGCCACGCCGCCTCCCAATCCGGCTCCGCCTCGGCTGACGGCAATTCCAGCGCCGCCAGCCCGGCGCGCCACTGCCGGCCGAAACAGGCGCGCAGGCGTTCCGGATCGCCGTCCAAGGCCAGCGCCTGACCCAGCCAGCACAACATGCCCTGCGGATACCAGGCCGACTCCGCGCTCAGCGCCGCCGCGCCCATGCAGGACGCCGCCTCCCCGCTCAGCGTCAGCCGGTAGGACGGCCACGGCGCCGCGCCGGCCCGCTGCCAGCCGCGCAGGGTGTCCAGGCTCAAGCCGCTGCGCGCCAGCAAGGCCGGCTCGCTCAGAAAATGGCTATGCAGATAGCCCAGTAAATCCTCCACTCCCGCTCTCCTTGTTCAAGCTTGACGATGGGTTTATCGTAGCCGGCGGCATCCGCCAAAGTTTCAGCCGAGGATGAACCATGCTTGCAGCCCCGCACGACCGCATACCCGACATCAGCCGCCTGGCCAGCCTGCTGGCCGACCCCGGCCGCGCGCTGATGCTGCTGCTCTTGCAAGACGGCCGCCTCTACCCGGCCAGCGATCTGGCCCAGGCCGCCGGCCTGTCGCCGCAAGCGGCCAGCAACCATCTGGCCAAGTTGCTGCACGGCCAGGCGGTGCGGGTGGAACAGCGCGGCCGCCACCGCTATTACGGCCTGGCCAGCCCGGCCATCGCCCACGCACTGGAAGCGCTGTCCGTCGCCGCCGGCGAAAGCCGGAACGCGGTGCGTCCCAAGGGCAATGCCGACATCCGCCTGGCGCGCAGCTGCTACGACCACCTCGCCGGCCGGCTGGGCATCGCCGTCGCCGACTTCCTGCAACAGCAGCAACTGCTGCAACGGCGCGAGGAGCGCGAGTTCGCGGTGACGCCGGCCGGCGCGGACTGGCTGGCGGCGCAGCTGGACATTCAACTGGCCGGCATCGCCCGCCCGCGCCGGCCCTTGGCGCGCGCCTGCCTGGACTGGAGCGAACGCCGCGACCACATCGCCGGCAGCCTGGGCGCGGCCTTGTGCCAAGCCTTCTTGCTGCGCGGCCTGACCGAGCGCCGCAGCGACAGCCGCGCCTTGCGGATCACGCCGGCCGGTTACGCCTTCTTGAAACAGGAATGTGGAGTGGGCAGCGAGCAGTTGCGGGGGGATTAAAGCGGTTTGCGCGAGGGGCGCGGCGGATGAGTCCTTGGGCTGTGTCGGCGGAGGATATCCTCCCACCCAAGCAAACCATCCGCCCTAGGGCGGAGCGCAGCGATGCCCACGCGGCAACGCGATGGAACCGATGCTTGGACCTTGGCGGCAGGGTTTGGTGGGTATCGCCTATCGGCTCCTCCCACCCTACACATACCTCCGACCAAACCATCCGCCGTAGGGCGGAGCGCAGCGATACCCACGCGGAAATGCGATGGAACCGATGTTTGGACCTTGGCGGCGGGGTTTGGTGGGTATCGCCTGCGGCTCCACCCACCCTACAAGACCATTCACCGTAGGGTGGGTGGAGCGCAGCGATACCCACGCGGCAACGCGATGGGATCAATGCTTGGGTCTTGGCGGCGGGGTTTGGCGGGTATCGCCTATCGGCTCCACCCACCCTACAAATACCCCCGACCAAACCATCCGCCGTAGGGTGGGTGGAGCGCAGCGATACCCACCGCAAGACGCTTAGCGGTTTCGCAGCCGGATGCGGCGGAAGCGCGCTTCCAGGCTGAAGCGTTGTCCCAGCGCCAGGTAGATCTGGTGTTGGCTGTCTACATGGCGGTAGACCCGGACCCGGTCGGCGCCCAGCAGCATCATGATTTCCAGATAGTTGAAGAAGCCCATCCACTGGCCGCGTCCGTCGCGGTCGTCAAAATCGATGTCGCGCGCCACGCGGCTCAGCAGGCCTTTGCCGACGTATTCACGATTGTCCTTCAGCCATTGCAATAGGTGAGCCGCGCATTCGCGGCCGTAGGCGTGGTCGGCGAGGAGATCCTTGCTGGGCGTGGGCATTTGCCAGTAATGCCGATAGGTGCGCCCGGGGCAGAAACGAACAAAGGGAAGCAGGGCTTCCTGCTGTTCCAGCGAGTGCAGTTTGTAGCGGCGACGACGGGGGAAGTTTTGAGCGTGATGCATGGTGTTTCTCCTGCTGTGACACAAGATAAACCACCTGCCGGGGGAAGGCTGAGGTATTGGGCAGGCGCGTGGCAGGATTGGCGTACCGGGCTTAAACCAAACCGGTGAGTGCATGGCACTCTCCCACCATGCGCCTGCCAAATGGCGCGGCCATGGTAAAGCAGCCCGCGCTGTATCCAGCGAGGGCCAGTTGGTTTAAGCGGACGGGACGCCAATCCCGTGTGCCGCTTGTTTTGGCGGCAACGGGGGGATTGTTGCCGAGGGGGCGGTTGGGGTCAAGGTAGGGTGGTTGGTTTGCTTGAGCGTGGCTTACTAGTTGAGTGATCTGGTTTTGAATCCGCTGCGCGGATGATGGTTTTCATTGCCGGGGCTGCCCGGCAGGCAGGAAGGGGAACAACTCGGCCAAATTCCCTATCACTGAGCGAATCAAAGATTCGCACGTAGACACCCCAAAGGCCGCCCTGCAAGCCTGGCCTACGGCTTCCCGCCGGGTCCCGTCAGGCCCGAGGCGCGGCTGAACTCGCGATTTGCTAACGTCAAATCGCTCAAACAGGGCAGCCGCTTAAAACCTCGGGCCTGCCACCCGGCGGCAGGCTTGAAGGGACCAGGGGCGCGTCGGATACATGCTTTCTTTTAGGGAGCTGGGCTTATCCACAGACAAGAGCAATGGGGTCAAGTTATTCACAGAAATGACCCACTTCGCTAAACCACCTCTCTTATTCAAAAAAGACCACCTTGTGTAGCGCCCAAGTGTCCCCTCGGGGCGCGCCGGAGAAAAAGGGGTCTGCAAGGTTTTAAGCGGCTGCTTTGTTTGAGCGATTTGACGCTAGCAAATCGCGAGTTCAGCCGCGCCTTGCAGGCCCCTTTTTCTTCGGGGTTTCGCGTCCTGGGGGACGAGGGGGGATGGAAGGGGGCGGCGGCCCGCCCCCTCCCCGTTCGCCGCGCGGAAAGCGGCACCTAAATCATCATCCGCGCAGCGGACTCAACAGAAAAGCCCTCACAAATCACAGCGCAATCAAAGGAGGACACATCTCTCCGTGAAAGCAGATTCAACAAAGCAACCCTCTCCAAATACAGAGCAATCTATCGAACACCCCCGCCTCCCCTGCTACACTAAATCCCCGCCATGACCCCGGCATCCCCACCATGCACACCGCCCCCGCCCTCATCATCATCGACATGCAACAAGGCATGAGCCGCCCCGAAGCCGGTCCGCGCAACAACCCCCAGGCCGAAGCCAATATCGCCCAACTGCTGAACGCCTGGCGCCAGGCCGGCGCGCCGCTGGTCCACGTGCGCCACATCTCCCGCACCCCCGAGTCGCCGTTCTGGCCCGGCCAGCCCGGCGTCGAATTCCAGCCGGCGCTGGCCCCCCTGGCCAGCGAACACGTGATGGAAAAGAACGTGCCGGACGCCTTCGCCCACAGCGGCCTGGAACGCTGGCTGCGCGTGCGCGGCATCGAACAACTGCTCATCGTCGGCGTCAGCACCAATAACTCGGTGGAAGCCACCGCCCGCAGCGCCGGCAATCTCGGCTTCCGCACCCTGGTGGCCGCCGACGCCTGCTTCGCCTTCGACAAGGCGGACTACGCCGGCACCCCGCGCAGCGCCGACGAGGTGCACGCGATGGCGCTGGCCAATCTGGACGGCGAGTACGCCCATATCGTTCAATGCGCCGACATGCTGCGGCAGCTGCAATAAAACCTGATCAGGAGCCCAACCATGCAATTCGCCTACACCATTCTCTATGTCTCCGACGTCGCCGCCTCGCTGGCCTTCTTTGAAAACGCCTTCGGACTGAAGCGCCGCTTCCTGCACGAATCCGGCGATTACGGCGAGTTGGACACCGGCGCCACCACGCTGGCTTTCGCCGCCCACCCGCTGGGCCGCAGCAATCTGCCGGAAGGCTATGTGGCGGCGGACGCCTCGCCGCTGCCGCTGGGCATGGAGATCGCGCTGACGACCGACGACGTGGCCGTCGCCCACGCCCAGGCCTTGCGCCACGGCGGCGTTGAGCTGCAAGCGCCCTCGCTCAAGCCCTGGGGTCAGACGGTATCCCATTTGCGTTGTCCGGATGGGCTACTGCTGGAGCTATGCTCTCCGATCTAAAACGCCAGCCCAGCCCCAACAGCAGCACGACTCCGGCCAAGGCGGCCAGCGCCAGTTGCGGCCACGGCCCGGAGCCGCGCAGCGGGAACAAGACAAGCCCGGCGACGATCAGCGGCGCGCACGCCGCCGCGCCCTGGCGCGCCAGCCTTGACGGCAAGCCCTGACCCAGCCGGACGGCGAGCAGCGCGCCGGTCAGCCATACCCCGGCCAGGGCGGCCAGCGCCAGGCCGGGCAGGCCCAGCCAGCGCGGCAGCGTCAGCAACAGCGCGGCGCTCAGCGCGCTGCCGGCCAGTTCCACCGCCAACGGGCCGCGGGTGTCGCCGCCGGCGTAGCAGTAGCGCGCCAGCAGCGCGTTCCAAGCGCCGAACACAATGCCCGGCGCGTACAGCGCCAGCAGCAGCGGCAGCTCGCTCGCGGCCAAGCCGGCCGGCAGCAGCAGCGTCACCAGCGCCGGCGCGGCGCCGATCAGTCCGGCCGCCGCCGGCAGGGTCAGCAGGCCGCAGGCGGCCAGGCCGCGGTCCAGCAGCCGCAGCCGGTCCGCGTCCTGCGCGCCGCTCATCTTGCTCAACAAGACCTGGTTCAAACTCATCAAGGCGATCAGCGGCAGATTGATCAGCTTGCGCGCCAGATTCAGCAGGGTAATCGTCCCCTCGCCCAGCAGCGAGGCGGCCAGGCGCTCCAACAAGCCCAGGCCCTGGCTGGCGGCCCCGCTGGCCAGCAGCGGCCACAGCCGCCGCCAGACCTGCCGGACATCGCCGCGGCCGGCGCGCAGCCAGGGCCGCCAGCCCAGCCGCCAGTTGCCGGGCAGCAGCGCCGCCGCCATCAACCCGCTGCCGGCCAGAAAGCATTGCGCCAGCGTCGCCGCCGCCGCGGCCGGCCCGGCCCAGTACAGATAGAGCGCCGCCGGCAGATTGAACAGCAGCGAGCCCAGTCCGGCCAGCAGGAAGCGGCCCTGCGCTTGCAACGGCGCCGCCAGCACCGCCTGGGCCAGCAGGCCGGGCGCCAGCCAGGCCAGCCAGCGCAAAGCGGCGGCGGCCGATTCCGCGTGAGCGGCGCCGATGCCGGGGGCCAGCGCCCGCGTCAGCCACGGGGCGGCCAGGCTCAGCAGCGCCGCCAGACCCAAGCCAGCGGCCAGCCAGTGGCGCAGTTGACCGGCCAGCCAGGCGCAGCGCCGCTCCGGCGTCTGCGCTTGCCACAAGGGCAGCAGCGCGGCGGACAGCAAGCCGCCGGCCAGCAGAGTGCGTAAGGCTTCCGGCAGGAACATCGCCACCAGAAAGGCGTCGCTGCGGCCGCCGGCACCCCAGGCCGCCACCAGCAGCCACTCGCGGGCGAAGCCGGCCAGCAGGCCGGCCAGCGTGGCCAGGGTCAATAAGGCGGCGGGACCGAACATGGACTCAGTGTCATTAGTGGAACAGGGTGAACAGCCCTTTGCCGCCCACCTTGTAGTTGAGATCGCGCGGCCGCTCGCCCATGGGCTTGGCCCCGCTGCCGCCGACGATCTTGTACGGCGCCACTTCCTTACCCACCACGGTGTTGGCGGTGACCACCGCGCCGCGGCCGATGCGCGCGCCGTGGCCGATCAGCGCGCCGGTGGCGATCCAGGCGTAGTCGTCGATATAGACCGGCGCGGACACCGACCAGAATTCCGGCGCGCTCAGGTCGTGACTGCCGGCGATGATCTTGGCGTAGGAGGCGATGGCGACATGATCGCCGATGATCAGCCCGGCGCGCGCGTCCAGCAGGCAGTGCCAGGCCACGCAGCTGTCCGCGCCTATCACCAGATTGTTGACGCCCAGCACCTCGGTGTTGCGCCACACGCTGGAGCCCTTGCCGATGCGCGCGCCGCCCAGGCGCAGCCAGGCCAGCCGCAGGTGGTGGGACGGCAGCTTGTTGATCAGGATGTTGTAGCCCTGCTCCCAGGCGCGCAGCCAGCGGTCCTTGAAAGTGGCCCAGTTGAGGCCGTAACGCGGCACCAGCTGGGTGGGCACTTCGTCGCGCAAGAGCGCGTAAAAGCGGCTAGCCAAGGGGTGCGGGATGCGGCTTTCCATGTCGACGGAGACGATGGACACGCGCGGTTCGGCGGCGTCGCCCTCCTCGAAGGCCACGTTGTTGGCCAGCATCCAGTCGTAGGCGGCGGCCAGTTCCGCCGCCGGCGCGCCCAGACGCGCGGCGTAGCCGTCCAGCCGCTCGCGCAGCGCGCTGCTGTGGTAAATGCGGTGGCGCAGCGTCAGCGCCGGCGCGGCGGGAAGATCGGTGGGTTTCATCGCGGTTTCGCTTTCGGATCAACGGTTTTCGGGCCGGAGGGCGCGACGGCGCTCAATAGCGGATCGCCGCGGCCGGCCAGCCGGCGCGCCGCTTGCAGATTGACGCCCATCAGCAGCCAGAACAGGCCGATCAGCACCATGGTGAAGCTGTAGTAGTGGTCGAACAGGCCGGTGAGCAGCGCCGCCAGCAAGCCGGACAGGGTGCCGAGCCAGATCGCGCGCTCCGGATCCAGCGCGGACAGCGGGCCGCGCGGCCGCGCCTCTCGCCACCAGGCGACGGTGACGGCGACGAAGAGCAGCATGCCGGGCACGCCCAGCTTGTAAACGTAATTGAGCCAGAGGTTGGAGATGCCGAGCAGGCCGCTGTCCGGCGGCGGCGGATCCACTTTGAAGCCCAGGCCCAGCGGATAGGCGCGCATCGCGTCGGGGAAGCGGCGGTATTCGTCCATGCGGATTTCCGTACTGGCGTTGCTGGCGGAAAACGTGGTGGCCAGGCGTTCCTGCAAGGGCGGATAGAACAAGACCAGGGCCAGGCCCAGCGCCGCGGCCAGGCCGATGATGCGGCCGGCGTGCGGCGCGCGCCGCCAGCTCAGCCACAGCAAGACCAGCGCCAGGCTGACGATGGCCCCGCGCGAGATGCTGAACAGTAGGCCGGCCGCGCCCAGCAGCGCCACCGTCAGGCCCAGCAAGCGCCGCCAGCCGCGCTGCGCCAGGCCGTAGAAGAAGGCCAGCGGCAGGAAGAGCGCCAGCGCGCCGCCGGTGAGATTGGGATGCACCCAGGGCGAGGCCATGCGGGTGTAGTTGGCGGAGAAGATGTCGCGCACCGCTTCCGGATGGGCGTAGCGCAGTTTTTCCAGCACCGGGATGAAGCTGTTGGCGTCGCGGTCCTTGAGGAAATAGCCGATGGACAGCAGCAGCATGGCCAGCGTGCCCAGCAGCAGCGTCACGATCAGGCGGTCGCGGCTGCGTTCGTCCGGCAGCAGCAGCGGCGCCAGAAACAAGGCGGACAGATTGAGCAGCCAGCGCGCCCAGTTGACCGGGCCGTTGCCGTCGGCCTGCACCATCAGCTGGCCCGCCAGAAACGGCAGCAGGCTGAAGGCCATCAGCCACAGCAGCAGCTCTTCGGCGCGGCCGCGCGGCCATTGCAGGAGGCCGACGGCCAGCCGCGGCAGCGCCCCCAGCCAGGCCAGGCCCAGCAAGGCCTCGGACACGGTGACGCGCACGCCCAGTTGCACCGTGGCGTAAGGCGCCAGGGTGGCGGCGAGGCCGAACAGCGCCAGTCCCAGCAAGGGCGCGCGCAGCACGGCGACGCCGGCGCAGGCGGCGGCCAGCGCCAGCGCGGCGGCGGCCGGGCTGAGCAGGGCCAGCAGGCCGCCGAACAACAGCCCGCAGCTCAGGGCGAGCGCGCGATTCAGCGGCGTCATGCCAGCAGCCTGTCCAGCAGTTGATCCACGCGGCGGCGGTAGGCGTCCATATCGTAGCGGCGCGCCCAGGCGCGGTTGGCGTCGACGTCGCCGTCCGGCCCGGCCGCGGCCAGCCGGTGCATCAAGGCTTGCAGCTCGCCGCCGTCGTTGGGGGCGAATCGCGCCGCTTGCGGCGGCGCGACCTCGTCCAGCGCGGAGCCGGTGGCCACCGCCACCGGCGTGCCTTGCGCCAGCGCCTCGATCACCGGCAGGCCGAAGCCTTCGGCGTAGGACGGCTGCCATAGCCGTTCCGCCCCCGCGTACACCGCGCTCAGCATGGCGTCGTCCAGATCGCTGAGCCAGATCAGGCCGTCCAGCCGCCGCAGCTCCGCCGGCAGGTCCTCCGGCCGCGCCACCAGCGCCAGCGCCGGCAGGTCCGGCTGGCGCTGACGCGCTTTCCGCCATTGCTCGACGAACCAGGGCATATTCTTGCGCGGCTCGCGCGCGCCCACCGCCAGCCAATAACGCGCCGGCAAGCCGGCCGGCGGCTCCGCGGCCGGCCTCGCCGGCTGCGGCACCGCGTTGGGCAGCAGCGCCAGCTTGGCGCGCTGGCGCGGGAACAGCCGCGCGGCGGCGTCGGCGGTGAATTGCGACGGCGTCCAGACCGCGTCGGCGCGTTGCAGGGAGCGCGCGGTGCCGGCCCAATCGATCACGCGATAGGCCAGCGCGCGCAGCAGGCTGACGTGGTAGTTGTCCAGGGTCAGCTGGAACACGTCGTGCAACAGCATGGCGTAGCGCACGCCGCCGGGCGCGCGCCAGGGCGGCAGCCCGGTGTTGGCGGTGGCGATGTAAAGATCCAGCCGCCGGGCGCGGATGGCCTGCGGCAGAAAGCGGCATTCGAAATGCCAGCGCTCGCGCGGGCGATGCAGCCCGTCGGCCGGGCTGGGCCGCGCCGGGCATTCCGCCAGCCTCCGGTGGGGATGGTCGGCCGGGCAGGCGGTGAAACGCAGCACTTCCACGTTCGGCCGCGCCGCCAGCGCGGCCTCCAGCGCCAGCACTTGCCGCGCGATGCCGGAGCGCGGCGCGGCGGTCACCGGGCGGTAGTCAATTCCGATGCGCATGTCTCAGCTCCCGGTACAAGGTTTCCAGCTGGTCGGCGGCGATGGCCCAATCGTGCCGCCGCCGCACGAATTCGCGCCCGGCCGCGCCCAGGCTGGCCGCGCGCTCCGGCCGGCTCAGCAGCTCGGCCGCCGCCTCCGCCAATTGCTCGGCGTCGTCGCCGCGCAGGTATTCGCTGTCGGGACGCAGGTCCAGCCCGGACGCGCCCTGCGGCGTGCTCAGCAGCGGCAGGCCGGCGGCCAGCGCCTCCAACACCTTGAGCTTGGAGCCGCCGCCCTGGCGCAGTCCGGCGATGAAGGCCGCGGCGCGGCGCTGCTGCGTCGGCAGTTCCGGCACGAAGCCCAGCCACTCCAGCCGCGCGTCCGGCCAGCGCCGCGCCCAATCCTCCGGCATCGCGTAGCCGCATATCGCCAGCCGCGCCCGCGGCAAGCGCCGCCACAGCCTAGGCATCACTTCCGCCGCCAGCCAGACGGCGGCGTCGCGATTGGGCGGGTATTCGAAATTGCCGACGAAGAGCAGACGCTGGCTGGCGTAATCCGGGCGGACTTCGGCGAAGGCGTCGGCGTCCACGCCGTTGATCACCACGTCCACCAGCCGGCCGCTGTGCTGGGCCATCGCCGCGGCGTCCTCCCAAGTGACGGCGGCGACGCGCTCGGCGGCGTTCAGCGCCAGGGCCGCCCAACGCCGGTAACGCCAGCGGTCCCACCAGACGAAGGGCGCGCACCAGCGCGGCAGATGCTGATAGGTGGCCGCGCCCAGTTCGGACTCGACATTGTGCTCGGTCAGCAAAAAGGGCTGACGGCGGCGGTCCAGCGCTTCCAGGAAGGGCTGCAAGCCGTAGCTGTGCTCGATCTGCACCACGTCCCAACGCTGGCGCAGCAGGCCGTCGAAAGTGCGGCTCAGATCAGGCGACAGGCCGTTGACGCTGGCCAGCATCGGGTAGGGCCCCAAGGCCGCCGCCAATAGCGTCAGCGGGTGCTTCAGCGGCCGGCGCGGCAGCACGATCAGCCGTTCCACAATGCCTTCCAGCTGGCGGCGGCAGGCCTCGCTGGCCGGTTCCTTGCTCTGCACCAGCAAGGTGATGCGGTGGCCGCGCGCCGCCAAGGCGCGCAGCAGCTGGAACTGGCGCAGCTTGCCGCCGCTGGTGGTGGGCCAGGGCAGATACGGCAGGGTCCATAGAATGCGCAGCGGCGGGCAGCCGCCAAGGGAAAGAGAGGCCGGCTTCATTCTCGCCACTCCAGGATTTGCAGCTGCGGCTTCACCGCCACGCTCAGGCTGTCGCCGGCGGCGCTCAAGGCCGCGCTGCTTCCGCTCAAGGGCTGGCGCAGCGTGGCGCGGGCGACGCCGGGCAAGCGCGCCGCGCCGCCGTTCGCGCTCCAGAACATCCACAGCCGCGCGCCGTCCGGCTTGCGCCAGGCGATGCTGTACAAACCGTCCGGCGCGGCGTCCAGGCGCGGCGGCGGCGCCGGCTCCAGCCGCGGGCCGGTGATGGCGAGAAAGCGCGCCAGCGCCTTGTAGGCGGGCTTGGGTTTGCCGTTCAGATCCAGCAAGCCGTAACCGCGGTCGCGCGCGCTGGCGCGCTGGTCCAGATCGGACAGCGCGAACAGAAAGACGCGGTCGTAGTCCAGCGCGCTCATCAGCGCCAGCCGGCGCAGTAAATAATCCGCCTGGCCGTCGCGACCGATGATGTCCTGCTCTTCCTTGGGGCCGGCGTAGCTGGACCAGCCCCATTCGGTGGCCCAGATGCCCGGCGCCTTGACCTGGCGCAGCCGGGCGTTGATCTGCTGAGCGCGCAGCACGAAGTCCCGCGTTTTAGGGTCATCGCCCTCAGGCTGCTGGCTGTAGGGATGGTAGGCGACGATGGTTTTCAGATTCAGCGTGCCCTTCTTGCCCAGTTCCTCCAGCATCAGGCCGCCGCGCACCGGCATCTGGCTGTAATAAGCCATGCCGGCCATCACCACCGGCTTGCCCGGCGCCGCGGCGCGCAGCGCTTCCGCGCTGGCCTGCAGCAAGCGGCCGTAACCTTCCGGGCTGGGCAGCGGCCGCCAGAAGCCGGGCAGATTGGGTTCGTTCCACACCTGCCAGGCGTCCACCGCCGGATAGCGCCGCGCCAACATGGCCATGCGCTTGGCGAACACCTTGTCGTCCTTGGGCGGGTACTGGTCGCTGGAACCAAGCAGCGGCGGCACGCTGCTGGCGAAGGGCGCCGATCCCACCAGGTAGAACACCGATTTGAGCTTCTGCGCCTTCAGCGTGTCCACCAGCTGATCCAGCGGCGCGAACACGAACTGGTTTTCCTTGGGTTCGTGGCGGTCCCAATGCAGGTCCACCCGCACCCAGCTCAGGCCCAGCGATTTGAGCTGCTGCATCTGGCGCTGGTATTGCTCCGGCGTGAACCAGAGGAAGTGCGCGTTGACGCCGAGAAAGTCGCGCCACACCACCGGCCGGCCGGCGGTCAACTCGGTGGTTTCGGCGCGCGGGCCGGCCGCGGCCAACGTCAGCGCCGCCGCCAGGACCAGCGTCCGCCACGCCGCGCCGCGCGCGCTAGCCATGCGCCCTCTCCCCCAACGCGGTCTGGAACATGCGCAGAAACTGCGTCGCCACGCGCGGCCAGGCGCGTTCCCGCCCCAGGCTGCGCGCCTGTTCGCTGTGCAGACGCAAGCGCTCGGGCTGACGCAGCAGGCTGATCAGGGTCCGGGCCAGCGCCGCGCTGTCCCCGCGGGCGTAGACCTCGCCGTTGCCAAAGGAGGCCTCCTCGGCCAGCGCGCGCGCGTCGGAACAGACCACGCCGCGGCCGCAGGCCACGGCCCAGGACAGCGCGCCGCTGGCGCCGCACATCCGGCCCAGCAAGGCCAGCTTCCACGATTCCCGATACGGCAGCACCATGGCGTGATGGGCCTGGATCAGGCCGGGGATGTCGGTGGCCGGCAGGTCCGGCCGCCATTCCAGCATGTCCCGGTGCAGCCCCAGCAGGATGGCTTGCTGGCGCAGGGATTCCAGATAAGAGCCGGAGCGGCCGAAGGCGACGTCCGGCGCCACCCCGCCCGCCAGGGTCAGCCGCACCCGGTCCCGGGTGTCCGGTTCTTGCTGCAGCAGGGCCAGCGCGTCCAGCACATCCTCTATGCCCTTGCCCTGGTAGATGTAGCCGAAGTACAGCAGCCGCAACGGCCCCTGCGGCGGCAAGGCCGGCAGCGGTTCGGCGGCGATTTCGCGATTGCCGTGCGCAATGTGGAACACCCGGCCGTCCGGCAAGCGCATCCGCCGGGCCAGGCCTTCCGCGCCGGTGGCCGTCAGCGTCACCAGCCGGGTCAAGCGCCGCGCCAGCCGCCGCTCGCGCGCCAGCGTCAGCGGGGCGGCCAGCAAGGCCGCGGCCTGGGCCAGCGGGCGCGGCAGCCGCCGCGGCAAGCCGGGCGGCCGCCAGACCAGGCGTTCCGGATCATGGACGGTGGCCGTCAGCCTCAAGCCCGGCTGATGGCGCGCCAACCACTCCAGCGCCATGAATTCGCCGCAGCGGCCGCCGCCCAGTTCCGCGTGCACCAGATCGAAACGCCGCCAGTCCACGTTCTGCATCTGCCAGGACAGTTCCAGCGCGTTGAGCGCCAGCGGCTGCCCGTCCAGCGGGGAGACGACGCTGACGCCTTCGTCTTCCAAAGCCCGACGCCAGGCGTCGGCGTAGTCGGCGATGCCGTTTTGCTCCGACGGCAGCGGAGCCAGCAGGGCGATCTTCATCGGCCTTCTCCTTTCCAACGCGCCGCGCCTCTCAACACGGCGGCGGGGATTTCAAAACGGCGGCGGTTGAGCACAATGCCGTCTACCTGTCCGAACGCGGCGCCCAGGATGGCCAGCGCGTTTTCCACCACCGGCACCGTGGAGGCGCGCGCCTCCACCACCAGCAAGATCAGATCGGCGCGCTTCAGCTGCACGAAGGCCTGCTGATTGTCGAGCAGCGCCGGCGCTTCGATCAGCGCCACCTCGCCGGCGGCGACGCGCGCGTCCCCGGCGGCCAGCCGCGCCGGCACGCCGCGCTCGGCCAGCACCCGCAAAAAATGGCCGGCGACGAAGCTGACGCCCTCGCCGCGCCGCGACGACGCCAGGCCGATGACCAGGCCGTCCCGCGCCAGCTTGTCGGCCGGCAACTGGCTGTACAGGCGATAGACGCTGGCCTCGAAGGCCGGCGGCGGGGTCCGCCCCGGCTCCAGCTCCATCAGCGTGCTCCACAGCGGCACGCCGAAACGGCGCTCTACGCCGCCGCCGTCGTGGATGCGCTGGTCCAGCAGATAGCACAGGTAAAGCGCGAACAGGCCCACCGCCAGGCCCGCCGGCGCCGCGGCCAGCAGGATGGCCAGGCTCTTGGGAAACACGCGCGCCGGGCTGAAAGTGGCCTGCTCTATCACCGCGATATTGCTGATGCGGCTATTGTCCAGCTCGCGGTCTATGCGCGCTTTTTCCAGGCTGTCGCGGTAGAGCAGGTAGTTCTTTTCCGCCACCGCCAGATTGCGTTCCAGCCGCGACAGCTCCGGCTCCACACCGAGAATGCGCGCGCGCTCGTCCTTCAGCTCGGCGATGGCCTTGTCGTAAGCCGTCACCTTGGCCTTCAGTTCGCCGGCGCGCATGCCGCGCTCCAACTTGCCGCGCTCCAGCAGATTGACGAGATCGCTGGGCGCGCGGTTTTCCGAGCGCTGCACCGTGTCTTTTTCCCGGGCGATCAAGTTTTTAAGCGCGGCGATGTTTTCATCCAATTCGCGGATGGGCGGCGCGTCCGGCAGATAGGTCTTGAGCTTGTCCAGCCGTTCCAGCTCCAGGCCGTTGAGCTTGAGCTTGAGGTCTTGCCGCGCCGGGTTCAGGCTCAGTTCGCGCTCCTTGACGATTTCGCGCGGCAGCTTGCCGCCGCTGGCCTGGGCGTTGGCGATGCCGCCCTGCATCGCCGTCCACTCCGCCTGATCGGCGCGGCGCGCCGCCTCCAGCTTGTTGAGCTGGTCGGTGAGGCTGTCCAGACGCTCCTTGGAGCTGATGCCGTCGATCTGGCGCAATTGCTGGCCGATCCGCTCCTTGTAGCCGGCGATCTGCTCGGCCAGCTTGCCGCTTTCGGTTTCGTAAAACGCGTACAGGCTTTTGCGCCCCAGCGCGCGGCTGCGCTCGTCGATGTACAGCGCCAGCCATTTGTTCAGCACTTGCCGCGCCACCGCCGGATCGTCCCAGCTGAAAGCGATTTCCATCACCGCCGAGCCGCTTTGGTGGCTGACGCTGAATTGCTTTTCCAGCTTGGCGGCCAGCCGCTCCTGCGGCGTCTGCGTTTCCACCACCCCGATCAGGGCCAGCGCGTCGCGCGCGCCGTCCAGCACAGCGCCGGCCGCCTGCTTTAGCCGGTGCTTGACGGTTTTCCACCAGCCTTGCGGCGGCGGCGAGCGCATCTCGTTCAGGTAGTAGTCGGCCACTTGGTGGATGATGGGGCGGCCGGTCAGCAGCTTTTCCTCGTCGACGATGGGGTCGCGCTGAGTGCTGGGCGCCACCAGCGTCTGACGGTCGGCGTATTCGATCGGCAACGTACTGGTGTCGCGGCCGGGCTTGACCAGCAGCCGCGCTTCGGATTCGTAGCGGGCCGGCAGCAGGAAGGCGCCCAGCGCCGCCACCAGCACGGTGGCGACGAAGGCCCATTTGAACTCGCGCTGGAAGATGAAGAACAGGCGGGCCAGGTCGCGGAAGGAGCGGATTTCTATCATATCGCTATCGCCGGTGCGGACCAGGGGCTAGCCGCCGGCCTTGATGGTGGGGTTGTTCTGGATGTTGACGTTGTTGCTGCCCTTGCCGCCCAGGTCGTAATTCAGTCCTATGCCTATCGCCTTGGAGAAGGGCAGCAGCTGGTTGACGTACATGTCCACGCCTTCCACCGCCTTGCCGATGGCGGACTTGGGCACGAACACGATGTCGCCGCGCTGCAGCATCACCCCGCGCCGTCCGGCGGCCGGGTCCAGCATCCGCGCCAGATCGGTGAAATAAATCTGATACAGGCCGGTCTCGTCCATGCGCAGCAGCGCCACGTGCTCGCTGTCGGCGGACGGCAGCACGCCGCCGGCGCCTATCACCGCCTGTTCGATGCTGGCGGCGGCGCTCAGCTCGAAGGCGGACGGATTGCGCACCGCGCCGCCGACGAAGACGCGGTTGCCCGGCGCGATGGCGATGTTGACGGTGACTTGCGGCTGGCGGTACAGCGCGGACAGCCGCTCGGTGATCTCCGCCCCTATCTCCTCCGGCGTGCGGCCGCCGCCGCGGACCAGGCCGGCGTTGGGATAGGAAAAGCTGCCGTCCGGGCGCACGAAGAACAGCGCCATCTCGTCTTTTTCCGCCGGGGATTGCGCGTCGCGGACGATGCGCAGGGTGTCGCCGTTCATCACCCGCGTCGTCGGCGGCGGCAATTGGCTGATGTCGCGCAGCGCCAGCCGCCGCGCTTCCACGGTCTTGGCGTCCGGCAGCGCGATGGTGCTGGGGGTGGAACAGGCCGTCAGTCCGCCCACAAGGGCGGACAACAAGACGGCGGCGAGCTTGGCGGTGGTCATCGCGTTCATTTCCAATAAGCGGGGAACATGCTGAGGCGGCGCTTGAGCGCGCGCGGCAGCCAGCGTTCGACATGGCCCAGCCGGTAGCCGGCCAGCTTGAGCGCGCAGCGCAGCAGCACTTCGGACTGCCGCCAAGGCTGGCCGGCGCGGCGCACCGTCTCCAGTTCCGAACGCACAAAGCGCCGCCCTTCCGCGCCGGCGCGGCCGAAGCGTTCGGCTATCCAGCGCTCGCGGCCGTAAAACACGCCGATGTCGAAATAACGGCGCATTTCCTCCCACAGCCCGTAATCGTGGGAATGGTGGACGCAGGCGGCGGCTTCGTAGCGCACCGACCAGCCGGCCAGCAGCATGCGGCCGGCGACGTGAGCGTCTTCGGAGCCGATCACGTCCACGGGGAAACCGCCCACCCCGCGCAGCGCCTCGCGGCGATAAGCGGCGAAGGAGTCCGAGCTGAAACAGGTCTTGATGCCCAGCTCGGCGGCGTCGGCCAGCCGCTTGGTGCGGCTGAACGGCGGATAATTGAAGCGGCGCGCGTGCGCGCCCAGCAAGCCGGCGTCCGGCTGCGGCAGTTGACGGCCGTAGGCGACGCCGATGTCGTCCTCCGCCAGCAGCGCGTCGCGCAAGCGGCGCAGGGCGTCGGGGCCGGCGGGAATGGCGTCCTGGGTCAGATAGATCAGCACTTTGGCGTCGGTCAGCTCGCTGGCCAGCCGGCGGGTGCCGCCGTGATTGAAGTCCGCGGCGCGCACCGGCACCACGCTGGCGCCGGCGGCCAGCAGGCGCGCCCGGCTGCCGTCGCTGGACTCGCTGTCCAGCACCAGCCATTCGTCCGGGCGCAGGCTTTGCGCCGCCAGCGCCGGCAGCAGCCGGTCCAGATGGCGGCCGGCGTTGCGCACCGGCAGGATCAGCGCGGTTCGGCTCACGGCGCGGCCTCCGAACGGCCGTAGTCGTCGGCGAAGCGCACGATGTCGTCCTCGCCCAGATATTCGCCGCTCTGCACCTCGATCAACACCAGGTCGATCAGGCCGGGATTGCTCAATCTATGGGTTTCGCCGGCGGGAATGAAGGTGGATTCATTGGTGTGCAGCAAGCGCTCTTCTTGGCCGTGGGTCACCATCGCCGTGCCGCTGACCACGATCCAGTGCTCGCTGCGGTGATGATGCATCTGCAAGGACAGCGCCGCGCCGGGCTTCACCACAATGCGCTTGATCTTGTAGCGCTCGCTGTCCGCCAGCACGGTGTAATGGCCCCAGGGCCGCTGCGAGCTCAGGTGCAGCCGCCAGGCCGGATGGTTCTGCTCCTGCAGCCGCCGCGCCAGCTCCCGCACGTCCTGGCTGCGCTCGCGCTTGGCCACCAACAAGGCGTCCGGGGTGTCCACCACCGCCAGATTGTCCACGCCCAGCATCGCGATCAGCCGACCGCGGCTCTGGATGAAGCAATCCCGGCTGTCCCGCAGCAAGGCGTCGCCGCTGACGCGGTTGCCGTCCGCGTCGGCCGGGAACTGCTCGGCCAGGCTGTCCCAGTTGCCGATATCGCTCCAGCCCAGCTCGCAGCGCACCACCGCCGCGGCGCGGGTATGCTCCATCACCGCATAGTCGATGGAAATGTCCGGGCAGCGGCCGAAGCGCTCATGCTCCAGCGCGCGCAGCCTGTGGTCCGCGTGCGGAGACGCCGGGCTGTGCGCCAGGCAGTCCCGCACCGCCGCCAGCACCTGGGGCGCGTGTTCGGCCAGCTCTGCGCACAGCGCGGCGGCGGAAAAACAGAACATGCCGCTGTTCCACAGATGACGGCCGCCGGCCAGATAGCTCTCGGCGGCGGCGCGGTCCGGCTTTTCCACGAAACGCGCCACCTCCTGGCCGTCGGCGCCGATCGCCGCGCCGGCCTCGATATAGCCGAAGCCGGTTTCCGCGCGGCTGGGCGTCAGGCCGAAAACGACGATGCGGCCGGCGACGGCCAGCCGCGCGGCCTTCTCCACCGCGGCGGCGAAGGCGGCTTCGTCGGCAATCAGATGATCCGCCGGCAACGCCAGCAGTAGCGGATTGGCCTCCGGCTCGCGCTCCAGCAGGTCCGCGGCCGCCGCCGCCAGCGCCGGCGCGGTGTTGCGCCCTTCCGGCTCCAGCAGCAGCTCCAGCGCCAGTCCGCCGACGTTGACCGCCCGGCATTCGTCCAGGGTGCGCAGCTGCGCCTGCTGATTGGTGATGATCATCACCCGTTTCACCCCCGGCAGGCGCGCGGCGCGCAGAAAGGCTTTCTGCAACAGGCTCTGATCGTCGGCCAGCCGGATGAAGGGCTTGGGAAACGCTTGCCGGGACACCGGCCACAAACGGGTGCCGGCGCCGCCGGACACGATGCAGGGAATCAGTTCTGGTCTTGGGCTTTGCATGGCGGCCTCAATAGGCTTCGTCGGCCGAGAGCACGGCCGGCAGGGTGCGGATCAGGATGTAGGCGTCGAACCACAGCGACCAGTTCTCGATGTATTCGAGATCGTGCGCCACCCGGCGCTCTATCTTGGTCAGCGTGTCGGTCTCGCCGCGGTAGCCGTTGACCTGGGCCCAGCCGGTAATGCCCGGCTTGACCCGGTGGCGGGCGGAATATTCCGCCACCGCGTCCTCGAACAAGACGCCGGCGGCCTTGGTGGCGGTGGCGTGCGGACGCGGCCCCACCATGGACATGCTGCCGCCCAGCACATTGAGCAATTGCGGCAACTCGTCCAGGCTGGTCTTGCGGATGAAACGGCCGACGCGGGTCACGCGCGGATCGCTGCGCGTGGTTTGCGCCTCGGCGTCCGCGTCGGCCTGCTCCACGTACATGGAGCGGAATTTGTAGACCTCGATCAGGCGGTTGTTGTAGCCGTAGCGCCGCTGCCGGAACAACACCGGCCCCGGCGAATCCAGCTTGATCGCCGCGGAGATCAACAACATCAGCGGCGCGGCCAGCGTCAGCGCGCAAGCGGCCAGCAACACGTCCTCGCAGCGCTTGAGCAAGGGCGACCAGCCCTTGAGCGGCCGCTCGGAAATATTGAACATGGGCAGCCCGGCCACCGCGCTCACCCGATGATGGGCGTGCCGCAAGCCCGCCATGTCCGGCGCCAGCAGCACCGTCACCGGCAAGCGCCGCAGCAGGCTGACCAAATCCCCCATCCGCTTGACCGCCGCCCAGGGCAGCGCCACCAGGATTTGCTGCACCTCGCCCTCGCGCACCATCGCTTCCAGCCGCTGCATGCCGCCCAAATAGGGCAGGCCGGCCATCGCGTGCTGCAAACGGTCGGAGCGGTCGTCGACAAAACCAATCACGCAAGCGCGGATGTCCGCGTTCTCCCGCAGGAAGCCGGCCAGCAGGTGGCCGCTGGCGGTACAGCCCAGAATCACCGTGCGTTGCAGGCCCACGCCGCGGCGCACCAGCCGGCGGCACCAGACATGCACCAGCAAGCGCTGCGACAGCAAGAGCGTCAGCGTCGTCGCGAACCAGACCGGCCATAGCCGGTCCGGCAAGGCCGCCAGCGCCGGCGACAGCCCGCGCGCCAGCCACAAGACCGCAAACAGCAGCGCGCACGCCGCGGCCAAGGGCCGCAAACGCAGCTGACGCAGAAACATGCCGCCGCCGTAGACGCCAAAAGCCTGAAAAGACAGCAAGGCCAGGACGCCGGCAAGCAGCAAGACCTGCACGGCCTGCCCGCGGGCCTCCGCCGAAACCGGCTCAAGCAGCAGCAAAACGCAGCCGGGCGCCAACACCATCGCCAAATGCGTCAGCCGAGCCAGCAGCCGCAGATAGGTCAAGGTCTCGGGGTAGAACTGCACCAAGCTGTCCACATTGCGAATTCGCATCACATAAACCGTTAAGTTTAATTTGCTTAAACAAAAACGCCTTTTCAGTTTAAAATTTTGCTTAAATGTCTTTAAATCTTTTACGCAATATCGCAGCAAAGCTTCCCCGACGCAACCAGATTTGCGTTACAGTTTGAAATCTGTTGTCAAAAAGAATGTAAAGCGGGCGCTCAAGCTGACTGCGCGGCGATTTATCGATTAAAATCACGACATCACCCCAGAAGGAACGATGCGATGTATCAGTCCGATTTCACCCAATTCATCAACGGCTTCCTGGAAGAACATCCGGAAGTGGACAGCCAGCGCCGCGAACTGCGCCTGACCCTGTGGGATCGTCAAGTGAACGCCGACGACCAGGAACGCTGGAAAGAATCCCGCGTGCCGCAGCAGCCCTATGTCTACCAGCCGGAATAAGCCCGGCTCCCCGCCTGACCCGACGCCCGCGCCGCGGGCGTTTCCGATTGCACTGCACACCCCATGACCAGCCGCACCGTGGCGCTAGACGGCGCCTTGCACGATTACCTGCTGAACATCAGCCTCAGCGAACACCCGGTGATGCGCGATCTGCGCGAATTCACCGCCACCCACCGCATGGCCAAAATGCAGATCGCGCCGGAACAGGGCCAGTTCATGGCCTGGCTGGCGCAGCTGATAGGCGCGCGCCGCTATCTGGAGATCGGCGTATTCACCGGTTACAGCGCGCTGGCGGTGACGCTGGCGATGCCGGAAGACGGCCGCACGCTGGCCTGCGACGTCAGCGAAACCTTCACCTCCGTCGCCCGCGACTACTGGGCCCGCGCCGGCGTCGCCGAGCGCATCGAACTGGTGTTGCAACCGGCGCTCGCCACCTTGCGCCAACAGCTGGACGCCGGCCAGGCCGGCCAGTACGACCTGGCCTTCATCGACGCGGACAAGCCTGCCTACCGCGACTACTACGAAGCCTGCCTGCAGCTGGTGCGCCCCGGCGGCGTGATCGCCATCGACAATATCTTCCTGTCCGGCCGCGTGGTGGAGCCCAAGCCGGAAGACCCGCCCGGCGTGCATCTGATGCATGAATTCAACGCTGGCCTGAAGCACGACCCTCGCATCCGCATGTGCGTGCTGCCGGTGGGGGATGGGCTGACCTTGTGCACGCGGCTGGCCTAAGAACCTGTTTACGATCTGCTGCGCGTCGGCGATACGGCGTTGAAACCAAGCTCAAAATGCTCATGTACCACGAGTACATTCCGCTTTTTCGCTTGTTTTCGCCTTGTCTCGCCTTAGCTCGCTAGATCGTAAACACGTTCTAAGCGCCCCCAGGCCGGCGCGGCCATGAACTTTTCATGATCCGCCGCGGTCTGACCCGCTTACCCCGGACACCCGGCCGGAGCCCGGTGTATCATGACCGCTTGCCAACGCTAACAGACGCTCCATGCTCAATCGCCGTCCCCGCCGCCAGATGAATCAGATGAACGTCGTGCCTTACATCGACGTGATGCTGGTGCTGCTGGTCATCTTCATGGTGACCGCGCCGATGTTCACGCCCGGCGTGATCGAAGTGCCCAGCGTGTCCCAGGCCGCTAGCATCGACACCCGTCCGCTGGAAGTGACCGTGGACGCCCAGGGCAAGATCCAACTGATAGACAACGACCGCAAGACCGACGTCGCCTCCGTCGCCGATCTTGCGGTGCAAATCCAGGCCTTGGGCGCGGCCGAACGCCCGGTGGCCATCTCCGCCGACGCCAACCTCAAGTACGCCGAAGTGGTGCAGATCGCCGACAAACTCCACCAGGCCGGCGTCAAGCGCGTGGCGCTGACGGTCAAGCAGCAGAAGCAGGGATGATGGCCGCAGTGTCCACCTCGCCGCGTCCTTGGTCGCTGATCGTTTCGGTACTGCTGCACGTCGCCGTGGTCGGCCTGCTGCTGTGGGGCGGCTTCCATTCCCAAACCCTGCAGGAACAGGCGCCGGTGGCGCTGGAGCTGTGGACCACCGCGCCGCCGCCGCCCGCGCCGGCCGCGGTGGCCGAACCCAAGCCCGCGCCGGTGGCGGAACCGCCGCGCCCCGTCGTGGCCGAGCCGCCGGCCGACGTCAACCTGGGCCGCGACAAGAAACCGCCGGAACCGCCCAAGCTCAAGCCGGAACCCAAGCCCGAGCCTAAACCGGAGCCCAAGCCGGAACCGGCGAAGAAGCCCGAAGCGAAAAAAGCGGACAAGCCCGCCGAGAAAAAACCGGAGGCCAAAGCGCCGCCGGCGCCGGCCGCCAAACCGCAGGCCAAGCCCAAACCGTCCAAAACCTACAACCCGGAAGCCGACGACCTGTTGGCCAGCCTGGACAGCCCGCGCACCAGCGGCAAGGCCAATGCGCGCAGCGATCAGGCCGGTTCGCCCAACGGCGTGGCCGGCGGCGCGGCCAACGGCTCGTCGACGGCCAAGGCCGGCTGGATCAGCCGGGTCAAGGCCAAAGTCACCCCGCTGGTGCAAGTGCCGCCGGAACTGAGCGGCAACCCCAAAGTGGTGTTGCAGGTCAGCCTGCTGCCCTCGCTGGAAGTGAACCGGGTGCAGCTGCTGCAAAGCAGCGGCAGCAAGGCTTACGACGACGCGGTGCAAAGGGCGATCTGGGAAGCGAAAACCTTTCCGGCGCTGCCGCCCGGCGCCAATTTCAACGATGGCTACCGGCAGTTCAAGATGGAGTTCCGGCCCAAGTCATAAGGCGGACCAAACACAAGCCATGATGGACCGGCTGCGGCGTCGCCTCATGCCGATAGACTGATTCGAGGGAACTAATGTCCAGCTTCAAAACTCTGTTGAATATGCTGCTCGTCACGCTGGGCCTGATGGCCGCAGGCGGCGCGCAAGCGGAAATGACCATCGAGATCGTCGGCGGCGGGGCCAATCGCCACGCCATCGCCGTCGCGCCGTTCAAGGACGAAGCCAACGCCCAGGGCGGCCTGAGCCCGGTGATCAAGAACGATCTGACGATTTCCGGCGCCTTCCGCATGGTGGACGCCGCCGGCGTGGCCAATACGCCGTTTGAGCCCGCCGACATCCGCTACCCGCTGTGGCAGGCCGCCGGCGCGCAGTCCGTCGCCATCGGCAAAGTGGAGGCGGCGAGCGGCGGACAGTTGAAAATCAGTTTCCGGCTGATGGACGTCGCGCAGAAGAAGCAGCTGACTGGCGGCGAATTCACCGTCACCCCGGACCGCACCCGCCAGGTGGCGCACGCGATCGCCGACATGATCTACGAGGCGATCACCGGCCAGAAAGGCTTCTTCAACACCCGCATCGTTTACGTGCTGAAGACCGGCGGCAGCTATCTCTTGCAAGTGGCGGACGTGGACGGCGGACGCGCCCAGACCATTCTGCGCTCCAGGGAGCCCATCATCTCCCCCAGTTGGAGCCCGGACGGCGGACGCATCGCCTATGTGTCGTTTGAAAGCAAGAAGCCGGTGGTCTGGGTGCAGAGCCTGGCCACCGGCCAGCGTTTCGCCGCCGCCAACTTCAAGGGCAGCAATTCCGCGCCGGCCTGGAGCCCGGACGGCGGCAAGCTGGCGGTGGTGCTGACCACCAGCGGCAATTCGCAGATTTACGTGATCAACGCCAACGGCGGCGGCGCGCGCAGGCTGATGTACAACGGCGGCATCGACACCGAGCCCACATGGAGTCCGGACGGCGGCAGCTTGTACTTTGTCTCCGACCGCGCCGGCGGCCCGCAGATCTACCGCGTGTCCGCCGATGGCGGCAACGCCCAGCGCGTCACCTGGGAAGGACGCTACAACGTGTCGCCCAAGGTGTCGCCGGACGGCAAGACCCTGAGTTACATCCGTCGCGAGGGAGGCAACTTCCGCGTGATGGCGCAAGACCTGGCCACCAACGACAGCCGCGCGCTGTCGGACAGCGGCTACAACGAACGCCCAAGCTTCGCCCCCAACGGCCGCATGGTGCTGTACGCCAGCGACGCCGGCGGCAAGAGCGTGTTGTACGCCGCCACCACGGATGGCAGCAGCAAAGTGAAATTGGCCGTGATCAACGGCGATGTACAGGACCCGGCTTGGGGCCCATTTAATCGTCCTTAATTGGAGCTATTGATATGAACTGGAAACAACTCGTCCTCGGCACCGCCACCGTTACCCTGCTGGCCGCCTGCGCCAGCACCAAACCGGCTGACACCACCGCCGGCACCCAGCAGCCCACCACGCCGCAGACCACCGCGCCGGTGGACACCGGCAGCGGCAACCAGAATCAGGTGTCCGTGGATCCCTTGAACGATCCCAACAGCCCGCTGGCCAAGCGCAGCGTCTACTTCGGCTTCGACTCCTCCTCCGTTGACGCCAGCGGCAAGCCGGTAGTGGAAACCCACTCCGCCTACCTGAAGCAGAACGCTGACAAAAAAGTCATCATCCAGGGCAATACCGACGCCCGCGGCAGCCGCGAATACAACCTGGCCCTGGGTCAGCGTCGCGCCGAAAGCGTGAAAAAGGCGATGGAAGTGCTGGGCGCCAAGGAAAGCCAGCTGGAAGCGGTCAGCTTCGGCAAGGAAAAACCGCGCGCCACCGGCAACACCGACGCGGACTTCGCCGAGAACCGTCGCGCCGACATCGTGTACCAAGGCCACTAAGCCCAAACCGCCGGCCCGATTCAGGGCCGGCTTTTACAGCCGGACATCGGGCGGATGCGTTTTCACGCGCTTGCCGTTAAGATATCCGGCTGTATTCATTGCCACCCACCTTACAAGCGTCGTCCCCTCCGGGCCGGACGGCGGGACATCCCGGGACAACCATGAAACGGCTCACCCTCTGCAGCGCGCTCTTGCTGGTTCTCACCGGCTGCGCCACCACCGGCGATCTGGAAGAAACCCGCCGCCAGCTGGACCAAGTCAACCGCCAGGCGTCCACCCGGCTCAATGAAGTGGAAAGCAAGCTTTCCAATGAAAAGCTGTTGGAAATGGTCAGCCAGCTGGAAGCGATGAAGGCCGAAGTGGCCAAGCTGCGCGGCGACGTGGAAGTGCTGAACTACAATCTGCAAACCACGCAGAAGCGCCAGAACGACCTGTACAACGATCTGGACGGCCGATTGGGCCACCTGGAGAACAGCGGCGCCAAGCCCATGCCCGCCACGCACGGCGACGCGGCCTCCGGCTCCGCGGACGGCGGCGCCGCCACCAGCCCGGATTACGACAAGGCGCTGAACCTGCTGCGCGCTCGCGACTTCGCCAAAGCCGCCGACGCGCTGCGCGGCTTCATCGAACAAAACCCGCAAGCGCCGCAAGTGGCGGAAGCCACTTACTGGCTGGGCGTGTCCCACACCGCGCTGCGCCAATACGACGCCGCCATCGACATCCATCGCCGCTTCGTCGAGCAGTTTCCGGACAACCACTTCGCGCCGGAAGCCCTGCGCAATATCGGCAATTGCCAGCGCGACCTAGGCCAGATGGACCAGGCCAAAGCCACTTACAAACGCCTGATCAAACTGTATCCCAAGACGGACTCCGCCCAAAAAGCGCGCCAACAACTGGCAAAAATGTAACACCCCGGCCGGCTCCCCTCCGGCCCTCATGCCCCATTTTGAAGCCAGCCCGCCGCGGCTGGCTTTGTCTTCCGCGTCGTTTCCGTCGCCGGCAAATAGCTGATTTTTCAATAAAAAATTAAAACACAAATAATTATAACCAATGGTTATCCGCTCGCCGCACCAAAATGGCGCAGCGCTCCGCCTCCCTCTCCTTCCGCCGCCTCCGCTCCCGCTTGCCTTATCCATGCGTTTTCTCTACCAAACATGCTTATCGCATGACAATATATTCGTTCTGGGTTTAAACCCAGGATAAAAATACAAACGACAAGATCTACAAAGGAGTTACCCGTGATGAGAACCACACAAGCAAGCGGAACCCAATGGTTCCGGCTTGGCGCTATCGCCGTGGGCGTAGCGCTGATCGGCGGCCTGTCCGGCTGCGAAGACGACGGCAGCGGCAGCCAGCCCGGCGACGGCTCCAGCCATCATGGCGGCAGCGGCCGCCTGGCGGTGGACATCTTCGGCAACCGCGGCGGCGTGCTGACCGCGGTGCCCAGCGGCCTGTGCCTGGGCCAGCCGCGCGTGCAATGGAGCAACGGCGCCCGCGGCTTCAGCGCCGAAGACAGCGCGCCGGACCAGCCGCTGACCGCCACCGTCAGCTGCGCGCTGACCAGCGCCAGCCAGACCCTGGTGCCGCAAAACGTGTTCAGCGCGCCGTCGGTGTTCGCCGTGCTCAAGGCGGACCGCACGCTGGCGGTCTGGGGCAGCCGCCGCCTGGGCGGCGACACCTCCGCCCTGCCCGCCCAACCCAAGGACGTGGTGGCGGTGGCCGGCAATGAGCGCGCGATGGCCGCGCTGCAGGCCGACGGCACCGTCGTCGGCTGGGGCCGCGCCGGCTCCGGCGCCAGTTTCGCCGGCCCGGTGGGCGTAGGCAGCGCCGACGCCACCTCCCCGGTGGCGCCGCTGGGCAAGATCGCCAAGCTGTGGCCCACCAAACGCGGCTTCGTCGCGCTCAACGGCGACGGCAGCGCCACCAGCTGGGGCAATATCGAAACCACCTTCGACGGCAGCGGCGGCTCCAAATCCATCTCCTCCTACTTCGACGCCGCCCGACTGGCCGCGCTGAAGGACGTCGCCAGCGTCAGCCATAACCTGGGCGCGGTGGCGGTGCTGAAGAAGGACGGCAGCGTGCTCGCCTTCGGCGATCCCAATTCCGGCGGCGATGCTTCGCCGCTGGCCGCCAAACTCAACAATGTGGCCAGCATCGCCGCCACCGATTACAACTTCGCCGCGCTGAAAAAAGACGGCAGCGTGGTGGTGTGGGGCCTGAACTGGGACGGCCAGACCAGCGACTACTACGACGGCAGCGAGCCCATGCCCGCCGGCGTCAGCGCCGTGCAGACCAACCTCAACGTCTTCGCCGCGCTGAAGCAGGACGGCTCGGTGGCCACCATAGGCAGCGCCTACTTCGACCGCGGCGCCGACACCGGCCCGGTGGCCGGCAACCTGGCCGGCGTGGCCAAGCTCTACGCCAGCAAGACCGCCTTCGCCGCCTTGCGCAAGGACGGCAGCGTGGTCACCTGGGGCGACAGCGCCCGCAACGACGCCAGCGGCGTGCAACACCAGCTCAACCGCGTGCGCGCCATCGCCTCCACCGAGCTGGCCTTCGCCGCGCTGCGTCAGGACGGCAGCGTCGTGACCTGGGGCGACGAACTGCGCGGCGGCGACAGCAGCGCGGTGCGGCACCGCCTGCGCGATGTGGTGGCCGTGTTCGCCAACGACTACGCCTTCGCCGCCTTGAAGGCCGACGGCAGCGTGGTCACCTGGGGCGCGCCCACCCACGGCGGCGACAGCTCCGCCGTCCGCTCGCGCCTGGTCAATATCCGCGCCATTTACAGCACTCCGCTCGGCGGCTTCCTCGCCGTGGCCAAGGACGGCAAGTTCGTCGCCTGGGGCAGCCCGTCCGCCGGCGGCAATGCCCCGGCCGGCCTCGCCGCCATCCCCTACGTCAAGAACTAAGCCGTCGCCGCATTGGAGCAATAACACATGAACCGCAAAACCTCGCTGTCCCTGCTGACCGCCGCGCTGCTGGCCGGCGCCGGCGCCGACATCGCCGCCGCGGCGCCCTCCGCCGCCGGCATCACCGGCATCATCGTCAAATACCACAGCGTCTCCCAGCTGCAACTGACCCAGGCTCGCATCGCCAACGGCGGCCGCGCCCCGTCCAGCCGCCCGGCGGATTTCGCCGCCCGCACCCAACGCGTGCAGCAACTGAGCGGCAGCCCGCTGCAATTCCATCACCAGATGGGCACCGGCGCCTACGTCTATCAAAGCGGCAAGGCGATGAGCGTGGCCGAGGCCCAGACCCTGGCGCGCAAGATCCAGCAAGACCCGGCGGTGGAATACGCCGAGCCGGACTTCGTCATGAGCCCCAACTACCTGCCCAGCAGCCCGCTCTACGCGGCCAAGCAATGGGATATGCAGGCCAGCGCCGGTGAGCCGGGCGCGATGAACCTGCCCGCCGCCTGGGACCTGTCGCTGGGCGCCGGCGTCACCGTGGCGGTGCTGGACACCGGCTACCGTCCGCACGCCGACCTCAAGCCCAATCTGCTGGAACCGGGCTACAACTTCATCTCCGATCCCAAGCGCGCGCGCCTGCCGGCGGTGGCGCAGACCAATGCCGACGGCAGCCCGCTGCTGGACAGCAACGGCCAACCGGTGCAAAACGCGCGCACCAACAACGGCCTGGATCAGGGCGATTACAGCGACGGCAGCCTGTGCCGCGCCGGCAACAGCAGCTGGCACGGCACTCACGTGGCCGGCACCATCGCCGCGGCCGCCGGCGACGCCAACGGCCTGACCGGCGTGGCGCCCAAATCCAAGCTGCTGCCGCTGCGCGTGCTGGGCCAATGCGGCGGCGCCAGCTCGGACATCGCCGACGCCATGCTGTGGGCGGTGGGCGCCACCGTGCCCGGCGCGCCGGTCAACGCCAATGTGGCGCGGGTGCTGAGCATGTCGCTGGGCGGCGCCCAGCCGTGCAGCCGCACCTATCGCGACGCCATCCAGCAGGTCAACGCCCGCAACGGCGTGGTGGTGGTGGCCGCCGGCAACGCGATGAAGAACGTGCGCAACACCAACCCGGCCAGCTGCCCCGGCGTGATCACCGTGGCTTCCAACGGCAAGTCCGGCGGCATCGCCTCCTACTCCAACTACGGCGCGATCACCACCGTCACCGCGCCGGGCGGCGATCTCAACAGCGGCGACCCCGGCATCTATTCCACGCTGAACAGCGGCGCCACCGTGCCGGGCGCGGACAGCTACGCCGCCTTCCAGGGCACCTCCATGGCCACGCCCCACGTGGCCGGCCTGGTGGCGCTGATGCTGTCCTCCAACCCCAGCCTCAACTGGAAAGCGGTGCGCAACATCCTGATCAAGACCGCCCGCCAACCGGCGGCGGATTGCGAAGGTTGCTCCGCCGGCATCACCGACGCTGCCGCCGCGGTGCGCGCGGCCAAAGCCAACTAAGCCGGCCGGCGGTCGGCGCCCCGGCGCCGGCCGCCGGTTCGCTTGCGGCTTCCTTTCCCTGCACACCGGGAGCCTGCCGCCGCGGCTCTGGCCCAAAACCAGACGGCGGCGGCTTTTTTCTCAACGCTTTCAGGGCGCGCTTACGATCTCGCGAACCAAGACATGACATGGCGTTGCGGTGGGGAAAGCGGAATGCACACACGGTACATGAGCATTTTGAATGCCATACTCACCGTGTCACGCGCCACGATGCGCAGCAGATCGTAAACAGGTTCTTAGGTATCATTCAGTATCCAAACCCATCCCGCCGCGAGCCCGCCATGCCTCTGCCCACCCCGCCCCTGCCGGATTCCCTATCCCTTGCCGCCTTCCTCCTATTGGCCCTGGCCTTGCTGGCCGAAAGCCTGCGCCTGCGCTGGCCCTCCCGCCTGGCCGCGCTCAGCAGCGCCGGCGTCGCCGTCGCCTGCGGCCTGGTGCAGCCCTTGGGCGCCGCGGCCCTCCTCGCCGCCCTCGCCGTCAGCCTGGCCGCGCGCCACTACCGGCGGCCGGAGCTGTGGCTGGTCTGGATCGCGCTGCTGCTGGCGCTGGCGCTGCACGCCTTGCCCGGCTTCGACAACCCCTTGCTGTGGCAGGGCCTGAGCACGCCGAACAGCGCGCCCTACCGGCTGTACTGGAGTTACGACAAGGGCGCCGCCGGCTGGCTGCTCTTGATGGTGCTGGCCGCCAGCCCGCAAGTGGAACGGCGCTGGGGCCCGGCGGCGGCCGGCGTCGGCGCGCTGCTGCTGCTGGTCGTGCTGGGCCTGGCCAGCGTGGCCGGCGTCATCGCCTGGGCGCCGAAATGGCCGCATTGGCTGCTGCCCTGGCTGTTCGCCAACTTCTTCCTGGTTTCGCTGGCGGAGGAAGCCTTCTTCCGCGCCGGCCTGCAACGCTGGCTGGAGTTGCGCACCGAACCCTTTCCCGCCCTGATGGCCGCCGCGGTGGCTTTCGGCCTGGTCCACGTCGCCGGCGGCTGGGTCTGGGTGGGTCTCGCCACCCTGGCCGGCCTGGGTTACGGCCTGGTCTACGCCGCCACCCGCCAGGTCTTGTGGGCGGTGCTGGCCCATGTCGCCTTCAACGCTGTGCACCTGATTCTGTTCACTTATCCGCGGCTGATGTGATATGCCCTAAGTACCTTGATGTCAAAATAAAAAACCATAACGGCAGCAGGCCCCAATCGGGTAAAATCCCGGCTTTAGCCTCAACCAGCGAGCTTCTCCGCCATGATTGAAGTCGGCATCGTGATGGGTAGCAACAGCGATTGGGAAGTCATGCAGAACGCCGCCCGCGTGCTCAAAGACTTCGGCATCGCCTGTGAAACCCGCGTCGTCTCCGCCCACCGTACTCCCGACCTGCTGTTCCAATACGCAGAAACCGCTGCCGAGCGCGGCCTGAAGGCCATCATCGCCGGCGCCGGCGGCGCCGCCCACCTGCCGGGCATGCTGGCCGCCAAGACCCATGTGCCGGTGCTGGGCGTGCCGGTGCCGTCCAAATACCTGCGCGGCGAGGATTCCCTGCTCTCCATCGTGCAAATGCCCAAGGGCATCCCGGTGGCCACCTTCGCCATCGGCGAGGCCGGCGCCGCCAACGCCGCCCTGTTCGCCGTGGCCATGCTGGCCGCCACCCGCCCGGAACTGGCGGAACAACTGATCGCCTTCCGCCGCAAGCAAGAAGAAACCGTGCTGGCGATGACCCTGCCGGAGATCGAATAATGGCCGCCATCCTGCCCCCGGCGATGCTGGGCATCCTGGGCGGCGGCCAGTTGGGCCGCATGTTCGCCGTGGCCGCCAAGACCATGGGCTACCGCGTCACCGTGCTGGATCCGGATGAAGCCGCGCCGGCGGCGGACTTCGCCGACCGCCACCTGTGCGCGCCGTTCAACGATCCGGCCGCGCTGGAAGACCTGGCCAAGAGCTGCGCCGCCGTCACCACCGAATTCGAGAACGTCAACGCCGACGCGATGCGCCTGCTGGCCAAGACCACCCGCGTGTCCCCGTCCGGCGACTGCGTCGCCATCGCCCAGGACCGCATCGCGGAAAAAGCCTGGATCGCCAAGGCCGGCCTGCCCACCGCGCCCTATCTGGCCATCCAGAGCGTGGAAGACATCCAGGTCGAACTCTCGCCCTATCTGCCCGGCATCCTGAAAACCGCGCGTCTGGGCTACGACGGCAAAGGCCAGGTGCGGGTGAGCACCGCGGCCGAGGCGCGCGCCGCCTACGCCAACCTGGGCGGACAGGCCTGCGTGCTGGAAAAAATGCTGGACCTGCAGCTGGAAGTGTCCGCCATCGTCACCCGGGTCAGCGCCACCCAGAGCGCGGTGTTCCCGGTGGCCGAGAACATCCACGCCGACGGCATCTTGGACGAATCCATCGTGCCGGCGCGCATCAAGCCGGCGCTGGCGGCCGAAGCGCAAGCCATGGCGATGCGGCTGGCCGAGGCGCTGGACTACGTTGGCGTGCTGGCGGTGGAATTCTTCGTGCTGGCCGACGACAGCCTGGTGGTCAACGAAATCGCGCCGCGGCCGCACAACTCCGGCCATTACACGCTCACCGCCTGCCTGACCGACCAGTTCCAGCAACAGGTGCGCGCAATGTGCGGCCTGCTGCCGGGCCGCACCGAGCTGCTCAGCCCGGTGGTGATGGTCAATCTGCTGGGCGATGTGTGGAAGGACAACGGCGCCCAGCCCAATTGGGACGTGCTGGCGGAAGCGCCCAACGCCCAACTGCATCTGTACGGCAAGAAAAGCGCGCGCCCCGGCCGCAAGATGGGCCACTTCAATGTGATGGCGGCCACGGCCGACGAAGCCTTGGATCAGGCCCGGGCCTTGAAGGATACCTTGTAAGCAGATGGCGAAGCTTTCCGGCTTCGCCATTTTTTCGCCATGAAGCTGAACGGACTCAATCACCTGACCCTGGCGGTGCGCGATCTGGAGCGCGCCTGGGACTTCTACGCCCTCACCCTGGGTTGCCAGCCCCATGCGCGCTGGGACGGCGGCGGCTACCTGAGCCTGGGCGGCCTGTGGCTGTGCCTGTCCTTGGACCCGGCCGCCGCGCCAGCCCCCGGCTACACCCATTACGCCTTCGGCGTGGACACCGCCGACTTCCCGGCCTGGCGCGAACGCCTGGCCGCCGCCGGCGTCCGTCAATGGCGGGACAACCGCAGC
The DNA here is from genome assembly GCF_021496765.1 of Chromobacterium sp. Beijing. Classification (NCBI taxonomy): domain Bacteria; kingdom Pseudomonadati; phylum Pseudomonadota; class Betaproteobacteria; order Neisseriales; family Chromobacteriaceae; genus Chromobacterium; species Chromobacterium sp. Beijing. The sequence continues at coordinate 3,746,437 of NZ_CP053750.1, forward strand.
GAAGGCGACTCGCTCTACTTCCTGGACCCGGACGGCCATCAGCTCGAGCTGCACGTCGGCAGCCTCGCCTCGCGGCTGGCCGCCTGCCGCGCCCGGCCTTACGCCGGCATGCGCTTCTTCGACGAGGCGCCGGCATGAACGCCGACATCGCCGCGCTGCGCGCCGGACTGAGCGCCGCCGCCGTCCCGGAACAGGCCGCGCCGATGCGCGCCTATATGCGCGGGCAGTTCGACTTTCTCGGCGTGCCCACGCCGGCGCGCCGCAAGGTGTCCACGCCCTGGATCCGCGCGCTGAAGACCCAAACCGCGGAATACTGCCTGGAGCTGGCCGAACAACTGTGGCGGCAGCCGGAACGCGAATTCCAATACGCGGCGGTGGACCTGCTGACCGCGCGCGCCGAGGCACTGCCGGCCGCCAGCCTGCCGCGGCTGCTGACCCTGGCCGCCGCCAAGCCCTGGTGGGACTGCGTGGACGGCTTGGCCGCCTGGGTGGTCGGCACGCTCGCGCGCCAACACCGCGATCTGCAACACGATATGGACGCGCTCAGCGGCGACGCCGACTTCTGGCTGCGCCGCGTCGCCATCCTGCACCAGCTGCGCTGGAAAACCGACACCGACGCCGAACGCCTGTTCCGCTACTGCGCCGCCAATGCCGGCGACGCCGAATTCTTCATTCGCAAGGCCATAGGCTGGGCCTTGCGCGAATACGCTTACACCGACGCCCGCGCCGTGCGCGCCTTTGTCGCGGCCACGCCGCTATCCGGGCTCAGCCGGCGCGAAGCCTTGAAACACATTGCCCGCTCCACCGAGGATTTCCGATGACCGGACTCAACACCACCCAACTGACCAGCTTGAAGAAAATCTACTCCGGCAAGGTCCGCGACCTGTACGAGATCGACGACCAGCGCATGCTGATGATCGCCACCGACCGGCTGTCCGCCTTCGACGTGATCCTGGACGATCCCATTCCCGGCAAGGGCCAGATCCTCACCGCCATCTCCAACTTCTGGTTCGACAAGCTCAAAGAGCTGGTGCCCTGCCACCTGACCGGCGACGCGCCGGAAGACGTGGTTTCCGCCGCCGACCTGCCGCAAGTGACCGGCCGCGCCGTGGTGGCCAAGCGCCTGAAACCAGTGCCGATCGAAGCCGTGGTGCGCGGCTACCTGGCCGGCTCCGGCTGGAAGGAATACCGCCAGAGCGGCACCGTCTGCGGCCTGGCGCTGCCGGCCGGCCTGCGCGAGGCCGACAAGCTGCCCGAACCCATCTTCACCCCGTCCACCAAGGCGGCGGTGGGCGACCACGACGAAAACATCAGCTACCAGCGCTGCGAAGAAATCGTCGGCGCCGAACTGGCCGCCCAGGTGCGCGACACCGCGATCAAGCTCTACCGCGCCGCCGCCGAATTCGCCGCCAGCCGCGGCATCATCATCTGCGACACCAAGTTCGAGTTCGGCCTGGACGAAAACGGCGTGCTGACGCTGATGGACGAGGCGCTGACCCCGGACTCCAGCCGCTTCTGGCCGGCGGACAGCTACGCGCCGGGCGGCAACCCGCCGTCCTTCGACAAGCAGTTCGTCCGCGACTGGCTGGAAGCCTCCGGCTGGAACAAGCAGGCGCCGGCACCGACGGTGCCGCTGGAAGTGCGCGAGAAGACCGCGGCCAAGTATAAGGAAGCGCTGGACAGGCTGACCGCCTGAGAACCTGCTTACGATCTGCTGCGCGTCGGCGATACGGCGTTGAAAACCGTTTCGAAATGCTCATGTACCGTATGTACACTCCGCTTCTTCAGCCATTTTCGCCTTGTCTCGCCTTAGCTCGCGAGATCGTAAACAGATTCCAAGTTTCCACCCAAGCCCCGCCCCGGCGGGGCTTGCTTTTTGCCGCGTTTCATATGACATTGGCGACTCAATCCCGCGACAGGAAACCCCGATGAAAACCGCCCTGCTGATCATCGACGTGCAAAGCGGCATGTTCGACCACGAACCCCGCGCCGACCACGCCGACGCCGTCATCGCCCGCCTCAATCAACTGGCCGCCGCCGCGCGCGCGGCCGGAACGCCGGTGGTCTGGGTTCAACACGAACGCGCCAGCGCGCCGCTGATCCACGGCTCGGCGGAATGGCAGCTGGCCCGCGGCCTGGACGCCCAGCCGGACGACCACTACCTGCGCAAGACCACGCCGGACTCCTTCCTGCGCACCGGCCTGCATCAGCAACTGCAACAATGGGGCGTCGGCCAACTGGTCATCGCCGGCTACGCCAGCGAATTCTGCATCGACACCACCACCCGCAGCGCGGCGGCCCACGGCTACGCCATCATCCTGGCCAGCGACGCGCACACCACCCACGACAAGGACCACGCCAGCGCCGCCCAAATCCGCGCCCATGAAAACGCCACCCTGCCCAAGCTGGGCAGCTTCGGCGTGCCCATCCTGCTGCGCGCGGCGGCCGAGATCGCCTTCCCCGCCAGCGCCTGACCGCCCCGCATGCCCATCGCCCAGCCCACCCTCAACACGCCGCGCCTGCTGCTGTTGCCGGCTCAGCCGGCGCAGGCGCGCGCGATGCTGGATTTCCACGTCCGCAACCGCCAGCACTTCGAACCCTGGGACCCCAAGCCCGGCGACATGTTCTTCACCGAGCTGTACTGGACCATGCAGCTGCGCCAGCGCGCGCGCGACTGGGAAGAAGGCCGCGGCGGCCGCTTCCTGCTGGCCCTGCACGCCGAGCCGGAACGGGTGATCGGCAGCGTCGGCCTCAGCAATATCAGCCGCGGCGCCTTCCAATCCTGTCACCTGGGCTATGGCTGGACCAGCACTGCCAAGGCCAGGGCCTGATGCGCGAAGCGCTGGAAGCGGTGATACGCTGCGCCTTCGACACCCTCAAGCTGCACCGGGTCCAGGCCAACTACCAGCCGCACAATCTGCGCAGCGCCGGCCTGCTCAAACGCCTGGGCTTCGAGATCGAAGGCCACGCCAAGAACTACCTCTATCTGAACGGCGCCTGGCGCGACCACGTGCTGAGCTCGCGGCTGAATCCGGACTTCGACCCGGAACACATGCTGGCCTGAGCGCCTGTCCACCATCCGCTGCGCATCAGTAGGACGAGTAGCCACAAAAGCCTGTGCACGACCTGTTCAGTGTTTTGGCCCTGGCTTGGCGCACAGGACACCGCCTATCCGAAGCTCTCCAAGACCGCCGCGTGGGTATCGCTGCGCTCCACCCACCCTACCCCTGGCCAACGACCGCACGTAGGGTGGGTGGAGCCGCAGGCGATACCCACCGGCACCCGCAGTTGAGGATCACGCCAACCAAAGCGAAACAAGGCCTTGCTCGCGACACGCAACGGATCGTAAACAGGTTCTAAGACGTCACCGTCTCCAGCCTCTCCATCGCCCCCTGCAAACGCTGCTGCAAAGGCTCCAGCAAGGCCCACAGCGCCTTGCCGCGCACTTGCGCGTTTTCGGTGTGACGCAGCATCAACAGCACCGCGCCCAAGGCCTCATTGCATTGACGCAGCTCTTCGGCGATATCGTCGTAATGCTCGCAGCAACGGGCTAAATGAATCAGAACGGGATCGATGGCGGCAAGCGCAGTATTTTCCGAACGCAGACCTTGCAGATGTTTGACGGTCTTGATCAGACGGCTGGCCGCTGGGAGAGCGGCTGGAGATTGAGCGGCCTCCTTGGGCGGAGGCGGTTTGGAAAGCAGGGATAGAACTGACAATATCGGCATGACGGGCTCCTACTGAACAGAGCGCCTGCCACCCCGCTTCCAATCAAGATGGGCAGGCATATGGCAGGGTTGGAAGACAGGCGAGTAGGAGCCAGCAGGCCAAAGGCCTCCCTGCCATAACCTGCCCTGATGGGCGCAGCTATAGCGTGGCATTGGGATGGTGAATCCCTCCTACTCAATTCAGGCTTCCATTCCTGATGCCGCGCTGTATGAAACGGCACGCGGCTCATGGTGCCCACCCAGCTTGGTCTGGTCAAGCGCGGCGCGTCCGGGAAGGCCTAGCAAAACGGCCCCCACCCCATGGCGGCGAACAGGCCAGGACATTTGGATAGCGCTTGCCAGCATCCTTGCGCCATGTTCTGCTGTGAAGCCGCCGCTTCGCCGCAACCCTGATGCCGCGGCGCAGTCAAAACAGGCCATAAAAGGGCTCAACACCATGCAAACCTTCCATCTGAACGCCGACGACGGGGAAATCCTGCACGCCGCCTGCTGGCTGCCGGACGGCGCGCCGCGCGCCGTGGTGCTGATCTCCCACGGCATGAGCGAATACGCGGTGCGCTACCACCGCTTCGCCCAGACCCTGAGCGCCGCCGGCTACGCCGTCTACGCCCACGACCATCGCGGCCACGGCGCCGCGCCGCGGCTGCGCGGCCATTTCTCTGCCGACGGCGGCTGGGACAAGGTGGTGGCCGACGTGGACACCCTGCGCCGCCACGCCGCGGAACGCCATCCCGGCCTGCGGGTGGCGCTGTTCGGCCACAGCATGGGCTCCTTCATCGCCCGCGCCTATTTCCTGCGCCACGGCGCGGCGCTGTCCGGCCTGGTCCTGTCCGCCACCGGCTACCGCCAGCGGCCGCTGGCCTGGCTGCTGCGCGGCCTGGCTCGGCTGGTGGCCCGCTTCGGCAGCCCGGAACGCCCCAGCCGGCTGCTGGCGCGGCTGGTCTTCGGCAGCTTCAACCTGGGCTTTCTGCCCGCCCGCACCGGCATGGACTGGCTGAGCCGCGACCCGGCGGAAGTGGACAAATACCTAGCGGACCCGCTATGCGGCTTCGACCCCTGCCCCGGCCTGTGGATAGATTTGTTCGGCGGCATCATCGCCATGGAACGCGGCGAGGCGAGCGGCGACAGCCTGCCGCGCCGCTGTCCGGTCTGGCTGCTGGCCGGCAGCCGCGACCCGGTCAGCCTGGGCAAGCTGGGCCTGGGCCAGCTGGAAATCCGCTACCGCGAAGCCGGCCTGCTGGACGTGCAGACCACGGTCTACCCCGGCGGCCGCCACGAAATGCTGAACGAAACCAACCGCGTGGAAGTGGAGCAGGACATGCTGCGCTGGCTGGAGCGGATCAGCGCGCAGCCGGCCAGTTAGACAGGCGCATTGAAACCAGCGCCCAAGCGCGCCGGCGCGAATTGGACTAAAATCCGGCGATTCGTTTTTCGCAGGAGGCCGCCATGAGCCTGATTCCCGAGATCAAACCGCAGCAATCGCTGGAACTGCTCAAAGAGCTGCACATCCTGACCCGCGACGGCAAGATCAACCAGGACACCCGCCGCAAGCTGAAACAGGTTTACCACCTGTACCAGTTCATCGAGCCGCTGATGGCCGACGTGCTGGCGGAAAAAGGCGAGATGAGCCTGGCCGACCACGGCGCCGGCAAATCCTATCTGGGCTTCATCCTTTACGACCTGTTCCTGAAGGACAAGGCCGCCGGCAGCGTCTACGGCATCGAAACCCGGCCGGAACTGGTCAGCCGCTCGCAAGAGCTGGCCGCCCGCCTAGGCTTCGAACGCATGGGCTTTTTGAACCTGAGCGTGGAACAGTCGATCACCTCGGAGCAATTGCCGGAGCAGGTGGACATCATCACCGCGCTGCACGCCTGCAACACCGCCACCGACGACGCCATCCGCTTCGCGCTGGCCAAGAACGCGCGCTACATCGTGCTGGTGCCTTGCTGCCAGGCGGAAGTGGCCGGCGTGCTGCGTCAGAAGAAAAACCAGAGCTTCGGCCTGACTCCGCTGTCCGAGATGTGGCGCCACCCCATCCACACCCGCGAGTTCGGCAGCCATCTGACCAATGTGCTGCGCTGCCTGCAACTGGAAGCGCGCGGCTATCAGCTCACCGTCACCGAGCTGGTGGGCTGGGAGCACTCGATGAAGAACGAGCTGATCATCGCCAAGTACACCGGCCAGCGCAAAAACAGCGCGCGCGAACGCCAGGAAGCGATTCTGAAAGAACTGAACCTGGAAGACCTGCGCGAGCGCTTTGTGTACTGAAAGCCGCTTCAAAGTCCGCTGCGCTCCGCGAAGCCATCCCCCGATGGGATTTCCGCGTGGGTATCGCTACGCTCCACCCACCCTGCCTATAACGAGCAATCGCTCCTAGGGTGGGGGAGCCGCAGTCGGCCCCTTCCCGCCACTGACACCCGTCGCCTCGGCCCGTTTCCGGGCCCTGAGCATAATGGGAACGACGCACCCGGACCGCCCCGCGCGGCCGGTCCCGCCCCCGCCCGCTTCTCCTCCCGCCTCAGATTCTTCCGAGCGTTTCTCCGCGTCCGCCGGGGCCCTTCCCAGGAGCCCGACATGAATATCAGCGCCAACGGCGTCAAACTGATCCAGCAATTCGAAGGCCTGCGCCTCAAGGCCTACCAGGACGCGGTGGGCGTCTGGACCATAGGCTACGGCCACACCGGTCCGGACGTGACGCCGGGTCTGGTCATCAGCCAGGCCCAGGCCGACGCGCTGCTGGCGCGCGATTTGAACCGCTTCGAAACCGGCGTCTCCCGACTGGTCTCGGTGCCGCTGAACCAGAACCAGTTCGACGCGCTGCTCAGCTTCAGCTACAACCTGGGCCTGGGTTCGCTGCAGAACTCCACCCTGCTGCGCCTGCTCAATCAGCGCGACTACGCCGGCGCCGCCGCCCAGTTTCCGCGCTGGAACAAGGCCGGCGGCAAAGTGCTGCCCGGCCTCACCCGCCGCCGCGCGGCGGAGCAGGCGCTGTTTCTGCAACCGGTCTGAGCACGTGGTCTGAGCCATGAAAAAAAGCCCAAGCGTTTGCTTGGGCTCTTTTTTGGAACGCGGCGGGCTCCGCCGCGCCGCCGCCGTGTCTTATTGCGGCGACTGCACCAGTTGGGACTCTTTCACCCCTTTTTGACCTTCGGCCTCGTCAACGCTCTGCAGCTTGTTGCGAGCGTACAGCACGCCCATCTTCACTTCCTGCCAAACGTAGTAAATCTTGCCCGCCACCATGTCCAGGGTCAGGCTGGAATCGTTCTCGGCCTTGCCCACCAGCGTGTGCGAACCCGGCTCCAGATCGGCCATGATGTAGGTTTTGGCCACGGTGTCGCCCAAGGCCTTGTTGTCGGCCAGAACATTCATTTTCACGGCGGCGCCCATCGCCTCGTTGCGATAGATGTAGACGCGGGCCTTGGCCGGCTGGGCGTTGAACTGCTTGGCTTGAGCGTCCGCCTCGGGCGTGGCCAGCGTGGTGGAGGCGCAGCCGGACAGCAGGGCCAACAGAGAAGCAGCGGCAAATAGTTTTTTCACGGAAAGTTCTTTCTTATATTTAAATGGTATGGCGGCGGGGATTCTACATGCAAATATTCCGCCTCGCATCCATCCATTTTCACTTTCCGAAAATGCCGAACCGGCCTCGCGGCCCCGGCTCAATCCTCGTCCGCCAACACCGTCTCGCCGTCGCGCTGCGCCAGCATGAAACGGCGCAGCGGCCGGTGGCGCGCGATCAGCTCCGCCAAGCGCGGCGAATGGCTGGTCACCCACAGCTGGCTGTGGCGGCCGGCCTCGGCGATCAGCCGCGCCAAGGCCGGCAACAAGTCCGGGTGCAGGCTGTTTTCCGGCTCGTTCAAGGCCATGAAGGCCGGCGGACGCGGGCTGAGCAAGGCCACCGCCAGGCACAGGAAACGCAAGGTGCCGTCGGACAATTCGGCCGCCTCCAGCGGCCGCAGAATGCCGTCGCGCTGCATCAGCATCTGGAAACGGCCATGCAGCGCCTCCGTCTGGAAGCGGCTGTCCGGAAACGCGTCGGCCAGCACGCTGTGCAGCAGTTCGACGTCGCCGATCTCCACAATGGTCTGGAAAGCGGCCGCCAGGTTGCCGCCGTCGTGCGCCAGCACCGGCGAGCGGATGCCCACTTGCGGCGCGCGCGGCGGCGAGCCGGGCCACACCGCGAACTCATGGTAGAAACGCCAGCGCCGCAGCGTCTCCCGCACTTGCGACACCTCGGGATAAAGATGCGGCTCAGCCAATTGGCCGAACACCGACTCCTCGGCCTGCAGGCCCAAGGGATAGGTGGTCCTGACCCCGTCCACGCTGGTGAGAAAGGCGCTCTGATTGCGCCGCTCCAGCACCTGGGCCGAGGGGCGGCGCCCCTGGCCGGCCAGCCACAACGTCTCCTCCTTCACCAATGGGTCCAGCGAGAACAGGCTGCGGCTGGGCTCGGGGTAGCCCAGTTGCAATTCGTAGTCGTAATCGGCCAGCCGCGCCGCCAGCGCCATGCGCTTGGGCTCGCCCTTGCGGTCGCCGCGGCGCAGGCCGCCGGCCCACATCGCCTTTTGAATGCCGCCCTCTTCCGCCAGCGCCGCGGACAGGCGGCCGCAGGCGGCCTCGTGCAGCAGGCGTACCGCTTTGTAGAGATTGGATTTGCCGCAGCCGTTGGGCCCGACGACGACGTTGAGCGGCTCCAGCTCCAGCCGCAGCTGACGGATGGAACGGAAACCCTTGAGGCTGAGCTCGTGAATGGACATGGCGGCTCCGGTGACGACGGAGCCGCCATTCTAGCGCGGACGCGCCGTTTTACTGCAGCGCCTGGTTGATCACCATGGCGATGCGCGCGCCGGCCTTGACCAGCTGCTGTTTGACCAACTGAGCGCCGGCGGTCTGGTAGGTGCGGTCCAGGTAGGCCATGTCGCTGGGCGCTTGGCCGCAGCTGAAGTTGGACAGCGGGCCGTAGACCTCGCTGCGCGCGTACTGATTGGATTCCTTGATCCAGTCATTGACCTGCCCGCTCTGCCAGCCGGCGATGTTGCGCGCGTAGTACTTGAGGTTCTGCGTCGCCCAGCTCTGCTCGTTGGCGCCGCTCAAGGCCTGCTGCACCAGGGCGGTGTCCCACACCGAATGCAGATTGCCGGTCTTGTTGCTGCCGGCCAGCCGCGTCTTGACGTCGTTGCCGCCGCGGTCGTGGTTGTCGGCCGCGTGCAGCGGCTGGTGGATGTCGCCGATCATGTGGAGCAGGAAGGTCAGCGCCTGGGCGCGGGCGGACTTGCTCGCGGTTTTGTCGGCCAGCACCTTGCTGTAGCGCCCGATCTGATTGGACGCGCAGTTGCCGCTGGGACAATCGTCCTCTTCCACGCCGTCGCACACCGGTTCGTCGTTGTAATGCCATTGATCCGAGCCCGGCAGCTGCTGTTTCAATTCCTGCTTGTGCTGGTCCATGTACAAGGCCAGCTGGGCGAAGTCCGCGTTGGGGATCAATTGATTGACCGCGGCCTTGGCCTGGGGGCTCAACAATTGCTGAGCGACGTAGCCGGTGACGCGGTGGCCTTCCTGGCCCCAGGCCAGCGCTTGGGTGCTGGGCAGCGCGAAAGCGGCGGACAACAGCAGAGCGAGCGTAAATTTCTTCATGACGGTTTCTCTTGTGATTGTGATATGCCGAGACGGGCGCGCCGCCCGCCTTTTTATGGCGAACGGATATTACCCGAAAACCGTTAAATTAAGATGCCAATATCATTTCATTTGAAGATATACGCTGTACGACCCCGTAAAAAAACCCGGCAATGCCGGGTTTCCTTTTCCTGCTCATTCCGCCGCGCTCAACGCGGCCGGTCGCCCAGGATGGTGGCGCGGTGCATCACCCGCCGCTGCGGCAGGTAATCCGCCACCGCGTAATGCTGGGTCACGCGGTTGTCCCAGAACGCCAGATCGTTTTCCTTCCAGCGCCAGCGCACGGTGAATTCCGGCCGCGCGGCGTGGGCGAACAGCAGGGCCAGCAGGGCATCGCTCTCGCGCGGCGCCAGTTCCAGGATGCGGGTGGTGAAGCCCTCGTTGACGAACAGGCCCTTGCGGCCGGTGACCGGATGGGTGCGCACCACCGGGTGCACCACCGGCGGATGGTCGCGGCTGGCCTGTTGCCAGCGCGCGTATTGCGGCGTGTCCTTGAAGCGGCTTTCCGGGAAGGAATGAATAAAGCTGTGCTCGGCGCTGAGGCCGTCCAGCAGCGCGCGCAAGGCCGGCGACAGCGCGTCGTAAGCGGCGCTGTTGCTGCTCCACAGCGTGTCCCCGCCCACGTCCGGCAGCTGCCGCGCCGCCAGCACCGCGCCCAGCGGCGGGGCGGCGATGAAGGTGACGTCGGTATGCCAGTTGTCGTTGTCCGGCAGATTGTCGACATGGGTGTCCAGCACGATGATTTCCGGCTGCTCCGCCACCGTCGGGTAGACCGGATGCAGGTGCAGATCGCCGAAGCGGGCGGCGAAATCGCGCTGCTGGCGCGGCGTCAACGGCTGGTTCTCGAAGAACAATACCTGGTGGCGCAGCAGCGCCGCCTCGATCGCGTCGCGCTCGGCGCCGGACAGCGGCGCGCTCAGATCGACGCCGGAAACAATGGCCCCCAGGGCCGGGCTGATGGCTTGCAGTTGCAGGCTCATGAATGTGCTCCTTATCCGCGCGGCGGAAACCAAATCCAAAAAATCGAAAACTCGCTCAAAAACGTTCCGGCGCGGCCCAGCCGGCGAAGCGCCGCTCCGCCCAACGCAGCCCCAATTCCAGCGCCAGCGCGATCCAGGCGATGATCAGGATGCCGGCGATCACCGCGTCGGTGACCAGGAACTGGGCGGCGGACTGCACCATGAAACCCAGGCCGCGGGTGGCGGCCACCAGCTCCGCCGCCACCAGGGTGGACCAGCCCACGCCCAGGCCGATGCGCAGCCCGGTCAGAATCTCCGGCAGCGCGCTGGGCAGCACCACCAGCCGCAGCAGCTGGCCGCGGCTGGCGCCCAGCGAGCGCGCCGCCTGCAGCCGCGCCGGGTCCGCGCGGCGCACGCCGGCGGCGGTGGCGATGGCCAGCGGCGCGAAGATGGCGAGATAGATCAGCAGCACCTTGCTGGCCTCGCCAATGCCGAACCAGATCACGATCAAGGGCAGATAGGCCAGGGGCGGCACCGGCCGGTAGAACTCGATCAGCGGGTCCAGCGCCGCATGCGCGCGCCGGCTCAGGCCCATCAGCATGCCCAGCGGCACCGCGGTGGCCGCGGCCAGCAATAGCGCCAGGCCCACCCGGCCCAGGCTGGCGGCGGCGTGACGCCACAGGCTGGCGTCCATGAAGCCGTTGACCGCCAGGTCCGCCAGCCGCGCCGCCACCTGGGCCGGGCCGGGCAGGAATAGCGGCGACACCAGGCCGCCGGCGCTGGCCGCCCACCACAGCAGCAGCAGGCCGCCCACGGACAGCGCGCTGGGCCAGCGCCGACGCCAGGCGGCGAAGCGGCCGGAGAGCGGTGCGGGGGCATGGGCCGGCGGCGGCGCGCTCAGCTCGGCCTGCGCGGCCGGGCCCAATTCAGTCAGTTCAAGCGGCGGCATGGTCGGCCTCCTCGGCGCGGAAAATCCAGTCCAGCAAATGCTCGCGCATGGCGATGAAGGCGGGATCGGCCTTGATCGAGCGCGCCGATTCGCCGGCGGCGTAGCGGTGGGCGAAGCCCAGTTTCTGCCGCAGCGCGATGCGGCCGGGGCGCGGCGTCAGCACCAAGAGCTCGGTGCCGAGGAACAGCGCTTCCTCGATGCTGTGGGTGATCAGGAAGATGCCCTTGCCGCTGCGCTGCCACAGGCTGAGGATCAGCGACTGCATCTTTTCCCGGGTCAGCGCGTCCAGCGCGCCCAAGGGCTCGTCCAGCAGCAGGAAGTCGGGATCGGCCGCCAGCGCGCGCGCCAGGCCCAGGCGCTGACGCATGCCGCCGGACATCTGGCTAAGCGCGTGGCCGGCGAAGGCTTCCAGCCCCACCCAGCCCAGCATGCGGCGCGCCTCGCTTCGCCGCCGTTCGCGCGGCACCCCGCGCAGGCGCAGGCCGAAGGCGACATTGTCCTCGGCGTTGAGCCAGGGCATCAGCGCGTCGTCCTGGAACACCACGCCGCGATCCGCGCCCGGCCCGCGCACCGGCCGGCCATTGGCCAGCACCCGGCCCTGGCTGGGCGTCTGGAAGCCGGCCATCAGCCCCAGCAAGGTGGACTTGCCGCAGCCGGACGGCCCCAGGGCCACCACGATCTCGCCGGAACGCAGCTCCAGCGACACCCGGTCCAGCGCCTGCACCGGGCCGGACGGCCCGGCGTAGCTGACGCCGGCGTTTTCCACGATCAAGCTCGCCATCGCGGCCTCCTCGCGCTCAGCGCGGCTGCGCCAGCCGCACGAAGCGCGGCTCGACATAGGCTTGATAATCCGGCAGCACCGCTTCCACCTTCTTCTGTTCCTTCAGGAACAAGGCAGTGTCGCGCAGCGCCTTGGCGGTGCCGCCGCCCAGCAAGCGCGGCGACAGCTGCTCCTGCGCCAGCGGAAAGCGGCTGCCGGCCAGCAGGCCGGGAATCTGCGCCGGATCGGCCCCGGTCAGCCGCGCGATCTTGGCCACCTGCGGCGAGCCGGCGCTCCAGGCCGCCGGCTTGGCGCGGTAATCGGCGAAGGCCTGCAAGGTCACCTTGGCGAAGGCGGCCAGCGCCTGCGGCTGGGCGGCGGCGAAATCCTTGCGCGCCACCCAGGCTTCGAAAGTGGGCGCGCCCCACTGCCCCACTTGTTCGGAATTGACCAGCACCGAGCCGGTTTTCAGCGCCTGGCTCAAGGCCGGGTCCCAGACATAGGCGGCGTCGATGTCGCCGCGCTGCCAGGCGGCGCTGATCTCGGACGGGCGCAGATTGACGATGGACAGCTTGGCCGGGTCCAGCTTCCAGTGCTTGAGCGCGGCCAGCAGGCTGTAATGGGTGGTGGAGACATAGGGCACCGCCACTTTTTTGCCGATCAGGTCCCGCGGGGTCTTGATGCCGCTGCCCTTGCGCGCCACCAGCGCTTCGGAGTTGCCGATCTCGGCGACGATCAGAAAGGTCTGGATCGGCAGCTGGCGGGTGGCGGCGGCACTGAGCGGGCTGGAGCCCAGATCGGCGATATGCACATCGCCGGAGGCCAGCGCGGCCAGCACTTCCGCGCCGCTCTCGAACTTGCGCCATTGCAGCGGCCGGCCGATGGCTTTTTCATACAAGCCGTCGGCCTGGGCCACTTTGGAGGGATCGACCCCGGTCTGATAACCGATGACGATGGGCGCCTCGGCGGCGTGTGCCGCCAAGGCGAGGAAGGACAGGCTGGCGAGGCTGAGCGCCAGCAGGGAACGGCGGGAGATGAACATGGGCATGGCGAGTTCCTGAACAAGGGGGACTCAGCACACTATAAAAGCCATGTTTAATATCAAAAAGTAATTAAATTTGCTTTCAATATTCCAAATAAATCAATATCGTATTGGAGCCTGTTCAAAGTCTCGCGAGCAAGAGCGAGACAAGGCGAAAACGAGCGAAAAAGCGGAATGTACACGTGGTACATGAGCATTTTGAGTTCGTTTTCAACGCCGTATCGCCGACGCGCAGCAGATCGTAAACAGGTTCTTACCAGTTCACCTGATCACTCAGCGTCAGCCCGCCGGCCGGCGCCTGCAACACCCGGTTGCCGGCGCGCTGCTCCCAGCTCACGCTGCCGTCGGCGTTCTTGCGGTAGTACTTGTACTCGATGCGCTGGCCGGCCGGCAGATTGACCCGGGTCTTCCACAGCGGGTAGGCCGCCGCGTCCGCCGGCAGGCCCAGATCGGTGTTCCAATTGCCCAAGGCGCGCGCCGCGCCGGTCACATACAGCTGCTGCCCCCAGCTGGTATCGGCGGCGGCCTGGATCTCCACCGTCGCCTCTCCGGCCTTGGGTTCCACCCGGCAGGCGTAGTAACGCGCGCAGGCGGCTTCCGGCAGATCGACGACGCGTCCGGCGCGGATGGAGGCCAGCAGGCTGATGTACTCGCCCATCGCCCAACTCAGCGGCGCGATCGAGCGGGTGGGCGTGCCGGCGCGGTTGCCGGCCGGCGTCTCCACCGCCCAGCCGTCCGGCAGCACCGCGCTGTGCGGCCACACCTGCTCCGGCAGCATGCCCTCCGGCGTGGCCAGTTGCTTCAAGGCGGCCAGATAGGGCTGGCCGGCCGCGCCGCCGCCTTGGCGCGCAATCTCGTAGACGCCGCGCTCCGCGGTGAAGATGGGCCACAACCGACCCACCCCGCTGCCGGCGAAATCGCCGCCGTCGTTGCGTTCGCCGTAGCCGTCGAAGTTGTAGCGGAACCAGGCGTTGACCGGCAAAGCCGGCACGCCGGGCAGCTCCAGCCGCTGACCCAGCACCGCGTCGTAAATGCCCAGCGTGGCGAGCACCGCCGGATCGTCGGCGCGCTTCACCCCCATGCGCACCAGTTCCAGGAAGCCGCCGTCCACCACCCGGCGCGCGTCGCGGCTGCCGCCGCCGTTCTTCACTTCCAGCGCCTGCGGCGTGTCCGGGCCCAGCATCGGCGCCTGGCCGGCGCGACCGGCCCCGCCGGCGCGCGCGGACGGATTGAGGCGCAGATAATAACGGCCGTCGCCAAAGCCGCCGCTGCGGGTGAAGGTCCAGGCGTCCACGTTCTGCTGCCAGTAATCGGCGGCGGACAGATAGCGCGCGGCGCTGGCGTCGTCGCCGTTGGCGCGGGCGATGTCGGCGGCGGCGGCCAGGCCGGCGATCTGCGCCGCCAGCGTGGACGGCGAATAGCCGCTGTTTTCCTCCCAGCGCTCCTGGTAGGTCCACGGCCCGGCGTTCAGGATGTAGTCAGCGGCCAGCTTGATGCGCGGCCACAGCGGCGAATACACCGCCGGCCCCTGGCGCCAGGCCAGCAGGATGGGCATGGCCTGCTCGTCCATCTGGGTGCCCTGCCAATACTGCGCGCCGCTGACCCAGGCGTTTTGCGGAAAGCGGCCGTTGCGGCTGAAGCCGTCCGGGCAGCCGGCGGCGTCATATTCCGCCGCGCCGCAGTCGCGGCGCTGCTGCAAGGTGTTGAACAGATAATCCGTCACCCGCGCGGCGGTGGCGCGGTCGCCGGCGGTGAGCAGGGCGTTGGCGAACTTGAACAGATCGCGCGGCCACACCAGGTGATAGCCGCCGGCGTTGGCGTCGCCCTGGCTGGCGCCCCACGGCGTGCCCAGACCGGCCACCATCGCGCCGCTGGCCTTGTCCTGCATGGTTTTCAGCGTCATCGCCGCCAGGTAGTAGCCGTCGTCGGCGCTGCCGCCCTGATCGGACAGGCCGGCGGCGTAAGCCTGCCAGCCGGCGTCGTAGCGCCGCTGCGCCGCGCCCAGGTCACCGCCCAGCGCCGCCTCGGCCGCGTCCAGCGCCTGCCCCTGGCTGGCGCCGAAGCCCAGCACCACGTCGAAGGACACGCTG
The DNA here is from genome assembly GCF_021496765.1 of Chromobacterium sp. Beijing. NCBI lineage: Bacteria > Pseudomonadati > Pseudomonadota > Betaproteobacteria > Neisseriales > Chromobacteriaceae > Chromobacterium > Chromobacterium sp. Beijing. The sequence goes on from NZ_CP053750.1 coordinate 3,761,635, forward strand.
GCCGCGCGCGGGTCGCCCAGTTCCAGCCAGCCCATCTGTGCCACATTGCCGTTGCCGGCGGAATCGAAAGTCCAGTCCATGCGCTTGTCGGCGCCGCCGCCCAGCAGATCGGTCCAGCCGTCGCTGAGGCCGACAAAACCGTTGGACAGCATGCGGCGGCCATTCTGCGTCTTCCACGGCAAGCTGCTCAGCAGCGCCGAGGCGCGCTGATTGCGGCTGGCCGCCAAGGCCGCGCCGCCGCCGGCGCGCGCCAGGGTGGCGGCGCTATTGCCGGCGCCGGCGTTGTCCAGATAGGGTTTGAACAGCAGATAAAGCCGGAAATCACCGACGCGGCGGCCGTCCAGCGCGCTGAAGGTGACGCGCTGGATCAGCGCGTCGCGCGCCGGATCAGTGAAGATGCGCTTGCTGATGCGCCAGTGATGGGCCGGGTTGCCGGTCTGCGCCTGCCAGCTCATGCTGCGCGGATGCAGCCGCTGCACGCGGTAGTCCTGCCGCTTTTCCTCGTCGACGAAGCCGCCGCCGGCGTCGCCCACCAGGAATTGCAGATCCACCGCCGCCTGGGTGTCCACCGCCGGGTAGAACACCTCGGACACCACACCGCGATAGCCGGTGAAATACACCCGCGACGGCCCCTCCGTCGCCACGCCCACGAAAGACTTGGCCGCCGGGCCGCGCACCGCCGTCAGTCCCGGCGCGCCAAACGCCTCGCCGGCCTGCGCCGCGCCACCCAAACCGCCCAACAGCAGGGCCAGGCCCATCCATTGCTTGATCATGTCCGCTCGCTCCTGATTTTGGCAGGGAGCGTAGCAAAACAACATCCAAATGTCATTTCATGCCAGAACAAAATCCCACGGATTCAAGCATAGTCACCGGGAAATGAAACGTTAAAACAGGCAATGCCGCCAAGCTCAGCATTTGCCAGCCTCGCCCTCTCACCGCTCGTCTATAAAACAATGTCATTCAAAACGCATAGCCGCCGTCGCGGCCGCACAAGGAGAAGAGCGCATGGGCCTGAATGCCATCACCCCGGACGACCCCCGTTACGAAACGCTGAAAAAAGGCTTCAATCTGCGCTGGCCGGAGGCCGGCCAGGCCGCCGGCGGCATCGTCGTCTGCAGCGACGAGAACGAAGCCGCCGCCGCCTTGCAATACGCGTTGGACCACCGTCTCAAACCCACCATCCGCAGCGGCGGCCATTGCTACGAGGGCTTCGTCAGCAACAACCCCGGCGGCCTGATCATAGACATCGGCCAGCTCTCCGGCCTGCGCCGCGACGTGACGGCGGATGGCCGCCGTTACGGCTTTCAGCTCTTGGCCGGCAATCAGAACTGGGACGGCTATGTCGGCCTGTACAAGCTCACCGGCAAGACCGTGCCCGGCGGCTCTTGCTACTCGGTGGGCGCCGGCGGCCATATCAGCGGCGGCGGCTACGGCCTGCTGTCGCGGCTGCAAGGCCTGACCGTGGATTGGCTGAGCGCGGTGGACATTCTGCTGGCGGACGGCGGCAAGGCGCGCAAGGTCCACGCCCGCGCCGACAATGAATTCGCCGACCTGCTCAAGCTGTGCAAGGGCGCCGGCGGCGGCAACGTCGGCCTGATCACCAGCTATTACTTCGACGATCTGCCGCCGGCGCCGCAACAGGTGGGCGTACAGCTCTTACAATTCGACTGGAACGATTTCCAGGACCTGGGCCGCTTCACCGCCTTGCTGCAGACCTATGGCGAGTATTGGCTGGAAGCGGACCGCCAGCCCGAAGGCTACGGCCTGTTCAGCCTGCTCAAGCTCACCCATGTCAGCGCCAAAAATCTGGGGCTGGTGGTGCAGTACACGGACCGGGACGGCAAGCTGAACGACACCGCGCCGTTCAATGATTTTTACCAACGCATCGCGCAAGTGGCCTCGCCGCAATTGCTGAACACCTATCTGCCCGGCGGCGGCCATCTGCCCCACATCCCGCACCGCTCGCCGCCCAGAAACAGCGCGCCCTTGCCGGAACACGCGCAGGCGATGGACTGGCTGTACGCCACCCAGACGCTGAACGGCTCCGGCAACAATCAGCGCGGCAAGTACAAATCCGCCTATATGAAACAGAACTTCAGCCAGACCGAGTGCAAGGCGATCCACCGGCATCTGAACACCCATCCCCACGATCTGGACTTCTCCCAATCGCTGCTGCAAGTGGACTCCTACGGCGGCGCGATCAACCGCCGCGGCGCCGGCAACAACGGCTTCGATCCGGCCGACAACCAGACCGCTGTGCCGCAGCGCGCCTCGGTGATGAAGCTGCAATACCAGAGCTACTGGACCGACCCGGCCAACGACGCCAAGCATGTGCGCTGGATGCGCGAGTTCTTCGACGCCGTCTACGCCGCCGACGGCTTCAACGGCACGCCCTACCCGGCCTCGGCGGCCTTGCCGGATTCGCCCTACGAAGGCTGCTACATCAACTACCCGGACGTGGACATGCTGAACGGCGCTCAGCCGGGCACGCCCGGCTATAGCTGGGGCGAGCTGTATTACGGCGTGCTGTATCCGGAGCTGACGGCGATCAAGCGCAAATACGACCCGGGCAATGTCTTCAATCACGCGATGTCGCTGGGCGCGGAATAAGCGCCCGGCTCCGGCCGGCGCGGGACACGCGCCGGCCTCCTGTCCTTTCCCTCCGGCCCCCTCCTGGCCTAAAGAACATTGCCCTTATGGCCAGCGCCGCCTATACCCGCGCTATGCCCATGGAATTAAATCGCCTACAAAAGCCGTCAGCGGATTTTCCTGCCGGCAAGGAGCCCATATGAGCTATCTGCAGTTCCCCCGCTTGGCCTTTTCCGGCCAGTTCCAGTCCGACGTCTCCACCGTCAACAACGATCCGCGCCATTACGACAACGCCACTTTCGAACCGCGCTTTCAGGAATATCAGCAGGCGGGGACAACGGGCGCACCAAAACCTACAACGGCTGGTGGCACCCCACCGGCACCGCCATCATGCGCTTCGCCAACTGCCAGGTGAGCAGCTTGCGCGGCCCCAGCGGCATTCTGATCACCGATCCGGCGCAAGACCCGCTGCTGTCCTGCAGCGTGGGCAACGCCATCGGCAAGCCGTCCGGCAAAATGGTGGACCTGGACCCGGACTGGCAGCTGGCCTCCAGCATCTACGGCCTGGCGGTGTCCTTGCTCAAGCCGGACGGCACGCCGCTGATGACCGCCGACTACCAGAGCAACCCTTTCCGCGACCTGTGGTTCTCCCGCGCCGCCAGCCAGGGCGACAGCGCCGCCTCCGCCGTCTTTCAGTCCGTGCTCACCAATATCCAGTGGCATCTGGACGGCTTCGACAGCCCGCTGCTGGCCCGCCTGATCGAGTTGAGCGAGCAGAACCGGCTATCCATCCGGCTGACCACCTACGGCTACAGCACCACCTACAGCGACCCCGGCTTCGGCTACGGCACCGTGCTCGGCGCCATCGGCCCGGCCTATCTCGGCCAGCCGCGCTCCTTCATCCTGGGCCGCCGCTTCATGCCCACCACGCAACAGGGCAGCGATCTTGCCAGCCAGAACGGCATCGGCTGTTTCTCCTCCTGGCTGGATCAGGATACCGCCAGCCTGCAAGTGGACCTGAGCAACGCGCTGCCGCTGGACAGCCGTTATCAGGTGACGGCGCTGCCATCGCTGCAATACGCGATCCTGCACAATGAATGGACGGCGCAGGACGCGGAGATAGGGCCGGGCGACTACACCGCCATCGCCGGCGTGGACACCTCGCAGACGCTGCAAGACCAGCAGGCCGGCATCCAGTCCGTGCCGCTGAACGAGGCGCAGCTGCGGCTGGCCAATCAGCCCTTGCCGCTGGCCATCGTCCAGCCGGTGGGCGCGGAGGGACGCGCCGTGGTCTGCGTGCGCGAAGTGCTGCTGGGCAACGAGGTCCGCGCCGAGGACTTCGCCATCCGCCTGGACCCCAACCACCCGGACAAGAACCACCTGCACACCCATCTCTACGCGGCGCGCTACGGCCAGCCGCTGGCCGGCGCGGCGCTGGCCTTCTGGGCCGGCGCGCCCATGCTGGACTACGGCGACACCCCCACCGACAAGACTCAGGGCACCACCCCGCGCGCGCTGTTGCCGGTCAACAACGTGCCCAACGCCGCCGTCCGCTTCAGCCCGGCGGAACCGGTCACCGATCAGGCCGGCCGAGTCGCCGTCACCCTGCACGGGCCGGAAAGCTTCGGCACCCCGCGCGAATACATGGACGGCCAGCTGTTCACCATCAACTACAATCTGGCCGGCTCCGATCCGGCGCTGCAACAGCCCTTCGACAATTTCGCCGTCGTGGTTTTCAGCAGCTTCCCGCAGCCGGGCCAGGACATCGACCTGGACAACCCGCGCTGGGAGGACGTGCAGCCCATCCTGCAGCAATACGCCAACCTCTACCCGGTGATGAGCCAGGGCCTGTTCGACTTTTCCAAGCAAGCGGTGGCCGACGCCAGCGCCTTCATCATGCGCTTCGTGTTCGACAAGCCCATCGAAGACCCGGACCAGATGCCGGTGACGCGCGACCTGTCCGCCAGCAAGCGGCGCATGCTGATCAACTATTTCCAGAACGTGATAGACCGCACCGGCAAAACCTTCGACCGCCAGCTGATGTACGGCAAGCGCTGCCCGCTGCGCCAGAGCGCGGCTCCCAGCGAGGCCGACATCGCCGCCACCCGCGGCTCTCTGAGCACGAGCAAGAGCCGCAAGGGCAACGACGCCTGAGCGCCCAGACCGCCCCTCTTTCAAGGAAACCAAGCCAGGAAACCAAGCCATGCTGAAGATACGTCAAGAACTGATGGCCGAACTGCTTCAGGCCGAGCACATCAACGATGTGCGGACCATGCTGGCCGGCGCGGTGCGGCTGGAGCTGTCCACCATTCCCACTTATCTGACCGCGCTGTTCTCCATCAAGCCCGGCCAGAATCAGGAAGCGCGCGCGCTGGTGCAATCCGTGGTGGTGGAGGAAATGCTGCACATGACCCTGGCCGCCAACACCCTGATCGCCATCGGCGGCAACCCGCGCGTCATCGAAGACGGCCGGGCGCTCAGCTACCCGGGGCCGCTGCCGATGTGCGTGGACACCGGCCTGATCGTCACCCTCAAGGCGCTGAGCCGGCAGCAGGCTCAGGAAGTGTTCATGGAGATTGAACGCCCGGACACCCAGGCCGTCCTGCCCGGAGAGACCCAGGCCTCGGTCGACAACCAGCCCGGCTTCGACTCCATCGGCCGCTTTTACCAGGCCATCCTGGAGCGGCTGCAATATTTGGAAAACCACGGTCACGACTGCTTCGCCCAGCCGCGGCTGGACGAGCAGGTGGACGTCAGCCAGTGGTTCCCGCAGGAGGTGCCGGGCTGTCCGGACGGCAAGGTCTACGACATGGCCAGCGCCCGCGCGGTGATAGACACCATTGTGCGCCAGGGCGAAGGCGTGCAGGTGGAGGACGACTGGATCAACCCCAAGGAAGAAGCCGGCGGCGGCTACGCCCATTATTTCAAGTTTGGCGAGATCTACTACGGCAAGCGCCTGGTGCGCGACGACTCCAGCCCCTCCGGCTGGTCCTACACCGGTGAGCCGGTGCCGCTGGACGAAACCGGGGTGTTCAATCTGCTGCCCAACGCCGCGCTGTCAGACTATCCGGCGGGCAGCGGCGCGGCCGTCAGCGGCGCCCAGTTCTACCAGGCCTACCAGAACCTGCTGGCCGCGCTGGACCGCACCTTCAACGGCCAGCCGCGGGAGTTGGACGCCGCCATCGGCATCATGTACGAGCTGAAGCTGGTGGCGCAAAAAGTGATGCGGAACCCGGTCAACAGCAGCGTGCCGGACGTGGTGGCCGCGCCGCCGTTCATGCTCCGGCATTCGTCGTCCTGAGCGCCTGTTCAATGTCTAGCGCGCCAGGGCGGGAACCGCTGAGACAGCGGGATGCGCAAGGGGCGCATGCGCATTTGAAGGGGCGCTCGCCGCGCCGCGTCCGGCGAAGCGCGGCAGACTATGAAGAGCTTCTGAGCACCGGCAGCGTCAGGGCGGCGCATAGCCCGCCCTCCTCCCCGGCCAGCAGTTCCAGGCGGCCGCCAAAGCGCCCGGCGATCGCGGTGACGATGGACAGGCCCAGGCCGCTGCCGGCGCCGGCATGCCGCCCGCGCCAAAAGCGCTGCGCGGCCTGTTCGCGCTGGTCCGCCGTCAGCCCCGGCCCCTGATCGCGGATTTCAAAGCGCAAACCCTCCTCGCACAGTGCGGCCTCCAAACGCACCGGCGCGTCCGGTGGCGAATACCGCAAGGCGTTGTCCAGCAGATTGCGCAGCGCGGTGGCCGCCAGCGCCTGGGGCAAGGCCAGCGCGGCCTCCGGCAGCGGAGCGCAGACAATGCGCCGCGGCGGCGCGGGCTCCGCGTCGCGCATCGCCAGCCGCGCCACCTCGTCGGCGCAGGCCGGAGGGCCTTCCTCCCAGTCGAAAGCCCCTTCCAGCCGCGCCAGCATCAGCAACTGCCCCAGGGTGTTCTGCAAGCGTTCCGCCCCCTCGGCCGCGTGGGCCAGCGCCTGCGCCGCGTCCGGCCCCTGGGTGATGCGCGCCACTTGCAGATGCGTCTTGATCGCCGTCAGCGGGGTGCGCAGCTCATGGGCGGCGTCGCTGGTCAGACGCCGCTCGCGTTGCAGCGCTTCGCCAACGCGCCGCAAGAGCTGATTCAGGCTGTCCGCCAGCGGCAGCACGTCGCGCGGCAAACCCTGAGTGGCCACCGGCTCCAGCGCTTCCGGCGCGCGGCGCGCCAAGGCGCGGCGCAGCCGCTCCAGCGGCCTCAGCCCCCGGCTCACGCCCAGCCACAAGGCCACCAGACTGCCGGCCAGGGCCGCGATGAAGGGCACGGCGGCGGCCCAGCGGATATCCGTCAACATCGCCTCGCGTTCGGTCAGCCGGTCCGCCGTGGTCACCCGCAAGCCGTTGGCCACCACCGTATAGCTGCGCCAGCGCTCGCCGCGCAGGGTTTGCTCGGCATAGCCCGGCGCCGGGTCCGCGCGGGTATCCGGCGCGCCCGGCGTGCGCGCCAGCACCTCGCCGCGCACGGAAACAATCTGGCACGCGATGCCGGCGCCTATGCCCTCGAAACGCGGCACGGCGCGCGGCGGCGGCGCCGGCAATTGCTCCATCAGGCCGGCCACCATCTGCGCCGACATCGCCAGCCGCCGGTCCAGCGTCAGCCGCATCTGCCGGTCCAGATCATGCAGCGTCCAGGCCGCCACGCCGCCCCACAGCAGGCACAGCGACACCCCTATCCATAACAGCAGTCGCAGACGCAAGCTCATTCGCCGGCCCTGCCGTAGCGGTAGCCCAGGCCGCGCACCGTCTCCACCACCGCCGGCCCCAGCTTGCGCCGCAAATGGTGGATGTGCACGTTCAGGGCGTTGCTTTCGATTTCCTCGCTGTAATCGTAGAGCCGGTCCTTTAACTGCTCGGCGCTGAGAATCCGCTCCCGCGCCTGCATCAAGGCCGCCAACAGCGCCAGTTCGCGGCGCGCCAGCGCCACCGGCCGGCCGTGCAGCCAGACTTCGCCGCGCATCGGGTCCAGCCGCAGCGGGCCGTCCTCGATCACGTCCACGCAACGCCCGGCGGCGCGGCGGCGCAAGGCGTGCAGCCTCGCCACCAGTTCGTCCAGATCAAAGGGCTTGAGCAGATAATCGTCCGCGCCGGCGCGCAGGCCGGCCACCCGGTCTTCCACCGCGTCGCGCGCGGTCAACACCAGCACCGGCAACGCCGCGCCGCGCGCGCGCAAGCGCGCCAGCAAGCGCATGCCGTCCTCGTCCGGCAGCCCCAGGTCCAGAATCATCAAATCGGCGTCCAGCGTCGCCAGCGCCGCCTCGGCCTGGGCCACGCTGCCCACCGCGTCCACCGTCAGGCCGTGGGCGCGCAGCCCGGCGACGATGCCCAGCGCGATCAACTCATTGTCTTCCACCAATAACACCCGCATTCCCGCCTCCTTGTCGCCGCCAGCTTGCCGGCAACGGATTATCCCATTGTTAACGGCGGCTTAATCCCCGGCGCCCAGGCTGTGGGCATTCATCGCCATGGAGACCGCAATGCCGCTTATTTTCCGCAGCCTGTTGCTGCTGCTTTTCCTCTGGATGCCCACCGTCCAGGCGCAAACCGGCTTTCTGCCGCCGGAACAAGCCTTCCGCCTCAGCGTCAGCGAGCTGGGCGACGGCCAGGTCCGCCTGCGCTGGGACATCCGCGACGGCTATTATTTGTATCGCAAAAATATCAAGATCGCGGCCGAACCCGCCGGCAGCGTCCCGCCGCCGGCGATGCCGGCCGGCAAGACCATCCATGATGAATTCTTTGGCGAATCCGAGGTGTATTACCAGCGGCTGGAACTGCTGGTGCGGGCCGGCCAGGCGCGCCGCCTCGCGCTGAGCTGGCAGGGCTGCGCCGAAGCCGGGCTGTGCTATCCGCCGCAGCATCGCGTCGTCGAGCTGTCCGGCGGCGGCCAGGCCGTTAAAACCGCCACGGCGGGGCTTGCCGGCACGGCCCCCGCCGCGCCGGCCCTGGGCGAAGACCAGGCGCTGGCGGCGCGGCTGGCGCAATCCGGCGTCGGCTGGGTCTTGCTGGCCTTCTTCGGCCTGGGCCTGCTGATGACCTTCACCCCCTGCGTGCTGCCCATGGTGCCCATTCTCAGCAGCCTGATCGTCGGCAGCGGCGCCACGCCGCGACGCGGCCTGGTCCTGGCGCTGGCCTTTGTGCTGCCGATGGCGCTGACCTACGCGGCGCTGGGCGCGCTGGCCGCCAGCATGGGCGCCAATCTTCAGGCCGCGCTGCAAACGCCGTGGGCGCTGGGCCTGTTCGCCGCGCTGTTCATCCTGCTGGCGCTGGCCATGTTCGGCGTTTACGAGCTGCAATTGCCGGCGGTGCTGCGCGACCGGCTGGCCATGGCCAGCCAGCGCCAGCGCGGCGGCACCCTGGGCGGCGCGGCGGCGATGGGCGTGCTGTCCGCCTTGCTGGTGGGCCCCTGCATGACCGCGCCGCTGGCCGGCGCCCTGCTCTACATCAGCGACAGCGGCGACGTGCTCAAAGGCGGCCTGGCCTTGCTGGCCATGGGCCTGGGCATGGGCGTGCCGCTCTTGCTGGTGGGCGCGCTGGGGGCCAAACTGCTGCCGCGTCCCGGCCTGTGGATGAACCGGGTCAAAGCGGTGTTCGGCTTCCTGCTGCTGGGCATGGCCATCTGGTTCCTCGACCGCGTGCTGCCCCCGGCCGCCAGCCTGGCCTTGTGGGGCGCGTGGCTGTTCGCCGTCGCCGTCGGCCTGCTGACGCTGAGCCGGCCCTGGCGCGCCAGCCCCGGCCAATGGACGCTGCGCGGCGCGGCGGCGCTGCTGGGCCTGTGGGCGGCGGCGATGCTGATCGGCGCGGCCGCCGGGCAAAGCGATCCGCTGCGGCCGCTCGCCTTCGTCTCCTCCGCGGCCGCGCCCGCCACCGACATGGAACAACTCGGCTTCGTCACCGTGCGCGATGTCCGCGCGCTGCAACAGGGCCTGGACGAGGCCGCGCGCCAAGGCCGCTGGGCGCTGGTGGACTACTACGCCGACTGGTGCGTGGCCTGCAAGGAAATCGAGCACAAGGTGTTTGGCGATCCCCTCGTGCGACAAGCGCTGGCCGGCATGACGCTGCTGCGGCCCGACGTGACCGAATCCGGCCCGGACAGCGCCGCGCTGCTGGCCTCGCGCCAGGTGATAGGACCACCCACGCTGTTGCTGATCGGCCCGGACGGCCAGGAGCGCCGCGCCCAGCGCATCGTCGGCGCGCTGGGCCCGGACGCCTTTCTCGAACGCCTGAGCCAGGCGCGGCGGGCCCGCTGAATCTTTTGGAAAGGACCCAGTCTATTCAAACGTTTAAAAAAATAGCCACCGCCACCCCGCTCCGCGCGGCACAGGACTGAACCATGCTTGCTTTCAACCTTGGCCCGCTGGCCATTCCGGTCAGCCTGGCCATCATCGCCGCCGCCTGGCTCACCGCCCACGGCGCCGGCCTGCTCGCCGGCCGCGGCCGCCGCGTCAGCGTGGCGGCCCACCTCAACGACATGCTGCTGTGGGGCTTCGTCGCCGCGCGCGTCGGCTTCGTCCTGTACTGGTTTTCGCTGTACTCGCAGCGGCCGCTGGCGGTGCTGGATCTGCGCGACGGCGGCTTCCTGCCCTGGGCCGGCGTCGCCGCCGCGCTCGCCCTGGCCGCGTGGCGCGGCTGGCGTCGGCCGGAGCTGCGCCGGCCGCTGGCCGTCGCCATCCTGAGCGGCGCGCTGGTCTGGGCCGGCGGCGCGGCGCTGCAAGAAGGGCGAACCAAGGCCTCGCTGTCCGCCCGCGTGCTGCCGCAACTGGACGGCACCCCGGCCTCGCTGCCGACGCTGGCCGGCGGCAAGCCCATGGTGCTCAATCTCTGGGCCAGCTGGTGCCCGCCCTGCCTGCGGGAAATGCCGCTGCTGCAAGACGCCCAGCGGCAAAGGACCGACGTGCGCTTCGTCTTCGCCAATCAGGGCGAGGACGAAGTCGCGGTGCGCGAGTTCTTCCACAAGCAGCCGCTTCGGCTCCGGCATGTGCTGCTGGACCCGGCCGGCGCCCTGGGCCGGGAGTACGGCTCGGCGGCGCTGCCCACCACGCTGTTTTTCGACGCCCGCGGCCAATTGCAAACCATACATCTGGGCGAACTGTCCGAAGCCACTCTGGCCAGCAAGCTGCAATTGCTGGGCGGCGCGCCCGCTTCCAAGGAATAAACATGAACGCACCGCTGATCCGAGGCCTGGCGCCGCTGGCGCTCTGGCTGAGCCTGAGCGCCCACGCCGCGCCGCCTCAAGCCTGGCCGGCGCCCATTCAGGCGCTGGAAGCCCAGGGCTATGAAGTCCTGAGCAGCTTTCCCGGCCCGTCCGGCCTGACCGGCTACGCCGCGCTCTACCTAGGCCGGCCGCAGGCCGTCTACCTGACCCCGGACGGCCGACAGGCCATCGTCGGCAACGTCACCGACGCCCGCGGCGACAAATGGAAGCCCGAGCTGCTGGACCGGCAGTTCGGCGCCGCGCTGTGGCGGCAGTTGGAAAGCAGCCACTGGATCGCCGACGGCAAGGACGGGGCCCCGCGCGTGGTCTACACCTTCACCGATCCCAACTGCCCGTATTGCCGGCAGCTCTGGCGGGACGCCCGGCCCTGGGTCCAGGCCGGCAAGGTCCAGATCCGCCACATCCTGGTGGGCCTGCTGGCCGAGGACAGCCCGGCCAAGGCCGCCGCCCTCCTGGCCGCGCCGGACCCGGCCGCCGCGCTGGCGCGCCACGAAGCCGGCGATTCGGTGCGGCCGCTGGCCAAGCCGCCGGCCGCCGTCGGCGCCAAACTGGCGGTCAACCAGCGGCTGATGGAGCGCTTCGGCGTGTTCGCCACCCCTGCCTCCTTCTACCGCGACGCCCAGGGCCGGCTGCAAAAAATCCAGGGCGCGCCCGCGGCGGCCGCGCTGCAACAGCTGCTCGGACCGCGCTGAACCCCTCGCTCTCACCACCGCTGAATTGAACAAAACTTGCAAGCCCGCCGGCAACGCCGGCGGGTATCTTTACGCCAACAAACAGCGCTAGCCCCGTCCAAGCCGAACACCCCACCTTGCTTAGAACCTGTTTACGATCTGCTACGCATCGGCGATACGGCGTTGAAAACGTCTTCAAAATGCTCATGTACCGTATGTACACTCCGCTTTTTCAGCCGTTTTCGCCTTGTCTCGCCCTTTCTCGCGAGACCGTAAACAGGCTCTTATAGCAACACCCTCGCCCGGCCTGCCACTCAGCCAATCCGCTGCCCTCAATTCAGTCTTGCCTCCCGCATGCCAATTTAAGGATCAAGCCATGCCCAGCCCCATTCACGCCAACCGAACCTCTTTCTCCCTGAACACGGCAACGGCCTCTCAACAGACACCGCTCCAGGTGGCCAGCGGCCCCCTGGCCAGCCGGCTGCGAGGCATCTCGGCACAAACTATTCAACCCGTGCTGCGACAAACGGTGCCGGAGAGCGCCAAAACACTGAGCGAACCCCAATGGCGGCAATACTCATCCCGCGTGGCGGAAAAACTGACGGGCATACAGCAAGCAGAAATGTCGCTAGGCCTGGCCTACATGATGAATATGAATGAAAACGCCGGCCAACTCCCCGGAGAGAAAGCCAAAGCGCTGGAGCAACTGCTGGCACGCAACAATCAGGCGGGGGGCTCAGCCAGCCAACGCTGGCGAGCGGATACTCAAAAAGAAATCGAGCTGCTCAAAGCCGCGGATGCCAAGAACAGCGCAGTGGGACATACCTCCATCGCCTACGCCAATCTGGACGACTCCGCCAATCCGGGCTATGTCCGGGCCTATATGGCGGTATACGCCAAATCCACCGGGGACAACTTCAAGGATGTCGGCCAAAATCCAGACGGCAGCCTGAACGCCAGCGGCAAAGCGTTATGGATAGGCTTCGGCACGCCCCACCGCGCCTTGGGCTATTTGATGAAGTACAAAATGGCGGGGGCGGAAAGCCCGCTGATTCGCAGCTTTCTGGTCGACAAGCAGTTTTTGGAACAACAGCTGGGCAAGACGGAATCCGAGCCGCTGCGCGCCAAGCAAAGCGCCGCTGAGAAAAAACAGGTGAGCGGACAACACCTGATGAATGTCGACACCAAAGAGTTCAACCAGTTCGAAGTCAAAACCACCGCCAGGCGCGAGCAGGTGGAAACCTTGCAAATTCGCGACAAAAAAACCGGCGAGCTCCTTGAAAAAACCATCAAGAAATCCAAGGAAGGGAAATCCGAACTTATTCAAAGTCTGCTCGCCCACGCCAAGCCAGGCTCTTTGGAAACGATTGGCTACTCCTCTGCGCAAGCACAACACAATGACGCCAAAGAAGGGGTCTTCGTCGACATCGCCCGCTTTCACCAACAACTTGGATTTGACCCCGAGCATGGAGCGGTTGCATTCGGCGCGGATCATCTGCTCAATCTCAGCAAGGACAGCAAAGGCGACTGGGGCTTCGATACACCTACCGTTTTCCAAGACAAGGTTGTGCAATGGAAAAGCTTTTTCCACATGCTCGAATCGCTGGACACCCCGGAAACCGCCGAGTTGCTGGCAGACCCCGCCATTAACGAACGCTTTCAGTCCATGCTGCGGGACGTGCTGAGCGCCAACCGCCTGATGCCGGACGATATGAGCTTCGAGCCCGACGCGCCCAAGCAAAGCGATACCGAGCAAGCGCGCGCCCAGCAACTGGCCCGCCCCTTAACCTCCGGCGCCCAGAAACTGCAACAGATCATCGCCAACGCGGAAACCCAGTCGCCATTACGGCAACTGGAGGCCATTAGCCGGAAAAACAGCTTTGGCCAATTCGAATTGAATCAGCAATTGCTTCGCAGCCTGAATTACAACCAGGCTTGGGACCGTCAACTTGGAGTCGAACTCAACGAAGCCTATCTGCAACTGCTGCAAGCCTTGGCCCAAGACCATGGGCAAACCGTGGCCGAGAAAACCGCCAAGCTGCTGCGCTCTCCCGACAATGGCAAACTCACTCTGGGCAAGCTGACTGGCTACTACCAGTCCGTGCTGGAGCACGGAAAGGCTCACCCGGAGCTGCTGGATGCGCTCAAATCCTTGCTCAACACCATAGACAGCCAGGCCAGCCCCGCCACCATGGCCAAGCTGACCGCAAAGATCCAGAAACAGTTGGACAAGATGCTGCGCGAGCGCGCCGGTCAGATGCCGGCCGCCCAAGCGCTCACCCTGAGCGCCATCAATGATCGATTGGAAAACATCAAGGAACGCGGCCTCGCGCTTGCAAGCCGACAAGCCGCCGCCGAAGCTCAACGCGAAGCCTTCCAACAGCAGCAGCAACAACGGTCGGCGCAGCTGCAGCAAGTGGCCAGCCATTACGGACTTGAAGTGCCTCGCTATATGCGCGATCAATTGAAACCCATCCACCTGGAACTGGCCGCCGCCCTGCACGCAGACTTCGAACGCCAAGCGGGGCAATTGCGCGCAAGTAGCCAAGACAAACAGAACATCGCTCTTGGGCACGCTCGGCAACTGGCACAGGGCTATAACGCCAACACGGAGGCCAAGCAAGCTCAGTTGACGCAGCTCCAGTCCCAACAGGACAAAGCAGGCCAAAAAACACTGAAGCAAGAATTGAAAGCCAACGCCAAAGCACTGGATGCGGTGCATAACGAGGCCTCTCGCATCAGCGGACAACACCGCCGCGAACTGGATTCCGCGCTCAGCGCTCTGACACGCGCCGGTAGGGAGCAATTAGCCAAGCAACTACTGGCCAGCGGCGTCTACCTGGAGCACCCCGCCGCGGAGAAAGCCGCGCTGGAACGCTGTCTGCAATCCGACGCCGCGCAACGCATCGTGGCCAAGGCGGTGGACGAAGCCAAGGACTTCAGCGGCCAGGTAAACAAGCACAAAGCCATTGAGCTGGCCAGCCGGCGACTGGTAGACCATGTGATGAGCGACAGCTTTTTCCGTGAAAAGATGAGCCAGATTGGACAAAGTTTCGCCAATCACGCGCAAGCGGCCCCTGAAGCCGGCGCCAGCGCAGCCGACATCCCATCCTTGAGGCAGGCTCAATCCGCCGCAGGCAGCGAAGCCGAGCGGCAGGTGGCGGAAACCGCGCAGCAGCAAGTCAAACAGCAGGCCAAGACCGTGGCGGAAGAGCTGGCGCGCAAGCAGGCCGAAACTTCGGCCCGACAAGAGGCGGAACGCGTCGCCAAACAACAGGCGGAGCAGGCCGCTCAAGAACAGGCCGAGCAAGCTGCGCGGGAGCAAGCGGAACGAGCCGCGCGCGAGCAGGCCGCCAGCGCGGCTCGCCAGCAGGCGGAGCAAGCCGCGCGCCAACAGGCGGAAGCCGCCGCCAGACAACAGGTGGAAGCGGCGGCTCGCGCCAGGGCGGAAGAAATATGGGTGCGCGACTTCAATCGCAAGATGGAACCGGCGGACACCAACTTGCTACACGCCCGCCTGGGCATGCTGAAAGACGAGCATGAAGAAATCCGCGTGAACAATGCTCTGGAAAATGCGCCAAGAGTGCCCAAAGCCAGCCCAGCCAGCGCGACCCGAGTCCGCCAGGCGGAAGCGCTAACGGCCGATGGCAAACCCCGCATTCTCTGACGCAAGCCTCAAGATCATTCCATGAACATCGCCGGCGGCGCGGGCCTTAAGTCCGCGCCGATCGACGTCAAGGCCGGCTGCGCCGCGATCATGGCGCAGCTCTTGCGAACCGTCTCATCAGCGGCAACCCGGCGCGCGGTCCCTGGCGCGGCGCTGACATTCTCGGAGGCTGTTCACAGCTTGCCGCGCGCCGGCGAAATGGATAGAAATGGACGTTGAAACCGGCTGTCAGCCTGCCTGACGGCGGCTGCGCCGCCACTGCCACAAGGGCGGCAGCAAGAGCAGCGCGACCATGCCCAGCACCAGCCACAGCATATTGTCCTGCACCCACGGAATCGCTCCCAGCCAGTAGCCCATGGACACCAGCCCGCCGCACCAGATCACCGCGCCCAACACGTTGTAGCAGGCGAAGCGGCGCGGACACATGCCGGACAAGCCGGCCAGAAACGGCGCCACCGTGCGCACGATGGGCACGAAACGGCCGATGGTGATGGTGGGCGCGCCGTAGCGGTCGAAAAAAGCCTGGGTCTTGGCCAGATGCTGGGGCTTGACCCAGCCGCGCCGGATCAGCGTCTGCCCCAGGGCGGAACGGCCGATGCTGTAATTCAGCAAATCCCCAGGATGGCCGCCAGCGTGATCAGCCCCATCGGCCACCACGGCGACACCCCCTGCGCGCCCAGCAAGGCGCCGGTGGCGAACAAGAGCCCGTCGCCGGGCAGGAAGGGCAAGACCACCAGGCCGGTTTCGCAAAACACGATGGCGGCCACGATCCACACCCCCAGCGCCCAGTTCTGCGCCAGCAGGGACATCAGATTCTCATCGCCGAACAACCAGCTCAGAAACCCCATGGTCAACACACTGCTCTCCTTGCCTCAATGAATTCGTCGCGTCTAATGCTTGACCGCCGCGCCGGGCGGATGTTTCCCCGGTCTGAGGGCGCGGCCGCGGAATCTTAATTTGACATAGGCATATTGTTTTGTTTTTAATGATGACAGCAAATGTCAGAATTGATTCTGCAACGGCTATCGACTTTCAAACTAAACCGCTTTCAGGAAGCCGCCATGCCTCAGTTGCCGCAAGCCCCCTTCTTATCCCCCTGTCCGCGCGCGGGAGCGCCGACGTGAGCGCCGGCCTTGCCGCCCCGGAGCTATCCAGTCAGGACGACGCGCTGCCGCTGTACCGCCAAGTGTATCAACGCTTCATCCAGGCCATCAGCCAGGGCAGCCTGACGCCGGGACAACGGGTGCCGTCCATACGCGCGCTGGCCGGCGAGCTGCAAGTGTCGCGCAATACCGTGGAATTGGCTTACGAATTATTGATAGGCGAAGGTTATCTGGAGGCGCGCGGCCAGGCCGGCACCGTGGTGTCGCCGCGGCTGGCGGAAGTGCGCATGCAGCAGCCCCGCCCGGCGGACGCGCCGGCGCCGCGCCCGGCCAGCCTGTCCTTGTTCGATTCCGCCTCCGACTGGCAGCCCCTGCCCTATCAGCTGGGCTTGCCGGCGCTGGACCTGTTCCCGCGCAAGCTGTGGGCCAGCCTGAACACCCGCCAGCTGCGGCTGCAAAACCGTTTTCTGTCCTACCCCCAGCCGGCCGGCTACGGGCCGCTGCGCGAGGCCATCGCCGCCTATCTGCACCTGTCGCGCGGGCTGGACTGCTCGCCGCAACAGGTCTTCATCACCGCCGGCTACCGCGGCGCGCTGAATTTGATCGGCCGCACCTTGTTGCGGCCGCTGGACCAGGTGTGGATTGAAGACCCCTGCTTCCCGCCCAGCCGCCACCTGATGGCGGAAATGGGCGCGGAGCTGGTGCCGGTGCCGGTGGACCGGGACGGCATGCAGGTGGCCGTCGCCAAGGAGAGGGCGCCGCACGCCCGTTTCGCGCTGGTGACCCCGGCGCATCAAAGCCCGCTGGGGGTGTCGCTGTCCCTGGTGCGGCGTCTGGAGCTGCTGGCCTGGGCCGAGCACAACAACGCCTTCATCATCGAAGACGATTACGACAGCGAATACCGCTACGACGGCCGGCCGCAGCCGGCGCTGGCCAGCCTGGGGGCCAACGACAACGTGCTCTACGTCGGCAGCTTCAGCAAGGTGCTGAGCCCGGCGCTGCGCCTGGCCTATCTGGTGGTGCCCAAGCCCCTGCTGACGCGCTTCAACGCCGCCTGCCACACCTGGCACGACGGCTGCCCGCTGTTGAATCAGGGGGTGGTGGTGGATTTCATGCAGGAGGGCCACTTCATCCGCCATCTGCGCAAGATGCGCTCCGCCTACGCGCAGCGCCGCGAGCTGGTGATCGCCAGTCTGCGGCAGGCGTTCGGCGAGCGGATGAGTTTCGACGTGCCGGCCTGCGGCCTGCATTTGCTGGCGCGGCTGGATCGCTCGGAGGACGACATCGCCTTGGCGCAACGCGCCAAGCGCGAGCGCTTCGGCATCGCCGCTCTGTCGGCGCGGGCGCTGGAGGCGGATTGCGGCAAGGGGCTGTTGTTCGGCTTCGCCAACGTGGCCACGCCGGAGCAGGCCGCGCAACAGGCGCGGAATCTGCGCCTGTGCCTGGAAGGCCGGTCCTTGCCGTCGGGCGGCTGAGAACCTGTTTACGATCCGCCGCGCGTCGTCGATACGGCGTTGAAAACGGCGGGGCTTGGCGGGCGTCGCCCAAGGGCCCCGTCCGGCCCAGCAAGCCTCAATCCGGAATCACCGCCGTCGCCTCGATCTGCACCTTGGCGCCCGGCACCATCAAGGACGCCACCTGGAACGCGCTCATCACCGGGAAATGGCCGATCAGCTCCCGGTAGGCGCGGCCCACTTCGCGGGCCTCGGCGAAATAAGCGTCGCGGTCGGACACATACCAGGTCAGCCGCACCAGGTGCTCCGGCCGCGCGCCGGCCTCGGCCAGGACCGCCACGATGTTCTTCAGGATCTGGATCGCCTGCTCGGCGTAGCCCGGCCCCACCAGCTTTTCTTCCGCGTCCCAGCCCAGTTGGCCGGAGGTGAACACCAGGGTGCCGCGCGCGGCGATGCCGTTGGCGTAGCCGCGCGGGCGCGCCCATTCCGGCGGTTGCAGGATTTGCATCATGCCGCCGCCTCCTCCAGCAAGCCGCTCAAGGCGGCGCGCACGTCGGCCGGGGCGTCGATGGCGGCGCCGCTGTCCAGCGAGATGTGCACCAGCACCTGGCGGCAGCGCAGCCGCAGTTCGCCGTTGGCGTGGCCTTCGATGTCCAGGGTCAGCGAGCTGCCGCCCAGCCGCGCCACGCGCAGCTGCAGCGTCAGTTGGTCGCCCTGGCGGGACGGGCGCAGGAATTCGCAGTCCAGCTTGACGATGGGCAGGCCCAGCCGGCGCGGGCCGATGAAGTCGGCGAAGCTGATGTCCAGCCCTTCGGTGAACCAGTCTTCCACCAGCCAGTTGCTCAGCACCAGGTATTGCGGGAAGTAAACGATGCCGGCCGGATCGCAGTGGGAGAAGCGGATCGGGTAGGCCTTGGAAAAATGGGGGTCTTGCATCTTGTCGCTTTCTTGGCGTGGGCGGCCCTCGCCGCCCCTTGTGTGGGTCAGACGGCTTCGGTTTCCGCTTGCGCGGCGCGCTCCGCCAGCCGCAGATAATTGCCCAGCATGCTGAGCCCTTGTTCGGTCAGCACCGATTCCGGATGGAATTGCAGGCCGTGAATGGGCAGGCTGCGGTGGCGCAGCGCCATGATCTCGCCCCGGCCGCCGTCGGCGCGCAGCGCCCAGGCGGTGGCGACCAGCTCTTCCGGCAGCGCGTCCGCCACCAGCGAGTGGTAGCGCGCCACCTTGAGGCCGTCGGCCAGGCCTTCGAACAGGCCCTCGCCGTCGTGATGGATGCGCGACACTTTGCCGTGCAGCACTTCGTCGGCGCGGCGCACTTGCGCGCCGAAGGCGGCGGCGATGCACTGGTGGCCCAGGCAGATGCCAAGGATGGGCAGGCGGCCGGCGAAGCGGCGGATCGCCGCCAGCGACACCCCGGCCTCGGCGGGCGAACAGGGTCCGGGCGAGACGATCAGCGAGCGCGGCCGCAGCGCTTCCATCTCCTCCAGGCTGATCTCGTCGTTGCGCCTCACCATGATGTCGGCGCCCAGCATGCCCAGGTACTGCACCACGTTGTAGGTGAAGGAATCGTAGTTATCGATCATCAAATGCATATCGCCTCCTCTTGCCGCGCCGCCGCGGCCAGCTTGGCCGCCAGCAGCATCAACCGGCTTTTTTCCAGGGTTTCCTGCCATTCGCGCTCGGCCAGCGAGTCCTGCACCACGCCGGCGCCGGCCTGCACGTGCAGCCGGCCGTCTTGCAGCACGCCGGTGCGTATGGTGATGGCCTGATCGGCGTTGCCGCGCCAGCCGATATAGCCGATGGAGCCGCCGTACACGCCGCGCGAATGCGGCTCCAGCTCGGCGATCACTTCCAGCGCCCGCACCTTGGACGCGCCGCTGAGGGTGCCGGCCGGGAAGGTGCTCTTGAGCACGTCCAGCGCCTGCGCCTGTTGCGGCAGCTTGCCGGACACGGTGGAAACGATGTGCATGACGTGGGAGAAGGGCTCCACGGTCAGCAGTTCGTCCACTTGCACGCTGCCCAGCTCGGCCAGCCGGCCCAGATCGTTGCGCGCCAGGTCCACCAGCATCATGTGTTCGGCGATTTCCTTGGGATCGGCCAGCAGTTCGCGGCGCAAATCCTGGTCTTCCGCCGCGTCCGCGCCGCGGCGGCGGGTGCCGGCCATCGGCCGGCTGGTGATCCGCTCGTCTTGCTGGCGGAACAGCATTTCCGGCGAGGCGCCGACGATCTGGGCGTCGCCCAGATTGAGCAGATAGCGATAGGGGGTTTCGCCCAGGCCGGACAAGGCCCGGTACAAGGTGGGCGCGTCGGCGGCGAAGGGCTGGCTCATGCGCTGGGACAACACCACCTGCATCACGTCGCCGGCGGCGATGTAGTCCTTGATCCGGCCCACCGCCTGCTGGAAGTCCTCGCGCGCAAAGGCGTAATCCAAGGCGGGATCCGCCGTCGCGTCCGCGGCGAAAGCCGGCGGCGGCGCGGACGGCTCCGCCAGCAGCGCGCGGGTTTGCTCGCACAAGCGCAGCAAGCGCTGTTGGCCGCGGGCGTAGCCGGCCGCCTCGGTAGATTCGTGGACGATGCAGTAGACGCTGGCCTGCTGGTGGTCCAACACCAGCAAGTCCAGGCTCAGCCATTGCAAGGCGTCCGGCAGCGCCAGCCCGGAGGGCTTGCGCGGCTGGCGGCGCAGCCGCGGCTCGATCAGGCGAGTGGTTTCGAAGCCGAAATAGCCGAACAGGCCGCCGGAAAACGGCGGCAAGGCGCTGAAGTGCGGCGCGCGCCAGCCTTGTTGCAGCTTGGCCAGCTCCGCCAGCGGGTCCGCGCACTCCAGTTCGCGCAGCAGCTGGCCGTCGCGCCAGTGGCGCAGCCGGCCCTCGTCCAGCTCCACCCGCTCGCGGCAGGGCAGGCCGATCACCGAATAGGCGCGCTGAAACGCGCCGTCCCGCCAGTGACCGGTTTCAAACAGATAGTCCTGACCCTGGTTGGCCAGCGCCTGGTACAGCGCCAGCGGGTCCGCGCCCGCCGGCAGCGGCAGGGTCCGCCACAGCGGCGCCAGGCTGAAGCCGTGGTCGCCGTAACGCAGAAACGCCTCTTCGCTCAGCATACTTTTTCCTCCTTGCGCTCCGCCTGCTCTCGGGCGGCCAGCTGCGCCATCGCGCGCCGGTCCGGCTTGCCGTTCTTGTTCAGCGGAATCTCCTCCAGCGCCAGCACCAGCGCCGGGCGCTTATAGCTTTCCAGATGAGCTTCCAGCGTGGCGTGCACCAGGCGCACCAGCGCCTCGCTGTCGTCGCCGGCGCGCAGGATCAGCGCCGGGCGGGCTTCGCCGTCGCGGTCCGGCGCGGCCACCACGTAGGCGTCACCCAGTTCCGGCAGCAACGCGGCCAGCAGGTTTTCGATTTCCACCGGCACCACCCAGCGGCCGAACACCTTGAAGCGGTCGTCCTCGCGGCCGTGGAAGCTCAGATAGCCGTGCTCGTCGCGGCTGAACAGATCGCCGGTGCGATACCAGCCGTCCTGGAAGCGCTCTTGCTCTTCCTGCGGACGCCGCCAGTAGCCCAGCGCGCGGCTGGGCGCCTTGACCAGCAGCACCCCGCATTCGCCGGCCGGCGCGTCCCGGCCGTCGGCGTCGACGATGCGCGCCTCCCAGCCCGGCAACATGCGGCCGACGCTGCCGGAACGCAGCGCGTCCGGATAGCTGGTGGCGAACACATGGCACATTTCGGTGGCGCCGATGCCGTCGTGCAGATCGAAGCCGAAACGCTGACGCCAGCGCCGCGCCAAAGGCGCGGACAGCGGGGCGCCGGCGGAGAAGGCCAGCCGGATCGCCACGTCGGACGGCTCCAGGCCGTGTTCCAGCAGCAGCCGGTACAGGGTGGGCACGGCGAACAATACGGTGGGGCGGAACTGGCGCAGCACGCCGGCCACGCGTTCGGCCGACGGCCAGGCGCCGTCCAGCACGCCGCAAGCGCCCAGATACAGCGGGAAGAACAGGCTGTTGCCCATGCCATAGCCAAAGAAGGATTTGGGCACCGAGTACAACACGTCGTCCGCGCCCAGCCGCAGCTGGCCGGCGGCGAAGTGCGAGCACACCGCCAGCATGGAACGGGCGCTGTGCACCACGCCCTTGGCCTGGCCGGTGCTGCCGGAGGTGTATTGGATCAGCGCCGGCGCGTCTTCCGGCTGGCGCGCGAAATCGTCCCAATCGTCGTCGGGGCTGTCGCCGGCCAGCCATTCCAGATGAGCGCCGGCGTCCAGCAGCCGCAGCTTGGCCGCGGCCGGCCACACCGCGATCTGCGAGGACTGGCCCAGGCACAGCGCCGGAGCGGCGTCGGCCAGCAGATGGTGGAGCGAGGCGGCGTCCAGCCGCGGATTGGCCACCACCGGCAGCGCGCCCACCGCCAGCGCGGCGTAAAAGGCCACCGCCAGCTCCGGGCCGTCGTCCAGCGCGATCAGCACGCGCTCGCCGGCGGCCACGCCTTCGGTTTGCAGCCAGGCGGCCTGACGGCGCAGCGCGCGGTTGAGCTGGCGGTAGCTGAGGCTGAAGCCGGGGCCGACGAAGCAGAGCCGGTCGCTGTCCGGCCGGCTGGCGGCCAGGCGCTCGGCCAGATTGATCAGCGGTTCCGGCGCGGCGACGTCTTGCGCCGGCCGCGCCGCCGCGCCGGAGGGCTGGGTCAGCGCGGCGATCAAGCGGTCTGTCAGCGCCAGCGCCTGGCGCGGATTGAGCCGCGGGTCGCAGCTGCTGTGGTAGGCGCGGCCCAGGTCTTCCTCGGCCAGCGCCTCCGGTCCGCCCAGGCATTCGGTCACGTCCAGGGCGCTCAATTCCAGGTGCACGCCGCCGGCGTGGCTGCCGCATTCGCGGTGGGCGGCGAGGAAGGCCTCCACCTCGGCCAGGATGTCTTCATAGCGCCGGGTCTTCACGCCGTTGGCCGCTTGCACGCCGTTGCCGTGCATCGGGTCGCACAGCCACAGCACTTGGCGGCCTTCGGCGCGCACCGCGTCCAGCAGCGCCGGCAGGCGCTGGATCTGCGCCGCGCCGAAGCGGGTGATCAGGGTCAGCCGGCCGGCCTCGTTGTCCGGGTTCAGCGCGTCGATCAGGCGCAGCAGTTCCTCGCGCTCCATGCCGGGGCCCACTTTGACGCCGACGGGATTGTTCACGCCGCGCAGGAATTCCAGATGCGCGCCGTCCAGCTGGCGGGTGCGTTCGCCCACCCACAGGAAATGGCCGGAGCCGCAATACCAGTCGCCGCGCTCGTCCTGCTGCAGCTGGGCCTGTTCATAAGGCAGCAGCAGCGCTTCGTGGCTGACGTAGTAGCCGCTGTCGCGCGGCGCGGCCTCGCGGTCCAGGCCGCGCAGATAGTTGAGGCTGGCGGCGGCGTGGAAATAGGCGGATTCCAGCCGCTGCGGGTCGTGGGCGCGCGCGGCGGCGGCGAATTCCACGCCGTTGATGATGTCGCCGCGATAGCTGGGCAGGCTCAATCCGCCCAGCGCTTCCTGCGGCTGGCTGCGCGGCTTGGCGTACTGGCCGGCGATGCGGCCGATGCGCAGCACCGGGCGCTGCAGCGCCTGGCCCAGGTCCGCGGCCATGCGTTCCAGCAGGCGGTAGTGGCCGCCCAGCACGTCCGGCCGCAGGCCGGCGAAGCGCTCGGCGCAGTCTCCGGCCTGGATGACGAAGCCCTCTCCCCGCGCCACGCCGGCCAGCGCGGCGCGCAGCCGGCGGATTTCGGCGGAAGGCACCAGATTGGGATAGGCGCTCAGACGCGACAGCACGGCATGCAGCGCGGCGCCGTCGTCGTAATCGGGCATTTGTGTGTGCGGTTTCGCCTGCCAGCTACTTGGGCTCCAGGCTTTGGATAGTGTCAGCATCGTGATCTCGTTTATCGGGTGCTGATTGGGAAAAGCCCGCCCGGCAAGAGCCGCTTGCGCCGGGCAAGGCTGGCGGGCCGCGCCGCCCGGGGGGCGGGAGACGCGGCCGGGCTTCAGGCGCTCAGTTCCTCGCGCAGTGCGATGCCGCCCAGGTTCTGCAACAGGGGCGCGTTCTCGCAGGCCAGGTAGACGCACTCCTCCGCGCCGGTGTTGACGTGCTGGTGCTCGGCCCAGACCGGCACGTAGATGGCGTCGCCGGCGCGCCACGGCACCTGGCGGTCGCCGATGCGGGAATAGCCCTGGCCCTGGGTGACGTAGATCACCGTCTCGTAGTTGTGGCGGTGCAGGCGGGTGGACTCGCCCTCTTCCAGCCGGCCTATGGTCAGGCTGATGGTGCGGCTGGGCAGATCGACGATGTGCACCTTGTGCTTGCGCTCGGAGGAGAAGGCCTGGTCGCCGCCCTGGCTGGCCGCCATCACCTGCTCGTGGCTCAGCCGCGCCGGCAACTGGGCCTGCAACTGGCTGGGCACGCGCCAGAAATCGGCGGAGGAGAAATGGCCGGCCGGGGCCGGGGCCGGGGCCGGGGCCGCGGCGGGCGCGGCGGGCGCGGCGGCCGGCTGCGCCTGGCAATGCGCCCAGATGGCGTCGAACATCGCCACGCGGCGGGCGATCAGCTCGCGGCCCACGGCGATGGCCTGCTCGCGGCGCGCGTCCTGGTCCAGGGTCAGGCGCTGCATGATGGCCAGCATGGTCAGCGCATGGTCTTCGTCTTCCTCGATGTGCAGGCTGAAGAACTCGGTGGCGTCCTCGCCGAAGCCGTGGTGTTGCAGCGCTTGCAGGATGGGGCGGTAGATCAGCGGCACGATGGCTTCCGCGCCCAGGCACATCGCGGCCAGGCCGGCCAGCGCGTCCGAGGACTGGCAGTGGCCCATCATGGTGTCCACCATCGCCAGGGTCTGCGGCAGCGGCGCGTGCGAGGCCGGCGCCGCGCCCACCACGCGCAAGGTGCGCTGGAACATTTCCGCGTGGGTGATGGCGCTGCCGCCGTCCACGCCCATTTCCTCGCGCATGTTTTCCATCAGCGCCATCACGTCGGCCGGGTCGCTCAGCTGGCCCATCAGCGCGCACAGATAGCGGGTGAAGTGGCGCGAGTAATGGCTGTGCTGAACCAGCAGGGTGCGCACGGTGGCCAGGCTGGCCTCATTGCGTTCCAGCGCTTGCAGCAGCGGGTGTTCCACCAGGCCCTGCAGGTCTTCCTCTTTCAGCCAATCGGCCCAGATCAGGCTCATGCCTGCGATCAACGGGGTCTTGCTGCCGCTTTTTTCCAACAATGCTTCCATGTCCATCTCCCAATCGAAGTGTGCGGTTCGCGGCGCGGAAAGCGCCGCGGCGTCCAGGTGTTGCGGTGTTGCGAAATCAGGCCCGGGCAAAGCGCAGCGCCGGGTTGCGCCAGCTCAGGAACAGCAGCCCGGCGGCGGCGCAGCCGGCCGGGAACAGATACATGCCGGCCCAGCCCAGCCGGTGGATGGCGACGCCGCCCAACCAGGAACCGAGCGCGGCGCCGAAGAAGAAAACCGTCATGAACAGGCTGTTCAGCCGCGAGGCGGCGGCGGGGTCTATGCCCAGCACCCGGCCCTGGGCGATGGTCTGCACCGAGCGCACGCCCAGATCGGTCACCATCAGGAAGATCACGATCATCAGCACCTGGCTGCCCAGCCAGACGCCGGCCAGCGAGGTGGCGGCGATGCCGACGCCCAGCAGCGCGATCACGCCGTGCCAGTCCAGCCGGCGCTGCAGCCATTGCGCTAGCCACGGCGCGCGCAGCGCGGCGATGGAAGTGAAGGCCAGCAGGCCGGTCTGACCGGCGTTCCAGTTCAGGGTGGCGTGGGTCAGCGAGGACAAATTGGCCCAGATGCCGTTGGAGGCGGCGAAGAAGCAGGCGGCCACCAGCGCCAGCCGGCGCAGCTCCGGCAGCTTCAGCCACAGCGCGCCCTGCTGGCTCAGCATGCGGCCGTAGCGCAGCTGGCCGGCCAGCGGCACCTCGCCGATGCAGCCGCGCAGCGCCAGGCCGATGACGAAGGTCAGGGCGCCCACCGTCAGATAGATGCCGCGCCAACCGATGTGCTCGCCGCCCCAGCCGGCCAGCACCCGCGCCAGCAGCAGGCCGGCGAACAAGGAAGTGAGCAGGCTGCCCACCACCCGCCCGCGCTGCTCCGCCGCCAGCGCCTTGGCGCTGTAGGCCAGCAACAGCTGGCCTGCGATGGACAGCAGGCCGGCCAGGCCGCACAGCAGCACCATCAGCCACGGCGACGGGGCGATGCCCACCAGCAGCAGCACCGCGCCCAGCGCCAGCATGGTGGCGGGGATCAGCCGGCGCGGCGCGATCATGTCGCCCAGCGGCAAGCCCAGGATCAGGCCGGCGCCGTAGCCGAACTGGGTGGCCACCGACAGCCCCCACAGCGAGTCCGCGGACAGGCCGAAGGAGACGGCGATCAGCTGCGTCATCGATTGGTGGTAGACCACCGCCGCCACGGAAAACCCGGTGGCCAGGCAATAGAGGGTCAGCGCCCAGCGGGACAGGGCGTTTTGAGAGGTCATGATGTGTGTCCTTAGGCGCGGATCAGTCGAATGACAGCGCCAGTGTTGAAGTCAGCGGGCGGCTGCGGCAGCTGAGCACATAGCCGGCGGCCACCTCCTCGGGCGCCAATGCGTGCGGCGCCTCCATGTCCACTTCGCCGGCCAGCACCTGGCAGCGGCAGGTGGCGCAAACGCCGGCCTTGCAGGAGTAGCGCGGCGTGACGCCGGCTTGCAGCAAGGCGTCCAGCAGGTTGTCCACCGGCGCGCCCAGTTCCACCTGGCGCTGCATGCCGTCCATCCTCACCGTCACCCGCACCCGCTCCGGGCTGTCCGCCAACGCGCGCTCGGCGCGGGCCGGACCGGCGGCCGGGGCCGCGGCGTAGTGTTCGCTGCGGACGCGTTCCGGCGGCAGGCCGCTCTCGCTCAGCGCCTGGCTCACCGCCGCCATCATGCCGGCCGGGCCGCAGACGTAGGCGTGGTCGATGGAGGCCGCCGGCAGGCAGCCGCGCAGCAGCGCCAGGCAGCGCTCGCGGTCCAGCCGGCCGTTGAACAGCTCGATGTCCTGCTCTTCCGCGCTGAACAGATAGATCAGGGACAGACGCGCCGGGTAGCGGTCCTTCAGCGTCGCCAGCGTTTCGCGGAACTGCAGCGAGGCCAGGTTGCGGTTGCAATAGACCAGGGTGAAGCGGCTGAGCGGCTCGCGCAGCAAGGTGGCCTGCAAGATGGACAAGACCGGGGTGATGCCGCTGCCGGCGGCGAAGCCGGCGTAATGGCGGGCCGTTTCCGGCGCCGCCGGCAGGCCGAAGCGGCCGGACGGCGGCAAGGCCTCCAGCATCGCGCCCGGCCCCAGGCTGGCGTGCGCCCATTGCGAGAAGCGGCCGCCGGCCACCCGCTTGATCGCCAGCTGCAGCTTGGGCGCGTCCGGCGCGTTGCACAGCGAATAACTGCGGCGCACTTCCTCGCCGTCCAGCCAGGCGCGCAGGGTCAGATGCTGGCCCGGCTCGTGGCGGAAGCGGTCGCGGTGTTCTTCCGACGGCTCCAGCGTCAACAGCAGACTGTCCGGCGTGTCGCGCTGGATCTCGGTCAGCTGCAAAGGGTAAAACTGCGGCATGGCGGCTTCCTCATAAACTCTTGAAGTGCTCGAACGGATTGCGGCAGGCCTCGCACTGGTACAGCGATTTGCAGGCGGTGCCGCCGAATTCGCCCTGCGGGCGGGTGGCGTCGGAACCGCAGCGCGGACAGGGCACCCGCGGCGCGGAGACGGCGACGAAGCTCAGCCGCTGCCAGCCCGGCTCCGCCGGCAAGGGCGGGGCGATGCCGGCGGCGCGCAGCTTGGACCGGCCGCTTTCGCTGAGCCAGTCCGTGCTCCAGGCCGGGTGCAGCCGCGTTTCCAGCCGCACCGCCTCCACGCCCCGGTCTTGCAGGGTCTGGCGGATATTGCTGTCTATCTGCGCCTTGGCCGGGCAGCCGCTATAGGTGGGCGTCACCACCACGCGCAGCGCGTCGTCCTCCCAGCGCACGTCGCGCACGATGCCCAGGTCCACGATGGAGACATAGGGCATCTCCGGGTCCGGAATGCCGGCCAGCCACTCCCATACGCGTTCGGTGCCGCTTTGCACCTCCAGGCCGTGCACCCGGCTCACCAGCCGGCTCCCGGATGGGCGCGGGTCAGGAACTGCATCTCCATCAGCAGGGCCACCAGCGCTTCGCCGTGAGCACCGCGCTTGCCGCCGCTGACCGCCGGCGCCGCGCGCGGCGGCTCCAGCGTGGCCGCGGCCAGCACTTCGTTGACGTAGGACAGCCATTCCGGATACAGCGCGGCCAGGTCGCAGCCCACGCCCTGGGCCAGCATCGCCTGCTCCAGTTCGTCCATCTCGAACAATTCGCCCACGTAATGCCAGCAGCGTTCCAGCGCCAACCGGCAGAATTCGCGGCTTTGCCGGCTGCCGTCGCCCAGCCTCACCACCCAGCCGCTGCTGCGGCGCAGGTGGTAAGTGGCCTCTTTCAGCGCCTTGGCGGCGATGGCGGCCACTTCCGCGTCCGCCGAATCCGACAGCTCGCGCAGCAGCAGGCAATGCCAGCTGTCGAACAGGAACTGGCGCATCTGGGTGTCGGCGAAATTGCCGCGGGTCAGCTCCACCAGCAACACGTTGCGGAAGGCCTGGGCGTCGCGGCCATAGGCCAGATCGTCCTCGCTCTGCGCCGGCGTCAGCCCGCGACCGGCGGCGTCCAGCCACAGCCGCGCCTGGCCCAGCAGGTCCAGCGCCACATTGCTCAGCGCCAGGTCTTCTTCCAGCGTGGGCGCGTGGCCGCACCATTCGCACAAGCGCTGCGACAGGATCAGCGCGTTGTCGCCCAGGCGCAGCAGGTATTCCGCGCGCAGGTTTTTCAATTCCGGATGCAGGGTCACAGGTGTTGCACTCCCTCTGGCACCTCGTAATAGGTGGCGTGGCGGAAACCCTTGTCCGCCGCGGTCTCGAACCACGGCGCGCGCTCCACCTCGCCGCTGCTCACCAGGTCTTCGGCGGCCACCAGCCACAGGCTGACGAACTCGCCGCGGCGGGTGAACACATCGCGCGCGTGCTGCAGCGCCATCGCCGCGTCGCTGGCCTGCACGCTGCCCACGTGGCGGTGCGCCACGCCGTTCTGGCTGCGCGCGAACACTTCCCACAGCTTCCACTCATGCATCTCGTTCTCCTTGCGGCCCCGCCGCCAGCTTGGCGGCGTGGCAGGCGGCGGCTTCTCGCACCCAGGCGCCCTCGTCCCAGGACCGGCGACGGCTGGCGAGACGCTCGCGGTTGCACAGGCCCTGGCCCCGGATCACCCGGTTGAATTCGTCCCAGTCGATGCGGCCGATCTCGTAATGCCCGGTGTCCGGGTTGAAACGCAGATCCCGGTCCGGCACTGTCAGGCCCAGGTGCAGCACTTGCGGCACGGTCTGATCGACGAACTTCTGGCGCAGGGTGTCGTTGGAATACAGCTTGACGCCCCAGCGCATCGAGCGCTGCGAGTGCACCGAATCCTCGTCCGGCGGGCCGAACACCATCACCGTCGGCCACCACCAGCGGTTGAGCGCGTCCTGCGCCATCCGACGCTGCGCCGGCGTGCCCTCCGCCAGCCGCCGCACCAGATCGAAACCCTGGCGGTGGTGGAAGCTCTCCTCCTGGCAGATGCGCACCATGGCGCGGGCGTACGGGCCGTAGGAACAGCGCGACAAGGGCACTTGGTTGACGATAGCGGCGCCGTCGGTCAACCAGCCGATCATGCCGACGTCCGCCCAGCTCAAGGCCGGATAATTGAAAATATTCAGATACTTGGCCTCGCCGGCCAGCAGCTGCCCGTAAGCCTGCTCCCGGCTCAGGCCCAGGCTCTCCAGCGCGCTGTACAGATACTGGGCGTGGCCGGCCTCGTCCTGCACCTTGGCCAGTAGGATGCATTTGCGGCTGAGGCTGGGCGCGCGGGTGATCCAGGCGCCCTCCGGCAACATGCCCACGTATTCGGAATGGGCGTGCTGCGCCATCTGCCGCTGCAAGGTGCGGCGGTAGGCCTCCGGCATCCAGTCCTGCGGCTCTATCTTTTCGCCGCCGTCTATCCGCTGTTGAAACGCCTGCTCCAGCGCTTCCAGGTGCTCCGTCGTCGCCATCGGTCAGCCCCTCAGGTAATCCAGCAGGCTTTGCGGCTCCGCCGCCGCCTCCGGCTGGCGGTCCAGGGACTGGTTCCAGCGCAGCGCGCTGAACACCTCGCGCAGGCCGTCGTCGTAATCGCGCTGCCAGCTCCAGAACTGCTCGCGCGCCACGCGCTTGAGCACCTTGCCGGTGGAGCCCACCGGCAGCGCGTAATCGTCGCCGAGCACGCCCACGCACACGGTGTAGTCCGGCAGCGCGCCGCGGCCCTTGAACGGGAAGCAGTCCAGCGCCTGGCGCAGCACCTCGTCCGCGTCCAGCGCCGCGCCGGCCTTGCCGCGCGCCAGCACCAGCACCGCCTCTTCGCGCGTCGGCCCGCGCGAAACGCCGATCACGCTGACGTCGAACAGATCCGCATGACTCAGCAAATGCTCTTCCAGCAGCAAGGTGTAGGCCGGCTCGCCCAGCGGCGTCGGCACCGCGTCCACGATGCGGTCCAGGTGCACGAACTCGCCGTTGTCCAGGCGCAGGCCGATGTCGCCGGTCAGCCAGTAGCCGTTCAGCGTGGTCAGCGCGGTCAGATGCGGCTGGCCGTAATAGCCCGGCGTTACCGTGGGGGAACGCACGCCGATATAGCCCGGCTGGCCGTCAGGCAACAACTCGCCCTGCGGGGTGAGCACGTCGCAGCGCGCGTAGGACGCCGCCGCGCCCACGGTGCGCTTGCTGGCCACCTGTTCCGGCGTGGACACCTTGAAGAACTGCGACATGCCCAGCTCGGACGCGCCAAACATATCGGTGAAGCGGCCCCGCGGCGCCAGGCGCAGCAGTTGGCGGATATGCGCCTCGTGCGCGGTGTCGCCGGTGTTGTAATAACGGCGCACCGAGTCGAAATAGCCGTCCGGCAGGTTCAGTTCCGCGAAGGAGGCGTAAGTCTGGGAAAACGCGGTGACGATGGTGGGCTGGAAACTGGCGATCAGATTGGCCGCCACTTGGCCGGTTTGCGTCGCCAGCGCCAGCGCCGGCAATTGCAGCATGGTGGCCGTCATCAGATAGCTGACGCCGGCCGCGTGGGTGGGCGGCATCGCGGTGGCCAGCTTGTCCTCGTCTTGCTCGACAAAGCCGCGCAGGCGCTCGCGCTTGCCGTTGAAGAACTGCGCGTGGCCAAACAAGACCGCCTTGGGAATGCCGGTGGTGCCGGAGCTGTGGCACACCATCACGATGTCCTCGTCCTTCACCGCCGCCGGCCAGCCGGAGGCCGGCAGCGGCGCCAGCGCCACCGCCGCGCCGGCGTTGAAGCCCGCGTCCAGCGCGGTGAGGCCGCGCAGCGCGCCGGCCAGATCCCAGCGCGCGTCGGTTTCCTTGTCGTAGACGAACACGTCGAAGCGGTTGCGCTGCGCGTACAGCGCCGCGATGTCGGCGCGCAGATGGCCGTTGATCAGCACCGGCACGCAGCCCAGGCTGCCCAGCGCCAGGAAATGCAGGAAGGACGGAATGCCGTCGCCCAGGAACAAGCAGACATGCCGCCCCGCCTGGATGCCCTGCTGGCGGTACCAGGCCGCCAGATCGCTCACCAGATGGAACAGGCTGTCCAGGGAAAAGGACTGATAGGCGTTGCCGCGCGGGCCGATAAAAGGCTTTTCCAGGAACAGATAGTCTTCCCGGCTGCCGCCGTAGGCGGCGTGGGCCTTGAACAGGAAATTGCCGGCGCCCAGTTCCGGATCGTTGAACAGCGCGTCCCAGGCTTGCTTTTTAATCAGGTGGTCCATGTCGGTGTGTGTCTGCTGGCGTTGGTTTAGCCCGCCGCTTGCGGCCAGGCGGGTGGGGGGACTGTCTGCGAGCCCGCTCGCGCTCTCGCGAGCGGACCCCTGGTCAGGCGCTTACTGACGCATGCCGACGGCGAGCCGGTTCATGCCGTTCATCAGCGCGATGGCGAAGGTCAGATCGGAAATCTCCTGGTCGCTGAAATGCGCTTTCAGCGGCAGATAGGCGGCGTCGTCGGCGTGGCTGTCCACCACATAAGTCAGCGCCTCCGCCCATTCCAGCGCGGCCTTCTCGCGCTCGCTGAACTGGGCGCTGACGCGCCAGCCGGCCAGTTCCGCCAGACGGCGGTCGCTTTCCTCGCGCTCGCGCAGGGCCTTGGTGTGCATGTTCAGGCAGAAGGAACAACCGTTGATCTGGGACACGCGCAGATAGATCAGCTCGATCAGCGGCAGGCCCAGCACGCTCTTTTCCAGGCCCTGCTTCACCAGGCGGAAACCCTGCAGCAGTTCCGGGGACAATTCGTAATAAGCAAGACGTAAGCTACTCATGATCAACACTCCTAAATTTGGATAAGGACAGGAAGCGGGCGCGGCCCGGCCGCGCCCGGAAACTTCAGACGCGGCGCGCGCCCGGCGCCGCTTCCAGCGAACTGGCCAGGTACACCAGCGCGGCGCAGGCGGCGCAGGTGAGCACGCTGAAATTCAGCGACAACTTCAGGCTCTGGAACGCGGCCATGCTCAGGGCGAACACCAGCAGCAGCGCCGCGCTGATCCAGGCGGAGGCGCGCAACTGCACGCCCAGCAACAGGGTCACGCCCAACACCGCCTCCAGCGCGTTCACCGCCCAGGCCAGCACTGGAATCAGACCGGCCGGCGCCCACGGGCACAGCTTGGCCACATGGCGATAGAAGTTTTCCATCGTTCCCCAGGACACCCCCAGTTCGCCCATATGGCCCCAGAAGCCGAAGCGATCCGCCACCGCCGACAAGAACGCCGCCGCCAACGCGAACCGGGCCAACAGCAACACCGCCTTCCAGGCGCTTTCCTTTTGCATGCCTAAACCTCCCAATCGATATGGATGCCAACCCGCGACGGCGCGCCGTCAAGTTATGCAATATGGATTGCACTGTAATAGACATACTCGATACGCATAAGGGACAAGAATGAATTTTCCGACCATGACAAAGCGCATGACGGAATTTGGAAACTGGAAAGACGGCGCGCGGATCGCCAAGCGACAAACCGCGCAAACCATTGAAAAGAAAAGTAGATTTAATAGAGACAAGATCGCGCGGGACGGCGCCGCGCCGACGCCCGCGCCGCGGGGACATGACCCCGTCGCCGCCCGGCGGGCATGACCCCGTCCGCGCCGCCGCCTGTCCGGACGGACAGCCTGGCTCGGCAAAAACACCCTTTACCCGCCGCCCCCGCCGCGCTTAAATGACAGGCTTATCCACAACGAAGAGCCGCCGACAACACCTCGCGGAGAAGCTGAGCCAAGACGCGCCGACGCAGAAAACGAAGTTTCTGCGAAGCTACAGCACCCGTCGTACGACCAAAAGGCGGACGCGGGATCAGGGGTTTTGTTCGTGGATCTAAAGGCACACACCATGCGCCGCTTCCTGCTCCCCCTCATCGCCGCCGGCCTGACCCTGGCCGGCGCCGCCCAGGCCAAAACCCTGAATTTCTCCGGCTACGTCTGGGAAGTCCGCAACCAAAGCCAAAGCGGCCCGGGCCCCAACGACTGGGACGAGAACAACGCCTGGGTGGACGCCCAGGGCCGGCTCCACCTGAAGATCGCCCAACGCGGCGGCAAGTGGAGCAGCGCCGAGGTCTACCTGCCGCAGCGGCTGGGCTTTGGCCGCTACCAGTTCAAGCTGATAGGCCGGCCGGACCTGTTCGACGACAATATCGTGCTGGGCCTGTTCAACTACCCGACGCCGGACGTGGGCCCGGACGCCAGCAATGAAATCGACATCGAATTCGCCCGCTGGGGCAACCGCCAAAACCCGATGGGCAACTACACCGTCTACCCGGCCGTGCCCGGCCCCAAGCCCACTTCCTACGCCTTCGAACCGCACCTCAACGGCGACTACAGCACCCACCGCTTCAACTGGAACGCCAGCCGGGTGCTCTACCAATCGCTGCACGGCCACCAGGACGGCGACCTGTATGAAATGGCGCGCTGGAACTTCGCCCCGGCGGACCCCACGCGCCTGGTGCCGCAGCAGCCGCTGCCGCCCCACATCAATCTGTGGCTGTTCCAGGGACGGCCGCCCAAGGACGGCAAGGAAGTGGAGATCGTGATTAAGGAGTTCTCCTTCATCCCGGCCGCCGCCAAATAAGCACGCAGCGGCATTTTCGCGGCGACAACGACAAAACCCGGCCTGGCGGCCGGGTTTCTCACTGAATACAAGATTCGTCAAAGCTTGATCAGGGCCAGCCGCTTAGGCCAATAACGCTCCAACAAGGCGAACAGGATGGCCGCGGTCTCCACGTCCATCACCCCGCGGTAATCGCCGGCGCGGAAATGCATCTGGAAGGCGCGCACCAGGGCGCCGAAACCGGCGTCGCCGCCCGCCGCCGCCGCCTCGTAGCCGTAATGCTTGAACGCCTCCAGCATCTTCTCCCGGCCGGGCAAGCCCTGCTGCTGGAACTGCCGCGCGTATTTGCTCTGCGTCTCCGCCTCCGGCCACGCGCCCACCCCGGCCAGGTGCAGTTCCCGCCACGGGAACATCGGCCCCGGATCGCTCTTGCGGCCCACGGCGATGTCTGAATGGCCCAGCACGTTCACCGGGCTGATGTCCGGATAGCGCGCCAGAATGTTCCGCGCCAATTCCGTCACCGCCTCCACCTGCTGCGGGTGAAAAGGCGGAAACACCATGCCGCCCTTGTCCTCCCGCGCCAGATTGACGATTTCCACGCCGATGGACGAATCGTTCAGATTGCTGCGGCCGTCCCAGGCACTGGCGCCGGCATGCCAGGCGCGGTCGTTCTCATCCACCAGATTGAACAGATTCATCTGCTTGAAGCCAGCCTGCTGATAGCTGGGATCGCTGGGGTCCGGTGCCAGATAATGCGCGCTCACCTGGCCGGAGCCGGTCAGCGCCTTGATGGAGCCGGCGAAGTCCAGCGCGGTGTAATGCAGGATCAGGAAGCGGACGCGTTTGTTGAAGCCTTGGACCGAGCGATAGGTATTGAACAGGATGGGCGTCATGAAGAATCTCCAGGAGGGGAATGGGAAGGGATGCGGCCGGCCAGACAGCCGGCACATAGAGTCTGATTCCTCCCGAACTCAAGGGTTCGGTGGGGGTGACGGGCGTCAGTTCAGCGCGAACGGGCCGCGACCCGCTGCAAAACCGGCGTCAATCGCGCCCCCCGCCCGGCGGCCGCCCAGTCTTGGCATTCAGACTTTTGGCCGCGGCCAGCTGCTTCATCAAGGCTTCCGACGGTTTTTCCGGCGGCACATTGGCCTTGAACGCCTCCAGCCACTTGAGCTTGCCGTCCCAGGCCGGCAGCGGGGCCGGCGGCAGCGGCACGATCTCGTCCAATTCCGGCACCTTGGGGTGGGCGTAGGAGTAGTCGCTGAGAACTCCTCCAATTAACTCGTAACGACGAACCCTCTCATCATCCTTTGATAAAGCCAAGTACTTGTACTGACTTGTCTTATCATTGGCATCGATAGCTGATGTAGTGAAGCCATTAACAAGGAAAGCAGCAGCTGTCGCATCTCCAGCCTTAATTGCTAGCTGGAAAAACCTAACCGCTTCGGGATTATTCTCACCCATCATTGATGCAGCGTACTCTTTCGCGGCCTTTCCATGCCCTTGTTCACCTGCACACTTTTTCATTTTCAAACCAACGGAGTACGCAGCTGCCTGTGCAACCGTCAAGTTGGTCAGTTTATCTCCCACCAAGTACTGCGCTTCCGGGCTGCCCAAGTCCGCCGCCTTGCGGTAGTAGCGGTTGGCCAGTTCCTCGTCCTGCTTCACGCCGTAGCCGGCCTTCAGATAACGCCCCATATCGTAGTAGCCGCCGGGAATGCCGCGGTCTATCAGCTCCTGGGTCAGGTCCAGCGTTTCCTTGACCGGGTCGTCGCTGCGCGCCGTGCCCCGCCCTATCATGTCGCGCAAGTCCAGATTGGCCTTGTAATGGCCGTGAGCCGTGGCGATGCGGTAATAACGCTCCATCTCCGGGAAACGCAGCGGGTCTTCCTTCTCGGTCTGGTTCTTCTGCAACCAGCGGGCGTAGCGGTATAGCTGCTCCGCTTCCGGGGCCAAGGCCGGCAAATGGTCTTTCTCATACGCGCAGTTGAAGGCCAGCTTGGCTTCGACTTCTTTCAAATCAGGCACGGAACGCTCCTTGGCGCCGCAGGCGGCCAGAGCCCCCAACAGCGACAAGGCGTACAGCGTTTTAACCATGCTTGCCGTTCAGCGGCCGCCCGGTCTTAGGGTCCAGGCCCTTGGCCGCGGCCAGTTGGCTCATCAAGACTTCCGACGGTTTTTCCGGCGGCACATTGGCCTTGAACGCCTCCAGCCACTTGAGCTTGCCGTCCCAAGCCGGCAGCGGGGCCGGTGGCAACGGCACGATCTCGTCCAATTCCGGCACCTTGGGGTGGGCATAGGAGTAGTCGCTGAGAACTCCGCCGATCAATTTATAGCGACGAATCCGTTCTTCGTCTTTTGGCAGCCCCAAATATCTATACCGATTGGCTATGTCGTTACTATCAATAGATGGAGTAGCAAACCCATTTGCTAGAAATGCTGCCGCACCTTCATCCCCAATCTAGTAGCAATTTGAAAATACTTGATAGCTTCTGCAAGTTTCCCTTCACTCATCATTTGAACAGCATACTCTTTCGCTGCTTTGGCATGCCCTTGCTCTCCAGCGCATCTAATCATCTGATTGCCAACAGCAAAGGGGCCTGGTTGCGCATTCGTCAAACCCGTCAGCTTGTCTCCCACCAGATACTGCGCCTCCGGGCTGCCCAGGTCCGCCGCCTTGCGGTAGTAGCGGTTGGCCAGCTCCTCGTCCTGCTTCACGCCGTAGCCGGCCTTCAGATAACGCCCCATATCGTAGTAGCCGCCGGGAATGCCGCGGTCTATCAGTTCCTGGGTCAGGTCCAGCGTTTCCTTGACCGGGTCGTCGCTGCGCGCCGTGCCCCGCCCTATCATGTCGCGCAAGTCCAGATTGGCCTTGTAATGGCCGTGAGCCGTGGCGATGCGGTAATAACGCTCCATCTCCGGGAAGCGCAGCGGGTCTTCCTTCTCGATTTGATTCTTCTGCAACCAGCGGGCGTAGCGGTATAACTGCTCCGCTTCCGGGGTCAGAGCCGGCAGATGGTCTTTCTCATACGCGCAGTTGAAGGCCAGCTTGGCTTCGACTTCTTTCAAATCAGGCACGGAACGCTCCTTGGCGCCGCCGCAGGCGGCCAGGCTCAGGGTCAGAATCAGGGTCAGAAATGTGGGCTTAATCACTATTACTCCGGGCCGGATCAATACGTCGGAACTCTCTTAAAGCTGCGATAGGAGGGTAAGAGTTTTTAAATGCGGAGTTGTTCGCATCAAGTATCACCCGCCATTGGTCATAAACCCCTTTTGCCTCAGCTTCTTTATCCATCCGATCTGGATTCGCTCCAGACCAACTATTGGTATGCCTCCCCCACAACTCCTGGCGCAGCGGCTTGGAGATTTCCGGCCGATCCAAAGCGATGTTCAACTCGCTGTCCACCTGCATGCTGCGGGTGTTGATATTGGCCGAACCCAGCGTCAGAAAAGCGTCGTTGATAATCATCAGCTTGGCGTGGATATAGGT
This sequence comes from Chromobacterium sp. Beijing, assembly GCF_021496765.1. NCBI lineage: Bacteria > Pseudomonadati > Pseudomonadota > Betaproteobacteria > Neisseriales > Chromobacteriaceae > Chromobacterium > Chromobacterium sp. Beijing. The sequence continues at coordinate 3,798,982 of NZ_CP053750.1, forward strand.
TTCAGCCCATGCCCCCCAGGGGAGTCCGGCGCCACGATGGAGCAAATATGGGTTTTGAGCCCGGGCTGCTCTACCGCGGCAATGGGGGCGTCCGGCTTTTGGGCTGCCTCGTACTCCTTTTCCATACGCTCGCGATAAGCCGTGGCGTCTGCCTCCGCTTCCTTGATCTTGTTTTTGAGCTTTGCCGGCGCCATGACGTTCAAGGCGCTCACCACTTTGGCCTCTCGTTCCGCCTGCTTGGCCTGACCCAGCCTGGCCTCCACATCATCCGCCTTTTCCTGGCGCGCCACACCGGGAATCGTATCGGCGCGCCCCAGGCTGTCCAGCATCCGGTAGGTGTTGACCGTGCCGGCGCCCACGCCGGCGTCGCTGGTATTGGTGATCACGAACAGATAGATAGGGTAAGGGCGGCCGGCCTGCTTCTGCGCCTTGGCCACATCCTTGATCTTTTCCGCCAGCGGCGGCCAGCGGAAATACTGGTTTTCGATGAAGATGTAGGAGGTGACGTTGTTGACCGCCTTCAGATACAGCTTCTTGATGTCCTGTTTCTTGTATTCCGGCTGGGTGCGCAGCAGTTGCACCATGGCGGCCTTATTGGCCTGCCCATCCACCCGCGGCGCATAACCGCCGAAACCGCAGCCGGGCAACGGCAGGTCTTCCTTGGTTTCGTCGCGCCAGGCGCGGCGGAAATTGTGGAACAGATCGCCCACCGCCGGGCCGGTGATCAGGCTGGAAAAATCCTCGCGCGGCCCCACCGTGCCGTTGCGGCCCAGATTGGGCGCTTTGGGCTTGGCGCTGTGGGCATTGGTGTCCCAGTACTCGTCCAACATATTGTGACCCATGACGAAACCGACATGGGCTTGCGCGTCGTCGTAATCCACCAGCACCATTTTCTGGTGATGGCTGGGGCCTATCGCCAAGGCGGTCTTGGTTCTTTTCTTCAAACCCTTATCGTCGTAATCCTGCGTTGCAATATGAGTACGGGTATAAGGGCCAAAGCCGCGGCTGCGGAAATGCAGGTATTTACTGGGGATATCCTTGTGAAATCTGTCCCGCACAATCTTGTCCGAGGCGCCGGCCGCCGGCTGGTCCTCGTCATACCAGGAATACCACTGCGAATCGTATTTATACTGCTCCGGGGTTTCATAGCCCGGCTTGTCCTTAATCCCCACACTCCAGCGGCCCGGGGTTTGCGACTCATCCACCGTGGCGCCGGTGCTGTTGACGTACATGCCGGCCGGCTTGGAGGCAAAACACAGCACCCGCACCTGCACGCCCTGCTTGGCCTTATGCTCCAGCAGCTTGCCTATCTGCGCCGGCACGGCTTCCGCGATGTCCGCGTACTTCACCATGTCCGCGCCCTTGCGGACAAAGTACATGGACGGCTGAAAGCCCCAGCAGATGATGCTGACGTTTTTCTTGGCCTTGGCGATGACGTAATGCACCGAGGCAAACGCCGCCTCGCCGTTGACCAGGGGCTGGAAGCTGCCCTCATGGGGCGCGTATTCGCTGGTCTGCAAAAACCAGGGCAGGGTCAAATTGGCCCGTAGCGGCTCTTTGACGCAGATCGGGGAGACTATCGTGTTCGCGCTCATTTATTACTCTCCTGCGGGCGAAGCGTCGGCCTCGCCATTCAGCAAACGGTGGTAGCGCGCGCGCGCATGCTCATCCGGCTCCACGCGGCCGTCCGGCGGCGCGCCGCCGGCCACGACTTTATGGAAGCCGGCGTTGGCCAGCGCGCCCTTGTCCGGTTTGCTCAGTTCATTGGCCACCGGGATATCGAACTTGACGCCGTTGGCCAGCTCCACCGTGTATTTTTGCGTGGTGACCGCATGTTTGACCGCCAGGTGGCCGCTTTCGTCAATGATGCCGCGCTCCACCTCGCCGCCGTCGGCATGCAGGGTATAGGGCATGCCGGTCCAGCTGCTGTTGCCGCCTTGCGGCGATTGATCCAGGCGCAGCGACAACGGCATCCTGGGAATGCTCTGCGGATAATCCGGATGCGTGACCGTCATTTGCGCCGGCCCGCTCATCTGATGGCTGGCGCCCTTCACCGACACCTTGCCGGGGCAATGCAGCTCGATATTGCCGCCGGCGATGCGGATGTAAGCGCCGCCGCTGACGTTGAGCAGGATTTCCTGCTTGGCCGCCACCGTGATTCTTTCCTTGCAGGAAGTCACCGTCACGTCCTTGTCCGCGGTGACCTCGACGCTGTCGCTCTGCGCCAACATCTGCACCTTGCCCTTGGCCGCAATCAGCTTCAGCGAAATCTTGTCTTGCAGGCCGGTAACGAACAGGCTGATGTGCTGGCCCACGTTATGGAGCCAGCGACGGCCCGAGGTTTGATTGGTGTCGCGCTGCGCCACCAGGTCCAGATTGGTTCCCGCCGCCACGGTCTGGCTTTGCTGGCTCAGGCTGGCGATGCCGGCCGGCGCGGACAGGATGAGCAAGGGCTGGCGGCCCGTCTGTTCCTTGGCGGTCTTTCCGTCCTTGTCGGTGTTGGAACCGGCTTCCCAAGCTTTCAAGGCCGCGGCCTGGTGCTGCAGATGCCCCTTATCCCCTTTTCCCGCCTTGCTATTGTCCGGATTGACCTTGTCCGGCCCGGTTTCCATGGTATCGGCCTGCTGGCCGCTGGCGGTGTCGCCCAGGCTTTGGCTCAGGGCCAAGGCCGCGTCCAGCTGGCTTTGCGCTTGTTCGCGCGCCAGCTGTTTGCCGGACGCGCCGTTCTGCGCTTCGGTGCTCAGCAGCAGGCCGTGGCCGGCGCGGATGGCGCCGTGATTGTCGGTGCGTAGTTCAAAGCCGTCGCCGCGCGGTTCGGCCTTGCCATTGCTGCGCGGCTGGGTGAGGAAGCCTTGGTTGAGTTGGGTTTTGCCCGGCTCGCTCGATAGCTTGGCGCGGACTTCGCCCGGGGTGTCGTCGAACAAGAGTTCGTTGTACTGGCCGCCCTGGTGTTCTTTGGACTTGATGCCGGACAGGGTCTTGTTGGCCGGCAAGGCGCCCGCGCCGCTGAAGTCCGGCGTCGGGTGGCTGCCGTTGTAGAGCACGCCGGTAATCACCGGGCGGTCGATATCGCCTTCGATGAAGTCGACCAAGACTTCCTGGCCGATGCGCGGGATGAATTGATGGCCCCAGCCGGCGCCGGCGCTGGGCATCACCACGCGCAGCCAGCAGGAGGATTTGTCGTCCATCCCAGCGCCTATGCTCGGGTGTTCTTCCGGCCGCTGCCAGTGGAATTGCACCTTGATGCGGCCGTGCTGGTCGGTGTGGACTTCTTCGCCTTGCGGGCCGACCACGGTCGCGGTTTGCACGCCGCGGGACTTGGGCTTGGCCAGTTCGGTGTGGGCGTAGGCCGGGGTCAGCGGCACGCCGCGGCGTTGGGCGTCGAAGTCGGCGCGGAAGGGTTGGGCGTCCTCGGCTTTTGCCAGCGCTTTGAGGTCGGCCGGCAGGTTGTTGCGCGCGCTTAAGGCTTGGCGGGTGACGACGAATTCGCGTTGCTCGCTGCTGTCGCCGTCGTGGGCCGGATGGTCGTCCAGGCGGAACCACTGGCCGGCGGCCAGGCCGCGCACCGAACCGCCGCCGCTGAACTGCTTGGCGTTCAGGTCATGCGCTTGCTGGCGCAGCTGGGCGTAGTGGCTGAGCTGGTCGGCGTCGCCGGCGTAGTACAGCGATTGCGGGTCGTAGTCGTGCAAGGAGGATTGCAGCGCCTTGCCGTTCTGGCCCTGGTCGATGCGGCTGTCGTCGCCGCTGTGCTGGGTCTGCACCGGCTGGTAGTCGAAGCTGGCCAAAGCCACCGCGCCGGGCACGATCTGGCGCTGGGCGTTCCACTCGGTCAGGCCATCCTCGGCCTCGGTGGCGTCGCTGCGGTGGAAGCGCACCCGCTCGACGCCGGCCGGCGGCAGGCTGTAAGGGTCGTCGAAGGCGACCAAGCGCACTTGTGGTGTGTCACCGTCCAGATGGTCGAAACGCCAGGCGTAACCCTCTTCATGCAGCAGGCGCACGATGAAGTCGTAATCGCTCTCGCGGTATTGCAGACAGTAGCTGCGCGGCGACGCCGGGCCGGTCTTGAAGTCCTGGGCCTGCACGCGGGCGAACACTGGATTGGCCTGCTGATGCTCGCTCAGGATCTGCGTGACGATGTCCGGCACCGACTGATCCTGGAACACCCGCGAGCTGACGCGGTGACGCAGCAGCGCGAACGGCGGCTCAATGGTCAGCTGATAACGGCTGAAGCCGCCATCCGAGCCCAGGCACTCGGCCTTGGACACCACGCCGCAGCGCAGGCTCTCCGCGCCGGCGGCGTCGAGGATGCCGAGCCGGGCCGGCAGACCGAGCAGGCTCTTGAGTTCGATCTTGCCGTCCGGAGACAGACAGGTCAGCTGGTAGGCGTAAGACCGGGACACGCCTTCTTCGCCGGCCAAACTCAGCGGCAGCAATTGCTCGGCCGCCACGCTGCCGTCGCCCAGGCTGAGGGTGAGCAGGCGCTGGTCCTGGTTGAAGGCGGAGGCGAAGCTGGCGAGCAGGCTGCTGAGGTCCATGGGGCGGTCCTTCGAACTATCCAAAATCAAAACACCCCCAAACCAGCCTTATGCAAAGCCCCCATGGCGACGGGCTTCGACCTGGTCTGCGGATGGGGGCCTTGAGGCGTAATGAGGGTGGAGATGACAAAATTTGAGTCAAAACATTTTAGATAACCGGCACTTAGCGGACAATCCTATAAAATTGCCATTTTCACAAACCTGTCCAAAAGGACAGGTTTAAACTCTTATCAATCCCCATGAGCGGCTTAAACCTTGTTTGCCGATATCAAAAAGTCCAAACAAGAAAAGTTATGGCTTGGTAAGAAAAGGTAAGAAGCGCTCAAAGTCAGGCTAAAGACCTGAATTGAATGTGTTTTTATCATGCCGTCTCCACTCAAGGCCCAGGCCAAGCACCTGCGCGCCGCAACCACTGGAGACCACCATGAAACAAAAACACAGCCTGCTGGCCCTGGCGGCCGTCTTTGCCGCCGCGCTTCCGCTGGCGTCTCAGGCCGCCGTCACCCAAAAGGGCAGCATCCATTTCACCGGCAGCGTCACCGCCCCACCTGCACAATAGATAACGGTACCGGCGCAACCAGAAGCGGCACGGCCATCGCGCCCGTTCTCGCAGTCAGCATGTCCCCTATCACCATGGACAAAATCGTCGATCTGGGTAAAGCGCCACTGGAGAAACAGGCTTTTCAGATCAAGATTCAATGCAGCGGCGCGAGCAATGTCGAAGCCAAATTCACGGCACTCCCTGGATCGAGGCTTGCGAGCAACACTACAGCCTTAGCCAATACCGCAAGCAGTGGGGCTAAAGGCGTGGGCATCGCCGTCTATAAAGGCGGCACTCCGCTGGACCTGAGCACAGGAGTCTTTCGAACCAAAGCGGCTCTCAATGCCTCGGAAACCATTGATCTTGACGCCGTCTATGTCACCACCAGCGCTTTGCGCGCCAGCATGAGCGCAGGCACTGTCACCGCCGACCTCCCCTTCGAACTGAGCTACGACTAAGCCCTCGCCTCCTCCACCCACAGCGGCGGGCTTCCCGCCGTTGTCTATTTTCAGGGCCCCATCATGAAAACCCTGCTGCAAGCCGCCGGCTTGGCGGCCTGGCTGGCCATGTCCCACGCCGACGCCGGCATCAGCCTCAACGGCACCCGCGTCATTTTCGACGGCGCGCATCCGGAAGCCGCCGTCACCGTGCGCAACCACGGCGCGGACATCCTGGTGCAATCCTGGCTGGAAGCGCTGGACGGCGACAAGGCCGAACTGCCCTTCGCCATCACCCCGCCGCTGACGCGGCTGCCGGCCGGGCAGGAGCAATTGCTGCGCATCCTCTACGCCGGCGCCGGCGCGGCCGATCAACGGGAAACCGCCTTCTGGCTCAATGTGCAGGAAATCCCGCAAGCCGCCGGGCAAGGCAATGTGCTGCAACTGGCGGTGCGCCAGCGCGTCAAGGTGTTCTACCGCCCGCCGGGCCTGGACGGCGACGCGCTGCAAGCGCCGGAACGCCTGCGTTGGCGGCTGCGGCGCGAGCGCGGCAACAGCTGGCTGCAAGCGGACAACCCCAGCCGCTACCACGTGACCGTGACCGGCCTGAGCCTGCTGTCCGGCGGAAAATCCAAGGAGATCAGCCGCGCCCGGATGCTGGCGCCCGGCGCCGGCGGGCAATGGCCGCTGCCCGCCGATGCCGCAAACGACGCGCGCTTGCGCTACCAGATCATCAACGACTTTGGCGCCAGCCAGGCTTTTGAAGTCCGGCTGCAAGGCGCCGCGCCCGCCCAGCCGCGCCGGCTGGAGCCCTGAGCCGGCCGCCGGACCGCAAGGCGATGAGAAGCAAGCCGCTGACGTCCCCTGCCCGCCGCAGCGCCGCGATCCCGCTGGCCTGCGCCTGCGGGCTGATCGCCTGCGCGCAGGCGCTGGCGGCGGACGCGCCCGTCTTCAACACCCGTTTTCTGAAGCTGGACGGACAGGCGGCGGACCTCAAAGCGGTGCTGAGCGCCGGCAACGACATCCTGCCCGGCCGCTATCGCGTGGACATCCTGCTCAACCGCCAGCTGGCCGACCGCCGCGACATCCTGTTCCGCCAGGAACGGGACGGCAAAGTGCGTCCCTGCCTGGACGCCGCGCTGCTGCGCAAGCTGGGCGTCAAACTGCCGCCGTCCGGCCCCGGCGACGAGGCCTGCGTGGACCTGCCCCAACGCCTGGAGCACGCGCAAGCGCGCTACGACTCCACCCGGCTGCAACTTGAGCTTTCCGTGCCGCAAGCCCATCTGCTGCGCCGCGCGGACGGCTATGTCGACCCCTCGCTGTGGGACGCCGGCGTCAACGCCGCTTACGCCAATTACCAATTCAGCGGCCAATACCGCCGGGGCCAGCACGGCCGCGCCAGCCGCCAGTGGTATCTCGGCCTGCAAAACGGGCTCAATCTGGGCGACTGGCGCTTGCGCAACGACGCCACCCTCAACGGGAATACCGGCCAAGCGACAGAAATACGCAGTAACCGCACCCTGCTGCAGCGCGACATCACCGCGCTGCGCAGCCAGCTGGCGCTGGGCGAGCAATACACCGACGCCATGCTGTTCGACAGCTCGCGCATCCGCGGCGCGCAACTGAGCCAGGACGACGCCATGTTGCCGGACAGCGAGCGCGGCTACCGTCCGGTGATCCGCGGCCAGGCGCGGAGCCAGGCCACGGTGGAAGTGCGTCAGAACGGCTATGTGCTGCACCGCGCCGACGTGCCGCCCGGCCCCTTCGAGTTCAGCGACATCGCCCCTCCGGCTCCAACGGCGAACTGGAAATCACGGTGACCGAAGCCGACGGCAGCCGCCGCGTCAGCCATCAAGCCTTCTCCAGCCTGCCGCTGATGCAAGCCCAAGGCCGCTGGAAATACCACGCCGCGCTGGGCCAATACCAGGGCGGCGAAGCGGCCCGTCCCGCGCTGGCCGCCGGCGCGCTGGTTTACGGCCTCAGCGACGACGGCACGGTGGCCGCCGGCTTCCAGCTCTCGCCGCGCTTCCAGGCCGTCAAGCTGGGCCTGGGCGCCAACACCCCGCTGGGCGCGCTGTCGCTGGACCTGAGCCAATCCCTCAGCCGCGCCCAAGGCCGCCGCAGCCAGGGGCAAAGCCTGCGCCTGCTGTACCACAAGGCCCTGCCCCGCACCCAGACCCAGCTCACCCTGGCCGCTTACCGCTACTCCACCGCCGGCTATCGCAGCTTCAACGATCATGCGGCGGACCTGGCCCAGCGCGCCAACCAACACCGCGCGCGCGCCCGGATGGACCTCAGCGCCCAACAGACGCTGGGCCGGGAAGGCCGCCGCGGCAGCCTTTATCTCAGCCTCAGCCGACAGAATGATTGGGGCCGGCCCGGCGCCAGCCACAGCCTCAACCTGGCTTACAGCCACCGTTGGAAACAATTCCATTACCACCTCAGCCTCAGCCGGAGCCGCGACGGCCGCGGCCAAGGCGACAGCCAGATCACGCTGGGCTTCAGCCTGCCGCTGGACAGCGGGCGGCACGCCCCGCAGCTCAGCGCCCAGCTTGGCCGCGACGCCCTGCACACCAGCCTCAGCGGCCAGTTGGGCGAGGCCGACAGCTACACCGTCTCGGTGGGCCGCGACAGCCAGGGCGACACCAGCCTGAACGCCAGCGGCGTCCATCAGGGCGATGTCGCGCAGCTGAGCGCTGCCTACAGCGCCGCCCGCGGCCATCAATCCGCCAACCTGGGCGCCAACGGCGCCATCGTCGTCCACGGCGGCGGCCTCAACCTCAGCCGCACCGTCGGCGACACCTTCGCCCTCCTGCAAGTGGACGGTGCCGCCGGCCTGAACGACAACGGCTACAGCGTGCGCGCCGACGCCCAGCCTTATCGCGCCAACAGCCTGAGCCTGGACAGCCTCAAACTGGGCGCGGCGCTGGAACTGGAGGACGGCGTCAAGCAAGTGGTGCCGCGCCGCGGCGCGGTGGTGAAGGCCGTGTTCAAGGCGCGCAGCGGCCGACGCGTTCAATTCAGCCTGCGCCGCCGCGACGGCAGCGCGGCGCCGTTTGGCGCCAGCGTGGAGGACGACGCCGGCCAACCCTTGGGCATCGTGGACCCGCAAGGCCGGACGTTGCTCTTGCTTAAACAACCGAAAGGCCTGCTGGCCGTGAAATGGAGCGGCGGCGGCTGCAGCGCCCGCTATAAGCTGCCGCCCGCCAAGCCAGGGCGTCATTACCTGCGGCTAGAACTGCCCTGCCACTAAGCACCACGCTTAATCAAAGAAAAGGATACCCAAATGCACACGCCGCCTACCCGCCGCCCGCTGCTGGCCTGCCTCGTCTTGCTATTGACGCTGGGAAGCTGCAGCCGCCCAAGCCATGCCGATTGCAAAGTGGTTTCATCAACCATCACTCCAGCGCTTCCCGATCCCTTGGTAATTCCATACCTGGCGCCCGCCGGGCACCTGATCGCCAAGCAGGTGCTGACAACCACGGTCAAATGCGACAAGCGCAGCGCCAACGGCCAACACAACTGGTACGCCTTTTTGTCCTATGGCAACACCGACAACGGCAGCTCATCGCTTAGCGGCGTCAGAAAAACCCAAACTTCCGGCATCGGCATTCGCTGGATAAACAGCAATACCCACTCCGGAAAATCTCAGACCTTCAGCACCACAAGCCTGAACAATGGCCGCACCAATCTACGCGGCATGCCCTTGAACGATACCGTCACCATTACCGACACGATCGAACTGGTCACAACCGGCCCGGTGACCTCCGGTCGGCTCAATCCGGAAAGCCATGCCGTCAACTACAAGAACAAGAAAGGCGGCGATCACGGACAGCCGCTCTACACCTACTCCTTCAATCAGCCCGCCATCAGGGTGATAGGCTGCTCGTTCAAAAACGCCGGCCAAACCGTCCGCCTGCCCGACGCCAGCACCCGAGACTTCGCCGGCGCCGGCCGCACCGGCGATAAGCCGTTCAACATCGATCTGGACTGCGCGCCCGGCACCAGCGTCAGCGCCAAATTGAGCGACGCCAACGCGCCCGGCGCCGCCGGCACGCTGCTGAGCATCGCCGGCGGGCCTGGCAGCGCCCAGGGCATTGGGCTGGAGCTGCAGCGCCAGGGCGAAACCGGCGCCTATACACTGGGCACCGAGTTCACCAGCCTGGCGGCCAGGCAACAGCATGCGCTGCCCATGGTGGTGCGCTACGCCGCCAGCGGCCCCGCCATCCGGCCCGGCCTGGTCAATGCCGCCGCCACCGTGGAGCTGAGCTTTGATTGAGTCCCCGACAATGCAATAAGGCCAGGCATGACGCCCGGCCTTAGAACCTGTTTACGATCTGCTACGCGTCGGCGATACGGCGTTGAAAACCGCTTCGAAATGCTCATGTACCACGCGTACATTCCGCTTTCTCAGCCGCAACGCCTTGTCTCGCCTTAGCTCGCGAGATCGTAAACACGTTCTTAGAGTCCGTTCACAACCTACTGCGCCTCAGTCCTCCGCGCCCCAGCGGATGCTGCCCGGTTCCGGGCATTGCCAGGAAGCCATCAGCCGCTGCCGGATTTCCGCCAGCGATTGCCGCGCCAGCAAGCGGCCGTCGCGGAACACCGGCCGCAATTCGCCACCCTCCGCCTGCTCCGCCGTCTGCTGCTGGTGCAGCACGTAATGATCGCCCTCGCGCTCCACCCGCAGCAGGCCCTTGGCGGATTTCTTGGTGCCGTCGTCCGTGGCCGGGTCCTTGTAGATATCCACCGCCTCGCCATCCACTTCCGCGTAAATCGCCTTCAACGCATAGCCGAAGGTGTCCCGCGAATTCATGCCGTAGACAAAGCTGCCGATGCCGAACACCACATTGCCGGAGGCGAAGCCCTTGGCCGCCAGCCGGCGCAGGATGGCGCGGGCGCGCGGCAGGGTGATGGAGTCGCCGTAGATCAGGCCCACATGGCTGTCCAGCAGCCGGTAGCCGGCGTCGCTGACCGTGCCGCCGTAAATCTCCCACAAGCACTCCACCGCGCCCTTGCGCTCCGCCTCCGTCACCCGCTGGCCGTCGGCCAGCGCCGTGTACGCGCCGTTCGCGTCCCGCGCCGGCAGGCCGTCGACGCGAACCAGTTCCTCGTCGCGGTAGCCGGTGAGGATTTTCACCGGATCGCCTGAGTCCGGGCGAAACACCACCTTGGCGTTGCCCAGCGCGTCCGGACCTCGCGCCAGGATGTCGTCCTTCAATTCGCGGGCAATCACCGTGAGCACGTTCCAGAAATCAAAGGTATCGCTGACGATGGACACCATGCCCCGCGGATAGTCCTGGCTGACGAATTCTCGCACCACCTCACGCTCCGCCAGCCGGCGCAGCGCCGCCTCCTCCAGCCCGGCGTGGGCCGGGTCGCGGCGCAGCCGCTGCAGCGTCAGCAGGATGCGCAGCGCCATCACGCTGTGCTCCGACGCCGGAATGGAGCCGCCCACCAGTTCCCGCTCCGCGTCCGCGTCGTAGAAGTCCTCCAGATAGTCCAGCGCCGGAATGGTGTCGGTGCCGGTGAAGGACAGCAGGTGGCCGGCGCCGCAGCGCATGGCGTCGTGCACCCCGCTCATGCCGCGCATGGAAAAATCATGGCCCTGCCAATTGACGAACTCCGGCGCGCTGCCAGTGAGGCGGGCGAAGTAATCCAGCAGCTTGCGGAATTCAAACGCGATGGTGGCCACGGTGGACGGCTTCCAGGATTCGCAGCTGAACAGGGTTTCAAAATAGGTGGCCACCCAGGGGAAATCCGGATGCGTGTTGCTGAAGATCACCGGCGGCACCTTGATGTCCACCCGCGCGCCTTCCGGCAGGGAGCGGATTTCCAACGGCAGATGACCCAGCGCGTGCAGCGCTTCCAGCCGGCCTGCCGGCACCGCGCCGGCGCCCAGCGCCGTATCCATGCGGCGCTGGTATTTGCGCACCGCCTTGTCCCGCGGCTGGCGGAAGAATTCTTGGTCGAACAAATCGATCAGGTATTGCTGGATGAAACCCTGCAGGCCGAACCACACCACCTTATTGTCGAACAGCTCCGGCAGCACCGGCGCGTACTTGGCCGAACGCGGGGTGAAATTGGCCACCAGCTTGGTGGTGGCAGCCGGATACATGGAGGGATGGCCGGTTTTGTAGAAGTCCGCCAGGTTGAACGGCTGCAGTTGGTTCAGTTCACGGGCCAGGGGGTGGATGGGGGCGTTCATGATGGATTCCCTATCTAAATTAAGTGAGTCAAACCAGCTGGCAGCGGACATCCGCCGTCCAGTCGTTGCGGCTGAATACCTGCTGGTAATGCTCCAGCAGCGGTTCCAGGCCATGGCTGAAAATGCCGTGGGTCACATACAGGTACAGCGGCGCGTCCAGACCTTGTTCCCGCTGGCGAGCGCGCAGCGCCTTGGCCAACTCGGTGAAGGTGCGGCCGCCGTCGCAGATATCGTCCACCACCAGCAAGGGCAGCGCCGGCAAAGGGCCGGCCACCTGGGTGCCGCTGATGCGGCCGCTTTGGGTGTCCCTCTCCTTGTCCGCCAGCACCGCCTCGCAGCCCAGCTCCCGCGCCAGCTTCAGCACCCGCTTGCGCGCGCCGGCGTCCGGCGCCACCAGCGCCGCCGGGCCCACTCGCTCCAGCACCCGGCGCAGCGCCGGCAGCGGGTCTTCCACTTCCACCCGGTCCAACAGTGCGGTCACCACATCGCTGTGCGGGTCCTGGATCACCACCCGGCTGTAGCCTTGGGCATTGATCAGCTGGCAGAACACCTTGGCGCTCAGCGCCTCGCCCGGGTTGGCCACCCGGTCCTGGCGTGCATACGGCACATAGGGCAGATGCAAGGCCAGCGGGCGGCCCGGGTAAGCGCGACGCAGCGCGTCGCTCAGCATCAGCAAACTCATCACCGCTTGCGCGTCCGGCAGATGGGCGTGCAGGCGCAAGGCCTGCGCCGGCGCGTCCACTTCCACCGACACCTGCACTTCCCCACCGGGAAACACCGTGCTCTGAAAGGCCAGCGGCTGACTGCCACCTTGCTGCGAATCCGCGAAAATCTTGAACATGATGCTGACTCCTGCGCTGCGTTGACTTACTTAGTTGATAATTTCAACTAACATGCGCACAGTATAAATTCACTTAGTTGAGTTTTGCAACTATATGGCGGAAAATATTGGAAAAGCCAAACCGGAGACCTCCTATGAGACCCTCGCGCCCCGCGCCCGCCGTCAGCGTGGACATTGTCCTGCTCACTCTGGGCGCCGCCGGCCTGCAAGTGGCGCTGCACCGCCGCAGCCACGCCCCCTGCCAACACCAGCTGGCGCTGCCCGGCGGCTATGTGCATGTGGATAAGGACGACAGCTGCGAAGCCACCGCCATGCGCGTGCTGCGCGACAAGACAGGGCTGGAGCCGCGCTATCTGGAACAGTTGCGCACCTTCGCCGGTCCGCGGCGCGACCCGCGAGGCTGGTCGGTGGCCATCTCCCACGTGGCGCTGATCCCGCTGCAGCAACTGCAGGACGCCGGGGACGGCGTATTCCACTTTTACGATGTGGACCAGCTGCCGGAGCTGGCCTTCGACCACGCGGAGCAAGTGCGGGAAGCGGTGCAGCGGGTGCGCAACAAGGCCAGCTACTCCACCCTGCCCTGCTGGCTGCTGCCCGAACGGTTCACCCTCACCCAGCTGCAACGCACTTACGAGCAGATTTTTGGCGAGACCGTGTCCCGCGGCACTTTCCGCTCCCGCTTGGGCATCAAAGTGGCGGACGCCAAGCCCGGCGAATACGCGGACGAGGCCGCCATTCTGGAAGCCACCGAAGAATTCCTCGGCGGCAAGCAGCGTCCGGCGCGGCTGTTCCGCATCAACCGGCTCAGCCTGTTCAAGCGCGCGCGCTGGTAAGGCCTAAAGAGTCTGTTCCAAGGCCGGCCCGGCTGTCGTCTTGACGCTCCCGCCTTCCCCACTCAGGCTGCCATGCGCCGCGCCCGACAGCGCGGCCATGAGCCTGCCCGCGTCCTCCGCGCCGCGCAGGCGTTTCTTAGAGCAGATCTTTGTGGAGCTCATAATGAATATATTTAATTTGCACCGGCGGCATCCTCGTTTTGTCACTGTTGGGGAGGAGCGGCCATGAACGCCCAAGCCACCCCGGTCCTGTTGCAACTGCAAGACCTGTTGCAAGAGCTGCGCGCCAACGCCCAGGGCCGGCCGGAACTGGAGGCCTTGTGCCGCAAGCTGGACCGCCGCTATCTGGAGGTGGACGAGGGCCTGACCCGCAGCGTGCTGCGTTTTCACTCCGCCACCCAAAGCCTGCAAGCGCTGATGTCCTTGCTGCTGAGCTGCCCGGACACCAAGACGCTGAACGGCGAGCAGATCGCGGCGCTGCTGGAGCCGGTGCGGCAGGAGTTGCAAGCCGCCCATAAGCTGATTTGCAAGGTGATGTAAACGCGACAACGCCGCGGCGGAAGCCGCGGCGTCGGTCAAACGCCCCGCATGGCCGGCAGGGCAAAGCTCAGAGTCCGCGAAGCGGATGCTCAGAACGACACGGTGCCGGACAGCAGGAAGGTGCGCGGCGCGCCCAGGCCGCCGGACAAGCCGCTGCCGTCGCCGCCGCTCCACGAACCCACCCAGTAAGCGCGGTTGGCGACGTTTTGCACCGAGGCGCGCAAGGTGATTTCCTTGGCGGCCAGCTTGGTGGTGTAACGGGCGCCCAGGTCAAACGTGGTGTAGGACGGCAAGGACAGCTGGTTGTTGTCGCGGACGAAGCGCTCGCCCACGTACTGGGCGTTGCCGGTGGCGGTCAGGCCCGGCAGGGCGGCGATATCGTATTCCACGCCCAGCTTGGCCATCACCTTGGGCACGCCGGAGGCCTGCTTGCCCAGGTGCGCCGGGTCCAGCGCCTTGGTCAGCTCGGCCCTGGTGTAGGACGCGCCGCCCATCAGACGCAGGCCGCGGCTGGCCTCGCCCCAGAAGCTCCACTCCAGGCCGCGGTTGCGCTGTTCGCCGTACACGCCGAACACATTGCTGTCCGGGCTGGTGTAAGCGCTGGGCCGGGCGATCTGGAACAGGCTCAGGCTATGGGTGAGGCCGCCCCAATCCAGCTTGGCGCCCAGTTCGTACTGCTCGGTCTGATACGGCTGCAGGCTTTCGCCGGCGTTCTTGGCCGTGTCCGGCGCCACGCCGCCCTGGTTCAGGCCCTGGATGTAGTTGCCGTAAACCGAGAGCTGGTCCGAAAGCTTGACCAGCAAGGCGGTGGCCGGGGACCAGCGGCTTTGGTCGTAGTTGGAGGTTTGCGCGCCGGCGGCGTCGTAGTTGCTGCTCTGCACGTTCTGACGCCGCGTGCCCACCGTCCACTGCACCTTACCGTCCATGAAGGACAGCGTATCCGCCAGGGCGATACTGCCCAGCTTGTCCTGAACGCTCCTGCCCATATACCGGAACGCCGGCATGGACCCGAAGGACGGCGCATAGTAATTGGTGTTGAAGGTGGGGCCCATTCCATCCCGGTAGCTGCGCTCCGAGGTGAAGCGCGTGGCCGCCAGCGACCACTTATGCTGAATCTTGCCGGTGTCGAAATGACCGCGCACGCCAGCCTCGCCGGATTTCTGCGTGCCCTCGTTCATCAGGCGGAACGCGCTCACGCTGAGGTCGCCGGCGTTATTGAGCAAGCGGTCGCGCGTGATGGTGGCGTCGAAGTCCGCCTTGCGATGCCCATAGGCGCCGTACAGGGTCAGCGCCTCGCTCAGCTCGTATTCGCCGCGCAGCAAGGCCACCTGGGTGGTGTTGGTATTGGTGGCCCAATCCGGCGCAAACTGGTAATCGCCTTTCTTGGGCGTGGGCACTTGGGTCACGCCCGGGGCGATGGAGAAGATGCCGAAGTAATTGATGCCGTCCATCTTTTCGCGCTGCCGGTAAAGGTCCAGCGAGACGCGGGCGCGCTCACCGCGCCAGTCCAGGCCCAGCGAGGCCAGATTCATGCCCTGTTTCTGCTTGTCCACCGCGGTGTCGCCGTTGCGGTAAACGCCGTTGAAGCGCACGCCCCACTGCTGCCTGTCGCCAAAGCGCCGGCCCGCATCCACGTGCACGCCGGGCATATTGTCGGATTCATAAGTCGCGGTGACCGAGGTCAGCGGCGTGTTGCCCGCGCGCTTGGGCACGATGTTGACGCTGCCGCCCAGGCTGCCTTCCGGCGGCATGCCGTTGAGCAGGGTGGACGGCCCCTTCAGCACTTCCACCCGCGCCGCCATCTCGGTGGAGCCGCGCAGATTGGGCGCCATGCCGATCAGGCCGTTGAAGGTGATGTCGTTGGCCGAGGTGGGGAAGCCGCGGATATTGAATTTCTCGAGGATGGTGCCCTTGCTGGCCACGTGAACCGAGGGATCGGCGGCGCCGATCAGCGCGCCTATCTCGCGCGCCTGCTGGTTGGCCACATAGTCCTCGGTGTAGCTGATGGTGCTGAACGGCGTGTCCATCACGTCCAGATTGCCCAGCACGCCCACCCGGCTATCGGTGGCCAGCTGGCCGCCGGCGTAGACGCGGCGGCCTTGCACCACCACCGGCGCCAGCCGTTCCGGCGCGCCGTTGCTGGCCTGGGCCGGCGCATTGTCCGCCGCCAGCGCCGCCGGCGCCAAGCTCAGGCCGGCGCCGCCAAAGCCCACCATCAGGGCCAGATGGGTGGCGGCGCGCAGCGTATTCAGGGGGAAGGCGGATTGCGGCGCGAGTCGGCGTGTAGTTGATATGGGGGAGGCCGACCGTTTCTGACTCAACATCCAGATTCCTTTCTACGTGAGGAGATTGTTTCACTTCACTATGTATTCCGAAGCAAAGTGCGAAACCCTCAAATAGAAATGAAAATCATTTTTGATAGCACATCGTCAAGTCAACTCGCGCCCGGCTTAGCGCTTGTCAACGTCTCGCGAGCAAGAGCAAAAACCGCTGAGAACCTGTTTACAATCTGCTGCGCGTCGGCGATACGGCGTTGAAAACGCCCTCAAAATGCTCATGTACCACTCGTACATTCCGCTTTTTCGGTCGTTTTCGCCTTGTCTCGCCTTAGCTCGCGAGATCGTAAACACGTTCTGAGAAAGCGGAATGTGCAAGGGGTAGGAGCATTTTGAACGCGCGCCTCACGACGCGCAGCAGATCATGAAAGCTGGTTTCAAGAGCTACCTTGGTGAACATAGAGGCCGCTGGTGGGTATCGCCTACGGCTCCTCCCACCCTACACAGGCTTGCTCGTCATCAGTAGGGTGGGAGGAGCGCAGCGATACCCACGCGGAAATCTCTTGAAGGGCCGGGACACATCGGCTGCGCGGTTTTCCGTGTACCGCGCTGGATTTCAAAACACGGCAGCAAAGATCGTAAACCGGCCTTCAGCTGCGATAGCCCTTGATCACCTCATCCCCAATCCGGTTCAGGCAGCTCAGGCTGGCGGTGCACAGATACCAGGTTTCGGCGTCGACGAAGATCACCTTGCCATTGCGCCAGGCCTTGGTCTGCCGCAGCAGCGGGTTGTCCAGGGTTTTCAGATTCAGGGCCGGCCGCCGCTCCATCACCGCGGTGCGGTCTATCACGTACAAGATGTCCGGGTCCGCCTGCTGGATGAACTCATTGGAAATGGGCTGGCCGTGCAGGCCGCTATTGGTCTCATTGCTGGCCGGCTTCACGCCCAGGGTGTCGAAGATGTAGCCGTAGCGCGAGCGCACGCCGTAGGAGGTGAAAGCGCCGTTGTTGTGCAGCACGATCAGCGCCTTTTCCGGGCGGCCGGCGGTCACCTCGCGCACCTGCTTGATCTTGGCGTCGATCTCGCCGGCTTTCTCGCGCGCCAGCGCCTCCTTGCCCAAAATCCGGCCCAGGGTCAGCAAATGCTCCTTGGCCGTGTCCAGGGTATGGCCGGGGCGGTTGTTGAGGTCGATGTCGTAATGCAGCGTCGGCGCGATGCGGCTCAGCTCCGGATAGCTTTGCGCCTGCAGCGGCGAGATCAGGATCAGGTCCGGCTTGAGCGCGTGCAGCCGTTCCAGATTGGGCTGGATGGTGGTGCCCACGTCCATCACCTTGGGGTCCTGCTCGTACTTCTTCAGGAAGCCGGCCACATAGTCCTTGGAGATGCCCGCCACCGGCGCGCCCAACTGGTCCAGCGCGTCCAGCTCGCTCATGTCGAAGGCCACCACCCGCTCCGGCCGCTTCTTGATCTGGGTGGTGCCCAGCTCATGCTTGACGGTGACAGGGGCGTAGGCGGCCTGGGCCGCCGGCGCGGCGGCGGCCGCTTCCGGCGCGGCCTGTCGGGCGTCGCAGCCCAGCAAGCCGCCGGCCACGGCCAGCGCCAGCAGGGCCGCGCGCGCGCGCGGCGTCTTATGAATGCTCATACGGTTTCTCCAGTGGGTGAGGGATTGAAGTAATTGCAGACGAAGCCGCGCTCGCTGGGCAGGATGTCCACGGCCAGGCCGTAGAGATCGCGCAGCCGCGCCTGGGTGACCACCTCGGCCACCGGGCCGCAGCCATGCACCGCGCCCGCCTTCATCGCGACGATGTGGTCCGAGTAATTGGCGGCGAAGTTGATGTCGTGCACCACTAGGATCACGGTGCGGCCTTGTTCCTCGCTCAGCCGGCGTATGGCCTGCATGATGCGCACCGCGTGCTTCATGTCCAGGTTGTTGAGCGGCTCGTCCAGCAGCAGGTAGTCGGACTGCTGGGCGATGCTCATCGCCAGAAAAGCCATCTGCCGCTGACCGCCGCTGAGCTCGTCCAGATAGCGGGCGCGCAGCGGCTGCAGGCCCAGGAAGGCCAGCGCCTCGTCCACCGCGCGGCGGTCGTCCCGGCTCAGCAGGCCCTGGCTGTAAGGGAAGCGGCCGAAACCCACCAGTTCCTCCACCGTCAGGCGCAGGCCGATATTGGGGTGCTGGCGCAAGGTGGCCACGCGCTTGGCGTAGCTGCGCAGCGGAATCCGCTCTATCTCCTCGCCGTCCATCAGAATGCGGCCGGCGCTGGGCTTCAACAGCCGGGCGACGGACATCAGCAGCGTGCTCTTGCCGGCGCCGTTGGGGCCGATCAGCGAGGTGACTTGCCGGGAGGGAAAACTGAGATTGACGTCGCGCAGCACCTGTTTGTCGCCGTAGGCTTTGTAGACGCGCTCAAGCGTGATCATGCATGTCCTCTGCTGCGCACCATCAGCGCCAGGAAATAGGCGCCGCACACCAGGTTGACCAGAATGCTGACGGTGGTTTTGTAATTGAACAGCTGCTCCACCAGGAGTTGGGCAGCAATAAAGATGGCGATGGCGACGGCGCAGGCCAGCGGCAGCGTGACCCGGTGCCGGAAGGTGCGCGCCAGCGCGTAAGTGATGTTGGCGACGAAGACGCCCATGAAGGCGGTGGGCCCCACCAGGCTGGTGGACACCGCCGCCAGCACCGCGATCAGCGCCAGTTGCATGCGCACATTGCCGGGGTAGTCCACGCCCAGGGAAATGGCCTGCTCGCGCCCCAGCAGCAGCACGTCCAGCACCGCCAGCCGCCGGCGCACCAGCCAGGCCGCGGCCGCGGTCAGCAGCGCGGCGAACAGCAAGGCCCCGGGCTGGACCCGGTTGAAGGAGGCGTAGCTGAAGCCCTGCAGGATGGCGAACTCGCCGGGGCTGGTCTTGAGCTGGATGAACTGGGTGAAAGTGCCCAGCACCATGGTCAGCACCAGGCCGCTCAGCAGCAGCAGATAGAGATCGTTGCGCTCCTTGCGGAACAGCGCGCGGTGCAAGGCCCAGGAATAGGCCAGCATCACCGCGATGGACAGCAGCGCGTTGCCGTGGCGGCCCAGCAGCGCCAGGCTTTGCGCGCCCAGCAGCAATACCAGCAGCGCCTGCAGCAATAGGTAGATCGCCTCGTAGCCCATGATGGCCGGGGTCAGGATGCGGTTGCCGGTCAGCGTCTGGAAGGTCAGCGCGGACACGGCGATGCAGACGCCGGCCACCCCCATCGCCGCCAGGCGGATCAGGCGGTTGGGAATCACGTAATCGAAATCCAGGCCGGAGCCCAGCAGCAGGAACGCCAGCGCCAGCGCCGCCGCCAGCGCCCAGACGCCGCGGCGGATCAGGGCGTCCCTCATTTGTGCTTCCATAGAATCATCATCAGGAACAAGACGCCGCCCACGCTGCCCGCGGTCAGGCCGATGGGCACTTCAAACGGGTAGATCAGCAGGCGGCCGATGATGTCGCAGACCAACATCAACAAGGCGCCGCAGGCGGCGACGATGGGCAGCGTGCGCTGCAGGTTCTCGCCCCAGCGCAGCGCCACCAGATTGGGAATGACCAGGCCGACAAAGGGAATGGCGCCCACGGTGATGACGGTGGCGGCCACCGTCACCGCCACCAGCACCAGGCCCAGCGCCGCGGTGGCCGCATAGCTCAGGCCCAGGCTGGCCGCCATCTCCTCGCCCATGCCCAGCACGGTGAAGCGGTGGGCGTAGCAATACGCCAGCGCGACGATGGGCAGGATCAGGTAGACGATCTCGTAATTGCCTTCAACGATCTTGGAAAAATCGCCCAGCAGCCAGCCCTGCATGCTTTGCAGGATGTTGTGGCGGTAGGCGTAGAATTCGGCCACGGCGCTGAGCACGCTGCCGTACATCAGCCCTATCACCGGCACCAGCACGGTGTTCTTGAACTGGATGCGGCGGATGATGGCGATGAAGACCAGGCTGGAGACAAAACAGAAAGCCAGCGCGAACAACATCCGCCCCAGGTTGCCGGCCTCCGGCACCAGGCTCAGCCCCACCAGGATGCCCAGCTTGGCCGCGTCCAGCCCGCCGGAGGTGGCCGGCTCCACAAAGCGGTTGCGCACGATCTGCTGCAGGATGACCCCGCACACCGACAGCCCCACCCCCACCAGCAGCAGCGCCGCCAGGCGCGGCAGCCGGCTGGCGGTGAGGGTCAGCCAGCTGTCGTCGGACAGGGCCAGCGGCCCGGTCCAGGCCATCTGTTTGGCCCCCACCATCAAAGACAAGCCGCTGCAGGCCAAGAGCAGCAGCGGCAAGGCGAGTCGTTTCAAGACAGGGCCTCTGCGGCCGGCGCCGCGGTGATGCGCCAGCCTTTTGCGCTTCTGCGCTGCTCCAGGAAGTGGGCGTAAAGGCCGGCGCGCGCGCTCAGCTCGGCATGGCTGCCTTGCTCGCGCACCTTGCCGTCCTCCAGCACCACGATCTGGTCCGCCATCTCCACCGTGGACAGCTGGTGGGCGATGACGATCAGGGTGCGCTTGCCGCGCAGCCGGGCCAGCGCCTCGGCGATGGCGGCCTGGTTCTCGGTGTCCAGCGCCGCCGTGGCCTCGTCCACCAGCAGGATGGGCGCGTCCTTGATCAGCGCCCGCGCAATGGAAATGCGCTGGCGTTCGCCGCCGGACAAGCGCGCGCCGCCCTCGCCCACCGGCGTGTCCAGGCCCTGCGGCAGGCGTTCGATGATTTCCTCCACCCCGGCCAGCCTGGCCGCCGCCAGCACTTCGGCGTCGCTGGCGTCCGGCTTGCCGATGCGGATGTTGTCGCCGATGCTGCCCTGGAACAGATAAGCGTCCTGGAAGATCTGGCTGATCTGGCCGGCCAGCCGTTCGCTGGACAGATCGCGGACATCCACGCCGCCCACTTTCACCTCGCCCTGGTCCACGTCGAAGAAGCGGGCGATCAGGCGCAACACCGTGGTTTTGCCGGAACCGGACGCGCCCACCAGCGCCGTCATGCTGCCCGGCTCAATCCGCAGGCTGAGCTCGCTCAGCACTTGCACCTGTTCCGGCCCGTAGCGGAAGCCCACCCGGTGCAACTCCACCGAGGCGTCCGCCGGTTCGCCGGAACGGACCGGCTCGGCCATGGGTTCCACCTCGAACAGCTTGGCCACCGCCTGCAGCTGGCCGCGCGCGCCGCGCAGCACCTCGCTATAGCCGGCCACGTCCAGCAGCGGGTCGATGAAGCGGCTCATCAGCATCAGCGCCACCAGCGCCGGAATCACCGTGGCCGGGGTCAGGCCCAGGCCGGCATGGTCGCTCAGCCACAGCGCGGCCACCAGCAGCAGCGCGGCGAAACTGGCCTGCACCGCCCAGACGTTGAGCACCGAGGACAAGGCCGACAGCCGGATCAAGCGCCGGCCGGAGCGCTGCTGCTGGGCGATGGCCTGCTCCAGGAAACGCGTGCCGCCGCTTTCGCCGTTGAAGGCGCGCAGCACCGATTGCGCCTGCGCGAACTCCACCATGCGCTGGCTGCTCTGGCCGGCGTGCTGCTGATAGGCCTGGTCCGCGCGCTGGCTCAACCGCGCGGTCAGCCCAAACACCAGCAGCAGGCAAGGCAGGCTGGCCAGCCCCACCCAGCCCATCAGCGGATTGACGGCGAACAATGCGCCCAGCACCACCACCGGCGTCACCACGCCGACAAACAGCGGGGTGAACACATGGGCCGGCAGTTGGGCCATTTCCATCATGCCCTGGGTGGCGATGTGATTGAGCCGGGCGGTGTTGCCGGCGCTGAACCAGCCCACCGGCAGGCCGCCGACATGCTCGGCCAAACGGTGGCGTCCGCCTTGCAGCACGGCGATGCCGACGGCGATGCCGGCTTTCTCCACCTTGCGCCGCAAGCCCCAGCACAGCGCCACGCCCAGCGCCTGCGCCGCCAGCCACGCGCCGGCCGCGCGCGCCTCGCCGGCCAGCAGATGGCTGAGCACCGGCGCCAGCATCACGATGGTCACGCCGCACAGCAGGCTGTAGGTCAGCGCCAGCCACGCGTAACGGCGCAATTTGGCCGCGTCCTCCCCCAGCAGCCGAATAAAAGTCTTCAACATTGCGGCACCAATCCTTCCTGTTCTGCTTCTCCGGCCTTGCCGTAATGACCCTGCGCCCACAGCCGCGCGTAGCAGCCGCCCTGTTCCAGCAACTCATGGTGGCGGCCGCGCTCGATCAGCCGGCCCTTGTCCACCACCAGGATCTGGTCCGCCTGCATCACCGTGTCCAGCCGGTGCGCAATCACCACCAGGGTGCGGCCGCGGGCGAAGGCGGACAGCGCCTGCTGCAGCTTGACCTCGTTTTCCGCGTCGGCCGCCGCCGTCGCCTCGTCCAGCACCAGCACAGGCGGGTCCAGCAACACCGCGCGGGCGATGCTCAGCCGCTGAGCCTCGCCGCCGGAGAACTGCACGTCCTCGCCGATCACCGCGTCATAGCCGCGCGGCAGCTCGAGAATACGATCATGGATATTGGCCATGCGCGCGGCTTCCTCGATTTCCGCCTGGCTGGCGGAAGGCCGGCCCAGCGCGATGTTGTCGCGCACGCTGGCGTGGATCAGCCTCACGTCCTGCAACACAAAACCGATGCGCCGATACAGCTCCGCGCTGTCCAGCTGCCGCAGATCCACGCCGCCCAGGGTGATGCGCCCGGCGCTGGGATCGAAGAAGCGCAGCAGCAGCCGCGCCAGCGTGGACTTGCCGGCGCCGGAGGGGCCGACGATGGCCGTCACCGTGCCCGGGGCCAGCGTGAAATCGATGCCGGACAGCACCGGCTCCTGCTCGGCATAGCCGTAGCTCAGCCCTTCCACGCGGATTTCGGCGTCGGCCGGCCGCGCCGCGCCGGCGGCGATTTCCAGCACCGGCGTCTGCAACAGCGCGTGCACGCGCTGGGCCGCGCCGGTGGCGTGGTTCAAATCATGAGTGATGTAGCTCAGCATCAACAGCGGCGAACTCAGGCCCGGCGCCACCAGGGCGAAGGGCAGCACGTCCACCGGAGCGATCCAGCCCAGGCCCACCATCAGCGCGCCGAAAGCCAGCACCACGCCCAGCACCGACACCGGCGCGATGATGGCGTTGGCGTTGGCCATCGCGCTGACCAGCGGCCGGGTGAAATCGGTGAAGGCGCTGGCGAAGGCGTCTATCGCCGCGCGGTAGCTGCCGTGCGCCTTGTGCTGCGCGCCGAAGGCCTTGACCACCGGAATGCCGTTGACGAACTCCACCACTGCGTTGTTGATGCGCGCCATGCCGGCGCCAAAGCTCTCCATATTGGCCGCGCTGGCCTTGTGCGCCCGCGCGAAGAACAGGAAGAACAGCGGAAACGGCAGCAGCGAGGCGATGGCCATGCGCCAGTCCATCGCAAACAGATACGCAATGGACGCCAGCACCGCGCCCGCGCTGCGCCCCAGCGTGGTGTAGAAATGGGCGGTCAGGCTGTGCAGGGTGCCGATATCGTCGTGCATCGCCTGCTTGACCTCGCCCGAGGCGCGGCTGGTGAACCAGCCCAGCGGCACCTTGGCCAGCCGGCGGGTGATGGCCAGACGCAGCAGGCCGGTGATGCGGTTGTCCGCCAGATGGGCCACCACGTCGCCGGCCAGAATCAGCGTCATGCCGGCGAACAGACAAAGCAGGCTCAGGCCCACCACCCGCCACAAGACATCGCCGCCCAAGGCGGCCGCGCCCTGGCCCAGCGCCAGCTGCGCGATATGGGCGACGCCGGCCAGCGGCGCCAGGCTCAGCATGGACCCCAAACCCGCCAGCAAGCCGGCGGCGATCAGCCGGCCGCGTATCGGCGCCAACACGCGGGCGATAGGCCCGGCCGCGGCCGCCTCTCCCAAAACCTCTTCCTCAACACTCATGACAACTCCTCTACGACACGAATTAATGAATGCGGCTTGCACGCGCCCTGCCCCAGGCCGGCCTCCACGCTGCGGCGGCAAGCCTGCAGGCCGAGCGCGACGTATTTCTCCACCGACGACACCGACACCTGCAGCTCCGCGGCGATATCGCCGTAGCTCATGCCGTTGAGCCGGGACAAGAGCAGGGCCTGGCGCACCTTGAACGATTTGCCCATCAGCGCCAGGTCCACGCCCTTGATCTCCTCCTTCACCATCGCGCGCGCCTCTTCCGACTGCGCGCGCGGCTCCGGCTGCAAGGCCTGGCTTTCCAGATAACGGGCCTCCAGCCGGCGGCGGCGCAGCAGATCAATCACCTTGCCTTTGGCGATTTGCGCCAAATGGCAGCGCGATTCGTCCGCCGGCGGAAGCCGGCCTTTCTGGATGAGGTGCAGGTAAATGTCGTGAGCCAGCTCCGTCGCATCGTTCGGATTGCCCAACTTGCGCTGCAACAAGCCGCACAGCCAGCCGTGGTGATCCAGGTACAAGCTCCGCAATTGCGACTGAAAAGTGATCGGGCCATTGTCCACGCCCCTCTCCTTTTCACTTGTATTTGCAAATGATAATCATTTTTATTATTATCACCGACATTGTCAATACGTCATACAAGACGTAATCAACCAATGTCCTTTGCATGGATTATGCCGAAAAGCCAGTTTACGGCCGCCGGGCATGACGCATAAGCGCCCTCTTAGCCTGATGGACCCGTAAGAATCTGTTCAAAGTCTCGCGAACAAGAGCGAGACAAGGCGAAAACGGCTGAGAAAGCGGAATGGTCAAGCGGTACATGAGCATTTCGAAGTTGTTTTCAACGCCGTATCGCCGAAGCGCAGCAGACTTTGAACAGGTTCTAAGAAAAACGGCCGGAATCCCGCGCCTGCCATGCCGTAGACATCTCATCGCAAGAACCCGCCGCACGCATTCCCAGGGCCGTCATCCCCCGACGACGCGTCCTGTTGACTGGCGACCGTCAAAGGCCTCCCGTCGCCGCCCGCAACGATTATTGGCTGTTGAATTTCAGAAGGAGACCACTCTTGTCGCACCCCCACCCCGACATCCCGTCGCAGCGCCTGCCCCTGAGCCTTCACGAAGAACAATGCTGGCTATTGCAGCAGCAACACCCGGAACGCCTGAACCGCCTTGTCGACGCCTGGCGGCTGGACGAGCAAACGGACCTCGCCCTGCTGACCCTGGCGCTGCAACAGCTGATCCAGGCCCGGCCGGAGCTGAACGCCCGTTACCAGTTCAGCGACGACGGCGATCTGCGCAAATCCCATGTGGCCGGCTGGCACCCTTGCATCGCCTTCCCGCGCATGAGCGAAGCCCAGCTGGCCGAGCGCCTGCTCGCGCTGCGCGCGGCGCCCTGGGACGCGGAGACGCAGCCGCCGTTCCAGGCCCTGATCGTCCACACCGAACACAGCGCCGTGCTGGCGCTGAGCCTGCACCCCATCCTGGAGCCGGCCCAGCCCTTCAAGGCCCTGGCGGACGCGCTGGCCCAGGGCTATCGGCAACTGGACGCCGCCCGCCGCCCGCTGGCGCTGACGCCGCTGCCCTTGCAGGCCGGCGAAACCGGCTACCGCCCGCCGGCGGCCGCCCAGCCCGCCGCCGACGGCCAGGACGCGATCGCCGCCGTCATCCTGAGCGAACTGCGCGCGGTGCTGGCCGAGCCCGGCATGAAGCCGGACGACAACTTCTTCGATTTCGGCGGCCATTCCCTGCTGGCCACCCGCATCATCGGCACCCTACAAAGCAAGCACGGCATCCAGATCCGCTTCAACGACTTCTTTGAAGCGCCCACCGCCGCCGCGCTGGCCGCGCGCGCCACCGTCAGCGAACAACGCCGTCAGGCCGCGCCGTCCGCCGAAGTGCGGCAAGCGCCGCTGGCGCTGGCGCAAGCCTCGCTGTGGCGCGCCTACGCCGCCTACGACTTCGGCACCATCTTCAACCTGCCCTTCGCGCTGGACTTCCTCGATCCGGTGGACGAAAACCTGTTCCGCCTGGCCTTCACGGACTTGCTGGAACGCCACGCCAGCCTGCGCGCCACCTTCCATCAAGAAGACGGCGCCGCGCTCCAGCGCATCGTGCCGCTGACGGAAACCGGCGGCTACAAGTGGTTCTGGAGCAGCGCGGAGAGCGAGGGGCTGACGCTGGCGGACGAAGCCGCCCACCGCTTCGACCTGAGCCGGGAACTGCCGCTGCGGATACGCTTCTTGCGCCACCCGGCCACCGGCCGCCAGACCCTGTCCTTCCTGGTGCATCACATGGCGATCGACGAATGGTCGCTCAATGTGATGATGGACGAGCTGGCGCTGGCCTACCGCGCCCGCGCCGCCGGCAAGGCGCCGCAATGGGCCGCCCCGGCGCCCTCCTTCCACGCCTTCGCACTGGAGCAGCAGAGCCAGGGCGTCAACCCGCGCCACATGGACTACTGGACCGCCATGCTGCGCGGTGCCACGCCGGGCCTGCGCCTGCCGGACCCGGCCGCGCCGACCGCCGCGCCCGCCCAGGCCGCCGGCTTCAAGGCCAAATGGCTGGAGTTCAAGCCCGAGCCGGGCACGCAGGAAGCGATCACCGCCTTCGCCAAGCGTCATGACTCCTCGCTGTTCAGCGTGGTCTACACCGCCATCGCGCTGGCCCTGCATCAGCTGGGCGATCTGCCGGAAATCGTGATCGGCACCTCGTCCTCCGGCCGCACCGACGCGGCGTATTTCGACACCGTCGGCTACTTCACCACCATGGTGGCGCACCGGGTGCGCTTCGACCGCGGGCAATCGCTGGGCAGCCTGCTCAAGGACGTGACCCTGACCATCAACGACTCCATGGCCTACGCCGACATTCCGCTGGAACTGGTGCAAAACGCGCTGGGCATGACGCCGGCGGACGGCCTGCTGTTCGACGTCTACGTTCAGGTCCACGCCAACAACGCGCTCAACGGCGCGCTGCCGGCCCCGGACGGCGGCGAGATCCGCTACCGCCAGATCGACCCGGACAAGAGCGAATCCATGTTCGGCCTGCAGTTCGAGATCATGGAAGACGCGCACGACGGCTCGCTGCGCCTGGTCATCACCTACCGCGCGGAACGCTACTCCGCCGCCCAGCTAGAAGCCATCTGCGCCACGCTGCACCGCTTGTTCGCGCTGTTGAGCACGGGCGACGCCAGCGAGCGGAGGCTGGAAGAGCTGCTGGGCTAAGCCGTCGTTTACGGTCCGCTGCGCGTCGGTGATACGACGCGCAAAACCTTGACGCCCCCGCCCTCAAACGAGGGCGGGGGCGTCAATTCCATTCGGCTTCAGAGCCTATTCGCAATCTATTTCACCTTAGCTTGGCCCCAGGAAACCCCGCACCCGCCGCGCCCTAGGCCCAGTCCGCGTGGGTATCGCTGCGCTCCACCCACCCTACAGCGACAAGCAACCACCGTAGGGTGGGTGGAGCCGCAGGCGATACCCACCAACAGCTCAGCCTATTCGCAATCTTTGTTCCGTGTTTTGAAACGACTCTAGCGCTCAGGCAACCGCGTACCCGACGCGCCCCGGCCCCGATCCGCGTGGGTATCGCTGCGCTCCACCCACCCTACCGCGACGAGCAACCATCGTCGGGTGGGTGGAGCCGCAGGCGATACCCACCAACAGCTCAGCCTGTTCACAATCTTTGTTCAATGTTTTGAAATTCCGCTAGCACACAGGCAACCCCGCACCCGACGCTCCCCAGGCCCCGATCCGCGTGGGTATCGCTGCGCTCCACCCACCCTACCGCGACGAGCAACCTTCGTAGGGTGGGTGGAGCCGCAGGCGATACCCACCGGCCGGTTTAGAACCTAGCCCTGCGGCAGCCCATAATGCTGGAACGCCGAACGCTGCGGCAGGCGATAACGCGGCTGACCCAATAACTGATTGATGATGGCCGCGTTGCGGATCGGGCCTATGCCCAGGTCAGGCGAGCCCACCCCGTGCTGGAAAATCTCCGCGTTCTGCACAAACACCCGGCCCGGCCCCTGATCGCGGCGGCGGGCGGTGAAATCCTCCTCCACGATGCAATCGCCCTGCGCGTCCACCTCCAGCACCGTCTCCTTCAAGCGCTCAAACCACTGCGGCCAGGCGTGAGCGTAACCGGTGGCCGCGACGATGGCGTCCGTCTCCAGCTGGCAACGCTGGCCCAGCTGCCGGTGATGGCAAGTCATGCGCAGCGCGCCGTCCGCGCCCTGCTCCTCCAACGCCTCCACATCGCAATTGGAATACAGCTTCAGGCCCGGATCGCGGCCGCCTATCGAACGCTCGTAGAGCAGATCGAAAATATCGCCGATGGTGGAGAAGCTGATGCCCTTGTACAGCAGGCCCTGGCCGGCCACCACCTCGCGGCGCTTCTCGCGCGGGATGCTGTGGAAGTACTGCATATAAGCCGGGGTGAAACACTCCTGCCCCAGCTTGGAAAACTCCATCGGGTGGAAGCCCGGCGCGCGCGTGATCCACTGTATGGACGCCCCGGCCGCCACCTGCTCCGGGCTCAGCTCGCGGAACAGCGCCAGCACGCACTCCGCCGCGCTCTGGCCGGAGCCGATCACAGTGACGCGCCGGCATTGCGACAGCGCTTGTTGATTGGGGATGAACTGGGCGGAATGAATCACCCGCGGGTGACGGCTGGCGCGCGCCCACGCCGGCAGCCACGGCGAAGTGCCCACGCCCACCACCAGATCGCGGCCGGCGTAGCGGCGCATCCCGCCCGACGCGGACTCGCTGTCCACCACGAAACGCCCCGCGTCCGCGTCGTAAGCCACGTCCCGCACCTCCTCGCCAAAGCGGCAGGCCGGCAGCTGCTGCGCGGCCCAGCGGCAGTAGTCGTCGTATTCGATGCGCGGCACCAGAGTGTTGTCGTAGTAGTAGAACTGGTAAAGGCGGTCATGCTGGTGCAGATAGTTCAGATAGCTGAGCGGATGCGTGGGGTCCGCCAGCGTGACCAGATCGGCCAGGAACGGCACTTGCAGCGTGGTGCCCGGCAACAGCAAACCCTCATGCCAGCGAAACGCCGGCTTGCGCTCCAGAAACACCCCTTTGATATCCGAGTGACGCGACAACAAAGCCGCCAAGCCCAGATTGAACGGCCCGATGCCGACGCCGGCAACATCTACGTTCGCCATTTCCATATGCGAAAAACTCCCAAGGTTCTATCAAAGGTTCTATCGATTGTCCCCAGGGCGGGATCGCCGCCCCGGGGTAAAAGTGTTTAGAACTTGTCCACGATCTTTTGCACTACCAAGTCCAACGGGACTCAGCTTGCTCGGCGCGAAGAAAACCACGTGCCCGACGCGCCCCAACTCCCTTCAAGCCTGCCGTCGGGTGGCAGGCCCGAGGTTTTAAGCGGCTGCTTGTTCGAGCACCGCGACGTTAGCGCGGTGCGAGTTCAGCCGCGCCTCGGGCCTGACGGGATCCGGCGGGAAGCCGCAGGCCAGGCTTGCAGGGCGGCCTTTGGGGTGAAGGGGAATTTGGCCGAGCAAATTCCCCTTCCTGCCCGCCGGGCAGCCCCGGCAATGCAAACCATCATCCGCGCAGCGGATTCAATGCCTTGGCATTGCCTGCCCTTAAAAAATCGTGAACAAGCCCTTAAGACTGGCCAGCCACCAGCAAACGCTCCACATCCGCCACATTGCGGCAACGCAGCAGCTGGCCGGGCGACAGCTCGACGGCGAAGGTTTCCCGCAGGCGCGCCGCAATGGCTTTCAGATGCTGGGGCAGCAAGCCCATGCTGCTGAAATCCAGCAGCTCGTCGGCCAGCTCCTGATAGGAACGCCCCAGCACGCCCAGATAAATATCCAGCACCGGACGCCGGTGCCGCGTCGCCGCGGCCGGCGCCTCGACAACGGCGGGCGCCGCCACGCGCTCCGGGGCCGGGGCATGGGCCGGCGCCTGCAACAAGGCGCGCGCGCCGCGGCGGTCCGGCTTGCCGTTTTGCGACAAAGGCAGTTGCGCCACCTGTAAGAAACGCGTGGGCACATGGGATTGCGGCAGGACGCGGCGCGCATGCTCGCGCAGATCCGCCGCGCTCGCCTCTGCGCCGGGCTTGGCCACGTAGAGCGCGCCGATGCCCAACTCCCCCTGCCGTTCATCGCCCACATCCACCACCAGCACATGGGCCAGCGCCGGATGCTTGATCAGCTCCATCTCGATGTCCGGCAGCGATACCCGCACCCCGCGCACCTTGATGTAGCCGTTGACCCGGCTGTCGAACATCATCACCCCGTCCGGCCGGTAACGGCCGCAGTCGCTGGTGCGGAAGGCGCGCGCCTGCTGGCCGGCCTCGTCGCGCACCGTGACGAAGTCGTGCTGGGTCAGCTCGCCGTTTTCCAGATAGCCCAGCGCCAGATTGACGCCGGCGGTGTGAATGCGTCCGGCCACGCCGGCCGGGCAATGCTCGCCGCGTTCGTTCAGCAGCCAATAGCGGTTGCCGGGCAGCGGCCGGCCATAGGGCACCTTGGCGCTGTCCTCCGCGACGATGTCGTGCCAGATGCTCCAGATCGTGGTTTCCGTCGGCCCGCCCAAGGACAGCAGCCGCGCCGCCGGCAGAACAGCGCGCAAATCCGCGACGATGGACGGCTTGATGTAATCCCCGCCCTGGGCCACCAGCCGCAGGCTTCGCAACCCGCCGTCCCGCCGGCAAGACAGCAACATTTCCAGCATGGCCGGCACCGTGCACCACAGCGTGACGCCGTGCTCGTCCACCAGCTGGTTCCAGCGCACCGCGTCCTTCTCCTCGCCCGCCTCCGGCAACACCAGGGTGGCGCCGGCAGTCAGGCTGCCCAGCACGTCGAACACCGACATATCGTGATGCAGCGGCGTCACCGACAGGCACACGTCGCGCTGGCTCACCTGCCAATGCTCCAGCGTGGAGCCAATGACATTGGCCGTGGCCCGGTTGCACAACACCACGCACTTGGGCTTGCCGGTGGTGCCCGAGGTGTACAGGTAATACGCCGGCGTCTCGCCCAGCGACAGCGCCTGCCAGCCGCCGCGCGCGGCCAGCGGCGCGGGCTCGGCCAGCAGTTGCTCCGGCGTGGCCCGCGCATGCTCCGTCGGCAGCGGCTGGGCCGCCACCACCAAGTCCGGCCGGCAGTTGTCCAGCAAATAACGCAGCCGCTCCTCCGGGGACGCCGCGTCTATCGGCACCCAGATCACGCCGCTGAAGGCGCAAGCCAGGGTGACGATGGTGTGTTCCGGGCTGCGGGGCAGGCACACCGCCACCACCTGGCCGGCGCTGACGCCGCGCGCCTTCAGCGCCGCCATCGCCCGGGACACCGCCTCGCCCAGCTCGCCGTAGCGTATCCGCCGCTGACCGCTGATCAGCGCCACCCGGGCGTTGTCCGGGTCGAAGATATGGGCGGCGATGCGGCCGAGGAAATTCTCGCGCCGCGCCTCGGCTTCCACTCTGTTCAGCCGGTAATGGCCGTAATCCAGCATCCGGCCGGCCGGCGCCTCGAACACGCCGCTGTCCGTCACCTGCTCGATGGCCCGCTCCAGCGCGCTCAGCACCGCGCCCACCAGCGCCGGTTCCAGCGCGTCACGGGCGTAATCGATGTCAAACACCAGCGCGCCGTCCGCCCGCGCGGAAAAGCGCAGATCCATCGCCACCTGCGGCGTCTGGGTCAGCCCGCCGATCTGGCGCATGGCGCCGTCCGCCGCTGTTGGCCACGACAAGCCATTGGTCACCACCACCGGCAACGCCGGGCCGGGGCCATGGCTTTCAAACAACATCCGCGCCAGGTCCACGCCGGAGAAGGCCAGGTGCTGCAAGCCCTCCATCACGTCCGCCTGCAAGCGGCGGCCGCGCTCCGCCAGGCTGTCCAGCCCCGCCTGCCACGTGACCGCGATGAAGCTGGAACGGTTGGAGAAACCGCCGGACGGCAGCGGCGCCACCGGCACCGCCACGCACAAGCCGCCCTCGTCCAGCCAGTGCGACAACACCTCCAACACCAGCGCCATCACCGTGGTGTTCTTGAAAAAGCGTTGGCCGTTGCCCAGCTTGCCCAGTCGCTCGAAACGCTCCGCGCTCACCGTCAGGCTTTGCCGCTCATAGCGCGCCACGCCCAATTGATCCAAGGGCTTGCGCCAAGGCAGCCGCGGCGCGCCGCCGCAATCGGCCAGCTTGTTTTTCCAATACAGCGCGTCCGCCTTGCGGGCTTCAGCGGACGCCTCGGCCGCCGCGGCGGCGGCCGGTCTGCTCGGCTCCGCCACGCCCTGGAACAGCTCCAGCATCAGCGCGGCGATGGAACGGCCGTCAACAATCAAGGCATCAAAACGCGCAAACACCGTCAAGCTGTCGTCCGGCAGCAGGAACAGCGTCAGCTCCCAAGGCGCGTGCTCCAGATCAAACAGCGCGTGGGCGTAATCCTCGCGCGCCGCCGCCACCCGCTCCAGGGCCGCCGCCGGCGACAAGGCGCGCAAATCCACCTCCCGCAGATTCACCCGCGGCTGCGCGCGGACCCGCTGCCGCAAGCGCGCAACGTCTATCACCGTGCGCAGGCAATCGTGACGCCGCGCCATCTCGCCCAGCCGGGCGCGCAGCAGCGCCGGGTCCATCGTCCCGTGGTATTCGCGGAACTCCTGCATCGCCACCCCGCCCAGCGGCAGCTGCGCGGTGCGGCCCAACAGGTAAGCCTGCTGCAACACCGACAGCGGCGTTTCCGCCTCCGGCTGCGCCAGCGGGCGCTCCAGCGCGGCCGGGTCCGCCGCCACGGCGGTGGCCAGGGCCACGAAATCGTTGAACAGCTGCGTGATCCAGTCTTGCGGCAAGGCGTCCAGGCGGATGTCCCAATTGATCAACACCCCGCCGTCCGCGCTGACGATCTGCGCGTCCAAGGCCACCTGCGGCCCCTGCGAAATCACCCAGTTCATCGCGCCGAAGGCGCGCCGCACCCGCTCCGAGAACAACTCCCCGCCCGGCATATCCAGCGCCGCGGTGAACACCACCGGCGCGATCTGCGGCGAGCGGTGATGACGGGACAGATCCCGCATCAGATTGACGCCCGGATAAGCGCAATGGCCGGCGCGCTCCAGCAACTGCGCGGCCAGGTTTCGGCACAGCGCGCCCAAAGTCGGCGCCGCGTCCAAATCCACATCCAGCAACACCAGATTGGCGAACTCCCCGATGATGCGCTCCGCACCCTCCAACAGCGGCGGCCGCCAGAACACCGGCACATTCAGCCGGAAGCGCCTGTCCCCGGTGGCCGCGCCTAAAGCCTGGGCGAACACGCCCAGCATCAGGCCGGACAGCGTCAGCCGTTGCGCCTTGGCCAACCGCCGCAAAGCCTGGCGCTGCTCCGGCGCCAGCCAGGCGCACAAGCGCTGGCTGGACGCCGCGCCCGCCGGCCCCTCCCGGCGCGGCAAGGACGGCGCCGGCGCGATATCGGCCAACTGCGCGCGCCACCAATCGCGGTCCCGCTCCCGGGCCGCCTTGAACCAGGGCTCGTCCCGCGCCCGGTCGCACCACTCAAAGAAGGACGGCGTGGGCGGCGTCTCCGCGTCCGGGGATTCGTAAAACAGCGCCAAATCCTCCATCAGCACGCGGAAGCTGGACGGGTCCACGGCGATCATGTCCGCGTCCACATGCAGCCGGCTATCGCCCGCGCCAAACAGGCTGATGGAAAAACGAACGGCTTGACCGGTTGCCAGGTCAAGCCGCTGATGAGTCCACTGCTGGCGCTTGGCTTCCAGGCGCTGCGCCAGCGCCTCGCCCTCCAAGGCGGTGAAATCCTCCACCTCCAGATGGGGCGCTTTGTCCGCCGCCGCCAGCGCCTGCATGCCGTCCGCCGTTACGCAGGCGCGCAGCATGGCGTGCTCGCGGCCCAGCCGGGCCAGCGCGGCCACCAAACGCGGCAGCTCAATGGCCTGGCCGTCGAACTCCGCATACAAATGCGCAGAGACGCCACCCAGATCGGAATGATCGCCCCGGCCCATCCAGCAGGCCGCCTGCATTGAAGTCAGCTCTCTCATTGCGCACCCATGAAAATTGACAAATGGATTTCTTGCATTTCTTCCATCTCCATATGGCATCTCTAAATGCGAATGATTATAATTTACATTTTTAGCGTGATGCAATGATCCAGGTGAAATCGTCATGACGAATGAAAAAGCAATCAGCACCACCCCGCCGCAAGCCGGCGGCGCGCCTCAAGCAAAAGCCGCCAACCCGCGCCAATGGCTGCATGGCCGGCTGCGGCAGCTGCTGGCGGAAGACGGGGAACTGAACCCCACGGAAAACCTGATGTATTACGGCCTGGATTCCCTGCGCCTGATGACGCTGGCCGCGGAGCTCAACGCCCGCGGCATCCCCGTGCGCACGGAAGAACTGAGCCGCACCCCCACCCTGGCGGGCTGGGAAGCGCTGCTGGACGCGCGGCAAGCGGACGCTTGAAGCATGGCCGAGGCCGGCGCGCAGAACCGGCCCTTAGAACCTGTTTACGACCTGCCGCGCGTCGTGAGACGCCCCACGGTGAGTACGGCTTCGAAATGCTCATGCGCCACGAGTGCATGCCGCTTCCTCAGCTGTTCTCGCCTTGTCTCGCGCTTGCTCGCCAGAGCGTAAACACGCACTAAAAACCACTAACAAAACCCTAAAACAGACAAAACCGGGCGCCAACCCACGCCCAGCCAACAAGGAAGAACACCAGCAATACCCACCCACCAAGAACCCATTCACGATCTTGCTTGCAAGACAAGCCAAGACAAGGCGAGAACAGCCGAGAAAGCGGAATGCGCGCAGAGTGCGTGAGCATTTCGAAAGCGTTCTCAACGCCCTGTCTAAACTATCCCGTCGCCGCGCAGCGGATCGTGAACAGGTTCTGAGAAACCACGGAGTCACCCATGTCGCTGTCCCAACTTGACCAAAACCGTATCGAATCTTTTTGGCAGTACTGCTTGCAACACCAATATTTCAATCTCGCTTATCCAGAGTCAGCCGACTTCGACTACGCCCCCTTGCACCGCTTCCTGCGCTTCTCCATCAACAACTGCGGCGACTGGAACGAAAGCAGCAACTACCTGCTGAATTCCTTCGACTTCGAACGCGAAGTCATGCACTTCTTCGCCGAACTGTTCCACATCCCCTTTGACCAAAGCTGGGGCTACGTGACCAACGGCGGTACCGAAGGCAATATGTTCGGCTGCTACCTCGCCCGCGAACTGTTCCCGGACGCCACCCTGTACTACTCCAAGGACAGCCACTACTCCGTGGCCAAGATCATCAAGCTGCTGCGCATCAAATCCCGCGCGGTGGATTCCCTGCCCAGCGGCGAAATCGACTACGACGACCTGGTGGCCAAAATCCAGCAAGACCAGGAGCGCCATCCCATCGTCTTCGTCAACGTCGGCACCACCATGAAAGGCGCCGTGGACGACATCGGCGTCATCCAGCACAAGCTGGCTGAGGCCGGCATCCCGCGGCGGGACTACTACCTGCACGCGGACGCCGCGCTCAGCGGCATGATCCTGCCCTTTGTCGACAGCCCGCAGCCTTACTCCTTCGCCGACGGCATCGACTCCATCAGCGTGTCCGGCCACAAGATGATAGGCTCGCCCATGCCGTGCGGCATCGTGCTGGCCAAACGCAGCAATGTGTCGCGCATCTCCGTGGAAATCGACTACATCTCCGCCAACGACCAAACCATCAGCGGCTCCCGCAACGGTCACACCCCCATGATGTTGTGGGCGGCCATCAAGAGCCGGCCGCTGGCGGAATGGCGCCGCAAAGTGCGCCACTGCCTGGACATGGCCCAATACGCGATAGACCGTTTCCAGTCCGCCGGCATCCAGGCCTGGCGCTGCAAGAACTCCATCACCGTGGTCTTCCCCAGCCCGTCTGAACCGGTATGCAACAAACACGGCCTGGCCAGATCCGGCGGCGCGGCCCACCTGATCACCACGCCCCACCACCACGACAGCCAGCGGCTGGACCGCCTGATTGACGACATCATCCAGGACCTGGGCGCCGTGACGGCCCCGGCCGGCGCCGCCATGAACGCGGCTTAGAACCTATTGACGATCTGCTGCGCGTCGTGAGACGTGACACGGTGGCACCGCTCCGAAATGCTCATGTACCGGAGCTACATTCCGCTTTCTTAGCCGCAACGCCCTGTCTCGCTCTAGCTCGCAAGATCGTAAACGCCTTCTTAGAACCGGCGTATGACCGCCGCGCCGCGGCGCTGCAACGCCAAAAGCCGCCCGTAAAGGGCGGCTTTCTGCTGTAATCCCCACCCCGGCCCGCCGCCGCCTTGACGCTGGGCCTTGCCCCCTTACTCTGCCCATGCGCTGCGCCAAATAACGCAGCCATGGGCTGGGAGGCCCAACTTGCATATTCGGACGAACCGCTTGGCCGTGGTTCGCCGTGTCCATGCGTTAGCCACAACCGGGCGGGCGCATGGCATTGAGCCCTCCGGGGCTGCCGCTAATATGCCGGTCCTCCCACTTTGTCATGTGCCTGCCCACGCCTTCCGTGCGTGCCGCGCAGGCTTCCTTAAGCAAATGTTTGTGGAGGCCATAGTGAATATATTGAATATCTACCGTCAGCCCCACCGCCGTATCACCCCGGTCATCATGGAGGGACGGATATGAACGCCCCGGCCGTCAAACGGGAACAGTCCTTGCTGCAGAACATGCACGAGCAGATCAAACTGCTGCGTCTCGCCACTGCCGACCAAGACACCCTCTACGCACTCGCCCAAAACCTGGAGAAGTACTACCTCCTCGCCGATGAAGGCCTGATCCGGGGCATTGTCCATATCCACTCCGCCAACCAAAGCCTGCACGCAATCATGACACTGCTGTTGGCCTGCCCAGAAGACAGGCAAATTCATTGCGAACAGATCGCCGCCCTGCTGGAACCTATCCGCCAGGAACTGCTGACCGGCTTCACGCAGATATCCGAAGTGATGTAGATGTGAAAACGCCGCAGCGGGCGCTGCGGCGTTGCCGACTATGCTGTTACAGCCAAAACCATCAATCAAATAACGATTCTTGCCGCTGCGCCAGTTCCGGGCATGCCTGATCCAACAACTGGTCCAGAGTCAGTCCGGAAGGCTCGGCCAGCTTCTTCCTGGAAATCG
Source organism: Chromobacterium sp. Beijing (assembly GCF_021496765.1). NCBI lineage: Bacteria > Pseudomonadati > Pseudomonadota > Betaproteobacteria > Neisseriales > Chromobacteriaceae > Chromobacterium > Chromobacterium sp. Beijing. Next base: position 3,836,182 of record NZ_CP053750.1, read on the forward strand.
TTTTACCTTTGACGGCGCTGAGCTCAACGCCGGCATGCTCGGCCAGCAATTGCCGATCCGCCAGATTGCCCGTCACGATGTAGTAATACCGAGCGGCAAACGACCACCACTCCTGCTCAATAATCTCCGGCTCCAGCCGGTATGCCAAGCCGCTTGGCGACGCGACAATCGCCGCCAAACGGTCCGCGCTGACCGCCACCAAGGCCGTAATCTTGCTGCCGTCGGACTCGCCCTCCACCTCCCCGGCAACGCCATCCTGCAAGGGCAAACCCGCGCTCCGCATTCTCGCCAGCAAGCGAGCCGGGTCCGCAACAAGCTCTTTTGTCTCCCAGGTGACATCCTGATTATTCAAATCCACTCGTGCATTCATTTACTGTCTTTCGCATTTTTCGTATTAATACTGCGCCTACAAGCTAAGCCTAATGATCACCGCTACTCGCACTGCCGATACCAGACAGTGTGCTGCCATAACTTGATCTAGGGAAGCCCGGCCTCGCCGCTCAAGCACCGGCCGGCGCGGGAGAGGGTGGGCTGAGCACCGGCGTCGCATCGTCAAAACGCGCATACCAGCTCACGGTTTCGGACTTGTCGAACCCATTCTGTTGAGGCAGGTGGTAATGCAGGGAGCCTGGTTCCGTGGTGCGTATCGATCTCACCAAGTGACTGACCACCACATAGGGCTCCGGAGGGCGGGCATTAGGCGCGCCCAAGTCAGGGTATGGGCCCGCCTGAATCATCAGTCCGCTTGTATATCGGCGTATGGAAATATCGTGCCAGGGCGCTAGCTTAGCGCGAATCACTTCTTCGCCATCCAACTGCTCTACGAACTCATTTCCCAGAATCGTGTACCAGTCTGCGCCCTTGATATGACTCTTCAACTCGAAGCCTCCGGCGCTGAAGGAGCGGGTGTCGATATTCAAGCCGATAAACCGTTGTGCAAGCTCATACTCATTGGGCAAGTACCGATGATAGTCATATGGCAGGATGGGAGACAGGCCACCATAACCATGAACCGGTTGTAAGGCGTCACAGATGAAGGCTAGCAGCTGTTGGTACTGACCAAGGCTTGCTTCATCGAACACAGTGGCCGCGGGCAGCACGATTTTGAAAAATGACTTATCGCCCCAGCCTTCGTGAATGCTTTGCTGCGTCAAGCAGGAAACCGAGTATTCCGGAGCCAAGTCCGGCACGGCTTCGCTACTGACAAACCACTCAATCCGCTCGTGCGGGTCAGTGATGGCCAAGATCTTGTCTTTGGACTTCTGATAATCGGATGCGCCCATTTTCCTGGTTTTGGCATCCATGTATTTCTGCCCTTTTAGCTTCGCACCAAAGAGGGAGTAGAAGCTGTCGAAGCACTCGATGAGCTTTGCCCTGACCTCAACTGTGCAGCCCTTCTCAAAGAAAAAAGTGGCAATCAGCCCTGGGCGCACCACAATGGCATCATCCGTGCCCAGGGTCCAAACCAGCTCATCTTGGTATTGCTGTAGTCGCTGTAATTGTCGTGGAGTTTCTACTTGCTCCATTGCTCCATCCCTACCCCATCTGCATGCCTGCGGATGCTTAAGCGTTCCTCTTCAATGGCTCATCTGGCGCCGGAGACCGGTTCTCGATACCAGATCGTGCTGCCATACGTTGAGCTCGAGAAATCAGGCATAAGCTCACCTTGGGTGAAATATTGCCGAGAATTCTCCACAGCGGGCGTCCACCAATGCCCACTCTCAGGGCAAGGCTTACCGGCCTCGCATCGCCCCCCATGTACTGCTTGTGCCGGTAGCGGTTGCCCCTCCGGCAACGGGATACCGTCAAAGCGCGCATACCAGCTCACGGTTTCAGACTTGTCGAACCCATTCTGTTGAGGCAGGTGGTAATGCAGGGAGCCTGGTTCCGTGGTGCGAATTGGTTTCACTACATGATTCACTGCCACATAGGAAATGGGGGCGCCGTCTTCCGGTGCGCCAAGGTCAGGGTACTCTCCGGCTTGGATAATCAAGCCACCAGGGTAGGTGCTCAGAACGATATTCGGCCAGCTTGCTAGCTGAGCGCGGAGTGATGTTTCTCCTCCCAATTTCTGAATGAACTGACTCCCCAAAATGGTGAGCCAGTTGGCGCCTTTGATATGGTTTTGCAACTCGTGCGCACCGGCAGAAAACGACATGCTGTCCACATCCAGCCCAATGAAACGCTGCGCCAGTTCGTACTCATTGGGCAAGTAGCGGTCAAAGTCATAAGGTAGGACTGGCGATAGGCCGCCATAGCCATGAACGGGGGAGAGAGCATTACAAACAAACTGAACTAAATTCTGATAAATAGAGGTGCCGTTTTTCTCAAACAATAAGGTATGCGGCAGAGTGAACTTCAAATAGGATTTATGCCCCCACGTTTCGTGTAGTTCTCGTCGTGTCAGACACTGCATGGCATAGGCGGGAGCCCTCTCCTGAGTGGACTCTGAGCTTAACGTCCACTCCAACGCATTATGCGGGTCAACATTGGCAAGAGCGGCATTCCTATTGGCGGCATAACCATTTTTGGACATCTTGGTATAGTTGCCGGAACCAATTTGTTTTCCTTTTAGATGGGGACCAAACTGGCCATGGAAATAATCAAAACACTCCACTATTTTTTCACGTACCGCAATCGAGCTGCCGCCCTCAAAGAAAAAAGTGGCAATCAGACCTGGTCGCACCACAATGGCATCATCCGTGCCCAGGGTCCAAACAAGCTCATCTTGGTATTGTTGTAGCCGCTGTAATTGCCGCGGCATTTCTACTTGTTCCATTTCGCCATTCCTAACTCATGCCATCAGTGGTGTATCGTTGCTTGAAACCGTGGCGCCTCCCAGTATGGCGACGCAGGCAATAAAGGCCGCGACCAACTCGGCAGGCAATGCCATCACCATCAAGGCAACGGCCGCCACCACCAACACGATGCCCACCACAACCTTGCCGACATTAAGCAGAATCTGCCCCACTGAATCTGGCTAATCTCATTCCAGGCAATGTCGCAATAACGCTCAATTTTGGCCCACGCGGCTTTCAACTGCTCCTCGGTCCAGCGGACCAGCGCTTTCCCCTGCGCATTGACCCAAGTCCAAGTTTTTTTGGACTTATCCCGGACCCAGCGACCTGACTCTAACAGCCAAGCAGCCTCTTTTTCCAGCCAGGCTTGGGTATCTTCAGCCAAGCCCTGCATGCCTTTCTTCGCATCCGACCATACTTCGGCAACTCCACGCTGCAACTGCGTGCCCCAATCCTGGAGGTAACCTGGAGTCTTTACCGGAACCGGGCTGTAGATCGGCGCGGGTACTCGTTGGGTTTGCGATTTGGGCTTGGCCTGCGGTTGCGGGCTGAAGACCGGCACCTTTTTGGGCTCGGGGACTTTTTTCTTCCTTTTATCGATCACATCCAACACTGTGAAGCGACTACGCTCACCTGCGATGCTGATGTAGGCATCAAGCTGGTCTCGAGTAAGCGTATCCCCAGGAAATTTCACCTCCGCCACCCGAGCCAAATTGTCCCCATGCGGTGCGCCGTCATGATCGGGGGCTGCGCGCCCCGGCCAACGAGTTTCCTTGTCCTTCACAATCACCAGGTCCGGCCGTCGTAAATAGCCCTTCGACAAACCTTTGGGGAAGGGGTAATAGTGTGTCGCCGGTTTGGTCCGTCTTCTCGGCGACTTGGACTCAAAAAGGGCGTTGGGGGATTGCGGGTCATATCGAAGTTGACTTCCGCCTTATAAAACCACTTGTAATCGTGGCTGTTTTCATCCAGACGAATCAGGATCGACATGGTGATTTGCCGCATATTGAGCTGGTAGGTGCGGCCGGTCTTTTTACTGGTCGCCCCTACGGACTTGGGCGACAGAATCGCCACGTCGGCCTTCTCGGTCAGATAGGGCTTATTGCCCGGGTGAGGCAGCATTGCATACTCGGGGCGCTCTTCCACGATGGTCATCGTGCCGCCGGCGGGTTGATAGTTGGCCATCAAGCATTCTCTCCATTGTCGTCTTTCAATTGCAGCCCGCGTTCTGCCTGACCGGTGCCGTAGCCATACAAGGTGTACTCCTGCTCGACGGGAGGCTTGGGCGCCTCAAGCTTGACCGGCTGGGAACTTGGAGTGAAGGCAGTGCTGGTTCTGCCCTCCCAGTCGGTGTAACCAGGAATCACACGGCCATTCGGCAGCTTGAGCCGGTAAGCCTTGTCCACCAGCGGCTCACCCGTCTTTTCATCCTGCAGGATATAGCTGCGTTGGTAGCCTTTTGGCATGGCCGGCATGGGCATGGAGACGCTGGCCGGCCCGCTCAATACATGACTGCTGCCCTTGATGCTGACCGTGCCCGGGCAGTGCACTTCGATATCCCCGCCTTTGAGGCGGATATAACCGCCGCCGCTGGTCAGCAGAATCTCGTCCTTGGCCGCAATGGTGATGCGTTCCTTGCAGGAGGTGATGGTGACGTCCTTGTCCGCCGTCAGCTCAATGCTGTCGCTTTGCGCCTGCAACTGAATCTTGCCCTTGGCGGCTATCCACTTCATCGCCACCTGATCCGCCACGCCGGCCACGAACAGGCTGATGTGCTTGCCGACGTTATGAATCCAGCGCCGGCCGCTGCTCTGATTGGCGTCGCGCTGCGCCACCAGATTGAGATGGGTTTCCGCGGCCAGGGTCTGGCTTTGCCCTGACAGACTGGCAATGCCGGCCGGCGCGGACAGCACCAGCAAGGCTTGCTGGCCAGCCTGTTCTTTCGCGGTTTTGCTGTCTGGATCGGTATTGCTACCGGCCTCCCAGGCCTCCAGCGCCTGCAACTGGTGCAGCACATGGCCTTGTTCCCGTTTGCCGCTGCTGGCGTTGTCGTCGCCAATGCCGTCCGGCCCGGTTTCCATGGTGTCGGCCTGCTGCGTGGCGGCGGTTTCGGCCAGCGCCTGACTCAAGGCCACCGCCGCTTGTAGCTGGCTGTTGGCCTGTTCCCGCACCAGCTGCTTGTCCGCGCCTCCGCCTTGCGCCTCCGTGGACAGCAGCAGACCGTGGGCGGCACGGATGGCGCCGTGCTGGTCCGTCCGCAGCTCAAAACCGTCGCCGCGCGGCTGGGCCTGGCCGTTGCTGCGCGGGTGGGTGAGGAAGCCTTGGTTGAGCTGGGTCTTGCCCGCCTCGCTGGACAGCTTGGCGCGTACTTCGCCGGGGGTGTCGTCGAACAGCAGCTCGTTATAGCCACCGCCCTGATGCTCTTTTGACTTGATGCCGGACAGCGTCTTATTGGCCGGCAGGCTGCCGGCGCCGCTGAAGTCCGGCGCGGGATGGCTGCCGTTGTAGACCACGGCCCTGACCACCGGGCGATCAATATCGCCTTCGATAAAGTCCACCAGCACTTCCTGGCCGATGCGCGGCAGAAACTGATGGCCCCAGCCGGCGCCGGCGGACGGCATCGCCACCCGCACCCAGCAGGAGGACTTGTCGTCCATGCCCGCGCCGATGCCGGGATGCTCTTCCGGGCGCTGCCAATGGAATTGAATCTTGATGCGACCGTGCTCGTCGGTATGCACTTCTCCTGAGCTCTCCGCCCCGGCATCCCCGCTGGCCGGCCCCACCACGGTGGCGGTTTGCACGCCCAGGCTGGTGGGTTTGGCGTGAGCGGTTCCGGCATAAGCCGGCGTCAGCGGAATACCGCGGCGCTGGGCCTGGATGGCGGCGCTGAACGGCGCGGCATCCGCCTCCGCGCCCAAGTGCTGCGCCAGATCCCGCGGCAAATTGTTGCGCGCCTGAAAGCGCTGGCCGGTGACAACAAACTGGCGTTTCTCCTCCGCGTCGTCCTCATGCGCGGGGTGGTCGTCCAGACGGAACCACTCACCCGGCAGCAAGCCGCGCACCGCGCCGCTGCCGCTGAAGGTCTTGGCCTGCAAATCGTTGGCCTGTTGCCGCAGCACGGCATAGCGGCCCAGCTGCTCCTCGTCCCCGGCGTAATACAGGCCCGGCGCATCGTAATGGCCCAGGCTGCTTTGCAAGGCCTGACCAAACTGGCCCTGCTCCACCCGGCTGGCTTCCCCGCCTTGCTGGGTGAGCACCGGCTTGTAATCGTAACTGGCCAGCGCGCTGGCGCCGGGCACAATCTGGCGCGCGGCTTCCCAGCCCGTCAGGCCGTCCTCTTCCTCGGTGGCGTCTCTGCGGTGGAAGCGCACCCGCTGCAGCGGGGAGGCCGGCAAGGCGTGGGCATCGTCAAAGATGGCAAGCTCCACCCGCGGCCCGTCCGCCTCCAAGTGGCGGAAACGCCAGGCGTAACCCTCTTCATGCAACAGGCGGACGATGAAATCGTAATCGCTCTCGCGGTATTGCAGCGCATAGCTGCGCGGCGTGGCCGGCTTGAGCTGCAAGGCCAACGTTTGCACGCGGGCGAAGATGGGGTTGGCTTGCTGATGTTCACTGAGGATTTGTTTGACGATGTCCGGCACGGACAGGTCTTGGAATACACGGGAAGTCCTGCGATGGCGCAGCAAGGCGAACGGCGCGTCCATGACCAGTTGATAGCGGGCAAAGCCGCCGTCCGACCCCGCCAAACTGGCCTGGCTGACCACGCCGCAACGGATCGCCTCCCCACCCTCCACGCCCTGAATGCCTATGCGCGCTGGCTGGCCCAGCAAGGTCTTCAGCGGGATATTGCCGTCTGGCGACAAGCAGGTCAGCGTATAGTGATAAGGCTGGGAAACCCCCTCCTCGCCCTCCAGGCTGAGCGGCAGCAGCTGTTCGGCGGCAAACTGCCCCTCTCCAAGCTGCAAGGTCAACATCCGGTTGTCTTGGCCAAAGGCGGAAGCAAAGCTGGCCAACAGTGCATTCAGGTCCATCGGCATTCCAAACGAAAACACCGCCAAGCGGCGGTATGACATTGAAAATAAGCCTGAAATTTTATGAAGTTAGGACGACAGTCACAAGCCGGAGTGGTCTGGAAGTGCGTTCTCTTGGACTAAAGGACAGGTGTAGGTGTTGGGGACACATCTAGGTAGCTTGGAGGGCTGGGGGCGGGACGTGGCGGGGTGGCACGCTTGGCTATGGGAGGGGAAATATGAATGTGGAAACGCCACAGCGGAGGCTACAGTGTTTCCTTATTCAGAATTTAGGTGGACCCTCATGGTTTTGAGAGAGGCTAGCCAAAGCCCTCTCCGTCCACTCCAAAGATCTTGCGGTGACCACAACATGGATAGCCAATGACATATCAGCGTTCGTAGGCCTTGATTATCAGCGATTTGGCTAGGTCAAACTCTGCTTGATTGCTGATACTCAGTTCGATATCCCCCGTACCCCAATGACCAACCTGCGAGACATCACGGGCATTGACGGGAAGGGTCTCGCTGTTGGGCGGTAAGTGCAGGTACAGCAGGAGGCGGCCTTTCTGTAGTACCAGCGTGGCAAAATTCTTCAGGCGACGGTAGGCATAGTACAGTTTCAGCTCTTTTCGCTGTACATCATCACCTAGCGAAAAAATATGTGCTTCTACCGTCGCCAATAACTCAAGCATGCCTGGGCTAAGCTCGGCATAGATTTCTGCCACACTTTTGTCCCCGTTTCGAGGCTTGCTGCTTTGCGGGGATGGCGCAGTAGCTCGGCTACTGGGCTGAGTACTCGGCGTATTAGCCGCCTCCAGTAGCAACAAGTCATCGCCAAACAGCCGGTAGCGCACTAGCTCAATCTGTCGGTTGATCTGCTGCACGGCGTGGGCGTCATACTTGGTGAAATTGGCCGCAATACAGATCAGGCGCGGCCCGCTCCAATCAATGGCATCAGCAGCGGCTTTACCAAAACGCTCCAACACCAGTAGCTTGAACTCGGCCCGATGGTCCATCAGCCAATCCAGATAGAACAGCCCTTGGTTAATGACGTTTTCCGACTGCGAGCGTTTATATTCGATGATGACCGGGCAGTGGTTTTCGTCCAGCCCCAGCGTATCGATGCGCCCGCCGTGGGTTTTACCGGTGGTGTACTCCGACGCCCCAAAGCGGATGCCAAGCAGCGTCTCCAGGTTGCGTTCGATCAGCGTTTGTAGCGGCTTTTCGAGGTCTGAAGCAGTGCCGGGTAGTTCGGTAGCTTGGCTATTGGTCAGGTGGAATAGTTTAATGTCACTCATGATCTTTTTACGAAGCAACCTGCTTGCCCACATGCTTCCAAGAATGGCATTTTGAGGAAGTTACATTCTGCAAAAGGCCTTGTCTTTGCCTGTCTGCGTAGTGTACGCATATAGTCCTCAGGTGTGCGTTCCTTGTTTTCCCATTCATCTAGAATTTGCGTTAGCCAGTACTTACCGTCATTTTCTCCACAGAGTTTGGCCTTGTAGCGCTCTTCGATGCCGTACACGTCCTTCCATGTGTCGATCTCTTCAGCAACAACGGCGGGGCCAAATTGCAGGGTGATATCGGCCGAGGTCAGCCTAGCGATGTCCGAGTGCTGCAAAGTGATTTGTAGCTCGATGGACTGCGCTGCTGGTTTGTAAGGGTAGAAAACGGCACGACGTTGAACTGCTCTAGCGGGGTCTTTGGGGGTGTAGGCGGGATCCTTGCTGGTCTTGTAGCTGCTGTTGCAGTGGTGACAAGCCGGGACAAGGTTTCGGAAGTTGATAGAGTTAAACGGGTACAACACCTTAGGCAAGTAGTGGTCGTAGGCTTCGCGCTTGTTGTGGTATTCGCCTAGGAGATCGTTGACACCACAAAACGGGCATTTCCCAGCCTTATTGGTCTGTACGAATCTTTGATAGTGATCGTCGATATCACCGATCTTGGTGCGCAGCGCAGCGAGATCCAGAAGGGATTGCGAATACAGTCCCTTGAAGAAGATACCGAGTTGAGCGGCAAGGTCTTCGTGATTAGCGGCTATATCGGTATAACGGGCGAGGTGTGTTGCCGGATCATTGGCGCACACCTTTTCCAGGTCGTTATTACCGCTATACCACCGTTTGAATTGTGCGATTTCTGATCGAGACAGTTTAGAAAAACTTTGGTATATGGCCTGAACTTGACTCGAAAAGCGATCCCCTGCTTGGGTATGATCATACGCAAAAGATGTCATCACCTCTTTAAGTGACCGATTGGCATCAAACAGGCTCAAGTCAAATGACCCTGCCTTCGGCGCTCGGCACCACACTTGATAGAAAATGAAGTTGACGAACCGTTGCATTTTCTCCATCTGGTGCGGCACATAGGTATACGAGAACAACATCAGCCGTGCTCCTCCCCATTGCCTGACTGAGCGCCGTCAAGAATGGCCTTGATCAACAGCACTTTCTCCACCGAGTCACCAAGCTGCTGGTAAATCTCCGTGATCAGGGCTTCCTTATCTTCGGTGCCCTGTTCAAAGCGGGCCCGCAAGGCGTCCAACAAGGACTGCGCATGGCCGCCAACGGTTTCGCGCTTGCCGAAGGTGTTCATGGTGATCTTGTTGATCGACGCGCCCAGCGTGTTGTACGGCGGGTGGCTGATGCTGACCTTGCCACTGGATTTGTCCTTGGCAAACACCAACACCTTCTCCGGCTTGCTATCGGAGATCAGAAATGGCGTGTGGGTGGTGATCAGCATTTCCTGCGCGCATTCACCATTTCCCAGCAGGCACTGGCGCAAGCGGCTGATGAAATTGGCGCGCCAGTCCGGGTTGAAGTGCGTTTCTGGCTCGTCGAGCAGGAACAGGCTGTTGGTGTCACGAAAGAGCAGGCAAAGTCCGAGGCTGTGCAGCAATTGATGCTCGCCGTCCGACAACTCCTTGAGCATTATCGGTTGCGCCACGCCCTGCTTGGTGAAGCGCACGAACTTGAAGCGCATGATGCGCTGGTCGGATGCCAGGGTTGGTACCGTCTCGCTGACGTAGTGGCTGGTCGAGGTGTAGAGATCGGCCTTCAGAACCTCGCTGACGGCATACAGGTTGAGCGTCAACAGCACCTGAAACGCCTGGAACAGCGCCAGCGCCGAGCCATCGAAGTTCTCGCGGAATGCCTGCCGGGTCGTCTCATTGACCCAGTAGTCAAGCACCAGCGTATCGGTGGCGTCGTCGACGTAATTGAGCGTGGCACAACGCTTGAGGGCGCTCACCACCAGCGAGGACCTCTCGTCACCCTCCAGCAACTGCAGCAAGTTCAGGCGATAGCGCGTACTTCCCGGCTCATCAGTTTCCGAGAGCGCGGGATTGCCTTTGATGATCTCGCGGCGAACCCAATCATCAACCGATTGGCTAATCTCAGACTCTGAGAGTCCGCGTGTTCGAGCTTCCGCTTGTATTCGATTTCGTCGTTCGCGCTTCTGATCTTCATCAGCGGGATCGAAGGCTTCCAGTTGCACTGCGTCGATGGGAATTCGGCGACGCAGGATGATGCGGAACTCCCGCAATGCGTCGATACCCACATCCTCGCGGAAAGGCTTCAGTGTGGCCTCGTCCTGAAACAGCAGGTTGCACAGCAGAATGGCTTGACTGAATCCACTGTCCAGATAGGCCAGCCGTGTCTCCGGGTGGCCGGGGTAGCTCAGTTGCCGGGTCAGTGCATTCCAGTACTCGTCGAACTGCACGAAACGCATCTTGAAGAACGGCAGGCTGAGGATCTCGTTCTCGCCCGAGGAATAACCCTGCACGTATTGCGGCAACAGAAGGTCGCGCTCTTCATCGGTCAGACGACTAGAAACAAAGCCCTCGGAAGGAAATGCGTCGTTGTTCTCCCAACGTAGCCAGGGTGACCCTCCCGCTTCCTTGATCACGACTACGTGGGCGAACCTCGGACTACCGGAGGTTCTGTATTCCTCTGACAGCTTGATCAAGTATTCGAGTTCATAGGCGACGGGCGAAACATCTGGCGCCTCGTCCTGCAAGGCTTCGGGCAGAAAACTGCGGCGCACGCGCAGCACTTCCAACTGAAAGAAGATAGCCGCCAGCGCTTCGAGCAGGTTGGATTTACCGCTGCCATTGGGCCCAGCGCAAACGAAGGGCGCAAAGTCGTTCGCTTGCGCCAGCTCGTCCTGCAAGCTCAACTCGGTGCGGAAGTGGTGCTCAAACCCGCAGGGCAGGCTGCGGAAACCGTCCGGGTCGGTGATCTTGAGGCGCAGTAGTTTCATGTCTGACTGGCCTTTAGCTCAATCATGTTTCCGAAGACTGGTGCGCCAGTTTCCTCGTCGTAGTGGCTGACGTTTATCGCCTGAGCAAGACGGCCGGTGCTCAGTGCCTCGAACACCCAAGTTTTGATCTGTTCGTAGTCGCTCGCGCCCAGTTCGAAATCATTGTCCGGGTGCAGTTCGCCCAGCCGGGTTTGCGCGGCGGTGATAAAGCGTTCGAGGGAGAAAGCGGCACTGCCCAACCGCGAACAATAAGCCTCCAGCCAGAAGTGCAGCAGCGGAGGAAGCTGCGTGCTGTTTTCCAGTGCTGGCAGCAGTAAATCGGTATCGGGTAGTTCGATCACCGGCGTGGTGATGGGCGCAGGCATGGCGGCGGCCATCAGACTTTTTCCTTCGATGGGCGCGGCAGGTAAGTCCACCCGCGATAAATCCAACTCGCCCTTGAATGCGTGCTGGCTCAGGGAACCGTATAGAGCTTCGAGATCGGTGAGGCTTTGCTGGAGGCGGGACTTGAGGGCTTCGATCTTTTCTACGATGGCAGCGAATTGATTCTGGATTTCAAAGGGTGGCTTGATCATCGTGATCTTCTCAAAATCCCCCTTTGTCAGAATCTTCTTCATCCCCTTCGTGGCATGGCTCTGTATGTAAGCCCGAGACAGCTTGAGCAAACCATACAAATACAGAGAGTTGACATCCTCGCCAGGCTGGATTGCATTGATCTGCTGATTGAAGGACACCGTCCTGTTCGTCAGCGCTGCACGCCCGATCGATTCGACGCTGCCTGCGATACAGGCAACGAGCAAGGCGCCCGCAGTAACTGTTCTGGCCTTTTTTGCTCCAAGCTCCGAAAGGTGCTCGGCGGCAGGCGTAACGAAAACGGCATCACCCGTGATGTTGTCCGTCTTGATCCATTCGATGAATTGACCATTGTAGTTTTCAGCTTCATTTCTCGGCGGCGTATTGCCAGTCGAAATCTTGCCGAAGGCTTTCAGCTCAGGTTTTTCCCACTCCCTCTCATTCCGCACCGGGTCACCGAACATCTCTAGAAACACGCTCTTGAGCAGGTCGTCGAGCTGTTGCAGGTGTTGTTTGCGCTGAGCGATCAGTCCTTCAACTTTGCCGAGCAGATGGGCAATGCGGATTTGGTCGTCTAGGGGCGGGAACGGAATTTCTAGGTTGAGAAAATCCATCTTCGTCAGGCTGCGCCGCCGTGCAACGGCACCTTGCATGCGCGAGGCGTATAAGCCCCTTGCCTGCGCCGACCGCAAATATCGCTCAAGGTAGGGGATGTGGGAATCTGATCCGTTTTTCAGCCTCCAAATGTCATACGCCGGACTAACGATTCCTGCTGGATATTTCGTCTGAAAACCGAGGACACCCTCATCAATCGGGAAGCCGACAACCAATTCGTTCTTGTATGCAACGCGATAGTTCGAGGTGTCTGAACTGGCAACGCGCTTCTTGAACTTGTCTGCCTGATCGACCAAGCCATGCTTCATGGTGATCGAAAGGACTGGCAAATCCTGATCGCCAGCACGGTTGCGGCCTGACAGTTCCAAGATCTCGCCGAGAGGTTTAAGGGGCCAGCTCATCCCACCACCCCCTTCAACGCCAGCAGCTCGCGCACGATGCCGCTTCGCACATTGGCGAGATCCGCTTCGTCTACATCCCCCACCTCGGCCTGGATCAGACGATCCAAAATCACTCCCGGCGCGTCGTAGCGCACCTCCTCGAAGACATCCTGCTTGTAGCGTGAGAGCGAGAGGTCGTAGTTGTTCTTCTCGTCGGCAACCTCGCTGCGCGGCACCATGAAGCACCTAGCGGTGCGGTCGGTATCAGTGGCGGCATCGCGGGTGTGATATCTGGTAATGATTTCTTGCAGGTCGCCGTAGCCTTCCTGCTTGCTGCGCTTGTCGTCTAGTGAATAGCCGTCGGCTGCCATTTCGTAAAACCAGACGTGTTCGGTGGCGGCTTTGCTCACCTTGTCTTTCGGCCCCCAGACCTTGGTGAACAGCAGAATGGCGGTGCTGACCCCGGCATAGGGTTTGAACACGCCGCTGGGCAGGGTGATCACAGCCTTGAGGTCGCAACGCTCCACCAGCATCTGGCGCAGCGTCTTGAAGGCCCCGCCGGAGCCAAACAGCACGCCCTGCGGCACGATCACGCAGGCGGTGCCGCCCTTCTTGAGCAGGCGGTAGATATTCTCGACAAACAGCAGCTCGGTCTTGGTGGTAGCCAGTTGCAGGTGCTCGTTGATGTCGCTCTTGTCGATGCTGCCGGTGAAGGGCGGGTTGGCCAGCACAATGTCGTACTCGGCTTCCTCGGTGTAGCTCTTGCTGAGGGTGTCTTTGTAGTCGATGTGCGGCTCGTCGATACCGTGCATCATCAGGTTCATGAGGCCGAGGCGCACCATGGTCTGGTCGATGTCGTAACCCCACAGAGAGCTAGAAAGAATGGCTTGGGCCTTGTCGGTGAGCGTAGCAGCAACCGATGTGCGCACGAAGCCATCTTCATCAAGGGGCAAGTCTTTGCTGCCTGCTTTGATGGCGAGTTGTGTCACGATGTACTGGTAAGCGCCAAGCAAGAAGCCGCCGGAACCACAGGCCGGGTCGGCGATTTTGTGGCCCAGTTGCGGCTGCGCCAGATCGGCCATCAGCTTGATGATGTGGCGCGGGGTGCGGAACTGGCCGTTCTTACCGGCGGTGGCGATCTCGGACAGCAGGAACTCGTAGACATCGCCCTGGATGTCCTGGAAGGCCTGGCCTTTTTCTTTCGAGTCGCGCTCCATTACCTCGAAGATGTCGTCGATAGTCTTCACCGCTTCCACCAGCAGGGCGGGCTTGGGGATGATGAAGACCGCGTTCTTCATGTGGTGGGTGAAGTTGGATTCGGCGCCGTTCAGGTCCTTGAGAAAAGGGAACACCTTGCCCTGCACATGCTGCAGCATCTCTTCGGCCTGCATGCGCTTGAATTCGCTCCAGCGCAGACTGGTCTTATTAATCGCATATCTGTGGCTATCCGGTTGACTGCGATATTCGGGAGGTATCCAGAGTCCTGCAAACTTAGAGGTATATTTCTCCCCGCACCATTCGGCATCGGATTGCTTCTTAAGATCCAACTCATCCAGCCGTTTCATAAACAGCAGGTAGGTGATCTGCTCGATGGCGGTGAGCGGGTTGCTAATGCCACCGCTCCAGAATTTATTCCAGAGCTGGTCGATCTTACTTTTGAGGTCGGAGTTGTGCTGTAGCATGGGATGCTTTGATTTTTAGGCGGCCAACCGTTCGGTCAACTGCAGGATTTCGTTGATTTCAGCCGGGCTGAACACGCCTCGGATGCCCTGTGGGTGGATAACCGTGAAGGGAGTGTTAATCAAGTCTTTCTTTTCGACCTTTTCACGCTCAATGATGAAGCCCTTCAGCAAGTTGAGAAATTCCATCTGCCGGCTGCTAAGCGTAGTGTGGGCATGGATGAATTGGTCAAAAGCGGCGCGGACTTCATCCGGGAAGCTCTTCAGCACTTCAATGCCCAAGATATGGCGGATAAACTGGATGAAGCGCGCCTTGCGGTTTTTGTAGACTTGGCGCAACAAGTCTTCGGTGATGTGCGGGTGCTCTTCATGTAGTAGCTCAGCCAGTTCACTAGCCTCTTCGGTTCGGATCATTTCACCGTTTTTGATCTTCTGTAGCACTGGATTGTACTCAGTCAGTTCGGCAATCAAAGCCTCAACCATTTCTCGATAGCGAGTGATGCTGACTGCTTCGTGCTGCGGACCGAATTCTACCCATTCTTTCTTGTGTAGTTCATCGGCCAGATCCAGGTGGGTCTGCTGTTGGCTAGTGCTTCGTTCGCGGAATTTCATCAGCGGCCCGAGTTTGGCGACCAGTTCGTCGAAGGCATCCTCATTTGCCTTGGCCCAGTAGTGGCCGGTTTGCGCAGCGCGAACCAGGGTTTCTTCCTGTTTCACGAAACTGACAGATAGCGACAGCTCGCTGAGCTGTTCGACTATGCCTTCCTTGAGAGTTTCCGCCTGTTCCTTGTCTTCGTTCAGCACTGCAAGCGAATATTCGAGAAGGTCGCGCTCAAAACGCATGGACTTGAAGTCGGCCTCGGAGACAGAGCGGAACAGAGGCTTGATTTCAGCGCGCAGGAATTCTATCCGCTCGTGGTTGAGGCTGATCCAGAAGTTGTCGTCGTCCAGTCGCCCCAGTGCAGCGGCGGCTTCCCTGACTACGACCGACTCTTTGGGTAGTGCCGCAATATGTAGGCGGAGCTTGGCCACTTCACGCGCTGCTATATCGGCATGGTCACTGTCATTTGCTTTCTCGATCTTGTCTAGCCGCAAGCCAACAAGCCGCACAGGCAGCGGTAGTTGAGCTTTTAGCTCCTTGCCCTTGGGGTTTAGCTTGAAGTACTCGAAGTTGTCCCAGCAGTCGAGAATCAGGAAAACATCTTTTTCCAGGCACCAAGGCTTGGGCTTGCTGGTTTCCAACAAGCGCGTACCGCGACCTACCATCTGCCAGAACTTGGTGTACGAGTAGACCGGCTTGGCGAATACGAGGTTGACGATCTCTCGCACGTCGATGCCGGTGTCGAGCATGTCTACACTGATGGCGATTCGAGGCATGTCGTTGTTGGTGAACTGATCGAGCAGGCCGCCTTTGCCGTAAACGCGGGAGTCTTCCGATACCAACACCTTGGCGAGCTCGCCGTGGTATTGCGGGTAGAGCTTGTCGAAGATTTCTTCCATACGCCGGGCGTGGGCCTTGGTGGCGCAAAAGAAGATGGTTTTGCCGGGCAGTACGCCGTTAGCGTCCTTGATGGCCTCCTCCATGAATTCGCGCACGATCAGGGTGTTGGTGCCCTTGTTGATCACCTGTCTTTCGAGCTGCGAACCTTCGAAGTTGAATTCTTCAACGTCTTTGCCCTGCAGGATCAGCGTCTTCTGGTCGTCCAATGAAATGGTACGCTTGCTAATGCCTTCCATCTGGAACTTGGTCTGAATCTTCATGACCTGGAAGTTGCAGAGGTAGGGAGGTACGTTGTTTACAGCCTCTTCGTAGGTATAGGCAAAGGTCGGCAGGCCATCTTCACAATGGAAAAGCTGAAATGTGTTGTGATCGATTATGTCGGTCGGTGTTGCTGTCAGTCCCAGCGTGATGGCCTTGAAGTAGTTGAGCACTTCGCCGAAGGTGTTGTAGATAGAGCGATGGCTCTCATCAACGACGATGAAATCGAAAAAGTGCGGAGACAGGTACTGCATCTCATCCCTGATGATGTTGAGCATCGTCGGGTAAGTAGCGACATAGATACGTCGGTCTGTAGCAATGAGCTTTTCACCCACATTGGGCCAGCGTGGCTCATTAGGCATGTGTTCCTTGAAGGCTGCCAGTGCCTGCTCGCGTAGTGCAATGCGGTCTACCAAGAACAAGACCTTTTCTGCATGGCCTGCACGCATCAAGGCATCAACCATGGCGATGCAGATGCGGGTCTTGCCGGTACCGGTAGCCATCACCAGCAGGAAATCGCGCTTTTCCTGTTCGATGCCTTCGAGCACCGAGCGAATGGCCCGGATCTGGTAGTCTCTGCCAGCAATCGAGGTATTGATGAACTCTTGAGTCAGCGGCTTGCGATTGCGGCGGATGTAGGCAAAGCGCTCCAGATCATCGCGGGAGGGAAAGCCAACAACCTTGCGCGGCGGCGCGTTTTCCAAATCCCAGAAATAGAGTTCGTGGCCGTTGGTATAGAAGCAGAATGGCAACTCGTTGCCTGGTTGCTTCTGGATGTTGTAACAGTACTGCTTAGCTTGTTCGCGACCGACGGCGGCATCGCGACTGCTTCTTTTGGCTTCAACCACTGCTAAGGGCTTGCGATCTTTACCAAGCAGAACGTAATCACTAAATTGGTGCCCTTCGTAGGGTGTGCGTGGTTCTGCTACACCTTCTGACAGGGCTGTGAGGATGTCGAATTCTTCGACAACCTGAGTGGGGTCTTTAACATCCCAGCCTGCAAGACCGAGCGCCTTATCAATTAGTTGAGCACGCGTTTCTGCTTCATTCATCCCAATTTACCCGGTTAGCCTTTACGCCTTCAATATGATGCTCATCGCTTGGACATTGTAAATGCTTTAAGCATGTATGATTGGCGCTACCACGGAATAAACATGGCGGATCGTTAAGATCCTCGTGTAATAAAGAAGAGCTCCCTTTACGAGGGAGCTCCGTCATTGCACTAACTACGCGCTGGGTTTTGCACTAATCCACGACCGTTTTCACTTTCTGTGCGAACAGGCATCACCCTACACCTCTGTAGGATCCCATCTTCCTCTAGATGAGCCCCACGACAGATCAACGGGGTTCTAGACGAAAGTGGGACGGAGGCGGTACGGGCGTCCCATCTTCCTGGAAGATCCTCTCCCAGGCCTTTCGCCGCCGCTGCACCGTGTCCCGCCACTTGATCGGATCCCCACCTGATATCTCTCGATAAATCGGGTAAGCGTATCGGTGCGAGTATATACCAGTTGGCGGCAAGCTTCGATGCTGGTGCCGCGCAGCGGGTAGATGGCTAAGTGCTTGAGCATGTTCATCACTTTCCTGGGCGAGCGGCCGGTCAGGTCTGCGATCTCGGTACCGAAGATGTACTGCCGCAGGAAGCGGTCGACATCTGCTTTGCGCACTCTGGAGCCTTGGTGCTTCTGGTTGCCCAGCTTGTGCGAGCGGATGTAATCGTTCTGCGTCAGCCAGTACGCCACCTGCTGCTTCACCCCCAGCACTTCGGCCAACTCCGGAATGGTGACCCAGTTGGCCCGATCCGTGGGAAGGCTGGCTCGCCACAGCTGCAAGGCCTTGCGCTTGAACACCCAGCGCGTGATCCCGGTCTTGCCGATGAGGGTGGCGCAGACGGCCAGCTTGCCTGCCTGGATCTCCTCAACCAACGACACGACTTCGTCGGCATTCCACTGCCAATAGTGCAGCACGTCGGCCAGCGAAGTTTCGTCTTCATCGAGAGAATAGACCCGCGGCAGCGCCTCGCCGAACTCGGCCAACTGATAGACCTCCGAGCTGGAAATGCACCATGGCAGCAAAGGCTGGCCGTTGACTCGGCGGGCGGAGGGGAACAGCAGCTTCAGGATCCGTCGCATCCGCACCTTGCCCAGACCCAGCACCTCCATGGCCTTGGTCATGGTGATTTCCCCCGCAAGTTGTTCCTCCACCTGGATCAGCCGGTCTTTGCGCACCATCAGGAAGCGGCGGCCTTTGCTGCTGATGGTTTCTTGCCCTTCCAGTTGCCCGGAACGGATCAGGTAGCGCAGCCGCGCCATGGAGATACCGAGTCGGTCGGCCGCCGCCTTGCCAGGAATCCACTGGATGTTCTCCAGGACCTCGATGGTGAACCGGCGATTCCGTCTGGCCACGCCGCCTTTCCAGCGCTGCGTCACCCATTGCTCGAAAGCTTCGCGAACCGGGTGGTAAACGCCATCGCGCAGTCCTCCGTCGTAAAGGTAACGATAAGCCTCCTGAAACACGGTGTTCAGGCTGATCTGCGAATCTCCGCTGGACGTTTGCAGGGCGTCGAGGGCTGCGTGGAATTTGTCGGGCCAGAAAACCAGCATCTCCGCCGCCAATGAGGTGATGGGCCAGGAGACTTCCAGTAAGCCCGCATTCATGATTTTGAGTGGTTTGAGCGTGGCGACGGGATTCAGATAAGTACCCAGGTAGCGGATTAGGCGCTGTACCTGCTCCAGGGTGAGCCCTTGGAAGGGATAGCCATGCGTTTGTGGAACCGCTTGCTGCAACAGCATCTGCTCCAGCGTTTCCGCCAGCAGGATGGCGGCCGCAGGCGCTTCTTCCGGGACCTCCCGACGCAGATCGGCGCCGCAGTTGCAGCGGAGCAGGCTGTCCCGGTGCCAGGTAAGCGACTCGCCGCAACTGGAGCAATGGTCCACCAGCCAGGTGCCGTGCTTGGGGCAGGTGTCGAAATACAGCAGCTCCCAGCCGATCCGCCACCTAGCCTCCTCCGCCAGGCAGTACGGGCAGTGCCGGGCGAAGCGTCGGTTCCAGATGCTGGGCTGATATCGCGCCAACTCAGCCACGTGGCGAACATAGTTGAGCAGCTCTGGATAAAGCGGGTCAGGGGGCAGCAGCTGTTGCTGTCGCAAGGCCTCCGGGGAGAAGGCGATGCCGAGCTGTTCCAGGTCCCGCAGACTCATGAAGTTAGCCTCGGCCAACCGGAACAGGTAGCCGATAGGCCCCTCGGTTCGGGTTGGCTGAGGCCGGATTAGCAAGCTGGGGGCATCTTGCCTGGGGATGGTGCTGTCATGCATGGATCACGCCTCCTTTGCTCTGATGCAGGCCCAGCTTGATGGCTACCGGCGAGCCGACTGGGTCCTTACGGGTATGTGGGTAGAACATCTCGCCGGGGCGAGTGAGGGGGCGTAGCAAGGACTCGGGATGGAAGGGATTCAGCGTGTCGGGCACGTCTTTCCAGATCCGCTCGCGAAAGCTGGCGGCCAGCACATCCAGCGATAGCGTGTTGAGGCCGGCCAGGTTGGCGGCGCAAACCGCGCCCTCCAGCAGCTTGAGGGTGTAGTCGAGCAGCCCGAAGCTGGCGGTGTGGATGCGCCGCGCCAGGTTGGCCTCATGCAAGGGAATCTCGCAGCCCAGCGGCAGGCAGAGGGCGATGCCCTTGAGCAGTCCCCGGTATTCCAAGAAATCCGCCTCATCGTCGAGCTGGAACGGATCCATGGGGATGCACTGCGAGAAGCGGCGCGACAACTGCTCGTTACTGCGGATCACCAGCTCGGCTGCCGACAGCCCGCACGCCACCATGCCTACGCCGGTACTTTCCAGCAGGTTCTTCAGCCAATCGGTGACATCCCGAAATGCCGTCGCGCTGGGGGTATAGAACAGATGCTGGAACTCATCGATCAGCAGCAACTCCACACCGCATTGCGAGAAGAAGTCGACCAGCCGGGTGGTTTTCTCGGGAGCAGTGCCGCGGTGCGACTTCCGGTCCCCCATGGCCTCCAGGATGGCGCCGGCGAGACTGCGTACCGTCGGCGACGACGGCACTCGCACAATCAGGACCGGAATCCGAGTGCGCTGCGTCTCAAAACTGCGTGGTGACTGGGCCTCATACGCCCGAAGCACGGTGCTTTTGCCGGCGCCGGAGGGGCCGATCAACAGCACGCCGCCGCCCACGCCATGCGCGCGGCGACGGTGATGCAGTTCGGCGATCTGGAACAGCGCGTGGCGAAAGCGTTGGTGGTAGATGGGTTCCAACTGCAGCTTGTAGCCCAGCACCTTGTCGGACGCGTAGCCGGCGTTCGGGGCGAACTGCCGCATCAAGTCGAGAGGATCCATCACGCGCCTCCCTTCTTGGCTGACACCGACAGCTCCGGCAGATCATCCTGCAATCCGTCAGGCAATGACTCCGGCAAAGGAGCTTTGCGGGTTTTGACGGGTTTTCTGGCGGCGACCAGCGGATCCTGCTTTTCCAGCACCGCTTCGCTGTTGAGGTTGAACTGGCGCGCGCCGGACTTTCGATAGCCCATCTTCTTGTGCTGCAGCGCCGCCTGCGCTAGTTCCTGGATCTCGCGTTTCGCCTCCAGCAATTCAGGGGTGTTGCATAGCTCGCCGAAGCGTTTGCGGGCATGGGTGCGGATGGTGCGGTGCATTTCCCGAGGTAGACCCTCGGCGTATTCCATGTCCCGCGCCGGAACGCGCAGATACGTCTTACTGTCCGGATCCAGCACATGAATGTGGCCGACATCATCCTCGTAGGTTTTGATCTCCACAGGGATGTTTTTGCCGAAGCGCCGGCGGATCAGTTGCACGTGGTGGTCGTTGTAATGCAGGCCCTCGAACTCAATGCCGTAGTGGAACAACGTCCGGCTTGCCGGAATGCCGGCGATCAACTCCAACTGTTGCGGGTCGGTGGGCAGCGCAATCGGGGCCCGATTGGCGGACTCTTGCCAACGATCCAATGGCCGGCCTTTGATGCCGCTGTGAGGCGTGACGTTGTAGACATCGACAATCCAGCGCACCAGTAAATGCGTCAGCGTGGCCATGTCCAGGCAGGCCTGTTTTTCTGCCGGGTAGTCGCCGCGCTCCTGCGGATTAGAAAACGTGGTGCCTGGCAGGGTGTGGATAAGGTCCACGCTCATCGTCCGGATAAACCGTTCAATCGCGCCTTTTTGCCATGACACCTTGGATCCGCAAAACAGCATCACGATGCTCATCTCCAGGCAGGCCTGTTCAAAGCCGGTGCTGTGCAGGTCCGGGCCATTGTCGACGGCGACCAACTGCGGGATGCCGTAGGCCGGCCACGGGTGCTTGATATCGGTCCACTGACTAAGCAGCTCCTCCTTGGGCAGGATGGCCCGCCGCAGGCACTGCAGCAGCGAGTTGGCGGAAGGCGCGCCGATGCTGATATAGAAACCGACGATCATCCGGGAGTATTGGTCGATCGCCACGGTAATCCACGGCCTGCCCAATGCTAGCCCTGTCACGAGGTCGATGATGATGATATCCAGCGGGGTATGGTCGATCTCGATCCGTTCCAGGATGGCCTGGGTCTTCACACGGCCGATCGCGACGCGGTATTTCATGCGCACGGCCTCGGCGCCCTCGCGGGCTAGATCGACCAAGTCCTGCTGCAAATCCTCCAGCCAGCGATATACCGTGGTACGGCCGGGGCATTTCATCTGCTCCTGCGCATACAGCGATTGATTGATGGCCTCGGTACGTGCCTTCATCCGCTGGTAGACCGCCAGCTTCGGCAGCTTGTTGTCGGTGAGATAGACCTCGGCGATGACCTGTTCGAACAGCTGATAGCCCGGTTTGGTCTGGTGGTTGGATTCTGGCCGACCCCAGGGAATCAGTTTCAGAATCGAGCGGGTAGTCCGGTAACGCCGCCACCACTCCGATACGGTCGACGCGCAAGGCGGGTACTTGTCATCGATCTCGCCGGCTAGTTGACTGATGCACGCCTCCCAAGCCGACCTGTTGTAAGGTGTGTGGTCGGGGTCGATGCCCTGCAGATAATGCAGGCGGCGCCTGGCAATGGCCTGAAGTTTGAGTGGATAGGTCGACAGGTCGCGCGGCGTGACGAGATAGATCGCCTCACCGAGGTTGGCCAATGACTCCTCGTCGATGATCCACTCCTGGGACTGCCAGCGTTGCAGAATGTCTGAGTTGGTCAGCGTCAAAACCTCGCCTTCATCTGAGAGCAGTTGCAGCTTGCCGCTGGCCAGCCGGCGGTCCAGCTGCCAGCGAGTCTGTCCCTGAAGGAAGCCCAGGCCGCGTTTAAAAGTAAATCGTTGCATGGTGCTCTCCTACAGGTAGTTGAACGAGGGAGGCCGGCGCGAGGGGCTGAGTCAGGTCGACGTAGAGTCGAGCTTGCGCGATCAGGGTGTCGGTGACGTCTGAACCGAACCGCTCCAGGCATTGCGCCAAGGGGATGGATTCGGTCTGAGAGAAGGCCACAGCCAGCTGGCTGCGGGTTGGTAGGGGGCTCGCGGGATGGTTGTAGTGGTACAGCAGCTGTTTCAGATTACTGAACTGCGGCTCCTGCAGGATTTCCTTATCGGTCAAAAGCCGATAATCCAGACCTTGTGCTAACAGCTGTTCGGCAATCTGGTGGTATTTCGCTTTGACCTGGGGGCGGGCCAGTTCGGATGCTGGCTTGAGCTCGACGAACAGTACGTGCTCGTCGTACAGACGTACCCTCAGATCTGGGACGTGGACGCGCATGGCGGTCCCGTCCCAATACGGCAACTTCTCAGGTTGCGCTTTAAAAGCAACGACACCTGGTGATAGCTCCAGCAATAGCAGGGCATCGCGTTCCTGCAGCGATTCCCATGGCACCATCCGTTTCATTTTCTTGGAGGGGAAATAACCTCGGATGTGCCGCCCCCTACGGGTAACGACTCGTCGCACTCCTTGCATCGTCTTCTCCCGGCTGCGCCGGCAAGACCTCTCCCTGCGCAGCCACGCATCTGTTGGAAAGTTGGCCAAAAAAGGAACGTGAAAATCCGCCGTTCAGTTCGAAACTGAACGTTTTTGGCCGAATACAGGGGGGGAATGGCTTGACCGCTAAGATGCGCGAGACGATACTTTGATTGCTGAAGTCAAAAGACTCGTCTTTTGCATCAAAGGGGTAGCCGTCAGGTTACCCTTTTACATTTCTGACCCTCCTTCATGATGAGGTTCCGGTGCCCAGCAGGGCATTTGTCTAATGGCGGCTCTTTCTCAGCATGCTTCGTGCGGGCTCGGGGCTGTCGAACGCACGTCCCAGAGCCAAGCTGCAACATCGCACGTCAGCGCATATCTCCCCCTTCTTCCTGGCAAAGTGAAGATACGGACCTCTAGTTTTCCTTGACGTATTGCCCTGTCAAAACCTGCCCAGGTCTTGAAGCCCAAGGCTTGCCATAGCACTGCATCGCCCATCAAGGGCCCATAGGCATCCAGCAAGTTGCGCTGCAATTCGTCTAGGGAGGCAGAGGTAGTCATGGTCAGGTGGAATCAGATTGGACTAGGTATAAAGGAGTGATACCAAACTCTGTGGTAACGTGAAAGCGGCCATGAAAAGGGGAGTTTCATGATACCAAGTGATGCAAAGCGGACAGGGCGCCCCCGCCAGTCGCCGGTAGATAGGTTGCGCGCCAAACTGTGGTACTACGCGGTTAAGTCGAGAACCTCGCTTAGTGACTACCAGCTTGACCTATTATTTCTGGAGAAACTGGGGCGTCGGCCGAAAGACCCCCAGATGCGTAGTAGGATTTTCGAAACGATACGCTTGCATGGCACGCTTCCTTCTAATGGCAACCACCCCAAACGAGATTTCGATCTGATTCAACTGGTAGAGGAAGAGGCAACTTTTTCTGGTACGGCGGAGCTTTTCTACTCGCCTTATTGGCAGCTATTGACGCGAAACGACTTAGAAATTGTCGTTTATCACGATATTGCGCAGGCTGCAATGAGTCGATTGGGGTTTACACGAGCGGATTATTACGGAGAAAAAGCATTCCGAAGTGTTTTCCATCAGAGCTATGAGAAGTCGATGCCGATTTTTCCAATGCCCAGCGATTACATCCGCAAAGCGTATGGGCAAATGCTGCAGGATATAATGAAAAGTAGCCCGCCGACATTGGATCACCTGGTCCTGCTAGGGCTCTGTTTCGTGAGGCCTACTTGGCTTGTGCTTTAGAGGTCGCCATTCAGATCAAGGAATGCTATTCCGATATAATCGTCGAATATATGTGCCAGGACTGGCTTTATCCGATTGCGCATACATTACAGGAGATAGGTGAGGGGTATTTGGTTTTTTCACATACTTATGATTATATTTATGGGCTGGAGTTGAAGCCACCCTATGATGACTGCCCTTTTGCTGTTGTTGAACGTCCGATATTCTACGTTAACAGTGTGGTTGAGATGAATCGTCTGGGGAAGCATTTAGAAGAGTTAGAGCGGGAACAGTTATTGAAGGCCGGGTCTGATTAAACTCATAGGGGTGCAAACGCTATGTTCAAAGCACTTGCATTGCAATTAATTCAAGGATGTTTGCATTCATATGGGAATGGCTAAGAAATAGGCTTGATTCAGCATTGCTTGCACAAGGCCTCCTCTATGCCTTTTCATTAATATTATTAGCTGTGGCATATCCTATTGTTTGTGATAAAACAGTTCACTAACTTGCGTAGGGAGCTAAGTTCTGATTGGTAGTGGCTGGGAGCATTTAAAGCATACAGGGAGTAAGCCTGCGATGTCTGGTCTGTCCCGAGCTCGGTGGACGGTTGGTTAAGCTCTGAGCAGCGCCTGGCGCTGCTCAAATTCTATCGGGCTCAGATAGCCTAGCGTTGAGTGGCGGCGCTGGTGGTTGTAGAACCGAATGTAGTCAAATATATCCCACCGGGCTTCGTCGTAGCTCCGATAACGAGTCAGGTAAACCCGCTCCGCTTTCAGTGAACGAAAGAAGCTCTCCATTGCCGCATTGTCCCAGCAGTTTCCTGCACGGGAATGGCTCGGCAAAATGCCGTGCCGTTTGAGCAGGACCTGATAGTCGTACGCGCAATACTGACTACCCCGATCGGAATGCAGCAGTACTTCCCCTTTCGGCTGACGTCGAGCTACGGCCATCGTTAAGGCAGCATGGACCAGCTCTTACTGCATACGGTGATGCATCGCCCAACCCACCACTGCACGCGAGTGCAAATCCAGCACGATGGCCAGGTATAGCCATCCTTGCTCGGTCCGAATGTAGGTCATATCCGACACCCAGCGTTGATTCATCCCGGGGGCCGCAAACTGGCGCTCCAGTCGGTTCGGTGCCACCGGCAGCACATGTTTGCTACCAAGAACAGGCCGCCAGCGTTTACGTGAGCGCACCTGCAAGCCACTTTCCCGCATCAGACGAGCGATCCGATGCCGTCCGCAGTTCATCCCCTGTGCGAGCAGTTCGGCATGAATCCGCCGATGCCCATAAATGCCGCTCACCTCGGCAAACACCAAACGGATTTCCCGTAACAAGCGACGATTGGCCATCTCTCGCGCTGAAGCGCGGACGCTGCCGCCATGCATAGTAGCCACTGCGAGAGACACGCAACAGCCGGCACATCAGCGCCACCGGATACCGTTCGGCTAGCGCTTCAATGACCTGAAACCTTACTTCGTGGGGTGCGAGAAGATGGCGAGCGCCTTTTTTAACACGTCGCGCTCCATGGTGACGCGTGCGAGTTCGTCGCGTAGCCGTTTGAGTTCAGCGGCTTCTCCGAGCTGTTTACCGTTGCCAGGGAAGGCCTGTTCGCCGGCCGTTAGATACTGGCGCTTCCATTTGCCCAGTAATGCCTCAGTGATGTCGAGCGCCTGGGCCACGTGACGTAGCGAGCTGCCGGCCAGCACTTGCTCGACGGCTTCGCGTTTGAAAGATTCGGGAAAGCTTCTACGGGTTTGGGTCATGAACACTCCTTGGTGGAGATTATCCACCTTAAGTTAGTGTCCACTGAGCCCGGGACAGACCAAATTGGCTGTCATCGTGCAAACATTCTGCGCGAGGCAAAGTGTTTTGTAGCAAGTTTACATAAGTTTATCCTTTCTTGATAAACCACGCATACATCGCTAAATATTCTATATATTGCCTCAAAATTGGGTACTTAGGCTGGCTTCGAGCACTCTGACCTGCCCCCTAAACAGGGCCACCCGAAACTTAGTAAAGTTCGTTTTACACAGGGGGAACGAACTTGAAGAAGGGTTTCACGGAAGAGCAAATCATTGGATTTTTGAAGCAGGCCGAGGCTGGCGTTCCGGTGAAGGAATTGTGCCGCCAGCATGGCTTTAGTGATGCCTCGTTCTACAACTGGCGAGCCAAGTTCGGTGGCATCGATGTCTCTGACACCAAGCGGTTGAAGGAGCTCGAGACTGAGAACGCCAGACTGAAGCGCTTACTGGCCGAGGCGATTTTTGATGCCGAAGCACTCAAAGTGGCCCTCGGCGTAAAGCGTTAACCCCGCAGCAGAAGCGTGAGGCGGTGCAGCGAATGCGCGAGATGACCTCTATCTCGGAGCGACGGGCCTGCCGGCTGGTGGGGGTGTCACGCAGCGTCCATGCCTATCAGGCAAAGACGTCGGACCACATTACGCTCTTGAAGGACCGGCTGATTGAGTTGGCCCACGAGAGACGCCGCTTTGGGTATCGCCGCCTGCACATTCTCCTGCGCCGAGATGGTGTCAGAGTTAACCACAAGCGGGTCTACAGGCTATATCGTGAAGCCGGTTTGATGGTGAAACACAGGAGGCGGCGCCATGGTGTAGCCGTTGAGCGAGAGCCGCTGGAGCGCCCTGGGAAACCGAATGCGGTATGGTCGATGGACTTTGTCTCCGATGTGCTAGCCAACGGGCGTCGCATCAAAGTGCTCACCATCGTGGATGATTTCAGCAAGGAATGTATCGACCTGGTTGCTGATTACGGAATCTCCGGACATTACGTCGTGCGGGTGTTGGAACAGGCCGCTCGATTTCGGGGCTATCCAGCGGCAATCCGCACCGACCAGGGACCGGAATTCACCGGCAACGCGCTGGATCAATGGGCCAGTGTCAGAGGAATCACGCTGAAGCTGACCCCGCCGGGCAAACCCACACAGAATGCGTATATCGAAAGTTTCAACGGGCGCTTACGCGATGAATGCCTGAATGAGCACTGGTTCATGAGTCTCTCGCATGTTCGGGCCGAGCTTGCCGTGTGGCGGAAGGATTACAACGAAGCACGACCACACAGCTCGCTGAACTATCAAACGCCTGCCGCATTTGCGGCGGGCTTCCGCACGGGGGAGCAAGCGGAGCTGGAGCAAAAGCAGGAATTTTTAATCGACTTTACTAAGTAAGCCTTGGCCCTAATCCGGGGGGCAGGTCAGACCGCAAGACCTTGCGCGGCAGCCTCGACCAGGCTGCGCAAACACCGGCCCTGCAATGGCTGTCTGCCTTCCGCCATCTCGATCACCTGGTGTTGTGGCAGATCAATTGGTGCGATGGCGACAAGAACAACGAAATCGCGGCGGCAGTGACCTCCTCCCGCAACGCTCAGGAAACGATTGCCAAACATCATGGAACAGCCTAGCTTTATCCAAGGCAGTTCTCTGGCAGGTCTTTACCGCCAGGCGGGTTGAATCACTTGTGAACACGAAAACAAGGAAGCAGCGTGTCGCTCCCCCCCCTTCCCGTATCAAACGTATGCGCCTCGTACTCAGCGCCTCGTCGGTCTTGATCCACGCCTTACCGCCCCGCGTTAGCCGCTTGGTGCGCTATCAGCTGATGCACGACTTGGATGCGCTGTTGTCCAGTTACCCTGTACCTCTAAGCTTACGGTTGTCCGTCGTAACGCTGGACATCGGCACGCTAACCGCAGGGAAATGGGAGACGGAGTTGTTGCACCGAGTGCTGGCTGCCTTACGCCGAGAACTGGATGCTCATGCGTGTGAGACCATGCAAACAGACGACAGTCGGTTGTCTGCCGCGATGCTGACAGACCTGGCCGCTTACCTTGCTGGCGCTGCGCTGGCGCCGCACTTGAGTGCAGCCTTGGCTCAAAATCCCGAACACTGGCTATGCCGTTGCTGGGCGGAGGCGGGCGACGACAGTCGGATGGAGCTGGAACGGCTAGCCAACCATGCTCCCGCCGTAGCGCGTCTCAGGGCGGTGTTAAACGAGCCGGCCCGGCAAGCGCTGGCGGCGCGCTCGCCCGAGTGGCGCCAGGCGCTGAACGAAACCAGCCGGTTGTCTGCCGCGATGCTGACAGACCTGGCCGCTTACCTTGCTGGCGCTGCGCTGGCGCCGCACTTGAGTGCAGCCTTGGCTCAAAATCCCGAACACTGGCTATGCAGTTGCTGGGCGGAGGCGAGCGACGACAGTCGGATGGAGCTGGAACGGCTAGCCAACCATGCTCCCGCCGTAGCGCGTCTCAGGGCGGTGTTAAACGAGCCGGCCCGGCAAGCGCTGGCGGCGCGCTCGCCCGAGTGGCGCCAGGCGCTGAACGAAACCAGCCGGTTGTCTGCCGCGATGCTGACAGACCTGGCCGCTTACCTTGCTGGCGCTGCGCTGGCGCCGCACTTGAGTGCAGCCTTGGCTCAAAATCCCGAACACTGGCTATGCAGTTGCTGGGCGGAGGCGAGCGACGACAGTCGGATGGAGCTGGAACGGCTAGCCAACCATGCTCCCGCCGTAGCGCGTCTCAGGACGGTGCTAAACGAGCTGGCCCGGCAAGCGCTGGCGGCGCGCTCGCCCGAGTGGCGCCAGGCGCTGAACGAAACCAGCCGGTTGTCTGCCGCGATGCTGACAGACCTGGCCGCTTACCTTGCTGGCGCTGCGCTGGCGCCGCACTTGAGTGCAGCCTTGGCTCAAAATCCCGAACACTGGCTATGCCGTTGCTGGGCGGAGGCGGGCGACGACAGTCGGATGGAGCTGGAACGGCTAGCCAACCATGCTCCCGCCGTAGCGCGTCTCAGGGCGGTGTTAAACGAGCCGGCCCGGCAAGCGCTGGCGGCGCGCTCGCCCGAGTGGCGCCAGGCGCTGAACGAAACCAGCCAGTTGTCTGTCCTCTCCCCCGACCATCAACGGTATCAAGCAAAACGTCTCTACCAGTAGAAAATATTGGTTTGATCCTGCTTTGGCCCTTGCTGCCGAGTAGGTTTCAGCAATGGGGGGTGCTGGAAGGCAAGCGGTTTGTCGGTCCAGACGCACGGAGAAAAGCCGTCTGCTGGCTGGATTGCTGGCTGTGGCAGGACGAAGGAGGCCTTGATGTACGCACACTCTTCACTAAATGGCTGTGTGACTGGCCAATTGACTACTTGCTTTATCCTCAGGAAATCCTGCCCGCCGACGTTGCTGCGACTCTGGACGATATGCTCGCCAGCTTGCTGCGGCAAACTCCCAGCCTGCATCGCTGCAGTCCACAAGATGTTCGCGCTTGGTTTTTACTGCGGTCTGGCGAGTTATGGCAAGAGGATGACATATGGCATCTGCGGGTTGTCCCGGAGCCATGTGATCTGCTGTTGCGGGATCTACCTTGGCCGATCACCTCAATCCCTCTGCCCTGGCTGAAGACCCCACTACAAGTAGAGTGGCTATGATAAAGGTATTTAAGAACGTGTGCACGCCCCCCTGAGTAGCATTTCCATAAATGTCAAACGAATGGATGGTGGGCTTGAATTTGCCAGAAATCTCTACTTTTCGCCGCTACGTTTTTGCGGAAGGAGTGAATCTGCTCTTCTTCATGTCCGTCATTCTCCTTCAGTGACGGACTTCTCTCAACTTATGATTGGTAAGGCCTAAGGGGAGCAGATCATTACCGGCACCTGCCATCAATCACCTTGTGGCAGGGGCGTACATTAGGGATGGTGAACTTTGTCCCCACCTCAAGTTTTTGGTTTTCAGCATCGGTTACGTTCTTTGGTATATTACCTTTATTGAATTGATAAAATTGTCTAATATTATCACTTGTGCGGTGGGGGAATTTTTCCAAGAACAATCCATAAACATCATAATAAGATTGGTTCCCATTAGTCAAATAATCACCACCGGCCACCATCACTGAAGAGTCATTATTGTTTTCTATTGCCTGCTTTGTTTCTTCCATTTTCTGGTTCTGATTCGACCCCTCCCCCTCCTTTTCAACCTCTACGGGAACTTCAACATACGAATCGAAGCGTTTAGTCTCCGGACTCCTTCTAAAGACCAAATATACCGGATCCATAGACTCACCGCCTTGACCACCGCTAGGATCAATTGATTTTGAATCGCTAGTATGATTTCCAGAATAACCGTTAGGAGATGATGGGGGACGAGCAAAAAGCGGACCTTCAACCGTAGAATAAGTTGGCGATCGCCTGCCATATGGGGATCGGCATGCCAAAATAACAATTTTATCATACTGTTGAAGTCTTGGATTTGTAGATAATTGATCTAAAAGCCTTCCTAACGGTACAGTAGATCCAGGATTGATCGTTATAACATCCCCTGCCGACCCCGGCGTTTTACTATCTAAATAATGGAGTCTATCAACGCCGTTAACAAGAATGCCCTGATGCTCCTGCTCACTAGTTCCATTTTTTTTAAAATGGGTATAATCGTAGTTTCGTAATTCTCCGGGCTTTGCTGTCCCCTTAGATGCTTTCTCAGGGTTGTTCGATACCATGTGAGCTACCTGCTGGCTCGCATCAGTGTTACTTGGATTTCTAATAGGGTGTAGCGTGTAGCGCTCAGCATCAACCGAAGTAAAAGGCTTATAATTTCGAGCATTCAATAAGTCTTGATCAGGACGCCCCGCTCCCATTTTATATCCATGCGGTACTTTAAAAGAAACAGTCTTCCCTTGAGGGACTGGAACTGTTCCCGACGGAGGAACTTTATGAAACCCGTTACGATCAAAGTAATAAAATGGAATTGTTGCGTTAGGTTCATAAGCACCGTGCGCATCAAGGTAAAGTGTCTTTGCTTGCGAACCTTCTGCAGAGATGAGACTAATATCATCATTAATTCTTTCAATACCAATATTTTTCCTACTCGTAGAAGCAGAAGATTTGAATATAATGCCATTCTCTATAGGACTGTTGTTAGAAGAACTGTTATCACCAGCCCTTCGCCCCCCCATTTTTTACCGCGAGCATCACTGCCTAACACATTCGCTACTCTATTTAATTTACCATTTGCCTTATTTACATTTTTTAGCAGCGTATTAGCATCAGAAATATCCCCTGGCAAAGACAGCATTGCCCCTGTCGCAGCCCATTTAAGCTTCTCATCCTTTGCATTAGGATCATCTTCCTGAACTGCGTCCATCACATCCAAAAATACCGAGGCACCGCTAGCCCCCAGCCCAGCAAGCGCTCTCATTCCTGCCGAGGGAATACCCATTGATAAAGAATTAACGCCTTGCAATACAATTTGTCCAATTTTCGCCCCTGCCTGAACATAGTACTCTCCACTCGAATAGACATACGCATCCACATTGGAATAATGTGTACTGCGCTGAGTTTTCTCCAAATGACCGGCCAATACACTCAGGGACTTACCGTCCGATACAATTGGCTCAAACTGATAGGGCTCAACCCATGTTTTCTCTACCGTCCAACGCATGGTCGGCCCTGGAGCAGGACCTATCCGCGGCATTGTCTCGCCAACCAGTCTCTCTTTCTTTTGGAAAGCGGACAGATCACTTTCATTTTTCCAATGATGCAGCAGCGCTTTTTTCGGGAAGGTTGGCTTTAAAAAATCAAATACTTCTTTCGCTTTTTCGGGATGAACAAGCTGACTCTTATCTACAATAAGATACTGCGCCCCCTCGCTTGGATTCGATTTTATCAATATTATTTTTTCAGGGTCATTCAATGGAATGGCAAACACACCATCTAGAGTATAATCTTTAAATTTTACAGATAATGCTTTAACCTCACCTTTAAGAAATCGATCTACCGCAACATATGCCTCTGAACCAGGCCCTTCTTTCTCCGCAACCTTTGACAAAGCCTGCGCCACATTCTGAGAGATAATTTTCTCACGCGCACCTATTGATTTATCATCATTAAGTTTTTCTTTATCCCTCTCAAGCTCAGATTCTATTTTTTTAGTCACAACATAAGGATAAGCCGTCAGCGCCCCTTGTGGCCTATCAAAAAGAGTAGCTATTCTATCATCAGGCCAAATGAAAACGAATGCACAATTTGGGTTCTCACGCAAATGCAACCCAACAGCAAGTTGACGAATAGTGTAATGTTTAGTGGTCGTTACAGTTTGACCAGTGCCAAGATGCACAGTTATGCGGACTTCAATTTTTTTGTCTGGCTTTACTCCATGTTCACTAACTGACTTCCCTCCCATTGCTTGATCAATATCCTTCTGAATCACTTCATCAATTCTGTTAGAAACATTCACCTGATTCGGATAGCCAACTTTATACAATTCTTGCTGCGCAGTAAAAGCTTTTTCCGCATCTGCCACATCCTTTACTTCCCTTTCCATTTTTAGTGAATTCTCAAATAAAAATTTATTGATATCATCTTTCAATGGCAAAAATTCGCTAGGATATTCAACCTCATCCAGAGGATCATAATAAGCAATAAGCTGTGACCCTTTAACAGTATATCGTTTTTCCACTGGTGGTTCGCTATCATTTCCTTCAGTAGTTCGCACAATTACAAAACTTGCTGTGGCCATATTCAAACCAAGCCTCGCTGCTTTCATTTTTATATCTCTACTAAATGTTGCCGTACGCGAATTTTTTTCTCTCACGCCGTATTTATCATTTAGATCTTCTATTTTTCCATTACTCCCTGCCACCCCTCCTCCCTGCGCGGACTCCGTCTGTAAACTCTCTTCACCAACGCATTGGGTGTAACATGTTCCTCACTATTACTTTTAATACTTTGGCCATACTTCCTTATGCCCTTGTAAGGCACCATAAACATCGCGTCTAGTGGCACATCAAAAAACATACTCGTCTTTGAGTCCATTTTTATTACTCTACTCTTTGCACCCTTCACCAATCTATCATATATGGCATCGACCGTATTTTCGCTCGATATTACATACCTGTTATATGCCGTCGCCCCCACCATCAAGCCTCCACCCACGGCATATTTCATCACCCCAGGCACAGGGGTAGTAATCAACTTCAAACCCAGCTGACTTAATTTTTTCACCAGCAGGTTACGAATGGCTTTATATGGCTTATCCTGCCCAGGCAGGATATAATTACTTGCCTTGTTGACTTTGTAGGGAATCATTATTGATGCTTTCAGAACTTTATAAGGCATTCTAATAACGTTAGACAGACTGAACATGGCCGTATCTATCGCTTGTTCAAAACCTAACTCCACAACTAGGCGTGTCGTGCCTCGCGTTGTCCTTCTTTGCCCCAGCGCACAATAAACTCAACCAGACTCTTTTCCAATGCGGCATACTCATCAGCACTCATCGGCAGCTTCAATTCATCATTATGCGCGTTCTCAACCTCTCCCGCGAGTCGAGTAGCCAATAAATACCCCTTAGGATCTCCCGATGAGACGGTACCCTTAAGCAAGCCATGCTCTCTCAGTCCTGCCAACATTATTCCCGCGTCGGGCATTGGCCAACTTTTGCTCCCCCTTTCTTGGGCAAGACTTGCCCAGTACTTGGCAAGCCGGGCACCCCGTGAGTTGTCATCTAATGGCTTACCAGTCAGTGAGGCGGACTGGGTTGATATCTTTTCTTTTACTTTCGTCGAAGACAACGACGCCCGCTTAGCCCAACATTTGATATCGGAAAAATCTGGCGGCTGCCGTTCAGCTGATATAATGACATTATTTAACTCCACCACAGACTGTGCAAGCCCATCGGTAATTTCAGGCAGAAATTTACTCATCTCCAACCCTATATACTCAGAATGGCCTGAGGCATCAAACTGCTCATTAATCATTTTCTTTATAGCATTAGAAAATTGGTGGTTAATTTCATCTTTAATATTTTGTGCAGCATCGCCCACACTATTTTGATTGCGACTAAACCGCCTCACTATCTTACGCGCACTAGCAATATCACTATCAAACAACTGGCCAAGTACGACTAGTTTCGCTGATGTTTTATTTTCAGGCCTCTCTTGCTCGTTGTATGCTTGCACCCACCCTATTACCTGAGCATCAAGGTCTGCGTCATTCTGATGATCACTCGCTATCGCCTCATGATTAGTGCCATGCACATCCAATATTCCCGCTATTTTTTTTAGCTCTTTAGCTTTCAATAAAATCGCCTCGCTGGCTGACTGAATTTTTATTGCCGGCTGCTGACATTGCCACAAAATACTTCTTATGATGCTATCAACCATGACAGCTTCGGGTGTCTTGCTTCGCCGTTCTCCCCGGTCAAGCTGCCTTAAAGCCATAGTCTTTATGATGGCTGCGCGCGACGTTCCCTCTTCAAATTTCTTCCCAACCCATTTCCTAAGGGTGCCTTTTTCACTCTTTCCCTCCCCTACCTGTTTCGTTTTCGGAACAGCGGATGAATCTAACACTCCCTCCTTACTTGATTTTGACACCTTCCCATTCAACTTCGATAGCACGTCAGAGAAAGACTGAAGATACGCAGCTACCTTACTAAAAAAGGTCTGCGCGCTACCCGACAGCTCACGAGCATTCTTGTTTGCTTTTGCTGCCGCACGACGGGTAGCCGTTATCAGTGTCTCGAAGAATACCGCTTTGTCTGCCTCCTTAGATGCCACTCTGCCGCTCACTAGCTCTGACCAGGGGGAGTTGCCATCGATATCCGCCTTCATCCTCTCTAAAGCCTGCGCCACTGCCTGTTCATCGTTTGAAGCTATCGCGTTGGTAGCCTCTGTAGACAGTTCTTCTTCCACCGCCCTCTTTAAGTTTTCTGCTGTGCTATAGTCGACAACCGCACCCAACGCCTTGGCAGTGCGAAGCAACGCTTGCAGTGTTAACTCTAGCCGTCTCACCTGTGACTGGGCCGTAGCCCTGCCCTCCAGTTTGTCAGCCCTGCCTTCTCGCGAGTGGATACACATGCTGTTGGTCACCCAATCCTGAAGCGTCCCTCCCGAAAGCACTGAGATAAACCTTTCGAGTTGTTCAATTTGCGTCAGCAGCCACAGCTGATCTTCCCTTTTGGCATAAATATATATACGGGATTTGATAGTTGCTACGACGTCTTCTAACTCTGGTAAT
Organism: Chromobacterium sp. Beijing; assembly: GCF_021496765.1. NCBI lineage: Bacteria > Pseudomonadati > Pseudomonadota > Betaproteobacteria > Neisseriales > Chromobacteriaceae > Chromobacterium > Chromobacterium sp. Beijing. The sequence continues at coordinate 3,871,445 of NZ_CP053750.1, forward strand.
AAATCAGGGTCAACTTCCGGTATCTGGCTATTATGGCCCTTTTCTCTAAATTCTTGGGCCTCTTTCAAATGCTCTTGGGCGATAAACGAGAAGAACGTCTCTACCTGCCGCCACGAGGGCGTACCACTCACCTCACCCTGATACCAATCCTCATCGCCATTCTCTATCTCATCTTCTTGGGTAGTTTCTTGTTGGGTAGTTTCTTGAAGGTGGTCATGACCAGGCATAAGAATTATCTCCAGCAATAGGCGAAGAAGCTGTGAATAAAACAAATACAAGAAATATCAGATAGCATCTACTGAACTGCCCATAAAGAAGGAATTTCTATAGGAGCGGGCTCAGCCCAACAATGGCTCAAGAGCATCTAAAGAGGCTGGGACGATTCATTGCTCCTTCGGGGCCACCATCAACTCATTGCTTTGGATAGGAGCATAGGTCTCTTGAGCATCCCTCAAAGTCACCGCGACCGTTGCCGAGAAATTTAAACATAGCCTTGGCTTATTGCCCAATGCTTGCCAAAAATTGCTTAATTCGTTTAGTTTATTCGGCGTAATCACACGAATGTAGGCACCAGGCATGCCATTTAACTCGCGATTATTGATCAAAGCATTTAGCACCCAATTCAAGGCTGTCATCGCTGTGCTGGCAGCCCTAGCCTGTGGGCCTTCGCATTTATCGCCAATGGACTGCTCCCAATAAGTCACCAAATATTCGCACTTAATATTAATATAGCCTGGCGACATCGCCATGCCCATGAACTGGCGAGCGATGCCTGTACGCAGCTCCAGATCTTCCTGAATGGCATACATAAACACACTCACTGTCGGAGTTGCCGGCGGCGTCTCCGGGTCAGGAATATCAAAACAGACCTCGACCCCATCTGGCAAGTAGGCTTGTATCGCAGCTTCCACGCACTTATTTAACTCCAACAAGGTTTCATCACTGGAATACATGGGCCAAGATAGAGTGGTATTCATTTTTTTTCCTGATTAACGGGCAAGTTGGCCAGTTTTCGCAAGCTCACGCTTGAGCGCATGCTGAATATGTGACATGCCAATTCGTGGCGCACCTTCACTCACAGCCAGCCAAGCTGCGGCCAGCGCGATGTTACTGATATTCGCACCGGTAAGCTCCGCCATTGAGGCAAGTTGCTCAACATTAATATTGTCGTCCAACGAAGCCTGTGCAGGCCAAATGGCCTGCCATAAGCGAACACGAGTAGCATGGTCCGGATAGTCAAACTTAAGGATAAAAGTGAAGCGGCGGCTAAAGGCTTGATCCAGATGCGAACGATTATTGGTGGACAAGATTACCAAGCCAGTGTGTGCTTCCATGCGCTGCAATAAGTAAGCCACTTCGATATTGGCATGCCTATCCTTGGCCTCCTTGACTTCACTACGTTTACCAAATAATGCGTCAGCCTCATCAAAAAACAGCACACCGCTGTCGAGAGCTGCCATATCAAAAATACGAGCCAGATTTTTTTCTGTTTCGCCGATGTATTTGTTGACTGCTGTCGAGAGGTCTACTTTGATCAAATCCACCCTCAGCGCATCAGCCAGAACTTCAGCTGCCATGGTTTTACCCGTGCCAGATGCACCATAAAACAGTGCACTGATGCCCACACCATAGTGCCGCTTGTCGCCAAACCCCAAAGCCAACACGTGTTCACGATGCAAAATAGCCGCGCGTAACTCAGCCAAATGCTGCTGCAATGCCGCCGACACAATCAAATCATCAAAACTCCTCTTGGGTTCGATCCGCAGCGCCAAATCACCGAAGTTTTGCTGACTACGCCAACGAAAGGCTTGGTGCAAATCAGCCTGACTAAGGGCACCGACCGGATAGCGCTGCCTACGATACAGCTCGGCCTCTTGCAAAATAGGTTCTATCTTGGAGACTACCGCAGGAAAGCGCTGAGCCAATGAGGTCAAATCCACATCATCGTCCAAAGGAATATCCGCCAAGCATTGGGCCAGTAATGCTCTGTCCTGATATAGATCACGAGCCGGCAACTGGAGCACCCTATGCGGTATATCACCCAGCCAATACATCGGTGATGACAGACCCTGTAATATGATCACAGGTTGCGCATAATTATCTGCCTGTAGGCTTAGCAAAACGCTTAATTCTGGCCGTTTCTCCGCCTGCTCTGGTAAGTGTTTTAAAATCAGGCAACCCGCGTACAACTGCACCTCACAAAAAATCGCGGTCACCAAGGATGGAGGGACTCTATCGTTCCCCATCAACTTAGCCAGGTCCCACTCCAACACTGGCATACCCAACACTTGCGCCGCAGCAGCCACCAACACAGCACGCCCACTATCAGGCAAGCCCTTCAACACCAAACATGCGCCAGGAACAAGGTTCTTTTTCAGCTGTGCCAAACTAGAAGCCATCGTAGTCGCAAGATGATGTGATGCCGTGACCCAGCGGCAACTTTGCCTTAAAAGGATCGGTAAATAGTCATGGCCAATCAGATAATGATAAATTCGCTTATCGGCCCTAATCATGGTATTGGAATTAACTTGCGATGAATTGTTACTGCCATGTGATAGCTGTAGCAACCCTTGCCGTACCAACGCACCATCCGGCAATAGCGATGCCATATGTTGGACTTGCTCCAAACGTGACGGGCAGAGGACATCCAAGACGAGTTGTACAGTAGGATGGTTCATATTGCTATTACCCTGCGCTTGAGCAAACCAATCTAGGTAACTCATATTCACATGTGGCAACAATGCCAATAGCAATACATCCCGCTCCAGTGAAGTCAGGCCAAAACGTTGCACCAACTGCCCTAAACGGCCATGGGCTACCTCTTCATCCAACAACGCTGGCGGCGGGGGTGCCAGTCTGGATTGCAGTTCTTCAGGAGGCGTGTCTTTTAGATTGCAAGCCCACTCATCCTGTGCTGAATCGGATTCTTGCTGTAACTGCCGTATGCGGGTTTGCAGCTGCGTGTCGATGCGCTGCAGCTGTGCCATCAGGCAAACATAGTTATGCTCGACGTGACGATCCAAGGCATAGAATTCGGGTAGGAGGTTGCTCATTAGGAGAATACTCATAGAGAACGAGAAAGGTCATGAACCTATGGCATACGCCCCAACTCAATGGCATTGACCACGTTTATTATTAGTTCAGGAATTACAAAAATAAAATAGGAACTTACGGGGAAGGGAGCGGGTCAGGAGCATCCAACATGAAAATCTGAACTTGCCTTTGTAAAACTATAATCTATAGTGCAGCGAATTAGGTATGCATAATTATTATGAAACCCGCATCCAACCACTGTTTGACATGCGTTATTTTTACTTCCATAAAGTATCGATCCCTCTCAACTAGGTAAAGGTTAAAAGCAATGGCAACCAGCACCGAGCAGATCGCAACCGCCTACCCCACTCCCACACACCGTTACCATATCAGCATAGGTAACGACGAGATGGCCTTCACCGCCGTATCCGGTATGGAAATCTCCCACGAAACCATCACTTACAAGGATGGCTTGAGCGGATTATTCTACATGCCAGATCAGATCGCACCCGTTAACATTTCCCTCCTGACGAGGCGTGATCAAGGGGAAAAGTTAACTCGACGACTGAATTCACTCCACCTCTCTCAACCAAGTGGAGAAATAAAGATATCCTCATCAGCCTCACCAACGAAGCTGGCAACGAACTGTTGATTACCTGGAACGTCGCCAATGCCTTTCCCACCAAGCTGACCGCCCCCAGCCTAGACGCCAGCAGCAACGAAGTAGCCATTGAAGAGCTGGCACTCATGGCCGACGCCGTCACCATTCAGTTCCACTAACCCCACTCTCTACAGATACTGAAAGTGAACCGCCATGACCACTGTCACCAGCTATCCCGGTGTATATATCGAAGAGCTGCCCAGCCAATCCCTGTCCATCGCCAACAGCCCCACCGCCGTGCCGGTTTTTCCCGTGGCACGTGCGCATGACAAAGATAACCATAATGCGGAAGAAAACCCCAACGCCGCGGCCAATATCGCGAATGGGGTACCTCGCCTGCTCTTCCCCAAGACCACCCGTATCAACTCCTGGTTGGACTTTACCAAAGCGTTAGCTTATCAGCCCAAGGTGGCGGCCTCCCTCCAAAAGACAAAACAAAATAAGGCGGTTAAAACCATCGACAAGCCGACAGAGGCTACCCTGTACGACCCCAGTAATCCACTTCACCAATCTGTGAAAAGCTATTTTCTCAATGGGGGTGGTTATTGTTATCTGGTTCCAATAAGGAGCACACTCAGCGATAGCGTGGAAGGGGCCGTTATGGTTGAGTTGGAAGACGGGGACTTTACCTCGCGTGTTCAAAGACTGGAAGACGTGACCTTACTGGTAGAAGCTGGCGTGGGGATGCCATGGCCAGCAGCAAATGCCAATTCCCCTATCGGTCCTGGCGGGAACTACCTGGCTCAAGACAAAACCATTTTTGAAACGGCTGTAAATTTGCTGTGCATCCCCGGCAACAGCCTGTTCGCCATTTTGGACGGTCCACAAAAAGAACTGACGCCTAATACCACCCTGGATAGCAGGACTGCCTTTACCGCATGCTACTACCCCTATCTGCGGGCCGATTGGGCCACGTTTCAAACCACCTTGTGCGATATCCCGCCCAGCGGTGCCGTGGCGGGGGCATATTGCCGAAACGACCGAGAGCGCGGTGTATGGAAGGCACCAGCCAATGTGGCGCTAAACGGCGGCCTAGTTCCTCTGTTCAAAACCAGTGATGATTTAAACGGCCAATTCAACCCAGAAGGGCTGAATTTCATCCGCGAATTCACAGGCCGTGGCACGTTGATCTGGGGTGCCCGCACCCTCACAAACAATACCGACACTGAGTGGCGCTACATTCCCGTACGCCGATTGTTCAACAGCGCCGAAAAAGACATCAAAACCACTATGCGGTCCATGGTGTTCGAACCCAACAACCATGCCACCTGGGAGCGAGTCCGCTGCGCCATCGATAACTACCTGCGCTCGCTGTGGCGCCAGGGCGCCTTGCCCGGCAAGAGTGAGAAGGAAGCCTACTTCGTACTGGTGGGCAAGGACATCACCATGACCGATGACGACATAGCTCAGGGCAAACTAATCGTCAAAATCGGCATGGCCGCAGTGCGCCCGGCGGAATTCATCATTCTGCAATTCACCCAGGATGTGAACCAAGGCTAAGCCGACGCGACGACGGCGACGTCCTCAATAGGAAAGGCAAGAGCAATGGCAACCAGCACCGAGCAAATCGCAAATACCTACCCCATTCCCACATACCGTTACCGGGTCACTGTGGGCAACGAAGAAATGGCATTCACCGCCGCATCCGGCATGGAAATCTCCCACGAAACCATCACCTACAAGGATGGCCTGGGTGGCTTATTCTACATGCCAGGCCAGATCGCACCCGTCAACATCTCCCTCCGACGCGGCGTGATCAAAGGGAAAAGTCAACTTTACGACTGGATTCACTCCATCTCTCTCAACCAAGTGGAGAAAAAAGATATCCTCATCAGCCTCACCAACGAAGCTGGCAACGAACTGTTGATTACCTGGAACGTCGCCAATGCCTTTCCCACCAGGCTGACCGCCCCCAGCCTAGACGCCAGCAGCAACGAAGTAGCCATTGAAGAGCTGGCACTCATGGCCGACGCCGTCACCATTCAGTTCCACTAACCCCGACTCTCTACAGATACTGAAAGTGAACCGCCATGACCACTGTCACCAGCTATCCCGGTGTATATATCGAAGAGCTGCCCAGCCAATCCCTGTCCATCGCCAACAGTTCCACCGCCGTACCTGCGATTGCCTCTAGCGACGCAATGATCTCCGTGCCTACCAGAATAGCCTCGTGGCTGGAGTTCATGAACATAGTGTCAGCATTCGACCCTACCAAAAACCTCCATTTATCCGTAAAAACCTATTTCGAAAATGGCGGCGGCTACTGTTATGTCATCCCCACCGGTCAGCTAGAGCAAGAGGTACCCAAGCTGGACGATGTCACACTGCTGGTCGCCGCCGGAGAGGATATCAAGACGGCAGCCACCACGCTGTGCGTGGATGGTAAAAGCTTGTTCGCAATTCTCGACGGCCCCAAAGTTTTGCAGAGCCCAGCAACCGACATGAGCTCCTATCCTGTTAGCGAACATGCAGCAGCCTACTCCCCATGGCTGGATGCCGACTGGACTGAGGCTTCCATCCCCCCCAGCGGCGCAGTCGCCGGAGCCTACTGCAGGGTGGACCGTGAACGCGGCGCATGGAAAGCACCGGCCAATGTCGCGCTCAATGGTGGACTCAGGCCTCAATTCAAAGTCAGCGATGCCACCCAGGGCGAATACAACGCGGGAAAAGCGCTGAACATGATCCGAGAGTTTCAGAACAACGGTACGTTGATCTGGGGTGCCCGCACCCTCACAAGCAATACCGACACTGAGTGGCGCTACATTCCCGTACGCCGATTGTTCAACAGCGCCGAAAAAGACATCAAAACCACTATGCGGTCCATGGTGTTCGAACCCAACAACCATGCCACCTGGGAGCGAGTCCGCTGCGCCATCGATAACTACCTGCGCTCGCTGTGGCGCCAGGGCGCCTTGCCCGGCAAGAGTGAGAAGGAAGCCTACTTCGTACTGGTGGGCAAGGACATCACCATGACCGATGACGACATAGCTCAGGGCAAACTAATCGTCAAAATCGGCATGGCCGCAGTGCGCCCGGCGGAATTCATCATTCTGCAATTCACCCAGGATGTGAACCAAGGCTAAGCCGACGCGACGACGGCGACGTCCTCAATAGGAAAGGCAAGAGCAATGGCAACCAGCACCGAGCAAATCGCAAATACCTACCCCATTCCCACATACCGTTACCGGGTCACTGTGGGCAACGAAGAAATGGCATTCACCGCCGCATCCGGCATGGAAATCTCCCACGAAACCATCACCTACAAGGATGGCCTGGGTGGCTTATTCTACATGCCCGGCCAGATCGCACCCGTCAACATCTCCCTCCGACGCGGCGTGATCAAGGGGAAAAGTCAACTTTACGACTGGATTCACTCCATCTCTCTCAACCAAGTGGAGAAAAAAGATATCCTCATCAGCCTCACCAACGAAGCTGGCAACGAACTGTTGATTACCTGGAACGTCGCCAATGCCTTTCCCACCAAGCTGACCGCCCCCAGCCTAGACGCCAGCAGCAACGAAGTAGCCATTGAAGAGCTGGCACTCATGGCCGACGCCGTCACCATTCAGTTCCACTAACCCCAACTCTCTACAGATACTGAGAGGGGCCCGCCATGACCACTGTCACCAGCTATCCCGGCGTATATATCGAAGAGCTACCCAGCCAATCCCTGTCCATCGCCAACAGTTCCACCGCCGTACCTGCGATTGCCTCTAGCGACGCAATGATCTCCGTGCCTACCAGAATAGCCTCGTGGCTGGAGTTCATGAACATAGTGTCAGCATTCGACCCTACCAAAAACCTCCATTTATCCGTAAAAACCTATTTCGAAAATGGCGGCGGCTACTGTTATGTCATCCCCACCGGTCAGCTAGAGCAAGAGGTACCCAAGCTGGACGATGTCACACTGCTGGTCGCCGCCGGAGAGGATATCAAGACGGCAGCCACCACGCTGTGCGTGGATGGTAAAAGCTTGTTCGCAATTCTCGACGGCCCCAAAGTTTTGCAGAGCCCAGCAACCGACATGAGCTCCTATCCTGTTAGCGAACATGCAGCAGCCTACTCCCCATGGCTGGATGCCGACTGGACTGAGGCTTCCATCCCCCCCAGCGGCGCAGTCGCCGGAGCCTACTGCAGGGTGGACCGTGAACGCGGCGCATGGAAAGCACCGGCCAATGTCGCGCTCAATGGTGGACTCAGGCCTCAATTCAAAGTCAGCGATGCCACCCAGGGCGAATACAACGCGGGAAAAGCGCTGAACATGATCCGAGAGTTTCAGAACAACGGTACGTTGATCTGGGGTGCCCGCACCCTCACAAGCAATACCGACACTGAGTGGCGCTACATTCCCGTACGCCGGTTGTTCAACAGCGCCGAAAAAGACATCAAAAATATCATGCGCTCCATGGCATCCGAGCCCAACAACCAAGCTAGCTGGGTCAAAGCCCATGGTGCCATTGACAACTATCTACGCGCGTTGTGGCGCCAGGGTGCTTTGCGAGGCCAGACCGCAGAAGAGGCTTATTACGTTAAGGTAGGCGAAGAGACCATGACGCCAGATGACATCGACAACGGCAAGTTGATCATAAAAGTCGGCATGGCCGCGGTGCACCCGACGGAATTCATCATTCTGCAATTTATTCAAGGGGGACATCCACCTGAAAGGCACGAGGCCACAATTGCTTGGTGCCACCCTACCATACACAAACCTAGCCAGCCCAACAGTCCCGGAATCCTATAGTTCGACACATAAGGAATGTACGATGTCTCAAACCATGCCAGGCGTGAACATTTCAAACGAAGTGGTGACACTGGCGGCACAGCAGGATGCCAGCGCCGTGCCTGTATTCATCGGCTACACCCAAACGGGTGAACCCTTGCAAATGGTCTCGGTGTCATCTTGGGAGGAGTTTCAATCCACCTTTTTCCCGTCGGCCAATATTGCACAGCGGGCAGAACAAGAGTCGTCGGCGCTTTACCAGTCTTTACGTTTGTATTTTGACAATAACGGCGGAGAATGCTACGTGCTACCCGCAGCCCAGATCACTCAACTTGAAACAGATGCCGACAGCGTCGCGCAGCAACTGATCGCCGCGCTCGAGAGCTCCGCCTTAGCAGACCATGAAGCGCCCACTCTGCTGTGCGTGCCGGATATCGTAGAATTAGTCGGAGATATATTTCCAGCCGGTCCGTGGCTGCAGGTATGGCAAGCAATGTTGAACATCTGTCGCGCTCGCCTAGGCTGTTTCGCCATATTGGACTTGCCAGATAGTTCGACCAAGGCGGCACTGGTGTTGAACAGCACGGAACTGGATAATGCGGCGTACGGCGCGACCTACTGGCCACATCTTGAATGCACTTACCTGCTATCAGACCAAACGCGAGCTCTGGTGCCGCCATCCGGCATCATCGCAGCCCAGATACAGCATACTGATCGCACACGTGGCGTCTGGAAGGCACCTGCGAACAATGCCTTGTTACAGGTGGTAAAACCACAGTCCCCCCCACCCTGAGTGCCTCAATGCGCAATCCGGCCATGCCATTCAACTGGATTCGCTCCTTCCCTGGCCGTGGCGTGCGGGTTTGGGGTTGCCAAACCCTGACCACAAACCCTAACTCAGCATTCCGCTACGTGCAGGTGCGGCGGCTACTCGGTTATGTCGAATCTCGGCTTTACACCATGGCTCACTTTTGCATATTCGAGCCAAATAACGAAATCACTTGGCTCAAAATAAAAAGCCTGTTCCGCTCCTGGCTGCGCTCCTTATGGCTGAAGGGTGCCTTGTTCGGCACCAGCGAGGACGAGGCCTTTCGACTATACGTGGGCCTGGCAGAAAGTATGACAACGGACGATCTGCTAGCAGGCCAATTAATCGTCCGCGTGGAGTTGTCAGCGTTATACCCTGCTGAGTACATCAATTTGAGCCTACGGTTCATGATGATGGAAACACAAATGAGCAAGGAACTAATATGAGCACGCTGGAAAAACTGTTCGAACCGGAAGTTTCCCACCGTTTCCTGGCCACTTTTTTCTTCAAGAACGTGCCCAGCCCTTTGGATATTCGCTTTCAACGTGTCTCTGGCCTAGGCAAAGGAGAACTAGGTGTGAGCGCACAGTATCAGGGCGGCATCAATGCAACGGATCACTACCTGCCAGAACGCGTCAGCCACCCGCCGCTTACGTTGGAACGGGGCGTGGTCGTACCCACTCCGCTGTCCTTGGCATTTGACTACGTTTTGAGTGGCTTTGACACCGCCTATGTCGATGCGGTGATCATGCTGCTAAACCATCAATCGCTCCCCGTCTGCACCTGGACTGTCACCGATGCCCTGCCAGTGAAATGGCAAACCGGCGATCTGGATGCTAACAGCAACACCCCGCTAATCAACCATATTGAACTGGTTTACCGCGACATCCAGTGGCTAGGAGCCAAAGCATGATCGAAATTCATGAGCTGATTATTCAAGTTCGGGTGGATGACACCATACCCGTGGGAGTGGCGTCCAAGCCTCAATGGATGGATCATCAGGCCGAGCAAAGCGCCCTGATCGAACTGATAACTGAACAAGTACTAGCACGTCTTCGCGAAAAACAGGAGGACTGGGCATGAAAGGCTTGCTGGAATTGGGTCTATCCAAACTAAAAATCCAAGCTTATCAAGAGCTCAAGGATGGCAAACCTAATGGTTCGCCATTAGGCGAGATGCAGGTGATGTACAACCCCGAATCGCTGAATTTGAGCTATGGCATTGAATACGACGCCGACAACTATCTCAACGGCTCCATCAGCATCAACCACTTCAAACAAGCACGGCCAGGCGCTTTAACGCTGGAGTTGCTGTTCGACTCCAGTTTGCCAGGTAGCCAACAATCAGTGGAAATGCAATTAACTGCGATTCAGGCCTTATGTTGCGAAACGCGATCCGGCTCTCGGGAGACACCCTATCTCAAAATAGAATGGGGCAAGATGCACTGGCACGGACAGGATTTTTTCCTAGGTCGCGCCGCCTCATTGGAGATTCGCTATACCCGTTTTGATCGCAAAGCCGAGCCACAGCGCGCCACAGCCACGCTAACCCTGAACGCGGTCAGCAGTCCTTTTTCACAAACAAAAGAGATTTTCGACCGAATCAAAAAGCAAGCCAGCCTTTCGTTGCCTGACCAATACTGGTTGCCGATGGCGGCAGCCACGCTGGCCACCATTGCCGGCATGGCGGAAGCTTACAGTTATCTGGACGTGGCCATCGCTAACGATCTTGACAGTCTGGACGCTGCCAGACCAGGAGATACCTTGGTACCCCCAACTGAAATGGCAAACGAAGAGGGAACCGCATGATGACACCGCGCATTGAGCAATCGCTCCCACCAGAGATCAGCATCCAGTTTGGCATGCCCCCACAATCGCTCACCACGCTGCTGCCCATTCGGCTGAATACCCGGCTTGCAGCCAACCAAATCCCGAATGCCACTTTGGTGTTGAAACAGCCGGGTGGAGATAGAAAGGAAGTCGAAAAATTTTCGGCGGATGCCCAACGCTGCCTGCCTGGCACAACGGTGAGAATAGAACTTAAGGACAACAATAAGAGTACAGTTTTGTTTACCGGCATCGTAGCCGAACAACATAACCACTGGACGCTGGACGGCAACGAACTGACTCTGCGCCTTTGCCACCTTTTGCAGGGAGCCCTGTCTAGCCATGGTAGTCAGGTTTTCTCCAACATGACAGATGAGGAAGCACTGCGACAGTTGTTGCGCCTTTATAAAGTCGACCTTGGTCCTTCCCGTGGAATGATGTCCATACGACATCCACAATTGGTCCAATATGAATGCTCTGACTGGCAATTCATCAAAGCGCGACTGCATGCCAATGGCGTCTGGCTGTGGCCCGATGTCAGTGGTGGCGTTTCCATCGCACCACCTGCACTCTCCTCGGCCAAACACATGTTGGCGCAAGATGCCAAAGTATTGACAGGTGAATCTAGCCACACACCCCTAATAGAAATAGCGGATTGGATTTTCAGCAGTCGTGAATTGACAAGCGAAGTCCACACCATTACCTGGAACACTAAAAACCAAAAAGCGGAAACACGTCAATCTCAACCCAAGCAGCTAGGCAGTAATGCGCTTGATCCCAAAATGCTAGTCCAGCTGGGGCCTAAGAGCCAAACATTCCATGCTGCGAGAAACCTGCAAGATGAGGAGCTGGACGCTTGGGCCAATAGCCGCTTACTGTCCATGCAGGCCGCCAGTGTACGCGGCACTTTTACCGTAATCGGCAGCTCCGCCTACCAATTAGGTGAAACATTGGAGCTTAAAGGCTTTGGCAAGACACTTGATGGTCAGGGAGTCATCAGTGGCATTGAACATCACATGACGCCTGGACGCTGGCGCACCGATGTGACGCTGGGACAAGACACAATCAACGTGTCATTGGTTCCTGCCACGCCGGGCCTGCAAATCGGCGTAGTCTCCCACTACCAATCAGACCCCGACAATCTGGACCGTTTGCAAGTCGAAGTGCCAATATTTGGCAATGCAAAGCTATGGGCACGTTTTGCCAAGCCCTTTGCCAGCAAGGATAGCGGCGCATGCTTTTACCCCGAACCCGGCGATGAAGTCGTGCTGGGTTTTTTTGAGGCCGACCCCCGATTCCCAGTGATACTGGGCGCCATGCACAACCCAAAGCAACCCTCGCCCATCGACCCCGTGAAGCACCTTCAACAGCGTGGACTGATTCTAAAGCAAGGCGATAAACAACAACAGTTGTTGTTCGATGGAGAAGCGCAAACGGTTCAGTTGCAAGCTGCGGATAAAGAACACCTGATGCTTGGAGCAAAAACCGGCTTCGCGGCACAGAGCCAGCAAGACGTACAAATCAAAGGCAAGAACTTGACACTGCAAGCCGACACCGCTCTGGAAGCCCGCGGTCAGCAAGTCAAAGTAAAAGGCAACAAGGTGGACGTGGGAGCATGAAGCCGTTGGAGAACGCGATCCAGCTGCAGAGCGCGGCGAGAGCACAAGCGGCACAGCAAGCTGCCCATTTCAGAGAACAGGGAAAACCGAGAACGTTCATGCACTCACAAACGAGAGTACCATTATGACTACCAATACCACGGGACGTCTTGGTCGAGGCTGGGCCTTTCCTCCAAGCTTTACTCTGGCAAATGGCCCCAACATGGTCGAAGACCAGCTTGACATTCGTCAAAGCCTGCAAATTCTGTTCAGCACTCTGCCAGGTGAACGCATTATGCGCCCTGACTATGGCTGCGACCTGAATGCCTATATATTTGAAAATATCAGCGAGGACCTGCTGGCTGACATTCGCCGTACCATCCGAGACAACATACAACGTCACGAACAGCGGGTGGAGCCGCTCGACATCATCATCAAGCAAAACAAACTCCAACCTACCCAACTGGACATTACGCTCCATTACCGCATTCGCGGTACAGACGATAGTGGGCGGGTCCGCGGCGAATTAAAAATCGTCGCCTCAGAAGGAGGGCTCCTCCTATGATGGACATCGTCATTGTCGATGGCACCGCCCTAGTGTTTGAACCCATGTTCGGCAACCGCATCGTCACCCCTTGCGGCCCAGCGCAACTCCGCGGCAGCGGCCATCCCACGATACAGGGACGCAAAGTCTGCGTGGCCGGGGATGAGAAACAGGTGCAGGTCAACGCCATCTACACCACGGCCACTCACACCATTCCCGGCAACGGCGTCATCACCATCAGCCTCACCGCCAACCAACAGGCGACACACGTAAAAAGCGGCGCATCCTGGGTGCTCAAGGGCCAACAATTCATCGCCCAATTCCGGCCCACCACCCCGGCGCAACAGCCCGGCACGCCGCCGGTACCAGACGTGACCACGCCCAGTCTGGGCAAAGGCCAATTCATGCCCACCCAGTCGGTGGTGCGGGGCAGCTAAAACCCTAAAACGGAAGCACAACACCATGTCTAGCCAGAACCCTATTCCCCATGTAGAGGCCTTCGCGCTGGACCCGCGCGGCATTGAGGAAACACTGCGCGACATCAAAGACTACACGGCCCTGATTCCCTTTGATGAAACTGCCCAAGGGGATGGCGACAATAACTGGGGCCGCATCTTCTTCCCCGGCGGCGACACGGACATCACCCACCTTGCCGAGCGCTACCGCGCACCAGATCTGAGCGACGGCGAACTGCCGCCGCATCAGGCGTTTCTGCTCGCCTTTCTGCGGCAACTGGAAACCGCTAAAACCCTGCTTAACAGCCTGCCGGCACGACATCGCCAATTGTATTACCGCGACCTGCTGGGCTTGGCGCCAAGAGGCGCCCAGGCGGATCAAGTCGTCGCCTCCTTCAACCTCATGCCGGGCGCAAACGAGCAACTGCTGCTCGCCGGCGTCGCGCTCAACGGGGGGCAGGACAGCCTAGGACAAGCCTTGCGCTACCTGTTGGACGCACCGTTGCAAATCAACTCCGGACGACTGAGCGACGTGTACTGGACGCGCCCGTCGAAAAACGGCACCTGGTGCCATGTCGTGCAATCCGGCGAAGAACCGCCATTTCCCACCGACGGCGTACGCCTGTTCTCGCCACAGCCGCAAGACTACCCAGCAGCGAATGGCCGCGTGATCGCCGCTGATATCCTTGCCTTATCTAGCGGCCAGCGCACACTCAGCATCACCTTTGCCAGCGCCCCCAACTGTACATTGCAAGCCGCAGTCAGCACGAAGCAAGGCTGGCTGGCGCTGCCGCCCGTCACCGTGAGCAGTAGCGCCACAACCGTGGCATTCACCGTGGCCGCCGATCAACCCGCCCTCAGCCCGCCGCAGGGTTTGGATGGATTCATCGACACCACGCCGCTACTCAAACTCAGCCGCAATGACGGCCTGACAGTACCGGTCGTCAATCAGATTGAGGTCACTGTCACCCTCCCCGCCGATGTCGCCTTTCGCACGCAAGACGGCGTCGCGCAGCCGGATCAACCCTGCCTGCCTTTCGGCGCCGAGGTGCCACAAGGCTCGGCGGTACGGCTGATGGCGCCGGACTGGTGCCGAAAATCCCAAGCCATCCAAGTCACGCTGACGCCGGAATGGCAAGGCTTGCCGGAAGGGCAGAGCTTTGCGCAGTGGTATGCCGGCTATACCAATGCGCCTGTCAACGACGACACATTCAAAGTGACGGCGGCCGCGCTGAGCGCAAACGGTTGGAAGACGCTCGACGCCGGGCAGCCCTTATTCGCGAGCAATGCCAATGCCGCCACCGCGCCCGCTGGCCGGCCGCTCACATTCACCTTCACCCAACTGCTCTGCGACGTCGTCGACAGCGCCGACCCCGATGACTGGGCCAGTCGCCTGCGGCTGACCCTGGAGCCGACCACCTTCTTACATCAGCAATACTGGCAACTCGTCAATGCAGGGGCAACCGGCTTGACCCCCCCCTACACCCCGCAATGGGCCGGACTGGACATTGCCTACACTAGCACCCAGCTTATCGAAGTTAACGCACAATACCGGCTCACCCCATTCGGCCACCAAGCAGCCGGCGCAGAGGAAGACGAACCCGCACAGCCGCAACTCTATCTGGGCCTCAGCGACATACTGCCCGGCCAGCAGCTGTCCTTGTACTGGAAACTGTGCAGCCCGCAAGCGCTGGATGTGGACTGGCAATACCTGAACCAAAACAACCAATGGATTGCGCTCAACGCCGACGTGCTGGACGGCACCGACGGCCTGTTCGCCTCCGGCCTATGGTCCGCCACCTTGCCCAACGACGCCGGCGACCAGTCCGCCCATATGCCGGCCGGCCGTTACTGGCTGCGCGGCGTAATGACCCCCACTCAGCCCCAGAAGTCGGATCTAGGCGCAACCACCTCTGACTACCCGCAGCTGCAAGGCCTGCTGGCCAATGCCATGACCGCCACCCTGGCCGACCCGGATACCATGGCGGCTGATCATTTCGCCCAGCCTCTGCTGGCCGGCCGCGTGTCGAAAACCATGAATGCGGTGCTCGGCCTGGCCGGCGTCACCCAGCCCTGGCCTTCGCAACACGGCCGCCCGCTGGAAGCCCTAGACGACTTCAACCGCCGCATCGCCCAGCGGCTGTCCCACCGCGGCCGCGCGCTGCGCCAACACGATCTGCAAATGCTGCTGCGGGATCTGTTTCCAGAAGTGGGCTCCGTCATTTTGCCGGAGGGTCCCGGCACACCTGGCAAGCAATTGCTCACCGTTATCCCGGCGCCGGACTGGCGCGACAACGACGACCCCAAGCGTCCGGCATTCAACCCGGCCCGGCTGGATCGCATGCGCCAGGCTATGCAGCGCCTGACCTCGCCTTGGGCGGAAATCGATATTCTCAATCCTGTCTACATCGGCGTCCTAGTGACATATGCAGTTACCTTTGTCGAAGGTATTAGCCCGGCTTTCGGCAATCGCCAAGTGGATGAGGCGTTAGTGCACCAATATATCCCTTGGGCTGGGAATAAAAACTATACAGTCATCTCAGACAATATGCTGGACTACTACGAAATATTATCTTTTATACAGAGGCAGCCATTGGTAGAAACTGTGCACACACTGTTTTTGAATGGAGAAACCGAGTCTATCACGGCTGCACGGGGTGTCGTGTTGATTCTAGAGCCAGGACATGAAACACTTAAAATTCAGTTGGCAAACCCAGCCAGATTTTAATTAGATGGGACGTATTTGATTGGGGAAAACATGAACCATCACACATGTAATATCGACACCACTTTAGGACCTTTGACCACAATAACCTGCTCCTGCCAAAGTTACGGCAACAGTCTGGTGGCCAAGGCAAAAGTCAGCAACACCCACGACAATCCGATCATTGCCGACAGGTATAACAACCAGATCCGCAAGATCAACGATTTCTAACGCACGCCCCACACCCGGCAACCTTTTGAAGAAAGCCGCCCATGACCCAACGCACTGTGGTCGACCCCGTCGTCCTCCAGGCCATCCACTTCGACACCCTGTGGCAGCAGGCACAAGACACCCTGAAGCAACAGTCCGGCCAGGTGTGGACCGACACTGACGAACACGATCCCGGCGTCACCCTGCTGCAGGCACTGAGCTATGGCATGTCCGACCTGGCCTACCGCCACATCCTGCCGTTGCGCGACATACTGACACCCGCGCCTGACCTCCAAAACGGGGATGGCTTGTTTCCCCATTCGTTCAGCCCAAATGAGGTGCTAACCGTATCGCCCATCACCGAGGAGGACTACCGCCGAGCGCTATTAGATCTCGTGGGCAAGGTCAACGGCGTCACGCGCTTTTTATTCCGCAATGCCCTGCTGCTTCCGGAAACCATCGATCAAAGATACACGTATTACTACGATCCAAAACTGCGCGAGTATCATTTCACCAGCGACGAAGACGAGGGCAAACAGAAGTTCACCGTACAAGGCTTTTACCGCTTGCAGGTAGAGTTGAACCGTGACGTGCCCCAAGCAATAGCCGAGCCTATCCTGCAGGAATTTTTACAGAACCACCATAATGTGTGCGAAGGCGTGCGCGGAATCGTCTGGCTAGCGGCACAACCCGTCAATGTGGAAATCACGCTGGAGTTGGAAGACGATTTCCAGAACTACGCCATCCTGATGGCCCAGCTGTATCTATGCGTGGAGAGCTACATCAGCCCGCAGGCACAGCGCGCGACGGCCGCGGAGCTACGCGCCGCGGGCTGGACCAATGATGAAATTTACCAAGGCCCCAATCTGGCGCATGGCTGGATTAGCACGCTGCCGCCCGTAGAGGATCATAATACGGCGCACACCCTGAACCTTAACCCCCTGGCTTCGCCGCTCCAGATGCTGACCGGCGTCAAAAGCCTGCAGGCCTTGCGATTTGACAACGGGACTTGGGAAGTCAGTATCCCCGCCCAAAAGTACCCGCAGCTTTGGGGCCGCACGCCGCTTCAGGTCTTGGCGGCAGGGCAGCGAGTGAAACTGATGAAGCGCGGTCAGAAGGTGACCATAAGTGAAGAGGAAATCAAGCAAGCCCTCCCCTCCACCCCCGTGCTCAACGAAGCCTGGGTATCCCTTGAGTACGGCCGCCACCGCACCCCAGAGCGTTACTACCCAGCCAGCGCAAAAATCCCGCCATGTTATCAACTGCAAGACGACTTGGCGTTGCACACCACACGGCATCTTCACCAGTATCTCTTGCCATTCGAACAATGGCTGGCTAACGGTTGCGACCAACTGCGTCTGCTACCGAGGTTGCTATCGTTTAACCAACAGCTCGACACCACGGTCTGGGGCAATCAATGGCCCTTCGTCAATGACACCGTGGCCTATGCCGTGCATCAGGCATATCAGCCGGCACTGTTGGCTAAAACCACCATGCAAAGCCAAAACGAAGAGCAGAAATTAGCGCTGCTCAACTACCTGCTGGGCTATTTTGGCCAGCAGCGCGCCGACCGCACCTTGCTCAACGCGCCGGACTACTTATCATCACAATGCTCGCTGATTCGTCTGAACAGCCAGTTGAATTACCAGGCCGGTCAGTTCTCCGCCAACGCCATGTCCGGCATACAGCGCCGCATTGCCGCGCGCTTGGGTTTTGACGAAGGCGTATTTAATGAGCCGCCGGATTGGACTCACTTGCCTTTCTACTTGATGGAGCACGCTGCACTCTTGACCCCGCCGCCAGGAACGGCAAATCTCTCGTGGCAAAAAATCACCCATCTCCAGACAGAAGACGAGTCCTTGGTCCTCACCTCGGTCACTCCTGTGAACAGCGTCTTCCAAGGACAATTGCTGGAACTGCAATACACTTCCGACTCCAACCCAACGCCAATCATCCTAAACGCCTGCGTGGTATTGAAAGTGGATAGCGGCACCAAGACCATCGCCCTAGAGATCAACCCAGCGCTACGCTCCTTCCTAAAGGAACTCCTAGCCGCCCCAAGCGCAGTGCAATGGCGCACCAGCCGCCTCTGGATGCAAGACACCACCTTTCCCCTGATCTATCCACCCGCTAACGTGCAATCACCCCAGCTGTCCCCTCAGCCAGGGCAGAAAATCATCACGGCGGACAACTTTCCGTCCAGCTTGGCGGTAGACGACAAACTCGTGCTCTATCGCCATTTTTCACCGGAGGGCAACTTACAACATGCCCCCTTAGCCGATGGTGATTGCGTTGCGATCGTGCGTGGCATCGATACGCTACGCCGGCAGTTACTCATTGAGGCAGACGCAAACACCTTGCCGGAAGACCAGCATCAGAATCGTTACCGTTGGTATTTCGATCGAGATCGCGAGTCCGCCCTGCCAGACCGTTTTTCTTTCATCGTAAGCGCAATATTCAACGAAGACTTGCTACTGGGCCCGCAGAGCCATGTCACAGAGCCTCAAGTCACCGCAGCCTGGGTTGAGCAGATTGTACACGAAGAGCTGCCATGTCATGTCGGCGCCGAAATGCATTGGTTGGAAAGCCGCTATTTCAACAACTTTGCGCATACCTACGCCAAGTGGATAACAAACGACGGACTCTTAGGAGTGTCATCGTTCCATCTATTGGACTACCTCGCCCTGGGTACCCTGCCTTCCGGCCTTGAGGGTATTGGCAACATGCGCATCGCCACCGACGCCCAATTCAAAGAGGTATTCGCGGGAGCCGCGCCAGGAGAGTGGAACGCAGAAGTCATTCATGACAATGCATTATTTTATGTTCCCGCCGAGCCATCTAGCACCTCAATCATACTAGACTCAGTTGGAGAGGCCGCCGCGCCAGGGCCGATTCAACACTAGTCCAGCTACATATTTATCACCGCCAACTCACAGACCGGAGAAAGAATATGAAAAAGAAAAATCAAAACCAAGGCCCCTTGGAAGGCACCGCAGACTCGATAACACCCAGGATCAATGTGAGCTCAAATGAGCTCAAGGCCAAATTCGCGGCACGGTCGATTCCGCTGGAGGGCGATTTTGCAAATCTGATCGATATGGCGGACGCGGGCTGCCGAGCGTTGGGACAGGGGAAGGGCCAGACCGGGCCCGGTGCGGGCTTACAGCTGGATACCATCAGTGGGCTGTTGTCGGCGAAGACGGATACAGCGGCAGGCCTATCAGTGAGCACGAGCGGGGTCGGCATTAACACAGCCGTCTCCAAGGGATTAGCGGTAAGCTCAGCCGGACTAACTGTCCAACTAGATGGCACGGCCTCGGGGCTCGCATTAAACTCGGGAGGTCTGGCGATTAAAGCGAACACAGCGGCAGGCCTAGCAGTGAGCACGAGCGGGGTCGGCATTAACACAGCCGCCTCCAAGGGATTAGCGGTAAGCTCAGCCGGACTAACTGTCCAACTAGATGGCACGGCCTCGGGACTCGCATTGAACTCGGGAGGCCTGGCGATTAAAGCGAACACAGCGGCAGGCCTAGCAATGAGCACGAACGGGGTCGGCATTAACACAGCCGTCTCCAAGGGATTAGCGGTAAGCTCAGCCGGACTAACTGTCCAACTAGATGGCACGGCCTCGGGGCTCGCATTAAACTCGGGAGGTCTGGCGATTAAAGCGAACACAGCGGCAGGCCTAGCAGTGAGCACGAGCGGGGTCGGCATTAACACAGCCGCCTCCAAGGGATTAGCGGTAAGCTCAGCCGGACTAACTGTCCAACTAGATGGCACGGCCTCGGGACTCGCATTGAACTCGGGAGGCCTGGCGATTAAAGCGAACACAGCGGCAGGCCTAGCAGTGAGTACGAACGGGGTCGGCATTAGCACAATCCCCTCCAAGGGATTAGCAGTAAGCTCAGCCGGACTAACTGTCCAACTAGATGGCACAGCCTCGGGGCTCGCATTGAACTGGGGAGGCTTGGCGGTGAAGGTTCCCCCTACCTCAGAGCTGAAGCTTGGGCCTGAGGGGATAGAGCTGGATGCGAGGGTGGCCTTAGCCCGAGGAATGGGAGCGTCACATGTGGCCTGGGGACACGGGGCGACGGCGTTCTATGGTAATAACAACAGCGTGTATTGGATGCAGTTCGTAGGGGCCCCAATATCCCAGCTCGCCCCGCAATCGGGGACGTTTGGTCCGACGATTATTATCCACGGGGACAGCACCGGAAATTGGTTTTCACGTGTGATGTCAGTGACAGGCCATGAGAGCGATTGGATTGACTTCATAGGCAAATTGATTTGCCATGTCCTAGCGAACCCCAACGCCAGCTATTGGGGTTGGAAGCCGGTCTGGAACGCGGTATAGCCGCATGCGCGAGCAAATTTAGGCGAGGAGACGCGAATGCAATGCCTCCATTTTCGAAGATATGCTCCAATACGTTCATTCGACGCCCTTTACTCATAAAGCCGGGCAATCCGCATCGCGCCGCCGTAAAGCCTCCGCAGAGATGAGTCCGGGGCGAAGCTGAGCCCCAAAAGCAGACGCCGCGCCTGACGCAAACGATAATTCCATATCCGAATACTGGCGCAGTGTCAAACCGGAAAAACGGTATTGACCTGCGCCGCAACGCGGCGCAGCTGACAGCGGCACTGGTCTGTCCCGAGCTCGGTGGACGGTTGGTTAAGCTCTGAGCAGCGCCTGGCGCTGCTCAAATTCTATCGGGCTCAGATAGCCTAGCGTTGAGTGGCGGCGCTGGTGGTTGTAGAACCGAATGTAGTCAAATATATCCCACCGGGCTTCGTCGTAGCTCCGATAACGAGTCAGGTAAACCCGCTCCGCTTTCAGTGAACGAAAGAAGCTCTCCATTGCCGCATTGTCCCAGCAGTTTCCTGCACGGGAATGGCTCGGCAAAATGCCGTGCCGTTTGAGCAGGACCTGATAGTCGTACGCGCAATACTGACTACCCCGATCGGAATGCAGCAGTACTTCCCCTTTCGGCTGACGTCGAGCTACGGCCATCGTTAAGGCAGCATGGACCAGCTCTTACTGCATACGGTGATGCATCGCCCAACCCACCACTGCACGCGAGTGCAAATCCAGCACGATGGCCAGGTATAGCCATCCTTGCTCGGTCCGAATGTAGGTCATATCCGACACCCAGCGTTGATTCATCCCGGGGGCCGCAAACTGGCGCTCCAGTCGGTTCGGTGCCACCGGCAGCACATGTTTGCTACCAAGAACAGGCCGCCAGCGTTTACGTGAGCGCACCTGCAAGCCACTTTCCCGCATCAGACGAGCGATCCGATGCCGTCCGCAGTTCATCCCCTGTGCGAGCAGTTCGGCATGAATCCGCCGATGCCCATAAATGCCGCTCACCTCGGCAAACACCAAACGGATTTCCCGTAACAAGCGACGATTGGCCATCTCTCGCGCTGAAGCGCGGACGCTGCCGCCATGCATAGTAGCCACTGCGAGAGACACGCAACAGCCGGCACATCAGCGCCACCGGATACCGTTCGGCTAGCGCTTCAATGACCTGAAACCTTACTTCGTGGGGTGCGAGAAGATGGCGAGCGCCTTTTTTAACACGTCGCGCTCCATGGTGACGCGTGCGAGTTCGTCGCGTAGCCGTTTGAGTTCAGCGGCTTCTCCGAGCTGTTTACCGTTGCCAGGGAAGGCCTGTTCGCCGGCCGTTAGATACTGGCGCTTCCATTTGCCCAGTAATGCCTCAGTGATGTCGAGCGCCTGGGCCACGTGACGTAGCGAGCTGCCGGCCAGCACTTGCTCGACGGCTTCGCGTTTGAAAGATTCGGGAAAGCTTCTACGGGTTTGGGTCATGAACACTCCTTGGTGGAGATTATCCACCTTAAGTTAGTGTCCACTGAGCCCGGGACAGACCATTCGGCATCCCCATTGTGCCAGACTGGCGAGTCGGTCCTCCAACACGAGGGCAGCAGCAGGATGGCATGCTTAAGCTTCTGCAGTGGTTGTGGGGCTGGACCCATTTAACAAACCAAACCATCGGAAAGTTTCCATTCGATGATTTGTGGCGGGATCTTGAAGCTGATATTGAAGCTGAAAGTGGTTTTTGGTGAGTTTATTGCTGCCAGATAAAAGATATCGAGCCCACTTGCTCCAGAATCATCTCTGAGCGATTACGACTCATCTTTTTCCTTCAGCCAAGCGTCTTCGTAGCTCTGCGCGCTTTTTGGCGAAATAAATTTCAGCCTCCTCATGTGGGACACCAGGAGCAGGGTCATCTATGGCCGCTTGGACTGCTTGGCGTACATAAGCGTCATAGGCCTCGGAGGAGGAGGTCTCCACGGGAGCTGTTGGTTTGGGCTTTTGCATGGTTTGTATCCTTGCTGGCAGGGGTACGACTTTGGTCTTGGTTAGACCGAGAGCCTTCAGAACATCAAGTAGAGATGTCTGTTTGATCCGCGTGGCACCGAGGGTGTTGTCCTCAGTAATTCCAACGGGCAGCCCATCTTCGCAGATAGTGGTTGTTTGTCTACTTGCAAGCCAGCCGCATGAGAACTCAGCATCGTGAGTCCTGAAGAGCGACCTGCTCCGAAGGAGGGCCATCGATTCATTTTACCTGTTGTATTTCCCGCCTGACACGTAAAAACACCATAAATATCAGCAATTTAAATTTTAATTTGCATAAAAATGCGTATGATTACAGTGTAATCAATGAGTGCGGCACATGACAACAACGCGAAAGCAGCAACTGGCCACAGCCCAGGACGGATATCGCAAGCGCCGGCGCAAAGAAGGTTTTTCATGTCTACAGACATGGCTTCCGGGAGAAGCTATGCAGAACCTAGCGGAACTCAGAAAAACCTTGGGGCTAGGCCAGGCAGAAATACTGGAGTTGGCAATTGCCAAGTTGCAGAAAGAGTTACAAAATCGCGATAATGAGGTGCAATTATGACAACGGCAAGCAAAATAGAGTGGACTGAGCGAACTTGGAACCCGACAGTGGGGTGCACCAAGATTTCCCCTGGGTGCAAGCACTGCTACGCAGAGGGTATGGCCGGTCGATTACAAGCGATGAAGACACCCGGTTACGAGAACGGTTTCGAATTGACACTGTTGCCACAACGTTTGGATGACCCACTGAAGCGTAAAACGCCGACCACCTACTTCGTGAATTCCATGTCGGATCTGTTTCATGAGGACGTACCGTTCGACTATGTGGCGAAGGTTTTCGATGTTATCGAGCGCGCACACTGGCACACCTTCCAGATCCTGACCAAACGGGCAGATCGCTTGGAGGCATTTTTTGCGGGTAGAACGGCTCCGCCCAATGCCTGGCTCGGTGTGTCGGTCGAGGATCGCAAGTACGGTGTGCCGCGCATTGATCACCTGCGCCGCGTCGATGCGGCGATTCGTTTCCTTTCAGTTGAGCCGCTGCTTGAGGATGTCGGCATGTTGGACTTAACCCACATTCACTGGGTCATCGTGGGTGGGGAGTCCGGACCCAAAGCACGGCCGATGAAAATCGACTGGGTCGACTCGATTCGCGGCCAATGTGAAGATGCAGGCGTCGCATTCTTCTTCAAGCAGTGGGGTGGCTGGGGTGCCGATGGTGTGAAACGTGCGAAGAAGTACAACGGTCGTGAACTGCATGGCCGCACTTGGGACCAGATGCCGGATACAGAACAACGAATCTAAGATAGAGAAGCCAGGACGGGATGACAGCCAATAACAAGTATTTGTGGAAGCTGGGGTCCCGGCCTCCAGCGTTGCAACAACACAGCGCGGTCAAACACAAAATTATTCAGTCCTATGTGCGCGACTACATCATGACACTGATGAAACGCGCCAGCATCCCCAAGCTACAACTAACCTTGGTGGATGGCTTCTCTGGCGGTGGTTGCTATCTGGACGAGGGAGGCCTGCCAGTCGACGGCTCCCCTTTGCTGATGATGAGGGCTGTGCAAGAGGCACGTGCCCTTCTCAATCTTGATCGGACTATTCCTCGTGAGGTCAATGCCGACTATGAATTCATCGACATCTGCCCCGATACGGTCGAGTACCTGCGCTATTGGCTGAACGGTCGCACAGAAGAGGGAACCATCTCTTCCTATGACACTCAGCGCGTGCGGGTGCAATGTGGTGACTTTCTCAAAGAGTTGCCACGGCTGATTGATACGATCCAACGCCGCAAGATGGGGGAGCGAGCCATTTTCGTGCTCGACCAGTACAACTACTACGATTTGCCGCTCCCCTATATCAAGCAAGTCTTGCACTCTCTAAAGAACGCAGAGGTGATCCTGACTTTTAATGTTGGTGCGATGATCACCTTCCTGTCGGATCGGGCCGCCAATCGGAAGCCGATTGAACATATCGGTCTGGATAAGCACATTCCCTGGAAAGATATCAAGTTGATTAAGGCTGAAGATCAGCAGACTTGGCGTCGCACACTACAGCGCTATATCGCGCATGGCATACGACAGGAAACCGGTGCCCACTATGCGACTCTATTTTTTGTGAAGCCACATGGCCTCAACAAGTGGGACTACTGGCTGATTCACCTCTCCAAGCACTACAAGGCCCATGAGGTGATGAAAGATCTGCATTGGCAGCACGCAACTGAGTTTGGTCATGAACTGGAGCCTGGGGTGTTCATCCAGGGCTACGATGCCAATCAGGATCAGGAATACACAGGGCAAGACACATTTGACTTTGGTAAAACGTCCAGGGACGCATGTGTGGACGGATTACGCGAGCATTTTGGCCATCAGTTGGCCGAATTGCGACAACCGATCCCGCTTGGTCAACTCGTATATGCCTGTGCTAGCCAGTCACCTGGTTCAACTCAACATTTCCTCGAGGCGGCCAAGCTGCTACACCACTCAAACGACGTGATCATCACCAGTGCCGATGGCAGGAAGCGGCAACATTCCAAACATTATCACCTGGATGATGTGATTGAGTTTTCCCCTCAGATACGGCTGATCTAAAGGCAAATCTTCGCACAGATGACAAAGCCAAATTTGTGCCAGAAACTAGCCAAATAAACCTTCCGAGGCAATCACTGGCCCAGTACGCAGTGACTTTGTTTTTAGCTTCCCGGTCAACTGCATGTTCAACAGATGGCCGGCAATACGTTTGGTGAGCTTAACGGCACTCGGGCTGGAGTTGGCTGATGCAAAAAACAAGGCAAATATGGGAGACCCTTGATCTGGTAGCTTGATTGGGTCCAGCACAACCGGAAAGATGGTATGTAACTGTCGTTGCATGTACGCCAGAATCTCGTCTTGGCTGAGCACCCGTTGCCGTTTTGTTGCAGTCTCTTCTGCCGCGAATAAGTCAGTTTGATCGGTATCCCGGTAAAAGTCCTTCATCCAATCAGTCGTGCCGAACAAGCGTGTCAGTGCTTCTGACTTGCTGGCATCGACCTTGTCGAACTGATTCGCTGCCTGCCGACACACGGCGTTGAGTGGGAATAGATACCAGAGGTCAATGGCACTGGTGGCCGCGATCTGTTGCAAGGTCTCCCAGCGCACCGCCATTCCATAGGGATCCAGAAACATGACGGCGCGACTATCCTTCCAACTGATCTTCCGGAGTAACTCACTGACTCGAGCATTGCCGTCCCCGGCCAACACCTCGACTCGTTTACCAGGATAGGCCTGCGCCAGCTTGTTGAGTGCTTTGACATGCTTGGCTTTGATATCGATGAAGTAATAATCGTCAAAGCCAGGTTGGACCTCGAGAGCTCGCTCGGCAGAGCCACTGATCCGAACGGTTTTTCCATCAAGATTGATCGCGCACTCGCCGGTGCCGGCGAAGGCGTCTATGAACACCCGCCTAAATGGCGAGCGAGGCAGTGGCTTGTCCTGCAGGGCGGTGTTAAACGCCTCCAGGTAGCGCTGCAGCATTTCCAGCTTGATCACCGTCCAGTTACCGCCAAAGCCGTGGTAGTGCAGATCGCTCATTGCCAAAGGTCCGTACCATACCATTGTCATGGTAACTCATAATCACTATGCATGACAAGGTGGAAGGCGATGGTCTCGGGGGGGATAGCAGAAAAGCGAGTGGCGTCTTGATAGTGACCTTGTTCTATTCATCCATGTAAGTTTCCTCTTGCGCCGTTCTATAACCGCTCAAAGCCAATGACAAATTCATGTTACTGAGTCGGTTCACATGGTACTCATGGGTTGGAGCAAATGATTGTCAAAACCACATGACATATTGCTATAGTATCTATTGTACGTTGAGTTGCAAGCTATTCTATCCAAACCAATTAGTTCTAACTGAAATATAGTTGACCAATTTCATTGGGGTTAAGTATGGCAGAGCGAAAGGAAATTGATCTTCGGGCCGCAATTAATGCGATTTCGGATGTGGTTCAGAACCGCCCCCGCCCACTAAGGGAAATGGACCAAATCTATATGAAAACTGGGGATATGGTTCTCCAAAGTGAGATGGTCGCTAAGTGGGCCGACGGAAAGAGGTTAGCTTTTATCGGGGACGGGGATGCAATCAGTGTGAGCGTTGCTTACCTGATGAGCCGTGAGATACTGAACTACGGACCTGCCAAGATTCAAGTATTCGATTTCGACGAACGTATCTGTGGTGCCATCAAACGCTTTGCGGACCGCGAGGGCATCGAGATGCTTGATTCAACCCTCTACAATGTGCTGGAAGCCTTCCCAAACATTGGAGAATTCGACTGTTTCTATACTAATCCCCCATGGGGGGCTAGCAACGGTGGTGACAGTGTCAACGTTTTTTCCCAGCGAGGGATGGAAGCAGTTGGAAACAAGGGGGAAGGCATGATTGTGATCGCTGACGATCATGAGCTTGAATGGCCACAGCAGGTTCTGGCCGCAGTCCAGAAGTTTGTATTGAGTGCTGGGTTTTACGTTCAGCGCATGGCTTCCAAGGTGCATCATTATCACCTAGATGATAACCCCGATCTACGCTCGTGCAATCTGATGATCAAATCTTTGCCGGGCATACTTCCACCTCAGAATTCGGAGCCGATTTCCGATCAGGCCCGCCTTGAGCACTTCTATGGTAGAGATCATCCGATCAAAATTAGGTATGTACGCGAGAAAAAGCGCGTTGATTATGGCAAGGCGCACGATGATGAATATTGCTATGAAACATTCGTTGAGGAAGGAAAGTAATGGCCGATATCATCCAGCCCAATCGGGGAATTCTATTCATGAAAGTAGGTGTTCATGCTCAAGAGACTCTTGAGGACATAATTGAACGTAAGACCAAGGAAATTAAAGATGCCGGTTTTGCTTTTTGGGGCTACGGAGGCAATACTTGTCATCCAACTACGATGGTACAGCCTTTTGTTGAAGGCCATGCGGCACGCGGAGAGAAGGTAGTTCTGTGCATGAATGAGATACTATCGAAGCACTTTGCCGACCCAGTTCGGGCCGAACTCTATTCGACCGATGGCGTCAGATGGCAAAAGGTACCTAACGCTATCAATGTCCTGGGTTCCAGATATGCGTTGGCGATCAAGGATCTTCGGCGTACAAATCTGGAGCTCCCCTTGGCAAAGTCCGCAGTCGCCATCGGAAATAGCAAGGGAATGCTGGGTGTGCAATATATCAGAGGTCGAGTTGACAAGGCATGCCTTGAGTTATGCGAAGGTGCCGATATTCCGCGAGCTCCCGACGAAAAATCTGTACAGATCGATTTAGTGGCCGAACTGTGTGAACCCTACGCTGTCTTCCTCAAAAACTAGATTGGATAGGCAACTAAGACTCCTGGCGCATCTGCTTGGCTACTGTGGATGTAGCTAACGAGACCATCTTGGCATGACTCGAGCGGACTACCACCAGAGTAGCAGCCCAGAGCCATCGTTAGGCTTATATCGATAGTTTTTGGCAGGGCGCATATGGAAGGTTGTACTGACTCTAAGCCAGACTTTTCAATCATCCATAACACCAACTGCTCAAGGGAGGCAACCTTTCCATGAATATGTTCACATGCTTCGTGCTCCCGCAGGGCTGCTATCGCTTTGATGGCACGTTTGTCACCTGTCATCATCAACTCGATTTCGCGGGCAAGCATCAAGGCGCAAAGTTGACTCTCACCCAAGTCCAAATCTACGCCGAATGCAATAGCGGCACTTTCAAGTTGAGCGGCTAGCTCCAGTTCTTCAGGATTGGGCTCAATAGCAGCAATAGAGGTTATAGCTTCTAGGAAGTGTATTTTTACTTCTTCTAACTGATGACCTTCCAGTTTCTTCTTGAATTTGCTGGCCACGACGAATTGTGCTGCAGCAATCATTCCAAAATCTTTACTCCCGAAGGGTTCAGTTTCAAGTAGAAGTTTCAATAGTTTGTATGACGTAATTTTGAGTAAAACATCTGTATCAATCAATGCCCAAGCCATTCGCGCCCCCCAT
Organism: Chromobacterium sp. Beijing; assembly: GCF_021496765.1. NCBI lineage: Bacteria > Pseudomonadati > Pseudomonadota > Betaproteobacteria > Neisseriales > Chromobacteriaceae > Chromobacterium > Chromobacterium sp. Beijing. The sequence goes on from NZ_CP053750.1 coordinate 3,900,378, forward strand.
AACGGCTTTCACAAAATGCACGCTCTCATCGCTTAGATTTTGCCAATCCATCTGGTGGGATGCTATGCGGTTGACGACCTTCCAAGCGGGTATGGGGTCAGTGTAAATATGCTTCATCGCATTCTGTACAATTGCCCATTCTCCAGTGGCATAACCGTAGCATAGCGCAAGCGTCCCAGGCTCAATACGGTTGTGGGAGCCTAAGGTCAATGCCTTATTGGCAAGCTCGCGTGCATTGTGGCCTTGCCCTTGTTTCGCTATCTCAAAATCAGGATTACCAGTGAGCAGCTCCAGAGCGTAACGATCCGCCTCAATCTCTTCATCGTCCTTCTCCTGTGAGTTATCATCCTCTTCCATGTCGAGGAGTGCAGACCCTGTCTCAACGTGGCCACAGGCAATATGGCCGATCTCATGTGCCAAGTAAAACGCAATCGAAGCAGGGTACAGTGAGTCTTTGGCTAGTAAAATGGCGTAGCGATCCTTGAGGCGAGCTACCATTGCGCTCATTTTTTTTGCCGCCAGTGGATACACGCGCAGATGAATCACTGGTACACCAATGCCCCACATTGTTGCTAGTAGTTCCAACAACCCCACGTGCGGGTTATTTTTAAGAATTAGATGACGTAGTTTTGAGGCTGTAACGCCATCTAGAATTTCTACCTGTTTGACTGACTTGACAAGCATTCTGGCAACCGATTTGCCAAAAGCTGTGATCGCAGGTTTATCGTGCTGGTCATTACCCCTGAAATTCTTATATTTCGCTGAGTCGTCCCAAATAAATTGAGGAGACTGTTCATCGAGCACAGTTAACGGATCGAGGCCTAGATTTCTAGCCAAAGAAAAGCGTAGCTCTGCTTGCGCCGAAGGCGAAGCATCTGCTGCGTCGCTCCACCATTCTGGCCAAGCGGCATTAATCGCGGAATCAGTCAACCCGGTAGACTTTGCAAGGCGCTGTCTGAACTCTTGTGATTTACTCGCCAAAATGTCTCCACAAGTATGATGAGCTAGTCCTAGCTTTGGCTCTTTCGCTCTTCTACGATATATGACCTTGTGCTCTCTATCAATTTTGCTAGTAGCGCTGCATGTGAGGGGCTGCCATCCCACACCTCGTCTATAAGCTTATGCAGGTCGCTAATCTGTGCACTTTCTTCAACTTCTATTCCAAAAAATGCACACAAACGAAGGGCGTTTGTTCCCTGGCTTTTTACTCCCTGTCCCAGAAGCCGGCGCACAGCATAGAAATTCACTCCACTAGCTCTCGATAGAGCAGTAGGGGAGCCTGTGTACTGAGCAAGCGCCGCATTTAATTTAGCTCTGGCAACTTCCCACTTGATTTGCGATTTGTGCATATTACTGTATAATAACAAAAAATTGCACATTTGAGACTTCAATGTTTTACAACCATGCCAGGCCACCTGCTACAACCAGCCATAGTGCCGGAGATTCCGTTCCTGATATCTTCTGCTGGACAAAGATGGGGGCTGAAGCTGGGCAAACACTCGATGCCATCATTCGGCGTAAAGAGCTGGAGCGCCTAGCGGGCAATGGAGTGTTTGCATGGGGCATCGGTAACTCCCTTGGTACAAGTGTTGACTTGGCTCGGCAAATGAGCCCCAGTGGCAGAGTCGACGTGCTATTCACGCCGATGAAGAGCCCTCCAAAACAGATTGATGCCTCACCTTCTCAAACCTTCTTATGGCTCTACTACATCGAGAGCGATGGCCGTATTGCCTCCCTTCCAGGGCACCTCCTGATCACCAGCCGGGGTGGGGAGCACAAGAAGGCGCACTATGCGCTCCTTTGCCATAGTGAAAGCAGTATTGAGGATGATGTGCTGGAGCATTACATTTATGCAGCAAGTGCACGTAACCTAGCTAGTAGTAACCGTATCGGCTCATCGCAAGTAACCTCTGTGGTGCGTTACGGTTTGGATGCTGTTGCACCCGATGATGCACCTTACAAAGTCGCTTTCCGAGCAGCGTTGCACCAGCAAGGTTTCTTGAAGTTGGTTAGTCCAGTTTGTTTGGAGGGGGCGATTGCCAAGCTATACCATCAGGCGTGTGCCGCGACATCTGCGATGGAGTGGCTCTCTTTAGCCTCGGAGGTACGCAAAATGGCTGAGGAGCTCGTTATACCAGTGCCTGGAACGGATCTATTTGCCTAGTCTGTCCAGGAGAGGCGACAAAGTGGTCAGAAAAGTGGGTAAGCATGACGCTTGCGACCTCGGGGCTGGAGCCTTATAAGTATCAAGGAAAGAAAAATGGCCTCCAATCTTGGAGGCCATCCTTCTCACCGCCTAGGCTGCGTGTGAAATCCCAAAAATCTAGAAAAGTGGGAAAAATCTAGATACTCGTGGGATCCTACAACCTCACACATCAATATTCCGCGCAATCAAGGCATTGCCCTCGATGAAGTTCCGGCGCGGTTCCACTTCGTCGCCCATCAGGGTGGTGAACACGTCGTCCGCGCTCATCACGTCTTCAATGCGCACCTTCAGCAGGCGGCGCACGGTGGGGTCCATGGTGGTTTCCCACAGCTGTTCCGGGTTCATCTCGCCCAGGCCTTTATAGCGCTGGATGTTCATGCCCTTCTTCACTTCCGCCAGCAGCCAGTCCAGCGCTTCGCCAAACTCCGCCACCGGTTTCACGGTTTCGCCGCGTTTGACGTGGGCGCCTTCGCGCAGCAGGCCGCTGAGCATGTCGCCGGTTTTCTTCATTTCCGCGTAGTCGCCGGATTCCAGGAAGTCCTGGTCCATCACCGTCACCATCACGTTGCCGTGCAGTTTTCGGATGATCTTGATCAGGTGGCCGTCGTTCTTTTCATCGCGCAGCAGTTCCAGTTCGATGGCTTCCGCCGGCAGCAGCGCGCTCAGTTTGGCCAGCGCGGCGTCCGCTTCTTGCTGGCTGCTGAGGGACAGCGGGCCGGTCTTGAGCATGGCTTCCAGCACCAGCGGATCAATCACGCGGCTTTCGCGATCAATCACGGAGCGGGTCAGCAGGAACTGGCGGGCAATTTCGCCCAGGGTGTCGCCGGACAGCGCGGCGGCGCCTTCCGCCGGGATCAGTTCGGCCTTTTCCAGCGCCAGTTGCAGCAGAAACTGGTTGAGCTCGGAGTCGTCCTTGAGGTAGCGCTCTTGCTTGCCCACTTTGGCCTTGTACAGCGGCGGCTGGGCGATGTAGATGTGGCCGCGCTCCACCAGTTCGCTCATTTGGCGATAGAAGAAGGTGAGCAGCAGGGTGCGGATGTGCGCGCCGTCCACGTCGGCATCGGTCATGATGATGATGCGGTGGTAGCGCAGCTTGTCCGGGTTGTATTCGTCCTTGCCAATGCCGCAGCCCATGGCGGTGATCAGGGTGGCCACTTCCTGGCTTTGCAGCATTTTGTCGAAGCGGGCGCGTTCCACGTTCAGGATCTTGCCCTTCAGCGGCAGGATGGCCTGGAATTTGCGGTCGCGGCCTTGTTTGGCGGAGCCGCCGGCGGAGTCGCCCTCCACCAGGTACAGTTCGCACTGGGTGGGGTCTTTTTCCTGGCAGTCCGCCAGTTTGCCGGGCAGGCCCAGGCCGTCCATGATGCCTTTGCGGCGGGTAATTTCGCGGGCCTTGCGCGCGGCTTCGCGGGCGCGGGCGGCTTCCACGATCTTGCCGCAGATGATCTTGGCGTCGTTGGGGTGTTCCAGCAGATAGGTTTTCAGCGCTTCGCTGATCACTTCATTGACCACCGGGCCAATTTCGCTGGAGACCAGTTTGTCCTTGGTCTGGCTGGAGAACTTGGGGTCCGGCAGTTTGACGGACAGCACGCAGGTCAGGCCTTCGCGCATGTCGTCGCCGGTGGTGTCCACCTTGGCCTTTTTGGCCACTTCGCTCTCTTCAATGTACTGGTTCAGCGTGCGGGTCATCACCTGGCGCAGCGCGGTCATATGGGTGCCGCCGTCGCGCTGGGGAATGTTGTTGGTGAAGCACTGGACGCTTTCCTGGTAGGAGTCGTTCCACTGCATCGCCACTTCCACGGTCATGCCGTCTTTTTCGCCCAGGCCGTAAAACACCTTGGGGTGCAGCACGTTCTTGTTGCGGTTCATGTATTCCACGAAGCCCGCCACGCCGCCGGAGAAGGCGAAGCTTTCTTCCTTGCCGCTGCGCTTGTCTATCAGGTTGATGCCCACGCCCTGGTTCAGGAAGGACAGTTCGCGGATGCGCTTGGCCAGGATGTCGAAGTGAAACTCCACCAGGCCGAAGGTTTCTTCGCTGGCGCGGAAGGTCACTTCCGTGCCGCGGTGATTGGTGTGGCCGGTGACGGTGAGCGGGGCCACGGCGTCGCCGCGGCGGAATTCCATTTCATGGACTTTGCCGTCGCGCCAGATTTTCAGACGCAGCCAGTCGGACAGCGCATTCACAACGGAGACGCCCACGCCGTGCAGGCCGCCGGAGATCTTGTAGCTGTTGCTGTCGAATTTGCCACCGGCGTGCAGGATGGTCATGATCACTTCCGCCGCCGATCGCCCTTCTTCCGGGTGGATGTCGGTGGGGATGCCCCGGCCGTTGTCTTCCACGGTGATGGAGTTGTCGGGGTTGATGATGACCTTGATGGTGTCGGCATGGCCGGCCAGCGCTTCGTCAATGGCGTTGTCCAGCACTTCAAACACCATGTGGTGCAAGCCGGTGCCGTCCGAGGTGTCGCCAATATACATGCCGGGGCGTTTGCGTACCGCATCCAATCCTTTGAGGACTTTGATGCTATCCGCGCCGTATTCCTGTTCGCTCATCTGCTGCTTTCTGTATGGAGAGGAGCCGGGCGGGCCGGGAGTGACTCCTGGCGCCGCGCGGCCGGCCTCTGCCGGTCAATCTGAAAATCCGTTTGCCGGGGCGGGGCGGGGCCTCCGCCGCCGGCGGGCTGCCGGGTGGCGGCCGGCGTCAAATCCGCATGGGCATGACGATGTATTTGAAGTTGCTGACGTCCGGTATGGTCACCAGGGTGCTGCGGTTGGAATCGCCAAAGGCCAGTTGCAGGGTGTCCGCCGGCAGGTTGGTCAGCACGTCCATCAGGTAGTTGATGTTGAAGCCGATTTCCAGCTCGCCGCCCTGGTAGGCGATTTCCAGTTCTTCTTCCGCTTCTTCCTGCTCGCTGTTGGTGCAGAGAATGGACATGGAGCCGGCCTTGAGCACCAGGCGCACGCCGCGGAATTTCTCGTTGGCCAGAATGGCGGCGCGCTGCAAGGCGTGCAGGAATTCCAGGCGTTCAATCAAAAAGATCTTGTCGTTGTCCAGCGGGATGACGCGGTTGTAGTCCGGGAACTTGCCGTCCACCACTTTGCTGATGATAACGGTGGAGCCAAAGCTGAAACGCACCTGGTTGGCCAGCACTTCGATATTGATCGGGTCGTCGATGTCCTGCAGCAGCTTGTACAGCTCGATGATGGTCTTGCGCGGCAGGATCACTTCGGACTTGGGCAGGTTGGCTTCCACGTCCGCGCTGGCAAAGGCCAGGCGGTGGCCGTCGGTGGCCACCAGGCGCACCTGGTTGCCGTCGGTCTGCATCAACAGGCCGTTCAGGTAGTAGCGGATGTCCTGCACTGCCATCGCGTATTGCACCTGGGAGATCAGGCGCTTGAGTTCACGCTGGCTCAGGCTGAAGCTGGAGTCGCTGGCGCTGCCCACGGACAAGAGCGGGAAGTCGTCGGCCGGCAGGGTTTGCAGGTTGAAGCGGCTCTTGCCGGCTTTCAGGGTCAGGCGGCCTCCGTCCAGTTGTTCCAGGGTCACGGTGGCGTTGCCCGGGATGGCGCGCAGGATGTCCTGCAGCTTTTTGGCGGAGGTGGTCAGGCGGAAGTCTTCGCCCGGCAATTCGTCGCTGCTGGCGGTGGTGATCTGGATTTCCAGGTCCGTGGCCAGGAAGCCCACTTGTCCGCCCTTTTTCTCTATCAGCACATTGGACAGGATGGGCAGGGTGTGACGACGCTCGACAATGCCGGTGACTGCCAGCAGTGGCTTGAGCAGGGCATCGCGTTCGGCTTGCAGGATCAGCATGGGGCGGGCTCCCGTTGGGTGTTTGTGAGTCGGTTCAAGTTAGGCTTCATGGTCTTAGTTACGCAGCATGGCCAGCAGCGTGTCGTAATCGTGAGCGATATCGGCGTCGTTGCCGCGCATTTCGGCAATGGTCTTGCACGCGTGCAGCACGGTGGTGTGGTCGCGGCCGCCAAAGGCGTCGCCGATATTGGGCAGGGACAGCTGGGTCAGTTCCTTGGCCAGCGCCATCGCCACCTGGCGCGGCCGGGCGATGTCGCGGCTGCGCTTTTTGCTGTGCATGTCGGACAGCTTGATCTTGTAGTACTCGGCCACGGTTTTCTGGATGGCGTCCACGGTCACTTGGCGGTTGCCGGCGGCCAGGATGTCCTTGAGCGCTTCCTTGACCAGTTCCAGCGAGATGTTCTGATTGGTGAAGCGGGCGTAAGCCACCACGCGTTTGAGCGCGCCTTCCAGTTCGCGCACGTTGGAGCGCACGTTCTGGGCAATGAAGAAGGCCACGTTGTGGTCCAGCTTGATGCTGTCGGCCTCGGCCTTTTTCATCAGAATGGCCACGCGCATTTCCAGCTCCGGCGGCTGGATTTCCACGGTCAGGCCCCAGGAGAAGCGGGAGATCAGCCGCTCTTCCATGCCTTCTATCTGCTTGGGGTAGCTGTCGCAGGTCATGATCACCTGCTTGCCGCCCTCGATCAGCGCGTTGAAGGCGTAGAAGAATTCTTCCTGGGTGCGGTTCTTGCCGGCGAAGAACTGAATATCGTCGATCAGCAGCAGGTCCAGCGAGTGGTAGTAGCGCTTGAATTCGTCAAAGGCCTTGTGCTGGTAGGCGCGCATGATGTCGGCCACATAGCGTTCGGCGTGGATGTAGCGGATCTTGGCTTGCGGGTTCTTTTGGAACACGTGGTTGCCGATGGCCTGGATCAAGTGGGTCTTACCCAGGCCCACGCCGCCGTAAACAAATAGCGGGTTGTAGGCTTGGTCGCCCGGGTTTTCCGCAATCTGCATGGCCGCGGCGCGCGCCAGCTGGTTGCCCTTACCGGTCACCAGGGTGTCGAAGGTGAACGAGGGGTTGAGCCGGGTGCTTTCGTGGCTGCCGCCAATGGCTTTGACCGCGGCCTGCTTGGCCTGGGACGGCGCGCTGGGCGTCGGCACGCTGGGCGCGGGCTTGGCTTTGGCCGGCATCACCGCGGGCGCGGCGGCCGGACGGCCGGCGGGCGCGCCCAGGCGCAGTTCCACCAGGCATTCGCCCACCAGCTCCACCGCCAGTTCTTCAATGCGCGCCAGGAAGCGGTCCTTGATGAACTGCATGATGAAGCGGTTGGGCGCAAACAGCGCGATGCCCTCTTCCGTGGTTTCGGCCGATAGCGGCTTGATCCAGGTATTGAACTGTTGCGAAGACAGTTCGGCCTCCAGGCGGGCCAGGCAGCCAGGCCAAAATTGATCCAGTTCGGTCATTACATATACGCAAGTAAAAGCGAAAAACCCGCTGTCGGCTTTAAGGCCAAGCGGCGGGAGAAGCCGCCGCGCCCCGCGCTTGGGGCGGACGACGTGTGTTCGGCATGATTCAAGGGCCGCGTTCCGCGCATCGCCGGGCCGCAAGGCGGGCCAGGCATGGACGGGGCGGCCCCCGAGAACCGCTGGCAAAATTCCTGGATCCGGCACGCGCCGCGCTTGCGCGGGCGCGCGTTGCTCCAGTGGGTGGGGCTGAATTTTGGCAGTGCTTCTCTGGGTTGGCGTTCCGCCCCGGCGCGCGTTCAATAATTGCGCAGCGGACTCGGAACGGTAAGCCTTGGCATTCTAACGGTTTTTCTCAAAGTTATCCACAGGTGCTTAGAAAATTCCTCATTGACAAACCGGCGTTTATCCTGTCAAATCACGCGTTTATTTCCGTTTCGAAACAGGAATTCCAATCATGAAGCGTACTTACCAGCCCTCCAATACCCGTCGTAAACGCACCCACGGCTTTCTGGTCCGCATGAAGACCCGCGGCGGCCGCGCAGTGATCGCAGCCCGTCGTTCCAAAGGCCGCAAGCGTCTGGCCGTATAAGCCTTTGTCGGCTTACCGCTTTCGCCGTGCGCACCGGCTATTAAAAACGGATGAGTTCTCATCCGTTTTTAGTTTGCGGATGTCGCGCAGCAACGCCACGTTCCAGGTATCGGCCCGGCCCAATGAATTGGGGCACGCGCGGCTGGGCCTGGTGGTGGGCCGCAAGGTCCACAAGCGGGCCGTGCGCCGCAATTACATCAAGCGCACGGTGCGCGAGTGGTTCCGCCTGAACCGGCAAACGCTGCCGGACATGGACTTCGTGGTCCGCGCCAAGGTGCCTTTTACGCGCGCCGAGCGAACTGAAGTGATCACGGCTTTGTCTTCTCTGTTTGCTAAACTGGCACGATGTCGCGCCTCTTCATCCTCCTGATCCGTTTTTACCAGCTGGCTATCAGCCCGTGGCTGGCACCGCGTTGCCGCTTCCAGCCCACCTGTTCCAGCTACGCGATCGAGGCCATGAAAAAGCACGGCGCACTCAAGGGCGGCTGGCTGGCCGCCAGACGCATCGGACGTTGCCACCCCTGGGGCGGCAGCGGCTACGACCCAGTTCCCTGAACTTAAATCCGGTATCGAGAGATGGATTCCAAGCGCCTCATAATCTTCATCATGCTGTCCCTGGGCATCCTGCTAGGTTGGCAGGAGTTTTTCGCGCCCAAGCCGACGCCGCAGCAGGTGGCCGCGCAAAAACAGGCCGCCACGCAGCAGCAGGCCGCCAACAGCGCGTCCCACAACGCCCAGCCGGTGGATTCCAACAAGCTGACTTCCGGCCAGCGCATCACGGTGAACACCGATGTGCTGAAAGCGGAAATCGACACCGTGGGCGGCGATCTGCGCCAGCTGACGCTGTTGAAGCACGATTCCGCCGTGGACAGCAAAAAGCCGCTTGATCTGCTGACGGACCGGAACGGCCGCGTCTATGTGGCGCAAACCGGCCTGGTGGCCGCCAGCAACCCGGCGCTGCCCACCCACAAAACCGTGTTCACCGCGGAAAAAACCAGCTACGAGCTCTCCGGCGACAAGCTGGAAGTGAAGCTGACCGCGCCGGAAGCCAATGGCGTGAAGGTAAGCAAGATCTACACCTTCACCAAGGGCAGCTACAAGATCGGCGTGCGTTACGACATCGCCAACGGCGGCGCCGCCCCGCTGGCCGCCACCGCTTACTACCGCCTGCTGCGCGACAGCCAAACGCCGGAAGGCGAAGGCCGCCTGGCCCACACCTTCACCGGCCCGGCGGTGTACACCTCGGAAAACAAATTCCAGAAGGTGAGCTTCGACGATCTGGCCAAGGGCAAGGGCGATTACGCCAAGACCGGCAGTGACGGCTGGGTGGCGATGATCCAGCACTACTTCATGTCCGCGTGGATTCTGAAGCCGCTGGACGGCGCCAGCGTGTGCAAGGACGACAAGTCCTGCCGCTTTGAGCTGAAGCAGAGCAACGGCCTGAACTCCGCCGCCGCGCTGGTGGATTACGCCACCATCGCCCCGGGCCAGAGCCTGAGCGTGTCCGTGCCGCTGTTCGCCGGCCCGGAAGAGTACGATGTGATCAGCAAGCTGGCGGACGGCATGGAATACGCCAAGGACTTCGGCATCTTCCACATCTTCGCCTCCCCGCTGTTCTGGCTGCTGACCAAGCTGCACCTGCTGGTGCAGAACTGGGGCTGGGCCATTGTGCTGCTGACCCTGACCGTCAAGGCCATCTTCTACCCGCTGACCGCCGCGTCCTACCGCTCCATGGCCAAGATGAAGGCGCTGGCGCCGCGTCTTGAGCGCATGAAGGAGCAGTACGGCGACGACCGCATGAAGTTCCAGCAGGCGGTGATGGAGATGTACAAGTCCGAGAAGGTGAATCCGCTGGGCGGCTGCCTGCCCATGCTGATCCAGATCCCGGTGTTCATCGGCCTGTACTGGGCGCTGCTGGCTTCGGTTGAGCTGCGCCAGGCGCCGTGGATCCTGTGGTACACCGACTTGGCCCGCCCGGACCCGTTCTATGTGCTGCCGGTGATCATGGCGGCCACCATGTTCCTGCAGACCTTCCTGAACCCGCCGCCGGCGGACCCGATGCAGGCCAAGATGATGAAGATCATGCCGGTGGCCTTCTCGGTGATGTTCTTCTTCTTCCCGTCCGGCCTGGTGCTGTACTACGTGGTCAACAACATCTTGTCGATGGCCCAGCAGTGGCAGATCAACAAGAGCATAGAGAAGAAAAGCAAGGCCGCGCTGCAATCCTGATTGCCCGGCGCGCTCTGAACCCCAAACCCGGCCGCATGGCCGGGTTTTTTGCTGGATAATTGAAGCGTACTCGCCACGACGCCCCGCCGCGCGGGGCCGCGGCCCAGATTCCAAGGAATGCCCATGAGCCTTAGCTACACCCCCGCCACCATCTGCGCCATCGCCACCGCTCCCGGCCGCGGCGGCGTTGGCGTGATCCGCGTGTCCGGCAAGGATTTGCTGCCCTTCGCCACCGCCGTCAGCGGCGGCAAAACGCCCAAGCCGCGCTATGCGCTGTACACCGACTTCGTCGACGCCCACGGCCAGCCACTGGACAACGGCCTGCTGCTCTACTTCCCCGGCCCCAACAGCTTCACCGGCGAGGACGTGATCGAACTGCAAGGCCACGGCGGGCCGGTGGTGCTGAAAATGCTGCTGGCGCGCTGCGTGGAGCTGGGCGCGCGGCTGGCGGAGCCGGGCGAATTCACCAAGCGCGCCTTCCTCAACGACAAGCTGGACCTGGCCCAGGCGGAAAGCGTGGCGGACTTGATCGACGCCAGCAGCGAAACCGCGGCCAAGAGCGCGCTCAAATCGCTGAAGGGCGCCTTCTCCAAGGAAATCCACGTGCTGGTGGACGAGCTGATCACCCTGCGCATGCTGGTGGAGGCGACGCTGGACTTCCCGGAGGAGGAGATCGACTTCCTCAAACAGGCGGACGCGCTGGGCAAGCTTGAACGGCTGCGCGGCCGGCTGGTGCAGGTGCAGGCCACCGCCAAGCAGGGCGCCATCCTGCGCGAGGGCATGCACGTGGTGCTGGTGGGCCAGCCCAATGTCGGCAAATCCAGCCTGATGAACGCGCTGGCCGGCGACGACATCGCCATCGTGACCGACATCGCCGGCACCACCCGCGACACCGTGCGCGAGGAGATCGTCATCGACGGCGTGCCGGTGCACATCATCGACACCGCCGGCCTGCGCGACACCGACGACGTGGTGGAGAAGATAGGCATAGAACGCACCTGGCAGGCGGTGGAGCGCGCGGACCTGGCCCTGGTGCTGGCGGACAGCCGCGACGGCCTCACCGGCGAGGTGCAGGCCATTCTGCAACGGCTGCCGGCGGCGCTGCCGCGTGTGCACGTGTTCAACAAGGTGGACCTGTCCGGCGAAGCGCCGGGCCTGGCCGATGAAGACGGCCACCCGCTGGTGCGCCTGTCCGCGCGCACCCACGCCGGCGTGGAGCTGCTCAAGGCCAAGCTGCTGGAGATGATAGGCTACAGCGGCGGCGGCGAAGGCGTGTTCCTGGCGCGCCAGCGCCACCTGGACGCCATCCGCCGCGCCGCCGAACACCTGGAACTGGCGCACGCGGACTGGGAGCAAGTGGAAATCTTCGCCGAGGAATTGCGCATGGCGCAAAACGCGCTGTCCGAGATCACCGGCGAATTCAGCGCCGACGATCTGCTGGGCGTGATCTTCAGCCGCTTCTGCATCGGCAAGTAAGCCCTACCCTACCGCGCCGCCGTTAGGCCGCCAGCGTCACCCCGGAGTGGAAGGCTATCGTCGGCAACACCTCGTCCAGCACCTGCAAAAAGGTGAAGGCGGCCGGCGACAGCGGCACGCCGCGCCGGGTGAACACGTGGACGTCCCGCTGTAGCTCGGCCGACTCAAACAAGCGGTAAGGCAGATCCCGCGCCGACGGATGGGAGGCCGCCAGCGCGGACAGCACGCAAGCGCCCACCCCGGCGCGGATCAGGCAGAACTGCATGTCCAGATTGGTAACGGTGATCTTGCTGGCTACCTGCTGCCAGAGCTCGGGATGGCTGCGCTCCAGCGCGGACATGATGCTGGTGTCGCTTTCGTCCTGCAGCAAGGGCCATTGCCGCAGGGATTGGCAGTTGAGCGGCCCAGCCGGCGGCTCGAAGCCCGGCGGAAACATCAGCCCCAGCCGGGCGGACAGCAGCTGGCGCTTGTCCAGCTTGTCCCCGGCCGCGCCCACATAGGAGCCGATGCCGATGTCCACCTCGCCCGATTCGATGCGGCGCACCACGCCGCCGCTGGTGTCGTCCAGCAGACGCACATGGATGCACGGGTAATCTCTTCTCAGCCGTTTGAGCACCTCCGGCAGCACGCTGGACGCAAAAGCCATGCCGCTGGCCACGTAGACGCTGCCGCTGCTGCCGGCGGATTTTTCGCGCAGATCGGACAGCAGCAGTTCAAAGTCGTTCAGCAGCCGGCGGGCCACCGGCAGGAAGGCGTTGCCCTGCGTGGTGAGCGCCACTTTGCGGGTGGTGCGCTCAAACAGCGTCAGCCCGATCTCCTGCTCCAGCTCGCGTATGGTCTTGGTCAGCGTGGATTGCGTCAGAAACAGCTGGCGGGCCGCGGCGGTGAAGCTTTCGGCTTCGGCAACGGCCGAAAAGGCGCGCAGGTGGCGAAGGGAGATATTCATGACGAAGTGGAATTGATTGGCTTTATTAATTCATTTTACACCAATAACTTTCAACGCTTGCGCGTTTGAAGTTCACGCCCTTCATCATGGAACGGCCATCCCGGCTTTGCCGATAAAACTCAAGCGCAAGCCGCTGACGCCGGGCTTTGGCCGCCATCGAATCCCCCAGATCGTCACCCAGCGCAGGCCTCAGAGCCTGTTCAAAGTCCGCTGCGCTTCAGCGGGATGGTTGAACCGCTTCTAAGGCCCCGCCCTTTGGACGGCGTCAGGGTCCGGTATCGGCGCGCCCACCAGCGCCAGACGGGCGGTAGTTACGTTGCGGAAGCCCGCCAAGAGATAACATTGCCGCGCGCAGAGATCGCGGCTGCTCCATTTCCCGGACGCCCACATCGCCAATAAGGCGGCGCGGGCCGGCTCGTGCTTGCCCTGCCATCGGCTCCAATAATAAAAGTCCGCCAGCGCCCGCTTGATCTGCCGCTGAACGGCCGCGGTGTTGTCCGGATGGAGCGGGTTGCTGTCCTTCAGCGCAATCACTCCCAGGCGCATCTCGTAATCAACGATTAAACGCGCCGCGCCTTTGAGCGCCTCATTGTGTTGGATCAGCAGCTTCATCATAGCCATGCCCTCCCTGTCCAAGCGTCACAGCACGTCGTTGACGTGTTCCAGACCGCGTTGCAAACGCTGCTGTATCGGTTCCAGCAAGGCCAGCGCCTCCTCGCTGCTGAACAGCAAGGGCTCGTCGCGGCGTTCCAGCAAGGTCAGCAGCGCCAACAGCCCGGTGTGGGCGGCGCGCATATCCATCACCCCGCTCAGCAGGGCGGAGTCCAGCTCGATATAGCAATCGTTCAATTGGCGGCCCAGATCGCCCAGCAGCAGCACATTGCCGGCGGCGGCGGGCAAGCGCTGAGCGCAGAAACGCAGTTGCTCCATCACCGGCGCGGCGGCGGGCTCGGGCGTTCTCCTGCGCGATGGGGACAGGCGGGAGGGGGCATTGCGGGGGGAAAGGTGGAAAAGGTCATCACGGTCTCCATGTCAGCTTTGGAAACCTGCCCAGGCGAGGCTGGGACAGGCACATGACAAGGTGGCAAGACCGGCTTACTAGACCAACGACCGGCAGTCCAGAGGACTCCCTGCCACGGCCCGTCCCGAATGGGTACGGCGTGGCAGCAGACGTAGCAGTGCCAAAGGCGGACACGACTTGTCTGCGGTCTAGTAATTTATAGGCTTGCCAGCCCGACGCGGCGTGATTGAGCGCAGCGCGGGACCAAGCCTAAACAGGCTGGCAGAGGCCGTCAAGGCGCAGGGGAGGCACGGGCCTCAGGCGGCAACGGCCGCCGCCACCTGCCGGCTCAACTGATGCAGACGATTGGCCAAGGGGCAGCTCAGCGCCAGTTCCTGCCGGCCGTGTCCGCGCAGCAGCAGCGCCTGCCAGCTGCCGTCCGGGCCGGGCACCAGGCCGCCGCAGACGAAGCCGGCCTGTTGCAAGGCGTCCGCCGCGCGCGGGGCGTCCGGCCCCAGCGCCAGCCTGACGTAGACCAGCCGCCCGGCCGGCAGCGCCGCCACTTCCCGCAGCCGGCCGCCGCTGACGTCCTCCAGCCCCACGTCCAGCCGCCGGCCGTGGCTGGCGATGCTGAGTCCTCCGGCCGGAGCCTGCGCCGGCGGCGGCGCGCTGCCGAAGGCGCGGGTCAGCGGCGTCAGCCATTCCCGCCACGCCGCCGGCCAGTTCAGCGCCGGGATCGGCCGGCTTTGCAGCGGCAGGCAGCCCAGCACGATGCTTTCCGGCTGCGGCTGGCCAAACGGCGAGGCCACGTAGTCCAGCAGCAGGCCGGTGGTGTGGAAGCCCAGGGTCTTGGCCAGGCGCTGGCTCTGGCCGTGGGACGACACTTGCTTGATGGTGAGCATGCTCAGGCCCAGGGCAATACCTTGGGCGCGCAGATGGCGGCCCAGCGCGGTGGCCAGGCCCTGGCCGCGCGCGTCCGGATGCACCACGTTGAGCGCCAGCTCGGCGCTGCCCGGACAATGCGGGTCGCGCCACAGCGCGGCGTGGCCCAGCACGCGGCCGCCGCTCACGGCGACGGCGGAATGCCAGCGGCCGGCGGCGTTGTGGCGGCGGATCATAGACGGCAGATACACGTCGGGATAGACGTAGTGTTCGCCGTAGATGGCGCGGAACAAGGCGCTAACGCCGGCGGCGTCGTCCGCCTGGAAATCGCGGATGACGATGCTCATGCCGCCACCTCGTCGTAAGCGCGCTGGTCCACCACGCGCATCAGCTTGCCGGAACGCGGATGGGTGAGCATGGCCTCCGGCGCGCAATAAGCGACGTCCAGCCGCAGCAGGCCCTGGCGGCAGAGTTCGGCCAAGGCCGGTTGCGCGGCCAGCAGCCGTTCGCGCAGCGGCTCCGCCGCCGGGGCCGGCGCGTATTCGCTGGCCACCCGCAGGCTGAGGGTGTCGACGCCGTCGCGGCGGCCCACCAGCAGCTGCCAGGCCAGCACGCCGTCCTGCCCCCGCAGCAGCGGGTCCAGCTCGTCCGGGAACAAGGACAGCGTGCAGACGCGCACGCGGTGGCCGCGGCTGGCGCGCCCTTGCAGCGCGAACTTGCGTTCCGGCCGCCCGGCCGGCTCGCGCCAGCAGGCCAGATCGCCGGTGGGATAGCGGATCACCGGCATCAGCCGCCGTTGCAGATTGCTGACCACCAGCAGGCCTTTGCGGTCCGGCTCCGTGATCGGCAGGCCGCTGGCCTCGTCGATGATTTCGACGATGGTGTCGGCGTCGAACACGCGGTGTTCGCCCTGGGCGCAATCCGGCCCGGCGGCGCCGATCAGGCCGGCGTCCACGCTGGCGCAGCCGATGGAGCCGATGCGGGCATTGGGAAACGCTCGGCCCAGCAGGGCCAGTTGCTCGGCGAACAGGCTTTCGCCGCCGTAAAGCAGGCAGCGCACGCCGGGCAGCGCGCGGCCGACCTGTTGCAGCCAGCTGGCGAAGCGCACCAGTTGCACCGGCACGCCGGCCAGCACATTGATGTCCAGCGCGGCGATGGCGTCGGCCAGCGCCGCGTCCTCGACATTGCAGGTGAAGGGAAACTCCACCACCGGCGCCGGCGAGTGCGACAGCGCGCCGTGGATGAACAGCAGGCTGGTGTAGAGATCGCCGGCGAAGAACAGGTTGGCGACGCGGTCGCCGGGCAGCAGTTGCCGGCCCAGGCCCTGGCCGAAGGCGCGCACGAAGGCCTGCCATTCGTCGCGGCGGAACACCGACAGCTTGCCCTCGCTGGTGGAGCCGCCGGTCTTGAACACATGGCCGTCCGCCAGCGGGCCGCTCAGCACCGGCCAGTTTTCCAGCGGCTGGCATTGGCGCCAGTAGTCCGCCGGCTCGATCAGCGGCAGATCGCTCAGCGTCCAGTCCGCCGGCAGCTCGCGGTACAGCGCGGTGAAAAACGGCGAGTGAGCGCGGGCGTGTTCCACCAGCCGGCGCAGCCCGGCCTCCGTGGCGGCCTTCATCGCGCCGGCTCCGTGTTGCGGCGCAGGTCCAACACCAGCGGGGTCTTGCCGCTTTGCGGATGGCGCTGGAACTGGCCGGCCGGGGTGGAGATGACGTCCAGTTGCAGCAGGCCGCCGCTGACCACCTCGTTCAGCATCGGGTGTTGCAGCAGGCGGGCGCGCACCTGCGCGGCGTCGCCGTCGGCCAGCACCCGGATGCGGTCGCCGCCGCTGGCGGCGTGGTCCACCAGCCATTGCACAGCCAGGCCCAGCGGCGCGGACAGCGCTTCCGGGTTGACGAAGATGGTGCCGGCGCGCAGCAGCGCGCCGTGGCGGCCGGTGAGCTGGAAGCGCGGCGACGGCAGACCGCAGCCGCAGCGGCCGGGCAGCCAGCGGCCCAGATCGCCCAGGTCGTAACGCCGCACGTTCTGGCCTTCCCGCGCCAGCGAGGTGAAGGCCAGGCGGCCGACGGCGCCGGGCGCGGCCGGACGGTCGCTGTCCTGCTCCAGGATTTCCAGCCACTGGATATCGGCCAATAGATGGAATTCGCCGTCGCGGCCGTGGCCGCAGGCGTGGCCCAGCGGGCCGGCGTCCACCGATCCGTACATCGCGGAGCGGATCAGCTCCACGCCAAAGCCGGCCAGGAACTGGCGCTGGCCGTCGCTGATGTGTTCGCCGCCGCAGAACAGCTTGCGCACGCCGCCGTAGGCGCGCAGCGCGGTTTCCTCGCATTCGAACAGGCGCTGCAAGGTGCCCGGCATCCCCACCAGGGTGTTGACGCCTTGGGACACGATGAAGTGGGCGATCTGGCTGAAGTCGTCGTCCACCGGGCCGCCCATCGGGTATTGCGGCACGCCCAGCTTGTCCAGAATGGTGAAGAAGCTGAGCATGCCGCCGTAGAGGTTGCCGCCGTAGAGCAGATTCATCACCCGGTCATGCGCCGGGTCCAGGCCGGCGGCGAGCAGGCCGTCCGCCGCCGCCTGCATCTGGCGGTGGTAGTCGCGGTAGCTGAAGCCGGCCAGTTTGGGTTCGCCGCTGCTGCCGCCGCTGCGGAAGAACAGCTGGGCGGCCGGCCCCATTTCAGCTTGCTGGAAGGCCGTTTTGTCCATCACCGGCAGCGCGTCCAGGCCGGCCGGCGGCGGCGGCAAGGCGTCCAGCGTCGCATGGCCCGGCAGTTGGCCGTCGCGCAGGCTGACCGACACCCGCCGCGTCAGCCGGCTCAGCGCGTACACGCCGTCGTGCGGCTCGCCGGCGTAGCCGTCGTGCATCGCTCCCGCCGGGCACAGCCGGCCGACGCCGGCGTCCAGCAGCAGGCGGCTGAGCGCCGGCAGCTGTTCCGGCGCGGCGATCAGCCCGCAGCTTTGCAAATGGGTGCGCCAGGGCAGCAGCAGCTCCACCAGCCGCGCGCGCGGCGCCGGCCGCAGTTGCAGGGTGCGGAACAGCGGCGAGGCCGCCAGTTCCTGGCGCTGCGCCCAGGCCACGCGCCAGCCCTCGCCCTGCTCCACC
The DNA here is from genome assembly GCF_021496765.1 of Chromobacterium sp. Beijing. Taxonomy (NCBI): domain Bacteria; kingdom Pseudomonadati; phylum Pseudomonadota; class Betaproteobacteria; order Neisseriales; family Chromobacteriaceae; genus Chromobacterium; species Chromobacterium sp. Beijing. The sequence goes on from NZ_CP053750.1 coordinate 3,918,072, forward strand.
GCGCCGGCCACGCCGGCGAAAGACTGGTCCAGCCGCAGCATGGCCAGCTGGCTGGAGATTTCCGCGGCTTCCTGCACGTCCGGCTGCAAGGCCGGCCAGGCCGGCGCACGCCGCGCCAGCGCGGCGGCCATGGCCTGGGCCGCGCCGCGCAAGACGGCTTCGTCCTCGCTGTCCACCAGCAGGCATTGCGGGCTGGAGCAGGCTTGCTGGTCGAAACGGCAGACGTCGTCGGCCAGCGCGTCGTAATCGGCCTCCGTCGCCGCGGCCGGGTCCAGGTAGGCGAAGCTGATGCGGTGGCCCCAGGGTATCCAGCGGCAGCCGGCCGGCACTTGGCGGCGGATCGCTTCCAGCGCGGCGTCGCCGCCCCAGGCGGACACCGCGTCGGCGCGGGCCAGCAGGCCGGCCAGTTGGTCGGTGGCCAGCGGCAGCACCGCCACGTGGGCGGCCAGATCGCCGGCGGCGTCGTGGCTCAGAAAATCGGCCAGCAGCCGCGCGCTGCGGCCTTGGTCGCTGCCGCTGGGGCGCAGCCAGTTGACGTTGCCGGCCAGCAGGCTTTCCAGTACCGCCATGAAGGGCAGCAGCGGCGCGTTGGCCGGGGTGATGTGGGCCACCAGGCCCAGCGGCCGCCAGCTTTCGAAGCGCGGCTGACGGTAGTCGAAGCGGCGCAGCGAGAAGGCCTGTTCGCCCAGCTCGCGGCCGACCTTGGCTTCCAGCGCCTCGCGTCGGCAAAAGCCTTGCAGCGCGTCGACGGCGGCGGCATCCAGGCCCAGAGCCTCCGCCCGTGCCGGCAGCGCGGCGGCGAAGCGCTCGGCGCAATCCAGCACCGCGTCCAAGGCCGGCGGCCGGGCCAGCGCGGCCGGCAGGCCGGCTTGCAATTGCGCCAGCGCGGCGGCGGCGTCCGCGGCAGCGTTCAGTGTTCCGTTCAATAGATACATATCAGGATTCCTTGATCAATTCGGAGGCGGCCACCGCGCAGCTGCGGCTCTTGCTGGTGCCGGCGCGGCCCAGCAGTTCGAACCAGTCGGTGGCCAGGCCGCAGCCGCAGCTCTCGGCCGGATGCAGCACGGCCAGATCGCCCATCACGATGCTGTGGGCCGGGCTGGAGGTGATGTAGGGCGACAGCAGGTTGAGGAAGCCGGCGGCGCCGTAAGGCTGCGGCCGCAGGCTGGCGGTGTCGCGGATCACGGCGCGGGCGTAGCTGGGCAGGTGGAAGCGGTGGCGTTCGCACTCCACGTAAGGCACCGGGTGCTCCACCGCGCCGTAGCCGTCGCGGCAGCGCGCATCCGGAATGCCCAGTTGCTCGCCCAGCCGCCGGTACAGCTCGGCCTTGGGGATGGCGCGGTCGGCGTGGGTTTTCCAGCCGCCGCCCAGGAACACCAGCGATTCCGGGTGCAGTTGCAGCGGTGGCAGGCCCAGTTCCCGCATCCGTTCCAGCGCGAACCACAGGAAGGCGGGGAAGCCCAGCATGCGCACCGGCAGGCCTTGTTCGGCGAAGTCCTGCAAGGCGCGGATCACGCCGAAGGGATCGAACTCATTGCCGTGGCCGTTGTGGCGCAAGGCGTAACAGGCCTGGTTCACCGGCGCGTATTTGCACAGGAATTGGTCGGTGTAGGCGGTGCCCAAGGTGATGGCGCCGGCCGGCTCGTAGCTGAGCAGCAGGTAGTTGCACGGCTGTTGCGGCGTGTCCCAGCCGTAATGCCGGAAGATGCGGTCCACCATGCTTTGCGCCGCGCCCAGGCTGCGCGCGTCGTAACGCATGCGGCTTTTCTGGCCGGTGGTGCCGGAGGAGGTCAGCTCCAGCGCGTCCTGGCCGGCGGCGCTCACCACCAATTGGCGTTTGAAGTAGTTGGCGAACAGCGGCGGCAGCCGCGACCAATCGTCCAGACCGTCCAGCGCGGCGGCGTCCAGGCCGTTGGCCTGCAGCCAATGGCGGTAGCCGGGCGTGTGTTCGCAGTGGTAATGGCTCAGCTCGCGCATGGCGGCGTCGAACAGGCGGTCGCCGTCGGCATCGGCGCGATAAGGATGTTCCAGCGCGCACAGCGCGTCGACATGGTTCAGCATGGTGGAGCTCCGGGAATGAGGAAGGGGATTCAAGCCGCTTGCAGCGCGTAAGCGCGCTGCTTGAGCAAGCGCCACAGCGGCCAGGCCGCCAGGCCGGCGCCCAGCGCGGCCCAGCCGGCGAAGGCTTGCAGGCCGGCGCCTGCGCCCAGCCAGGCCAGCGCGCTGCAACCCAGGCCGAGCAAGGCGGTGGAGATCATGCCCAGCATCGCCGCCACCGCGCCCTTGCCGCTGTCGCTGGCGTAGAGGGTGAAGCGGTACAGGGTGGCGTGGCCCAGGCCCAGGCCGAAGGCGTACAGCGTCAGGCCCGCCGCCAGCGCCGGCAGCGCGCCGCTGGACCAGGTCAGCGCCAACATCGCCGCCAGGCCGCCGAACAAGGGCAGCAACGCCAGCCGCAGCACCCGCTCCAGCTCCAGGCGCGCCGCCAGCCGGTTCAAGGTCAGATTGCCGGCGATCAGGCCGCCGAACACCGGCAGCTGCCACAGGCCGTATTCAATGCCGGACAGGCCCAGGCCGCGCATCAGCAGCAAGGGCGACAGGCCGATCCAGCCCACCAGCGGAATGGACAGCAGGCCCAGCGCCACGCTGCCCTGCATGAAGGGGGCGTTGCGCAGCAGCGCCGCGTACTGGCGCGCGCTGCGGCCCAGGCGCAGCGGGCTTGCCGCCAGCCGGCTGCCGTCGCGACGCTCCGCGCCCAGGGTTTCCGGCATCCAGCGCCACAGGCCGACGGCCACCAGCGCCGCCAGCGCGCCGATCAGCGCGAACAGGCCGCGCCAGGGCAGCAGGCCCAGCAACAAGCTGCCCAGCAGCGGGCCGACCAGCGGCGACAGCAGCGCGATATTGGCCAGCAAGGCCATCAGGCGCACCGCGTCTTTTTCCGGAAACGCTTCTTGCAGCGCCGGATAGCTGACCACCATCACGAAGCCCAGCGACAGGCCCTGGATGAAGCGCAGCAGATTGAACAGCTCGATGTCGCGGCTGCCGACGGCGGCGAGACAGGCCAGGGCGAAGCCGACGGCGCCGGCCACCAGCAGCGGTTTGCGGCCGTAACGGTCTGACAATGGGCCAATCAGCCATTGCAGGGCCACCCCGCCCAGCAGATAGGCGTTGAGCGCGGTGGGCACGTGGCGGGCGTCGGCGTTCAAGTCCGCGACGACTTGCAACATGGCCGGCATCACCATATCGCTGCCGATATACGTCAGCAGTTCAAAAGCGGCCAGCAATAGGCAAAAGCCTAACGCCCGGCCCCGGGAAATAGGCAGCAGGGATTGAATTGAGTTTTGACTCATAAAATATCTAGGTAATTTAATGGCGGCCCTATAAAAAACACGGACCATTTAAAACCGACAATAAAAAACGACGCGGAAAAGTGAACTGCGCGGCATTTGTTTCGGTGATCAAGCAGCGCCGAAGAATGACATCGGCGTACTCAGAAGGGGCGAGATTATAGACAGGCTTGCGAATTGAATTGACTGCCCTATTGGACAGTTATCCTAGAGTAAATATATTAATATCCAAGTTTGGCGACGGATATTTATACAAATAAACCATAACATAAAATAATATGCAAATGGCAAGTCAATTAATATTTGGAGGGACGATTCCAATCAAAACCACCAATGGATTGAATGATGATTTTCCAAATCAGAATTTAAACCGCGTCGCTTCATGTAGACGGCCAGCCCGCAAAGAGCTCGTTTTCATTGCTTTGCAACAAGCATGACAATGGATTCCCATGGTTAAAATGTCATCTCCACTGACATCCCCCATGCCTTCAGGAGCCCATCCCCATGAGATCCGTCCTGCCCCTTGCCGCCTTCCTGTCCATGTTCTGCGCCGCGCTAGCGCTGGCCGGCGCGCCGCCGGCGCTGGTGGTCACCGGCCAGATCAAGGTGTCCAATCAGACCCGCGCCGGCGAATACCACTTCAGCAAGGCCGATCTGGAGCGCCTGCAGCAGCGCACCATCCAGACCAAGACCACCTGGACGCCGAAATCGGCCTTTACCGGCCCCACGCTCTCCGCCATTCTGCGCGCCGTGGGCGCGACCGGGCGGCCGGTGGAAGTGGTCACAGAAGACCAGTACAAGGTGGTGATTCCGCCCGGCGACCAAAGCCGCTATCAGCCCATCCTGGCGCTGCGCATCAATGGCCGGCCGCTGGAGGAGATGGGCTTCAGCCAGTGGATGATGTATCCGCTCAACGACTTCCGCGAACTGCAAACCGCCGACATCGACGCCAAGCTGGCCTGGCGGGTGAAGGCGCTGGTGGTGCGTTGAGCGCGGCGTAGCGCTTAGACCCGCTAACAAAACTCCTGATGCTGCGTTGCGCCGACTTGCCTCAGCCGTAAAACTGAGTTTTGTTAGCGGCTCTTAAGCCGCTAGCCAAGCGCTGATGCCGCGTTGCGCCGATTGGCCTCAGCCGCGAAAGCGGTTTTTATGAGCCGCTTTTAGCCGAATTCTCGACTAAAAATGTCAATGCGCTGAATAAATCCAGTTAGTCCCAAGTAAATATTTACCTGAATAAAATAAGAACTTTGGAATAAGAAGCGGACTCCAGTGGGTAGGCTCCCGCCCTTCATGCCGGCGGGAGCCAGGGCGCAACCCGCAACTGGACAGGCCGTGCCCTGCGCCCGCAGCAGTCCGGCATGGCCTGATGGAATAAGAGAAATATGCACGCATTTAAGCTCAGTTCCTGTCTGTGGCTTGGCGCCGCGATGGCCGCCAGCCTGCCCTCTCTGTCCGCCTTCGCCGACGCGCCGCGCCAGCTGACGCTGGAACAGCGCGGCGATCCGGGGGAATGGCTGCTGGCGCACCGCCGCGGCTTCCTCACCCATCCCACCCAGTCCACCGGCTATTGGGCCCGCAAGGGCGAAGCGCTGAGCGTCAATATCGCCTATCAGGGCACGCCGCCCAATCTGCCCCGGAGCTGTGGCTGGTGCCTATCGCCAACGCCAACAGCGCCATGCCGTCCAATCAGGTGGTCCAGCTGCGCCCCGGCCTCAATCAGATCACCGCGCAGAACGACGGCGTGATCTATTTCGCGCCGCGCAGCCAGCCCGGCAGCGGCAAGATCGTGGCCACGCTGCAAAGCGGCGGCCGCGAAATACCGCGTTTCGTGCTGGGTCAGCACAGCAGCGCGGACTGGAACGCCATGCTGAACCGCCTGTCGGCCGAGCCCTACGCGGAGCTGGTGGGCAAGCGCATGATCGTGACCATGCCGCTGCCCATCCTGCGTCAGCAAGTGGACGATCCAGCCGCCGCCATGACGCTGTGGGACCGCATCGTCACCCTGGCCGAGGAACAATACGGCCTGGCCGCCGGCAACCCCTACCCGCACGCGGCGACGCCGTTCCAATACCAGTTCGTCACCAAGCCGGACAGCAGCGGCGGCTATATGTCGGCCAGCAATTACTGGCTGGGCACCAATGTCGGCGGCGCCGGCTCGGTGGCCAACTCCAAATTGCTGCAGCAGGACGGCTGGGGCCCCTGGCATGAGCTGGGTCATCACTACCAGATGCCGGCGATGACTTGGAACGACCAGACCGAGGTGACGGTGAACCTGACCTCGCTCTATGTGCAGCGCGCCTTGGGCCAGCGTTCGCGGCTGGAAACCGGCGGCAAATGGGACCTGGTGCGCCAGCACCTGAACCAGGCTCAACCGTCTTACGAGGCGCAAACGGACTTGTTCGTGCGCGCGGCGATGTTCTGGCAGCTGGACCTGGCTTTCGGCAAGGACTTCTACAGCCGGCTGGGACAGCGCTACCGCAGCATGCCCTTCGCCGAGCTGCCCGCCAGCGACGAGGACAAGCGCCAGCGCTTCATCATCGAAACCAGCCGCGTCGCAGGTCAGAATCTGACCCCGTTCTTCGACAAATGGGGCTTGAAGGCCAACTTGAGCACCCGGCAAACCGTGAACAGCCTGCCCGTCCTGTCGCAGCCGATCTGGCTGAACCGCGACGAAAACCTGCTCTATCGCTATCCGCTGGAACAGCAGGGCCTGGCCGGACGCGTGTCGCTGCCGGCCGCTGTCAACGCCGGCGGCACGTTCAACGTGGAGGCGCGGGTCGTCAACGCCGGCGGCAAGACCCTGCGTTACCAATGGCAGGTGCCGACCGGTTTCGGCGGATCGCCCGGCAATGGCGCGACGGCGACGCTGACCGCGCCCCCTCAGGCGCTGCAAGGCGCGTACGCGCCGATACGCGTCACCGTCAGCGACGGCGTCACCCAGATGACGCTGGGCAGCGCCATCCAGCTGCGCCGCCCCGGCGCGCAAGGCTACGACGCGATGATTCTGGCCGCCTACAACAAGGGTGCGCTGCAAAAATGGAGCGAGAGCCGCGCGGGCACGCCGGGCGACGTCTACGTCTACGACAACCCCTACCGCAACACCCGCGACTACTTCCAGCTGAAAACCGCCAGCTACGGCTATTTCCCGACCGAAGGCGGCAGCAACGCCGGCTGGCAGTTCCTGGACAGCTATAACGGCGCCCCGCTGTCCGCCACCCAGTCCTACGATCTGGCGATATTGACCGCGCAGCGCAAGAGCCGCCTGAACAGCTGGAGCGACAGCCGAACCGGCACGGTGGGGGACGTCTATGTCTACGACAACCCTATCGCTCCACGCGCGACTACTTCGTGCTGAAGAACGCGAACTACGGCTACTTTCCCACCACCGGCGTCAGCAACAGCAATTGGACCTTCGTCGGCTCCTATGACGGCAGCCAGTACCTGACCCCGTAAACCCGGGTTCCGCAACCGGCGCCGGCCTCCCTCGTCGAGGCCGGCCCGGTCGCCCGGGTGACGGCATTGGTCGCTCCCGTGCGCTACTATTCGGCGCCGCCCGCCTAGATTGGTCCTTGCGCTCCGGCTCCCTCCGAGTCCGCGGCGTCGACATGGCCACGGCCATGCCTTCCAACCCAGCGGCCCGGCGCTGCCCGTCGGCGACGGAACCGCTTGCGGGAGAAGCCGACATGAAACTCACCACCCACTGGCTGGCGCTGCTGTGCGGCGCGCTGGCCGCCCAGGCCTGGGCCGCGGAGCCGGAAAGCTGTCGCAAGATACGCTTCGCCGACATCGGCTGGACCGATATCGCGGCCACCACCGGCCTGGCCTCCGCCGTGCTGCAAGGCTTGGGCTACCAGCCCAGCACCCAGCTCGCTTCGGAGCCCATCGCCTTCACCGGGCTCAAGAACCAGCAGATCGACGTGTATCTGGGCTACTGGGTGCCGTCGCAAACGCCGGCCATCACGCCCTTTCTACAGGCCAAGGCGCTGCAAGTGCTGCCCGAGCCCAATCTGAGCGGCGCCAAATACACGCTGGCGGTGCCCAGCCAGCTTGCGGAACAGGGCCTGCGCACCTTCGCCGACATCGCGCTCTTTCGCAAACAGCTGGACGGCAAGATCTACGGCATAGAATCCGGCAGCCAGGGCAACGCCATCATCAAGCGGATGATCGCCAACAACGATTTCGGCCTGAAAGGCTTCACCCTGGTGGAGTCCAGCGAAAGCGGCATGCTGGCCGCGGTATCCCGCGCCATCCGGCAACAACGCATGGTGGTGTTCCTCGCCTGGGAACCGCATCCGATGAACTACCTGATGCGGCTAAGCTATCTGGCCGGCGGCGACCAGGTCTTCGGCGCCGAATACGGCGGCTCCAAGGTCTATACCGTGGTGGCCAACGGCTTCATGCAGCGCTGTCCCAACGCCGGGAAGCTGATCAGTCAGCTGCGCTTCAGCCTGGACATGGAAAACCAGGTGATGAACGCCATCCTCAAGCGGGTCCCGCCCGCGCGCGCCGCGCGCCAATGGCTGCAAGCCAACCCTCAGCCGCTGGAACGCTGGCTGGACGGCGTCTCCTCCTTTGACGGCAAAGCCGGCCTGCCCGCGGTCCAGGCCTATCTGTGCCAAGGCGAAGGGAACGGGCCATGAACCGGGACATCGTGCTGAGCTGCGCCGTCACCGGCGCCGGCGACACCGTGGGCAAGCACCCGGCGATACCGGTCACGCCCAAGCAGATCGCCGCCGCCGCGGTGGAGGCGGCCCGCGCCGGCGCCACCGTGGTGCACTGCCATGTGCGCGACCCGCTCACCGGCAAGGGCAGCCGCGAGCCGGCGCTGTATCGGGAGCTGGTGGACCGCATCCGCGCGTCCGGCGTGGACATGATTCTGAACCTGACCGCCGGAATGGGCGGCGACGTGGAGATCGGCCCCGGCGAGCGGCCGCTGCCGCTGGGGCCGGGCACGGACCTGGTCGGCGGCCTGGAGCGCCTGCTGCACGTGGAGGAACTGCGCCCGGAAATCTGCACCCTGGACTGCGGCACGCTCAACTTCGGCGACGGCGACTTCCTCTACGTGGCCACGCCCGGGCAGCTGCGCGACGGCGCGCGGCGCATTCAGCAACTGGGCGTCAAGCCGGAGCTGGAAGTGTTCGACACCGGCCACCTGCGCTTCGCCAAACAATTATTGAGCGAGGGGCTGTTGGACGCGCCGCCGCTGTTCCAGCTCTGCCTGGGCATCCCCTGGGGCGCGCCGGCCGACACCACCACGATGAAGGCCATGGTGGACAGCCTGCCGCCGGGCGCGCAGTGGGCGGCCTTCGGCATCGGCCGGCTGCAAATGCCCATGGTGGCGCAAGCGGCCTTGCTGGGCGGCCATGTCCGGGTGGGGCTGGAAGACAATCTGTATCTGGCCAAAGGGGTGTACGCCAGCAACGGCGCGCTGGTGGAACAGGCGCGGCGATTGCTGGACCTGATGGGCGCGCGGGTGCTGACGCCGGCGGAAGGCCGGATCCGCCTGGGCCTGCCGCCGCGCGGCGTAAAAGGAGATTGAGATGCACCGTACCGACATCGCCACCCTGGGCCTGCTGGGCGCCGGCGTCATCGGCGGCGGCTGGGCCTGCCGCGCGCTGGCGGCCGGCCGCGACGTGCTGGCCTGGGACCCCGCGCCGCAGGCTGAAGCGCGTCTGCGCGCCCAAGTGGAGCGCGCCTGGCCGGCGCTGGAGCGCCGCGGCCTGGCCGCCGGCGCCGCGCCCGAGCGGCTGCGCTTCGTCTCCCGGCTGGAAGACTGCGCCGCCGCCGCCGACTTCATCCAGGAAAGCGCGCCGGAAACGCTGGCGCTGAAACGGGAGCTGCATCGCCGCGCCGACGCGGCCGCGCCGGAGACGGTCATCATCGCCTCCTCCACCTCCGGCCTGCTGCCTTCCGAGTTTTACCAGGATGTCCGCCGTCCGGCGCGCTGCGTGGTGGGCCATCCCTTCAATCCGGTCTATCTGCTGCCGCTGGTCGAGGTGCTGGGCGGGCGCGACACCGCGCCGCAGGCGCTGGACGCCGCCGAGCGCGTCTATACGGCGCTGGGCATGCGGCCGCTGCGCGTGCGTCACGAGGTGCCCGGCTTCATCGCCGACCGGCTGCTGGAGGCCCTGTGGCGGGAAGCGCTGCACCTGGTCAACGACGGCGTGGCCACCACCGGCGAAATCGACGACGCCATCCGCTTCGGCGCCGGCCTGCGCTGGGCCTTCATGGGCACCTTCCAGACTTACGCCCTGGCCGGCGGCGAAGCCGGCATGCGCCACTTTCTGAGCCAGTTCGGCCCGGCGCTGCAACTGCCCTGGACCCGGCTGCCGGCCCCGGACTTGAGCGAGGCGCTGATAGACCGGGTGGTGGACGGTTGCGCGCGCCAGCTGGGTCAACGCTCCATCGCCGATCTGGAACGCTATCGCGACGACTGCCTGATTGGAATCATGGAAGCGGTGGCGGCCGCCAAGCGCAAGCATGGGCTGGCCGCGCATGAATAAGCGCCTCGTCCTGCTCCGCGCGCAAACGCGGCCGGAATGGCTGGACTACAACGGCCATGTCCGCGACGCCTATTACCTGCTGGTGTTCAGCCACGCGGTGGACGCGCTGATGGAGCGCATCGGCATGGACGCCGCGGCGCGCGAGCGCGGCGGCCACACCCTGTACACGGCGGAGCTGCATCTGCGCTATCTGCGCGAAATCCGCCAACAAGCCGAGCTGAGGGTGGAGGGGCGGCTGCTGGAGCACGACGCCAAGCGGCTGCGGCTCTATCTGAGCCTGCATCGCGACGAGGAGGCCGACGCCGCGGCCGGCTGCGAGCTGATGCTGCTCAATGTGGACCCCGGGCTGGGCCGGAGCGCGCCGTTCTCCGCGCCGGTGCGGCACAGCCTGGACGCGCTGTCGCGGCGGCAAGCCGGCCTGCCCTGGCCCGAGGATTGCGGCCGCCGCATCGAGATGCGCTGAGAAGCGGCTCACGCCTCGCGCCGCTCCGTCCCCGGCGCGCAGCCGAAGCGGCGGCGATAGGCGCGCGCGAAGTAGCTGGCGGACTCGAAGCCGCACGCCGCGCTGACCTGGGTGACGTTGAGCCCGCTCTGGCGCAGCAAGCGCCGGCCGTGTTCCAGGCGCAGGCCCAGGTAAAAGACATTGGGCGCCGCGCCCAACTGGGCGCGGAACAAGCGTTGCAGCTGACGCGCCGTCACCCCCGCCCCGGCCGCCAGGGCCGCGCTGTCCAGCGGCGCGTCCATATGTTTTTCCATCAGGGCCAGGGCCTGGATCAGCTTGCGGCTGTGCACGCCGTAACGCGCGCCCAGTTCCAGCCTTTGATGATCGCTCTGGGCGCGGATGCGCCCCAGCACGAATTGCTCCGAAACCTGCACCGCCAGATCATGGCCATGGCTGCGCGCCATCAGAGCCAGCATCATGTCGATGGAGGCGGTGCCGCCGGCGGAACTGATGCGCCGCGGCCCCAGTTCGTAAAGCTCCTGCGTGGCGTTGAGCAAGGGATAGCGCTCGCGGAACGCCGGCAGCGCCTCCCAGTGCAGGGTCAGCCGCTGCTGCCGGAACAGTCCGGCCTCGGCCAGGACGAAACAGCCGGTGTCGATGCCGCCCAGCACCCGGCCGGCGGCGTCCTGAGCGCGCAGCCAGGCCAGCAGGCCGGCACCGCCGTGGCGCAGCGGATGAAAGCCGGCCACCACCAGCACCGCGTCGGCCGCCTCCGACTCGCCCCAGGCGCCATGCGCCGCCAAGGACATGCCGTTGCTGGCGACCACCGGCCGGCCATCGGCGCTCAGCAGCCGCCAGCGATAGGCGTCGCCGTGAAAGCGGTTGGCCACGCGCAAGGGCTCGGTGGCCGCCAGCAAACCCAGCATGGAAAACTCGGGCAGCAGCACAAAGCTGAAATCCCGCATGCTCAGCCCTTGTCCGCGGCAATGATGAAACCCATGGCGCGCCTTCGTTAAACATGTTTACAATCAACAGCCTACCGTTCATCCACTGAAAACAGCAAGCCGACGCGCGGCGATCCACGCCGGTCCGCGCCGCGCCAGCCAATGGGACAGGTTGCCGATGCGGACATTTCCAATACCATATTGTTTCCATGGTTTTTTTCGGAACGGTGAATTTTTCCGCCCGCGCCGCGCCAGGCCGTCCGATAATGACCCACTGGCCGCAGTCGGCAGCGCGGGGCCGCCGACGCCCGTTCGCACCTGTTCATCATTGTGAAACTCAAGTCTCTTTTGGCTCTGGTCTGCCTGCTGGCAGGCATGCAGTGCGCGGCGGCGGAGCCGACACTGGTCTTCGCCTACAATCTGTTCCCGCCCTGGAAGACCATGGACGCCCATGGCGTGCCGCAAGGTCCGTACACCGAGCTGATGCGGGAGGTGGCCAGGCGCGCCAAGCTGCGGCTGGTCTTCCTGCCCTGCCCGCTGGCGCGCTGCCTGCAATACCTGCGCCAGGGCAAGGCCGATGTGGTGATCGGCGTGAAGAACACCGCCTCCCGCCGCGAATTCATCGACTTCATCGAGCCCGCCTTCGCCAGCGGCAGCCGGCTGGCCCTGTACCAGCGCGCCGACGACCCGCGGCCGCTGCGCAGCTATCGCCAGCTCTATCCCTTTTTGATCGGCGTGGTGGAAGGCGTCCGCTATCAGGACGAGTTCGACGGCGATCTGCGCCTGCGGCGCGAGCCGGCCCCGTCGCTGGACTCCAACTTCCGCAAGCTCAAGGCCGGCCGCATCGACGCCTTGATCGCCGACGAGCGCCAAACCGCCGAGCTGGCCGCCGAAGCCGAATTCCGCCAGCACGTGAGACGCGCGCCGCTGCTGCTGTATTCGCCGGAGCCGCGCCGCATCGGCCTGTCCCCGCGCTCCCCGTACAAGCGCCGCATCTCGCTGGCGATGCGCTCCATGCTGCAGGACGGCACCGTGGCGCGGCTGCTGGCGGAAGCCCAGCGGCCGGCCTCCTAACCGGCCCCGCCGTCGCGCGCGCGCAACAGCCGGCGCCCGCCGCCGCGGCCGCGCGCGCCGGCTGGCAACTGGCGCTTGTCGCAGCTTTACAAGCCGCGCCATCAACGCTAGTGTCCTGCATAAGCCTTGCCGGCAGCATATGCGCGTCGACCGGCCGCACCCGCCTCCGCGCCTTGTTCCGCCTGCCCGCCAACGGCCGCTTCGCCGTCTTTCTTCCGCATTCCCGCTCCAACAGCCGCTGACTGGCCTCTGTCTGATTCACGTCACATCGCTGCTGTAGGGTTTTGCTAGCATCCGGCCCTTTCACTGTCGAAATTGTCCGACGGTATACGGTCGGCAATATAAGTGTTGCGCGGAAAAATCCCGCATGCCTTTAATTGAATTCAAACGCTCGTTCGATTTTGCGCCGCACGGGCGTTCGCTATCTGGAAACTTTGTTATCTAATCGCAGGAAAGGAAGACCATGCATATCGCTATCCCAGCCGAGAGGCTGGCCGGTGAACACCGCGTGGCCGCTACGCCGGACACGGTGAAGAAGCTTGTCGCCGGCGGCCACGCCGTCACGGTGGAAAGCGGCGCCGGCCTCGCGGCCGCGCAGCCGGACGCGGCCTATCAGGAAGCCGGAGCCGCCATCGCGGCGGACCGCGCCGCGGCGCTGGCCCAGGCCGACATCGTGCTGACGGTGCGCCCGCTGGACGAGGACGGCATCGCCGCGCTGAAGGACGGCGCGGCGCTGATCGGCCAGCTCAACCCCTATCACAACCACAGCCTGCCGGCGCTGGCCGCCAAGCGCGTCTCCGCCTTCGCGCTGGAGCTCTTGCCGCGCAGCACCCGCGCGCAGAGCATGGACGTGCTCTCCAGCCAGAACAATATCGCCGGCTACCGCGCGGTGCTGCTGGCCACCCAGCACTATCCGCGCTTCATGCCCATGCTGATGACCGCGGCCGGCACGGTGAAGCCGGCGCGGCTGCTGATCCTGGGCGTGGGCGTGGCCGGCCTGCAGGCCATCGCCACCGGCAAGCGCCTGGGCGCGGTGGTGGAGGCCTTCGATGTGCGGCCGGCCACCAAGGAGCAGGTGGAGTCGCTGGGCGCCAAGTTCATCGAGGTGCCGATGAGCGAGGAAGAAAAAATGGCCAATAGCGGCGTCTACGCCAAGGAAATGTCCGAGAGCTACCGCCAGCGCCAGGGCGAACTGGTGGCCAAGCACGCCAAGGCGGCGGACATCGTGATCACCACCGCGCTGATCCCCGGCAAGCCGGCGCCCAAGCTGCTGTCGGCCGATGTGGTGGCGGAGATGAAGCCCGGTTCGGTGATCGTGGACCTGGCGGCGGAAACCGGCGGCAACTGCGCGCTGACCCGCCCCGGCGAGACCGTGCGCCTGGACAACGGCGTCACCGTCGTCGGCCAGACCAATCTGCCCGGCCTGCTGGCGGCGGACGCCTCCAGCCTGTACGCCAAGAACTTGCTGACCTTCCTCGGCCTGCTGCTGACGCCGGAAGGCCTGAACCTCAATCTGGAAGACGAGATCCTGTCCGCCACGCTGGTGACCCACGCCGGCCAGGTCCGCTTCCCCGCCGCCGATTAAGGAGAACAAGATGGTCGATCCTTTCATCACCAGCCTCACCGTCTTCGTGCTGGCCGTCTTCGTCGGCTACCACGTGGTCTGGAACGTCACCCCGGCGCTGCACACCCCGCTGATGGCGGTGACCAACGCCATTTCCGGCATCATCATCGTCGGCGCCATGCTGCAGGTGGTGGACATCAACGGTTCCGAAATCACCCTCACCTCGGTGTTGGGCACCATCGGCATCTTCCTCGCCAGCATCAATATCTTCGGTGGCTTCCTGGTCACCCAGAGGATGCTGGACATGTTCAAGAAAAAGAAGAAATAAGGGACCACGATGGAAAACCTGTCCGCAATTCTTTATCTCGTAGCCGCGGTGCTGTTCATCCTGGCGCTCAAGGGCCTGTCCAGCCCCGCCTCCGCCTTGCGCGGCAACCTCTACGGCATGATAGGCATGCTCATCGCCGTGGCCACCACGCTGCTGATCATGGACAAGCCGGTGTTGGCGCTGATCGCCTCCGCCATCGTCGCCGGCGGCGCCATCGGCGCGTGGAAGGCCAAGACCGTGCAGATGACCGGCATGCCGGAACTGGTGGCGGCGATGCACTCGCTGGTGGGCCTGTCCGCGGTGCTGATCGCGGTGGCGGCCATCTTCCACAGCGGCGTGGAGCACACCCAGGTGCAAAAGGTGGAGCTGTTCATCGGCGCCTTCATCGGCGCGATCACCTTCACCGCCTCGGTGATCGCCTACGGCAAGCTGTCCGGCCGCTTCGGCTCCAAGGCCGTGAACTTCAAAGGCCAACACCTGCTTAATCTGCTGCTGGCCGTCGCCATGGTGGGCTTCGGCGTGGTCTATTTCCTCAGCGACAGCCAGGCCGCCTTCCTGACCATGCTCGCCATCGCGCTGGCCTTGGGCGTGACGCTGATCATTCCGATCGGCGGCGCCGACATGCCGGTGGTGGTGTCCATGCTCAACTCCTACTCCGGCTGGGCGGCCGCCGGCATCGGCTTCACGCTGAACAATCCGGTGCTGATCATCGCCGGCGCTTGCGTCGGCGCCTCCGGCGCGATTCTGTCCTACATCATGTGCAAGGCGATGAACCGCTCCATCGTCGCGGTGCTGCTGGGCGGCTTCGGCGCCGAGGCGGGCACGGGCGGCGGCGCCGGCGACGGCGGGCCCAAGAACCACAAATCCGGCTCCGCCGAGGACGCGGCCTTCCTGATGGCCAACGCCGACAGCGTGATCATCGTGCCCGGCTACGGCCTGGCGGTGTCCCGCGCCCAGCACGCCTTGCAGGAGTTCGCCGAAATCCTGCATCAGAAAGGCGTCAACGTGCGCTACGCCATCCACCCGGTGGCGGGCCGGATGCCGGGCCATATGAATGTGCTGCTGGCCGAAGCCGAAGTGCCCTACGAACAGGTGCAGGAGATGGAGGAGATCAACTCCGACTTCTCCAACACCGACGTGGTGCTGGTGATAGGCGCCAACGACGTGGTCAACCCGGCCGCGCAGAAGGACAAGACCAGCCCGATCTACGGCATGCCCATCCTGGACGCGCACAAATCGCGCAGCGTGATCGTGGTCAAGCGCTCGATGAACGCCGGCTACGCCGGTCTGGACAATGAGCTGTTCTATATGGACAAGACCATGATGGTGTTCGGCGACGCCAAGAAGGTGGTGGAGGAGCTGCTCAGGGGAGTGGAGCAGCTGTAAGGCGCCGCCCCATGCCTCCGGCATTTCAAAACCGCCCAATGTTTTAAGCTTGGGCGGTTTTTTGTTTCCATCTATTTCTATCCCCGCTTTTCCGCCCCGCCGCGCTTCACAAGCGGCGCTCGCCCGGTGTATTGTAAACAAATATTAGTTTTTGTTTATACATGGAGTATGGCAATGCAAAATACTGGCTTCTCCGCCCGGCGCCTGGCGGCGCTGTGGCTGGGCGCGCTGGCCTTGCCGCTGCCGGCGCTGGCCATGCCCAATCTGCAGGGAACCGAATGGCGGATGGTGGAACCCGCGCCGGTGGGCCAAACGGCGCCCACCCTGGCTTTCCACCCGGGCAAGATGACCGGCTTCGCCGGCTGCAACCGCTTCGTCCGCACCCTGGACGCCCAGGGCAAGCCGCAGGTGGCCACCACCCGCATGGCCTGCCGGCCGCCGCTGATGGAGATGGAGCAGCACTTCGTCGCCTTTCTCTCCAGCCCCTTCCGCGTCTTGCCGGACGGCCGCGCGCAGAAACTGGTGCTGAAATCGGAGCGCGCCGAATACCGCTTCGTGCGCCTGACCCCGGACGTCGATCCGGCGACGCAGCCGGCCAAGCTGCAATACCTGTACGTGGCGCCCGAACGCCAGGCCTGCCACAACGGCGAAGCCTCGCGCGACTGCCTGCAGGTGCGCGAACGCACGGAACAGAGCTGGCGGCCGCTGCAAGGCGAAATCGCCGGCTTCCACCCCAAGCCCGGCGTCAGCTACTACATCAAGCTGAAACCGGCGGCGCAGGCCGACGCCGGCTCGCGCTGGACATTGGAACGCATCGTCTACAGCGAGGAAGTCAGCAAACTGCGCTGAACTCTTGAGAACGGCGGGCGCTCCAAGTGCAGCCCGTCCCTGCCATTAACCACGGAACATCGATAATGAAAAAATCGCTTTTGCTCGCCGCACTGACCGCAGCCGCCCTGAGCGCCTGCGCCACCCCGCAAACCGGAGCCAAAATGGACGCCCAAGCGGATATCAAACTGGAGGCGCTGGCCGGCCAATGGAAGCAGGACGCCGCCGAACACCCGATCACTCTCAGCTTCAAGGACGGCGGCGTGTCCGCCCGCGCCGGCTGCAACGGCATGTTCGGCCCGGTGTCGCTGGAAGGCGGCAAGCTGGTCAGCAAGCAGTTGGCCAGCACCTTGATGATGTGTCCGCCGGAGGCGATGGAGCGCGACCGCGCGCTGGCCGCCTTCCTGGGCGCCAAGCCCGCGGTCAAGCTGGCCGGCGACAAGCTGACCCTGCAGGCCGGCGACAAGACGCTGAGCTTTGACCGCCAGCCCTCGCTGGAAGGCGGCGTCACCCGCTTCGTCTACGTCGCCGCCGAGCGCAAGCCCTGCACCGGCGTGGCGCCGATGCAATGCCTGCAGATCCGCGAAAGCAAGGATCAGCCGTGGCAGCTGCACTACGGCGAGATCGAGGGCTTCAAGCCGGAGCCGGGCATCGCCTACCGTCTGCGCCTGAAGGAATTCAAGGTGGCGAACCCGCCGGCCGACGCTTCGTCCCTCCGCTGGGTGCTGGACATGGTGGTGGAGCAGGAAGTCGTTAAGAAATAACAGCCCATTCACGAGCTCGCGAGCAAGACCGGGCGTTGCGGCGGAGAAAGCGGAGCGCACACAGGGCGCATGAGCATTTCGAGGCTGTTTTCAACGCCGTATCGCCGCCGCGCGGCAGACCGTGCACAACGATGGCGTGATCCAAACAAAACGCGAGGCCTCGGCCTCGCGTTTTCATTGGTCCGCCGTCCGGCTCAGCACTTGCAGTCGTCGGCGTTGACCTGGCGGTACAGCTCGATCAAACGGCGGGTGGAGCTGTCGTGCTCGGCGTGCTTGAGCTTGCCGGTCAGTTCCGCGTGTATGGTCTTGGCCAATTGCTTGCCCAATTCCACGCCCCACTGGTCGAAGCTGTTGATGTGCCAGATCACGCCCTGAACGAAGATCTTGTGCTCGTACAGCGCGATCAGCGAGCCCAGATTGCGCGGGTTCAAGCGGCTCATCAGCAGGGTGTTGGTGGGGCGGTTGCCGCCGAACACCTTGTGCGGCACCAGCGCTTCCAGCGCCTCGCCCTTGAGGCCCTGCTCCGCCAGCTCCGCGCGCACCTCGTCCGCGGTCTTGCCGCGCATGAAGGCCTCGGCCTGGGCGAAGACGTTGGCCAGCAGGATTTCATGGTGGCCGGGCAGGCTGGAGCAGTTCTGCACCGAGGCGATCAAGTCGATCGGCGAGATATGGGTGCCCTGGTGCAAAAGCTGGAAGAAGGCGTGCTGGCCGTTGATGCCGGTCTCGCCCCAGATGATGGGCGCGGTTTCGAAATTCACCGGCTGGCCGTCCAGCATCACCTGCTTGCCGTTGGACTCCATGTCCAGCTGCTGGATGAAGGCCGGCAGACGGTGCAGGTATTGATCGTAGGGCGCGATCACATGGCTGCCGCCGCCGTAGTAGTTGATGTACCAGACGCCGATCATGGCCAGCAGCACCGGCATGTTCTGCTCGAACGGCGCGTTTCTGAAATGCTGGTCCATGATGTGGGCGCCGTTGAGGAGTTCGGTGAAGTTCTCCTCGCCCAGGTAGAGCATGATGGGCAGGCCGATGGCCGACCACAGGCTGTAGCGGCCGCCCACCCAGTCCCAGAATTCGAACATATTCGACGGGTCGATGCCGAAGTCCGCCACCGCCTTCTGGTTGGTGGACACCGCGACGAAGTGCTTGGCCACCGCGCTTTCATCGCGCGAGCGCTGCAAGAACCAGTCGCGCGCGGTCAGCGCGTTGGTCAGCGTCTCCTGGGTGGTGAAGGTCTTGGACTCCACCACAAACAGCGTGGTCTCGGAATGGACCTTTTTCAGCGTTTCCTTGAGCTGGGCGCCGTCCACATTGGAGACGAAGTGCATGTTCAGCCGCGGGTGGCCGAAGGGTTTGAGCGCGCTACAGACCATCAGCGGGCCCAGGTCCGAGCCGCCGATGCCGATGTTGACGATGTCGGTGATGGGCTGATTGGTATAGCCCAGCCATTCGCCGGAGCGCACCGCGTGGGCGAACTTGCCCATGCGCTCCAGCACCGAATTGACCTTGGGCATCACGTCTTCGCCGTCCACGTGGATGGGCGAATTGGTGCGGTTGCGCAAGGCCACGTGCAGCACCGCGCGGTTTTCGGTGCTATTGAGCTTCTCGCCCTTGAACATGGCCTTGATCTTGGCCGGCAGCCCGGCTTCGCGCGCCAGCTGCATCAGGCCCTTCAGGGTGTCGTCGGTAATGCGGTTTTTGGAGTAATCGAGGAACAGGCCGCCCACCTCCAGCGCATAGCGCTCCGCCCGCTCCGGATCGGAGACGAACAAATCGCGCATGTGCTGGTGCTTGGCCTCGGCAAAATGGTCCCATAGTGCCTGCCAGGCCGGTAGTTCGGTCAGTTCGCTCATGATGGTCAATCCTCTTCGGTTTTGTTGTCCAGCCTTCGGTTCTTCAGGCTGTGCTTGGTTTTTTCCAGCTGGCTGATCAGGCCCGGCCCGCGCTTGAGCGCCACGCTCACCGCCAGGATGTCGATCTGCACCAGGTGCACGATGCGCGAAATCATCGGGCTGTAGGTTTCATTGTCTTCCAGCGTGTCTGCGATCAAGGCCACGGTGGAGCGGCGCGCCAGCGGCGAACCGCTGGTGGTCAGCGCCACCACGCTGGCGCCGGCGGACAGCGCCACGTCCACGGCCTCCAGCAACTCCAGCGTGCGACCGGAGCTGGAGATCGCCACCAGCACGTCGCCCGGGCCCAGCACCGAGGCCGCCATCATCTGGATGTGGGTGTCGGAATAGGCGACGGTGGGAATGCCGAAGCGGAAGAATTTGTGCTGGGCGTCCGCGGCGATGATGCCGGAGTTGCCCAGGCCGTAGAATTCGATGCGGCGCGCGTCGGTCAACAAGCGGACCGCGGATTCTATCGATTGCGGATTGACGTCGTTGCGGCACTTGAGCAGCGCGGACACGGTGTTGTCGAACACCTTGGCGACGATTTCCGAAGTCGGATCTTCCGGGCGCACGCTGGAATGCACATAGGGCACGCCGGTGACCAGGCTGCCGGCCAGCTTCAGTTTGAAGTCCGGCAGGCCGGAACAGCCCACGGTGCGGCAAAAGCGGATCACGGTGGGCTGGCTGACGCCGGCGTTCTTGGCGATGTCGGCCACCGCCGCCTGGATCACGGTGTAAGGCTGTTCCAGCACCAGCTCGGCCACTTTGCGCTCGGCCGAGGACAGGATCTCCAATTGGCTCCTGATACGTTCAAGCATGTATTTACTCTCCTGCCGCGCCGTCGTCAGGATGCGCCCGGAGTCGGGCGCGGGCGCTCGCCAGTTCGGCCGCCAGATGGGCGGCCACGCCCGGCAAAGCCGGGTAGGAGCTGACGATCAGATAGACCGGAATCGCGGCCAGATAGCCGGACATCCGTCCCTTATCCTCGAAGCGGCGGCGGAATGGTGATTGTTCAAAAAAACCGCGTAGACGCGGCACGATACCACCACCTAGATACACGCCGCCACGGGCGCCGAGATTCAGGGCCAGATTCGCCGCCGCGCCGCCCAGCATGCCGCAGAACACTTCCAGGGTTTCGCGGCAACGCGGGCAGGCGCCGGACAGACCGCGCGCGGTGACCTCGGCCGGGTCCAGCGCCGCGGCCGTTTCGCCGGCCCGCTCGCACAAGGCCTGATAAATCAAGGGGATGCCTGAGCCGGACAACAGACGCTCGGCGGACACGTGGCCGAAGCGCCGCATCGCGTAAAGCCAGATGTCGGCCTCTCGCTCGTCGAAGGGGGCGAAGCCGACGTGGCCGCCCTCGCCGGACAAGGGCACATGGCCGCCCGGATAGGGAATCAGCGCCGACACGCCCAGGCCGGTGCCGGGGCCGATCAGCGCCAGCGGCGCGCCGGCTTCCGCCTCGCCGCCGCCGATTTGCAGCAGTTCGCTCGCCGGCAGATGCGGCAGGGCCAGCGCCAGCGCGGTGAAATCGTTAATCACCAACAGCGTGGTCAGACCCAGCGCCTGGCGCGTGGCCTCGATGGAGAAGGCCCAATGGTGATTGGTCATCTGCACCCAGTCGCCCAGCACCGGGTTGGCGATGCCGAAAGCCGCGTGGGCGACCGCACGCGCGCCGGCCAGGTCCAGATAGGCGCGCACCGCGTCCAGCAGCGTGGGATGGCCGGCGCAGGGCAGCACCTCGATGTCCTCGATCACGCCGGGCGCGGTCTCCAGCGCGAAGCGGGCGTTGCTGCCGCCGATGTCGGCCAGCAGCCGCGGCCATTGCTCAGGCAGACCAGTAGACATCCAGCTCCACCTTGTTCTGGGCCAGGAAATGGCTGATGGGCAACGCGTCGCTGACGCCCTGGGCGGCGGCGTCCAGCACCTGGCGCTTCTTGTCGCCCTGGATGGACAGGATCAGGCAGCCGGCACGCAAGAGCGCGGCGTAACTCATCGACACCCGGCGGTGCGGCGCGGTCTTGGGCGTCACCGCCAGAAAGGCGGCGGCGGACGCCGGGTCCAGGCCGGCCGCCAGTTCGTCGGCGCCGGGGAACAGCGAAGCGGTGTGGCCGTCCTCGCCCATGCCCAGGATGGCGACGGTGGGCGGAACGAAAGCGGCGTTGGCGCGCGCCACGTCGGCGTCGATGTCCGCGGCGTCCCCGACCAGGGGCAGGAAGCGCGCCTCCACGGCGCGGTCGCGCAGCAAGTGGACGCGCACCAGCGCGGCGTTGCTGTCCGGATGGCTGTCCGGCACAAAACGCTCGTCCACCAGGGTGACGGTCACCTTGGACCAGTCTATCGCCATGGTGCTGAGCATGTGGAAGAAGGGAATCGGCGATTTGCCGCCGGACACCGCCAGCACGGCGGCGCCCTGACTGGCGATGGCGGCGGACAGCCGCGAGGCCACGCTATTGGCCAGCGCGGTGGACTGTTGCTCGCTATCGGAAAATTCTACGCAGTTCATCAGCGGCGCTCCGCGGGTAAAAAAGTTAAGGTCAAGCACCGCAGCCCCGAGACCGAGACGCGCGGCAAACGGTCAGCATGGGACAGCCATCGTCGCGAGCGGCCCAAGGTCGAAGCGAGACGCGCAGCCGTACGGTAGTACGGCGAGCACCGCAGCATTCGAGATCGAGACGCGCAGCAGATGGATCAGCATTCCTCGTGCCAGCCTATCCCATCGCGCGATAGCAAAGCGCTGGACGCCGCCGGGCCCCAGGTGCCGGCGGTGTACTGCTTGGGCGGCAGATTGCTGCTGCGGCTCCAGCTGTCCATGATGGGCTCCACCCAGCGCCAGGCCTCGATCAGCTCGTCGCGGCGCATGAACAGCGCCAGCTTGCCGCGGATCACGTCCAGCAGCAGGCGTTCGTAGGCGTCGGCGCGGCGCACTTTGAAGGCTTTATAGAAGTCCAGGTCGAGGTAGGCCGGCTGCAGGCGCATATTGTCGCCCGGCTCCTTGGCCAGGAAGTACAGGCGGATGCTTTCTTCCGGCTGCAGGCGGATCACCAGCCGGTTGGCGGTGTGGCTGCCGCTCATCGGGCCGTTGAACAGCTGGTGCGGCACGTCGCGGAAGTTGATGACGATCTCGGCGACCCGCTCCTGCATCCGCTTGCCGGTGCGCAGGAAGAAGGGCACGCCGGCCCAGCGCCAGTTGTCGATCTCGGCCTTGAGCGCGACGAAGGTTTCGGTCTGGCTGTCGGCGGGGATGCCTTGCTCGTTCAGATAGCCGACCACCGGCTGGCCGCCGACGGCGCCGGCCTTGTACTGGCCGCGCACGGTCTTGGCCGCCACGTCCTGTTCGCTGAACGGGCGCAGCGCCTTCAACACCTTGAGCTTTTCGTCGCGCACCGCGTCGGCTTCCATATTGGCCGGCGGCTCCATCGCCACGATGCACAGCAGTTGCAACAGGTGGTTCTGCACCATGTCGCGCAGCGCGCCGGTGCCGTCGTAGAAATCGCCGCGGCTGCCCACGCCCAGATCTTCGGAGATGGTGATCTGCACGTCGTGTATCCATTCGCGCCGCCACAGCGGCTCGAACAGCGCGTTGGCGAAGCGGATCGCCATCAGGTTCTGCACCGATTCCTTGCCCAGGTAGTGGTCGATCCGGTACAGCTGCTCTTCCTTGAAGAAGCGCGCCACGTCGTCGTTGATCTCGTTGGAGGAATCCAGGTCGGTGCCCAGCGGCTTTTCCAGCACCACGCGCACATTGCCGCTATTGAGGCCCACCGCCGCCAGGTTCTCGCAGATGCCGGCGAACAGATTGGGCGCGGTGGCCAGATAACAGACCACCACGCGGTCGTCGTCGCCCTTGAGCTTGTCCGCCAGCGCCGGGAAATCCCGCGGCTGCGAGGCGTCCACTTTCAGGTATTCGATCCGCGCACAGAAGCTGTCCCAGGCGGCGGCGTCGAAATGGGCTTTGACATGCTGGCGCGAGTTCTTCTCGACAAAGGCCAGGTAGTCGTCGCGGCTCAAGTCCTTGCGGCCCAGCGCCAGGATGCGGCCCTGCTGATTGAGCAGGCCGGCGGCGTGCGCCTGATACAAGGAGGGCAGCAGCTTGCGCATCACCAGATCGCCGGCGCCGCCGAACAAGACCATATCGAAGGCCGGGGTTGGCGTAGTACGGGTATCCATCCTGATCTTCCATCTCGAGACGTTTGTAGATGTAGTTATATTACCACCAGCTTTTACCTTGTCCATGTCATCTCACTGACGCAGGCCGCTTTTGCAACACCTTTTGCCCCAAAGCAAACAATTCTCCCAATCGCAGCACTGGCGGGTGTTGCCTCGCGCCGCCGGGCGTATCATGGCGGGACGGCGCTGGAGCGCGTCTTGCATTTTGAGTGTAGTAAAACTACTATCAACCCACTTCAACACGGAACGTCATCATGGCCTTGCATTCCACCCTGTCCGCCGTTACCGAGCGCATCGTCAACCGGAGCCGGGCAACGCGCGCCGCCTACCTGGACCGCTTGCGCGCAGCAGCCCATCAGGGAAGGGTGGAGCGCTCGCAATTGTCGTGTACCAATTTGGCTCACGCCTTCGCCGCCATGCCCGACGGCATCAAGATACATCTAAAGGAAGAGCACCGCCCCAATCTGGCCATCGTCTCTTCCTATAACGACATGCTGTCCGCCCACCAGCCGCTGGAAACCTATCCGGCGCAGCTGAAGGAGGCGGCGCTGGCGGCCGGCGCCACCGCCCAGTTCGCCGGCGGCGTGCCGGCGATGTGCGACGGCGTGACCCAGGGCCAGCCGGGCATGGAGCTGTCCCTGTTCTCCCGCGACATCATCGCGATGAGCACCGCGGTGGCGCTGTCCCACCAGATGTTCGACGCCGCGCTGTATCTGGGCGTGTGCGACAAGATCGTGCCCGGCCTGCTGATAGGCGCGCTGTCCTTCGGCCACCTGCCGGCGGTGTTCGTTCCCGCCGGTCCGATGACCACCGGCATCGCCAACGATGAAAAAGCCAAGGTGCGCCAGTTGTACGCCGAAGGCAAGGTGGGCCGCGACGCGCTGCTGGAATCCGAATGCCAGTCCTACCACGGCCCCGGCACCTGTACCTTCTACGGCACCGCCAACTCCAATCAGATGCTGATGGAGATCATGGGCCTGCACCTGCCCGGTGCCGCCTTCGTCAACCCGGGCACCCCGCTGCGCGAGGCGCTGACCCGCGCCGCCGCCCATCAGGCGGCCAAGATCGCCGCCCAGGGCAAGGCCTTCACCCCGGTGGGCGAGATGATAGACGAGAAGTCCATCGTCAACGCCATCGTCGGCCTGCTGGCCACCGGCGGCTCCACCAACCACACCATGCACATCGTCGCCATCGCCCGCGCCGCCGGCATCGATGTGAACTGGGACGATTTCGACGAGCTCTCCGCCGTGGTGCCGCTCTTGGTCCGCGCCTACCCCAACGGCAAGGCCGACGTGAACCACTTCCACGCCGCCGGCGGCATGGGCTTCGTGATCCGCGAACTGCTGTCCGCCGGCCTGCTGCACGAGGATGTGGGCACCGTGGCCGGCCGCGGCCTGTCTCGCTACGCGCAGGAACCGTGGCTGGATCAGGGCGAACTCAAATGGCGGGACGCGCCCGCCGACAGCGGCGACGACAGCGTGCTGCGCACCGCCGCCGACCCCTTCTCCGCCGACGGCGGCCTCAAGCTGCTGTCCGGCAAGCTGGGCCGCGCGGTGATCAAGGTGTCCGCGGTCAAGCCGGAACACCGGGTGGTGGAAGCGCCGGCGGTGATCTTCCACGACCAGAACGACATGCTGGCGGCGTTCAAGCGCGGCGAGCTGGAAAAAGACTTCATCGCGGTGATCCGCTTCCAGGGCCCGCGCGCCAACGGCATGCCGGAACTGCACAAGCTGACCCCCGCCCTGAGCATTTTGCAGGAGCGCGGCTTCAAGGTGGCCCTGGTCACCGACGGCCGCATGTCCGGCGCCTCCGGCAAGGTGCCGGCCGCCATCCACGTCTCGCCGGAAGCCCTGTCCGGCGGACCGATCAGCAAGGTGCGCGACGGCGACCCGGTGCGGCTGGACGCCAATAGCGGCGAGTTGACCGTGCTGGTGGACGAGGCCGAATGGGCCGCGCGCGAACCGGCTCAGGCCGACCTGACGCATAATGATTTTGGCATGGGACGGGACTTGTTCGCGGTGTTCCGTTCGGTGGCCGACCACGCCGAAGCCGGCGCCACCAGCTTCCGCCATCCCGACTTCCACCCCGCTTCTTGGAGAAAATGAATATGGACGCATTGACCCTGCTGCGCCAAGGCCCGGTTGTTCCGGTGATCATCGTCAACGACGCGGCCGTGGCCGTCGAGCTGGCCCAGGCGCTGGTGGCCGGCGGCGTGCGCGTGCTGGAAGTGACGCTGCGCACCAAGGCCGCGCTGGCGGCGATGCGCCGCATGCGCGACGAAGTGCCGGGCGCCATCGTCGGCGCCGGCACGCTGCGCACCCGCGCCCACGTGGAAGCCGCCATCGACGCCGGCGCGCAATTCGGCGTCAGCCCCGGCTTCACCCCGGAGCTGGGCGCCGCCGCCCGCGCCGCCAATCTGACGCTGATTCCCGGCATCGCCACCCCGTCCGAGGCGATGCGCGCCCAGGACGAGGGCTTCACCATCCAGAAGCTGTTCCCCGCCGAGGCCGTGGGCGGCGTCAAGCTGCTCAAATCGCTGGCCAGCCCGTTCTCCGATCTGCGCTTCTGCCCCACCGGCGGCATCGACATCAAGAAAGCGCCGGAATACCTGGCGCTGCCCAATGTGCTGGCCGTGGGCGGCAGCTGGCTGACTCCGGACGACGCCATCGCCAACCGCGATTGGGACCGCATCACCCAGTTGGCCTTGGAAGCGAGCCAGCTGCACAGGAATTAAACGACGTTGCTTCTTTACAGGGCCTCCCGGCCCTGTTTTTTTTGGCGGGCCGCCCGCCGCCGGCCCGCCCCTGTCCGGTTTTGTCCTTCCTTTCCCCCGCCAATTGCCTAAGCTCAAGAAGCAGGACTTCATCGCCTGCCGGCCCACGCCCGCGCCGGCGACGGCTCACCTATTGGAGACCCCTATGCAAGTGGCGGAAATATTTGAAAAAGCGTCGGGCAAACTGCCCATGGTGCCCAAAGTGGTCCAGGAGCTGGTGGCCAGTTTTCACCGCACCGACGTGAACATCGATGAAATTACCGACAAGGTGGGACATGACCAGGTGCTGACCGCGCGCGTGCTGCGGCTGGCCAATACCGCGCGCTTCGGCGGCAGCCGGCGCGTGGGCTCTCTGGACGACGCCATCATCCTGCTCGGCTTCGACAACCTCAGGGTGCTGGTGATCGCCTCCGGCGTCACCGGCGCCACGCTGGGCATCCAGGGCTTCGACATGAAGGCGTTCTG
Organism: Chromobacterium sp. Beijing; assembly: GCF_021496765.1. NCBI lineage: Bacteria > Pseudomonadati > Pseudomonadota > Betaproteobacteria > Neisseriales > Chromobacteriaceae > Chromobacterium > Chromobacterium sp. Beijing. The sequence goes on from NZ_CP053750.1 coordinate 3,944,549, forward strand.
GCAGCGCAGCTTCGCGATGGCCAACGCCGCCAAACGGCTGGCCAAGCTGGCCCGGCTGGACCCGCAGCTGGGCTATACCTGCGGCCTGCTGTCCAATATCGGCGAACTGGTGCTCTATGTGGCGGTGCCGGAACAGGCTTTGCAGATAGACCGCATCGTCGCCGGCGGCGCCGACCGGGTGGCCACCGAGCGCATGCTGCTGGGCATGGATCTGACCGAGGTGGGCGCCGAGCTGGCGCGGCGTTGGAATTTTCCGGACGAAATCCAGGAAGCCATCTTCAACCAGCACGATCTGCTGAACGAGGAAGTGTCGCCGTTCGCGCTGCTGATCGGCCTGGCGTCCTTCATGACCTCCGGCTTCAATCACGATATGAGCGAGGAGGACATGCTGGCCACCCTGCCGGTCAGCGTGATGGAGCGCGCCGGCTTGAAGCGCGAGGACCTGGCCGCGGCGCTGCCGGAGTTGCGCGAGGCCTGCACCGCGCTGGATGAGATGTTCTAAGAACGGCTAACTCAACCCCTGATGCTGCGTTGCGCCGACTTGCCGTACTCAATGTACTGTCTGCGTCGGCGCGCCTTGCCTCAGCCGTAAAACTGAGTTGTGTCAGCCACGCTGAGCACCGTCCAGCCGGACGCAAAAAAGGCGGCCCAAGCCGCCTTTTCGCACGTTTCGCATTGCGGACTCAACCGGCCTGGCCGTCCGCCTCGCCCGTCTCCGTCTCCGTCTCGGCTTCCGACGCCTCGTCCTCGGCGGCGTCGACATGGCCGAGCACCCCGACGCAGCGCAGCTCGATCTCCTGCATCAGCTCGTCGATGCGGATCACCGACAGCTGGATGCGGTCGCCGCGCGCCAGCTCCGGCAGGCCCGGGATGCGCACCCGCATCGGCAGGCCGTCGATGCGCACCAGGTCTTCCTTGATGAAGGCGGCGGTGGGATCGGACACCCCCTCCTGGCTGAACCAGCGCAGGCACCAGAAATGTTCCATCCGGTCCTGGAAGCCCAGGTAGGCGGAGTAGGTGGTGTCGAAATCGCGCAGGATGGCGAACAGCATCGCGTCGCCCTGCTCGAACTGCGGCTTCTCGCCGCGGATCATGGACATCAGCTGGCGCTGGTTGATGAAGTCGGTGGCGCGGCGCAGCGGCGACGTGGCCCACGCGTATTGGGCCACGCCCAAGCCGGTGTGCGGCTCGGGCCGCGTGGTCATCCTCACCTTGCCCATGCTTTGCGCGCGGTACATGCCGGGGATGTCGGCCTCGGCCAGCATCCGGCCCCACTCGCTGTTGGCCAGAATCATCAGCTCGGACACCAGCTTGTCCATCGGCGCGCCGCGCTTGCGCAAGGTGATCAGCACCTTGCCGTCGACCACGTCGAAGTTGTAATCCATCTGCACCGGCCGGGTCGGGTCGTATTTGCCGCGGCGCTTCTCCAGCGCCTCGGCGAACTGCCAGAACCAGATCAGTTCCTGCTTGAACGGATAGTCCACGCCCGGATCGCAAGCCAGCGTCTCTTCGTTGAAGAACTGCTCCAGCGCGGCGTGGCGCAGGTTGGCGGCGATATGCACCTTCTCGATGCGGTTCTCGTAGGCCACCGGCTCGAACTCAGGCGTCACCTCCACGTAGAGGCTGAGCGCCGGGCAGTCGTGCCCTTCCTTGAGGGTGAACATCTCCACCAGATCGTCCGGCAGCATGGTGATCTTGTCGCCGGGGAAATACACGGTGGACAGCCGGGACAGCAGCAGCTTTTCCAGCGGCGAGCCTATCTCTATGCCCAGCGACGGCGCGGCGATGTGGATGCCGACGCGCTTATTGCCGTTGGGCAGGTCCTGCACCGACAAGGCATCGTCGATCTCGGTGGTGTTGGCGTCGTCGATGGAGAAGGCGCGCACCGGCGACAGCGGCAGCTCTTCCGGCAGCGTGGGCAGTTCGTACTTGCCGAAGCCGCGGCCCTTGGGGAAGAACTCCAGCATGAAGCCGGCCATCAGGTAGTCCGGCACCGAAGAGATGCCGCCCACCTTGTCCGCCAGCCGCAGCGGCGGCAGGCTCAGTTCGCGCGAGGCCTGGTCGAAGGCCTTGAACTCCAGCGTGTTCTTGTCGGGTTTCCACAACAAGGTCATCAGCTGGCCGCGGATCGCCTCCGGCAGCTGGCCGGCTTTCAGCTCCGCCACCCACTGGTCGATCTGCTCCTGCTCGCGCTTCTTGCGCTCCAGCCCGGCCAACGCCGCCTTCAGCGCGTCTTCCGGCGCCTTCTTGTAGCGGCCCTTGCCTTTTTTGTAGAAATACATCGGCGCGCCGTACAGCCGCGACACGATGGCGGCGGCCTCGGCCGCCGACGGCGCGCGGCCCCAATAATCGGCCGCCAGCGCCTCATAGCCGAACTCGTCGTCCGGGCAGCATTCCCACAGGAAATCCAGGTCAATATCCGCGGCAAGTTGCTCTACCATGGGCAGAAAATCGCCCAATGCGGAGCTAAACTCCAGAAAAACATTCGCCGCCTTGATCTTGGCGCGCTTGCCATGCTGGGTATCCACTTGCAGACTAGCGTCATTGCGCGAAACGATGCTGCCGACCTTAAAGCCGCCGCTCTCTTCGTAAAAAACGTTCATTAAAAATTTTTGCCAGGCCGTTGCAATCCAACGGCGGATTATAACAGCGCGCCTCAGGCGCGGCTTCAGAACTTGAATATTGGACGACCGGGTCCACCGGGGAATACTTGATCATGTCGCAACATCAGGCTTTCAAACAACGTGTGCATCTGGCACAGGAAATCGATCGCATCGGCCACCTGCTCGTCACCCGCTGGGAGCGGCCGCTGGCCGCCCACCTGCTGTCGCTGATCCTGCGGCTGGAGGACATGGTGCGCGAGCAGGACCTCAACGAAATCACCGGGGAAATCCAGACCCTGTCGCGGCTGCTGCAAGGCTGGATCCAGCAACCGCAGACCGCGCCGTCGGAAAACGAGCGCTACAACCGCCTGCGCCACCACCTGGGCCTGGTCAGCCAGCTGGGCATGATGGAGCGCAAGGACGGCCTGCCGGAGATCGACTACGACGCCCTGCTGGGCGGCGGCCTGGTCACCCTCTATCTATGGCTGCCGCAAGACGTGGACGCCACGCCGCTGATCCAGCAGCTGTCCTGCTACGGCATCCACGCCAAGGTGATCCAGCAGGCGGCCAAACTGGCCCAGGCGCTGCAGGACAAGGCGCCGGAAGCGGTGGTGGCTTTCACCGAGTTCGCCGCCAACGATCCCATCCTTTTGCTGGCCCCCACCATCAGCAGCATCTGTCCGCTGATCCTGACCTCGCCGCTGCACGATTTCCAGGCGCGGCTGGCGGCGGTGCGCGCCGGCGCCGGCAGCCTGCTGGACTGGCCGCTGCAAGCGCATCAGCTGATTGACCAGCTGAGCTTCAGCGATCTGGGCGAGAAGCGCGAGCCCTTGCGCGTGCTGATCGTGGAGGACATGGAATCGCTGGCCGGGCTCTACTCCAGCGTGCTCAACGCCCAGGGGTGGAAACCCGCGAGGAGACCCAGCCGGAACGGGTACTGGACATGATAGAGCAGTTCCGCCCCGACCTGATCCTGATGGACATGTACATGCCGCAGTGCAGCGGCATGGAGCTGGCCAAGGTGATCCGCCAGCAGCGACTGCTGGACGGCATCCCGGTGGTGTTCCTGTCGGTGGAAAAGCGCCAGGCGGTGCAGCTGGACGCGCTGACCCTGGGCATAGACGGCTTCCTGACCAAGCCGGTGGCGCCGGAGGAGTTGATCGTCACCGTGATCAACCGCGCGCGCCGCTACCGCAAGCTGCGTTCCTACATCATCAACGACAGCCTCACCGGCCTGCTCAACCACTCCCATCTGCACGGCCAGCTGGAGTACGGCATCCAGCGCGCGCGCCGCGATCAGCGACCGCTGTCGCTGGCGATGCTGGACCTGGACTTCTTCAAGACCATCAACGACAGCCACGGCCATCCGGCCGGCGACGAGCTGCTGATCAATCTGGCGCGCTTCCTCAAGGAACGGCTGCGCAGCAGCGATCTGGTGGGCCGCTACGGCGGCGAGGAGTTCGCCATCGTGCTGCCGGGCACCCATCAGACGCAGGCGCGCGAGCTGATGGACCAGCTGCGCCAGGACTTCAGCCAGATAGAGCAGCGCGCGCCGGACGGCGACTTCCGCCAGACCTTCAGCGTGGGCATCAGCTCGCTGGACACCGCCGCCAGCAGCACCGAGCTGGTGCGTCAGGCCGACGAAATGCTGTACCGGGCCAAGGCCAACGGCCGCAACCGGGTGGAGATCATGCAGGACTGAGCCCCGCCGCCGGGCCCCGCCCGGACGCGAAAAAGCCCGGACCACCGAGAGGTTCCGGGCTTTTTTTCGGGCGCGGCGCTCAGCGCCGCATCCAGGACGCCTGTTAACGATCCACGTGCTCAAAGCCTGTTAACGCCGTATCGCCGAAGCGCGGCAGGCTTTGAAAGCGTCTCAGGCCTCGGTCAGCACCAGGCGCACGCCCTGCTCTTCCAGCAGCTTGGTCACCGGCTCCGGCGGCAGCGCGTCGGTGAACACGGTGTGGAACTCGCTGATGTGTCCCATGCGCACCAGGGCGTTGCGGCCGAACTTGCTGTGGTCCGCCGCCAGGTAGCGGTGACGGGCGTTGGACATCATCGCCTGCGCCACCCGCACTTCGCGGTAATCGAAGTCCAGCAGCGAGCCGTCCGGCTCGATGCCGGACACGCCGATGATGGCGTAGTCCACCTTGAACTGGTTGATGAAGTCCAGCGTGGCCACGCCGGTGATGCCGCCGTCGGACGCGCGCACCGTGCCGGAGGTGATCATCACCGTGAAATCCGGATTGGTGGACATGATGGAGGCCACATGGATGTTGTTGGTGATCACCCGCAAACCCTTGTGCGTGCTGGTCAGCGCCTGGGCCACCGCCTCTATGGTGGTGCCTATGCTCATGAACAGCGAGGCGTGATCGGGAATGCTGCTGGCGATCATGTCCGCGATATGCGCTTTTTCGCTCTGGAATTTTCCTTTGCGCGCGAAATAGTCCTCATTCTCCACGCTGCTGCCCAGGGCGGCGCCGCCGTGGTAGCGGCGCAACAGATTGGCCTCGCACAGCTGGTTGATATCGCGGCGAATGGTTTGCGGGGTGACATCGAGCAGTCTGGCCAACTCTTCGATCGGCATGAAGCCGTTTTCGCGGACCAGCTGCAGAATCTTGTCGTGACGGGGTGAGCGGCTCATAACTATTCGGAATCGAAAATCACGTCACTTTAGTAACATATTTTGCGGGTCAGCGGCAAACAGAACCACTATTCCGGCTTGATATCGGCCAATAGTGTTCGTTTATTGCGTATTTTTTGCTCAGGAGACCGGCTGGCCCTCCGCCAGCGGCGGACGCCCCCACAAAAAATCGCGCAGCTGTTCCAGCGGCATCGGACGCGCCAGCAGATAGCCTTGCAGATAATGCACGCCGCTTTGCTGCAGATAGGCGCGCTGCTGTTCGGTTTCCACACCCTCGGCCACCATGGAGATACGCAGCTGCTTGGCCAGATCGATGATCATCTCCAGGATGCGGTTGGCGATGGAGTCGCTGCCTATCGCCGCCACGAACACCCGGTCTATCTTCAGATGATCGGCGTGAATGCGGTTGAGCTCGGCCAGGCTGCTGTGGCCGGTGCCAAAGTCGTCGATGGCGATCTGCACCCGCATCCGCCGCAGCGCGGCCATCACCTGCTGGCTTTGCGGCGTCACCCGGATGGGCTCGCGCTCGGTCACTTCCAGCACCAGCCGCGGCGGCGTCTTCGGGAAGTGTCGCAAAAACGCCTGACAGTCCTCCACCAGTTGCGCGTGCTGCAGATGGCTGGGCGACAGATTCAGCGCCACGAAAAAGCGATCGGGCAAGGGCAGCGACGCCATGTCGGCGGCCACCCGCCGCATCAGATAGCGGGTGATCTGGATGATCATGCCGGAGGCCTCCGCCACCGGGATGAACAGATCCGGCGGCGTCAGCCCCTGACGCGGATGCTGCCAGCGCAGCAGCACCTCCACCCCCATGCAGCGGCGGCCGCAGGCGTCGAACACCGGCTGGTAGTAAGGCAGGAACTCCTGATTGCGCAAGGCCAGCAGGATTTCCCCGCTGACCGAGCCGCGCTTGCGCAGATAACCCAGCAGCAGGACCGCGCCGACCACGCCCACCGGCAACAACAAGAGCAGGGCGCGCAGCAGACGCGCCGACGCGCCGCGCCACAGGTAGTCGGCGTCCACCCAGCTGTGCACCGCCAGCGGAAAGCGCTCCGAGGCCGCGATCACCCGCAGCACCGCGCTGGCCGGCACCTCGGCGGCGCCCGGCAATGTGGACTGCACCGCCTCCTTGTGATTCAGCACCAGCAGCGAACCGCTGTGGCCGTCGTCGGCCTGCCAGGGCAGCAGAGGGCTGAAATAGGCCAGTTCCACGCTGGCGACGACGGCCTGCCCCCGCTCCCCCAGCAAGGTGCGCATCAGGAAGGGCCGCTTGGGGTACAAGGGGCCAGAGTCCAGACGGTAGATCAGTTGCTGCGGCGCCGACGGGGTGAAGGGCAGATCCGAGTACTGCGCGCCCAGCACCGAGGTGCAGTACAGGCGGCGGCCGTCCATCAGCCCCAGCGAGCGGATATAGGGATCGAAGGCCGCCAGCGACACCAGCTTGCCGCGCGCCTGCGGGCAGGGCTGGCCGGCCAACGGCGCGGCCTCCCGCAATGAGCGGTCCACCTGGCTGAACACCCGGTCCACCGAATTGACCGCGCGCCCCGCCGCGCTTTGCAGCTGCGCCTGCACGTCCAGCTGGTAGCGGTTCCAGGTCAGGGGCAGGCCTATCACCGCCGGCAACATGGCCACCAGCAAGACCAAGGCCCATTCCGCGGCGTTGAGGCTGCCGCGGAATTGATTGCCTCGGCTGATCAGGTGACGGAAGCGATGGCGACAAAACACATTGTTCCCCGGCGTGACTGAGTGACTGTAATGACAAGAAGCGGCCCCGCGTCCGGCCATGGCGGCGCGCGCCAATCCGCGGCACGGCTGGCGCTGGCGAGAACAGCATGGATAGACGGGGACTGCCAGGATGAGGGATAGGCGGGTGTTGCCGCGCCGTCCCTTGGAACCTGTTTACGATCTGCCGCGCGCCGTGAGACGCGACACGGTGAGCTGCGCTTCGAAACACTCATGCACCACGTGTGCATTCCGCTTTCTCAGCCGCAACGCCTGGTCTCGCTCTGGCTCGCTGGATCGTAAACACGTTCTTGGAGAAATTTGGAAAACCAGCCGCGCGGCGTGTCGGCCGCCGTCGCGATTTTTCGAAGCTCCCGCAAGTCTGGCGCTAAAGATAACGGTTTAGCCGGAGACAGAAAAGCTAATTAGAAAGATTTATTTAATAAAATGTCTTTGATTGACTGTTGTTTGATATAAATTGCCGCAATCGGCAGGCCCCCAAACAAGAACAGGCCGCGCGCCGCCGGGATGGCGGGGCGCGGCCTGACGGCCATCAAAGGCCTATTCAAAGGCTTGCGGGCAAGAGCGAGACGAAGCGGCGCTCAGCGCGGCTGCAGGCGTTGACGATGGCGCTCGATCTGCAAGCGCACCTGGCGCGGCGCGGTGCCGCCCACGTGGTCGCGCTGCGCCAGACTGCCTTCCGGGCTCAGCACCGCGAACACGTCCTCGTCGATCAAGGGCGAGAACTCGCGCAGCTTGGCCAGCGACAGGTCGGCGATGTCCATGCCCTGCTGCTCGGCGTGGCGCACCGTCAGCGCCACCACCTCGTGGCTGTCGCGGAAGGGCACACCCTTCTTCACCAGGTAGTCGGCCAGATCGGTGGCGGTGGCGAAGCCTTGCAGCACCGCCGCGCGCATCGCCTCCGGCTTGACGGTGACGCCGCGCATCATGTCGGCGTAGATGCGCAGGGTGTCGATCAAGGTATCCGCGGTGTCGAACAGCGGCTCCTTGTCCTCCTGGTTGTCCTTGTTGTAAGCCAGCGGCTGCGCCTTCATCAGCGTCACCAGCGCAATCAGATGGCCGACCACGCGGCCGGACTTGCCGCGCACCAGCTCCGGCACGTCCGGGTTCTTCTTCTGCGGCATGATGGAACTGCCGGTGCAGAAGCGGTCGGCGATGTCGATGAAGCCGACGCGCGGGCTCATCCACAGGATCAGCTCCTCGGACAACCGCGACAGATGCACCATCACCAGGCTGGCGGCGGCGGTGAATTCAATCGCGAAGTCGCGGTCGGACACCGCGTCCAGCGAGTTGTGGCAGACATCGTCGAAACCCAGCAGCTGAGCGGTGTAATGACGGTCGATCGGGAAGGTGGTGCCGGCCAGCGCCGCCGCGCCCAAGGGCAGGCGGTTGACGCGCTTGCGACAGTCGCTCATGCGTTCGGCGTCGCGCGCCAGCATTTCCACATAGGCCAGCATGTGGTGGCCGAAGGTCACCGGCTGCGCCACCTGCAAATGGGTGAAGCCGGGCAGCACGGTTTCGGCGTGCTGTTCCGCCAGGTCCAGCAGGCTGTGCTGCAACTCGCCGATCAGGCCGACGATGGCGTCGATCTGCGCGCGCAGCCACAGGCGGATGTCGGTGGCCACCTGGTCGTTGCGGCTGCGGCCGGTGTGCAGGCGCTTGCCGGCGTCGCCGATCTTGTCGGTCAGCCGGCGCTCCACGTTCATGTGCACGTCTTCCAGATCCACGCTCCACTCGAAGCGGCCGGCGCGGATATCGTCCAGCACTTCGCCCATGCCTCGTCGGATCGCTGCCAGGTCTTCGGCGGACAGAACGCCGGCGCGCTGCAACATGGCGGCGTGGGCCAGCGAGCCCTCGATGTCGAATTCGGCCAGTCGTCGGTCGAAATCCACCGAAGCGGTGTATTTCTTGACGAGTTCGGATACCGGCTCCGAGAAACGGCCGGACCAGGCGTGTTGATCTTGCATGGCGATGCTTTCTACGATGGCTGCGGACGAAAAACTTGGCGAAACTCCGGGGGCGCGCGGCGCCGCCGGGAATCCCCTACTATGCCAGCGGCGAGCGCCTTCGGCCAGTGCGGGTTTTCCTTGCTATGATGCGGCTATCCTATTTCCGGCCGCGCCCTCATGCCGCTACCGCCCCCGTCCGACCTGCCCGACTACCGCAACCTGGGCGTGCTGCTGCGCGCCTTGCTGCTGCTCGGCCTGTTCCTGCTGGGCGGCCTGTTGCTGGACGACGGCGGCGAGCCGCTGCCCTGGCGGCTGCTGCGCCTGTCCAGCCTGCTGGTGCCCGGCGCCTTGCTGAGCCTGGGCCTGCTGGCCTTGCTGGGCCGCCGCCTCTACCGCGGCCGGCGCGTGACGCTGAGCGCCGCCGCCATCTGCCTGCTGTCCTTCGCCTTCTGCGGCCGTCTGCTCAACCCGCTGGCGCCCATGCCCTGGGGTCAGGTGCTGCTGGCCGGCGCGGTGGGCGGGCTGATGCAGCATTACCTCAATCTGCGCGCGCGCGCCTTGTCCCCGGCGCTGTCGGAGGCGCGGCTGATCGCGCTGCAGGCGCGCATCCGCCCGCATTTCCTGTTCAACAGCCTCAACGCCGCCATCGCGCTGATCGGCAAGCAGCCGGACAAGGCGGAAATGGTGCTGGAAAACCTGGCCGATCTGTTCCGCGCCCAGCTGGGCGATCCAGCGCGGCAATCCACGCTGGGCCGCGAAATCGAACTGGCGGCGATGTATCTGGCGATCGAGGCCGAACGGCTGGGCGCGCGCCTGCAAGTGAGCTGGGACGTGCAAGCGCCGCTGGACGCGGCGCTGCCGCCGCTGATCCTGCAGCCGCTGGCGGAAAACGCGGTGTTCCACGGCATAGAACGGCTGGCCGACGGCGGCGAAATCCGCATCCAGGCGCGCCAGCTAGAACAACAGCTGGAGCTGACGCTGAGCAATCCGGTCAATCCGGAGCCGGCGGCGGCCGCGCCCGGCCACCACATGGCGCTGGACAATCTGGCCGAGCGGCTGGAGCTGTATTTCGACGCCGAGGCCTCGCTCAGCGCCCGGCTGGACGGCGAACGCTTCATCACCCGCATCCGCCTGCCTTATCGCCCGGCGCCGGCCCAGCGGCCGGGCTAAGAACCTGTTGACGATCTGCTGCGCGTCGCGGAGCGTTGCGCGGTGAGTACGCCTTGTCCCGCCCTTGCTCGCCCGATCGTAAACACGCTCTGAAAGCCGTCTATACTGACCCCGTCATCCACTTGAAACAGCTGATAGGGACATCATGGGAAAGAACCGGCTGGAAGCCTTCAGCGACGGCGTGCTCGCCATCATCATCACCATCATGGTGCTGGAACTGAAAGTGCCGCACGACACCAGCTGGACGGCGCTGCAAGACCGTTGGCCGGTCTTTCTCAGCTATGTGCTCAGCTTCATCTACGTAGGCCTGTACTGGAACAACCACCACCACTTCTACCACGCCATCCAGCGCGTGGACGGCCGCGTGCTGTGGGCCAATCTGCACCTGCTGTTCTGGCTGTCGCTGATTCCCTTCGTCACCGGCTGGATGGGGGAAAACCATTTCGCGCCGCTGCCGCTGGCCCTGTACGGCGTGGTGTTGCTGATGTGCGCGCTGGCCTGGTGGCTGATGCAGCAATCGCTGCTGTGCCTGCCCGGCAACCGCACCCGGCTGTCCGAGGCCTTGGGCAAGGACATCAAGGGCAAGATCTCCCCGCTGTGCTATCTGATCGGCATCGCCGCCGCCTTTTACTGGGAATGGCTGTCCGCGGCGATGTATGTGCTGATGGCCCTGATCTGGCTGGTGCCGGACCGCCGCATAGAACGACTGCTGGCGGAGAAATGAGGCCGTCTTCGTTCCATTAATAAACACTATCAAACAAATTGTAATTTAAGATTTAACAAAACTATCGTCACTTCCGATAATGGCCGCTCCCTTAGTAAATGTTCTAATAATTTATGGGAGTGCCAATGTCAGTTCTGACCTTTTCCGTGAACCGCAAGCTTTTCACCCTGGCGCTGGCTTGTAGCGCCGCTCTGAGCCAAGCCGCCAACCTGACCCAGGACAACGGCGCGCCGGTGGGCGACAACCAGAACAGCCAGACCGCCGGCCCCAACGGCCCCACCCTGCTGCAAGACATTCAACTGCTGCAAAAACTGCAGCGCTTCGACCGCGAGCGCATCCCGGAACGTGTGGTCCACGCGCGCGGCGTGGGCGCCGGCGGCGTCTTCGTCGCCAGCGAAGGCTTGCAGGACGTCAGCCGCGCCCTGGTATTCCGCAAAGGCGAAAAAACGCCGGTGTTCGTGCGCTTCTCCACCGTGATCGGCAGCCGCGGCGCGCCGGAAACCGACCGCGACCCGCGCGGCTTCGCCACCAAGTTCTATACCGCGCAGGGCAACTGGGACCTGGTGGGCAACAACCTGCCGGTGTTCTTCATCCGCGACGCGATCAAATTCCCGGACATGGTGCATTCGCTGAAGCCGGACCCGGTCAGCAATGAGCAAGACCCCAACCGCGTCTTCGACTTCTTCTCCCATTTGCCGGAATCCACCCATATGCTGACCCGGGTGTACTCCAACTACGGCACCCCGGCCAATTACCGCGAAATGAACGGCAGCAGCGTGCACGCGCTGAAGCTGGTGGCCGCGGACGGCCGCTACCAATACGCCAAGTTCACCTGGAAATCGCATCAGGGCGAACGCAATCTGCGCCCGGACGAACTGCCCAAGGTGCAGGGCCAATCGGTCGGCCACGCCACCGCGGACCTGTTGCAAAGCATTGAGCGGAAGCGCTACCCGTCCTGGGATTTGTACGTGCAATTGATCCAGCCTGAGGACATGAACCGTTTCGCCTTCAACCCGCTGGACCCCACCAAGGTGTGGACCGGCGTGGCGGAGCGCAAGGTGGGCACCATGACGCTGAACCAGGTGCCGGCCAACTTCTTCGAAGCCACCGAGCAGGTGGCGATGTCGCCGGCCAATCTGGTGCCGGGCATCGAGGCCTCGGAAGACCGTTTGCTGCAAGGCCGGCTGTTCTCCTATCTGGACACTCAGATGCACCGCGTCGGCACCAATTTCCAGGCGCTGCCGGTGAACCGCCCGCGGGTCGAGGTGGTAAACAATAATCAGGACGGTGCACAAAACGCCTCCGGCCGCCAGGGCAGCATCAATTACGAGCCCAGCCGGCTGGCTCCCAAGCCGCAGGACCCGCAGTTCAAGCACAGCCGCCTGCCCTTGCAGGGCAACACCCAGCAGGAGGCCATCGCCAAGACGCTGAACTTCCAGCAGGCCGGCGAGTTCTACCGCTCGCTGAGCGCGCAGGACCAGGCGGACCTGATCCGCAATCTGTCCGGGGATCTGGCCAAGGTGCGCAATGTCGAAACCCGCGACATCATGCTGTCGCACTTCTACAAGGCGGACCGCCAATACGGCGAGCGCCTGGCCAAGGCCTTGAAGGTGGAGGTGAAGGGGATTGAGCGCAGGGCGACGCTGTTGCAGGAATAAGCGTAGCCGCTTGAGTGAAGCGGGGCGGCCCATGGCCGCCCCGTTTTTGCGTGCGCGCCGCGCCGTGACAGCAGTGTCGGCGGGGTTTGGTGGGTATCGCCTACGGCTCCACCCACCCTACAAGACCGTCCGCCGTAGGGTGGGTGGAGCGCAGCGATACCCACGCGGAAACGCGATGGAACCGATGCTTGAGTCTTGGCGGCGGGCTTTGGTGGGTATTGCCTGCGGCTCCACCCACCCTACAAGACCGTTCACCGTAGGGTGGGTGGAGCACAGCGATACCCATGCGGAAACGCGATGGGATCGATGCTTGGGTCTTGGCGGCGGGGTTTGGTGGGTATCGCCTGCGGCTCCACCCACCCTACAAGACCGTTCACCGTAGGGTGGGTGGAGCGCAGCGATACCCACGCGGAAACGCGATGGGATCGATGCTTGAACCTTGGTGGCGGGGTTTGGTGGGTATCGCCTACGGCTCCACCCACCCTACAAGACCATTCGCCGTAGGGTGGGTGGAGCGTAGCGATACCCACACGGAAACGCGATGGAACCGATGCTTGGGTCTTGGCGGCGGGGTTTGGTGGGTATCGCCTGCGGCTCCACCCACCCTACAAGACCATCCGCCGTAGGGTGGGTGGAGCGCAGCGATACCCACCGCAAGGCGCTTAGCGGTTTCGCAGCCGGATGCGGCGGAAGCGCGCCTCCAGGCTGAAGCGCTGTCCCAGCGCCAGGTAGATCTGGTGTTGGCTGTCTACATGGCGGTAAACCCGGACCCGGTCGGCGCCCAGCAGCATCATGATTTCCAGATAGTTGAAGAAACCCATCCACTGACCGCGTCCGGCGCGGTCGTCAAAATCGATGTCGCGCGCCACGCGGCTGAGCAGGCCCTTGCCGACATATTCGCGGTTGTCCTTCATCCATTGCAGCAGGTGGGCCGCGCATTCGCGGCCATAGGCGCTGTCGGCGGGGTAATCCTTACGGGGCGTGGGCATTTGCCAGTAATGCCGATAGGTGCGGCCGGGGCAGAAGCGAACAAAGGGAAGCAAGGCTTCCTGTTGTTCCAGCGAGTGCAGTTTGTAGCGACGACGACGGGGGAAGTTTTGAGAATGTTGCATGGTGTTTCTCCTGCTGTGACACAAGATAAACCACCTGCCGGGTGAGGCTGAGGTGAGGCAGGCGCGTGGCAGGATTGGCGTACCGGTCCGAAGTCTTGCCGGCGAGCGCATAGCGCTCTCCCACCATGCGCCTGCCAAAACGGCCTTGCCATGGATAAAGCAGCCAACGCAGCATGCTGCGTTGGCTTGTCGACTTCGGAAACGGGACGCCAATCCCGTGTGCCGCTTGTTTTGGCGGCAACGGGGGGATTGTTGCCGAGGGGGCGCTTGGGGTCAAGGTGGGGTGGTTGGTGTGGCTCGGTGTGTGGGTTTTGTATCCGCTGCGCGGATGATGATTTTCATTGCCGGGGCTGCCCGGCGAGCAGGGAGAGGATATTTGCTTGGCCAAATATCCTCTCCACTCCTAAAGGCCACCCTGCAAGCCTGGCCTACGGCTTCCCGCCGGGACCCGTCAGGCCCGAGGCGCGGCTGAACTCGCAGCGCGCTAACGTCGCGCTGCTCGAACAAGCAGCCGCTTAAAACCTCGGGCCCGCCACCCGACGGCAGGCTTGAAGGGATCTGGGGTGCGTCGGAAACGTGCTTTCTTCTTGATTTGTCTTAGATACCCACAGGCAGGGTCAAACTGGATAGTTATCCACAGAACTAGCCAGCAAAGCTAAATCACTCTTTCTTTTCAAAAAAAGACCACCTCATGTAGCGCCCAGGTGTCCCCTCGGGGCGCGCCGGAGAAAAAGGGGTCTGCAAGGTTTTAAGCGGCTGCTTTGTTTGAGCGATTTGACGCTAGCAAATCGCGAGTTCAGCCGCGCCTTGCAGGCCCCTTTTTCTTCGGGGTTTCGCGTCCTGGGGGACGAGGGGGGCTGGAAGGGGCGGCGGCCCGCCCCTCCCCGTTCGCCGCGCGGAAAGCGGCACCCAAAACATTATCCGCGCAGCGGATTCAACAGAAAAACCATCACCCATCACAACCCTAATCAAAGGAGAACCAGTCAATAAGCGTCGCACCGGAATAAACCAAAACCCCTACTCCATCACCCCATGCGCCCCATACGCCAGCCGCGTCTCCACCTCCCCAAACATATGATCCATGATGATGTCCCGCACCGCCGTCGCCGGCACCGACCCCGGCGGCAAACTGTCCGGCAAGGAACTGATCATCAACGGCCCGTGCTCCGGGTTCAAGGTGGGACGGCCATGCGAACCCCGCACCAAGGACGGGTCCAGCGGAATCACCTCCAACAAACTGCGCATGCCCAGCTTGCGCTTGAGCAAAGTCCAGCCAATGCTCAATTTCGGCCAGTTCAAGGTCGGGTCCAGGAACAACTCCACCGGGTCGTAACCCGGCTTGCGGTGAATATCCACCGTGCGGGCGAAGTCCGGCGCGTGCGCGTCGTCCAGCCAATAGTAATAACTGAACCAGCGATCCGGCCGGCTCACCGCCACCAGCTCGCCGGAGCGCGGATGATCCAGCCCCAGCAAACGCTTGCCGGCCTGATCCAACACCATCTCCACCCCGTCCAGCTCCAGCAACAAGGCCTTCACCTCCGGCACCAGCTCCGGCTGGCGCACATAGACATGTGCGATCTGATGGTCCGCCAGCGCAAAGGCCGCCGACGCGCCGCAATCCAGCTTGTCCTCGCCCTGCTCCTCCCGCACCTTGAGCCAGCCGGCCATGCGCAAGATGCGGTTGATCGCGATATCGTTGCTGACCGGCGTGACCCCGTACTCGGACAGCGCGATGACGCGGCTGCCGTCGCGCTCCGCCTGCTCGATCAGTTCGCCGCACAACTGGTCCACCGCCGCCACCTCCGCCGCCACCTCCGTATGGTCCGGCCCCAGCCTTTGCAGGCAGTAATCCAGATGCGGCAAGTAAACCAGGGTCAGCGTGGGCTGGCGCGAGCGGTAGAGATGCAAGGCGCAGTCCGCGATCCAGCGGCTGGAGCGGATGTCCGCCGCCGGCCCCCAAAAGTGGAATAACGGGAAATCGCCCAGCTTCTGGCGCAGTTCCGCGTGCAGTTCCGGCGGGTTGCAGTAAAAGTCCGGGAGCTTGCGGCCGTCTGCCTTGTAGATGGGCCGCGGGGTCACGCTCCAGTCCACGTCGGCGTACATGTTGTACCACCAGAACAACTGCGCGCAGCTGAAGCCGGCGTGCAGGCGCCGGGCCTCGTGCCAGAGTTTCTCGCCCTGGATCAAGGCGTTGTTCTGCTTCCAGAACAAAGGCTCCGCCAGTTCGCGCGAATACCAGCCGTTGGCGACGCAACCGTGCGCCTGCGGCAGCTGACCGGTCAGATAAGTGGCCTGCGCCGGGCAGGTCAGCGCCGGCGTCACCGCGGTGATCGGGCGCTGCGCGCCGCGCTCCGCCAGCCGGCTCAGGTGCGGCGCGTGCCGCAGCAGCTGCGGCGTCAGGCCCACCACGTTGAGAACGAGGGTGCGTTGCATGATGTCAGTCCACGATGTCCACCTGCGGATTTTGGCCGCGCAGCACGGAGTTGCCCTGGTACAGCCGGCGCTGGTCCACCGCCAGCGGGCTGTTGGCTTCTTCGATGTCCAGACGGCCGCTCTGGGCGAAGAAGTCCAGCGGATTGCGCCAGACTATGGTTTCGATGTCGCGCTCGGCGATGCCGGCGGCGCGCATCGCCTCCACGGTCTTGGGCACTTTCAGCGGGTCGCTGACGCCCCAGTCGGCCGCGCTGTTGATGATGATGCGTTCGCTGCCGTACTGGCGCACCAGCGCCACCATCCTCGGTTCGTCCATCTTGGTGTTGGGATAGATGGAGTGGCCGGCCCAGCAGCCGGAGTCCAGCACCAGCGGCAGGGTTTCTTCGGTGTTGTGGTCTATCAGCACCCGTTCCGGCGCGATGCCGCTGTCGCGCACCAGGGCCAGGCTGCGCAGGGTGCCGGCCTTTTTGTCGCGGTGCGGGGTGTGGACCAGCGCCGGCAGGTCGAACTGTATCGCCAGTTCCAGCTGGCGGGCGAAGTAGCGCTCCTCGGCCTCGGTTTCGTCGTCGAAGCCGATTTCCCCCACCGCCACCACGCCGTCCTTGTCCAGATAACGCTCCAGCAGCGCCATCACGCCGTCGGCCACGTCCGGGTTGTTGGTTTCCTTGGGGTTGAGGCCCAGGGTGCAGAAGTGGCGGATGCCGAATTGCGCGGCGCGGAAGCGCTCCCAGCCCAGCAGCGACAGGAAATAATCGTCGAAGCTGCCGACGTGCCGCCGCGGCTGGCCCATCCAGAACGCCGGCTCCACCACCACGCTGATGCCGGCCCGGCTCATCGCCTGGTAATCGTCGGTGGTGCGGGAGGTCATGTGGATGTGCGGATCAAACATTTTCATGATGCAGTCCTTGCAGTAGGAAAACGACGTCGTCGGACACGCTGCGGCCGGCGGCGCGGCGCTCGCTGGCGTAAGCGGCCACCATCTGTTCCAGCTCCGGGCTCCAGCGCCGCTCCAGGCCGGCGATATGCCGCGCCGGCGCGCCGGTGAACAGCGCCTTGAGCACCAGCTGGTTGAAATTGAGATCGGGAAACTGTTGCGCCGGGTAGGCGTTGTCGCAGGCCAGCGCCTGGAACACGCCGGCCACGTGGCTGCGGCTGGCGTCGGTGGCCAGCGCCAGCCAGTCTTCCGGCCTGGGCAGCAGGATCAGCGCCTTGACCACCGCCTGCTGTTCCAGGCTGTCGCCGCCGCGATACAGATCGAAGGCCAGCGCCGCGCCGGCGCCGGCGGCCAGGGCGCGCAGCAGCAGCAGCGCACGGCCGGCGTCGCCGGGCGACCAGGCTTCGGCGGCCAGCACATGCTGGGCCTGCAAGGCCTTGATCGCGCCCTTGGGCAACAGGGTCAGCGCCGCCAGTTGCCGGTTGGCCACGCTGAACAGCCGGCGCGCGGCGGCGGGCTCCGGCACGGCGGCGGTCAGACGGCGACAGGACTCCAGCCACACCAGCGCCTGGGCGGCGTTGTGGCGGTCCGCCGCGTCCAGCAGGCTGGCGTGCAGTTGGTCCGCCAGCATGGTTTGCGTTTCCATCGCGCAGATTCTCCGTTCAAGTGCCCGGCACCCGGCGTTGCCAGCTCCGGGTCAGCCAGGCGGCCAGGACCGCCAGCGCCGCCCACTGCGGCAGGCCCGCGGCGGCGATGAACAAGGCGTCCGCCAGGGCGATGCCGGCAATCAGGCCGCCGACGGCGCGCGGCATGTCGCGGCCGGGTCCGGGCCGGGCCAGCCGCAGGCAATGCGCGCTCCAGCCCAGGCTGAGCAGCAGGAAGGGCAACGCCCAGGGCTGGAACGGTTGGCTGAGCAGGTAGAGCGGCGGCGCGGCCAGGCCCAGCAGCGGCGCCAAGCGGCCCAGGCCGGCGCGGCCTTCCTGCTTGGCCACGTAAGTCAGCGCGATCAGGTAAGCCAGCAGCGCCAGCGCCGCCAGCAGCAGCGGGCCGGACAGCGCGCCGGCGCCGAGCGCCAGGCCGCTGATCAGATAGACCTGCATCCGGCACAGGCCCATCAGCAGCGGGCTCAAGGGGTTGCCCTTGTGCCAGAGGTCGTAAAGCACCACGGTGGCGGCCAGGCACAGGCCGGCCAGCAAGGCGGACAGGCCCAGCGCCGCCAGCAGGGCGACGCCGACGGCCAACTGCGCCGAGCCGGCCAGCAGCACCAGCCGGGCCGACGCCAGCCCGGCGGGTATCGGCCGTTCCGGCCGTTCGCGCGCGTCGATGTGGCGGTCGCAGACGTCGTTCAGATACATGCCGGCCACATAGATCAGCGACAGCGACAACAGCAGCAAGGCGAGCGGGCCGCCGGCCGCGACGTGGCCGGACAGCGCGGCGCCGACGAGGACGTTGCTCCACACCGTGGGCAGGTTGGACACCCGGCCCAGCCGCAGCGCCAGCGACCAGACCCCGGCCACGCGCCGGCGGGTCTGGCGCGCATGCCGCCGCGACAGCCGCCGCCGGGCGCTGGTCTTGGGTATGGGCAGCGCGGGCTGTCCGCTCATCGCAGCTGGCCCTCCGCCCATTGCAGTTCCCGGCAGATCGCCTCGCCCAGGTCGCCCTGGCGGTGGGCCGGCGGCAACACGCCCCAGCTATAGGTTTCCACTTCCAGATGTCCGCTCAGCGGGCGCTGGCGTTGCAGCGCCAGCAGCCGCGACAGGAAATCCTGGGTGCTGGCGAACGGCCCCAGCGCGGCGTGGCAGATGGGCACGTGGAAGTGGATGCGCCATTCGTCGGCCGGCTGCCGCGGCAGCGCCGCCAGCGCCGCCGGCAGGTCCGGATAACGCCACAGCTCGCTGCCGCGCCGCGCCACCACTTGGTGCAGATAGGTGTCTTCGGCGAAGGCGCGCAGCGCCTCGGCCGCCATCCGGTCCGGCCGGGTCACGCGCAGGCCGGCGCTGAGCTGCAGCTTGGCGATGGCAATGCCGGCCTGGTCCAGCCGCGCCACCGCGTCTTCCGGCTGTTCGTACTCCACCGCGGCGTGGCAGGCGTCCAGGCATACGCCCAGGTGGCGGCGCACGATGGCTTCGGCCTCCTCGCGTTTGACGCCGCACCATTTGGCCACCTGGTTGAGCGCGGCCCGGCTCAGGAGGTGCAGTTCGAAGAAGGCGACCGCGTCTTCGCTGGTGGCCAGCAGGCAGTCCGGTTCCGGTTCCAGCGCCAGCACGATGCGGCGGCCGCTGTCCTGCCGCAGCCGGTGCAGGAAGGCGGCGTGCTCCAGCAGATGGGTGGCGATCCACAGCGCGCCGCTGCCGTCGCCGCTCAGGTGCTGGCGGTAGCCGCCGGGCACGGTGCTGACGCTGCCGTATTCCAGTTCCGCCGGCAGCAGATCCGCCAGCAGTTGGGCCAGCCGGTTGCTGTAGATCAGCCGCTGCGGGTCGCGCCAGTCCGGCAGATAGACGCCGTCCTTCACCGCCTGGCGGTGGAAGGCGCCGAAGGGGAAGCCGTTGAGGGTGAACACATAGCATTGGTGCTCGGCCAGAAAATCGCGGAATTCCGCCTGCGCCGGCGGCTCTTCCAGTTGCCGCGCCGCCAGCGCGGACAGCCGCAGGCCAAGGCCGAACGGCCGGTCCGGCGCCACCCGCGCCTTGATGCGCGGCAGGTGGAAGCCCAGTTGAGCGCGCAATTCCTGCCAGCTTTCGCCGGGATGGATATTGCTGCAGTAGCTCATGTGGACCGCGGGCAAATGGGGGGCCGACACGCTGTCCGGCCGTTGTTGGGGGTCAAGCAGCAACATGGTCATCGCTCCTGTCGCGCAGCCAGTCTATGGCCGCGTTCATCCGATCCGCGTCGATGGCGTGCACTTCCACCCCCTGCCCCAGACGCTGCAGCAGGGTGATGGTCAGATCGCCGCCAAGGTGTTCGCGGAACTCATCCAGCCCGGCCAGCACCTGGCGGCGCTCGCCGTCGCGCCAGTCCAGCGCCGGGTGCCACAGCGCAAAGCCCAGCCGCAGCAGCAGCCGGTGCAGGCTGAGCTGGGCGGCTTCGCGCAACAGGCCGGTCAGCACCGCGTAGCGGCAGTCCAGCGCCAGGCCTATCGCCACCGCCTCGCCGTGGCGCAGCGCGTAGCCGCTCAGCGCTTCCAGCTTGTGCGCGGCCCAGTGGCCGAAATCCAGCGGCCGGGCGCTGCCGAACTCGAAGGGGTCGCCGCCCTGGCCGATGTGGTTCAGGTGCAGTTCGGCGCAGCGCCGTATCATCCATTGCATCGCCTCGTCGTCGCCGGCGGCCAGCGCTTCGGCGTTGGCGTCCAGCCAGTCGAAGAAGGCGCGGTCGCGTATCGCCGCCACTTTCACCGCCTCGGCGATGCCGGCGATGCGGTCGCGGCGCGGCAGACTGGCGATGAAGTCGTAATCGTTGAGCACGGCGAACGGCGGGGCGAAGGCGCCGAGGAAGTTCTTGGCGCCGAAGGCGTTGACCGCGGTTTTGACGCCGACTCCGGAGTCGTTCTGCGCCAGCACGGTGGTGGGCATGCGCACCACGCGCACGCCGCGGTGTGTGGTGGCCGCGGCGAAACCGGCCATGTCCAGCAGCGCGCCGCCGCCGACGATGACCAGGCAGCTGTGGCGGTCCACATGGCATTGCTGCAGCCAGCTTTGCAGCGCGAGCAGCTGCTCCGGCTCGTTCTTGCACGCCTCGCCGCCCTGGGCCAGACGCGGCGGCGCGGCCAGTTCCAGCGCGGCGCGGTGACGCCGGGCGTAGCGTTCGAAAGCGGCCGGCAGCTGCGGGTGGGCGGCGGCCACTTCTTGGTCGATGAGCGCCACGAAGCGGTGCCGCCGTTCCGGCTCCCGCCGGCAGATGGCTTGCCGCAACAGCGGGTTGCCGGGGTCGCTCAGCAGGCCGCGCCCGAAATACACCGGGTATTCGAACGGCACGCTGAAACGCTGCATGGTCATGGCCCCGGCGCTGCGGCCGCCCGCGGCGTCGCTGAGGCCTGGCTTGCTGGCTGACAGTGGCATGGCTGTGCTCCTAGAAAACCGGTTCATGATCCGCCGCGCGCCGCGACATCCTCGCGCGGCGCGCCGACGAGGCGGAAGAGACGGCAAACGCGGTCCGGCGCTAACCGGACCGCTTGGGCGCTACTCCTCCGCCGACGCGTTTAATCGCTGGTGTCCATGCCTCCTTGCGTGTTGACGTAGCGATAGCTGGGCCCGGCCGTCTGCGCGCTGCCCGGCGCCACCGGGGTCTCCATCAGGCTGACCGCCTGCACTTTGAGGTCGTACATCAGGCCGATGGCGGTGTCGATGCGCTTGGGCTCGCCGTTGAAAGCCTGGTGCAGGGCGTTGAGCAGGCTGCTGTAGCTGTAGGCGTAGGCTTCCACCCTCACCTTGGCCTGGGTGTTGTCCTGGTAGTCGTAATCCTGCGGATTGGACACCATGGGGTAGACCCCGGCCGGGTCGTAGGGCACTTCCGCGCCGGCGTAGGCGTAGCCGCCGTCCGGGGTGCTGACGATGCGGCGGCCGTAGTAGATTTCGCCGAACTTGTAGTAGTGCGCCGGGTTGCCCGGCGATTGGTTCGGATTGGTGCTGGTGCCCTCGCCTTCAACGATGATGATGTTGATGGCGTGCAGGGCGCTGGCGATGTCCTTGATGGGGAACAGCCGCTCCGGCGAGAACCAGCCCAGCACCTGCTTGGGCACGGTGGCCGGAATGAAGATGCCGTCGCCCAGTTCCTTGATCTTCTTTTTGATCGCGTCGTAGAACTCGCCGATGGTGGCGTAGTCCGGCTCGTCCTCGGCGGCGAGCTTGGGCGTTTCCACCGGCACCGGGTCTTCCGGCTCCTCGATCACCATGAAGGTGTTGAACACCAGCTCCTTGGAAAAGGGCTCGATGCCCACGATGAAGTCATCGCCGCCGATGGACATCGGCAAGGGCCCCGGATACTTGGGGATGAACGGCGGCTTGTTGATCTGCGGGTGGCCGCCGATGGAGATCAGAATATTGCCTGCGATGCACATGTGCAGCATTTCCTGCATCACGATGCTGTGGATCAGCTGGCGGATTTCCTCGTTGTAGCCCGGCTTCAGCGAAAACATCGCGGTCAGATAGGGCGGGATGGTGGCGTGCTCCAGTTCCACCGCGTTTTGCAGGTAGTAGTGCAGTTCGGCCGCGGTCTTGGCGGCGCGGATGCCGTGGATGATGCTGCGTTGCAAGCGAATCATGGCCTGTTCTCCCTCAATCCTTGGACGGCGCGGCTTTGCGCTGCGCCTGGCGTTGCATCACCACCGCGGTCTTGCCGGCAACTTGCAAGGCGTCGAGGCTCACCGCCACCGCGTCGGTGTCCACCGCTTGCGGCGCGGGCAGGACGGCGGCCTTGGCCGGCGGCGCGCCCTTGAGCGGTTTGCCCTGAGCGTCGGTCTGCTTCAGCCACTTGAGGATGATGGCGCGTTTGTCTTCGGACAGGTCGCGCGTCACCGGCATGTGATTGGGGTCGCTCATCGGCAGGGCGAACGCCAGTTTGAGGATGTCCACATGGCGCACCACGGAGTCGTAATCGCCCAGGTCCACCACGTATTTGCTCATGATGGGATAGAGGTTGCCGTACTGGACGAAGATGGGCCGGATATCGTCGTACCAGGTGGGGTGTTCCGGCACCGGCACGCGGTTGAAGGCCAGTACGCTGACAAAGTTCCAGTAATTGCTGACATAGCCCTGCGGCTGATGCTGCAGCTGGTAGCCGATGCCGTACAACTGGCCGTCGATATAGCCGCGCGGATTGCCCGGTCCGGCCGGGATCGCGCCTATCTCCGCGCGGCCGTGGCCGTTGTCGTTGGTGTGGAAACAGGCCGGATAGTGCACCGCGTCCGCCGGCACGCTGATCCTGGGCGGCAGCACCGGTTTGTTGTGCGGCGGCGACGGCGGCAACGGTTGGCCGCCGCCCATCAGGGTGGCGCCGTTGGGCAGCAGTTCCACGTTCACTTGCGCGGACAGCGGCTTGCCGTAGCGGCTGGCGAAGAAGCTGACCGGCAGCTGCTGGCCGGCGTTCAGCCGCAGCACGTGTTCGTCGGAACGCACATAGAGACCGTCGATGGACTCCTGCACCAGCACCTGGAACACGCCGCCGGACGGCGCCAGCAGCAGCACCGGGCAAGCTTCCAGCGCCTGCCTGGCGCCGGGGATGGCCGAGTAATCGAAGTCCTGGATCGCCGCGGTCTGGCGATACCACTCGGACGGCTCGTCGCTGGCCGCCGCGCCCGGCTGCGGCGGGTCGTAGGCCACCTGGCCCAGCACGATGACCTGGTCCTTGGGCAGATTGCCGCTGATCGGCGCATGCGCCGGCTGTTTCAACACCCCAAGCGTCAAGGTGCCCATGTCGACGAAGGCGCCGCTGGCGTCGACGATGGGCAGGGCGTTGCCGAAGTCCGCGGTCAGCGTCTGGCGCTCCGGGTGGTTCTGGCACTGGAAGCTGTAGACGCCGCCGGAGGGCACCATCGGATACTCATTGGGGTTGGGGTCCAGCTGCGCGGTCATTTGCCGGCCCATGACGAAGTGCCGGGGTTCGCGGTCGTGGTAAGGACCGATGGTGCCGACGATATGGCCCTGGGTATAGCGGGGAATGGACGGGTCGCGGCCGTAGCCGAACAGATTGAACTCGATGGCCAGCAGGCCGTGCTGGCTGGCCTTGCGCAGCGCCTCCAACACCGGCGAGTGGCTGTGCCCGTGCCATTGCACGTTTTCCAGGATGGACTGGTAGTTGGCGGCCAGCAGTTGGTCCGAGCGGATGCCCTGCTGCTGGCGCTGCCACAGATTCATGAAGCCCACCGGCAGCATGTCGCCGATGAACAGCGCGCGCTCGACATTGTCGGTCAGCCGCACTTGCAGCGCCCAGATCTGGGACACCATTTGCTGCTGCGGGTCCAGGTCCGCCATTTTGCCCGGCGCGCGGCAATCGGCGTTTTCCATCGCCATGCCGATGATGGGGTCCTGCGCGCTGCTGGTGACCGGCTTGCCGTTGAGGCTGGCGCCGGTGACGCTGCAACTGACGAAGCGGAAGATGGCGGTGCCCTGCGGGTTCCAACCGCCGTCGCCGCCGGTCGTGGACAACTGCTGGTATTCCTCCTTGAAGGCGTCGGAGTCGTAATAACAGACATTGTTGTTGACGGTGGACACGTCCGACTGGAAGTAGCCGGAAAAGTGAATGCGGGGAGAGTCGAGATAACTCATGGCGGTTCCTTTACGGCTGCAAAGTGGCCCAACTCGGGTCGGGTTGAGCGTTGGCCTTGTCGGCCGCCGGCGCGTCGGTCTTGCCCTTGTCCGGGCAATCGGTGGCGAACAGGCAGCACCATTCCGGTTTGGCCGGGCACATCTCGGCCACTTTGAGCCAGGTCCGTTTCGGGTCCGGCTTCTGCGCGCGGAAGTTGCTGTAGTTCTGGCTGACCATGGGCGCGTCCGGCGGAGAGCCGGGATCGCCTGAGAAGAAGAAGGACTGCGGGTGCCGGTACGGCGCGCCCTTGCCGCCGTCACGGGTCGCTTGCTTGTAGAAGGCGTAGCCGAACAGGATGCTGCCCGGCTGCACTATCCGCGAGTACGCCTGGACGCTGCCGTTCAGGTGCGTGCTCTGCTCGGCGTTGTACGGCAGATGCTTGATGAAGTCGCGGCGCGGCGGGTGATTGTCCAAGGAGAACTGGCAGCACTGCGGCGTGCCCTTGGGCCGGTCCGCGTAGCGCAGGAAATAAGCCTTGTTGCCCAAGGACACGAAGGAACAGCTGTACTGGTTGCTGCCGGGGAAGATGGGCAGGCAGCGTTTTTCATAGTGTTCCATCATCGCGCCGCGGCCGTCGCCGTCCGCCGGCACATAGCTGGCGTCGTAGTAGCTGGCGCCGTAGGACTTTTCGTAGTCCTGGCCCTCGCTCATGCCGGCCGGCGGCGAGGCGTACGGCGGCGGGTATTGCTGGATCGCCGCCTGATTGAAGATGCGATACATGGTCCAATCGCTGACCCACCACTCGGGGAACAGCGGATCGCTGGGTTCGCCGGGCTTGCGCGGATAGACGCAACTGCCCGGCAACAGACAGCCTACGGTGTTGTGCACGCCGCCGGTGTAATAGCTGTGACGCCCAGCCGGCGTGCTTTTCAAGGCCTTGAGCGCGGCGGCCGCGGAGGCCTCCGGCATGTCGGCGGCCTGGGCGCCGGCGGCGACGCAGGCCAGAAGCAGCCACCCCCAGCGCGCGCTGGCGGTGACAGACTGTTGCAATGACATCGATCGTGCTCCTTGTATTGGAACCCCCGGTGCCATCCGCCCCCTTGGCCGCCGCTTCCTGCCCGACGCGCTACGGACGGCGCCGCTTCACGGGCGGCTGACCCGCCCTCCCTGATGCAGCGCACTACGTATAGTCACTTAGTATTAACACACAGAAAAACACATGCTTTTATCATGACTTGTAAGTGTGGTTATAGCCGGCGGCGGATCAGTCGCAAAGGAAAATGTGAAATGCGGACTAAAACGACGCGGGCGCGACAGTCCTCTTCCCGGCCTTGACCCCAAGCTCGGCGCTGGACGACAATCCACGACGCGCCGGCTTTCCCGACGCCGGGAACGCGGCCCGCGCAGGCCGGCAGCCGCCCCGCCATGGACTTGCCCGCTTCCGATCGGTCCCGGACAGGCTGCGCCGACATCAATTGGAAACCTCATCATGGCCCTCTCCTCCCTCCCCTCCGCCGCCGAAGGCCAAGCCACGCGTCAGCTGGGGCAGGCCATCGCCCAATTGCAGGCGCTGCGTCAGCAACATACGGAATTGGGCGTGCTGGACGCGGTGATAGACGAGTTGAGCCGCTGCCGCCAATCCATACGCCAGATCGCCAGCCGCCACCTGCTGGAACTGGACGCCGCCAACAGCAGCCTGGGCGCGGCCTTGCAACTGCTGTGGCAGAGCGCAGACGGCGGAACGCAAGACCAGCACCTCGCCTTCATGCTGGAACCGCTGCATGCGATGCAGCTGAATGCGGCCAGCGAGTTGAACCGCTTGCTCTAAGGGATTGATTCAACACGCAAGCCAGCCCCGACGGAGAGATCCGTCGGGGCTGGCTTGTTGACGCCGCCGCGGCCCAGCTAAAGCGCCGCGCCTACACCGGCCCGCCCGTCATGCCGCCCGGCGCCGGATGCACATGGCCGGCCAGGCTCTTGCCGCTGGCCACCACGTCGCCGCCGGCGTTGTTGAAGCTGCCGCCGCTCTGGCTGATGTTGCCGGAGAAGCTGGCGCCGCTGCCGCCGGAACCGTTCAGGCCGCCCTGATAGGTGAGCAGACCCTTGACCAGCAGGGTGCCGCTGATCTCGGTGGCCGGCGCGTCTATGCTGACCTTGGCCCCCGCCTTGAGGACGATTTCCGCCCCGGCTTCCACCACCACTTTTTGCACCCCGCCGCTGACGGTGAGCTGATGCGCGGCGCGGTCGTATTCCAGCGTCGCGCCGTCGGCGAAGCGGCGATGCCATTTATCGACGCTGGCCACCGGCACCGCGTCGGCGGCGGAGAAAATGGCGCCCAACACCACGCCGTCCTCGCCGCGCGCGTCCAGCAGCACCGCCACCTGCTCGCCGATGTCCGGCAGCCAGTAGTCCTTGTCGCGGCCGCTCTTGCGGCTGAGCACCGGCAGCCAGGCGGTGCGCAGACGCCCCAACTCCGGCAGCCGCACGCGGACGCGCTGGGTATTGGCGTCCACGGCGGAGACGCTGCCGAACTTGAGGGTGGCCAGCGCTTCCGGCAGGGGTACGTCCATCATGGCTTGCTCCTCTCTTTTTGCGGGTTTTGGGCGGCGCCGGCGCTCACCCGTTTCAATTCCAGCTCGCACACATAGCCGTCCTGGCGGCTGATGCGGTGGCTGGCGCGCTGGATCTGGTAGCGGCCGGACAATTTGCCGAAGCCGTCCAGATCGATATTGCTGCCGGCGGCCAGCTGCGGCGAGCCGTCCACGGTGATGGACATGCGGGTGCGGTCCAGTTGGCGGCGCTCCAGCTCCGCCGCCGCCATCTGTTCGGCCTGGCGCTTGCCGGCGGCCTTGCGGGTGAGCTTGACGGTGTCCGCGCTGCTGGCCTTGCCGCCCGGCGCCTTGGCGTCGGCGCGCACGCTGGCGGTGCGCAGCGCGCGCTTGGCCGGGTCGTGATAGCTGACGTCCACCTGGGCCGGCACCTTGCTGAGCTGGTCCTGGGCCTGCCAGCCCATCAGCTGGGCCGGGGTGTAGCGGCGCACGCTGGCGCTCCGCATCAGGTCGCTGCGCTTCCAAAACACCAGCTTGCGGTTGTTGTCCATCACCTTGCAGACATAGCCGTGCTGGTCCGCCACCCGTTGCAGGAATTGCAGATCGGTTTCGTGGTACTGGGTCAGCCGGTCTATGTTCACCGTCTCGATCTTGCCCTGCAGCTTCATCCGGTGGCGCTTGGCGATGCGCTGGGCCAGCGCTTGCAGCGTGATCTGCTCATAGGCGCGGCCGTTCTTGGTGCGCAGCGGGTGCTGCACGCCGGTGGCCAGCGCGCGGATGCGCACGGTGGACGGCGGTGAGCGGTATTCCACTTCGTCGATGTCGAAGCTGCCCGCCGCCACCAGCGCCGCGCCGCGATAGCCCAGTTTGAGCGCCAGCGTGGCGCCCTTGTCCGGATACCAGCCGTCCAGCCAGCGGCCGTCCACGTCTTCCAATTCCACGTCCAGCTCGTCGGATTCGCCGCTCAGGTGATCGGTATAGCTGACGCTGAGCGCGTGGCGAGCGATGTCGGCGGTAATGGATTTGCCGTTGTAGCTGAGTTCGAAGGCCGGCGTCGGCACCTCTTGCGCGCGGCTGTCGCTCATGAGCGCCTCCACGGCGGCAGCTGCTCCAGCGCCTCGCTGTCCGCGGCCTCCAGCACCGGAACGGCCAGGATCAGGCCGGCGGGCAGGGTTTCGCCTATGGGAATGTGGGCGTTGTTGGCGATCAGCTGCGCCATCTGGCCGACGTCGCCGTAATAACGCCAGGCGATCTGGTCCCAGCGTTCGTTTTCTTGAGTCACATGATTCAGGAACATGGGGTCACCTCAGGATGCGCCGCACCGCGGCCTTGGCGGCCAGGCCGGCCAGCGGCTCGGCCAGTTCGCGCAAGGCCACCTCGGAGCGGCCGTTGATTTCTTCGCAGGCGGCCAGCTTGTCCAGCACCTGGCCGGCCTGGGTGCCGGCCAGCAGCCGGCCCATCGCCGTCATATTGAGCTTGGCCTGCTGCAGGCTCTGGCCGACGCGCACCGCGTCGCCGGCCAGCTTGCTGTATTGCTCGAACTTGGCCATCTGCTCGCCGCTGACTTGCAGTCCGGGAGCCAGCGCCTGCACCTCCTTGAGCAGGCCGGGCAGCTTTTCCAGCGCCGCGGCCGGGTCTCGGCCGGCCAGCTGGCGCAGCTCGCGCGCGGTGTTGATCACGGTCTTGACCTTGCCCACCACGCTTTTGACCTGGGCCACGGTCTTGGCCAGACCTGCGATGTCGGCCTTGAAGCGCTCCAGCCCGGCCGGCAGCTTGAGCCTGCCCGCGGGCAGGCTGGCGGCGGCCTTGGCCAGCGCCGGCTTGGGCTTGGGCGGCGCGTCGCCGCCGTACTCGCGCAGGCTGAGCTGGGCCTCCACCGCCAGCAGGCTGCCGCTGCGGTCGGTCTGGCGGCCTGTGCTTTGCAGTTCGGCGATGACGAAGCGGCCTTTGTAGTCGCCGTTGCCCAGCACAAACGCCAAGGCCTGGTGCTGCAGGCGCGCCGCCTGCAGCTTTTGCAGCTCCTCGTCCGGCTGGCAGTAGGCGGCGTGCAGCACCAGGTCGATGCGGATTTCGTCCAGCTTGTCGCCGACGAATTGCAGCACCGGCTTGCCGCCGATGCGGCCGTGTTCGGCGAAGTCGCTGCCGCTGCGCTGTTCCAGGCCGTCGAAATAACTGATCAGATCAAACTCGATATTGCCCAGTACCGCGTACATGGGTTGCCCTCCGAATGGGTGGAAAGAGAACCCGGCGCGCGAGCGCGCCAGGCTCCGCGACTCAAGCGCGAGCGCTGTAACTGCGCCGTTGTCTGTCCGCCTCGTAGCGCCGCATCAGGCGTTCGAACTCGGCGTAGGACAGCTGCACCGCCTGCTGCACCTGCTGCTTGACCGTGGCCGCCGCGCTGGCGGTGACGGTGATGTGCGGCGCGAAGGTGACGTTCATGCCGCCGCCGGCGCTCTTGCCCGGCGACTTGGCCGCCGCGCCGCCTTGTTGCAGGCGTTGCAGCTGCCGGGCGCGCACTTCCGCCTGGGCGGACACCGAGACGCTGGCCGTCACTTCCGCGCCGACCCCGCCGCGCTTGCCCGCCGACGCGCCGAAGTCCACCTTGGGCGGCCGCGACGGCGGCTGGGTGGCGGCAGGCGGCGCGGCGGGCGGCTGCTTGGCCTTGCCGGGCATGGGCGCGCCGTGGATGGCCTGGCCCACCTTGCCGCCGGCCCATTCCCCGGCGTACTTGCCGGCGAAGTGGCCGATGACGCCGCCCACCAAGGTGCCGACGCCGGGCAGAATCATGCTGCCTATGGCCGCGCCCATCGCCGCGCCGCCGATGGAGCCGCCGGCCTTGCCGCCTATCTTCCAGTACTCCTTGTTCTTCTCGGTCTGGCTGCGATTGGACTTGCTGACGTTCCACGCCTCCTGGCCGGCCTCCAACGCCGTGATCACCGAACCGGCGACGCCGGCCTTGAGCAGGCCGCCGGTGCGCTTGAACACTTCCTTGCCGATGCCGAACCCGGCCTTGGCCACGCCGGCGCCGGCCTTCAACAAGGGTGCCGCGCGCTGGGCCGCCGCCTTGGCCAGCTTGGCCGCGCCGCCGATGCCGCCGCGTGCCAGCCCGGGCAGGCGCTTCAGCCCCGCTCCGACGCGGCTGGCCACCGAACCCGCCGCCCTGGCCGCGCTCTGCGCGCCGGCCTTGGCCTTGCCCGGCAGGCTCTTGAGCCAGTCCCCGGTTTTCTGCGCACCGCTACGCAGCATGCCGGGCACCTGCTTCAGCGCATTGCCCAAGCCTTTGATTCCGGCCTTGGCCAGCGCCGCGCCGCGACGGAAGGCTTCGCCGATGCCGCCTGGCAGGCCGCGGCCCTTGGGCAGGCGCCGCGGACGCGGGCTCCGTCTGGGGCTCGGTCTCGGCTGCGGGCTTGGCCTCCGTTTCGGGCCGGGCTTGGGACGCGGCTTGGGCCTGGGTCGCCGCTCTTTGCGGCCGCGCTCGCGCCGCTCTTCCTTCTTGCGCTGGTCCCGATCCGGGTCCATGCCGTCGCCGGGCTTGGCGATGTCGCGCGTGGCCGGCTGGCAGCAACAGCAGCAGTTCTCGGGCTTGGCCTCCATGCAGCCGCCGGGCTTGTCCGTCTGGCTCTGGCTGCTTCCGGGTTTGTCCGTCTCGCTCTGAGTGGCGCCCGGTTTGTCTTCCTTGAACCATTCGCTGCCGGCGGCCCAGAGCTTGCTCAGCAAGCCGCCCTTGGTGTCCTGGTAACGGCGCAGCGATTTGCCCACCTTGTCGCTGATCTCGCCGGCCTTGGTCGCGCCGTCCTCCAGCGCTTTCACCGAGCCGAGCAGGCTTTCCACGCTGGGCAGCTTGCCGCCCAGCAGCGGGTTGAGCTTGCCGTGCACATAGCGCAGCGCCTTGTTGCCCATGCCTTGCGACAAGGTCTTGTGCACGGTGCCGGCCGCCTTGGCCACATCGCGGCTGATGCTGCCCACCTTGTCGTTGAATTCGATCAGGGGCGTGGCGTCCGGCGCCGGCAGGCCTTGCAATAGACGAATGGCGGAACGGATCTTGCCGCCGCCGGCCTTGCCTTTGGCCGCCGCGCCTCCCGCCTTGCCCGGCTGGGCCGCCTTGGCGCCGTCTTCTTTCAGCAGCGTCTCACTGGCGGCGGCGATCTTGGCCAGCACGCTGCCCGGGGTGTCGGCGTAGCGGCGCAGCGCCTGGCCCACTCTGGCCGCGCCCTTGGCGACGATGTCGCCGGCGTCGCGGGTGCTTTCCAGCGCGCCCAACATGGCGTCCACGCTAGGCAGCTTGCCGCCCAGCAAGGGATTGAGCTTGCCGTGCACATAGCGCAAGGCCTTATTGCCCAGGCCTTTGGACAAGACTTCGTGGGTTTTGCCGGCGGCGTCGGACAGCCAGCGCGAGGACAGCTGAACAGCGTCGGCCACGCCTATCCATCGCTGGATGCCGGGCGTGCGCAGACGCTGAAGGGTGGATTCGAGATCGGGCGGCGCGTCCTTGGACTTGTCGCCGCCGTCGCCGCGCGGAGTCGGGCGCTTGGGCACGGTCGGCGGGCGCGGATTGCAGGTGGCGTCTTTTTGCCGCTCCTGGCTTTCCAGCACCCGCTGTTCCACTTCGACCACCGCCTTGACCTTCACCGAGGCCTGCAGCTCGACGCGGCACTTGGCCACCATCTCGCTGACCTGGGACACGCCGGGCAGGGCGAGCTTGACGCCCTGGCCGCGCTTGACGCTGTCCAGCCAGGCGTCGTGACGCCGGCGCAAACGTTCCAGCGTCAACTCCAGCTTGCGGTGATCCCGTTCCAGCTGCGGCAGATCCAGCGCGGCGAAGGCCTTGCGGGAACGCTCCACGCTGTCGCTCAGCTCGCGCTGGCGGTCGCGCAGGCGCAAGCTGGTCTTGCCCAGTTCGTCCAAGGAGGCGCGGGCGGAACGGAAGGCGTTGTCGAAGACCCCGGACAGCGTCGCTCCCACCTTAAGACCGATGAAAAACTCGCTTACCATGGTGTTAGCCTGTGAGTATGAGGGGAAGGCCGCCAAACCAGCTCCGGCGGCTCAGGGTGGGGCCGGCGGGCGTCCTGACGGACGGGCCGGCCCCGGGCCGCGCGGACGCGCGGCGCAGGAAAAATCAGTCTCGATCCAGCCACTGCTGTTCGCGCTCGTGACGGCGCTGGATCTCTCGCTCCGCCACCTCGCACCAAAACCAGTAGTCGTCCATCGCCAGCGCGTCGATTTCCGACGGCGGCAGGCCCAGCACGGTCAGCAGCGCTTCGTCGAAGTCCTTAAGCGTCGTCGGAGACGCCCACCATGTCGCGAAAGCAGTCCGCCAGCGCGCGGCTGTCGGCGATGTCGAGCTGGTCGATGTCTTCCAGCGTCAGGCCGGTCATGCGCGCGAACAGGAAATCCTCCTGGTCCGCGTCGTCCTGGCTGTGATGGCTGGCGGCTTTGAGATCCGCGCGCTTCAGACGGCTGATGTCCAGGCTGTCCAGACGTTCGCCGGCGGCGTTGGTGAACGGGTATTTGAGTTTGATCTTCATGTGAGCTCCTTGGTCGCGGGCTGCGTGGTTGATGAGCTTCATTGTCCGGTTTACGGCCCGTCGGGTCTGTTAAAGCCCTTTAGGGAAAGGCTTGAAGCCGCCGGTCGCCTCCCCGCGGCTCCGGCGGACCCGGCCAAGCCGGGTCCAGCCTCGTCCGCGCGGAAAGAGAGAAACAAGCCGGCCAGCGGCCGGCCCTTCATCAACCGCCGATATTGCGACGGTACAGTTCCAGCATGTCGTTGCCGCCCACCCGGAAGATGTTGGCCAGGTAGTCCAGCTCCAGCACGTCCTCGCCGTCCACGACCTGCTTGATGTAGGTGGCGGAGAAGGAAGAGCTGAAATCGGCGTTCTCATGCTGCTTGTAGGTGCCCAGCGGGTTCTTCTTGAACATCACGGTCAGGAAGGTCACCAGGCTGACCTGCTGCAAGCGGCCCTGCGCGCCGTAGGTCTCGATGCTGGAGCGGGCCTGCAATTGCACCGCCTGGAACGGGTTGGCGATGATCTTGGCCACGTCCTTGTACAAGGAGTTCCACTTGATCTCGCCTTCCAGCTTGTCGAAGCCGGCCGGCAGCTCGATCTTGCCTACCATGCCCAGCGCCTTGTGCTCCTGCATGATGGCGGACACGTCCGGCAGCTTGATCTCCTCGGCGCGGCCCAACAGCGAGTTGCCGTTGATGTAGATGTTGGCGTTGGTGATGCGGTTGATTTCAATCTTGCCTGCCATGATCAATTGCCTCCCTTCAGGCTCAACAGGTATTCCGAGGTGATCTCGGTCTCAAAGGTCAGACGTTCCAGCGGCGGCGGCACCGTGTACTTGTAGCTGATCAGCAGATGGCCGGCGGCCAGCTCGGTCTCCGGATTGCGCGCCACGTCGAACCAGGCCTTGAAGCCCAGCAGCGCGCCGTCGCCGATCAGCTTGCGGCCGTAGCCGTTCACCGATTCCACCAGCGCGTCGATGGTGGCCTGGTTCAGCGGCATGTCGATGAACTGCTGGCTGAAATAGCGGATCGACTCATTGATCACGTCGCCGGTGCGGCGCACGTTCTCGAAGTTGCGCATATGGCTGACGGTGGGCCAGGCGGCGGTGCGGTTGCCCCAAAGGCGGAAACCCGAACCAAAGCTGGAGAACACCGTGGTGATGCCCTGCTCGTTCAGCAGGTTCACCTCGGACTGCGGATCGTCAATCATCGCGGTCAGCTGGCGCTCCACGCCGATGACGCCGGCCAGCTCCTGGTTGGAACTGGACCACCAGAAGCCCTTGTCGTTGTCCACCTTGGCGCGCAGGCCGGCGGCGCGGGCCGACAGCGGCTCCAGACGGGTATCGTTGGTGGCCGGGTCGAACACCTTGACGTGCGGATAGCACAGGCGCACGCGGTCGCTGGAGGTGTTGAAGTTGATGCCGCCGGCCGGGCCGCGGCCCGCTTGCGCCTGGGCGAAGCTGGTGCCGATGGGCGCGTCGACATAGGCGATGGCGTCCAGCTTGTCGGCCATGGCCGCCATCGCGCTGGCCACCGAGTTCTGAGTGCAGAAGCCCGGCGCGATCAACAGCTTGGCGAAGAAGCCGAAACGGTTATAGGTGTCTTGCAGCGCCTTCAGGCCGGTGCGGTTGCCGGCGGCGTTGACCGCGCCGATGATATCGGCGGCGGTGACCTTGGCCGGGTCGGCGTAGTCATAGCTGACTTTCAGGCCGGCGCCGGCGGCGATGGCGCCGTCCTTCAGCCGGGTGATCTTGCCGTTGACCGCGTCCAGCAGGTAGTCGGTGCCGGCCACGTAGGCGGTGGCGCCGTCGGCGCTCTTCACCGTCACGTTCAAGAGCGCCGCCTTGGCGGTCTTGCCCTGGCCGGTGGCCGCGTCCAGCGTCACGGCCTCGCCGGCGATCGAGCTCTTGTGCAGCGCCGGGTCCAGCACATTGATCACCACCACGGTGCCGGCGCCGTGATCGTAGATCGCGTTCAGCGCTTGCGGAATGGTGAAGCCGGCCAGCTGCGGGCCAAAAGCCGCCCCGTCTTTTTCCGACAGGCACAACACCGGGGTATTGGCCGCTTCCGGCGCCAGCGGCGCGGTGCCGATCAGGCCGATCACCGCCGATTTGACGGTGCGCACCGGGCGCGCGCCGCGTTCCACTTCAATGGTTTCCACGCCATGCAGATAATTGGCTGCCATGCTCAAGCTCCTTGTTCAGCGCTAGGGGACGTCGATGCCGCCGCCGCTTGCGGCAACGGGCTCAGATGCTGCAAGGCCAACAGCACGCGGGTGTAATCGTGCTGTTCCGGCATCTCCACCTCGGCGCCGGGAAACAACATGATTTCCTGGCCGTCGGCCAAAGTGACGCCGCTGATCGGCCCGGAATACAAATACTTCATGCTTGCTCCTCCTTAGTGACTGCGGTTAACACAGGCTCATGCCCCGGGGCCGCCTCCGCCACCTGCAAGGTGTCGGCGGCCAGCGAAATGGCGTAACGGGCGATGCCGTCGCTGAAGCCCAAAAAGGTTTCGCTCGACAGACAGGCGGGTCGGCAATCCGGCGCGGAGAATCCCAGGCAGGCGCGCCGCGCCGCGTCCAGCGCTTCCGTATCGTTGACTTGCGCGCCGGCGCGCCGCAGCAGCAGCGTCAGCTCCAACTGCAGCGTACGCAGCTGGCAGACGCCGGCCACATCGCGCGGCAAGGCGAATTGGCTGCCTCGATAGCTCAACAAGAGCGCGCCTTGCGGATGTTCAAGCCGGTAATCGGCCGGCGCGGCGCAATGCTCGACGCTCAATGACGGCAAAACGCCGCGCAAACGCGCCAACAGCGCGTCAACGATTTGGGAAGTGCTGGCCACGGGCGGGCTCCTGGACATCGTGGGAAGAAAGGCGAGATCACTCGCAAGGACGGTTGCCGACGACGCCTGGCCATCGAACGAGGGCAAGGATGCGCCATCGTCCCCATTGCGGTCTTTTAACCCTCTTTACAGAAAGCCGGACCGCGCCGGCGCTGACAGCCGTCATCCGGGCCGCGCGCGCGAAGACGGCGATAATGGCCGTCATCGATACCGCCGCCAAAGGACAACGCCATGCAAGCACGCTTTCGCAGCAAAGGACCGGAACTGCTCGTCGACCTGGCCCAGCACGTAGCCATGACGCTGAAACAGCTCGCCAACACCGAACAACAACAAGCGGAGCAACTGGGGCAGGAAATCGCCGAACGCATGGCCAAACACTGGGGCGGACAGAACATCTACTTCCCCATCGGCTTGTCCTATCAGTCCTCTCTGCGCGACCAGCAGATCTACGGCGAATTCACCGGCGGCAACCACGCCGAACTGGCGCGTCGCTACGGCGTATCGCTGCAATGGATCTACAAAATCATCAAGACGGAACGCCAAAGGGAGCTGGAGCAACGCGCCGGGCAGACCGGCTGAGCACGCCCCGCCGCGCCCATGAAAAAAGCCGCTCCTCCAAAACCGGAGAGCGGCTTTTCTGACTCAGACTTTAAACAAACTCAATCCAATAAAGGCTTGATTTAAAACATTTATAGTAATTTTCTATTAAATATAGTTTTAATATATTAATTTTTTCCTGGAATCAATCCGGATACCGCCTATACCTAGAAGGCCACACCACCACAGCGGCCACAGACTGCTGAGCGCAACGTCACTAGATCAAACGGGGTATCCACATGACACATCCAGCGCCTCTCGCCGCCATGGCTTTCCTGTTGCTGTCGTCTTTTGCTCACGCCGACGGCGGGGTCATCACCTTCAGCGGCCGCATCGTCGAAGCCCAATGCCCGTTGGCGCTCGACGCGCCCAGCCGCGTCAACGGCCCCAGCCGGCTGGAAGTCGGCAAATGCAAGGCGCCGGTCCATATCCAGGCCCTCGCGGCCAACGGCGAGAACCTGCCGGTGCGCGCCAACGCCGACGCCCTAGCCAGCAGCCAGGTCGCCGCCAAAGGCTACGACCTGGATCGCAGCGACAAGCTGCGCAGCTTCAATATCCTCACGCCCAAAGACAAGCAGCGCGGCCAACTGGTGGTCAGCTATTACTGACGGCCGGACGCAACAAAGCCTCCCTTTGGGGAGGCTTGCTTCTAGTTCCGTCCGGCAGCGCAATGCATAAAGCCCAGCTCGTGTGAGCTGGGCTTTGCAATGGGGCGTCTGGCGGTGTCCTACTTTCACATGGCGAATGCCACACTATCATCGGCGCTAAGGCGTTTCACGGTCCTGTTCGGGATGGGAAGGCGTGGGACCACCTCGCTATGGCCACCAGACATAAACTGGTACAAACTTGAAGAAGCCTGGGATGGTCTACACCACCCCGCATATATTCGGTATTCAATTGTGTCGCACAACACTATCTCGTCACTCGGTTTCCCAAGCCACTCAAATGATAGGATCAAGCCTCACGAGCAATTAGTATCGGTTAGCTTAACGCCTCACAGCGCTTCCACACCCGACCTATCAACGTCCTGGTCTCGAACGACTCTTCAGGAGGGTCAAGCCCTCAGGGAAGTCTCATCTTCAGGCGAGTTTCCCGCTTAGATGCTTTCAGCGGTTATCTCTTCCGCACTTAGCTACCCGGCAATGCGACTGGCGTCACAACCGGTACACCAGAGGTGCGTCCACTCCGGTCCTCTCGTACTAGGAGCAGCCCCCGTCAAACTTCCAACGCCCACTGCAGATAGGGACCAAACTGTCTCACGACGTTTTGAACCCAGCTCACGTACCACTTTAAATGGCGAACAGCCATACCCTTGGGACCGGCTACAGCCCCAGGATGTGATGAGCCGACATCGAGGTGCCAAACACCGCCGTCGATGTGAACTCTTGGGCGGTATCAGCCTGTTATCCCCGGAGTACCTTTTATCCGTTGAGCGATGGCCCTTCCATTCAGAACCACCGGATCACTATGTCCTGCTTTCGCACCTGCTCGACTTGTCGGTCTCGCAGTTAAGCTACCTTTTGCCATTGCACTATCAGCACGATTTCCGACCGTACCTAGGTAACCTTCGAACTCCTCCGTTACACTTTGGGAGGAGACCGCCCCAGTCAAACTGCCTACCATGCACTGTCCCCAATCCGGATCACGGACCAAGGTTAGAACCTCAAACACACCAGGGTGGTATTTCAAGGACGGCTCCATGAGAACTAGCGTTCCCACTTCATAGCCTCCCACCTATCCTACACAAGTCTGTTCAAAGTCCAATGCAAAGCTACAGTAAAGGTTCACGGGGTCTTTCCGTCTAGCAGCGGGGAGATTGCATCTTCACAAACACTTCAACTTCGCTGAGTCTCAGGAGGAGACAGTGTGGCCATCGTTACGCCATTCGTGCGGGTCGGAACTTACCCGACAAGGAATTTCGCTACCTTAGGACCGTTATAGTTACGGCCGCCGTTTACTGGGGCTTCGATCAAGAGCTTGCACCCCATCACTTAACCTTCCAGCACCGGGCAGGCGTCACACCGTATACGTCCACTTTCGTGTTGGCACAGTGCTGTGTTTTTGTTAAACAGTCGCAGCCACCGATTCTCTGCGACCTCTCAAAGCTCCTCCCGCAGGGGATTCACTCTAAGAGGCATACCTTCTCCCGAAGTTACGGTATCAATTTGCCGAGTTCCTTCTCCTGAGTTCTCTCAAGCGCCTTAGAATTCTCATCCTGCCCACCTGTGTCGGTTTGCGGTACGGTTCTTATGCAGCTGAAGCTTAGTGGCTTTTCCTGGAAGCGTGGTATCAGTCACTTCAGGTCCGTAGACCCTCGTCATCACGTCTCGGCCTTAAGGGAAGGCGGATTTGCCTACCTCCCCAGCCTACCGGCTTAAACAGACTATTCCAACAGTCTGATGACCTAACCTTCTCCGTCCCCACATCGCACTGCATAAAAGTACGGGAATTTTAACCCGTTTCCCATCGACTACGCTTTTCAGCCTCGCCTTAGGGGCCGACTCACCCTACGCCGATGAACGTTGCGTAGGAAACCTTGGGCTTTCGGCGAGCGGGCTTTTCACCCGCTTTATCGCTACTCATGTCAGCATTCGCACTTCTGATATCTCCAGCATCCCTTACGAGACACCTTCACAGACCTACAGAACGCTCCCCTACCATCTGCACTTACGTGCAAATCCGCAGCTTCGGTTATCAGTTTGAGCCCCGTTACATCTTCCGCGCAGGACGACTCGACCAGTGAGCTATTACGCTTTCTTTAAATGATGGCTGCTTCTAAGCCAACATCCTGGCTGTCTATGCCTTCCCACCTCGTTTACCACTTAACTGATCATTTGGGACCTTAGCTGGCGGTCTGGGTTGTTTCCCTCTTGACGATGGACGTTAGCACCCACCGTCTGTCTCCCATGCTCGCACTTTCCGGTATTCAGAGTTTGCCATGGTTTGGTAAATCGCAATGACCCCCTAGCCATAACAGTGCTTTACCCCCGGAAGTGATACATGAGGCACTACCTAAATAGTTTTCGGGGAGAACCAGCTATCTCCGAGTTTGTTTAGCCTTTCACCCCTATCCACAGCTCATCCCCTAGTTTTGCAACACTAGTGGGTTCGGACCTCCAGTGCGTGTTACCGCACCTTCATCCTGGCCATGGATAGATCACTCGGTTTCGGGTCTACGCCCAGCAACTAAATCGCCCTATTCGGACTCGGTTTCCCTACGCCTCCCCTATTCGGTTAAGCTCGCTACTGAACGTAAGTCGCTGACCCATTATACAAAAGGTACGCAGTCACGGAACAAGTCCGCTCCCACTGTTTGTATGCATCCGGTTTCAGGTTCTATTTCACTCCCCTCCCGGGGTTCTTTTCGCCTTTCCCTCACGGTACTGGTTCACTATCGGTCGATCATGAGTATTTAGCCTTGGAGGATGGTCCCCCATCTTCAGACAGGATTTCTCGTGTCCCGCCCTACTTATCGTACGCCTAGTCCTTGGAATGCGTTTTCGTGTACGGGGCTATCACCCACTATGGCGGTCCTTTCCATGAACCTTCCACTAACACAATCCATAACACGTACAGGCTCTTCCGCGTTCGCTCGCCACTACTAACGGAATCTCGGTTGATTTCTTTTCCTGCAGCTACTTAGATGTTTCAGTTCGCTGCGTTCGCCTCCTCAGACCTATGGATTCAGTCTGGGATCTCCTTGCGGAGGGGTTTCCCCATTCGGACATCGCGGGATCAAAGCTCTATTGCCAGCTCCCCCGCGCTTTTCGCAGGCTTACACGTCCTTCTTCGCCTATGATCGCCAAGGCATCCACCAGATGCACTTAGTCGCTTGACCCTATCATTTCAGTAACCTAGATCACCAAAACAACAAGTGTGTTTGTGCGACGACTACACCGCCCCTTTTGATATGGCGACGTAGCCTAGATACAATCAAATACCCAAGATGACGATCCGTCCGCGTAAAGAGTTAACTCTACGCTTCCTTCTCGCCGTCTTTATATATTCGGCTTCTTCAGTTTGTTAAAGATCAGTGCGTTCAAACAACGCGATCACAGTACTCATCCAAGCACTCTGATCGCGAGACTCAAACTCGCGAATAACCGATAGGCTGTAAGTACTCGATCAACAACCTTCTCTAGAAAGGAGGTGATCCAGCCGCAGGTTCCCCTACGGCTACCTTGTTACGACTTCACCCCAGTCATGAATCCCACCGTGGTAAGCGGCCTCCTTACGGTTAGCCTACCCACTTCTGGTGAAACTCACTCCCATGGTGTGACGGGCGGTGTGTACAAGACCCGGGAACGTATTCACCGCAGCATGCTGATCTGCGATTACTAGCGATTCCGACTTCACGCACTCGAGTTGCAGAGTGCGATCCGGACTACGATCGGTTTTATGAGATTGGCTCCACCTCGCGGCTTCGCGACCCTCTGTACCGACCATTGTATGACGTGTGAAGCCCTGGTCATAAGGGCCATGAGGACTTGACGTCATCCCCACCTTCCTCCGGTTTGTCACCGGCAGTCCCATTAGAGTGCCCAACTTAATGATGGCAACTAATGGCAAGGGTTGCGCTCGTTGCGGGACTTAACCCAACATCTCACGACACGAGCTGACGACAGCCATGCAGCACCTGTGTTAACGCTCCCTTTCGGGCACCACCACATCTCTGCGGCGTTCGTTACATGTCAAGACCAGGTAAGGTTTTTCGCGTTGCATCGAATTAATCCACATCATCCACCGCTTGTGCGGGTCCCCGTCAATTCCTTTGAGTTTTAACCTTGCGGCCGTACTCCCCAGGCGGTCAACTTCTCGCGTTAGCTACGCTACCAAGGATTCAAACCCCCAACAGCTAGTTGACATCGTTTAGGGCGTGGACTACCAGGGTATCTAATCCTGTTTGCTCCCCACGCTTTCGTGCATGAGCGTCAGTGTCATCCCAGGGGGCTGCCTTCG
Source organism: Chromobacterium sp. Beijing (assembly GCF_021496765.1). Taxonomy (NCBI): domain Bacteria; kingdom Pseudomonadati; phylum Pseudomonadota; class Betaproteobacteria; order Neisseriales; family Chromobacteriaceae; genus Chromobacterium; species Chromobacterium sp. Beijing. Next base: position 3,985,206 of record NZ_CP053750.1, read on the forward strand.
CCATCGGTATTCCTCCGCATCTCTACGCATTTCACTGCTACACGCGGAATTCTACCCCCCTCTGACGCACTCTAGTCGTGCAGTCTCCAATGCCGTTCCCAGGTTAAGCCCGGGGCTTTCACATCAGACTTGCACAACCGCCTGCGCACGCTTTACGCCCAGTAATTCCGATTAACGCTTGCACCCTACGTATTACCGCGGCTGCTGGCACGTAGTTAGCCGGTGCTTATTCTTCCGGTACTCTCAGACCCAGCGGTTATTAACCACTAGGATTTGCTCCCGGACAAAAGTCCTTTACAACCCGAAGGCCTTCTTCAGACACGCGGCATGGCTGGATCAGGCTTGCGCCCATTGTCCAAAATTCCCCACTGCTGCCTCCCGTAGGAGTCTGGGCCGTGTCTCAGTCCCAGTGTGGCGGATCATCCTCTCAGACCCGCTACTGATCGACGCCTTGGTGAGCCTTTACCTCACCAACTAGCTAATCAGACATCGGCTGCTCGTATAACGTGAGGCCTTACGGTCCCCCACTTTCCCCCTCAGGGCGTATGCGGTATTAATCCGGCTTTCGCCGAGCTATCCCCCATTACACGGTACATTCCGATGCATTACTCACCCGTTCGCCACTCGTCAGCGGTGCAAGCACCCTGTTACCGTTCGACTTGCATGTGTAAAGCATGCCGCCAGCGTTCAATCTGAGCCAGGATCAAACTCTTCAGTTCAATTCCAAGCAAATTTTCTGGCACGCAAGATCAAAGAAACATCGAGACATTTCTCGTCTTGCAGTGCAAGTGTTTGGTCATCGACCGAGCACTTACACCTATCGGTTATTCGTTCTGTTAAAGATCAGTGCAGGTCGCTGCGTTTCGTTTCCGTCGCTGCGTTGTCTGCTGAGGAGGTGAAATATACGTTACAGCCCTCGCTCCGTCAACACCTATTTTGAAAAAAGAGAGGGTTTTTAAGATATCAACACCTAAGTCAATGATTTAAATGAATATCATCCATAAAGAATTTTACAAGAACTTTTGGGCAAGCCGGAAAACAAGGCTTCCCAGCTTGTTGTCGTCGGCAGATAAGCTGCGAAAGCGGGCAGATTTTGCCCGGTTTTTCCGAAAAACCCGCTTTCCGGCAAATTATTCGACGCAGACTTTATGCCTTAGTCATTAATTGTTAAGCTAAGCGCATCCCCACCGCCCAGGAGCCCTCCTCATGCAGCAAACCTTGCGTCAACGATTGGAGGGCCTGCCCGCGCCGTTTTACGCCTTGATGCTGAGCGACGTGCTGAGCGGGCTGGCGATGGGCGCCGGTTACGTCGCCATCAGCTGGTGGGTGGTGCAATCCGGCGGCGCGCGCGATATGGCGTGGTTCGGCTCGATCACCGCGCTGGTGATGTTGCTGTCGCTGCCGCTGACCGCGCCCTTGGGCGACCGCCTGCCCAAGAACCGGCTGATAGGCGGCGGCATGCTGTTGGCGATGTTGAGCGCCCTGCTGTTGGCGCTGATGGCGGCCATGGGCTGGTATCGCATCGGCTGGGTGATTGCGGTGGAGTCGCTGGCCATGCTGGCCTGGTCCATCGTGCTGCCGTCCATGCTGAGCATCGCCGCCGAGATGGTGCCGGCGGCCAGACTGGGCGATGCGCTGTCCTTGCAGAAAAGCTCGCAGTCGGCCGGCAATCTGATCGGCCCGGTCTTGGGCGGCGGCCTGATGGCGGCGACCTCACCCACCCTGACTCTGCTGGCCTATGCCTTCTTGCTGGTGGTGGCCGCCGCGGCCTCCTTATATGTGCGCGTGCCGCCGCGCGCGGCAGGCGCCGTCCGCAGCCCCTGGCTGGAAGATATCCGCAGCGGCTTGTACGCGCGCTGGCGCATTCCGCTGGAACGCTATTGGACCTTGGCGGTATTCATCACCCTGGTGGCCTTCATGCCGCTGGTGACCACCTTGCTGCCGGTCAAGCTGCATGCGCTGGGTTTGTCCGCCGCCTGGCTGGGCGGTTGCGAGGCGGCGATCAGCGCCGGCATGCTGCTGGGTTCGCTATGGTTCACCCATGTGCTGCTGCGCCGCTTCAGCCGTTACCAGGCGCGCACCCTCGGCATGCTGGTCTGCGGTGTATTGATGCTGGTGGTGGCGCTCAGCGACAACCCTTGGCTGATCCTGGCCTGTTTCGCGGTGATGGGGCTGATGTTCGCGCTGAACCAGCTGATCGGCCAGACCCACCGCACGCTGGCGGTGCCGGAGAATTACCGCGCGCGCTTTTCCGCCATCAATGTGATGCTGGTGAAGATAGGCTCGATGCTGGGGCCGGCGCTGGCCGGAGCGCTGCTGCATGTGCTGCCGCTGGACCGGGTTTATCTGATCTTCGCGTTGCTGCATTTGGCCACCGTGCTGCCCATGCTGCTGTTGCCGGGCTTGAAGGCTTTCCTGGAGCTGGACCACGAGGAGGTGAAGGATTGGTATTGGCGGCATCACCCGGAGGCGTTCCGCGATTTGGCGGCCATGCCAGCCGCCGCCAAGCCGGCCTGTGAGACGCGCTGAGACGGATGCAAAAACGGCGGCCATCGGCCGCCGTTCGCGTTTCTATATATAAGGAGTGGATCAGAGCACGTAACGCGCCAGATCTTCGCGCTCGGCCACCTGCTCCAGCTTGCTGTCGACATAGGCGGCGTCGATCTCGCAGCGGCCGGCCTTGGCGTCGAATGCCACTTCTTCCAGCAGCTTTTCCATCACGGTGTAGAGACGGCGCGCGCCGATGTTCTCGGTTTTCTCGTTGACCCGCCAGGCGATCTCGGCCAGGCGCTGGATGCCGGATTCGGCAAACTCCAGTTCCACGCCCTCGGTGGCCATCAACGCCTGGTACTGACGGGTCAGGCAGGCGTTGGTGCTGGTGAGGATGGCCTTGAAGTCGTCCACGGTCAGCGAGGAGAGTTCAACGCGGATGGGCAGACGGCCTTGCAGTTCCGGGATCAGGTCCGACGGCTTGGACAGCTGGAAGGCGCCGGAGGCGATGAACAGGATGTGGTCGGTCTTGACCATGCCGTACTTGGTGGACACGGTGGTGCCTTCCACCAGCGGCAGCAGGTCGCGCTGCACGCCGGCGCGCGAGACGTCGGCGCCGCCCTGGCCTTCGCTGCGGCTGGTGACCTTGTCGATCTCGTCCAGGAACACGATGCCGTTCTGCTCGACGTTCTTCAGCGCTTCGGCGCGCAGTTCCTCGTCGTTGACCAGCTTGGCGGCTTCCTCGTCGATCAACTGCTTGCGCGCCTCCGTCACCTTCATCTTGGCCGTCTGTTTCTTGCCGGAGCCCATGCCCTGGAACATGCCTTGCAGCTGGCTGGCGAAATCCTCCATCCCCGGCGGGGCCATCACATTCATCTGCGCCGCCGGCGCGGCGATTTCGATTTCGATCTCTTTATCGTCCAGCGCGCCTTCGCGCAGCATCTTGCGGAATTTCTGGCGGGTGGCGCCGTCTTCCGGCTTGGCCTCCGCTTCCGGCTCGCCGCCGAAGAAACCGGCCTGCTGACGCGGACGCGGCAGCAGCACGTCCAGGATGCGGTCTTCCGCCGCGTCTTCCGCGCGCGGGCGGTTGCGCTTGATGGCGGCGTCGCGAGTGTCCTTGATCGCCACTTCCACCAGGTCGCGGATGATGGTGTCCACATCGCGACCGACATAGCCCACCTCGGTGAACTTGGTGGCTTCTATCTTGATGAAGGGCGCGCCGGACAGCTTGGCCAGGCGGCGGGCGATCTCGGTCTTGCCCACGCCGGTGGGGCCTATCATCAGGATGTTCTTGGGGGTGATTTCGCTGCGCAGCGGCTCGGCCACCTGCTGGCGGCGCCAGCGGTTGCGCAAGGCCACCGCCACCGCGCGCTTGGCGGCGTTCTGGCCGATGATGTGTTGGTCCAGCTCGTGGACGATTTCCTGCGGGGTCATTTGCGTCATGACATTCTCCAGCCGGAAGCGGCGCTCCCGGCGATTTGATTCTTGAATCGGGCGGCTCAGTTGGCTGCCGGCTCTTTGCCTTCCGGCTCTTCGGCGTCGTCCAACAGCTCGATCACATGGTTGTGGTTGGTGTAGATGCAGATGTCGCCGGCGATCTCCAGCGACTTCTTCACCACCACTTCCGGCGCCAGATCGGTGTTTTCAAACAGCGCGCGCGCCGCGGACTGGGCGTAGGCGCCGCCGGAGCCGATGGCGGCGATGCCTTGCTCCGGTTCCAGCACGTCGCCGTTGCCGGTGATGATCAGGGTGCTGTTCTTGTCGGCGACGATCAGCATCGCCTCCAGCCGGCGCAGCATGCGGTCGGTGCGCCAGTCCTTGGCCAGTTCCACCGCCGACACCAGCAGATTGCCCTGATGTTTTTGCAGCTTGGCTTCAAAACGCTCGATCAGGGTGAAGGCGTCGGCGGTGCCGCCGGCAAAGCCCGCCAGCACCTTGCCGCCATGCAGCTTGCGCACCTTGCGCGCCGAGGCCTTGATCACGATGTTGCCCAGGGTGACCTGGCCATCCCCGCCCAGCGCCACGCGATTGCCGCGGCGAATGGACACGATGGTGGTTCCGTCGAACTGTTGCATGTTTTGTATTCCAATAATGTCGCCACCGGCACTCCGCCGTGGCCAATGCTGCAAAATATGCAGGCAAAACCATGGATTGCAAGCGCCGGGCCGCTCCGGCGCGCCGGCGGACGCGACGCTTGGCAAAATCCTTTTCCCGTCATTTATTTACCCATATCAATGACGTGAGAATATACGCGTTTTCCAGCTTGGATAATGAGAATAGTTTGTATTATCATCACCGTCATGAACCAGCGAATTCTTCAATACTCGGCGCTCTCCAGCACCGTGGGCCTGCATGCCCTGGTCTTCGTGCTGATGGGCGGCGCAGTGGCGATGCAGGCGCCGATCACGCTGCCGCGCGTCGCCAGCATGGAAATGATCAGCCTGGCCGCACCCAGCAAGGCCGCCGCGCCGGCTGCGCCCAAGCAGCAGCCCAAGCCCGAGAAAAAGCCGACGCCGCAGGTCAAGCCCACCCCGACGCCGAAGCCGACTCCGGTCAAACCCAAGGTAATGGCCACGCCCACGCCGGCCGCGCCTAGCGCCAAGGCCATCAGCGTGCCCACCGCCGCCCCCGCGGCGGAAAGCAAGCCCAGCGCGGCCACCAGCTCCGCCGAGGGCGGCAGCTCGCGCGGCCAGTCCGCCGACGCCAAGCCCTCGATCACCGAGCCGATGTACCGGGGCGGCTATCTGAACAATCCCAAGCCGGCCTACCCGGCGCTGTCCATCGAGGAAGGCGAAACCGGCACCGTGCAGCTGCGGGTGCACGTATCCGCCCAAGGCCAGCCGCTGGACGTGGCGCTGGCCAACACCAGCGGCTTCCCGCGCTTGGACCGCGCCGCCCTGGCGGCGGTGAAGAAATGGACCTTCACCCCGGCCAAACGCGGCAATGAAGCCATCGCCTACACCTTTATCGTTCCCGTTGAATTTTCTTTGAAGTCTGCCAAATCATGAATCTAATGACTGTATTCCAACAAGGGGACGCCGTGCTGGTCGCGGTGTTCATGATCCTGGTCCTGATGTCGGTGCTGACCTGGTACCTGATCCTGGTTCGCGGCGTCAGCACCTGGCATATCCGCCGCGCCAACAAGCAGGCCGAGGCCGCGCTGTGGGACGCCCCCAACTGGAAACAGGCGGAAACCCAGCTGCAGGATTCCCGCGCGCCCTTCGCCAACCTCACCCGCCAGGGCCTGGCCGCGCTGCGCCACTACCGCAGCCAGGCTGAGCGCCCGCTGGGCCAGAGCTGCGATCTGGACGAATTCCTGACCCGCGCCATCCGCAAGGGCCTGGCCCAGGAAAACGGCAAGCAGGAAACCGGCATGACCGTGCTGGCCTCGGTGGGCTCCACCGCGCCCTTCATCGGCTTGTTCGGCACGGTATGGGGCATTTACCACGCGCTGGTGAACATCGGCGCGGCCGGCCAGGTCACCATCGCCGCGGTGGCCGGCCCCATCGGCGAGGCCCTGGTGGCCACCGCCGCCGGCCTGGCCGCCGCCATCCCCGCGGTGCTGGCCTACAACGCCCTGACCCGCATGCAGCGCATCATGGCTCAGGACATGGACTACTTCGCCCACGATCTGCACGCCCAGCTGCTGACTCAGTCCGGAGAGATCGATGGCCTTCGGTAGTTTCGACAAGGGCGGCTCCGCCCCGATGGCCGACATCAACACCACCCCGCTGGTGGATGTGATGTTGGTGCTGCTGGTGGTGTTCATCATCACCACCCCGCTGCTGACCAATACCGTCAAGCTGGATCTGCCGCAGGCCAGCGCCGCCGCGCAGCAGAGCCAGCCCAAGGAAATCCGCCTGGCCATAGATGCCGCCGGCGCGGTGTTCTGGAACGACGTCAAAGTGCCGGAAGGCGAGCTGGACGCCCGTTTCGCCGCCGCCGCCCGCGACAACCCGCAAGTGGAGCTGCACTTGTTCGCCGACAAGAGCGTGCGTTACGAAACCGTGGCCAAAACCCTGGCCAGCGCCCAACAAGGCGGCATCAGCAAGATCGGCTTCGCCACCGAAGCGCCGTAAAGACCGCCTGCGAGCAGGCCGGCCGCTCGTCTGTCAGCCCAGCATTGCCTGCCGACGAGCCCTACCCCCTTATCGACTCTGCGGCGCTATGACGCCGTTCACACAAAAAGCACACACATTCGCAAGCGCTAATATGCGAATATGGAACGCTTGACCCCATCCGGCGGCGCGGACGCCGGATGCGCGTTTTCTCCGCCCTCGCGCCGTATAATCATCACCGCAACATCACACTTTTCGATTCCACTATGCGTACACTCACTCTCGGGCTGGCCGCCGGCCTCTACAGCAGCTTCAGCGCCGCCGCGCTGCAACCGGTCAGCGAAGCGCCGCTGGCGGTCAAAACCGCCGTCAGCTGCCAGCACAATAAAGACAACAGCCTGGACTGCGTCACCAGCAAGCAATTCACCATCCTGCACCCCTCCGGCCGCGAACAGCTGTCCCGCATCGACTTCACCTACCCGGCCGAAGACCGCCTGCGGGTGGAGCAGGCCGAAGTGATCCAGCCCAACGGCAAAGTGATCAAACTGGGCAAATCCCAGATCGAAACCCGCGCCGCGCCCAATCCGGACGCCGGCGTCAGCCGCGACATGCAAACCTGGATGGCCTTCCCGGAATTGTCGGTGGGCAGCACCGTGTCCTACCGCATCAAGACCCACAGCGTGGCGCAGCCCTTGGTGCGCCAGCTGCGCTACCAACTGGACCTGGGCCCGCAAAAAGCGCGCGAAGACAGCTTCAACTTCGACATCCAGTCCACGCGCCCGCTGATCTGGCGCGGCATGATGCTGGACGATTACGCGGTGGACGCCAGCGCGGACCGCAAACGCATCAAGGTCTCGCTGCGCCGGCCGCGCTACCTCAACTACATCAACGAGTGGAACAACAGCGCGCTGCGCGAATGGCCTCAGCTGGTGATCGCCACCTCGGACCAGCCGCAAGACCACTTCGGCGCTCACGCCCGCCGCTACAACGAAATCCTGGCCGCGCCGCTGCCGCCGGCCGCCGCCGCCGTGGTGGCCGCCAACCAGGGCAAGCCGGCCGCGGAGCAGGCGGCTGCCTTCATGCAGCACATCAACCGCAACTACCGCTACCTCAACGACACCCGTCTGGCGGAACGCGGCCTGGTGCCGTTCACGCTGGCGGAAATCGAAAAGCACGGCTACGGCGACTGCAAAGACCTCTCCACCCTGCTGACCGCCATGCTGCGCCGCTCCGGCGTCGCCGCCGAGCCGGCGCTGATCTACCGCGGCAAGTTCGCCCCGCCGCTGCTACTGCCCGGCATCGGCGCGCCCAACCACATGATCGTCCGCGCCGACATCGCCGGCCAGACTTGGTGGCTGGACCCGACCAACCCCTTTTTCCAGCCCGGCCGCATCATGTCTGACCTGCAAGACCGCTGGGCCTTCATCATCGGCAAGGACGGCGTGGTCAGCCAGACCCAGGTGCCGATGGAGCCGGCGCGCACCGATCTGAACATCAAGCGCGAAAACGCGCTGCAAGCCGACGGCAGCGCCGACGTCCGCGCCGATATCGAACTGGGCAACTCCACGCTGATCGACACCATTCTGCAAGACCGCTACCAGGGCGTCAGCGCCACCGACCAAAGCCTGTGCAACCGGCTGAGCAATCAGCCGGAAGGCTGCAAGGTCCAGCGCGACATGACCTCCTTCATGGTGCCGTCCGTCTACCCGTTGCGCATGAGCGTGCGCGACCCGCGCATGCTGGAGAAGATCTCCGGCCTGTTTCTCTACGACTCCCACTTCAAGGGCGTGTGGGACAGCTTCGACAGCTACAAGCGCAACGGCAACCTGGCCGACGTCTACCTGGGCGACGCCAGCGCCATGCAGTCCGACGTGCTGCTCAAGGGCGCCAAGGCCATCCAGCCGGCCTTCGAGTGCAAGGTCAGCTCTCCCTGGTACGAGGTCAACGCCAAGCAGCAGCAAACCCCGGCCGGCATCCGCGTCCAGTACCGGATCAGCAATAAGGTGCGCTGGCTCAGCCACGCCGAGATCAACAGCCCGGAATTCGCCAAGCTGATAGACGATGCCCGCGCCTGCGTGTCCCAGATCCGCCAGATCGTCAAACTCTGAAAACCGCTTCCATGCCAGCGGCGCGCCCCAAGATATTGAACCGGCTCTGACGCCCTGCCCACCCGCGCCGCAAAGGATGCCGAAGGCATCCTTTTGTTTTTGTAAGAACTGGATTATTAAGAAGTAATTTAAGCAGCACCCTGTCAAGCATGGGCAGTACAAATAAATAAACGCTTGCCCCTACTGGGCCAGTGGCCGAAAATGAACATTTAGAGGTTATGCAATCGACAAATAAGAGAGAAACAGACCATGACGCACCCCGCCGCCGGCCCGGCCAGCAAGGAAATCCGGCTCGCTCCTCATGAACTGATCATCACCAAGACCGACCCCACCGGCCACATCACCTACGCCAACCGCGTGTTCATGCGCATCGCCGGCTACGCCGAGCACGAACTGCTGGGCAAACCGCATAATCTGATCCGCCATCCCGACATGCCGCGCGGCGCCTACCGGCTGATGTGGAAAACCCTGCAACAGGGCCAGGAATTCTTCGCCGTGGTGAAAAACCACAGCAAAAACGGCGACTACTACTGGGTGCTGGCCAACGTCACCCCGGACTACGATCTGCGCGGCCAACTGCAAGGCTATTACTCCGTGCGCCGGCCGCCCAGCCAGGAAGCCATCAAGGCCATAGAACCCGTCTACGCCCAGATGCGCCAGATCGAAGCCAGCCACAACAAGGCCACCGCGCCTGACGCCTCCGTGGCCTGGCTGCTGCAAGTGCTGGCGGAAAAAGGCGTCAGCTATCAGGACTTCATCCTGTCCCTCAACGCCCAGGTGCTGCAAGCGCCGGGAGTCGCCGCATGAACCACGACAAAAAACCGCCCTTCCTGCGCACCCAGCTGGGCTGGTGCATCATCAGCTTCAACCTGCTGGTCGCCTTCTCGCTGCTGGACGGCTTCCTGTTCCCGGAAATCGTCGGCCACATCGTGGACGCGCTGCTGCTGGCCGTCTCCATCGCCCTGTCCCTGCTGCTGTGGCGCCACAGCGGCCGCATCTTCGGCCTGCTCAACACCCTGCACGAACAACTGGGCTACGCCAGCTCCGGCGAACTGCACCACCGCGCCACCGGCACCCGCAACCTGGGCGAAGTGGGCAAGCTCGCCTGGCAGCTCAACGATTTCCTCGACCTGATCGAAACCTATTTCAAGGAAATCAACACCTGCTTCAAGGCCATCAGCGCCGGCGACTACAGCCGCCGCCCGCTGAGCCAGGGCCTGCCGGGCATCCTGGCCAGCTCGCTGGGCAGCGTCAACCACGCCATCCAGACCATGGCCGACAACGACGGCTACATCCGCCGCAACCGCCTGTCCTCGCAGCTGGCCGCGCTCAACAACCCGCATCTGCGCAAAGATCTGGCCAGCAATCAGAGCGATCTGGAAGACATCAGCCAGGCCATGGCCGACGTGGCCGCCATCACCCAGGACACCGCGGACGGCGCGCGCGTCAGCCTGGAAACCGCCCAACACCTGTCCGGCCACCTGGACACCATCGCCGACAGCGTCAGCAGCATGGACACCGCCAGCACCGCGCTGGCCCAGGAATGGCAGGGCATAGAAACCTCGCTGGCCGACATCTCCGCCATCGCCGACCAAACCAATCTGCTGGCGCTGAACGCCGCCATTGAAGCCGCCCGCGCCGGCGAAACCGGCCGCGGCTTCGCCGTGGTGGCCGACGAAGTGCGCAAGCTGGCCGAACGCAGCAAGAGCACCGCCAACAATGTGCAGGACGTGCTGGAAAACCTGTCGCTGCGCATCGGCAATATGCAGACCCAGGCCAGCGCCGCCGGCAATGTGGCCAGCCAGGTCAAGGACTCGGTGGAAACCTTCCGCCAGCGCTTCAGCAGCCAGGTGGAGCAGTCGCAGCAGGTAATGGCGCAGGTGAACCGCGTGCACGACAAATCCCAGCTCAGCCTGCAAAAGGTGGGCCACGTGATCTTCAAGCAGACCGCCTATCACTCGATAGAGGAGGCCAAGCCGCTGGAGCAGGGCAGCGAGCTGCAAGGCTGGCTGCAACTGCAAGGCCAGCAGTCTTTTGGCCAGACCCGCTCCTGGAGCGAGCTGGCGGCCACCGAGCAGCAGGCCAGCCAGCACATCGGCGCCGCGCTGGCGGTGTTTGGCCAGGAAGGCCCGCTGGACGAGCAGGAGATCGTCGAGCGGATGCAGAAGCTGGAGCAGGACAGCGGCCGCATCCTGCGCTATCTGGACAAGCTGGGCGAGGAGAAGCACGGCCAGTAAGCCGCGCGACAGTGCCTGCCACATCGGCAAGAGGCATTGGAGCCTCGGCTGACATTCAAGCAAGCAGGAATCAAGCGGGGCCGCTTTGGGCTGCCCCGCTTTTTTTGCGTGCGCCGGCTCGGCGGCAAACGATGTCGGTGGGTATCGTCTAGCGGCTCCACCCACCCTACAAGACCATCCATCATAGGGTGGGTGGGGCGCAGCGATACCCACGCGGAAACGCGATGGAATCGATGCTTGGGTCTCAATGGCGGGGTTTGGTGGGTATCGCCTACGGCTCCACCCACCCTACAAGACCATTCACCGTAGGGTGGGTGGAGCGCAGCGATACCCACCGCAAGACGTTTAGCGGTTTCGCAAGCGGATGCGGCGGAAGCGCGCTTCCAGGCTGAAACGCTGTCCCAGCGCCAGGTAGATCTGGTGTTGGCTGTCTACATGGCGGTAAACCCGGACCCGGTCGGCGCCCAGCAGCATCATGATTTCCAGATAGTTGAAAAAGCCCATCCACTGGCCGCGTCCGGCGCGGTCGTCAAAATCGATGTCGCGCGCCACGCGGCTGAGCAGGCCTTTACCGACGTATTCCCGATTGTCCTTCAGCCATTGCAACAGGTGAGCCGCGCATTCGCGGCCGTAGGCGTGGTCGGCGAGGAGATCCTTGCTGGGCGTAGGCATTTGCCAGTAATGCGGGTAGGTGCGGCCGGGGCAGAAGCGGACGAAGGGGAGCAGTGCGCTCTGTTGTTCCAGGGCGTTCAGTTTGTAGCGGCGGCGCGGGGGAAAGTTTTGAGGCTGTTGCATGGTGTTTCTCCTGCTGTGACACAAGATAAACCACCTGCCGAGAGAAGCGGAGGTATTAGGCAGGCGCGTGGCAGGATTGGCGTACCGGGTGTGTACCAGACCGGTGAGTGCATGGCACTCTCCCACCATGCGCCTGCCAAACGGCACAGCCATGGTGAAACAGCCCGCGCAGTATGCTGCGTAGGCTGGTGGTACACACGAACGGGACGCCAATCCCGTGTGCCGCATGTGGGCGGCAACGGGGGATTGTTGCCGAGGGGACGCTTGGGGTCAAGGTAGGGTGGTTGCTTTGCTTGAGCAATTTGACGCTAGCAAATTATCACTGAGCGAATCAAAGATTTGCACGTAGAGAGTTCAGCTGCGCCTTGCAGGCCCCTTTTTCTTCGGGGTTTCGCGTCCTGGGGGACGAGGGGGGATGAAAGGGGGCGGCGGCCCGTCCCCTCCCCGTCTTATTCCCTCGCGACGCTGCGCTTGCCTCGCTCGGTCAGCGCGGAAAGCGGCACCTAAATCAATATCCGCGAAGCGGATTCAAAACTAGATCACTCAACAAGTAAACTACGCTCAATCACAGCAACCACCCCACCTTGACCCCCAACCGCCCCCTCGACAACAATCCCCACGTTATCGCCCACATACGGCACACGGAATTGGGGTCTCATTAACAAACTCGGATATAGGCCTCTGCGCGTATATTCGTCATCCCTCCAGGCAGTACCTGATTGGTAGGTGCGTTGTGGGAGAGTGCCTGCACTCGCCGGTTAGTTTGTTCCGGTACGCCAATCCTGCTTCGTGCCTGCCTAAACCTTGCAGACCTCTTTTTCTCCGGCGCGCCCCGAGGGGACACCTGGGCGCTACACGAGGGGGCCAATTCTCTAAACCAGGGAGTGTTGATTTGCTGCCTAGCTCGCTCTGTGGGTAACTAGGCTACATTGCCCTTACCTGTGGATAAGCATTATTCCCCAAAAGAAACCATGTATCTGACGCGCCCCAGGCTCCTTCAAGCCTGCTGTCGGGTGACAAGGTGGCCTTTAATATTTGTAATATTTGGCCAAGAAAATATCCTCTCCCTGCTCGCCGGGCAGCCCCGGCAATCAAAATCATCAGAGGATGAAAAAAGGCGAAAACCCCAACCGAGGTTTCCGCCCTGCGACAACATCCGTTCTAACAAACCCTTGGCGCTAGGACCCCGCGCCCTGCCGCGCCGGCTCCCCGGCCGCCTCCGCCTCGGCGACCGCGCCGCCGGCCAAACGCCGCAAAGACCCAAAAGCCCCGCACATCGCCAGGCTGGCCGCCGCGGCCGCCGCGCCGAACCAGCCCACCGCCGTCAACGGCGCCAAGGCCCGCGCCAACGCGCCCAGCCCCAAAGCGCCCAGACCATCGCCCACCACATCCTGCGCGTTCCACAGGCTGTTCACCCGGCCCAGCAAATGATCCGGCGTATTGCCCTGCACCAAGGTGAACTGCAACAAGGACGCGATGGAACCGAAATAACCCAGCAAAGCCAAGGCCAGCAGGCCGTAAGCCAGATGATGGACCAGACCCAAGGAGGCGATGCTCAGCGACGAAGCCAGCACGCAGCTCAACATCACCGCGCCGGGGCGGCTCAAACCGCCCACCCAACCGCTGGTGAACGCGCCTATCATCGCGCCCAAGGGCACCGCCGAATACATCAGGCCCACCTCGAAAGCGCCGCCGCCGTAACCGTCCTCCGCCAGCGAGGGATACAACACCCGCACCGCGCTGAGCAAGGTTTGCAGCGTGCCCACCGCCACCACCGCGCCCACCACCTTGTTCTGCCACAGGAACTGGAAACCCTCCAGCAAGGAACGCAGCGGGTGCGCCGGCTCCCCGCCCTGCGGCTTCAAGGACGGCAAACGCGTCAGCGGGATCAGGGTGGCCAGCGTGCCGACGCCGGCCAGCAGATAGTTCCAGTTCACCCCGACGGCGGCGATGATCAGGCCGCCCAGCAAGGGCGACAGCACGCCGCCGATGCGCATGGTCAGCATGCTCAGCGCGCCGGCGGCCGGCAGGTTTTCACGGCCGACCAGCACCGGGATGGACGCCATCAGCGAGGTGATGCCGATGCCGCTGAAAAAACCGTCCCAGGCCGACACCACGTAGAGCGCCAGCACCGAGGGGTTGGTCATGAAGCCGTTGAGCGCCAGCGCCAGAAAGCCCAGACCGCACAGCGAGCGGCCCAGCAGAATCAGCCGGCGGCGGTCCATGCGGTCCGCCAGCACGCCGCCGCACATCAGGCCGGCGAACATGCCGACGCCGTCCAGCGCCATCGCCGCGCCCACTTGCAGCGTGGAGCCGGTGAGCTGATGGATTTGCACCGGCACCGCCACCATCAGGATGCCGAAGGCGAACACCGAGATCATGCGGGCGATGAAGATAGAGCGGAAATGCGGGTTGAGCCTGAGCAGGCTGAAATCAACGAAGATAGGCGACTTTTTCATGACAAAGTTTTATCTCGACAGGGGTGGAGGCCGCTTGGCATGCGCCGGCGCGCCCGGCGGACGGCGTGGTTTGCTTCCCGCGCGCGCCCGGCAAGATGGTGTTCCGTTATGGATGCCGCATGGTAACATCAGCAGTCTGTATTAGGAATCATTTGCATTTGATCATGTCAATCCGTCCCGCCTCGGCCCTGCTCGCGCCCACGGCGCCGCCAAGCCGCCGCCTGACCCTGTTGCTGTGCTGCCTGGCCGCGCTGGCGGCCATTGCCCTGTTAAGCCTGATGCTGGGCGCCAAATCGATTCCGGCCTCCGTCGTATGGCGCAGCCTGCTGCACGGCGGCGGCGACCCGGACAGCGTGATCGTGCTGCAAGGCCGCTTGCCCCGCACCCTGCTGGGCCTGCTGGCCGGCGCGGCGCTGGGCCTGTCCGGCGCGCTGATCCAGGCGCTGTCGCGCAATCCGCTGGCGGACCCCGGCGTGCTGGGCGTCAACGCCGGCGCCAGCTTCGCCATGGTGCTGGGCGTGGCGGCCTGGGGCGTGGACAGCCAGCTGGGCTATCTGGGCTGCGCCGCCGCCGGAGCGCTGGGCGCCACCTTGCTGGTGTACGCGGTGGGCGCGCGCGGGCGCCGCATGGACCCGCTGCGCTTCGTGCTGGCCGGCGTGGCCGTCAGCGCGGTACTGATGGGCTTGTCCACCGCCATCACCCTGCTGGACCCGCTGGCCTTCAATCAGCTGCGCTACTGGAACGCCGGCACGCTGGACGTGCGCAGCATGACCCCGGTGGCGCTGGTGGCTCCGGTCATCGCCGCCGGCGGCCTGCTAGCGCTGCTGCTGGCGCGGCCCTTGAACACTTTGGGCATGGGCAGCGATCTGGCGGTGAGCCTGGGCGGCCGGCCGCTGCTGATCCAGGCCGGCGCGGTGCTGGCCATCACCCTGCTGTGCGGCGCCAGCACCGCCGTGGCCGGCCCCATCGCCTTCATCGGCCTGATGATTCCCCATCTGGCCCGCTGGCTGGGCGGCGCCGATCTGCGCTGGACCCTGCCCTTCACCTTGCTGCTGGCCCCCATTCTGCTGTTGAGCTCGGACATCGTCGGCCGCCTGCTGACGCCGGGCGAGCTGCGGGTCTCCATCGTCACCGCCTTCATCGGCGCGCCGGCCTTGATCTGGCTGGCGCGCCGCCACGCCGCGCCCGGAGGCCGCTCGTGAAGCCGGCGGTGTTGAGCTGGGGCAGCCCGGACGGCCGCTGCAACGGCCGGCTGGCGCTGGGCGGGCTGTGGACCTGTTTGCTGTTGGCCGCCGCCTGCGCGGCGCTGGCGGCGATGAGCTTGCGCGCCGGCGCCTTGCCCATGAGCCTGGAACAGGTGTGGCAGGCCTTGCAAGGCCAGGGCGGCCGGCTGGAGGTGGCGGTGGTGCAGCAATGGCGGCTGCCGCGGGTGTTGATGGCCTTGGTGGTGGGCGCGGCGCTGGGCATGAGCGGCGCGATTTTCCAGTCCTTGATCCGCAACCCGCTGGGCAGCCCGGACGTGGTGGGCTTCAACACCGGCGCCTATACCGGCGCGCTGGTGGTGATCACCCTGTTCAACGGCGGCCATTTCCAGATCGCCGGCGGCGCGCTGGCCGGCGGCCTGCTGTCCGCCGGCCTGGTGTATCTGCTGGCCTGGCGGCAAGGCGCGCACGGCTTCCGCCTGATCATCGTCGGCATCGCCGTCAGCGCCATGCTGAGCGCGCTCAATCACTGGCTGCTGATCAACGCCAGCCTGGAGGCGGCGATGAGCGCGGCCACCTGGGGGCGGGCACGCTCAACGGCATGACCTGGAACAAGGGCCTGCCCTCCGCGCTGTGCTGCCTGCTGGCGATGGCGGCGGCGCTAACGCTGCAGCGGCGCATGCGCCTGCTGGAGATGGGCGACGACTGCGCCAGCGCGCTGGGCGTGTCGGCGGAGCGCACCCGGCTGTGGCTGATGGGCCTGGGGGTGGCGCTGATCGCTTCCGCCACCGCCGCGGCCGGGCCGATTTCCTTCATCGCGCTGGCCGCGCCGCAAATCGCGCTGCGCCTGCGCCGCACCCAGGCCACCAGCCCGCTGACCGCGGCCTGGACCGGCGCGCTCTTGCTGCTGGCCGCGGATTACGGCGCCCAGCAGTTCTTCTATCCCCGTCAGCTGCCGGTGGGCGTCGTCACCATCTGCATTGGCGGCCTGTATCTGCTGTGGCTGTTGCTGCGTCAAACCGGAGCCCGAAAACCGTGACTTCCCTGAATTTGAAACTGGACGCCGCGCCGGCGGCCGGCGCGGACCTGCCGCGGCTGCGCGGCGAGCGCCTGCGGCTGGGCTACCGCCAGCGCACCATTTGCGAGCAGTTGGACGTGCGGATCCCCGACGGCTCCTTCAGCGTGATCATCGGCCCCAACGGCTGCGGCAAATCCACCTTGCTGCGCAGCCTGAGCCGGCTGTTGAAGCCGCTGTCCGGCCAGGTGTGCCTGGACGGCCGCGACATCCACAGTTTCCCGGCCAAGACGGTGGCGCGGCAGCTGGGCTTGCTGCCGCAAAGCGCGGTGGCGCCGGACGGCATCGCCGTGGCGGACCTGGTGGCGCGCGGGCGCTACCCGCATCAGAGCCTGTTGCGGCAATGGAGCCGGGAGGACGAGGAGGCGGTGAGCCTGGCGCTGGCGGCCACCGGCACCGACGCGCTGGCGGACCGGCTGGTGGACGAATTGTCCGGCGGCCAGCGCCAGCGGGTGTGGGTGGCAATGGCGCTGGCGCAGCAAACGCCGCTACTGCTGCTGGACGAGCCGACCACCTATCTGGACATCGCGCATCAGATCGAGCTGTTGGAGTTGTTCCGCCGCTTGAACCGCGACGGCGGCCGCACGCTGGTGGCGGTGCTGCACGACATCAACCACGCCTGTCGCTACGCCAGCCATCTGATCGCGATGCGCGACGGCCGCATCGTGGCCGAGGGCGCGCCGCGCGACATCGTCACCGCGGATTTGATCGAACAGGTGTTCGGCCTGCGCTGCCTGATCATCGACGATCCGGTCAGCCATACGCCGATGGTGATTCCGCGCGGGGCTTGAGAACCGGAGTTCAGCCCCCTCCCGCCGGCTCAACCTTCCGCCGACTCCCGCCACAGCCAGGCCAGTCCGTCCAACAGGCCGCCGCGCCAGCACAGCCAGTCGTGGCCGCCTTCGAACGCCTGGTAGCGCACGCAATGGCCGGCACGCTCCAGCGCCGCGCGCTGGCTGGCGTTGACGTCCAGCATCACTTCTTCGCGGCTGCCCACTTCCTGATATACCCGCAGCCGTCCCGGCGGCAGTTCGCCGGCCTCCAGTTGTTCCGTCAGCCGGCCGCGGCTGCCGGGCAGCCGTCGTTCGCTGACGGCGCGGGCGCGTTCGTGCAGTTCCACGTAAGGCCACCAGAAGGAGCCGGACTGGCTGAGCACGCAGCCGAAGCGCTCCGGCCAGCGCAGGCCGGCGAACATCGCCGCCAGGCCGCCGTAGCTCTGCCCCGCCACCGCCGTGCGTTCCGACCGCGCGCTGAACGGCGCGACGCGCTCCGCCTGCGGCAGCAGTTCCTGTTGCAGCGCCAGCCAGAAATCGGCGTTGCAGGGCAGGTCCTGCTCCCGATGTCGGTTGTCGATGACGTCCACCAAGAGATAAACCGCCGGCGGCAGCCGGCCGCGCCGGGTGTCCGCGTCCAGCGCGGCGAACACCGGCATGCGCTCGGCCCAGTGCTGGCCGTCCAGCAAAATGGCCAGCGGCCGCTCGCCGCGCTCCTTGGCCGGCAGCGCGCCGGTTTGGTACAGCCAGACTCTGCGCGTCTTGCCCAGCCGCGCGCTGTCCCACTGGATCACGCTCAGCCGCGCCGGGTCCGCGCCCTGGCGGCGCAGATCCCAGGCTTGCCAGGCATGCTGGTCCGGCGCCGCGTCCAGGTGCAGCGCGGACAAGGGCGCGCCCCAGCTGCTGACATAGCCGGCGCGGGGGTTGAGCGGGTCCGCCGCCGCCCGGCTCATGATGTCCAGCCACCATTGGCGGTGGCGCAGCCGGCTGGCGCGCGCGTCGGCGTCCGGCGCCGGCGGGGCCTGCTCGGCGGTGACCGGAATATAGGCGTAGCTGCCGCGCCAGTTGGCCGGCAGCTCGGTCTGCCACCACCAGACGTCGGTGTCGCCCAGCCGCGCCAGCGACTGCGGCTGGGCGCGATGGTGATCGGTAACGGAATTGACGTCCACGTAGACGCGGGCCAGCGGAGAACGGGCGGCGGGTCCGTTGGGGTCCCGCCAGAGGAAGGTCACGCATACGCTGCCGTCCGGCAGGCGTTCGGTGAGCGGCGCGCCCACGGTGGCCAGACGCTCCCACCAGGCCGGCTGGCCCGCCTCGGGGTGTTGCAAGCAAGCCGCACTGCGCGCAGCGTGTTGATTCCACGCCGTTTCTTCCATTGTCTGCATCTTGTTTCCTGGCGTTTTCCGCGGTGCTTGAGCAAGAATGTTCGCACCTTATTTGCATAATGCGAATGAGAAATACTATCATTTGACCATGGTGATCGCAACGACCCGCAAGGGCCGTCCGCGCTCCTCGTTCCCCTCGCCGCAGTAGCCAACGATTCCTCGCCAGCCAGACGACGCCGCCGAACTTCAGAAGCGCGCCGATCTCGAGTCACGCACAAAAAAAACAGGAATCGCAGCACGATGGAACACAATCTGAAACGCCTTCCCCTTGCCCTGTCCACCCAGCTGGCGCTGGCCGGCATCGGCGGCCTGACGCTCTCGCACGCGGCGCTGGCGGCGCCCGACGCTCAGGACCAGCAAACCGCGCTGCCCACGGTCACCGTCACCGGTGAAAAGCTCAAACGCTCGCTGAAGGACACCAGCACCGCGGTGACGGTGATCCGCGACATGGATCACGGCGGCGACAAATCGGTGTACGACAGCGTGGCCGCCACGCCCAACGCCAGCAGCAACGGCGCCGGCATCGTCAATATCCGCGGCGTGGAAGGCACCGGCCCCGGCACCGGCTACAACACCCTGGTTTCCGGCTCCCGCCCGCGGGTCAGCACCACGGTGGACGGCATGCCGGAAAGCTGGAACGGCCAGCGTTACGTGGACGCCAGCCCCTGGGACGTGGAACAGATAGAAGTGCTGCGCGGCCCGCAGTCCACCACTCAGGGCCGCAATACGCTGGCCGGCGCCGTGGTGATCAACACCAAGGACCCCAGCTTCGATTGGGAGGGCGCGCTGCGCGCCGGCTACGAAAACAAGAACGGTAAGGCCACGCTGGCCGGCATGGTGTCCGGGCCGATCACCGAGGAGCTGGCCTTCCGCATCGCCGCCGAAGGCCTGAACGGCCACAGCTACGTCAATTATCCGGGCGGCAACACGCCGTGGGACCCGTCCGACCTCAAGCACAGCAGCGCGCGCGGCAAACTGCTGTGGAAGCCCGGCGCCCTGCCCGGCTTCAGCGCCAAGCTGACGGTGTCGCACCGCAAGAACAAGGGCGAATACCTGAACTATGTGGACGGCAATTACTTCGATTACCAATACCACCGCCTGTCCACCGAAGCGCGTTATCAGGATTCCTTCAACAACACCGTCAGCACCGATCTGCAATACCAGTTCAACGACGCCTGGAGCGCCCAGTTGCTGCTGGGCCACGCCGACAACGTCAGCGCCTTCGTGGACAGCAGCGATTTCCGCATGCGGCTGGATGAGAAGAGCAATACCGCCGAGGCGCGGCTGAGCTATGCGCCGCAAAACGGCGCGCTCAGCGGCGTGGTGGGCGCGTATTACTACGATAGGGATCAGGACATGAACGCGGCGCCGCGCGTGGCGGCCAAGGACAAGCTGAAAACCCAGGCCGTCTACGGCGAGGCCACGCTGGCGCTGAACGAACGCTGGAGCCTCAATCTGGGCAGCCGCGTGGAGCGGGAGACGCAGCGCCGCAACACCACGCTGCAGCCGGGCATGCCCAAGCAGGCCCGCGCCGACTTCGATATCGGCGAAACGCTGTTCCTGCCCAAGGCCGGCCTCAGCTACAAATACAGCCCGGACACCACGCTGGGCTTCTCGGTGCGCAAAGGCTACAACGCCGGCGGCTCCGGCCTGGACAACAACAACGAGTACTACACCTACAACAAGGAAGAAGTCACCGCCTACGAGGCCAGCAGCCGCTCCAGCTTCCTGGAGCAGCGTCTCAGCCTCAACGTCAACGCCTTCTTCAACCAGTACACCGGCTACCAGGCCATCCTGGGCTCGCGCTTCACCAATATTCCCAAGGGCGAAAGCTACGGCCTGGAGCTGGAAACCAAGGCGCGGGCCACGCCGCGGCTGACGCTGAGCGCCGGCCTGGGTCTGCTGAACACCAAGGTGACTCAGAGCGACGCCGCCAACCCCGGCATCCAGGGCAATCAATTCAACTACGCGCCCCATCTGACGGTGAACCTGGGCTTCAAACAGCGGCTGGATCACGGCCTGTTCGTCGGCGGCAGCCTGAACCGCGTGGGGGCTTACTACTCCGACATCAACAATGAACGCAGCCGCACCGCCGGCGACTACACCGTGGCCAACCTCAACGCCGGCTACGAAAGCGCCGCCTGGACGGTGCGCGGCTACATCAACAATCTGGGCAACCAGGGCGTGCTGTACGCGCAGCTGCCGGCGCGCGGCAACAATCTGGGCGTGGTCGGCGCGCCGCGCACCGTCGGCCTCACCCTGGATTACCGCTTCTACTGATTCCCTCTTGATAGCCCTTTGGCCCGTCGGCTCGCGCCGCGGGCTTTTTTTTGCCTGGCGCTCAGGCCATGCGGCGCCCCAGATCGCGCAGCACCTCGCGCGCCGCGTTGTGGCCGGGCGCGCCGGTGACGCCGCCGCCGGGGTGAGCGCCGGCGCCGCAGGTGTACAGGCCGGGAATGGGGCCGCGGTAATCGGCGTGGCCCAGCATGGGCCGCGCCGAGAACAGCTGATCCAGGCCCAGCGCGCCGTGGAAAATGTCGCCGCCCACCAGGCCGAAGGTGCGCTCCAGATCCAGCGGGCTCATGATCTGCCGCCCCAGCACCGCGCCCTTGAAATTGGGCGCGTAGCGGGCGACGGTGTCTATCATCAGGTCCGCCACTTCTTCGCGGTGATCGTCCCAGCTGGCGCCGTCCGGCAATTGCGGCGCCACGTGCTGGCAAAACAGGCTGGCCACGTGTTGGCCCGGCGGCGCCAAGGACGGGTCCAGCGTGGACGGGATCAGCACTTCCACGATGGGCCGGCCGGACCAGCCGCGTTCGCGCGCGTCGTGATAAGCGCGCTCCATATAGGCCAGGCTGGGCGCGATGATGATGCCGCTGCCGTGGTGCTCCGCCTGCGCCTTGCCCGGCAGACAGCTGAAATCCGGCAGCTCGGACAGGGCCACGTTCATGCGGAAGGTGCCGGAGCCGCAGCGCCAGCTCTGCATCCGGCGCAGGAAATCCGCCGGCAGCGCCGCCGGGTCCAGCAACTGGGTGTAGAGCAGCCGCGGATTGAGATTGGACACCACCACGCGCGCGTCCAGCCGCTCGCCGCGGTCCGTCACCACGCCCACCGCCCGGCCCTTGTCCAGCAGCACTTCGCGCACCGCGCTGTCGATGCGGATCTCCGCGCCGCGCTCGCGCGCCGAGCGGGCCATGGCCTGGGTGATGGCGCCCATGCCGCCCAGCGCGTGGCCCCACGCGCCTTTGCGGCCGTTGACCTCGCCGAACACATGGTGCAGCAGGACATAGGCCGAACCCGGCGCGTACGGGCTGGCGTAGTTGCCCACCACGCTGTCGAAGCCGTAAACCGCCTTGATCGGATCGCTGTCGAACCAGCCGTCCAGATAATCGCCGGCGGACTTGGTGAACAGGTCCAGCAATTCGCGTTGCTGCGCCAGTTCCAGCTTGCCCAGCCGCCGCCCCAGCCGGCCGGCCTTGAGCAGCTCCGGCAAGGCGTTCAGCCAGCCGCCCGCCACCGCATTGGGCGGCGTTTGCAGCACCAGCTCGCGCAGCAGCTCGGCGGCGGCGTCCAGATGCCGCGCGTAATCGTCCAACCGCTCGGCGTCGCGGCGCGAAAAACGCGCCACTTCGGCCGCGGTGCGGCCCGGCCCCACTTTCAGATAGCCCCCGTCGTCCAGCGGCAGGAAGTTGGACAAGGGCCGCTCCACCACCTTCAGGCCGTGACGCGCCAGCTCCATGTCGCGGCTCACCTTGGGATTGAGCAGCGACACCGTGTAGGCGGCCACCGAGTTGCGGAAGCCGGGATGGAATTCCTCGGTCACCGCCGCGCCGCCCACCACGCCGCGCCGTTCCAGCACCGTCACCTTCAGCCCTGCCCGCGCCAGGTAATGGGCGCACACCAGGCCGTTGTGGCCGCCGCCCACAATGATCGCATCCCGCATCGCTTCGCTCCTCGTCTCAGGGGAAGCCTCATTCTCGAATCAAGTTCGGCAAATTGCAGCGCGCATAGCGACGAACTGTCGGATATTATTGATCGGATTGACGAAAAGTCCGGCATAGCGCCAAATCGCCCACCCCGCACGGAGCCGCCATGGACGCCACCGATCAGCAATTGCTCGCGCTGCTGCGCGAAAACGCCCGCGCGCCCACCACGGAACTGGCGCGCCGGCTGGGCCTGTCCCGCACCACGGTGCAAAGCCGCATCGAAAGACTGGAGCGCGGCGGCGTGATCCTGGGCTACAGCGTGCGCACCAGCGCCGCTCACGACGCCGCCCAAGTGCGCGCGCTGGTGATGATCGCCGCCGAGCCGCGGCTGAGCCCGTCGATTGAAAGCGCCTTGCGCCGGCTGCCCCAGGTCCGCACCCTGCACTCGGTCAGCGGCGTCCACGACTTCATCGCCGGCGTGGAGGCCGCCGGCGTGGCCGAGCTGGACGGGCTGATCGACCGCATCGGCGCGCTGGACGGCGTGGAGCGCACCAGCACCGCCATCCTGATGACCACGCGGATAGACCGCTGAACCCGCCGGCCCGCGCGCCAGCGCGGTCAAGGCCTGAAACGGCCGCGACATCGCCGCTCTCAAGCCGGCGCCCTCTCCTCTGCAGGCCGCCAGCCCCCACACCAGCAAGACGCACAGCAGGCGCGCGCGCCGGCCGCGGCCCAAGGTCTTAAACACGGGCCGGCGCCGGCCATGCGGCCGCCCGCCCAGGCGGGGGCTCCGGCGCGCCGCTCGCTTGATTTGCATCGCTCATCGTCCAGGCTCTTTCTTTGCTCCGGCGCTAAACGCGCCGGGCAGGGTTTGAGACAGCGCGCGAGGGCGGTCCGCCTCCGCGCAAAAGACGATGACTGTATTACACAAACTAATTATTGTTAAACGATAATAATTTGTCGTTCCATATGTATATTCTACGCAACACGCCTCCAAACAATCCAAAAGCCGCGCCCAGCCAGGCTTGAGGGCTCACCGCGCGCCGCACGGCGGCGGGCCCGAGCCGTGTGCTTGCCGCAACAGCATGCAAATCAAACTTGCACAGCAAAAAATGATCGTTTTACAATAAAAAATAATTGTTTTGCGATACTTTCATAATCCCGACCTCATTGTCTTTCCAACCCGTCACAAGGAACCCTCATGAACTCCACGCGATTGAGCCGCTATTGCGCCGCCATGGCCTACATCACCGTCTTGGGCATTGGCGCCATGCTGCTGCTGGACATCCTGTTCTGGCTCTTTCCCAAGTCCATCATCGACGCCGGCTTGACCGTCACGGTTGACACCGTCAGAGGGTTTTACGGCTCAAGCGAGTTCGATCTCCCTAGCTTGCCGCTGTGGCAACGCGCCGGCGGCGCGGTCCTGTCTTGCATCCCGCTGCTGATCCTGGCCCAAGGCCTGTATGCCTTGCACCGCTTGTTCAAGCTCTATGCGCGCAGGGAATACTTTACGGAACGCTCCGCGTCCTTATTATCCAAGGTGGGCTCCAGCGTGGCGCTCTGGGTGCTGGCGGACCTCGTCTCCCAACCGATGATCAGCGCCTGGCTGACCATGATGCGGCCGGAGGGACAGCGGCTGATCGCCGTCAGCTTCCACACCGAAAACCTGGAAAGCCTGTTCATTGCCGCGGTGGTCATGATCATTGCGCGCATTCAGCGAGAAGGCATTGCGCTGGCGTGCGAAAATAAGCAATTCATCTGAAAGCGACACATGCCCATCAAAATCCATCTGGACATGCTGCTCGTCCAGCGCAAGGTCAAATCCAAGGACCTGGCCCAGGCCATCGGCATCACCGAGCAAAACCTGTCGCTGCTGAAGCAAGGCAAGGTCAAGGGCTTCCGGCTCTCCACCCTGGAGGCGATCTGTCTGTATCTGGACTGCCAGCCGGGCGACTTGCTGCAGCTGGTGCCGGCCGAGCCGGACGCGGCCGGCAACGGCGAGTAAGCCGGCTTAACCATGCCCCAAGCGATTCACGTCCATGCCGCCCGCCAGGCCGGGCCGCTGCTCTTGCGCCGCTTCGACACCCCGCTCGGCGCCATGATCGCCTGCGCCAGCCAGGATGGCCTGTGCCTGCTGGAGTTCACCGACCGGCCCATCGTGGACGCGGAGCTGGCGGCGCTGCGCCGCCTGCTGTCCGCTGAGATCGCCGACGGCGACAGCCCGCTATTGCGCCAGGCCGAACGCGAGATCGGCGAGTACTTCGCCGGCTCGCGCCGCGACTTCGACGTGGCGCTACACCTGCCCGGCACCGCCTTCCAGCAGGCGGTCTGGCGATTGCTGCTGAGCGTGCCCTACGGCCGCACCCGCAGCTATCAGGAACAGGCCGCAAGGCTGGGCCGCCCGCAATCCGTCCGCGCCGTGGCCGCCGCCAACGGCGCCAACCGCCTCTCCATCATCGTCCCCTGCCACCGCGTGCTGGGCAAAGACGGCGCGCTCACCGGCTACGGCGGGGGGCTGGAGCGCAAGGCCTGGCTCCTGGCGCACGAGCGCGAGCGCGTCCTCTAGCCATCCGCCCACGCCTTTCACACCCTTAGAACCTGTTCAAAGTCTGCTGCGCTTCTGCGATTCGACGTTGAAAACACCTTCGAAATGCTCATGTACCACGCGTACATTCCGCTTCCTCAGCTGTTTTCGCCTTGTCTCGCCCTTGCTCGCGGGACTTTGGAACAGGCTCTAGCCTGCTCAGGGTCCGCTGTACTTCCGCGGGATTGTAGACAAGGGCGTTGAAGCCTCGTCTTAATTCCCAAGCCCAGGAACTATGCGGCGCGCCCAATGAACTAACTATCGCCAAAGCATGATTGATTGACGGAAGCCATAGAGCTGATTGAAATTGCTCAATGGCTTCCCGCGGCAAGCTTCACTAAGCTGATCCCAGCAAGTCATTGAACACCTTGACCTAAGGAGTCTGTCATGAGCAGCGCGTCCAAGTGCCCGTTCCATCACGCCACCGGCAATCCGGCCGTGGTCAACGCCCAATCCAACCGCGACTGGTGGCCCAACCAGCTCAACCTCAACATCCTGCACCAGCACGCCCCGGCCTCCAATCCGCTGGACCCGGACTTCGACTACCCCGCCGCCTTCCAACAGCTGGACTACCCCACGCTGAAAAACGACCTCAAGGCGCTGATGACCACCTCTCAGGACTGGTGGCCGGCCGACTGGGGCCATTACGGCGGCCTGTTCATCCGCATGGCCTGGCACGACGCCGGCACCTACCGCACCGCCGACGGCCGCGGCGGCGCCGGCACCGGCAATCAGCGCTTCGCTCCGCTCAACAGCTGGCCGGACAACGGCAACCTGGACAAGGCGCGCCGTCTGCTGTGGCCGATCAAGCAAAAATACGGCAAGCAGATTTCCTGGGCCGACCTGATGATCCTGGCCGGCAACGTGGCGCTGGAATCCATGGGCTTCAAAACCTTTGGTTTCGGCGGCGGCCGTCAGGACATCTGGCAGCCGGAAGAAGACGTTTACTGGGGCGCGGAAACCAAATGGCTGGCTACCAGCGCCGAGGCCAACAGCCGCTACTCCGGCGACCGCCAGCTGGACAACCCGCTGGCCGCAGTGCAGATGGGCTTGATCTACGTGAACCCGGAAGGCCCGGACGGCAATCCGGATCCGCTGGCTTCCGGCCGCGACGTGCGCGAAACCTTCGCCCGCATGGCGATGAACGATGAAGAAACCGTGGCCCTGGTGGCCGGCGGCCATACCTTCGGCAAAGCCCACGGCGCCGGCGATCCGGCCTTGGTGGGCCCGGAACCGGAAGCCGCGCCGCTGGAAGCGCAAGGCCTGGGCTGGATCAACCGCTTGGGCGACGGCAAGGGCGAATACACCACCACCAGCGGCATCGAGGGCGCGTGGAAACCCAATCCGACGCAGTGGGACAACGGCTATTTCGACACCTTGTTCGGCTACGACTGGGAACTGACCAAGAGCCCGGCCGGCGCCCATCAGTGGGTGGCCAAGAACGTCAAACCGGAACACCTGATCCCGGACGCTCACAACCCGGCGAAGAAACACCCGCCGATGATGACCACCGCCGATCTGTCGCTGCGCTTCGACCCGATCTACGAGCCCATCGCCCGCCGCTTCCATCAAAACCCGGCCGCCTTCGCCGACGCCTTCGCCCGCGCCTGGTTCAAGCTGACCCACCGCGATATGGGGCCCAAGGCCCGCTACCTGGGGCCGGAAGTGCCGGCCGAAGACCTGATCTGGCAAGACCCGCTGCCGGCGGCCTGTCAACCGCTGATCAACGACGCGGACATCGCCGCGCTCAAGGCCAAGGTGTTGGCCTCCGGCCTGTCGGTCAGCGAACTGGTGGCCACCGCCTGGGCCTCCGCCTCCAGCTTCCGCGGATCGGACAAGCGCGGCGGCGCCAACGGCGCCCGCATCCGCCTGGCCCCGCAAAAAGACTGGGCGGTGAACCAGCCGGCGCAATTGGCCCGCGTGCTGAAAGCGCTGGAAGCCATCCGCCAGGACTTCAACGCCGCGCAGAGCGGCGGCAAGCAAGTGTCGCTGGCCGACCTGATCGTACTGGCCGGCGGCGCGGCGGTGGAAGCGGCCGCCCAGGCCGGCGGCCACAAGGTCAGCGTGCCGTTTGCGCCGGGCCGGACCGACGCCAGCCAGGAACAGACCGACGTGGAATCCTTCAGCGTGCTGGAGCCGCAGGCGGACGGTTTCCGCAATTATCAGAAACAGGCTTATTCCTTGCCCGCGGAGGCGCTGCTGGTGGACAAAGCCCAGTTGCTGACGCTGAGCGCGCCGGAAATGACCGTGCTGGTGGGCGGCCTGCGCGTGCTGGGCGCCAATGCGGATCAAGCGCCGCACGGCGTGTTCACCGCTCGTCCGGGCGTATTGAGCAACGACTTCTTCGTCAACCTGCTCGATATGAACGTGGCCTGGCAGCCGGCTTCCAGCGCCAATGAGCTGTACGAAGGCCGCGACCGCAAAACCGGCGCGCTCAAGTGGACCGGCAGCCGGGTGGACCTGGTGTTCGGCTCCAACTCGCAGCTGCGGGCGCTGGCCGAGGTCTACGCTCAAAACGATGCGCAGCAGAAGTTTGTCCGCGACTTCGTCGCCGCCTGGAACAAGGTGATGAATCTGGACCGCTTCGATCTGAAATAAGCGCGGTTCGTCCCTGCAAGCAACGCGCGGCCTCTGGGCCGCGCGTTTTTTTGCGCCGCGCTCAGCAAGGACTGTGCGCAAAAAAAAACGAAACGCCGGTCAAGGCGCTTCGTTTCGTGGTTCCGGCGTCGGATCCGACTTTAGGATGCGATCTTGGCGCAGGCTTCCTGCCGCCAGATCACCGAAGCCAGCTTCATCCGCTTGTCGAACAGCAGCTTGTACTGACAAGCCCGGGCTTGCCCGCCGTCCTTGGGGCTCAGATTCAGCACATAATCCCACTCCCGCACATCGATCATCCCTTCGGCGAAATGCGGGCGGCCGATCAGGCCGTAAACCTGTTCCTTGCTCAGGCCCGGCTGCACCTTGGCCAGATTGTCCGGATTGGGCACGCTGCCTTCCGGCTGCCAGCGGTTGTCTTCAATGCCGGGCCAGACCGGGCTGGCCTGTTCGGCCAGATGGCCGTCGTCGGTGATCTTGCTCAGGCGGCTGCTGCCGCAACCCATCAAAGCCGCGCCGGCGGCCGCCAGCAGCAGGCAGCGGAAAGCGCCGCCGAATATCGCTTGTTTCATCATCTCTCTCATTCACTATCAGCTGATTGATCTTGCCTGCCGCTTACCACTGAAAGCCCGCGCCCAGGCTGGCGCCGCCCTGACCGCGGGTATTGGTGGAGCCGGAGAACTTCACCACCCAGCGGCCGTTGTCGGACAGCGAGGACAAGCCCACCGCGATGGCGGACTCGCCGCCGGTGGTGGCCGTGGCCACGGCCAACATGCTCTTGCCGGGCAGGAATGCCTGCGGCAGGCCGGCCATCGCCATCGCGCCGGCCGCCGCGCCCAGCGCGTCGCGGCGCGTATCGGACAGATCGGACCTGAGCTGCTTGAATTGCTGCTGATTGTTGAAGTTGGCCGCATTCAGCTGGTCCACGTTCACCGCGTCCGTGCCCTGCGCGCCCGCCGCCACATTGTGGATGGTCACCGGCCTGCCGCCGTCCCCGCCCACCAGGGTGACGTCGTTGCCGGCGCTTGTGGTCGTCGTCCGGCCGCTGGGATCGGAATACTGCACCGGCCCGCTTTTCTGCAGCCGGTCGATCGCATCGCCGACATTGTTCACGGTATTGCCGTAAACGGTGTAGTTCGGACCGTTCACCGCGCCGGTCTGAGCGTTGTAAGACGCGCCGCCGCCCAAGGCCGCCGCGGTTCCGGTGCCGGCGTTGTCCACCTTGGCGCTCACCCGCTGCACCGCCTGGTTGGTCGCGTTCAGCTGGCTGCCGTTCACCGCGTCGGTGCTGGTCCCGCTCACCCGGCCGGCGGCGACATTGCTGATTTGACGCTCATTGCCCGCGCTGCCCACGCTCACCACGCTGGAAGGGGCCGCGCCGGCGTAGCTGTAGGTTACGCCGTCCACCACGCCGCTGGCGGTGGGATTGGCCGCCGCGGTCCGGCTGTTGGCGCCCAAGGCGACGTCGTTGACGTTGCTGGCCTGGGCGTTGCTGCCCAGCGCCAGCGCATTGTTGGCGTTGGCGGCGGCATTGTCGCCCACCGCCACCGCATTGCTGGCATTGGTGTTGGAACCGGCATGATTGCCGATGGCCACATTATTGCTGCCGGACACATTCTGGCCGGCCTGGTTGCCGGCGGCGAAGTTGCCGCTGCCGGTCACGCCGCGCCCGGCATAGCTGCCCACCGCGGTATTGTTGTCCCCCGTGACATTGCTGCCGGCATTCGCGCCGTTGGCGGTATTGTTGCTGCCCTTGATGTTCCAGCCGGAGAAGGTGCCGCTGCTGGTGTTGTAGCTGCCGGTGACGTTGCGGTTGGAGTTGTTGCCCAGGCCGGCGTTGAAATCGCCCTGGATGTCTTGGGCCGCATTGGCCCCGCTGCCGGTGTTGCCGGTGCCGGTGACGTTGCGGATGGTGTTGATGCCGGTGCCCACGTTGGCGTCGCCGGTCACGTTGTAGCCGGAGTCGTTGCCCATGAAAGCGTTATTGTTGCCCTGCACATTGGTGCCCGCGTTCTGACCGATCGAGGTGTTGTAACTCCCCGTCACATTCACGCCGGCGGCGGCGCCAAAGGCCGAGTTGTTGGTGCCGTTCATATTGCTGCCGGCGCCCACGCCATAGATGGAGTTATTGCTGTTGCTCGCCACCGCCGGGTCCACCGAACCCGCGCCGTAGACATTATTGCTGCCGACGCTGGAGATCGT
Organism: Chromobacterium sp. Beijing; assembly: GCF_021496765.1. NCBI lineage: Bacteria > Pseudomonadati > Pseudomonadota > Betaproteobacteria > Neisseriales > Chromobacteriaceae > Chromobacterium > Chromobacterium sp. Beijing. Next base: position 4,015,095 of record NZ_CP053750.1, read on the forward strand.
GTCGGCGCTCGCCAAGGCGGACCAGGAACAGGCCACGGCCAGGCTCAATGCGCTCAAGGCCAGAGAGGGCGAGGACAAACGCTTTGCTTCAGATGCTTTATTACTCATTTCACAGACCACATTCTTCAGATTGATGGAATTCACTTAAGGCAAGTCTTTGCAGGCAAGCCCGCCGCCGGCTCCAGGCTTAGGGCGGGATAAACGCGAAGACGCGCATTCCCGCCGAAAACCCATGGCCGGCCGCGGTTCGGTCCAGGGGCGCGACGCGGCTCCGCCGGCGGCGCTGGCTTGTCACTGCATTCAGGCACTCCGCTCGCGACACACCGCGCTCGAACAGGGCAAGCTCTTGCAAACCCTTATTCGGCGCGGCGGGTCTACGCTATGCCTTTGATTTTTATGAATCCTAACATTCTGTTAATATCTGTGAAAATTGAAATAATTGAATCGACTAATTCGTTTTATCTATCAATACGCATGATTGATAGATAAAATTCAAATAGAATATCAGCGGCTTACACGCCGCGTTTCCGGAGCCGGCGCCAAAACCATCCGGCCCCAGCGCGCGCGCCGCGCCGCGTCTCACAAAGCGCAGCGGACTTTGAACAGCTTCTGAGATAATTCCGTTCTTGCCATCCTCATCCGAGCCATGTCCATCCGCCCGTCTGCACCGCCCATCCGCCGGCTGAGCCCGCGCGACATCCCCGCCAACTGGCTGGACGCCTTCCAGCGCCGTCAGGATGTTGATCTGGTCTATCGCGCCGGAGCCGATGGCCGGCAGTGCGTGGCCGAGCCCTTCATCGACGACTGGTCCCCAGCGGAACGACGCGAGCTGACGCGGGAACTGGCGCGCATCGCCGCCGACGGCGCGGTGTTGGCGCTGGACATGGACGGCGGCCTGGCCGGCTTCGCCGCCATCGACCCGCAAGCGCTGGGCCCGGACGGCGGCTACCGGCAATTGAAAGAACTGCAAGTGGACCGCCGCTGGCGCGGCCGAGGGCTGGGGCGGGCGTTGCTGGCGGCGGCAGCCGCCGCCGGCCGGGCGCTGGGCGCGGACGCGCTCTACATCTCCTCGCACTCCGCCGTTGAAACCGTCGACTTCTACGAAGCCTGCGGCTGCGCGCCCGCTCGCTGGCTGCACGCGCCGCAACTGGCGCTGGAGCCTTTCGATTGTCAGCTGGAATTGGCGCTGAGCGCGCAGACTGTTGATTTTACTTAGCTATCCGCTTAGAATTTTGACCTGCTCATCTTGATGAGCGCCCTTCTTTCATCCTCGCAAAGGCTTTGCATGTTGGAGATTGCAGCAATCCGATAACGCCGCCCGGTTTCCCGGCTGGCCGTTATCAAAATGCCCCTGAGCTGGTAGCGCCCGCATCGCGGCGGCTGCCCGTTTTCGCATTTGATTGCCGAATGATCATCCAATATGAATATCTCCAAGCCGGAGCAAAGGACGTTGCACGTCCTGGCCAAAGGCGGCCGCATCGCGCACCTGCGCGACGACGCGGGCCGTATCTTCACCGTGGAATGCTATACCCGTGAAGGGTATCTGCTGTCCGACTGCACCCTGCTCGTGTTCCAGAAGCTCAGGACCAAACGCCTGATCAGCTCCAAGAACGGCCAGCCTTACCAAATCAATAAGGCCGGCCTGCGCGCCGTACGCGGCCAACTCGACAACCAATGACCACCGCCGCCGCGCAGCCGCGCAAAAGCGGCGGCCGCGCTGGCGCGCCAGGAGAACGCTATGACTCTCATGCTGAGAAACGAACAAGACCGCGACATCGACGCCATTTTCGAACTGACCCGGGCCGCCTTCCTCGCCGAAGAACACTCCAGCCACACCGAGCACTTCATCGTCAACACGCTGCGCCGCAGCGGCCAGCTCACGCTTTCCATCGTGGCGCTGGACGGCAAACGTCTGCTGGGCCACATCGCCGCCTCGCCGGTGCTCGTCTCCTCCGGCGCCGCCGGCTGGCACGGCATCGGCCCGCTGTCCGTGCATCCGGAGCGACAGGGCCAGGGCATAGGCAGCCTGCTGATGAAACAGGCGCTGGCCGCGCTGCGCGAGCTGGGCGCGTCGGGCTGCGTGGTGTTGGGCGATCCCGGCTACTACGCGCGCTTCGGCTTCCAAGCGCGGCCAGGCCTGATTTTGCCGGGCGTGCCGGCCGAATACTTCATGGCGCAAAGCTTGGGCGCGCCGCTGCCTTCCGGCAGCGTCAGCTACCCTCCGGCGTTTGAAGCCACGGCCTAAACGGTTTGGCGAGCCGGTCCGCGCCGCTGCGGCGGCCGGGCTGGCTGGGACCGCGCCCACCGCAGGGTTCTGAAACCAAGCCCGACACTGCGGCTTGATGGCTTATTATCAACTTAATTGTTTCAAAAATGATTTAATGTCAATTAAATAATTGTCATAAATGACAGTATCGCCCACTCTCATGGCTAGACAAGAATCTACCCGCTTACTTAATAAGCAAATTGTTTAGCCGAAATGGCTGCTTAGAGCCCGGTCAAAACCTAGCGAGCAAGGGCGAGACAAGATGAAAACGGCGGAGTGAGAAGCGCGACTCGCCGTGCAACGCCTCACGACGCACAGCGGGCTTTGAATAGGCTCTTCCACAAGAAAGGGCGATTCCATGGCTTCCCTCCCAGACAATGAACACTCCTCCCCGCTCGCCGCGCAGCTGAACCGACGCCAGCTCTTGCTGGGCGCGAGCGCGGGCGCCGCCGGCCTGATGCTGCCGGCGCCCGCCTCCGCCTTCCTCGGCTCAAGCGCTTTCCAGCTGGCCAAATACCAGCGGCTGATTCCCGAACTGTTCCAGCCCGTGCCGCGTCCGCCCGCCTACACCCCCAATCTGGTGATAGGCTCCGGCTTTGGCGGCGCCATCTCAGCGCTGCGTCTGGCCCTGGCCGGTCAGCAGGTCACGGTGCTGGAACGCGGTCACCGCTGGCCCAAGGGCCCGAAACGCGACATCTTCTCCAACGACACCTTCCCGGACGGACGCGCGTTCTGGCATCGCAGCCAAGCCAAGATGCTGATAGGCGTGAACAAGTATTTCGACTCCTTCGGCGGGGTGCTGGATTCAACCGATTACCCGAATATGAACGTCTGGCGCGGCGCCTGCGTCGGCGGCGGATCGGTGGTGTTCACCGGGGTGATGATTCAGCCGGAACAGCGTTATTTCGAAGCCCTGTTCGGCCATTGGGTCAGCTATGCGGAAATGAACCAGACCTACTACCCCAGAGTCCGGAAAATGCTGCGCTTGGACGCCATGCCGACGGACATCTACAACAGCATTCCCTTTCACCATTCCCGCGTCTGGGACGCCCAGGTGCGAAAGGCCGGCTACACCACCACGGCCAACGACTCCATCTTCAACTGGGACGTGATCCGCCAAGAACTGCGCACGCAATCCTGGCCCTCCGCCACCATGGGCTTGTCCAACCACGGCAACTCCAACGGCGCCAAATTCGACCTCAACCAGAACTACCTGGCCCAGGCGCAGGCCACCGGCCGCGCCGCGATCTATCCCGGCCACGAGGTGCTCAGCATCGCCTGGGACGGCAGCCGCTACGAGGTCGACGTGGTCAAACGCGCGCCCGACGGCCGGCAACTGGACCGCTACCGGCTCAACTGCGACCGGCTCTTTCTCGCCGCCGGCTCCATCGGCAGCTCGGAACTGCTGGTCAAGGCGCGGGCGCAGGGCACTTTGCGCAATCTCAACGAACACATAGGCCAAGGCTGGGGCAGCAACGGCGACACCATCGTCACGCGCAGCTTCAGCACGATATCGCTGGCCACCCAAGGCACGCCCAGCGCCTCCCGCATCCACGACTCGAACAGCGGGCTACCGCTCACCCTGGAAAACTGGTACGTGCCGGGCTTGCCGCTGGACCTGACCACGGTGATCGGTTCGCTGGGCATGGCCTTCGATCAAAGCAATCGCGGGCACTTCAGCTATAACCCGACCACCGACCGCGTGGAGCTGAACTGGCCGAAGAACGGCAACCGCGACAGCGTGGCCGCGGCCAAAACAGTGAACGATAAAATCGCCGCGGCCACCCGCACCGTTCCGGGCTTTCCAGGAATCATAGCCGGCGTCACCGGCATGAACTGGACCGCGCATCCGCTGGGCGGCGCGGTGATAGGCAAGGCCACCGACGCCTGGGGCCGCGTCATCGGCCATCCCGGCCTGTACGTGATGGACGGCGCGCTGCTCCCCGGCAGCGCCGGCGCGGTCAATCCCTCCTTGACCATCTCCGCGTTGGCCGAGCGCAATATCGAGCACATCATCAAAAACGGCAAGTAAGGCCCGCCGCCGCCAAGCCATGGCGGCGGCCGCGTCTCACAAGGCCGTTCTTTGCAGCAAGCGCGCGCTGCCCTCGCGCGAGGCCCGCAGCGCGCGCTCGGCTCGACGCCGCATGTCCCACTCCCAAACGCGCAGCGCCGCCGCCGCCTCGGCCGCCGTGCCCGTCGGCGCCAAAGCCCGCGCCAGTTCCGCGCCGTCGCAGAGCGCGGTATTGGCGCCCAGCCCGCCGGCCGGGCTCATCGCGTGCGCCGCGTCGCCCAGCAAGGCCACCCGCTCGCACCGCCAGGCCGGCACCTCGGCCGCCATGCGGATGGCGCGCGCGCCCAGGCACTGCGGATCGCCATGGACGAAAACGGCCTGCAAACGCGGGTGCCAGCCGCGCGTCGCCCGCAACACCCTCGCCCGCAGCGCATCGCCGCTCAAACGCTCCGCCGGCAAAGCCCCGCCCAAATCCTCGGCCCGCGCCACGCAGGCCCAATACCAGTAATCCGGCATCGGGCTCAGCGCCGCCTCCGGCGCCAGCCGCCGCGCCAACTCCGGCAAGGGCGCGCGAAAACGCATCGCCTCGATGACCGCCGTCAGACCGTCGCCGAACACCACGCACACGCCCTGACCCAACTCCGGCGTCAACGCCTCGGACGGCAGCGCGTCCCGCGGCGTAAGGCCGTAAAGCACCACCGCGCCCTCGTCCGCCGGATCTCCGTCCGGCGCCAACTGCCGGCGCACCGTCGACGCCGCCCCGTCCGCGGCGATCAGCACATCCACCTCGAACTCAGGCCGGTCCTGGAAATCCAGCAAGAAGCCGCCGGACGTCTCCCTGAAACCGCGCAGCGCATGCCCCCAGCGGATCCGGTCCTCCAGGCCGCTGCTCAGGATTTCCCGCAGTGTCTGGCGGTTGGCGCTGAGATCGCGCTCCGCCGCGTCCTCGTCCTGCGCCGACGGCCGCCAGTGCGCCGGCTTGCGTTCCGACCAGGCGCGCAGTTGCGGATCGACGAAACAATCGTCGCCGCCCAGCGAGCAGCTTTGCCGGAACAACTCGAACAGCCGCGGCGTCAAGACCTGCCGCAAGGCTTGCTGGCCGTCGCCGTCGATGCGCAGCCGATAACCCTGCCAGCGGCTGTCGGCGGCCTGGTCGCGTTCAAACAGCGTGGCGGCGACGCCGGCGCGCGCCAGGCCCTGGGCCAGGCACAGCCCGCCCAGGCCGGCGCCGACGATGCCAATGCGTAGAGATTGCATAGCTTGTCCTTTGCTCATCAGGAGGAAACCCGGTCAGGACCGCCGCCGCGCCGGCGGCCATCCCGACCCTTGCCGACGATTGTGCGCGCCTCCGCCAAAGCTGCTATAACGCTGTTTTGCCAACAAATGGTGAAAAATGGCCAAGATCGACGTCACGCCGCCGGAAGACACGCCGGACCTCAGCGAATGGACCGGCGGCCCGCCGCTGATCGCCGTCCCCGGCAACGACCGGGAAGACAGCGATTACCGGCTGGGCAGCCGCGAATACGACTGGCACAGCCATGCGCGCGGACAGCTGCTATGCGTGGAAACCGGCCTGATCCAGATCCGCACCCCGCGCGGCGCCTGGGTGCTGCCGCCGCACCGCGCCGGCTGGATTCCGCCCGGCGTCCCGCACCGGGTGCGCGTCAGCGGCGCGCTGACCGGCTGGAGCCTGCTGCTGAGCCCGGACTGGAGCCGGACGCTGAATCCGCAGCCGCAGGTGCTGGCGATCACCGAACTGATGCGCGCCGCGGTGCGCCGCGCGGTGACCTGGACGGATTACGCGCAATGGCGGCCGGAGCAGGAACGCATCGCCGCGGTGCTGCTGGACGAACTGCGGCAAGCGCCGCAGCAGGCGCTCTGCCTGCCGATACCGGAACATCCGCGCCTCGCGGAACTGGCCCATCGCCTGCTGACCGAGCCCGCCGGCAAACTCGCGCTGGCCGACTGCGCGGACGCGGCGGCGATGTCGCCGCGCACCTTGCGCCGCCACATTCAGGCGCAGACCGGCATGAGTTTTGGACAATGGCGGCAACAGGCGCTGCTGATACGCGGCATGGAAATGCTGGCGCGCGGCGTCGCCGTGGCCGTGGTGGCCGACGACTTGGGCTATGCCTCGCCCAGCAACTTCATCGCGATGTTCCGACGCGCCTTCGGCGATTCGCCGGCGCGATTTTTCGCGCGGCAGGAGCCGGCCTAGCGGATTGGAACTTGGGCACGCGAGCCAAGCCGCCGAGGAGCTGGCACTCAATAACGCTTTGGAGTGGAAAATTCAGATGTCGCAACAACACATGCATGAAACCAATCTTTTCGCCGCGATCCGGAAATTCGTCCAATCAGTCCGCGCGGGCAGCGACCCCGAGATAGCGACCCTGGCGGCGGCGACGTCCGCCCTGCCCTTGAAAAATCTGGAGCACTGGGAACGCTTTCTGTCTTGGGAGCGCTACCGGGCATGGCAGCTCGCCGCGCCCAGCAAATGGACGCTGTTGTTCCGGCAAAAGCCGGGGCCGACCTGGCTGGACCTGTGCAGCGAAGACGGCTACCTGCGGGAAAAAACGCTGCGCGCGCTGAAGCACGGCGCGCCCAACGCTTTCTTCTTCGCCCTCGCCCTGCGCCGGCTGAACGATTGGGTGCCGCAAGTCCGAGCCGCGGCGCGCGAAGCCCTGCCGGACATCGCCAGCCATACCGCACCGCAACACGTCGCCGCGGCCTTGTGCGCGCTCCTGCCTAACTGGACATCCTGGGGGCGCCTGGAGGCCACGGAACAGGAAACGCTGATGGCCATCTCCGCGCAGGACGAAGTGAAGCGCGCGCTCAAGGACAGCTTGATAGCCAGCCCCTCCGGCCCCATGGTCGCCGTGCTGGCGCAACTTGGCCGCAAGGACACGCTGGATGCGTATTTGCAGGACATCGCCAAGCGGGCCATCCAGCCCTCCTTGCGCGCCAAGGCCTATCGCTGCCTACTGGAGGGCAGAATGACCTGGCTGGCTGGCCGCGAATGGGAATGGACGGATATACGCAGGGTCCAGAAGCACCTCAAGCCGATACATGGCACCCGCGCGCTCAGCATCCAGGCTGCCTTCCCGGACATGGCGTGGCAAGCGGCCGAGGACCGCTCTCCCATCGTCAGACGGGTTGCCGGCGAAATGCTGATCCGCGACTGGGAAAAAACCGGCCAAGCCCCATTGCGCCTGGTACGGCAACTGGCCGCAGACGCCTGTCCATCCATCGCCGCGCGCGGTCGCTTCCTGCTGGACAAATTGGAACCGCCACCGGCCTGAAGGATGTCAATCGAGTAAAATGACCCAGCCCCTGGCCGCGAACCATGGGATGCAAGGCGGATAGGCCGCACCCTCTAGACGAGTAATGAGTGGAAGATTTCACATGGCGAACACAGAGTCAGACAGCTTGATCATCCGGCGCGCCAGCGCCGCCGATGCCCCCGCGGTGTTGAGCATTTTCGATGAAATCATCGCCTGGTTTGCCGAAATACAAAATCCGGGACAATGGGGGCGGAGCCTTGGTCCAGCCAGCCGCGACAAGTGACGAGGGTGGTCGAAGCCTGCTCGCTGCCCGGCGCCTGGGTAGCGGAACAGCGCGGCGGCCCTATCCGCGCGGCCTTGGTGCTGGGCGAGGCCATGCCCTATGTTCCGGCCGCGACGGCACCGGAAATATATGTGCGCTTGCTGGTCGCCTCGCGCCACTCCAGCGCACGCGGCATTGGCCGGCGCTTGATGGCTTTCGCGGAGGATCAGGCCAGGCTGGCGGGCGTGAAACGCATGCGGGTCGATTGCTATGGCGGCGGCTCCGGCGCCTTGGTGCGCTTTTATGAATCCTGCGGCTACGAGCGAATTGCCGCCCTGGACATTGACGGCTGGCCCTGCCAGCTCTTGGGACGCGACGTGTGACGATGCACGATCTGCGTGGCGGCCGGCCCCAGCCTCCGTGAGCCGGCTTGCCCAGGGATCAGTGATTGCAAAGGACAAGGCCAGGCGCGCTGCATCGCACATCCTCAGCCATCCAGCAGGTCCAGATAGCGCCGCACCGCGCCCCACTCGTCGCCAGCCCGGCTGATCGCCGCCAATTCCGATACCAGTGGCGAGCGTTCCGCCAGCCTGCGATAAACCAGATTGGGCAGCGCCAGCTTGCGCAGCGGCGTGGGCACCAAGGCCAAGCCCAGGCCGGCAGCGGCCAAGGCCAGAACCGACATCGTGCTCCCCACTTTATAAGCGATGCGGGGTTCGCCGCCCAATAGCTGGCACAGCATCGGCAATTGCCCCTCGTCACCATCGCCGGCGTAAACGATAAACGGCTGCTCCAGCAAATCAGACACGCGCAATGAGCGGCGCGCGGCCAGGGGATGCCGCGCCCCCATCGCCACCTCCCAATGCCAGCTTCCCGCCGGCCTCGCCTGCAAGCCGGCGGGAAGCGGACGGCCCAATTGCGGGCAATAGCCGACATCCAGCCGCCCGGCGAGAATCGCCTCCATCTGCGCCGCCGAGGCCATTTCATGCAACTCCACCGCCACATCCGGCCAGGCGGCGTGGAATGCCAGCAAATCATCCGACAGCCGGCCCGCCGCGACGGCATTGCCGACAAAACCTATCCTCACCACTCCTGTTTCGCCGCGCGCGGCGCGGCGCATCACGCTCTTGGCGCGCTCGGCCTGCTCCACCGTCCGCCTCGCCTCGATCAACAGGATCCGTCCGGCATCGGACAGCTCCACCTTGCGCGTGCTGCGTACAAACAAGGTCACGCCCAGCTCCTCTTCCAGCGAGCGGATTTGGGCGCTCAAGGCGGGCTGGACGATGTGCAGCTTCTCGGCGGCGCGGCCGAAATGGCCCTCGTCGGCCACCGCCAGGAAATAGCGTAAATGACGTAGCTCCATCGGGTCTTATTCATCATTCAAAATGATCAATACCGAAATTTAATCTATTGGAGTGATTTTTCAAGCACGCCTACGCTTTGCAGCAGACGCCGCTTCGCGACGTCATCATCAGGAGAAAAATAATGACGATCAGTCAACGCATCGATGTTCACCAACATGTCGTCCCCCCGTTCTGGGCTGAAGCCTTGCCCGCTCACGGCGGCGACCCTTCCGGCTGGAAAAGCCCGGCGTGGAGCCCGCAAAGCGCCATCGACTTCATGGACAGCCAGGGCATCGCCACCGGCCTGCTATCGCTGACCGCCCCCGGCGTGCAAGGCTGGTCCGGCCAAGCCAAGCTGGACATGGCCCGCCGCGTCAATGAATACACCGCCGGCTTGGTGGAGCAGCGCCCAGATCGCTTCGGCAACTTCGCCACCGTGCCGCTGCCGGACATAGAAGGTTCGCTGCGGGAGATCGAATTTGCCTTTGACGCGCTGAAAGCGGACGGCGTGGTGCTGCTCAGCAACTATCACGGTCAATATCTGGGCGATCCGGCATTCGAGCCGGTTTGGGCCGAACTCAACCGGCGGCGCGCCACCGTGTTCATCCACCCGGGCAAACCCGGCATCGACGCCATCGCCGGCATGCCCGGACCGCTGGTGGACTACCCCTTCGACACCACCCGCACCGCGGTGCAGATGGTGCTGAACGGCACGCTGGCGCGCCATCCGGACGTGAACATCATTCTGTCCCATGCCGGCGGCTTTCTGCCGTACGCCTCCCATCGCTTCGCCGAACTGGCTCCGGGCGTACGCCATGATGTCCCGGCGACCGAAGACTTGCTGCGCCTGTTCCAGCGCTTCTATTTCGACACCGCGCTGACCTCTGGTCCGGTGGCCCTGCCCAGCCTGACCGCCTTCGCCGGCGTCGGCCGCATCCTGTACGGCAGCGACTATCCCTATGCGCCGGCAGCGGTTGGAGCCTCATTCACCGCCCAGCTGGATGCCTACACCGGGCTGTCTCCGCAAGAACATGCCGCGATCAGGCGCAACAACGCCCTGGCCCTGTTCCCGCGGCTGGCCAGAATGAGCGGCTGAGCCTGATGAAACGGGTCGTGGCCTAGCACAGCGCGGCACATCAACGCAGCCTGCCGAGCAATGCATTCAAGGGATGTGGCGGGAAGAAAACGAAATGGCGGCGGGAGAGTTTAGAAAGGCCGGAAACGTGAAACCGGAAGTATCGGCTGGCCGCACTTGGGAACCATAAGTTGATCGCACACTGCACAAGCTAGGCTCATGGTAGACAGAAACGGCGGGCATTCACCCGCCGTGCACGATAGCGCCTCAGCTAGCCTTGCCCGCCGGAATCTGCTGGGTGATGCAGTGGATATTGCCGCCACCAAGCAGCACCTCGCGCGCCGGAACGCCGACAATTCGGTACTCCGGGAAGATCTCCTGCAAGCGGCTGGCGGCCGCGGCATCGGTACGCTCATCCAGCAGCGGGAAAATAATCTGTCCGTTGCTGATCAGGAAATTGACATAAGAAGCGGCCATGCGCTCGCCAACCTCACGCGGCACGGCCTGCCCGCTAGCCACCACGCCAACCGTTTCATCCTGCTCATAGAACAAGGGACCCGGGGCCAGCATCTTGTGGATCTTGAGCTGGCGGCCCTTGGCGTCGCGCGCTTTGGACAGCACTTCGTAGGCGGCTTGCGAACGCGGATACTGCGGATCCTGTTCATCGTCGACCCAGTGCAGCACAACCTCCCCTGGACGGGCAAAGCAGCACATATTGTCGATGTGACCGTCGGTTTCATCCATGAACACGCCTTCCGGCAGCCAGATGAAGTGCGTCACATTCAGATACTCGGCAAGCAGGGCCTCGATCTGGGCTTTGGACAAATCCGGATTGCGATTGGGATTGAGCAGACATTCCGCGGTGGTGAGCAGCGTGCCTTCACCATCGACATGAATCGAGCCGCCTTCCAGCACCAGCGGAGCTAGGTAGCGATCAAAGCCATGGTGGGCCAACACCTGGCCCGCAACTTCACTGTCCTGATCCCAAGGATGGTACAGCCCGCCATTGAAGCCGCCCCAGGCATTGAACTTCCAGTCCACGCCACGCAGCTGGCCCGCCGGATCGATCACCATGGTCGGTCCGCTGTCGCGCATCCAGCAGTCATCGCTATTCATCGCGACCAGGGTGACTTCGGACGGCATGACTGCGCGCGCCTGCGACATGAACGGTTCTGGCACGGCCATGAACACAGGCGTGGCCGCCGAAATGGCTTTGGCGATGGCAGCAAAGGCCTGTTGCGCCTCGCGTCCGGCATGGCGCCAGTTATCCGGGCGCTGCGGCCAGATCATCCATACCGCCTGATGCTCCGCCCACTCAGCCGGCATGTGAAAACCGTCGGCGGCAGGTAGGCCATTGTGCGTTTTATTGTTCATTTTGATCACCATCGACTTGATAAATGCCATCAGAAGTATTCAATAGATCGTGCATTTGCGGATGACAGACTCGGCACGTCTCCCGATCTGCGCGATGCGGGGGCTCGACCAATACACATTCGCCGGGCGGATCAGCGTTCTGGAACTGCAGATTTCCTCTGCAATGAACGACGAAGTGATTGACAGGCGTAGTCTATGGAGAGCCAAACTATTCAGCAAATGAACAATACGAATACTTTCATAAATACGGTGAATGGTGTGAAGCTGCATCAACTGGACCTGAACCTGCTGCTGGCACTGGATGCCCTGATCAGCCTGCGCAGTGTCACACGGGCGGCAGAGAAACTGTTTGTCAGCCAGCCGGCGATGAGCCACTCGCTCAACCGCTTACGGACATTCTTCGACGACCCGCTGCTGGTGCGCTCGCCGCATGGCATGCTGCCGACGCAAAAAGCACTCTATCTGCAACAGGGCGTCCATCAGGCGCTCAGCCTGCTGCAAAGCCATTTCAGCCAGCCGGAGGCCTTTGACCCGGCAACATCGGCGCGCCGCTTCACCCTGTGCACCACGGATTATGTAGAGTGCGTGCTGATTCCGCCTCTGGTGAAAAAACTGGCGGAGGAAGCGTCCAACGTTCATATCGACATCACCATCCTGCGGGAAGACATTCCGGAACTGGCGCTGGCCGACGGTGAAATCGACTTCCTGCTGGGTTTTGACGAATACATGTCCATCCCCAGCTATCTATGCCGGGAAACCTGGCTGAACGAGCCGCTGATCGGCATCTTGCGCCATGATCACCCGCTCCAGAATGATAGGCTGACACTATCGGATCTGATTGCCTTGCCGCATGTCTTCCACGCGCCGCTGGGCAATCTGGGATCGCCAATGGATGGTTTTCTTGCCGAGCGCGGCTTGCAACGCAAGATTTCGGTGCACAGCCAAAGCTATATGGCTGCAGCCGCCATCGTCAGCAACACCGATCATTTGTTTATCCTGCCTAAGAAAGTAGCGGCGATGATGGCGGGCTACTGGCCGTTGAAGATGGTTGCATTGCCGGAAGAGTTGCCAGGCTACCACCTTAACTGCATCTGGCACCCTGTACAGGATAGTAATCCTGCGCTGCACTGGCTGCGCGATTTGATGCGCAGCCTCATCGAATCCGATGATGCGGCACTGCCCCGGTATTCGCCGCATGAATAAGTGCATCAAAATGAATCATTTTCCCGCATAACGCTATCTCTTGTAGATTAGCCGCCATATTGCAGAACAGCCCATGCGTGCGCCGGCTGCCGTGCGGCATGACCCGCCTGCGCCTGCAGGAAACAGTCACCGCGATGGGAATGAAATCCGTCTTCTTAGTGGAGGTAGTAGCATGATTGAGGTTACCGAGCTATCCATTGCCGAGTTGCGTGCCGCGCTCGAATCCGGGCGTTCGACAGCGGTTGAACTGGTCAAAGCCTATCTGGCGCGGATAGAGGCCTACGATGGCCCCGCGACGGAGACCAGGCTCAATGCGGTGGTGGTGCGTAATCCGGACGCGATCAAGGAAGCCGAGGCATCCGATGCCCGTCGCGCCCGTGGTGAAACGCTGAGCCCGCTGGACGGCATCCCCTATACCGCCAAGGACAGCTATCTGGTGAAGGGGCTGACCGCCGCTTCAGGCAGCCCGGCGTTCAAGGATCTGGTAGCTCAACACGATGCCTTCACCATAGCGCGCCTGCGCGCAGCCGGCGCCATCTGCCTGGGCAAGACCAATATGCCGCCCATGGCCAATGGCGGCATGCAGCGCGGCTGCTACGGTCGTGCCGAAAGCCCCTACAACGCCAACTACCTGACGGCGCCGTTCGCCTCCGGCTCTTCCAATGGCGCCGGCACCGCGACGGCCGCCAGCTTCGCCGCCTTCGGCATGGCCGAGGAGACCTGGTCTAGCGGCCGCGGCCCGGCCTCGAACAATGGCCTGTGCGCCTATACGCCGTCCCGCGGGGTCATCTCGGTACGCGGCAACTGGCCATTGACGCCGACCATGGACGTTGTCGTGCCGTACGCCCGCACCATGGCGGACTTGCTCGAAGTGCTCGACGTCATCGTCGCGGACGACCCGATCAGCCGTGGCGACCTATGGCGCCTGCAGCCCTGGGTGGAGATTCCCAAAGCCTCGGCGATCCGGCCAGATTCCTATTCCGGCCTGCTGGCGCAGCCCGATGCACTCAAAGGCAAGCGCTTTGGCATACCACGCATGTACATCAACAAGGACGAACTGGCCGGCACCAGCGAGACGCCTGGCATCGGCGGCCCGACCGGACAGCGCATCCATACCCGCGCGTCGGTGATCGATCTCTGGGAAGCGGCGCGTCAGGCGCTGGAAGCCGCCGGAGCGGAAGTCATCGAAGTGGATTTTCCGCTGGTTTCCAACTGCGAAGGCGATCGTCCCGGCGCGCCCACCGTATTCAACCGCGGCATCGTCTCAGCTGAGTTCCTCAATGACGAGCTGTGGGAGCTGTCCGGTTGGGCCTTCGATGAGTTCCTGCGCGCCAACGGCGACCCCAAGCTCAAGCAACTGGCTGACGCGGATGGTCCGAAGATCTTCCCGCACGATCCGGGCACCTTGCCCAACCGCGAAGGGGACCTGGCCGCCGGCATGGACGAGTACGTCAACATGGCCAAACGGGGCCTCAAGTCCTATGACCGGATTGAAAGCGTACCGGATGGTCTGCGTGGCCTGGAAAAGACCCGCAAGCTGGATCTGGAAGACTGGATGGATGAGCTAAAGCTGGACGCCGTGCTGTTCCCCACCGTGGCCGACGTCGGCCCCGCAGATGCGGACGTCAATCCGCGCTCAGCCGACATCGCCTGGAGCAACGGCGTCTGGGTAGCCAATGGCAACCTCGCCATCCGCCATCTTGGCGTCCCCACTGTTACCGTGCCGATGGGAGTGATGGCTGATATCGGCATGCCGGTGGGGCTGACTTTTGCCGGGCGCGCCTATGATGACAACGCGCTGCTGCGCTTCGCCGCCGCATTTGAAGCCACCGGCAACAAGCGCATGATCCCGCCGCGCACGCCACCGCTAGCTCCATGAGCACCGGCGAGGGCAGACCAGGACGGGTGTTCAGCCGGTAGCAGTGGCTTGGAAGCCATCATTGCTTGCCTTGAGGGGGATTCCCGCTCTGGCCGAAACTGCATCCATAGGTAGTGGCGCTGGACGACGACTTCAGCTGAATAAGCACACAATAGCAACGACAAACCCGCCGTTAGGCGGGTTTGCTGGGATAGTGATGCACAGTTCAGTGTTATGTGCACGGGCCAATGCCAATGCTTACGAACTCTCTCGTGTAAGGCCCGATCGCCTATCTTTGCAGCAGCTGCAAAAAATGCTCTCTAGTTTCACCGCAGGAAAAAACAAGAAGGGGGGAATTGGTGGACCGAAGGAGGATCGAACTCCCGACCTCTGCATTGCGAACGCAGCGCTCTCCCAGCTGAGCTATCGGCCCAAAGTGAACGCCATCATATGCCAAGCGGCTGGGCTTTGCCAAGGCCCGCCGCTGGCGCGGCGTCAGGCTGGCGCATCCCCGCCACAGTCAAGCATTTAAATGGCATGCCCGCGCCCGGCGAGACTACACTGCTCCGGTCCATCCATCCTCGCCGGAGATTCCCATGCTGCGCATCCTGGGCCGCACCAGTTCCATCAACGTCCGCAAAGTGCTGTGGACCTGTCATGAAATCGGCATCGACTACCAACGCGAAGACTGGGGCCGCGGCTTCCAGTCCGCCAGCAGCCCGGAATTCCTGGCGCTCAACCCCAATGCGCTGATTCCGACAGTGGTGGACGACGGCCTGGTGCTGTGGGAATCCAACACCATCTGCCGCTACCTGGCCGACTCGCGCCGGGCCAGCCACTTGCTGCCCGCCGATCCGCGCAGCCGCGCCCAGGTGGAAAAATGGATGGACTGGCAGGCCACCGAGCTGAACGGCTCCTGGGGCTATGCCTTCCACGGCCTCAGCCGCCACAGCCCGGAACACCAGGACCCGGCGCTAATCCAGGCCAGCATCCAGCAATGGGGCCACTATATGGCCATTCTGGACCGGCAACTAGCCGCGCAAAATACACCCTATATCTGCGGCGACGATTTCACCCTGGCCGACATCGTGCTCGGCCTGTCCATCCACCGCTGGCAGCTGACGCCTTTCGACAAGCCGGAGCTGCCGCATGCGCACGCCTATTACCAGCGGCTGATTCAACGGCCGGGGTTTGTGACGCATGGAAGTGTCGGAGTGGCGTAAAACATGGCCGCGGATATTTTACATACCACCCAAAACAAATATGGCCAAGTAAGTTTAGAAGCCATTGAGCTTTATAAGACTGGTACTCCATTGCCAGAGGCTTGGCATCTAGCCGCCATCAAAATATTTAGCCAGAAGCAGCAGGCAAGCATTGAAAAGGGTTGCCCTAAGTCCGCTTTTTTGGGACTGGCCTCTGAAGGGAAAATTAAGGGAATACCAAAAGGACACTATACAAACTCAGTAAAAAATCAAAAATATGCATTAACCGCATTAGAAATCATAACAAATAATCCCTTACTAGCCTCCAATGCGGCGCTTCTATGGAAACTTATCATGAATGGAGTAGAAAAAAGTCATAACCAACAGATGGATGTCGTTATCACTCTGTGGAACGCTAAAAAGTTCTCTCATCAATAAGTCAGAAAATTGAGCGTAAAAACGAAAGAAGCCCGGCAACGCCGGGCTTTCACTTCTCAGACTGACTTAAGCCTTCCTCACCTTGCCCTCTAGCTCAAAACTCGCCTCCACCGCCCGGTGGTAGTCGTGCTGGCCATCGACATGGGCGAACACGTCCAAGCCGCGCAGCCCCAGAGATAGAACACGTTCCAGATGGTTGAAGAAGGCCACCCAAACGCCGCGCTGCTGCGCATTGGCGAAGTCGATGTCGCGGGCGATGCGACCGAGCAGGCCGGAGCCGACCAACAGCGGATTGTCCTTCAGCCATTGCAGCAGATGGGCGGCGTATTCGCGGCCGTCGGCGCAGGCCTGTGGATAAGAGTCGTAGCTGGGCTCGATCTGCCAGTAATGGGGATAAGTGCGGTCGGGGATGAGGCTGACGAAGGGCAACAGAGTTTCGACGGCTTCTCTTGAGGCGCCTTTGTAGCGGCGGCGCGGGGGAAAAAATGGATTCATATACAAGCTCCTGAGCAAAGCCTGTCGCTGAACTTGCGCAGTTCAGCGCCAAGACCACATGAAAATGAAAAATGCGACTCTGATTTCATTTGCCCATGTAGTTCTCTGAACCCATCACTATGGGAACAGACTAGAACGTAAGGGATTGGCGTACAGCCGTCACCATCGTGGCCGCGCAACACGGCGCGATGGTTGGCACGCGCGCGGTTTGCAACGCGTGTTCCTTACTATTCAGGTTTGCACTCCCGATGCCGCCATTGCGCGGCACAAGGCGGATTGTTGCCGCTGTGGCGGGCGGGGTCAAGAGCAGGAGGAAGCCTGGGGTAGACTTCCTCAATCAGCAACGCAAGCCGGTGGGCGCATCGAAGCTTTCCATCTCTCCCAGAGAAGCGATCAGCTGTTCCAAGCGAGCGGCGAATCGGTCCACGGCTTCGATGAAGTCATGGGATGATAGCGTATCGCTGGGCAAGTGTTTGACCAGCATGACGGCTCCGGTGCTGTCGTCAAACGCCAAGCTGCCCTCGCCGGCCTCGGCCAGCGTCAGATTAAGGGCTAGCGCTTGTTGCCAGAACCCGGCACTGCCGTTGGCGCTGAATTCACCCAGCATGCCGTACAGGATAAGACTGTCGGGCAGGCTACGAATAGAGAGCATCAACCGCTGGTCCAGCAACAGAAAACATTGCCCGTGCGAGTCCAGCGTAAGTTCCATGCCGATGGCGCGGCCCAGGCTGTCTAGAAGTTCTGCGTTTTTGTCCATGGAGATACCTTGTGAGCGGACCGGCAACGGTTCGGGCGCTCATTGAATGGCGAGGCCTATCAGCTCTTCGCTGCGTTTGATCATGGCGTGGGCGGCAAGGCTCAGTTGCTCCGCGCCTTGGGGATGACTTTCCAGATAGTGGTGCAACGCCTCCACCAGACCGGCGGTTTTACGGGTGAGGGCGGCCGCGTCGTCGTCGATATTGGGGGCGCCTTCACGCATGGCCTTGACCAGCCCCAGGGCGTCAGCTCTGCCGACGGCCAATTGTTCGAAGTGGGCGCCGATGCGAAAGACTTGCTGAGCATTGCGCTCCTTCAACGCTTGGCGTTGCACGGCTTGGGCTTCCGGTCTTCTTTCCTTGTTGATTTGCTGCTTGAGCTGGCTGATTTCTCTCTTGAGTTCGCCCATGCGGCCCTGATTGAGGAAACCGTCCCATTCCGTTTTGACGCCGGGCTGTTGCAGCATGCCGCTGCAACGCTCGCCGATGTCGGCGACCTGGCGGTTGAGGCTGTCCATCCTGGCTTGCAGGCGCTCGGCATAGGCATGGGCCTTGTTGGGGTCTTCGGTGACCCAGCTGGCGCTGAACGGCACGAAGTTTTCCGCGCCGCCGGCGCGTAGCATGCGCAGCGCCATGGAGGCGCAGTTTTCCTCAGTGCTGGCCAGGGTATAGCCAATCCGGCCTTCGGCGGCTTCTTGCTTGACGTGGCGAGCCTCGTGGAGGATGGCTTTTTCATTGAGGCCGAACAATACGAATTTGGCGGTTTTGCCGCTGGCGGCCACTTCTTTATTGCGTCCCATCATCGGCAGATAGACTTTGCGGGCGCTGACGCCCCAGCCGCCGTCCCGCGTGCGTTTTTGTTCCGCGCGGGGGTAGTACTGGGCTTTGGCCATCAGGTCCTGGCTGGCGGCTTTATAGCCCGCGGTACCCAGTTGCTGACGCGCGTCTTCGCCGTCGCTGAGTTTCTGCGCGGTTCGGCTGGAAACCTCTTCTTGCTTGTCCTCCCGATAGCTGCCCAGGGAACCTCCCTGCCGCTGGCCAAACAGACGGCCGATTTGCCCGCCCTGGGCGTCGCTAAACGGCCACCAGCTGATGTGCTCCTGCACATGCTTATTGGCGTTCACATCGATTTTGTTCTTGATGGTGACGGAGGCGTGGCCGGGATGATCCATGCCCTTGCATTCCCAAGAGCGGAATACGACTTGCCGCGCCAAAGGCTTGGCGTCGCCCTGGCCATGAAAGCGTTCGGCCACGGCAATCAGTTGCTCCACCACCCGCTGCTTGAGCGGCGCGCCCTGGAGCCGGCCCATGCTGTCCAGCGCCGCTTGGGCACTTTCCTGGCCATAACGCCGGGAGAGCGTGTTGATGAAGACGCCCAGAGCGGTTTGGTTTTCAGCCTGTACGCGCTGGCTATAGCTTTTGACGGCTTCCAGGTTTTTCAGCAGCGGTAGTTGGGACAGGCAGGCATAGAGCCGACCCTTGAAGCCTTGGCTGGCGACGGTCACCGTGGGTTCAGGCGTCTTTTCATTGACGACGACTCTGCCGCCAAGCCTAGCCGCCTGGACGAAAGTATTGAGATTGAGTGTGGTCATGGGCTGAAACGAGCGGGATGATGAAGCGAATGGTTTCGATAGTGAGTAAACCCCTGTTTCCCTGCTATCAAATTTCGCTCACCCGCCCGCACACCGCGGTCTTACGCGGCGCTCGGCTCAGGCCCGCATATGCAGCCCGTAGTAAACCGTCTCGTTCCAGTAGCCGCCGGTGAGGTTGGCCAGATATTGCGCCGCGCGGAACAGGTCCGCCGCGCTGCAGCAGCCGGCGCTGACATTGCCGCGGTAGAGCCCGCTATTGGGATCGAACACCCAGATATAGTCGCTGCCCTTATAGACGCCGACGGCGTGGCCGGAAGCGCCGCCGTTATGCATCAGGTTGAGGAACAGCGCGTCGCCGCGCACCATCCGATTTTCGATAATGTCTTGCCAGGCTTGGGCGCTGGCGCCGTGGGCGTTGTTGCAGTAGTGGCAGAAGGTGAGGCCGAAGGTTTCCGCGTGATTGGCGTCTCCCACCCGATTGTGGGCGGCCACCGAGGGATAGACCTGCTGTTCCAGATAGGAGGCGAAGCGGAACAGATAGGCGCCGTTGTCGAACTGCTGGTAAAGCGCGTCCGCCTGTTGGGTGGTGGGCAGGTAGTCGCCGGCGCTGCTGCCCCAGTTGCGTTTGCCCACGCGGTCCTGGATGTGCTTGAGCCACAGGCAGACCGCGGCCTCGCACACCCCGGCGGCGTTGGCGCCGTTCCCGGCGTTATTGAAAGCTCTTTGCAAAGACCACGCCATCGCATCTCCCCTTGTTGTTCACGGTTTCCACTTGCAAAACACGCGCATGTCATGGCGCGATATTTTGAAATAAACCGTAAACGGCGTTTGCGCCAGTGGATTCCAGCGCGAACGCGGCCCGGCGGCGAGGCCGGGCCATGGAGATTCAATGCCATGCTGACGACGCGTCAGCAGATCGTAAACAGGTTCTCAGCGCCGGAACAGCTCAGCTTCGCTCGCCGGCTGCAGCCGCAGCGGGCCGGACAACGCTTGCAGGAAGGCGTGCAGCGCCTGCTTTTCCGCGGCGCTGAGGCCCAGCGGCTTGAGCAGCGGCGAGGGCTTGGGCAGGGTGTATTTTTCCACGCCCACCACTTCCACCAGATTGCCGCCGCTGTTGTAGAACTCGATCACGCCGGCGCCGTCTTCATCCAGCGGCATGTCGCCGGTGTGCATGTAGTCGCTGGTGTAGAGCAGATCGCGCAGGGTGGGGGTGCGGAATTTGCCCAGATCGGCGCGCAAGCCGGTGACGCCGCCGCGGCCCAGGTCTTCCTTATTGCGGCCGATGTAGTTGAGACCGGTGTTGTGGAACTGGTTGTCGGACAGCAGCGGGCTGTTGTGGCAGTTGATGCAGCGCGCCTTGGTGCGGAACAGATGCAGGCCCCACAGCGCCTGGTCGTCCAGCGCGGCGCGCTCGCCCTTGAGGAAGCGGTCGAAAGCGCTGTCCTGGCTGATCAGGGTTCGCTCGAAGGTGGCGATGGCCTTGGCCATGCGGTCCAGATCCACCCGGCTGTCGCCGTAGGCGGCGGCGAATAGCGGCGCATATTCCGGCGCGGCGGCGATCTTGGCCACGGCCTGGCCCAGCGGCTGATGCATTTCCAGCGGGTTGACCACCGGGCCCTTGGCTTGCTCTTCCAGGCTGGCGGCGCGGCCGTCCCAGAACAGCGCGCCGACGTAGGCGGTGTTGAGCAGGGTCATGGCGTTGCGGCCGCCCAATTGGCCGATGTGGCCTTGGGACACCGGACGCGGATCGCTCCAGCCGTGTTCCGGCGCGTGGCAGCTGATACAGGCGATGCGGTTATTGCGGGACAGCCGGGGATCGCGGAATAGTTTGTCGCCCAGCACCACTTTTGCGGCGCTATAGGGGTTGTCGGCCGGAAACGGCGCCGCGGGCAGCAGGCCCAGATCTCGGAAGCCGGCTTGCGCCGACGCGTCCAGCGTGGGCGCGGGCCAAGCCGCCTGGCGCTCCGCGCCGGGCTGGTATTGGCTGTAACTGGTCCGCCATTGCGCCAGCTGGGCGGCGTCCGGCGCCTTGCCGTCGCTATCCGGCAGCGGCGGTTTGGCCGGACGGATGGAGAGGGCGACCAGCAGCGGCTGCTCGGCCTCAGCAGCGAGCCGGGCGGCACTCTGTTTCCCGCCGTCGCGGTCCAGGCCGTAGAGTTCGCCGCCGGCGTCGCGCGCCCATACCCGCGCGGCGGTATTGGCGGCGGGATAGTCCGGGTCCTGTTGCAGTTGCAGCCAGCGGATGGCCTCGGCCACCGTGGGCAGCCGCCAGTTGTCCTGCTGGCACAGCCGCTGCTGTTGCAGCGCGGCCAGCGCCGGGTTGAGGCTGGCCGCGCCGGCCGGCCGCGGCCGGGCCTGCCACAGGATGATGTCACGCCAACCGTCCGGATGCTGGTTGTCGTCGACGCAGGCGGCCTGGGCCGGCGCGGCCAGTTGGCCGTCGGCGCTGACCGGGATGTAGGCCGGCGGCTTCGTCTGATTTTGTTCCGGATTGGGATCGTCGGCCAGCTTGGGGCCGCGCACCAGACGCAGCCGCGCCGGCTGGCCCAGGCTGAGGCTGACGCTGGGCAGGGTGCGGTGGGTGTCGTCGAAGGCCACCGCCAGCGAACCTTCGCCGCGGCGGCTGGTGGCGGTCCAGTAGAAGGCGGCTTCGGCATCCGGGAAGACGTGGCGGTCCATGGCCGGCAGGCCGCGCGAGCGGTCGTACTGGCTCCAGTCCAGCAAGGTTTTCAGTTCGCGCTCGGTGGGCAGCCGCCAGCCGCGTTCCGCGGCGATGTCTTCTTCGCTGTCTTCGAAGCCGCAGAGTTTTTGCTTGCTCACGGCCTCTGTGTAGGTGACGGCCAGGCAGTCTTCCTGACCGGGTTCGCATTGGGCCGAGCGTTCCGGATTGCGGCTGGCGCTGGCGTAATAGCTGTGGAATTGGCTACGCAGGCCTTGCACGGATTTCACTTCCCAGATCAGGCCGGTCTGCTTGTCTTTCACGCAGCCGGCGCGTTCGCCGGCGTCGGTCAGCGGTGCGCCGTCCGCTTCGGCCAGTGCGGTGAAGCGCGGGCCGGGCGGCTGTTCGCGCAGCGCGGCCAGGCTCAGGCGGAAGTGGCTGGCCGCGTAGTCCGCGGCCACCACGCTGCGTGCGATGCCGGCGCTGTCCAGCAGGGTTTGCAGATCGCCGGCCTGTTCCAAGCGCATGCTGCGCCGGAAGCGGACGGCGGTGTCGGCGCTGATCTGGATGCCGTTGTTGGGATTGTCGTCTTCGTCCAGCGTCAGCAGCAGCTGCACTTGGCGCAGCACTTTGGGATCCGCCGGGTTCTGGCTGCCGGCCAGTTGCAGCGGAGTCAGCTGGGGCGCGCCCAGGCTGCGGCCCAGTTCCAGCTGGCCGATACGGAAGACAACGGTTTCACCGTCCAGATAGCGGAATTCGCCGTTGGCGGTGGTCTTGCCGGCATGGCTGCCGCTATCGTAGTCCAGGCCCGCTACCGGGCTATCGACAAAGACGCCGGTGCGGACCGGCTGAGCGGCGGGGCCGCCGGAGCAGGCGGCCACGGCCAGGCTGCCCGCCAGAATGAGGGAGAGTGCAAGGCGCGAGTGCATTTTTGTAATTGAGAATTATTTTCAAAACGGCAGATTATGCGTTTGTAGAGTTGTTCGTACAAGAAGCATGTCGAGGATAGGCAAGCCGGAGTCGCGCCTTGCTCACTCGCGGTCACAAGGGTGGGCTTGTGGTTCTAGATCAGGAGAGACTGAATGCCGCGTCTTTCGCGACGCGGCATTAAAGGGATTGCGAACAGCCAGTAATCAGAGCGGACGGCCCAAGCCGCGGAGGGGGGAAGGATTCTCGGAACGAACCGAGGCATAACCCAGCGTGGACTTGGCCATGCCATGCGGCGGCGGCTCGTCGGCCAGCTTGGGACCTCGCACCAGACGCACCCTTGCCGCTTGATCCTTGCCCAGACTGATACTGGCTAGGCTGCGGTGAGTATCATCGAAGGCAACCACCACCGTCCTCTCCTCTGAATAGCTAGTGTCGGTCCAATAGAAGGTGGCCGCCGCATCCGGAAATGCGTAGCGATCCAAGGCCGGCAAACCAAGGGCTTTGTCCCGCTGGCTCCAATCCAACAGCGTCTTCAGCTCCCGTTCTGTTGGCAGCCTCCAGCCACGATCACCACCGCCGTCTCATCGTTGAAACCACAAAGCTTCTGCTGTCTGACAGACTGGACATAAGTGGCGACCAGGCAATCCGACTGATCGGATTCGCATTGGGCCGGCCGCGGGAGGATGCCGCCGGTGCTGGCGTAGTAGCTATGGAACTGGCTGCGCAGGCCTTGTTCAGCTTTCACCTCCCAGATCAGGCCGGTCTGCTTGTCCTGCACACAGCCGGCGCGCTGCGTGGTCCCATCCAACGGCACGCCATCGGCTTCGGCCAAGGGGATGAAGCGCGGAGTGGAAGGCTGAGTGAGCAAAGCAGCCAGGCTGAGCTGGAAATGATAGGCGGCGCGATCAGCGCTGATCAGGCGGCGGGCAATGCCGGCCTGATCTAGCAAGGTTTGCAGATCGCCAACCTGTTCCAGATTTTGGCTGTGGTTAAAGAGGGCGGCGGTCTCCGCCGCGATCTGAATGCCATTGTCGGGATTGCCGTCCTGGTCCAGGGTCAACAGCAGTTGTACCTGACGCAGCACCTTAGGGTCCGCCGCGTCCGACCTGCCGGCCAATTGCAGCGGGCTGAGATGGGGTGCGCCCAGACCGCGACCCAACTGCAACTTGCCAATGCTAAAGGCGACGGTTTCGCCATCCAGATAGTGGAATTCACCGGTGGCGGTGGTTTTACCGGCGTGGCTGCCGCTGTCGTAGTCCAAGCCGGCTACCGGGCTATCGACAAACACGCCGGTACGCACCGGCTGAGTGGCGGGGCCGCCGGAACACGCGGCTACCGCCAGGCAGGCCGCAACAAGGAGGGGAAACTGGAAATGCCGGTTCATTCTTACAACAAACAATCATTTTTAGGACGAGCGATTATGCGTTTGTAGACTTATCCGCACAAGGAAAATGTCGAAAACAAGCAATCCAAGGTCGCTATTAGGCTTTTGGCATGCCGCATGTCAATGCAGACATCTCGCTAACTGGACGATGCGCAGCGCCAAGACGTGCGGACCAGTGGCCGCAGACCTCCCCCAAGTTGTTCAATGCCTGCCCGGCCGTTAGAACCTGTTTGCAATCCGCTGCGTGTTGGCGGGGTAGTTAGACAAGAGCGTTAAAACTGTTGTCGAAACGCAAAGCTACCACTTTACACTCCGCTTCCTCAGCCGCTTCCGCCCTGCCTCGCGAAACCGTGAACAGACACGAAGAGCAGAGGCGCAATGACTGAAACTAAAAAAAAGCAGCCCAAGGGCTGCTTTCGTATTGGACGCTCGGTTTCAGCGTCGCGCGGCGTCCGGCCACACCCAGTCGCCGGGCGGCGGGGTCTGGCTGCCGGACGGGCTCAGCACATCGGACCAGGCCTTGATGCTGCCCGCGTATTTGCACAATGCGGCGTAGGCGGAGACATTGCCGGCGTTGCCGTTGTATACGCCCACTTGCACGCCCTTGGGCGACAGCAACGGGCTGCCGGAGTCCCCGCCGCGGCCCACCGTGCCGTTGGCCAGCAGGGACACGCCGTTGGCCAAGGGCGACGGCCCCAGCCGCTGTATATTGGCGACGCGGACGTCCATCAGACTGGCCGCCAGCTGGCCGCCGGTCTCCGCCATGCGCAGATTGGCTTGCATCGCGCCTATCGCGCCGTTGCAGTCCTCTTGCGCCACCACCGGCACCGTTCTGGCGCCGTCAAGGCCGGCGATGGGGCGGGATAGTTTCAGCAGGGCCAGGTCCACCGCTACGCCGTTGTGGTCGAACTTGATCCAGTTGGGCTTGGCGTTGTTGCGCGCGGTTTCCACGCGCTGGGCGAAGTGACGGCCGTAATGAGCGGTCACGCTGTTCCAGTTGTCCAGAATGCAGTGCGAGGCGGTCAGCACCAGGTCCGGCCCCACCAGCGAGCCGCCGCAGATATTGCCGCCGGACGAGCCGCGGAAATCCAATTTGACGTAATGGGTTTCGGTGGGAGAGAACGGCGCGGCGGCGGTCAATTGCGCGCTGGCCAACAGGCATGCGGCGACAATGAGTTTATTCACGGAATATCCTTTTCAAAATCGTTATTGCGGTTTTCATCATCCAAAAATACCGGACGAGGCCGCCTTGATTCGCTCGGAATCTGCCAATTCCTCGTTGCGAGCCTGCCGTCCGGTTGCAATGATTATGTGATTTTCGAAATGATTTTCATGTGTGAATTTTCCATGCCCGGCCGCCGTTAAAATAACAAAGTCATAAGTTTTTATTAAAACTTCTTACTGCGCACGCGGCTAATCCGCCTGTGGCGCGCCGCGATACGATTGTGCTGAAACTGAAATAGCCGCTTTGTTAATTTTCACCGCTTTTCCAACAGTTTTAATAATCCATATTTAATTAATTTTGTATTGAATTATGATTTTTCGGATTAAACAAATAAAAACCGCATCGTAAACGATGCGGTTTTTATTCAGGGGGACGCCAAATGCGCTCAAGGCATGAACGCGACAACGCGTTAGTTTATCCACAGGTCGGCAAGAACCGCCTTCTTATCCACAGTCACGCCTGCGCCGCCGATCCTTGGTCCATCGGCAGCAAACGCGCCGACCAGCGCCAGCAGACGCGGCGACGGCCGCCAGACCGCCAGCAACCGCAACCACCAGCAGCTGAAGCTCAGCCACAAGACGACCCGCCACAAGGGCAGGCCGCCGACGCCGACGAGGCGGTACAGACCCAGCCCGGAGACGGCGAAGTCCAGCAGACAGGCGGCCGCGCTCAACAGCAGCGCGCGGGCTTTAAAGCCGGCCGGCAACGCTTGCCAGGCCAGCAGCGCGCCGGCCAGCAACAGCACCACGTAGCGGTCGCGGAAGCTGAACAGCAGCCAGGCGCCGACGCCGAAGATCAGGCTGCCCAGCAGCAGCCTGGGCCAGGGCTTGCCCGCCTCAGGCGTCATAGCCCAGATTGGGGGCGAGGTCGCGTTCCGCCTGTTCCACGCTGACGCCGCGGCGTTGGGCGTAGCTGGCCACTTGGTCGCGCTCGATCTTGCCCACGCCGAAATAGCGCGAGGCCGGATGGCTGAGGTAGAAGCCGGACACGGCGGCGGTGGGCAGCATCGCATAGCCTTCGGTCAGCGTCATGCCGATGGCCGGCGCGTCCAAGAGCTCGAACAGCGCGGTCTTGACGGTGTGGTCCGGGCAGGCCGGGTAGCCGGGCGCGGGGCGGATGCCCTGGTACTTTTCGTCAATCAGCGCTTCATTGTCCAGCTGCTCGGCGGCGGCATAGCCCAGAACTCGCGGCGCACGCGGGCGTGCATCAGTTCGGCGAAGGCTTCGGCCAGCCGGTCCGCCAGCGCCTTGAGCAGGATGGAGGAGTAGTCGTCGCCGGCGTCCTCGAAGCGTTTGACGTGCGGCTCGATGCCGATGCCGGCGGTGACGGCGAAGGCGCCGATATAGTCCTGCACGCCGCTGTCCCGCGGCGCGATGTAGTCGGCCAGCGCCCAGTTGGCCTTGCCGTCCATCTTGGGCAGTTGCTGGCGCAGGCCCACCCAGCTCATCAGGCTGGCGCGCTTGTCCGGATCGCGGATTTCAATATCGTCGTGGTTGACGCTGGCGGCCGGGAACAGGCCGATCACCGCGTTAGCCCCCAGCCAGTTCTCGGCAATGATCTGCTTGAGCATCACTTGCGCGTCCTCGTACAAGGCGCGCGCGGATTCGCCGACGATCTCGTCGTTCAGGATGCGCGGGAAGCGGCCGGCCAGCTCCCAGCTCTGGAAGAACGGCGTCCAGTCGATGTAGGCAGCGATCTCGGCCAGCGGATAGCGCTCGAAACGGCGCACGCCCAGCCATTGCGGCGTGGGCGGCTGGTAGGCGGCCCAGTCTATCGCCTCCTTGTTGGCGCGCGCCTGTTCCAGGCTCACCACCTTGCGGCTCGCCTTATTGGCGTGGCCTTCGCGCGCGCGGTCCTGCTCGGCCTGGTTTTCCGCGACGAAGCCGTCGCGCAGGGTGTCGGACAGCAGGTTGGAGCACACGCCGACGGCGCGGCTGGCGTCCGGCACGTAGATCACCGGGTGCTGGTAGTGCGGGGCGATCTTGACCGCGGTGTGGACCTTGGATGTGGTCGCGCCGCCGATCAGCAGCGGGACGCTGAAGCCCTGGCGCTGCATTTCCTTGGCCACATGGCTCATTTCTTCCAGGCTGGGGGTGATCAGGCCGGACAGGCCGATGATGTCGGCCTTGTGTTCGACGGCGGCGTCCAGGATTTTCTGGCAGGGCACCATCACGCCCAGATCGATCACCTGGTAGTTATTGCAGCGCAGCACCACGCCGACAATATTCTTGCCGATATCGTGGACGTCGCCCTTGACCGTGGCCATGATGATCACGCCCTTGGCCGGCGCGTCGGCCAGGCCCAGACGGATCTTTTCCTCTTCGATGAAGGGCTCCAGGTGGGCGACGGCGGCCTTCATCACCCGCGCGGATTTGACCACCTGCGGCAGGAACATCTTGCCGGCGCCAAACAGATCGCCCACCACGTTCATGCCGTCCATCAGCGGACCTTCGATCACATGAATGGGGCGCGCGGCTTTCTGCCGTACTTCCTCGGTGTCTTCGACGATGAAGGTGGTGATGCCCTTGACCAGCGCGTGCTCCAGCCGCTTTTCCACCGGCAGCGCGCGCCAGGCCAGGTCTTCGCCCTTTTTCTCGCCGGCGGCTTCGCCCTTGTATTTTTCCGCCAGCGCGATCAGGTGTTCGGTGGCGTCGCCGCCGTCCTTGGGCGCGCGCATCAGCACCACGTCCTCGATCCGTTCGCGCAGTTCCGGGTCCACCTCGTCGTAGACTTCCAGCGCGCCGGCGTTGACGATGCCCATGGTCATGCCGCGCTGGATGGCGTGGTAGAGGAAGACGGCGTGGATGGCCTCGCGCACTTTGTTGTTGCCGCGGAAGGAGAAGGAGACGTTGGACACGCCGCCGGAAATCTTGGCGTGCGGCAGCTGTTGCTTGATCCAGCCGGTGGCTTCGATGAAGTCCAGGCCGTAGCGCGCGTGCTCCTCGATGCCGGTGGCCACGGCGAAGATATTGGGGTCGAAAATGATGTCTTCCGGCGGGAAGCCCACTTCGTCCACCAGAATGCGGTAGCTGTTCTCGCAGATTTCTATCTTGCGGGCGTAGGTGTCGGCCTGGCCGGCCTCGTCGAAGGCCATGACGATCACCGCGGCGCCGTAGCGGCGGATCAAGCGCGCCTGTTCGACAAACTTGTTCCGGCCTTCCTTCATGGAGATCGAGTTGACGATGCCCTTGCCCTGTATGCACTTGAGGCCGGCCTCGATCACGTCCCACTTGGAGGAGTCGATCATGATGGGCACGCGGGCGATGTCCGGCTCCGACGCGATCAGGTTGAGGAAGCGCACCATGGCGGCGTGGGCGTCCAGCATGCCCTCGTCCATATTGATGTCGATGACCTGGGCGCCGTTCTCCACTTGCTGGCGCGCCACGTCCAGCGCGGTGGCGTAGTCGCCGTTGAGGATGAGCTTGGCGAAGGCGCGGCTGCCGGTGACGTTGGTGCGCTCGCCGACGTTGACGAACAGATCCCCGTCGCCGATGTTGAACGGCTCCAGGCCGGATAGCCGGCACTTGGCCTCTATCGCCGGCAGCGGACGCGGCGCGACGCCGTCCACCGCGCGGGCGATGGCGGCGATGTGTTCCGGCGTGGTGCCGCAACAGCCGCCCACGATATTGATCAGGCCGGACTCCGCCCATTCTCGGACGTACACGCCCATCGCCTCCGGCTCCAGGTCGTAGCCGCCGAAGGCGTTGGGCAGGCCGGCGTTGGCGTGCACCGACACATAGCC
Source organism: Chromobacterium sp. Beijing (assembly GCF_021496765.1). NCBI lineage: Bacteria > Pseudomonadati > Pseudomonadota > Betaproteobacteria > Neisseriales > Chromobacteriaceae > Chromobacterium > Chromobacterium sp. Beijing. The sequence continues at coordinate 4,044,190 of NZ_CP053750.1, forward strand.
GGCGGACACCCGCGCCATCTCCTCGACATAGGGCCGCAGCAGGTCCGGGCCCAGCGCGCAGTTGAGACCGTAGCTGACCGCGTCGGCGTGGGACAGCGAGTTGTAGAAGGCCTCGGTGGTCTGACCGGTCAGGGTGCGGCCGGATTGGTCGGTGATGGTGCCCGAGATCATGATGGGCAGCCGCGGCGTGTCCGGCCGCTCGTCGAAGTATTTGTGAATGGCGAACACCGCCGCCTTGGCGTTCAGGGTGTCGAAGATGGTTTCCACCAGCAGCAGGTCCGCGCCGCCTTGCACCAAGCCGTCTATCGCCTCGGTGTAGGACCTCACCAGTTCGTCGAAGCTGACGTTGCGGTAGCCCGGGTCGTTGACGTCCGGACTGATGCTACAGGTGCGGTTGGTGGGACCGAGCACGCCGGCGCAATAGCGCGGCTTGGCCGGATTGGCGGCGCTGGCCTTTTCGCACAGTTCCTTGACCAGCCTGGCCGCGGCATGATTGATTTCCCACACCAGGCTTTCCATCGCGTAATCCGCCATGGCGATGGAGGTGGCGTTGAAGGTGTTGGTTTCGATGATGTCCGCGCCGGCGTCCAGATAGGCCTGGTGAATGCCGCCGATCACGTCCGGCCGCGTCAGCGCCAGCAAATCGTTGTTGCCCTTGACGTCGCTGGGCCAGTCGGCAAAGCGCTCGCCCCGATAATCGGCCTCCTCCAACTGATGGCGCTGGATCATGGTGCCCATGCCGCCGTCCAGGATCAGAATGCGTTGGGATAGGTGTTGCCGGAGGGGATGCGAGGATGTTTTTGTCATGGCGGCTGAACTTTTTTTGTCTACAACGATAACAAGCGCAACGGACTCAAAAGCTCATCTTAACACTCGCAATCAACTGTCCGGGCGCTTGCTTAAGAATAAAGAGAGAACATCCATATGGCCATTACGAATAAGCTGTGGCTGCTCGCGGGGCTGGCGGCGGCATGGTGCGGGGAGGCGTGGGCGGCGGGCAGTTTACGGATAGGCGTGGCGGATACCGACGCGGCGCCGGTGGTGATGCTGTCGCCGGACGGCGAGCACCTGCGCGGCGGCCTGTCCAAGGATATCGGCGAGATGCTGGCGGCCGAGCTGAGCCTGCGTCCGGAATTCATTCTGATCGCCCGCAAGCGGGTGGAGGCCTCCATCGAATCGGGCCGGGTGGACATCGTCTGCAACGCCAATCCGGACTGGTTCGGCAACGCCGCGCGGCTGGGCTGGACCCATGAGATCTATCCGCAGCTGGAGCGTCCGCTGACGCTCAAGCAAGCCACCGAGGTGCGCCAGGTGAACGACCTCGCCGGCAAGCGCATCGTCACCATACGCGGCTACAACTACCCGACGCTGGAGCGTTTCTGGCGCGGCAACCCGGCCTCCCACAACGAGGAGGCGCGGATGGAGCTGCTGATCAAATCGGTGCAAAAGCGGCTGAGCGACGCCGCCATCGTGTCGGAACTGGAGTTCGCCGCCTGGGCGCGCAACTGGCCGCAGGACGCGGCGCAGTTCAAGCTGCACCCGCTGGTGGTCACCTTCATGCCCACCATGTGCGCGGTGGCGCCGCATTCCGACATCAAGGTGGCGCAACTGAACCAGGCGATAGACCGTCTGCAGAAAAGCGGCCGCATCAAGGCGGTGTTGAAAACCTATCAATGGCAGCCGCAGGAATGAGCGCCGCCGGCCGGCGGCGCCGGCTCTAATCCTGGCCGCGGAAGCGCTGCTCCAGCCGGTGCATCACCTCCAGCGCGGTTTCCATCTGCTCGGCGGGAATATCCGCCAGCGCATGCCGGAAAAACGCCTCGCGCTTGGGCTGCACCTCCTCTATCAGCGCCTGTCCGGCCGGCGCCAGCGTCACCAGGGTCTGGCGGTTGTCGGCCGGATCGGTGATGCGCCGCACCAGTGCCTCCTCCTCCATGCCCTTCAACTGCCGCGTCAGCGCGCCCGGATCCATCATCAGCCGGGTGGCCAGCTGTTTCTGCGTCGCCTGCTCCAGATCGGTCAGCGCGGCGAGTATGCGCCAGCGCGGCAAGGGATAGCCCACCTGCTGTTCAAACGCCGCGTACATGGCGCGGCCGGTGCGGCCGATTTGCTGCAGCAGATTGGGAGCGCGTTCAGTCATGGATTACCGCCGTCTTGGTTTTGACATCGCGCAATTCTACATGCGGGACTCGCCGCACAAGCAATAAGCCAAGCACCGCCAGCGCCGCCACCAGCCACTGGCTGAGGTGAATGGCGTCCACCAGCGCCAGCCGCGAGGCGTCCAGCAAGGCGCCGCCGTTGATCCGGGCCGCCGTCGTCAGTTGTTCGAAACGGGCGGCGGTGTCCGGGCTGAGCAGGATTTGCGGATCGCGCAGCCAGGCCTGCCACTGCGGCGCGGCCGGCAGGGCGTTGACGCCGGCGACGTAGCGGTGGGTGACGAAGACGCCCACCAGCGCGGTGCCCAACATGCCGCCTATCATCCGCGTGGACTGAATCATGGCGGTGGCCACGCCCAGTTGCTCTCGCGGCGCGCTCTGCTGCACGAAGATGGTCAGATTGGGCAGCAACAGGCCCAGGCCCAAGCCGCCCACCGCCATCAGCGCGGCCACCAGCCAGTGCGCGGTGCCGGCGTCCACCCAGGCCAGCGCGCCGGCGGTGAAGGCGAACAGCAGCAAGCCCAGGCCCAGCAGCAAGGTGGGGCGGCGTAGCCGGGTGACGATGCGGCCGTTCAGGATGCTGCCCAGGGTGATGCACACCACCAGCGGCGTCACCAGCAGGCCGGCCTGGTTGGGCGACAGGCCGAAACCACCCTGGAACATCAGCGGCGCGTAGTACATCACCGCGAACATGCCGCCGCCCAGCAACAGCGACAGGCCGAACAAGGGCGCCAGGCTGCGGTGGCTCAGCATGTCCAAGGGCAGCAGCGGGTTGGGGCAGCGCCGCTCCCACCACAGCAGGCCGGCCAGCGCGGCCAGGCCGCTCAGGCCCAGACCGGCCATCAGCCACAGCGGCTTGTGCAGCGGCAGCCATTCCACCAGCAATTGCATCGAACCCAGCAGCGCGGCGATCAGCAGTCCGCCCTGCCAGTCCAGCTTGGACGCGGCGCCGGCGCGGCGCATCGCCGGCAGATAGCGCCAGACGAACCACAGGCTGGCCAGACCCACCGGCAGATTGACGAAGAAGACCCAGCGCCAGCCCAGGTATTCGGTGAGAAAGCCGCCCAGGGTCGGGCCCACCGCGTTGGCCAGGCCGAAGGCCGCGGTCAGCATCACTTGCCAGCGCAGACGCTGCGCGGTTTCCGGAAACATGTCCGGCACGCAGGCGAAGGTGGTGGCCACCAGCATGCCGCCGCCCACGCCTTGCAGCGCGCGCGCCAGCACCAGTTCCAGCATGTTCTGGGCCAGGCCGCACAGCATGGAGGCGACGGTGAACAGGATGATGGCGGTCAGCACGAAGGGCTTGCGGCCGTGATCGTCGCCCAGCTTGCCGAAGATGGGCACGGTGATGACCGAGGTGAGCAGGTAGGCGGTGCCGACCCAGGCGTACAGGTCGAAACCGTGCAGCTCCGCCACCACGGTGGGCATGGCGGTGCCGACCACGGTCTGGTCCAGCGCCACCATCAGCAGCACGAAGCACAGGCCGAGCATGGCCAGCACTTTCTGGCGGAAATCCAGCGCGCCGGCCGCTCCAGCGGTTGCGGCTAAGGTGTTCATTTTTGTTGATCCATCAATAATTGACTAGTCAACTATTTTGCGCCGAGAAGGGCCAGGAATCCAGTGGCGGACACAAAGATTTACAAAGCAGGGGCTCTTAGAGCCTGTTTAAGGCGCGCGAGCAAGAGCGGGGCAAGGAGAAAACGATTGAAGAAGCGGAATGTACAGCGGGTACCTGTGCATTCTGAAAGCGTTCTTAACGCCCTTGTCTAAACTATCCGGCCAAAGCGCCGCACACTTAGAACGGGTTCTTAGGCGGCGGCGCGGACGCGCCGCCGCGCGCTTCAGTAACCGCGCCGGGCCAGCCAGCTGCTGGCCTCGCTCTTGGCCAGAATGGCCACCAGCCAGTCCCGGAACACTTTGACCTTGGGCAGTTCCGCCAGCTCGTGCGGATAAACCAGGTAGTAGCTCCACTCGGTCTCCAGCACGGTGTCGAAAGGCATCACCAGCCGGCCGGAATCCAGGTCCTGGGTCACCATGGACACCTGGGCCAGGGTCACGCCCATGCCGGCGACGGCGGCGTGCAGCGCGTATTCGGAGGCGTCGAAGGTGACGCCGCTTTCCGGATTCACGCCGTTGACGCCGGCCAGTTTCAGCCAGCGCTTCCAGGTGTCCTGATCGCGCCAGGGGTGCAGCAGGGTGTGATGGCGCAAATCGTCCGGGGTGTTCAGCGGGTGCTTGCCGTTGAGCAGGGCCGGGGAGCAGACCGGGATCAGTTTTTCGCGGCAGATGCATTCGGTGCGCAGGTCCGGCGCCACTTCGGCGCGCGCCATGCCCACCACCGCCAGATCGTACTCCGCGCGGTTGAACGGCTTGTCGTGAATCAGCTGGGTCACCAGGTGCAGCGTGTATTCCGGATAGCGGGTCTGGAAGTCCGGCAGATTGGGCAACACCCAGCGCATCGCCGGGGTGGGCGGCATGCGCACGCGCAGATCGCTCTGCCGCAGCCGCAGCGCTTCGCTGGCCTCGTTCAGCAATTGGAAGGCCTCGCGCGCCGGCTTGATCAGCGCCTCGCCCTCGGCGGTCAGCGACAGGCCGCGCGCCTGCCGGGTGAACAGGGTGGCGCCGTAGTATTCCTCCAGCGTTTGCACGTGGCGGCTGACCGCCCCTTGGGTCAGGCTGAGCGCGGCGGCGGCGCGGGTGAAGGACAAATGCTCGGCGGCGACGACAAATACGCGTAATGCATTCAGCGGTGGCAGCTTCATCTTACATGCCTTTTTATCATGGTTATCATGAAATTAACTGCTTTGTCATGCCAGGCGCAACATCGTATGCTAGGCATGCCGGGCACGGCTGGACTTGGAACGGCTGACCGCGGCATGCAAGCCGCCGCCATGCGTCAATGGCATGAAGACCGCCGCTCCGCGTTGATCGAACCGTCCCTGCCGCGCTCCCCGATTTCCAGCGCGGCGCCCGCAGCCAAAACCAAGCCCGGCCTTGGCTTTCCCGGAAACGGAACCGTCATTCCCGAGCCTAAGGCTTTATCCGTACTGAAATAGTAACGGATTATAAATATTACAGGATGACATCCGCTTGCAACCGAGAATTTTCCACCGCTTATCGCGTGTCGCCGAAACTGCGGCGGCGTCGCCAGATTAACTGCCAATCCACGTTGGGCATTGCCGGGTTCAGACAGGGCCCGGCTTTTTTTTGCCCGCGCTCCGGCGAGCGGACAAGAAAAAAGGCCACGCGAGTGGCCCAAAGTTCGGAGAATAAGCCCAGGCGGCGCGAACGTCGCTTGGGCGCGGGCGGCGAACCGCCCGTTCTTGAGTTTGCGAGTGTAGCGCGTTGCGCCGACAGCGGCAACGCAATAATCCTGGCTAGTACCGCCCGGCTTTCACTCGCCCAATTCCGCCAGCAGTTCCGCCTGCTGCTCGGCGATCAAGGCGCCGGTCAGTTCGCTCAGATCACCATCCATCACGTAATCCAGCTTGTACAGCGTCAGATTGATCCTGTGGTCGGTGATGCGGCCTTGCGGGAAGTTATAGGTGCGGATGCGCTCGGAACGGTCGCCGGAGCCGATCAGGCTCTTGCGCTCGGCCGCTTCCTTCTGCTGCTGTTCGCGGCGCTGGATGTCCATGATGCGCGCCGCCAGCACTTGCATGGCGCTGGCCTTGTTGGCGTGCTGGGAACGGCCGTCCTGACACTCCGCCACAATCCCCGTCGGAATATGGGTGATGCGCACCGCGGAATCCGTCTTGTTGATGTGCTGGCCGCCGGCGCCGCTGGCCCTGAAGGTGTCGATGCGCAGATCAGACGGGTTCAGCACCACGTCGGCCAGTTCGTCGGCCTCGGCCATCACCGCCACGGTGCAGGCCGAGGTGTGGATGCGGCCCTGGGTCTCGGTCACCGGCACCCGCTGCACGCGGTGGCCGCCGGATTCGAACTTGAGCCGGGAATAGGCGCCGAAGCCGATCAGGCGCACGATGACCTCTTTATAACCGCCCAGATCGGATTCGCTGGCGGAGACGATCTCCGCCTGCCAGCGATTGCGTTCGGCGTAGCGGGTATACATGCGCAGGAGGTCGCCGGCGAACAGCGCGGCCTCGTCGCCGCCGGTGCCGGCGCGGATTTCCAGGAAGATGTTTTTCTCGTCGTTGGGGTCCTTGGGCAGCAGCAGCTTCTGCAACTCCAGCTCCAAGACCGCCAGCTTATCCTTGCCCTCGGCGATTTCCGCCTGGGCGAACTCCTTCATTTCCGGGTCCGACAACATGTCTTCCGCCGCGGCGATGTCGCTTTCGCACTGGCGATAGCCTTGGTAGGTTTCCACCACCGGGCTGAGTTCGGCGTGCTCGCGGGTGAGCTTGCGGAACGCATCCATATTTTGAGTGGCCGCCTCGCTGGCCAGGAGGTGGGTCACCTCTTCCAGACGATCGGCCAGTTGCGCCAGTTTGGCCGCAATTGACGCTTTCATTACGACTCCGGGTGTAAACGATAAAGACGCGCCACGGCTTCCACCTGCGCGTCGTGCTCCGCGCCGCGCCCGGACGACAAGGCCCGGGTGGGGGATGCATCAATTTATTGGTCAGTTGCACCGACAGGGTTTCCAACACCCGCTCCGGCGCTTCGCCGCGCGCCAGCTGCTTGAGCGCGGCGTCCAGCGCGGCGCGGCGCAGCCGGTCCGCGTCGTCGCGCAGCGCGCGGATCAAGGGCACGGTTTCGCGCTTCTTCAGCCAGTCGCTGAACTCGCAAACCCGGGCCTGGATGATGGTTTCGGCTTCCGCGGCCGCGCTCTGACGCGCTTCCTTGCCCACTTCCACCACGCTGGCGATGTCGTCCACGCTGTACAGGAACACATCGGCCAGCTTGCCCACTTCCACTTCGATGTCGCGCGGCACCGCCAAGTCCAGCATGAAGATGGGGCGGTGACGGCGCGCCTTGATCGCGCGCTCCACCATGCCCTTGCCTATGATGGGCAGCTGGCTGGCGGTGGAAGTGACCAACACATCGTAGCGCGGCAGGATGTCCGGCAGCTCGGCGAGGGTGACGGCGTTGCCGCCGAACTGCTCCGCCAGCCGCTGGCCGCGCTCCAGCGTGCGGTTGGCCACGGTGATACAGGAGGGATTGCGCGCGGCGAAGTGAGTGGCCACCAGCTCTATCATTTCCCCGGCGCCGACGAACAGAATGTTCAGTTCGCCAATGGTGGGGAAGATCTGCTCGGCCAGCTTGACCGCCGCCGCCGACATCGACACCGAACTGGCGCCCACCGCGGTATTGGAACGCACCTCCTTGGCCACGGCGAAGGTGCGCTGGAACAGGCCGTTGAGCAGGGTGCCCATGGTGCCGGCGTGTTCGGCGCTGCGCACCGCGTCCTTCAGCTGGCCCAGGATCTGGGTTTCGCCCAGCACCATGGAGTCCAGGCCGGAGGCGACGCGAAAAGCGTGGCGCGCGGCGTTGGCCTCGTCCAGCTGATACAGATAGGGCTGCATTTCCGCCAGCGCCAGGCCGTGATATTGCGCCAGCCAGCTGAGCGCCGCCTGCGGATCGCCGCCGGTGCAATAGATTTCGGTGCGATTACAGGTGGAGACGATGGCCGCCTCGCGCGCCGCATGCGAGCTGACCAGGCTGTCCAGCGCCTTGGGCAACACCTCCGCAGGAAAAGCCAGCTTTTCCCGGATGGAGAGCGGTGCGGTATGGTGGTTCAAACCAAGGGCGAACAGATGCATGGGCGGATAAGCCGCGGAAAGAAATGGGGTATTTTAGCCTAACTTGAACCGCAAGTCCTGCGCCGCGGCGGCAAGCCGCGCCGGCCCGTCGCCGGCGCCTTATACGACATAGCAGAATCCGACGCCGCGCGCGTCCCAAATAACGCGTTCTTCTTGCGCAAACCCTATATGGGCCAAGCGAAGCTGGCATAAGATAAGCCCCATCAAGGAGGACGAAATGTCGCTGAACCTCGCAGACATCCGCAAGGATTTTTCCAAGAAAGAATTGTCGCCGGAGGAGTGCCTGCCGGACCCGCTGGCCCAGCTGGAGAGCTGGCTGGACCAGGCCATCGCCGCGCAGGTGCCGGAACCCACGGCAATGAACCTGGCCACGGCCGGCGCGGACGGACGCCCCACATCGCGCATCGTGTTGCTCAAGGGCGTGGAAGACGGCCAGCTGCTGTTCTACACCAATTATCTGAGCCGCAAGGGCCGCCAGCTGAGCGACAACCCCTATGTGGCGCTGACCTTCTTCTGGCCGGAGCTGGAACGGCAGATCCGCATCGAGGGCCGCGCCGCCCAGGTGGCGCCGGAAATATCCGACGCCTATTTCGCCAGCCGGCCCTACACCAGCCGCGTAGGCGCCTGGGCCAGCGAGCAGAGCAGCGAGATCAGCTCCAAGGGCGTGCTGGTGTCGCGCGCGGCGATGTTCGGGGTCAAACACCCGCTGAACGTGCCGCGGCCGCCGCATTGGGGCGGCTACGCGGTGACGCCGGACCGGCTGGAATTCTGGCAGGGCCGACCCAGCCGGCTGCATGACCGGGTGCAGTACGCCTTGCGGGAAGACGGCGGCTGGAAGATCGCGCGGCTGGCGCCGTGAACCGGTCTCCGGTGAGGACAACTCATTGAAATAATGAGTTTTACGCATATTCAAAAAGCTGCAACCATCTCAAATTAGACAGTTTGTCCGCTTTTATAGCGATTTGGATGTTGCCGCATCACAACAAGCCGCATCGGGATGATGCGGCTTTTCATTTTCTTGATGTTTTCCTCTCTTCTCCTTGTCTACCAAGGATTCGACGCCCCGCTTTGATTTCAGTCATGCCCGCCGCCGGCCATGCCCAGGCAACTGGCACTTAGAACAGATGCATATCAAGTCGGAAAAACCAATACATAATTTATGCATTTGGCAAGTGGTCGTCAGAACAAACCAAGCCAACGTCCTCTGGTTTCAGCAATTCCTTTCCCATGCTCAGAGCGACGTCCCATGTCGGGAATGCATAAGGGACGCGGCGAAAACCTCCCCGCCCGATGGCGGCAGCCATCTTGAGGGAACGGTTTCCAAGCGTCCGAAAGGGCAGGCGCAAGCCTGTCTGGCGCCGGCGGCCTTTATGCAAGACCCGCCGGCTTGACGCGGGCATTACCGTGTCCTGCTGATCTACATTGGAGAAAAAGTCGTGATGAAAACCCAAACTGCGATGGTTCGCGTACTGGTGCTGTCCGCTCTCGCCCTGGCTTACGGTTCCGCCCACGCCGCCGAGCGCGTCAACCTGGAAGCGCTGGCCAAATCCAGCAAACTCGTCGACGGCGCCAGCGTGTTCAGCGCCGCCGGCATCAACCAGGGCGAACTGAAAGCGCAGCGCAGCGCCCAGTTCCCCAACGGCAAAGTCGTCACCCGCTACCAGCAGTTCTATCAGGGCGTGCCGGTGTGGGGCGAGGCCGTGGTGGAGGAAAAACAGTTCGCCAAAGGCTCGTCCACCGCCGCGGCCAGCAAGCTGTCCGGCTACTATGTGCGCGGCATCGGCTCCGACCTGGCTTCGGTCAAGCCGGCGCTCAGCGCCTCCCAGGTGCTGGCCAGCGCCAAGGCGCTGAAGGCCAACGGCTACGAAACCCGCAATGAGAAGACGGAACTGGTGGTCCGTCTGGACAACAACACCGCCCAGCTGGTTTACTTGGTGTCCTTCCTGGTGGAAGGCGGCAAGGAGCCCAGCCGCCCGCACCTCATCATCGACGCCAACAGCGGCCAGGTGCTGAAGCAGTGGGAAGGCCTGAACCACGCCGAAGCCAACGGCCCCGGCGGCAACGCCAAGACCGGCAAATACCTGTACGGCACCAACTACGGCCCGCTGATCGTCACCAGCGATTGCAAGATGGACAGCGGCAACGTGGCCACCATCAACCTGAACGGCGGCACCAGCGGCACCACCCCGTACAAGTTCGCTTGCCCCACCAACACCTACAAGCAGATCAACGGCGCCTACTCGCCGCTGAACGACGCCCACTACTTCGGCAACGTGGTGTTCAATCTGTACAAGGACTGGTTCAACCTGCGTCCGATCAACCAGAAGCTGCTGATGAAGGTGCATTACAGCCGCAACTATGAAAACGCGTTCTGGGACGGCAGCGCGATGACCTTCGGCGACGGCGCCACCCGCTTCTATCCGCTGGTGTCGCTGGACGTGTCCGCTCACGAAGTCAGCCACGGCTTCACCGAGCAGAACTCAGGCCTGGTCTACAGCGGCCAGTCCGGCGGCATCAACGAAGCGTTCTCCGACATGGCCGGCGAAGCCGCCGAGTACTACATGAAGGGCAAGAACGACTTCCTGGTGGGCGCGGAAATCTTCAAGCAGACCGGCGCGCTGCGCTACTTCGCCGATCCGACCAAGGACGGCCGCTCCATCGGCCACGCCAAGGACTACACCAGCGGCCTGGACGTGCACTACTCCAGCGGCGTGTACAACAAGGCCTTCTACCTGATAGCCACCAGCGCCGGCTGGAACACCCGCAAGGCCTTTGAAGTGTTCGTGGACGCCAACCGCCTGTACTGGACCTCCAACGCCACTTACAACAGCGCCGCTTGCGGCGTTGAAAAAGCGGCCGAAGCGCGCGGCTACAGCAAGGCCGACGTGACCAAGGCCTTCACCGCCGTGGGCGTGGCTTGCGGCAGCTGATGACCGCCTGACGGCGCGGCCATGACGGCCCGCGCCGTTTCTCCCATCCGCCGGCCATGGCCCGTCCATGGCCGGCATCGCTCAGGAATTCCGGAATGCTCACTCTCAAACCGAGTCTCGTCGCGCTCTTGGCCGCCACCAGCCTGGCCGGCGCCGCCCAGGCCGCCCCGGTGTGGATTTCCATCGGCGACGACGCCTACCAGCTATTGCAACAGGTCAGCCCGAAAAGCCGCAGTCAGGAAAGCCGCCAGCTGGCGGTGAGCGCGCTGCCGGCCGGCGTGTCCGCCAAGGGCGTGGCCACCGAGAAGGTCCACCTGGTGCAAGTGGACGACAGCGTGCTGCCGCAATTGTCGGACGCCATCCACCACAGCCTGCGCCATTGCGGCGGCTTCATCGTGCACAAGGATCTGCAGGACGCGCGCACCGCGCTGAAAGCCCCGGTCGCCAGCGCGCTGCTGCCCAGCTACCAGATCAACGACCAGGCCGCCGTCAACAAGCTGTTGCCGCAGCTGCAGGACAGCAACATCCTCGGCACCATCCAGTCCCTGTCCAACTACCAGAACCGCTTCTACACCACCAGCCACGGCGTCAATGCCTCCAACTGGATCGCCAGCCAATGGCGGCAGCTGGCCGCCGGCCGCGGCGACGTGAGCGTGGAGCAGTTCGCCCACAGCGCCTGGCCGCAGAAATCGGTGATCCTCACCATCAAGGGCAAGGACAACGCCGCCGAAACCCTGGTGCTGGGCGGGCATCTGGACTCCACCGTGGGCAACGGCACCGGCGAAACCAGCCGCGCGCCGGGCGCCGACGACGACGCCTCCGGCATCGCCAGCCTGACCGAGGTGATCCGCGTGCTGATGGCCAACAACTACCAGCCGCGCCGCACCATCAAGTTCATGGCCTACGCGGCGGAAGAAGTGGGCCTGCGCGGCTCCTCCGACATCGCCAACCGCTACAAGCAGCAGAAGGTCAACGTGGTGGGCGCCTTGCAGCTGGACATGACCAACTACCAGGGCAGCGCGGAGGACATCTTCCTGTTCACCGACTACACCAACGCGTCGCAGAACACCTTCCTCGCCAACCTGGCCAAGGTCTATCTGCCCAATCTGAAAGTGGGCTATAGCTCGTGCGGCTACGCGTGCTCGGACCACGCCTCCTGGCACAAGAACGGCTACCCGGCGTCCTTCCCGTTCGAGTCCGCCTTCAACCAGTCCAACCCCAATATCCACACCGTGCGCGACACCCTCGCCAGCGCCGGCAACCAGGCTCGCCACGCGCTGAAGTTCTCGCAACTGGCGCTGGCCTACGCGGTGGAATTGGGCAGCGACGGCCCGGCGGTCAAGCGCTGAGCCCAACGCCCCGTCCAATGCGCCCACCCCCTCCCGGGGTGGGTTTTTCATTGTGGGCCATGCCGCGAGCGCTCAGAACGTGTTTACGATCTCGCGAGCTAAGGCGAGACAAGGCGAAAACGGTTGAAGAAGCGGAATGTACAGGGGGTACATGAGCATTCTGAAAGCGTTTTCAACGCCCTTGTCTAACTATTCCGCCGACGCGCAGCAGATCGTAAACAGGTTCTCAGACGCCGGCCTCTCGCCGCATGTCCACATGCGGAATGCCGCCGTCGTCGTAAGCCGCGGACACCACGCAGAAGCCGAAACTTTCGTACAAGGCCTGCGCATCGGTCTGCGCCGACAACATGACGGCCGCCTGCGGGAAATGCGCGCGGCACTGCGCCACCGCCTGCGCCAGCAGCGCCTTGCCCAGGCCCTGGCCGCGCGCCTCCGGCGCCACCACCACCCGGCCTATCGCCGCCGCGTCCGGGTATTTCTCCCCGGCGCGATCAGGCGCGCGTAAGCCAGCAGCCGGCCGCCGTCGTCGTGGCCGGACAAGTGCAGACAGTGCAGATCCACGCCGTCCACGTCGCCGTAAATCGACTGCTGCTCCACCACGAACACCCGGTCGCGCAACTGCAAGGCCCGATACAGCGCCAGCGGCGTAAAACCATCGAAACGGTGGCAGTGCCACGCAACTCGGTTTGCCATAGTAGAATTCCCCTGAACTGATTCATTATCATCGGCCGGCTTAGCGGCGCGCCCGGGCCAAGCTTACGACAAGGCGTGTTTGCCAGCTATAACCGTGAGGACAGGCTTTGCCGTGGCGCAAACGCCGGCCGATGAACGCTAACCGATTCAACTCCTGCCTTGCCCATATGAACGATACCGATCTGTTTGCCGAGATTACGCCGGACGGCGCCGCCGCCCTGACCCGCCGCCGCCCACTCCGCCCGCGGCAGACGCCGACGACGGCGAGTGGATTCCGCTGGACCTTTACGCCGAGCGCGCCTACCTGGAATACGCGATGAGCGTGGTCAAGGGCCGCGCGCTGCCGGAGGTGGCCGACGGCCAGAAACCCGTGCAGCGCCGCATCCTGTACGCGATGCGCGACATGGGCCTGGCCCACGGCGCCAAGCCGGTGAAATCCGCGCGCGTGGTCGGCGAGATCCTGGGTAAATATCACCCGCACGGCGACAGCTCCGCCTACGAGGCGCTGGTGCGCATGGCGCAGGACTTCACGCTGCGCTACCCCTTGATCGACGGCCAGGGCAACTTCGGCAGCCGCGACGGCGACGGCGCGGCGGCGATGCGTTACACCGAGGCGCGGCTGACCCCGATCGCCGATCTGCTGCTGTCGGAAATCGACATGGGCACCGTGGACTTCGTGCCCAATTACGACGGCGCCTTCGAAGAGCCGCGCTTGCTGCCGGCGCGCCTGCCCATGGTGCTGCTCAACGGCGCCTCCGGCATCGCCGTGGGTCTCGCCACCGAAATCCCGCCGCACAATCTGACCGAAGTGGCCCAAGCCTGCGTCGCGCTGCTGGACGATCCGGAACTGGACACCGCGGCGCTGATGCAATACGTGCCCGGCCCGGACTTCCCCGGCGGCGGCCAGATCATCACCCCGGCCGAAGACATCCTCGCCGCCTATGAGAGCGGCCGCGGCAGCGTGCGCGTGCGCGCCAAATGGGAAGTGGAAAAACTGGCGCGCGGCCAGTGGCGCGTGATCGTGTCCGAACTGCCGCCCGGCTCCAGCGCGCAGAAAGTGCTGGCGGAGATCGAAGAAGCCACCAATCCCAAGGTCAAGACCGGCAAGAAGGCGCTGACCCAGGACCAGCAAAACCTGAAGAGCCTGATGTTGTCGCTGCTGGACCGCGTGCGCGACGAATCCGACAGCGAGTGCCCGGTGCGCCTGGTGTTCGAACCCAAATCCAGCCGCCAGGACCCGGACGAATTCATCAACACCTTGCTGGCGCAGACCAGCCTGGAAGGCAACGCCTCGATGAACCTGGTGATGATAGGCCTGGACGGCCGGCCGGGTCAGAAAGGCCTCAAGCCCATCCTCAGCGAATGGCTGGACTTCCGCCGCACCACCGTCACCCGCCGCCTGCAGCACCGGCTGGCCCAGGTGGAAAAGCGCATCCACATCCTGGAAGGGCGGATGATCGCCTTCATCCACATCGATGAAGTGATACGCGTGATCCGCGAATCCGACGAGCCCAAGCCGGACCTGATCAAGGCCTTCGGCCTGACCGAGATCCAGGCCGAGGACATCCTGGAAATCCGCCTGCGCCAACTGGCGCGGCTGGAAGGCTTCAAGCTGGAGAAAGAGCTGTCCGACCTGCGCGAGGAGCGCGAAGGCCTGCGCCACGTGCTGGACACCCCGGACGCGCTGCGCACCATGATGCGCGAGGAAATCCAGGCCGACGCCGCCAAATACGGCGACAAGCGCCGCAGCGAGATCAAGACCGCCGAGCGCGCGGTGCTGACCCAGACCATAGCCGACGAGCCGGTCACCATCATCCTGTCGCAAAAGGGCTGGATCCGCGCCCGCGTCGGCCACAACGTCGACCTCGCCGCGCTGGCCTTCAAGGACGGCGACGCGCTGCATACCGTGGTGGAAACCCGCACCGTGTGGTCGGTGATCGTGCTGGACTCCAAGGGCCGCGCCTACACCGTGGATCCGGCCGACGTGCCCACCGGCCGCGGCGACGGCGTGCCGGTGGCTTCGCTGGTGGACCTGCAGGACGGCGCCAAGCCGGCTCAGATGCTGTCCGGCAAGGACGAGGCCCGCTTCGTCGTCGCCGGTTCCGGCGGCTACGGCTTCATCGCCAAGCTGGGCGACATGGCCGGACGGGTCAAGGCCGGCAAGGCCTTCCTGACGCTGAACCCGGAAGAAACCGTGCTGACCCCGGCGCCGCTGCCGGCCGCCGGCATCGCGGAAGCCACCCAGTTGGTGGCCGCCGCCGACAACGGCCGGCTGCTGGCCTTCCCGGCCGCCGAGCTCAAGGAGCTGGCCAAGGGCCGCGGCCTGATGCTGATGGCGCTGGACAACGGCGAAGCCCTCACCGCCGTCGGCCTCGTCAACGGCGACAAGGCGCTGCTGTCCACGCTGTCGGTGCGCGGCAAGGCCTCCGATGAAAAACTGGCGCTGGCGGAGTTCGCCGGCAAGCGCGGCAAGAAGGGCAAGCTGATGCCCAAGAAATGGAGCGTCGGCGCCATCAGCGAGCTGCCGACGACATGAACCGGGACCGCCCGCCCACGCCGTTGACCCCGCGCAGCGGGCTGGTCTTCATCAACAGCTTCCGGGCGGCGCTGCTGCTGGTGCTGCTGGCGATGTCGCTGTTCGCCAACCGCGAAGGCGAATCGCTGGTGGCCGGCGGCAAGGCCTTCTATCTGTGGAGCGGCGTCTACGCCGCGCTGATCGGCGCCTGGTTCCTGCTGCGCAACGGCCGGCTGGCCCACACCCTGCAGCTGACCCTGGCCATCGCCGCCGACATCGCGATGATCGTGCTGCTGATGGGCATCAACGACGGCGTGCGCAGCGGCTACGGCATCCTGCTCCTGCCCTATCTGGCGGTGGCCGGCCTGCTGTCCTCCGGCCGCTACGCGCTGTTCTACGCCTCCATCGCCACCCTGATCCTGCTGTCCTTCGTCGGCGTCGAGCAATACCTGGGCATAGGCCGCGGTTCCGACTTCTACTACTCCGCGCTGCTGGCCACCGCCGGCTTCATCACCTCCATCGTCACCTGGAAGCTGGGCCGGGTGGCGCGCGACTCCGAGGCCTTGGCCACCCGCCGCGGCGGCGAGATCGCCAACCTCAACCGCCTGAACGAACTGGTGCTGCAAAGCCAGCGCGACGCGGTGGTGGTGCTGGACCCGTCCGGCCTGCTGCGCCAGTTCAACAACCAGGCGGCGCGCTACTTCGGCGCCATGCGCCGCGGCCACGTCGTCCCGGAACTGCTGCCGCTGGTGGAGCGCTGGCGGCACAACGGCTGCCCGCCCAATCCCAGCTTCATAGACCGCAATATCCGCGGCCGCCAATTGGTGGGCCGCATGGTGCCGGTGCTGATGGGCGACGACCACGCGCTCTTGCTGTTCATGCGCGATATGGCCGACATGGCGGAAGAGGGCAAACGCGTGAAGCTGGCGGCGCTGGGACGGCTCACCGCCAATATCGCCCATGAAATCCGCAACCCGCTGTCGGCGATCAACCACGCGGCGGATCTGCTGGCCGAAGACGAAACCGATCCCGCGCGCCAGCGGCTGATCCGCATCGTGCAAGGCAATAGCAAGCGCATCAACCACATGGTGCAGGAAGTGCTGGCCTTGAACCGCCGCGACCGGATCAAGCCCGAGCCCATCCGGCTGCAGCCTTTTCTGGACGAACTGCTGGACCACTTCGGCGTGGTGGAGGCCGCCGCCGCCGGCGCGATCTGCTGCGTCTACCAGGCGCAGGCCGCCGCGGTCCAGTTCGACCGCGGTCATTTCGGCCAGATTCTCAATAATCTGCTGGCCAACGCCTGGCGCTACTCCAGCAAACAGCCGGGCGCGGTGCGCATCGAAGTGGGCGAAGTGGAAAACCACCTGACCATCAAGGTCATGGACGATGGGCCGGGCATGAGCGAAGATGCCCAGGCCCGCTTGTTCGAACCCTTTTTCACCACGGAAAGCGCCGGCACCGGACTGGGCCTGTACATTGCGCGCGAGCTGGCGGAAGCCAACGACGCGCGGCTGGACTACTGCCCGCCCGGCGGCGTGTTCCGTCTGATCTGTCACAAGGCTTATGGCTAAATCCTCCCTGCGCGTGCTGGTGATCGACGACGAACCGGACATCCGCGAACTGCTGGAACTGACCCTGATCAAGATGGGGCTGGACGTGGCCACCGCCGCCAGCGTCGGCGCCGCCAAACTCAGCCTGAACAGCCAGCCCTTCGACCTGGCGCTGACCGATATGCGCCTGCCGGACGGCGAGGGCATCGAGGTGGTGCGCCATATCGCCGAGCAGGGGCTGGACGTGCCCATCGCGGTGATCACCGCCTACGGCAACACCGACAACGCGGTGCTGGCGATGAAGGCGGGCGCCTTCGACTACCTGCAAAAACCGG
Source organism: Chromobacterium sp. Beijing (assembly GCF_021496765.1). Taxonomy (NCBI): domain Bacteria; kingdom Pseudomonadati; phylum Pseudomonadota; class Betaproteobacteria; order Neisseriales; family Chromobacteriaceae; genus Chromobacterium; species Chromobacterium sp. Beijing. The sequence goes on from NZ_CP053750.1 coordinate 4,061,441, forward strand.
TCAGCCTGGCGCAATTGCGCAGCCTGGTGAAGTCCGTGCTGCGCGTGGACAACGGCAAGCCCGGCGCCGCGGTGCGGCTGGACGGCGAATCCCCGGCGATCCAGGAAGCCTTGCGCCTGGTCGGCAAGCTGGCGCGCAGCCAGGCCGCGGTCTACCTCAGCGGCGAGTCCGGCACCGGCAAGGAACAGGCGGCGCGGATGATACACGAGCACAGCGCGCGCGCCGAACGGCCGTTCATTCCGGTCAACTGCGGCGCCATCCCGGAAACGCTGATGGAAAGCGAATTCTTCGGCTACCGCAAAGGCGCGTTCACCGGCGCCGACAACGACCGCGACGGCTTCTTTCAGCAAGCCAACGGCGGCACGCTGTTTCTGGACGAAGTGGCCGATCTGCCGCTGGCGATGCAGGTCAAGCTGCTGCGCGCGATTCAGGAAAAGAAAGTGCGCCGCCTCGGCAACGCCCAGGAAGAAGCGGTGGACGTGCGCATCATCTGCGCCACCCACAAAGACCTGGCGGCGCGGGTGGACGCCGGCAGCTTCCGCCAAGACCTGTATTACCGGCTGAACGTGCTGCCGCTGCGCATGCCGCCGCTGCGCGAACTGCGCGAGGATCTGCCGCGCTACATCGCCGGCCTGCTGGAACGCTTTTCCCCCGATGAAAAGCCGCGGCTGGCGCCGGCGGCGCTCAAGGCCTTGCTGGAATACAATTACCCGGGCAATTTCCGCGAACTGGAAAACATCCTGGAGCGCGCGGTGGCGCTGGCCAACGACGCCCGCATCGAGTTGCCGGACCTGCAACTACTGCCTGGCGATCACGGCGGCCACGGCGACGGCGAAGCGCCGACATGCGCCGACGGCGAGGCGCTGCAGGACTTTCTGGACCGGGTGGAGCGCGAGGCGATACTCAAGGCGCTGGAAAGCACCCGCTTCAACCGCACCCAGGCCGCCAAGCAGCTGGGCGTGACCTTCCGTTCCATGCGTTATCGGATGGAAAGGCTGGGCATCAAATAAGAAGGGCTTTCAACACGGCATCGCCGAAGCGCAGCAGGCTCTGCGCTAAGCACGTTGTGGATAAGCACGGCATTGCGCCAAATCCTGTGGATAAGCCATATTCTCGCTTTTTGCCGGACCCTTGCCGGAAAGCCGGGAAGCCCGGCCGCGCAATCGCTACAATGCGGCAGCCGCGGCCCGCGTCCGCGCATCAGACAAGACCGGACCCGGACCAGCGGCTATAAATAATCTATTCGGCGGCCCCGCCCAAGCGCGCGCGCCATTGCAAGACATCGATATCCGCTACCGCCCCATGGCTTTCTCGCCGCTCCACCTCGCCCGCCGCGCCTTGCCGGCCCTGCTGTTCGGCGCGCTCAGCGCCCCGATAGCCGCGCTGCCGTCGATCCGGGTGGCGCTGGGCGAAACCAAGCAGCCCTATATCGACGCAGAGCGCGCCAAAGGCGTGGAATACGATATCGTCCGCCAGGCCCTGATCCAGGCCGGCTATCAGCCCCAGATCCGCTTCGGCCCCAATCTGCGCGCGCACAACTGGCTGGCCAACGGCCAGGTGGACGCCGCCATCGCCAATAGCGGCGGCCATGTTTCCGAGCCCTACATCGTCTACCAGAACATGGCGATCACGCTATGCAAACGCCGCATCCGCCTGCGCCGGCTGGACGACCTGGCCCGTTTCCGGGTGGCCGCCTTCCAGGGCGCCCACCTCTACCTGGGCCCCGACTTCGCCGCGCTGGCGCCGCTGATTACGTCCTACCGGGAAGAATCGCCGCAGGTCACCCTCAACCGCCTGCTGTACAGCGAGCGCGCCGACGTGGCGATTTCCGACGTCAACATCTTCCAGCAGTTGAGCCACGAGCTGCGCCGGGAAATCGACGTCGGCGCCAAGCTCTGCCCGTACGCGCTGTTCACCCCCACCCATTACCGGCTGACCTTCCGCGACGTCCGCGACCGCGACCGCTTCAACCAGGGCCTGCGCCGCTTCGCCGCCGCCGGCGGCTACGAGAAACTGGCCGAACGCTATCAGCTGCCCACCCAGCGCGGACGCCCCTGGTTCAAGCCCTGAGAACCCGTTCAAAATCTGCCGCGCTTCGGCGATACGGCGTTGAACAGACTCTGAGCGCGCCTTGCCGCGCCCGGCTGGCCTAAGGGTGGGTGTCTGCTCTGGATCAATAACCTTCGCCGCCGCGCGGTGTTAGCATGGTTTGGCAGTATCTGATCGCTGACGGCCGCTGTCTTTGCCCTTAGGCTTCGCCCGGGTCCGCGTCGTCAGCCGCTCCATGTATCCACCCGCCCAAGGAGTCGCCCATGTTTCCCGAATACCGCGAACTGATCAGCAAGCTGAAAACCGAAGACGAGCACTTCACCCGCCTGTTCAACAAACACAACGACCTGGACCAGAAGATCAAGAATATGGAAGCGCGCATCGAGCCTTCCGTCGACTTCGAAATCGAAACCCTGAAAAAGGAAAAACTGCGGCTGAAGGATGAGTTGTACATCATCCTGAGAAAGGCCGCCGGCTAGATCCGGCGTCTGCGCGCAAGAACAAAGCCCGCCGACAGGCGGGCTTTTGCATGATGCGCGCCGGGCTTCAGACCGTGGGCGCGTCCTTCTCCAGCTCCGCCAGAATCGCGCCAGGCTCCTGGGTCACTTCCAAAACCTTGCGGATGCGGTTGAACGCCACGCAGGCGTCGGCCGGATACTTGCCGAACGGCGTCAGCCCGCCATGGCTCCAGCCCGCCGCGGCCAGCACGTCCTTGCGGAACTGCGAGCCATCGGCGCTGCCGCCGGCGATCTGCTGCAAGGCCCGGTCGATCAGAATATGCGGAAACGGGTTGCGGGACAGCGTGGTGAAATGCTCTGGGCGAACTTCGTCGAACTGCATGGCGCACTCCTGATGCGTGAACATGATTCATCTAAGTCCAAACCAGGGCAATTCGCCAGCAGACTGTGAAGACTCACACGCCGCCGCCGCGAACGGCGGCGGCGCGGCCAGGCTCAGCGCCTATTCAAAACGCGCGCGGCCTTGAACCGGCGCTAGCGGTTCACCAGCAATTTGGGGTTGGAATTGCCCCACACCGTGTACAGGTCGGCCAGCAAGGCGCCGTTGATGTCCTCCAGCTCGGCGGCGCCGATTTCGCCCTTGCCCTGCTTGCCGAACAACACCACCTCGTCGCCGATCTTGGCGCCCGGAATCTCGGTCACGTCCACCATCAGCGTATTCATCGACACCTTGCCCACCACCGGCGCGCGCTGGCCGTTGATCAGCACATGCGCCTTATTGGTGAAGGCGCGGCGATAGCCGTCGGAATAGCCGACCGGGATATTGGCCAGCAAGGACTCGCGCTTCAGGGTGTAAGTGCGGTCGTAGCCGACGGTGTTGCCGGCCGGATAGCGGTTCACCGCCGCCACGCGCGATTTGAAGGCCATCACGCGCAGATATTCCGTATGGCTGGGCACGGTGTCGCCGAAGATGGCGCCGCCCGGACGCACCATGTCCAGCCGCGCTTCCGGCACTTCCAGCGTGGCGAAGCTGTTGGCGCAGTGCAGGGTGATCTTGCTGCGGTCCAGGCCGCCCGCCTTGATCAGCCAGGCGCTTTCCTGCTTGAAGGCCGCCAGGCCTTTTTCCACGTCGGCCTTATCCTCCACCGGGAAGTGGGTCATGATGCCCACCACTTGCAGATTGGGCAGCTTGAGCATGGCCAGCGCGTCGCGGCGGCCTTGCTTGCTGGCCAGCTCCACGCCGTTGCGGCTGATGCCGGCGGAGTTGATGGCCAGATGGATTTGCAGCGTCTTGCCCTGGCGCTTGGCCAGCGCGGACGCCTGGCGCGCCAGTTCCAGATTGCCCACCAGCTCTTGCATATCGTATTGCAGGCCGTCCGCTATCTCTTCCTGCGTGGCGCTGCGCACGCGCGCCACCACGCCCTTATAGCCGCTGGCGCGGGCCACGCGGGCCTCTTCATTGCTGGCGATGCCCACGCAGGGAATGCCCTGGGCGATGATGGACGGCATCACGTTGGCGATGCCGTGGCCGTAGGCGTCCGCCTTCAAAATGGCGCACACCTTGGTGTCGGCGCCCACCAGGCGCTTGAGTTCGGCCAGATTGTGATCCAGCGCCGCCTTGTCGATTTCCAGCCAGGCGTTGCCGCGCGCCGCTTCCGCGGTGGAGCCGCTGTTGGCCGCGGTCAACGGCGGCGCCGCCATGGTCAGCGCGGGCGCCAGGGCCAGGCCCAGCGACAAGGCCAGCAGTGTTTTCTTGAATTGCATAAATCGTCCCCCGAGTGTGAATGCCGCTTGCCGACAAGGCCGTTCCGGCATCCGGGAGATGATAGGAGGCAGATATATTCATGTCGATATGAATATTCACTGCTAGTCCTGGTTTTGCATAAGCGCTTGACTGCGCGCAAACCCGGCAACGGCGAGCGGCCCTTGCGCGGCGCGGCGCGGCTATCCATCATGAAGGGGCGGCGCGCAGCTTCCGCGCGCCATCTCGAGGTTATTCCGATGCGGCAATCCCTATTCCTTCGCCGGCTGGCCGGCTGCTGGCTGGCCGTCCTCATCGCCTTGGCCGGCGGCATGTCCCCGTCCGTTCAGGCGGCCGGAATGATCTACGTCGGCCACGCGCCGGAAACCCCCGCCGACGAGCGCTACGACTATCACTGGGCGATTCTGCGCGCGGCGCTGGACGCCACCCGCCCGCGTTGGGGAGATTACAGCCTGCGCTTCGCCCCGCGGATGAACGAAGCCCGCCAGCTGCAGGAACTGGGCCACCCGCGCGGCCGGCTCAATGTGGTGATTCGCGAAACCAACCGCGACTACGAACGCCGCTATCTGCCGGTGCGGATTCCGATAGACCGCGGCCTGCTCGGCTATCGCGTGCTGCTGATCCGCGACGCGCGGCAAGCGGATTTCGACGCGGTGACGGGTCTGGCCGACTTGCGCCGTTTCAGCGTCATCCAGGGGACGGCTGGGGCGACAACGCCATCCTCAAGCAAGCCGGACTGACCGTGGTGACCGACCCCAATTACGAGGGCCTGTTCCGCATGCTGGAACGCGGTCTGGGCGACGCGTTCTCGCGCGGCGTGGCGGAAGTGGAGGAGGAGATCCGCGTTTACCAGCCGCAATACAAGCATATCGCGCTGGAGCGGTCTTTATTGCTGTACTACCCGCTGCCCACCTATTTCTGGTTCGGCCGCGACGCGGAAGGGCAGAGGCTGGCGCAACGCGTGGAACAGGGCATGCGGCTGATGCTGCGCAACGGCGAATACCAGCGGCTGTTCCAGAAATACCACGCCGGGCTGATCCAGCGGCTGGACCTGAAGCACCGGCGGCTGATCCGCATCGACAACCCCTTCCTGCCGCCCAGCACGCCTTTCGCCGACCGCGGCCTGTGGTTCGATCCGACCACGGCTAAATAAACGCGCTCACTCCGCTTGCAAGGCCTGGCGCACGCACAGCCGCTGGGCTATTTCGCGGTCGGCGCATTTGAGTTCGGCCTCGGCGCGGGCGCGGCAGCGCGCGGGATTGGCCGAACGCGCGCAATCCGGCGGCGGCAGCCGCTCGTTGATGCAGACGCGGCGCGCCTTGCCTTCCAGCCCGTCGCAAGAGCTGTGCGCCGCCCGCAAGGCTTCGCAACGCTTGGCGTCGCGCTCGCGCAGGCAGCTCAAGGCCGGCGTGTAAAATTCCAGGCAGGCGTGCCGCCCGTTGACCGGCAAATCATTGCAGGCCATCGTGCCCTGACGGTGCAGCTCGCAGCGCTGCGGCGCGGTGGCGCGGCTGCAATCCCATTGCGCCGCCGCCGCGTCCGCCAGCCAGCACAAGACCAGCCCCCATCCCCAGGCGCGCCGCAACGCGCCGTATCCCCTATTGTTTTTCAAGGCATGCCCCTTGCGCATGACCGCTTATCTCCACGCCCGCCTAAGCACAGCTGTTGACGATCCGCTCAATGTCGAAATGCTGATGCGCCGCGTGTACTGTTCGCTTTCTCAGCCGCAACGCCTTATCGCTCGCGAGAGCGTGAACCGCTTTTATTGGGCGAAAACGACGCTGCGCGCTAACGGCGCGGCGGACGGCCAGCCAGGCTCATGCCGGCGAAATCGTTTTGCTCCGCAAACCGTTCCGGCAATGAGAATTGGAATTGGAATGAAAAGGCTGGCGTACTCTATTCAAAGCTTATCAATAGAAATCCCGCTTCGCCAGCCGGGCTTGACGCGTCGGAGGCTCACTCCGAGCCGCGTTTGCGGCGGTCGCGCCAGAAATGAGGCTTGACGCGATCCGGCGGCGGCGGCGCGGCGCCGTCCGGGTTCATCCGCCAGTACGGCGGCGGCGCGCGATGCATCAGCTCCGGCGGCAAATCGCCGTCCTGCACCGCTTCGCGCAGGCGCAAATTGCGCAGGCGGCGCAATTCCTTGCAGTCAGGATCCGGCCGCGCCTGGCAGCGGCGGCTAGGCGCCGGCTCCAGGTCCGGCGGCATGGGGCCGCGCTCCTTCCCTCGCGCCAGGGCCGGCGCGCTGGCGAGCGCTTGCAGCAAGGCAAAGATGAGAAGAATCGGCAACCGCGTCATGAAAGCTGTTTTATCCTGTCGAAGGGGCTGGTAAAGGCCTCCGGATCCCAAGATCCGAGCCGGCGAGGGCGGACAGCATACACCATGCGCCGCCGATGCCAAAGGCATCTCCCCGCGGCCAAACCGCCGGAACGCCTCATTAGGCAGCCTAGACTCGCGGCATGAGGCAGACATGAGCGACAATCGCTGATTTGTTAAGGTGTGTGATCGCGGGAACCGGCTTAACATATCTTCATCAGGCGCGCTGCCGCAGCCCGGGGCCAGCCGCTAAGCTGACACACCGCTCCGAGGAAAAATCGCATGGAACACAATAAGATACTGGTCGTCGACGACGACGCCAAGCTGCGCGAGCTGCTCACCCGCTATCTGAGCCAGCAAGGCTACGCGGTGGAGGCCCTGCCGGACTCCAAGGACCTGGACCGCAAGCTGGCGCGCAATCGTCCGGACCTGATGGTGCTGGACGTGATGATGCCGGGCGAGGACGGACTGGCCGTGGTACGCCGGCTGCGCGCCCAGGGCGAAACCATTCCGGTGATCATGCTCACCGCGCGCGGCGAGGACATCGACCGCATCCTCGGCCTGGAAATGGGCGCCGACGACTACCTGCCCAAACCGTTCAATCCGCGCGAGCTCACCGCCCGCATCCAGTCGGTGCTGCGCCGTCATCACGCCACGCCGGCGCTGGGCGCGCGCCACGACGCCGACGAGGAAGTGAGCTTCGGCGAATTCGTGCTCAATCTGGGCCAGCGGGAACTGCGCAAGGCCGGCCAGCCGGTGACGCTGACCAGCGCGGAATTCGCGGTGCTGTCAGTGCTGGTCAGCCATCCGCGCCGGCCGCTGACCCGCGAGCAATTGATGGAAATGGCGCTGGGCAAGGGCAACGGCGAATCGCTGGACCGCAGCATAGACGTGCATATCTCCCGGTTGCGCAAGGCGCTGGAAAGCGGGGACAGCCAGCTGCGCTTCATCCAGACGGTATGGGGCTACGGCTATGTGTTCGTGCCGGACGGCACGCCGCGGGAGTAAGCGGTGCGCAAGCTGACCGGCTCGCTGTTTTTCCGGCTGGCGGTGCTGGTGGTGCTGGTGGTGCTGACCACCCAGTTCGTCACCCTGTGGATGGCCGCCGGCGAACGCCACAAACTGCTGGACAAGCAGCTGTATTCGCAGACGGTGGACACCCTGGCCTTCCTGGAAGGCACGATGGAGGCGATGACCAACACCGAGCGCGCCGAATTCCTGGCCGGCTATAACCGGCCCGGCCTGCCGCGCCTGCTGCCGATCAACGCCGATCAAGGCGTCAATTTCACCGACTACGTGCCGCGCCTGGGCGAGACCCTGGCGCAGCGGCTGTCGCACGGCCTCAACGAGCCGATAGAAGTGCGCCACGCCCAGATCGACGATCGCAGCGAGCTCTGGGTCAATGTGCACGTGCTGGACCAGGCCTACTGGCTGGTGCTGCCCTTCGGCCGCTACAGCGACCGCCCGATCAACACCATCATGCAGGCGGCGCTGCTGGCCTCCATCGTCGCCAGCCTGCTGGCCTTTGTCGTCGCCTGGCGGGTGACGCGGCCGATCAGCCGCGTGGTGCTGGCCAGCCGGGAACTGGCCGCCGGCACCATGCCGGCCGCGGTGCCGGAGGACGGCCCGCGCGAGGTGAAGGTGCTGGCGCATAATTTCAACCTGATGGCGCAAGCGCTGGACAGCGCCGCGCGCGAGCGCCGGCTGATGCTGGCCGGCCTGTCCCACGATCTGCGCACGCCGCTGACCCGGCTCAAGCTCTCGCTGGAACTGCAGCAGGACAGCCCGGATCAGCACGATATGCTGGCCGACATCGACGAGCTGTCGCAGATCGTCCGCCAGTTCATCGACTTCGCCCGCGCCGAGGAAACCACCCGGCTGGAGCCGGTGGCGCTGGCCGACCTCGCCGCCAGCGTGGTGTCGCGCTTCGCCCGCGAGGGCATGGACGTGCGCCTGAAGCGGCTGGCCGAGCCGGAGCTGCAAGGCGACGGGCTGGCGCTGGAGCGCTTATTGTCCAATCTGCTGGAAAACGCGCGCCGCTACGGCGCGCCGCCGGTGGAGGTCTGCGTCGAACAAGACAACGGCTTCGCCGTGCTCAGCGTGCTGGACCACGGCAAGGGCATTCCGGCCGAGCTGCGCGAAACCGCGCTGGCGCCGTTCGAACGGCTGGCCGAACACCGCGGCACCGACGGCGGCAGCGGCCTCGGCCTCGCCATCGTCAGCCGCGTGGTCAAGCAACACCGCGGCCGGCTGGAGTTCTGCGATCAGGCGGACGGCTTCAAGCTGGCCGTGCATCTGCCGCTGAACGCCGCTTGATAACGCGGTCCGAGCGTCGCCCGTCTACCGGGCGGCGCTCAGCGGAAGCGCAGCATCATCCACAACCCGCCCATGCTCAAGGCCATGCCGCCCAGCTTGCCCAGCGACGGCTGTTCGCGAAACAGCAGATAGCCCAGCGGCAGCAACACCAGCGCGGTCAGCACATTGGAACTGAGCGCCGCGTAGCCGACATGCCAGCCGGCGCGATAGGCCAGCAAAAAGCCCAGTTCGATGCCGACAATGCCCGCCGCCACGCCCAGGCTGCTCCAGTTCAGCGCGGCCAGCCCGCGCTGGCCGCCGCCGGGCAGCCACCACATCCCCAGCACGCACACCAGCATGGCCACGCCGTAACTGACCGCCAATGAAAAGAAAGGATTCGCCGCCTCCGGCACCTGCTTGATCGACAGGTGATAGACGACGGAGCCGGCGACCGCCAGCAATAAAGCCGCGATGAACATGTTTGAACGCCTCATGAGAAATATCCGTCCCTAGGCTAAACTTTCCCGCCGCTTATAGGTAGACTGAAAAATCAGGGCATTGTTATAAGAAAAAATCATGACTGGAGATTTGGACACCGGCTTGCTGCGTGCGCTGATCACGGTGGCGCGCCACGGCAGCATCAACCGCGCGGCGGCGGACTTGGGGCGCACGCAGCCCGCCTTGAGCCTGCAACTGCGCAAACTGGAACAGCACTGCGGCCAGACCCTGTTGCGACGCTCTCCGCGCGGCGTCAGCCTCACCGCGGCGGGGCTGCAATTGCTGCCCTACGCCGAACGCATCGTCAGCCTGACCGAACAGATGCAGCCGACGGCCGCGCCCGCCGCCGCGCGGCGTTGCCGGGTGGGCCTGATCGAGGATGTGATCAGCCGTCATCTGCCGCAGGTGCTGGCCGACTTCGCCGCCACCCAGCCGCAGTGGCAGCTCGAAGTGCGGGTGGCCCTGGAACGGGAACTCAGCCCGGCTTTTCGCCAGGGAGAACTGGATCTGCTGATCGCCAACCCGCGTCAGTGCGGGCTGGAGCGGACGCCGAGCTGGGTGCTGGAATACCCCTTGCAATGGTTGGCGCGCGACGGCGTGAAACCGGAAGCGGAGGTCCTGCCCTTGGTGATGTTCTCCGCGCCTTGCAGCTGGCGCGACGCGATGCTGCGCGCCTTGCACCAGCTTGACCAGCCTTATCGCATCGTCTTCGAAAGCACCAGTCAGCTGGCGGTACAAGCGGCCTTGGAAGCGGGCCTGGGCGTGGGCGCCCTGTTTCCCGACGCCGTCTCCGCGCAGCTGCGGCCCTTGCCGGAACACAGCCTGCCGCCGCTGCCGGCGGTGCCGCTGGCGCTCTACCGCCAGCGCGACGACGACGGGCTGGAATTGCTGTCCCGGCTGTTCTTCCGCGCGCTGGGCCAGTTCGCGGCCTAGGCCGGCTGCAAGCCCGCCATCACCGCGCCTTCCCAGCCTATCAACTCCACCTTGCGTTCCGCGCCCCAGCGGTATTCGCCCAAAGCGCCCTCGGCGCGTATCACCCGGTGGCAGGGAATCAGCCAGGCCACCGGATTGGCGCCCACCGCGCTGCCCACCGCCCGCGCGGCGCGCGGCCGCCCCACCGCGGCGGCGATCTGGCCGTAACTGGCGAAGCCGCCGTAGGGAATGGACAGCAGCGCGCGCCAGACCTGGATCTGGAAATTGCTGCCCTGCACCCGCAGTGCCAGCGGCGCCTGGCCTTCGGCGCGCAGCGGCTCGAACATGGCCGCGGCCACCTCAGCGCCGCCGCCGGGAACATGGCTCAACGCGGCCTTGGGCCAGCGCCGGCTCAGCCAGGCCACAGCCTCTTTCTCGTCCGCGACGAATTGCGCCGCACACACCCCACGCGCGGTCCGCGCCACCAGCACCGGGCCGAAACGGCTGGCTTCCACGCTCCATTCGATCGCCAATCCGGCGCCGCCGTTGCGGTATTCGCCCGGGGTCATCGCCTCCAGCGTCACGAACAGATCGTGCAAGCGCCCGCCGCCGGACAAGCCCAGTTCATGCGATAGCGGCAACAAGGCCTGTCCGCTCAGCCTGGCCTTGGCGGCCTCGCAGGTCAGATGCTGCAAAAAGCGCTTGGGGCTGACGCCGGCCCAGCGGGTGAACAAGCGCTGCAAGCGCGATTCCGACAGGTGCAGCGCGCCGGCCAGCTCGGCCAGCTCCGGCTGGCGCTCGGCGTTGGCCACCAGATAGCGGATGGCGTCGCGAATGCGGCCGTAGTCGCGGTCTTCCTCGAGAATTTCGCCGTGCATGGTCTGCTCTCCATTCGATCACAGCCCCAGCATAAGCAGATCGGGCCGCCGCGGCGACCCGATTCTTGCCCACTTGCGCGCCGCGCCCCTCATATCGCGTGCAGCAAGGAATATTGAATTTCCGACAGGGCCTGCGGCACGCGGATGAAGGAAAGCGGCATGCCCAGCAGCCTGGCCATGTGGGAGGTGGAGAACAGGCCGCACAATTCGTGATGGCCGCTGCCGGGGTTGAACTCCGCCACCAGCGCGTGCTGGCGTCCCATCTGCTTCATCGTCGCCACCATATGGCCCACGCTGGCGTGTTCGATATCGCCCAGGTTCAAGGCTTCCAGCTGCTTGCGCGGCGTCATCACATCGCCCACGCCGATGTCCGCATAGTGCTTGCCGTGTTCCTTCATGCACTGGATGGGCCGCTCGCCCAGCAGATCGGTGGCGGTGATCAGGCCGGCGAACTGTCCGTCGCCATCGTGGACGAACAGCAGCCGGATGCCGTGGCTGATCATTCGGTCGTGCGCTTCGCGCAAGCTGGCGTTCTGATGAATGCCCACCGGATTGATCAGCCGCAAATCGGTCATCACGTCCAAGGCCGGGCTGTTCAGGGTGATAGGCGGGTGCGGGCGCTGATCCAGGCGCACCAGGTCGGTGGTGGACGGCAGGCTCATCGTGGGCAACACGCTGTAGTTGGCTAACATGGTAGCTCCTTGTCTTCTTAGACAGCGGAGTCGATGCGGCGGCGCTTTGCGCCCGTCATATTCGATCTGTCCGCTCGGAAGTTCTCCGACGGCGTGGACCGGCCTGGGGCATGACTGGATTTTGCACGTCCTTCCCGGGCCGGCGGCCTCGGGAGAACCGCGTCGGCGACGCGGCTCTTGTTTGAAGAGTAGAAGAAGGCGCGGCGCAGATCAGCCGGCGAATGATTAATTTTTTCGCAAACGCGGCCGCGGGTCCGTCATTCGTCCCGTTCGGCCCTCAGCTTGCGGCGAAACAGGGCGCTCATGCGCTGGCTGGCGCCGCGATGGGCGCCGCTGAAGGCCAGCGCCGACTCGCGCATCGCCTGACGGCGGCGCTCATCGCCCAGCAGTTCCACGACGGTGCCGATCAAGTCCGCCGCATTGGCCACCTGGCGCGCCGCGCCGGCGGCCAGCGCCAGCGCCGCCGCCTGCTTGAAATTGAAGATGGACGGACCGAACAGCACCGGCACGCCCACGCTGGCCGGTTCGATCAGATTATGACAGCCCAAGGGCAGCAGGCTGCCGCCGACGAAGGCCAGGTCGCCGCAGGCGAAATAGGCGAAGGCCTCGCCCATGCTGTCGCCCAGCCAAACCTGGGTGGCGGCGTCCACCGGCGCGCCGTCGCTGCGGCGCTGCACTTTCATGCCGCGGCTCTCGGCCAGCGCGGCCGCTTCGCCGAACCGTTCCGGATGACGCGGCACCAACACCAGCAGCGCGTCGCCCAACGCTTGGGCCGCGGCCCGCCAGGCATCCAGAATCAAAGCCTCTTCGCCGTCGCGGGTGCTGGCGCAGACCAGGACCCGGCGTCGGCCTATCCTGGACTTGAATGCTTCCGCCAGCGCCAGCTGCGCCGGCGGCGGCTGAATGTCGTACTTGGTGTTGCCGCAGATTTCGATGGATTTAGCGCCCAATTGACGCAAACGTTCGCCATCTTCCGGCGTTTGCGCGGCAACGGCCCTCAAAGCCGCCACCGCGGGCGAAATCAGACCGCTGATTTTCAGATAGCCGTTCAGCGATTTTTCAGACAAGCGCGCATTGGCCAGGAACAAGGGCACCTGCTGCTCGGCCGCGGCGTGAATCAGATTGGGCCACAGCTCGGTTTCCATCAACACGCCCAGGCGCGGCCGGTAGGCGGCGAGAAAAGCTTGCGCGGCTTGCGGATAATCGTAAGGCAGATAACGCACTTCTGCGTCGGGATACAGCTGCAAGGCGGTGGCCCGCCCGGTGGGCGTCATCTGCGTCATCAGCAGCGGCGCGTCCGGCCAGGCTTCGCGCAGCGCCGCCACCAAGGGCTGAGCGGCGCGGGTTTCACCCACCGACACCGCGTGGATCCAGATCGCGCCCTCTGCGCGCGGCTGCAATTGACTGCCGAAACGCTCGTCCCAGTGCTCCAGATAAGCCGGCGCCTTGCGCGCCCGCTTCTTCAGATAGTGCCGCACCAGCGGCGTGGCCAGCAGCCAGGCCCAGGAATACAGTCTGCGTTGCCAGTTCATGTCCAGTCCTTGCGCGCGAACAAGGCTTGCAGCGCCTCGTCCACCGACGGGCACAGCCCTATGCCGCCCAAATTGGTGGCCCACGGCGTTTCCACCACGCCGGTGGCGGCCGGATCGGTATCGGTGTAAATCGCCGCCAAGGGCACGTTCAAGGCATTGGCCAGATGAGTCAGCCCAGTGTCCACGCCCACCACCGCGTTGGCGTGGCCCAGCAGGCCGGCAGCCTCGATCAGGCCCATCTTGGGTGCCACCACCGCGGCCGGCATCCGCGCGGCCAGCCTTTCGGCGCGCTCGCGTTCGCGTTCATTGCCCCAGGGCAGCACCATCACCAGATCATGCTGCATGGACAGGCGTTTGCCCAGTTCCACCCAATGGCCTTCCGGCCACTCCTTGGACGCCTTGCTGGTGGCGTGCAGCAATACCGCGTAGCGGCCGGACAGCACCCAGGCGGGCCGTTCGCCGGCCGGCACCCCGAAACGGGGCTCGCCCTGCGGCTGATAACCGAACACCCGCGCGAACAAGAGCCGGTTGCGTTCTATCGCCGACAAGCTCCAGTCCACCTTGTGGCGCTTATCGTAAAAACAGCTGGCCAGAGACTCGCGCGCGCTGCCCCAGTCGTAACCGGTCAGCGGCGCCTTGGCCCAGCGGGCCGGCAAGGCGCTTTTCAACAGGCCCTGGCTGTCCACCACCAATTCCCAGGGCGTGTCGCGCAGTTCTTTACGCAAAGCCCGGATCTCGCGCCAGGTGGAGGGCAGCCACCAGCGTTTGCGCCAGCGCCGCCCATTCAAGGCGATCACCCTGTCCACCGCCGGATGCAAACGGGCAATGTCGGCGAAAGCCTCTTCGGCCAGCCAACTGATGCGGAAATTCGGGTAATGCGCTTTCAACTCGGAAATGGCGGGCCAGGTGTGGATAAGGTCGCCCATCGACGAGGTGCGCACAATCAGCACATTCATCATGGCGCGCATTGTACCCGAGCATGGCTGTGGTTAACCAAGTAAAATCCCTGCAGTTCAATTGTGGATAAAGCGCTGTGGACAACTGAGCGCGAATTTATCCACAATTTGCAATGCCGCAGCGCACCTAAACTATCCAAAGCCCATCAACAGGACAAGTAACTGAACCCTTTGAAGTTTTTGTCGCTTATCCACAGCAATGGCCGACTATATCAGTTTCATCAATATAAAATTGCGTTAAAGAGTTATCGGTGGCTGTAGCAGCTAGGCAGGTAAATTCACGCCATGCACAAGCAGGTGGGAACAAAGGGGATCGGAGCTGTGGACAAGCAGGGACTTCACCGTTCTCTCAGATTTATCCACAAGTCTTCCGTCTGCAAAACGCAGGGTGAACAACAAGATTCCAACTTGTACAACATGATGAAAACAATGGAAAAAATAGGGTTATCCACAGAAATGGGACGCCTTCTACCAGTTTCTTTAAATTACATATGGGAAAACATATAACAAGATGCGTGCGCGAATTAGCGTGGTGCTAATCACCAAGAATGCGGAAACCTCGCTGGAAAAATGTCTGGACAGCGTGGGCTTCGCCGATGAAATCGTGCTTGTGGATTCAGGCAGCGCCGACAGGACATTGGCGATAGCTTCCGCCTATAAGGCAAAAGTTATCCACCAAGACTGGCTGGGATTCGGTCCTCAGAAACAATTGGCGGTAAGGGCGGCCAGCCACGACTGGGTGCTGTGCCTGGATGCCGACGAGTGGTTGTCTGAAAATTTAGTCAATGAAATCAAAGAACTGCTGGACAATCCACAGGCCACGGCCTTCCAGTTCCCGCGTTGCAACCGTTTCATGGGTCGTTTTCTGAAACACGGAGAAGGCTATCCGGACTGGTCTTTGCGCTTGTTCCATCGCGCTCACGCGCGTTGGTCCGACGATCTGGTTCACGAGTATGTGATCGCCGACGGCCCTGTGCATAAGCTGCGTCACGAGCTGATGCACGAATCCGGCGAAGACATCGCGCTGTATCTGAGCAAGCAGAACCGCTATACCAGCTTGCAGGCGGAACAACTGTTGCAAAGGGGAAAACGTGTGGGTATCGGCAAACTTATCCTCAGCCCGCTGCTGCGCTTCGTGAAGTTCTATTTTTTTCACCGCGGTTTTCTCGACGGCGTCCCCGGTTTGGTCCACATCAGCATCGGTTGCTTCAACAGCTACATCAAATACGCCAAATTGATCGAACTGCGACGGCTGAAGAACAAATAACCGGCTTGCCGGCTATCCCTCCTTATGCCGACAATGTCATTTCCTTGAGCAACTAGGCGAAGACAGATGGTGGAGATCAGGACAATGCGGGCGGCGGACGCCGCCGCCGCGGCGCGGCTATGCCTGGATCTGGGCTATGAAGCGACGGAAGCGGACATCAGCGAGCGTTTCGCCAGGTTGACGACACTGCCGGACAACCAGGTTTGGGTGGCCGAAAGAGACGGCGTCGTGCTTGCTTGGGCGCATTGCCGCGGCGTGCACCTGCTGCAAGCGCCGTCGGCGATAGAGATTGTCGGCATCGTGGTCAGCCCGGCTTGTCAGGGCCAGGGTTTGGGACGGCGTTTGCTCAGCGCTTGCGAAGCCTGGGCGCGGCAACTCGGTTATCGGCATATCCGGCTGCGCTCCAGCGTTCATCGCGTCGAAGCCCATGCTTTCTATCGTCATCTTGGTTATCGGCAACTGAAGACCAGCCACAGCTTTGCGCGGGATTTGAGCGAGGAAGCCGTCCTGCCTTGATGTTTATCCACAGGAGCAATCGCCGATGACGGCTTTTCCCGCGCCCTTGAGGCCAGGCGACCGCATCGCCGTCACCGCTTTTTCCTCCGGCGTGCCTCCGGTCTTGCACGGACAACTGGATCGCGCGCTGCAATGTCTGCGCGATCAGGGCTGGCAAGTGGTGGAGGGCGCTTGCCTGCGCGGCGAATCCCAGGACGCCAGCGCGCCGGCCGCCCAACGTCTGGCGGAGCTCAACCATTTTCTTTTCGATCCGGAGGTTCGCGCCATCCTGCCGCCCTGGGGCGGCGAAAGGGCGATGGAATTGCTGGCCGGCATCGATTTCGCCGCCTTGGCGCGTTTGCCGCCCAAATGGCTGGCCGGGTTTTCCGATATTTCCACCGTGCTGACGCCGCTGACCCTGTTGGCGGGGTGGGCGACCTTGCACGGACCGAACCTCTTCGATCTGGGCAATCCGCAGCGGATGGAAGAGAATTCGGCGCTGCTGCACGCCTTGCGCCACGGTTTGCCGCCTCAGCAAGGCCATTACAAGGCGTTTTGGCGCTGGGACGCTCCGGGAGAGTCTTATCCGTCCACGCTGCGCGTGTTGGGCGCGCAAAGGGCCCGCATGGCCGGCCGGCTGATAGGCGGCTGCCTGGATACGCTGAGCCGGCTGCAGGGCAGCCCTTATTTCGATTTGCGCGCGTTCAAACGGGAACCCGCGCTTCTTTACCTGGAAAACTGCGAGCTGAGGCCTTGCGAGTTGCTGCGCGCGCTGCTGGGCCTGCGCCTGTCCGGCGCGCTGGACGGCTTGAGCGGGCTGGTGTTGGGCCGCAGCGGCGGACCGGACGCCGCGGACGCGAACGCCTTGAGCTACAGCCAGGCCGTGGAAACGGCTTTGGACGGACTGCCGTATCCGGTGGCGGTGGACGCCGATATCGGCCATGTGCCGCCGCAATGGACATTGATGAACGGCGCCTGGGCCGAACTGGAAGTGGACGCGGGCCAGGCTACGCTGCGTTTTGCGAAAGGATGCGCATGAGTTGGCAATATCGTTTGGCCGGGGCGGGGGATGTGGACGCGTTGCGGACGCTGATCACGGAACACGGACCCAATCCGTGGAACTGGCTGCCGGCGGACGGGGTGGAGCGGAGTTTGCGCCAGGTGGCTGCCGGCGAAGCCTGGGCGGCCTTGTTCGAGCGAGACGGCCTGCTGGGGGCCGCCATCCTGTATCGGCTGCACGATGCTTTTCCCCAACACCGGCCGGCCGAGGTGGCGGCGGACGCCGCCGGCTACATCATGGAGGCGGTGGTGCGGCGCGATCAGGCCGGACAGGGCCTGGGCAGCTTGTTGTTGCGGCAGGCTTGCGAGGATCTGGCCGCGCGCGGCGCGCGCTGGGTGACGGCGGACCGCCACGAGGAAAACGCCGCGTCCGGCGGCATGATGCGCAAGGCGGGTTTCGTCGAACTGGCCAGCTTCGACGATTGGGAACGCCGCGCCGGCGGCAGCCGTCGCAGCACGGTGTGCGGACGCATGCTGGGCTGAGCGCTTAAGAACCCGTTGACGGTCTGCGGCGCTGCGGCGGGACTTTAAGCAGGAAGCGTTGAAAACCGCTTAAGAATGCTCGCCTACCGCCTGTGCATTCCGCTTTCTCAGCGCTATTCGTCTTGTCTCGCTCCGGCTCGCGAGATCGTAAACAGGTTCTAAATGCCGTCGTCGGCCGGCAGCGCCGCCGGCGGCGTCGGCAGTCGGGTGAGCAGAATCTTGTCTACCCGGGTCTTGTCCATGTCCACCACTTCGAAGCCGAAGCCGTTCCAGTCGAAACGGTCGGTGACGCTGGGCACCCGGCCCAGCTGGAACATCACCATGCCGCCCAGGGTGTGGATATTGCCGCCGGCTTCGCCCGGCAGCGCCTCGTCTATGTCGAAAAACTCCTTGAAGCGGTCCAGCGACAGCATGCCGTCTATCAGCCAGCTGCCGTCCTCGCGCTGGGCGATGTCGTCGTTTTCGGCGCTGATGGCGGGCATGTCGCCGACGATGGCTTCCAGCACGTCGTTCATCGTCACCAGGCCTTCCAGCTCGCCGTACTCGTCCACCACCAGCGCCATGTGATGGCGGGTCTGCTTGAACTGCTCCAGCAGCTGCATCAAGGTGATCTTGGCGGGCACGTAGAGCGGCTGGGACAGTTCGGCGGCGACGTCGGCTTGTTGCCCGGCCAGCATGCGGTCCAGCACGCGTTTGGCGTGCAGCACGCCGACGATCTGCTCGATGCTGCCGCGGCAGACCGGGAAATGGTTGAAATGGTGGTTTTGCAGCAGGCGGTGGTTCAGTTCGGGCGCGTCGTCCAGATCCAGCGCCACGATGTCCTTGCGCGGCGTCATCGCCGCGGCCACCTTGCGGTTGTCCAGCCGGAAGATATTGGTCACCAGCTCCTGTTCGGCGCGGTCGAACACCCCCTCGTCCGCGCCTTGTTCCATCAGCACCCGGATTTCCTCCTCGGTGATGGACGGATCGCTGCTCTTCTTGGCGCCCAAGAGCCGCAACAGGCCGTCGGTGCAGCGGCTCAGGGCCTGGACCAGAGGCGCGCTGAGCCGCGACAGCAGCAGCATAGGCCGCGCCAGCGCGGTGGCCACCGCCTCAGGATTGAGCAGCGCCAGCCGCTTGGGCACCAGCTCGCCGAAGATCAGCGACAGCAAGGTGATGATGAACACCATCAGCGCCACCGACAGCGGCTTGCTGTAGGGCTCCAGCAAGGGATAGTCCTGCATTGCCCGGCGCAGTTGTTCTGACAGCGCGGCCTCGCCGTAAACGCCGGACAGGATGCTGATCGAGGTGATGCCTATCTGCACCGTGGACAGGAAGCGGCTGGGGTCGTTGGCCAGTTTCAGCGCGGCTTGCGCGCCGCGTTGGCCGTCGTCCGCGCGTTGCAGCAGGCGGACCTTGCGGGAAGAGACGATGGCGATTTCCGCCATGGCGAACAGGCCATTGAGCAGAATCAGGAACAGCAGAACGAGAATTTCCACGGCGAGGACTGGGGCTGAGGAGAGGGAGCCCTAGCTTAGGCCATGACGGCGCGCTGGAAAAGAGTCTAAGAGCCAGTTCAAAGTCTGGCGAGCAAGAGCGAGACAAGAAGGGCGGGCAGGGGAGGGCTGCCCGCCATCCTGCTCAGAACAGGCTGTTCTGCGGCGCCGGCGCGCCCCACTGGACGGCGCCGCGGCCGCGCGACAGCAGCCAGGCGTTGACCTGTGAAAAATGGCGGCAGCCGTGGAAGCCGCGGCTGGCGGACAGCGGCGAGGGATGGGCGGCGTCCAGCACCAGGTGGCGGCTGGCGTCGATGCGTTCGGCCTTGGTCTTGGCCCAATTGCCCCACAGCAGAAACACGCAGCCGGCGCTTTGCGCGTTGACGGCGTCGATCAGCGCGTCGCTGACCATTTGCCAGCCCAGCTTGGCGTGGCTGCCGGCCTTGTCCCGCTCCACGGTGAACACGCTGTTGAGCAGCAGCACGCCTTGTTGCGCCCAGTGGGTCAGGTCGCCGCTATTGGGCACGCCGCAGCCCAGATCCGCGGCCAGCTCCTTGTACAGATTGCGCAGGCTGGGCGGCACCCGCACGCCGGGGGGCACGGAAAACGACAAGCCCATCGCCTCGCCGTCGCCGTGGTAGGGGTCTTGCCCCAGGATCACCACGCGTACATCGGCCGGCGCGGTGAAGGTCAGCGCGTTGAAAGTCAGCGGCGCGGGGGGAAAGAGGATTTTGCCCTGCGCTTGCTGAGTTTGCAGTTCCCGGTCTATGCCGGCCAATTGCTGTTGAATGACCGGCGTTGACAGCACTTTCTCCCAGTCGGGATGAACTCGGGCCAGGGCGGGAGACAGGTAAGACAATGCTTGCATGGAAAATTACGGCTCTTGCTATCGTGTGGGGGATTGGAATCCGGCAGACCGGTTTCGTTCCATGAAAAAGCCGTTCCCACGGGAACGGCTGGCGATGACGGCGCGCGGCGGCTAAGTCAGTAGCGCGCCATTTGCGGGTCCACTTCCGCGGCCCAGGCTTCCACGCCGCCGGCCAGGCTCAGTACCTGTTCGAAGCCGGCGTCCAGCAGGAAACGCGCCACGTGCGCGCTGCGCACGCCGTGGTGGCAGATCACCACGATGGGCGCGTCCGGCAGCTCGCTCATGCGCAGCGGAATCAGATTCATCGGGATGTGCCGCGAGCCGGGAATCATGCACAGCTGCACTTCCCACGCTTCGCGCACGTCCAGCAGCACCGGCGGTTCCGCGGTGGTGTCGGCCAGCGCCGCCGCCAGATCGCGGGCGCGGATTTCCTGAACCATCAAAACGCGAAGCGTTCCGGCTCTACCGCTTCCGCCTTGGCCAGGCGGGCGATACAGGTTTCGAACAGGCCGGTTTCGCTGAAGCTGGCTTCGGTTTCGCGCTTGATCAGCTTGCAGGTCATCACCGGCAGATCGCCCGCCACCATGATCAGACGGCCGCCCACGGCCAGCTGGTCTTTCAGTTCCTGTGGCACCACCGGCAGCGAGCCGCCGACCACGATCACGTCGAAGGGCGCTTGTTGCGGCAGGCCCAGCACGCCGTCGCCTTCCACCAGGGTCACGTTGGCGATGCCGGCCTGTTTCAGGTTGGCGGCCGCGGCTTCGCGCTGGGCGGGGTCGATTTCCACGCTGTAGACATGCTGGCCCTGCTTGGCCAGCAGCGCGGTCAGATAGCCGCTGCCGGTGCCGATTTCCAGGATCTTGTCCTTGGCTTGGATGGCTGCGTCCTGAACCAGGCGCGCTTCCATTTTGGGCTGCAGCATGAAGCTGCCGTTGGGCAGCGGCAGTTCGGTGTCGACAAAGGCCAGGCTGCGTTTGTCGGCGGCGACGAACTGCTCGCGTTTCACGTGAAACAGCAGGTCCAGCACGTTCGTGTCAAGTACGTCCCACGGACGAATCTGCTGCTCGACCATGTTGAAACGGGCATTCTCAAAATCCATCAGCTCACTCCGGAGGGGCTTGCCGCCGAGTGAAAAAAGCGGCGGCGTGTCATGACGATAACTTGCGATTATCCCACATTTGCCGTACCTTCACAGCATCGCTAGGGGTCCTGCGCGACGGTCGGCAAGATGATCCATATCCTTGAAAGGATAGGATAATCGTTAAAGATTGTTGCGCGGGTGAGAAACACCCTTGGAACCTGACCCGGATAATACCGGCGTAGGGAAGCGTCAGCTGCCTTCGGCCCGGCATTGTCTTGTCGGACCGGCCCGCAGCCCGCCCAAGCGGCGGTCCGCTCCTTGCGCCATTCATCGACCAGGAGAATCGCCCGATGAACGCGCCCGCAACACCCAATCAAGCCATGGTGGTGGACACCGCCGCCATCCAGCCCTTGCCCAATTCCCGCAAGATCCACGTCGCCGGCAGCCGGCCGGACATCCGCGTGCCCATGCGCGAGATCAGCCAAAGCGACACGCCCACTCAGTTCGGCGGCGAGGCCAACCCGCCCATCACCGTCTACGACACCAGCGGCCCGTATACCGATCCGGACGCCCGCATCGACATCCAGAGCGGGCTGCCGCCGCTGCGCGCCGGCTGGATCGCCGAGCGCGGCGACTGTGAGCAGCTGGCCGGCCTGTCCAGCGAATACGGCCGCGTCCGCGAGGCCGACCCCAAGCTGGCCGAGCTGCGTTTCAACCTGACGCGCCAGCCGCGGCGGGCGCTGCCGGGCCGCAATGTCAGCCAGATGCATTACGCGCGCCGCGGCGTCGTCACGCCGGAAATGGAGTTCGTCGCCATCCGCGAGAACCTGCGTCGCCGCGAATACCTGGACGCGCTGCGCGCAGCCGGCGGCAAGAACAGCCGGCTGGCGGAACTGATGACGCGCCAGCATCCCGGCCAGGCTTACGGCGCGGCGCTGCCGGAGGAGATCACGCCGGAATTCGTGCGCGCCGAGATCGCCGCCGGCCGCGCCATCCTGCCGGCCAATATCAATCACCCCGAATCCGAGCCCATGATCATAGGCCGCAATTTTCTGGTCAAAATCAACGGCAATATCGGCAATAGCGCGGTAACGTCTTCGATCAGCGAAGAAGTGGACAAGATGACCTGGGGCATACGCTGGGGCGCGGACACCATCATGGACTTGTCCACCGGCAAGAACATCCATGAAACCCGCGAATGGATCATCCGCAATTCGCCGGTGCCCATCGGCACCGTGCCCATTTATCAGGCGCTGGAAAAAGTGGGCGGCAAGGCCGAGGACCTGAACTGGGAAATCTTCCGCGATACGCTGATTGAACAGGCCGAGCAGGGCGTCGATTACTTCACCATCCACGCCGGCGTATTGCTGCGCTATGTGCCGATGACCGCCGGCCGCATGACCGGCATCGTGTCGCGCGGCGGCTCCATCATGGCCAAATGGTGTCTGGCCCATCACCGCGAAAACTTCCTCTACACCCATTTCGAGGACATCTGCGAAATCATGAAGGCCTACGACGTGGCCTTCAGCCTGGGCGACGGCCTGCGGCCGGGCAGCGTCTGGGACGCCAACGACGAGGCGCAGCTGTCGGAATTGAAGACTCTGGGCGAGCTGACCGCCATCGCCTGGAAACACGATGTGCAGGTGATGATAGAGGGCCCCGGCCACGTGCCCATGCAGCTGATCAAGGAGAATATGGACAAGGAGCTGGAGTGGTGTCACGAGGCGCCGTTCTACACCCTGGGGCCGCTGACCACCGACATCGCGCCCGGCTACGACCACATCACCTCGGCGATAGGCGCGGCGCAAATAGGCTGGTACGGCACCGCGATGCTGTGCTACGTCACCCAGAAGGAACACCTGGGCCTGCCGGACAAGAACGACGTCAAGGAAGGCATCATCACCTATAAGCTGGCCGCGCACGCGGCCGACCTGGCCAAGGGGCACCCCGGCGCGCAGATCCGCGACAACGCGCTGTCCAAGGCGCGTTTCGAATTCCGCTGGGAAGACCAGTTCAACCTGGGCCTGGATCCGGACAAGGCGCGCGCCTTCCACGACGAGACCCTGCCCAAGGACAGCGCCAAGGTCGCGCATTTCTGCAGCATGTGCGGTCCGCATTTCTGCAGCATGAAGATCACCCAGGACGTGCGCGAATACGCGGCCAAGCAGGGCATCAGCGATCAGGACGCGCTGGCGCGGGGGATGGAGGTCAAGTCGGTGGAGTTTCTGAAGGGCGGCTCCAAGCTTTACGACAAGGTGTGAGCCCGGAGTCAGGAGAAAACGGCGGCCGCGGCCGCCTTTTTTCATGGCGCAAGGGCCGGCGGCGGCGGCGGCGATTCGGGTCTATCATCAGACATCCCCTCATAGGAGAAGCGTCATGGACACCAGCGAGCATTCCCTGTCCGGGCTGTTCCGCCAGTTGGGCCTGGCGGACGAGCCCGCCGCCATCCGCGCCTTCATCGCCAGCCATCCCTTGCCGCGGAACGCGGTGCTGGCCGACGCGCCGTTCTGGACGCCGGCGCAGGCGGATTTTCTGCGTCAGGCCTTGGCCGAGGACGCGGACTGGAGCGAGGAGGTGGATGAGCTGGCGGTGTTGTTGCAGCTGGGCTAGGGTTTCAACGCGCGCAGCAGCCCCCGCACCGTATTGGCGGCATTGTCGGCGGCGATCTGCATGAAGGTGTCCATTTCATTGGCGTGTTCGCTGCCGCCGGCCAGATCGGACAGGCTGCGGAAGGCGATGAAGGGCACGCGGTTGGCGTGCGCCACCTGGGCCACCGCCGCGGTTTCCATATCCACCACCTGGGCCTGATAAGTCTTGGCCAGGTAATCGCGGTAGCCGGCGTTGTCCATGAAGATGGGGCCGGACAGGCCGTTGCCGCCGGCGACGATGCGCGGCGGCGCGGACAGGCAGCGCTGAGCGGCGTCGCAGCCGCGCAGGGTGTCCGCCGGCAAGTTCTTGGCCAGCCGCAGCAGTTCCGGGTCCACCTCGAACCAGAAGCGGGTTTCGCTGCCGCCGTCGGCGGTGGCCAGCTTGACGTCTCGCGGGTGGATCATGCCGTAGTGGGCGCGCGCGGCCGGGTCCGCGTACGGCGGCGGCGCGTAGCGGCCGGGCGCGGTTTCTCGCGCGTAGATGGCTTCAGCGTAATTGCCCCAGCGCCGCGGCACCGCCACGTCGCCGATGCGCAAGCGGTCGTCCACGCCGCCGGCGATGCCGCTGAACACGATGCGGCTCACATTGAAGCGGTCCAGCGCCAGCTGGGCGTTCATCGCCGCATTGCTCATGCTGACCCCGCTCATGAACAGCAGCACCGGCCGGCCTTCCAGTTGCGCGGTGGTGAAACGCACGCCGTTGACGCGGTATTCGCGTTTATCGACGGCCTGGTTCAGCAGCAGGGTTTCCTCCGGACCGAAAGCCGAAACCACGGCGGTGCGCGGCGCCGCGTCCAGAACGGGGGCGGCGTGGACGGCGGCGCTCAGCGCCAGCAGCGCGCCAACTAACTGAACCTTGAATGCTTTCATGACGAAAATCCGGATGGAAATGGAATCGCGCCATGATAAACGGTTTTCGCGTCGAAACCGCGCATCAAGTCAGCAAGAATCGGAATGCCAAACGGGTTGATCGGCCTGAAACTGAAGCTGTCGCCGCGCCGAAGACCGGCGCGGGCCTCATTCACTTTCAGGAGGAAACCCAATGGACGCATTGATCAATAAAACCGCCATCGTCACCGGCGCCAGTTCCGGCATCGGCATGGCGGCGGCCAGGCTGTTCGCGAGCGAAGGCGCGCGCGTGGTGCTGGTGGCGCGGCGCGCGGCCAAGCTGGATCGGCTGGTGTCGGAAATCGTGGCCGGCGGCGGTCAGGCGGCGGCTCTGGCCGGCGATCTGACCTCGGAGGATTGCGCGCGGGAGGCGGTGGAGCTGGCGCTGGATAGATTCGGCGGCCTGGACGTCGCCTTCAACAACGCCGGCAGCCTGGGCGCGCTGGGCAGCCTGGACCAGGTGTCGCTGGACGGCTGGCGCGAGACGCTGGACAGCAATCTGAGCAGCGCCTTTCTGTGCGCCAAGCACCAACTGCCGGCCTTGTTGCGCAGCGGCGGCGGATCGATGATCTTCACCTCGTCCTTTGTCGGCCACGCCATCGGCTTTCCCGGCATGGCCGCTTACGCGGCCAGCAAGGCGGGGCTGGTGGGGCTGGCGCGCACGCTGGCGGCGGAATACGGAGCACGGGGCCTGCGCGTCAACGCCTTGTTGCCGGGCGGCACCGACACCGAGATGGGCCGCGCCGCGGCGGCGACGCCGGAGCAACGCGAGGCGGTGGCCGGCCTGCACGCGCTCAAGCGCATGGCCGCGCCGGAGGAGATCGCGCGGGCGGCCTTGTTCCTGGCGTCGGACGCGTCCAGCTTCGTCACCGGGACCACCTTGTTCGTCGACGGCGGCGTGTCCATCGGCAAGCTGTGATCAGAAGCGGGCCACCATCTTGCGCTTCACCGTGTAATCCGGCCGCAGGCTGGCTTCGCTGTCCATGAAGTAACGGTTGCTGTCCAGCAGGAAGTGCGGGTCGTTCAGCTCTTCCGGATCGGCCCAGTCGCATAGCAGGTGATAGAGCGCCTGCGCGCTGTGGCAGCGTTCCAGCGCCTGACGGAACGGCCGTTCCGCGAACATGCGCGCGCAGCTGGCCAAAATATGCAGATGAGCCTCGCGGCTTTGCCGCGGCAGGAGCAGCACCAGCGCGGTATGTACCGCTTGTTGGTCCGGGGCGTCGAAGGCGATGGGGGTTTGCAGCCGCAGCAGCAGCGCGCGGGCTTCCGTCAGGCCCTCGATGCGGGCGTGCGGCAGCGCGAGGCCGTGGCCGAGCGCGGTGCTGCCGGCCTGTTCGCGCTCATGCAGCGCGGCGGCCAGCGTCGGGCGGTGCAGGGCGTGGCGCTGGGCCAGCTGGGAGGCGGCGTGTTCCAGCAGCGCGGCCTTGTCGGCCAGGGTTTGATTGAGCAGGATGTCTTGCGGGCCGCAGAGGTCGGGCAGGGTCAGCATGGCGGATTTCTCCTTTGGCTAGGGGTGCGACCTCATCCTAGTCAGCAGGGGCTAAAGATCCGCTAAAGAAAACGCGCGGCGGCATAAAAATGCCGCCAACGCGGCCGGGCTTATTTTTGCTCGGATTGCGGCTGCTCGGCCTTTTTCTCCTGGGCCTGCAGCGCGCCCTTCACGGCGGAAGCCTGTTCTTTCAGCTTGTTCACCTGCTCTTTCAGTTCCGGGCTCAGCGCGGCGGCCGCGGCGCCTGCCTGTTTGGCGACGCCGATGGCGGCGCTGGCCTGTTCCTTGAGCTGGCCCAGCGGCGCGCTGCTGTCCTGCAGCGTGTTGTGCACCGTGCCGATGGCGCTGGAGGCGGATTCTTGCAATTGGTTGGTTTGCTTCTCGCTGCAAGCGGCCAGAGCCAGGGCGGAAGCGGCGGCGATCAAAAGCGTGGCGCGCATGTAAACGTCCTCGTTGGGGAAAATGCTGTATTGAGCGCCGGCGAAGGCCGAAGTTCCGGGGTGGCTCCTGGCTGCAAGGCCAAGTGGTTCTTATGACTCCGTCTTGCTTGGGCCACAATGCGCGCATTGGGCGCGTTTGCGCCGCCACTGGAGATCGGCATGAGCGATACGCTTTCCATCCGCCCGTTGCGGGCCGAAGACTACGAGGCCTGGTTGCCGCTCTGGCGCGGCTATCAGCGTTTTTACCAAGTGACGATGGACGAGGCCACGGTCATGGGAACCTGGCGGCGCTATCTGCTGCCGGATCACGCGATGCGCGGCTGGCTGGCCTGGGACGGCGAGCGGGCGGTGGGGCTGGTGCACATCGTATTGCACCCCAGCAGCTGGACCTTGGGCGATTATTGCTATTTGCAGGATTTGTTCGTGGCCGAGGATTGCCGCGGCCTGGGCGCCGGGCGGCAACTGATCGAATGGGTGTACCGGTGGGCGCGCGAGCGCGAGTGTTCGCGGGTGTATTGGCTGACCCATGAGACCAACGCCACCGCGCGGCGGCTTTACGATCAATTGGCGGAGAACCTGGGTTATATCCAGTACCGCAAGCAATTGACGCCTCTTTAGGAGCGCCTCCGCTCAGGCGTTCAGAGCGGCCGCCAGCGCCCCCGGCGCGCGCTCCACGTGCAGCCGCGGCGCGCCGTGCCAGTCGGCCAGCTTTTGCAGCGCGGTCTTGAGATCGGCGCTCAGCCGCGCGCTGTGGCGAACGCCGGGCTCCAGGTAGAGCGCCTTGACCTCGAACACGCCTTGGGCGCGATGGGCCTTGGCGTCCAGCCGGCCCACCAGCTTGCCGCGGTTGAGTATGGGCAGCACGAAATAGCCGTACTGGCGTTTGGGCGCCGGGGTATAGCATTCGATGCGGTAGTCGAAGTCGAACAGCTCCGACGCGCGCTTGCGGTCCCAGACCAGCGGGTCGAACGGCGACAGGATGGCGGTGGCGGTGGCCTTGAGCTCGCCGGAGACGGCTTGGGGCAGGCGTTCCGCCAGATCGGCGTCGACGAAGACGTCGTGCTGCCAGCCGTCGATGCGGGCCGGGATCAGTTCGCCGGCATCGGCCATCTGGTGCAGCATGGCGTCGTAGCGGCCGCGCTTGAGCCGGTAGTAATCGGCCACCCAGCCGGCCTTGACCACGCCCAGCGCGCGGCAGCTGTTGCGCAGCATCCGCCATTGCGCCTGTTCTTCGGTGGGCAGGTCGCGCGCGTCGTCCCAGCCGGGCTTCACCCGTTCCGCCAGATCGTAGACGCGCTGGAAATTGCGTCTTTCCCTGACCATCAGCCGGCCCAGCGTGAACAACACTTCCAGATGTCGTTTCTCCGGCTTCCAGTCCCACCAGCCGTTGCCCTTGCCGTCCTTGCGTTCGAAGTCCGCCGAACGCGCCGGGCCGTTGACGCGGATGCCGTCTATCAGCGCGTCGATGTCGGCGCGGTGCTGCTCCAGCCAGCGCAGCGAGAATTTCCAGCCCATCGCCTCGGGTTTGAGCATGCGATGGCGCAGCAGGCCGTAGTCCTCGGCGGGAACGAAACAGGCTTCGTGCGCCCAGTATTCGAACAGCCGGCCTTCGGCCAGCAATTGGTCCAGCCAGGCCGGATCGTAGGATCCCAGCCGGCTGTGCAGCACCAGATAGGGGCTGCGCGCCACCACGTGTATGGTGTCGATCTGCAATAAGGCCATGCGGCGGATGGCGGCCAGCACGTCGGCCTTGCCGGCTTTGCGGCGCGGCGGGCTCAGCAGGCCTTGGGCGGCCAGTTGCAGATGGCGGGCTTGCTGCGGCGACAGGTGCAAAATGGACATGGCATGGTCATCGGTAGGACAGGTGGATGACTATAGCAAAAACCGTTTTGCTCAGGGGGGCGCTAAGTCCGGCCTAGGGTTTGGAGGGGGGCGACCGGAGAAGAACTGCTTCACCAATTGTTGATAACTGCCGTCCTGGCGCATTTTCTCCAGCGCTTGGTTGAAGCGCTGCAACAGCGGCAGCTGCGGCGAGGTTTTGTTGATGGCCAGATAAGTGGCTTTGCTGGCCAGGATGGCCGGCGCCACCGCGAGATTGGCGTAGGCGCCGTTTTGCATTCTGGCGTCCATCGCCTCCTGTATCGCCAGCACCGCGTCCAGATTGCCGCGCTGCAGGAGTTGCAGGTTCTGGCGGTCGGAGTCGCCGTCGTAGGCGCTGAAACGCTTGTCGGCGCGGGCGCGGTCGAATTCGTCGCCGTAGCTCCAGCCCGCCATCACGCCGACGCGCTTATTGTCCAGATCCGTCAGGCTGCGAAAATCGATGGGGCGTTGGCGGAGGTAGACCACCACGATGCGTTCCTGATACAGCGGCAGGCTGAAGTCGTAACGCTGTTCGCGGTTGACGGTTTTGTAGATGCCGGCCGCCGCCATGGCGCTGCGGTCCAGTTCGAAGATCGCGCGGCGCCACGTCAGGGCCCGAAATGCATGGGGAATGCCGGCTTTATCGCAGACGGCGCTGACCAGGCGCGGGTAGAGGCCGCCGACCCGTTCGTTCTCCTCGTACATGAAGGGCGGCGCGTTGGCGTCCACCGCCACGGTTAGGATGTCCGCGTCTTGCCCGCGGCAGGGCGCGGTCAGGCAGGCGCCGAGCAGCAGCAGGGTCAGGCCGAGGCGGCGGATGCTAGCGATCATCGAGAGGAATCCGGAACGTGCTGATCAGCTAAGCATAGCCGCTGCCGCGGCCGACGACGGGCAAACGAAAACGGAACCCTAAGGTTCCGTTTGCTGTGACGCTCGGCCGGCGTTCAAGGGTAGACGATGCGCAGCAAATTGGTGGTGCCCGGCGTGCCGAAGGGCACCCCGGCGATGATCACCATGGGCTTGCCTTGTTCCGCCAGGCCCAGCTTGGTGGCGGCGAAGGTGGTTTTCACCACCATGTCTTCCAGGTTTTCCGCGTCCGGGCCGTTATAGGCCACCACGCCCCAGACCAGGGTCAGCCGGCGCGCGGTGTTCAGCCGCGGCGAGATGCCGAGTATGGGGGTGTGCGGGCGCTCGCGCGCCAGCCGCAGGCAGGTGGAGCCGCTGGTGGTGAAGGCGGCGGACACGGTGACCGGCAGCAGCGAACCCACTTTGCGCACACAGGCGGCGATGGCGTCGGCGCGGTCCGGCGCGTCGGCGGCGCTGTAATCCAGCGCCATCACCCGGCGGTAGTCCGGCGCGCTTTCCACGCGGCGGATCACCCGGTCCATGATGCGCACCGCTTCCAGCGGGAACTGGCCGGCGGCGGTTTCCGCCGACAGCATCACCGCGTCGGCGCCTTCGTAAACCGCGGTGGCCACGTCGTTGGCCTCGGCGCGGGTGGGCGTGGGCGCGGTGATCATCGATTCCAGCATCTGGGTGGCGACGATGACCGGGCGGCCCAGATGACGGCACTGATGGACGATGCGGCGTTGCACCACCGGCACGTCTTCCGGCGGCAGCTCCACGCCCAGATCGCCGCGCGCCACCATCACCGCGTCGGCCAGTTCAGTGATGGCGTCCAGCTCGTCCACCGCCGACGGTTTTTCGATCTTGACCATGATGCCCAGCTTCTGTCCCACCAGTTCGCGCAGCTCGCGCACGTCGTTGGCGGTTTGCACGAAGGACAGCGCCAGCCAGTCCGCGCCTTCCTTCAGCGCGAATTCGGCGTCCAGCCGGTCTTTGTCGGTGATGGCGGACAGGGGCAGGATGGTTTGCGGCAGATTGAAGCCCTTGCGGCTGGACAACTCCCCGCCCACCTCCACCCGGGTGGCGATGCGGCGCGCTTCCACTTGTTCCACGTGAAACGCCAGCTTGCCGTCGTTGACCAGGATGCGATGGCCGGGCTTGAGCGCGGCGAAGGCTTCCGGATGCGGCAGGCTGGCGCGTTGCGCGTCGCCGTCCACCTCGTCCAGCACGAAGTCGAAGGCGTCGCCGGTGTTCACCATCGTCGGCACGGCGAACTGGCCGATGCGCAGCTTGGGTCCTTGCAGGTCCACCAGCACGCCCAGCGGGCAGCCGAGCGCGGCTTCGGCGGCGCGGATGGAGGCCAGGCGCGCGCGATGATCGTCATGGCTGCCGTGGCTCATATTGAGGCGGAACACGTTCACGCCGGAGCGCGCCAGTTCCAGGATGATTTCGGGCGTGCTGGAAGCCGGGCCCAGCGTGGCTAGGATTTTGGTATTGCGAAGCATGACAGTCCTTTATGCCCGGTCCGGCCGCGAGGCGTTGCGCGGCCTGGCGTGGGCGGTGTTGTTTTGCCAATCACATCCGTGCGTCTTTCCATCTAGGCTGCGCCGCGTTTGATGGAACTGTCTGTCATGCTGCCACAGTCGGACTGTAGCGGCTTGACTACGTAAGGCCGGCGGCGTTTAAGGCCGGAAAACGCGCGGCCTGTGTGCGAATCCCGCCACTGGATCAGGGTGAATGTTCGTTTTTTGCGCGTTTTACCCTTTTCAGCGGCAAGCGAGAGAAGCCGCCGAAAAGCTGGCCCTAGGGGATCTTGGGACCAGAGCAGGGTTATTTTATCTCCAGATAAAGACAAAAACTTTGTTGCAACACAGAGTCAGTGGAGAATCATGGCGGCCAATGCGCTGCAACATAGGGCTTTTACTCGATAACTTGCTGAAACGGCACCCTTTGTAGTGGAGCGCTACAGGGAGCAAACCCTTGCTGTTATTGCTTTGCAGCATGAATTGGAGCGGCGCGGAAAGTCGCAATATTAAGATTTTTTTACGAAGAACGATTGACAAGCTTTGGCCGGGGCCTAGAATGGCTCGAAAATAAAACGAACGTCATAAGTACAAAAAGAAACATTATCAATAACTTGAGCGATGGAGCACGGTCCGCAACCGGCATCCGCCGCCGCATGCAACGAACGAACAGACACCAGGCCGCCCACCGGCTGAACAGGAGAAACCCTATGCAGGATCAATTCGTGTTGGCCTTGGATCAAGGCACCACCAGTTCTCGCGCCATTTTGTTTAATCGCAGCGGCGACATCGTGTCGCTGGCGCAAAAGGAATTCCGTCAGATCTACCCGCAGCCGGGCTGGGTGGAGCACGATCCGCAGGAAATCTGGGGCGGCCAGGTGGGCGTGGCGGCCGAGGCCGTGGCCAAGGCCGGCATCGACGGCCGCAGCATTGCCGCCATCGGCATCACCAATCAGCGTGAAACCACGATTGTATGGGACCGCGAAACCGGCCACCCGGTCTACAACGCCATCGTATGGCAGGACCGCCGCACCGCGGAATTCTGCGATGAGCTGAAGGGGCGCGGCCTGGGCGAGTTGATCCGCTCCAAGACCGGCCTGCTGGTGGACGCCTATTTCTCCGGCAGCAAGATCAAGTGGATTCTGGACAATGTGCCGGGCGCGCGGGAACGCGCCCGCGACGGCAAGCTGGCCTTCGGCACCGTGGACAGCTGGCTGATCTGGAATTTCACCCACGGCAAGGTGCACGTCACCGATGTGTCCAACGCCTCGCGCACCATGCTGTACAACATCCATACCCTGGAATGGGACGCCGAGCTGCTGGACATCATGGGCATTCCGGCCAGCATGCTGCCGGAGGTGAAAAGCTCCAGCGAAGTCTACGGCCACACCCACGCCGCCCATCTTGGCGTGGCCATCCCCATCGCCGGCGTGGCCGGCGACCAGCAGGCGGCCTTGTTCGGCCAGCAATGCACCCGCCCCGGCATGGTGAAGAACACCTACGGCACCGGCTGCTTCATGATGCTGAACACCGGCGACGCGCCGATCGAATCCAAGAACAATCTGCTGACCACCATCGCCTGGAAGGTGGACGGCAAGGTGCAGTACGCGCTGGAAGGCTCCATCTTCATCGGCGGCGCGGTGGTCAAGTGGCTGCGCGACGGCCTGGGCATCATCCGCCATTCCGCCGACGTGGGCCCGCTGGCCCAGGAAGTGGCCGACAGCGACGGCGTCTACCTGGTGCCGGCCTTCGCCGGCCTGGGCGCGCCGCATTGGAATCCGAACGCGCGCGGCACCATCGTCGGCGCCACCCTGGGCACCAAGGCCGCCCACATCGCCCGCGCGGCGCTGGACAGCATCGCCTATCAGACCATGGACGTGCTCAAGGCGATGGAGGCCGACGCCGGCTTCGACATCGCCGAATTGCGCGTGGACGGCGGCGCCACCGTCAACGAACTGCTGATGCAGTTCCAGTCCGACATCCTGAGCGTGGACGTGGTGCGCCCCAAGATCACCGAAACCACCGCGCTGGGCGCCGCCTATCTGGCCGGCCTCGCCGTCGGCTACTGGAAGAACGTCGACGACGTCCAGGGCCAATGGCAGCTGGACCACCGCTTCAAGCCGCGGCTGGAAGCCGCGCACGTGGCCGGCAAGGTCAAGGGCTGGCGGCGCGCGGTGAACGCCGCCAAGGTCTGGGCCGACGACGAACAGGCTTGATGAACGCGGCCTGTCTCGGACGCGACGACTGATAGGTTCCGCCGCCCGGGCGCGGCGGACGCACTCCTTATCCGGAAGAAACAATCATGAATCCTTTAATGGGCGAATTCATCGGCACCGCCTTGCTGGTGTTGCTGGGCAACGGCGTGGTGGCCAATGTGCTGTTGAAAAACACCAAGGGCCACAATAGCGGCCTCATCGTCATCGCCTTCGGCTGGGCGATGGCGGTCTTCGTCGGCGTGTTCAGCGTGGCGGCGATCAGCGGCGCCCACCTGAACCCGGCGGTGTCCGTGGCGCTGGCGGTGGCCGGCAAGTTTGCCTGGGCCAAGGTGCCCGGCTACGTGCTGGCGCAGATGCTGGGCGGCATGAGCGGCGCCGGCCTGATGTGGCTGATCTACCGCAAGCATTTTGACAGTACCGATTGCGCCGACACCAAGCTGGCCACCTTCTGCACCGGCCCGGCCATCCGCAGCCTGCCGGGCAATCTGGTGTCCGAAATCGTCGCCACCTTCGTGCTGGTGTTCGCCATCCTCAGCATGGTGGCGCCCAAGATGTCGCTGGGCGCCATCGACGCGCTGCCGGTGGCGCTGCTGGTGTTGGGCATCGGGGTGTCGCTGGGCGGCACCACCGGCTATGCGATGAGCCCGGCCCGCGATCTGGCGCCGCGCATCATGCACGCCATCCTGCCGATTCCCGGCAAGCGCGACAGCGACTGGGGCTATGCCTGGGTGCCGGTGGTCGGCTCCCTGATCGGCGGCGCGCTGGCGGCCTTGGCCTATACCCTGTGATGCCTGGCCGGTTCCTTGGAGCCGGCCGCAGTTTTCGCGCGGCGGCGTTTTAGCCGCCGCGCTTGTAATCCGGAGCCGGCGCAGATCGGACCGTAGTTGCCACACTAAAAAATGAGGTGTTCCCATGATCAGCATGTTCCGTCCGGCGGCGCATCAGCCGCTATTGCCCTCCTCTGAGCAAGACAGCTTGTACCGGAGACTGCGCTGGCAGATCTTCCTCGGCATCTTCATCGGCTACGCCGGTTATTACCTGGTGCGCAAGAATTTCTCCCTGGCCATGCCCTACCTGGTGGAGCAAGGCTATTCGCGCGGCGACCTGGGCTTCGCCATGTCCGGCGTCGCCATCGCCTACGGCATTTCCAAATTCCTGATGGGCGCGGTGTCCGACCGCTCCAACCCCCGCGTCTTCCTCAGCGTTGGCCTGATTTTGTCCGCCGCGATCTTCCTGCTGATGGGCTTCGCCCCCTGGGCCACGTCCAGCGTGGGGATCATGTTCGTGCTGCTCTTCCTCAACGGCTGGTTCCAGGGCATGGGTTGGCCGGCCAGCGGCCGCACCATGGTGCACTGGTGGTCGCAGAAGGAGCGCGGCGGCATCGTGTCGATCTGGAACTGCGCGCATAACGTGGGCGGCGGCCTGATCGGCCCGCTGTTCATCCTGGGCATGGGCTGGTTCAACGACTGGCGCGCCGCCTTCTACGTGCCGGCCGCCGCCGCCATCGGCGTGGCCATCTTCGCCTATCTGACCATGCGCGACACCCCGCAGTCTTGCGGCCTGCCGCCGGTGGAAGCCTATAAGAACGACTACCCGGAAGACTACGACGCCAGCCACGAGCAAGAGCTGAGCGCGCGCGACATCTTCAAGAAATACATCCTGCCCAACAAATTGTTGTGGTACATCGCCTTCGCCAACGTGTTCATCTACCTGCTGCGCTACGGCGTGCTGGACTGGGCGCCCACCTATCTGAAAGAGGTCAAGCACTTCTCGGTGGACAAATCGTCGTGGGCCTACTTCTTGTACGAATGGGCCGGCATTCCCGGCACCCTGCTGTGCGGCTGGATGTCCGACAAGCTGTTCAAGGGCAACCGCGGCGCCACCGGCATGCTGTTCATGGCCCTGGTGACCGTGGCCACCGTGGTGTACTGGCTGAACCCGGCTGGCAATCCCACCGTGGACATGCTGGCGCTGATCGCCATCGGCTTCCTGATTTACGGCCCGGTGATGCTGGTGGGCCTGCACGCGCTGGAGTTGGCGCCGAAGAAAGCCGCCGGCACCGCCGCCGGCTTCACCGGCCTGTTCGGCTATCTGGGCGGCTCGGTGGCCGCCAATGCGGTGGTCGGCTACACCGTCGACCACTTTGGTTGGGACGGCGGCTTCATGCTGATGGTGGGCTCTTGCGTCGCCGCCATCGTGCTGCTGGCTTTGACCACTTGGCATGGGCGCGATCAGGACGCCGCCTTGAACCGGGTGTAGATCCCGCAGGGCCCGGCGCTGCCGGGCGCTTTACGAGGCGGCGACTCAGGTTGCCGCCTGTTTTTTTGCGTATTTCCGCGTTTAGTCGGTTAAAAAGACAAAACCGCGTGCTAACAACGTATAAACGAAAGCAAAATGTTGTATTTTTGTTCGTTTATAATTATTCTGGGTAGGATGGCATTGCTGGGGCGTTGACGCGCGCCGGCGAGGGAATAACGGCGCTAAGAAGCTGTTCAAAGTCTCGCGAGCAAGAGCGAGACAAGGCCTTGCGGCTGAGAAAGCGGAATGCACACGTGGTACAAGCTGTACTCACCGTGTGATGCTCCACGACGCGCAGCAGACTTTGAACAGCCTCTAAGCAGGCCCCTGGAAAGAAAGAGGTAGGGAAGATGGCAGTGGAGATTTACGACCTGATGGTGATCGGCGGCGGCATCAACGGCGCCGGCATCGCGCGCGACGCGGCCGGACGCGGCTTGTCGGTGATGCTGTGCGAAAAGGACGATCTGGCCGCGCACACCTCCTCCGCCAGCACCAAGCTGATTCACGGCGGCCTGCGCTATCTCGAATACTATGAATTCGGCCTGGTGCGCAAAGCGCTGCAAGAGCGCGAAGTGCTGCTCAAGGCCGCGCCGCACATCATCTGGCCGCTGCGCTTCGTGATGCCGCACGACAAGAACCAGCGTCCGGAATGGATGATACGCTGCGGCCTGTTCCTCTACGATCACCTGGCGCGCCGCGAAGTGCTGCCCGGCTCCGAAACCGTCAGCTTCGCCAGCCACCCGGCCGGCCAGCCGATCAAGCCGGCGTTCAAGCGCGGCTTCGTCTACTCCGACGGCTGGGTGCAGGACGCGCGCCTGGTGGTGCTCAACGCCAAGGACGCCGCCGAGCGCGGCGCGCGGGTGCAGACCCGCACCGCCTGCGTCGGCGCCCGCCGCGACGGCGAACACTGGCTGTGCGAACTGCAGGCCGAAGACGGCAGCCGCAGCCAGGCGCGCGCCCGCGCGCTGGTCAACGCCGCCGGCCCGTGGGTGGAAAGCCTGATCAAGGACACGCTGGCCTTGCCGTCCGGCAAGTCCATCCGTCTGGTCAAGGGCAGCCACATCGTGGTCAAGAAGCTGTTCGACCACCCTTACGCCTACATCTTCCAGAACCCGGACAAGCGCATCATTTTCGCGATTCCCTACGAGCAGGATTTCACCCTGATCGGCACCACCGATGTGGAATACCGCGGCGATCCGGCCAAGGTGGCGATAGACGATCAGGAAGTGGCGTATCTGTGTCAGATGAGCAACCGCTACTTCCAGACCCAGATCAGCCCGGCCGACGTGCTGTCCACTTACTCCGGCGTGCGTCCGCTGCTGGACGACGAAGCCAGCAATGCCGCCAGCGTCACCCGCGATTACTCGCTGGAAATGGATCTGGACGGCGCGCCGCTGCTGTCGGTGTTCGGCGGCAAGATCACCACCTTCCGCAAACTGGCGGAAGAGGCGGTGGACAAGCTGGCGCCGTTGCTGGGCAACAACAAGACCACCTGGACCGCCGACGCGCCGCTGCCGGGCGGCGATATGCCGGGCGCGGATTTCGAGCGCTTCCTGCAAAGCCTGCGCCAGCAATATCCGTGGCTGCCGGAAGCGTTGGCGCGACGCTGGGCGCGCGCCTACGGCACCCGTGTGGCTAGATTGATAGGCGAGGCCGCCGGCCTGGAGCAATTGGGCGCGGAACTCCTGCCCGGCTTGTACGAAGCCGAGTTGCGTTATCTGGTGAACGAGGAATGGGCGACGCGCAGCGAGGATATCCTGTGGCGCCGTTCCAAGCTCAAGCTGCACCTGCCGGCGCACGCCGCCCAGGTGATCGACGCCTGGTTATTGGGCCAGGCCGCCGCGCGCGAGCAGCGGCTGACCGCCTGATTCAAGGCGGTTTCAAGCCAGAACAGCCCGGCCTTGCGCCGGGCTTTTTCTTTGCCGGTTCTTTGGCGGGCGGCGCGATGCGGACTTTAGCGGATGTATCCACAGGCAAGCCTGAAACCCGGATTCATCCACAGCGCAGGCAAGCGGCCGGCTTGATCGCTCGCCGCCCGCCCTCGGCGGGGCCGGGACGGCATGCGCGGGCCTTGGCGCGCCAAAGCTGCTACTCTTTGTTTTCCTAGCCTGAAGCCAGGCATGCAGTGGGAGCCTGATCAATTTGAGCGAGGCAAGGCGCCGCGGCTGAAGAATACGGTAGTGGGCGTTCTGAAGCGGCGTTCGCCGCGAAAAGCTTCGCGCAGCGCAGGCATTGAACAGGTTCTACGACCAATGGGAGGCTTTATGTCCGTAAAACGTCCATTTCGTCATGATGAGCATTCCGTCGCCCAGACGGAGTCCTTGCAGGAGCCCTCTTTCGCCGTGTGTCTGCCGGCGCGTTTGCGTTTGTACTGCCAGTTGGTGCCAGCCACGGTAAGCAATCAAGAGGCTTACCGGATGGGCCGCGCGTTTGCCGGCCATTACATGGCCTACGTGGCGGAGCACCCCTGCCATGCGGAAGATTCGCTGTTGGCGCGCATGGCGGAGCACGCCGATTTCACTGCGGAAGGGCTGGAAGGCGAATACTGGGCCGGCTTTTTTTCGCTGATAGAAGAGGCGGTGCTCAACGCGGTTGAACTCCTGGACGCGGATGGCAAGATGGGCGGCTCTATCCACTGAGCTCGCGCCAATGCGGTTTCTGCCCGGCCATGGCGCCGGGCTTGCTATTTGTGCCCGGCTTGCTTGGTTTGCAGCATGCTGCTTTAGAAGCTGACGCCGCTTAGCTGCGGGCTGTTCTTATCCACAGCATCCAAGCCCGCATGTCTAGCGGTGGGCATCCATCACTCGGTTCATTCCACAATACCGAATACTTCATTCCATTTCTTCAATTCAGCTACGACTTCAGGGTTTGCTTTGTATTTTATTAGTAATCGTTTTTGTTGTTTCATTGCTCGATTACAGTATTTATTTAAATCACGGATAACTTCGCGTTGACGAGCATCATTATCGCCGGATATTTCACCTGACAAATGTTCACAGGTTTCAGCATTATCTATAAAGTTTTTTACATCCTTATTGCTGAGGTCGCTGGCATAGAGGTTGCTGGAGAGTAGTGCCAAAATAGTGAGAAACTTTTTCATATTAATAAATAAAAATACTTTTCTCCCATTTAAATTTTACAATATCGTAGATGATAACGGCGATATGCTGTTCTTTATTCGCAACTTGCCATTGTTTGATGGT
This sequence comes from Chromobacterium sp. Beijing, assembly GCF_021496765.1. Lineage (NCBI taxonomy): Bacteria > Pseudomonadati > Pseudomonadota > Betaproteobacteria > Neisseriales > Chromobacteriaceae > Chromobacterium > Chromobacterium sp. Beijing. The sequence continues at coordinate 4,099,928 of NZ_CP053750.1, forward strand.
CATGATATCAGTGTTTGTTAATTGTCGTTAAAACAATCGCAATTATCAATCCTTATAATCCAATACTTCATCAAACTGTCTTATGGCTTTAATGACCTTATGATCATTTTTGTATTTCACTAACAATTGCCTTCTCAATTTATCTGCCCTTTCGCAATGCTTGTTAGCATCCTTAATAACGTCCATCTGGCGGGCATCACCATCCCCTGATACTTCACCTAACAGATGCTCACAAATCTCTGCATTATCCATAAAGCTTTTTACATCCTTATTGCTGAGGTTGCCGGCATAGAGATTGCTGGAGAGCATTACCAAAATAGTGAGTAAATTTTTCATATTGTTAAATAAGATAGAAATTACATTGTGGCTAAAGATTTTTAATTACTCATAAACGGATATTTTTATTATTCTTCAATATTTTGGGTCAAGTGTTTCATCAAACTCCCTAATTGCTTTTATTACTTCTTCATCATTTTTATATTTTTCCAACAATTTTTTCCTTTGCCGCTTGGCTGTTCCACAATATTTATTAGCATTTTTGATATCAATAGCTTTTGCCTTATACCCTCCACTGACCTCCCCGGATAAATGTTCACAAATCTGAGCATTTTCAAAAAATACCTGTATCTCTTTTTTTTCGAGATTACTGGCGTAACTATTGTTTAAAGTTAGCATTAATATTAATATCGTGACTGATTGTTTCATATTATCTTCCATCTACGGACCAATGAGGCTTGTCTTTTGAGCCAAGTTTGAATTTTACGACATTATAAGTGGCCCCGACCGCGTGTAACTCCTTGTTCATGCCAGTACGAGGTGTTGTCTTGATTGTTATGATCGAGCTATCGTTATTGGTGATTATCAAATCGCCTGACCAAGTGATACTCATATCAATAGCTTGGCGCATAGTATGTCGTGTTCTAAGTGCTGGAATAGTGCCTAAGTGAAGAATTTCAAAGTACTGAGCCATGGCTCTTGCAGCAGAAATGGATTTCTCATCATTACCATGATCCCATAGGATATGGATGTCAGGGCGTAGAACAGCTTTATTTGGTTTCACTTTTTTCTTAGCAATTAGATAGCTCCAATGAAAAAGGTAAGCCCGTTTTTCCGGTCTATAAGTTGACGCTACTCGCACAGTTGCTCCTGCCGCTTTCAATGCCTCAACAAAAGCCCGGACATTGGCCTGGAAAGTCGGCTCCAGTTCAGAAATGCTAGCACTTGCTGGATAGCGCTCCACCCAGGCCATGCCGCTGAGTTCGGGTTCAGGAATCGTCACTACAACAGGCGTCGCTTCCGATCTCGCCATCAAAGGTCTGTGTATTGTCGTCATGGTAGGGGGCCGTCAAGGTTGAGTTCATGCACAGGGTGCTGACGATGAGTTGGGTCATGCCCAGCGAATCCGTCAGTCCGGTTCTGAAGGTGTTGTCTTGCAGGTCTATGCGATAAGGCATGCCCACATGCGGTTTGCCTGTTGTCTCGCTGACCAGTTGGTACTGGATTTCGAAGCGGTAGGGCGAGACATAGTCCTGTGTTGCCGCATGTCCAGGCGGCGGAGGCGGAGGTTCGCCTTCATCGGTCGAATTGCTTTTCAGCTTTTGATTGGCGATCAGTTTGGGCGGCGGTTCGCACTGGCAGATGCACAGATCGCCCTCCAGCGCGGCTTGTTTGCCATGCCAGATTTCCGATGTCCGCGGCGGCACGCAGAGGATGCGGCCTAGGCGGTTGCAGGCCGGACAATGAATGGGGTCGCCTTCAACGGCCAGTTCCCTGCCCTCGATGCGTCCTTGCCCGCTGGCGGCTACGATGACGCCGCCGGCGGTGGTGCTTGCTCCAAGGCAGCAGTTATATCTCTTTGACAAGGTCCGGGCTCCAGTCAGGGTCCAAGAAGCCGGGGATGGGTTTCCCTTCGTATTCATCAAGGAAGCGCAAGCCACTGGGCGGGCCCGAACGGATCTTGTCGCCGTTGCTGAGCGGGCTGCCTATCAGCGCCAGCGATTTACCGGTTTCCCTGTTATAGAAAGCGTGGCCGCAGCCAGCGCTGACGATGGCGGTGCTGCCGTCCGGATATTCGACAATATCGCCGGTCTGACCCACTTTTATATTGTCGCAGGTGATTTTGCTGGTGGCTTTCAATACTCCGCCTTTTTGGCTCACACTCCCATCCAGTGCAACTTGATGCCAAGTTCCCATGATTGCACCCCTGATTATTTAAAAATAATGATGATTTATTTAATGGTAGGTGCCGGCAACTGGCTTAAAGACTAGTATTTCTATTTGCATTCCATTGCGTTTATATAAAAAAATAAATACATTAAAAATGATTGATGCTTTGCTTATTTTTAATGATGGGTTATTTATTGGCAGTAATGGTTTTTATTGCGTGGGCAGCCAGAAATCATAATGGATTCAGTTTCACTAATGCCCCAGCAAAAAAACGCGTTTCCCCTTTGTCCGCGGCGGGCCTATGCTGAGGCGGATTCAACCGTGGAAAGTCCGAGATGCAGATTGCCCTGAGCCCCGCCTTATTGTCCCGCCTGCCGCAGATCCAGGTCAGCGGCCTGATCGCGCTGGAGATAGACGCCGCCGCCTTGCCCGCGCGCTTGCCGACGCTGCCGGAGCCGGAGCGCGATCTGGACGCGCTGCTGCAAGCCTGGAAGCAGTTGTACAAGGACTTGCCCGGCGACAAGAAGGCGCGCTGTTCGCTGGAATACCTGGTCAAGGCGGCGCAAAAGGACAAGCTGCGCAGCATTCTGCCGCTGGTGGACTTGTACAATCAGGCGTCCTTGTCGAGCCTGAGCCCGTTTGGCGGCGAGGACATCGCCAAGCTGGGCGGCGTATTGCAATTGGATCTGGCGGCGGGCGACGAGTCCTTCCTGCCGCTGGGACGGGATCAGGCGGAAACGCCGCAGCCGGGCGAGGCGGTGTGGCTGAACGGCGAGCGGCGGGTGGTGTGCCGCTGTCTGAACTGGCTGGAGTCGGACCTGTTCAAGCTGGACGCCGGCAGCCGCGACGTGGTCTTCGTCAGCGAGCGCCCGGATCAGGGGTTTCCTTCCGGCGCGGCGGGCATGGACTGGCTGGCTGAGCAACTGCGGCCGCATGCCGGAAGGCTGCTGCGTTTCGAACTGGACGCGGCGCGGGCGAGCTTTGAACTGGCCGCTGTGGATAAAGCGGCGTGAAGACGCCGGCTTGTGGGTAAGTGGCGCAGGCCTGCTTTTAGCCGAGCATCGTCGCGCGGCGATGGCGGCTTGTGGATAAAACGGCAGGATAAGGTTTTCTGTGGATAAATGAAAAAGGACGCGATCGCGTCCTTTTTGCGTATGCGCTGCCGTTGTTCACACCGTCTCGGTCTGGGCCTGCGCTTGAGTCGTCAGCCGGGGCAAGGCCTGGTTCCGGGCGTCGAACAGATGACAGTGCTCGGCGTCCAGCGCCAGGCGGCAGGCGCTGCCGGCCGGTGGGGCGGCGTCCTGGCCGCCCAGCTTGACCGCGATGGGCTCGGCCACGCCGTCGGCCTGGACGTAGACGATCTGCACATCGCCCAGGTGTTCGACCAACTGCACCGTCGCCGGCACGCCGGCGTCGGCGAAGCGCAGGTGTTCGGCGCGCACGCCCAGGGTGGCGGCGTCGCCGGCGCGGCCCTGGAAGGGCAGGCTCAGCCGGTGGCCGCCGGGCAGTTCCAGCGCCAGGCCGGCCGGGCCGTCCGCGGCGATGGCCGCCGGCAGGAAGTTCATCTTGGGCGAGCCGATGAAGCCGGCGACGAAGCGGTTGGCCGGGCGCTGGTAGAGCTCCAGCGGCGTGCCCACTTGTTCGATGCGGCCGGCGTTGAACACGGCGATGCGGTCGCCCATGGTCATCGCTTCCACCTGGTCGTGGGTGACGTAAATCATGGTGCTGCCCAGTTCCTTGTGCAGACGCGCCAGTTCGATGCGCATCTGCACCCTGAGCGCGGCGTCCAGATTGGACAGCGGCTCGTCGAACAGGAACACCTCCGGCTTGCGCACGATGGCGCGGCCGATGGCCACGCGCTGGCGCTGGCCGCCGGACAGGGCCTTGGGTTTGCGGTCCAGCAGGTGTTCGATCTGCAGGGTCAGCGCCGCGCGGTGCACGGCGGCGGCGATTTCCTGCTTGCTCTTGCCGGCCAGCTTGAGGCCGAAGGCCATGTTTTCCCGCACCGTCATGTGCGGATAGAGCGCGTAGCTCTGGAACACCATGGCCACGCCGCGCTTGGACGGCTGGATGTCGTTGGCGAGCTGGCCGCCTATCCACAGTTCGCCGGCGCTGATGTCTTCCAGGCCGGCGATCATGCGCATCATCGTGGATTTGCCGCAGCCGGACGGGCCGACGAAGACCATGAATTCGCCGTCGCGGACGGCGAGGTCGACGCCGTGGATGACCGCGTTGCCGTCGTCGTAGACTTTTTTAATATTGCTGAGCTTGAGGTGGGCCATATCGAATCCTTTTAGTGCAGGCGCGCTGGCAGCGCGCCCGCGGCGTCTATCTCGCCGGCCAGCCATTGGGCGACGGCGTCCAGCGCCGCGTCGGCGAAACCGTAGCTGATCAGCGCCGGCGCGTCGAGATCGGCGGCGGCGTAGGGGTTCCACAAGGCCAGGTGTAGATCCGGCCGCCATTCGGCGCGCTCGCGCGCGCCGTAGCGTTCGCGGGTGGTGGAGGCGACCACGGTGTAGCGGCCGTCCTGAGGCAGCCGGCGCCAGTCCAGTTCCTCGCGCCGCTGGTAGCGGATCACTTCCAGGCTGAAGCGGCGCGACAGCTGGGCGATCAGCCGAGCGATCAGCGCGTCGGCGGACAGGCCGGCCTCGGACACGCCGTCGGACGGCGCCTGGTCCTGCACCACCAGGCGCAGCGTGGCGCCGGCCGGCGGCCGTTGCGGCTGGCCGTGGGCGGTCAGCGCGCGGCGCCAGGCGTCGGCGAACAAGTCGGCGTCGGCGGCGCGCTGCGCCGCGTCGTAATCGCGCTGACGGCTGGGGTAGCGCCGGATCAGCGCGTCCACGCGCGCGGCCGCTTCTTGCAGCCGCGCCTCGCTCAGCCGGCCGGCGGAGACGGCGGCTATCAAGGCCTGCTTGCTCTCCTCCATTTCGTCCGGGAATTGCAGCACCAGGCTGAGGTCGGCGCCGGCGGCCAGCGCCTGCGCGCTGCCCTGGGCCTGGCCCCAGCGTTCGCGGATGGCCTTCATATTCATGCCGTCGGTGATCACCACGCCCTGGTAGCCCAGCTGCTCGCGCAGCAGTTGCTGCAAGATGGCCGGCGACAGCGTGGCCGGCCAGTCCGCGTCCAGCGTCGGAAAGCGGATGTGGGCGCTCATCATGCCGGGGGCGAGGTCGGCCAGCGCGGCGAACGGCGACAGTTCGTAATCGCGCAGCTCGGCCTTGGGCTTGTCCACCACCGGCAGGTCCAGGTGGGAATCGGTATGGGTGTCGCCGTGGCCGGGGAAGTGCTTGACGCAGCAGGCCACGCCTTCGGACAAATGGCCGTTGATCCAGGCGCGCGCCAGCCGCGTCGCCTTGAGCGGGTCCTCGCCGAAGGAGCGTTCCGAGATCACCGGATTGGCCGGGTTGTTGTTGAGGTCCAGCACCGGGGCGAAGTTCCAGTTCACGCCCAGGCTGGCCAGGCCGCGCGCCACCGCGGCGCCCACTTTCTCGGCCAGTTCGGCGTCGTCCACCGCGCCCAGCGCCATCGCCGACGGCGCCGCCGGCAGGAACAGGGTGCGCATCACAGCGCCGCCTTCCTGATCCATGCCGATCAGGATGTCCTCGCCCAGCGCGCATTGCAGATCGGCGATCAGCCGGCGGATGCTGGCCTCGTCCGGCACATTGCGGCGGAACAGGCAGATGGCGCGCGCGCCCAATTCTTGCAGGAAGGCGGCTTCCTCATCACCCAGGCGAGGGCCGGCCACGTCCACCATCAGCGCCTGGCCGGCCAGTTGTTGCAGGGTATCGCTCATTTGACGGCTCCATCGAATCCGCGCAGGAAGTAGCGCTGGGTGAACAGGAAGACCAGCAGGATGGGCAGCACGGTCAGCACCGCGCCGGCGGCCACCACCCGGGTCTTGAAGCTGAAGGCGCCGGACAGGTAGAGCACGCCCACCGACAGCGGGAATTTGTCCGGGCTGGACATCACGATGGACGGCCAGATGTATTGGTTCCACGCCGACACCATGGTGAGTATGGTCAGCGCCGCCAAGGCCGGGCGCGACAGCGGCAGCATGATTTTCCAGAAGATCTGCCAGTCGCCGGCGCCGTCGACGCGGGCGGCGTCGATCAGATCCTGCGGCACGGCTTCGAAGGCCTGCTTCATCAGGAAGATGCCCACCGCGCCCGCCAGCGTGGGCAGCACCACGCCGCTGTAGCTGTCGGTGAGCTGCAGCTTGGACACGGTGATGAAGTTGACCAGGAAATTGACTTCGCTGGGCAGGATCATGGTGGCGAGGATGGCGCCGAACACCAGCTTGCGGCCGGGAAAACGCATCCGCGCCAGCGGGTAGGCGGCCAGCGCGCTGACCAGCAGGGTGCCGGCCACGGTGGCCAGCGCGATGACGACGGAGTTCTTGTAGAAGGCCAGCAGATCGATGCTGGACACCGCTTCCTTGAAGTTGTCCAGGCCGGGGGCGCTGGGCAGCAAGGGCGGCGGGAAGGCGAACACGTCGCCCTCGGTGGACAGCGCGGTGACCAGCGTCCACCAGAACGGATAGACGGTGACGACGGCGATCAGGCTCAGCACCAGATAGTGCAGGCCGCGGCCGGCCAGCTTGCTCAGCCGGGCGCTGTGGCGGCGGGCGGCGGGCGCGGCGAGGGTGGCGGTGTTGTGCATGGCGTTTCCTTAAGCGTCGCGCGGCTGCAGATAGCGGAAGTTCAACCAGGCCAGCGCCACGCAGAACACCGACATCACCAGGCTGGCGGCCAGCGCGCGGCCGAAATTCAGCGATTTGATGCCGAACTCGTAGGCGTAGAACAGCGCGGTGTAGGTGGATTGCATCGGTCCGCCCTTGGTCATGATCTGCACCTCTTCGAAGGCCTTGACCGCGGCCAGCACCGACATCACCGAGCACAGCAGGATGGTGGGCGCCAGCAGGGGCACGGTGATGCGCCAGAAGCGCTGCCAGGCGTTGGCGCCGTCCAGCTGCGCGGCTTCGTAGATGTCGGCCGGCACCGCTTGCAGGCCGGCCAGGTAGAGCACCATATACCAGCCCAGGCCGCGCCAGACGGTGATGAACATCACCGCGAACAGCGCGATGCGGTCGTCGTTGAGCCAGCCCACCGGTTCGTTGATCACCCGCAGCCAGTGCAGCGCGGCGTTGAGCACGCCGTCCTCGGTGTACATGAAGTTCCAGATGATGCCGATCACCGATACCGAGGTGACCACGGGCAGGTAGTAGGCGGCGCGGAACCACTTGATCGCCGGCAGTTGGTTGTTGACCAGTACCGCCAGCAGCATGGCGATGATCTGGATCACCGGCACCACCAGCAGGTAGACGGCGGAATTTTTCAGCGAGGCCAGGAACAGTTCGTCTCCGAACAAATCGCGGAAATTGTCCAGGCCCACCCAGCGCGGACTGTCGATCAGATTGTACTGGGTGAAGGCGATGAAGCTGCCGAAGCCCACCGGCCAGAAGGAGAACGCCAGCATCAGCAGCAGCGCCGGGGCCAGGAACAGATAGGCTTGCAGCGTGGTCTTGGTGCGCATGGGCAGAACCTTGTGACGTAGCGGCAGGCCGGCGCCGGGATGCGGCGTCGGCCTGCGGGTTGCGGGGCGGCGGGGTCTGGGACGCCGCCGCGTTCAAGCGCGTATCAGAACCTGTTTACGATCTGCTGCGCGTCGTGAGACGTCACACGGTGAGTACCGCTTCGAAATGCTGATGTAGCACGCGTACATTCCGCTTTCTCAGCCGCAACGCCTTGTCTCGTCTTCGCTCGCGAGATCGTAAACACGTTCTCAGAGCTTGCCGCTCCAGAACGCCGCCGCCTCGTCCAGCGCGGCCTTGGGGTCCTGGCGGCCGGTGACGGCTTTTTCCACCGCGGCGGCCAGGCGGGCGGACAGCACGTCCGGATCCTTGACGCCGGCCAGGTAGATGGTGCGGGTCTTGTCCAGGCTGGCGGCGGCCACGCCTACGGCTTTTTCCGCCGCGCCGGCGTCATTGGCCACTTTCTGGAAGTAGGGATCCTGCGCCGCCTTGCGCGCGGTGGGCAGGGTGCCGGCCAGTTTGGCGAAGGCGAGCTGGTTGTCGGCGTTGGTCAGGTAGTTGCCGAACTTGCCTATTTCCGGCAGCAGCGCCTTGTTGACGTTGCGCGCCACGCCGAAGTTGAACATCCAGCCGCCGGCGGCGATGCCGGTGGGGCCGATGGGCGCCGGAGCCACCTGAGTGGACTGGTAGAGCTTGGGCGCTTCGTCGCGCACCCGGGTCAGCGAGGCCGGGGTGGTGACCAGCATGGCCATGCGGCCGCTGTTGTAGGCGGCGATGGACACCTGGAAGTTGTCCTGGGCGAACAGATTGTCCTTCAGCAGCGCGCCGGATTTGTAGGCGTCGCCCAGTTTTTTCAGCATGGCCACGTGGGCCGGGCTGTTGAACACCGGTTTGCCGTCCTTGAGCAAGGGTAGGCCGTTCTGGATCAGAAAGCCTTCGATCTTGGTGGGGCCCAGCGCCGGCGCGAAGCCGGCGACGCCGGTCTTGGCCTTGATGGTTTTGGCGTAAGCCAGCTGCTCGTCCAGCGATTTGGGCGGCTTGGCCGGGTTGAGGCCGGCTTTCTTGAACAGTTCGGCGTTATAGGCGATGACGTTGGCGCCGTTGTAGTGCGGGAAGGCGTAGACCTTGCCGTCGAAGGTCACGTCCTTGATCGCGCCGTCCACGTACTGGCCCTTGTTGATCACGCCGTCCAGCGGCTGCAGCAGGCCGCTTTGCTTGTAGTCGTAAGCCCAGGGCACGTTCAGGTTGACCAGGGCCGGCGGTTTGCCGGCGCCGACGGCGGCGGTGAACTTGGACTGGATCACGTCCCAGGGGTAGTCGGTCCATTTGATTTCGACATTGGGATTCTGGGCGTTGTATTTGCCGACCAGGTCCTTGAAGTAGCCGTCGAATTTGGGCGACAGGCTCATGGTCCACACTTCCAGCACCGGTTTGTCGGCGGCCAGCGCCGGCAGGGCGACGGCGCAGCCGGCGATGAGCAGGGCGGCGCGAGCGAAGGCGTTGAGTTTCATGATGGTTTCTCCTTGGAGGCCGGCGCTGGCGGGCGGCCAGTCTGACGGCGGGCTTGCTGTGTTGTTATGCCATTTGATTGGCGTTTTTCCGCATTGTGGCATTGAAGTGGTGTCAATGAAAGCGAGACCAGTTCAATGCCAGTGAGCCGACGGCCGGACGGGGGAGGAAGGGCCCCGGCCGGCCGCGCGGATCAGAAGGTTTTGCTGTAGGAAGCGATCACCTTGACGTCGTTGCGGTCGGATTTGCCGTAGAAGCCGTCGGTGCGCAGCCAGGCCGGGTAGACGCCGATGCTGGCGCCCTTGAACATGCCGCTTTGCACGCTGTAGCCGATGCTGAAGTCCACCTCGTGCGCCTTGGTGTCCGCCTTGCCCGAGTTTTTCATTCCGGTGGCGTAGTTGCCGGACAGGCCCACGGTCAGGCCGGGCACGCCCACCTTGGCCAGGTCGTAGTTGACGCCCAGCTTGTAGACGGTGGTGCCGTCCCAGACGAAGTCGTCCAGCTGGCCCCAGGTCTGGATGAAGTTGCGGTTGTCGCTATTGCCCCACGGCGTCATGCGGAAGTTCAGTTCGCCGGAGTCCGGGGCCTTGGTGTAGCCCAGGCCGCCCATCAGCGTCCAGCCGTTGGTGGCGTAGCTGACGCTGCCGCTGGCGTGGTATTCGTTCTTGGGGTTCTGGATGCCGGAGAGCTGGGTCTGGTACTTGCCGGTGAAGTAGTAGCCGGTGGCGGTCAGCTTGTCGTCGCCGTTGAGCTGCCAGGAGTAGGAGCCGGCGATCTGGGCGTTGCGGCGGTAGTCCTTGCCTTCGCCTACGCCGACGTCGACGAAGCCGTTCTTGGGCGCGTAGCGGAAGCCCAGGCTGTTGACGTAGTCGACGCGCTTGGCGGTGCTGCCGTTGCTGCGGCCCTGTTCCCAGGAGTTGCTCATGTCGCGGAAGCGGGTGTCCCATTCGTTGCGGAACTGGTCGGCCCAGCCGTAGCCCACTTCGAAGTCGCCGAACTTGTATTTCATTTCCACGCCGCGGTAGGCGTGGGATTGCAGGCCGCCGGAGGTGCCCAGGGTGCCGATGCCTATCGGGGTGTAGCCGGCGCGGGCGGAGAAGCCCTGGCCGTCCTCGTGCTGGCGGAATTTCAGCGCCGCCTGGCTCAAGACCGCGGCGCTCTTGTCCACGCCGCCGGGCTGGGAGCTGTCGTTGACGTCGTGATTCAGCACTTCCGACCAGCCTTTGCCGCTGTCCAGGCGGATGGCGGCGTGGGCGGCGGCGTCGAAGCCCAGCTTGTTCCAGGCGTAGCCGGAGCGGAAGTTCAGGCCCAGGTTGAGCGCGTTGACGGTGATGTCGTCGCGGTTCTTGCCATTGGGCGGGGCCGGCCAGTCCGCCTGGCGGTTGCGGCCGTAATAGATGGCGCTGACGGTGGTTTCGGACTTGGTGATCAAGTCGTAGACGTCCACCGGTTCGAAGGTGGACGGCGCGCCCTGGGTGGGCGAGGTGTCGTTGGTCGGAATCGAGTCTTCCGCCGCCATGACGACACAGGGCAGGGCGGTCAACAGCAGTAGGGCAAGCTTGGTCGGCTTAGGCATTTCAGTCACTCCAATCACGTGGCGACACCTCTGGCGGATGTCCTGCGCTAAAACTATCTGGTCTTTTACTGGTTCTCAATTGGTATCTCATTGGTATTGCAAAATAATTCGTCATATTGTTGCAATGCTGCCATGCACATGGGTTTGCTGGAAGTAGCCGTTCTTTGACGTCAGATGGACGCTGAATGCGAATGAAAGGCATCTGCTTTTTGTTTTTACGAACAAAATTTGGAGCGCCAACGAATGATTGGCCGTGGAGGCTATGCGTTTTCAGTCGCGATAGCGTGTGTGGGCGCGTAGAATGTTCGCTTGTCGACATTGCTGCTATGCAGTATGACCTTGAGGCCAAGTTCGGCTCCGGCTGACCCATAGGCCACCGGCCATTGCCAGACTAAAAAAAAGCCTGGCAAGCGCCAGGCCAAGTGCGGAGAGGAGGTAAGCGGCGCTTCAGCCGGCGGCCGCCAGCGAATGGCCGGTCTGCAGCGGCGTTTCGCCGCCCTGGCTTTGACCGGCCTGAGGCAGGGTGAAGTAATTGATGCTGGATTGCAGCTCGTGCGACATCTGTTCCATCTGGCTGGCGGAGTCCGCGGTCTGGCTGGCGGCGGCGCTGGTTTCCTCGGACATTTGCGCCACTTTCTCCACATTGGCGGCGATGCCGGTGCCGGCGGCCTGCTGTTCGTGCAGGGACACCGAGATCGCGCTCAGCGATTGCTTGACCCTGGCCACCTTGTCGTTGATGCCGGTGATGGCGGCGCGCGCGTCGCTGGCCTGTTGCAGCCCCACTTCCATATGGTCCACGGTGTGGTGGATGTTCTGCACCACGTGGGCGCTGCTATCCAGCATTTCGCGGATGCTGGCGCCGATTTCGGAGGTGGATTGGGCGGTGCGCTCGGACAGTTTGCGCACTTCGTCGGCCACCACGGCGAAGCCGCGGCCCTGTTCGCCGGCGCGCGCGGCCTCGATGGCGGCGTTCAGCGCCAGCAGATTGGTCTGGTCCGCCACGTCGCGTATCACCTGGATCACGTTGGCGATCTGCTGCGAGCGGCTGCTCATCAGGTCGGCCTGGTCTTGCGAGGCGCGCGCCATGTCGGCCACCGATTCTATGGTGTGCAGGGTCTGGTCGATGATGGATTCGCCGCGGGTGGCCAGTTCGCCGGTGGAGACGGATTCGGTGGCCACGTCCGTGGTGTTGTCGTCCACCGAGCAGATGCTGACCGACAACTGTTCCACCGACGCCGACATCGACGAGGCGGCGCGAGTCTGTTCCTCCGCGCTGGCGGCCACCTGCTCCGCCGCCGCCGCCAGTTCCGTGGCGTTGGCGCTTAGCTGGCTGATGATCTGCTGCATGGCGCGCACCATGCGGATCAGCCCGCTCTGCATCCGCGCCATGGAGGCGATCACGCTGTGCTGATCGCCCGCCTTGACCTGCAGTCTTTGGCTGAGGTCGCCGTTGGCGATGCGTTCGGTCAGCGCCACCACGTCGCGCGGCTCGCCGCCCAGCTCGGCCATCAGCGAGCGGATGATGATCAGCGACAGCACGGCGCCCAGCGCCACGCCGCAGATCAAGAGCGCGATGGCGACGGCGCGGCTGGCGGCGGCGCGTTCCTGCGCCTTGGCGAACTCTTCCGCCGCCACCCGCAGCTGCAAGTCGATCAGCGCGGCGATGCGGTTGGCGATGGGATCGATGGCCGGGTACATTTCCTTGTCCAGGAAGAGCTGCATCGCGGCGCGGTCCCCGGACTGGGCCAGGCTTTTGAGCCGCGCCACGCTGGCGTCGGCCTGACGCATCGCCGCCTCGGCCTGGTCGGCCAGGGTTTTTTCCTCGGCGGTCAGATAGGTGGCGCGGTAATCGCCCCATTGTTTTTTCAGCGCCGCCTGCGCGGCGTCGATGCCGCCTAGAAAACCGGCGGCGTCGATGGCGCCGGCATGCAGCTTGTGCGCGCCGTCCACAATGCCCACCGCGTAGCTGTCGGCCACGGTTTTCAGCTGCTTCAGGCAGACCACCCGGTCGTTGTAGGTGGTGGCGAAGTCGTCGAGTATGCCTTTTTGCGCATGTTGGCCAAACAGGCTGATCAGGATGGTGATGGCCAGCAGGGCCGCGACGAGCGCGCTTAGGCGCTGGGCGATGGTCAGGCGGTTGAACATGACGCTCTCCGAATTGGTTTTTGCATGCATAAAACCGATTTTGACTATTTGGAGGTGTAGTCGCGGCATGTGACGGCGGCATGGCAAGGCCGTGAACCTGGGGGTTTAACTTAAAAGCCGCTGCTGCAAAATTCTACCTATAACTCCATGATTCCGTTATAATTCCGCCCCTTTGCGGCCGCCATCGCCCGACGCGGCCACCTATACTAAATGTCAGGAAACGCCATGAGCCTGTTGTCGCACCAGATCGAGTTGCTATCGCCCGCCAAGACCGCCGAAATCGGCCGCGAGGCCATCTTGCACGGCGCCGACGCGGTGTACATCGGCGGGCCCAGCTTCGGCGCGCGCCACAACGCCTGTAATAGCGTGGAGGACATCGCCGGCCTGACCGCGTTCGCCCACCGCTACCACGCGCGCATCTTCGCCACGCTCAACACCATCTTGCACGACGCCGAGCTGGAGCCGGCGCGCAAGCTGATCTGGCAGTTGTACGACGCCGGCGTGGACGCGCTGATCATCCAGGATATGGGCATCCTGGAACTGGACCTGCCGCCTATCCAGCTGCACGCGTCCACCCAATGCGACATCCGCACGCCGGAAAAAGCGCGTTTCCTGTCCGACGCCGGCTTCTCCCAGGTGGTGCTGGCCCGCGAGCTGACCATTCCGCAAATCCGCAAGGCGGCGGACGCGGTGGGCGACGACGCCACCATCGAATACTTCATCCACGGCGCGCTGTGCGTGGCCTTCTCCGGCCAGTGCTATATCAGCCACGCCGACAACGGCCGCAGCGCCAACCGCGGCGACTGCTCGCAAGCCTGTAGGCTGCCGTACACGCTGACCGACAAGGACGGCGGCGTGGTGGCTTTCGACAAGCATTTGCTGTCGATGAAGGACAACAACCAGAGCGCCAATCTGGAGGCCTTGCTGGACGCCGGCGTGCGTTCCTTGAAGATCGAGGGCCGCTACAAGGACGTGTCCTATGTGAAGAACATCACCGCCCATTACCGGCTGCTGCTGGACGAGATCATCGAGCGGCGGCCGGAGCTGGCGCGCGCCTCCAGCGGCGACAGCGAGATCTTCTTCGCGCCGGACCCGGACAAGACCTTCCACCGCGGCGGCACCGACTACTTCGCCACCGGCCGCAAGATCGACATCGGCGCCTTCGATTCGCCCAAATTCGTCGGCGTCGGCCTGGGCGTGGTCAGCAAGGTGGGCTCGGACTGGCTGGAGATCGCCACCGGCGAAACCATGAGCAACGGCGACGGCATCAACTTCATGAAGAAGCGCGAAGTGGTGGGCGTGCAGGCCAACACCGTGCAGCAAGTGGGCAAGACCGCGGACGGCGAGCTGTTGTGGCGGGTGTTTCCCAACGACGTTTCGGTGCTGGCCGGCCTCAAGCCGGGCGTGGACATCAGCCGCAACCGCGACCACGCCTGGGAACTGGCGCTGCTGAAGAAGTCCGCCGAACGCAAGGTGGGCGTGTGGATGAGGCTGAGCGAAAACGCCGAAGGCCTGGAACTGAGCATTACCGACGAGGACGGCGTCAGCGCCTCCGCCTGTAGCCCGCTGGCGCTGGAGCCGGCCAAGGACGCCGACAAGGCGCTGGCCGGCCTGCGCGACAATCTGGGCAAGCTGGGCAACACCATGTTCGTCGCCCACGAGGTGACGCTGCAGCTGTCCCAGCCGTGGTTCGTGCCGGCCTCGGCGATCAACGCGCTGCGCCGCGACGCCATCGCCCGGCTGGAGGCCGCGCGCTTGCAGGCCTGGCCGCGCCAGCCGCGCAAGGCGGCGCTGGAGCCGCCGGCGCCGTATCCGGAAAAGACGCTGAGCTATCTGGCCAATGTCTACAACAACCTGGCCTGGCAGTTCTACCGCAAGCACGGAGTGGAGCTCATCGACGCCGCCTACGAAGCGCACGAGGAAGAGGGCGAGGTCAGCCTGATGATCACCAAGCACTGCCTGCGCTTCTCCTTCAATCTGTGTCCGAAGCAGGCCAAGGGCGTGAAGGGCGTGATGGGCCAGGTGCGCGCCGATCCGATGACGCTGAAGTCCGGCAACGAGACCTATACGCTGAAGTTCGAATGCCGGCCCTGCGAGATGCATGTGATGGGCAAGATGAAAAAGCACATCCTGAAGGCGGCGCCGCCGAGCGAAGTGCCCTACACCGCGCCCCTGACCTTCTTCAAGCAGCGTCCGCAGTCTTGAGCGCTGGATTGCCGGCCTGAAACGGCCGGCGCGCCGATTGCGGCGGCGGCGGGGAGGCGCGTAAAATGCGCCTCTTTCCTTTTTTCCTATTTGGAACAATCCTTTAATAGACGATCGCCGGTCACGCCGGCAGCACGGGGAATCAAACGTGGCCGACATCGAGCGCCTGGACACCTGGGTCAAATACAAGAACGGTTTATGCGAGGACTGCATGGGCAGCTGCTGTTCCATGCCGGTGGAAGTGCGGCTGCCCGATCTGGTGCGCATGGGCGTGGTGGACGAGTTCGAGTTGGAAGAGCCGATCAAGAACATCGCCAAGCGTCTGGAAAAGCAGCGGCTGATCCAGCATTTCAATTTCAAGCGCGAGCTGTTCACGCTGGCGCGGCGCGCCAACGGCGATTGCATGCACCTGGATCAGAAGACCCGTTTGTGCACTATCTACGAGCGGCGGCCCAATACCTGCCGCAACCATCCCAAGGTGGGCCCCAAGCCGGGCTTTTGCGCGTATACCCGCAATCCGCAGAAGATCGCCTTCCATCGCAACACCGCGGCGTGAACGCTGTTTCACGTGAAACCCTCCGTTGATTCGACTGGATCGTCATGAACCCCATTTATCCTTTATTCGCTTTCCTCATCGGCGTCGTGGTGCCGCTGCAGGCCGCCATCAACAACCAGCTCAAGGGCGTGCTGGGCAATAGCACGTTATTGGCGGCGCTGGTGTCGTTTTCCGTGGGCAGCCTGTGTCTGGCCGGCCTGGCCGTTGCCACCGGTCAGAAATGGCAGGATTTGGCGCAGTTGGGCCGGGTAGAGTGGTGGATGTTGCTGGGCGGCGCGATGGGGGCGATGTTCGTGTTCGGCACCACCTTGCTGGCGCCGCGGCTGGGCGTGGTGGCCATGCTGTCCCTGGTGATCGCCGGCCAGGTGTGCGTATCCCTGATGTTCGACCGTTTCGGCTGGCTGGCGATGCCGCTGCGCGAGGTGAACGCGCCTCGGCTGCTGGGCGCGGCGCTGGTGGTGGGCGGGGTGTTGTTGGTCAACTTCGGCGACAAGTGGTTTGGACGCGCTTGAGTGATGGGCGGGGAGTCAACACGCTAAAAACGGCAGCCGGAGGCTGCCGTTTTTCTTGGCCGGCGCGCGGCGCTTACTTGGGTTGCGGCTTGGCCATCGGACTCATGCGGCGGCCCATCTGGCCGTGCCATTGGTCCATCACCTTCTGTTGCTCCGGCGTCAATTGGGCGTAGAAGGTTTTCAGCGCGTCCAGGCGCTTCTGCATCGCGTCCTGATGTTGTTTCATCATGTCCAGCATACGCTCCATGCGCTGCGGCGCGGTGTCGCCGGCCTGGGGCTTGGGCGGCATCGTCCGTTCGCCCGGCTTCATCGAGGCGGCGAAGGTTTTCCAGGCGGCTTCCTGGTTCGCCTGCAGCTTCAGTTGATCGTGCAACCCTTGCAGGTGGCGCGCGGCCATGGCTTCGCGCTGGGCCGGGTCCATGTGGCGGCCTTTTTCCATCATCGGCATCGGGCTTTGCGTCGGGGCCTCGCCGGCGGCCAGCGCGGAACCGGCAACGCCGGCGGCCAGCAGCGTGGCGATCAGCATGGGCTTGAACAGCTTGGTCATGATTGAAGACTCCTACCGAGGTTGATCATGCAGCCAGTATTGACCACGGATGTCTGGCAAGTGTTGCGGCTAGGGCGGGGCTTGTTATCGAGTGTTAACCGGGCCGGCCGGCTTAGCAGTTTGCAACAATGCGCGGAGAGATGTCGTCGGGGCCGGCTGCTTAAGGTTCTATCCTGCCGGCGAGGCGATTAAGCGATGCTTAGAGTCTGTTCAAAGCCTGCTGCGCTTGGTGAGACGCGACCGGCCCATCTGCCGTGGGCGCCTTCCGCTTTCTCAGCCGCAAGGTCTTGCCCCGATCTTGCTCGCGAGGCTTTGAACCGCTTCTTAGTTGTGGGGCTCGTTGCCTTGGCCGGCCTGCAGTTTGCGCATCGGCCCCTGGCCTCGGCCGCCCATCAGCGGCGGGCTGTCCTGGTCCATGATTTTTTGCTGCTCGGGCGTGAGCTGGCCGTAGAAGGATTTGAGCGCTTCCAGCCGCTTTTGCAGGTTCAGCAGGTGGCGCTGCGCCATCAGCACGCGCTGCTCCATGCGCTCGGGCGCGGTGGACGCGTTTTCGCAAGGCGGCGGCGGGCCGGGGCGGGTGGCGCTGGCGAAGGCCAGCCAGGCGGCTTCCTGCGCCGGCTGTATCTTGAGCTTGTCGTGCAGCGCTTTCTGGTGCTGGGCGATGAAGGCGTCGCGCTTGGCCGGGTCTATCTTCCACGACCGGCCGGCGAAGTTGCCCATCGGCGGGCATGCGGGCTCCGGCGGCGCGGCTAGAGCGGCGCCGGCGACGAGGCTGGCGAGTATAAAGGGTATCTGCGGTTTCATAGGCGGGCCATTCCATTGATGGCTGCGACGCGGGCGGACGGCATCGGCAGGATCACTCCATTATTCTGGATGGCGACTGTCAATTAAGTATGAGTTGGCCGGGGTCAATTGTTACCAAATGTAAAGCCCGTCCGCAAGCGTTTTGCCTACGGGCTTTTTCCCGACCGGCGCGGGGATTTGAACTAGAGTGAATTGCGGCATTCCCTTATCGTCGCCGGAGCGTTTTCGCATGAGCCTGCCTGACTCTTCATTTCCTTGGTTCTCCACGCTGGGCGCGGGCGGTTTGAACGGCGCCTTGGTGGAATATTGGATCGATGCCTGGCAGCGTTCCGTGCTGTATTGCGATATTTTGCGCCAGCGCGGCGACACCTATCTGGAGCACGCCGCCTCCGGCCACCCGCCGGTGCTGGTGTTCGACTACGACATCATCGTCGACGGCCGCGAACTGGAGCAGCCGGTCAATTACGCCTTGTCGGCCATCCGTCCGCCGGACGGCTGCCCGAAACCGGACCCGGCCAAACGGCCTTTCGTGGTGATAGACCCGCGCGCCGGCCACGGGCCCGGCATAGGCGGTTTCAAGATGGACAGCGAGATCGGCATCGCGCTGCGCCAAGGCCATCCTTGTTATTTCGTGATGTTCTTCCCGGTGCCGGAGCCCAAGCAGACGATTGAATGCGTGTGGCGGGCCGAGAAGATCTTTCTGCAAAAGGTCAATCAACTGCATCCGCACAGTTCCGGCAAGCCCTTCGTCATCGGCAATTGCCAGGGCGGCTGGGCCTTGGCGATGCTGGCGGCCACCGCGCCGGAGCTGGTGGGCCCCATCCTGCTGGCCGGTTCGCCCTTGTCCTACTGGGCCGGCGTGGCCGGCAAGAATCCGATGCGTTATTCCGGCGGCCTCTACGGCGGCACCTGGATGGCCTCCCTGGCCGGAGACCTGGGCCACGGCCAGTTCGACGGCGCCCACCTGGTCAGCAATTTCGAGCAGCTGGACCCGGCCAACACCTACTGGAAAAAGCCTTACACCCTGTACGCCAAGGTGGACAGCGAGCGCGAACGCTTTCTGGAGTTCGAACGCTGGTGGGGCGGCCACTATCTGCTGAACAAGGCGGAAATGGAGTGGATTGTGCAGAACCTGTTCGTCGGCAACCGGCTGAGCCACGGCGAGGTGACGCTGGAGCAGGGGCGGCAGGCGGTGGATTTGCGCAATATCCGTTCGCCCATCGTGGTGTTCGCCTCCTGGGGCGACAACATCACGCCGCCGCAGCAGGCCTTGTTCTGGATCGCGGATCTGTACCACAGCGTGGAGGACATCCGCGTCAATGAGCAGACCATCGTCTATTGCCTGCACGAACAGGTGGGCCATCTGGGCATTTTCGTGTCCGCCGGCGTGGCCAACAAGGAGCACAGCGAACTGGCCAGCGCGCTGGACCTGATCGACGTGCTGCCGCCCGGCTTGTACGAGGCCATCATTACCGATACCCACCCGGAAATGGCCGGGCTGGAATATCTGCAAGGGCGCTATGTGATCCGCTTCGAGCCGCGCGACATCGACGACATCCTGGCCCTGGGCGACGGCCGCCAGGGCGAGGCCGCTTTCGAAGTGGTGCGTCGGGTGGGCGAGGTCAACCAGCAGTTGTACGACACCTTCGTCTCGCCCTGGCTGCGTTTGTACGGCAATGAGCACACCGCGCGCTGGTGGCGCGAAATGCACCCGTCGCGCCTGGAGCGGCGCTGGTTCTCCAGCCGCAACCCCTGGCTGGCCGGGCTGAGGCAATGGGCGGAGCAAGTGCGCGACGAGCGGCGGCCGGCGGCGGAGGACAATCCCTTCTGGCAATGGCAGCAAAGCTACGCGCGCTTGATGGAGACCGCGCTGGACGGCTGGCGCGACGGCCGCGACGCCTGGCAGGAACTGAGTTTCCGTAGCCTGTTCGAATCGCCGTGGAGCGCGGCGCTGACCGGCTTGAAGCCGCAGCGCGAATACGGAGTGCGCAAGGCGGACGGCAGCTGGGAGCGCAGCGAGATGCTGCGGCTCAAGCGCCAGGAGTTGGAGGCCCATTACGCCGAGGGCGGGCCGGTGGACGGCTTTTTGCGGCTGCTGATCTATGTCGCCATCGGCAACGGCGTGGTGGACGTGAGGCCGTTCAACGCCATCCGCCGGGTGATGCAGGAAACCGCCCTGGGCGAGGATTTGACGCTGGAGCAGTTCAAGCAGGCGGTGCGGCGGCAAACCTGGCTGGTGCGCAACGACGAGAAACGCGCGCTGGCGACGCTGGAGCATTTGCTGCCCACCGAGGAGCAGCGCCAGTTCTCGCTGGAGTTGGCCATCCTGTTGTTGCAGGCGGCCGGGCCCATCAGCGGCGAAAAACAACAGCGACTGGGCCGGCTGGCGCTGGCGATGGGCTTGGCGCAGCGGCACGCCGCTCCCGCCGCGGCCCCGGCGCCCGTCAAGCCCGCGCCCCAGCGCGCGCCGCGACAACGCAAGCCCAAGCCGGCCGCGTGAGGATGGCTTTGCGGCGCGGCGGGCGCAAGGTACACTGCGCCCGCCCAAGCCAGAAAACACGATCATGAACGCATCGCAAGCCAAGAACCCCACCCACGGCGTCACGTTGGAACAGATGCTGAACCAGCTGGTCGGCCACTACGGCTGGCCGGAGCTGGGCCGGCGCATCCAGATCCGCTGCTTCAATCACGATCCCAGCGTCAAATCCAGCCTGGCCTTCTTGCGCCGCACCCCGTGGGCGCGCCAGCAGGTGGAAGACTTGTTCGTGGCGCTGAAGACCCGGCCGCAGGCGGCCGCCGGTTCCGGAACGGACTCCCGTCCGCGGCTGTTTTCCAAAAAATCGTCCTGACGATCCATTGTCCCTGTCCACGGTTTGACGCTGTATTGCGTTATGGCGATGGGAACCCCCTATCGTCAGCCGGGAGCGTGAGATGGAACTGGAAATCAGCGTGGAAGCGGAGAAGAAGTACTTGAACAGCCTGGTGGCGCTGACCGTGGTGCTGCTGTCGGTGTTCATGGGACTGGGCAAGCTGAAGGACGACAATATCGTGCAGGCGCGCCAGCTCTTGAAGGCGGATGCCGTGGACGGCTGGTCCGAATACCAATCCAAGAAGATCAAACAGCATCTGGCGGAAAGCAGCCTGCGCCAGGCGCGTTTGCTGGCGCTGGCCAATCCGGCGGCGGCGGCGGCCTTGCGGCCGGAGCAAGCGACGATTCAAGGCGATATCGCCCGCTACGCGGCGGAGGCGCAGGCTTTGCAGCAGAAAGCCAAGGCCAAGGAGCAGGGCTTCGAGGAGTTGAACGCGCGCCATGAGCTGTTCGACGTCAGCGACGCCGGCCTGTCCATCGCCGTGGCCTGCGCCGCGGTGGCGGCGCTGGCCGCCAATTTCATCCCGCTCTTGTGCGCCTGGGCTTTTGGCGCGCTGGGCGTGTTTTTCTGGCTGGCGGGTTTCGCCGGCTGGAACATCCATCCGGGCTGGATCGTTTCCTTGCTGGGCTGAGCCGCCGAGGCTGCGGCCCTATCGGCGGCAGGGTTGCAACTGTCATCGATTTGGATCAGGCTGTCCGGGTTTTCCGCAATCCTGCGTTTTGTCCCGAGACATTCTGAACTGGAGAAAAGCGATGAAACTGTATTTTTCCCCCGGCGCCTGCTCGCTGTCCCCGCATATCGTGTTGTTCGCCAGCGGCCTGCCCTTCGATACCGAGAAGGTCAATCTCAAGGTTCAGCCGCATCTGACCGAGGGCGGGGTGGACTTCTCCACCATCAATCCGCGCGGTTATGTGCCGGCCTTGCAGCTGGACAACGGCGAACTGCTGGCCGAGGGCGTGGCCATCGTGCAATACCTGGCGGATCAGGTGCCGGCCAAGCAGTTGGCGCCGGCCAACGGCACGCTGGAGCGCTACCGGCTGCAAGAGTGGCTGAACTATATCTCCACCGAGGTGCACAAGGGCTTCTCGCCGCTGTTCTACCCCAATAGCGACGAGCTCAAGCAGCAGGCCTGGGACAAGCTGACCCGCCGCCTGGGGCTGGCGGAGCAGCAGCTGGCGAAAACGCCCTATCTGCTGGGCGAACGTTTCAGCGTGGCCGACGCCTATCTGTTCACCTGCCTGAACTGGGCGCAGTTCGTCCAGCGCTCGCTGGGCGATTTCCCGGCGCTGATCGATTTCCAGAAACGCGTGGCGGCGCTGCCCTTCGTGCAGCAGGCCTTGAAGGCGGAAGGCTTGCTGGAATAATTCCAAGTGGAACAGGAGTAAGTTCGCTGTTCCAGACAAGATCATGCCCGGCTTTAGCCGGGCATTTTTCATGGCGAGTGGATTTATACCGCCTCGGCCTGCAGGTGCCGCAGATACGCGTCCGCGCTGGCCTCGATCTCGGCGTCGCTCAGATCGTGCTCGGCGCCGTGCAGCGTGAAGCCGGGCAGCCATTCGGCGCGGAGGTAGCGGCAGGTCAGCTCGAACGGCCGCAGCACTTCCTCCATCCGGTACAGATAGCGGCCGTCGGGCGCGAAGTCCCGCTCGCGTATGCCGGTGGACACCGCCACGCTGATGCACTTGTCCCGCATGCGCCAGTCTTCCGGCCATGCGCCGATGGCGAAGCCCTCGTCCAGCACCTGGTCCTGCCAGGTTTTCAACAGCGGCGGCGAACTGAACCAGTACAGCGGGAATTGCAGCACGATGCGTTGGTGGCGGTTCAGCAGCGCCTGTTCGCGCGCCACGTCGATCTTGCCGTCCGGGTAGGCCTGATAGAGCGAGTGCACGGTGTAGCGCTCCGGATGCCGGCTCAGCGCGGCCATCCAGCGGCGGTTGATGCGGGATTGTTCCAGATCGGGGTGGGCAACGATGATCAGGGTTTTCATGGCGCTTCCTGTAAAATGGGAGAGGGCATGCTAACAATGGATCAAGTTGTTGATAAGTATGCACTTTTTTGTTTCATAAGCACCAAGAGGTAACTGTGCCCGCATGAGCGAACTGAATTTCCCCATCGACGCCACCGTGCGGCTGGTGGGCGGCAAATGGAAATGCGCGATCCTCTGCCATTTGTCCGAGGACAGCCGGCGCACCGGCGAACTGCGCCGCTTGCTGGGCGGGGTGTCGCAGAAAGTGTTGACCGAGCAACTGCGCGAACTGGAGCGCGACGGCCTGATCGCGCGCACGGTTTACGCGGAAGTGCCGCCGCGGGTGGATTACCGGCTGACCGAGCTGGGCGACACGCTGCGGCCGGTGATAGACGCGATGTGCGCCTGGGGCGCTTTCTATCTGGAGCGGCCGACGGCGGGCGTATAATGCGGGCGCGATAAAACCAGAAAAAGGCTGTCCCGTGAAACTTGCGCCTCTCCTCCTCACCTCCCTGTTGGCCGCGACGGCCGTGAACGCTTGGGCCGCCCCGCTGAAGCTGCGGGTGCTGGAAACCTCCGACGTGCACATGAACCTGCTGGATTACGATTACTACCAGGACAAGCCGACGCAGGACTTCGGCCTGGCGCGCGCGGCGACGCTGATCCGCGCGGCGCGGCAAGAGGCGCGCAACAGCCTGCTGATAGACAACGGCGATCTGTTACAAGGCAATCCGCTGGGCGATCTGGTGGCCAAGGTTCAGCCGCTGCGCGCCGGCGAGGTTCATCCCGCCTACAAAGTGCTCAACTGGCTGGGTTACGACGCCGGCAATATCGGCAACCACGAGTTCAATTACGGCTTGCCCTTTCTGGGTCAGGCGCTGAAGACGGCGGCCTTTCCCTACGTCAACGCCAATGTGGTGGACGCCAAGACCGGCCGGCCGTATTTCCAGCCCTATGTGTTGCTGAAGCGGGAGTTCAAGGACGAGGACGGCCAGCCGCAGACGCTGAACATCGGCGTGATCGGCTTTGTGCCGCCGCAGATCATGCAGTGGGACAAGGCCAATCTGCAGGGCAAGGTGGAGGTGAGGGACATCGTCGACACCGCGCGTCTTTATCTGCCCGAACTCAAGCAGAAGGGCGCCGACATCGTGATCGCGGTGCCGCATTCCGGTTTCGAAAAAGGTGAGAGCGCGCGCTTCGCCGAGAACTCGGTGGCCGGCCTGGCCGAGGTGGCCGGCATCGACGCCATCTTGTTTGGCCACGCTCACGCGGAATTCCCGTCTTCCGCCTTCGCCGGCTATCCCAAGGTGGACCTGGCCGCCGGAACCATCAACGGCGTGCCGGCGGTGATGCCGGGACGCTGGGGCGATCATATCGGCGTGGTGGACCTGGTGCTGGAGCGGGGCGACGGCGGCTGGAAAGTCAGCGGCAAACAGGCCGGCCTGCGCGCCGTCTACGACAAGCAGGCCAAGCGATCGCTGGCGGCCGCCGAGCCCAAGGTGGCCGAGCTGATCGCCGCCGAACACCGCCGGACGCTGGACTATGTGCGCGGCAAGGTGGCGGAAACCCGCGCGCCGATTTACAGCTACTTCGCCCAGGCGGCGGACGACCCCTCGGTGCAGATCGTGGCCGAGGCCCAGGCCTGGTATGTGAAGAACGCGATCAAGGGCACCGAGTACGAAGGCTTGCCGGTGCTGTCCGCCGCCGCGCCGTTCAAGGCCGGCGGCCGCCAGGGCTGGAATTACTACACCGACATCCCGGCCGGTCCGCTGGCGATCCGCAATCTGGCCGATCTCTACATCTATCCCAATACGCTGAAGGCGGTGAAGGTCAGCGGCCGCGAAGTGCGCGAGTGGCTGGAGATGTCGGCCGGGCAGTTCCTGCGCATCGATCCCAAGGGCCCCAAGACCCAGCCGCTGCTGAACCCGGAATTCCGCTCTTACAACTTCGACAGCATCGCCGGCGTCAGCTATGAGATCGACGTCAGCCGGCCGGCGCGCTACGACGCCGACGGCAAGCTGGCGGCGCCGGACAGCCATCGCATCGTCAAGCTGAGCTATCAGGGCAAGCCGATAGACGAGAACGCCGGTTTCCTGGTGGCCACCAACAACTACCGCGCCTCCGGCGGCGGCCACTTCCCCGGCATAGACTCCAGCCGCGTGGTGGTGGATTCGCCGGACGAAAACCGCGCGGCGGTGGCCGCCTATCTGGCCGAGCGCAAGGTGGTGGACCCGGCGGCCAAGCCGGCCTGGCGCATCCTGCCGGTGGCCGGCGTCGCCATGCGCTTCGACACCGGCGCCGGCGCGTTGCGCTATCTGGCGCGCCAGCCGCAGTTCCGCCTGGCGGCGGAGCATGGCGACGGTTCGGTGAGCCTGGAGCTGGTGGAATAAGAGAAAGGTTTAAGAACCTGTTCACGACCTGCTTCGCTGAGGCGGTACAGGGTTAAAAACAAGCTCAAAATGCTCATGTGCCACTCGTACATTCTGTTTTTTCGCTCGTTTTTGCCTTGTCTCGCTCTGGCTCGCGAGACTTTGAACAAGCGCTAAGCCTGTTCTCGCGTATTGCTGTTAGCGATATCGGGAATGGGCGATGCGGCCAGTTCGCCGCGTCGATGCAGCTGGCTGTGGACCTCGGCCGGTTGCAGCGCCTCGCGCAGCCGCGCCAGCGCGGCGTCGATGCGGGCCTGGCCGCACATGAACAGGTCCAGCGCGGCGTAGCCGTGTTCCGGCCAGGTGTGGATGCTGAGGTGGGACTCCATCAGCAGTAGGATGCCGGTGACGCCCTGGGCTTCGCCGAAGTGGTGGACATGGCCGGCCAGCACGGTGGCGCCGGCGGCCTGCGCCGCCTGGCGCAGCGCCTGTTCCACCTGGGCCGGGTCGCAGAGGCGCTGCGGCGGACAGCCGTGAAAATCCGCCAGCAGATGCCGGCCGATCGCCGTCTTCATTTATGGCCGCCGCCGCTGCCCCAGCCGGAGGAGCCGCCGCCGCTACCGCTGCTCCAGCTGCGGGAGCTGGAGCCGCCGCTGTCCATATTGGAAAAGTTGAGCATGGTGGTGATCACGATCACCAGCAGGCAAAACGCTTTATAGAGTCCTGGCGACATCGGCCTTCATTCCTTCTGCTTGAGCGGTATCGCCAGCACGCAGCAGGCGAAGAAGCAAATCAGCAGCCCATCGCCGATATCCTGACCCAGGAAGGCCAGCGGCAGGTTGATCAATAACAGCACCAGGCCGAATTTGACGGCGATGGCCTTCAAATCCTCGCCGTCGTCCTCGGCGGCGGAAAAACCAGGTTCGATCGGCGTGGCGCTGCCAAACCAGCGGCCGACCTCCACCGAGGTGGCCAGGCGGCTGCAGCTCCAGCTCAGTTCCTGCGCGGAGAGTTCGCGCGACAAGCGCTTCTGGCCGCCGGAGATCTGGTATTCGCTGAGCAGCGCTTGATCGCCCAACTGGGCGCGCCAGGGGAAGGCGCCGGCGGCGTAGACGATGCGGGCGGCGTAGTCGGGATAGGCGCGCTGATAGGCCTTGTTGCCCAGCATCGCGTAATCGGCGCGCAAGCTGTCCACCCACACGTCCATCAACTCGCCGATAAACCAGCCGTCGCCGCTTTCCACCAGCCAGCGGAAGCCCTTGTCCACGTTGTAGAGCAGGTATTCGCACCAGCGGCTGTCGGCGTCCTCTTCCTCGGCCCACACCAGCGCGCCGGTCAGCGTCCACGGCAGCTTGTCTATGGTGGCGGTCTTGCCCAGCTCCAGCGTCAGCGGCGCGTCCAGCCGCTGTTGCGCCTTGCTCAGCGCCAGCGCCTGGTCGCCGCTGGCGTCCACCTGGGTGTGGCAGTGGCCGCAGACCAGTTGGGTGGCGGCGCCGGCGCGGTAGCTCAGCGGCGCGGCGCAGGACGGGCATTCCAGCGAGGCGACGCTGCCTTTCAGCTTGCCGGTGGCTTCTTCTATCATCCGCGCATCGCGCAAGCGCTCCATGCGCAGCTGCTGCAGGGTGACGGCGTTGCCGAGGAAAAGCTGAGGCTTTTGCGGGTTGTCGGAGTAATCCAGCGTCAGGAATTGCGCCTGGCGGCGCGCGTCCACCACTTTGGCCTGCCAGCCGGCGCCCACCTGGAAGGGCAGCTCGCCCTCGCCGGCGGTGCATTCGGCGCTGCGAACGTCGGAGATCACGAAATCGGCCTTGCCGTGGCGGAAGACCGCGCCGGGCCGCTGGTGTTCGAAGCCCGCCGCTTGCGGCGCCGCGCCGGCGGCCAGCGTCAGCGTGTACTGGCCGACGCTTTCCGACAGCCAGCCATCGCCGCCGTCGTCGAACAGCACATACCACTCGTTCCACAGGCCGGCGTCGTAGCGCAGCTGGATGCGGCCGACGACGCTGAAGCCGCGGTCCATGTACAGGCCGCAGCTGGTGATTTGCAGCGGCGAGTAATCATTGAGCAGCGCCGCCATCTTGCCGATGTCGCGCACGCTGTCCGCGCTGCGCAGCAGGGTGCTCTGGCAATAGGCGCACACCGCCATGGCGGAGGCTTCGGACTTGAACTCGACATCGGCGCCGCAGGAGGGGCAGGCAATACGGTACATGCGCTAGCTTAACCCACCAGTTTCTTCAGCACGTCGGCCTTGGCCGCGTCGTAATCCGCCTGGGTGATCAGGCCCTGATCCAGCAGGCCCTTGAGCTGGGCCAGCTTGGCTTGCGGATTGTCCGCCGCAGGCGCGGCGGCTGGCGTTGCCGGCGCGGCTTGCGCGGCGGGCGCAGCCTCCGGCTGCACCGCCTGCTGCATGGCCTGGCCCATCAGCTGGCCGACGCCGACGCCGGCCGCCAAGCCGGCGCCCAGGCCGGCGATGCCGCCCTCGTTCTGCGCCGCCAGCGGAATGCTTTCCGCCGCCTGGTAGCGGGTGTATTGGTTGAGATCGCCGGCCATGCCCATGGCGATGCGCTTGTCTATGGCTTTTTGCAGCTCTTCCGGCAGCGAGATGTTCTCCACCGCGAAGCTGTCCAGCTCCAGGCCCAGGCGCTGGAAGACCGGGATCAGCGCTTCGCGGATCTTGTCCGCCATCAGGCCCTGGTTGCCGGCCATGTCGAGGAAGGGCACGCCGCTGCCGCCCAGCACGCTGCTCATGGTGGCCACCACCTGGTTGCGCAGCTGCAACTCCAGATCGTCGCGGCTGTAGCTGTCGCGGGTGCCGCTGACCTCGGTGAAGAACAGGCGCGGATCGGCCACGCGGTAGGAATAGACGCCGAAGGCGCGCAACCGCACCATGCCGAAGTCCTGGTCGCGTATCGTCACCGGCTGGGCGGTGCCCCATTTGCGGCCCAGTTGCAGCCGGGTGCTGAAGAAGTGCACATCGGATTTGAAGGGGGATTCGAACAGCTTGTCCCAGTTCTTCAGATAGGTCAGCACCGGTAGGGTCTGGGTGGTCAGCTTGTACATGCCGGGTTCGAACACGTCGGCGATCTTGCCTTCGTTGATGAACACCGCCGCCTGCGATTCCCGCACCGTCAGGCTGCCGCCGTACTGGATCTCGTTGTCCTGCATCGGATAACGCCAAGCCAGCACGCCGTCTTCCTGTTCCTGCCACTCCAGGATGTCGATGAACTGCTTCTTGATGAAAGACATCAGGCTCATAGTGTCTGCTCCAATTGAAAAGGCGCGGCCGGGTTCAGGACAGGCTGCCGGCGTTGATCAGGCCCACCGCCAGGTGGATGGATCCGGCCAGGATGCCCATCGCCAGATTATTGTCTATCAGCGCGCGGCTCAGGTCCTTCAGGCAGCGCGCTACCACCATGTGGACGACGATCTGCACCAGCATGGCCAACAGCGCCCACAGCATGAAGCTGTTCCAGTTGTTCAGGTGCCAGGCGCTGGAGGCCAGCGTCAGCGAAAAGCCCAGCAGCGCGCCGGCGAAGGACACCGCGGCGGCGTGGCCGTTGTCGCGGATCAGCTTCAGCTCGTCTATCGGGGTGACCCAGCAATAAATCACCGCGAACAGCGCCAACAGCGCGAGGCCGCTGCCCATATAGGTCAGGTAGGCGATCAGGGCGGGCAGGAAGGCGGCAATCATGGTCAGGCGTCCTTTGTCGATGCGGAGCGCGCGCGGCGGCGGGCCGCGGGCTGGGGCATAATGGCGGCTATTTTACCCACAATGACAATCCAATGCGAAATCGCTTGCTGATAGTATCGGTGTTTATCGTGGCCTCCTGCGGGCTGGCTTACGAGCTGATCACCGGCGCGCTGGCCAGTTACTTGCTGGGCGACTCGGTGCTGCAGTTCTCTTCCATCATAGGCTGTTACCTGTTCGCCATGGGCGTGGGCTCCCACCTGTCCAAGTACGTGAAGGACGAGCGGGTGCTGGACGCCTTCATCGAAATCGAGCTGCTGGTCGGCCTGATCGGCGGCGTGTCCGCCGCCGTGTTGTTCCTGGTCTTCGCCTGGGCCGGCGAGCCGTTCCGCCTGGTGCTCTACGGTCTGGTCTTCGTGATCGGGGTGTTGGTGGGCATGGAAATCCCGCTGGTGATGCGGGCGATGAACCAGCGTCAAGCGAGCTTTTCCGAGCTGGTCAGCCAGGTGCTGACTTTCGACTACCTGGGCGCGCTGGCGGTGTCCTTGCTGTTTCCCTTGGTGCTGGCGCCCCGGCTGGGCCTGGCGCGCAGCGCGCTGCTGTTCGGCCTGCTCAACGCCGGCGTGGCCTTATGGGCTTGCCGCGCCTTCCGCCACGAATTGCGCCGGCCAGGCCTGCAAATGGCGCGCAGCGGCGTGGTCTTGCTGCTGTTGATCGGCGGTTTTCTGGCCTCCGATCACCTGACGCGCTGGAGCGAGAAGGCGGTGTACGGAGACGAGATCATCCACGCCGAGACCACGCCCTACCAGCGTTTGGTAATCACCAAGTGGAAGAGCGATCTGCGGCTCTACATCAACGGCAATCTGCAATTCTCCAGCCGCGACGAACACCGCTACCACGAGGCGCTGGTGCATCCGGTGCTGGCCAAGCTGCCGTGGGCGCGCAATGTGCTGGTGTTGGGCGGCGGCGACGGTCTGGCGGTGCGCGAGATGCTCAAATACCGCAATATCCAGCGCATCACCCTGGTGGATCTGGACCCGGCGATGACCCGGCTGTTCAGCCGCTCCGAGCCGCTGCGCGCCTTGAACCAGGGCTCTTTGACCGATCCGCGCGTCACCGTGGTCAACGACGACGCCGCGCGCTGGCTGGAGCAGGACCATGGCAGTTTCGACGCCGTCATCGTCGATTTCCCGGACCCGTCCAATTTCGCCTTGGGCAAATTGTATTCGGTGCCGCTGTACCGGCTGCTGGCGCGCCACCTGGCGGAAAACGGCCTGGCGGTGGTGCAGTCCACCTCGCCCATGCACGCGCCGCGCTCGTTCTGGAGCGTGGACGCCACCTTGCGCGCCGCCGGCCTGCACACCACGCCCTACCACGCCTATGTGCCGTCCTTCGGCGAATGGGGCTTCATCATCGCCTCCAAGAAGCCGGGCTACACGCCGCCGGAACGCTATACGGTGCCGCTGCGTTTCCTGGACAAGGAGGCCACGCGACAGATGTTCTTTTTCCCGCCCGACATGCCGCGTTGGAAGGTGCTGCCCAATGAGCTGAACAATCAGCAATTGGTGCACTACTTCGAGCAGGACTGGTCGCAGGTGCTGCGCTGATGCGCCGCCGCGAGGTCTTGCAACTGGCGGCGGCGCTGGCCGGCCTGCCCCTGTTGTCCGGCTGCGAACGGGTGATGTGGCTGGGCCTGCCCTTGCGCTTGAACCGGCCGGGCATGGCCGCCGGCCACCGGCTGCGCGGCGGCATGAGACCGCCGCTGCCGCGCGAAACGCGCCGCTGCCGCGTCGCCATCGTCGGCAGCGGCGTGGCCGGCCTGTTCGCCGCCTGGCGGCTGCGCAAGGAGGGCTTCGACGACGTGGTGGTGCTGGACGGGCCGGAGCCGGACGGCAACGCCGCGGCCGGCGCTTTCGGCGGCTATCGCTATCCCACCGGCGCCCACTATCTGCCGCTGCCGTCGATGGAGTCGCGCCATGTGCGCGAACTGTTGGCCGAGATGGGGGTGATCGAGGCCGATCCCTACGGCGCGCGGCCGCGTTTCGACGAGCGCGCGACCGTGCACGCGCCGGACGAGCGGCTGTGGGTAAACGGCCAGTGGCAGGAAGGCTTGCTGCCCCGGCTGGGCATGGGCGCGGACGAGTTGGCGCAGCAGCGGCGTTTTCTCGCCCAGACCGCCGCCTGGCGCGAACAGCGCGGCCGCGACGGCCGCCGCGTGTTCTGCGTGCCGCTGGCGCTGTCCTCGCAAGACCCGGCCTGGACCGCGTTGGACAGGCTGAGCTTCGCCGACTGGCTGCGCGCCAACGGCTACACCGCGCCCGGCCTGCTGTGGTATCTGGACTACTGCTGCCGCGACGATTACGGCAGCGCGCTGGCCGCCACTTCGGCCTGGGCCGGCCTGCATTATTTCTGCAGCCGCGGCGGCCAGGCGGCCAATGCCGAAGAGGGCGCGGTGCTGACCTGGCCGGACGGGCTCAACCCGCTGATCCGCCATCTGCGCGCCCGCATCGGCGCCGAGCGGCAATGGCCGGGCGTGGCCTGGCGGGCGGCGCCGGCCGGCGCCGGCATGGCGGTGGACTATCTGGACGCGGCCGGCGTGAGCCGGCGCCTGCTGGCCGAACGGGTGATCCTGGCGACGCCGCTGCATGTCAGTCTGCATCTGAGCGAGCAGTTGCCGGAACTGGGCTTCGAGCGCCGCCACCTGCCGCCGCGCGCGCCGTGGCTGATAGGCAACTTCCTGATCGACCGTTTCCCGGCGGAGCCGGCCGCCGCGCCGCTGGCCTGGGATAATGTGGTGTACGGCAGCCGCGGCCTGGGCTATGTGGTATCCACCCACCAGCTGATCCGCGCGGCCAAGCCGGAGCAGAGCGTGTTCACCACTTACCACGCCTTCGCCGACCCGGCGCCGGCGGATGCGCGTAAAATGCTGGAGGCCGCCAGCGCCGAGGACCTGTTCGCCACCGCCGCCGCCGATTTGCGGACCGTCTACGGCTGGCGTTTCCGCCAGTCGCTGTTGCAGGTGGAACTGACCGCGCGCGGCCACGCGATGGCCAGTCCGGCGCCGGGCTTTCTGTCCAACCCCGGCTTGCGCGCCTTGCGCGAGGCCGACGGCCCGCTCTTGTTCGCCCATTCCGATCTCAGCGGTCTGTCGCTGTTCGAGGAGGCCGCGTGGTGGGGGGAGCAGGCGGCCTTGAAGGTGCTTGGCGTATGAGAACCTGTTCATAGTCTGCCGCGCGTCGGCGATACGGCGTTGAAGCGGTCTTCGAAATGCTCATGTACCACGTGTACATTCCGCTTTCTCAGCCGCAACGCCCTGTCTCGCTCGCGAGCTTTTGAACAGGCTCTGGGGCGGCAAGCGCCTGATGTTCCACGTGAAACCCGGATTGAACGATGACCGAAGCCCTGATTGCTACTGAAAAACTCACCGCCGCATTGCAGCGTTTTGCCGATGAACGCGATTGGAACCGCTACCACACGCCGCGCGGCCTGATGCTGGCGCTGGTGGGCGAGGTGGGTGAACTGGCGGAAATCTTCCAATGGCTGAGCGACGAGGAAGCCGCCGCGCTGCGCGACGATCCGGTGCGCTTCACCCATCTGCAGGAGGAAATCGCCGATGTGCTGCTCTACCTGACGCGGCTGGCGATGGTGACGGGAGTGGACCTGGACGCGGCGGTACGCGACAAAATGGCCAAGAACGCCGTCAAATACCCTGTGCCAACGGCCGGCTGAGCGTATG
Source organism: Chromobacterium sp. Beijing (assembly GCF_021496765.1). Classification (NCBI taxonomy): domain Bacteria; kingdom Pseudomonadati; phylum Pseudomonadota; class Betaproteobacteria; order Neisseriales; family Chromobacteriaceae; genus Chromobacterium; species Chromobacterium sp. Beijing. Next base: position 4,132,104 of record NZ_CP053750.1, read on the forward strand.
GCATGAAAACGGCTAAGCTGAGGCCACGGTACGCGAGTGCATGACGCGGCCAGCTTCTATAGTGGATTCAATCAATAGCTGGAATGCATAGATGTCCGAGCAAATCCACCGCCTGCGCCAGATGCTGGAGCAGGCGGAAACCATTGTGGCGCTGACCGGCGCCGGCATGAGCACCGAATCCGGCATCCCGGACTTCCGCTCCGCCAACGGCCTGTGGTCGCGCAGCATGAGCCTGGCCGAAGTGGTGTCCATCGATTATTTTCGTCGCGATCCGGAGGCGTTCTGGCAGGCGTTTCGCGAGATCTTCCGCATCAAGTTGATTGGCGATTACCGGCCCAACGCCGGCCATCAGTTTCTGGCGGAATTGGAGCAGCAGGGCAAGCGGGTGACGGTGCTGACCCAGAACATAGACGGCCTGCACGCGCGCGCCGGCAGCGGCCAGGTGCTGGAATTGCACGGCAGCTTGCTGACCGCCAGCTGCCCCAGCTGCGACACCACTCACGCGCTGGACTACGTGCTGCATCACCCGCTGCCGGTCTGCCGGCTGTGTCACGACGTGCTCAAGCCCGACGTGGTGCTGTACGGGGAGGCGGTGCCCTTGATCGAGCTGGCCTTCGACGCCGCCTTGCAGGCGGACCTGCTGCTGGTGATGGGCTCGTCGTTGGAGGTGTCGCCGGTCAATCTGATCCCGCTGGAGGCGGCGCAGGCCGGCGTGGCCACCGCCTTGATCAATTACACGCCCACGCGCATGGACCACGCTTTCGACCTGCGCATTCTGGGCGGCATCGGGGAGACCTGCCGCGCCTTGTCCGACGCTTGAGAGGCGGCGCAGGGCCCGCCGCGCGTCGGCTCGCGGGACTTTGAACCGGTGCTAAAAAACGACGAGGCGGTTTCGCATTTAAAATTCATTTGGTATTTCTGTGGCAAACTCCTATCTTTAAACATGTTGCAAAACCGTTCAAAAGGGGAATTTACAAATGGATGCCATTAACTGGACTCACTGGACCGATCTGGCGGTGAAGATCGGCCTCAATATCTTGTCGGCCATCTTGCTGTGGCTGGTGGGCCGCTGGCTGATCAATTTCGCCACCCGGCTGCTGGACGCCAAGCTGGCCAGCAAGTCGCTGGACCACACCATCCGCCAGTACGTGAAGTCCTTCCTGGACGTGACGCTGACCATTGTGCTGGTGATCGGCATCCTCGGTTTCTTCGGGGTGCAGACCACCACCTTCGCCGCGGTGATCGCGGCCGCCGGCGTGGCGGTGGGCATGGCCTGGAGCGGACTGCTGGCCAATTTCGCCGCCGGCATCTTCCTGGTGGTGTTGCGGCCGTTCAAAGTGGGCGATCTGGTGGGCGTGGCCGGCGTGATCGGCACGGTCAAGCACATCGGCTTGTTCGCCACCGCAGTGGACACGCCGGACGGGGTGCTGACCCTGATCGGCAACAACAAGATCTTCTCCGACACCATCCAGAACTTCAGCGTCAACGAACAGCGGCGGGTGGATTTGAAAGCCCAGTTGGCCGCCAGCGCCGATCACGCCGCGGCGATGAGCTTGCTGCGGGAGACGGTGGCCAAGGTGCCCAATGTGCTGGCCAGCCCGGCGCCGGACATCGGCCTGCTGGAGTTCACGCCCTTGGGACCGGTGTTGGCGGTGCGGCCTTATTGCAAGCCGCAGGATTACTGGCAGGTGTATTTCGACAGCAACCGCGTGATTCGCGAGACCCTGGCCGCCGGCGGCTTCCCGGCGCCGGAGCAGGCGATGGTGGTGCGTCAGAGCTGAGCGCCGCGGGCGCTGGACAACAATAACGGGGCCGCTGGCCCCGTTTTGCTGCGTGTTGGCCGGTTTAGCGGACGTCGTTCCGCCGCGCGAACTCGTCCATCTGCTGCTTGAGCTCGGGCATCAAGCGCTGGCCGATGTCCTTCATCAGCACCGGACCGATTTCCGCCGTGATCTTGGGCATCAGCCGCAGCATCTTGCTGCCGGTGGGGGTCTGATAGAAAGCGCTCATCTCGCGGATCTCGGCGACGCTGAAATTCTTGCTCAGCGCCTGGACCTGCACTTCGTTCATCAATTTGCGGGTTTCGGGGGAGTGGAAATAGGCTTGCTGGGTTTTCATCACCTGCTGCAGAAAAGCGCCGACCTTGCTTTTGCAGTCCGGCGTTTCCGCGCAGTTTGGCAGGTTTTGCCACAGCTGCTGCTCCATTTGCTGCTGCATGGAGGCTTCCATCTGTTGCATCGTTTGCGCGATGATCTCGTCGTAACGCATCGCCCGCAGCAGGGCTTTGGCGGCGGCGACGCTGTCTTCGGCGGCGAACGCTGGGCCGGCGTGGAACAGCGCGGCGCACAGGCTGGCGGCGAGAAGGGGCTTAAGGCGCATGGTCGTTTCTCTTGTTGGAATAAACGACCATGCTGATGGCTTAGAAGGTTGGCGTCAATTGAGTGGGGTCTCGCTCAAGAGGCCGGCGGGAAATCTCCCAGGTCCTCGCAGCGCTCCACCAGCAGGCTGTCCGGGCTGGCGTTGGGGATGTAGACCTGGTTGACCGGCGAGGGCGGATAGTTGGCGTCCGGCGCGCAATCGGCGCTCTGGCCCGGACCCACCGCCACCTGGGCGCCCACTTTCAATTGGCAGCGCACCATGCGGTTGAGCTGGCTCCAGCTGGGGCAGATGGCGTTGGCGGCGCGGTAGGCGGCCACCGGCCCTTGCGGCTGGCTGAACGACCACCAGCGGCCCAGCCGCGAATTGGCCTTGGCGCTGTCGTACACGCGGTAGACCGTCACGGTTTGATCCGCCGGCTCCTGGCGCCGTACCTGGCCGGCGCACAGGCCGCCTTTGCCGGGCTGGCCCAATGCGCTGTTCAGCAGATCGGGATTGTCCACCGCGGCCATGCCGGGCAGGGCTGGCTGGGTCAGGCCGGCGCAGCGGTCGCTGCCGGGCGTGGACGCGCAGCCCAATAGCAGCGCGCAGGCGGAGGCGAGCAGCCAGTGGCGACAGTTCAGGGACATATGGGGTCTCCTATGCGGACAAGCTTGGGATGGGACGGCGCGAGAGTGCGCCAGTCTTGAGGCTAGGAAATGCTTTTGGCATTTTCAATGCGAGCAGGGCGCGACCGGCAGAAAGAATGGGTAAAAAAAGGGCGTCGACCTTGGTCGACGCCCGCAAGCTGTAGGAACACTCGGGTACTACGTTTACAGCAACTTCAATCTGTTCAACTTAGGCCACCTGGCGGTTTTTGCCCCCCGGCTTCAACTCGTTCAGCAGCTGCGTTTGCTTGCTCTTGGCCTGCTGGTAGTTGCGCTCCTTGATGTGGCCGAAGCCGCGCACGCCTTCCCAGGTTTTCACCAGCTCCACCGCGCGCGGCAGCGCGTCCAGCGTCAGACCGCCCAGCAAGGCGTCCACCTGTTGTTCAAACTCGCCGATCAGCCTGCGTTCCAGCTTGCGGTCGGCCTGCCAAGCGAACGGGTCCAGCAGGGTGCCGCGCAGGAAGCGCAGCTTGGCCAGCCACTTCATGCCGGTCAGCAGCCAGGGGCCGAAAGCCACTTTGCGCGGCTGGCCGCCGGTGATCCAGCCGGCGCCGATGTGGAAGCGCAGCTGGTAATCGCCGTCGAACTGCTGCGCCAGCTCACGCTGGAAGCCGCCGTCGGTGTAGAGCCGGGCCACTTCGAACTCGTCCTTGTAGGCCAGCACATGGTAGTAGTTCTTGGCCACCGCCAGCGTCAGCGCGCTGCTGGCCGGGTTCAGCGCTTCCTCGGCCTGGCGCACGCGGCCGACCAGCGCCTTGTAGCGTTCGGCCAGCGCCGCGTTCTGGTAGGCGGTCAGCGCGCTGGCGCGATGGTGCAGCACCGCGTCCGGCGTTTCACGTGGAACGAAGGCCACCACAGCCGACGGGCTGACCAGCGCTTCGATGCGCGCCGGATCATGGGCGGCGTGGCGGCCCCAGCTGAAGGCGTCCTGATTGAACTTGACCGCGGCGCCGTTCAGGCGCACCGCCTCCATGATGGCTTCCAGCGTCACCGGCACCAAACCCTTTTGCCAGGCGTAGCCCAGCATGAACATATTGCTGGCGATGGCGTCGCCCAGCAGGGAGGTGGCCAGCCGGGTGGCGTTGACCTCGCTGTAGCGGCCGGCGCCCACCGATTCGACGACGGCGTCCTTCATCGCCTTGCTGGGGAAGCGCACGTCCGGGTTTTTCAGGAAGGCGCTGGTCGGCGATTCGTAGTTGTTGACGATGGCGTGGCTGAAGCCGTCGCGCATCTTGGCCAGCGCCTCCTCGGCGGCGGTGACCACCAGATCGCAGCCCAGCACCAGGTTGGCGTCGCCGGCGGCGATGCGCACCGCGTGCAGCTTGTCCTGGCTATCGGCGATGCGCACATGCGACCACACCGAACCGCCTTTCTGCGCCAGGCCGGCCATGTCCAGCACGGTGACGCCCTTGCGGTCCAGATAGGCGGCCATGCCCAGTACCTGGCCTATGGTGACCACGCCGGTGCCGCCGACGCCGGTGACCATGATGCTGAACGGTTCGTGGAGTTGCGGAATCGTCGGCTCCGGCAGCGCCGGCATCGCGCCCAGGCTGGCGCTGCTGCCGGCGGATTTCTTCAGCTGGCCGCCTTCCACGGTGACGAAGCTGGGGCAGAAGCCCTCTACGCAGGAGTAATCCTTATTGCAGCTGGACTGGTCGATCTTGCGTTTGCGGCCCAGCGGGGTTTCCACCGGCAACACCGACAGACAGCCGGATTTCTGGCCGCAATCGCCGCAGCCTTCGCAGACCTGCTGGTTGATGAAGGCGCGCTTGGCCGGGTCGGGGTAGTCGCCGCGTTTGCGGCGGCGGCGTTTCTCGGCGGCGCAGGTCTGATCGTGGATCAGGATGGTGGTGCCTTCGACTTCGCGCAGTTCTTTTTGTAGCCGGTCCAGTTCGCGGCGGTGGAAGACTTCCACGTCGGCCGCCAGGCCCTGGACGTTCTGGTATTTGTCCGGATCGTCGCTGGTGATCACGATGCGCTTGATGCCCTCGGCCGCCAGCTGGCGGGTGATCATGGGCACGTCCAGATAGCCGTCCACGTGCTGGCCGCCGGTCATTGCCACCGCGTCGTTGTACAGGATCTTGTAGGTGATGTTGACCTTGGCGGCCACGGCGGCGCGGATGGCCAGCAGGCCGGAGTGGAAGTAGGTGCCGTCGCCCAGATTGGTGAAGATGTGCTTGGTGTGGGTGAACGGCGCCTGGCCCACCCAGGTGATGCCTTCGCCGCCCATCTGGGTGAAGGTCTTGGTGCTGTCGGCCTGAATCCAGTGCGCCATATAGTGGCAGCCGATGCCGGCGACGGCGCGGCTGCCTTCCGGCACCTTGGTGCTGGTGTTGTGCGGACAGCCGGAGCAGTAGTGGGGCACGCGGGCGATGGACTCGCGCGGTTTGACCAGCTGGGCTTCCTTGTCGTCGTAGAACTTCAGCCTGTCGTGGATGATGGGGCTGTCGAAGATCAGCGCCAGCCGGCCGGCGATGGCGCGGGCGATCATCGCCGGGGTCAGCTCGCCGGCGGCCGGCAGTAGCCAGTCGCCGTGCGGCAGCGCCCATTCGCCTTTTTCGGCGAACTTGCCCACCACGCGCGGGCGCACGTCGTCGCGCCAGTTGTACAGCTGCTCTTTCAACTGGTATTCGATGATCTGGCGTTTTTCCTCCACCACCAGGATCTCTTCCAGGCCTTCTGCGAACTGGCGTACGCCTTCCGGCTCCAGAGGCCAGACCATGCCCACCTTGAAGATGCGCAGGCCGATGTCGGCGGCCAGCGCCTCGTCTATGCCCAGATCGTCCAGCGCCTGCATCACGTCCAGATAGCTTTTGCCACAGGTGATGATGCCCAGCCGCGGCTTGGGGGAATCCAGCGTGATGTGGTTCAGCTTGTTTGCGCGGGCATAGGCCAGCGCCGCGTACAGGCGGTGGTGCAGCACGCGTTTTTCCTGCGCCAGCGGCGCGTCCGGCCAGCGGATGTTGAGGCCGTCCTCGGGCAAGGGGAAGTCTTCCGGAATCTTGAACTGCAGCCGTTCCGGGGAGATGTCGACGATGGCGGAGCTTTCAATGGTGTCGGAGATCGCCTTGATCGACACCCAACAGCCGGAATAGCGGCTCATCGCCCAGCCGTGCAGGCCGTAGTCCAGGATTTCCTGCACCCCGGACGGGCTGAGCACTGGAATCATGCTGGCGGCGAGGATGTGGTCGGATTGATGCGGGAAGGTGGACGACTTGGCCGCGTGGTCGTCGCCGGCCACCAGCAGCACGCCGCCGTGGCGGCTGGTGCCGGCGGCGTTGCCGTGCTTGAGCACGTCGCCGGAGCGGTCCACGCCCGGACCCTTGCCGTACCACAGCGCGTAGACGCCGTCGTATTTGGGGCCGTCGAACATATTCACCTGCTGGGTGCCCCAGACCGCGGTGGCGGCCAGGTCCTCGTTGAGGCCGGGATGGAACACCACATTGTGTTCCTTCAGGTATTTGCCGGCCTTCTGCATGGTCTGGTCGACATTGCCCAGCGGGGAGCCGCGGTAGCCGGTGACGTAGCCGGCGGTATTGAGCCCGGCGGCGCGGTCCAGTTGTTGTTGCAGCATGGGCAGGCGCACCAGCGCCTGAATCCCGGTCATCAGCACCTGGCCGGTGGGGGCCGTGTATTTTTCTTCCAGGTCTGCGTGGCGGATCGACATGGTTTCTCCTCCTGTCATTCTCGGGCGCGTCCGCCGCGCGGCGGACGTCCCATCGCTTGTGGCGATGGGGCCGGCCTGCGCCTTGTGGGCGCGTTCGGCCGGCCTTCTCCTTAAGTTTTAGACCCGCTGGCCCGGTGTCACCGCCCTTATGAGGGCCTGTTTCAAGTTTCGCGCGTTGAGCGCGGCAGACATTGAACAGGTTCTATGCAAGGGCGGCGGCCCGGTGTGTCTGCGCCCGCCGCATGTGTGCGGTCTGTGCGGCGCCGACGGCTTCTCCTTTGCTGTCAGCGGTTGAGCTCCATCTTCCAGCCGGTGTTTTTTTGATCGCCGGCATGTTTTGCATGCCGGCGCGGTCCCTGGTCCGGGGCTGGTTTCTAGAGTCTTTTCTCTATTTGATCGGACTATAAGTTACGTTTACGTCAACGTCAAAGAGATTGACTGAATTGGACGGCGGCTGCGGCGATTGTGCCAGCGCAGCATGTTTGCCATCCGGAAAGTCATTGTTTTAAATATTGAACAATCTGTTGATTGAATAGCGGTTTTTCCGCTGAGGCAATTTGGTTAAGCTGTCATCCTGACCCCCTCCCTTGCTGTGTGAAATCCCATGAGTTCAGTTTCTTCTACCTCCGAAAGCGGCCGCGGCGTCGTTTTCACCGTTGCCGCCTTCATCTGTTGGGGTCTGTTTCCTCTGTACTGGAAGCCGCTGCACGATGTCCCGGCTTTGCAAATTCTGTGCCACCGCATTGTCTGGTCTGCGGTGTTCGTCGCGGCGGTGCTGACCGCGCGCAATCATTGGGGCTGGCTGCCGGCCGCGGTGCGCGAGCCGCGAAAGCTGGGCATCTTCGGCCTGTCTTCCTTGCTGCTGTCGCTGAACTGGCTGATCTATATCTGGGCGGTGAACGCCGGCCACGTGGTGGAGGGCAGCCTGGGCTATTTCATCAATCCGCTGTTTAATGTGTTGTTGGGCCGGATCTTTCTGTCCGAGCGTTTGAGCGGGCTGCAGAACGCCGCCTTGCTGCTGGCGGCGGCGGGCGTGGCCTGGATCACTTACAGCGCCGGCGCCTTGCCGTGGATCGCACTGTCGCTGGCGGCCACCTTCGGCTTGTACGGCCTGCTGCGCAAGAAGGCGCCCTTGGCCTCGCTGGAGGGCCTGGCTTTGGAAACCTTCCTGATGACGCCGCTGGCGGCGCTGGCCCTGGTCTGGTTCGAATGGCAGGGGCAGGGCGCTTTCGGCCATGGCTCCGCCGCGCAGACCGGTTTGCTGATAGGCGCCGGCGTGGTGACCGCGGTGCCCTTGCTGCTGTTCGCCGCCGGCGCGCGCCGGCTCAAGCTGGCGACGGTGGGAGTGATCCAGTACATCGGCCCCAGCATCCAGCTGGCGCTGGGCGTGCTCTTGTTCGGAGAAGCGTTCGACAGCGGCCGCGCGCTGGGTTTCGGCCTGATCTGGGCAGCCCTGCTGCTGTACTCCGCCGCCGGTTTGCTGCAGATGTGGCAGGGGCGACGCGCCGCCGCGACCTGAGTTTTTCCGCGTTTGGAGCAGCCCGCGTTTCGCAAGAAACGCGGGCTGTTTTCATTAGGAGAGTCTGCTATAAACCACTCAATGGGCCGTCGCCGAGTGTTTCCGGCGTCGGCCCATTGCCGAGCCGAATCCGGCCCGCGCCAGCCGTTCAAAAGCACCGAGCGCGGTTGCACCGCGCCGCCCATGCATCATTGCAATGCGTTGCCGCCCCTGATTGCCCCAAAAACAAGCATTCGCTCCGAGCCGCCCTCGTGCCGCCGGCGGCGGAGTGACATGGTCAATATTTTGCAAGGAGGCGCGTCATGGCGCTCTATCTGGTTAGCGTGGTTTTCTTCGGTTCGGATCTTCTGATCCGCTTGGCCCTGCGCGCGCGTTCCCGCGCCTGGGTGGGCGCGGCGCTGGCGGCAGGCCTGTTGCTGGCGTGCTTGCTGTATCCGATGTTGAGCGATTGGGCGCTGCCCTATATGCCGGACGAACACGGCATGCAGCTCTACGCGGCGATGGTGGGCCTGCAATTGGGTCTGACCGACGCGGCCATTTCCACCAGCCTGGCCCGTTATCTCGGCTGGTGGCGCTGAGCGCCTGCGCCATGCCCGCCGGGCGCGGCGCGCCCCTTCGTACCGCTCCTACGCTTTTCTCGGCGGCGTTCGCCTGTCTCGTTCCCGCTCGCGAGGAGCGTAAACGGATTTAGCGGCTACGGCTTCCCTCTCTCCATGCCATAGGTATTTTTCGCTCAGATTATGCTTGACGTCATGCCATCCCGGTAGCAGACTGCGCAGCGTCGCTCGGCCCCACAAGCCGGACGACGCATGCCGGACGCCTTCCCGCTCCCCGCGGGCCAGCCGTCCATGATCTTTATCGTTCTTTACAGGTTACGCCATCATGGCATTGTTCTTTATTCCCCTGTCGCGGCACTTGCTGCGCGACATTCTCGGCGACGACCACGCGGCGTTGACCGATAAAGCATGGCTGAGAAGCCAGACTCAACACCAGGATCAACAAGAGCGACACCGTCGCCAGGAGCTGGAACAGCGCATTCACCGGCTGCGGCTGGAGAAGGGCGGCTTATGCTGAGCCCCTTGCTCTACAGCCGGCGTCTGATGCTGCGCGATTTCCGCCCGGACGATCACGCCGCCTACGCGATGGCGCGCAGCGGCCGCGAGTTCGCCCGTCATTACCCGCCGGAAGAACTCACGCCTGCGCGCAGCGGGCAGTTGTTGCTGCGCTTTCTGGAGCAGCAGCGCGACGCCCCCCGCCGCGGCTGGCAGCTGGCCATCGTGCGCGTCGAAGACAAGGCGCTGCTCGGTTCGGTCGGCCTGCGCGGCCTGGGACGCGGCGGCGAAGCCGGCTTCGGCATCGAACTGGCGGAATCGGCCTGGGGCCAGGGCTACGCGCTGGAGGCGGCGCGGATGATGCTGGACTTCGGCTACCGCCAATTGGGCTGGCACCGGATCTGGGCCGATTGCGCGCCTGGCAACATCGCCATGCTGCAATTGGCGCGGCGTTTGGGTTTCGTGGTGCAGCCGCTGGGCGCTGAGCCGAGGCTGAGCCTGCTCTTGTCCGCGGTGCCGCCGCCCTTCGCCGGCCCGCGGCGGGAAGTCCTGCAATGGGCGGCGGAAGCGCGCGGCTAGCTTGGGCGCGGCCCGCGCTTGACCGGCGGAGGACGCTCGCGCACACTTAATGCAAACTTCATAAACAGACTGTTCCGGCCCGCCACAAGCGGCCGACGGACAGCGCAAAGGAGAGTGAGCAAGATGACAGCGATTGCCGAACTGCGCGCGGGCTTCGACCAGCTCAACCGCGATTACCTGGCGGTGCACAAGACCAAGGAAGACCTGTTCTGGGACACCTATATGGCGGTGTCCGACGACCACGACGGTTTCGCCCGCGCGGAAGCCGCCTACAAGGCCTTCATCTCCAGCCCGGAGCGGCTGACGGCGGTGCGCGCGGCGCTGGAGGGCTTGCAGGCGCAGCCGGCCGGCGCGGAGCGCGACGCCCTGCTGCACGGTTATCGGGGATGGTTGGCCTTGTTCGAGAGCAATATCGTCGACAGCGAGGCGGCGCAGGAGCAGATGCGCCGGCTGATCGAGATGGAGGCCGCGTTGTTCGCCAAGCGCCGCGATCTCGCGCTCAGCCACATCAACGAGCGCGGCGAGCGCGAAGAGGCGACGCTGACCATGTTGAGCATCAATATGACCACCAACCCGGACGCCGCCGCGCGCAAGAGCTCGCACGACGCCTTGCTCGATCTCGAGCGCTGGGTGTTGGACAACGGCTTTCTCGACATCGTCAAACAGCGCAACGCGCTGGCGCGCAGCCTGGGCAGCGCCGATTATTTCGAGCACAAGGTGCGCAAGAACGAGCAGATGACGCCGGAGGCGCTGTTCGCCGTTCTCGACGATTTCGAGGCGCGCACCCGCGAGGCCAATCAGCAAGCGCTGCGGCGTCTGGCCGACGACAAGGGCGAGGACGCGCTGCTGCCGCACAATCTGCGTTTTCACATGAGCGGCGACGTCACCCGGCAGATGGACCCCTATCTGCCGTTCTCCAAGGCGGTGGAGCGCTGGGTGCTGAGTTTCCGCCGGCTGGGCGTGCAATACCGGCAGGCCACGATGCAGCTGGACCTGGTGGAGCGCAAGGGCAAGTATCAGAACGGTTTCTGCCACGGGCCGGTGCCCAGCTTTTACGACGGCGACCGCTGGGTGCCGGGCCGGATCAATTTCACCGCCGACGCCACGCCGGATCAGGTGGGCAGCGGCGCGCGCGCAATCAACACCCTGTTCCACGAAGGCGGCCACGCCGCGCACTTCGCCAATGTGATCCAGAACGCGCCGTGCTTCTCCCAGGAGTTCGCGCCCACTTCGATGGCTTATGCCGAAACCCAGAGCATGTTCTGCGACAGCCTGCTGAACGACGCCGACTGGCTGAAGCGCTACGCGCGCAACGCCGCGGGGGAGGCGATGCCGGACGCCTTGATCCGCGCGCGCATCGAAGCGGTCCAGCCCTTCTTCGCCTTCTCCGAGCGCTCCATCGCCGTGGTCGCCTACTTCGAGCGCGAGCTGTACCGCTTGCCGGAGGCGGAACTGAAGCCGGAGACGGTGTTGGCGCTGGCGCGTCGTTGCGAGCGCGAGATTCTGGGCGTGGAATGCGGTCCGAGGCCCTTGCTGGCGATTCCGCATCTGCTGAATCAGGAATCGGCGGCGTCCTATCACGGCTATTTGCTGGCGCATATGGCGGTGTATCAGACCCGCGCCCATTTCCTGCGCGAATACGGCTATCTGACCGACAACCCTGCGATCGGCCCGCTGCTGGCCGAGCATTACTGGGCGCCGGGCAACAGCCTCAGCCACGACGCCACCTTGCTGAGCCTGACCGGCGAGCATTTCAACGCCCTTTATCTGGCCGAGGCCTGCAAGCGCAGCGCGGCCGAGGCCTGGCAAGAGGCGGAGCGGCAGATCGCCGCCGCCGCGGAGCGGAACTACGCGCGGGATTACCCGGAGCGGCTGGACGCGACGATACGGCTGGTGCACGGCGCCGAGCTGATCGCCGACAACGAGGCCGGGGAGGCGGAAATGTGCCGCCGTTTCGAGACTTGGGTCAGAGAGCGCTACCCGGCCGCGGCGCACTGAGAAGCTGTTCATAATCTGCTGCGCGTCGCGGAGCGTTACACGGTGAGTACAAGCTCAACATGCTCATGTACCATGTGTACATTCCGCTTTCTCAGACGCTCGCCTTCGCTCGCGAGATCGTAAACACATTCTGAGGCCGCGCATGACAACGGCAGCCCAAGGGCTGCCGTTTTCTTTGTCCTCGCTCAGCAGCAGAAGCCGCGCTATAGACCTCAGGCCTGGCGGTAGATCAGCCGGCCTTCAAACAGCAGCTCGCTTGAATCCAGCCGGGCGTCGCCGCTGGGCGGCGCGGCGCGTTCGAACACGAAGCGCTGGCCCTGATATTCGATCCAGGCGTTGATGGGCTCGCCCTGAAAACGGCCCAGCACTTCTTCCGATCGGGTGACGAAGGCGTTGTCGGGCAGCACGAAGCCTTGCTGCGGCGTTTCCGACGGGCTTGCCTCCAGCGTCCAGTTTTCGTCGCCGGGCGGCTGCGGATCGTTGCGGGTGGCCATGTGCAGCCACATGCGGAAGGCCCAGTGCGGCAGCAGCACGCGGTGCACGCGCTTGTCGTCCGTGATCACGCAACGCACCGGGAAACCGGCGCCGCAGGACGGGCAGCGCGCCTGGGCCGCGAGGAAGATCTTGTCCTGCTGTTTGCTGGCGATGCCTTCCATATGCTCCGAGCCCACCATCGCGCGGCAGCTGGGGCAGTGTTTGCCGAAGCGGCGCACGCTGTTGCCGTTGGCAAAGGAAATCGGCAGGAAACGGGAAATCTTGTCGGGTCTGGCCATCGCTAGGGGTTCCGGAACTGAAAAACGCGGTCCGCCGGGCTGTGTGCCGCGGCGGCATCGGCCCTCATTATACCCCGGCCTCGCCGTGGAAGGGTTCCAGCGTCAAGCGGCAGGCCAGGCGGTGGCTGGCGCCGGGGGCGAGCAGTCGGACATCGTCGCCGGCGTTGGCGGTTTCCACGCAGACGAAATCAAGCCAGGCGGCGTCCGGCAAGTCGCCCAGCAAGGCGGTTTTCTCCGCCGCCGGATTCCACACCACCACGCTGCCGGCGCCTTCCGCTGTGACGCGAATGCAACGTCGCCAGACCGGGTCACGCAGCAAGGCGGGGCGCTCGCTGTAAACAATGCTGTCCACCTCGCCCCGGAAGCGGAATTCGCCGTCCGGCCAGCGGCTTTCGCGGCCGGCCACCTTGTCGTGACAGCGCTCGCCGTCCAGGCCGGACAAGGCGGCTTGGCGCGCGTCGCCCACCGCCAGATAACTGTGCAGCGCGGCGCCGAGGCGTTGCGGGCGGTCGCCGCGGTTGCGGGTGGTCAGCGCCGCTTCCACCGCCGCGCCCAGCCGGTATTCCATTTCCGCCGTCAGGCCGTCGCATTCCGGGCCGGAGAGTTTCACGTGGAACGCGCCGGCGTCCTCGCGGACCTCGTCCAGGCGCCAGGCTTGCGTGCGCGCCACGCCGTGGGCCGGCAGGCTCGCGTCGTCGGGGTGCGGGCCGAACCAGGGCCAGCACAGCGGCACGCCGCCGCGTATGGCCTTGCCCGGCTGGTAGCGCGCCTGCGGCGACAAATACAGCAAGGGTTGCTGGCCGGCGGCGCGGAAGCTGAGCAACTGGCCGCCCAGCAAGGAGATTTCCGCGTGAAAATCCGCCGTGGAGATGACGAGGATATCGACGCCGGGCGCGCGGCTGGACAGCGCGGCGGCGGGAGGCAGGGCGACGGACATACGGAGCTTCCGGGCAAAAAACCGATGATAGCGCGCTACAGCCAGCGGCGCAGCGTCCACAGCGGGCCGATCAGCAGGAATTGCAGGTCGCGCAGAAAGGAGGGCTTTTTGCCCTCGATCGCGTGGCCGACGAACTGGCCGATCCAGGCGACGACGAACAGCCCCAGAGAGAGCAGCGCCAGCGGCAGGCCGGCGCGGGACGCCGCCTCCAGAAGCAAGAGCATGGGCAGGCACATCGCCGCCATCGCCAGCGCGGGCGCGCGGCCCAGCCGCCAATAGAAGGCCAGGCCGGCCGCCGCCGCCAGCCAGGCGAGGTTCAGCGGCGAGGGCACGCTGGAGAGCAGGCCCAAGAGCGCGAACACGATGGCGGGCACGCAGATTTTATGAATGCGGATATTGACGGGATGGCGGTGACTGAGATCATACTCTTGCAACCATTGCTCAAGCGTCATGTCAGGCCTCGCAAACGGGCGACGGGCTTCCATCTTGGCGCAGACAAGCGGCGGCGGCAATGCCCGCGGCCGGTTTTGTCTGCGCTGGATCAGGGGCTTGCGCGCCGCCTTGGGCTACAATCCTTTTGCCAACCGTTAATGTCTGGGTTCCCAAGGTGTCATCCACAGCACAACCGCGTTATCTGCGCATCAAGGAATACATCCTTGAAGGCATTCGTTCCCGCCAGTTTCTGCCAGGCGGCAAGATTCCGCCCGAGCTGGAGTTGGCGCGTCAGTTCCAGGTATCGCGCATGACCGTCAACAAGGCGGTGCGGGATCTGGCCGAGGCCGGCATCCTGCTGCGCTTCGCCGGCGACGGCACGTATGTGGCGGAGCGCAAGGCGGAGTCCCCGCTGCTGGACATCAACAACATCTCCGAAGAAATCGAGGCGCGCGGCCATCGCCACAGCGCCGACGTCTACGAACTCAAGGCCGTGCAGGCCACCGAAGACGTGGCGCTGCGCCTGGGGGTGAAGGAGGGCAGCACGGTGTTCCGCTCGCTCATCGTCCACCGCGAGGACGATGTGGCCATCCAGCTGGAAGACCGTTACGTCAATCCCGCTTTCGCGCCGGATTATCTGGAACAGGACTTCAGCAGCCGCACGCCCAACGACTACCTGATGAAGAACTGCCCGCTGACCGACATCGAGCACAGCGTGGAGGCGGTGTTGCCCAGCGCGGCCGAGCAGGCGATGTTGGACATGAGGGCGCAGGAGCCCTGCCTGTTGGTTTTGCGCCGCACTTGGTCGCACAAGAAGCTGGTCAGCTTCGCGCGGCTGACGCATCCGGGCTCGCGCTACAAATTGCGTTCGCAAACCCGGGTCAAGCGCTGAGCGGCGGCGGGGATGCTGCGCCGCAGCTTGCCGCGCTTGTTCGAGCGCAATATTGTATATACAAATAGAGGCTGAATTTTCCAGTCGCCTCAAGCCGCCGCCGGGCGGCTTTTTTGTTGCCATGCAACATCAAGTGATTGGACTATAAGTAAAATCTGCCAATTCGGCCTGTTTACAAAAATCACCGCTTCAAACTTGACAGGCTGTTTGGATAGGATTAATTGTATATACAAATAACCCGCAGCGAGCCCACCATGAGTCAAGCCGAAACGGATCGCCGCAGCCTGTGGATCAACGCCAGGCTGGCGACCATGGATCCTAGCCGCCCGGCGCCTTACGGCGCGCTGGACGGCCACGCGCTATTGCTGGAAGCCGGCCGCATCGTCGCGCTGCCGGCGGCCGCGGACGTGGACCCCGCCGGCTTCGACGGCGCGGTGATCGACGCCAAGGGCGCCTGGATCACGCCCGGCTTCATCGATTGCCACACTCACCTGGTTTACGGCGGCAACCGCGCCGCCGAATGGGAAAAGCGCCTCAACGGCGTGCCTTATCAGCAGATCGCCGCCGAGGGCGGCGGCATCGTCTCCACCGTGCGCGCCACCCGGGCGCTGGACGAAGCCGGCCTGGCCGCCGCCGCCAAGCCGCGCTTGCGCGCCTTGATGGCCGAGGGCGTGACCACGGTGGAGATCAAGTCCGGCTACGGCCTGAGTCTGGAGGACGAACTCAAGCAACTGCGCGCGGCGCGGCGCCTGCGGGACGAGCTGCCGGTGGAAGTGTCCGCCACCTTGCTGGCCGCCCACGCGCTGCCGCCGGAGTACGCCGGCCGGCCCGACGCCTACATCGACCACATCGTGGACGCCATCCTGCCGGCCGCCGCGCGCGCCGGTCTGGCCGAGGCGGTGGACGCTTTCTGCGAAAGCGTGGGCTTCAGCCCGGCGCAGACCCGCCGCGTGTTCGAAGCGGCGCGCGCGCACGGCCTCAAGGTCAAAGGCCATGTCGAGCAGCTGTCCAATCTGCACGGCGCCGAACTGGTGGCCGAGTTCGGCGGCTGGTCCGCCGATCACGTCGAATACTTGGACGCCGCCGGCGTGGCCGCGCTGAAGGCCGCCGGCACCGTGGCGGTGCTGCTGCCGGGCGCGTTCTACTTCCTGCGTGAAACCCAAAAGCCGCCGGTGGACCTGCTGCGCGCCGCCGGCGTGCCGATGGCGGTGTCCACCGATCTCAACCCCGGCACCAGTCCGTTCGCCTCCATCCGGCTGGCGATGAACCAGGCCTGCGTGCTGTTCGGCCTGACGCCGGAAGAGGCGCTGGCCGGTGTCACCCGCCACGCGGCGCAAGCCCTGGGCCGCGGCGCCAGCCACGGCCGGCTGGCCGCCGGCCGTGTCGCCGACTTGCTGGTGTGGGACATCGATTCGCCGGCCGAGATCGTTTACGGCTTGGGCGACAATCCTTTGCGTCAGCGCGTGTTCCGCGGCGTGGCGCAGCATATGAAAGGCTGTTGAAGCATGAGCGTAGACATGAGTGTTTGGAGCGGCCGGGTCGACGCCGGCGAGGGCGATCTGGCGCGGCGCTGGCATCAGCTGGCGCGTCCCTACGCCGCCGGGCTGGAGCCGGGCGTCGGCATCGTCGGTTTCTCCTGCGACGAGGGCGTGCGCCGCAATCAGGGCCGCGTCGGCGCCGCCGCCGGCCCGACGGCGATCCGCAAGGCGCTGGCCAATCTGGCCTGGCATCAGGCCTTGCCCTTGTGCGACGCCGGCGACGTGGCCTGCGCCGACGGCGACCTGGACGCCGCGCAGGCGCGCTTGGGCGAACAGGTGCGCCGGCTGCGCGCCGACGGCCACTTTCCGCTGGTGCTGGGCGGCGGCCACGAAACCGCCTACGGCACCTGGCGCGGACTGGCGGCCGCGCATCCGGACAAGGTGATAGGCATCGTCAATTTCGACGCCCATTTCGACATCCGCGAAGCGGCCGAAGCCACCTCCGGCACCCCGTTCGCCCAGATCGCCGCCGACTGCGCGCAGGCCGGCCGTCCCTTCCATTATCTGTGCCTGGGCGTGGCCGAGCCGTCCAACACCCAGGCCTTGTTCGCCCGCGCCCGCGCGCTCGGCGTCAAGTGGACGCTGGACAGCGATATGACGCTGGACACCTTGTCCACGGTGCGCAGCGCGATGATGGCCTTCGTCGATCAGGTGGACATCGTCTACCTGACCATAGATCTGGATGTATTGCCCGCCAGCGTGATGCCGGCGGTTTCCGCCCCCGCCGCCATGGGGGTGGCGCTGCCCGTGGTCGAGGCCCTGGTCCGGCGTCTGGCCGAAAGCGGCAAATTGGCGGCCGCCGACCTGGTGGAACTGAACCCGGCCTTCGACATCGACAGCCACGGCGCCAAAACCGCCGCCCGGCTGGCGTGGAGCATAGGCCGGCATCTGAAACAGCCCTGAACCCGTTGATAGCGATAGCGTCATTCCCCGCCCGCCGGGCCACAACCGGCGGCGGGCCTACAAAGGAGAATACCGATGTCCGACCCGCGTTTTGATCCGACCCGCCACATCCGCGCGCCGCGCGGCAGCGAATTGACTTGCAAGAGCTGGCTGACCGAGGCCGCCTACCGCATGATCCAGAACAATCTGGACGCGGAAGTGGCCGAGCACCCGCAAAGCCTGGTGGTGTACGGCGGCATCGGCCGCGCCGCCCGCGACTGGAAGTGCTACGACACCATCCTGGACGTGCTCAAGCGTCTGGAGGACGACGAAACCCTGCTGGTGCAGTCCGGCAAGCCGGTGGGCGTGTTCAAGACCCACGCCGACGCGCCGCGCGTCTTGATCGCCAACTCCAATCTGGTGCCGCACTGGGCCAACTGGGAGCACTTCAACGAGCTGGATAAGAAGGGCCTGATGATGTACGGCCAGATGACGGCCGGCTCCTGGATCTACATCGGCTCGCAAGGCATTGTGCAGGGGACTTACGAAACCTTCTTCGCCGTCGCCAATCAGCATTTCGACGGCAAGCCGCAAGGCCGCTGGATCCTGACCGGCGGTCTGGGCGGCATGGGCGGCGCCCAGCCGCTGGCCGCCACCATGGCCGGCTTCAGCATGATCGCCGTCGAATGCGACGAAACCCGCATCGATTTCCGCCTGAAAACCCGCTATGTGGACCGCAAGGCCAAGACTCTGGACGAGGCGTTGGCCATCATCGACGAGGCCAAGCACAGCGGCAAGGCGGTATCGGTGGGCCTGCTGGGCAACGCCGCCGACGTGTTCGCGGAGCTGGTGGCGCGCGGCATCACCCCGGACGTGGTCACCGACCAGACCTCGGCCCATGACCCGGTGCACGGCTATCTGCCGCAGGGCTGGACCGTGGAGCAATGGCGCGCCAAGCAGAAGACCTCCGGCGCCGAAATCACCGCCGCCGCCAAGAAATCGATGGCGGCGCAGGTGCGCGCGATGCTGACTTTGCAAGAACGCGGCGCCGCCACGCTGGACTACGGCAACAACATCCGTCAGATGGCGCTGGAAGAGGGCGTGGCCAATGCCTTCGACTTCCCCGGCTTCGTGCCCGCCTATGTGCGTCCGCTGTTCTGCGAGGGCATCGGCCCCTTCCGCTGGGTAGCGCTGTCCGGCGATCCGGAAGACATCTACAAGACCGACCAGAAGGTCAAGGAGCTGATCCCGGACGATCCGCATCTGCATAACTGGCTGGACATGGCCAAGGAGCGCATCAGCTTCCAGGGCTTGCCGGCGCGCATCTGCTGGGTCGGCCTGCAAGACCGCGCCCGTTTGGGCCTGGCCTTCAACGAGATGGTCAAGAACGGCGAATTGAAAGCGCCCATCGTGATTGGCCGCGACCATCTGGACTCCGGCTCGGTGGCCTCGCCCAACCGCGAGACCGAAAGCATGAAGGACGGCTCCGACGCCGTGTCGGACTGGCCGCTGCTGAACGCCTTGCTCAACACCGCCGGCGGCGCCACCTGGGTGTCGCTGCATCACGGCGGCGGCGTGGGTATGGGTTTCTCCCAGCATTCCGGCGTGGTCATCGTCTGCGACGGCAGCGACGCCGCGGCCAAGCGCGTGGGCCGCGTGCTGCGCAACGATCCGGGCACCGGGGTGATGCGTCACGCCGACGCCGGCTACGAGATCGCCGAGCACTGCGCGCGCGAGCAAGGGCTGGACCTGCCGATGCTGAAGCGCTGAGAACCTGTTTACGATCAGCTGCGCGTCGGCAGGATAGATGGAAAAGGGCGTTGAAAGCCGCTTCAGAATGCTCATGTGCCATATGACCATTCCGTTTCTTCAACCGCCACGCCTTGTCCCGCTCTAGCGCGCAAGATCGTAAACCTGTTCTGAATGTAGGAACGCCGCCGCGCTCACGCCGGCGGCGGCTGGCGGCATCCGGGAGGGCCCGGATCCGCGGTCCCGCACGACAAGCTTGTACAAATAAGCGGCGGGGCTGGCAATCGTCTTGCAAAGGAAAAAAACGGTCATGTTGTTCTTGCCCGTCCACTGAGACGCACCGGCGCGTTCGCGCCCGCAGTCCGCATTGCTTCGTCATGACCGGCCGCTCTTTCCGCGTCTTGGTCTTGTGATCCGCCCACGCTGGCTCTACAGTTTGCCGGCGCTGGGTTGCTCAACGAAACATGCCGGGCCGCGGGATGCGGCGTAGCGGGCGCATCCGCGTTCGGTCGGCAAGCGCAGCCATGCCCAGGAGGAGAGAGATGCAAACACAAACACTGACGCGCGGCCTGTCCGCCCGTCACATCCGTTTCATGGCGCTGGGGTCGGCCATCGGCACCGGCTTGTTCTACGGTTCGGCGGCGGCGATACAGATGGCCGGTCCGGCGGTATTGCTGGCCTATTTGATCGGCGGCGCCGCCGTTTACATGGTGATGCGCGCGCTGGGCGAAATGGCGGTGCACAATCCGGTGGCCGGTTCCTTCGGCCATTACGCCACCAGCTATCTGGGCCCCTTGGCCGGGGTGATCACCGGCTGGACCTACGCTTTCGAGATGATCATCGTCTGCCTGGCCGACGTGACCGCCTTCGGCATCTATATGAGTTTGTGGTTTCCGGAAGTGGACCGCTGGGTCTGGGTGCTGAGCATCATCTTCTTCATCGGCGCCTTGAACCTGTGCAGCGTCAAGGTGTTCGGCGAGATGGAGTTCTGGCTGTCCATCGTCAAGGTGGGGGCCATTATCGCGATGATCATAGGCGGCGTGGCCATCATCCTGTTCGGCTTCGGCAGCGCCGAGGCCAGCGGCCTGCATAATTTATGGTCGCACGGAGGCTTCATGCCCAATGGCTGGGGCGGGGTGATCGCCTCGCTGGCGGTGGTGATGTTCGCCTTCGGCGGCATCGAGATCATCGGCATTTCCGCCGGCGAGGCGCAGGATCCGCAGCGCACCATCCCGCGCGCGATCAACGCGGTGCCGGTGCGCATCCTGTTGTTCTACGTGCTGACGCTGACCGTGCTGATGTCCATCTTCCCGTGGCCGAAGATCGGCAGCCAGGGCAGCCCCTTCGTGCAGATTTTCGAAAGCCTGGGCATTCCCGCCGCCGCCCACATTCTGAACGCGGTGGTGATCTCGGCGGCGATTTCGGCGATCAACAGCGACATCTTCGGCGCCGGCCGCATGTTGTACGGCATGGCGCGTCAGGGCCAGGCGCCGCAAAGCTTCGCCAAGCTGTCGGCCAACGGCGTGCCGTGGATGACGGTGCTGGTGATGGCCGCCGCCTTGCTGCTGGGCGTGGTGCTCAACTACCTGATGCCCAAGGACGTGTTCCTGCTGATCGCCTCCATCGCCACCTTCGCCACGGTGTGGGTATGGCTGATGATTCTGCTGTCTCAGGTGGCGATGCGTCGCCAGATGAGCAAGGAGCAGGCGGCGGAGCTGAAATTCCCGGTGCCGTTCTGGCCGTACGCGCCGCTGGCGGCGATAGGGTTCATGCTGTTCGTGATCGGCGTGCTCGGTTACTTCGAGGATACCCGCTCCGCGCTGCTGGTGGGCGCCGCTTGGGTGGCGCTGGTGGTGGCCGGCCACTTCCTGTGGAGCCGGGTGCTGGCGCCCGGCGCGGAGGCGGAGGCTCGGCGCGACGCCGCCTAAACGCGCGGCGCAAGGTTTTCTGTCCGGCGGGCGTGGGCTCGCCGGAACATTCAAGCCGCTTGTCGGCAGGGCGCGATAACACAAGACCAGCGCTCACCGCGGCAAGCGGCGCTGCAAACGCTTTAGAAGGAGAATCTCAAGATGGTATTGAACATCGTTCCCGGCACGCTCAGCCTGGCCGAGCTGCGCCGCGTTTCACGTGAAACCGATCTGCAACTGCATCTGGACCCGTCCAGCCACGCCGGCATCGACGCCTCCGCCGCCACCGTGGCGCGGGTGCTGTCCGAAGGCCGCACCGCCTACGGCATCAACACCGGTTTCGGCCTGTTGGCCAATACCCGCATCGCGCCGGAGGAGCTGGAGCTGTTGCAGCGCTCCATCGTGCTGTCGCACGCCGCCGGCATCGGCGCGCCGATGGACGAATCCACGGTGCGCCTGGTGATGGCCTTGAAGATCAACTCGCTGGCGCGCGGTTTTTCCGGCATCCGCCGGCTGGTGATCGAGGCGCTGATCACCCTGTTCAACCAGCGCATCTACCCGGTGATCCCGCAGAAGGGCTCGGTGGGCGCGTCCGGCGATCTGGCGCCGCTGTCGCATATGAGCGCGGTGCTGATCGGCGAGGGCGAAGCCTTCGTCAACGGCACCCGCGTACCGGGCGCGGTGGCGATGCGCTCCGCCGGCCTGGAACCCATCACTCTGGCGCCCAAGGAAGGCCTGGCCTTGCTGAACGGCACTCAGGCGTCCACCGCCTTCGCGCTGGAAGGCCTGTTCGCCGCGGAAGACCTGTACGCCTCGGCTTCGGTGGCCGGCGCGCTGTCGGTGGAAGCCGCGCTGGGCAGCCGCACCCCGTTCGACGAGCGCATCCACGCGGTGCGCGGCCACGCCGGCCAGATCGACGCCGCCCGCATCTACCGCGATCTGCTGGAGCATAGCGAGATCGAGGGCTCGCACGAGAACTGCGGCAAGGTGCAGGACCCGTATTCGCTGCGCTGCCAGCCGCAAGTGATGGGCGCCTGCCTGACCCAGATCCGCCAGGCCGCCGCGGTGCTGACGGTGGAGGCCAACTCGGTGTCCGACAACCCGCTGGTGTTCGCCGCCGACAACGACATCCTGTCCGGCGGCAATTTCCACGCCGAGCCGGTGGCCTTCGCCGCCGACAACCTGGCCTTGGCCCTGGCCGAAATCGGCTCGCTGTCCGAGCGCCGGATGGCGCTGCTGATCGACAGCAATCTGTCCAAGCTGCCGCCCTTCCTGGTCAACAACGGCGGAGTCAACTCCGGCTTCATGATCGCCCAGGTCACCGGCGCGGCCCTGGCTTCGGAAAACAAATCGCTGGCGCACCCGGCCTCGGTGGACAGCCTGCCCACCTCGGCCAACCAGGAAGACCACGTGTCCATGGCCACTTTCGCCGGCCGCCGTCTGCGCGACATGGCCGGCAACACCGCCGGCATCCTGGCGGTGGAATTGCTGGCCGCCTGCCAGGGCGTGGACTTCCGCGCGCCGCACAAGACCTCGGCCAAGCTGGAAGCGGCCAAGGCCGAGCTGCGCGAACAGGTGAGCTTCTACGACAAGGACCGCTACTTCGCGCCGGACATCGAGAAAGCCGCCGCGCTGGTGGCCAGCGGCTCTTACAACCGCTTCGTCGAAGCCGGCCTGCTGCCTTCGCTGTAAGCGCCGCCGCAGCCGCAAAAAAAGCCCGCCTGACGGCGGGCTTTTCTTATTCAACGGCCTTTAGAATACCACCGGCTCGTCCGGCCGCGCCGGCGCCGCGGATTGGCCGAAGATATCCTTCCAGCCGGTGTAGGCGGTAACGTACAGCACTGGGAACCACAGCAAGAGGCCCAGGCCCAGCGGAATCATCGCGATGAAGGCCAGCACCGCCAGCATCAGGCCGCTGACCAGCACCGCGCCCCAGTTGGCGAGGCCGGCTTGCAAGCTGGTGCGGATCGCTTGCCACGGGCCGGCCTGGTTCAGCGTCACCAGCGCCGGCGCGAACCAGTAAGCCAGGCTGACCAGGAAGATGGCCACGCCGCCGATGAAGGCGAACAGCGCGATGGGGCCGGCGATCACCGGGATCGCGTTGGGATCGCTCTTGGCCACGCTCACGCCCATCGCGCCCATCAACAGGCCCAGCACCACGCCGATGACGATCAGGATGGCCAGGTAGAGCATGCCCACATTGATCAGCGGCCGCAGCGCGGTCTTGAAGCCGGCGAACAGATCGCCCAGTTCCAGCTCCGAGCCCTGCTCGCATTTCTTCGCCGCCAGGATGAAGCCGGCGGCGAACACCGGCGCCAGGAAGAAGGACAGCGGGCCGCCCAGCAAGGGGATCATGTTGACGATGAAATTGATCACCAGATAGGCCAGCGCCAGCAGGACCCAGGTCAGCGGCTGCTGGCGGACGATGTAAAAGGCCTCCACGATCCAGCGCCAGCCGCGTCCGAAAGCGACTTTGCGCGGAGCGGGTAGGGCATCGAATGATTGCATCGAAATCTCCAAAAAGGTTGTGGCGATCGAGCCGGCGGCGCTTGGCCGCGTCGGCCGGTTCGTTTTTTTTCGCGGCTAAAGACAGAGCCAGACTGACAGCGATTTGCGTCGCGGGTTTCCCTGCCGGCGCGTCCGTCGCGCATTCTGCCCATTCGTCATCGGCGGAACCCGGCGCGGAGTCGCTCGCAGGCTTTTGATTCAAAATGCATTTTATGCCGGCCTGGGCATTATCTTGCAAAACGGCCGCATCCGGCTATTTTTCATGCCCCTTCATGCCGCAGCGGTATTCCGCGCGGCGGGGCGGTTGCCGCCAATGGTGAAAATCGGCGATAATTCCATGATTTTGCGACGGTTGGTCCATGCCGGAGGCATGTTCGGATGGCGCGGCCGTCGTCCCGGTTTCCACACAAGTCTTGAGGTTTTCCCGAAATGGTCACCCGTACCGAGCTTGCCAACGCCATCCGTTTCCTGTCCATGGATGCCGTTGAAAAAGCCAAATCCGGTCACCCCGGCGCCCCGATGGGGATGGCAGACATCGCGGAAGTATTGTGGCGCGATCACCTGAAACACAACCCGGCCAATCCCAACTGGCCAGACCGCGACCGCTTCGTGCTGTCCAACGGTCACGGTTCCATGTTGATCTACAGCCTGTTGCACCTCACCGGTTACGACCTCTCCATCGAAGACCTCAAGCAGTTCCGTCAGCTTCACTCCAAGACTCCCGGCCATCCCGAATACGGCTACGCTCCCGGCATTGAAACCACCACCGGCCCGCTGGGCCAGGGCATCACCAACGCGGTGGGCATGGCGCTGGCCGAGAAAATGCTGGCGGCGCAGTTCAACCGCGACGGCCATCAGATCGTAGACCATCACACTTACGCCTTCCTGGGCGATGGTTGCCTGATGGAGGGCATCAGCCACGAAGCGTGCTCGCTGGCCGGCACCTGGGGGCTCAACAAGCTGATCGCCTTCTGGGACGACAACGGCATCTCCATCGACGGTCATGTGGAAGGCTGGTTCACCGACGACACCCCGGCCCGCTTCGAAGCCTACGGCTGGCAGGTGATCAAGAACGTCAACGGCCACGATCCGGTGGAAGTGGCCACCGCCATCGCCACCGCGCAAAAGGAAAGCGCGCGTCCGACGCTGATCTGCTGCAAGACCACCATCGGTTTTGGCGCGCCCACCAAGCAAGGCAGCCACGATTGCCACGGCGCGCCGCTGGGCGCGGCCGAAATCGCCGCCGCGCGCGAAGGCCTGAACTGGCCGCACGCGCCGTTCGAGATCCCGGCCGAGATCTACGCCGAGTGGAGCGCGCGCGACAAGGGCGCGCTGGCCGAGATCGAATGGAACAAGCGCTTCGACGCCTACCGCGCCGCCTTCCCGGAACTGGCCGCCGAATTCAGCCGCCGCATGCAGGGCGAGCTGCCGTCCGGCTGGGAAGAGACCAAGGCCGCCGCGCTGGCCAAGATCGCCGACGCCGCCCAGACCGTGGCCACCCGCAAGGCCAGCCAGATCGCGCTGGAAGCGCTGTCACCGGCGCTGCCGGAATTCGTCGGCGGTTCCGCCGACCTGACCGGCTCCAACCTGACCAACTGGTCCGGCTCCAAGTGGATTGACCGCGACGGCCAGGGCAACTACATCAGCTACGGCGTGCGTGAGTTCGGCATGGCCGCCATCATGAACGGCATGACCCTGCACGGCGGCCTGCGTCCGTACGGCGGCACCTTCCTGATGTTCAGCGAATACGCGCGCAACGCCTTGCGCATGGCTTCGCTGATGAAGATCAATCCGATCTTCGTGTTCACCCACGATTCCATCGGCCTGGGCGAAGACGGCCCCACCCACCAGCCGGTGGAGCAAGTGGCCACGCTGCGCTACATCCCCAACCACCACACCTGGCGTCCGTGCGACACCGCCGAAACCGCGGCGGCCTGGGCGCACGCCGTCGAGCAGAAGACCACGCCGAGCAGCATGGTGCTGAGCCGCCAGAACCTGCCCTTCGTCGCCCGCGACGCGGCGCAGCTGGCCGCGATCCAGAAGGGCGGCTATGTGCTGCGCGACGCCGCCGGCGCCCGCGCGGTGCTGATAGCCACCGGTTCCGAAGTGGAACTGGCGCTGAAGGCGCAGGATGCGCTGGCGGCGGAAGGCGTCGCCGTGCGCGTGGTGTCCATGCCGTGCACCAATGTGTTCGACCGCCAGGACAAGGCCTGGCGCGACAGCGTGCTGCCGGCGGGCCTGCCGCGGCTGGCGATCGAAGCCGGCCACCCGGACTTCTGGCGCAAATACGTGGGCCTGGACGGCGACGTGGTCGGCATCGACCACTTCGGCGAATCCGCCCCGGCCCCGCAGCTGTTCCAGGCCTTCGGCTTCACCGTCGACAATGTAGTGGCCAAGACCAAAGCGCTGCTGTGATGTAAAGACAGGCCATTGCGAAAGCAATGGCCTTTTGTTCGCCGTTTCATGTAGTGGACGCACTACACAACACGCGGAGCGCCGGCCGGGAAACCGGGCGCTCCGGATCGTCCCCAGGAGATTTAGAAGCATGACTATCCGCATCGCCATCAATGGTTACGGCCGCATCGGCCGCCAGGTACTGCGCGCCATCTACGAAAACCAGCTGCATGACGATTTCAAAGTAGTGGCCGTCAACGCCACCGGCGATCTCAACATCAATGCCCACCTGACCAAGTTCGACACCGTGCACGGCCGTTTCCCCGGCGAGGTCGAGCAGGACGACGCCCACCTGATCCTGAACGGCGACAAAATCCCGTTCTTCAGCACCCGCAACCCGGCGGAACTGCCGTGGAAAGCGCTGGACGTGGATCTGGTGCTGGAATGCACCGGCGCCTTCACCAGCAAGGAAAAATGCCAGGCCCACCTGGACGCCGGCGCCAAGAAGGTGCTGATTTCCGCGCCGGGCGGCGACGATGTCGACGCCACCATCGTTTACGGCGTCAATCACGACGTGCTGAAGCCGGAAATGACCGTGGTGTCCAACGCCAGCTGCACCACCAACTGCCTGGCCCCGGTGGCCAAGGCGCTGCACCAGGCCATCGGCATCAAGAAAGGCCTGATGACCACCATTCACGCCTTCACCAACGACCAGGTACTGACCGACGTCAAGCACAAGGACCTGCGCCGCGCCCGCTCCGCCACCGACAATATGATTCCGACCAAGACCGGCGCGGCCAAGGCCGTGGGCCTGGTGTTGCCGGAGCTGAAGGGCAAGCTGGACGGTTTCTCGGTGCGCGTGCCCACCATCAACGTCTCGCTGGTGGACCTGACTTTCAGCGCCGCGCGCGACACCACCAAGGACGAGGTCAACGACATCCTGAAGGAAGCGTCCAACGGCGCGATGAAGGGCATCCTGGGCTACAACACCCTGCCGCTGGTGTCCGGCGACTTCAACCACACCGAGGAAGCCTCCACCTTCGATTCGACGCTGACCAAGGTGACCGGCGGCAATATGGTGAAAGTGCTGGCCTGGTACGACAATGAATGGGGTTTCAGCTGCCAGATGCTGCGTACCGCGCGCGCGATGTTCGCTTGCTGACGACGAAGTGATCCAGGAAATCCGGGCCGGCATGCGTTGCCGGCCCGGATTTTTTGCGTCCGCTAGCGCGGGCGCTACATCCACCGGCATTTGATTGGTGTTAAGGTAGGGCCGTTTTTTTGGCATACACTGGCCGGGCGATCGCCGATATCGCCCCCCGCTGAACCGCCGTCACAGGAGAGCAGCATGCGACAGAACCAAGCATTGTCCCGCCCGGAAAAATGGGTTCGGCTGGCCTCCTGGCTGGTGGCTTTGGTGTTCGCGGGCTTTCTGTCCAATCTGGGCGAGCTGGTGATCCGCGATCTGTTCTACGTGCCGGACGGCGGCCCGCCGCAGCTGGAAACGCTGCAGCGGCAGGCCGGCATCGAGCCGCTGCGGCAGCGGCAGCAGGTCTTGCAGCGCCAGAACGACGCGCAGCGCGCCCAGCTGGAAAACCTCGGCGCCACCCGCGAGCAGCTGGAGCGCAATTACCAGACTCAGCGCAAGGGCCTGGCCAACTGGCTGGCCAGCCGCGCCGCCAGCGCCGATCCGCAGCAAAGCGCCGAAGTCAGCCGCCGCACCCGGGAACTGGACGCCCTGCAGGCGCAGATCCTGCAATGGCAGCAGAAGGAAGACCGGGCGAGCGACGGCCTGCGCGCGCTGGAGCGGAGCCGGCAAACGCTGCAAGAAGAGATCGCCCGGGTGGATGCCGTCGCCCAGGACCGTTACCAGCAGGCCTACCAGCGTTTCGAGTTGAAAGTCTTCCTGCTGCGGCTGGCGGTGATCCTGCCGCTGCTCTTGCTGGCGGTATGGCTGTTCAGCCGCTATCGGACGCATCGTTACTGGTTCTTCGTTTACGGCTTCGGCCTGTTCGCGCTGTTCGCCTTCTTCGTCGAACTGCTGCCCTATCTGCCCAATTTCGGCGGCTATGTGCGGCTGGCCGTCGGCATCGCGCTGACGGTGTTCGCCGGCCTGCGCATGATTCAGGCCTTCCAGCGCTACGCCGAGAAAAAGCGCGCCGAGCTGCAGCAAAGCCAGAGCGAGCGCGCGCGCCACGTGGCCTACGCCCAGGCCTTGGGCGCCTACCAGAAGAAAACTTGCCCGTCCTGCGACCATCAATACAATATTGCCGGCGACGACGCCGACTACTGCGTGCACTGCGGCCTGCAGCTGTTCCGCGGCTGCGACTGCGGCGCGCGCAATTTCGCCTTTTTTCCGTACTGCAAAAAATGCGGCCGCCCCGGCGCCAAGCCGGAGCCTGCGCCGATGAATCAATCGACAAGCGAATCCAAACCCGAGCGAGCGAACGATGAAATTCAATAAACTTTCCGAACAGGCCCTGGCCGGCAAGCGCGTGCTGATCCGCGTGGACATGAACGTGCCGGTGAAAAACGGCGTCATCGGCGACGATACCCGCATCCGCGCCAGCCTGCCGTCCATCGAGCTGTGCCTGAAAGCCGGCGCCGGCGTGATCCTGATGACCCATCTGGGCCGCCCCACCGAGGGCGAGCCCAAGCCGGAAGACAGTCTGGCGCCGGTGGTGGAGCGCCTGTCCGGCCTGCTGGGCCGGCCGGTGCGCCTGGTGGCGGACTGGCAGTCCGGCCTCAGCGTGGCGCCCGGCGAAGTGGCGATGCTGGAAAACGTGCGCCTGAACAAGGGCGAGAAAAAGAACAACGCCGACCTGGGCCGCGCCTACGCCGCCTTGTGCGACGTGTTCGTCAACGACGCCTTCGGCACCGCCCACCGCGCCGAAGCCTCCACCCACGCGGTGGCCCAGTTCGCGCCGGCCGCCTGCGCCGGCGTGCTGCTCTCCGCCGAGCTGGAAGCGCTGGGCAAGGCCTTGCAAGCGCCGGCGCGGCCGCTGGTGGCCATTGTCGCCGGCTCCAAGGTGTCCACCAAGCTGACCATTCTGGAATCGCTGGCCGACAAGGTGGATCAGTTGATCGTGGGCGGCGGCATCGCCAACACCTTCTTGCTGGCCGAGGGCAAGGCCATAGGCAAATCGCTGGCCGAGGCCGAGCTGGTGGACGAAGCCAAAAAAGTGATCGCCAAGATTCGCGCCCGCGGCGGCGATGTGCCGTTGCCGGCTGACGTGGTCTGCGCCAAGGAGTTCGCCGAAACCGCCGCCGCCGTGACCAAGAGCGCGGCGGAGGTGGAGGCCGACGACATGATTCTGGACATCGGCCCGGATTCCGCGCAGGCGCTGGCCGCCATCATCGCCCAGGCCGGCACCGTGGTGTGGAACGGCCCGGTGGGCGTGTTCGAGTTCGAGCAGTTCGGCGGCGGCACCAAGACCCTGGCCCAGGCCATCGCGGCCTCGCCGGCCTTCTCCATCGCCGGCGGCGGCGACACCCTGGCCGCCATCGCCAAGTACGGCATCACCGACGACATCAGCTACATCTCCACCGGCGGCGGCGCCTTCCTGGAGTTCCTGGAAGGCAAGGAGTTGCCGGCGGTGGCCATCCTGGCCGAGCGCGCGGGCTGAGGGGAAAAAGGCTATCGGGATGAATGGCTTGCGTTACACTGGCGTATTCGCCGCCGTTTCATTCTGATGGCCCACCCGCCGGAGATATCCATGTCGCTCAATACCTGGTTGCTGTTCGTCACCACTGTGTTTTTCGTCTCGGCCACGCCCGGCCCCAATATGCTGCTGGCGATGACCCACGGCATTCACTACGGGGTGCGGCGCACGCTGATGACTTGTCTTGGCCTGATGACGGCGCTGGGTTTGATCATGTTCGGCTCCGCCGCCGGACTGGGCGCGGTGCTGGCCACCTCCGAACTGCTGTTTTCCTTGGTAAAATACGCCGGCGCCGCGTATTTGATCTATCTGGGGATCAAGACCTGGCGCAGCCAGCCGCAGCCGGTGGAGGAAATCCGCGAGGCGGCGGCCGGCAAGCACACGCCCTGGGGCATGTTCCGCACCGGTTTTCTGGTGGCGATGAGCAATCCCAAGGCCTTTATCTTTTTTACCGCGCTGTTCCCGCAGTTCATGAACGCGCAGCAGCCGCAGGGGCCGCAGTTGGCGATCCTGGCGGCGACGTTTTACGTGATCGAGGCGTCCTGGCAGCTGGCTTACGCCGGCGGCGGCGCGCGTTTGGCCGGCTGGCTGAACAGCGCGCGGCGCCTCAAGCTGGTCAACAAAGTGTCCGGCGGCGCTTTCGTCGGCGCCGGCCTGTTGTTGTCCGGCGTGTCCAGACACTGAATTGATGAATTCGCCTCGGGCCGCCGCGCGGTCCGGGCGCCAACCATGCTCCGCCCCGGCGGAGCAGTTTGCGGAGATTGAACACCATGGCTCTCGTTTCCATGCGTCAGCTGCTGGACCACGCAGCGGAATTCGGCTACGGCCTGCCGGCCTTCAACGTCAACAACCTGGAGCAGATGCGCGCCATCATGGAGGCCGCCGACAAGGTGAACGCCCCGGTGATCGTGCAGGCCTCCGCCGGCGCGCGCAAATACGCCGGCGCGCCCTTCCTGCGCCACATGATCCTGGCCGCGGTGGAAGAGTTTCCGCACATCCCGGTGGTGATGCACCAGGACCACGGCACCAGCCCGGACGTGTGCCAGCGTTCTATCCAGCTCGGCTTCTCCTCGGTGATGATGGACGGCTCGCTGAAAAGCGACGGCAAGACCCCGGCCGATTACGCCTACAACGTGGACGTGACCCGCACCGTGGTTAATTTCGCCCACGCCTGCGGCGTGTCGGTGGAAGGCGAGATCGGCTGCCTGGGCAGCCTGGAAACCGGCATGGCCGGCGAAGAAGACGGCGTGGGCGCCGAAGGCGTGCTGGACCACAGCCAGCTGCTGACCGATCCGGAAGAAGCCGCCCAGTTCGTCAAGGACACCGGCGTGGACGCGTTGGCCATCGCCATCGGCACCAGCCACGGCGCTTACAAATTCAGCAAGAAGCCCACCGGCGACGTACTGCGCATCGACCGCATCAAGGAAATCCACGCCCGCATCCCCAACACCCACCTGGTGATGCACGGCTCCTCCAGCGTGCCGCAGGAATGGCTGCAGATCATCAACGAGTTCGGCGGCGATCTGGGCGAAACCTACGGCGTGCCGGTGGAAGAGATCGTGGAAGGTATCAAGCACGGCGTGCGCAAGGTCAATATCGACACCGACCTGCGCCTGGCCTCCACCGGCGCCATCCGCCGCTTCCTGGCCCAGCATCCGGCCGAGTTCGATCCGCGCAAATACCTGAAAGTGTCCACCGACGCGATGCGCGACATCTGTATCGCCCGCTACGAAGCCTTCGGCTCCGCCGGTCAGGCCAGCAAGATCAAGGCGATCAACCTGGACGCCATGGCCAATAAATACCTGAAGGGCGAGCTGGCGCAGATCGTTAAGTAAGGCCAAGTTCTTCTTCTTGGATCAGCCCGCCGCGAGCGGGCTTTTTTGCGGGCGGGCGCCTAGCCACCTTGACGTATTGGAGGCCCGGCGCGGATTGCTTACACTGCGGTATCCGCTCAACTGCGCAGAGGCAGGCGATGAAACTGAATCTTTTGTATTTTGCCCGCTTGCGGGACGAGTTCGGCCTGGAGAGCGAACATTTGGACAGCGACGCGGCCACGGTGGAGGAACTGCTGGTGGAGTTGCGGCTGCGCGGCGAGGCCTGGTCGCGGGAACTGGCCGCCGACCGGGTGTTCCGCGTGGCGGTGAACCAGCAGATGGCGCGGTTGGACTCCGTTCTGAGCGACGGCGACGAAGTGGCGGTGTTCCCGCCGGTGACCGGAGGATGAGCATGGACGCGTTCACGGTGCGGGTGCAGCCGCAGCGTTTCAGCGCCGGCGTGGAAATCGACGCGCTGTCCGGCAACCCGGCCTGCGGCGCGGTGGTCAGCTTCAGCGGGCTGGTGCGCGATTACGGCGACAGCCGCGATGTGACGGCGCTGGAGCTGGAGCATTATCCGGGCATGACCGAAAAGGCCTTGGAGGCCATCGTGGAGGAAGCGCGCCGGCGTTGGCCGCTGCAGGCGGCCACCGTCATCCATCGCGTGGGGCGGCTGGCGCTGGGCGAGCCCATCGTGCTGGTGGCGGTGGCCAGCAGCCACCGCCGCGACGCCTTCGCCGCCGCGGAATTCCTGATGGACTATCTGAAGCAGGACGCGCCGTTCTGGAAAAAGGAAATCCTGGCGGACGGCCGCGAGCGCTGGGTGGAGGCCAAACACAGCGACGCCCAGGCGGCGGAACGCTGGCAATGAGCCACCAGGCGCTGATTCTGGCCGGCGGCCGCGCCACGCGCATGGGCGGCGCCGACAAGGGCCTGGTGATATTGTCCGGGCGGCCGCTGCTGGCGCACGCCTTGTCCGCCTTGTCCGCGCAGACGCCGCCGCCCGAACGGGTGTGGATCTCGGCCAATCGCAATCTGGACGTGTACGCCGGCTTTGGCTGCCCGCTGCTGCCGGACAGTCTGCCGGATTATCCGGGGCCGCTGGCCGGGGTGCTGGCGGCTCTGGAGCGCGAGGACGGCGGGGTCTGGCTGGTGATGCCTTGCGACGCGGTGCGGCTGCCGGCCGATTTCTCGCGCCGGCTGCTGGCGGAAGTGGCGAGCGGCCGCCAGGCCGCCAGCGCGCGCGACCGCGAAGGCTGGCATCCCAGCCTGCTGGCGCTGGGGCCCGGCCTCCGCGCCGGGCTGGCCGCCTATCTGGCCGGCGGCGGCCGTTCCATCCGTGGTTGGCTGGCCGGTCTTAACCATGTCGAAGTCGGCTTCGACCATCTCTTTCCCAATCTCAACACTGCGGATGCGCTGGCGGCGCTGGAGTCGGAGCCGCGCGCCGACTGAGGCCGCATGGCGATTTGTTTCGCATCATGAAAGTTTTAACTCTTTGTCATTTTGTTTTGCTATAGTGCGCGCGATCGGAGCGTCCATCGCGGTCCATGGCAGTGGACGGACGTCTCCTCATTCGGTCGCGGCCGGCGGCGCCGGCGCGCGCGACAACAAACAAGACAAGGATGCGTTTCGTGAAACTGAAAACCATGAGCTTGTGCCTGGCGGCGAGCCTGGCGCTGTTCGGCTGTTCCGCCGGCTCCGGCGGCTGGGGGCCGGGCGACCAGAACACCGGCGTCTCGCGCCAGCCGGTGGCGGTGAAGATGATCGCCTTCAACGATTTCCACGGCAATCTGGACATGCCTGGCCAACTGACGGTGCCGGATCCGGCCGACCCGAGCAAGACGATCAAGATCAACGCCGGCGGCGTTGATTACCTGGCGGCCTGGGTGCAATCGCTGCGCGCCAAATCGCCCAACACCGTGGTGGTGTCGGCCGGCGATCTGATCGGCGCCAGCCCGCTGGTATCCGGCCTGTTCCACGACGAGCCCACCATCGAGGCGATGAATCTGCTGGGCCTGGACCTCAACGCCGTCGGCAACCATGAGTTCGACGACGGCCAGCAGGAATTGCTGCGCATGCAGAACGGCGGCTGCAAGACGGGCGCGCCCACCACCTCCTGCCAGAACGGCAAGTTCGCCGGCGCCAAGTTCAAGTTTCTGGCGGCCAACGTCAAGAAAAGCGACGGCGGCACCTTGTTCCCCGCTTACGAGATCAAGAAGTTCGGCGGCATCCCGGTGGCCTTCATCGGCATGACGCTGAAAGGCACGCCGGAAATCGTGTCGCCGGACGGCATCAAGGGGCTGAGCTTCCAGGACGAGGCGGCCACGGTGAATCAGCTGATTCCGCAACTGAAACGTCAGGGCGTGTCCGCCGTGGTGGTGGTGGTGCACGAGGGCGGCTATCAAAGCGGCAATTTCAATGAATGCAACGGCGTGTCCGGCCCCATCGTCGACATCGTCAAGAAGCTGGACCCGGCGGTGAAGCTGGTGGTCACCGGCCACACCCATCAGGCCTACAACTGCGTGATCGACGGCCGCCGGGTGACCAGCGCCAAGAACTACGGTCAGTTGTTCACCGAGATCGACTTCGTGCTGGACCCGGCCACCCGCGACGTCAAGCCCGGTTCCATCCAGGCGCAGAACCGGGTGGTGGCGCGCGACATCGCGCCGCTGGCCTCGGTCAGCAATCTGGTCAAGCTGTACAAGGATTTGGTGGCCCCGGTGGCCAACCGCGTGGTGGGCCAGGCGGCGGGCATCCTGGACCGCACTCCGTCCGCGGCCGGCGAAACCGCGCTGGGCGACGTGGTGGCCGACGCGCAATTGGCGGCCGGCGCCGCCCAGGGTGCGGTGGTGGCCTTCATGAATCCGGGCGGCGTGCGCGCCGACATCCTTCCCGGCGTCGGCGGCGCTGTGACGTACAACCAATTGTTCACCACCCAGCCCTTCGGCAATGTGATGACCACGCTGACCCTGAGCGGCGCGCAGATCGACCAGCTGCTGGAGCAGCAATGGAGCGATCCGTCCAAGGTCAAGATTCTGCAAGTGTCCAAGGGATTCAGCTATAGCTGGAGCCAGTCGGCGCCGGCGGGCGCCAAGGTGGACATCGCCAGCATCAAGATCAACGGCGTGGCCATCGATCCGCAGGCCAGCTACCGGGTGCAGGTCAACAACTTCATCGCCGGCGGCGGCGACGGCTTCACCGTGCTGACCCAGGGGAGCAACCGGGTGGGCGGCGGCGTGGACGTGGACGTGCTGGAGAGCTATTTCGCCAGCGCTTCGCCAGTGGCGGTGCCGGCGCTGAACCGCATCACGCGGCTGCCTTGATGTTCCGGCGCGGCTTCAGCCGCCGCGCCGCAAACCGCCGCGGGCGTCCAGCTCGCGGTACACCCGCAGCGCCACCCAGGCGTCGTTGCCGGCGTAGGCTTGTTGCGCCGGCGTCAGCGGCAGTTTGGACCAGTTGGTGGTGGACAGCTTCTTGGATTTGCGGAAGTACTGGCCGAACAGCCGCGCCACCGCCTGCACCGCGCCGACGGTGATGCGCGCATCGTCGCTGGAGAAGTGGTCAACCAGGTCCAGCACCCGGCCGCAGCGGATGCCCAGCCGCTGTTGCAGCAGCGTCTGGTCCGAACTGAGCTCGAAGCCCACCAAGAGCCGCTGAGGGTCTTCCAGCAGGGTTTTCAGCTCCGGCGCGCACTGGCCGTCCTGCACCGGGAACAGCCAGGCGCGGTCGTCGCAGGCCAGCTGGACCAGGTGGGGACCGGTCGGTTTTTCGCCCTTGTGGAAAGTGGGGCGGGATTCGGTGTCGAAGCCCAGCTCCGCGCAGCCGGCCAGGTCCCGCAACGCGGCGGCGGCCAGCTCCGGCGTGGCGGCCAGCCGCACCTGTTCCGGCGTCAGGCCGGCGAACAGCGGCAGCGCCTTGATCTCCTCGCGGGGAATTTGTCGGGTTGGCAACATGGCGGACTCGCTGACTTGAGGGTAATTTGCAACCTTACCGCATTTAATGACGATGGTCAGGCATAAGCTGTCATATTTTTTGACGGCACCAGCAGGAGATGCCCAACAGCGGCGGCAATATCCTGTAGTATCGTCGGCATGCCTAATTCTTCACGTTATCTTGGCCGGCAGGCAATCGTCGACCGCCAGCAGCAGCTGGTGGCCTATGAACTATTGTTCCGTTCCAGCCCGGCCAATTTCGCCTTGGTGCGCGACGATCTGCTCGCCAGCGCCGAGGTGCTGCGCAACGCCTTCGGAGAGCTGGGCTGCGCGGATGTGTTGGGCCAGTTCCCCGGCTTCATCAACGCCAGCGCCGATTTGTTGCAAGATCCCATCCTGGACCAATTGCCGGCGGAGCGGCTGGTGTTGGAAATCCTGGAAACGGTGACCGTCACCCAGGACTTGCTGCAACGCATGGCCTTGTTGCGCCAGCGCGGCTTTCGCCTGGCGTTGGACGACGTGATCCACCTGGGGCCGGATCAGGCGGCGATGCTGCCGCTGGTGGACATCGTCAAAGTGGACGTGGCGGCGGTGGAAGCGGAACGCTTGCCGGAACTGATGGCGCAATTGAGCGATTTCGACGGCATCCTGCTGGCGGAAAAGGTGGACAGCCGCGAGCAGTTCGAACGTTGCCGCGCGCTGGGCTTCCATTGGTTCCAGGGCTATTTTCACGGCCGGCCGGTGGTGTTGAGCAGCGCGGACGCGCCTTAGCGCCGTTTTCGCTTCACTGCGCCTTGATCGGTTTGTGGTAGGCCAGGCTGGCGGCGCGGGTCTCCGCCACGATGCGCTCGAACTCTCCGCTGTCCTGCAAGGCCTTCAGGCCGCGATTGAAACGTTCCACCAACTCCGGGCCCTGGCGGTGCTTGCGCCAGATCACCACGTGCAGCGGCGCCACCCAGAACGATTTGCTCTGCGGCTCCAATTGCTGGGCCAGCCGCGGCTGGAAGTTGCGGGCGATCAGGTATTGGCCCACTTCCACGTCGATGGGGAATAAGTCGATGCGGCCGGCCAGCAGCTTGCGCAGATTGGTGACGTCGTCCGGCGCCATGTCCGGAATCAGGTGGCCGGCCTTGACCTGCCGGTTGAACTCGTCGGAATAGAAGTTGCCGACCGTGACGCCCACCCGCGCGTGGCGCAGATTGGACAGATCGTTCCAGGGAAAACTGGCGCTGCGGCGCTGGAAAAACACCATGCGCGCATGCAACACCGGTTGGGTGAACAGCAGGTCCTGCTTGCGTTCCGGCGTCGGCGCCCAGCCGAAGCTGCCGTCCACGGTGCCGTTGCGCGCCGATTGCAGCGTGCGGTTGTTGGGGTAGTAACGGAAGGCGACGTCGACGTTGGCGCGGGCGAAGGCCTCTTTGACCAAACGCGACAAAATGCCGTCGTACGGCAGTTCCTTGCCCATATAGGGCGGCCACTCCTGGTTGGACAGGGTGATTTTCAGACGTGGCGCGGCCTGCGGCTGAGCTGCCGCCAGCAGGACTACAGCCAGGCTGCCCAGCAGCCAGCTGCGAAGTCTCATCATTTCCCCGAATCCTTGCTCGATCTGTGCGCGCGGCATGCGTGCTGCCCGTGCGGAGCGCGGCGCGCGCCGTCTCCGCTCGATATTGTTGTCGGCCCCAAGGGCCTATTGCTGAATCGTAGGCAGGTTTGGCGTCCGGCGTAAAGCGCTTCCATCGCCGCGGGGTCGGCGAAGAAGCGCGGCGGCGGCCGCGCCGCAAGGGCGCGGCGCCGCTTGCGCGGGCTTAGAGCCGCTAACCAAACCTCGCAGAGAACCTGAGCCAAGGCGCGCCGACGTAGGCAGTACAAGTCGTACGACAAGGAGGCGCAACGCTGGATCAGGGGTTTTGTTAGCGGGTCTTAGAGCCTGTTCAAAGTCTCGCGAGCAAGGGCGGGACAAGGCGAAAACAAGCGAAAAAGCGGAATGTACACGTGGTACATGAGCATCTTGAGCTTGTTTTCAACGCCGTATCGCCGAAGCACAGCAGACTATGAACGGGTTCTTAGCGGCCTTTCGGCGGGCTGAACAGCGCCGAGCTCGGACGCGAGGAGGCGGGCTTGCCGCGCTGACCCTGACCCTGGCCTTGCGACGAGCGCTGACCCGGCTGGCCGTTTGTGGCGTTTTTGGCCTGACCCTGTCCTTGACCCTGGCGCGGCTTGGACGCCGGCGAGCGATGGCCGTGGCCGGTGGGCTTGCTGTCCGGCTGGTGGCGCGGTTTGCCGCCGCCGCCCTGGCGTTGCGGCTGGCCGCGGCGGTTGCCGCCGCCCATCGGGATGGGTTCCGGCTTCACCGACAGATCGGCCTCGAAGCCCGGCACCGCGAAGCGCTCGATCGATTGCTTGGTGAGCTTCTCGATGTCTTTCAGGAAGCTGAACTCGTCCACGCAGACCAGCGATACCGCCTCGCCCCTGCTGCCGGCGCGGCCGGTGCGGCCGATGCGGTGCACGTAGTCTTCCGGCACATTGGGCAGTTCGAAGTTGACCACATGCGGCAGTTGGTCGATGTCCAGGCCGCGCGCGGCGATGTCGGTGGCGACCAGCACCTGCAATTCGCCGCTCTTGAAGTCGGCCAGCGCGCGGGTACGCGCGTTCTGGCTCTTGTTGCCGTGAATCGCGGCGGCGGGGATGCCGGTCTTGTCCAGTTTTTCCGCCAGACGGTTGGCGCCGTGCTTGGTGCGGGTGAACACCAGCGCCTGGAACCAGTTGTGTTCCTTGATCAGATGGATCAGCAGATCGGTTTTGCGGTCGCGGTCCACCAGGTGGATCTTCTGATCCACCAGCTCGTTGGTGGTGTTGCGGCGCGCCACTTCCACCAGCTTGGGGCTGTCCAGCAGACGATCGGCCAGGCCCTTGATCTCGTCGGAGAAGGTGGCGGAGAACAGCAGGTTCTGGCGCTTGGCCGGCAGCAGCGCCAGCACTTTGCGGATGTCGTGGATGAAGCCCATGTCCAGCATGCGGTCGGCTTCGTCCAGCACCAGGATCTCAACGCCGGACAAATCGATGTTGCGCTGGCCGGCGTGGTCCAGCAGGCGGCCGGGGGTGGCCACCAGGATGTCCAGCGGCTTGCGCAGCTCGCGGGTTTGCGGGTTGATGTTGACGCCGCCGAACATCACCATGGATTTGAGCGGCAGGTATTTGCCGTAGGTTTGCACCGACTCCTCCACCTGAGCGGCCAGCTCGCGGGTGGGCGTCAGCACCAGCGCGCGCGGACGACCCGGCTGGGTGGACGGCTTGCCCATCAGCAGCTGCAGCAAGGGCAGGGTGAAGCCGGCGGTTTTGCCGGTGCCGGTCTGGGCCGCGGCCAGCAGATCGCCGCCTTGCAGCACTTGCGGGATGGCTTGGGCCTGGATCGGGGTGGGGGTGGTGTAACCGGTTTCGCTGACGGCGCGCAACAGGGATTCGGCCAGACCGAGGTCGGCAAAGGTGAGTGTGGACATGTTTGCTCCTGCGACGGCCTATCGCAGTATGTGCGAACCAATCCAGGCTGACGGGAAAAAGTTAGGGATGCGATGGGCGCTTCGGGATGAAGCGCGCGCGACGCGCAAAGATTGGAATTGCGCGCGAGAGGCCGGAGTTTACCTTCAAATTGTCGGTTTGGGAACTTGTCGCGGCATTGTCATATCCATTCCAACGGAATCCTGAGCCGCGAAAAGCCTTTTTGACGGCCGATATTATTAATAAATGCGAATGGGCGAACTGGTATCATGCTGTCACGTCGCCGGGGTTGAGCGCATCGGCCCGCGGCGGAGAGATGCCCTGTTTTGATGTGTCCGCCCGGCATGGGCGGCGAATAACGCAGTTCAGAGGAAATCGGTATGCCTGGATCCGCCCATAGGCTGGTCGGCTTGATCATATTGTGTCCGGCCTTGGCGCTGGCCGCCGGCAAGGGCGGGTCGGAAGGCGGCCACGGCCGCGCGGCGGAGAGCGGCAGGATCGCAGAGGACACGGCGGAGGCCAATCCGCCGGCGGCGACCGATTTCAATTGCGAAAAGCCGGGCAATCCGGTGGAGGCCATGGTGTGCCAGGACGACAGCCTGACCCGCCAGGACAATCGGCTGGAAAAGGTCTACGCCCTGGCGCTGGAACAGGCCCAGCAAGGCCGGCCGGGGGCCGAGGCCAAGCTGATCGCCGAGCAGCGCCGCTGGGTCAAAAGTCTGAAGGACTGCGTCAAGACCGAGGACATGCATATGTGTCTGGGCGACGTCTACATCATGCGCATCACCCAATTGCAGGCGGCCTGGGGGCTGGCGCCGTCGCTGACGCCCTTGCGCTATGTCTGCAAGGGCAACGCCACCCGCACCGTGCTGGCCACCTTCTATCGCACCCACCCGCCCACGGTGAAGCTGGAGTACAACGGCTCCACCGCCATTCTGCATCAGGGCCTAAGCGGCAGCGGCGCGCGTTACGCGGCGCCGGGGCTGGAACTGTGGATCAAGGGCCGCGAGGCCAGCATCACCTGGCGCGGCGAACCTTTGGACTGCTCCAGCCAGCCTTCGCCTTAAGAACCTGTTTACGATCTGCTGCGCGTCGTCAGACGTCACACGGTGAGTACCGCTTCGTACCGTGTGTACACTCCGCTTTCTCATCCGTTTTCGCCTTGTCTCGCTCTAGCTTGCGAGATCGCAAACGCGTTCTAAGAGGCCGTTCATGGCGGCGCGCCCCGCCGTCTAGCGATTGAACGGGCGCAATGGCCGGCGGCCCCGTACAATGGCTTCTTTTTTCGCAAAGCCGGTTTCCGCATGGCCCTGTCCGCCACCATTTATAAAGCCAATCTCGCCGTATCCGACATGGATCGCGGCTATTACGCCAGTCATCAGCTGACGCTGGCCCAGCATCCGTCCGAAACCGTGGAACGCATGATGCTGCGTCTGGCCGCCTTTGCGCTCAACGCCAGCGAAACCCTGCAATTCAGCCGCGGTCTGAGCGCCGACGACGAGCCCGAGTTGTGGCAGAAAAACTATGCCGACGAGATCGAGCTGTGGGTGGAACTGGGCGAGCCCGACGAAAAACGGCTGAAGAAAGCGTGCAGCCGCGCCGAGCGCGTGGTGTTGTACAGCTACGGCGGCCGCGCCAGCGAAGTGTGGTGGCCGCAGATGGAGAACAAGCTGGCCCGGCTGGACAAGCTCAGCGTGTTTCGCGTCGAGACGGCCACGCTGGCGGAACTGGTCGCCATCTGCCAGCGCAGCATGCAGTTGAGCGCCACCATCCAGGACGGTCAGATGTGGCTGGCCGACGAGTCCAACAATGTGCTGGTGGAGCCGCTGAGGCTCAAATAAGGCGTAGCCAGGCGCGCAGCCGCTGCAGCAAGCCCGTTTGGGCCGCGCGCGGCAGCCGCGTCTTGCGTTTGAGCCAGGGCCTATCCTGATGGCGGGCCTGGGCGTAGGCGTGCAATAGCCGGCGGTGGCGCAGGGCGAGATCGCCGCGCTTCATCGCCGCGCGCTCACCAAGCGCCACCAGGCGCGCAAGGACGCTCGCCAGCCGCCATCGGGCGGGGTCCGGGCGGGCGCGGCCGGAAAGCGGGCGTTGAGAATATAACGGCGCAGCGCCAAGGGCGCCGCGTCATCATCCGGCAGATAGTCGGGAATGCCGCGCGTCGGCAGCGCGCGGCGGACGGGTTTGCTTGCGCTCATCGGCAAGGGCCTCGCAGTGGGATCTTGGCTGCATGCTAGGCTCCGGCGCGTAAAAAGCGGCTAAAGAAAGCGCGGGCGCGGATAAAAAGCGGCTAGTCGCGCCGCGGTCCGGTTCCACGTGAAACAGCGCCATGCCGCGGACTTCAGTCTGACGCGTCCAAGGTCCATTCATAGCTGCGTTCGATACAGGCCACCTCCACCCGGTATTGCCGATACCAGCGCTCCCGTCCCAGTTGCTGCGCCAGCACGTGGTCGGCATGCGCCTTCCAGGCGCGGATGCTGTCGGCGTCTGGCCAGTAGGACAAGGCGATTTCCTGGCCGTCCTCACAGGCGGAAACAAAGGCGAGGCAGCCGAAGTGCTCCATGGCCAGCCGGCGCATCTGCTGGGCGACCGCGGAGTATTCCGCATCCAGTTGCCGCGTGGCGGCGCGAAAAATCACGACATGCATGGAAAGTCTTCCTCGCATAAGGTAGGCGGTATCGGTATTGTCTCGATTGCCGGCGGCCTTGGCCAGAGCCAGTTGGACCGCCGGTGTGGAACCACCGCGGCAAGGGGAGCGAACATGAATCAGGGTTTGTTGTTGCGAGCGGCCGACGCTCGGGACGCCGAGCGGATCGCGGCGCTGCATGTCGCCAGTTGGCAAGAGCATTATCGCGGCATCTTGCCGGACGAATACCTGGATTTGCGCGCCGCGGACGAACGCCTGGCCATGTGGCGGGAGCGCTTCGCCGCGCCGGGCGCGCTGTGGGTGCGGCTGGCGCTGTGGCAGGATGAGCCGGCGGGCTTTGTTTGCCTATTGCCGGACGAGGCGCCGGAGCGGGGCGTGTATCTGGATAATCTGCATGTGAAGGCCGGGCAGCAGGGACGCGGCATCGGCCGCGCGCTGATGGCGGCGGCGGCGGCGGAGGCCTTGCGCGTCGCGCCGGGGCGGCCCTTGTTTCTGTGGGCCTACCAGGCCAACCGGGACGCCTGCGCCTTTTACCGGGCGCTGGGCGGCGAGGCGTCCGCGCCTTGCGAGGTGGACACCGTCGGCGGCCGGCGCGCGCTGGCGCTCAGTTATCAGTGGGACGATCCGTCCTGCTTGCTGTAATGCCGGTTTGCGCCGCGGCAACACCTGATCGCGCAGTCGTTTTACAATGGCGCGATGTCTACCCTCAACTATTTGCAGCATTATCCCGCCGCCTTGCTCGGCCAGGTGCAGGCGCTGCTGGATTCCGGCCAGCTGGGCGGCTGGCTGGCGCGCAAGTATCCGGAAAGCCACGATGTGCAGACGGACAAGGCGCTGTATCAGTACGTGTCCGAGATCAAGCTGCGTTATCTGAAGAACGCCGCCTTGCCGGCCAAGGTGAGGTACGACAGCCAGCAGCACCCGGTCAAGGGCACGCTGGGCACCAATACCTTTGTGTCGCGGGTGCAGGGCGGCAAGCTGAAGACCAAGAACGAAATCCGCGTCGCCGCGCTGTTTCGCGACGCGCCCTTGCCCTTCCTGCGCATGATCGTGGTGCATGAGCTGGCCCACCTGAAGGAGAAGGACCACAACAAGGCCTTCTACCAGCTGTGCTGCCACATGGAACCGGACTACCACCAGCTGGAGTTCGACATGCGGGTGTGGCTGACCTGGAGAGAAAGCCAGACGGCCTGATCCGCGTTTCCCGCATTGACAACAGCCCGGCTTTGCCGGGCTGTTCGCGTTGAGGGGCGGGTTATTTCTTGGTGATGAGCTGATCAAACACGCCGCCGTCGGCGAAGTGTTTGTGCTGGGCGCCGCGCCAATCGCCGAAAGTGTCTTTCAGCGTGAACAGCTTGACCTTGGGGAACTGGCCGGCGTATTGCGCGGCGATCTTGGCGTCGCGCGGCCGGTAGTAGTTCTGCGCGGCGATGGTCTGTCCCTGCGGGGTGTACAGGAACTTCAGATAGGCTTCGGCCAGCTTGCGATTGCCTTTCTTGTCGGCCACCTTGTCCACCACCGCCACCGGCGGTTCGGCCAGGATGGACAGAGAAGGGGTGACGATGTCGAATTTGTCCGGACCCAGTTCCTTCACTGCCAGCACCGCCTCGTTTTCCCAGGCCAGCAACACGTCGCCCAAGCCGCGCTGGGCGAAGGTCAGCGTCGCGCCGCGCGCGCCGGTGTCCAGCACCGGCACATGCTTGTACAGTTCGCCGACATAGGCGCGGGCCTTGGCCTCGTTGCCGCCGGGCTGCTTCAGCGCATAGCCCCAGGCCGCCAGATAATTCCAGCGCGCGCCGCCGGAGGTTTTGGGATTGGGCGTGATCACCTGGATGCCGGGCTTGATCAGATCGCCCCAGTCGCGGATGCCCTTGGGGTTGCCCTTGCGCACCAGGAACACGATGGTGGAGGTGTAGGGCGAGCTATTGTCCGGCAGCCGGCTTTGCCAGTTCTTGGGCAGCAGGCCCTGGTCCGCCAGCACGTCGATGTCGTAGGCCAGCGCCAGCGTGGCCACATCGGCTTCCAGGCCGTGCTGGATGGCCAGCGATTGCTTGCCGGAGCCGCCGTGCGATTGCTTGATGGCGACGTCGCCGCCCTGTTTCTTCCATTGCTCGGCGAAAGCCTTGTTGACGTCCTGATA
This sequence comes from Chromobacterium sp. Beijing, assembly GCF_021496765.1. Classification (NCBI taxonomy): domain Bacteria; kingdom Pseudomonadati; phylum Pseudomonadota; class Betaproteobacteria; order Neisseriales; family Chromobacteriaceae; genus Chromobacterium; species Chromobacterium sp. Beijing. The sequence goes on from NZ_CP053750.1 coordinate 4,175,641, forward strand.
CAGCTCGCGAGTGGGGTCGTAAGAAACGTTGAGCAGCTCGGCGGCCAGCAGCGGCGCGGCGGCGCCGAACAAGGCGAGAGACAGCAGGGCGTGGCGGAAGGTATGACGTGGCATGGCGGTGTCCTGAGGAGGCAAGCGATGAATGCATCTAATCAGAAATGTTTTAGCGCCAGAAGTGATTGTTTTTTATCTTTAAATTCCAAATAAGTCTATGTAATGGCGCGATCTTTTAGAGGAATAGGGAATAAGTTTCTCGTTCAATATCATTTCCAAGAATATCAAAGTCATTCTACAGTGCGAGTTCCCCTTTGAGGAGCTGAGCGATGGAACCTTCGCTGGCGGATTTCGACTTGATCATTCAGCCCGGCTGGCGCAATTCCGGCCCGCGGCACTGGCAAAGCCATTGGCAACGCCGCTTGAACGCCGCGCGGGTGGAGGTGGGCGATTGGGACGCGCCGCAGCTGGACGACTGGCTGCGGGGCTTGGATCAGGCGCTGGATCGGACGCGCAAGCCGGTCATCGTCATCGCCCACAGCCTGGGTTGCGTGGCGGTGGCGCATTACGCCCAGCGCCATCCGCGGCGGATCGCCGGCGCCTTGCTGGTGGCGCCGGCGGACGTGGAGCGGCCCTTCGTGCCGCGCGAGCTGATGGGCTTTGCGCCGACGCCGCGCCAAGCCCTGCCGTTTCCCGCCAGAATGGTGGCGAGCAGCAACGATCCCTTCTGCAAGACCCCGCGCGCGGCGCGGCTGGCCGGTTACTGGCGCGCGCCCATCGCCTGGCTGCGCCAGGCCGGCCACATCAATGTGGAGTCCGGCCACGGGCAGTGGGAGGAGGGCTGGCTGCAGCTGGATTTGCTGGCGCAAAGGGTGAGGGCCAGCTTGAACCAGGCGGCTTGAGAAGCGGTTGACTGTCTGCCGCCTTGCGGCGGGCGATAGCGGGCTCGCCTATCCGCGGCTTCGGCCGCAAGGCCTTGCCTCGCCCTGGCTCGGCGGCGCCGAGTCCGGTTTCGTAGCGGGGTCGGCGTGATCTAAACTGGGGTGACACGCATCTAACCATCCTGGGTGGCCATGAGATCGAGCCGATTCCTTGCCTGTTGCTGGCTGTCCCTGGCCGGAGCCGTTTACGCCGCGCCCTTGAGCCGCATCGGCATCTCCGTGGGAGCGCTGGACAACCCTTTCTACCAGATCGTCGCGCGCGGCGCGCTGAACGAGGCGCGCGCGGCCAATCCCAATGCGCAAGTCACCACCCTGTCCGCCAATTTCAGCCTGGAGCGGCAGGAGGAACAAGTGCGGCAGCTGCTGCGCCAGCAGGTGGAGCTGATCCTGCTGGTGGCCGCGGACAGCAAGGCGGTGGCGCCGCTGGTGCGGCTGGCGCATCAGGCCGGGGTGCGGGTGGTGGCGGTGGACGTGGACGCGCCCGGCGCCGACGGCACGGTCAAATCGGACAATGTCCAGGCCGGCGCGCTGGCTTGCCGTTATCTGGCGGAGCGGATGCGCGGCCGCGGCGCGCTGGTGATTCAGAGCGGTCCGCCGGTGTCTTCGGTCTGGGACCGGGTGGCCGGCTGTCGCCGCAGTCTGGCCGCTTTCCCCAAGATCCGGCTGCTCAGCCATCAGGAGAGCGGCTTGGCGTCCAGCTGGGGCGGCAAGCGGCTGATGGAGCGGCATCTGCGGCGCTACCCGGAGATCAACGGCGTGTTCGCCAGCAACGACCGCCAGGCGCTGGGGGCGGAGCAGGCGGTGAGAGAGGCGGGGCGCAAGGAGGTGATGATAGCCGGCGTGGACGGTTCGCCGGACATCGAGAAGGCGCTGCGCGGCGATAGCCAGATCGTGGCGTCCTCCAGCCAGGCCCCGTACGCCATCGGCGTGGAGGCGGTGAAGCTGGGCCGTCAATTGCTGGACAATCCCAAAGCCAAGCCGCGCACGGTGACGGTGCCGGTGCAGCTGATCACCCGCGCCAATATCGGCGCCTATCAGGGTTGGCAGAGTCAGCTGCCGCCGGCGCCCGCGGCGGCGCGCTAGGAGACGGTTCCCGGTCTTTTTTGACCTGCGGCGGCGGCGGTGTCACACTGCCGGTGTTTCCGCGTCGGCCTGGCCGACGCCAGCTGTTTCCAACTCAAGCCAAAGGATTCCACATGTTCGCATCACGCCCGCTCAAAGCCGGCCTGGCCGCCCTGGCGCTGACTTTGCCGCTGCTGGCGCACGCCGACGCCGCCCAGGACGCCGCCGTCAAAGAGTTGTCCGCCACGCTGAACCTGAACAATATGCTGCCGGAGCTGGCGCAGCGCACCACCGCCAGCGCCATGCCGCTGCTGCAGGAATACTTCGTCAAGAACAAGATCAAGCTGAGCGAAGCCCAGCAGAAAAAAGCGCAGGAAGGCTTCAAGACCTACGGCGAGAACGTGCACAAGCTGGCCAGCGATTACTTCGGTTCCAGCGCGGCCAAGCAGCAGTTCGAACAGACCGTGGCCAAGGCCTACAGCGCTCAGTTCAGCGCCGACGAACTCAAGCAGATCAACGTGTTCTACAAGACCGCCGCCGGTCAGAAACTGCTGAAGCAGCAGCCGCAGATCATCAACACCATCGCCGGCGATACGCTGAAGGCCGCCGAGCCGGTGCTGCTGCCCAAGATGCGCGCCGCCGCGGAAAGCTTCGGCAAGAGCGTCGCCAAGAAATAAGCGAAGACGCGTAGCGCGATCCAAGCCGCCCAAGGGCGGCTTTTTGCTTGTCCGCGCGCCAGCTTGGTGCCGCGGCGCACCATTCCGGTTCAGTTCAGCATCAGGCTGAGCCGGCGCGCGGTGTCCACCGCGGCCTCCGCTTGGCTGGATTCTTCCTGCCATACCCAGACATTGTGGGTCGGGTCCAGCGCCTCGACCAGCCACAGGCGGCCGCCGCCGCCCAGCGCCACCTGGCGCGCGCGCACCGGCCGGCGATAATTGAACATCACCACCTCGCTGGCGGCGGCGGGCGTTTGGCGCGAAAACAGTTTCATGGCGGGCCTCGCGGCAGGAGTGGACGATGCCTGCGACGCTGCAAGACTCGTGCCAACGCCTGGACGGCGCAGCGGCTATAACGTGTTTATCGACACGGATTATGTCATTCAAATGATCAGATCGGGCTTGTTGTTATGGTTGCTGGCCGGACTGGCGGCGGGCGCCGCCGCCGCGCCGCCGCGCCAGGTGGTGGTCTTGGTCGACAACGGCTATCCGCCGTATTCCTACGAGAAGGACGGCCGGGCGGAGGGCGTTTACAACGAGGTGCTGCGCGCGGCCTCGCAGCGTTTGAGCGACTATCGCATCGATCTGCGGCCGGTGCCGTGGAAGCGCGGCCTGTCCGAGCTGGAAGCCGGCCGCGCGCCGGCGCTGTCGCCGCCGTATTACCGGCCGGAGCGCGACTACATGGGATATTCGGCGCCGTTCTGGCAGGAGCAGCTGGCGGTGTATTGCCGGGCGGAGATCATGCGCGCGCCGCGTCCGCACTGGCCGGCGGACTTTGTGGGCCTGCGCTTCGGCAACAACGCCGGTTTCCGTCCCGGCGGCAAGGCGTTCTGGCTGGCGGTGCAGCGCGGAGACATCCAGCTGGACGAGGCGCCGGACACCCAGGGCAATCTGCTGAAGCTGATCAATGGCCGCACCGACTGTTATTTGAACGACAAACTGTCCATTCTCTACGTGCTGGAGCGCTTGCAGCGGCGCGGCGCGATCAGCCCGGAGCAGCGCGGCGAACTGGTGGCGGCGGCCAGCCTGAACGGCGAGCAGGCCTATGTCGGTTTCACCAAGCACGGCCAGCAGCGTTTTCCCTATCTGGACGATTTCATCCGGCAGTTGAACGCCGTCTTGGAGCAGATGAAGCGCGAGGGGCGGATTGCCGCCATTGTGGAGCAGACGCTGCGCGCCGCGCCGCCGTAGCCGCGGTTCATCGCCGCGTCCGGCCGCCGGTTTTGACAGCCGCGACGGCCGGTTTTAGCATGGCTCGGTTGCCTAAGGGAAAGCAAGCATGGAAAACCGCAAACTGGCGGTATTGATCGACGCGGACAACGCGCAGTCGGCGCTGATCGCCGAGTTGCTGGCCGAGGTGGCCAAATACGGCACCGCCGTGGTCAAGCGCGCCTACGGCGACTGGACCACCAGCCAGCTGAAGGGCTGGAAGGAAGTGCTGCACCAGTACGCGATTTCGCCGATCCAGCAGTTCGCCTACACCAAGGGCAAGAATTCCACCGACTCCGCGCTGATCATAGACGCGATGGACCTGCTCTACACCGGCAATTTCGACGGCTTCTGCCTGGTGTCCTCCGACAGCGATTTCACTCGGCTGGCCACCCGGCTGCGCGAATCCGGGCTGATGGTGATCGGCCTGGGCGAACAGTCCAAGACGCCGCGGCCCTTCATCGCCGCCTGCGACAAATTCGTGTTCACCGAGATTCTGCGGCCGGAGCCGGCGGCGGCCAAGAGCGCGGCCGACAAGCCCAAGACGCGCAGCGCGCGCAGCCGCGCCAAACCGCAGCCGGAGAAGGAGCGCCATCCGCTGCAGGACATGTTCACCAATGCGATCGAGGCGGTGTCGCGCGACAGCGGCTGGGCCGAGCTGTCGGTGGTGGGCACTTATCTGGCCAAGAACGACCCCTCGTTCGACCCGCGGGTTTACGGTCATTCCCGGCTGTCGCAGATGGTGAAAAAGCTGGACTTCCTGACGGTGCAGGAAAGTCGCAACGGCTCCAAACTGCATTGCGAGATCCGGCTCAAACAGGACGGGGAATCCGTACTCGCGGCGCCCGTGATAACGCCGCCCGCGGCGGAGCCGACGCCGGAGACGCCGGTGCGCAAGAAGCGCAGCCCGCGCAAAAAGCCGGCTGCTGCCGGCTGAACCGGCTGCTGGTACACTGTTTGCATTCCTAAAGAACGTGTTTACGATCTCGCGAGCTAAGGCGAGACAAGGCGAAAACAGCTGAGAAAGCGGAATGTACAGGTGGTACATGAGCATTTCGAAGTTGGTTTCAACGCGGTATCGCCGACGCGTAGCAGATCGTAAATAGGTTCTAAGGATCCGCGTCGGCGTCCGTGCCCGCGATCCAAACAACAAGCCACATCAGCAAGGGACAGAACATGATTATTCGCGACGCCACGCTGGAAGACCTGGCGGCGATACTCGATATCTACAACGAGGTCATCGCCACCACCACCGCCATCTACAACGACGATCCGCTGTCCGCTGGCGAGTTCGCCGTCTGGTTCCAGGACCGCACCGCCGCCGGTTATCCGGTGCTGTTGGCCGAGGAAAACGGCAAGATCCTGGGCTTTTCCAGCTTTGGCGATTTCCGCGTCAAGCCGGGCTACCGCTTCACCGTGGAACACAGCGTGCATCTGTCCGCCGACGCGCGCGGCAAGGGCATAGGCACCGCCTTGGTGCAAGCGCTGTTCCCGCGCGCCAAGGCGCTGGGCAAACACACCATGGTGGGCGCGGTGGACGCCGCCAACGCGGGTTCTATCCGCTTCCATGAAAAATTGGGTTTCCAGCAGGTGGGCATGCTGCCGCAGGTGGGATTCAAGTTCGGCCGCTGGCTGGACCTGGTGTTCTTGCAGCGCTTCATCGACGGCGCCAGCGAGGGTCCGGCGGCGTCCTGAGCCTGAAATGAGAAGCGCCGCAGATGACTGCGGCGCTTGCTCGTGCTTTTTACCACTGTCGAACGCAGTGTTTTCTTGATATTTCTCTATTCACCCTTGTACGACTTAGCGCACCTCTGCAACGATATCCCTACTGAACACCTTTTCGCAATACTTGCATTTCATTTTTGTGTCGCGCGCCTGGGGTTTGACGTAGAAAAAGCTGGTTACCGGCTCATTGTGCGAGACGCAATTGGAGTTGGGGCAGGAGAAGATGCCTTCGATGGTGTCCGGCAGCGCCAGCTTGTGTTTCTTCACCACTTCGAAATTGTCGATCACGTTGACGGTGGCCTGCGGCGCGAACAGCGCCAGCTCGTTGGCCTGCTCTTCCGACAGCGCGATGTTCTCCACCTTGATGATGTCCTTGGCGCCCATGTGGCGGCTGGACAGGTTCAGGCCCACGGTGACGCGCTCGCCGGTTTCGCTGAGCTTGAACAGGCGCAGGATGATCAGGCCCTGGCCGGCCGGGATGTGGTCGATGACGGTGCCTTGTTTCAGCGCTTCTACGGTGCGGGTGTATTGCATGATGGTTTCCTTTTCCTGAATCAGACGGTCTCGTTCAACACCAGCGACAGCAGCGCCTGGCGCGCGTAGACCCCGTTCTTGGCCTGTTCGAAGTAATAAGCGTGCGGCGTGGCGTCCACGCTGGTTTCGATCTCGTCGACGCGCGGCAGCGGGTGCAGAATCTTCATATTGGTGCGGGCGCTGTGCAGCATGTCGGCGCGCAGCACGAACTTGCCCTGGATTTTCTTGAACTCGGCCTCGTCGAAGCGCTCGCGCTGCACCCGGGTCATGTACAGCACGTCCACTTGCGGGATCACGTCGTCTAGGCTGCCGACCACGGTGTACTGAATGCCTTTTTCGTCCAGCTCTTCGCAGATGTAGTCCGGCATCGCCAACTGCTCCGGCGACACGAAGTAGAAGCGCGCGCCGAACAGCGACAGCGCCTGGGTCAACGAATGCACGGTGCGGCCGTATTTGAGGTCGCCGACGAAGGCGACGGTGAGGTTTTCCAGCGTGCCCTGGGTTTCGCGGATGGTGAACAGGTCCAGCAGGGTTTGGGTCGGGTGCTGGTTGGAGCCGTCGCCGCCGTTGATGATGGGCACGGCGGAGAATTCGCTGGCCAGCCGCGCCGCGCCTTCCTTGGGATGGCGCATCACCACCGCATCGGTGTAGGACGCGATGATCTTGATCGAATCCGCCAGGGTTTCGCCCTTTTTGGCGCTGGTGTTGCCGCCGTCGGCGAAGCCGATGACGCTGCCGCCCAGCCGTTGCACCGCGGTCTCGAAGGACAGCCGGGTGCGGGTGGACGGTTCGAAGAAACAGCTGCCCACCAGCTTGTCCTTCAGCAGGTCGTTGCGCGGCTGTTGTTTCAGGCGGGCTGCCGTGGCCACCACCAGCTCCAGTTCCTCGCGGCTGAAGTCCGGTATGGAAATGATGTGTTTGCGGTAGAGGGGGTTGGCCATGGTCGCGTCCTTTCAATATTGGCTTTATGAGTCGCGGGTAAAAAAAAAGCCCCTGGCATCAGGAGCTTGTTTTATTACTGCGTCGGGGTCCGGGAACGGCAAGGCCTCGCGCCAACGCCAGATCGCCGCCGTGGCGGGCGGTGCGTCGTGCGGGAAGCGTCGTTGCGTGGTTCATTGCCTGTGGTCCGAACAAAATTGCGGGATTGTAATCCCAATTCTGGATCGGCGGTAAGACCCGTGTCGCATTTATCGAAATTGATGGCAGAAAAGGGACACTTCCGCGCGCGCAGCAGACTATGAACAGATCCTCAGCGCAGCGCGTATTTGATCCCCAGGCCCAGAAAGCAGACGCCTAGCAGGCGGTTGAGCAGCAGGCGGCCGCCGGGGGCGAACGCGCGGCGGCGCAGATGGCCGGCCAGCCACACCAGCAGCGCCAGGTAGAGCATATTGATCAGGCAGAACACCGCGGCCAGCTGTGCGAAGCCGGCCGGGCCGGCGCGGCCGGCGTCCAGGAATTGCGGGAAGAAGGCCATGAAGAACAGGATGGCCTTGGGGTTGGCCAGGGTGATCAATAGCGAGCGGCGGAAGCAGGCGCCGGGGCTGCGTTGATCCGTCGCGGTCACGGCCGCGGCTCCGCCGTTGCGGCGGAACAGCAGCTTGGCGCCCAGCCAGGCCAGATAAAGCGCGCCGGCGTAGCGCAACAGTTCGAACCAGCCGGGGTGGGCGGCCAGCAGCGCCGCCACGCCGCCGCCGGCCAGCGCGATCAGGATCAGGTCGCCGGCCAGCAGGCCGGCCTGGGCCGCGTAGCCGGCGCGCAGCCCGCCGCCGCTCAGCGCGCCGAGGATGGACAGGGTGCCGGCGCCCGGCGTCACCACCAGCAGCAGCGAGGCGGCGACAAACGGCCACCAGTCGATTGCCGTCATCAGGATTTCCCTTTCGTGGTCCGGCGGTTCAAGTGCGGAAATCGCCCACCAGCGCCTCCAGCCGCGCCGACAATTCGCGCAGATGGCCGACCGAGGCGGCCACCTGGCGCACCACGTCGCTATTGCTCTGCGCCATGCTGCTGATGCGCTCCACGTTCTGGGCGATCTCCAGGCTGGCGGCGGATTGCTCGCGGGTGGAGGAGGCGATGTCGACGATGCTGCCCACCAGGCCGTGGCTGCGGTCCAGCACGGTCTGCATCGCCTGATTGGCGTCTTCGGCGATGGCCACGCTATTGCCCACCAGCTGGCTGCTCTTTTGCACATCGCTGACCGCGTCGCGGGTTTCCTGGCCGATGGCGTTGACGATGCGGCTGATCTCCACCGTGGCCTCGGCGGTGCGGCCGGCCAGATTGCGCACCTCGTCCGCCACCACGGCGAAGCCGCGGCCCATTTCCCCGGCGCGCGCCGCTTCGATCGCCGCATTCAGCGCCAAGAGATTGGTCTGGTCCGCGATGTCCTTGATCACGTTGACGATGGTGCTGACCTCGGCCGAACGCGCGCCCAGGCCGTTCACCCGCTCCGCCAGCGCGTGCATATTGTCGGTCATGCGGCGGATTTCGGCGGTGACCTGGTTGACGGTGGCGACGCTCTGCTCGGTCAGGCTGCCGGTTTCCCGCGCGGTGCTCTCCGCCAGTTGGGCGGTGTTGGCGATGTGCTGCACGCTGACGGTGACTTCCTCCACGCCGGCGGCGGTGGCGCTGGCGGCGTCCGATTGCGAGGCGGAGGCGCTTTCCACTTGGCGCGCGGACTCCTGCAGGGACACCGCCGCCGCGGTGACCGCCAGGCTTTGTTCGCGCACTTCCACGAACATGTCGCGCAGGCTGGCGATGAAGCGGTTGAAGGCGTCGGCGGTGCGGCCGATTTCGTCGCGGTTGCGGATCGGGATGCGTATGGTCAGATCGCCCTTGCCGGACGCCAGCTGTTCCATGGTGGCGGCCAGATGATTCAGCGGCCGGGTCAGCGCGCGCACCACGCCGGCCAGCACCAGCAGGATCAGCGCCAGCGCCACCGCGCCGATCAGCACCGCGGTCAGGCTTTGCCTGCGCGCGTCGGCGGTGATGGCGGCGGTGGGAATGCTGACGCCCAGCGTCCAGAACTGGCCGGTATTGGCCACTTTGACCGGGTGGAAGAAGTGGGTGAAGCCGCCGGCCTCGTAGACGAAGTCCTCGCCTTGCTTGATCTTGGCCAGATAGGGCGTCAGCGGGCTGTCCTTGGGCGCGGGTTTGCCCAGCAGGCCGGCTTCCGGGTTCACCACGTAGAGGCCGCTTTCTGACAGCATGCTGACGTAGCCGGTTTCATACAGCCGGATCTGGCCGAATTTTTTTTGCAGATCGTCCAGCGCGATGTCGGTGGCGGACACGCCCAGCATCTTGCCGGCGGCGTCCTTGATCACCACGGCCAGCGAGCTTTCCAGGATCTTGCGGTTCTGCACCTCGTAGGGGTAGGGCTCGGTGATGGTGTCGCGGCCGCGTTGCTTGGGCACGTAGTAGAAATCGCCCCAGCCCGGTTTTTCGTAGTCCGGCTGATAGCTTTCCGGATGCTCCTTGAACTTGGGGAATTCCTTGACCCGGTCCGCCGACATCATCACGTCCATCTGCGCCTTGCCCTTGTCGTTCTTGGTGACATAGGGCTGATAGCGGCCGGTGGGGTCGTGGCGCGGCCAGTCCATGCGGAAGCCGTTGTCGTTGCCGTCGAAGGCGTTGGGCTCCCACAGCATCCACAGGCCCACGGATTGCGGCGCGTTGTCCAGCATCTGCTGGATGGTGTTGTCGGTGTGCTTGCGGTCCGGGTGCGCGACGCGCTGTATGCCCTGCACCGCGTCGGCCAGATGGCGCGGCAGGGTGAAGTTGCGGGCGAAGTCGCTTTCCGCGTCCTTGGCGTAGCTGCTGGCCTGTTCCGAGGCCAGTTTGTAGCCCTGGTCCACCGCCGAGCTATAGCTCTGCCAGGCGATCAGGCCGATCATGACGGCGAAGCCGACGGCGATGGCGGCCGCGGCCACCAGAATGATGCGGGTGCTCAGGCGGCCCCATTTCTGCTGTTCCATTCTTCTTTCCCCAATACCTTGCGAAGCTTGTTCTATGGCGGTCTGCCGCGGCCGCGCGCGAGCGGAGGCGAAGCCCGGCGTCTTGCCCTTATTTATAGACATTAAAGCCAGAGCCACGCACCGGTCCATGCCGACGCGCTAAAAGCGGGCTGCGAAGCGGCCGAACGTGGGGAGCGCGCCACAGCGGACGCGGCGGCAATATTTACAGCCGCGTGACAAGCGGCGGCGCGCTGCGTTATCTAGCAGGCTTTGCGCGAGTTTGACGGTGAATTCGCACGTCATGCGAAGCCGCTTGCCTGACCGACGGGCTAATGGAATACCTTGCAAATGCCGATAGTGGAGTTGATGCTGAAAGAAGGCGCGCCCGGGCGGCAAGGGGCGGGCCGGTCCATTTTCGCCGGCGACATCGGCCGGCGGGGTCTGGGTGACAGGATGGCGGAGACGCATGCGCGCGGCCGGCGGCACAGGCGCGCGGCGGGATAAAGAGCACAGAATGATCAAGTGCATAGAAGTGGCCGATCTCAAGGTGGGCATGTACATCCACGATCTGAACTGCGATTGGATGTCGCACCCCTTTTTGCTTAAGCGTTTTTTGATCAAGCACGAGGAAGAGATCCACAAGATTGCCGACTCCGGCATTCACGAGGTGTACATCGACACGCGCAAGGGCTTGGATCTGCCTTCCGCGCCGACCGCCACCGAGGTGAAGAAGCTGCTGGAGGAGCAGATCCGCGAGTTCGGCAGCAGCGAAACCATTTTGGAGCGGCAGGTGGAGGCCGGCGCCGAGTTCGGCCGCGCCCAGCTGATCCACAGCGAAGCCAACCAGATCATCCAGGGCATTCTCAAGGACGTGCGCCTGGGCAAGCAGGTGGAGCTGGAAATGGTGGAGCCCTCGGTGAGCAAGATGACCTCGTCCATCCTGCGCAACGGCGGCGCGCTGCTGTCGCTGTGCCGGATCAAGGACAAGGACAATTACACCTTCCAGCATTCGGTCAGCGTCGGCGCCTTGATGGTCAGCTTCTGCAACGCGATGGGGATGAGCAAGGAGGTGATTCATCACGCCGGCATCGGCGGCATGCTGCACGATATCGGCAAGATGAAGATTCCGGACCGCATCCTCAACAAGCCGGGCAAATTGACCGAGCAGGAGTTCTCGGTGATGAAGTGCCATGTGGTGGAGAGCAAGCAGATCCTGCTGCAAACCACCGGCATTTCCGAAACCGCGGTGCTGGTGGCGGCCCAGCACCATGAGCGCCACGACGGCAGCGGCTATCCGGCCGGGCTCAAGGGCGAGGAGATTTCACAACTGGGGCAGATGGCGGCCATCGTCGACGTCTACGACGCGCTGACCTCGGACCGCTGCTATCACAAGGGCATGGCGCCCACCGACGCCTTGCGCAAGATCTACGAGTGGTCGAAGTTCCACTTCAATCCGCAGCTGGTGCAGGCCTTTATGCGCAGCATAGGCATTTATCCTATCGGCACCCTGGTGCGGCTGGAGAGCGGCCGGCTGGGCGTGGTGGTGGAGCAGAACGAGAGCAATCTGATCTCGCCCAAGGTGAAGGTGTTTTTCAGCACCAAGAGCAATGTCTACATCCCTCCGGAGCTGGTGGACCTGTCGCGCGGCATGGGTTTCGGCGGCGGCGACCGCATCGTCAAGCATGAGTCGCCGGACAAGTGGAAGATAGATCCGCTGCGTTTCCTATAGCGGGGCCGAGCGCCCCGCGCCGCTCGGGCTAGCGGTAATCCCCCACACGGTCTGTATCGCCGCCACCGCGGCCAGCGCCGCGGTTTCGGTGCGCAGGATGCGCGGACCCAGTTTCAGCGGCGTCCAGCCGGCGCTTAGCGCCGCGGCTTCTTCGCGCGCGGAGTAACCGCCTTCCGGGCCGGCCATCAGCCAGGCGCGTGCCGGCGCGGCGGCGATGTCGGCCAGGCGCCGGGTGCCGGCCGGAGACAGAATCAGCCGCGCGTCGGCGTCCGGAGCCTGTTTCAGCCATTGCTCCAGCGACAGGATGGGCAATACTTGAGGAATGGCGTTGCGGCCGCTTTGTTCGCAGGCGGAAATCACGATCTCCTGCCAGCGGGCCACGCGCTTGTCGGCGCGCTCGCCGGACAACTTGACGATGGAGCGCTCCGCGGCGATGGGCTGGAACGCGGATATGCCCATTTCCACGCCTTTTTGCAGGGTGAACTCCATTTTGTCACCGCCGGAAATGGCTTGGGCCAGGCCCAGCCAGATCGGCGTTTCACGTGAAACGTCGTCGAAGCCTTCGATGAGGCAATGCGCGTCGCGCTTCATCACCGCGTCCAGCGTGGCGGCGTACTCGCCGCCGCGGCCGTTGAACAAGGTGACGGCGTCGCCGGCGCCTAGCCGCAACACCTGGACATGGCGCACCACGGTGTCCGGCAGGGCCAGCGTTTGGCCGACGCTGAGGTCGGCGTCAATGTAAAACCTGGGCATGACGTATTGAAAGTCGCTGTTGATACCGGTATTTTGCTTTGTTTGCTGCGATTGCAGCAAATAGATTGCAGCGGCCTTGGGGGAAAACGAATGCAGGTGCTGGAACAGGTGATGCAGGTGCTCAGGGAAGTGGCGCGCGACGAGGTGATGCCGCGCTTTTTGCGAGTGGGCAAAAGCCGCAAGGACGACGGCACGCTGTTCACCGAGGCCGATATGGCTTGCCAGCAGGCTTTGCAGGCCGCCTTGCCCCGCATCCTGCCGCATCCGGTGCTGGGCGAGGAGATGGAATTGGCCGAGCAGGACCGGCTGTGGGCGGAAAATCAGGACGGTTTGTGGGTGGTGGACCCGATAGACGGCACCACCAACTTCGTCAACGGCCTGCCGTATTTCGCTATCTCAGTCGGCCTGATGGTGGGTGGCAAGAGCCGGCTGGGCGTGATCTACAACCCCGTGTCCCAGGAAATGTTCTACGCCAGCCGCGGCGAGGGCGCTTATCTGAACGGTCAGCGCCTGCCGCTGAAAACCGTGGTCAACACCATGTGCGACGCCATCGCCAGCGTGGAGGTCAAATACCTGCGCTCCGGCAAGCTGGCCGCGCGCATCGGCAGCACCTGCCCCTGCGGCAGCCTGCGCAATCTGGGTTCCAGCACGCTGGATTGGTGTTATCTGGCGGCCGGCCGCTACGATCTGTATCTTCATGGCGGCCAGCGGCTGTGGGATTACGCCGCCGGCGCGGTGATCCTGGAAGAGGCCGGCGGCCAGATCGCCAGCCTCAACAGCGACGATTACTGGAGCGATGTGATCTGGAAGCGTTCCGCCATCGCCGCGCTCAATCCGGAGTTGTTCTCCCAATGGCATCGCTGGGTGCGCGCCAACCAGTAGCCGGCTTCAGCCGCGGAACATGAAGTAGACCGCGCCCACCAGACACAGCCCGGCCCAGACATAGTCCCAGCGGAAGGGCTGGTTCATGTAGAACACCGCGAACGGTATGAATACCGACAGCGATATCACTTCCTGAATGATCTTCAGCTGCGACAGCGTCATCGCGCCGTAGCCGACGCGGTTGGCCGGCACCTGCAGCAAATACTCGAACAAGGCGATGCCCCAGCTGGCCAGCGCGGCCAGCCACCAGGGTTTGGACGACATGTCCTTCAGGTGGGCGTACCAGGCGAAGGTCATGAACACATTGGACAACACCAGCAGCAGCGGCGTCAGCAGATAGGGCGAGAGATTCATGGTGCGCGCTCAGCGGCCGGCGTTCCAGTTGGCGACGGCTTCTTTCTTGTTGTCGGCCTGGGCGCCGATGGCGCTGCAATTGCCGTTGTCCGGATAGCGGCTGCATTGCACCCAGAGGCGGCGGGAGCCGGCCTTGACCAGCAAGGCGGGCGCGCCGCATTTGGGGCAGGGTCTGAGGGCGGTTTGCGGTGTCTGGCTCATGGCGGAAAGTCCGGCTGAAACCGGCATCTTACCCCAAGCCGCCGCGCCATGGCGGCGGCTTGGGGTCAGCGCTTAGCGGCGCGCCTTCAGCGCCGCCGCGGCGGAGACCGCCGGATCCGCGGCCTTGACGAAGTTGGCTACGTAGCCGCCCAACAGCTTATGCGTGTGGGTGGTGGGGTGCAGCACGTCCCAGAACACGAAGGCGTCCGGATTGCCGCATTCCGCGCGCGGCTTCTGCTCCCAGATATAGGGCAGGCTGGCGTTGCCGGCGATGTCCAGGCAGGACTGGGTGGCGTTGCTGACCTGGTACTTGGCCGGATGGTCGAGCAGGTCGTCGAACAAGGTGTTGCTGTCGAACAGATTCAGCTTCAGCGTGCTGCCGTACTTCTGCTGCAATTGCGTGATTAGCAGCGCCAGCTTGGCGTTGTAGTCGCGCACTTGCGGCGCCAGCGCGGCGGCCTTGCCGCTGGCCTGGGCCGCCGGGGTGCGGGCCAGGTTGGGCAGGTTCAGCACCACGATGTGACGCGCGCCGGCGGCGATGATGCGTTCCAGCGCCTTGCCCTGATCGCTTATCACCTGGTCCACGGTGCGACCGTAGTTGAGCAAGTCGTTGCCGCCTATCAGCATGGTGAACAGGGTGTTTTCCGGCCGGTAATTGGCGGCTTTCTGCATGTATTGCGACCATGATTCCACCTGCTGCAGCAAGCCCGGCACCACCAGGTGCTGATCGCCGGCGGAGCCGCCTATCGCCCAGTTGTAGATCGGCAGCTTCAGCTGTTCGGCCAGATATTCCACCCAGACCCGGTCGTTGCTGAAGCGGCCGATGAACCAGCTCTTGGCGTTGGGCAGCCGCCATTGCGAGGCGCCGTACATGTTCTGAGTGTCGGACAGGCTGTCGCCGAACACGATCAGCTTGTTGACGCCGGCCGGCTGGCTGGCGCTGTCCTGGCTCCAGATGGTGTGGTTGTAGGACATCTGGTTGTTGGCGGCGGCGTACAGTGCCACCGGACGGCTGAGGCCCTTGGCCGCCAGCGTCTTCTGGCAGACGGCGGCCAGGGTGTCCTGGGCCACGTCGCTGTAGAACATATTCTTCAGCGCGACGATGCTGCCGGACCACCAGTAGCCGTTGACGCGGTAGTAATCGCCGCTGCTGGGATCCAGCGCCCAGTGGTAATTGGTTTGCGGCTTGCCGGGGCTCATGTCCAGCCGGTAATAGCAGCGCAGATAGGTGTAGGTGGCGGCTCCCATCGCCACGGCCGGTTTGGCCGCCGCGGCCTTGACCTGGGCTTCGCTGAGCGGGCCGCCCGGGGACAGATAGTCCAGTTGCGGGTCCAGCTGGGCGTGAACCTGGCTGGCGGCGAACAGGCCGGCCGCGGCCAGCAGGCCGCGTAGCAGTTGAGGTTTCATAGAGACTTTCCCGATACGTGATTTGAGTCAAGCTGTCTGTTGTATGCCGTCTAGCGCGGCTGTAGCGGCGTGATGCCGTACCGGGATCTTTAAGTATTTACAGGTGAAAATAAACGGTAATTTTAAATCATCCGTAAAAATGCCATATGGTTCAAACGGTGTGGTTTTTCATGCAAAAACGCCCGCGCAAGGCGGGCGTTTAGCCAGATTGGATCTGGTTGCGGCAACTGGGGCGTAGCCTCAAGCCGTCAAGAGCACAGATCAGACGCTGAGCGCGACAATCTTCAAGGGATGTTTGCCGTCCGGGCTGGGGAAGTCCGCGTCCGGGCTTATCCATTCCGCCGCGCGCACTTCGCGGCCGGCCTTGGCCGCGCTGCGCTGGAGCGCTTCCAGCCAGGCGTCGCCGTCCACTTGCGCGACGTTGTTGCAGCAGATCAGCGTGCCGCCGGGCGCGGTGGCCAGCAGCGCCGGCTTGAACAGCGCCTGGTAGTCGTTGATCAGGTCCACCACGCCGAAGGGGCTCTTGGAGTAGCGCGGCGGGTCCAGGAACACCAGGTCGAACTGGCGCGCTTCCAGCTTGGGGAAGGGCGGCATTTTCTTGCCGCGCACGCGTTCCGGCTGGCCGATGCCGGACAGCTGGCGGAGGGCGGCGAACACATCGCTCTGCACGCAGCGCGGGCGGGTGGCCAGCAGATTGAGCTTGGCGTTGGCGCGGCCGATGCTGAGGCTGGATTCGGCGAAGTCGACGTTCATCACGAAGCTGGCGCCGGCCTTGGCCGCGGCCACGCCGACGCCGCACGTGTAGGCGAACAGATTGAGCACGCTCTTGCCGGCCGCCAGCTGCATCACATGGCGGCGCGCGGCGCGCAGGTCCAGAAACAGCCACGGGTCCTGGCCCTTGTGGCGCGCGCGGTAGTGGTAGTTGACGCCCAGCTCGCGAATGGTGTGGTCGGCTTCGGCCTCGGCCTGCTGTTCCAGGCTCAGCGGGTTGCCGATGCGCGAATTGCCGGCGCTGCGGTCGTTGTACATCAGCGGCAGGCCGGGGTGGCTGGCCTGGTAATGGGCGCGGATTTCCGCCAGCTCGTCGTCGCTCAGCGGCTGGTGAAAGCTTTGCGCCAGCAGCTGCTCGCCGTAGCGGTCCACGGTCAGGCCGGGCATGCCTTCCACGCTGCCGTGAAACAGGCGGTAACAATTGGTGTCTTCGGCTTGCAGCCGGGCGATCAGTTCTGCGCGCGCCGCTTCGGCGCTGTGCAGCAATGGGGTCAGGGAGGACATCGGGGGCCTTCGCTTGCGGTTCCGGGCCGGCTCGCTGCGCGGAGGCGGGCGCGCCGGAAAATCCTTCATTGTATGCTTTGCCGCAGCCGCGCTCAAATGCGTGTCGGGAAAACCCTTTGCAAAACAATAGGCCAGGGGCGGACCAAGCGCATCCGCGTGTCGCCCAAAGGCCCGGCAAAGCCGGGCCTCGTCCTCTCCGCGCGGGCTCAGGCGGCCTGCGGCGGCCTGTTGGAGAATGCGCGGCGGCTCAGCGGCGGGCCAGGGCGGCGGAGCCGTTCAGGAAGGCGTACACCTCGTCCGCTAGCACTTTATGCGTGCGGGTGGTGGGGTGCAGGGTGTCCCAGAACACGAAGCTGTCCGGATTGACGCAGTTGGCGCGCGGGCTCTGCGAACTCAGATAGTTGGTGCTGGAGTCCGCGTTGATGTTGAGGCAGGACTGGGTGGTGTTGTTGAACTGGTAGGCGGAGGGGTTGTTCAGCACCTTGTTGAACAGCGCGTAGCTGTCGAACACGCGCAGATTCAGGCCGCTGCCGTACTTGAGGCGCAGCTGGTCGGCCAGGGCGTTCAGACGCTGGTTGTAGTCGCGCACCTGGACGGCCACCTGGGCCGCGCCGGATTTGAACTGGAACACCGGCGCCCGCGACACGTCGGGCAGATTGAGCACTAGGATGTTGCGCGCGCCGGCGTCGATCAGGCTGGTCAGCGCCTGGCTCTGGCCGCCTATCACCTTGTCCACCGAGTTGTTGTAGTTCACGAAATCGTTGCCGCCGATCAGCATGGTGAACAAGGTGGTGGCCGGATCGTAGTCGCGGGCCTGCTTCATGTAATCCTTCCACGACTGCACCTGCTGCTGCACGCCGGGAATCACCAGTTTTTGCGTGTCCACGCCGGCGCCGCCTATCGCCCAGTTGTACACCGGCAGCTGCAGGCGGCCGGCCAGGTATTCCACCCACACCTGGCCATTGCTGAAGTGGCCTAGGAACCAGCTGTTGCGGTTGGGCAGCGTCCACATCGAGGCGTTGTAGACGTTCTGGTTGTCGGACAGGCTGTCGCCGAAGGCGACGATCTTGTTGACGGCGGCGCCCTGGCCGGCCTTGCCGTTGGTCCACACGGTGTAGTTGAAGGACAGCTGGTTGTCGGCGGCGAACACCATCGCCGGGTTCTGCTGAATGCCTTTTTTCTGCAAGGTGTTGCGGCAGACCGATTGCAGCGTGCTCTGCGCCACGTCGGTGTAATACATGTTTTTCCAGTCCAGCGCGCTGCTGGACCACCAGTAGCCGTTCAAGCGGTAGTAATCGCCGCTGCTGGGGTCCAGCCCCCACACGTAGTCGGTGGTGGGCTTGGCGGCGTCGCTGCCGGTGCGGTAATAGCAGCGCAAATAGGTGTAGGTGGCCGGGCCGGGCACCGACATCAGCTCGATATTGGCGTCGCCGCGCGCGGCGCGGCTCATCGGCGCCGGCGGAGCCGTCTTCAGCAGCTGTTCGCGGCTGAGCGGGCCGGACGAGGACAGCACATGGCTGTAGCGCGGATCGGGTTGAATCGGTTCGGCGGCGGCGGCATGGGCCAAGGGGCCCAGGGCAAGGCCCAGCAATAGCAGCGATTTCATTGTTGTCTCCTCGTGTGGAACGCCGTCAGGCGACGGCGAAAACGCATGGACCGGCGCCGCGGGCGGCGCGCAATCCGCGTGCCGCCTAGGCTAGCCAAGAAAAATGAAAATTTCATGCGAATGGAATGATTGCTCTATTTCCGGGCGTTTGACTGTCGTATTGCTGCCAGCGCAGCAAAGCCGCATTGATATGCCATATTGAAATCATTCGGCCTGAGTCGCCGCCGGAGCGCTTGCAGATATCGCTCTCGCGGCCGGGCCTCATCGGCATGCGGGGATAGAGATGCGACAAGCGCGGGAGCTGCTGAAAACGCTGTATACGATGGCGATGATGGTGGAGGCGCGCGACGCTTACACCGGCGGGCATTTATGGCGGGTGTCGCGGCTGTGCTACGCCTTGGCCGATCATCTGGGCCTGCCGCAGTCCGAGGTGGAACGCATCGCGCTGGGCGGCTTCCTGCACGATCTGGGCAAGGTGGGCGTGCCGGACGCGGTGCTGAACAAGCCGGACAAGCTCAGCGACGCCGAATACGAGGTGATCAAGACCCATCCGCAGGTGGGCGCGGATTTGTTGAGCGATCATCCCTTGGCGGAACTGGCGCTGGACGCGGTGCTGCGCCATCACGAAACGCCGGACGGCCGCGGCTATCCGCAGGGGCTGAGGGACAAGGAGATACCGCTGGCGGCGCGCATCGTCGGCATCGCGGACGCCTTCGACGCGATGACCAGTACCCGGCCGTACCGGAGGGGCATGCCCAAGGAGCGCGCCTTGGCCATCATCCGGGAGAACCTGGGCAGCCAGTTCGACCGCGAACTGGGTGAGCGCTTCATCCAGCTGGGCGAGGCCGGCCGTTTCGATCACATCATCGGCCACAGCGAACCGGGCATTCCCTTGCAAAGCTGCCAGGGCTGCGGCCCCATCATCGCCGTGCCGCGCGGCATGGCCGACGGCGAGGAAATTTTCTGTCCCAGCTGCGCCGGCGGCTATAGGCTGACGCGGCGCGGGCCGAACCTGGAGCTGGCGCCGTCCGGCCGCTCCAATCCGGCGCAGGCGCGGCAACCGCGCGCCGACCCGGGGCTGATAGACGATTTGCTCTTGGGCGCCGAGCAGTTGTTGCAAACGCGCAAACCCAGCCTGCTGGAACGGCTGTTTGGCTGAGCGCCTAAAGAGCCTGTTCAAAATCTCGCGAGCAAGGGCGAGACCAGGCGAAAACAGCCGAGGAAGCGGAATGTGCTCGTGCTGCATGAGCATTTCGAAGGTGTGCACACCGTGTAACGCGTCCACGACGCGCAGCAGGCTTTGAACAAGTTCTAAGGGGGCGGGCATGCCAGGCGCGCGCGGCGGGCTTGCGCTGTAATACCAATGGTATAAGCTGGCTAAATCCGTAGACGGAATAGCCTGCCAGCGCGTTTCGCGTCCGGCTTCCCCTCTTCCCGCTTGCGCCCGAGCGCCGTCCTTCACGCTGGGCCGATAGGAGCTCGCATGCATCAGCTCGATCCCGCTCTGGCCGTCTGGCTGGAGGAATACAACCGCGAACTGGCCGAACTGGTGGCCAAAGGCTATAAGGCGACGTCGATCGGCGCGCGCGAAGCGCTGGCCAATCTGACCCGGCAGATGGTGACGCCGGGGCCGGACATCGCCTGGGTCAACGACGATCTGGTGCCGGGCCGCGACTTCACCGTGCCGGTGCGCATCTACCACCCGGACCCGAAGCGCGCGCTGCCGGTGCTGGCGTTTTTCCACGGCGGCGGACACATGGTGGGCAGCGTCAGCGTTTACGACCCGATCTGCCGGCGCTTGGCCGCCGCCAGCCAGCACGTGGTGGTGGCCGCCGACTACCGGCTGGCGCCGGAAAGCCCGTATCCGGCGGGCCTGCAGGACGCCGCCGTCGTGGCCAAGGGCTTGTGGCAGGCGCTGGACGCGCGCCAGCTGCCCTATGTGCGTCAGCTGTCGCTGGCCGGAGATTCCGCCGGCGGCGCGCTGACCTCCAGCCTCAGCGGCCTGGGCCAGTACGACGCCTCCTTGCGGATCAAGCGTCAGGTGCTGATCTATCCCAGCGTCGACTACACTTTGAGCCAGCCCTCGGTGGACGAGAACGGCGAGGGCTATTTGCTGACCAAGGCGCGGGTGGCCTGGTATTTCGACAATTACTTCCAGCATGCCGAAAACCGGCTGCAGGCTTCGCCGCTGCATGGCGGCTTCAGCCGCAAACTGCCGCCGACCCTGCTGGTGTCGGCCGGTTTCGATCCGCTGCGCGACGAGGCGTTTCTTTACGCGGACAAGCTGCGCGCGGCGGAGGTGGAGGCGGAGCACATGCACCTGGACGGCATGGTGCACGCCTTTCTCAATCTGGAGGCCATCGTGCCCGAGGCATGCCGCGCGGTGTATCAGCGCATCGGCGCTTTCCTCAACCGCTAGCGCCGCGCAGCCGGAAAGCAAAACCGCCGCCGGGTTGACCGGGCGGCGGTTTTTTACGCGGCGCCGTCATGCCGTTGTACTGACAGGCGTCGCATAGGGCGCGGCGCGCGTCTTCCGCACAATGGCAAGCGTGACGAAAGGGAAACTCAATAGTTTTCCGGGCAGAAGTGGCGTTCCACCAATTCAATCAGGATGTGCAGCACCTTGATGTGCAGTTCCTGCACCCGGTCCGCGAACTGACCGCCGGGCGTGTTGACGTAGACGTCGGCCAGCGGCTCCAGCCGCGTGCCGGCGCGGCCGGTGAGGATGATGACCTTGACGCCCATGTCGCGGGCCACCTCCGCGGCGTTGACGATGGTCTGGCTGTTGCCGCTGGTGCTGATGCCGATCAGCACGTCGCCGGCGCGGGCGTGGCTTTCCAGATAGCGCGAAAACACGAACTCGTAGCCGTAGTCGTTGGCCACGCAAGTCATGTGGCTGGGGTCGGAAATGGCGACCGCGGCCATGCCGCGGCGGTTCTTGCGATAGCGGCCGGTCAGTTCCTCGGCGAAATGCATGGCGTCGCACATCGAACCGCCATTGCCGCAGGAAAAGATGCGTCCGCCGGCCGTCAGGCTGGCGATCAGGGTTTGCGCCGCCGCGTCGATGCTGGCCAGCGCTTCCGGGTTGGCCAGCAGATTGGCCAAGGCGGTTTGCGCCTCGCTCAGGCTGGCTTCGATGTGTTGAATCATGGTGGTGTCTCGTTTCATGCGGTGCGGCAAAACAGCAGTTTACACCCGCGTCGGGTCCGGGTCAGCCGATCTGGCGGCCAAACCAGACCACGCGGCCGATGACCTCGAACTCGCCGGTATTGCGTTGCAGGTCCACGGTGAAGGTCTCGTACAAGGGATTGGCGCTGCGCACCTGCACCGCGCCGCCGGGCAAACGCTGCAACTGCTTGACGAAGATGTCCTCGCCCATGCGGATTACGTACAAGCCCTCGCCGGGGGAGTGCTCGGCGGTGTTGACCAGGATGGTGTCGCGATCCTCCAGCACGCCGCTCATGCTGTCGCCCTTGACGCTGATCACCGCCAAGTCCCGGGCGGAGGCGTTCAGATGGTTCTTGATCCAGTATTTGCGGAAGGCCATATAGAACATCGGCGCCTCTTCGCTGGCATTGGAACCAAAGCCGGCCGAAGCCTTCAGGTTATAGCGCGGGATGAAACAGAACTCATCATGGACGTTGTCGGGTACAAAACAGTCCGAATCGCGTTCTAGTCTAATCGAGGCGCCTACCGGCGGCGCCGCGTCGTACTGCGGGCCGCTGCCGTGCAATAGCCATTCCAGCCTGCAACCGCTGGCCTCCGCGATCTTGCTGGCGGTGGCCGCGCGCGGCACGCCGCCGTGATACCACATATTGGTGAACGAGCCTTTGTTGATTCCAATGCGAGTGGCCCAGGCGTAGGGCTTCTCCGCGCCTATCAACGACTCCAGCCGTTGCTTGAAGTCACTCTGTTCCAAGTTTTTTTCCATATAGAACTCCATTTGGCGTGCGAGGCCGGCGCCACGGCCCGGTCAAATGCCCTGTACAAAAGGACAGGTAGTGACATCGTACTAATTGATCAGTTTTATGTTTTGAACTAAAATAGCACTCATGCACCTGGGTAAAGTTCAAAACAAATATGCCCACAGCCATCCCCCGTAGAAGAAGATGCTATGGAGGCCGAATTCAATAGAATTCATGGGCTTGCCAGCGTTTAGAACACGAGTTCTAAATGCGAACGGCGTACATGGCCTTGATTAATTATAACTTATTTAGAACTTATCGTCTTTGTTCCGTGCTCACAAGGAGATTTCCGCGATGACCGTAGCCAATATTGCCCCGGCCCTGCCCGAAACCATGCGCCTGGTGGCTGAGCTGATCGGGCTGCCGCGCACCTTGCAACTGGTGCAGGCGCTGGGCGGCACCACCTTGCCCATCTCCAAAAACCAAAGCAAGGCGGGCCAGCTGCGCTTCGCCGCGTTGGTGGAGGTGATAGGGGAGGACGCCGCCGCCAGTCTGACCCATCATTTTGGCGGCGACATCCTGTACGTGCCGCGTTGCAGCCAAGCCTTGCGTCTGGCGCGCAATCAGCAGCTGTTGAGCGACTTCGATCAGCTGCTGGACCAAGGCCTGGGCGCCAACGAGGCGGTCAGCGTGCTGGCCATCCGCTTCCAACTGAGCGACCGCATGGTGTGGCGCGTGCTGAAAACGCCCAGTCAAGATCTGCATTAAGGCTGTACTCCGCTTCTCCTCTCTTCCGATTTCTCCTGTTTGTTTCCAGCCGGTTCCGCCTCTGCCTGGCAGGGCAGCGCGCGCGCCGCGCAAGGCGGCCGGCTTACGGCCGGCCGATGAGCCACGTTTCGCCAACAACAAGGAGTTTTCATGGCCAGCAGAGCTATTTCCGACCTGCATCCGCAGTTGCAACCCCTGGCCGAGGCCTTTGTGCGGCGCTGCCGCGACGCCGGCGTGGAGGCTTTGATCACCTGCACCTGGCGCTCCGGCGCGGAACAGGACGCCTTGTACGCGCAGGGCCGCAGCCGGCCCGGTCTCAAGGTCACCAACGCCCGCGCGGGCCAGTCCGCGCACAACGCCATGTTGCACGGCAGTCCGGCCGCGCGGGCCTTCGACGTGGTGCCGCTGATCGGCGGCAAGCCGGTCTGGGACGCCCACCATCCGCACTGGCAGCTGATGGGCGAGATCGGCGCCGCGCTAGGCCTGAATTGGTATGGCCGACCGGACGCGCCATTCCGCGAGTTTCCCCACTTTGAGTTGAATCCGACCGACCTCGACAAGGAGAAAAAATGATGCGTCTGTCCGACTTGCTGACCCGGCCCGGCGGCCGCCGGCTGAGCCATTCCCGGCTGTGGGCGAACATCGCCTGCGCGGCGGCCACGCTCTTGTTCGTGGTGGAAGGGCTGCGCGGCACCCTGGGCGCGGATATCTGGCTGATTTATCTCGGCATCGTCGGCGGCTACTCCGCCGGCTTGCGGCTGATCGCCGCCTGGCGCGATCGAGGCGGGCGCTGATGGGGCCGGGCTTCGCATGGCTGAAATTGGGGGGCTGGCTGCTGCCGCCCTTGCTGGCGGCGGGCCTGGCCTACCCGCTGGGGCTGCGACACGGCGCGGAGAACTGGCGCGCGCGCTTGGCCGAACAGCGGGCGGCGGATCAAGGCCGCCAGGCCGCGGAAGCGGAGCGCGCCCAATTGCAACTGCAGGCGGCCTTGCAGCAGCAGCAACGTCTGCGCGAACTGCTGGGCAGGCAGGAGGCGCGCTTGTTGAGTCAGCAACAGGATCTGCAGCAGCGGCTGCGAGACCAGAAACAAAGGATCGAATATGTCGTGCAACAGGATGGCGGCCGCTATGGCGGCCTTGGCCCTGACGGCCTGCGCCTCTACCGGCAAGTCCTCGGCTACGCCGCCGCCGCAGTGCCCGCAACCGACTCCGTATCTATTGCAAATCCCCATCAAGCCGCCTCCGCCGGCGCCGGGCTACCGGCAGCAGACCTCCTGGCCCACGCCGCCGATTACGGCGCCTGGTGCCAGCAGCTGGAACAAAGGCTGACGGCGCTCGGCGGGCTGTTTACTTCCGAAGGACCACAACCATGAGCGACTTTTTCGATCGGGCCAGCGAGCTGGAAACCGAGTTCCGCGAGCAAGCGATTGCCCGCCATTACCAGCAGTTCGACCAGACAGGCTACAGCCACTGCGAGGATTGCGGCGACCCCATTCCGTCCGCGCGACGGGCGATCATGCCCAGCTGCACCCGCTGCGTGATTTGCCAACAACTGGCCGAAGGCTGAAAGGCGGGTTTCACGTGGAACATGACAATCTGATGGCCCTGGGCCGCATAGAAGGCAAGCTGGACATGATCGTGGCCCACCTCGCCAAACAAGACAAAAAATTGGAAGAGCTGGACAGCCGCCTGCGCGACGTCGAAGTCCAGGCCGCGCGCAGCGGCGCCTTGTCCGGCGCGGTGTCCGCGCTGGCGGTGACGCTGCTGGGCGAGTTCCTCAAGCGCTTGATCCACTGAGCGGCGGCACGCCGTTTCATCCGCCCGCCTCCGGCGCGGCGTCGAATTTCCCCCTTCTCAAACCTAGTGAAAGGAATCCAGATGTCGCAAACGACGATCTGTATCAAGCCGCAGCTGCAGTTCAATTTAATTGGCCATGAAGACGCTGCAATGGCTGCGGATGGCAAGGGCGCGCAGTTCCAGATGAACGCGACTTGTTGCGGCCAAGAGGCAGGCAAGGGACAAGGCGTGCCCAGCGGCGCTGTCATGCATTTTGCCGCGGAGAAAGCCCCGGAAGGCTGGTTGAAGGCAGATGGCAAGGCCTATGCCAAAAGCGCGTATCCCGTCTTGTTCAGCGTGATCGGCGACAGCTTCCGCGATGCGAAGAACAGCGACGAAGCCATGTTCAATGTCCCTGACCTGCGCGGCGAATTCATCCGTGGCTGGGACGACGGCCGCGGTGTCGATCCGGCGCGCAAGAACGGCAGCGCGCAGAAGGGCACGCTGGTCGCCGCCAACGAGTATTTCAGCGACAACGAGCTGTACAACATCAGCACCAATGTCGGCACCGGTCAGGCTGCAGCCGGCACCGCGGCCTTCGGCGCGGACGTTCCGGACCTGGCCGGCTACCCCGGTCTGGAAATGCACTACGTGACCGGCGTCAAGGGCGCGCTGAGCAACTACCTCAGTTCGGTCGGCACCGCCCGTCCTCGCAACCTCGCCCTGCTGGCCTGCATCAAGGCCTGATCCACCTCGGCCGCGCCCGCGGCTGCAAGCCCCCACTGACATCGCTCAGCTAAGCCCAAAACCGCGGGCGCGAGACAATAGCCGTATCGATAAACCGCTGAATCATTGAGGAAATCATGTCCCAGCTGATCCAACTGCAAGACGCCATCGCCGACCGCCTGCGCCAAGGCCTGGGCCGCATGGTGCGCGAAGTGGCGGCCGATTTGGACGAAACCGGCCTCTGCGGGCTGGATCTGGCGCAAGGCCGTTACCAAAGCCGGCTGACGCCGGCGGCGGGCAGCCCGGGTCTGAATCCGCAGGCGCTGGCGCGCTTGCCGGCGTTGTGGACCGTGGCCGGCGGCGTTATCGCCTGCCAGCCTTCGGCCAGCCAACGCCAGCGCTACAAGGCGCAGGCCCGCTTCACCGTCATCGTCGGCGACCGCCTGCAGGCGGATCGCGGCTACGCCGGCGCCGGCGTCTGGCAGCTGGTTTACGCGGTGCGTCGCTTGCTGGCGGCCCAGGATTTCGGCCTGGCGGTGTCGCCGCTGATTCCCGAGCAAGTGCGACCGCTGGCTCAGGCGCAGCGGGACGGCGAGCCTTGGAGCCTGGTGGCTTGCGATTTCGCCACCCACTGGCTGGACGAGGCGCTGGACAACGGCCACTGGCCGTCGCCGCAAGGCGAGACGGATCCGGACCAGCTGTTCGCCCGCTTCGGCGGCAGGCTGGAAGGCCCCGCCGCCGAATGGCGCAGCACCCGGCTGGACTACAGCCTGGACGGCAAAACGGCCGTCAAGGCCCAGGATGTCGTGCTGCAGCCCAAGCCGCCCGCCGTTTGATTTTTCGCAGTATCCCGCCGCGCTGTCCGGCGCGGCGACTTTCCCCCAACCGCATCAATCAGGAGCCCATACTTTATGGCCAGCCCCAACATCAGCTTCGACCAGATTCCGGCGTCCATCCGCAAGCCGGGCAAATACTTCGAGTTCAACACCAAGCTGGCGGTGCGCACCCTGCCGGGCAATCCGCAGCGCGTGCTGGTGATCGGCCAGCGTTTCGCCGACTCCGCTCAGCCGGCTCTGGCCGCGCTGGATGTGTTCAGCGACGAGCAGGCCGCTCAGGCTTTCGGCCGCGGCTCCTACGCTCATCTGTTGGCCCGCGCCGCCATCAACGCCAACCCCTATCTGCAACTCAGCGTGATCGCGGTTGACGACGCGGACAGCGCCGCCGCCGCCGTCGGCACCTTCACCTTCACCGGCCCGGCCACCGGCGCCGGCGTGGCCAGCCTGTTCATCGGCGGCCGCCGCATCGACGTGGCCGTGGCCGCCGGCGACGACGCCGCCAAGATCGCCGCCGCCGCCAAGGCCGCCGTCGACAAGCTGGCGGATCTGCCGGTGACCGCCGTCGCGGCCAAGGAAGTGCTGACCCTGACCGCTCGCCACAAGGGCGCGGCCGGCAACGCCGTCGCCTTGAAAGCGCAGGAACAGATCGCCGGCCTCGGCATCACCGTGGGCGCGATGAAGGGCGGCGCCGCCGATCCGGACATCGCTCCGGCGCTGGCGGCCGTGGTCAGCGGCGGCCACCACATCGTGGTCAACCCCTTCAACAACGACACCGCCTTCACCGCGCTGCGCACCCATCTGGACTTCGTGTCCGGTCCGATGGAGCAACGCGGCGCCATTGGCGTGGTCGGCGCCGTCGGCGCGCTGTCGGAAGTCAGCGCCGTCGCCTCCAAACTGGCCAGCGGCCGCGTCAGCGCCGCCTGGTATCGCGGCTCCGCCAAGCTGCCGGGCGAACTGGCCGCCGCTTACGCCGCGGTGATCGCCAGCGAGGAAGATCCGGCCCGTCCGCTCAACACCCTGGAGCTCAAAGGCCTGGACGTGGTGGAACTGGCCGCCCGCACCAGCCGCACCGAGCAGGAAAACGCCCTCTACAACGGCGTGACCCCGCTGGAAGTGGGCCCGGGCGAACGCGTGCAGATCGTGCGCTCCATCAGCACCTACACCAAGGACGCGCAGGGCGTGGATGACGTGTCGCTGCTGGATCTGACCACCATCCGCACTCTGGACTACGTGCGCCGCGCATGCCGCGAGCGCGTGGCGCTGCGCTTCCCGCGCGAAAAGCTGTCCGATCGCACCCCGTCCAAGGTCCGCTCCGAGCTGCTGGACGTGCTCTACAAGCTGGAAGAGCTGGAAATCATCGAGGCGGTGGAGGCCAACAAGGACGGCCTGATCGTTGAGCGCGACGCGCAAGACGTGAACCGTCTGGACGCCAAGATCCCGGTGGACGTGGTCAACGGTCTGCACGTGTTCGCCGGCCGCATCGATCTGCTGCTGTAAGCGGCGCTGGGTAAACACGCGGGGTGCCGCGGCGCGCCGTCTTGCCCCTGCGCGCTTACCCGGGTGGACCTAGTTTTTCCCCGTTAACGCTTGATCCGGCGGCCCGCCGTCAAACCGGCCGGGCCGCCCACATGAAACCGAAAAGGACATTCACATGGCTTTGAAAGAATACGCAGGTTCGATCGTACTGGAAGTCAACGGCCAGGAAATCGACGTCATCGATCTGAACGTCAGCAGCAAGACCGGCCGCAAGCTGGTGAAAACCATGAACAGCAGTGGCCGCGCCCGCGGCTTCGCGCGCGGCATCTCGGAATACGAGCTGTCCGTCACCGTCTCCATCCCGCTGTCCGGCGAGCTGGACTGGGAAGCGATCGAAGGCGCCAAGCTCACCGAATTCCCGGTGGCGCCGGGCGGCAAGCGCACCAGCTACCTGGACTGCTTCACGCTGGAAGTGGGCGAGAAATACGGTGTGGAGAGCGAAGCGCGCCGCGATATCAAGCTGCTGTCGCTGCGGAAAGTAATTGAGTAACACGCTTAATTTGACTGTATGCGGTGTGCCGATGGCACACCGCTTTTTCCCAGAGGGCACATTATGGCGAATATGAAACAGAAACGCCAACAGGCTATTGCTTCCAATAAGGCTAGGTTGATCGATGAAATGCTAGCAGCAAATATCCGTGACCCTAAAGAACAGGCAATGTTTCTGGCACAAATGGCTCATGAAAGTGGAGGGTTTGAGTCTTTGCGGGAAGGGAATTACCGGACGGCAAAAAATGTATTGAAAAAATTCAAAGATCGGCTCAATGCACAAGGGATTACAACAGAGTCTCAAGTGCAATCCTTAATAAATTCTGGTCAAGAAAAAGTTTATGAAGCGATTTATGGTGGTGAGTGGGGTAAAAAAAATCTAGGAAATAATAAAAAGGGTGATGGATTCAGGTATCGGGGGCGTGGCTTCATACAAATCACTGGTCGATCTAATTATGAGGCTGCGGGAAAAGCCTTAAACTTGGATTTGATTGCCAACCCAGAGTTGGCTGAAAATACAGCAATTGCTGCTAAAATTGCAACATGGTTTTGGCAAAAAAAACAACCTGAAATAGTTAAATATGCCAGGAATGGTAATGTGAGGGCCGTTACTAAACTGATTAATGGTGGTGGCAACGGATTGTCAGATCGCCAAAAAAGGTATCAGTATTACTTGAAAGAACTTGGCTCAGCTAGGGTGTCTCAAGCTCAACCTGCTGAAGATATAAATTCAAAGGGGAGTGTCTCGAATTCAGTTAAAAATGTACAAAACCAGCTGCAGTCAATGAAAAGTTATTCGGCTATTCTTGATCAGCGAGAACATTTCAAAGGCTATCAATACGGGTATGGTAGTAACGGTAAGGCGAGTGCTGGTGGTGTTCGTAAAATTGATTGTTCAAATTTGGTTAGCCAGGTAATAAAAGGCGCTGGTTACGAGATACCCTATGAAAATACGGGTGGACTGGATAAATCAAAGTACTACGAGGAGGTTGATCTAAAAGATGTACGGCCAGGTGATATTGCTTTGTGGCGTGGGAGAAATAATCACACAGGCTTAGTTGAGGAGTTTGACGCTAAAACGGGAAACGGGAAATTCTTTGGCTCGCAATCTAGTACTGGGCCTGCTTCTGCGAAATTCGGACCAGATAGTGGTTATTGGGGAACCCCTAAAAAGTTTTTGCGACCCAGAGCAGAGTATTTGAACAAAGCAGGTGCTCAAAAGGTAGGAGCACAAGAACAAGTTCAGCTCACAACGACGGCCAAGAACAAACTGCCCCGAGCTGAACAACAGACTGCAGACACAGGGGCCAAGCGTCAGGCCCAGCCACAAGAAGCCGGCAAGCAAAAAGCTGGTCAGGCCAAGGCGCAAGAAGCGGCCAAGCAAAAAGCTGATCAGGCCAAGGCGCAAGAAGCGGCCAAGCAAAAAGCTGATCAGGCCAAGGCGCAAGAAGCGGCCAAGCAAAAAGCTGAGCAAGCCAAGGCACAAGAGGCGGTCAAGCAAAAAGCTGAGCAAGCCAAGGCACAAGAGGCGGCCAAGCAAAAAGCTGAGCAAGCCAAGGCGCATGAAGCGGCCAAGCAAAAAGCTGAGCAAATCAAGGCACAAGAAGCGGCCAAGCAAAAGGCGGAGCAAGCCAAGGCGCAAGAAGCAGCCAAGCAAAAAGCTGAACAGGCCAAGGTAAAAGAGGCCGCTAAGCCTAAGGCAGCTCCCGTACCGGCTGGTGGGATCCTGCTACCCGAGGGAAGAGAAATTGCCAGTACAAACACAGGGGAGCAGATGCTGCACAACTGCAAGCTATCTTATCCGCCTTGCAAGCCACCCTGTCCCAACTCAGCAGCGTGCTGTCCCAACCCATCCAAGTCACCGTCGACGTCCAAAACGGCAATATCGTCGCCGCCGTCAACACCGCCAATAGCCAACAACAAAGGAGAAGCTGATGTTCAATCTCAGTCTGTTTGCCGGTTCCGCCGCCGGCGCGCTGGTGGACGCCAGTTTCCGCGGGGTGCGCTTCGAATGCCTGCGCAGCGTGGACAGCGCCCAGCGCGACCAGGCGATGCACGAATACCCCTATCTGGACGGCGCCGACGTAGAAGACCTGGGCCGCAAGGCGCGCAAGGTTTCGCTCAGCGTCTTCTTCTGGGGCCGTGATTATCAGCAGCGGCTGCGCGACTTCGTCGCCGCGCTGGACCAGGCCGGTCCGGGCGAGTTGATTCACCCGGTATTCGGCAGCATGCCCAAGGCGCAACTGCTGGATTACCAGATCAGTCACGAGGCTGACGCGCCGGATTCCTGCACCGTGGAAGCGAACTGGGTGGAGGCCACGCCGGGCAATCCCTTTTTCGCCAGCCAGCAGCCCTTGCAGCAGGTGGAGGCCATCAGCGCTTTGGCGGCCAAGGCGCGCAGCCTGGGCGGCGAGGCCTTCGCCAAGGCTCAGGGCCTGCTGCAAAACGCCAATACCGCGCTGACCCGGCTGGGCGCGCTGCGCGTGCGCTTGAGCGATACCGTGCGGCAGCTTGCCGGCATGGCGCAGCAAGGCATTGCCCAGGTGGTGGACTTGTTGGCCTATCCGCAAGCCTTCATCGGCCAGGTGACGTCCTTGGTGGACGAGGTCGCCAACTGGCGTTTTGGCGTCAAGCTGGAAATCTGGCCGGGCCTGAAGTGGGAGGCGGAAGCGAAGCTGCCGCAGGCTACTCTGGCCGATTGGAACGCGATGAAGGACAGGCTCAACGGCGTGTCCAAGAAAATCGGCCGCGCGTCGGACAGCTTGAGCCAGGCCGGCAAGGCGCTGGAGGTCTGGACCGAGGACGAGATCCGCATCGACGCCTTGCTCAAGCTGACCGTGTCCACCTCGATGGCGAACGCCGCTGCCGATCTGTTCCGCTCGGAAGCCGCGCAGCCGACATTGACGCCGCCGGCGCTGGAGCAAGTGGCCGGCGACGTGCGCGCCACCTTGCAGCAGACCATAGAGCAATGGCGCAAGGCGCTGCCGGGCGAGGACGCGCGCCAGGTGATTGAAAGCCTGCGCGATCTGGGCCTGCAGGTGCAACGCAGCGCCGCCGGCCTGGTGGCCGCCAAGCCGCCCTTGATTACCCGCAAGGTGGAGTCCGCCGCCAATCTGCGTCAGCTGGCCCACCTGTGGTACGGCGACAGCGGCCGCGCCGCCGAACTGCTGCGCCTGAATCCGCAGCTGGCGCATCCCAACCATCTGCAAGCAGGAGAGCTGATCCATGGTTACGCCCGCTAAAAGCGCCTCGGCCAAGAACGAAGTCAGCCTGGAGATCGCCGGCAAGGCTCATCGTTACTGGACCCAGTACAGCATCGACTCCGATCTGACCGTGGCCGCCGACGCCTGGCAGGTGTCGCTGGGCCTGCCCGGCGGCGAGGTGCCGCCAGCGGTGGAGCCGGGCGCCGAGGTCAAGGTACTGGTGGGCGCAGACGTGGTGCTGCAGGGGCGGGTGGACGACATCAGTCACAGCATAGGCGCCGGCAGCCACCAGCTGACGCTGTCGGGCCGGGATCTGGCCGGCATGTTGCTGGACTGCAGCGCGCCGTTGCTCACTGGCAAGGGCATGACGCTGAGCGACGTGCTGGAGAACGTGATCAAGCCGCTGGGCGTCAGCCGGGTGCGCGTGGATGGCAAGGCCAAGGGCCAGATCGAGAAAATCAGCGTAGACCCGGGCAACAGCGCCTGGGACGTGCTCACCCGCGCCGCCGCAGCCAACGGCCTGGCCGCCTGGTTCGATCCGGACGGCACCCTGGTGGTGGGCGGACCGGACTACAGCGCGCCGGCCAAGGCCAAGCTGATCCTGCGCCGCGACGGCAAGGGCAACAATGTGCTCAGCCTGGCGGAAACCCGTTCCCACGCGCCGCGTTACTCGCAGCTGACCCTGCTGGGCCAGGGCCACCGTCAAGCTTTGACCCCGGGCAGACACGATCTCAAGCACCAGTCCGCGGACCCGGATGTTCGTTATCACAAACCGCGCATCGTGGTGGAGCCGGACGCCGCCAACCCGGCGGAACTGGCGGCGCGCGCGGACAAGATGCTGGCCGACGCGCGGCTGGCCGGCTACACCCTCAGCGCCACCGTGGCCGGACATCGCAACAGCGCCGGCGAACTGTGGGCCCCTGGCCAGCGCATCCAGGTGGAAAGCGAGCCGCACGGCATCAAGGGCGGCACTTATTTCCTGATGGCGCGCACCTTCAGCGGCGGGCGCGGGCAGGGCAGCACTACCCGGCTGACGTTGAAAGAGGACGGCCGCTGGCTGCCGGTCATGCGCAAACGCTGAAACTAAAGAAAGGTTGAAACGATGTGGAATGACGTAGACCAGAGAATTCGCCGCGCCTTCAGCAATGTGCGGCAGGGCTTTCGCGCGGTGTTGACCCGCGTGGATAGCGCCGGCGACGTGCAAACCGTGCAGGCCGACGCCTTGGCCGGCGAGCAACTGCAGGACGTCGAGCTGTTCCAGCATTACGGCTACAGCGCCAATCCGCCGCCGGGCAGCATGGCGGTGGTGCTGCCCTTGGGCGGGCGCAGCAGCCACGGCGTGGTGATCGCCACCGAGCACGGCAACTATCGGTTGAAGCAGCTCAAACCCGGCGAAGTGGCGCTGTACAGCGACGAAGGCAGCAAGATCGTGCTTAAACGCGGCCGCTTGATCGAGGTGGAGTGCGACACCTTCAGCCTGCGCTGCAAGAACTGGCAGGTCAACGCCAGCGAACAGGCCAGCTTCACCACGCCCACGCTCAGCACCAGCGCGCAGCTGGTGGCTCAGGGCCAGATTAACGGCAACGGCGGCATGGCCATCCAGGGCGGCAGCGGCGCCAGTGTGAAAGGCAATGTCACCGTCAGCGGCGACGTGGTGGCCGGTGGCAAGAGCCTGGTGGGACACCAACATAACGGCGTGCATGGTACGACCAGCCCACCGTTGTAAAACACGATTTTCACCAAGCGTGCTGTTGATATCGCTTGCTTGAACGCTCGCCGGCACTGACCCGCTTCCCTTATCCCCAATCCCTTCAAACCCGGAAAATAACGCCATGGACCCTCTATTGGACCCCATCACCGGCGATTACGCCGGCGGCACCACCGACACCCTGGCCAATGCCGTCTACCTGAGGCTGATGACCCCGTTGGGCGGCTGGTGGGCCGATCCCGAACTCGGCTCCCGCCTGCATCTATTGTCTCGCAGCAAGGACAGCAACCAGATAGACCTGCTGGCCTGCCAATACGCCGAACAAGCCTTGCAACCCTTGTTGCGCGACGGACGCGCCCGCCGCGTCGGCGTAGAGGCGCAACGCCCCGGCAGCGGCCGTTTGCTGCTGCTGGTCGAAGTGGAAGAGGCCGGCGGCCAGACCCGACATTTCCAACACCATGTGAGGATAGCCTGATGCCTTTGTCCACCCCGGATTTTGAAACCATACGCGGCGCGCTGCTGCGCGATCTGCAAAACCTGCGCGCCGACGCCGACGTCGGTCCCGACAGCGACTTTTACGTGCGCGCCAGCTCGGTCGCCAGCGCGGTGGAAGGCTTGTACCAGCATCAAAACTGGATCGCCCGCCAGATCTTCCCGGACAGCGCCGACCGCGACTATCTGGAACAGCACGCCCGGGTGCGCGGTCTCAGCCGCAAGCCGCCGGTGGCGGCCAAAGGCCTGTTGCAACTGAGCGGCAATCCCGGCGCCGGCTTCGCCGCCGGTCTGAAAGTGCGCTTGGGCGAACAGCTCTACACCACTCAGGCCGGCGGCCAGCTGGATGTGGACGGCCAGGCCCGCGCGGCGGTGGCCGCCGATCTGCCCGGCCTGGCCGGCAATGTGCCGGCCGGCACGGTGGCGGAACTGATGGCCGCGCCCAGCGGCCTGGCCAGCCGCGTCAGCTTCGCGAGCATGGACGGCGGCGTGGACGAAGAGGACGACGCCGCTTTGTTGGCGCGGCTGCTGGAGCTGATCCGTCGCCCGCCGGCCGGCGGCAACCGCCATGATTACCGACGCTGGGCGCTGGAAGTGCCGGGCGTGTCTGCCGCCTACGTCTACCCGTTGCGCCGCGGCCTCGGCACCGTGGACGTGGTGATCACCGCCCAGGACAGCCTGCCCTCGGCCGACACCCTGGCCGCGGTGCAAGCCCATATCGAAGACCTGCGCCCGGTCACCGCCAAGAACTGCCTGGTGTTGGCGCCCACGCCGCGTCCGGTGGACATCGAGGTGGCGCTGACGGTGGACGGCACCACCGTGCAAGCCGTCACCGAGCCGCTGCGTCAGGTGCTGACCGCTCATTTCTCCAGCCTGGCCCCCGGCAGCAAGCTGTACAAGAGCCGGCTGGAAGCCTTGATCTCCGACCTGCCCGGCGTGGTGGACCGTCAATTGCTGTCGCCCGCCGACAATATCGCGCCGGCGGTGAATGAGAAAACAGTGGAATGGCTGCGCCTGGGCAAACTCACGGTGAGGGGGATGCAATGAGTCCGCAAACCCCGCATAGCGAACTGCTGACGCGCTTGCTGCCGCCGGTCAGCTACAGTTCGGACGGACCGCGGCTGCAAGCCGAGCTGGGCAGCGAAGGCGCGGCGCTGGACCGGGTGCAGAACGGCGCCCGGCAGCTGGTGGGCGCCACCACGCCGCTGCTGGCCGAAGGCCTGCTGCCGGATTGGGAGCGCGTCTGCGGCCTGACCCCGCCGACGGACGCGCCCTACCAGCAGCGCCAGCAGGCGGTGTTGGCCAAGCTGGCGGAAACCGGCGGCCTGTCCATTCCCTACTTCACCCGGCTGGCGTCGGGCATGGGCTACCGCATCGCCATCAGCGAGCCGCAGCCGTTCCGCGCCGGTCTCAACCGCGCCGGCCAGCAGCTGTGGACGGCGGACATCCCCTGGGTGTGGCAAGTCACCGTGTTCGGTGCCAAGACCCGGCCGTACTTCTTCCGCGCCGGCCAGTCGCTGGCCGGAGAACGCCTGACCACCTTCGGCGATCCGCGACTGGAAGATCTGTTCAAGGATCTGAAGCCGGCCCACACCTACGTCTACTTCGCCTACCAGCCTTAAACCGCGCCTCACGCGGACCTTCCCGTCCTTTCTCCCTTCCCCTCACAGCCCCGTCCTCAGTGGGCGGGAGTCTGTGCTCTTTACTCTTTTCCTCAGGAGCGCCTCATGCAAGAACCCATCAAGCCCATTCCCACGCCTGACAAGCTGTTCCACGACGGCAACCCGGTCAGTGGCGAACTTGGCACCATCGTCAGCGCTGAATGGCTGAACGGTATGCAGTCTGCCGCTCAGGCCACTCAGGAAGAAGTGCTGGCCGTGATCAAGGACAGTGGCCAGGGTACCGACCCCAAGCGCAAGGACCAACTGCTGCAGGCAGTCAAGCAGATTGCCTGGGGCGGCAATAGCAAGCCAACCACGTTGGCAGGCTATGGTATTGGCGACGCTTTGCCGTTGAAACCGGCGTTGGGTGTGGTGGATCTGAACGATATTAACGTCACGGGTCTTTATAGCCAGCGGGGGACGCACAAGCGGCCAGTGGCAAGAACTACCCGACACCCTATGCCGGCAAGCTGCAAGTCTATGCCGACGAGAATATGGTGTATCAGAACTATCAGGCTTACAACGATGCTGGTATCTGGTATCGCTGTTGTTATCGGGGACATTGGGCGCAGTGGCAGAAACTGGCTGACGCAGCCTCCACGTTGGCCGGCTACGGCATCGCTGATGGCGTGACTAAGTCCGAGTTGAAGGCCGCTGTCGATGGCGTGGTCAACGGTGCGCCGGGCGCGCTGGATACGCTGCAGGAACTGGCGGCGGCGCTGGGCAATGACAAGGACTTCGCGGCCACCATCACCAACAAGCTGGCAGGCAAGGCGGATAAGGCCGATTCGCTGGCGGGCTACGGCATTAATACTTTGGCGCTGTCTACCGCGCAGACTGTGCATGTCCTGAAGACCACGCCGAATAACTACGACGCCACTATGTACAGCAGAGGGACTATGGAACTGTGCTCCACCGGCGTGGATTTCCCATCCTTAGGCCTACATCGGCCGGGATATAGCGCGGTAGCCTTGGTGCACAAAGGCTATGGCGATGAAACACTGGTGTTGAAAGAGGCAGGCGGCGGTGAATTCCGAGTATGGCACTCCGGCAATGACACGTCTTTGATCAAGAAACGTCGCTATCGTATTGACCCGCAGGATGGCACCTCGTTGGATACTTCCATCACCGGCGGGGAAATGGGATTCAACTATGGCACCTCCAGCGGCGTGACTGGCCCGTTCATCGCCTTTGGTGGATTGGGAGGCCAGATTGACTACTCCTGCCAACTGACGGCCGACTATCAGCGCGGAAACACCATGCGTTTTCGTACTCGCAACGACGACGCCAAGCGTTGGAACCCCTGGCATACCTTGATGCATGACGGTCATCTGACCGGGCAAGTCGCCTATTTTGCCATGAGCGATGCACCGGAGGGTTGGCTGAAGGCTAATGGCACCGCGGTAAGCCGAACCGAATACGCCGCTTTATTTGCGGCGATAGGCACCAGGTTTGGTGTTGGGGATGGCTCAACGACTTTTAATCTGCCTGATTTGCGAGGGGAGTTCATCCGTGGTTGGGATGATGGACGAGGGGTGGATTCGGGGCGTGCTCTGGGAGCATCCCAGAGCCCTACCTATATTCGCAATCTGATCGATAAGTTGAGTGGAGGCTATCCAATAGGCACTTCCGCTATCGGGGCTTGGAATACGGAGGGGTGGTCCGTCAATGTCGAGGGCAACAAAACACCCACTGATATGAGCAATACCACTTACTACGTTGCAGTTGCCTCTGCTGTCCCTGGCAGTGGAGATAATGGGGCGTTTTCCACACGTCCCCGCAACGTTGCGCTGCTTGCCTGCATCAAGTTCTAAGGAGACTTTCATGCAAGAAATCAAAAACAAAACCGTCTACGCCTACCACCCGCAAACCGGGGAGTATCTGGGAATCACACAGGCGGACCTGTCGCCACTGGAAAAAGATGTTTGGTTGTTGCCGGCTCATAGCACCGAACAACAGCCGTCGGTCACTGCGGAACGTCAAACCGCAGTATTCCGCGATGGCGGCTGGATGGTCATGCCGGATTGGCGCAGTACTAAACTGTGGAGCCAGCAGACCGCACTACCGGTCCAGGCCAAGCTAGGCGAGACCCCGGACAGCTTGCGTGCCACCTTGCTGGAGCCCTGCGAGTTTGCGGCTTGGGATGGCAAAGGCTGGATCATTAATAAGGCGGCCCAGGCTACCGCTTTGGTAGCACAAATGCAGGCTCAATTGAAGCAGCGCCTCGTGGAAGCCTATGCCAGCCGTCGTCCTTTGGAGGATGCGGCGGAAATCGGCATGGCGACGGAAGCGGAGTTGGCGCGGCTGCTGGGATGGAAGCGTTATTGTGTGGAGCTATCGCGTTTGCCTGAATTGGCGATGTGGCCTCGGCTGGTGGAGACGGACTGGCCGAAGCAGCCTGTCTGATTCAGGGTTTATCAATCAAAACGGCAGCCATGCGCTGCCGTTTTTTCTTCAAGTCATTGCGGAGTATTATCGGTGCCGGGGTATTTAAAACTTGTTCAATGTCTACTGCGCTTTAGCAGGGTAGCTAGACAGCGACGTTGAAAATGCCTGCAGAATGTTCTGTTATGTATGTATTCAGCTGATATTGCTGTGTTTCGTTCTCACTCGCTGGATTTTGAAGCAGCCTCCCTCCTCCGGTGCACTGACATCCGTCCACTGCTGCTGCTGCTGTGTTTCTTGCAAAATCCCCTCCAAATCCTTTCAGTAACGACACCTGTCATCGGCCGTGGCCGATTCTTCATTTCCGCGGGAGGCGATTCCATGCAAGAAGCACTCAAGCCCATCAACACGCCGGACACTCTGTTTCACGACGGCAACCCCACCACCGGCGAACTGGGCACCATCGTCAGCGCCGACTGGTTGAACAACCTGCAACTGGCTACGCGCTCGGCCCAGGAGGAACTGATCTCCTTGATCAAGGACAGTGGTCAGACGCTGGACGCCAGCCGCAAGGACCAGTTGTTGCAGGCGGTGAAAAAAATGGCCTGGGGCGGAGACAGCAAGCCGACCACGCTGGCGGGCTACGGCATTAGCGATGGGGCCACCAAGGCCGAAGTGGCGGTCAAGGCCGATAAGGCCAGCACCCTGGCGGGCTACGGCATCCAGGACGGCATCACTGTGGGCATGCTGCCGCGGCGTAATCTATTGGCGGACGGCGGGCGTTTTTTCGATCCATTCACGCCGGAGGGCATTGCCCAGGTGAGAGCCATTCAGATCACCACTCCGTTTGCCACCCCCATGCATAATGTTTCATATAGCCAGAGTGTTAGCTCTGTGGGGCGTTTCATTCATGATAATAGCTCGTATGAAGGCCCTGGCCCGAAGTTGGCGCAGCCGGTAGAGGATTTATTGAATGGCATGGGGCGTGATCAAAAGCGTTATGGCAACGAGTTTCATATTGCGGAGTTGCGCTGTGGAGCATTGAGTCATTCGGCGCAAGTGCTCGATGGAAAAAATATGGCATTGGCGATGGCGTATGGGGCCGGTACCGATGGACTAGTTACATTCATGAGCTGGCTGCGTTGTATCAGCGGCTCTATTTACCTTGATTGCGGCCAGTATCGCAATGGCAAGCCAATGGAGAATAAGCGCATCACGCCGAGCGATGGCTGGGTGCATATGGCTGGGATGACTGACTGGGGGCGTGGCTATAGCAACTGTCACATTTTTGCCGAGAATAACTCGGTCTTCCAACTGGCCTTGCCTGCAGCGCTGTCCGGTATGCATGGCGGTTACGTACACAAAGCGCCGATCGCGCCGTAAACATCATCGGTTTTCAAGTATGGCAATCCTGCGGGGTTGCCATTTTTTTGCCTGCTCGCCACTGACATCCGTCCGCTGCTGACGCGCGTCGCTCCCCGGCACAATGAGGGCATTAATTCACTAGCGAAGCGGGTCAACTGGCGGTCTGACGACGGCTAATGTGGTCCGTACCCCGCCTATGTCGCCGGCCCGGCTCATGGGCAGACTCATTAAGGAGCGAGAGCGCGATGCAAAACACTTTGAAGCCGATCAACAGCCCGGACGGCCTGTTTCATGACGGCAACCCCACCACTGGCGAACTGGGTACCATCGTCAGCGCCGATTGGCTGAACAGCCTGCAGCAGGCGACTGTCGCCACTCAGGACGAGTTGATTGCCTTGATCAAGGACAGCGGCCAGGCATTGGACGCCAACCGCAAGGATCAATTGCTACAGGCGGTGAAGCAACTGGCCTGGGGTGGCAATAGCAAGCCGACTACTTTGGCGGGTTACGGGATTACCGATGGGGCCACTAAGGCAGAGGTTTCCATCAAGGCGGACAAAGCGGGTACGCTGGCTGGTTATGGCATTGCCGATGGCGCGACGACTAGTCAATTGCGTGCCGCGGCGCCAGCCGGCGAAGTGGCCTACTTTGCAATGCCATCTGCACCGCCTGGTTGGTTGAGATGTGATGGCTCCTTGGCCAGCCGCAATGTTTATCCCGCGTTGTTTGAGGCAATTGGGACGCGATACGGTGCAGGAGATGGGACAACAACGTTTAACCTGCCTGATTTACGCGGAGAATTTATCCGCGGCTGGAGCAGCGATCACCCTGTAGTAGACGTGGGACGTGCATTTGCGTCTAGGCAAATGGGCTCATTGATTCCTTACCAAGGCTATATCGATCCGACGCGCAGCGGTGCATGGCAAAGCAGTTACAACGATAGATTGGGATGGGTGAGTGGTCTGTTTGATGATGGTTTTGAGAGCAACCATGTCGATGGTACTTCCGTGGTTAATTACGGTGTAACTCCGATCCCGAACTGGCAAGCTCAACTTCTTGGAGGCACATTGACGCAAGCTGTTACAGGGTCGACAACCAACCTTTTGAAAGGCACCCGCCCCCGCAACATCGCCCTGCTTGCCTGCATCAAACACTAAGGAGATCACCATGCAAGAACGCACGCAGAAAACCGTCTACGCCTACCATCCGGAAACCGGCGAGTATTTGGGTACCACCATGGCGGACCTGTCGCCGCTG
Source organism: Chromobacterium sp. Beijing (assembly GCF_021496765.1). NCBI lineage: Bacteria > Pseudomonadati > Pseudomonadota > Betaproteobacteria > Neisseriales > Chromobacteriaceae > Chromobacterium > Chromobacterium sp. Beijing. The sequence continues at coordinate 4,216,082 of NZ_CP053750.1, forward strand.
GATGTTGAAGAAACCTGGCTGATTCCGGCCTACGCTACCGAGCAGCAACCGCCGCAGGCGGGGAACAGGCAAGCGGCGGTCTATCGTGACGGCGGCTGGCTGCTGGTGGTGGATTTTCGCGCGCTCAAGCTGTGGAGCAAGGCCAGCGCGCAGCCGGTGACGGCGCAAATCGGCGACACGCCGGACAGCCTGCAGGCCACCGAGCTGGAGCCGCCGGCCTTCGCGGTGTGGAACAAGAAAGCCTGGAAAGTGGACGCCGATGCGCAGCGCGCGGCGCTGACGGCGCAGGCGCAGCAGGAGTTGCAGCAGCGCTTGGCGATTGCCTACGCTCAGCGCCGGCCTTTGGAGGACGCGCAGGAGCTGGGGCTGGCTACGGCGCAGGAGCAGGGCTTGCTGACGGCGTGGAAGCGTTACTGCGTTGAGCTGTCGCGGCTGCCGCTGCAGACCGCGTGGCCGCAGCTGGGCAAGGCGGACTGGCCTGCGGCGCCTGTCTAAACATTGAGTTTGTGTGCTTGGAAAACGGTGGCTTCGGCCGCCGTTTTGCTTTGTGGCTGCGCTCCAAGCTACTGACATCCGTCCACTGCTGACGCGCGTCGCTTCCCGGCAAAATCACTGTATTGATTCACTAGCGAAGCAGGTCAGCGGGTGGTTTACGGACCACCCTACCGGCCCGGAGTCCGCCCCAAGCCGCCAGCCCGGCCAGCGGGCCAACCCTGTAAATGGAGCGAGAGCGCGATGCAAAACACCATGAAGCCGATCAACAGCCCGGATGGCCTATTCCACGACGGCAACCCTTACACCGGCGAATTGGGCACGGTGGTGACCTCGGAGTGGTTGAACAATGTCCAGTCCGCCGCCCAGTCCAGCCAGGACGAGCTGTTGACGGTGATACGCGACAGCGGCCAGAGCGCTGATCCGGCACGCAAGGACCAGTTGTTGCAGGCGCTGAAGAAGCTGACCTGGGGCGGCAATAGCAAGCCGACCACGCTGGCCGGCTACGGCATCACCGATGCTTTGCCGCTGAGCGGCGGCAAGATGAATGGCCGGGTGGATTTTCAGCCCAATTCTCGTTTCCTGGCCGAGGGCGGCAAGGAAGGCGGCCAGCTGCAATTGCAAGCGCCGCAAAGCGACAGCAAGCTCAGCGACGTGAATATCGATGTCTGGGGCAACCAGTTCCGCGTGTTCAACAACGATGGCGTCAAGTCTCGTGGTTTTTACGTGGACCTGACCCAGTGCGAGGACGGCCCTATCACCAATCTGCTGACCATGTCCGGCGCGCCGGGCCTGGTAGGGCATTTCGCGATGCCTTATACGCCGCCTGGTTGGTTGAAGTGCGACGGCTCTCCGGTCAGTCGCAGCACTTACCCCGGTTTGTTTGCCGTGATTGGAGCCTCTTATGGTGCCGGAGATGGCTCGACGACGTTCAATCTGCCTGATTTGCGCGGGGAGTTTGTGCGAGGGTGGGATGATGGGGGCAACGTTGATCCGGGCCGTGCGCTGGGGAGTGCTCAGGCCGGGATTGTCGGGCCTCATGTCCACACAATCATACGCCCAAACGATGGAGGTGCATTGGCGCTTACTCCTGGCTCGGGCGGTGGCGCCTGGGCATACGGCAGAGTGATGTTGTCATCTGATCAAATGACACTCGTAACGGGCGCAAACAGTGGCATTGGCGTTGAAACCCGTCCCCGCAACGTAGCCCTTCTCGCCTGCATCAAATACTAAGGAAACCGCCATGCAAGAACGCAAACAGAAAACCGTCTACGCCTACCATCCGGAATCCGGCGAGTATCTGGGCACCACTACGGCGGATCTATCGCCGCTGGATGTTGAGGAAACTTGGTTGATTCCGGCCAATGCCACCGAGCAGCAACCGCCGCAGGCAGGGGACAGGCAAGCGGCGGTCTACCGCGATGGCGGCTGGCTGCTGGTGGTGGATTTTCGCGCGCTCAAGCTGTGGAGCAAGGCCAGCGCGCAGCCGGTGACGGCGCAAATCGGCGACACGCCGGACAGCTTGCAGGCCACTGAGCTGGAGCCGCCGCCCTTCGCGGTGTGGAACAAGAAAGTCTGGAAAGTGGACGCCGATGCGCAGCGCGCGGCGCTGACGGCGCAGGCGCAGCAGGAGTTGCAGCAGCGTTTGGCGATTGCCTATGCTCAGCGCCGGCCTTTGGAGGACGCGCAGGAGCTGGGTTTGGCGACGACGCAGGAACAAGGCTTGTTGACGGCGTGGAAGCGTTACTGCGTCGAGCTGTCGCGCCTGCCGCAGCAGACCGCGTGGCCGCAGTTGGCCGAGGCGGACTGGCCTAAGCAGCCTGCCTGAGCGTTTGCAGATTGCTGTTCCACGTGAAACCACCCGCGCGAGGCATGCCCGCGCGGGTTTTTCTTAAAGCCTGTTCAAAGTCTCGCGGGCAAGAGCGAGACAAGGCGAAAATAGCTGAGAAAGCGGAATGTACACGTGGTACATGAGCATTTCGAAGGTGTACTCACCGCGCCGCTACTCACGTAGCGCAGCAGACATTGAACAGGCTCTTATGGCCGCGCCAGCGTGATCTCCACTCTTTCCTTGCCCTGGCCCACGTTCTTGCGTTTGAGTCGCAGTTCGCCCACTTCGCCGCTGCGGCGCAAATGGGTGCCGCCGCAGGGCACGCGGTAGAGGCCGGGCAGCTCCCAGTAGCGGCGCTGGTTTGCTTCGTCGGAATAGGCGCTGACGATGGCGAGATCGGCGTCTATCAGCGCCTGCACCTTGGCGGCGATGGCGGGTAGCAGCGGGGTGATGGGCCGGGCCAGCGCAAAATCGATGCGCGCCTTATCCTCGGCGATGTGGGCGCCTATCTTTTCCGCGTCGGGCAGCTCGCGGCAAATGGTTTCCAGCACCAGTTCCGCGGCGAAGTGCAGCCGCATCAGCCGGTAGCGGCGCGGCCAGTCTATCGCCACCGTCACCGCGTCTCCGGCGCCAAGGCCGTGATCGTCCGCCAGGGTGTAGGCGATGTCCTGGTCCTGTTTTTCCGCGCGCAGCACCGGACGGCCGCCTATGCTTCCGCTGTCGCTTTCCTGGCCGCCGGAGAAGGCGTAGAAGAGGGTGGCGTCCAGCCAGACCCGCGAGCCGTCCACGTGCGCCACCGTGGTGTGCAGCTCGGTCTGGTAGGGATCGACCCAGAACTGTTTGAGCACGCTCATGCCGCGCTTCCGGGATTCGCGGCCAGCCGCTGGTAGACGTCGGCGTCTCTTTTTTCCATCATCCATTCCGGCCGGGACAGCGGGCTGAAGCCGAACTGCGCGTACAGGCCGTGAGCGTCGGCGGTGGCCAGCAGCATGCGGCGCAGGTTCTGCAAGCCGGGATGGCTATCGATCGCCGCCATCAATTGCTTGGACACGCCTTGGCCGCGCCAGGCTTCGACCACGAACACGTCGGCCAGATAGGCGAAGGTGGCGTAGTCGGTGATCACGCGAGCGAAGCCTATCTGCTCGCCGTCGGCGGCGTAGGCGCCGAAGCACAGCGAATGGTCGAGCGAGCGCTCGAAGATGTCGCGCGGCAGTTGGCGCGCCCAGTAGGATTGCTCCGACAGGTAGCGGTAGACGCGTTCGCGGTCCAGCCGCGCGGGATCGGTGTCGATGTGGAGGGTCATGGCGCAGCCAGCCGGGCGAGGGGGATGCCATCAAAGATAACACGCCCGGACTGGCGGGAGCGGCCGGGTTTGCCCGCGCCGCTCCTGGCAGTTAGCTACTTATAGATTTTTGATTTTTTCCAGCTCCTCCGGGCTGTATTTCTTCTCGCTGGCCTTGGTCAGGTCGGTGAGCAGGCCGGCGTGCACGTCGCGCGCCGATTGCACCGCGCTCAGCATATTGCCGCCGCTCCACTGGCTGGCAAAGCCTACCGCGGTTTGCGGCTGACTGGCGTAGAGGCTGGTCAGCATGGCGTCCACTGCCGGCTGCTGGCTTTGGAACTGCCGCTCCAGCCGCGCCTGCCATTGCGCCAGCACCGGCAGATATTTGTCCGGCTTGGTCTGGGCCAGCGTGGCGTTGGCGCGGAAGGCCCAGTAGGCGGAGCCGCTCTCGTAATTGGCCGCGCCGGCGCGCAGCGGCACGGGGATGTCCTTCATCGCGTTTTCATACATCGGCACCAGCACCGCGCCGGCCGGGCTGCCGAAGGATTGCCAGGTCAGCGCCGCCAGTTCCTTGGGCAGGCCGGCGCGCAGCTGGATGACGTGGGTTTCTATGGTGCGGTCCACGCCCATCGGCCGGTCCGCGTCCTTCTGTTTGGCCAGCGCGGTGCTGTGGAAGGTGGCGCGCAGCACCTTGGCCACGTCGGCCACCGCGATCTTGTGCTCCGGCTTCAGCGTCAGCGGGTATTGCGTCTGCCGCGTGGCCTGGCGCAGCGCCGGGTTCAGCAGATGCTGGCCCAGCCATTCGCGGTCCACATTGTATTTGTCGCCGGTGACGCCGAAGGCCTGGGCGAAGTTGAAGCGCTTGGCGTCCACCTTGGCCAGCAGCTGGTGTTTGGCGGTGAACTCGGCCAGGCCGGGGCTGGCGATCACATTGGCGCGGTCGGCGAGGTCGATGTCGTGCAGGCGCAGGCCGTTGGCCACCATCAAATAGCTGTCCTGCGGCACGCGATAGGCCAGCCAGTGGTGGCCGGAGCCGATTTCCATATACCAGGCTTCGTTCGGATCGGCGATCAGCACGCCATTGCCTTCGCCGGCGCCGTATTGGCTCAGATAGCGGCCCAGCAGTTCCACGCCTTCGCGCGCGGTCTTGGCCTGCGGCAGGATCAGCGAGGGGATCACCGCCTCGACCACGCCGTTGTCCAGCAGCGGGTCCGCTTTCTTGGCGCGGGCGTTGATCTCCGCGCTATTGGTGGCGGACACCGCCACATTGAATTCATTGACGCCGCGTTCCTCGTACAGGCCGTCGCCGCCGGCGCTGTCGCCGTTCCAGTCCATCAGGCCGCTGTAGCGGTAGAACTGTGCCGGCGCCGGCACTTTCAGGCCGTTCTTGAAGCTCAGCGTCTCATCCTTGGCCGCCGCGCGCGCCGGATGCAGCACCAGGCGCTTGTTCCAGTTATTGATGTAATAATCTTCGTTGCGGGCGATGATGATGGAGCCATCGGCGGAGGCCTGTTTGCCGACGATCAGCGATGAGCAGGCGTCGGCGAGCGGGGCGGCCAGCGCAAGGGCGGTGGCCAGGGCAAGCAGGGTAGGGCGCGGCGTCATGATGCATTCCTCTTCTCTGAGAGCGTGTTTACGATCTAGCGAGCTAAGGCGAGACAAGGCGAAAACGGCTGAGAAAGCGCAGTGTACAAACGGTACATGAGCATTTCGAAGCGGTACTCACCGTGTGACGTCTCACGACGCGCAGCAGATCGTAAACAGGTTCTGAGCAGTCAGTCGCGGTGCGAGACGGCTCATGGTGGCCGCGCGCTAAGCGTGCGGCGGTTGGCGGTGAGGGTAAGTGGATTGTAGGCAGATGGTTCGCATTAGTTGAAATGGGAATCCCATGCTTGCCTGATGCATATCAATCTTGCGCTGTTTGGTAAAAATGTGGCGCAAACTGTCTGATTTATGCAATTGCTTTTGCCATATTGGCGCAAGCCTGATTAAGCTTGGCATTTCATTGTGGCGGCGGCTGATGGCGCTGTCGCGGCGAGAACGGATTAGGAAGATATGAAGATTTTGACGATGGCGCGCAAGCTGTTCTTCACGGTGCTGGCGGCGGCGCTGGCCTTGTGGGCTTACGGCGCTTACAGCGGAGAGCCGCAGTGGCAGCAATGGGCGATGTATCTGGGTAATGCGCTGGCCTTGGGCGGCGCTTATCTGGTGCCGACCTTGACCGCCGCCTTGGTGGGCAGCCCGCGGCTGAAGCTGGTGGCGGCGCTGAATGTGCTGGGCGGCTGGCTGATCCTGCCGTGGATCGCGGCGATGATGCTGGCGCTGAAGCGCGACGATCTGGCGTCCGGGTCCTGAATCCGTCTGGCACAATACTCTATCTTTACCGCCCCGTCAGAGGGCGGCGTAAGAAGCTGTTTACGATCTGCTGCGCGTCGTGAGACATGGCACGGCGAGTACCGTCTCGAAATGCTCATGTACCACTCGTACATTCCGCTTTCTCAGCGGTTTTCGCCTGGTCTCGCCTGAGCTCGCGAGATCGTAAACACGTTCTAAGAGCGGCTAACAAACATGGGTTTCACGCCTGAGGCATGGCGCGCCGTTGAGTACGGCAAGTCGGCGCAACGCAGCATCAGGGGTTTGTTAGCCGTTCTAAACGGCTGCACGAGGCGATACCACACTACTCAAGGAGAAACACATGTTTCAGCACGTCGACGCCTACGCCGGCGATCCCATCCTGTCGCTGGTCGACGCCTTCGGCAAGGATGCGCGCGGCGACAAGGTCAACCTCAGCATCGGCCTGTATTACGACGAGCAGGGCCGCATTCCGCGCCTGAACGCGGTGCAGCAGGCTGAGGCCAAGCTGGCGGCCCAGCCGGCCCAGCCTTGCACTTATCTGCCGATGGACGGCCTGCCGGCCTACCGCAAGGCGGTGCAGGAGCTGTTGTTCGGCGAGGGACATCCGGCGCTGGCCGCCGGCCGTGTCGCCACCATCCAGACCCTGGGCGGTTCCGGCGCGCTGAAAGTGGGCGCGGACTTCCTCAAGCGTTATTTCCCCGACGCCCAGGTGTGGGTCAGCGATCCGACCTGGGACAACCACGTGGCCATCTTCGAAGGCGCCGGCATCGCGGTCAATCGCTACCCCTATTTCGATCCGCAAACCCGCGGCGTGGACTTCGCGGCGATGCTGGACACGCTGGAAACCCTGCCTGCCGGCAGCATCCTGCTGCTGCATCCGTGTTGCCACAACCCCACCGGCTCGGATCTGGACAATGCGCAGTGGGATCAGGTGGTGGCGCTGGCCAAGCGCAAGCAGCTGATTCCCTTCATGGACATCGCCTACCAGGGTTTCGGCGCCGGCTTGGAAGAGGACGCCTACGCCATCCGCGCGATGGCCGACGCCGGCGTGTCCTTCCTGGTCAGCAACTCCTTCTCCAAGATCTTCTCGCTGTACGGCGAGCGCTGCGGCGGCCTGTCGGTGGTATGCCCGAGCCAGGCCGAGGCGGAGCTGGTGTTGGGCCAGCTCAAGGCCACGGTGCGCCGCAACTACTCCAATCCGCCCACCACCGGCGCGCGCTTGATCGCCACCGTGCTGGGCGACGCCGAGCTGAAAGCGCTGTGGGTGTCCGAGGTGAACGAGATGCGCAGCCGCATCCTGGAGATGCGCGGCATTCTGGTGGAGGTGCTGAAGCAGGCGCTGCCGGAGCAGGACTTCGCCTATCTGGTCCATCAGCGCGGCATGTTCAGCTACACCGGCTTCAGCCAGGCCCAGGTGGACGCCCTGCGTGAGCGTTTCGGCGTCTATCTGGTGGGCACCGGCCGCATGTGCGTGGCCGGCTTGACCCGCGCCAATGCGCCTTATGTGGCCAAGGCTTTCGCCGCGGTGCAGTAAGAACCTGTTTACGATCTGCTGCGCGTTGTGAAATGTGACACGGTGAGTACCGCTTCGAAATGCTCATGTACCACGTGTACATTCCGCTTTCTCAGCCGTTTTCGCCTTGTCTCGCCTTAGCTCGCGAGACTTTGAACAGGTTCTAAGACCAAGCGCGGCTGACAAAACCGCTGATGCCGTGCTCAAGGGACTGGTTACGTCGGCGCGTCTTGCCTCAGCCGTAAAACTGAGTTTTGTCAGCCGCTGTTAAAACAGGTCCTCAGCCGCCGGCCAGGCCTTGTTTCAAACGGGCCAGCGCCGGCTTGGCCAAGGCGTCCGGCGCGTAGCACAGGCCGACGCGGCGGCTGAGTTCCGCCTGTTCCAGCTGCACGCAGCGCAGCTCGGGGTGGTCCTTGGCCAGCCCCTGCGGGACGAAGGCGACGCCGGCGCCGGCCGCGGCCAGCGTCGCCGCCTGTTGCAGGGTGGCGCAGCGCGCCGCCACCGCCAGTTCCCGCGCCGCCTCGCCCAACAGGCTGGCGAAGCGCTGGTGCGACGGATGGTCCGGGCAGGCGATCAGGTCCTGGCCCAGCAGTTGTCCCGGCCGTAGCAGCGGCTGTCCCGCCAGCGGCGCGTCGGCGCGCATCGCCAGCACATAATCCTCTTCCCACAGCGGCAGGAACAGTTCGTCCTCGCAACGATTGGCCTCCTCGTCCAGCCGCGCGTCGCCGGCGCAGCCCGCCGCCAGTTCCAGCAGCAAGCCGTCCACCGCGCGGTAGGCCGCCGCCAACACGCGCGCCACGTCGGCCTGGCCCAGGTCCGCCGCCACTCCCAGCGTCAGCGGAAGGCAGTCCTGCCGGCTGCGAAACAGCTGTGTCAGGCTGTCGGCTTCTTCCACCAGCCGCCGCGCCGCCGGGTACAGCAGCCGGGCGGCGTCGGTCACTTCCACCCCGCGCGGCTGACGCTGGAACAGCGCGGCCCCCAGCTGTTCTTCCAGTTGCCGGATGGTGGCGGACAGCGCAGGCTGGCTCAGGTAGAGACGCGCCGAGGCCTGGGTGATGTTGCGCTCTTCGAATACGGCGATGAAGGCTTTGAGTGAGCGGATATCCATAAATTAAACCGATGGCAGCAAGTGGAATAAACGATTTTTCGTGGAATCGTCAGCGAATTATAGTGCTGCTCAAGGATTTGATATCAGTTATTTCTATTGCTAAAGGAGAAGTTCCATGAGTAAGGCTCTCATTGTCATCACCGGCGCCAGCTCCGGCATCGGCGCCGCCACCGCCCGTTTGTTGTCGCAACAAGGCCATCCGCTCTTGCTATTGGCGCGTCGGGTGGAGCGGCTGGAAGCGCTGGCCTTGCCCAATACCTTGTGCCGCGCGGTGGACGTGACCGACCGCGCCCAGCTGGCCGCCGCGGTGGCGGAGGCGGAGGGCCGCTTCGGGCCGGTGGACGCCATCGTCAACAACGCCGGCGTGATGTTGCTGGGGCAGATGGCCGAGCAGGCGCCGGAAGAGTGGAAAACCATGTTCGACGTCAATGTGCACGGCCTGCTCAACGGCATCCACGCGGTGCTGGGCGGCATGGTGGAGCGCAAGCGCGGCACGGTGATCAATATCAGCTCGGTGGCCGGGCGCAAGACCTTCCCCAACCATGTGGCCTATTGCGGCACCAAGTTCGCGGTGCACGCGATGTCTGAGAATCTGCGCGAGGAAGTGGCGGACCACGGCGTGCGGGTGGTGACGATAGCGCCGGGCGCGGTGGACACCGAGTTGCTGTCGCATACCAGCAGCGAGGCGATCAAGGCCGGTTACGAAGCCTGGAAACAGGAGATGGGCGGCGTGTTGGCGGCGGAAGACGTAGCCAGCGCCATCGTCTACGCCTATCAGCAGCCGCAGAATGTGTGCATTCGCGAGATCGTGCTGGCGGCGACGCGGCAGCAGCCCTGAGACGCGGCGCAAGGCGGACGGACCTTGAGCGGGCTCCGAGGCCGGCTCAGTCCGCCACGTACAATTGGGTATCCGCCTCCCGCATCAGCTCGACGACGGCGGGCGGCGGCGGCTGGTCGGTGAACAGCGCGTCTATCTGCGACAGATGGCCCAGCTCCACCAGCGCCGGGCGGTCGAACTTGCTGTGGTCGGCGGCCAGGAAAACATGGCGGGATTGCTGGATGATGGCCTCGGCGCTGCGCACCTCGCGGTAGTCGTAATCGCGCAGCGTGCCGTCCAGCTCGATGCTGGAAATGCCGATGATGCCGTAATCGACGCGGAACTGGCGGATCAGCTGCACCGTGGCCTCGCCGGTGATGCCGCGGTCGCGTTTGCGCAGCATGCCGCCCAGCACGATGACTTCGCAGTCCGGGTAGTCGCACATGGTGTCCGCCACGTGCAGATTATTGGTGATCACCCGCAGGCCGCGGTGCTGGTGCAGCGCCTTGGCCACTTCCTCGGTGGTGGTGCCCAGATTGATGAACAGCGAAGCGTTGTCCGGGATGTGGCGGGCCAGGCATTCGGCGATGCGGCGCTTTTCGTCTATGCACAGCACCTGCCGCGCCTGGTAGGCGACGTTCTCCACGCTGGACAGCACGCTGGCGCCGCCGTGATAGCGTTGCAGCAACTGATGCTCGGCCAGCAGCGCGATGTCGCGGCGTATGGTCTGCCGGGTGACGGAGAAATGTTCGGCCAGCTTTTCCACGCTGACGTAGCTGTCGCGTTTGACCATGGCCAGCAATTCCTGCTGGCGTTGATTCAGAATGAGCATAGACTGCGAGGCGGCGGGTTGGGACGGTTCGATTGTAAGCGGACAACTCGTCCCGGCGCTATGCCGTCAGCGTCGCCGCCGCGTATTCGGCCAGCGCCAGACTGGCGGTGAGGCCGGGGGATTCGATGCCGTAGAGTTGGAGCAGGCCGGGCACGCCGTGCTGCGCCGGCCCCTGGATCAGGAAGTCCGCGTCCGGCGCGCCGGGTCCGGCGATCTTGGGGCGGATGCCGGCGTAGGCCGGCGCCAGCGCCTGTTCCGGCAGCGTCGGCCACCAGCGGCGGACGCCGGCGTAGAAGCGCTCCGCGCGCGCCGGGTCCACTTGGTAGTCGATGGCGTCCACCCATTCCAGGTCCGGGCCGAAGCGCGCCTGGCCGGCCAGGTCCAGCGTCAGATGCGTGCCCAGGCCGCCGGCCTCGGGCAGCGGGTAGATCAGGCGCTGGAACGGCGAGCGGCCTTGCTGCGCGAAATAGACGCCGCGCGCGTAATAGGGCGTGGGAATGGTTTCACGTGGAACGCCGGCAATGCTGGCCGCCGCCCGCGGCGCCCACGCGCCGGCGGCGTTGACCGTCAGCCCTGCGCGTAGCCGCATGCCGGCGATGTTCAGCTCCAAACCGTCGCCGCTCACGCGGCCGTCTTGCAACGGGGAGTTCAAGGCCAGCGTCGCGCCGTGGGCCTCGGCGTCGGCCAGCAGGGCCAGCATCAGACCGTGGCTGTCTATTATGCCGGTGGACGGCGACAACAGCGCGGCGCGGGCCTGCAAGGCCGGCTCCAGCGCCTGAAGCTGTTCCGCGTCCAGCCAGCGCAGATCATCGACGCCGTTGGCGGCGGCGCGCTGTTGCAAGGCTTGCAGCCGCGGCAGTTCGGCCTCGTTTGCGGCGACGACGAGCTTGCCGCAGCGCCGATGGGCAATCGCGCGCTGGGCGCAGTAGTCGTACAGCCGCTGGCGGCCGGCCACGCAGAGCCGCGCTTTCAGGCTGCCGGGCGGATAGTAGAGCCCGGCGTGGATCACTTCGCTGTTGCGGCTGGACGCATGCTGGCCGATGGCGCTTTCCGCTTCCACGATGAGGACTTCGCGGCCGGCCATCGCCAGCTGCCGCGCCACGGCCAGGCCGATCACGCCGGCGCCTATCACCACGCATTCCACGGTTTCCATCGCGCTTCCCATCATGCCGGATTGAATAGCGCATGGTGCGACGCCGCGACGGCGGCGTCCAGCCCGGCGGCGCAGAGGCCTATGAGGCGGCGGACTGCGCTTGCCGGCTGAGGTGGAGGTAGTGCAGATGCCGTTCGTACTGGTCCAGGATGTCGGCGATGATCTGTTCCTTGTGGTAGCCCCACAGGCTGTAGCCCTGGCTGCCGTCCTGCAAGTGCACTTCCAATCGGCAGTAATGGCCGGGCGCGGCGCGGATGGCGAAGGAGGGCGTGGCCGCCATGGCGGCCTGGATGCGGTAGCGGAAGGCGGCGTCGCCGTCGCCGGCGATGAGCAGGCCCAGCCGCGGCAGGCCGGTCTGCGGGTCTGTTTCCTGTTCCAGCCGCGCCTTGGCGCCGCGCTGGCGCAGCGCGGCGCAAACCTCGCGCAAGGCGGGGAGGCAGCTGTGTTCCAGCATGGTTCGGGTCTGGTCCGCGTCCGGATAGCTCATCGCCCGGCTCAGCCGTTGCTGCCAGTTCAGCCGCGGATCGGAGTGGGCGTAGGTGCGGCCGGACAGCGAGCCGGCCAGGCTGGCCTGGCGGCTGTCTTCGCGCATGCCTTCGCGCCGCAGCGCCTTGTACAAGCCGGCCATGATGAAGAACATCACGAAAGAGAAGGGCAAGCCCATGATGATGGTGGCGTTCTGCAGCGTGGGCACGCCGCCCACCATCAGCATGGACAGCGTCAGGATGCCGATGGCCAGCGACCAGAAAATGCGCAGCCACTTGGGCGCGTCGCTGGCCGGGTCCTTGAGAATGGAGGTGAAGTTGCCCAGCACCAGCGCGCCGGAGTCGGCCGAGGTGACGTAGAACAGCAGACCGGTGACGGTGGCGAGCAGAGCGCTGAAACCGGTCCACGGGTATTGCGCCAGCAGCGAATAGAACGCCCGTTCCGGCGTCTCCATCGCGGTCTTGCCGAAGCTCTGGTTGCCGGCCAGCACCAGGTCCAGCGCGCTGTTGCCGAAGATGGAAATCCAGATCAAGGTGAACACGAAGGGGATGACCAGGGTGCCGATGATGAATTGGCGCAGGGTGCGGCCGCGCGAGATGCGCGCCAGGAACAGGCCGACGAAGGGCGCCCAGGCCACCCACCAGGCCCAGAAGAACAGGGTCCAGGCGTTCAGCCAGTCCACCGGGCGCTGGAAGGCGAAGGTGTTCAGGGTCATGCCGGCGAAGCCGTTCAGGTAGTCGCCCACGTTCAGCACCAGGCCGTTGAGCAGGAACACGGTATTGCCGCTGAACAGCACGAACAGAATCAGCAGGATGGCCAGCAGCACGTTCAATTCCGATAGCCGGCGGATGCCCTTGTCCACGCCGGAGACCACGGACAGGGTGGCCATCGCCACCGACAGCAGGATCAGCAAGGCCTGCGCCAGCACCCCTTCCGGAATGTCGAACATGAAGCGCAGGCCGTAGTTGAGCTGCACCACGCCTATGCCCAGCGAGGTGGCGATGCCGAAGATGGTGCCGAGCACGGCGGCGATGTCGACGCCGTGGCCGAGCGCGCCGTGGATGCGGCGGCCGAAGATGGGATAGAGGGCCGAGCGGATGCTGAGCGGCAATTGATGGCGATAGCTGAAATAGCCCAGGGCCATGCCCATCAACGCGTACATCGACCAACCGGTGATGCCGTAGTGGAACAGGGTCCAGGACATGGCCTGGCGCGCGGCGGCGTGGGTGCCGGGCGCGCCCTCGGGCGGAGCCAGCAGGTGGGTGACCGGTTCGGCCACCGAGAAAAACATCAGGTCGATGCCGATGCCGGCGGCGAACAGCATCGCGCCCCAGGTGAACAGGCTGTATTCCGGCCGCGAATGGGCCGGTCCCAGCTTGATGCTGCCAAAGCGGGAACAGGCGATGACCAGGACGAACAAGACATAGAGCGTGGCGGCCAGGAAGTAGTACCAGCCAAAGCCCTCGGTGATCCAGCCCAGCACCTGGGCCATGACGCGGGCGGCGGCGTCGGCGTCCAGCATCGCCCACAGCGCCAGCGCCAGAATGCAGCTGGACGAACCGAGGAACACCGTGCGGTTGAGGCGGTCTGTCGCCCCGGTTTCCGGTAATGCAGCCATGTAGGGGTCTCCCGATGCTGACGCAAGGAAAGACCGACACTAGCATCGGCCCGCGGCGGGGGCTGGTCAGAATGCGACGCGGGGGCGAGCGCAGGCGACCGGGCGTGAAAAAGCCGCCCATGGGCGGCTGGAAGGCGGGAGCGGCGGGTTTCAACCGGCCATCGCGGCTTCGACTTCTTCCACCGTCTTGGGAATCGGCGCGCCCAGCACGCGGCTGCCGTCGGCGGTGACCAACACATTGTCCTCAATGCGGATGCCGCCGAAGTCCTGGTATTCGCGGAATTTGTCGTAGTCGATGTACTGGCTGTGGCGGCCTTCGGCGGCCCAGGCTTCGATCAGCGCCGGGATGAAGTACATGCCGGGCTCCACCGTCACCACCATGCCTTGTTTCAGCGGCTTGCCCAGACGCAGGTAGCCCAGGCCGAACAGCGGGCTGCGCTCGGTGTCCTCGCCGTAACCCACCAGGTCTTCGCCCAGGCCTTCCATATCGTGCACGTCCATGCCGATTTGATGGCCAAGGCCGTGCGGGAAGGCGATGGCGTAGGCGCCGGATTCGACGATGGCGTTGGCGTCGCCCTGGAAGAAGCCCAGCGCGCTCATTCTTTCCACCATCAGCCGCGCGGACAGCTTGTGCACGTCCAGATAGCGCACGCCCGGCTTCATCGCCTCGATGGCGGCCAGCTGCATGTCCAGCACGATATTGTACAGTTCGCGCTGGCGCGGGCTGAACTTGCCGCCCACCGGGAAGGTGCGGGTGATGTCGCTGGCGTAGCCGCCGCCGGAGGTACAGCCGGTGTCGTTCAGCGCCAGGTCGCCGCTTTCCAGGCGGTTGTCGTGGTGATGGTTGTGCAGCACTTCGCCGCGGCGGGAGAAGATGGACGGATAGGCCAGCTGCCAGTCGCGGCGGCGCATGATGCCTTCCATCTCGCCCACCACCTCGTATTCCATCACGCCGGGTTTGGCGTGGCGCATCGCGGCGACGTGCATGTCGCGGGTCACCGCCAGCGCCGCTTCCATTTCGGCGATTTCTTCGTCGCCCTTGATTTCGCGCAGCGCCACCACGGCATGGGTCAGCGGCGCGGAGAAGCCGTCCTTGACCTTGGCCGGATGAACGTCCAGCAAGCGGCCCATTTCAATCAGGGTCTCGCCGCGGTACGGCGCCAGGTAATGGACGGCGCGGCCGGCGGCGCGCGCGGCGCTCAGCGCGGAGGCCAGTTCGGCGTAGCCGCGGCTGTGTGTCAGGCCGGCCAGCGCGGCGCGTTCGGCCAGGCTGGGCAGCGGGCCGGTCCAGACGATGTCGGCCACGTCCGGATCGTTGCCGAACAGAGTCGCTTCGCCGCTGTCGGCGTCGATGAGGCCGGCCAGGCCCGGTTCGTTCAGGCCGAAGAAATAACGGAAGCTGGAGTCCTGCACGAAGGGCAGGGTGTTGTCGTGATAGTTCATCGGCGAATCGACATTGCCGACAAACAGCAGCAGGCCGGACAGGCCGGCCGCTTGCAGACGGGCGCGGCGTTGCGCGTATACGGTGGCAGCGAACATGGTTTCCTCGAGGGTGGGCAGGGTCCGCCCGGTTCGGTCGCCGCGCGGAATATTGTATCCAGTCCCTTAACTTATCATGCCCGCCGCCGGGCTGCCAGTGCCGGTTCAGCCGCGCTGGCCGACGGCGGCTTCGGCCTGCCGGGCCTTGGCCGGCCGCAGGATCAAGGCCACCGCGCCGCCGGCCAGCAAGGCCCACAGCGGCGCGCCCAGGCCGGCGATGCTGACGCCGGAGGCCGCCACCACGAAGGTGATCAGCGCCGCTTCGCGGCGGCTCTCGTCGCTCAGCGCCGCGCTCAAGGAGGACGCCAGGGTGCCGAATAGCGCCAGCCCGGCGGCGGTGGCCACCAGCGCCTTGGGCAGGGTCAGGATCAGGCTGGCCAGCGCGCCGCCGGCCGCGCCTATCGCCAGATAGAGCGCGCCGCAGATCACGCCGGCCACGTAGCGGCGTTTGGGATCGGGGTGGGTTTCCGGTCCGGTGCAGATGGCGGCGGTGATCGCCGCCAGCACCACGCCGTGGCCGCCGAAGGGCGCGGTCAGCATGGACACCGCGCCCAGCAGCGACACCGGCGAGCGGGCCGGGATGCGGTAGCCGGAGGAGGCCAGCACCGCCATGCCGGGCAGGAATTGACCGGTCAGCGCCACCAGCGCCAGCGGCAAGGCCAGATTGAAGAAGGCGCTCCACGACCATTGCGGCGTGGTGAACAGCGGACCGCCGCCTCCGCCGTGGGCCGGCAGCGGCTGGAACAGGCCTTGCGCCGCCGCCAGCAGCAGGCCCAGCAGGATGGCGGCCGGCAGCGCGTAGCGCGGGAAGAAGCGGCGGCCGACGAAGAACAGCGCGGCCATGCTGACCACCAGCAGCGGATCGTGGCCGGCGGCGCTGGCCAGTTCGGCGACGAAGCGGAACAGGATGCCGGCCAGCATCGCCGCCGCCAGCGCGGCGGGGAACACCTTCATCAGCCGGTCGAACAGGCCGCTGACGCCCAGCAGGGTGACGATGGCGGCGGCGGCCAGGAAGGCGCCCACCGCCTCGCCGTAGGGCACGCCGGGCAGGGCAGCCAGCAGCAGGGCCGCGCCGGGGGTGCTCCAGGCGGTGATCACCGGCGCTTTCCAGCGCCAGGACAGGTAGAGGCCGGCCACGCCGGAGCCGATGGACACCGCCCAGATCCAGGAGCCGAGCTGGGCCGGGGACAAGCCGGCGGACTGGGCGGCGTGGACGATGATGAGGAAGGGGCCGGAATAGCCGACCAATAAGGCCAGCGCCGCGGCCAGCGCGGCGGAGGGCGACAGGTCGCGCCAGAAGGTGGACGGCATGATGCGCTTTCTTGCGATGAAAAGTAGGGCCAGCCTAGCGCAAGCGCCGCGCCTCGCCTTCCCACAGCCGACGCAAACAGTTTATGCTGCGCACAATCTGTTCTATATAACAGCGATGACTGATTCCCTGTATCTACGCATTGCCGCGGACATCGAGCGCGGGCTGGACAGCGGCGAGTACCCGCCCGGCAGCCGGCTGCCCTCGGTGCGCCGCCTGGCCGCCCTGCACGGCGTCAACGTCTTGACCGCGCTGGCGGCTTACCGCCATCTGGAGCGCCGGCAACGCGTCAGCGCCCGGCCGCGCGCCGGCTTTTTCGCCGCCTTGCCCAGCCGCGCGCAGCAGGCGCATGCCCGGGACGACGGCTTGCCGTCGGCGGCGACCCTGGTGCGGGTGGACAGCCGCATGTCGCAATTGATCGAATGGTCGGGCCTGGACATCGGCACCCAGCTGCACATGGCGGAAGCGCACGGCAGCATGTATCCGGCGGCGGCGCTGGCGCGTCGGCTGCAGCAGACGCTGAACCAGCGGCCGGAGCTGATCGGCGCCTATCTGCCGCGCGGCGAGCAGGCGCGGCTGCACCGGCTGGTGTGCGGGCTGGCGGCGCAGTGGCAGCTGGCGCTGGAGCCGGACGCCATCCTGTTCACCCACGGCATCACCGAGGCGATCAGCCTGTCGCTGCGCTTGCTGACCCGGCCGGGCGACACCGTGGCGGTGGAGACGCCGGTGTACTTCGGCCTGCTGCAAACCCTGGAGGCCCTGGGACTGAAAGCGCTGGAAATTCCGTGCACGCCGGACGCCGGCCTGTCGCTGGAGGCGCTGGAGTTCGCCTTGCGCCACGGACCGGCGCCGCGCTGCCTGGTGACGGTGACCAATTTTCAGAATCCCACCGGCGCCTTGATGCCGGACGAAGCCAAGAAGCGCTTGTTGCAGCTGGCTTACCGTCACGGCCTGACCATCATCGAGGACGATGTGTTCGGCGAGCTTTACTTCGGCGAGCAGCATCCGACGCCGCTGAAAGCCTGGGACAGCCGCGGCGAGGTGATTTACTGCTCGTCCTTCACCAAGAGCTTCGCGCCTTCGTTCCGTCTGGGCTGGCTGTCCGGCGGCCGCCATCACGCGGCGCTGGCGCGGCTGAGCAATAGCAGCAGCCTGGTGAGCTCGGCCTTGTATCAGGGCTTGTTGGCGGATGTGTTGGCCGACGGCGACTACGCGCGTTTCGCCGAGCGTTTGCGGCGGCAATTGGCGCGGCAGATGGGCCAACTGGCCGACGCGGTGCTGGCGGCCTTCCCCAAGGGCACGCGGCTGCGGCGGCCGCAGGGCGGTCTGCTGCTGTGGGTGGAGTGTCCGGAAGGGCTGGACGCGGGCCGCTTGCTGGAGCGGGCGCTGGCCGAATCCATCAGTTTCGCGCCGGGCCTGGTGTTTTCCGCCGAGCCGCGTTTCGGCCACTGCCTGCGGCTGAACTTCGGCCAGCCGTGGTCGCCGGCGCTGGCGCGGGCGATCGCCACCCTGGGCCGCCTGGCCGGCGAGCAGCTGAGCCAATGAAAACGGCGGAGCGCATGCTCCGCCGCGAGGCAGTCGGCTTGGCGCCGGCTCAGTCTTGACGCGCGCGGCGCGCCTTCACCGCGTCGGCCAGCGTGGTCAGCAGTTTTTCCGTGTCGTCCCAGCCGATGCAGGCGTCGGTGACGCTCTGGCCGTAGGTCAACTCGCAGCCCGGCTTCAGGTCCTGGCGGCCTTCCACCAAGTGGCTTTCCACCATCACGCCGAAGATATTGGCGTTGCCGGCGGCCAGCTGGCCGGCGATGTCGTCGGCCACTTCCATCTGACGACGATAGTCCTTGCGGCTGTTGGCGTGGCTGAAATCCACCATCAGCTTTTGCGGCAGGCCCACGGAGACCAGTTCCGCCGCCGCGGCACTCACGTGTTCGGCCGAGTAATTGGGTTCCTTGCCGCCGCGCAGGATCACGTGGCAATCCGGGTTGCCGCCGGTGGAGACGATGGCGGAGTGGCCGGTCTTGGTCACGGACAGGAAATGATGGGGCACGCTGGAGGAGCGGATGGCGT
Source organism: Chromobacterium sp. Beijing (assembly GCF_021496765.1). NCBI lineage: Bacteria > Pseudomonadati > Pseudomonadota > Betaproteobacteria > Neisseriales > Chromobacteriaceae > Chromobacterium > Chromobacterium sp. Beijing. Next base: position 4,234,481 of record NZ_CP053750.1, read on the forward strand.
CCACGGCGATCTTCAGATTGCCGTCGGTGCCGTTCTTGAAACCCACCGGGCAGGACAGGCCGGAGGCCAGTTCGCGGTGCACCTGGCTTTCGGTGGTGCGCGCGCCGATGGCGCCCCAGCTGATCAGGTCGGCGAAGTACTGCGGCGTGATCATGTCCAGGAATTCGGTGGCGGCCGGCATGCCCATGTCGTTCAGGGTCAGCAGTAGGCGGCGCGCGATGCGCAGGCCGCTGTTGATGTCGAAGGATTCGTTCAGCAGCGGATCGTTGATCAGGCCTTTCCAGCCGACGGTGGTGCGCGGTTTTTCAAAGTAGACGCGCATCACTACCACCAGCTCCTGCGACAGCTTGTCGCGCAGCGGCGCCAGCTTCTTGGCGTACTCGATGGCGGCTTCGGTGTCGTGGATGGAGCAGGGGCCGATCACCACCAGCAGGCGGTCGTCCTCGCCGCGCAAGAGCGCGGAGATGTCGCGGCGGGCGGCGTAAATCACCTCGGAGGCGGCCTCGGTGATCGGCAGTTCGTACAGGTGGGCGATGGGCGGCAGCAATTCCTTGATTTCGCGGATTCTGACGTCGTCGGTCTGGCGTTGCATAAAGGCGGCTTCCTTGCTATTTCAGTTTTTGCATAGCAGCAAGATAACCGGATTCCACGACGCTAGACAAGCGGCCGGCCTGCTTTAATGCCCTAAATTCATACTAGATGATCGTTAGGGATAAGCTATCGGCTCCCGATTTATCTGCTTGTTTTTCTTGGACGAGGGACAGGCGGACATGAAAAACGCCCCGGATGCGGCCAGGGCGTTTTGCGGGCGAGAGCCGGAACGGTCAGTCGGCGTACTGACGCTTCATGCGTTCGCGGCGTTCCTGGGCTTCCACCGACAGTGTGGCGGTGGGGCGGGCCATCAGGCGGCGCAGGCCGATCGGTTCGCCGGTGTCTTCGCAGAAGCCGTAAGAACCGTCTTCGATCTGGCGCAGCGAGGCCTGGATCTTTTGCAGCAGCTTGCGCTCGCGGTCGCGGGTGCGCAGTTCCAGCGCGTATTCCTCTTCCAGCGTGGCGCGGTCAGCGGGATCCGGCGTGGCTTCCTGCTCTTGCAGGTGATTGGCGGTCGCATTTGCGTTAGAGAGCAACTCCTGCTGCATCTGCAACAACCGGTCTTTGAAAAACTCAAGATGGTCGGCGTTCATGTAATCGTCGCCGGTCCAGTTGAGGATATCCTGTTCGGTTAGTTTGGCCATAATAGGTGCTTCCAGCATAGAGTTGGCAACAGGCGGAGAAGATTACCGGCGCCCCGCTATTTCTGCAACTGTCTTAGGCGCTTAGGTGATATTAACTCCCTGCTGCTGACAATCGGTATAGCGTTGTTTCACTCCGGTAACAAGCCTGAGGCATCGTTAAAAGGGTATTGGCGCAACAGGCTAAGACATAAAATGTCCCGGACAGTTCAAAGGCGGCAATCCGCCGCCTTTTTCCGGGAGCCGGCGCGCCGTGCGGCGTGCCGGGTTTCTAGCGTCGGGATGGCTTATTTCAGCGACAGCACCCATTTGGCCAGCGCGCGCAGGTCCGCGTCCGGGATGTTCGGATGCGGGGTCATCGGCACCGGGCCCCACACGCCGGAGCCGCCGTTCTTGATCTTGGCCATCAGCATGGCTTCCGCGCCTTTCTGGCTGGCGTATTTCTTGGCCACGTCCTTATAGGCCGGACCGACGATCTTCTTGTCCACCGCGTGACAGGCGGTACAGCTGTATTTTTGCGCCAGCTGCATATTGGCGAAGGCGGGAGCGGCGGCGGCGCTCAACAGGGCGGCGGCGAGCAAGGCTTTTTTCATTGGAAGTCTCCTGGTGTGGTGATGCAAATCGGTTGCCAAACGAGCGGCCGCAAAGCGCGGCCGCGAAAAAATATGACAAATAACCTGAATTGCTACAGTACTACCTTGAGTTGGGTCAAGAAGCTTGCTTCCAGCATGCGCACCGGCAGCATCAGGATCACCTGGATGATCAGGAGCAGCACCAGCGGCGACAGATCCACGCCGCCGATATTGGCCTTGCGGAACGGGCGCAGGAAGGGCCGGGTCAACGCGTCCAGCACCGGCATCAGCGGGTTGTAGGGGCTGACCCAGCTGAGCACGGCCTGAACGATGACGCTGCCCATCAACAGGGTCAGCGATTGCTTGAACACTTCCAGCAGCGACAGCAGCGACAGCGCCACCCAGACCTGCGGAAAGGTGAAGACTTCCGGCACCGAGCTGAGCAAGGTGACCAGCACATTGGACAGCAGCGCCACCAGCCAGGCCAGCAACATGGTGGCGCTGTCGTAGCCGCGCATCGCCGGCACCAGCTTGCGCAGCGGCAGCACCGCGAAATTGGTGGCGGCCATCACGAACTGGCACAGCGGGTGTTTGAACGGCGCGCGCGCCACTTGCAGATAGAAGCGCAGCAGCAGCACCAGCACGAACAGGCCGCAAAGGGTGTGGATCAGAAAGCGCAAAGTGTCGAAGAACATGATGTGGCTTAGTCCTGGCTGAGTTGTTGGCCCATTTCGATGGAGCGGTCGCGGCAGTCCAGCGTGCCGGCGATGATGGCCTGCTTGACGCCTTCCGCCTCAAAGCGGGCGATGGCGCGTTCGGTGGTGCCGCCCTTGGACATCACATTGGTGCGCAAGGCGGCCACGGACAGCGGGCTTTGCTTGGCCAGTTCCACCGCGCCTTCGAAGGTGGCCAGCACCAGCCGGCGCGCTTCCGCTTCGGAAAAGCCGGTTTGCTGGGCGGCTTCTATCATGCTTTCGATGAAATAGAACACATAGGCCGGGCCGCTGCCGGACACGGCGGTGACGTCGTCGATGCGCTGTTCGTTTTGCAGCCAGACGGTGATGCCGGCCGCCTGCATCACGGTGTTGGCGTCCTGGCGGTCGTCTTCGCTGACGCCCACCGAGGCGAACAGGCCGGACACGCCCTTGCCTATCATCGCCGGGGTGTTGGGCATCACCCGCACCACGCGCTTGCTGCCCAGCCAGCGGCATAGCGCGTCCAGGCGGATGCCGGCGGCGATGGAGATCACCAGCGCGCCGTTGAGCCTGGGCTCAAGCTCCAGGCACAAGTCGCGCAGATGCTGCGGCTTGACCGCCAGCACCACGATGTCGCCGATGCCGAAGGCGTCCGGCAGCGCCGCGCCGCCGCTGACGTCGTATTCCTGGCGCAGCCGTTCCACTTTGCCGGCGTCCGGGTCCACCACGTGGATGCGATGCGCCGCCTGCTTGATCAGGCCGGCGATGATGGCGTTGGCCATATTGCCGCCGCCTATGAAGGTAATCCGCATGCTTTTTCCTTATAAACCGGCCTGAAACTGCTATCGTTTCAAGCCGATGTCATTCAATGATAATGGCGCGCGCCGAAAATGGCCGTGCCCACCCGCACCAGGGTGGCGCCTTCGGCGACGGCGACGGCCATGTCGGAGGACATGCCCATGGACAGCGTGTCCAGCGCCAGCCCTTCGGCGATCAGGCGTTCGCGCAGCCTGCGCAGCTGGGCGAACTGAGATGCCAGCCGCGCCGTGTCCTCCGTGGGTTCCGGGATGCACATCAGGCCGCGCAGGGTCAGACGCGGCAAGGCCGCCACCGCGCGCGCCAATTCCAGCGCCTGCTCCGGCGCGCAGCCGCTCTTGCTGGCCTCGCCGGACACGTTCACCTGAATGCACACGTTCAGCGGCGGCAGCGCCGCCGGACGTTGCGCCGACAGCCGTTCCGCGATTTTCAGCCGCTCCACCGAGTGGGCCCAGTGCGCCAATTCCGCCACCGCTCGGGTTTTATTGGATTGCATCGGGCCGATGAAGTGCCATTCGATCTCCAGGCCGGCCAGCGCCTCGGCCTTCTGCTGCAATTCCTGCACGTAGTTTTCACCAAAGGCGCGCTGGCCGGCAAGATAGGCTTGCTCGATGTCCGCGGCGGGGAAGGTTTTGCTGACGGCCAGCAAGCGCACCGATCCCGCCGGACGGCCGGCGGCGTGTTCCGCGTCCGCCAGGCGTTGGCGGACTTGCTGCAAGGGTTGGGAGATGGAGTCTGTCATGGCGTCGAGAAATGGTTTGCTGCGGGCGGTGAGGCTTGTTGCCCGGGTTTGGGGTTTCTACAAAGAATCATGGCCGCGCATCATTAATAATAGGGGTGACGGCGATATCCCAAATGGCTGAGTTGAGCTTACAATCAGCGCCAGAGCCGGAAATGCCGGGGTCTCGTTCGGGCGCGTCGCCGACGCGGGCGGTTCTTCATTATTTTTCAAGTGGTCGCCTGGCGGCTGAAACCATGGCGGCGGCGCAGTCATCGTGGAGATTATATTATGGAAATTTCGGAGCTCTTGGCCTTTACGGTCAAGAACAAGGCGTCCGACCTGCACCTGTCCGCCGGGCTGCCGCCGATGATCCGGGTGAACGGCGACATCCGCCGCATCAACCTGCCGCCGATGGACCACCATGACGTGCACGACATGGTGTACGACATCATGAACGATTACCAGCGCAAAATCTTCGAAGACACCTTCGAGTGCGACTTTTCCTTCGACCTGCCCGGCATCGCCCGCTTCCGCGTCAACTCCTTCGTGCAGAACCGCGGCATGGGGGCGGTGTTCCGGGTGATTCCGTCCAAGGTGCTGTCGCTGGAGCAGCTGGGCGCGCCCAAGATCTTCCAGGAAATCGCCGCCTTTCCGCGCGGGCTGGTGCTGGTGACCGGCCCCACCGGCTCAGGCAAGTCCACCACGCTGGCGGCGATGATTGATTTCATCAACGACAACCACTTCTCCCATATCCTGACCGTGGAGGATCCGATCGAGTTCGTCCACGACAGCAAGAAGTGCCTGATCAACCAGCGCGAGCTGGGCTTGCAGACCCACAGCTTCGCCAATGCGCTGAAGTCCGCCCTGCGCGAAGACCCGGACGTGATCCTGGTGGGCGAATTGCGCGATCTGGAAACCATACGCCTGGCGCTGACCGCGGCGGAAACCGGCCACCTGGTGTTCGGCACCCTGCACACCAGCTCCGCCGCCAAGACCATAGACCGTATCGTCGACGTGTTCCCGGCCGGGGAAAAGGAGATGGTGCGTTCGATGCTGTCCGAATCGGTGCGCGCGGTGATCGCCCAGACCCTGCTCAAGACCAAGGACGGCAGCGGGCGGGTGGCCGCGCATGAAATCATGCTGGGCACCCCGGCGATCCGCAACCTGATCCGCGAGAACAAGATCGCCCAGATCAACTCCATGATCCAGACCGGTCAGCAGCACGGCATGCAGACGCTGGACCAGTGTCTACAGGAGCTGGTGCGGCGCAATATGGTGTCGCCGGCGGACGCCAGACAAAAGGCCGCCAACAAGGATCAATTCTGAGCGGGCGCTGCGCTACACTAGAACGGCGACCCGCGGGACCTCATCATGGAAAAAGACCAGGCTTCCAAGTTCATACTGGATCTGCTGAAGCACGCCACCGGCAAGAACGCCTCCGATGTCTTCATCGCCGCCGATTTCCCGCCGGCGATGAAGATAGACGGCAAGATCACACCGGTGGCGCCGCAGCCCCTGTCCGCCCAGCACACCAAGGAATTGGTGCGCGCGGTGATGAACGACCGGCAGACCGAGGAGTTCGAAACCAAGAAGGAGGCCAACTTCGCGATCAATCCGCCGGGCCTGGGGCGCTTCCGCGTCAGCGCCTATGTGCAGCAGGGCCACGCCGGCATGGTGTTGCGCAAGATCAACACCGAAATCCCCACTTTCGACCAGCTCAACCTGCCGCTGGTCTTGCGCGACATCGCGCTGATCAAGCGCGGGCTGGTGATCTTCGTCGGCGGCACCGGCTCGGGCAAATCCACCTCGCTGGCCGCGCTGGTGGACTGGCGCAACAGCCACAACCACGACCACATCATCACCATCGAAGATCCGATCGAATACGTGCACCAGCACAAAAAGTCCATCATCACCCAGCGCGAGGTGGGCGTGGACACCGATGATTGGGACATCGCCTTGAAGAACACCCTGCGCCAGGCGCCGGACGTGATCCTGATGGGCGAGATCCGCGACCGCGAAACCATGGGCTACGGCTTGCAGTTCGCCGAAACCGGCCACCTGTGCCTGGCCACGCTGCACGCCAACAACGCCAACCAGGCGCTGGACCGCATCCTCAACTTCTTCCCCGAGGAGCGTCATCAACAGGTCTTGATGGATTTGTCGCTGAATATGCGTTCCATCATTTCCCAGCGGCTGGTGCCGATCAAAAGCGGCCGCGGCCGGGTGGCGGCGGTGGAAATCCTGCTCAACAGCCCGCTGGTGTCCGACATGATCTTCAAGGGCGAAATCGCCGGTCTGAAGGAAGTGATGGGCCGCTCGCGCGAGACCGGCATGCAGACCTTCGACCAGTCCTTGTTCGAGCTGTACGAGGCGGATCTGATCAGCTACGAGGACGCTCTGCGCAACGCCGACTCCATCAACGATCTGCGGCTGAAGATCAAGCTTTACAGCGAAGGCTCCAAGTCCAGGGACCCGCTGGAAGGCATAGACCACCTCGACATCGTCTAAAGAGGCTGTTTCCTACCTGCTGCGCTGCGCGAGATCTCGCGCGGCGGCTAGGTCTCAGCACGCTCACGCGCCGCGCGCTCCTTCCGTTTCTTCCGCCGCAAGGTTTTGTCTCGCGCTTGTCCGCGAGGTTTTGAACGGGTTCTACGCCCGGGCTTGCAGGGCCAGCGCCGCCGCCGCGGTTTTCAGCAGCCGGTCGGACAGCGTCTCGTCCGAGATGGCGCGGGACAGCAGCAAGGCGCCCACCATCAGGGCCAGGCAGGCTTCGGGCGCCAGCGCCGGCCGCGAGCCGGCCGCCGTGTCGCATTGTTGCGCCTGGCGCAGCGTGTGCAGCAGCGCCTGCAAGCCTTCGGAAAACGCCTGGCGCGTGGCTTTGTCGTGGCGGGCCAGCTCCCCGGCCAGCGCGGCGGCGGCGCAGCCGGAGTCAGGAAAGTCGCGGTGCGCCGCGCTCAGATAATCCTTGGCCAGCCGTTTCAGCCCGGCGCCGTTGGGCGCCTGCTCCAGTTGGGCCTGCCAAATCTCGTTCATGTCCAGCAGCGCCTGGCGACAGGATTGCGCCACCAGATCGTCCTTGCTGTGGAAGTGGGCGTAGAAACCACCGTGGGTCAGTCCCAGATCGGCCATCAGATTGGCGATGCCGACATTGGCCACGCCTTCGGCTCGAAAACGCAGCGAGGCCATGGTCAGGATCCGTTGACGGGTTTCGGTCTTGTGAGTTGAGCTGTAGCGCATCGTTGACCTTCCTGTTCGGCTAGTAGGGTGGCGCAACGCAATGACGAAGCGGTGATTCCGTTTTAGATGATAGCTATCATTTATTCAATCGCGATGTGAATCAGCAAGATAGCCCGCCCGCCCCCTGCGTGCGTGGCAGTCAAGAAAGCCAAGGAATGACGGCGGAATTTATCCAATATATCTATATTGACTAAAAAGCGGCGTTTCCCGCCTTGCTCCCCGTTCCGGGGACGGCCCGGAACACCGGTCGCGCTCAAGCCGGCGCGCGGGGGACGGATGGTTTCCCCCATTCGCCGGCCGTCGCGGCTGTGCGCTGAGGGAGGGTGGAGACAAGCATGCAGCGATGGAGGGATGCCGCCGCGGGCTTTTGGGCGGTCGCATGGCGGCAGCTGAGCGTGGCCGCGGCCTATTGGGGCTTGGCGCGGCTATTGATGGCCGGCTTCATGAATGCGGAAACCTGGCTGACGCCGGCCTGGTTTCCGGCCGGCCTGGCGATGGCGGTCGCCTTGCGCGGCGGCCAGCGCTACGGCATGGGGCTGGCGGCGGGGTCTTTGCTGTTTAGCCTCTTGTCGCGCCAGTTGCCGCTGGCGGACGCCTTGTTGATCGCCGGCGCCAATACGGTGGGCAGCTTGTTGGGCGCCTTGCTGGTGCGCTACCGCTGCGGCCGGCGCCTGCCCTTGCACAGCCTGTCCTATGTCCAGGCCTTCATCGCCGGCGCGGCGCTGGCCGCGGCCGTTGCCGCCATGGGCGGCACGGCGGCCCTGCTGCATGGCCAGCCGCAACTCTTATTGCCGCTGGGGCGTCACTTCATCGCCTGGTGGTTGGCGGACCTGGCCGGCATTTTCAGCCTGACGCCCTGTCTGCTGCTGTTGAGGCGCGCGGTGACAGGCGAAGGCCACGGCGGCCTCGGCTCGCTGGACGGTTTGACCGCCTGGCTGACCTTGCTGGTCGCCGGCCTGGCCATGCTGGGCATAGACGACAGCACCGGACGCTATGCCGCCCTGCCTTATTGCTTCAGCCTGCCTCTGCTGTGGTTCGCGTTTCGCCAGCGCTTGCGGCTGGCCCATGGCCTGTCGCTGGGGATTTTGCTGCTGGCTCTGGCCGGCGGCGTGTCCGGCCACGGCGCTTTTGGGCACGGCGAGCAGGCATTGCTGACTCTCAGCATGCTGATGCTGATCCAGACCACCACCTTGCTGGTGTTCGGCGCGCTGGCGGTGGATCTGCGACGCACCGAGGCCAGGCTGCGCGGCGTCAATCGCCAATTGGAGGGCAAGGTCCGCGCCCGCACCCGCGAACTGGCGGACAGCGAGGCGCGTTTGCGCCTGATGGCCGACGCCGCGCCCTTCCCCTTGGCGATGAACCGTTTGCAGGGCGGCGAACTGATCTACGCCAATGCCCGCGCCGAGGAGCTGTTCCGCGAACGTCTGGCGCCCGGGCGGCCGCTGCGGGTGCAGGACTTCTACGTGGATCCAACCGAGCGCGAGCGCGTGTCCGCGCTGCTGCGCGTAGGCGGTTGCGTGCGCGACCGCGAAGTGCGGCTGCGCGCCGCCGACGGCCGGGAGTTCTGGGCGCTGATCTCCTGTTCCGTGGTGAGGGCCGACGACGGCTGGTTTGTGATCAACGGCGTCAACGACATCAGCGAGCGCAAACAGCTGGAGCAGGATTTGCTGCAGGCCAACCAGGCGCTGCGTCAGAACCTGAATGAAATAGAACTGCTGCAACAGGGCTTGCGCGAGCAAGCGTTGCGCGATCCGCTGACCGGCCTGTTCAACCGCCGTCATCTGGACGATATTCTGCCGCGCATCCTCAGCCATATGCTGGCGGTGCACAGGGACGTGGCGGTGTTGATGGTCGACGCCGATCATTTCAAGCAGATCAACGACCGGTATGGCCACCCTTGCGGCGACGCGGTGCTGACGGCGCTGGCGGCGCATCTGAGCGACGCCTTCCGCAGCGGCGACATCGTGTGCCGCTACGGCGGCGAAGAGTTCTTCATCCTGCTGCCCGGCGCGTCGCTGAACGACGCCTACGCCAAGGCGCGCCAGCTGTGCCACGATGTGCGCGTTCTGCCCATCGTGGCCGGCGGGCACGATATCCGCGTCACCTTGTCGGTGGGGCTGGCGCTGTGCCCGCTGCACGGCACCGACGCCGGCAGCGTGGTGGCCGCCGCCGACGCGGCCTTGTACCGCGCCAAGAAGGAAGGGCGCGACCGGGTGTGCGTGGCGGATCCCATGCGTCCGCTGGTGTCCTGACGCTCCGGCTTGGCGGCCTGGCGCGTCGGGGGCGGTGTGCTACCATCCGCTGATGGAACTTTACCGACTACTGCAACAACAAGGCTTTGGCGGCCGCAAGGAATGCCGGCAGCTGATCGACTACGGCCTGGTCGAACTCAATGGCGAGATCGTCGACAACTACCGTCAGCAGGTGGAACTGGCCGATATCCGGCAACTGGTGGTGGACGACAAGCCCTGGGACGTGGTGACCGGGCCGCTCTACTTGCTGTTCCACAAGCCCCCCAATTACGAAACCTCGCACAAGCCGCAGCACAATCCCGGCATCTATCGGCTGCTGCCTTATCAGTTCGGCAATCTGGGCATCACCGCCGTGGGCCGGCTGGACGTGGACACCACCGGCCTGATCCTGCTGACCAACGACGGCCAGTTCGTGCACGCGCTCAGCTCGCCCAAGAAGCTGGTACCCAAGTGCTACCAGGTGACGCTGAAACACGCGGCCAGCGAGGAGTTCATCGCCAAGCTGCAAAGCGGGGTTTATCTGAACGACGAAGGCGCGGAGTTCGCCGCCGACAGCATAGAGCGGCTGGACAGCCATGTGATTCTGCTGACCATCACCCAGGGCAAGTATCACCAGGTCAAACGCATGGTGGCGGCGGCCAGCAACCGGGTGGAACAGCTGCACCGCATCAGCCTGGGCAGCGTGGCGCTGGGCGAGCTGCCGCAGGGCGAATGGCGGCATCTGAGCGCGGAGGAGCTGGCCAGCCTGGGTTGGTCGTGAATCATCCCGCTTGGCGGCAATAAGCGCCGCATGCCGAACAGGCCGCCTTTCAAGGCGGCCTTTTTTTGTCGCGCGGCGCGGCGCCGCGCGCCGGCATGGCCGCTCATCAAGTTGATCGCGGCATGGAATGCATTGAAGTGCCCCGAGGCGCGTCCGCGCCCGGGGCTTTTTTGCGCCTGACAAGCGGCGCTTGTGGTGGGAGCCTCCTGATTTGGCCGTGATTTCATATGGGGGGCTAAATAGGCTTTGCTATCGATGCTTTTCCATCGATTGCCATTAATGTAATTTATTTAATGATTAACATTGTTTATTTACTTAAAAAAATTACACGGCTCCGTAATGGGAAGGCGGCTCATGGAGAAGGCGGCGCCGGATGGCGGCGATCAATGTGAAAACAGGCCCGCGCCGTGTCGGGCGCGAGCCTGTCGGGAAGGAAGCCGGCCGCTGCCGGCTATTGGAATTGCCGCGCCAGCCGCGCCAGCAGATTGCGCGAGCTGTAGTAATCCAGGCGGAAGGTGTCGAAGCCGGCGGCGTAGACCTGCTTGCCGCGCACCGCGGCGTTGCCGGCCAGGAAGGGATTGGCCAGCACCTTGGGCACGCTGGGCGCGTCGGCGTTGAACAGCAGGATGCTGTTGCCGCGCAGCCCTTCGGCGAATTTCTCGCCGGACAGCTGCACGATGTCGCGGCGCACGCCCTGGCTGGTGTTGCCCTTGACGCTGTCCGGCGCGGTGGCGAGCGTAAAGCCCAGCGCTTGCAGCAGCTTGCCTTGGGCCGATTCCGGCGTCCACAGATTGGCCCCGGAACCGTCCTCGCTGTACACCATGGCGGCGGTGGGCTGCGGCGGCAGCTTCAGCTTGCTTTTCAACTGCGCGACTTCGGCGTCGAAACGGGCGATCACCGCCTGGGCGTCGGCCTCGCGGCCGCTGGCGCGTCCCAGCAGCGTCGCCAGCTCCTGCCAGCTCTTGTCGTCGTAATTGACCACCAGAGTCGGCGCCATCTGGCTTAATTGCTCGTACAGCTTCAGCGCGGAGTCGCCGCCGGTGCCGGCCATCACGATCAGGTCCGGCTGGGCGGCGATGATGGCTTCGGCATTGGGCTCGCCCTGGTAAAGCGGCTGCACGCCCCGTTGCTTGGCCACGGCCCCCCATTGGGTGAAGAAGCCCTGGCCGTCGGTGACTTTGGAATTGGCGGCGCTGCCGCCGCTGGCCACTACCGGGGCATTGATGGCGAGCAGGGTGCCGGTCAGGGTCACGCTGGTGGACACGATGCGCAGCGGCGGCCGCTCCAGCGTCAACGGACCCTTGGGCGTGCTCAAGGTGCGCGGCCACTGGCCGGCGGCGGCGGCGGAGGCGTCGGCGCTTTGCTCAGGCGCGCCGCAGGCGCTCAAGGCCAGAGCCAGGCCGGCGCTTAGCCATAAGCGCAGCGCGGCGCGGCGCGGGCGGGAAAAATCGGAAGCCATGAAAATCCTTAGGATAGACGCGGGTGGTGGCTCCGATTTTATTGCAAACAAGAATTATTATCATAATTACCGAAGGGCAGGTTTGCGAGGGCCGCAAGCCGCGCGCTCATTCCTGTTGTTGCTTGAGCCAGTTGTCTTCCTGATGCCGCATCAGCGCGAACCACTGCTGGCGCATGTGGCGGGCAAAAGCCGGCGGCGCCGCGGCGAAGTCGTTTTCGTCGGTGTAACAGCCGGGCAGATAGGGCGGTTCGAAGTCTTTCTCCCAGCCCTTGGCCTGCAGCGCCCGCTGGCCCTGCGGGCTGCAGTCCTCGGGCAGCGGCAGGCCGGTCAGGTGGCCGCTGTCCGGATCCAGCCAGCGCACGCCCTGGCGATCCAGGCCGCGCAGGCCGTATTTGGCTTTGCCGGCGTGAAGAATCAGCTTGTAGTCGTTGGGGCTGACGTCGCTGGCGCAAGCGCTGCGATAGCCGACCACCGTTTCCAGCGCGCCGTCGCGGTTGAGGTCCGGAAAAGCAATGGAGGCCAGATCGAAGGTCGCGCTGGCGTCGAACTCGCAGCGCGTCACGCCGTCGCTGAGCATCCACTGCCGTCGCGGCCTATCCTGGCCCAGCGTGTATTGCGCGGCGTAGAGCGTCGCGCTCTGCGCGCCGTCGGCGCCGCGCGCTTCCTGTCGCTCCGCCAGCACCAGCACGTGCTCGCCGGCGCTGTCCGTCCAGCCGTAGGCGGCGGTCAGCTTGCCGCGCAGCTCGACGCCGGCCGGCACGGCGCTCAGGCGTCGCACTTGGCCGGCGACGGACGGCGCGCTGGCGGTGTCGGCCGGCTCGGCGGCGGGCGGAGGCGGCTGGGGTTTGCAGGCGGCGAGCGTCAGCGTCAGGCCGAGCAACAGCGAGACGCGCAGGCCGGCGGTGCGGGGAGCGGGGAGCGGGGGCATGCCGTTCTTCTTGTCATTGATGAAACTGGAATAGTACGGAATACCAGCGACGCGGAACAGCTCCGGCGGCAGAGAGGGGTTGGGGGTAGGGCGGGAACTGACCGATTTGCCGACGATTCATGACATTGGGGTGATTTTTGCCGGCTGGGGACGCCATAATCCAGGCGGGAGCGCGATCCTCGCGCGATACCGCAGTCTGTTCAAAGTCTCGCGAGCGAAGGCGACGCAGCCGAGCACGCGGAACGCTCGTGGCTCATGGGCGTTTCAAAGCCGCGCTCGCCGTGTCGCGTTTGATGACGCGGGGCGGACAGGGAACGGGTTCTTTAAGGAGGGCTTATGTTGAAACCTGCTTGGTGGTGGGCTGGGGCGCTGGCGTTGACGCTGGCGCAGATGGCGGCGGCGGAGCCGCTGCCGGCGTATCGCGGCGACGCGCGGCAGTCATCGGTGTCCGGTCTGTCGTCCGGCGCCTTCATGGCGGTGCAGTATCAGGTGGCGTTTTCCGCCTCGGTGCGAGGCGTCGGCGTGGTGGCGGGCGGGCCTTACTATTGTTCCAAGGGCATGCTGGCGGGCGCGCCGGCCTGCATGAGCGGTCCGCCGCCGGCAGTGGGCGGCCTGGTGCTGGCGACGCAGCAGTTCGCGCTGGCGGGACAGATCGATCCCTTGTCCAACCTGGCCAAGCGCCGCGTCTATCTGTTCAGCGGCAGCCAGGACAATACCGTCAAGACGGCGGTGGTGGACAGCGCCGAGCGTTACTTCCGCAAGCTGGGGGTGCCGGCGGCGAGCATCGACTACCTGCGCAGCCTGCCGGCCGGCCATGCCCAGATCACGCCGGCTTACGGCAATGACTGCGGCGAGACCAAGTCGCCTTACGTCAACCATTGCGACTGGAAGGGCGAAGGCTACGACCAGGCCGGCGCTATCCTGACGCAAATCTACGGCCCCTTGCAGCCGCGCGCCGGCCAATTGAGCAGCCAGGTGTCCGCTTTCAACCAGAAGCCGTATGCGCCGCCGGGCAGCAGCCTGGCCGACGAGGGCTATGTCTATGTGCCGCGCGCCTGCGCCGAGGGCGAATCCTGCAAGGTGCATGTGGCGCTGCACGGTTGCCGCCAGTACGCGGGCGCGGTCGGCGACGCTTTCTACGGCCATGCCGGCTACAACGAATGGGCGGACAGCAATCGCATCATCGTGTTGTATCCGCAGACCACGGCGATGCCGCCGGGCAACCCGAACGGCTGCTGGGACTGGTTCGGCTATACCGGCGTGAATTTCGCCTGGAAGAACGGGGTGCAGATGCGGGCGATCAAGGCGATGGCGGACCGGCTGGTGTCGGCGCCCTGAGCCAGAGTCCGGCGGGGTTCAGCCGCCGGGGAAGCCGCGTTTGGCGAAGAAGTCGATGAAGGCGCGCAGCCGCGGCGGCGGATAGGGCGAACCGGGCCATAGCAGATAAAGGACGCCGCTGCGCTCGGCCCAGGCTTCCGGCAGCGCCCGCAGCCGTCCGTCCGCCAGTTGGCGGCGCACGGTGAAGTCCGGCAGGCAGGCGATGCCGGCGCCTTGCTCCGCCAGCTGGATCAGCGCGTCGCCGGTATTGGCGCAGGCATGGACCGGCAGCGCCGGCGCGTCTTCATCCTGGCCGGCCAGCGGCCACGGCGCCAGTTTGCCGCTGCGCGGATAGCGGTAATGCAGGCAGCGGTGCTTCGTCAGATCCATCGGCGACGCCGGCTCGCCGCAGCGGGCGAAGTAGGCCGGCGCGGCCACCAGCCGCATGCGATAAGCGCCCAGCCGCCGCGCGCTTAAGCGCGAGTCTCCCGGTTCGCCGCCGCGAATCACCACATCGAAGCCTTCGCCTATCACGTCCACCAGACGGTCGCTGTAGTCCAGATCCAGTTCGATCTCCGGATAGTCTTGCATGAAAGCGGCCAGCAGCGGGGCCAGCACGCCGCATTCGTGCGGCAGGCCCACCTTCAGCCGGCCGCGCGGCGCGGCCTGCTCTTGTTGCAACTCGCGCTCCGCCGTTTCCACTTCGTCCAGAATGCGCAGGCAACGTTGCAGGTATTGCTCGCCGGCCGGGGTCAAGGTCAGCCGCCGGGTGCTGCGTTGAACCAGACGCGCGCCCAAGCGCGCCTCCAGCCTCGCCAGGCCTTTGCCGGCGGCGGAGGCGGAAATGCCCAATTGCCGTCCGGCGGCCACCAGGCTGCCTTGCTGGGCGATATGGGCGAACAGCTCGATGCCGCTCATTTTTTCCATGGCTTGCCTCGAAATTACGGAATCCAGTTCCGTTATGTATGGAATTGAAGACTATTTTTCCGTATCGCCAAGGAATCTAGCATAAGCCCTCGTTCATGTGCGATACGGGAGAAGCGGGATGACAGGCAATAGCGGCGAGTCGGCAATGCCGGCGACGGTGTATCTGTTGGGCTTATGCATTTTTGCGATGGCGACGTCGGAGTTCATGGTGGCGGGGATGATGCCGTCGTTGGCGGCGGCCCTGGGCGTCGGCTTGCCGGCGGTGGGCAATCTGGTATCGGCCTTCGCCGCCAGCGTGGTCCTGGGCGGGCCGGCGCTGACTTGGCTGCTGCGTTCGGCGCGGCGCAAGCACAGCTTGATCGGTCTGTTGCTGTTGTTCCTGGCCGGGCAGGCTTTGGGCGCGCTGGCCGGCGATTACGGGCAGATGCTGTGGTCGCGGCTGATCTGCGGCGTGGCGCAATCGGCTTTCTTCGGCGTGGCCCTGGCCTTGGCGGCGGAACTGGTGGGCGAACACCGGGTGGCGCGCGCCGCCGCGCTGGTGCTCAACGGCCTGATGCTGGCTTCGGTGGCCGGCCTGCCGCTGGCGGCCTGGGTGGATCAGAGCTGGGGCTGGCGTGTGAGTTTTTGGCTGGTGGCGGGCATGGTGGCGTTGGCCGCGGCGGGCATCGCCGCGCTGACGCCGTCCGGCGTCCGTCCGCAGACCTTGAGTCTGGGCGAGGAGGGCCGCCGGCTGGCGCGACCCAGCCTATGGGCGGCTTATCTGAGCAGCGGCCTGATCATAGGCGCGGTGTTCGCCGCCTTCACTTATCTGGCGCCCTTGTTCACCCGGGTCAGCGGCTTCGCCGCTTCGGCGCTGCCCTGGCTGTTCGCCGCTTACGGGCTGGCGACGGTGCTCGGCAATCTGTTCAGCGGCCGCCTGGCGGACAGCCACACCCGCACCGTGCTGCGCGGCGGTCTGCTGGTCTTGCTGGCTGCCCTGGTGGCGTTGGCCTTGCTGGCGCAATGGCAGGCGGCGACGGCGGCGTGCGTGCTGCTATTGGGCCTGGCCGGCCTGCCGATGAATCCGGCGATGGTGGCGCGGGTGGTGCGCGCCGGCGGCAGCGGGCCTATGGTGAACAGCCTGCACATGTCGGTGGTCAATCTGGGTCTGATGCTGGGTTCCTGGGGCGGGGGCGTCTTGTTGGACGCCGGCTGGAGCCTGCGCGCGCCGGTATGGCTGGGCGCGGCGTTGGCCGCGCTGGCCTTGCTCAGCCTGTGGCTGGACCGCGCCGGTCACAGCTGGCAGGTCACCGGCAGTTCGGCCGGCTTGCCCAGGTAGAAGCCCTGGTAGAGCTCGACCCCCAGTTCCTGCATCGCCTGGTGTTGCTCGCGGGTTTCTATGCCTTCCACCGCCATGCGGCAGCCTATCTGCCAGCCCAGCTCCAGCAGCACCGGCAGCCGGTGGCGTTCGCCGGACATATAGTCCAGCAGCAGGCTGCGGTCTATCTTGATCAGGTCCGGGCACAGCGACTTGACCTTGCCGTGGCGAGCGGCCACCGCGCCGAAATCGTCCACAGACAGGCCGAAGCCGGCCTCGGCGGTCAGGCGCAGGCTGTTGATCAGCGGTTGGCCGTGGTGTTCCACCTCGTATTCCGGCAGTTCGAAAATCACGCCGCCGCTGTCCAGTTCCAGCGAGTCCAGCAGGCCTTGCAGCAGGGGAAGGTGATTGCGACCGTGGTTGTCCACCACCGCGGTCTGGGCCAGCAGGTTCAGGCACAGGCAGCCGGATTGGCCGCTTTGCGCGAAATTGCGGATGTGGATCAGCCGCGCCAGCTGATCGGCCTCCAGCGCCAGCTCCGGCGGCAGGCCGGACAAAAAAGAGTCGGGGGACGGCGTCTGGCCGTCCTGCGTCCGCACGCGCAGCAGCGCCTCGTAGCCGAACACGCCGCCGCTGCGGTAGAACAAGGGCTGGAACACGCTGCTGAGCTGACAGCCGCCCAGACGCGCGCAATACCGGCCGTCCGCGTCGCGGTACAGCTGTCGCTCGGGATGAGGGCCTAGGGGTGGAGCCATGGTGGTTTAGTCGCGCGGGATGGACTTTCAGCATAGCAAGCATTGCGCCGGGCTACCGGCCGGCTGCTGCCTCTGCTGGAGCGCTATCCCTTGCCGCTGCACGCGGTGTTTCCCGAGCGTAAGCACGTGCCGGCCAAGGCGCGGCCTTCCTGGAGTTCATCGACCGGAAGCTGGGCGGCGAGCCGCCGCCGACAGATTTCCCGGCCGCCGCCGACTAAGAGTCTGTTCAAAGTTTCGCGAGCGAGAGCGGGACAGGGCGAACGCCGCTGAGAAAGCGGAATGCGTCAGTAGCGCATTGGCGCTTCAGCGGGCTTTGAACAGCTTCTAAGCTTTGGTAGTACGGGCCCGATGAGGAGAGGCGCGATGAAGGCGTGGGCAGGCGGGATATGGGCGGCGTGGGCGCTGGCGTCCCTGGCCGCGGACGTGGCGGGCTGGGCCAGCTATCAGCGCGGCGATTTCGCCGCCGCGCGCCGGCAGTTCGAGCAAGCGGCCCAGGCGGGCGACCGGGTGGCGGCTTTCGACCTGGCGATGATGCATTGGCGCGGCGAAGGCGGCGCGCCGGACCGGGCGCAGGGCGAGCGCT
This sequence comes from Chromobacterium sp. Beijing, assembly GCF_021496765.1. NCBI lineage: Bacteria > Pseudomonadati > Pseudomonadota > Betaproteobacteria > Neisseriales > Chromobacteriaceae > Chromobacterium > Chromobacterium sp. Beijing. The sequence goes on from NZ_CP053750.1 coordinate 4,252,032, forward strand.
GGCTGCGCCGCGCTGCCGACGCGGGTCTGCCGCAGGCGCAGCACGCCTTGGGCGCGCTGTATGAAAGCGGCCAGCAAGTGGCCAAGTCGCAGACCGAGGCGACGCGCTGGTTCCAGTTGGCCGCGCGGCAGGATTATCTGCCGGCGGAGCTGGATCTGGGCACCCAGTACTTCTTGGGCCGCGGCGCGGCCAAGGACTACCGGCTGGCCGCGTACTGGTACGAAAAAGCCGCGCAGCAGGGCGATATGGGCGCGCAATATCTGATCGCCAGCATGTACGAGCACGGCGACGGCGTGGAGCGGGATCTGCCGGCGGCGATACGCTGGTACGCCAAGGCGGCGGCTCAGGGCGACGTCGGCGCCAGACTCAAGGCGCTGGATCTGGCCAAGAGGGCCAAATAGGCCTCGAAATCCAGGCCGGGCTTTCAGGCGCGGGCCGGCCCGCGGCGCATCGCCGCCAGGCACTGGCAGGCGGCCTGCCAGTCCTGAACCCCGCGCAGGCCACGCACGATGATGCCGGCCAGGGTGTCGTTGCAGGCGTCCGGGCCAAACTGCATCAGCATCTCATGCAGGGCGAAATGCAGGGAGGCGTTGTGTTGCAGCAACAAACCCACTTGTTCGTGGACGAAGCCGTCCACCGTGGCTTGGCCGTCGCGGTCCACATGCACATGGTGACGGGGGCAGAAGCCGGAACGGATCAGCGCCTGATCGGCGCGCACGTCGTCGAGAAAGGCCTGCGCGCTGTGGTGCAGAAAGCCGCAAGCCATGATCAGGCTGGCGACGGAGTAAGGCTTGGTGGTGGTGGCGTCGGCGACGAGGGCGTTGTCCGGCAGGGTGGCAAGCATTAATGTTCTCCTGTTATCTTTGTAAACCGCGCTCAATGGCATAAATCGTCGGTTTTATTATTTTTTCCGCGTTTTTGTATCATTCATGCGAATGTATTGGCAAGCCCGTCGAAAGGACGGTTGCCAGCCGCGGCTGCCAGGGTTTTTCTTGGGACGATGGCCATTTAGAATGAACTCTTTCTTTTCCGTTTGTTCCCATCCGCATGCATATTGTTTACCTGCACGGCTTCAACTCCGGTCCGCAATCGCTGAAGGCGAACGAAACCGCCGCTTATCTGCAACAGAACGCTTTCGATGCGACCCTGCATTGTCCGCAGCTGTCGCCGCATCCGGCCGAGGCGATTGAGCAGGCGTCCGCCCTGGTGGCCTCCTTGCCGGCCGACACCCTGTTGATCGGCAGCTCCCTCGGCGGGTATTACGCCACGTTTCTGGCCGAGCGTCATCAACGCCCGGCGGTGCTGATCAACCCGGCGGTGCGGCCTTACGACGACCTGGCGCGCTTCATCGGCGAGCAAACCAATCCCTATACCGGCGTGGTCTATACCCTGAGCGACGCCGACATGCGGGCCTTGCTGGCGCAGCGCGTGGCGCAGCCGTCCGCGCGCCGTTACTGGCTGCTGTTGGGCAGCCGCGACGAGGTGCTGGACTGGCGCGAAGCGGCCGCGCTGTATCTGGACTGCCGTCAGACGGTGTTCAACGGCGACGACCACAGGCTTGAAGCCTGGCCGCGCATCTTGCCGGAGGCGCTGGCCTGGGGGCGCGGGCAATTATTGGCCTGAGCATCGAAACAGTCTGTTCTGCGACAGTGGCTTGTCCGGGGGAAGGCGCTGCCGCACACTGGATTTTTTGCGCCGAGGAGGCCGCCATGACTCAAGCCATCGTTTTCTCCCATACCGGCGGGCCGGAAGTACTGGGCTTGCAGAGCCAGACGCTGGCCGCGCCGGGACCGGGCCAGGTGCGGGTGCGTCACACCGCCATCGGCGTCAACTTCATCGACACCTATCAGCGCAGCGGCCTGTATCCGCTGCCGCTGCCGTCCGGCCTGGGCCAGGAAGCGGCGGGGGTGGTGGAGGCGCTGGGGCCGGAGGTGTCTGGCCTGGCGGTGGGCGACCGCGTCGCATACGCCGGCGGCCCGCTGGGCGCTTACAGCAGCGAACGGCTGTTGCCGGCGGCGGTGCTGGTGAAGATTCCCGACGGCATCAGCGACGAATCCGCCGCCTGCATGATGTTGCAGGGCATGACCGTGGAGTATCTGGTGCAGCGCAGCTACCCGGTGCGGCCGGGGCAGACCGTGCTGTGGCACGCCGCCGCCGGCGGCGTCGGCCAGATCGCGGTGCAGTGGCTGACGGCGCTGGGCGCGACGGTGATCGGCACCGTCGGCTCCGACGCCAAGGCCGACATCGTGCGCGGTTTGGGCTGCCAGCATGTGATCAATTACAGCCGCGAAGACGTGGTGGCCAGGGTGAGCGAGATCACCGGCGGCCAGGGCGTGCCGGTGGTTTACGATTCGGTGGGCAAGGACACTTTCCAGATCTCGCTGGCCAGCCTGAGCCCGCGCGGCATGCTGGTCAGCTTCGGCAACGCCTCCGGCGCGGTGCCGCCGTTCGCGCCGCTGGAATTGACCAGCCGCGGCTCTCTGTTCTTCACCCGGCCCAAGCTGGCCGATTACATCGCCAGCCGCGCGGAGCTGGAGGCTTCGGCCCAGGCGCTGTTCGAACGGGTGGCGGACGGCAGGATCAAGGTGGCGCCTTCGCATCGCTATCCTCTGGCCGAGGCGGCGCAGGCGCACCGCGATCTGGAAGGACGCAAGACCAGCGGCTCCATCATCTTGCTGCCTTGAGCCGGCGACGCGGCGCTTATTCTTGATGCCAGGGTTGGCGCTGGTGTCGTTCCAGCCAGGCCAGCGCCTGGCCGCCGGCGTCCACATGGCTCAGATAGCCGGCCAGGCTGACGCCGGGCGGACAGCTCAAGTCCGTGGCGCGCCAGCTTTGCAGCCGGTCCACGCGGAAGCTGCGGTAGTCCAGGCGCAGTCCGCACCAGGCGGCCAGCAGCCAGCGGTCGCCCCAGAAGAACAGCGCCAGCGGCATCAAGGCGCGCTGGCTGCCGCGGCCGCTTTCGTCGCGGTAGTCCACCCATAGCGGCTGGCGGGAGACGATGGCGTCGCGCAGCGGCGCCAAGCGCTCGCGCGGGTAATTGCCCGACGTCGGCGCGTATAGCGGTTCCGGCGGCAGGCCGGACGAGCCCAGCACCGCGTGGATGCGGCCCAGCGCCGATTGCGCCGCCGCCGCGGTGTCGCGGTCGGCCCAGGCGGCCAGCATGCGGGCGCCCACTTCCAGCGCCGCCAGTTCGCGCGCGGAAAACGCCACCGCCGGCGGCGTGAAGCCGGCTTCCAGCCAATACCCCTCGCCGGCCTCGCCGTTGACCGGCGCGCCGCTGGCCATCAGGTCCGCCATATCGCGGTAGACGGTGCGCGGCGTCACCTCCAGCCATTCGGCCAATTGCCGGGCGGTGGTGCGGCGGCGGCCGCGCAGCAGCAAGAGGATTTGGACCAGTCGGTCGGCTCGGCGCATTCAGTCGGATTCCCGCAGCATGGATGGCGGCAGTGTCGCCCGCATTGCGCGCGCGATCAACAGGAAATCGGCGCGGCCGATTTCCAGGTGGCCAAAGCGGAAAGCGTAGCCCCAGCGCGCCGGATCCGCGATAAAGGCCAATTGACCGAGCAGCGGACGGATGTCGGCGTCCTCCGCCGGCCAGAAGGCGATGTCGCGCCGGTAGGGTTCGAAATCGGCGCTGACCCGGAAGGGATAGACCCGCGCGTCCGCCGCCAGGCCGACGGCGGTGAAGCGCTGGCAGGGCTCGCGCCCCTCCAGGCTCAACACCGGCGAGTAATAGATCAGGCCGTCGCCGGCCGCCATCCGCCTGAGCGGCGCGGCCTTGCCGTGGCAGAGCTGGGCGAAGCCGCCGGCCAGGCCGCGCCGAACATGGTCGCGGCTGGCCACGCCTATCCAGTAGCGCCGGCTCATGCGGCGCTGTGCAGGCCGATCAGATTGCCGTCCGGATCGGAAAACAGCGCGATCTGGCCCCAGTTCTCCGGCAGCGCGGTCTTGGGCTGCACCACGATGCCGCCGGCGCTCTTGATCCGTTCCAGCGTGGCGTCGAGATCGGCACCGCCGTCCAGATAGACGCGCACGCCGTCGACATGGGGGCGGGCTTGCGGGCAGCTGAGCAGCGCGCCGCCGCAACTGTCGCCGGTTTGGGGAAACAGGGCCATGCGATTATTGTCGAAGCTCTCTTCTTGCAGCTCCACCCGCAGCGCCTGTTGATAGAAGGCGACGGCGCGCTCGAATTGGAGCACGGGAATTTCAAACCAGTGTAGAACGGGGGACATGGCACACTCCTTGAACAGGTTTTATCGAGATCCGGCCGGGGACATCCCGGCGCCGCTTCCGGGCGGGACGGAGGCGGCGTTGCGGCCTGGAGGACAGTGTGCGGCCCCCCTGCTGACAGCGTACTGTCAGCAGGAATCCGCCGTCGTCAATTTTCCTGCTTGGGCCGGCGCCACGTGTGCTTCGCCGCGCAGCAATCGCCTGGTAGGACACGACCCGGTGACGCGGATGTGGCAAACTGCCTGACTGTTTCCCGGCGCGACGGGAGCGCTGTTTTTTCAATCGACCGCAGGAGGAATAAGAAGTGGAAACCTTACTGCAGTTTCTGGGCTTCAACGGGTCTGGTCTGCTGCAAACCTTGCTCAGCCTGTTGACGGCTTTCATCCTGGGCTCGGCCATTGGCTATGAGCGGCAGTTCCGTCAGCGTACCGCCGGCTTGCGAACCAATACCCTGGTGGCGGTGGGCGCGGCGGCCTTCGTCGACATGGCCTTGCAGCTGGACGGCACCGGCGGCGCGGCGCGGGTGGCGTCCTACGTGGTGTCCGGCGTCGGTTTTCTGGGCGCCGGCACCATCATGAAGGAAGGCCTGAACGTGCGCGGCTTGAACACCGCCGCCACCTTGTGGGGCTCGGCCGCGGTCGGCGCCAGCGCCGGCGCCGGTCAGATTCCGCAGGCCTTTCTGATCACGCTGTTCGTCTTGGCCAGCAACACCTTGCTGCGTCCGGTGGTGAACTCCATCAACCGCAAGCCGATCGACGACGAAACCAGCGAAGTCACTTACCAGCTGTGCGTGATTTCCAGCCGTTCCGGCCAGAAGCACGCGATGGCCTTGCTCAGCGATCTGCTGGAGGAGTCCAAATACCCGGTGGGGATCTGGACGTGGAGCCCTTCGGCGACGACGAGGTGGAGATGACCGCCACCTTGCTGTCCACCTCGGTGGAGTGGGAGGAGCTGGAGGAGATCGCCGCCAAGCTGGTGGCCCAGCCTTTCATCAGCCAGGCTTATTGGAACCCCAGCACCTCGGAGTGAGGACGGCGGGGAAAAGACCGCGCCCTGGGCCGCTAGCCGGTCCAGGGCGTTTTTTATGGGGCGGGAGAGCGGTTCAAAGTCTTGCGAGCCAGGGCGAGACAAGGCGAAAACCGCTGAGGAAGCGAAACGCACGCGTAGCGCGCGGGCGTTTACGAAGCGGTGCTCGCCGCGCCTCGTATCACGAAGCGCAGCGTATGTTGAGCCGCTTCTTAACCTTCCGCCAGCGCCGCCATCACCTTGGCCGACAGCGCCTGCGGCTGCGCGGTGACGCGCAGCAGATGGCGCACCGCCGGATGCGGCGGCCGGTGGACGGCGATGCCGTCGGACAGCAGTTGGCGGTGAATGGCCTCGCTGCTGGCGGCGTCGCGATAGGCGATGCAGACGAAGTTGGTGTGCGAGGGCATCACCACCAGATCGCGCGCGCGCAAGGCGTCGGACAGCTTGTCGCGCAGATGGATGGTGGCGGCGATCAGCTGGCGCGAGTAGTCCGGATCGTCCAACACGATTTGAGCCGCCAGCTGGGCGAAGCTGGACAGCGCGAATTGAGGCCGTATCTGGTCCGCCTTGGCGACGATGTGCTGCGGGCCGACGGCGTAGCCCACCCGCAGGCCGGCCAGCGCATAGGCTTTGGACAAGGTGCGCAGCCGCAGCGTGTTGGGCAGCGCGCCTTGCGGCGGCGCATCCTGCGCGTCCACGCAGAAATCGACGTAGGCCTCGTCCAGAATCAACAGCGTGGACGAGGGCAGCATTTCGCGCAGCGCCAGGATATCGTCCGCGCCCCAGTAATGGCCGCTGGGATTGTCCGGGTTGGCGAGATAGAGCACGGCGGCGCGTTCGGCGCGCGCCACCTCCGCCAGCCGCGGCAGATCGGCTTGCAGCCGGTCGCCTTGCTGCTGGTAGGGCACTTCCAGGATGCGCGCGCCCACGCCTTCGGCGAAATAGCGGAAAGTGGGATAGGTGCCGGCGGTGCACACCACCGCGTCGCCGACATTACAGGCCAGGCGCAGCGCCAGCAGGATCAGGCTGTCGGCGCCGGTGTCGAACAGCACCTGGCTCGGGTCCACGCGGTTGTGGGCGGCGGCGCGCTGGCGCAGCCCGTGCGCGTAGGGGTCCGGGTAGAGCCGGGCCAGCTCCGTCATCATCTCGCCGAATTCCGCCGTCAGCGGCGAGGCCGGCTTGGCCATGCTTTCATTGGAGCCGATGCGCGCGCCGATGCGGTGACCCAAGGCCGCTTCCAGCTTGGCGATGCCGGGAAAGGGGTTGACGATGGTGTGATGTTCCAGATGACGGGCGAAGTGGGACATCGGCGGCTCCTTTATCTGCAGATACAGCCTTTGAGTGTAAAGGATATGACTGAAGCGCAGGAAACCGCGTGGGAATATCAATATGTCTTCGGCATTTCGCGGCCGCCGCGCCGGGCCCAAAGCGCGGCGGGAACCGTCAGCGGACGGCGGGAGCGGCGGGTTCGGCCGCGGCGCGCGGGGCGGAGGCGTCGGCCTTGGCCGCGGGTTTGACGGCCGGCGCGGCGGCGGCCGGCTTGGCGGCGGGGGCGGGCAGATACAAGGGGCCTTTGAAGCCGCAGGCGGCCAGGAACAGGGTCAGGCTTGCACAAGCCAGCAAGGTGCGCATACGAATGAGTTCCAATGTGGCAAAATCTGGATACTAGCAAAGCTGCGGCGCGTCGTGTGATTCCGATGCGCCCGGCGATCAAGGCCTGAGCCGCGCCAAGACGGCGTCCAGGCCGTCATTCAACGGGAAAGCGCAATGAACGAAACCGAATTTCTGCGGCACACCGACGCCATCTTCGCACGCATCGAAGCCGCCATCGACGACAATGACCTGGACGCCGACTACCTGGTGTCCGGCAATGTGCTGGACATCGAGTTCAGCGACGGCGCCAAGATCATCGTCAACCGCCACACCGCCAATCAGGAGCTGTGGATCGCGGCCAAGAGCGGCGGCTACCACTTCGCCTTCCGCGACGGCCGCTGGATCGCCGCGCGCGACGGTTCGGAGTTCTTCTCCACGCTCAGCGCCGCCATCGCCGCCGCCTGCGGCGAAACCATCGGGTTTGATGAATGAGTCATTTGGTTTGGCTGGGCCTGGGCGGGCTGGCGGTGTCGGCCTTCACCTCGTCCACCATCCTGCCCGGCAATTCCGAACTGGCGCTGTCCGCCTTTCTGTACAAATGGCCGGAGTGGCTGTGGCCGGCCTTGCTGGTGGCCACGGTGGCCAATACCGCCGGCAGCGTCACCAGTCTGTGGCTGGGGCGGCTGGCGCCGCGCAAGGAGCTGCCGCCGCGGCTGGCCGGCTGGTTTCAGCGTTTCGGCCCGGCGGTGCTGGCCCTGTCCTGGCTGCCGGTGATCGGCGACGCCATCCCCTTGGCCGCCGGCTGGCTGCGCCTGCCCTGGTGGTCCAGCATTCTGTGGCTGACCCTGGGCAAGGCGGCGCGCTATCTGGCCTTGGCCTGGGGGTGCTGCTGTTGTCGAGTTGAGCCGATAACAATCAGGGCAAATAAAAAAGGACATGCGCGAGCATGTCCTTTTTCGTATGGAGTCCTCGGGGTCAGCAGCCCTGTTTCAGCGCCAGCTCCAGGCTCTTGTTGTAATGCTGAGCCGCCAGCTCTTCCTTGCCGGTGGCTTCGAACAGCCGCGCCAGCTCGGCGTGGGCGCACAGCGTCGGCGAGATCGAGGCGCTGGCTTCCAGATAGCTCTGCGCCTTGCCCCACAGCTGCTGGCACAGGGCCAGACGGCCCAAGGCCATCAGCAGCCAGTGGTCGCGCGGCCGCTTCTTCAGCCAGTTTTCCGCGGTTTTCAGCAGTTCCAGGCGCTTGTCCTCGCTCAGGTGCTCGGCCAGCTTGCCCAGTTCGCGAGACAGCTCCGGGGTGTCGTGGTCGTCGTTGGCCAGCGCGCCGGCCAGCAAGGTGGCGGCGTAGTCGTAGTCCTGCAGCACGATCAGCCGCGCCACCACCTGGTCCATCAGCTGCGGGTTGCTGCGTTCGGCTTCCGGAATGCGGCGCAGCCAGTCGCGGATTTCCTGACCGCCCAGCAGCGTCACCAGCTGTTGCTGGTAGGCGGCCAAGCGGTAGCGCCGCGCCTGTTCCGGCTCCAGCGCGTCGGCCTTGAGCAGTTTCTCGGTCAGCGCCAGCACCGCCTCCGGCTGCTTCTGCAACAGACGGACCTTCAATTCCAGCCGCAAGGCGTTGGTCAGATTGGGCGACAGCGCGCGCGCGCGTTCGATGGCGGCCAAGGCGCCCAGCGGGTCCTTGGCTTCCAGCTTCAGTTCCGCGTCCAGCATATGGCGCGCCAGCTGCAGCCGCGGCGGCATGGCGTCCAGTTGCGCCAGATAGCCGTCCCGCTTGTCCAGATCGCCGGCGGCGCCGGCGGAACGGGCGGCGATCAAGAGCGCCAGCGCCTTGTTTTCCGGCGAGTATTCGTCGTCCAGCGATTTGCTGGCCTCGCGCTCGGCTTTCTGGAAACGGCCTTCAAAGTAGGAAATGCCGGCTTCGCGCAGCGCGTGGCGGGAGGCTTTCAGCTTTTTCTGGCGCTGGAAGCGGCGCACTTCCGCCGGCAGATTGGCGGCCACCGCCACCATGCGCAGCACCAGGTGCACCACGAAGATCAGCGCCACCACCGACACGATCAGCAGGTTGAAGGACACTTCCATCCGGTAAGGCGGCAGGAACAGGATGGCGTAGCCGGTGTTCAGGGTGGCGGCCAGGCCGACCAGCACCGCGAGGGCAAACAGCCCGGTAATCCACAAGGCGAATTTCACGGTTTATTCTCCTGCCGCGCCTTGGGCGTCGCGCACCGATTTGAGGCTGGCGTTCATGTCCGGCAGCGCCACGTCCAGCGGCGCGCCTTCCAGTTCGCCCAGCGTGCCCAGCCATTGGGTGACGGCCGGAGCGTCGCGGTCGAAGTAACGCTGCACATAGCTGCGCGCGGCCACGATGTCGGCGGCGAAGGTCTTGCCGTCGCGCTGGATCAGCGCCAGGCGCGCGTCCAGCAGGCGCATTTTCAGGTTTTCCCGCAGGAAGAAGGCTTGCTCCGGCGACAGCAGCAGCGCTTCGGGCTTGTCCATGCGGCGGATATGGATCAGCTCGCCCAGGCTCTTGCTGACGTCGGCCACCAAGCGTTCCCACAGCGGCGCGCTGGCCGGCGTCGCGGCCTTGGCCTGCGGTTTCTGGCTGGCCAGGCGGTGGGCGTCCACCGCCAGCGGCAGGCTGTCGGCGGACAGCATCAGCCGGTCCAGCTTGACGGTGAGGCCGACGCTGTCCAGATAGGGCAGGGCCTTGAGTTTTTCCAGGTCGGTGGCCACCGCCTTTTTCACGCCGATCAGCTGCGGGCGGTCGAACTTGGCCAGGCGCGCGTCCACCATTTCCAGCGCGGACACGGCGGCCGGCACATTGCCGGCCAGCTGCAATTGCTGGCTGGCGATGGCCAGGGTGTGCTCGACTTCGGACAGCAGCCAGTCGGTGCGGTTCTTGGTCAGTTCCTGGTACATGCCGTTCAGCGTCGCGTATTGGCCGGCGGATTCGTTGACGCGGGCCTCCATCAGCGCCAGCCGGCCTTCGGTGGCGCGGTTGGCGCTGATCGCCTGCTCGGTCATCGCGCGCAGCTCCTTGGCGGATCCGCTGCCTTCGGCCAGCCGGCGCGCCAGTTCCTGGCGGGCGGCGGTCAGTTCCTGCTGGGTGCTGAAGTACTGCCAGCCGGACACGCCCAGCGCGGCGATGGCGATCAGCAAGGCCGGACTCAGCGATTTCTTGGACTCGGGTTTGGCGGTTTCGGTGATCTGGGATTCGCTCATGGGTGACGACAGAACCATTTTTTAAGGCCGGCGACCAGCGCGCTGTCTTCGGCCCGGGTTGTCATGATGCGCGTCGCGCCTTGCGCGGCGAGCCGGTCGGCCACGCGCGGATGCGGCACGCAATATAGCAGGCATTGTAACGTCCTGATTCGACTGGGGCCAGCGAGACGGAACAATTGCTCTACGATTTCGCCGGAAGTGACGATTACCGCGTCCGGCGGCGCGAGGTCGAAGGCCGCCCAGTCCGGCGCGCCGTCCAGCCGGCGGTAGATTTCGGCGAACTCCACCGCCGCGCCGCGCGCGGCCAGGCTTTGCGCCAGCAGCGGCCGGCCGCCGACGCCGCGCACGATCAGCACGCGCTGTCCGCGCATATCGGCCAGTTCGGGCAGGGCCAGCAAGGCTTCGCTGTCGCTGCCCTCGGCGGGGTGCAGCGCCGTCCGGCCGCTGAGCGCGGCCAGCTTGGCGGCGCTGGCGCGGCCGACGCAGACCAGCCGCTTGGCGGCGAGGTCCAGCGTTCGCAGCGCCGGCCAGGCCTGATCTATGGCGCTGGGGCTGACGAAGACCAGGCAGTCCGCCGCCGCCGCTTGTCGCGGCAGCGCCGCCAGCGCGTCCGGCTGCGGAGCGATCTCCATCAGCGGCAGATGGCCGGCGTCGAAGCCGGCGGCGGCGAGCAGGCGCAGCAACTCGGCGCTTTGCGCCAGCGGGCGGGCGACCAGGACGCGCGGCATCGCCGTCTCAGCGCGGGTCGGCCAGCACCGCCTCGATCAGCGGGCCGGCGCCGTCGTCCAGCAGCTTCTTAGCCACGGCGCGGCCCAGCGCGTCGGCGTAATCGGCCGGGGCGCTGGCGCTGGCGGTCAGCATCACCGAGCCGTCCGGGCTGGCGACGAAGCCGCCCAGCGTCAGCGTGTCTTCGCTGAGGGTGGCGAAGGCGCCCAGCGGCACCTGGCAGCTGCCGCCCAGCTCGCGCGCCAGCGCGCGCTCGGCGCTGACACAGGCGTGGGTGGCGGCGTGGTTCAGCGGCGCGAGCAGCTGCATCAGGTCGGCGCGGTCGGCGCGGATTTCGATGCCCAGCGCGCCTTGGCCGGCGGCCGGCAGGCTTTCCGACGGCGGCAGCTCCTTGCGGATGCGCTCGGACAGGCCCAGGCGCTTGAGGCCGGCGGCGGCCAGGATGATGGCGTCGTACTCGCCGTCGTCCAACTTGCGCAGCCGGGTTTGCACATTGCCGCGCAGCGGCTTGACCACCAGCCGCGGATAGCGGGCGCGGATCTGCGATTCGCGGCGCAGGCTGGAGGTGCCCACCACCGCGCCGTCCGGCAGCTCCGACAAGTCCGCGCAGCGGGCGGACACCAGCGCGTCGCGCGGGTCTTCGCGCTCGCAGATGGCGGCCAGCGCGAAGCCTTCCGGCAGCACCATCGGCACGTCCTTGATCGAATGCACGGCCAGGTCGGCGCGGCCTTCGGCCAGCGCCACTTCCAGCTCTTTGACGAACAGGCCTTTGCCGCCGATCTTGGACAGGGTCTTGTCCAGAATCTGGTCGCCCTGGGTGGTCATGCCCAGAATGTCCACGCTGAGGTGGGGGTAGAGCGCTTGCAGCCGGGCCTGGATATGTTCGGCCTGCCACATGGCCAGCCGGCTCTCGCGGCTGGCGATGACGATTTTGTCCATGAAAACCGGTTTCCGATTGGGCTATGTGCTTGGATGGCGGGCATTCTAGCACGCCGGCCCGACGCGCAGCGCCGCGGCATCGTCCAGGCGGGGGCGTAAAGCTTGATGTTGCGCAATGCGCAGTCAGGTCAATATCTAACGGCTTAAATGACAGTAGTGTTGCCACTACAGCGGCAAGCCTGCTTATGATGTTTTGCATGCGAAACGAATCGTCTGAAGTCAGCGACCGCGCTGACTTGAGCCGATTCAAAACTAGGAGCGGCCACGGCCGCTCGTCATCATCAAGGAATACCGAATGAGCGATTTAGACAAGGACTTGCCGCTGCGCGCCGATCTGGCGCGCCTGGACCGCGCGCTGGCCGAGGTGTTGAGCGAACAGGCCGGACCCGAGGTCTACGCCGAGGTGCGCGCCATCGCCGGCCGCAGCGCCGAGGAACGCAGCCAGCCCTTGGCGGCGGAGTTGAGCCCGGCGGCGGCGATGGCGCTGGTGCGCGCCTGCGGCCTGTACGCCCAGCTGTTCAATATCGCCGAGGACCTGCACCATGTGCGCCGCCGCCGCGCCCACCGCCAGGCCGGTTCCGCGCCGCAGCAGGGCAGCCTGTCGCGCGCGCTGGGCAAGCTGAAGGCGGACGGCGTCAGCATCGCCATGCTGGCCGACACCCTGCGCGACGCCTATGTCGGCGCCATCCTCACCGCCCACCCCACCGAGGTGCAGCGCCAGAGCGTGCTGGACGGCCACCGCGCGGTGCGCCGTTTCCTGGGCAAGCTGGCGGCGGCGGACCTGACGCCGGAAGAAGAAGAGGAACTGGAGGCCAAACTCAAGCGCGTGATCGTCGCGCTGTGGCAGACCTCGGAAATCCGTCACTTCAAGCTGGCGGTCAAGGACGAGATCGAAAACGGCGTCGCCTACCACCCGCTGACCTTCTTTCAGGCCTTGCCGGCGCTGTATCAGCGCCTGGACCGGCAGATCGAGGCCACCTGGGGCCAGACGACGCCGCTGCCGTCCTTCATCCGCGTCGGCAGCTGGATAGGCGGCGATCGCGACGGCAACCCCAATGTCGACGCCGTGGTGCTGCGCCACGCGGTGACGCGCCAGGCGCAAGTGGCCTTCGAACATTATCTGTACGAGCTGGCGGCCTTGTACCGCGAGCTGTCGCTGTCGCAGCGCCTGGTCGGCGTCAGCCCGGCCTTGGTGGGTTTGGCGGCGTTGACGCCGGACCAGGAGGAGAGCCGCCGCGAGGAGCCGTACCGGCGCGCGCTGGCGGCGATGGAGGCGCGGGTGCTGGCCACCGGCCTGCGGCTGGGCGTGAGCCTGAGCGGCCGCTGGCCGGCGGGCCGGCCCTATGCGGACCAGGCTGAATTCCAGGCCGATCTCGCGGTGCTGGACGCCTCGCTGCGCGAACACGGCAGCGCGACGCTGGCCGACGGCCGGCTGGCGGAACTGATCCGCGCGGTGGACGTGTTCGGCTTCTTCCTGATGCCGCTGGACCTGCGCCAGTTCGCCGGCAGCCACGAGGCGGTGGTGGGCGAGCTGTTCGCCCGCGCCGGGCTGGAGGAGTTCGCGGCGCTGGACGAGGCGGCGCGGACCCGGGTGCTGCTGCGCGAGCTGGCCACGCCGCGGCTGCTGTATTCGCCCTATCTGGACTACAGCGCCGAAGCGGAGAAGGAACTGGCCATCTTCCGCGAGGCGGCCTTGATCCAACGTCAGTTCGGCGTGGACGCCATCGGTCAGAGCATTATTTCCAATTGCGCCCAGGTCAGCGACATCCTGGCGCTGGCGCTGCTGCTGAAGGAGGCCGGCATGATCCGGCTGGTGGACGGGCAGCCGCGCGCCAGCGTCAACCTGGTGCCCCTGTTCGAAACCATCGCCGATCTGGACCGCAGCGCTCAGGTGATGACGGCGCTGTTCGCGCTGCCGTGGTACCAGCAACTGCTGGACAGCCGCGGCCGCATGCAGGAAGTGATGCTGGGCTATTCCGACAGCAATAAGGACGGCGGTTATCTGACCAGCCAATGGCAGCTCTACCAGGCGGAAAAGCGGCTGGTGCGCTGTTTCGCCGACGGCCGGGTCAAGCTGCGGCTGTTCCACGGCCGCGGCGGCTCGGTGGGCCGCGGCGGCGGTCCGTCGTTCGAAGCCATCATGGCGCAGCCGGCCGGCAGCGTGGCCGGCCGCATCCGCATCACCGAGCAGGGCGAGGTGATCGCGTCCAAGTATTCGGACCCGGCCATCGGCGGCCGCAACCTGGAAGCCCTGGTGGCGGCGACGCTGGAAGCCAGCCTCAGCGGCTGCGCCAGCTGCGAGACCGACGAGACGGTGTTCGACGAGCTGTCGGACGCCGCCTACCGCGCCTATCGCGAGCTGGTGGAAGCGCCGGGCTTCATGCAGTACTTCCTGGAGGCGACGCCGATCAACGCCATCGCCAAGCTCAATATCGGCAGCCGGCCGGCCTCTCGCAAGAGCCTGGCTTCGATCAAGGACCTGCGCGCCATTCCCTGGGTGTTCTCCTGGTCGCAATCGCGGGTGATGCTGCCCGGCTGGTTCGGCGTCGGCTCGGCGGTGCGCGCCTTCATCGAGCGCCACGGCGAAGCCGGTCGCGCGCGCCTGCAAAGCCTGTATCGCAGTTCGCCGTTCTTCCAGGTGGTGTTGTCCAATATGGAGCAGGTGCTGGCCAAGGCGGATCTGGGCATCGCCCGCCGCTTCGCCGGCCTGGTGGAGGACCGCGCGCTGGCCGAGGCGCTGTTCGGCCGCATCCAGGCCGAGTGGCAGGCCACGCTGGACGCTTTCTACGCCGTCACCGGCCAAAGCGCGCTGTTGGAGAAGAACCCGACGCTGCACCGCAGCCTGGAAACGCGCTTGCCGTATCTGGACGCGCTGGGCCTGTTGCAGGCCGAGTTGCTGAGCCGGCTGCGCCGTCAGCCGGACGACGCCGAGGCCTTGTACGCGATCCATCTGACCATCAACGGCACTTCGGCCGGCTTGCGCAACAGCGGTTGAGGCCAGGCGCGGCGGCGGCACAGGCCCGTCGCCGCGCTATGTAGGCCGGTTTTGCTGCTGGAGCTTGTTTTTGATCATTTCAGATCGGGCTAATGGCCTAAATGATGATTTGGGGCCGGTTCCGCCCTGACCGAGCGAAGCGTCGCGAGGGAGTCAAACGGAAAGGGAGATTTGCGCGAGCCAACCGCCCCATCGCTGAGCGAATCAAAGATTCTCAGTGATGGGGCGCTAAGGTCGCGGTGCTCGAACAAGCCGCGGCTTAAAACGAGCGAAGCGAAGTTGCTGCGTAGCTAAAACCTCGGGCCCGCCACCCGACGGCAGGTTTGAAGGGTGCCGGGGCGCGTCGAATACGAAGTCTCCTACGTATCTACACAGCATCTCAAGGTACTCATAAAAGATCGTGAACAGGCTCTAGGCCAAGTCAAGGCGCGGGGATGTCCAACACTTGCCAGCCCTCCTTGCGCGCCTGCAGGAAGTTCATCACCGAATCCACGGTCACGGTCTGGATGCGGTCGGCGTAGCGCATTTCGTTGGGGTGGTCGTCGAAGGCGACATTGGCCTTGAACATGCGGCCGCCCAGCCGCGTCAGCGGCCCCAGCTTGAGTTCCGACGGCGCGTAGCCGTTGAGCTTCAGCCACATTTGCGCCTGTTCGCGGTTGGCGATGCGCGCTTCCTGGCTGGCCGAGGCCGCCAGCGTTTCCAGCACCCAGGTGTTGGAGTTTTCGTAGCGGGTGGCGAAGGGATAGGCCAGCAGGCTGTATTGCGGGGTGTGCAGTTCGCGCAGCCGCGGCGGCGTCTGCAACCGTTCGCGCAGGCGGGCGGCCAGCGCCGGCGGCGGCAGCAGCGCCACCGATTCGAAGGAATACATATCGTCGAGGAAGAAATTGCCCAGGCCCTCGTACCACAGGTCGGAGCTGGCGCTGCCGCAGTCGTTGAGCAGGTGGGCGACGCGCCAGCGGCCTTCCGGCTGGCGGTAGGCGATGCCGACATGGGTGTAGCGCAGCTTGAAGCGCGACAGGTCCTGGCCGACGCGGCCGATCACCGCGACGTCGCCGCCGCTGGCGTCCAGCTTTTGCCGCAGCTGTTCGGCGGCGGCCATCGCCTTGCCGAAGGTGGCCGGGGTGATGGTTTGTTCCTCGCAGCTGCGGCCGGCCTGGGCGGTGTGCGGCAGCAGCAGGCAGAGCGCCAGGCCAAGGCCGGCGAGGCGGGCGGGCAGAGCGTCAGGACGGGACACGGTTGTGCTCCAGCAGGGCCTCGCCCAGCTTGTTGGGGATGAAGGCCAGCACTTTGCCGGAGGTGACCAGCATGGTGCCGCTAGCCACCGCGGTGACTTGCACCGAGGCGCCGACCGCGGCGCCGGTGGCTTTCAGCGCCTTGCCGGACAACTCCACCACCAGCTTGGCGCCGCCTTGCGCCGCATCCAGCGACATCTTGACGGTGTCGCCGGCGCCCTGGGCCAGGCCGGTGATCACATAGGCGCTGCCGGTCACCGCCAGCACCGGGGCCAGCAGCGATTCGCCCTTGCCCTGGGCGCTGCCGGCCACGCTGATCGCCGGCGCGGCGACGATGGACAGGGTGCCGACGGAGATTTTCTCGGAGGCGGTGTCGGTCTGGGACAGGCCGGCCCAGGCGGGCAGCGCGGACAGCAGCAGGCTGGACAGCAGGATGGCTTTGAGCATGGATAATCCGGAATCAAGGAAATGACGCCAGCTTGCCCATTTTATGACGAAAGGGCAATGCTCAGCTTTGGCGCAATAGTGCCAACAGCGCCGCGCCGTCCAGCCGCGCGCTGAGATCGCCGCCGTCCAGCAGGCTGTCGGCCAGCTCGCGCTTGCTGGCGTGCAGCGCCACGATCTTTTCTTCTATGGTGTGCTGGGCCACCAGCCGGTACACCGTCACCGGCCGCTGCTGGCCCATGCGGTAGGCGCGGTCGCTGGCCTGGTCTTCCACCGCCGGGTTCCACCAGGGGTCGAGGTGGATCACGTAGTCGGCGGCGGTCAGGTTGAGGCCGGTGCCGCCGGCTTTCAGGCTGATCAGGAACACCTCGCCGTCGCCGGCCTGGAAGGTGTCCATGCGCGCCTTGCGTTGCGGGCCGGGCACCGCGCCGTCCAGGTATTGGTAGCGTATGCCTTGCTCGTCCATCCAGCGGCGGACGATGGCGAGGTGATCGACGAACTGGCTGAACACCAGCGCCTTGTGGCCGTTGTCCAGCAGTTCCAGCATCAGTTCGCGGAACAATGCCTGCTTGGCGGAGGGCAAGGCGCTGTCCGGCTGGGTCAGCGTGGGGTGGCAGCAGAAGCGGCGCAGCCGGGTCAGTTCGGCCAGCACTTGCATCGCGCCGCCCTCGGCCTCGCCCGGCTGGCCCAGCTTGTCCAGCGCCTGCTGACGCATCGCCTCGTAGACTTCCATTTCCGCCTCGCTCAGCGGGACGGCGCGGGTGATGTCGGTGCGCGGCGGCAACTCTGTCAGCACCTGTTGCTTGGTGCGGCGCAGCAGATAGGGGCGGATCAGCGCCTTCAGCGCGTCGCGGGCGTCTTCGTCGCCGTCGGCGATGGGCTGGGCGAAGCGCTGCTGGAATTTGTCCTCGTTGCCCAGCAGGCCGGGCGCGACGAAGCGGAACAGGCTCCACAATTCGCCCAAATGGTTTTCCACCGGGGTGCCGCTGGCGGCCAGGCGGAAATCGGCGTAGAGCGCGTGGGCGGCCTGGGCGCGCTGGCTGGCTGCGTTCTTGATCGCCTGCGCCTCGTCCAGCACCACGCTGGCCCAGCGCACCTCGGCGAAGGTGTCGGCGTCGCGTTGCAGCAGGCCGTAGCTGGCCACCACCAGATCGCCGGGGCCGGCGCTGTCCAGCCGTCGTTGTTGCTGGTAGGGCCGCAGCCGCAGGCTGGGCGCGAAGCGGGCGGCCTCGGCCAGCCAGTTCAGCGCCACCGAGGTGGGCGCCACCACCAGCTGCGGGCCGAGCGCGGCGCGGCTGAGCAAGAGCGCCAGCGTCTGCACCGTCTTGCCCAGGCCCATATCGTCGGCCAGGCAGGCGCCGGCGCCCCAGTGGGCCAGCCGCGCCAGCCAGTTGTAGCCTTGCTGCTGGTAAGGCCGCAGCGTGGCGCGCAGGGTGTCCGGTATTTCGGGTTCGAAGCTTTGCAGCGATTGCAGCCGCCGCCATTGTTCATTCCAGCCCGCGTCGCCGTCGAAAGCGCCGGCCTCGGCCGCCAGTTCGCCCAGTCGCGGCGCGGCCAGCGGGCTCAGGCGCAGGCCGCCGGGCGCGGCGTGGTCGGCCAGCAGCGTCAGTTGGCGCAGCCGGGCGGCGAGGGAGTCGGACAGCGCCAGCCAATCGCCGTCGGACAGGCGCAGGTAGCGGCCGGGCTGGCCGGCCAGCGCTTCCAGCAGATGGCGCAGCGCCAGGATGTTGCCGTCGTCCAGCCTCAGTTCGCCGTCCACTTCCAGCCAGCCGCCCTTGCGCTTGGCGCTCAGTTTCAGCTGCGGCAGGCCGACGCCGGCGCGGATGCGCTGGCGCTGGCCGGACGGCCATTCGCATTGCAGGGTGTCCGCGTCCAGCGTCTGCAGTTCGGCCAGCAGGTCCAAGGCCGCCTGCTGGCCGTCCAGCACCCATTCGTCGCCGTCGCGGTGCGCGGCGGCCAGCGTCGGGCAGGCGGCGTGGACCTGGCGCTGGCGGGCGCGCTCGGCGGGAAGGTCGCGCTTGAGCTGCAGCGCGACGCCGTCCACACTCACCACCAGGCCGGGCGCGCCGCGGCCGGGCGCGTACAGCGCGCTGGCCGGGTGCGGGCGCACTTTCAGCTGCAGGCGCAGGCCGGCCTCGTCCAGCCGCAGCAGCGCGCGCAAGGTGACGTCGGCCGGTTGGCTGGGCAGGCTGTCGTCGAAGCTGGCGCTGACGTCGTGCAAGGGCAGCTCCGGCGCGATGTCGCGGATGGCGTCCAGCACTTTCTTGCGGGCGTGCCAGGGCAGGCTCAGGCTGTGGCCGAGCAGGGCGGCGATCTGGCGCACCTCCTCGTCCAGCCGGTAGACCGCGAGACGGTCCGGCGCCAGCTTGCGCCACAGCACGCCGGCGCAGGCGGCGATGCCGGGCGGGCTCAGCCGCAGGGAGATCTGTTCGCCCTGGCGCTCCAGTTCCAGCGCCACTTGGCCGGCCTCCACCCGCAGCGGCTGTTCCGGCGCGTCGGCCCAGTACAGCGCCGGGTGGCCGACCAGCAGCGGCAGCGCGGCCAGCGCGTCCAGCGCCGCGTGGCCGTCGGCGGCGATGTCGGCCTGCAAGGCGGCCAGCGCGCGCAGGATCAGCCGGTCCTGGCCGCTGAGCCAGTCCAGGCCGTCCTGTTCCGCCAGCAGTCTGGTGAGCGGCAGGCGCCGGCCGCGGCCGTAGCCGTCGGGGCCTCGCGTTTGCTCGCAGGGCTGCAGTTCGACGCCGGAGGCTTCGACGCGCAGCCGCCAGGCCAGGCGGGTGGGGGGAGTGTGCATGCGGGAAGGCGCCGCCGCGCGGAGGCGGCGGCGTTCAGGCTTAGACGCGGCTCAGCGCGCGGGCTGCGGCGGCCAGGGTCTGCTCGATGATGTCGTCGCTGTGGGCGCTGGAGACGAAGCCGGCTTCGTAGGCGGACGGCGCCAGGTAGACGCCTTCGTCCAGCATCGCGTGGAAGAAGCGCTTAAAGCGTTCGATGTCGCAGCGGGTGGCTTCGGCGTAGGACTTGGGCGCGTGCTCGCTGAAGTAGAAGCCGAACATGCCGCCCACGCTGTCGCTGCTCATGGTCACGCCGGCCGCGCGCGCGGCGTCGGCCAGGCCCTGGGCCAGACGCGCGGTGCGGCGGCCCAGCTCTGCGTGGAAGCCCGGCTGCTGGATCAGCTTGAGGGTGGCGAGGCCGGCGGCCACCGACAGCGGATTGCCGGACAGGGTGCCGGCCTGGTAGACGTTGCCCAGCGGCGCGATGCAGGCCATGATGTCGGCGCGGCCGCCAAAGGCCGCCAGCGGCATGCCGCCGCCCACCACCTTGCCCAGCGTGGTCAGGTCCGGCTTGACGCCGTGCAGGCCCTGGGCGCAGTTCAGCGCCACGCGGAAACCGGTCATCACTTCGTCGTAGATCAGCACCGCGCCGTGTTGTTCGGTCAGGCTGCGCAGCGCCTGGACGAACTCGGCCGAAGGCTGGATCAAATTCATATTGCCGGCGATCGGTTCCAGGATCACGCAGGCGATCTGGCCGCCGATTTCGCGGAAGGTCTTGTCCAGCTGTTCGACGTCGTTGTACTGCAGCACCAGGGTGTGCTTGGTGCAGTCGGCCGGCACGCCGCCGGAGGACGGGTTGCCGAAGGTGAGCAGGCCGGAGCCGGCCTTGACCAGCAGGCTGTCGGAGTGGCCGTGGTAGCAGCCTTCGAATTTGACGATGAGGTCGCGGCCGGTGAAACCGCGCGCTAGGCGGATCGCCGACATGGTGGCCTCGGTGCCGGAGGAGACCAGGCGCACTTGCTCGACCGAGGGCAGCAGCTTGCGGATTTCCTCGGCGATCAGCACTTCGCCCTCGGTGGGCGCGCCGAAGGACAGGCCGCCGACGGCCGCTTCCTGCACCGCGCGCACCACGTCCGGATGGGCGTGGCCGACGATGGCCGGACCCCAGGAGCCTACATAGTCCAGATACTGTTTGTCGTCGGCGTCCCAGAAGTAGGCGCCTTCGGCGCGCTTGACGAAGCGCGGCGTGCCGCCGACCTGGCCGAAGGCGCGCACCGGCGAGTTGACGCCGCCGGGGATGGATTTCTTGCCACGTTCAAACAGTTCCAGATTGCGGGACATGTGCGTTTCCTTGTCGGGCGGCCGCGGCCGCGGGTGTGTTCGGATTGGGCGCGGGCGCTGGACCCGCCATTGGCCGCTATTTTAACCGAGGCTGGCGTGGGTGGGCTATGAGTGATATATGCTTTTGACCATGTCATTTTCGATAGAGAACGCGTCATGAAAAAAGCCGTATTTTTCTTATTGGATGAGTACGCCGAGTGGGAAAGCGCTTTTCTGTCCAGCCGGCTGGCGATGAGCAAGCAGTGGTCGGTGGCCACGGCCTCCTTGGAGCGGGGCGTGTGCAAATCCATGGGCGGTTTTACAACGGTTGTTGACTACGCTCTGATGGATATTCCCGGCGATACCGCGCTGTTGGTTTTAGTCGGCGGCAACGCCTGGAGCCTGGATAGCTCTGAGTTGAGGGAGAGGGTTGCCGCTTGCTTGGCAACAGGGGTTGTCGTGGCGGCAATCTGCGGCGCGGTGGATTTTTTGGCGCGGAACGGCTTGTTGAATGATTATCGCCACACCGGCAATGCTCAGCATTTGTGGGCGGAATATCCGGAATATCGCCATCACGCGGGCTTTATCGCAGCGCAAACGGTGCGGGATAGAAACCTGATCACAGCGAATGGAACCGCGGCCATGGAGTTTTCGGAAAGCGTATTAAAATCTTTGCACGCGGGTGATTCGGCGGAAATAGAGATGGAGCATAAGTTATTTAAAATGGGCTACCATGATTACGTTCTGCAATATGGCAACCCATTCGCATAGCCTTGATCCGAGCCATCGCTAATCTATGGCGTCAGGCCGGCAAGACTACCAGCGGCTATAGGGGTTCTTGGACAGATAGGCGTTGGTGTAGCGGCCGTCCTCGGTGACTTCCTCGCCTATCCAGGCCGGCTGGTCGAATGAGGTGCTTTCATCCGGCAGCTCGATTTCGGCCAAGACCAGGCCGGCGTTGTCGCCGAAAAATTCGTCCACTTCCCAGATGAAGCCGCCGTGCTCGATGCGGTGGCGCAGCTTGTCCACCACCATCGGGCACATCGCTCCCATGATGGTTTGCGCGTCGGCCAGCGGCACCGGGTATTCGAACTCGTGGCGGCTGACGTTGCTGATATTGCTTTTCAACGTCAGCCAGGCCTGATCTCCGACCACGCGCACGCGCACGGTGCGTTCCTTTTCCACCGACAGATAACCCTGGCGGTATTGCACGCCTGGGGCCAGGCCGCGCCAGGCGTCGCCTACGACGATGAAGCGGCGTTCGATTTCCACTGCCATTTTATACCTACTCCAGCCAGTTCAACGCTGTATCGCCGCAGTGCAGCGGACATTGAACAGCTTCTAATGGGCGATCTGTTCGCCCTTGGGTTTACCGCAGGCTTCCGCCCGCGGCGAGATCTGCAGATACAGCGACAGGCTGCTTTGCTGAGAGACTACGCCGCTGCTCTGGCCGTAAGGCGTGGCGCGTTGCGGCCAGCTCCCCACCAATTCCGGCTGGGCGCCGATCAGGGTCTGGGCGCTGACCACGCGTTTGCCGTCCTGGTCGCTCCAGCTGGCGTTGGCGTTCAGCAAGGGCTTGTGCTGGGCGCGCGCCGCGGAGACGGTGCCGCCGATGCTGAGCAGGGCGTCGCCGACCTCCCGCTGGCCGGAAAAAGCGCCCTTGGCGTCCACGCACATCGGCAGCCGCAGCAGCTCCGCGCCGTCGCGGCGCAGCGTGGCCACCACTTCCGGCGGCAGCGCCGGTTTGGGCGGCAGCGGGGTGGCGGCCCAGGCGGGCAGGCAGCCCAGCCACAATGCAATCCATTTGCGCATGCGATCCATCTCCTCAGAACGGTTTGACCACCACCAGAATCACCACCGCCAGCAATACCAGCACCGGCAGTTCGTTGAACACGCGGAACCAGGTATGGCTGCGGCGGTTGGTTTTGGCGGCGAAGTCGCGGTAGAGCTTGCCGCAACAGCCGTGGTAGCCGACCAAGAGCAGCACCAGGGTCAGTTTGGCGTGCAGCCAGCCGCCGCCGATGCCGAAGCCCAGCCACAGGCCAAGACCGGTGGCCAGCGCCAGCGCGGCCAGCGGGGTCATGAAGCGGTAGAGCTTGCGCGCCATCAGCAGCAGGCGCTGGTATTCGGCGTCCTGTTCCGCCAGCGCCAGATTGACATAGAGGCGCGGCAGGTAAAACAGCCCGGCGAACCAGGACACCACGAAAAAGATGTGAAAGGCTTTCAGGTAAAGGTAGCTCACGGTGTCCTTGTCTTTGTGGCGGGCGTCCATGGGCCGCGCAAACCGATGCAATTGCCCCATGGGTCCCGCAATTGGCAGATGCCCTGTTGCGCTTCTATCGCCAGCGGGCCGCGATACAAGGCGGCGCCCAGGCCGGTCAGCCGATGGATGTCGGCGTCCAGGTCGCCGCTGCGCCAATAGACGACGCTGCCGGCCGCGCCGGAGCCCACCTTGGCGTCGGCCCGCACGATTTCCAGCCGGACGCCCTGCCATTCCAGGCAGGCGAAGTCGAACTCGGGCAGGTCTACGGCTTGCGCCGCTGGAAAAGCCCGTTGATACCAGGCGAGTCCGGCGCGCCAATCGGCGACGTGAATCAGCACCGCGGCGATGGGCCCGGCTGCGCTCATGCGTTGGCCTCGTAGCGCTGTCTGACCGCCTTGGGCAGCTTGGCCAGCACCAGGCGCCGCGCGTCGGCGAGGCCGTCATGCAACTGCTCCAGGCTCAGCGCCTCCAGCGACGACACTTCTATCCAGCGCGCCCGCGCCAGATACGGCGCCGGCCGCACCCCGGGCAGGCCGCTGAGGACGAGAAAATCGTCGTCGGCCACCTTGTACATCACCGTGTCGTCGTTGAACAGGGCGAACATCTTGCTTTCCAGGCTGAGCACGCGCCGGGTTTCCCACTTGATGTCGAACTGGGCGCCCGGCAAGGCGCGGGCCTGGGCCAGCAGCGCGTCCATATCCTCTTTGCGCAAGGGCATGTTCAGCCTTTCTTCGCGGCCTGGTACAGCGGCATCACTTGCGGGATGCGCTGCTGCAGGTCGTGGATGCGGGTGGGGCCGGACGGGTGGGTGGACAGGAATTCCACGCCGCCGCCATTGCCGGCCGCCTGCATTTTGTTCCAGACGTTGACCGCGGCGTTGGGGTCGTAGCCGGCGCGCGCCATCAGTTCCAGGCCCATGATGTCGGCCTCGGATTCCATGGTGCGGCTGTTGGGCTTGGACAAGGCCACGTCGGCGGCCATCGCCGCCATGTCCAGCTGGTTCTGCCTGAGGCCGGCCACCGCGCCCACCAGCGACAGACCCACTTGCTGCGCGTAGGCCTGGCTCATGCTTTCGCGCGAGTGCTCGCGCAATGCGTGCGAGATTTCATGGCCGATGACGGCCGCCAGTTCGGCGTCGCTCAGCTTGAGCTTGGTGATCAGGCCGGAGTAGACCATGATCTTGCCGCCGGCCATCGCGTAGGCGTTGGGTTCGTCATTGCGCATCACATTGACTTCCCAACGCCATTTGGCCGCGTCGGGACGGAATACCGGCGCCTGGGCGATCAGGCGCTGGGAGATCTTGCGCACCCGCGCCGTCATCGCCGCGTCGGCGTTGAGCTGGCCGCCGGCGCGCGCCTTGCCCAGCTGCTGGGCATAGGATTTGGCCGACATCTGCTCCACTTCCTGGCTGGACAGCAGCATGGTTTGACCGCGGTTGACGCCGACGGCGCCGCCCTGGGTGGTGTTGACCTGAGCACAGCCGGCGAGGGCGGCGGCGACCAGCAGGCCGGCCAGGGTTTTGCTCCAGAAACTTTTCATTGCGGTATGGCCTCTTGAGCGCCGGACGCCGCCTGAACGGCGAGCTGCGGCGCGGCGGGAAATCGCGGCGGACGCGGGCGGCGCCGGCTCAGATTTCCACCATTTCGAAATCGTCTTTGCGCGCGTCGCAATCCGGGCAAGTCCAGTTGGGCGGAATGTCTTCCCACTTGGTGCCCGGCGGGATACCATCCTCCGGACGGCCGGCTTCCTCGTCGTAGATAAAGCCGCAGATCAGACACATCCAAGTACGCATCGCATCACCTTGTGATCGAGTAAAACAGTTATTCTAAGAGTGGTCCGCGACACTGACAATGCGCCCGCCGGCCGCTCCGCCCATATACAGAACGAAGAGGTTTCCGTCTTGACCACTCAGCCCACTCCTCCCGTGGTCCTTACCCTGGCGGGCTCGGACCCTTCCGGCGGCGCCGGCATCCAGGCCGACATTCTGACGCTGGCCAGCCTGGGATGCCATCCCTTGTCGGTGATCACCGCGATTACGGTGCAGGATACCGTCGGCATCAATGACTTTATGGTGCTGGACGCGGACTGGGTCAATGACCAGGCGCGTTTTCTGATGGAAGACATTCCGGTCACCGCTTTCAAGATCGGCATGCTGGGCAGCGTGGAGAACGTGGCGGTGGTGGCGCAGCTGATCGCGGACTACCCGGACATCCCGGTGGTGCTGGATCCGGTGCTGGCCAGCGGCGGCGGCCACGAGTTGGCCGACGAGGACCTGATCGCCGCGATGCGCGACATGCTGATTCCGCAGGTGTCCATCCTGACGCCCAACAGCATAGAAGCGCGGCGCATCGCCAGCAACGACGCCGACGAGGACGAAGATCTGACGCTGGAGCAGTGCGCGCAGCGCATCCTGGCGCTGGGCTGCCCGCACCTGCTGATCACCGGCACCCACGAAAACACCAAGGAAGTGGTCAACCAGCTGTACGGTCCCGGCGGTCTGGTGCGCTCCGACGCCTGGGAGCGTCTGCCGGGCAGTTACCACGGTTCCGGCTGCACGCTGGCCTCGGCCATCGCCGGCATGCTGGCCACCGGCCTGCTGTTGCCGGAAGCGGTGCGGGAGGCGCAGGAATACACCTACCAGGCCTTGCTGAACGGTTTCCGGCCCGGCATGGGCCAGTTCCTGCCGGATCGGATGTTCTGGGCGCGCGGCGACGATGAGGACGACGATGCCGGACAGGCTTAAGGGGCTGTACGCGATCACGCCGGACACCGAGGACAGCGCGCGGCTGCTGAGCCTGGCGCAGGCGGCGGCGCCGCACATCGACATCCTGCAATACCGCAACAAGAGCGAGGACGCGGTTTTGCGTCTGGAGCAGGCGCAGGCGTTGGCCGAGCTGTGCCGGCGCAAGGGCGTGGTCTTCATCGTCAACGACGATGTGGAGCTGGCGGCGCGCGTCGGGGCCGACGGCGTGCATCTGGGCCGCGACGACGCCGCCCTGAGCGCGGCGCGGCGGCGGCTGGGCGCCGGCGCGCTGATAGGCGCGTCTTGCTACGACAGCCTGGAGCGGGCGCGACGGGCGGCGGAGGCCGGCGCCAGCTACCTCGCCTTCGGCGCGGTGTTTCCGTCCGGCACCAAGCCGGACGCGGCGCGCGCGGGGCTGGGTCTGTTTTCCGAGGCGCGCAGCTTGGGCGCGCCCCTGGTGGCGATAGGCGGCATCCATGCCGGCAACGCCGGACAGGCGCTGGCGGCCGGCGCGGATGCGATCGCGGTGATAGGCGGCGTGTTCGGCGCGGCGGACCCGGCCGCCGCGGCCGGGGAACTGGCGGCGATATGCCGCCGGGGCGGCCGCTGAAAGCAAAACCGCCGCGCAGGGCGCGGCGGTTGGAGGATGCTCGGGTTCGGGTTTGGCGTCTGTTCGCGGTCTTAGGCCTGGCTGGGCCGCGAACTGCCGTCGATCAAGGCCTTGCTGACCTCGCCGGGCTTGATGATGCCGTGTTCCACGCTGTAGGCCAGCAGCTCCAACAGGTAGTCGTGACGGAAAATCAACGATCCTTCCCATTCGCTGCCTTGCTCGCCCTGGATGGCGGGCAGGGTGATGATCACGCGTTCGCCGTCTATCGTGTCCAGCGCGAAGGCCTCCACGTTTCTGGCGATTCCCGATAAGGATCTTGCAGAATGCTTGCCATAATTCAAGGCGCGTATGCTCATTGCTGACTCCTGTCGCATCATGGTTTCTCTTTGGCCCGCGTTGATCTTGAAATGGCCGCCGCTTCGCCGTCCTGGCGTCGCCTTGCGACGCCCGCCTGAGGCGGCGCGCAGGCGGGAGGCGCTTGGCGTTGCGCAAGGGCTGGATTTGGCGGCGTTTCAAGTTTTTTTATTGTCGAGCGGCCGGCATCCCGATAGTGCGTCGCGGCGTCGCGCTTGAGGCGCGAACCGGCGAGATGCGTCGGCCGCCCGGCTTCGCCGCGTGATGGGCCGGCGATATCGGCATGGGATGGCAGTCCGGCCGCGCGGTGTACCGCTCCAGGCTCAGAGCATAGCGTTTTTATGCTTATGGGGTAACTCCAGAAAAATGGAGAATACCCAGTTGGATATCACAGCTGTTTGGAACCGATCAGCCGGCTAAAAAGCGAGGTCGGCATTTTGCGGTGCATGCCGGCGGCAATCAGCGCATCGCATAATTCGGCGCGTCGTTGCGAGGGCAGGCCCAGTTTTTCGCAGATATAGTTTTTGCTCTTGATAATAGAATCCGCCACCCGGGTTTTGGGCTTGGGCCGATATTTGTTCATGAAGTCGGCGATTTGCTTGAAGTCCCAATTCAGCAGCATCAGGAAGCAGACTTCCTGTTCGTATTCCGTCAATTCCACGTCAAGCAGTTTCAATTCGCCCTGCACCTGTTCTATGCTGCAGCCGGCGCCGAATTCCAAAATGTAATTGGGCATCAGGTTGATGAAGTTGGCGATCTCGATTTCATGCGCGTAATAGATGGTGCCCAGGATGGAGCGCGTCGCCTCGTGCTTGAGCAGATGCTTGGAGAACACCCGCGCCTTGAGGCCGTCTCCGTATTCATGCACGTTGAGGATGGAGACCTTGCGTGTCGGATCGCAGGTTTGCATCAGCGCCAAGTCTTCCTGCACATAGCAATCGGCGAACTGGGCGGTGCCTTCGCAGGGCATTTCCTTGTCCAGACGGTCCACCACGTCGTCTCCGCGCTTGAGCGCCACGATTCTGGCGTAGGCGTCGCTGGACGCCAGATGACGGGAGTTGGCGTCTTTGGCGCCGACGATCATGTCGGTCTGGCCGGAGATCTGGGTGACGGATTGGCGGAACTGAGCCACGAATTCGCTTTGCTCTTCGGTGAAGCGTTCAGGGGAGACGAGCTGATAGTCCATAATGTGCGCCTGGTGCGGAGGTTGGTCATGTCGGGGTGCGCTGTCTTGGCCTCGCTGTCGCGTCGGCCGCCGTCCAATGGTTGCTGAGCGTTGGCGAGATGCTTGGAATGGCGTTGAAACCGGTTTTGAAACGCGGCGCGCCGTATGCGCGCGCGTTCCTAATGCCGCAACGCCGTGTCTCGCTCTTGTTCGCTAAGCTTTGAACAGGCTCTAAGCTGGGCACTTATAGATTTTTTGTTCCGATAGTGTCAATGCGAATGGCCGTTTGGCCTTGATTAACTGTACTAAAGGATTAAGGCGCACGGAGAAGGCGCATAAGGCGCGCAGGTTTGAAATAATAGCTCGCTTTTAATGTTTGTTTTGTCCGCTATTACGGTTTGTTAGGAATATCATGAAGGTGATTGATTGGCAGTTGGAACTTGAAAACGGCGTTTACGACAAGAGCGTGGGCATCAAGATTTTGAAATTGGCCGGCGACGCCGGCTTCAGCACGTATTTAACCGAAATCGCCCCCGGGGTGGCCATCAACGGCCATTATCATCGTCATGGCGACGAGCACTACCATATCGTCAGCGGCCGAGGCGAGATGAGGCTGGTGGATGTGGCCACCGGGGCGGCGCGCGCCCATGAGGTGGCGGAGCGGAGCTCCTTCGTGGTGCCGGCCAATACCCAGCATCAACTCAGCAATACCGGCGCCGCGCCGCTGGTGTTGATGTTCAGCTGTCCGGCCAGTCATCTGGCGGAGGATCGCCACTTTCTGTAGCCGCGTCGAAGCGGAACAGCCGGGCGGGCGTATCGTGAGTGATGCGTCGGCGGCGTTCCGCGTCCGGCAGCCACTGTTCCAACAGCTCCAGCATGCGGGCGTAGCGGATGGAGCCGAACTGAGTATGCGGCCAATCGCTGCCCCATAGCAGCCGCCCCGGCCCCAGCGCGCTGTCCAGCAGCGGCAGCGCGGCGCGGGCGATGTCCTCGCCGCGGCCGGCCAGGCCGTTGCGATAGGCCGCGGAAATCTTGACCCAGACGCGGCCGCTGGCCGCGCCGGCGTCCAGCATGCGGCGGAAGCCGGGATCGTCCACCCCCAAAGCGGGATGCGGCCGGCCGAAGTGATCGATGACCACCTTGACTCCGGCGTCCAGCAGCGGCGGCAGCAAGACCGGCCAATCCTGCGCCGCGCGGTGCACCTCCACTTGCCAGTCCAGGCTGGCGGCATGCGCCAGACAGCGGCGCCACGCCGGCGAGTGCAGGTCCGGCAGCGGCCGGCCGATCAGATTCAGCCGCAGGCCGACGACGCCGGCGTCGTCCATCGCGCGCATGGCCGGCAGCGGACAGTCCGGCTCGATCACCGCGATGCCGCGCAGCCGCCCCTCGCTCTCGCGCAGCCCCTGCAATAAATAGCGGTTGTCCGTGCCCAGAAAGCTGGGCTGCACCAGGACGCCGCCGGCGATGCCGAACTGATCCAGCTGAGCCAGATAGGCTTGCAAGGGGGCGTCCCGGTACGGCTTGTAGCGCAGCGGGGCGGTGCCTATCAGCTGACGCAGAAAGATGTGGGCGTGCCCGTCTATCATCGGCGCCGGGTTCAGCCGCAGGCCTGACAGGCGCCGCCGCGCACGGCGCCCAGGTCCAGCGCCGCGTCGATGTCGGCGGCGTCCAGCACTTGATGCCGGATGCTGTGGGACAAGAGGGCGAGCAGGTAGTCGCGCCGGAAAATCGGCGAGCCCTCCCATTCGCTGCCGGCCGTGCCCAGGATGATGGGCGAGGTGATGATGACCCGCTCGCCCTGGATGGTGTCCAGGGCGAACTCGTCATCGGTGATCTGGTTGGCGATTTCGTCTAATGCCATGGTGACCTCACAATTTCGATGAAATGGCGCGTCCGCCGTTCAGGCCGAGGCGCGGGCGTCGCGGGCTTCCGGTCCGCGCGGGTCCGGCAGCGTGTCGTTCAGCGGCTTGCCCTTGGTTTCCGGCAGGCAGAACACGGCCAGCGCGACGATGGCGTAAGCCATCGCGGCGCTGACGCCGATGGAGGCGCCCAGGGTCCAGCTGTCGCTCAGATAGCCGACCAGCAAGGGAAAGCCGGCGGACAGGATGCGGCCGAAGTTGTAGCAGAAGCCCACGCCGGCGCCGCGCATGCCGCTGGGGTAGAGCTCGTTGAACAACGCGCCCAGGCTGGAGGGAATGCCGGCGGCGAAGAAGCCCAGCGGAAAGCCCAGGAACAGCATCAGCGGATTGCTCAGCGGCGCGAACACGTAGATCAGCACCGTGGCCACGCAACAGACGGAGAACAGCAGCAGGTTGAGACGGCGGCCGATGCGGTCCAGCAGGTAGGCGCTGGCCATGCAGCCGCACCAAAAGGCGACGATGATCACCGCCAGATAGCCGCTGGTGCCGAGAATGGACAAGTGGCGCTCGGTCTTGAGGAACATCGGCAGCCAGGTCATCAGCGCGGCGTAGCCGCCGTGCGCGCCGACGCCGATCAAGGAGCCGATCAGGGTCATGCGCAGCACGTCGGGTTTGAAGATGTCCAGCAGCGGCACCGCGGGCGCGGCCTGGCGCTCGCGGCGCGGCGGTTCCGGAATGTGGCGGCGGATATAGATGATGAAGAAGGCCGGCAGGATGCCGATGCCGAACATCACGCGCCAGGCGATTTCCGCCGGGAACAGCAGGAAGATCGCCGAGTACAGCAGCACCGACGCGCCCCAGCCCACCGCCCAGGCGCTTTGCACCGAGGCCATCGCCTTGCCGCGGTGTTCCGGCCGGATGATCTCCGCCATCAGGACCGCGCCGGCGGCCCACTCGCCGCCGAAGCCGAAGCCCTGCAGCGCCTTGAACACCAGCAATTGCTCATAGTTTTGGGCGAAGCCGGACAGCAGGGTGAACAGCGAGAACCAGACGATGGTGATTTGCAGCGCCAGCACCCGGCCGACGCGGTCCGACACCGCGCCCATGATCCAGCCGCCCAGCGCCGAGGCCACCAGGGTCACGCTGCCTATCATCCCGGCTTCCGCCTTGCTCAGGCTGAAGGCGGCGATCAGCGCCGGGATGGCCAGGCTGAACATCTGCACGTCCAGCGCGTCCAGCGCCCAGCCGCCGAAACAGCCCCAGAAGGTCTTGCGTTCGCCCGGCGAAACCTGCTTATACCAATGCAACATGATGCTGCCCTTTATGGTTCTTGCTTGTTGTCGATGCGTCGCCGCGCGCCGCTGCCACGGCGCGGGCGGCGCGGAATCAGCGGATGTCCGCCTGATAGCGGAATTTATCGGCGCGGCCGCGCACGCTGCGCCATTCCAGCGGGCTGCCGTCATAGGCCTTGGCCAGCCGCTCCAGCACGATGGCCGGGGTGCCGGGCGCGAGTTGCAGCAGTTCCGCGTGCGGCGAGGCGATGGCTTCCGCGGTCAGGATTTCACGCGCGGAGGCCACCACCTGATGACAGCAGTCCTCGTACAGCGGATAGAGCAGGTCGCCGAAGCTGTGCAGCGGAATGGCCAGCAGCGCCTGGAAACGCGTCGCCGGCAGCCAGATGGACTCGGCCAGCAAGGGCTCGCGGTCCAGATAGCGCAAGCGGGTCAGGTGGATGGCCTGTGCGCCCGGCGATAGCTGCAGGCTGTCGGCGATGGCCGGCGGCGGCGTCAATTGTTCGCGGTGCAGGATTTTCGCTTCCGGGATGCGGTAATTGCCCGCCGCGTCGTGAAAGCGGAAAAAGCGCAGCAGCGAGGATTGGAAGTTGGCCGGTTTGATGAAGGTGCCCTTGCCTTGGCGGCGTTCCACCATCTCGTCGGCCACCAATTGATCCACCGCCTTGCGGATGGTGCCGATGGAGGTGTGGAAGCGTCCCACCAGCTCCGCCTCGGTGGGAATCGCTTCGCCGGGCTTCCATACCCGGTTGGCGATGTCGCGCGCCAAAGCGTCGCGCACTTGCTGGTACAGAGGCAGGCGGAGGTCCGCCTGACGCATGTCGGTCATATGGTCATATATATGAATTAATTCGATGGCCGCAACGATGACAAATTAATGAACGTCAAACAAGAGCTAAAACGTTTTATCAGGGCCGATCTGTACTAAAGGACGGTGTTTTGCGCGGGGACGCGCGGGCGGGAACGGCGGGGGCAGCGTACAGGCCCGGCGGAGCCGGGCCTGAGAGCCTGTTTACGATCTGCTGCGCGTCGGCGATACGGCGTTGAAAATGGTTTCGAAATGCTCATGTACCGTCTGTACACTCCGCTTTCTCAACCGTTTTCGCCTTGTTCCGCCTTAGCTCGCGAGATCGTAAACACGTTCTGAGAGCCTGCTTACGGCAGTCCGGCGGCCATGTCTTTACGGCATGGCCGGCCGGCGAGAGGGCGAGCGGAAATCAGATGCGGGCGGCCAGGCGCGAGCCTTGATCGATCGCCCGTTTGGCGTCCAGTTCGGCCGCCACGTCGGCGCCGCCGATCAAATGCACGCTCTTGCCGGCGGCCTGCAGGGGCGCCTGCAGCTCGCGCAGCGGATCCTGGCCGGCGCAGATGATCACATTGTCCACCGGCAGCAGCTGAGCCTCGCCTTTGACCGTGATGTGCAGGCCGGCGTCGTCGATCTTGTCGTAGCTGACGCCGGACAGCATGCGCACCCGCTTCATCTGCAGGCTGGCGCGGTGAATCCAGCCCGTGGTCTTGCCCAGGCTTTCGCCCACCTTGCTGGTTTTGCGCTGCAAGAGGTAGACCTCGCGCGGGCTGGGGTGCGGTTGCGGGCCTTGCGGACTGAGGCCGCCCGGATGCTCCACCGCCATGTCCACGCCCCATTCGTGCATGAAGGCGGCGGTGTCCAGCGAGCTGGACTTGCCTTCGTGGGTCAGGAATTCCGCGGTGTCGAAGCCGATGCCGCCGGCGCCGATGATGGCGACGCGCTTGCCAACCGCCTTGCCGTGCTTGAGCACGTCCAGGTAGTTGAGCACCTTGGGATGCTCCACGCCGGGAATCTCCGGCGTGCGCGGCGCGATGCCGGTGGCCAGCACCACTTCGTCGAAGCCGGCCAGGTCCGCCGCGGCCACTCGAGTGTTCAGCCGCTGCTCCACCCCGGTTTGTTCCAGCTTGCGCTTGAAGTAACGCAGGGTTTCGTAGAACTCCTCCTTGCCGGGAATGCGCTTGGCCACGTTGAACTGGCCGCCGATTTCCGCCGCGGCGTCGAACAAGGTCACTTGATGGCCGCGCTCCGCCGCCACCGTGGCGAAGGCCAGGCCGGCCGGGCCGGCGCCGACCACGGCCAGCTTCTTGGCCTGGGCAGTTTTTTCGTAGTTCAGTTCGGTCTCGCGGCAGGCGCGCGGATTGACCAGGCAGCTGGTCAGCTTGCCCTGGAAGATGTGGTCCAGACAGGCCTGGTTGCAGCCGATACAGGTGTTGATCTCGTCGCCGCGGCCGGCGGCGGCCTTGTTGACGAAGTCCGGATCGGCCAGGAAGGGGCGCGCCATGGACACCATGTCGGCGCAGCCGCCGGCCAGGATTTCTTCGGCCACTTCCGGGGTGTTGATGCGGTTGGTGGTGATCAGCGGAATCTTCACCTTGCCCATCAGCTTCTTGGTGACCCAGGCGAAGCCGCCGCGCGGCACCATGGTGGCGATGGTGGGCACCCGCGCCTCGTGCCAGCCTATGCCGGTATTGATCAGCGTGGCGCCGGCCTTCTCGATCTCTCCGGCCAGATGCGCCACCTCATCCCAGGAACTGCCGTCCTGCACCAGGTCCAGCATGGACAGCCGGTAGATGATGATGAAATCGCTGCCCACCGCGGCGCGCACCGCTTTCACGGTTTCAATGGCGAAGCGGATGCGGTTTTCAAAGCTTCCGCCCCAGTCGTCGCTGCGCTTATTGGTGGCGCGGGCGATGAACTGGTTGATCAGATAGCCTTCCGAGCCCATCACCTCCACGCCGTCGTAGCCGGCCTGCTGCGCCAGCCGCGCGCAGCGGGCGAAGTCGGCGATGGTTTGCCAGACGTCGGCGTCGGATAGCTCGCGCGGCTTGTAGAAGTTGATCGGCGCGATCAGCGGCGAGGCGGACACGCATTTTTCCTGGAAGCTGTAGCGGCCGGAGTGCAGGATTTGCAGCGCGATCTTGCCGCCGGCTGCGTGCACCGCGTCGGTGACCAGCTTGTGGTGCGGCACTTCGGCCTCGTCGGCCAGCATGGACGCGCCTTCGGCGACACAGCCCTCCGGATTGGGGCCGACGCCGCCGGTGACGATCAAGCCCACGCCGCCGCGGGCGCGCTCGGCGTAAAAGGCCGCCATTTTCTCAAAGCCTTGCGGGGCTTCTTCCAGGCCGGTGTGCATCGAGCCCATCAGCACGCGGTTTTTCAGCGTGGTGAAGCCCAGGTCCAGCGGGGCCAACAGGTGCGGGTATGCCGTCATGTTTTCGTCCTCGTGTAGATTTCTCGCGCAGATCATTGTGGCCGCGGCCGCCGTCCGGCGCCAGCGCGGCGGGCAAGTGTTTGATTGCTTGGGCTTGCCGGTGTTGGCGTTGAAGATACTTACTAGTAAGTAAGGTGTCAATCGGCCTTGAGGCCAAGCTTGCCGCGGGAGAAGGCCAATATGAAAAAAGCCACCGCGAAGGGTGGCTTTCATTTCCAGGCCGATAGGGCTTAGAAGTTGTATTTCAGCGAGTAGATGACGGCGTTTTCGTTGCCGGCCACGCCCAGCTTGTTGACGGCGTAGCGGTACTGCAGACCGGCGGTCATGGATTTGACCGGGGTCCACCACAGGCCGATGGCGCCGTTCTGGCCGGTGCGGCGTTCGCTTACGCCGTTCGGGGTGGCCAGGGTGGTGTATTCCTTGGCGCGGTCGAATTCGGTTTCGTGCCACTGGGTCACCGAGAACGGCTGGCCGAAGGCGGTAAAGTCGAAACCGGCGACATAACCGGCCATATAGCCGTTCATATTGGCGCCAACGCCATATTTCAGTTCCTGGTGGAAGCCGAGGAAAGGCTTGAACCAGACTTTGCCGAAGCTAAGGTCGGTGCCCAGGCCCACTACGCGGTTCTGGTCAAAGAAATTGTGGCCGCGGGTATCGTATACGTGGGTGTACAGCTTGACCGGCACGCCGCCGACTTCAGCTAGGTTGAAACGCGCAACTACCTTGGTGGTGTAGCGACGATCGCCTGCCGGCATTTCCTTGTCGTTGCGGTTCCAGTTCTCCAGATCGAAGAAGCCGTAAACATCGCCCCAGGAACGGCCGATGCCGCCTTCGGCTTCCAGGTATTGGAAGTTGCGCTTGGCGCCGAACGGGCCGGCTTGCGTGCGATCCAAGGTGCTCGGCGACCAGTTCAACTGGTTGAAGCTGACATTGCCGAAGGAGTAATCACCGGCTTGCGCCAGGGTACAGCCGCCCACCAGAGCCAGGGCCAGCAGCAGATTGCGAGTTTTCATTGTTTCACCAGAATATTGTGCGTGTAGCGTGTAGTGCGCGCGGACAGACCTGTCGGCGCGGGCGCAGACTAGCTCAGAAATATTCGTTTGCAAAGTATTTACAATGCGCCTGTCGCATTTTTGTCATTTTATGTAAATGCGATGTATTTTGAGCTATAGATATTTTGAATGAAACATTAAATGTTGTGGAACTACAGTTTTTTGCTACAAAAATGCGCGTCCGGCCAGCCGTAACGCCTTAAATCCACCTTGCCGGCCGCGCTCAATTCCACCCCGTCCTCTTCCAGCAGCAAGCGCTGCCAGTCGGCCTGCTCGCTGCCCGGCCGCGAGATGCGCCCTCCGGCGCCCAGCACCCGAAACCAGGGCACGCTGAGGCCTTCCGGCAAATGGCTGAGCAAACGGCCGACGTGGCGCGAATGGCGCGGATAGCCGGCCTGTTCCGCCAGGGCGCCGTAAGTGGTGACCCGGCCCGGCGGCAGCGCCAGCAGCAGCGCGATCACCTTGCGTTCAAATTCGGGAGGCATCGCGGCTCAGCGGTAGCGAGGGTTGGCCACATAGGGGTTGCTGCGCTTTTCCTCGCCCAAGGTGGTCAAAGGGCCGTGGCCCGGCACCACCGTGGTGTCGTCCGGCAGCAGGAACAGCTTTTGCTGGATGGCGTCGATCAGTTGCTGGTGATTGCCCATTGGAAAGTCGGTGCGGCCGATCGAGCCCTGGAACAGCACGTCGCCGGCGATCAGCAGCCGCGCGCTTGGGCTGTGAAACACCACATGGCCGGGGGTGTGGCCGGGGCAATGGATCACGTTCAGGCTTTCCTCGCCCACGCTGACAGTGTCGCCTTCCTCCAGCCAGCGGTCCGGCGTCAGCGCCTCGCTGCGCGGAAAGCCGAACATATGGCCTTGCTGCGGCAGTTGATCCAGCCAGAAGCTTTCCGCGCGCTGCGGGCCTTCTATCTTGACGCCCAGTTGCTCGGCCAGGCGCGCGGCGCCGCCGGCGTGGTCGATATGGCCGTGGGTCAGCAGCAGTTTTTCCACCGTCAGGTTCTGGCGGGCGGTCCAGTCGGCGATGCGTTCGATATCGCCGCCGGCGTCCACCACCGCGGCGCGGCCGCTGGCGCCGCACCACAGGATGGAACAGTTCTGGGCAAACGGCGTGACCGGAATCACGTGGAAATGCAGGGACATGGCGCGCTCGATTCAATGCAATGCGGCATTGTGGCACGAGTCGGCGGGCAAGAGGAGGGCGGGCCGTCGCGGCCCGGGCCGGTGCAGAGCCTGTTCAACGCTCCTGCCTCACTCTCCCGCCGACGCGCGGCACATTTTGAGCAGGCTCTCAGTCCTTGCGGCCGTCCCAGGACAGCTTGCCCGCGCCGTGGGCGAACACCATCAGCAGGCCGCCGGCCATGGCCAGGTTCTTGGTCAGCTGGATCATTTGCTGGCTATTGCCCGGTTCCCAGTGGAAGAGCAGCGCCGAGGCGACCGAGAAACCGGCCAGCAGCAAGGCCACCCAGCGCGCTTGCACGCCCAGCGCCAAGGCCAGACCGCCGCCGATTTCCAAAGCGATCACCAGCGGCAGCAAGAAGCCGGGCACGCCCATCGCGGCCATATAACCCTGGGTGGCAGCGTAGCCGGCGCCGAGTTTGCCTATCCCGGCCAGGATGAAGACCTGAGCCAACAGCACGCGGGCAAGCAATGTGATCCATTTGTCCATCTTGCGTTCTCCTGCCGGCGCGCCGGCCTTGATTGATGACGCCGGCCGCGGAGGGCGGCCGGCCATGAACGGACTATACGGGCCGGGACGGCGCGGAAAAAGCGCAAAAAACCGCAAGAGTCGATCAAAAAATCCGACCAAGCCGCGGCTACAGCTTGAATTTTCCAATCAGGGAATCCAGCTCCTCGCCCAGGCGCGCCAACAAAGTGGTGGCCTGCTGCGCCTGGCTGATGGATTCGTCGGTTTGCAGCAACATGCCGTGAATGTTTTCAATGTGGCGGGCGATTTCCTGGCTGGCGCTGGACTGTTCGGAGGTGGAGGCGGCGATGTCGCCCACGGATTCCACCACTTGCTGGGCGTGGCCGCTGATCTGCTGGATCGATTGCGCCGATTCCTCGGCCAGCTTCACCCCCTGGTCCACCTGGCGCAGCGCGCCGTCCATGCTGTCGGAGGCCTTGGTGGTGTCCTGCTGCATGGTCTGGATCACGCCGGAGATTTCCAGCGTGGCCTGAGCGGTGCGCTCGGCCAGCTTGCGCACTTCGTCCGCCACCACCGCGAAGCCGCGGCCCATCTCGCCGGCGCGCGCCGCCTCGATCGCCGCGTTCAGCGCCAAGAGATTGGTCTGGTCGGCGATGTCGCGGATCACCGACACGATGCCGCTGATCTGGTCCGAGCGTTGCTGCATGCCGCTCAGCACCTCGGCCAGCTCGCGCACCGTCTGCGAAATGCGGCCGATCTCGCGCACGGTGGCGTCGACATTGGCCGAAGCCTCGCTGGACAGCGTATCGGCCTCGCGCGCGCGCTGCTCCGCCACTCGCGCCGATTCCGCGATGTGGCTGACGCTGACCGACAACTGCTCCACGCTGGCGGCGGTGGCGTTGGCGGCCTCGGACTGGCGCGCCGAGCTGCCGCGGATCTGATCCACGTCGCCGGACAACTGGCGCACAGAACCCAGCACATCGCCGGCGTGGCGGCGCACGTCCAGCATCATCGTGCGCAGCGAGCCGGTGAAGGTATTGAAGGCGCCGGCGGCCAGGCCGATCTCGTCGCGGCTGGCGATGGGTAGCGCCCGGGTCAGATCGCCGCTGCCGGAGGCCAGCTCGCTCATCGCCGATTGCAGCCGGCCCAGCGGGCGCAGCAACTGGCTGAGCGTGGCGCCCAGCAGCAACAGGATCAGCGCCAGAATGCCCAGGCTGATCAAGGCCGACTGCCAGCTGGCCGCGCGCACCGGCGCGAATGCCTCGCTCAAAGGGATGGAAATGCGTACCGCCCACGGCATGCCGGCCTCGCCCACGGTGATGGGCATGATGAAGTGGCGGAAGCCGTCGTCGCTGTCGTACTCCGCCGGCTGGCCGCCCTTGATCGCCGTCTTGGCCGCCGCCGGCAGACCGGCGTCCGCCTTGCCGTTGAGCGCCGGGTCGCGGCCGGCCAGCTGCACGCCGCTATTGGAATACAAACTCATGAAGCCGCTCTGATAAGGCTTGACCTTGGCGGCCAGCTCCTGCAAATGACCGAGCGCGATATCGCAGCCGGCCACGCCCAAGACCTTGCCGTTGCTCGACAGGGGAAAGGAAATGGTGCCCATCAGGATCTTGATGTCGGGATCGACGTAAGGCTCGGTCAGCATCGGCTTGCCGGTCTTGCGCGGCTCGGTGTAGTAGGCGCTGTCGTCCACGCCCTCGCCGCCCCACACCACGTCGATCTTGCCGCTCTTGCGATACCAGTACACGCCGCTGCGGCCGGTCTTGTCGTTGTGCTCCTTGCCGGCCAGCTCCGCATCGCGGCCGTCCAGCGCGTTGGGCTCCCAGATCGCCCAATAGCCGACCGCGTCCGGATTATTGGGCAACTGGCCTTTGACGATGTCGGATATCAGCTGGCGGGCGTTGGGCGGCAGATTGTGCTTCACCGCCACCGCGGATTCAGCCACCACCTGGGCCGAATCGTAAGTCTTGCCCAGCAAGCGTTGCACCTGGCCGGCCTCGCTTTCGGCCAACAGCTTGGCGTTGTCCAGCACCGCCTTCTCCGCGCTCTGATAACTGGCGTAGATATTGACGCCGGCCAGCACGCAAAAACCGATCAGGATCAGCAGGCCGGAACTGGCCAGAATCTTGCCCTTGATGGTGGTGATCATGGTTGTCCCCATCGCTTCATATGTGTTCTTCCCCAAAAGCCGTTGCGAGCGGACGCCGGTTCCCGGCCCGGTTATTATGGTGTGGGCCCGCCGGCGGCATCGGTTTCCAACGGCATGCCGCCATTTGTATTAAATAGCTTAAATGGGGTAAAGGGAAATTTTGCAATCGGCGGGACGGCGCGCCATCTTCCGGCGCGCCGCGGCGAGACAGGGGGAATCGAAGCATGTCGATGGAAGCATGCACCCGCCCGGACCATGCCGAGCGCCCGGCGGAGGCCGCGCGGCGGCTGGTGCTGGCGCGCTTGGAACAAGTGGAGGCGAGCCACGGCGTGCGCATCCTTTACGCGGCCGAAGGCGGCAGCCGCTGCTGGGGCTACGCCGCGCCGGACAGCGATTACGATGTGCGCTTCGTCTATCTGCATCCGGAAGCGTGGTACGAGACCGGTGACCGGCGCGACGTGATCGAGCTGCCGCTGGCCGACGGGCTGGACATCAGCGGCTGGGAGCTGCGCAAGGCGCTGCGGCTGAGCCTGGGAGGCAACGCCGCGCTGCTGGAGTGGCTGGCCTCGCCGCAGGTCTACCGCCAGCACCCGGCGGCCTGCCGGGTCTTGCGGGATCTGGGGCCGGAGCACTTCGCCGGCGAGGCGGCCTATTGGCATTATCTGTCCGTAGCGCGCAAGAACTACCGCGGCCGCAAGCTCGAGCAACAACTGCGACTGAAAAAATACCTGTACGTGCTGCGGCCCTTGCTGGCGGCGCAATGGGTGAAGACGCGGCGCGGCATGCCGCCGCTGGCGCTGGCGGAATTGGTCGCTGGGACTTTGGACGATGTCCGGCTGCGCGATGAGCTGGCCGGCCTGCTGGCCTTGAAAACCGCCGGCGGCGCGCCGGAGTACGGCCCGGCCACGCCGGGCCTGCAAGACTATATCGATGGGGCCATGCGGGATTACGAGGCCGCGGCGCGCCCGAGCCGCTACAGCGACTGGGCGCGGGCGGACGCATTGCTGGAGCAAGTACGCCTGGCCTGCGGCGTTTGAACAGGCGGAGGCCTTGGTTTCAACAGCCCGTTTCTGAAGGCGCCATCCGTCCGACAAACCTCCTGCCCTAGGGTGGGCGGAGCCCGGCGATGCCTACGCGGAAACGCGATGGGACCGATGCTTGGATCTTGGCGGCGGGGTTTGGTGGGTATCGCCTGCGGCTCCACCCACCCTACAAGACCATCCGCCGTAGGGTGGGTGGAGCGCAGCGATGCCTACGCGGCAACGAGATGGGATCGATTCTTGGGCCTTGGTGACGGGGTTTGGTGGGTATCACCTCTCGGCTCCACCCACCCTACAAGCCCATCCACCGTAGGGTGGGTGGAGCGCAGCGATACCCACGCGGAAACGCGATGGAATCGATGCTTGGGTCTTGGCGGCGGGGTTTGGTGGGTATCGCCTTTCGGCTCCACCCACCCTACAAGCCCATCCACCGTAGGGTGGGTGGGGCGCAGCGGTACCCGCCGCAAGACGCTTAGCGGTTTCGCAGGCGGATGCGGCGGAAGCGCGCTTCCAGGCTGAAGCGCTGTCCCAGCGCCAGATAGATCTGGTGTTGGCTATCGACATGGCGGTAAACCCGGACCCGGTCGGCGCCCAGCAGCATCATGATTTCCAGATAGTTGAAGAAACCCATCCACTGGCCGCGACCGTCGCGGTCGTCAAAATCGATGTCGCGCGCCACGCGGCTGAGCAGGCCTTTGCCGACGTATTCCCGGTTGTCCTTCAGCCATTGCAATAGGTGAGCCGCGCATTCGCGGCCGTAGGCGTGGTCGGCGAGGAGGTCCTTGCTGGGCGTGGGCATTTGCCAGTAATGCGGGTAGGTGCGGCCGGGGCAGAAGCGGACGAAGGGGAGCAGGGCTTCCTGTTGTCCCAGAGCGTTCAATTTGTAGCGGCGGCGCGGGGGAAAGTTTTGAGGGTGTTGCATGGTGTTTCTCCTGCTGTGACACAAGATAAACCACCTGCCGGGGAAGACTGAAGTATTGGGCAGGCGCGAAGCAGGATTGGCGTACCGGAAACGATAAAACCGGCGAGTGCATAGCACTCTCCCACCACGAGCCTGCCCTTTAGGGCGCTGCTATGGTGTGCGCGGCGGTAGGATCACCGCCGCTTTTTTTATCGTTTAACGGGACGCCAATCCCGTGTGCCGCATGTGGGCGGCAACGGGGGGATTGTTGCCGACCGGGTGCGGAGGGTCAAGGCATGGAGGCAAGGCTTGCGCCGGATGCGGTGGCCTCCGCGAAATTGTCCTTGTAATTCAATTGTTTCCCTAACCGGCTTTAAAAGCCCCGCAGCGGGCCTTGAGGCATCATAGGCCAATGACCCGCATATCCGACATCTCCTCCTTGCACTGGCAGCCGGCCTTGCAGGCCCGCGATCAGGCATCCCCCGCTGACATCGTCGAAAACCTCGACGACATCCATCAGGCCTTGCGCATCATCTTGGGCACGCCCAAGGGCAGCGATCCGCTGCGGCCGGAGTTTGGCAGCGATTTGTTCCGTTACCTGGACTACCCGGTGGATCGGGCCCGGCCGCATGTGGTGCGCGAGGCGGTTGAGGCGATCAGCCACCCCTTGTACGGCGAACCGCGCGTCGCCGTGGCGCGAGTGTTTTACAGCGTGGGCGGCAACGGCGACGCGCGGCTCAGCGTGCAATGGCGGCTGGCCGACGGTGTGATCCGCGAAACCGAGTTGCGGCTATGAGCGCGGCGGCTACGGGCAGCGGAACCGTGCCCAATATTTTGGCCAAGGACGAACGCTTCGGCCAACTGGCGCAGCTCACCACCCGCTTGGGCGACGCCGATCTGAGCACCTTGCTGGTCTATCTGGTGGATCAGGTGGACGCCGGCTGGCTGCCGGCGCTGGCCGAGCAATTCCATGTCGCCGGCGACGAGGGCTGGCGGCTGAGCCAGGGCGAGCGCCAGCGGCGCGAGCTGATCAAACAGTCCATCCACCTGCACCGCAGCAAGGGCACGCGCTGGTCCTTGCAACAGGTGCTGGCCACGCTGGCCTTGTCCGGCCAGATCAGCGAATGGTTCGAATACGGCGGCAAGCCTTATCACTTCAAAATCCAAATCGACCTGGCCGCCCGCGGCATAGACGCCGCCACACTGGCGGCGCTGGAGGCGATGATCAACGAGTACAAGAACGCCCGCTCGGTGCTGGAGCGGCTGGCGCTGGTGTTGAGCAACCGCAGTGCCGTTCCGGTGCTGGCGCTGGCCACTCAAGTGGGCGAGCTGGCCACGGTCTACCCGTTCCAGCCCGAATCACTGCAACAGCGCGCCAGTTTGAACGTGGCGCTGGCGCACGCCAGCGTCGAGACGGTCACGCTTTATCCCGCAGCATGAGACCCCTTGAATCTTTTCCAGGAGCAATCGATGGCCAATGAGTTTTTCACGCTTCTCACCGCCAGCGGCAAGGCCAAGCTGGCGGCGGCGCAAGCCAACGGCGCGCCGCTGCAGATCAGCCAGATGGCGGTGGGCGACGGCGACAACGGCGGGTATTACACGCCCAGCGAGAGCCAGACCGCGCTCAAGCACGAAACCTGGCGCGGCGCGCTCAACCACCTGGCGGTGGACCCGAACAACCCCAATTGGGTGGTGGCGGAGGCGGTGCTGCCGGATACGGTGGGCGGTTTTTACATCCGCGAGGTGGGCCTGTTCGACAGCCGCGGTGATCTGATCGCCGTCGGCAAATTTCCCGAGAGTTACAAGCCGCTGCTGGCGGCCGGCTCCAATAAGCAGCTCTATGTGCGGATGATTCTGGAAGTGTCCAACACCGCGGCGGTGACGCTGCTGGTGGACCCCAGCGTGGTATTGGCCACGCGCTCTGCGGTGGATCAGCGTATCGCAGAGGAGTTGGCGAAGCGGGATGCCAAGCCGTGCGACTTCCATCCTCTGCAAACCTTTCCGGCCCAGGCCTACCGCCGCAATGTGCTGATCAATGGGGGTTTCGACGTGTGGCAGCGCGGCGCCAGTCAGACAGTGGGCGGTTATGGCTCGGTGGACCGTTGGCTTCTGGATTTGGGCGGCGGCCCGCTTGGCGGCGCGACCTTGTCGCGGATGGCGGCCAGTATCGCCGAGACTGAAACCTTGGGAGCGACGACGAACTTCATGCGTCTGACGCTGAGCAAGCCGCCGGCCAGCAAGGTCAACGAGTACTGCCAGGTGTGTCAGCCGGTGGAAAACCTGCGGCGTTTTGCTGGCAAGCGTCTGACCTTGAGTTTCTGGGCCAAGGCGGATCAGCCGCGCAAGATGGTGGCCTATGTTGAACAGTGGCTGAAACGACCGCCAGCCGCATCCGACAAGATCAGAGCGCTGGAGGCGGTTCCAGTAGAGCTGACCAGCCGCTGGCAACGCTTTGTCTTCTCTTTCTCCTCGCCCAGCCTACAGGGGCGCGAACCGGGGAACGAGGCCTCTCTGGCTGTTTTTCTTGGGGTGTCGTACAGCGATGCCTACCCAGCCTTGAATGCGATTACCGGCGCGCAAACCGGCACTTTCGATATTGCTCAGGTGCAGTTGGAGGAGAGCCCGGTGGCGACGCCGTTCGAGTATCGCAGCTTTGGCGAGGAATTAACTTTGTGCCAGCGGTATTTTGAAAAAAGCTATCCGCTAAATGATTTTCCCGCTAAAAATTATGGCGCTGAGTCTGCTTCCGCACCGGCTATATTCAGCAAGATGTTTCATTTGAATGTCGGCACTTTGGGTGACAAGCAAATTAATATGACTATCCCGTTTATGGTAGAGAAACGGATTGAGCCGGCTGTTGTGATTTATGACGGTTTGGGTGCCGTTGATAGAATGACTACGATCAATGGAAATGGTGTCGTTCCAGTATCCAAGTCCAGTTCTACCAAGTTTGTAAATGTGATTCCCCCAGTTGGTCCAACTAATAATTGGATTGCCTGTCATTGGGTGGCGGATGCTGAAATTTAATGAATCAATTGGGGGAGGTAAGAATGAATGCCGGATATCGTTTAACTGACCAGTCGGGCGGAGTGATTCGAGTTGCCGATGGGGCATATATCCCTCAAGGGCATCGTTGGTGGGATGAGTACGAGCTTTGGCTACAGCAAGGCAATCAACCGACACCACAATTGTCTCTGGCGGAGTTGCAAGAACAGTTGCTGCGAGAGATTGATGCCGCCGCAGATTCCACCCGCAGCGTAACCTTGGGCAGTGAGCCTAAGCTGGCCGAATACCAGCGCGCCGCCGCCGAGGCGCAGGCGTTCAAGGACGCCGCTTACAAGGGCGAGGCGCCGCCGGCGGTGCGCTCCTGGGCTGAAGCCAAGAGTTGGGACGGCCAGCAGGCGGCGGACAGTATCCTGGTCAAGGCGGCCGCCTGCGAACAGGCGCTGTACGCGATCCGCGACGCGCGGCTGAAGGGCAAGGAGGCGGTGCGTCAGGCCGCGGACGAGACGGCGGCGCGCGCGGCGACCGACGAGGCCGTGTCCCGGCTGCAGCAGCTGGCCGCCGGCGATTTCGCCGCCGCCTTGCCGGAAGCCGAAGCCGGCCGCGCCGGCAGTCTGTTCAAGTTCTTTTCCAAACGGCTTTAAAAGCCGGCCGGGGGCATGATGGCGGATCATTTCGCCATCCGCTTCCTCTTCGGCGCTCCACGGCGGCCGCGTCTGGCCGCCGCCGCTCCCCATTCAAGGACGTTCTTCCATGACCCCAGACTTGCCCAAGTTCATCGATGACGATC
Source organism: Chromobacterium sp. Beijing (assembly GCF_021496765.1). Lineage (NCBI taxonomy): Bacteria > Pseudomonadati > Pseudomonadota > Betaproteobacteria > Neisseriales > Chromobacteriaceae > Chromobacterium > Chromobacterium sp. Beijing. The sequence continues at coordinate 4,296,631 of NZ_CP053750.1, forward strand.
CGCATCTCGTCACCGCCGAGCTGATCGACGCCTACCAGAAGATGAGCGGCAAGACGCTCTATCCCGGCCAGGTGGAGCGTTTGCTGATCGATTTGATCGCCTATCGCGAAAGCGTGGTTCGCGCCGCCTTCAACGACGCCGGCCGTCAAAACCTGGTGGCTTTCGCTCGCGCGCCCATGCTGGACTACCTGGGCGAACTGGTCGGCGTCAGCCGCTTGCCGGCCCAGCACGCGCGCTGCACGGTGCGCATCGCCTTCTCCCAGCCGCTGGCGCTGGCGCAGCTGATTCCGGCGCAGACCCTGGTGGCCGGCGGCGGCGTGCAGTTCCAAACGCTGGCCAGCCAGATTGCGCCCGCCGGCAGCAGCAGCGTCGACGTGCCGGTCAGCGCGGTGGAGGCCGGCGCCGCCGGCAACGGCTTTGTGCCGGGCCAGATCAACGCTCTGGTGGATGAACTGGACGTGGACGCCAGCGTGGTCAATATCGATACCAGCGCCGGCGGCGCCGACGCCGAGGACGACGAGCGTTTGCGCGCGCGCATTAGGCTGGCGCCGGAGTCGTTCAGCGTGGCCGGCAGCGCCGCCTCCTATCGTCACCACGCGCTGCGCGCGCATCAGGACATCGCCGACGTGGCGGTGATCAGCGCCAGCCTGCAACAGCAGAACGGCGAATTGCAAAGCGCCAATCAGGTGCCGCCCGGCGTGGTGCGGCTATACCCGCTGACCAAGACCGGCATGCCGCCGGACAGCCTGCTCAGCGTGGTGGCCGCCGCCTGCAGCGCCGACCGGGTGCGGCCGCTGACCGATCTGGTGGAGGTCTTGCCGCCGGAGGATTACGGCTACCGGGTGCGCGCGCGGCTGACGCCGTATCGCGATGTCGATCCCAAAACCGTGCAGCAGCAGGCGCAGGCCGCCGTCGGCGCTTTCGTGCAGGCGCAGGCGGAGCGCTTGGGCCGCGACATCGTGCCGTCGCAGCTGATCGCCACGCTGTCGGTGTCCGGCGTTTACCAAGTGACTTTGCTGGAGCCGGCCGCCACCCAGGTGGTGCCGCCGCAGGGCTGGTCGCACTGCACCGGCATTCAGCTGGAAATGACCGGAGGCCAGGATGGCTGATGTGACCCCCAATCTGCTGGCGCGCGACGCGCGCTTCGGCCCGCTGGCCCGGCTTAGCGAACGCTTGGGCGACATCGACCCAGGCGGCCTGTTGGTTTATCTAGTGGACGCGGCCAAGCCGGAGCTGTTGCCCCTGTTGGCCGAGCAATTCCATATCGACGGCGATGAAGGCTGGCTGCTGACCCAGAGCGAGCGGCAGCGCCGAGATCTGATCAAGCAGAGCATAGAACTGCACCGACACAAGGGCACGCCCTGGGCGCTGCGCGAAGTGTTCCGCATCCTCGGCGTGACGGTGGAACTGGAGGAGTGGTGGCAGCGCCAGCCGCCGGCCGCGCCCTATACCTTCGAATTGACCGCCTGGGCCAACGACAATCTGTTGCCCGGCCAGGCCTTGTTGAATCCCGAGCTTTACCGCCGGCTGCGGCGCATGGTGGAGCTCGCCAAGCCGGCGCGCAGCACTTATCGCTTCAAGCTGGGCGCGCGCTTCAACGGCCGCTTGGGCCTGGCTTCGGCCGCTCAGGCGCGCGCCTTGATCCGCCGCAGCGCCGAGACGGCGCCGATGCGGTTGGCGCCGCAGCAGCCGCTGACCCTTTCATCCGCCGCGCAGATCTATGGCGTGGTCCACGTCACCATGGAGGCATCGTTGTGAGCACCCCTTTAGCACCTCTTATCACCGCCGCCGGCCTGGCCGCGATCTGGCGCGCCAGCAATGACGGCGTGTCCGCGCAGATCACTCACATCGCCTTGGGCGACGGCGCTTACGCGCCTGCGCAGAGCCAGACCAAATTGCGCGGCGAACAGGCGCGCTACCCCATCGCCGGCGGCGAACGGCTGGGCAATACCCAGATCCATCTGACCGCCATCGCCGACGACGACAAGGCGTTTTGGGTGCGCGAGATCGGCTTCATCTTGGCGGACGGCACTTTGCTGGCGGTCTGGTCGGACCCGAAGGCGGCGCTGGCCTATAAGGCCGCCGATGTGCAATTGCTGCTGGCCTATGACCTGGCCTTGAACGCGCTGCCGCCGGACAGCGTCACCATCCAATCCAGCGGCGCCAGCCTCAATCTGAGCCTGGCCAGCGAGTTGGCGGCTTTGGCCGCCGCCCAGATCAGCGAGGCCACCCGCGGTCTGGAGCGCGACGATCGCATCCGCGCGCAGGCGGACAAGCAGCAGGCGCTGGAACCGCAGGTGGCCGCCCTGCAAAGCCAAAGCCGAGCATTGGAGCAGGAGCATGCCGCCGATAAACGCTCCGGCCTGGAACTGGCCACTGCCAACGCGGCGGCCATCGTCAGTCTCCAGCATTTGTTTGTGAAACAACATCTGGGCATTTGAGCCAACGGATCGTGGGGGGAGGCGGGCAGCCAAGCGTTGAGGATGAAACTATTTTGAGCCGTCTAGGCGAGCTGTGCTGATGTTGCTGGCACATCGCATGCGGTAAAGAGACAGCATCCAGGGCTTCCCCGCCTATCTCATGAATACGGTATTCGCTGTTTAGTTCGGCATTTATTGAATTTATTAATTTTAATATTCATTAATTGTCGGCTTGTCATGGAAGAGTGTTGGTAAAGGCGGTTTTGATGTCAGCCGAAATGGCTGTGTGTTGTTGTTTGACTTTAAGGAGAAAGAGATGAGCTTGGAAAGCAATGTTGCAGATCTGGTCAAGTCAGCAAATGCATTGACTGGAGTTGTCAATGGCAAGATCGGCGCTATTGATAAAAGGGTGGATGTTCAAGTCGCTAAAATGGACAGCACGATGGCCAATTGGGGAACCACGGCGAGCCAGATTCTGGAAGTGGGACCGGGCAAGCCCTTCAAGACGATTTATGAGGCGTGGACATCCTTGAGTGGCAAGGTATTGCGACATGATGTGAAAATTAAAGTGAGTGACGGGGTGCACACCAGTACTTCAATTCATTTGAGAGGGCAGCCCTATGCGCATCGGATCAGGATTGAAGGCAATATCAAAAACCCGGAGGCATGTGTGCTTAAGTTTGTGCCGGATAGCGCTAACCGTTCTCATGGGGTGATTTTTAACGGGGTACGCGGTGTTAATTTTAGTGGGTTCAAAATCATTGGAGAGATGGATGTCGACAAAAACTTCACTTGGCGCGGTATCCTTTTGCAAAGGGGCGCGTATGTGGTGTCGGATAATAAGTCAATTGAAATTGAAAATGTAAATCATGGTATAGAAATGACGGAGGGGAGTCTATATGTTTGTCATGGTTTGCGTGTTATGGGATTCGGTTATGATGGGCTAAGGGCGCATCATGCTTCTCGAGCTTATATCAATGATGCCGTTTTTTCTGGCAAGGGAAAGCAGTTTTTAATGACTTACACCAATGGCGTGAAGGTGGCGTCAACGGGATTGAGGGCAGAACAAAGCTCTTTGGTGGAAGCACATGGAGTTAGTATTAGCCTGTGCAGTGATAATGGGCTGCGAGCTGGAAATAATAGTGTGATATATGCTTATGGGGCATTAATTAAAAGCTGCGCTAACTATGGCATATACAGCAGTTCTGGTTCAAAAGTACAGATTCACCCAAATGATGGGGAGCCTTGTACCATCAAGGATTGCAAGGTGGGGATTGGGGCACGGTATCAAGGGGCGGTATTTGGCAACAATATTGTGATTCAAAATGTTGAGAAGGGTTTCTATGTTGACCTGGCTGGCCTCGCTCATGTAGTGGGTAGCTCCGCTAGCTATTGTTCGCTTATTGCCTACGAGGCGATCAAGGGGGGATTCATTGATGCGACAGGCAGCTCTGCCAAATCAATAGAAAACAAAGTCAAGTACTCCCCGGCGAGTAGCGGTGTGGCAGGTAATGCCAACGCGACCATCGTTTTTAGTTAAGGAGGAATGTGATGGATCATATTGAAAATGTTAATGAATTTGATGAAGAAGCGGCTGGCCTGAGTTTGGATGGCGGCTGGTTTGATTATGCAGAAGGCACCGAGGTGCCGGAGGTGGATGCTGATCATTATCTGCGGGCAGCGGCGGAGGGGAAAATCCTTAGCGCCTATAGCATCCAACAACAGTTGAACATCGTGCGTAGAGGAAAAAAGGAGGAGGTCGAAGCAATGGGCACATTCATCGATGCGGTTCTGGCTTGGAGAGGTGGTGCCAACCCAGACTTCGACGAGCTTGAGAAAATTCAACCCTGATTGGAAGGGATGAATAAGAAGCCACTTGGGGAGGTGGCTTCCTTTGATTTTTTAAAATGTTTTAAGATACAGCGTATTTTGCCAGTGCCAGAATGCTTCCTTGTCAGTCTCGAGTTCGTTCATACATTTCTTGCTGTGGACGAAAAGCATGGTCGGACCCTGGGTTCCGGCCGAACTCTGTGATGAACTATTGGAGAGCATGATGAGCTTGGAAAGCAATATCGCGGAATTGGTACAGGCGTCGAATGCGCTGACCGGCACGGTAAACGGCAAGATTGCCGATATCGATCGGCGCGTGGATGTCAAGATTCAGCAAATGGAGGATTGGCGCAAGGAGAATACGCCGGAACGCCGCATCGTCATCGATTTTACTATCGGTGGCAGCAAGGACTTCTTCTATCCGGTGTGGTGGCGTTTCCAGTCCGCGGGAGATGTTGGAGTCCATCAGGTATCCATTGTTCGTCATTATGCGTGGAATGGCGCCGAGACGGAGCGGCCGTTGAATGCCAGCAGTGTGCATCAGGCGGGCTTGTTGCTGGAAATGGAGGGCAGTGACGTGGCTTGGGGCGGGGACGCCAAGTTTCTCGAAATCAAGCGCTTCAGCGAAACCTATAATCCAACGGTGTCGCATGTCGCCCATGCGATGTATTGCAAGCAAAATCGGATAGATGTGAATAAGCCGGCGTACAACAGCCTTCCGGAGGGAACGTTGGCTGAGTGCAATATGGTGTTGAGTGGAGCTTATCTGCGTGGCGGCGGTTTGAATTATCGAGTCATTTCTAATTTGCCCTTGAATTTTGGTTTTCATGATGGGAAAGGGGAGGAGAGGGAGTTGGCGCGTTATGAGCATGTCAACACCCGCTGGGTGGCCAGCCCTATTGCATTGGCCAGCCGCGTTGCGCCGCCGCAAACCCTGAACGCCTTTGTCGACGCGCCGACCGCTTAATTCCAGGAGATTCCGATGCTGATGATTGCCAAACTGCCTAACGGTATGATCAATGTGCCCGCCGACCAACTGGCCGAACTAGACGTCGACGCGGCCACTGCGAGCCAGCTGATTCGCGCAGCCAAGCTGGAGCTGCTGCGTATTGAGCGCGACCGCCTGCTAGCCGCGTCCGACAAAACCCAGTTGCCGGACGCGCCATACAGCGCCGAGCAGCGAACCGCCTGGCAGGCCTACCGCAAGCAACTGCGGGATATGCCCGAGTCCGTGCCGGACCTTGACCATGTAGTGTGGCCGGCTCTCCCGGCCTGATGCCGCGGTTAGCCAATAAAAAACCCCGCCAAGGCGGGGTTTGTCTTTGCACGTTGCGGATCAGGACTTGGCCGGGGCTTCCCAGCCGCCGCCCAGCGCCTTGTACAGGCCCACCACGGCATTCAGTTGGTCCAGCTTGGCGCTCACCAGGCCCAGCTCCGCCTGGAAGCTGTTGCGTTGCGCGTCCAGCACGTCCAGATAGCTGGCGTAGCCGTTGTCGTAGCGCAGATTGGCCAGGCGCAGCGATTTGTTCAAGGCCTGGAACTGCGTGGTCTGCGCCGCCTGGATCTCCCGCGCCGCGCCGTAGCCGGACAGTGCGTCCAGCGCGTCCTTGAACGCGCTTTGCACCGTCTTCTGATACTGCGCCAGCGCCTGTTTCTGCCGCGCGCTGGCCGCGTCCACCGCGTAGCCGGTCTGGCCGAAGTTGAACACCGGCGCCGCCAGATTGCCGACAAAGCTCCAGGTCCGCGTCGGGCCGGTGAACAGGGTGTCCAGCGACAGGCTTTGCGAACCCAGCGCCCCGCTCAGGCTGATGCTGGGGAAGTAGGCCGCGCGCGCCACGCCGATGCGGGCGTTGGCGGCGACCAGCTGCTGCTCGCTGGCGGCGATGTCCGGCCGACGCTCCAGCAGACTGGAGGACAGGCCGGCCGGCACTTCCGGCGGGGCGGACAGCGCGTCCAGGCTTTGACCGCGCTGAATGCCGCCGGCCACCAGCTGCTTGGGCGAGTGGCCGAGCAGCACGCCCAGCGCGCTTTCGGTCTGCTCCAGCGCGCTGGCGATCTGCGGCACCTTGGCGCGGGCGGAGGCCGCCTCGGCCTCGGCCTGCTGCTGGTCCAGCTCCGAGATCAAGCCGCCCTTGAAGCGCTTGGTCTGCAGCTTCAGCGATTCCTCGCGGCTTTGCAGCGTGCGCTTGGCGATGTCCAACTGGGCGTCGTAGGCGCGCAGCTGGAAATAGGTCTGCGCGGTTTGCGCGGCGATCGCCAGCTTCGAGCTGTCGCGGGCGAAGCGGCTGGCGGCGAAGTCGGCGCGCGCCGCTTCATTGCCGCGGCGCAGCTTGCCCCACAGGTCCAGTTCCCAAGACGCGGTGAGGTTGGCGTTGCGCACGTCGCTGACCAGCGGCGCGCCCGGCGTGCTTGTCGTGCTGGAAGCGCGGCCGCGTTGATAACCGGCGTTGGCGTTCAGCGCCGGCAGCAGCTGGGCGCGGGCGATACCGGCCTGGGCCGCGGCTTCGTCGACGCGGGCGGAGGCGGCGGCCAGGTCCTGGTTGTGTTCCAGGGCTTGGGCGATCAACTGATCCAGCACCGGATCGTTGAACTGCTTCCACCAGTCCAGGGCGATGGCCGGGTTCTGGGCCTGGGCGCTGTCCGGCAGCTCCAGTTTGGGGCGGCTGTAGTCGGGGCCGACCGCGCAAGCGGTCAGCGCCAGCGCCACCAATGAGGGAATCAGGGCGCGTTTAAGCATCGGCCTTGTCTCCTGCCTCGGCCGCGGGCTGAGGCTGTTTCGGTTTGCTGAACTTCATGATGAGCATGAAGAACATCGGGATGAAGAAGGTGGCGATGAAGGTGGCGGCCAACATGCCGCCCACCACGCCGGTGCCGATCGAGTGGCGGCTGGCGGAGCCGGCGCCGCTGGAGATGGCCAAGGGCATGCAACCCAGCACGAAGGCCAGCGAAGTCATCACGATGGGGCGGAAGCGCAGTTTGGCGGCCTCGATGGCGGCTTCGACCACGCTTAGGCCTTCTTCTTCCATTTGTTGGACGGCGAACTCCACGATCAGGATCGCGTTCTTGGCCGATAGGCCGATCAGCGTCACCAAGGCCACCTGGAAGTAGACGTCGTTGGCGAGTCCGCGCATCCAGTTGGCCATCAGCGCGCCGAACATGGCGAAAGGCACCGCCATCAGCACGCTGATCGGCAGGCTCCAGCGTTCGTACTGCGCCGCCAGGATCAGGAACACCATGATCATGCCGAAGCCGAACACCACGGCGGAAGAACCGCTGGTGGATTTCTCCTGGAAGGCGGAACCGGTCCACGCCAGGGTGTAGCCGTCGGGCAAGGTGTCCTTGGCCACGGCTTCCAGCACGTTCAAGGCCTCGCCGGAGCTGAAGCCGGGCGCGGGACCGCCCACCAGCTTGGCCGCCGGGAAGATGTTGAAACGCTCCAGGCTTTCCGGACCGGTGGTGTGCTTGATGGTCACCAGCGCCGTCAGCGGGATCATATTGCCGTCCTGCGAACGCACATAGATGTTGCGCAGGTCTTCAACCCGGGTGCGGAAATCCGCCTCCGATTGCAGCTGCACGCGGAAGGTGCGGCCGAACTTGTTGAAGTCGTTGACGTACAGCGCGCCGAAGGTGCTCTGCATGGTGTCGAACACGGTGTTGACCGGCACGCCCAGGGACTTGGCCTTGGCCCGATCCAGCTTGACGTAGATCTGCGGCACGCTGGCGGAGAAGGTGGTTTGCACCCCTTTCAGTTCCGGGCGTTTGGCGGCCGCGGCTACCAGTTTCTTGGTGACTTCGCCCAGTTCCACGGAGCTGGCGCCGCCGCGGCTTTGCACATAGGCCTCGAAACCGCCGGTGTTGGACATGCCGGAGATCGGCGGCGGGTTGAAGGCCAGCACGATGCCGTCGGTGATGCCCATCATGCCCTTGGCGAAGGTGTCGCCCACCACGGCCTGAGACGACAGGTTGGGCGTTTTGCGCTCATCCCACGGTTTCAGGGTGATGAAGGACACGCCGGCGTTGGTCTTGTTGCCGCCGGTCAGGATGTCGAAGCCGGCGAAGCTCATCACGTCCTGGACCGCCGGGTTCTTGCTGGTCATCGCGTCCAGTTTGGTCATGGTGGCCGAGGTACGCTGCATCGACGCGCCGTCCGGCAGGAAGGCGGCGGCGATGATGTAGCCCTGGTCCTCGTCCGGCGCCAGGCTGGACGGGATGATGCGGAACAGGCCAACGCAGATGGCGATCAGGCCGGCGAACAGCAGGATGCCCACCGCGCTGCGCTTGATCAGGAACACCACGCCGCGGGAATAACCCTGGGTCAGGCGATCGAACCAGTTGTTGAACCAGACGAAGAAGCGGGCCGGATGCTGATGGCCTTCCTTCAACAGCAGCGCGCACAGCGCCGGGGTCAGGGTCAGGGCCACCAGGCCGGAAATCGACACCGACACCGCGATGGTGATGGCGAACTGCTTGTACATCTGGCCGGCGATGCCGCCGAGGAAGGCCACCGGGATGAACACCGAGCACAGCACCAGCACGATGGCCACCAGCGCGCCGGACACTTCATCCATCGCCTTGAAGCTGGCTTGCAGCGGCGACAGCTTTTCCTGGGTCATCAGGCGTTCGACGTTTTCCAGCACCACGATGGCGTCGTCCACCACGATGCCGATGGCCAGCACCAGGCCGAACAGCGTCAGGGTGTTGATGGTGAAGCCGAAGGCGTACATGCCGGCGAAGGTGCCGATGATGGAGACGGGCACCGCCAGGCAGGGAATCAGGGTTGCGCGCCAGTTCTGCAGGAACAGGAACACCACCAGGAATACCAGCACCATGGCTTCGGCCAGCGTGGAGTACACCTCTTTGATCGACACTTCCACGAACTTGGTGGTGTCGTAAGGGATGGCGTAGTTCAGGCCTTTGGGGAAGCTCACCGCCAGTTTCTGCATCGTCTGTTCCACGGCTTGCGCGGTGGCCAGCTGGTTGGCGCCGGGCGCCAGGAAGATGCCGATCGGGATGGTGGGCCGGCCGTTGTGCGTGCCGGTGAAGTCATAGGACAAGGCGCCCAGTTCCACGCGCGCCACGTCTTTCAGCCGCACGGCGGAGCCGTCCGGGTTGGAGCGCACGATGATGTTCTCGAACTCTTCCGGTTCGGACAGGCGGCCCTGGGTGGTCACGGTGTAGGTGAAGTCCTGCTTGCCTTTGACCGGCTCCGCGCCCACCTTGCCGGCGGCGAACTGAGCGTTCTGCTCGCGGATGGCGGCGGCCACGTCGCTGGGCGTCAGCTTGAGCTGGGCCAGGCGATCGGGCTTCAGCCAGACGCGCATCGAGTAGTCCTGGCCGGCGAAGTTGATCACGTCGCCCACGCCCGGCACCCGCTTGAGCTCGTCCACCACGTTCAACAGCGCGTAGTTGCTGATGAACAGGGTGTCGTAGGTCTTGTCCGGCGAGAACAGCGAAATCACCTGCAGGAAGGCCGAGGATTTCTTGGTCACGTTGACGCCCTGCCGGCGCACTTCTTCCGGCAGCTGCGACAACACCGACTGCACGCGGTTGTTGACGTTGATGGTGGCCTGGTCGGCGTCGGTGCCGATCTTGAAGGTCACGCTCAACGACAGCTTGCCGCTGGAGGAGCTGGTGGACTGCACATAGAGCATGTCGTCCACGCCGTTGATCGCCTGTTCCAGCGGCGAAGCGACGGTGTTGGCGATCACCTCGGCGGAGGCGCCCGGGTAGCTCGCGCTCACCGAGATCATCGGCGGCACGATTTCCGGGTACTGCTCAATGGGCAATGCCTTGAGGGCGGCCAAGCCGGCCAGCGTGATCACGATGGAGATCACGCTGGCGAAGATGGGCCGCCTGATGAAAAAGGCGGAAAACATGAATGGTTACCCCTTTGCCTTATTGTTTGGGCGCGGCGGCGGGCGCGCTGGCGTCGGCCTTGAACGGATGCGGCTTCACATCGGCGCCCGGGCGCAGCTTGATGATGTTGTCCACCACCACTTTGTCGCCGGCTTTCAGGCCGCTTTCCACCAACACGTTCAGACCCACGTCCTGGGACACGGCGATGGGACGCGGCTGCACCTTGTTGTCGGCGCCGACGACCCAGACCATCTTGCCCTGCTGCGAGGTCAGCACCGCGCGCTGCGGCACGGCGATGGCGTTGCTGCGTTGGGCGCCTTGCAGGATCACGCGCACGAACTGGCCGGGCAGAATGCTGCCGTCCGGGTTGGCGAAGGTGGCCCGCGAACGGATGGTGCCGGTGCTGGCGTCAACCAAGCTGTCGGTGAAGTTCAGCCGGCCGCTCTTGCCGTAGGTGGAGCCGTCGGTCAGCTTCAGCTGCACGTTGAAGTGGCCGTTGGAGGCCAGCTTCAATTGGCCGGAGTCCTGCATCTTGCGCAGATTCATCATGTCGCTGTCGGACATGCTGAAGTTGACGTAGACCGGGTCCAGCTGGGACACCTTGGTCAGCAGGCTGCCATCGGCGCTGGTGGACACCAGGCTGCCTTCGGAGCGGGTTTCCTGGCTGGTCATGCCGGAAATCGGCGCGGTGACGCGGGCGTAGCCAAGATTGATCTTGGCCTGCTGCACCTGGGCTTGGGCGGCGGCGACGGAAGCCTTGGCGGCTTCATAAGCGCTGACCGCGTCGTCGCGGTCTTTCTGGCTGACCGCGTTCTCTTTGAACAGCGGGCTGATGCGGTCGAAGTCCTGCTTGGTGCGTACCAGCTGAGCCTGTTGCACTTGCAGATTGCCCTGGGCCTGGTCCAGCGTCGCCTTCAACGGCTCCGGATCGATCTGGAACAACAAGTCGCCCTGTTTGACCGGCTTGCCTTCGGTATAGGCGCGCTTGAGCAGAATGCCGCCCACACGGGCGCGTACTTCCACTTCTCGCGAGCCTGCCGCCTGGCCGACGAATTCGAAGGAGACCGGCACATCGCTAGGGGTGATTTCAATCACGCCTACCGGCACCGGCGGCATGGCGCCGGCGTGCTGGTCGTTTTTTTGACCGCAGGCCATCAGGCTGGCGGCCAGAGCGGTGAGCAACAGCCAGTGCCCGCCTTTCTGGGCGAAGGTGTTTCCTTGCATCTTCATGGGATGTCCTCAGGAATGTGGGGGTATGAGTGTTATAAGTAAAAGGTACTGCAATTTTTCTTTGATAGTGGGAATTGATCGATCTTGAGTCGCGACATTTTACATACATGCGTGTACGTATGTAAAATGCTTCCAGCGACGCATTGTGTTATGGTGCGGGCTTCCGACAGACCCCTTTGATCAGCGATACGTTCAACATGGCACGCAAAACCCGGGAAGAAGCCGAACAAACGCGGCATCTGCTGCTGGATACGGCGGAGCAGCTTTTTAGCGAGAAGGGTGTCTCTAAAACGACACTGGCAGACATCGCCAGCGCGGCGGGATTGACGCGCGGCGCGGTGTATTGGCATTTCCAGAACAAGCTGGACTTGTACCGGGCGATGCTGGACAGGATGGGCGGGCAGTTTGATGACATCTGCGAGCAATTGTTGAGAACGGCACACTCGAGTCCGGCTCTGGCCTTGTGGAACCATAGCCACCGGCTGCTGACCATGATTGGGGAGAACCAACAGGTTCGTCGTATATTACTCATTCTGTTTATGCGTAGCGAGCATGTCGGCGAACTGGCTCCCATTCACGACGAGTGTGTTGCGCATATGCAAGAAACCCGCGAGCAATTGACCCTGGTGGTGCAGATGGCGGTGGATGCCGGCCAGACCTTGCCCTACGTGACGCCGGAGACGGTGGCCGAGGTGTTGCAGTCCATGCATCACGGTCTGATCAACCGCTGGCTGGCGGACGGCAGCCAGACCAATCTGGGCGAGAATGCCACGCAACTGTTGCAATATGTCTACCGTGGAATATTCCTGCCGGAAGTGATGGAAGAACTCTCCCCCTCAAGCGTAGCCCAGCGCTATAATTGACCTTTTTTGTCAAACCATTAGCGCCGTTGGCGGCTTCAGCCGCGCGGCGTTGTCGGTGTTACCTCTCTCATGCCCCAGGCTATTGAAATTCAGGCGGTGAGCAAGCGCTATGGCCAGCTGCAGGCGCTGGACCAGGTCGGCTTTACCGTCGCACCGGGCGAATTCTTCGCCCTGCTCGGCCCCAACGGGGCCGGCAAGACCACGCTGATTTCCGCGATGGCAGGTTTGTCGCGGCCGGACAGCGGCAGCATCCGCATCATGGGCCACGACGTGGTCGGCGATTTCCGCGCCGCGCGCAAGGCGCTGGGCGTGGTGCCGCAGGAACTGGTGTTCGATCCCTTCCTGTCGGTGCGCGAAACGCTGCGCTTCCAGTCCGGCTACTTCGGCCTGGGCCGCAACGACGACTGGATCGACGAGTTGCTGTTCAAGCTGGGTCTGGCGGACAAGGCGCACAGCAATATGCGCGCCCTGTCCGGCGGCATGAAGCGCCGGGTGATGGTGGCCCAGGCGCTGGTGCACCGCCCGCCGGTCATCGTGTTGGACGAGCCCACCGCCGGCGTGGACGTGGAGCTGCGCCAGAGCCTGTGGGTGTTCGTGCAGGAACTGAACCGCGCCGGCCACACCATCGTGCTGACCACTCATTATCTGGAGGAGGCCGAGGCCTTGTGCTCGCGCATCGCCATGCTGAAGAAGGGCCGGCTGGTGGCGCTGGAGAACAAGGACAAGCTGCTGGCGCACAGCGCGCGCCGCGAAGTGGCCTTGCTGCTGTCCGGCGATTTGCCGGCGGCCTTGCTGCCTCTGAAGCTGCGCGACGAGGACCGCCGCGTGGTGTTGCAGCTGGAGCACCTAGGCCAGCTGGAAGCGGTGCTGACCGCGCTGCGCGAAGCGGCGGTGGAAGTGCGTGAACTGAACGTGGTGGAGACGGATCTGGAAAGCGTGTTCGTCAAGATGATGAATGGAGGGCCGCAGCCATGACCGGCTTCATGACCCTGTTCAAGAAAGAGCTGGTGCGCTTCTGGAAGGTGGCGTTCCAGACCGTGGCCGCGCCGGTGTTGACCGCGTTGATGTATCAACTGATCTTCGCCCATGTGTTGTCGCGCCATGTCGAGGCCTATCCGGGCATCAGCTACACCGCCTTCCTGATTCCGGGCCTGGCGATGATGTCGATGGCGCAGAACGCCTTCGCCAACAGCTCCAGCAGCCTGATCCAGTCCAAGATCACCGGCAACATCGTGTTCCTGCTGCTGCCGCCGCTGACCGCGCTGGAATTCTTCGGCGCCTATCTGCTGGCCTCCGTCGTGCGCGGCTTGGCCGTCGGCGCCGGGGTTTTGCTGATCACCGGCTGGTTCGGCCTGCCGCTGCCGGCTCAGCCGCTGTGGGCGTTGACCTTTGCCGTGCTGGGCTGCGGCGTGCTGGGCGCGCTGGGCATCCTGGCCGGCATCTGGGCGGAAAAGTTCGATCAACTGGCCGCCTTCCAGAACTTTCTGATCATGCCGCTGACTTTCCTGTCAGGCGTGTTCTATTCGATCAACAGCCTGCCGCCGTTCTGGTACGCCGCGTCTCATCTCAACCCGGTGTTCTACATGATAGACGGCTTCCGCTACGGCTTCTTCGGCCAGGCCGACGTCAGCCCCTGGCTGTCGGCCGGCGTGGTGGGCGGCAGCTTCGCCGTCTTGTCGGGCCTGACGCTCTGGCTGATCAAATCTGGCTATAAACTGCGCCATTGAGCGCATCCACGGGATTTCTCATGATTACTCCGCAACAAGTCAAACAGTACATCGAGGCCGGCCTGGCCTGTACCCATCTGGAAGTGGAAGGCGACGGCCACCACTTCTACGCCACCATCGTGTCGGCGGCTTTCGAGGGCAAGCGCCTGATCGACCGCCACCGCCTGGTCAAGGAGGTGATCGCCACCCGCCTGGCCAGCAATGAAATTCACGCTCTGTCCATCGTCAAGGCCGCCACGCCGGACGAATGGCAAAAACTGCAAGGCTGATCCGTCATGGATAAATTGAAAATCATCGGCAACGGTCCGATCAACGGCGAGATCCGCGTTTCCGGCGCCAAGAACGCCGCCCTGCCCATTCTGTGCGCCAGTCTGTTGACCGGCGACACCATGCGCTTCACCAATGTGCCGATGTTGCGCGACATTGCCACCACCCAGAAGCTGCTGCAAGGCATGGGGGTGCGGGTGATGACGGACAATGTGCACGAGATGGAAATCACCGCCGGCCATCTGGACAGCCTGGTGGCGCCGTACGATCTGGTGAAGACCATGCGCGCGTCCATCCTGGTGCTGGGCCCGACGCTGGCGCGCTTCGGCGAGGCCACGGTGTCCCTGCCGGGCGGCTGCGCCATCGGCAGCCGGCCGGTGGATCAGCACATCAAGGGCCTGGTGGCGATGGGCGCCGAGGTCAGCATCGAGCACGGCTACGTCAAGGCCAAGGCCCGCCGCCTGCGCGGCGCGCGCATCATCATGGACATGGTGACCGTGGGCGGCACCGAGAACCTGTTGATGGCGGCGACGCTGGCCGAGGGCACCACCGTGTTGGAAAACGCCGCGCGCGAACCGGAAGTGACCGATCTGGCCAACTGTCTGGTGGCCATGGGCGCCAAGATCAGCGGCATCGGCACGGACCGGCTGGTGATCGAGGGCGTGGAGCGTCTGCACGGCGCGGATTACGCGGTGATGCCGGACCGCATCGAGGCGGGCACCTTCCTGGTGGCCGGCGCGATGACGCGCGGCCACATCGTGCTGCGCAACGCCGCGCCCAAGAGCATGGAAGCGGTGCTGGACAAGCTGGCCGAAACCGGCGCGGTGGTGGAGTGCGGGGACGACTGGATCTCGCTGGACATGAAGCGCCGTCCGCAGGCGGTGAACTTCCGCACCTTGCCTTACCCGGCTTTCCCCACCGACATGCAGGCCCAGCTGATGACGCTGAACTGCGTGGCCGAGGGCGCCGGCGTGGTGACCGAAACCATTTTCGAAAACCGCTTCATGCACGTGCCCGAGCTGAACCGCATGGGCGCCAATATCGAAGTGGAAGGCAACACCGCCATCATCAAGGGCGTGGAGAAGCTGTCCGGCGCCACGGTGATGGCCACCGATCTGCGCGCGTCGGCCAGCCTGGTGATCGCCGGCCTGGTGGCCGAGGGCGAGACCATCGTCGATCGCATCTACCACCTGGACCGCGGCTACGAGCATATCGAGAAGAAGCTGGGCGCGGTAGGCGCGCTGATCGAGCGCATCAGTTAAGCGCAAGCTTTGCACCGGCAATGAAAAACGCCACGGCTCAGGCCGTGGCGTTTTGTTTTGAAGCGCGGAATTTACGCTTTCTTGACGAATTCGGACTTCAGGCTCATCGCGCCGATGCCGTCGATCTTGCAATCGATGTCGTGGTCGCCGTCGACCAGGCGGATGTTCTTCACCTTGGTGCCCACTTTCACCACCAGGGAGGAGCCTTTGACTTTCAGATCCTTGATCACGGTGACGCTGTCGCCGTCCTGCAGCACATTGCCGTTGGCGTCCTTGATCACGCGGGCTTCTTCGGACGGCGCGGCCTGCTCGTTCCATTCGTGCGCGCACTCCGGGCAGACATACATCGCGCCATCCTGATAGGTGTATTCGGATTTGCATTGCGGACAGGCTGGCAGATTGCTCATGGCGTTTCCTGTTGATAAGTAAAAAGGAAGGCCGCCGGCCAGTGGCCGGCGGCGGAGAGAGTGGGTTTACTGCGCGGCGGAGGCCGCTGTTTTGTCGCCGGGCGCCGTTGCGGCGGGCGAGTCGACCAGTTCGTCCAGGCTGAAGGTGTCCGCCGGCTGGGTGGGGTTGGGCAGGCCCAACTGCTGCGCGCGCAACTGCATATAGGCGTCGCGGGTGTAGCTGTACGGATCCAGCGCCGCGGTGCTGAGCATGGCTTCCACGCCCAGGTAGCGGGCGCGGGTGTTCACGCCGTACAGGCCGTAGAAGCCCACCGCCTGCCAGGTGGTGTCGTAGAACATTTTTTCCGGGCCCGGGCCGGCCAGCGAGGCGGTCAGGCCGGCGCCGTCGCGCACGGTGGAGGGGCCGAAGAAGGGCAGCACCAGATAGTTGCTGTCGTGCCAGCCCCAGGCGGCGAAGGTGTCGCCCAGCGTGGTCTTGTTGTTCTTCAGGCCGGCCTGGCTGGCGATGTCGATCAGGCCGAACAGGCCGAAGCCGGTGTTCATCGCCACTCGCATCACGTCGTTCAGCGCTTTTTCCGGCTCGGCGCGCAAGGCGTTGGACAGCGCGCTGTAGACGTCTTTGAGATTGTCGAAGAAATTGCTGACGCCGGTGCGCACCGGCGACGGCGTGACGGCCTTGTAGCCCTCGGCCACCGGCTTGATCACGTAGCGGTCGGCGGTGTCGTTGACCTGATACATGGCGCGGTTATAGGGCTCGAAGCGGTCGTAAGGCACCGTCGGGTTGCTGGCGCAGCCGGCTAGCAGCAGCGAGAGCGCCAGGCCGGTCAGCGCGGGTTTCAGGGACGACATAAATCCTCTCCGCATATCAATCCGCCGCCGGGGCGGACAGCAGCTCCGCCAGCGAGTAAAGGTCCAGCAAGGCGCTGAGCCCGCTCGGCCAGTTTTCCAGCGACAGGGCGTGGCCGGCGGCGTCGGCGGCGCGGCGCGCGCCGAGCAGCAGGGCCAGCGCGGCCGAGTCGGCGCCGGTCACGCCGGACAGATCCAGGCGCAAGGGCGCTTCGCCGGCGAGCTTGGCCAGCGGCGCGGCGAAGGGGCCGCAGCTATCCATGTTCAGCTTGCCGCTGAGCCGGGCCTGGCCGGGGCGGTGCGTTCCAGCATCAGGCGTTGCCCTTGGCGGGCGCGGCGGCGGCCGGCGCCGCGTTCTTGTTCTGCAGTAGCTTGATCAGGCCGTCCACGCCGCTTTTGCGCACTTCTTCGTTGAAGGAGTTGCGATAGACGGTGACCAGGCTGGCGCCTTCCACGCTAACGTTATAGATCTTCCAGCCTTGCGCGCCCTTGTTCAGCGAATAATCCACCGCGACCGGGTTGGCGTTGCCCGGCAGGGTCACCGTGGTTTTCACGGTGGCGTCGCGGTCGCCGTTGCTCATCAGCGGGTTGGGCTTGACGTCGACCTGGGCGGTCTTGAAGCGGGTCATGGTCGCGGAATAGGTGCGCACCAGCAGGGTCTGGAATTGCTGGGTCAGTTGCGCGCGCTGTTCGGCGCTGGCCTGACGCCAGCCCAGGCCCACGGC
Source organism: Chromobacterium sp. Beijing (assembly GCF_021496765.1). Lineage (NCBI taxonomy): Bacteria > Pseudomonadati > Pseudomonadota > Betaproteobacteria > Neisseriales > Chromobacteriaceae > Chromobacterium > Chromobacterium sp. Beijing. Next base: position 4,314,064 of record NZ_CP053750.1, read on the forward strand.
CAGCGCGGTCATGCGCGGGAAGTCGAACATCGGCACCGCCACCGCTTCCGCCTGCAGGCGGATTTGCTTGGTGTTCTTGCCGTTGTCCTGTTTCAGCACTTCCAGCACCTGGCGGGAAGCGTCCTTGATCACGTCGGTGGGGGTGTCGCCGGCGGCTTGGGCCGCGGCGGACAGGCCGAACAGCAGACAGCAGAATGCGAGCAGTTTTTTCATCTTTTTTCCAATCGATTGCGAGTGAGCCGGCGGCGCGGGCAGCGCGCCGGCCGGCAGTGTGTTGCGGGGTGCCCCGTCTTTGTGCCGCGCTATTTGTCAGCGCTCTTGTTGCTATCGGTAAAGCCCGTTATGAACTTGCCGATCAATTGTTCCAGCACCATGGCCGAGGAGGTGATGGTGATGGTGCCGCCCGGGGCCAGATTGGTTTCCGAGCCGCCTTGCAGCATGCCGATATATTGTTCGCCCAGCAGGCCGGCGGTCAGGATGGACGCGCTGGCGTCGTCGCTGATCTGATAGGTCTTGTCAATATTCAGAGTCACGCGGGCGCGATAAGTTTTCGGGTTGAGCCGGATGTCGGCCACGCGTCCGATCACCACGCCGGCTTCCTTGACCGGCGCTTTGACCTTCAGTCCGCCGACGTTGTCGAAGTCGGCGTAGAGCACATAGGTCTGGTTGGCGCTTTGCGGGACCAGATTGGCCACTTTCAGCGACAGAAAGGTGACGGCGGCAATGCCCAGCGCCACGAAAATGCCTACCCACAAGTCAATAGTAGAGCGTTTCATTCGGGTTTTTCCTAGAACATGAAGGCGGTCAGGATGAAATCCAGCGCCAGGATGACCAATGCGGAGGTGACCACGGTCCGGGTGGTGGCGGCGGACACGCCGCTGGCCGTCGGAGTGGCGTCATAGCCTTCGAACACGGCGATCAGGGTGACGGCGACGCCGAAGCACAGGCTCTTGATCAGTCCGTTGACTACATCGAAATGCAGATCGACGTTGGCCTGCATCTGCGACCAGAAGGTGCCGACGTCCAGGCCTATCATCACCACGCCCACCAGGTAGCCGCCGAAGATGCCGACCACGTTGAACAGCGCGGCCAGGATGGGCATGGAGATCACGCCGGCCCAGAAGCGCGGCGCCACGACGCGGGCGATCGGATCGACCGCCATCACGCTCATCGCGTCCAGTTGCTCCGTGGTTTTCATCAGGCCGATTTCGGCCGTCATCGCGCTGCCGGCGCGGCTGGCGAACAAGAGCGCGGCCAGCACCGGGCCCAATTCGCGCAGCAGGGCCAGCGCCACCACCGCGCCCAGCGCGTCGGAGGAGCCGAATTTGGCGAGGGTGCTGTAGCCCTGCAGGCCCAGCACCATGCCGACGAAGAGGCCGGACACCAGGATGATGATCAAGGACATGACGCCGGCGAAGTAGACCTCGCGTATGGTCAGTTGCGGCCGCAGCAGGCTTTGGCCGCTGCCCCGCAGGATGGCCACCAGAAAGCGGCAGGCGAAGCCCAGCCGCCAGACGGCGTTGATGGCGAGATGGCCTAGTCTGCGCAAGGGCGCGGCGATCAGGTCAAGCATGGCGGCCTCCGTTGAGTCCCAGGTCGTCGGCGAGCGAGCGCTCCGCCGGATAGGCGTAATGCACCGGGCCGTCGGCCTCGCCCCAGATGAATTGGTGCACCCATGGCGAATCCGAATTGCGCACCTGGTCCGGCGTGCCCTGGGCGACGATTTCGCCGCCTGCGACGAAGAGCACGTGGTCCACGATCTCCAGCGATTTGTGCACGTCGTGGGTGACCATCACCGCGGTGGTGCCCAGCGCGTGGTTGAGCTTCTTGATCAGGTGGGCGATCACGCCCAGCGAGATCGGGTCCAGGCCGGTGAAGGGTTCGTCGTACAGCATTAGCTGTGGGTCCAGCGCGATGGCGCGCGCCAGCGCCACCCGGCGCGCCATGCCGCCGGACAGTTCGGCCGGCATCAGCTGCTGGGTGCCGCGCAGGCCGACCGCTTCCAGCTTCATGGTCACCAGGTCGCGGATCATGCTGTCCGGCAACTTGGTGTGCTCGCGAATGGGGAAGGCGACGTTGTCGAACACCGACAGATCGGTGAACAGCGCGCCGAACTGGAACAACATGCCCATGCGGCGGCGGTGTTGATAAAGTTCGGCGGCGCTCATTTTGGCGACGCTCTTGCCGTCCACCAGCACCTCGCCGCTTTGCGGCCGGTTCTGGCCCGAGATCAGCCGCAGCAGCGTGGTCTTGCCGCTGCCGCTGCCGCCCATGACGGCTACCAGCTTGCCGCGCGGAATCGCGAGGTTGAGGTTTTTCAGAATGGGCCGTTCGCCATAGGCGAAGCTGACGTTTCTGAACTCGATGAAATTGTCAGAAGACACAAGTTTTCCAGATAGCATGCGTGAAGCCGCGGACGGCTTCGGTTGAAACGGCGGACCCGGAGCGGTGCGATGGCGGGCCGTTCAGGCAAAGCGGCTCTTGAAGCCCGTCGCCCAAGCTTTGGCGTTGCGCTGCGCCTTGGCTGGCGGCGCTTCGCGGCCTGGGCTGAGCGGTGCTTGGAGAGCGGCCGCTTTTTTGCCGATTCTTTTCGAACTGGAGATTTTATAGACTTGTCGTGGACTAGCCAAATTTCAACAGCATTCGCGATGCAAATATGCTGCATTGCAATGCGGCCGGAGACGCCGAGAGGCGACGACGGAGGGGAGAAAAGGCGGACGGCGGGCGAGCCGACCGTCCGCCGGCGGGGCCTTACACGCCGCGCAGCAGCTCGTTGATGCTGGTCTTGCTGCGAGTCTGAGCGTCCACTTTCTTGACGATCACCGCGCAGTAAAGGCTGTGGCTGCCGTCCTTGCTGGGCAGGTTGCCGGACACCACCACCGAGCCCGGCGGCACGCGGCCGTAGCTGACTTCGCCGGTTTCGCGGTCGTAGATCTTGGTGGATTGGCCGATGTAGACGCCCATGGAGATCACCGAGCCTTCGCCTACGATCACGCCTTCGACGATTTCCGAACGCGCGCCGATGAAGCAGTTGTCTTCGATGATGGTGGGATTGGCCTGCAGCGGTTCCAGCACGCCGCCGATGCCGACGCCGCCGGACAGGTGAACGTTCTTGCCGATCTGGGCGCAGGAGCCGACGGTGGCCCAGGTGTCCACCATCGCGCCTTCGTCGACGTAGGCGCCGATATTGACGTAGGACGGCATCAGCACGGTGTTCTTGGCGATGAAGCTGCCCTTGCGCGCCACCGCGCCCGGCACCACGCGGAAACCGGCTTCCTGGAAGCGGGCCGGGTTCCAGTCGGCGAACTTGGTGTCGACCTTGTCGAAGTAGCGGTTGACGCCGTCGTCGGAGATTTCATTGTCGCGGATGCGGAAAGACAGCAGCACCGCCTTCTTCACCCACTGGTTCACCACCCAGTCGGCGCCCTGTTTTTCCGCCACGCGCAGGCGGCCGGTGTCCAGCTCGGCGATCACCTGGCCGATGGCGGCCTTCAGTTCGGCGGAGACAGTGGCGGGCGTGATCTCGGCGCGCTTCTCAAACGCTTCTTCGATCAGGGTCTGGATCGGATGCATGGTGTTCAGTCCTTTGGCAATGTGGATGGAAGTCGTCATTCAATTCGCTTTCAAGCGGCCGCGCCGGAGGCGGGCCGCGTGGATTCAGGGGGTCTGGCGCTGCCGGCGCTCGGCGAAGGCGACGATGCGCTCGACGCCGGCCACGCATTCCTCCAGCGTGGCCACCAGCGCGACGCGGACATAGCCGGCGCCGGGATTGACGCCGTGGGCCTCGCGCGCCAGGTAGCTGCCGGGCAGCACGGTGACGTGTTCTTCGGCGAACAGCGCCTTGGCGAAGTCTACATCATTCCCGTCCGGCACCTTGGCCCACAGGTAGAAACCGGCGTCCGGGCGGCGCACTTCCAGCCCCATCGCCAGCCGCGGGGTGACCGCGTCGAACTTGGCGATGTATTGCGCCCGGTTGGACTCGACGTGATCCTCGTCGTTCCAGGCCGCCACGCTGGCCGCCTGTATCGTCAGGCTCATCGCGCTGCCGTGGTAGGTGCGGTAGAGCAGGAATTTCGCCAGGAGCGCCGCGTCGCCGGCGACGAAGCCCGAGCGCATGCCCGGCACATTGGAGCGCTTGGACAGGCTGGTGAACATCAGCAGCCGCTCAAAGCCGCGTCCCAGCTTGCTCGCCGCCTCCAGTCCGCCCAGCGGCGGCCGGCCGAAGTGGATTTCGGAATAGCACTCGTCGCTGGCGATGACGAAGCCGTAGCGGTCGGACAGCTGGAACAGGGTTTCCCAATCGGCCAGCGACATCACCGCGCCGGTGGGGTTGCCGGGGCTGCACACGATCACCAGCTGGGTGCGTGCCCACACCGATTCCGGCACCTGGCTCCAGTCCGGCTGGAAGCGCTGTTCGGCCAGGCAGTTGACATAGTGGGGCTCGGCGCCGGCCAACAGTGCCGCGCCTTCGTAAATCTGGTAAAAAGGATTCGGGGATATCACTACCGGCGCAGGCTCTGCGCTTGCGTCGATCACCGTCTGCACAAAAGCAAACAAGGCTTCACGGCTGCCGTTGACCGGCAGTATCTCGCTTTGCGCATCCAGGTTCAGATCATAACGCCGCCGCATCCAGGCGGCGCAGGCCTGGCGCAGCGCTTCGCTGCCCAGCGTGGCCGGGTATTGCGACAAGCCGCCCAGATTGGCTATCAGCGCCTGTTCCACCAGCGCCGGCGTCGGGTGCTTGGGTTCGCCTATCGACAGGTTGATGTGCGCCTTGTCCGCGGGCGGCGTCGCGCCGGCGAGCAGGGCGCGCAGGCGTTGAAACGGATAGGGCTGCAATTGGGCCAGGCGAGGGTTCACGGGTATCTCCAGGAAAGCGGGCGCAAGCAAACGAACAGCGAACATCTTAAGAACAGCAATGACACCTGTAAAACAAAAGTTTCTGGCCACCACCGGCATTCTGACCACCGCGCTGGTGTGGGGGCTGATGTGGTATCCCTTCCGCAGCCTCAATCAAAGCGGAGTCAGCGTGGCGATGACCTCGCTGGTGGTCTATCTGGTGGCCATCACCCTGGGCGTGATCACCTTTTTCGACGTCTACCGCCGCCAATTCCGGCTGCAGCCGGTGTTGCTGGTGCTGACCGCGGTGTTCGGCTGGTGCAACTACAGCTATACCTGGGCCGTGTCCGAGGGACAAGTGATGCGGGTCTTGCTGCTGTTCTACCTGTCGCCGCTGTGGACGGTGTTCCTGTCGCGGCTGATCCTGAAGGAGCGCCTGACCCGCAGCGGCTGGCTGGTGGTGGCCCTGTCGCTGCTCGGCTGCTTCATCTTCATCTATCGTCCCGGCCTGTTCGCCGGGGAGCTGCCGCTCAGCCATCGCTACGAATGGCTGGCCTTGTCCGGCGGCATGGCCTTCGCGCTGGGCAATGTGATCAGCCGCGGCGCCCAGTCCATTCCGGTGCCGGTCAAATCGGCGTCGATCTGGTTCGGCGTGGCGTCCATCGGCGCGATCAAGCTGGCGCTGGCCGGGCAGCTGGGCGGCATTTTGCAGATACCGCCGCAAAGCTGGCTGGTGCTGGGCATCCTGGGCGTCACCTTGCTGTGCACCAGCGTGATATCGCAGCACGGGGTTTCCATTCTGCCGGCGACGCAGACGATGACGTTGATGCTGATGGAGTTGTTGTTCGCGGCGGCGTCGGCCTATTTGCTGGCCGGCGAGGCGATGACGCCGCGCGAATGGGCGGGCGGGGCCTTGATCGCCAGCGCCAGCCTGTTGTCCGGACGCATGACCAGAAAGCCGGGGACGGCGCAATTGAAACAGGAGGCAGCATGATTACGATCAGACCGATGAACGACGACGATTTCGAGCGTTTCTGGCCGGTGTTCCACGCGGTGGTGGCGGCCAGGGAAACCTACGCCTTCGATCCGGAGATGACGCGGGAGCAGGCGCGCGAGCTGTGGTTGCGGCTGCCTTTGCACACGCTGGTGGCGGAGGAGGACGGCGCGCTGCTGGGCTCGTATTTTCTCAAGCCCAACGCCGCCGGCCCGGGCGGCCATGTCTGCAACTGCGGCTATATGGTGGCCGAGGCGGCGCGCGGCAAGGGCGTGGCTCGGCTGATGTGCGAGCATTCGCAGCGCTTGGCGCTGGACAGCGGTTTCCTGGCGATGCAGTTCAACTCGGTGGTGGCCAGCAACGAGGTGGCGGTGGCCTTGTGGCGCAAGCTGGGCTACGAGCAGGTGGGGCGTTTGCCGCGCGCCTATCGTCACGCGCGGCTGGGTCTGGTGGACTGTCTGGTGATGTACAAATGGTTGGGCGACGCCGCGCCGGACATGCCGGAACCGGCGCCGCTGATCGGCCGCAAGAATATCGAGGCGACGGTGTCGCGTCGCAAGGGCCACCGCTAGCGCCTGTTCCAAGCCTGCTGCGCATCGGCGGGATAATGAGATACAGGGTGTTGAAACCGCTTCGAATTGCTCATGCGCCACGTGCGCATTCCGCTTTCTCAGCGGTTTTCGCCTGGTCTCGCCTTAGCTCGCGATACGTTGAACCGCTTCTAAGCCGCCGCCGGCTCAATAATGCGGCGGAACCTCGTCGCGCAGGCTGAGGCCGGACGCGGCGTCGTCCGGCTGGGCCTGACGGAATTGCTGGTAGAGCAGACGCATCTGCTGTTGCAGCAACTCCATGTCTTTTTGCTGGCGCGCCACGGTGGCGTTCAGCGCGTCCAATAGTTCGTCCTGGAAGGCGAGCTTCACTTCCATTTCGGCCAAGCGGGCATCGATTTGATCATCCATGCCGGCCATTCTACAACACCATGGCCGCGATCCAGCCGGCCGCCAGCACAGGCAGGTTGTAGTGCAGGAAGGTGGGCAGCACGGTGTCGCGGATATGGTCGTGCTGGCCGTCCACGTTCAGGCCCGAAGTCGGGCCCAGCGTGGAGTCCGAAGCCGGCGAACCGGCGTCGCCCAGCGCGCCGGCGGTGCCGATGATGGCCACGGTGGCCAGCGGCGAGAAGCCGAGGTGCATGCACAGGGGCACGTAGATGGCGGTGAGAATGGGCACGGTGGAGAAGGACGAGCCTATGCCCAGGGTCACCACCAGGCCCACCAGCAGCATGGCGAAGGCGGCCACGCCCTGATTGCCGGCGAACAGGCCGGCGCTGGCGGTCACCAGCGCGCCCACCTGGCCGGTGGCCTTCAGCACTTCCGCGAAGCCCTGGGCGGTGATCATGGTGAAGCCTATCATCGCCATCATCTTCATGCCTTCGTTGAACAAACCGTCCGCGTCCTTCCATTTCACCACGCCGGTGGCGAGGAAGAGCAGAAAGCCCGCCAGCGCGCCCATGATCATCGAATCGGTATACAGCTGCACCGCGAAGGCCAGCGTGATCGCCAGCAGCGCGGTGGCCAGCGATTTGCGGCTGACCTTGGCGCGGGTGCGCTCGGCGTTTTCTATCTTGCCCAGCGCGTACTGGCGCGGTTTGCGGTAGCTGACCAGCACCGCCCACAGCAGGCCGGCCAGCATGCCCAGCGCCGGTATCGCCATCGCGTGCATCACATTGACGCCGCGCACGTCCATGCCGGATTTGGCGATGTTGCCGAGCAGGATCTGCTTCAGAAAGATATCGCCGAAGCCCACCGGGAACACCATATAGGGCGTGACCAGGCCGAAGGTGATCACGCAAGCGACCAGGCGGCGGTCCAGATGCAGCCGCGCCATCACATAGAGCAGCGGCGGCACCAGCAGCGGGATGAAGGCGATGTGGATGGGAACCAGGTTCTGACTGGCGACGCTGACCAGGGCCAGCAACAGGATCAAGGCCCATTTCAGTTTGCCTTGCGCGCCGCCTCGTTCCAGCCGCTTGATCGCCAGATCCGCCATCGCGTGGGGTAGGCCGGATTTGGCGATGGCCAGCGCGAAGGCGCCCAGCAAGGCGTAGGACAAGGCCACCGCGGCGCCGCCGGTGATGCCGTTGTTGAAGGCTTCCAGCGTGCGGGACAGGGACAGGCCGCCGCTAAGGCCGCCGATCAAGGCGCCGAGCAGCAGGCTGATGACGACGTGGGTGCGCAAGAGCGCCAGCCCGAGCATGACGATGACGGCCAGAAGAACTGCGTTCATTTGTATATACAGATCAATAGGTTGGGCGGATAGGCCGAGGGCGCGCAGCGTAGCGGGTTTCGGTTTTTCTGTCGATAGTTTTGCTGGCAAGGACGGGGGGAGGGGCGCGAGATGAGGCCCGCCGCGGCGGCGGAGGCGGCGTCTTGTTTTACCTAGAGATTTCAAAGGTTTGCCGATTCATCGTCGCGGAGGATGACGCGATGGGACCGCTGCGGCATTTATATATTTATTGGAAATAAAAAACTAATTTTATATATCTTTACTGCGCTATTACATCGGCTTAGAGTGAGGACATGTCAAGGCGGCGTGCCGCGCCGCGCGAGAAGGAGGTGGCTGATGAACGCTCTGCTGATAGGCGCGGACAGCTTGGGGAATATTCCGGCGGTTCTGCAAAGCTACGATATCCGGATTTCCCGCCACATCTGCGGGCGCAACGTCGCGCATCAGCGCAAGGCGCCGCTGCCGGGCAAGCCGGATCTGTTGATCCTGCTCACCGATTTCCTGGGACACAATGTGATGCGCAATTACCGGGACAGCGCCCACGCGCTGGGCATTCCGGTGGTGGCCTGCCGCCGATCCGCCACCGCGGTGGAGCGGCGTTTGCAATATGAGGGCTGGAGGAAGCTGCCATGATTTTTTCAGGCAATGAAAATTGGTTGGACAGCCTGGCGCGCGCCGAGGGCTCGGCGCTGCCGCTGCGCGAGGATTCCGTCACGGTGGAGTGGGCCGGATTGGCGCCGCCGCCCTTGCCGCCGCCCTTGGCGGCCCAGGCCTCGCCGCCGGCTTGATCCGCCAGCGTCCGTCTATTCGCGATGGTAGGGGTGGTTGTTGAGAATGGAATAGGCGCGGTAGATCTGCTCGGCCAGCATCACCCGGACCATGCCGTGCGGCAGCGTCATTGCGGACAGTTGCAGCAGCACGTCGGCGCGTTGTTTCAATTCCGCGGCCAGGCCGTCGGCGCCGCCGATGATGAAGGCCACATCGTCGCCGCCGGCCATCCATTCCTTCAGGCCTTCGGCCAGCCGCACCGAGGTCCAGTTCTTGCCGCGCTCGTCCATCACCACCAGCCGCGCGCGCGGCGGAAGGGCGGCGAGCAGCCGCTCGTGTTCGGCGGCAATGCCTTTTTCGGCGGTGACGCCGCCGCCGCGTTTCTCCGGCTTGATTTCCTTCAGTTCCAGCGTGATGTCGCGGCCAAAGCGCTTGGCGTAATCGCCGTAGGCTTCGTCGACCCAGCGCGGCATCTTGGTGCCGACGGCGAGAATAGTGATTTTCATCGTGTGTGAGCCAGGAAGTAAAACGCAAACGGGGACTTGCGTCCCCGTTCTTGATGGCGGCTTAGCGCAGCCGGATCAGGTCGCCGACCACGGACGGCCGCCGGCCGGCAGGAAGCTGGGCTTCTGACCGCCCCACAGCGCTTCGATGTCGTAGTAGTCGCGCACCGCGGGCAGCATCACGTGCACCACCACGTCGCCGGCGTCCACCAGCACCCATTCGCCGCTTTCGTGGCCTTCGCTGCCGACGATGTCCACGCCGGCTTCCTTCAGCTTCACGTGCACGCTGTTGGCCAGCGCCTTGACCTGGCGGTTGGAGTCGCCGGTGGCCACGATCATGCACTGGAACAGCGAGGTCAGCTTGCTGGTGTCCAGTTCGATGATGTCCTTGCCCTTGACGTCTTCCAGGGCTTCGATCGCCAGCTTGGCAATGTCTTGCACTTCCATAATGTCCTTTTCCTATGCGGGGTCCGCGTCGGCCAGAGCCGGCGCAAAGCGGCCGCAAAATGGCGGGCGGGCCGGCGCGCGCAAGCGGCCGGCAGACCCGCCGTATTGCTTTTAAAGTGAATCGCTGCCGGCCGTCTGCTGACGGCCTGGCGGAAAGTGGCCGGACACGGCGGCTACACTGTCTGGTATAGCCGGTGTTGGCGGATATAGGCCAGCACCGCGGGCGGCAGCACATCGTCCACCGCGTCGCCGCGCGCCAGGCGCTGGCGGATGTCGGTGGCCGCGATGTCCACCGGCGGCAAGGCCAAGGGGCGGATTGTACCGGATGCGGTTCGATTTGAAAAATCAGAGACTTGCCGGGCGCGCCACAAGGGCCGCACCGGCGCGGGCAGCGAGGCGGGATCGAAGCCGGGGCGCAAGGCTACGGCCAGGTTGGCGAAACGCAACAGTTCGTCCCAGCGCTTCCAGGTGTGCAGCGCGGCCAACGAGTCGCCGCCGATCAAAAACCACAATTCGGCGGCGGGGCCCAGCTCGGCGCGCAGTTCTTCCAGGGTGTCTATGGTGTAGGCCGCGCCGGGGCGGCGCACTTCGCGCTCGTCCACCGTCAGCCGCGGGTGATCCGCCGCCGCCAGCTCCGCCATGGCGAGGCGCTGGGCCGGCGCGGCGTACGGGCCGTGGCTGCGATGATAGGGCCGGCCGGCCGGAATCAGCCTGACCTCGTCCAGCGCCAGCTCCGCGGCGAAGGCGTCGGCCATGCGCAGGTGGGCGTTGTGGATGGGGTCGAAGGTGCCGCCGAACAGGCCCAGACGCACCGGCTTACTCCGGAGCGTCGTCGTTCTGGTAGCCGTCGACGATGACTTCCAGCCGGCCGGTGGACGGATGGATCACCATGCCGTGCACCGGAACGTCCTTGGGCATCAGCGGATGGTTGCGGATGGTGTGCACGGTGTGGCGCACGCTGTCGGACACGTTGTCGAAGCCCTTCAGCCAGCCGTCCAGGTCGATGCCGGCCGCGCGCAGCGTGGCGATGGTGTCTTCCGACACACCGCGTTCCATCGCATGGTCCAGCACGCGCTGCGGATCGACCGCGCGCATGCCGCAGTCGCGGTGAGCGACCACGCAGATCTCGTCGGCGCGCAGTTCGTATACGGCCATGATCAGGCTGCGCATCACCGAACCCCACGGGTGGGTGATCAGCGCGCCGGCGTTCTTGATCAGCTTGGCGTCGCCGTTCTTCAGGCCCATGGCCTTGGGCAGCAGTTCCACCAGCCGGGCGTCCATACAGGCCAGGACGGCCAGGCCTTTGCCGGGGAATTTGTCGGTCTTGAACTGCTCGTATTCGCGGTTTTCCACGAAGTGGCGGTTGTGTTCGAGCAGAGCGCTTAATCTATCCATGATGGCAATCTCCTACTGAGAGTCTGTTCATGAGCGTTCTGGCGCGGAGACGCAAAAGGATCATGGACAGGCTCTGACGCTGCGTTGGGTCGTTTAGAGAAAATACTCGGTTGCGGGCGCATCCTACCACTGTTGTTCCGGCCGGTCTTGTGTTTTCGCAAACCAGGGATTTCCCTGACTACAGCAGGGAATTTCGATGAACTCCAGACAATGGCGGCGAATGGGCGCTGGCGCGCCGCATCGAGCGGGCTACGCTCACCAACGCGACAGATGGTCCTCGGTCACGCCGAGCAAGTCGTCGACCACATGGACGGCGCCGTTGTCCGGGTCGCGGATATGGCCGTTGAAGCGGCCGATAGGCTGCACATAGCGGCTGGCGGCGATCAGCAGATTCTTGTCTTCGCGGCGCGCCCCCTCCGGGGCGAAGCTCAGGTCCAGCAAGCCGTTGTCGCTGCGCATGCGCCAGCCCAGCAGCGGATCCTCCGGCTGGTAGTCGAAGCGCACCGGCCCCAGCCGGATCAGTTTGCCGCGCAGCCAGGCGGCGTTCTCGGTGTCGCCCATATAGCCTTGCTGCAGATTGAAGCCCAGTTCCAGCGAATGCGCGCTGGCCCAGCGCCAGCGGGTTTCCCGCGCCAGCAGGCCGTTGGAATAGTCGAGCGCCGCCACCGCGCCGTCCAGCGAGTAGCGCCGGTCCTGGCAGTCGGCGAAGCCGCTGATCCTGAGGCCGCCGCTTTTATGGGTGGAGTGGGCCAGCCAGTTGGCCGGCGCGATCACCGCCAGCACCGGCGGCATGTCCGTCAATTGAATGTGCGCGGCCAGTTTCAACTGCGGCGAGTCCACCGCCAGTTCCAGCCGCTCGCCGTCGCGGCGGAAGCTCAGCCGGCAGCGGCCGGCCTGGAAGGCGGCGTCGCCGAAGGCGCGGTCTTCGATTCGCGTGGACAGGCCGGGCAGGCCGTTGGCGCTGGCGGCGGCGATGACTTCGCCGCTCTTGCGGTCGAACAGATAGGCGAAGGCGGTGCCGGTCCAGCCGACGTCGACGATGGCGACGCCGATGAAAAAGGCCGGGTGGGCGATGGCCGCGTATTGCCAGCGCTTGTGATGCAGCCGGCGCGTCAGCCTTTGGTAAGGCGTGGTTTTCAGCGCGCGCCAGTCCAGCCGCTCGATGATGCCCTGGTACACGCCGAAGGCGGGAATGCCGCGCTCGTGCACCAGTTGCCTGGGGGCGGGCGGGAGGAGGGTGGAGGCCATGGCGGTGCTGGGCCGGGCCGGCGCCGCGGCTGGAAATAGGTTCATGGCCTTGAGTCTACAACAGTTTTTCCCGGTGCGATGGTGACTGATAGGCCATGTGGCGACGGGCGGACAGTGTGGCGCGGCGGTAACAGTTAGTTGATTTACATTATATTATAAAACATAATGTTTGCGACGCCGGATCGCGGCGGCGGGAGAACGAAATATGGATTTGAACATGCTGCGCGCCAATGCCGGCCGCGCCGCCTTATTGTTGAAGGGCCTGGCCAACGAGGACAGGCTGCTGCTGCTGTGCCAGCTGGTGGACGGCGAGAAATCGGTGTCGGAGCTGGAGCGTCTGACCGGCATCCGTCAACCCTCCTTGTCGCAGCAGTTGGGCGTATTGCGCAATGAGGGCCTGGTGGCGACGCGGCGCGAAGGCAAATGGGTGTATTACAGCGTGGCCAGCGCCGACGCCCTGGCCTTGCTGAACGCCTTGCACGCGCTGTTCTGCGCCGACCAGCCGGCAGGGGCGGCGTGATGGCCGTGGATTGGGCGGCGTTCACGCCGTGGTCCGCCCTGTCGGGCGGGGTGCTGATAGGCGCGGCGGCTGGCTGGCTGGCTCTGTCGCACGGCCGCGTCGCCGGCATCAGCGGCATGGTGGCCGGCCTGTTGGGGCGGCGGGCGGACTGGCGTGCGCGCTTGGCCTTTCTTCTGGGCCTGACGGCCGCGCCGGCGCTGTGGTGGCTGGCGGCGGGCGAATTGCCCGTCGTCAAGATCGAGGCCGGCGGCTTGCGCTTGCTGGCCGCCGGCTTGCTGGTGGGCCTCGGCGCGGGCCTGGGCTCCGGCTGCACCAGCGGCCACGGCGTTTGCGGGCTGGCGCGCATGTCGCCGCGCTCCTTGGCGGCGACGGCGGCCTTTATGTTCGCCGGCTTCGCGGTGGTGGCCGTGTTCAGACATTGGGGGGCGTGAAGATGGCGGCGGAGTGGAAGCGCTTATTGTCGATGGCGGGCGCGGGTCTGTTGTTCGGCCTGGGGCTGTTGTTGTCCGGCATGGCCAATCCGGCCAAGGTGCTGGCCTTTCTGGATCTGGGCGGCGCTTGGGACCCCAGCCTGGCGTTGGTGATGGCCGGCGCCGTCGTCGCGGCCTGGCCGGCCTTCCGTCTGGCCGAGCGCCGCCCGCGCGCGTTCTTGGGCGAGCCGGCGTCTTGGCCGGCCAAGACGCCGCTGACGCGCCGGCTGATAGGCGGCAGCCTCTTGTTCGGCATTGGCTGGGGCCTGGCCGGCATCTGTCCGGGGCCGGCCTTGTTGCTGGGCGGCATGTTGTCGCCGCAGAGCGCGTCCTTCCTGCCTGCGATGGCGGCCGGCCTGTGGCTGGCCGGACGACTGGAGCGGCGCGGATGAGGCTCTGGCTGCCTGCCTGGCTGCGCGGCTACCGGCGCGCCTACTTGCCGGGCGATCTGGGCGCGGGCCTGGTGGTGACCCTGCTGTTGGCGCCGCAAGGGCTGGCTTACGCGCTGGTGGCCGGCTTGCCGGCGCAGGCGGGTTTGTACGCCAGCATCGCGCCCTTGCTGATTTACGCGCTGGCCGGCCGCAGCCACGCGCAGTCGGTGGGACCGATGGCGATGACTTCCTTATTGGTGGCGGCCACGCTGTCGCGGCTGGCCGAGCCGGGTTCGGGAGATTATCTGGCGCTGGCCATCGGCCTGGCGCTGTTGTCCGGCGCGATGCTGGCGGCGCTGGGCCTGCTGAGGCTGGGCTTCGTCGCCGATCTCTTGTCCGAACCGGTGCTGGCGGCCTTCACTTCGGCGTCGGCCTTGCTGATCGTGTTGTCGCAGCTGGCGCCCTTGCTGGGCGTGCAGGCCGGTGGCGCGTCCTTGCCGCAGCTGCTGGCCGGGCTGTGGCAAGCGGCCGAAGGGTTCAATTCCACCGCGCTCTTGCTCGGCGCTCCGGCCTTGGCCTTGCTGCTGCTGGCGCGTTGGCTGGGCGAACTGCTGCTGCGCCGCTGCGGCCTGAGCGCGCCGGCGCGGCAATTATGGCTGCGGCTGGCGCCGCTATTGGCGGTGCTGCTTGGCATGGGGCTGGTGGCCGGCCTGGATTTGCGCTCCGCCTTACCGGTGGTGGGCGAGATCCCGCCGGGCCTGCCGGCACCGACCTGGCCGGGGCTGAGCCTGGAGCAGTGGTCGCAGCTGGCGCTGCCGGCTTTTTTCATCGCGCTGATCAATTACGTGCAGAGCCTGGCGGTGGCTCAGGCGCTGGCGCAGCGCCGCGGCGACGAGGTAGATCCGGACCGGGAGCTGTTGGCGCTGGGCCTGTGCAATATCGGCGCCGGCCTGTCCGGCGGCTTCCCGGTCACCGGCGGGCTGACCCGCTCCATGGTCAACGCCGAGGCCGGGGCCCAGACTCAACTGGCCTCGGTGATCGCCGCCCTGGGCCTCATGCTGCTGGCCGGTTTCGCCGCCGCGGCGCTGGCCTTGCTGCCGCTATCGGTATTGGCGGCGATGATCATCGCCTCGGTCAGCGCCATGATACGTTTCGACAGCCTGCGCCTGGCCTGGCGCGTCGATCGCGCCGATGCGGCGGCGTTCGGGCTGACCTTTGTTCTGGTGCTGTGGCTGGGGGTGGACTCCGGCATCGTCGCCGGCGTGCTGATGTCGCTGGCGGCCATGCTGTGGCGCAGCAGCCGGCCGCATATCGCCGAACTGGGCCGGCTGCCGGGCAGTCATCATTTCCGCAATCGGCTGCGTTTCGCGGTGGAGCGCCTGCCCGGCGCGCTGTTTCTGCGCGTGGACGAAAGCCTGTTCTTCGGCAACGCCCGCCAAGTGCGCGGCGAGACGCTGCGCCGGCTGGCCGCCCAGGCCGGAAGCACGCGATTGGTGCTGATCATGAGCGCGGTCAATCGCGTGGATACCAGCGCCTTGCTGATGCTGGCGCGGCTGGACGCGGAGCTGGCGGCGCGCGGCGTGACGCTGCACCTGGCCGAGATCAAGGGGCCGGTGGCGCAGCGGATGGAGGGCGGCGGCCTGCTGGCCGATTTCAACGGCCGCGTGCACTTGAGCGCGCAAGCGGCGTGGGAGGCGCTGACCGCGCCGCGGCGGGACGGCGGGGAAGCTCATACTCTTTGACAGTTGATGTTGCGCCGCCTCATGCAACTTGTGGGCGAACCTGGCTATCATAGCCGGATGACCAAACAGACCCTGCTGGCCGGCGTGCTGGCGCTGAGCTTGTTGCACCCGTCCGTCAGCTATGCCGATTTGCCCGATCTGGGCGAGGTGTCGGACGCCTCGCTGACGCTGGCGGATGAAAACCGCATCGGCCGCCAGGCCTGGCGCGCCATGCTGGAGGCGGGAGACATCGTCGACGATCAGGAGGTCAACGATTACCTCAACGATATCGGCGGCCGGCTCTCCAGCGGCGTCAAGCTGCCCGGCGTCGGTTTCACCTATTTCTGCGTCAACGACAATGGCATCAACGCCTTCGCCATGCCCGGCGGCTATATCGGCATCAATATCGGACTGCTGCTGGCGACCCAGAGCGAAGGCGAGCTCGCCTCGGTGCTGGGGCATGAAACCGCCCACGTCGCCCAGCGCCACATCGCGCGGATGAAGGCGGCCAGCAGCGCCACCAGCCCCTTGCTGTTGTTGGGCACCATCATCGCCGCCGCGCTGGCGGCCAAGGCCGGCAGCGGCCAGGGCGCGATGGGGGTGGTGTCCGCCGGCATGGGGCTGTCGATTTCCAATCAACTGGCGTTTTCGCGCGATTTCGAACGTGAAGCCGACCGCGTCGGCATGCAATACATGAGCCAGGCCGGCTTCGACGTGCGCAGCATGCCGGCTTTCTTTCAGCGGCTGCAGCTGAACGAGCGTTACAGCGACAACGCGGCGCTGGCCTTCCTGCGCACCCACCCGGTGACGCTGGAGCGCATCAGCGAAGCGGAAAACCGCGCGCTGGACTACCCGGTGAAGATGCGCGCCGACAGCGTCGATTACCTGCTGGTGCGCGAGAAACTGCGCGCCTCGACGCTGACGCCGGACGAAGGGGAGCGCTATTACGAGGCGGCGCTGGACCGCGGCCTGTACCTGAACGAGGGCGCGCAGTGGTATGGTCTGGCCCAGGTCAAGCTGCGTCAGCGCGATATCGCCGGCGCGCGCCAGGCGCTGGCCAAGGCGCGGACCAAGCTGCCGGATCACCCGATGCTGCGGGGCCTGGACGTGGCGATAGAGCGCGAACGCAAGGACTGGCCGGCCGCCCGCAACGCGGCGCGCGCCGGGCTGGCCCGTTTTCCGCAGAGCCTGTCGCTGCAGTTGCTGGACATCGACGTCGCTATCGCCAGCGGCGACAGCCAGGGCGCGCTGGCCCTGATCAAGACCCAGCTGAACCGCCATCCGGACAATCCGGGCCTGTATCGGCGCCAGGCCAGCTTGTACGCCGACCGCGACCCGCTGCGTTACCACGCGGCCTTGGGCAACGCCTTCTATCATGAACAGCGCTACCAGCCGGCGATGGAGCAGTTCCAACTGGCCGGCAAGGCCAAGGGCGACGATTTCTACCTGCGCTCCTCAATCGAAGCGCGCATCCGCGAACTGGACCGGCTCGTCCGGGACGAGAGAAAGAAGTAAGCGCGCAACTGAAACGAATGTTTCAATTTGCGACAGTAAATCGCAAAAAAACAACATGGTGCGGCGCAATAACCGCTGTTTTCCGCCCCGAAACAAGCGTTAGTACGCTTGACCTATTCCTTTGTGAAAGCCGGAAGACGTACACTTGCTCAAGATACGGCGCTCTTTTCGCAAATGAACATTTTTATTTGCGATTGCGTTCGTTTATAATCTGAAGCTAATAAATAGGTTCGAATTCGAGCCGATTGCAATAACGCGGGGCCGCGCAGTGCTACATACGGCCCCCGATCCACCTTGCTGTGAGGACCAGAGATGGCTGCAACTTTCCCTGACGATATCGATCCGTTGGAAACCCAGGAATGGACTGAAGCGCTGGAGTCGGTGCTGGATGCCGAAGGCCCGGAACGCGCGCATTACCTGTTGGAGAAACTGGTCGAGCGCACCCGCCGCCGCGGCGCCCATCTGCCGTTTGACGCCACCACCGCATACCAGAACAGCATTCCGCTCGGCAAAGAAGTCAAGTCGCCGGGCAACCACGAGATGGAGCATCGTATCCGCTCGATCAACCGCTGGAACGCCGCCGCTTTGGTGCTGCGCGCCGGCAAGAAGGATCTGGAGCTGGGCGGCCACATCGCCTCCTTCCAATCCTCCGCCACCCTGTACGACGTGGGCTTCAACCACTTCTGGCGCGCCCAGAACGATGAGCAAGACGGCGATCTGATCTACTTCCAAGGCCACATTTCCCCAGGCGTGTACGCGCGCGCCTTCATGGAAGGCCGCCTGTCCGCCGAGCAGCTGGACAGCTTCCGCCAGGAAGTGGACGGCAACGGTCTGTCCTCCTACCCGCACCCGTGGCTGATGAAGGACTTCTGGCAGTTCCCGACCGTGTCGATGGGCCTGGGCCCCTTGATGGCCATCTACCAAGCCCGCTTCCTCAAGTACCTGGAAAGCCGCGGTCTGGCCAAGACCCACGGCCGCAAAGTCTGGTGTTTCTGCGGCGACGGCGAGATGGACGAGCCGGAATCCCTGGGCGCCATCTCCATGGCCGCCCGCGAAGGCCTGGACAACCTGATCTTCGTGGTCAACTGCAACCTGCAGCGTCTGGACGGCCCGGTGCGCGGCAACGGCAAGATCATTCAGGAACTGGAAGGCGACTTCCGCGGTTCCGGCTGGAACGTGCTGAAAGTGATCTGGGGCTCGCGTTGGGACCCGCTGCTGGCGATGGACAGCAAGGGCCTGTTGAAGAAGCGCATGGACGAGTGCGTGGACGGCGACTACCAGACCTTCAAATCCAAGGACGGCGCTTACGTTCGCGAACACTTCTTCGGCAAGTACCCGGAGCTGCGCGAAATGGTCGCCAATATGTCCGACGACGAGATCTGGGCGCTGAACCGCGGCGGCCATGACCCGCACAAGGTGTACGCCGCCTACCACGAGGCGTCCAACAGCGCCAACGGCCGTCCGACCGTGATCCTGGCCAAGACCATCAAGGGTTACGGCATGGGCGCGTCCGGCGAAGCCAAGAACATCGCGCACCAGGCCAAGAAAATGGATCTGGATTCGCTGCGCAAATTCCGCGACCGCTTCGGCATTCCGGTGTCCGACGAGGACCTGGCGAACGTGCCGTACTACCTGCCGGCCGAAGACAGCCCGGAAATGAAGTACATGCGCGAACGCCGCGCCGCGCTGGGCGGCTATCTGCCGGCCCGCAAGCCGGTGACCACCGCGCTGCAAACGCCGGAACTGTCCGTATTCGACGCGCAGCTGCAAGCGTCCGGCGACCGCGAGTTCTCCACCACCATGGCCTTCGTCCGCATGCTGGGCACCATCATGAAGGACAAGAACATCGGCCAGCGCGTAGTGCCCATCGTGCCGGACGAGTCCCGCACCTTCGGCATGGAAGGCATGTTCCGCCAGTACGGCATCTGGTCCACCCAGGGTCAGAACTACGTGCCGCAGGATCATGACCAGCTGATGTTCTACAAGGAATCCAAGGACGGCCAGATCCTGCAGGAGGGCATCAACGAGCCGGGCGCGATGGCCGACTGGATCGCCGCGGCGACCAGCTACGCCAACAGCAGCCAGCAGATGATTCCGTTCTACATCTACTACTCGATGTTCGGCTTCCAGCGCATCGGCGACCTGGCCTGGGCCGCCGGCGACATGCGCGCCCGCGGCTTCCTGCTGGGCGGCACCGCCGGCCGCACCACGCTGAACGGCGAAGGCCTGCAGCACGAAGACGGCCACAGCCACATCCAGGCCGGCCTGATCCCGAACTGCATCAGCTACGACCCGACCTTCGCTTACGAACTGGCGGTGATCGTGCAGGACGGTCTGCGCCGCATGTACGCGGAGCAGGAAGACGTCTTCTACTACCTGACCCTGATGAACGAAAACTACGTTCACCCGGCCATGCCGGCGGGCGCGGAAGAGGGCATCCTGAAAGGCATGTATCTGCTGCAGGACGGCGGCGACGCCCAGGTGAAAGTGCAGCTGATGGGCTCCGGCACCATTCTGCGCGAAGTGATGGCCGCGGCCGATCTGCTGAAGGCCGACTTCGGCATCGGCGCCGATATCTGGAGCGTGACCTCCTTCAACCAGCTGCGCCGCGACGGCATGGAAGCCGAGCGTCACAACCTGCTGAACCCGACCGCCGAAGCGCGGGCCTCCTACGTGGCCCAGCAGTTGTCCGGCCGTCAGGGTCCGGTGGTGGCCGCGACCGACTACATCCGCAACTACGCCGACCAGATCCGCGAATACGTTCCGGGCCGTTACGTGGTGCTGGGCACCGACGGCTTCGGCCGTTCCGACAGCCGCGCCAACCTGCGTTCCTTCTTCGAGGTGGATCGCTACCACGTGGCGCTGGCGGCCTTGTCCGCACTGGCGCGCGACGGCAAGATCGAAGCGTCCAAGGTGGCCGAGGCGATCGCCAAGTACGGCATCAAGACCGACAAGCTGCCTAGCTGGAAGGTGTAATCGCAGAGCGGAAGCCCCGGTTCAGGCCGGGGTCTTCCGCCTTTGCATGGCAAGCGAATCTGTAGCGGATATCCGGCGGCAAGCCCCGACAGGGGCTTCCGCCTTACGAATGGAAAGCTCATGAGCAATCTGATCGAATTGAAAGTGCCCGACATCGGCGGTCACAGCAATGTAGACATCATCGAAGTATTCATCGTCCCGGGCCAGACCGTGTCCGTGGACGATTCCCTGATCACGCTGGAAACCGACAAGGCCACCATGGAAGTGCCGGCGGAAACCGCGGGCGTGATCAAGGAAGTCAAAGCCGTCGTCGGCGGCAAGATCTCCGAAGGCGACGTGATCGCCATCCTGGAAGTGGGCGCCGCAGCGTCCGCGCCGGCCCCGGCCGCCGCCGCCCCGGCCGCGGCTCCGGCTCCGGTTGCAGCCGCTCCCGCCGCCGCGCCTGCCGCGCCGGCGGCTTCCGGCCGCAGCGAAATCCGCGTGCCGGACATCGGCGGCCATAACGGCGTCGACGTGATCGAAGTGACCGTCAAGGTCGGCGATGAGATCGCCGTCGACGACAGCCTGATCACGCTGGAAACCGACAAGGCCACCATGGAAGTGCCGGCCTCCGCCGCCGGCCGCGTGGTGGAAGTCAAAGTGAAAGTGGGCGACAAGGTCAGCGAAGGCGATCTGATCGTGGTGGTCGAAGGTGCCGTTGCCGCCGCCGCTCCGGCAGCCGCAGCTGTCGCCGCCCCGGCTCCTGCCGCCGCCTCGGCTGCTCCGGCCCCGGTGGCCGCCGCGCCCGCCGCCGCTCCTGCCAAGGCCGCCGTCGCCATCGACGAAGCCTCCTTCTCCAAAGCCCACGCCGGTCCGTCGGTGCGCCGTCTGGCGCGCGAACTGGGCGTGGACCTGGGCAAGGTCAAGGGCAACGGCCGCAAGGGCCGCATTACCGAAGAAGACGTCAAAGCCTTCGTCAAGGGCGTGATGCAGAACCCGGCGGCGCTGGCCCCGGCCGCCGCGGCCTCCTCCGGCGGCGGTCTGGATCTGCTGCCGTGGCCGAAAGTCGATTTCGCCAAGTTCGGCCCGATCGAAACCAAGCCGCTGTCCCGCATCCAGAAGATTTCCGGCGCCAATCTGTCGCGCAACTGGGTGATGATCCCGCACGTAACCTTCAACGACGAGTGCGACATCACCGAGCTGGAAGACTTCCGCAAGACCGTGGGCAAGGAATGGGAAAAGTCCGGCCTGAAGATCAGCCCGCTGGCCTTCATCATCAAGGCCGCCGCCGAGGCGCTGAAAGCTTTCCCGAACTTCAACAGCTCGCTGGACGGCGACAATCTGGTGCTGAAGCAGTACTACCACATCGGCTTCGCCGCCGACACGCCTAACGGCCTGGTGGTGCCGGTGATCAAGGACGCGGACAAGAAGGGCCTGCGCCAGATCGCCCAGGAACTGACCGATCTGTCCAAGCTGGCGCGCGAAGGCAAGCTCAAGCCCACCGACATGCAGGGCGCCACCTTCACCATCTCCAGCCTGGGCGGCATTGGCGGCACCAGCTTCACGCCCATCGTCAACGCGCCGGAAGTGGCCATCCTTGGCGTCTGCAAATCGCAGATCAAGCCGGTGTGGAACGGCAAGGAATTCGCGCCGCGCCTGATGTGCCCGCTGTCGCTGTCCTTCGATCACCGCGTGATCGACGGCGCCGCTGCCGCGCGCTTCACCGTGCATCTGGGCAAACTGCTGTCCGATGTGCGCCGCCTGATTCTGTAATCGCCAGCCGGGCGGACGCCCCGGCCTGGCCGGAGCGCGCCGCCCAAGCGAACGACTCTGCTGAATAGCGGCGGGGGCCCCCGGGCTTCCGCCTTACGTTGCGGATGGAAAACCATGAGCAATCTGATTGAACTGAAAGTCCCGGACATCGGCGGCCACAACAACGTGGACGTGATCGAAGTCTTCGTCAAGCCGGGCGACGTGATCGAGAAAGAAGCCAGCCTGATCACGCTGGAAACCGACAAGGCCACGATGGAAGTGCCGGCGGAAACCGCCGGCGTGGTAAAAGAAGTCAAGATCGCCGTCGGCGGCAAAGTGTCCGAAGGCGATGTGATCGTGATCGTTGAAGCCGCCGGCGCCGCCGCGGCTCCGGCCGCGCCCAAACCGGTGGAAACCACCGGCGTCGCTTCCGCCACCACCCAGGCGGGTTTCGCGCCGCAAGCCGCTCCGGTGGCCGCCAGCCATAGCGGCGGCGCCGACATCGAGTGCGACGTGATGGTGTTGGGCGGCGGTCCCGGCGGTTATTCCGCCGCCTTCCGCGCGGCCGACCTGGGCCTGAAAGTGGTCATCGTCGAGCGCTACGCCACCCTGGGCGGCGTCTGCCTGAACGTGGGCTGCATCCCGTCCAAGGCGCTGCTGCACAATGCGGCGGTGATCGACGAAGTCAGCCATCTGGCCGCCAACGGCATCAAGTTCGGCAAGCCGGAAGTGGACATCGACATGCTGCGCGGTTACAAGGAAAAAGTAATCGCCAAGCTGACCGGCGGCCTCGCCGGCATGGCCAAGGCGCGCAAGGTGGAAGTCGTGCGCGGCAACGGCCATTTCATCGATCCGCATCATATCGAAGTGTCCGCCACTACCGGCAAGGGACGCGAAGAGAGCGGCGAGAAGAAGATCGTCAAATTCAAGAACGCCATCATCGCCGCCGGTTCCCGCGTGGTGAAGCTGCCCTTCATCCCGGACGATCCGCGCGTGGTGGATTCCACCGGCGCGCTGGAGCTGAAGGGCGTGGCCAACCGTATGCTGATCATCGGCGGCGGCATCATCGGCCTGGAAATGGGCACCGTCTACTCCACGCTGGGCGCGCGCCTGGACGTGGTGGAAATGATGGACGGCCTGATGCAGGGCGCGGATCGCGACCTGGTCAAAGTGTGGCAGAAGTGGAACGCCCACCGTTTCGACAACATCATGCTCAACACCAAGACCGTGGCCGTGGAGCCCAAGGACGACGGCGTGTGGGTGACTTTCGAGGGCGATCAAGCGCCGAAAGAGCCGCAGCGCTACGATCTGGTGCTGTACGCCACCGGCCGCGCGCCCAACGGCAAGCTGCTGGGCGCCGAGAACGCCGGCATCGCGGTGACCGACCGCGGCTTCATCCCGGTGGACAAGCAGCAGCGCACCAATGTGCCGCACATCTTCGCCATCGGCGACATCGTCGGCCAGCCGATGCTGGCGCACAAGGGCGTGCATGAAGGCCATGTGGCGGCGGAAAACTGCGCCGGCCAGAAGTCCTACTTCGACGCGCGCGTGATTCCGGGCGTGGCTTACACCGATCCGGAAGTGGCTTGGGTCGGCGTCACCGAGGACGAGGCCAAGAAACAGGGCCTGAAGATCGAGAAGGGCGTGTTCCCGTGGGCCGCCTCCGGCCGCGCCATCGCCAACGGCCGCGACGAAGGCTTCACCAAGCTGATCTTCGACGCCGAAAGCCACCAGATCATCGGCGGCGGCATTGTCGGCCCGCACGCGGGCGACATGATAGGCGAAGTCTGCCTGGCCATCGAAATGGGCTGCGACGCCACCGACATCGGCAAGACCATCCACCCGCACCCGACCATGGGCGAGTCCATCGGCATGGCGGCGGAAGTGGCGCACGGCACTTGCACCGATTTGCCGCCGCAGCGCAAGAAGTAAGCGCGGCGCGGCAAGGATGAGGGGCGGACTTTCGGGTCCGCCCTTTTTTATGCGCATCGTCTTAAATGACGGGGCGGCAAAACTATTGCCGATTTCGCCTGTCACACCGCCCTGCGCCCGTAATCGGCGCGCGTGAGCGGCCGCCATGAGGAAAACGTATGGCTGTCGCGTGTGAATCTGAATTACGGTTGAATATAAATTAAGCTTTTGGTTTAAGAAAACGCCGGTCTGTTCCCGCGATTTTGAAGCCGCCCCGCCGCTTCTCGCCAGCCGCCGCAAGTTTCGTTACCATGGCCTCGACACCAAACGAATCGGACCATGCCAAGCTCCCGCCTGCTTATTTCATTGATCTTATTGCTGTCGGCGACGCCCGTCTGGGCCAAGCTCGATTACAGCGTGCGCGTCGACGCGCCTTCCGGCCTGGCCGGCTTGCTGCAAGACAATCTGGAATTGGTCACCAGCCGTCTGGAAGAAGAAATGGACGAGACGCTGTTGACCGAGTTGGTGCGCAGCACCCCGGAGGACGCGCGCAAGCTGCTGGAGACCGAGGGTTATTTCGACGCGCGCGTCAATGTGCGCGAAGAAAGCGCCCGGCAGTACGTGATCGAGGTCAAGCCCGGCGAGCCCACGCTGATAGACGACGTGGTCATCCGCCTCAACGGGCCGATACGCGACGAAGGCGACTTCCAGCAACGCTTCGCCGCGGTGCTGGAGGCCTGGTCGCTGCCCATGGGCGCGCCTTACCGGCAGTCCGATTGGGACGGCAGCAAGCGCGCGGTGATGCGGCTCATCACCGCCGATCGCTTTCCCAAGGCGCAGATCAGCAAGAGCGCGGCGGAAATCGATCCGGCCACCCGTCGTGCGCAATTGCTGGTGGACATCGACAGCGGGCCGGTGATCCTGTTCGGCGAGATCACCGTCAAAGGCATGAAGCGTTATCCGGAGAAGATCGCCACCGGTCTGGCCGATTTCTCCCCCGGCACCGCCTACCGGCTGCAGAAGATCTTCGATTACCAGTCGGCGCTGGAGCAGGCGCCGCATTTCTCCAATGTGGTGGTCAGCCCCGACATGGCCCATATCGACCCTGACACCCATCGGGTGCCGGTGGAGGTGGACGTTACCGAGATGCCGCGCCAGAAGCTGGAGTTGGGTTTGATCTACGACTCCGGCGACGGTCCCGGCCTGCGCGTCGGCTACGACCATTACAATATTTTCCGCCGCGGCTACACCGGCTCCTTGGTGACCAACTGGAAGAAAAACCAGCAATCGCTGTCGCTGGGCCTGGGCTTTCCGCGCCAGTCCGACGGCTATTCCCATTCCATCACCAGCGCTTTCAAGACCGACGACGTGCAGGGCCTGAAAACCCGCAGCAGCGACGTGGGCGGCTGGCGCACCCGCACCCGCGGCAATATCGAGGCCCGTCTCGGCCTGCAATACCTGCTGGAAAGCGAAGAGGCCGGCGGCGTGTCCAATAAGGACACCCGCGCCTTGCAGCTGGTCTACGGTTGGACCCAGCGCGCGGTGGACGATTTGATGCGGCCGCGCTCCGGCGTTTTGCTGGACTTCCAGCTCTCCGGCACCGTCGGCAGCGCCCTGTCCTCCACCTCCTATGTGCGCGGCTACGCCCGCACCGTCGGATACTGGTCGCCGTTTCCCAAGTACGGCACCTTCGTCGGCCGGCTGGAACTGGGCCAGGTATGGGCCAACGACAAGGACGCGGTGCCGTCCTCCATCCTGTTCCGCGCCGGCGGCGCCAACAGCGTGCGCGGCTACGATTACCAGAGCCTGGGCCTGCCGGGCCCCAACGGCTCGGTGCTGGGCGGCCGCGTGGTGGCCACCGGCAGCCTGGAGTACCAAATCCCGATCAAGCCGGACTGGTATCTGGCGCTGTTCACCGACGCCGGCAACGCCAGCCAGAGCTGGAAAGGCTTCCAAGTGGAGCGCGCCAACGGCGTCGGCGTGCGCTGGATGAGCCCGGTGGCTCCGCTGGCCTTCGACTTCGCCAAGGCGGAGCGCGACGGCAAGATCCGCTGGAACCTCAGCCTGGGCCTGGCTTTCTGACCCGAATGCATTCATGAGCGAAACCGACACTCCCCAAACTCCCGACACCGCGCCGCCGCCGCCGCCGCCGCCGGCCAAGCCCAAGCGCCGCCGCTGGCGCTGGCTGCTGTGGCTGCCTTTGTTGCTGATCGCGCTCTTGCTGGCCGCCAGCGCCTGGCTGACCGGCAGCCGCGCCGGCTTCGCCTGGCTGATGCAGTCGCTGGGCGGCCTCAGCGGCAACGCCGTCAGCGTCAAGCAAGCCGAAGGCACGCTGTGGGACGGCTTCAAACTGAGCGAGGTGCGCGTGCGCAGCGCCGGCAGCGACGTGGACATCGAGTCCGTGCAGCTGGACTGGCGGCCGAGCGCCTTGTGGCAGCGCCAATTGTGGGTGAGGCAATTGGCGGTGGGCCACGTCAAGGTGGCGGTCAAGCCGACGCCGGCCGCCCCATCCAGCGGCGCGCCGGAATCGCTGGCCTTGCCCCTGGGCGTCCGCCTGGACCGGCTGAGCGTGGCCAGCGTGACGCTGGAACCGGCCAAGCTGCGGCTCTACGGCCTGGAAGCCGGCTACGTCTACGACGGCCGGCGCCACGATCTCAAGCTCAAGCGCCTGGGCTCGCCCTGGGGCGAGGCCGCGGCGGCGCTGCAATTGGCCGACGCCAAGCCCTTCGCGCTGCAGGGCAAGCTCAGCGCCGACGGCGAGCTGGACAAGATTCCCTATCAGGCGCGGCTGGCGCTGGGCGGCGATCTGTTGCACCTGAGCTTTGACGGCGAGTTGTCCGGCAAAGACCTGGTGGCCGACGTCAAGGGCGGCCTGCTGCCCTTCGCCAGCAATCCCTTCAACAGTTTCACCCGGCTGGACGCGCGTATGGCCGGTATCAATCCGCAGGCCATCCTGCCGGAATGGCCGCGCGCCAAGCTCAGCCTGGCGGTGTTCGCCGAGCCGGACGCCGGCCAGCGCGTCAAGGGCGGCCTGACTCTGCTCAATGAGCTGGCCGGCCCCTTGTCCGAGCAGCGGCTGCCGCTGTCCTTGCTGGCCGGCGAGTTCCGCGCCGACGACAAGGCGCTGGAGCTGTTCAATACCCGCGCCCGGATCGCCGGCGGCGAAATCGGCCTGGCCGGCCAGCTGCGGCCGGATAGGCTCAAGCTGGCGCTGGATGTCTCCAAGCTGGGCCTGAGGCAATTGCACGCGGACGCGCCGGACGACAGCCTGGACGGCCGGGTAACGCTGGACGGCCCCTTGAGCGGGCCGAACATCCTCGTCCAACTCAAGGGCAAAACCCTGCAAGCCAAGGCCGATGTCGGTTTCGCGACGGCGCCGCATCCAGCGCTGCTGATCCGGCAGGCGGAGTTGACCGCCGGCGTCGGCACCCTGGCGCTGGCCGGTCAACTGGGCCTGGACGGCAAGCAGCTGTTTGATTTCAACGGCAAGCTCAATCGCGCCGACCCGTCCAAACTCAAGCCGGGCCTGCCCAGCGGCGACCTCAACGCCAGCTTGCAGGCCAAGGGCCAGCTGGCCAGCCCGCTGAGCGTGGCGGCCAAGCTGCAATTCGCGCCCAGCAAGCTGTCCGGCGCGCCGCTCAGCGGCGGGGCCGATCTGCAGCTGCAGGGCGAACGCTTGAAGTCGCTCAGCGCCGATCTGAAGCTGGCGCAGAACCGGCTGCAGGCCAACGGCGCTTACGGCGCCGCCGGCGACAAGCTCAAACTCTTGATCGACGCGCCCAATCTTGGCCTGATCGGCCCCGGTTTCTCCGGCGTGGTCAAGGGCCAGGGCGAGTTGGCGGGCACGCCCAAGGCGCCGTTGATCAGCGCCAATCTGCAAGCCGACCGTCTGAAGCTGCCGGGCAATATCGCCGTGCAGAGCATGCAATTCAGCGGCAACGTCAAGGCCGACCAGAACAGCCCGTTCCAACTCAAGCTGGACGTGGCCGCGCTGCAAGCCGGCGGTTTCCGCGCCGAGCAGCTGCGCGCCAGCGCCAACGGCACGCGCGCGCGCCACGGCCTGCAACTGGACGGCCGTTTCCGCCTGGCCGACCACCCTTACGCGCTGCAATTGGCGGCCAGCGGCGGTCTGCGCGGCGAGGCCGGGCCCTGGGCCGGCACCCTGAGCAAGCTGGAGTTGAGCGGCCGTCCCGGCCTTAGCCTGCTGGCGCCGGTGGCGTTGGAGCTGGGCGAGCAGATCAAGGTGGGCAACGCCCGGCTGTCGGCCTTGGGCGGCAGCATCACCCTGGCCGAACTCAACCGCGGCGCCAACGGCGCGCTCAGCACCCGCGGCTCCGCGCGCGGCCTGCGGCTGGCGGAGCTGGGGCCCTTGCTCAGCCTGCCGGTGAAGCAGGATCTGAGCTTCGATTCCGACTGGAACCTGAATCTGGCGGCCAACGCCAAGGGCCAGTTCACGCTGCGCCGCGCCGGCGGCGACGTGCAGCTGCCGGGCGACAAGGGCAAGGACGTGGCCTTGGGTCTGAAGACCGCCGCCGTCACCCTGACGCTGGACGGCGGGCGCGCGCTGTTCGACCTGAATCTGGACAGCCGCTACGTCCAAGCGCAAGGCAAGGGTTCGGTGCCGTGGAACGGCGGCGCCATCGACGCCAAGACCCCGCTCAACGCCACGGTCAGCGCCAGCGTGCCTTCGCTGGCGACGCTGGCCAGCTTCGCCGGTCCTTCGCTGGAGCTGGGCGGCCAGATCAGCGCCAATCTAGCTTTGACCGGCGCCTTGAGCCAGCCTATGGCCCAAGGGACGATACGCGGCGACAAATTATTGCTGGCCGACCGCCGCACCGGCATCCGCCTGGGCGACGGCAGCCTGCTGGCGCGGCTGGACGGCCGCAAGCTGGTGCTGGACCGTTTGCGCTTCGCCGGCGGCGAAGGCGAGGTGGCGGCCAGCGGCGCGCTGGATCTCAGCGGCGACACCCCGGACGCGCGGGTGGCGGTGGAATTGCGCAAGTTCGGCGTGTTCGACCGGCCCAACCGCCGCCTGGTGGTGTCCGGCCGCACGGAGCTGGCGATGGTGGCCGGCAAACTGTCGCTGACCGGCCATATCCGCGCCGACCAGGGCCGTATCGGCCTGCCCAAGTTTGGCGCGCCCAGCCTGGGCGACGATGTGATGGTCAAGGGCCGGCCGGGGCCGGAGCCGTCGGCCTTCGCCAGCATGCCGCTGACGGTGGCGCTGGATCTGGACCTGGGCGACCACTTCCGCTTCTCCGGCCAGGGCCTGAACGTGGATCTGACCGGCTCGGTGCGCGTCAGCGCCAATCCGGGCGAAGCGCCGGGCGCCAAGGGCCAGGTGCGGGTGGTCAAAGGGCGTTACAAGGCCTATGGCCAGGATCTGGACATCGAGTACGGCGCCATCACCTTCAACGGCCCCTTGGACAACCCCCTGCTCAATGTGCGCGCCAAGCGCCGGCTGTCGCCGGTGGGCGCCGGGGTGGAAGTCAGCGGTTCGGTGTCGGTGCCCAAGGTGCGGCTGATCGCCGACGAGCCGATGTCGGAAAAGGACAAGCTGGCCTGGCTGGTCTTGGGCCGGGCGGCCAGCGGCGAGCGCGACGACAACGATCTGGCGGCCTCCGCCGGCATGATGCTGGCCGGCTCGCTCAACGATCAGATCGGCCTGTTCGACGATCTGGGCGTGTCCAGCCGCAAGGAAAAGACCTTGGCCAACGGCACGGTGAGCCCGGCGGAGCAGGTGGTGACGGTGGGCCGCCAGCTGACCCGCGAACTGTATCTGGGCTACGAGTACGGCGTGACCAGCGCGAACCAGGCGGTGAAGCTGGCGTATCAGCTGAGCAGGGGCTGGTCGGTGGTGTTGCGGGCCGGCACCGACGCCTCGGTGGAGTCGCGCTACACCTTGCGCTTCGATTGAGCGCGACGCGGCGTCGCCGAAGCGCGCAGGCTTAGAACGGCCTCTAAAACCGCAGCGTCAGCATCCGCGCCAAGGCCCGGTCCTCCGGCCGGGCCGAGCGCATGCGCTGGCGCAGCGTCTGCCGCAGGCAGTCGATGAAGCAGCGGGCGGCGTAGCCGTGGGCCTGCCCCTGCAGGCTGATTACGCCGATGACGATATCCTCCATGTCTTCCCGCAGCGACAAGGCCTGGGTCTTGCCGGCGAATTCCGGGCACAGCAGCAAGGGCTCCGGCCCGTAGCTGAGCATGCCGGCCTGGACCAGGCCGGCCAGCAGCGCCATGGATTGCGCGCAGATCAGCCGTTCCGGCGCGATCGCCAGGCCGTGGCGGGTGAACAGCCGGTCCAGCACGTGGCGATAGCTGGAGGGGCTGTAATTGACCACCCAATCCTGCTCCAGCAGCTCGGACAAGGACTGCGCGCGCAGCGCCGGATGGCCGTTGCGGGCGAACACCCGGCCGCCGTGGCTGAACAGCGGCTGGCAATGGAATTCCTGAGCCAGCGGGTCGAACAGCGGGCTGATGGCGAAATCCATCTGGCCGTCGCGCAGCCGCGGCAGCGCCACCGCCAGCAGGCCTTCGAACAATTCCAGCCGGATCGCCGGCAGCCGTTGGCGAAAGCGCAACACCACCTCGGGCAATAGCGTGGGCACCAGCCAAGGCGTGACGCCTATGCACAGCCTGGCGTCGCGCTGGCCGCGCAGCGCCTCTAATTCGTCATGAGCGCGCTCCAGCTGCATCGCCACTTGGCGCGCGTGGATCAGCAAGGCCCGGCCCGCCTCGGTCAGCCGCGCGCCGCTGGCGTGCCTTTGCAGCAGGGGCAGCCGCTGTTCTTCCTCCAGTTCGCGCAGCGTTTTGCTGACCGCCGCCTGCGACAGGTCCAACATGCGGGCGGCGGCGCGAATGCCGCCGCCGTCGGCCAGCGCGATCAGCGCTTGCAGTTGCTGCAGTTTCATCTCTCCTCCAAGCCGACAACCAGAAGTGTTCTCGATCACCGTTCTGCGGCTATTCACCTATTAACTATTGCCGCTAGTCTGGGATCGCAGTCGCGGCGCCGCGTCCGTCGTCGCCACGACAGTGTGCGACAAGAGCGTGATAGACACCAAGGAGACGACGCCATGAACGCCCCCATTCTGCCCGGCATCCGCGATATCGCCCCGGCGATGATCGCGCTGCGCCACGATATCCACGCCCACCCCGAACTGGGCTTCGAGGAGGTGGAGACCCGCCGCCATGTGATCCGCTGCCTGCGCGACTGGGGCTACGAGATCCACGAAGGACTGGGCGTGACCGGCGTGGTCGGCACCCTGCGCCGCGGCGCGGGCCGAGCATAGGCCTGCGCGCCGACATGGACGCGCTGCCCATCCAGGAAACCACCGGCCTGCCCTGGGCCAGCCGCGTGGAGGGAAAAATGCACGCCTGCGGCCACGACGGCCATACCGCGATGCTGTTGGCGGCGGCTTGCGAGCTGGCGCGGCGCGACAGCTTCAGCGGCACCGTGCATCTGATTTTCCAGCCGGCGGAAGAGGGCAAGGGCGGCGCCAAGCGCATGCTGGACGACGGCCTGTTCCGGCTCTTCCCCTGCGACGCCATCTTCGCCATGCACAATATGCCGGGTTTCCCGGTGGGCCAGTTGGGCTTCCGGCCCGGCCCCTTCATGGCTTCCGCCGACACCGCGGTGATCCGCATCCGCGCCACCGGCGGCCACGGCGCGGTGCCGGACAAGGCGGTGGACCCGGTGGTGGTGGCCGCGTCCCTGGTGATGGCGCTACAAAGCGTGGTGGCGCGCAATGTGTCGCCGCTGGACATGGCGGTGGTGACGGTGGGGCTATCCTGGCCGGTGAGGCCCCCAATGTGATTCCGGAGAGCGCGGAAATGCGGCTGAGCATACGTGCGCTGCGGCCCGAGGTGCGGGCCTTGCTGCGGCAACGCATCGAGGCGCTGGCCGCGGCCCAGGCCGCCGGCTTCGGCGCGCGCGCCGAGGTGGATTACCAGGACGGTTATCCGGTGCTGGTCAACGACGCGGCGGCCACCGCGCTGGCGCGGCAGGTGGCCGTGGACTGGCTGGGCGAGGGTGGGGTGGTGGCGGAGATGCCGCCGCTGACCGGCAGCGAGGATTTCGCCTTCTGGCTGGAGCGGGTGCCGGGCTGTTATCTGATCATAGGCAATGGCGACGGCGAGGGCGGCTGCATGGTGCACAACCCCGGCTACGACTTCAACGACCAGGCCTTGCCGGTGGGCGCCAGCTACTGGGTCAAGCTGGTGGAGCGCTATCTGGGCGGCGCGGCCGGGGCGGGCAATGACGGCCGCCCAGTTGTCGGCGGCGCGGTCGGCCGCGCCCAGCCGGCGCGCGATCACCGCCATCACCGTGGGCAATGCGCTGGAGTTCTACGACTTCATCGTCTACAGCGCGCTGGCCACCTTGATGGGGCGTTTGTTCTTTCCGTTCAGCGACGAGCCGCTGCTGCAGCTGATGCTGTCCTTCGCGGTGTTCGGCACCGGCTTCATCAGCCGGCCGATAGGCGGCATCGTCATCGGCCTGTACGCGGACCGCAAGGGACGCAAGCCGGCGCTGCGGCTGAGCCTGTGGCTGATGGCGATAGGCTCCATGCTGTTCGTGGTGGCGCCCACCTACGCCCAGGCCGGCCTGCTTGGTCCGGCGCTGGTGGTGCTGGGACGGCTGGTGCAGGGCTTCGCCGTCGGCGGCCAGGTGGGGCGGCCACCTCGATGTTGATGGAGTACGCCGACGACAAGTCGCGCGGCTACTACTGCAGCTGGCAGCTGTTCAGCCAGGGCCTGGGGGTGTTGGCCGGCACGCTGACGGTGAGTTTGCTGAGCGCGCTGTTGCCGGCGGCGGCGATGGAGGCCTGGGGCTGGCGGCTGGTGTTCGCCATCGGGGTGTTGGCGATTCCGGTGGGCGAGTATATCCGCAGCCAGCTGGACGAGACCGCGGCCTCGGCGGTGGCGCCGCAGGCGACGACGGAACCGGCCGGGCCCTTGCTGCGCCGGCACGGGCGGCAGATATTGGCCGGGGTATTGCTGACCATAGGCGGCACCGGGCCCAACTTCATCATCGCCCACTATCTGGCCAATCACGCGGTGACGGTGCTGGGCATGCCGCTGGCGGTGGCGATCTGGGCGGCGTCGACCGCGGCCCTGTTGCAAGTGCTGCTGTCGGTGGCGGCCGGACGCTGGAGCGACCGCGTCGGCCGTCGCCGTTCCATTCTGTGGCCGCGCTTGGTCTTGCTGCTCTTGCTGTATCCGGGCTTCATGCTGTTGAACGCCGCGCCCGGCCTGCCGACGCTGCTCTTGGTCGTGGTGCTGCTGACAGTGCCGCTGGTGTTGACCGCGGTGCCCAGCATCGCGGTGCTGCCGGAGTTGTTTCCGCGCCGCATCCGCGCCAGCGGCATGTCCATCGTCTATTGCGTGGGCGTGATGATTTTCGGCGGCTTCGCCCAGTTCTTCGCCGCCGGCCTGATCCGGCTGACCGGCGATCCCAACGCGCCGGCGCTGTACGCAGTGTTGTGCATCCTGGTGTCGATGATAGGGCTGGCGATGGTGCCTGAGACGGCGAACCGGCCGCTGGACTGAGCTTGCCGGCCCGGCATGGCCGGGCCGGATTCAGACGGACAGCCGTTGCCGCAGCGCGTCCATTCTTTGCTCCATCGCCTCCGCGGACAGCGGCGCGCCCAGCAGATAACCCTGCATCGCCGAGCAGCCGAGCTTGCCCAGATAGTCCTGCTGCTGCGGATGCTCGACGCCCTCAGCCAGGGTGTCCATGCCCAGCGCGTTGGCCAGGTGGACGATGGCGGAGACGATGGCGGCGTTTTCCTCGTCCTGCGGCAGGTCGATGATGAAGGAGCGGTCTATCTTGATGGTGTCCGGCGCGAAGCGTTTCAGATAGGCCAGGCTGGAATAACCGGTGCCGAAATCGTCTATCGACAAGCGGACCCCCATCGCCTTGATCACCGCCAACTGGCGAGCGGCGAAGTCCGCGTCCTCCATCAGCGTGCTTTCGGTGACTTCGATCTCCAGGCAGTAGCCTGGCAGACCGCTGCTTTGCAGCGCGTCGCGCACATCGTCGACGAAGTCCGGCCGCGTCAGCTGCCGCGCCGAGACATTGACCGCCATGCGCACCGGGCGCAGGCCGCTGTCGTACCATTGCGCCGCCTGGCGGCAGGCTTCGCCCAGCACCCAGCGCCCCAGCGGCACCACCAGGCCGGTGTCCTCGGCGATGGGGATGAAGCGCGAAGGCATGATCAGGCCGTGTTCCGGATCGCGCCAGCGCACCAGCGCCTCGCAGCCCAGCAGGCGTTCGCCGCTCATATTGAATTGCGGCTGATAAACCAGGTAGAGCTCGCCGTGTTCGATGGCGCGGCGCAGCCGGGTTTCCAGATGCAGCCTTTCGGCTACTTCCACGTTCATTTCCCGGGTGTAGAAGCGGAAGGTGCTGCGGCCGTGCGCCTTGGCGTGGTACATGGCGAGATCGGCGTTCATCAGCAGGTTCTGCAGATCGCGGCCGTCGTCCGGCATCAGGCTGATGCCTATGCTGCAACTGACGTTGAGCTGATGGGCGCCGATGTCGAAGGGCCGCTGCATCGCGGCCAGCACGCGCTCGGCCACTTGCGCGGCCTCGCCGGGCTGGTCGATGGACGGCAGGATCAGCACGAACTCGTCGCCGCCGGTGCGGCCGACGGTGTCCAGCGCGCCCACTGCGGCGCTTAGGCGGCCGGCCGCCTGTTTCAGCAATTCGTCGCCCAGGCCGTGGCCCAGGGTGTCGTTGATGTTCTTGAAGTGGTCCAGATCGACGAAGAGCACCGCCAGCTGGCCCTGACGCAACTCGGCCTGACGGATGGCCTGCTGCAGCCGGTCGTTGATCAGCACGCGGTTGGGCAGATCGGTCAGCGCGTCGTATTCGGCCAGATGCTGCACCCGCGCCTCCTGCTCCTTGCGTTCGGAGATGTCGGTGAACAGCGCCACATAGTGGCTGATCTCGCCCTGTTCGTTCTGCAGCACGCTGATGTTCAGCCATTCCGGGAAGATGTCGCCGTTCTTGCGACGGTTCCAGATCTCGCCGGACCACTGGCCGCGCTGGGTCAGCTGCTGCCACATGTTTTCGAAGAAGGCCGGTTCGTGACGGCCGGAGGCGAGCAGGGCGGGAGTCTGGCCCAGCGCCTCGGCCTCCTCGTAGCCGGTGATCGCGCAGAAGGCGCGGTTGACCGCCAGGATGCGGTTGTCCGGGTCGGTGACCAGGATGGCCTCGTTGCTGGATTCGAACACCTTGGCGGCCAGGCGCAGCTGGCGGTCGGTCTGGCGGCGCGCGGTGATGTCCCGGCCGGTGGCGCACAGATAGTCTTCGCCCTGGTAGTTGAGCGGACTGACGGTGACTTCCAGCCATTGCTCCTCGCCGCAGCACTGCAGCCGGGCGTCGAAGGTATGGGGCAGGGCGTCCGCGGCCGGGCGGAACAGCGCGCGGGTCAGCGTCGCGGCGTCGCAACCGCAATCCAGCCGTTGGCGCGCCGCCTGGTTGCAGTAGACGATGTCGCCGGCGGCGTTGCGCAGCGCGATCAGATCGGTGGCGTTGTCCACCATGAAATGGCTGAGGCGCAGATCGCGCGAGCGCTGTTCCAGCGAGAGGTGGCTTTGCTGCAAGTCCTGGCGGTAGCGCTGCACCAGCGCGTTGAGCCAGCGCAGGAAGAACCAGCAGAAGGCGGCGGCGACCAAGAGGGCGGCCAGGGTCAGCAGCAGGGTGGCGACGATGCGTTCGCGCAGACTGCGCTCCAGTTCCTGGCGCGCGCGCTGGCTGCTGTCTTCTATCGATTGCACGCGCAGGCTGGTGACCAGGGTCCAGTCCCAGCCGGGCAGCTGGCGCGCGTAGGACAGATAGCGTTCGCCTTGCGGCGCGTCCAGGCTGCTGATCAGGTATTCCATGAAGCCGCCTTGCTTGCCGCGGCGGATCAGCTCGGCGATGCGGCCGCGGTCGGCGCCGGGCAGGGCGGAGTAGTGCTTGCCGTTCATCGCCGGATTGGACGGGTCCAGCAGGATCACGCCGTGGCGGTCTATGATCATGAAGTCGCCGCTGTCGTGGCCGAAGCGCATGCGCGCCAGCATCTCCAGGCCTTGCTTCTGCATGTCGGTTTCGACGTTGTTCAGGTATTCGCCGCTGCCTATCAGCCAGTTGTAGGGGCCGAAGCGGCGGGCGTAGGCGACTTTCTCGCTCATCTCGCCGCGGCCCGGCTGGTACCAGCGGTAGGAGCTGAAGCCGCGCTGTTGCGGGTTGTCCACCGATTCGATCAGCGCGCGCATGATGTAGCGGCCCTGATCGTCGCGGTTGGCCAGCAGCGAGCCGCCCTCCAGCTGCGGCGCGGTGGGCAGCAGCACGCAGCGTCCGTCCAGGCCGTCGATGAAGAAATAGCCGCGGCCGTCGAAGTAGCGCAGCGGCCGCAGCGCCTCCGCGATCAGCCGCTGCACCTGATGCGGTGGGCGGCGCAGGCGTTCCTGGCGCCAGATGGCGTCGGCCAGGTTCCAGGCCTGGTCCACCTGTTCGCGCAGCCTTTGCTTCAAGGTGTCGTTGGTGCGTTCGCGCAGCGCGGACAGGGTTTGCGCGGCGTGGTCGGCGTAGGAGCGCAGGTAGTCGCGCGCGCGCGCGTAAGCGTCCTGGCGTATGGTGTGCTGGCGGGCCTGGAAATCGTTCCAGCTGCTCAGCAGGAAGTAGCTGGACAAGGTCAGCGCCAGCATGAACACAATGGCGAGCGTGCCAAACAATTGCAGACGGGACAGCTTGGCCTGATTCAACTCCATGTTTTTGTCGTTATCGCTCGATGGACCCGCCAGTATAAGGGATTATCGCGTTTGTCATGGCAAAATGTCGGGCCGGCCGGGGCGGAATCGGGTAGAATGGCGGCCGGAAGTTGGCCAGGCAGTCGCTGCGTTCGTTCGCAAGAACGGACGGGGAGGAAAGTCCGGGCTCCGCAGAGCAGGATGCCGGTTAATGGCCGGACGTCGTGAGGCGATGGAAAGTGGCGCAGAGAGCTGAACCGCCGATGGCCGGAGGAAGCGTCCGCAAGGACGTGGACTCTTGATTTCGCCGCGCAAGCGGCGAGACGGATCAGGCAAGGGTGAAAAGGTGTACTGGCCGGGCGAGAGCCCGGTCGGACAGATAGGGTGTGGTGCCCTATTCTGCGGTAAGAGCGCACCGCGGACGTGGTAACACGGACGGCAGGCAAAACCCCATCCGGAGCAAGACCAAATAGGGGGAATTGACGTTGCTCGCGTATATCCCCGGGTAGGTCGCTTGAGCCTGTCGGTAACGGCAGGCCTAGAGGAATGACTGTCCAACGACAAGACCCGGCTTATCGGCCAACTTCCACCTCATCCCCGCGACCCCATGGCTTGACGCTATGGGGTTTGCTCAAAAAATAAGCAAAAAAAATCCACGTTCCTGGGAAAAAGCTTTACAATACCGGCCCTTCAGTCAGCTATCCCAGAGTTTCGCAAGCATGCGCATTGGTTCGTACACATTGAAAAACCGGCTGATCGTGGCGCCCATGGCCGGGGTGACGGATAGACCGTTCCGCATGCTGTGCAAGCAATTGGGCGCCGGCATGGCGGTATCGGAAATGATCACCTCCAACAAGGCGCTGTGGACCACGGCCAAGACCTTGCGCCGCGCCGACCACGCCGGCGAGGTGGAGCCGATCTCGGTGCAGATCGCCGGCTCCGATCCGGCGCAGATGGCCGAGGCGGCGCGGCTCAACGTGGAGCGCGGCGCGCAGATCATCGACATCAATATGGGCTGTCCGGCCAAGAAGGTGTGCAATGTGGCCGCCGGTTCGGCCTTGCTGCGCGACGAGGCGCTGGTGGGACGTATCTTGGAAGCGGTGGTCAAGGCGGTGGACGTGCCGGTGACGCTGAAGACGCGCACCGGCTGGAGCCCGGAACACCGCAACGCGCTGCGGGTGGCCAAGCTGGCCGAGGATTGCGGCATCGCCGCGCTGGCCTTGCACGGCCGCACCCGCGAGGACATGTATCGCGGCGCGGCCGAGTACGACACGATACGCGAGGTGAAGCGGCAGATCCGGATTCCGCTGATCGCCAACGGCGACATCGATACCCCGCAGAAAGCACAGTGGGTGCTGGAACATACCGGCGCCGATGCCATCATGATAGGACGGGCGGCCCAGGGCAGGCCGTGGATTTTCCGCGAAATCCAGCATTTTCTGGAGAGCGGCGAATGCCTGCCGCCGCCGGAAGTGAGCGAGATCCGCCAGCTCTTGCTGGGGCATCTGGATGAGCTATACCAGTTTTACGGCGAATATTCGGGCTGCCGCATCGCCCGCAAGCACATCGCCTGGTACACCAAGGGACTGCAGGGCGGCAACGCGTTCCGCCAGCAGATGTACCAACTCGAGTCCACGGCGGAGCAGCGCTTGGCCGTGGCGGCCTATTTCGACCGTTTGGCCGGAGACTCTGAACGGCTGGTGTATTTGGATGGCGCTGGGGAAGCGTTGGACCACGACTCGGAGACGGTGGTGGATGGCTAATTCCAATCAGACTTGGACAGAATAATAACCATGCAGAACAATGACCATATCTCGCAGTCGGTGCGGCTGGCGATGGAACAGTATTTCAGGGACCTGGATGGCGAGAACCCCTCCGCCATCTACGACATGGTGTTGGCTTGCGTGGAAAAGCCATTGCTCGAGGTGGTGCTGATACACACCCAGGGCAATCAGACCCGGGCGGCGGAGTTGCTGGGATTGAACCGCAACACCCTGCGTAAAAAGATGAAGTCTTATGATTTGATATGAAGACAAACCGGCCATACCGAATAGGGTGGCCGGTTTTTTTTGTGTTCCTTTTTAGTTAACGCGGTAGAGAACCATGAGCAAAATCGAACGCGCGCTGATCAGCGTCTCCGACAAGAGCGGCATTCTGGAATTCGCCCAGGCCCTGGCTTCCCAAGGGGTGCACATCCTGTCCACAGGCGGCACCGCCAAGCTGCTGGCCGACGCCGGCGTGCCGGTGACCGAGGTGTCCGACTACACCGGCTTCCCGGAAATGCTGGACGGCCGGGTCAAGACCCTGCATCCGAAAGTGCATGGCGGCATCCTGGGCCGCCGCGATCTGCCGGAGCATGTGGCCAAGATGGCCGAGCATGAGATCGGCAACATCGATCTGGTTTGCGTCAACCTCTACCCGTTCGAAGCCACCATCGCCAATCCGGACTGCGAACTGGAAGACGCGATCGAGAACATCGACATCGGCGGCCCGACCATGGTGCGTTCCGCCGCCAAGAACTGGGCGCACGTGGCCATCGTCACCGACGCCGCCGATTACGCGGCGCTGGCGGAGGAGATGCGCGCCAACGGCGGCGCGCTGTCCAAGGCCACCCGCTTCGAATTGGCCAAGAAGGCCTTTACCCACACCGCGGCCTACGACGGCGCGATTTCCAACTACCTGACCAGCCTGGCCGACGGCGCGCTGGCGGGCAAGCCGGAACGCGTGGCCTTCCCCAAGCGCCTCAACGCCCAGTTCGTCAAAGTGCAGGACATGCGCTACGGCGAGAACCCGCACCAGGCGGCCGCCTTCTATCGCGATCTGGACCCGGCCGCCGGCTCCATCGCCAATTACCGTCAGCTGCAGGGCAAGGAACTGTCCTATAACAACATCGCCGACGCCGACGCCGCCTGGGAGGCGGTGAAGACCTTCGACGACACCGCCTGCGTCATCGTCAAGCACGCCAACCCCTGCGGCGTGGCGGTGGCGGGCGACACCTTGAGCGCCTACCGGCTGGCTTTCGCCACCGACACCACCAGCGCTTTCGGCGGCATCATCGCCTTCAACCGCCCGGTGGACGCCGCCACGGTGGAAGCGGTGACCGGCCAGTTCCTGGAAGTGTTGATCGCGCCGGCTTTCACCGAGGAAGCCAAGGCCGTGATCGCCGCCAAGAAGAATGTGCGCGTGCTGGAAATCCCGCTGGAGATCGGCGCCAACCGCTTCGAACTGAAGCGCGTCGGCGGCGGCGTGCTGGTGCAGACGCCGGACATCCGCAATGTGGGCCTGGACGAATTACGCGTGGTGACCCAGCGTCAACCGACGCCGCAGGAGCTGTCCGATCTGCTGTTCGCCTGGCGCGTGGCCAAATATGTGAAGTCGAATGCAATTGTTTTCTGTAAAAATGGTCAGACTGCCGGTATCGGCGCCGGCCAGATGAGCCGCGTCGATTCCACCCGCATCGCCGCGCGCAAGGCGGCCGACGCCGGCTTGAGCCTGCAGGGCGCGGTGGCGTCATCCGACGCCTTCTTCCCCTTCCGCGACGGCATCGACGTGATCGCCGAGCAGGGGATCAAGGCCATCATTCAGCCGGGCGGTTCGATGCGCGACGAAGAAGTGTTCGCCGCCGCCGACGAGCACGGCATCGCGATGGTGCTGACCGGAGTGCGTCACTTCCGCCACTGAGCGGTTCCGATTAACCGGAGGAGGCCGGCATGCCGGCTTCTTTACATGGATTTGTTGTTTTTCCGATGAGAGCAATAGTTTGTTGGCTGGGCGCCGGCTTGTTGGCGTCCGCCAGCCTGGCGGCGCAGGCCGAAGAGACGGCCGCCGAGCCGCAAGGTTTCTGGCAACGCGGCCGCGCCAATATCGAGGCGACCTGGCGTTCCGACCAGTACGAGTTGTACGTGCCGGCGGTGACGTGGCACAACCGCGCCTTCTACGATAGAGAGAAGATCCGGCAATTCAACGAACGGCCGTGGGGCTTGGGCGCGGGACGTTATCGCTACGACGCCGACGGCGACTGGCACGCGGTGTACGCGATGGCCTTCCTGGATTCACACAAGGATGTCGAGCCCTTCGTCGGCTACGCCTTCCAGAAAATATGGCGCCCATTGGACGGCTGGCGTTTGGGCGCGGGCTTCACCGCCGGCGTCACCGCGCGCTCGGACTACAGCTACGCGCCCTTGCCGGCGGTGCTGCCGCTGGTGTCGGTGGAATACCGCCGCCTGGCCTTGCAGGCCACTTATATCCCGGGCGGGCACAATAACGGCAATGTCTTGTTCGCCTGGCTGCGCTGGCAGTTGGGCTGAGTGAAGAATCCGGCGCGTTGCGACGCGCCGTAAAAACGAGTGGAGCATCGAACATGAAAGTACTGGTTATCGGCTCCGGCGGACGCGAGCACGCGCTGGCCTGGCGCATCGCCAAGTCGCGCCGGGTATCCAAGGTCTTCGTCGCGCCCGGCAACGCCGGCACCGCGCTGGACCCCAATCTGACCAACGTCGAGCTCGGCAGCGTGGCGGAGTGGGTGGCTTTCGCCAAGCAGGAGAAGATCGAACTGACGGTGGTGGGCCCGGAAGCGCCGCTGGCGGCCGGCGTGGTCGACGCCTTCCGCGCCGAAGGGCTGCGAATCTTCGGCCCCACCCAGTATTGCGCGCAGCTGGAAAGCTCCAAGGATTTCGCCAAGGCCTTCATGAAGCGCCACGGCATTCCCACCGCCGCGTACGAAACCTTTAGCGACGCCGCCGCCGCCCATGCCTATGTCGACGCCAAGGGCGCGCCCATCGTGATCAAGGCCGACGGCCTGGCCGCCGGCAAGGGCGTGGTGGTGGCGCTGACGCTGGACGAGGCGCACGCCGCCATCGACGATATGCTGGTGGGCAACAAGATGGGCAGCGCCGGCGCGCGCGTGGTGATCGAGGACTTCCTGCAGGGCGAGGAGGCCAGCTTCATCGTGATGGTGGACGGCGACCACGTGTTGCCGATGGCCACCAGCCAGGACCACAAGCGCTTGCTGGATCAGGATCAGGGCCCGAACACCGGCGGCATGGGCGCCTACAGCCCGGCGCCGGTAGTGACGCCGGCGGTGCACAACCGGGTGATGCGCGAAATCATCCTGCCCACGGTGCTGGGCATGAAGAAGGACGGCCACAGCTATACCGGCTTCCTCTACGCCGGGCTGATGATAGACGCGCAGGGCAATCCTTACACCATCGAGTTCAACTGCCGCTTCGGCGATCCGGAAACCCAGCCCATCATGGCGCGTCTGAAGTCGGACTTCACCGTGTTGCTGGAAGCCGGCGTCAACGGCCGCCTGAACCAGGTGGAGGCGGAATGGGACCGGCGCGTGGCCTTGGGCGTGGTGCTGGCGGCCGAAGGCTATCCGGAAGCGCCGCGCAAGGGCGATCTGATCAGCGGCCTGCCGCCGGAGAGCGAGGACGGCATGGTGTTCCACGCCGGCGTCAGCCTGGACGCGGACAAGCAGCTGCGCAGCAACGGCGGCCGCGTGTTGTGCGCGGTGGGCCTGGGCGACAGCGTCAAAATGGCGCAGGGCAAGGCTTACGTGCTGGCCGACCAGATTCAGTTCGCCGGCAAGCAGATGCGCCGCGACATCGGCGCGCGCGCTATCGGCCGCAAACATTAGCGTCTTGCCGCTTGATAGAGAAACAGCGCCGCAAGCGGCGCTGTTTTCATTTTCGGGCTTGGTTCCGGCTCAGCCCAGTTCGGCCTGGCGCAGGCCGGGCGCGGCACCGTCCTTGGCCGACAGTTGCGGCTCGCCGTCCAGCGGCCAGGCAATGGCCAGCTCCGGATCGTTCCAGGCGATGGAACGCTCCAGCTCCTTGAACCAATAGTCGGTGGTTTTGTACAGGAACTCGGCGCTGTCCGACAGGGTGAGGAAGCCGTGAGCGAAACCGGGCGGCACCCAGAGCTGACGTTTATTGGCGGCGGACAGGTGTACGCCCACCCATTGGCCGAAACTGGCTGAGCCGGAGCGGATGTCGACGGCGACGTCGAAGACTTCGCCGGCGATCACCCGCACCAGCTTGCCCTGGGCGTGCGGCGCCAGCTGATAGTGCAGGCCGCGCAGCACGCCCTTGGCCGAGCGGCTGTGATTGTCCTGGACGAAGGGCGCGGCGCGGCCGACGGCGGCTTCGAAACGCTGTTGATTGAAGCTTTCGAAAAAGAAGCCGCGTTCGTCGCCGAATACGGCGGGTTCGATGATTTTGACGTCGGGAATGCGGGTGTCGATGATGTTCATGTGTCGCTCGTCAAGATCAATAGA
This sequence comes from Chromobacterium sp. Beijing, assembly GCF_021496765.1. Lineage (NCBI taxonomy): Bacteria > Pseudomonadati > Pseudomonadota > Betaproteobacteria > Neisseriales > Chromobacteriaceae > Chromobacterium > Chromobacterium sp. Beijing. The sequence continues at coordinate 4,356,765 of NZ_CP053750.1, forward strand.
CCGGCTGATCCAGCATTGCCAGCAGATAGCGGCCGTAGCCGGTCTTCTGCAGCGGTTTGGCCAGTAGGCGCACCTGCTCGTCGCCTATCCAGCCGGAACGGTAGGCCACTTCCTCCGGGCAGGCCACTTTCAGGCCCTGACGGCTCTCTATGGTGGCGATGAACTGGCTGGCTTCCAGCATGGATTCATGGGTGCCGGTGTCCAGCCAGGCGTAGCCGCGGCCCATGGTCTGCACCGAGAGCTGGCCCTGCTGCAAATAGACGTTGTTGACGTCGGTGATCTCCAGCTCGCCGCGCGGCGAGGGCTTGATCGCCTTGGCGATGTCCACCACCTGCTCATCGTAGAAGTACAGGCCGGTCACCGCGTAGTTGGACTTGGGCTGCGCTGGTTTTTCCTCGATGGACAGCGCCTTGCCGTCGGCGTCGAAGGCCACCACGCCGTAGCGCTCCGGGTCGTTGACGCGGTAGGCGAACACGCTGGCGCCGCTGCGCTTGGCGTTGGCGTCTTGCAGCAAGGCGGAAAAGTCGTGGCCGTAATAAATGTTGTCGCCCAGCACCAGCGCCGACGGCGCGCCGGCCAGGAAGTCCTCGCCGATGATGAAGGCCTGGGCCAGGCCGTCCGGACTGGGCTGCACCGCGTATTGCAGCCGCAGCCCCCATTGGCTGCCGTCGCCCAGCAGTTGTTCGAAACGGGGCGTGTCCTGCGGGGTGGAGATGATCAGGATCTCGCGGATGCCGGCCAGCATCAGCGTGGTCAGCGGATAGTAGATCATCGGTTTGTCGTAGATGGGCAGCAATTGTTTGCTGACGGAAATGGTGGCCGGGTACAGCCGGGTGCCGGAGCCGCCGGCCAGGATGATGCCTTTGCGTGCCTGAGTCATTGAATGTCTTTCTGTTGCGGCTGGGCGCCGAGTTCGGCCAGCACTTGTTTGACGCCGCTTTCCCAGTGCGGCAGCGCAAGGCCGAAGGTCTGCCGCAGCTTGGCGCAGTCCAGCCGGGAGTTGGCGGGGCGGGGCGCCGGCAATGGATAGTCGGCGGTGGTGATCGGCTCGATGTCGGCCGGCGACAGCCGCAGCGCATAGCCCAGTCTGCCGGCCTCGGCCACCAGGAAGCGGGCGTAGCCGTGCCAACTGGTTTCGCCCTGCGCCGCCAGATGATAGCTGCCGTAGGCGAAGCCGGCCGGGTCGCGCAGATAGTCGCGCAGCAGGGCCACGGTGACGTCGGCGATCAAGGCGGTGGAGGTGGGCGCGCCGATCTGATCCGCCACCACCTTCAGGCTGTCGCGCTCCTGCGCCAGGCGCAGAATGGTCTTCAGAAAGTTGCCGCCATGGGCGCCGAACACCCAGCTGGTGCGCAGAATCAAGTGCCGCGGCGCGGCGGCGCGCACCGCCTCCTCGCCCGCCCATTTGCTTTGGCCGTAGACCGAGCGCGGCCGGGCCGGGTCGTCCTCGCGCCAGGGCTGTGCGCCGGCGCCGTCGAATACGTAGTCGGTGGAGTAGTGCAGCAAGAGCGCCTGGTGCTGAGCCGCCCATTGTGCCAGCAGCGCCGGCGCGGTGGCATTGACCGCATGCGCCTGTTCCGCCTCGCTCTCGGCGCGGTCCACCGCGGTGTAGGCGGCGGGATTGACGATGATGTCGGGCTGGTGGCGTTCCAGCGCCTGGCGGACGCTGTCTGCCCGGCTCAGGTCCAGTGCGGCCCGGCTGAGCGCGACGACCTCGCCCAGCGGCGTCAGCGCGGTCCGCAACCGATGGCCGAGCTGGCCGTTGACCCCGGTCAGCAGAATGGTGGGTGAGCGCTCAGCCATAGTGCTGGTTCACCCAGTCGCGATAAGCGCCGCTGCTGACGTTGGCGACCCAATCCTGATGTTGCAGATACCAGGCCACGGTTTTGCGGATGCCGCTATCGAAGGTTTCCTGCGGCTTCCAGCCCAATTCGTGCTCCAGCTTGCGCGCGTCTATCGCGTAGCGGCGGTCGTGGCCGGGGCGGTCGGCGACGAAGGCGATCTGTTCGGCGTAGCGGCGCGCCGGGTCGGCTTGAGGCGCCAACTCGTCCAGCAGCGCGCAGATCGTTTTGACCACGTCCAGATTGGTCTTCTCGTTCCAGCCGCCGACATTATAGGTTTCGCCGGGCACGCCGGCTTCCAGCACGCGGCGGATGGCGCTGCAATGGTCTTTGACGTAGAGCCAGTCGCGAACCTGGCTGCCGTCGCCGTAGATGGGCAGCGGCTTGCCGGCCAGGGCGTTGAGGATCACCAGCGGAATCAGCTTCTCCGGGAAGTGATAGGGGCCGTAGTTGTTGCTGCAATTGGTGGTTAGCACCGGCAGGCCGTAAGTGTGGCGCCAGGCGCGCACTAGGTGGTCGGACGCGGCCTTGGACGCCGAGTAGGGGCTGTTGGGCTCATAGCGGTGGAGCTCGGAGAAGGGCGCGTCGTCGGGTCCCAGCGTGCCGTAGACTTCGTCGGTGGAGACGTGCAGCAGGCGGAAGGCGGCGCGGTCCGCGTCCGCCAGCCTTGTCCAGTAGCCGCGCACGCTCTCCAGCAGATTGAAGGTGCCCACCACATTGGTCTGGATGAAGTCGCCTGGTCCGTGGATGGAGCGGTCGACATGGCTTTCCGCGGCGAAATTGAGCACCGCGCGCGGCTGGTGTTCGGCCAGCAGGGCGTCGAGCAGCGCGCGGTCGCCGATGTCACCGCGCACGAAGACATGGCGCGGGTCCTGTCCCAGGGTTTTCAGGGTGTCGAGATTGCCGGCGTAGGTCAGCGCGTCGAGATTGATGATGCGCTCATCGCTCTGCGCCAGCCAGTCCAGCACGAAATTGCCGCCGATGAAGCCGGCGCCGCCAGTGACCAAAATGCTCATATTGTTCTTTCAATAGCTTGAATCAGAAAACTGGCTCATTGCGGCCGCGGGATGGTACGGCTGCAAGAGGATGACAAAAATATTTTATGGGTTCAATGAATAATATCGACAGCTTGGCTAGGTTCCAAATGCTTAAAAATATCGGAGCGGGGCGGTGAAGGAAAGGGGCAGATTTATGGCATTTTTACAGTTGGCATCGGAAATTCGACATTGACTTGATGCGGCTTCTCCTAGATTGGAGGTGAATGGCGAAGGCCGGCCTGCTTATAGGCCGGAGACCGAGCCTGATGTCGAGGAGAGTTCATCGTGAGTCGTATCGCATCGCCGGCAGTGCCGGGGGCCGGAGGCCGATGGCGCGGGGTCGCGCATTTCCTGCGTCATGAGCGCCGCTGCTGGCGCCGGCTGGCGTATTGGTTGAAGCAATTTCGCAGCGACAGGCCGCCGCTTCGCTGCTACGCCTGGCGGCCGGCGCCGGAGGATGTTGACGACGCGGCGTCGAAGCGCTAGGTCGCCGCCGCGGACAGCGGTACAATGCGGCTTTACTTTCGCATCGCCGTCCATCATGAAGTTCACGCCAGGCCAGGTGCGGCCCGTGCCCCGTCTGCCCGGCCGCGCCCTGCAACAGCAGGCCCGCGCCGCCTTGAAGCAAGGCGAGGTCATCGCCTATTCCACCGAGTCCTGCTACGGCCTGGGCTGCAATCCGCTGGATGTGCGCGCCATCCGCAAAATTCTGGCGATCAAGGCCAGGCCCAATCACAAGGGGCTGATCGTGATCGCGGCCGACGTCTCCCAGATCCGTCATCTGATCCGTCCGTTGAGCGCCGCCCAATACGCGGAACTGGCGCGCTACTGGCCCGGTCCATATACTTTTTTGCTGCCGGCCTCGAGCCGGGTGCCGCCGGCCTTGCGCGGCAAACACGACAAGATCGCCGTGCGCGTGACAGCGCATGGCGAGGCGGCGGCCTTGTGCCGCAGCCTGGGCACGGCGCTGGTGTCCACCTCGGCCAACCGCGCCGGCCAGCAATCGCTGAAAACCGCGCGGGCCTGCCGCGAGGCTTTCCGCCAGCGGGTGCTGACCCTGCCGGGCCGCATCGGCAAGCGGCGCAAACCGTCCACCATCATTGATTTGGAAACAGGCCGCGTGTTGCGCTGAGCCTGGCGATTACAAGAGGAGTTGCCGTGCAACAGATTTCCTTCCTGAGCCTGATCCTGGACGCCAGCCTGATGGTGCAATTGGTGATGGCCGGCCTGGCCTTGATGTCGGTGCTGTCCTGGGCCCTGATCTTCAACAAGATCGCCGTGCTGCGCGCGGCGCGGCGCAATAGCGATGAGTTCGAGCGTAATTTCTGGAGCGGCGCGGACCTGAACCGCTTGTACGAGGACGCCAGCCGCCGTAGCGACACCGTGGGCATGGAGCGCATTTTCCAGTCCGGTTTCGCCGAGTTCCTGAAGCTGCGCGGCCGCAACGGCACCGAGCTGTCCGACATCATGGCCGGCTCGCGCCGGGCGATGAAGGCGGCGGCGCAGCGCGAGCTGGACGCCCTGGACAGCCATACCTCCTTCCTCGCCACCGTCGGTTCGGTCAGTCCTTACATCGGCCTGTTCGGCACGGTGTGGGGCATCATGCATGCCTTCATCGGCCTGGGCAACGCCGGCCAGGCCACCTTGTCCACGGTGGCGCCGGGCATCGCCGAGGCGCTGGTGGCCACCGCCATCGGCCTGTTCGCCGCGATTCCGGCGGTGGTGGCCTACAACCGCTTCGCCACCGACGTCGACCGCTTGGCTACCCGCTTCGACAGTTATATGGAAGAGTTCTCCAACATCCTGCAGCGCTTGGCCACGCGTTAAGCCTGGCCCGTCCGCGGCAAAATTGGACTTGCCACGGACATTCCCATACGGCATGGTATCCGGTTCCACTTTCCCGAGCCGCACCATGCCGTTTTCGCGCATCCCCCCGCTGACCTTAGCCGCTTTCTTCGCCCTGTACGTGATCTGGGGCTCCACCTATATGGGCATACGCATAGGCATCGAGTCCTGGCCGCCGATGATGATGGCCGGCCTGCGCTTTTCCCTGGCCGGCTGGCTGATGCTGGCCTATCTATGCTTGCGCAAATACCCGATGCCGAACGCGCGGGAGCTGGGCGGCGCCGCCTTGCTCGGCGTGCTGATGCCGGCGGTGGGCAACGGCTTGGTCACGGTGGCGGAGAAAGACGTGTCCTCAGGCGTGGCCGCCTTGGTGATCGCCACCGTGCCGCTGTTCACCCTGTTGTTCGCGCGCATGTTCGGCCAAAAGGCGCGCAAGGTGGAATGGGCCGGCATCGGTCTGGGCGTTTGCGGCATGGTGCTGTTGAATATGGGGGCCAATCTGAAGGCCAGCCCCAGCGGCGCCGCGCTGCTGCTGCTGGCCTCCGCCGGTTGGGCGCTGGGCTCGGCCTGGAGCCGCCATCTGGCTCAGCCCAAGGGACCGATGGGCAGCGCCTGGATGATGATTTTCGGCGGCGCAGCCTTGTTGCTGGCCAGCCAGGCTTATGGCGAGAAGCTGCAGGCGATGCCGACGCTGTCAAGCTGGCTGGCCTTGTTTTACCTGGCGGTGTTCGGCTCCATCATCGCTTACAGCGCCTATCTGCACTTGCTGAAGACGGTGTCTCCGGCCGCCGCCACCAGCTACGCCTACGTCAACCCGGTGATCGCGGTTTTGCTGGGCGTGGTCTTCCTCGGCGAGCATATCGGCCTGCACGAGATGCTGGCAATGAGCGTGATCGTGGCGGCGGTGGTCTTGATCAGCTGGCGGCGTTAGCCCGTCAGCAGCGACATGCGCCGCAGCAGGCGCCGGCCTTGGCGCTGGTGTTGAATCACCGCGCCGATGTGGGCGGTCAATAGCAGAGCCAGCAGCACATTGCTGGCGAAGTGCAGCCTGGCCAGCGCGCGCGTGGCCGCGCCGGCTTCCAGGCTGGGCGGCAGCGTGATCAGGCCGAACACGTCGACCGGCCGCTCCATCATCAGCCAGCCGCTGGCCAGCGATAGACAGCTCAGCAGATAGAGCAGCGCGTGGGCGCGGCGCGCCAGCCGGTGCTTGGCGGGCGGAACGCCGGCCGGCGGCGGCATGCGGAAGCTGGCGCGGTAGACGACGCGCAGCAGGAAGACCGGCATCAACAAGGTGGTCAGCGCAACGTTGAACGGCGGAATCGCCGCGGCGACGGCGGGCGGCAGCGCGCCGGAGGCGAGCGCGAAGCCGCTGATCATCGCCCACAGGATCACGACTGCGCAAATCCAGTGCAGCCAGGCGGCGATGGGCGGATAGGTCTGGGTTGAAGTTTCCATCGGAATCGGCTTTCTTGCGAATCCCGGCAGGCGACGCGCGGCCGCCGTCCTGCCTGCGTCGCGGGCATGGCGCGGTGGCCATCCAAGGAATGGGCCTGCGGCAGGAGGAGTGTGGGAGAGACCGGCCTTCCGGGACGGGGAAGGCCGGCGAGTCAGCGCGTCAGGCGTTCAGCCCGCGCGCTGACAAGGGGATGGTCAGGCCGGAGCCCACAAGGCGGGTTGGGTGGACGGAGTCCAGCCTGCGCCGGCCCAGGCGGTGTGCGGCTGCAGGCAGCGGTACTTCTTGCCCTGATAGCTGACGATCTGGCCGGCGGTGTAGGACAGGCCTTCCTTCCAGGTGTCGCCCACCGGCGGCGGGTTGATGCCGCCGTCGCCCTTTTTCAGGTCGATCTGATAGGTGTAGCCCTTGTAGCTGTCGTTCAGGTACACGCGGTTGGCGGTGGCGCTATGTTCCGGGGTGATGCTCACCGTGCGTTGCTTCTGATTCATCACGCCGATGCGGATCGCTTTGGAGGTCGCGTTCACTTTCACGCCCAGCTCGTACGGCCAGTTCGCCATCTGGCCGCTGACGGCGTCCAGCTTGACCGGGATGGTTTCGGCGTCGCGGCCGCTGGCGTCGAACACGCGCAGGGTGGCGGTGCTGTTGTTCGGCAGGTTTTCATAAGCGGTCACCTTGCCGATTTCCTTCCACGGATTGGTCACCGGCGGCGGTTCCGGCGGATTGGTGCCGTCGCCGAATACCACGTCGGAGCACGAGTAGAACGCTTCCTCGCTGTCCGCGCGCTTCCAGACGTTGAAGATGATGTGCGGGCCGCTCTTGCCGGCCGGCAGCTTGGCCACCATGTGGTAGCGCTTGTTGGCGTCCAGCGGCGGGTTGCCGGTCACGGTGTGGAAGGGCTGCGGATCCAGGTCGGACCACTTCAGCGGCTTGGTCTGATCCCAGCCGTTCTTGGTGACGTAGAACTTGAAGTATTTGGTCGAGTGCGGCGCGGTGGCGTGGTAGACGAACTCGTAGTTGCCGTTGGCGTCCGGCACCAGCTTGGTTTTCGGCCAGTCGGTGCGTCCCAGATTGAAGCCCTTGAACTTGTCCTGGCCGCCGGCGCAGAGCTTGCCGTCCGGCACCACCGCCGCGTGGTTGTCGCCCTGCGGGTTCTGGTTGATGCCGTTCCAGTCGTACATGGCCTGGGTGCCGCCCACGCGGCGGGCTTCCTGGCACGCGGCGGATTTCGGCGATTCCGCGCCCTCTTTGAAGCAGTTGTAGGTGCGGTTGATCGGCACTTCCATGGTGCCGTGGGCCCAGAGCGGCGCGCTGAGGCAGGCCAGGGCGAGGGCGGCGGGAAGGCGCAGTTGTGGTTTCATTCTGACTCCTTTGAGCTACGAGTGGTATGCAAGCGCCCAGCAGTTTGCCGAGCAGTCCAATCATCATATGAATGCCATATGATTTAAAATGAGACGACTATTTTTAATGTAAGTTTGGCGAAAGGTACTATTGCCATACTTACTGTGTGGTCTTGTATCTGCTTGATTCTTGCAAAAAACGCTCATTCCCTGACCTGTCCCGCAGGTCAATACGCATTGCTCCCGCAATTTCCCCTGCCAAATCATCTGTTTGTCGTTTTGCTGCCATGCAGCAAGCGGACAATGATGTGCGTAAATAAAATGGTATTGACGTGGTATTAATGTGGTATTAACGTTCGCGGTAAGCCGGAAGGCCGGAATCGACTCGCGTCAGCGCGGAAGATGCCAGCCGGGAAGCCAGGTTATACACTGGGGTTTTCAGACCACTTGCAGACAACCCATGGAAAATCGCTGGCTTGCATTGAAACCGGATGAAACCCTGACCACGCCGCTGTATCTGCAGTTGTCGCGGAAATTGGCCGACGCCATCAACGCCGGCTGGTGGCAGGCGGATGAGGCGCTGCCGTCGGAGCGCACGTTTTCCGAAGAACTGGGCATTTCGCGCGTGACGGCGCGCAAGGCGATGGATGTGCTGCTGGAGCAGGGCTTGATTCGCCGGCGCCAGGGCTCGGGCACCTTCATCACGCCGAGGCTGGAGCAGCCCTTGTCGCGGCTGACCGGCTTTACCGAACAATTGCGCCAGCGCGGCTTCGTGCCGTCGTCGGTGTGGCTGGAGCGCGGCGTGTTCGCGCCCAGCAATGAAGAAGTGATCAAGCTGGGGCTGTCGCCCACTTCGCAGGTGTCGCGGCTGAAGCGCCAGCGGCTGGCCGACGGAGTGGTGATGGCGATCGAGATGACGACGCTGCCGGTGGCGTATCTGCCGGAGCCGCAGCAAGTGGGCACCTCGCTGTACGCCCATCTGGACGCCAGCGGCCATTCGGTGGTGCGCGCGCTGCAGCATATCCGCGCGGTGAACGCCTCCGGCGACATCGCCACGCTGGCCGGCATCCGCCCCGGCGAAGCGATGTTGCTGATCACCCGCATCGGCTTCAACGCCGAGAACATCGCGATTGAATTGACCGATACCTATTGCCGTAACGACTACTACGATTTTGTTGCCGAACTGAGACGATGACCCAAAACCGAGTGCTGCAAGGACGCATCCTGACCGAGGCCGGCTGGATGGACGGCGAATTGAAACTGGCTGCCGACGGCCGCATCGAGGCCATAGACGCGCGCTTGGCCTCCGGCCGAACGGTGGAGCGTTATTTGCTGCCGGGCTTCATCGACCTGCACGTCCACGGCGGCGGCGGCGTCGACATCATGGAGGGCGGCCGCGCCGCCGAGAGCGTGGCCAGGCTGCACGCCCGCTTCGGCACCACATCCTTGCTGGCCACCACCATGACCGCGCCGCCGATCGACATCGAGCAGGTGTTGCGCGCGCTCGGTTCCTCCTGTCGCGAACGCCAGCCCGGCGGCGCCCGCATCCTGGGCGTGCATCTGGAAGGCCCCTACATCAATCCCGGCAAGCTGGGCGCCCAGCCCGACGACGCCTGCCGCGCGGTGATGGAGCAGGTGGACTGGTACCGCTCGCTGGCGCCGGTGTCGCTGATTACGCTGGCGCCGGAAATAGCCGGTCATATGGACATCATCCGCCAGTTGGCGGAGCAGGGCGTCAAGGTGCAGCTGGGCCACACCCTGGGCAGTTACGAGGACGGGGTGCGGGCGCTGGAGCAAGGCGCGTCCGGCTTCACCCATCTGTTCAACGCGATGAGCGGCCTGCACCACCGCGAGCCCGGCATGGTGGGCGCGGCGCTGGCGCACGCCGAATACGCCGAATTGATTCCGGATCTGCTCCACGTCCATCCGGGCGCGATCCGGGCCGCCCTGCGCGCGATTCCGCGCCTCTACTGCGTGACCGATTCCACCGCCGCCGCCGGCATGCCGGACGGCGAATACAAGCTGGGTTCGCACTCGGTGACCAAGTGCATGGGCGGCGTGCGTCTGGCCGACGGCACCCTGGCCGGCAGCACGCTGACCATGGACCAGGCGCTGCGCAACCTGGTGTCCATCGGCCTGCCGCTGGCGGACGCCTCGCACCGGCTGTCGCTCTATCCCGCAGACTACCTTGGCCTGGCCGATCGCGGCCGGCTCGCCGTCGGCGCCTGGGCCGACATCGTGACGATGGACGCGGATTTGAATTTGCAGCAAGTCTATGTAGAGGGAGAACAGATTGGCCTCGTTGATGCTTGAAGAAGCGCTGTACGCCGCCGAGGCGGTGGCCGCGCAACACATGTACGCCGATGAAGCGCTGGCCGCGCTGGGACGCGCGCTGGCGGTGGAACGCCCCAGCCTGGCGCTGACCGTGGCCCGCGGCAGTTCCGATCACGCCGCCAACTACTTCGCCTATCTGGCGATGCAGCGGCTGGGCGTGCCGGTGGTGTCCTTGCCGATGTCGCTGGTGACCCTGCACCGCGCGCCGCTGGCGGTGAAAGGCCAGCTGGCGGTGGCCCTGTCCCAGTCCGGCCAAAGCCCGGACCTGATCGACACCATGAAGGCGCTGGGCGCCGCCGGCGCGCGCACCGCGGCGCTGGTCAACAAGCATCAATCGCCGCTGGCCGCCGCCTGCGAATGGGTGGTGCCTCTGTGCGCCGGCGACGAAAAAAGCGTGGCCGCCACCAAGAGCTACATCACCTCGCTGTCCGCGGTGGCGCGCCTGGTCGCTCACTGGCAGGCGGACGACGCGCTGCTGGCCGCGCTGGCCAATCTGCCGCAGCGCCTGACCGAAGCCACACGCCAGGACTGGACGGCGGCGGTGGACGTCTTGCGCGACGCCGAACGCATCATGGTGGTGGGCCGCGGTCTGGGCTTCGCCGTGGCGCTGGAAGCCGCGCTCAAATTCAAGGAAACCTGCGCGATCCAGGCCGAGGCCTTCTCCGGCGCCGAGATCAAGCACGGGCCGATGGCTTTGATTGACGACGGCTATCCGCTGCTGATCTTCGCGCCGCGCGGGCCGGAGCAACAGGGCCTGATCGATCTGGCCGAGGAGATGCGCGGCCGCGGCGCCAAGGTGCTGCTGGCGGCGCCGGAAAATATCGCCAGCCGCGACCTGACCCTGGCGCTGGCCGACGACGAGGCGCTGGATCCGCTGCTGGCGATCCAGAGCTTCTACCTGATGGCGGCGCGCTTGTCCGAGGCGCGCGGCCTGAACCCGGATCTGCCGCGCCACTTGTCCAAAGTGACCTGCACGCGCTGAGTCCGGTCCTGCTTGAAACCGCGCCCCGACCGTCTACACGAACGGGGCGCGCCGCGAACGGCGTCCAGCGGAAGCCGCGCCGGCCGCGGAGACACATCAGTCAGTAAGAATGGAGACGTCCCCCATGTCCGCTACGCTCGAACTCCTGGCCCCGTTTGACGGGCCGTCCGTGCCGCTGAGCCGCGCGCCCGATCCGGTCTTCGCCGGCTTGATGATGGGCGACGGCCTGGCGATTGAGCCGCTGTCCGGCACCCTGCTGGCGCCCTGTGACGGCGAGGTGGCGCAATTGGCGCGCACCGGCCACGCCTTGACGCTGCGAGCCGCCAACGGCGCGGAAGTGCTGATCCACATCGGCATCGACACCGTCAAGCTGGAGGGCGAGGGCTTCAAGCCGCTGGTCAAGGCCGGCGACGCGGTGCGTCAGGGCCAGCCCCTGATCGAGGTGGATCTGGACGCGGTGGCGCGGCGCGCGCCGTCGCTGCTGACCATGGTGGTGATCGCCAATGGCGAGGCTTATGCGCTGGAAAGTCGGGGCGAGGGCTGGCAGCAGGCGGGCCGCAGCGTGTTTCTGACGCTGTCCGGCGGCGCGGCGGCCGACGAGGCCCCCAGCGCCGAGGGCGCGGAAAGCCGCGGTCAGGCCACGGTGCGCCATGCCGGCGGCCTGCACGCGCGGCCGGCGGCGCTGGTGCAGAACGCGGCGCGTCAATATCGCGCCAGCGTGCGGGTGGAGTTCAAAGGCCAGGCGGCCAACGCCCGCAGCGTGGTGGCCCTGATGGGCTTGGGCGTGGCCGAGGACGACGATGTGGCGGTGCTGGCGCAGGGCGAGGACGCGGCCGCCGCGGCCGCGGCGGTGATCGCCGCGCTGCAGACCCGCACCGAATCCGGCCACGGCGCGCCCGCGCCCTTGGCGAGCGCGCCGGCGCGCTCGTTGCCGGCCGGCTGGATAGCCGGCGTGTGCGCGGCGCCGGGCCTGGCCATCGGCCAGGTGGTGCGTCTCGACGCCTTCGAGCCGCAGGTGGCGGAGTTCGCGGTCAACGCCGACAGCGAGCGCGAGCAATTGCGCCGGGCGCTGGCCGAGGTGAGCGCCGGCATCGCCGCCGCCATCGACACAGCCATCGACACAGCCTTGCGCCGCGGCCAGACCTCGCAAAGTGACATCTTCGCCGCCCATCTGGCGCTGGTGGACGATCCGGAATTGCGGGACGCGGCGGAACGGGACATCGCCGCCGGCCACAGCGCCGGCCACGCCTTCCGTCAGGCGGCGCGCGCGCAATGCCGCGTGCTGTCCGGCCTGGGCAGCCCCTTGCTGGCCGAACGGGTGGCGGATCTCAAAGACATTGAACGCCAAGTGCTGAAAGCCCTGTTGGGCGACGCCCAAAGCGAGCCCGCACTGTATCCGGCCTCCATTCTGGTGGCCGAAGACCTGGCGCCTTCCGAACTGACCCGGCTGCCGCGCGAGCGGGTGGCCGGCATCCTGTCCGCCGCCGGCGGCGCCACCGGCCACGTGGCCATTCTGGCGCGCGCGCTGGGCATTCCGGCCCTGGTGGCTTGCGGGCCTCAGGTGTTGCGGCTGGACGCCGGCAGCGAAGTCTTGCTGGATGCGAGCCAAGGCGGCTGTCATCCGGCGCCGGACGCGGCCCTGTTGGCCGCCGCCCGGCAGGCGATGGCGGAGCGCGAGAGCCGCCGCGCCGATATGCGCGCGGACGCCGACGGCGCCGCGGTGACGCTGGACGGCGTGCGCGTCGAGGTGGCCGCCAATATCGCCAATGAAGAGGACGCGCGCGAAGCGGTGCGCCACGGCGCCGACAGCGTCGGCCTGCTGCGCACCGAGTTTCTGTTCATCGACCGTCAGGACGCGCCGGATCGCTACGAACAGGCCAACGCCTATCAGGCGGTGCTGGACGAATTACAGGGCCGTGTCGCCATCATCCGCACGCTGGACGTGGGCGGCGACAAGGAAGTGCCCTATCTGACCCTGCCGCCGGAGCCGAATCCGGCGCTGGGCCTGCGCGGCATCCGCACCGGCTTCGCCCATCCGGAGATGCTGGACGAGCAACTGCGCGCGCTGCTGATGCTGCGGCCCTTGTCCCTGCTGCGCATCCTGGTGCCGATGATCGCCGATGTCGGCGAACTGCGGCGCTTGCGCCAGCGCATCGACGCGCTGGCCGAGGAAGCGGGGCTGAGCGAGCGGCCGCAGCTGGGCGTGATGGTGGAAGTGCCCTCCGCCGCGCTGCTGGCGGACCAACTGGCCGCCGAGGCCGACTTCCTGTCCATCGGCACCAACGACCTGACGCAATACACGCTGGCGATGGATCGTTGCAACGCCTCGCTGGCCGCCAGCCTGGACGCGATGCACCCGGCGCTGCTGAGGCTGATCGAACGCACGGTGGCCGGCGCCAGCCAGCACGGCAAATGGGTGGGCGTATGCGGCGCCCTGGCCTCGGACCCGCTGGCCGCGCCGGTGCTGGTCGGCCTCGGCGTCGCCGAACTATCGGTCAGCCCCGGCCTGGTGCCGGAGATCAAGGCCAAGGTGAGGACGCTGGACCAGCAGGCTTGCCGCAAGCGCGCCGAGCAATTGCTGACGCTGGACTCCGCCGCCGCGGTGCGCGCGCAGGCCGCCGAATGGTGGCCGGAAGATTGAGTCGGCCCGGCGCGCAGGCGCGCGCGGGGCTTTTATGAAGTGGTTTTGAGGTCATCGCATGCCGCGGGGACACGCGGCAGCGAGCGGTACAGACACACAAGAAGGTAGCAGCCTGGAGCGCCATGCCCCCATCGGCGTCCATACACTGGGAGACGAGACGTGAGTACCTCTGACAATAAATTCGCTGGCATTCAGCAGCTGGGCCGCGCCCTGATGCTGCCGATCGCCGTTCTGCCCGTGGCGGGCTTGCTGCTGCGCCTGGGCCAGCCGGACCTGCTCAACATCAAGATGATGGCCCAGGCCGGCGACGCCATCTTCGGCAACCTGGCCCTGATCTTCGCCATCGGCGTGGCGGTGGGTTTCGCCAAGGACAACAACGGCACCTCCGGCCTGGCCGGCGCCATTGGTTATCTGGTGATCACCGCGGTGCTCAAGGTGATAGACGAGAAAATCAATATGGGGGTGCTGTCCGGCATCCTGTCCGGCCTGGTGGCCGGGGCGCTGTACAACCGCTACAAAGACATCAAGCTGCCCAGCTACCTGGCCTTCTTCGGCGGCAAGCGCTTCGTGCCCATCGTCACCGGCTTCTCCATGCTCTTGTTGGGCGCGGTGCTGGGCTATGTCTGGATGCCGGTGCAGACCGGCATCGACAGCGTCGGCCGCTGGTTGATCGGCGCCGGCGAGATCGGCGTCTTCGCCTACGGCGTGCTCAACCGCGTGCTCATCGTCACCGGCCTGCACCACATCCTCAACACCATTGTCTGGTTCCAGGTGGGCGATTTCGCCTCCGCCGCCGGCAAGGTGGTGCACGGCGACCTGACCCGCTTCTTCGCCGGCGACAAGACGGCCGGCATGTTCATGTCCGGCTTCTTCCCGGTGATGATGTTCGGCCTGCCGGCCGCCTGCCTGGCGATGTACCGCACCGCCAAGCCTGAGAACAAGCAAGCCGTCGGCGGCCTGCTGTTCTCGATGGCGCTGACCGCGATGCTGACCGGCGTCACCGAACCGGTGGAGTTCGCCTTCATGTTCCTGGCTCCGGCGCTGTACGCCATCCACGCGGTGCTGACCGGCCTGGCCATGGCCTTGATGCACGCGCTCAACATCAAGTTGGGCTTCGGCTTCTCCGCCGGCTTGTTCGATTACTTGCTGAACTTCGGCCTGTCCACCAAGCCGCTGTTGCTGATCCCGGTGGGCATCGGCTACTTCGCGCTCTACTACGTGCTGTTCGTGTTCTTCATCAAGAAATTCGACCTGAAAACCCCGGGCCGCGAAGACGCGATGGTGGCCGTGGCGGCGGTGGCCGCCGGCAGCGACCGCGCGCGCGCCTTCATCGCCGCGCTGGGCGGCGCCGCTAACCTGAAATCGGTGGACGCCTGCACCACCCGTCTGCGCCTGCAAGTGGCCAGCAACGACAAGGTGAGCGAAGCCGCGCTGAAGGCGCTGGGTTCGCGCGGCCTGATCAAGCCGGCCGCCGGCAGCGTGCAAGTGGTGCTGGGACCGGAGGCGGATCTGATCGCCGACGAAATCCGCGTCGCGCTGGGCAACCCGGACGCCGAGGCGGCCGTCCAAACGGCCGCGCCGGCGCAGGCCCTGGGCGAGGTGGTCGGCATAGACCGCGAACGCTGGCTGGCGGCGCTGGGCGGCGCGGCCAATGTGCTCAAGGTGGAAGCCGTGGCCGGCAGCCGGCTGCGGGTGGAAGTGGCCAACGCGGAGCTGGTGGACCAGGCCGCCCTGCAACAACTGGGGGCCAGCGGCGTCACCGCCTTCTCCGGCACGCTATTGCATATAGTATTGAATAGCGACGCGGGCGATTACGCCGCCGCATTGCAAGGCTGAGCGTCGCTTCCATGCGCCGCGCGTCGCGGGGCCTCGGACAGGCCTTGAGAACCGGGCGTCGCCCGGCGGAATTTGACGCACGGCAAGCTTGGGCGCAATTTCCGCACTGCCGATGTTGGTAATTCGCCCACTACTTATGTAGCGAGTTGATTACAAGCGGAATCAGGCGGACAGTGGTGGCGCAGGGCACGGGAAGATGACCTTGCGCCATTTCAACTTGGAGGATGCATCATGACGTTGCGAGTTGCTATCAATGGTTACGGCCGCATCGGCCGCATGATTGTGCGTGCATGGCAAGAGCGCTATGCCGATCAGGACATCGAGATTGTCGCCATCAACGATCTGGCCTCGCCGGAGCTGCATGAACACCTGACCCGTTACGACAGCGTGCACGGTCCGTTCGCCGCTTCCGTGGCGCTGGACGGCGATCACCTGGTGGTCAACGGCAAGAAGATCAAACTGCTGGCCATCCGCAACCCGGCCGAGCTGCCGTGGAAAGAATTGAACGTGGACGTGGTGATGGAATGCACCGGCTTGTTCACCACTCGCGAAAAAGCCGGCGCGCATCTGCAGGCCGGCGCCAAGAAAGTGCTGATCTCCGCTCCGGGCGGCGAAGGCGTGGACGCCACCGTGGTTTACGGCGTCAACCACCAGCAGCTGAGCAGCGCGATGACCATCGTCTCCAACGCCTCCTGCACCACCAACTGTCTGGCCCCCATGGTGCAGCCGCTGATCGACACCATCGGCATCGAGCGCGGCCTGATGACCACGGTGCACGCTTACACCAACGACCAAGTGCTGCTGGACACCGATCACAAAGACCTGCGCCGCGCCCGTTCCGCCGCCGTGTCCATGATCCCGACCAAGACCGGCGCCGCCGCCGCGGTGGGCCTGGTGCTGCCGCAATTGAAGGGCAAGCTGGACGGCTTCGCCGTGCGCGTGCCGGTGAGCAATGTCTCGCTGGTGGACCTGACCTTCACCGCCGGCCGCGATACCAGCAAGGAAGAAGTGAACCAGCTGATCAGCGACGCCGCCAAGGGCCCGCTCAAGGGCGTGCTGGGCGTCAACACCTTGCCGCTGGTGTCCTGCGACTTCCTGCACAACCCGGCGTCCAGCACCTTCGACGCCACGCTGACCCGCGTCATCGGCGGCCGCGAAGTCAAAGTGCTGGCCTGGTACGACAATGAATGGGGCTTCTCCAACCGCATGATCGATACCGCGGTGGCCTGGCAGGCCGCCAAGTAAGCGCCCAGCGGGTTTTCGCTCAAGAAACGGACAGGCAAGCCTGTCCGTTTTTCATGGCGCGGCGCCAGGAGCGGATGCCGGGAACGAGGCCGGCTTATTCATCTTGCTGCAGATCCGGCAGCCGAGGCGGCACCGGCACCTCGATCACGATCGAGGTCTTGGTGTCGCCAAACTGCATCAGCCGCGCGATCAAGGCCTGCAGCGTGGGCATATTGTCCACCACCACTTTCATCATCAGTCCGCTGGTGCCGGTCACCGACATGCATTCGATGATCTCCGGCATGGTGCGGATTTCCTCTATCACCGCGAAGTACTCCAGATGCTTGACCGTCAGCTCTATCATGCAGCAGATGGGCATGCCCACCTTGTTGGGATCGATGGTGGCGCGGTAGCCGGTGATCACGCCTCCGCGCTCCAGTTTGCTCACCCGGTCCGCCACCGCCGGCGGCGACAGATTCACCCGCCGGGCCAGTTCCGCGAAGCTGATTCGGGCGTTTTCGTGCAGTGCGGCGATGATTTTTCTATCAAATTTATCCATTCTTCGATTATAAGGAAATATGACGAAATAAACTTATAAAAAAAGGCGTAATGGCTGAAAATCCAATCAACCATCTGATCAAAACGCCTGTTTGCTACGTAAAATGCTGGCCGTATCAGGGTTGGCCGCACTGTCCCGCGGCCCGCCTGTCCAGATCCGTTGCGGATGAGAATTGTCCCAAAACGCTCTCATTTGAAACTGTCCTGGTGATCTCTTTGTCCCTGGTCTCTAGTCAGATCAAATCTGTATTGACGACGACCATTCCGGGCCTGTTCACAGCAACAGGCCCGTTTTTTTTGGCTTGCTGAGGCGTCTACGGCTGGCGCGTTAAAATAATCTGCGCCAAAGTGGGAAAGTTTGACGAAATGTCATATTTTTGTAATCACCCGTTTTTATCCTTGCCACACACTCAAACGGGAATGGATCAACCATGCCAGCCAATATCTTGCTTGTTGAAGACGAACCGGCAATCCAGGAGCTGATTGCCTTCAACCTGGCGCAGGCCGGCCACCATGTGCTGCGGGCCAGCACCGCCGAAGCGGCGCTGACGCTGGTGCGCAACGCGCTGCCTGACCTGGTGCTGCTGGACTGGATGCTGCCGGGCGCCAGCGGCGTGGACATCGCCAAGCGCCTGCGCGCCGACGAGCGCACCCGCCATGTGCCCATCATCATGCTGACCGCGCGCTCGGACGAGCAGGACAAGATCACCGGCCTGGAAACCGGCGCCGACGACTACATCACCAAGCCCTTCTCGCCGCGCGAGCTGCTGGCGCGCATCAAGGCGGTGTTGCGCCGCCGCGCGCCGCAGATGACCGACGACGCGGTGGATGTGCAAGGCCTGCGGCTGGACCCGGTCACCCACCGCGTTACCGGCAACGGCGGCGTTATCGATCTGGGCCCCACCGAATTCCGCCTGCTGCACTTCTTCATGACCCACCCCGAGCGCGTGCATTCGCGCTCCCAACTGCTGGACCAGGTGTGGGGCGACCATGTGTTCGTGGAAGAGCGCACCGTGGACGTGCATATCCGCCGGCTGCGCAGCGCGCTGGAGGGCACCGGGCACGACACGCTGATCCAGACCGTGCGCGGCACCGGTTATCGCTTTTCCACCCAGCAGTGAGGCCTGATGCCTGAATTTCTGAAACGCACGCTGGCCTCGCTGCTGGCGACCGCCGTCATCGGCCTCGGCTTCTGGCTGGGCTCGTCGGCGGAAGACGGACTGATCGCGGTGGCCATCTGCCTGGGCGGCTGGCTGGCCTTCAATCTCTACCATGTGGCGCTGCTGCTGCGTTGGCTGCAACGGCCGACTCCGGAGCGGGTGCCTGACGGCTTCGGCGTCTGGCACACCATCTTCATGACGCTGTACCGCACCACCCGCACCCAGAGCCAGAGCCAGAAAAAGCTTACCCACGCGCTGGAGCGCTTCATCAACGCCGGGGAGGCGATGCCGGACGGGGTGGTGGTGCTGGACGAGCACGACCGCATCGAATGGATCAACCCGATGGCGGTGGAGCATCTGGGTCTGGACCGCAAACGCGATGTCGGCAACCAGATCCTCAATCTGATCCGCCAACCGGCCTTTCACGCCTATATGAACGAGGCGCGCTTCAGCCAGCCGCTGGTGCTCAACTTCGTGCAGCCGCGCGAACTGGTGATCTCCTTGCAGATGGTGCCCTTCGATTCCACCCGCAAGCTGCTGCTGACCCGCGACATCACCCAGTTGGAGCGGGTTCAGACCGTGCACAAGGATTTCGTCGCCAACGTCTCGCACGAGCTGCGCACGCCGCTGACCGTGGTGGGCGGCTTTCTGGAGACGCTGGGAGACATGCCGCAGGTGGACGACGCCACCTTCCGCCAGTTTCTGCCGATGATGATGGAGCAGTCGCGGCGTATGCAAAGCCTGGTCGAGGACTTGCTGACTCTGTCCAAGCTGGAGAACAGCCCCAAAGCGACGGTGTCGGAGCGGGTGGACATGCAGGATATGCTGGACACGCTGATGGTGGAGGCCGAGGGCCTGTCCCACGGCCGCCATCAGGTCAAGCTGGACCGGCACAGCGACGCCTGGCTGTGGGGCAGCCAGCAGGAGCTGCACTCGGCCTTCGGCAACCTGGTGTCCAACGCGGTGCGCTACACGCCGGAGGGCGGCTGCATCACGCTGAGCTGGAAGGAGGAGGGCGAGCAGCTGCGTTTCTCGGTGGCGGATACCGGCATCGGCATCCCGCGCGAGCATATCCCGCGCCTGACCGAGCGTTTCTACCGGGTGGACCGCGGCCGTTCGCGCGGCAGCGGCGGCACTGGCCTGGGGCTCGCCATCGTCAAGCACGTGCTGGCGCGTCATCATGCCCGGCTGGAGATCAGAAGCGAGCCGGACAAGGGCAGCGTGTTCTCCGCGGTGTTCCCGCGCGACCGCCGCAGCGGCTCGCAAGCGGCCTGAGCGCCGCGCCGCGGGGCCGCATGCGGCGTATTCTTGCAAGCTTGGGTCGGCGCTCTTGGCGCGCCGCTCCAAGCGGGTTAGGATGTCCGTTTTAGCCCGCCGATTTTAGAACCTGTTCAAAGTCTGCTGCGCTTCGGCGATACGGCGTTAGAAACCCGCTTCGAAATGCTCATGTACCGTATGTGCATTCCGCTTCCTCGGCTGTTTTCGTCTTGTCTCGCCCTTGTGCGCGAGACTCTGAACAGGCTCTATGGCGTGGTAGCCACTGGCCGGCTCGGCGACGCCGGGTCCGCCCTGACTTTATTCTGGATCGTTCCACCATGAATCGACTGCAATCCATCCGCCCCTTCGGCCAGCGCATCTGGCTGGACAATCTGTCCCGCGAACTGATCGCCTCCGGCGAACTGGCGCGCCTGCTGGCCGACGACGGCATCGCCGGCGTGACCTCCAATCCGGCGATCTTCTACAAGGCGATCAGCGGCGACGCCAGCTACCAGGCCGACCTGGCCCGCCTGAAAGCGGACGCCGGCCTCTCGGCCGAGGCGCGTTACGAAGCGCTGGTGGTGCCGGACATCCAGGCCGCCTGCGATCTGCTGCGCGGCCAGTACGACGCCAGCCAGGGCAATGACGGCTATGTCAGCCTGGAAGTGTCGCCGGAGCTGTCCAACGACGAGGCCGGCACCTTGGCCGCGGCGCGCCGCCTGTGGGCGGAAATCGCCCGCCCCAACGCCATGATCAAGATTCCGGCCACCGCCGCCGGCATCCGCGCCTTCCAGACGCTGACGCGCGAAGGCGTCAACGTCAACATCACCCTGCTGTTCTCGCTGCCGCAAGTGGAAGCGGTGTGGGACGCCTACATCGCCGGCCTGTCCGCCCGTCACGCCGACGGCAAGGACGTGTCCGGAATCAAGGCGGTGGCCAGCTTCTTCCTGTCCCGCGTCGACAGCCTGCTGGATCCGCAAGTGGGCGCGGCCCATCAGGGCAAGGTGGCCATCGCGCTGTCCAAGGCCGCTTACGCCCGCTACCGCGAACGTTTTCACGGCGCCGAGTTCGCCGAGCTGAAAGCCGCCGGCGCGCGTCCGCAATATCTGTTGTGGGCGTCGACCGGCACCAAGAACGCCGCTTACTCCGACGTGCTCTACGTGGAAAGCCTGATCGGCGACGAAACCGTCAACACCGTGCCGGACGGCACGCTGGCGGCCTTCCGCGATCACGGCCAGGCCGCGTTGACGCTGCCGGAAGGCATGGACGACGCGCAAACCCTGTTGCACGCGGTGGGGGCGTCCGGCGTGGATCTGGCCGCCGCCGGCGAGAAGCTGCAGCAGGACGGCTTGAAGCTGTTCGAAGACGCGTTCGAGCAGTTGCTGAAGCTGACCGCCTGAGAACGTCAACAGGCGCTGAGAGAGCGGCAAGATAAAAAGGCTGACCGTCGCGGTCAGCCTTTTTTGCGCGTGCGGCCTGGAGCAGGCGTCGTTCAGGCGGCCTGCTGCGTCCGGCGCGCCGCCATGCGCTGCCCGGCGGCGCTCATTTCCTCGGCGCTGATGGCGGAGGCGGCGGTGGGGAACAGCCAGCTTTCCTCGGCTGCGGCGTGTTCGCGGTACTGGCGGGCGAACTCCTCCAACTCGTTGCGGCTGATGCGGTGGATCTTGCCGTCGCGCAGCGCCAGCAGATCGTCGCGGATCGCGTTCCAGCAGGAATGCAGATAACCGTGTTCGGCGCTCAGTTGCTCCAGCCGGGAGGCGGCGGTGGGCACCCGCGCCAGAATCAGCGGGAACAGCTCGTCCTCCTCGTCGCTGTGATGGGCGGGGCCGGCCAGGTCGAAGTAGCGGACCACGCCGTCTATCGTATTGCGGGCGGCCTCGTTGACGCCGTGTTGCTCGATGTAGGCGGGCAGCTGATCCAATTGCTCGCAGAAGCGGCGAATCTTGTCGTGACAGGCTTGCAGCATTTCCAGCGGCTGTTCGAAGCTGGGCGCGGCGGCGTTGCTCAGAGAGTCCAGCGTCAGCATGGGCGTTCTCCTGTGATGGGTGACGGCCTGCATTCTGCGGCATGGAACGGGCCGCGGCCATGATTCGGCTCAAGCAAGGCGAGCCTTCCGCCGGGCGGGAGCGGTAGAATGCAGGATGAAGGCTTGTCCGCCCCGGTTGTTCTTGATACCGCGTAGGGCCTCAGAAAACAAGTGCGATATTGGACTGTTCCAGTTACCGGATTGTTGCATCGATTACGCGCGCAGGGAGAGTGAATGCAAGCCCCGTTTGAAGTGAAAAGCCTGGATTTGAGGGACGCCGCGCTGGCCGCGCGCGCCTTGGATCTGCAATTGGCCGCCCACCGCCTGGAGGCGGAGTGGCTGTCCTATCCGCACCTGCCCGTGCTGTGGGCCGATCTGGCCGCGGCGCGGGCCTGCACCTACGCGGTCTGGGGCGCGTTCGAGGGCGAGAGCCTGCGCGGCCTGCTGGTGGCCTCGCGCCGCGAGGACGGCGGTCTGCATATCGAAAGAGTGGTGGTGGATCCGCAACAGCTGCGCGCCGGCTGGGGCTATCGCCTGCTGAACCGGGCGCTGGTGGGCGAGGGCGAGGTCAGCGTGGACACCGCCGAGGTCAATATCGCCGCGTTGTCCTTGTACCGCAAGGCCGGTTTCGTCGCCGAGCAGCGCTGGTCCACGCCGGACGGCTTGATGTTGTGGCGTTTGAATTATCAGCCGGCCCCGCCGCCTGCTTTGCAATTATTGGAAGACGGCTGGCTGGACGGCGCGCGCCGGCTGCCCTCGCCCAATCATGATGAACGCGGCGAGGGCATGGCGCCGGAACTGCTGGTGATCCACAACATCAGCCTGCCGCCGTATCGCTACGGCGGCTTGGGCGTGGAACAGCTGTTCCAGAACCGGCTGAATCCTGACGAGCATCCGTTCTACGCCGAAATCCAGCACCTGCGGGTGTCGTCCCATTTCTTCATTCGTCGGTCCGGCGAGCTGCAGCAGTTCGTGCCGGTGACGCGGCGCGCCTGGCATGCCGGCGTGTCCAGCTGGCGGGGGCGTGAGCGCTGCAACGATTTTTCCATTGGCGTGGAGTTGGAAGGCTGCGATTTCGAGCCGTTCAGCGAGGCGCAATACCGGACGCTGCAAGCGCTGGCGCGGGCGTTGCGGAGCAAGCTGCCGCTTAGCGCCGTCATCGGCCACGAGCACATCGCGCCGGGGCGCAAGACCGATCCCGGCCCGTTCTTCGATTGGGCGCGGGCGGAGGCGGACAGCGGCCTGCAACGCTAGAGTCAGGCGCGAAAAAGCCGGACAGGCAGGGCCGGTCCGGCTTGGGAGCGGGGCGGTAGGGCTTACAGCTCGACTTGCGCGCCCAGCTCCACCACCCGGTTGGTCGGCACCTGGAAGAAGTCGGTGGCGCGCATCGCGTTTTTGCTCATCCATACGAACAGCTTTTCGCGCAGGCGCGACATGCCCGGACGCTCGGTGGACACGATGGTTTCCCGCGACAGGAAGAAGGACGTGTCCATCAGCTCGAAGGCCAGGCCCTGGGCGGTGCAGTCTTCCAGCACCTGCAGCACGTTCGGGTCTTCCTTGAAGCCGTAGCGGGCCACCACGCGCCAGAACGAAGCCGACATCTGCACGATCTCCAGTCTGTCCTCTTCCGCCACGTAGGGCACGTCTTCGGTGCGTACCGTCATCAACACCACCCGCTCGTGCAGCACCTTGTTGTGCTTGAGATTGTGCAGCAGCGCGTGCGGCACGCCGTGCAAGGTGCTGGTCAGGAACACCGCGGTGCCTTGCACCCGCGTCGGCGGATAGGCTTCCAGGTTCTCGATGAAGCTGTCCAGCGGCAGCGCCTGGTCGCGCAGGCGCGTGAACAGCAGCTCGCGGCCCTGCTTCCAGGTGCTCATCAGGGTGAAGATCACCATGCCCAGCACCAGCGGCAGCCAGCCGCCGTCGGCCACTTTATGGATGTTGGCGCTGAAGAAGCCCAGGTCTATGGTGGCGAACATCAGGGTGACGCCCAGCGCCAGCGGCAGCGGCCAGCGCCAGTTGACCCGGGCCACCACGAAGAACAGGCAGGTGGTGATCAGCATGGTGCCGGTGACGGCGATGCCGTAGGCGGCGGCCAGGCTGGACGAAGTCTTGAAGGTCAGCACCACCACCATCACCGCGATCAGCAGCGCCCAGTTGATGAAGGGCATATAGATCTGGCCGATCTCTTTTTCCGAGGTGTGCTGCACTTCCAGCCGCGGGCAGTAACCCAGCTGGATGGCCTGGCGGGTCAGCGAGTAGGCGCCGGAAATCACCGCCTGCGACGCGATCACCGTGGCCAGCGTCGCCATCACGATCAGCGGCAGCAGCGCCCAGTCCGGCGCCAGCAGGAAGAAGGGATTCTTGATCGCCGCCGGGTTTTGCATCAGCAGCGCGCCCTGGCCGAAATAATTCAGCGCCAGGCCGGGCAGCACCAGGCTGAACCAGGCGCGGCGGATCGGCGAGCTGCCGAAATGGCCCATGTCGGCGTACAGCGCCTCGGCGCCGGTCAGCGCCAGCACCACCGAGCCCAGGGTCAGGAAGGAGCCCCAGCCGTTGTGGCCGATGAAGTGCAGCGCGTGGTAGGGATTGAGCGCCTGCAGCACTTGCGGCGCTTGCACGATCTGGTGCAAGCCGAGCAGACCCAGCACGGAGAACCAGACCAGCATGATGGGGCCGAACAGCAGGCCGACGCTGGCGGTGCCGAAGCGTTGCAGCAGGAACAGGCCGGTCAGCACGCCGATGGCCATCGGCAGCACATAGCTTTCCATCGCCGGCGAAATCAGCTCCATGCCCTCGGCGGCGGACAAGACCGACACCGCCGGGGTGATGATGGCGTCGCCGTAGAACAGCGCCGCGCCGAACAAGCCCAGCAGCACGATCTTCCAGCGCGCGGCGTGAGTGGTGTAATGCCGGGCCAGCGCCATCAGCGCCATGATGCCGCCTTCGCCGCGGTTGTCGGCGCGCAGCACGAAAGCCACGTACTTGATGGAAACCACGAAAATCAGCGACCAGAAGATCAGCGACAAGATGCCGAAGATGTTTTCCGGGGTGGTGGGGATGCCCTGGCCGGTGAAGCATTCGCGCAGGGTATACAGCGGGCTGGTGCCGATGTCGCCGTATACCACGCCCAAGGCGGCCAGGGTCAGGCCAGCCATGGCCTGTTTGTTGTGATCCTGCATAAGCATCCAATGGAATTGTTCGTCACCGTATATTGCTGCACAGCAATATCGGTGGTTCTTGAGCGCGCAGATTACTCCAGAGGTCTGGGTAAGCCAAGCAAAGGCCGCGCAAGAGCCGAGATGTGTTCTCGTAAAACGACAGAGTCCGGGCTGTCTGCTTGCGCGGCGGCCGCATCTGGGGTAGCCGGCGGGGGGCGGGACACGCATCTTTATAGCGCAAATCGGCGATGCCGGCGCAAGGCTTGGCCGCGAGGCGCGGCAAACGCTACAATCAAGCCCTCAATTACACCGTATTGCCAAGGACGCATCATGCGCGCATCGCAGTTTTTCATTTCCACCCTGAAGGAAGCCCCCGCCGACGCCGACATCGCCAGCCAGAAACTGATGATGCGCGCCGGCTTCATCCGCAAAGTGGCCGCCGGCATTTACTCCTGGATGCCGATGGGCCTGCGCAGCGTGCGCAAGGTGGAAAACATCGTGCGCGAAGAGATGAATCGCGCCGGCGCAATCGAAGTCAGCCTGCCGGTGGTGCAACCGGCCGGCCTGTGGCAGGAAACTGGCCGCTGGGACAAGATGGGCGAGGAGTTGCTGCGCTTCAAGGACCGCCATGAGCGCGATTTCGCCTTGCAGCCCACCGCCGAGGAGCTGATCACCGACATCGCCCGCAACGAGCTGCGCAGCTACCGCGCGCTGCCGAAGAACTTCTTCCAGATCCAGACCAAGTTCCGCGACGAGCGCCGTCCGCGCTTCGGCGTGATGCGCGGCCGCGAGTTCACCATGAAGGACGCCTACTCCTTCGACCGCAGCGCCGATGCCGCCGGCGTCAGCTACGACAATATGTACGCCGCCTACTGCCGCATCTTCGACCGCCTGGGTCTGAGCTACCGCGCCGTCGCCGCAGACACCGGCGCGATCGGCGGCGACCGCTCGCATGAATTCCAGGTGATCGCCGACACCGGCGAGGACGCCATCGTCTACTGCCCGGGTTCCGACTACGCCGCCAACATCGAACTGGCCGAAGCCGTGGCCCCGGCCGGCGAACGCGCGGCCGCCGGCGCGGCCATGGCCAAGGTGCACACGCCCAAGGTCAAGACCATCGCCGATCTGGTGGGCTTCCTGAACGTGGACGTCAAGCAGACCGTCAAGGCGGTGGTGGTGGACGGCGACGAAGATCAGCCGGTGCTGTTGCTGGTGCGCGGCGACCACGAGCTGAACGAAGTCAAGGCGGAGAAGATCGCCGGCATCAAGAAGCCGCTGACTTTCGCCTCGCCGGCCGCGATCAAGGCCGCCTTCGGCGCCAATCCCGGCTCGCTGGGCCCGGTGGGCTTCAAGGGCCGCGTCATCGCCGACCGCACCGTCGCCAAGATGGCCGACATGATTACCGGCGCCAACGAGGACGATCAGCACTACACCGGCGTCAACTTCGGCCGCGATTGCGCGGAGCCGGAAGTGATGGACATCCGCAATGTGGTGGCCGGCGACGCCTCGCCGGACGGCAAGGGTGAGCTGGCGATCCAGCGCGGCATCGAAGTGGGCCATGTGTTCTATCTGGGCACCAAGTACTCGGAAGCGATGAACGCCACCTTCCTGGACGAGGACGGCAAGCCCAAGCCGTTCGAGATGGGCTGCTACGGCATCGGCGTCACCCGCATTCTGGGCGCGGCGATCGAGCAGAACTTCGACGACAAGGGCATGATCTGGCCGGACGCCATCGCGCCGTTCGCCCTGGTGATCTGCCCGGTGGGCTATGACCGTTCCGCCGAGGTGAAGGCCGCCGCCGACGCCTTGTACCAAGGCCTGCTGGCCAAGGGCGTGGACGTGATCCTGGACGACCGCGGCGAACGCCCGGGCGCGATGTTCGCCGATTGGGAACTGATCGGCGCGCCGCATCGGGTCACCATCGGCGACCGCGGCCTGAAGGAAGGCAAGGTCGAGTACCAGCACCGTCGCGACGCGGAGGCCAGCGCGCTGGCCGCCGATGCTATGCTGGAACAAGTGCTAGCCAAACTGGGACTGTGACCGTCTTATGATCCGATCCGGCATCGTCGTATTGTTGGCCGCGCTGGCAGCGATGCCGGCGTGGGCCGGCGCGCAGAAGGAAGAGGCGCTGGCCGCCAACGTCGCTTCCACCATGCGCCGTTCGGTGTCGGACGCCAATGCGCCGCGGCTGGTGTTCGACGACCAGCGCGAGGCCGACGCCTGGCTGGGAGAGATGTCCAGCCGGCTGGCCAAGCGGATTCCGGATAAATGGACGCGCGAGCGTCTGCTCACCGCCATCCATTACGAGGCCACCCGCGCCGGCCTGGACCCGCAGCTGGTGCTGGGCCTGATCCAGGTGGAAAGCGGCTTCAACAAGTACGCGATCTCCGGCGCTGGCGCGCGCGGGCTGATGCAGGTGATGCCGTTCTGGGTGCGCAGCATAGGCAATGCGCAGCACAATCTGTTCGACCTCACCACCAATCTGCGCTACGGCTGCACCATTCTGCGTTACTACCTGGATATCGAGCGCGGCAATCTGTTCCGCGCGCTGGGCCGCTACAACGGCAGCCTGGGCCGCGCCGAGTATCCCAATCTGGTGATGGGGGCCTGGAAAGGCCGCTGGCACTGGGTGGCGCCGCTGCCGGTGAAAACGGCGGCGGCGGGCGCCGCGCCGCCGCTGCTGCGCTGAAGCGCGGATGCAAAAAAAAACCGGCTCTGGAATCCAGGCCGGTTTTTTTGTCCGCTCAGCGCGGCAGGCTACAGGAGGGCGCGCGCATTTCAATCCTCCTGGGTTTGCAGCATCTTTTTCAGCAAGCGCGCCAGCGTGGCGCGTTCTTCCGCGTCCAGCATCTCGATCAACTCGGCCTCGGCCGACAGATGGTTGCCGACGGCGTCCTCGATCACCTCGAAGCCCTTGGGCGTCAGCGTCACGATCACGCCGCGGCGGTCGCCCGGGTCCGGCGAGCGGGTCACCAGGCCGGCTTCTTCCAGACGATTGATGCGGTTGGTCAGCGCGCCGGAGGAAATCAGCACCATGCCTTGCAGTTGATTGGGGGACAGCTGGAACGGCTCGCCGCCGCGGCGCAGCGCGGCCAACACGTCGAATTCGCCGACATTCAGATTGTGGCGCGCCAAATCGTGCAGTACGCGGCGGGTGACGAAGTACTCCATTCGCACAATGCGGCCGACCACTTCGGTGGAGGACGGGTCCAAGTCCGGGCGAACCTCGCGCCACAGGGCCACGATACGGTCAATCTGGTCTGGTGCTTGTTGCATCACTGACGGTTCCTGATGTGTGGGTGACAACTGGATGACTACCGGGCGCAGAGATTAGCACGGCTTGAAGTTAGTTTATCTTCACGTGAAATAATAGTCTTCAGTCATCACCCGCACCAGCGGGAAGCGCGCTTACTGACGCATGCTGACCGCCAGCCGGTTGAAGGCGTTCATCAGGGCGATGGCGAAGCTCAGGTCCGCCACTTCTTCCGGGCTGAAGTGTTCCTGCAAGGGCAGATAGTGCTGGTCCGGCGCCTGGGTGACGGCGATGTCGGTCAGCGATTCCGCCCATTCCAGCGCCGCGCGCTCGCGGGCGCTGTACAACTCGCTGACGCGCCAGCCGGCCAGAGAATCGATGCGTTCATTGCTTTCCCCCCGGGCGCGCAGGGCCGACGCGTGCATTTTCAGGCAGAAGGCGCAGCCGTTGATCTGGGATACGCGCAGGTAAACCAGCTCGATCAAGGGCAGGCCCAGGCTGCTGTGCTGCAGGCTGGCTTTGACGCTGGCCAGCCCTTGGTAGGCGGCGGGGGACAGTTGGGTGTAGGGCAGGCGCAGAGACATGGCAATTCCTTTCAAGAGAGAGTCGCAGCGGCGAGCTGCAAGGCCAGTCTAGGCAAAAATCATTTATGTAAATAGACTTAAAATATCGAATTCAAATTCCAAAAATGAAATCATGCTGGATGATCTGCAGTTATTCGTGAGCATTGTCGACGCCGGCAGCCTGAATGCCGCCGCCCGGCGGCTGGGCGTGCCCACCGCCACCCTGTCGCGGCGCTTGCAGGCGCTGGAGCGGGAATTGGGCTGTCGCCTGCTGCACCGCAGCGCGCGGCGGATGGAGCTGACGGCGGAAGGCGGGCAGTACTACGAGCAATGCCGGCCCTTGCTGCAATCGCTGAGCCAGACCGCCGCGTCGCTGGCCGATTCGCTGCACCAGGTCAAGGGCGTGCTGCGGGTGCTGTCGCCGCTGAGCCTGGGCAACGACGTCCTGGTGCCGGTGTGGCGGCGGATGCTCAGAGACTATCCGGACTTGCGCTTGGAGCTGCATCTGAACAACGCCATCGACGACCTGCTCAGCGGCATGGCGGACCTGGCCTTGCGGGTAGGGGAGCAGCCGGACTCCAGCTTGAACCAAAGACGGCTGGGCTGGGTGCGCACTTTGCTGGTGGCCGCGCCGGCCTATCTGGCGGCGCAAGGCGAGCCGCGGACGCCGGAGGCGCTGGAGCGTCACGCCTTGCTGGTGGCGGAGCCGTTCGAGCGCTGGCATTTGCGGCGCCGGGACGACGGCGCGGAATGGGAGTTGCCGCCGCCGCGGCTGCGGGTCAACGATATGCTGCTGCCGCGCCGCTTGGCCGAGGCCGGCGTCGGCATTGCCGTCTGTCCCCATAGCCTGTGCCACCGTCAGTTGGCGGAAGGCGGCTTGCGGCAGGTCTTGGCCGGCTGGGAAATGCCGGCGCAGCCGGTGTACGCGGTATGGCCGCAACGGCGTTATCCGCCGGCGCGGGTGCGGGTCTTGCTGGACGTTCTGGCGGAGTTCGCCGAGACAGAGCCTTTGCTGGCGCGGGCTTAGTCAGCCCGGCGTGGGCTCGCCGCGCCGCTTCTTGCCCGGATGCGGCGGCTTGGGCAGCACGATCTGCCGGGTGCCGGCCAGTCTGTCGTGCAGGAAGAGTTTGTCGCGGTCGTAGAACTTGGCCAGGAAGGGCACAAGGCACCAGCTCAGCGCCAGCCACAGCGCCTGCGGCTGGTGGCCGTAGGCATTGGCCCAGCCTAGGTAGGACACCGCCGGCATGCCGACGAACAAGGTCAGGCCGATCAGGTAGCGCGCCGCCGCCTGCTTCCAGACAATGCCGCCGCCGCGGGCGTTGACCAGCTTGATGCGCCAGGTCTTCATCGCCACGGTCTGGCCGCTGCGCACCCAGCAATAGCCGAAGTAGCCGAATAGCGCGACGGCGAGCACACCTTTCAGCAGGGCCTTGAACAGCGGCCCCTGGCCGATCAGCGTTTGCAACGGGGTCAGCGCCGCGGTGACGGTGAGCAAGAGCGCGGCGACCAGCAGCAATTCGTAGAACAGGCTGGCCAGGCTGCGTTTCAGTGTCGGAGGAGTCAGGGCGGGGGCGTCAGCGGGAGGCATCTTGGGCTTTATGTTGTTGTTGCAGGCGCTGGATGGCCTGCCGGCGTTGTTCGGGCGGCATCTGCTGCAAGGCTTTCCAGTTGGCGCGGATTTCGTCGCGCTGCTGCTGGCTCAGCTCGGACCAGGCTTTCAGCTTCTGTTGCACGCGCTGGCGCTGGGCCTCCGGCAGCTGTTGGAAGGACGGCACGATGGCCAGCAGATTCTGCTTTTTATACGGCGCGTAGCGGTCCCATTCCGTGGCCAGCGGCGCCAGCACCTGTTGCTGTTCCGCGCTCAACTGCGCCCAGCTGGGGTTGGCCGGCGGGCTGGCCTTGGCCGCCGGCGTCAGCAGCCCGCTCAGGCACAGGGCAAGCAGCAGGCGGCGGCCGCTATTCATGCAGGCCTCGGCTGAAATGCGGTTCCAGCAAGGCTTCGAAGGGCAGATCCTGCGCCAGCAGCGCGGCGTCCACCGCTTCTTCCTCCAGCAGCAGGTCTTCGGCCAGCATCATGCCGGCGCCGGTCAACAGCGCGAAGCCCAAGGCCAGGCCGCCGCGGCGGAGCGACAACACATGGCGTTGAGCCCACAGGCCCAGCCGCTCGCGCGGGGGCGCGGCGCCGGGGGAATGGGCGTCGAAGCGGCTCAGCGCGCGTTCGCGCGCCTGGCGCAGTTTGCGTTCCAGCGCGGGGTCGAGATCGTCGCTGGCGTGATCCAGCACGCGGGACACATGGCCGGGCAGGGGATTGGAAGGTTTCATAGCGTCACTCCCTTTTGCGCGAGGATGGCGGCCAGCGTGTGATTGGCGCGCGAGCAATGCGTTTTCACGCTGCCTTCCGAGCAGCCCATCACGCGCGCGGTGGCGGCGACATCCAGACCCTCCCAATAACGCAGCAAAAAGGCCTCGCGTTGACGGGCGGGCAGCAACTGCAGCGAGGCCTCGATCAACACGGCGGTTTCCTTGCGCGCGCACCACAGTTCGGGGTTGCTGTGCGCCTCGTCAGCGGCCACGTCCAGCACTTCCAGCGGGTCCGGGCCGTCCTCCTCCTCGCGGGCGGGGATCAGCGAAGACAGCAGCGTACTGACGAAACGGCGCGCCTTGCTGCGGCGGTAGAAATCGCGGATGGTGTTTTGCAGGATGCGCTGGAAGATCAGCGGCAGTTCCGCCGCCGGGGCGTGCGGATAGCGATCCGCCAGTTTCATCATCGAGTCCTGCACGATATCCAATGCGCTGTCTTCGTTCTGGACCGAATACCACGCCTGCTTGAAAGCGCGTTTCTCCGCCGACTCCAGGAAGTCGGCCATTTCCTCGCGGCTAGCCATCGGGTGAGAGTTTGAGTTGATGCCAACAGAAGATGGTAGCAGAGCGCCGCCGATTCGGCCAAGCCTGATTTTTTTCCTGAATTTACCGAGGCTTAGACGCATATTGCACCTGCACAAAAGCACTTGACCGGTTTCAAAGCAATACGCTAAGGTCGTCCGATACGGGATGAAACTAACGCAAAGACAAGAGGCGATATGCAGATATCGGGCGCGGAAGCGGTTGTCCGCTGCCTGCAGGAAGAAGGTGTCGAATTTGTTTTCGGCTACCCCGGCGGCGCGGTGCTGGAAATCTACGATGCCATTTTCCGGCAGGACAAATTCAAACATGTGCTGGTCAGGCATGAGCAGGCGGCGGTGCATGCCGCCGATGCCTACTCCCGTTCCAGCGACAAGGTGGGCGTGGCCCTGGTCACCTCCGGCCCCGGCGCGACCAATGCCGTGACCGGCATTGCCACCGCCTATATGGACTCCATCCCCATGGTGGTGCTGTCCGGCCAGGTGCCGTCTCCGGCCATCGGCCTGGACGCCTTCCAGGAAGTGGACATGGTGGGCATCACCCGCCCGTGCGTGAAGCACAACTTCCTGGTCAAGGACGTCAATGAAATAGCCGCCACCATCAAAAAGGCGTTCTACATCGCCAAGACCGGTCGTCCCGGTCCGGTGGTGGTTGACATCCCCAAGGACATCACCCAGCAGCGCACGGAATTCCAATACCCGGAAAGCGTGCATATCCGCTCCTACGTGCCGGCTACCCGCGGCCACCCGGGGCAGATCAAGAAAGCGGTGAACCTGCTGTTGGAAGCCAAGCGCCCCTTTATTTACGTGGGCGGCGGCGCGGTGCAGGGCAATGCCGCCGGCGAAGTGACCGAGCTGGTCAAATCGCTGGGCCTGCCGTGTACCAACACCCTGATGGGCCTGGGCGCCTATCCGGGTTCCGATCCGCAGTTCCTCGGCATGCTGGGCATGCACGGCACTTATGAAGCCAATATGGCGATGCAGTACTGCGATGTGCTGGTGGCCATAGGCGCGCGTTTCGACGACCGCGTGATCAGCGTGCCCTCGCACTTCCTCAGCCAGCCGAAGAAGATCATCCACATCGACGTGGATCCGTCCTCCATCTCCAAGCGGGTGAAGGCGGACATCCCCATCGTCGGCGACGTCAAGCATGTGCTGAAAGACATGCTGGACCTGCTGAAGCAATCCGGCCAGAAGCCGGACGCTCAAGCCCTGGCCGGCTGGTGGAAGCAGATTGAGGAATGGCGCGGCCACAACTGTTTGCTGTACACCCCGTCCACCGAGCTGATCAAGCCTCAGTACGTGGTGGAGAAACTGTACGAAATCACCGGCGGCAAGGCCATCGTCACATCCGACGTGGGCCAGCACCAGATGTGGGCGGCGCAGTACTACAAGTTCGACAATCCCAAGCAGTGGCTGAACTCCGGCGGACTCGGCACCATGGGCTTCGGCCTGCCTGCGGCGATGGGCGCGCAACTGGCCAATCCGGACGCCACCGTCGCCTGCATCACCGGCGAGGGCTCGATCCAGATGAACATCCAGGAACTGTCCACCTGCAAGCAGTACCACACCCCGGTGAAGGTGCTGGCGCTGAACAACCGCTACCTGGGCATGGTGCGCCAGTGGCAGCAGTTCTTCTACGGCACGCGCTATTCCGAATCCTATATGGACGCCTTGCCGGACTTCGTCAAAATCGCCGAGGCTTACGGCCATATCGGCTTCAAGGTGGAAGACCCCGCCGACGTGGAGCCGGTATTGAAGGAGGCGTTCAGCCAGAAGCTGAAGGAGCGGCTGGTGTTCCTGGATTTCCGTACCGACCAGTCCGAGAACGTGTTCCCGATGGTGCAAAACGGCAAGGGCCTGGACCAGATGGACCTGCCCGAGCACATGAGCGAGGTGCAGAACGTGCCCTTCGAGAACAACCGTGACTACGGCAATATGTGTTGAGGCCAGCCGGTATGCGACATATCCTATCCATTCTTCTGGAAAACGAAGCGGGCGCATTGTCCCGCGTGGTGGGCCTGTTTTCGGCCCGTGCCTACAACATCGATTCGCTGACAGTGTCCACGACCGAGGACCCGACGCTGTCGCGCATGACTATCGTCACTCACGGTTCCGACGAAGTCATCGAGCAGATCACCAAGCAGCTCAACAAGCTGATCGAGGTGGTCAAGGTGATAGACCTCAATGAATCCGAGCACATCGAGCGCGAGCTGATGCTGATCAAGGTCCGCGCCACCGGCAAGGACCGCGAGGAGATGAAGCGCATGGCCGACATCTTCCGCGGACGCATCATCGACGTGACGGAAAAGACTTACACCATCGAGCTGACCGGTACGAGCGAAAAGCTCGGCGCCTTCATCGAGGCGGTGGACCGCACAGTGATCCTGGAAACGGTCCGTACCGGCGCATCCGGCATTGGTCGGGGTGAGCGGGTTCTGAAAATCTGAAGCAGGCGGGCGCCGGCCAAGGGCCGGGCCGCCTAAACAAACGAAATCAAGGATTGCAAATGAAAGTTTTCTACGACAAAGACGCTGACCTCTCCATCATCAAGGGCAAGAAAGTCGCCATCATCGGCTACGGTTCCCAGGGCCACGCCCATGCGCAGAACCTGAAAGACTCCGGCGTGGACGTCGTGGTGGGCCTGCGCAAGGACGGCGCTTCCTGGAAGAAGGCGGAAGCGGCCGGCCACAAGGTCAAGGAAGTGGCCGAGGCGGTGAAGAAGGCCGACGTGGTGATGATTCTGCTGCCGGACGAATCGCAGCCGGACGTCTACGGCAAGGACATCGCGCCCAATCTGAAGAAGGGCGCGGCGCTGGCCTTCGCCCACGGCTTCAACATCCATTACAACCAGATCGTGCCGCCGGCCGACGTCGACGTGATCATGGTGGCGCCGAAAGGCCCGGGCCACACCGTGCGCTCTGAATACCTGAAGGGCGGCGGCGTGCCGACCCTGATCGCGGTCTATCAGGACAAGTCCGGCAAGGCGCGCGACGTGGCGCTGTCCTACGCGGCGGCCAACGGCGGCACCAAGGGCGGCGTGATCGAGACCAATTTCCGCGAGGAAACCGAGACCGATCTGTTCGGCGAGCAGGCCGTGCTGTGTGGCGGCGCGGTGGAGCTGGTCAAGGCCGGCTTCGAAACCCTGGTGGAAGCCGGCTACGCGCCGGAAATGGCTTACTTCGAGTGTCTGCACGAGTTGAAGCTGATCGTCGACCTGATGTACGAAGGCGGCATCGCCAATATGAACTACTCGATCTCCAATAACGCGGAGTACGGCGAGTACGTGACCGGCCCGGAAGTGGTGACCTCCGCCACCAAGGACGCGATGAAGAAGGCGCTGTACCGCATCCAGTCCGGCGAATACGCGAAGATGTTCATCCTGGAAGGCAAGACCAACTATCCGAGCATGACCGCGCGTCGTCGTCTGACCGCTGATCACCCGATCGAGAAAGTGGGCGCCGAGCTGCGCGCGATGATGCCGTGGATCGCCAAGAACAAGCTGGTGGACCAGTCCAAGAACTGAGTCCGCGGGCTGCCGCATTAAGCAAAGCCGGGAGATTTCCCGGCTTTTTTGCGTTTGGACGGCGCGGACGCAAGGCCGGCCCATGAAAAACGGCGCCCTGGGCGCCGTTGCGTTTGGAGCGAGAGCCTTCAGTCGGCCATCGCCTCGCCCATGCGCACCGCGCCGGCGGCTTGCCAGGCGGGGTTGAAGCTCAGCGGGCCTTGCGGGAACAGCAAGACTACGGTGGAGCCCAGCAAGAAGCGGCCCATCTCCTCGCCCTTGGCCAGACGGATGTCCTGGTCGCGGTAGTCCCAGTGCCGGATCTGGCCCGGCCGCGGCGGATTGACCACGCCGTGCCAGACGGTGGCCATGCTGCCGACGATGGTGGCGCCCACCAGCACCAGCGCGAAGGGCCGGCCGTCCTGCCCCTCGAACAGGCAGACCACGCGTTCATTGCGCGCGAACAAGCGGTCCACGCCGCGGGCGGTGGCCGGGTTCACCGAATACAGCTCGCCTGGAACATAGCTCATCCGCAGCAGGCGGCCGTCGCAAGGCATGTGGATGCGATGGTAGTCGCGCGGGCTCAGGTAGATGGTGGCGAAATGGCCGTCGTCGAAACGGCGCGCGGATTCGGCGTCGCCGGCCAGCAGCGCCTGGGCGGAGTAGCTGCGGCCCTTGGCCTGGAAAATCTGCCCCTGCTCGATACGGCCGAACTGGCTGATGGCGCCGTCCACCGGGCACGCCAGCCGTTCGCTCGAGAGCGGGCGCGCGTCGGCGCGCAGGGCGCGGGTGAAGAAGGCGTTGAAGCTGGCGTAGGCGGAGGGATCGCTGGCGGCGGCTTCATTCATGTCCACCTGATAGCGGGCGATGAAGCGGCGGATGATCCATTGCGTCAGGCTGCCGCCTTCCCAGTTGGCGATGCGGCCCGCCAACCGGGTCATGGCCAGCTTGGGCATCAGATGTTGCAACAGCACGAACAGGCGTTCGGACACTGGTTTGTCCTCGATCAATCTGACTAAACCCAAGAGTATAACCGATCTGCCGGCGTCTGATCGCTTGCGCTTTGCTTAAAGCTTAGGCAATTGCCAAGCAAAAATAGACATAATGTCCGATATTTTTGGCTTGGACATCGGGTGTAACGTTTTAATCACAGTTTTCAGCGTGAAGATTTGACTTTATGTCTTGCTTGCCGGTAGGCTGGATCAAAATTTGCTGCGGGAGCACATGATGCAATTGGACATTGAACGCTTGATTGCGGACTTCGGCGGGCCGGGACAGCTGGCTGAGGATCTGAATCGCTTGTTCGCCGATGAGCCGGTGACTCGGGCGGCGATATACAAATGGAGAGAACGCGGCAGCCTGCCATTGGCCCAGCTCAACAAGCTGGCGGTGATGGCGGCCAGCCAGGGTAAACGCTTCGATTTCAACGATTATCTGATCGGCGTCGGGACAGGCGCGGAAATTGCAATGCAGGGACCAGGGAGAAACAGCCAGATGGGCAATCGTCTTTATATATTCGACACCACCTTGCGCGACGGCGAGCAATCGCCGGGCGCATCGATGACCAAGGAAGAAAAGATCCGGATTGCCCGCCAGCTGGAGCGTCTGGGCGTGGACATCATCGAAGCCGGTTTCGCCGCGGCGAGCCCGGGCGACGCCGACGCCATCCACGCCATCGCCGAAGTGATCAAGGACTCCACCGTCTGTAGTCTGGCCCGCGCCAACGAGCGCGACGTCCGCGCCGCGGGCGAAGCGATCAAGCCGGCGGCGCGCGGCCGCATCCATACTTTCATCGCCACCAGCCCCATCCATATGGAGAAGAAGCTGCGCATGAGCCCGGACGAAGTGGTGGCGGCGGCGGTGGCGGCGGTGAAAATCGCCCGCGAATACACCGACGACGTGGAGTTCTCCGCCGAAGACGCGCTGCGCTCGGACATCAACTTCCTGGCGCGCATTTTCGGCGAAGTGATCAAGGCCGGCGCCACCACGCTGAACGTGCCGGACACCGTCGGTTACGCGGTGCCCTTCATCACCGAGGCTTTCTTCCGCGAATTGATCGCCAAGACGCCGGGCGGCGACAAAGTGGTCTGGTCCGCCCACTGTCACAACGACCTGGGCATGGCGGTGGCCAACAGCCTGGCCGCGGTGCTGGGCGGCGCGCGCCAGGTGGAATGCACCATCAACGGCCTGGGCGAGCGCGCCGGCAACGCCAGCCTGGAGGAAGTGGTGATGGCGGTGCGCACCCGCAAGGACGTGTTCGCGCTGGAAACCGGCATCGACGCCACCCAGATCGTGCCGGCCTCCAAGCTGGTGTCCACGGTGACCGGCTATCCGGTGCAGCCCAACAAGGCCATCGTCGGCGCCAACGCCTTCGCCCACGAGTCCGGCATCCATCAGGACGGCGTGCTCAAGCACCGCGAAACCTACGAGATCATGTCCGCCGAATCGGTGGGCTGGAGCACCAACCGCCTGACCCTGGGCAAATTGTCCGGCCGCAACGCCTTCAAGACCAAGCTGATCGAGCTGGGCATCGTGCTGGACAGCGAAGAAGCGCTGAACGCCGCCTTCGCCCGTTTCAAGGAGCTGGCGGACCGCAAGCGCGAGATTTTCGACGAGGACCTGCACGCGCTGGTGTCGGACGAGTTCAGCACCGTCCGCGAAGAGGATTACAAATTGGTGTCCTTGAAGATCGCCACCGAAACCGGCGAAGCGCCGGTGGCCTCCATCGTCTTCCTGGCGCACGGCGAAGAGCGCCGCGCCCAATCCAGCGGCTCCGGTCCGGTGGACGCCGCCTTCAAGGCGATTGAAAGCGTGGCCGCCAGCGGCGCGGAACTGGAACTGTACTCGGTGAACGCCATCACCAAGGGCACCGAATCCCAAGGCGAAGTGACGGTGCGCCTGGCGCGAGACGGCCGCATCGTCAGCGGCCTGGGCGCGGACACCGACATCATCGTGTCCTCGGCCAAGGCC
Source organism: Chromobacterium sp. Beijing (assembly GCF_021496765.1). Classification (NCBI taxonomy): domain Bacteria; kingdom Pseudomonadati; phylum Pseudomonadota; class Betaproteobacteria; order Neisseriales; family Chromobacteriaceae; genus Chromobacterium; species Chromobacterium sp. Beijing. The sequence goes on from NZ_CP053750.1 coordinate 4,394,651, forward strand.
TATCTGTCGGCCTTGAACAAATTGATGAACCAGGAGCAAAAGCTGAACGCACAAGCGCTGGTATGAGGTTTTCCGGCCGAGGCGGCCAGCGCGGCGCGTCGTCGACAAGGTTTTCCATCCCGTCCTTGTCGGCGTGCAGTCAGCGTTAGACCGTCCGGCCCAGGGAGTTCACTTTATCGAGTGTGAAGTCCATCAGGCCCACAAGGCCGACCCTTTTTGCCCCGGCTCACAAGGCCGCGCGGCGGACAGCCGACCCATGAGGTCGGCGTCGTTGCGCGGCGGAGCCGGGGCTTTTGCGTTTTACGCGCGGACGGGCCGGCGCTAGACTGCCAGCTCTCTCCTTCCCCATTACGGAAAGCGCCCATGTCCGCAGCCTTCTTCATCACCGGCACCGATACCGAAATCGGCAAGACCCACGTCGCCGTGCAATTGATCCGCCAATGGCAGGCCGAAGGCAAGCGCGTGCTGGCGATGAAGCCGGTGGCTTCCGGCTGCGAACTGCTGGCCGACGGCAGCTGGTGGAACGACGACGTGGCGCGGCTGACCGCCGCCACCGGCCAGTCCGATCTGGAACTGATGAACCCCTATCGATTCCTGCCGCCGGTGTCGCCGCATATCGCCGCGAGCGAGGCCGGCGTGGACATCCGGCTGGACGTGATCGTCGACCATTACCAGCAATTGGCCGCTTGCGCCGACGTGGTGGTGGTGGAGGCGGCGGGCGGCTGGATGGCCCCGCTGTCCGACCGGCTGTTCATGGCCGATATGGCCAAGGCCTTGCAACTGCCGGTGATTCTGGTGGTGGGCATGCGGTTGGGCTGCATCAACCACGCTTTGCTGACCGCGCGCGCGGTGCTGGACGCCGGGCTGCCGCTGGCCGGCTGGGTGGCCAATCGAGTGGTGCCGCAGCAACAGGCCTACGAGCAGAACCTGGAAACCCTGCAAAGACACATGCCGGCGCCGCTATTGCTGGAAGTGCCGCACCTGGCCGGCGAACCCAACTGAGCCGCCGGGCGCGGAACGGCGCGCTCAGCGATTCCCATCCGTAATATTTTATTGCGTTGCCGCAAGACATTTTCTTGTTTTCCTTGACCTTTTTTTCTAGCATGCCATTAACCGGTCATGGGAATAGACCGGACCAGTCAGCACCATTTCATGTCAGTTGAGGATTTCTAGGGGGGCTCCATGTCCTGTATGCGCGTCCTTTGCTGTTGGCTGCCGATATCCTGCGCGTCAGCGGCCGAGTTGAATCTGCAAGCCCCCGTCACTCCCATTGCCCGCCAGCAATACGACTTGCACACCATGTTGCTGGTGATCACCTGCGTCATCTTCGCGCTGGTGTTCCTGGTGATGATGTACGCCATCGTCCGCCACCGCAAAGCCGCCGGCCATCAGGCCAAGCACTTCCATGAAAACACCACGGTGGAAATCATCTGGACGGTGATTCCGCTGCTGATCCTGATCGGCATGGCTTGGCCGGCCACCAAGGCGGTGTTGTCGCAGAAGAGCACGCGCGGCGAGGACATGACGGTCAAGGTCACCGGCTATCAATGGAAGTGGCGTTACGATTATCTGGACGATAACTTCGGCTTCATGAGCCATTTGTCCACGCCGCGCGAGGCCATCGCCAACGCCGCGGCCAAACCGGTCAATTACCTGCTGGAAGTGGACGAGCCGCTGGTGGTGCCCACCGGCAAGAAAGTGCGGCTGCTGCTGACCGCCAACGACGTGATCCACTCCTGGTGGGTGCCGCAGCTGGGCGTCAAGCAGGACGCGGTTCCCGGCTTTTTGCGCGACAGCTGGTTTCGCATAGACAAGCCCGGCACTTATCGCGGCCAGTGCTCCGAGTTGTGCGGCAAGGACCACGGCTACATGCCCATCGTGGTGGAGGCCAAGACGCCGGACGACTACGCCAAGTGGCTGGAAGCCAAGAAAAAGCAAATGGCCGCGGCGGCGGACGATCCCAACAAGGTGTGGACGCTGGCCGATCTGAAAGCCCGCGGCGAAAAAGTCTACGCCCAGAACTGCGTCGCCTGTCATCAGGCCAACGGCAAGGGCCTGCCCGGCGCCTTCCCGGCGCTGGACGGTTCCAAGATAGCCACCGCCGACAAGCCGGCGCACATCCACATCGTCTTGTTCGGCAGTCAGAAAAACCCGGCGATGCAAGCCTGGGGCAAACAGCTGTCCGATACCGACATCGCCGCGGTGATCACCTATGAGCGCAACGCCTGGGGCAACCACACCGGCGAATTGGTGCAGCCCAAAGAGATCAAGGCGGCCCGCGGCGCCACCGGCTGAGGCCGGGAGCGGCGGCGAACCCATGCAAGGAGAGCGATATGGCAATTGTCGATGACGCCGGCCATGCCGGGCACGCGCCGGGGCATCACGAGCGCCCGCGCGGCATCATGCGCTGGCTGGCGGCCACCAACCACAAGGACATCGGTTCGATGTATCTGTGGTTCTCCTTCATCATGTTCCTGTCCGGCGGGGTGATGGCGCTGTGCATCCGCGCCGAACTGTTCCAGCCCGGCCTGCAGTTCTTCCAGCCGGAGCTGTTCAACCAGTTCACCACCCTGCACGGCCTGATCATGGTGTTCGGCGCCATCATGCCGGCCTTCACCGGCCTGGCCAACTGGATGCTGCCGCTGATGATAGGCGCGCCGGACATGGCTTTCGCCCGGATGAACAACTGGAGCTTCTGGCTGCTGCCGCCGGCGGCGCTGCTGCTCCTGCTGTCCTTCATCGTGCCCGGCGGCGCGGCGGCGGCCGGCTGGACGCTGTACGCGCCCTTGTCCACCCAGATGGGCATGGGCATGGACATGACCATCTTCGCCATCCACATCATGGGCGTCAGCTCCATCATGGGGTCGATCAACATCATCGTCACCATCCTCAATCTGCGCGCGCCGGGCATGACCATGATGAAGATGCCGATGTTCGCCTGGGCCTCGCTGATCACCGCCTACCTAATCATCGCGGTGATGCCGGTCCTGGCCGGCGTGGTCACCATGGTGTTGACCGACCGTCACTTCGGCACCCATTTCTTCAACGCCGCCGGCGGCGGCGACCCCATCCTGTATCAGCACGTGTTCTGGTTCTTCGGCCATCCCGAGGTCTACATCATGGCGCTGCCGGCCTTCGGCATCGTCAGCCAGGTGATTCCCACCTTCGCCCGCAAGCCCTTGTTCGGCTACGCCTCCATGGTTTACGCCACCTCCAGCATTGGCATCCTGTCCTTCATGGTGTGGGCGCACCATATGTTCGCCACCGGCATGCCGGCCACCGCCCAGCTGTTCTTCATGTACGCGACCATGCTGATCGCGGTGCCCACCGGGGTCAAAGTGTTCAACTGGGTGGCCACCATGTGGGAGGGCAGCATGACGTTTGAAACGCCCATGCTGTTCGCCATCGGCTTCATCCTGCTGTTCACCATAGGCGGCCTGTCCGGCGTCACCCTCAGCGTGGCGGCGGTGGACATCCAGCTGCACGCCAGCTACTACGTGGTCGCCCATTTCCATTACGTGCTGGTGGCCGGGGCGCTGTTCAGCCTGTTCTCCGCCATCTATTACTGGTTTCCCAAGATGACGGGCAAGATGTACCACGAGGGCCTGGGCAAGCTGCATTTCTGGTGGTCCTTGCTGTGGTTCAACGTCACCTTCTTCCCCATGCACTTCCTCGGCCTCGCCGGCATGCCGCGGCGGATTCCCGACTACGCGCTGCAATTCACCGAGTTCAACCAGCTGGCCAGCATCGGCGCCTTCATGTTCGGCCTGGGGCAGTTGATCTTCCTCTACAACATCCTGCGCTCGCTGCGCCACGGCAAGCCCGCGCCGCAGCATCCGTGGGAGGGCGCCAATACGCTGGAGTGGGCGATTCCCACCCCGGCGCCCTATCACAGCTTCGCCGAAGCGCCGCAGCTGGAGGTGATTGAAAACGGCGTGGTGGTGTCCAGCACCGGCGGCGAGCACCACTGAGGACGATGCGATGGAAGCCGCCGCCAAGCAGGGCCGCAGCAACCGCCAGCTGATGAAGAAACTGGCGGTGGTGGCCTTGCTGATGTTCGTTTTCGCCTGGGGGCTGATCCCGCTGTACAAGGTGGTGTGCGAAGTCACCGGCCTCAACGACGTGGTCAAGGCGGACAGCCTGGACGACACGGCGACAAACGGCGGCGCGGCGGCGCACGAGGTGGACATGACTTTCGACGCCACGGTGCAGGCCGGCTTGCCGTGGCAGGTGCGGCCCTTGCAGACCCGGCTCAAGGTGAAGCCGGGCCAGTTCGTGCAAGTGGAGTACGAAATCACCAACGCCAGCGGTCAGCGGGTGGTGGGGCAGGCGATTCCGCGCTATCTGCCCGCCGCCGCCGGCGAGTACGTCAAGAAGCTGGAGTGCTTCTGCTTCCGCCAGCAGGCCTTCGCGCCCGGCGAAACCAGACGCTTTCCGGTGGTGTTCGTCGTCGACAAGCGCTTGCCGGCCTCAATAGACAGCATCACGCTGGCCTATACCGTGTTTGACGTGCCGGGCAATGCGGGAGCGGGCTCATGAGGGCATGGCAAGGCGTTTTGGCGGTGTTGTCCGCCTTTTTCGGCGTGCGCCGCAAGGCGGACGCGCGCGAGGACAGCAAGCTCTCGCCGCTGCAGCTGATACTGACCGCGCTGCTGCTGGCGGCGACTTTTATCGGCGTGTTGCTATTGGTGGTGCGGCTGGCCACGTCCTAATCGGTGTGCAGGGAGAACGCAATGACGACAGCGAACGAGCGGGAACAGACGCATTACTTTGTGCCGCAGCCATCGCGCTGGCCGGCGGTGGGCGCGGTGGCGCTGTTCTGCCTGGGCTTGGGCGCGGCTTTCGCCGTCAACGGCCAGCCGCTGGGCAAGCTGTCGCTGGGCGTGGGCGCGCTGATACTGATCTATATGTTGTTCGGCTGGTTCGGCGACGTGATCCGCGAAAGCCGGCACGGCGACTACCAGGGCAAGGAAGACATGTCCTTCCGCTGGGGCATGGGCTGGTTCATCTTCTCCGAGGTGATGTTCTTCGGCGCCTTCTTCGGCGCCTTGTACTGGGTGCGGGTGGTGTCGGTGCCGACCTTGGGCGAGATGGACTACAAAATCTTGTACCCGGATTTCGAGCCGTCCTGGCCGCTGCTGACCGGGCCGGGCATCACCAAGCCCTATCAGGCGATGGGGCCTGGGGCCTGCCGGCGCTGAATACCCTGATCCTGCTGAGTTCCGGCGCGATGGTGACCTGGGCGCATTGGGCGCTGCTGCAAGGCCGGCGCGCGCAATTGAAGCTGGGGCTGCTGTTGACCGTGTTGCTGGGCAGCTTGTTCCTCTGCCTGCAGATGTACGAATACGGCCACGCGATGAGCGAGTTGAATCTGAGCCTGGCCTCCGGCGCTTACGGCATGACTTTCTTCATGCTGACCGGTTTTCACGGCCTGCACGTGCTCTTGGGCACCATCATTCTGGCGGTGGTGTGGCTGAGGGTGATGCGCGGGCATTTCGACGGCCAGCATCATTTCGCCTTCGAGGCGGCGGCCTGGTACTGGCACTTCGTCGACGTGGTGTGGCTGTTGCTGTTCGTCTTCGTCTACTGGCTGTGAACCGCGCGGCCGGACCAAAGGCCAGGGGCCGCGCCGGGACGAGGGCGGCCGGCTCGGCTAAGCTTGATGAGGGCGCCACCAGCCGAACAGCGCGCCCAGCAGCAAGAGCAGGAACAGGCCGATGGACAGGCCGATGCGCAAAGTGAGGGAGCGAACCAGACGTTGAGAGCCTTGATCGGACTTCAGCAGGCCGGTCAGGCCCCAGAACAGGGCAAGCACGATGCAGGCGAGCAAGAACAGAATGACAAGTTTCATTGCGGAATCCCCCGGTCGATTGGGCCGTCGATCTACAGCTTTGAAGTCTAGCGGCAAACGGCTGGTTTGGCTGTGTTTATTGGCCATGGCGGTGCTGCCTTTCTTTTTGGCGGCCTGGCAATGGCAGCGCGCGCAGGAAAAGTCCGAATTATTGCGCTCGCTGACCAGCGCCATCGGCGTTCCGCCGGTCAGCCTGATTTATCGCGAGGCCCGCCCGCAGCCGGAATTCAGCCGGGTGGCGCTGCCCGGCGCGCAGCCGGCCGGCCCGGCCTTGCTGTTGGAAAACAGCTATCTGGGCGAGGTCAAGGGCCGGCGCATGCTGCAGCCCTGGCGGCTGGAAGACGGCGCGATGGCCCTGTTGGACCTGGGCTGGCTGGCCGACGGCGTGACGCCGCCCGCCGTCGATCCGAAAACGCTGACCTTGCGCGGACACTGGATGCCGCTGCCGCGCCACTTCGTGCTGCCCGGCGCGGTGGCCGGCGTGGAGGGCCGCGTCGACGCCATCGACATGGTCGCGCTGCGCCAGCGCTACCCCGGCCATTGGCATCAGGGCGTGGTGGTGCTGGAGCACTCGCCGGACCCGCTGCGGCATTGGCCGGTGCTGCCGGAATTCATGCCGGAGCGCCATTACGCCTATGCGGCGCAGTGGCTGCTGCTGGGCCTGTTATTGCTGCTGTCCTTGCATTCGCTGAGGAGACGTTCCCATGAGCCGCGTCGATGAAGCGTCCCCCGAGCCGTCCCGGCGCCGCGGCCGGCTCAAGCTGCTGTTGATGGCGGCCATCTGCCTGGCGCCGGTGCTCGCCTCTTGGGCGGCTTACCGGCTGATGCCGCCGCAGGGCGGCAAGAGCTACGGCCAATTGCTGCCGACGCGGCCGTTCGCGCTGACCGGCGCGCAAGGATGGCCGCGCGGCAAATGGGTGCTGGCGGCCAGGATAGAACCGGGCTGCCAGACACGCTGCCAGCAGCGCTTTTTCGCGATGCGCCAGATTCAGCGCGCGCAGGGCGAGGCCGCCGGCCGTCTGACCCGGCTGGGCTGGCAGGAGAGCGCCGCGCACGAGGAGGTGGACGCCACCCACATCGTGCAAACCGCGCAGACGGACGTCGACGGCGGCGGCTACTACCTGGTGGACCCCTTGGGCAACCAGGTCTTGTTCTATCCCGACGCCGCCGATCCCAAGAAAGTGATTCAGGAAATAGGCCGCGTGCTGAAAACCAATAACGGCATCGGTTGAGCTCGTTAAGCCGCGGCGCCCGCGCGGCCCGCGACATCCGCAGTTTCTTGGCCGCTCGACAAGGGGAGAGCAGCATGAGGCGACTGATCTGGCTGGCATTCATCCTGGCATGCGTGGTCGTGCCTTTCGGCGCCTATGTGCGCCTGTCCGACGCCGGGCTGGGCTGTCCGGACTGGCCGGGCTGTTACGGCCAGATCTCCCCGCATCACGCCGCGGAACGCATTCAGCAACAGCAAGCCCAGAGCCCGGACGGCCCGGTCAGCCTGGGCAAGGCCTGGAAGGAAATGAGCCATCGCTATCTGGCCGGCGCGCTCGGCGCGCTGATCGTCGCCATCGGCTGGCAGGCGTGGCGGCGGAAACGCCACCGCCGGGTCGCCGGGACGCTGTTGGCGGTGGTGCTGCTCCAGGGCTTGCTGGGCATGTGGACGGTGACCTTGCTGCTCAAGCCGGCCATCGTCACCCTGCACCTTATCGGGGGCGTGTCGGTGCTGCTGCTGCTGGCCTGGCTGGCGCTGTCGCCGCGGCTCGCTCCGGTGGACGCGCCTACGTCGTTGAGCTGGCTGGCGCGCGCTCTGGCGCTGGCTGTGGCTTTGCAATTGGCCCTGGGCGGCTGGGTGTCCACCAACTACGCCGCGCTGGCCTGTCAGGGCTTTCCCGCCTGCAATGGCGAATGGTGGCCGCAGATGCGCTTCGAACACGCTTTCCATCTGTTCCGCGCCTTGGGCGAGGCGCCGGACGGCAGCCCGCTGGCGGTGGGCAATCTGGTGGCGGTGCATTGGCTGCACCGGCTGGGCGCCGCCCTGGTGACCGTCTTGTGCCTGAGCGCGGCGCGCGCCGGCTGGCGGCTGCCGGCGCTGCGCGGCCACCTGTGTTGCTTGCTGGCGGCGCTGTCGCTGCAGATCGGGCTGGGCATCGCCAATGTGTTGCTGGCGCTGCCCTTGCCGGTGGCGGTGCTGCATAACGCCGGCGCCGCCTGTCTGCTGCTGATCAGCAGCCTGCTGGCGCTGCGGCTGAGGCCGGCGCGCGCCGCGCAGGCGCGGCCGGTCGGGCCTTTGCCTCGTCTTTCCAAAAACCATCGCGAATGGGTTTGAGCGCCGCATCCTGAGGGGGAAAAACATGAACGCAGCGGAGCTTCAGCAGGCGCGCCAGCACGCGGTCGCCTTGATGCAACTGGCCAAGCCCCGGGTAGTGGGGCTGATCGTATTCTGCGCGGTGATCGGCATGTTTCTGGCGGGGCCGGGCTGGCCGGATCCGGCGCGCCTGTTGCCGGCCACCGCCGGCATCGCGCTGGTGGCCGGCGCGGCGGCGATGATCAATTGCCTGGTGGAGCGCACGGTGGACGCCAATATGCGCCGCACCGCCTGGCGCGCCACCGCCCGCGGCGAGGCCGGTGCGGCCGAGACCCTGATCATCGCGCTGACCGCCGGCGGCATCGGCATGGCCTTGCTGGCCGGCCTGGTCAACGCCTTGACCGCCTGGCTGACGCTGGCCACCTTCGTCGGCTACGCCATCGTCTACACCCTGCTGCTCAAGCCCAATACGCCGCAGAACATCGTGATCGGCGGCGCCAGCGGCGCGATGCCGCCGGTGCTGGGCTGGGCGGCGATGACCGGGGAGGTGCACGCGTTCGCGCTGGTGCTGTTCCTGATCATCTACGCCTGGACGCCGCCGCATTTCTGGGCGCTGGCGCTGTACCGCCGCGACGATTACGCCCGCGCCGGGCTGCCCATGCTGCCGGTGACCCACGGCCAGCGTTTCACCACGCTGTCCATCTTGCTGTACTCGCTGCTGTTGTCGGCCATCACCCTGTTGCCGGTGGCGATGGGCGCGGCCGGCTGGCTCTATCTGCTGGCGGCGCTGGCGCTGGACGCGCGGTTGCTCTTCCTTGCCGTGCGCCTGCATCGCCAGTATGCTGACGCTCTGGCCCGCCGCGCCTTCGCCTGGTCGATCTGGTATCTGACCTGGCTGTTCGCGGCCCTGCTGATAGACCATTACTGGCTGATACCCGTTTCCTGATGCGCAAATTGATAAAACTCGCCGGCTGGCTGCTGCTGCCGTTGTGGCTGGCCGCGTGCTCGCCGAATGAACCCAAGCTGGATTTGAAAGGCACCGACGTCGCCGGCGCGTCGATAGGCGGCGATTTCACGCTGACCGACCACCAAGGCCAGCGCCGCAGCCTGTCCCAATACCAGGGCAAGGTGGTGGCGCTGTTCTTCGGCTACACCCATTGCCCGGACGTCTGCCCCACCACCATGCTGGAATACGCTGCGGCGGTGAAGCAGCTGGGCGAGCAGGCCAGCCAGGTGCAGGTGCTGTTCGTCAGCATAGACCCGGAACGCGACACGCCGCAGGTGCTGGCCGGCTATGTGCCGCATTTCAATCGAAGCTTCGTCGGTCTGACCGGCACGGCTGGCGAGGTCGAGCAGATCAAGAATCAATACAAGGTCGTCGCCCAGCGGGTGAGCCAGCCGGGCGGCGGCTATAGCGTGGACCACAGCGCCGGCTCCTATCTGTTGGATAAACAGGGCCGTTTGCGAGTGTTTGAGGCCTATGGCACGCCGTCGGCGAGCTTGGCTCATGATATTGGCCAGTTGTTACGCTAAACTTGGCGTATCGGAAACTGACGCAGACATGAAAGTCGGATCAAAGTGAGCAACGACCATAACGCTGGCGCAACATCCGGCTCGCAGCCATCGTTGGACCTCGCCAAATACACGCTGTCCACGTCGGTGGAGATCGCCCATCATCTGGCCGGCATCGCCAAGAATGGCCACATGGTGACGGTGTTTTCCAATAAGGGAAAAACCTTCATCCTGACTCGTTTCCTGGAGGTGGACCATAAGGCGGGCACGCTGGTGTTCGACTGGGGCGCGGACCCGGAGACCAATGAACATCTGCTGGCCAGCGAGCGCAATGTCTTCGTCTGCTCGCCGGAGGGCGTCAAGACCCAGTTCGTCACCGGCCAGGTGCGCCGGATAGACTGGGAGGGCCAGCCCGCCTTCCAGGCGGATTTGCCCGAGCAGGTGATCAAGCTGCAGCGCCGCGAATTCTTCCGCATCCAGACCCCGGCGGCCAGCCCGGTGATGTGCCATGTGGCCGATTACCCGCACAAGCCGATCGACCTGGCCTTGTTCGACGTCAGCCTGGGCGGCGTCAGCATGTGGCTGCCGCAGCCGGCCACGCCCGGCTTCGACATCGGCCAGCAATACCAGCGCTGCACGCTGGACCTGAAACCGCTGGGCGGGCTGCATATCGGGCTGGAAGTCCGTCACCGGCTGGCCGCCAAGCTGCGCAACGGCAACGAGGCCGTGCGCATCGGTTGCTCCTACCTGGGGCTGACGCCGGCGATGGAGACGCTGATCCAGCGCTACGTCGGCCTGCTCGAGCGCGAACGCCGCGCGCTGGTCGGCTGAATCCGCGCGCCGCTTCGCCTTAACCTCGATTTCGTCATCCTTGCCGCAAGACATCATGAAGCTGACTATTGCCCTGTCCAAAGGGCGCATCTTTGAAGAGACCCTGCCCCTGCTGGCCGCCGCCGGCATTTTGCCGGCGGAGGACCCGGAAGCCTCGCGCAAACTGATCATCGGCACCAACCATCCGGGCGTGCGGCTGGTGATCGTGCGCGCGTCCGACGTGCCGACCTATGTCCAGTACGGCGCCGCCGATCTGGGCATCGCCGGCCGCGACGTGCTGATCGAGCACGGCGGCGCCGGCCTGTACCAGCCGCTGGATCTCAATATCGCCAAATGCAATATGATGGTGGCGGTGCAGAACGGCTTCGACTACGAGGCCGCGGTGCGCCGCGGCGCGCGCCTGAAGATCGCCACCAAGTATCCGCAGATCGCGCGCGAGCATTTCGCCCGCAAGGGCGTGCATGTGGACATCATCAAGCTCTACGGTTCGATGGAGCTGGCGCCGCTGGTCGGCCTGGCCGACGCCATCGTGGACCTGGTCTCCACCGGCGGCACGCTGCGCGCCAACGATCTGGTCGCGGTCGAACACATCGTCGACATCAGTTCGCGGCTGGTGGTCAACCAGGCCGCGCTCAAGCTCAAACACGACGTGATCCAGCCGGTGCTGGACGCATTCGCCGGCGCCGTGCCGGCCTGAGGTCCGCTCCATGCTGAAACTGTCCTCTTCCCAAGCCGATTTCACCGCCCGCCTGCAGGCGCTGCTGGCCTTTGAAACCGCGCAGGACCCGGCCGTCGACGCCGCCGTCGCCGCCATCTGCGACGACGTCAAGGCGCGCGGCGACGCCGCGGTGATCGACTACACCAACCGCTTCGACCGCATGCGCGCGGTCTCGATGGCCGATCTGACGCTGTCGCGCGAGCAACTGGAAGCCGCCTTCCACCGGCTGAGCGATCCGGTGCGCCACGCGCTGAGCACCGCCGCGGAACGGGTGCGCCGCTATCACGAGAAGCAACTGGCGCATTCCTGGAGTTATCAGGACGAGGACGGCACCTTGCTGGGCCAGCAGGTGACGCCGCTGGACCGCGTCGGCATCTACGTGCCGGGCGGCAAGGCCGCCTATCCCAGCTCGGTGTTGATGAACGCGATGCCGGCCAAGGTGGCCGGCGTCGGCGAAATCATCATGGTGGTGCCGACGCCGGACGGCGAGCGCAACGACCTGGTGCTGGCCGCCGCCTACATCGCCGGCGTGGACAAAGTGTTCACCTGCGGCGGCGCCCAGGCGGTGGCGGCCTTGGCCTACGGCACCGAGACCGTGCCCCAGGTCGACAAGATCACCGGCCCGGGCAACGCCTACGTCGCCGCGGCCAAGCGCCGGGTCTTCGGCGTGGTGGGCATCGACATGGTGGCCGGCCCGTCCGAAATCCTGGTGATCTGCGACGGCGACACCCCGCCGGACTGGGTGGCCATGGATTTGTTCAGCCAGGCCGAGCACGACGAAATCGCCCAGGCCATCCTGCTGTGCCCGTCGGCGGACTATATCGCCCAGGTCGAGGCCAGCATCGCCAGACTGCTGCCGCAGATGCCGCGCCGCGCCATCATCGAGGCCAGCCTCGGTAATCGCGGCGCGCTGATCCAGGTCGGCGATCTGGCGCAAGCCTGTGAGATCGCCAACTACATCGCGCCCGAGCATCTGGAATTGTCGGTGGCCCATCCGGACGAGCTGTTGCCGTTGATCCGTCACGCCGGCGCCATCTTCATGGGCCGTTTCACTTCGGAGAGCCTGGGCGATTATTGCGCCGGCCCCAACCACGTGCTGCCCACCAGCCGCACCGCGCGTTTCGCCAGCCCGCTGGGCGTGTACGACTTCCAGAAGCGCAGCAGCCTGATCCGGGTGTCCCAGGCCGGCGCGCAGACGCTGGGCCAGGTCGCCAGCCTGCTGGCCCACGGCGAAGGCCTGAGCGCGCATGCGCGCGCGGCGGAGCTGAGGCTGGACGCCTAGCGCCGCTGGAGGCGAAACGCCGCTTCATCGCTTAATCTGGATAGGTAACCGGAGAAGGCGATGGCTGGGCTGAAACGCATCATGGCCGGACTCTGTCTGGCCTTTTTCTTGTCCGCGGCGGCAGGGGCGCAACCGCGGGTGCTGGTGGTGGAGAGCTATCACAGCGACTACCCCTGGGATCAGGATTACCGCCGCGCCCTGCAGGAGCGCCTGGGCAAGCGCGCGCAGCTGAGCTATTACGCGATGGACACCAAGCGTCTGCCGCCGGCCCAGCATCAGGCGCGCGCCGACGAGGCGCTGGCGATGGCGGCGAAAATAAAACCTGAGCTCGTCATCGTCGGCGACGACGCCGCCTTGCAAAGAGTGGGCAGCAAGCTGGCCCAGCGGGGCGTCCCGGTGATCTATCTGGGCATCAACAACAATCCGCGCAATTACTTCCCGGGCGCGGCGTCGGGCGTCAGCGGTGTGCTGGAGCGGCCGTTGATTCTGCGCAGCGTCTTCGAATTGGGCAAAACCGTCAAAGGCCTGCGCAGCGCGCTGGTGCTGTTCGACGACGATCTCACCTCGCGCATCATCCGCGATGAGACCTTCGTCGGCCGCGACACCATGCTGCTGGCCAATATCCACGTCGACCTGGCCTTGACCGGCTCCTACGCGGACTGGCAGCGGCGGGTGCTGGGCGCCGCCGGCCGCTATCAGGCGGTCTGGGTCGGCCTTTACTTCACCCTGCGCGACGCCGGCGGCAAGGTGGTGCCCGGCGATGAAGTGCTGCGTTGGACCGCCGCCCACGCCAAGCTGCCGCTGTTCGCGTTCTGGGATTTCGCCGTGGGCAAGGACAAGGCCGCCGGCGGCCTGGTGCTGTCCGGCTACGAGCAGGGCCGCGAGGCGGCCAAGCTGGCCGAGCAAGTGTTGTTCCACGGCAAGCCGGTGGCCAGCCTGTTCCCGGTGACGCCGTCGGAAGGCCGCTATGTTTTCAGCCGCGAAGGCCTGGCGCGAGACCGCATAGAGCTGCCGGCGCGGCTGCGGGAACGGGCGAATTGGGTCGAGTAGCTGAAAGCGAATGAACACGCTACTATAGCTTTTCGTCTTTTCCGATAACACGGCTCCGCCCGCGGGGCTTTTGTTGGCCGCCAGGCCGATTGCGAAGTCATGAAAAAGTCCGTCCGACAGCTGGTGCGCGATGAGATCGCCGCCATCAGCGCCTACCCGGTAGCCTCCGCCGACGGCTACATCAAGCTGGACGCCATGGAGAATCCGTGGCCGCTGCCGGCCGAGCTGCGCCAGGAACTGGCGCGGACGCTGGCCGACGTCGCCGTCAACCGTTATCCGGACCCGTCCGGCGGCACGCTGAAAGCCCAGCTGAAGCAGGCGTTTTCCATCCCGGAGCCGGCCGAAGTGCTGCTGGGCAACGGCTCCGACGAGCTGATCACCCTGGTGGCGCAGGCGCTGGCCCGTCCCGGCGCCAAGTTGCTGGCGCTGGAGCCGTCCTTCGTGATGTACAAGATGAACGCGCTGTTCTCCGGCCTGGACTACGTCGGCGTGCCGCTGCGTTCCGATTTCAGCCTGGACCTGCGGGCGACGCTGGCGGCTATCGCCGAGCATCAGCCGGCGGTGGTGTTCGTGTCCTACCCCAACAACCCGACCGGCCCGCGCTTCGCCCGCGCCGAGGTGGAAGCGATCTGCGAGGCCGCGCCCGGCCTGGTGGTGGTGGACGAGGCCTATCAGGCTTTCGCCAGCGACAGCTTCATGAACCTGGCCGGCCTGCGCGACAATCTGATCGTGATGCGCACGCTGTCCAAGCTGGGCCTGGCCGGCATCCGCCTGGGTTACGCCGCCGGCCCCGCCGACTGGATCCGGGAACTGGACAAGGTGCGCCCGCCGTACAACGTCAATGTGCTGACCCAGACCGCCGCGCGCTTCTCGCTGAGCCATATCGAGGTGTTCAACCGCCAGGCCGCGGAACTGTGCGAGGAACGCGGCCGGCTGGCCACCGGGCTGGCGCGCCACGCCGCCATCGAAGCCTTCCCGTCGGAAGCCAATTTCATCACCATCCGGGTGCCGGACGCGCCGGCCTTGTACCAGCATTTCAAGGCCAGCGGCATCCTGATCAAGCAACTGCACGGCAGCCACCCCTTGCTGGAGCGATGCCTGCGCCTGACCGTGGGCGCGCCGCAGGAAAACGACGCCATGTTGGCGGCCCTGGACGCTTACTTCGCCTGAGCCATGAGAACCGCAACCGTTACCCGCAATACCCTGGAAACCCAGATCACCGTCAGCCTGAATCTGGACGGCGCCGGCGTAGGCCGCTTTGAAACCGGCGTGCCCTTTCTCGACCACATGATGGACCAGATCGCCCGCCACGGCCTGATTGATCTGGACGTGGTCGCCCACGGCGATCTGCATATCGACGCCCACCACACGGTGGAAGACATCGGCATCACCCTGGGCCAGGCCTTCGCCAAGGCGATAGGCGACAAGAAGGGCATCCGCCGCTACGGCCACGCCTACGTGCCGCTGGACGAGGCGCTGAGCCGGGTGGTGATCGACCTGTCCGGCCGTCCGGGCCTGGTATACCAGGTCGAATACACCCGCGCCAGCATCGGCCAGTTCGACGTCGACCTGTTTTCCGAGTTCTTCCACGGCTTCGTCAATCACAGCATGGTCACGCTGCACATAGACAATCTGCGCGGCGTCAACAGCCATCATCAGGCCGAGACCATCTTCAAGGCCTTCGGCCGCGCCTTGCGCATGGCCTGTGAGGCGGACGAGCGCATGGCCGGACAGACGCCGTCCACCAAGGGCACGCTGACCGCATAAGTCGGCCGCGCCGTTTTTTCAGGGCTCCGGCCGCATTTGGCCGGAGCGCCGCCACACCCCGAAGCGAGCTTGCAGGATGGCGATTAAAGTTGCAGTAGTGGATTACGGCATGGGCAATCTGCATTCGGTGCTCAAGTCGGCGCAGGCCGTCAACGACATCGGCGCGGACATCTTCCTCACCAGCGAGCCGGAAGCCGTGCTCAAGGCGGACAAGGTGATCTTCCCCGGGCAGGGCGCAATGCCGGACTGCATGCGCGAGCTGAACCAGCACGGGCTGGCCGAGGCGATAAGGGAAAGCACCAAGAACAAGCCGTTTTTTGGCATCTGCGTCGGCGCGCAGCTATTGTTCGAGGAAAGCGAGGAGGGGCCGACTCAAGGCCTGGGCCTGTTCCCCGGCAAGGTGGCGCGTTTTGCCGCCGGGCTGCGCGACGCCGAGGGCGAGCGTTTGAAAGTGCCGCACATGGGCTGGAACCAGGTGTTCCAGACGCGGGTCCATCCCTTGTTCGCCGGCATCGCCGACGGCGAGCGTTTCTATTTTGTGCATAGTTACCACTTTGCGCCGGCCGATGCGGGCCTGACGTTGGCGGAAAGTGAATACCCTGAGCGGTTTTCCTGTATTGTCGGTCGTGAGAACATTTTCGCAAGCCAGTTCCACACCGAAAAGAGCCACCGGGCCGGCCTTCAGATGATGAAGAACTTCCTGGCCTGGGATGGCAGTGTTTAACTCACGTTTGATTTAGCACCATGCTGCTCATACCCGCGATAGACCTGAAAGACGGTCAATGCGTACGCCTGAAACAGGGCGTGATGGACGATGCCACCGTTTTCTCCGACGACCCCGTGCAAGTCGCCGCCCATTGGCGCGATCAGGGCGCTCGCCGCCTGCATCTGGTCGACCTCAACGGCGCCTTCGCCGGCAAGCCCAAGAATCTGGCGGTGATCCGCGATATTCTGGGCGAAGTCGGCAATGAAATCCCCGTGCAATTGGGCGGCGGCATCCGTGATCTGGACACCATTGAGAAATACCTGGACATGGGTCTGGCCTACGTGATTATCGGCACCGCCGCGGTCAAGACGCCGGGCTTTCTGCACGATGCCTGCGACGCCTTCCCCGGCCAGGTCATCGTCGGCCTGGACGCCAAGGACGGCATGGTGGCGATAGACGGCTGGGCCAAGGTCACCAACCACAAGGTGATCGATCTGGCCAAACGCTTCCAGGACTACGGCGTCAATTCGGTGATCTACACCGACATCGGCCGCGACGGCATGATGAACGGCGTCAACATCGACGCCACCGTCAAGCTGGCGCAGGCGCTGACCATCCCGGTGATCGCCTCCGGCGGCCTGAGCAATCTCGACGACATCCGCGCCTTGTGCGCGGTGAAGGACGAGGGCGTCGAAGGCGCGATCACCGGCCGCGCGATTTACGAGGGCGGCATCGATTTCGCCGCCGCGCAGACGCTGGCCGACGAATTGTCGGACTGAGAGCCTGTTCTCGACTTATCAAGCCATGCCGGCCCGTACGCACTGTTCGGGCCGGTTGGCCGTTTGCCGGACCCCATATGCTTGCCAAACGCATCATCCCCTGTCTGGACGTGACCGCCGGTCGCGTCGTCAAAGGCGTCAACTTCCTGGGTCTGCGCGATGCCGGCGACCCGGTGGAAATCGCCCGCCGCTATAACGAGCAGGGCGCGGACGAACTGACCTTTCTCGATATCACCGCCAGCTCGGACCAGCGCGACATCATTCTGCATGTGATCGAATCGGTGGCGGAGCAGGTGTTCATTCCGCTGACCGTGGGCGGCGGCGTGCGGGAAGTGGCGGACATCCGCCGCCTGCTCAGCGCCGGCGCGGACAAGGTCAGCATCAATACCGCGGCGGTGACCCGGCCGCAGCTGGTGAGCGAGGCGGCCGATCGCTTCGGCAGCCAGTGCGTCGTCGTGGCGGTGGACGCCAAGGCGGTGACGCCGGAGAACGACCGCTGGGAGGTGTTCACCCACGGCGGCCGCACGCGCACCGGCATCGACGCGGTGGCGTGGGCGCGTCAGATGCAGCAACTGGGGGCCGGCGAAATCCTGCTGACCAGCATGGACCGCGACGGCACCAAGATAGGCTTCAATCTGGAGCTGACGCGCGCAGTGTCGGAAGCGGTGGACATTCCGGTGATCGCCTCCGGCGGCGTGGGCACGCTGCAGCACCTGGTGGACGGGGTCAAACTGGGCAAGGCCGACGCGGTGCTGGCCGCCAGCATTTTCCATTTCGGCGAGCACACGGTGGCGGAGGCCAAGCAGGCGATGCGGGACGCCGGCATCGAAGTGCGGCTGTGAGCGCTTTCCGATCGACACTCTTGCCGGCGTCTTAATTTGAGGCGAAGCGGGCGCCGCGCTGAATCATTTGCCGCGCCGCCACTCATAGCCAAGGCGCGCGGCCTTCTTAAAGGTGAGCCATGAATTGGTTGGATGAAGTCAAATGGGACGACAAGGGCCTGGTCGCCGCCATCGCCCAGGACGCCGCCAGCGGCCGGGTGCTGATGGTGGCGTGGATGAATCGCGACAGCCTGGCCCTGACCGCCGAAACCGGCGTAGCCCATTACTGGAGCCGCTCGCGCGGCAAGCTGTGGAAGAAGGGCGAGGATTCCGGCCACCTGCAAAGCGTCAAGGAGTTGCGGCTGGACTGCGACGGCGACGTGGTGGTGATGCAGATCGAGCAGGCCGGCGGCATCGCCTGCCATACCGGCCGCGAAAGCTGCTTCTACCGCCGCTTCGATCCTGCGCGGCAAGATTGGGAAGTGGTGGACGCGGTCTTGAAGGACCCGGGCGCCATCTACGGCAAGGCCTGACTTGCGCGCGGTCAACGCCTTGCGGTGGCTGGCCGTTAGAATGGCTGCCGGCAAGGCGATTGTTATCGTTTTGCCATCGGAACGACATATACTTGCCGGGGTTGCGGCGTAAAGGAATAGCGACATGAGCCAGGATGTGCTGAAAACCATCGCGGACACGCTGGAAGCGCGGCGCGAGGCCAGTTCCCAGTCTTCCTATGTGGCGTCCCTGTTTCACAAGGGCGAGGACGCCATTCTGAAGAAAGTGGCGGAGGAGGCGGCGGAAACGCTGATGGCCTCCAAGGACAAGGACAAGCTGCATCTGGTGCGCGAAGTGGCCGACCTGTGGTTCCACAGCATGGTGTTGCTGACCTATCATGGCCTGCGGCCCGAGGACGTGCTGATGGAGTTGAAGCGGCGCGAGGGTATTTCCGGCCTGGATGAAAAGGCCTCCCGCGCCCCCACCCCTTAAGATTGAGCGAGAGCCGACAATAATGACAGACTGCATCTTCTGCAAAATCGTGGCCGGGCAGATTCCGGCCAATAAAATCTACGAAGACGACGATGTGCTGGCCTTCCACGACATCCGTCCGATCGCTCCCGTGCATTTCATGCTGATTCCCAAGCTGCACGTGGATTCGCTGGCCCATTGCGGCCCCGAGCACGAGGCAGTGCTGGGCAAGATGCTGACCCTGGCGCCCAAGCTGGCGCGCGAGCAGGGCCTGGAGGGCGGCTTCAAGACCGGCATCAACACCGGCCGCGGCGGCGGGCAGGAAGTGTTCCACCTGCACGTGCATGTGTTCGGCCACAAGAATAACTGATCGGCCCGCGGGCCCGAAGCGGGAGGCCGGGCGGCCTCCGCGTACTAATTCGATTTGATAAGGAAGTGAATCATGGGTTCTTTCAGCATCTGGCACTGGCTGGTGGTATTGCTGATCGTGGTGCTGGTGTTCGGCACCAAGAAACTGCGCAATATCGGTGAAGATCTGGGCGGCGCGGTCAAAGGCTTCAAGGAAGGCATGAACGGCGAGAACGACAAAGCCGCCAAGGACAAGCCGGCTGAAACCGGCCGCATCATCGACGGCGACGCCGACAAGAAATAAGGCGCGGCTCAAGCGTGTTTGAAATCAGCTTTGGCGAAATCCTGTTGATAGGCGTGGTGGCCCTGGTGGTCTTGGGGCCGGAGCGCCTGCCCACGGTGGCGCGCACCCTGGGCGCGCTGGTGGGCCGCGCTCAGCGTTTCGTGGCCACGGTGAAGTCCGACATCCAGCAGCAGGCCAATCTGACCGGCCTGAACGAATTGCGGCAGGACATCGAGGACGCGGCGCAGTCGTTCAAAGGCCAGCTCGACTCCGAAGTGCGGGGCGTGCGCGAGGCGATGGAGCAGAACAGCGCCGAACTGCGTTCCCTGGCGGACGAGGCGCGCGCGCCGGTGGAAGAGGCGGCCAATCTCATCCACGGCGGCCTGCAGCCGGATCTGCTGGACCCGCTTCCGGCCGACGTCGAGGCGCAGGCCGAGGCGGCGCCGGTCAAGGACGAGAACCAGCTGGACCTGTTCGACGACTTGCCGCCGGCGGCGCCGGCTCCCCAGCCGGCCGATCCGCCATCGCCGCGTTGAGCTTGGCCGCACCCGGCCGGGCGGGACTGGCGCCCGCTCCGGCCGTTCCTGAATCCATTGGACATCCCGCGCATGAATGAACAACCCTTGCTCGCGCATCTGATCGAGTTGCGCACCCGTCTGGTACGGGCGCTGCTCGGCGTCGCGCTGGTGTTTCTCGGCCTGTTCCATTGGTCCGGGGACATCTACCATCTGCTGGCCAAGCCGCTGCTGGACGCGCTGCCTAAGGGGGCGAACATGATCGCCACCGACGTCACCGCGCCGTTCTTCGTACCGGTCAAGGTGACCATGCTGGTGGCCTTCCTGATCTCGCTGCCCAATACCCTGTACCAGATCTGGGCCTTTGTCGCGCCCGGGCTCTACCACCATGAGAAACGGCTGGTGCTGCCCCTGGTGGTGGCCAGCCTGTTGCTGTTCCTCACCGGCATGGCTTTCGCCTACTTCCTGGTCTTCCCCGTGGTGTTCGGCTTCATGTCGGCGGTGACGCCGGTCGGGGTCAGCATGATGACCGACATCGATAAATACCTGTCCTTCGTGCTCGGCATGTTCATGGCCTTCGGCGTCACCTTCGAGGTGCCGGTGGTGGTGATCCTGCTGGTGCGCATGGGCGTGGTGTCGGTGGAAAAACTGCGCCAGGGCCGGCCTTACGTGATCGTCGGCGCCTTCGTGGTGGCCGCCGTCGTCACGCCGCCGGACGTGCTGTCGCAAACCCTGCTGGCGGTGCCGCTGTGGCTGTTGTACGAGGCGGGCATTCTGTTGGCGGTGTTCCTGGGCCGTAAGAAGGAGCGCCCTTTGCTGGAGGATGGTTCATGAATCGAAACGCCTGGCATTACGGCGCGTCGGCGTCGCTGATCGCCCTGATCCTGCTGTGCCTGGCCTGGGAGCTGTGGCTGGCGCCGCTGCGTCCGGGCGGCTCGCTGCTGGCGCTCAAGGCGGCGGTGCTGCTGCTGCCGCTGCGCGGCATCCTGGCCCAGCGCCTGTACACCTATCAATGGGCCAGCATGTTCATCCTGGCTTATTTCACCGAGGGCGTGATGCGCGGTTGGGCGGATCGCGGCCTGTCGCAACAACTTGCATGGGGCGAAATCTTCTTAAGCGGACTATTCTTCGTCTGTGTATTGGGCTTTGCCAGAACCTTCAAGTTGTCGCGTCAGCCGCAGTAGACCTCGCGCGCAGCCAAAAGGAAGCCGTCAGCTCATGCTGACGGCTTTTTTTGCGTCCGCCGCGCATGCCGGGCGCAGAGTGTGAAACTTGCCGGAGTCATGCGGTGAAAACCGTGAACGGCTTGGTTTACCATCGCGGCGACACCGCGGACTTGAATCGGCGGGAATCCAAAAAAAACATAGTTTGGTTGGGGAGTGTGTAAATGCGGAATATGACGATTGCGGCCCGGATCACCCTGGGTTTCGCCTTGTTGCTG
The DNA here is from genome assembly GCF_021496765.1 of Chromobacterium sp. Beijing. Lineage (NCBI taxonomy): Bacteria > Pseudomonadati > Pseudomonadota > Betaproteobacteria > Neisseriales > Chromobacteriaceae > Chromobacterium > Chromobacterium sp. Beijing. The sequence continues at coordinate 4,415,820 of NZ_CP053750.1, forward strand.
GTGGCGCTGGCGGTGACCAGCTTGCTGGCCTTTATGGGGCTGGGCAGCATTTCCAGCCGGGTGGAGGATGTCAGCACTCATGAACTGGCCTTTTACCGCGACGTGGTGGAGTTGCAGCAGCATATGGGCAATCTGCGGCGTTTCGAGAAGGACTATTTCATCAATCTGGGCGATGCCGCCAAGCGAGGCGAGTACAGCGGGAAATGGAGCAAGACGCTGGACGGCGCGCACGCGGCGATCAAGAACGCCGGCACCCATCCGCTGAACGGCGACGCCGCCCAGCAGCTGACGACGCTGGACGGGCTGCTCAACAGCTACGCCGACGGCTTCAAGACGGTGGGCGCCAAGGTGGACAAGCAGGAACTGGCCAGCACCAGCGACGCCAACAAGGCGTTTGGCCAGTACAAGGGCAGCATCCACCAGATGGAAGAGGTCTCGGCCAAACTGGCCAAGGGCGCTTCCGACGCGGTGGCGGGGCTGCGCGGCCAGATCGACGCCTCCGCGGATGCGGTGCGCAGCCAGTTGCTGGCCACGGTGGCGGTCGGCCTGCTGGCCAGCCTGGTGGTGTCCTGGTACATCATCCGCTCCATCCGCGTGCCCTTGCTGCAGATGCGGGATTCCGCGCAGCAACTGGCGCAAACCTGCGATCTGAACCTGGAACTGCCGGACTTCGGCCGCAATGAGCTGGGCAGCGTCGGCGAATCGCTGGCCTCGCTGGTCGGTACCGTGCGCCGGCTGGTGCAGGAAGCCCAGGGCCACGCCACGCAACTGGCCAGCGCCTCGGGGCAGATGGCGGACGTCAGCTCCCAGGTGTCCGGCGCCGCGGCCAATCAGGCGGAATCCGCCGCCAGCGGCGCGGCGGCGATCGAGCAGATGTCGGTCAGCATCAATCTGGTGGCGGACAATACCCGCGACGTGGAAGGCCAGGCGCGCCAGACCATGGCACAGGCGGATCGCGGCAACGGCCTGGCGGAAAAAGCCGCCAGCGAGATCCAGCTGATCGCCAGCGGCATTACCGAAACCTCCACGGTGATGGGGCAGCTCAATCAGCGTTCCAGCGATATCGGCGACATCGTGCGGGTGATCCGCGACATCGCCGAGCAGACCAATCTCTTGGCGCTGAACGCGGCGATCGAGGCGGCGCGGGCCGGGGAGATGGGCCGCGGCTTCGCGGTGGTGGCGGACGAGGTGCGCAAGCTGGCCGAGCGCACCAGCCAGGCCACCACCGAGATTTCCACCCATATCGAAGGGGTGCAGACCGATACCCAGCGCGCCTACCAGAGCATGCAGCAGGCCAACGCCCGCATCGAGAGCGGCGTCAGCAGCACCTCCAGCGTGGCCGAGTCGCTGCGTGAAATCCATCAGCTGTCCCAGCACTCGGTGGAACGCATCACCGACATCGCCAACGCGATCAAGGAGCAAAGCCACGCCAGCCAGCTGGTGGCGGGCAATGTGGAGCAGATGGCGCAGATGAACGAGAGCACCGCCAAGGCCTCCGGCCAGGCCAGCCAGCTATCGCAGGAACTGCAGCAGTTGTCGGTGGATCTGGACTCCAATCTCAGGCGCTTCCGCACCTGAGGGAAGGGGCTTCATCTCAGCCGGCGATGCCCAGCGCCTCCAGGCTATTGCGGTACAAGGCCTGGCGCAGCGCCGTCTCCGGCAGGCCGCGCAGCTCGGCCAGCTGCGCGCTGAAGGCGGCCAGATGGGCCGGCTCGTTGGGCCGGTCCTGGGCGAATTCGGGGCGGATGTCCGGCGCGTCGGTCTCCAGCACCAGGCCGGACAGCGGCAGCGTGGCCGCCAGCCGGCGGATGCGCTGGGAGCCGGAGTAGGTCATCGCGCCGCCGAAGCCCAGCTTCATGCCCTGGCGCAGCATCGCGTCCGCTTGCTGCGGGCTGCCGTTGAAGGCGTGGGCGATGCCCCGTTCGACGCGCTGCTCGCGCAGATGCTTGAGCACGCGGTCCACCGATCGGCGCACGTGCAGCACCACCGGCAGCGCGTATTTGCGCGCCAGCTTCAGCTGTTCGACGAACAAGGCCTCCTGCCGCGCCGGATCCAGCTCCGGCAGATAGAAGTCCAGGCCTATCTCTCCCACCGCTTCCGGCCGCTGCTCGCGCAGCGCGCGCTCCAGCTGCTCCAGATGCTCGTCCAGATGCCGTTCCAGATAGATGGGATGCAGGCCGAAGCCTATCCAGCAGCCGTGATCGCGGCGCATGGCGGCGGCCGCGTCGAAGGTGTCGGCGCGCACCGCCGGCACCAGGATCTGGCCGACGCCGGCGGCGCGCGCGCGCTCCAGCACGGCGGACAGCATGGGCGCCAATTCCGGCGCGTCCAGATGGCAGTGGGTGTCGATCAGCGCGCCGGGCGCGGGCAGGGCGGGGAAACGGTGCATGGCGGATTCGTCGTTCGCTCAGCCGGCTTCCGGCTGCAATTGCTGCAGCAAGTATAGCCGTTGGTAGATGCCGCCCTCGGTCATCAAGGCCTCGTGATTGCCGGTTTCGGCGATCTGGCCGTGGTTGAGCACGATGATGCGGTCGGCGTCGCGGATGGTGGACAGCCGGTGGGCGATGGAGATCAGGGTGATCTGGCCGCGCAGCTGTTCCAGCGCTCCTTGCACCAGTTGTTCGGTTTCGCTGTCGATGTGGGAGGTGGCCTCGTCCAGCAGCAGGATGCGCGGCTTGCCCGCCAGCGCGCGGGCGATGGCGATCAGCTGCTTCTGGCCGCTGGACAGCCGCGAGCCGCTCTCGCCCATATCGGTGTCGTAGCCCTGCTCCAGGGCCAGGATCAGATCGTGCGCGCCGGCCGCGCGCGCGGCGTCCTCGATCTGCTGCTGCGTCAACGGCCGGCCCATGGCGATATTGTCGCGCGCGCTGGCGGCCAGCAGAAAGGGCTCCTGCGGCACCAGGCCGACGCCGTCGCGGAAGGCGGCGTCGTCGAAGGCGGCCAGCGGCTGCTCGTCGATCAGGATCTCGCCGCCTTGCGGCGCGTAGAAGCGCAGCAGCAGCGACAGCAGCGTGGATTTGCCGCTGCCGGTGTGGCCGACGATGCCGATGAAGCCGCCGGCCGGAATCTCCAGCGAAAGATCGGGCAATACCGGCCGCTCAGGCTGATAGCCGAAGCTCACCCGGCGGAAGCTGACCGCGCCCCGCTCGATGCGGCCCTGGCCGTGGCCGGCCGCCGCCGCCGGCTCCTGCAGCAGCGCGTCCACCCGCGCCGCCGCCACCACCGCCTGCTGCAGCTGGCTGAACTGCATGGTGATCTGGATCAGCGGATCCACCATGCGGCCGATATAGCTGATGAAGGCGTAGAGCACGCCGATCTGCAGCGCGCCCAGCGGCCGCTGGCTGAAGCTGTAGATCACCCCGGCCAGCAACAGCACTTTCAGCAGGTCCAGCGCCGGACGCAATAGCCAGGCGTTGGCGCTCAACTCCGCGATCCGCGCCCGGTAGTAATTGTGGTTGGCCTGATCGAAACGCGCGGCGAAGCGGCCGGTGGCGTTGGCGGCCTGCAACACGCTCATGCCGGAGATGGATTCGGCCATCTGGGCGTTGATGTCGCTGCGCAGCGCGCGGGCGCGCGTCACCGACGGCGCGCTCCAGCGCTGGTAGAGCCAGACGATGGCCAGCATCGCCGGCAGCAGCAGCGCCGCCAGCAGCATCAGCCGCCAGTCCAGCCAGGCCATCGCCGCCATCACCCCGATGACCACGATGCTGCTGTCCAGCATCACGAACAGCACCTGCACGTACAAGGCCTTCACCGATTCGGTGTCGTTGGTGACGCGGCTGACCAGTTGGCCGGTGATCGCCTTGTCGAAAAAGGCCATCGGCAGCCGGATCACGTGGCGGTAAACCTGTTCGCGCAGTCTCTGCACCGAGCGCATCGCCACGCCGGACAGGCGCACCAGCTGCAGATAGCGCAGGCTGGACGCGGCGTAGCCGGCCATCAGACAGGCGAGCAGCAGCAGGCCCATTTCCAGCCATTGCGGCGCGCGCGGCAGCAGATAGCGGTCGATGAACACCTTGCCCAGCAGCGGCGACAGCGCCTCCATCAGCGCGGCGGCGATCAGCCACAGCGTGCCCCACAGCACATGGCGCTTTTCCGGCGCGGCGGAGTGACGCAGCAGGGCCACTGCCCGGCTGCGGTTGATCGCGGATTGATCAGATTTCATCCAGGCTGGCCTCCAGTTGTTGATAGCGCCACTGGCTGGCGTACCAGCCGTTCAATTGCAGCAGCGCCTCGTGGCTGCCGGCTTCGGCGATGCCGCCGTGCTGCAGCACGACGATGTGGTCGGCGTCCGCCACTGCGGACAGCCGGTGGCTGGCGATGATCACGCTGCGGCCGCGGCGCGCCTCGCGCAGATGTTGCAGAATCTGGGTTTCGGTCTGGGTGTCCACCGCGGACAAGGCGTCGTCCAGCAGCAGCAGCGGCGCGTCCGCCAGCAAGGCGCGGGCGATGGCCAGCCGTTGGCGCTGGCCGCCGGACAAGGCCACGCCTTTTTCGCCCACCGGGGTGGCGTAGCCCTGGGCCAGGCGCAGGATGTCCTCGTGCACCGCCGCCAGCCGCGCCACGCGTTCGATCTCGCGTTCGGCGGCGTCCGGGCGCGTCAGCGCGATATTGTCGGCTACCGAGGCTGAGAACAGAAAGGACTCCTGCGGCACCCAGCTGATCGCCGCGCGCAAGGCGTCCATCTTGTATTCCTCCAACGGCACGCCGTTCCAGCTGACGCTGCCGGCCGGCAGCGGGTACTGGCGCAGCAGCAGGCGCAGCAGCGTGGACTTGCCGCTGCCGGTGGGGCCGACGATGCCCAGGGTCTGGCCGCGGCCCAGGCGCAGATCGATCGCGCGCAAGGTCGGCGCGCTTTGCCCCGGATAAGTGAAGTTCAGATCGCGCCAGCGCAGTTCGCCGGCCGGTTCCGTGGCGTTGACGCCGCTGTCGTCCACGGACTCGGGCGCGCTCAGCACCGGCTCCAGCCGGTTCCAGCCGGCGCGGCCGCGTTCCAGCAGCGACAGCACCCAGCCGGCGGCGAACATCGGCCAGATCAGCTGGCCCAGATACATGCTGAAGCTGGTCAGCGCGCCTATGGTCAGCTGCTGCTGCCACACCAGATAGCCGCCGATGCCCAGCGTGGCCGCCGCCGCGGTGCTCAGGGTCAGCCCCACCACCGGTTCGAACGCCGCCTCCCAGCGTTGCGCTTCCAGGCTGTTGTCGGCGGCGGAGGCGGCCAGGCCGGCCAGCTCGCGGCTATTGCGTTCCTCCAGGCCCAGGGTGCGCAGCGTGCGCACTCCGCTCAGCGTTTCCTGCACGTGGTCGTTGAGCCGGCTGAAGCTTTGCAGCGAGCCGGCCCAGGCCTGGTGCACGCGGCGGGTGATGCGCCAGAAGGCGAAGGCCATCAGCGGGAAGGGCAGCAGCGCGGCGGCGGCCAGCCGCCAGTCTATGCCCAGGGTCATCATCGCCAGCACCATCACCAGGGTCAGGCTGCCGTCGAAGCCGGCCAGCATCGCCTCGCCGGCGGCCATTTCCACCGCGTCGATATCGTTGGTGGCGCGCGCCATCAGATCGCCGGTGCGCTGGTGATGGTAGAAGCCCGGCCCCTGGTGGCTCAGCCGCTGATACAGCCGGGTGCGCAATTCCACGCCCAGTTGGTAGGCGGCGGCGAAGAGCTGCAGCCGCCAGCCGGCGCGCAGCAAATAGATCACCACGCCGAAGAGCAGCAGCCAGCCCAGCTCGCGCATGAGTTGCGGGGCGCCGAGCTGGCCCTTGGCCAGCAGGTCGACGATTTCTCCGATCTGGCGCGGAATCAGCACGGTGAGCACCGCCACGGCGGCCAGCATCAGCGCCGCGCGCAGGTAGTAAGGCCAATGACGGAGGACGAAGTCGCGCAGCAGCGCGGACAGGCTGGCGCCGGGGGCGAGAGCGGACGGGCGTGACATGGCGGGGGCGGATTATCCGGATTGGGTGCGAGCCGAATATTCTATGCCGAATCCGATCGCGGTGTCAGAACCGCTTCAAGCCCGCATCGCGCGAAGCGCGGCGGATCCTGAAGCGGCTCTCGGGCGGGCCCTCGTATGACGGTCTAGCCCTGTTGCGCCGCCGGCTTGGGCCGCGGCTTGCGCACGGTGTGGAACAACACGACCAGCAGCAGCAGGAAGGGCAGGCCGAAGACCAGGGTCAGCCGGAACACCTCGGTGAAGGCGGTGGTGATCATGATCGCCAGCATCAACACCAGGCCGGCCAGCGTGGTGTAGGGAAACAGGCGCATCTTGAACGGCAGATCCAGGCCGCCGGCCTGATCGTGATGGCGGCGGAAACGCAGATGGGTGTAGAAAATCATCAGCCAGGTGAACAGCGCGCCGAACATCGACAGCGCGATCATCAGCGTGAACGCCTGTTGCGGAAACAAGACGTACAGCACCGCCGCCAGCGCGATGCCGCTGGTGGACAGCAGGAGCGCGTTGACCGGGATGCCGCGCTGGTTCAGTTTGCCCAGCCCGATCGGCGCGTCGCCGGCGCGGGACAGGCTGAACATCATGCGGGTGGTGATGTAGAGCTGGCTGTTCATCGCCGACAGCGCGGCCACCACCACCACGAAGTTGAGAATGCCGGCGGCGTAGGGGATGTTCAGCACCTGCATCACGGTGACGAAGGGGCTGTTGCCGGCGCCGATCCGGCCCCAGGGCACGATGGCGATGATCAGGCTCAAGGACAGCAGATAGAACACCACCAGCCGCGCGATGGTGGCGCGGAAAGCCTGGCGCACCGCCTGTTCCGGGTTTTCCGCCTCGCCGGCGGCCACCGCGATCATCTCCACGCTCAGATAACTGAAGATGGAGATCACCACCGCCACCCACATGCCCCAGATCCCGTTGGGGAAGAAGCCGCCGTCGGCGCTGAAGTTGCGCGCGCCGTAAGCGGGGTTGCCGCTGCCCCACACCACATAGCAGCCCATCAGGATGAAGGCGACGATGGCGAAGATCTTGATGGTGGAGAACCAGTACTCCACCGTGCCGAAGGCCTTGACGCTGGTGGCGTTGACGCCGATCAGCGCGCTGGAGAACAGCAGAATCCAGATCCAGGGCGGGGTGTCGGGAAACCAGTAGCGCATGTATTCGGCCACGGCGGTGATTTCGGTGCCCACCGCCAGCACCACGCAGGCCCAATAGCTGTAGCGCACCAGGAAGCCGGCCAGCGGGCTGACGTAGTGCTCGGCGTAGGCGCCGAAGGAGCCGGAGGTGGCGTGCGCCACCGTCATCTCCGCCAGGCAGCCCATCAGCAACAGGGTGATCAGGCCGCCTATGGCGTAACTGAGCACCACGCTGGGGCCGGCGAAGCCGATGGCGAACTTGCTGCCTAGGAACAGACCGGTGCCGATGGCGCCGCCGATGGCGATCATGCTCATCTGTCCGGCGCTGAGCCGGCGCTGCAGGCCCTGTTCCCTATCCTTGATGTCCTGGAAACTGCTCATGATGTTCTCCTCTGTCTATGCAGCGCGGTCTGGCGGGATCTGACGTCCCTTGCGCTGTAGAGCCGCCGGCCGCGTAGCTATCGCGGGCGGCGGCTCTGTGGAGGCGAGGCGGCAGGGGCCGTCGCGCCGTTCTGGGCTCAGGTCACCGCGCCGCGGCGGTGGAACTCAGGTTTATCCCAGCTGCCGCTGTCCAGAATCTCGCGCAGGATTTCCACCGCGTCCCAGATGTCGGCATGGCTCAGGTAGAGCGGAGTGATGCCGAAGCGCAGCACTTCCGGCTCGCGGTAATCGCCGATGACGCCGTTGGCGATCAAGGCCTGCATCACCGCGAAGCCTTGCGGATGGCGGAAGCTGACGTGGCTGCCGCGGCGCGCGTGCTCGCGCGGGGTGATCAGGGTCAGCGGGTGGCCACCGCAGCGCTGTTCCACCAGCTCGATGAAGAGATCGGTCAGCGCCAGCGATTTGGCGCGCAGCTGCTGGGCATCCACTTGGCGCGCCACGTCCAGACCGCATTCCACCAAGGCCAGCGACACGATGGGCTGGGTGCCGCACAGGAAGCGGCGTATGCCCTGGGCCGGCGCGTAGTCGGCCGCCATCTCGAAGGGCTTGGCGTGGCCCCACCAGCCGGACAAGGGCTGCCAGAAAGCGTTCTGATGGCGCGGGGCCACCCAGATGAAGGCGGGCGAGCCCGGTCCGCCGTTCAGGTATTTGTAGGTGCAGCCCACGGCGAAATCGGCGTCCGCGCCGTTCAGGTCCACTTGCAGCGCGCCGGCCGAGTGCGCCAGGTCCCAGATCGCCAGCGCGCCGCGCTGATGGGCGCTGCGGGTGACCGCGGCCATATCGTACAAATAACCGGTGCGGTAATTGACGTGGGACAGCAGCAGCACCGCCACGTCCTCGTCCAGCGCCTGTTCCAGCGGCAGCGCCTCGTCGATCAGACGCAATTCATAGCCCTGCTGCAGGAATTCGATCATGCCCTGGATCATGTAGAGATCGGTGGGGAAGTTGTCGCGCTCGGACAGGATCACCTTGCGCTCCGGATGAGCTTGCCGCTGGATGCGCAGGGCCGCCGCCAGCGCCTTGAACAGATTCAGCGAGGTGGTGTCGGTGACCACGGTTTCACCGGGACCGGCGCCCAAGAGCGGCGCCAGCTTGTCGCCCAGACGCGCCGGCATGTCGAACCAGCCGGCGGTGTTCCAGCTGCGGATCAGATCATGGCCCCATTCGCCGGTGATCACCTGCCGGCTGCGCTCCAGCGCGCCCTTGGGCAGCACGCCCAGCGAGTTGCCGTCCAGATAGAAAGTGTTGGCCGGCAGGTCGAACCGCTGGCGGAAGCCGGCCAGCGGGTCTTGCTGATCGGCGATGAGACAAGCTTCGCGAGTATGTTTCATGGCGGGTCCTACACGAGAGGGGTGGAAACGGGCAAGGGCCGCAGCACGGCGCGCACCGGGCTGGCGTCCAGATTCATCAACTTCAGCGGCAGCGCGATCAACTCGTAATCGCCCTCCGGCGCGTGATCCAGCAGCAGCTGTTCCAGAATGGCCATGCGCTGGCGCGCGGTGGCGTGATGGGCGTCCATGGTCTTGCTGTCCATCGGGTCCAGCGAGGCGGTGTCCACGCCTATCAGCCGCACGCCCTGGCCGCCCAGCCAGTTGATGGCGGCGGCCTCCACGCCGGGGAAGTCCGCGTCCCAGGCCTCCAGCGGATAGCGCGCGTAACTGCGGATCAGCAGCCGCGGGGGCAGCGGGCCGGGCCGGGCCTCAAGCCGCGCGCGGATCTGCTCCAGCCGGATCAGCGGGCCGGGGGACAGGCAATGGATCAGCCGGCACGGCCCCAGATAGGCGTCCAGCGCCACCTGGCCTATGCCCTGGCCGGCGGCCTGGAAGTGAGCCGGCGCGTCGGCGTGCGCGCCGCTGTGAGGCGACAGCGTCAGCCGCGCCACATTGACCGGACAGTGAGCGTCCAGCTGCCAGGCGGGGCTGGCGTCGAAGGCGGTGTCGCCGGGCCAGACCGGCAGGCCGGCGCGCAGCGGGGGGCTGATATCGAGCAACATGGAACGGTTCCTGAGCGGTAAGAAGCCTGGAATCATGCTAGCACCAAGGCATCCGCCAGAAATTGCAAGTTGGTCTTGCTAATGGCATGCTTTTCGCAGGAACTGCAGCGGAGCAGACAGATAACGATGGGAAATTGCAAATGCAGCTTGACGCGATAGATTGCCGGATTCTTTCCGCATTGCAGCACAACGCCAGGCTCAGCAATCAGGATCTGGCCGACCAGGTGGCCCTGTCTCCGTCCGCCTGTCTGCGGCGGGTGCGCGCGCTGGAAAGCCAGGGACTGATCCGCGGCTATCACGCCCAACTGGACCCGGCCCTGCTCGGCTACGAGCTGGAAGCCATCGTCCACGTGACGCTGGATCGGGCGCGCGAAGACTGGCATGAAGACTTCATGGAGCGCATCCGGCAGTTTGAGGAAATCGCCGCCGCCTACATCGTCGCCGGTCCCAGCAACTACGTGCTGCATGTCCGTTGCCGCAATCTGGCCGCCTTCAGCGGCTTCATCGTGGAGCGGCTGAACCGCATTCCCGGCATGCGCGACATCTGCTCCTATATTGTGATGCGCACGCTCAAGGATCAGCGCTGGCAAGTGCCGCTGGACGGTAAATAGCCCCTCGCCGGTGGTGGTGCCGGCCGTCCCGGCGCTTCCTACGGCGATCAGTACATGCATGCCTACAACAACAAGCGCCATGGTTTCAATTTGCTCAACCGCTCGGAACTGGGGGCGCTGCCCTTGAGCCTGAGCTACGGCCTGGCCTTCCAGCAGGCGCGCACCCAGCCCACCAGCCGCTACACCGAGCAGCCGCGGACGCTGGTGGCGTCGCGAAACGGCGTGCGCAACGAGCGCAGCCTGTTCGGCAACGCAGTGCTGTCCCATCGCTGGACCAGCTTCTCCCTGGGCGCGAATCTACACGGTTCGACCACGTGCGACTATGCGACCAAATCTGGCAGCGGATTACGCGCCCAAACTGGATTTGACCGGCCAGGTCGACGTGCACCTGGCCAAGTGGCTGGATGTCTACGCCAAGGACGGCCGCGCCTATCGCACTCCCAGCCTGTATGAAACGACCTCCTCCTCCTAGGTGTTCAGCAACAACCCCTTGCGGCCGGAACGTTCGCGGAACTTGGCGCTGGGCTTGAATTAAGGGTGGGGATGGAATCGCGCTTCTGACACGGTTTGACGCCGGCCGCGCGTTTTTTGCCGCGGCCGGCGGGAATCTGCGCGACGGCCGGCGGTCTGTAGACTTTATGAGCCGCATGAGGCGGCCGCTTGATTCAGGGGGATAAACATGAGCATGAAAATGAAGTTGACGCTGGGCGCGGCGGTCGTGGCCCTGGGGGCGTGGTTCTACGCGACGCCGTATTTGGCGGTGCGGGGCATGCAGCAGGCCTTGGACGCGCGCGACGCGGCCAAACTGTCCGGCTATGTGGACTACCCGGCCTTGCGCAACAGCCTGAAAGAGTCCGTCGTGCCCAAATCGGTGCTGGACCTGAACCAATCCAAGGACAAGAACCCGCTGGCGGCGATGGGCGCGGCCATTGCCGACGCGGTGGTCGCCCCGGTGGTGGACGCGATGGTGACGCCGGAAAGCCTGGCCTTGATGATGCGAGGGATCAAGCCCAAGCCGGGCCTGCCGCAAGGCGGCGCGGATGAGCCGGCGGCCGGCGGAGACGGCGCAGCGTCGACGGAGCCGCGCGCCGGCGTCGACACGGCCATGGGCTATGAAGACATCGATCGTTTCGTGGTGACGGTCAAGCAGAAGGACAAAGCCGAACAGTCGCTGGGTCTGGTGTTCAAGCGCGACGGCTGGTTGGGCTGGAAACTGTCGGCGGTGCGCCTGCCGGAATAAGAACGGCTGCTTGAGACAACAAAAAACCCGCAGAGCTCGCGCTGTGCGGGGTTTTTGATGTTTCGGCCTGCCAAAATCGCTGGTGCCCAGAGTCGGACTCGAACCGACACACCTTGCGGCGGGGGATTTTGAATCCCCTGCGTCTACCAATTTCGCCATCCGGGCGTCTTCGGCATTCCGAGAAGGAGAATAATAGCGATAGCAAATCGCTTTGTAAATCCTTTTTTCCCCGGCGCTTGGCCGCGGTTCACTCCTGCTTCAATTTAAGCGCCAAGTCGTAGAGCTGTTTGCGGTTGCCGTCGCAGATCTGCGCGGTCAGCGACGCCGCCTGCTTGGTGGGCAATTCCGCCGCCAGCAGCTTGAGCACGCGTACGGTGTCTTCCGGCACCGCGTCGTCGGCATCCTCGCGCGCCGGCGCGGCGTCCAGAATCAGCACGATCTCGCCGCGCTGCTGATTGGAGTCGGACTCCACCCACTCCAGCATGTCCTGGGCCGGCAGATTGCGGAAGGTTTCGAAAGTCTTGGTCAACTCGCGCGCCAGCAGCAGCCGGCGCTCCGCGCCCAGTTCCGCGACGATGTCGCGCAAGGTGTCGACGATGCGGTGCGGCGCTTCGTAGCACACGGTCAGATGCGGCGCGGACAGCCATTGGCGCAGCGTCTTGCGGCGCTCGCCGCTCTTGGGCGGCAAGAAGCCGTGGAACAGGAAGGACGGCGCGGTCAGGCCGCTGGCGGACAGGGCGGCGATCACCGCGCTGGAGCCGGGCACCGGCCGCACCGGCAGGCCGGCGGCGCGCACCGCCTCCGCCAGCCGCGCGCCGGGATCGGACACCGCCGGCGTGCCGGCGTCGGACACCTGCACCACGATCTGGTCTTCGGACAGCCAGCGCACCACTTGCTCGGCCATGCCGCGCTCATTGTGCTCGCGCAGGCTGACCAGGCGTTTGGCGTGAATGCCGTAGGCGGACAACAGCTGTCCGGTCACGCGGGTATCCTCGGCGCAGACCACGTCGGCGGCGCTGAAAGCGGCCAAGGCGCGGGCGCTGATGTCGGCCAGATTTCCAATGGGCGTGGCCACCACATATAATGTGCCGCGACAGAAACTTTCCCTGGCTGATTCAAGCAGATGAGCGAACGAAGTATGCAAAGACTGACTCCGCTGTTGGTTGGCGTCTTGATGACTTGGTTGACGCCGACAATGGCGCAAACCCCGGACTATATCATCCAAAGCAATACCGCGCCGCTCAAGTTGTTGGGCCAGCAGGCGCCGAAACCGGCCGCGCCGGCGACCGCGCCGCGGGACGCCAGCGCGACGGCGGCGAAACCGCAGCCGGCCGGCGGCCGCCTGCGCGTCGGCCTGCTGCTGCCCACCGGCTCCGCCACCCTGGGCGAGGCCGCCGCGGTGGTGCGCAGCGGCGTGGAGGCGGCGGCGCGCGTGGATCAGAACGCCGAGCTGGTGCCCATAGAGGCGTCCGAGGACACCGCCGTGGCCGGCTACAAACAGGCCTTGGCCAGCGGGGTCAATGTGGTGATCGGCCCGCTGTCGCGCGGGGCCATCGCCGCGGTGGCGCCCGCGGTCACGGTGCCTACGCTGGCTTTGAACTCGATAGGCCGCGAAGTGCCGGCCAATCCCAAGCTGTTCTCGCTGTCGCTGATCGTCGAGGGCGAGGCGCGCCAGGTGGCGCGCCTGATGTACGAAGACGGCCGCGCCAACCCCTTGCTGCTGTTCGGCGCGGACAGCCTGTCGCAGCGGCTGCGCCAGGCCTTCATCGACGAATGGCGAAGCCTGAGCCGCGGCAAATCCCCGATGGCGCTGGAAGCCAAGCCGGACAGCCTGCCGGCGATTCTGCAGGCGGCGGCCGGCGCCGACGCCGTGTTCATGGCGCTGGACGCGCACGAGGCCGGCATCGTCAAGGCCGCGCTGGCGCCGGAACTGCCGGTGTACGGCACCTCCCAGCTCAACGGTCGCGGCAGCGCGGTGGCGCTGGCCGGGGTGAGGGTGATAGACATGCCCTGGTTCCTGATGCCGGAGCATCCGGCGGTGAAACGCTATCCGCGGCCGGCGGCGGCGTTGACGATGCAGACCGAGCGTCTGTACGCGCTGGGCGTGGACGCCTGGCGGCTGGCGGTGCTGCTGGCGGGCGCGCGGCAGCCGCTGGGCCTGAGGCTGGACGGCGTCACCGGCGATTTGAGGCTGGGGCGCGACCGCCTGTTCGAGCGCCAGCTGCCGATGGCGGTGCTGAGCGTGGAGCAGCCGTAGTGAATCTTCAAGGCCGGCTTGCCGAGGACAAGGCGCTGGCCTGGCTGCTGAGGCGGGGCCTGACGCTGGTGGAGCGCAACTGGTCCTGCCGCGGCGGCGAAATCGATCTGATCATGCGCGATGGGCGCTACTGGGTGTTTATCGAGGTGCGCCATCGCGCCAGCGCGGCCTTCGGCGGCGCGGCCGCCAGCATAGGGACGGCCAAGCAAAGGAAACTCATGCTGGCCGCCGAGGTCTATCTGTCCCAAAAGGGAATAGACGCGCCATGCCGTTTTGACGCGGTATTGACCGTGGGCGAGGCGGAGCCGCAGTGGTTGCAGAATATTTTCATGTAGTGCGATGGGTCGACCGACCCTAAAAGATAAGGATGTCCCATGGATTTGATTGACCGCGTCAGCGGGCATTTCCTGGAAAGCATCGCCGTCAAGCAAGAGGCGATGGAGTTGTTGTCGCCGGCGATAGCCGCGGCGGCGGAACAGATGGTGGCTTGCCTGATGAACGAAGGCAAGATTTTGACTTGCGGCAACGGCGGTTCGGCGGCGGACGCGCAGAACTTCGCCGCGGAAATGGTCGGGCGCTTCGAGAAGGAACGCCCGGGCCTGGCGGCGATTTCATTGGCCACCGACAGCTCGGTCCTGAGCGCGATCGGCAACGATTACGATTTCGACATGGTGTTTTCCAAACAGGTCAGGGCCTTGGGCCACACCAACGACCTGCTGCTGGCGATTTCCGCGTCCGGCAACGCCGCCAATGTGATCGAGGCCATCTACGCGGCGCATGAGCGCGGCATGAGCGTGATCGCCTTGACCGGCATGGATGGCGGCAAGGTGGCCGAAATCCTGTCGCCGGAAGACATACAGCTGATTGTGCCGGCGCTGCGTCGCTGCCGGATTCAGGAAGTGCACACCCTGATGGTCCACGCCCTGTGCGACACCATCGATTACATGTTGTTGGGAGGTGAATGATGAAGCGTCGCGTATTCGCGGTATTGCTGGCTGCTGGCTTCAGCAGCGCTCTGAGCGGTTGTTTCGGCGTAGTGGCGGCGGGCGCGGCCGGCGGCGCCTTGGTGGCCACGGATCGCCGCACCAGCGGCGCCTATGTGGACGACCAGGGCATAGAATTGAAAGCCGCCGACCAGATCGGCAAGCTGCTGCCGTCTGCCCACGTCAACACCACCAGCTTCAACCGCGCGGTGTTGCTGACCGGCGAAGTGCCCAGCGAGCAGGCGCGCCAGCAGGCGGAGCTGACCGCGCGCGGCATCCCCAATGTGCGCCGCGTGTTCAACTACACCGTGGTGGCGCCGGCGTCCGGCTTCTCCGAGCGCAGCAGCGACACCTGGGTGACCAGCAAGGCGCGCACCCGTCTGCTGGACGGCAAGGGCTATAACCCGAACAACGTCAAAGTGGTGACCGAGCGCGGCGTGGTCTACATGCTGGGCATGGTGACCCAGGCGGAAGGCGCGGCGGCGGCCAAGGTGGTCAGCGAGACCTCCGGCGTGCAGAAAGTGGTGACCTTGTTCGAATACATCAACGACATCGCGCAGTAAGGCGGATGTCCCGCGATCACAAGCCCGGCTTAGGCCGGGCTTTTTCATTGTTCGGCGGCGGGGCGGCGGAGAATTCCTGGGTTTTTTAGGAAAAATCCTATGTCCGCTCGCCGGCGCTTCTGCTGCAATCTGCCTTGCTGCCGAAACCTCGCGTTTCGGCGCAATTTCTGACGCCCGGTTTTGGCCGGGCGGTACCGGCAACGCAGTTGGCAAAGATGGGCGAGGACGCGGCTTTATGAACCAGGCGGGCAAGATATCGGCGGAGGCGCGGGAGCGCATCATCGCGGCGGCGACGGAACTATACGAGAAGTCCGGCCGCCAGCGGCACCCTGCCGTCGACCAGGTCCGCCAGCTGGCGGGGGTGGACATGGACGCCGCCAGCGTGGTGCTGAAAGACTGGCGACGGGTGCAGCCGGCGACGGCGGCGGCCCTGGACGGCGAGGTGCCGGAAGGCGTCAGCCAGGCGGGGATGGCCGCGCTGGAGGCGATCTGGACCCAGGCCAAGGCGCTGGCCAACGACAGCCTGAGCGCCGCCCAGGCGGCCTGGGAGCGCGAGCGGGCCGAACTGGATCATCTGCGCGCCGAACTCGCCGGCGCTTTCGAACGCCAGGCGGCGGAGCTGGACGCCACGCGCCGCCAGTTGTCGGCCTCCCTGGCCTTGACCGCGCAGCAGGCGCAGGACCTGGCGGTGGCGCAGCCGCAGGCGGAGGCGTTTCGGGAGCGCATGGACAAGGCCGAGGTCCGGGTTGGCGAACTGGAGCGGGAGCTGTCCGAGGCGAAAAGCCTGTTGTTGCGGTCTCAGAACGAGTTGCGCCTGAGCGCCGCCGACGGCCAGGCGGCGGAAACGGCGCTGGCCAAACTGCGCGGCGAATTACTGCAATCCAGCGCCAGCGCCGCGATGAAGGCGGAAGTGGCCCGGATCAAGATGTCGCCCAAGCCGGGCGCCGCGCCGGAGGCCGGCGAGGAGGACGAATCCTTGAAGGCCGCCTACACGCCGCAGCCCGCGGCCGAGGACATCCTGAAGTTTCGCTGATCCTGGCGCGGCCGGCGTCAGTGCTGGGGAATCAGCACGTCGGCGCACAGCACGTGCATGATCTCGTCGATTTCTATCGCCATCGAGATGGTGACGCAGGAGCGGGTGTCGGTCATGGACAGATAAGGCTCGCTCATATACAGCACGCCGGGCTGATCCACCGCGTGTTGAAAGTAGCTGCGCCGCGACCAGACCGCGCCGGTGGTGTCCACCAGCGGCGCGAACTTGGGATTGGCGGCGGCCCGCGGCTGGCGGCTGTTCAGGTTGCGGCCGATCTGGCGTCCGGCGCTGTCCAGCAGGAAGCAACGCACCACGTCGGGCAGCGCCAGCATGGGCTTGGCGGCCAGATCGAACGGCGTGCCCTGCATCAGCGAGATGGCGCTTTGCACGAAGGATTGCCGCGCCAGCTCGATCTGGCGTCGCGTCAGTTTGCGTTTCAGCAGCTCGCGCGCCATCAGCTCGTCCCAGCGTTCGTCGATGCGCGGCGTGATGACGTGGTCCTGATCCGGCTGATCGCTGGGGTGGGCGACGAAATAGCCTTGCACCAAATCGCAGCCCGATTCCAGCGCGATCAGCACGTCCTGATCGGTTTCTATCCCTTCCTCCACCACCAAGGCACCAATTTCGTGCATCAGCCGCACCAGCTTGGCCAGCAGATTGCGGGTGCGCGGCTGGTGGACGGCGGCGCGCAGCAAATGGCGGTCGAATTTGACCAGGTCCGGCTCCAGCTGGCAGACGCGGTCCAGATTGGAATGGCCGACGCCGAAGTCGTCGATGGCGATCAGGAAGCCGCTGCTTTTCAGCACATTGACGCCTTCGATCAAGGCCTCGTCCACTTCCAGCACATGTTCCAGCACTTCCAGCACCACCTGGCTGGGGTCCAGCCCGGCGGCCTTGATGCCGTTGGCCAGCGCCATCGCGCGTTCCGGCCGCGACAAGGACGCGGCGTCGATATTGAGAAACAGCCAGCAGGGATGATCGCTTTGCATCTGGCTGAAACGGACGGCATGGGCTTCGCTCACCGCCAGATCCAGCTGGTGGCGGCGTTCGGGCGAGACGACGGAATAAAAAGCCTCCGCCGGCGTCAGCGGGGACGTGTCCTGTCTGGCGCGCAGCAAAGCTTCCATGCCTATCGTGCGGCGATGCGCCAGACTGTAGATAGGCTGGAAGTGACTGCCAAGTTTCAAGCCGGCATGCTCGAATTCTTTCATGGAATAGCTGCCCTCCGTGGCGCGGACTCTACGGCCGGTATTGTTTTTTTGCCTGAAGCAATCGGCATTCCAGTTTAGTGCATCGCCATTAAAAATAAAAAACGGGCCATGCGGCCCGTTTGGATAAAGATGTTAAGAAGCTTGCTACTGTTGGATGCCCGCCACCAACCACTTGCCGTTGGTGCTGTCGTCCTTGATGTAGTGCCAGTATTCGGAGAACGGCTCCGCCGATGCGCCCACGGCCTCGCTGACCGTGCCGGAGAAGCGCACGCTGGCGATGTAGCGGCCGCCTTCCATGCTGGCTTCGGACAGCTGGCAGTCCAGTTGCGGGAAATCGGCCACCTCGGTGTTGGCGGCAATGTCTTCGCGCAGCGCGTTGAACAGATCCGGCGTCATGTACTTGCGCACTTCTTCCAGGCTTTCCGTGCTGTTCAGGTTTTGCAGGTGCAAGAAGGTGGCCTTGGCCTGACGCAGGAAGTGCGGGGTCTCGGTGCCGTCCGGCAGGCGCGCGGGCGCCTCGCTGATCGCGCCGCCGCCAAAGCCGGCTTGCGCGCCGCCCAGGCCGGAGCCGATTTTCGGGATGGAGTCGAAACGGGCCGGTTCTTGATAGCCGCCCATATTCTGCGGCATGCCCGCTGCTTGCGGCGCAGCCATGGCCGGACGCGCCGCGCCGGCCTTGCGGCGGAAGAACATGTAGCCGCCTGCCAGCACCAGGCCCAGCAGGGCCAGCGTGCCCCAGGGCATGCCGCCGCTCTTCTGCGGCTGCTGACCTTGGGCTTGCGCCGCCAGCGCCGGATCGGCGTTGCCGTTGGCCGCGGCCGGCGCTTGTTGCTGGCCGCCTTTGTCGCTCATGGCGGAGCCCAGCATATAGCCGGCGGCCGCGCCCGCGGCGCCTGCGGCTACGGCGGTGCCGATGCCGGGGCCGGATTTGGGTTGAGCTTGAACCGGAGTGGGCGCTTGCGCGGGCGGCGCAACCGGGCGCGCCGGCGCTTGTTGTTGGTAAGAACGGGTGGGGGCCGAGCGCTGCATGCCGGCGCTCTTGCCTTTACCTAGGCGGGCCGCTTCCGCGAACGGAGCGGCCAACATGGAAACCATGGTGAAGGCGAGCATGATCGTCTTCGCGCGGGTGGTCATATTTGCTTTTTTCCTGAGTGGTTGGTATCGCCCCGGTATGACTGGGGCGCAAAAGATTAGTTCGGGGTCAACGGCTGAATTTCAATGACTTGCGCATGGTTTTTTTCCACGCGGAAACGCACATTCCAGTGGTGCAGCGCCACGCCGTAGACCCGCTGCGGGTCGTCTTGATAGGCCGGGCGCGGGTCTTGGGCCAGCACCTGTTCCACCAGCGCGGCGAAATCGCCCGGCAGGCCGGCTTCGGCGGCCAGCTGCGCGCGCGCGGCGGGGTCCCAGCCCACGCTCAATTGCGGCGGGGGACCGTCGACAAAGCCGCCGCGGGCTTCCGGCCGGGCTTCGACGAAGGGAATATAGGGCTTGATGTCCAGCACCGGGGTGCCGTCCAGCAGATCGGCGCCCTCCAGCGTCAGCACCACCTTGGGCTGGGTGTCCACGCGCAGCAGCCGCACTAGGGACAGACCCAGCGGATTGGGGCGATGGGTGGCGCGGCTGGCGAACACGCCGACCTTGGCGTTGCCGCCCAGCCGCGGCGGTCGCACCAGCGGCTGCCAGCCGCGCTCGGCGGTTTGATGGAACACGAAGCTGATCCAGACATGGGAAAACGCGTCCAGCCCGCGCACCATGTCGGGGTGGTCGTAGGGCGGCAGCAGCTCCAGCGTGATGCGGGCGGCGTTGACCAGCGAGGGCTGGCGCGGGATGCCGAATTTTTCGCGGTAGGGCGAGCGGATCACGCCCACCGTGTCGAAGGTGTAGCTCATGGCCGGATTGTAGCATTGCTGCCCCACCGCTTTATTCCCGCTATGCCGAAGGGAACAGCCGCGCAAGTAAAGCAACGGCAGCCGCCAATGCGCCTATGCCCAATATCAGAGAGATCGAAACGTGGAGCCAGAAACGGAAGGACCGGTCTTGTCTCAAGATGTTTGTCCGTGATCTGTAATCATGGAATACACCGGTATGGATGGCTGTGCGGGTATGGCTCAGGGAGGCACAAGCAAGAAAAAGCAGCAAGGCGATGAGGGCGCAGCCGCGTAGCATCGGGTAAGCGCTCTGGAGCAGGCTGGCGAGGATTAGGAGCAAGAGCAGGATGGGCGCAATGGCGCGGGTTACCGAGGGCGGCCTGGGCATGATGGTGCTGGGCGGACAGTGAATTCGTCCATCATGCGGCTTGTGGCTGCAAAATGAAAGATGCGCCTGACGGCGCATCTACATTGGCAGCTTGGTACAGATCAGCCGACGAAGTGCTTGTTGTAGCGGCTGCTCAGCCGGCCCATGGGCAGCAGCATGAAGAAATCCGCGCAGTTGAAGTCCGGGTCCCAGGCCGGTTCGCCGCAGATATAGGCGCCGGCGCGCAGATAGCCCTTGATCAGCGCCGGCAGCGGCGCGGAGGGGGCGTCGTCGCGGACCCGGTCCAGCGGCAGCGGCAGGTGGGGGAACACCCGCCATTCCGGCGGCGACAGATGCTTGGCCTCCAGTTGGCGGTACAGGCTGACCGCCTGGTGGCCGCCGTCGCTCAGCGACACGCTGGCGCAGCCGGCCAGGTATTGGCCGCCGTGCTGTTGCACGTAATCGGCGAGGCCGGACCAGAGCAGGGCGATCACCGCGCCGGAGCGGAAGTCTCGGTGCACGCAGGAGCGGCCCACTTCGATCAGGCCGGCGCGCAGGTGGGCCAGCCGGGTCAGATCGAATTCGTGTTCGGAATACAGGCTGGGCGCGCGGCGCGCCATGGCCGGGGACAGCATGCGGTAAGTGCCCACCACCAGGCCGCTGGCGGCGTCTTCCACGATCAGGTGATCGCACAACTCGTCGTATTCGTCGCAATCGATGCCCAGGTCGCGGGAGCCGAGCTCCGCGCCCATTTCCCCGGCGAACACATCGAAGCGCAGCTTCTGCGCGCGGCGGATATCCCGCGCTTCACTGGCCACGCGCACGCTTAGGCGCGGTTTGGCGCTCACGGCAAGCTGTTCATTTAGCAGCATGTTTTGCTCCCTTTTGTGGTGAGTCCCATGCTAGGCAGCTTGTTTGACGCGGCGATGTCTTTAATATGACTATCGGGTGACCGGCGCTTGACGCCGTCGTTACCGGCTGGATTTATTGAAATCAACGACTTACGCTGGTTCAGGATTTGGCGTAGAATAGGCCGTTTTTCCGTTCGATTTGCTCTTTCCGACAAAGCCATGATTTATCCGACAAACTTCGACGTGATAGTGGTGGGCGGCGGCCATGCCGGCACCGAGGCCGCGCTGGCGGCCGCGCGCATGGGCTGCGACACCCTTCTTTTGACGCACAACATCGAGACCTTGGGTCAGATGTCGTGCAATCCGTCGATCGGCGGCATCGGCAAGGGCCATCTGGTCAAGGAAGTGGATGCCCTGGGCGGCGCGATGGCGCTAGCCACCGACATTGGCGGCATCCAGTTCCGCACCCTCAACGCCTCCAAGGGCCCGGCGGTGCGCGCTACCCGCGCCCAGGCCGACCGCATCCTGTACAAGGCGGCGATCCGCGAGATGCTGGAGAACCAGCCCAATCTGACGCTGTTCCAGCAGCCGGTGGACGATCTGCTGATAGAGGGCGACCGCGTCGCCGGCGCCATCACCGCCATCGGCATCACCTTCCGCGCCAAGACCGTGGTGTTGACCGCCGGCACCTTCCTGTCCGGCAAGATCCACGTCGGCATGGAGAACTACACCGGCGGCCGCGCCGGCGATCAGGCCGCGTCCACGCTGGGCGCGCGCTTGCGCGAACTGGCCCTGCCGGTGGGACGGCTGAAAACCGGCACGCCGCCGCGCATCGACGGCCGCAGCGTCGACTTCTCTGTGATGGAAGAGCAGCCGGGCGACACGCCGGAGCCGGTGTTCTCCTACCGCGGCAGCCGCGCGCTGCATCCCAAGCAACTGCCGTGCTGGATCACCCACACCAATGAACGCACCCACGAGATCATCCGCTCCGGCTTCGACCGCAGCCCGATGTTCACCGGGGTGATAGAAGGCGTTGGCCCGCGTTACTGCCCGTCCATCGAAGACAAGATCAACCGCTTCGCCGACAAGGACAGCCACCAGGTCTTCCTGGAGCCGGAAGGCCTGACCACGCACGAGTTCTACCCCAACGGGATTTCCACCAGCCTGCCCTTCGACATCCAGCTGGCGGCGGTGCGTTCGATCCGCGGCATGGAAAACGCCCACATCCTGCGGCCCGGCTACGCGATCGAATACGATTACTTCGACCCGCGCGGCCTGAAGGCCTCGCTGGAGACCAAGGCGATCCAGGGGCTGTTCTTCGCCGGCCAGATCAACGGCACCACCGGCTATGAAGAAGCCGCCGCCCAGGGCCTGCTGGCCGGCATGAACGCCGCCCTGTTCGCCCGGGATCAGGCTAGCTGGTGTCCGCGCCGCGACGAAGCCTATCTGGGCGTATTGGTGGACGATCTGATCACCAAGGGCGTGGCCGAGCCTTACCGCATGTTCACCAGCCGCGCCGAATTCCGCCTGCAGTTGCGCGAAGACAACGCCGACCTGCGCCTGACCGAGATCGCCCGCCAACACGGCCTGATCGGCGATGCCCAATGGGACAGCTTCTGCCGCAAACGCGACGCGGTGGAGGCGGAGAAGGCTCGCCTGAAGGCCACCTGGCTGCATCCGGCGCGGCTGAGCGACGCCGCCGCGCTGCAAGCGTTGCTGGGCAAGGCGATAGAGCGCGAATACAGCCTGTACGATTTGCTGAAGCGGCCCAATGTCGCCTACGCCGATTTGATGACGCTGCCGGAGGCCGGCGGCGCGGTGGCGGACGAGGCGGTTGCCGAGCAGGTGGAAATTCAGGTCAAATACCAAGGCTATATCAACCGCCAGAACGAAGAACTGGCGCGCCGCGACAACCTTGAAGACGTGCGCCTGCCGGCCGACATCGACTACGGTCTGGTCAAGGGCCTGTCCAAGGAAGTGCAGCAGAAACTGAACCAGCAACGCCCGGAAACCCTGGGGCAGGCTTCGCGCATCCAGGGCATTACCCCGGCGGCGGTTGCTCTTTTGATGGTCCACCTGAAACGCGGCTTTGCCGACGCAACGAAAACCGCATGACACATAACGCAGAACTACAACAAGGCCTGTCGCAGCTGAAACTGGAACTGAGCGACGCGCAAATCGATTTGCTGGACCGCTATCTGGCGCTGCTGGCCAAGTGGAACCAGACCTATAACCTGACCGCGGTGCGCGAGGAAAAGCGCATGGTCAGCTACCATCTGCTGGACAGCCTGAGCCTGGTGCCGCATCTGGACGGCGGCAGCCGTCTGCTGGACGTCGGCTCCGGCGGCGGCATGCCCGGCATTCCGGCGGCGATCGCCCGCCCGGATCTGCAAGTGGTGCTGCTGGATTCCAACCATAAGAAAACCACTTTCCTGCGTCAGGTGGTGGTGGAACTGGGCCTGCCCAATGTGCAGGTGATGACCGAGCGGGTGGAGGCCTACCAGCCGGAACAGAAGTTCGACCGCATCACCAGCCGGGCGTTTTCCGAGCTGGCCGAGTTCGTCAAGCTGACCCGCCACCTGCTGGCGGATCACGGTCAATATGTAGCAATGAAGGGTGTCTATCCTTACGAGGAAATCGCCTTGTTGCCGCAGGGTACGGTGGTTTCCGAAGTATTGCCGGTGACAGTGCCGGGCCTGGATGCCGAACGGCACCTGGTGAGAATGCGCCTGGAAGGGGTGGGTGCGCAATGAATTCAAGGGTGATCGCGGTCGCCAACCAGAAGGGCGGGGTCGGCAAGACCACGACTGTGGTGAATCTGGCGGCGGGCCTGGCCGACTTGGGCCGGCGCGTGCTGATTGTCGATCTCGACCCGCAGGGCAATGCCACCATGGGTAGCGGCATCGCCAAGCAATCCCTGAAACTGTCCGGCTACGACGTGCTGCTGGGCGAGGCTTCGATCGAAGACGCGCGCCAGCCGGCGAAGGAGGGCGGTTACGACGTGCTGCCCGCCAACCGCGATCTGGGCGGCGCGGAGCTGGAGCTGGTCAACGAGCTGGCGCGCGAGGCGCGGCTGAAGAACGCGCTGCAGGCGGTGGAGGAGCAGTACGACTACGTGCTGATAGACTGCCCACCCTCGCTGAACCTGCTGACCCTGAACGGGCTGGTGGCGGCGCACAGCGTGCTGATCCCGATGGTGTGCGAATACTATGCGCTGGAAGGCCTGTCCGATCTGGTGGCGACCTTGCGCAAGGTGCGGGTGGCGGTGAATCCCAAGATCGAGATCATGGGCCTGCTGCGCACCATGTTCGACGCGCGCAATAATTTGTCGCAGCAGGTGTCCGAGCAACTGGCCCGCCATTTCGGCGCCAAGGTGTTCGACACCGTGATACCGCGCAATGTGCGGCTGGCGGAAGCGCCCAGCCACGGCTTGCCCGGCCTGGTCTACGATCGCGCCTCGCGCGGCGCGCAAGCCTATCTTGCGCTGGCGCAAGAGCTGGCGGACAGGCTAGAGCCCGCAACCACAACCCCTCCGTCTAAGCGATATGGCCAAATTAAAAGGATTGGGGCGCGGTCTGGACGCGCTCCTGTCCACTGCCGAGACAGTGGACGACAGATTGACTTCCCTTCCCATCGACAGCATCCGTCCCGGCAAATACCAGCCGCGCAGCTTCATGGACGAGGGCGCGCTGGACGAACTGGCCGCGTCCATTCGCTCCCAGGGCGTGATTCAGCCGCTGGTGGTGCGCGAAATCGGCTTTGGCGATTACGAACTGATCGCCGGCGAGCGGCGCTGGCGCGCCTCGCGCAAGGCCGGCTTGTCCGAAGTGCCCGCGGTGATCAAGAGCGTGCCGGACGAAGCGGCGCTGGCGATGGCGCTGATCGAAAACATTCAGCGCCAGGAACTGGACCCCATCGAGGAGGCCCAGGGCCTCAAGCGCCTGATCGACGAATTCGGCCTGACCCACGAGGCCGCCGCCGACGCGGTGGGCCGTTCGCGCAGCGCGGTCAGCAATCTATTGCGTCTGCTGGCGCTGCCGGAGCCGGTGCAGACCATGCTGCATCAGGGGCGGCTGGAGATGGGCCATGCGCGCGCCTTGCTGGCGCTGCCGGTGGTTGAGCAGCTGGGTCTGGCGCAGGAGGTGGGCGAGAAAGGCCTGTCCGTGCGCGAGGTGGAGCGCAGGGTACAGCAGAAAGCTGTGGAAAAAACCACAGTTGCACCGCAGCAAAAACAGACAGACCCGGACGTGAGCCGGCTGGCGGAACAGGTGTCGGAACGCATAGGCGCGCGCGTCAGCATCCGTCACGCAAACCGCGGCAACGGCAGGCTGGTCATAGAATATGCAACACTGGACGAGCTGGAAGGCTTGTTGGAAAAGCTGCAGAAAACTTCAAGCAAATGAGACTGTTGCAACGCAGCATGTCAATGACAGGCAAGTTGACGCAAATCAAGCGTGAAGCCTATAATTCGGCGGTTTTTTTGCTGGGTAAACATGGTTAATCCAGAAGTTAAGCGTATACTGCGCCTGCAGTGCACCCTGGTGGGGGTCGCGCTGCTGATCGGAATGGTTGCAGGGGGAGGAAACCTGGCCGTTCCGGTTTCTGTCTTGCTTGGCGGATTGTCGGCCTTGGTGCCGGCTCTGGTGTACGCCAGAATCGCCTACGCCAAGCGCCATGTCGCTCCCGCGGAACTGATGAAAGCGCATTTCAGGGCAGAGGCCGTCAAATACGTCCTCACCATCCTGATATTTGGTGCGACTTTGGTATTTTTCAAGGATTTATCGATAGTCGGTCTTTTTGGCGGATTTTTTGCCGCCGTATCCGGCTACTGGTTCGGGCTTTTAATCAAAAATTGAGAAAATGAGCGATGGCAAGCAACGCAACTGACTACATCAAGCACCACCTCACCTTCTGGAATTCGGATCCTTCCGCCGGCTTCTGGAGCCTGCACCTTGATACCTTCTCCATTTCGCTGGTTCTCGCCTTCATCTTCGCCGGCGTGTTCGCCGTCGTGGCGCGCAAGGCCAAGCTGGAGAATCCGGGCCGGCTGCAGCTGTTTGTGGAAAGCATCGTGGAGATGGTGGACAAGCAGGTGCGCGACGTATTCCACGGCCAGAGCAAGGTGATCGCTCCGCTGGCGCTGACCATTTTCTGCTGGATCTTCCTGATGAACTTCATGGACCTGCTGCCGGTGGATCTGCTGCCGACGCTGGCCCAGTGGGTGGGTTACACCTTCTTCGGCGCCGAGCCGCATCATGTTTACTTCCGCGTCGTGCCGTCCGCCGACGTCAACGCCACCTTCGCGATGTCCTTGTCCGTGATGTTCTGCATCATCGGCTTCTCCATCAGCGCCAAGGGCGTGGGCGGTTACACCAAAGAACTGTTCACCGCGCCTTTCCACGCGGAAGGCACCGTGGGCAAGATCCTGCTGGCTCCGGCCAACTTCCTGTTGCAGATGGTGGAACTGCTGGCCAAGCCGATTTCGCTGTCCCTGCGTTTGTTCGGCAATATGTACGCCGGCGAAATGATCTTCATCCTGATCGCGCTGCTGCCTTGGGGCCTGCAATGGCTGCTGGGCGCGCCGTGGGCGATCTTCCATATCCTGATCATCACCCTGCAGGCCTTCGTGTTCATGATGCTGACCATCGTGTACCTGAGCCTGGCGGTGGAAGCGCACTAATACCGTTTTCTTTGTTTTACCTTTGTTTTTTAGCTTTTTTACCAACCATCCTTGATTAAGTCTTAGGAGATACACAATGGAAGCACTCGTTTCTCAGATCCAGTCCATGACCGTACTGGCCGCTGCCCTGATCATTGGCCTGGGCGCCATCGGTACTGCTCTGGGTTTTGCCATCCTGGGTGGCAAATTCCTCGAGTCCTCCGCCCGTCAACCGGAAATGATCCCGGTTCTGCAAACCAAACTGTTCATTCTGGCCGGTCTGCTGGACGCCATCTCCATGATCGGTGTTGGTATCGCCATGCTGTACACCTTCAATAACCCGTTCCTGTCCGCCGCTCTGGCCGCTCTGAAAGCCGGCGCTTAATTTTTAAGCGGAATTGGTTGTTGCAGTAATACTACTGGAGGAAAACAAGCGTGGAATTCAACGTAACACTACTGGGCCAGGCGATCACGTTCGCCATCCTGGTATGGTTCACCATGAAGTTTGTTTGGCCTCCGCTTACCAACATGATGGATGAGCGCGCCAAGCGCATCGCAGACGGCCTGGCCGCCGGCGAGCGTGGCAAGCAAGATCTGGAAGCCGCTGAAAAGCGCGTTGCGGACGAACTCCGCAAGGCCAAACAGCAAGCGACCGAAATCGTGATGGCCGCTGAAAAGCGCGCCAGCCAGATCGTGGACGAAGCCAAGGATGCCGCACGCGTTGAAGGCGCGCGCATTGTGGCCGACGCCAAGTCTGAGATCGATCAGGAAGTCCTGCGCGCCAAGGAAACCCTGCGCGCGCAAGTGGCCGACCTGGCGGTTGCGGGCGCAGAGAAGATCCTGCGCAAAGAGATCGACTCGGCCAAGCACGCTGATCTGCTTGCCTCCATCAAAGCGGAGTTTTAATTAACTCATGGCAGAACTCATTACCGTAGCTAGGCCCTATGCCGAAGCGGTATACAGCCTCGCCACCGAGCAGCACGCCACCCAGCAATGGTCGGAATCGCTGTCGTGGCTGGCTGCCATGGTGAAGAACCCGGATTTGGAAGCCGTCATCACCAATCCGAAACATACCGCACAAGAGCTTGAGGCGCTGATGCTGGATGTTCTGGGCGCGCGCGGCAACGAAGACGTAAAACGTTTTCTGGCCGCGCTGATCGAGAACAACCGTTTGACGCTGCTGCCGCAAATCGCCGAACAGTTTGAAGTGTTCAAGGCGCAAGCGGAAGGCGTTGTGGATGCCGTGGTGGAAACGGCGTTTGCAATGAACGATGCACAGCAAGCCGAACTGACCGACACGCTTTCCAAGAAGTACGGCAAATCCGTACGGATTGATGTGCGTGACAACCCTGACCTGATCGGCGGGGTTCGTGTGTTGGTAGGCGACGATGTCATCGACGCTTCCGTGCGCGGCAAACTGCAAGCCATGGCAGTAAGCCTCAAGAATTAGGAGAGATCATGCAGTTGAACCCCTCTGAAATCAGCGATCTGATCAAGGCGAAGATTCAGAACCTGGCCGAAGGCGCAGAAACCCGTACCAAAGGTACCGTGATTTCCGTGACCGACGGCATCGTTCGTATCCATGGCCTGGCAGACGTGATGCAGGGTGAAATGCTCGAATTCCCGGGCAACACCTTCGGCCTCGCGATGAACCTGGAGCGCGACTCTGTCGGCGCCGTGGTTCTGGGCGAGTACGAGCACATCTCGGAAGGCGACGAAGTTACTTGTACCGGTCGCATTCTGGAAGTTCCGGTAGGTCCGGAACTGGTTGGCCGCGTGGTCAACGCCCTGGGTCAGCCGATCGACGGCAAGGGCCCGGTTAACGCCAAGCTGTCCAGCCCGATCGAAAAGATCGCGCCGGGCGTGATTGCGCGTCAATCGGTATCCCAGCCGATGCAGACCGGCCTGAAGGCCATCGACTCGATGGTTCCGGTTGGCCGCGGTCAGCGTGAGCTGATCATCGGCGACCGCCAGACCGGCAAGACCGCGGTGGCGCTGGATGCGATCATCAACCAAAAAGGCACCGGCGTAGTGTGCATCTACGTGGCGATTGGCCAAAAGGCCTCCTCCATCGCCAACGTGGTGCGCAAGCTGGAAGAACACGGCGCGCTGGGCCACACCATCGTGGTGGCCGCGACCGCTTCCGAAGCCGCCGCGCTGCAGTTCATCGCCCCGTATTCCGGCTGCGCGATGGGCGAATACTTCCGCGACATCGGCGAAGACGCGCTGATCGTGTACGACGACTTGTCCAAGCAAGCCGTCGCCTACCGTCAGATTTCGCTGCTGCTGCGCCGTCCGCCGGGCCGCGAAGCCTACCCCGGCGACGTGTTCTATCTGCACTCCCGTCTGCTGGAACGCGCTTCCCGCATCAATGAAGACGAAGTGGCCAAGCTGACCAACGGCGAAGTGAAAGGCAAGACCGGTTCCCTGACCGCGCTGCCTATCATCGAAACCCAGGCCGGCGACGTTTCCGCCTTCGTGCCGACCAACGTGATCTCGATCACCGACGGTCAGATCTTCCTGGAAACCGACCTCTTCAACGCAGGCATCCGCCCGGCCATCAACGCCGGTATCTCGGTATCCCGCGTTGGCGGCGCCGCGCAGACCAAGGTGATCAAGAAGCTGGGCGGCGGTATCCGTCTGGCCCTGGCCCAGTACCGTGAATTGGCTGCGTTCTCGCAGTTCGCTTCCGATCTGGACGAGGCTACCCGCAAGCAACTGCAACACGGCGAAGTGGTAACCGAGCTGATGAAGCAGAAGCAGTTCCTGCCGCTGGCCACCGCCGAAATGGCGTTGACCCTGTGGGCGGTGAACAAGGGCAGCTACGAAGACGTTCCGGTGAAGAAAGCCCTGGCTTTCGAAGCGGCGTTCCTCGCCTATGTGCGCGCGAACCACCACGACGTGTTGGCCGCGGTGAACGCTTCCGGCGATCTGTCCGGCGACAACGAGAAAATCCTGGCCAAGGCGATGGAATCGTTCAAGGCTGGCTTCAGCTACAACTGAGTCTTTTCGGTTAACGCAAACAGTTACTAGGAAAGGTTCAGGAATGGCAGTCGGCAAAGAGATTCTCACCAAGATCCGAAGCGTGCAAAACACGCAGAAGATCACTCGCGCAATGCAAATGGTGGCGACCTCCAAGATGCGCAAAACGCAAGAGCGTATGCGCGCTGCCCGTCCTTACGCCGAGAAGGTGCGCACAGTCATGGCGCACCTTGCTCAGGCGAACACGGATCTTGAGCACCCGCTGTTGCAAAGCCGCGACGTAGTCAAACGCGCCGGCATCATCCTGATGACCTCCGACAAGGGCCTGTGCGGCGGCTTGAACGTGAACACGCTCAAGCGCTTCTTCGCCCAAGTCAAGGATCTGCAGGACCAGGGCATCGAAGTGGATGTCTGCTGCCTGGGCCAAAAAGGCCTGGCGGCATGCCAGCGCGCGCGCCTCAACGTTGTGGCCAGCGCAACCCAGCTCGGCGATGTGCCGAAGATGGAAAAACTGATTGGCCCGCTTACGGTGCTGTTCAAGCAGTACGCCGAAGGCGAACTGGACGCGCTCTACATCGTTTACTCCCGTTTCATCAACACGATGAAGCAGGAGCCGGCGACTGAGCAGCTGCTGCCGTTGACCTCGGAACACATGGTGGTGGAGCACTCGCACTCGTGGGATTACCTGTACGAGCCGAGCGCCCTTGCCGTGATGGAGTTCCTGGTCAAACGCTATATCGAGTCGGTTGTGTTCGAGGCGATGGCCGAGAACATGGCCTCCGAGCAAGCTGCCCGCATGGTGGCGATGAAATCCGCCACGGACAACGCCGGTAACACGATCAAGCAACTGCGACTTGTGTACAACAAGGCTCGTCAGGCGGCGATCACTACCGAATTGTCTGAAATCGTGGCAGGCGCCGCAGCGGTGTAAGCCGTCGCAGACTGAAAAAGTTTAATGTTTAGGAACCGATAATGAGCCAAGGTAAAATCGTACAAATCATTGGCGCGGTGATCGACGTGGAGTTTCCGCGCGACGCCATGCCAAAGGTTTATGATGCCCTGAAGCTGGTTGATGCCGACCTGACGCTCGAAGTCCAGCAGCAGCTGGGCGACGGCGTAGCGCGCACCATCGCCATGGGCAGCTCTGACGGCCTGAAGCGTGGCATGAGCGTAGTCAACACCGGCGCACCGATCTCGGTGCCGGTGGGCAGCGCCACCCTGGGCCGCATCATGGATGTCTTGGGCAACCCGGTGGACGAAGCCGGCGCGGTAGCGACCGATGTTCGCCGCGCCATCCACCAGCCCGCTCCGAAGTTCGACGAACTGTCCCCCGCCACCGACCTGCTGGAAACCGGCATCAAGGTGATCGACCTGCTGTGCCCGTTCGCCAAAGGCGGCAAAGTGGGCCTGTTCGGCGGCGCCGGCGTGGGCAAGACCGTGAACATGATGGAACTGATCAACAACATCGCCAAGGCACACTCCGGTTTGTCCGTGTTTGCCGGCGTTGGTGAGCGCACTCGTGAAGGCAACGACTTCTATCACGAGATGAAGGACTCCAACGTACTGGACAAAGTGGCGATGGTGTACGGCCAGATGAACGAGCCGCCGGGCAACCGTCTGCGCGTGGCCCTGACTGGTCTGACCATGGCCGAGCACTTCCGCGACGAGAAGGACGAAAGCGGCAAAGGCCGCGACGTGCTGTTCTTCGTGGACAACATCTATCGCTACACCCTGGCCGGTACTGAAGTATCCGCTCTGCTGGGCCGTATGCCTTCCGCCGTGGGCTATCAGCCGACGCTGGCGGAAGAAATGGGCCGTCTGCAAGAGCGCATTACCTCGACCCGCGATGGCTCGATCACCTCCATCCAGGCCGTATACGTGCCTGCGGATGACTTGACCGACCCGTCTCCGGCGACCACCTTCGCCCACTTGGACGCCACCGTGGTTCTGTCGCGCGACATCGCTTCGCTGGGTATCTACCCGGCGGTGGATCCGCTTGACTCCACCTCGCGTCAGCTGGATCCGCTGGTGGTAGGCGACGAGCACTACACGGTAGCCCGTGGCGTGCAGTCCACGCTGCAGCGTTACAAGGAACTGCGCGACATCATCGCGATTCTGGGTATGGACGAACTGTCCGAGGAAGACAAACTGGTCGTGGCTCGCGCCCGTAAGATCCAGCGCTTCCTGTCCCAGCCGTTCCACGTGGCTGAAGTATTTACCGGCTCGCCGGGCAAATACGTGCCGCTGCGCGAAACCATCAAGGGTTTCAAGGCCATTCTCGCTGGCGAGTACGACCATCTGCCGGAACAAGCGTTCTACATGGTTGGCTCCATTGAAGAAGCTGCCGAGAAAGCCAAGACCCTTAACTAAGGAGAGGGCTGATGTCCAAGATGCGTGTGGAAGTGGTCAGCACCGAGCAAATGATCTTCTCCGGCGAAGCTGAGTTCGTGGTTGCGCCGGCTACCGAAGGCGAGATCGGTGTGTATCCCCAACACGTGCCGCTCCTGACCCGTATCAAGCCCGGCGTGCTGCGTCTGAAAGTGCCGGGCAGCAGCGAAGAAGTACTGGTGGCAGTGTCTGGCGGCATGATGGAAGTGCAGCCCAGCCTGATCACCGTGCTGGCCGATACGGCGATTCGCGGCGAGGATCTCGACGAGGCCCGCGCCAATGAGGCAAAACGCGCTGCGGAGGATTCTCTCAAGCGCGCCACCGACGACCTCTCCACCGCGAAGGCGCACGCTGCTCTGGCAGTGGCCATCGCGGAGTTGAAGGCGCTGGATTTCCTCAAGAAGCGCGCCCACTGATAAGAGATGTAATCGTGTATAGTAGGCTGCCACGCAAGTGGCAGCCTTTTTCCGTTTTCGAGTCGTGAAAAAACCATGGACAGTCTCAGCATCGTCATTCTCGCTGCCGGCAAGGGCAAGCGCATGTACTCCTCCAAACCCAAGGTATTGCACCCCATAGGCGGCGAGCCGATGCTGGCGCGGGTGATCCGCACCGCGCGCGCCTTGAAGCCTGCGCGTCTGATCGTGGTGTACGGCCACGGCGGCGAACAGGTGCGAGCGGCCATCCCGGACGCGGACCTGATCTGGGCCGAGCAGGCCGAGCAGCTGGGCACCGGCCACGCGCTGAAGATGGCCCTGCCGCACCTGCCGAAGGACGGCAAGACCATGGTGTTGTACGGCGATGTGCCGCTGACCAAGGCGGACACGCTGCATCGCTTGTCCGGCGCCGCCGGCGCGGGCATGGCGGTGCTGACCGACGTGCTGGACGACGCCAGCGGCTACGGCCGCATGGTGCGCGGCGCGGACGGCAAGCTCCAGGCCATCGTCGAGCACAAGGACTGTACGCCGGCGCAACTGGCGATCCGTGAAATCAATACCGGCATGATGGCCCTGCCCAATGCGCGGCTGGCCGGCTGGCTTGCCGCGCTCAATAACGGCAACGCCCAGGGCGAATACTATCTGACCGACGTGCTGGCCCTGGCGGTGGCGGACGGCGTGAGCGTGGACAGCGCCAGCGTGGACGCCAGCTGGGAAGCCGCCGGCGTCAACAACAAGGTGCAGCTGGCCGAGCTGGAGCGCATCCTGCAGCGCAACCAGGCGCAAGCCTTGCTGGAAGCCGGCGTCACGCTGGCGGACCCGGCGCGCATCGACATCCGCGGCGAACTTAGCCACGGCATGGACGTGAGCATAGACGTGGGCTGCGTGTTCGAAGGCGTGGTGGAGCTGGGCGAGCAAGTGGACATCGGCGCGCACTGCGTGCTGAAAAACGTCAAAGTGGCCGCCGGCACCAAGATCGCCCCGTTCTCGCATCTGGAAGACGCGGTGGTGGGCGAGGGATGCCGGATCGGGCCTTACGCCCGGCTGCGCCCCGGCGCGCAACTGGCCGGCCACGTGCATATCGGCAACTTCGTCGAAGTGAAGAAGAGCACGATAGGCGAGGGCTCCAAGGTCAACCATCTGAGCTATATCGGCGACGCCGAGATCGGCGACAAGGTGAATGTGGGCGCCGGCTCGGTGACCTGCAATTACGACGGCATCAACAAATTCAAGACCGTGATCGGCGACAACGTCTTCGTCGGCTCCGGCACCCTGATGGTGGCGCCGGTGACGCTGGAATCCTACAGCACCATAGGCGCCGGCTCGGTGATCAGCCGGACCGCGCCGGCCGGCGAACTGACGGTGGCGCGCGCGCGCCAGGTCACGGTGCCGGGCTGGAAGCGGCCGCAGAAAAAGACCGACTGACTCCATTTCCCGGCTAAGCGGCGCCCATTCTCCTGATTTGGAGGATGGGCGCCGTTTTTCATGGCGGCATTCTTGCGACCGCCCCTTGCCGCGGCGCGACGCTTCCGCGGCTGGCTCTTGTCAAAGCCGAAGCGGCGCTGCTATGATCGCGAAACTTTCGAAACGAAACATAAAATGACCAAGCGAAACACTCAGCAACGCCGTCACGCCATCGCCGCCCTGGTGCAGGAACGCGGCGAGGTCAGCGTGGACGAGCTGACCAAGCGCTTCTCCACCTCCGAAGTGACCATACGCAAAGACCTGGCCCTGCTGGAAACCGGCGGCCTGCTGCTGCGCCGCTACGGCGGCGCGGTGTCCTTGCCGTCGGAGATGGTGGTCGAAGAAGACGCGGAGCAGGTTTCAAAACGAAAGATCGCCATCGCCCGCGCCGCCGCCGAGCGGCTGCGCGACCACAACCGCGTGATCATAGACAGCGGCACCACCACCAGCGCGATGATCCCGCTGCTGGGCAATAAGCGCGGCCTGGTGGTGATGACCAACTCCCTGAACGTGGCCGGCGCGCTGCGCGAGCTGGAGAACGAACCCACGCTGCTGATGACCGGCGGCACCTGGGACCCGCATTCCGAATCCTTCCAGGGCCAGGTGGCGGAACAGGTGCTGCGTTCCTATGATTTTGATCAGCTGTTCATCGGCGCGGACGGCATCGACCTGGAGCGCGGCACCACCACCTTCAATGAACTGGTGGGCTTGTCGCGCGTAATGGCCGAAGTGGCGCGCGAAGTCATCGTGATGGTGGAGTCGGAAAAGATAGGCCGGCGCATCCCCAATCTGGAATTGCCGTGGGAGCGCATTCATACCCTGGTGACCGACGACGCCTTGTCGGAGGAGGCCAGAACCCAAATTCAGGCGAAGGGCATTGCGCTGATCTGCGCGTCCTCGCCCGCTGATAGTCCAAGGAGAAAGTAATGTGCGGCATTGTCGGCGCCATCGCGGCGCGTAATGTGGTTCCGGTATTGGTGGACGGCCTGAAGCGGCTGGAATACCGCGGCTACGACTCCGCCGGCGTGGCGGTCTTGGCCGGCGACGCCATCCGTCGCGTGCGCCGCGTCGGCCGTGTCGCGGAGATGGAAAACGCCGCGGCGGAAGAAAGCCTGCAAGGTCAGGTGGGCATCGGCCACACCCGCTGGGCCACCCATGGCGGCGTCACCGAACCCAACGCCCACCCGCACGTATCCTTCGGCAAGATCGCCGTGGTGCACAACGGCATCATCGAAAACCACGAAGAGCAGCGCGAACGCCTGAAAGGCCTGGGCTACGCCTTTGAATCCCAGACCGACACCGAAGTCATCGCCCACCTGGTGCATCACTACTACCAGGCCGGCGACAGCCTGTTCGACGCGGTCAAGCGCGCCAGCCGCGAGCTGACCGGCGCTTACGCCATCGGCGTGATCGCGGTGGACCGCCCGGACGAACTGGTGTGCGCGCGCATGGGCTGCCCGCTGCTGGTGGGCCTGGGCGACGGCGAAAACTTCATCGCCTCCGACGTTTCCGCCATCGTGTCCGCCACCCGCCGCGTGATCTTCCTGGAAGAGGGCGATATCGGCCGGCTGACCCGCGACGGCGTGGAACTGCTGGACAAGGACGACCAGCCGGCGCAGCGCCCGGTGCATATGTCCGACGTGTCGCTGGCCTCGCTGGAACTGGGCCCGTACAGCCACTTCATGCAGAAGGAAATCCACGAACAGCCGAAGGCGCTGTCCGACACCATAGACGCGGTGCAGGACTACGGCTTCAATCCTGAGCTGTTCGGCGAGCGCGCCGGCGAAGTGCTGCCGCAGCTGGAAGGCGTCAAGATCCTGGCCTGCGGCACCAGCTACTACGCCGGCCTGACCGCCAAATACTGGATCGAAACCATCGCCGGCGTGCAGTGCGACGTGGAAATCGCCAGCGAATACCGCTACCGCAGCGCCTGGGCCAACCCCAATTACCTGGTGACCACCATCTCCCAATCCGGCGAGACGCTGGACACCATGGAAGCGCTGAAATACGCCAAGGAACTGGGCCACCGCTACGCGTTGTCTATCTGCAATGTGCGCGAATCCGCGATTCCGCGCGCCAGCGAACTGGTGTTCTTCACCCGCGCCGGCGCCGAGATCGGCGTGGCTTCCACCAAGGCCTTCACCACCCAATTGGTGGGCCTGTTCGCGCTGGCGGTGACCCTGGGCAAGATGCGCGGCAAGGTCAGCGCGGCCGACGAGGCGCGCTACCTGGACGAACTGCGCCACCTGCCGGGCAGCGTGCAGCACGCGCTGAACCTGGAACCGCAGATCAAGGCTTGGGCCGACAAGTTCGCAGCCAAGGACAACGCGCTGTTCCTGGGCCGCGGCCTGCATTTCCCCATCGCGCTGGAAGGCGCGCTCAAGCTGAAGGAAATCTCCTACATCCACGCCGAAGCTTACCCGGCCGGCGAGCTCAAGCACGGCCCGCTGGCGCTGGTGGACGAGGATATGCCGGTGGTGGTAATCGCCCCCAACGACGCGCTGCTGGAAAAGGTGAAATCCAATATGCAGGAAGTGCGCGCGCGCGGCGGCGAGCTGTTCGTGTTCGCCGATCTGGACAGCCATTTCAGCGAATCCGACGGCGTGCACGTGATCCGCACCCCGCGCCATGTCGGCGTGCTCAGCCCGGTGGTGCATGCCATCCCGGTGCAGATGCTGGCCTACCATGTGGCGCTGGCGCGCGGCACCGATGTCGACAAGCCGCGCAACCTGGCCAAAAGCGTGACGGTGGAGTGAGGCGGAGCTTGGCTCGTGACCAGAGCGAATAAAGTCCGGCGGGTCCGAATAAAGATGGTCCGAGTTTGACAAGAGAGAAGGGGCCGTTGGCCCCTTCTTCTTTGTTATGTTTTAGCAAATTTTCAGATGCCTGCTTTTGGTTTTTGCTGCCACTCGCGCGGACAGTTCGGACGTCCTCTTAAGAAACAAAAGCCGGACATCCCCCTTGTTGGGCGAATGTCCTGTTTTATCTATTGGCAAAGGCTGGAAGCGACCCTTAGCCGCCAGTCGGCACTTTGGAAAGTGGATGCTTACCGTTTGACATGGGGGCGACCGCGAGTGGGCGAAGCCCGCTTGTGAGTGCCCCTTGGCGGAGGGGTCAGGTTCAGGCGGCACCCACGAGGCCCAAAGCTATGAGCAGGGCTTAGTGAAATATTTTTGCCACTCTTCCTGCGAAGTTGTCTTTGTGCTCGTTGCCCCCATCTCGCGAAGTTCAACTTCCGGCCGACCTGTGCCACGCATGCAAATCGAGTACAGCCCATCTGGACGGGCGTCAATCGGGAGTGAAATCTTCCATTCCTCCACCTCAAGCAGACCTCCGCCGATACCGCGAGCTTTGCTTAGCGATATACCAAGGTTATGGGTGCCGGGCGTCACGCTGACAAGCATGTTCCTCGGATCGAGCGGGTTCAACGTCATGCCGACGCTCTTCCCATCTACGGACTGAATAGCAAGAACATAACCCGCCTGGGCACCCGCCAACCAATCAGCGTAGATGGTGGCAATTTCAGTCTGTGGCCTCGGTGGGCCCTCGTAACTTTGATGCGGCACAGGTATGTGACCGCAAGCACTTAGGAGCAACGTAAGTGAGGCGGCTATCGCTGTGTTTCTCATCTTGGGCCTAATGTTTGAGCTAAGCCGCGCCGTAGCGAAGCCAAAAGCGCCACTTTTGGCCGCCGGCTTGAGCGAGGGGTTAGGCGTTGACGCGTATAGCATGAACTGCGGCTCCGTTTTTAATAGTCACAATCCAATCGCCATAGTCATCGCCCACAAGCTCCAAACCAACCTCAAAATCGACGATGCTGCCGGCGCCGATTACTTTTAGCCAGAGTGGCGTCCAATCTGGTGCACGAATACCCAGCATCTTCCATTGTCCATCGGCGGTCAGAAAATGACTCGCGATATTAAACAAATCGTTCCAGTGAATGTATCCATCGGCAACTTTGCGTTGCACATCGGAATCTTGGTTTAAGCGCACCTTGGGAATGACGTAATCAACGTTCCCAATGTGCGCAATCCAATCGTTGGGAGCATGGGGATAACAATAGAGTTTTTTGATGCCTGGCAATGAGGTCGTCGGAACGGGCATTAGTCTACACCTAACGTTGAAGCTGAGCCGCGTGCAGAGGCTTGCTGAGGGACGTCGGTTCGAGCGACTGGTTAGGGCGCTTAACATTACTACGAGCAATGCGGGTTTTCATGGAAGCTCTACAACCTGGACGGCACCTTTCATATTCGCGATCAAGGAATTCTGCGAACTCGATTGCATCTTGCAAGGATTCCGCCGGATGAGACGAAGTAAGGATGAAGTTCCTCTTGGGAGATCCAGCTTTGACTGACACTTCATCGACGATATTTTCGGCCTCTTCGCACTCCGTGCCAACGACTCCAATGAGCTTGACTCCGCCTGCAATGAATTGTGCCGCGATTTCCGACAGGTCTGACGGAACACCATTGGGGCAATGAGGAACGATCTTCCTCGCAAGCTGCATAGTAAAATTGATGGCATTACAGCGGCATGGTTATGGCATGGGGCCGTATATGCTAGACAGCACGGCAGCCAGGAGGTCTTGCCAATACAGGTGAGCGGAAGATTCCAGGCGATATCTACAAGAATATATTGCAGTCATACGTGGCATCGCCCAATGACGTAGGGATTGTGCCAGCCACACTCTCGGCTGTCATCCTATGAGTGTCTCTTGCCTACGGCAGTTTTGGGGTAATCCCCCCCTACGTCTGCTCTTGGCCGATAGCACGCATTCAATCTTCCCGTGCCCCATCCCAGACTAACGGGCTCCAATCTCCTGCTCACGTAGTAACTTGTGAACAAGGCGGTGGCAGTTAGCGCATAGGCATTGGAGACCATCCAACTTTGTGCGGTGTTGCTCTGGCATGTCCCGCACATGGACCTCATGATGATGGACCTCAATACAAGACTCGGCATGAACAGTGCCATATTGTGTCACGGGGTCCAGGCCACACCGCTCACAGTAAAGCTTGCCATGGAGTCCTTTGAAATGGCTCTTTTTAGCCTGTGTCAGTCCTTTTGCTCGCTCCTTGACAAGGTGAGTGACCAGTCGTGAATTACCCTCAGCCCAATCTTGATCGTCGGCAGATAACTCAGCGGGTACGGTCGGGAGTTCTTCCCCCTTCTTGACGATGCAGTACCCTGCATCTCGCAGTATTCTGAAACAGACTGAGTCTTCTCCGGCGGTGAAGTGTTTTGGCAAGACCTCGAATCCAAGTCCTAGTTTGGCTGCGACGCCAAAAACTGCCTTTGGGGGAAGCCTGACGCCCCCATCGGCTAGAAGATCATAGTCGGTAGAGGCGGCGAACTGATGGTTTGCGTATCCTCCCAGTAGCATCTGCACAGCGTTCCAGACATGCTCGGGCAATACACGATCAAGAACCTCGGCGGGTAGGCGTTCCTGGCTGCGAGTATTCTTGGTTTGTGCTTTATGGTTATCGGGAAACCGCCATCGGACCTTCACGGGGGATTCGTCAGATACCTCGACAGCCTTGCCCTGTCCAGCATAGGTGAATGGGTCGCGCTCGTTGGCTCTCCAAAATATGTGTACCTCCGCATCGGGGCTGGTCATCCGCTTTATCGTTGGCTGGTCTTTATGGCTCGTTGTCTTACCTCGCCAGACCAAATCATTTCCATCGAAGTGGTTGTCGTAGTCATGGCCTGTACGCCCAGGAGTTCCTACGTTGCAGAAGATGAAATCAACACTATTGCGTTCGGCATACCCGGTGTACCAAGGCCCTCCCTTGGTTTCAGGGTCTAGTCCTATGGATTCTAAAACTTGGCTGCGCTTGTAGGGCTTACCAACCTCGAAAGTGTATTGACTCATCGCTCCCTCGAATCTTCCTGCTGTGCTGTCCAGATGCATTAGGAATCATACTCTGGGATGGCAGCGAAACAATGGGGATAGGAGTTGTGAGCGCTGTGTTACTGGGTCGCCTCTCGTTTACTAAATACATTTTTGGCTGCTTCCTATTGGAAAGCGGCCATTTTCATCGCCGGCACGGTCGTCTGCCTTGGCCGACGATAAGCCGCCATGGACGGCCACTCTGGATGAGGAGGGCACAGAGAGATCAATCTTGGCTCCTTGGCCAGAACTGCCTTCCCACCCATCCCAACCTGCGTAATGAGACGCGGCTGCTCTCCCTCATCCCATGGTGGTGCAGATCCAGACCACAGCTATAATCCCCTCCGTGGCGAAACAGATCTGAATGCGGGATAAGCAATGCAAGTATCGGCCTTGGAACGGCAACTGAATTTTCTGAGAGAGATAGACCGCTTGAAGTCGGTGCTGCGGCAATCGCCGTTGCTGGACCAGAGCCGCCGGGAGAACTCGGCCGAGCACTCCTGGCATTTGGCGATGTACGCCTTGCTGCTGGGCGATTACGCCAGCGGCCCGGTCAACACCGAGCGGGTGATCAAGATGCTGCTGCTGCACGATGTGGTGGAGGTGGATGCCGGCGATTTCCCTATCCACGGCCAGGCCGTGCCTGGGGCGCAGGCGGAAGCGGAGGCGAGGGCGGCGGAGCGTTTGTTTGGCTTGCTGCCGCCGGAGCAGGGCGCTGAGCTGCTGGCGCTGTGGCGCGAGTTTGAGCGCGCGGAAAGCGCCGATGCCTGTTTCGCCAAGGCGCTGGACCGTTTCCAGCCTTTGCTGATCAATGTCTTTACCGGCGGCGGGACCTGGACGCAGAACGATGTTTCGCTGGAGCAGGTGCTGTCCCGTTACGGCCCGGTGATCCAAAAAGGCGCGCCGCAGCTTTGGCTGTTGTGCGAGCAGTGGGTGCGCCGGCATTTTGCGAAGCAGTCTGTTTAGGGTCGCTAACCAAACCCCTGATGCTGTGTTGCGCGAACCTGTTTACGATCCGCTGCGCGTCGGCGATACAGCGTTGAAAACATCTTCAAAATGCTCATATACCGGATGTACACTCCGCTTTTTCAGCCGCAACGCCTTGCCTCGCCCTTGCTTGCGAGATCGTAAACAGGTTCTTAGCCGTAAAACTGAGTTTTGTGAGCGGCTCTTAACGTTATTTCAGATCGGCTTCAGCGCCCCAGCGATGGCTTGCCTCCGCCGCGCGCGGCGCGCCAGGCTCGGCTTTCTTGTGCTGCCGGGTGCCGCCGGCTTGACGCTCTCCCGCTCCTCCTCAACAATAGCCCCCGCGCCGCAGCAATCGCGGCGCTCGGGTTTAGTCTCCCGACTTGGACTTCTACCGCGGATGCGCTGTTTCCACAGCGTATCCGTTGCCATTGCTTTGCCTATTCGGGCGGGCCGTGGCAAGTGGCGCCCTCGCGGGCGCGCCGGTTTTAGTAGAAGTCCACCGGTAGACTAACTCTTGTCATGTGCCCGCCCTGCCGCCTTGCGGCATGGCCCTTCTGCTCAGGAGGTTGCAAATGGTAAAGCTTGTCCGTCCGGTGCTTGGCATCGATCTCTCTTCGTCCCCTGCTGAAACTCAAGACATCCGTCAGGACGCCGCATCCCCACTCCCGCCGCTAGGGCCGCGCTCGCGCTACCGTTTTGTCGGCAGCGAAGCCAAAGACCTCAGCCTGCCCTTTGTCCGCCGCGTCAAAGGCCGCACTTATCCGCATTACTGGCAGCCGGCCGAGGCGGAGAATGCGTTCGAGGCCAGCGCCTTGGGCCGTCAATACGCGGCCCATCTGGCGCAGCTGCTGAAACTCAACCGCCAGCACGCCGCGCGCGGGCTGTTGTTCCGCATCGCTTGCGATATGGATTTCCGCGACCACAGCCACCGCCGCAGCATGTGCAAGAGCTTCTTCAATTATCTGGAGATGTTGTTGAGCCTGGGTGTGGCGCAGATTGATCTGCCGCGGCATGTGGCGGCGGTGCAGCAGCTCTACCTGAGCCTGGACGAGTTGGACGCCTTGCCGCGCAAGCTGGGGCGGAAGAAGAGGCGCTAAGCCGGGGAGGGCGCTGCCGGCCCTGCGGGACTGGCTGTGAGTGCCCTCTTGGACAGGCTTTTATCCCGCTCCCGCATTCCGCTTTCATCCTATTTTCATTCCGCTTTCATCCGGCTTTCTTCGTGTTTTTCCCCTTAGTTTTGCGCCCCGGCGGGTCAATTCGCTCTGAGTCGAGAGGGGCGGATGGCATCCGCGCGTTCTCGTCCGCCGGGTGTTTTGAGAGTGCTCTTATAGAGTTTGATCGGCGGCTTTTCGATAATGACGTGCCAAGTACAGCTTAAGGCCGTATTTGCAGGTTTTATTTTATAGACCTCTCTTGAAAGCGAAATGATGAATAAAGTCGTGCTGCCTGCATTGCTGGCTGCGGTATTCAGCGTCGGCGCCCATGCCGCCGACCCCATTCCTGGTTCCACTCGCGCTTCCGCCGAATGGGATGTGACCGCGGATAAGGATAGCTCGCACGCTATCGAAATCACGGCTAAAAAGCCGAATGTGCATTTCGTGTACAGTCCGATTTCCAAAACCATT
Organism: Chromobacterium sp. Beijing; assembly: GCF_021496765.1. Classification (NCBI taxonomy): domain Bacteria; kingdom Pseudomonadati; phylum Pseudomonadota; class Betaproteobacteria; order Neisseriales; family Chromobacteriaceae; genus Chromobacterium; species Chromobacterium sp. Beijing. The sequence continues at coordinate 4,457,727 of NZ_CP053750.1, forward strand.
GAATCCAAAAACCTGGATTTCGATATCCGCATGCTGAATTCGGATGAATACACCATCAGCGGCTATAAGGTAAAAGCCTCCTCGGTCCAGCATCAGCTGAGCCATACCGCGTCCATCGGGGAAATGGATTTTGACCTCAGCGTGACGGACCATGCCGGCAAGCAGGTGAAACTGTCGGCCGAACCGAAGGATCTGGACGGCCTGTCCGGTTTTGGCGAATTCGCGAAAGTGGCTTCCATCGCCGGAGAGAATAAAGGCACTTCTCAGCTGAAGGCGGAGTTTGCCGGCGGCAAGGATTCCAGCGGCGTCATGGTGACCGAAGCGTCTAAATTGAGCGATGGCCAATATGTGGGCAAATTCGATTTGATTCTGGACGCCTCCTGGCAGAAAACAGTCAAAACCGAAGAAGAGAATACTCAATTCTCCGTTCGCTGATTTCAAAGGGTAGCGCCAAAAAAGGGAGCCTAGCTCCCTTTTTATTTTTAGGAGTTTCCGTTTATGCCATGGGGCTTCAGATTTCACGCTTTGGCCTGTTTGCTGCTGCCGGCATGGGCCGGGGCGATTCAGGTTTCCGATATGACGGCGGCGATGCCGTCCAATAAAGAGGCCGTCACGATCCACGCCAGAAACACCGAACAGCGGGCGTCTTTGCTGTCGGTGAGCGTGACGCAGGTGGATTCGCCTTACGAGGGCGCGCGCGAGCTGAATACGGACGGCGCCAGCCTGCAATTCACGCCGGCGCGGGTGTTGCTGGCGGGGGGCAGGATCAGGCGGTCCGTTTCATTTACAGCGGCCCCAAGGACGACAGGGAGCGCTATTACAAGGTGACCTGGAAGAACGCCTTGCTGGGCTTGGCGGACGAGGGCGCGGATTCCGAGAAAAGCGGCGACGTCGAGTTTTTGACCGGCATCAGAACCAATCTGCTGGTGCTGCCGAAGCAGCCGCGTTTTGACTACGCCTATCGGCGCGGCCATCTGGAAAACCGGGGCAATGTGTCGTTTCAGGCGATTGCCTACGGGCCGTGCAAGCAAAAGCGGCTGGGCGAGGTCTGCAAGGAGCGCTACTGGATTGGGCCGGGCTACGCGGTGAATTTCAAGACGATAGACAGCAGCCAGGGCCAGGACAAAGTGATGTTGCAGCGGGATGGAAAATTCTTGGACGCGGAGAAAGATGCGCCGCTTGACGACGCATGACGGCGACGACGGTGGGTGAGGCGAGATGAAGCGTGCGCGGGATATCGTTCTTAAAAACGGGATGGCTTTTTTAAGTGCGCTGCTGTTGGCGGAGACGGCGCTGGCGGCGGCGGCGGATGCCGAGCGGCGGCCCTTGGCGCAGCAAGTGCAGTTAAACAAGCTTGCCTTGTCGGCGGAGATCAAGGATTTGCTGCGCGAAGGTGTGTCCATGCCGCTGGTGGCGCGTTCGGCGCGGCAAGCCTCGGACGAGGGCGTGGTGTCGGCCACGCTGACGGTGAGGCTGCAGGCCGACGGTTCGATGCGGCTGGACAAGGTCAAACCGCTGCTGGCCAACAACAAGAGCGTGTTGAGCCCGTCCGCGGTCCAGGCTTTGCGGCAGGCGACGGGGCGGACGTTTTCGCCGGGCGGGGCCTTGAGTCTGGGCGACGCTGAGCGCTTGCAGCTGGACATGATGGCGATGCGGGTGGACCTGTTTCTGGAGCCGGCCGGTTTCGCCGCCGACGACGCGCATCTGCGGGAGTCCGTGTTGCAGGCGCCGTCCTCGGGCGGGCTGTCCAGCGTGCTCAAGTACGCGTTCAACGGCTATAGCTCGCGCAATCAGGGGCGCGGCCATTCTTCCGGCTATCTCACTTTCGACGACACCACGTCCTTGGGCGTGGACCACGTCAATGTGATGGGCTCCGCCTATCTGGACGATTCGGCGGAGGATCAGTCCGTAACGCTGGACCGCGTCATGTATGAGCGCGATATCGACGGCAAGCGGCTGGCGCTGGGCATGGTGGACGGCTGGAACCTGCAAAGCCTGGGCAATGTGTCCACCTTGAACGGCAGCCGGATGTACGGGTTCTCCTACGGCAACGTCAGCCAGACTCTGAAGCTGGACCCCGGCCAGTCCTTGAATCCCATCGATGTCTATCTGCCGGCCACCGGGGAGGTGCGCGTCAAGCGCGAAGGCCGCTTGTTGAGCACGCAACGGCTGGGCATGGGCAATCACCGGCTGGACACCTCGGCCTTGCAGGCCGGCGTCTACGACGTGGAGGTGGAGATACTGGTGGCCGGCCAGGTGCAGAGCCGCCGCGTGTACCGGATCAACAAGCCGGTGGGCGGCTCCAGTCTGCGCGATGGCTTGAACTGGCAGCTGTGGGGCGGCGCCGGGGAGGCGATGGCCCGCTACGGCGATCAGGGCGCGCCGGAGGACGAGGGCGGGGCTTACCGGCCCTTGTTCGGTGTGTCGGTGGGGGCGCTGTGGCATGAGGTGGACTGGAATCTGACCCTGTATCAAAACGACAAGACCACGGTGCAGGAAGGTTTCGCCTCTTGGCAGCTGTCCAGCGCGCTGCGCGCCAGCGTGCAAAACCTGTTGGCCAGCGACGGCGCCCGGCGCCGGGTAGGCACGCTCAATCTGGCGCTGCCTCGCGGCATCGGCAGCCTGTGGCTGACCGGGGAGCGCGGCGCGAAGGGCCGGCGTCTGAATTTCTACGCCCGGGATTACGATTCGCTGGGCGCCAATTTCAATTTGCACGGCTGGGGCGTGGACGCCGGGTCGATCAACCTCAGTTACGACCGGGACCGGAGCAGCGGTTATCGCTATATGCGCGCCGATTATTCGCGGCAGATGTACAACGGCAAATGGGGCGGTGCTCAGTTGCAGCTCGGCAGCAGCCGCAATCTCAACGGCGGCTCGGTGGATCAGCAGTATTACGCGATGCTGACTTTCAACCTGGCCATGGACGGCAATTTCAGCGTGGGCATGTCGCATCGAGACGGCGGCGACACGCTGGACCTGTCGGCCAGCAAGTCGTTTGAAAACAGCGTGATCGACGATGTGGGCGCCAATGCCAGCATCAGCCGCGAAGGCGCAGGCGGCCAGTCTTCCAGCTTCGGCGCTTACGTCGGCTTCAACGGCCGCTACGGCCAGGGCAATGTGTCGGTGGACGCGGAGCGGGACAGCCGCAGCGCCAGCGTCAATATGCAGGGCGGCCTGGCCTGGGGCGGCGGCGCGGTCGCCGCCGGCGGCGGGCAGGACGAGGCCGGCATCGTCGTCGATGTGCCGGGAGCGCCGGACGGCGCGCTGGAGGCGGTGCTGAACGAGCAAAGCCACAGCTTGCGCCAGGGGCGCAATTGGATCGCGGCGCCGGCCTACAACACTTATCACTTCTATGTGCGCGACGCGGAAAGCGGGCAGGCCAGCTACGAGGTGTCCGACACCGACCATGAGTACACGCTGTATCCGGGCAATGTGGTGCGGGTGACGCCCAAGATCAAACGGATGGTGACGGTGTTCGGTCAGCTGACCGGCGTTGACGGCGCGCCGCTGCGGCATGTCATGGTGCGCAACCATATCGGCCAGGCCCGGACCGACGAGCAGGGCAACTTCGCCATCGACGTGGATCAGCGTTATCCGGAGGTCAGCGTCGAACCCGGCGCGGCGGAACGCTTCCGGGTCAATCTGGATTTGAAGGACGCCGGCGCCACGGCCTGGCTGGGCAAGATCGTCTATGGCCGGGACGCGGACCGGATTTACGCGCCCTTGCGCGAAGACGAAGGCTGAGCCGGCGTGCGCAATCCCCTCATCACCCCATCCCAGCAGGACAGACGGACTGAAATGAAATACTGGATCTCAACTCTGATCTTCATGGCCGGCCTCGGCGCGGGGCTGGCGCAAGCGGTGCCGGCCGGCGTTTCGCAGGCCGCGCCCGGCGCGGGATTTCTCCCGGTGCGGCCCCTTCCGGCGCCGGCCAAGCCGCCGGAACCCTTGGACCGGCAGGAGTGGCGCAGCCAGCAGGACTTGATCCTGATTGAAGACCGGCTGGCCGGCACTCAGTATCTGAGCACCCTGGGCAGCAGCGGCGGCATCCTGCCCGGCAGCCAGGCCCAGGCCGTTTTCGGCGCGCGCGCGCCGCGCGGCGGCGCCAAGAAAGTGGCCATCTGGTATACCCATCAGCCGGACGCCCAGGTGCGGGAGATCCGCCAGTTGCAGCCGCTGCAGGCTTTCCGCGGCATGGCGGACGCGCACGGCGCGGCCATGGGCCTGAGCGGCGACGGCTTCAGGCCGGCGCAGGGCCGCCAGGTCAACCCGGTGTTGAGCGAACTGGCTTTCGACACCATCGCCAAAGCGGCGCCGGGCGCGTCGCGCGAGCTGTCCTTCGTGGAAACCCTGGCCGGCGGCGGCGAACGCCGCTTTGTGACCCAGCTCAGCAAACGCGCCCATCTGATCCTCAATCCCGCGCCGGCCAATAGCTGCCGCAATGAAACGGTGGACGGCGTCGCCGGCAAGCTGTGCGTGTTGCGAACCATTGCCGGCCAAAGCAATGCCGGCAGCGGCGGCGATCTGATGTTCACGGTGTGCGCCAAGATGCTGGCAACGCCCAAGGCCCGTTTCCGGGTGGGCGGGGAATGGCGGCATATCAACGATAGCGTGCCCATCGCCGTCTTCGCCCGCGCCAGGGCGGTGGAGGTCTTCTTTGTGCCGCCGCCGGCGGAGCAGTTGCAAGCCTTTATGACCGCCCATCCCAAGATCCGGCTGGATAGCTTGGTGGAGGCCGGTTTTTACTCGCGCTCGCGCTTGTTCCGCGGCGACCGCTTCAATCTGCAATTGCCCGCCATGGGCGGGGGCAAGCCGCCGGTCCAGCGGCGCTATTCGCGGCTGGGCCTGTTGTTGATCGACGATCAGTCCAGCGGCCGCCAGTACGTGACCACGGTCAGCGGCAGCCGGGACCAGGCCATTTACGGCGAGCGCCATCCGCAAGACGGCAGCCGCGCCGCCGCCTGGTATCTGGAAGCCGGCGCGAGACCGCCCTTGTTCGCGCTGCAGCAGCTGGGCCGCGCCAGCCCCGCCGGCGGTTTCGCCGGTTTTGCCGACGCTCAGGGCCAGGTGCGGGGCGGCCTCAGCGCCGCCGCGCCCTATCTCAATCCGGTGTTCAGCGAGGCCGCGTTCGCCGCGCTACTGCACCAGCCGCTGGGCGGGCAACAGCGCTTGACGGTGGAGGGCTTGCGCAGCGGAGGGGAGGCGGTCAGCTACCAATTGAACGCCAGCCAGCAGGCCAGGCTGACCCTGGCCGCGCCGGAGGGGCCGGCTTGCCGGCCGGACACGGTGGACGGCGTGGCCGGCCAGCGCTGCGTGTTGCGGCGGCTGGCGGCGGAGAGCCGCGCGGGCGGCGACATCCGCCTCTTGGTCCGCGCCAAGCGCCCCTTGCCCGGAGGGCGCTTCCGCGCGGGCCGGGAGTGGCGGCGGCTGGGCGAGAGCGCGGCCGTTGCCGAATTGAGCGGCGCCCGTGAGCTGGAGCTGTTCCTGCCGGCCGCGTCCGGTTTGCTGCGCGGGCCGTCGGCGCTGGCGGGCGGGCAGGCGCTGTCCTCGCTGGTGGAGGCCTATTTCTATTCCAGCGGCCGCCAGCACCAGGGGGACCGCTTCGCGCTGAGCTTGAGGGACGGCTATTTGCCGGCGCCGCAGGCCAAGGCCGGCGCGCTCAAGCTGCTGACGATAGAGGACGAACCCAGCCAGCAACACTACATCACCACCTTGCAAGCCGAGCCGGGGCAAAGCCTGTACGGCGCGCGGCGACCGCGGGCGGGCCAGCGCGCCGCCACCTGGTATGTGGAGGCGGAGACGGCCAGCGGGCGAAGCGGCGAGCTGCAAGCCAGACAGGCGTTGCCCGCGGCCTTGATCGCCGGTTTCTCCGACCGCCAAGGGCGGGTCAGCGTTGGCCGCGCCATGCGGCAGCCGGGGCAAATCCATCCGGTGTTCAATGAGCGCGCCTTTGCGGAATGGCTGCGTCTGCCCCTGGGCGGCCGCCAGTTGCTGACGCTGGAGGCGGAGCGCGGCGGCCAGCCGGTGACGGTGCGGGCGCAGGCGGAAAAAAGCGCGATGTTGCGCCTGGGCCCGCCGCAGGCCGCTTGCCGTCCGGAGACGGTGGACGGGATGGCGGGACGGGTCTGCGCGCTGCGCTCGGTCGCAGGCGAGTCTCAGGCGCAGAGCGGCGGCGGCGTCCGCTTCAGCGTCCGCGGCCCGCAGATCGCGGCCAAGGCGCGTTTCCGGGTGGGAACGCAGCCTTGGCGCCGGCTGGGCGAGAGCGTGGAAGCGGCGGCGTTCGCCGGCGCCAAGGCGGTGGAGCTGTTTCTGCCGCCGGCCGGACGCGGCCGCCAGGCGCAGGGGATGGAGGCCGTGTTTTATTCCGGGGAGCGCGACGATGTTCTGGTCTTGCCGCTAGACGCGCCCAAGCCAGAGGCGGCGGGCGGCGAGGTGGACTTCGTCTTCGGCTCCAGTCACGAGGGCATGATGAAAACGGTGCCGGCTTCCATCACTCTGATGCTGAATGAGTCGGTGGTGGCGGGCGGGCCGAACGAGATCCGGTTTGCCGGCGTCAGCGACTCGGTATTGGAGAAAAAAGCGCATGTGAAGTTTTTGCCGGCCATGCTCGGCGAGAAAGACATTGATCTGCTCGAGACGCTGAAACTGCCGGTAGGCACCGAGGCGCTGAGTTTCGACTTTAAGCATGCCTGCTTTGCAAAGGAGGAGTGCACAATCGATAAGGGTTCCGAGACCAAGAAGGTCGGGGTGATCTTCAACGGCCGGGAAGTTGCTCAACCGCCATGGTTCCGCTGGTTTGAGAAGCCCGCGGCGAGAATCAATAAGGTTAGCGTCAGCCCGGATAGGGTCAACACCGCTTTGGAGACCGACGTCGAGTTCGCCATCGATATCGCCGATGGGCCTGGCGCGGGGACGAATGACCACAAGCTGGAGTGCGATCTGGGCACTGCCAATAAGTTGTTTGGCGATCCCGACTTTGTCGAGCTCAAGGATAGCAAAGGAACGTTTATCGGCAGGCTGCCCTTGACGGGCCGCCAAACACTGCCAGTTTCGCCCAGCCAATATTTGTTCCCGGTGAAGTTCTCCTTGCATGCCCACGCTGGGGAAAAACCAGGCCTTGTTAGATTGTCTTGCGAGTACAACTATTCCGGCTGGTCCTATCCCTCGGTGAAGGCCGTTGAGGAAGACCTGAGTCTGGCCTCGATCGAGGGGCCGGCCGAGGGCCGGGTTGGGGAGGATTTGGAATACCGGATCTTCACCGACGGGGTCTCCCTTGGAAAGCGCAATCTGACCGTTACCGTGGCGGGCAAGGACGTGCCCTGGGGGCTGGGCATCCCCACGCTCCATTTCGGCGAGACCGAGATCAAGCCGCAATGCGGCAAGGATTGCGTATTCACGTTCAAGCCCGCCAAGGGCAATAAGGGGACGCTTCAGCTGGGCATCAAGGGCAAATCGGTCAGCGGCCGCCGCGACGCCTACCATATCGCGGTCAGCCTGGAGGGGGACAAGACCTTGGACAAGGATTTCTCCATTGTGCCGAACTGGGCGCTGGAGTCGCTGGTGTCCGGCGGCGATGTGGCGGCCGGCGCGCCGCTGCGTTACCGGCTGCGTTTGAACGCGCCGGCGCCCCAGGCGCTAACCCTGTGGCTGCGGACCCGGCCCCAGGACGGCCAGGCCGTGGACGATGGCTACGAGGGCGGCCGGGTGACGGTGAAGGACGGGGACAAGGTGCTGGCCGCCGCGCTGAACACCGGCGATTGGGGCGCGGTGACTTTGCCGCAGGGCAGCGAGAGCATGGTGGTGGAGGTGCCGACGCGAAGCTTTGACGATGGCGTCCGCAACACGCGCGCGCTTGAGCTGGGCGCGGTCTTGAGCGAAGACAAGCCGGAGGCGGAGCCGCCCGCCGCCAAATACGCCATCGGGCGGATTTATCAGCCCAAGCCCAGTGTTTCGGTATTGCCGGCCAGCGAGGGTTCGAATCGCGGCAGCGGCTGGGTGGGCGCGCCGGACGGCCGGATTCGGCTGGATTATCTGATCCGCGCGCAAATGGCCAATCTGCCGCCGGCGGGCGGGCCGGAGCGCGGCGCGACGCGGCGCTACCTGAGTCAGCGCGGCCTGGGCGCGGTCAAGGCGAGCTTGTCGCTGGACGGCAAGTACGGCGCGAGCCAGCGGGAGGGCATGTGCCGCTTCGCGCTGCAAAGCGATGCGCGGCAAGGGGTGCTGTTCCCGGCCTGGCTCACCTTCGACGCCGACGGCGGCGGCCGGCGCGAGCCGGACAATTGTTCCGGTACGGTAAGCCACGATTTGAGCGCCGGCGCCTGGCTGGACGAGGGCAGCGATCCCGCCCAAGGGCTGGAGAAACGAAAGCTGCCGTTCAGCCTGTGGTTCCAGCTGGACGATCCGGTGTCGCTGCTGACCACCGAGGGCGCGCCGTGGTATGGCCGCGCGCTGGGCTCGGGCGCGGTGCGGGTGGACATGAGCCTGGAGCTCGCCCAATAAGCAGGCGGATGCGCGCGGCCGTCTCGGCCCGCGCGTCGGCGGAAGGAAACGAAGATGTTCATGAATATGCGAAAGGCCTTGCCGGCGCTGCTGTGCGCCTTGCCGGCGATGTCGGCCTGGTCCTTGCAGATGGCCCCGGTGATCGAGTTGGACGCCGACCGGAACGAGATGCGGGTGGAGTTGAAAAACGATTCCCGGCAGCCGCACAGCTACCGCATCGTTCTGCGGCCCTTGGCCGGCCTGGAGGCCGGCGCGGGCGAGGACGCCGAACCGGCCACGGTGGACGCGGCGCCGACGCGTTTGAGCTTGAAGGCCGGCGCCAGCGGTGCGATCAAGCTGCATTACCGCGGCGCGGCGATGGAGGGGCGGGAGCGCTACTATCGTTTGCAAGTGGTGGAGGAGGCGGCGGCCGGCGGGCAGGGCGCGCGCCGGGCCGGGGCTTGGGCGGATTATCCGCTGGCGCTGGGCAGCGTGTTGATTGTCCGGCCGCGCGCGGCCTATCTGGACTTCCATCTGGATCACGGTGTTTTGCGCAATACCGGCAACGCGGCCTTCTGGCTGCTGCAGGACGAGGCCTGCGGCGGCAAAACCGGCAGCACCAAGATGCAGGCGCCCGGCAGCGCGGCGCGATTGGCGCCGCTGACGGGGCGCTCGCTGGTGCGGGTGGGCCTGGGTGACGAGATCCGGGTGGTGGTGGATCAGTGCGCGGGCGAGCAGGGCTAAGAGCCTGTTTACGATTTGCCGCGCGTCGGCGATACGGCGTTGAAAACCGCTTCGAAACGCCCATGCGCCGTCCGGCCATTCCGCTTCTTCCGCCGCAAGGCCTTGTCTCGTCCTTGCTTGCGAGGCGCTGAACGGCTTTAGGCGTCGTCCTCGGGCGCTTCTTGCCGCCGCCATTGCGCCAAGGCCTGCTCGAACTCCCGATGCCAGGCCAGCAGCGCTTCCTCCTCCGGGCGCTCGCCTTCCGTCCGCAGCGCGTGCTCCATCCGGGCGGCCAGCCGCGCCAGGGGCTCCGCGCCCATCGTCAGCGCGCCGCCTTTGAGCCGGTGAACATGGTGGAGCATGATGTCCGGCAGCTGGTCGGCGGCGGCTTGCCGGAACTGGAGCAGGTCCTGCCGCGCGCTGCGGCTGTACAGCCGGGCCAGGTCCAGCGCCGAGGCGGGCAGGGCGAGCGGCGGCGGCGCGGCGCCTTCCGTCGTCAACCACAAACGCAATATGTCCTCGATATCCCGCAGGCTGAGCGGCTTGGACAGCATGCCGTCCATGCCGCTGGCGATGCAGCGGTTCTTGTGCGCCAGATCGGTGATCGCGGAGATGGCGATGACGGGGGTGAAGGTCAGATTCCGTTCCGCCTCCAACTGGCGGATGCGCCTGGCGGTTTCGTAGCCGTCGATGCCGGGCAGATTGCAGTCCATCAGGATCATCGCGAAGGCTTCGCCTTGCCGCAGCAGCCGCAAGGCGGTCTGGCCGTCTTCCGCGATGACGGCGTCGCAGCCCAGCTGCGCGAGCTGCCGGCGGATGGCCTGCTGGTTCACCTCCATGTCTTCCACCACCAGCAGGCGTTGCGGCGGCAGGGCGTCGGGCGCGGGTCCGGAGGCGGGGGCCTGCGCGTCGGCGGCGGAGGGCTCGGCGACATCGACATGCAGGACAAAGCTGACGGCGGTGCCCTTGCCCTCGGCGCTCTCCAGCAGAATGCTGCCGCCCATCAGCTCGATCAATTGCTTGCAGATGCTCAGGCCCAGGCCGCTGCCGCCGTAGCGGCGGCTGGTGGAGCGTTCCGCCTGGCTGTAGGCGCGGAAGAGTTTTTCCTGTTGGGCCTTGGCGATGCCGACGCCGGTGTCGCGCACCGTGACCAGAAGCTTCCCGGATTTGGCGCTTTGCAGATTGAACTGCATCAAGAGCGCCACCTCGCCGCGATCGGTGAATTTGATGGCGTTGGACAGCAGATTGGTCATGATCTGACGCATGCGCAACGGGTCCAGGATCAACAGGCGGTTTTCCAGCCCGTCCGCGGCCAGGGTCAGTTCCAGTCCTTTGCGGCTGGCGCTCAGGCGCTGGCTGTCGCTGATCCCTCTGGCCAGTTCCAGCAGATCGGTGGGAAGTGTTTCCAGCGCCAGATGCCGCGCTTCCAGCTTGGCGGTGTCCAGCACATCGTCCAGCAGCTCCAGCAGATTGAGGGCGGAGGAGCCGGCCAGCGCGGCGAGTTCCTGCTGCTGCTTGCTTTGCCGGGTTTGCTGCAGGAGTTCGATGGCGGCGAGTATCGCATTCATCGGCGTTCTGATTTCGTGGCTCATCATGGCGATGAATTTCGACTTCGCCTCCTCGCTGGCCACCGCCCGGCGTTTGGCCCAGCGGGCCTGCGTGAACAGGAAGACCATCACCGACAGCACGCAGATCACCAGCAGGATTTCCGGCAGGTAGTAGCGGCTGATCTGATGCATGGACGGTTTGCCGAAGTCGATGTCGGCGACCCAATCGTCAAAAATCTCGTCGGTCTCGGACGGGCTGAGCTGGAGCAGGGACTTGTCGATGATGGAGCGCAGCTCCGGATATTGCTGCGCCACCTTGATGTTCAGGCCGGTGAACATTTCCGGCATGGTGCCGGAGATTTGCAGGGTTTTGGGGAAGCGTCCCTGCAACACCGGGCGGAACACGATTTCCGCGCCGATGGCGGCGAACACCTTGCCGTCGGCGACGGCCTTCAAGGCCGCCACCGGGTCGTTGATCAGCACCAGTTGCAGATAAGGGTAGTGCGCGCGCAGATACTGCTCATAACCGCCCCGCCCTTGACCGCGACGGCCTTGCGTTCCAGTTGGGATGGGTTGAACAAGCCTTCGGCGCCGGCCTTGGTGATGATGATGGTGGCGGTGGAGGCGTAGGGCTGGCTATTCAGCAGCGGTATGCCATATTCCTTGGGAATCAGCTGCGTCGCGCCCATGGTGGCCAGATAGATCTGCCCGCTTTTCAACTTGCCTATCATGTCCTGGGTGTTCGCCGCGGCGACTAATTGAAACCGCAGGCCGCTCTTTTGGGCAATGGCTTTCAGGTAGGCGCAGCTCAGCCCCTTGTGGCTGCCGTTTTCAATATATTCCAGCGGCCAGTAGGGATCGATGGAATAGTAGATGGTGGGGTGCTGTTTGATCCAGGCGATTTCTTCCGCGGTATAGGACGGCGGCTCCGCCTGGCTGGCCGCGCTGGACGCGCCCAGCCAGATAATAAACAGCGCGGACCAGAGCAGGGCGTGAAACGCGGTATTAAGGAGCGGGCGCAGGGGCGGGGCGGCAAAGGGGAGAATAGATTGCTTAGCTGTATTGTTTGCCATGCGGCCGCCGTCTTTGCTGTGTTTTCTTGGGCATTATAGTCGGTCCGGCCGTTTTGGCGATGCGGCGTTCTGGAAGGCGGTTAATTGCATGCGGCTTATTTTACCTGGGAAATAAGCGCTTAGCGAATGCCCGGCTTTGAGAATGGTCTTGTTGACGCCGATTTGTCCGGGCATTTAGCATTTTTTATCAATCCGGCGCGCAAGCGCGTTTGCGCGCGCAGAGTATGTTTTTGTATTTTGATCTTTTGAGAAATATTTATTTTGCTTGATTTTATTGCATGATATTGGTGTTCGGCGTCTTATTGTTTTGCCTTGTTTTATCATGGGTCAAAGTTGGCGCTTGAAATATTGCGGCGGATTTTGAAAGAGAGAGGGGCCGGCTGCGTCGCGCTGACGGCGCATGCTATATTGGGACGTGCTTTTCAAAGAGCGGGAGTTTGAATTGATGCTGAAGTGATTTTTATCGCCATGGAGGAGGAATGAAGAAAAGAAAAATCAAAGTGATGTTATTGGACGACCACGAGGTGGTCAGACAGGGCTTGGGCTTTAGATTGTCGCAGGAGGGCGATATCGTCTTGGCGGGCAGCTTCGGCGACAGCCGCTCTTTTCTGGCGGCCTTGAATCATGAGCGGCCGGACGTGCTGGTGCTGGATTACGCGCTGCAGCCTCAGGACATGGACGGTTTGAACCTGATCCGCGCCATCCGCGCGCGTTTTCCCGAGGTGGTGATCCTGATCATGTCCTCTTATTACAACACGGCCACGGTGTCTCTGGCTTTGAGGGCCGGCGCGCGCGGCTTCGTCGGCAAACAGCAGGACCTGGACGAACTGGTGCGGGCGGTCCGGGTGGCGGCGTCAGGGCGCGTGTATCTGACCGCGGAAATGGCGCTGGAATTGGCGCAGGCCCAGCAGGCGGACAGCGTGCCCGCCGACAGTTCCACGCATGCGCCGGACGCGATGGACCGGGTGGTCCGCCTGTCCGCCTTGTCGCCGCGGGAGCTGGAGGTGCTGCGCTGTTTTCTGGAAGGCATGACGGTCAGCGAAATCGCGGACAAGTTCTCCAAGAGCATCAAGACCATCAGCGGCCAGAAACAGGCCGCGATCAAGAAGCTGGGTCTGAAGTCGGACCACGAGCTGTATTTCATCAAGGACGAAATCCAATAGACGGGCGGGCTGGGCGCCCGCCCTTCGTCGCGGCCCGGCCGCGCTCACTCCCGCCCGGCCGCGCCGTAGCGCGCGTCCAGTTCGTCGTAGAGCGGCTTGTTGACCAGGCGCTGACGTTCGGCGAACGGGGCCACCAGTTGCGGGTCTTCTTGCAGAATGCCGTCGCGGGACAGCGCGCCCAGCGCCCGCTGCATGCCGAGCACCGCGCCTTGCAGCGCGGCGTTGGCGTACAGCACCAGACCGTAGCCCAATTCTTTCAGATCGGCGGCGCTGAGCGCCGGGGTCTTGCCGCCGATGACGATATTCATCAGCAAGGGGCGGTCGAACAGCGCCGGCAGCCGGCGGATGTCGTCCAGCTCGCGCACCGCTTCGATGAACAGCACGTCGGCGCCGGCCTCGGCGTAGCGGCCGGCGCGTTCGATGGCGGCGTCTATGCCGTCCACCGCGCAGGCGTCGGTGCGGGCGATGATCAGCAGGTTCTCATCCTGGCGCGCGTCCGCCGCCGCCTGAAGCTTGCCGCACATTTCGGCGGCGCTGATCAGGCTCTGGCCGGCGAAATGGCCGCATTTCTTGGGCAGGACCTGGTCTTCCAGCTGGATGGCGTCGGCGCCGGCGCGTTCCAGCACGCGCACGGTGCGGCGCACGTTGAGCGCGTTGCCGAAGCCGGTGTCGGCGTCGACGATGATGGGGATGGACACCGCGTCGCGGATGGCGGCGGTCTGGTCCGCCACTTCCTTCAGGCCGACGAAGCCCAGGTCGGGCAGACCCAGCTGCATATTGGTCAGTCCGGCGCCGGTCAGATAGAGGGCGCCGAAGCCGAGGTCTTCGACGAGGCGCGCGCTGAGGGCGTTGTAGGCGCCGGGCACCAGCAGGCCGGAGCGGCTTGCTATCAGGCTGCGCAGGACGTGTTTGCTGTTTTGCGTCATGTTTGCGGTTCCAGAGGAGCTAGGGGATGGGTTTGATGGTAGCGGCCGCGCCAGTAGACCAGCGGCTGGCGCGCGGGGTCGTGATGGGTTTCCAGCACCTCGCCGATGAAGATCAGGTGGTCGCCTTCTTCATAATGGCTTTTGCGGCGGCAGGCCAGCCAGGCGGCGGCGCCGTCGATCAGCGGCGCGCCGTGGCGCCGCAGCGTGAACTGGGCGCGCTTGCGCTCGTCGAGATCGGGGCCGGCGAACAGCCGGCACAGGTCCAGTTGTTGCCGGCTCAGCACCTGGATGCCGAAGCGATCGGCGGAGAGAAAGCTGGCGGCGGCGCGCGATTGCCGGCGCAGGCACCACAGGATCAGCGGCGGCTCCAGGGATAGCGCGCTGAAGGCGTTGATGGTCAGCCCCAGCGGGCCGCGCTCGGGGTCCAGGACGGAGGCGACGGCGACGCCGGTGGCGAAGCTGCCCAGGGTTTGGCGCAGGGCCTGCTGGTCTTGGCCCATCGTCAGACGGCGATGGCGTAGCCGAAATCGATTTCGCTGGCGGCCTGGCCGCCGCGCATGCCCCAGTTGTCGGCGGCTTCTTCGCGCAGCAGGATCAGCACCGAGGCGGGCGCGATGTTCAGCAGCGCGGCCAGATCCGCGGCCAGCCTGGCGTAGAGCTTTTTCTTGGTTTCCGGCTTGCGGCCGGCGAAGACGGTGATTTCGATGTGCAGGTAGTCCGGATCGCCGCCCGGCGGCAGCAGGTCTTCCGGCGCGTAGCGCTGGTAGCGCGCTTGCAGCTCTTCGTCGCTGACGCCGAACACGGCGCGCAGCGCGTCGTAGACGCAGTGGACGATGGCTTGGCGCTGGGCCGGCGTGCGCGCGGCGGCGTCTTCGATTCTGACTATTGGCATAGGGGGCTCATTTCGATGGCGGTGGCGGCGGCGAAGGAGGCGGATTGCATTTCGGCGAGCCGGCTCAGCGTGCGGTGGGTGTCCGCCGACAGCGTGATTTCGCGCAACATGGTTTCGATCGGGCGTTCCGAGATCAGCAGCAGGCGCTGGCGGCGGTCGTAGAGCACGTCCACCAGCCAGATGAAGCGGCGCAGGCCGTCCGCCTTGTTCAACTGCGCCTGGACGATGTCGGAGACGACCACGGTGTGCCAGCGTTCCGACATTTCCAGGTAATCCAGATGCGAGCGCGGGCCCAGGCAGAGGGTTTCGAAATCGAACCAGACGCAGTCCGGGCTATGCGCCCGCGCGGGCAGCGGCCGGCCGGACAGGGAGACGGCGGCGGCGGGGCCGACGGTCCGGCCCTGTTCTTGCAGCAGCCGGCGCAGGTGTTGTTCCGTGTCCGCGCCGCAGGGGTGCAGATAGTGTTCGCCGGCGGCGGCTTCGCGGTAGCGGTAGTCGCGCTCGCCGTCCAGGTGCAGCACTTGCATATGGCGCTGGATCAGCGCGATCACCCGCAGCGCGTAACGGTGCAGCTGCGGGTCCGGCAGCAGTTGTTCCGGCGCGTAGTTGGAGGTCAGGATCACCCGCACCCGCTCTTCCAGCAGCACGGTCAGAAAACGCTCCATCAGGATGGCGTCGGCGATGTCGTGCAGATGGAATTCGTCCAGGCAGAACAAACGGCTTTGCGCGGCGACGCGCCGCGCCAGCGCCGGCAGGTAGTTGGCTTGTTCGCCGCCGGCCTGGCCCAGGCCGCGGTGCAGATCACGCAGGAACTGGTGGTAATGGATGCGCTGCGCCGGCTCGGCGGACAAGGCGAACAGGCCGTCCATCAGCATGGTCTTGCCGCGGCCGGGCTCGCCCCACAGATAGGCGCCGGTTTGCGGCGACGGCCGGCGCAGCGGCCAGGCAGGGCCGGGCCGCGCCTGGAGGCGCAGCGCGTCCAGCGCGTCGGCGGCGCGGCGCTGGCCGGGGTCCAGCACGACGCCCTGATCGATGAAGCGCCGGCTCAGGGCGGAGGGTTCAGCCATGCGCCGGCTCCGCGGTTTCGGCGAAGCGCAGCAAGGCGTCCAGCAGCGCGCGCTCGCCGGCTTCGTCGCGGCGCAGCAGATGGTCCAGCGCCGCTTGCTGGTCTTCCGGTTTTTTATCCTGCGACAGTTTGAAGCGGCCTTCCTCGCGCAGCACATGGACGCGCAGGCCGAGGATGTGCGGCGCGTTGGCGATCACCCGGGGATCGGCCGCCTCGTACTGGAACGGCGCTTGCGGCGGCTGCAGCCGCTCGCAGGTGTCGCTCAGCGCGCGGCGGGCGGATTCCAGGTCGTCCAGCACTTCGATTTCGACGTCCATATGCACGGCGACGTAGTTCCAGGTGGGCAGCAGCCGGCTGCGGTAGGCTTCCGGCGGGATATAGCTTTGCGGGCCCATGAACACCAGATGCGCGGGAAAGCGGCCGCGGCCCTGGAATTGGGGGTTGCGGCGGTCGACGTGGCCGAACAGGCTGCGGTCCGCGACGCGGAACAGCGGGATGTGGCTGGCGTGCAGCCGGCCCTGGTGTTCGCTGCTGATCAGCGCCAGCGGGTAGCGGGCGATCATCCGGTCTATCAGCTCGGGGCGGCTACAGCAGTATTTCTGGTAATGGAAGGCGCATGAACTCACTGGAGGGTGTCCTTTTGCGTAGGCGCTTCGGTCTGCGCGAGCCGGGCGCGCCGGCGGCGGTCGTGGGCGATGGCTGTTTCGGCCATCCACTTTAGCAGCGCGCGGCCGCGCAGCGGTCGCGAGTTGAAGGGCAAGAGGGCCGGGCCGGCGCCTATCAGCTGGCGCGCCAGGGTTCGGCCCAGCATGAAGGACAGCGCCAGGCCGCGGCCGTTGCAGCCGGTCCAGGCCAGGACGCCGTCGCCGACGCGGCGCAGGCTGGGCAGGCCGGACGGGGTGAGGCCGACCTGACCGGCCCATAGCCGCGGCGCGGCGTCGAGCTCCAGCCCGAAGACGGCGCGGACGCGCCGGCGCAAGGCGGCGGCGTATTGCTCCGCTTCGGCGTCGGCGCGCAGCGCGAACAGGCCGGTCAGCAATTGGCCTTCCGGCATTTTGCGGAAAAACCACATGTCGCGGCGGTTGTCGGAGAAGGGGATGTCGGCGGGCAGCACCCGCGCCTGTTGTTCCGGGCTCAGTTCGAACTGTCCGAGCGCCAGCGTCAGCGGCACGCTGTGGCGGGCGACTTCGGCGACGCCGTCGCGGCTGTAGGCGTTGCCCGCCATCAGTACGCGGCCGGCGCGCAGGCTGCCGCGCGGGGTGCGGATCACGTGCATGCCGTCGCGCGGGCGGGCTTCCACCAGCTTGGCCGGGCAGCGCTCCAGCAGCACCACGCCGCGCCGGCGGCAGCGTTCGGCCAGGCCGCGCGCCAGCGCCAGCGGGTCGATCTGGCCGCCGTCTTCGAACAGCAGGCCGCCGTGGTAGCCGGCGGCGGCGGTCAGGGCTTGCGCCTGCTCGGCGTCCAGCGCGCGGGCGCGCACGCCTAGCCTGCGCCAGGCCAGGGCGGCGGCCGGCGCGGAGCCGGGGGCAGCGAACAATTGCATCCAGCCTTTGCGCACCGGGCTGGCTTCGGGCAGCGCCAGCAGTTCGGCCGCGGCCTCGCTCAGGCCGGCCAGATAGCCGTCGGCCTGCGGCCCCAGCCAGGCGCGCAGTTCCGGCGGGCCGCAGCGCGCGGGCACCGGCACCACGAAGCCGGAGTTGCGGCCGGTGGCGCCGCCGCCGACGGCGTCGGCCTCCAGCACCACCACCGAGCAGCCGGCCTCGGCGGCGGCCAGCGCCGCCGACAGCCCGGTGAGGCCGGCGCCTATCACCGCCAGTTCGCAACTGACCGGCAGCGCGTCGGCCTTGGCCGCCAGCAGCCGCGGCGCGCGCGCCTGCCAGCCGCTGGCGGCGCTCAGCAAGGCCTCAAGCGCGGGCGCCGTCATGCCGCGATCCTTGTTCCAGCCGCGCCGTCAGCGATTGCACGATGGCCTGCGAGCGCAGCGCCAGCAGGCTGAAGGAGCCGGCGTCGCCCATGCCGTGGGAGGATTCGCACAGGCCGTTCAGGTAGAGCGGCGCGCCGCGGTCGGCCTCGCCCTGCAGGCGCACGCGGTAGTCCAGCGCGATGTCCACGGTGTCGCGCTCGGCGCACAGCTGCGGCGCCAGCGTTTCCAATACGCGCGGCCAGGGTTCGCGCTTGGGGCCGCGCCCCAGGTCCAGGAAGCCGGTGGCCAAGATCACCAGGTCCACGGTTTCGCTGACGATTTCTCCGCCCAGGAAGTGGCGCAGCCGCAGGGTGACGCCGTCGGCGCCGGGTTCGCAGGCCTCGGTGTCCATGCAGGTGAGCAGGGCCAGGCTGTCCTTGTCTTGCAGCCGGTTGGCGTATTGCTTGACGTAGAGCTGGTTGAGCACGTCGATGTCGGCGGCCGAATAATTGGTGAACACCAGTTCCTGGCGCAGCCGGGTCTTGTGTTCCGGGCTGGCGGCGAAGAAGGCGTCGACGAAGGCGGGGAAATACACCTCGTCGGAGAAGGGGCTGGTGTCTTTCTGACGGTAGCCGAAGTTGCGGGTGACGCCGACTACCCGCGTCAGCGCCGGCTCGGCGCTGGCGTGCAGCAGGATTTCCACCGCGCTCTGGCTGCCGCCTATCACCGCCACCCGGCCGCCGCCCTTGGCCTTGAGCCGTTCCAGCGCCGGCAGGTAGTGGTTGAGGTGGACCACGCGCGGGTCCGGCGCGCGCTGGAACGGTTCCGGGATGTTGGGGGTGCGGCCCGGCGCCAGCACCACGCTGAGCGCCAGGTATTCGCGGCCGTCGGCGCAGAGCACGCGGTAATGGCTGAGCGCGCCGTCGCTGTCGCTGACCGGCAGGATGTCGATGACTTCGCGCTGGTATTCCACCAGGTGCTGGAAGCAGCCGGCGGCCCAGCTGACGTATTGCGCGTACTCCAGCCGCAGCGGGTAGTGCAGCGGCAGGTTCAGGTGCTCGTAGAGCCGGTTGTGCTCGTGCAGGAAGTTGGTGAAGGTGTAGCGGCTGCGCGGGTTGCGCGGGGTGACCAGGTCGCGCAGCGGGTGGTTCTGGATGTCCGAGCCTTCCAGCAGCATGCCGGGCTGCCAGGCGGCGGAGGGCCGCCGCTCGAGGAAGCGCACGGACAGCTGCGGCGCCAGTTCTTCCAGCGCGATGGCCAGCGCGATATTGGCGGGGCCGAAGCCGATGCCGATGATGTCGTGTACGGTGTGCGTCATGCTGTCGCTCCAGGGTTCAGAATGCCATTGCGGCCGGGGCGTGCGCGGCGGCCGGGGCGGCGGGCCACAGGCTGGCCAGCGCGGTTTCAAAACGGCGGACGATGTCCTCCGCGTCGTCGGCGCTGATGATCAGCGGCGGCAGCAGCCGCATCACCGCGCCGTGGCGGCCGCCGCTCTCCAGGATCAGGCCGTGTTCCAGACAGGCGCGTTTCAGCGCCTTGGCCAGCAGGCCGTTGGCCGGCGGGTGGCCCAGCGCGTCCGGCGCGCCGTTGGGGTCTATCAGTTCCACGCCCAGCATCAGGCCGCGGCCGCGCACCTCGCCGATGCAGGAGAAGCGCGTTTGCAGCGCCTGCAAGCGCCGACGCAGCAGCTGGCCCACTTCCCGCACCTGCTCCAGCACGCCGGGCCGGCGCAGGTATTCCAGCGTGGCCGCGCCGCTGACCAGGGCGATCTGGTTGCCGCGGAAGGTGCCGGCGTGAGCGCCGGGCGCCCAGCGGTCGTATTTCCGGTGGTAGGCCACCAGGGCCAGCGGGTAGCCGCCGCCCACCGCCTTGGACAGGATGACGGCGTCCGGCACGATGCCGGCCCACTCATGGGCGAACATGTCGCCGCTGCGGCCGAAGCCGGTCTGCACCTCGTCCATCACCAGCGGCACATCGTGGCGCGCGGTGATCTCGCGCAGGCCGCGCAGCCATTCCGCGCTGGCCGGAATGCAGCCGCCTTCGCCCTGGATGGGTTCCACCAGCAGCATGGCCGGCTTGCCTACGCCGCTTTCCGGGTCGGACAGCAGGTTTTCCAGATAGGCCAGCGACAGACGTTCGGTGTCGGCGGCGTCGGCGCCGAAGGGGCTGCGGTAGGCGTAGGGAAACGGCAGGAACTGGATTTCCGCCGGGTAGCCGCTGACCGCCTGTTTCGGCCCCAGATTGCCCATCATGCCCAGCGCGCCCATGGTCATGCCGTGGTAGGCGCCCTGGAAGGCCAGCACCGGACGGCGGCCGGTGGCGGTCTTGAACAATTTGAGCGCGGCTTCCACCGCGTCGGAGCCGGACGGGCCGCAGAACTGCACCTTGGCGTGTTCGGCGAAGGCGGCCGGCAGGGCCTGGTACAGCTGTTCCACGAAGGCGAGCTTGGCCGGGGTGGCGATGTCCAGCGCCTGCTGCAGCTGGCCGGACTGCAGAAAATCGGCCACCCGCTGTTGGACGAAAGGGTGGTTGTGGCCCAGCGGCAGCGCGCCGGCGCAGGCCAGGCAGTCCAGGTATTCGCGGCCCTCGCTGTCGTAGACTCGGGCCAGTTCGCCGCGGCTGATCACGCGGTCTATGCCGCGCGCGTAGGTGCGGGCGTTGGATTCGCGCTCGGCCAGTTGCAGGCGGCGGGGTTCAAAGGCGTCCATCGTTTGCTCCCTGTCAGTTCAGCAAGGCCGCGGCGCGCGGCTCGGCGTGGTCCTGCGCGTCGGCGCGCTGACCCAGTTCCTTGATCCAGCGCCGGTATTCGATGCCCAAGCGGTCGCTGCGCACATGCATTTCCTGCTGGAGGTCCAGCGGCAGCCGCGCCGGGCGCTGCGATTCCACGATCAGCCGGTCCTGCTCGAACACCATGTCCTGGCGATAGAGGATTTTTTCCTCGCTCAAGTCGGCGCCGAAGTTGATGGCGACGATCAGCCAGATCACGCACTCGGCCTCGTCCACCGGGGTGGCGTTGAGGAAGGTGCAGAAGCGCTCGGTGTCGCCGGTCTTCTTGACGAAGTAGGCGGTGGTGGGGTTGAACACCGAGTAGGTGTAGCGTGCGGTGACCGGGATGCCGCGGTGGTCGCCATAGGGCTGGAACACCGAAATTTCCGAGGTGCGCAGCCCGTGTTCGTCCTTGAACACCTGGTAGTCCGGCAAGGGCTCCGGCGCATCCGGGTCGCCGTTGAGATTGGCGTGGACGAAGGGGAAGTGCGAGGCGTCGAGAAAGTTTTCCACCGAGCGCAAGGCGTTGCCCATATAGCGATAGGGGCCGGCGAAGACCTTGCGGAAGCTGTCGTCCTCCCATTCCGGGAACACCGGCAGCGGCCGCTGCGGCGCGTCCAGGCTGGCCCAGATCAGGCCGTAGCGTTCGGCCGCGTGGTGGCGGAAGATCAGCCGCGCCGACGAGGGCGTGGCCTGGTCCGGGTGGGCGGGCACCCGCGTGCACTGGCCTCCGGCGTCAAAGCGCCAGCCGTGGTACGGGCATTCGATCTCGCCCTTTTTGACGCAGCCCAGCGACAGCTTGGCGCCGCGGTGGCCGCAATAATCTTTCCAGGCGTGGATCTGGCCGGCGCCGTCGCGCCACAGCACCAGTTCCTCGCCCAGCAGCCGCACCGCCTTGGGGCGTTCTGCGCTGACTTCGTCGGCGCGCGCCACCACGTGCCATTGGTTTTTCAAGGCCTGGTAGTCCAGACCGGCGCGGTCCCATTTGCCTGCGTACAGCATGCTTGCCTCCTTTCCGGTCCGGTTCACGCGCGGTCGCGGCAAGCGCCGTCGAACTGCCAGCCCGGACGCGCCCAGCCGTCCGGCGTGTAGTCGGCCATGCAGTCGTCCACCAGCGCGCGGCATTGCTCCAGCACGCCGCTGCTCTCGCAGTGGCGCAGCATGTCCAGCCGCACCTGCTCGTTGTTGCCGGCGTAGTTGTGCTCGTACAGTTCGTGGCGTCCGCCGAACTCGCTGCCCAGCGCGTCCCACAGCAGCTTGATCAGCTTGAGCCGGTCCACCGCCTCTTGATCGGTGCCCTGGAAGTAGCAGCCGATCAGGTCCTTGAGTTCCGGATTGGCCAGGTCCAGCCAGCTGGACACCTGCATGATGGGCGAGCCGCCGAGTATGGTGTTGAACACCGGTTTGAGCTGGGACATCATCTGGGTGCCGAAATAGCGCACCGTGGCGGCGGCTTCCAGCCGCGGCACCACCGAGCCGTCGCGGCGCGGTTCCGGGTTGTGACACAGCGATTCGGTCAGCGACCACATCAGATTGCGCAGCGCCACGATGTCGGCCAGCCGGGCGCGCACGCCGCGGAAGCCGTCGCTGCCGTTGGATTCCAGCACCTTGGCCAGCAGGCCGCAGATGAAATCCATCTTCACCGCCAGCCGGGTGCCGGATTGCAGCGGATAGCGGTTGAGGAAGCCGGAGGCGGAATAGAAGCTGCGCGCGCGCTCGATGTCGCGGTAGATCAGCACGTTTTCCCAGGGCACGAACACGCCGTCGAAGATCAGCACCGAGTCGTTTTCGTCGAAGCGGCTGGACAGCGGGTTGTCGAAGGGGCTGAGCGCCGCGGCCTCGTAAGAGCGGCGGCAGATGATCTTGAGATTGGGCGCGTTCATCGGCAGGATGAAGCACAGCGCGAAGTCCTCCTCGCCGCCGGCCTGGTATTGGGCGGCGCTGTTCTGGGCGACGAAGGTGGCGTTGGAGATGGCCGCGCTGGTGGCCACCATCTTGGCGCCGCGCACGATGATGCCGGCGTCGGTTTCCCTCTCCACGTGCAGGTAAAGATCGCGCATCTCCGAGGCGGCGCGGGCGCGGCCCGCCGGCGGGTTCACCAGCACGTGGTTGAGGAACAGCACTTTGCGCGCGCTCTGGCGATACCAGTTCAGCGCGTTGTCGTGGAAGGGCGCGTACAGATGGGGGTCGGATTTCAGCGTGGCGGTGAAGCCGGCCTTGTAGTCCGGGGTGCGGCCCATGAAGCCGTAAGTCAGCCGCGACCAGTGGGCGATGGCGTCGCGGGCCTTGAGCAAGTCCTCACAGGAGCGGCTGGGCATGAAATAGCGGTGGGTGCGATAGCCTTCCGGATCGATGTCGGTCATCAGCTCCTGGCTGTCCGGATGGTGCAGCGCCTCGTACAGCCGCGACATCGAGTAAGCGCTGTTGCGGAAAGCCGGGTGCCGGCTGACGTCCGCCACCTTCTGGCCGTAGATGTAGACTTCACGGCCATCGTTGAGACTGGCCAGGTACTCCTCCGGCGTCATCATTTCGTTCAATGCAGCATGATTCACTTGGCACTCCTCATCGTCATTTAAGAGCAGCAAACACATTCCCGGACTGCGGGCGACACGACGCCCTCCCGTCAGGGATGAGAGAATCGACGCCATGGGCGCGGCCGCGCGTGGTCGCGGCCGGCGGATGGCTACGGCGGGTATTGAGTAGTGGGGCCGCTCAGTGGCTGAAGTAACGGCCCAGCAGGACGATGCCGGAAAACAGGACGACGGTATTGATCACCCGGATGAATTGTTCGCGGGTCAGCCGCAGGGTGATGTGTCGGCCGGCGAACACCCCGCACAACATGGCCGGCGCCAGGATCAGCGCCAGCAGCAGCAGGGAGGCGTCCATATAAACGCCGGCCAGCGCGAATAGCACCACCCGGGTCAGGGTGCTCAGGCCGATCAGCGTGGTCTGGGTGATGCGCAGATGTTCTTTCTGCTCGATGCGGCCGGACAGATAAATGGCGTAGATGAAGCCGCCGCTGCCGAACAGCGCGCTGAACACGCCGCCCACCAGGCCGAAGGGCACCGCCGCGCGGGGCTGGAATTGCCGCTTGGGGCTGAGGCCGCTGAGCGAATACAGCGAGTAGGCCACCACGAACACGCCCAAGGCCAGCAGCAGCGCGTCAGGCCGGGTTTTCAGCAGGATGGCGGCGCCGATCAGGCTGCCGGCCACCATCAGCGGGATCAGCCGCTTCAGTTCGCCCAGGTCCGCCTTGCTGCCGTCGCGCAGGATGTTGCTGAAGGCGGCGAACATATCCATCAGCGCCAGCAGCGGCACGATCTTGGCCACCGGGATGAAAATGGCCAGCACCGGGCTGGCGACCAGGGCGGTGCCGAAACCGGCCACGCCGAAAATCACGTACGCAATGGTGACCGCCGCAAAGATGGCGCTCAGGTCCTGCCATGGCAAATCCAGCAACATAGGGGTTCTCCTGGCCTGCCTGCCACGCTTGGAATACTTTCCAGGGCGTTGGCCTGACGGCTCCTGCTATTTCTCCGACGGCTATTTTGTATGGGATCAGCCGTTCTCAAGTGTTTGCATCCTACTGATTTGTCATGATGTATGTCAAATGGGAAAGTTTGTCCTTGTAGTATTTGAATTGCATTTAATGATTAATATATTTGTAGAAAAAGTTTTACGCGCGACTACCGCGCCGGCCGGCGAGCCGGGCTCGCCGCGGCGGGACGAGTCCGCTATCATCCGCGGCAGATTGAAGACGAGGAAGCCATATGAGCGATGAACTGCACATCACCGATCTGGTGGAGGGCACGGGCAAGGAGGTGGTCAAGGGCGCCTTGATCACCACGCAGTACACCGGCTGGCTGGAGGACGGCACCGAGTTCGATTCGTCCTACGCGAAGGGACGGCCGTTCCAGTGCGTGATCGGCACCGGCCGCGTGATCAAGGGCTGGGATCAGGGCTTGATGGGCATGAAGGCGGGCGGCAAGCGCCGGCTGTACGTGCCGGCGCATCTGGCCTACGGCGAGCGCCAGATCGGCGCCCGCATCCAGCCCAATTCCAATCTCTTGTTCGAGATCGAGCTGCTGGAAGTGCTGACCCGCGACGATTGAGGCGGCGCGGCGGACAACAGACCGGCGCTGGGGCCGGGTGTTGTTCGCCATTGCTCTTTAAGAGTCTGTTTTCAACGCCGTATCGCTGACGCGCAGCAGATCGTAAACAGCTTCTTAGTCCAGCAGCTTCCAGGCAATGCTCTCGCCGGCGCGCAGCGGCACCAGCGCGTCGCCGTCGTAGGGCAGCGTGTCCGGCACGGTCCACGCCTGCTTGGCCAGGGTCACGCGCTCCTCGTTGACCGGCAGGCGGTAGAAGGCCGGGCCGTTGAGGCTGGCGAAGGCTTCCAGCTGGTCCAGCGCGCCGGCGGCCTCGAAGGCCTCCGCGTACAGCTCGATGGCGGCGTTGGCGGTGTACATGCCGGCGCAGCCGCAGCTGCTCTCCTTGGCGTGGCGCGCGTGCGGCGCGCTGTCGGTGCCGAGGAAGAACTTGGCGGAGCCGCTGGTGGCGGCCTTGAGCAGCGCCTGGCGGTGCAGCTCGCGCTTGAGCACGGGCAGGCAGTAATGATGCGGGCGGATGCCGCCGACGAACAGCGCGTTGCGGTTCATCAGCAGGTGGTGGGCGGTGATGGTGGCGGCGACGTTGTCCGGCGCGGCGGCCACGTATTCGGCGGCGTCGCGGGTGGTGATGTGCTCGAACACCACGCGCAGCGCGGGCAGCTTGGCCAGCAGCGGTTGGAACACTTGCTCGATGAACACCGCTTCGCGGTCGAACACGTCGATGGCCGGATCAGTGACTTCGCCGTGCACCAGCAGCGGCAGCCCGGCCTCGGCCATGGCCTCCAGCGCCGGCATGGCTTTGTTGACGTCGGACACGCCGAAATCGGAATTGGTGGTGGCGCCGGCCGGGTAGAGCTTGACCGCGTGGACGAAACCGCTGGCCTTGGCCTTGCGGATTTCCGCCGGCGAGGTGTTGTCGGTCAGGTAGAGCGTCATCAGCGGCTCGAAGCGGCTGCCGGCCGGGCGCGCGGCCAGGATGCGCTCTCGGTAGGCGGCGGCGGCGTCCACGGTGGTCACCGGCGGCTTGAGATTGGGCATGATGATGGCGCGGCCCATCTGGCGACAGGTGTCGGGCAATACGGCGGCCAGCGCCGCGCCGTCGCGCACGTGCAGATGCCAGTCATCGGGGCGGATCAGGGTCAGGGTTTGCGTCATGGTCTTGCCTGCGGGTAGCGGTGAAAAAGGCGGCGGCCAAAAAGAACCTGTTTACAAGCGGCTGCGCGTCGGCGATACGGCGTTGAAAGTCTCTTCAGAATGCTCATGTACGCTATGTGCATTCCGCTTCTTCAGCCGCTTTCGCCTGGTCTCGCCTTTGCTGGCGAGCGGGTAAACAGGCTCCGAGCCATCGAAATTATTTCCGTTTCAGCACCATGCGGAATTTGCCTTCCGCCGTGGTGTCCGAGGTCAACAGCGCATTGCCGGTCTGACGGCAGAAGGCTTCGAAGTCCTTGGGCGCGCCGGGATCGGTGGCGATCACCTCCAGCATTGCGCCGCTGTCCATTTCCGCCAGCGCCTTCTTGGCGCGCAGGATAGGCAGCGGGCAGTTGAGGCCGGAGAGGTCTATGGTCTTGTCGAAATTCATGGTCCGGCTTCCTCAGCCTTATCAGTTACAATGGAGGGAAGCCCGGCCGCTTGGAACCCGTTCAAGGCCGCATCGCCGACGCGAGGCGGACATCGAGCGGAATACAGGCCTGATCGGAACTGTCCGCGGCGGCTCCCTAAACCCTAAGTTTACGCGAGTCGCCAAGCCATCCTCAAATCGGTCTTCATCATGTGCGTGATCGCTTTTGCCTACAAGACCCCCGGACTGGGCCAGCTGGTGTTGCTGGCCAACCGGGACGAATACTATGCGCGTCCGACCGAACCGCTGGATTGGTGGCCGCAATATCAGAATACGCTGGGCGGCCGCGACGCCGAATCCGGCGGCGGCTGGCTGATGGTGGACGGCCGCGGCCGCATCGCCGCGGTGACCAATATCCGCGACGGCCATCCGGTCAAGGCGGAGCGCTCGCGCGGCGAACTGGTGGAGCGCTTCGTCGCCGGCGACGAGGACCCGTTCGCCTTCGCGGACTGGCTGCGCGCCGAGCAAGGCCGCTATGCGCCGTTTAACCTCTTGTTCGGCTATACCTCGGACCTGTTTCATTTCCACAGCCGCGGCGGCCAGATCGCCCGGGTGACGCCGGGCATTCACACTTTGTCCAACGCCACGCTGGACACGCCGTGGTTCAAGAGCGAGCGGCTGGCGGAGTATTTGCGCGAGTTTCAGCGCGTGCCCACCGAGGATCAGGCTTTCATCGCCCTGTCCGACGGCACGCCGGCGCCGCCGGGACAGTTGCCGAACACCCGCATCGGTTCCGCGCTGGAGCGGGTGCTGTCGCCCATCTTCATCAAGGGCCGCGACTACGGCACCCGCGCGTCCATGCTGCTGACGGTGTCGGCGCGCGGCGATATGCAGTTTTCGGAATTGAGTTGGGGCCTGGCCGGCAGGGAAACCGGCCGCCGCCGTTTCACCTTGCGTCCGGGCCAGCCAAGCGCGGCCCCGGCGCGTTGACGAGGAGTAGTGATTTGAAGACCTTTGCCGCCATCATCGTGCTGGCCCTCTGCGCCGCGCAGCCGGCGCTGGCCGACAACAAGATCAAGAAGAATATAGATTTTGCGCCGGAGGTGCCGTGGCAGGAGGGCGATTACCAGTTGCCGCCGTATCCGGCGCAGCCGGACTGGATCGCGGTCAGCACCGACAATCTGCAGGTCAATCAGTATTTCGTCGACGCCAAGACCCTGAGCGCGGGCGAGGACGGCGTGGTGCGGATGATCGTGCGGGTGAAAAGCCCGGCCGGCGGCGAGAACCTGAGTTTCGAGGGCCTGCTGTGCAATGAGGGCAGCTACCGCGCCTACGCCTTCGGCAACAGCATCGATAAAAACTGGATCCGTTCCAACAAGGCGGTATGGCGCAAGATAGAGCGCGACGACAAGCTGCGCCGTTCGCTGCGCGATCTGGCCTGCCCGGACAAGCGCGCGCCGCGCGACGCCGAGGAGGCGTTGAAGCGCTTGCGTCAGGGCTGAGCTTTTTAGATCGGAGCGAACGGGTTCAATAGTTTGACGCCGGTGCCGGCAAAATCGCCGCTATTGCGGGTCACGATCGTCAGGTCGTGGATCAGCGCGATGGCGGCGATTTGCTTGTCGACGGCGTTCTGGGGATGAGG
The DNA here is from genome assembly GCF_021496765.1 of Chromobacterium sp. Beijing. NCBI lineage: Bacteria > Pseudomonadati > Pseudomonadota > Betaproteobacteria > Neisseriales > Chromobacteriaceae > Chromobacterium > Chromobacterium sp. Beijing. Next base: position 4,485,576 of record NZ_CP053750.1, read on the forward strand.
GGACATCAACTTGCCCCATACCTGGGCGCAATCGGCATCGAAGTTCAGAATGCGTTGGGAAAATTCCTGGGTGATGGTGTCCAGCCATTGTTCCAGCAGGCCGGCCTGCTTGAGGTCGCCGCGGTGCTTGAGATTCTCGATGCCGCGGCGAATGTCCCCCACGCTGATGGCGGACAGATAGAGGCTGTCCGTGTCCGCCGATCGCCAGAAGGCGAGCACGCCTGCATTGGCTTTGCCGCCTTTGCGAGCTTCGCTGACGATATTGGTGTCCACCAGATACACGGCCTATTCCCGGCTGCGTTCGAAGTCGGCGTCTTCGCCCACGTCGGGCATATTGGCCAGGACTTCGGCAAAGCTGCGGCGTTTGGGTTGAGCGAGCAAGGCGCTGCGCAGAATGCGGCGATGCTCGGCTTCGGCGCTGACGCCGTGGGCCGCCGCGCGACGTTTGAGCTCCGCGGCGACTTCATCGTCGATATTGCGCACGATCAGATTGGCCATGGTCTGCCTCCCCGTACTTGATAGCAATGATTGCATTATGCCCGGCTAGAGGGGGATTGCAAGGAGGGCGCGGCTTATTCGCCTTGTCTCGTTTTTGCTCGTGAGACTTTTAGAGCAAGGCCCGCGCCGGAGTCCGGCGCGGGCCTTGTTGCGTCAGGCGCGCAGCGCGCGCCGTTTTTCCCGCCAGGCTGCGTGGCGTTGCGCCAGCGCGTCGAAGTACAGATAGAGCACCGGGGTGATGTAGAGCGTGACCACCTGGGAGAACACTAGGCCGCCCACCACCGCCAGGCCCAGCGGCTGGCGCAGCTCGGCGCCGGCGCCCAGACCCAGCGCGATGGGCAAAGCGCCCATCAGCGCCGCCAACGTGGTCATCATGATGGGCCGGAAGCGTAGCAGACAGGCGGCGTGGATGGCCTGCTCCGGCGACATGCCCTGTTTGCGCTGCGCCTCCAGCGCGAAATCGATCATCATGATGGCGTTTTTCTTGACGATGCCGATCAGCATCAGGATGCCGATGCTGGCGATCACGGTCAGTTCCTGGCCGAACAGCATCAGCGTGCCCAGCGCGCCGATGGCGGCGGAGGGCAGGCCGGACAGAATGGTCAGCGGGTGGATATAGCTTTCGTACAGCACCCCCAGCAGCACGTAGATCACCGCCACCGCGATGCCCAGCAACAGGATCTGGCTGCCCTGGGTTTCCTCGAAGGCGGCGGCGTCGCCGCTATAGCTGGTGGCGATGGAGGGCGGCAGCGAGATGCGGTCCTTGAGCTGGCGCAGGTGTTGATCGGCCTGGCTCAGCGGGATGCCGGGCGCCAGGTTGAAGGACAGCGTCACCGCCTGCAACTGGCCCTGGTGGTTGACCGAGATCGGGCCGACGGTGCGCTCCACCGAGGCGATGCTGGACAGCGGCACCAGCTGGCCGTCGGCGGCGCGCACGCGCAGCCGCGAGAAGTCGAACTCGTTGACCTTGAACGGGTCGTCCGCCTGCAGGATGACCTGATAGTTGTCGCTGGCGGTGTAGATGGTGGAAATCTGCCGTTCGCCGAAGGCGCTGTACAGCGCGCTGCGTATGCTCTGGATGTCCACGCCCAGCAGATTGGCCTTGTCGCGGTCTATGTTCAGCTTGGCTTGCAGGCCCTTGAGCTGGGAATCGCTGGTGACGTCGCGGAAGATGGGATCGGCCTGCATCTGCTGCAAGAGCTTGTCGGACCAGGTGTTCAGGCTTTCCGCCTGTATGCCCTGCAAGGTGTACTGGTAGCGGCTCTTGCTCTGGCGCCCGCCCAGGCGCAGGTTCTGCGTCGGGTTCAGATAGACGCTGAGCCCCGGCACTGCGCGCAGGTCGCGACGCAGGCTTTCCATGGTCGGGTCCAGCTTGGCGCGCTCGCCGCGCGGTTTGAGCTGGATGAACATGCGGCCGGTGTTGCCGCCGGACAGCGAGGAGGTGGCGAAGGCGACGTTGGGATTGGCCTGGGTGATGGCCGCGGCGCGTTGCTGCAGCTTGAGCATGGCCTCGTAGGAGATGTCCTGCGCCGCCTCGGTGCTGGCCATGATCTGGCCGGTGTCCTCGGTGGGGAAGAAGCCCTTGGGAATGCCGTTGAACATCAGCGCGGTCAGGACGAAGGTGGACAGCGCGCCGGCCAGGGTCAGGCGGCGATGCTTGAGCGCCAGGTCCAGCGTGCGGCGATAGCCGGCCAGCACCGCGTCGAAGCCGCCTTCCAGCGCGGCGGCCAGCCGGCCGCGCCGGGCCTGGTGTCCGATCGAGTCGGCGCTGAGAAAGCGCGAGGACAGCAGCGGGATCAGGGTCAGCGACACCGCCGCCGACACCAGCACCGCCAGCGACACCACCACGGCGAACTCATGGAACAGCAGGCCGATCACGCCCTGCATGAAGAAGATGGGAATGAAGATGGCCACCAGCGACAAGGAGATCGACACGATGGTGAAGGCGATCTCGCGCGAGCCCCTCAGCGCCGCCTCCATTGGCGACAGTCCTTCCTCGATGTAGCGGACGATGTTTTCCAGCATCACGATGGCGTCGTCCACCACCAGGCCCACCGCCAGCGTGATGCCCAGCAGCGAGATATTGTCCAGGCTGTAGCCCAGCCAGTACATCAGGGCGATGGTGCCGATCAGCGAGATCGGCAGCGACAGCGCCGGGATCACCGTGGCCGCCATGCGCTGCAGGAACATGAAGATCACCATGATCACCAGCGCGATGGTGAGCAGCAGGGTCAGCTTGACGTCGTGGATGGCTTCGCGGATGGACTGCGAGCGGTCGTTCAGCAGGTTCAGCCGCACCGAGCCGGGCAACTGCGCCTGCAATTGCGGCAGTTCCTTGCGGATGGCGTCCACCACCGCCACGGTGTTGGCGTCGCTCTGCCGCATCACCGCCAGCACGATGGAGCGCTCGCCGTTGACCCAGCTGCCGCTTTTGAGGTTTTCCACGCTGTCCTCCACCGCGGCCACGTCGGACAGCCTCACCGGCAGGCCGTTGCGGCTGGCGATCACCAAGTTGGCGAACTGGGCGGCGTTTTGCAGCTGGCGGTTGGCTTCCACCGTCATCAGCTGCGATTTGCCCTCCAGCGTGCCCACCGGGGTGTTGACGTTGGCGGCGCGGATGCTGGCGGCCACATCGTCCAGCGTCAGATTGCGCGAGGCCAGCTTGCCCGGATCGGCCTTGATCCGCACCGCGTAGCGCTTCTGGCCGAAGATGTTGACCTGGGCCACGCCCTTGAGGGTGGAGATATTGGGCGATATCCAGTTTTCGGCGTAGTCGTTGAGGTCGGACAGCGACATCGCCGGCGAATTGAGCGCCAGCAGCAGCACCGGCGAATCCGCCGGGTTGACCTTGCGGTAGGACGGCGTCGAGGTCATTTCCGTCGGCAGAGAACGCTGCGCGCGCAGCAGCGCCGCCTGCACGTCCACCGCCGCCAGATCGATATTGCGGTCGTTGTCGAACTCCAGCGTGATCGAGGTGCTGCCCAGGGTGCTGGACGAACTGATCACCGCGATGCCGGGAATGGTGGAAAACTGCTTTTCCAGCGGCGCGGCCACCGAGGAGGCCATGCTGTCCGGGCTGGCGCCGGGCAGGCTGGCGGAAACGTTGATGGTGGGGGTGTCGAAGCTGGGCAGCGCGGCGATGGGCAGTTTCTGATAGGCGATCAGGCCGGCCACCACCAGGGATAGGCACAGCAGCACCGTCATCACCGGACGGCGGATGCAGAGCTCGGAGATTTGCATCACTGGCCTCCGCCGGCCGCGGCCGCGCGCACCTTGTCGCCTGGGCGCAGGTTGAGGCCGCCGTTGGACACCACGGCCTCGCCTACGCTCAGCCCTTTGACGACGGCTTTTTCCTTATGGATGGCCAGCAGTTCCACCGGCACGCGCTTGACGCTGCCGTCGGCCTGCACCGCGTAGCTGAATTTGCCTTCCGGCCCGGTCAGCAGCGCCGCCACCGGAATGGTGGTGGCCTGCCGGTAGCGGCCGGCGTTAAGCGAGACGGTGACGAATTGGCCCGGCCACAGCTTGCCGTCCGGATTGGAAAACTCGGCTTTCAGCGTCAGCGTGCCGTTGGCGCTGTCCACCGCGCTATCGATGAAGACCAGTTTGCCGTCCACGCTGTCGCCGCTGTCCGGCAGCGTGGCGCGCACCAGCAGCTTGCCGGCGGCCTCGGCGGCGCGCACCGCGCCCAGTTCGCGCTCGGGCAGGGTGAAGGTGGCGTTGATCGGATGAATGCGGGTGATGGTCAGCATCGCCGCGGCCATGCCCGGCTGCACCAGGGTGCCCGGATAGACGCCGATCACGCCGATGCGTCCGCCGATGGAGGCGCGCAGCGTTTTGTAGTCCAGCGCCACGCGGGCCGCCTCCACTTGAGCGCGGTCCGCGGCCACGGTGGCGCTGAGCGCGTCGGCCTTGGACTGGTTGGCGTCCACCACGCTTTGCGAGACGAAGTTTTTCGCCAGCAGGTCGCGGCTGCGCGCCAGGTCGCGTTCGGCGTTTTTCAGCTGGGCCTGATCGCTGAGCGTCTGCGCCTGAGCCTTTTTCAGCTGCGCGGTTTCCGCCGCCGCGTCCAGCGTGAACAGCAATTGGCCCGGGCTTACGCTCTGGCCTTCCTTGACGTGGACCTTAGCCACCACGCCGGACACTTGCGGCTTGACCTCCACCTTTTCAATGGCGGTGACATTGCCGGTGGCGCTCAGTTCTATCGGCAGATCCTCCGCCGCCACTTTGGCGATGCCAACGGCAATCGGCGGGCGCGCCGCGGTTTTGGACGCGGCGGCGCTCGTCCTGGAGCCATACCAGCCGGCCAGGCCGGCCGCAGCCAGAGCAAGCGCGGCAGCGCTTGCAACGACTCGTTTCTTCATCTTTTCTTCTCGCTCTTGGGGCGGGCGCCTAGCCCGCCGTGTGGATGCCAGGCGTCGTCCCATCGATACCTGCTGGCGCATGCCGGCGTCGCCGCTTGCCGCGGACATCCATCCGGCGGCGGGCCGCGTTTCCAGGGCGTCCCTCCGCCGCTGGTCGCGCGGCCCGGAAAACCGGGCCGGATTCTGTCCGCATATTGGAATGATAGGGCCGAATAAGGCTTGCGGATCAGGAAGATGCGTTGGCGGCGCGGCCTGGGCTCATGAGCGTGGGGCCGGGGGCGGGGCTGGCGCGCGGCATGCGTCGGATCGAGCTTACTCAAGCCCTTCCGTTTTCGCCAAGCGCAAAAGCGTTAATGATTTTGGGAAAAGTCGGTAAATTAAAAATAAGCGTTTTGTAATATTTGAACGGGGTAATTGTATAGGCTTATTTTCAATGTCATGAGCAATGTGTATGAGAGGCATTAATTTTTAGAATGAGAAACGAAATAATGGTGGAAAAACAATGTGAAATCAGCAAGCTGTGACAGCTAATGCGGGCAAGGATAGTCAATTTGCGACAAAAACGTTAAATCGCCCGCCGTCGCGCCGTGCTTAGCACTTGAAGTATTCAAAATCCTCAGCGCATAATGGCCGCCAACCACTCTGGATACAATCGAGTGAAGATTCTGATCGCCCCGCGATAGTCGACGGGAGCGGCAATACTTAGGAGAGTAGGCGAGATGGCTGATAAAAAATCGCTACAGACAATCACGGCCGCCGTGGCGCTGGCCCTGACTTCCGGCGCGGCCCTGGCCGCCATTGTGCCGCCGGGCACCAAGCTGGCCGCCAAGCAGGAACTGGTGCGCTCCAACGGCTCCGAACCGGAATCGCTGGATCCCATGGTGGTGGAGGGCGTGCCCGCCAACATCATCACCCACGACTTGTTCGAAGGCCTGACCGCCACCGACAACGAAGGCAGGCTGCAGCCCGGCGTGGCCGAGTCCTGGAAACAGACCGCGCCCACCACCTGGGTGTTCAAGCTGCGCAAGAACGCCAAATGGTCCGACGGCAGCGGCGTCACCGCCGACGACTTCGTCTACGGCATCCGCCGCCTGGTGGATCCCAAGCTGGCCGCTCCCTACGCCGGCACCTTCGGCATCTTCTTCCTGAACGGCGAGGCCATCGTGGCCGGCAAGAAGCCGGTGACTGCCATCGGCGTCAAGGCGCTGGACAAATACACCGTGCAAGTGGACACCGCCTTCCCGGTGTCCTACCTGCCGGAGCTGATGTCCAACGCCCAGCTGGGCCCGGCGCCCAAGGCGGTGATCGACAAGTTCGGCAAGGACTGGGTCAAGCCGGGCAAGATGGTCAGCAACGGCCCCTTCGTGCTGAAAGACTGGCAAGTCAACAGCAAGGTGGTGATCGAGAAGAACGCGCAGTACTGGAACGCCAAGAGCGTGCAGCTGACCCGCGTCAGCTTCCTGCCCATCGAAGATCAGAACGCCGACCAGAAGCTGTACCAGTCTGGTCAGACCGACATGACTTACGAGATCCCGCCGGGTAGCTTCGACAAGCTCAAGAGCGCCATGCCCAAGGATCTGAAAACCTCCACCATCCTGGGCCTGCGCTATTACAGCCTGAACAACAAGGATCCGCTGCTGAAGGACGTGCGCGTGCGCAAGGCGCTGTCCATGGTGGTGGACCGCGACCTGATGGCCAAGAAAATCACCGGCGACGGCCAGCTGCCGTCCTATAGCGTGATGGTCAAAGGCGTGCACGGCGGCCTGCCGACCAGCTACGACTGGGCGCAATGGCCGATGGCCAAGCGCGTGGACGAGGCCAAGAAGCTGCTGGCCCAGGCCGGCGTCAAGCCGGGCACCACGCTCAAGCTGTCCTACAACACCAGCGACTACCACAAGAAGATGGCCATCTTCGTGGCCTCCGAGTGGAAGAGCAAGCTGGGCTTCAACACCTCCATGGAAAACATGGAGTTCAAGGTCTTCCTGAAGAAACGCCACGACGGCGACTACCAGGTGGCGCGCAACGGCTGGCTGGCCGACTATAACGACGCCACCACCTTCCTGGCGCTGGTCCAGTGCGGCAATACCCAGAACGACAACTTCAACTGCAACAAGAAAGCGGAAGAGTTGATCAAGCAGGGCAATGAAAGCACCGATCAAGCCAAGCGCACCCAATTGCTGACTCAGGCCACCAAGCTGGCGATGGACGACTACCCGATGATCCCGGTGCTGCAGTACACGCTGCCGCGCCTGGTGAAACCGTATGTGGGCGGCTACTCGCTGAAGAACCCGGTGGATCGCTACCGCAGCAAGGAACTCTACATCATCCAGCATTGATCGCCGGCCTCGTGCCGACGCCCTGAACGCCTCCCGTCCCGCAGGGGACCGGAGGCGCGCGGGCGGACGCGCGTTCGGCCCTGATCTGGAAACGGGGGCAACCCCGGTGTGTTGAGCGGGCGGCCGTCGCTGACGGCGCCGCCCGCCCGTGACTGTCGGTGTCAATCGCCGTTGGTCCGTCCGCAGCCCGCGCATCGCGCCGGCGCGGCGGGCGCGGCGAGTCGGAGTAATTTGCAATGTGGTCCTACACCTTACGACGCGTGCTGTTGACGATCCCCACCGTGTTGGCCGTCATCACCGTCTGTTATCTGCTGCTGCACATGACCCCTGGCGGCCCCTTTGACGGGGAGCGCAAAGTTTCCGAGGCGGTATTGGCCAATCTGCAGGCCAAATACCATCTCGACCTGCCCCTGTGGCAGCAATACCTGTATTACCTGAAGAGCCTGCTGCAAGGCGATCTGGGCGCCTCCTTCCGTTATTCGGACTGGAGCGTCAACGATCTGGTGGCCAAGGCGCTGCCGGTGTCGGCGGCGATAGGCGGCAGCGCCATCCTGATTTCGCTGGTGATAGGCGTGGCGCTGGGCATCGTCGCCGCGTTGCGTCAAAACAGCGCGGTGGATTACCTGGTGATGCTGATCAGCAATATGGGCAGCGCTTTCCCGTCCTTCATCATCGGCCCGGTGCTGGTGCTGATCTTCGCCGTCACCCTGCAATGGCTGCCGTCCGGCGGCTGGAACGATTTCGATCCGCGCTTCATGATCCTGCCGGTGGCGTTGCTGACCTTCATCAACGTGGCCACCATAGGCCGGGTGATGCGCGGCAGCCTGATCGAGGTGCTGGGCAGCAACTTCATCCGCACCGCGCGCGCCAAGGGCTTGCCGATGCGCACCATCATCGTCCGCCACGCTTTGAAGCCGGCGCTGATGCCGGTGGTGACGCTGCTGGGGCCGTTGACCATCTCCTCCATCACCTCCGCCGTGGTCACCGAGTCGATCTTCTCCCTGCCCGGCCTGGGCAAGCTCATTGTCAACGGCGCGGCCAACCGCGACTACACGCTGGTGCTGGGCCTGGTGGTGCTGGTGACGGTGATTGCCGTGCTGCTCAATCTGCTGGTCGACCTGGCTTACGCCTTCCTCGATCCCAAGATTCGCTATTGACGCGCGTGACCGCGAAGGATTTCCCATGTTGAGAAGCAAACAGAAGCAAGCGGCGATCGCGCTGGAGACCCGTCTGGACGACGCCGCCGTAGAGGGCCGCAGCCCGTGGCGCGACGCCCGCATCCGCTTTTTCCGCAACCGCGCGGCCGTGGTCAGCCTGATCATCCTGTCGCTGATCGTGCTGGCCTGTATTTTCGGGCCAATGTTCCTGCCCCATACCTATGACGACACCGACTGGGACGCCATCAGCCTGGCGCCCACCTGGCAGGGCATGCACTGGTTCGGCACCGACGACCTGGGCCGCGACCTGCTGGTGCGCACCCTGATCGGCGGCCGCATCTCGCTGATGGTGGGCGCGCTGGCCACCGTCGCCGCGGTGATCATCGGCGTGCTCTGGGGGGCCAGCGCCGGCTTCCTCGGCGGCAAGATAGACAATCTGATGATGCGCATCGTGGACATGATGTACGCGGTGCCCTATCTGCTGATCGCCATCCTGATGGTGACCCTGCTGGGCCGCGAGTTCTATCTGGTGGTGCTGACCATCACCATCCTGGGCTGGATGGACATGGCGCGCGTGGTGCGCGGCCAGACGCTGTCGATCAAGTCCAAGGAGTATGTGGAGGCCGCGCGCGCCATCGGGGTGTCCACCGCCACCATCATCGCCCGCCACATCGTGCCCAATCTGCTGGGCATCGTGGTGATCTACACTACGGTAACGGTGCCGGGCGTGATTCTGACCGAATCCGTGTTGTCCTTCCTGGGCCTGGGCGTGCAAGAGCCGATGACCAGCTGGGGCGTGTTGATCGGCGACGGCACCAAGACCATGGAAACCCAGCCCTGGCAGCTGTTGTTCCCCGCCGGCATGTTGTCGCTGACCTTGTACTGCGCCAACTATATCGGCGACGGCCTGCGCGACGCGCTGGACCCGAAAGATCGATGAGCCCGAGGTAGAACCACTATGAGCATTTTGAAAGTCAGTAATCTCGGGGTCCAGTTCCAGACCAACGACGGCATGGTCAACGCCGTCAACGGCGTCAGCTTCGAACTGGACAAGGGGCAGACCCTGGGCATCGTCGGCGAGTCCGGCTCCGGCAAGAGCCAGACCGTGCTGTCCATCATGGGCCTGCTGGCCCGCAACGGCTCCACCAGCGGCGAAGTGCTGTTCCATGGCAAAGACCTGCTGAAGATGGGCGCGCCGGAACTGAACGCCATCCGCGGCGACCGCGTGTCCATGATCTTCCAGGACCCGATGACCTCGCTGAACCCCTACCTGACGGTGGAGCGGCAGATGACCGAGGTGCTGGAGCTGCACAAGGGCATGAGCCGGCGCGCGGCCAAGAAGCGCGCGATCGAGCTGTTGGAAGCGGTGCGCATTCCGGAAGCGGCGCGCCGCGTGGACATGTATCCGCATGAATTCTCCGGCGGTATGCGCCAGCGCGTGATGATCGCGATGGCGCTGCTGTGCGAGCCGGAGGTCTTGATCGCCGACGAACCCACCACCGCGCTGGACGTGACGGTGCAGGCGCAGATCCTGACCCTGTTGAAAGACCTGCAGCGGGACTTCGGCACCTCCATCATCATGATCACCCACGACTTGGGCGTGGTGGCCGGCCTGTGCGAAAAAGTGATGGTGATGTACGGTGGCCGGGTGATGGAATACGGCGACGCCGACAGCATCTTCTACCACCCCAGCCATCCTTACACCATCGGCCTGCTGGGCGCGCTGCCGCGGCTGGACCACGACGGCAGCGAGCTGGTCAGCATTCCCGGCAATCCGCCCAATATGGCGCACATGCCCAAGGGCTGCCCGTTCTCCGAACGTTGCCAGCACAGCACCGAGCGCTGCGCCGACGAACTGCCGCTGCTGCAGGCCAGCAGCCACAATCCGCAGGTGATCCGCGCCTGTCACAAGCCGGCCGTCGAGCTGGCGCAAGCAGCCCAGGAGGTGGCCCATGTCTGAACAAGCCAAACAGGCCATTCTTTCGGTGCGCGACGTCAAAGTGCACTTCCAGGTCAAGGGCAACGACAGTTGGCCGTGGAGCCCCAAGAAAACCCTGAAAGCGGTGGACGGCGTCAGTTTTGACCTCTACGCCGGGGAAACCCTGGGCGTGGTGGGCGAATCCGGCTGCGGCAAGTCCACGCTCAGCCGCGCCATCCTGAATCTGATTCCCGCCACCGACGGCGAAATCGTCTGGATGGGCAAGGATTTGCGCAAGGGCAGCGACAAGGACTGGCTGGCGGTGCGCAAGGACATCCAGATGATCTTCCAGGATCCGCTGGCCTCGCTTAATCCGCGGATGACGGTGGCCCACATCATCGGCGAGCCGCTGCGCGTGCACAAGCCGGAGCTGGGTCCGGAGGAAGTGATGCGCCGGGTCAAGGCGATGATGGCCAAGGTGGGTCTGCGCGAGCAGATGATCAACCGCTATCCGCACGAGTTCTCCGGCGGCCAGTGCCAGCGCATCGGCATTGCCCGCGCGCTGATCCTGGAGCCCAAGCTCATCATCTGCGACGAGCCGGTGTCGGCGCTGGACGTGTCCATCCAGGCGCAGATCATCAACCTGCTCAAGGAGTTGCAGCGTGAGATGGGGCTGGCGCTGATCTTCATCGCCCACGATCTGGCCGTGGTCAAGCACATCTCCGACCGCATCCTAGTGATGTATCTGGGCCGCGAAATGGAGCTGGCGGAAAAGTCCGCCTTGTACGACGCGCCTTCGCACCCGTACACCCGCGCCTTGCTGTCGGCGATTCCCATCCCGGACCCGAAGCTGGAAAAGAACAAGGTGATCCAGATCCTGCAAGGCGACCTGCCCAGCCCGATCAATCCGCCGTCCGGCTGCGTGTTCCGCACCCGTTGCCCGCAGGCGGAGACGCGCTGCGCTCAGCAGGCCACGCCGCTGCGCCGCGTCAGCGAGCAGAGTCAGTCTTCCTGCCTGCTGGCCTGAGCCGGACCCTGTCCCGCGCCAAACCGCCCCTAGGGGCGGTTTTTTCATGTCCGGGCCCGGCCTTCGCTATAGTGGCGGAGTGGCATCAAGCAAAAATCCAAACATGAAAACCACGCTCAAAATCGCCACCGGCCTGTTGGCCGCGCTGGCCTTGGGGTACTCGGCGCTGTTGTGGGCCGATTCCGACGCCTTGTGGAACATCGTCAGCCGGCAATGCCTGCCCAATCAACAGGCGAGCGGCCAGCCGGCGCCCTGCGCCGCGGTGGAGCCGGGCAGCGGCGAGGCCGGCGGCTACGCGGTGCTGAAAGACCGCAACGGCTGGCTGCAATACCTGCTGATTCCCACCGCCCGCGTCAGCGGCATCGAAAGCCCGGAGCTGCTGAGCGAGCGCGCGCCGGATTACTGGGGGCGGCCTGGCGCGCGCGCGGCTTTCTGGAGCAGCGCTACGGCCGGCCGATTCCGCGCGAACTGCTGTCGCTGACCATCAATTCCCAGTACGGACGCACCCAGAATCAGTTGCACATCCACATCTCCTGCACCGACGCCACCGTGCGCCAGCAGCTGGAGGACCTGAAGGACAGCCTGAGCGAGGAGTGGCGCGAGTTGCCGGTGGAGCTGCAGGGCCACGCCTACTGGGCGCGCGCGGTGGCGGCCAAGGCCGACGGCGGCCCGGAGGTGGACCCGTTCAAGGCGCTGGCGGCCGGACAGCCGGAAGCCGGCCTGGACATGGGCCGCTACGGCCTGGCGCTGGTGGCGACGCGGCTGGCCGACGGCCGCGACGGCTTCATTCTGCTGAGCAGCCGCGCCAGCCTGATCGGCGCCAACCGCGCCTCGGTCGAGGAATTGCAAGATCACGCGTGTCCGGCGCTGCGGGGCGCGTCCGCCAATGGTTCGGATGCGTTGCGTCGCCGCGACAACCATTCGCAGCCCGCTTCGCCGCCGGTCTAGAGCGGTTCCGGAAAAACCTTTGCGTTGGCAAGGGCTTGCCGGCGGTAAGGTCTGAGGGGGCGTGAATCGGCAATGGGTGGGAGTTATGCCAATCGCTTTTCAAGAGGAGGCAAAGCGGATAGCATCCGTCTGCTTTATTTGTAAATTGAATTTGTAAATTAAATGAGACTGACACAATGAAAAAATTCGCTCTGACCGTTCTGGCTGCTGCTTGCCTTTCCGCCCCGGTGCACGCTTTCGATCTGGGCTCCATGATCAGCGCCGGCTCCGACCTGGTGAAGTCCGCCACCCTCAGCGACGCCGACGTCAAAGCCATGGCCGCCGAATCCAGCGTGGTGATGGACAAGAAAAACAAGGTGGCTCCGGCCTCCAACGCCTATTCCAAGCGCCTGGCCAAGATGGTTAAGGGCCTGGACAGCGAAGACGGCACCAAGCTGAACTTCAAGGTTTATCTGACCAAGGAAGTCAACGCCTTCGCCATGGCCGACGGCACCGTACGCGTGTACAGCGGCCTGATGGACAAGATGAACGACGACGAAGTGCGCTTCGTCATCGGTCATGAAATCGGCCATGTGAAACTGGGCCACACCAAGAAAGCCATGCAACTGGCCTACGCCACTTCCGCGGCGCGCAAGGGCGCGGCCGGCAGCGGCAACAGCGTCGCCAGCAGCTTGTCCGAATCCGAGCTCGGCGGCTTCGCCGAAGCCGTGGTGAACGCGCAGTTCTCCCAGTCTCAGGAAAGCGACGCCGACGGCTACTCGGTGGGCTTCCTCAAGCGTCACAACTACAACGTTCAAGGCGGTCCGGCCGCGCTGCGCAAGCTGGCCGATCTGTACGGCAACGACAGCAGCCTGCTGTCCAGCCACCCGGCGCCGGGCGACCGCGCGGTGAAACTGGAAAAACAGATCCAGAGCATGTAAGCGGCATCCGCCCGCACATGAAAAAGCACCGCCTAGGCGGTGCTTTTTTCATGGCCGCGTCAGCCGCTGTTCAAAACGCGCCGCGCGTCGCGAGCCGTCGCACGGTGAGTGCGACTTGTTGCGTGTGCATCCTGCGCTTTCTCAGCCGCATATGGCCGGTAAAAATGGCTAAAAAAGACATTTTTTTAGATTGGGGCTATTATTGCCTTATCGTCATTATTTTCCCGGTGGGCTGCGATGATTACGGAATTGCCCAGCTTGGACGCCTTGCCGCGTCAAAACGCCTCTCAGGTCAAAAATAAATGGGGGGAGGTCGTGCGCCTGGTTCATCAACAGGGCAGCGTGGCTGTCACCAACCATTCGACCGTGGAGATGGTGTTGCTGGACGCCGCCACCTACCGGCGGCTGGAGGATGCCATTCAGGCGCTGAAGCAGCGCGAGCAAGCGGCGTTGGACGCGCTGAATCAGCGCTTCGATGCTCGGCTGGCCCAATTGCAACAAGCGGGCACGGCACAAAACGTCGATAGTCTGTTCAAGGCCCAGGGCAAGTTAGGCTCGCGGCCCAAGGCCGGCGACGCGTTTTGATCGCCGCCGCCGCGCGTCCCTTCATCCTAGTGCTTGCCGGCGTGAACGGCGCAGGCAAGAGCTCGGTGGGCGGCAGCCTGCTGGCCGAGCACGGCTTGTCCTGGTACAACCCGGACAGTTATGCGCGCGAACTGGTCAGACAACTGGGTTTGGACCTGGACAAGGCCAATGGGCAGGCGTGGGAATACGGCCGCTCCCGGCTGGAGGCCGCCATCCGCGAGGGCCGCAACTTTGCGTTCGAAACCACGCTGGGAGGCCGGACGATGGCGGACATGCTCGCCGCAGCGGCGGGCAGTCACAATGTCATGATGTTGTTTTGCGGCCTGGACTCGCTGGAACGACACATTGCGCGGGTAGGCTTGCGTGTCGCCCATGGGGGCCACGACATCCCGGAGCACAAGATTCACGAGCGCTGGGTCAGCTCGCGTCTTAATCTGATCCGCTTATTGCCGAGACTGGCCCGGCTGCAAGTATTCGACAATAGCGCTGAAGCGGTGCCGGGACAGGAGATTCCGGACCCGGTGCTGGTGTTGGAAGCCGTCAATGGCCGGATGGTGTCGCCAGGGGTGGACGATTTTGCCGCCTTGGCCGCCACTCCCGTCTGGGCCAGGCCTATCGTGCAAGCGGCCATCGAATTGTCGTTGTCTTGAGCTCTCTGTCCGGGTTTACGCCGCGTTAGCCGCGCTTGACCTTGGGCGGCTTGGCCAGCTGCTTCAGCGCTTGCGCCACCGCCACCAGGCCGAAGCTGGCGGTCACCGTCATCGCCGCGCCGAAGCCGGCGCAGGACAGGCCCTGCGGGCCGCGCGGCTCCGCGGCGTCGCAAGCCTGCTGCTCCGTGTCCGGATAGATCAGTTGTTCGGTGGAGAACACGCAGGGAACGTGCAGCTTCTTGCCGGCTTCGCGGCTGAACTGGTGGTGACGGCGCAGGTTGTAGCGCAGCTTGGACAGCAGCGGGTCGTAAGTGACCTCGCCCAGGTCCGCCACCCGGATCAGCGTGGGATCGGTCTGGCCGCCGGCGCCGCCGGACACGATGAAGGGCTGGCGGCGGCGCGCGCACCAGGCCGCCATCGCGGTCTTGATGCGCAGGCTGTCTATGCAGTCGATGATGAAGTCGTAGTCCCGGCCCAGCAGCTGTTCCAGATTGTCTTCGGTGACGAAGTCTTCGATCTCGATCACCTCGCAGGCCGGATTGATCGCGCGCACGCGTTCGGCCAGCGCGCTGACCTTGGCCATGCCGTAATTGGGGTCCAGCGCCGGCAACTGGCGGTTGGTGTTGGACTCGGCCACATTGTCCAGGTCTATCAGGGTCAGCTTGCCGACGGCGCTGCGCGCCAGCGCTTCCACCGCCCAGGAGCCGACGCCGCCGACGCCGACCACGCAAACGTGGGAGGCCTGAAAGCGGGCCAGCGCCTCCGGCCCGTAGAGACGGGCGATGCCGCCGAAGCGGCGTTCCAGATCTGCGTTGTGGGTGTCCATGGCTGCAATCGTCAACAATCAAATCGGCGAAGGATACTGCAAGCCCCGCTTGCTGACCAGTGCGGCGGCCGTGGGCGCGAGGCTTGCCCGCGGTCAAAAAAACTACAGTTAAGTGGCTGATTGCTGGGAACCTTTCGCCGGCGGAGCTATCCTTCTCTTCAGGTCTGTCATGAAGGGCTTCCTGCTCTTCCTCTGGCTGGCCGGCCTTTGTCACAGCAAGGGAGATTCCCATGAAGCAGCAAAGATTCGATATTGATCTGGACAAGCATTACAACGCCACCGTCGTGGTCGCCTGCGAGGAATGCGGCCATGAAATCCGCCATCATCTCAAGTCCCTGCATCCCGACAGCGTGTTGCGCTGCCATTGCGGCGCCCATATGGCCATGAGCCCGCTGACCGTTCAACAGGCCGAGCGCCGCGTAAGCGAGATCAAGCAATCTTATCGAATCCATTAAGCCACTGCTGACAATCTGAGAGTATCCCCGCCGGCCGTTTCGGGCCTGACTCGCCGGGCATAACCCGGCCTCCCGCAGCAGCGACACGGCGACCGCAAGGTCGCCGTTTGTATTGGCCGGCAGGCTAAGCGGCCTATGATCCACCTGTGGACAACTGCGCGTCGTAGTCGCGGAAACCGTCCTCCACCGCCGGCAGGATATCGACGAATTCGAAATAGGGCTCGGTGAGGAGCGGGCTGTCGCGCAGCGCGTCGATCAGATAATAGAAATCCTTGATCGATTCGGTTTCGAACAGCGCGATATCGCTGCAACGGGCGGTGAAGGCCTCGGCGTCGAACCAGCGCATGCGCACCGCCGGATAGCGCGCGTAGATCGGCTTCAGGGTTTCCGCTTCGAACCGGCGGCGTTCCGGCCGGCTCAGGCGCAGCCAGTTGGGGTGGACGCGCAGCAGCGCGAAGAAGGCGTAGCTTTGGCTCATGGTTCCGCTTTCATTGAGGATGGACGACGCTTTCAATGTATCCGCCCTTGTCAGCGGGTAAAACTCGTGTTTTGCTAAGCGTTTGCCGCCGTCTTTTTGCTGTCGGCCCCATGACCGCGGCGCAAGCCTTCCTCCCTTACGGACCGCCGCATGCCCATGATTCCGCAAGCCCGCAAACAGCCCAGCCAAGCCCGCTCCCGCCATGTGGTGGCCGCCATTCTGGAGGCGGCGGCTCGCATTCTGGAGCGCGACGGCTACGCCGGGCTGAGCACCAACAAGGCGGCGGAGCTGGCCGGCGTCGGCATCGGCTCCTTGTACCAGTACTTCCCCAACAAGCAGGCGCTGGTGGCGGCCTTGCACCGCCGCCACGGTGAGGAAACCCTGGCCACGGTGCGGGAGGCCTTGCGGCTGAGCGCCGGCCTGCCGTGGCCGGCGCAGCTGGAGAGCCTGGTGTCCGCCTGCCTGCGCCTGCATCTGGCCGCGCCCGGGCTGCATCGGGTATTGGAACGGGAGTGGCCGCAGTTCGACCCGCCGCCGGCGGACAATCCCTTGGACGCGGCGCTGCTGGACTGCGTGGCCGAGTGGCTGGCCGCCCGCGGCCTGCCCGCCGAGCGCGCGCCGCGCCTGCTGCGGATGGCGGACAGCCTGATTCACGGCTTGGCGTTGGAAGACGCGCCGGACGAGGCGGAACTGACGCGCTGCGTCGCGGCGGCCTTGGCCGCCTATCTGACCTTGCCGCGGCAAGACCCCGAGATTTCCCCTTAAGAGAAGGAGTTGACCATGCAATGGATTGATGTGCGCAGCGATACCGTGACCCAGCCGACGCCGGCGATGCGCGAGGCGATGTTCAACGCCGAGGTGGGCGACGACGTCTACGGCGACGATCCCACGGTGCAAGCGCTGGAACAGCTGGCCGCGGAGAAGCTGGGCAAGGAGGCGGCGCTGTTCGTGCCCACCGGCAATTTCGGCAACCAACTGGCCATCTTCACCCACTGCCAGCGCGGCGACGAGGTGATTCTGGAAGAGAGCTGCCACATCGTCTGGCACGAAACCGGCGGCGCGGCGGTGATAGGCGGCGTGCAGTTGCGCGCCGTCGCCGGCGTGGACGGGGTGATGGCGCCGGAGGCGATAGAGCAGCGCATCCGCGTCGGCGAGGACATCCACTGGCCGCGCACCGGCTTGATCTGTCTGGAAAACGCGCACTGCAACGGCCGCGTGATTCCCTTGGCGGCGATGGCCGCCAGCGCGGAAGTGGCGCGCCGCCACCAGGTGCCGGTGCATCTGGACGGCGCGCGCATCTTCAACGCCGCCGCCCATCTGGGCTGCGAGGCGCGCGAGATCGCCCAATACGCCGACACGGTGATGTTCTGTCTGTCCAAGGGCCTGGCCGCGCCGGTGGGCTCCATTCTGGCCGGCAGCGCCGATTTCATCGCCCGCGCGCGCCGGAACCGCAAGCTGCTGGGCGGCGGCATGCGCCAGGCCGGGGTGATCGCCGCGCCCGGCATCGTGGCGCTGAACGAGATGGTGGACCGGCTCAAGGACGACCACGCCAACGCCCGCTATCTGGCCGAGCGGCTGGCGGCGCTGCCCTGCGTCGAGGTGAGGCTGGAGGACGTGCACATCAATATGGTGTGGTTCCGTTTCACCGCCGACATCGATGTGGCCGAACTGATGGCCGCGCTGCGCCAGGCCGGGGTCAAGGCCAATCCGCCCGAAGGCGGCCTGATGCGCATCGTCACCCATTGGCAGGTGAGACGCGAGGACCTGGACCGGCTGGTGGAGACGCTGCAACGGGTGCTGTCCGACTGAACCGAGGCCCGGCGGCTATAAATAAGCAGCTGCGGCGTGGAAAAGGGAGGCGGAATGAAACAATGGCTGGGCGCCTGCTGCGCCGCGCTGGCCTGCGGCGGGGCCCCGGCGGGGGCTCTGGACGAAGTGCGCTTGTTCAGCAGCGGCGATCCGCCCTATGTGGAACTGGGGCCGGACGGCCGGATCAGCGGCGGGCTGGCGGTGGCGCCGGTCCTGGCGATCCTGGGCAAGCTCGGCCTGCCGCCGTCGCGGATTGAAACGGTGCCGTGGGCGCGCGCCTACGAGGAGGCCAAGACTCGGCCGGGCGCGGCGATCTTTCCCATCGCCAAGACCCGGGAGCGGCTCAAACATCTGAACTTCGCCGTCAAGCTGCTGGATTCCGACGTGTATTTTTATCAGCTGGCGTCGCGACGCGACATCCAGGCGCCGACGCTGGCGGCGGCCAAGCGCTATTCGGTGTGCGTGGTGCTGGGGGATTACCGGCAGGAGTACCTGAAGGAAGAAGGTTTTCCAAGACTGGACCCGACCTCGGACTCCAGCATCAACGTCAAAAAGCTGGTGTCCGGCCGCTGCGATCTGCTGCCCGCCACCGAGATCGGCATGCGCAGCAAGCTCAAGTCCCTGGGGCTGGACGCGTCGCTGGTGCGACGCGGCATGAAGCTGGCGCAGCTGGACAGCGCGCTGTACGCCGCCTTCAACCGCGGCACCGCGCCGGCGGTGATCGCCCGTTTCAAGGCCGCCGCGCGGAGCGCGGATTAGGCCTTGGCAGGCGGCAGCGGCAAGGCCGCCAAGGCCAGCGCGGCGTCTACGGCATGGCGCTGGGCTTGCGGCGCCAGCGTTTGCTCCCGGCCGTTGCCGCGCAGAATGGAGAGGCCTTCGATCAAGGCGACGATGAGCGCCGCGCGCTCCCTGACGACACTGTTGGGCGCGTCCGTCTGAGCCTCGCGGCGCAGCAGCGCGCAAACCCGGTCGGTATAGCCGGCGTAGAAGGTCTTGAGCGCCGCATCGGCGGCCTCGTTGCGGCTGGACAGCGCCCACAGCTCCCAGAGCAAGGCGCAGCCGCCGTGTTGAAGCTGGGTCGCCAGCACAAAGTCCAGCGCGCCGGCCAGGCTGGCGGGCGCGTCCAGCATCAGTTCATCCCAGTCTTCCAGGTAACGAACCATGACGCCTTCCATCACCGCGTCGATATTCTTGAAGTAGTACTGGACATGGCTGATGCCCACCCCGGCTTCCGCCGCGATGGCGCGCATGCGGAAGCCCTGCCCGCCGTCGCGGGTCAGCACCCGCATCGCCGCGCGCAGAATCGCTTCCCGTCTTTCCTCTCCTTTGGCCGACATCTTTCCTCCTTCGTGATCGTCCGGCATGGCTGAAGCGCCAGTTTAATTGTTCAAACGACCAAGTTCATGTTTTAATATTGGTCAATTGACCAAAACTGAGGTGGGCATGACTTCTTCCAGCGTTGTTCTTGTCGGCGGCAGCGGCGTGGTGGGCGCGCAAGTGGCGTCTTTACTGGCGCGGCGCAGGCCGGATCTCAAGCTCGTCATCGCCGGCCGTCGTCTAGACGCGGCTCGGGCGGTGGCGCAGCGATATGGCGCCGAGGCGATGGCGATGGACGTGGACGCGCCGGCGCTGCCGGAGGCTCACAAGGGCGCGCTCATCGTGGGCTTGGTCAACGATGCGCATGACCGGCTGTTGCGCCTGGCCCTGGCCCAAGGTCACGCCTACCTTGACGTCACCCGCTGGACGGAGCGGCTGAAGCAGGCCTTGCTGACGACGGCCGCCTACGGGCCTCCCCGCGCGCCGGTGGTCTTGTCATCGGCCTGGATGGCCGGCGCGGCCAGCCTGGCGGCGCGCGACGCGGCGAGGGCCGTCGCCGAGGTCGAGCGCGTCGGCATCGACATCCTGTTCGCGATGGCGGATCAGGCGGGGCCGAATTCGACCGCATACATGGACCGCCTATCCGAACCGTTCCACACCATGGAAGGGGGGAAGTGGGTCAAGCGCGGCGGTTTTCTCGATGGCCGCGTCGCGGACTTCGGCGCCGCCGGCCGTCACCGGGTTTACCGTTTCGATACCCCGGATCAAGCGAATCTGCCCGCCATCGTCGGCGCCGCGCAGGTGGATGCGCGCATCGGCTTCGACGACGGCAAAGCCACTGCCTTGCTGCATGTGCTGGTGCGCAGCGGCGTATGGCGGCTGCTGTCGCGGCCGATGTTCAACAGCGCGCGGCAGGCGCTGCTCTACAACCCCGGGCCGGGCGCGGCTCACCGCATCCGCATTGCCGTCGAGGGCAAGGACGCCGCCGGCAGGCCGTGCGGAAAAACCGTGCAACTGGCGGACCCTTTGGGACAAGCGCATCTGACGGCCTTGGGCGCTGTTTTGCAGATCGAGCATCTATTGGGGGCGGACGCGCCGCCCGCCGGCGTCTATCTGGGGGAAGCGTTGCTGGACCCCGAGCACGCCTGCCGCCAGCTGCGGGGGAGGGGGTGGAGATCAGCGCGGTCTGAACTTCGGGCGCAGCGGGCATGGCGCATTTGGCGTTGGCGGCGCGGGGTGCTAACCTCGCGGCCATTGATCCGCAATTGTGATGACGCCGATGTCCGACTATAACGCCCTCGATTCCCACGCCTGGCTGGAAAACCTGGACGATCCCGCCGCCGCCGAATGGGTGGCCGAGCAGAACGCGCGCGCGCAGGCGCGGCTGGACGCCGACCCGCGTTTCGCCGGCCTGCGCGACGAAATCCTCGCCCATCTGCGCGATACCCGCCAGATCCCGTTCTGCGCCGAGCATGAGGGCTGGCTGTACAACTTCCACCAGGACGAAGCCCATCCGCGCGGCATTTACCGCCGCAGCACGCTGGCGGCCTACCGCGCCGCCGAGCAGGACTGGCAGACGGTGCTGGACATCGACGCGCTGGCCGACGAGGCCGGCGAGGACTGGTATCTGGACGGGGTGTCCCACTGCACGCTGGCGCCGCTGCAAGCCATGGTGCACCTGGCCGCGGGCGGCGGCGACGCCGGCATCGCGCGCGAATACGATCTGGCCGCCGGCGCGTGGCGGCCGGACGGTTTCAGTTTTCCGGAAGGCAAGAGCCATGTGGCCTGGCGCGATCCGGACAGCGCCTGGGCCTGCCCCGGCTGGCCGGGCGCGCCGCTGACCCGTTCCGGCTATCCGCGCGAAGTGTGGCTGGTGGAGCGCGGCGAGGAAGGGCGGCATGCCTGGAGCCAGGTGTTCTCCGCCGGCGAAGACGCGATGATGGTGGCCGCCTGGCGTTTCCTCGACGCCGACGGCGCGACGCTGGACCTGATCGAGTGCTCGGACAGCTTCTACAGCAAGACCTACCATCTGATCGACGAAGCGCTGGAAACCCACGCGCTGCCCTTGCCGCCCAAGGCGGAGCTGGAGGCCTATCTGCACGGCGATCTGATCGTCAAGCTGGCCGAGGACTGGGACGCCGCCGGGACCCGCTATCCGGCCGGCGCCTTGCTGGCGGTGGCGCTGGAGCCGCTGCGGCAGGGACGGATAGACGCGCAATTGCTGGTGGCGCCGCAGCCTCGGCTGGCGGTGGAGTCGGTGGAGACCACCCGCGCCAGCGTGGTGGTCAATCTGCTGGACCAGGTCAAGAGCCGGCTGCTGGCCTTCGACAAGATCGACGGCGTCTGGTGCGAGCGCGCGCTGCCCACGCCCAGCGGCGGGGTGATCGAGTTCGCCGACCAGCCCTGGGACAGCGATATCCTGTGCTACAGCTTCAGCGATTTCCTGACCCCCACCGGCCTGTACCGGCTGGACGTGGCCAGCGGCCAGCAGGAATGCCTGCGTCGTCAGCCGGAGGCTTTCGATCCGGCCGACTTCGTCGCCGAGCAATGGCAGGCACGCGCGCCGGACGGCGAAAGCATTCCCTATTTCGTGGTGCGCCGCCGCGACGCGCCGCTGGACGGCGCCACGCCCACCTTGCTGTACGGCTACGGCGGCTTCGAAGTGCCGATGATGCCTTACTACGTGGAGAACTTCGGCCCGCACTGGCTGCAACGCGGCGGCGCCTTCGCGCTGGCCTGCATCCGCGGCGGCGGCGAGTTCGGCCCCGGCTGGCACCAGGCGGCGCAGGGCGTGAACCGCCAAGTGGGCTTCGACGACTTCATCGCGGTGGCGGAAGACATGGTGGCGCGCGGCCTGACCGCGCCGGCCAAGCTGGGCATAGAGGGCGGCAGCAACGGCGGCCTGCTGGTGGGCGCCTGCATGACGCAGCGGCCGGAATTATTCGGCGCGGTGGTGTGCGAAGTGCCGCTGCTGGACATGCTGCGCTACACCGAGCTGCTGGCCGGCGCCAGCTGGATAGACGAATACGGCGATCCGGAGGATCCGGCGCAGCGGCCGGCGCTGGAGGCGTATTCGCCCTACCACCGGCTACGCGGCGATCTGGCCTATCCGCTGGCCCTGTTCACCACCAGCGCCAAGGACGACCGCGTGCACCCGGCGCATGCGCGCAAGATGGTGGCGCGGATGCGGGAGCTGGGCCACGACGCGCTGCTGCTGGAAACCGAGGCCGGCGGCCATAGCGGCAACGCCGGCCAGGAGCAGACCGCGCAGGAGTTGGCGCGGGTGCTGGTCTATCTGTATCAGCGGCTGATGGATTGAGCGGGGGCGGACGCTGCGGCGAGCGCCGGCAATTCCTCCAGGAAGGCCGCGCGCGAGCGCACGCCGGCGGTGCCCGGCTCTTTCTTGTCGTCCTGGATCAGGCGCACGAAGACCAGCGAGCGTTCGCCCTTATTGGCCCAGCCCACGTACCAGCCGTACGGATGTTCCTCGTCGAACTCGCCGTCCGCCTTGCGCGGATAAGCCATGCCGGTCTTGCCGTGCGCCTGCCAGCCGTCCGCCGCCGCGCTGGTTTCCACGATCTTCATCGTCAGTTCCTGCGCGTGTTTGGACACCGGCAGTTCAAGATTGACCAGCTTGCGCAGGAAGGCCAGCTGCTCCAGCGGCGACACCTGCAGCGAGGAGGCGATCCAGGCGCGTTCCAGTCCATTGTGCTTGCCCGGGTCGCCGCTGAAGTCGGCGTTGCCGTAGCCGAAGGCGTCGGCGTAGCGTCCTAGCTTCTCCTCGCCCAGCGACTGGGCGATCTGCTGCGAATACCACACCACCGAATACTTCAGCCAGCGCACCGGATCGGTGGGCTGTTTCCAGTTGTCGCCGCCCCAGTCCACATAGCCGTCCCGGTAGGGCAGGGCCGGCTGGTGTTCGCTCTTGAGGAAGCCGGAATCGAAGCCCATCACGCTGAGCGGAATCTTGAACGTGGAGGCCGGGGTGTAGCGTTGTTCGCAGCTGCCTTGTCGCAGCAGGATGTCGCCGCTCTTGGCGTCGGCCAGCAGCGTGCATAGCGTGGCGGCGTGGACGGGCAGACTGAATAGGCCGGCGCAGAGCAGCGCGGCGCCGGCGAGGCGTGGTGTGTTCATGAAGTTTCCCTTGATGGATTCAGCGCGGCATCCCATTGGACCGCGCGGTCTGAAGTCAGATGGGGCGCCGGATTCCAAAGTTCCACGCGCGGGCCGCTCAGGAGGCCGCTTGCCGCTTCAGCCAATCGCTGGGCGGCAGCCCCAGCCTCTGGGCAAACACCCGGCTGAGCGCGGCGGGGCTGGCGTAGCCCACTTGCGCGGCGATGCGTTTGATCGGCTGGCCCTGGCGCAGCTGATGACGGACGACGGCCAGCCGCCAGTCGGTCAGATAATCCAGCGGGGCGAGGCCGACTTGTTGCCGGAAGCGGGCGGCGAAACGCGCGCGCGACATGCCGGCCTGCTCCGCCAGCAGTTCCACGGTCCAGCCGCGCTCCGGCCGCGCGTGGATGGCGTTGACGGCGCGCGCCAATTTGGGGTCGGACATGGCGGCGAAGATGCCGCTGTGGATCTGGCCGCCGTCTATCACCACGCGTATCGCCTGGATCAAGAAATACTCCATCAAACGATCCAGCGCCGCCTGGCGGGCGAAGCGTTCGGAGAAGGCCTCGTCGAACAGCAGCCGCAGCGTGGGCAGCAGGCTGGGCGTATCGTCCAGATACAGCACCAGGCATTCCGGCAGCGCCAGCGCCAGCGGCCCGCCGGTCTGGAAGCCCAGGTCCAGCTTGGCGCAGACCAAGTCGGCGCCGCGCTCGCCCTCCGGCAGCAGGATGTGGGCGCTGGGGCGGGGAAACAGCAAGGCGCAGGGGCGGTCGGTGTCCAGCACCAGGACGTCGCGCAAGGTGCAGCGCAGGCGGCCGCCCTTGAGCAGATGCAGATGACCGGCCATTGCGCCAGGGTCGAAGTCCGCCAGATGGCATAGATTGCCATGATGGAATACGCGCGCGGAGAAGGCGCTTTGCTGCAGCAAGGGCGTCAACAGGTCCATTTCGATACGATCTGCAAAGTTTTCGAGACGATAGGTTTCTGATTGTATTGCAAGATGACTTCTGTACAGTCCCCATCGTCGTTCAACTCGAGAGTCAGGAGCCCATCATGCCCCGCATCCCCACCGTAGACCGCCATCAAGCCAGCCCGGAACTGAGCGCCACCCTGGAGGCCGTCAAGGCCAAGCTGGGCAAGGTGCCCAATCTGTTCGCCACCTTCGCCCAGTCTCCGGCGGTGTTGAACGCTTATCTGGGCTTTTCCGAAGCCCTGGCCAAGGGCAAGCTCAGCGCGCGCCAGCGCGAAGTGATCGCTTTGGCGGCCGCTCAGGCCAACGCCTGCCAGTACTGCCTGTCCGCCCATACCCTGATGAGCAAGGGCGCGGGCCTGAGCGAGGCCGACATCCAGGCGGCGCGGGCCGGCCAGGCCGCCGACGCGCAGACCGCCGCGATCGCCAGGCTGACCGCGCAAATCGTCAGCCAGCGCGGCGTGTTGTCCGATCAGGAGCTGGCCGCGGCGCGCGCCGCCGGCGTCGACGACGGCCTGCTGGTGGAGGTGATCGCCGCGGTGGCGCTGAACACGCTGACCAATTACGCCAATCTGATCGCCGGCACCGAGATCGATTTCCCGGTGGTGGACTTGTAGGCGGCGCTTGCCGTTGATTGAGCGCGGCCGAGGCTTGACCGGCGTACTGGGGTATGCCGGCGGCCTCGGCCGTTTTCGTGCGGGTTTTGTCCTGCTCAGCAATGCAGCCGGGCGTGGCGCTGACGCAGCGCCTGCGGCGCGAAGGTCGACGCCGCCGGTTCCGGCGCGCGGCAGCACTGTTCGGCGCAATCGCTGATGCGCTCCAACTGCCGCTGCAGCGCGGCGGCGTCGCAATCGGCCAGCGGCTGACGGTTCCACAGCACCCAGTCCTGGCTGTGCTCGGATTGGCCGATCACCGGCTTGAGCGGATCGTCGCTGAACAGATTCTGCCGCAGCGGCGGCGCGTCCGTTTGCGCCTGTTGCGGCGACAGGCAGCAGAACATCAGCAACTGGCGCGCCGGCTGTTCGCTCAGGTGCACCGCGTGTTCGCCCACTTGCAAGGTGAACAGACTGTCGTCCATCCGTTCCGGCGGCTGCAGGGACAGAGACTGGCAAAGCTGGGCGACGGCGTGTTGGAAAGGCGTGGACATGGTTTTTCTTTTTTGGATGAGGGAAGGGAAGCCGGCCGCGAGCGGCGGCCGGCGGCATGGTGCTTACCGTCCGGCGTTCAGCTTGGCGCGCAACTCCTGCATCAGCGCGGCTTGCGGGTCCGCCGGGGCGGATGGCTCATCCTGCCAGCCTTGCAGCAGCGCTCCGCCAATCGCGGGCATGGTCTTGGCCAGTTGGAGCTCGGTCATATGCCACAGCGGCGCGGAAACCTCGATGGAGGTTTTGCTGAACGCGCTGCCGGTGCCGGCGTCGGCATGGCGATGGCTCAAGGCCAGGGTGCGCATCGCCGCGCTTCCGCACTGTTTGAGCGGCCCTTCCGGCAATTGCGACAACATCTCGCGGTGCAGGCGGGTGACGTCTGCGCCGCTGGCGTGCAGCGCGTGCAGGTCTTGATCGCTGGGCAGCGGCAATTGTTTCAGGGTGTCCTTGATGAGCGCGGCAATCTCGATGTGGCTGAGCGAGTCCGGCGCCATCTCTCCATTCGCCATCTGTTGTTTCACGTTCTGCAATTTCTCGTGCGATGCCGGCACGCGGAAGGCGCCGTCCATATTGCGCTTATCCGCCAGGCTGGCCTGGAACGTGTCGCACAGGCGGCAGAAATTGGCGGCGAACGACGCGGTGAGAGGAGACACGGGCGCTTGCTGCGCGCTGGCCGCGGCCGGCTTGGCCTGGCCTGTCAGCTTGCGCACCCAGTCCGGGATCGCGCCGAAGAAGCGGGCGACCCGGCCGCTCAGCGGCTGGAAGAAGCGGCGCACGTCGGACAGACATTCGCTCAAGACCGCATGGGCTTTGCCGCGGCTTTCGGCGCTGTCGTCTATGCGCACCGGCTTGCCCTTGAGGCTGCCGGTCTGGGCGACGGGGGTCTCCGGGGCCTGGGCAGGGGCGTGCGAGAGGCTGGCGTTGGGCCGGACGGAGGGAAAGCCGAGAGGCAATAGCATGGTGGCGCTCCAGTGGCGTTGAAATGGGCGCTATTACACCGTGCCGTTGCGACAGCGGCTTTCAGGAAGCGCTCAGAACCTGTTTACGATCTGCTGCGCGTCGGCGGGATGGATAGAAATGGGCGTTGAAACCAAGCTCAAAATGCTCATGTACCACGTGTTCTCAGCCGCAACGCCTTGTCTCGCTCTTGCTCGCGAGACTTTAGAACAGACTCTCAGCCTGGTGGTTGGCCCGGCGCTTCCGCCGGCGGTTCGCCTATCAGGTAACGCGGTCCGTCGCCCAGGCTGGCCGCGCAGTCGCCGGGGTTGTACAGCGCGCACTGGCTCAGCGACAGGCAGCCGCAGCCTATGCAGTTGCCCAGCCGGTCTCGCAGCCGGGTCAGCTCGTCTATGCGCTGCTGCAAACGCGGCAGCCAGTCCGCGGACAAGGCCTCCCAGTCGCGCGGGGTCGGCGTGCGCTGGCTGGGCAGCGCGGCCAGCGAACCGCGGATGTCGTCCAGGCTGATGCCGACGATCTGGGCCGCGCGGATGAAGGCGACGCGGCGCAGCGCGTCGCGCGGGTAGCGGCGTTGGCCGCCGGCGGAGCGGGCGCTGTGCAGCAGGCCCTGGGTTTCGTAGTAGCGCAGGGCGCTGGCGGCGACGCCGGAACGGCTCGCCAGCTCGCCTATGCTGAGCCAGGGAGAAGGTTTGGCCATGGGGGCTGCGGGCATGCGCGGACTCGCTTGACTTAAAGTTGACTTTAACTTTTATCGTAAGCGCATGGATTTTTCAAGGAGGACGCCATGAACGCGCCAAGCCGTCACACTGAACTGCATGCCTTGTTGGACGCCAACCATGAGTTTTCGCTGATGCACAGCGACACCACCAACCATTGCCCGATGGCGCTGACCGCGCTGGCGGAAATGGGAGCGGAGCCGCATCAGCTGCGGGCATTCTTCGACTTCTGGGAGAGCGAGCGCGCCGAGCCGGCGGAACCGGTGGAATACGATATCGGCTGGGGCCGCTGGGACGCGGCCTTGGGGCGGCTGGACGCCTTCCCGGCGCTGCTCCGGGTGATGGAGGAGCGGGTGGCGGCGCGCGGGGTGGAGGACACCGCGCGGCAAGTGTTGGCCAGCCTGCCGTTCTCGCCGGGCGGGGGCGCCTTCCATCCGCTGATCCGCCTGGCCTTCGCCCTGCGCGCCGGCCACGCCGGCGAAGCGGCGGCGGGGCTGGCCTATTATCTGAGCGGCTATCTGCGCCTGCCCGCCGGCCTGGACGCGCAAGCGCCGGCGGCTTCGGCGGAGGACGGGCTGGCGCGGCTGTCGCGGGCGCTGGCCGGCTGGAACAGCCCGGATTACTGGATACACGATCGCTTCGACGCGGTGTTGGCCGATCCGCGCTTCGCCGCCGCCTTGCCCAGTGCGCCGCAAACGCCGGACTGGCTGGACGCGCTGGCGCGGGCGGCGCTGCGGGTGTACTGGCAGACCGACAATTTCACCGCGCTGCACATGGTGACGGCGACGCTGGCGCTGCGCGACGTGCTGGAGCATCTGCCCGGCTTGCCGGCGGAGGATTGGTACCCGGCTTTGTGGCAGACCTTCTGCGTCGCCTATGTGTCCATCGGCGCGCCGGCGCTGGAGGCGGAGGAACTGCCGGACGCGCAGCCGGCCTGGCCCTTATTGCTGCAACGCGTGCTGAACGTGCGCAACGAGCATGTGATCAAGCTGGTGTACGCCTGCCATCGCGAGTTCCAGCGCAGCGGCGATGTCTTCTACCACGCGGCGGCGGCGCGGGCCTTGTGGGACGCGGTGTGAATCACCAGTCCTCCATCTCCTTGGGCACGCCGCCGGACATGATGGCGTCCTGCATCCATTGCTGCATCATGCCGGCAACGCCGATATTGCCCACCAGCGAGGTCATCAGCGCGGTGTGCAGCGGCGAGGCGGCGTCGATCTGTTCCAGCGTGCGCTGGATCATGTCGTTTTTCTGCTTCAAGGTGGTGAAGGCCAGTTCGCCGGTGGCCGGGTCTTTGAATTCGCCCAGCAGCTTGCCGACGGCGTCGGCGTAGCGCTGTTTGTCTTCTTGCGAGTCGGACGCCGGCGGCGACAGCTGGCGCAGCGCCGCGAGGAAGGCCACCGCCAACGGGTCGGACTGGAAGTCCGGCCATTTGTGCGGCGGCGGCTCCACTGGCTTGGCGTCGTCGGTCGCCGGGGTTTCCGTCGGCGGCGCGGCGCCGTCGGCGTTTTGCGCCGCGGCCAGCAGCCGTTGCTGCAGCGGGACGATGTCGTCGCCGGCCGCGGCGGCGCGGCCGATGGCGGAAGGGGTCAGCGAGGGGATCATTCCGGGCTCCTGTCTGCGGCGGTCAAGGCCGCCAGGTCTTGTTCCAGTTGCGCGATCAAGCCGCGCAGCGCCTGCTCCGACAAACGGCGGCAGTCCTGAGGCAAGGGCTCCAGGCATTGCAGCAACTGGCGGCTGGCCGGCTCCACGTATTGTTCCGGCGAGAATTCCGCCGCCTGGTCCGCGCAGCGCATCATGAAGCGCGTGTCGGCGTGATAGTCGATCTGGATGGCGCCGGGCCAGTTTTCCGTCAGCAGCGTCATCAACTGCGGCTGCAGCGCGCGGGCGCGCTTGGGCAGCTGCAGATAGAGGGTGGCGTCCGGCTGATCCAGGCCGCGCAGCCATTCGTCCAGCAGCAGCAGCAGGGTGTCCGGATGGTCCACCGCGGCGCTCAGCATGGCGCGGGCCTCTTGCTCCAGCCGCTCCCGCCAGTTCCAGGCCATGGCCTGGCCGGCGGCCAGATGGGCGGCCGCGTGTTCCAGCGCGGCGAGCATGCCTTGCTGATAGCCGTCCTGGCAGGCTTGCCGGCGCAGGGCTTCGGCCTGGCGCTCGGCGTCGCGCAGCACGCGCTGCGCCTGTTGTCGCGCCTCGCGTTCCAGCTGATCGGCGCGTTCGGCTCGGCGCAGCTGGCCGCGGCGCACCAGCACGCCTTCAGCGGCGGTCGGAGGGCGGGATGTGGGGATGTCTCTGGGCATGTTGTAGGGCCAAGGTCAGAATCAGGGCGTCGGCGGGCGGCTGCGGCGGCGCGGCGTCGGCCTCCGGCGGGAACTGCAGCGGCAAGCGTTGCGCCAAGGGGCGCGGCAGACGCTCGCGCCAGGCCTGCAGGCGGCCGTAGCCGGTCAGCAGCAGCGCGCCGTGGCTGAGCGCCGGCCGCTGCGCGGCGGCGGCGTCCGGCGGCAGCGCCACGGCGGCGAAGTCCTGCGCCCAGTCCGGCAGCCGCAGCAGGCCCGCCTGCCAGCCCAGGCCGGCGCGCAGCGCGTGGCAACCCAGCAAATAGGCGGTTTGCGGCAAGCGCCGCCAGTGGCGCAGCCATTGCCGCGCCAGCGGGTCCAACTGGGCGTCGGCGCAGTCGCTGTCCAGCCGATAGGCGGAGATCAGCAGCTCATTGGCCGCCGCGCGCGCGGCGGCGGAGGCGGTCAGCGCCGGCGGCAGAACCAAGCGCCGCGGGTGCAGATAGGCCAGCGGGTCGTACAGCAGCGCTTGCAGCGCCGGCGAGCGGGCCGCGGGCCGGCTACTCATGTCCGGCCTGCGGCTCGGCGGCCGGCGGCTCGGCGACGGGTTTGGGCGCGCGGCGCTGCCACAGCCAGGCCGCCGCCGCGCCCAGGAGGGCGATCAGCGCCACGCCGGCCATCAGCCAGCTCAGGCCGGAGCCGCGCTCTTCCGCCGGCGCGGTGGGCGCCTGCTGCTGCGCCTCGCTGCGCCGCGACAGCACCACCGAGATATTGTCGTAATCGATGTCGGCGAAACTGTTCTTCAGGAAACGCTTGATATCGTTGACCATTTGCTCTGGGTCCACGTCGCGGTCGTACACCGCCAGCGCGGACAGGTGGATGGGTTTGGCGGCGCGGCCGCCTTCGCCGGAGTCCAGGTCGTAGCTGACGTGCACGCGCGCGGACAGCACGCCGTCCATGGTTTGCAGCGACTGCTCCAGCCGCTGCTCGATGGCGGAGTACAGCCGCGCCTTTTCCGCGCGCGGCGAGGACACCAGCGAATCCGCCGGGAACATCTGCGCCACTTCCATCCGCGGCCGCGACGGCAGGTTGTAGGCCTTCAGCCAGTCCACGGCGGCGGCGAAGTCCGGCTGCGCCACGGCGATGCTGAAGCCGGTCTTGCCGCGGTCGGTCTTGTCGGCCTCGATATTGTGGCGCTGCAAGACGGCGATCACTTCATTGGCCTGCTGCTGATCCAGGCCTTTGAGCAAGTCCTTCTGCTGGCAGCCGGTCAGCAGCAAGGCCAGCAATACGGCTTTGAAACCATGGCGGATCATGAGCGCAGCAGGCTTTCTACCGCGCCCACGGTCTTGCGGGTGAGGGTGCTGATCATGGACACCTCCAGGTTGTAATTGGAGGTGCGCTGCTGCAGCTCCATCAGCACGGCCGGATTGCTCAACAGGCCCGGCTGTTCCAGCCGTTGCAGAATGGCGTCCTTCTCCATGCCTACGCCGACGGCGTTTTGCGAGAAGGCCTGGATCAGGCGGTCGTCCAGCGACACGAGATTGTGCTCGGAGCGGGTGATGTCGCTGACCTGGGCGGTCAGCGAATCCAGAGAGAGGGCGGCGATGGGGTCATGGGCGGACTCCTGAAGCGCCGGCGCGTGGCCGGCGTCGGGGTTTAGCGGAAGTTCTGGATGATGGCCGCGTCGATGTCCTTGAACACTTTGACGGTGTTGGACTGCGCGTTGCGGTACAGGTTGTACTCGGACAGCTTGCTTTGGTAGTCGGCCAGCAACTGGGGGTTGGACGGGTTGCCGTTCAACTTTTTCAGCGCGTCGGTCAGTTCGGTTTGGAGCTTGCTGGTGCCGGTGTCGAACTCCTTGGACATGTCGCTGAGGGTCCAGTCCGGATTAGAGATAATTGGCATGGTGGTTTTCCTTTTATTTACAGGGGTTTGGGGAAGTACCAGTGGCCGGTCGCCATCTTGACGTAACCCTGGTTGCCGTACTTGAAGGACTTGCCCTTGAGCCAGTCGTCCTTCAATTCAATGGCGAATTGCACGTAGCGGCCGCCCCACTGGCGGTAGTAGTCGTCGACGAAGCGGCGCGCGCGCAATAGTTCGCCGTCGTCCAGCGCGCCCTGGATCACGAAGGTGACGCCGTTGGGCTGCTCGCTGCGGGTGAAGGGCAGCGCCTGGCGCGACAGGCCGGTTTCGGCCTGGCTCGCGGCGGCGGCGTCGTCCACCGGCACGATGTCCACCGCGTCGGCGTAGGGCATCTGCTCGGCCAGCCGCTGCGACAGCGCCTGGCTGGCCGGCCCGCCCAGCGCGGCGCGCTGTTGGCTGACCCACAGCTGCGGCCGGCGAGGGTTGTCCAGCTGCAAGCGGTAATAGGGCAGGTGGGGGTAGTTATCCGCCAGCCAGCGGCCCATGCGTTCGTTTTCCTGCTGAGGGCTGAGCACCTGCGCCGGGCGGTTGTAGTCGCCGCGCGCCAGCACTTGCCGCGCCCAGGCGCTGTCGCGCTCATTGGCGGCGGAGACGTAGAACACGCCGTCGCGGCCGGGCAGCACCTGGAAGCGCTGGCTGTCGCGTCCCAGCAGCGCGTTCAATTCCGAGGCCTGGCGTTGCGGGGTGTTCCACAGCCAGTAGCCGCCGCCGGCCAGCAATAGCGCGGCGATCACCGCCAGCGCCACCGCGGCGGCGGCGTGGCGGCGCGCCGGTTTTTGTTCCGGCGGCGGCGCGTCCTGGCCGTGGCCCAGCACTTCCGGCGACCAGGACAGGTGCTCCGGCCGCAAGGCCAGTTCCAGCGCGCCGATGCGCAGCGGGCGGTTGAATTCGGCCGGACGCTCGTCCACGCCGGCGTCGCGCAGTTCGCGCAGCGTCACCCGGTCGGGTTCGGCGCGGTCGATCAGCACTTCGAAATTGACCCCGCCTTGCTCCAGAGGAATGAACAGGGCGTCTGCCGGCAATTCCGGCAACTGGCCGGCCTCGGTCAGGGCGGCGGCGGGACCGACCAGGAACAGGGTCTTGCCCGGCTGCAGCAGGAATTCGCAGCCGCGCAGCGGGCTGTTGAGCAGGCGGACCACGATGGGCGCCGGCGCGGAGAGAGTGATGTCTTCAGCTGCCATGGTGTCTGTCGGTGAGTGCGCAAGGTTCTGCGATGTTGGCATCCACTTTACGGACATGCGGGGACGGATTCCTGATGGAAAACCGATGAAATCTCGGGAGGGGAATCAGATTCGGGGAGGAGGGAAAAAGCATGGCGGCGTGCCGCGGAAGCGGCGGCCGCCATGTAAAGGGGGATCGGGAGAGTTGCGGAATTACCGCAGCTGAGCGCTGGCGGCCCGCGCCGCCATTTTTTGCTGTCGCTCTTTCAATTCGTTGATGAGCTCCGCTCCCGCCGGCGAGGCGGCAGTGGGCTTGGAACCCGGCTCCTTGCGCAGTTTCTGGCTTTGTTCGTCACGCAGTTGCTGGATATCGGCCGCGCTGGCCGCCGCGATCTTGTTCCAGGCGCGCGCCGGGCCGGCCGCCGGGGCCGCCGCGTTGACGGGCGGCGGCGGCGGTGGGGGAGGCGGAGGCGGCGGTGGAATCTGACCGGGCTGCGTCGGCTGCGGCGCGGCGGCCAGGACCGGGGCTGCTGGCGGGGCTGCCGCGGCCGGCGCGGCTTGCACGACGGCGGCCGGCGCTTGAGGCGCCTTGGCCGGGGCGCGCTTGCCGGCGGTGTCCGCCAGTTTCTGCTCGAAATCCTTGAGCGCCTCGGGCGTCATGCGTTGGCGCAGCAATGCCATCGGGTCGCGTTTGGGCGTCGGCGCGGTGTCGGCGCGGGCCGGGCCGACGTCCGCCAGGGGCGCGGGCTGCCGCAGTTTGGCCATGGGCCGAGCCGACGTTTCCGCGCGGGCCTGGGGCGCGGCTTGCTGGAAAGCTTGCCGCAGCAGGCCTACCGAGCGGCCGGGCTGCGCCGTGCGCGGCGCGGGCTGGGGCGCGGCGCCCTGGCTGACGCCGCGCAACTGGGCGGTCCAGGCCGAGGAGGGACTGGGCTTGGGGGCGGTGGGCGGCGGCGTCGCGGACAGCGCGCGCGGGGCGGGAGAAAGCGAGCGAATCATGAGAGCTCCTTGCTTGGGGGTGGGGCGGCTTGGCGCAGCTTCTGGTAGCGCCGCCACACTTGCTCGGCGTAACGCATGCGCAAGGCGCGGCGGCTGGGCGCGGTGCCGGCGTTGTAAGCGCCCACCGCCTCCCAGGAATAACCGTAACGTTTCATCATCTCGGCCAGGATGGAGGCGCCGACGACCACGGACAGACAGGCGTCGCCCATCAGCTGCGGTTCGGTGACGCCCAGCTGGCGCAGCCGCGGCAGATGGGTGCTGTTGATCTGCATCAGGCCCAGGTCCCGGCTGCCGTCGCGGTTGCGGCCCACCGCGTCCGGCTTGAGCCCGGACTCCTGCTGGGCGATGGCGTAGAGCAAGTCCGGCGCGATATTGAACATGCGGCCGGCGCGATCCCAGCAGTCCGCCCGCGCCGCGCCGGCGCACAAGAAGAGGGCGGACAACAGACAGACGCGGATCACGCCGCCTCCGGCTGGCAGGGCTGAGCGTGTTCCGCCAGCTCGCTCAGTCGCGGATCGTGGCGCCAGGCCTTGATCCACAGATAGCCTTCGGCCTGCAATTGGCGCCAATGCTGGACCGCGGCCTCCGGGCCCTGCGCGGCCAGGATCAGCGGCAGCAGGCTGGAGCGCACCTGGCGGCTGTCCACCTTGGCGAGGAAGGCGCGCAAGGCGGGCACCGCGGCGTCGCCGCGACGGCAATAGTCCACGTAGCTGTGATTGAGGGCGAGCAGGCCGGCTTCCTCGCCGGAGTCGCGCACCGCCTGCACCAGCTCGTCGGCTTGCGCGTGCTGGCCTTGCAGCCCCAGCAGCAGCGCCAGCACGCTTTGCAGCACCGGGTGGTTCTGGCCGTATTGGCAGAGCTGGCGCTTGCCCAGCGACACCGCGTCGTCGATGCGGTGTTCGTAATAGGTCAGCCACAGCTTCAGAATGCTGGCGGAGATGCGCGAGGGGTCGCGTTCCAGGCAGGCGTCCAGCGCCTGCTGCGCCTGGGCCAGTTTGCCGGACAGGAATAAATGCCAGGCGTGGTAGTAATGGATGTCGACGGCATCCGGCGCCAGCAGCCGCGCCTGTTCGAACAGCGCCTCGGCCACCGCCTGCTCCGAGCGCATGCTGCTGAGCAAGGCCAGCAGTCCCAGCGCCTGCGGATTGGCCGCGTCCAGTTCCACCGCCTTGTTCACCGCCTGTTGCGCCTGGATCAGCGCCTGGGCCTGGTCGAACAGGCCCAGCTGGGCCAGGGTCAGATAGCACTCGGCCAGGCTGCAGTAAGGCAGCGCGTGGCTGGGGCCGGCGTTGACGCATTGGCGCAGCAGCATCAGCGCGCGACGCAGGCTGGACGGGGTGTGTTGCTGCAGTTCGTGGCGGCCGTTCAGATAGGTGATGGCCATGTCCAGCGAGCCCAGCTCGTTGTTCTGGCCCTGGTTCCAGCGCAGGCCGGGAATGCGTTGCGGCAACAGGCTGGCGAGCCGGGTTTGCAGCGCGGTGATCGGCTGTTCCGGGCTCAGCTCTATGCTTTCATGGTGGATCAGCTGATGGCCGGCGGCGCGCACCAATTCCACCCGCAGCTTCCAGACGCCGCCTTGCTGCAGGGTCTGGCCGGCCAGGTAGTAGTCCGGGCGCAGCTGATCGATCATCGCCACGATGTCGGTGACGTCGCGGCAGTTTTGGGTGATGGTGGCCGGCAGCACGATCAGGCCGAACGGCGAGTAGCGCGACAGGCATTGCACCAGAGCGTTGTGCAGGCTGACCGCGTCCAGCTGCGGATGGGTGCGGAAGGGCAGCACGGCCACCGAGCATTGCGCCGCCAGCAGCGTGGGTTTGGACACCATGGCCACCGGGCGGCTGAAGCGATAGCCCTTGCCGTACACCGTGTCGATATAACGGCAATCCTTGGTTTCCAGCAGGATGCGCCGCAGCGCGTAGATACAGCGGGTCAGCGACTCTTCGTTGACTTCGCCGTCCGGCCAGACGCGGTCCAGCAGCGCGTCCTTGCTGACCAGCTCTCCCGCCGCTTCCAGCAGGGTGGTCAGCACAGCCAGTTCCTTGGGCGGAATGCTGATCTGCTGCTCGCGGTGCAGCAGCATGCCGTCGAAGTGAAGGACGAAGTCGCCAAAAACAAATTGCCTGTTCATGAAGCCATCTTTATGTAACGCCATCTTCTAGTTCCTCTTGCGCGCACGGCGCAATAGCGCATGGCGGACCATGCGGATCGAGTCGACCAATGCTGCGACTTGTGTGCTATTCCCCGTAGCATCGCGGCATGTCGGCGTGTTTTTTGTTCG
The DNA here is from genome assembly GCF_021496765.1 of Chromobacterium sp. Beijing. Classification (NCBI taxonomy): domain Bacteria; kingdom Pseudomonadati; phylum Pseudomonadota; class Betaproteobacteria; order Neisseriales; family Chromobacteriaceae; genus Chromobacterium; species Chromobacterium sp. Beijing. The sequence goes on from NZ_CP053750.1 coordinate 4,521,398, forward strand.
GTGGATCTGTTGGGTGATTTGCGCTGGTTCTTGGGGCCGGCTGCGGATTCGCATCGCGCGGCGTGTGTCCGCCGCTTCCCGCCCGCTGTCGCCTGGAATTGCCAGTGTCGTCAACTGGCGCTCAAAGCCTTTATCCGGTCATAAAAACAGAGAGAGTGGATGGTACTTTTGCCGCCGAGGGCCAGCTTGCAAAAAATGTTCAGCGAATGACATGGTCTTGTTTGTCCTGTTGTTATGTCATCGGGTTGTTAGGGAGGTTTTTGATTTCCTTCGCATAAATTGATGTATGTAGGAATACTACGTGAGGGAGTGCTTGCTACAAATGGGAAAACTCTCAAAAACGAGGGGGCGGCTCGGACGAGGCCGCGGCCGATTTATGCAAGTTCGGTTACCGGCGTTGGGGTAGTTTGACGCTGTCGCCGAGCATGCGCCGGCGGCCCCTCATCACCGTTGTTCTGGCCTCGCCGCCAAATCAGGAGCGTTTGAAATGTCTTTTAATGTTTCGTCGAAGCCGACCGCCAATTCCCCCCGTTTGGCGACGCTGTCCGAGCCGCAGCCAGGCGCGCCGTCCGCGCCGGCGCAGAGCCCGTTCGCGGCCGCGCTGCGCGGCGGCGGCATGACGGCGCAGGCGCCGGCTGTCGAACAGAAGCCGGCGTCCAAGCAGGCCGACGCCTGGCAGGCCGTGATAGCCGAGCTGGCTCGGGACTGCGCTAAATATTGCGATTTGGCGGCCCAGGGCGTGAAAGACGGGACAGTCAGTCCCGAGGCGCGCGGGCAATTGCAGGGGCTGCTGCTGGGCTGGACGGAGATGGGGCGGGAATTGCAAGCGGAAAGGCCGTCGCCCTTGGCGTTGGCCGCGAACTTGAAAGCCGGCAACGGCGAAAACTAGGCAGTCGCTCCGGGCCCGGCCCGGCGTTTGAGCCGCGATGCGGCGCGAGGAGGCATCCATGTTGGACACAGTTGCAAGCGGGGCGGGTACGGTGCGGTTGCAGGGCTTCCGCCGCTTATCGGAATCTTCGGCGCCGCGGCCGGCGCAGGGCCTGGCCGCCGCCTTGAGCGGCGCGCGCGGCGCGGCGGAACGCCGCGTGGAAGACGCGCCGCCGGCGCGCGGCAGCCAGGTGGTCCTCAGCGACGACAAGCTGCGCTTGCGGCGCGAAGACCTGGGCCAGACCCTGCTGGCGATGAAACGCGAAGCGTATCGCCAGGCGGAGCCGGAACGCTCGCGCTGGCCGCGCTGGGTGCAGGCGCTGAACATCCTGCCGCGCAGCCACGCGGTGGCGCCCAAGACGGTGGCCATCGTGGAAAGCTTGCGGCAGAAGTTGGCGGCCGGCGACGCGCAGACGCCGCTGGACATTAAAGAATGTGCGCGGCTGTCGTTGGACATGGAAGCGCTGGCGCGCGCGGCGACGCCGGGCAGCCCGCTGGCGGAACTGGGCCAGCGGCTGGCCCTGTTGGGCCAGGCGGCCTGGGCGCAGTTGGCGCGGACGGAGGCGGAAGCGCAACTGCTGCCGCAATTCCAGCGCTTTGATCAGCCGGGCGCCAGCCAGGAGCGCAATGTCGGCGCTTCGGTCGGGGTCGGCCTGGGACTGGGCGAGGCCGGCGCCGGCGCCAAGGCCACCTTCAGCGTGGGCCTGGCCTGGAGCCGCGGCATGGACAACGACGACGAAGGCTTCGTGTTCCAGAACCAGGGCAAGGCGGTGTCCGCACGCGCCGGGATTCAGGGCGGCGTCGGCGTCGCCTCCTTGTCCGGCGCGGTGGAGGGGCGCCGCCAACGCACCGTGGCGACCGAATACGCCAGCGCCACCGCCTTCGTCAAACTGAAGGCGGACCAACTAGCTCACGGTTCGCGCCGAGACACCCTGGGCGTCAGCGCCCGCACCGCGGTGGGCGCCTTGATCCGCTTGTTCCGTCCCGGCCACGGCAATGAATTGCGTCAGTATCAGCAATTGCAACAGCAGGCGGCGGATCAGCAGCAGCGGCTGGGCGTATTGCTGGGCTGGCTGGGGCAGCGCGACAGCGCCGCGTCCCTGCCCGGCGCGCAGACGCCCTATCTGCCGCCCAGCACGGTGGATAGCGTCAAGGGCAGCGCCTCGGCGCGCGCCGAAGCCGCGGGCGTTGGCGTCGGCGTCGGCGCGGCGGTGGAGCGCATCGACATCCAGGCCGACGCGCTGACCCCGATCTGGCAAGGCCTGCGCCAGGAGCAGGGCGCGGCGCGCAACGCGACGATCGCGCAACAGCGGCTGGCCGGCATCGAACAAAAAGCCGCCGCGCTGATGGGCGCGGACGCGCGCAATCATCCGCTGAGCTGGCTCAGCGGCGCGCAGAGCATGGCGGCGCTGCGCGAACAGACGCCGGAGCGGCTGCGCGACGCCGCGGACGGCCTGCGCGCCGAATTCGAACATTTCTGCGCCGTCGCCCAGCAATTGGACGCCGGCATCGGCAAGCGTCAGGGCGGCGCGGCGGTGGAACGCTCCATCCAGGCCGCCTGGCGCGCGGGAAGCCGCGAGGAAACGCTGGCCAATATGGCGCTGGCCCACGCCGCGCTGACCCTGAGCGCGGCGGGCAAGGGCGACGAGGCCTTGTTGCAGAGCCTGGACGAGCTGGCGCCTCGGCTGTACGCGCCGCCCGTCCGTCACGACGCGGCGGCGCTGGCCAAGCGCACCAGCTTCCACGATGTGCTGCGCCTGCAGATCCGCGACCGCAGCATCGCGCTGGATCTGGGCGGCGCGCTGGGACCGCTGGGCCTGAAAGCGGAAGCCTCGCTGACCGAACGCACCCGGGTGCATCACAATCCGGTGCGAGCCGGGGATTACAAGGACGTGAGGATCAGCCTGTCCGGCAATCTGAGCGGCTCTTGGCCGCTGGACGCCTTGCGCGACGCTCTGAGCGCGCAGCTGGCGCCGCACGGCCTGGCCGCCGAAGTGCCGGCGGCGCTGGCCGGCCTGCAAAGTTCCGCGGGGCTGCAAGGCGGCGGCGCGCTGACCCTGCTGCTGCGCTTTTATCGGCCGCAATACCAGACCCAGGCCGATTTCCCGGCCGAAGCCGCCGGCTTCCGGCTGCAACTGAGCCGGGTCAGCGCCAGCGGCAACCTTGGCCTGTCCGCCTCCGGCGGCGTGCCGCTGCAGCCGGGCGTGTCCCTGGAGCTGGGCCTTAACGCCGGCGCCTCCGCCACCGCGGTGCTGGGCGAGCGCTGGGGAGACAACAGCCTGAGCGCGCCGCTGATGCATTATCTGCACCTGAAGGCGGTGGACGAGAGCGAGCGTTGGCCCGCGATGAGAGAGGCGCAGCGCCCGGCGCTGGAAGCCTTGTGCCGCAAGCTGGCCGAGCCGGGCTCGGCGGTGCGGCGGGAGGCCGATTACTACCTGCGGCGCCAGGGCGCGGACGGCGCGGATTTCTTCGCCGCGATGGAAGCTTACGCTGTCGGCGGCTCCAGGCCCGCCGGGGACGCAGCGCTGAAGGAACTGGACGCGATGATGGAGCGCCAGCTTCCCTTATGGCAGGCGGACAAGCAGAGTTTCGCCGGTTGGGAAGAACTGCCGCTGGCGCGCTAGCGGCGGTGGCGGACAAGCAAGAAGAATGCGGCGCGCTCAATCGGCGCGCCGTTTTATTGCGCCGGCATTCCGTTCTGCGGTTGGCCTTCTTGTCGCAGTGGTCTTTTTCTGAAAGTTTGCATTGGCGCTTGGTGGGAGATTGGAGGCTGAATTCAACCTTGAAAGGAAGCTCCCCATGTTTGTATCCAGATCAGGCGGTACCTTGAACGCGGTGTTCGGCATGGACGCCCAAGGCAAGCCGGAGGCGACGGCCAAGAGCGGGCCCCAGGGCGTGGCCTTGTCGGCTGCCCAGCAGCAGGCGGTCAGCAACAGCAAGTTTTTCGAAGCGGGCGCCAGCATGTCCTTGCTGGACCGGCCGGGCAAGATGGGCGATGTGTTCGATCAGCATGCGCGGCAATTGGCGGGTCTGTTGCGCCACACGCTGGATGGGCAGGGAGAAGCCGCCGGCCGCACCGTGTACTTCCAGGGCCGCGAGCAGACGCTGGGCGCGGTGCTGCAGGCGGCGATCAAGCCGCTGTCGGCGGAGTCCGACCAGATCGGCCGGCAGATGGGCGGCGGCCAGGACTTCCAGCCCTGGTTGCTGGATACCCTGAGCACGCCGTTGCAAGGCCGCGCCGATGGTTCCGGCAAGCAAGGGCATGCCGAACTGCTGACCAAGATCCGTACCTTGAGCGCGTTCGGTACCACGGTGTGGCAATTGATGAACCCGGTGGAAAATCAGGCCAAGCCGGAGCTGTTCTCCCAGCACAAGCAGGCCAACGCCGACGCCTGCGGCGCCTTGCTGCGAGAGGCCGGGCTGTCCGCGCAGGCGGATGACTTCGCCGCTCGTTTCAAGGAGTTCGCCGGCAAGACCCGCACGCCAGGCTTCGACAATCCATTGAGCCGTGCGCGCAGCGAGCGCATGCCCATGGTGGCCACTGACGAAGGCGGCGCGCGCGCGGTGAATGGGGTGTACGAAGACGCCGCCAAATACGGGCTGGGTTTCGGCCAGGTGGTGCAGCGCACCGTTGACGGCGCGGACGACGCGGCTTTGCGCCAGGCTTTGGGCGACCGCAACCAGAACATCAACGCGATTGCGCGCGAAGGCGCGCCGATCGCCGACCTGAGCCGTCCGTTCACCATGTCGGAGGCGGATATGGGCGCGGTGCCGGAGGCCTACGCACAGCTGGGCATCGGCCAGATGCTGGAACAGCACGCGATGACGCACGGCACCGGCATCAACCGTTGGCAGCCCTTCGGCGCGTTTGCGATGGAGAGCAATGAGCAGGGTCTGCCTTCCGCCGGTGCCCAATCCGGAGGCACCTGCGATATTTTGCTGGCGCTCAACACCCTGGGCGAGGAACGGATTTACGGCAAGCCCGAACTGGCGCTGCCGGCGGGCCTGGGGATTGCCGCCTTCATGAATTTTGGCGGCTATCATACCTTTGCCGAAACCTTCCCCATCGCCGAGGCCGCCGCCGCCAACCGCCCCTATGTGCCGACCAATCTGGCCGCGGTGAATCAGCCGGAGTTGTACCAGCGCATGCAGGCGACGGCGGAAACGCATTGCCCGGAGGGCAGCGAGCAGATGGGGCGTTTCTTGGGTGCGCATGTGGGCACGCTGGCGCCGCTACTGAGCCAGCATCCCGATCTGGACTTGAGCCCGCGTGCGCATGATGCCGAGTTTCACGGCACACCGGCGCAGATCGAGCAGTGGCGCGCCTGATTGGCGACTCCAGCCACCGAAAGGCCGCGGCCTCCACGCCGCGGCTTTTTCACGCTGCGGGCGGGGGCGGCCCCATCCCGCGTTCTTGACGCCCTTCGCCAGCCTGTTTAGGCTTGGTTCCGCGCCGTGCTCAATCACACAGCGCAGGGCTTGCAAACCCAAAGTCGTTTAACCGCAGACGAGCCGTCCGCCTTTGGCACTGCTACGTCTGCTGCCACGCAGTACCCATTCGGGATGGGCCGTGGCAGGGAGTCCTATGGACTGCCGGTCTATTGGTTAAACGAGCCGGTTTTGCAACCTTGTCATGTGCCTGTCCCAGCCTCGCCTGGGCAGGTTTCCAAAGATGACATGGAGACCGTGATGACCTTCTCTACTTTTCCCCCCGCCATGCCGCCGCCCGCCTGTCCTCACTGCGCAGGCCAACACCCCACGCCCGCCACTGTGCCGGTGATGGAGCAGTTGTATTCATGTTCCCAGCGTTTGCCCGCCGCCGCCGGCGATGTGACGAAACTGGGCGAATTGGGCCGGCAATTGAACGATTGCTATATCCAACTGGACTCCGCCCTGCTGAGCGGGGTGATGGACATCCGCGCCGCCCACACCGGGCTGTTGGCGCTGCTGACCTTGCTGGAACGCCGCGACGAGCCCTTGCTGTTCAGCAGCGAGGAGGCGCTGGCCTTGCTGGAGCCGATACAGCAGCGTTTGCAACGCGGTCTGGAGCACGTCAACGGAGTGTTGTGATGGCGGCCAAGGAGAGCATTGTCATGATGAGGCTGCTGATCCAGCACCACGACGTCCTCAAACGCGCCGCCAGTTTGATCTCCGCCTATGAAGAGCGCATCGGGGCCATTGCGTTGACGGACGAGCACCCGGACCATCCGGCCGACACCGCCAGCATTCATCTGGAGATCAGGCGGGCGCAGGTGGGTTTTGAGCTTTGGGACCAATGGCGCGGTGAGCACGAGCCAGCCCGTACCGCCTTGTTGCGGATGTGGGCGTCCGGGAAGTGGACCAACCGCGACACCTGTGTGCGGCAGTGTTATCGGCTGGCGGGCTTCAGCAATATGGTCACCGCCCGCCAGGCCTTGGTAGGCGCGCCAATGCCGGAGCCTTTGGCCGTCCAAAGGCAACACACCATGTGGGGGACGCCGTAGCCGGCTGTCCGGCGGTGTGGCGTCGCACCCGTTTCCGCGTGGGTATCGCTGCGCTCCACCCACCCTACGGTTGGAGCCGCGTTTGGGCTGCGTTTGGGTAGGGAGGGTGGAGCCGTCAGGCGATACCCGCCAACTCGCTGCTGTCCGGCGGCTCGGGAAGGTCCGGCCTGCTTCCGTTTAGGCTCCCCCGTCCGCGGCCAGCCAGCCCGCGCCGTTGCGGTCCAGTTCCCGCACCGCCTGTTCGCCTATGCACAGCCCCAGTTTGCGGTAGCTCTCGAACTGGGATTCGTCGAACCACTGATTGAGCGTGGACTGGTGCGGGAAGGCCGGATGCTCGGCCCGGTATTGCAGCACGTCCACCGGCTCCATGCCCTGGCCTTGCAGGCAGGGCTTCAGGTAGAGCAGGTGGCCGTTGGCGCCGGAGGCGTAGCGGATGTAGCCGACGGCGAAGGCGGACCGGCTGAGGCCGGTGGCCGGATCGCGGCGGATGGCGTCCACGTCGATGTGGATTTCCGCGCCCAGGTCTATCCGGCATTTGCGGATGGCGTTGCCCAGGTCCTCGAAAGTCATTTGTTCGTCCTGACCGGCGTCGCTGATCACGATCAGCCGGCATTCCCGCCGCAGCAATTCATACAGGCCCAGGTTTTCGAAGTGGCCGCCGTCGCTGAGATAGACGAAGTCCGAACGGGCGTTGGTCCGGCCCAGCAATTCATTCAATAGATAGACCCAGCCCTGCGGCGGGGACATCGCCTGCAGCGCGGCGCCGGGCTTGCCCGGATTGGGGCACCAGCGGCCCAGCCGCACATTGAACACCGTCAGCAGAAAAGTCACCGCCGGAGAGCTGTGATAACCCTGGTTGGGGCTGACCGCGGCGCCGGACACCGCCATCAGCGAGCCTAGCATCGGTCCCTGCTCGGCCCCGGTGGCGTCGTCGTGCATATAGGCGCGGGTGGGCACAAAGGCGTCGATGACTTCCGGCGCGCTGTCGGGAAATTTGTAGCCGCAGTACAGCGGGGTGAAGGTGAAGGAGGCGGCCTTGCGCTGCTGCCAGGCCAGGTCGTCGCCGGCCACCAGATTGAGGGCGGTGTTGATCAGGTGGTAGGGCCGCTGCGGCGGGCCGGAAGGCGAGCCGGCCAGCTCGGCCAGCGGCAGGTCGTCGCCGGCGTTGAAGCCGGTGAAGCGGTTGACCGTGTCCGCCCGTTGCGGCGCGCTGGCGCCCAGATAACCGCGCGTCAGCCGGTTGCGGTAGAAGTTGTGCAGCGAGAACAGATTGATGTCGAAGCGGGAGGAGGCGAACACGGCCAGTCCGACGAAGGCCAGGATCAGCGCCGCGTACAGCCCGCCGCCCATGCCCTGTTGTTCCGAGGCGGCGAAATGCAGCGCGGTCCAATCGCTGAGGCCGCAGCGCTGAAAGCCGCACAACTGCTGGCGCAGCTGCCAGCCGTCGGCGTGGATCTCCAGCGCCGCCAGCAGCCAGCTGAGGCCGGCGCTGAGCAGGATCAGCAAGCCGGCGACGAAGACGTAAGGCCCGATGCGGGCGACCAGGTCGCGCCAGCCGGCGGACTGGCCGCAGCCGGTTTTGGCGGACTGGCCTTGCCAGACCGCGGCCAAGGTGGTCAGCAGCCAGGCGGGCAGGGTCAGCGCGCGCAGCCAGTCGGCGGTCACCGCCAGCAGCGGCAGCGATAGCGCCACCACGAGGAACAGCAGCACCAGCGCCAGATCCAGCGCCAGCAGCAGGCCGCCCAGGCGCGACCACCATTCGCGCTGCAGATCGGAGAAGCTGCGTTTGACCAGGCCGATGTGCAGCGCGGCGCTGAGGGCGAACACCGGCGGCAGCACGGCGAAGGCGCCGGCCACCACATACCAGGCCTGGGCCAGCGGCGCGCGGATGCCCAGGCCGTAATCCAGCGCCTGCAGCAAGAGCCACAGCTTGCCGCCGCCGGCCAGGCCGGCCAGCAGCGCCCACAGCACGCTGCGCAGATAGCCGTTGCCGCGCAGCTGGCTGAAGCCGCGCGCGAGCAAAGCCCAGTAGCCGGCGTAGGCCAGACTGGAGACCAGGGCCACCCGCCACAGCGGCAGCTGGTGCCAGAAATCGGCGCGGTTTTCCAGTTGCTGGAGGGTGAACACCGCCATCGCGTAACAGAAAAGCAGCAATAGCCCTATGCTGCAGGCCGGGGCATTGGGCGAGGCGGCGGTTTTGCCGTCGCGGGTGGTGGCGCGCGCCAACAGGGCGGACAGCACGGCGGAGGCGGCGGCCACGGCCAGCGCGGCGGTGCCCGCGTAGGGCCAGGCGGCGAGGCTGCGCGCCAGGCCCACCAGGAAATGGGGGCCCAGCAGCAGCGCCAGCAGCAGGCTTTGCAGCACGATCTGGTTGAGGATGAAGTTGCGCCAGTAGGTGATGACGGCAGACAGAGTGTCCAGGCTGAACAGGCCGGTCTTGGGCGTCAGGTAGTTGCTGTAGTCGCGCAGGAACTGGATGGCCGGCTGGCGGCCCTGATGGTCGCGCAGCGTCTGTTCCATGCCGGCGTTGCCGGCGCGGCGCTTGAGCGCGGACAGCCAGCCGCCGAGGTAGCCGCCGCCGGACACGGTGGACAGATAGTCGAACTCGCGCAGCCAGCGGCTGCTGGCCAGCGCCTGCAGCACGCCCAGGTTGAAGGTGGCGCTGCGGATGCCGCCGCCGGAGAAGGCGAGGCCGGCTTGCGGCGCTTCGTCGCCGCCTGGACGTTCCACGCCTTCTTCCGCCCGCGCGGCGGCGAGGCCGGCGCGTTCGTCGGCGTGGACTTGGGAGAAGGGCTGGGTCGGGGTGCTCATCGGGTCCTTTCCGACGGAATGGGTCGAGGTGGCGGCGCGGGTGGGGCGGGGAGATGATATGGGTTTGCTTCCCTATCCTCTCCACGCCTAAAGGCCACTCGGCAAGGCCGGTTCGCGCCTGGGCGCCATCCCGCAGCGCTTATGAGCGCTTGGCGTCTTCCAAAATCGCCTCCGCCGCCTTCTCCGCGATCATGTAGACCGCGGAGACGATGAAGAAGCCGGGAATGCGCGGAAACACCGAGGCGTCCACCACGCGCAGGCCGCTGACGCCGTGGACGCGGAAGCGGCTGTCCAGCACGCCGCCGGCTTCGCGCGCGCCGATCGCGCAGCTGCAGGAGGCATGGTGGCCCCAGGCGTTGTCGCGGACGAACTGACGCAGTTCGTCATCGCTTTGCAGCGCCTCGCCGGGCAGTTCCTCCTCCGCGATCAGGTTCTGCTTTTTCAGATCGGCGGTCAGGCTGCGCACGAACTTGATGCCTTCCACCACCGAGTCCAGATCCTGATCGCCGCCGGCGCTGCCTTCCTCGAAGTAGTGGAAGTTGATGTCCGGCGGGTCGCGCGGGTCGGCGGAGCGCAGCTTCACCGTGCCGGCGCGGTTATTGGTGTGCGCCTTGAGAATGGCCCAGGTCAGGTAGTTCAGGTGTTCGGGGAACAGGCGCGAGTAGCCGGGGAAATAGCCTTTGAACAGGCCCAGCAGCGCGAAGCAGAACAGGTCCGGCAGCGGCCGTTCCTGCGCCGAGCGGCGGATCACCGCCAGCACCGCGCCATTGGTGGTGTAAACGCCCTTGCGGCCTTCCGTCCATTGCTTGTATTGCGGGTCGCCGGGCGCGAATTCCGCGTCTTTCAGCACTTCCCAGTGCTTGAAGTTCATCCGGTTGACCACGCCCACTTCGTAGCGGTCCTGCAGGTTCTGGCCGACGCCGGGCAGGTCCACCCGCGGCGCGATGCCGTGCTCTTGCAAATGGGCGGCCGGACCGATGCCGGACAGCATCAGCAGCTGAGGGCTGTTGAAGGCGCCGCCGGCCAGGATGACTTCGCGGCTGCAGCGGACTTCGCGGCGCTCGCCGGCGGCTTCGCTGACCCGGCCGCTGGCGCGGTAAAGGCCGGCGCCCTTCAGGTATTCCACGCCGACCGCGCGCTGCCCTTCGTCGAACAGCACCCGGGTGGCCAGCGCGTCCAGCTCGACGCGCAGCCGTTCCGGGTGGCGGGCCGCCGCGTCCAGCACCCGTTCGCGGCTGCCGTTGCGTTGATGATTGCGGGTGGCCAGCGGCGGGTAGCAGACGCCGACGGCGTTGTCGCGCACCAGCCGCCAGTCGTTGGGATCGGCCTGGCCTTGCAGCAGCCAGCGCCAGCTGCGGTGCGGCACGTCCACCTCCTGGAAGACCTTGTCCACCGATACCAGCAGGGTGTCCACCAGGCCGGCGTCGCCCAGCGCGGATTCCGGGATCGCCTTCTCGGTTTGCAGCCAGCCGCGCCAGCCGTGGCGGGTGGGGTTGACGCCGAGCAGGCCCAGCCAGCGGTAGAGCGGGCGGTGGTGGCAGTTCTCCAGCCGTTCGAAATAGCCGCGCATGTGGTCCGCGCGCCAGCTGGGGTCGCCGGTGAGCTGGGCGATGCCGTCCCAGTCCGCGTTGTGCGGGTAGACGGTGATCATGGCGTTGTGGGCGGTGCAGCCGCCCAGCGCGCCGGCGCGCGGATAGAGCACGCCGTCCACGTTCTGGCCGTTCCATTGCGCGCGGTATTTGGGGTCGCGTTTTTGCTGGGCGTCGTCGGCGTAGTGGCGGACGAAGTAGTCCAGCTTCATTGCTTCGTTTTCCGAGGCCAGCGCGTGGAACACCGGCACATCGTAATCGTCGGGCAGCCGTTCCGCCTGGGGCTGCCAGGCGTCGCCGCCCTTGAGCGCGCGCGGGTCGCCGCCGGCCTCCAGCAGCATGACCCGGTGCCCGGCCTCGGCCAGCCGCGCCGCCAGCGTGCCGCCGCCGGCGCCGGAACCCACCACGATGTATTCGTATTCGTCCATGGTGCGCCTTTAGAAGGTTTTCAGGAATTCGATCAGCGCGTACTTGTCGCTGTCGCTGAGGCCGGGTTCCTTGCTTTGGTAGCCGGTGCCGAAGTAATGGCCGCGGTTGACCTCGAAGTCCGGGCAGGTGCTCAGCTCAAGCATCGGCTGCGCCAGGTTGGCGAACACCTTGCGCGCCTCTTCGTCGCTGGCGCCCGGCGGCAGCGCCTTGAGGTCGTGCTTGATCTTGAGCAGCAGGTCCAGCAGCTTCTTGTCGTGCTTGAGCCGTTCGCCCAGCGAGGGGTTGTCCAGCGTCACCTGCAGGTTGGAGATCAGGTTGACCGGGGTGCCGGCCGGAATCGGGCCCAGTTCCACGCCGTCCTTGCCGAACAGCCAGGGCAGATAGCGTTGCAGCGGGCCTTGCAGTTCTTGCAGCGCGTCCGGCAGGTAGCCGGTGGGCACGCGCAGATAGCTGCGGGCGGTGGTGCGGTCTATCAGGCCGGGGATTTTGGCGCCCAGCATCGTGTCCTTCTCGCGTTTTTCCGGCCACAGCAGTTTCTGGATGGAGTCGTTGAAGGACTCCATGCGCGCGGCCACCGACGGGCTGGGATTGAATTTGCCCAGGCTGTTGTTGAGCAGGAAGGGCGCGGTGGACCAGACGCTGATCAAGGAGGCGGGACGGGTGTAGCCGCGGCCGCCGGCCGGCATCTTGTATTGCGAGGGCGCGCCGGTGAAGGGGTTGTGCACGGTGATCTCGCCGACCGAGGGCAGGTCTTTATAGGTTTTGGACGAGAAGTTGTCCCAGATATTGCCCTTGAGCGCATTGGTGGCCAGCGGGCTGCAGGCATTGGTCTGCAGCAAGGTCACCGGCACCCGCAGCTCGGTGGACAGGTAGTTGTCCTTCAGGAAGTCGTCGGCCTGGACGATCTGGCGCATTTGCGATTTGAAGTCTTCGGTCTTGGTCCAGTCCCAGTATTTGTTGAAGCAGCCCAGGTAGTCCGGGCCGGCGCAGCCGGCGGTGGGGTCCAGCGGCGGCACTTTGGGCGGCAGCTTGCTGGAGTGGCAGCGCGCGCAGTTTTCCGCGAACACCACCTTGCCGCGGCTGAGCTGGGCGGCGTCGCGGCTCAGGTATTGCTCGCCGCCGGGGGCGTCCTTCAGCTTGTGCGGGTCCGTGCTTTTCAGGAAGAACAGCGCCATGTTCACGGTCTGCTGCTCGGTGGATTGCCAGTACACCGAGTTCTTGCGCGCGTCCGCGATCTGGATCGGGGTGATGGTCTTGCCGCCCACCAGCGGGTTGAAATGCAGCAGCCATTCCTCGCTGAACAGGCCGATGTTCAGATACACGCGGTTCAGCGCGCCCAGCGCGCCCACCGAGTCCGAGCCATCTTTCAGCACCCGCGGCGTCCATACGGTCTTGGGCGGCTGGAAGAACTGGGTCAGCGGGCCGTCTTTGACGAAGTCGTTGAACTGCTTGTTGTTGAGCCCGCCGCCGGCCAGGGTTTCCTTGCCCCAGCGCTTGGCGATGTCCAGCCGCGGCCCCAGGCCGTACACCGCGTTCATGGTGCGCGGGTTGTTGATGGAGTCGGTGGAGATCAGCGAGGTGTCCAGCGCGCCGGGGCGCGAGGTGTGGAACAGCTGGAAGGGGAAGCTGCTGGGGTCGGCCTGCCAGGAGAAGATGCGGTCCACCCAGAAATACTGGGCGCCGACGTTGGAGCTCAGGTTTTCCCACTTCGGATGTTCCGGGTCCGCCGGCGGTTTCACCGGATTGGGGCCGACGTGGCAGAACGCACAGGACATGCCCACGCGGTAGGGGCGGATCAGGTCCTTGTCGTTGTAATACGTCGGGTCTTCGTAATAGCGCTTGGCGTCCCATTTCTTGGCCGCGGCTTCGTCGAAGGCCGGGTTGGGGAACAGGCGCAGGCCCACCACGCCGGTGGCGTAGCCGTAGAAGGAGCCGGCGGGCAGGTTCTTGCCGCGCGCGCCTATGGCCACGCCCGGATATTTCTGCTCGTTCTCGAATGGGTCTTTCGGGCAATCGGCGCGGCGTTGGTCCAGCCACAGGCCGAAGCGCTTGTCGTCCGGGCCGCCCGCCTTGTCGAAACAGGGCTCGTTGACCAGGCCCAGATAGTTCCAGCGGTTGTCGCGGCTGAACTTGAGGCCGGGGTGGGAGGACAGGGTCTTGAGCAGGTCCAGATTGCCCACGCTGACGGTGGCGAGCTTATCCCACAGCCTGTCGTTGCCGCCGGTCCACACCAGCCAGGTGTTGCGGCCTTTGACTTCGGCGGCGTCCAGCGCCACCGCGCTGTCCATGTCCTTGAAGTAGTCCTCGTCGGCGGCGGGGAAGGATTCCACCGTGCGTTGGGCCTGCTTGGCTTCGTCCAGCACGGTGCCGGGCTTGGGCTCGCCGTCCCGGCAGCCGGCCAGGCTCAACAGCAAGAGCAACGCCGCTCCCCGGCGCAGGGTAGGGGTCAACTGGGCCATCGCATTCTCTCCATCGGCAGCACGGCGGTTTTTGATTTTGGTTCGATCATTTATTTGGCATGTCGGGCCTATCTCTGCCTATAGCACGGCGGCGGCGCGGCCGCGCCCGCGTAGTTTTGCTGAGCGTTCTTACGGATGGCGAAAAGCCGGCGCCATGGTCGATAGTTGAAAGTTGCCCGCGGCGGGGAAAGGGATAATCGCGGCGCTGATCCCGGCTCAAGCGGGGCGCGCCTGCGCGCTCGCTGCGGCCTGCGCCGCGCGAGGGCCGTCGCGGCGGGCCTGTTCTTTCTATCTGGCGGGCGCTGGAGCGAAAACTCGGGATCCCATCAGATTTGCATCAGGATTCGCCCGCGGCGCTGGGGGACACTTTCCCGGTCCAAGCACGAGCCCCGCAGGGCGTTTGACCGATGACCGATAACGATGTGTTGCTCCCGCTGGAGACTTTGGAGGCCGCCGCCAAGCGCTGCGCGCCGGCCCAGGACGTCTGGCTGCTGCCGCCGCGCCGGGAAGAGGCGCGGCTGGAATTGAGCTGGGAAGAGGGCGCGGAAACGCTGACCCTGGCGGCGGATTGGCAGGGCCTGCTGCTGCTGGACCGCGTGGATGTGAGCGTGGCCGCCGGCGCGCTGACCTTCCAGCCGGTCCGGCTGGAGCCCTTGAGCAAGCTGCTGGCTTTTGTCGACGAAGCCAAGACCGACGAGGCCCGCGACGCGGACGCGCCGGCTGGCGAGGCGCGTTGCGCGCAATTGCCGCTGGCCGATCTGAGCGCCTGGCAGGACCGCAAGCGCTGCGAATACTGGTTCTTGCTGCAAGTGTTGACGCCGTCGCCGGCCTTCGCCGCGCTGCTGTCGCTATTGCGCCGCAGCGAGAGCTATTGGCTGGTGCGCTTCCTGCTGGCCCAGTCCACCTGCGGCGACAAGCTGCAGGCGCTGGGCGAACGCTACGGCGTGTCCTACTCCCACTTCCGCCGCTTGTGCCGCCACGCCTTGGGCAACGCGGCCAAGACCGAGCTGCGCGACTGGCGCATGGCCCGCTCGCTGCTGGACGTGGCGGAGGGACGGGAAAACCTGACCCAGGTGGCGCTCAAGCACGGCTACGCCTCGTCGTCGCATTTTTCCAACGAAATCAAAGGACTGATCGGCGTGTCGCCGCGCGGTCTGTCCAATATCATTCAACTGGCCACCAAATGAATCGAAGCTTTTTATCCGCCGCGCTGCTGGCCGCGACGCTGCTCGCGGCCCTGCCGGCCGCCGCCGCGCCGGAACCGGCGCGCGCCGCCGACTCCGCCGGCTACGTCGCCAAGAAGGAGGGCCTGCGTTCTTTCTTCGACGCGATTTCCTCACGGCTGAAAAAGCCGGTGATCGTCAGCAAGCAGGCGGCGCGCAAGCAGATCAGCGGCGATTTCGACCTGGCCAATCCGCAGGCGCTGCTGGACAAGATGACCCAGCAGCTGGGCCTGATCTGGTATCACGACGGCCAGGCCATCTACGTCTACGACGCCAGCGAAACCCGCAACGCGGTGGTGTCGCTGCGCAATGTCTCGCTCTCCGCCTTCAACGACTTCCTGCGCAAGTCCGGCCTCTACGACAAGCGCTATCCGCTGCGCGGAGACAACCGCAGCGGCACTTTCTACGTGTCCGGGCCGCCGGTCTTCGTGGATCTGGTGGTCAACGCCGCCGGCTTCATGGACAAGCAGAGCGACGGCATCGAGCTGGGTCGGCAGAAGATCGGCGTGGTGCGGCTCAACAACACCTTCGTCAGCGACCGCAGCTATGAGTTGCGCGACCAGAAAATCGTCATCCCCGGCATGGCCACGGTGATAGAGAAGCTGTTGCAGGGCGAGGACAAGCCCTTGCAGACCGCCGCCAATCCGGCGCGGCCGCCGGCGCGGGGCAGCGACATTCCGGCGATGCCGGACTTTCCCGCCGGCGGGGAGCTCAAGGCGCCGGCCTACCAGGCCGGCCTCAGCCTGCCCGACGCGCTGAAGCAGGACGCGGCGGCCGGCGACATCAAGGTGATCGCCTATCCGGACACCAACAGCCTGCTGATCAAGGGCACCACCGAACAGGTGCGCTTCATCGAAAACCTGGCGCTGGCGCTGGACGTGGCCAAGCGCCATGTGGAGCTGTCGCTGTGGATCATCGATCTGGACAAGGGCGACCTGGATCAGCTGGGCGTCAACTGGAGCGGCAGCGTCACCGTGGGCAACAAGCTGGGCGTGGCGCTGAACCCCAGCAATTCGATCAGCACGCTGGACGGCACCCGCTTCATCGCCTCGGTGATGGCGCTGTCGCAGAAGAACAAGGCCAATGTGGTGTCGCGCCCGGTGGTGCTGACCCAGGAAAACGTGCCGGCCATCTTCGACAATAACCGCACCTTCTACGCCAAGCTGGTGGGCGAGCGCAATGCCAGCCTGCAGCACGTGACCTACGGCACCCTGGTCAGCGTGCTGCCGCGCTTCTCCGCCGACGGCCAGATCGAGATGTCGCTGAATATCGAGGACGGCCGCGAGGCCAAGAGCCCGGATTACGACAAGGACCCGCAGGACGCCTTGCCCGAGGTGGGCCGCACCCGCATCAGCACCGTGGCCCGGGTGCCGCAGGGCAAGAGCCTGTTGATAGGCGGTTACACCCGCGACGCCAATATCGAACAGAACAACAAGGTGCCGTTCTTGGGCAGCTTGCCGCTGGTGGGCGGCCTGTTCCGCTACCGCAGCCAGAACCAGAGCAATACCGTGCGCGTGTTCCTGATTCAACCGCGCGAGATCGACGATCCGCTGACGCCGGACGCCAGCGATCTGTCGGCGGCGGTGGCCAAGGAGGGCGGCATCTCCAGCGATCCGCTGCAGCAATGGGTGCGGGATTATCTGGACCGCGAACAGCGCGCCGAGGGCGCGGCCAAGGGCGCGACGCGTGGACATTAGCGGCCGTCCGCCGCCGGTCTTCGGCGTCCGCTCGCCCAAGCATCAGGGCAAGCTGGACGCCCAGCGCGACGCCCAGCGCCAGGGCGAGGCCCGGCAGGCGGACGCGCAGCAGGTGGAGGACGCCAGCCCGGCGGCCGAGGTGCAGCGCTTCGTCCAGTCCACCGATGAAATGTCGGCGGCGCTGACCCAGTTCCGCAACCGCCGCGATTACGACAAGAAGCTGGGCCATCTGGCCGACAGTTTCGAACGGGTACTGGACGAGGAAGCCCAGCCCAAGGCGCAGCAGATCGTGAACGTGGCCAAGTCCCACGGGATCAGCGCCGAGGACTTGCTGCGCCAGGCGCGTTCCTTGTTCCCGGACGACAGCGATCTGGTGCTGGTGCTGCGCGAACTGCTGCGCCGCCGTCAGCTGGACGAGGTGGTGCGCAAACGCCTGCAGGCCCTGCTCAAGCAGGTGGAGGAGCAAGCCGAGGCCAAGCCTTTGAAGGCCGGCATCAATTGCGCGCTGAAGGCGAGGCTGTTCGGCAAGGCTTTGTCCCTGAGCCCCGGCCTGCTGCGCGCCAGCTACCGCCAGTTTCTGGAGAGCGAGGCGGCGGAAGTGGAGATTTACGCCGACTGGGTGGGCAGCTACGGCTACCAGCGCCGGGCGGTGGTGCTGGATTTCATCGAAGGCGCGTTGCTGGCCGACATCGATTCGCTGGACGCCAGCTGTTCGCGGCTGGAGTTCGGCAACCTGCTGGGCCGGCTGAGCCAGCTCAAGCTGCTGCGTTCGGCCGACGCGCTCTTCGTCGGCCGCATGCTGGCCAACCCGCAGGTATGCGCCTTCAACCCCAGCGAGGCGGACTGGCTGTTGTTCCTGCTGTCGCTGTTGCAACAGCCGCAGCAGCTGGACGGCCTGCTGGCGGAGACGGTGGGCGACACCGCCTTGCTCAGCCGCCACAGCGAGCATTCCACCTTGCTGCAGGCGCTGTACCAGGCCTGCAAGGCGCTGCCGCCGCAGCTCTTCGTCGACGAACGCTGGCTGGACGCCTTGCAGGAGGAATTCCGCCGCCTGGCCGCCATCGCTTACCGCCACGAGCTGGCCGAGCGCCGGCGCGAGGCCGAGGGCGGCGGCGCGGAGTAAACGAGAGCCGCCAGGCAAGGCGGGGGACACGTCCCGTCTTGCCTGGCTGTTTTTCCCGGCGGGCCGCGGCCCGTCGCCAATATCGAATCGCTTTGGATGACTAACGGTGTTTAATTCCCTGCTCAACGGTGCGCGCTCGCGGCCGGAATTGCTGATCCTGCTGTTGATGGTGATGATCATCGCGATGCTGATCATCCCGCTGCCCACCTATCTGGTGGACTTCCTGATCGGCCTCAACATCGTGATCGCCGTGCTGGTGTTCATGGGCTCCTTCTACATCGACCGCATCCTCAGCTTTTCCACCTTTCCCTCGGTGCTGCTGATCACCACCCTGTTCCGGCTGGCGCTGTCCATCAGCACCAGCCGCCTGATCCTTATCGAGGCGGACGCGGGCGAGATCATCAACACCTTCGGCCAGTTCGTGATCGGCGACAGCCTGGCGGTGGGCTTCGTGGTGTTCTCCATCGTCACCGTGGTGCAGTTCATCGTCATCACCAAGGGCTCGGAGCGGGTAGCCGAGGTGGCGGCGCGCTTCTCGCTGGACGGCATGCCCGGCAAGCAGATGAGCATCGACGCCGACCTCAAGGCCGGCATCGTGGACGCCGACGGCGCGCGCGAACGCCGCAGCGTGCTGGAGCGCGAAAGCCAGCTTTACGGCTCCTTCGACGGCGCGATGAAGTTCATCAAGGGCGACGCCATCGCCGGCATCATCATCATCTTCGTCAACTTCATCGGCGGCATCGCCGTGGGCATGACTCAGCACGGCATGGACCTGTCCACCGCGCTGTCCACCTACACCATGCTCACCATCGGCGACGGCCTGGTGGCGCAGATCCCCGCGCTGCTGATCGCCATCAGCGCCGGCTTCATCGTCACCCGCGTCAACGGCGACAGCGACAATATGGGCCGCAACATCATGAGCCAGTTGCTGGGCAACCCGTTCGTGCTGGTGGTGACCGCGGTGCTGGCTTTGGCGGTGGGCATGCTGCCCGGCTTCCCGCTGATCGTGTTCCTGATCCTGGCCGCGGCGCTGGGCGGCCTGTTCTATTACAAGCGCCGCATGGCCGGCAAAGGCGCGCCGGGCGCGGCCCAGTCTCCGGCGGCGGCGGCGGCGGCCGGCGGGGCGCCGGCGAGCGGCAAGGACAGCTCCCTGGGCCTGATCGGCAATCTGGACAAGGTGGCGGCGGAAACCGTGCCGCTGATCCTGCTGGTGCCCAAGGCGCGCCGCGCCGCGCTGGAGCAGGCGCAGCTGGCCGAGCGCCTGCGCAGCCAGTTCTTCATCGACTACGGGGTGAGGCTGCCGGACATGCTGCTGCGCGACGGCGAAGGCCTGCCGGACAACCGGGTGGCGGTGCTGATCAACGAAATCCGCGCCGACGAGTTCGAACTGCATTTCGATCTGCTGCGGGTGATCAATTATTCGGACGAGGCCGCCGCGCTGGTGCAGCCGGTGTTCAGCGCCCAGGGCGCCAGCCAGTGCGCCTGGGTGCGCC
This sequence comes from Chromobacterium sp. Beijing, assembly GCF_021496765.1. NCBI lineage: Bacteria > Pseudomonadati > Pseudomonadota > Betaproteobacteria > Neisseriales > Chromobacteriaceae > Chromobacterium > Chromobacterium sp. Beijing. The sequence continues at coordinate 4,540,632 of NZ_CP053750.1, forward strand.
CGGCCGACGGCGACAAGCTGGCCAAGCTGGGCTACCAGCTGCGCCCGGCGCTGGACGAGCTCTATCACTGCCTGGCCGCGCTGCTGGCGCGCCACGTCAACGAATACTTCGGCGTCCAGGAAACCAAGCACATGCTGGATCAGCTGGAGGCCAAATACCCGGACCTGCTCAAGGAAGTGCTGCGCCACGCCACGGTGCAGCGCATCGCCGAAGTGCTGCAACGGCTGCTGGCCGAGCGCATCTCGGTGCGCAATATGAAGCTGATCATGGAGGCGCTGGCGCTGTGGGCGCCGCGCGAGAAAGACGTGATCAATCTGGTCGAGCATGTGCGCGGCGCGCTGGCGCGCTACATCTGCCACAAGTTCGCCAGCGGCGGCGAACTGCGCGCGGTGATGATGTCCGCCGAGGTGGAGGACATGGTGCGCAAGGGCATACGCCAGACCTCGGCCGGCGCCTTCCTCAATCTGGAGCCGGCGGCTTCGGACGAGCTGATGGACCTGTTCGCGCTCGGCCTGGACGGCATGGGCATCGCGCACAAGGACCTGGTGCTGCTGGCCTCGGTGGACGTGCGGCGCTTCATCAAGAAACTGGTCGAAACCCGCTTCCGCGACCTGGAAGTGGTGTCCTTCGGCGAAATCGCCGACAGCGTGTCGGTGAACGTGATCAAAACCATTTAAAAAAGGATTCCGCCTATGTTCGCCATGGATATCGCCCAACTGGTCCGCTCCGCCTTGGAAGAGAGCGGCTGCGATCCCGCCCTGCTGGGCGAGCTGGACAGCCATTCCACCATCGCGCTGGATCTGCACGATCTGCCCAGCATCCACGTCAGCGCCCAGGACGGCGAGGTGTGGCTGTGGTCGCGGCTGGGCGAGCACAACGAGGCGGTGCTGGCCCAGCGCGCCGGCCAATTGCTGCAGGACCTGATGCAGGGCTGCCACTTCGCCCGCGGCGGCCAGCTGCAACTGGCCGCCAACGACGGCTATCTGGAGCTGAAGGCGATGGCCCACCCGGATTATCTGGCCGACGGCAAGCGCTTCTCCGAGGCGCTGAACGGCTTCTTCGACGCGCTGGAACGCTTCAGCGAGTCGCTGCTGCGATGAAAGCGCCGCGCCTGCTGCGCCGGCTGGCGTATCCGCAACGCCTGTCCGGCCCCATTCTGGAAGCCGCGCTGCCCGAGGTGGCGATAGGCGAGCTGTGCGACATCCGCCGCAGCTGGCAGGACCGCGAGGTGGTGGCCCGCGCCCAGGTGGTGGGCTTTCAAGGCCCGCGCGCCGTGCTCAGCCTGATCGGCAACGCGCGCGGCCTGTCGCGCGAGGCGGTGCTGCAGCCCACCGGCCGCGCCTTGGCGGCCTGGATAGGCGAGTCGGCGCTGGGCGCGGTGCTGGACCCCACCGGCCGCATCGTCGAGCGCTTCGCGCCCGAGGCCGGCGTCGGCGGCGAGGAGCGCGGCATCGACGCCGATCCGCCGCCGTACTCGCGGCGCGTGGGCATACGCGAGCCGCTGGCCACCGGCGTGCGCGCCATCGACGGCCTGCTGACCTGCGGCGTCGGTCAGCGCGTCGGCATCTTCGCCTCCGCCGGCTGCGGCAAGACCGTGCTGATGCACATGCTGATCGAGCAGAGCGACGCCGACGTCTTCGTTATCGGCCTGATCGGCGAGCGCGGCCGCGAAGTGACCGAATTCGCCGAATCGCTGCGCGCCTCGCCCAAGCGCGAGCGCTGCGCGCTGGTGTTCGCCACCTCGGACTTCTCCTCGGTGGACCGCTGCAACGCGGCGCTGCTGGCCACCACGGTGGCCGAGTACTTCCGCGACCAGGGCAAGAAAGTGGTGCTCTTCGTCGACTCCATGACCCGCTACGCCCGCGCGCTGCGCGACGTGGCGCTGGCCGCCGGCGAACCGCCGGCGCGGCGCGGCTACCCGGCCTCGGTGTTCGACAGCCTGCCGCGGCTGCTGGAGCGCCCCGGCGCCACCCGCGGCGGCAGCATTACCGCCTTCTACACCGTGCTGCTGGAGAGCGACGACGAGCCGGACCCGATGGCGGACGAGATCCGCTCCATCCTGGACGGCCACATCTATCTGAGCCGCAAGCTGGCCGGTCAGGGCCATTATCCGGCCATCGACGTGCTCAAGAGCGCCAGCCGCGTGGCGGGTCAGGTCTGCGACGGCGGCCATCTGCAGGCGGCCTCGGCGCTGCGCGCCTTGATGGCGCGGTTGGAAGAGTTGCAAGTCTTCATCGACCTGGGCGAATACCGCCCCGGCGAGAACCCCGACAACGACCGGGCGATGAACGCGCGCGAGGCGCTGCGGCGCTGGCTGCGCCAGCCGGTGGACGAAGGCGCGGGTTTCGCCGACACCCTGCGCAGCCTGCATGAGCTTGTTGCCTAAGCTGGGCGCGCTGCTGCGCCGTTGTCAGGCGGCGCAATCGCGTTGCGAGGCCGAGCTGGCTCAGCTGGCGCGCCAGGACGGCGCGCTGGCGGCGGAGCAAGAAGCGCTGGCCTCGCAGGGCCAGGGCCTGCGCCAATTGCTGCTGGCGCAACGGCCGGCCGGGGCGATGAGCCGCGGCCAGCTGTTCGCCTTGCAGCGCAAGCAGGCGGTGCTGCGACGCCAGTTGCAGAACCTGGACCTGCAAAGCGGACAGCTAGAAGAACAGCGCCAGGGCCTGGCCGGCCGGCGCGAGGAACAACAGGTCTTGCGTCGGCAATGGCTGCGCAAGGAAGACAAGTATCAACGCTGGGCCAAGCTGCAGCGCCGCCAGGAACGCATGCGGCGTTTGCGGCTGGACGAGGCCGAGCAGGAAGAGAGGACGATATGGAAGCGATGACGCCTATTCCCGCGCCGAGCATGGACGCCCGGCCGGCGGCCGAAGCCGACGGCGCCGCCGAAGCCTTTGCCCGCGAAGCCCAAAGGCAGCGGCAGGACGCCGCCGATCCGGAGCGCGACGGCGAGGACGAGGCCGGCGAGCGCGAGCGGGACCGCTCCCGTCTGCCGGCCGGGGCGCTGTGGCAGCCGCCGCTGCCGCCGCACTGGAACGCGGCGCGGCTGAGCGCCGGCGGCCGCCATGCGGCGGAAGCCGCGCTGTCCGCGCCGGGCAAGCGCGGCCGGACGCCGCTGGGCGAGGGCGAAGGACCGGACGCCGGCGCGCGCGGCAAGACCGCGGCCCGGCCGCAAGGCGCGCAGGCAGCCGCCGCGGCGCTGGCGGCCCAGCATGCCGCCAGCCTGGCGCCGACGGCCGACGCGCCGGTCAAAGTCGTGGCGCAGACGCTGGGGGCGCAGTCCAAGGCTGAGCCGGCGCTGCGCAAAGCCGAGCACGCCTCGGCCAAGGGCGAAGCCTCGCTTCCCGCCGCCGCGCCGCAGACGGCCGCCGCCGCGCCGACGCCGCCCGGACGGACCGTGTCGAAAGCCGAAGCCGCCGCGCCGGTCCCGACGCCGGCCGCCGCGCGCGAAGGCGGAGAGACGCGCAAGACCGAATCCGCTCCGGCGGCCGCGGCGGCGCTGACGCCTCCGCCGGCCCAACCGTCCGCGCCGGCGACGCCGCCGCCGCGCGAAGCCGCTCCGCAGGCGCGGCCGCGGCAGGACCCGGCCTTGAGCCAGCCGACGCCGTCCGCGCCCAGCGCGCCGGAGCCGGCCCAGCCGGGCCTGACCTACCGCTTTCAGCGCTGGGGCGGCGAACACGCGGTGAACGTGCAAAGCCAGCCCGGCGGCGTGCTCAGCCTGCAGCCCTCGGACAGCCTGGTGCAACAGCGTTTGGGCGAGCAATGGCCGTCCGGCAACCCGCAGCAATGGCAGATGGCCCGCGACGACGGCCGCGAGCAGGGCCGGCAGCAGCCGCAGCGGGATGAGGAGGAGGACGCCTGATGCTGGCGCTCAGACAAATCGACGCGCGTGAACGCGCCTTGAGCCTCGCCGCCGCCGCCTGGCGGCGCCAGGGCTGGGACGCGACGCTGGAAACGCCGCCGCGCGGCGGCTTGTGGTTGTCGGTGGCCGACGCGGACCAGCGTTGGCAGGGCTGGCTGCAAGCGCGCGCCTGGCTGGAGAGCGCCGCGCCGGAACTGGCGCGGCTGGCCTTGTCCGCCGGGGTGGAGGCGCAGGCGGCGCAATGGCTGGCGGCGGCGGAACGGCCGCTGACGCCGCCGATGCCGGAGCTGGCCTACCAGCGCTTGAGCCTGGGCGAGGCGGGGCCGGGCGACGCCTTGCCGCGCCAGCCGCTGCTGCGGGTGATGTGCGCCGAGGGGCCGCTGTGGCTGGAGCGCGCGCCGGCGTTCGAGGCCGGAGACGCGCCGGACCCGGCGCCCTTGTTGAGCTGGCCGCTGCGCTTCGTCATCGGCGACAGCCGCATCAGCCTGGGCTTGTTGCGCGGCGTGACGCGCGGCGACGTGCTGCTGATCCGCGAGCCGGCGGCGGCGGTGCGCTGCCACGACCGCGCGCTGGGCACTTATCAAACGTATGAGGAAGGAATCGTCATGGAATGGGATGAATCGCAACAGGCGGCGGAGCAGGAAGCGCCGGCGCGCGACATGGGACAGCTGCCGGTGGAGCTGGAGTTCGTGCTGCATCGCGGGCGGGTGACGCTGGCGGAGTTGCAGGACTTGTGCCGGGGCCAGTTGTTGAACCTGCCGGCGGACGTGGAGCGGCGGGTGGAAGTGCGCGCCAACGGCGCGCTGCTGGGACGCGGCGAACTGGTGCAGCTGGCCGGCCATCTGGGGGTGGAAGTGACGGAGTGGCTGGGCGGAGCCGCCGATGTCGAATGATATTTCGCTGATCGCGCTGCTGGCCTTCGCCACGCTGCTGCCTTTCCTGATCGCTTCCGGCACTTGCTTCATCAAGTTCTCCATCGTGTTCGTGATGGTGCGCAACGCGCTGGGCCTGCAGCAGGTGCCGTCCAATATGACGCTCAACGGCATCGCGCTGATGCTGTCGATGTTCGTGATGCTGCCGATCGCGCAGCAGGCCTACAGCCACTACCAGGAAGAACAGGTCAGCTTCAACAGCGTGGAATCGGTGAGCAACTTCGTCGAAAACGGCCTGGACGGTTATCGCGGCTATTTGCAGAAGTATTCCGATCCGGAACTGGTGAGTTTCTTTGAAAAAGCCCAGGCGCAGCGCACCGAGCGCGAAACCGGCAACGCGGCCGAGGACGAACAGCCGTCCCTCTTCGCCTTGCTGCCGGCCTATGCGCTCAGCGAGATCAAGAGCGCGTTCAAGATCGGCTTTTATCTCTACCTGCCCTTCGTGGTGGTGGATTTGGTGATCTCCAGCATCTTGCTGGCGCTGGGGATGATGATGATGAGCCCGGTGACGATTTCGGTGCCGATCAAGCTGGTGCTGTTCGTGGCGCTGGACGGCTGGACTTTGTTGTCGAAGGGCTTGGTGTTGCAGTACCTGGATTTGGCGACCTAGCCGGGCGGAGCAAACCGTCCCGCCACGGCATGGCGCTGCGTTTGGTTTTGCTTTCCGCGTCTCGGAGCGAATGGCTTTCATGGAGCGGGCGGAGTACCGCGCTGTCCATGCCGCCCGCCTCAACTTTGGAGTTTTGCTATGAATGATCTGGTGTTCGCCGGCAACAAGGCCTTGTACCTGGTGCTGCTGATGTCGGCCTGGCCCATCATCGTCGCCACCGCCATCGGCCTGCTGGTGGGCCTGTTCCAGACCGTGACCCAGTTGCAGGAACAGACGCTGCCCTTCGGCATCAAGCTGTTCGGCGTCAGCCTGTGCCTGTTCCTGTTGTCCGGCTGGTACGGCGAAACCCTGCTCGGCTTTGGCCGGGAGGTGATGCGCATGGCGCTGGCCCGGGGCTGAGGCGGATGCAGTTCGGCCTGTTCTTCGAAATCCACGGCTGGGTGGCCTCGGCCGCGCTCGGCTTCGCCCGCGTGGCGCCGGTGTTCTTCATCCTGCCCTTCCTGAACAGCAATGTGCTCAGCGGCGTGGTGCGCACCTCGGCCACCATGCTGGTGGCGCTGGGGCTGTGGCCGCATCCGGTGGAGGCGCTGCCGGCCTTTCAGGCGCTGCCCTTTATCGCGCTGATCGCGCGCGAGGCTGCGGTGGGCCTGTTGTTGGGCTGCCTGCTGGCCTGGCCGTTCTGGGTGTTTCACGCGCTGGGCAGCATCATAGACAACCAGCGCGGCGCGACGCTGAGCAGCAGCATAGACCCGGCCAACGGCGTGGACACTTCGGAATTGGCCAATATGTTCAATCTGTTCGCCGCCGCGGTCTATCTGCAAGGTGGCGGCATGAGCCTGATGCTGGACCTGTTCCGTCAGAGCTATCAGCTGTGCGACCCGCTGGGCGTGTGCGCGCCGGCCTTGCAGCCGACGCTGAGCCTGCTCAATCAGGTGATCAGCAAGGCGGTGGTGCTGGCCAGCCCGGTGGTGGCGGCCTTGCTGCTGTCCGAGGTGGTGCTGGGCCTGCTGTCGCGTTTCGCGCCGCAGATGAACGCCTTCGCGGTGTCGCTGACGGTGAAGAGCGCGGCGGCCTTGCTGATCATGTTGATGTATTTCGGCCCGGTGTTGCCCGACACGGTGATGCGGCTGGCCTTCCCGCCGACGGCGCTGCCCGGCTGGCTGAGCGCGCCGGTGCGCTGAGATGTCGAACAAGACCGAACAACCCACGCGCAAGCGCTTGCAGGACGCGGCCAAGAAAGGCCAGTCCTTCAAGAGCCGCGACCTGGTGGTGGCCTGCCTGACCCTGTGCGGCGTCGCCTATCTGGTGTCCTTCGGCTCGCTTGTGGAGCTGATGGGCGCTTTCCGCCAGGTGATCGCCGGCGGCTTCCAGCAGGACATGCAGGGCTACGCCCAGGCGGTGGCCTGGCTGGGCATCAAGCTCTTGCTGCCCATCTTTCTGCTGTGCATCGTCGCCTCCGCCTTGCCCTCCCTGCTGCAAAGCGGCTTCGTGCTGGCCAGCGAGGCCTTGAAGCTCAATCTGGAGGCCTTGAACCCGGTCAACGGCTTCAAGAAGCTGTTCAGCCTGCGCACGGTGAAGGAGGCGGTGAAGGCCTTGCTTTACCTGGCCAGTTTCGTGGTGGCGGTGCTGGTGCTGTGGCACAAGCACAAGGCCCTGCTGTTCGCCCAGCTCAACGGCGACCCCATAGGCATGGCGGCGATCTGGCGCGAACTGCTGCTGGCGCTGGTGTTGACCTGCCTGGGCTGCATCGTGGCGGTGCTGGTGCTGGATGCCATCGCCGAGTACTTCCTGTTCATGAAAGATATGAAGATGGACAAGCAGGAGGTCAAACGCGAGATGAAGGAGCAGGAGGGCAATCCGGAGATCAAGTCTCGCCGCCGCGAGGCGCATATGGAGATCCTGTCCGAGCAGGTGAAGTCCGACATCGAAAACTCGCGCCTGATCGTGGCCAACCCTACCCATATCGCCGTCGGCATCTATTTCAAGCCCGAGCTGCTGCCCATCCCCTTCATCTCGGTGATGGAGACCAATCAGCGCGCGCTGGCGGTGCGGGCCTATGCGGAAAAAGTGGGCGTGCCGGTGGTGCGCGACATCCCGCTGGCGCGGCGCATTTTCGCCAGCCACCGCCGTTATTCCCTGGTCAGCCTGGACGAGGTGGAGGAAGTGCTGCGCTTGCTGATGTGGCTGGAGCAGGTGGAAAACGCCGGAGCGCAGGCGTCGGAGCCGGAGCCGGAGCCATCGAGGCTAGCGGCGGAGCAACAGGGGAAGGACGCGAACGCTACCAAGCCCGCCTCTGTGGATAAACAAAACGACCAGGAAGGCTGAGCGCATAGACGCGCCGCTAAGAGCCTGTTCACGATCTTTTCGAGAGGGATCATGACCCAAGGCATTGAATCCGCTGCGCGGATGATGATTTTGATTGCCGGGGCTGCCCGGCGGGCAGGAAGGGGAATTTGCTCGGCCAAATTCCCCTTCACCCCAAAGGCCGCCCTGCAAGCCTGGCCTACGGCTCCCCGCCGGTTCCCGTCAGGCCCGAGGCGCGGCTGAACTCGCGATTTGCTAACGTCAAATCGCTCAAACAGGGCAGCCGCTTAAGACCTCGGGCCTGCCACCCGACGGCAGGCTTGAAGGGACCAGGGGCGCGTCGGATACGCGGCTTCCTGTGTATCAAACCGTGTTTCAAAGCACGGACGAAAGATCGTACACAGGTTCTCAGACCCATCCAGCCCGGCAACGCCAATCTTCCCCCGCGCGGCGGCGGCCTCAAAACCCGCAAGGCCATATTGAACACGCCCGGATAGCCGATGCGCCGTCGCCATGAGCGATTCCTGAATGTTTCCCCCCGCCGACCGCTGTTAAATGACAGCGACGACGGTCATTTCACACCCAAGACAACCGTCGTCTCTAGCCAGCTCTGCCGGGTTGGTGACAGCGACTAGGAGAAGTTTGATGAACCCTGAAGACAGTGTCAGCGACGACCGCCTGGCAGAGATGGTCTGGGAAGCGGTAAGCGCGGGCGCCACCCTGAAAGACGTGCACGGCATTCCGCCGGACATGATGGAAGGCCTGTACGCCCACGCTTACGATTTTTACAACAAGGGAAGGCTCGACGAGGCGGAAACCTTCTTCCGCTTTCTGTGCATCTACGACTTCTACAACCCCGACTACATCATGGGGCTGGCCGCCGTGTGCCAGCTCAAGAAACAGTTCCAGAAGGCCGCCGATCTGTACGCGGTGGCCTTCGCCCTGAGCAAGAACGACTACCGGCCGGTGTTCTTCACCGGGCAGTGCCAGCTGTTCATGCGCAAGGCGGCCAAGGCCAGGCAGTGTTTCGAGCTGGTGTGCGAACAAAGCGACGACGAGTCGCTGCGCGCCAAGGCCCAAGTGTATCTGGACAGTTTGCAGGAGACGGAGGCCGAGCAATCCCGTCAGCAGGAAAAGGAGCAAGCATGAGCGGTAACACTATCGGTCAAAGCTTCAATCTTGACAGTGCCAAGCTGGCGAAAGCGCTATCGGGTAACACCCAGGCGAGCGAGAAATTCGTCGACGCCGCGCAGAAGTCGGCGCAAGCGCTGTTCACGATGCGCGTCAGCGACGACGCCGGCGCCGCCAAGCCGCGCAGTGACTTGAACACGCCGCCGCTGACCCAGCCCACGGCCAAGGCCAAGGAAGAGCTGGACGGCGCGGGCAAGCTGACGCTGCTGCTGGGGCAGTTGATGTCCTTGCTGGGCAATGTCTCGCTGTCGCAGCTGGAAAGCCGCATCGCCACCTGGCGCGCGATGATGGAAGCGCAAGTGGCGATGGGCGAGAAACTGTCCAAAGAGTTCCAGGACGCGTTCAAGGCGGCGAGCGAAGCCACCGAGGCGTTGAAAGACGCGGTGGGCAACTACGACAGCGCCAAACAGGCCGCGGACGCCGCCCAGAAGAAAGCCGATGCGGCCCTGGCCAAGCTGAACGGCATGTCGCCGGACGATCCGGGTTACGCCGACGCCCAGGCCGCCAGCCAGCAAGCCTCCGGCGAAGCCGCGCAAGCCAAGCAGAAAGCCGACAAGGCGTTCGAGGTGGCGGAAAAGGCCCGCGTGGTGGCGGTGGAAAAGGGCAAGATCGCCGATGATCTGGCCGGCAAGGTGCAAGGCGCCAATGTGGGCGGCGATGTCGCGCGCAAAACCGGCGAGGACAACCTGTCCAATGTGGCCAAGCTGACCATGTTGATGGCGATGTTCGTCGAGCTGGTAGGCAAGAACAGCGAAGAAAGTCTGAAAAACGATCTGGCATTGTTCCAGGCCTTGCAGGAAGGCCGCCAGAAGGAAATGGACAAAAAATCCGCCGAGTACCAGGAAGAAGTGCGCAAGGCGGAAGAACTCAATCGCACCATGGGGTGCATTGGCAAGATTCTAGGCGCGTTGCTGACCGTGGTCAGCGTCGTGGCCGCAGCATTCACCGGCGGCGCCAGCCTGGCGCTGGCCGCGGTGGGCGTCGCGCTGATGGTGGCGGACGAGGTGGTCAAGGCCACCACCGGGGTGTCTTTCATGGAAGAGGCGTTGAAGCCCTTGATGGACAAGGTGCTCAAACCCTTGATGGACCTGATAGGCAAAGCCATTACCAAGGCGCTGGAAAGCATGGGGGTGGACAAGAAGACCGCCGAGCTGGCCGGCTCCATCATCGGCGCGGTGCTGGCCGCGGTGGCCATGGTCGCGGTGATGGTGGTGGTGGCCGTGGTGGGCAAGGGCGCCGCCAGCAAGCTGGGCGGCGCGCTCAGCAAGCTGATGGGCGACGCCATCAAGAAGATGGTGCCCAATGTGCTGAAGGAACTGGCCAAGAACGGCAGCAAGATGTTGACCCAGGGCTTCCAGCGCCTGGCCAACAGCCTGGGTCTGCGCACCGACGCCGCCTCCAAACAGCTGATGGCCAACACCCTCAACCGCGTGGTGGTGGGCGGGGAAGTGGCGCAAGCCACCACCCAGGCCGGCGGCAATGTGGCGCAGGGCGTGTTCATGAAGAACGCCAGCGACGCGCTGGCCGACTTCACCCTGGCGCGCGCCGCGATGGATCAGATCGAGCAATGGCTGAAGCAGGCGGTGGAAGCCTTCGCCAACACTCAGAAAATTACTCAGGAACTGACCACGATGATGTCTTCCGCGCTGCAGCAGAACGCTGAAGCCGGCCGCTTCGTACTGCGTCAGAGCCACGCTTGAGTCAGGAGAAAATAGCATGCTGAACACTATCAACACCACGTCCGTCCATACTCTTTTCCCCGCTACGGCGGAATCCGGCGCGGCCGATAAATCGCTGGCGGCCAAGTCGCTGGTGGACATCAAGGACATCCTGCCCATCCTGAACAGCGCCGGCCGCGACGGCAAGGCGCTGGCCGAGGTGATGAGCGGGCCGGAACTGCGTCCGCCGTCCGCCGAAGTGAGCAAGCAGGTGACCGACGGCCTGAAGGCCTATCTGAGCGAAAAAGCCAAGGACCCGGAGTTTGTTCAGGATCTGGGGGCCTTGTACCAGAAGGTCGAATCCGGCGTGAACAAGCTGATGAACGACAAGGTCAAGGAACAGGCAGAACAGGGTAAATCCTTCGACATCAGCGGCATGGCGCCCAGCGGGGTGGCGCTGCTGGTGGCCGCCATCGTCTTGATGTCGGCGCTGCGCACCGCCGACAACGCTTTAAGCACCAAGTTGTCGCTGGTCAGCTTCGACGCCACCAAGGCCACCGCCGCCTCCATGGTGCGCGAAGGCATCGCCAACCTGTCCAGCAGTATTGCTCAGGGCGTGGGCCAGATGGCCATTACCGGCGTCGGAGCCAAGAAGAGCTTGAACGGCCTCAACGCCGAACGCGGTGCATTGAAGAACAACGCGCCCAAGCTGGCCAAGGCCGGTGACGAGAGTCGCAATATCCAAACCACGCTGAACCGTCAGAACACGGTCAAGCTGGGCACGGAGCCCGACAGCCTGAAGCATGTGGGCCTGAAGTCGCAGCCGGGCGCGGCCAAGTTGGGCGCAGGCGAGCCGGGCACGCAGTCCAACGCCGCAGGCAGCGTGGCGGACGGCATGGCCGGTGACAAGATCGGTTTGAAGTCCAGCAACCAGAACCTGGGCAAGCCGCATGAAACCGCCTTGGGCAGTGCCAGCGAGGACTTGTCGGTGAAGAGCTCGATCGAGCAGCAAACGATGGACGACACCAAGCTCAAGGCTCAGGCCAAGCAAACCACCGGTCGGGCCATCATGGATAGCTCGTCCGCGGCCAGCAATATCGCCGGCGGCTCTGGCCGCTACGCCTCCACGCTGGAGCAGTCCGAGCAGCAGATCAGCCAGGCTTCCAGCCGCGTGGCCAATACCGCCTCCGAGGAAACCCGCGAGAGCAGCCGCAAGTCCGACAGCTTCATCCAGGAGCTGCTGCGCACCTTGGACAGCATCAGCCAATCCAAGAGCGCGGCCATGGGGGCTGTGGCCGGCAACATCCGCGCCTGATCCGCTAGCCCGGAACCGGGCGGCGCCGTCCCTGGCGCCGCCCGCCGGCCCGGCCATCCCGGTCGGGCCGGCCTTCCACACCATTCATTCCGCCAGCGCCTTGGCGCCTGCCTCGGCGCTGGCCATGCAGGGGAATTCCCATGAACGGCATTCAAACCACATCCTCCTTGCCGCTGACGCTGCCGCAAACGACGGAAACCCCGGCCGCCGCGCCGCGAGCCGATACCGGCGGCGTCGCCGTTGAAACCCGCGCCGCCGCGCCGCAAGGGCCGGAGCTGTCCGCGCTCAATACCGCTCAGAACAAGGCCGACGCGTTACGCCAGGCCAACGAGGCCGCCCGCCGCACCGTCGAAGGGCAGACCACCTATGAAAGCAAGCTGGTGGACCAGCGCTGGCAGGCGGCGATTGCCGGCGGCGAGCAGCCGGCGGCCGAGCGGCTTAATTTCCAGCGCGGCGCGTTGACGCGGGCGCAGGACCAGGCCCGCGACATGCAGACGCTGAATACTCAGCAACTCAAAAGCAGTCTGGGCGCTTTGGCGCAAAGCGGCTATGTGATGTCCGCCGAGCAAAAGTCGACGCTGCAGGCGGATATCGCCGACGTGTTCGCCGACGCTCCGCCCACAGCGCGGGAATTTGCCGCGCCGATGTTGTACACGGCGCCGGGCGCGGCCAAGGACATGATTTCCGACCGCGAACTGTGGGAAATGATCAGCAAGGCCATCGGCGACATCAAGGACGGCTATCTGGGCGTGTACGAAAACGTGGTGGCCCAGTACACCGAGTTCTACAAGGCGTTCAGCGACATCCTGTCGCAGATGGCGAACTGGATCAAACCCGGCGGCGACGGCAACAAGGTCAAGCTGGACGTCGATGCGCTCAAGGCCGCGCTGCAGAAGCTGAAATCGGATTTCTCCCTGCCCAAGAAAGCGGCGGTGCTTTTCCCCTCGCAGGATAAATCGGCGGATCCGATCAAGGGCGGCAGCGAAGAGGACGCCAGGAAGTGGGCCAAGGAGATGGGTTTGCCGGATTCCTGCGTCCAGAAGTCGGCGGACGGCAAATGGGTGGTGGTGATCGACATGACGCCGGTCGACACCATGATCCGCGACGTTGGCGCCTTGGGCAGTGGCTCGGCGGTAGAAATGGATAACGCCAAATTCCAGGCCTGGCAGTCCGGTTTCAAGGCGCAGGAAGAAAACCTGAAAAACACCCTGCAGACGCTGACCCAGAAATATAGCAACGCCAATTCGCTGTACGACAACCTGGTCAAGGTGCTCAGCAGTACCATCAGCAGCTGCACGGAAACCGCCAAGTCCTTCCTGCAAGGCTAAGCAGCGGTTTGACGCTTGAGGCCGGGCGCGCCGACGCCCCTGTCCTCAGCTTGTCGTTAACCGTCATCAACATTTTAGAACCTGTTCATGAACTGCTGCGCTGTGGCGATACGGCGTTAAAAACAAGCTCAAAATGCTCATGTACACGAGTACATTCCGCTTTTTCGCTCGTTTTCGCCTTGTCTCGCTCTTGCTCGCAAGATCGTGAACAGGCTCTTAGGAGAGCAATATGCCGGGACTTTCCGGATTATCACGCGCCCATTCCTGCCCGGACCTGTCCGCGCTGCTGAATGGACCGGCGCGGCCGGCCAGCGCCTTGGCGCGACGGCTGAGCGAGGCGCGCAGCAGCGACGCCGCGCCGCCGCGTCGCCACTCGCTGGCCGATCTGGCCAGCTACAAGGCGGACTACAGCCGCGACAGCGTGGCGGCCTTGTTCGCCGCCTCGTCGCAGTCTCAGCGTCTGGGCGAGCTGTATCAGGAGTCGCCCAACCGCTACGCCAAGCTGGAAATCGCCGAATTCGCCAAGGTCTACAGCCAGTTGAGCCGGCAGGAGGGCCTGAGCGAACAGGCGCGCCAAACGCTGGACGGGCTGGCGCAGCAGTACACCGACAAGATATTGAAGGACGGCCTGGGCGAAAAATCCGCTTTTGGCCCGTGGACGCCGAGAACCGACAAGCACTATCAGCAGCGCAGCAAGCTGGAGCACAAGCTGGCCGCCATGATGGAGCGGCAATGTCCGGGCGGCGTGTTGCAGCTGGGCAATGACTTCATGCGTCGCGAGGTGGTGCCTTTCATCCTGTCCCGCGTCGAGTCCCACTTGGGGCGTCAGCTGGACGAGAGCACCTGCCAGCGTTTGACCGAACTGGTGGACAGCGCGGCGATGAAGGCTTTTGAAGAACTGCGGCAGCGGCGCGGCGAGTTGATAGAGCAGCGCGGCGTCAGCGTGGGCACGCTGGCGCGCGACCTCGACACCGTCGCCATCCTGCCGCAATTGCTGCGCAGCGTGCTGGAGGGCTGGGGCAAGACCCGAAAGGCCCGCAACAACCGGACCCCGCCCGCGATGGTCAGCCCGATCCCGGCCCGGGCCCTCAACCAGGCCCGACCGAGCCGGGGGCGCGCAGCAGCCGATGGTGGTGAATAACTACTACACCACCAATAACGATAATCGTCAGGACAATCGTCAGGACAACCGGCGTTGGGACAAGCGCGGCGACATGTATCTGGGCGATGTGAACAAGGGCAACCGCCATCATGGCGGAGCGCCCTCGCGCCTGGTGACGTCCTTGCGCATGCCGGCGCCGCAAGTCGCCCGCAGCCAGGACTTGCCCAAGCCGCAGCAGGCTACCTTGTCGGAAACGCGCCATCCCTTGCTGGACGCGGCCAGCCAGGTAGCGGGCGCCTTGTCCGAGCTGATGAACACGGCGCTGGGCGAAGAAACGCTGCCGGCGCCCACGGCCGGTTCGGCGCAGGCGGGCAAACTGGAAGCGACCGCGCGTCAGGCGCGGGTCAGCCAGCCGGCCGCACCGCAATCCGCAATCCTGGGAGGCGCGCCGTCCGGCGTGGAGCAGGGCACGCAGACCGATGGCGGCCAGACTTTGCATCACGCGGCCAGCCAGGTGATGGAGGCGATGTCCGAGCTGATGGGCACGGCGCTGGGCGAGGAAACGCTGACGGCGCCCACGCCCGGCGCGGCGCAGGCGGGCAAGCTGGAGGCGACGGCGCGTCAGGCGCGGCTCAGCCAGCCGGCCACGCCGCAGTCCGAGACTCTCGGCGGCGTGCCGTCCGGCGTGGAACAGGGCACGCAGACCGATGCCGGCCAAGCTTTGCGCGACGCGGCCAGCCAGGTGTCGACGGCCATGTCCGAGCTGATGAACACGGCCTTGGACGAGGAAACGCTGGCGACCCCCATTCCCGGCGCGGCGCAAGCGGGCAAGCTGGAGGCGACGGCGCGTCAGGCGCGGCTCGACGCGGCAGCCCAGCCGCAAACCGCCAGCCTAGGCGGGGAGTTCGCCGGGCTGTCCTTCCGTGGCGGCCCGCTGCGCAATCTGCCCAGCCAGGCCTATCTGCGTAGCCAGATTTTTCATTCGACCTTGGACGGCCATGCCGCCGGCCGGGAACTGATCAAGGCGCTGCGCGACGCGCTGGAGCCCGACGCGGCGCAGCCCTTCGCGCAACGGCGCGAGTTCGAAGCCTTGCGCAACCGGATGTTGCCCAGCGGCCGCATGCAGCAAGACGATTTGCTGCGGCAATTCGCCGACGGCGCGCCGGAAACGCTGGCCGCCGACGCGCGCCGGCTGGGCGGCGTGTTGGCCGAACATCCCGGCCTGGAGCGGCAGCGTCAGGCGCTGGGCGGTTTTGCGCAAACCCTGATCCGGGAAACCAATTTGCTGCCGCCGGGCGGACGCGCCAATCCCTTGTTGGGCGAGTTTCTGAGCGGCTTGGGTCTTCAGCCGCGCAACACGCCGGCGGTGGATGCCGGCGCTCGCCTGCATCAGGCCGCGCGCACGGTGGCCGACGGCTTGTCCCAGGTGCTGGACACCGCGGCCGGCCGGCGCGTGGAAGGCGAGTTGCGGGCCGAACGCGTCGATATCCAGCAAGCGGCCAGCACGCCGTTGGACCAAGCGGTTCGCTTGTCGGCCGGAGACGCGCCGGTCGCCGATGCCGGCTCGAGTCTGCATCAGGCCGCGCGACAGGTGGCGGATGGCTTATCCCAAGTCTTGAACGCCGCCGCCGGCCAGAGCGCGGCCGGCGAACCGGAGGCCAATGGACCAGCGTCTCAGCTTGGCCGAGCGCCGACGGCGGACGCGGCTCAGGCGGCTGAAGGGGCCGGAGGCGGCTTTGGCGGGCTCAAGTTCCGCGACGGCAATCTGTACACGCTGCCGACCCAGGCTTATCTGCGTAGCCGCGCTTTCGCGCTGGACGCCGGCAGCGAGCTGATCCGCGCGGTGCGCGGCGCCTTGGAGCCCGACGCGACGCAGCCCTTCGCGCAACGACGCGAGTTTGAAGCGTTGCGCAACCGCGTGTTGCCGGGCAACAGCACCCAGCAGAGCGGCGTGCTGAAGGACTTCGCCGACGGCAAGGCGGGCACGCTGGGCGACGATGCCGCGCAGTTGCGGCAAGTGCTGGCCGAGCATCCGGGTTTGGAGCGACAGCGCCAGGCGCTGAGCAGCTTCGCGCGCACCTTGATCCGCGAGGCCAATCTATTGCCGCGCGGCAAGCCGGCCAACCCGCTGGTCACGGCGTTGCTCAGCGGGCTGAGCATAGACGCGGCCGCGGAGGCGCGGCGCGGCGAAGCCTTGAGCTCGTCTTCGGGGGTCACCCTGACCACCGACGGCCTGCATCTCGATCCCAACCGCATCCGGGAGCGCAACCGTGGCAATCAGTCTTGAGCAACAAGTGGTGGCGGTGATGGCCTGCTGTTTATCGGTGGAGGAGTCCAAGCTGCAGCCGCAGGCGCGGCTGGTGGACGAGTTGTACGCGGACTCGATGGAGCTGCTGGACATGGTGCTCTTGCTGAACGATGAGTTCGGCATCGAGATCGGCGTCGACGACATCGTCGACATCAAGACCGTGGCCCATGTCTGCCAGGTGGTGGAGCGGCAGCTGGCGGGGCGCCTCGCTCAGTCGCCGCTCGGCTCCGCTTGCGGCAGCGCCGCCTCCAGCGCCTGAAGCAGGTCTTGCAGCCGGGCGGCGTCCGGCTGCGGCTGGCGCAGCGCGGTCTGCATGTCCGCCGCCAGCGCCGGCAGGCGCGGCAGGCCGGCGCTGAGCGCCACGCCGTGCAGGCGGTGCGCGTAGTGTTCCGCCTGCGGCCAGTCCCGCGCCAGCAAGGCCTGGCGCAAGGCGGCGGCGTCGGCGTCGCAGCTGTGGCTTAGCAACTGCGTCAGCTCGCCGTCGGGCGGGACCGGCGCTGCCGGCACCGGGCCGGGGCGGTGATCCAGCCACAGCGTCATGATCTGTTCCAGCTGGGCCAGCCGCAAGGGCTTGGTCAGGCAGCTGTCTATGCCGCTGTCCAGGCAACGCTGCTGGTGTTCTATGCCGGTGGTGGCCGAGATGGCGATGATGGGCAGATAGGGCTGCCACTGCAAGGCCGGGTGGCGGCGCAGCCGCAGCGCCAGTTGATAGCCGCTGATGCCGGGCAGATTGCAGTCCAGCAGCGCCATGGCGAAGCGCTGGCCCTGATCCAGCAAGCCCAGCGCGGCGGCGCCGTTGTCCGCCGTCACCGCGCGGTAGCCCAGTTGCAGCAGCTGCTGGGCGATGATGAAGCGATTGGCCGGCTGGTCCTCCACCACTAGGATGGGATCGCAGGCTTCCTTGAGGGCGGCCGGCGGGCTGGCGACGTCCGGCTCGGCGGCCGCTGCCGGCTCGGCCGGCGCATGGCGCACCGGCAGCCACAAGGTCACCGTGGTGCCTTGTTCCGGCTGGCTGTCCAGCGCGATGCGGCCGGACATCAGCTCCACCAGTTGCCGGCAGATCAACAAGCCCAGCCCGGTGCCGCCGTAGCGTTGCTGGGTATGGTCCGCCTGCGCGTATTCGTGAAACAAGCGGGCCTGCTGTTCCGGCGCGATGCCGATGCCGGTGTCGCTGACCTGGACGCAGAGCAGCGCCCGCTCTTCCTCTATTTCCTGTAGTTCCAATCGCAGGCACACCTCGCCCTGGCGGGTGAACTTGACCGCGTTGCTGAGCAGATTGCTCAGGATCTGGCGCAGGCGCACCGGGTCCAGCACCAGCAGGCGGCCGCACAGGCCAAGCAGCTCCAGCCGCAGTTCCAGCCCTTTCTTTTCCGCGCAGGCGCGGTAGATCGCCGCCACGCCGCTGGACAGCGCCGCCGCGTCGGTGGCCAGCGGCTCCAGCCGCAGCCGCCTGGCGTTGAGCTTGGACACGTCCAGCACATTGTCCAGCAGCTCCAGCAAATTCACTGCCGAGGCGTTGGCCAGCGCCGCCAGCTCGCGTTCGCGCGGCGGCAGCTCGGCCTGGCGCAGTAGCTCCACCGAGGCCAGCACCGCGTTCATCGGCGTGCGGATTTCATGGCTCATCACCGCCAGAAAGGTGGATTTCTCCGCCTCGCTGCGCTGGGCGGCGCGGCGCGCGGCGTGGGCGCGCTGGGCGAACAGCAGCAGCAAGAGCAGGACCAGGCCGACGCCGGACAGCTCCAGCGCGTAATAACGGGCGATGGAGCGCCAGGACGGCGCGCCGTAGTCGGTGGTCTGCAACCAGTCTTCCAGCATGTGCTGGGTGTCGTCCGCGGTCAGCCGCGCCAGCGAGTCGTTGATGATGGACAGCAGTTGCGGCTGGTCCTTGTTCACCGCCATCGACACCAGTCTGGGCATTTCGCTGACGCTGCCGGCGATGCGCAGCGAGCCGTAATAACGGCGGCGGATCACGGATTGCATTACCGCGTCCAGCCCCACCGCGGCGTAGGCCTTGCCGTCCGCCACCGCGTCCAGCGCCGCCAGCGGCGTGGGCGTGGCTACGATGTCCACTGCGGGAAAGTTTTCGCGTAGGAAGTATTCGTAAGGGTCGCCGCTTTCCACCGCGATGGTCTTGTTGGCCAGCTTGGAGGTGTTGAACACGATGGGCTTGTCCGGCTGGGTGACCAGCACGGTGCTGCCGGAAAAATAGGGGTCGCTGAAGCGGATGCGCCGGCCCACCTCCGGCGGAATCAGGCCGGAGGACAGCGCGGTGAGCAGATCGATGCGGCCGCTCAGCATCATGTCCACCGCCTGCTGGCGGTTGGCCACCGGCACCAGCTCGAAGCGCAGGCCGCTGATCTCGGAAATGCGGTTCAGATAAGCCTGGGTCAGGCCGCGGTGCTCGCCGTCCTCCATGTATTCGATAGGCCAGCCGTGGGGGTCTATCGCGTAGCGCACCACCGGGTGCTTGGCCAGCCAGGCGCGTTCCGCCGGCTTGAAGCCGGCGTGGCTCAGACCGGACAGGCAGAAGGCCGGCAGCAGACAGGAGAGCAGAAAGGAGCGCGCGCGCATGGCGTCAGTGGCTGGCCAGCCGGCTTTGCAGCTGGAACAGCTCGTTGTCGCTGCGCAGACCCAGCTTTTTCAGCGCGGACTGCTTCTGATTGCTGATGGTCTTGATGCTGCGCGAGAACTTGACGGCGATATCGCTGACCGTCATGCCGTCCAGGCAGCAGCGCAGCACCTCGCGTTCGCGCGGGGACAGCTCCGGATGGTCCAGCAAGCTGCGCAACATGGCTTTTTGCGGTGCCGGCAGGTTGGCGCAGCTTTCGTTCAGCGCGGCGCTCATGTCCGGGCTCAGATAGCTGTGGCCGTCGGCCAGCAGGCGGATGGCGGCCACCAGTTCGTCCAGGCTCTGCTCCTTGCCGATGAAGCCGTGAGCGCCGCAGCGCAGCGCCAGCGCCACCGTGGCCGGGGTGTAATAGGCCGACATCACCAGGATGCGCACGCGGGCGAAGCGCCGGCGCAGGCCGCGGATCAGGCTGAAGCCGTCGATGTCGCCGGGGCTGAGCGCGTAGTCGGTGACCACGACGTCGACGCCGTCGTGCTGCTTCAGATGCTGAATCAGCGGCGCGCTGCTGGTGAACTGTCCGGTTACGTTCAAGTCGGTTTCATCGGCCAGGAGGCCGGCCAGGCTGTTCAGCACCATCAGGTGATCGTCCAGCAAGGTGATCTGTATCGGCTGGCTCCGCAATGATTTGGCATCAGGCATATGAGTATCCCAACAGATGGCGGCGCGGCTGCGCCTTGCGCCATGGTTATGTCTCTGAACCTGTGTATTCTGTTGCGCGGGCGGCGGCTCCGGTTTCGCTTCGGCCTCAGGCTTGGTATAGGCCATTACGCAAAGGTTTGGCGGCAGGGAGCGCTTGCGCCGCCGGTCTGGCCGGCTGAGGGAACGGAGGGTGGAATGGCGGGACGGGCCAGGCGCTGCGGCGCGGCCGGCGTCGCCTGCGGCGGGGCCGGAGGCGAAAGCGTGCGCATTCGTGATCTCGTTCCCCGGATTGTTAAAGACAGCCAGCAGGCCATTATTCCGCGCTGGCTGCGCCTTGTGAAGCGATTTCGGCGACGGACGGCGACGCTTAGCGCGCTGGCATGAGGCCGGCGGCGAGGCGCCGCCGCCGGCGCGATGGCGTGTATCGGTTCTTAGAAGGCGTTTACGCTCTCGCGAGCGAGAGCGAGGCAAGGCGAAAACGAGCGAAAAAGCGGAATGTACTTGTGGTACATGGGCATTTTGAGCTCGTCCTCACCGTGCAACGCTTCACGACGCGCAGCGGATCGCAAACCGGTTCTTAGAAACCCGAGAGCACGATCTTGCCCTTGGCCCGGTTGCTCTCCAGCAAGGCGTGGGCGCGTTTCAGATTGGCGGCGTCGACGCGGCCGAAGCGCTCGGCCACCGTGCTGCGGATCAGGCCGGCGTCCACCAGCTCGGCCAGCCGGTTCAGCAGGCGGTGCTGCTCAATCTGATCATCGGTGCCGAACAGCGAACGGGTGTACATGAACTCCCAGTGCAGCGACACGCTCTTGCGCTTCAGCTCGCGCACGTCCAGGGCCGCCGGGTCGTCGATCAGCGCCAGTTTGCCCTGCGGCGCGATGGCGGCGGCGATCTCCTTGAAGTGGGCGTCGGTCTGGTTCAGGCTGGCCACGTAATCGACGCTGGGGTAGCCGATGCGCTTGAGCTCCTCGCTGAGCGGGAGGCGGTGGTCGATCACATGGTGAGCGCCCAGCTCCTTGACCCAGGCCTGGGTTTCCGGCCGCGAGGCGGTGGCGATCACGGTCAGCCCGGTCAGCTGGCGCGCCAGCTGCAACAGGATGGAGCCGACGCCGCCGGCCGCGCCCACCACCAGCAGGCTCCGGCCGCTGGGCGCGCGGTTGTCCAGCACTTGCAGCCGGTCGAACAACAGTTCCCAGGCGGTGATGGCGGTCAGCGGCAGGGCGGCGGCCTGTTCGAAGTCCAGGCTGTGCGGCATGCGGCCGACGATGCGCTCGTCCACCGCGTGCAATTCGCTATTGGCGCCGGGGCGGTGCAGCGCGCCGGCGTACCACACCTTGTCGCCGGGTTGGAACAGGCTGACCTTGTCGCCCACCGCGCGCACCACGCCGGCGGCGTCCCAGCCCAGCACCTTGGGCTGGCCGGCTTCCGGCGCCGCGCCGGCGCGCACCTTGGTGTCCACCGGGTTCACTGAAACGGCTTTGACCTCCACCAACAGGTCGTGCTCGCCGATGGCGGGCTCGGGCAGCTGCACGTCCTGCAGCGATTCCGGGTGGTCGATCGGCAGATTCTGGTAATAGGCGACGGCTTTCATCTTGGCATGCTCCATAGCGTGTGGGCCGATAAGAGCCTGTTCAAAGTCTCGCGAGCAAGAGCGAGACAAGGCGAAAACGAGCGAAAAAGCGGAATGTACACGTGGTACATGAGCATTTTGAGCTTGTTTTCAACGCCGTATCGCCGAAGCGCAGCAGACTTTGAACAGGTTCTAAGGCCCGGTCTTGATGGTGCTTATGCTATTCCTATTCGACCCAACGAAAAGCCGGCTAAAATTCGATTCAGTTTCAAAAAAATTTTGACGATCATGGTCCGTTTCGAAGATTTGCAGGTATTCGTCCGCGCCGCCGACAACGGCAGCCTGTCCGCCGCCGCGCGTCAGCTGGATCTGAGCCCGGCGGTGGCCAGCGCGGCGCTGAAGCGGCTGGAAAAAACCGTGGGCGCGCAATTGCTGGCGCGCTCCACCCGCAGCCTGCGGCTGACCCTGGCCGGAGAGCGCTACCTGGCCCATGCGCGCGCCGCGCTGGAGGCGGTGGAGGCCGGCGGCCAGGCGCTGGCCTTGCAGGGGCAGGCTTTGAGCGGGGAGCTGTCGCTGTCCATGCCGTCGGACCTGGGGCGCAGCCGGCTGCGCGGCTGGCTGGACGCCTTTCTGGAGCGGCACGCCGGTCTGCGCCTGCAATTGCGGATCAGCGACCGGGTGGCGGATCTGTACCGGCAGCCGGTGGACGTGGCTCTGCGCTACGGCGTGCCGGAAGACTCCAGCCTGGTGGCCCTGCCGCTGGCGCCGGACAACCGGCGGGTGCTGTGCGCGTCGCCGGACTATCTGGCGCGCCACGGCCGGCCGCAATCGCCGCAGGAACTGCGCCGCCATCAATGCCTGCGGCTGGTGTTGGGCGCGGCCTTGCACGAGCGCTGGAGTTTCAGCCAGGGTCCGCTGCGGGAGCAGGTGACGGTGGACGGCCGCCGCCAGAGCGACGACGGCGAGGTGGTGCGGCGCTGGGCGCTGGAGGGTTTGGGCATCGCCTATAAATCGCGTTTGGACGCGCTGGACGATCTGCGCGCCGGCCGTTTGCTGCCGCTGTTGGAAGATTGGCAGACCGAGGCGACGCCGCTGTGTCTGGTGATCCCGCATCGTCTGATGCTGTCGCCGGCGGTGGCGGCGCTGCGCGAGCATTTGCAGACATGCCTGCAGGATTACCTGGCCGCGCCTTGAGTGTTGGTTTTCGGTGGGGGAGTGTGGTGGGTATCGCCTGCGGCTCCACCCACCCTACAAGACCATCCACCGTAGGGTGGGTGGAGCGCAGCGATACCCACGCGGAAACGCGATGGGATTGATGCTTGGATCTTGGCGGCGGGCTTTGGTGGGTATCGCCTATCGGCTCCACCCACCCTACAAGACCGTCCACCGTAGGGTGGGTGGAGCGTAGCGATACCCACGCGGAAACGTGATGGGATTGATGCTTGGGTCTTGGCGGCGGGGTTTGGTGGGTATCGCCTATAGGCTCCACCCACCCTACAAATACCCCGAGCAAACCATCCGCCGTAGGGTGGGTGGAGCGCAGCGATACCCACCGCAAGGCGCTTAGCGGTTTCGCAGGCGGATGCGGCGGAAGCGCGCTTCCAGGCTGAAGCGCTGTCCCAGCGCCAGGTAGATCTGGTGCTGGCTGTCCACATGGCGGTAAACCCGGACCCGGTCGGCCCCCAGCAGCATCATGATTTCCAGATAGTTGAAAAAGCCCATCCACTGGCCGCGACCGGCGCGGTCGTCAAAATCGATGTCGCGCGCCACGCGGCTGAGCAGGCCTTTGCCGACGTATTCACGGTTGTCCTTCAGCCATTGCAACAGGTGAGCCGCGCATTCGCGGCCATAGGCGTGGTCGGCGAGGAGATCCTTGCTGGGCGTGGGCATTTGCCAGTAATGCGGGTAGGTGCGGCCGGGGCAGAAGCGGACGAAGGGGAGCAGTGCGCTCTGTTGTTCCAGGGCGTTCAATTTGTAGCGGCGGCGGGGGGGAAAGGTTTGAGCGTGTTGCATGGTGTTTCTCCTAGCGAATAACACAAGATGAAGCACCTGAGCCCATTAAAGAGGGAACAGGATTGGCGTCTAAATAAATCAAATCGTTGTCTGTGCCGATTCATAGTCCACCATGCGTCTGCCGAATGGCGTAGTCATGGATGGTAAAGCCGGCCACGCAATTGCTGCGCGGGTCGGGGGTTAATGCTAGCGACGGGACGCCAATCCCGTGTGCCGCTTGTTTTGGCGGCAACGGGGGGATTGTTGCCGAGGGTGGGTCTTGGGTCAAGGCGGGATGGTTGGTTTTGAATCCGCTGCGCGGATGATGATTTAGGTGCCGCTTTCCGCGCTGACCGAGCGAGGCAAGCGCAGCGTCGCGAGGGAATAAGACGGGGAGGGGGCGGGCCGCCGCCCCTTCCAGCCCCCCTCGTCCCCAGGACGCGAAACCCAGAGCGCGCCCCGAGGGGACACCTGGGCACTACACGAGATGGTCTTTTTTGAATTATGAGGGGTGGTTTAGCGAAGTGGGCCATTCTTGTGGGTAACTTGGCCCATTGCTCTTGTCTGTGGATAAGTCTTGTTTCCTAAAAGAAAGCATGTATCCGACGCGCCCCTGGTCCCTTCAAGCCTGCCGTCGGGTGGCAGGCCCGAGGTTTTAAGCGGCTGCTTGTTCGAGCACCGCGACGGTAGCGCGCCATCACTGAGCGAATCAGAGATTCGCACGTAGAGAGTTCAGCCGCGCCTCGGGCCTGGGGGGAACCGGCGGGAAGCCGCAGGCCAGGCTTGCAGGGCGGCCTTTGGGGTGTCTACGTGCGAATCTTTGATTCGCTCAGTGATAGGGAATTTGGCCGAGTTGTTCCCCTTCCTGCCTGCCGGGCAGCCCCGGCAATGAAAATCATCATCCGCGTAGCGGATTCAAAACCCACACACCTAGCCACCCCAACCACCCCACCTTGACCCCCACCCGACCTCAGCCGCCGGCGGTACGCGCCTGCCAGGCCGGATCACTGGCGAAACGCTCCACCAGAAAATCCAGCATCGCCCGCAAGGTGGCCGGCATCTGCCGGCGCGAAGCATAAATACCGTAAATGCCCAACTCCTGCGGCTGATACTCCGGCAACAAAGCCACCAACTGACCGCTGGCGATCAGCGGCGCGGCGGAATACAAGGGCTGCAAGGCGATGCCCGCGCCGGCCGCGGTGGCGGACAACAAGACCATGGACTCGTTGGCGCTCAGATTGCCGCTGACCGGCACCGCCAACTGCTCGCCGTGACGCTGGAAACGCCACAAGCTCTTGCCGAAATAGGAATAGGTCAGACAGTTGTGCAGAGACAAATCCTCCAGCCGCTTGGGCGCGCCGTGGGCGGCCAGATAGGCGGGAGAGGCGCAGATCACCGACGCGCAACTGGCCAGCGGCCGCGCGATCAGACTGGGGTCCAGCGCATTGGTGATGCGGATGGCCAGATCGATTCTTTCTTCCACCAGATTGACCGCGCGGTTGCTGATCTGCAGATCGATGGCGGTTTGCGGATAGCGGCGCAGAAACTCGGTCACCGCCGCCGCCAGCGCGTCCTGAGCCAGAGACTGCGCGCAGCTGATGCGCAGCAGGCCCTGCGGCTGACCGGGGTCCGCGCTGTTGGCCGCCGGCATCTGCCCGGCGATTTCCAACATCTGCCGGCAACGCGCCAGCGTCTCCTCACCGGCCGGAGTCAGGCTCAGCCGCCGGGTGGTGCGGTGCAGCAGCCGGGTGCCGGCCCATTCCTCCATTTCCGCCAGATAGCGGGTGATCATCGCCCGCGACATGTCCAGCGTATCCGCCGCGGCCACCAGGCTGCCGCGTTCGGTAATGGTCACAAACACTTGCGCCGCGGTGATCCTATCCATGATTCGCTCGATTCATGCAACTAACCATTGCTTATTATCCGGTTTTTGATTCGAAAATAGCAATCTATGATTCACATCAGGCTTGCTACCAAGCCGACCGATCTCAAATTCACCAAATGGAAACCATCATGATCCAACACCGCATTTCCGGCAGCTTTGTAGCAGGCGCCCTGTTGATGTCCGCCGCCTTCGCCCAAGCCGACGCTTTGAAAGTGGATGTCTACAACCCCGGCGCCAAGAGCCTGTTCCCGGTGTCCTCGGAATTGGTCACCGGCAAGAGCGAGGCCGTGCTGATCGACGCCCAGTTCCAGCGCAACGACGCCGAGGCCCTGGTGGCCAAGGTCAAGGCCAGCGGCAAGAAGCTGACCACGGTGTTCATTTCCCATCCGGACCCGGACTTCTACTTTGGCCTGGATGTGATCAAGGCCGCTTTCCCGGACGCCAAGGTGCTGGCCACCGCCGCCACCATTGAAGCGATCAAGGCTTCCAAGGACGGCAAGATGGCCTACTGGGGCCCGATCCTGAAGGACAACGCGCCCAAGACCGTGATCGTGCCGGAACCCATCCAGGGCGACACCCTGAAAGTGGACGGCCAGAAACTGCAGGTCATGGGTCTGAAAGGCCCGACCCCGGACCGCACCTATATCTGGGCGCCGTCGATCAAGACCGCGATGGGCGGCGTGCTGACCTACGGCAATATGCATGTCTGGACCGCGGACACCCAAACCCCGAAAGACCGCGCCGACTGGCAGAAGTCGCTGAAAAACCTGCAGGCGCTGAAGCCCAAGGTCGTGGTGCCCGGTCATTTCCTGAACAACGCGCCGCATACCCTGGCTTCGGTGAAGTTCACCAGCGACTACCTGAAAACGCTGGAAGCGGAACTGCCCAAGGCCAAGAACTCGGCCGAGCTGGTGACGGCGATGAAGCAGCGTTATCCGAAGCTGGACGGCGTGGCGGATCTGGAACTGAGCGCCAAGGTGCTCAAGGGCGAGATGAAGTGGCCGCAATAAGGCTCTGAGGGCAGCCAGCGAAAGTCCTGATGCTGCGCGGCGCCGACTTCCGTACTCCATGTACTGCCGGCGTCGGCGCGCCTTGCCTCAGGATTCGTTTGCCGCCCTTGATGCTTTCTACGTCTGATGATTTGAATGTATGGCCGCCCGCGTCGCGGGCGGCGCAAGAAAGGAAACCGCCATGTCCGGCATTATTTTGCACACTATTTTCGATCCGCTCTGCGGCTGGTGCTACGGCGCCGCGCCCTTGCTGGAAGCCGCGCGCGGCGTGCCGGGCCTGACGGTGGCGCTGCACGGCGGCGGCATGATGGTGGGCGCCAATCGCCGCCGGGTCAGCCCTGAGTGGCGCCAATTCGTGCTGCCGCACGACCGCCGCATCGCGGAAGTCTCCGGCCAGCCTTTCGGCGAAGCGTATTTTGACGGCCTGCTCAAGGACCACGGCGCGGTGATGGATTCCGCGCCGCCCACCACCGCCGTGCTGGCGGCGGAGGAAGCGGCCGGCGGCGGGCTGGCACTGCTGCATCGCATCCAGCGCGCCCACTTCGTGGAAGGCCGTCGTATCGCGGAATTCCCGGTGCTGGCCGAACTGGCCGCCGACATCGGCCTGGACGCGGAGGCTTTCGCCGCGGCTTACCATCGCCTGGAAGGCTCGGCCACCGACGCCCACTTCCAGGAAAGCCGCCGGCTGTTGGCCCAAGTGGGCGGCCAGGGCTTCCCCACGCTGGCGCTGGAGGAAAACGGCCGGCTGACGGTGCTGGACCTGGGCGCTTATCTGGGCCGGCCGGACGCTTGGCGCGCCCGCCTGAGCCAGGCCGCGTCCAGCGCGGCGCCGGCCGCGGCGGAGACGCTGGCTTGCGGGCCGGACAGCTGTGTGTTGCCGCAATGAAGGAAGGGCATGAGCAAACCGATTTTTGGATGGAACACCATGAACGCTAATCAAACCCCGGGCCAGGGCCACCTGAGCAATGTGGACATCGTCCGCGCCACCTATGAAGGCGATTCCGAGGCCAACGGCCGCAATCTCTTGGCCGCGCTGGCGCCGGACGCGGAATGGACCGAAGCCGCCGGCTTCCCTTACGCCGGCACCTATGTCGGCGCGGAGTCCATCGTCAAGAACGTGCACGAGCGGCTGGGCCGCGAGTGGGAAGGTTACCGCGCGGCGGTGGACAGCTTCTACGACGCCGGCGAGCATGTGATCGCCCAGGGCTTCTACCACGGCGTTTACCGCGCCACCGGCAAGGGCTTCGTCGCCTCTTTCGCCCACATTTACACGCTGCGGGACGGCAAGATCGTCAAGTTCGTGCAGATTGTGGACAGCGCCAAGGTGCTGGAAGCGATGTCGGTCTGAGAACCGGTTCACGATCTGCTGCGCGTCGTGAGGCGTCACACGGTGAGTACCGGCTTCGAAATGCTCATGTACCGTGTGTACACTCCGCTTTCTCAGCCGTTTTCGCCTTGTCTCGCCTTAGCTCGCGAGATCATGAACCGGTTCTGAGAACCAGGTCCGCCAATGAAAAAACCGCCAGCCGGCAACGGTTGGCGGTTTTGTTTTGCGTACAGCAGGCGCTCAGGGGCTGATGGCGAAGAACACGAAGGACGCGAAGATCACCAGGTGGACGATGCCCTGCAAAATGGTGGTGCGGCCCACCGCCAGCGACATCGAGCTGACCAGCAGGGTCAGCACCAGGAAGATGGTTTCCTTGTTTTCCAGGCCCAGGATCAGCGGCTCGCCCATCGCCACGAAGATCATCGCCACGGTGGGAATGGTCAGGCCGATGGAGGCCAGCGCCGAGCCCAGCGCCAGGTTGAGGCTGGTCTGCACCCGGTCCGCGCGCGCGGCGTTGGCGGCGGCCAAGCCTTCCGGCAGCAGCACCAGGGCGGCGATGATGATGCCCACCACGGCGGCCGGCGCGCCGGCGGCGGCCACGAAGCCTTCGATCGACGGCGACAGCAGCTTGGCCAGGCTGACCACGCCCACCAGGCAGACCAGCAGCAGCGCCAGGCTGGTCAGCGTGACTTTGACGGACGGCGGCGGCGCGTGTTCGTCCTCGCTGCGGCTGCCTTCCAGCAGGAAGTAGTCGCGGTGGCGTATGGTCTGCACAAAGACGAAGGCGCCGTACAGCACCAGCGACACCACGCCGGTGAAGGCCAGTTGCGAGGAGGACAGCAGCGGGCCGGGCTCGCTGGTGCCGTAATTGGGCAAGACCAGCGCCAGCACGGAGATGGCGGCCAGCACGGTCAGCGCCACCTTGGCGCCGCTGAGCTGGAAGTTCTGTTCGCGATGGCGCAGGCCGCCCAGCAGCAGGCAGATGCCGACGATGCCGTTGCAGGTGATCATGATGGCGGAAAAAATGGTGTCGCGCGCCAGCGCCAGCTTGCTTTCGCCGCCGGCCAGCATGAAGGAGACGATCAGCGCCACTTCGATCACCGTCACCGCCAGCGCCAGGATCAGCGTGCCGAACGGTTCGCCCACCTTGTGCGCCACCACTTCTGCGTGATGGACGGCGGCGAAGACGGTGCCGGCCAGCAAGACGGCCAGCAAGGCGGTGAACAGCGCGGAGGCGGCAAAGGTGGGCGCTGCCACGATTGCGGCCCAGGCGACAAGCGGGGCGGCGACGGTCCAGCGGGGAATGGTGGTCAGAGACATTGTTTTCCTTGTTATTGACGGGTTGGAGTCAAGCCGCGGCGCGGGCGCCGACAGACGGGTGCTATCACTATACGAATCGGCCCGGGATCCCGCGACCCCTAAGAACCTGTTTACGATCTGCTGAGCGTCGTGAGACGTCACACGGCGAGTGCGCCTTCGAAATGCTCGTGTGCCCCCTGTACATTCCGCTTTCTCAGCCGCAAGGTCTGGTCCCGCCTTAGCTCGCGGGATCGTAAACATGCCTTAAGACGCTGTTCAACGCCTTGTCTGAGACGTGGAGCAGGCTTTAAGCGCGGCGGGGCGCGGCCGGGGGCCGAAGCGGGGGCAAGAGCAAGGAGGCGCGACGTGCGCGCGAAGGATATAGACAATGGCAATTGGAACCGGTTCGCCAATGTCTAAAAAAAATGGCCGGAAATCCGGCCATTGGTTGAGAACGGAAGCGATCAGGCCGCGGTCGCCGGCTTCTCTTCGTGTTTCAGCCGGCGCAAGGCGCTCCACAAGGCCAGTGCGGCGGCCGTGCCCAGCAGCAGATTGACCAGCGGCATCGCCAGCCAGACGCCGTCCAGCGCCAGCCACAGCGGCAACAGCCACAAGGCCGGCAGCAGCAACAGGGTCTTGCCTATGGTCAGCAGCAGCGCCGCCCGCGTCATCGCCATCGCCTGCAGCGCGAGAATGCCGATGATCACCAGGCCGTCGAAGGGCATGGCCAGCAAGTGCAGGCGCAGCGCATGGCTGCCGGCGGCGATCAGCGCCAGGTCTTCGCTGTTGTACATCCGCACGATCAAGGTGGGGAACAGCTGCACCGCCGCCAGAGCGGTGAAGCCCAGCAGCAGGGTGACGCGCAGGCCGTAGCGCAGCGCTTCGCGGGTGCGTTCCGGCCGGCCGGCGCCGGTGGAGTGGCTGAGCAGCGGCTGCAGGCCCACCGCCAGCCCGTGCACCACCAGGGTGAACAAGGCCTCGCTGTAGCCGGCGGTGGCGTAGGCGGCCACGCTCAGGTCCGTGCCCCAGCGCAGCAGCTGGAAGTTGTGGGCGAACATCAGCAAGGCCAGATTGAACTCCATCAGCAGGCTGGACAGGCCCAGCGCCAGGACGGGGCCGCAGCAGCGCCAGTCCAGCCGCAGGTGCGTCAAGCGCAGGCGCAGCCGCGCGTGGCGGGTGAAGAAATAGCCGAGGCCGCCCAGCATTACCACTGATTCGGACAGCAAGGTGGCCTGGGCCGAGCCGGCCAGGCCCAGCTTGAACACGCCGACGAACAGGTAATTGAACACCACGTTCAACAGCGAGCCTATCACCATCAGCAGGGTGGCCAGCCGCGGGCGGCCGTCGTTGCGCAGCAGATAAGTGGCCACCATCTGGCCCATGGTGAACAGCGCGCCGCCCAGCATCCATTGCAGATAGTTGCGCGCTTCCGCCATCACGATAGGCTGCTTGTCGGCTTGCAGCCATTGCAGCAGGGTGTCCAGATAAGTAAGGCCCAGCAGCGGGATGGCCAGGCTGATCAGGGCCAGCAGCGCCAGCGCCGCCAGCAGGGTGGAGCGCGCGCGATCATAGTCGCCGCCGCCTTGCAAAATGGCGATGCGAGTGGCCGCGCCCATGCTCAGCATGGCGCCCAGGCCCACTTGCATCATCACCAGCGGGTAGGCCAGCGAGATGGCCGCCAGGCCGTGGCTGCCGACGAAGTGGCCGACGAAGATGCCGTCTATGACCACGTAAAGGCCGGTGGCCAGCATGCCGGCAAGGGAGGGAATGGTGTATTGCCAGAACAGTTTGGACACCGGCAACGTGTCCAGATCGCGGTGGTTTGTCGTTGTGTGTGACATGGGTAGTGCCTAAGAAGAGTTTCAAAAGATCGAGGGACGCCAGGCCGGCGCGCCTTGCCTTGAGCGCGTCGAGTGTCGTCCGTTTAATTAATCAATCACGCTTGATTAATTAATCCTTTGAGGTAGCATTCGGGGAAAAGTTCAGAGGCGGATATGGCCAGGAAAACCAAGGAAGAATCGCAAAAAACCCGGGACGCGATCCTGGACGGCGCGGAGCGGGTGTTTCTGCGGCAGGGCGTGGCCAACGCCACCATGGCGCAAATCGCCGACGAGGCGGGGGTGTCGCGCGGCGCGGTCTACGGGCATTACGACAACAAGATGGAAGTGTGCCGGGCCATGGTGGACCGCGTGTTCGAACTGGACGCGCTGCGTTTCCCGGCGGAGCGGGCGTCGGCGGGCGAGACGCTGGTGGCGGTGGGCATGTATTACCTGCGCCAGTTCCACGAACCGGGGCCGGCGCAGCGGGTGACGGAGTTTCTGTACCACAAGTGCGAGCGCAACCGGGAGAACCGCGGCATCCTGCGCCGCCGCGAACTGATGGACCGCGCCACCATGCACTATGTGCGCCGCCAGCTGCGGCGCGCCATCGCCCAGGGCGAGCTGCCGCGGGATATCGAGGTGGGCATCGCCGCGGAGTTCCTGGTGCGCTTGTTCGAGGGCATGTACGGGATGCTGGACGGCGGCAAGGCGCCGTTTGCGGCCTGCGAGCGCATTCTGCGCGCGGCCTGGCAGAGCGTGGCGACGGTGGCGGCCTGGCGGGGCCTGAGAAGCCGTTCGATGTCTGCTGCGCGTCGGCAGAATGGATAAATAAAGGGCGTTGAAACCGGCTACGAAATGCTTACGCGCCGTATGCGCACTCCACTCCTTCAGCGGTTTTCGCCTTGTCCCGCCTTAGCTCGCGAGACCGTGAATACGTTCCGGAAATCCGTGCGAGGTCCGTCGCGCTACGGCCTGGTCAGGGGCTGGCGGCCCAGGCGGCCGCGCCCATGGCCGCCGCGGCGGGCGGCGTCCGCAGCCGCAATTGGCGCGGACTGAGGCCGAACATTTGCCGGCACAGCCGGGTCAGCGCGCTTTGATCGGAAAAGCCGCAGCTGGCGGCGATGTCGGCCAGCGGCCGGCCGCTGTGCTGGATGGCGTGGCAGGCGGCTTCCATCCGTGTGCGGCGGATGAATTCGCCGACGCTGGCCTGGAACACCCGCTTCATGCGGCGGTCCATCTGGCCGACGCTGAGGCCGGACAGATCGCACAGCTCCTCCAGGTGCAAGGGCGGTCGAAATGGGTCTGGATGTGATCGACGCAGGCGGCGAAGCGCTCGTCCAGCAGTTTTTCGCGGGTCAGTTCGGTCAGGTCTTTGGAGATGCAGACGAGTCCGAGCAGGCGGCCGTCCGGGTCGTGCAGAGATTGCTTGTTGGTCAGGCACCAGCCGGGCGCGCGGTCGTGGTAGACGGTGAGGTCCAGCCGGTTGCGCACCGGCCGCCGTTCAGAGAACACCTGCAAATCCTGGCTGCGGTAGCGGTTGGCCATGGCGCTGGGAAACAGTTCGTGCGCGGTCTTGCCTTCCGCCTGCCATTTGTTGCGCAGCGCGCAACGGCCGACGCAGCCCTCGCTCAAGGCCAGGTAGCGGCTGTCCAGGTCCTTGACCGCGAACACCACGTCGGGCAACTGATCGAACAAGGCCGCCATCGCCTGCATGGCGTTCAGATCGCTGACGATGTAGGGGCGTTGCGGCGGCATGGACATGGCGGGCGGCCTTTTAAGCGGTTTACGGCGTGTTGCGCTCCAAGGAAACAGCCGGCCGCCTGAGGCGGACCGGGCTATCCAATCTTGATGTCATTCATTAAGCATTGTTTGAAAACAAAATGCATTAATTCAACCCATTTTGCAAGTCCGCCGCGGACGGGCCGCGGCGGCTTGGTTTGGCGAGGCGGACGCCGGGCTTTGAACCGGCCTGGGAGCCTGCTCACGGTCTCGCGAGCGAGGGCGGGGCAAGGCGAGAACCGCCGAGAAAGCGGGATGTGCAAACGGCACATGAGCGTTTCAAAGCCGTACTCACCGCGTAAGGCCCCGCGCCGCAGATCGTAAACGGACTCTTAGTCGTAGCTGGCGCTGACCGTGACGTTGGCGAAGGGCTGACGCGCCTGCAGCGTCAGGTAGTACCAGCGGCCGGTTTGCGGCGCGGCGATGGCCACGCTTTCCTCGTTGCCGGCGACGGCGGACGCGTAGTCGTAATTGCCGGGCGTCGGGTAGCGGTCCAGCGCCACGTAGAGATCGACGTCGCCGCTGCCGCCGCTGGTCCACAGCTTGAGGTTGCGCGCGCCGGCCGGCAGCAGGATGGTGGCGTAGGCCGCGCCGGACGCGGAGGCGGAAAGGCCGCCGATGGAGCAGTTCTTGCCCAGATAGCTGGGCGAGGCCTCCTTGCACGGCGGCAGGCCGGGCTCGGACGGCAAGGGCGGCTGGCCGGCGGTGGTGGCGCTTTGCGCCCAGCTGGCGAACTCGGCGTCGTAGCGGCTGCCTATCAGCTGGATCTGGCTGCGGTAGCCGTTGTAATCGCCGCTGCGGAAGCGGGCGAGGAAGCCGTCCACGTCGCCGCGGTGGCGCTCCATCATGAAGCGGGTGGCCATATAACCCCAGCGATAGGCGCGGGTCACGTAGTCCGTCATGTCGTAGGTGTTGCCGAAGATCTGGCTCAAGGTGTAGTTGCCGCTGCGGGCGGCGTCGATGGCCGGCTGGTTGCCGTTGCCCAGCGACAGGTATTCGGCCAGCCCTTCAATCCACCAGACCGTGGGCAGACGGGTGCTGGCGCCGAAGTCGCCGTACATGTCGAAGCGGCCGTCCAGGTAGTGGATGTATTCGTGCTCCAGGTTCCAGACCTTGAAGGCGGGGCGCAGCCAGGAGGCTTCGTGGGCGATGAAGCGCGCCTGGTTGCCGGCCGCGGCCGGGTCGCCTTCCAGATACATGCCGCCGTTGTCGGTGCTGATGCCGTAGATGATGGAGGCGTATTTGGCGTAGTTGTTGTAGTCGTCGAACACCACCACTTCCAGCGAGCTGTTGTTGTCGTTGGCCACCGGCTGCTTGCGGGTCTGCAGCATCTGATGGAAATAGGACTCTTCTTTTTGCAGCAGCGCGCAGGAGGACTGCAGTTGCTCGGCGCTCATTTCCTGGGCGCGGATGCGGATGCTGGCGCTGCAGGTGTAGCGGTTGACCAGGATGGCGTCGGCGAGCCGGGTTTCGAAATTGCAGGTGCCGTAGTCGGCGCAGTTGGCGGCGTCGTAATACTTCACCGCTTCGGCGGCGGCCAGCCACAGCTCGTTGTCGTTGCCGCTCATGCTGCTGCCGGACAGTATGGCCTGGGCTTGCGGCTTGATCGCCGGCTTCAGCGCCGGGTATTGCATGAAGCGCAGCCCTTCGCGGGTGGCGTCGCCCAGCTGGAAGGCGCTTTCGGTGCCGAGCAGGCTGCTCTTGTTGGCCAGGGTGAAGCGGGTCAGCGCCGCCGAATAGCTGCCGTCGTTCTGCAGCAGCGGCGCGGCGTTGGCGCGGCCGTGGGCGTAGAAGAACACGGTCAGCGCGCCGGTGAAGCCCTGGTTGGCGGTGGTTTCGCGCAGGGACTGGGCGGCGTTGGGCTGGTTGGCGCTATTGGTGTAGCGCTGCACGATGGCGCGCATGCTGGGCAGATAATAGGCCTCGTCCGCCATATTGGTGATCAGCTTCATCACCTCGCCGGCGGTGGTGGAGGCCTGGGCGTTGGCGGAGAACAGCGCGTTGCCGTCGGCCAGTTGCTTGATGCCGGGACGCAGCACGGCGAGCAGATTGGGGTCCAGCGCCGGCAAGGCGCCGCCGCTGGCCAGGTAGTAGCCGGCGCGCAGATAGAGGGTGAGGTTGACCAGGGCCATGGAGCCGGCGTTGTAGGCGGCGGCCTCCTGAGCGAAGCGGCCGGCGACGGCGTTGAGATTGGCCGCGCTGTAAAGCGTGGCGGCCAGCTTGCTGTCCAGCGAGAACAGGCCGTAGGTGCAGGTGTAGTCGGGCAGGCCGGCCAGGTAGTTGGCCAAGGCCGCGCCGCTGTAGCCGGCCATGGCGCCGACATCCGGGCATTGCGCGACGGCGGCGCGTCGGATCAGCTTGCTTTTGGGCTTGCCGATCACCGTGCGGTCGTCCGGCAACTGGTAGCGGGATTGAGCGTCGCTTGGCGGACGCTGTTGCCATTGTCGCGGCGGCGGCGCTTGTTTCGGCCGGGCTTGCGCCTGGTGCGGTGCTTTTTGCAGCTTGGGCGCGGCCAGCGCCGGCTGCGCCAGCAAGGCGGCGGCCAGGCTCAGGCACAGGGCGGCGAGAGAAAGGGTCTGCATGGCTTGTCTCCGTATGTCGGGGCGTGTCCCCGATGGCGAGATCATGCCAATGGCACGGCGCGCTTTCTTGGCGCGCTTGAGCGTCCGCGCGCGCAGATTTGCCAAATCCGCGGCTGGAGACGGCGCGTCGGCGGAGGGGATTGCGCGCAGATGATTGACGCCGTCGCCGCGGAGCTATATTATCCGCCTCTCTCTGGAGGGGTTCCCGAGCGGTCAAAGGGATCAGACTGTAAATCTGACGGCTCTGCCTTCGAAGGTTCGAATCCTTCTCCCTCCACCAGATTCAACAAAAAAGCCAGGCTCTGCCTGGCTTTTTTGCGTTCCGCCGTCTCACAAGCCGAGGTGGCGCGCGTGGAAGCGCAACTGCTCCTCGATCAGGCTGGCGACGAAGTAATAGCTGTGGTCGTACTCGGCGTGGCGGTGCAGTTCCAGCGGGTAGCCGCAGGCCCGCGCCGCCTTCTCCAGCGCCTCAGGTTGCAATTGCACGTCCAGAAAGCTGTCGGCCAGACCAATGTCCACGCGCAGGGGCAGTTGCCGCGGCGCGTGCTTGAGCAGCAGGCTGGCGTCCCAGGCTTCCCAGGCGGCGCGGTCTTCGCCCAGATAGGCGGCGAAGGCCTTCTGCCCCCAGGGCGCGTTGACCGGGTGGCAGATGGGGCTGAACGCCGATGCCGAGACATAGTCCTGCGGCCGCTTCAGCGCGCAGATCAGCGCGCCGTGGCCGCCCATGGAGTGGCCGGCCACCGCGCGCAGCCCGGTGACGGGGAAGTTGGCCTCGATCAGCGCCGGCAGTTCCTGGCTGACGTAGTCGTACATCCGGTAGTGACGGTCCCACGGCGCCTGGGTGGCGTTCAGGTAAAAGCTGGCGCCCTGGCCCAGATCGAAAGCTTCGTCGTCCGCCGCCTCCGCGCCGCGCGGGCTGGTGTCCGGCGCGACGATGGCCATTCCCAGTTCCGCGGCGACGCGTTGCGCGCCGGCCTTTTGCATGAAGTTCTCGTCGGTGCAGGTCAGGCCGGACAGCCAGTACAGCACCGGCACGCGCCGGTTGGCGCCGGCCTGCGGCGGCAGGTAGACGGCGAAGCGCATCCGGCAGCCCAGCGTCGTCGAATCATGCAGATACTGCCGATGCCAGCCGCCAAACGATTTGTTGGCGCTGATGTTTTCCAGGTTCACGCGGCTCTCCGGCTCAGTAATGGATCACGGAACGGATGCTCTTGCCCTCGTGCATCAGATCGAAGGCTTCGTTGACGCGCTCCAGCGGCATGGTGTGGGTGATGAAGTCGTCCAGGCGGAATTCGCCCTTCAGATAACGCTCCACGTAGTCCGGCAGCTCGCTGCGGCCGCGCACGCCGCCAAAGGCGGAGCCGCGCCATACCCGGCCGGTGACCAGCTGGAACGGGCGGGTGGAGATTTCCTGCCCGGCGCCGGCCACGCCTATGATCACCGATTCGCCCCAGCCCTTGTGGCAGCACTCCAGCGCCGCGCGCATCACCTTGACGTTGCCTATGCATTCGAAGGAAAAGTCGACGCCGCCGTCGGTCATGTCCACGATCACGTCCTGGATGGGCTTGTCGAAATCGTTGGGGTTGACGCAATCGCTGGCGCCCAGCTTTTTCGCCAGCTCGAACTTGCTCTCGTTGATGTCGATGCCGATGATGCGGCCGGCGCCGGCCATGCGCGCGCCGATGATGGCGGACAGGCCGATACCGCCCAGGCCGAAGATGGCCACGCTGTCGCCGGCCTTGACCTTGGCGGTGTTGATCACCGCGCCCATGCCGGTGGTGACGCCGCAGCCCAGCAGGCAGACCTCTTCCAGCGGCGCGGCCGGATTGACCTTGGCCAGCGAGATTTCCGGCAGCACCGTGTATTCGGCGAAGGTGGACGTGCCCATATAGTGATAGATGGGCTTGCCGTCCTTGGAGAAGCGGGTGCTGCCGTCCGGCATCAGGCCCTTGCCCTGGGTGGCGCGGATCTTCTGGCACAGATTGGTCTTGCCGGACAGACAGAATTTGCACTCGCGGCATTCCGGGGTGTACAGCGGGATCACGTGATCGCCCACCGCCACGCTGCTGACGCCGGGGCCGACGGATTCGACGATGCCGCCGCCTTCATGGCCCAGGATGCAGGGGAACACGCCTTCCGGGTCTTCGCCGGACAGGGTGAAGGCGTCGGTGTGGCAGACGCCGGTGGCCACCATCTTCACCCGCACCTCGCCGGCGCGCGGCGGCTGCACTTCCACTTCTTCTATGCTCAGCGGCTGGCCGGCGGCCCAGGCCACGGCGGCCTTGCACTTGATGATGTCCTGGCTCATGAGCCCTCCTTGGTGTTGGATAGCCGCCGCGGGCCATAGGCCGGGCGACAGCAAAACTTTGATTGTATTTCTCGGGTTTGAATAGATAATCGTGGCAATTGGTAAATGATTTTTTCCGAGGTGGAATAATGTTGGGTTGGGAAGGCATCTGCGAATTCGTCAGCGTGGCGGAACAGGGCAGTTTCACCAAGGCGGCCCTGGCGCTGGGCATTTCCGTCGCCCAGGTCAGCCGCCAGGTCACGCAGCTGGAGCAGCGCTTGGGCGCCAAATTGCTGTACCGGACCACCCGCCATCAGGCGCTGACCGAGATCGGCGCGTTGTATCTGCGCCACTGCCGGCAGCTGCTGGATTCGCTGGAGGAGGCGGAACAGGCGATCTCGCGCCATCAGGCGCAGCCGCAGGGCAAGCTCAAGCTGACCGCGCCGCTGGCTTACGGCCAAAGCCATATCGCGCCGCTGTTGACCCGTTTCCTGCAACGCCATCCGCAGCTGGAGGCGAGCTTGAACCTGTCCAACGAGGTGCTGGACCTGGTGCAGGACGGTTACGATCTGGCGATCCGCATCGGCCATCTGAGCGACTCCACGCTGATGGCGCGGCGGCTGGCCTCGCGCCGGCACCATGTCTGCGCGGCGCCGGCCTATTTGGAGCGCTGCGGCGCGCCCTTGGAGCCGGCGGACCTGGAGCGCCACAACTGCCTGTCTTTGAGCGGCGAACACTGGCATCTGCTGGACGGCGGCCGCAGGCGGCAGGTGCGGATCAAGGGCAGCCTGCGCTGCAACAGCGGCCACGCGCTGGCGCACGCGGCGCGGCTGGGCCTGGGGCTGGCGCAATTGCCGGATTACTACGTCGCCGCCTATTTGAGCAGCGGCGAGCTGATCGAGGTGCTGGCCGATTACCGCGAGCCGGAAGAGGGCATCTGGGCCTTGACGCCGCATAACCGTCAGCTGTCGCCCAAGGTTCGGCTGCTGATGGACTTTCTGGCGGACTCCCTGACCGACGATCCGCTGGCCTTGCCGGAATAGCCGGCCGCTTTCGCGGTTGCCAAGCCCGGGCGCAGTGGCAATAATCGCGCATTCGATTTTTAGGCGGGAGCGCGGAAATGTTGGCGATTGGCGAATGCAGGGTGGAGCGGCTGGTGGTGCACCGGGTGGGCAATGCCGCGCGCGGCGAGGGCGCGCGCCTGTCCGAGCGGGCCAGCTCCGTGGACGAGGAAGTGTCATCGCTGTTGCTGGGCGGTTATCTGAAGAACATTGTGTCGGACAAGCGCCAGCATCAGTTTTTCCATGAGTCCGACCTGAATCTGAACGAAATCTACCATTACACCCGGCAGTTCTTCCGCGGCGAGCTGGATTTCCTGGCGGTGTCCCAGCGCATCGCCAAGCATTTGTACGCGCGTTCGCAGCATCCCAACATCAACGCCGGCGATCTGCTGGTGATCCTGTTTTCCGGTCTCAACGACGGCGACCGCGAGCTGCGCGCGCTGGGGGTGTTCAAGTCCGAGATCCGCGACGACTTCCTCACCGTGGTGGAGTCCGGCGACGTGTTCGACATCAGCCACGCCTCGGGCATCAATCCGCGCTTGATCGACAAGGGCGCGCTGATCCTGGAGCACGGCCCCACTGTCTACGCGGTGGACCGGCTCAGCCGCGAGGCCAAGTTCTGGCTGGACGATTTCCTGAAAGCGATGCGGGTGCCGGACAAGGCGTCCAGCAGCAAGATGATGGCCAGCGTGGTGGAGCAGCTGTCGGAGGAGATAGAGGACCCGCTGCAACAGGCGCGTTTCAAGGATGAATTCCTCAATCTGGTGAGCAGCGAGGAAGACGTGTCGGCCCGCCAACTGGCCAGCGCCGCCGAGAAGTTCGTGCCGCGCGAGCAGGTGGACCAGGCCATGGGCTCCGCCGCCGAATCCTACGGCTTCGCGCTGGACGAGGAGGCGAAGCTGCCGGCCAAGGGCATGGCGCGGCAGCTGGAAAAAACCCTGTCTAAGTACGGTGTCGGCCACGGCATCAGCGTGCTGCTGCCCACGGGCATCACGTTGAAGAATATTCAGTCGCAGAACGACGGCGAGGGCGAGTTGACCCTGACCCTGCGCCTGAACAAGCGCGGCTGACCGCCCGCGGAGTTTTGCCGCGCCGGGCTAGAGGCCCGGCGCGAAACCGTCCGCCAGATTTCAGGCCAGGGGGCGTTGCCGCCTGGTCCTGCGCTAAGCTGTTCAAAGTCCGCTGCGCGGATAAAGCCTTGCACGGCGAGTTCAGCTTAGCCATGCCCATTCCCTCCTTGTGATTCCGCTTGCTGCGCCATAAGGCCTGGTCTTGCGCTTGCTCGCAGGCGCTTATTGTTTCCCTTTCCCAATCCATTGCCGGCCGCGTTTGACCATGCCGCTTGGAGTCCGCGTGCGCGTTTGACGCTTTCCATTCGTGATGATGCCGGTTTTTAATGTTTAATTGATTCCTGTTTTTATATTGTAAATATATTTAAAAAACAAAAATGACAATTGGATTTGTTTTTAAGATAAATCCTATATTTGATTTCAGCGGATTTTCTTATCATGGCGTCTACAAGCCCTAAATAGAACGGCGTGATTCAGTTTGATTCCACACCCGAGCAGGCGTCTCCGGAACGATGACCATAGGACGCGCGGGTGTGCTGCGCGCTGTGAATTGAACCGATATGGCCGGCTCATTGAATGACGGCTCTTGCTTGGCGATGTCAATTAAGCGGGCAGCGGCAGCGTGGTTTCCCGCCGCTGCCGGGCGAGGACGGAGAAGCTTGCCGGACCGGGTTTTCGGCCTTGAATGATTTTTTTAGATTCATTGACCTTGGCCGCGTCCTTCCGGCAATGTGCCGCCACATTGTCATTATCGAATTAGCTAAAGCAAGTCCGGAAATTAAGCTGATCAATCGTATGCTTTTTGGGATGTTGAAACGTGACAGCGCGCCAACGCGGGCGTGGCGGATATTCAGCTGTCGGTATTCCAAATGGTAGGGAATCCATGGAAAATCTTAATGTCATGGTGGTGTCCGGATCATCGCGGGACAATGAGCGCCTTCAGCGCATGCTGTCGCAGGCCGGCATTCGCAATATTCGCCATTGCGGCCATATTCGCGAGGCGGAACAGCAATTGCTGCGCGAGCCGGTGGATTTGCTGGTGTGCGATATTCAGATGCCGGACGGCGGCGGCGCCGAATTGATCGCCAAGGTGCATGCCGGCGTGCGTCGCGGCGAACTGGCCGACGCGCCCATGCTGTTGTGGCACAGCGCCGCGGGCAAGCTGTTGCAGGAGTCGCACGTCAGGCTGGCGCGCGAGGCCGGCTTCAACTACGTCTGGGCGGCGCATCCGACCATGGACGACGGCGAATGCGCGCAGTTTTTGCGCCAGGTTGAACTGGCGCGCGCGGCCATGGCCGAGGCGGCCAGAGTCAACGGCGTGCCGGGGCGCTTGGGAACCCGGCCTTTCAGCGAGCAGGAGGTGATCGAGGCCTTGTGCTCCAAAGGCAATATCTCGATAGACCTGCAACCGCAGGTGCGCTTGAGCGACGGGTGGTGGTCGGCGCCGAGGCGCTGGCGCGCTGCATGCATCCGACGCGGGGCAATATCCGGCCATCGGTGTTTCTGCCGGTGGTGAGCAAGCTGGGGCTGGATCTGTTGCTGTTCTTCCATGTGCTCAGCGGGGTGATCTCCACCCAGCAGGCGCTGAACGCGAAGGGCGTGCGCTTGCCGATTTCCATCAACGCGTCGGCGGCCACCCTGGCGTCGCCCAATCTCGTGCGCGAGATCACCATGCGCTGGGACAAGACCAAGCTGGAACGCTCGCTGCTGGTGATCGAGCTGACGGAAAACCTGGAGCCGGAAATCGGACTCGATTTGATGGTGGCGCTGAACCAGCTGCGCGCCAATGGTTTCGACATTGCCTGCGACGATTACGGCATAGGCATCTCCTCGCTGAAGATGTTGTCCGCCATGCCGTTTTCATCCTTGAAGCTTGATCAATTATTCGTCGCCTCGATGCTGGAGAGCTCGCGGCATTATGAAATCGTCCGCTCCTCCATCCTGCTGGGCAAGGAGTTGAATCTGCAGGTGGTGGCCGAGGGCGTGGAGAGCACGCGCCACGTCAAGGCCTTGCGGGAGATGGGCTGCGAGACCGGCCAGGGCTTCGGCCTGTACCGCCCGATGGCGCCGTCGCGCTATATAGAGCTGGCGCGGCAGGCGCCGGAG
The DNA here is from genome assembly GCF_021496765.1 of Chromobacterium sp. Beijing. Taxonomy (NCBI): domain Bacteria; kingdom Pseudomonadati; phylum Pseudomonadota; class Betaproteobacteria; order Neisseriales; family Chromobacteriaceae; genus Chromobacterium; species Chromobacterium sp. Beijing. The sequence continues at coordinate 4,582,292 of NZ_CP053750.1, forward strand.
GAGTGGAGCGCGCGCGGCGCGGGCGATTAGGCGCGGCCCCAAGGCGTTCCGCCGGGACAGGGGATGCGGCGGGAAGCGAATTGGTCAACTTTAACGAGAACGGCATGAGAAAAAGAATATCGCTGATGATTCTGGATGACCATGACGTGGTCAGGGTGGGGCTGGAGGCCAAGCTCAAGCAATACCCGGAGTTCGAGATTGTCGGCAGTTTCGCGCAGAGCACCCAGTTGCTGGCGGTTTTCCGCAAGCGGCTGCCGGATGTCTTGTTGATGGATTTCTCCCTGGGCAGCAACGAGGTGGACGGGCTGAACCTGATTCAGTCCATCAATGTCCGTTATCCGGAGTGCAAGGTCCTGGTGCTGTCGTCGGTGGACCTGGTGGGAACGGTCAATCTGATGCTGCGCGCGGGCGCCAGGGGTTTTTTCAGCAAGTCGCAGCCGGTGGACGCGCTGGCGGGCGCCATCCACAGCGTTTATGCCGGGCGGGTGTACCTGACCGTCAAGATGATGAGCGAGATGAATCTCTTGCTGTCGGGCGACATCAAGCTGGAGGAGGGGCGGACGCTGGACCCGTATGCGCGTTTGTCGCCGCGGGAGCGCGAGGTGGTGCGCTGCTGTCTGGACGGCATGAGCACCAGCCAGATCGCGGAGAAGTTCTCGCGCAGCATCAAGACGGTCAGCACTCAGAAAAAAGCGGCTTTCCAGAAACTGGGCATCAATACGGACAGGGAGTTGTTTTTATTGAACTCCAAATTGGAGTAGCGGTGCGATTTCAACATTTGAGCGGCCTGCTCGTCCTGTGCGGCGTTTTGTCCGCTTGCGCCGACCAGGGCAGCAAGATCCCGCTGAGCCGGGAGGAAGAGGCCTGGGTCAGCCGGAATCCGGTGGTGGACGTGTACGTGCTCAGGTCCAAACCGGCGGCCAAGCGCAAGAACAGCAACGTCCATTACAAGGGGGTCGAGGCTTTTTTCCTGCAATACGTCAGCGAGAAAAGCGGTTTGCGCTTCAATATCGTGCAAGTGCATTCGGCGCAGGCCCTGATCGAGGCCAGCGGCAATGGGCGGGCGATGATGCTGGCCAGCATCAATCAGGACGCGATCGGCGAACTGAACCTGAACAAGAATTACTACTTCACCCAGCCATATTCCTCGCAGCCCTTGATGGCGATCACGCGCCGCGACTACCCGGTGGTGTTCGACCACGACAATCTGCACGGGCGCAAGCTCGCCTTCATCTTCAACGACAACTCGCGCTCCTGGCTGCTGGGCGATCACGCCAACCCGGACCTGGTGGCGGCGGAGACGCCCACTCAGGCCTTGCTGGCGATCCAGGACCGGAGGGCGGACATCGGCCTGGTGCCGGAAAGCTATGCGCGCTTCCTGCTGAATTACCGTTTCCCCGATCTGAGCAGCTCCGGCGCGCTGCCCGGCTATTACGCCATTTACCGGATGGGGGTCAGCAAGCACCAGCCCTTGCTCTACGCCATCCTGCGGCGCAGCCTGGACACGATGTCGGCCGACGACGTCGACGCCGCCCGCTCCGCCTGGGAGGAGCAAGTGGCGCCGCGGCCGTCCGTCTCCAGCGTGTTCAGGAGTTACGCCGGCGAAGGCACCCTGCTGGTGCTGCTGTTCTTCGTCCTGCTGCTGGTGATACGCACCACCACCTTGCTGCTGCGCAAGGCGAGGACGGGCGAAGCGGCCAAGAGCGAGTTTCTGGCGGTGGTCAGTCATGAAATCCGCACGCCGATGAACGCCATCATCGCCGCCGGCGAACTGCTGCAGACCATGTCCTTGGGCGAGAAACAGCGGGAGCTGGTGCTGCAATCCAATCTGGCGGCCAGCAGCCTGCTGCAACTGCTCAACAATATTCTCAACGCCTCGCGGCTGGACGCGGGCCAGGAAAGCCTGGACCCGTCCTTCGTCAACGTCGGCTCCATTCTGGAAGACCAGGTCCGGCTGTACGCCTTGGCGGCCAAGATGAAGGGACTGGAGCTGCGCTACGTCCATGCACTGCCGGAGCGCGCCTTCTGGCTGGACGCTTCGCATTTGCAGCGGGTGCTGCACAATCTGATGTCCAACGCGATCAAGTTCACCGACAAGGGCACGGTCACGCTGAAGGCGGACTTGCGCCGCGGAAAATCAAGCCGCAAGCGCGGCGTGCTGGTGTGCCAGGTGATAGACACCGGCATAGGCGTGCCGCTGGCGGCGCAGAAGAATATTTTCGACGCTTTCGTGCAGGCGGACTCCGTCGCCACCCGCAAGTTCGGCGGTTCGGGGCTGGGGCTGAGCATCTGCAAGCGCTTGGTGGAGTTGATGCAGGGGCGCATCACGCTGGACAGCGACGGCGCGTCCGGGACCATTCTCACTATCAAGCTGCCGGTGCGTTTGGGGCCGGCGCTGGTCAAGGAGGCGGCGGAGGAAGAAGCCTCCGGCCCGCCGCAGGCGGTGGGGCAGGGACAGCTGGTGCTGGTGGTGGAAGACCATCCGGCCAATCAGCTGATGATTTGCGAGCAGCTGCGCCAATTGGGCTGCCGCGCCACGGTGGCCAGCACCGGCATGAGCAGCTTGTCCATCCTGAAGGAACACCCGGAGGTGCGCTTGATCCTGATGGACTGCAGCCTGCCGGACATCAGCGGTTACGAGGCGACGCGGCGCATCCGCGCATGGGAGCGCGAGGAGGGCGGCGCCTTGCTGCCCATCGTGGCGATTTCCGCGGCCAATGACGATCTGCACCGGGAACGGTGCATGGACAGCGGCATGAACGGCGTGCTGGTCAAGCCCCTGCGGCTCAGGGATTTGCAGCATATCTTGCTCATGTGGCTGCCGGACGCGGCGCCGGTCTCCGAGGCCGTCGAATCTCCGCCCCAGGTCAGCGGTCTATGGCAGATGTTCATCGAGCATAACGAGCGCGATTACCGCCAGGCGGTGCGGGCGGTCCAGCACGCTCACTGGTCCACGGCCAGCCAGCATCTGCACCGGATCTCCGGCGCGGCCTTGACCATGGAGCAGCGCGAGCTGGCGGAATTGGCGCGGGAACTGGAGAGCATGCTGTTGCAGGGCGGCGCGGAAGGCTTGGAGGAGCGCATGGACGCGTTGCGCGCGATGCTGGACCAACTGGCCGCGCAGACGCCGCCGGCCGGGAAATGAAACCGGGCGGCGGCTGGGTGGGCTGTCGTTTCAGCCCTAAAAGATAGAGCACTGGTTCTTAGGCTTGCAGCGCCAGCGTGCCGCTGCGGCCGGGAATCTCTCCCATCACCACGCGACCGGTGGGCAGCGCGGCCGTGTCCAGGCTGCTGAACAGCTCGATGCAGCTGCACAGCTGATAGCCCTGGGCTTGCCAGCCCACCAGCAGATGCTCGAAGGTATAGCCCAGACGCAGGCCTTCCAGCTCGGCGTGCAGGGTGTACACATGGCCGGTGGCCGGCGCTTCTTCGGTCAGCGCCAGGATATGATGATGGACGTTGTCGGCGGTGAGGCCGTCCAGGCCTATCAATTCGTCCAGCGTCGGCAGCGTGGTGGGCAGCTGCGGCACGCCCAGGGGCTGGCCGGCGGCGTCCACCGGCTGGAAGGGGTGGCTGCCGCGGCCGTCGGACGCGTAAAGCATGCCCAGTTCGCGCTCATAGGCCAGCGCCGCGTCGTTGATCTGCCAGCCGGCCGCGCCGTGGGTGCGCGCCGGTTCGCCGAAGATCTGTTCGAAGCGCTCGGCCGCCTTGCGCATTTCGGCGCGGGTCCAGGCGGCGTCCTTGCCGGCGACGTAATCCTGCCACTTGATGTGGTCCCAGGTGTGAATGCCGACCTCGAAGCCCTGTGCGCGCACTTCGCGCATCAGTTCCGCCTCGCGCTTGCCGATGTCCGGGCCGGGCAGCACGGTGCCGTAGAGCAGGGTGCGGATGCCGTAGTGCTCCACCACCGAGGTGCGCGACACCTTGGACAGGAAGCCGGGACGGAACACCCGCTTGATCGCGCGGCCGGTATGGTCCGGGCCCAGGCTGAACAAAAACGTGGCCTTGGCGTGATGCTGCTGCAGCATATGCATCAGCCGCGGCACGCCGTCGCGGGTGCCGCGCCAGGTGTCGACGTCGATTTTAAGGGCGAGTTTTTTCATGGGGTATCTCTGAAACCGGCGCCGGGCTTTCTATCTCGCCTGGCGCCGGGAGCCGCTTACTCGGACAGGTCGCGGCTGGCTGCTACTTGGTCGCGGTAGTAGTCGTAGATGCCGCGCAGCGCGTCGGCCATGGTCACGCTCGGTTTCCAGTCCAGGTCCGCCATGGTGTTGGCGATCTTGGGTACGCGGTTCTGCACGTCCTGATAGCCTTTGCCGTAGTAAGCGCCGGAGGTGGTTTCCTCGATCTTCACCTTGTCGGCGTTCAACTGGTATTCCGGGTAGACGCGGGCCAGGTCCAGCATCATCGCGGACAGTTCGCGGATGGAGTAGTTGTTGGCCGGGTTGCCGATATTGTAGATCTGACCGGAAGCCTTGCCGTCCTGGTTTTCGATGATCTTCATCAGCGCGCTGATGCCGTCGTCCACATAGGTGAAGGCGCGCTTTTGATGGCCGCCGTCCACCAGCTTGATGGTCTCGCCGCGCACGATGTGGCCCAGGAACTGGGTGATCACGCGGCTGGAGCCTTCCTTCGGCGTGTTGATGTTGTCCAGGCCGCCGCCGATCCAGTTGAACGGACGGAACAGGGTGTAGTTCAGGCCTTCCTGCATGCCGTAGGCGTGGATCACGCGGTCCATCAGCTGTTTGGAGCAGGAGTAAATCCAGCGCGGCTTGTTGATCGGGCCGCAGATCAGCTCGGAGTTTTCCGGGTCGAACTCTTCGTCATGGCACATGCCGTAGACTTCCGAGGTGGACGGGAACACCAGATGTTTCTTGTACTGCACGCACTGGCGCACGATGGGCAGGTTGGCTTCGAAGTCCAGCTCGAACACGCGCAGCGGATTGTTCACATAGGTGGACGGGGTGGCGATGGCCACCAGCGGCAGCACCACGTCGCACTTCTTCACGTGGTACTCGATCCACTCTTTGTTGATGGTGATGTCGCCTTCGAAGAAGTGGAAGCGCGGATGGTCTTTCCACTCGGCCACGCGGTCATCGTGCATGTCCATGCCGTAGATGTGCCAGTCGGTGGTTTCGATGATGCGCTTGGTCAGGTGGTGGCCGATGAAGCCGTTGACGCCGAGGATCAGTACTTTTTTCATTGAGATTTCCTTCATCGCCCCCGGAAGGGAGCTGTGATTTGCATGTGTATTCCGTGAGTCCGCCGCCTCAGGCCAGCGTCAGCGCCACCGCCGTCGCCGGCTCCAGCGCCGCGCCGTCCAGCGTGGCGGACAGAACCTTCAGGCGGCCGCCGTCCACGGCGTCCAGCCACAGCGCGCCGTGTTCTGAGTGTAGCCGGGCCGCTTGCAATTGCTGGCCGTGGCCGCCGGCGCGCAGGGTTTTCCAGATCACCAGCCGTCCGCCTTCGGTGTCGGCGAAGGCGCCCGGGAACGGGTGGGTCAGCGCGCGCACGAAGTTGTGCAGCTGGGCGGCGCCGGCCCGCGGATCGATGCGGCCGTCTTCCGGCTTGCGGCCACCGAAATAGCCGCCCTGGCTCAAGTCCTGCCGGCGGAACTCGGTCTGACCGGCGAGCAGGGCCGGCAGGCTGCGGGCCAGCACCATTTCCGCGGCCACGGTGACCTTGGCGAACACTTCGTCGGCGTTGTCGTCCGGCAGAATGGGCACCGCCATCTGGTCGACGACGGGGCCGTTGTCCGGTTTGACGTTCATCACGTGCAAGCTGGCGCCGGTTTCGGTTTCGCCGTGGATGATGGCCCAGTTGATCGGCACCCGGCCGCGGTATTTGGGCAGCAGCGAGCCGTGCATATTGAAGGCGCCGCGCGCCGCGGATTCCAGCAGCGGGGCCTTCAGCATGTGGCGGTAATAAAAAGAGAACAGGAAGTCCGGCCGCGCGGCTTGCACTTGGGCCAGCGTTTCCGGCGTGTTCGGGTCGTCCGGGGTGATCACCGGAATGCCGTAGTCGCGGGCGACTTGCTCCACGCTGGCGAACCAGATGTTTTCCTTGGGATTGTCGCGGTGGGTGACCACCAGCGCCACTTCCACGCCGCCGCCGATCAGCGCCTTCAGGCAGCGCACGCCGACATTGTGATAAGCGAAGACCACGGCTTTCATGGCTTGTCCTTTTGCTCCAGCACCGCGCCGATCACATAGCGCGGTCTATCCCGCACTTCCTGGTAGATGCGGCCGATGTATTCGCCAAGCAGGCCGATGCCGAACAGCGCGATGCCGATCAGCAAGAAGGCGATGGCGAACAGGGTGAACAGGCCGCCCACTTCCGGTCCAACGATGAGGCGGCGCAGCACCAGATAGACCACCAGCACGCCGGAGCCGGCGGAAACCAGCATGCCCAGCAGCGAGAACAGCTGTAGCGGCACGATGGAGAAGCCGGTCATCAGGTCGAAGTTCAGGCGGATCAGGCTGTACAGCGAATACTTGGATTCGCCGGCGAAGCGCTCTTCATGGCCGACGGTGACTTCGGTCGGGTTCTGCGCGAACTGATAGGCCAGCGCCGGGATGAAGGTGTGCAGTTCGTTGCACTGATTGATGGTGTCGATGATGCGGCGGCTGTAGGCGCGCATCATGCAGCCCTGGTCGGTCATCTTGATGCGGGTCAGCTTCTCGCGCAGGCGGTTCATCGCGCGGCTGGCCAGATGGCGCCACAGACTGTCGTTGCGCTGGCGGCGGATGGAGCCGACGTAGTCGTGTCCCTTGTCCATTTCCGCCAGCAGCAGCTTGATGTCCTCCGGCGGGTTCTGCAAGTCGGCGTCCAGCGTCACCACCCGCTCGCCTCGGCTGTATTCGAAGCCGGCCAGGATGGCGCGATGCTGGCCGAAATTGCCGTTGAACAGCACTACCCGGGTCACGTCCGGGCGCAGGTCGAACTGCGCGGCGAGCATGGCCGGGCTCTTGTCGCGGCTGCCGTCGTTGACGAAGACGACTTCATAACGTACTCCCAGCGCGTCCAGCGCCGGGTAGAGGCGGTCGAACAGCGCCGGCAGCACGTCCTGCTCGTTGTATACCGGGATGACGACGGAAAGATCGATTACGCTTTTCATAATGTTTTATACGCTCCGCACGGGCTTCAGCACGCCGCTCACGGCGGCGCACACGCGTTCCACGTCCTCGTCGGCCATGGCCGGGAACAGCGGCAGGGTGACGGTGCGGCGGCCGATGTCTTCCGCCACCGGGAAGTCGCCCGGCTGGAAGCCCATCTCGCGGAACAGGGTGAACAAATGCATGGCGGGGTAGTGCACGCCCACGCCTATGCCCAGGTCTTTCATCCGGGCGATGAATTCGCCGCGGTCCATGCTCATCCGATCCAGCGGCAGCAGCGGCTGGAACATATGCCAGTTGCTCTGGGCCATGTCCTCCAGCGGCAGCTCGCAGCCCAGCTCGCGGTCGAAATGGCGGAAATACAGCGCGGCCAGTTCGCGGCGGCGGGCGTTGAAGCCTTCCAGCCGCGGCAGTTGGCCCAGGCCGATGGCGGCGGCGATGTCGGTCATATTGGACTTGCCGCCCAGCACGTCCACGTCCATGCCGCCGTCGGCGTGGCGGGTCACGCCCTGCAGGCGCAGCTTCTCGAACAGGCGCGCCTCGTTCTCGTCGTTCAGCACCAGGCAGCCGCCTTCGCCGCTGGTCATGTTCTTGTTGGCGTGGAAGCTGAAGGACACCAGATCGCCGTCGCTGCCGATGCGGCGGCCGCGCCAGTTGGCGCCCATGGACTGGGCGGCGTCCTCCACCACGCGCAGACGGTGGCGCTTGGCGATGTCGTACAGGCGGTCGCGATCCACCGGCAGGCCGGCCAAGTCCACCGGGATGATGGCGCGGGTGCGCGGCGTGATCGCCCGTTCCGCCAGGTCCAGATCGATATTGCGGCTGGCGCGGTCGGCGTCGACGAACACCGGCTTGGCGCCCACCTTGAGAATGACGTTGGCGGTGGCCACCCAGCTCAGCGGGCAGGTGATCACCTCGTCGCCGGGGCCGACGCCGGCCACCTGCAAGGCCATTTCCAGCGCGGCGGTGGCGGAGGCCACCACCCGCACCGGGCGGCCGCCGACATGGGCGGACAACTCGGCTTCCAGCTGGCGGGACTTGGGACCGGTGGTGATCCAGCCGGAGCGCAGCACCTCGCCGACGGCGGCGATGGTGGCTTCGTCGATGTCCGGGCGGGTAAACGGTAGAAAATCCATATTCAAACCCTGAAAATTAGCCACGGAAGCACACGGAGATGCACGGACAAAAACAGTCATTCAAATTCGTTTTGCGCCATTGAATCTTGTCGGCTGCTGAGCGGGCGTTTTATTTTCCGTGTCATTCCGTGTGTTTCCGTGGCAAATATAAGCCTTAACTACGTGCCACCAGCACCACGCCGATGATGATGACGCCGATGCCGATCAGTTTCTGCGCGCTCAAGGCCTCGCCGAACAGCCAATAGGCCAGCAGCGCGTTGACCACGTAGCCGATGGACAGCATGGGATAAGCGATGCTGACCTCTACCCGCGATAGCGCCATGATCCAGACCACCACGCTGACCACGTAGCAGGACAGGCCGCCGACGATGGGCAGATTGGTGGCCAGCGACCAGCCTATCGGCAACACGTTGGCGGCGGAAAAGTCAAAGTGGCCGATTTGGCGCACGCCGGCCTTCAAGCATAGCTGGGCGGCGGCGTTGAGCAGCACGCCGAGCAGAATCAGGCCGAATTCGATCAACTTCATATTAGAAGGGGTCCAAAGGTTGGCGGTTTCACGGCTTGGCCACGACGAGGCGGCGCGGATCTTGGTAGACCACCCGCATCGGCAGGCCCTGGGCTTGCAGTTCCTGATAGGTGGCGGGGTCGGTCATCGCCAGCGCGCGCGGCGCGGCCTTCCAGGCGGCGACGAATTGTTCCAGCCGCGGCATCCAGCGCTGCGGCTCCTGACCCTCGCCGAACTCGAACTCGTCGACGAACTGCACCAGGGTGACCGGGCGGCCCAGGTAGAAGGGGAAGGTCTGATCGTAATAGCGCACCGAGAACACCGGGGTGTCCTGCCCCAGATAGGGCTGAATCTGGCGCACGATTTCCTTGCTGCCCTTCAGCCGGCCGTAGCTGTCGTGGCCGGCGGCGGCGACGCTGACGGCGAGCAGGCTGCCGAAGGCCAGCCAGCATAGCGCGGCCAGCTTGCGCTCGCGGCCCAGCAAACGCCAGGCGACGACGGCGCAGATCAGGAACAGCAGCGCGGCGGCGACGACGAAATGGGCGAAGCCGTGCAGCACGTCGAGGGGGATGTCCTCGGATGCGAAACGGTCGACGAAGGGGTAAAGACCAAGCGCCGCCAGCCACAGCAGCAGCGCCGGCAGCAGGTGCTTCTTCAGCGCGGCGGCCGGCATGCGCTGCAGCGTGGGCGCCAGCAGCAGCGCCAGCGCCGGGAACAGCGGCAGGATGTAGGACGGCAGCTTGGAGCTGGACTTGCTGAAGAAGGCGAAGATGAAGACCGACCAGATCAGCAGCAGGCGGCCGACGCGCAGCCGCGCGCCCGGCTCGCGCCAGCCGTCCCGGCACAAGGCCGGCAGCAGGCTGGTCCAGGGCAGCAGGCCCAGCAGCAGATAGGGCACGAAATACCACGGCGCGCCGGTGCGCTTGTGCTCGGTGGTGAGGAAGCGCTCCAGGTGCTCGCGGATGAAGAAGAAATGCGCGAAGTCGGGATTGCGCTGGGACACCAGGATGAACCAGGGCGCGGTCAGGAGCAGGAACAGCGCCAGGCCGCTCAGCCAGTGCATGCGTTTCCAGAAGCCCCATTGCCAGTTGAGCAGGCTGTACAAGACCAGGGTGGCGCCGGGGATCAGCAGGCCGATCAAGCCCTTGCTCAGCGTGGCGGCGGCCATCGCCGCCCAGGTCAGCCACATCCAGTGGCGCGTTTCGCGCGGGCCGGCGTCGTCGCGCTGGGCCAGCAGGAAGCCGCACAGCGCCACGGTCAGGAAAAAGCTGACGCCCATGTCCAGAGACAGGAAATGACTGTTGGCCACGATCCAGGCGCAGCTGCCGGCGGCCAGCGCCGCGTAGCGGCCGGCGTCGACGCCCCACAGCCGGCGCGCGGTGAAGCCGCACATCGCCACCGTCAGAAAGCCGGTCAGGCCGGGCCAGAAGCGGGCGGCGAACTCGTTGACGCCGAAGGCGGCGAAACTCAGCGCGCCCATCCAATATTGCAGCGCCGGCTTTTCGAAATACAGCAGGCCGTTCAGCCGCGGCGTGATCCAGTCGCCGCTGTGCAACATGAACAGCGACAGCGTGGCGTAGCGGCCCTCGTCGGCGTGAATCAGCCCGCGGTAGCCGAGGGAGCCGAACCAGACGACGGCGAACAGCAGCCACAGCGCCGGCTCCAGCCAGGGACGGGCGGCGGGGCCGGAGAGCCCGGCCGAAAAATGGGGTTGATTCATGCGGAACGGATAGTCATTGGATTATTATGGACAGCTGCGCAAGGATACCCGATTTCGCCGCCCTTGTGATTGGCTAAACTCATGTGCGGGCTGGAGAAAGCGGCGGCATCCGGCTTGGCCGCGGCGCTTAGGCCAGCCAGTCGCGCGGGGCCAGAAAGCGCTCGGTCAGCGCTGCTTCCGGGCTGCCCGGCTCCGGCTGATAATCGTACTCCCAGCGCGCCAGCGGCGGCATCGACATCAGGATGGATTCGGTGCGTCCCCCGGACTGCAGGCCGAACAGGGTGCCGCGGTCCCAAACCAGATTGAATTCAACATAGCGGCCGCGGCGATAAAGCTGGAACTGACGTTCGCGGTGGCCCCAGCTATTGCCTTTGCGGCGCTCGACGATGGGCAGGTAGGCGTCGGTGAAGCCCTTGCCCACCGCCTGCATGAAGCGGAAACAGGAGTCGAAGCCCCAGGCGTTCAGATCGTCGAAGAACAGGCCGCCGACGCCGCGCGCCTCTTGGCGGTGCTTCAGGAAGAAATACTCGTCGCACCAGCGCTTGTAGTCCGGGTAGACCTGTTCGCCGAAGGGCCGGCACACATCGCGGGCCACGCGGTGCCAGTGCACCACGTCGGCCTCCACCGGGTAGAACGGGGTCAGGTCGAAACCGCCGCCGAACCACCATACCGGCGTTTCCCCTTCTTTTTCCGCGATGAAGAAGCGGACATTGGCGTGGCTGGTGGGAATGTGCGGGTTTTCCGGATGGATCACCAGCGACACGCCCATGGCCTGGAAGCCGCGGCCGGCCAGCTCCGGCCGGTGGGCGGTGGCGGAGGCGGGCAGCGCGTCGCCGTGGACATGGGAGAAATTGACGCCGGCCTGCTCGAACAGCGTGCCCTTGGTCAGGACCCGGCTGCGTCCGCCGCCGCCGCCCGGACGCTGCCAGGCGTCCTCGACGAATTGAGCGCCGCCGTCGGCCTGCTCCAGCGCCGCGCAAATGCGGTCTTGCAGGTCCAAGAGAAAGGCTTTGACATCATTGACGCGCGGCTGGCTCATCGCAGTATCCTGAAGGCTTGAAATGGGCTGCATTGTAGCAGACGGGGCGGCGCGCGCAGGCGCGCCGCCCGGGCTTTGAACATGGGAGACGCGCATCGTGATTGATCTGTATACCTGGGGCACGCCCAATGGGCGCAAGATTTCCATCATGCTGGAAGAACTGGAGCTGCCATACGCCGTGCACACCGTGGATATCGGCAAGGGCGAGCAGTTCGCCGAGTCCTTTCTGGCCATCAGTCCCAATAACAAGATTCCGGCCATCGTCGACAGCGAGGGGCCGGATGGTCGGCCGCTGGCGATGTTCGAGTCCGGCGCCATTCTGCAATACCTGGCGGAAAAGCTCGGCCGTCTGCTGCCGGCGGCGGGCGCGGCGCGCTACGAGGCGCTGCAATGGCTGATGTTCCAGATGGGCGGCTTCGGGCCCATGCTGGGGCAGGCCCATCATTTCCTGCGCTATGCGCCGGAAAAGCTTCCCTACGCGCAGAAGCGCTACCACGACGAGGCCTTGCGCCTGTACGGCGTGCTGGACCGGCAGTTGGCCGGGCGGGATTACGTCGCCGGCGAGTACGGCGTCGCCGACATCGCGCTCTACCCATGGGCGGCGCGTCATGATTGGCATCAGGTGGATCTGGCGGCGTTTCCGCGGGTAAGCGATTGGTTCCAACGCGTCGGCGAGCGGCCGGCGGTGCGGCGCGGCATGGCGGTGCCGGCGGCCTGAAACGCAAAACCAGCCGCGGACACAGGGGCCGCGGCTGGCGATGGAAGGGCGTGGCAAGGCTGAGATTAGAAGTGGTAGCTGATGCCGGCCTTCAGCACGCTGGTGCCGGAAGTCTTGACCACGCTTTGGCCCGCCATCTGGAAGTCAGTGCCGGCGATGTATTCGTATTCGCCACGCAAGGACAGGTTTTTGTGCAGCTGATACTGCGCGCCGAAACCAAGACCCAAGCGGGTGTCGTTGAAAGTTTTGTTGGCAACTCGGTCGATCTTGAGCTTGGTGTGCACGTTGTTCAGGCTGGCCTTGCCGAAAACTTCCAAATCCTGGGTCACCGGCAGGATGCCCAGCACGGCGATGCGCTCGGCCTTGGTGGCGACGGAGCCGTTGCCGGTGCGGCCGCTGAAGGAGCCGTTGGCCGTGGATTTGCCGAAGTCAGCGTAGGACAGCTCGGTGGCCAGGTATTGGTTGAAGCGGTAACCGGCGCCCAGTTCCCATACCGTGCCGGCGGCCTTGGCGTCTTTCAGGACGATGTTGCGGTTGCCGGACTCCGGCTTGGAGAAGTTGTAACCGGTGTTGCCGAAGACGTAGAAGCCCGGGTCGGCGGCGTGTGCGGTCAGAGCTGCCAGGCTCAGCACGGAAGCAGTAATCAGTTTTTTCATTTTTGCGACTGTTTGCTTTGTTGATAACTGCGATATTGTGCGAACAGGAACCAAGTCAGTCTGTTGAGCTTGTAAACGCTCTTTGTGTGATCGATGGAGGGCTTGTGTAACTATCTGTAACAAAGCGGGACGGGCAGGGAAAAGAAAAGATGCCCGCCGGAGCCGGCGGGCACGCAAAGTCACACAAAGGGAAAAGAGAACGGAACCGTTGCAAGACCGGCGGGGGGCCGATCCGGCTCGTGCAAACAGTTTGCTTCAGCCGGTCCTCGTCTTCCATTGTCGCTGTGTTCTGGCTTGATGACGGTTGATGACGGGGCGGCCGGGAAGTTTGCGCAGCTGTTAAATTCAATGTTTAGTTGTGATTGCTTGCAACTTTAGTTGAAGAAGGGGCGGGCGCGGCTGGCGCAGGCAAGAAAAAAGGCAAGCCTGAGGCTTGCCCTGATGGCGGCGACGCGGCGCTCAGGCGGCGGCGAAGACGGCCCAGTCGGCGTGTTCAGCGGCGGCGGCCCGGGCTTGGGCGCGCTGGTTGAAAAACTTCAGGCTGCGCTTGAGCACCTCGCCGCGTTCATTGTCCACCATCACCATGTGGTAGCTATTGGACAAGGGCATGAAGTCGACCTTGCCGCCCAGATAGCGCTGCAGATAGCGGGCCGAGCGCGGGCTGGTGATGTCGTCCTCGTCGGCATGCACGATCAGCGTCGGGCAGGTGATCTCTTCCAGCCGCGACATCAGCTGGCGGCGCAGCCCATCCACTTGGCGGATGCAGGCCAGCGGGATGTAGGCGTAGTGGAAGCGTTCGCCGCGTTCGAAGCGCTGCTGGATGGCCTTGCGGATGCGGGCGTTCTTGATGCCGAAGGGTTCGACTTCCGGCACGCGCATCTTCTTGGCCAGGCCGGGAATGCGGTAGACGATGTGGCGCGCCCAGGTCAGCTTGGGCAGGCTCCAGCCGTCCAGGAACAGCGGCGGCGCGTACAAGGCGAGGCCGTCCTGATGGTTTTCCAGCCGCGCCACTTCCAGCGCCACCAGGCCGCCCAGGCAAACGCCGGCCAGATGCACCACCTTGTGGCGCGTCTTCAGTTCCAGGTATTCCTTGCGTATGGTTTCCACCCAGTCCTGCCAGCGGACGGACAGCAGATCTTCCGGCTCGCCGCCATGTCCCGGCAACAGCGGGGTGTGCGTGACGATGTCCGCCTCCTCCAGCGTGCGTCCAAGCGCGCCAAGGTCGTATGCGCTGCCGCCCAGACCGTGTACCAGCAGGGCGGCCGGTCGTGAAGAAACCATGGGAAATACCCGAATCCAAGTTGAGATGCTGGCATTATCCCGACGCGGCGGCTTGGGGTCTGTTGGCTTCCTGTCCCCGCTTTGTGACGGCGCGTGACCCCATTCAGATTGCTTAACAAACTGCGGCTTTACTTTTCGACGGCGCCGGCGTTCTTGGCCGCCTCTTCAAAGTCTCGCGGGCAAGAGCGGGACAAGGAAGAAGCGGAGAAGCGGTCGATGCGTATTCTGAAGCCGTGTTCGCCGCGTGAGGCCCCACGGGTCGCAAGCGGGCGCTGAGCCGCTCATAGAGCCGCTAACTAAACCGCGCAGCGCAGGATCAGGGGTTGGTTTAGCGGGTCTTATTGCTGTGGTTGCATGATGCGCAGAGTAAAGCGCGCGCCGCCCAGTTCGCTGGCGCTCACGCTGGCCTGGCCGCCGTGGTGTTCGGTGATCAGCTTGACGAAGGACAGCCCCAGACCATAGCCGCCGGTGGCGCGGTCGCGGCTGCGGTCCAGCCGCAGGAAGGGTTCGAACACCTTGTCGCGTTCAGCCTCGGGAATGCCGCAGCCGTCGTCGTCGACATGAATCAGCAGCTGGCCGGAAGCGTTGTGACACACGGTCAGCCGGACCTGAGCGTTGGCGTATTTGAAGGCGTTGAGCAGCAGGTTGCGGCTGGCCACATACATCAGCTTGCGGTCGAACGCGCCGTTGCCCAGCGCGCAGTCCAGCTCCAGCGCGATGCCCGGCGGTTTCAGCGGCGTCACCAGGTCGACCAGATCGTCGAACCAGTCGTAGAGGTCCACGGTTTCCCAGTGCAGCGGCACTTCGTTGCGGTTGAGCTTGGCGAACTCCATGCTGGTGTTGAACAGCTCCTCCAGCTCCTGCATATCGCGCTCCATGCCTTCGCGGTAGCGCCGCCATTCCTGTTCGTCCTCTTCTTCCTCCAGCATGGTCAGACCGAAGCGCAGCCGCGCGATCGGGGTGCGGATCTCGTGGGCGATGGCGTGGGACAAGGCCTGGCGGGTTTCCATCTGCCGCTCCAGCCGCGCGGCCATGCTGTTGAAGGCCAGGGACAGGGGGGCCAGCAGCCGGCTTTTGGACGGTTGGGCGCGGGCGCTGAAGTCGCCGTCGGCGAACACCTCCGCCTTGCGGCGCACTTCCAGCAAGTCCTTCCACAGCGGGCGCAGGCTGAAGTAGATCAGGGTGCCCAGCGTGGAGCCGGTCAGCAGAATCCACAACAGCAGGATTTCCATGTCTTCGCTGATCCAGCTGCTGTTGCTGGCCGGGGCTTCCAGCGGGCCCAGCAGCAAGAGACGCGGATCATGGGGCAGCGGCACGTAGAGCAACTGGCTGTCGAAATCCAGATAGGGGCGGCCGCCTTGCAGCGCGGCATGGCCTTCCGGTTCGAAATCGTCGGGAGGATGGGCGATCAGTTTGACCGGATAGCTGAAGGCGCGGGCGATGTCGGCGAGCTTGCGGTCCCAGTCCCGATGCGGCGTCTGAGCCAGCTGCTCGCGGATCAGGCTCACGGTGCCGTTCATGAATTGCAGCTTGCCGTCGCGGTCGCTGTTCTCGTACAGCTTGGTGACCAGGAAGCCGAAGCCGATGATGATGATCAGCTCCACCAGCATGGTGGCGAAGAAATAACGGGCGAACAGAGTGCCCAGCGACGGCTTGAGCCAGCCGCGCAAACGACGAGTGCTCATGCCTTATTCCCAGTCGCTGCGCGAGAACAGATAGCCTTTGCCGCGCACGGTCTTGATTCGGGCCGGCGCGTCGGGATTGTCGCCTAGCTTGCGGCGCAGCCGCGAAATGCGCGCGTCGATGGAGCGGTCCAAGCCGTCGAAGCCGATGCCGCGCAGCTCGCTCATGATGTCGTCGCGGGACAGCACCTGGCCGGCGTGGGAGGACAACAGCCACAGCAGGTCGAATTCGGCGGTGGTCAGATCGATCAGTTCTCCGTTCAGCGTGGCCTCGCGCGTGGCCTGGCTGATGCAGAACTGGCCAAAGGTGAAGCTGTCTTCGTCGCCGGCCTCGCCGTCGGCTTGCGCCCCCGGCCCGCCGCGGCGCAGCAGCGCGCGCACCCGCGCCAGCAAGCGGCGCGGCTCCACCGGCTTGGCCAGGTAGTCGTCGGCGCCCAGTTCCAGCCCCAGGATTTCGTCCACGTCCTCGTCGCGCGCCGTCATGATCAGTACCCGGCCGTTATAGCGCGGGCGGATTTCACGGCAGACGTCGAAGCCTTCCTTGCCCGGCAGCATGATGTCCAGGATCACCAGGTCCGGCTTTTCTTCCAGGATGATGGCCGGCGCGGTGTCGCCGCGGCCGTGCTGGGAGATGCGATAGCCGTGCTTGCTCAGATAAGCGCCTATCAATTCGGCTAGTCTCACGTCGTCTTCGACGATGAGAATATGGGGGTATCGCTGTTCATGTCCGTCGACGGGATTTCGGTGGTTCAAATCAAAATATTAGCACGCGAGGTTTGCCGGCGACTTTAGCATTATCGTGACTGCTATTCGTCATAAACTATCGATAGTTTTTACAAATGGTTTGGCCTGCTTGATTTTCCGGCGCTATCAATCCAGAATCGGTCAGGCACAAAAAGCCGGCCGTGGCCGCCGTTGCCGCCAGGGACCGATAAATTAAAACGGGATAAAGAGAATAGGAACTTGCCATATGCAACAGATAAAAGAATGGGCCGTGTGGCTGGCCGTCGCCCTGGCGGGCGCGGCGGCCTTCGCCGTGGTGGCCCTCAATCGCGGCGAGCCGGTCAACGCGGTCTGGCTGATCGTGGCGGCGGTGTCTGTCTACTCCATCGCCTATCGCTTTTACGGCCGCTTCATCGCCCACAAAGTGCTGGAACTGGACGCTCGCCGGCTGACCCCGGCGGAAAAATACAATGACGGCCTGGACTACGTGCCCACCAATAAATGGGTGTTGTTCGGCCACCACTTCGCCGCCATCGCCGGCGCCGGGCCGCTGGTGGGACCGGTGCTGGCCGCGCAGATGGGTTATCTGCCGGGCACGCTGTGGATTCTGGTCGGCGTGATGCTGGCCGGCGCGGTGCAGGATTTCCTGATCCTGTTCCTGTCGGTGCGCCGCGACGGCAAATCGCTGGGCGAGATCATCCGCACCGAACTGGGCGCCATCCCCGGCGTCATCGCCTCCATCGGCATCCTGATGATCATGGTCATCCTGCTGGCGGTACTGGCGCTGGTAGTGGTCAAGGCGCTGACCGGCAGCCCGTGGGGCACCTTCACCATTGCCGCCACGATACCGATCGCGCTGTTCATGGGCGTTTACACCCGCTACATCCGGCCGGGCAAGATCGGCGAGATCTCCGTCATCGGCTTCATCCTGCTGATGCTGGCCATTGTTTACGGCGGCGACATCGCCAAGAACGAAACCCTGGCGCCCTTGTTCACCCTGAGCGGCACCACGCTGGCCTGGACGCTGATCGGCTACGGCTTCGTCGCCTCGGTGCTGCCGGTATGGCTGTTGCTGGCGCCGAGGGACTACCTGTCCACCTTCCTGAAAATCGGCACCATTGTCGGCCTGGCCATCGGCATCATGATCGTGGCGCCCAATATGCACATGCCTGCGGTGACCAAATTCATCGACGGCAGCGGCCCGGTGTTCGCCGGCAATCTGTTCCCCTTCCTGTTCATCACCATCGCCTGCGGCGCGGTGTCCGGTTTCCACGCGCTGGTGGCTTCGGGCACCACGCCCAAGATGCTGGAGAACGAAACCCACGCCCGCATGATAGGCTACGGCTCCATGCTGATGGAAAGCTTCGTCGCCATCATGGCGTTGATCGCCGCCTGCGTGCTGGATCCGGGCGTGTACTTCGCGATGAACAGCCCGGCGGCGGTGATAGGCAAGACCGCGGAAGAAGCCGCCCAGGTGATTTCCAGCTGGGGCTTCCTCATCACGCCGGACATGTTGACCCAGATGGCCAAGGACGTGGGCGAGAGCACCATCCTGTCCCGCGCCGGCGGCGCGCCGACCTTGGCGGTGGGCATGGCGCACATTCTGTCCAATGTGATAGGCGGGCCGGCGATGATGGCCTTCTGGTATCACTTCGCCATTCTGTTCGAAGCCCTGTTCATCCTCACCACCATCGACGCCGGCACCCGTGTGCTGCGCTTCATGATCCAGGATCTGCTGGGCCTGGTGGTCAAGCCTATGGCCAACACGGAATCCTGGGCGGCCAACCTGATCGCCACCGGCCTGGCGGTGACCGGCTGGGGCTACTTCCTCTACCAGGGCGTGGTGGATCCGCTGGGCGGCATCAACACCTTGTGGCCGCTGTTCGGCATCGCCAACCAGATGCTGGCCGGCATCGCGCTGATTCTGGCCACCGCGGTGCTGATCAAAATGCAGAAAACCCGCTATATCTGGGTCACCGCCGTGCCCACCTTGTGGCTGTTGGTGGTGACGCTGACCGCCGGCTGGCAGAAGCTGTTCCATGCTAGCCCCAAGATCAGCTTCCTGGCCCACGCGGACAAATTCTCCGCCGCCGCGGCCAAGGGCGAGGTGCTGGCGCCGGCCAAGAATATGGCGCAAATGCATCAGATCATCTTCAATGACTATGTGGACGCCACCTTGACGGCGCTGTTCATGGCGGTGGTGATCGCCATGCTGGCGTTTGCGCTGAACGTGATGCGCAAGTCCCTGGCGGTGAAATGGTCCACCGCCAAGGAGGTGCCGGCCATGTTCCGGGAGGAGGGCGCGTGATGGGCAAGCTATGGCAACAATGGGCGAAAACCGCCCGGCTGATGGTGGGGGTCAAGGATTACGACGCTTACGTCGCCAGCCGCCGCCGCTTCGATCCCAAGGCGGAGGTGATGAGCCGCGAGGCTTTCTTCCGCCGTTGTCAGGACGAACGCTATGGCGGCAAGAGCATGAAGAAGTGTCCGTGCTGAGTTCTAACGGTTAGTCATACTTGATAGCGCCCGGCTTGGCCGGGCGTTTTTCATTGCATGCGCGGGCGCGCTCCGTGGAAATTGTGTTTCTATTTTTTTGGCATTTCTTTGTGGATTTTAAATCCAAATTGGCTTGAGTTTTAGGCGTGGGTTATGCTGAACGCCCTTTCCACTAGCCCGGCTGCGTATGCGAAATGCGCGCCGTTGATGGACGATATGAGCGATTCCACGTTTGCAAGCCCGATTCTTGACCGTCTGCTGGCGGGCGGAGTGATTGACCAGGCGATTTACGAAGCCGCGCGCGACAAACTGCGCGAGCAGGGCGCGGAGCCCTTCTCCACCTTGGGCGGAGGCCTGGACTGGTTGGAAGAGGAGGAAGTGCTGAGCTTTGAGCAAATGATTGAAATCGAAGCCAAGGCGGATGCGGACGAAGGTTTCACGTCCAATGCGGTGCGCAGGCAGGCGGTGGATGAATACAACCAGGATCTGGAGCTCGAATTGGCGCTGCTCCAGAGACAAAAGGCGACGACATGGCGCGGGAAGCTGGCTTGGGGCTTGGGGAGCGCGGCCTTGCTCGGCGCGGCCGGCTGGTACTTTCTGACACCGCCGCTGGTGCCGAGATGCGAAGCGTCCGTGGTGAAGAAAAGCATACATGAGTCTTTGTGGTCGGCGCAGGCGCACTTGATGGCGAGAAAGCCCAGCTCGAGCGCGCCGGTAGCGGGCAATTTGCGGAACCTCAAGTTGGAACAGGTCAAGGAGCTGGGTTACATCAAAACGGAGCGGACCCGCGGTTGCGTGGCCATGTTGGTTGTGGATGAAGAGCGCGCGCCCATCGCGTACGAGGTGAAGGGGAAGGGCGAGGATATTTTCGTGATGGGGGGCGACGAGCGTTTGCTGCGCGCACGTTACGCTCAGTTGAATTCGGATGGCGTATTACCGGAACTGGGCAAGCCTTTGGGGCGGGAGGGCGTGAGGCAGGCGCTGCAAAAAGGCGTGTTGGATTATAGCAAGCTGGGCGGATCCGTCGCCGATGCTTTGGCCCGTATGCAAGGAGCGGCTGGTCAGCCGGAATCCGCCCTCGGCGAAGTGCTGCCTTTGAACGATTGCGCACAAGGAGCGGGGGTGTCTGGAGCTGCAAGCTGATGGTGCAATATCGCGACCCGTTCATGGTGGCGATCGGCAAGGAGGACCGCTTGCTGCTGGAAGGGGAGTTTGGCTTTGTTCAGGACGGGAAGGACTGGCGTCCGGCTGACAACTTCAAGAAGCAGTTCGCCACCGCCTTGGTGCAAAGCCGGCTGATGTTGATGAAGGGCTTGTCGCGTGAGCAAGTATCGGGAGTGACAATGGATTCATCAGGCGGTTGAGCGGGAGCGAGGCGGTTGCATGCCCACCCAGGATGTAAAACCACTGCCACCGCCCGCGCGCAAGCCGGGCGGTTTTGTTTTGGCTTGGGATGGGCTCCGACCGCGATTTCATTGTCCTATTCTTTGGCATGTCGCAAAATAGTGTCATTATTAACCACATGTGGAAAAGCCATGTCAGAACCTTCCGCTTACACCGCTTACAGCGACAAATGGCAGATGCGCTTTGCCTTCTTCGATCAGCACGGCGCGCCGAATAGCGCCAGTTACAAGGAGGCGTTCAAAGCCTTGTCGTTTGGCGACCGCCTTAAGGTGCAGATGAATTTCATCGCTTTTTTCTTCTGGCCAATCTATTACCTGGTGCTGGGCTTGTGGAAGAACATGCTGTCCTTGCTGGGCGTGGCGCTGCTGATCAACCTGGTCCTCGTCTTGCTGGATGTGCCTGAGTCGATCACCCGCGGGCTTGGTTTCGGCTTTAGCGCGCTGGCCGGCATGTCGGTGAATTATCTGTATTACCAAAAGAAGGTCAAAGGCTATAAGGGGTGGAACCCTTTCCGTGGCTTGTTCTAAACCATGATGGCTGCTCAGTGAAAAAAAACCGCCCGGCGCAAACCGGGCGGTTTTGATTTTGCGCGAGCGGCGTTTAGTGCAGCAGATGGCTGACGCCGAAGTTGATCAGGCCGCCGCCGACGATCAGCCAGCCAAACAGGATGGACGCCAGCAACATCGGTTTGGCGCCGGCCTGACGGATGGCGGAGAAATGGGTGGTGATGCCCAACGCGCCCATCGCGGCGGCCAGCAGCAGATTGTCCAGGGAGACGATGGCGTTGACCCATGCGGCCGGCAGCAGATTGAAGGAGTTGAAGGCGGCCACGCCCAGGAAGGCGACGGCGAACCAGGGGATGGCGATGCGGCCCTTCTGCTGACGGCTGCCGTGCGGCTTGGCGGCCAGCCAGCTGGACAGGGCGATCAGGAAGGGCGCCAACATCATCACCCGTATCATCTTGGTGATCACCGCGGTGGTCATCGCCGCCTCGCTGACCGATTTGCCGGCGGCAACCGCCTGCGCCACTTCATGGATGGTGGAGCCGGCGAACACGCCGTAGCTGAACTCGGAAATGCCCAGATGGCTGGTCCACTGATACAGCATCGGCCACAGGAACATCGCCACGGTGCCGAACACCACCACGGTGGCGACGGCCACCGCCACTTTTTCCGCGTGGGCCTTGAGCACCGGTTCGGTGGCCAGGATCGCGGCCGCGCCGCAGATGGAGCTGCCGGCGCCGATCAGGATCACGCTTTGCTCGTCCATGCCCAAATACTTGCGGCCGATGCGGAAGGCCAGCAGGAAGGTGGTGCACAGCACCAGGGTGTCGATCAGCACGCCGGCGAAGCCGACGGCGGCGATGTCCTGGAAGGTCAGCTTGAAGCCGAAGAGGATGATGCCCAGGCGCAGCAGCTTCTGTTTGGAGAACTGGATGCCATGGTGGCTGGCGCCGGCGAAGTAGCGGTAGACGGTGTTGCCTATCAGCATGCCGCCCAGGATGGCGAGGGTGAGGGCGGAGAAGCCCAGATGTTTCATCGCCGGCAAATCCGCGGCGTAGAGCGCGGCGACGGCGAGGGCGATGGCCAACGCCAGGCCCGGCATGATTTGGCGAAGGTTTGTCATAAGTAAATGCCTGTTTGGTCTATGGCGGATGAGGCTAACGATACGCCCTCGTTTTCAGTAGAGAAACGGATAAAATGGATATATGTCAGTAGCAAAATCAATATAAGGAGGGGGTATGGCCTTGAAGCTGACCTTGCGCGAGCTGGAGGTCTTCGTCGCGGTGGCCGAATACGGCACCGTCACTCAGGCGGCCCAACAGGTGGCGCTGACCCAGTCCGCCGCCAGCCAGGCGCTGGACAAGCTGGAAACCGGCCTAGACGTGCGCTTGTTCGACCGCATCGGCAAACGGCTGAGCCTGAACGAGCATGGCCGGCTGCTGTGGCCCAAGGCGCGGGCCATGCTGGACGCGGCCCAGGACATGCAGAGTCTGTTCAACGCCGGGGCGATGTCCTTGAAGATAGGCGCCAGCAGCACGGTGGCCAACTATCTGCTGCCGCAGCAGCTGGCGGCCTTCCGCGCCGCCTGGCCGCTGGCGCGCTTGGAGCTGGACGTGGCCAATACCCGCGACATCGTCGACGCGGTGGCGGCCTTGCGGGTGGACTTCGGTTTCATCGAAGGGCCTTGCCATCACCCGGATCTGGTCGCCCAGCCCTGGAGACAGGATGAGCTGGTGGTGTTCGCCGCCGCGGATCACCCGCTGGCGCGGGCGAGGCGGCGCGCCAGGACCTGGCGCAAGCGGAATGGATTCTGCGCGAAGCCGGCTCCGGCACGCGCGAGGAGGTGGATCGTCTATTGCTGCCGCACCTGGCCATGCTCAACGTCAGCATGGAGCTGGGCCATTCCGAAGCGATCAAGCACGCGGTGGCCGCCGGCCTGGGGGTCAGCTGCCTGTCGCGGCGGGTGGTGGCCGATCTGTTGCAGACCGGCGCGGTGGTGGAGCTGAACGCCGGCCTGCCGGTGCTGACGCGCACCTTGTACCAGGTGCAGCACCGCGACAAGACGCTGACCCGCGGCATGGCCGCGTTCCAGAACATGACGATGGCGGCGCTGCTGGCCTGAACCCCATCAGGGCTTGGCGCCGGTCCCCAGTCCGGTCAGCGCGCGGATGTATTGCGCCGGGAAGCGGCTGCGTTCCAATTGGCCCTGGGACGAACGATCGCAGATCGACAATAACCAGGCGCAGGCGAAGGCCGCGCTCATGGAAAACAGCGCCGGGTTGGCGTAGGGGAAGATCGGCCGCGGATGGCCCAGGATATCCACCCACACCATGGGCCCCAGCGCCAAGAGCGCGATGGCGGACGCCAGGCCGGCCAGGCTGCCGCCCACCGCGCCGCGGGTGGTGAGCCGGGGCCAGAACATCGCCAGGAACAGCACCGGGAAATTCACCGAGGCGGCAATCGCCAGCACCAGGCCGGACAGGAAGGCGATGTTCTGCTTCTCGAACAACAAGCCCAGCAGAATGGCCAGCAGTCCGATGACCAGCGTGGCCAGCCGCGACACTCGCATTTCCTCGGCGCTGCTCACCTTGCCTTTGCGCAGCGCCACCGCGTACAGGTCGTGGGACACCGCCGACGCGGCCGACAGGGCCAGGCCGGCCACCACGGCGAGAATGGTGGCGAAGGCCACCGCCGACACCAGGCCGAGGAACAGATTGCCGCCCACCGCCTGGGCCAGGTGCACCGCCACCATATTGGCGCCGCCGACAATGCCGCCGTCTGCGTCGCGAAAGCCGGCGTCGCCGCCGACGATGAGGATGGCGCCAAAGCCCACCAGGATCAGCAGCAGATAGAAATAGCCGATGAAGCCGGTGGCGTAGAACACGGATTGGCGCGCGGCGCGGGCGTCGGCCACGGTGAAGAAGCGCATCAGCACATGCGGCAGGCCGGCGGTGCCGAACATCATGCCCAGCCCCAGGGAGACGGCGTCCACCGGATTGGACACCAGGCCGCCCGGCGCCAGGATGGCCTGGCCGCGGAGCTCGGCGGCGGCGGCGAACACGGCCTCGCTGCTATAGCCGAAGCGTCGCCAGACCATGAAGGCCATGAAGCTGGTGGCGGACAGCAGCAGCACCGCCTTGACGATCTGCACCCAGGTGGTGGCCAGCATGCCGCCGAACATCACGTACAAGACCATCAGCGCGCCGACGATGATCACGGCGCTCAGGTAGCTGGCGCCGAACAGCAGTTCGATCAGCTTGCCGGCGCCCACCATCTGCGCCACCAGATAGAGTAGCGCCACCGTCAGCGTGCCGCAGGCGGCGGTGATGCGCACCGGGGTCTGGCTCAAGCGGTAGGACACCACGTCGGCGAAGGTGAAGCGGCCCAGATTGCGCAGCCGCTCGGCGATCAGGAACATGATGATGGGCCAGCCGGCCAACACGCCCAGCGCATAGATCAGGCCGTCGTAGCCCTTGCTGAACATCATCGCGGAGATGCCAAGGAAGGAGGCGGCGGAGATCATGTCGCCGGCGATGGCCAGGCCGTTTTGCAGGGGAGTGACGCCGCCGCCGGCGGTATAGAAGTCCGAGGCGGAACGGGTGCGACGGGCGGCCCAAGCGGTGATGAACAGGGTCAGCGCCACAAACAGCAGGAACATCAGGATGGCGTTCCAGTTCAAGGGCCGTTGCGCGCCGGACTGGGCCCAGGCGGGGCCGGCCAGCGTCAGCGCCAGCATGGCGACAGGGATTCTCATGGCCGGCACTCCTTCAGCACTTGTTCGTTCAGCGGGTCCAGCCGCTTGTTGGCCTGGCGCACGTAGATCCCGGTCAGCGCGAAGGCGGCCAGGATGATGGCGACGCCCACCGGCATGCCCACGGTGGTGACGCCGGCGCCTATGGGCCGGGCCAGCCACTGCGGTGCGAAGGCCAGCACCAGGATGAAGCCGTAATAGAGCAGCAGCATGACGGCGGTCAGGCTCCAGCCCAGCCGCGCTTTGCCGCGGGCCAGTTGTTGAAAGGCGGGATGATTCAGAATCGCTTGCTGTTGTTGCGGGCTCATGGCGCGGCTCCTTAACCAGCGGCTTACGATCAACTGCGCGGCGTGGAGCGTTAGCCGGCGAGCGCCGCGCAAGAACGCCGGCGTATCGCCGGCACATTCCTGTTCTTCCGCGGCAAGGCCTTGTCTCGCTCCGGCTTGCCGGATCGTAAACGCGCTTTTGACGATGGCGGGTGGCGCCCCGGCCGAGACCGGGGCCGGGGCTCAGACGAAGCTGCGGGTTTGCGCCACGCGGAAGCGGTTGGCGACGAAGGCGCTGTCGGACAAGCTGGCGTTGGCCGCCGGATTGCCGCCGCTGCCGTGGAAGTCGCTGAAGGCGGCGGACTGATTGACCATCACCGCGCCGGTGAAATTGAGCGCCAGCGACACGCAGGCGTTTTCCGCCGCCTGCCGGGCCTGCGCCTGCACCAGCTGGTCCGTGCTGTAGACCGAGAAGCTCAGGGCGCCGTGGCGGCGCATGCTGTCTTCCGCCTGGCGCAGCGCGGCGGCGCTGTCCGGCGTCTGAATCAGGAAGCTGATCGGCCCGAAGTGTTCCTGCTCGTAAACGGCGCGGTCCTCCATCGTCAACTGGCGCAACAGCGGGGTGCGCACCTCGGCTTCCGGGTATTGCGGGTGGCTCAGCCTCCGGCTGTCCAGCGCCGGCCGGCCCAGCGCGCGCGCCGCCTCCAGCCTTTGGACCACGCCGGGGTTCTGAAGCGCGCCCAGCAGTTCCACCGCCTTGGCCGGTTCCGCGCACAGCGCTTCCAGCGCCGCGCACAGGCCTTCCACCGTTTGCTGATAGGACAGCTTGCCTTCGGGCGTGTGGATGCCGTCGGCCGGGATGAAAATATTCTGCGGCGCGGTGCACATCTGGCCGCTGTACAGCGCCAGCGACAGCGCGAGGTTGCGGCACAGGCCGGGGAAATCGGCGGTGGAGTCCAGCACCACGCAGTTGACGCCGGCTTTTTCGGTGTAGACCTGAGCGTGGCGGCACTGGCTCTCCAGCCACTCGCCGTGAGCGCTGCTGCCGGTGAAGTCGATCAGCTTCACCTCCGGCCGCTGAGCCAACAGGCTGGCCAGCGGCTCGCCGTGCTGGTTCGCCGCCAGCAGCGCGGTATTGGGATCGAAACCGGCCTCGGCCAGCACTTCGCGGGCGATGCGCACTGTCAGGGCCAGCGGCAGCACCGCGCCGGGATGCGGCTTGACGATGACGCTGTTGCCGGTGGCCAGGCTGGCGAACAGCCCCGGATAGCCGTTCCAGGTGGGAAAGGTGCTGCAGCCTATCACCAGGCCGACGCCGCGCGGGATCACCTTCCAGCTTTTCTCCAGCACCAGCGGCTCATGTTTGCCCTGCGGCTTGCTCCAGCGGCAGTGTCCGGGAATGGCCGACATCTCGCGCCAGGCGTAGGTCACGGCCTCCAAGGCGCGGTCCTGCGCATGCGGGCCGCCGGCCTGGAAGGCCATCATGAAGGCCTGGCCGGTGGTGTGCATCACCGCGTGGGCGATTTCGAAGCTGCGGCGGTTCAGCCGCTGAATGATTTCCAGGCAGACGCCCACCCAGGCCTGCGGGCCGGCTTGCCGCCACGATTGCAGCGCCGCGGTGGAGGCGTTCAGCAAGGCGTCGGCGTCATGGCGCGGATAGCGGATGCGCAAAGCGCCGCGATAGGGAGAGCGTTCGCTGCCCACCCAGCCCTGGCCGGCCGGCAGGCCGTCCAGCTGGAAGTCTTGTTGCAATAAAGCCTCAAACGCGGCCTGGCCGTCCGCGGCGGCGGTTTCGCCATAAGTTCTGGGGCTGGGCATTTCCGGGTGCGGGGACCAGTACTGGCGCTCGCTCAAGGCCTGCAGGGCCTGGTCCAAGGTGGCTTGATGCTGCTGGAACAGAGGGTGAGACATGGACGTTCTCCTCGGGCGGAGGGATGAGAGGCCGGCCTGCGTCATGTCAGCGGCAAGCCGGGCACGGTAACAACAGTTTCAGCGCACTGTCATTGATGTGGGTCAGCTTATAATTGATTTTCCGGTCGGTCAATGATAGCGTTTGCCGAAGTGGCGGTTTGGCCAGTGAGCCAAGGCCGCGCCCAAAGGGGAGGCGAGCATGCAGGCAGCGGAAACGAGTATTGAGGTGAATCTGGAGGCCGGAGTGGCGACCGTGACGCTGAACCGGCCGCAAAGGCTGAACAGCTTCAACCCCGCCATGCACCAGGCCTTGGCGGCGGCCTTGGACCGCCTGCGCGACGACGCCGAGGTTCGGGCGCTGGTGCTGACCGGCGCCGGCCGCGCCTTCTGCGCCGGCCAGGATCTGAGCGACCGGGCGCCGGAGCCGGGGCAGCCGCCGGCGGATCTGGGATTGTCCATCGAGGCTTACTACGCGCCGCTGGTGCGGCGGCTGCGCGATATGCCCAAGCCGGTGATCGCCGCGGTCAACGGCGTGGCGGCCGGGGCCGGAGCGAATATCGCCCTGGCTTGCGATCTGGTGATCGCCGCCCGCTCGGCGAGTTTCATCCAGGCCTTCAGCAAGATCGGTCTGCTGCCGGACGCCGGCGGCAGTTACTGGCTGCCGCGTTTGCTGGGCCAGGCGCGGGCGATGGGGCTGGCGCTGCTGGCCGAGCCCTTGCCGGCCGAGCGGGCCGAGCAATGGGGCTTGATCTGGCGCTGCGTAGACGACGAGGATTTTCCCGCCGCGGTGCGGCAGCTTGCCGAGCAACTGGCCAGCGGGCCGACGCTGGCCTACGCGAGGATCAAGCAGGCGCTGCAGGCGGCCGAGGGCAACAGTCTGGAGCGGCAACTGCAATTGGAGCGCGATACGCAGCGGGAGCTGGGCTTCAGCGCCGATTACCGCGAAGGCGTGGCGGCTTTTCTGGGCAAGCGGCCGCCGCGCTTTGGAGGACGATGACCATGAAACTGGACAAGGAACAGCGCGTGGCGGTGATAGGCGCCGGCGCGATGGGGCGCGGCATCGCCGCGGTAGCCGCTGCGGCGGGGCATGAGGTCTATCTCTACGATCAGGACGCGGCTGCTGCTGCTGCGGCGCCGGATGCGATCGCCGCGGACTGGTCCGGCCTGGTCCGGCGCGGCAAATGGAGCCAGTCGCAACTGGACGCCGCGCGCCGCCGGCTGCGGCCGGCCTCCTGTCAGGAGGAGCTGGCCGACGCCGCCTTGGCGATAGAGGCCATCGTCGAACGTCTGGACGCCAAGCAGGCGCTGCTGCGTCAGTTGGACGCCCTGTTGCCGGCCTCCGCCATCCTGGCCAGCAACACCTCCTCTCTGTCCATTACCGCGCTGGCGGCGGGTCTGCGTCATCCCGAGCGGGTGATCGGTCTGCATTTCTTCAATCCGGCCACGCGGATGAAGCTGGTGGAAGTGGTGAGCGGGCTGGAGACCGCGCCGGCTTTGTCGGAGCGTCTGTGCCAGTGGATGCGCGCTTGGGGCAAGACGCCGGCGCCGGCCGCGTCCACTCCCGGCTTCATCGTCAACCGGGTGGCGCGGCCTTTCTACGCCGAGGCCTTGCGGCTGCTGCAAGAAGGCGCTTGCGCGCCATCCACATTGGACGCCTTGCTGCGCGAAGCTGGCGGCTTCGCGATGGGACCTTTGGAATTGATGGACCTGATCGGCCATGACGTGAATTTCGCGGTGACGCAGTCGGTATATCAGGCGATGCAGCAGGACCCGCGTTTCCGGCCGTCGCCGCTGCAGCAGGAGTTGGTCACGGCCGGCCGCCTGGGCCGCAAGAGCGGTCGCGGCTTTTACGATTACGGCCAGGCCTTGCCGGCGCCGGACGCCGCGCCGCCGCAAGCGGCGCCCGCGGCGCTGCGCGTGCATGGCGGCTTGGGCGCGGCCGAACCCTTGTTGGCGCGCTTGCGGGCCGGCGGCGTGCGTGTGGAACGCGAGCCGGGGCCGGCGCAGGGCTGGCTGGACTGGGACGGTTTGCGGCTGGCCCTGTCCGACGGTCGCAGCGCCACCCGCCGCGCCGCGGACAGCGGCCACGCCGGCTGGGCGGTGTTCGATCTGGCTCTGGATTACGCCAGCGCGCCGCGGCTGGCGCTGGCCATGGCGGACCAGGCCGCGCCGGAGGCGGCGGCGCGGGCGGAGGGCGTGTTGCAGGCGGCCGGCCTGCTGGTGTCGCGGATGGACGACGCCGCCGGCATGGCGGTGTTGCGCACCGTGGCGATGCTGGCCAACGAGGCGGCCGACGCGGTGGGGCAGGGCGTGGCCGCGGCGGACAGCGTGGATCAGGCGATGTGCCTGGGCGCCGCTTATCCCCGCGGTCCGCTGGCCTGGGCCGATAAGCTCGGCACGGACTATCTGGCGCAGACATTGGACGCTTTGCACGTGCACTACGGCGACGATCGTTATCGCGTCTCGCCGCTGCTGCGGCGGCTGGCCTTGTCCGGAGGACGCTTCCATGACTGAGACAGAAGCCGCTCGGCAACTTGCCGAGAACAGCGCGCTGGCGATGCTGAGCCAGGATCGGGCGTCGGCCAGCCTGGGCATGGAGCTGCTGGACGTGGCGCCGGGCCGGGCCCGGCTACGCATGCGAGTGCGCGACGACATGCTCAACGGTTTCCAGCTATGTCACGGCGGCCTGCTGTGCGCGCTGGCGGACACCGCCTTCGCCGTTGCCTGCAATAGCTGGGGCCCGAGGACGGTCGGCGCGGCCGTCAGCGTGGAGTATCTGCTGCCGGCCCGCGGCGGGGACTGTCTGCTGGCGGAGGCCGAGTGCCTGCATCAGGGGGCTCGGCAAGGTCTTTACGATGTGCGGATCAGCAATCAGCGCGGCGAAACCCTGGCCCTGCTGCGCGGCCGCTCGCACCGGAGCGGAGAGCGGGCCGAGTAAAAGGCCGCATGCCGTTTTTTGTTTCTCAATGCCCGTCCAAGGAGTGCAAGCCCGCCGTCTTGTCCAGCCAGCAGCAATTGGCCGCAGAGCCAGCCCCGAACCCACACAGGAGAAGCACCATGCCCGTCACCCGCCCTATGTCCAGCGAGCTGGACGCGATGGAAACCGCCAGCCGCGACGAACTGTCCGCCTTGCAGCTGCAGCGTCTGCAATGGACGCTGCAACACACTTACGACAATGTCGCGCCCTTTCGCGCCAAGTGCGAGCAAGCCGATGTCCATCCCCGGCAATTGCGGCGGCTGGAGGATCTGAGCCGCTTCCCGTTCACCAGCAAGGCGGATTTGCGCGACAACTACCCGTTCGGCCTGTTCGCGGTGCCGCGAGACCAGGTGTCGCGCATCCACGCCAGCAGCGGCACCACCGGCCAGCCCACGGTGGTGGGATACACCCGCAACGATATCGAGGCCTGGGCCACGGTGGTGGCGCGCTCCATCCGCGCCGCCGGCGGCCGGCGCGGCAGCATGGTACACATCGCTTACGGTTACGGCCTATTCACCGGCGGACTGGGCGCGCACTACGGCGCGGAACGCCTGGGGTGCACCGTGGTGCCGATGTCCGGCGGTCAGACCGAGCGCCAGGTGCAGCTGATCCAGGATTTCCGCCCGGACATCATCATGGTCACGCCGTCCTATATGTTGAACATCCTTGATGAAATGGAGCGCCGGGGCATGGATGCGGCGGCCTGCTCCTTGCAGGTGGGCATCTTCGGCGCCGAGCCGTGGACCGGGCAGATGCGGCAGGAGATCGAGCGCCGCGCCGGCATAGACGCGGTGGACATTTACGGCCTGTCTGAGGTGATGGGGCCGGGCGTGGCCAGCGAGTGCGTGGAAAGCAAGGACGGCCCGGTGATCTGGGAGGATTTCTTCTACCCGGAAATCATCGATCCGCACAGCGGCGAAGTGCTGCCGGACGGGGAGGAGGGCGAATTGGTGCTGACCTCGCTGACCAAGGAAGCGATGCCGGTGATCCGCTACCGTACCCGCGACCTGACCCGGCTGCTGCCGCCCAGCAGCCGTTCGATGCGGCGCATCGGCAAGATCGTCGGCCGGTCCGACGATATGTTGATCATCCGCGGCGTCAATGTGTTTCCCACCCAGATCGAGGAAGTGATTCTGCGGCAAACGGGGCTGGCGCCGCACTTCTATCTGGAGGTCGACAAAGACGGTCACCTGGACAGCCTGGCGGTCTTCGTCGAGCGCGAGCCCAGCGGGCCGGCGCGCGACGACGCCAAACAGCTGGCGGCGCGGCAGTTGCAGCACAGCATCAAGAGCCATGTCGGCGTAACGACCACAGTGCAGGTGGTGGAGCCGATGACCATAGAACGCTCGGTGGGCAAGGCGCGGCGGGTGGTGGACAAGCGGCCGCGCGACTAGGCGACGAGGGGCAGGTTGCGTTAATGCTTGTATTTTAATTGAACGACCGGTAAATTAATTAATATGCTGTTTCAGCGCGCCGGACATCCGCTTCCGGCGATGCTCACCTAGGAGGATGCGCCATGTACACCCAAGCCCTGGATCAGCCGGACATCGCCGCGGCGGCGGCTGAGCCGTCGCTTCAGCAGCAGGCCTTCGACGCCAAGCTGCAGGCGGAGGACAAGATAGAAGCGCGCGACTGGATGCCGCTCGCCTACCGCAAAACCTTGTTGCGGCAGATCTCCCAGCATGCGCATTCCGAAGTGGTGGGCATGCTGCCGGAAGGCAACTGGATCGGCCGCGCGCCCACGCTCAAGCGCAAGGCCATTCTGCTGGCCAAGGTGCAGGACGAGGGCGGTCACGGCCTTTATCTGTACGCGGCGGCGGAAACCCTGGGCAGCCCGCGCGACGAAATGGTGGCGACCTTGCTGTCCGGCCGCGCCAAGTACTCCAGCATCTTCAATTACCCCACTTTGTCCTGGGCCGACATCGGCACCATAGGCTGGCTGGTGGACGGCGCGGCGATCATGAACCAGATTCCGCTGTGCCGCTGTTCCTACGGCCCGTACGCCCGCGCCATGGTGCGCATCTGCAAGGAAGAAAGCTTTCACCAGCGCCAGGGCTACGAGCTGTTGCTGACGATGATGGGCGGCAGCGCGGAGCAGCGGGCCATGGTGCAGGAGTCGGTGAACCGCTGGTGGTGGCCGGTGCTGATGATGTTCGGCCCGCCGGACCGGGATTCGGTGCACAGCGCCAGCAGCATGCAATGGGGCATCAAGCGCATTTCCAATGACGATTTGCGGCAGAAGTTCGTCGACGCCATCGTGCCCCAGGCCGAAGTGCTGGGCATCACGCTGCCGGACCCGGCGCTGGTCTGGAACGAGGCGCGCGGTCATTACGACTTCGGCGAGCCGGATTGGACGGAGTTCAAGCGGGTGCTGGCGGGCGACGGCCCCTGCAACCGCGAACGCATGACCGCGCGCGTCCGCGCGCATGAAGAGGGGGCCTGGGTGCGCGCCGCAGCCCGAGCCTATGCCGACAAACAGGCGGCGCGCGCCGCCGCCTGATCAGGAGCCATCATGTCCGAGCCTAACGCCTGGCCGCGTTTCGAGGTTTTTGTCCTTGGCCGCAACGCCTTGCAATACAAGCACTCCAGCAGCCTGCATGCCGCCGATGCGCGCCATGCGCTGCTGCTGGCCAGAGACATCTATTTCCGCCGCCAAGAGGGCATCAGCCTGTGGGTGGCGCCCAGCGCCCGCCTAAGCGAGAACGGCGAGCCGCCGTCTGCGACAGAGGCCGAGGCGCCGCAACAGTACGAAGTGTTTTTGCAGCTCAAGCCGGGGCTGGATCATCTGCACGTCGCCAGCCTGCTGGCAGCGTCGGCATCGCAGGCCTTGGAGCGGGCGGAGCGGGCCTTCGGCGAGTTCCCGCCCGGCGCGGTCTGGGCGCTGCCCAGCGCGGCGCTGAGCTGCAGCGAGCCGGACGAACGCGAGATGCTGTTCGAACCGATGGCCAGCAAGACTTATCGCTTGCCCACCTTCTTCCAGTTGCCGGAAGCCGTGAACCATATGTGAGGAGTGCGCGATGTCTGTGCAGATAGCTGTGCAAACGCAGTCGCCGGCGACGGCGGACCTGATCGAATACGCGCTGCGGCTGGGCGACAACACCTTGTTGCTGGGCCAGCGCCTGGGCGAATGGTGCGGCCACGCGCCGGAGCTGGAGGACGATATCGCGCTGAGCAATATCGCGCTGGATCTGATAGGCCAGTCGCGCTTGCTGCTGAGTCTGGCCGGCGAATGGGAGGGACGGGGCCGGGACGAGGACGCGCTGGCCTATCTGCGCGACGCGCCGGCGTTCCGCAATCTGACCTTGCTGGAGCTGCCGAACGGCGACTTCGGCCAGACCGTGTTGCGCATCGCCCTGTTCAGCGCCTACCAAGTGGCTGTGTGGCGGGCCTTGCGCGGCGGCGGCGAAGCGCGGCTGGCGGCGATCGCCGGCAAGGCGCTGGAGGAAAGCCGCTACCACCTGCGCTACGCGGCGGAATGGGTGGTGCGGCTGGGCGACGGCACCGACGAATCGCGGCGGCGCATGCAGCGGGCGCTGACGCATTGGTGGCCGTATCTGGCCGAGATGTTCGACGACGACGCGCTGGAACGGCGCCTGGACGGCGTCGCGCCGCAAGCGGCTCTTCTGCGGAAGGAATGGGAGGAGTTGATGCTGCCGGTGCTGGCGGAGGCCACGCTGCGGCCCCCGGCGGATACCGAATATCGTTCCGGCGGCAAGCGCGGCGAACACAGCGAATCCTTGGGCCATGTGCTGGCGGAGATGCAGTTCCTGCAGCGCGCCTATCCCGGAGGGCGCTGGTGATGCGCGCCGCGCGGCTGAGCGTGGCGCAAGCCTGGCGGGTGCTGGACCAGGTGCCGGATCCCGAGGTGCCGGCGGTGTCGCTGTGCGATCTGGGCATCGTGCGCAAGGTGGCGCGGGTGGGGGAGGATCTGGAGGTCACGCTGACCCCCACTTATTCCGGCTGCCCGGCGACCGAGGCCATCGCCGCCTCGGTGCGGCAGGCCTTGGGTCAGGCGGGCGAAGAGCGGGTGGTGTTGCGCACCCAGCTGAGTCCGGCCTGGAGCAGCGACTGGATCAGCGCCGACGGCCGCGAAAAGCTGCGCCGTTACGGCATTGCGCCGCCGGCCTGCGCAAGGGCGGCCGAGGACGACTGGCAGCCGCTGCGCTTCCAAACGGCGCTGCCGGCCTGTCCGCAATGCGGCTCCGTCCGCAGCCGGCGGCTGAGCCAGTTCGGCTCCACCGCCTGCAAGGCGCTCTACCGCTGCGAGGCCTGTCTGGAGCCATTCGAGTATTTCAAGCCGATCTGAGTCCACTGAGGGACCGGAGTAAGGAGACCGGGATGAGACTAGCTTTCCATCGCCTGCGCGTCGTCGAACGCCGCCAGGAAACCGACGACGCCATTTCGCTGACCTTGGAGCCGCCGGCGGAATTTAAGGAGCGCTTCCGCTTCACCCAGGGCCAGCACCTGGTGTTTCGCGAACATATCGACGGCGTGGAGCAGCGGCGCACTTATTCGCTGTGCTGCGGCGCGGACGAAGGCATTTTACGGGTGGCGGTGAAGCGGGTGGAGGGCGGCGTATTCTCCAGCCACGTTCACCGGCATTGGCAGCTTGGGCAGGAGGTGGAAGCGATGCCGCCGGAGGGGCGCTTTTTCACGCCGCTGGCGGCGGAGCAGCGCAAGCACTATCTGGGCATCGTCGCCGGCAGCGGCATCACCCCCTTGCTGTCCACTTTGAAAACCACCTTGCGGCGAGAGCCGCACAGCCGTTTCACCTTGCTGTACGGTAATCGGCGGCGCGGCGGCATTCTGTTCGCCGATGAGCTGGCGGCGCTGAAGTCGCGCTATCCGGCGCGCCTGGCGGTGTATCACTTCCTCAGCCGCGAAGCGCAGCAGCCGGAGCTGTTTCACGGCCGTCTCGACGGCGAACGGCTGCACAGGGCGCTGGCCGCGCTGCTGCCGGACGGCGCGGTGGACGAAGCCTTCGTTTGCGGCCCCAACGATATGATTGATCAGGCCTGCGCCTGCCTGGAGCGCGTCGGGCTGGCCGCCGGACGCATCCATTACGAACGTTTCGGCGTACCGGGGCGCGGCGCGGCCAAACCGGCTGCGGCGGCCGAGGACAATCCGGCGGCCAGCGTCACCCTCATCATCGACGGACAGCAGCGCCAACTGGAACTGAGCGCCGGCGAACGCATCCTGGAAGCGGCCACCGCGGCCGGGGTCGACCTACCTTACTCTTGCCAAGGTGGGGTATGCTGCACCTGCCGAGCCAAGGTGCTGTCCGGCCGCGTGTCCATGGACAAGAATTTCGCCCTGGAAGCGGCCGAGGTGGAACAAGGCTTCGTGCTCGCCTGTCAGGCGCGTCCACGGACCCAGCAAGTGGTGCTCAGTTTTGATGAGCGTTGACGGTTGCTTGTCTAGAACCGCTGGCAAGCCCCGGTTTAACCGGGGTTTGCCTGGCGGCTCGTAGTCATCGGGGAGGTTCGCTGGTGCCGCGTCTGGTCTTTTCATTCAACCGATATGCGGATATGGCCAGAACAAAATCTCCCAATTACGAGGCGCAGCAACAAAACATACTGGAGAACGCTGCCCGCCTGTTTGCCGAGCAGAGTTTTCCCAGTGCTTCGATAGCCCAACTGGCTGAGCTGTGCGGCATGTCCAAGCCGCTGCTGTATCACTACTACCGCGACAAATCGCATCTGCTGTTCGACATTGCCGACACCTATGTGGATAGGTTGGTGGGCATCGTCGACGAGGCGGCGCGGCAAGCGCTGCCGGCGGACGCGCATCTGCGGCTGCTGATCGAGCGCTTCATGGAGGAGTACGCGTTCTCGCGCCATTACCACATGGTCTTGGTGCAGGACGTCAAATTCCTGGGCGAGGCGGACCGGCTGAAGGTGAAGGCCAAGCAGGCCGGCGTGGTGTCCGCCTTTGCCGAACTGATCGCCCGTTTGCGGCCGGAGCTGCCGGCGACGGAGGTCAAACCGGTGACGATGACCTTGTTCGGCATGATGAACTGGACCTTCACCTGGTTCCGCGCGGACGGCGCGGTGGACCGGCAGGGCATGGCGCGGATAGTCAGCCAGTTGTTTCTTCACGGGGTGTATGGATGTGGAGAGGGAACTGACCATGAGCGAGCATCTGAGGGAGCGCCGCGCTGAGCGGATCTGCCACCTGGAAATTCACCGGCCGGCGCAGCTCAATGCGCTGAGCCCCGAGCTGATGCGGGAGCTGGAGTCCGCGCTGGACGCGGCGGACGGCGATCCCGACATCAGCGTCATTCTGCTGTCCGGCACCGAGCAGGCCTTCGCCGCCGGCGCCGACATCGGCCGCATGGCCGAATGGGATTATCAGCAAGTCTTTCTCGACGATTACGTAAGCCGGCACTGGGAGCGCGCGCGCGGCGTGCGCAAGCCGCTGATCGCCGCGGTGCGCGGCCTGGCGATAGGCGGCGGCTGCGAGCTGGCGATGATGTGCGATGTGATCATCGCCGGCGAGTCCGCCCGCTTCGGCCAGCCGGAAGTCAAGCTGGGCACCCTGCCCGGCATGGGCGGCACCCAGCGGCTGCCGCGCGCCATCGGCAAGGCCAAGGCGATGGAATGGTGCTTGAGCGGCCAGCTCTATAGCGCCGACGAAGCCGAGCGCGCCGGCCTGGTGTCGCGGGTGGTGGCGGACGCCGACGTGCTGGCGACGGCGCAGGCGCTGGCCGCGCGGATGGCGGGCTACTCGCTGCCGGCGCTGATGCTGATCAAGGAGTCCTTGAACCGCGCTTTCGAATCCAGCCTGGCCGAAGGCCTGCTGTTCGAACGGCGCGCCTTTCACGCCAGTTTCTCGCTGGCCGATCAGAAGGAAGGCATGCAGGCCTTTCTCGACAAGCGGCCGCCGCAGTTCCAACACCGTTGATCCAGGAGGTTTCCCATGCCCCATGCCTATATCTGTGACGGCATTCGCACCCCGTTCGGCCGTTACGGCGGCGCGCTTTCCGGCGTGCGCGCCGACGATCTGGCGGCGCTGCCGCTCGCCGCGCTGATGCGGCGCCATCCGCTGGACTGGTCCTGCCTGGACGAGGTGATTCTGGGCTGCGCCAATCAGGCTGGCGAGGACAACCGCAATGTGGCGCGGATGGCGGCCTTGCTGGCCGGCCTGCCGCAGTCCGCGCCGGCGATCACGGTCAACCGCCTGTGCGCGTCCGGACTGGACGCGGTGGGTCTGGCCGCGCGGGCGATCGCCGCAGGCGAAGCCGAACTGGTGCTGGCCGGCGGCGTAGAGAGCATGTCGCGCGCGCCCTTCGTGCTGGGCAAGGCCGAGAGCCCGTTCGCGCGCAATGCGCGGATAGAGGACAGCACCATAGGCTGGCGCTTCGTCAACCCGGCGTTTCAGCGTCAGTTCGGCATCGACTCCATGCCGGAAACCGCGGAAAACGTCGCGCGCCAGTTCAAGATTTCCCGCGCCGATCAGGACGCCTTCGCGCTGCGCAGCCAGCAGCGTTACGCCGCGGCGCGCGAGCGCGGTTTCTTCGACGCGGAGATCCTGGCCTTGGAGCTGCCGCAGCGCAAGGGCGAGCCGCTGCGGGTGATCCGGGACGAACACCCGCGGCCGGCCACCACGCTGGCGGAGCTGGCGCGGCTCAAGGGCGTGGTGGCGGACGGCTCGGTCACCGCCGGCAACGCCTCCGGCGTCAACGACGGCGCGGCGGCGCTGTTGCTGGCCAGCGGCGCCGGGCTCAAGCGCCACGGCCTGCGTCCGCGGGCGCGGATTCTGGGCATGTGCTCGGTGGGGCTGGAGCCGCGCATCATGGGTATGGGGCCGGCGCCGGCGGCGGAAAAGCTGTTGCGGCGGCTGGGCCTGAGCGTGGCGGATATGGACGTGATCGAGCTGAACGAGGCATTCGCCTCGCAATCGCTGGCGGTGATGCGCCAACTGGGCTTGGCCGACGACGACGCCCGGGTCAACCCCAACGGCGGCGCGATCGCGCTGGGCCATCCGCTGGGAGCTTCCGGCGCCAGGCTGGCGCTGACCGCGCTGCGCCAGCTGGAGGCCAGCGGAGATAGGCTGGCGCTGTGCGCGATGTGCGTCGGCGTCGGCCAGGGCGTGGCCCTGGTGCTGGAGCGGGTGGAGGAGGCGTGATGGACGAACTGATCTTGCTGGATTATCCGGCCGCCGGCGTGGCGCGGCTGCGCCTGAACCGCCCGCAGGCGCTCAATGCCTTGAATACGGCGCTGCGGCGGGAGTTGGCGCGGCGTTTCCAGGAGCTGGCCGCCGCGGCCGACGTCAGGGCGATTCTGCTGTGCGGCGACCATCGCGCTTTCGCCGCCGGCGCGGACCTGACCGAGATGGCCGGCTGCGGCAGCATAGAGCTGATGCAGCGCCAGCTGCACAAGCTATGGCAGGCGATTGCCGACTGTCCCAGGCCGGTGATCGCGGCGGTGGCCGGCTATGCCTTGGGCGGCGGCTGCGAGCTGGCGATGCACGCCGACATCATCGTCGCCGCCGAATCCGCCCAGTTCGGCCAGCCGGAAGTCAAGGTGGGGGTGATGCCGGGCGCCGGCGGCACCCAGCGGCTGCTGCGGGCGGTGGGCAAGTTCCGCGCGATGAAGCTGCTGTTGACCGGCGAGCGCATCGGCGCGGCGGAGGCGCTGGCGATGGGCCTGGTCAGCGAGGTGACGGCGGACGAGGCGCTGGAAACGCGCGCGCTGGAGCTGGCGACGCAGATCGCCGCGCTGCCGCCGCTGGCGGTGGAGCAGATCAAGGAAGTGGTGCTGGCCGGCGCCGACGCGCCGTTGGCGACGGCGCTGATGCTGGAGCGCAAGGCGTACCAGCTCTTGTTCGCGTCGCGGGATCAGAAGGAGGGCATGCGGGCTTTCCTGGACAAGCGCGCGGCGGTGTTTCGGGGAGAATAGAAAAACCGGGCGACGATACCATCGCCGCCCGGTCCACTGGACTTGCTTAGACCCTGTTTACGATGCAGATCGTAAACAGGTTCTCAATGCGCGCCGCTGTCGCCGCCAGCAGCGGTGAACGGCGGCTTGGCGAACCACACCAGGCCGATCAACAGCACGAACAGCACGCCGGACAGCCAGAAAATCTCATTGGCCGCCATGATGTAGCCCTGCTTGGTGATTTGCAGCGAGGTCAGCGCCGCCTGCTGTCCGGAGGACAGGCCGGCCATGTCCAGCAGCCGGAACCAGGCGTTGGACGCCTGATCGTAGAGGCTGACATGCTCGGTCAGGCGCGCGTGGTGCATCGCCTCGCGACGGTCCCACATCGTGGTGGTGATCGAGGTGCCGATGCTGCCGGCCAGAATCCGCAGGAAGTTGGACAGGCTGGACGCGCTGGCGATCTGGCTGGGATGCAGGCCGGACAGGGTGATCGTGGTCAGCGGCATGAAGAAGCAGGCCACGCCTATGCCCTGCACCACCTGCGGCCACACCACGTAGGCGAAGTCCATCTGCGGGTTGAAAGTGCTGCGCCAGAAGAAGCAGATCGCGTACACGCTGAAGCTCACCGTCACCACCCAGCGCATGTCCAGCCGCTGCGCGTACTTGCCGATGATGGGCGACAGCACCACCGGGATCAGCCCGATGGGGGCCGCGGCCAGGCCGGCCCAGGTGGCGGTGTAGCCCATCTGGGTCTGCAGCATCAGGGGCAGCAGCACCACGGTGCCGAAGTAGAGCATGAAGCCCAGGCTGATGGCGACGGTGCCGACGGTGAAGTTGCGCTGCTTGAACAGGCTCAGGTCGACGATGGGATGTTTCTCGCCCAGCTCCCAGATCACCAGATAGACCAGCGCCAGCACCGCGATCACCGCCAGGGTGACCACCTCGGTGGAGTTGAACCAGTCCAGCTCTTTGCCGCGGTCCAGCACCATTTGCAGCGCGCCTACGCCGATCACCAGCAAGGCGAGGCCGATGCGGTCGATAGGCAGATCGACGGTTTCGGTTTCACGCGGCTTGAGGATGCGCCAGGAAATGAAGGCCGCCGCCAGTCCCACCGGCACGTTGATGAAGAAGATCCAGCCCCAGTGCCAGTTGTCGCTGATCACGCCGCCCAGAATCGGGCCGAACACCGGCGCGACGATCACCGTCATCGCCCATAGCGCCAGCGCCATGCCTTTCTTCTCCGGCGGGTAGCAGGACAAGAGCAGGCTCTGCGACAGCGGAATCATCGGGCCGGCCACCGCGCCTTGCAGCACGCGGAAGAAAATCAGCATTTCCAGGCTGCTGGACATGCCGCACAGCCAGGAGGTGAGCACGAAGAGCAGGGTGGAGGCGGTGAACAGCTTCACTTCGCCCAGGCGCTTGGCCAGCCAGCCGGTCAGCGGCACCGCGATGGCGTTGGCCACCCCGAAGGAGGTGATCACCCAGGTGCCCTGGCTGGTGGCCGCGCCGAGGTTGCCCGAGATGGTGGGCAAGGCCACGTTGGCGATGGTGGTGTCCAGCACTTGCATGAACACCGACATCGACAGCGCCAGCGTGATCCAGACCAGCTTGGAGCCGGTCAGTGGTGGATGATTCATGGTCCGGACCCCTTATTCGGCCTTGCCTTCACCCGCGTTGGCCGCCAGTAGCGTCCGCACTAGTTCGTCGGCCTGTTTCAGGTCCGGCAGCTGGCCGGAGACGTCCTGGTGGGCGACGAAGGGCTGGGCTTCGGCCACGGCCTTGCCGTCCGTGCTGGAGGTGTCCACCACGGCGTCCATGGACAGGCCGACGCGCAGCGGGTGCGATTGCA
Organism: Chromobacterium sp. Beijing; assembly: GCF_021496765.1. Classification (NCBI taxonomy): domain Bacteria; kingdom Pseudomonadati; phylum Pseudomonadota; class Betaproteobacteria; order Neisseriales; family Chromobacteriaceae; genus Chromobacterium; species Chromobacterium sp. Beijing. The sequence continues at coordinate 4,622,903 of NZ_CP053750.1, forward strand.
GGTCTTTCGGATCCAGCTGGATGCGCACCGGCACGCGTTGCACCACCTTGATCCAGTTGCCGGTGGCGTTCTGCGCCGGCAGCAGCGAGAAGGCGCTGCCGGTGCCGGCGGACAGGCCGACCACTTTGCCGTGATAGACGATCTTGCCGCCGTAGAGATCGGACTTCAGTTCCACCGGCTGGCCGATGCGGATCTTGGCCAACTGACCTTCCTTGAAGTTGGCGTCCACCCACAGGTTTTGCAGCGGGATCACCGACATCAGCGGGGTGCCGGCGGCCAGGCGCTGGCCAACCTGCACATTGCGGCGGGCGACGGCGCCGTCCAGCGGGGCCTTGATCTCGGTGCGCTGCAGCGCGAGCCAGGCTTCCTTCAGCCGGCTGGCGGCGGCCTTGACCGCAGGCTGCTGCGCCAGCGCGTCCTTGCCCAGCAGCGCGGCGCTGGCTTTTTGCTGTTCGCGCGCGGCGTCCAGCGCGGCCTTGGCGGCGGCGACGGCGTCGTTGGCGTGGCCCAGTTCTTCCGCCGACAGCGCGTCGGTGCCGGCCAACTGTTTGCGGCGTTTCAGGTCGGCGTCGGCGCGGGCCAGCTCGGTTTCGCGCAGGGTGACCTGGGCCGCCAGCTGCTGGGTGTTGCTCATCAATTGGCGGGTCTGACGCACGGCTTGGGCGAATTCATTGCGGGCGCGGTCGAAGTTCAGCTGCGCGTCGTTCTTGTCCAGGCTGACCAGCAATTGACCGGCCTTGACGTGCTGGGTGTCGTCCACCAGCACCTTGGCGACGGTGCCGCCCACTTCCGGGGTGACTTGCACCAGGTGGCCGCTGACATAGGCGTCGTCGGTGCTTTCCTGATGACTGAGCACCAGCGCCCAGTAGGCGCCGTAGCCGATGGCGATGGCGGCGAACAGGGTGGTGGCGACGATCAGATTGCGTTTGCGCCCTTGCGCGGTTTTGGTTTTCTTGTCCATGGATGCGTTCTCAGTGGGTGGCGGGCGCAGCGTTGAAGCCGCCGCCCAATGCGGTGTTCAGGGAGACCCAAGCCAGTTTGCGGCCGGCTTCGGCGTCGATGCGCGCCGACTGTTGCGCCAGCGCGCTGTCCTGGGCATCCAGCAGGTTCAGCTTGTTGATGATGCCGGCCTTGAAGCGGGCGGCGGCGGAGTCGGCGGCGCGGCCGCTGCTGTCCTGCGCCTGGCGCGCCTGTTCCAGTTGCTTGCCGCTTTGCTGCCAGCCGCTGACGGCGTCGGCGGCGTCGCGCATCGCGTCCAACACGGTCTGGTTGTAGCTGTGCACAGCCAGGTCGTAGCCGGCCTTTTGCTTGCCCAGATTGGCCTGGATCGCGCCGGAGTGGAAAATGGGCAGGCTGATCGCCGGCATGAAGCCCCAGAAGGTGGAGTTGCCGTTCATCAGCTTGTTCAGTTCCAGCGAGGTTTGGCCGGCGAAGGCGGTCAGCTTGATATTGGGGTAGAACTCGGCGCGCGCGGCTTTGACCGCGCCGGCCATGGCTTCCACCCGCGCGCGTTGGGCGGCGATGTCCGGGCGTTTGCCCAGCAGTTCCGCGTGCAGGCTGTCCGCGTCCAGCGGCGGCAGCGCCGCGCTCTTGGCGGCTTGCAGCGCGTTCAAGGCGTCCGGTCCCTGGCCGGTCAGCGCCGCCAGCGCGTGGCGGGCGCGGTCGCTGTCCTGGGCCAAGGCGCTTTGTTGTTGGCGCAGGCGGTGCAGCGAGACTTCGTTGCCGCGCTGGTTGTCGCCCGGCAGCAGGCCGGCGTTGATGCGGGCCTGAGTCAGCGTTTGACGGCTTTCCGCCAGCTGGATGCGCTTGGCCAGCACCGCGCTTTGCGCCTGCAGCCGCTGCAACTGGGTGTATTGGGCGATGACGGCCTGAGTCAGCGTCAGCCGGGTCTGAGCGCCTTCGAAGGCGATGGCTTGCTGTTGGCCGACGGCTTCGTCGATCTGGCCGCGGTGCTTGCCCCAGAAGTCGAACTCCCAGCTGCCCATCAGCATGGCGGTGTAGGCGTTGACGTAGTCGCGCGAGATCGGCGCCGGAAACTCGTAGTTCAGCTGGGTCATATTGGCGCTGAAATCGAGTTTGGGGCCGCTATTGCCTTCGACGATGCCGACGGCGGCGCGCGCCTGGCGCAGCCGGGCTTCGGCCAGCTTCAAGGACGGCGCTTCTTGCAGGGCGCGCGCCACCAACTGGTTCAGCGTCGCGTCGTTCAGCTGGGTCCACCAGTCGCTGGCGATCTGCCCGCCCTGGCCGTCGCTCAGCCGCAATTGCCCGGCATCGAGCTGCGTGGCCGGCGCGCTGTCCGGGCCGAAGCTCGCGCAGCCGCCCAACAGGGCGCTGAGCAGCAGGGCGCTGACGCCGTGCTGCCATTGAGTCTTTTTCACCTTGTGGGACTCCCCGTGTTCACTTGCTGTATTAGCAATTGATGAAGTGATTAATGATGTGATAGTCACGCAAGTTATTATAAGGACGAAAAAAAGCCGGTTCCCCAGCTTCAGCCGCCCAGGCTGCAGAGCAGTTTGCGCAATAAGCGTTCGAACTCCTGCTTTTCCGCGGCGTCGAAATCCGACCACAGCTCCCGGTGACATTCGCGGGAGACGGGTAGCAGCGATTCGACGAGTTGCACGCCCCCCGGCGTCAACTCCAGCAGGATCTTGCGTCGGTCTTCCGCGCTGGGCGAGCGGGCCGCCCAGCCGTTTTTGACCAGTTCGTCGGCGATGCGCGTGGCGTTGGTGCGCGATGAATCCAGCGTGTCGCTGATTTCAGACGGGTAGAGCGCCTGTTGCGGACAGGCGTACAGCGCCAGCAAGGCCATCCACACCGTCTCGTTGAGACCGTGATGCTTCAGCTTGTCGCACAGGTGGGCGGACAGCCGCGGCAGGATGTGGTACAGCAAGCGCGCCAGAATGACTTCCTGGCGCGGCACGCCGGGAAAACGCGCTTCGATCCGGTTGACGGCCTGCTCAAGCGTTTGAAATGACTTGGTTGGATTCATAGCCGTTATTTTAGTAACGGAAGTTACTATTCCGCAAGTGATAATTTTGAAGGCAATGGGCTGGACAGGGGCGGGCGCATGCAAAAACGCCCAAGGCCAAAGCCCTGGGCGCTGATGGGCGATGCCGGCTAAGGCTAGCCCAGCAGCTGCAGCACCCGCTCCGGCGGACGTCCCACCACGGCGCGATCGCCGCAAACGGCGATAGGACGTTCAATCAGCTTGGGATTGTCTATCATGGCGGTAATCAGGTGCTTGGGTTCCAGCGTGATGTCGTCCAGATAGAGTTCGGCGTACTCCTCCTCTTTCTGGCGGATCAGATCGCGCGGTTCCATATTCAGCAGCGTCAACAGGCGCTCCAGCTCTTCATAGCTGGGCGGGTGCTTCAAATACTCGACGATTTCGATTTCCGCGCCGGCGTTCTCCAGCAGGCTCAGCGCCTCCCTGGATTTGGAACAGCGCGGGTTGTGGTACAGGCGAATCATGCTGGTCTCTCCTTGTTATGGCCGGCGTGGAGTGGATTGATCGTGGCACGAAATCGAAGCCGGCGCCAGCGGCGCGCGCCTGAGCGTAGCGATATCCGGCTATGACGTTTTATTTACATCAGTCCGGTTTGGCAAGTTCCGGCCCAACCGTTACCATGCATTGACTCTCATTGTTATTTATCCGCCATGCATCCCACCACACGCAGCCACTTCGGGCTGGCAATCCTGTTGGCGGCCCTGTCCACGCTGGGGCCGTTTTCGATCGACACCTTCTTGCCGGCGATGAGCGCGATCGGGCAAAGCCTGGCGGTCTCGCCCTTGCAGATGCAGCAGGCGTTGACGGTATATCTATTGTCTTACGCGGTGATGATGTTGTGGCACGGTTCCATCTCGGACGCGGTGGGCCGCCGTCCGGTGGTGCTGGTCACCACCTTGCTGTTCAGCCTGGCGTCGATAGGCTGCGCGCTGTCGGACAGCCTGGGGCAATTGCTGTTGTTCCGCGCGCTGCAGGGCTTTTGCGGCGGCGCCGGCCTGGTGGTGGGGCGGGCCATCATCCGCGACAAGCTGGACGGCGCCGACGCTCAGCGGCTGATGTCGCAGGTGACCATGTTGTTCTCGCTGTCGCCGGCGATTGCGCCGGTGGTGGGCGGCTGGCTGTTCGGCGCCTTCGGCTGGCATTCCATCTTCGTCTTCATGGCGCTGATCGGCCTGGCGCTGTTCCTGATGAGCTGGTTCGCCTTGCCGGAAACCCATCACGAGTCCGCGCGGCAGCCCTTGAAGGTCAAATACCTGTTGGCCAATTACTGGCAGGTGGGGCGCAAGCGCGAGTTCCAGTTGCTGACCGCGGCGGTGTCCTTCAATTTCGCCGGCTTCTTCCTTTACATACCGTCGGCGCCGGTCTTCCTGATGCAGCATCTGCACCTGGGGCCGGAACAGTTTCTATGGATGTTCGGCCCGGCCGTGTCCGGCATCATGCTGGGCGCCTATCTGTCCGGCAAGATGGCCGGACGGGTGGCGCAGAAGGACATCGTGTCGCGCGGCTACGCGGTGATGTTCGTCGCCGCAGGCTGGAATCTGCTGTACAACCTGCTGGCATCGGAAGCCGCGATGCCGTGGGCGGTATTGCCGTTGGCGCTGTACACCACCGGCATGTCGATCGCCGCGCCGTCCATCACCCTAAACCTGATGGACCAGTTTCCATCGCTGCGCGGCACCGCTTCCTCGCTGCAGGGCTTCTTCCAGACCATGATGTCTAGCGTGGTGGCCGGCCTGATCGCGCCGCTGGTCTGGTCCAGCCCGCTGAGTCTGGCGGCCAGCATGATGGTGATGCTGGTCCTGGGCTTCGTGTTCCGGATGGGGTATAGGCGGCGGGTGACGCGCTAGCGCTCTTTCAGCGCCCAGTTCAACTCATGCAAGCGGCCGGACTGTTGCGCGATCTGGAAACGTTCGCGCAGCAGGGCCAGCGCGATGCCGAGCACCAAGCCGCTGAATAGTCCTGCGGCGGTGATCAAAGAACGGACGGGCTTGCTCTTGAGCTCGGGTATTGCCGCGCTGTCCAGTATCTGGATTTGGGACGAATCCTTGGCTTCATCGATTCTGGCCAGTTCATATTGTTTGGCCAGCAGCTCGAAAATCGTCTCTTGGTACTTTACCTCGCGCAGCCGTCTCAGGTATTCCAAGCCGGATTGTGGCATTTTGCCGGTGGGCACCATCACGTCGCCGGCGATTTCAGCGCCGTTTTCCAGTTTGGCCAATTGCGTTTTCAAACCGGCCAGTTCTTGCCGGCTGCGTTGATAGAGCGGGTTCTGCTCGGTGGCGTAGCTGCGCAGGGCCTCTAGTTGCACTTCCTTGGCGGCGATGTTGGCTTTCAGCTGGGTAACGGTGTTCATAATGGCCTGGACCTGACCATCCGGCTGGATCATGCCGGTGCGCTCCTGGGTCTGGCGCAGCGCGGTTTCCGCGGAGGCCAATTGCTCCTTGGTCTGTTTTAGCTGGGTCTCGAAAAACAGCCGGCGTTTGGCCGCGTCGGTGACCGCTAGGGATTGATTGAGCCGGATCAATTGGGCGATATAGCCGTTGGCCAGAGCCGCGGCGAATTGGGGATCCTTGTCTTCCACGTTGATGCTGATCAAGCCGTCCTTGCCGCTGTTGAAGGCGCTGGCGCTCTGTAATGCCTTTCTGGTTTCGTCCATCGTTTCCGTGGCGTAGCGCTGTTTCAATTTGAACTGTTGAATTAAATTGTCCGCCACCGTGCGGCTTTGCAGCAGGCCGATATAGAGTTCGCCCGGATTTTTCAGGCCGGCGATGCCTCCGGCCGCGCCGGCCAGTCCGCCCAGTTGGCCCAGCAGCATATTCATGCTCGAACTTTCGGAAGGTACGGTTTGAGCTTCTGCCCTGTCGTGTGTGGACATGTCTGAATCCCGAGTTAAGTGATGAAGCCTTGTCTTATTTCAAGACCTTCAAGCCGGCGGCGCCCAGCCCGAATTGATAGAGAATCGAGGTCCATTCCTTCAGCGACTGGGTCCAGCTGCTGACGACGAGCTCGTCGGGAACGACGATGGTGTCGCCCGGATTGATGCGTTTGCCGCCCAGGCTGTTGAACCAGCCTGCATTATTATTGCTGGCCACAGTGCCATCGGCGCGGATCACGTAGGTCGCGGACTTGTCGCCGGTCTGGCTGATGCCGCCGGCCAGGTCCAGATAGTCTTTCACCGAGCGTTGCGGCCTGTAGATGAAGGCATTGCTTTGGTAAACCGATCCCAGGACATTGACGGTGCCGGGCCGGCGCGGGATGGTGATGGAGTCGCCGTTCTGCAGGGGCAGATCGGGCAGGTCCTTGACCTGGGCGCCGCTGCCGCTCAGTTCCAGCACGACGCGCCCTTCCGCTTTGATGGTGCGCATTTTTTCCGCCAGTTTGCGCTGACGCTCGACTTCCGCGGTAATGGCCGCGACATTGTCTTTATCGGTCTGTTTGGACAGGCGCGCGGCGGAGGCTTGCTCCAGTTCCTTTTCAAAGCGATTGGCCACCTCATCCAGCTTGGCCTGCTGTTCTTTCTTGATGTTCTCGCGCTGTAAATTGGTGGCGAAGACATAGCCATTTTCCGTGGAGCCGCCCAGGCGCATGACCAAATCGCGCAAGGTCTCGCCTTTTTGCAGCAGGAAGGTGCCGGTTTGCTTGACTTCTCCGCTGACGCGGACGTATTCGGCGTCTTGCTGGATATTTACCGGTAGGGCATTGGGCGCGAACACCCGGAAAATATCGCTAGCCGCCAGTTTGAGTTGTCTTAGGGCGACGTTATCAAGACCGTTTTTTTCGTTTGGCGTTTGCCATTGCGGTTCGAAGCGATTGTCTACGCTTTTCTCCAATTGCCAGGCCTTGCCTTCCGCCGCCGACTCCAGTCCGCCGGCCCAGTGCAATAGGTCAGCGACGCTGTCGCCGTCGGTAAACTCATAGATGGCGGGATGTTTGACATCGCCCTGCAGGGCGACTCGTTTGCCCGTCGGTCGGATTTGAATCACATCGCCGTCGCGCAGGGTCAGATCGCTGGATTTGTCCCCATCCACCAGAATCTTGTAGAGATCCAGCTGACCGACAGCCTTGCCGTCGCGCATCAATTGGATATGACGCATCGATCCATTGTCGTTGGGGCCGCCGGCGGCAAACAGCGCGTTCAGCAAGGTGCTCATCCCGCCCAGGGTATAGCTGCCGGGCGCGCGCGCATTGCCGACGACGTATACCTGCACGGCGCGGGTTTGCAGCAGGCTGGCGCTCAGATCGAAGTTGTGGAATACGCGCGAGACGCTTTTTTTCAGCGTGTCTTGCAAATCCCTGAATTTCACGCCGGCCACTGCGATGGTGCCGACTCTGGGCAGATAGACCGTGCCGTTGCGTTCCACGGTCAGGGTCAGGTCGATATCGACCATGCCCCAGCCCTTGACCTGGATCTGGTCGCCGGCGCCGATCACATAATCCGGATTGACCTGGGCGGCGCCGCTGGGGGCAAAGGTTGACGGAGGGTTGTCGAACAGGTCCGCGCCAAAGACTGGCAGGATGTTGCCGGTGGCGACTTTCACGTATTCGACGAAGGGCGGCAACTTTTCTTCCTGCAACTCATTCTGCAACGGGTCGCGTTTGCCTGGTTTCGTGCTGGTAGGCGTCGGCAATCTGCGCTGCTGCTGCCATTGCGGTTGCGGTGTTTGCGGCGGCCACGCTTGCGGTTGGGCAAGCGGGGCCTGATTGTTGATACTGGGTTGTCCGTACATCATGGGGTCCGGCTCATAGCTGGGCATCATGGTGCTGGAGAAATTGCCGGCGGCGTTTGCGGCCGCGTAGACGGGACTGGCGACGCACAGGGTGATAAGCAGCGGGATCATCTGGCGGCGGAGGCTTGGATAAGCAGTCATGGTCGCGAGCGAATGGGTCATGGGCGGTCGTCTCAATCCAGTGATTTCGAAACTTGGATGCCGGCCTGCTTGGGGCCCAGCATCAGCGAGGTGCGGTAACGGGACTCGTCCCGCTGGGCATGCCAGAGCCAGGAGCCGGAGGCGTAGCCGAGCAGGCTGCCGGCGGCGATGTCGGACAACCAGTGATCCTTGCCGGCGACGCGGCCGAGCGCGCCGACAGCGGCCAGACCATACAGCCAGGGCTGATCGTACTCCTTGGCAAACGGCGTCAGCGCGCCGAACAGCACTGCGGCGTGATTGGAGGTGAAGCTGCTTTGGAAGCGGGAGCTGCCCGCCGGCTGCTGTTGCCAAGGGTTATCGCTGGCGTTTGGCCGTGCTCGGTTGCCCAAGCCTTTCAGCGCGATGCTGCCGGCGGCGGACAGCGCCGAGGATTCCAGCGCGATCAAGCCGGTGTTGCTCAGCCTGTCGTCGCCCAGCGCGAAAGCGCCGCCCGCCAGACCTAGTGCGGCAACAGGGAGGGTCTTGCCAATTTGCTTCCAGCCCTTGAGCAGGCGGTTGTCCTGATGCCGGCCCACCGCCTGGTTCACCGGCTTGTCCAGGGCTATCGCCGCCAGGGTCATGCCGGCGGCAATGGCCACGGCGCCTGGCTTGTCCTCCGTGGATGCGAATTGCTTGGAGGAGTCGCTCAGCCGCAGCCGCACCGATGGCCAGGGATGGAAAGACGGAGCGGGCGGGTTGACTTGAGGCAGGTCTTGCTCATCCGGCCGTTCGGCGAAATTGCCTAGGCCGTCGTAGGCGTTCACATCGCTGCGCGGGTCGTTGAGCTGGTCGTAGAGATCTCCGGGCGACAACACCATTTGGCCGACATCTCGCGTCCATGGGGACAGGGCGAAATTGCCCACCGCCTGGGTGTCCAGCGTCAACATGCTGTTCAGCGGGATGGAAATGAACAGACCCTTGTCCTTATAGGGCGAGCTGGGCGTGCCGGGCGAGGTGATGTCGTTGCCGTTGGTGCTGGTGTACCAGGCGCCGATCTCGATGCCGGAACGAAAGCGGCGTTTCAGCTCCAGACGGGCGCCGCTGTCTTTGGCGAGAAAGCGGCCCGCCCGCACCGTGGCGGTGACGTTCATCGGCAATTTATAGTGCAGCGAGGCCAGCGCGGTGACGGTCTGGTAATCGCGCTTGCCGAGCCAGCCCTTGAAGTCGCGCTGCTGCAAGGCGTCCACGGCGAGGTCTATCGCCCAGTGGCGGGTTTCGGGGTAATAGATGACCTGGCCGCCGGCGCCGCGGAACATTTCCTCGTAAATGCCGGCGGAGGCGCGGGCATAGGTATTCGGCCCCAGGGTCAGATACTGGTTCAGCAGCAGGCGGTCCAGCTTGGGAGAATTGGTTTTCTTGTATTCGGCCACGTCGGAGCGAACATGAGGCAGCAGGCTGTTGGACGTCTGTTTGACACCGGAGACCGTGTTGTAGAGATTGGCGCTGAGCGCGCTATTCAGAAACAAGCCGGTTCCCACTCGCCGCGTATAGGTGGCGGCGGCGGCGATTTCATAGCGGAAGGCGCCGCTGGGGTCATTGAAGTAAACCCCGGTCTTGGGCACCAGCCGGAAACGATTGGCCTCGTTGTCCTCGGCGTTAAGCTGGACGATGTCGCCGTCCTTGCCCGCCAAAATCTCCAGGTTGACGCTGTCTTTGATGCTGGCGCTAAGCTGCTGCGCGTCGACTTCCTCCAACTCCAAATTCTTGCCCGGCGTGATGCTGACGCTTTCCAGAAAGCGTTGGCGATCGATCTTGCCCAGCAGGTAGTCGTTCAAGGTGGGTAGCTTGAAAAAGCTATAGGTCGCGATCGGCTGTTCCAGCTTGGTGTAGACCACGCGGATGCTGCGCGTTTCAATCGGGGTAAAGTACAGCGCGGTGCGAACCGCGCGGCCCACCGCGCGGCCCACATTGGAAATTCGGCTATTGCTCAGTTCCAGCACGAACTCGTCGCCACGCATGCTGATGCGGATGTTTTTGAAATCCTGTTTGCTCAGTGCGCTGACCAGGCCGTGGCCATAGGCGCTATCGGCATGCCATTGTCGCAAGGTGGGACGGAGCGGTACTTCGGGGCCGCCGCTGAAATAAGCGGGCTCGCTGATTTTGGGAACGAATTCGCGCTCATTCAAGGGGATTTCGATAGAGGCGTTCAGGCTGGCATGGTTTTTTTGCTTGGCCAATTGCAGGCCCAGCCAGCCCCATCGATATTCAAGGCCGGCCGCAGGCCCTTTTTCCCTTTGCGCGGCGGAAGTGTCTTTGGCGCGGAAATCCGATGTGTAGTGATTGGCGTCGTATTCCGCGACCAGCGACCAGCGGGGGAAGCGTTCCGGCGTCCAGCGCAGGCCGCCGAAAGGGCCCTCGATCCGGCCGGAGCCGACGCCCGCCGAAACTTCCAGATTCGGCCGGAGCTGTTTGCTGGCCACCAGATAATTGCCGCGCCACAGGGCGGTGCCGAAAATATCCGTTCGGCCATAGGAGAGCGCGGGCCAAAAGTCGGATTCTTCGAGCAGACGCCATTTGGTGTCGATGGCTTTGTCTTTATAACTGCCGTAGCCGCCGCCGTATTGCTGATCGTCAAAGCCGGCAATGCCGGAAATAGAGATATAACGCCCCGAAATCTGCAGAAAGGGAAGCGCCGTCGCCGAGACCCATAAGGTGTTGTATGGCTTGTCGAAGCTGAATCCAAAGCTTAAGGAGCCATCGCGGCCAGGATCCGCCGATGGCATATTGATGTAGCCGGATTGGCCATTGAGCGACGGTTGCGCGTAAACCGGCAACAGCAGGCCGCAACTACCCCGAAAACGATCCCTTTTATCAGAATGCCACGCATGGATTGCTTTATTTAGAGTTATTGATTTGGTCTTGCAAACAACAAATGAATATCAATAAAGAACGTCAAGCTTACGCAGCGCCTGTGTCAGACGCAGGCAGAAACACAGGCAGCCTGTTGCGGGAGCAGGCAGGCTGCCTGTTTGGGACGAAGGCCAGTGTCCGGTCAAGCCGCAGTGCATAGGCACGGCGGCTTAATGGTGGGTGGTGGCGGAGTGGGAGGTAGAGGAGTCGCTGTTGCTGGAAACCGCAACCGCTGCGGCAACCGCTGCGCCGATGGCGGCGATGGTGCCTACGCTCAGGCCGGCAATGCCGGCGGTGGTGCCGGCGGCGCCAGCGGCTGCCGCGGAGGTGGTGCCGGCGGCGCTGCTGCCCGCGGCCGAGGTCGCTGCGGCTTCCTCTGCGGCGAACACCGGAGCAGAGAGCAGGCCAGCCAAGGCAAGAATAAAGACTTTCTTCAACATGATAGTGTGCCCTTGTGTATTTGTGCTTCGAAGTTAATCTAAGTGCAACATTTAAAACAGGAAAACTATCAACTTCATAAAACCAATACTACTTGCCATCAGCATAGTGCAAGACTGTAAGTCTGCAAAGTGACAACTGGGGTTTTGTCAACGCGACGGGAATGAGTGTGCCATTAATGTCGCAGCCAGCAGTCGCTGCGCGAGCGATGCGCCTCCAGCACGGTTTGGAAGACTTTGGGATCCTTGGTGTAGGTCATCTCGCCCGCTGTCGGGAAATGCAGATCCTGCAACCGCGACACCCAGAAGCGCAGCGCGGCGGCGCGCAGCATCAGCGGCCAGGCTTTTTTCTCTTCCGTGGTGAGTTCGCGTTCCGATTGATAACCGGAGAGCAGCACGGCGGCGCGCTCGTCGTCTATGCCGTGGTCCGCCCTGCGGGCCCAGTCGTTGACGGCGATGGCCAGGTCGTAGAGCAGCACGTCGTTGCAGGCGTAGTAAAAGTCGATAAAGCCGGCGATGCGGTCGCCGTCCAGCAGCACATTGTCGCGGAATAGATCCGCATGGATCACGCCGGAGGGCAGGTGATCGAAGCGGTGGCTGTCCTGGAGTTGCACTTCTTCGCGCAGCAAGGCGGCGGCGTCTTCGTCCATGCGGGGGTAGACCTGGCGCGCGGTTTCGCTCCACCAGCGCGGACCGCGCGGATTGGCCATCTTGCCGGGGAAGGTGGCGCCGGCGATATGCATTTGCGCCAGCATTTCTCCTACGGCGCGACATTGCGCCGGGGTGGGCTGCGCGACGTCGGCGCCGTCCAGGCAACTGACCAGGCAGGCCGGCTTGCCGGCCAGCATCGAGGCGAACTGGTCGGTGTTGTCGGCCACCGGCGCCGGGCAGGCCACGCCGTGGCGCGCCAGGTGGCTCATCAGCGTCAGGTAATAAGGCAGTTCCTGCAGCTTCAGCGCTTCGAACAGCGTCAGCACATAGCGGCCGTGCGTGGTGGTGAGGAAGTAATTGGTATTGGTGATGCCGGAGGCAATGCCCTTCAAGTCCAGCAACTGGCCCAAGGTGTAGCGCTTGAGCCATTCCTGCATCTGGTCATGGCTGACCGTGGTGTAAACCGACATAGTGGCCCTCTCAGAACCGGATCAGCACCCAGCGCGGGATGATGATGCGGTTGGCGGGGTCGATCTGCTTCATGGTGCCGGAGCCGTTGTCGTCCATCAGGTAATAGGGCACGCCGTGCGACGGCGTCACCTTGACCATATAGAGGTGGCCGTTGAGCCGGTATTCTTCGATCTTCTCCTCGCCCTTCTGGATGATGCGCACCTCCGGTTCCGCGGTGGCGGCGTTTTGTTCGCTGATCGTCGGCGGCGGCGGCACCGGGGTCTTGGCGGGAGGGGGCGTATCGGCCCAGGCGGCTGTCAATGGCAGCAGGGCGAGGGCGGCGAGCAGGCGGCGCATGGCGTGGTCCTTGATTGTCATCAGTTTTAAAGGTGCAGCAGTTGTTCGCGCTCTTCCGGCAGCGCTTCAAAACCGCGGGTTTCGTAATGTTTGAAGATAGTTTCGACGATTTGCCGCGGATCGTCGATCAGTTGGATCAGATTCATGTCTTCGGGATTGATCATGCCTTCGCTGATCAGCCTGTCCTTGACCCAGTCCAGCAGGCCCTCCCAGAACTCGCGGCAGCACAGGATGATGGGGATCTTGCGGCTCTTGCCGGTCTGTATCAGCGTCAGGGCCTCGAACATTTCGTCCAGGGTGCCGAAGCCGCCCGGCATCACCACGTAGGCGATAGCGTGTTTGACGAACATGACCTTGCGGCTGAAGAAGTGGTTGAACTTGATGCTCAGGTCTTGGTATTCATTGGGTTTTTGTTCGTGCGGCAGCACGATATTCAGCGCCACCGACGGGCTTCTGCCGTAGAATGCCCCTTTATTGGCGGCCTCCATGATGCCGGGGCCGCCCCCGGAAACAACGGAGAAGCCGGAGTCCGACAGCAGACGCGCGACTTCTTCGGTCAATTTGTAATACTTGTGGTCGCGCGGCGTGCGCGCGCTGCCAAAGATGCTCACCGCCGGCATGATGCCTTGCAAGGCTTCCGCCGAATCGACAAACTCCGACATGATCTTCATCACATGCCAGGCTTCGCGGGAACGGAAACGCTGCATCATCGCGTGACGATCGCTGGTTTGCGGTAATTTATCGGACAAGCTCATATTCTGCCTCTTTTTATGAAAACACTGTTATTGATCGACGGCTCTTCTTATTTGTACCGCGCCTTTCACGCGATGCCCGATTTGCGTTCTCCGGATGGCCGCCCGGTGGGGGCTGTCTATGGCATGGTGAACATGCTCAGGCGGCTGGAGAAGGAAGTGCAGTTCGATTATAGCGCCTGCGTTTTCGACGCCAAAGGCAAGACATTTCGCGACGACCTTTACCCCGAGTACAAGGCCAATCGCCCGTCGATGCCGGAGGAACTCGCCTCCCAGATTACGGCGGTCCATGAGGTGGTGCAAGCCTCGGGCTGGCCGATGCTGGTGGTGCCGGGCGTGGAGGCTGACGATGTGATCGGCACGCTGGCGCGCGCCGGCGCGGCCGCCGGCATGCGGGTGGTCATCTCCACCGGCGACAAGGATATGGCGCAGTTGGTGGACGGACAGGTGTCCATCGTCAACACCATGACCAATGAAACCTTCGACCGCGACGGGGTCAAGGACAAGTTCGGCGTGCCGCCGGAATTGATCGTCGACTATCTGACCCTGATCGGCGACAAGGTGGACAATGTGCCGGGCGTGGACAAGTGCGGGCCCAAGACCGCGGTCAAGTGGCTGGAGCAGTACGGCAGCCTGGACGCCGTCATCGCCCAGGCGGCGGAAGTGGGCGGCAAGGTGGGCGAGAACCTGCGCGCGGCGCTGGATTGGCTGCCCAAGGGCCGCGAGCTGATCACCATCAAGTGCGATGTGGATCTGAACGCGGACATGCCCTATGGCCTAGACAGTCTGCAGCACGGCCTCAAGGACAAGCCGCGTCTGGCCGAGCTGTATCAGGGCCTGGGCTTCCGCACCTTTTACCGCGAGGTGACCGAGGGCGAGGAGATGCCGGCGGTGGCGCAGACCGCGGGCGGAACCCAGGGCGACGATCTGTTCGCCATCGAGGCCGCGCAGGACAGCCCGGCTCTGCCGGAAACGGCGGCGGAGCGGCGCTATGAAACCATTCTGGAGGCCGCGCAGCTGGACGCCTGGCTGGCCAAGCTGGCCGCGGCGGATGTGGTGTCGCTGGACACGGAAACCACCAGCCTGGACCAGATGCAGGCGCGCATCATCGGCGTCAGCTTCTCGGTGCGCTCCGGCGAAGCCGCCTATCTGCCGCTGGGCCATCATTACGCCGGCGCGCCCGAGCAGTTGGACCTGGAGCGTAGCCTGGCCAAACTCAAGCCTTGGCTGGAAGACGCCGGCAAGAAAAAGTGCGGTCAGAACCTGAAGTACGACCGCCATGTGTTCGCCAACCACGGCATCCGCTTGGCCGGCGTGGTCGACGATTCCCTGCTGGCGTCCTATGTGGTGGAAAGCCATGAACGCCACAATATGGACGATCTGGCGCGCCGCCATCTGGGCGAATCCACGGTCAGCTACGAGGAGATCTGCGGCAAGGGCGCCAAGCAGATCGGCTTCGGCGAGGTGGACATCGACACCGCCGCCAATTACGCGGCGGAGGACGCCGATATCACGCTGCGCTTGAATCAATATTTCTCCGGCCTGCTGAACGGCCGCTTGCGCGAGGTCTACCGGGACATCGAGCTGCCGGTGGCCGAGGTGCTGTTCGCGATGGAGCGCCACGGGGTGCTGATAGACCGCGAACGTCTGGCGACGCAGAGCCATCAGTTGGGCACCGAAATGCTGAAGCTGGAAAACCAGGCCTACGATCTGGCCCGCCAGCCTTTCAATCTGAATTCGCCCAAGCAGTTGCAGGAAATCCTGTTCGGCAAGCTGGGCATTCCCACCAAGGGGGTGAAGAAGACCCCGTCCGGCGGCTACTCCACCGATGAATCGGTGCTGGAGACGCTGGCGCTGGAGCACCCGCTGCCCAAATGCATTCTGGCGTACCGCGGCCTGGCCAAGCTCAAGTCCACCTACACCGACAAATTGCCGCAGCTGATCAATGCGGCCACCGGCCGCGTGCACACCAATTACGCGCAGGCGGTGGCGATCACCGGACGCTTGGCCAGCTCGGATCCCAATCTGCAGAACATTCCGGTGCGCACCTCGGAAGGGCGTCGCGTGCGCGAGGCCTTCATCGCGCCGCCGGGGCATGTGATCGTCAGCGCCGATTATTCGCAGATCGAGCTGCGCATCATGGCGCATCTGTCCGACGACGCCGGCATGCTGCGGGCCTTCGCCAGCGGCGAGGACATCCATCGCGCCACCGCCGCCGAGGTGTTCGGCGTTGAGCTGTCCCAGGTCAGCGCCGATCAGCGCCGCGCCGCCAAGGCGATCAACTTCGGCCTGATCTACGGCATGAGCGCCTTCGGTCTGGCCGCGCAGCTGGACATCGAGCGCAGCGCCGCCCAGCAATACATCGACCGTTACTTCATGCGCTACCCGGGCGTGGCCGAGTATATGCAGACCACGCGCGAGACCGCGCGCGAGCAAGGCTATGTCGAAACCGTGTTCGGCCGTCGCCTGTATCTGCCGGAAATCAAGTTGTCCAATCCGGCGCGCCGCGCCGGCGCCGAGCGCGCGGCGATCAACGCGCCGATGCAGGGCACGGCGGCGGATCTGATCAAGCTGGCGATGATTGCGACGCAGGACTGGCTGCAAGGCGAGGGCCTGGGCAGCAAGCTGATCATGCAGGTGCATGACGAACTGGTGCTGGAAGTGCCGGACGCCGAGCTGGAGTTGGTCAAACGCCGCTTGCCCGAGATCATGGCCGGCGTGGCCAAGCTCAAGGTGCCCTTGCTGGCGGAAGTGGGCGCGGGGGAAAGCTGGGAAAGCGCGCACTGAGCCAGCTTTGCGTCGCCATCTGAAAGCCAGCCGCTCAGGCTGGCTTTTTTCATGCCTGTGTCGTTTTCCTGGTCCTGGTCTAAATGCTTGGCCAGACGGGCGTCGGCGGGAACAAGATCGGTTCCGTCCGCCTCGCTTTGCTTAATATATTAGCCAGGTACCCAATGAGACGGGGAGCCTGCGATGCGAACTCAGTCCGGTTTCACCCTGATTGAGGCCATGACGGTTCTGGCGATCATGCTGCTCTGTCTGGCGATCGCCGCGCCGGGACTGGGCCGTTTATTGTCGACGCAGCAATTGCGCAGCCATGCCCAGGCAATGGCCAATCTATTGCACTTTGCCCGTAGCGAGGCGCTGAGGAGCAAGCGGCCGGTATACGTGTGCGCGGCCAATCTGAAGCGCAATCTGCAATTGCAAGGCTGCGCCAAGCAGCGGCAGGTGTGGGACCGCGGCGCGTTGGTGTATGCGGATAAAGGGAGCGGCGCCCAGGCCGGCTACGACAGCCAGGAGCGTTTGCATCTGCTGGTGTTCGCCGTGGGCAAGGTCAGGATGCGCGCGGAACGGGATCAGCTGCAATTCATGCCGAACGGACGGCTGGCCCGCGGCCAGAGCGCGCGCCTGTTGTTGGAAAGCCCGCGCGCCGGCGTGTGCTTGACGCTGACGGTCAGCGCTCATGGCCGAGCGGAAGTCGGCAGGGCGGATCATGACTGCCCGGCCTGAGTCCGCCGTGCGCGGTGGCGCCTTGCTGGAAACCATGCTGGCCTTGTTCTTGGTCATGGTATCGATGCTGGCGCTGTCCTCGGTGCAATTGCGCGCTCTGCTGCATGGCCGCGACGCCTTGTTGCGGGCGGAGGCGATCGCGGCGGCGCTCGAACTGGGGGAGGCGGCGCTGTTGTGGCCGGAGACGGCGGCGGAGCAAGCGTCGGCGCAAGCTCAGGCGGATTGGGCGCGTTTGCGGCAGCGGCTGGAAGGCTTGGAAGGGGCGATTGAGGCGAGCTCATGCCGCGGCGCGCTGGACGCGATGACGGCGCTTTGCGAGCAGCGGGGCGCCGTTGCCTATGTGAGGCTGACTTGGACCGGCATGTCGGCAGGAGACGGCGCCGGTCGTTTTGAGCGTCGTTACGCGCTGGCCTTGGACGAACCTTGACCGTGGCGGCCCGCGCGCGCGTCCAGGGCTTCTCCCTGGTGGAAATGATGGTGGCGACGAGCATGGGGCTGCTGGTGTTGGCGCTGGCCTTGCAGGGGGCGTTGACGATGCAGGGCAGCTTGCGCGTGTTGGAGAACGGTTTGCGTCAACATCAGGATGGACAGTTCGCGCTGGCGCAATTGGCGGAAAGCTGGCGCAAGCATGGACGTTTCGCTTGCGCGCAGGCGATGGAGTCGCCGGGGCGAGGGTTCGAGGCGCCGGAAGGCATGCGCTTTCGCTACGGGGTTGGCGCGGCGGCGGTCTTGCTGGCGGAGGACGCGACGCGGACCACGCTGAGTTGGCAAGGCGAGGAGGATTGGGAAGAGGCGGCGCTGGCCAGTTGTTCCAGCCTGAGGCTGTTGAAGCGGGGCGAGCCGGGGCTGGAATGGCGACGGGAGGCCGGCGCGCATGTGCTGACCTGGCCGGGGGCGGCGAAGGCCGGGCTCTTGAGCGGCGCGGACATCGCCTCCTTGGAGGTCTTGGCCATCGCCTCGCAGCGTTACGTTCTGCGTCGCGAGGGTGACGATGGCGACGCGCTGTGGTTGGAGGAAAGCCTGCCCGGCAGAGCGGCGGAGCCGCCGCAATTGCTGGCGACGGGCGTGGCGGCGTTGAGGCAGCGCCTTGGCGTTCGCAGCGGGTGTCGACCATTGGCGCTGGCCTGGAGGGAGGGGCCGGAGCAATTGGGCGCGGAGGATTGGAAGCGGCTGTCGCGGGTGGAACTGGCGCTTGAGTTGCAAGCGGGCGGCCGCCGGCGGAGCTGGACTACGGTGGTGGCGCTGACGCCGGCCCTGCCGTGCGCGCTGGAGCCGGGCGGATGAGGGCCCGGCGGCGCGGAGCGGTGTTGTGGCTGATTCTGCCGCTGCTCAGTCTGCTGACGGTGTTGGCCATGGGCAGCGCGCGCTCGGTGGCGGTGGAGCAGCGCGCTACGCGCAACCTGGCGGAGGAGCGCGCATTGAGGCTGGCGGCCTTGCAGGCGTTGCGGGCGGCGGAACGGCGGACCTTGGATTTGAACCTCCGTTTCGAGGACGCTCTGACGAGCGAAGCCGGCATTCCCTGGCAAGGAGACGCCCGCGGCCTGGGCTGGTTCATGCCGGATTGCCTATCCGCTGTCGCCGGCGTCGGATACGGCTTGTGCGCGACCGAGCCCGATGTATGGAGGCGCAGCGTCCAGATCAACGGGGCGAGATGGCCGCTCTTGCATCCTTGCGGCCCCAGCCGCGGCTTGGAGGCGACGCCCGGCCGTCCGCCGGCGTCCTGCTTGCCGGCGCGGCCGCGCGCAGGGCAGCGCTGGAGTTCGCCGCGTTATGTGCTGGAATTGCTCAATCCGGCATTCCGGATCGCCGGCGTGGGCGGCCGTTTGTATCGAGTCAGCGTGAGGGTCTGGGGCGAGAGCGAGCGCGACATGCTGACCGTGCAGAGTTGGTTCTGGGCCGGGGCGGGCGCGCAGGCCGGCCGCGGCGGGCGTTTGAATTGGCGTTTGCCGGAGGAGGCGCAATGAGGACGCAAGCGGGCATGAGCTTGCTGGAATTGCTGACGGCGATGGCGGTGGCGGCCATTCTGGCCGCGATGGCCTGGCCGGCCTATCAGCAGCAGATATTGCGCGGGCAGTTGGCGGAGGCGCGCGCGGCGCTATTGGAGAATCTGCATTTCATCCAGCGCTGGCATCTGGAAAACCGCTCGGGATCCACTGCATGGCCGCCTCTGCCGCGACCCGCCACCCGCGATTTCGACATTCGGCTGGGCAGCGTCAGCCTGGGCTCGGACAGCGCCGGACAAGCCAGTTTCCGTTTGCTGGCCAAGCCCAGGGCCGGCCACCGTTTGGCCGGCCGCTTGCAGCTGAGCCTGGATCAGGACGGCAATCTGGCGCAATGCGGGCCGGAGGAGTCCGGCCCGCAGTCGTGCCGGGCCTGGGGAGATTAAGCGCCGTCGGCCGTTGCCGGCAGCTGGATCTTGCGGCAGCCTTGCGCCAGCACGCGGCCGCCGCGAGTGGTCAGGCGCGCTTGCTCGTCCAGCAGCGACCAGATCAGTTGTTGGCTGACGTAACGCTCGCCCTGAGCGACCTTGGCCGGCGTCAGCCGGTAGCGGTGATGGTTCCAGTTCAGCTGGATGGCGGCGCCGCTTTGCTGCTGCGGATACTCCACCACCACCATTTTGCTGCCGTTGCAGCGGTATTTGATGGTTTGCATGGCCGTGTCGGCGGAGGCCGACGCGGCGCAGGACGCGCTCAGCAGCGTTGCGCAGAGCAACGCTGGTTTCCATGCCTTCATGCTCCCTCCTTTTCCCTCCATGGGGCGACTTTCAGCAACAACACCATGCCGGGCAGCGCCAGCGCGGTGCACAACAGGAAAAAACTGGTCCAGCCTATGGCGTCGATGATGTAGCCGGTGGAGGCGTTGGCCAGGGTGCGCGGCACCGCCGCCAGACTGGTGAACAAGGCGAACTGGGTGGCGGTGTAGGCCGGGTGAGTGCTCTTGGCGATGAAGGCGACGAAGGCCGCGGTGCCAAGACCCACGCCCAGCGCCTCGAAGCCGATGACCACGGCCAGCATGCTCAGTTCATGCGCGCCGATGGAGGCGAAGCGGCCGTAGCTGGCCAGCCAGGCGAAGCCCAGGATGGACAGCACCTGCACCACGCCGAAGGCCC
This sequence comes from Chromobacterium sp. Beijing, assembly GCF_021496765.1. NCBI lineage: Bacteria > Pseudomonadati > Pseudomonadota > Betaproteobacteria > Neisseriales > Chromobacteriaceae > Chromobacterium > Chromobacterium sp. Beijing. The sequence goes on from NZ_CP053750.1 coordinate 4,642,930, forward strand.
ACAGCGCCCGGTTGATGCCCAGCTTGATCATCCACAGGCCGCCGAGCAGGCCGCCTATCACCGCCGGCCACAGCGCCGCGTGCTTGGCCACCAGGCCGATCTGGGATTTGGCGTAACCCATGTCCATGTAGAAGGGGGTGGCCAGCGAGGTGGCCATGCTGTCGCCCAGCTTGTACAGGAAGATGAAGCCCAGAATCCAGGCCGCGCCCTGCCAGCCCTGGCGGGTGATGAATTCATGGAAGGGTTCGACCACGGCTTCGCGCAGGGTCTTGGGCGCTTGACCGGCGAGCTTGGGCTCGCTGACTCGCAGCGTCATCAGTAGGCCGGGGATCATGAACAGCGCGGTGATCAGGAAGACCTGATCCCAGGAGATGTGATCGGCCAGGATCAGCGACAGCGAACCCGGAACCAGGCCGGCCAAGCGGTAGGCGTTGATGTGCACGGTATTGCCGAGGCCCAGTTCGTTGTCGCTGAGGATCTCGCGGCGATAGGCGTCCAGCACGATGTCCTGGCTGGCGGAGAAGAAGGCCACGCCCACCGCCAGCGCGGCGATGCTCCAGATGTGCTGGGCCGGATTGAACAGGCCGAAGCCGGCCATGGTGACGATCAGCGCCAGCTGGGTCAGCAGCATCCAGCCGCGACGGCGGCCCAGCAGCGGCGGCACGTAGCGGTCCATCAAGGGGGACCACAGGAATTTCCAGGTATAGGGCAGGCCGATCAGCGCGAACAGACCGATGGCCTTGAGGTCGACGCCTTCGCTGCGCAGCCAGGCGGGAAGCAGATTGATCAGGGTGTACAGCGGAAGACCGGAGGCGAAGCCGGTGAAGACGCAGATCAGCATCGTGCGCGAAAAGACGTCGCGCCGCCAGTCTATGGTTGTGTTGCTCATGGGCAGGCCAGTTTCTACGGATCGCGCGGCGAGACGAGCCCGCCGCTTGTTGTTATTGGCGCGCCACCCGGTAGAAGGCCAGGCTGCCGCGCAGATTGGGCATGAAAGTCACCCGTTTGACCCCGTTCATCACCACGCGTTCCACCACGCGCAGCCGATTCTTGGCGCACAGCGCTTCGAAGTCGCCGAGCATGCACCAGTGAATGTTGGGCGTATCGTACCACTGGTAGGGAATGGTGTCGGAGACCGGCATGTGGCCTTGCAGGATCTGCCAGCGGTTTTCCCAGTAGCCGAAGTTGGGAAACGTGACGATGGCTTCGCGGCCGACGCGCAGCATCTCGTTCAGGATCTGCTCGGTTTCGCGCATCGCCTGTATGGTTTGCGACAGCACCACGTGGTCGAAGGCGTCGCTGTCGAATTCGGCCAGGCCGGTTTCCAGATCGCCTTGCAGCGCGTTGACGCCGGCGTTTACGCATTTGACGACATTGCCGACATCCAGGTCCACGCCGTAGCCGACCACCTGTTTGTTGCGGCCCAGCCAGGACAGCAGCGCGCCGTCGCCGCAGCCCAGGTCCAGCACGCGGCTGTCGGGCGCGATCCAGTCGGCGATCAGGCGCAGGTCGGCGCGCAAGGGCGCCGTGGTTTGCGGAGCGTTCATGCTTGCACCTCCCGCGCCACGCGGTCGAGGTAGGCGCGCATCAATTGGACATAGGGCTCGTCGGTCATCAAGAAGGCGTCGTGGCCGTGGACGGATTCGATCTCGGCGTAGGACACAGGCCGGTTGGCGGCCACCAGCGCCTTGACGGTTTCGCGCGAGCGCTCAGGGGAGAAGCGCCAGTCGCTGGTGAAGCTGGCCACCAGAAAGCGGGCGCTGGCCTTTTTCAGCGCGGCGACGAGATCGCCGCCGAAGTCCTTGGCCGGATCGAAGTAGTCCAGCGCCTTGGTCATCAGCAGGTAGGTGTTGGCGTCGAAGGCGTCGGAGAACTTGTCGCCCTGATAGCGCAGATAGGATTCGATCTCGAACTCCACGTCGTAGCCGAAGCGGTACTCGCCGGAGCGCAGCATGCGGCCGAATTTCTCGCCCATGCCGTCGTCGGACAGATAGGTGATGTGGCCGAGCATGCGCGCCAGCCGCAGGCCGCGCCGCGGCAGCGCGTCGTGGGCGTAGAAATCGCCGCCGTGGAATTCGGGATCGGTGAGGATGGCCTGGCGCGCCACATCGTTGAAGGCGATGTTCTGCGCCGACAATTTGGGCGCGGAGGCGATCAGCAACGCGTGGGCGATGCGCTCCGGGTAGTCGATGCTCCATTGCATGGCCTGCATGCCGCCCAGGCTGCCGCCTATCACCGCCGCCCAGCGTTCCACGCCCAGCCGGTCCGCCAGCCGCGCCTGGCTGGTGACCCAGTCTGACACGGTGACGACGGGAAAGCCGGAACCCCAGGGCCGGCCGGTGGCCGGATTGACGCTGGACGGGCCGGTGCTGCCGTGGCAGCCGCCCAGATTGTTGACGCCCACCACGAAGAAGCGGCGGGTGTCTATGGGCTTGCCGGGGCCCACCATATTGTCCCACCAGCCGGCGGCCTTGTCGTCCGCCTGGTGCCGGCCGGCCACGTGATGATGGCCGGACAAGGCGTGACAGATCAGGATGGCGTTGCTTTTGGCGGCGTTGAGTTCGCCGTAGGTTTCGAAGCGCAGCTGATAGCCGGGCAGGACGGCGCCGCTGTTCAGCGGCAAGGGGGTATCGAACACGGCGGTTTGGGCCGTGACGATGCCGACGGAGTCGTGGAGGTCGGACATGGTGACTTGAGTGCCTCTTTTGCTATTTTCGGCATGCGCGGCGAGCCGGGGCCGGCTGCGCGCATGCTGTCGCTCCGCCGGCGGCCGGTCCATGCCGGCCATTCTCTGTCGCGGAGCCTCCTGTAGGCTACAGCCAGGACTTTAGCATGTCTTTCGCCGCCGGCGACAGCCGTCTTGCCAGCCGGGGCGGCGCGCCGGATAATCGGGCGACTTTCTTCCGCTGGCCCGCCATGTTCGGTCGTCTCTTCAAGTTTTTCGTATTGTGCGGCGTTTTGCTGATGCTGGCGCGCTGGCTGCTCAACCGGCGCCAGCGGCAGAGCCTGCACGAGCTGTTCAGCACCTTGGCGTTGGCGCTGCTGCTCAGCGCCGGGCTGTTTTCGCTGCTGTATCTATTGGGCTGGCATCGTCTTTAAGAGCGGTGCCGCCGCGTCCATCCTTGATCCCGCTCAGCGCTTCCGGGCGGCCTGCTTGCTAGACTGCCCGGCTTTGGGCTTTGTTTGGCGATGGATCTGACCCGGCATCTGCATACCTTTGGCTATTATCTGAAACGCCGCTTCGGCGAGCCGGTGCATAAATTGTCGCTCGCCGGCGATTTCACCTGTCCCAACCGCGACGGCACGCTGGGGCGCGGCGGCTGCACCTTTTGCAATGTGCGCAGTTTCGGCCGCGACCCGGCCGCCTTGTCTATCAGCGAGCAGTTGGCGCGGGAGAAGGAGAAGACCGACCGCGCGCGGCGCTACCTCGCCTATTTCCAGGCTTATACCAGCACTTATGCCGAAGCCGAGCTGCTGCGCCGGCTGTACGACGAGGCGCTGGCAGGCGCCGATGTGGTGGGCCTGTGCGTCGGCACCCGGCCGGATTGCGTGCCGGACGCCGCGCTGGCCCTGCTGGCGGAATATCAGGACCAAGGCGGCGAGGTGTGGCTGGAACTGGGCTTGCAGACCGCGCATGACCAGACCCAGGTCTTGATCCGGCGCGGCCACGGCCTGGCCGAATATCGCGACGCGGTGCGACGCGCGCGCCGGCACGGGCTCAAGATTTGCACCCATCTGATCGCCGGACTGCCCGGCGAGGACGCCGCCGCCGTCCACGCCTCGCTGGACACGGTATTGGATATCGGCGTGGAAGGGCTGAAGCTGCATCCGCTGATGGTGGTGCGCGGATCGCGGATGGCGGCGCAATACCGGCGCGGCGAAGTGACGCCGTGGAGCCTGGACGACTACGCCGAGCTGGCGGCCAGCCTGATCCGCCGCACGCCGCCGCAGGTGGTCTACCATCGGGTGTCGGCCACCGCGCAAGCGCCCACCTTGATCGCGCCGGACTGGTGCGGGCCGCGCTGGACCGCCTTGCAGGCCATAGGCCGGCGCCTGGCGCGCGACGGCGGCCAGGGCAGCGCCTTGGGTCAGGCCTGGCGGGCGGATGCGGAGCCGCTTGCGTAAATTATCGGCGTGGTCGATTGTCAGATTCAGGAGCCGCTCCCGACTCATGGGGGTAAAGACTGGAGACACCGCCATGCTGATCAAGAAGCCCGCCGATATTCCCTCGTCGGACATCACGCCGGAAGGCGTGTATTTGAACCGCCGCCACTTCATGCTGGGCAGCGCCGGCTTGCTGCTGTCCGCCGAGACGCTGGCGGCGCTGGCCGCCAAGAAAAGCCCCTTGTCGACGCTGGCCGGCAACGACAAGGCCAATAGCCTGAAAGAGATTGCCGGCTATAACAATTTCTACGAGTTCGGCACCGACAAGTCGGACCCGGCGGCGAATGCCGGCAGCCTGAAAACCCGTCCCTGGAACGTGCTGGTGGACGGCGAGGTGGCCAAGCCGCGCAGCTTCGGCATCGAGCAATTGCTGAAAATGCCGCTGGAGGAGCGCGTTTACCGGCTGCGCTGCGTCGAGGGCTGGAGCATGGTGATTCCATGGGTGGGCTTTCCGCTGGCCAGTCTGCTCAAGCAGATGAACCCGACCTCGCGCGCCAAGTACGTGGCCTTCGAAACCCTGCAGCGGCCGGCGGAAATGCCCGGCCAGCGCGGCCGGGTGCTGGACTGGCCCTACCGCGAGGGCCTGCGCATGGACGAAGCGATGCATCCGCTGACCATTCTGGCCGTCGGCCTGTACAACGATGTGTTGCCCAATCAGAACGGCGCGCCCATCCGCCTGGTGGTGCCGTGGAAATACGGTTTCAAGAGCATCAAGTCCATCGTGCGCATCCATCTGCAGGAAACCATGCCGGCCACCAGTTGGAATAGGGCCAATGCGCGCGAGTACGGTTTCTATTCCAATGTGAACCCGGAGGTGGATCACCCGCGCTGGAGCCAGGCCAGCGAGCGCCGCATCGGCGAGTTCTTCAAGCGCAAGACGCTGATGTTCAACGGCTACGCCGATCAGGTGGCGGGTTTGTACCGCGGCCTGGATCTGCGCAAGAATTATTGATGGAGCGGGGATGACGACTTTGCACCTTAAATCCGTTACCGCTCGTCCGGCAGACCGCGCCTTGGCCTGGTTCAAATGCCTGCTGTTCGCGGTCTGTCTGTTGCCGCTGGCGCGTGCCGCCTGGATTGTGCTGTCCGGCGAGGCGGTGAACCCGGTGGAGTTCATCACTCGTTCCACCGGCACTTGGACCTTGGTGTGGCTGCTGGCGACGCTGGCGATGACGCCCTTGCGGCGTTTGGGGGCTGGCGGCTGGCCGCTCAAGTGCCGGCGCATGCTGGGCTTGTTCGCCTTTTTCTACCTGAGCCTGCATTTCCTGACCTATTTGTGGCTGGACCAGTCTTTCGATTGGGCCGGCGTCGTCAGGGACATCTACAAGCGGCCCTTCATCACCGTCGGTTTCGCCGCGCTCTTGCTGATGACGCCGTTGGCGCTGACCTCCACCCAGGGTTGGATGCGCCGGCTCAAGCGCAACTGGGGCCGGCTGCATCGGCTGGTCTATCCGACGGCCTTGCTGGCGGTCATCCATTACTGGTGGTTGGTGAAGAAGGACCTGAGCCAGCCCTTGATCTACGCGGTGGTGTTGGCTGTGCTGCTGGGGCTGCGGCTGTGGTGGCGGCTGCGCCGGCCCGGCGGCGCTTGAGCTGGGACAAATCCCCCGCACTGGAGCGGCTAAGCGGCGGCTTGGGGTTTGCCAGCCGGCGCTCAAACTTCTACAGTGGCGTTTTGTTTTTCACCGTGAAGATCATGTCCAAGGAGAAAGCCCCGGTCACTCAGGCGGTCCGGGTATTGCGTGAGCATCAGGTCGCTTATAGCGAGCATCTGTACAAGTACGAGGAAAAGGGCGGCACCACGGTGTCGGCGTGGGAGTTGGGCGTGGACGAGCATTGTTTACGGGTTAGGTAAACAGCTATAGACAACCCGCGAGGGCTTATTCTAAAAGGCTCTCACTGGACCTCAGAATGTCCACAGACAACGAACTGCTTGTTGAGAAGACGTTAGTCTTATGTCCACACTATGAGTCCGATCTTAAGACAGAAAAGCACTACCGCCTGACAACTCAACCACCACACTTGGCTCAGTACACGGATGCACGCCTACAATGTACGTATATTGAATACAATACACAATGTCTAGGCAATGCTCGCCACCTCATACAAATATGATGTAAAAAGCATTTTTCCTCGTTGTTTTCATTCCAATCTGCAATAATTCTTACCTGTCGAGACTCAAGCCCAACGCACAGGCAACTACTCACTATGCTGATTCTTCATCTCTCGGACATTCATTTCTCCGCACCGGACTGTAAGTCGCCTGAGGATGACCCTGAAACACCAATTCGTAGGCTATTGATCAATAGTGCACTTAGGCAGGCAGGGTTGCTGAATCGTAAAATAGATGCGATCGCGATCACTGGTGATATTGCTAACAGCGCAGACCCAGACGAATACGCTGCTGCACTTACTTGGTTAGACGAAATGATCAACCAGTTTGGCCTAAGTAGAAGTGACGTCATGGTTGTACCCGGTAACCATGACATCAGCCGTTCTGCATGCAAAAGTGAGAGCGTTCGCTCTGTTCACAATTCGTTGAAGTCAACTGGCTCCGCCATTGCTGATGAGTTCAAGAGGAAGGCTAAGGATACAGAATCTGCAGCATTTCTTATGCGACCATTGGCAGCATATAATCAGTTTGCAGCCAATTTTCAATGCGAGATAAGTCTTCCAATGGCGCAGCGTTGGAAAAGAAGATGGGAGCTTGGAGATAGTGTTGAACTCTGTGTATATGGGCTAACATCCACATTTTTATCTCAATGCAATGGTGACAATGACCAAAAGGGGCAGCTTTTCGTTAGCCCCAATCAATTGGTCTTTGACCCGATAGACAATGTTATCTACATGTCAATGTGTCACCATCCACCTAGCTGGTTCTCAGATGAGCGCACGGTTGAGGAAGAGATAAGAAACGGTGCCCATATTCAACTATTCGGGCATGAGCACTGGCTGAAACCGGAGTCTTATCCACAGTCTATTAGGCTTTGTGCGGGCTCTCTAAACCCGTCAAGAAGAGAAGCTGGATATGATCCAGGATTTTCGCTGATTGGGCTAGATGTTGAAACTACAGGCACCACTAGGTGGTTAAAGGTGTCAATGTGGTCTTATCGATTACAGCCCAGCCCACGCAAATTCATACTTAATCCAATGGATGATGATGAATCAGCATTCACAAGGACTTTCCTCGTACGAGGCCAAGGGCCCTCTCCATCTGAAGCAGATGAGAAAACTATAAGAGAGCAATCTCCTCAAAATGGAGTATTGGATGTACCGCTTTTGGGGTCAATCCCATTTGCAAGTAAATCAAATAACGAAGCAATTCGCGACGCCCTATCAGCCGAAGATGCTTACGATATTTACATGACAATGCCAGTAAAACAATCAATAGAAATCGCTTCCGCGCTCGACTTACGTGGAGCAGACGATTTCTTGCTCTCCTCCTTGGATCAATGCCGGCGTGTTTGGGAGCGAGCACGAGACCGAGGCATGACCTCAAAACTCATTAGTGCTATTCAAGATCATCAGGAGGGGGCATGACTTACAAGAAAACTCAACATCCAAAATTTGCAGGATGGTGCAACGAACTTCGGTACAACGCTGCACCAGAAGCAAACACCCTCGAACAGCGTTGGCTGGCTGTTAACGAGATTATTCAAGTGGCCACTCACGAAGTAATAGAGACACTCATCCAGGCCGTTTCTCAACAACAGGGAAAGCCGGTAAAGAGAATTGTTACAGGCCTAATTACTGCTATACAGAAATACGATACGCTATTTGACTCCAGCGAAGACAATGATCATGAGCTACGTGTGCTAGCTGCATGTTGCCTTGCTACGTTGATGGATGGAGATACCGACAGCTCAGCACTTACAGCATTAATGGTATCAGCCTCAACTCTCGCCGGTGCAAAACCTCTAATAGGAGCGATTAATCTTTCCGAACAAGCAGACAAAATAGTCAAGCGGCTTTCACTCACGCATCGAACAAGACCAACTCTAATTGGAATAGAAATTCCAAAACTCTCCTCTTCAGACGTTATGGATGCATACGACGAGGCACTTCAAGATTCCGAAGATACCTCTGAGAGTGCAGAAGGGTCTACACCAGACGCATCTGCAAATGCGATTGAGAAATTGGCTGACATGACTTTTAGTGCAATCACTCAATTAACTCAGAACGTTAACACGTCAATGGAGAAAATGAACCGCTACCTCAAAGTTCAAGATGAGGAAGTTGATATGCTTTGGTTGCTTATTGGTGGGCGCTCGCATGAATTCAATTTAAATTTTACTGATATTCCTCTTGGCGCAAACTCATTTCTAGTGGCTTTTGAACTTGCGAATACAACGACAAATCTACCAGGTCCAGAATCAATTCTATCATTGTTCAGCCGAGCAGGAGTTGCCCTTGAACAAGAGATGAGCATTCCTGAAGTAATTCGCAGTCTTAACCAAGGCTGGATAGACCTTATGATACAAGGAAAAACAACTTCGGACTTAACACTGCCTCTCCATAATGCACTTTCACATTATTTAACTGATACAGATAACGGACTGCCATATTGGGCGAAGCAAACTGGAATTGACGAAAAAACTCAGTTCCCCTTGGCTAAGCTTGCCCTTCAATTCTACCGAGAATGCTTGATTTCTCGTGCGAAACGAGGCGAATTGCTGTGACAGCTGTAGACACAACTATCACCTGCAGCAATCCCCAATGCAGAGTTGCTGAGACAGGAAAATGCTTAGAGGGGCTATCAACAGAGTTGTGTCAGAATTTTGGCAAAGGACAATCTGGCGAGCCTGAGATACTTCTTGATGATAGCTTAGATGAAGAGCCTCAACTCCAAGAGATTCCCCGAGAAGTTTTACCTGATGGTGAGGCCCTGAAGCAAAACGAGCTAAGCACCATCTTCAGAGCAGTTCCAACTCGTCTTATTGTCTTGATCGGAGTACCGGGGTCAGGGAAGACAAGTATGATTGCATGCCTACTTGAATTATTTCAAGGTGGCGCTCGTCGAGAATTGAATTTTTCTAGATCGAAAACACTTGTCGCCTTTGAGCGCATCTGCCATGGTGGGCGCACAACATCAGGCGGTAACACACCCGAAATAGAACGTACGAGGCATGGCGCAACTCACTACTACCACCTTGAACTACATCACTCAGGAATAAAAGAGCGTACTGCATTTCTTATTGCGGATAGAACCGGGGAGGATTATGCAACCCTCGCAAACAATTCAGATGCAATAACGAATCCGTGGGAAGTAAATAATGCTGACCATGTTACTATTTTGGTTGATGGAGAGCGATTAATAGATAAAGAAGAACAACACGGACACCTCAGTGAGCTTAAAATGATAATTCGCTCATTGGTAGAAAATGAGGAATTTCCTCACGCGGTACATGTCACATGCGTCCTCACAAAAAATGACTTGATACAGTCAACAACATCCAGTAATCATATTCACGCTCTTTTTGAAAATTTTGTCCAGTATACAAGAAAAATATTTAGCAACTCGGCCGGATCGGTAAATAAATTCATCATTGCAGCTCATCCAGACAGAGGGGCCCCAGGGGCAGGAATGGATGACATCCTGTATCACTGGCTAACACCAAGAAAATATAACTCTTTTGAAGATACGCAATTCACAGAAGAAAATATAAAGCAGCGTGCATTTTGGATAGTTCATAAAATTTCTTATGAGAGACCTGAAGAATGACATCTCCAGATGTAGTCATTATGGGACTGCCAGAGTCGGGAAAGACAACTTATCTAGCGGCTCTTTGGCATCTTCTTAACGACGATAGAGATGAATTACAACTCTCGCTCGCCTCTCTAGGTACCGATGATCGCGCATATCTGAATGCAATTCAAAAGCGCTGGTCCCAAGGAAAAGTTCAAGAACGAACAAATACCTATGGGTTAAAGACAGTATCGATGCAACTTTGCGATGGTAATGGAAATAGATTTTCTATTACCTTACCTGATCTGCCTGGAGAAACATACCGTGACATATGGGAACAACGCGACTGTGACATTGAAACGATCACACTTCTTACTACTCCATGCGTTTTATTATTTATACATTCCGAAAAAATAAATCACTCAGAAACACAAGGTCGCAGGGCAGAAGCAATTGGCCCACAGCCAAATCAATTGCAAAGCAGCCCAACCAATGAGTGGCGTCCAAGCAATGCCTCGACTCAAGTAAAAATAGTAGACTTACTGCAACTATTAAGAAGGGCTCCACTTGATATTGGGCCACGTAAACTAGCAATAATAATATCGGCGTGGGATATCGTAAAAAGCTCCAATATAACACCCTGTAAATTTCTTCATACAAACCTTCCTTTGTTAGATCAATATTTACAATCCAACGCTGATCAATGGGAAACAAAAATATATGGTGTCAGTGCGCAAGGTGGAATATTTTCGGATCAAGATGAAGTATCTAATAAGACCCCGGCTGAGGTAGAACTAGGCACTAGCTATATATATTTATCAGATAGAATTGAAATCATTGGTGGTGAAGGATCGACGTACGATCTCACATCACCAATTGCATGGCTAATGCAGCCACGGATTGAAGTATGATTAAGGTTCATCAAGTCCTCCATGGCTATGCGGACGGACATCGCCTTCTACGCGCATCCCTCCCACTCAATGCTGGCGATGCTAGAGCACTGCTGACAATGAGCGATGTATCAGGTCCAAATGCAATAATTCCAGAAGAGGGCTACTTGACTGGTTATCCCTTAACTGGGCTAGGAATGTATGCTATTGCACGGACTTGGCCTGCTGACGAACTACCAAGGCCTGGATCAGTCTGGACTCATACGCTGCTAGTCGATTTCAGTGATCTAGCAACATTACCAAATCCGGGGGGACTCTCCATGCTACATGCCCGCCCGAGTGGATTTCGATTTGATCGCTACGACACACCTATTGTTACAGATATAAGTTCGATTGCAAACGTGCCATGCGGACATCGAATTGGAGAATTATCTCGCGAGATAATCGCCGCTCTTTATAGCAAGTCAAAATATGCAATTGTTGCGCCAACTACAGCTAGCGCAGAGTATGAGCTCGTAGTTATGGCAATCTGGGGACAGCAGTGGCCAAAACTCAGAAGGTCATTCCGTTTTTGCACTCTCTCATTCGGCGATCGAAGCATGGAAAACATGCGCTTCGACCTTCAGTTCATTCCACCAAGTTTACAGAGAAGCATCGCCCGCATACCTGAAATACTCCTAGTAGACCCAATCAGCCAGGAAACAAAATCCATCCCATGGCTTGAACACACAACCGAAGACATTATAAGTCCGAACACATCTTTTTTCCGAGACTTTCTAAAATCAGAAGGCGCCACATTAAATAGCACCCGTGAAGCATTTCGCCCATTGGCAGCAATACACCACCTGATAACTCACATTGAACAACCAGGTGGAATTAATTTGGCAGTTGAAGCCATCGACCAGTTATTTGGGCAAGGCCATGCAGTTAACGCTCGTTTAATGATTGCAAAAACTGCGCTAGAACGCATCACCGAAATGCAAGAAGGTGCCATTAATTTCGTACTGGATCACATCAATTTAATCGATCCTAGCTTTTTGGATGAGCACAGCTACCCACTAGCGCAAAAAATCTGGGAAAGCTCCCCATCAATGTTAACGGACTTATTGAATAAAAATTCAGCCGGCATTAATATTGCGGAAAAAGGCTTGGAAAAACTTCCATCTGCAACATTAATTGACGGCATTGAGCGTGACAATAAAACTGTCACATCGGTATTAGCCTATCGCCCTGACCTCGTTACTCAGCCATTATTCTGGAAATTATATGGAATTTCTGAAAAGCCAGGCTTTCAAGTTATTTCTGCACGACCTGACTTACATCAGCAAGCCTTCCATGCTATTACAGAAGCCAATCGACCAGACTTATCATCAACTGCATGCGAAAAGTGTGGCCATGCACTAGCTTTACAGATAATTTCTGAAAAATCGCATACAATAAACTCGAGCATTAATTTACATAGAGAAATTTGGATAACTGCCGCAGTAAGCAATTCTATAGAGATTTCCAAATTTTTTATTTCTTCCGAAAAAATCAACCCTGAATTTCTTGAAGAGATATCTCACTACGTCCCCCAAATTTTGTCAAAACTATCAACAATTCAGATCCTTGGTTTGTTGCAATCACTCGATGCAATAAAGCTATAAATTACAGTAAGTCACTATATTTTGATGCTTTTATTCTTTCTAGAGGACTTTCAACTGACTCTATTCACCGGGGAAAATTAGTTGCGATGGCATTTCACTCTGTCCATGATGCTTTGGCTACAGACAGTCTTCCTGCTGCAGCTTGGAGTCTTTTAGAACCACAGCTTCCTAGACAGGGAATATTTTATCTGGAAGACAATTGTAAGCGGCTTAGAAAGGCCATTCTAAGGCTGTGTGAGAAATCATTAATTTCAACAGATGATTTTTCTCAAATAATAAAAAATAAGAAAACTGCAAAAATCTTCTTCGAAGATATGTCATTCTGGTTTGGAGAAAAATCATATATAAAAACCACAAAAAAACACGAAGAATAATTTCCGTCACGCCAATCATGCAAATGGCATTATTAACAAATCTTTAAGATTTGTATAAGCATATACCCGTAGCGGCTACTCCATACCAGGGGTGTGCTATTAGCACACCCCACGTACTGTCCGCTGCCCACCTGTTCGCTTGGTGAATTATTTAATGGCGCCACCGATAAAGCTATTGCCACTTCCTCCGATTACCCTGGAGGGATATGAAATACATACATTTTTGCCATCTCTAAGCTCCGGAAAGCCATACTGCCCTCCCGTAGTCATACTTGAATCATTGCCTAGTGAATTACAAAGCAAGTTTAAAGTTTGGCTCTATGAACGAAAGCTCTCAATCGCTACCCCACCACAGCTAGGCATAGAGGGCCGTGTATTTTTCACTTGCGATGTTGTTGATGCGCTAACATCTTTTCACCAAAAATAAATAATTGTGTTGCTAAAAAATATGATATCCAGAAAACTTTTTCTAGAAACTGGTCCAGCTACACTCGTCCCCCTAGTTCACATCCCCTTACTAAAAGAAGCCCCAAGAAAAGAAGGAGAGTACAAAGTTGTTGAGGATTCACTTGGTGATTTGTGTCACTTTTATGGAGATTTTTCTGGCTATCACATCTATCTAATTGTTTCAACATTTAAAAAACGCATTATCCCTGATTCAATTATCTATTATGACAAGGATAACGGAAAATATTCAGTATCAATCGAAGTAACCTTAAATGACGGCAAAACAAAAATTTTAAATTTGATGAATTGCCAAGCACCATTATGTGAAAAATCACACATTGGTGTGCAGTACCCTGTCCAAATCACACTTGAACATTTTTCTCCCGGCACACCAGACGCTCTTAAATTCCACTTTGCCAGTTCATCTGCCAAATTTAAATTCTCAAACAATCTCATTCCATTCATTCATGAAAATGAGAGAGAATCAGGCATGGACCTTTTTCAGTTAAAAATTGAATATATAGGTAAAGCCATTGGAAAAGATGGAACGAGAGAAGTTTCAGACAGATTAGGCAATGGGCATAGTACAGAAGCACGCATTTTGAATGAATTTTTACACAAAAAAACCAATCTAGATGCTTATGCAGTTTTATTTAAACCAGGTCAACTTACAGACGACCTCAATAATTCGAGTTCTCTCCTTAGCTATACACAAATCATTGACATACTGGAAAAATCGCTAATCTCCTTATTCCTACCCGAGAAAAACGTTCAAAGTCGCAACTTTCCTAAGGATGGCTCTGAATCACACCTGCTACTATTAAGAAATAAATTTAGTGAAATATATATAACGGCTGAGTCGCCTGCAGACTATGGATACCTATACTCAGATTATGTTCAACCGGAAGAAAAACATAGATTCTTTCTCCCCATCCTGGGCGAACACTGAGCTCCAAGTGAATAAGATATAGGACATACTGAAAAATGAAATTAGGCAACCCACCAGAAACACAAGCGACAAAATTTCTGAAACAGCACAAGGTGAGCTTTAACAGCCACCTCTATGCCTACGTAGAGCATGGTGGCACTAAAGTATCATCACAAGAACTAGGCGTTGATGAACACTGGGTCGTAAAAACATTGATTATGGAAGATGAGACAAAAAAGCCATTAATTGTTCTAATGCATGGCGACTGTAAAGTATCGACGAAGGAGCTGGCTCGCCAGATTGGCTGCAAGAAGATAGAGCCTTGTCTGCCTGAAGTAGCCAATCGACATACAGGATTTCTTGTTGGAGGCACCAGCCCATTTGGAACAAAAAAAGCCATGCCTGTTTATATCGAAAAAACTATTATAGATTTATCGCTTATTTACATTAACGGTGGCAGAAGGGGGTATTTAGTCAGCATGGCTCCCAGTGAAATAATTCGAGTACTGAGCCCTAATATAGTTGAGGTTGCGCTAAAATAGTTTTCCCATTAACTTCCGAATCGATATTACCAAACAAATATTTTGGCATCATTGTTCTAATTTCATTTGCGCACACAGTACGACTAGAAATTATATTCCTATTTTTTGACACGTATTGGTGTAACATTCAATTCTGGCAACTTCTCTTGGAGGGCCGCATTTTCCAACAGTAGTTCCAATATTTTTTGATCTGCTTCAATCAACAACGAGAGGGCATGATCACGCTCAGCCTTTAATGCTTCGATCTTTTCCCTCAACGAGCGGTTTCGGTCACGTTGCAACAGCTTGGCCTGACGGGAAGATGCGGGAATATTTGATACATTATCTTTTATCCACCGCTGAATCTCAGCGATCAAACTGGGATAACGAGACTTTCTAAGAGCAGAGGGGCTACATCCCGCTTCTTTAGCAACATTGTTCTGAGAGACGCGCGCTCCCTTCGGCAATAGGTTAGGCACACCTATCTTTAACCGTTCGAAAGCTTCCCTGAATGAGCACTCAGCCCCCTCCCCAGGTGACCACTTAACTGGATTTGATGGCATCTAGGGCATTCTCCACGGCTCGCAGCTGTGCCTCCAGGGCTTGCCGGTAGGGAGAGTCCACCGGAGCATCTGTGAGACGCGATACGAGAACACTGCTGAATTGATAGAGTTCAGACTCTCTATCTCGATCATATAGCACATCAGAACAAGGGGGGCGTCCATCTCCTCCACCGCAACGGGCAACATTATCCACACCACCGTAGGGGCAGGGACCACGTTTAGTGCAGCCGCCAAGCAACGTCTCACGCCAGGAGATCTTCCCCAACTTGGCTAACTCCAAGAGCTTACGGTTTTCTTTCTGATCAACAATTTTCAGAATTTCAGCCTTGCGCATCTCGCCATGAGGGCTTACAAATCGATCGCTCAAGAGATGCTCAATATCCTTCCCCAGCAGCTCATACATAGTGCGGATATAAACGGTTAGTGCATTGTTATCAAGACGCACCCTCGAGTAACCCTGTCCATAATAGAGCGCCATGGAGCGAGAAGCATGCTTCAACAAATATTGAAGTGAGGAATCCGAAACCAACCCTGAAGCTTGCATATTAACGGCCCCTGTGCGGCGTAATTGATGCCATGCTAGGGGCCATATATTTCCAGCTTCAAATTTTTCACTATTCAAGCTAGGGTTGACTAATCTAGCGGTTTTCAAGTCATCCGGTGTGATCCGCAATTCTTTTTCATCAAAAATACAAGGAAATGACTTATTAAACATCTGCAAATAAGTGAGCGGTTGCGCTCTAACTGACAGAGACTCTTTTAATTCATCAGCACCGCAAGGCCCCCATGGCTCATATGGGCGTACAACAAGGTATGGATTATAAATTTCTTCAAAGGTGGATGGCACATCAGGATTAGCTTCGGCACAGATCATACGAAGCCTGGCGATACAGCTCATTGCGTCAATAGCTATTTGTACTGATGGTGAGGTTGGCCATCTTGCATCATCATCTTTTACTGTCTTAGTAGTACGTCCCCGCAAAAGGTAGAAGACACCAAAACGCTCATCGTTTTCTATCTCTAAACAGTCTGCCCGGAGGGACCAGCCTTCAGCTATTCTCATCAGGGAGAAATTTAACAAGTACGCCATGCCCACGTACCCGACCATTGAGAAGTACATTGATAGAGAACGAACTGATATTTCTGTTGATACGCCTGATTCTTTTTTGCTTCTAGTCCAGCGCTCCAGTAGCTCAGCTATACCGAATCGATGTGCAGTCTGAACAAAAGGGCCATAGTATATATAACCTGTGCGTGCCCCAGTATATTCGTTGTGAGACCAAAAAGGGCCTGACGTCCTATTCCGACCTACTCGACAAGCTTCTCCCAGCGAGCCCGCATTTTTGGCATATGCTTCTAGGCAAAAATGATAACAAGACTCGATCCTCTTGCGATGTAAATGGAAATCATCAAGAAAAGCGCGTAGTCTGTTAACCTGGTATACCCAGATACGCGGCGGAATATATGGAGTCTGCCGAGCTTCACGATCTGGAATCATCGCCTCAAGTCTGATCAGCCCCTTTTTGTCCAACAAAGTAAATCCTATCTGGTCACGCTGCTCATACAAAGCATGCAGCAGCGACAGGATATTTATCGCAGCCGCAGATGGAAACCGACTGAGAAACATATCAACGACTGCCGGAAATCGTTTCAGCTCTGATGCAAGAATACTTTGACTTGAGCACAAACTGAATAAAGGTCGAATATCGTAAAATCTTTGTCTTAAAGTAATGGGGCTACGTACCGCGGATGGACCATACAGCCACCATGCAACAACCTGCCTCAATAAATCCGTATTTTCATGATTAATATTAGGTGTTCCTTTCCGCGGCCACCCTTGATTAAAATTTATAATTACAGGCTTCTTGGCCCAAGGTCTAAAATTCCACACATCATCGCCATATCGGCTGACTACTTGCCCATTTGCATCAATAACGATTGGAAAATCGCATGGAGGTGGCCAGGTAGGTGGTCGGAAGTTCAGTGCACTCGGCATTGTCAATGGCGATTCAATAGCAAGTCCAAGGTATGCCAAACTCAAAGACATCTCCGCATCTCCATTAGCCGGATAAAACCCTCCCAACGCGGATGGTGATTATCCTCTTCAACGCGCGTAACCGCCTCCCGCACCCAAAGTGCTCGTACTTCACTGCTTTGTTCAAAGTACTTTAACTTAGCAGTAATGCGATTTATAACTGCCTCAGCTGGATGTGGTGTGTGATTATTGAGGGGCACCCGGTAATGTGTAACTTCTAAAACCTTAAGATAACGATAGCTCGCCAATGACCATATATAATCTTCACTATCGATGTCGCGTTGATGTACGCAAAAGAGACATCCGGCGGGGCTGATACAATCAGGATTTGTCGCTTCTGGCGGAGCATCAAGCAAAATATGAGGTACAGCCTGCACACACACTCCTGGCCCTGGTGATGCGATTGCAGGATCTGTGCGGGCATGGAAGCGACTAATTTCTACCATTGCCACTTGTAAGCTCGGTTGTTCGTATATACGAATTAACGTCTGCTGTGAGTGGGCATGCATTTCTGCCGTCATCTCAATATCTTGAGAGCGACGCAACAGCCAGTTTATCCTTGTCTTCCGTAGCTCCCGAGGCGGAATGAAACGGATATCTAATTTTTTGCAAAATTTATTAACCATCCCAAATGACGGCAATCTATCGGCTCTCCCCGCTCTCACCAATGGAAATAGTAGATCTGCATCACCATCTGAAAACATAGTTGCTCGCCACTTAAGGTATCGTTCGAAATGTTCTCGATATTGACTGAATATTTCAAACGCAACCTCCCCACTTCGTCGGCCTTTGTATACTCGAAAAATCTGATAGCCATCCAAGTAGCTTTGATACCTGAATTTGCTCATCTTGAGTGCATGTGCTTGCTCAAAATTTATCCCTGTTTGAGCGATAAATATTAGCATTTCAGATTCAATTCTGAGATTAATCAACGGATGTCGAGTACGGACTGATGTGTCGGACTCCCAGCGAGTACGCTTCTTAATTGCCACCCGCCTCACGCTTGGTTTTACTGCATTGCCAAGAGTTTGAACTTTATCAGTAGGCTTCAGCTTTAGCCATTCCTCAATTACATGTCCGGTTCGAAATTTTATTGTAACAGGCAGTGCTCCGCGAATTACCTCAGTGCTAAGGGCTTCGGTAATATCTAGCAGAGCATGGCCAAAAGAAAACGTCGCCTCAATATTTTGCTTATCTGCCTTGGGCGAAATTATAGATTTTATGTGACTCGGGCATCGAATACGTGTTTTAACTAGCAGCCCAGTTTTCAACTCGAGTACTGAATCAAGAATCTTAGCTACTGCAACAGCACTCTGATACGCATGAATTTCCGAGATATCCCCGTCTACACGCTGCCGGTGGAGGAGGTGATCTGTCCAGTCAATGTACGTACCCTCCACCGACTCCAGTGACATCAGCTTTCCAGTCATATCGGCCCAGGAAAAAAACTCCCTTAATCGCCGAATAGAGGTGCTAGCGCTCCCTCGGCTTCCACCCGAAACTAATTTTCCATTGATATATTCATGCAGTTTTTGTACCAATGGAATTCGATCATTAATAGCAACCCCTAGTAAATCTTTCGCAATTTGCTGCGCAACCAAGTTCACCTTTGAACCTGCACCACCGCAATACAGAAGCGGGCGCAGATCCCATGGTGTTTCTAATTCCCCATACTTAACCACTGGGAACGTCAAATCTGGGATATTATAATCACTCATCGGTTGCATCCCGACAAGTTCGCAGGACCCCCAAGAATTCCCGAGTAAATGCATTGCCCATTTCAATTTTGAGAGGAGTTTTTTCTACAAATCGAATATACTTGAGTGAAGTTGCCTCATGCTTGTGTAAAAGAGCCTCTTTCACGATAGCAAGGGCATTAATTGATCCACCTACATGAATCGCAAGCCGAGCAAGTTCAGTTGCAAAGGTACAACGAGTCTGGTGAAAATGAAAATTACGAAGAACAGTCACTCCATTTTTAAGCCCAGACTGTCGCAAACTATGCATTTCTACGTTGATTGCGGTGCTCTTGTCTAACCCGTGCTTGATATAGGGGTTTCCAAATCTAGTAAGGAACACCAGATCTCGATTTTCCGGATTTGACTTTGCTTCACGTAGTAAACGCCGAACACTATAGACATAGGTCAACAATTCATCCAGTTGTACCTTAGTAATCCAAACCTGTCCTGTCACACCAAATTTTGTACGAACTGGTGGGTCAGCCCCCGGCCCTACGGCAAGCCGAAATAGGTTTGAAGTTGCAGGATCTGGCACTGCACGTTCTAAAGTCTGAACTTTGAGGTCGGTAAGAGTACCTATGCGCATGCCTGTGAAAAACCCCAGAGAGAGCATAAGAAACAGTTCCTCACTTGCATTTTTCTTAGCGAATGTAAGAATTACATCTCGATCCTTAACTGCTACGGGCAGGAGGCCATCTTCCAATCTTTCACCGGGCGCGGACCTGTTTGGTATTGCTAAATCTGTACTTTTGACTAATATTGTCCGTTCAAAACCGACCTTATCCGCAAAATGAATAACAACTGACTTCTCCGCCCATAGATGACTTTCAGTAGAGAGAAAACCCTTTTCGTATAGCCATTTGTAAAACAGCACCACACTTGCCATACGCTGCGAAGTGGTAGACGGAGCAATCACTCCTCGATCTCTTGCTTCAATGAGCGCGCCTCTATACCTGACTAGGCAGCGATCTGCCTTCCTCAATGGGAAATCCCACCAGTTAACGTTGGCCTCCTCAAGCCAGTTGGCATAGGCGTGCAAGGCGGTAAAATGAGACTGCACAGTCTTAATACTCACTCCCCTTGTACTTGCACGCTCCAACGCCCACAGGTTTGCTTCACGCCATGGAGAAAAGTTTTGCCACATCAGCTGAGGCAAATCTTCGATAACATGGCCGTTACTTACCGGGGACCACCGTAAGCAATTCTCGATTGCCTCAGCCCGGTGCGGGACATAACGGATATGTACAAGTCGCGCCATCGCCCTCTCCCCTTAAATTTGCAAGCAAACTAAGGCTGATTAAGTGGCGTCAATGGGGCTCAATACCCTCCCCGCTAGCCATCAGTGCGACAAGACTGTTGTGACCGGGCCCGTGCTTCACAGGGCCGCCCACACTGGTGCGTTCCTGCTCACGAAACTTTGGTAGGCAGAGATGGAAAGCCAAGCCCCCCATGTCAACACCATAGTTCATGCACTCTAGGAGTCAACAGGGTCTACCTAACCCGTAACTGCGTGATCAAGACCTTGATCATGGAGGACGAGAACAAGCGGCCCTTGATCGTGCTGATGCACGGGGACCGCGAAGTGGGCACCGGCATGCTGGCCAAGCAGATCGGCGTCAAGAAGGTCCATCCCTGCGATCCCAAGACCGCGGACAAGCACAGCGGCTACCAGGTGGGCGGCACCAGTCCTTTCGGCGCCCGCCATCCGATGCCGGTGTATATGGAGGCCAGCATCGTCGAACTGGAGCGCATCTACATCAACGGCGGCAAGCGCGGTTTTCTGATCGGGATGTCGCCCAAGGACGCGCAGCGGGTGCTGCAGCCGGTTCTGGTCAGCGCCGCGGCTTGAGTTCGGGAAAGTTGCGCTGGTAAATGGCTTGCAGGCTGCCGTCGGCCTGCATCGCTTGCAGGGTCTGATCGATTGCGCGCCGTAGTTTGACGATGTTCGGATAAGTGCGCGAGTACATCAGCGACAGCGAGGTGGCCTTGTCCAGCGGCGTGGGAATGTAGGCGAAGTCGCGCTCCTGACCGGCGGCCTGGGTGCGGATCAGGAACAGGCCGCGTTCCAGCGTCAGCGGCGCCAGGTCCAGGTGGCCGGCGCGCAGCAGCCTGATCGCGTTTTCCTCGTCGTTGGTGTTCAGCGTGTTCAGGCGGTATTGCTTGAACAACGGCTGGTACCAATAGCCCAGCTGCACGCCGATGCGGTAGGCGCGCAAGTCGGCCAGGCTGTGAAAGTCGTAGGGGGATTGGCGAGCCGGGGCTTGTAGTAGAAGAAGTAGCTGCTGCTG
Organism: Chromobacterium sp. Beijing; assembly: GCF_021496765.1. NCBI lineage: Bacteria > Pseudomonadati > Pseudomonadota > Betaproteobacteria > Neisseriales > Chromobacteriaceae > Chromobacterium > Chromobacterium sp. Beijing. The sequence goes on from NZ_CP053750.1 coordinate 4,664,211, forward strand.
TGGATCAGCGGCGGGGAGAAATCGAAACTGAGCGCGCGTTCCGGCGTCGGCCGGTAGGGAAAGGCCGCCGCGGCGCGGCCCGCCTTGACTTCGGCTTCCGCGCGGGGCCAGCTCATATAGTGAAAACGCGCGGTATAGCCGGCGCGTCGGCAGATTTGCCGCACCATGTCGGCGAACACGCCGTCGGCGGTGAAGCTGCGCGACACATAGGGCGGCCACTCGCCGGTGGCGAAGTCTATCGCCGGCGTTTCGGCGCGCGCGGTCGCGGCCAGGCAATAGAGGGCAAGCAGCAGCGGACGCCACATGGCGCGACTCCAGGATCAGGGTGGGAGCATGCTTTGTTATCGCACAGCGCCCACCCCGTCGCCAGCGGGACGGCTACCACCACCAGAACATGAAGCCCCAGGCGGCGTCCACCAGGGCCAGCGCCGCCAGCAAGGGAAGCAAGGCCAGCGCCTGACGCCAGCCGGAACTCCAACGCGCGAGGATGGCGCGTCCCAGCCACAGCGACCACAGATTGGCGCCGGCCAGCAAGGCCAGCCGCGCGTCGTTGGCCCAGAACATCGGCACCCCTTCGGCTTTCAACAGCGTCACCGTCAGCGCGGACAGACCCAGGAACACGCCGCAGCCGGCCAGCGGGATCAGGCTCTGCGCCAGGTGGTGCAGGCGTTGCAGCCGCCAGGGGCCGGCGATGCGCACGCCGGCCGCCAGGCACAGCAGCAGGCCGCTGCCCAGCGCCAGCGCGGTGATCAGCACATAGCTGATCAGCGCCGCGCCGTCCAGCCAGGAGAACACGTCGTTATGCTGCGGGTAGTGGGTCAGCAGCCACCACGGCGCCTCGGTGTCCAGCGGCCACAGGATGTCGCGGTCCACCAGCCATTCCGCCGCCGCCTGCTTCATGGCCACGAACCAGGGGCTCATGGTCCAGTGGAAGGCGCCCATCGCCACGCCCAGAAGGCCGTAGACGATCAGCGCGGTTTGCCAGCCGTCGGCTTCCTTGGCGGCGACTTTGACCACTTCTTCAGTGGGCGAGCGCAGGCTCAGTTCGATGGCGTCGCGATGGCCGCTGCAGCGGCCGCACATATGGCAGCCGCTGCCGCCTTGCATATGGCGCAGCGGTTGCAGCGGCGCGCAGTCCACCGCCTGTATCGGGATGGTTTTGCCTTGCTGCGAGGCCTTCCAGGCGGCCTCGTCCACGCGGTAATACATCGGCGCCAGCTTGGACAGCAGGCCGAACACGCCGTTGACCGGGCACAGGTGGCGGCACCAGGCGCGCTTGCCGCGGGTGTAGATGAAGCCGACGATCACCGCGGCCACGGTGGAGCCGCCCAGCACCAGCAGCGCGGCCTTGGGGTATTGGTAAACGCTGACCAATTGGCCGTAGATGGTGGTCAGCGCGAAGGCGACGAAGGGCCAGCCGCCCCAGCGCATCCAGCGCGGGATGGGCCGGCCCAGGCCTTTCTTGGCCGCCCATTCGGACAGCGCGCCTTCCGGGCACAACACGCCGCACCACAGCCGGCCGAAGAGCACCATGGACAAGAGCACGAAGGGCCACCAGATGCCCCAGAACACGAATTGGGCGAAGATGGTCAGATTGTTCCAGATCCGGGCGGTGTCTCCGGGCAGGTCCAGGCAGGCCGGCACGATCAGCAGCGCGGCGTAGACCAGCACCACCCCCATTGCAGCGCGCGCAGCAGGCCGGCGTGATCGCGCAGCCACAAGCCGACGGCGGCCATGAAACCGGGGCCGTCGGCTGACTACAGGAAGCGCCGGCGCAAGCGTCGGCGGAATGGGGAAGGGCGGGCGGGCGGATTTCATACTGCCAGCGCGTGTTTGCGGTTGCGCCACTGGAACAGCGCCCAGATTGTCGCCCAGAACAGCGCGTAGGCGATCAGGCTCATCAGGGCGGGGTGGGCGCGATAGCCGGTGAGCGAGGCGACGACGCCGCCGGCGGGGCTCATATCGTCAAGCAGCGCGGAACTGTCCCACAGCGGATCGATCAGCGCCGGCAGAATGTCCATCGAGATCAGCTTTTCCACGCCGCTGAGGAAGAGCGAGGCGCCGAGCAGCAGCAGCATGATTTCGGTGATGCGGAAGAACAAGCGCCAGGACAGGTATTTGCCGCCCAGTTGCAAGAGATAGAAGGTCAGGAAGGCCAAGCCCAGGCCGATCAAGGCGGCGAAGCTCATGCTGGCCAGCGTGGAGCCGTCGGCCTCGGCCAGCATGCCGTAGAGGAAGACCACGGTTTCGCTGCCTTCTCGGGCGATGGCGATGGCGGCCAGCAAGGTGACGCCCCACCAGTTGGCGCTGCTGGCGTTCTCGCGGAGGCCGGCCTCCAGTTCTTTCTTCAGCGTGCGGCCATGCTCGCGCATCCACAGCACCATATGCACGATCAGCGCGGCGGCGGTGAACACCATCACCGTCTGGAACACGTCTTGCGCGCCGGCCATCAGGCTGCTGGCGGCGAACAGGGCCACGGCCAGGCCGACGGCGGCGAACAGGCCCAGCGCCACGCCGGCCCACAGATAACGTTTGCCGGCGGCGCCGGCCGGGTTCTGGTTCATCCAGGCATTCAGGATGCCGACGACCAGCAAGGCTTCGACGCTTTCACGCCAAACAATGAATAGGACTTGTCCCATGAGGTGCACTCCTGAATACGGCCTTAAACGGCGGACGGGCCGCGTTTACTTGGCGACGATGACGCCTTGGCCGGTCTTCATGTGAAATTCGTCAAAAAACTTGTACTCGCCGGGGACAGCGGCTGGAACACCAGGAAGGATTCCGCGCCGGGGCCCAGCACCTTTTCCTTGCGCAGCGGCGTGCTTTCGAATTCGGCCGGCGTTTTGCCGGCGTTGATCACTTCAACCTTGAACTTCTTGCCGGCCGGCACCACCAGGCGGGCGGGCGTGAACACGCCGTCCTTCATCACCAGCTTGAACACAGGCATCTCGTCGGCGAGGACGGACATTGACACTAGGCAGGCCGCGAGGGCGGCCAGGAGCATGCGCGCGAACTTCATCGGAAAGGGTCTCCGGATTGAAAACAGCGCAGGCGAGGGCATGCGCTGTCTTATTTTAACGCATGAGAATGACTGGCGTTTACATTCTCATTCGCATTAATCCTGTTTTTACAAGAACAACGGGATTAATAGCCGCCTTTTTTGCCGATGCCGGCATAAGTGAACTCATAGTTCAGTTCGAAAGGCTTGAACCACGGGCCCACGCCGGTTTCCTTGTCGATGTGACGGCCGAAGTGGGCGTGCTGATTGGCCGACGGCGGCAGGATGGTGTATTTCAGCTTGTATTTGCCCGGGCCTTGCAGCTTGATGTTGTCGCCGTAGTGCGGGCCGTCGTTGGCCACCATCGGCATCAGATCGCCCTTGAGCACTTCCTTGCCGCCGATTTTGCTCAACTCGTACTTGACCACCAGATAGGGCATCCATGCGCCTTCTTCGAAGCCGTTCGGATTGTTCTTGGTGGCGTGGATGTCGGCTTCCAGGTGGATGTCGGATTCCTCGGCCTTGCGCATCATGCCTTCCGGTTCCATCTTGGTCGGCTGCAGGTAGACCGCGCCGATCTCCATGCCGTTTTTCAGGGCCGGCTTGCCGATCGGGTATTCCTTGGCCATGGCGGCGGAGGCCGCGGTCAGTGCTGCGGTGGCGATAGCCAGTTGAACAAAGCGACGCATAGTGTTTCCTTTTGGTTTCAATTGAGTAGGGCACTGCTTGGCCCGAGCGGGCCGCTTGGCGCTTGAAGGCGCCAGCCTGGCGGGTAAGCGCTTTATTTTTGTTTGCTTGGCTTGCCTAAAAATACTAATGCTAATCATTATCGTTTTCAAACGAAAATGTGTTGTCGAATGTAGCAGATGCGACGCCGGGCGGCGCTGGCCATAGGTATGGCATGCGTCGCGGCGTCGCTCAGCGCCCGTCCGTAGTGTTGGCGCGCGTTGACGAGGCGGCTTTGAAAGCGTCGTCAACTCCATGAGCATTCGGCTTCCTCCGCCGGCTTGGATTCCGGGCGACTCTCAGTCCTGCGCCGCCAGCCGGCTGAGCTGCGCCAGGCTTTCGTCCAGGATCAGCAATTGCAGCATCTGCTCGGCCAGATGCTCCGCGCCGTCGCGGTAGGCGGCGGCGAAGGCGTCCACCGCGGCGGCGTCCAGCTGGCCGCCGCTCAAGCGGGCCAGGCGCTCGCCCAGGCCGTCCATGCGCGGGGCCAGGCTGGTTTTCAGCCAGCCGGACAGCGGCGGATTGAAGCCGCGCTTCTTGCGCTGGAAGAAGTCCGCCGGCAGCGCCGGGTGGATTGCGCGGCGGAAGATCAGCTTGGCAGGCTGGGTGAAGCGCTGTTTGCCGTCCACCGCCAGCAAAGTCTGATAGAAGCGGTGATCCACCAGCGGGGCGCGGCCCTCCAGGCCGTGGGCCATGGTGCACAGGTCGGACTTTTGCAGAATGTAGTCCGGCAGATAGTTGGCGAAGTCTATCGCCAGCAAATGATGCAGACCGGCCGGCGCATTGGCCGGCGGCGGGCCGATGTCGTCCGGCGCGCGCCAGTGGCAGAGCCGCGACAGCGGCCGATTGCTTTGCAGGAACAGGCGTTGGCCGGGGGTGAAACCGGAGAAGCGCAGCGAATAGGCGTCTTGCCAGCTCATCGCCAGCTCGGTGGCCAGCTTGCCGGCGCCTTTGCCGTCCAGCGACGGTTTGATCGCCAGCGGCAGCTTGATCAGGCTGCGCCAGCGAGTGCGCAAATGCTTGTTGATCCGCTTGTAGCCGGCCAGCAGTTCATCGCCGCCGTCGCCCACCAGCACCACTTTGACGTGGCGGCTGACTTCGCGCGACAGATACCAGGTGGGGAAGCTGGACGGATCGGCGAAGGGTTGGTCGAGGTCGGCGACAATGCGTTCGAAATCTGCCGCCAGATTGTCTGGCATCTGCACCGCCAGGTTGGCGAGGCCCATTCTGCGCGCGGAGTCGGCGGCGTCGGCGGCCTCGTCCAGCTTGGAGCCGGGGAAGGCGGCGGTGAAGCTGCTGAATTGCGTCAGTTGCTGCGTGGCCAGCCGGCTGGCGATCACGGTGGAGTCTATGCCGCCGGACAAGAGCACGCCCAGCGGGCGGTCGGCGACGGTGCGCATCGCCACCGCGCGGTCCAGTTCCTGAAGCCAGTCGCCACCGTCCTTGGCCGGCTGCCAGTAGCGCAGCTTGCGCAAGGAACGGGTATCCAGATCGAACTCCAGCCGGTGGCCGTTCTCCAGACGCTGGATATGGCTGAACAGGGTGGCGGGCGACGGAATGTAGCGGTGAGCCAGATAGGCGTCGATGGCGTCGGCGGAGAAGCCTCGCCGCTGCGGCGGCAAGAAGGGCAGCACCGAGCGCACCAGCGAGCCGAAGGCGAAATCGCCGTCCAGCAGCGAATAGACCAGCGGCTTCTCGCCCATGCGGTCGCGCGCCAGGTGCACCTTGCGCTGCTTCAGATCCAGGATGGCGAAGGCGAACATGCCGCGCAGCCGTTGCAGCAGGGCCTCAATGCCCCAGGCCTGGTAGCCGCGCAGGATGAACTCGGTATCGGAGTGGGTGGCGAAGCGCGCGCCGCCGGCTTCCAGTTCGGCCTTGTCGGCGGCCCAGTCGTAGACTTCGCCGTTGTAGCAGATCCAGACCTGGCCGTCGTCGCTGGCCATGGGCTGATTGGCGATGGGCCGCGGGTCGATGATGGACAGCCGCGCGTGCAGCAGCGCGTTGTGGATGTCGCCGTCCGTCGTCGGCTGCCAGTCCGCGTTCAGCAATAATTGATTGGCGGCGTCGGGTCCGCGCCGGCCCAGCTCCGTCAACATGGCCTGGGCGGTGGCCGCGGCGGCGGGGCGTTGAGAGAAGAAGCCGGCGATTCCACACATGATTTTCTGTCCGAATGGGCAACGCGCCCGGTAAGCCGCCGAGCGCTCGGACGGCGCCGCAGGCGCGTTGGAAAAATTGAATGGCGGAAGTATCCGGGCAGGGCGGCGCCAGTGTCAAACCTTGTCGCCGCGCAGATCCGGCAATAGGGCGGCCACCAGGCCCAGCAGCGGCAGGAAGGCGCACAAGCGATAGACGAATTCGATGCCGTGGCTGTCGGCCAGCTGGCCCAGCACCGCGGCCCCTATGCCGCCGATGCCGAAGGCGAAGCCGTAGAACATGCCGGACACCATGCCCACCCGGCCCGGCAACAGTTCCTGTGCGTAAATGATGATGGCGGGAAAGGCGGAGGCCAGCACAAAGCCTATACCCAGCGACAGCACGCTGGTCCAGAACAGATTGACGTAGGGCAGCATCAGGGTCAGCGGCGCGATGCCGAGGATGGAGAACCAGATCACCCGCTTGCGGCCGATGGCGTCGCCTATCGGCCCGCCGAAGATGGTGCCCAGCGCGACCGCGAGCAGGAACAGGAATAAATGCAGCTGCGCGGCTTGCACGCCCAGGCCGAAATGCTGAATCAGATAGAAGGTGAAGTAGCTGGTGATGCTGGCGGTGTAGAAGTATTTGGAGAACAGCAGCACCAGTAAGGCGAACAGCGTCAGCTTCACGCGCGCCGGCGACAGCGGCGGCGGCGTAACGGCGGCGGCGGCTTTGGCCTTGCGCTGCTGATGGCTGTACCACTGGCCGATCTTGAACAAGACCGCCATCGCCAGCAAGGCGGCGAGACCGAACCAGGCGATGCTGCCCTGGCCCAGGGGAATGACGATCAAGGCCGCCAGCAGCGGCCCGCTGGCGCTGCCGGCGTTGCCGCCCACCTGAAAGATGGATTGCGCCAGACCGGGACGGCCGCCGGAGGCCATGCGCGCCACCCGCGACGATTCCGGATGGAACACCGAGGAGCCGGTGCCCACCAGCGCCGCGGCCAGCAGCAATAGCGGGAAGCTGCCGGCGCTGGACAGCAGCAGCAGGCCGCACAGGGTGGCGCCCATGCCCAGCACCAGCGAATACGGCATCGGCTTCTTGTCGGTATAGAGCCCGACCAGCGGCTGCAGCAGCGAGGCGGTGCACTGATAGGTCAAGGTCATCAGGCCGATCTCGGCGAAGCTGAGCTGGTAATTGCCCTTGAGCAGCGGGTAGATCGCCAGCAGCAGCGATTGCAGCATGTCGTTGAGAAAATGGGAAAAACTGATGGCGCCCAGCACGCGGAAACGGGTGCTGTCTTGATCTGGCGCGGAGGCGGCGGCGGTAGTCATGGGCTTGAGAATCATTCAGCTAGTGGGTGAAGTCATACTAGCGAGCAAAGCAACGCCCGTCCTGCGAAAATAGGGCAGGCATCTTTGCAAAAGAGGCGTTATGACGGATTTTGATCATTTGCATGACTACGACGGCGGCGCGGCGCCGGTGGTGGGCAAGGCGCGCGATTACGCGGCCGGCGGCGTATCGCCGCGGCACGCCCATCCCACCGCCCAGCTGTTGTACGCGGTGGAGGGCGTGATGATGGTCACCACCGATCAGGGGCGCTGGATCGTGCCGCCGACGCGCGGCATCTGGCTGCCCATCGCCACCTGGCATCAGGTGAACATGCTGAGCCGGGTGCGGATGCGCACGGTGTACGTGCGCGGCGACGCCTTGAACGGCTTGCCTGAGACGTGCTGCGTGCTGGCGGTGTCGCCCTTGTTGCGCGAGCTGATCCAGGCGGCGACCGGCATTGCCGTGCCTTATCCGCCGGATAGCCGCGCGGAGCGGGTGATGGGCTTGATTCTGGATGAAATCCGCAGTCTGCCCAGCCTGGCTTTGTCCCTGCCGCAGCCGGCGTCGCCGGCGCTGGACCAGCTGTGCCGGCAACTGCTCGGTCAGCCCGGCGACGCGCGCGGCGTCGCCGAGTGGGCGGCGCAGGCGGCGATGGACCCGCGCACTTTGCAGCGCCGTTTTCAGCGCGAGACCGGGCTCAGCTTCGGACAGTGGCGGCGGCAGGCGCGGCTGATCGCGGCCTTGGAACGTCTGGCGCGCGGCGCCAGCGTGCTGGAGGTGGCGCTGGACCTGGGCTACGCCAGCCCCAGCGCCTTCGCGACAATGTTCAAGCGCGAGCTGGGCGCGTCGCCCAGCGCTTTCTTCGATGCGCCGGAGATTTAAATCGGAGCGGCCAGCTTCAGCGCCATCTCCGCCAGCCGGCGGCCCTGGGCCAGCGCCAGTTGTTTTTCATCGTCGCTGATCGGCTGCTCATTGCGCACGCCGGCGACATGGCTGACGCCGTAGGGGGTGCCGCCGCTGCGGGTCTGGGTCAGCGCGGTTTCGGTATAGGGCAGACCCACCATCACCATGCCGTGGTGCAGCAAGGGCACCATCATGGTCAGCAGCGTGGATTCCTGGCCGCCGTGCAGCGAGGCGCTGCTGGTGAACACGCAGGCGGGCTTGCCGGCCAGCGCGCCCTGCATCCATTCCGGGCTGGTGCCGTCCAGGAAATATTTCACCGCCGCCGCCATATTGCCGAAGCGGGTGGGGCTGCCCAGCGCCAGACCGATGCACTCGGCGAGGTCCGCGGCTTCGACATAGGGCGCGCCGGACTCGGGGACGGCGGCCTCGGTGGCCTCGCAGACCGCGGACACCTTGGGCACGGTGCGCAGCCGGGCCTGGCAGCCGGGCACGCTCTCTATGCCGCGGGCGATCAGGCGGGCCAGCTCGCGGGTGGCGCCGTGCTGGCTGTAATAGAGCACCAGGAGGTCTTGCATGGGTTTGGGATCTTCCGTCTGAGGTCAAAAAAACGATAAGGCGCGCGCCGTTGCGCGAGCCGGTGCATGATAAAGCAAGTCTTCGCGGCTTGCCTGATCCGCGCTTTGCCATTATTTTGCCGGGATGCAAATGAGTCGAATCGAACCGTATCTGGGCTTCGCCCGCTTTCTGGCCCGGCGCATGGGCAGCCATCGCGTCGCGCAAGTGTCCGGCAGCCTGACCTTCACCACGCTGCTGGCGCTGGTGCCCTTGTTCACCATCGCTTTGACGGTGATTTCCGCGTTTCCGGTGTTCTCCGATCTGAGCACCCGTTTCAAGATCATGCTGCTGTCCACGCTGGTGCCGGAGTTCGCCGGCAAGGTGATCACCGTCTACATGCGCCAGTTCGCCGACAATGCGGAAAAGCTGACCGCCGCCGGCATCGTGATGCTGGGCGTGACCGCGTTAATGCTGATGTCCACCATAGACCGGACTTTCAACGCCATCTGGGGCGTGCGCCGCGGGCGGCCGCTGTTGCAGCAGAGCATGGTGTACTGGACGGTGCTGACCCTGGGGCCGCTGGTGTTGGGCGGCAGCTTGCTGGCCTGGCGCAGCCTGTTCAAGATCAGCAAGTTCGACCACGCGCTGCCGGTGCTGGCCAATGTGGTCGAGGCCGGCGGCTCCATCCTGCTGACCGCTTTGGTGCTGTCGCTGTTGTACCGCATCGTGCCCAATCGCTTCGTGCCGATCAAGCACGCCAGCGTCGGCGCCTTGCTGACCGCGATCCTGCTGGAGGCCACCCGCGCCTTGTTCGGCTTTTACATTGGTCAGGTGGCCAATTATCAGCTGGTCTACGGCGCTTTCGCCAGCATCCCCATCTTTCTGCTGTGGGTGTATTGCTTGTGGATGGTGGTGCTCAGCGGCGCGGTGTTCACCGCCTCGCTGTCCTATTGGGAAGGCGACGCCTGGCGGCGGCGCTTCGAGCCCAGGCGGCGTTTTCTCGACGCGGTGGAAGTGCTGCTGTTGCTGGACGAGGCGCAGAACCGCGGCGAATTGTTGAGCCCGGTGAAGTTGCGCAGCCAGGTGAAGGTGGGTTACGACGAGCTGGGCTGGGTGCTGGACATGTTGAGCTCCCGCGGCTTTGTGCAGAAAAGCCAGCGCGACGGCTGGGTGCTGGGCAAGAAGTTGTCGGCCATCTGCATGGTGGAGCTGTTCGAACTATTCGTCTATCGCAGCGACAACTACCGCGACGACGATGTCGGCGCCGGGGTGGAAAGGCTGCTGGGGCCGATGACGGCCGAGCTTCAGTCGGTGACGCTGGAGGACTTCGCCCGCCGCGTCGGCCGGAAATAATCGCGATTATCGTAAAAGGCCGGGTCTTCGTTGTCCGGCCACCAGCCGGGAATGCCCAGCAGCGGCAGCGGCCACAGCGCGCGCGGCGCCGGCATGAAGGCGTCGTCGTCCAGCCGGCGCGCCAGCGCCTCGTCCAAGTGCGCCAGACGGCGCGCCTCTTCCCAAGCAAAGAATTCCGCCGGCACCTGCAGTGGCAAGGCCTTGCCGCACCAGCCGATATGCGGCCGCAGGCCGACTTCGAACAGCGCGTGGCCGATGGCGTGGACGCCGATGCGCCGGCCCCAGTCCTGGCGGTGTTTCAGAAACAGGCGCGGCCACTCCATATCGTCCAGCATCCGGCTGAAGTCGGGATCGGAGATGGCGACGACGATGCCGCATTCGTCCAATAGCGTGGCGGCGTCGCGCAGCGGTCCGCGCTTGGTTTCGCCGCGGGCGATGGCGCGCAGGTGGCGGCGGTTCAGCGCCAGCTTGCTCAGCGGCCAGGCCAGCCAGGCCAGCGCGTTGAACCAGTCGTGCCAATTGCCGGTGCGCGTGGGAATCTCGCCGGTATGGCCGATATGCATCTCGTAATAGGCTTCCGGCTCCAGATCGCAGGCGAAGCGCAGCTCGGGCGGCAGCGCGTCCGGGCGCTGCCGGCGATAGCGCCGCAGCAACTGGTCGTAATCCGCCTGCTCCGGCCAGGAAGCGGGGGCGATCAGCGCGGCGGCGTCGCGGACGGGCAGATACAGCGGATGGGAGAGGTAATCGGTTTGCCAGGCGCTCACGGTGGACATCTTGGGAGAGAGATTCAAGCCGGCATTTTAGCGCAATAGCAGTAATTCCTCGCCGCTGATGCAGTTGCGGCCGTTGTGTTTGGCCTGGTACAGCTGTTTGTCCGCGCGGCCCAATACTTCGTCGATGTCGGTCTCGTCGGCGCGCAGCACGGCGACGCCGATGCTGACCGTGTATTGCAGAGGGCCGGCCTCGCCGCCCGGCAGGCGGGCCTCCGCCACGACGCGGCGCAGGCGTTCCGCCGCCAGCAGCGCGTCTTCCATCCGCGTGTCAGGCAGCACCGCGGCGAACTCCTCGCCGCCCAGGCGGCCGCAGATGTCGGTGCTGCGCAACACATTGCGGCAGCTTTGGGCAAAGTGGACGATCACCTCGTCGCCCTTGGCGTGGCCGTAACGGTCGTTGATGTTCTTGAAGTGGTCCAGGTCCATCATCAACACGGTCAAGGACAATTGGTAACGCCGGTTGCGCTCGATCTCGCGGCTGGACAGCGCGATGAACTGGCGGCGGTTGCACAGGCCGGTCAGCTCGTCCAGGGTGGCGAGCTGATAGAGCTTTTTCTCGTGGGCGTCGCGTTGCAGCGCGATGGCGATCAGGTGGGTGCTGCGCTGCGCCAGCTGCAGTTCTTCCGGCTCGGGCTGGCGCGGCTCAGGATGGTAGATGGCGAAGGCGCCGAGCAGGCGGCGGTCGCTGGAGAAGATGGGGGTGGACCAGCAGGCGCTGAGGCCGAAGGGCGCCACCCGCTCGCGGTAGCCGGCCCACAGCGGGCTGCTGGCGATGTCTTCGACGATGACCAGGCTTTTACGGTGGACGGCGGTGCCGCAGGAGCCGGCCTCCGGGCCCACCGGCACCTGTTCCAGCAGCTTGCGATAACCGGTCGGCAGGCTTTGGCCGGCGGCCAGCCTCAGCGTTTCCCCCGCGGGGTCCAGCAGCATGATGGAGCAGACGCCGCGATTCAGCTGCGACTCCATCATCCGACAGATCTGATTCAAGGTGTCTTGCAGCGGCGCATTGCCGGCGATCATCTCCATCACCGCGTTTTCCTCCGCCAGCAAACGTTCGCTCTGGCGGCTGTGAGTGATTTCCCGCTCCACCGCCAAAATGCTGCGGAGTTCGCCGCCCAGTCCGAATTCGGGAAACAGCCTCACTTCGAAAATGCAGCGCCGAGGGCCAAGGCTCAGCTCCAGCTCGAAGCGGCGCGCCTCGCCGCCGGCGATCAGTTGTTCGCACTCCTCGGCGAAGCGCGCGCGCGCGGCTTCTGGCCAGGCTTTGTCGTGGACGCTGCGGCCGAGGTGTTCCTCGCGCGTCAGCGTCGAATAGCGGCTGACGCTGCGGTTGATGAATTGGCAGCGCAGCTCCAGGTCGTAGCGGGCGATGACGTCTTCCGAGTTCTCCACTAAGGTGCGGAATTCCTGTTCGCGCCGCAGCATCGCGGACTCGGCCAGCTTGCGCGCGGTGACGATCTGGCACAGCGCGTGGATATGGCTGATGCGGCCCGTCTCGTCCTTGTGGAACTGGGTGCGCTGCTCCAGCCATTCCCAGTGGCCGTGGGCATGACGTACGCGGAACTCCATGCCGCTGGCGCTTTCCTGCCTTTGCTCCGGATGGCTGAGCAGGGCGGTGAACAGCGAACGGTCCTCCGGGTGCAACAGTTCCAGCCAGCGCGAGAACGCCAGGCGTTCGGCGTCGGCCGGCAGGCCCAGCAGGGCGTGCAGGGTTTGCGGCGCGCCGCGCACCGCTTGGCCGGCCAGGTCGAATTCCAGCAAGCCCAGCCGCGCGTCCTGCAGCGCCAGCCGCCAGCCGCCCCAATCGCCACCGGGGCCGTGAATGGCGGGCGGCGGCTGCAGGCGCAGCAAGAGATGGCCGGGGAGCGGGCAGGGCAGCGGAAAAGCGAGCAAATCGGCGTGGGCCGCCAGCAGGCCGTCGCGATGGCCGGGATGAGCCGGGTCCAGCAGCAAAGCGAGATCGTGCGGGCTGAAGCCGTAGCCGCTCAGGCCGCCGTCTTGGCGCGCGGGCGCGGGCGCATGGCCGGAGACGGCGAGCAGGCGGCCGGCGGCGTCGCACAGCGCCAGCGCTTGCCGGCTGTCCCTGACCTGGCGGCGGAGCGCGCTCAGCTGTCGCCGGCGCCGCCAGAGAGGCAGGCCGAGCAACGCCAGCATGGGAATGAGCAAAGGCCAGCCGGCGAGCCAGTCCGAGGCCGCGGCGTGCGCGTAGTCGGCCCCGAACAGGCATAGCGAGCCCGCGGTGGCGAACAGGCGGCGACGCGGGCTGGCCCGGCGGCGTAAGGCTGGGTTCAAACAGATCTCCGGAGGCGCGATGGCGCGCAAAGCTGCCATGATGGCACCAGGCGCAAAACAGGGCGCTTTTCGTAATATTGATAGCATTCGCCAGCGTCGTTTTTATGCAACAAATGCAGTATGCTGCAAACATTGTTGCGGAGCTGGCCATATGGATTACTTCCCGATCTTCCTTAAACTGCAAGGCGCTTCCTGTTTGCTGGTGGGCGGCGGCGAGGTGGCGCTGCGCAAGGCGAGGCTTTTGCTGTCCGCCGGCGCGGAGCTGACGGTGGCGGCGCCGGAGTTGACGCCGGAGCTGGCCGAGATGGCGCGGCAGGGGCAGTTGACGCATTTGAGCGCCTGTTTCGAGCCGGCCCAAGTACGGGGCCGGCGCCTGGTGGTGGCCGCCACTAACGACCGCGAGATCAACCGCCAAGTGTCGATGTCCTGCCAGGCCTTGAATATACCGGTCAATGTGGTGGACGACCCGGAATTGTCCAGCTACATCACCCCGGCCATCGTGGATCGTTCCCCCTGCTGATCGCCGTCTCCTCCGGCGGCGGCGTGCCAGTGTTGGCGCGCTTGATTCGCGGCCGGCTGGAAAGCCTGATTCCCAGCGGCTTCGGCCGTCTGGCGCGCTTTGCCGCCGGGTTTCGCGACCGGGTCAAGGCCGGCATTCCCGACGTCGAGCGGCGGCGGGTGTTTTGGGAGTCGGTGCTGGAAGGGCCGCTGGCCGAGGCGGTGATCAACGGCGACGAAGCCGCCGCCGAGCAGGCGATGGAGCGACGCTTGGAGAACGCCGACGCGCAGACGGCGCAGGGTGCGGTCTATCTGGTGGGCGCGGGGCCGGGCAATCCGGATTTGCTGACCTTCCGCGCGTTGCGCTTGATGCAGCAGGCCGACGTGGTCTTGCACGACAATCTGGTGGCGCCGGAACTGCTGGAACTGGTGCGGCGCGACGCCGAGCGCATTTACGTGGGCAAGGCCAGGGCCAACCATGCGTTGCCGCAAGGCGACATCAATCTTTTGATGGTAGAACTGGCGCAACAAGGCAAGCGGGTGCTGCGGCTCAAGGGCGGCGATCCGTTCACCTTCGGCCGCGGCGGCGAGGAGATCGAGACGCTGGCGGCGCACGGCGTCGCCTTCGAAGTGGTGCCCGGCATCACCTCCGCCAGCGGGGCGGCGGCGTACGCCGGCATCCCGCTGACTCATCGCGACTACGCGCAGTCGGTGACCTTCGTCACCGGCCACAAGCAGGATGGCAGCATTCACCTTGACTGGCCGGCGTTGACTCGGCCGGCCCAGACCGTAGTAGTCTACATGGGGTTTCCACCGCCCAGGAGTTGTGCCGGGCCTTCATCGAACACGGCAAGCCGGCGACGACGCCGGCCGCCGCGGTGGAGTGGGCCACCACCGAGCGTCAGCGCACGGTGGCGGGCACGCTGGAAGACCTGCCGGAACTGATGTCCAAACATCATATCGCGTCGCCCGCCCTGATCATCGTCGGCGAGGTGGTGGGCTTGGCGGATAAGCTGGGCTGGTACCGGAGCCGGGTGTGCTGACGTTTTTTTTGCCGTTGCGCTGGCCGAGAAAAGCGCGCTATACAAGGCGGAGGGCCGCGGTTTAAAGCTGACGCCGGCCGCCTCTGGCGGAATACTGCTGATACAATGGCGGACTGACGTGTTGATCAACCTTTTTGCTTCAGCGTCCCGGCTCTGCGCCGACGACGCTGCCAACATGAAGAATCAGGCATGGTAGGTGTATTGATAATCGCGCATGGCGACCTGGGGCGCAGTCTGGCGGATTGCGCCAGGCATATCCTGGGCCGAGAGCCGGAAAATCTGGCGGTGATGGCGGTCGACAAGACCGATGACCCGGAAAGCAAGCAAGCCGAAGCCCAGTTGTTGGTGGACAGGCTGGACGCGGGCGACGGGGTGGTGATCCTGACCGATATGTATGGCGGCACGCCGTCCAATATCGCCAGCCGGCTGATCCGGCCGGGGCGGGTGGAGGCGGTGGCCGGGGCGAGCCTGCCCATGGTGGTCCGAGCCTTGTGCTATAGCAGCCAGCCGTTGGAGATCGTCGTCAGCAAGGCGATTACCGGCGGCCTGGAGGGCGTGCTTTATATTATTCCGGGGGAAGGCAATGCTGCGAATTGAAGTCGAAATCATCAACAAGCTCGGCCTGCATGCACGCGCTTCCAGCAAGTTCACCCAATTGGCCAGCCGCTATAAAAGCGATATCTTCATCGCGCGCAACAATCGCCGGGTCAACGGCAAGAGCATCATGGGCGTGATGATGCTGGCGGCGGCCAAGGGCGCGACCGTGGAACTGGAAGTGAGCGGGGAGGATGAGCAAGTGGCGTTGGACGCCCTGGTGGCCCTGATCAACAACCGGTTCGACGAGGCCGAATAAGCCGGAGTCTGAGGATGGGACGATGAGCATCATCCTGCACGGGGTGGCCATAGGCGGCGGCATTGCCATTGGCCGCGCCCATTTGATTTCGCGCAGCATGGACGATGTCGCGCATTATCTGCTGGACGACGAGGAAGTCCCGGCGGAATTGGCGCGTTTCGACGAAGCGATTCGCGACACCCGCAAAGAGCTGGAAATGCTGTGGGGCAGCATTCCTGAGAACGCGCCGGCGGAGTTGGGCGCCTTCCTGTCTTTGCACATCATGCTGTTGGGCGACGTCACCATCTCGCGCGAGCCGCGCGAAATCATAGAGAAACAGCGCTGCAACGCCGAGTGGGCGTTGAAGCTGCAATGCGAGTCCTTGGTCGAGCAATTCGACGCGATTGAGGAAGACTATCTGCGCGAACGCAAGAACGATGTGCTGCAAGTGGTGGAGCGCATCTTCAAGAACCTGGACGGCGACGTGCCGCAGCTGCCGGCGCCGGAGGATCTGGTCGACGACCACATTCTGGTGGCGCACGATCTGTCGCCGGCCGACATGGTTTATTTCAAGGATTCCAACTTCGCCGCCTTCATCACCGACGTGGGCGGCGCCACTTCGCATACCGCGATTCTGGGGCGCAGCCTGGACCTGCCGTCGGTGATCGCCCTGCATCATTCGCGCGAACTGATCCGCGAAGACGAACTGATCGTCGTCGACGGTTTGCAAGGCGTGGTGATCATCAATCCGGACGATTTGGTGCTGGCGGAGTATCGACGCCGGCTGCGCGCCTGGCGCGACGCAAGGCGCAAGCTGTCGTCCATCCGCAAATCCAACGCCAAGACCCAGGACGGCACCGCGATCGAACTGCTGGCCAATATCGAGCTGCCGCAGGACGTGGAAGACGTGCGCAAGTCCGGCGCGGTGGGCGTGGGCCTGTTCCGCAGCGAATTCCTGTTTCTGGGGCGCGACACCTTGCCGGACGAGGACGAGCAGTACGAGGCCTACCGGCACGTGGCGGAAACCCTGAAGGGTTTGCCGGTGACCATACGCACCATGGATCTGGGCGCGGACAAGAATCCGAAATGGCTGAACCACGCGGTGGCGGACAATCCGGCGCTGGGCCTGACCGGCATCCGTCTATGCTTGGCCGAGCCGCTGATGTTCCGCGCGCAGCTGCGGGCGCTGCTGCGCGCCTCGGTGCACGGCAAGATCAAGGTTCTGTTCCCCATGGTCAATTCCTTGCCGGAGCTGAAGCAGGCGCTGGCGCAGTTCGAATACGCGAAGCAGGAGCTGCGCGAGGAAAACATCGCCTACGCCGAGGACATCGAAGTGGGCGCGATGATTGAAATCCCGTCGGCGGCGCTGGTGGTGGGCAGCTTTCTCAAGCACATCGATTTTCTCTCGGTGGGCACCAACGATTTGATCCAGTACACGCTGGCGATCGACCGCAACGACGACTCGGTCAGCCATTTGTACGACCCCATCCATCCGGCGGTGCTGAAACTGATCCTGCACACCATCAAGGCCGGCATCAAGGGCGGGGTGCCGGTGTCGGTGTGCGGCGAGATGGCCGGCGATGCCCGGCTGACGCGTTTGCTGCTGGGCATGGGCCTGCGCAAGTTCTCCATGCATCCGGCCAACCTGCTGGCGGTCAAGCAACAGGTGCTCAATACCCACCTGGATCAGATCGCGCCGATTACGGCGCGCATGCTTAGAAGCGAAGACCCTGATAAAATCGCCGATCTTTTGCAACAATTGAATGCCGAGCCGGGTGTCTGATCCGGCTTTTTCCTTTCTTATGCTGAACGATCCCATCGACCTGAACGCCGTGCGGCGGGTGCTGGTCATCAAGCTGCGCCACCACGGCGACGTGCTGCTGACTTCTCCACTGTTTTCCGCGCTGCAACAGCAGGCGCCGCATCTGGAGATCGACGCGCTGGTTTACCACGACACCCGGGAAATGCTGAGTCTGCATCCGGCTATCGCGCAACTGCACACCATAGATCGCGGCTGGAAAAAACGGGGGCCGCTGGGCCAGGCCCGGGCCGAACTGGCCCTGCTGAGCCAGTTGCGCGCCCGCGGCTACGATCTGGTGATCACGCTGACCGAGCATAATCGAGGCGCCTGGCTGGCGCGTCTGCTTGCGCCGCGCTGGTCCGTAGGCCCGCAGGGCCCTTACGGCCGCTTCTTCAAAAAGAGCTTCACCCACCGTTATTTGCAGGTGCCGGGCAATCGCCGCCACACGATTGAAATTCATCTGGACGCCTTGCGGCGCATCGGCGTGTATCCGGACGCAAGCCAGCGCGAGCTGGTTCTGGTGCCGGGGCACAACGCCGAGGCCACGCTGGCGGCCAAGCTGGCCGAGCGCGGTCTGCGGCCCGGCGCTTACATCCTGGTGCATCCGACCTCGCGCTGGTCGTTCAAGAGCTGGCCGGCGGAGAAAATGAGCGCCTTGATCGATGCCTTGAGCGCGCGCGGCGAACAACTGGTCTTGTCGGCCGCGCCGGGCGCGGAAGAAATGGCGATGATCGCCGACATCGAAGCGCGGCTGGAACGGCCGGTGGCCAGCCTGGCCGGCGCGCTGAGCTTGAAGGAGTTGGCGGCGGCGATAGACCAGGCGCGTTTGTACATAGGCGTGGATTCGGTGCCCATGCATATCGCCTCGGCGATGAAAACGCCGTGCGTGGCCTTGTTCGGGCCATCTGGAGATATCGAATGGGGGCCGTGGCAGGTGCCGCACCGCGTGGTGTCCGAGCCCATGCCCTGTCGCCCCTGCGGCAACGCCGGTTGCGGCGGAGGCTGGCAAAGCGAATGCCTGCAGCGCATCGATGTGGACACGGTGCTTGCGGCGGTGGATGCGGTCTTGAAGGAAAGCGCATGAAGCGGCTGGCGATTATCCGGCAGAAGTACAATCCGGCGGGCGGCGCGGAACGTATCGTCAGCGCCATCGTCAAGCAATTGCAGACCGGCGGGGAGTTCCGTCCGCTATTGATCAGCCGCAATTGGGAGAGCCTGCCGGGCGTGGAAACGCTGCGGGTCAAGCCGTTTTATCTGGGCAGCGTCTGGCGCGACTGGAGCTTCGCCCGCGCCGCGCGCGCCGCATGGACGCAGGCCGGCGCCGATCTGGTTCAGTCGCACGAGCGCATTCCCGGCTGCCATGTGTTCCGCGCCGGCGACGGCGTGCACGCGGCCTGGCTGGACGCGCGGCTGGAAGGCCGGCCCTGGTGGCGGCGGCTGAGCACCTTTTGCAATCCTTACCACCATTTCATGCTGCGCACTGAGCGCGCGATGTTCCGGCATCCGGCCTTGCGCGCGGTGATTTGCAATTCGGCCTTGGTGCGCGACGACGTGGTCGGCCGTTTCGGCGTGGATCCGAAGCGCTGCGCGGTGATCCACAACGGCGTGGACAGCGGGTTTTTCAATCCGGCGGCGGCGCGCGAGCAGAGGGCGGCGCTGCGCGAGCGTTACGGCATTCCGCCGGAGGCGCCGACGCTGGTCTACGTGGGGTCCGGTTTCGAGCGCAAGGGCGTGGCGCAGGCGCTACGCGCCGTCGCGCCGCACGCCGCCGTGCATCTGGTGGTGGTGGGCGGAGACAAGAAGCTGGCGCGCTATCAGCGGCTGGCGGCCCGGCTGGGTTTGTCCGAGCGCGCGCACTTCACCGGTCCGCAGCGCGATGTGCGCAGCCATTACGGGCTGGCGGACGGCTTCATCCTGCCGACGCTGTACGAGCCGTTTGGGTCGGTGGTGATCGAGGCGATGGCCTGCGGTTTGCCGGTGCTGACCAGCATGCGTTGCGGTGGCGCGGAGCTGCTGGAGCCGGGCGTCACCGGCTGGTTGGCCGCGGCGGGAGACGCCGCCGCTTGGCAAGACAATGTGGCTGCCTGGCTGGCCGCGCGCGCGGACTGGCCGCGCAGCGGCGAGCTTGCGCGCGCGCGGGTGGCGGGGTTGAGCGAGGGCGCTATGGTGGCGCAGATGCTGGCCTTGTACCGGGAGCTGTCGCTTGGCGACGGCGAAGGCGGGGCCGGAGAATGAGGCCGGGACGTTTCCCCGGGCGTTTGCTGATTTTCACGGCGCTGTTGCTGAGGCTGCCCTGGCAATGGCTGCGCCGCAAGCCGGATCCCGAGCGCACGCGTCGGGTATTGATCCTGCATCAGTTTCTGCTGGGCGACGCCTTGATGGCGACCAGTCTGTTGGCCAAGGCGCGCGAGCGTTTTCCCAAGGCGGAGATCGTGCTGGCCTGTCCGCCGGGACAAGCGCCGCTGTATGCGTCGCGGCCGTACGGCATTCGGCCGCTGCCCTGGCAGCCGCGCGACTTCGCCTCGATTCGGCGCTTGTTCGCCGAGGCGCGTTTCGATATCGCCTACCTGATGGGCGAAAACCGGCTCAGCTTTCTCGCCCGCGCGATAGGCGCCCGCTGGATCGTGGGCTTTGCCGGCGAAACGCCGCGCTATAAAAACTGGCTGCTGGACGAGGCGGTGGCGTACGCCGGGCAGCCGGAAGCCTGGACCGATACCGCCGCGCGCTTGATCGACGGACCCGAGCCCCAGCCGTTTCGTTTGCGGGATTGGCCGGTAGCGGCTGAAGGGCTGCCGCCCTTGCCGCCGCGTTTCGTCGTACTGCACGTGGGCGCGAGTTCGGCGACCCGCTTCTGGCCCGCGGCCAGTTGGAACCGGGTCGCGGCCACGGCTCGGGCTTGCCGTTGCGTGGTGTTGTGGTCGTGCGGGCCAGGGGAGCAGCATCTGCTATCGGCCGTCGAGCTGGGGCCGGACGATATCGTCATGGCCGGCACGCTGAGCCTGGCGCAATTGCGCGCCGTCTTGAGCCGCGCCCGCGCCTGCGTGTGTCCGGACACCGGCATCGCGCATCTGGCCAAAGTGGCGGGCGCGCCCTTGCTGATGTTGTTCGGGCCGGGCAGCGAGACCTTGTTCGGCGCGAGCCGGTTTTTCGCCGGCTTCGCCTGCGTCGGCGTCGGCCCGGCGTGGTTTCCTTGCCGCAATCAGCGCAGCGTGCATTATCGCGATGTCGATTGGGCCTTGCGTTGTTTCAGAAAATTTGGCGATCAGGCCGGCGAATGCCGCCAGGCGCAGTGTATGGCGGCGCTGCCTGCCGGGCAGGTGGCCGAAACTTTGGAAAAACTTCTGCATGAATGATCATCTGAGCATAGAGCCGCGCTGGCATAGCCGTTTGGCCATCGGCCTGTCCTTGTTGTTTCTGACCTTGGCCAGCGTGTCTCATACGATTGCGCTGCGTTATGTGATCCTGTTGTTGATGCTGGTCCTGGTGGCGAAAGACTATCCCGAACTCAAACGCCACTGGCGCGAGCAGCGCGGGCCTGTCGCGGCCATCGGCGCGTTCCTGTTGTTCGCCTGGCTGCATAGCGTGTCGCTCTCGATGTGGCCGGAAGCCTCCGCCGGCGAGTTCCGCAGCCAGCTATTGATGGGAGGCTTGTGGTTTGTGGCGGGCCTGGCTTTGTTCCGCCCCCTCGGCGCTGGACGATTTCGGACTTGGTCATCCTCGCCGGTTGCGTCTTGGCCTTGACCGAGTTTAGCCATGGCGCTTATGTCTATCTGACTACGGGCTTGTGGCCGTATAACGAGGTGTACACCACCGCCACCAAGCTGGAATTCACCTTCTTCATGAACTTTGTATTGGCCTTCGTCGTGGCCGCGTTTTGCTTTGGACAACGCGGGACCCATCCGCTCACGCGCTTTCCCCGCTGGTCGCTATGCTTGGCTGCGGCTTTGATTCTGTTTGTCAGCCTCAAGGCGGGCGCGCGCAACGGCATGATCGG
Organism: Chromobacterium sp. Beijing; assembly: GCF_021496765.1. NCBI lineage: Bacteria > Pseudomonadati > Pseudomonadota > Betaproteobacteria > Neisseriales > Chromobacteriaceae > Chromobacterium > Chromobacterium sp. Beijing. The sequence goes on from NZ_CP053750.1 coordinate 4,685,444, forward strand.
TCTTGTCTACCTGATGCTGTCCATGCTGCTGGTGTATTCCGTGTTTGAAGGGCTGAAGATAGGCTGGGGCAAGACTTTGCTCATTGCCGGCGTGGTCCTGGCCGCGGCGGGCAGCATCGCCGCGTATACGATCAAGCAGGATAGCCGGAATCAGGTGTTTGTGGAGTCGGCGACTGCCGGATGGCACTATGCCGACACCAAGGCCTGGCTGCGGATGGAGCCCTATCCTAAGTTGTCAAATGGCATGCCGGTAGATGATTCTGCTTATGAGCGAGTGGCCTGGATTCACAGCGGCCTGGACCTCATCGCGGCCAAGCCCATGGGTTATGGCTATAGCCGCAACGCCTTCACCAATGCGCTGACGGCGACGGGGCACCCCAATCAGGTGGGCCACAGCCACAGCGGTTTCATCGACCTTGGCGTGGGCCTGGGCGTGATCGGCGTCGCGCTGTGGCTGGCGTTTTGCGGCGTGCTGATCTGGACCGGCTATCGGGCCTTCCGTCTGCGCCGCGACACCTTGGGTCTGGTCTTGATGTTGGTGACCTGCGGCTTTCTCGGACGCATGTTGCTGGAAAGCGTGAACAAGGATCATATGCTGCATCTCTTCTTGTTCACCGCCGCCGCCTTGCTGGCGGAGTTGAGACAGCGGGAGAAAGGCGCCGCGCATGCGTGATTGGGTGCTGTTCACCGAGTCTTCCCCCAATGTCGGCGGGCAGGAGTTGCAGTTGATGCAGCAGATGCGCCTGCTGGGAGAGCGCGGTTTTCGTACGGTGCTGGCCTGCCGGCCGCAGACGCGAGTGATGGAGGTGGCTTGTCAACGCGGGCTGGAGGTGCTGCCGCTGCGCTTTCGCAACAGCCTCCACATGCCGTCCATCTTGGCCTTGAGCGCTTGGATGCGCCGTCATCGTCCGCGGCTGGCCATTTGCCACAGCGGCCACGACAGCAATAATCTGGCCATTGCCGCGCGGCTAATGGGGTGCGGCCGGCCCTTTCTGCTGCGCTCGCGCACTTATCAGCCGGGTCAGGCGTCGGCCTGGAGCTATAACCAGCTGATGGACGCGACCATGTTGCCCAGCGCCTATCTGAAGCGTTGTTTGCTGGAGAACCCGGCCATCCGCCCTGAAAAGCTGCATGTGGTCTATCCCGGCATTGATTTCTCCGCCTTGGATCAGGCCGCCGCGCAGCCCTTGCCGGCGGAGCTGGAGCAATGGCTGTCCCGTTCTTCCGGCCCTCTGCTGGTGCAGGCGGCGATGTTGCGCGGCGAGAAGGGGCACAGGACGGTGTTGGCGGCCTTGGACTTGCTGAGAGACAAGTGGCCGGATGCGCGTTATCTGATTGCCGGAGAAGGGCCGGAGCAGCAGGCGATCGCCGGGCTGGCGCGGCAGTTGGGTTTGCAGGATAGAGTGTTGTTGGCCGGGGTGGTGAGCCCGGTGGCCGCCTTGTTGGCGCGCGCCGACCTGGTGTTGATGCCGTCCAGCTACGAGCCGCTGGGCATGTCGCAGATCGAGGCGCTGGGCCTGGGCGTGCCGGTGATCGCCAGCGACACCGGCGGCATTCCCGAGACCATGCGCAATGGCGAAACCGGCGTGTTGGCGCCGCCGGAGGATAGCGCCGCCTGGGCCGCGGCGATCGACCAGGCGCTGAGCCGGCCGGAGATGATGAAAGCCTGGGCGCAAGCCGGGCGCGTCGATGTGCGCGCCCGCTTCGCGCCGGAGCGGAACGTGCGGCGGATCCTGGAACTCAGCGGCCTGGATGCGCCGGGGATTTGACGACTGGCTTGATGACCGCCCGCGGACGCGGGCGTTGGATGATAGGAACGAATGAAGAATTCTTTGCAAAGCAACTGGGCAATTTATCGCCGTTTGCTGGGATATTTGGGCCGTTACTGGAAGGTCTTCCTGATCTCGCTGGTGTCGATGACGGTGGCGGCCTTGACCGAGCCGGCCTTCGCCCGCCTGATGAAGCCCTTGATCGACAGCGGTTTCGTCAACCGCGATCCGCATGCGATCGCCTGGGTGCCCTTGGCCATCATTGGCGTGTTCGCGGTGCGCGGCGTCACCAGCTTTATCAATGAATACACCTCCAGCTGGCTGACCGGCCACTTGGTGCAGACGCTGCGCGAACAGATGTTCGCCAAGATGCTGCGTCTGCCGGTGCAATACTATGCCGACAACCAGTCCGGCCGTCTGGTGTCGCGGATTTCCTACGACGTCAACCAGGTGACCGAAGCCGGCTTCAGCGTGATCACGGTCACGGTCAAGGACGGCGTCACCGCGGTCAGCCTGCTGGCCTGGCTGCTGTATATAGACTGGCAACTGACCTTGATCTGCTTGCTGGTGCTGCCGATTGTCTCCCTGTGCATGCGGGTGGTGGGCAAGCGCCTGCGCAATCTATCGCGCGAGAACCAGCAGAATATGGCCATGTTGACCCAGGTGCTGGGCGAGGGCATCAGCTGCCAGCGCGTGATCAAGGTCTATGGCGGCGAAGCGCGCGAGAGCGAGCGTTTTCAGCAGGCGGCGGCGGCCATCCGCCGCAATGCGGTCAAGCAGAGCGCGGCCACGTCCGCCAACACCGGCATCACGCAGTTGATGATTGCCTGCGCGCTGGCCGCCATCCTGTATTTCGCCACGCTGCGTGCCCAGGGCGGCGCTTTCACCGCCGGGGACTTCATGTCCTTTTTGACCGCGATGATGTTGTTGTTCGCGCCGGTCAAGCGCATCACCGGCATTGCCCAGGCGATGCAACGCGGCTTGGCGGCGGCGGAGTCGGTCTTCGATTTTCTCGATCTGCCGGAAGAGCCCGATCACGGCCGCACCGCCTTGCCGCGCACGCGCGGCAAGCTGCAGCTCTCGGGAGTGAACTTCCGCTATCCGACGGCGGAGCGGCAGGTGCTGCGCGACATCAATTTGCAGGTCCATCCCGGCGAGACCGTCGCCCTGGTGGGCTCGTCCGGCAGCGGCAAAACCACCTTGGTCAGCTTGATTCCGCGGTTTTACGATCCGGACGGCGGCGAGATCCGTCTGGACGATGTGCGCCTGCAGGACATGCCCTTGAGCGATCTACGCCGGCATATCGCCATGGTCAGCCAGGACGTGGTGCTGTTCAACGACAGCGTGGCGGCCAATATCGCCTACGGCGAAGCCTCGTTCAGTCGCGAGGCGGTGGTGGAGGCCGCGCGCGCGGCCAATGCGCTGGAGTTCATCGAGGCGATGCCGGAAGGGTTCGATACCCTGATTGGCGAAAACGGCGTGCGTCTGTCCGGCGGACAGCGTCAGCGGCTGGCGATTGCCCGCGCTTTGTTGAAGAACGCGCCCTTGCTGATTCTGGACGAGGCGACTTCGGCGCTGGACACCCAGTCCGAGCGGCTGGTGCAGAGCGCGCTGGAAAATCTGATGAAGAACCGCACCACCATTGTGATCGCCCATCGGCTGTCGACGATAGAGAACGCCGACCGCATCGTGGTGATGCATCAGGGCGAGATCGCCGAAGAGGGCTCGCACGCGCAGTTGCTCGCGCGCGACGGGCTCTACGCCAAGCTGCACAGCCTGCAGTTCAAGGACGAGGACGCCGCCGCGGATTGAGCGGGCGCTGCGACGAAATCAAGCCGGCCAGGGCGGGAGCCATGGCCGGCTTGACTGCATCGAGGACTCAGAACGCGTTTACGACTCGCAAGCTAAGACGTCAGAGTTTGATTTCGAACAGCGGATCTTGCGGCGCCAGCCGACGACCGTTTTCCTGAATGGTGTGCCAGACCGGCTGGCCTTGCACTTGGGATTGAACGTCGCGCGCCAGCGAGCAATAGGCTTCGCGATTGCATTCGCTGGAATAGGCCCGCAACAAGGTGACCTTGGCCGGCAGATCGTCCGGATTGTCTCGCAGCGAATCTTTCAGCACCCGCACCGCGTCGCGGGTGCGGCCGTAGGCGAGAAAAACCTCCGCCTCGCCCACCGGATCGATGCCGCGTTGACACGGCTTGGTGTAACGTACTTTCTTCCATAAGAATCGCAGGGCGTAATATCCCGCCATCAGTCCAAAACTGGCGGCAAACGCGCTCAACGCTACCATGTGGCTTCTCCCCTTCCGCTTTGCAACGACTTGGCCTCGCCGGCGGCTCCCCGACATTGTGCGCTCTGGCTTCAAGCTTTGCGCGGGGTGTCCCTGCCGGCCTTCTCCATCTCCAGTAGATTCATTATTCTGATGAAGCGGCGCAAGCGGCAATCCGTAGAAATCCTTATTGAATCTGTACCGATGCCGTTTGAACGCTAACTATTATTGTTCAGTATTTTCTCGAGTATCGCAGAGGGCAGGCCGGCCTGAATAGCGGCTTGGCCCAGTTGTTGCAATAGTACGAACCGGATGGTGCCGGCTTCCACCTTCTTGTCGTGGCTCATCAGCTCCAGCCAGCGCGCCAGCGGCATCTGCGGGCTCTTGACCGGCAGGCCGGCGGCGGCCACCAGGCTGCGCACGCGTTCGACGTCGGCGGCGGACAGCCAGCCCAATTCGGCGGACGCGGCGGCGGCCAGCACCATGCCGGCGCCTATGGCTTCGCCATGCAGCCAGACGCCGTAGCCCAGGCCGGCCTCGATGGCGTGGCCGAAGGTGTGGCCCAGGTTGAGCAGCGCGCGCACGCCGTGCTCTTTTTCATCCTGGCCGACGATGTCCGCCTTCATCTCGCAGCTGCGCTTGACCGCGTGTTGCAGCGCGTCGGGATCGCGCGCGCGCAGGCGCGGCATATTGTCCTCCAGCCAGCCGAGGAAGGCGGCGTCGCCCAGCAGGCCGTACTTGATCACCTCGGCGAGGCCGGCGGACAGCTCGCGTTCCGGCAGCGTATCCAGCAGCGACATATCGGCGATCACCGCCTTGGGCTGGTAGAACGCGCCTATCATGTTCTTGCCCTGCGGATGGTTGATCGCGGTCTTGCCGCCGACCGAGGAGTCGACCTGCGCCAGCAAGGTGGTGGGGATCTGGATGAAGGGCGCGCCGCGTTGATAGCAGGCGGCGGCGAAGCCGGTCATGTCGCCGATGACGCCGCCACCCAGCGCGATCAGGGTGGTCTTGCGTTCGGCGTTGCGCGACAGCAGCGCGTCGAAAATCAGGTTGAGCGTGTTCCAGTCCTTGTGCCGCTCGCCATCCGGCAAGACGACGCTGAAGGAGTCAATCCGGTGTTTGGCCAGCGCCTGTTGCAGCCGGACCAGATACAGCGGCGCCACCGTCTCGTTGCTGACGATGGCGACCTTGGGCAGGGGCAGATGGGGAAGCAGCAACTCGACCTGTTCCAGCAAGTCCCGGCCAATGTGAATCGGGTAACGGGTGTCGGGCAGGATCAGGTCGAGGGTAATCACAATCAGCTTCCTTGTTCGGGACGGTGTTTGGGGGGAGGCCGGCCAATTGCTCCATCAGGCGGGCAACCAGCAGGCTGACATTCTGCTGCGTGGTGTCGACGACGATGTCGGCCACCTCGCGATATAAGGGGTCTCGCTCCTGGAACAGGCTTTCCAGCTTGGCCCTGGGGTCGGCGATCTGCAGCAGGGGACGGTTCTTGTCGTGCAGAGTGCGGGCCAGCAAATCGTCTATCGTGGCGCGCAGATAGATGACGGTGCCGTGCGCCGCCAGGCAGGCGCGGTTTTGCGGACGGATGATGGCGCCGCCGCCGGTGGCCAGCACGATGTTGTCCAGGCGGGCGAGGTCGGCGATGACCGAGGTTTCCCGGTCGCGGAAGCGCAACTCGCCCTCGATATCGAAGATGGTCGCGACGCGTACGCCGGTCCTGGCCTCGATCTCGTGGTCAGAGTCGTAAAAGGTTTTGTCGGTGCGCCGCGCCAAAGCTCGGCCTACCGTGGTCTTGCCCGCGCCCATCAAGCCGACCAGAAAAAAATTGCCTGCCGGTTTCTCCATGGCAGGCATTGTAGCCGAGCTTGGCCGCGCTGTCTTTCGGCGTTGCAGCAGCGCCGGGGGCGCTGCGCAGCCGGGGTTTTTATTGATTATTGCCGCTCAGGTCTTCCACCACGCGCGGCGTGATGAAGACCAGCAATTCAGTGCGGTTATCGTACTTTTGCGAGCTGCGGAACAGCGCGCCCAAGATGGGAATGTCGCCGAGCAGCGGCACTTTATTGACGACATCGCTGATCTGCTGCTGGTAGATGCCGCCGATCACCACCGTGCCGCCGTTCTCCACCAGCACCTGGGTGTTGACCTTCTTGGTGTCCAAGGCCGGGGTGCCGCCCACGCTTAAGGTGGGGCTGACGCTGTCCTTGTTCACCTTGATGTCCAGCATCACGTGATTGTCCGGCGTGATCTGCGGCTTGACGTTCAGGCTGAGCACTGCCTTCTTGAACGAGGTGGAGGTGGCGCCGCTGGACGAGGCTTCCTGGTAGGGAATCTCGGTGCCCTGCTCGATGGTGGCTTCCTGCCGGTCCGCGGTCATGATGCGCGGGCTGGAAATCACTCGGCCTTTGTTCTCGGTCTGCAGCGCCTGCAGTTCCAGGCCGATGATGGCGGATTTGCCCACGCTATAGAGCGCGGTCAGCGAGCCTGCCGGGTTGGTGATTGGCAGGTTGACGCCGGGGGAAATGACATAGGGGGCTTGGGCGGCATTACCCACGATACCTAGGCGGCCATTGGCATTGTTAATTGCATTACCCAACCCGCCGCCGGAAATGATGCCGGTGCCGCCGACGCGGTCGAAGGCCAGCTTGACGCCCAGGTTGCGGCTCCAGTTGTCGGTGGCCTCGACGATGCGCGCCTCGATCAGCACCTGTTTCACCGGCACATCGGTCTTGCCGATGATGTCGCGGATCTTGTCTATGGTGCTGCCGGTGTCGTTGATGATCAGGGTATTGGTCTTGGGGTCGATCAGCGCGCTGCCGCGCTCGGTCAGGATGCTTTCCTTCTTGCCGGTGGTGTTCGTGCCATCCAGCACCTTCTTGAAGTCCTCCGCCGAGCGGTAGCGCAGCACGAAGGTTTCCGAGCGCACCGGCTCCAGCGTGGCCAGTTGCTGCCTGGCCTCCTGCACCTGCTTGTCGCGCGCCAGCAGTTCTTCGCGCGGCGCGATCTGGATGATGTTGCCGGCGCGGCGCTGGTCCAGGCCCTTGGTCTGCAGGATCAGGTCCAGCGCCTGGTCCCAGGGCACGTCTTTCAGCCGCAGCGTGATATTGCCGTTGACGGAATCGCTGGTGACGATGTTGAGGCCGGTGAATTCGGCGATCACCTGCAGGACGGTGCGCACTTCGATGTTCTGGAAGTTCAGCGACAGCTTGTCGCCCTTGTACTGCGGTTTCTGGTTGGCGTCGGCGCTGGCCGCGGACTCCGGCGCCGGCCGGCGGATTTCAACGACCAGCTGCCCGTCGGTCTGGTAGGAGGAGAAGTCCCAGTCTCCCTGCGGCTGAATCTGGATGCGGCTGTTGCCGCCCTGGTTGCGGGCGTCGATCTTGGATACCGGGGTGCCGAAGTCGGCAACGTCCAGCCGGCGCTGGTTCTGCCTGTCCAGCTGAGTGCCCAGCACGTCCACCAGCAATTGCTTGCCTTCGCGGCGGATGTCGACCGGGGTGTTGGCGGACGGCAGTTTGATCTCCACCCTGCCTTCGCCGTTCTTGCCGCGGCGGAAGTCCAGTGCCAGCGGCTGGGCGCCGGCGATCTGGACCGGGCTTGGGCGCGTGGCGCTTTGCGGGCTGGCGGCGGGGCGCTCCACCGGCGTGGCGGCCTGGGCGGCGCTGCCGAGATTCGGGTTCAGCGTAATCCGCAGCGTGTTGCCGGACACGCTGCTGCTGTACAGCGCGTTGCGGCTCAGGCTCAGCACCAGCCGGGAGCGGCCGTTGGCCTCCACCGCCACCGCGGATTTGACCAGCGGGCCGCCGAAGTCCTGCTGCGGCTTGGCCAGCTTGACGCTGGCGCCGGCGAAGTCGAAGGCGATGCGCGGTGGGTTGGCGATGGCGAAGCTGTTGGGCTGGACGGCGGGGCCGTCAAAGCTGACCTGCAGCACCTGCTGGTCGCCGTCGCCGTTGGCCAGCTGGATCGCGGTGATCGCCGGACCGGCGTAGGCGAAACCGAACAGCAGGGACAGGCCCAGCCCCGACAACAGTTTGATGGAGTGCTTGCTCATTTGTTTTGCCCTTGTTCGTCCAGGTACATGCTGCTGTTGCGCTGCACCCATTCTCCGTTCAAATCTTCCACGGTCTCAGTCAACTGGATGTCCGTGTCGCCGACTTTCTTGATCTGGCCGAAATTGGGGCCGACGAAATTGCCGGCCTGAACGCGGTAAATCGAGCCTTCGGGCGTGCGCACCAGGCCGTAGTTGGCGCCGCCGCGGCGGATGACGCCGACAATCTTCAACTTGTCCAGATCGTAGTTTTCCAGCGCCTCGCGCGGCCGTTTCATATCCGGCGCGTTCGCCAGGTTCTGATTCTTGGCCGCGGCGAGCTTCTGCGCGTTGAAGGGGTCGAGCAAGTCGAAGGCCTGGTAGGCGAACGGCTGGTAGGACTGCGCCTGGGGCAGCGGCTCGATCTGGCCGCGCAGGCCCTGGGTGCTGGTTTGCATCCACTGGCGCAGATCGTCGGTGTCGCCGCTGCCGCAGGCGGCAAGCAGCAAGGGCAGTAAGCAAGCGAGAGTTCTTGTCATGGGCTGTGCGGCTCACTTGTTGGGAGGGGCCGCCTGCGCGGTCCGCTCCTCGGGCTCCAGCGCGCGGAAAGTCTTGGCGGTGGCGTCCATGGTCAGGCGCGCGCCTTTGGGATCCGGCGTCAGGCTGATGTCGGCTATGGTGACGATGCGGGACAGCTGCGCCACATCGCTGACGAAGGCGGCCAGGTCGTTATAGCTGCCGGTCAGGCGAATGGTGATCGGCACTTCCGCCATCTCGGCCGTCTTGATTTCCGGGTTGGGCCGGAACAGCTCGAACTGTAGCCCGCGGCCGATGCCGGCCTGGTTGATCTCGGTCAACAGCGTGTCCATGTTCGACTTGGTCGGCAGCTGCTTGAGCAGGGCGCCGAAGGAGGCGTCGATTTCCTTCAACTGCTGTTGCAGCGCGTCCAGGTTGACCGCCTGGCGCTTCTTGTCGACATAAGTCTGCTTGAGCTGCTCTTCCTGTTGCTTGGCGGCGTTGAGGCGGTCCAGTTCCTCGCTGAGCACGAAGAAATAACCGAGGCCGACGAAACAGGCGACCAGCAGCGCCAGCGCGATGGCCTGGCCTTGCAACGGCCAGTTGGTGATGTCCTTGGGGTCCAGCGTGCGCAATTCGTCCAGCGTCATGGCTTGGCTCCGGGTGAGGCGGGCTTGCCGGCTTTGGGCGGGGCGGCTTCGCGCAGGCTGCAGTTCAGGGTGAATTCGTTGGCGCGCTGGCCGTTGATGTTGGAGGCCTTCACTTCGACCAGCACCGGCGCGTCAAAGACGTTGGATTGGGCCAGGCTGCGCATATAGTTGGAGACCCGCGCGCCGGACAAGGCGTAGCCGGACAGCGAGAACTGGTTGCCGGCCTGCTTGAAGCTTCTCAGATAGACGCCGTCCGGGGTTTGGCGCACCAGTTGGTCGAAGACGTGCACGCCTTCGTTGCGGCCCTGTTCCAGCCGTTCCACCAGCTGTTTGCGCGACAGCAGATCGTCACGCTGCTTCTTCAAGGTGCCGATATTCTTGATCTGGTTGTCCAGTTTGGCGATTTCGCCCTGCAGGAAATCATTGCGCTGCTGCTGGTGGGACAGGCGGCCGCCGATGATCAGATAGCTGAGCACCACCAGGGCCAGCGAAGCCACCAGCGTCAGGCCCAGCATCACCTGGAAGCGCAGCCGGTGCGCGGCTTTTTTCTGTTCGCGGTGGGGGAGGAGGTTGATGCGTATCATCAGTCGAACCTCCGCATGGCCAGGCCGCAGGCCACCAGCAAGGCCGGCGCGTCCATCAGCAATTCCTTGAGGCGGATGTGGCTGGACTGCACCATGGTGCTGAACGGATTGGCGATCATGGTGCTGATCTGGGTGCGGCCGGCCACCGCGTCGTCCAGGCCCGGCAGCATGCTGCAGCCGCCGGCCAGCAGGATGTAGTCGACGCGCAGGTATTGCGACACGCTGACCGTGGTGTAGAAGAACTGCAGCGCGCGCTGTATCTCCTGGGCCAGAGAATCGACGAAGGGATGCATCAGTTCGGATTCATAGCCGTCCGGCAGGCTCATCCCGCGTTTGCCGCTTTCCGCCTCTTCATAGCTGATGCCGTAGCGGCGCTGGATGTCGCGCGTCAGTTGCTGGCCGCCGAACACTTGTTCGCGATAATAGACTTGCTGGTTGTTGCGGATGACGTTGCAGTGGATGCGGGTGGCGCCGATGTCGAACAGGGCGAAGGTCTGGTTCATGCCCTGTTCCGGCAATTGCTGTTCGACCTGCTCGAAGGCCGTCATCATGGCGAAGGATTCGACGTCCACCACCTGGGCGCGCAGGCCGGCCATCTCCACCACCGCCACGCGCTCCTCCACCTTCTCTTTGCGGGCGGCGCAGAGCAGCACTTCCAGATCGTCGATGCTGGACGGCGCCGGCCCCAGCACCTGATGGTCCAGATTCACCTCTTCCAGCGGGAAGGGAATGCTCTGATTGGCTTCGGATTCGATCAATTCCGCCAGGTTGTCGGTCTGGCTGACCGGCACCAGCAGCTTCTTGTAAATCGCCATCGCCGTGGGGATGGCGATGGCGACGTGGCGGGTGGGGCTGCCCAGCCGTTTCCAGGCGCGGCGCAGGGTTTCCGCGATGCCCTCGATATCCACCAGATTGCCGTCGCTGATCGCGTCCTTGGGCAAGGCTTCGATCACATAGCGTTCGACCTGGCAGTTTTTCCCCGAGCGTGAAAGCTCCACCAGTTTGACGGCGGTGCTGCTGATATCCAGTCCCAACATTGGAACATTTTTAGCCTTAGCCAATCCAAGTTGTTCTAGCCAGGGAGGGGCGGCTTTGAGTTTGTCGATGAGCATCAGGTGCCTCGATTGGTCCTATGCGACAGTTTTTTGGCCTGTCGCTGCCATTGTTTGTCTTGCGTGCTTTCACAAGACGTTATAATCCGGTTTCCAGTGAAAGCCCATTGTAAATATGCTAAGACGAATCCTTGCAATACTTGCAGGTCTGTTTCTAGGTGGAGCCGTATTGGTTGCTGGCGCAGGCGCCATTGCAATCATCATAACCTACCCGCGCTTGCCGAGTCTTGATGTACTGACGGACTATCGTCCGAAAATTCCCCTTCGCGTATATTCCGCCGACAATCAACTGATAGGCGAATTCGGCGAAGAGCGTCGTTCCTTCTCCCGCATCCACGAAGTGCCGCAGCTGATGAAACAGGCGGTGATGGCGGCCGAAGACGAGCGTTTCTACCAGCACAGCGGTGTCGATTACGTCGGCGTGGTGCGCGCCGCGGTCGGCAATCTGGTGTCCGGACACGCCCGTTCCGGCGCCAGCACCATCACCATGCAGGTGGCCAAGAACTTCTTCCTGTCCAGCGAGAAAACCTTTACCCGCAAGTTCAATGAAGCGCTGCTGGCCTTCAAGATCGAACACACGCTGAGCAAGGACCAGATCCTGGAGCTGTACTTCAACCAGATCTATCTGGGCCAGCGCGCCTACGGCTTCTCCGCCGCGGCGCAGGCCTATTACGGCAAGCCGCTGGCGGATCTGTCCGTGGCGGAAATGGCGATGCTGGCCGGCCTGCCCAAGGCCCCGTCCGCCTACAACCCCATCGTCAATCCGGACCGCGCCCGTCTGCGTCAGCAATACGTGTTGCGCCGGATGCGCGAGCTTAATTTCATCACCCAGGAGCAATACGACGCCGCCTTGGCCGAGCCGATGAAGCTGGCCAGTCAGAGCGCCGACAGCAGCAGCCAGCCGGCGCAGTATGTGGCGGAAATGGTGCGCCAGGCGATGTACGAGCGCTACCGCGAATCGGCGTACACCGAAGGCTTCAAGGTCTACACCACTCTGGACAGCCGCCATCAGAAATGGGCGTACGACGCCCTGCGCGCCGGCCTGGTGGATTACGACCGCAAAATGGGCTATCGCGGCCCGGAAAGCACGGTGGAACTGTCCGGCGTCGAAGGCGAGCAGCAGACCGAAGCGCTGGACGACGCCATCAGCGAACTGCGCGACAGCGGCGACATGCTGCCGGCCATCGTGTTGTCCGCCAGTCCGTCGGAAGTGCGCGCCTATATGCGCGGCGGCAAGGTGGCGGTGATCAAGGGCAACGGCCTGGACTTCGCGCGCCGCGCGCTGGGCGGCAAGGTCAGCGCCGCGCAGCAGATCCGCCGCGGTTCGGTGATCCGCATCCGCGCGCATGAAAAAGGCTATTGGGAAATCGTGCAGATGCCGGAAGTGGAAGGCGCCTTCGTGTCCATGGACACCCGCAGCGGCGCGATCCGCGCGCTGGTGGGCGGCTTCGACTTCAACCGTCGCAGCTTCAACCATGTGACCCAGGCCTGGCGTCAGCCCGGTTCCACCTTCAAGCCCTTCATCTACTCCGCCGGCATCGAGCGCGGCCTGACGCCGTCTACGATGATCAACGACGCGCCGCTGTCGGTGGTGGGCGCGGACGGTCAGCGCTGGGAGCCCAAGAACGACAACGGCAAATTCGCCGGCATGATCACCATGCGCACCGGCCTGACCCAGTCCAAGAACCTGGTGTCGGTGCGGGTGCTGATGGCCACCGGCACCGATTACGCCCAGCAGTACATCCAGCGTTTCGGCTTCGCCGCCAAGCAGCATCCGGCCTATCTGACCATGGCGCTGGGCGCCGGCGCGGTGACGCCGCTGCAAATGGTGGAGGGCTACTCGGTGTTCGCCAACGGCGGTTACCGCAGCAAAGGCTATTTCATCGACCGCATCGAAGACCAGTCCGGCCGCGTGCTGGCCAAGACCGTGCCCACCGTCGCCGGTCAGAACGCGCCGCAGGCGATAGACCCGCGCAACGCCTTCATCATGAGCTCCATGCTCAAGGACGTGGTGCGCTACGGCACCGGCTACCGCGCGATGAGCCTGGGCCGCACCGATCTGGCCGGCAAGACCGGCACCACCTCGGATTGGAAGGACGCCTGGTTCGTCGGCTACAACCCCAATCTGGTGGCCGCGGCCTGGGTGGGCTTCGATCAGCCGCGCTCGCTGGGCCGTTACGGTTACGGCGGCACCGCGGCGCTGCCGGTATGGATCAACTACATGGCCAACGCGCTCAAGGGCCAGCCGGAAGTAGACATGCCGGTGCCGGAAGGCCTCGTGGTCAAGGCCGGCGCCGGCCAGCGCGGCGGCGACGAGTACTACTACGAAGAGTTCCAGAAGACCAATCCGGAGCTGAAAGTGGACAACCACGGCGCGGTGCCGGGCGCAGGCGGCGACGCCAGCGGCGGCGCCAGCGAGACGCCGGACAAGCCGGCCGCTCAGGATGCGGTGGAGAACGTCAAAGACCAGCTGTTCTAAGAACGTGTTTACGATCTCGCGAGCTAAGGCGAGACAAGGCGAAAACGGCTGAGGAAGCGGAATGTACATACGGTACATGAGCATTTCGAAGCAGTTTTCAACGCAGCATCGCCGACGCGCAGCAGATCGTAAACAGGTTCTAAAAACGTGTTCCATTCAACGCTGCATAGCCCCGCCTTCCGGCGGGCTTTTGCATGGGCGGCTAGCTCAGATCACGCCTTGCGCCAGCATCGCCGCGGCCACCTTGCCGAAGGCCGCCACATTGGCACCGCGGGCGTAGTCGACCGCGCCGTCCGGCTGGCCGCCATGCCGCACGCAGGCCTCGTGAATCTCCTCCATGATCCGGCGCAGCCGGGCGTCCACCTCCTGAGCGCTCCAGGGCAGGTGGGTGGCGTTCTGGCTCATTTCCAGGCCGGACACCGCCACGCCGCCGGCGTTGGACGCCTTGCCGGGCGCGTACAGCGCGCCGGCCCGCTGGAAGCGCTGCGCCGCCTGGGCGGTGCAAGGCATATTGGCGCCTTCCGCCACGCAGCAGCAGCCGTTGGCCAGCAAGGCCTCCGCGTCGTCGGCGTCCAGCTCGTTTTGCGTGGCGCAGGGCAGGGCGATGTCGCAGCGCAGACCCCATGGCCGCTGCCCAACGAGAAAGTCCAGGCCGTGGTCGGCGGCGAAGGCGGCCAGCCGGCCGCGGCGCTGATGCTTATGCTCGATCAAGGCCGCCAGCAAGTCTGGGCTCAGGCCGTCCGGCAGGCTGAGCGCGCCTTCCGAATCCGACAAGCTGACCACCCGGACGCCGAGCGCCAGCAGCTTTTCCGCCGCGTACAGCGCGACGTTGCCGGAGCCGGACAAGGCTGCGCGTTTGCCGGCCAGCGCCTGCCCGCGCGTGGCCAGCATGCGTTCAACGAAATACGCCAAGCCGTAGCCGGTGGCCTCCGGCCGCATCAGGCTGCCGCCGTAGCTGGGGCCTTTGCCGGTGAAAACGCCGGAAAACTGATTGCTCAGCCGCTTGTGCTGCCCGAACAGATAGCCGATCTCGCGCGCGCCGACGCCGATGTCGCCGGCCGGCACATCGGTCTCGGCGCCGATGTGGCGGAACAGCTCGCTGGCGAAAGCCTGGCAAAAACGCATCACCTCGCCCTCGCTCTTGCCCTTGGGGTCGAAGTCCGCGCCGCCCTTGGCGCCGCCCAGCGGCAGGCCGGTCAAGGCGTTCTTGAAGGTTTGTTCGAAAGCCAGGAATTTCAGCGTGCCCAGCGTCACCGAGGGATGAAAGCGCAGACCGCCCTTGTACGGCCCCAGCGCGCTGTTCATCTGCACCCGGTAGCCGCGGTTGACCTGGACGCGGCCGTGATCGTCCACCCAGGACACGCGGAACAGAATGACGCGCTCCGGCTCCAGCAGCCGTTCCAGCAGGCCATGGTCGAAGTGGTGCGGATGACGGCTGAGGAAATCGTCCAGGCTGTGCAGCACTTCCGCCGCCGCCTGATGGAATTCGAACTGTTCCGGGTCGCGCAGGCGGACCCGGTCCAATAAAGTTTGCAGAGCATGATGCATGGACAAGACCTTTGGTCTGGCGGGCCGCGCAGGCGTCGGCGGCCCTGTGTTGTCATGGGTCGGGTAAAGAGCGGTCCGCAGCGCCGAAGCTTGATATGAGTTGTGAGCGAGGTGTCCGGCGAAGCGGTGGTATGTTTGCCTGGCCGCGGGTAGCGGGCAGGTTGCCGCATGGCGGCGAAGGCGGGAGCGTCCGATCGGAGGCGGGGCCGGGAGCCGCGCCGTTCGGGGTGGCCGGGCGGGCGGGAAAGGCCAGTGTAACCGATATCCGTGCAAGCGCCTCCCGCGCCTGGTCGTCATGACAGCCCGCTTTCCAACGGTATATTTCCCTCAAGGTGCAAACTTGGCGCTTGGCGGAGGTCTATCTCATTTTCCAAACCATCCGGAGGAGTAGGCCCCATGCTGCAGAATTACTTTCCCATCCTGTTATTCATCGTCGTCGGACTGCTGGTGGGCGTGGTGCCGCTGCTGATGGGCAAGTTGCTGGGGCCAAACCGGCCGGATCCGGAAAAGCTGTCGCCGTACGAGTGCGGCTTCGAGGCCTTCGAAGACGCGCGCATGCGCTTCGACGTCCGCTACTACCTGGTGGCCATCCTGTTCATCCTCTTCGATCTGGAAGTCGCTTTCATGATTCCCTGGGCGGTGACGCTGAAGGAGCTGGGCGGCTTCGGCCTGGGCGCGATGGCGGTGTTCCTGGGCGTGCTGGTCGTCGGCTTCATCTATGAATGGAAGAAGGGCGCTTTGCAGTGGGACTGACGATAGGCTGAGCCATCGCCCTCACCCGCGCCCGCTTTGCCGGCTCGGGTTTGTTTTTGGGGCGCGGCTCCGGAACCTGTTCAACGCCGTATCGCCGACGCGCAGCAGATCGTAAACAGGTTCTCAGGCCAAGGCGCGCCGGCCGGCGAGATAGCGACGCAACAAGGCCGCCGCCAGCCCGGCCCAGTACAGCCCCAGTCCCAGCGCGGCGGCGAACAGCGGCAGGCGATAGCCGCCGACGATCCAGGCCAGGCCGCAGCCGACCCAGACGCCGTGCAGGCCCAGCAGCCGGCGGTGGGAGGCCTCGCCCAGCAATTCATGGGTGGCCGGCAATTGCCGCCTGGGCAGGCCGCGCTGTTTCAGGTCCAGCCAGGCGAGGAAGGGCAGGATCTTGCCCTGCATGCTCAATACGGCCCCCAGGCCGAAGCCGCCCAGCCAGAGCCAGCCGGCCAGCATGGGCGGCGCTTCCGACAGCGGCAGCAGGCGCGCGGCGAGCGCGCAGGGCGCGGCCGCCGTCATCCAGATCAGGCTGGCCCGCCAGCCGCGGCGCAGGGGGTCGGCGCGGCGCTGGCTGCGCCGCAGCGCGTCCAATTGCCGCAGGCCCTGCCACAGCACGAACAGCGCCAAGGAGGCCAGCAGGCCGGAGACGACGGCGGGCGCGTCCCAGATCAGCGCGACGCCGCTCAGGCATAGCAGGCCGAACAACAACGTCTCCCGCGGCAGCCGCCCCGTCGCCGACGGCGGCGTGACCAGAAACATCGGGATCACCGTGCGCGCCACCGACAGCACTAGTAGCCACAGCCAACCCAGCGCCGCCCACAGCACATGGTTGTCCAGCAAGGGACCCAAGGGCAGCGCGACGCGGCCGCCCAGCAACAAGACCAGGGCCGCGCCAAGACAGGCGGCGACGGCCAGCGCGCACAGCGCCAGCCGCAGGCCCCGGCTGCCGGCGTCCCGCGCCGGGCTGCGCAGCAAGCCGCGCAGGCCGAACAGCGCCGGCGTCAGCAAGGCCGGCGTCAGCAGCGCGGCGCCCGCCTGCAGCCACAGCGGCGACAGACCCAGCTGGAAACCGGCCACCAGAAGCGCGCAGCCGGCCTGCAAGGGCAGAAAACAAGCCAGCAGCAGCCGGCGCGGATGCGGAATCGGCACCCCCGCCGTCACCGCCAACAACTGCCACAGGGACCCCAGCATCGCATTGCCCAGCACGCCCAGCGCCAGCGCGTGGGTCAGCGCCAGCACCTCGGGCAGAAAGCGCGAGGGCGCGCCGTCCGGCAGCGCCGCCAACAAGGTCGCCGTCGCCAGCAGCCAGCAGGGCGCGGCCAGCATATGGGCCAGCGGCAGCCACAGCGGCGGCGCCTGTTGGTAGTCCAGCCAGGCCTGGCTCATGGCCGGCTCAGAATCAGCACGACGCCGCCGTCTCCCGACAGTTCAAAGCGATACAGCAGGCCGGCTTTTTCCAGCATGGGCAGCAGCGGAGTGGGATGGTGGGGCAGCACCCAGGCGCGGCTGTCGCCGGGCCGCATTTGTTCGGCGGCGTCCAGAATGATCTCCATCGGCTCGGGCGGCGCCAGGTGGCGCAGGTCTTGCGGGGTCATGGCTGCGCGCCCTCCGCAATCAACTCCGCCATTTCCGGCAGCGCTTGCGCGCACATGGGGTAGAGCACGTTTTCTTCCTTCATATTGTGTTGCTGCATCAGGATGAGCAGGGTGTCGTTCAGGCCCAGGAAAGCTTGCAGATGCTGCGCGGCCAGCGCCTCGTCCATGTCCTCCAGCAAATCCCGCATGTCCTGATGCTCCATGCGCATGATGCGGGTCGGCCCCATGCTGCTGCCGCTGGCGGCTTCGAAAGCCGGGAACAGCGCGTCTTCTTCAACGGCGAAATGCGCTTCCATCTCCCGGCGGAAAGCCTGGAAATGGCTCAGGGCCAAGGCCCAGTCCTGCGCGCGGGCCGCGGTTTCGCAATCGGCGAAGCGCGCGTCGCAGGCGCGGTGTTGCTCAACAAGGGTGTCGATGGCGCTCATGGCGTGTACTCGTGGGATGGAGCGCGCAGTATGGCCGCGGCGGCGGGGGCGGCAGAATGACCGGGATCAAGGAATCCCAAACCATGGCCCAGCGCCGCGCGCAGCGCCGCCAGCTCCTGATGCAGACGCACCACGCCGCCTATGATCAACAGCGCCGGCGCGCGCAGCCGGTATTGCTCCGCCAGCCGGCCCAGCTCGGACAAGCGGCCGCAGACGCAGCGCTCGCCCGGCATACAGGCCTGCTCGACGATGGCCACCGGCGTGTCCGGCGCGCGGCCGTGGTTCAGCAACTGCTCGGCGATATGGGCGGCCTCGCCCAAGCCCATATAGACCACCACGGTTTCGTCCGGCCCGCTGTCCGCGGTCCAGGCCAGCGCCGACGCGCCTTCGCGGCGGTGACCGGTGACGAAGCGGCAGCCCTGGGCGTAGTCGCGGTGGGTCAGCGGCAGCGCCAGGCTGGCCGCCGCGCCCAGCGCCGCGCTGACGCCCGGCACCGCCTCGCAGCGGATGCCGGCCGCCAGCAGCGCGCGCATCTCCTCGCCGCCGCGGCCGAACATGAAGGGATCGCCGCCCTTCAGCCGCGCCACGCGCAGGCCCTGGCGCGCCAGCGCGATCATCAACTGGTTGATTTCGGCCTGCGGCAAGGTGTGGCGGCTGGCGCGCTTGCCGACGCAGACGCGCCGGGCGGAGGGCGGCGCCAATTGCAGGATCTCGGCGTCTATCAGGTGGTCGTACAGCACCGCGTCGGCCTGGGCCAGGCGCTGCGCGGCGCGCACGGTGAGCAGATCGGCGCAGCCGGGGCCGGCGCCCAAGAGCGCGACGCTGCCGGGCGGAAAGGGCGGGGCGGAGGCGCTCAGTCCGGCGCGGGGAAGAGGGGTGACGGGGCGGATCATGGCGGCCTCCTTGCGGTTGGCGATGACGGATGGCGCCAGTGTAGGAAGGCGGACGGCCGGAAATCGTTGATTCGAATCAATGCTCCCGGGATGCCCGAATCCGTACAGTTCGGCCCGAGTACCGCGCCGGCGGTGCAAGCATTCGAGGAGGACATGATGAGCGCGAGCTTCACCAAATCGACCGCCCGCAATATTTTTTACGGCGGCTCGGTTTTCTTTTTCCTGTTGTTCCTGGGGCTGACCCTGGACACCACCCTGGCCCTGCCCAGCCATAACGCCAAGGCCCAGCTCACCGAGCAGGCGGTGCGCGGCAAGAAGATCTGGGAGACGCGCAGTTGCGGCGGCTGCCACACCTTGCTGGGCGAGGGCGCTTACTTTGGGCCGGAGCTGGGCAACGTCTACGTGCGCCGCGGCCCGGAATTCATCAAGGGCTGGATGCAGGCGATGCCGACCAACGCGCCGGGCCGCCGCCAGATGCCGCAGTTCCATCTGAACCCGGCCGAGCTGGACGACCTGGTGGCCTTCCTGAAGTACGCGTCGCAGATCAACACCAATAACTGGCCGCCCAATATCGAGGGCTGATCCCGTCCCATCCCTTTATCTTTGGAGAACACAATGAGCAACGCTACCGTGGCCACGCCGCCGCGCGGCGCGACCGCAGCCGTCGCGCAGGTGCGCTACCGCTCGCAGGCCGTGGCCAAACCCTATTTCATCGCCGCCATCGGCCTGTTCATCGGCCAGATCGTGTTTGGCCTGATCATCGGCCTGCAATACGTGATCGGCGATTTCCTGTTTCCCGCCGTGCCCTTCGGCACCGCCCGCATGGTGCACACCAACCTGCTGATCGTCTGGCTGCTGTTCGGCTTCATGGGCGCCGGCTATTACCTGATCCCGGAGGAGAGCGAGCGCGAACTGCACAGCCCGCGGCTGGCCATCATCACCTTCTGGGTGTTCCTGGTGGCCGGCGCGCTGACCATACTCGGCTACCTGGGCCTGCCCTACCATGAACTGGCCCGGCTCACCGGCAACGATCTGCTGCCCACCATGGGCCGCGGTTATCTGGAACAGCCGCTGATCACCAAGGTGGGCATCGTGCTGGTGGCGCTGTCCTTCCTCTACAACCTGTCCATGACCCTGCTGGCCGGCCGCAAGACCAGCATCAGCATCGTGATGATGCTGGGCCTGTGGGGCCTGGCCGTGTTCTTCCTGTTCTCCTTCGTCAACCCGGACAACCTGGTGCTGGACAAGTACTACTGGTGGTGGGTGGTGCACCTGTGGGTGGAAGGCGTGTGGGAACTGATCATGGGCGCGATGCTGGCCTTCGTGCTGGTGAAAGTGACCGGGGTGGACCGCGAGGTGATCGAAAAATGGCTGTACCTGATCATCGCCATGACCCTGATCACCGGCATCATCGGCACCGGCCACCATTATTTCTGGATAGGCGTGCCGGCCTACTGGCAGCTGTGGGGCTCCATCTTCTCCGCGCTGGAGCCGGTGCCCTTCTTCATGATGACCCTGTTCGCCTTCAATATGGTCAAACGCCGCCGCCGCGAACACCCCAACCAGGCCGCCACCTTGTGGGCGCTGGGCACCGGAGTGATGTCCTTCCTCGGCGCCGGGGTGTGGGGCTTCATCGGCACGCTGTCGGTGGTCAACTACTACACCCACGGCACCCAGGTGACCGCCTCCCACGGCCACATGGCCTTCTACGGCGCTTACGTGATGGTGGTGCTGACCATGATCTCCTACACCATGCCGCTGCTGCGCGGCCGCGAGGCCAATTGCGCGCAGGCGCAGAAGGTGGAAAAAACCGCGTTCTGGGTGATGACCCTGTCCATCGTGGCCATCACCTTGTGCCTGACCGCCGCCGGCGCGGTCCAGGTGTGGTTGCAGCGCATGTCCGCCACGCCGCTGTCCTTCATGGAGACGCAGGAACGGATCATGCCCATCTACTGGGGGCGCTGGGTGTTCGGCATCAGCTTCTTCTGCGGGCTGGTGTTGTACGTGATCAGCTTCTTCGTTACCGGCAAGCGCGAGGATTGACGGTGGCGCAAGCAAGGACGGCGACACGGGAGGCCTTGGCATGGAGCTGAGCGCGCCGTCGGAGCGCCGCGTGCCGGGCGATCTGGCGATGTGGTGTTTCATCCTGGCCGAGCTGGCGGTGTTCGGCGTGTTCTTCCTGGCTTACGCCTGGGCCCGCCGGCAACAGCCGGCGTTGTTCGCGGCAGGGCAGGGCGAACTGGAGCTGGGCCTGCCCACGCTCAATACCCTGTTGCTGCTGGCCGGCAGCGCCGCCGTCCTGGCCGCGCTCAGCGCCTTCTCCGCCGACCGGCAGCGCGCCGGGCGGCGCTGGCTGGCGCTGACCTTGCTGGCCGGCGGCGGCTTTCTCGGTTTGAAAGGCTATGAGCTGGTGGGCAAGGCCTTGCAAGGGATTACCATGTCCAGCAACGACTTCTGGATGTTCTACCTGTCGTTGACGGTGTTTCACTTCCTGCATGTGGTGTTGGGCATGGTGATCGTGGCGGCGGTGTGGCGGCTGGCCCGCGACGGCCGTTACAAGCCGGGATCGATGGACGAGGTGGAAACCGCCGCCGCCTACTGGCATATGGTGGATCTGGTGTGGTTGCTGTTGTTCGCCCTGGTCTACGTGGCGAGATAGACGCCCGCGCAAAGCCTTATTTCGCATCAAGGCGGCCGCCGCGCCGCATCGGCATCATGCCCTCATGACTCATCCCACTCCTCTCGCGCAAACCGGTCTGTGGCTGTTGTTGTCCGGGCTGACCCTGCTGGCCGCCTGGCTGGCCGAAGGCGGCCGGCCGCCGCATCTGGCGCTGATCGCGCTGGGCCTGGCCTGGCTCAAGGGCGTGTTGCTGGTGGAGCGCTATATGGGCTTGCGCGCCTCGCCTCGCTGGCTGCGCGCGCTGGTGCAGGGCTGGCTGGCGCTGGTGTCGGCCGCGCTGCTGCTCAGCTTTATCTGAAGGAACGCCGATGAACGCGCCTGAACTCCTGACTATCCCCGTCCCCTTCTATCAGCCGCAAGGCGCCGAGTGCGAGCTGTTTGAAGCCGCCTGGCGTCAGCAATTGCCGGTGCTGATCAAGGGGCCCACCGGCTGCGGCAAGACCCGCTTCGTCGCCCATATGGCGGCGCGGCTCGGCCTGCCGCTGATCACCGTCTCCTGCCACGACGACCTGAGCGCCGCCGATCTGGTGGGCCGCCACCTGATCGCCGACGGCGCCACCGTCTGGTGCGACGGCCCGCTGACCCGCGCGGTGCGGATAGGCGGCATCTGCTACCTGGACGAAGTGGTGGAAGCGCGCAAAGACACCACCGTGGTGCTGCACCCGCTGACCGACGACCGCCGCATCCTGCCGGTGGAACGCACCGGGGAAGTGCTGCAAGCGCCGCCGGGCTTCATGCTGGTGGTGTCCTACAACCCCGGCTACCAACACGTGCTGAAAACGCTGAAGCCCAGCACCCGCCAGCGTTTTGTCGCCATGAGCTTCGATTTTCCGCCGCCGGAAGTGGAAATCGGCGTGCTGATGCTGGAAAGCGGGATAGGCGAAGCGCTGGCGCGCCAACTGGTGACGCTGGCCGGCCAGCTGCGGCGCTTGTCCGGCTACGACCTGGAAGAAGCCGCCAGCACGCGGCTACTGGTGTACGCCGCCAAACTGATCCAGGCGGGCCTGCCGCCCTGGCAAGCCTGCCGCACCGCGCTGGCGGAACCGCTGAGCGACGACGCCGACACCGTGGCGGCGCTGCTGGCGGTGATCCAGACCCAATTCCCCGGCTGAGCGGCATGGAAGACATTGTCGGCGGCTGGTGGGACAAACTGGCGCGGCGCGCGGCGCGGCGCGGCTTTCCGGAATACGCGGCGGAGCTGGCGCAGGTGACGGCGCAAGCGCCGCTGTTCTTCCGCGCGATGGGCGGCGACCCGGCGCTGGCGCTGCGCACCACCGTGGGCACCGAGCACGGCGCGCGCCGCGGCTGGCTGCAACGGCTGGCCGGCACCGGCGCGCGGATGGAGCTGGCCTGGCGGGACAGCCAGGCGCTCTATCTGCCCGAGCGCATCGATTGTTTTCCCAGCACTGACCTCAACCGCGACTGCTACTTTTGGCTGCTGGCCCAGGCCGCCTACGCCGCCGACAACGACGGCGACTGGCTGAGCCGCAACCGCTTGGCCGCGGCGCGCGCCTTGGCGGACATGCCGGGCCTGGCCGCCGTTTACCGCCGGCTGGCGGCGGCCGCGCTGGCGCAGCGGCCGAAGCCCTCCGGCCTGCCGCCGGCGGAAGCCGCGGTGGAGCGCGCGATCCAGGCGGCGCTGAGCCGGCCGGAGCAGGCGGTGACGCTGCCGCCGTTGAGCCGGCCGCCGCAGCCGGTGCCGCTGTGGCTGCATCCGGAACCGCCGCTGACGGAGGCCGAAGGGCAGGGCAGCCGCCACGCCGACGGCGAACGCGGCGGCGGCAAGGACGCCCAGCGCCAGCGCCGCCGCTACCGCGCCCGGCGCATGGAACAGGACCAGCGCAAGAACGGCATGCTGATGGTGTTCCGCGCGGAAAGCCTGTTCACCTGGGACGAATACGTCAAAGTCAACCGCCACAACGACGACGACGATGACGGCAACGGTGAAATCGCCGCCGAAGACATGAACCGGCTGACCCTGGGCCAGGACGCCCATACCCGCGGCAGCCGGCTGCGCTTCGATCTGGACCTGCCGGCCGCCGCCTACGACGACACCCCGCTGGGGCCGGGCATCAAGCTGCCGGAATGGCACTGGAAGCGGCAATGCCTGGTGGAGGACCACTGCCTATTGCGGCCGATGCTGCCGCGCGACGCCGCGCCGGCGCCGTTGCCGGAACGCTTGCAGCCGCTGGCGCGCCGGCTGCGGCGGCAATTCCAGGCGCTGGCGCCGGAGCGCCGCCGGCGCAGCGGCGAAACCGCCGGGCCGGACATAGATCTAGACCGGCTGATCCGCTTCCTTGCGGAACGGCGCGGCGGCGCGGCGCTGAGCGAACCGGCGCTGTACCAAGACTGGCCGCCGGGCGAGCGCAGCCTGGCCTGCCTGACCCTGGCCGACCTGTCGCTGTCCACCGAAAGCTGGCTGGGCGAAACCGGCCGGGTGATCGACGTGATCCGCGACAGCCTGCTGCTGTTCGCCGAGGCTTTGAGCGCCAGCGGCGACGACTTCGGCCTGTACGGCTTTTCCTCGCTGCGGCGGCAGGAAGTGCGCTTGCAGATCCTCAAAGACTTTGCCGACCGTTACGACGACGCCGCTCGCGGCCGCATCCTCGCCATCCGGCCCGGCTACTACACCCGCATGGGCGCGGCCATCCGCCAGTGCACCCGCATCCTGAGCGAGCGGCCGGCGCAGCGCCGTTTGTTGTTGCTGATCTCGGACGGCAAGCCCAACGATCTGGACCACTACGAAGGCCGCTACGGCATAGAGGACACGCGCCAGGCGGTGCTGGAAGCCCGCCGCGCCGGCCTGACGCCGTTCTGCGTGACCATAGACCGGGAGGCGGGCGACTACCTGCCGCATTTGTTCGGCCGCAATGGTTATGCGCTGGTGAGGCAGGCGGAGAGGTTGCCGCAGGCGTTGACCAGGCTGTATGCCAGTCTGACGACGTGAGATTGGGGCGAATCAACTTTTTGTATCCGCTGCGCGGATGATGATTTTCATTGCCGGGGCTGCCCGGCGGGCAGGAAGGGGAATTTGCGCGGCCAAATTCCCTATCACTGAGCGAATCAAAGATTCGCACGTAGACACCCCAAAGGCCGCCCTGCAAGCCTGGCCTACGGCTTCCCGCCGGTTCCCGTCAGGCCCGAGGCGCGGCTGAACTCGCGATTTGCTAACGTCAAATCGCTCAAACAGGGCAGCCGCTTAAGACCTCGGGCCTGCCACCCGACGGCAGGCTTGAAGGGAGCGGGGGTAGCGTCGCATACCTGCTTGCTTCGTTGATGACACGCAAAGTCCTAAAAGTGGCGAACTGGCATAGTTGAGCAAGTAATCAAGGAGTTCCATGGCCAAAAAATTCCCGCTGCACCCCGCCCACCCCGAACGCATCTGCTGGGGCTGCGACCTCTATTGCCCCGCCAACTCCCTGCAATGCGGCAACGGCTCCAGCCGCACCCAACATCCGGCGGAAGTGCTGGGCGACGACTGGTATCAATACGGCGACTGGGGCCTGGAGGATTCCCCGGTCACGGGACAGGACGGCTCCGGCAAGCGTTGATTCGAATCAAGGCTGTCCATATGCGTCCGGGATGATCATGCTCGCAAAAGGGTTATTCCTAACGCTGGAGCGCTACCATGAAGTCTCCGAAGCAGTCCCTGTTCACCAAGAGCGTCTTGCTCGCCCTGTTGCCGCTGGCCGCGGCCCCCGTCTGGGCGGACACCGCCGCCCCGCCCGCCGGCGAGGCGATGCACCAGAACGCCAACGCCAAAGCCCCGCCGATGACCGAGGCGGAATTCACCCGCGGCAAGCAAATCTACTTCGAACGCTGCGCCGGCTGTCACGGCGTGCTGCGCAAAGGCGCCACCGGCAAGGCGCTGACGCCGGACATCACCCTGGCGCGCGGCACCGAATACCTGAAAACCTTCATCAAATACGGCTCCCCGGCCGGCATGCCCAACTGGGGCACCTCCGGCGAATTCAACGATCAGCAAGTGGACCTGATGGCGCGCTACGTGCAGCAAGAGCCGCCCACCCCGCCGGAGTTCGGCATGCAGGACATGCTGGCCACCTGGAAAGTGCAAGTGCCGGTGGACAAGCGTCCGCGGCGCAAGGAGAACCAGCTGGACATCTCCAACCTGTTCTCCGTCACCCTGCGCGACGCCGGCGAAATCGCGCTGATCGACGGCCACAGCAAACAGATCGTCAGCGTGATCAAGACCGGCTACGCCGTGCACATCTCCCGGCTGTCCAAATCCGGCCGCTACCTGTACGTGATCGGCCGCGACGGCAAGATCAATCTGGTGGATCTGTGGATGGCCAAGCCGGACAGCGTGGCGGAAATCCGCATCGGCCTGGAAGCGCGCTCGGTGGAAACCTCCAAATACCGCGGCTACGACGACAAGCTGGCCGTGGCCGGCGCTTACTGGCCGCCGCAATACGTGATCATGGACGGGGCCAGCCTCAAGCCGCTGAAAATCGTCGGCACCCGCGGCATGACGGTGGACAACGAATACCACCCGGAACCGCGCGTGGCCTCCATCGTGGCCAGCCATTACAAACCGGAGTTCGTGGTCAACGCCAAGGAAACCGGCAAGATCATGATGGTGGACTACTCGGACCTGGCCAACCTCAAGACCACCACCATAGACGCCGCCAAATTCCTGCACGACGGCGGCTTCGACGCCAGCGGCCGCTACTTCATGGTAGCCGCCAACGCTTCCAATAAAGTGGCGGTGGTGGACACCAAGCTGGACAAGCTGGCGGCGCTGGTGGACGTGGGCAAAACCCCGCACCCCGGCCGCGGCGCCAACTTCACCGATCCGCAATACGGGCCGGTCTGGGCCACCAGCCACCTGGGAGACGACAGCATCAGCCTGGTGGGCACCGATCCGGAAAAACACAAGGCCCAGGCCTGGAAAGTGGTACGCACGCTCAAAGGGCAGGGCGGCGGCTCGCTCTTCATCAAGACCCATCCGCAATCCGCCAATCTGTGGGTGGACACCGTGTTCAACCCGGACGCCAAGCTCAGCCAGAGCGTGGCGGTGTTCGACATCAAGCACCTGGACAAGGGCTTCTCCATGCTGCCGATCGGCGAATGGTCTGGCCTGAGCGACGGCGCCAAACGCGTGTTGCAGCCGGAATTCAACAAGGCCGGTGATGAAGTCTGGTTCTCGGTCTGGAGCGCCAAGGACAAGCAATCCGCCATCGTGGTGGTGGACGACAAAACCCGCAAGCTCAAGGCCGTGATCAAGGACCCGCGCCTGGTCACCCCCACCGGCAAATTCAACGTCTACAACACCCAGCACGACATCTACTGACCCCGCCAGCACGCCTGCCGGGCCAGCCCCGGCGGGCGGAGGAGAACGCAATGAAAACAAGCCTGATCCTGGCCTGCGCCGCCCTGGCGCTGCATGCGCTGCCGGCCGCGGCCGCCGCGCCGGAAACGCTGCTCAAGCAGCACAACTGCCTGGCCTGCCATGCGCTGGACGCCAAGCTGGTGGGGCCGTCCTACCAACAGGTGGCCGCCAAGTACAAGGGGCAGGACGCCGCCCTCAAGCTGATGGACAAGGTGAAAAAGGGCGGCTCCGGCAGCTTCGGCCCGGTGCCGATGTCGCCCAACCCGCAAGTGCCGGACGCCGAACTCAAGGCCATGGTGCAATGGATCCTGAACCGCTGATCCGCGGCGCGGCGGCGGTCTTGCTGCTGCTCTGCGGCGCCGCCGTCGCCGCGCCGGCGGCCCCCGCGCCGGAGCGGGCGGCCCAGCTGCGCCACCTGGCGCGTCAGGACTGCGGCGCCTGCCACGGCCTGAGCCTGCGCGGCGGCCTGGGCAGCCCGCTGACGCCGGAGGCGCTCAAGGACAAACCGGACGCCGGCCTGGCCGCCGTGATCCTGGCCGGCCGGCCCGGCACCCCGATGCCGCCTTGGCGGCCTTTTCTGACGGAAGAAGAAGCGATATGGCTGGTTTACTGGTTAAAGCAGGGCGCGCCGCCCTGATCCCGGCCTTGGCCGCGCTGCTGGGCGGCTGCGCCGCGCCGCGCGGCACCGGCGATCTGGGCGTGGTGATAGAACGCGCCAGCGGCAGCGTGCAAGTGGTGGACAATACCCGCGCGGAAAGCCTGGGCCGGGTGGAAGGGCTGGGCGATCTGTCCCACGCCTCGGTGGTGTTCTCGCGCGACGCGCGTTACGCCTACGTGTTTGGCCGCGACGGCGCCATCAGCAAGGTGGATCTGCTGCGCCGGCGGCTGGAACGACGGGTGGTGCAGGCCGGCAACAGCATAGGCGGCGCCATCTCCTCGGACGGCCGCGTGCTGGCCGCGCAAAACTACCAGCCGGGCGGCGTGCGCCTGTTCGACGCCGCCACGCTGGCGCCGCTGGCCTCGGTGCCCGCCGCGCCGGGCGCGGACGGCAAGCCCTCGCGCGTGGTGGGTCTGGCGGACCTGCCGGGCCGGCGCTTTGTTTACGCGCTGTTCGACGCCGACGAAATCAATGTGCTGGACGCCGCGGACCCGGCTCAGCCGAAACTGACCCGCTACCGCGACGCCGGCAAGCGCCCCTACGACGGCCTGGCCAGCATGGACGGCCGCTACTTTGTGGCCGGGCTGTACGGCGAAGACGGCCTGTCCCTGCTGGACACCTGGCGGCCGGAGCAAGGCGTGCGCCGCATCCTGGCCGGCTACGGCCGCGGCCAACAGCCGCTGCCGGTGTACAAGATGCCGCATCTGCGCGGCTGGGCGCTGGCCGGCGATTACGCCTTCCTGCCCGCCATCGGCCGCCACGAAGTGCTGCTGGCGGACAACCGCAGCTGGGCGCAACAGGCCGCCGTCCCGGTGCTGGGCCAGCCGGTGTTCGTGATGGCGGAACCGTCCGGCCGGCGGGTCTGGGTCAATTTCGCCTTCCCGGACAATGACAAGGTGCAAGTCATCGACGTGCCCACGCGCAGCGTGATCGCTACCCTGAAGCCGGGCAAGGCCATCCTGCACATGGAGTTCACCCCGCGCGGCGACGCGGTGTGGTTGTCCAGCCGCGACGAGGACAAGCTGGTGGTGGTGGACACCGCCAGCCTCAAAGTGCTGCGCGAACTGCCGGCGCAGAGCCCGTCCGGCATCTTCTTCAGCTGGCGCGCCAGCCGCATCGGGATGTAGCCATGCTTATTTCAGACGCCGATCCGGCCCTGCTGCGGCTGATCAACGGCAGCCAGCGCGGCTTTCCGCTGCTGCCGCGCCCCTTCGCCGCGCTCGCCGCCGGCATGGAGGAGGGCTGGAGCGAAGCCCGGCTGCTGGCCGCGCTGCAAGACGCCCAGGCGGCCGGCCTGCTGGCCCGCGTCGGCGCGGTGTTCGCGCCCAACACTGTGGGCAACAGCACCCTGGCCGCGATGGCGGCGCCGGCGGAGCGGCTGGAAGAAGTGGCCGCCTTCGTCAGCCGCCAGCGCGAGGTCAACCACAACTACCGGCGGGACCATCATTACAATCTGTGGTTCGTCGTCGCCGCCGCCTCATCGGCCGGCGTGGCCGCGGCGCTGAGCCGCATCCGCCTGGCCACCGGCATCCCGCCGCTGGACCTGCCGCTGCTGCGGGAATACCACATCGACCTGGGCTTTTCCTTCCTGGCGGAGTCCGCCGCGGCGGCGGAAGCGCCGGCGGCGGCGGAGGACCCCGGCCTGTCCGCCGGCCAGCGCCAGCGGCTGCTGGCGGCGTTGTCGCCGGGCCTGCCGCTGACCCCGCGGCCTTATCAAGCGCTGGGCGCGCAATGCGCGCTGAGCGAGGCCCAGACCCTGGCGCAAATCGCCCACTGGCGGCAGCAAGGCGTCATCCGCCGCTTCGGCATGGTGGTGCGCCACCAGGAACTGGGCTACCGCGCCAACGCCATGTGGGTGTGGCGGATAGACGACGACGCCGAACGCGAGCGCGTGGCGCTGGCGCTGGCGGCGGAGCCGGCCGTCACCCTGTGCTACGAACGTCCGCCGCGTCCGCCGGACTGGCCCTACCAACTGTTCACCATGGTCCACGCCCGCGACGCGCAGAGCCTGGACGCCGCGCTGGCGGACATCCGCCGCCGGCACGGCCTGGAACGGCTGCCGCAGGCGGTGCTGCGCTCCACCCGGCGCTACAAACAAACCGGAGCCTGTTATGGATACGCCTGAAGCGCTGGCAATGCTGGACACGCTGGACGCCTTGGACGCGCGGCTGATAGACCGGCTGCAAGGCGGTTTCCCGCTGGTGTCGCGCCCCTACGCGGCGGCCGGGCGCAGCCTGGGGCTGGGCGAAGACGGCCTGATCCGGCGCTTGCGCCAACTGTTGCACGCCGGCGTGCTCAGCCGCTTTGGGCCGATGTACCAGATAGAACGCCTGGGCGGCCGCTTTGTGCTGGCCGCCTTGGCCGCGCCGGAAGCGCGCTTCGACGAAGTGGCCGCCGCCGTCAACGCGCTGCCGGCGGTGGCGCACAACTACCGCCGCGAACACCGGCTCAATATGTGGTTCGTGTTGGCCGCGGACAGCGCCGCCGCCATCGACGCCGCCCGGCGCGGCATCGAACTGGTGACCGGCCTGGAAGTGAACCTGTTTCCCAAAGAGCGGGAATACTTTGTGGGCATGCGTTTTCAGGTGGGCGGCGCGGCCCCGGTGGGCGCGGCCGCCGGCGCGCGGCGCACGGGGGAACCGGTCGCGCTGAGCGAAGACGACCGTAAGCTGATCCGCGCCACCCAGGCCGGCCTGCCGCTGTGCCGGCAGCCCTACCGCGACATTGCGCGGCGGCTGGGCTGGGCGGAGGCCGAAGTGACGGCGCGGCTGGCGCGCTGGCTGGAGCAGGGCGTGGTGCGCCGCATCGGCGCGGTGCCCAACCATTACGCCATTGGCTACCGGGCCAACGGCATGGCGGTGTTCGACGTGGCCGACGAGCAAGTGGACGCGCTGGGCGCGCAACTGGGCGGCCTGGACGCGGTCAGCCATTGCTACCGCCGTCCGCGCCGGCCGGGCTGGCCATACAACCTGTTCGCCATGCTGCACGGCAGCGAGCGGCCGGCGGTGCTGGCCGCGGTGGACGACGCGCGCACCTTGCTGGGCGAAGCCTGCCGCGGCCACGAGGTGCTGTTTTCCAGCCGGATTTTGAAGAAAACGGGCTTGAGGCTTTGAGAACGTATTTACGATCTCGCGAGCTAGGGCGAGACAAGGCAAAACGGCTGAGAAAGCGGAATGTACGCGTGGTACATGAGCATTTCGAAGCCGTTTTCAACGCTGTATCGCCGACGCGTAGCAGATCGTAAACAGGTTCTGAGGCGCTGCGGATTCCATTGACCCGCATCAAGGAGCCGCCGCCGCCCCCGGCCGCACACTGAGCCATCTTCCCGCGACGGAGCCGGCCATGTTGCGACTGACCCAATACCTGCGCCTGCTGCGCGAACCGGCGGCGGTTCCGCCGCCAGGGCGCGCCATGCCCGCCGGACCGCAAGCCCCGGTGGTGATCTGGAACCTGATCCGCCGCTGCAACCTCACCTGCCAGCACTGCTACTCCACCTCCGCCAACCGCGACTTCGCCGGCGAACTGAGCACCGACGAAGCCTATGCGGTGCTGGACGATCTCCACGCCTACGGCGTGCGCGTGCTGATCCTGTCCGGCGGCGAACCGCTGCTGCGGCCGGACCTGCCGGCCATCGCCCGGCGCGCCAAGGCGCTGGGCTTCTATATCGGCCTGTCCAGCAACGGCACCCTGATGGACCCAGACCAGGTCGCCGTCTTGGCCGACATCGGTTTTGATTATGTGGGCGTCAGCCTGGACGGCATCGGCGCCACCCACGACCGCTTCCGGCGGCTGGACGGCGGTTTTGAACTGGCGCTGCGCGGCCTGCGGCTGGCGCGCGACGCCGGCCTCAAAGTGGGCATCCGCTACACCATGACCGAAGACAACGCCGCGGACCTGCCTGCGCTGCTGCAACTGATGGCGGACGAAGACATCGACAAGTTCTACTTCTCCCACCTCAACTACGCCGGACGCGGCAACAAGCACCGCGCGGACGACGCCCGCCACGCCCGCAGCCGCTGGGCGCTGGAGCTGCTGATCCAGCAAGCGCTGGCCCAGCTGGACGCCGGCCGGCCGCGGGACTTCGTCACCGGCAACAACGACGCGGACGGCGTCTACCTGCTGCACTGGGCGCGCCGGCATTATCCGGAGCGCGCCGACACCCTGCTGCGGGCGCTGCGGCGCTGGGGCGGCAACGCCAGCGGCGTCCACATCGCCAATATCGACAACCTGGGCAACGTCCACCCGGACACCATGTGGTGGAAAGTGACGCTGGGCAATGTGCGGGAACGGCCGTTTTCCGCGATATGGCAACAGCCGCAACATCCGCTGATGAGCGGCCTGCGCCAATCCCCGCGCCCGGTGGCCGGCCGTTGCGGCGCTTGCGGCCACCTGGACATCTGCAACGGCAACACCCGGGTGCGCGCCTGGGAACTGAGCGGAGACTTCTGGGCGGCGGACCCGGCCTGTTATCTGAGCGATGCGGAAATCGGCGTGGAGCCGGGCCGCCACGCGCGGCCGGAGCTGACGCCGTGGAGCCGGGCGGCCCAACATTGAGGCGAGCGCCGTAGAGCCTGTTTACGATCTCTTTGAGAGGGATGATGGTTCAAAGCGTCGAATACGCGGTTTCCCACCTATCCATGCAACGCTTCAACATATTGAAGCTGCCGGCGAGATTTTTCTAAGAACGTGTTTACGATCTCGCGAGCAAGTGCGAGACAAGGCGAAAACGATCGAAAAAGCGGAATGTACGAGTGGTACATGAGCATTTTGAGGGCGTACTCACCGTGTAACGCTCCACGACGCGCAGCAGATCGTAAACAGGTTCTAATCACATCGAACTAGGCCGCTGCTGCCAATGGCCCATGGCCCTTGGCGGAGCGCGCTTTTATAGTGTAAGCCTCCGCCATTATCGAGCCACACCGTCATGAGCCATCTGGACATTCCATCCTTCCTGCGCCACCAGCCGCTGTTCCAGCAATTGTCCCCGGAACAGATCCAGGCGCTGGTGCCGCACACCCAAGAACTGCGCGGCCTCAAGGGCCAGGTGATTTTCCAGAAGGGCGACCCCTGCGACGGCATGTTCCTGGTGGTGTACGGCCGGGTGAAGCTGGCGTTGTCCTCGGCGCAGGGCAGTGAAAAAGTGATGGAAATCATCCACCCCGGCCAAAGCTTTGCCGAGGCGGTGATGTTCCTGGGCCGGCCCTGCCCGGTGATGGCCCAGTTCCTGGAAGACGGCATGCTGCTCAAGGTGGAAGCGGCCGGCATCCTGCAAGCGATAGACCACGACCCGGCCTTCGCCCGGCGCTTGCTGGCCGGCCTGTCGCTGCGCCTGCACGGTCTGGTGCGGGACGTGGAGCGCTACTCCATAGAAAGCTCTTTGCAGCGGGTGATTGGCTATCTGCTGCAACACCTCCCGGAAGACGGCGGCAGCCTCACGCCGCAGGTCTCGCTGCCGGTGAATAAAAGCCTGATCGCCTCCCGGCTGAACCTGACCCCGGAAACCTTCTCGCGCATGCTGCACCAGTTGATCGAGGCGGAGCTGATCAAGGTGGACGGACGCGACATCACGCTGGTGGATGTGGACAAGCTGAAGGCCTTTGGCAGCTGCGCCTAAAACGCCCCACGCCCCCAACCGTAGAGTGGGGGCGCGCAGCGATACCCACGCGGAAACGGGTGCAACGCCATAAGCCGCCGGACAGCCGCCTGTTTGGTGGGTATCGCCTGACGGCTCCACCCACCCTACCCAAACGCGGCTCCAAGCGCGGCTCCAAGCGCGGCCCCAACATGGTTCCAACCGTAGGGTGGGAGGAGCGCAGCGATACCCACGCGGAAACGGGTGCAACGCCACAGGCCGCCGGACAGCCGCCTGTTTGGTGGGTATCGCCTGACGGCTCCACCCACCCTACCCAACGCGGCCCCAACGCGGCTCTAACCGTAGGGTGGGAGGAGCGCAGCGATACCCACGCGGAAACGGATTCAACGCCATAAGCCGCCGGACAGCCGCCTGTTTGGTGGGTATCGCCTGACGGCTCCACCCACCCTACCCAAACGCGGCCCCAAACGCGGCTCCAACCGTAGGGTGGGAGGAGCGAAGCGATACCCACGCGGAAACGGATTCAACGCCATAAGCCGCCGGATAGCCGCCTATTGGTGGGTATCGCCTGACGGCTCCACACACCCTGCCCAAACGTGGCCCCAACGCGGCTCCAACCGTAGGGTGGGAGGAGCGCAGCGATACCCACGCGGCAACGGGTGCGACGCCACAGGCCGCCGGATAGCCGCCGATTTGGTGGGTATCGCCTGACGGCTCCACCCACCCTACCCAAACGCGGCCCCAACGCGGTTCCAACCGTAGGGTGGGAGGAGCGCAGCGATACCCACGCGGCAACGGGTGCGACGCCATAAGCCGCCGGACAGCCGCCTGTTTGGTGGGTATCGCCTGACGGTTCCACCCTGCCTACCCAAGCGCGGCCCCAACGCGGCTTTAACCGTAGGGTGGGTGGAGCGCAGCGATACCCACGCGGAAACGGATTCAACGCCACAGGCTGCCGGACAGCCGCCGATTTGGTGGGTATCGCCTGAGGGCTCCACCCACCCTACCCAACGCGGCCCCAACACGGCTCCAACCGTAGGGTGGGAGGAGCGCAGCGATACCCACACGGAAACGGTTTGACGCTATAAGCCGCCGGACAACCGCCTATTTGGTGGGTATCGCCTGACGGCTCCACCCACCCTACCCAGACGCGGCTCCAAACACGTCCCCAACCGTAGGGTGGGAGGAGCGCAGCGATACCCACGCGGCAACGGGTGCGACGCCACAGGCCGCCGGACAGCCGCCTGTTTGGTGGGTATCGCCTGACGGCTCCACCCACCCTACCCAAACGCGGCTCCAAACACGGCTCCACCGTAGGGTGGGAGGAGCGCAGCGATACCCACGCGGAAACGGATTCAACGCCACAGGCCGCCGGACAGCCGCCTGTTTGGTGGGTATCGCCTGACGGCTCCACCCACCCTACCCAAACGCGGCTCCAAACACGGCCTCAACCGTAGGGTGGGAGGAGCGTAGCGATACCCACGCGGAAACGAGTTCGACGCCATACCGCCGGACAGCCGGCTACGGCGTCCCCCACATGGTGCGTTGCCTTTGGACGGCCAAAGGCTCCGGCATTGGCGCGCCCACCAAGGCCTGGCGGGCGGTGACCATATTGCTGAAGCCCGCCAGCCGATAACACTGCCGCACACAGGTGTCGCGGTTGGTCCACTTGCCGGACGCCCACATCCGCAACAAGGCGGTACGGGCTGGCTCGTGCTCGCCGCGCCATTGGTCCCAAAGCTCAAAACCCACCTGCGCCCGCCTGATCTCCAGATGAATGCTGGCGGTGTCGGCCGGATGGTCCGGGTGCTCGTCCGTCAACGCAATGGCCCCGATGCGCTCTTCATAGGCGGAGATCAAACTGGCGGCGTGTTTGAGGACGTCGTGGTGCTGGATCAGCAGCCTCATCATGACAATGCTCTCCTTGGCCGCCATCACAACACTCCGTTGACGTGCTCCAGACCGCGTTGCAAACGCTGCTGTATCGGTTCCAGCAAGGCCAGCGCCTCCTCGCTGCTGAACAGCAAGGGCTCGTCGCGGCGTTCCAGCAAGGTCAGCAGCGCCAACAGCCCGGTGTGGGCGGCGCGGATGTCCATCACCCCGCTCAGCAGGGCGGAGTCCAGCTGGATATAGCAATCGTTCAATTGGCGGCCCAGATCGCCCAGCAGCAGCACATTGCCGGCGGCGGCGGGCAAGCGCTGAGCACAGGAACGCAGTTGCTCCATTACCGGCGCGGCGGCGGGTTCGGGGCGTTCTCCTGCGCCATGGGGGTAGGCGGGAGGGGGCATTGCGGGGGGAAAGGTAGAGAAGGTCATCACGGTCTCCATGTCATCTTTGGAAACCTGCCCAGGCGAGGCTAGGGCAGGCACATGACAAGGTGGTAAAACCGGCTGACTTTCCAGTGACCGGCAGTCCAGAGGACTCCCTGCCACGGCCCGCCCCGAATGGGTACGGCGTGGCAACAGACGTAACAGTGCCAAAGCGGACTGTCGTGTCTGCGGGAAAGTCAGTTTTTGGGTTTACCAGCCCTGCGCCGTGTGATTGAGCACGACGCGGGACCAAGCCTAAACAGGCAGGGAGGGGGCGTCAAGGGTGGGTGCTATCTTGTTGTTGGAGGAAAGTTAAGTAGTGGCAGTTTTTGTGATGCTTACATTAGATAGGCAATCCTAACGTAGAGAAAGCACATCTTCATAAAGTCGTCTGAGGTGGACATCGGACATATCCAGGATAGGCTCGTACATGAATGAATTAAGATGGATGTTTTCAGGGGTCATAAGAGTGACGCGTTGAAGTACTTTTATACTTTTGGCATCGCCAAATTGGGTGCGGTAGCGTTTTAATAAAGCAGGGGTTTGGTTGCTGTGAATGGTTTTTTGCCACTCTGGGTCATTTATTTTTTCTGTCATGAATTTTTCGGCATGTAAGCGAGTTGCAATTGCAAGTATCACTTTGTTCTCAAAGTTGATGCCATCCGCGGCATGGATGCACGAATTGGCCTCTGTGTTAATAAGGTCGATAACTAGATCTGTTTTGTTGGGAGACTCACCTGTCGTCGAGAATAGTCTAGAGTAAATTTCGTCTAGTGTAGCGACGGTGATTTTGTCGGAGTCAGCCTTCCAGTGTAGGAGTGATGTAAGTTTTATAAAATCTGTGGCATTGTCTTCTTTAAGATATTCTATGAGGTTTCTCATAAATGGAATGCAGCATATTTTCATTTTTCTGTTTTTAAAAAACTCTTTTTTCCATAGATTTAAAAATATATTTTTTACTCCAACAGCCTCTTGAAAAGTGACTCCCTGCTCCGTTTTTGAAACCATAAAACAGTTGTTGCGTTGAACAAGCTTGCGGCTTTCTATTGTTCTGTAGAAATCAAAATTATGTGTAAGAATAAGTAGCTTAAAGCACGGGTCTTCTGAAAGGTCGCTGAGGTATTGCACAATGGCATATTTGTTTTTGTAGTCAAAAGAGTCGGCAATATCGTCAACGATCACTAACGTTTCTCTGTTCTGTTGACGTCGTACTTCGATATCGAAAAGCATATTTAAAATGTAGAATGCCTTCTTTTCACCAGTGCTGAGTGTTTGAAGTAGGGAATCTCGATCAACTGGATGCTCATCTTCTCCATCTTTAAAGACAAAGTGGAGGCGTGGAGCAGTTTCTTTTCCTAGGATTACTTGCAATTTGTTTTCTACTTCTAATCGGAATGGGACTACGAATCGATCGTTGAAAATGTTAATAACGTTTTGCCATGTAGTTTCTTCTCGGAAGGCTTGTTCTTCAATTTCTTGGATGCGGGAGGCCGCGTGCTGCATTTTTTCGACTAGCGTTTGAAATAGCTCGTAGTTAGCTTTGATATATGATTTCCAGAGTTTCTCTTTGAAATGTGCTATGTTCGATAGCTCAGGCAATATGCTTTCGTTGTTTTGCAAAAATGTTTCAAATTCTCTGAGTGTTACATTTTTCTGTATTTGTTTTTCTAGGGTGTAGTATTTTTTTCTTAGTTCTACATCGTTTGTAATGTTGTCCTTCTCTTGATTTATTAGGTTTTCTAGTTGGGATTCAGAAGTTATTTCTATTTTTTCATCCGCATTTAGATTGACAGTATGCTTTGCTTTAAAGAACCCATTGTCTTTTAGCTGTTTTGCTACATTGGTGGCATTGTAATAATTGAATGTACCTTTTTTGAAATATTTTGATTTTTCAAGTAGTTCTCCATATTTTTTAACATAATCGTTGATTGCGTCTCTGAATTCACTAGTTTCGAGAAAATTTTGTACTTTTTCATCCATGACCACGTCGTATGGTACTGTAGAGAAAGGTGCATCTGTTTGTTTGGCTAATTCATCATTGATTTTTTTGAGTGCAAGATCGAATTGGTTGTTGGATGCTGTGAATGTTATAGATATTTCCTGTTCTATATCTTGTTTGGTGTTTGTTTGAGATTTTAATGCTTTGAGTAGTAAAGTTTTGGCTGTATTAATATCCGTGTGCAATGTGGAATATTCTTCACGTAATGCTTGATTTACCAATAATGTGGCGGTGTCCCCATTCTGTTGAATAGGGTCTTCGAAGGGTCGAAGAACTAAAATGCTGCTGGCATCTATTTCTGAGTCTGTTTCGTCTCTGACCTCTCGATGTGTTGTCCTACTCTGAAATATACGGTCTTTTGAATTTAGTCCATCGGCAATGTCTTGAAAGGTGTTTGCTAATGAGCTTTTCATTGCACCATTTGGCGCGTAGATGGCAACAACAGATGACTGGCTGTAGTCTAGGGATGCATTTAACTGGCGAATGCCATAGCAATTAATGAGAGACAGTTTGAGATTTTGCATAGTGAGGATGCTAGCCTTAAACGGTTTACGATAGTCTGAATGGGAATGATCTATCGATTTCTAGCTTGCTCAACTTGATTTTTAAATATGGAGAATTACGTAGGGTACGAAATTTCCATCAATTGGATGTTCTAGTGTTGTTAGATCTTTGTTCAGTCAAACTTGAGTAGGGCCCAAATCATCCTCATGGGTAATGAAAGCCCCTCACCCCGCCCCCTCCACCCGATTCCGCCCATTCGCCTTGGCCCGATACAAAGCCTCGTCCGCACGCTGGACAATGGTTTCGTGGGTGGCGTCGTCGTCGCGCGCGGTGGCCGCGCCTATGCTGACGGTGACGACGCCGGCCACGGTGTCGGAGGCGGCGGACACCGCGGCGCGCACCCGTTCGGCCAGCACCAGCGCGCCTTCGGCGTCGGTGTCCGGCAGCAGGAGCAGGAACTCCTCGCCGCCGTAGCGGGCGGTGAGGTCCGTGGCGCGGGCCGCGCCGTTCAGGGCGGCGGCGATTTGTTGCAGCACTTGGTCGCCCACCGCGTGGCCGTGGTTGTCGTTGACGCGTTTGAAGTGGTCGGCGTCCAGCAGCAGCACGGAGTAGGGCGCGCGGCTGCGGTGATAGCGCTGGTATTCCGCCGTCAGCCATTCCGTGGCGGCCATGCGGTTGCCCAGGCCGGTCAGCGCGTCGTGGCGCGCCATTTGTTCCAGTTGCGCCGCTCTTTCCTCCAATTGGCGTTTGGCTTGGCTCAGCGCTTCCGTGCGTTCTTCCACTTTTTGTTCCAGGCCGGCGTTGGCGGCGGCCAGCTCGCCGCGGCGCGCCAGCAGGGCGGCAGTCATCTGTCGCATGGCCTGGGCCAGTTGTTGCAGTTCGCGGGCGCCGCTGCGCAAGCTCCAGTCCGCTTCTTCGTCGCCGGCGCTGACGCGCTGGGCGGTGCGGGCCAGGGTTTCCAGCGGGCGGCTGAAGGCGGCGGCCAGCCGGTAGACCACGATCATCAGCAGCAGGGTGATGATCAAGCCGGGCAGGGTCAGCGCGGAGCGCAGCCGGCTGAGGGCGGCGAAGGCTTGCGGCGGCGGCTGGCGGACGATGACGCGCCAGCCGGGGCCGGGGGCGTCGTCTATTGCGGCGTCGGCGTAGAGGTAGGTTTCGCCATCCGCCCAGTCGCCTTGTTGGTAGCCGGGGCCGCTCAGCGGCGCGGGCATGTCCGCCTGGTCCGGCGCGCCGGGCGGGAACAGCGGGGTGTTGTTCTGGTTGACGATGAAGACTTGCGGCGCGTCCCCGGCGCTGCCGCGCGGCAGGCGTTCGGCGATCAGCGTCGCCACCCAGGCCCAGGCGCTTTGGGCGGCCAGCGCGCCGCGCAGCTTGCCGGCCTCGTCATGCAGCGGGGCGGCGAATTCAATGCGGGGAGACGGCGCTTTGCCGCTGGCGGAGACGATGCGGCCGTCCGGCGCGATCACGCCCAGCCAGGCGTAGTCCGGGTTGTGCAGCCTGATGTGTTCCAGGCCGCCGCGCAGCGCCGGGCTGTCCAGCGGGGCGCTGAGGAAGACGGGGGTTTGGGTGTGCAGGGCGAGTTCTCGCCGCCGTTGGCTGAGGCCGGCGGCCAGGGATTTGGCGATGCCGCGCGCGGTGGCCTGCAAGGCTTCGCCCTTGTCTTGCAGCAGGCCCTGGTTCAGTTGCGGTTCCAGCGCGGTGTCCAGCAGGGAGGCGAGCAGGAACAGGCCGCCGAACAGCAGGCTGAGCCGCAGCCGGAAACTGCGTGGCGAGAGCTGGGAGAGAAGCTTCATCTTGGTGCGGCCAATGGGGTGGTACAGCTTTATGTTTGTATCCACGGGCGCGGGATTGCAAGGCGGGAGGCGGGGTAAAAAGAGCGCGGCCAGCGTGGGCCGCGCGAAAGGAGGGGATGGGGGTGTGCGGTAAACGGCGCTGAGAACCTGTTTACGATCTGCTGCGCGTCGTGGAGCGTTACACGGTGAGTACACCTTCTAAATGCTGATGTACCCCGCGTACATTCCGCTTTCTCAGCGGTTTTCGCCTAGCTCGCGAGATCGCAAACACGTTCTTAGAGCGGCCAACAAAATCTTTGAGGCAAGGCGCGCCGACGCAGCATCAGGGGTTTTTCGCCGTTCTTACTTTTCGGTGAGGCCGCCGCCCAGCGCCTTGTACAGCGCAATGGCGTTGCTCAGTTCGCCGCGGCGCAGGTCCAGCAGCCCTTGTTGGGCGGCGTAGAGTTGGCGCTGGGCGTCCAGCAGTTCCAGCCGGCCGTCCACGCCGGCGCGGTAGCGCTGGCCGGAGAGGTCGGCGCGGCGCTCGGCGCTGGCCACCGCGCGCGCCTGGGCGTCTATCTGGCGGCTGAAGGTTTCGCGGCCGGCCAGGCCGTCGGCCACTTCGCGGAAGGCAATCTGGATGGCGCGTTCGTATTCGGCCACGGCGCTGGATTTGCGCACTTCCGCCAGCCGCAGTTCGGCGCGCAGCCGGCCGCCCTGGAACAGCGGGATGTTGATTTGCGGCGCAAAGCTCCATACGTGTTGGCCGCCGTCGAACAG
Organism: Chromobacterium sp. Beijing; assembly: GCF_021496765.1. Classification (NCBI taxonomy): domain Bacteria; kingdom Pseudomonadati; phylum Pseudomonadota; class Betaproteobacteria; order Neisseriales; family Chromobacteriaceae; genus Chromobacterium; species Chromobacterium sp. Beijing. The sequence continues at coordinate 4,725,718 of NZ_CP053750.1, forward strand.
ATTGCGCAGGCCGGGGCTGAGGAAGCCGGCGGAGGTGCTCAGCGACAGCCGGGGGAAGAAGGCGGCGCGCGCGGCGCCGATGTCGGCGTTGGCGGCTTCCAGTTGTTGTTCGGCTTGCAGGATGTCCGGGCGGCGGAACAGCAGCTCGGAGGGCAGGCCGGCGGCCAGCCGGGTCACCACCGGCTGGCGGTCCAGCGGCAGCGGCTCGGGCAGGTCTTCCGGCGGTTCCGCGCCCAGCAGCAGGCGCAGCGCGTTGCGCGCCTGGTCCGCGGCGCGGGCGCGGGCTTCCAGGTCGGCGTCGGCGCTGGCCACTTGGCCTTCGGCCTGGGCCACGTCCAGGCCGCCGGCCTGTTGCGCGTCCTTGAGCCGGCGCGCCAGCGCCAGCGATTGCCGCCAGTCCGCCTGGGTGCGTTCCGCCAGCGCCAGTTGTTCGCGCGCCAGCCGTTCCGCGAAGTAGGCGTCCGCCACCGCGCCCACCAGGGCGATCTGGGCGGCGCGGCGGCCGTGGTCGGTGGCCAGGTAGCGGGCGAAGGCGGCGTCGGACAGCGCGCGCACGCGGCCGAACAGGTCAATCTCAAACGCGCTGACGCCCACGTTGACGCCGTACTGGTTTTGCACGGCGGCCGGGGTGAACGGATCGGTTTCGCGGTTGGCCGGGCTGCGCTGGCGGTTGAGGCCGGCGCCGGCGTCCACGGACGGCAGCCGCGCGGCGCGCTGGATGCCGTATTGGGCTTCGGCGGCTTCCACGTTGAGAGCGGCCAGGCGCAGGTCGCGGTTATTGCGCAGCGCCAGCTCTATCAGGCTTTGCAGCCGGCGGTCGCCGAACATGGCGCGCCAGCCCAGGTCGGCGGCGTTGGCGTTGGCATCGTCCGCGGCCGCCGTGGCGTAGCGGGCCGGCACCGGCGGCTCCGGCTTGCGCAGCGGCTGGGTCAGCGAGCAGGCGGAGACGCTTAGGGCCAGGGCCAGGGGGAGGAGCGCTTTCATGATTCAACTTTCTGTTCCGCGGCCGGACGCGGCTTGCGCCAGTTGGCGATGCGCGCTTGCGCGCTCATCACGACCACGAAGAATACGGGTACGAAGAAGATGGCCAGCACGGTGGCGGTGACCATGCCGCCGAACACGCCGGTGCCGATGGCGTTCTGGGTTTCGGCGCTGGCGCCGGTGGCCAGCATCAGCGGCAGCACGCCCAGGCCGAAGGCCAGCGAGGTCATCAGGATGGGGCGCAGCCGCAGCCGGGAGGCTTGCACCGCGGCGTCCACCAGGCTCTTGCCTTCTTCATGCAGTTGTTTGGCGAACTCGATGATCAGGATGGCGTTCTTGGCGGACAGGCCAATTACGGTGATCAGGCCCACTTTGAAGAACACGTCGTTGGGCATGCCGCGCAGCATCACCGCGCCGATGGCGCCGATCAGGCCCAGCGGCACCACCAGCATCACGGACAGCGGGATGGCCCAGCTTTCGTACAGCGCGGCCAGCACCAGGAACACCACGATCATGGACAGCGCCATCAGCATGGGGGCCTGGGCCGCGGATTGGCGTTCCTGCAGCGATTGGCCGGTCCAGGCCAGGGCGAAGCCGGGCGGCAGTTGCGTGGCCAGCCGTTCCATCTCGGCCATGGCCGCGCCGCTGGAGTAGCCGGGCGCGGCGCCGCCGGACAGGCGGGCGGACGGGTAGCCCTGGAAGCGCACCAGTTGCAGCGGGGTTTCGGACCAGGCCGGGCGCACCACTTCGGACAGCGGCACCATGCCGCCGCTGGCGTTGCGCACGTAGAGCTTGAGCACATTGTCCAGCTGCATGCGCGCCGGCGCGTCGGCCTGGATGATGACTTGCTGCATGCGGCCGGCGTGCGGGAAGTCGTTGACGTAGGTGGAGCCCATGGCGGTGGACAGGGTGTCGCTGACGCTGTTGAAGGACACGCCCAGCGCCTCGGCCTTTTGCCGGTCTATGTCCAGGCGCACGCTGGTGCCGGCCGGCAGGCTGTCCGGGTAGACGCCCTGGACGATCTTGCTGCGGGAGGCCAGTTCCAGCAATTGGGCTTCGGCCGCTTTGAGCGCGGCGTGGCCTTGGTTGGCGCGGTCTTGCAGCCGCAGGCTGAAGCCGGAGCTGGTGCCCAGTTCGTCGATGGCCGGCGGCAGCAGGCTCATCGCCGCGCCTTCCGTGACGGCGGACAGGCGATGTTGGGCGCGCATGGCTTCTTCCACGGTGCTGCTGTCGCCGCGTTGTTTCCAGTCTTTGAGCACGGCGAAGTTCAGCGCCGCGTTGGGGCCGGAGCCGGAGAAGCCGTAGCCGATGATGGAGATGCTGGACTGGAGCGCAGGGCGCGTCGCCAGATGGTCATCGAGCGTTTTAACCACGTCGCGGGTGCGCTCGACGGTGGCGTCCGCGGGCAAGAGAAAGCTGGTCATGAAATAGCCCTGGTCTTCTTCCGGCAGGAAGGAGGAGGGCAGCGCCTTGAAGCCGGCGGCCAGCGCGCCGGAGATGGCCAGGAACAGCAGCATCACGCGGCCGGCGCGGCCTATCAGCCGGCCTACGCGGGTTTCGTACCAGGCGGTGAGCTGGGCGAAGCGGCGGTTGAACCAGCCGAAAAAGCCGCGCTTTTCATGGTGTCCCTGCGGGATGGGCTTGAGCATGGTGGCGCACAGCGCCGGGGTCAGTGTCAGCGCCAGCAGCGCGGAGAACAGGATGGCCACGGCCATGGACAGGGAAAACTGTTGGTAGATCACGCCCACGGAGCCGCTGGACAGGGCCATGGGGATGAAGACGGCGGTGAGCACCAGGGTGATGCCGACGATGGCGCCGGTGATTTCCTTCATGGCCTTGGAGGTGGCGTCCTGCGGGGACAGGCCTTCTTCCGCCATCAGCCGTTCCACGTTTTCCACCACCACGATGGCGTCGTCTACGATGATGCCGATGGCCAGCACCATGCCGAACATGGTCAGCACATTGATGGAGAAGCCGGTGGCCAGCATCACGGCGAAGGTGCCCAGCATGGCCACCGGGGCGACGATGGCTGGGATCAGGGTGTAACGCGCGTTTTGCAGGAACAGATACATCACCAGGAAGACCAGCACCATGGCTTCCAGCAGGGTGTGGATCACTTTTTCGATGGAGATCTTGACGAAGGGCGCGGTGTCGAAGGGCACGGAGTAGCTGATGCCGGCCGGCATGGAGGTGCTCAGCTCGGCCAGCCGCGCCCGCACCGCTTCCGCGGTTTTGACCGCGTTGGCGCCCGGCGCCAGTTGCACGCCGGCGAAGGAGGCGGGCTTGCCGTTTTCGCGGCTGACGAAGCTATAGCCCTGGGAGCCTATCTCCACCCGCGCCACGTCGCCCAGCACCACTTTGGAGCCGTTGGCGTTGGCGCGCAGCACGATGGCGGCGAACTCTTCCGGCGCGGTCAGCTGGCCTTGCACGGTGAGCGGCACGGTGACGCGCTGGCCGGGCAGGGCGGGCGCGGCGCCCAGGCTGCCGGGGGCGATCTGGACGTTTTGCTGGGCGATGGCGGCGGTGAGCTCGCTCATGGACAGGCCGTAGGTGATCAGCTTGGCCGGGTCCACCCAGACGCGCATCGCTTGTTCCGTGCCAAATTGTTGGACGCGGCCCACGCCTTCGATGCGGCGCAGTTCTTCGGCGATATTGCGCGACAGGTAGTCGCTGAGCGCGCCTTCGTCGAAGCGGCCGCTGTCCGAGCGCAGGCCGATCAGCATCAGGAAGCCGGAGGAGGCGGATTCCACCATCACGCCGTTCTGGCGTACCGGGGCGGGCAGCCGCGGCTCCACCGCCTTGAGTTTGTTCTGCACGTCCACCTGGGCCAGCTCCGGGTCCGTGCCCGGCTTGAAGGTGACGGTGATCTGGGCGGTGCCGGAGGTATCGGCCGAGGATTCGAAATACAGCAGGTTCTTGACGCCGGACAGCTCGCGCTCGATCAGGCTGAGCACGCCGTCGCTCATGGTCTGCGGCGTGGCGCCGGGGTAGCTGGCGGTGATGGTGACCGAGGGCGGCGCCACCGAGGGGTAACGCGCGATCGGCAGCTGCGGGATGGCGATCACCCCCAGCAGAATGATGAACAGGGCGATCACCCAGGCGAACACCGGGCGGCGGATGAAGAATTGAGACATGACGGCTTCCTTCGATCAGCGCTTGGCCGCGGGCGCGGCTTCGCTGGCGGCCACCACGGCGCCGTCGGCGAGGCGTTCCATGCCCTCGACCACGACCTTCTGCCCGGCGCGCAGGCCGGAGCGGATGCGGTATTGGCGGTTGGCCAGTTCGCCCAGCTCCACCACGTTCAGCCGCGCCTGGTTCTTGGCGTCCACGGTCCACAGTTGGGTCTTGCCGCCGATGCGCACCACGGCCTGCTGCGGCACGGTCAGCGCCGCCGCGTAGCTGGCGCGCGGCACGCGGGCGCGGACGAACATGCCGGGGAGCAGCCGCCGCTCGGGGTTGTCCACCAGCACGCGCAAGAGCACGTCGCCGGTGCCGGCGTCCACGTTGACGCCGGAGAACAGGATGCGGCCGTTGAGGCCGTAGGGCGCGCCGTCGTCGCGCAGGATGGACACCGGCAGGCCGCCGCCGGCGCTGTCCGGCTGGGCGGCCAGGCTTTGGCGCACGGCTTCCAGCGCCGCCGCCGGCTGGCGCACGTCCACGTACACCTGGTCTATCTGTTGGATGCGGGCCATCGGGGCGCCGTCGGCGCCGCCCACCAGCGCGCCCTCGGTGACCAGGGCCTGGTCGATGCGGCCGGAGATGGGCGCTTCCACGCGGGAGAATTTCAGGTCCAGCTGGCGGCGGGCCAGCGCGGCGCGCGCCTGGGCCACGTCCGCGGCGGCCTGATCGCGCTGGGACGCGGCGTCGTCGTAAACCTGGCGGCTGACGGCGTCGGTTTCCACCAGCGGCTTGAGGCGGGCGGTTTGCACCCGCGCGCGCGTCAGCGCGGCCTCGGCGCGTTGCAGCGCGGCGGCGGCGGTGTCCACTTCCGCCTTGAACGGCGCCGGGTTGATCTGGAACAGCGGCTGGCCGGCGCGCACCTCGGTGCCTTGCTCAAATTGCCGGCGCAGCACGATGCCGCTGACCTGGGGGCGGATTTCCGCCACCCGCACCGCGGCCACGCGGCCGGGCAGGTCTTCGCTCAGCTTGAGCGGGGCCGGGGCCGCGCTGAGGGTGCGCACCGGGATCGCCGGCGGCGGCGCTTGGGTCTCGGCTTGTCCGCAGGCGCTCAGCAGCGCCGCCGCCAGCAGGCAGCCGCCGCCGTAGAGGCTGGCTCGTTTACTCTTCATTTCCACTCCAATCAGGCTTGGGCGGCGGGCCGCCCGTAAAAAATATGCGGCAGTATGCCGGGGTCGGATGGGGTTTTTCGTGTGGTAGCATGGAGATTCGATGGAGATGCAAACAGGATGCGAAATCGGCGCCATGACTCAGACAATGCGACCGTCCGGCGGGGCTCAAGACCGTCAGGCCTTGATCCTCGTCGCTGAAGACGAACCCGAGATCGCGGAGATTCTCACCGCCTATCTGACCCGCAGCGGCATGCGTTGCGCGCACGCGGCGGACGGCCGGCAGGCGCTGGAGCTGCACCTGTCGCTGAAGCCGGATCTGGTCTTGCTGGACGTGCAGATGCCGCGCGCCGACGGCTGGCAGGTGTTGGCGGAAATCCGCCACCGCGGCGACACGCCGGTGATCATGCTGACGGCGCTGGACCAGGACATCGACAAGCTGATGGGCTTGCGCATCGGCGCGGACGACTACGTGGTCAAACCCTTCAATCCCGCCGAGGTGGTGGCGCGCACGCAGGCGGTGCTGCGCCGCTCCATGTCCGGCGCGCGTCAGGCGGAGCCGCGCGTGCTGCGCGCGGAGCCGTTCGAGATCGATCTGGAAAACCACGAAGTGGCGGTGCAGGCCGGCAAGCAGCGCCATGTGCTGACGCTGACCCTGACCGAATTCAAACTGCTGGCGCAACTGGCGCGCGCGCCGCGGCGGGTGTTCAGCCGCGCCGAGCTGCTGGCCGCCTGCCTGCCGGAAGGCGACGCCTTGGAGCGCACCGTGGACAGCCACATCAGCAAGCTGCGCAAGAAGCTGGAGGAGTGCGGCGTGGACGGCGTGCCGGTGGGCGTGCGCGGCGTGGGTTACAAGCTGTGGGGCGCGGAATGAGGCTGGAGGGGCTGAGCCGGCAGATCGCGCTGTCGATGGCGACGATGGCCTTCTGCGTGACCGTGCTGGTGGTGGTGACCGGCTTCACTTTCTACTATGTGGCGATGACCTACTGGCCGGTGCATTTCGAGACGCCGGGCTGGAAGATGACGATGCCGGAATGGGTGTGGCTGCTGTCCAGCACCGTGGCGGGCCTGGCGCTGTCGGTGGTGATGGGCCTGCGTCTGGCGCGCCGCATCCTGGTGCCGCTCAACTCCGTGGCGGAGGGCATACGCCGCGTGGCCCAGGGCGATCTGGACGCGCGCGCGGCGGCCGGGGACCGTTCGCTGCGCGAGGCGGCGGCGCTGGCCGACGACTTCAACGCGCTGGCGGACCAGTTGCAGCGCATGACCAAGGAGCAGGCGTTCTGGAACGCCGCCATCGCCCATGAGCTGCGCACCCCGGTCACGGTGCTGCGCGGACGGCTGCAAGGGCTGGCGGAAGGGGTGTTCACCCCGGACGAGAACCAGTTCCGCCGGCTGCTGGCCCAGGTGGAGAGCCTGGCGCATCTGATCGAGGACTTGCGCGTGATCAGCCTGGCGGAAAGCGGGCATCTGGACATAGAGATGCGAGACACCGATCTGGCGGCCGAAGTGCGCGCGGTGGTGGAGGTGTTCGAGGACGCCTTGTTGGCGGCCGGCTTGCAGGCGGTGCTGGATCTGGACGAGCGCCCGGCGCATTGCGATCCGGTGCGCATCCGCCAGGCGCTGCTGGCCTTGCTGGACAATGCGCGCCGCTACGCCCAGCCCGGCCTGGTGCGGGTGCGGCTGCGCATGGAGGACGGCCTGTGCAGCTTGCGGGTGGAGGACGAGGGGCCGGGCATTCCAGACGATTTCGCGCCGCACGCCTTCGAGGCCTTCCGCCGCGCGGACGCGGCGCGGCAAAGCGGCAAGGGCGGCAGCGGCCTGGGGCTGGCGGTGGTGGCCGCCATCGCGCTGGCTCACGGCGGCGAGGCCCGTTGCAGCCGCGTGGGCGGCGGCAGCCGCTTTGAGCTGAGCTGGCCGCAGCCGGCGTCTTAACCGGCTGGGCGCGCAGCCCGCTTCATGAACACAAGCTCCGGGTCGCCGTCGTCCAGATTGTCGATGCGTCCGCTTTCCCGGAAGCCCAGCTTGTCCAGCAAGCGCCGCATCGGCAGATTGGATTCATTGGCGGAGGTGAACAGCTTGTCGCCCGCGCATCGCCGTTCAAACTCCGCCATCAAGGCGCTGGCCACGCCGCGGCCTCTGGCGGCTTCCGCCACCATCAGCAGCGGGATGAAGCGTTGTTGAAAGAAGGAGCGGTCCAGAATGCCGTAGCCCAGCGCCTCCTCGGCCTCGGCCAGCCAGCAGCTTTGCGCGGCGATGGCCTCGCCCAGCATCCTGCGTCGGGCGGGGTCCCGCTGCGCGATGGCGTCGACGCCGATCAGGGCCGGCAGGTCCGCCGCTTGCGCGGCTCGTATCTTGATATCCAGTTTGAGCATGGCTTGCATGTGGTCATCCCGCGCCCGCTTTCAAGGCCGCGTTGATGGTTTTCCACTGCCGGGCGGCGCCGGCGATGAAGAGCAGCAGCAGGACGCCGGTGGCGATCTGGAGGGCGGGCGCGTCGGGGCTGGACAAGAGGGGATGGCCCAAGGGCAGCCGGGTGGAGGTTTCCGTGACGGCCGGAATCCAATGGAACAGGAAGGTGGCGGACAAGCCGACGGCGGACGCATGGGCGGCCTTGCCGCCGAAAAGGCCCTTGAACTCCGCCAGCAGCGCCAGCAGCAGGACGACCAGCGTGATGAGGGCCAAGGCGTGCGGCTTGCCGAAGCCGCCGTGCTGAAAAATGCCCAGGGCGGTGACGCAGCTGATCACGGTGCCGATCACATAAGCCTGGCCCAGTCGATTGCGCGGGCTGATCCTGCCGTCGCGCCACAGCGCGATAGCGCCGAAAGCGACCGCCAGCAGGCTGACGGCGGTATGAAAGACCCCCAGCGGGGTGAGTCCATATAGCATTTGGATCTCCTTGCTCATAAAGGCTTGGATGCGGCCGGGCCGGAGTCTTGCCGGCCCAGGCTTTGCTGCCACAGCACTATCACTATAAGACCTATGGCCATCACGCATTCCAGCCGGAAGAAGTCCAGGCAGGACAGCAATTGCGATTGCTGCGTCAGCTGCCCCGCCAGCACGGCCATTCTTTGTTTGGCGCTCAGCTCCGGCAAGGCTTGCTGCAATTGGTCCAGCGCGGCGTTGAACGCCGGGTTGAGCACGCTGAAACCCTCGGACAGGCGCTGGTAGTGCAAGGCGTTGCGCGCTTGCAGAAACACTGTACTGGCGGCCACCCCCATGGACAGCGACAGCTGACGGACGATGTTCTTGGTCTGGTAGGCGCGGGCGAAGTCGGGCTGATCGATATGGCTGAAGGTGGCCTGCGCCACCGCCATGATGAACAGGGACATGAAGCCGCCGTTGCAGATCAGGATGCTTACGATCAGGCTGGCCGGCGCGTTTTGATTGAGGCCGGACATCAACACGCCGTAGAGCAGCAGCAGGCAGCAGGCCGCCGCCATCATGGCGCGCACGCCGCGCGCCCGGCGCTTGAGCAATAAAAAGGCGTAGAACGTGGAAAACAGGATGCCGGCGACAAAGCTCACCGACAGCAAGCGCCCGGTTGTCGGCAGGTCAAAGCCCAGCGCCTGCTGCGCCATCACCGGCAGGATGTAGCTGTTGGCGGAAACCAGCAGATAGCAGCAGCTGTAAAAGCCCAGGCCGGCCAGGTAGCGCAGCTGGAGCAGGGCTTTCTTGCGCAGCGGGCGCCGCCGGCGGTGGTATTGCCAGCCCCAGCCGGCCAGCAAGGCCAGCGAGAGGATGGCCAGCAGCCATTCGGGCCGGGAGAAGAAATCGTAGGGCAGCTGTTGAATCAGCCATTGCAGCGCCAGCACGCCGACAATCATGCACAGGAAGGCGCGCGAGCCCTGGGTGTGAGGATGGGCCGGTTCCGCCCGCTGGCTCAGCAGCCGGGTGGCCGGCCAGGCCAGCGCCAGCGCCGGCAGCACGGCGAAGAAAATCCAGCGCCAGTCCTGGCGGCTGATCAATTCCGCGCCCAGCAGCGGGCCGCAGGCGGAGCCCAGCATCAGCGCATAGCCGAAACAGAGCAGGCCCAGCATCTTGCTCTTGTCCGTCAGCGCGTTCACTTCCACCCGCGCCGCGGTGAAGAAAGCCGCCCCGCCCAGGCCTTGCAGCGCCCGGCCCAGTATCAGCTGGCTGGGGCTATTGGCGAAACCGCAGGTCAGCGCGCCGACGCCGAACACGATGATGGACAGGCGGATATAACGCCGCATGCCCAGGCGGCGGCTCAGCCATTCGTGCTGCAACAGCACCAGAACGGCGGCGCTGGCGTAAGCCATGGCCGCATAGCTGAACTCCTCCGGCGCGGCGCCCACGCCGCCCATCACCTGGCTGGAGGCGAAGTTGAGCAGGCCGTTCTGGAAAAACTCCAGACAGGCGATCAGCATGATGGAAATCAGATACCAGGGCGTGGCTTGCGTGCGTTCGTCGTTCATGGGCTCGGGACTCGGGAGGGTGTCCCCATTATCGGAGCCGGCTATAATTCAATGAAATCGATTGTTTACATGGCATCTATCGAAATGACTGATATAGACGCGGTCTGGCTGCGCCGCCTGGATCTCAACAATATGGTGGCCTTGCACACGCTGCTGAGCACGCGCAACGTCAGCCAGAGCGCGCGGCTGCTGTGCCTGGGGCAGCCGGCGGTCAGCCATCTGCTCAAGCAGCTGCGGGAGCAGTTGCAGGACGCCTTGTTGTACCGGCACGGCCAGCGCATGATGCCCACCCCGTTCGCCGAGGCCTTGCTGCCTGAATTGGAAGCCTGGCTGGGCGCCGGCGAGCGCCTGTTCCGGCAACGGCCCGTGGACCTGGAAACAGTGGAAAGAACGGTGCGGCTGGCCTTGCCGGACGCGCTGGAGGCCGCCTTGCTGCCCGGCTTGCTCGGGGCCTGCCGCGAGCGGGCGCCGGGCCTGAGCGTGGATGTGGCGGCCTTGTCCGCCGCTCAGGCGCTGGCGGCGCTGGAATCGGCGCAGATTGATTACGCCGTTGGCTACTTTCCCTTCCCCACGCCCCGGCTGGAACGCCAGACCCTGCTGCGCAGCGGCTTCGCCTGCCTCTATCACCGCGGACAGCTGCAATTGCCGGCCGTGGTGGGCGCGGAGGAAGTGGCTGCCTGGCCGCATGTCTACACCTCTTACATCGGCGAAGCGCTCAGCCTGATAGACCATTACCTGCAACTGCGCGGCTTGCAGCGCCGCGTCTTGGCGCGCGCCGCCAGCCTGCTGGCCATTCCGCCGATACTGGCGGCGGTGCCGGCGGTGGCGGTGCTGCCCTCCGTGGTTTGCGCCATCGTCGGCCGGCATCAGACGGGCATGGCGCGGGCGCAGATAGACGAGCCGAGCTTGCGGATCGATGTGGAGTTGTTATGGCATCCCAGGGTGAACGACGATCCGGTGCATCAATTCGTGAGGACCGAACTGGCCGGGCTGTGCGCGGGCGGCCGGATCGCGCCGGACGGCGCTGAGGGGGAGGACATGGCGTAAAAAAACCGCGCCGTTGGCCGGTCGCGGCTTGTTTGATCTGCGGCGCTTGCTGCTTTGCAGGCAGAGGTGGCGCCCCGACAGACGTAGAATTGGAATTTCAAATTATTGATATTTAATGAATTTCTTGTTTGTTGATTTTTTAAATGCCCCCGTCGATGCCCCCAGCGCTGCATCCTTGCCATCTTTGAATGGCAACTTTATTATTATTCATCTGGAGTTTTATTATATTTCTGGTAAGGACTCAATGAATTTTCTAAGACTTTCATTGTGGTTAATAGCAAGTGTGAGGTTTTTATTTTTTTCAAATCCTTTGGTTAAAGTTTGGTAGCAATCGTAAGTTTTTTCATATGTTCCGTTTGATTTTTTAATAATTGTATCGAGCGCTATTTCGCATGATTTAGTCTTGTTTCTATGATGACTTGTTGTTTTTATAGGGAGAATCCAGCATTCTAATGAGTATACGCATATTGCGTATAAAACTCTGTTAGGAAATTTTTCTAAAATAATGTCCCCTAAAATGTTATTTATTTTTTCAACTATGTCATTTATTAATGCCGCTACAGATTTTTCATTCCCATTTTGATCTGTTTTCCTTACGTCAAATTTCTCATGTTCTATTATATCGGCATCAATTTGAATTATTAAGAAATCATTAAGGTGGAGAGCTTCTGATACTTTTTCATTGTCGGAACAATATTCTAATACTTTTTCCCATCCCCCGAAATTTCCTTGCCGTGATTCATCAGTTTCGTCTCGGATAGGTTGTAATGGATGAATATCCAAGTTGGGATCTTGATAGTGACCGTAAAGAATGGATTCTAGTGCGACTTGGTCTGTTATTCCTTCACATATTAAGGCGAAGCTTGTCATTTTCAAAATCCACTTGGAAGACCACCTAGCGAGCCACGAAGAAACGCTTCTGAAAGTCTAATCGGTTTTTCATCAGATGATTGGATAGGTTTCTCTTTTCGTTCTGCTCGTGTAAAGCCAAGTCTGTTTCGTGAAATCACAAATAGTCTCTGATTGTCATCGTCCAGATTTAAACCATCTAAAATTGCAGGATTGTGTGTAGTTAGTATTACTTGTTTGTCATACTTTTCAGCCAGTTTCGTGATGATTTGCATTAATTTTTGACAAAGTTTAGGGTTTAAAGAAGCATCAATGTTATCAATGGCGAAGAATTTAGGTGTCAAATTAGAGGAGAATAACGTAAAGTAGAATAAAAGAAATAAAAATCCTTCGTTGACACTTAGTTGGTTAAAGTACTTTTTGCTGTTGTCAATGTATTTGTCTTCGATTTCAATACGGCTACCTGTGCTTTCTGACTTAACTTCGAATGCTTTAAACCAGCCAAGGACTTTTAATGATTTGGTTATTTCATTTAAAATATCTCGTTGGCTCTCATCCAGTGAAATTACTTGCAATAGTCTAAGAAGCCCTTCACCATTTATTCCTAATGGTTCAATTTGTCCTTCTTTCTCAAAAGTTTTTAAGGATGAATTTTCCGGTGAGTATATGATAAATTTTGAAAGGGTATCTGAAGTAGTATTTGTTGATTCTTTGAATATCAATTCCTTTATTATATTGTCTGCCATTTCTTGATTTTTTGATTTAATTTCTTTTTTGATGGTGGATGATATATTTTTTGCATTATCTAAGGTGTCACTAAGTTGGCCTAGTATTTCCTTAAGCGTTTCTCTAAATACATCAAGTGTGTCAGTGTTTATGGCTTCGTGCTTTAGTTTGTTCAGCCTCTCAGGTGCATTTGTTAGGTTAAATGTATTCGTTGCGTTGAATATTCTTGATTCCCATTTGGAATATGGTGCATTGTCATTTGTTAATTTGAAGCTGATTTTGGTCTTTTCATCATTAGCACTTATCTCAATTGGCCTCTCGATGGAACAGTCTGGAAAGGCGGGACGCATATATTCTGGAGGTGTGACACGTATACCTCTAGATGCTAAGAATTCATTATCTAGCTTTCCTGCACTGGCGGCTCCAGCTAGTGCGATCGCCTCAAGAATATTACTTTTCCCAGCACCGTTTTCTCCAATGATGACGTTTACACGACCAAGGGGAAGTTTTAGATTGTCAATTGACTTGTAGCCTTTGACATAGAGTAAATTAATCACAGAGTCCTCTCGATGCTCTAGTTATAGCTTCTGAATTTTAGGGCATAAATGCTGCATCGGAAATAGTGCCAGAAAGTTTTGTTGCAAATTCAGTCTTACAAGCTTGTTCCAGATAACACTTTTGGGAAAATTAGTTAGCGAATGACAGAGTAAGCCTGCTGGGTCTACAGCCTCGATTGGTGGCTCTAGGCAGGCTTTCGGGATTGCTACTTTGTTTTACAGAACTTGATAGTGAGTGAAGTTACTACGGATCATTTTTGCGTGCTGCCAGGTACATACATCTAGAATCCCCCCGAAACCGTGGATTGACCCCTAAGTCTTTGTCCTGTAACGGCTTTTCATCCACGGTTTGTCCACCACCTCTCCCCCGATTCCGTGGATGCCGCATAAACTTCAATAAAATCAATGCCATGAAGGGAAGGGCGAATCCACCATTTCCACCACATCAGTCGGCAAACCCGTGGATTAATTTTTAAGCAGCGCTCCGAAACCGTGGATGGCCGCTTGCTTCCCCTTTCACTGCTTTTCTTCTCTATCTCTTTGTTTTTTATAAAGGAAGAAGAGAAGAAGAGGGGTGAAACCGTAAAACCCCAATGTGGAAGAATTGGAGCAAACCGTGGAAGTGGGAGGCGAAACCGTGGATTTCAGAGAGCAAACCGTGGATGGGTTGTTCTCAACAATCAATGACTTAGGTGTAGTTAAGGGGTCAATCCACGGAATTTCTTCATATCCTACCACACCCAATGGCGCGTAAGCCGGCGGATTCCGGCCGTTCTTGCTGGTTTGCGCGTGTCAATGTCATATTTCATATGGGGAAGGGTTTGCAATTTTGCAGTTTGAGCGGGGGAATGCGTGACAGCCCACACTAGGCGGGCTGTCGAGGGGAGGCGAGGGAGGTTAGGACTGGATGTCCGGCGCGGCGTAGAGGCCGAGCTTTTCCAGTTGCGGCAGGATGATGGCGGTCAGGTGGCTCTGGCGGCGGCCGTGGATGGTCTTCTCGACGCCATCGGCCAGCACCACCGGGCTTTGCAGCCGCGGGTTCTTGAAGATGCGGCCGGTCTTCACCTGGCGAAGCCGGCGTGGCAATGACTAAGCCGGTTAGGGCGCTGAATAGGGCGCAAAAAAGCCGCGCCGTTGGCCGGTCGCGGCTTGTTTGATCTGCGGCGCTTGCTGCTTTGCAAGCAGAGGTGGCGCCCCCGACAGGAATCGAACCTGTAACTGCCCCTTAGGAGGGGGCCGTTATATCCATTTAACTACGGAGACGCTTAGAAAAACTGCTGGGTCAGGCGCTGCGGTCCACCGACAGGCGGGCCAACTCCACCAAGGCCTGACGGGTGTCCGATTCCGGAATCGGCGCCAGCGCGGCCACGGCCTGTTCGGCCACCTTGACCGCTTCCGCCCGGGCGTAGTCCAGCGCGCCGCAGGATTGTACCGCAGCCAGCACGTCCTGGAAACGATCGCGGCTGGCGTGTTCCAGCGCGTCGCGCACGGTGGCGGAGGCTTCCGGGCCGCCGTTGCGCATGGTGTAGATCAAGGGCAGGGTCGGCTTGCCTTCGGCCAGATCGTCGCCCAGGCTCTTGCCTATGGTGTCGGCGTCGCCGCTGTAATCCAGCACGTCGTCGATGATCTGGAAAGCGGTGCCCAGGTACATGCCGTATTCGGCCATCGCCTGCGCCTGTTCGGCGCTGGCGCCGGCGCTGAGCGCGCCCACGCGGGCGGAGGCTTCAAACAGCTTGGCGGTCTTGTACTTGATCACGCGCAGGTATTCGTCTTCGGTGACGTCGGTGTTGCCGATATTGAGCAGCTGCAGCACCTCGCCCTCGGCGATGATGTTGGTGGCTTCCGCCATCACCGCCAGGATGTCCATATTGCGGGTGGTCACCATCATCTGGAAGGCGCGGGTGTAGAGGAAGTCTCCCACCAGCACGCTGGCAGCGTTGCCGAACAGCGCATTGGCGGTTTCGCGGCCGCGGCGCAGGTCGGATTCGTCCACCACGTCGTCGTGCAGCAAGGTGGCGGTGTGGATGAATTCGATCATCGCCGCCAGCTCGTGCAATTGTTCGCCGCCGTGACCCAGCGCGCGGCCGGACAGCAGCGTCAACACCGGGCGCAGGCGTTTGCCGCCGGCGGAAATGATGTATTCCGCTACCTGGCGGATCAGGACGACGTCGGAGTGCAGCCGGGCGCGGATGACGCGGTCTACGGCCTGCATGTCGTCGGCTATCAGTGTACGGAAAAGCGGGGTGGACACGATTTCAACCAGTTATTTGAGATGGGTACGCCAAAGGCTGGAATGTTACCAGAAAAGCCCCTCCAGCCGCCACGGGGCGTACTCCTTAGGACTAAGTCGATGAAATCATTGACAAGTTGACGGGGTGTCCGTATAGTTTCGCGTTCTCCCGCAATAGGCGGCGAGATTTTTATATTCAGGAGCTCATGCGAATGTATGCGGTCATAAAAACCGGCGGCAAGCAGTACAAAGTTGTCGTTGGTGAAAAACTCAAAGTAGAACAGATACCTGCAGACGTCGACAGCCAGATCGTACTTGAAGAAGTGCTGATGATTGCTGACGGTGAACAGGTTGTTGTAGGCGCCCCGATGATTGCCGGCGCCACTGTTAAGGCCACCGTTGTTTCCCACGGTCGTGGCGACAAGATCCGCATCTTCAAGATGCGTCGTCGCAAGCACTACCAGAAACATCAGGGTCATCGTCAAAACTTCACCGAAATCCGCATCGACGCGATTTCGAAGTAAGGATAAACAGTCATGGCACACAAAAAAGCAGGCGGTAGCTCCCGCAACGGTCGTGACTCCGAAGCCAAACGCCTGGGCGTTAAGGTTTACGGCAGCGAACTGATTCCGGCAGGTTCCATTATCGTGCGTCAGCGCGGCACCCGCTTCCACGCAGGTGAAAACGTTGGTCAGGGCAAGGATCATACCTTGTTCGCCAAGGTTGACGGTTACGTTGAATTCACCATTAAAGGTGCAATGAAGCGCAAGATCGTTAATGTGGTTCCGTACACCGGCGTAGACGGCGAATAATTTTTCGCTTTCTAGTGACCGAGAAAGCCCTATCCTGCGATAGGGCTTTTTTCATACCCTGAGGGGCAAGGCGTGAGGGTGGCCGCGAGTCCATCCTGACCCCTGACTCCTCGCAAGACAGAGGTTGAAAACATGAAATTTATCGATGAAGCCCGCATTGAAGTATTCGCGGGACGCGGCGGCAACGGCGTGGCCAGTTTCCGTCGCGAGAAGTTCGTGCCCTTCGGCGGCCCGGACGGCGGCGACGGCGGCAAGGGCGGCAGCGTGTACGCGGTGGCGGACGAGAACGTCAACACCCTGGTGGAGTTCCGCTTCGTCAAGAAATACCTGGCCGAACACGGCGAGCGCGGCCGCGGCGCCGATTGCTACGGCAAGGGCGGCGACGACATCGACCTGAAAATGCCGGTGGGCACGGTGATCACCGACCATGACACCGGCGAGCTGGTGGCGGACCTGACCCATCACGGCCAGCGCATCATGATTGCGCGCGGCGGCAAGGGCGGCCTGGGCAATATCCATTTCAAATCCTCCACCAACCGCGCGCCGCGTCAGTGCACGCCGGGCGAGCAGGGCGAGCAGCGCACGCTGAAGCTGGAGCTGAAAGTGCTGGCCGACGTGGGCCTGCTGGGCATGCCCAACGCCGGCAAGTCCACCTTCATCCGCGCGGTGTCGGCGGCGCGTCCCAAGGTGGCGGATTATCCGTTCACCACGCTGCACCCCAATCTGGGCGTGGTGCGCATGGACGATACCCGCAGCTTCGTGATCGCCGATATTCCCGGCCTGATCGAAGGCGCGGCGGAAGGCGCCGGCCTGGGCCACCGCTTCCTCAAGCATTTGCAGCGCACCGGCCTGTTGCTGCACGTGGTGGACGTGGCGCCGTTCGATCCCGACGTGGATCCGGTGCGCGAGGCGCGCGCCATCGTCGAGGAACTGAAGAAGTACGACGACGAACTGCACGGCAAGCCGCGCTGGCTGGTGTTGAACAAGGTGGATATGTTGCCGCCGGACGAGCGCGAGCTGACGGTGTCCGCCTTCCTCAAGGCCTACGGCTGGCCGGAAGAGCAGCCGGACGACCGTTTCGGCTTCGATCTCAAGGCGCCGCGCGTGTTCAGCATTTCCGCGCTGAACCACGAAGGCACCCGCGAGCTGACTTTCGCCATCATGTCCTATCTGGACGTGGTGCGCGCGGAGCAGCGCAAGCAGGTGGAAGAGGCGCAGCAGCAAGCCGCCGCCGCGCGTCAGACCATGATTACTCCGGATGCGGCGATGCATCAGGACACGACGGAAGAATAAGCGCCTGTTTACGATCTGCTGGGCGTCGAGAGATGTGACGCGGTGAGTGCGTTTTCGCCTTGTCTCGTTCTAACCCGCTAGACTTTGGGTGGGTTCTTTCATCCAGGCGCCGGCATCCACGGCAAGCAAGAAGGCCAGTCACGCGACTGGCCTTTTTCATTTCAGTCCGCCGCCGCGGGGGTGACGCCGTGCGTCGCCCACCAGAACAGCAGGGCCAGCAGGCTGACGGCGGCGCCCAGCAAACACACGGCTTGCCAGCCAGCATGGGCGTAGGCCGCCGTTGCGCCGATGGCGCCCAGCCCGCTGCCAACGGCGTAGAACAGCATGTAAAGGCCCACCAGCCGGCTATGGGCTGCTGGCCGGGCGCGGAAAATCAGGCTCTGGTTGGTGACGTGCAGCGCCTGGCCGCCCAGGTCCAGCAGCACGATGCCGATCAGCAGCGCGCCCAGCGACTGCTGCATCAGCGACAGCGGCCACCAGGCCAGCAGCAATAAAGCCAGCGCCGCCGCGCTGGTGCGCTGGCCATGTCCGCCGTCGGCCCAGCGTCCGGCGCGGGCGGCGGCCAGCGCGCCTATCGCGCCCGCCAGGCCGAAGGCGCCGATGGCGGTGCGGGAGTAGCCGTGGGGCGGCGCGCTCAAAGGCAGGGCCAGCGCGCTCCAGAAGACGTTGAAGGCGGCGAACATCAGCAGCGCCAGCATGCCGCGCGCTTGCAGCGTTTTTTCTCGTCGCAGTAAGTCCAGCATGGAGGCCAGCAGCGTGGGGTAGCGCATCGCGTTTGCGGCGACGGGGAGCGGCGGCAAGCGTCGCCACAGCGGCAGCGCAATCGCCAGCATCAGCCCGGCGGCGGCGAGGTAGACGCCGCGCCAGCCGGCCAGGTCGCTGACGGCGCCGGAGAACGCCCGCGCCAGGAGCAGGCCGATGAAGACGCCGCTTTGCGCCGCGCCGACGACGCGCCCTTGCTCATGCGGCGCGGCGGCGCTGGCCGCGTAGGCGATCAGCCCCTGCGTCATCGCCGTGCCCAGCAGTCCGACCGCGAGCATGCCGGCCAGCAGCGCCGGGGTGGAGCGCGCCATGGCCACCGCCGTCAGCGCGGCGGCCAGCGCCAGCAGTTGCGCCGCCATCAGGCGGCGGCGCTCCAGCAGATCGCCCAGCGGCACCAGCAGCAGCAGGGCCAGCGCGCAGCCTATCTGGGTGGCGGTGATTACGCCGCCCACCGCCGCCTGGTGGATGGAAAAGTCCCGAGCCAGCGCGTCCAGCAGGGGTTGAGCGTAATAGACGTTGGCCACGCTCAGGCCGCTGGCGACGGCGAACAGCCATACCAGGCCGGCGGGTGTGTTCGCTGGCTTGTGTTTCAAGAGTGGCGATGGGGCGTGCCTGGCGTTCATGGTTCCGAGTCCGTTCAATCTGGTTGCAAAATGAAACCGATTGAATGCTAGGGCAGGTAGTTTTAAAATGCAACTGATTGATCCCGCCGCCGCAGAACCCAAGGAGAGCCCATGACGCGCCACAACACCATGAATCAGGAGCCATGTCCGGTGGCGCGCAGCGTCGACGTGATCGGGGATCGCTGGTCCTTGTTGATCGTGCGCGACGCCTTCGACGGCGTGCGCCGCTTCGGCGATTTCCAGCGCGGCCTGGGCATGGCCCGCAACATCCTGTCCGACCGGCTGCGCAAGCTGGTGGACGCCGAGGTGCTCGCCACCCAGGCGGCCTCGGACGGCTCCGCTTACCAGGAGTATGTGTTGACGGCCAAGGGGGAAAGCCTGTTCGCGGTGGTGCTGGCCTTGCGCCAGTGGGGCGAAGGGCATTTGTTCGAGGCGGGCGAAGGCCATTCGCTGTTGATAGACAAGCGGACCGGCCAGCCCGTGCCCTTGATGTCGCCCAGGGACGCGGACGGCGTCGAACTGGCGCCCGAGGCCACCGAGGTGCGCAAGCTGGTCTGAGCCGATCAGCCGAGACAAAGACGGCGCCGCGGTGCAGCCATGCGCTGAGCCGGCGCTTGTTCCTTCCCACATTCTTCAGGGCTGCGGCCCATTACCCTTCCCGCGTTCTTCCCGGTCCGCCTTGTCCTTGTCTGCTATTTGAACAGCCGCTTCGGCGGGTGGAAGCGGCTTGTTCATATGAAGACTTTTTCACTTGCAGGTACACCCATTCCGATACCAAGCGTTACTTGAGTGGGTGTCTGGATGTTGTATTTTGTCCTCAACAAGCCGCAAATTCGCCCTGGTGCTGAAATACCAAGTCATTAATTTTCCATGACGGCATGACGTAAGCTTAGATAAGAGCGGCGTGGGCGGCGGGCGGCGGAGACGGTATAGACAAATTGCTCTATTTATATAACATGAAGCGCTCAGCCCCCGCGGGGCGATGCCGGATCAGAGGGCGAAAAGCCCCGTGCGCTTTAACTTGTGAAATGCATATGCCCGGCTGTCGGCTCGGGATTTTCACCGTTGGCTGTAGATGAAGTCTATGAGGAGAAGCAAATGAAGAAAGCATTGGCTGTGATGGCTTTGGGTCTGATGACCGCGTCTATCGGCGCATGGGCCAAGGATTGGAAGGAAGTCCGCTTTGGGGTGGACGCCAGTTACGCGCCGTTTGAATCCAAGGCGCCCAACGGCCAGCTGGTGGGCTTCGACATCGATCTGGGCAATGAAATCTGTAAGCGCCTGAAAGCCAAGTGTGTGTGGGTGGAAAACGATTTCGACGGCATGATCCCGGCTTTGAAAGCCAAGAAGTTCGACGGCGTGCTGTCCTCGATGTCGGTGACCGAAGCCCGGATGAAGGAAATCAGCTTCTCCGCCAAATTGTTCAACACGCCTACCCGCATGGTGGCCAAGACCGGTTCCGGCCTGATGCCGACTCCGGCTTCGCTGAAGGGCAAGCGCGTGGGCGTGGAGCAAGGCACCATCCAGGAAGCCTACGCCAAGAAACACTGGGCGCCGGCCGGCGTGGAAGTGGTGCCTTATCAGAACCAGACCCAAGTGCTGTCCGACCTGGGGGCCGGCCGTCTGGACGCCTCGTTGCAAGACGCGGTGCAGGCGGACGAAGGCTTCCTGAAAAAGCCGGAAGGCAAGGGCTTCGCCTTTGCCGGCAAAGAGCTGGTTGACCCGCAGACCCTGGGCGAAGGCGCCGCCATCGGCTTGCGCAAGGAAGACAAGGAACTGAAGGCCGATATCGACAAGGCCATCGCTGGCATGCTCAAAGACGGCACCTACAAGAAGCTTGAAAAGAAATACTTCAACTTCGACGTTTACGGCAAGTAAACGGCAAGGGCCCGTTCAAGCATGCAAGGCCGCCGCGCGGCAGGCTTTGAACGGGCTCTAAGAGTGTGTTTACGATCTTGCGAGCCAGAGTCCTCATCGCCTAAGGCGTCCACGACGCGCCGCGGATCGTAAACATGTTCTAAGCCGCAAGCCGCCGACAAAACCGCTGCATTGGAACCCGCAGCGCCTCCGTGGCCGGAGTGGGCCATCCGTTTTGTCGGCGGCTCGTCTTTTGCGCAAGTCAGGGCCGGTTCGGCGCGCGCCGCCGCCCTGAAAGGGGAAGAGCATGTTTTTGCATGGATTCGGTTCCATTATCTGGGACGGCACGCTGGTGACGCTGGAGTTGGCGGTGTTGTCATTGTTGCTGGCCTTCCTCATCGGCCTCATCGGGGCCGGGGCCAAGCTGTCCAGCAATCCCTTGCTGAGCGGCGTGTCCACCTTGTACACCACGCTGATTCGCGGCGTGCCGGATCTGGTGCTGATGCTGTTGATTTTTTACAGCCTGCAGATCGGCATCAATCATCTGACCGAATGGCAGGGCATGGAACGGATTGACCTCAATCCCTTCGTGTCCGGCGTGGTGACCCTGGGCTTCATCTACGGCGCTTATTTCACCGAAACGCTGCGCGGCGCCTTCATCTCCGTGCCCAAGGGCCAGCTGGAAGCCGGCACCGCTTACGGCATGAGCCATTGGCAGGTGTTTTCCCGCGTCCAGTTCCCGCAGATGATGCGTTTCGCGTTGCCCGGCATTTCCAATAACTGGCAGGTGATGCTGAAAGCCACCGCCCTGGTGTCCATCATCGGCCTGACCGACGTGGTCAAAGTATCGATAGACGCCGGCAAGAGCACTTACAAAGTGTTCTTCTTCACCCTGGTGGCCGGGGCGATCTATCTGTTGCTCACCACGGTGTCCAACTTCGTGTTGATGTGGCTGGAACGCCGTTATTCCATGGGCGTGCGGGAGGCCGAGCTATGATAGACATCATTCAGCAATACTGGCGTCCCTTCCTGTGGTCGGACGGCTACCATTTGTCCGGCCTCGCCGTCACCATGTGGCTGCTGGTGCTGTCCATCGCCTTCGGCTTCATCGTGTCCATCCCGCTGGCGGTGGCGCGGGTGTCCAAGGTCAAATGGCTGGCGCGCAGCGTCTGGTTTTACACCTATGTGTTCCGCGGCACGCCGCTCTACGTGCAGCTGCTGTTCTTCTACACCGGCATGTACAGCCTGGACGTGGTGCGGGAAGTGGGCTTCCTCAACCACTTCTTCCGGGAAGGCTACAACTGCACCATCCTGGCGTTCGCGCTCAACACCTGCGCTTACACCACCGAGATCTTCGCCGGCGCGATCAAGGCCACCCCTTACGGCGAAATCGAAGCCGGGCGCGCCTACGGCATGAGCAAGTTCACTCTTTACCGAAGAGTGATCATTCCGTCCGCGCTGCGCCGCGCACTGCCGGCGTACAGCAATGAAGTGATCCTGATGCTGCACGCCACCACCGTGGCCTTCACCGCCACCGTGCCGGACATTCTGAAAGTGGCGCGCGACGTCAACGCCGCCACCTATGACTCCTTCAACGCCTTCGGCCTGGCCGCCTTGATCTATCTGGGCGTCACCTTCATCCTGGTGGGCCTGTTCCGCAAGGCCGAGACCAGATGGCTGGCTTATTTGCAGCCGGCGAAAACCTGAGAAACGGACTAGAAGATGGACAAGCTGAATATCCAGAACATCTACAAGAGCTACGGCAGCCACGAAGTGCTCAAGGGCGTTTCGCTGACCGCCAAGGCCGGCGACGTGATCAGCATCATCGGCTCATCCGGCTCCGGCAAAAGCACCTTTCTGCGTTGCATCAACTTCCTGGAAAAACCGAACCAGGGCAGCATCAGCCTCAATGGCGAGCCCATCCGCCTGGCCGCCACCAAGAACGGCGAACTGACGCCGGCGGACCAGAAGCAATTGCAGGGCATGCGCACCAAGCTGGCCATGGTGTTCCAGCACTTCAATCTGTGGGCGCACATGACGGTGCTGGAGAACGTCATCGAGGCGCCGGTGCACGTGCTGGGGATTTCCAAGGAGGAGGCCACCCAGCGCGCGGTCAAATACCTGCGCAAAGTGGGCCTGGACGAGCGCGCGCAGGACAAGTACCCGGCGCATCTGTCCGGCGGTCAGCAACAGCGGGTGGCGATTGCGCGCGCGCTGGCGATGGAGCCGGAAGTGATGCTGTTCGACGAACCCACCTCGGCGCTGGACCCGGAGCTGGTGGGCGAGGTGCTGAAAGTGATGCAGGCCTTGGCCGAGGAGGGCCGCACCATGATCGTGGTCACCCACGAGATGGGCTTTGCCCGCAATGTGTCCAATCACGTGATGTTCCTGCACCAGGGACGGGTGGAGGAGGAGGGCTGCCCGGACGAGGTGTTCGGCAACACCAAGAGCGAGCGCTTGAAGGCCTTCCTGTCGGGTAGTCTGAAGTAAGCCTGGCCCGGCCCCGCTGAAGAAAGAGCAAACCCGCCGGCGCGCGATGGCCGGCGGGTTTGGCTTTTGTGGATAAGTTTGAGTTTGGCCGTTGGCTGTGGATAAGCCGGTTTACTGGGGATGATCGGCGCGGAACAGCGTCCATTCCTCCACCGTGCGGCCGTCCGGCAGCTGGCACAGCGCGTACTCATTGCCCTGGGCGTCTTTTTGCGGCAACAGCTTGCCGCCCTTTTCCCCGCAATACACGGAGGCCGGATTGGCCATGCCCACCGCGGGGCGCTCCGGCGGCTTGGTCTGGCTGCAGGCGCTCAGGCCCAAGAGCGCGGCGGCGCATATCAAGATTCTCATGCGGTTTCCCTTTCAGTATCAGGCCGACAACAGCTTGCCGGATTTGAAGGCCTCGCGGCTGGCCACCTTGGCCAGCGACAGGCCGGTGGTGGTGTAGGTGCGGGCGCTGGTGGCGTACAACATGCCGGGGCGGTTGGCGCGGATCTCGCTGCAGCGGTCGCCTATCGGGTCTATCACCTCGGCCAGCAGTTCGCCGCTGGCCACCTCGCTGCCCGGTTGGGCGTGGTAGACCACCACGCCGGCGTGCGGCGCGTACAGGTTTTCCGAGCCGGCCAGCGGGGTGGCCGGGAAGGGCAGTTCCGGCTGCGGCGGCGCGGCTTCGGCGATCACGCCGCGGTGGCGCAGGAAGTTGAGGATGCCTTCCGCGTCCCGGCGCGCGTAATCGTGATGGACGTCGATTTCGCCGCGCAGTTCCACCGTCACCGCCAGGCAGGCCATGTCGATCTGGACGTCCAGGCCCTCGGCCGCCGCCAGGTCGCGCAGCTGCCACCACAGCTGGCCGCAGGCTTCGTCGAAGGGATGGTCGCCGGAATCGGTGGCCAGCAAGGTGGCGCAAGCGCCCAGATAGCGCGACAGCGGCTCGCACTGCTCCCACAGCGGGGTGCCGGTGTACAGGTGCAGGCCGGCGCGGCAGTCGCAATGCAGGTCCAGCACCGCGTCGGCGTCGAAAGCCAGCTTCATTAGCGTGTGGCGCAGCGATTGCAGCTCGCTGTCGGCGCGCAGCGCGCCCAATTGCTGGCGCGCCTCCGCGCGGATCAAGGCGGTGTTGGCCTTGCCGTCGCGGCCCAGCTGCGCTTTCACCGCCTCGAAAATGGGCTCGGACAGCACCGGGTAATAGCGGTTGAAGTTCTGACCGCTTTGCAGGTCGAAACGCCCCAGCGGCTTCTCGCTCTGGTTCTGGTTCAGGCCTATGGGGTTGGCCACCGGCACCAGGATCACCTCGCCGCGCAGCAAGCCGGCGGCGTCCAGCCGCTGCAAGCCTTGCTTCAAATGCCAGGCGGTCAGCATGCCGGGCAGCTCGTCGGCGTGCAGGCTGGCCTGGATATAGATTTTCTGGCCGCTTTGCGGCACGCCGAAATGGAAGCTGGTCAGGTCGCGCTGGCTGCCCAGGCTGGGCGACAGCAAGGGCTGGCGGTGGGTGTACATGGGTTCTCCTCTTGCGGTGTGCGGCTCTGTCGTCGAATCTTATGCCAAACCGGCCCGGGCAAGATAGGGCCGCCGAGCGGACATGCGTTGACGAACGAGCATGCCCCCGGACAATCATGGCTTTTGCCATTCCACGCCCGCGCGCGTGGTGGAGTGCCTTTGGATTCTCTCTCCGACTTCTTCCAGCCCGGCATCGAGCCCGCCTCCTTGCAGGCGGTGTCGCGCCTGACCGGCGCCTGGCCTTATCTCGCCGTCTTCGTCACCCTGTTCCGCGGCGGCGACGAAGAAGTGCTGATGCGGCTGCTGGTGTTGCGGGAACTGGGCGGCCGCGCCGAAGCGCCGCTATGGACGCCGCAGGAAATCGCCCAGCGTTTCGCCTATCTGAACGACACCAAGCTGGCCACCATCCTGGGCCGGTTGCGCGAGGGCGGCCTGCTGGTCTACGACAGCGACGGCGGCGTCTACCAGTTGTCCGAAGGCGCGCGCGTCGCGCTGGCGGCGCTGGCCACCATGGTGGATTTCGCCGGCGACGACGTGGAGCTGGGCTATCTGACCAGCCAGGTGGCCGCCGGCCAGGCGGTGGGCCAGGTTTCCGACGAAGCGCTCAAACACCTGCTGGCGCGCCTGAACGAGCTGTACGCGGAATTTGAAGAAGCGCTGGAATCGCAGTCGGAGTTCCGCATCCGCGCCGCCCAGCACCGCCTGGAAGCGGTATGGCGCTGGGTGGCCAAATCCACCGAGGTGGTCAAGAGCCTGACCCAGGACGACACGCTGAGCCTGCTGGTGCTCAACCAGGCCCAGGCCATCGCGCTGGCGCAAAGCCGCATGCTGGCCCTGGCCGGCACGTTTGAGCGCCGGCTGGCGCAACTGGCCGCGCAGCGCGTGCATCTGGGCGGCTCCGGCCTGACCTCCACCGACATCGCCGACTGGCTGCGCCGCATGGCGGCCGGCCAGCTGGCGCACAAGCTGGACGCCTGTCTGTCCATCGCCCCCGAGCCCGCCTTCCTGTCCACGCCGGAACTGGCCGACGTGGCCGAATTCGAACTGCTGGCGCGCGAGCGCGCCAAGGCCGGCTCCATGACGCTGCCGGGCGGAGAAGCCGCGCCGCTGGCCGACGCGCCGGAAATGGAGCGCCTGCTGGAGGCCGAGGCCATGTACGACGCCTTGCTGGAACTGGGCATGTCCGGCGCGGCCGACGCCCACATCAGCCAGGCGGTGCTGGCCGACAGCTACAACGAAACCGCCTATCGGCTGTCGCTGCTGTCCCTGATCGGGGATCCGGAAACCAGCAACGACCAAAGCATTGTCGCCGCGCTGGCCAAGCTGCCGTTCAGTCTGCAAGGCGGCGAGAGCGTGATCGAGCCGGACCACCCGGAAGTGGCGTCGCTGTCCGACGCGCGACTGGTGGCCGCGGCCCAAAAAGGTTCTTAATGGAAACAGAAATCAAAACCCTGACCGCCCGTCTGCTGGCGCATCGGGTGGTGCCGCGCGGCGACGCGCTGGCGAAGAAGGCGCTGCTGGACGACAGCTTCCGCCTGGAATTGGACAAGAGCCTGGCGGCCGTCGGCCTGCGCCTGGTGGAGAACCCCTACGCCGAACACCTCGCCGTGGCCTTGCTGCCGGAAATGACCGAACCGGTGTTCGGCTCCGGCGACGCCTGGCTCAACAATAATCTGGGCCTGCCGCGCGACGGCGTGGCGCTGCTGGTCATCCTGTGGTCCTTGATCATCCTGCCCAAGCGCGAACGCCAGATCGCCCGCGTGGAAGCCGGCAAGGAAAACCAGAGCGATATGTTCGGCGCGCAAAAACCGTTGGAAACCGGCGAGGCCGTGTCCACCGGCGTGTCCGAGGACGCGCTCTACGCGGACTTCGGCAAGGCGCTGGGCGGCCGCACCCGCTTCAACGCCAACCTGGGCCGCCTGGTCAACCTGGGCTTCATCGTGCGCCGCAACCGCTGGCTGGACGAAGGGCCGATGCTGGACCTGATGATCGACTACGCTCAGCTGGCGCCGCGCATCATCGAAGGCGCGCTGGCCGACGTGCTGCTGCGCCGCGAAGGCCGCGACGCGCTGGCCGATAAGCGCGCGGAAGCGGCCGAGGACGGCCTGGACGCCGCCGCGGAGGCGGACGACTCCGCCGGCCCGTTGTTTGACCTGCCGCCTGACGAGGACGCGGCCCACGAGGAGACGCGCTGATGTTCCAGATGAAATCGGTGGAAATGGTGCACTGGGACTTTTGGCAGCGGCTGACCGTGCCGCTGGACGCGCAGATCGTCACCATCATCGGCCCCAACGGCTCCGGCAAGACCACCTTGCTGGACGCGATGCGCACTCTGCTGGCGATCAAATGCTCGGGCAAGCGCGATTACAAGCGCTACGTTCGCAACAATAAGGAACCCTTCGCCTACCTGCGCGGCGTGGTGGACAATCCGCGCCGCCCCAGCGGCGGCCTGTATCCGACGCCCTTCTTCCCCATCGTCGCGGACGCCGTCACCCTGCTGTGCCGGGTCAAGAAACAGGGCGGGACTGGGTGCGCCACTACGCCATCCTGGACGGCGACGTGCCGCTGGAGCTGGCCGAAGGCCAGGCCCAATGGATGGGCGTGCAGGAATACCGCCGCCGTCTGGAAATGGCCGGCCTGACCCCGGCGGTGGCCGAAGTGCTGGCGCTGGAACAGGGCGACACCGACAAGCTCACCGAATACAGCCCGCGCCAACTGCTGGACCTGGTGTTCCAGGTCTTCGGCGACAAGGACGTGTTGGACAACTACCAGCGCGCCCGCGACGAGCAGCGCGCCACCGAGCTGGAGCTGGAATCGCTGAGCCGTCAGGAAGAAGCGCTGCAGACGCGGGTGGAAACCATGAAGACCCGCGCCAACCGCTATCTGGAATGGCGGCAGTTGCAAACCGGCATCGCCCGGCTGCGCGACGAGGCGCTGCCGGTGCTGGCCTATCTGGACGCCAAGTCCGCGCTCGGCAATGTCTGGAAAAACTACCGCGGCAACTTCCACACGCTGAACCAGGCCCAGGGCGAGCACGCCGACACCCTGCAACTGGTGGCCAAGCTCAAGGCGGCGGAAGTGGCCGCCGACGCCTCGCGCAAGGCGGCCGAAACCGCCCGCGTCGGCGCGCAGGAAGCCTTTATGGCGGCCAAGGGCGAACACGCCGGCGTGGCCGGCCAGCTCAAGGAGCGCGACCGGCTGCAAGCCTTGGCCAGCAAGGAATACGGCACCGACGCCGCCCAACTGGCCGACAAGCTCTCCGCCTTGCGCGGCGAAGCCGAGCAATTGAAAGACGGCCTGCGCGAACTGAAAAAGCAGCGCCAGGACAGCTCCCAGCACCTGGAGGCGCTGGAGATAGGCCGCGGCCGCGCGCCGGAAGACGTGCGCCAGTTCAAGGCCGCGCTGGACGAGGCCGGCATCGGCCACCTGATGTTGTCCGACATCGTGGAAGTGCTGGACCCCAACTGGCAGGCGGCGGTGGAAGCGCTGTTGCGCGGCTATCGCCACGTGGTGCTGCTGGAGCGCGAATCCGACCGGCGCGAAGCCTGGCGCATCGGCGAGAAACTGCGCTACCGCCACTTCGTGGTGCCGGAGCGCAGCAGCCCGCCGCGCGCCAACGCCGGCAGCCTGATGGAAGTGGTGCGCTTCTCCGCCGACGCGCCGGAATGGCTGTATCGGCAATTGAACAGCGTCAGCCGCGTCGACGACGCCGAGCAGGGCGCCGACGTCAGCGGCGACTGGATCACCCGCGACGGCTATTTCCGCGAACGCCGCGGCGCGCGCCACATCGGCGTGCCGGCGCATGAGTTCGCCTTCGGCGAAGCCGCCCGCCAATCGCGGCTGCTGGCGGTGCGCGAGGCATTGAAAGCGCTGAACACCCGCATCCTGGCCGATGAAGAGCGGCTGGTGGCCGCCACGCGCGAAGCCGCCGGCCTGGCCGAATACCTGGGCGGCATGGACGCCATCCGCCAGCTGGACAGCCGCGCCGAAGAGTTCGCCGCGCTGGAAACGCGCAAGCAGGGGCTGGAAAGCGAAATCGCCCGCCTGGGCGCGGCGCTGGGCCTCGTCAGCGCGGAGAAGGAAGCCGCCGACCAACGCTACAGCGACGCAAGGCTGGCGCACGACCGCGTCTGCCAGCGCGAACAGGACAGCCTGGCCGCCTTCCGCCAAAAACAGCAGGAAGTGGAGCAGGCGCGCCGCCAGGTGCGCCGCCTGCTGTCCGAGCTGCGCGAATGGGCGGAGCGCTTGCCCGATGCGGCGCTGGCGGCGGATAACGTCGCGGCGCTCGAAAGCGAGTTCGACACCGCCGCCGACGCCAAGCACCAGCTCAATTACTTGGAAGAGCGGCTGCAAAGCGGAGACTGGGAGCAGGATGAAGCCGTGTTGGCCCTAAAGGACAAGCTGGTGGAAGACCTGACCGGCCTGGACCGCGAGCGTCAGCGTCGCCAGAGCGAAGTGGACCGCTCGCGCGAACTTACCGACGAAGCGCGCGCCGCCTATATGGGCAAGCTGCGCGCCACCGTCCGCGTCTACGGTCAGAACGTCAAGCGCCTGGGCGAACTGGCCGGCATCCAGGTGGAAGTGGAACTGCCGCAGCTGTCCAACGACGACGCGGCGCTGGCCCAGGCCGGCCTGGTGCTCAAGTTCAACTTCGACCAGAAGGGCCTGATGGGCATGAACGACGGCGAAGCCTCCGGCGGCCAGCAGGTGATGAAGTCGCTGATCCTGCTGATCGGCCTGATGATGGACGAGTCCAACCCGTCCGGCTTCGTCTTCATCGACGAGCCGTTCGCCCACCTGGACATCTTCAACATCGACCGCGTCGCCGGCTTCCTCAAAGCCACCGAGGCGCAGTACCTGATCACCACGCCCAACACCCACAACATCAATATCTTCGCGCCGTCGGAGCTGACGCTGGCCACCCGCAAGAAGCGGCCGGGAGAGCAATGGGCGCCGCCCATTCTGCAAACCCGCCGCCGCGCGGACGGCGGCGAACCGGCTTGAGCAGACTGCGCAGCCGCCCCTAGGGCGGCTTTTGCTTGTTAGCATGGACAGACCCTAGCTCTGTCAGGAGAGCCCATGTCCAATTATCGACGCGACCGCAGCGCCGGCGGCAGCTGGTTCTTCACCGTCAACTTGGCTGATAGGCGACAGCGTTTGCTGCTCGACCATGTTGAGGCCCTGCGTGAAGCTTTCCGTTACACCTTGCGCCGCCATCCCTTCCGGGTTGAGGCCATCGTGATCATGCCCGACCACCTGCATACGGTGTGGACTCTGCCGGCTGCTGACGTGGATTACCCTCTGCGTTGGCGTTTGATCAAAACGATGTTTACCCGATCATTGCCGGCGGTAGAGCGGATCTCCGCTTCGCGCCGTGGCAAGGGCGAGCGACATGTCTGGCAGCGGCGTTATTGGGAGCACCGTTTGCGGGATGAGCAAGACTTTGCCCGCCATATCGATTACATCCACAACAACCCGCTCAAACATGGCTACGTCTCCGCACTTGCGGACTGGCCATGGTCTTCCTTCCATCGTTACGTGAGGCATGGCGTGTTGCCGGAAGATTGGGCCGGGGGAGATGGCGAGGGCGCCGAGTTTGGGGAGCGGGGGGATTCGATCACAAGGAGTGAGTAGATAGACCCAGCTTCCGTATGGTTGCGCTCCATCCTCGCCACTACGATCGGCGCGTAGGGTGGGAGGAGCCGCAGGCGATGCCCGCCAATGATCCGCAATCAAACAGGCCGGCGATGTTGAGCGCGTTTCCGCGTGGGTATCGCTTCGCTCCACCCACCCTACGGCGAGCGGCGCGTAGGGTGGGCGGAGCCGCAGGCGATGCCTGCCAATGATTAGCAATCAAACAGGCCGGCGGCGTTGAGCATGTTTCCGCGTGGGTATCGCTTCGCTCCACCCACCCTACGGCGAGCGGCGCGTAGGGTGGGCGGAGCCGCAGGCGATGCCTGCCAATGATTAGCAATCAAACAGGCCGGCGGCGTTGAGCATGTTTCCGCGTGGGTATCGCTTCGCTCCACCCACCCTACGGCGAGCGGCGCGTAGGGTGGGCGGAGCCGTAGGCGATGCCCGCCAATGATCAGAAATCAAACAGGCCGGTGATGTCGAGCGCGTTTCCGCGTGGGTATCGCTTCGCTCCACCCACCCTACGGCGAGCGGCGCGTAGGGTGGGTGGAGCCGCAGGCGATACCCACCAATGGCTTGTCATCTCAAACAGGCTGATGAGCTGGGGGCATTGCCGTCGCTCACGGCTGGTTGTAGCTGTACTCGATGCCGTTGATCGTGGACTTGAAGCCGTAGCGCGGGAAGGCCGGGTTCGGCTTCTTGGCTAGGTAGGCGTCCGCCAGCGCCTCGGCTGCTTGCCGGTAGAATTTGATCTGGTTCTTGTTGTACCAGGGATCGTCGTGGGGATTGGGGCTGAATTTGTAGCTCTGGTCGCGGCCGCCGGCGATGTAAATGCGAATGCCGCGCGCGCCGGGGCCGGAGCCGCCGCTCTTTTGCTCCACATAGTTGAAGGTGATGCCGCTGTCCTTGTAATTGGGCAGGCTGCCGCTGATATTGGCTGCCAGCGCTCCGCCGGCGGTCAGCGACAGCGCGCTGACGGCGAGCAAGGCCGCGACGCGGCGGAACAGGAAGTTGAGTGGGGGATGCATGGCGCTCCTTTGGGTGATGGTTGAGAACCGTCGGCAAGCGAGCGGCCTTGCCGGCGAGGCGTTAGCGTCGTGAAATGGCGCTTAAATGTCGCCTATTTATACAAATGGCAATTATCTTTCATCTTTAAATGCCATTTGGATTGTGAAGATAGGCGAGCGCGAGGCTATCAGCAAGCGCCGCATGCCAGTCCTTAAGGCCGGGCGGCGAGAAAGCGCTGATGAGGCGTTTGCGCGGCGGGCCGCGCTTGGACGGCGGATGGCGTCCCGCCGCCTCTGGCCTATGCTGAGAGGGAGGCATGAGCGTTGTGGGAAAGCGGGTTTGAAATGGAAGAACGCGATTTGGTGAGCAGCGCCATCCCCATGGCGCAACTCAAGCTGGAACTGCGCCCGAACGGCGTTTTGCGGATTGCGGTGTACGAGCTTGACGATGAGGAGCCGTTTTTCGTTTACGAGGCCAGCGATGACTTCGATCCCGAGGCGGTGCTGGGCGTCGCGGAAAGGCGGCTGGACCCGGTGCGGCTGGCCGTCTTCAAGCATGTGTTCTTCCCGGCTCAGGACGATGTCGAGGATGGACGGGAAGAGGGCGACGGGTAAAGGACTCCCGCGCCCCTTCGTCCATTGCAGGCCAACACCCCGCCCAGGCGGGGTGTTATTTTTACGCTGATCGCCATGGCTTTGGCCCTGATGAACCGGCAAGTACAATCTTGGTCGTGTCGTTCAATTGGCGGAACCGGATTTGGCGCCCTAAATGTATTGATTCCTTTGTCGAGAGTGGTTTTCTCGCATCTATTTAAAGCAACGTAGTTGTGTTTCCTATGGCAGGCAGTGGCAGGGAGACCTTGATGGTCTGCCGGTTCTCAGTGCGCCGGTTCGCTAACCCTGTCACGTGCCTGTTTTTCCCCATGTGTGGTGGAGTTCTCGCTGCTTAGCCGGGAACAGTGGCCGCCATGGCCTTGACCCTGATGGATAGGCAAGCAACAATCCTTGCCGTGCTGCCGCCATAGCAGCACCGGGAGTGGAAACCCGTATTGCTGTTAAGAAGGCAGACGCGTTGTATGCGCGCGTCTGAGCCATTCCACGTCTGCAAGGCGGGGGGGGGGCAGGGAGGCCTAGCGCCTGCCGATTGCCTTCTTGTCGGTTTTCCACCCCTGCCGCCTGCCCGCCACCCGAGTGGAAACGGGTGCCGGACCGATCTTTTCGAAGAAGGAGGCCCCATGCTCATCCGCTATTTGTCTCATTTCTTATTACCGTCCCCTTGCCGTCTCCGCACTCTGAGGAGGCCCGGCCATGACTGCGCGGCCGCTTGCCGCTTCGTCTCTGAGTCCGCGCCAAGACGCCCAAAGCCCGCCTGGGGCGGGCTTCGGGTACTGATGGATGGCCCGGTTAGGGAACCGGGCGCATGCGCTTAGAACCTGTTTACGATCAGCTGCGCGTCGGTAGAGACATTGTGCGATGAGCGCCGTCTTCGAAATGCTCATGTACCGTATGTACATTCCGCTTTCTCAGCCGTTTTCGCCTTGTCTCGTCTTAGCTCGCGAGATCGTAAACATGTTCTTAGCGCAGGTTCAACGCTTTGATCGCGTTGTTGATTTCATCCGCCAGGCGCACTTCCTGACCCAGCTGCTCGTGCCATTGCTGGTTCTGGAAGAAGGCGTAGCGCGCCTTGGAGTTGTTGCCGGCTTGCCAGCCGTCTTTCAGTTGGCCGTCGAAGAAGAACTGTTCCAGCAGCGCGTGGCCGGCCGCGTGGGCCTGGTTTTGCGCGTGCTGCTCGTGCAGGCGCGGCGCGCCCACCAGATGCAGTTCGATATCGCGGCCCTGCTCTTCGTAGCGGCCCTGGATCGGGTGCTCGAACACCAGCGGCTGCAGCGTGGCGTGGGTGATGGTGGCGCGGCCGGTGATATGGCGCGACGGGGTGTACACGGTCAGATCCAGCCGCAGGTTCAGGCCGCCCGCCTGGCCGGGTTTGTTGACGTTGTAGCTGACGATGAACAGGCCGGATTTTTGATCGCGATCGATAGTCATGTTTGGACTCCTTGAGATCAATAACATCAGAGAAGTTGGAGCGCCCGGTGGGACGCCCAGGCCCAATGGCGATGTGCGAGCCGCGGCGGTAACCGCTGCTGCCCTGTAGTTATATAACCTTTGATTTTATTTTCTGCCGTACTTAATGGCAGTTGGAAATAAAGAGGAGATGGGGCTTGCGCGCGGGCTTAGGGAGGGGAGGGGCAGGAAAGCGCGCCGCCGGGGCCGGCGGCGCGAGGGAAAATCAGGCTTGTTGCTCAAAGCGCACAGGCTGTTTGCCCAGGCGCTTGGCCCGCACCACCACGGTGCCGGCGATCTTGTCGTGCCAGCCTTGTTTGCGCGCGTCCAGGCCCACCCAGATCAGGCCCAGCAAGAAGGGGAAGCAGGATACGAAGTAGCCGAGATAGCGCAGCGCCGCCTGCATCGGCGTCATCGGCGCGCCGGTTTTGGCGTCCACGATGCGCGCGCCCAGCAGCATTTTGCCCGGCGTGCTGCTCTTGAACCACCAGAAAGCCAGCACCGCCGCCGCCGGCAGCACCCAGTTGACCATCAGGCCGGCCAGTGGGCTCAACTCGAAACCGCCTTGCATCATGAAGGCCTGCATCATCCAGCCGTCGCCGCTTTCCGCCACGCGGCGGGTTTCGCCGCCGCCGCCGGCCAGCAGCCAGATCGCCGGTGCCAGGGCCAGGCACAGCAGCAGGGTGTCGATCAGGCTGGCCAGCACCCGCAGCCAGAAGCCGACGTATTCCAGTTCTTCCGCGCCGTCTTGCATCTTCAATCCTCCAGATTGGGTTTGTGCTTGGCCGCCACGCGCAGATAGTGTTCGGCGGAGTATTGGAAATAGGCCAGCTCTTTGTCGGTCAGCGGCCGCGCTTGCTTGACCGGGTTGCCCAGATAAAGATAGCCGGACTCCAGCCGCTTGCCCGGCGGCACCAGGCTGCCGGCCCCGATCAGCACCCGCGGTTCTATCACCGCGCGGTCCAGCACGATGCTGCCGATGCCGACCAGCACTTCGTCGCCTATGGTGCAGCCGTGCAGGGTGACGTGGTGGCCGATGGTGACGTTGCGGCCTATCACCAGCGGCGCGCCGACGGGGTCCGCTGCGCTTCTGTGGCTGACGTGCAGCATGGCGAAGTCCTGGATGTTGGAGTTCTCGCCTATGCTGATGGCGTTGACGTCGCCGCGTATCACCGCACAGGGCCAGACCGACGCGCCCTCCGCCAACGAGACTTCGCCGATGACCACGGCAGCCGGGTCGATGTAGCAGCTGTCGTGGATCTGCGGCTGATGCCCGTCATAAGGGCGGATATTGCTTTTCATCGGTCTGTCCTCATCTGAAATCGGGTAAAGTTCCTATCATACCCCCACAGGATGCCAATATGAGCCAGAACCCCTTGCTGGACTTTTCCGGACTGACCCGTTTCGCGGAGATCAAGCCGGAGCACATTTCCCCCGCCATCGACGAATTGCTGTCCGCCGCGCGCGCCGCGGTGGCGCGGCTGACCGCGGAGCAGGGCGCGCCCAGCTGGGAAAGCTTCGTCGATCCGCTGACCGACGCCACCGAGCATCTGGGCCGCGCCTGGGGCGTGGTGGGCCATCTGAACGCGGTGGTGAACACGCCGGAGTTGCGCGAGGCCTACAACAGCAATATCCCGAGAATTTCCGAGTTCTGGACCGAGATGGGCCAGAACCTGGAGCTGTTCGCCCGCTTCAAGGCGCTGGCGGCCAGCCCGGAGCACGCCGGCTATAGCGCGGCGCGCAAGAAGATCGTATCCAACGATCTGCGCGATTTCCGCCTGTCCGGCGCGGAATTGCCGCAGGCGGAAAAAGAGCGCTTCGCCGCCATCCAGACGCGGCTGGCGGAGCTGTCCGCCAAGTTCGAACAGAACGTGCTGGACGCCACCGACGCCTTCAGCCTGTATATCGAGGACAAGGCCGAGCTGTCCGGCGTGCCCGCGGATTCGCTGGAACTGTTCGCCGCCGCCGCGGCCGGCGACGACAAGAGCGGCTACAAGATCACGCTGCAATTCCCGTTCTACTTCCCGGTGCTGCAGTACGCGGACAACCGCGCGCTGCGCGAAAAGCTGTACCAGGCCAATGTGCAGCGCGCGTCGGAGTTCGGCCCGGCCGAACGCGACAACAGCCCCATCATCCGCGAAAAGCTGAAGCTGGCGCGCGAGGAGGCCCAGCTGCTGGGCTTCGCCAACTTCGCCGAACTGTCCCTGTTCACCAAGATGGCGGAAAGCCCGGAACAGGTGATCGCCTTCCTGCGCGATCTGGCCGCGCGCGCCAAGCCGTTCGCGGTCAAGGACCGCCAGGAACTGGAGGCCTTCGCCGCCGCCGAGCTGGGCCTGGCCAAGCTGGAAGCCTGGGATCTGGCCTACGCCGCGGAAAAGCTGCGGGTGGCGCGTTACGCCTTCTCCGAGCAAGAAGTGAAGCAGTACTTCCCGGAAAGCAAGGTGCTGCCCGGCCTGTTCGGCGTGGTGTCCACGCTGTTCGGCATCGAGGTGCGGCCTAGCAGCGCGCCGGTCTGGCATCAGGACGTGCGCTTCTTCGACATCCACAAGGACGGTCAACTGGTCGGCAGCTTTTATTTCGACCTGTACGCCCGCGACGGCAAGCGCTCCGGCGCCTGGATGGACGACGCGCGCGGCCGCCGCCGCAAGAGCGGCCAGGT
This sequence comes from Chromobacterium sp. Beijing, assembly GCF_021496765.1. Taxonomy (NCBI): domain Bacteria; kingdom Pseudomonadati; phylum Pseudomonadota; class Betaproteobacteria; order Neisseriales; family Chromobacteriaceae; genus Chromobacterium; species Chromobacterium sp. Beijing. The sequence continues at coordinate 4,761,519 of NZ_CP053750.1, forward strand.
GCAGACCCCGATCGCCTATCTGACCTGCAACTTCACCCGCCCGGTGGGCGACAAGCCGGCGCTGTTCACCCACGACGAAGTGATCACCTTGTTCCACGAGTTCGGCCATGGCCTGCATCATATGCTGACCCGCGTCGACGAACTGGGCGTGGCCGGCATCAACGGCGTGGAATGGGACGCGGTGGAGCTGCCCAGCCAGTTCCTGGAGAACTTCGCCTGGGAATGGGACGTGGTGCAGGGCATGACCCGCCATGTGGACAGCGGCGCGACCTTGCCGCGCGAGCTGTTCGACAAGATGCTGGCGGCCAAGAACTTCCAGAGCGGCATGGCCACGGTGCGCCAGCTGGAGTTCGCGCTGTTCGACCTGCAGCTGTACAGCGTCTTCGACGCCGACAAGGGCGATTGGCTGGCCCTGTTGGAAGAGGTGCGCGGCGAGGTGGCGGTGAACTTCCCGCCGGCCTACAACCGCTTCCCCAACAGCTTCAGCCACATTTTCGCCGGCGGCTATTCGGCCGGCTATTACAGCTACAAGTGGGCGGAAGTGCTGTCCGCGGACGCCTACGCGGCCTTCGAGGAGGCCGGAGGTGCCAATGCGGACACCGGCAAGCGCTTCTGGGACGAGATCCTGGCGGTGGGCGGCAGCCGTCCGGCGCTGGAATCCTTCCGCGCCTTCCGCGGCCGCGATCCGCAGATCGACGCCTTGCTGCGCCATTCCGGCATGGTGGAAACAGTTTGAAACGGCCGTTTTATGCTGAGGGAAAAATATTCCGGGCTTTGTCGGAACTCTTGTGAAGCGCCGCGGCTCTAATTTTTTGCTCAGTGGGTTATCTCCAGAGCAGCAAGCGAGCCAGACGCATATCAGGGTAGATTGATATAGTGTCTATTGCGCGCCTCCGTGTAGACGGAGGCGCCTTTTTTTTGCCGCGGATCGCGCGGCTAAAAAGATTCAGTCGTCCCGCTCTGGTTTGGCGGGCGGCGTCAGCGGCTGCAGGGTGTGGCGGTGCTGGAAGGTAGGGGTCCGCATCGAGAACGGCGGGGTCAACGGCGCCAGACGAGGGCGGTTGGGGTTGCGCGTCGGGCATAATGCCTGTTGCGCGTCGTGCTGCTTGTGCTTGATAGTCAAGAACTTGCTCCGGTTACGACGACGCTTTCGATCATAGGCCGGGGTTCCGGGCCTTGGCAAATTCCCGTCGTCCGGCTGTTGTTTATTTGTTTAAACACTTTTGTTTAATCAAGCATCAAATAATCGACGCCATCGACTGTCGCCGCCCAAAGCTTGGCAGTGCCGCGCGCTGCGGTTATGGTGTCGGCCTTTGCATGAAAAACATTTGGAGAGCCCGCCGATGCGTTTTGCCACCTGGAACGTCAATTCCCTCAAGGTCCGCCTGCCGCAGGTGATCCAATGGCTGTCGGACAGCCCGGTGGACGTGCTCTGTCTGCAAGAGCTGAAAATGGATCAGGACGTGTTTCCCTTGGCCGAGATCGAAGCGGCCGGCTACCGCGCGGCCTGGTTCGGCCAGAAAACCTATAACGGCGTGGCCATTCTGGTGCGCGCGCCGCTGGAGCTGGAAGACGTGGTGCTCGGCATCCCCGATTACGGCGACGAGCAGCGCCGGGTGATCGCCGCCACGGTGAACGGCATCCGCGTGATCTGCGGCTATTTCGTCAACGGCGAGGCGGTGGATTCGCCCAAGTATCCGTACAAGCTGGAGTGGCTGGCCAATCTGGAGCGCTATGTCGCAGCGGAGCTGCAACGCCACCCGCAGTTGCTGCTGTTGGGCGATTACAATATCGCGCCGGAAGACCGTGATGTGTACGACCCGGAAAGCTGGCACGAACAAGTGTTGTGCAGCACGCCGGAACGCGAATCCTTCCGCCGCTTGATCGCGCTGGGCCTGAGCGACAGCTTCCGCCTGTTCAATCAGGAGGAGAAGCAGTACAGCTGGTGGGATTACCGCGCGATGATGTTCCGTCGCAACAAGGGCGTGCGCATCGACCACATCCTGGTCAGCGACGCCTTGAAGCCGCGCGCGCTGGAATGTGTGATCGACAAGGCGCCGCGCAAATGGGAGCGTCCGTCCGACCACACTCCGGTGGTGCTGACCCTGGCCGATTGAGCCTAAAGGCCGGCCGCGGCCGGCCTATCCGCCAGCTTTCTTGGCTTGCCTCAAAAATATCGCCGGCCGGTTTTGCTAGTCTGGAGCTTTCTTGCTTTCAGATGGCTGCGCGATGACCCAAAACCACCCCAAACTGCCGGTAGACCCGTATTACGAGGGCGTGCCGGAATACATGACCCAGGTGTACGACTGGGCTTACGTCAACCCGCGCAAGGCCGGCTGGCTGGATCGCAACCTGGTGGTGCGCGTCTTGTTGTTCTTCAACGATCAAAGGCTGATGCGCGCCTATCTGGAGCAGATCCGCCCCGGCGACAAGGTGTGGCAGGTGGCCCATGTCTACGGCGACCTGGTGCAGCGCGCGGCGGACCGGGTGGGCGGGGACGGGCGCTTCGTGCTCACCGACATCACGCCGGTGCAGATAGAGCACGCCGAGCGCAAGCTGCGCGATCGCCCCCAAGCCGCGGTGGTGCGCGCCAACGCCGGCAATCACCGGCTGGAGTCCGACGATTTCAACTTGATCTGCAGTTTCTTCCTGCTGCATGAGGTGCCGGATCATCTGAAGCGCGCCATCGTCGACAATATGCTGTCCCAGGTGCCGCCCGGCGGCCGCGCGGTCTTCGTCGACTACCATAGGCCCAAGCCGTGGCAGCCGATAGGTTGGCTGCTCAAATGGGTGAACCGCGTGCTGGAGCCGTTCGCCGAGGCCTTGTGGAACCATGAGATTCGCGACTACGCGCAAGAGGCGGACGGCTTCGACTGGAGCAAGCGCACCCTGTTCGGCGGGGTGTACCAGGTGACGACGGCGAAGAGGAAGCCTTGAGGGCGCGCCGTACTTGACGTTACACGGGCTTACAAGCGACTAACAGACCCGGGACGGGGGCAGGGCTAGGATACGTCTCAAGGAAGCGCCGAATCCGGCGCGATGTGATCGGTGAACGGGAGCCCAAGGCTCCCAAGCCTGAAACTGGAGATGCATCATGAACAAACTGACTCTGCTTGCCCTGACCGCCGCTTTCGGCCTGAGCTCCGCCGCTGGTTTCGCCGCCGAAACCGCCAAGCCGGCCGCTTCCGCTCCGGCAGCCAAAATGGCTCCGGCCGCCAAGAAAGCTGAAAAGCACCCGGCCAAGATCCACCACGCCAAGAAAGGCGAAAAGGTAGCCGCTTCCGCTCCGGCGCAAAAAGCCCAGGCCGCCAAGGCCGAAGCGTCCGCTCCGGCCAAGGCCAAGCACGCCGCCAAGAAGCCGCACGCCAAGCATGCGAAGAAGGCCGCTTCCGCCGCCGCCCAGAAAGCCCAGGCCGCCAAGGCTGAAGCTTCCGCTCCGGCCAAGAAGCACGCCGCTAAAAAGCCGCACGCAAAGCACGCTAAAAAAGCCGCTTCCGCTCCGGCGCAGAAAGCCCAGGCCGCCAAGGCCGAGGCCTCCGCTCCGGCCAAGAAAGTAGAGAAAAAGGCCGCTCAACACAAGAAGCACGCCGGCAAGGCCAAGAAGGCCGCTGCATCGGCTGCCAAATAAACCGGACCTCGCGTCTGGCTCGCTAAAAAAAACAGGCCCCTCAGGGAGGCCAAGACTCAAAGGAGGCCGCGGCCTCCTTTTTCTTTTTGAACGGGACCGCCGGCAGGACAGGCGCGCCCGGCGGCCTTATGCTGTTACACTCAAACGCTTCGATGCCGGCCGCATGCCCCCGGCTTGAAACCGCTTTCGTTCATTGATTTCGCGCTTAAGGAGCTTCCATGCTAGCCGCCCCGCAAGTTTCCGCCTTCCTGCCGCCGCGCCGCATTCTGATGGGGCCGGGCCCGTCCGACGTTTATCCGGAAGTGCTGGCCGCCCAGGCCCGCCCCACCGTCGGCCATCTGGACCCGCTGTTCGTCGGCATGATGGACGAGGTGAAAAGCCTGCTGCAATACGCGTTCCAGACCGCAAACCCGATGACGGTGGCGCTGTCGGCGCCGGGTTCGGCCGGCATGGAGGCCTGCTTCGTCAACCTGGTGGAGCCGGGCGAGAAGGTCATCGTCTGCCGCAACGGCGTGTTCGGCGAGCGCATGCGCCAGAACGTGGTGCGGCTGGGCGCGGTGCCGGTGCTGGTGGACAGCCCCTGGGGCCAGCCGGTGGATCCGGACGCGGTGGAGAGCGCCTTGAAAGCCAATCCGGACGCGCGCTTCCTGGCCTTCGTTCACGCCGAGACTTCCACCGGCGCGCTGTCCGACGCCAAGACGCTGTGCGCGCTGGCCAAGCGCCACGGCTGCCTGAGCATCGTCGACGCGGTGACCTCGCTGGGCGGGGTGGAGCTGCGCGTGGACGAATGGGGCGTGGACGCGGTGTATTCCGGCAGCCAGAAGTGTCTGTCCTGCGTGCCCGGCTTGTCGCCCTTGTCTTTTTCGCCGGCGGCGGTGGACAAGCTGCAGGCGCGGCAAAGCCCGGTGCCCAGCTGGTTCCTGGACCAGACCCTGGTGATGGCCTACTGGGGCGGCGGCAAGCGCAGCTACCATCACACCGCGCCGGTGAACGCCTTGTACGCGCTGCACGAATCGCTGCGCCAGCTGGCCGGCGAGGGCCTGGAAGCGGCTTGGCGGCGCCACCGCGACATGCATCTGATCCTGCGCGACGGCCTGGAGAAGCTGGGGCTGAGGTTCGTGGTGGACGCCGCGGCGCGCTTGCCGCAGCTGAACGCGGTTTATATTCCCGAGGGCATAGACGACGCGGCCACGCGCAATCGTCTGTTGCAGGAGTACAACCTGGAGATAGGCGGCGGCCTGGGCGATCTGGCCGGCAAGGCCTGGCGCATCGGCCTGATGGGCTACGGCGCGCGCCGCGAGAACGTGGCGCTGTGCCTGAAGGCGCTGGAGAGCGTGTTGAAGTAAGCGCGGCCTGTGTCCGGCGGGCGCGCGTCAGCGCGCGCCGCGCCGCCGGGAGATGAAAAACGCCATCCGCGAAGGATGGCGTTTTTGCTGCCGCGGGAGGCGGATCGGCTTATTTTTCGACGAAGGCGCGTTCGATCGCGTAGTCGGCCGGTTCGCCCATGCGCGGGGATTCCTTGAAACCCATGCCGTTCAGGATCTCGCACAGATCGTGCAGCATGGACGGGCTGCCGCAGATCAGCGCGCGGTCGTGTTCCGGGTTCATTTGCGGCAGGCCGATGTCGGCGCACAGCTTGCCGCTGGTGATCAGATCGGTCAGCCGGCCCTGATTGCGGAAGGGCTCGCGGGTCACGGTCGGGTAGTAGATCAGTTTCTCGCGCACCATCTCGCCGAAGAATTCGTTTTCCGGCAGTTCTTTGGTGATGTAGTCGTGGTAGCCCAGCTCGCTGACCCAGCGCACGCCATGGGTCAGGATCACTTTGTCGTAGCGCTCGTACACGTCCGGGTCTTTGATGATGGACATGAAGGGGGCGAGGCCGGTGCCGGTGGACAGCAGGTAGAGGTTTTTGCCGGGCAGCAGATTGTCCTGTACCAGGGTGCCGGTGGGCTTCTTGCTGATCATCACGGTGTCGCCCACCTTCAGGTGCTGCAGGCGGGAGGTCAGCGGACCGTCCTGCACCTTGATGCTGTAGAACTCCATGTGTTCTTCGTAGTTGGAGCTGACGATGGAGTAGGCGCGCATCAGCGGCTTGCCGTTGACTTCCAGACCTATCATCACGAACTGGCCGTTGATGAAGCGCAGGCCGGCGTCGCGGGTGCAGGTGAAGCTGAACAGGGTGTCGTTCCAGTGATGGACGGACAGGACCTTTTCGGAGGTCAGGTTGGGAGAGGACATAAGGTTTGCTGCTCGCTAATTTATGAAGTAGAAGCTCGAAAAGTATGGGGCCGATTTTAACCGGTTTGTCGCTTCGCCGCTTGTTCTTACTGGGCAAGGCCGGCGATATCGACGTTAAATTCAATTGGAACAGCATGTTAACCGACATTGCCGTCGCCGCCGAACGATTGTTTTCTGATGTGTTTATCGCTGCGCGTTATTTGTCCGCGACGCAATGAAAGAGGGCGTCACCGTGGCGGGACGCCCTCTCGGACAACTTACAGAGAAAGACTATGCGCTTTACCCTTGCAGAACCGCACGACCACCGCTTTACCGCAAGGCCGTTACCAAAGAGCGGGCTGTACAAGACAGCGCTACGACGATGCCGTGTCGTGGCGGCGCCGCCATCATGGCAGCTTGCCGCGCACCGTGTCCTTGATGGACATCACAGAAAGACCAACCGCTTCTTTCTTAATGGGCAAATCGACAAACGGTAATCACAAGTTTATTGACTCTGGATTTGGCGGACCGGCCTGGCCGGTGTTGCATGCGCTCCGTCTTGGAGGCTGGCTTGGCGTTGCGGACTGTGCCGATTTGGCTGGCCGTGTTTATTGGCCAATGCTCAACGCGTGGAAAACTGGATGGCCGCCGGCATACTGCCATGAAAGCATTCGGAACCCTCCCTGTCGTGTTGACCATTCCACTATAGACGCTGCCGTTCCCAATGCAAGCCGGCGGGCGGCGGCCTCAACTGGCCTTAGGGTCGGCCAGCGGCGCGTCCAGCGCCAGCCGAGCGGGCCGCAGATGTTGTTCGAACTGGCGGCTGGCGGCCTGCCAGGAGTAGCGCTCGGCGACGGCGCGCACATGGCCGCGGTCCAGTTCCAGCGCCTTCAGGCAGGCGGCGCGCAGGTCGGCGTCCAGCACGCCGGCGCCGCTGTCGCCCACCACGTCCAGCGGCCCGGCCACCGGGTAGGCGGCCACCGGCGTGCCGCAGGCCATCGCCTCCAGCAGCACCAGGCCGAAGGTGTCGGTCAGGCTGGGAAACACGAAGACGTCGGCGGCGCGGTAGAAGCGCGCCAGCTCGTGCTGGGGAAAGATGCCGGCGAAGTGGACGTCCTGATAGTGCTGCTTCAGCCGCGCCAGCTGCGGGCCGTCGCCCACCACCCATTTGCTGCCCGGCAGCTCCAGCTTGAGAAAGGCTTCGATGTTCTTTTCCACCGCCACCCGGCCGATGTAGACGAAGCGCGGCGGCGCGGTGCCGTCCAGCCGCTCGCGCGGGCCGGGGCTGAACAGCGCGGTGTCCACGCCGCGGCTCCACAGCTTGACGTTGTGAAAGCCGCGGGCGCTCAGATCGTCGGCGATGGACTGGGTGGGCACCATCACGCAATGGGCGGCGTTGTGGAAGCGGCGCATCCAGGCGTAGCTGAGCGCCAGCGGCAGCCGGCAGCGGGCGTGCACGTATTCCGGAAAGCGGGTGTGATAGGCGGTGGAGAAAGCCAGGCCGTGGCGCAGGCAATAACGGCGCGCGGCCAGGCCCAGCGGCCCCTCGGTGGCGATGTGGATGGCGTCCGGCGCGAAGGCGGCGATGCGGTCGGCCACTTTGCGGTAGGGAAACAGCGACAGGCGGATGTCGGGGTAGGTGGGGCAGGGCAGGGTGCGGAAGGCCTGCGGGGTGATCATTTCCACCTGGTGTCCGAAGCCGGCCAGTTCGCGCGCGGTTTCGGTCAGCGAACGGACCACGCCGTTGACCTGGGGCAGCCAGGCGTCGGTGACAATCAGGATGCGCATGTCGTCTCCTTGTGGTCGGCTTGTGCCGTTTGGGCTTGCAAGGCGGCGGCCGGCTGTCCCATTTGGGTCCAGTACAGCACTTCCAGCCGGCCGTCGGCGTGTTCCACCAGCGCGGACAGGCTTTCCACCCAGTCGCCGCTGTTGCCGTAGAGAATGCCGTCGATGTCGCGCACCTCGGCCTTGTGGATGTGGCCGCAGATCACGCCGTCGTAGCCGCGCCGGCGCGCTTCGCCGGCGAGAATGGTTTCGAAATTGCTGATGAAGTTGACCGCGTTTTTGACCTTGTGTTTCAGGTACTGCGACAGCGACCAGTACGGCAGGCCCAGTTTCAGCCGCGCCCAGTTGAAGCCGCGGTTCAGTTCCAGGATCAGGGTGTAGAGGGTGTCGCCGACGTAGGCCAGCCATTTGGCGTACTGGATCACGCCGTCGAACTCGTCGCCGTGCAGGATCAGCAGCCGCTTGCCGTCGGCGGTGCGGTGCTCGGCCTCCTGACGGATGGCGATGCCGCCGAAGTCCAGCCCGGCGTACTGGCGCGCCGCCTCGTCGTGGTTGCCGGGCACGTAGATCACCTTGGTGCCTTTGCGCGCCTTGCGCAGCACTTTTTGCACCACGTCGTTGTGGCTCTGCTTCCAGTACCAGGATTTTTTCAGTTGCCAGCCGTCGACGATGTCGCCGACCAGGTACAGGTATTCGGATTCGTGGCAGCGCAGGAAGTCCAACAGGTGGTCGGCGCGGCAGCCGGAGGTGCCGAGGTGGACGTCGGAAATCCAGATCGCGCGCAGTTGTCGGGCGCTGTCGGGGGCGGGGTCTGGCTGCATGGCGGCTCCGTCGGCCTGTGGACTGCTGGCGATGCTGACAGCGGCAGGTGACAGTCGCGTGAGATTTTGGTGACGACGCGATGAAATTTCTTGAGCGGGGCCTTTAAGATTGTCTTAAGCGCGGTCTGTTGCAATCGGGCATTGCGGCGGCGCTTGTGACGGCGGCGAGAGCGCGCTAGGCTGCCGGGACCTTGAACGCCCGGCGACGGGGAGACGGATATGCGGGTTTTGGTGGTGGAGGACGACACTCAGATCGGCGACGGGTTGAAAATCGGCCTGGAGCAGCTGGGCTTTGTCGCGGACTGGTTTCGCGACGGCAAGCAGGGGCTGGCGGCGCTGAGCGCCGCGCCCTATGACGCGGTGGTGCTGGACCTGGGGCTGCCGGGCATGGACGGCATGGACATTCTGTCCGCCTGGCGGCGCGGCGGCCAGGACGTGCCGGTGCTGGTGTTGACCGCGCGCGACGCGCTGGCGGACCGCGTCGGCGGCTTGGACGCCGGCGCCGACGATTATCTGGTCAAACCGTTCGCGCTGAGCGAGGTGGCGGCGCGGCTGCGCGCGCTGCATAGGCGTCGACACGGCCAGAGCCACCCGGAATGGCGGCACGGCCGCCTTTGTCTGGATCCGGTGGCGCGCGCGGCCACGCTGGACGGCGCGCCGCTGGAGCTGACCGCGCGCGAACTGGCGCTGCTTGAGTTGCTGCTCAGCCACAAGGGGCGGGTGCTGCCGCGCGAGCTGATCGAGGACAAACTCTACGGCTGGGGCCAGGAGCTGGAAAGCAATGCGGTGGAGGTGCATGTGCACCATTTGCGCAAGAAGCTGGGCAGCGCCTTCATCCGCACCCTGCGCGGCGTGGGCTACACCCTGGGAGATCCGGCATGAGGGGACCGCGCAGCCTGCAGGCGCGGCTATTGCTGCTGCTGTTGCTGATCGTGCCGGCCATCTGGCTGGTGGCTTCCGCCACCGCGGCCTGGCTGGCGCACGAGGAGGTGGACGAGCTGTTCGATACCCAGATGGGGCAGTTCGCCCGCCAGCTGTTGCTGGTGGAGGTCAGCGAGAATTCGCTGATCGAGCTGCCCAAGCTCAAGCACCTGCTCAAGCACGCCGACAAGGGGCAGCTGGAAAACGACGATTTCGGCCTGGCGGTCTGGGACCGTCGCGGCAATCTCTTGCTTAGCGACGGCCGCGGCCGTCGCTTCGACTTCGAGCCGGAGCGGCGCGGCTTCTACGATTACCGCGGCAAGGACAGCGATCACAACTGGCGGCTGATCTATCTGGCCGCGCCGGACGGTTCGCGGCTGGTGGCGGTGGGACAGAAACAGGGCTTGCGCCATGAGATGGTGTTGAAGGTGGTGTCCGCCCAGCTGCTGCCGTGGCTGGTGGGCCTGCCGGTGATGCTGCTGCTGATCCTGCTGGCGGTGCGCCGCGAGCTGGGGCCGCTCAAGCGTCTGGCCGCCGGCATCGCCCAGCGCGCGCCGGACGACAGCGAGCCGGTGTCGCGGGAGGTGCCGCGGGAGGTGCTGCCGCTGGTGGACGCGCTGAACGCCTTGTTCGCCCGCATCGCGGCCACGCTGGAACACGAGCGCCGCTTCACCGCCGACGCCGCGCACGAGCTGCGCACGCCGCTGGCGGCGCTGAAGGTGCAGGCCGAGGTGCTGGAGCTGCTGCCGGACGAGGGCCGCCGCCGGCACGCCATGCGGCAATTGATGTTGGGCATAGACCGCGCCACGCGCTTGGTGGAGCAGTTGCTGGCCCTGTCGCGCCTGGACCCCTTGAACGCGCCGCGCCAGGGCGAGCCCATCGCCTGGGCGGCCTTGACCGAGCGCGTGCTGGCGGAGATGGCGGCCGAGGCGGCGCTCAAGGGGGTGAGGCTGGAAACCGAATGGCGCTGCGTGCCGGAACGGGTCTTGCCCTTGAACGGAGACGAAACCCTGGTGGGCCTGATGCTGCGCAATCTGCTGGAAAACGCCGTCCGCTACGGCGCCGAGGGCGGCGAGGCGCGGCTGGTGCTGACCGAGGACTCGGTCAGCGTGCTGGACCGCGGTCCGGGCGTGGCGGCGGAATGGCTGGAACGGATACGCGAGCGCTTCTTCCGGCCGCCGGGCCAGGACGTGGTCGGCAGCGGGCTGGGCTTGTCCATCGTCGAGCGGGTGGCGGAGCTGCACGGCCTGCGCCTGATTCTGGCCAAGCGAGACGGCGGCGGGCTGGAGGCCGGCTTGCGGCGGCGCTGAGAAGCGGTGCAAAGTCCGCTGCGCTTCGTGAGACGTGGCGCGACGAGCGCAGCATTCGAAACGCTCATGCGGCATTCGTGCATTCCGCTTTCTCAGCCGTTTTCGTCTTGCAGGCGAGGCTTGGAGCATGCGGCAATTCGCCGCATGGGAGCAGAGGGGGAATCCGGCTATGCTGGCGACGCTGGCCCTGACGCAGCCAGCGTTCTACATTTGGTTGCGGCCCGCCGGTTTCGGCGGGCTTTCTTTTTGTCTAGCTCGGGCGTTTAGGCGCGCCGAAGCGCATCAGCCAGAACAGCGCGTTGCAGACGCCGCCGGCCATCGCGCCCAGATAGAGGTTCATCAGGTCGTTGTACAGCAGCGGCTCGGCCAGCCGGGCGTAGACGAAGGTGACCACGCTGCCGCTGAAGGCGCCGGGCAGGAAGGCGACCAGGGCCAGCAGCCAGCGCGGCCAGCCTTGCTGCCAGCCGGCGATGGGCCGGGCCAGCAGCATGCGCAGCAGGCAGAGCAGCAGGCCGAAGCCCAGCGCCGGAATCGCGCCCATCAAATAAGCCATCATCGGCACCACGCCGCTGGCCAGCAAGGCCACCAGCGGACCCAGCAGGATGAACAGGGTCAGGCCGCAGGCGAGTATTTTCAGATAGGGCGTTTTCATCCGGCGGTGAGGTTTGGGCGGTGGCAAAAGGCCTCCAGCCTAGCAGACTGGAGGCATGGCGGCGAGAGGCCGCGCGCTCAGAGCCTGTTTACGATCTGCTGCGCGTCGTGAGACGTGGCGCGGCGAGCACAACGTCGAAATGCTCATATACCGTGTGTACACCCCGCTTTCTCAGCGGTTTTCGCCTTGTCCCGCCTTCGCTCGCAAGATTGTAAACACGTTCTCAGAACTGAAGTTGCACGCGGCCCCACACTGTGCGGCCCGGCTCGTTGACCTGCAGGGTGCGGTCGTAGCCGGCCACCATCGCGCCGCCCTTGCTGACGCTTTCGGCGTAGGCCTTGTTGAACAGGTTGTCGACGCCGAACAAGAGCTTGGCGTGCTTGTTCAGCTTCATGCCGCCGTCCAGCGACACCACGCCGAAGCCCGGGGTCGCGCCGATGTCGGTGCCGACGATATTGCCCTGGCCGGGCGCCACGCGGTCCTGGCGCTGCACGCCGCGCACGGTCAGGCCGGTCGCGTATTTGCCGTTGTCCCATTTCAGCGCCGCCTTGGCGTCCAGTGGCGGGGTCTGGCCCAGCGGACGGTTTTCATCGAGATTGGCGGCCCAGACCCAGGCCAGGCTGCCGGACAGCGTCCATTCCGGCGCGAAGCGCCAGCTGAGGTCGCCTTCGAAGCCGTAGCGGCGCGCGTCGATATTGCGGGCCTTGCCGCCGATGGCGCCGGCGTCGCCTTCCACCAGAATGAAGTTCTGCACGCGGCTGGCGTAGGCGGACAGCGAGCCTTGTAGCTTGTCGTCGCGGTAGAGCAGGCCGGCGTCCAGTTGGCGGTTGGTTTCGCTGTTCAGCGTCGAGCTCTTGTTGCGCTCCCAGAAGTCAGGCGCGCGTTCGGCTTGGCCCAGGCCGACGTAGCGGGTCCAACTGCCCGCCGTGTGTTCGTAACGCAGGAAGCCGGCGTTGAGCTGGTACTGGGTTTCCTGGCGCGCTTGGGCCGGCTTGCCCATGGCGGCGGCCTTGGCCTCGAACACCGCCTGGGTCTGGTCGCGGCGCAGTCCGGCAATCAGTTTGCCGCCCGCGCCCAGCGGGTGGCTGGCTTCGGCGTAGACGCCGTGGTTGTCGAAGCTCTGATTGGGCGTGCGCGGCTGATCCACGTATTGGCCGACGTTGGGGCCTTTGCCCATGCGGCTGCGGTGGCGGTCGCGCAGCCAGTCGAAGCCGGCGCTGACTTCCCAGTCGCCGAAGGCCATGTCGGCGGCCAGGCGGCCGGTGTCGGCGCTGCGGTCGGGATTCATCGCCGCGCGGTCCGCCGGCGCGGTCTGCGGGCGCAGCGAGTAGTTGTCCATCACGTGGTCCACTTCGCTATGGCCCAGTTGCAGGCGCACGGCGTCCAGCCAGCCGCTGAGATTGCGGCGCTCGGCCTTGAAGCTCCAGGCGTCGCGGTCGAACTTGCTGCCGTCCATGCCTCGGTCCGCGTAGGCGGCCTGGCCGCGACTGCGGTCCAGAGCCAGTTCCAGCGTGGTGTCCCGGTCCGGGGTCAGTCCGGCGATCAGGGTCTGGCTGTCGCGGTCGAAGCTGGAGTGGACCTTGGCGCCGTTGCCGTCCTTGTAGTCGCCGCCGTGATTGCGGCTGGCGATGGCGCGCACATAGCCCAGGCTGGAGCCGAAGGCGGCGTCGGCGTAGGCGTCGTTGCGGTCGGCGTTGCCGCCGGTCAGGCTGCCGTTGAAGCGCACGCCGGCCTCGTCGAAGCGCTTGGTCTTGCGTTCGAAGTTGACGCCGCCGCTGATCAGGCCGGGCCCGAGCTTGACGCTTTGCGGGCCCTTGACCACGTTCACCTCGTCATAGGCGTCCGGATAGAGATAGGCGGTGGGCGGGTCCATGCGGCCGCCGCAGCCGCCGAACACGAAGTTGCCGTCGGCGAGGATGGCCAGGCGGGAGCCGCCCAGGCCGCGCAGCAGCGGGTCGCCGGAGGCGCCGCCTTTGCGGATCACGTTGAAGCCGGGCAGGCCCTTGAGCAGGCCGGCGCCGTCGGCGGACGGCAGCGGCTGGCGCGGCGCGCGCGGGTCCACCGACATTTTCAGCGGCTGTTCCGCCTTGGTGGCGGTGACCAGCACTTCCTCGCCGCGGAATTCCGGCAGTTCCTGAGCAAAGGCGTGGCCGACGGCGAGCGCCAGGGGAATCGGCAGCAAATACGGTTTTTTAGTCATTTTTTAGAAACTAACGTTAACAAATTTAGAGGTGACAATTCTAAGTTGCGAGGTGCGGCGGCCCAATGCGGCAAAGTGTCGCAGCGCCCCTGTTCGGCGCATGGTGATAAAGTGTCGGCCATGATTGCCGGATTCCCCGTTTCCTCCCCCCGCCTGGGCCTGACCGCTGACATCGCGCGCTCGGCGCGGCTGATAGGCTGGCTGCGCTGGCTGATGCTGCTGCTGGGCTCCACCGTGGCCTTGGTCTGCTGGTGGCAGCACGTCTACCTGCCCTGGCCTTTGCTGTCCCAGGCGCTGCTGACGCTGGCCGCGGTCAACGTCTGCCTGCCGTGGTGGTTGCGCCGCGGCGGCGACCCCTTGCTGGCCTTGCGTTTGGGCTTGTCCGCCGATGTGCTGGTGCTGACCGAGTTGCTGGCCTTCACCGGCGGCGCGGCCAATCCGCTGGCTTCGCTGTTTTTGCCGCCGGTGCTGTTCGCCGCGCTGTTGTCGCCGGGCCTGTTCGCCTGGGCGCTGGCGCTGGCCAGCGTCGCCGCCTACGGCCTGCTGTTCGAGTGGCATCTGAGCTGGCCGGTGGACCACGGCAACGCGCTGCACATCTTCTCCATGCATCTGACCGGGATGTGGTTGAGCTTCGCGCTGTCGGCGCTGTTGATCGCCGGCTTCGTGTCCTGGCTGGCGCGGCAGCTGGCCCTGCGCGAGGCGGCGCTGGCGACGGCGCGGGAAACTCAGCTGCGCGACGAGCAATTGCTGGCGGTGGGCATGCAGGCGGCCGGCGCCGCCCACTCGTTGTCCACGCCCTTGAACACCATGACGCTGCTGGTGGACGAGTTGCTGGCCACGCGGCAGCGGGACGCCGAGCTGATGGAAGACTTGCTGCTGATGAAGGCGCAGCTGGCCAATTGCGGCAGCGCGCTGGCGCGCTTGAAGCTGGGTTCGGAGTCCGCGCCGGGGGAGACCGCGCTGTTCGCGGCCTTGGCCGAGCGCCTGGCCGGCTGGCGCTCGCTGCGGCCGGACGTGAGGCTGGACTGGCAGACGCCGCGCGGGCCGGACCCGCTGGCGACGCTGGACCCGGCGTTCTGGCCGGCGTTTTTCAATCTGATCAACAACGCGGCCGAAGCCGGCGGCGGCGAACTGACGGTGGCGGCGCGGCTGGAGCAGGGAGCCTTGCTGCTGGACATCGTCAACCATCAGGGCTGTTTGACCGAGCAGCAGCTGGAGCGCGCCGGCCTGACCCCGCTGCCGTCCGACAAGCCGGTGGGCATGGGCCTGGGCGTGATGCTGAGCCATGCGACGCTGGCGCGGCTGGGCGGTTCGCTGCGTTTGCTGAACCGGCCGGAGGGCGGCGTGCACGCGCAGGTGCGCCTGCCCTTGCTGGCGGACGATAAGGAAGGAGCCTGATGCTGGATTTTCTCTTGGTGGACGACGACGAGGCCTTCGTCGCCATTCTGGCGCGCTCCCTGAGCCGGCGCGGTTTTGAAGTGGCGGCGGCCCAAACCGCCGCGCAGGCCTTGGAACTGGCCGGCGACGCGCCGGCGCGCATCGTGCTGGATTTGAACCTGGACGGCGACAGCGGGCTGCGCCTGCTGCCGGCCTTGCTCGCCGCCTGCCCGCGCAGCGCCATTTTGATTCTGACCGGCTACGCCAGCATCGCCACCGCGGTGGAGGCCACCAAGCTGGGCGCGGTGCAGTATCTGGCCAAGCCGGCGACGGTGGACGAAATCCTGGCCGCTTTCGAACAGCAGCAGGCCAATCCCGAGCTGCCGCTGACGCCGCAGCCGATGTCGCTGCGGCGGGTGACCTGGGAGCATCTGCAACGGGTGCTCAGCGAAAACGACGGCAACATCTCCGCCACCGCCCGCGCCTTGAACATGCACAGGCGCACTTTGCAGCGAATGCTGGCGAAGAAGCCGGTGAAGAGTTGAAGCCAGGCCTGTTGCATTGCTACAGCACGGCGGCCCGGCGCCAATGGGCTGGATGCGGATTGTAGCGGTCTTTGTTCTTCAATTACCGGGTCATGACGGGGGTATAAATCCGGCTTGGCCGCGCCATCAGAAAAATTGATTGGAGCGTCCACTCTAGCCGCCGTATGGTGAATGTCCATAACCATGCCAATGGAGGGGACTACCATGCTTCGCGGACAGATGATGGACCGGCCTTTGCTGATTTCCGACTTGCTGCGCCACGCCGAAACCTACCATGGCGACACGCCCATCGTGTCGCGCACCGTGGAGGGGCCCATCCATCGCTACACCTACCGCGAGGCGGCGCGGCGCGCGCGCCAACTGGCCAATGCGCTGGCGGCGCTGGGCGTGCGCCAGGGCGACTGCGTCGGCACCCTGGCCTGGAACGGCTACCGCCATTACGAGACCTACTTCGCCGTGTCCGGCTACGGCGCGGTGTGCCACACGGTGAACCCGCGGCTGTTCGCCGAACAGATCGCCTGGATCGTCCAGCACGCGGAAGACCGGGTGCTGATGTTCGACCTGAGCTTCCTGCCGCTGGTGGAGCAGATCGCGCCGCAACTGGACACGGTGGAAGCCTTCGTGCTGATGACGGACAAGGCGCATATGCCGGCGCAGACGCCGCTGTCCAATCTCTTGTGCTACGAAGACCTGGTCAACAGCCACAGCGACCAGTACCAGTGGCCGTTGCTGGACGAAAACGCCGCGTCCAGCCTGTGCTACACCTCCG
Source organism: Chromobacterium sp. Beijing (assembly GCF_021496765.1). Classification (NCBI taxonomy): domain Bacteria; kingdom Pseudomonadati; phylum Pseudomonadota; class Betaproteobacteria; order Neisseriales; family Chromobacteriaceae; genus Chromobacterium; species Chromobacterium sp. Beijing. Next base: position 4,777,744 of record NZ_CP053750.1, read on the forward strand.
GCACCACCGGCAACCCCAAGGGCGTGCTGTTCTCACATCGCTCCACCGTGCTGCACGCCTACGGCAGCGCCTTGCCGGACAGTTTCGACATCTCGGCCCGCGCCTGCGTGATGCCGGTGGTGCCGATGTTCCACGTCAACGCCTGGGGCCTGCCCTACAGCTGCACCATGAACGGCAGCAAGCTGGTGCTGCCCGGACCCAAGCTGGACGGCGTCAATCTGTACGAGCTGATCGAGAGCGAGCAGGTGACCGTCACCGCCGGGGTGCCGACGGTGTGGATGATGCTGTTGCAGCATTGCCAGAAGAACCATCTGAAGCTGCATTCCCTGAAGCGGGTGATCGCCGGCGGATCGGCGGTACCGGAAAGCATGATCGAACAACTGGCCGAGCACGGCGTGGAAATGCGCCAGCTCTGGGGCATGACCGAGCTGTCGCCCTGCGGCACCACCGGCACGCCCAAGCTCAAGCACGAGGGCCTGGAGCCGTCCCGGCTGCACGCGCTGCTGTCCAAGCAGGGGCGGCCGATCTACGGCGTCGAACTCCGCATCGTGGACGACGCCGGCAAGCCGCTGCCGCACGACGGCGTGGCCTTCGGCAACTTGCAGGTGCGCGGCCTGTGGGTGTTGTCGCAATACTTCCGCCGCGAACTGGACGCCAGCCACAGCGCCGACGGCTGGTTCAACACCGGCGACGTGGTGACCATAGACGCCGACGGCTTCATGCGCATCACCGACCGCACCAAGGACGTGATCAAATCCGGCGGCGAGTGGATCAGCTCCATCGAGCTGGAAAACATCCTGGTGGGCCACCCGGCGGTGGCGGAGGCGGCGGCCATCGGCATTCCGCATCCCAAATGGGACGAGCGGCCGCTGATGGTGGTGGTGCTCAAGCCCGGCGCCAGCGCCACGGCGGAAGAGCTGCTGGGCTTTTACGAAGGCAAGATCGCCAAATGGTGGACGCCGGACGATGTGGCCTTCGTCGAGGAGCTGCCGCACACCGCCACCGGCAAATTGCAGAAGGTGCGGCTGCGCGAGCAGTTCCGCGATTTTCGCTGGCGTTCCTGACGTCGGTCGCGGAATGGACTGGACTGAATAGAGTAATTACGCTACAGTGGCGGCTGCACTGAAAACCGTATGGTTTTGAGGTGTTAGCCCCTCGAAATGTCGGCCGGCCCGCCGGACGACGTTTCTTCCTCGTGTTGGCCCCTGCCGTTGTCAAACCGCAGGGGGTTTTTTTTGCCCGCCGTCCGGCGCGCGTCTTCCCTTGCTCCTGTGTTTGATCAAACAAAATCATAATCTGTCACAACTGTACCCATATTTGATATTTAAAACGGGTTACATCCGTTAAACTGGCCGAAGATAAACCAACAATAACAATTGGCTGCCAACGGTAAGGGGAGTGTCGCGCGGCAAGGCGGGGCATCAAAACCATGGTTGTCAATCACGCGAGAAAAAGGACTGTTATGAAATCGCTCCGTAGCCGGCTGATCGCCCTGAACGCGCTATTGATGGCGCTGTTTGGTTTGGTGCTGGTGGTCATCGTCTTCGTGCAGATGCGCACGGAAATATTGCAGGGCCTGGACCAGGAGTTCGAGGCCAGCCTGATGGGACAAAGCGCGGTGGTGACCACCTGGCTGGGCGAGAAGAAACAGCAGATTGTCGCGCAGAGTACGATGGCGTCCGAGCCCGACGCCCTCCGATTCCTCAAGACCGGCGCCAAGGCCGGCGGTTTCAACGTCAACTACGCCGGCTACGCCGACGGCCGCTCGCTGTTTTCCGATGATTGGACGGCGCCGGCCGACTACAAGGTGGCCGACCGCGATTGGTACAAGCGCGCCAAGGACAGCGGCCAGGCGGTGGTGACCGACCCCTATCTGGACGAAGCCACCAAGAAACTGACGGTGACCATTTCCGCGCCCTTCAACCACAACGGCGCTTTCGCCGGCGTGGTGGGCGGCGACGTGATGGTGGACACGCTGGTGAAATCGGTGCTGGGCCTGAAAGTGCGCGGCAACGGCTACGCCTTCATCATGGACAAGAAGGGCACGGTGATCGCCCATCCGCAAACCGATCTGGCGCTGAAGCCCATCACCAGCGTGGCGCCGGAACTGACGCCGGAACGGCTGGCGGACATCGTCAGCCACGACCAGGCGTCGGAAGTGCAGATCGGCGGCCAGGCCATGCTGTTGTCGGCGCAGGAAATCCCCGGCACCAACTGGGTGATGGCCTTGGCGGCGGACCGCGCCACCGTGCTGGCGCCGCTGACCACGCTGCTGTACACCATCGCCGGCCTGACCGCGCTGGTGTTCGTGCTGATGATCCCGCTGGCGAGTCTGGTGATAGGCCGCATGCTGGCCGGCCTGGTGCGGCTGAAGAATGCGATGGAGGACATTTCCCACGGCGAGGGCGATCTGACCTTGCGGCTGAAGGACGACGGCCAGGATGAAATCGCCGCCACCGCGCGCGCCTTCAACACCTTCGTCGCCCAATTGGCCCAGCTGTTCCGCGGCCTGAAGCAGGACGCCGCCGGCGTGGTCAACGGGGTGCAGGACGCCAGCCAGCTGGTGGCCGGCGTGGCGGACAGCTCGCGCCATATTTCCGATGTGTCCTCGTCCAACGCGGCCACGCTGGAGCAGATCACGGTGTCCATCTCCCACATCGCCGACAGCGCGCGCCAGGCCGACGAGCTGACCAGCCTGACCGGCGCCAGCCTGGAGGCCAGCGCCAGCAATATGCAAAGGCTGTCCAGCGGCATGGAGGGCACGGTGCAGTCGGTGCGCGGCCTGGAAACCATGTTGTCCTCGCTGGACAAGCGCTCTCAGGAAATTTCCGGCATCACCAATGTGATCCGCGACATCGCCGACCAGACCAATCTGCTGGCCTTGAACGCGGCGATCGAGGCCGCGCGCGCCGGCGAACAGGGCCGCGGTTTCGCGGTGGTGGCGGACGAGGTGCGCAAGCTGGCCGAGCGCACCGCCCAGGCCACGCTGGAAATCTCCAATATGGTCAGCGCCATCCGCGACGAAACCGGCCGCGCGGTCAACGACGTCAATCAGACCGTGGCCGCGGTGGACGAGGGCGTGGAGCTGACCCGCGAAGCGGTGGCCAAGATCGAGGAAATCCGCGCGTCCATGTTGGACGTGGTGGCCAAGATGAACGAGATTTCGGATTCCACCAGCGAGCAGCACAAGGCGACCACCTTGATTGCGCAAAGCTCGGAGGCGATCAACGGCCATGTGCTGGAAAACGACGACTCCTTGCAGAACGTCAGCAGCACGCTAACCGGCTTGTCGCTCAATGCCGGCAAGATGAACGCCGAGTTCGACAAATTCCGTTTGTAAAACGGCGAGAGCAAGAACACACGGCCGGGGAGCATGCTCCCCGGCCGTTTTCATAGGCGGCTCAGCCGGCCCCAGCATCCAGCCGGCAGGCAGCGTTCTTGCCGCCCCCCAGTGAAAAGGCCGCCGCGCGTGGAGGAAATTCAGGCGGGGCACGGCAAAGGGCGTTTTCATCAAGGAGAGATGCTGGTTACTATGCGGGAGACGATATTCCGCTGATTTCAAAAAGCGCTTAATCGGAACGGAGCCGGGGCGCTTGCGTTCCGGGCGCTGAAAACTTATGACCGAACCGACTTCCCACGCCTTGCGCGCCGGCGCCTTATTGGCCGCCGGCGATCTGAACGGCGCCTTGCTGGCCGCGCAAAGCGGCTTGCAGGCCCAGGCCGACAACGCCGAATTGTGGAACCTGCTGGGCGTATGCGCGGCGCGGCTGGAGCAACTGGCCATGGCCGAGCAGTGCTGGCGTCAGGCGCTGCAATGCGATCCGCGGACGCCGGACGCCCATTACAATCTGGGCCGCTGCCTGATGGCGCAAGGCCAGTTGGCGCAGGCGGAGGCGCATTACCGCGCGGAACTGGCGCAGCGTCCGGAGCACGCCGCCTGCCAAGGCAATCTGGGCGTCTTGCTGGAGGAGGCGGGACGGCTGGACGAAGCCGAAGCCCAGTATCGGCTGGCCCTGCGGCTGCGGCCGCAGTCCGCCGTCCATTGCTTCAATCTGGGCCGTTTATTGTATCGGCTGCGGCCGGAGGAGGCCGAGGACTGCTTGCGCCGGGCGCTGGCCTGCGCGCCGGACGACGTGGACGCGCTCAATCTGCTGGGACAAAGGCTGGCGGAGCGCGGGGAGCGGGCCGAGGCGGAAACGCTGTTGCGCCGGGCGCTGGCGCTGGAGGCGAGCCATGCCGGCGCGCTGAGCAATCTGGGCTTGTTGTTGCAGGCGCAGCGGCGTTGGGCCGAGGCCGAGGCCTGCTTGCGCGCGGCGGCGGAGCGCGCGCCGGAACAGGCGCAGGTGCTGGGCAATCTGGCCCTGTGTTTGTGGCGGCAGGGGCGCAGCGAGGAGGCGGAGCCGCTGGCGCGCCGCGCCTTGGCGCTGGAGCCGTCGGACGCGGACGCTCATCAGCAATTGGCGCTGGCTCTGGCGCAGCAAGGTGGTTGGGAAGAGGCCGAAACTACGCTGCGCGCGGGGCTGGACGCTCAGCCGCTGCACGCCGGGCTGCGTCGCAATCTGGGCTATTTGCTGCTGACCCAGGGACGCTGGGGCGAGGGCTGGCCCTTGCACGAGGCGCGGCTGGAAACCACGCCGTCGCCGGCCTTGAGCTCACCGCGCTGGCGCGGCGAGGCCTTGGCCGGCCGCCGTCTGCTGCTGTGGTTCGAGCAGGGTTACGGCGACGCCTTGCAGACGGCGCGTTACCTGCCGCTGCTGCTGGGGCGCGGGCCGGCGTGCGTGATCGTCGCCTGCCGGCCTGTCCTGCTGCCCTTGTTGCAAGCGCAGGGCTGGCCGGTGGAGTGGCTGCCGATAAGCGATCTCGCCGGTCCGTGGCCGGCACACGATTGCCATGTGTTTTCCATGAGTTTGCCCGGCCTCTTGCAGCCGGAGCCCGCGCCAGCGCCGGCCTATCTGCGCGCCGACGACGCCGGCCGCGCCGCTTGGCGCGCGCGCTTGCCGGCCGGCGGCCGCAAATTGGGCCTGGTGTGGCGCGGCCGGCCGGAGCACGAGTTCGACCATTGCCGCTCCTTGCCGGGTCCGGAGGCGTTGCTTCCCCTGCTGGCCTTGCCCGGCGTTCAGTGGCTGGCCTTGCAGCCGGAGCTGAACCAGGCCGAGCGCGATTGGCTGCGCGCGCGCGGCGTGCCGGCCCTGGGCGATGAGTTGGCGGATTTCGCCGCCAGCGCCGCCTTGCTGGCGGAGCTGGACGGACTGGTGACGGTGGACACCGCCTTCGGCCATCTGGCCGGCGCTTTGGGACTGCCTTGCGCCTTGTTGCTGTCGGCGCGGCACGCCGACTGGCGCTGGGGGCTGGAGAGCGAAACCACGCCCTGGTATCCGCGGCATCGTCTGTTCCGCCAAAGCGAGGCCGGGGACTGGACGGCGCCGCTGGCGCGCTTGGCGAGCGCCTTACCGGGCGATCCGGACCTTAAGGGTTGAGCGGGGCGGGGCAATCCATCACAGCCACTTGCCCGGATTCATCAGCCGCTCCGGGTCCAGCGCGGCCTTGAGCGCGCGCATCAGCTCCAGCGCCAGCGGGTCCTTGTAGCGTTCCAGCCACTGGGGCTTGAGCTGGCCTATGCCGTGTTCGGCCGCCAGCGTGCCGCCCAGGCGGTAGACGTGGTCGTAGACGATGGCGTTGACCGCCGCCTCGTCGTCGAACAGATCGACGTTGCCGGGCCGGGTATAGCTGATGTTGTAGTGCAGATTGCCGTCGCCGGCGTGGCCGAAGGCGACGATGCGCACGCCGGGATAAGCGCGGCGCAGCGCGGCGCCGCAGTCGCGCACCAATTGCGGCAGCGCCGAGGTGGGCACGGCGATGTCGTGCTTGATGCTGGGGCCGTCCTGTTTCTGGATTTCCGAAATCTCCTCGCGCAGCAGCCACAGCTTGCGGCGCTCGGCCTCGCTTTGCGCCACCACGCCGTCGCGCGGGGTTTGCCCGGCCAGCCAGTCCAGCAGCGCCTCGTTCAGCGCGGCGTCGTCGCCGCCGTCGGACAGCTCGATCAAGAGCAGCCACGGCGCGGTGAACGGCAATTGGCCGGGGCGGTGGCGTTCGATTGCCTGTTGGCAGTCGGCCTCGATCACCTCGAAGGCGGTGAGGCGGTCGTCGAAGCGTTGGCGCAGGCGGTTGAGCCAGACGATGGCGGTTTCGATGTCGTCCACGCCGATCAGCGCGGTGGCGCGGGCGCTGGGCAGCGGAAACAGCTTCAGCGTGGCGGCGGTGATCAGGCCCAGCTGTCCCTCGGCGCCGATGAACCATTGCTTGAGGTCCAGGCCGGTGGTGTCCTTGCGCAGGCCGGCCAGCGCGTCCAGCACCCGGCCGTCCGGCAGCACCACTTCCAGGCCCAGCGTCAGTTCGCGCATGGTGCCGTAGCGCAGCACCGCGACGCCGCCGGCGTTGGTGGACAGATTGCCGCCGATCTGACAGCTGCCTTCCGAGGCCAGCGACAGCGGAAACAGCCGTCCGGCCTGTTCCGCCGCCAGCTGCACCTCGCGCAGCGTGGCGCCTGCCTCCACGGTGACGGCGTTGTTGTCCGCGTCCAGTTTGCGCACGGCGCGCAGCCGCCGCATCGCCACCACCAGTTGGCGGCCGCTGGCGTCCGGCGTGGCCGCGCCGCAGGTGGAGGTGTTGCCGCCCTGCGGCACGATGGCCACCTGATGGCGGCGGCAGAGCTTGACCAGCTCGGCCACCTCGGCGGTGCTGCCGGGCAGCGCCACCGCCAGCGGGCGGCCCTGGTAGCGGCGGCGCCAGTCCAGCGTGTAGGGCGCGGTGTCGGCGGCTTCGGTCAGCAGATGGGCGGGGCCGATCAGGGACGCGGCGGCTTGGAGAAAATCGTGCATGTTAGAAAGGGCCTCCGGCCGCGCGCAGCAGATCGGGCAGGCCGTCGTGATCGCCCTGCGGGCGCTCGGGCGCGTCGCTCCAGTGCTGCGGGCCGATGGCGGCGTTGCGCGCCGGGTGCAGCGGGTAGTGCACCTGATTGTCGTCGCGGTTGACGTCGCCGACGCAGAGCAGGCGCACCGGCTTATCGCTATTGTTGATGAAGGTGTGGGCGAGGCCGGTGCCGGCCTTGAAGCCGACCGAGTCGCCGGGCCGCAACCGGTGCAGCGCGCCGTCCAGCCAGACGTCGGGCTCGCCCTCCAGCACGTGGACGAATTCGTCCTCGGTTTTTTCCGCGTGCGGCCAGCTGGTGCGTTGGCCCGGCTCCAGCAGTTCGTGATGGATGCCGAGGCGGGCGAAGCCGTAATGCTTGCCCAGCGCCGCGCCGCGCGCCAGCGGCTCCCGGCTGTCGGGATAGCTTTGCGAGCGGGCTTCGATCAGCTCGCTCCAGTGTCGGATGCAATCGGGACGGGACGACATGGCGGGGCTCCGTGGGGGCTTAGTCGGGAATGTCCGGCGCCATCAGTACATCGGGGTGCTGCCAGCCCGGCTGCTGGGCGATGCGTTCCAGCCAGGCCCGGACTTGAGGCCAAGCGGCGATATCCAGGCCGGCGTCGGCCAGCCACCACAGATAGGCGCTGGCGGACAGGTCGGCGATGCTCAGCCGTTGGCCGGCTAGATAGGGCTGTTCGGCCAGGGCGGCGTCCAGGGCGTCCAGATCGGCGCGCGCGCGTTGCTCCAGCCAGGCTTCCACCTCCGGCTGAGGCAGCCGGTTCATCCGCGACCAGCGCAGATTGGGCACCGACAGGCCGACGCGGTTGGCTTCCCAACTCAGCCATTCGCGCACGGTCTCGCGGCTGCCGTGCTCGCCGCTGAGCTGGCCGAAATTATTGGCCAGCCATTGCAGGATGGCGTTGGACTGGCACAGCGCGGTGCCGTCGGCCACCAGCACCGGCACTTCGCCGAAACGGCTGGCGGCGCGGAAATCCTCCGGCCGCTGTTCGCGCGGCAGCTCCAGGTCCACATGGACGTAATCATGGGAAACATCGGCCAGCATCAGCGCCAGGCGCACCTTGTAGCTGTGGCCGGACAGTCGGTTGCCGTAAAGAGTCAGTGTGGTCATGAGTGTCAGGGTCGGTGAGAAGTATCGCTAGCCGATGATACCGCCGTTGCGCCGCGGCGCGAACCCAGCCAAGCCAGCGCAAAGGCCAGCGGCACAGAGAACAGCGCCGGGTTGGCGTAGGGAAACAGCGGCTTGGCGTGGCCCAGCGCGCCTACCCATACCGCCGGGCCGGCCACGATCAGCGCCGCCGCCGCGGCCAGCCCGCCCAGGCTGCCCCACAGCGCGCCGCGCGCGCTGAGGCCGGGCCAGTGCAGGGCCAGCAACAGCACCGGGAAATTGGCCGAGGCGGCGATGGCGAAGGCCAGGCCCATCAGGAAGGCGATGTTCTGCTGCTGGAACAGCGTGGACAACAGCAGGGCCAGCAGGCCCAGGCCGACGGTGGCCCAGCGCGACACCCGCAGCTCGGCGTTGGCGTCGACGCGGCCGCGCCGCCACCAGACCGCATAGAGATCGTGGCTGATGGCGCTGGCGCCGGCCATGGCCAGGCCGGACACCACCGCCAGGATGGTGGCGAAGGCCACCGCCGCCACCAGGCCCTGCCAGGCCGGCCCGCCCAGCAAGGTGGCCAGGTGGATGGCGGCCATATTGCCGCCGCCCAGCAGTTTGCCGGCGGCGTCGTGGAAGCTGGGTTCCGGCCCCACCAGCGCCAGCGCGCCGTAGCCGATGACGATGTTGACGGCGAAGAACAGCGCGATCAGGCCGGTGGCGAAGCAGGCGGACTGGCGCGCGGCGCGGCGGTCAGGCACGGTGAAGAAGCGCATCAGCACATGGGGCAGGCCCAGCAGGCCCAGGCAAAGGCCCAGGCCCAGCGACAGCACTTCCAGCGGATTGCTCAGCGCCGGGCTGGGCAGGAAGGCCTGCGGCCCGCGCAAGGCCTCCACGGCGGCGAACAGCCGCGCAGGATCGCCGCCGAAGCGCGCCAGCACGCCGCCGGCCAGCAACAGCGCGCAGCCGAACATCAGCACCGCCTTGACCATCTGCACCCAAGTGGTGGCCAACATCCCGCCCAGCGCCACGTAGAGCACCATCAGCGCGCCCACCAGGCTCACCGCGGCCAGATAGGGCAGGCCGAACAGCAGCTCGATCAGCTTGCCGGCGCCCACCATCTGCACGATCAGGTAGAACAGCGTCACCGTCAGCGAGTTGACGCTGGCGGCCAGCCGCACCCCGTCGTGGTCGAAGCGCCGGCCCAGCACCGCGGCGGCGGTGTAGCAGCCGCTGCCGCGCAGCTTTTCCGCCAACAGCAGCAGCAAGAGCGGCCAGCCGGCCAGGGTGCCGACGGCGTAGGCCAGAGAGTCGTAGCCCTGGGACAGATACAGGCCGGCGGCGCCGAGGAAGGCCGCCGCGGACAGGTAGTCGCCGGCCAGCGCCAGCCCGTTCTGCCAGCCGCGGATGCGGCCGCCGGCGGTGTAGAAATCGCCGGCCGAGGCGGTGCGCCGCGCGGCGGCGGCGGTAATGGCCAGCGTCAGCAGCACGAACAATAGGAAAAAAGCGGACGCGTGGTTCATGCGCGCTCCGAGTCGTCGGCGCGGCCGGCGGCCAGCGCGTAGCCGGCGGCCAGCAGGAAGAACAGCAGGAACATGGCCAGCGCCAGCAGAACGGACGCCGGCCAGCCGGCGAGTTTGGCTTCCAGCCAGGCCGGACGCAGCGCCAGCAGCAGATAGTAGCCAAGGCAGCCGGCGGCGGCGATCCAGGCCAGCCGGCGGGAGAGGGGGGAGTGGCAGTGGGCTGGCCCATGAGGGATTACGCAAGAAGTCTAAACCGAACAGTTTAGCGCATCGGCGGGCCGGGCAGGGAGATCGGACCCTGCCCGGCGGCGGGCCAGGTGAATCAGCCTGCGAGCGGACGATACAAGTGATAACGGCCGCTTTGTCGTTCCACTAGCAACAGCAATGGCGGCAGTGACGGGACCGGGGTCTCAATGGAGCGGCGGTTGCGGCTCACCGGCACGCCTTCCGGCAGGCGTTGCTGAAAATGGTCAGAGCGGTCGGCGGCGGCCTTCAGCGTTTGGTAGTCGCGCTCGAAACCGGCAGGGTCGCTGTCCGCCTTGCCCAGGAAGGAGACGAACTGGGCGATGGAGTCGGCGTTCTTGAGCCCTTTGAACGCAATGTTGATGTTATCGATCTGCGGCAGGTCGGCGCCGCCGTAGCGGCTATCCTTCTCGATATGCTTATTGGCGAGGTTGATCAGTTCGAATACATCGACATCGCCGACGCGGGCCTGCTTTTGCGTACCGACATAAGCGAAGTCCAGCGTGTTGGGGCCGCCATGCGACAGCTCATGGATCAGCACATCGGCGACCGCGCTCGGGTTTTTGCCCATCCGTTCGTAATAGGCGTAGAAGCCATCGCGGCCAACATTGATGATTTTTGATTTGGGCTTGCGGCCCAGCATCTGGTATTGCTCCCTGGAGAGTTCCGCCACCGTGGTGGGAGAGCCGACCCGGCTGTCGAAATTGAAGTTGGCGGTATCGATGCGCGCCAGATCGCCCTGGATCTGGTCCAGATATTTGCCCAGCTGCGCCAAGCGTTTCGGGTCCTGATGGAAGGTTTTGCCGAAATAGGCCTCCTCCGCCAACTGGACTTGGGGGCGGAGGTCGGAGCGGTTCAAGGCCTGGATCGCATTGGCGATTTTGGTTTGCGCGATTGGCAGCGCCTTGCCTATGGCTTTGCGCGCGGCGCGGATTTTCAGCGGCTTGCCGATGATAGGCATGTCAACCAGTTTGAACGCGGGATTGTCCCGGCTGGCTGGTTTGGCCAACCCCACCTCGACGCGCTTGCCGTGGGCGCTCAGCTCGATCTGCAGATTGCGGGCGCCCCCAAGCTGCACTTGCTTGCCGTGCCGTTGAACGGGGTAGTACTGCTGGTCGATGGCCAGGACGTATTGGCCATCGCCGGTGCGCTGGATGCCGAAGTGATTGGGCGTGGAAAGCTGGCGCTCGTCCAGGGCCAGCGGCGCGATGTCGTGCTTGGCGATGGCCGCGCGCAGTTCGGGAGCGGCCTGTCGCGTGAGCTCGTGCTTGATATGCCATTCGCCCAGACGATTTTCCACTTCCAGGGGCGCGGCGTCAGGCCGGCGGGCATCGTAGATGTATTCCTTGCCGGTGGCGAGTTCATGACGGTAAGGCACCAGGCGGCCAAACAGCTCGATGGCTTCAAGCCGTGCCGGTTGCGCAGTGAAGGAATTGTGAACGCTGTAGACATGAGGCGTGTTCGCGCTGCTGGAGCGATGCAAGTGATGCGGACCCAGTGCCAGTTTATGGGCGGCCAATTGTTCCTGCTTGCTGAAGTGCCGGAATTTGCCATCGCCCAGCAAGCGCCATTCCTGTGCGAGATGGTTGAAATAGACTTCGCGGTTAGCAAACTTTCCCTGCTGCTTGGCCGGGATTTGCGCAAAACTGCGGCCATCCTTCTCCAACAAGGCGACGTCATGGTGTTTGCCGTTGGCTTTGAGTTTGATGTGGTTACGACCGTTTTTGAGATGGAATGCCGGCAGGTCTATTCCTGAAGCCTTGCCGCCAGGCTGGGGCGCGGTTTGCAAGCGCTGCCGCTCGGCATGGCTCATCCCATCAATGCTGAAGCGGGCTTGTTGGGTCACTTGCTGCAACAGGTTGAGCTCTTCTTCCCGCGAGGTGGGTTTGCCTTCCAGGTCATTGGCTGCATGCTCCAGCAGAGGGCCGACGATGTATTGCGCGATGGCCAAGGGCTGGCTGCCTGGCAGCAGCGTCAGGACTTGGGAGGTGATGGCGTCGACTTTCTCGGTGATGTCGGTGATGGCCGAGATCTCCTCGGACGTGGCGCAGCCGCGGCCCTGTCTCCAGCTGTCGACATGCTTGCTTTCCGTGGCCAGTGCGGTGATGGGGTTGCGCAAGGTTTTGCCGATTTGGCGCAGCACTTGGGCGAAGGACAGATTCTCGCCTTCGTTCATGCAGGAAAAATCAAACATCTTAACGATCTTGACGTCGTCAGGCGCAGCGGTCGTGGTTGTGGTCTTGGGTTTGGGAACGACGTGGCGTGCTTGGCGGAGCAGGGGCGTTTCCGGCTGTGGAGGCGCGGAGCGGGAATAGGGCTGGCTGTGGACCTGGAGCAGCGCCGAGGGGAGGGCGGATGGCGCGGAGGACGCTGGAAGCAATGGCGATTCGCGGTTGAGAAGCGGTTGGACCCCGGCCTGGACATACAGGCCGCTCAGCAGGACGTTTTTCAAGGTGAGGGGAAAGGCGGGGGGCGAAAGCGTGGATGCCGACGAATCGGGTGCATTGCGTATTTGTTTCACCTGAGCAAACAGATTTTCCGTTTCACGGCGTTCTGCCGGGGTTTTTGCGTTGGCGAGCAGTTGCGCTTCAATCGGGCTAGGCTGCTGGGAGGGGCGACTTGAGAAAAAGGGGATGGAAGGCATATGGCGGTCCTGTGCGGTGAGGGCGATCTCGGGCATCGCGACAGGGGGCAATACTAGAGACAGGCTTGGAGCCTGCCTCTCAAAAAGTGTCCATACGCCGTCTTGGTCTTGTTTCGTTGCCGCAGTCATGGACTGCGCATAAGCATCTGGAGACCTTGCTGGAAATCGCGCTGGCGCAGCAGGGGGCCAAGCCGGCGCGGCTCAAGCGCATCGGCCGGTAGCCCGAGGCCGATGCCGTCGACGAGCGAGTGTCACCCCAGCAGCAGCGCGACGTAGAGCCGGAAACGGTCCTCGTGACGCTGCAGGTCCAGTCCGGTGATGTCGGCGATGCGGCCCAGCCGGTAGTCCAGCGTGTTGCGGTGGATGTGCAGCGCCCGCGCGGTGGCGCCGGGGTGGGACTGGTGGGCGAACCAGGCCTCGGCGGTGCGGCGCAGCCCGCTTTTGCCGGCCTGCTCCAGCCTTTGCAGCGGCTGCCGCAATTGCTGGGCCTGCCAGCCGTGATCCAGGCCGGACAGCAGCACCGGCAGCGCCAGTTCGTAATAGCTGTGCGCCCGCCGCTTGGGCTGTCGTTGCCGGCCGATGCGCGCGGCGGCGCGGGCGCTGAGACAGGATTGGGCCGCGCCGTCCCGCCCCGGCAGCGCAATGCCCATGCCCAGGCGGAAGCCGGGCGCCGCCGTTTCTTCCAGCCAGGCGGCCAGCGCGCGCAGCCGGCGTTGCAGCAGCGCTTCGCGTTCGGCTTCGCCTTCCTCCTCGCAAGCCTCCACCAGCACCAGCTCGTAAGGGCCGGTGGCCGCGCTCAGCAAGCGCGGCCAGCGCGCCGCCAGCGCCGATTGCAGCTGTTGCAGCGCCGCCTGGGCCTGATCGGCGGCCAAGCCCTCTTCGTCCAGTTGCAGGCTCAGCGCCACATGGTGCTGTTCCAAGCGCAGCCCCAGACGCTGCGCCCAGGCGTCCAGCGCCGCGCCGGGCTCGCCGCGTATCCATTCCAGCACAAAGGCTTCGCGCTGGCGCGCGTCGTGTTGCAGCGCCCGCTGCAACTGCGCCTGCTCCAGAATCATCTCGGCGGTCAGCCGTACCAGTTCGCCGAACTGGCGAACCTGCTCCGGCTGGCCGGTCAGGCCGACCACGCCCGCGATGCGGCCGTTCACGTGCAAGGGCAGGTTGATGCCGGGACGGGAGCCGTGCAGCTTGCCGGCGGTGGCCTCGTCTATTTCCACCGTGCGTCGTTGCGCCAGCGCCAGCAGCGCGCCGTCGTGCAACTGCCCCAGCCGGCCGGCGTCGCCGCTGCCCAGAATCGCGCCTTGGGCGTCCATCACGTTCACGTTGAACGGAATGATGCGCATGGTGCGGATGACGATGTCCTGCGCGAGTTTGGCGGTCAGAATGGGCATGGCGCGTCCAGGGTTTGTGCGTTTGCATAATATATTCCGGCAATTCCCGCGCATAAACCAGACGTCTGCACGAAGTATTTTCCGTTGGCGCTGACCAGAATGAGCGACGCGATACAAAAACAATATTCATCAGAACCAAGGAGACGCGCCGGAGGGAGAGCCCCCGCGCGCAGAGGAGATGGATGTGAACCCTAGCGATACCCTGAGCGCGCCGCGGCAGGACATTCTGGCCGGCGCTTACAAGAAAGCCGTTTGGCGGCTGATTCCCTTCATTTTCGTTTGTTATCTGTTCAACTACCTGGACCGCGTCAACGTCGGCTTCGCCAAGCTGGAGATGCTGGACGCGCTGGGCTTGAGCGAAACCGTCTACGGCCTGGGCGCCGGCATTTTCTTCATCGGCTATGTGCTGTGCGGCGTGCCCAGCAATCTGATGCTGCACAAGGTGGGCGCGCGGCGCTGGATCGCCTTGCTGATGCTGGTGTGGGGCACCTTGTCCGCTTGTCTGATGTTCGTGTCCACACCGCAGTCCTTCTACACGCTGCGCTTTTTCACCGGCGTGGCCGAGGCCGGCTTCTTTCCCGGCATCGTGCTGTACTTCACCCGCTGGTTTCCGGCCGACAAGCGCGGCCAGGTGATGGCGCTGTTCATGTCGGCCATCCCGGTGTCCGGCGTGTTGGGCGGGCCGCTGTCCGGCTGGATGCTGCAGCATTTCGCCGCCGGCCAAGGCGGCCTGGCCGGCTGGCAGTGGCTGTTCCTGCTGCAAGGCCTGCCCACGGTGTTGCTGGGCCTGGGCGTGTATTTCTATCTGAACGACGGCATCGCCGAGGCGCGCTGGCTGAGCGCGGAAGAGAAAGCGGCGATGCGGCAGGCGCTGATCGACGACGAGGCGCGGCGCTCGGCGCAGCGGCCGGTGGAGCAGTCCTTCGCCAGCGTGCTGCGCAACGTCAATGTGTGGATGTTGGGCGCGATCTATTTCGCCATCCAGATGGGGGTGTACGCGATCAACTTCTGGCTGCCGTCCATCATCAAGGGTCTGGGTTTCCAGAGCGCCGGCGTCATCGGCTGGCTCAGCGCGCTGCCTTATCTGGCCGCCTGTTTCTTCATGGTCTGGGTCGGCCGTTCCGGCGACCGGCGCGGAGAACGCCGCTGGCACGTGGTGCTGCCGCTGCTGATGGGCGTGCTGGGCTTGCTGATGGCGGCCAATAGCGGCGGCGCGGTCTGGCTGTCCATGTTGGGCCTGAGCCTGGCCACCATGGGCGCGCTGGCCGGCCTGTCCATGTTCTGGCCGCTGCCCACCGCCTTTCTCGGCAGCGCGGCCGCCGCCGGCGGGCTGGCCTTGATCAATTCGCTGGGCCAGGTGGCCGGCTTCGTCAGCCCCTTCCTGGTGGGCTGGATCAAGGACCTGACTCACAGCACGGATCCGGCGCTGTACATTCTGTCCGGCGTGATGCTGGCTGGCGCGCTGCTGGTGCTGCGGATTCCGCCGCGGCTGGTCAATCGCTAATATCTTGCCATCGTCGTCTCTTGTGATTGAAAACCGCATGAAAATCGTGATTGCCCCGGACTCCTACAAGGAAAGCCTGAGCGCGCTGCAGGTGGCCCAGGCGATAGAGGACGGCTTCCGCCAAGTGTTTCCCGCCGCCCGCTACCACAAGCTGCCGATGGCGGACGGCGGCGAGGGCACGGTGCAGGCGATGCTGGACGCCCTGGGCGGCCAGTGGCGCGAGGCGTCGGCGCGAGGCCCGCTGGGCGAGACCTTGTCCGCGCGCTACGGGCTGACCGCGGACGGCGTGGCGGTGATAGAAATGGCCGCCGCCAGTGGCCTGGCCTTATTGCCGCCGGAACGGCGCAACCCCTTGCTGACCGGCAGCCACGGCACCGGAGATCTGATCCGCGACGCGCTGGACGCCGGCGCGCGCCGCTTTGTGCTGGGCATAGGCGGCAGCGCCACCAACGACGGCGGCGCCGGCATGTTGCAGGCGCTGGGCGCCAGGCTGCTGGACGCGGACGGAGGCGAGCTGCCGGCCGGCGGCGCGGCCTTGGCGAGCCTGGCGCGGCTGGACCTGTCCGGACTGGACCCGCGGCTGGCGGCCTGCCGCATCGACGTGGCCTGCGACGTGGATAATCCCCTGACCGGCCCGCGCGGCGCGTCGGCGGTGTTCGGGCCGCAGAAGGGCGCGACGCCGGCGATGGTGGCGGCGCTGGATGCGGCTTTGGCGCATTTCGCGGTCTTGATGGAGGGCGAGTCGGGCGTGGCCGCGGCCGAGGCGGCCGGGGCCGGCGCGGCCGGCGGCATGGGCGCCGCGCTGCTGGCCTGCCTGGGCGGCCGGCTGCGTTCCGGCAGCGCCATCGTCGCCGAGGCCGTCGGCCTGGACGCGGCGTTGGCCGACGCCGATCTGGCGGTGACCGGCGAAGGCCGCATCGATAGCCAGAGCGTGCAAGGCAAGACGCCGATAGGCGTCGCCCGCGTCGCTCGGCGTCATGGGGTGCCGGTGCTGGCGATAGGCGGTTGTCTGGGCGCGGGCAGCGAACTGACCCACGCGCACGGGCTGGACGCGGTGTTCGCCGCGGTCAGCCGGCCGTGCAGCCAGGAACAGGCCTTGGCCGAGGCCGCGGGCAATGTCAGCCGCGCCGCGCGCAACGCGGCGGCGGCGCTGGCGCTGGGCATGAAGCTAGGTTCTCAGAAACGCTCGAAGTCCGGCACATAACGCCACTGCCCGGCCGCCAGCTGGCCTATCGCCAGCCGGCCGATGCGGATGCAGCGCAGCGCCAGCGGGCTGACGCCCAGGCCGGCGCAGATATCGTCCAGCCAGCGCGCGTCGCGCGCCGCGAGCACCAGGCGCAGTTGTCGGTCGCTCTGGCGCGAGACTTTGAGTTCGCGAGGCGGTTTGCCGCCGGGGCGCAGGCCGCTCTGTCTTTGTTGCAGTTCGGCGGCGGCGGGCGCGGCGTCGACATTGATCAGGAATTCCAGCTGGCAATCGGCCAGCCGCTGCGCCAGCTTGCGGTCCTGGGTCAGCGCCACCAGGCCGTGGGCGCGGTCGGCGACGGCGCCGACACCTTGCAGATGCTGACGATGGCGCGGCAGCCAGCTCAGCCCGCTGACGTCGCCCGGCATCTGGCTGTCCGGGCCCAGCAGGGACAGCGGCTCGGCGCCGGCCGGCTTGTGCAGCAGCAGGGTGACCGCCGCGTCGCGCTGCGCGTCGGGCCGGCCCAGGAGTTCGACGCGCTGCTGCGGCTCCACCCGGCTGCCCAGCGCGGTGACGATCTGACCGTCCACTTTCACCAGACCCTGCTCGATGCAGGCGTCGGCTTCGCGCCGCGTGCACAGGCCCAGTTCCACCATGCGTTTTGAAAGTCGGATTGCGGCGTCGCTCATTGTGTCAGGCCTTGAATGCGGGGTTCGGGCGGCGATTATCCCCTTTGCCGGCGTGGCCGACAAATTTGACGAATCAGGTATCCTTCTCGTCTGTCACTGCAGCGGAACCGCCGCGCAGATTCATTTTGGAGACGCCGTGAATATACTGATCATTGGAGCGAGCCGGGGCCTTGGCAAGGCTTTTGTGGAAGGATTGGGGCGGGAGGGCGACTGCGTGATCGGCGTTTCCAGGCGCAGGCCGGAAGACCTGAAGCCGCCGGCCGGCGTTGCGCTGGGCTGGATAGAGGCCGATTTGTCCAAGCCGGCGCTGGCCGTGGAGCAAGTGATGAGCGCGCTGCCGGAACGGCTGGACGTGGTGATGTGCAATGTGGGGATCTGGGAGCGGGAGGCGTTTGAGTCCTCCTATGCGTTTTCCCGCTGTTCGGATCTGGAGCTGATGGAAGTGGTCCAGGTCAATATCGCTTCGACGATTCTGCTGCTCAAACATCTGCTGCCGCGGATGTCGGACGCGGCCAAGCCGCAGCTCATCCTGACGGGGTCGACTTCGGGCCTGCCGCGCAGCGGCCGTCCCGAAGTGGCTTTCGCCGCCAGCAAGTTCGCCTTGAGCGGCATGGCCGACGCGCTGCGGGAGGAGTACCGCGCGCAGCGCCTGGCCGTGACCTGCCTGCAATTGGGCTACCTCAATACGGAGGATGATTTGTCCGTGCCCCGCGAACACGCCGCCGAGCGCGGCGCCGGCCAGCTGATCCCGCTGCACGACGTGGTGAGTCTGACGCGCGCCTTGCTGAATTTGTCCGACGCCTCCTTTGCGCGGGAAATCGTCCTGCCCGCTATCCTGGACGAGCGCTTCTGAATGCGGACAAGCGACGCTGGCCCCGATGACGGGTCGTTTAAATGGCCGAATCGCATTAAAGTGTCGCCATCATGAGCCTGCTTCCCCAAGCGCTGGACGCGCTGAACTGCCCGCTGAGCGGCATCAACCTGATCGAAGCCTCGGCCGGCACCGGCAAAACCTGGACCATTGCGGCCCTGTTCGCCCGGCTATTGCTGGAAGAGCGCGACGGTCAGCCGCCGCCCACCGTCGATCAAGTGCTGGTGGTGACCTATACCAAGGCCGCCACCGCGGAGCTGCGCGAACGGCTGCGCCGGCGCTTGAGCGAGCTGGCGCAGACGCTGGCCGGAGAAGGCGAGGCCGGCGGCGATCCCTTTCTGTCGGCGCTGGCGGCGCGTTTTCCGCCCGGCGCGGCGCGGGAGCAGGCCTCGCAGCGGCTCAAGGCCGCGATCACCGGCTTCGACGCCGCCGCCATCTACACCATCCACGGCTTCTGCCAGCGGGTGCTGACCGACGCCGCCTTTGAAAGCAGCCAGACCTTCGAAGCCGAACTGGTCAGCGACGACGAGGAGCGCTTGATCGAAATCGTCGACGACTTCTGGCGGCGGCGGGTGGTGGACGATCCCTTGCTCGCCCAAGTGCTGGTGGACAACGGCGAAACGCCGGACGGCTGGCTGGCGGACATCCGGCCCTATCTGTCCAAGCCCTATCTGCGCATGCGCGCGCCGCACGTGGCCGGCCTGGAGCGCGCCTTGCTCGCGGTGGAGCGGGGCTGGCGGGCGCTGGCGGCGCGGCCGGAAGGCGCGGCGGAGGCCGCCGATCTGCTGCGCGCCGCCGTCGGCTTCAACGCGCGCAGCTACAGCCCGGCCATTATCGAACGCGCCATCGGCGCCCTGGACGGCCTGCTGGCCACGCCGGAGACCACCCCGGTGCTGGACAAGGAGAGCCGTCGCCAGCTGGACAAGCTGCTGCCGGCCTCGCTGGCCAAGGGCATGAAGAAAGGCCACGCCGCGCCGGAGCACCCCTTGTTCGCCTTGACGGAGGCCTGGCTGGGCGCCTGGGACGCTTATATGGAAGAGGTGGCGCTGTCGGTGGCGCAACTCAAGCTGGAGCTGATCGCCTGGACCAATGAACAATTGAGCGCGCGCCGCGTGGGGGAGCGCAGCCGCAGTTTCGACGACCTGTTGACCGATCTGGGCGCGGCGTTGACCGACCCGATCAGCGGTCCGCTGCTGGCGGCCCACGTGGCGCGCAGCTTCCAGGTGGCCTTGATCGACGAATTCCAGGACACGGACCCCATTCAGTATTCCATCTTCCGACATTGCTTCGTCGCGCAGCGGCGGCCGGTCTTCCTGGTGGGGGATCCGAAGCAGGCGATCTACAGTTTCCGCGGCGCCGACATCTTCGCCTACCTGGCGGCGCGTAACGACGCGCAACATCATTACACGCTGGACACCAACCGCCGCTCCGAGGCTCCGCTGGTCAGCACCGTCAACGCGCTGTTCGCGCGGGAACTGCCGTTTCTGATCGAGGGCATCGCCTATCAGCCGGTGGCGGCGCAACCGGCCTCCGGCGGCCGGCTGGACATCGACGACGACAGGCCGCCGTTCTGCTTTCAATGGCTGAGACCGGAGACCGAGGGCAAGGCCGCCAGCGGAGAAGCCGCCGCCGAAGGGGCCGCCGAGGCCTGCGCCGACGAGATCGCGCGTCTGCTGGCGCTGGCCGCGGTCGATCGCGCCGCCATCGTCGCCGGCGAGGCGCGCCGGCCCTTGGCCGGCGGCGACATCGCCGTGCTGGTGTCCACCCATCGTCAGGGGGACCGGGTGCGCCAGTCCTTGGCCGAACGCGGCGTGGCCAGCGTGGCGCTGACCCAGGAGAGCGTGTTCGCCAGCCGCGAGGCCGGCGAGATGCTGGCCTTGCTGCGCGCCTGGGCGGAGCCGGCCAGCGAGGCGCGGCTGCGCGCGGCGCTGGTGACCGAACTGGCCGGGGTCGACGCCGGAGAGTTGCTGGCCCGGGTGGAGGACGAGGCGCGCTGGGAAGCGCAGCTGCAGGCCAACGCCGCCGACCACCTGCTATGGCGGGAGCGCGGCTTCATGGCCGCCTGGCGGCATTTCTTCGCACGGGAGCGGGTGGCCGAACGCCTGCTGCCGATGCCGGACGGCGAACGCAGGCTGACCAATCTGTCTCATCTGGCCGAACTGCTTCAGCAAGAGAGCGATCAGCGCCAGGGCATGGCGCCGCTGCTGGGCTGGCTGGAAACGCGGGTGGCGCAGCCGCCGGGCGGAGAGGAGGCGGTGCTGCGGCTGGAGAGCGACGCGGCCCTGGTCAAAATCGTCACCATCCACACCGCCAAGGGCCTGCAATACCCGGTGGCCTTCTGTCCTTTTTTGTGGGGCGGCGCGCTGGAGCGACGCGACGCCGCGTTCTGGCGCTACCACGCTCAGGATCAATCCTGGCTGGCGCCGGACGCCGCGGCCGACGCCGAGGTGAAACTGGCGGCGCGCAGCGAACTGTTGGCGGAGAAACTGCGTCTGCTCTACGTGGCGCTGACCCGGGCGCAATATCGCCAATACCTGTGCTGGGGCTGGGTGCGCGGCATGGAGACGGCGGCGCTGAGCTGGCTGCTGCACGGCCGCGACGCGCGCGCCTTGCCGGAGCTGGAAACGCTGGAACTGGACGACGCCGTGCTCAGGCGGGAGCTGGAGGCGTTCGCGGCGACGGCCAACGCCGCCGCGGCAGGCGCTTGCGCGGTGCTGGAGGAGGACGGCGCGCGGCCGGCCTTGGCCGCGCGGCGCGAAACGGGGCGGGATTATCAGGCTCAAGCGTTCACGCGCCGGCTGGCCGCGCCGTGGCGGGTGGCCAGCTTCACCTCGCTGACCCACGCGCAGGCGGCCGGCAAATGGCAGGAGAGCCCGGACCACGACGCGGGGCAGCCCGCGGCGGCGGCGGAAGCGCCGGAGCCGCCGGCCCTGGATCGTTTCGGTTTTCCGCGCGGGGCCAAGGCCGGCACCTGCCTGCACGAGATTTTTGAAACCATCAGCTTCGGCGTGGACGACGCCGGCCTGCGGCAGGCGGTGGAGCGGGCCTTGGCCAAGCACGGCTTCGCGCCGGAGTGGGCCGACGCCGGCTGCGAGATGGTGGCGGCCACGCTGAACGCGGAACTGGATCCGGGGGTGAGACTGGCCGAGGTGCCGGACGGCAAGCGGCTGGTGGAGATGGAGTTCATGCTGCCGGCGCCCAGGCTGGAGGTGGCTAAGCTGGCCGCCATCCTGTCCGCGCCGGAACACGGCCTGGCCGCGCCCTTGCGCGCGGCGGCGGCGCAACTGGACTTTTCCACCGTGCGCGGTTTTCTCAAGGGTTTCATGGACCTGGTGTTCGAGTCCGACGGGCGCATTTATCTGGTGGACTATAAATCCAACCACCTGGGCGGGCGGCGCGAAGACTATCGCGCCGAGCGGCTGGCGGAATCCATCGCCCAAGAACATTATTATCTGCAATACCTGATTTACTGCGTGGCCCTGCGGCGCTATTTCAGCGCGCGCGGCGTGGACTTCGCCGCCCGCTTCGGCGGCGTGCGTTATCTCTATCTGCGCGGCGTCGGCGCCGACGCTTGCGGGATCTGGAGCGATCAGCCCGCGCCGGCCTTGCTGGAGGCGCTGGACCAATGGTTCGCCGGGCATGCGTAGGAATGCGGAGTGCGCAAGCCGCGGTCATGGGACTAAGCTGAACTATCTGAAGTGGAACGCGGCCGGAAGGGGAGAGTGGCGCCGGGCGCGGGCCGACAATAACAAGGACGCATCATGTTCGAATCCGCCGAAATCGGCCATAGCATCGATAAAAAGACATTCCGGGAAGCCATGCCCAAATTGCGCGAGGCCTTGCTGGACCTGCAATACGATTTGAAGGAGAAAGCCGATTTTCCGGTGCTGATCCTGATTCACGGCTTCGACGGCGCCGGCCGCGGCGAAACCATGAATCTGATCAATGAATGGCTGGACCCGCGCCTGATCGACACCGTGGCCTTCGCCGAAGCCAACGACGACGCCCGCGCCCGGCCCTGGATGTGGCGTTACTGGATGCAGCTGCCGGCCAAGGGCCGCATCGGCATGTTCTTCGGCTCCTATTACTCCGACGCCCTGTTCGACCGGGTGTTCGCCCGCAGCGACCGCGACGCGCTGGACAAGCAGATATTCGACATCCTGCGCTTCGAACGCATGCTGACCATGGACGGCGCGCTGGTGCTGAAGTTCTGGTTCCACTTGACCCGGGAGCAGCAGCACAAGCGGCTCAAGCAGATGGAAAAAGATCCGGCCAGCAGTTGGCGCGTGACCAAGACCGACTGGGAGCATTACGAGCGCTACGACAAGATACGCAAATCCGCCGAGCACATCCTGCGGCTGACCAATACCGCCGCCGCGCCCTGGGTGGTGGTGGACGGCGAGGACGCCAATTACCGCAGCCTGACCGTGGGCAACACCCTGCTCAACGCCATCCGCAACCGGCTGGCGCAGGCGCAGGGGTCGCAGGCCGAATTGATAGACGCGCCGCCGCTGCTGGCGCCGATAGACAACAAGCTGTTGCTGGACACCCTGCAACTGGACCAGCCCATGGACAAGGGCGAATACAAGGCCGAGCTGGAAAAACTGCAAGGCCGGCTGCACCGGCTGACCCGTCACCCGCGCTTCGCCCAGCATTCGCTGGTGCTGGCTTTCGAAGGCAACGACGCCGCCGGCAAGGGCGGCAGCATACGCCGCATCACCCAGGCGCTGGACGCGCGGCGCTACCGGGTGGTGCCCATCGCCGCGCCCACCCAGGAAGAAAAGGCCAAACCCTGGCTGTGGCGCTTCTGGCGCCATATGCCGGGCAAGGGCGGCATCACCATTTTCGACCGCACCTGGTACGGCCGGGTGCTGGTGGAGCGGGTGGAGGGCTTCGCCAAGGAGGCGGACTGGATGCGCGCCTATTACGAAATCAACGATTTCGAGCATCAGCTGAGCGAAAACGGCGCCGTCATCGTCAAATTCTGGCTGGCCATCAGCAAGGACGAACAGATGGCGCGTTTCAAGGGCCGCGAGGAAACCGGCTTCAAGCGCTTCAAGATCACGGAGGAAGACTGGCGCAACCGCGACAAATGGGACGCCTACAAGCTGGCCGTCAGCGATATGGTGGACCGCACCAGCACCAGCAAGGTGCCGTGGACGCTGGTGGAGGCCAATAATAAATACTATGCCCGCATCAAAATTCTCAAAACCATTTGCGATGCGCTGGAAGCCCGGCTTGCTTGAGCGCGGCGTCCGGCTGATCGCCTTGCTGCTGGCGATGCCGGCCGCGGCCGCGCCCGGCTTGCGCGCCGGCGTGGCCAACGACAGCTTCGGCCCTTTGTACAGCGCCCAGGACGGCGCGCTGGCCACCCAGTACCGCGCCGCGCTGGAGCTGATCGGCCGGCACAGCGGCGTCCGCTTCGAACTGGAGTACTATCCGTCGTCGCGGCTGCAGCAATTGTTCGAGGTGGGCAAGGTGGACGTGGAAGTGGGCGTCAATCCGTCCTGGCGCGCGCTGTCGCCGGTGGCCGGCTTCTACACCCGGCCCATCGACGTGCAGACGTTGCGGCTGTGCTTCGCTCCCGGCAAGCGGCGCAAGGGCGCGGCGCCGGCCAGCCTCAGCGGCCTGAGTCTGGGCGTGCTGCAGGGGCGCAGCTACCCCGTGCTGGAAGCCGGTTTCGCCAGCGGGCAATTCAAGCGGGTGGAGGCCGCCAGCGAAAGCGATCTGATCAGCGGTCTGCGCCAGGGCAGCATGCAGGCCATCGTCTTGAGTCAGCGCCAGCTGGACTTGCTGTTGAACCGCGCGCCGGAGGCGCAGCCCTGCGCGGCGGGCGACGCCGTGGGCAGCGTGTCGGTGATGCTGCGCCTGCATCCGCAATACCGGCAACTGTTGCCGCAATTGGACAAGGCGATTCAGCAGCTGCAAGATAGCGGCAAATTGCGCTGAAGCGCTTCGAGTCTCCCCATTCCGGCTCCGCGTCGCGGAGCGCAAAGCATCCGGATTCCAAGTCATGTCTGTCCAGCAAGCCCTGTTGCCCGCCGAACTCGCCCACTTGTTCGCCCGTCTCGATCCCGGCGTGGACGAGGCCGCGTTGGCGTTGATCCACGAGCTGGCCAGCGCCAATCAGGCCGGCCACGTCTGCCTGCCGCTGGCGCAGCGTCCTGAGCGCAAGGCCTTGCAGGCCAGCGCGCTGGTCGGCCGCCCCGGCGACTACGCGCCCCTGATCCTGGACGCGGCCGGCCGGCTGTATTTCGCCCGCCACTGGTTCGACGAAGCGCGGCTGGCCGAGCGCCTGGCCGCGCTGGCCGAGCCGGGACCGGCGCCGGACGGCGCGCGCTTGCGCCCTTTGCTGGAGGCTTTGTTCGGCGCGGCGTCCGCGGCGGGGCCGGACCGGCAGAAGCTGGCGGCGGCCCTGGCGGCGCGTCAGCGCCTGATGATCATTTCCGGCGGTCCGGGCACCGGCAAGACCACCACCGTGCTCAAGCTGCTGGCCTTGCTCGCCGGCCTGTCGCCGCGGCCGCTGGTGATGGCGATGGCGGCGCCCACCGGCAAGGCCGCCGCGCGGCTGTCGGAGTCGGTGCGCGGCGCGCGCGCGCGGCTGGACCTGGCCGAGGATACGCTGCGGCAATTGCCGCAGCAGGCGCAGACGCTGCACCGCTTGCTGGGCTTGCGCCCGGGCGCGGCGGCGCCGCGCCATCACGCCGGCAATCCTTTGCCGCTGGACGTGCTGGTGGTGGACGAGGCGTCGATGATAGACCTGTCCTTGATGGCGCGCATGGTGGAGGCCTTGCCGTCGCAGGCGCGGCTGATTCTGCTGGGCGACCGCGATCAGCTGGCTTCGGTGGACGCCGGCGCGGTGCTGGGCGATTTGTGCGCCGACATCCATTACCGTCCGGATACTCTGGACTGGCTGCGGGCGAACTGCGGCGAAACCCTGCCGTCGACGCCGGGCGCGGGCGGCAAGCTCACCGATTGCGTGGCGTTGCTGACCCACAGCCATCGTTTCGGCGCCGATTCCGGCATCGGCGAACTGGCGCGGCGGGTGAACGCGGGCGACGGCGTCGGCAGTTGGGCGGTGCTGCAGGACCCGGTGTGGGGCGATGTGGAAGCGGTGCCGGCCTTGGAGGCGGCGGAGGTGCTGGCGCGCTGGCGGCCGTATTGGCGGGCGGTGCGCGCGGACGCGCCGCTGGCCGAGCGGCAGCAGGCTTTCGCCGGCTTCATGCTGCTGGCGGCGGAACGGCGGCAGGTGGAGGCCTTCAATCTGCGCGTGGAGCGGCAACTGGAGGCCGACGGCGACAAGCCGGCCGGCCGCGACTGGTATCCGGGGCGGCCGGTGATGATCAGCGAGAACGATTACGGCCTGGGCCTGTTCAACGGCGACATCGGTTTCACGGTGCAGCGCGAGGCCGGCTTGCGCGTGGCCTTTCCCGGCGACGACGGCGGCTGGCGCGAATTCGCCCCCGGCCGGCTGCCGCAGCACGACACCGTGTACGCGATGACGGTGCACAAAAGCCAGGGGTCCGAGTTCGGCGAGGTCTGTCTGCAGCTGCCGGAAGCGGCGGGGCCCTTGCTGAACCGGGCGCTGGTGTATACCGCGATCACCCGGGCGCGGGAGCGCTTCCTCGTGTCCGGCGCGCAGCCGGTGTGGGAACAGGCGGCCGTCGCGGCGCCGCAGCGTTACTCGGGGCTGGCGGATAAATTGAAATGACAAAGTCGTTAAATTGTCTGGGCGGAGGGTTTGCCGAAGCGGCCGCCGAGACAATTCCGCAACATCCCAACGCAAAATAATCTGTTTATTTGCCGGCTGTTACGCCAGATATAGTCAAAGCCCAAGAAGCATCCTAAGATGCAGCCTTCCCGAAACACATCGCAGCGGAGTCGGCAATGCAAGTGGATGCGGTTCTGGCCTATCTCGACAAGATCACCCGTTTTGATCGTCAGCAATTCACGCCTTTGTATATCGGCAAAGAGCGCTTGGGCTGGGTCAACGCGGCGTGGAAGGAACGCTTGCTGAACAGCGAATCGCAGCTGTTCGAGGAGCAATACCAGAAACTGCATTGCCGGCTGGACGGCAGCTACCGCAGCATCAGCCACGCGCTGGCGCAGGCGGCGCGGCGCTGGCAGCAAGCCGGTTGGCTCAATGGCTGGCGCAATGAAAACTTCACCGCTTTCCGTCACGACGGCTCCCCTTATTTCGAACTGGAACGCGCCGCTTTCCGCCCGCTGGGCCTGACCAGCCGCGCCGTGCACCTGAACGGGCTGACCCGTTTGCCGTCCGGCGAAGTGCGGATGTGGGTGGGGCGCCGCAGCCCGCACAAGGCGGTGGACCCCAATCGCATGGACAATCTGGTCGGCGGCGGCGTCGCCGCCGGCGAAACCATAGAACTGGCGCTGGAGCGCGAGGGGTGGGAAGAAGCCGGCGTGCGCCGCGAGCAGGTGCGGGATTTGCCGCAATCCAGCTTGCTGCTGGCCGAGCGCCCGGTGCAGCGCGGCCTGCACCGCGAATGGATTTACGCTTTCGATCTGTGGCTGGACGCGGGCGAGACGCCCTGTAACCAGGACGGCGAGGTGGCCGAGCACATCCTGACGCCGTTCGCCGAAGTGGAACGCCTGCTGTTGGAAGAGCGCTTCATGATAGACGCGGCCTTGGTCGCCAGCGATTGTCTGGCGCGCCACGGCTATTGGGGAGAGCGCACCCCGACGATAGACGCCGCCTTGGCGCGCATCCGCCACCCTCAGCGCAGCGATGTGCACGCCTTGACCTCCTGCTGATTCCCTTGCCGCGCCGGGACGCTCTTCACAGTGGCCGGCGCGGCTCTCCCGCTATTGTTCTATCCGTTTATATTACATCTGCGTGAATTAATTCAGGAATCTTTGCCTGATGCCACCGGTAATGGGTAGAATCATTCTCAAGAGCGGAAAAATCCGTCAATAAATGCCAAGGGCCCTTGGCCCGCGCTGTTTCCCGCGCCAAATACTCGTGTCGTTAAGCGCCGCCGTCCGCGAAACGGCGCTTGCTTCGCGTAAAATTATGCCAATGGTTTGTTTTTGGCGGAATCAAGGAAACATCGGCATGGCGAGTTTCTCACTTTTTGCCGGCGGTGAAAGCGGACGCCGCGGCCTTGGGGGGCGCAAGGGGGATGTATCGTTTGAAACTGATCTCGGAGCAGTTCGGCGTTGACGACAGCGGGCCGCTGCATCCCAGCCAGGAACAAGCGCGGCGGGCCGCGCTGGTGATGTGGAACGTTTATCGCGGCCAGCTGCGCATCGAGATTCACCGCGTGGTGGACCTGCGCAGCCGCAAGACGGAAAAGCTCGAGGAGTTGTGCTGACTGTCGCGTTTTAGCCAATGTAGTTGCCTACAAATCAACCCTGTTCGCGCTTATTGGCTGAATATGACAAATGCGGGCATGGTTGACGCCAACTTTCCATTGCGCGATTTTCAGCGCTTGGCTATTGTCCTACTTCCCATTAAACCCAAAGCAGGCGCGGCTCAAGAGGCGGCCTCTGCACTGGAGCGATCTTTGTTCAACTGGTTCGAAAAGCGGATCCATCCGTATCCCGACACGTCTCCGGCCCAACCTCCCAAGGGCTTTTTCCCATTTTTGTGGTTCTGTACCCGCGGTCTGCGCGGCCTGATTGCGGCCGTCATTTTGCTGACCGCCGGCATCGGCGCCTTCGAGGCCTTGCTGTTCTCCATGCTCGGTTCCGTCGTGGACTGGCTGAGCGCGGTCAAGCCCGCGCTGTTGTGGGACGCGCAACGCCATAATCTCTTGCTGCTGGCGGGCATCCTGCTGGCCAGTCCCTTGCTGATCGCCGTGCAGGCGCTGATCAAATACCAGGGCCTGTCCGCCAACTTCCCCATGCTGCTGCGCTGGAATTTCCACCGCCACCTGCTGCGGCAGAGCATGAATTTCTATCAGGACGAATTCGCCGGGCGGGTCTCCGCCAAGGTGATGCAGACCGCGATCGCGGTGCGGGAAACGGTGATGATCGTCGCCGACATCCTGGTGTTCGTGGTGATTTACTTCGTCACCATGATCGCCGTGGTCGGCAGTTTCGACAGCCGTCTGCTGTGGCCCTTCCTGGCCTGGCTGGCCTTGTACGTGGCCACGCTGTACTTCTTCGTGCCGCGTCTGGGCCAGGCCGCCACCGCCCAGGCCGACGCGCGCAGCCTGATGACCGGCCGCATCACCGACGCCTACACCAATATCGCCACGGTGAAGCTGTTCTCGCACGCCCAGCGCGAGGCCGGCTTCGCCCGCGGCGCGATGCAGGAATTCCTGGCCACCGCCTATCGCCAGATGCGTTTGATCAGCGGCTTCGAAATCATCAACCACAGCCTGAGCATGTTGTTGATCGCCAGCACCGCCGGCGCCACCTTGTGGCTGTGGAGCATGGGCGAAGTCGGCGTCGGCGCGGTGGCGGCGGCCACCGCGATGGCGCTGCGTCTGAACGGCATCTCGCACTGGATCATGTGGGAGATGGCTTCGCTGTTCGAGCAAGTGGGCACGGTGCAGGACGGCATCGCCACCCTGTCGCGCCCGGTGCTGGTCAATGACAGCGCCGACGCCAAGCCCTTGGCGGTGAAGCAGGGCGAGATCCGCTTCGATCAGGTGGATTTCAGCTACGGCGGCAGCAAGAGCGTGATTGAACAGCTATCGCTGACGATACGCCCGGGCGAAAAGATCGGCCTGGTCGGCCGCTCCGGCGCGGGCAAATCCACCATCGTCAATCTCTTGCTGCGCTTTTACGATCTGGACGGCGGCCGCATTCTGATCGACGGCCAGGATATCGCGCGGGTGACGCAGGACAGCCTGCGCGCCCAGGTGGGCATGGTGACGCAGGACACCTCGCTGCTGCACCGCTCGGTGCGCGACAACCTGCTTTACGGCAGGCCGGACGCCGACGACGCCGCGATGGAAGCCGCCGCGCGCCGCGCGGAGGCGCACGACTTCATCCTGACCTTGACCGATCCCAAGGGACGCGTCAGCTACGATGCTCATGTCGGCGAACGCGGGGTCAAGCTGTCCGGCGGACAGCGCCAGCGCATCGCCATCGCCAGGGTGATGTTGAAGGACGCGCCCATCCTGCTGCTGGACGAAGCCACCAGCGCGCTGGATTCGGAAGTGGAAGCGGCGATTCAGCGCAGTCTGTATCGGCTGATGGAGGGCAAGACCGTGGTGGCCATCGCCCACCGGCTGTCCACCATCGCGGCGATGGACCGCTTGATCGTGCTGGACAAGGGGCGCATCGTGGAAGAGGGCGACCACCGCAGCCTGCTGGCCAAGGGCGGCCTGTACTCGCGGCTGTGGGCGCATCAGAGCGGGGGCTTCCTCGGCGAAGAGGACGACGACGCAGCGGAGCCGGTGGCGACGCTGGCCTGAGGCCGAGCCAAGGCCAAGGCGAGAGAGCGGGACGCGCAAGCGGCCCGCTTTTTTCATTGCGGAGACGGGAAGACGGCTGCGGCGACGCAGGACGCGTTTAGACGAAAACGCGGTTTCGGCGCGCGTCGCGGAAAAATAATGGGAAAAAGCGGAAAAACGGAAAATACTGAGACGTTGTGGCGCACCCGACAGGGATCGAACCTGTGACCTTCAGCTTCGGAAACTGACACTCTATCCAACTGAGCTACGGGTGCGCTGTGCTTGCTTTGAGGCAGGCCCGCATCATAGCGCAACTTCCTTACCCGAGTCCAGTGTATGGTTTTGCCTTGCCTTCAGGCTTACCGTATAATTATCCTATTTTAAATGTCATTAATTCCAGGCGAGGCTCGTAATGAGTAATGAGAACGGAATGGCTCCCGGCCAGGTCATCAAAGTGCTGGTTGGCGTCGTTGTCTTTCTTGTAGTGGCAATCTGGCTTTTGGCCAAGTTGGCTACCAGCGGTTACAACGTGGATGCCGAAGTAATGACCAAGGAGGCCATTGCGTCTCGCCTGAAACCGGTCGGCGAAGCCAAGGCCAGCGACGCGCCTCCGGGCATGCGCACTGGCGAACAGGTATATAAAGGCATCTGTATTTCCTGTCACGGCACCGGCCTGGCCGGCGCGCCCAAGTTCGGCGACACCGCCACCTGGGGTTCGCGCATCGCCAAGGGTTGGGACACGCTGACCCAGCACGCGCTGCAGGGCTTCAACGCGATGCCGGCCAAGGGCGGTGCCACCGACCTGAGCGATGACGAAGTGAAGCGCGCGGTAGCCTATATGGGCAACTCCGCGGGCGGAAAGTTCACCGAACCGCCGGTGGGCGGCGCAGGCGGCGCGGCCGCGGCGGCGGACCCGGCCGTGGTGGGCAAGAAAATCTACGACAGCGTGTGCATGGCCTGCCACGCGGCCGGCATCGCCGGCGCGCCGAAGTTCGGCGACAAGGCGGCCTGGGCCGAACGTCTGAAGCCGGGTCTGGACGAAGTGGTCAAGATCGGCATCAAGGGCTTGAACGCGATGCCGGCCAAAGGCGGTTATACCGGCAGCGACGCCGAGTTCCGCTCCGCCGTCGAGTACATGGTGAATAATTCCAAATAAGCCGCGGATCAACGCAGCAAAAAACGCCTTGCACGGTTGCAAGGCGTTTTTTATCGCCCAAAAGCGGGGGTTTCTATGTTTTTGGGAAAATTTTGACCGGATGAAATGGCAATGTGCTATGTCAACAAAACCCCGCTGTAACAAGGGACAGGTGCCTTGGCGGGGCGCATGGTGCATGATGAGTCCATCTGTTTAGGTCGTGAAGCGTCAGGCGCTTCGCGGCTTGGTGTGGGGATTCAGTGGCTTTCCACTTTCGCTTCACCCAGAGATGTTCCTCATTCTTCATATGGCGCCACTGGCGCCATTTTCTTTTGCGCGTCGCGCCAGCCAGGATGGACTGGCGACGCAGGCGAAAGTTCTCACGGCTTGGGGCGGGTGCTCAGCGTCTGTTCAAAGCCTGGCGAGCCTGCGCGCGACAAGTCAAGCGACTGAGAACGCGAGATGGCCATGGTCATCTGGGCATGCCGAAGCGGCGGACGCCGCGCGCTATTCTCCACGCGGGCAGGGCTTGCTCGGCTTTTCAGGATTCGGCCGGCTTTTCCTTATTGGCCAGCATCGCGCTGAGGCTGGCCAGCCGCGATTTGCCCTCGGTCTTGCTGACGATGGGCTCGGCGCCGGGTTTGCCGAAGTGGCGCAGATCGTCGCCGTTGATCTCGCTGATGAAGCGGGACGGTTCGACGAACTGCCATTCGCCGGCGCGCTTGCGTTTGACGCAATAGGTCAGCGTCAGCATGCGCTGGGCGCGGGTGATGCCGACGTACATCAGCCGGCGTTCTTCCTCCACCATGCCGTTGTCGACGGATTCGCTGTGCGGCAGGATGCCTTCCTCGGTGCCGACCAGGAAAACATACGGGTACTCCAGACCCTTGGACGCGTGCAGCGTGGACATTTTAACCGCGTCCACCTCGCCTTCCTCGCGTCCTTCCAGCATGGTGATCAGCGCGATGGTCTGGGTCAGCTCCACCAGGTTCTTGCCGCTGTCCTCGCCCTTGCGGCTGAGCCAGCTCACCATTTCCAGGATGTTTTTCCACTTGGTTTCGGCGATGCGCGGGCTGTCCTCGCTATCGTAAAGCCAGGCCTCGTAGCCTATGGCCTGCATCATCTCCATCGCCAGCGGGCCGCCGTCCTCGCGGGTGGCGCGGTATTGCAGATTGGCGATGAAGTCGCAGAACTGCTCCAGCGGCTCCAGCTGGGCCTTTTGCACTTGCAGGCGGAAGCCTTCCTCATGGGCGCTGGCGAACAGGCTTTTGCCGCGTTCGCCGGCCCAGGCGCCCAGCCGTTCCAGCGTGGCGGCGCCGACGCCGCGCTTGGGCGTGGTCAGCGCGCGAATGAAGGCCGGATCGTCGTCGGGATTGGCGATCAAGCGCATATAGGCCAGCATGTCCTTGATTTCCGGCTTGTCGAAAAAGCTTTGGCCGCCGGCCATCTGGTAGGGGATGCGCTGATTGCGCAAGGCTTGTTCGAAGATGCGCGCCTGATAGTTGCCGCGATAGAGGATGGCGTAGTCCTTGAACTCGGTGCGGTATTCGAACTTGTGCGCCAGCAGCCTTTGCACCACGGTTTCCGCCTCGTGCTCTTCATCCTTGCACTGAACCACGTGGATGGGTTCGCCCAGGCCCAGCTCGCTCCACAGCTGTTTCTCGAACAGCTTGGGATTGTTGGAGATCACCGAGTTGGCCGCGCGCAGGATGCGGGCGGTGGAGCGGTAGTTCTGCTCCAGCTTGATGATCTTGAGCTTGGGGAAGTCGCTTTGCAGCAAGCGCAGGTTTTCCATATTGGCGCCGCGCCAGGCGTAGATGGACTGGTCGTCGTCGCCCACCGCGGTGAACATGCCGCGCAAGCCGGTCAGCAGTTTGACCAGCTGGTACTGGCAGGTATTGGTGTCCTGGTATTCGTCTATCAGCAGGTAGCGCAGCTTGTTCTGCCACTTCTGCAGCACGTCTTCATTGCTTTGGAACAACTGCACCGGCAGGCGGATCAGGTCGTCGAAGTCCATCGCCTGGTAGGCGCTCAAGGTGTCCTGATAGGCGACGTAAGTGGAGGCGCAGACGCTTTCCCACGCGCCCTGGGCTTCCAGCAGCATCTGGTCTGGCGTTTTCAGGTCGTTTTTCCACAGCGAGATCTGGCTCTGCACCTTGCGGACTTCATCCTTGGAGGTGGTCTTCAGGATGTCGGAGATGATCTTGCCGGCGTCGAAGGCGTCCAGGATGGAGAACTGAGGCTTATAGCCGAGGTGCGGCGCTTCCTGACGCAGGATCTGCATGCCCAGCGAATGGAAGGTGGAAACGGTGATGCCGCGGATCTCCGCCGGCGTCATCAGCTTGCCCACTCGTTCCAGCATCTCGCGCGCGGCCTTGTTGGTGAAGGTGATGGCGGCGATATTGCGCGCATTGATGCCGCCTTCGCGGATCAGGTGCGAAATCTTGAAGGTGATGACCCGGGTTTTGCCGGAGCCGGCGCCGGCAAGCACCAGCAAGGGGCCGTCAAGATACTGGATCGCCGCGCGCTGCGGCGGATTGAGCAAGGGAGCGGACATGGCGGTATGGGGGAAGGGGCCCGGCGGGGCGCAGTAAATCGGTAACTCAGCCAGTGCATTGTAGCATGCGGTATCATGGCGCTATCCGCGGATGACGTCTCAGATCGATCCGCCACTTATGAGGTGCATATGGCCATCTACGCTATTGGCGACATTCAAGGGTGTTTCCAGCCGTTTCAGCAGTTGCTGCGGCAAATCGATTTCAATCCCGGCAAGGATACCCTGTGGCTGACGGGAGACTTGGTCAATCGCGGGCCGCAATCGCTGGAAGTGCTGCGCTGGGTGTTCCAGCATCAGGATCAGGTGGAGATCGTGCTGGGCAACCACGATCTGCATTTGCTGGCGGTTGCGGAGGGTTTCGGCAAGCTGCATCGCAGCGACACGGTGCTGGACATTCTCAACGCCGCCGATGGAAAGGTGCTGCTGGACTGGCTGCGCTGCCAGCCTATGATGATAGCCGGCCACGGCTACGCGATGGTGCACGCCGGCCTGCTGCCGGAGTGGAGCATAGACCGCGCGCTGGATCTGGCGGAGGAAGTGGAGGCCGGCTTGTCCGGCCCCAAGCACCGCGAATTCCTGTCTCGGCTGTACGGCAACCGGCCGACGCGCTGGAACGAGGAGCTGCGCGGCTCCGACCGTCTGCGCGTGATCGTCAACGCGATGACCCGGATGCGTTTCTTGAACCGCGACGGCGAGATGGATCTGAATTACAAGGGCGAGCTGGAGAACGCGCCGGCCGGGCTGACGCCCTGGTTCGAGGCGCCGGGGCGCTGGCAAGGCGAGATGCCGATTATCTGCGGCCATTGGTCGGCGCTGGGCGTGCATATCACCGACGACGTGGTGGCGATTGATTCCGGTTGTTTGTGGGGCGGCAGCCTGACCGCGATGCGTTTGGGGGACCAGGCCTTATTCTCCCTGCCGTGTTCGGCTTATCGCGAAATCACCGCCTAAAGAGTATGGGCGGCTGCGCCGCCGTAAATAAAATATCGACAAGCCATAGTCAGCCAGGCCCTATGGCTGTCATAATCGCGGCTCTTGCCAGAGCCGTTTTTTTATTTGTATGAGTTACCTTTCCATTGAGTTCGCGCTGGCATTCCTCGCCTTTTTCGCCCTGTATTGGCTGTGCCGCAAGCGCACGGATTGGCAGAATGGTTTGCTGTTATTGGGCAGTTACGCCTTTTATGCCAAGCTTGATTGGCGATTTGCGCTGATTCTTGCCGTTTATACCCTGTTATTGACCCTGATATCGTCGCGGATGCTTGATTCCATCCGGCCCAAGCGTTGGTTGCGCGCGGGTTTGCTGATGGCGGTGGGCAATCTGGCGATATTCAAATACTTCGATTTCTTCCGCGAAAGCGCGCAAGCGGGGCTGCATGCGTTGGGTATCGCTGCGATATTGCCGGCGGTGGATTTCCTGATGCCGGTGGGCATTTCCTTTTACACCTTTCAATCGGTCAGTTATCTGGTGTCCCTGTATCGCGGCGAATTGCGTTTCGCCCGGGCCAGGGAGCTGGGTTTGTTCCTGGCGTTCTTTCCCACCTTGTTGGCCGGGCCGATTTGTCGCGCCACCGGTCTGCTGGAGCAGCTGCGCAGCGGCGCGCGTCGCCACATCCTGCAACTGGATCGCGCGCTGGGTCTGATTGTGCTGGCCCTGGCCAAGAAACTGTGGCTGGCCGGCTGGCTGGCCAGCGCCTGGGTGGACCCGGTGTTCAGCGCGCCGGAAACCTATCACGCGCTGGAGGTCTGGGCGGCTTTCTACGCCTACGCCTTCCAGATCTATCTGGATTTCTCCGGCTACACCGATCTGGTCACCGCCCTGGCCTTATTGCTGGGCATCCAGTTGCCGCGCAATTTCGACGCGCCCTACCTGGCGCACAATCTGCGCGACTTCTGGCGGCGCTGGCATATGTCGCTGTCCAGCTGGATTCGCGACTACGTCTATATCCCCTTGGGCGGCAACCGGCTGGGCTTTGCCCGCGCCCAGCTCAATTTGCTGGCCGCGATGCTGCTGTCCGGCCTGTGGCACGGCGCCAGCCTGAAATACCTGGTGTGGGGCGGCATGCACGGCCTGGGCGTGGTGGGTTTGAACCTGGGGGACCGGCTGTTGGGCAAGGAAGCGCTGACGCGGCGCTGGGCCTGGCTGGCGCGGCTGCTGACCTTCCATTACGTTTGCCTGGCCTGGGTGTTTTTCCGCGCCGCGTCGCTGGAGGACGCCTGGAGCTTTTTGGAGGCCATGGCCGGCACCGGCCAGGAACTGACGCTGAACGCGCCGGGCTTTCTGGCGCTGAGCGCGGCGGCGTTTGTCGCGCTGCCTCATCTGGGCGCGGTTTGCGAACGCGGCATCGCCCAACTGGGCCGCCTGCCGTGGTGGGGCAAGCCCAGCTTGCTGGCCGGCTGCGCCTTGCTGATCATCGTGGTGTCGCCGCCGGGCATTCCGGGTTTTATCTATTACCAGTTTTAACCGTGTTTTAGTCGTGCTGGCGCGGCTGCGCATCCGCCGCCGCGCGTTTCATTCCTTACCGCATTGAGGCAAGCGTCAAATGATCGCCCGTTCCGCCATCCGCCAGGCCCTGGCCATCCTAGGCAGCAGCATGCTGCTGCTGTGCTGGATCGAGCAGAGCTCGATCAACGCCTATTGGCGGCAGACCTTTCACCGTCCCAGCCAGCTGGAAGCCTTGTCCGAGCTGAGCGTCTGGCGTTTGGGCGCGGAACTGGGGCGGGAGTTTCGCGATCAGAGCCGAGGGCTGCTGAGCCGGCTGGATCGTTGGGACGACGAGATGATCGCCTATTTCAACGCCTGCTGCCTGAGGCCGGCATTGCCGCCGGCAAGCGCGCCGGCGGAGCCGGCGGCGGCGCAGACAATGGCGCAGACAACGGCAACGGCGGCCTTGCCGAACGCGGCCCCGACGCCGCGGCCGCCGTCGGTCCCGCCGCAGCAAGCGGCGCTCAAGGACGCCCGCATCTTGCTGCGTCCGGGGCAGAAGGTGTTGCTGGCCGGGGACTCCATGATGCAGGGCGTGGCGCCGCATTTGCTGCGCCCCTTGTTCAAGCTGCACCAGATCAAGGCGCTGGATCTCAGCAAGCAGAGCACCGGTCTGACCTATCCTGATTTCTTCAACTGGCCGGACACGATAGAGCGGCAGTTGGCGGCGAATCCCGACACCGGTCTGGTGGTGGTCTTCCTGGGCGCCAACGATACTTGGGACATGGTGGGCGGCAGCCGCTACATCCGTTTCGCCTCCGAGGAGTGGGAGCAGCGCTACCGCGAACGCATCCGCGCCATCCTGGCTTCGGCCCGCAAGCATGGGACGCAATTGCTGTGGCTGGGCGCGCCGAATATGGGCAAGGACAAGCTCAATCGCGGCGTGCAGTACATTAACGGCGTCTTCCGCGAGGAAGTGGAAGGCGCGGGTCAGCGCTATCTGTCCACCCGCGAGGCCTTGGGCAGCGAGGACGAGACGTTCACCAAGTTCATGACCTTGCCCGATCAGGGCGAAGTGGCGGTGCGCACCGCCGATGGTATTCATTTCACCCGTCAGGGCCAGGTCTTGCTGGCGCGGCGCGTGTTGGCAGAATTGAGGTTTGAATGAAGTTGAGAATCAGCGGGGCATTGGCCTGCTGGCTGGCGGCGGCATCGGCGCTGGCCGCGCCGGTGCAGGATTTCGGCGAGATCAATCTGGCGAGGCTGGCGTCGCGGCTGAAGGCGATTTCCACCGCCGTGCAGCCGGTGCGCATTACTCAGCTGGGGGATTCGCATACCGCGGCCGACTATCTGACCGGCACGCTGCGGGAGCGTTTCCAGGCCAAGTTCGGCGACGCCGGCATCGGCTGGACGCCGCCGATGGCGGTGCCGGGCCAGCGCCACGCGCTGGTGATGGCGCGCAGCGAGGGCTGGACGCTGATCAATAGCCGCAAAGACGGTGATCCGGACTTCCCACTGGGCGGTTATATTGCTCAGGCGCAGCGGCCGGGCGCCGCCATCAGCGTACTGCCGCGCAATCCGCTGGACGGCCTGTGGCGCGCGCGCTTCCGCGTGCGGGCGGCTCAGGACGGCGCCGGCGCGCTGGAAGTGGATGACGGCCACGGCAGCCGCAAACTGAATCCGCCGGAGGCGGGCAGGGGCTGGCAGACGGTGGAGCAGAAGCTGTACTTCCCCTTTGTGGTGCGCGCCGGCGCGCTGCCGGCGGTGGAGCTGGGCGGCATCGAGCTGGAGCGGCTGGCGCCCGGCGTGGTGCTGGACAGCATAGGCAGCAACGGCGCCCAGCTGTCGATCTGGCAGCGCTGGGGCAAGAGCTGGAGCGCTCAGCTGGCGGAGCGCAACAGCGACCTGGTGATCCTGGCCTACGGCGTCAACGAGGCCTTTGACGACAGGCTGGATCTGATCGAGTACCAGCTCAATCTGCAGGCGGCGATCAACACCGTGCGCCGCGATCTGCCGCAGGCGGCCATCCTGATGCTGGGCGCGCAGGACGCCGCGCGCAAGCGCGGCGCGGCCAGCAAGGAGTGCTCGCCGGGCCGCCCGCTGCAATTGGCGGCGGTCAAGCGCATCCAGCAGAAAGTCGCGCGCGACAGTCATGTGCTGTATTGGGATTGGGAGCAGGCGATGGGCGGGCCTTGCAGCATGAAGCGCTGGCAGGCTCAGCAGCTGGCGCGGCCGGACATGGTGCATTTCTCGCAGCAGGGCTATGCCAAGCTGGCCGACGATTTGTTCGATAATCTGATGGCGCGGCTCAGCCTGTGAGCGTAGTCGGCGCTGGATGAGAAAAGCCCCGGAACGGGGGCTTTTGCATTGGCGAGGATTCGCCGCAGGTGCTCAGTGCTGGCGAGCCGGTTCCTGCGCCGCTTCCGCTGCCGGAGGCGGGCTCAGGCGCAGCGCGCGCGCCACTTCCTGCTGCGCCTGCTGCGCCAGCGCGAAGCGGGTATCCAGGCCGTTTTCCCAGGCTTTCAGCGGTTGGCCGTAGCTGACCTCCACCTCCATCGCCGGCATCGCCAGCACTTTGCGCACGCTTTGCAAAAAGGTCAGGTCGCCGATGAAGGCCGGCTCCAGCGTCTGTTCGCCGTCTGCGCCGTAATAGCGCAGGCCCACCGGCTGAACGGTGCCGCGCGAAAGCAGGGCGGCTTCGAACAAGGAGGCCTTGAACGGCAGCAGGGCCAGGCCGTCCGAGGTGGTGGACTCGGGGAAGACCGCCATGCAGGCTCCGTTTTCCATGGCGTGGGCCAGCGCCTTGTAAACGCGGCTGGCGTCCTTGCGTTTGCTGCGGTCGATGAACAGGGTGCCGCCCAGATGCGCCAGCCAGCCCAGCACCGGCCAGGAGCGGAGCTCGCGCTTGGCGACGAAGCGGGACACCGTGCAGCTATTGAGCACGAAGATGTCCAGCCAGGAAATGTGGTTGGCCACCAGCAGGGTGTTGGGCGGGTAAAAGCCGGGGTTGACGCCGTGGATCCGCACGCTGATGCCGAGGATCTTCAGCGCGTGAGCGGCCCAGCGCCGGGTGACGACGGCGCGCTCGGCGTGGGCCAGCCGAGAATAACGGGTGGCCAGGATGAAAACACCGACGGCCAGGTGGCCGAACAGGCGCGCGACGCGTCCTATCCGGGTGAGCAAAGAGGTTGTGGCGATTGACTTCAAGATGCTTTGAGGCTCGGTGCGCAAGGTTGAGGCCGTAACTCTAGCATGGCTGGCATAGCGGACAATAGTAGGAACTGCGCTGGCCCTGGCGCAAATGCCGGATCGGCGTGCCGCATTGGCGGCAGGG
The DNA here is from genome assembly GCF_021496765.1 of Chromobacterium sp. Beijing. NCBI lineage: Bacteria > Pseudomonadati > Pseudomonadota > Betaproteobacteria > Neisseriales > Chromobacteriaceae > Chromobacterium > Chromobacterium sp. Beijing. The sequence continues at coordinate 4,816,629 of NZ_CP053750.1, forward strand.
CTGGTCCTGACGGCCGTACACCATATAAGTCTGTTGGAAATAACCCGGCTTGCCGTCGCTGTGCACAAAGTCGCGCAAGGTGCTGCCGCCGGCCTGGATGGCGCGGTTCAGCACGCTGCGGATTTCCTCGGCCAGCCGGCGGTATTCTCCGTCGCGCACCGCGTTGGCGGCGCGGGCGGGATGGATGCCTGCGTGGAACAGCGCCTCGTTGGCGTAGATATTGCCGACGCCCACCACCACGTGATTGTCCATCAGCATCAGCTTGACCGCGCTGCCGCGGCGTTGAGCGGCCCGGATCAGGGTGTCGCCGTCGAAGCCGTCGGACAGCGGTTCGGGTCCCAGCGCTTGCAGCAGGGGGTGGTGCTCGATGGCGCCGACATGCCACAACACCGCGCCGAAGCGGCGGGGATCGCGGTAACGCAGCACATTGGGGCCCAGCAGCAGATCGATGTGGTCGTGCTTCTCCGGCGGGGTGGCGGCCGGCAAGAAACGCAGGCTGCCGGACATGCCCAGGTGGATGATCAGGGTGCCGGCGTCGGTGCCCAGCAGCAGATATTTGGCGCGGCGATCGACGGAACGTATCGTCAGGCCGCGCAAGGCGGCGTGCAGTTCCGGCGGCACCGGCCAGCGCAGGTCGGCGTGGCGGACCACGGCGCCCTCCAGCGTGGCGTTCAATAAATGGGGCAGAATCCCGCGACGGGTGGTTTCGACTTCTGGCAGTTCAGGCATGGGTAGAATGGCGCGAAGATAAAAACAGGTCATGCTATTCTACGCATTCAACAGGTTTATAAGCAGGTCTCTGACTCCATGCGAATGCAACGGCTGAAAAAAACACTCCCTTTGCTGATGGTCGCGCTGCTGTCGGCATGCGCCAATTTCAAGCACCCGGGCGCGGCGAAGTCGGTCGATGCCGGCAAACCGGCCGGCGACGAGGCCGCGATCACGCAGAAAGAAGACGAAACCCTACTGCCCAAGGCGGAGCTGACGCCGGAAATCCTCTATGGCGTGGTGGCCGGCGAAATCGCCGCCCAGCGCGGCTCGGTGGGCGCCTCCGCCGTGACCTATCTGGAACTGGCGCGTCAGACGCGGGATCCGCGGCTGGCGCAGCGCGCGGCCGAATTCTCCATGTTCGCCGGCCTGCTGAAGGAAACCTCGGAAGCCCTGACCCTGTGGATGGAGCTGGCGCCGGACTCGGTGCCGGCGAGAGAACAGCTGTTCATCACCCTGCTGCGCGCCGGCAAGCTGGCGGAAAGCAAGCCGCTGATCGAGGCGCTGCTGCAAAAAGAGCCGGAGCGGGCGCCGGCCATCTTCGTTCAACTGGCGCGGCTGACCTCGCGCCAGAGCGACAAACAAGCCGCTTACGAGCTGGTGAAGCAATTCGCTGTCCGCTATCCGGACCTGGCCGAGGCGCGTTTCGCGCTCCTGGCCGTGGCCGCCGAGGCCGGCGATCAGGCCACGATGAACCGCGAATTCGACAGGCTGGCGCAGATCGCGCCGGCCTGGGACTTGCCGGTGGCCTGGCAGGTGGACCGGCTTCGCCGCGAGCAGCCGGAGCAGGCTATCGATTTTCTGCAGCGTGAACTGGCGCGGCGGCCGAACGCCGGCCTGGAACTGAAGCTGGCCAAGCCGCGGCTGTTGGTGGGCGCCAAGCGCTTCGCCGAGGCGCGCCTGGCTTTCGACCAGCTGCTGCCTAGCAATCCCAATAACCCCGATTTGCTCTACGCGTCCGGTCTGATGGCTTATCAGATGCGCGACCTGCCGGCGGCGGAGCGGCATCTGCGCCAGGCGCTGGCGGCCGGCCATCCGGAGGCCAATTTCATTCGCTACACCCTGGGCCAGATCGCCGAGGAGCGTCAGGACGCCGCCGGGGCCAGGGGCTGGTATGAAATGGTGGGCGCCGGGCCGCAATTCCTGCCGGCGCAAGGCCGGCTGGCGATCATGGACGCTGGCGACGGCAAGCTGGATCTGGCCCTGACGCGTCTGGCGCCCTTGGGCGGCAACGATCAAGAGAAGATCACCCTGGCTTTGCTGCAGTCCCAGTTGGCGCGAGAGGGCAAGCAGCCCGGCAAGGCCCATGACTTGTTGAGCAAGGCGCTGCTGCGCATGCCCAAGGCGCCGGAGTTGTTGTACGAGCGGGCGCTGGTGTCGGACAGCCTGGGCAATGTCGGCAACGCCGAACGCGATCTCAAGCAAGTGCTGAAGGAAAAGCCCGGCGACGCTCAGGCGCTTAACGCGCTGGGCTACACCCTGACCAATCGCACCAGCCGCCATCAGGAAGCGCTCGGCTATATCGAAAAGGCGCTGAAGAGCGAGCCGGACAATCCCACCATTCTGGACAGCCTGGGCTGGGCGCAATACAAGCTGGGCCGCCTGGACGCCGCCTTGAAAACGCTGCAGAAGGCCTATGCGCTGTTGCCGGACGCGGAACTGGCCGCGCATCTGGGCGAGGTGTTGTGGAAGCTGGGCAAGAAGGACGAGGCGTTGGCGGTGTGGAACAAGGCTCTGGAGGCGAGTCCGGAACATGATGTGCTGCGCGAAACCATGCGCCGTCTGGGGGCCCATTGATGAAGTGGAGCGGTCTGATCCTGGCCCTGTCTCTTGCGCTCACCGGCTGCGCGACGCGCGAGGCGGTGTTCATGCCCGCCGCGACGCAGTCCGCGGACCAGCCCTTCGCGGTCAGCGGACGTTTGTCGGTGAATCTGGACGGCAAGGGGCATGTCGCCAACTTCGATTGGCGGCACCAGCCTGAGCGCGATCAGTTGGCGATCAACTCGCCGCTGGGCAATACCGTGGCCGAAGTGATCCGCGACGCCGGCGGCGTCACCCTGCTGGCGGACGGCAAGGCCTGGCAGGCTGCGGATGTGGAAAGCCTGACCGAGAAAACCCTGGGCTGGCCGCTGCCGCTGTCCGGCCTGGCCTGGTGGATCCGTGGCATGCCCGTGCCGGGCGAGGCGAGCGAAGTCCGTCCCGACGGCGAATTGCTGCAGCAGGGTTGGCGCATCCGCTTCGTGCGCGAGGCCGAGTCCGGCGAGCGCTATCCCAAGCGCGTGGATCTGGCCCGAGACGGTTTGACGGTCAGAGTGGTGACCCGCGACTGGCGCTGACGGCGTCGCTTCCTCCGTATTATTTCTAATGATTGCCATGGTGTTCTGTTGATGAGTTCCCCCGTATTCCAAGACTTTCCGGCCCCGGCCAAGCTCAATCTCTTATTGCACGTCGTCGGCAAGCGCCCGGACGGCTATCATTTGCTGGAGACGGTGTTCCGCTTCGTCGACTTCAGCGACACCGTGTCGCTGGCCTTGCGCGACGACGGCCGCATCGTGCTGGAGACGCCGATCGCCGGCGTGGACCCGGAGCAGGACTTGACGGTGCGCGCGGCGCGTCTATTGCAGGCCCATGCCCAGTGCGGGCTGGGCGTGGCCATTCGTCTGGACAAAAAGATACCGATGGGCGGCGGTTTGGGCGGCGGAAGCTCCGACGCCGCCACCGTTTTGCTGGCCTTGAACCGCATGTGGGGCCTGAATCTGCCGCGGGCGACTTTGCAGGAACTGGGCTTGAAGCTGGGCGCGGACGTTCCGGTGTTTATTTTCGGGCGCAGCGCGCTGGCCACCGGCGTTGGCGAAAAACTGAATGAAATCAAATTGAAGCCGGCATGGTATGTGGTAATTCACCCTCAGGTGCAGGTGCCCACCGGCAAAGTATTTCAAAATTTTTCGCAAGAGGTGTTGACAGAGGCAGGGGTCGTCGGCATAATGCGAATCCTCGAAACAACGCAGCAGCGACGAAACGATCTGCAAAACGTTGTTTCGAATATGTACCCAGCGGTGAATGAAGTGCTGACCGAATTAAGAAAATATGGTTCGCCGCTGATGACTGGTTCCGGTTCCTGCGTGTTTCTGGAGTGCCAGTCTAAAGACGAAGCCGATAAAGTTTATCAGGCGGTGTCGATAAAATATAAGGGGTTTTTAGCAAAAGGACTCGATGTCCATCCCTTAATCGACAGCGCTGAATAAAGGTTACTGGGGAGTCGCCAAGTGGTAAGGCACCGGATTTTGATTCCGGCATTCGTAGGTTCGATCCCTACCTCCCCAGCCAAGACTTTCTCTCAATAAGAGAGAGCATGAAAAAAGCGTGTAAGAATCCCTTACACGCTTTTTCTTTATCTAGCTAAGGCACACGAATCATGGCGGCATACGACAGTTTGATGGTATTCACCGGGACCGCGAACCCGGAACTGGCCCAAAACGTAGTCAAACATCTGGATATCTCGTTGGGACGCGCCGACGTCGGCAAGTTCAGCGACGGCGAAGTGGCGGTGGAGCTGCTGGAAAACGTACGCGGACGCGACGTGTTCATTCTGCAGTCGACCTGTGCGCCGACCAATGACAATCTGATGGAAATCCTGACTATGGCCGACGCGCTCAAACGCGCTTCGGCCGGTCGTATTACCGCGGCGATTCCGTACTTCGGCTATGCGCGCCAGGACCGCCGTCCGCGTTCCGCCCGCGTGCCGATCTCCGCCAAGCTGGTGGCCAATATGCTGACCAGCGCCGGCATCGACCGGGTGCTGACCGTCGATCTGCACGCCGACCAGATTCAGGGCTTCTTCGACATTCCGGTGGACAACGTCTACGCGACGCCGGTGCTGCTGAAGGATATCCGCTCGCAGCGCATCGAAGATCTGATCGTGGTCAGCCCCGACGTGGGCGGCGTGGTGCGCGCCCGCGCGATGGCAAAAGCCTTGAACACCGATCTGGCCATTATCGACAAGCGTCGTCCCAAGGCCAATGTGGCCGAGGTGATGAACATCATCGGCGACGTGTCCGGACGTACCTGCCTGATCGTCGACGATATGATCGACACCGCCAACACCCTGTGCAAGGCGGCCAGCGCTCTGAAAGAGCGCGGCGCCCAGCGCGTGTTGGCCTATGCGACTCACCCGATCTTCTCCGGTCAGGCGATTGATCGCATCAAGAATTCCGACATCGATATGGTGGTGGTGACCGACACCATCCCGTTGACCGCCGAGGCCAAAGCCTGCCCGAACATCCGGGTGGCCTCCATCGCCGGCCTGCTGGCCGAGACGCTGCGCCGGATCAACAACGAAGAATCGGTGTCCTACCTCTTCAATGAGGAACTGGTTGCGGCGGGCGCCTGCCTGCCGTGAACATCGGGCCCGCTGGTCGCGGCGGGCCGGGTGCTTTTAATCTGAAACTGGAGTTTTGCCATGTCTTTTGAATATACCGCCAGCAAGCGTGAAGAGTCGGGTACGAGTGCGAGCCGCCGCCTGCGTCACGCCGGCCAGGTTCCGGCCGTTGTTTACGGCGCTTCCAAAGAAGCCGTATCCATCGTTCTGGACCACAACACCATGTACTACGCGCTGAAGAACGAAGCGTTCCACACTTCCGTTCTGGATCTGGTGATCGACGGCCAGAAAGAACAAGTTAAAGTGGCTGCGTTCCAAATGCACCCGTACAAACAGCAAGTAATGCACATCGACTTCGCTCGCGTGTAATCTAGCTGCCGTGCCGTCTGACGGTAACGGTTGAAAAGCTCGTTGCTAGCCGTCGGCCCGCAACGAGCTTTTTCATTTGGAACAGAGAATATGTCCGGCATTCGCCTGATAGTCGGCCTGGGCAACCCCGGCGCTGAATACGATAGAACGCGCCATAACGCCGGTTTCTGGCTGGTGGACGAGTTGTGCTGGCGCTATAAGGGCAACTGGCGCACGGAAGGCAAGTTTCAAGGCGACGTCGCCCGCGTGGACATCGAGGGACAGGACGTCTGGCTGCTCAAGCCGATGACCTATATGAATCTGTCCGGACAGGCGGTGTTGGCGCTGGCCCATTTTTACAAGATTCTGCCGGACCAGATCCTCGTGGTGCACGATGAGCTGGACCTGCCGCCCGGCGCGGCCCGTTTCAAGCAGGGCGGCGGCCACGGCGGCCACAATGGTTTGAAGGACATCGCCGCGCGGCTGAGCTCGCCGGCCTTCTGGCGTTTGCGTCTGGGGATCGGCCATCCGGGAGACCGCAACGAAGTCGCCAATTTCGTGCTGAAGAAGCCGCGCGCCGAGGAACAGCAGGCGCTGGACGAGGCGATCGAGCAGGCTTTGCGGCAATTGCCGGCGGCCATCGGCGGCAAGATGGCGGCGGCGATGAAGGAATTGCACTCCGCGGCCAAATGAGCCGCTGGGCAAATCGCCGGCTTGCCGCTATGCTGCGGCAGAACAAGATTTTTCAAGAATTCGAAGGAATGCGGACATGAGTCTGAAATGCGGTATCGTCGGCCTGCCCAATGTGGGCAAGTCCACCCTGTTCAATGCGCTGACCAAGGCCGGCATCGAAGCCGCCAACTATCCCTTCTGCACCATCGAGCCCAATGTAGGCATCGTGGAAGTGCCGGATCAGCGGCTGGCCGAACTGGCCAAGATCATCAATCCGCAACGCATCCAGCCGGCCATCGTCGAATTCGTCGACATCGCCGGCCTGGTGGCGGGCGCCTCCAAGGGCGAGGGCCTGGGCAACCAGTTCCTGGCCAATATCCGGGAGACCGACGCCATCGTCAACGTGGTGCGTTGCTTCGAAGACGAGAACATCGTTCACGTCGCCGGCAAGGTGGATCCGATCGCCGACATCGAAACCATCGGCACCGAGCTGGCGCTGGCCGACCTGTCCGCGGTGGAAAAGGCGATGACGCGCGAAGGCAAGAAGGCCAAGTCCGGCGACAAGGACGCGCGCGCGCTGATCGCGGTGCTGGAGAAGCTGGTGCCGCATCTGGATCAGGGCCTGCCGGCGCGCTCGCTGGACTTGAGCCCGGAAGAAATGGTCTTGGTCAAGCCGCTGTGTCTGCTGACGATCAAGCCGGCGATGTATGTGGCCAACGTGGCTGAAGACGGCTTCAGCAACAACCCCTTGCTGGAGCGGGTACAGCAACTGGCCGACAAGGAAGGCGCGCCGGTGGTGGCCTTGTGCGCGGCGATCGAGTCCGAAATCGCCGAGCTGGACGACGCCGACAGGGCCGAATTCCTGGAGACGCTGGGTCTGGAAGAGCCTGGCCTGGATCGTCTGATCCGCGCGGGTTACAAGCTGCTGGGCTTGCAGACCTACTTCACCGCAGGCGTTAAGGAAGTGCGAGCCTGGACGATTCATATCGGCGACACCGCCCCGCAGGCGGCCGGCGTGATCCACACCGATTTCGAACGCGGCTTCATCCGCGCGCAGACCATCGCCTATACTGACTTCATCGCGCTGGGCGGCGAGGCCAAGGCCAAGGAGGCCGGCAAGATGCGGGCCGAGGGCAAGGACTACGTGGTCCAGGACGGCGATGTGATGAACTTCTTATTTAATGTGTGATCTTATCGAATCGAATATAAAGGCATGCAGCTCTGGCTCATGCCTTTTTTTTGGACGTAAACTGTCATGCGGCAATATGATGCCGGCGGGATGTCGATAAAAGGGAATACGTTTTGGAACGCCAAGCTGAAAGTGTTGAAGAGATTGGTTTGATTGATGTCGTGCGTTTTTGTAAAGAACAATGGCGTTTGATGGTTTTCCTCCCCATCATCGCCGCGCTGGCTGCGGTGGCCTTGGCGTTGAACCTGCAAGACAGGTATGCGGCGACATCCCTGCTCCTCGTGCCTGCCCCGTTGGGTCCTCAGGGCGGCGCCAGCGTGTTGAAGGATAATGCGATGCTGGGCGAGGCGGCGGCCCATTTTGAGCTGGCCAAGCATTACGGCGTGGCCGGAGCGGACAAGACCAAGCTCAGTTTGTTGGACAATCTCAGAGTTTCCGCGGGCAAAGACGGTTTGCTTGAAGTCTCGGTCCAAGATGTGGATGCGGAGTTCGCCGCCCGGCTCGCCAATTACCTGGTGGAGCAGACCCGGCAGCGGATTCTGGGCTTGCACGTGACGGAGCAGAGCAGGAAATACCTGGTGCTGCAGGAGCGGATCAAGGTGGTGCAAGGCCAGGTGTCAGGGGCGAAGCGCGAGCAGAAGCAGCTGGGCGCGGTAGCCGAGACCTTCCTGAACAGCGAATCGGCGCGTGTGATCGAGAGTTTCGCGCGCTTGGAAGCGCAAATGAACGCTCAGCAAATGGAAGGGAATAGCCCGGTACAGTCGTCTTTATTGCAACTGCGCGCGGAATTGGAGCGCAGCAATCCGCAGGTCAAGTCCATCTCTCCGAGGCAGTTGGCTACGATGCGTGATTTGTTCTTCTATCAGGCCACGTTGGAGGAGCTGCAGAAGCAGGCTTCGGTGGCCAGAGCGTTGATGTCGCAGGATGTGCAGGTGGTGTTGCCGGCAAGCCCCCCTTTGGAAAAGGCGGGACCGAAACGGACTATGATCGTGTTGCTGGCCGGTCTGGGGGGCTTTGTCTTGGCGGTATTGATTGGCTTGGGGCGTAAGTTGGGGGCAACGCTGCGCCAGCGCTTGCAAGCAGAGTAAGATGAATTGACATCATGGCCGCTTTTCGCGGCCATTGTTCTATCTAGAACTTGGCAGCGCCAACGGCTAGTGATATTCTCGTTTTTGACTATTTTGTTTTTCAAAATTACCAAAGGTTATATTGATATGCGCAAGCTGATGACGCTTCTCGTAATGGCGGGCCTGGCTGGACAGGTGTTCGCGGCGGACTTGCTGGATACGGTCAAGCAGCGCGGCAGCCTGAAAATCGCGTTGGAAGGCACTTACCCGCCGTTCAACTTCAAGGACGCCAAACAGCAGCTGACGGGTTTCGATGTCGAGATCGCCACTGAAATCGCCAAGCGTCTGAAAGTGAAGCCGGAATTCACCACGGCGGAGTGGAGCGGCCTGCTGGCGGGCTTGCAGGCCGGCAAGTTCGACATCGTGGTCAATCAGGTGGGCGTGACCGACAAACGCAAGGACGTGTTCGACTTTTCCCAGCCTTATACTTATTCCAGCGCGCAGCTGATCGTGCGCAAGAACGAGAGCCGCGTTTTCAAGAGCCTGGCGGACCTGAAAGGCAAGAAGCTGGGCGTGGGCCAGGGCAGCAATTACGCCGATATGGCCAAGGCCGTGGCCGGCATCGAGGTGAAAACCTATCCCGGCGCGCCCGAATACCTGCAGGATCTGGCCAGCGGCCGCGTGGATGCGGCGCTGAACGACAGCTTGCTGATTCCCTTCGCCATCAAGCAGGCCAAGTTGCCCTTGAAGGCCGGCGCGCCGGTGGGCGAGGTGGCGACGATGGCTATCCCGTTCGCCAAGAACAATCCGCAGTTCAAGGCGGCGATAGACAAGGCGCTGGGCGATATGAAGGCCGACGGCAGCTTCAAGAAGATCTCGGTCAAATGGTTCGGCATCGACGTGTCGAAAGCGCCGGCGGCGGCCAAGAAATAAGCGGTAGTTGATTTCAGAGTGGATAGGGCAAGACGCCCCTGCTTGCGCGGGGGCGTCGGTTTTTTTTGGAAAAACGTGAATGACTGACTGGATCGTCCTGTTCGAATCGGCGCTGCCGGTGCTATTGCAAGGCGCGGGCTATACCTTGATGTTCGCGGTGGTCTCCATGATCCTGGGGCTGGCGCTGGGCTTCGTCGTGGCCTTGCTGCGAGTGGCGCAAGTGCCGGTCCTGGCGCAACTGGCCGCCTTCTATGTCAGCGCGATGCGCGGCACTCCGCTCTTGGTGCAGATTTTCGTCATCTATTACGGCTTGCCCGGCGCGGGCATCGAGTTGGGACCGGTGACGGCGGGCATTCTGGCCTTGACGCTGAATGTGGCCGCCTATTTGTCAGAAAGTCTGCGCGGCGGCATCGCCGGCGTGCACCGCGGCCAGTGGGACGCCGGCCTGTCCTTGGGCCTGAGCTGGTGGCAGACCATGCGCCACATCATCGCTCCGCAGGCTTTGCGTTTGTCGGTGCCCAGCCTGTCCAATTCGCTGATCAGCCTGATCAAGGATACTTCGCTGGTATCGGTGATCACCGTGACCGAATTGATGCTGGCGACCAAGGAAGTGATCGCCCAGACCTTTCAGCCCTTGCCGCTCTATCTGGCGGCGGCGGCGATCTACTGGGTGCTGAGCGCCAGCTTCGAGCGGGTGCAGGGTTATGTGGAGCGGCGGCTGGAATTGGCCCACAAGCGTTGACCGCCGTCTTCAAGCAAAAAGCCCCGCGTTGCGGGGCTTTGTCGCATCCGGCTCAGGCCGGGGCGTAGAGGTTTTCTATCATTGCGCGGCAGCGTTCGGCGATCACCTTGCGACGCAGCTTCAGCGTGGGCGCCAATTCGCCGGCGTCGACGCACCAGGGCTTGTCGATCAGGGTGAATTTCTTGATGTGTTCCCAGTTGCCGAAGTAGCGGTTGAAGCGCTTGATCTCGCGGTCAATCAACTCGACGATCTTGGGGTGGCTGCTCATCTCGCTGTCTGTGGTGTAGGCGATGCCGTGTTCGGCGCACCATTCCTTCAGTTTCTCGAAGAGCGGGACAATCAGCGCCGCCGCGTACTTCTGACCGTCGCCCACCACCATGATCTGGTCGATGAAGGCGGATTCCTTCAGCTTGTTCTCCAGCGCTTGCGGCGCAATGTATTTGCCGTTGCTAGTCTTGAACATTTCCTTTTTGCGGTCGGTGATGCGCAGATAGCCGTGCTCCAGCACGCCGATGTCACCGGTGTGCAGCCAGCCGTTGTTCAGCGCTTCGGCGGTGAGTCCCGGCTCCTTGTAATAGCCGAGCATCACATTGTCGCCGCGCACCAGGATTTCGCCGTCGTCGGCCAGGCGCACTTCCACGCCGGGCAAGGGCAGGCCCACGCTGCCGATCCGGGTGTCCCGGGCGTTGAACGGGTTGGCGGAGATCACCGGCGCGGATTCGGTCATGCCGTAGCCCTCCGCCACCGAGACGCCGCAGGCCCAGAACAGGCGCGCCAGCCGCGGCTGCAGCGCGGCGGAACCGACATTGATCCATTTGAGCTCGCCGCCCATCGCGGCGCGCCACTTGCGGTAAACCAGCTTGTCGGCCAGCGCGTGCTTGGCGGCTTCCAGCGGCGAGCGGCGGGCGTTGGGGTCGAAGCGCTCGGCGCGTTCCACGGCCCACAGATAAAGACGGCGTTTGAAGCCGCTGAGTTCGCGCGCCTTGCCCACCAGCTTGTCGTGCACTTTCTCCAGCACGCGCGGCACCGCGCTGAAGGTGTGCGGACGGATGTCGGCGAGCGCGGAGGACAGGCATTCCACGCTGGAGAAGTAAACGCCGGCGCTGCTGTACATATAGTAGAAGACCCCGGCGCGCTCGAAGATGTGCGACAGCGGCAAAAAGCTCAGCGCGCGGCATTCTCCGTGCGGCAGGTGGGTGAATTCCGCGGTGGCGACCACGGTGCTGAGCACGTTGCGGTGCGACAGCATCACGCCTTTGGAGCGTCCGGTGGTTCCGGAGGTGTAAATGATGGTGTAGACGTCGTCCGGCTGGATCGCGTCGCGGCGGCGTTCCAGCTCGGCCTGCCGCTCCGGTTTGGCCAGGGCCAGGATTTCGGTCCAGGACGGGCAGCCGTCGATCTGGCTCAGGCCGTAGATCGGGCAGCTGAATTTGCCCAGCGCCTCATGCAATTTGCGTTGCAATGCGGCATTGCCGACGAAAGCGAGCTTGACCTCGGCATGAGTCAGGATATAGCGTGCATCATCAAGGGTCATGGTGGGATAGAGCGGCACGCTGACGGCGCCGATTTGCTGCAGCGCCAGATCGGCCAGCACCCATTCTATGGAGTTGTCGGCGGCGAGGGCGACTTTGTCGCCGCTGGCGATGCCCAACTCCAGCAGACCCAGGCTGAAGCGGTTGACGCTGTCCGCGACTTCCTCGGTGGACAACCTGCGCCATTCCTTGCCGGTTTTGGCGGCGAGGCAGTCGGTGCGCGGGTGGCGTTCGAGTTGGCGGGGCAGGATGTCAAATACGCGTTCTAGCTTCATTCGTACAATTGTTTGAATGCGAAACGCTGCAAAATAGTCCTAAAGAGCGTGGATGTAAAGCCAAAGCTGCTAAAAATTTAGTCAAGATCAAGGGAGTAGTCGCCGTTTTAACGGCGGTTTCCTTGAAGTTTTCGAAAAATGATGAAAGAGTCATGGCTGCGGCGCGCTAGAAGCTTGATTGCGGTCGGTTTGTCCGACAAAGCGGACAAGTGAATGATTTTTTGAGGAAAAGTCGTGAAATTTGCAACCAGATCCATTCATGCCGGCTATGACAACGCAGAGCATGGCAAGGCGGTGATGCCGCCGGTGTACCAGACTTCGGTGTTCGAATACGGCCATGTCGGCGAATCCATGCCCTTTGTGTACGCCCGTACCGGCAATCCCACGAGGGCGGCGCTGGAGGCCTGCCTGGCCAGCCTGGAGAACGCCCGCCACGGCCTGGCCTTCGCCAGCGGCATGGCGGCCATCGACGCGGTGCTGCGCGCCTGCCTGAAGCCGGGCGACGAGGTGATCGCGGTGGCGGACCTTTATGGCGGCGCTTACCGGCTGCTGAGCAAGGTGATGGAACCGGCGGGCGTCAAGGTCACTTTCGCGAATTTGAGCGATAGCCGGAACCTGACGGCGCTGATCAGCGCGCGGACCAAGCTGCTGTGGCTGGAGTCGCCCACCAACCCCTTGCTGGGCATGGTGGACATCGCGGAACTGGCCCGGATCGCGCACGCGCACGGCGCCCGAGTGGCGGTGGACAGCACTTTCGCCACGCCTTATCTGCAGAACCCGCTGGACCTGGGGGCCGACGTCGTCGTGCATTCCGCCACCAAGTATCTGGCCGGCCACTCCGACGTGTTGCTGGGCCTGGCGGCCGTCAACGACGAGGCGCTGCACCGCGAGATCAAATTCATTCAGAACGCGGCGGGAGCGGTGCCGGGGCCTCAGGATTGCTTCCTGACCCTGCGCGGCATCAAGACCCTGCATCTGCGCATGGATCGCCATTGCGACAATGCGGAGCGGGTGGCGGATTATCTGCGATCTCATCCCAAGGTGGAGCGGGTGTTCTTTCCGGGGCTGCCGGAGCATCCGGGCTATGAACTGGCCCGCCGGCAGATGCGTCGCTTCGGCGGCATCGTCAGCATCTGGCTGAAGGACGACAGCCGCGCGGCGGCCAGCCGCTTGGCCGAGCGGTTGAGGCTGTTCGCGCTGGCCGAATCGCTGGGCGGGGTCGAATCGCTGATCAACCACAGCTACACCATGTCGCACGGCGGCATGCCGCCGGAGCAGAAGGCTCAATTGGGCATTCGCGAAGGCGGGGTGAGGCTGTCGATAGGCATAGAGGATATCGACGATATCCTGGCCGATCTGGAGCAGGCTCTGGCGGACTGAGCTGACTGCGCTATTCTTTCAACCGACGCCCGCGCGGGCGTAATCGAGGAAATATATGGCTTCCGCTTTGTGCCGTCGCTGGCAGTTGCGCACCCCTTTGATTCAGGCGCCGATGGCGGGCGGCGCCACCTCTCCGGCCTTGGTGGCCGCGGTCAGCCAGGCCGGCGGCCTGGGATTTCTGGCGGCGGCGCTGCTGCCGCCCGAACGCCTGCTCAGCGAAGCCGCCGCGGTGCGGCGCCTCACCGACAAGCCCTTCGGCATCAATCTATTCGTGCAGGACGATCCCGCTCCCAGCGAGGAGGCCTTGCGGCAGGCGCTGGAATGGCTGGCGCCGCTGCACCGGGAGCTGGGGCTGCCGGCACCGCAGGTCCCTGAGCGCTTCTGTGAGCCGTTCGCGCGCCAGTTTGAAGCGCTGCTGGAGGCCAAGCCGGCGGCGGCCAGCTTCACCTTCGGCATTCTCAATCGCCATCAGCTCAAGCTCTTGAAGCAGGCCAAGATAGACGTGATCGGCACCGCCACCAATATGGCGGAAGGGCTGGCCTGGGCCGAACTGGGCGCGGACGCGATCTGCGCCCAAGGTCGGGAAGCCGGCGGCCATCGCGGCACCTTCATCGGACGGCCCCAGGACAGCCTGCGGCCTACTTTGTCGCTGGTCTATGAATTGGCGCAGAACCAGCCGCTGCCGGTGATCGCCGCCGGCGGCATCATGCATGGACGCGATATCGCCGCAGCGATGCGCCACGGCGCCCAAGCCTGCCAGTTGGGCACCGCGTTTTTGCGTTGCCCGGAGTCCGGCATTTCCGCCTTGTGGAAAAGCGAGCTGGCCAAGGCCGCGCCCGGCGGCACCCGTTTGACTCGCGCGTTTTCCGGCCGTTACGCGCGCGGCCTGAACAACCGTTATATGCAGTTGATGGCCGACAAGGAAGACCTGGTGCCGGCGTATCCGGTGATGAACGCCTTGACCGGGCCCTTGCGCGCCGCGGCGGCCAAGGCCGGGCTGAGCGATTTTCTGTCCTTGTGGGCTGGGGAAAACGTGGCGGCCGGCCGCGAACTGGCGGCGGGGCAACTGGTCGCCACGCTGCACGAGGAATGGCTGGCCGCCTATCGGTGAGCGCCGCCGCGGCGCAGGCTTGAAGCCGGCGTCGATCTGGAGCACAATACTTGAGTAATTTACTTGGGTATTGGCGAGCAATGGATACAGCGATCGAAGAAAAGTACACGGTTCAACCCATCTTGTGGCTGCGGCGCTGGGCGGACAATCTGCTCAGCTTCCGCTTGCGGCGGCCGGACGCCTATCGTTTTGAGCCGGGGCAATTCGCGAGGCTGGGCCTGTCGTTGGGCGAACACGGCGGTCAGGTGTGGCGGGCGTATTCGATGTGTTCGGCAGTGACCGACGAGTATCTGGAGTTCTATTCCATCGTGGTGCCGGACGGCCAGTTCAGTTCGCGTCTGGCGCAGCTGCAGGTGGGCGCGGAAGTGATGCTGGACAAGAAGGCGATGGGCTTCTTCCTGGCGGACCGCTTGCCGGCGGGCAAGGATTTGTGGTTGTTGGCCACCGGCACCGGTTTGGCACCGTATTTGTCGATTCTGCAAGACCCCGCTCAGTGGCAACGTTTTGATCGCATCGTGCTGGCGCACTGCGTGCGGCACGCCGCTGAGCTCAGTTATCAGGATTTCATCGCCGAGCTGAGCGAACACCCCTTGTGGGACGAGCACGGCCACAAGTTGCAATACTTGCCCATCGTCACGCGCGACGCGCCGGAGGGCGTGTTGAACGAGCGCATCCCGGCCTTGCTGGCCAATGGCGGTTTGGAGCGGGCGGCGGGGCTGGCGATGTCGCCGGAAAACTCGCGCTTCATGATTTGCGGCAACCCGGCCATGGTGGAGGATACCCACCGGCAATTGATGAAGATGGGCTACCGGATGAGCCGGCAGAGCGCGCCGGGTCATCTGGTGTTGGAAAACGGTTGGTAGTCGACGCGCGCAGGGCGGCCTATAAGTCCTTGCTCATGAACAGGCTGAGCGGGTCGGGCTGGTAGGCGCCGAAGGGCGGGCAGGGCTTGAAACCGGCGCGCTGGTACAGGCCGATCGCCTCAGGCTGGGACACGCCGGTCTCCAGTTTCAGCGCGGACAGGCCGGCGGAGCGGGCTTCCCGCTCCAGGCGCGCCAGCAGCGCCTGGGCCACGCCCTTGCCGCGTTGGGACGGCGCCACGAACATGCGCTTGATCTCGCCGTAATCCTCATGTGGCACCAGCGCGGCGCAGCCGACCGCCGCGAGCTTCTCGTCGCGAGCGACGATGAAATGCGCCCGTGGCGGTTCCAGCGCCGCCGGGTCCATCAGATGATTGCTTTCCGCCGGATAGAGCGCGGCCTGGTATTCGTCCAGCTGGCTTATCAAGGCCAGCACATCGGCTCGTCGCGGCGACTCCAGTTGCAGACGCATGGCGTTTACCTGTTGGAGTTGGCGAGCAGGGCGCCGAACAGCAGGAAGGTCGCGCCGCCGGCCTTGTTCACCCATTTGCCGCCGCGGTCGCTGGCCAGCCAGCGGCGCGCGCGTTGCGCGGTGAGCGCGTACACGGTGTGGATCAGGATGATCAGGCCGCTGAAGGTGCCGACCAACAGCAGGAATTGCGGCGCGTAGGCCCCTGAGTGTCGATGAACTGCGGAAAGATGGACAGAAAGAAGAAGATGGACTTGGGGTTGGTCAGCTGTACCGCCATGCCTTCTCCAAAGCGCCGGGCAAAGCCGCGCGGCTGGCTTGGGATTTCATCGAAGCGAAAAGCCGGCGCGCGCAGCAGTTTGACGCCCAGATAAAATAGGTAAGCGGCGCCTATCCATTTCATCACAGTGAAGGCCAGCGCCGACGCGGCCAGCAACAGGCCGAGGCTGGTGGCCGACACGCCGGCGACGATGAAGGAACCGCAGGCGGTGCCGAGAATGCCGCCAAGGGTGCCACGCAGGCCGAAGCGCAGCGAGTTGGTCAGGGTCATCAAAATGCCGGGGCCGGGGCTGAGCACGGTGGCAGCGGCCATCAGCAGATAAAGCGAATAGTGTTGCATGAGGATTGTTCGCGTAGAGGGTGGGCCCTTAGTCTACGCAGGCTTGGCCATCGATGACAATGTTGTTGCGCGCGGCGCATGGGCCGCGCCGTTTTGGAGAACGAGCGATGACGATACGCGTGGTGCAATTGGGCAGTCCGCGTCACCCGCAGGAGGGCACGCGCATCGGCACGGTGCGGCGGCCGCCGCGCGGCGTGCCCAAGGAGGCCTTCGCCAGCGGCGATTGGTACGATGTATGGTTTCCCAACCTGGCGCCCAGCGCGGAATTGGTGAAACAGGCGCAGGCGGCGCAGAGCGCAGCCGAATGGCAGACGTTCGAGCGGGCGTATCGCGCGGAGATGAAGGCGCCGGAGCAAAGCCGCGAGCTGGACTTGCTGGCGGCTTTGTCGCACGGCAGCCACTTTTCCATAGGCTGTTACTGCCAGGACGAGGCGCGCTGTCACCGCTCGGTGTTGCGGGCCTTGTTGCGGGAGCGCGGCGCGGCGCTGGTGGAGTGAGGCTTTGATTCCGTCGGGCCGGCTTGTATCATATCGCTTTGTATTCGTCCGGAATGTCCGCCATGCCTGATTTGTCCACGCTTTTACTGTTCAGTCTCGCCTGCGTCGCGCTGGCGGCGACGCCGGGGCCGGATATGTTGCTGATCGCCAGCCGCAGCGCCAGCCAGGGACGCAAGGCCGGCTTCGCCACCTTGGCGGGCATTCAACTGGGCACGTATTGCCACGCGCTGGCGGCGGCCTTCGGTTTGGCGCAGTTGTTCGTGCACGCGCCGCTGGCCTACGACGCGGTGCGCATCGCCGGCGCCGCCTATCTGTTCTATCTGGCCTGGACGACGCTGCGCAGCCGCAGCGTGTTGAGCGTGCCGGGCGCCGCGGGCGCGCAGTCTATGCCGCGCATCGTGGCCCAGGGCCTGCTCACCAATCTGCTCAATCCCAAGATGGCGCTCTTCGTGCTGGCTTTGTTTCCCCAGTTCGTGCATCCGTCAGCGGGGCCGGTCTCGCTGCAGATCATGGTGTTGGCGACCTTGTTGAACGCGATTGGCCTGCTGATCAATGGGGCGATCATCCTGGCGGCCAGCCGTTTCGGACGCGCGCTTGGCGACAGGCTGGGGAACAGCCGGCTGCCGCAATGGCTGCTGGCTTCGGTGTTCGGCGGGCTGGCTTTGCGGCTGGCGCTGGCGAGCAAGAGCTGAGAGCCTGTTCAAAACCTTGCGGGCAGGGGCGAGGCGAAGAGAACACAAGCGAAATGTGCGAGTGCTCGTGAGCATTGTGAGCTTGTTTTTAACGGCCTGCTCCATCCATCTCGCCGAAGCGCAGCAGATTTTTGAACGGGTTTGACGCGCGCCGCCTCAGGCGCCGCGCTTGGCCCAGGGCAGTATCAGTTGGGCGATGACGCCGCCGTTGGCGGCGTTTTGTACATGCAGCTTGCCGCCTTGGGCCCGCGCCAAGGTCTCGCAGAGCGGCAGCCCCAGGCCCATGCCGCGCGAGCGGGTGGTGAAGAAGGGCAGGAAGATCTTGGGCAGGATGGCTTCGGGAATGCCCGGGCCGTTGTCTATGACCTTGAAACGGTAGTTGTGGCCGTCGCTTTCGCCGCTGATCACAATGCGGCCGCCTTGTTCCTGCAGCGCGTCGCAGGCGTTCTGCACCAGGTTGTGCAGAATCTGTTCCAGCGCGGTGCGTTCCGCGCGCGGCCACTCGTCCGGGCTTAAATTATTCCATTCCAGGGTGATGTTCTGGTTCGCCAATTCCGCCTGGCGCAGAAACAGCAATGAGTTCACCAGCGCGTCGGGATCCAGCGGCGTGGTGTCTGTCGCTTTGGGATGGGCCAGCAGGCGGCTGAGCCGGCTGATCAGGGCCGCGGCGCGGCGCGCTTGCGCGCCGGTGGCGAGCAGGGTGTCGCGCGCGGCTTCGCGTTGCGAGGGCTCGTCCAGCGTCCGTTCCAGCTGGCGGGTATTGGCGATGATGGCGGTCAGCGGCGGATTCAATTCCTGCGCCAGCCCGGCCATCATTTCATTCAGGGTATTGAGCCGGGCTTGAGCGGCCAGACGGTCCTGCTGTTGCTGGCGCTGTTGAGAGGCGCGTTGCCTATGCCTGGCGTACAGGGCGACGGCGACGGCGGCGAGCAGCGCGTTCCACAGCAGGATTTCCATCCAGGGCAAGCTGTCCCAACTCAAGGCGGTGCGGCTGGACAGGCGGAAGGGTTGGCTGGCGCTGGGCAGCTTGCGGTCCAGG
Source organism: Chromobacterium sp. Beijing (assembly GCF_021496765.1). Taxonomy (NCBI): domain Bacteria; kingdom Pseudomonadati; phylum Pseudomonadota; class Betaproteobacteria; order Neisseriales; family Chromobacteriaceae; genus Chromobacterium; species Chromobacterium sp. Beijing. Next base: position 4,835,200 of record NZ_CP053750.1, read on the forward strand.
CTCAGATCCCAATCATTGGCAGACGCGCCGGCCTTGCGTTGCAGCAGTTCGATGCGGTGGCCGCGCAATTGCAGCGAGATGTTTTCCAGCGGCTCGGGCAGTTCGGCTTGGACCAGCATGCGCAACGGGTCGATCAACAGCGCCCAGCCGTCCGGGCTTTGCAGCCAGTAGCGTTGTTGCGCGTCGAAGCCGAGCAGGGTCTGGCCTTGTTGCTGGGCTTGCCACAGCAAGGCCAGCGGCGGACGCAGGCCGCTGGGATCACCATGCCATTGCTGTTGCCGCCAGTAACCAATGGCGCTCAGCTGAGGCATGGCGGTTTGCAGGCGCTTGAGCATATCGGCGGGCAAACGGCTTTGTTCCGAGGCGGCCAGGGTGGCCAGCACCGCATCGTGTTGCGAAGCTTTCTGGCTCAGCAGGCGCAGGGTAATGAAGGATTCCTGGCGGAAGCGCTGTTCCAATGCGCCAAACTGGCGCCAGCCCAGCCATAGGCAACCCGCCAGGCTGAGCAAGAGCCAGGCGGTGAGGGCGTAGCGGCGGTCCAATGACATCATGGCGGCGATTATCGCACGCCGCCGCGAGCGCGCCAGCCTGGTGTGTTAAGGATTATTGTGTAGAAATTGTGCGGCGGCGCGCCGGCGGAGCGCCGCCGCCCTTTCTCATTTCACGCAGTCGACGCAGTAGACCCTGCGGCCGTCCAGTTCCGTCGCCACCAGCCCGTGCACATCGGTTTCGAAGCCGGGCAGCTCGCGGTTGAAGTCTTGGGCGAAGCGCAGGTAGTCGACGATGGTCTTGTTGAAGCGCTCGCCGGGAATCAGCAGCGGGATGCCCGGCGGGTAGGGCGTCAACAGCACCGCGGTGACGCGGCCTTCCAGCTGCTCCACCGGCACGCGTTCGATCTCGCGGTGGGCCATCTTGGCGAAGGCGTCGGCCGGACGCATCGCCGGCTCCATTTCCGACAGATAGATCTCGGTGGTGATGCGGGCCACATCGTGTTTGCTGTAGAGCTGATGGATGCGCTGGCACAGATCGCGTAGGCCGACGCGCTCGTATTGCGGGTGCTGGGCGATGAATTCCGGCATCACCCGCCACATCGGCTGGTTTTTGTCGAAGTCGTCCTTGAATTGCTGCAGCAGGGAGATCAGCGTGTTCCAGCGGCCCTTGGTGATGCCGATGGTGAACATGATGAAGAAGCTGTACAGCCCGGTCTTTTCCACCACCACGCCGTGTTCGGTCAGATACTTGGTGACGATGGCGGCGGGAATGCCCATCTCTTCGAAACTGCCGTCCACATCCAGGCCCGGAGTCAGCACCGTGGCCTTGATCGGGTCCAGCATATTGAAGCCGTCCTCAATGCCGACGAAGCCGTGCCAGCGCTCGTTCGGGCGCAGTTGCCACTCGGCCGGGTCGCAGATGCCGTCGTCGGACAGATCGTCCGGTCCCCAGACGCTGAACCACCAGTCGCGGCCGTATTCCTCGTCCACTTTGCGCATGGCGCGGCGGAAGTCCAGCGCCTCCACCAGCGATTCTTCCACCAGCGCCTGTCCGCCCGGCTGTTCCATCATCGCCGCCGCCACATCGCAGCTGGCGATGATGGAGTACTGCGGGCTGGTGGACGTGTGCATCAGATAGGCTTCGTTGAACCAAGCGGTATCCAACTGGCGTTGCTCCGGGTCCTGCACCAGGATCTGCGAGGCCTGGCTGATGCCGGCCAGCAGTTTGTGGGTGGACTGGGTGGAGAAGATCAGGCTGTCCTTGCAGCGCGGCCGGCCTTCGCCGATGGCGTGGAAGTCGCCGTAGAAGTCATGGAAGCCGGCGTGCGGCAGCCAGGCTTCGTCGAAGTGCAGGGTATCGACCTCGCCGTCCAGCAGATGCTTGATGTCCTCCACGTTGTAGATAATGCCGTCGTAGGTGGACTGGGTCAGGGTCAGGATGCGTGGCTTGGCTTGCGGGTTTTTGGCCAGTGCTTCGCGGGCGAAGGGGTTGGCCTGAATTTTCTTCTTGATGTTGTCGAGCTGGAATTCGGACTTAGGAATCGGGCCGATGATGCCGTAATGGTTGCGCGTCGGCATCAGGAACACCGGGATGGCGCCGGTCATCATGATGGCGTGCAGATTGGATTTGTGGCAGTTGCGGTCCACCAGCACGATGTCGCCGGCCGCCACGCAGCTGTGCCAGACGATTTTGTTGGAAGTGGAGGTGCCGTTGGTGACGAAGAACAGGTGGTCGGCGTTGAAGATGCGCGCGGCATTGCGTTCCGAGGCGGCGATGGGGCCGGTGTGGTCCAGCAGCTGGCCCAGTTCGTCCACCGCGTTGCAGACGTCGGCGCGCAGCATGTTTTCGCCGAAGAACTGGTGGAACATCTGGCCCACCGGGCTTTTCAGGAAGGCGACGCCGCCGGAATGGCCGGGGCAGTGCCAGGAGTAGGAACCGTCGTGGGCGTAATCCACCAGCGCGCGGAAAAACGGCGGCGCCAGGCTGTCCAGATAGCTTTTGGCCTCGCGGATGATGTGGCGGGCGACGAATTCCGGCGTGTCCTCGTGCATGTGAATGAAGCCGTGCAACTCGCGCAGGATGTCGTTGGGAATGTGGCGCGCGGTGCGGGTTTCGCCGTATAGATAGACCGGGATGTCCGGATTGCGGCGGCGGATTTCCGCGACGAAGCCGTAGAGCTTGCCCAGCGCTTCCTGCGCCGCGTCCTCGGTGTGGAATTCCTCGTCGTCTATCGACAGGATGAAGCCGGCGGCGCGGCTTTGCTGCTGGGCGAAGGAAGTCAGGTCGCCGTAGCTGGTGTAGCCGATCACGCTCATGCCTTCCGCCTCCATGGCGGCGGCGAGTTCGCGGATGCCGGAGCCGCTGGTGTTTTCCGAGCGGAAGTCCTCGTCGATGATCACGATGGGGAAATGAAAACGCATACCTGAGTCCTTGTTGCTGTTAACTCGGACACGCGAGGGGGCGGGACGCGGATGGGCCGTCGGCTCGCCGTGGGCGAGGGCCGAAGCCGCGGGCACCTGTAACCCTTTGCGGTGTCACTCGGTGCGCGTTGGGGCGCAGTTCTGTACGCACGGGCAGACCGGGGTCCGCCGCCGCCATGGAGGCTGGCCTTGAGGCGCGAATAAAAACAGGGCGCTTTGCGCCGCGGTCCGTCGTCGGCTCGCGCTGTGCTGTCTGCGCGGGCGGCACGTCTGCCGGCCTGGAGAACATCCCAAGAAAGCGCGCATTTTAGACCTTTTGCTTGTCATGTTGTTGCGCAGCAAAATTTTTTCCGCGAAAAAAACGCCTGACGGCGGCCAGGCGCGATGCGGCGGCGATGTCTTGGAGACATCAGCCCAAGTCAACGGATTGTTTTTAATCGCATTTGTCCTGGGGCGAGCCATCTTGCTCGCCAGCCGGCGCGGCCGGCGGAGGCTGTTGTTTTTTGCCACGTCTGGCCCAGTACAAGCCCAGAGCCTTGGCGACGATGGCGCCGCCGCTGAGCAGCAGCAAAAAGAGCAAGGGCGCGGCCACCAGCCAGGGGAAGAAGGCGATCAGTCCGGCGAAGATCAGCAGCGCCATGCCTATGGTCAGGAAGGCGGACGCCTCGCTGGCGTCGACATTGCGGGTGCCACGCACCACCACGCCCAGCGCGTCGCCGATCCGCGCCGCTTGCCGCGCGGCGGCGCTGGCGCCGCTGAGGGCGGCGGTATGCGGCGGCAGCAGCAGGCCGTGATAGTCCTTGGGCCGCGGCTTGGTCAGCGTCGGGCGGCGGCGCTGGCCGGCCAGGATCACTTCGGTGGCGTGGTCCAGATCCTGAAGGAACCGCTCGGCCAGCTTTTCCGCCAAGGCCTGGTCCTCCACCGCCACGTCCAGTTCGCGGTTGGCCAGCCAGCTGGACAGATTGAGGTTGGTGGAGCCGATGCGCGCCCAGCGGCCGTCCGCCACCGCGGTTTTGGCGTGGATCATCGGGCCGTCCCATTCGAAGACGCGCACGCCGGCCTCCAGCAGCGGGCGGTACTGGGTACGCGACACCGTGGCGATCCAGCCGATGTCGCTGGAGCGCGGCACCAGCAAGCGGACGTCGACGCCGTCGCGCGCGGCCTGTTTCAGCGCGGTCAGATACATGCTGGTGCCCATGAAGTAGGCGTCGGTCAGCCACAGGGTGCGTCGGGCGAAGCAGGCGATCAGCAAGTCCAGCCGCATCATTTGCGCGGTGGCGGGCGTGGTGGCGATCAGGCGCGCCGCCACCGCGCCGCAGTTTTCCAATGGCGGCGGCGTCAGCCATTCCGCGGACAGCGGGCCGCCGCAGCTGGCCCAGCTGTCGGCGAAGGCCGCCAGCGCGTCGGCCGCCAGCGGTCCGCTGAATTTGACGCCGGTATCGCGCCAGGGCTCTTGACCGCGCTCCGGACGGCCTTCCCAGCTGGAGCTGATGCACAGGCCGGACACGAAGACGGTCCGGCGGTCGATCACGATCAGCTTGCGATGATTGCGCCCCAGCATGCTGAGGCCGGCGGTCAGAGACGGCGGGTTGTAGGCGCGCAATTCCGCTCCCGCGGCCTGCAAGGGTTTGAAGAAACTGCCCAGATGCGTTTTCCAGCTGCCCAGCCAATCGTAAAGCAGGCAGACCTTCACTCCGGCGCGCGCGCGTTCAATCAGCAGATCCCGTATGCGCAGACCAAACGCGTCCTTGGCGAAGATATACATCTCGATGAAGATCGATTCCCGGCTGTCGGCGATGGCCTGTTCCCAAGCCGGGAAGTTCTCCACGCTGTCGTAGAGCAGTTCCAGCTGATTGCCGCCCACCAGCGGGGCGCCGGCGGAGCGGGAAAACGCCTGCTCGGCCAGGTGACGGATCAGCTCCTGATTGGCGGGGTGGGGGGACAGAATGGGCATTATATTTGGTTATTGTTTGACAATATACTGAATTTGGTTGAAATCGCCATTTTGGATGTCCTTGACAAGGCGGCTTGACAGTCGTTTTATTGAACGTTCGCGTCACAAAATCACAATTAATTCGCCGTGAAAATACGATTTTTCGACATCGAAAAATCAAAAAAATCACTGTAACATGATGATTTTTATCGTCTAATGCGGTGCACAAAAACCGGTTGCAGGGTCAAGCTCCTTGCCCTTAGAATCGAAACATTCGTTTCACATTATAAGCAGGACAAAGCTATGGACAGACAACGCTGGCTACAGGGCACCCTGTACCATCCGGACTTCGAGCAGGATAGCTGCGGTTTTGGCTTGATCGCCCAGCTTGACGACAAACCCAGTCACTGGCTGGTGGATACCGCCATCTCCTCGCTGGCCAAATTGACCCACCGCGGCGCGGTGGCCGCCGACGGCAAATCCGGCGACGGCTGCGGCCTGTTGTTTCGCAAGCCGGACGGTTTTTTGCGCGAAGTCGCCGCTGAGGCCGGCTTGACGCTGAAGCCAGTGTACGCCGCCGGGCTGGTGTTCCACCATCCCGATCCGGAACAGGGAGAGCGCAGCTTGCGCCGCCTGCGCGAGTTTCTGGAGTCCCAGGGTTTGGAGGTGTCCGGTTTCCGACAGGTTCCCACCGACGACAGCGCCTGTGGGGAGGCGGCCTTGGCCTCGCTTCCCGCCATGGTCCAGGTCTTTGTTAACTGTCCATTCGGCATGGATGAATTAATGTTCCAGCGCCGTTTGTACATGGGTCGTCGCCAGGCTGAGAAAGCCAATAAGGCGGACGACCCGTTTTTTTATCTGCCGACCTTGTCGCCGCATACTCTGTCCTACAAAGGCCTGGTGACGCCGGAGAACCTGTCCAAGTTCTTCCTGGATTTGAACGATCCCCGCTTCGAGTCCAGCCTGGCCGTATTCCACCAGCGCTTCTCCACCAATACCTGGCCGCAATGGAAGCTGGCGCAGCCTTTCCGTTTCCTTGCCCACAACGGCGAAATCAACACCGTGCAGGGCAACCGCCATTGGGCGCGCGCGCGCGAGCGCATCATGGCGTCTCCGCATCTGGACATGGACGCGGTGCGTCCCATCGTGCAGACCGATGGCTCCGACTCGATGTCGCTGGACAATATGCTGGAAGGCCTGCTGATGGGCGGCATTCCGCTGTTCCGCGCTCTGCGTCTGCTGGTGCCGCCGGCCTGGCAGAACGTCGACTCCACCGACAAGGACTTGCGCGCCTTTTATGAATTCAACTCCATGCATATGGAGCCGTGGGACGGCCCGGCCGGTATCGTGCTCACCGACGGCCGCTACGCCGCCTGCATGCTGGACCGCAACGGCCTGCGGCCGGCCCGCTGGGTGCTGACCCGGGACAATGTGCTGACCATCGCCTCCGAGGTGGGGGTGTGGGACTACCAGCCCGAAAACGTGGTGCGCAAGGGCCGGGTCAAGCCGGGTCAGCTGTTCGCCGCGGATTTGGCCACCGGCGAGCTCTTGTTGCCGGAGGAAATCGACGCCCAATTGAAGAGCGCCAAGCCGTATCGGCAATGGATCAAGGACAGCGCCAAATACCTGGAGCTGTCGATCGAGGACGACGCCGGTGTCGAGCCTTTGTCCAAGGACGAACTGGCGCGTTTGCAGAAGCTGTTCAATATCAGCTTTGAAGAGCGAGACCAAATCCTGCGCGTGCTGGCCGAGGACGGCCAGGAGGCGGTGGGTTCGATGGGGGACGATACGCCGATGGCGGTGCTGAGCCGGAAAGTGCGCTCGCCCTTCGACTATCTGCGCCAGCAATTCGCCCAGGTGACCAACCCGCCTATCGACCCGATCCGCGAAGCGGTGGTGATGTCGCTGAACACGGTGTTCGGGCCGGAACGCAATATGTTTGAAGAGAGCGCCGAGCACGCCAAGCGGCTGGAAGTGCGCTCCCCGGTGCTGTCGCACGAGAAATTCACCCGCGTCACCACGCGGCCGGAGCCTTATCTGAAGGCGACGACTTTCGACCTGTGCTACGACCCCAGCGAAACCGACTTGCGCCAGGCGCTGGAGACGCTGACCCGGCATGTCGTGGACGCGGTCAAGGAGGGCACGGTCATCGTGGTGCTGTCCGATCGTCATGTGACGCCTCAGCGCCTGCCCATCCCGGCGCTGTTTGCCACCGGCGCGGTGCACCACGCGCTGATAGACAGCGGCTTGCGCTGCAAGACCAATATTCTGGTGGAAACCGGCACGGTGCGCGACGCGCACCAGATGGCCTGCATCATCGGCTACGGCGCCACCGCGGTATACCCCTATCTGGCTTATCAAAGCATCATCGAGCTGGTGCAGAGCGGCGAGGTCAAACTCAAACTCAACGAAGCCTTGCAGCACTATCGCAAGGGCATCAACAAGGGTTTGCTCAAAGTGTTGTCCAAGATGGGCATTTCCACCATCGCCTCCTATCGCGGCGCGCAGCTGTTCGAAGCGGTGGGCATCCACGAGGAAGTGGTGGAGTTGTGCCTGAAAGGCACGGTGTCGCGGGTATCCGGCGCGGGCTTCGCCGACTTCGAGGACGATCAGCGCAAGCTGGCGCGTTTCGCCTTCAACCCAATGCGGCCGATCTCCCAGGGCGGCTTGCTCAAGTACGTGCACGGCGAGGAATACCACGCCTATAACCCGATGTGGTGACCCTGCTGCAAAAAGCGGTGCAGAACGACGATTACCAGGCCTATCAGCAATACGCCGAGGCGGTGAACCAGCGCCCGGTGGCGATGTTGCGCGACCTGATGCAGGTGCAGCCGCTGGGCGAGCCTATCTCCATCGACGAAGTGGAGCCGGTGGAAGCCATCCTCAAGCGCTTCGATTCCGCGGGGATGTCGCTCGGTGCCTTGTCGCCTGAGGCGCATGAAGCGCTGGCGATCGCGATGAACCGCCTGGGCGGCCGTTCCAATTCCGGCGAGGGCGGCGAAGACGCCGCGCGCTACGGCACCGAGAAAATGTCCAAGATCAAGCAGGTGGCCTCGGGACGCTTCGGCGTCACGCCGCATTACCTGGTCAATGCCGAAGTGCTGCAGATCAAGGTGGCGCAAGGCGCCAAGCCGGGCGAGGGCGGCCAGCTGCCCGGGGACAAGGTGTCCGGCCTGATTGCGCGGCTGCGCCACGCCAAGGAAGGCATCAGCCTGATCTCGCCGCCGCCGCACCATGACATTTACTCGATTGAAGACCTGGCGCAGCTGATTTTCGATCTCAAGCAGGTCAACCCGTCCGCGCTGGTGTCGGTCAAGCTGGTGGCCGAACCCGGCGTCGGCACCATCGCCGCCGGCGTGGCCAAGGCCTACGCCGACCTGATCACCATCTCCGGCTACGACGGCGGCACCGGCGCCTCACCGCTGACCTCGGTCAAATACGCCGGCTCCCCATGGGAGCTGGGCCTGTCCGAAGCCCAGCAGGTGCTGCGCGCCAACGGCCTGCGCGGCCGGGTGCGGGTGCAGACCGACGGCGGTTTGAAGACCGGCCTGGACGTGATCAAGGCGGCGATGATGGGCGCGGAGAGCTTTGGCTTCGGCACCGGCCCCATGGTGGCGTTGGGTTGCAAATACCTGCGCATCTGCCATCTGAACAACTGCGCCACCGGCGTGGCCACGCAGGAAATCAAGCTGCGCTCCAAGTACTTCACCGGCTTGCCGGAAATGGTGATGAACTACTTCCTGTTCATCGCGCGCGAAACCCGCGAGTGGATGGCCAAGCTGGGGGTGCGCAATATGGAGCAACTGATCGGCCGGATGGACTTGCTGAGCCTGACGGCCGGCGACACCGACAAGCAGCAGAAGCTGGACCTGTCGCCGCTGCTGTCGCAAGGCCGGGTGCCGGACAGCGAGCCGCGTTTCTGCGTCAGCGCCAGCAATCCCTCCTTCGACAAGGGCGAGCTGGCGGAAGCCATTCTGCAGGACGCCTTGTCCGCCATCCACAATAAACAGATGTTGGAGCTGAGCTATCCGATCGAGAATACCCACCGCTCCATCGGCGCGCGCCTGTCCGGCGAGATCGCCCGCGCGCACGGCGCGGCGGGCCTGCCGTTCGGCTGTCTCAAGATCAAGTTCAGCGGCAGCGCCGGGCAAAGTTTCGGCGTATGGAACGCGTCCGGTCTGCATCTGGAACTGGAAGGCGACGCCAACGACTATGTGGGCAAGGGCATGGCCGGCGGCCGGGTGACCATCTATCCGCCCAAGAACGCGGGATACCGGGCGGGCGAGTCCATCATCATCGGCAATACCTGTCTGTACGGGGCTACCGGCGGCCAGTTGTTCGCCGCGGGCGTGGCGGGCGAGCGTTTCGGCGTGCGCAACTCCGGCGCGCTGGCCGTCATCGAAGGCGCCGGCGACCATTGCTGCGAATACATGACCGGCGGCAGCGTCATCGTGCTGGGCGAAACCGGCTACAACTTCGGCGCCGGCATGACCGGTGGCTTCGCCTTCGTCTACGACCCGAATGAGAAATTCGCTTATCGCTACAACAACGAGCTGATCGACATCCACCTGATCAACGGCGAAGCCATGGGCATGTATCGCGCCTATCTATTGGAGAAGATCGCCAAGCACGTTGAGTTGACCGGTTCCGAGACGGCCAAAGCGATGCTGGAGAACTTCGACGATTACGTCGATTACTTCTGGCTGGTCAAACCCAAGGCGGCCAAGCTCGACAGCCTGCTCAAGGACTAAGACGCGCATGGCGGGCGGCCCTGGCGCCGTTCCGCCGATACCTCATTCAAAACCCGGGCGCCAGCGGGCGACGGGCCCAGCAAGACAGGAAACAACCATGAGCGATGTTTTCCAATTCATGAAGCTTTCGCGCAACCCCGGCGACAAGGTGGACGCCTCGGTGCGTAAGATCGAATTCAAAGAAATCTATCAGCCGTTGCACAGCGTGGACGCGGCCGACCAGGCCGGCCGCTGCTTGTCCTGTGGCAACCCGTACTGCGAATGGGAGTGCCCGGTGCACAACTACATTCCCAACTGGCTGAAGTTGGTGGAAGAGGGGCGTCTGTTCGAGGCGGCGGAAATGTCGCACAAAACCAATAGCCTGCCGGAAATCTGCGGCCGGGTCTGTCCGCAGGACCGTCTGTGCGAAGGCGCGTGCACCCTGAACCAGGGCGGCTTCGGCGCGGTTTCCATCGGCAGCATCGAGAAATACATTACCGACGAGGCCTTCAAAGCTGGTTGGCGGCCGGATATGTCCAAGGTGGTGTGGACGGACAAGAAAGTCGCAGTAATCGGCGCCGGCCCGGCCGGCCTGGCCTGTGCCGACGTGCTGGTGCGCAATGGCGTCAAGACGGTGGTGTTTGACCGCTACGAGGAGATTGGCGGCCTGCTGACTTTTGGCATCCCGGAGTTCAAGCTGGAAAAATCCGTGATCAAGCGGCGCCGCGAGATCATGGAGGGCATGGGGGTGGAGTTTGTGCTCAACACCGAGATCGGCAAGGATGTCCAGATAGAAGAGTTGCTGGAACAATACGACGCCGTCTTCATGGGCATGGGCGCGTACAAGTATATGAAGGGCGGCTTTCCTGGAGAGGATTTGCCTGGAGTATTGGAAGCCCTGCCTTATTTGATCAATAACGTGCGTCAAGGGCTGGGTACGCTGCCGGATGGCGAAGAGCCGATCACGATGCAAGGCAAACGCGTCGTGGTGTTGGGGGGGGGGATACCGCGATGGACTGCAACCGTACCGCGATACGCCAGGGCGCGAAAAGCGTGATTTGCGCCTACCGCCGAGATGAGGCGAATATGCCGGGCTCCAAGCGTGAGGTGGCGAATGCGAAGGAAGAGGGCGTTGACTTCCTGTGGAATCGGCAGCCGTTGGAGATCGGACAGAAATCTGATAACACGTTGGTGGTGAGACTAGCGGAGACACGCTTGAGTGAGCCGGATGCGAAAGGGCGTCGGAGGGCAGAGGTTGTACCTGGTAGCGAAGGAATCATAGAATGCGACCATGTTGTTGTGGCTTTTGGTTTCCAGGCGGAGGCGGCCCCCTGGTCGGAAATGTTAGGGATTGCCAACTCTCTTGATTTCCGTACCCTTGTTGCTGCCCATGATGCGTACACGTTTCAAACTAGCAATCCCAGGATTTTTGCTGGTGGGGATATGGTTCGAGGCGCAGACTTGGTGGTGAGAGCTGTGTTTGAGGGAAGGCAGGCCGCAGAGGGTATGTTAGCGTACTTGGGTATTTGGTAGCGGGAACAGTAGCTGTATCCTGCTCCTCTAAACATATCTGACTAGGGTGTCACAAAACCGACTGGAGAAAGTAAGAGTAGGTAATATTTTCTATAGGCTATTGTTCATCTCAATGTTTGTATGTGAAATGGTTTTGAGTGATATTTGAGTGTGAAGATATAACTTTTAGTCGCTACTTGTTTTATTATACAGGGATGGTCAGGGTTTGATCTTGCCATAGTCTGTGTTATGACTCTAAAGCTTTATGTGAAATGGTTAAATGCCGATGTGGTTAAGTCGGTATTTTTCTTCGTGTGATGTTCAAGTTCGTACATAAATTTCTTCTGTCTAAAGTCTATATTTTGGTTGTTGAAAGGGCGCGTTATAATGGCTTTGTCATCGTTGGTGTAATCGTATATTTAATTTGGATGAATCATTCAATTTTATGATAAGTCGCCAAGCAAAATTGCAAGAAGATACCTACTTTAGGGTGATGCGTATCTTGCAGGAAAATCCGGATCTTACCCAGCGTGAATTGGCCGAAAAACTCGGTATTAGTGTTGGTGGGCTTAACTATTGTCTTAAGGCATTGATGCAAAAGGGATTGGTGAAAATGAAGAATTTTGCCAACTCAAAGAATAAGTTTGGGTATGTTTATGTGCTGACTTTGAGCGGCGTTGCAGAAAAAGCCGCTATCACACACCGTTTTTTACAGCGTAAAGTTGAAGAGTATGAGGCGCTAAAGGCAGAGATTGATGCTCTTAAGTTAGAGATAGATGGAATTGAGAAAGAAGGAGCACAAAAGGTATGATCAACGTTGCGCCTGTCATCCTATGTGGTGGATCGGGTACTCGTTTGTGGCCATTGTCACGAACGGGGTTCCCTAAACAGTTTCTGTGTTTGACTGGAAGTGAAAGCCTTTTTCAGCAAGCAGCCCGGCGACTCTCTGACTTGTCAAGTGAAGACATTCTAGTTTCAGATCCACTTATTGTTACAGGTGAGGATCATCGTTTCTTAGCTTCTGAGCAACTACGTGAAATAGGAGTTGCGTTGGGGGGGGCTTTGCTCGAGCCCGTGGGACGGAACACTGCTCCTGCTCTTACCTTGGCTGCTCTGGCTGCCATCGAGGGAGAGGGAGACCCAATTTTGGTTGTGACTCCTGCGGATCAGACGGTTATTGATTCGACCGCTTTTTCATCAGCCATGCAATCTGCTATTTATGAAGCCGAGCACGGTTCAATTGTAATTCTAGGTATAGTACCTGACTGTCCAGAAACAGGTTATGGCTATATTCAGATTGAGAGTTGTACTTCAAGCGAGGAAGTATTAACGGTCAAGCGTTTTATTGAGAAGCCAGATGAATCGACTGCTGAAGCATACTTGGCAGAAGGTGGGTACTTTTGGAATGCGGGAATATTTGTGATCAAGGCTTCTGTATGGCTGAAGGTTCTTGAACAATTTCGTCCAGATATTTTTGATGCTACTTGCTCGGCTTGGAGCAAACGCACAATCGACTCTCAATTTACTAGGCCTGGTAAAGCTGAATTCTCCATGATTCCATCGGAGTCAGTTGATTACGCAGTTCTAGAGCACTGTCCTGGCAGTGCATTTCCAATCAAAATGGTACCATTGGATGCAGGTTGGAGTGATTTAGGTGCTTGGGATGCCGTTTGGAAAGTTTTGCCCAAAGATGGTGATGGTAATGCCCATATAGGCGATGTACTCACAACTAATAGTAAGAATACCTTGGTACATGCAACTAGTAGACTGGTGGGCTTAGTTGGGGTAAAGGATGTCATCGTTGTTGAAACCCCTGATGCAGTATTGGTTGTAGATAAGTCACACAGTCAAGACGTTAAACATATTGTGAGTACGCTTGGAAGACAAAGGCGAGAAGAACACACGCTGCATCGCAAGGTACACCGTCCGTGGGGATGGTATGACAGTATAGATGAAGGAGGGCGTTTCAAGGTTAAACGTATTTTAGTTAAGCCGAAGGCTAGCCTTAGCCTCCAGAAGCACCATCATCGTGCAGAGCATTGGATCGTAGTGAGGGGTACTGCGGAGATTACTAATGGGAGCCAAAATTTTATCTTGACGGAAAACCAGTCAACTTACATCCCATTGGGAGAGGTGCATCGCCTGGCAAACCCAGGAACAATTCCATTGGAGATTATAGAGGTTCAATCTGGCGGCTACCTTGGCGAGGATGATATAGTCCGCTTTGAAGACAACTATGGCCGATGAGGGTGATGGGGTGGCCAAATATTGCACATGTCTGATTGGTGGTGTCGTAGTTTCAAATTGTCATTGCAAAACTACAGAAATTCTATCATTTATTATGGTGTTTTATAATTAAAGATATGGATGCTGCAGTTTGAGAGATTTTCGTTGCTAAAACTCTTATTCAGCAAGTGCTTTAGTTGCTTAGGCTTTGAGGAAATGTACCCGTTTTTGAAAAGCACTTAGGTTAATTGTAGTGCTTGGGGTTAAGTGTGGTCGATAAATAGTCTCTCTAGATTGCAGCCTAAGGGCGGAAAGCTCATGAGGGGCAAGGTTTTATTTGATTTTCCGGTTTCCATTTTTTAGAGGTCTAATTTGAAAATGTCAGAAAAAAAAATAGCAATTATTGGTTTGGGCTATGTCGGCTTGCCACTTGCTGTCGAGTTTGGTCGAATTCGTTGCGTTGTTGGGTTTGATATTAATGAGGCCAGGGTTTCTGAATTGAAAAGAGGAGAGGATCATACCCTAGAGTGTAGCTCTTCAGAGTTGGCTGAAGCAAAAAATCTTAGCTATACCCACCTCGTGGCAGATATTGCGGATGCCCAAATTTTTATTGTAACAGTGCCGACGCCGGTCGATAAAGCCAATCGACCAGACATGGTGCCATTGATTAAAGCTAGTGAGACCGTTGGCAAGGTGATCAAGGCTGGTGATGTCATAATTTATGAGTCGACAGTCTATCCGGGAGCTACAGAAGAGATTTGCGTTCCCGTTCTGGAGCGTGTAAGCGGTTTGAAATTTAATCAAGACTTTTTTTGTGGATATAGCCCAGAGAGAATTAATCCAGGCGATAAAGTACATAGATTGCCCGCCATCAAAAAGGTGACCAGCGGTAGTACTCCAGAAATCGCTAGCGAGGTAAATGAACTATATGCCTCAATTATCGTGGCAGGCACGCACCAAGCGAGCAGTATCAAGGTGGCTGAGGCTGCTAAGGTGATTGAGAACACGCAGCGAGATGTAAATATTGCTCTGATGAATGAGTTGAGTCTGATTTTCCATAGACTTGAGATTGATACGCAAGAAGTTTTGATTGCGGCTGGAACAAAATGGAATTTTTTACCATTCCGTCCTGGTTTGGTTGGGGGGCATTGTATTGGTGTAGATCCTTACTATTTGACACATAAGGCGCAAGAGGTTGGATATCATCCAGAGGTTATTTTAGCCGGACGGCGGATTAATGATAGCATGGCTCATCACGTAGCTGACGAAACGGTTAAGTTGATGCTGCGTAAAAATAAGCCTGTACTTGGTGGGCGGGTGCTGGTATTGGGGCTGAGCTTCAAGGAGAATTGCCCTGATGTACGAAATACCAAGGTGGTAGATATCGTAAAATGTTTGCGGCAGTACAATACAGATATTGATATCTACGACCCCTGGATTGATCCGGCTGAAGCCAAGCATGAATATGGTCTCGAGTGTCTATCTGAGTTTCCTCCAGAAGGAAGGTATGATGCTATTGTTCTTGCTGTAGGCCACCATCAGTTTGTGACCTTAGGTGAGCAAGGTATCAAATCTCTGGGTAAGCCAGATGTGGTGCTGTACGACGTTAAGGGCATCCTGCCGCTGGGCAGCGCCGATGGTCGCTTGTGAAAGGCCTTTTGTGAATCGATATGAACAAGTTTGCGCCGACTTGCGCGCTTCCCCACGAACCTGGTTGATCACCGGGGTTGCTGGTTTTATTGGTAGTAATCTTTTAGAGGCGCTGCTCAAGCTTGGACAGAATGTGATGGGCCTCGATAATTTCGCCACAGGACACCGTCGTAACCTTGATGAGGTTCGACAACTTGTGAGTGCCAAAGAGTGGAGCCACTTCCGTTTCATCGAAGCGGATATCTGCGATATCCAAGCTTGTCACGCGGCATGTGAGGGTGTGGATTATGTGCTGCATCAGGCCGCACTAGGTTCTGTGCCACGAAGCTTAGCTGATCCTATTACGAGTAATTCCACGAATATCACTGGGTTCTTGCATATGTTGGTGGCGGCGAAGGATGCTAATGCGAAGAGTTTTACCTATGCAGCTAGCAGCAGTACCTATGGGGATCATCCTGCGTTACCCAAGATTGAAGAAAATATCGGCAAGCCACTGTCTCCTTATGCAGTTACTAAATATGTAAATGAATTGTATGCTGATGTGTTCGCTCGAAGTTATGACTTCACAACGATCGGGCTGCGTTATTTTAACGTCTTCGGCCGCCGTCAAGATCCGAATGGCGCATATGCAGCTGTGATTCCAAAATGGGCGGCGGCCCTCCTTGATCGCCAGCAGGTGTTTATCAATGGAGATGGGGAGACCAGCCGAGATTTTTGCTATGTAGCCAACGCGATCCAAGCTAATATCTTGGCGGCTACGACAGTAGACCCCTTGGCTCGTAATCAGGTTTATAACGTTGCGGTCGGTGATCGTACTACTTTGAACCAGCTTTTTGATCTGTTGCGGGATGGTTTATCTAAGGAAGGGAGCTCGCTGGATGCAACGCCGACCTATAGAGATTTCCGGGCAGGAGATGTTCGCCATAGTCAGGCGGATGTGAGTAAGGCTCGTCGGCTGCTGGGTTATGAACCCACACATACCTTGAAGTTGGGGCTGGATGAAGCACTGTCTTGGTATGTGACAAACCGTTAATAATCCCCAGATCGGAGTATTAGGCAATGAAGATTTTTCTGACTGGCGGTCGAGGAATGGTCGGTAAGAATGTGTTGCTGCATGAACGCGCCAATAGGCATGAGTTCATGGCGCCAACTAGGGACGAGCTGGATTTGAGGGATGGGGCTGCGGTGCTGAAGGTAATCAAGGCATTTCAGCCAGATATCATTGTACACGCTGCTGGAAAGGTAGGTGGCATTGAGGCGAATCGGGCTGATCCTTGGGGCTTCATGATCGAGAATGTGTCTATTGGGATGAATGTTGTAAGCGCTGCACGTCAGGCTGGTGTGCCGCGTCTGCTCAATCTGGCTAGCTCATGTATCTACCCCGCGAATCATTCTGGGCATCTTACTGAGGAGATGCTATTGACTGGGGAGCTGGAGCCTACTAATGAAGCGTATGCAATTGCCAAGATCGCAGTGCTAAAACTCTGCACCTATGCACGTGATGCTATTTCTGGCATTGAGTATAAGTCATTTATTCCGTGTAATATATTTGGGCCTTTTGATAATTTTGATCCTGTCCGCGCGCACCTGCTTCCCGCCATCATTCGCAAAATTCATGAGGCCAAAACGGGGGGCGAAAATACAGTTGAAATCTGGGGTGATGGAACGGCTCGTCGCGAATTTATGTATGCAGGCGATCTAGCTGACGCAATTATTGAAGGCTGCGAACGTTATGAGGAGCTGCCGCCGCTGATGAATGTCGGTACCGGCGTGGATTTTAGTATCCAAGAGTATTATGAGGCAGCCCGCCGAGTAATTGGTTGGAACGGTTCTTTCCAGTATGACTTAACTAGACCTGCAGGTATGAAGCGAAAAGTAGTTGATGTTAGTCGGCAAGCCGAATGGGATTGGAAGCCATGTATTAGTCTTGATCAGGGTATTGAAAATACTTATAAGGCATTTTTGGAGGGACTGTGAGATGAGTTACAAATTTCCGTTGGCTACGTTTACTTGGGATGATGCAGAGTATGGGGCCATTCAATCGGTAGTGGACTCCAATGTATTCAGTATGGGGCCGAGAGTGGCGCAGTTTGAGCGAGAGTTTGCAGAATTTTCCGGCAGCCGCTTCTGCGTCATGGTGAATTCAGGCTCGTCAGCAAATCTAGCCATGATTGCGGCGATGTTCTACACAAAGGACGAGTCGCGTCGTTTACGCCCTGGTGATGAGGTGATTGTGCCGGCTGTTTCTTGGAGCACAACTTATTATCCGTTGCATCAGTATGGGTTGAAGGTCAAGTTTGTAGATATTGATCTGCAGACACTGAACATGGACGTGGAGCAAGTTCGTAAGGCCGTGAGTTCCCATACTCGTGCGATCCTTGCGGTAAATTTACTCGGGAATCCTTGCGATTTCAATGCATTGCAAGTTGTCTGCGATGAGCATCATCTGGTTTTGTTAGAGGATAATTGCGAATCTATGGGGGCGACGCTGGAAGGTCGTCAATGCGGTACCTTTGGTTTGATGGGCTCCTATTCCACTTTTTTCTCCCACCATATTTCCACGATGGAAGGTGGTCTCATCTGCACGGACGATGAGGAGTTGTACCATATTCTGCTGTGCTTGCGTGCCCATGGCTGGACTCGAAATTTACCTCAGGAGAATCTAGTTACTGGGCGTAAGAGCGATGATCCTTTTGAAGAGTCATTCAAGTTTGTCTTGCCTGGTTATAATTTAAGGCCGTTGGAGATGGGAGGGGCATTGGGTAGTGCGCAGGTCAAAAAATTACCTAGTATAGTTGCTGAGCGTCGCCGTAACGGTGCACAGTGGACTGAGCGTATGATTAATCATCCCGATCTGCTGATCCAACACGAGCATGGTAATAGTAGTTGGTTTGGTTTTAGCATTGTGATCCGCCCAGGATCAAGGGTGACACGCCCTCAACTGCTGGAGCGTTTGCGCGCTCTTGGCTTTGAATGTCGTCCCATTGTGACCGGCAACTTTGCAAAGAACCCTGTTGTTCAATACTTTGACCATGAGGTGGTTGGTCAATTAGAAAATGCCAATCATATAGATAAGCTTGGCCTGTTCGTTGGTAACCACCATTACCCTATTCCTGAGGCGATTGAAGCGATCGCCTCGTTGCGTTTCTGAGGAGCTTTTTTATGTCAACCAATGCCCGAAAGAAGGCTCTGATCACTGGTATTACCGGACAGGATGGTGCCTACCTCGCACAGTTTCTGTTAGACAAGGGTTATGAGGTTCATGGTATCAAGCGCCGTACGTCGCTGTTCAATACGGATAGAATTGATCATCTATATCAGGACCCTCATGCAGATGATCCTCGCTTTATCCTGCATTTCGGTGAGATGACGGATTCTACTGCCTTGATTCGCACGGTGCAGAAAGTGCAGCCGGACGAAATCTACAATCTAGCTGCTCAAAGCCACGTGGCTGTTAGTTTTCAGGAGCCGGAATACACCGCTAACGCGGATGGTTTGGGTGCATTGCGCCTTCTCGAGGCGATTCGTATTGTAGGACTGGAGAAGACCACGCGTTTTTATCAGGCTAGTACTTCTGAGTTGTATGGACTGGTGCAGGAGACTCCGCAGAAGGAAACTACGCCTTTTTATCCACGTAGCCCCTATGCAGTGGCAAAGCTTTATGCCTATTGGATTACCGTAAACTATAGAGAAGCCTATGGGATGTATGGGTGTAACGGCATCCTCTTCAATCATGAAAGTCCGGTGCGTGGTGAGACGTTTGTAACGCGCAAGATCACTCGAGCGTTGGCGCGCATTGCTCTGGGATTGCAGGATAGTATGTTTATGGGGAATTTGAGCGCACTACGGGACTGGGGGCATGCTCGGGACTATGTTGAGATGCAATGGCTGATGTTGCAGCAACAGCAACCCGAGGATTATGTAATAGCCACCGGAGTGCAGTACAGCGTGCGGGAGTTCATCCGTAGGGCCGCTCTGCGTTTGGGGATTTCGGTTGAGTTCTCTGGAGAAGGCGACTGCGAGGTCGGTCGAGTGGCTCGTGTCGAAGAGGTTGAAGGCAAGGCGTTGGCTTCCTGCCAACGAGGGGATGTTATTGTCAAAATAGATCCGCGCTACTATCGCCCAACTGAAGTTGAGACACTTCTGGGAGACCCGACCAAGGCCCGTGAGAAACTGGGATGGACGCCTCGTACTACCTTCGAAGAATTGGTAAACGAGATGGTAGACGCGGACTACGAGTCTGCTCGTCGTGATTCCTTGGTGAAGGATGCGGGCTTCAAAATTTACAACCACCACGAATGATGAAGGTCAATCGAGGTCGGCCTCGCGCACCGCATGA
This sequence comes from Chromobacterium sp. Beijing, assembly GCF_021496765.1. Taxonomy (NCBI): domain Bacteria; kingdom Pseudomonadati; phylum Pseudomonadota; class Betaproteobacteria; order Neisseriales; family Chromobacteriaceae; genus Chromobacterium; species Chromobacterium sp. Beijing. Next base: position 4,854,502 of record NZ_CP053750.1, read on the forward strand.
CTTCCTGCATGCGCTGTTCAACGTATTTGGTGCGTTTCGCGTAAGACTTGCTTCAGGCTTCCTCTGGAGTCTGGTCTCTGCGGTCTCACTTCAAGGCTCTGTCATGCTTACGGGGTTAATACTTGCGCGCATGTTGGGGCTGCAAGTATTTGGGGCCTATGCGTTGGCGACTGCCACCGTGATGACGGTTGTTGGGGTTACTCAAGGGGGCGTGGGAATCATTGGCACCAAGTTTGTGGGTGAGTTTTTACATGCTCACCCCGAACGGGTATCTCGAGTGTTGCGTATGTGTGCGGTATTTACTTCTGTCACTGGCTTCATTTCAACGGCAATGTTATGGGCTTTAGCCCCATTTGTAGCTCGTCATATCTTGGATAATCCTGATGTTGAATCTGCATTGCGGTGGGCCTCGGTTGGTGTGTTGTTTCATGTGCAGACAGTCTACTTGCAAGGTGCTCTGCAGGGTTTTGGAGCCTTTCGGGTGATTAGCCGCGCAGGAGCCATGGTCGGCTTATTGCATTGCATTTTGTCTGCAGTAGGGGCTTGGAAGTTTGGGCTGGAGGGGGCCGTCATCGCATTCACTCTTTCGTCAGCAGCCCGCTGGTGGGCGTTTCGTGGTGCTCTGCGAGTAACGTGTCATGGGCATGCGATTAAAAAAGCAAAGCGGATCGAGAGGGATGACTGGGATCTAATTTGGCGTTTTGCATTGCCCGCGGGGCTTGCCAGCTTGGTGACCTTGCCCTGCTTATGGGGCGTCACGGCCTTAGTGGCGCGTCAGCCAGGTGGCATGGCTTGGGTCGGCGTATTTTCCGTGGCACACCAACTCCGACAACTTTTACTGCAGCTGCCTGTACTTCTCAATACGGTGACGGCATCAGTGCTGAGCCGCTTGAAGGGCAGGGGGAGGGCAAAGAGTATTGGAGGGTCTTTCGTGCCAATCTCTTCGTTGGCGTGGGTTTTACCACTGTGGTTGTGGCCGTAATGGCTGCACTGTCCAACTGGGTTTTAGGGCTCTATGGACCTGGTTTTGTGGAGGGGCGCTCCTTGCTGTTGTTGTTGTTGCTAGCTGTTATTCCAGAAGTGGCTGGCGTAACGGCTTATCAATTAGTTCAGTCCTCTGGACGAATGTGGCGTTCGCTGCTGCTGATCGTGGGACCGCGTGATCTTATGTACCTGGGACTGGCTGCTCTTGCGTTACCCCAATGGGGTCTAGCTGGTGCTGGGCTGGCTTATCTTATTGCCTATTCGTTTGGCTGTGTTGCAACCTTTTTGGTGGGCATTGGCGGACGAGAGCAGCTTCCTGTTGACAAGGTGGTTTCGTGAAAATTCTGTATTCCTACAATAAGACTGGATTTGAAGCGGCGTATTGGGAGCGTGAGATTCGTGCGGCAAGTAATACGGAGATCACCTTTATCCCTTTTAACCACGGAAAATTCCTTAATCCGGCAATGTATTTGCGGGCGCAGCAGTTAGACAATCTCTATTATCAGGGGCATCCTGGCCTTGCTGCCATGTATGACGCGTTAAAAGCATTGATGGCCAAAGAGCGCACGGATGTGTTGTTGGTTGACAACTGCCATCCTTACCACCCCGAGTTTCTACTTAAGCTGGACACCTACAAGGTTATCCGGACAACGGATGGTCCTGCGACGGCCTATGATCGAGACTTCGCATATATCCATGCGTACGATCATGTGTTGTATCACAGTCCGGCGTATAGTCGTGATTTGACGATGCCAGAGAAATTGAGCTATTGCGGAGCAAAACGCCACGATTTCTGGCCGCTGATGGTCTTTGATCAGTTCTGCCGTCCGCAGGAGTCTGAAGAGCAGGTAATGGCCTGCCCTCGGGATATCGACATTATCTTCGTAGGTGCGCTTTACTTAGACAAAATGCCATTCTTGGCTGCCATTCGTCGGGCATTTGGAAGACGTTTCCAGGTGCACGGTTTGGCATCGACCAAGAAAAATGTTTACTTCAATTTGAAGTACCGTACTCCAATGTGGGTCACGCCTATCCGTTTCGAAGATTATGTGCCACTGTACCGTCGGGCAAAACTTGGTGTGAACGCCCATTTGCGTGGCAAGTTCACTGTAGGGAGCTATCGATTGTTTGATTTGCCGGCCAATGGAGTGGCCCAGCTGAGCGATGGCGGCGAGTATTTGGGGCATTTCTACGATGTTGGGCGTGAGGTTGAGAGTTATGACGATGCTGATGACCTTATTACCAAATTGGACCGATTGCTGACGTACCCGGCCGAGCGCGAGATGCTCGCGCGTGCAGGCTACCGCCGAGCAATGGCTGAGCATCGAGCGGGAACAAGGCTACATCAGTTGCGGGATATTCTGTCGCCGGCCCTCAACTGACTTTTCGACTGGACGATTATAATGTGCGGAATCGCAGGAATTGCCACCTGGCAGAATTCGGCGGCGCTGGGGCCTGAGCTCAAGCGTATGACCGACCCTATCACCCATCGGGGACCTGATGACTGGGGCGCTTGGACTGATGATGAGGCTGGCATTGGCTTAGGCCAGCGACGGCTGTCAATCATCGATTTATCTGCACAGGGCCACCAACCGATGTCGTCGGCTAGTGGGCGCTGGATCTTGTCTTATAACGGTGAGATCTACAATTTCACCGAGTTGCGTGATGAGCTGGAGAGCGCCGGCAGAGCCCCTGTGTGGCGTGGGCATAGCGATACCGAAGTGTTGCTGGCCTGCATAGAGGCCTGGGGGGTAGAGCTGACCTTGCAGCGCGCAGTCGGGATGTTCGCCATCTCTCTATGGGATCGGCGTGATCGTGTACTGACTTTGGCTCGCGATCGAATGGGGGAGAAGCCGCTTTACTACGGTGAAGTGGGAGGGCGTGTGCTGTTTGGCTCAGAACTCAAGTCCTTGACGGCAGTAGCAGGAGGCCGGCTTGAAGTTGATAGGGAGGCGCTGAGCGAATTTCTTCGTTTTGCCTACCTACCTGCGCCTAGGTCAATCTGGAAAGGTATTCATAAGCTGCCTCCCGGACATATGCTGGAACTGCGCCGGCCTGTGGATGCTACTCTTATACCACGTTCATTCTGGTGCGTGGGGGAGGGGGGCATGAGGACTTGTCGAGGGAGCTTGCTCACTCCGATGATGCGACACTGATAGATCTTGTGGATGCGCGTTTGAGCGAGTCAGTCCGTTTACAGATGGTGGCAGATGTTCCTTTGGGTGCGTTTCTTTCAGGGGGGGTGGACTCTAGCACAGTCGTAGCATTGATGCAGAAGCATAGCAGTAGACCTGTGAAGACTTTCACAATAGGTTTCGACCAGCCGGAGTTCAACGAAGCGCCATTTGCCAAGGAGGTTGCCCGACATCTGGGCACGGAGCATACCGAACTTTATGTGACCTCCAAGGATGCAGAGGAACTGATACCTCGGCTCCCGTTTATTTATGATGAGCCTTTCGCAGACTCATCGCAAATTCCGACGACTCTAGTGTCCCACCTGACAAAGCAGCATGTAACGGTATCGTTATCGGGCGATGGTGGTGACGAGCTTTTCGCTGGCTACCCACGTTACATGTTGACCTCTGAGCTTTGGAACAAGGTCAACCGATTGCCTTTGCCGGTGCGTCGTGCCGTGTCAGCAATGTTGCGAATTCCTTCAGCTGCCGCATGGGATCGCATGCTGTCGGTTCTTCCGGCTACGCGCAGGCAGTCAATTAATGGACGGCGTATGCACCGACTTTCCCAGTTGTTGGTAACGAGCAGTTTGGGGGAAATGTATGTTCGCCTGATGTCGCAGTGGCAGCCGGAGGAAAATTTGGTGCTTGGGCTTGGTAGGCGTCCGTTCGAATTGAAGCATTGGATTGAAGACGCTGCTCCGATTGAGGCTATGCGTCGATGGGATGTGGGGCAGTATTTGCCAGATGATCTATTAGTGAAGGTGGATCGTGCTTCAATGAGCGCGAGCCTTGAGGCGCGAGCACCTTTGTTGGACCATCGTGTGGTCGAACTGGCGTTTGCCTTGCCAGAGCATTCATTGGTGCGAGGGGGGTTGGTAAGTGGGCACTGCGTCAGGTACTTTACCGTTATGTGCCGCGTGAACTCATTGAGCGGCCAAAGACGGGGTTCTCCGTTCCTTTAGGAGCTTGGTTGAGAGGGCCGCTTCGTGAGTGGGCTGAGGAGTTATTAAGTCCATCAAATCTCCAGCAGGACGGGCTACTGGATGAGCAACCAATTCGTAGGTTGTGGTTGGAGCATTTATCGGGTCAATTCGATCGTAGTAGCTATCTTTGGAACATACTAATGTTCTGCGCTTGGCGTAATGGCGTGGTGCGATAATTAGCGATCGGATATTTAATGCTAAAGCCATATAGAATGCAGGTGAGTATCTGCTGGTTGTTAGTGTGGATGTTGAGCACGGCGCTGGTACTGACATGGTTTAATGAGATGGGCCGTGTCGGAGTTTCTCTATTCGATGGGCTTTTAGAAGCCGCCCCAGTTACAATGCTAATCATTTTGATCGCATTTTTTGTTGCTCGAAATGAAAATGTATTTTTCCTGTTTCTTATTGCTCTATTGCTTAGGTGGGGGATGGTTGCATATTTTGCGTCAGACTCTTTGTTAATGGGAGGAGAAGGAGACCGAGGGGCTGATGATACTTTTTGGTGGGCAGCGGCAAATGAACTGGAGAACCGGTTTCGTGCTGGCACGCTTACGTTAAGTATATTTTGGGAGGGCTTATGGGTTCCGACGGCAACTCCCCTGCATCCTGAGCAAGTTGTCACTCAAGTTGGATTTCCCTTTGTTTTGTGGATATTTAAATCGCTTGGTGCTGAAAAGTTTATTTCAATTCCATTTATAAATGCAGCGGTAGATTCGATGGTGCTGCCTCTTGCGTGGAGTATTTTACGAAAAGTCGCTCCAGAGACTATTTCGCGTTCAATGACTTTATTGGTTGCGCTATTAAGTCTAGGCTTGTCTGATGGGATTGTTCATGGAGCAGCTGCTTATCGGGATAGTCATATCGCGGTTCTCATGGCTATTAATGTTTTGCTTGCTCTTTCTCGGTTTCCTGGGCGGATCTTTATAAGTGTATTTTTTTTGGTTGTTCTTTTTTACTATAGGCATGTAGCCATTGTTTTAGCTTTAATACCGTATATTTTTCTTTCTCCCCCTCGGTTTTTGAATTTCAGTATTCGGCGTTTAGTAAAAATATTTCTCATGCTTTTGTTGTTTGCAATTTTAGTTATGTTGTTATATCCCCCTGTGCGCGAAAATATTATTGCTTTAGCAATAGGGAATGCAATACCAACTACCGCTGGTGATGTCCGAGATAATGGGCTAACTTCGATGATTGTTTCTTTATCGGGAGGGCCTGCGGGGATTTTTTTGTTGGTTGCAGCAAGCGTTCCTGTGCTTCTTCTTCGAATTCCGATGAATCCGGGATCCGATCTATTGCCATTGTTTTTTACAGGTGCAGTGCGTTATGTATTAATAACCCCTGCATTGATGTGGGCGTTGTATAGTAGCATATTTATTGGCGGAGCCCGAGAGGGGTGGAGCGCGCTGCAGCACAGATTTATTGTTGCGAGCTTACTGTGCTATGTTGTTGGCATCGCTATCTTTCTTCCCATTGCAGTACTAACGGGGCCGCGACATCTTTATTTTCTTGCCTCTATTGAATTTGTGCTGACTGCTATTTATTTGCGAGAGATACCTAGGTATGCCATGAGGGTTTGGGTTGTCTTTGCTATTAGTCATGTGCTTTTTGTATATTTTTTCAAGGTTGCAAATTAATGGGGTATTCTGTTCATGTTCTCCACTTGATTCATAGCTTTGGACATGGAGGTGCGGAGCGTCAACTATCCATCTTGGCTCCTGCAATAGCTCGTATGGGAGGGGCGGTGACCGTGGCATATCACGAAAAAGGCCCCAATTTTGATAATGTGCAGCGGTGCGGTGTGAATCTTATTCAACTGCCAAATCGAAACAACAATGACCCCCGCATCTGTATGGACATTGTTGACTGTATTAATAAAAGTGACGCAAATGTTGTGCAAACATGGCTTATGCAAATGGATGTGATGGGAGGGCTTGCCGCTCATTTGCGAAAGCGTCCACATGTACTAAGCGAACGTTCCTCAGGCCCATTATATGAAGCTGGTGGATGGAAGATTGGTTTGCGAAAACTAATTGGACAGAGAGCACAGGCCATTGTAGCGAATTCCATGGGAGGATTAGACTATTGGCGTATGTTCTCCCATGAGGCTGAACTGCGTGTGATTCATAATGCTCTTACCCCTCCTAAGGTAGATGTACCTTTAGATGACTTTGGGCTTGGGACGCAGCCATTAATTGTAGCGGCAGGTCGACTAAGTTATGAAAAAAACATATCTGTAGTTGTGGATGCAATCGCGATGGCACTGCGACGATTGCCTGAGCATCACGCGCTAATTTTTGGTGAAGGCCCTGAGCGTGAGAAAACGCAGGCAAGTATTATTGCTACGGGTCTAGCCGACCGCATACACATGGGAGGGTATACTAACTCTCTCTCATGGTGGTTGCGCCATGCCGATGTGTTCATTTCTGCGAGTTTTATGGAAGGGCACCCAAATGTTGTGATTGAAGCCGCTGCCATGGGATGCCCACTTGTTCTATCAGATATTCCGGCTCATCGTGAATTTGCCGATGCAGAAAGTGCGCTATTTGCGGACACAATAGATGTCAAAACGTTTGCACAAGCTTTAGTGGATACGGTATTAAATCGAGACGCGGCCATTGCTCGAGCTCAGAATGCTCGCTTCTTAACTGAGGGCCTGAGTATCGATCGCGCAGCTCAGCAGTATATCGATCTCTATAATGTTGTGCTGAAGGTGCCGCGCTCATGAAGATTGTTATTAACGCTTATTCGGCTCGTCAAGGTGGGGGGCAAACCTACCTGATAAACTTATTGAACCATTTGCCGGAGAGTAACTCTCTGCAGGTAGAGGTTTTTGCCCCAAGACGGCTAGCCTTACCTGTTCATCCAAATATTCGGCGGGTGCACGCTGATTGGCCGACAGAAAACCCGGTGCTGCGGGCTTTATGGGAGCGTTGGATGCTGCCTAAGTACCTTAAGCGTACGGGTGCAGATGTATTGTTCTGTCCGGGAGGATTGGTTGCTACCAAGGTGCCAAACGGTTGTCGTGTAGTAACTATGTTTCGCAATATGACCCCTTTCGATGCCAAGGCATTGCGTCGTATGCCTTGGGATTTGCAGCGTGTTCGCCAGTATCTATTGCGTAATCTCATGCTACGTAGCATGAGGGAGGCGGATTTAACTATTTTCATTTCAGATTACGCGCGCCGGGTGATTGAGGCTCTGGCCCCGGTTCCTCGTGCAGTTACTATTCCGCATGGTATTTCAGAAGCCTTTCGCATTAGAGAGCAAGTACCTCCTTCTCCAGCGATTGCGGGTGGGGAACCGTATCTGTTGTATGTGTCAAAGGTGGATAGCTACAAACACCACGAAGAGGTTGTAAGCGGGTATGCTTTGCTCGCATCAGAATTGCGCGAGCGGTGTCGGCTTATTCTTGTTGGTGAAGCAGATGGGGCTGGTGCAGAGAAACTTCGTCGAATGATTAAAACTCTTGGATTGACTGATAGGATTATTTTGAGTGGCGCGATAAATTATCAAGAACTACCCGCCCTTTATCAAAATGCAGAAGCAAATATATTTGCTTCCTCCTGTGAGAACTGTCCTAATATTTTACTTGAGGCGCTGGCTGCTGGTCGGCCAGTGCTATCATCGGATATTGATCCAATGCCTGAGTTTGGTGGAAAAAATATTGGCTACTTTTCACCATTTAGTCCGGAGAGTATTGCGATGGCTATGACTAGAGTGTTGCTGGAGCCAGCAACTGCGGCCAGTTGGGCTGCTGCAGCAAGAGAGCGTAGCACTTATTATGATTGGAAATGTACCGCGAATAGTACTTGGAGAGAAGTTCTGAAATTAGGTCAACGCTAACGTTATGTTTGCCAAGCATGTATTTCTATAAATATATTATATTCATATTATGAAGAAAAATTCGAGCGAAATGAAAATTCTTGTCTTGGGATGTACTGGCATGCTCGGAAATGCTGTTTTCCGTTATTTGACAGAACAAAAGCTATTTCAGGTCTGGGGGACAGCGAGAAGTAGCGGTGTTATTAATAGACTTCCTTCGTCAAATAAAGTAATTGGTGGGGTTGATGTTGAAAATTTCGACAGTCTTTGTCAGGTTTTTGCAAAGGTTAAGCCTGATGTGGTAATTAATTGTATTGGTCTCGTCAAACAGTTGGCAGAGTCCAATGATCCACTTTTAGCCTTGCCAATAAATGCACTATTACCCCATAGGCTTGCTAGGCTATGCGGGTTGACTGACTCTAGGTTAATTCATGTGAGCACTGATTGTGTTTTCACAGGCCTAAAGGGGAATTATGTAGAGTCTGATGCTCCCGATGCAATGGATCTATATGGAAGAAGTAAGCTTATCGGCGAGGTTGATTATCCACATGCAGTCACATTAAGAACATCAATTATCGGGCACGAGTTAGCATCATCACATGGATTGATCGGGTGGTTTCTTGATCAAAATCTAAGTGTTCGTGGATTTACCCGAGCAGTTTTTTCTGGATTGCCAACGTGTGAATTGGCACGCATTATTGCTGAGCATGTTCTGCCTAATGAAAAATTGTGTGGGTTATATCATGTTTCTAGCAGTCCAATTTCAAAGCATGATTTGTTGAAGTTGGTTGCAAAAACTTATAATCATAATATTGAAATTTTGGCTGATGATAAACTAATCATTGACCGCTCACTTGATTCGTCGCGGTTCCGTAGTGCAACCGGTTACCAAGCTCCACCTTGGTTTGAGCTTGTCCAAAGTATGTACTCTTTTGGCTAATCACATCATATTCAGTATCAGGATAATGCTAATGTTTAATGATCGTACCTTGCTTATTACAGGTGGAACGGGCTCGTTTGGTAATGCAGTATTGCGCCGTTTTCTCGAATCGGACTTAAAAGAAATTCGAATTTTTAGCCGTGATGAAAAAAAACAAGATGACATGCGGAAAAAATACAATAATGCCAAAATAAAATTTTACTTAGGAGATGTCAGAGACTTTAGAAGCGTTGAGCAAGCAATGCGTGGTGTTGATTTTGTGTTTCATGCTGCTGCGCTTAAGCAAGTTCCATCTTGTGAGTTTCATCCAATGCAGGCTGTTCAGACTAACGTATACGGTACTGAGAATGTACTCATTGCGGCTATTGCGGCAGGAATAAAGCGGGTTATTTGTTTAAGTACCGACAAGGCCGTCTACCCTATCAATGCCATGGGAATAAGCAAGGCGATGATGGAAAAAGTGATGGTGGCTACAAGTCGCAATCTTGAAGGAACAGGGACGGTCATTTGCGGTACAAGATATGGTAATGTAATGGCCTCTCGAGGTTCCGTTATTCCATTATTTGTAGAGCAGGTCCGGGCTGGTAAGCCCATCACAATTACAGACCCAGCAATGACCCGATTTATGATGACTTTGAATGATGCGGTGGACTTGGTCCTTTATGCTTTTGAGCATGGGCATAATGGGGACATTTTTGTACAGAAGGCTCCTGCCGCTACGGTTGAAGTACTGGCTCATGCCGTTCTTTCTGTAATGAATAAGTCAGATTCTCCTGTGCAGGTGATTGGAACCCGGCATGGTGAAAAATTGTACGAAGTACTGCTGGGGCGTGAAGAAATGGCGTGCGCTGAGGATATGGGGGATTATTTTAGAATTCCCGCTGATGGGCGTGACTTAAATTATGAAAAATATGTTGAACAAGGGAATCAACTGCTGACCCAGACGAGTCATGGTGACGATTACAACTCGCACAATACAGTGCGCCTGGATTTTGAAGATATGAAAAAGCTGCTTTTGAAGCTAGATTTTATGGCACGTATTTCTCGTGGTGAATATGCTGAAGCTGAGGATTGAAAATGAAAAAGCTTAAAGTCATGACTGTAGTTGGCACCCGCCCTGAGATTATACGGTTGTCAAGGGTAATGGCGAAGCTTGATGAATTTTGTGATCATACAATTGTGCACACCGGCCAAAACTATGATTATGAATTGAATCAAATATTTTTTGATGATTTAAAAATTAGAAAGCCCGATATTTTTTTGAATGCAGCGGGCTCAACTTCTGCTGAAACTATCGGCATGATCATCGCAAAAATGGATGGGGTGCTTGCGGAAGAAAGTCCTGACGCATTGCTTGTTTTAGGTGATACAAATAGTTGCTTATCGGTGATTCCGGCAAAAAGAAGAAAAGTGCCAATCTTCCATATGGAGGCTGGTAATCGTTGTTTCGACATGCGAGTCCCTGAAGAGATTAATAGGAAAATTGTTGACCATACCTCTGATGTGAATTTGACTTACAGTACCATTTCGCGAGAATGTTTGCTTAAAGAGGGTCTACCTGCAGACTTGATTATTAAAACGGGTAGTCCAATGTCTGAAGTGATTGAGTTCTACCGAGAGGCAATTGACCATTCAGATGTTTTGGAACGACTAGGATTAAAATCTGGCGAGTTTTTCGTTGTTAGTGCCCATCGTGAAGAAAATGTTGATTCAGATGTTAATCTGTGTAAGTTGATAAATATTTTAAATGAAATTTCAGAGCAATTTAAGCTTCCTATAATTGTATCCACACACCCTAGAACTCAAAAAAGACTTGCTACTGTTGGGGCAAAATTTAATGAATTGGTAAGATTGCTTAAGCCATTAGGTTTTACGGATTACAATAAGCTTCAACTTTCAGCCCGTGCGGTTCTTTCCGATAGTGGAACAATAAGTGAGGAATCTTCAATTTTGAACTTCCCTGCTTTAAATATGAGAGAGACTCAAGAGCGTCATGAGGCTTTTGAAGAGGGGTCTGTCATGATGGTGGGATTGGATGTTGATAGAGTTATGCAAGGTTTGTCTATTCTTGATTTACAGCCACGTGGTGAAGAAAGATTGCTGAGATCTGTTTCAGACTATTCCATGAAAAATGTCTCTGACAAAGTTGTACGCATTATTCATAGCTACACCGATTATGTGAATCGAGTGGTATGGAGAAAGTACTGAGGCTCGATTAATGCAGGTTGTGCTGATTGCTGATACTTTTCCACCCCATCGGACTTCTGGCGCAGTCCAGCTCCGGGATTTGGCTCGCGAGTTTGTACGTCAAGGGCATAATTTGACCGTGCTTCTTCCTTCGTCTGATCAGAAGGAGTCTTGGCAGTTGGAGGAGTTTGATGGGGCGCAGGTATTACGTTTAAAAGCTCCGCGTACGAAGGATGTTGGTTATGTGCGACGTACGTTAGGTGAGTTGCTCATGCCCTTTTCGATGCTATTACAGCTTCGGAAAAGCCCTTTAGCCCATGCATGTTGGGAGGGCATCGTGTGGTATGCACCATCTATTTTCCATGCTCCTTTGGCCCAAATTCTTAAGCGTTCAAATGGTTGTAAAGGCTACCTGATAATCCGTGATATTTTTCCTAATTGGGCTGTTGATATGGGGCTGATGAGGCGTGGTTTGCCTTATCTTTTTTTTGATATGATGGCACGCTATCAGTATTCGGTTGCCGATATTATTGGTGTTCAAACTCCTGGAAATCAAGCGTATTTCGATTGTTGGCAACGGCAACCTGGTCGACGTTTGGAAGTATTGCAAAACTGGCTTGATATTCCTGCTGCGGTACCTTGCTCAATACGGATCAACGAGACTCGTTTAAGGGGCGGAAAATTTTTGTTTATGCGGGCAACATGGGGGTGGCGCAAGGCATGGATGTTTTGCTCGACTTGGCCGATAAACTGTACAGTAGACAAGATGTCGGTTTTTTATTTGTTGGTCGAGGTAGTGAGGTGGGAAGGTTGCGTGCTGCCGCTCAGGAGAGGCAGCTAGATAATGTTGTGTTTTTTGAAGAAATTCATCCTGATGAAATTCCAGGGCTTTATGCGCAGTGTAATGTTGGAATTGTGGCTTTGGATCCTCGCCATAAATCCCATAATATTCCTGGGAAATTTTTGACTTATATGCAAAGCGGGCTTCCTGTATTGGCAAATATCAACCGTGGTAATGATCTTGCCCATTTAATTCGTAGTGAACAGGTAGGGCAAATCTGTGAAAGTAACCAGGTCGATGAGTTGCAATTGTGTGCAGAGAAGCTATTGGTTCAGATTGATGATGGCACTGACTTTACCGCACGTTGTCGGGGGCTTTTTGAGCGTGAGTTTTCAGTTAAAAAGGTAGTGGAGCAAATTGTTGCGGGACTAGCCTCTTGAGGTTTATGAGTGATTTCACAAGTGGTTATTTCCGAGGTGTTATTTTCTCTGCTCGAAGATTGTCTCTTTACCATGGCGTGTGATCTACTAAAAAATAATGGAAAATGCAAGGCGGCTTGTTTTGATATTTTTGGGTTCAGAGGCATTGGTCAATTTTTGAGGTGTTCTTGTAGTACTTTTACGTTTTTATTTTGTTGTTCGAGAGTGTTTTTGCTCTATCTTTGTTGGAAAACATCGAAAGGTGTATATAAATGCTGGTAATTCTATTGGCGGCTACATTTTTATCCTTGCTTGTTGGGATGTGTTTGATTCATTTCTCACATTTGCACGAACACTTTTCAGCTGATTATGAGTTGGGCGGAGTTCAAAAGTTTCACGCACAACCTGTGCCACGTATCGGAGGAGTGCCGATTGCTGCTGGGTTGGTGGCAGGAAGCGGTGTGTTGGCGTGGTTGTTGAAGGATGCCTCAATTTTGATGCTGTTGTTGGTGGCCCTTCCTGCTTTTGCTGCTGGGATTTTTGAAGATGTGACAAAAAAAGTAGGTCCGCTACCTAGATTGTTGGCTACTTTTTTTGCTGCTGCTCTAGGGTATTTTATTCTTGGTGCAAGTTTGCAGCGCCTGGATATCCCTTTGCTCGATGTTTTTTTGGTACATGTTTGGATTTTTTCATTGCTTTTAACGGTGGTTGCCGTAGGTGGAGTGGCACACGCCGTGAATATTATTGATGGCTACAATGGATTGTCTGGTGTTGTATCAATTTTCATTTTCCTTGCTTTGGCTTATGTGGCATTTAAAGTACAGGATACTATGCTGGTAGGCATCTGTTTTGCTATGGTAGGTGCTATCGCAGGTTTTTTGTTTTGGAATTTCCCCCGTGGGTTAATGTTTGCAGGAGATGGTGGCGCTTATTTGGTTGGTTTTATGATCGCTGAGGTCGCCGTGTTATTGGTTGCTCGCCACTCTCAAGTTTCTCCTTGGTTTCCGTTGCTGTGTGTGATTTACCCCGTATTTGAAACCTTGTTTTCAATCTATAGACGGAAATTTTTGCAAGGTCGAAGGGTGGGGTATCCCGATGCACTGCACCTACATCAGCTTGTCTATATGCGGTTGGTGCGATGGATGGTGGGTTCCAAAGATGTCAATCATAAAACAATGCGTAACAGTTTGACTTCCCCGTATTTATGGGCCTTATCTTCTATTTCAGTGGTGCCGGCTATGCTGTTTTGGAATAACACGACGGTGTTGATTGGTTTTGTGTTGGCATTCATGTTCACTTATGTACGGTTATATCGAATGATTATTCGTTTTCGTACTCCAGGATGGATGTTGCTGCGGAAGTCAGTTAGGCATTGATGTTTTATGGCTATTCGATATGCTTTATTTTCAAATCGGTTGTGTACAGGTGTCAATTTTTTTAGAAATTTTACTTTTCGTTGGGGCAATGTGAAAATGTGGCGTATAAAGCCTGTTTGGCTATTTGGGATCACTCCTCCTCAATAAAGTAGATTGAGGTTCGCTGCTATCAAAAAACGGATATGTCCCTGGCTGCCCCGTACCTAAACAGAACGTTGTTGCGCGATCTTAATGAAGATAATCAATCTGATCGTTGTTGGTCTCGACAAGCGAAAATTTAGATGGTTCGAGCATTTAGCTAGCTGAAACCGTGTACACATCAGTTTTTCTGTCTTGGCGATTGAGGTCATAGGCTTGGGCTTTTTCTCATTGGATTGCAGAGTGGTTTGCCGCAGTTGCCGACCAAGACAAGCTTGCTAGTTGGATTTAGTGGTGAACATTCCTGATTGGCCACTTCTTCACCTAACTGAGAGCTTCGCGAGTAGTGGCTGAGTGTCGAGTTGTAAGTTCCGATCAGACAAGCCAGACCTGCGATTGAAATTTGGCGTGGCAGGCTCTTGAAAACCCTCCCGCTCGTCCCTATCATTAGCACTCGCAGCAGGTGAGTGCTAACGCTCGCCTCAACTCAAACAGGTTTCAACTCTCAACAGCCACTGTAACAGGAGAGATCCATGGCAATTCGTCCTTTGCACGACCGTGTTGTTATCAAGCGCCTCGAGGCTGAAGAAAAAACGGCTTCCGGCATCGTTCTGCCGGGCGCAGCCGCAGAAAAACCGGATATGGGCATCGTTTTGGCCATCGGCAATGGCAAGATTCTGGAGAACGGCGAGCGCCGTCCGCTGGAACTGAAGCCTAACGACAAAGTCATCTTCGGCAAGTATTCCGGTCAGGCCGTCAAGGTTGACGGCGATGAAGTCCTCGTGATGCGCGAGGAAGATGTAATGGGCATCGTTGAGTAATCCGACCCACATCTGAACTTCCCCAACTCAGAATTCTGGAGATTTAAAGAATGGCTGCTAAAGACGTAAAGTTTGGTGATTCCGCTCGCGCCAAGATGGTAACTGGCGTCAACATCCTGGCTGATGCCGTAAAAGTGACTCTGGGCCCGAAAGGCCGCAACGTGGTGCTGGACCGCTCCTTCGGCGCGCCGACCATCACCAAGGACGGCGTATCCGTCGCCAAGGAAATCGAACTGAAGGACAAGTTCGAGAACATGGGCGCGCAGATGGTGAAAGAAGTCGCTTCCAAGACTTCCGACGTGGCCGGCGACGGCACCACCACCGCTACCGTGTTGGCTCAAGCCATCGTGTTGGAAGGCATGAAGTACGTTGCCGCCGGCATGAACCCGATGGACCTGAAGCGCGGCATCGACAAGGCCGTTGCCTCGCTGGTGGGTGAGATCGCCAAGATCGCCAAGCCGTGCGCCACCACCAAGGAAATCGCTCAGGTTGGCTCCATCTCCGCCAACTCCGATTCCGACATCGGCGACATCATCGCCAATGCCATGGAAAAAGTGGGCAAGGAAGGCGTGATCACCGTTGAAGACGGCAAGAGCCTGAACAACGAACTAGACGTGGTTGAAGGCATGCAGTTCGACCGCGGCTACCTGTCCCCGTACTTCATCAACAACCAGGACAAACAGATTGCCGCTCTGGACAATCCCTTCATCCTGCTGTTCGATAAGAAAATCTCCAATATCCGCGATCTGCTGCCGGTTCTGGAGCAAGTGGCCAAGTCCGGCCGCCCGCTGCTGATCATCGCAGAAGACGTGGAAGGCGAAGCGCTGGCCACTCTGGTGGTCAACACCATCCGCGGCATCCTGAAAGTGGTAGCCGTTAAAGCCCCGGGTTTTGGCGATCGTCGCAAAGCCATGTTGCAGGATATCGCCTTCCTGACCGGTGGCACCGTGATTGCCGAAGAAGTGGGCCTGACCCTGGAAAAAGCTTCGCTGGAAATGCTGGGCCAAGCCAAGCGCGTTGAAGTGGGCAAGGAAAACACCACCATCATCGACGGCGCCGGCCAAGCGGCCGAGATCCAGTCGCGCGTGGGCGAGATCCGCAAGCAGATGGAAGAAGCCACTTCCGATTACGATCGCGAGAAACTGCAAGAGCGCGTGGCCAAGCTGGCCGGCGGTGTTGCGGTGATCAAGGTTGGCGCTGCCACCGAAGTGGAAATGAAAGAGAAAAAGGCTCGCGTTGAAGACGCCTTGCACGCTACCCGCGCCGCTGTGGAAGAAGGCGTTGTGGCTGGCGGCGGCGTTGCTCTGCTGCGCGCCCGCTCCACTCTGGACAGCCTGAAAACCGACAATGCCGATCAAGACGCCGGTGTTAAGATCGTGTTGAAGGCCATCGAAGCGCCGCTGCGCCAGATCGTCAAGAACGCTGGCGAAGAGCCGTCGGTCGTGGTGAACAAGGTGCTGGAAGGCAAGGGCAACTTCGGTTACAACGCGGCTAGCGGCGAGTACGGCGATATGCTGGAAATGGGCGTGTTGGATCCGGCCAAGGTAACCCGCTCCGCTCTGCAGCACGCGGCTTCGGTTGCTGGCCTGATGCTGACCACCGACTGCATGATCGCTGAATTGCCGGAAGACAAGCCGGCGGCCGGCATGCCGGATATGGGCGGCATGGGCGGCATGGGCGGCATGATGTAAGCCAACGCCTCCTTAGGCTTTGAAAAACCCCGCTACGGCGGGGTTTTTCTTTTGCGGGCTTAAAATGCGTTGGCTTCTGGCAAAATAAGGCCGGGGCATATATTAAGTTAAGGAGTGCGTGATGGAATTGAAGGCCTTGCTGAGCAGTCTGGACACGATTTTGGAGCCTTGGCGCTTCAAAGACTATGCGCCTAACGGCTTGCAGGTGGAAGGGCGGCAGGCGGTGCGCAAGCTGGTGACCGGCGTCTCCGCTTCTCAAGCCTTGATCGATGCCGCGGCGTCGCGCGGAGCGGACGCCGTGCTGGTGCACCACGGTTATTTCTGGAAGGGCGAAGACGCCCGGATTTGCGGAATGAAGCGCCAGCGGGTGAAGACGCTGCTGGAGCATGATCTTAACTTGCTGGCTTACCACCTGCCTTTGGACGCGCATCCGGAGCTGGGCAATAACGCGATGTTGGGCAAGGTGCTGGATTTGGAGGCCCAGGGGCAGGGCGGTGAACAGGGTTTGCTGTGGCATGGGGCGTGGCGGCGAGGCGGCAGTGTGAGTGATTTCCGTGAACACGTTTCCGCTCGTCTGGGGCGCGAGGCTTTGTTGTTGGGCAGGGCGGACAAACCGATTTCGCGCATAGCCTGGTGCACCGGCGGCGCGCAGAGTTTTTTCGCCGAAGCCATCGATCTGGGCGTGGACGCCTTCATCACCGGCGAAGCGTCCGAGCAAAATCATCATATGGCAATGGAGTGTGATGTGGCTTTCATCGCTGCGGGGCATCACGCCACGGAGCGTTTTGGCATCAAGGCTTTGGGCGAGCGCCTGGCTCAGCTTCATGGCATAAGTGTTGAATTTGTAGACATTTCCAACCCGGTTTAGGCGGCTAGGCAGGGCTTCGGCCAATTTATTTGCATAGAAGCTTCAAGTCCCTACTCGGAATCGGGTAAAATCAGGCAGTTTTGGGCTCGGTTTCCACGTTTGAGGATGACTGTAATGAGTGAACAACAAGTCGATGCGGGGCGCCGTCGCTTTCTGACGGTTGCAACCAGCGCTGTTGGTGGTGTGGCGGCGGCCGGAGTGGCGACGCCGTTTCTGATGAGTTTCTTCCCGTCCGAGAGGGCGAAGGCCGCCGGCGCTCCCGTCGAGGTGGATATCGGCAAGATCGAGCCGGGCCAGAAGATCAACGTCGAGTGGCGCGGCAAGCCGGTATGGGTGCTGAACCGCACGCCGGAGCAATTGAAAAACCTGCCGAAGCTGGATGAGAAGCTGGTGGATCCCAAGTCCGAAATGGATCAGCAGCCGACGTATTGCCAGAACGAGCACCGTTCGATCAAGCCTGAGCTGCTGATCGCCGTCGGCATCTGCACGCATTTGGGCTGTTCGCCGACCCACCGTCCGGACATCGCGCCCGCCGATCTGGGCCCGGACTGGGTGGGAGGCTTCTATTGCCCCTGTCATGGTTCCAAGTTCGACTTGGCCGCGCGCGTCTACAAAGGCGTGCCGGCTCCGAAGAACCTGGAAATTCCGCCGCACAAATATCTGTCCGATACCCGCCTGCTGATTGGCGAAGACAAATAAGCTGAGGGGCTACATGACTAAAGGACAAAAGCTGCTCAACTGGGTGGACGAACGTTTTCCGTTATCGTCGATGCTCAAAGAGCACGTCACCGAGTATTACGCGCCGAAGAACTTCAACTTCTGGTACTTCTTCGGTTCGCTGGCCATGCTGGTGCTGGTGATCCAGATCGTTACCGGCATCTTCCTGACCATGAACTACAAGCCGGACGGCACCTTGAATGGCGCCGGCATTCCGGTCGCCTTCGCCTCGGTCGAATACATCATGCGCGATGTGGCCGGCGGCTGGATCATCCGCTACATGCACTCCACCGGCGCCTCGATGTTCTTCGTGGTGGTCTATCTGCACATGTTCCGCGGCCTGATCTACGGTTCCTACAAGCAACCGCGCGAACTGGTGTGGGTGTTCGGCACGCTGATCTTCCTGTGCCTGATGGCGGAAGCCTTCATGGGTTATCTGCTGCCTTGGGGCCAGATGTCGTTCTGGGGCGCGCAGGTGATCGTCAACCTGTTCGGCTCCATCCCGGTAATCGGTCCGGACCTGTCGGTGTGGATCCGCGGCGACTACGTGGTGTCCGACGCCACGCTGAACCGCTTCTTCGCGCTGCACGTGATCGCGGTGCCGCTGGTGCTGCTGGCGCTGGTGGTGGCTCACCTGATCGCCTTGCACGAAGTGGGCTCCAACAACCCGGACGGCGTTGAGATCAAGAAGCTGAAGGACGACAAGGGCATTCCCCTGGATGGCATTCCCTTCCACCCGTATTACACCGTCAAGGATGTGCTGGGCGTGGTGGTGTTCCTGATCGTGTTCTCGGCCATTGTCTTCTTCATGCCGGAAATGGGCGGTTACTTCCTGGAGAAACCCAACTTCGACCAGGCCGACCCGCTGAAGACCCCGCCGCATATCGCGCCGGTATGGTACTTCACGCCGTTCTACGCCATCTTGCGCGCCATCCCGTCCTTCCTGGGCACCCAGGTGTGGGGCGTGATCGCGATGGGCGCGGCAGTGGTGCTGATCGCCTTCCTGCCGTGGCTGGATCGCTCGCCGGTGAAATCCATCCGCTACCGCGGTCCCAAGTTCAAGTTCATGCTGGTCCTGTTCATCGTGTCCTTCATCGGTCTTGGCATTCTGGGCGCTTTGCCGTCCACCAATGCCCGCACCGTGATCGCGCAGGTGCTCTCGTTCGTCTACTTCGTCTTCTTCCTGGGCATGCCGTTCTACACCAAGAACGATGTAGGCAGCATCCCGGTGCCGACGCGGGTGACGGATACCAACGCCAAGCGTCAGATCCGGTTTGCGGTGCTGGTGGTGGTGACCGTGGTGGCCGCCGCCGTATTCGCCATGAACGTGTAAAAAGGGGAGAGGACTCATGAAAAGCAAAATCCGCCACCTGATCGCGGCCATGGCGCTGGCGCTGCCGTTCAGCGCTACGGCCCTGGCTTCCGGCGAAGGCCCCAAGCTGCCCAAGGCGCCGATCAATATTCAAGATACGGAAAGCCTGCAACGCGGCGCGCAGATCTTCACCAACTACTGCTTGTCCTGCCATTCGGCCAGCGCGATGCGTTACAACCGCCTGACCGATATCGGCCTGACCGAAGAGCAGATCAAGGCGAACCTGCTACCGGTGGGCGCCAAAATCGGCGATCCGATGAATATCGCGATGAACAAGAAGGACGCTCAAGCCTGGTTTGGCGCCACGCCGCCGGACTTGTCGCTGATCGCGCGTTCCCGCGGCGCAGATTACCTGTATGGTTATCTGCGTGGCTTCTACCGGGATCCGAGCCGGCCGACTGGCTGGAACAACGCGGTGTTCGACAAGGTGGGCATGCCGCACATCTTCTGGGAATGGCAAGGCGAGCAGGTGCTGAAGACCGAGAAGAACGCGGAAGGCCACGAAGAGCACAAGCTGGAGCTGATCAAGGCCGGCACCCTGACCAAGCTGGAGAACGGCAAAGCCAATACCGTGGAGTTCGACAAGCGGATGGCGGACCTGACCAATTTCCTGGTCTATGTGGGCGAACCTGCTCAGGTGAAGCGTCAGCAGATCGGTTATGTCGTGTTGATGTTCCTGTCGCTGTTGCTGTTGCCGCTGGCGTATTTCCTGAAGAAAGAGTACTGGCGCGACGTGCATTAAGCCCGGTTGCTTGATTTGATCAAGGCGGAGAAATCCGCCTTTTTTCTTTTTAATCATTGGCTTATGATGCGGTGCTGGAAATTGGTGGACGGAAAGTGCTAGAATGCCCAGCTGAATCAACCCATTGTTAGTTAAGGATTTCCTCCTGCCATGATGACTCTTTACTCCGGAATTACCTGCCCGTTCAGCCAGCGTTGCCGCATCGTGCTTTTTGAAAAGGGAATGGATTTCGAAATCATTGATGTGGACATCCATAACAAGCCGGAAGATCTGGCGGTGATGAACCCCTACAATGAGGTGCCGGTATTGGTCGAGCGCGATTTGATCCTGCACGAATCCAATATCATCAACGAGTACATCGACGAGCGTTTCCCGCACCCGCAGCTGATGCCGGCTGACCCGGTAATGCGCGCGCGCGCCCGTCTGTTCCTCTACCGGTTTGAAAACGAGCTCTTCATCCATGTGAAGGCGCTGGAAGCCGGCGCCACCGGCAAGGAAGCGAACAAGGCTCGCGAAGCCATTCGCGACGGCCTGACCACGATCGCACCGATTTTCGCCAAGCAGAAGTTCATGTTGGGCGACGATTTCTCCATGATCGACGTGGCGATCGCGCCCTTGATGTGGCGTCTGGAGCATTACAATATCGATCTGGGCAAAAACTCCGCGCCTATCCTCAAGTACGCCGAGCGTATTTTCCAGCGCCAGTCCTTCATCGACTCGCTGACGCCGTCCGAAAAGGCCATGCGCAAATAAGGATTGCCAATGAGCTCCAGCACCAAGCCCTACATGATCCGAGCGCTGCACGAGTGGTGCGGCGACAACGGCTTCACGCCCTATGTGGTGGTATGGGTCAACGAGCGTGCCGATGTGCCGCGCGAGTACGTGAAAAACAACGAGATCGTGCTGAATATCGGTCTGTCGGCCACCAAGAATCTGCGTATCGACAATGACTGGTTGTCGTTTTCCGCCCGCTTCGGCGGCGTGTCCCGCGACATCTGGGTGCCGATAGGCAATGTGATGTCGATTTTTGCCCGGGAAACCGGCGAAGGCATGGGATTCGAGGTGGAGCTGGGCGAGGCGGAAGCGCCCGCGCCGACGCTGAAACCGGTGGCGGCCGACGAGGAGGCCAAGCCGGCGGAAGCGCCGTCCGAGCCGGATGCGCCGGCCAAGCCGACGGGCCGCCCCAGCCTGCGCATCGTCAAATAGCGGTTTCAACTCCGCAAGCGAAAGCCGGTCCGTCAGGGCCGGCTTTTTCATGGGCGGCTTTCCCAAAAAAAAGGGCGCCAGCGGCGCCCCAAGTCCCTTACCACAACAAGAAAATCCGGATTTATTCGACGCGCTCCCCGTGCAGGATCACGTCCAGCCCTTCGCGCTCTTCGTCTTCCGCGACGCGCAGTCCGATCGCGATATCGATCAGCTTCAGCAAGATGAAGGTGACGACGGCGCAATAAGCCGCGGTGACGCCGACGCCGAGCGCTTGCGCGGCCAGGCTGCCTTCCGCGCCGCCGATTTCCTTGACGGCGAAGACGCCGGTAAGCAGCGCGCCCAGGATGCCGCCGATGCCATGCACGCCGAAGGCGTCCAGGGAGTCGTCATAACCCAGCATGTGCTTGAGCCCGGTGGCGCCCCAGAAGCACACCACGCCGGCCGCCAGGCCGATGATCAGCGCGCCCTTGACGTCCACGAAGCCGGCGGCGGGCGTGATGGCGACCAAGCCGGCGACCGCGCCCGAGGCAATGCCCAGCACCGAAGGCTTTTTCTTGGT
The DNA here is from genome assembly GCF_021496765.1 of Chromobacterium sp. Beijing. Classification (NCBI taxonomy): domain Bacteria; kingdom Pseudomonadati; phylum Pseudomonadota; class Betaproteobacteria; order Neisseriales; family Chromobacteriaceae; genus Chromobacterium; species Chromobacterium sp. Beijing. The sequence goes on from NZ_CP053750.1 coordinate 4,876,285, forward strand.
GAGCCATTCGGCGAACATCCAGGCCAGCGCGGCGGCGGCGGTGGCGAGCTGAGTGGTGACCATCGCCATGCCGGCGCGGCCGTCCGCCGCGGCGGCGGAGCCGGCGTTGAAGCCGAACCAGCCCACCCACAGCATGGACGCGCCCACCAGGGTCAGCACCAGGTTATGCGGCGGCATCGCCTCCTTGCCGAAGCCGACGCGCTTGCCCAGCACCAAGGCGGTCACCAGGCCGGCGATACCGGCGTTGATGTGCACCACGGTGCCGCCGGCGAAGTCCAGCACGCCCTTGTCCGCCATCCAGCCGCCCGGCGCCCAGACCCAGTGAGCCACCGGCGCGTAGACCAGCAAGGACCACAAGGCCATGAAGACCAGCATGGCGGAAAACTTCATCCGCTCGGCGAAGGCCCCGGTGATCAGCGCCGGAGTGATGATGGCGAAGGTCATCTGGAAGGTCATGAACACCGATTCCGGAATGGTGCCGGCCAGCGGGTGCACGGCCAGTTTGCCGGCCTCTTTCAGGTAAACCATGCCGTCCAGCATCACGCGGCTCAAATCGCCCAGATAGGGGCTGCCGACGGTGAAGGCCAGGCTGTAGCCGATGACCGCCCACAGCACCGTGATCAGCGCGGTGATGGCGAAGCTTTGCATCAGCGTCGCCAGCACGTTCTTTTTGCGCACCATGCCGCCATAGAACAGCGCCAGGCCGGGAATGGTCATGAACAGCACCAGGGCTGTGGAGATCAGCATCCAGGCGGTGTCGCCGGCGCTGATGCTCTTGGCGTCGGCAATCGCCGGACCCGCCGGTGCGGCGGCCAAGGCCAGCGGAGCCGCCAGGCTCAAGCCGGCGAGCTGAATGGTTGCGAGCAGTTTTTTCATTGTCGTTTCCCCTGTGTCTCTATCGCGGTTCAGACCGCGTCGGCGCCGGTTTCGCCGGTGCGGATGCGCACCACTTGTTCCAGGTCGTAGACGAAGATCTTGCCGTCGCCGATCTTGCCGGTGCGGGCGGACTTTTCGATGGCTTCCACCACCTGATCCAGCAAAGCGTCGTCTATGGCGATCTCCAGCTTGACCTTGGGCAGGAAGTCCACCACGTATTCGGCGCCGCGATAGAGTTCGGTGTGTCCTTTTTGACGGCCGAAGCCTTTGACTTCGGTAACCGTGACCCCTTGCACGCCGATGGCGGACAAGGCTTCGCGGACTTCATCCAGCTTGAAGGGCTTGATGATGGCGGAAACGAGTTTCATGACTGCTCCTTAGGGTCTGATGATCCGGTGGCTTGAGATGAGCGCTGCTGTAGCGTCGATACGCATGAATCGTGCCAGGCCTGATTGGCGCAAAAGAAAACCCTAAGATCATGTTGCAACGCAAAAAAGGCCTGTACTGACCGTTTTGGCACTTTCCCGGTGCATGGGGTCGTGGCGGGCCGCACTGATTTGGTGCCGCAAGCGCTGCGGCGTCAGGGGAGGGGCCTGGCCGGATCGCTCTAGGCCGGGTGCGCGCCGGCGGGTGGCGGACTTGGCTTTTTGCTACACTCTGCACTGTTATCACTTACTCATAAGGAGCCGCGTCATGTTGAGCCAAAAGCTGTTTGAGGAAATCGGCAACAAGATCAGCGAAACCATCGCCGCCAGCCCGGCCAAGGACATCGAGAAAAACGTCAAGGCGATGATGGCCTCCACCTTCAGCAAGATGGATCTGGTGACGCGCGAGGAGTTCGACGTGCAGCAGGAGGTGCTGGTGCGCACCCGGGAGAAGCTGGCGCAGCTGGAGCTGAAGCTGGCGCGCCTGGAGGCGCAGGTATTCCCGGAGGAAACGCAGGCCGCGGTAGAAGCGCAATCAGAACTCGGCCACTCCTAGCGATATGACGCTGGCCGTGGTGGCAAGCCGGGCGCTGGCAGGATTGGAAGCGCCCGAGGTCGCGGTGGAAGTGCATCTGGCCAACGGTTTGCCCGCATTCACCATTGTCGGCCTGCCTGACCTTGAGGTGAAGGAAAGCCGGGAGCGTGTGCGCGCGGCGATTCTAACCTCGGGTTTTGAGTTTCCGGCCCGGCGAATCACAGTCAACCTGGCTCCGGCCGATCTGCCCAAGGACTCCGGCCGTTTCGATCTGCCCATCGCCATCGGCATTCTGGCGGCCAGCGGACAGGTGCGTTGCCCCCGTCTGGCGGAGTATGAGATCGCGGGAGAACTGGCTTTGACCGGGGCCTTGCGGCCGGTCCGCGGCGCCTTGGCGATGGCGTGCCGGACGCGGGAAGCGGGGCGCGCCTTCATCTTGCCGATGGCCAGCGCCAAGGAGGCCGCAGTGCTGGAAGGCATGCCCTTGTACGGCGTGAGCACTCTGGTGGAAGCCTGCGCCTTTCTCAACGGCCTCTCCGAGCTGGTACCGTATCGACCAGAAGGCGGTTTGCCTCGTTCGGCCCCGGACTACCCCGATCTACAAGACATCAAAGGCCAGCCGCTGGCGCGCCACGCGTTGGAAGTGGCCGCGGCCGGACGGCATAGTCTTTTGATGATGGGGCCGCCCGGCACCGGCAAATCCATGTTGGCCGCGCGTCTGCCCGGCATCTTGCCCGGCATGCCGGACGAAGAGGCGCTGGAAAGCGCCGCCGTGCGCTCCTTGGGGACCGACGGCTTCGCGCTGGACGATTGGGGCGTAAGGCCGTTCCGCTCACCGCACCATACCGCGTCCGCGGTGGCGCTGGTGGGCGGCTGTAAGTTCTATAAATATTTGCAAATTACCAGTATTGAATGAGAATATTGGCTGGTATCTGTTAATGCTTATAGCAAATTATGCCCAGCGCTCCATTCAAGAAATTGGCAAAGCATCCTGGAATTTGGCGAGTGGATGGCGTAGGGCCAATCAGGCCTACTGGATTGCTGGGTACCCGAACGGTCGTGCACTTCTCCGGCATTCATCCTGATCGATGGCGTGATCCCTATAAAAAGAATGCGATTCTGCCCAATGTCTGCTTGGCTTTACCGGCTCATGTTGCGACATTGGAAGAGTTCAAGGTCGGTACGTTGTGGCGCGATGGTCGTTGCATTTCCCGACCGAATATCGGCAGTCCTAAAACCTTCCGGATTGACGCCAGTCAGGCGCGGGAGGTTGCGCTGGAAGAAGTGGTGGATGTGGGGGGCGCATTCATCGACACCGTTTTGCCGGATTCCTATTTCAATCTGGCCAATACCCGGCAGGCTTTGGCCACCAGCCGTTATGTGCTGGTGCCGACAATTGAAGACCGTGGGCCGCAATGGCTTCTCATCCCAAGTATTGAACTTATCCGCTTTTATTTTGGCGTTTCTTCCCGATTTCTCACCGCCACCTTGTCTGGTCGCCTGGGGACTATATCGATTGGTCTCGCTCAAAAATGGATGGTGTTTGGCCGGTACTGCAAGTCAAGGAGGATATCAACCGTTCTGAGGCTGTCATACTCGCACGGGCGATCGCGTCAGCCCCGTTTCGGGCGGCTCTACTTGGTGTTCGCCAACGGCTCACTGCGACGCATACCAATAATCAGACTCTCCCCTTGGATCAACAGAGCCCGCTCGATATTCAGGCCAGTTTTCCGCTGCGTGGGGAAACGACGTTGCGAGTGTGGGGCAAGCGTGTCCTCTTATCGAGTGGCGAGAGGAAAGGGCAATGGGCGAAATTTGTTATGGAAATTGAGCACTGCTCGCGCCCGCTTGAGTTTGCCAACCTGCTTTGGAAGAGCGATAAGCCTTGGGAAGCGAAAGTCGTGGAGGGCGGTGAGCCCGTGAGGATCCGGCCACCTCACTTCCACCCGCTCTTGCCGGATGATGATGAGGATGAGCTGCTGGTAGACGATGTCCCCGCGGACGGGCGTCTCGTCCGGCTCGCAGTACTGAAGTATGGTAGTCGTTTCGCGGGCTTCGACACTCTGAAATTCCATCATGAACGCCCTCAAGTGCCTGCTATTGCCAGTGAACCGGGTGCGGACATTGGCGTGCCTGTCGATGCGTTGACGCAGAACGAGGCTCAGCATGGTCAAGATGCCCAAGGCAATCTGGGGCTCAGCGAATTTTTGAGCGATGATGGCAGGGTGGATCGTGATTTGACGCTGTTCTTGTCGATGTTGGTCGCTTTGAAAGCGCGGACTCGCGCCCGAGGCTGGGAGATCGAGACTCGTCCTGGCCGCGAGAGTACTCGTTCCGGAGAGGATTGGGTGACGTATTTCCCGGGGCCGATTGGTTCCAGAAGGGCATGGCATTTGATAGGCGCTCCGGGTACCGAGCAGCGCCGGCGCCAGCTGGTTTGCGTTGAGATCAAGGTCAGTGCGGAAGGGCCGTATTTCTATCTACTGGAAATGGAGTTGAAGCCTACCGAGCAACCGGGTCAATGTACGCTTCTGGCTTACACCCCTGACTTCCAGTGGATGGATGAAGCGACTTTCCTAGCTTTGCTCCAGCTTACGGTATCCCGAAAGCGATGGCCGAATCCCGGGAATAAATGGAAAAAAGAAGCGGATTTTCTGCGAGCGCAAGCACTGTTTACGAAGATCTATGTGAAAGGGCTCCGACACCCAGACTCATCGGTTGAGGACAGCTTTAAGCCTGGCCCTTGGAGCGGCTCGATGCTGGGGCAAATCGACGGCGTGTTTCCAGACTTCTCGGAAGAAGTGGCAGACCTGGTCAGCGTGGTTCAATAAGCTGAATTAGAAAGGGCCGCCAGCTGGCCGGCCTTGGTGCCCAGCCAGGCAGCCTACGGGTGGGAGATCAGCCAACAAGCATGCAATAAGGCGAATTGGGAAGCGAATAAGGCCGGTCGGTCTTCTGAATGGGCGGAGCGGCGCAGCAGGCACCGGACTGGATAATGCCCCAGTCCCAGGATAAACCACAGCGGCAGTAGCCAAGCGTAACTGTTCAATAAGCCTCCCAGCAACAGGCCGACCACCACCGCCCCACCAGCATCGCGCTGCGGTCGACAATGTCTTGCAGCAGCCTCGGCAAGGCCAGTTCGGCAGTCAATAAGCCTCCGCCAAAGATGGCCAGGGTCCAGGCGTTCTCGTGCTGGTCCAGGCCGAAACGTGCCTGGACCAGCACTGCGGTGTTAACGATGACCATCGCGCTGGCCGCCTCCACGGTAAGGTTCAGCGCCAAGAGACCGCGCAGCCGCGGCGTGGTCAGGTAAATACGGATGCCGCGTTGATAGGAGCTGTGTTCATGAACAAAACCAGACAGACCAAGTAGTTCGAGAAATAAGTATCGCAGTGATATCAGTCGGAAGAAATTTTGCGATCAACCCAACCCTCTGCTTACGGTAAAACCTTGACGATGCCACCGTTGTGACGCAGCACAATGCGGCCACTTTCCACATCCAACCAGCAAGTCGGATGGCCACCGATACCACTGGCCCACTTATTGTTGCTGAAATAGGTCAGCACGGCCAGATCCCCATCGGCGAACAGCTTGCACTTGTAGGCTGAATTACCGGGACCGTTGCTCCCCGCTGCCCATATTGGCGCCCACTGTTCACCTCTGTTCTGGTATAAAACCAGATTGTCATCTGTCTGCATGCTGAACCGAGTGGTTTTATCCTGAGAGTAGATATCCTGTCCCTTCAACAAGGACTGTCCTGGCATCGTCCGGTTCGCGGCCGGCTGGATTGGGCCATTCAATCCCAAAGATGCGGACGTCCAGATTACTTGGGCATTCACATCGCGGATCTGAATGGCACCTGGGCGCATGCCCGTGGCGTTCAGCTCTTCCTCATCGAGCCTGGCAAGCCCAATCAGAGCGCCTACATCGAATCGTTCAACGGGCGGTTCCGGGATGAATGCCTGAACGAACACTGGTTCACCAGCCTGCGTCATGTCCAAGTCGTCACCGAAGCCTGGCGTAGGGAATGCAACAACGAAAGACTGGGTGGTTTGACACCGGCTGTCTATGCCGAATCACTTGCAGAGAAATCAGGTAAATTAAGCCCGGACTCTAAAGCCCTCAGCTACTGAAAGTGGGGTGACGTCGGAAGAGCACATATAAAAATAGACGCTGCCACAACACCTTCATGTCAGTGTCATTAATTCTTTAAAGCATTTCTACGGGCTTTTAATTGGGTCAGCGAATATAGTCCAAACCCCTTTTATATCCTTGAGCTTTATATTATTAATCAAGCAGTGATTCGGATTTTTACTCTTTATAGGGTCCTTTACCACAGTTGCCCCCGCACCAATAAGACTCGATGCATTAGTTGCACCAGCCTTGCCAAGGCGATCTGCAGAAGGGTGACCCTTATCAGACCGGATCAGATTTTTCACATTAACCTCACTAACAGCCTCATTGCCAGGAGAGCAAACTGCGGAGATGGATTGCATCTTCCCATCAGGATAACCATCCTCCTTTGCATAGTTCTCATCCGTATTGGCCGCGCCATAACGTACTACCAGCGAACCACGTGGGACATTTTCAGCAATCACCGCTGTCGAAAACACCGACACCCCTACTAAACAAAGAAAATTGAATTTCATAATCTCTTCCTAAAAAATTAAGGTGTGGAATTAAAAATTCCATCAAAGTAATTTTCAGAATCTTTAATGTTAATCTTTTGGAATTTGTCGATAAATTTTCTAACTTGATCACGGAAAGAGCTTGATGTCTTCCAGCTTTCAACCATGAAAGCTGCAGACATTATATCCAAATCAAACTTGAATTTGAATTTATCATACGAAGCGCATGCAGTCGTTATTTTTAGTGTTTCTTGAGTGAACTGGGTGAAATAGCTTTTAAATTTAGGTACATAAATCCAGCGACCATCAGAAGCTTTGAAGAACTCATGAACAATAGAAACACTAGCATAAAGATATTTATTCGTGCTTGAAGAAATCTGCGTTTGAATGGTATCCCCTTGACTCTTCAAGAATTTCCTAAAGTCGTCAAGTGCAGCACCTTCATTTATGGTAGCGTCCATCAGTATGTTCAAAAACTTTGTGGCAACATCAACTCCAATAATTGTCTGGTCATAATGCTTTGATGATTGGGAAAACCCACCGCAGAAAGCTTTTGTCATTGCCTCCATTGGCCCTCTCCATACTGCAGGATTATGTTTCTTGGCATCATCACCACCAGCCTGTTTAAGAATGGCAGAGACTACAACATTAGTTAGCCCCTCCATTACTGGCGCAACTTCATCATATAATTTCTGCATCTCTTCCGGCGGTGGGTTTGACGAAGCTACCATGTAGGTAACCAACCCATCCTTGTCTTGAATATTTGGATTCAGCTCATCAGTCTTCAATAGATGAACCTGTGTCTGTTCAAAATAATGGTGAGCATATTTAATATACTGAGTCGGATCTTCCAGTTGAAACAGCGGGGACAATTCTGCCTTACCCATTTTCATCTCCTTAGGATTTAAATCAATAACATTTTCAAGAGTTTGCGTCAATGACATTGGCAATTCAATATAGAAGCACTCCTATCTAATACAAGGCGGCCCATCAAATCCTGACACTATTGCCAGCAATCATCCGACGCCCCCCCAGTATTGAGTAGCGCGTGACTTTAGAGTCCAATCCACCATGACATGGAGATCGGATATGAAGAAACGATTCACCGAAGAACAGATCATCGGCTTCCTACGCGAAGCCGAAGCCGGCATGCCCGTAGCTGAGCTGTGCCGCAAGCATGCTTTCTCGGAAGCCAGCTATTACCTCTGGCGCAGCAAGTTTGGCGGAATGAATGTGTCGGAGGCCAAGCATCTCAAGGAGCTGGAAACTGAGAACACACGGCTGAATAAACTCCTGGCTGAGACCATGCTCGAGAACGAGATTGCCAAAGAGGCCCTGCGAAAAAAGTGGTGAGCGCACCGTCACGGCGGGAGCTGGTGCGCCATCTGATGGGCAAAGGGCTCAGCGAACGTCGATCGTTGCGTTTGGCTGGCATGAGCCCCAGTGCACTCCGTTACCAGCCAGCCTCAGACCGCAATGTCGCCTTGAGAGCAAAAATCATCGCGCTTGCACAACGTCACCGACGTTACGGCGCCGGCATGATCTACCTGAAGCTGCGGCAGGAGGGCATACGGGTCAATCACAAGCGGGTGGACCGGCTTTATGCCGAGGCGGGTCTGCAAATCCGCCGGCGCAAGCGCAAGAAAATCCCCGTGGCAGACCGTCACCCACTGGCTCGTCCTTTGGCGGCCAATCAGGGATGGTCGATGGACTTTGTGTTCGACCGAACAGCAGAGGGGCGTGTCATCAAGAGTCTGACGGTGGTCGATGATGCCACGCATGAGGCAGTCACCATTGTTCCGGAACGGGCGATGGGAGGCCTGCATCTGACCCGCGTCCTCGAGCAGTTGGCGAAGACACGTGGCTTGCCCAAAGCCATCCGGACCGATAATGGCAAGGAATTCTGCAGCCGTGCGATGTTGACCTGGGCACACGCCTGTGGGGGTCAGCCTTTGCTCATTGAACCTGGCAAGCCCAATCAGAACGCTTACATCGAGTCCTTTAACGGGCGTTTCCGGGATGAGTGCCTGAACGAGCACTGGTTCACCAGCCTGCGCCATGCCCAAGTTGTTATCGAAGCTTGGCGAAAGGAATACAACAATGAAAGGCCGAAGAAAGCACTGGGTGGTTTGACACCGGCGGTCTATGCCGAATCACTTGCAGAGAAATTAAGCTTGGACTCTAAATCCCCCTGCTACTGAAGGCGGGGGGACGTCGACGCGGGCCAGTTCATCCCGCAGTCATTTGAGCTTGGCGGCTACAACGGTCTGTTTGCCTCGGGCGGGGAAGGCATCTGACCTTGCGTCTTGCTGCTGACGTTTCCACCTGCCCAGTAGTGACTCGGTAATGTCGAAGGCTTGGGCAATATGCCGTAACGGGGGGGCCGTGAGTATCTGCTCAACCTCTTCGCGCTTGAGGGTCCCCGGGAAAGTACGTCTGGTCTTGGCCAAGAACACTGCCCTCGGTGGTAATTATCCCCCTTAAGTTAGTGTTAACGGGGGCCGGGATAGACCAAGTTGACCCAAACCTTTCGGGTGGTATGCCACATAGAGTGAGTTAGCTTAGTTCTTAAGTGGCCCTTACGACCAGTAGCGGACATGCCAATGACATTGGTGTGCTAATCTTAAGATCACACGGCTTCAGAGTCTCTTCGTGGTTGTTGTGCAAGAGGCCCCTACTCCTCTGGAGAACTTCATGCAAAAGCTTGCTCTTATCTTACTCATGCTGGTAACCCCCTTGGTTCATGCTCACGGACAGGAAGCCGCGGAGTTGCCTTTGCCTGTGTCGAAGCCTGTTCCAGAATTGCTGACCCTGATCACAGGCGCACGAATTTTCGATGGCAAGTCCAAGCAACTCAGCGCGCCGACGAATGTGCTTGTGCGTGGCAACAAGATTGTGAAGATCTCACCCCGGCCCATCTCAATCGAGCGGAGTGCCAATGTCGTGTTGATTGACGCTGAAGGGCGCACTCTAATGCCTGGACTCATTGATGCCCATACCCATATGGCGCAGTCGGTGGTTCCATTACCGGTGCTGATGACCGCGGACCCAAACTATACCCAGATCGTGCAGGCCAAGGCGGCCGGCGACATGTTGATGCGTGGATTTACCAGTGCAAGAGATCTATCCGGTCCAACCTTTGGTATGAAGCGAGCGATTGATGAGGGTCACATTCTAGGTCCTCGCATCTGGCCGTCCGGCGCGGCAATTTCACAGACCTCCGGTCACGCGGATTTTCGCAGCCATTTTGACCTGCCGCGCAAGGATAGCTCCCCCGCACATTTCACCGAGCGGCTGGGGTATGCGGTGATAGCGGATAGTCCGGATGAAGTAAGGCGCGGCGCACGCGAGCAATTGTTACAAGGCGCCAGCCTTCTGAAAGTGATGGCAGGTGGTGGCGTAGCCTCTAACTACGATCCTTTGGACGTCGCTCAATATAGTGAGGCCGAGATTCATGCCGCGGTCGAGGCCGCGGATAACTGGGGCACTTATGTCACCGTGCATGCTTACACGCCCAAAGCGATTCAGACAGCGGTTCGCGCAGGCGTTAAATGCATTGATCACGGCCAGCTGGCTGACGAAGCCAGTGCTAAGTTGATGGCCGAAAAAGGCATCTGGTGGAGCTTGCAGCCTTTTCTTGAGGACGAGGACATGATTCCTTTCCCCGAAGGTTCTGTGAATCGGGCCAAGCAATTACAGATGCTCAAGGGCACCGACAATGCTTATCAACTAGCGAAGAAGTACAAGATTAAGACGGCATTCGGCACAGACACTTTGTTCGATGCCAAGCTGGCTAGCCGCCAAGGTGCGCAGTTGGCCAAGCTCGTGCGCTGGTATACACCGGCTCAAGTGCTAAAGATGGCCACCGCTGACAATGGAGAATTGCTCGCGCTATCTGGTCTGCGCTCACCCTATCCCGGGAAGATCGGCGTGGTTGAGGAAGGGGCGCTGGCTGACTTGTTGTTGGTTGACGGCAACCCTATCGCGGACATCAAGTTGATTGAGAACCCCGCGAAAAATTTTACCGTGATCATGAAGGATGGGGTGATCTACAAAAATACGATGCGCAAGACGCCGCTGCCAAACTCGCAAAACTGAAGAAGAAATTGCAGATAGAAGAATCTCTATATTGCAATGGACCACGGAGAAACTGTCAAGGCGAGTAGATCTGCGAAAAACGTACTGTCAGCAATCGCAAGTTTAGACAATACTGAACTATAAATCTGATGGTTATTTTGCGCGATTTATTTGTTCGTGTTGATGTTTTCTATTGCTTTCGTCTTTTACAAATCCTGCGTTGGGTGGTAATAGCATAAAAATAAGTCATCATGCCGATGCTGAACGTATCGAGTGAACTATGTCGCAAATAACTATTTTACTAGTTGAAGATAGCGCGACCAATCGACAAATGATTGGTCAGTTCATTACCAGATTGGGCTACCGTTGTGCGGTGGCCGTGCATGGTTTGGACGCTTTGGCTTACTGCCAGGAAAATCGGCCGGATCTGATCCTGATGGATGTCGTGATGCCTGAGATGGATGGGCTACAGGCGACGGAGGCTCTACGAGAACTCTTTGGTGAGAGCTGGGTGCCCATCATTTTTCTGACTAGCCAGAGTGAGTTGGAAAACGTTGTTCTTGGGCTCAAGGCTGGGGGGATGACTACCTCGCCAAGCCTGTGAACTTTGATCTGTTAGCCGCAAAAATACAGGTATTTTTGCGCATTGCAGAGATGCAGGAGCAGATTAATCAAGATGCGATTCGCTTGGAAAGATACTACCAAGCTAATGAAGAAGAGCAACGACTGACTTTAGAGCTGATTAAACGGCTCAATGAGCAATATACCAGTCCACAGTCCCATATCTGGCAACACCTCAGCCCGGCTACCAATTTTAATGGCGATCTCATTTGCATCTGCCCCTCACCCTCAGGGCAGGAGCATATCATGCTGGCGGACTGTACCGGACATGGTTTGGCCGCAGCCATCAGCGCGTTACCTGTTGTTGACTGTTTCTATGAAATGACCCGAAATGGCTCCTCGCTTTCGGATATTGCAGCAGGTATTAATAAAAAAATATACAAATTACTACCTAGAAGCCGATTCGTCGCGGCCGCTCTTATTTCTATTGATCACAAAGCGGGCACCATTAGTGTTTGGAATGGCGGCATTCCCTGTGTGCTTCTTTTTAGTGCACTTGGAAAGCTGGCGGTAATACTAAAGTCACAACATCCACCGTTAGGTGTTTTATCGGAAAGTGATTTTGACAACACGCTGCAGACACTTAAATTTTACTCTCACGATACGCTTGTGGTCAGCTCCGATGGCATCACTGAGTCGAAAAGCCGGCAAGGAGGAATGTTTGGTGTGGAAGGGATCATTAATGCGGTAAAAAATACCGGAGGAAAGGTAGTTGGCACCCATATTCTTGAAGCAGTTAGTAAGCATCTAGAAGGAGACCCCATCAGTGATGACGTCTCTTTGCTTGTTGTAGATTGCATACAAAGACACGAAAATAGTTAAGTTGATATTTGAGTTGTTCTAATCGGAGTTAAAAATGAGTAATGCTGTGGTAGAAAACAGTCCAATACTGATTATTGACGACAGCGTCACCAATATTAAGATCATGAGCAGTCTTCTGGCTGATAAAGCTCCAATCATTTTTGCCATGAATGGTAGTGCAGGCATTGACGCGGCACGACGGCACCAGCCCTTGCTTATTCTATTAGATGTAGAAATGCCTGAGGTAAACGGCTATGAGGTTTGCCGTCGTTTAAAAGAGGATGCCTGGACCGCCGATATTCCTATTATTTTTGTCACTTCACATCAAGATGCTCAGCATGAAATTCAGGCGCTTGAAGCGGGAGCCGTAGACTTCATTAGCCGTCCACTGAATTTTCCTATTGTACGGGCTCGAGTCCATACTCACTTGACACTAAAAAAGCAAGCCGACTTATTGAAACAACTAGCTAATTGTGATGGTTTGACTCAACTATATAATCGTCGTTATTTTGACAAGCAACTTGAACTGGAGTGGCAGCGTCATATGCGCCAACAACAGCCATTAGGGTTGGCCATGATAGATGTGGATGATTTCAAAAAATACAACGACACTTATGGACACTTAGAAGGCGATGCCTGTTTGCAGCGAGTGGCTAGGGGCTTGCTCAGTTCGACTCAACGCTCTGGAGAACTCGTTACGCGCTATGGAGGGGAGGAGTTCGCAGTGGTGCTTCCTTGTACGGATGAGCCACAGGCTTGTCAGTACGGCGAATGGATCTGCCATAAAATTAGATCATTGGCCATTCCACACGAGGGCATTGCTCGCTCAAATGTTGTCACCGTGAGCGTGGGAATCGCAACTTGCATCCTATCCAAGCACGAGAGTCCAAGTCATCTTGTTAAGCAGGCGGATGTCGCTTTATACCAAGCCAAACAGGGTGGGCGAGATAATTATAGTCTAGCTATTGCATTGGCTTAGCTGTATTGCCAACTCAGAACACTCTTTGGAGGTTGTATGGACAGATCAAGCCAGCTCCCCTTTGCTGAGGTTGCTGGACCTCCTCGGCATCGATATGCAAGATGTTTTATTCTTGCCATTGCATACTTTCTTCTCGCCGCCCTGTCCATTGTGCTTACCCGAGCATCAAATAGTGTTGCCAGCATCTGGTTAGCGAATGTAGTTGCATTGGCATTATTTATTCGAAGACCCTATCGAGAGTGGCAGGAGCTGCTTGCCACATTGTTACTGGTGAGTTTCATCACTAACCTTGTGCTGGGCAGCAGCGTTGGTTTTAGTATTATGGCTAGCTTGGCGAATGGTTTAGAGATTGTGTTGGCTGCTTATTTGACCAAAGCGTGGGTAAAATTGGACTGCCAAGCGCCTTCGCCTGCCATGCTGCTGACTACTTTTGCTGTTTATTTGTTTATCGCTACGCCACTTTCATCCATCTTTGCTGCTATCTTTATCTGGCTTGTTGACGGCTTTAGTTTGAGTGGAGTCATGTTTCATTGGTGGCTAGGTGATGCGATTGGGTTATTGCTAATAGGTCCCACTGCGCTGCTGCTAAGTCGGGACGCTCTGAAAAACACAATATCAACGCATCGTTTCTCGACATTAATACTTGCTACTCTTGCAATCCTCGTAGTTGCCACGCTGCTGTTACATCTTACTACATCCCCATTTGTTTATATCGCTTGTCTTTTAACACTAGTGGCTTATTGGCTAGGCGCCTTGCCTGCGGCACTGATTGGCAATCTGATGCTGCTCTCCATTGGGGGCTTGCTTATTTTCATGTATTCCCCTTCCAGAGAAATTGTCGACTATCGCATCGTTGAACCTCTGGGCCACGACCGGAGTGACTTGCCTATTCCCCGCTTTGGTCGGCGTTGCCATGGACCATATCCGCAGGCAGCGTACCTTGCTTGATGCCAGCGAGGCCCGGTTTCAAGACGCGATGAACTTTGCCGCCACCGGTTTTGCCATTGCAGATATGAGAGGCTTCTTGCTGGAAGCCAATCCTCACTTGTGCCAAATGCTGGGTTACTCCGTGGACGAGTTGCGCGGCATGACGGTCAAGCAGCTGACTCACCCCGATGACCTGGAACAGTCGATTGCGCATTTACAGACCTTGCGTTCCGGCGAGTGCGAGAGTTATCAGTTTGAAAAGCGCTACCTGCACCGTAGCGGCCGTGCGATCTGGGTGGAGTTGCGGGTCTCCAAGCTGAACTGGGGGCAAGCCGAGGGGCATGTGATTCTGCAAATCGACAATATCGATGCACGGATGGCGCAGCAACAACAGATTCTGGATTTGACGGAGCGCCTGTCTCTGGCCACTCGCGCGGCGGAAGTGGGGATTTGGGATTGGGATCTGCAAACCGGTTTGCGGGTCTGGGATGAGGCGATGTACCAGCTGCACTGGTATCTCCCATCCGACACGCTGCCAATAGATGAGATGTGGCTTTCCAGGCTGCACCCGGAAGACAAGGACATGGTGCAGGATCGTCTGCGGCAAGTGCTGCGAGGGGCTGGGGAGTTAAGCATCGCGTATCGATTATTGGGCCCTCATGGAGAGGTTCGCTACCTGGAGGGCATGGCGGTTGTCGTGCAAAAGGGAATGGATGGCCGACCGTTACGCATGGTGGGCGTTAGCCGAGATGTGACGCAGCAAGAGTTGGCCAAGCGGGCCGAGGAGCAAATGCATAGAGAGTTGCAAACCATTATCGATCATATGCCGATGGTGATCAGTTACTGGGATGCTCAACTTTGCAACCGCTTTGCCAATCGCGCTTATTTCGAGTGGTTTGGCTTGTCCAACGCGCCCGATCGCCATCCAGCCGCCCCTCCGCTCTTTAACGATGAATGCTATCCGTCGGGGCCTTCCTATGTTCAACAGGCGCTCCAAGGCTTGCCACAGCAATTTGAACGTTTGCTGCCCGATGCGGCCGGCCAACCTCATGATGTGGTGATCTCTTATGTGCCGGATAAGCAATATGGTCAGGTGCAGGGGTTTTACGCCTTTATTACCGATGTGACCTTGCTGCGGATCGCTCAGGACGCGGTATTGGAAGCTCAGCAGCATCTGCAAAGCGTGATCGACGCCGCCAGCGAATTCGCCATTATTACGACCCATCTGGATGGGACCATCCAGATGTTCAGCACCGGCGCCGAGCGCATGCTGAGCTACCGGGCGGAAGAGCTGGTTGGCAAGCAAACCTTGCTCTTGCTGCACGTCGAAGACGAGATCAATGACTATGGCCGGACGTTTCCTGAAGCGGTCTTGGGCTTCGAGGCCCTGGTGCATAAGGTCAAGCAGGAAGGCATGGATTCGCAGGAATGGCATTATCGCCGCAAGACGGGTGACTTGGTGCCGGTCAATCTGGTGGTCACGGCCATCCACAATCTGGCCGGCGAGATTAGCGGTTTCCTGGGGTGGCCCGCGATATCCGCGAGCAGCGATTAGCCCAGCACACCCTGCAGCAGGCTAGGGAGCAAGCGGAAGCCGCCAACCGCGCCAAAAGCGAGTTCGTCGCCAATATGAGCCATGAAATTCGCACCCCGATGAACGCCGTTTTAGGGATGTGCCACCTATTGGGGTCGACTCCTCTCAACGCGGAGCAGAACAAATATCTGGAGATGCTGCGGGCGTCCGGACAGTCCTTGTTGGGTATCCTCAACGATATTCTGGATTTCTCCAAAATTGAAGCTGGCAAGCTTAGTCTGGCGCCCACGCCTTTCGTCCTGGAGGAAAGCATGAACGCGTTGGCCTCCATGATGTCGGTCACGCTTGGCGACAAGCCCCTAGAGCTGGCCATTGGCGTGGAGCCGGAGACGCCCTTGCGTCTGATCGGCGATCCGCTCCGCCTACAGCAGATATTGGTGAATCTCACCGGCAACGCCATCAAGTTCACTGAGCATGGGGAGGTAGTGGTGTCTATCCTGTGTCTGAATAAGGACGCCAGCGCTGCCACGCTCCGATTTTCAGTACGGGATACCGGCATTGGATTGTCTGAGGAGCAATGCTCGCGCTTATTTACGCCATTCGAGCAAGCAGATGGCTCCACAACCCGGCGGTTTGGTGGAACTGGCCTAGGCTTGGCAATTTGCAAGCGGCTGGTGAACTTGATGGGTGGCGAGCTGTACGTCAACAGCGAACTGGGGGTGGGTAGTGAGTTTCACTTCACAATTCAGCTTCCGATTGATCCCGACGCTTCATTGCCGCTTCAGACTAAGGCCCCAATATGGTCGCGCTTGCTGGTGGTGGACGACAATGCGGTTACACGTCGTTTTCTGGAGCAATCGATTCTTGCCTGGGGAGGCGAGGTGGATTTGTGCAGCTCCGCAGAGCAGGCGCTGGAGCTCGCCCAAGCGCAGACTGAACTTGGGCGATACTACGATGCCGTGTTGCTGGATTGGAACATGCCGGGTCAGGATAGCCTCAGTGCCGGCGTTGCCCTCAAGCGCCTTGTTGGTGGGCCGCATCCCGTGCCGGTGATCTTGATGATGAATGGTTTTGATCGTAAGCAGGCGGTAGAAAATGGGGCATTAGGCCAGTTGGACAGCGTGCTGATCAAACCTATCACCCGTTCCAGCTTGTTCGATAGCCTGCATGAACTGTTGGGTGACCGGACGCTGCTGACTACGCTGGAACCGAGCGCGGGTCAGAAAACGGAGCCGCTTTGCCTGAAGGCGTGTTCCATCCTGCTGGTGGAAGATAATGAATTTAATCAGATCGTTGCCAAGAAGATCCTGGAACAGTCTGGCGCCAGCGTGACGCTGGCTTCAAATGGCCAACTTGCCGTCGATTATTTGCGTCAACATGCTGAAGAGGTACAACTGGTGCTGATGGATGTTCAGATGCCGGTTTTGGATGGCTTAAGCGCAACACAGATCATTCGGCAAGAACTCAAACTCGAGTTGCCCATCATTGCGATGACAGCGGGCGTGATGCAGAGCGAGCAAGCGCAGTATTTTGCCTGCGGGATGAACGACTTCATTGCCAAGCCGATTAATGTTCCGGAAATGCTAGCGACTATTTGTAAAAACCTGGGACGCCAAACGGGCGAACCATCCATGGAGGACAACAGGCCACTCCAGCTGCCCGTCTCTTCGTCGTCGGACTCCTTCGAGCCTGAGCCGCTGCTGAAAGTATTGGGAAACGACAGCCTGCAATTAAAGAAACTGGTTCAACAGTTCATAGAAGAAAACCAGGGGCTTGATCTGTTCTTGAAAAGTAGCCTACAGGTAGAAAGCTGGAACGAAGCTGTTAGGAGGCTCCATACCTTAAAAGGCATCGCTGCGACGTTCAAAATGGAAGCCTTAAGGGGACAGACGGAACAGTTGGAGCGTTTATGCAAACTGAAGGATGCTGGGCAAGTCCTAGCCGCACTGGAACCATTTCGCATCACTCTAGACACAACGCTGGGAGCAATGAAGTCATGGCTTGAGGCACAGCAAGAAACGCTCCCTGGCGTGACGCTTCCCTTAACAGAGGCCAACTTCAATACACTCTTGCAGCAACTGGACGAGCGGAACTTCTCCGCCTGTGATGCGTATTATCAGATCCGCTCATCGTTGTTGCTGCAGAGCTCGCCAGACGCGATGCGGTTGTTGGACTCGGCCATTGACGCCTTGGATTTTGAGAGGGCAAGTGGCATGCTCCGACAACAGCAATGGAATATCCCGGTTTCCGGAGAAACGTAAATCAGGAGAAGCGGTTAGAACCGATAGACTTCAAGCTTGGTCTGATGGGCTCTACATGAAGAAGATTCACCCATGACATTCCAACATGCGCCGCGCTAAAGCGCTTGCCCACAACAAGCTCAAAGTGATGAAAGCTTTGAACTTGATCAGCAGTTGCCTGGAACAGGAGCACTCGCTTGCCGTGGTATCTCGCCAGTGCGCCTCCTCCCGTTTCCACTTCCACCGCGTGTTCAAGCAGGAAACCGGCGAAACATTAAGCGAAGCGATCAGAAGACTAAGACTAGAGCGTGTCGCCAAATACCTATGCTCGTCCCAAATCTACAATATGAGCCGCTTAGCCGCTTTTTGCGGATTCTCCAGCTCGCAAAACATGGCAAAAAGCTTTCGGCGGCACTTTGGTCTAAGCCCGTCGGACTATCGGCTGTACATGCAAAATAGCAAGCATGGAAACGACATCCCGGCAGCAATTCAATACCTTGACGACCTTGATGCGGACAATGAAGTAACGGCTTTCGCCAGTATCCGGGAGCTTGCCGACCGGGAGGTGGTTTATGCGCGCCAAACTGGAAATTATGGTCAAGCGTCCTGCGCCCATGCCTTCTTGGCTCTAAGTGAAATGCTAGGCTATACACCGGACTTTCAGACTACGCCGGTGCTGGCGGTGTATTGGGACTACCCACTGGTCACCCCGCCGAACAAGTGCCGCACCGACATGTGCGCGCAACTTCCGAATTTGGTTGACCAGCGCGTGACCCAACGGGTGCCGGGCGGGCGCTACGCGGTATTTGCTTGCGCGGGGGATGAAGCGCTGCTGGCGCAAGCCTGGCACGCCGCGGCTGCCTGGATGGATAGACAGGGCTACGAGTTGGGCGACAGCCCCTGCTACGAGCTGTACTTGCCTGGGACCCAACCGGAGCTTGGCTGGTACGCGGTGGAGATCCATATGCCGATTGGCGAGCCGCCTGGCTGAATTCGGCAAACTGTCGTTTCCTGTCCGCATCGTCGTTGTCCATGTCGGCGCTTCGTCGCATGGTTCTTCTACATGTCGCCAGTGGCGGTCCGATGCCAGGAAACCACCATGTTATTGAAACACTCCTTATTCACTCTGGGCGTTCTCTTCTTATCGCTTACCGTATCGGCGGCGCCGCGCGGCAGCATGATTCTACACGGCGGCAATATCTACAGCGCTGACGCCACGCAACCACACCCTGAAGCCGTTGGCGTAGCAAATGGCAAAATCGTCATCGTTGGCGATTATGCGGTCGTTGCCAAGAAAATGGGGCCAAGCGCCAGCCGGCTTGACCTACAAGGCAAATTCCTGATGCCAGGCCTGATCGATACGCATGTGCATACCGGATTCGCCGGTTTCCAGAGCATGACCGAGACCTTTCCCGACACGTTGGGCACCGCCGAGCAAATCCGCGATTTTGTACGGCAGAAACAGAACAGCCCCAAGCTGCGCCTTGGCAACATCCTCTATTTCTCCAATGTTTCTTTGAGCTACTGGGAAAACCTGGAGCCCATTCGCCAAGTGTTCAACAGCCCCGAGTTCGCCACGGTCCCGGTAGTGCTGGCAGGCGCAGATGCTCACACAGGCTGGGTTAATCAAGCGATGCTGAAGCAGGCCGGCATAGATCAAAAACGGCTAGCCAAGCTGGGGCCGAGCGTTGCCAGCCACTTTGGCCAGACGCCGCAAGGGGAGTTGAACGGTTTTGTTTCAGAGGCCGGCTGGGACCAAATCCTGCAAGCCATGCCCCCGCTAGACACCAAGACCATGGCGCGCGCCATCGCCTCCGGCGCCCGCGAACTCAATCGGTACGGTATTACTGCCTGGATGGACCCCATCACCAACATCCGGCCGGCCTCCGCCGTCTTTAGTGCCGCTCCCACCGCACGCGATCAAGGCCAGTTGCCCGCTTACGCTTATCTGGCCCAACAAGGGCGTCTCAATGGCCATGTGACCGCGCTGGCGCTGGTAGGCATCCATTCGGGTCCTGAAATCATCCAAGACGTAATGAAGCTGAAACGGCGATTCTCAGGCGGCCGACTGAATCTGGGAGGCATCAAGATTCTGCAAGACGGCGTGATCGAGGTGCCGTCTCAATCCGCCAAGCTCAGCCAGCCTTACCTGAACCGGCCGGACTACAGCGGCAGCCAAGATCTGAACCAGCAACGCTTTAACGAGTTGATTGCGGCGGCCGACCGCCAGCACTTGATCGCACACTTTCACACCATTGGCGATCGTGCGGCCGATGAGGCTCTCACGGCACTTGCCTATGCCCGCGCCCGCAATCCTGAAGGCCGGACCCTGCACAGCCTGACGCATTTGGAAGTGGTTGCCGATCGGCACATCCAGCAGTTCAAACCGCTCAATGTCGCCGCATCGATGCAGTTTCTGTGGTCAGGGAAAGACGCGGCCAGTACCAGCTTGTTGGCCGACGTTAACCCTGCACTCCGTCAGAAGCTCTATCCTGCGGGGAGTTTGATTCGCAGTGGCGCCATCGTTGCAGGCGCCAGCGACTGGCCAGTCTCCACGCCCAATCCCTTCCATGCCATGTACACAGGGATCACTCGGCAGGGGGAACTGGGGGAACTCCCGCCGGCGGACGAAAAAATCTCACGCCAGGATGCCTTGCAGGCCTACACCCTCAATGCGGCGAAAGTGATAGGGCTGGGTCAGCAAATTGGCAGCATCACGCCGGGGAAAAGCGCAGACTTCGCCCTGATTGACCGTAATCTCGAAAAGGTACCAGTGGCACAGTTCAAAGATGCCAAGGTGTTGTGGACCATGCTAGCCGGCAAAGTGATTTATCAGCAGATTGCGGGTCAGCCCAGATAAAGCTGAGTTATTGGCTTATAAGTAGAGGCAGGCGATGACGTTGCCTGCCGCTTCATTTGCCCGCACAGTCCTACAGGGGGTTCTGATAGGCGGTACACTGTACGTTTCTTGCACATTGTCCTCTGCTTGTTTTTACTGAGCTCGTGCAAATTTTGCACAACCTCGTTGACTGAGCGAGTAGCTTGAATCGCCCCCACTTTCCTAGATACCTTGTGAGCCTCACACTCGGCCCCACAAGGAGGTGTCATGAGCAGACCGCGGTTCCCAGAAGAATTCAAAATTGAAGCCGTCAAACAGGTAACCGAACGTGGCTACCCCGTTTCAGAAGTCGCCAGTCATCTCGGCGTATCTACCCACAGCCTGTATCAGTGGCTGAAATGCTATGACCCCAAGCGGGCCCAGCCTGCCGAATCCGCTGACCAACAAGCTGAAATCCGCCGCCTCAAGGCAGAACTCAAACGGGTAACCGAAGAACGCGACATCCTAAAAAAGGCCGCCGCATACTTTGCCAAAGAGTCCGGGTAAGGTATGCCTTCATCCGGGCTCACGAGCAGCAGTTTCCTATCCGGCGACTGTGCCAAGGCATGTCTGTACACCCCCGCGGCTACTACGCCTGGAAAGCGTCCCCCATTCACTTCGTACCCGCGAAGACCAGCGCTTGCTGGGGCACATCAAGCAGGCCTGGCTGGAGAGTGGCGGTGTCTATGGGTACCGAGGTATATGATGACCTGCAAGCCCAGGGAGAGCGCTGCGGCAAACATCGCGTGGCACGACTGATGAAGCAGGAGGGCCTACGTTCGCAGACGGGCTACTTCCGACGAACTGGGCATTGCAGTGGCCGCCCAGCGGTGGTCGTACCAAACCACCTGCAGCGTCAGTTCACAGTGGATGGCCAGAATAAAGTCTGGGTGACCGACATCACGTACATCCGCACGCATGAGGGGTGGCTGTATCTGGCGGTGGTGCATGATCTGTTCTCACGGCAGGTCATTGGCTGGTCGATGCAGTCACGTATCGATAGAGAACTGGTGCTGAATGCCCTGTTGAGGGCGGTATGGCGACGTCAGCCCAAGCAGGAGGTGCTGGTGCATTCCGACCAGGGGAGTCAGTTTAGCCGTCATGACTGGCAAGACTTCCTGAAGGCCCATAGTCTGGTGCCCAGTATGAGCCGACGAGGGAATTGCCACGACAATGCCGTGGCGGAGAGTTTCTTCCAGTTGCTGAAGCGGGAGCGCATCAAACGAAAAACCTATCACAATCGGGAAGAAGCTCGCCGGGATATCTTCGATTACATCGAGATGTTCTACAACCCGAAGCGCCGGCATGGTTCCGCAAATGGGCTATCGCCGGTAGAGTTTGAGAAGCACTATTTCCAACGGCTCACAAGTGTCTAGGGAAACTGGGGCGATTCAACCCAACCCTACTGCCCACTGGTTTCCTCAGCGTGGTATCTGAAGTGGATTATCTACTACGAGGTTTTTGGCCCAAACTTGCACGTCTTGTCGGCTAGAGCTTCAATATGCCATTTTCACTAATCGGTGAGGCCAGATGCCTCTCTTCTTGACCAGACTACACATGGATGATGGGGATAAGGGGCGCGGTCTCCGCACGGCAGGATCTATTTGCTCAAGATGCCATGTCAGGATACCAGACCATCTGTTTTTTCCGGTTGGCCAGTTTTCTCGCAGAGGCTTCACTGGAATTAAGGTTTAGGCCAGCTTGGGTGCTGATCATCTATGATGAAGACATGCTCGTGCTCGCCACCCTGTTCGTGCTCAAGCAGATGCGGATGCCCCCCCGGCAAGTTGTCATGGTGGTGCGTGATATGTTCCGGGTCGTGGCGCGCCCAGATTTTGGAACTAGAGAACACAGCCGCACCGGCCAGTATGCCGAGAATGCCAAAGGTTGGTAGCACGCCTAGATTCGCTCCCAGCCAACCGGCCAGAGGATAGGTGATCAACCAGCAGGCGTGCGACAGGGCAAACTGAGCGGCGAACAGGGCCGGGCGATCTTCGGCATGCGCCGAGCGGCGCAGCAGACGGCCAGAGGGAGTCTGCACCAGAGAGTAGCCCAGGCCAAACATAAACCACAATGGTAGTAGCAGCGCAAAGCTGCTCAACTGTGTGCCGAGTAGCAGGCCGGCAACCAGAATGATGCTTCCCCCCAGCATAGCACTACGGTCAGAGACATTGCGCAGCAGCCTTGGTAAGAGTAGCGCCGATACCATTGAGCCGCCACCGAATGCGGCTAGTGCCCAGGCGGTAGCATGCTGCGATAGCCCGAAACGCGCTTGTACTAGCACGACGGTATTGACGATCACCATAGAGCTAGCGGAGGCCAGCGCCAGGTTCAGCGCCAGCAAGCCGCGCAAACGTGGCGTTGCGAGATAGATACGGATGCCCCGCGTGGTGCGGTCATAGATACCGCGTTTCACCATTGGTGCCGCTTTGGGTAATACCACCGATACCACCAGCGCCGCAGACGCAAGGAAGCCAATCACTGTCCCACCGAACAGACTGTGGTAGCTGACCACTGATAGCAAGGCCGCCGCGAGCATCGGGCTGGCAACGCTCTCTAGGTCATATGCCAGCCGCGAGAGCGACAAGGCCCGTGTGTAATCATCCTCATCTGGCAGTACGTCGGGAATAGCAGCCTGGAAGGTCGGAGTAAATGCAGCCGAAGCCGATTGCAGCACAAAAATCAGCAAATAGATTTGCCACACTTGCGTGACGAATGGTAGCGCCACCGCTACCGCGGCGCGTATCAGATCCAGCGCTACCAGCATGCTGCGTCGTGGCCAGCGGTTGGCGAAGGCTGCTGCCACCGGCGCCACTCCAATGTAGGCAACCATTTTGATCGCCAGTGCAGTGCCGAGCACTGCACCGGCATTCCCGCCGGCTAAATCGAAGGCCAGAAGCCCAAGTGCCACGGTGGCAAGGCCAGTGCCGACTAGCGCCACCACTTGTGCCAAAAAGAGATATCGATAAGTCCGGTTGGCAAGCACGTTCAACATGGCAAGCTTTCTTGATTATTGCTGCTGTTCTCAGGCGGAAGGAAGTGACCGAATGTAGGTGCGCTGCTGCGAGGTGGTGTTGCCTTACATTGGAACAACAACTCGAGACTGAGTTAAGACGGCGGCAATCGCAGCAAATCAGGGGGGCGCTTGACCACAAACGCCTGCTGAGTTTCATCGTAAAGTGGACGCTGGCATTAACAAGTTGCCGTACGATGCGCGCTGGCGCCCAACGGTAGTACACAATAAATGAGTAAGTAAGCTTTACCTTGCAGCAACAGGAGGTCGAGTCTTGTCATGTAGGTGCTCTAGCTCATAAGTATTTGGTGATGGCCTTGAATGCGAGAATAGTTTCTTCCGTACTTTGAGCGCTTTCACGCACGGCATGCTCAAGGCAATGATCGATGTGGTCGTGTACTAGTGCTCTCTTGGCATTACTGATGGCGTTCTCCACTGCCTGCAGTTGTTGGGCAATATCCAGACAGTCACGCTCCTCCTCCAGCATCGTTACAATGCTTTTGAGATGGCCTTGGGCGCGCTTCAGCCGGTTCATGATTTCAGGATGCGAGGAGTGTATAGTCATTATCATATACTATCCTGAGGTATAGGATAGTGCAAGTGGTTATCCATTGGGCCTCAATTTCGTAGCGTCTTGCCCAAAATCCCGCTTTAGGCATTGTCAATGCTGTCCGAGGCATAGCTAGGCCGTAGCAGTACACGCACGCGAAACGCTACACACACATCAAAGTCAGATGTCGAGTTGCCCACTGTTGATTTGCAGCGGTGGCCTGTACCAAGCTTGGTCACGCCTCTGCTTCTCAAACTTTTGTGCTGTGTAAGTAGTACAACAATTTCGTCGTAAAGCCTCTAAGCCCCCATGAGGTTGCTGTCGATATAGCAAGATAAGAGGCTGTGTGCTATAGCACAGGAACAAACCTAGCCACACTTAAAATGTTGGAGTATGAGACCTTGACGATTAATATCAGGTAGTAGTTAAAACGTGGTCTAGCAATGGCACCTCAGGGCCTAAAACTAATTTTCGATACGGCCTTAAATTTTTCGAGTTTAATTGCCCCAGACTCTCAAGGCCACTCAATGAATTGCAGAGAACTACAGATGCTCAGGTGGAACCATCGTTCGATGGCTTCATGGGTAATTGTTTTCTTGTTATTTGTTGGTCAAATATGTGGCTATATGCGCCTTCATGAACACACCCAACCACCTTCATTTAGCACGCCTCATCATATAGTTAATTATTGTCATGAAGCCTGCCCTGTAAGGTACTCTAGAGACATATCAGTTACTGCCCCCAAACTACATACCTCCTCACCCCCTCTCATAATCACAAATAACCTTATGTTACTTGTGTCTTTTTTATTCCCTCTTCTGTATTTTTCAGCTTACTTTCGACATCAGGCAATATTTCCTTTTCTTCCTTTGCGCTTTCAATATTTACGCTTTAATAATTAGTCTTCTTTTACGGTTAAAATTGATTTAATATTTTGATGCGGCAGATAATATTTTCATTTGATTTTTAAAAATATAATTTTCACTTGCTGTCTGTGTCAAAATAATTAAACAATGCGATTGCAATAACCGCGTGCACATGTTGATCAGAACAAAAACTGATTATGTTTTTGAAAAACAAAATCAAACATATGACTATGGAGTGGTGCAAAAAATGTTGCATGACGGATTGTCGTCTCAATTAAATTTGTCGACAGCAGTAACGCTCATATAGACAAAGGAATGTCATGAATGTAATCATTGGCTACGTAGTTGTCCTAGGAATGATATTTGGTGCATTCCTTATTCACGGTGGCAACATTAGTGTTGTCCTGAAGGCAATGCCGACTGAACTAATGGCTATTTTTGGAGGTGCATTTGGAGCTTTTGTGGTTGGAAATCAGTCCAAGGTATTAAAGGCAACTATTGCTCTTCTTCCTTCAATTTTTAAACCATCTAAATATACAAAGGAACGCTATCTAGAATTAATGTCTATGCTTTATACTGTACTTACCAAAATCAGAAAAGAAGGACTAATGTCTATAGAGGGTGATATTGAAAAGTCTCATGACAGCCCTCTTTTTAATAAATTCACAACAGTAAGCAACGACCATCATGTTATGAAATTTTTGACAGACTATTTGCGTATGATGGTCTCCGGAAGTTTAAATGCTTTTGAAATAGAAAATCTAATGGATATCGAACTGGAGACCCATCATCATGAAGCTCATGCTCCAATCGCAGCCATTAACAGACTTGGAGATGCGCTACCTGCATTTGGTATTGTTGCGGCAGTTTTAGGGGTTGTTAATACGATGAGTTCTGTTGGTGAGCCACCATCGGTGCTTGGAGGAATGATTGGCTCCGCTTTGGTCGGGACCTTTTTAGGTATTTTACTGGCCTATGGAATTGTTGCTCCGCTTGGCTCTCTTCTAGAGCAAAAACTTGATGAAGAGACTAAAGAACTACATTGTATCAAGGCAATTTTGCTTGCAAGCATGCAAGGTTATGCTCCGCAGAGCGCCGTTGAGTTTGGAAGAAAAGTGATCAACTCAACTGAGCGTCCTGAGTTTGCGGAGATGGAGTCTCATATAAAAGGAAATAAATAACGCATGGCAACTAAATCGACCATGTTAATCAATAAATCAATGCTATGAATTATCTGAATGGATGGCTTCATGCTGGGATTTGACTCAAACAAAATACTTATTTGGCTTCAGTCTAGACCCTCTGCAAAAGAACTAAAAAAAGCGTATCCAGAGGAATGGATAAAAATGGAAGAAGAGCTTTTTTCAGCCATTGAAAATCATAGTGCCCTCCGTTTGCATCGATTGCTGCACCCACATGAAAGCTTTTCTAATTCAGGGGAAATGACAAAACTAACTGCCTACGAAAAGAAAATACAAACTTTAGCAATAATTCGACAAAGAATGGCTTCAATTACAATTGGCCGCTATATAGCTTTTAATTTAACCAGAAAGCAAAATGGGAAAGTGCGCTTTAATTTTTTTAATGGCTGGATTGCACAAATGTTATTCTTTCGACAGAAATTTGAGCAAAAACCTGTCTCCCATTTTTGGTTTAATGCTTTTTGGCCTATCCTTTGGCAGCGTCAGCTATTAATGCCACTCATTGAGTCAAAGGGCATTTACTGTTTTTACTCCAAATCTTTAATTAAAAATCTTGTAAAATTAATTGGGGATCATTCCTGCTTAGAAGTTGAAGCTGGGGATGGATTATTGGCAAAATTTCTTAAAAATTCAGGAGCTAAAATTATAGCAACGAGTAGCAAAAAGATTCGTAAGCATTCCGTGCATGGATATGTTGCGCAGATGAATTCAAATATTGCCCTTCGGAAATTGGCACCTCAGGCGGTAATTTGTTCATGGCCATCCTCATATAACTCATTCGAAAAATAAATATTTCTTACGCCAAGCGTTGATATTTATATTGCAATTGTATGTCAGCATCAATTCATGTGTGGGGACTGGATGTCTTATCAGGCACAGACACAGTTTTCTTTAGAGAAAAGAACTGACCTGAGCAAGCTAGTTCTCCCCCCGAGCAAAAACCCGTCGTGATTATATTCAAAAGAATTTCTAATACTTAGGCAAAAATAAATTGAGAGGAGGATATAGTGTCAGGTCATATAAACAAGAGTACTTGTAGAGCTCTATATTTAGTGCAGACACTGACCTCATTTGGAGTTGAGCTTTCTAATTTTACACTTATTATAATTGCATTTAAATTAGATCAGAGTCATGCGCTTAAAACGGTATGTGTCGTATTCTTTATTAAAATGATAGCACGAGTTTTCATAACGCCTATCGTATCAAAAATTAACAGTGACACATTTAGAGAAATTGCAACTATTATTGCATTTCTGTGTTCGGCTTTAGCTTTTTCTTTGGTTAATGTGACCAAGGTATGGCACATTTATGCACTCGCAATCGTGCTACAAGTCTCTTTCTCACTATCTTTTTCTTTCCTTGATTCTGCCTTGGGTAACATGTCGTCTGACAAGAATAATTTCTGGCTGGTAAAAATATTAATGGGTAATGGGCGCCATTTTGAAATATTTTATATTTTTATTATGATGTACATATTTTTACTAACAATCGGCTTGCCTGCTTTGTTTGACGTTGCTGCAATTATTTTTTTTACTTTAGCTACTTTCATAGCTTGCCTTCATTTAGAAAAAACCGTAAGCCCTCAAAATGCTAGCAGTCAGATTCAAAAAAACTTGTTTTATACTTTTCTATTCAATCCATGGTTCAGGGGAGTGCTTGCTATTAATTTCATAGCTTCATTAGCTACTGCTGCAGTCACAATTAATTCTTTTACACTTGTCCAAGGTGTCTATGGTTTAAGTTACGTCGAAACCATTAATTCTCTTTTGATTTTTGCTTCTGGCCAAGTGTTTTCCCGCTTAATGCTCAATAGGATTTATGCGGTCCTCTCAAAGAGAGATGTCGTTTTTTTGGGAGGGTCATTGTTGGTCGCCGGATTGCTTATCGCAGTTAAAATTCACTCATTCTCTTCCATGTTAATTTTATGGTTCACTCTGGGTGTTGGCATTGAGCTATCTTGCACTCCCATAGTAAAATTATTACAAAAACCAATAGATTCAAAAACAAGAACTAGGTTGCTTTCAGCCCAATACACAACATCTACTCTCTGTGCTGTTATTACTTATCCAATAGTAAGCTGGTCAGAAGTGTACATTGGCACCCAACCATCTTTTTTAGTGTTTGGCTCTCTCGCAAGCATCGCCATCATTATTGGTGTACGCTATTGGCCTCACAATGAAGATTCATCCAATTTTTCATTGAAATAACATATGAATCGCCCCACTTTACTAGGGCACCTCGAATAACCCGAGATTTTCAGTAACCCCAGCCGCAGCATAATGCGGCGGTTGCGCTGCTGCTTGCACTCGGACAGCTGCTTGTTGGCGTGTCCCTCTGAATCCGGTTTCGGAATCCGCCCTGGGCAAGTTAGGCTTCACGGGCTATCGGATGGATAGCCTCGGTCGGCGTAGACATCCCGGCTTGTATTGCCAGTATCAAAGACGTTGTCGAAATGCTGGCTATCGTGCGTACTGGCCGTGTCAGTTTTGAACTTACGGATCAGCTTGTATTATTGTCGACGTTCACCGACAGCTTGTAGCCGAAGTAGGATTTGCCGTGCTTTTTGGTCTAGGTCGCATCTTGGTCCTTCTGACGCCGTTTTGCGGGTTTCCAACCGGCCGGCGTGGCGCGTTGCTCGAGCAGCGCCTTCTCTACTCTGCTGTTGTGCTGCTTCGGCGCCGGCACCTGCGTCGCGTCGATGATCTGGCCGCCGAGTGCGATATAGCCTTGCTTGAGCAGCGGCGCCGATACGCCATCGAACAGTGCCTGAGCACCGGCTTCACCAATCCGGTTCTCGAAGGTCCAGATCGTGTTGCGTTCGGGAATGTTGACCGCCTGGCCCAGCCCGCAGAAGCGCGGCAGATCATTGCGGCTTGGAGGGACGACTACAACCAGGTGCGCCCCCACGGTTCGATTGGCCGCATACCACCAGCAGTGTTTGCGGTGCGCTATCGCCAGCAGTGGACCACCGAACTATCAAGCAGTACCACTACCATGCAAACCTAGGACTTCTCTCCTTATCGCTGGTATGGCTGGAGGGGGCAGATCATTAGTCCAGCTGATTTCGAGCATCTCGGCACGATACTTTTAGGTTAGTGTTATCAAGTTAGCTTGGAGAGGCTACTTGGTTGAAGAGTGGCTATCCGGATGAACTGTAGCCGTACTTCTCGCTTCCAGCGCCTTGCTGGTGAGCTCTGGACCGTTATCAACCTGGATCAGCTCCAGACAGCGACCTTGAGCCCATCGGCGGTCTAACACGCTTACCCGACAGGGAATGATCCACCTCAATCCAGACTACTTTCCGGTTCCAGGTATCGATCACTGTCAAGGTCCGAATCCGCCGGCCATTCCACAGCGTGTCGGCGACGAAGTCCATCGACCAGAGCAGGTTCGGCCCGGTCGTTTGTGGCAGAACCATACGCCAATGACTCGACCGTTTCTTCCGCCGGCGCAATTCACTTTTCGTACCAGTTTTTGCTGGCATTGACGACACGAACCACCAATAGCATCACCGGCACCTCAATCAGCACGCCTACCACCGTAGCCAGCGCGGCACCGGACTTGAAACCGAACAGGCTGATCGCGGCCGCGACGGCTAGCTCGAAGAAGTTGGACGCACCGATCAGCGCCGACGGACAAGCCACCGAGTGTTTTTCCCCAACCTGGCGGTTGAGCCAATAGGCCAATGCCGAATTGAAGAACACTTGGATTAGGATGGGTACGGCCAACAACGCGATTACCAGCGGTTGTTGCAGAATGGCCTTGCCCTGGAAAGCGAACAGCAGGATCAGCGTCAGCAGCAGCGCCGCGATCGACCACGGTTGGATCCGGTGCATGGCGGTATCAAATACTGCCTGACCTTTATCCAGCAGCATCTTGCGGATAGCCTGTGCGATCAGCACTGGCGCCACGATATACAGTCCTACCGAAGTCAACAGTGTGGCCCACGGCACGGTGATGCTGGAGACGCCCAGCAGCAGGCCGACCAGCGGCGCGAAGGCGAACACCATGATCAGATCGTTCAGCGCCACCTGGGATAGCGTGAAGTATGGATCCCCTTGGGTCAGCCGGCTCCACACGAACACCATGGCGGTGCACGGCGCGGCCGCTAGTAGGATCAGGCCTGCGATGTAGCTGTCCAGCTGCGCCGCCGGCAACAGCTGCGCAAACCACACCCGAATGAACAACCATGCTAGAAAGGCCATCGAGAACGGCTTGACCAGCCAGTTGATGAAGAGGGTGACGCCGATACCCTTAATGTGCGCCTTAACCTGGTGAAGTGCGCTGAAATCGATTTTCAGCAGCATCGGGATGATCATCACCCAGATCAGCAAGCCGACCGGCAGGTTGACTTGAGCGATCTCCCAGCCGCCGATTGCGTAGAACACGCCGGGAAAGACCTGCCCCAAGCCGATGCCGGCCACAATGCAGAGGGCGACCCAGGCGGTCAGGTAGCGCTCGAATAGGCTCAGCGAGGTACCTGCGGCGCAGGGATGGGCGACTTCAGATTGGGTGGACATGCCATTCTCCGTGGGATGGGGGCGATCATGCATGCTGCCGCGAAGGCGGTGCTCAGAGGTGCAGTGTGCCGATGCGATCAAGTTCAGCTTTCAGGCGGGGCCGATCCTGGCGCAGCGTGTTCAGCGGCAAGGCCAGGAAAGCCTCGATTCGCGCGCGCAGGATGCGATAGGCCGTGAGAAAGGCTGCGTCGATCTCTTGAGCTCTGCCCGTCGCATGGGCAGGATCCTCTACGCCCCAGTGGCTGCGTAGCACCGGCCCGAGATACGCCGGGCAGGTCTCGCCGGCGGCGCTGGCGCACACCGTGATCACGATGTCCGGCGTCGCCGGCAGTTGATCCCAGGATTTGCTGTGGTAGCCATCGGTGGTGATCCCTTCTCGCGCTAGCAGCGCCAGCGAGCGCGGGTGGACTTGTCCGGTCGGCTGGCTGCCGGCGCTCATTGCATGCCAGCCCGCCGGCGCCAGGTGGTTGAAGACTGCTTCGGCCAGGATGGAGCGACAAGAGTTACCGGTACACAGAAACAGCACATTGATCGCGGCTTGGTTCATGGAGAATTCTCTTTCTCGGTAGTGTTCAGCAGCAACCGCTGTCCGGCGCACAGGTGTTCTTGGGTGTGAACTTGACGGCGATCTTCGGCGTACAGCAGGTGCTGGCCGTTTCTCCGGCTGGGGGCTCGCCACCGTTGAATGTCGGGATCGACGCCAGCGTCTGGTAACTCTCCCAGGCGATGCCGGCGGGGGCGGTGACCCAGTGTTTGTTTGATTCGGCGTAGCAGCAGGCGGTGCCTGTCTGCGTCACCATGCTGATGTTGGCCGCCTGCAACTGGTGTTGTAGCCCTACTAGCTCTTCCTCGCTGTCCACCTGAATGCCGAGGTGATCGACTCCTGAGGCGGTGCCGCGGCTGGAGACCGCGAAGTTGAGCCGTGGATCCTCCAGCATCGACTTGGCGTAGTCGGTTTTTTGGACCGTAGGTTGTGTGTTGAACAGGGCCGAGTAGAAGCGAATGCTGTATTCCAGATTGGCTACCGCGACGTGGACGTGAAAGCGTTTCATGATCGAACTCCCGATCGTGATTCGTTATGAGCAAGCGCCATCGCAGGGCGAGATGCTGCTCGCCGGCGCGCAAGCCTCGCCGCGGCAGCAGTTTTCAGTCAAAAAGCCCAGCAGGGCATTCATTTGCTCGTAGTTGGCCGAGTAGTAGATGAAGCGCCCCTCCTGGCGAGCCAGGATCAGGCCTGCGTGAGATAGCTCCTTCAGGTGGAAGGACAGTGTGGCGTTAGCCACGGCGAGCCGCTCCCCGATCTGGCCAACCGCTAGGCCCGTGGGGCCCTGCTGGACCAGCAGTCGGTAGATTGCCAGGCGCGTGTCCTGCGCTAGGGCGGCTAAGAGGATGACAGTATTTTTCATTTCCATATTTCCATATATATAGAAATAATGAATGTTGTCAAGGGGAAGGGCTATTTTGTATAGAGTCGTACAGGGTACGCACTTGCTTCTGAATACGGGGTGATCAAGAAAATCTATACCTGGTCAGCTTATGGTTCCTAAAGGGCGGCCAGAATATGATTCCGGTCACAGCCCGTTCATAAGTCGACGCAGCATAGTCATAGAGTCGTTTCCGATGAGGTACGACTTTGCTTCTCTGTTGTCTGCTTAACGTGGTATCGGTAGCGGATTGTCTGTATTTAGGCTATCCGCCCAGGCTTGTACCGCCTGGTGGCGGATGAGATGGCCAGCGTCTACATCATCCAGCGCTTCTCTAGTGAGACGATCGCGTTCCTCTTCCCGCGCGATCCAGGTGGACAGTGCCCGACTTATGACCCAGTCGTGCGAGCACTCCAAGTGATCGGCCATTTGGTCGATCTTGTCTGCCAAGGCAGTTGGAATTTCCACTGTGAGGACTCGGGTTGTAGAGGAAGTCATCACGGTCTCCTTCGCTAAGTTCAAATGGACTTGAACGACTCATGGTTGAAACGGATGAGTTAAGAATCATTTCCAATTAATGGCCAGGATGGCCTGCATGAGTCGGAACAGGTGAGTGCGCCGCCAGTGTGCCAGGTTGTTCTGCCATGGCGTTCATTTAGCCCGAATGGCTCGGATCCTGACGCGTCCGCTTGCTTCGCCAAGCTTTGAGTAGGCTATCACGATCCTCTTGATCGAGTAAGCATAGCAAGTCCAGCAGGGCGTGCATCCCCTTTGGCCGGTGAATGCCGCGTACGTACTCGACATATGTACGTGGGCTGATGTCGATGAGAGTGGCCATCTGACGTTGCGTCAGATGGCGCTGTTGCTTTCTAGAGAGCATACGTTGGGCGAGGCGGAGGAAGTCGTGGAGCTCCATAAGTTCTCATTCTGCATATTTTATGAGCGCAATCCTGCCTTTTTTCTCGGAAAATGACAATCATGAGTTACAAGTTTTATCAATATTCCATTGGTTTTTTTGTTACACGTTCATGTACTAAATGGTTGATTTGTCGTTAAAAATATTTTCTGGAATAATTTACTGTGCTATTTGTTGTTGTATGCGCGGAAACCTTTGATAGTCAATGATTTGGCGCTTCACAAAAAGGGCATTGGATGTCTATAATTTCTTCTGAGTATGCAGTAGAAAAGCTGTCTACGTTTTTTGATGCACTGGCTGATATCCCTTATGACGCCTTTGATTCTTGGAAGGCGAATCCGATGGCGGCGAAGGTAGTGACGCGGTCGGTGGAAAGCATGGGCATCTGGAATGAGATGGTGCGCTTTGCCGAAGAGCGCTTCGAGGGTCATCCACGCGCCAAGTGGGTCAAGCTGAAAGCGCAGTTCGGCTTGCTGATTGATCAGCGGTTTTTCATTCGCTTCAAGAAGGGCAATACGCGGCACAAGTCGTCCAACTATCCGACACTGACCGCGCTGCAGTTTCATGATCAGGAAGTCGACATATTCGGTGCCACCACACACCGGATGGAAGTGCTGTACGTGTTGGACAAAGCCGGTGTGAAAATCGAGTCGGTGTTGCTGGTGCAGCGCCATAAAGGCCGTATCGTTGTAGACATTGAATTGAATCGAAATGCCCCGCCGGCGACCAATGTGTCTCCGTTCACCCCAGTGCAACCGTCGCTGGATGGAACAGACTCGGCCGCCCACATCATCAAACAGCCGGGTGCAGGTAACAAAGATGACGCTGATTTCAAAGATGCAGGCGGTGGAGCATGATCTTAACCATGAGATGATATTGCTTCGTCGCCGGATGCTGGGTTTGACCCAGGCGCATGTTGCGGACAGCCTTGGCGTAAGCCAGGGCTTTCTTTCTAAGCTGGAGCAGGGCCTCAAAGAGATTGATGAGCCCTTGCTGGACAAGTTGTGCGATGTACTGAGGTGCCGTAGGAGCTTCTTCGCGTATTCTGAGCGCATTTACGGGGCGCCGCTGAGCACCCACCCAATGTTCCGCAAGCATGCCTCGGTCGGACAGAAGGTGTTGGATAAGCTGCTCGCGGATGTGAATGCCCGAATTGCGCACTTCCGGTTGATGTTGTCTGGTCTGGAGATGCAGCCGGACTTCCCGCTGCCGCAGTATGACCTGGACGATTTGCCCAAGGGCGCGGTCCAGGCTGCGCAGTATGTACGCCGGGCTTGGCAGTTGCCTGATGGCCCGATCCCTAATTTGACGGTGCTGTGTGAACGCGCGGGTTGTCTGGTGTTTGCCTGCGACATGAGCGAAGCCAAGATCGATGGCATCAGCTATCGGATCGCCGGCTTGCCGCCGCTGATTTTTCTGAACAAGGATCTGCCGGGTGATCGTTGGCGCTTCACCCTGGCTCACGAGCTGGGCCACTTGGTGATGCATGCCTACCCCAATCCGGAAATGGAAGATCAGGCTAATGAGTTCGCTTCTGAACTATTGATGCCGGAGAAGGATATTGGTCGCGATCTGCGCAATATCGATTTGGCCAGAGCCGGCATGCTCAAGCCGATCTGGAAGGTTTCCATGGGTGCCTTGCTGGTGCGCGCCAAGCGATTGCAGAAGATCACTGAGGGACAGTCCACCTATTTGTGGCGCACCATGTCCATGCTGGGTTACCGGACGGCGGAGCCGGCCGAGCTGAGTATTCCTCGCGAGCGCACGACGTTGGTGCCCAGTGTGTTCGAACATTACAAAGGACAGCTGGAGTACAACGAAGAAGAAATCTCAGAACTCCTGGGGCTGTATCCCGAGGACGTGCCCCAGCTTTATGAGTTGAGCAACTGGAAGCACCGGCTGCAGCTGGTGGATGGACGTCAAGCCGCCAAACCCTTGCGTCTTGCCTAACAGCGCGATGAGTCCTATACCGCTTGGTCCGGCTTCAAGCGCTGCCGCAGCGCGGCGCGCTTGAGGGCAAAGTAGCGCTCGGCCTCCTCATGGGGAATGCCGGGGCGCGGGTCATCCAGCGCCGCCTGGACGGCTTGGATAACGTATTCGTCATAAGAAATCGTAGATTCGGGGGTGGGGGGAATCGGCTCTGATTGTGGCATGGGGTCTTCTCCTGACTTTCGCTTTTAGTGTATTTCAAAAGGGGCTTCACATGGCAACAACAATCAAATGCACGGCGCGCCGCATGGTGGGCGGCGCAGGTCATGAGCACATCGGCCACCTCTGGTGGGACAAAGTTGATGACTCGGCGAAGGTGTTGGAAAGTGGGCACTGTACTCGGGACCAGATGGTTGACTATATCGAGAAAAATGGGAATTTCTCGGTGTGGTGTCCGGATCGTAATCCGCAACGTCAGGGCGCTTGGGTGCATGTCCATTACAACGGGCGCATCAAGTATGTTCAGACTGTCGCCGATAACCGTAAGACCGACAACCTGCTATCTTTGCCTGAAAAATAGATCAACTTGATTGGTTCTTAGAGAGCGCCGATACCCCGCGGGGCATCGGCGTTTTTGCTTCACAAGCGGTTATAAAAAGTGAAGCTAGCTCTACTTCGGTTGCAAACTACTCGCCTAGTTTTTCATCATGGCTTGTGTGGATTTGGGTTGAGAGCAAAAATAATTCATTGCCTCGATGTAGTGAAGGAGAGCGAATTCTTTTACATCTCCTGGCGTGATCTTTTGTTGTCTCTCATAAAGGTCAAGTAAGAGATTGCAGCCGTAAGACTCAAGCCAGATCTTTGGGTTTTCAATTTTAAATGCTAAGAGTTTCTTCGCGGCTTTTAAGAATAGTTCAGAATAAGCTTCGCGAATCATTTCATCGCCTTTGGTGGGGCCGCCAACGAAATGACTCATCCAGACTCCATCGTCACCTGGCTGTGTATAACCGATATGTATGGCCGCCGCTTTGGCAGTAGCACCTCCGTTGGTGGGGTGCTTGGGGGTCTCGATCAGATAGTCAGAAAAGCCAACAATATCTTGTTGTTGGCAAAGTGTAGGGAGAGTGTGCAGTTTGCGGGGGGTCTCAGGATAAGATTGATTGTTGTCTGCCTTGATGAATGCATCTTGTAGAGCAATGCTTCCAAATTTGGAGTCAAAACGTTGGCGATAGCTACTTGAGACCGTTTGAATGTCAAAAATATGGTATTGAATTACAGAGTCTTGTAGTAGCGAAATTAGTTGATCTGCATCCAGCATTCGTCGATGAATGACCGCCTGAATCTGTTGAGATGAAAGGATTTGTTTAATTTCGGCTAAATCAGTTTGCTCGCGGATCAGAAGGGCTGGTAAGAGATTGCTCGTGTCGATGTGGTCGTGATCAAGTAGGCCAAATTGCTTCAGTTCTTGATTGGAAATAACTTCGTGGCTTTTATCAAAATCTTTTTGATAGGGATTGATAACTAGTAAGGCTTTACGGCCGCCGCTCATCCATTCTGCAAGCCCATACCATTGACTGTGCCAATCTCTCATAACTGGCTCGATAATAGGAATGATCGGGGCGTATCGGGGGAGGATTTCGTTGGCTCGAGCCAAGCTGCAGCCTTCCCGTTCGCGGGACAATAAATATGGCATGTAAATCACGAGACTTCCTTTTCGATTGCGGCGGGCGGTCTCGTAATGATATATGAATATTACATTGGCGTGTGAGTGCTAGCAGGCGGGAAGAGCCATTGCGCGAGTGAGCTGGATAGATGCTTGGCGTGTGAGTTTGGTGCTCAGTCCAAAGTGCGTCATGGCCCTAGGGAGGGAGCGTGAATACAGATCTCGGCTATGTAGGCGGTCACGCTGCTTAAGGATTCTTACCATCATGTCATGAGTGGTTGATGGTGAGAGTTGCGCGAATCGCTGCGCGCAAGCGCGCATCATCAGCGCCGGGGTGGCTGATGGCAGTTTGCCGTCTATGGCCATCAGTATGCCTTCGTACTCAGCTTGCCGTAGGGAGAAGAACATGGCGAGAGACGATAGGTGCGCAAGGTTACTGAGAGGTTCGCGCACAGTGTTGAGCTTTCCCTGAGGATCAAGCTCAATCAAACCAACTGTTTCTGGAAGGTGCGGGAGGAGTGTGGCCGAGCAGCTGTGATGTGTCACCACGTTTACGTGGTCAAAGATTTTCAGGTAGTCGTTGAGTTGTTTGTCTAATCGGGTCAGGTTGTCGAGTTCGGACTTGATCTCATAGACGGTTGAGGTGCCATTGATAATGACCAGATCCGCCAGTGACTCATAGGCTCTGAACTCAGATAATAAGACCGCTTCGCCTGGAGCGTGGCGCTCAAGCACGAGCTGTTGAGCAATAAGATTCTTATAAACGTATTCGTTACGATAGTTCTGTACTAGTAACTCAAATCCTTGATCAAGCAATTCCCCGATCGACATCCGCTCCTTAGTTTCGTTAGGGGCCAGGCCACTTTCCCGTACGCGCGCGCGAAACGCATCCAGACCATTCTCTTGAGATAGTTGTCGGAGTGCGCTTCTCGAGAAAAGCTTAGCAATCGAGCGTAGGTTCATGATGCATGATAGATCGTTTGTGGAACGTGTTTTTAGTATATCATGAATGCACTAATTGCATAAAATGACTGAGTCATCTGTCTTATGGTTACCACATCTATCGCCGACCTTGTTCGTCAGGCCAGAAAGAAAATAGGCAAGAATCAAAAAGATTTTGCCCTATACCTAGGAAAAGACCAGAGCGTTGTCTCGCGCTATGAGAGTGGGCGGGCGATGCCTCCCGGAGATGTGATTATGCACTGTATGCATATACTGCAAGCGGATACCGGCAGCAAGATGGAAGTCGACCTAGACGAATTACTAGTTAAAATCCGTCAGTGCTTGTCAGGGCCTTCTCAAGCCCAGACGCGCGGCTTGTTATTTGAGCTGTTGAATGTCCTTGCTTAAAGAGCAGGGGCCTTATCGCTTCGCAGCGCCCCGACCATGCCATTGCTCCCATACCAGCTCCATGCAATCCCTCGATAGGCCTAAGCAGTCGACCAGTGAATGAGGTGTTACTTCTAAGCCATGGGCTTGCAGGTAGTAGCCCGCACTTTGGGTCTCCATCGCATTTGGAAGGTAGCGGCGTTGATCCAGATGCGTGTCCGCCACGCTGGCCAGCCAGAAGGGCTGCTGATCCACATGCTCAGCCAGCCGGGAACGGGTGAAGCGAGCTTGGGCGCAGAGGGAGAAGAAGCGCGCCGGCCAGTCTTCCAGTAGCCAGGCGACGGCGAGCAGCAAGATAAGGCGCACATGAGGAGGCTGGTATTCGAATTCATTGTGTTGCCCTGGTAGATACCAAGGAATCTCCACGCCCAGGGTATCGCCGAGTCGCTGGCGTAGTTGCCGTCCATTGCGACCACTTAGCACACTGACCAAGGTGCGCAAGCCGATAAAGAACGGCAGGCTGCAAGGTGGGGTCAGGGGGCCACATTCCCAGTAGCCTTGCTCGATTGCGGCAATGATGCGGCGCAGCCGCTCCCAGGATGGTGGGTCTGACCAGGACCAGAAGACTGGGCTCATGCTAGCGAGGTCGAAGTGGCAGTGGCTGCAGAGCCTCAGGGCCTCATCGTCAACTGTCTTGCCTCGTCCAATGCCATGTCGGTGAAAGGCGATGGGGGCGTGGCATGCAGGGCAGCACTCCTCCATCACACACTGATGATGCTCGCAGACGACATATAAGGCCAGCCTCCACGGAAGACGATAATAGGCGACGGGGGATTGTGCCAAGCACAACGGGCAGAACTGCATGCCAGGCCGTTTGCGCTTGCGGTGATAGACCCCGACCGGTCGAATCCAGGACCAATGGCCATTGATTGGCGTATCGAATAGCCGTCCTTGGTAAGGAAGCAACGTCAGCGTCTGCAGTTCTGCTACAGCATGGCCGGTATGCTGAGCCAGCAGTGTCAGAAGCGCGATAGATGGATCACGATCGGTATCGCGGTTCCAGATTGGAGCGTGGTAGCCCAATAGCTTGTCGTAAAAGGTATGGAGCATGAAGCCATTGGCAAATGCCAGCCGCACCATCCAGGAGGAGAGGATCTCTCCTGGTTGCGGCTGAGGGTGCATCGGCAGCATGGTTTACACATGCGCGGCCAGGCGGGTGCGATCGCTGGGCGAGACGTAGCCGCAGGCATTTAACGTCTCCGCGGTGAGCTGCTCCTCTCCATGACGCAAGGCATAAATCGCTGCTTGGTTCAGCAGTATCGATAGCTCGCCGATAGTGCCTTCCGACATGGCGAGGATCTTGGCGGCCAGCATCGACTCGTGCAGGTTGGACGGCCGCGGCAGCGGCAGCACGCGCTCGAACGACATCAGCAGCTGGCGGAACGCCTTGTCCATCTGCCACTTCGGCAGTAGCTCCGGCAGGAAACGGTTCTGGATTTGTGGATCGACACTGACCGCGCGCAACAGATCACCGGTGCCGCAGCCGACAATCGAAATCTGCAGCTCGTTGCCCAGAAACTTGATCATGTTGAGGAACTGCTGCTGTTTCACCGATGAGCCGGCCAGCACGTTGTGTAGCTCGTCGATGATCAGCACCTTCAGCTGAATGCCGCGTAGCACGCGAATCACTTGGGCACGCTTGGCATCGGTGGATGAGGTCGGCACGCTTTCGAACAGTGCATTGAGGATGCCTGAATAAAAGCCGGGCTCACTGGGCGTAGGCGGTGCCTGGACGTAGAGCACCGGCGCAATCATGTATTCGGCGCCGGGGTTTTCTTCCGCGGGGTGGCGTTGGGCGAAGTGTTGGATCAGTCGGGTCTTGCCGTTGTTGCTGCCACCGATCAACAGCATATTAGGCATACGTGCCTCGCGGGGGTGATCGACCAGATCTTCCAGCTTGGCCAGGATATCTTGGGCCCGCGGGTAGCCAATCCAGCGCGGTCGTTTCAGCCAGGTGATACGGCTGGCTGCATCCAGTTCGACCTGCTCGGCCGTGCTGGGATGGAGATGAGGATATTTACTCATGATGGGGCTCCTTAGCCGAGCTGGATGTCGCTGAAAGGTTGGATATCGTCGTCATCGGCTGTTGGCTGCACCGGGAGGAGCGGCGCCGGTACTACCGACGCATGCACGCCGACCCAGCCGTTGCGACGCTCCGCCATGCGACGCTTGCGTTTCTCCGTCGCGCGATGTTGCTTGGCCAGGCGGGTTTTTTCGACGGCCTCGGCCTCGATCTCGCGCATGCGGCGGATGCCCTGGAAGATCATCTCTTCGTCGACGTGGCTGACCGGATCCTGCTTCAGCCGCTGCAGCGTCGCGCGCAGCTCCCACAAGCTGATGGCCGGTCGGGTGTTATTCAGATACGGCACCGGGCTGTAGCAGCGGGTTTCCGGATCCAGGAAATACACCACGCTGATGTCGCGCGGGTCGCGTGCAAACAGAAACTTGCGTCCCTTGCCAGTGGCGCGGACTTCGGACTCGACCCAGCGGCGCAAGATCGGCGCGTAATAGTGGATGTTGTCAATGACCACGCCGTGGCGCTGGATGGTGCGCTCGACATAAGGGGTAAAGTCGAGGCGGAAGTTCTCCTCATCCTCGATCGGTGCCGGCAGGCCGATGCCCGGGCGCTCGGCGGTGCCGTGGACGAATTGGTGATACAGCTTGATCGGCGGCACCTCGTTGATGCCCTTGTGCGCGCGGTGGTGGTAGCAGTAGGCCACGAAGACCGTGAACCACAGTTCCAGCTCGGCCAGCGTCATGCAGGCGCGGCCTTCCGAGTCGTAGTTCATCTTGGCCTGCACGTTCGAGAAGGTCGTGCCGGGCAGACTCTGGCACTCCCCCATGAAGGTGCGGAATGCGCGCTCGATGTGAGGGCCGTAGTTCGGCTGCCCCTTCGGGCGGTGTTCCAGGATGATCCCGTGCTGCTCGCAGGCGCGCTTGAGCATCTTGCCGTGGAACTCCTTGGCATTATCGACGTGAATCTTGCTCATTTTGCCGTAGACCGGCCACTCCGCGACGATGTCGCGTTTTGCCAACCAATGTTCTTTACGCATCACCGCGTGGGCCACACACAAGCCGGCCGACAGCGAGCTGGGCGGATCCAGCGTCATCAGGAAGCCGGAAATCATCTTGGTCGCCACATCCAGGGCCACAGTCAGATAGGGGCGGCCGATCGGCAAGCGGTGTGCTTCATCAACGATCACCACATCGACCTTGGTATGGTCAATTTGTACCACTGCATAGGGGTAATCGGCGCCGGGAAACTGGCCGCGTAGCGGCTCGAGCTTCTCGCGTGCCAGCCGAGGGCTATAGCGCTTACTCAGCATCTCCCGCTGGTCGATGGCGTAGGCGCGCGCATAAACCGTGTTTTGATTGGGAGGTTCCAGATCCGCCTCTTGGCATGCCAGCTTGATCAACTTGTATAGCTTGAGAACGGAAGGCCGTTCCTGCTTCAGGTAGTAATGCTGGATCTGAAGAGCAATGATCTGCTCAACCTCCTCGGAAAGGCGGCTGCCGCCTTTGTCCGAACGCGGCGTCCGCAGCAAAGAGGAAACCAGGCCGGTCTCTTCGAAGCGGTTGAGCCAGCGGTAGATGGTGACCAGGCTCTTGCCGGTGGCGTCGGCCACCCGCCGCACGTCCTGCGTGCTGCGACCGGGCAGATCCAGCAAGGGGCGTATGCACTCGTAGCGTTGTACTGCCAGATCCCAGTCTTTGTCTTTGGCCAGTAGGTGGGGGGCTGTAGGGTCGGAGGGTGAGACCGGAGCAAGGCTAAGGTCACAGACCGCGGCGATTTCGGTTCGGGAACCGTCGATGGTGCGCAGGATGGCATCTGAGAAGCCTTTCAGCTCCAGCACGATGGCGGCTTGATCGCGCCAATAGACCACTTGGCCTGGGCGGATGGTTTTCATATCAGTGCTCCTCCACTGGCCACAGGCGGGAACGCATGGTCAACGGCACATTCAGGTCGCAGCCGATGGCGCCGATCGCCACCAGATGCCAAAGTGTGGGAATCAGCCGGGCGCGATTGTGGGCATCGCGGCAGAGGGCAAACAGCAACATCTCCGGATCGGTCTCATCGAGGTCCCAGAGCGCCTGAAGAATCTGCCGGCGGGCATCAGGTGACGGACTCTGCTCCAGGTAACGCCAGAGGAATTTGGCGTTGTCGAGGTAGGGGGTACGAATTTCGCGCTCGGTGAAAACTTCGAAGCGCCACCCCTGATCCAAAGCATAGGCTTTAGCGGCTCGGAACTTGCGAAGCAGGTTGTGCCAGTCCAGGCGGAAATCAGCCCGGTACTTGACCTCATATAATACGGGCTGCGGGGTCTGTGAGGCTGTTGGCTTGAACTGGATAAGGCCATCTGGGGTGTAGGTGCGCAGTTTCCCGAGCGGGTCGAAATACCCGATGGTGACCGGTTGAGCGGTGAAGTGCTCGACACTGGGGTCGAAGCGCAGGATCTCCATGAGATCGCGCTCCAATGTTGACTCGTACTGACCCAGCCGGGGAACCATACCAGTTACACTACGGCTGTTGTAGACGATGTCCCTGACAGGGGTGTATCGCAGGGGGTGGCCCATTTGCATGCTCCGCTGGAAACTCTATCTATTTTTGCATTTATTTGTGGAAATTACAGCGGCGGCAGCGATCCGCGGCCGGGAGAAATCAGCCTGGCGCATCACGGCGTTTTGTTTCTGGACGAATTGCCCGAGTTCGATCGCAAGGTGTTGGAAGTGCTGCGCGAGCCTCTGGAGGCCGGGGTGATCCACATCTCGCGCGCCGCGCGCCAAGCCAGTTTTCCCGCGCGCTTCCAGCTGATTGCGGCCATGAATCCCTGTCCGTGTGGTTATCTTGGGCATTTCAGCGGAAAATGCAGCTGCACGCCCGAGCAAGTGGGGCGCTATCGAGGTAAAATCTCCGGTCCCTTATTGGATCGCATCGATTTGCACGTTGAAGTGCAGTCCTTGCCGGCGGAGCAGTTGGTGGGCGGGGCTGTCGGCGAGTCCAGCGCCTTGGTGCGCGAACGGG
The DNA here is from genome assembly GCF_021496765.1 of Chromobacterium sp. Beijing. Classification (NCBI taxonomy): domain Bacteria; kingdom Pseudomonadati; phylum Pseudomonadota; class Betaproteobacteria; order Neisseriales; family Chromobacteriaceae; genus Chromobacterium; species Chromobacterium sp. Beijing. Next base: position 4,919,301 of record NZ_CP053750.1, read on the forward strand.
TGGCGACGGCGTATCGTCTGCAATTGGCCCGGCAGGGAAAGGCGAATGCCGGCTTGAGCGGGGCCGAATTGGAGGCGATTGGCGATTTTCACGCCGAGGCGCTGGCATTATTGCGGCAAGTTTTGGACAAGATCGGCTTGTCTGCGCGCAGTTATCATCGGATACTTCGAGTTTCCAGAACCATTGCCGATTTACAGGGTCAGGCAATGGTCATGCGGGAGCATGTGTTGCAGGCGATTCAATTACGACGCGCCGCAATGCCTAATGGCTAACAATAAATAAAGAATTGATCAATCCAGATAGTTTGTTGAACTATTTGATTAGTTAAAAGCGTAAGTGCTGCATGGCAAATCGAGATTTAAAAAATTCCTCCCGTGGTTCCCGCGGTCGCTCATCTAGCTCCAAAAGCGGAGGCGGCGGCATGGTGGCGGGCATCGTCATCGGTTTGATCGTCGGCATTGCCGTCGCGGTCGGCCTCGCCATGTATCTGAATAAGTCCTCTACGCCGTTCAGCAACTTGGAGAAGTTGGATCGCAAGGCGGCCGGCGCTTCCGCGCCGCCGACGGAACTGCTGGCGCCGGGCACCCGCATTGCCGACGCCGCCTCGGAAACCGCCGCCGCTCCGGCGCCGGCGGTCAAGCCGGCTCAGGAGCCGCCTTCCGCTCCGCCGCCGATGCCGACGGAAACCCCAGCCAAGCCGGCTCCGGCCGCGCCGGCGGCCAAGGACGCCGGCAAGGACGAGCAACGCTTTGATTTTTATAAGATCCTGCCAGGACAGGTGGATGCGGTGCCCGGCAAGAACGGCAAAGCGACGGAACCTTCTGCGCAGCAGCCGGCCAAAAAGGTCTACTTGCAGCTGGGATCCTTCCAGAATCAGGACGAGGCGGACAACCTCAAGGCCAAGCTGGCCTTGCTGGGCGTGGAAGCCAAAATCCAGTCGGTGACTGTGCCGGAAAAGGGGCTGGTGCATCGCGTTAGGGTGGGGCCGTACAACCGCCAGGACGAGGTGGATCGGGTGAAGGCTCAGTTGAAGCAGGACGGCATTGGCGCAACGGTCGTCAAGGCGGAATAAACTCTTCCTCTATTTAGGAAATCGATAATGAAAAAGTGGTTATTGCTTTCGTTGATGCTGTTCAGCGGCTTGGCAAACGCGGCGATTGAGCTGGGCAAGGATTACACCATGCTGGCGACGCCGCAGCCGGTGGCGGATCCGAAAAAAGTCGAGGTGATCGAGTTCTTCTCCTACCATTGCATTCACTGCCTGGAACTTGAGCCGGCGATGAGCGCCTGGGAGAAGAGCAAACCCGCCGACGTGGCCTTCTCCAAGGAACAGATCGTGTGGCAGAAGTCGATGGAAGGCTTTGTGCGCATGTTCTCCGCCTTCAAGACCTCCGGCACTTACGACAAACTGCATCGCCCGGCTTTCGAGGCCGTGGTGAAGTCGCGCGTCAACCTGTCGGACGAGGGCGTGTTCGCCAACTGGCTGAAGCAGCAGAAGGGCGTTGACGCCGCCAAGGTGATGCAGGCGTACAAATCCTTCGGCGTGAACGCGCAGGTGGCCAAGGCGGCCAAGATGACCCGCGATTACGCGATCCAGGGCACCCCGACGGTGATCGTCAACGGCAAGTACGTGGTGACGCCGGTGGCGCCGGAGCGCATGGTGCAGGTGATCAACGAGCTGGTGGCCAAAGCCAGAGCCGAGAAAAAATAAGAATCGAGCAAGACGCTTGGTGAAGAAGGCAGCCCTGGGGCTGCCTTTTGTGCGTATTAATCCTTGATGGGGGATGGGTGGACATGGATGTGATGCTGTTGGCCAAGGCTTTATTGCTGGGCATTGTCGAAGGGGTGACGGAGTTTTTCCCGATTTCCAGCACCGGGCACTTGATCGTGGTCGGGGATCTGATCGACTTTCAGAACAATGCCGACGTGTTCGAGGTGGTGATACAGCTGGGCGCGATCCTGGCGGTGGTTTGGGAGTACCGGCAGCGCTTTCTGGGCGTGGCGCAGGGGGCTTTGCGGCGGGAGGCCCAGTCGCTGCGCTTCATCAGTAATTTGCTGGTGGCTTTCCTGCCGGCGGCGGTCATCGGTTTTTTCGCGATCAAGGCGATCAAGCACTATTTGTTCAATCCGGTGACGGTGGCACTGGCCCTGGTGGTGGGCGGCGTCATCATTCTGCTGGTTGAGCGCAAACAGCGCGTGCCGCGGGTGAGCAGCGTGGACGCAATGAGCTGGCAGGACGCCTTGAAAGTGGGGTGTGCCCAAGTGTTCGCCATGGTGCCCGGCACGTCGCGTTCCGGCTCCACCATTATCGGCGGCATGCTGTTTGGCCTGGATCGCAAGGTCGCCACCGAGTTTTCCTTTTTCTTGGCGGTGCCGACCATGTTCGCGGCCACCTTCTACGATGTGTACAAGCATTGGCACCAATTCACCGCCGCCGATGTGCCGGTGATAGGCGTTGGCTTTGTCGCGGCCTTCATCAGCGCCTTCTTCGCCGTGCGTGGTTTGATCCGCTATGTGTCCAGCCATAATTTCAATGCGTTCGCCTGGTACCGCATCGTCTTTGGCTTGGTGATCTTGGCGACATGGCAGCTGGGCTGGGTGAATTGGAGCGCCTGAACTGGCTCAAGGTAGAAATATCTTGACAGTCAAAGCGGGCTTGTATAATATGCAACCTCTCTGACGCGGGGTGGAGCAGTCTGGTAGCTCGTCGGGCTCATAACCCGAAGGTCGTAGGTTCAAATCCTGCCCCCGCAACCAAATTCAAAAACCCAGCTTTCTTTTGAAAGCTGGGTTTTTCGTTTTTCGCGCCGATCTATTTTTAAATGGTCGTTGAATAAAAAAAACCGCCGGGTGAGGGCGGTTTTTTTATTGCTCGCGCAGGCGAGATTAAATGCGCTTGGCTAGTTCCGCGGCCTTGCCGATATAGCTGGCCGGGGTCAATTCCAGCAGGCGGGCTTTCTCCGCTTCGGGCAACTCCAGGTTCTTGATGAAGGCATGCAGGGTTTCACGGGTAATGCCGCCCTTGCCGCGCGTCAGCTCTTTCAGTTGCTCGTAGGGGTTGGGCACGCCATGGCGACGCATTACGGTTTGCACCGGCTCCGCCAGCAGCTCCCAGCTATTGTCCAGCTCGGATGCGATTGCCTGCGGATTGATTTCCAGCTTGTTCAGGCCTTTCAGGCAGGCTTTGAGGCCCAGAATGGTGTAGCCGAAGCCCACGCCCATATTGCGCAGCACAGTGGAGTCGGTCAGGTCGCGCTGCCAGCGCGATACCGGCAGTTTTTCCGCCAAGTGGCCCAGGATGGCGTTGGCCATGCCCAGATTGCCTTCGGCGTTTTCGAAGTCGATCGGATTGACCTTGTGCGGCATGGTGGAGCTGCCGACTTCGTCTTTCTTCACTTTTTGCTTGAAATAGCCCAGCGAGATATAGCCCAGATGTCGCGGTTCAGGTCGATCAGGATGGTGTTGACCCGCGCCAGGACCTGATACAGCTCGGCCATGTAATCGTGCGGTTCGATCTGGATGGTGTAGGGGTTGAAGGTCAGGCCCAGGCCGGTGACGAAGCGGCCGCAGAAGCTTTCCCAGTCGATGTCGGGGTAGGCGACCAGATGGGCGTTGTAATTGCCCACCGCGCCGTTGATCTTGCCAAGGATTTCCTGATGAACCAGCTGTTCGCGCTGACGTTTCAGGCGGTAGACCGTATTGGCCAACTCCTTGCCCATCGTGGACGGGGTCGCAGGCTGGCCATGGGTGCGGCACATCATCGCGGTGTCGGCCAGTTCGTGGGCCAGTTTTTGCAGCTTGTGGATGACTTCGTCGATCGCGGGCAGCACCACGGTGTTGCGCGCGGTTTTCAGCATCAGCGCGTGCGACAGATTGTTGATGTCTTCGGAGGTGCAGGCGAAGTGGATGAACTCGCTGGCCGCCATCACTTCCGGATTGCCGGACAGGCGTTCCTTCAGCCAGTATTCGATGGCTTTCACGTCGTGATTGGTGCGCGCCTCGATGGCTTTGACTTCTTCGCCGTGTTGCACGTTGAAGTTGGCGATCACGTCGTCGATTTCACGGATGGTGGCCTCCGAGAAGGAAGGCACTTCCTCGATGCCCGGCTCGGCGGCCAGCATCTTCAGCCATTCCAGCTCCACTTTGATGCGGAACTTCATCAGGCCGTACTCGGAAAACAGATTGCGCAAGGCCTCGACTTGGCCGGCGTAGCGGCCATCCAGGGGGCTTAGGGCGGTCAGCGTGGTCAGGTTCATGCTGGGTAGTTCCAAACGTGGGTTGCCGGTGTTCTGGCGGGTTGCGGTACAAAATCGCTCATTGCTCAGCGCAGACGGCGCGCGAGCGCCGCGGCCAACTCCTCCGCGGCTTGCGGTCGGAAGCGGAAAAACAGCTCCGGTTCAATCATTTCCAGCTCCATGACCGCCAGGCGGTCATGGTTGTCGCGAATCATGTCGACGCGCGCGTACAGCACGTCGAAAGGGACCGCCCGCACGGCGGCTTCGGCGAAGGCGATCTCTTGCGCGTCGGCCTGATGCGGGTGAACCTGGCCGCCGTGATCGTCTTGCACGCGGAAGTCGCCGGACTTCGGCGTTTTGCGGATGGCGTGGCTGAAGCGGCCGTCGATGACGATCAGGGACAATTCTCCCTGGCTCAGCACATTGTGTTGCATGGGCTGCAGCAGCATGGCCTCCTGCTGGATCAGCTCGGCGTATACGCATTCCAGCGATTCTGCGTTTGTCGGGGCGACGCGATACGTGTGCCGGGCAGCTCCGGAGACGGCCGGTTTCAAGATGGCGTCGTCCCAGTTCCACTCTTCCAGCAACTGGCGCAGCGTTTGCGGCGCGCCTTTCTCAATGTAGCGCGTGTCCACCGTATGAACAGCGTTTTGTTGCAGCTCGGACAGGTAGTGTTTGTCCAGATTCCAGCGAATCAGCTCAATCTCGTTGAAGAGGCGGGTTTGAGCGGCCGCGCGCGCCAGCCAGTCGGAAAACGCGGGCAGGCGCTCGAAGTAATCCCAGGTGGTGCGGAACAGCGCGCAAGCCGAGTCGGCCCAGTCCATGTCCGGATCGTCCCAGGCCAGGCGGCGGCCGCGCAAGCCCTGGCGCTGCAGCGCCGCCAGCACCAGGCCGTCTTCATGGTGAACCTGGCGGCGGTACCAGTCGCCGTCGTCAGGCGGCAGCAGGCGCGAATCGGTCAGAACGGCAACATCGAGCGACATCGAAATCCTTTTACATCAAGAAAAACGGGTGCCAGGCACCCGTTTCAGCTTACATGCCGGGCATCATGCCCTTCATGCCGCGAAGCATTTTCATCATGCCTCCCTTGGAGGAGAACTGCTTCATCATTTTCTGAGTCTGTTCGAACTGGTTCAGCAGCTTGTTGACCTCCTGCACCGTCACGCCGGCGCCGGCGGCGATGCGTCGTTTGCGGCTGGCCTTGAGCAATTCCGGCTTATGGCGCTCTTGCGGCGTCATCGAGTTGATGATGCCTTCGATGCGGCGCATGGCTTTCTCCGCCTCCGCGCCCTGCACGCCTTTGGCCATCTGGCCCAGTTGCCCCGGCATTTTCTCCAGCAGATTGCTCATGCCGCCCATTTTCTTCATCTGCTGCATCTGGGCCTTGAAGTCTTCGAGGTCGAAGCCCTTGCCGGACTTCAACTTCTTGGCCATGGCGGCGGCTTCGTCCTGATCGATGCCTTTTTGCACTTCCTCGATCAGCGACAGCACATCGCCCATGCCCAAAATCCGGCTGGCGATCCGGTCCGGGTGGAAGGGTTCCAGGCCGGACACTTTTTCGCCGACGCCGATGAATTTGATCGGCTTGCCGGTGATGTGGCGGACCGACAGCGCGGCGCCGCCGCGCGAGTCGCCGTCCATCTTGGTGAGGATGACGCCGGTCAGCGGCAGCGCTTCATTGAAAGCCTGGGCGGTGTTGACCGCATCCTGGCCCTGCATCGCGTCGACGACGAACAAGGTCTCCACCGGATTCAGCGTCGCGTGCAGCGCCTTGATCTCGGCCATCATCGCCTCGTCGATGGCCAGACGGCCGGCGGTATCCACCATCAGCACATCGAAGAAGTGGCGCTTGGCGTGATCCACCGCGGCGCGGGCGATATCGACCGGATTCTGGTCGCCGGAGGACGGGAACCATTCGACGCCGACCTGCTGGGCCAGCAGTTTCAACTGCTCGATGGCGGCGGGGCGGTAAACGTCGGCGGAGACGACCAGCACTTTTTTCTTCTGGGTCTCTTTCAACAGCTTGGCGAGCTTGCCGACCGTGGTGGTTTTGCCGGCGCCCTGCAGGCCGGCCATCAGCACGATGGCGGGTGGCACGGCGGCCAGATTGAGGGCGTCGTTCTTCTCGCCCATCAATTTGGTCAATTCCTCATTGACCACGCCCACCAGGGCTTGGCCCGGCGTCAGGCTACCGGCCACGTCCTGGCCGAGCGCGCGCTCCTTGACCTGGGCGATAAAGGTTTTGACCACGGGCAGGGCGACGTCGGCCTCCAGCAGGGCCATGCGCACTTCGCGCATCGCGTCCTGGATATTGGCCTCGGTCAAGCGCGCATTGCCGCGCAGATTTTTCATCACGCCGGACAGGCGGCTGGTCAGGTTGTCTAGCATGGTGCGTCCTTACTTCTGCCAACGGCTTGCCGGTTGGTGTAGACTCTCAAACTATCGATTTTACCACGAGCCGCCGGGGCTGCGCCCGGTTTTGATAAAACACCCGACATGACCCGTTTCCTGCTCGTACTTTCTATTGCGCTGATCCTCTCTTACGGGGTTTTCAGCTGGCACTACTTCGCCAACTGGCGCGGCCTGGCGTGCTGGCCGCGCAAGCCGCGGCTGGAACACAGCCTATTGGGCGTGCTGCTGCTGCTGCAGGCGATTGCGGTGTTGTTGCCGCTGACTCAGGGCGCTTTGCTGTCCCTGGGGGTTGGCCGCGCGCTGTCGGTGATGGTGTGGATCATGCTGCTGATTTATTGGACTTGCAGCTTCTTCTATCGCGTGGAAGGCCTGCAGCTGTTCATGATGCCGCTGGCGATGGCCGCGTTGGGCTTCGCCCTGCTGTTCCCTGGCCAGCATGTGGTGCAAGACCTGAGCAATCCGGCTTTTGTGCTGCATATCCTGGTCTCCCTGTTTGCTTACAGCCTGTTCGCCATCGGCGCGCTGATCGCCATTCTGATGCTGTTTTTGGAGAAAGCCCTGCACGATAAGCGGGCCTCTCCGCTGGTCAAGCAATTGCCGCCCTTGCTGTCCCTGGAAAAAATGATGTTCCAGGTGATAGGCGTCGGCTTCTTGCTGCTGACGGTTTCCTTGTTGACCGGCGTGGTGTTTTCCGAAGAAGTGTTGGGACATGCCGCGGCGCTGACGCACAAGACCATCTTCGCCGTGTTGTCCTGGCTATTGTTCGGCGGCCTGTTGATCGGCCGCAAGTTGCAAGGCTGGCGCGGCCGGGTGGCGATTCGCTGGACTTTGGCCGGCTTCCTGTCCTTGGCGCTAGCTTACATTGGCAGCAAGGTCGTCATAGAATTGATCCTGCAACGCGGTTGAGGTTGCCAGTCCTGTCTCACAAGGAGATCAATGATGAAAAAATTGTTAGCCCTGTTTGCCGCCCTGATGCTGATTTGCGGCACCGCTTTCGCCGCCGTCAACATCAATACCGCCAACCAGCAGGAGCTGGAGGCGCTGAACGGAATCGGCCCGGTCAAGGCCAAGGCCATTGTGGATTACCGCGCCAAGAACGGCCCGTTCAAGAGCGTTGACGATCTGAAAAACGTCAGCGGGATTGGCGACAAGACCTTGGAAAAACTGCGCAGCGAGATCGCGGTCAGCGGCGCTTCCAGCGCCGCGCCGAAAGCCGCGGCCAAACCCGCCGCCGCCAAGCCCGCCGCCGCTGCGGCCAAACCGGTGGCCGGCGTCAAGAAAGAAGCCTCCAAACCGGCGGCCAAGAAAAAGCCCTGACGTTTACCTGTCAATGGTTTGCTGGAAACAACGCCCGCGGATGCGGGCGTTTTTCATTGCTTGCCGAACAGAGCCTGCGCCAATTGCCTTTGCTCGGCGTGGTCGACGATGGGGCGTGGATAGTCCCGGCCCAGCACGAAGCCTTCCGGCAGCGCCTTGGCTTGCCAGGGGGCGTGGATCGCCTGATCGCTGAGCGCGGCCAACTCCGGCACGTAGCGACGGATGAAGCGGCCGTCCGGATCGAATTTCTGCGATTGCGTCACCGGGTTGAAGATGCGGAAATAGGGTTGCGCGTCGCAGCCGGTGGAGGCCGCCCATTGCCAGCCGCCGTTGTTCGAGGCCAGATCGAAGTCCAGCAGCTTCTCCGCGAAATAGCGTTCTCCCAGACGCCAGTCAATCAGCAAATCCTTGACTAGAAAACTGGCGGTGATCATGCGCAGCCGGTTGTGCATATAGCCGGTTTGGTTCAGTTGTCGCATGGCCGCATCAATCAACGGATAACCACTTAGTCCTTTTTGCCAGCTTTCCAGCCAGTCCTGGCGGTTGGGAAAGGGAAGGTCTCGGTATTGCGGCTTGAAGCTGTGAGTGGCGATATTGGGGAAGTGCCATAGCAGCTGCTGATAAAACTCTCGCCAGATCAACTCCTTCAGCCAGCACATCGCGCCCTCTCCGCCGTCGAAACTGGCGAATTGCACCAGCTGGCGAATCGAGATGGTGCCGAAGCGCAAATGGGTGGACAGATAGGACACGCCCTTTACGCCGGGGTAGTCCCTTTGTTGATGGTAGCGTTGGATGCGTTGCTGACAGAAATCGGCGAACCGCTCTTGGGCGCCGGAGGCCCCGGGCGTCAGCAAGCAGGGTTCTGCCTGGGTGAAGCCCAATTCCGCCAGGTCGGGCATAGCCGGCGTGTCCGCTGGCGGGCGCAAGCGGCCCGCCAGCGAAGGCATGGTCAGCGATTGGCTGTGCTGTGGGCTCAGTCTTTTGAGCCAGGCATTGCAGTAGGGGGTAAACACGGTGAAGGGTTTGCCGCTGGAGGTGAGCAGCTCGTCCCTGGCGAAAATGACCTGATCCTTGTATGAGAGCAAGCTCTTGCCCATTGTTGCCAGGGCCTGGGCAACTATCTGATCTCGCTGGCGCGCATAGGGCTCGTAATCCTCGTTCACGTAAACGGCCTCGGCGCCTAGCTGCGCCGCCAGCCTCGGGATGATGTCTTGCGCTGGCCCTGTCGCACACCATAGCTCCCCGCCCGCTGCGCGCAGGGACGTCTGAACTTCCTGCAAGGATTGCCAGATGAAGCCGATGCGTCTGTCGGCGGGGGAGAGCGTGTCGAGAATATTGCTGTCGAAAACAAAGACGCACTGCACCGGGCGGCCCGAGGCCAGCGCTTGCTGCAAAGCGTGGTTGTCCTCCAGGCGCAGGTCGCGCCTGAGCCAGTAAAGCGAAACCTTGCTCATGGGTAAGCTCGTCATGGTTTGATTGTCTGACAGTGGATGGTCCATTTTATGCTTTGTGGTTTGTTGCTTTTTTGCACTAAGTTACTGCTTGTGTTGCGTAATTGCATCTCATGGCTGGTGGCGCTTCAGTCTGGTGTTCATGTAAAACAAGGGTTTGTGATGCATGTGTTGTTTTTTTGAGTGCTTTTTTGTTGGAAGTGCATGCTGTTTTTGTTTTTTCGCAACGTCGGTCTTATATTGAGCCTAGCGATCACCGAAGCATATCGGCGACACATAAATGTCCGGGTTCTCTGGCCTTAGAACTAGCGAAATCAACAGGACAATATCAACTGACTTGAAAGGAACTGCAATGAACAAGACGCATATCGCTCTTGCAATCGCCGCCCTGATGCCGGCCGCCGCCGCAATGGCCGACGTCACCATCTACGGTGAAATCCGCGGTGGTTACGAGTACAACAAGACCTACCGCTCGAATACCAGCCTCGACTCCAACGGCAAGCCCCAGGGTAACTCCCAGATCAACGACTGGACCTCGCGCATCGGCTTCAAGGGCAACGAAGATCTGGGCAATGGCCTGAAAGCCATCTGGCAGGTTGAGAATCGCGTGAATATCGACGGCTCCGAATCCTCTGGCTTTAATACCCGCGACAGTTTCATCGGCTTGGCCGGCGACAGCTGGGGTAAGTTCCGTCTGGGGCGTCTGTCCAACTACGCTAACGATTCGATGGAGCAGGTGGACCCGGGCTATTACAGTTCGCAAAGCGTAGGTGGTCTGGCTTACTTCACCCGCCTTGACGACCGCGTCAACAACGCCATTCGCTACGACAGCCCGAACTGGGCCGGCTTCAGCTTCGCGTTCCTGTATGGCACCGACGAAGCTCGCGGGGCAAGCACTGATGGCAGCCGCACCAATCGCCAGACTTGGAACCTGGGCCTGAGCTATGAAAACTCCGGCTTCTTCGGCAAGTACAACTACCAGAACTGGGGTGACGCCGATAAGGCGCTTGTGTCTGGCGGGCGTAGCTCGAATAAAGATTGGCACCGCTTTGAAGGCGGCTACATGGCCAACAATATCTATGCGGTCTTGGGCTATCAACAAATTCGTGGCTATATCGATGGCACTGCCGGCGTTTATGCCGATACCAAGGGCGTGTTGTATAACAAAGCCGCCTTTAACGCTTTGACCGCTGGCTCTAGCAATCTGGATGTGAGCAAAGAAGTGAAAACCCGCGAACTGGCCCTGACTCTGGGTTATACCTTCGGTTCGTTGACCCCGTACTTCTCCTACGTCAAGGGTTACGACATCAGCGTTGGTGGTAGCGATGTCAACAACTCTGGTTACGACCAATATGTATTGGCTCTGGACTACGCTTTGTCCAAGCGTACCGAGGTTTACACTTCCTACGGTCACGTGAAGTGGAAGGGCAATAATGTGGAGAAGGAAAACTCCTTCGGCCTGGGTCTGGTGCACCGCTTCTAAGCGCACCTGAGTATCACCTTGAAAGGACTGCTTCGGCAGTCCTTTTTGTTTTGGCGCTAAGCCGGACCTATCCAGCCGCGCCGGGATTTAAGTCAAAGCAGCATCCGCATTTTGCATATAATGTTGTAACGGTAGTGCGGCTGTCTTGAAGGCGGCGGGCTCTGGCACGGGAGCGTCGCGCGGTGTCCTCAAATCTGTTTACTGGTGAGTTGCAAGCGTATGGAAGCTTCGGCTGGCATTTCCGGCTTGGGTCGGGCCTTGGTGCAAAACAATATGCTGTTGCAGCAGGATGCGGACGCCATTCTGCGTCAGTCTCAGGCATCGCATATCAGCTTTGTCGAGCAGCTGATTCAGAGCAAGAAGATGACGGCGCAGGATGTCGCGATGTTCGCGTCCAAGACCTTTGGCTATCCCTTATTGGACATGTCGGCCATCGATCTCGATCAGTTGCCCAAGGGCGTGGTGGATGACGAGCTGATCGCCAGCCGGCGCTTGCTGCCCCTGCTCAAGCGCGGCAACAAGCTGTATGTCGGCACCTCGGACCCGACTCAGACCTCGGCCTATCACGCCATCACCTTCAAGACCGGGATGACGGTGGAAGTGGTGGTGGTGGAGGACGACAAGCTGGGCAAGATGCTCGGCAAGTACGGCGAGGACGCCACCGCCGCGATCAAGGCCCTGGAAAACGAGGATTTTGGCGATCTCGAATTCGCCGATCCGGACGCGCCGGCGGATACCGGCGCGCAGCCGGACGTCGACGACGCGCCGGTGGTCAAATTCATCCACAAGGTGTTGCTGGACGCGATCAATGGCGGCGCGTCCGATATCCATTTCGAACCCTATGAGAAGTTCTACCGCATTCGTTACCGGGTGGACGGGGTGTTGAAGGAGATCTCGCAGCCGCCCTTGGTGTTGAAGGAAAAGATCGCCTCCCGGATCAAGGTGATTTCCAAGCTGGATATTTCGGAAAAGCGGGTGCCGCAGGATGGCCGGATGAAGCTGGTCATTTCCAAGGCGCGGGCGATCGATTTCCGGGTCAGCACCTTGCCCACTTTGTACGGCGAAAAGATCGTGATGCGTATCCTGGACTCGTCGGCGGCGAATCTGGATATCGAGCAGCTCGGCTTCGAGCCGGAGCAGAAACGTTTGTTGCTGGACGCGATCGGGCGCCCCTACGGCATGGTGCTGGTGACCGGCCCCACCGGCAGCGGTAAAACGGTGTCGCTGTATACCTGTCTTAATTTGCTGAACAAGCCGGACATCAATATCGCCACGGCCGAGGACCCGGTGGAAATCAACCTGCCGGGCATCAATCAGGTCAACGTCAACGAGCGCGCCGGGCTGACCTTCGCCTCGGCCCTGAAGGCTTTTCTGCGCCAGGATCCGGACGTGATCATGGTGGGCGAGATCCGGGATTTCGAAACGGCGGACATCGCGATCAAGGCGGCGCAGACCGGTCACATGGTGTTCTCCACCCTGCATACCAATAACGCGCCGGCGACTTTGACCCGGATGCTGAACATGGGGGTGGCGCCGTTCAATATCGCCAGCTCGGTGCTGCTGATCATGGCGCAGCGCCTGGCGCGCCGTTTGTGCGCGCATTGCAAGAAGCCGGCGGACATTCCCGAAGAGGCGCTGTTGCGGGCGGGTTTCAAGAAAGAGGAATTGGACGGCAGCTGGAAGCCCTATGCGCCGGTGGGCTGTGAGGAGTGCCGCAATACCGGCTACCGCGGCCGTACCGGCATTTACGAAGTGATGCCCATCACCGACGCGATGACGCGTTTGATCATGCAGAACGGCACCGCCATCGATATCGCCGATCTGGCGCGCAAGGAGGGCATGGTGGATTTGCGCCACGCCGGCCTGCTGAAGGTCAAGGCGGGCTTGACCTCGTTGACCGAGATCGAGGCGGTGACCAACGAATAAAAGCGGTTTCGCGCCTCCGGCAGCCGCCGGAAAGCTGACTTAACGGCTTGGAATAAGAAAGAGGCCATGGAATGGCAGTCACGGTAGCGAAAAAAGCGACGCCGGGCTTTGTCTGGGAGTGGGAAGGCAAGGACAAGGCGGGCAAGGCGATACGCGGGGAATTGAGAGCGGAGTCCGAGGCGGTGGCCAAGACTCAGCTGCGGCGTCAAGGCATCAATGTCGTCAAGATCAAGCGCCGGCGCGCCGGGTTCGGCAAGCGCATCACCGAGCGGGACATCACCTTGTTCACCCGGCAGCTGGCGACCATGATGCGCGCCGGCGTGCCCCTGTTGCAGGCTTTCGACATCGCGGCCAAGGGCCACGGCAACCCCGCCGTGACCAAGATGCTGCTGGAAGTGCGCGCGGATGTGGAAACCGGTCTGTCGCTGGCGGAGGCCTTCCGCAAGCGGCCCTTGTACTTCGACAAGCTGTTCTGCAACATCATCGCCGCGGGCGAAACCGGCGGCGTGCTGGACTCCTTGCTGGACAAGCTGGCCACCTACAAGGAAAAGGTGATGGCGATCAAGGGCAAGATCAAGTCGGCGCTGATCTATCCGTCGGCCATCGTCGGCACCGCCTTCATCATTACCGCCGTCATCATGATTTACGTGATTCCGGCGTTCAAGGATTTGTTCTCCAGCTTCGGCGCCAATTTGCCGGCGCCGACCTTGTTCGTGATCTGGCTGTCGGATGGCTTCGTCCATTACTGGTGGCTGATCTTCGGCGTGATCTTCGGCAGCCTGTTCGGCTTTCTCTACGCCTTCAAGCGCACGCCCAAGCTGCAAGAGCGGATGGACCGCATTCTGCTGCGCATGCCGGTAATTGGCGACATCATCCGCAAAGCCACCATCGCGCGCTGGGCGCGCACCTTGTCCACCTTGTTCGCCGCCGGGGTGCCGCTGGTGGAAGCGCTGGATTCGGTGGGCGGCGCCTCCGGCAATCAGGTGTACGCGGACGCCACTAAGCGGATTCAGAACGACGTCAGCACCGGCTCCAGCCTCAATTATTCGATGCAACGCACCGACTTGTTCCCTAATATGGTGCTGCAAATGACCTCGATCGGCGAGGAGTCCGGCTCGCTGGACCAGATGCTGGACAAGGTGGCGGATTTTTACGAAGAAGAAGTCGATAATGCGGTGGCCGCGCTGTCCAGCTTGCTGGAGCCGGCCATCATGGTGATTCTGGGGATCTTGATCGGCGGTTTGATCATTGCGATGTATATGCCGATTTTCAAAATGGGGCAGGTGGTTGGATGATCGAGGAGTGGCGCTGGATCGCCGGCTCGTACCCGCTGGCTTTCGCCGGCGCGGCGCTGGTGCTGGGTTTATTGCTTGGCAGTTTTCTGAATGTGCTCATCCATCGTTTGCCCAAGATGCTGGAAGCCGAATGGCGGCGGAACTGCGTTGATTGTCTGCAGCTGGAGGAGAGCGAGGCGGTCGAGCCCTATAATTTAATGCGGCCGGCCTCGCACTGCCCGCAATGCCGGGCCGTGGTGCGTCCGTGGCAGAACATTCCGCTGTTGAGCTTCCTGTTGCTGCGCGGCCGCTGCGCGAGCTGCCGAGTCAACATCCCTTGGCGTTATCCGGCGGTGGAGCTGTCGGCCGGCGTGTTGTTCGCTTTCCTGGCCTGGCGCTATGGGTGGTCGGCGCAGTTGCCGGCCTATATGGCCTTGACCGCGGTGCTCTTGGCGCTGACCTTCATCGATGCGGACACGCAGCTGCTGCCGGACAACCTGACCTTGCCCTTGCTGTGGGGCGGTTTGCTGTTCAACCTGCTGACCGGAACCGTGCCCTTGGCCGACGCGGTGATAGGCGCGATGGCCGGCTATCTGAGCTTGTGGCTGTTGTTTCACGGTTTCAAGCTGGTCACCGGCAAGGAGGGCATGGGCTATGGCGACTTCAAGCTGCTGGCCGCCTTGGGTGCCTGGCTGGGATGGACCTTGCTGCCTTTGGTGATCCTGCTGTCCTCGCTGGTGGGCGCGGTGGTGGGCGTGGTCTTGATTTTGCTGGCCAAGCACGGTCGTGGCCAGCCCTTGCCGTTTGGCCCTTATCTCGCGGCCGCCGGCTGGATTGCCCTGATCTGGGGCAAGACATCGTGTATTGGTATTTGCATGGCTATTAAAGTGGTGGGGCTGACCGGCGGCATTGGTTCCGGTAAGAGCGCGGCGGCCGATCGCTTCGCCGAATTGGGCGTGCCGGTGGTCGACACCGACGCCATCGCGCACGAGCTGACCGGGCCGCATGGCGCGGCGATGCCGGCCTTGGCGGCGGCTTTCGGCGCGGGCGCGGTGCGAGCGGACGGCGCTTTGGACCGCGGCTGGATGCGCGAGCGCGTGTTCGCCGACGCCGGCAGCCGGCAGCGGCTGGAGAGCGTGCTGCATCCGCTGATCCGGCAGCAGAGCGAGGCCAGGGTGGCCGAGGCGCGCGGGCCGTATTGCGTGTTGGTGGTGCCCTTATTGTTTGAAACCGGGCATTATCTGCCGATGCTGGCGCGCACCTTGTTGGTGGATTGCGAGGAGTCGGCGCAACTGGAGCGGGTGATGCGGCGCAACGGCATGGACGAAAACGCCGTGCGCGCGATCATGGCGGCGCAATGTTCGAGAGCGCAGCGACGCGAACGCGCCGACGATATAATTTGTAATAATGACAGCTTGGCTGCGTTGAGGCTTCAAGTCGACGCCAAACACGATTATTATCTTGCCAGCCTAGCCGATAGATCATAACCGGGCTCTCGCGAGCCAAGCAGAAGGGCCGATGCGCCGTGATCAGTTTTGAGTTTCCCGTCACCGAGCGAACCCGCATCCTGCTCCGCCTGGAGCATCTCTACGCACGTCTTGGGTATTTCATCGGCAAGGACCATCCGTATGATCATCATGCGGCCCTGCTGGTGTTGTTCGAGCTGATGGAAACCGCCTCGCGCGCGGACTTGAAGGCGGATCTGCTGCAGGAGTTGGAACGGCAGAAACAGATGCTGGAAGCGCTGCGCGAGAATCCGCAAGTGGCGGAAGAGACCCTGGAGGGCGTGCTGGAGGACATCGAGCACGCGTCCAGCCGGCTGCTGGCGCTGACCGGCAAGTTCGGCCAGCATCTGCGCGAAAACGAGTGGCTGATGGCGATCAAGCAGCGCGCCGGCATCCCCGGCGGCACCTGCCAGTTCGATTTGCCGTCTTATCACCAGTGGCAGCAGAAGTCGGCCGAGGTGCGGCGTCAGGACATCAAGCGCTGGGCGTCGCCGCTGATGCCCACCGCCGAGGCGGCGGGCATTCTGCTGACCCTGTTGCGCGACAGCGGCAAGACCCATCATTACGTGGCGCGCCGCGGCGTGTTCCAGCAGATGTCCGGCGGCAAGGTGGTGCAGCTGATCCGGGTGGCCTACGATGGCGGCCTGGAACTGCTGCCCGAGCTGTCCGCCAATAAATACGCGCTCAATATCCGCTTCGTCAGCGCGGTAACCGGGGAATCCCGGCCGCGGCAGACCGAGCAGGATGTCGAGTTTCACCTGACCAATTGCAAGTTCTGACCGGCGCGCGCGCCGGTCCTTGCCCCGTTTTGAGAAGCCATGTCTGATTCTGTTCGCGTTGTCGCCTGTCCCACTTGTCGCGCGCCGGTGCGCTGGGAGCCGCAAAGCCAGTTCCGCCCGTTTTGCAGCAAGCGCTGCCGTCTGATCGATTTGGGCGAGTGGGCGACGGAAAGCTATCGGGTGCCGGCGCAGGAAGAGTCGCCGAGCGAGGCGAGCCGCGGAGAGTGAGCGCCCGGCCGCAATGAAAAACAGGTCCCTGAGCGGGACCTGTTTTGTTTTGGCCGCGGGACGGACTCAGGCCCTGGCCGCCAGCGCCGCGCCCTGCGAGAAATAGCCTTTCATGCCGGTGAAGATGGCATTGGCCATTTGCTGCTGGAAATCGCTGCTGAGCAGACGCTGCTCTTCCTCCGGGTTGGAGATGAAGGCGGTTTCCACCAGGATGGACGGGATGTCCGGCGCTTTCAGCACCGCGAAGCCGGCCTGTTCCACCGCGCTCTTGTGCAGCTTGTTGAGGCCGCCCAGATGGCCCAGCACGGTCTTGCCCAGTTTCAGGCTGTCGTTGATGGTGGCGGTCTGGGTCAGGTCCAGCAGGGTGTGGGCCAGGTATTTGTCCTTGCTGCCTATCTTGACGCCGCCGACCAGGTCGGCGTCGTTCTGGCTTTGCGCCAGCGCCTTGGCGAAGGCGCTGGTGGCGCCTTTTTCAGACAGCGCGAACACCGAGGAGCCGCGCGCGGCGCGGTTGGGCGCGGCGTCGGCGTGGATGGACACGAACAGGTCGGCGTTCAGCTTGCGCGCCTTGGCCACGCGCACGCCCAGCGGGATGAACACGTCTTCGTCGCGGGTCATATAGGCCTTCATATTGCTTTCCGCGTCTATCATGCGCTTCAACTGTTTGCCGATGCTCAGCACCACGTCCTTCTCGCGCGTGCCGTTCAGACCGACGGCGCCGGGATCGATGCCGCCGTGGCCGGGGTCCAGCATCACGATGATGGGGCGATTGCTGTCTTTTTTCTTGGGCTTGATCTGCGGCGCAGGCTGTTCCAGCTTGCCCTTGTTGTAGTCCTGAAGCAGGGCGAGCAAGGGATCGTCCTGCTTGCCGGCCGGGTAGAGGTCCACCACCAGCCGGTGTTTGTACTCGGCCACCGGCGTCATGGTGAAGGCCTGCGGCGTGATGTCCGCTTTCAACTCCAGCACCAGGCGCACCGTGTCCGGATCGAACTGGCCGGCGCGGGCGGTCTTGATATAGGGGTCGGCGGCGGAAATCTGGCCGCCGATGTCTTTGAGCACGCTGTTGAGCTGCACACCTTGCAGGTCGATCACCAGCCGGTTGGGGTTGGCGATGGTGAACTGCTTGTATTGGATGGCCTCGCTGGCCTCCAGCGTGATGCGGGTGTAAAGCGACGCCGGCCAGATGCGCAGGGCGACGATCTGACTGTTGGCGGCGAAGCCGACGCGGCTCACCGACAGCATGAAGGTGGCGGCCGCGGCGCCGATCAAGCGGCGGCGGAGGGGATCGAAAGTCGAATCAGGCATGACTGTCCGGTTTCTGAGTGGGCAAGTAAACGATAATTGCGACCATTTCCGGCCACGGCTAGTTCCAGCACGATGTCGGCGCGCGGCAAGAGCTCCGCTGCCTTGTCCGGCCACTCGACCAGGCACAGGCTGTCCGGGCCGAAGTATTCGCGGAAGCCGGCATCCTCCCATTCCTCGGGGTCGGCGAAACGGTACAGGTCGAAATGGTGCACGCTATAGTGAGGAAAAGGATAGCTCTCCACCAGAGTATAGGTGGGGCTTTTGACCTTGCCGGCATGGCCGAGCGCGGTCAGCAGGCCGCGCGTGAACGTGGTCTTGCCCGCGCCCAGATCGCCCAATAGATAGACGACGAGGCCGGCTTGCGCCGCTTCGGCGAAGGCTTTGCCCAGCGCCAGGGTGGCGGTTTCATCTTCCAGGTAGCCGCAGCGAACGCTGGTATCATCCATGGCCATGACCGAAAACTCTTTACAAAAACCGGATTATCCCGAATTGGCGCGCCAAATCAAAGCCTGGGCGCGCGAATTGGGTTTTGCCGACGCCAGAATCGGTCGCGCCGGCCTGCCGCCGGAGGCGGAACAGAAGTTGAATGCCTGGCTGGCCGCCGGCCATCACGGCGAGATGGACTATATGGCCCGCCACGGCGCCTTGCGGGTCAAGCCGGCGGATCTGGTGCCCGGCACCCTGTCCGTTATTTCCCTGCGCATGCATTACTGGCCCCAGGCGCGCGCGTCGGCCGAGGTGCTGGCCGACGGCGGCAAAGCCTATTTATCGCGCTACGCGCTGGGGCGCGACTATCACAAGGTCTTGCGCAACCGGCTGCAGGCGCTGGCGGACCGGATCAAGCGGGAGATAGGCGAGTTCGGCTACCGGGTGTTCACCGACAGCGCGCCGGTGGCCGAGGTGGCGCTGGCGGCGCAGGCCGGCCTGGGCTGGCGCGGCAAACACACTCTGTTGCTGACCAAGAACGAGGGCTCGCTGTTTTTCCTGGGAGAGGTCTTCACCGACCTGCCCCTGCCGGAGGACGAGGCGGAGGACGGCCATTGCGGCCGCTGCACTCGTTGCATCGATGTCTGTCCCACCGCGGCCATCGTCGCGCCCTATACCGTGGACGCGCGGCGCTGCATTTCTTATCTGACGATAGAGCTGAAGCGGGCGATTCCGGAGGAGATGCGGCCCTTGATCGGCAACCGCGTCTACGGCTGCGACGATTGTCAGTTGTTCTGTCCCTGGAACCGTTTCGCGGTCGACACTCGAGAGACCGATTTTGCGGTGCGTCATGGTTTGGACGACGTGAGCTTGCTAGAGTTGTTCGCCTGGAGCGAGGCCGAATTCAAGGAGAAGATGGCCGGCAGCCCGATTTACCGCATCGGCTACCTCAAGTGGCTGTCCAATCTGGCGGTGGGGCTGGGCAACGCGCCCACCGCGCCGGAGGTGGTGGCGGGCTTGCGCGCGCGTCTGGATTTTCCCGACGAGATGGTGGCCGAGCCGGTGCGTTGGGCGCTGGCTCGGCACGGCGTCATCGTTTGAAGCTCAGGGTTTGCTGGGCGCCTTGACCAGGGATTCGCCTTCCAGCACCACCTTGCCGCGGACCGAGCACTGGGTCGCCAGTTTGACGAAGTGTTTGTCCGGATTCAGTTCGATCACGGTGGCGCGGGCGGTCACGGTGTCGCCGATGCGCACCGGCGCCTTGAAACGGGTGGATTGCGATAGATAAATGGTGCCGTGGCCGGGCAACTGGGTGCCCACTACGGTGGAAATCAGGCTGGCGGTCAGCATGCCGTGCGCGATGCGCGTTTCGAACGGCGTCTGTTCCGCGTACTCCTGATTGATGTGCACCGGATTGTTGTCGCCGGACACGGCGGCGAACATCAGCACGTCGGCTTCGGTGATGGTCTTGCTGAATTCGGCGAAATCGCCGAGGCCAAGATCTTCAAACCAAACAGTCATGACCGCTCCTGACTTGATATGACGGGGAAATGTTGCAGTGCATTGTGACAGCTTTTGGCCGGAATGCAAATTACCGAGAAATCACGTACTATCGGCGATAAGTTGCGTTTTTGCCACGCTGTATGCAATACAAATCAACCAAACGCTCGTTTGAATTTGTGCTTGGGGCATAATCAGGCTTGCTTCGGCAATTGCTGCTTCCGCGTTCGATCAATCCAGACGGCGGCATTTCT
The DNA here is from genome assembly GCF_021496765.1 of Chromobacterium sp. Beijing. Lineage (NCBI taxonomy): Bacteria > Pseudomonadati > Pseudomonadota > Betaproteobacteria > Neisseriales > Chromobacteriaceae > Chromobacterium > Chromobacterium sp. Beijing. The sequence goes on from NZ_CP053750.1 coordinate 4,939,396, forward strand.
GAAACGGCCGCGCTTGGCGCGGCGGCGGCGACGGTCCGCTCCAGGTTTCTTTTTAGAGATGTCCAGAGGTTTGTTGGAGGAATATGAAAGTTCTAGTCGCTGTGAAACGCGTTGTGGATTACAACGTGAAGGTTCGGGTCAAGGCCGACGGCACTGACGTGGATATCGCCAACGTCAAGATGTCGATGAACCCGTTTGACGAAATCGCGGTGGAAGAGGCGGTGCGTCTCAAGGAAGCCGGCAAGGTCAGCGAAATCGTCGTGGTGTCGCTGGGCGTCAAGCAATGCGAGGAAACGCTGCGCACCGCGCTGGCGATGGGCGCCGACCGCGCCATCCTGGTGGAAACCGATGCGGAGCTGCAGCCGCTGGCGGTGGCCAAGCTGCTGAAGGCGGTGGCGGACAAGGAACAGCCGCAGCTCTTGATCGTGGGCAAGCAGGCGATCGACGACGACGCCAACCAGACCGGCCAGATGGTGTCGGCGCTGCTGGGCTGGGGCCAGGGCACGTTCGCCTCCAAGGTGGACTTGTCGGCCGAGACCGTGGACGTTACCCGCGAGATCGACGGCGGCTTGGAAACCGTCAAGCTGCGTTTGCCGGCGGTGGTCACCTCCGACCTGCGCCTGAACGAGCCGCGCTTCATCAAGCTGCCCAACATCATGGCCGCCAAGAAAAAGCCGCTGGACAAGACCACGCCGGCGGAACTGGGCGTGGACGCCGCTCCGCGTCTGAAGACGCTGAAGGTGGCCGAGCCTTCCAAGCGCAGCGCCGGCATCAAGGTGGCCAACGCCGCCGAGCTGGTCGCCAAACTGAAAACCGAAGCAAAGGTGCTGTAAGCCATGGCCATTCTCGTTATCGCTGAACACGACAACCAGAGCCTGAAAGCAGGCACCCTGAACACCATCACCGCCGCTGGCAAGCTGGGCGAAGTGCATGTGCTGGTGGCCGGCCACAACGCCGCCGCCGCCGCCGAGGCCGCCAAAGGCGTGGCCGGCGTCGCCAAAGTGCTGCTGGCCGACGCCGCTCACTACGCGCATGGCCTGGCCGAGAACCTGGGCGCGCTGGTGTCCGGCCTGGCCAAGAGCTACAGCCACGTGCTGGCGCCGGCGTCCTCCTTCGGCAAGAACCTGCTGCCGCGCGTAGCCGCTTTGCTGGACGTGGCGCAGATCTCCGAGATCGTCGCCATCGAATCCGCCGATACCTTCGTGCGGCCCATTTACGCCGGCAACGTGCTGGCCACCGTGCAGTCCGCCGACCCGATCAAGGTCATCACCGTGCGCACCACCGCCTTCGACGCGGCGGGCCAGGGCGGTTCCGCCGCGGTGGAAACCGTGGCCGCGGCAGCGGACGCGCAGCTGTCCAGCTTCGTCGGCCAGGAACTGACCAAGTCCGACCGTCCGGAACTGGGCTCGGCCAAGGTCATCGTTTCCGGCGGCCGCGCGCTGGGTTCGGAGGAGCAGTTCAAGGCGGTGATCGATCCGCTGGCGGACAAGCTCTCCGCCGCCGTGGGCGCTTCCCGCGCCGCGGTGGACGCCGGCTACGCGCCGAACGACTACCAGGTGGGCCAGACCGGCAAGGTGGTGGCGCCGCAGCTGTACTTCGCGGTCGGCATTTCCGGCGCGATCCAGCACCTGGCCGGCATGAAGGACTCCAAGGTGATCGTCGCCATCAACAAGGACGAGGAAGCGCCCATCTTCCAGGTGGCGGATTACGGCATCGTCGGCGATCTGTTCACCGTGGTGCCGGAGTTGATGGCCGAGTTGTCCAAATAATCCCGAATCCGCGCCGCGAGTCTCTCGCCGGCGCGGACAGCGGGCCGGGCGAGCCGCCCGGAACAATAATATTCAGCCGGCAACGCCCGCGCGCAGTCATCGGCCCGATGCGGGCCGGACCCGCCGCGGCGCTTGCCGGCTTTTTCATGTCTGCGAATAGAAACCGATTGCCGGCCGAACCGGCGGTCCCAGCCATCCAAACACGAGGAGAAGGCGATGATTTATCAAGCACCGATCAAGGACATTCAATTCGCGCTCAATGAGCTGGCCGAGCTGCCGGCCGTCTGCGGCCTGCCGGGCTACGGCGAATGCTCGGTGGAGCTGGTGGACGCCATTCTGGAGGAGGGCGCCAAGTTCGCCGAAGGCGTGCTGGCGCCGATCAACAAGCAGGGCGATCAGGGTGCCAAATGGCGCGACGGCGAGGTCAGCGCCGCGCCCGGCTTCAAGGACGCCTGGCGTCAGTACGTCGAATCCGGCTGGGTGGGCCTGCGTGCGCCGGAGGCCTACGGCGGCCAGGGCATGCCGGCCTTGGTGGCCACCGCGGCCGAGGAAATGTGGTGTTCCGCCAATCTGGCTTTCTCGCTGGCGCCGCTGTTGACGCTGGGCGCGATCGAGGCCATTCATCATCACGCCTCGGAAGAACTCAAGAGCGTCTATCTGCCGCCGATGTCCAGCGGCACCTGGACCGGCACCATGAATTTGACCGAGCCGCAGGCCGGTTCCGACCTCGCCCAGGTGCGCAGTAAGGCCTTGCCGCAGGCTGACGGCAGCTATCGCATCAGCGGCCAGAAAATCTTCATTACCTGGGGCGAGCACGATATGGCGGACAACATCGTCCACCTGGTGCTGGCCCGCCTGCCGGACGCGCCGGCCGGGGTGAAGGGCATTTCCTTGTTCATCGTGCCCAAATTCCTGGTCAACGCCGACGGCAGCCTGGGCGCGCGCAACGATGTGCGCTGCGTGTCGCTGGAGCACAAGCTGGGCATCCACGGCAGCCCCACCGCGGTGATGAGCTTCGGCGATCAGGACGGCGCGATCGGCTATCTGGTCGGCGAAGCCAACAAGGGCCTGAACTATATGTTCACGATGATGAACCACGCGCGTCTGGGCGTGGGCATCGAAGGCCTGGCGGTGTCGGAGCGCGCCTACCAGAAGGCGGTGGAGTACGCGCGCGAACGGGTGCAGAGCCGCGCGGTGGGTTCGCCCGATCCGTCCGGCGTGGCCATCATCCAGCATCCGGACGTGCGCCGCATGCTGCTGACCATGCGCGCCCAGGTGGAGGCGCAGCGCGCGCTGGCCCTGTATACCGCGGCGGCGCTGGACCGCGCGGCGCGTCATCCGGTGGCGAGCGAAAAAGCGCGCAACCAGGCGCTGGCCAATTTCCTGATCCCCATCGTCAAGGGCTGGAACACCGAGCAGGCCAACGAAATCACCAGCCTGGCGCTGCAGGTGCACGGCGGCATGGGATATATCGAGGAAACCGGCGTGGCGCAGTACTATCGCGATGCGCGCATCACCGCCATCTACGAAGGCACCACCGGCATCCAGGCCCTGGATTTGATCGGCCGCAAGACCGCTGGCGAGGGCGGCGTCACCGCGCGCGCCTTGCTGGAAGAGGCCGCCGGCTGCGTGGCCAAGCTGCGCGCCGCCGGGCTGGCCAGCCTGGCGGACAATCTGGACGAAGCGGTCAAGCAGGCGCGCCGCAGCGTCGACTTCATCCTGGATACCTTCGCCGGACAGCCGCAACGGGCGGCGGCCGGGTCCGTGCCCTTCCTCAAGCTGATGGGCATTGTGCTGGGCGGCTGGCAGATGGCGCGCGCGGCCCTGATCGCCAAGGAAAAGCAGAGCGACGGCGAGTCCGATCAGGACTTCATGCGCGCCAAACTGGCCACCGCGCGTTTCTACGGCGAACATCTGTTGCCGCAGGCGGGCGGTTTGGCGGCCGCCATCGTTGACGGCGCGGACAGCGTGCTGGAGATGGACGAAGCCTGGTTCTGAGGTGGTTCTAGGAAGATGCGCAACAGACGCCGCGGGATGCCGCGGCGTTTTTTGTTGCCTGACCGATGCAAGAGCGATTATTGCATGAGCGTGTAATCAGGCTTTGAGATAATGGAAAAGACCTTGTTGCGGGTTGCTGCGGCGCGGCATCAAAAACCGTTTGTCATTAAAAATATTTTGCCGCATAGTGTTTGCTCCGCCCCTAGCTACGGGCGGTGTGCGAAATCAGGCGGAAAAATAGTTCTTAATAGAAGAATTAATCGCATGGCGCGCTGATATTCGCTTGAATATTGCCTGGCTATGCAATTCGGTCTTTTTTTGGATTGACCGTATCCTGATGGCGTGCAAATAATCCGCTGCATGACTCACAGCCAAGCTCGAGCCAAGTCCCGGCCGATCCCATCGCGGCGCGAGGCGCCCGCTTGAACTTGGCCGCAAGGTCCGCGCTTAGATTTCAAGAATGAATACAGAAGCCAGGATGCAATGAAGCAAGTGGTCCATTGGAGTGAAAAGGGGAAGCGGTTGTTGCCGTCGGCGGCGACGCTGGGGCGTCTGGTCGCCGCTTTGCCTTGGCTGGCGCTGGCAGGCGCCGCCGTGTGGCTGGGCATGACCGTGGCGCCGATTTTGGGTCCCGCGGCCAAGCAATGGCGAGGCTTAAGCGAGCCGGCGCCGCAGTCCGCCGCCGCCAATGTGGCGATGGCGCACTGGTTCGGCGAGCCGGTGGCGCAGCAGGCGGCGGCCTTGCCGCCGGTCAAGCTGATCGGCGTCTACGCGCCTCAGGTTTCCGGCGCGCCCGGTTTCGCGGTGATAGACGACAATGGCCGCTCCGTCGCCCTGTTGCTGGGCAAGACTACGCCCGACGGCTGGGAACTGGCCCAGATCACCGCCTCCGGCGTGTTGATGCGTTCCGGCGGCAGCGAGCAGTTCGTGCCGCTGGTCGAGCGCGTGCCCGGCGCGGGCGGCGCGGTCGGCGGCAGTGCGCCGCCGCCGATGCCGCCTCCGATTTCTCCTCCTTCCCAGGCTCCCGTTTCGCCCCCCGCCGTGGTTCCTGTGAATCCTGAAACCCCGCCGCAACCTGGGCTGGATTCCGCCAGCATGGTTCGCCAATAAGAAGACTGAATATGCGTATCCACAAACTTGTCGCCATCCTGGCCCTGGTCTACGGTTGCAACGCCGCATTGGCCGCCACCCCGCAGAACGACGGAGTGATGCTCAACTTCGTCAACGCCGACATCGAAACCGTGGTCAAGGCGATAGGCGAGATCACCGGCAAGAACTTCATCATCGACCCGCGGGTGAAGGGCACGGTCAACATCGTGTCCAGCAAGCCGGTGCCGCGCGCGCTGTCTTACCAGATCCTGTTGTCTTCCTTGCGTTTGCAGGGCTTCTCCGCGGTGGAGGGCGGCGGCGTGGTCAAGATCGTGCCGGAGGCCGACGCCAAGCTGCACGCCAAGGCCAGCAAGGGCATCCCGCGCGGCGACGGCGACCGCCTGATCACCAAGGTGTTCACGCTTAAATACGGCAACGCCAATCAGCTGGTGCCGGTGATCCGGCCCATCGTGTCGCCCAACAACACCATCGCCGCCTACCCGCAGTCCAATGCGCTGATCGTCACCGACTACGCGGACAATATTCAGCGCATCGAGTCCATCATCGATTCGATCGAGAGCGCGGCCGCCGGCGACACCGTGGTGGTGCCGGTGCTGTTCGGCTCCGCGGTGGAACTGGCCGGCAGCCTGAACAAGTTGTTGCAGGACAGCGGCGCCGGCGCCGACGGCGGCAAGACCACCATCATCCCGGACGCGCGCGCCAATGTGCTGATGGTGCGCGCCGACACCCCGGGCAAGATCGGCAAGATCAAAAGCCTGCTCAAGCTCCTGGATCAGCCCAGCCAGGCGGGCGCCAATGTGCGTGTGGTTTATCTGAAGAACGCCGAGGCCGGCAAGGTGGCGCAGACGCTGCGCGCCTTGATGACCGGCGACGCGGGTCCCTTGCAGGGCCGCACCGCGGTGAGCACCAACGGCGGCTCCAGTTCCAGCCTGCTGAACCAGAGCGGTTCGGGCAGCGGTTCCGGCGCCTCGTCCAGCGGCTCTGCCAGTGCCGCCCAGGCGGCCAGCCCGGTGGGCGGCGACAGCGCGTCCAGCAGCAGCGGTAGCGGTAGCGGGGCCGGCGGAGGCGGATCCATGATCCAGGCCGACCCCACCAACAACGCGCTGATTCTGAACGTGCCGGACTCCATGTACCAGAATCTGCGCAACGTCATCGACCTGCTGGACAGGCGCCGCGCCCAAGTGATGGTGGAGGCGCTGGTGGTGGAAGTGGCCGCGCAGCGGGTGATGGAGTTGGGCGTGCAATGGCAGGCCTTGGGCGCGCTCAACGGCAACGGCGCTGGCGTGTTCGGCGGCACCAACTTCCCCGGCACCACCAACCCCGGGATCATCGGCTTGTCCGGCGGCGCGCTGGCCGGCGGCTCCGCCGCCACGCCGCTTGGCACCCTGGCAGGCACCGGTGGCCTGAACGTGGGCTGGGTCAAGGGCACGGTCAATATTCCCGGCATCGGCACCGTATTGAACATGGGAGCGCTGGCCCGGGCGATGGAGACTGAAATGGGCGGCAACATCGTGTCCAGTCCGTCCCTGATGGCGATGGACAATGAAAAGGCCAAGATCCAGATCGGCCAGGAAGTGCCTATCCTGACCGGCCAATACAGCAATACCGGCAGCAGCAGCAACGGCTCGGTCAATCCCTTCCAGACCTACGACCGCAAGACCATAGGCTTTAATCTGGAAATCACGCCGCAGATTTCCGAAGGCGGGTCCATCCGCATGAAGATTTTGCAGGAAGCGTCCACCATCGTGCCGGGCACCGATAAAAATCCGCAGGGACCAACCACCAACAAGCGGATGATAGAGACCATCGCCAATGTGGACGACGGCGGCATCATCGCCATCGGCGGCCTGCTGCAGGAAACGGTCAGCGACAATGAGAGCAAGGTGCCGCTGCTGGGCGACATCCCGTGGCTGGGCGCCTTGTTCCGCTACAGCAACAAGCAGCGCAACAAGACCAATCTGATGATCTTCATCAAGCCCACCATCATCCGCGACGATCTGGGCGCGCGGTCCATCGCCACCGATCGCTACAACTACATCATCGGCGAAGGCCATAAGGCAGAGAGGGAAAAGCTGCAGATGAATCTGGATTCTGCTCTGAAGTCCCTGCCGGAGGGCGGCATCCGCTCGACGCTGGAACAGAGCCTGAAGGCGCAGCCGAAATGAACAAGCCCAAGCTGTCGCCGGCGCTGGGCTTTCCGTTCGCGCGCGCCAACGGCGTGATCCTGCTGGACGGGGAAAGCGGCCGTCATCTGCTGCTGCGCGAAGACAGCCGGCCGGAGGCCTGGGCCGAAGTGTTGCGCCTGCACGGCCAGGGGCTGGCCAGTGTCGAGACGCTGGAGGCGGCCTTGTTCGACAAGCGCCTGTCCGAGCATTACGCCAATCGCGACGGCGCGGCGGCCGAGGTGGTGGACGATATCGGCCAGGACCTGGATCTGACCCAGATGGTGGAGTCCTTGCCAACGGTGGAGGACTTGCTGGAGAGCGAGGGCGACGCGCCCATCATCCGCATGATCAACGCCTTGCTGACCCAGGCGCTGCGCGACGGCGCCTCGGACATCCACATCGAAGCCTTTGAAGACCGCTCGGTGGTGCGCTTCCGCCTGGACGGTTCGCTGCGCGACGTGGTCAGCCCGCACCGCGCGCTGCACGCGGCCATGGTGTCGCGGATCAAGATCATGGCCAATCTCGACATCGCCGAAAAACGCATTCCGCAAGACGGCCGCATCTCGCTGCGTCTGGGCGGCCGCCCGGTGGACGTGCGGGTCTCCACACTACCCACCAGCCACGGCGAGCGCGTGGTGTTGCGTCTGCTGGACAAAGAAAACGCCCGCCTGGATCTGGCCACGCTGGGCATGGCGGCGGACACGCTGCAGGCGGTGGACAAGGTGATCCGCCAGCCGCACGGCATCCTGCTGGTCACCGGCCCCACCGGCTCGGGCAAGACCACCACGCTGTACGCGGCCTTGTCGCGGCTGGACGCGCGCCACACCAATATCATGACGGTGGAGGACCCGGTGGAATACCACCTGGACGGCGTCGGCCAGACCCAGGTCAATCCGCGCATCGACATGAGTTTCGCCAAGGCGTTGCGCGCGATTCTGCGCCAGGATCCGGACGTGGTGATGATAGGCGAGATCCGGGATCTGGAAACCGCGCAGATCGCGGTGCAGGCCTCGCTGACCGGCCACCTGGTGCTGGCCACGCTGCACACCAACGACGCCGCCTCGGCGGTGACGCGGCTGGTGGACATGGGGGTCGAACCCTTCCTGCTGGCCTCCAGCCTGCTGGGCGTGATGGCGCAACGGCTGGTGCGCCGTCTGTGCCCGCACTGCAAGGCGCCGCATCCGGTGCCGCTGGAAGGGGAGGCGGACGCTCCGCATTACCGGCCGGCGGGCTGCCCGAGCTGCGGCCATTCCGGTTACAAGGGGCGTTACGGCGTTTATGAACTGCTCTTGGTCGACGATCAATTGCAGCGCTTGATCCACGATCGCGCCTCCGAACAGAAAATGCGCGATTACGCCGCCCGCCACGGCATGCGTTCGCTGCGCGACGACGGCCTGCGTTGGGTCAAGGCCGGCGAAACCTCGCTGGAAGAAATCATGCGGGTGACGAGGAACTGATGGCCGCCTTCCGTTTTACCGCTTTCGACCCCGCCGGCAAGGAGCAGAAAGGCTTGCTGGAGGCGGACTCCGCGCGCGCCGCGCGCAGCCAGCTGCGTGAGCGCGGCCTGCTGCCGCTGGAGGTGGAAAGCGTCAGCGCCAAGAACGGCGACGCCGGCAGCTCGGCGCTGCGCCGCGGCCTGCCGCGCGCGGAGCTGGTGATGATCACCGAACAGCTGTCCACCCTGCTCAACGCGGGCCTGCCGTTGGAAAAGGCGCTGACCGCGGTGACCGAGCAGTGCGAACACCCGCGCAGCCGCACCGTGCTGGCGGCCTTGCGCAGCGACATCCTGGAAGGCAAGAGCTTCGCCCAGGCGCTGGCTTCGGCACCGGGCGTGTTTTTTCCGCTGTATCGCTCGCTGGTGCAGGCCGGCGAACAGTCCGGCCATCTCGACACCGTGATGGCGCGCTTGGCCGAATACCTGGACAAGCGCCAGAACACCCAACAAAAAGTGATGCTGGCGATGGCCTATCCGGCCGTGGTCACCGTGGTGGCCATCCTGGTTGTGGCCGGTCTGATGAGTTATGTGGTGCCGCAGGTGGTCAGCGTGTTCGCGCAGACCAAGCAGACCCTGCCTTTTCTGACCCGGGCGCTGGTGGCCGCCAGCGATTTCCTGCGGCAATGGGGCGTCGCGTTGCTGGCCGGCATCGTCGCCGCGCTCTTCCTGACCGTGCGCGCCTTGCGCGCACCGGCGCTGAAACGGCGCTTCCACGCCCGGCTGTTGAAGCTGCCGGTGTTCGGCCGCCTGCTGCGCGCCCTCAACACCGCGCGCATGGCCAGCACCCTGTCCATCCTGGTGGGCAGCGGCGTGCCCTTGCTGACCGCGCTGGAAACCGCGCGCGGCCTGATGACCCTGCTGCCGATGCAGGACGCGGTCAGCGAGGCGATGGCCAAGGTGCGCGAGGGCGTGGCGCTGTCGCGCGCGCTGCACGCCACTCGTCAATTCCCGCCGGTGCTGATCCATCTGATCGGCAGCGGCGAATCCAGCGGCACGCTGGCCCATATGCTGGACCGCGCCGCCCAGCAGCAGGAGCAGGAGGTGGAGCGCAAGCTCGCCACCTTCACCACGCTGATGGAGCCGCTGCTGATCCTGTTCATGGGCGGCATGGTCTTGTTGATCGTGCTGGCCATCATGATGCCCATCATCGACATGAACCAGATGGTGCATTGATTTTCGCGGAAAGAAGCACGGAATGTCTCACAAGGCAGTTTTACAGCAATGGGTGTTGGAAGCGCTGGCCGCGCACGGCGGCAAGGCGGACCGGCTGACGGTGGCCAAACACATCTGGCATGCGCGCGCTCGCGAGCTGGAAGGCACCGAGTTGTTCTACACCTGGCAATACGATATGAGCTGGGCGGCGAGCGAGTTGAGAAAGCTGGGCCAGCTCAAGCCGGCCAATGCCGGACCCGCCGGCGTCTGGGAGTTGTCCGGCGACGGCCCCTCCCTGTTTTGACCCTTTGAAACCTCGGTAGTAGGAGTAGATATGCGACACCTTTCCAAAGCGGCCCAGCGAGGCTTCACCCTGATCGAAATCATGGTGGTGATCGTGATTCTCGGCGTACTCGCGGCGCTGGTGGTGCCCAAGGTGATGAGCCGTCCGGACGAGGCGCGCGCCGTCGCCGCCAAGCAGGATCTGGGCGCTTTGAGCCAGGCCCTGAAACTGTATCGTCTGGACAACGGACGCTACCCCAGCAGCGAGCAGGGCCTGCAGGCGCTGGTGCAGAAACCGACCTCGGCGCCGGAACCGAAGAACTGGAAGCCGGGCGGCTACCTGGAGCGCCTGCCCAAGGACCCGTGGGGCAATCCCTACCAGTACGCCAACCCGGGCACGCACGGCGAGATCGACATCTGGAGCTTCGGCGCCGACGGCGAGCCGGGCGGCGAGGGCGTGGACGCCGACATCGGCAACTGGGACGCGGTCAAGTAAGACCGGAGTCGTTGATGGGCTCTTCCGTTCCGGCGCGCGGCTTCACCCTGATCGAGGTGATGGTGGTGATGCTGATCATCGGCGTGCTGGCCACCACGGTGACGCTCAGCATGCGGCCGGACACGCATCGCCAGGCCTCGGACGAGGCCTACCGCTTGGCGCGGGTGCTGGAGCAGGCGGCGGACGCCGCCGAAATGGGGGATCCGCTGGCCCTGATGTGGGACGCCAAGGGTTACGGCTTCCGGCGCCGCGGCGACAACGGCGAATGGGGCGGCGCCAACGACGAGCTGCTGGCCGACCGGCTGTGGCCGGAGGGCGTGCACGGCGGCGCTTTGTTGCTGGATGGCCAGCCCTGGCCGGCGGGACGGCCGCTGCCCTTGTGGCAGGACGGGCGCGCCAACGCGCTGGCCCTGCAGATCAAGACCGAGACGCGCGGCCTGGCCGTGACCCTGTCGCCGCTGGGTCGCAGCCGGGTGGATGAAGGCTCATGAAGCGCGAGCGCGGGTTCACGCTGTTTGAAGTGCTGGTGGCGCTGGCCATCATCGCGGTGGCGCTGGGCGCGCTGTTGCGCGCCACTGGCCTGGCCGCCGACAACGGCGAAGGCATGAAGCGCCGGATGCAGGCCGCTTGGGAAGCGCAGAACATGATCGCGCTGATGCAGGCGCGCCGCGAATGGCCGGACGTGGGCGAACAGGCGGGAGAGCTGGACGACGACGGCGCGCGCTGGCGTTGGCAGCGCGTGATCAGCCAGACGCCCAACCCCAATTTCCGCAAGGTGGTGGTGCGCGTGCTGGCGCAGAGCGACAGCCGCTATGTGCTGGCCGAGATGACCGGCTATCTGCGGATGAACGCCGGAGGCGGTTCGTGATGCGCGGCCGGCAGGACGGCATGACCTTGATCGAGATCCTGGTGGCGATGAGCTTGCTCGCCATCTTGTCGGTGCTGGGCTACAAGGCTTTCGGCTCCTTGCTGATCTCGCGCGAGCGGCTGATGCAGACCAGCGAGCAATGGGTGGACGCGGCGCGCGCCTTCCGGCGGCTGGAAGGCGATCTGACCGGCCAGATGCCGGCGCCGACACAAGGGCAGGGGCCCAGTCTGGGCGGCAGCCAGCTATTGCTGCAAAGCGACGGCAACGGCCAGACGCTGACCTTGCAGAGTTTTTCCGCCCGCTATCCCGGCGGCCAGGAGCGCATCAGCTACCATGCCGGCGCTCAGGGCCTCAGCTGGGCGGCGGGCGACGCCCAGGGCGCGGCGCCGACCGCCTACGTGCTCTTGGGCAAGGACGCCGCGGTGCGCTGGCGCGTGCTGCTGGACGACGGCAATTGGCTGGACAACTGGCCGCCGCGCGAGGCCAGCCCGGCGCACAGCCCGCGCGCGCTGGAAATGCGCATCCGCATGCCGGGCAATGAATGGGCGAAACGGATATGGGCGCTGCCATGAGGACGCCGGGAAGCCGGAAGCAGCGCGGCATGGCGGTGATCATGGCCTTGCTGATCGTGGCGCTGGCCACCACCGCCGCCTCGCTGGTGCTGTGGCAGCAAGGCCTGTGGTGGCACCAGCTCGACAACGACCGCAATCGCGCCCAGCTGCGCCTGGTGGCCGACGCCGGCCTGGGCTGGGCGATGGAAATCCTGCGCTTCAACAACGGCGCGGCCGGCAACGGCGTGGTGGCCCTGTCGCAGCTGTGGGCCCAGCCTTTGCCGCAGACCGAGGCCCAGGGCGTGACCGTGTCCGGCCGGCTGAGCGATCTGCAAGGGCGCTTCAATCTGAATTCGCTGGTGCAGAACGGTCAGACCAATGCGCGCCAGCTGGTGTTCTACAAGCGGCTATTGACCACGCTGGGCCTGCCCACGCGCTTGTCCGAACCGCTGGTCAAGCAACTGCACGGCGGCAAGGATCCGGAGGACGCCAGTCAGCCGGCGGGAGAGGGCCGGCCGCCGGAGCCGGGCGCGGCCCTGCCCGGCTACCCCTTGCTGCGGGTGGAGATGCTGCGCTGGCTGCCGGGTTACACCCCGGAGGTCTTGGACAAGCTGCTGCCGCATGTGGCCGCCTTGCCGGCCGACGTCAGCCAGATCAACATCAACACCGCCACGCCGGCGGTGATGAAGACGCTGCTGCCGGGCGTGGGCGAAGGCAATCTGCTGGTGCTGCTCAATCAGCGCAAGGTCAATTACTACAAGGACGCCAACGATTTCAAGGCGCGGCTGCCGGCGCCGGGCATCATCGCCGACACCGATATCGCGGCGGCGTCCAATTACTTCATGCTGGACAGTTCGGCCCGGCTGGAGCGGGCGCGGCTGGAAATGCGGGCGCTGATCTACAGCAATATGAACGTGGTGAAGACGCTGTGGCGGCAAGACGGCGCGGGACGTCCGCCGCCGGCCAGGGGAAACGGAAACCAGAATGACAACGCTTAGACTGTATCTGCGGGCCGGTTGGCCCGATAGCGAACCGGGGCTGCCCTGGGCCCTATTGGGCGCACGCGGCGAACCCAGCGCTCAGGGCGACAGCGCGCCGGCCGGCTGGCCGCGCGCCGATCGCTGCGAATTGATCCTGCCCGCCGGCCGCACCCTGTTCACCCAGGCGCGGTTGCCGGCCTCGGTCAAACAGCCGACGGCGGCGATGATGGGCTTCGCCCTGGAAGAAGGCTTGATCAACGATCCCTCCGCCAATCTTTACGCCATCGGCGGGGAGTTGCCGGACGGCAGCCGAGCGGTGGCGGTGACCGAGGCTTTTCCGGTGCGCCGCGCCGTGGCCATGCTCAAGAGCGCCGGGCGGCTGTGCGACCGCATCCTGCCGGAAGAAAGCCTGTTGCCGCCGCCGGCGCGCGACGGCTGGAGCGTGGCGCGCGGCGGCGAGGGCTGGCTGCTGCGCTTGAGCGTCACGCGCGCGGCCTGGCTGCCCTACTGCGGCGAAACGACGGAACAACTGCTGTTCGCCCGGCTGGCGGCGGTGTGGCCGCCCGCCAGCCTGAGCGTTTGCGGCGCCGACGCCGCGGCCCTGATTGGCGCGCGCCTGCCGGCGTGGCAAGGCGAGCCCAGGCAACTGGCCGCCCATGACTGGCGTAGCGGCCAGGCGCAACAGGCTTTCGACTTCGCCAACGGCGAACTGGCGGCCAATCGGCGCTGGCGCGACTGGGGGCCGGCGCTGCGGCGGACCGGCTTGGTGTTGGTTGGCCTGCTGGCGGCGCAGCTGGCGCTGACCCTGGGCCAGGCCGCTTGGTACGCCTGGCAGAAACAAAGCCTGTCGGCGGACATCCGCGCCGCGGCCAAGCCCTGGATCGGCGGTCAGGCGATGCCGGGCAGCAGCGCGCTGGCGATGACGCGCGCGGTGGACAAGCTGCGATTGAGTCACGGCCTGCCGGCGCGCGACGACGCCTTGGAACTGATGGGCGCGCTGGCCGCGCTCAGCGGCCGCGATCTGCAGACCCGCTCCCTCAGCTACGACGGCGGCCGGCTCAAGCTGCAAGTGGCGGATGTGCCGGCGGAAACCCTGCAACGCTGGCGCGGGCAACTGGCGGCCAAGCAGATCCGCCTGGACGTGACCGCCACCCAGCAGGGGACCAAAGAACTCAGCCTGTCCCGGGAGCCGTGAAATGAAGCAATACCGTGAACAATTCGCCGCCTACTGGCGGCAGCGCAGCCGTCGCGAACAAGGGCTGCTGCTGGCGATGGCCGCGGTGCTCGGCGTCGGCGTGCTCTACGCCGGGGTCTGGGAGCCGGCGGGCAAATCGGTGGAGCGCAACCGCGCCGCCGCGTCCCGGCTGCAAGCCGAGCTGAGCTATGTGCAGTCTCTGGCGCGGGAGGCCGAGCAACTGAAGCGCCAGCCGGCGCAGGCGGCGCTGCCGGCCAAGGAACTCTTGCCGGTGATCCGTCAGGTGGCGCAGAGCCAGGGCTTGTCCGAGGCCGGCTGGCAGCTGAGCCCGGAGGGCGAGTCCGGCGTGGCGATGGAGGGGACGATGGCGTTCGACGCCTGGGTCAAGCTGGCCGGCGTGCTGGCGGCTCAGCATCAGGTGCGGGTGCTCAGCGTGAGGGCGGAGGCGCAGCCGATGCCGGGCCAAGTGCATATCAAGGCGTTGCTGGCGCACGCCGGAGGCGGCGCATGAAACGTAAAATGCTGATTGGCGCGCTATTGGGCGCGCTGTTCCTGGCCGGCCTGATCGCCGCCTTGCCGGCGAGTTTGCTGTCGCTGCCCTTGTTGCGCGCCACCGGCGAGCGCTGGCAGTTCAGCGGCGCGCAAGGCACGGTGTGGCAGGGCAAGACGCAGCTGGTCTATGTCGGCGACAAGGGCGAAGTGCTGCCGATGAGCCGGATAGGCTGGCGCTTTCAGCCCAAGGCCTTGTTGTCGGGGCGGGCGATCTGGCTGCTGGAGAGCGACGGTCAGGACGGCAAGCTGGAGTGGAGCTGGGGCGGTGTGGAAGTGAACGGCGTCAACCTGACGGTGCCGGTGGCGGCTTTGGCGAATTTGTCCAAGACCTGGCAGGCGGCGCGCTTGGGCGGCGATCTACAGCTCAAGGTCGGCCAGTTCAGCCGCAAGGGCGGGCAACTGGCCGGCAATCTGCAGCTCAGCTGGCTGGGCGCGGCCTCGCCCTTGAGCCCGTTGTCGCCGTTCGGCTCCTACCAAATGGACGTCAACGGCGCCGGCGCGGGCGTGGCCTTGAACGTGGCGACGCTGGACGGACCCTTGAATCTGAGCGGTCAGGGCCAGTGGCAGCCGGGTGCAGCTTTCGCGCTGGCCGGCAGCGCCGACAGCCCGCCGGAAAAATACGACGCCTTGAAACCGCTGATGCTGATGCTGGGCAAACCGAGCGGACCGACCAGCGTGCAATGGCAGATTCGTCCAGGGGCTTGAGGATGGTTCATTTGTCATGTTATCGAATTTTCTTGTGATTTTTCCGGCACGGCGTTACTATAGAAAGGTTTAACCAAACGGGACTGATGCGCCAGGCATCGAGTCCCGTTCTTCACATAAAGCAATTCGAAAACTTAGGGTAGGGACAGATCCCATCTGTCGCGGCGGAGGCCTTGCGCGAGCGAGGCGGCCGGGCCGGCGGAGAGGGTCAACAAAAACCGGCGCAGCCGGTTTTTCCTTACCCGCCGCAAACGCAATAGGAGCAGCTTGTGTCAACCGTACCCGCAATCCTTGTCTTGGCCGATGGCACCGTGTTCAAGGGCAGTGCTATCGGGGCCGCCGGACATACGGTGGGCGAGGTGGTTTTCAATACCGCCATCACCGGCTATCAGGAGATTTTGACCGACCCCTCCTATACCAAACAGATCGTCACCCTGACTTATCCCCATATCGGCAACGTCGGCGCGAATTCGGAAGACACCGAATCTCGCGCCGTTTTTGCATCCGGCCTGATCATTCGCGATCTGCCGCTGCTGCACAGCAACTTCCGCGCCGAAGACTCCTTGTCCGCTTATCTGAAGCGGCACAATGTCGTCGCCATCGCCGACATCGACACCCGCCGTCTGACTCGCATCCTGCGCGAGAAGGGCGCTCAGGCCGGCTGCGTGATGGCCGGGGACGTTGATGAGGCGCGCGCGCTGGAACTGGCGCGCGGCTTCGGCTCCATGGCAGGGCAGGACCTGGCCCAGGTGGTCAGCTGCGACAAGCCTTACGCCTGGACCGAGCGCGAATGGAAATTGGGCGCCGGCTATCAGGTGCAGGCGTCCACCCGCTTCCACGTGGTCGCCTACGACTTCGGCGTCAAGCACAACATTCTGCGCATGCTGGCCGAGCGCGGCTGCCAGCTGACCGTGGTGCCGGCCAAGACCCCGGCCGCCGACGTGCTGGCGCTGAATCCGCATGGTGTGTTCCTGTCCAACGGCCCCGGTGATCCGGAACCCTGCGATTACGCGATCGCGGCCATCCGCGACATCCTGGACGCCAAGCTGCCGGTGTTCGGCATCTGCCTCGGCCATCAACTGCTGGGCCTGGCCAGCGGCGGCAAGACGTCCAAGATGAAGTTCGGCCACCACGGCGCCAACCACCCGGTGCAGGACCTGGACAGCGGCCGGGTGATGATCACCAGCCAGAACCACGGTTTCCAAGTGGACGAAACCAGCTTGCCGGCCAATGTGCGCGTCACCCACCGTTCGCTGTTCGACGGTACGGTGCAGGGCATCGCGCTGACCGACCGTCCGGCCTTCTCCTTCCAGGGCCATCCGGAAGCCAGTCCGGGCCCAGAAGACGTCGCCTATCTGTTCGATCGCTTCATCGCCTCGATGGCGGAACGCGTTTAAGCCGGGGAGCGGGAACATGCTGGGGATTACCGATCTCACCACCTATCTGCTGGGCGCCGTGCTCATCGTACTGCTGCCGGGGCCCAACTCCATGTACGTGCTGTCGGTGGCGGCGCAGCGCGGCACCCGCGCCGGCTTTGCCGGCGCCGGCGGCATCATCATCGGGGACTTCATCCTGATGACGCTGGCGGCCACCGGCGCGGCCGGCCTGCTGAAGGCCAATCCGGCGCTGTTCGCCGTGGTCAAGTACCTGGGCGGCGGCTACCTGGCCTGGCTGGGCTTCAATATGCTGCGCGGCGCGCTGACGGCCTGGCGCCGCGCCGCCCGCGGCGAAACCGCCGAAGCCAAGTCGGTGTTGGTGGGCGAGGAGAATCCCTTCGTCAAGGCCCTGCTGATCAGCCTGATGAATCCGAAGGCCATCCTGTTTTTCGTGTCCTTCTTCGTCCAGTTCGTCGATCCCGCCTACCCGCATCCGGCGCTGACCTTCGTCGCGCTGGGGCTGATCGTGGAAGTGTGCAGCACGCTGTATCTGACCGCGCTGATCGTCGCCGGCCACCGGCTGGCCCAGGCTTTCCGCCGCCGGCGCAAGCTGAGCGCGGCGCTGGGCGGCTCGGTGGGCGCGCTGTTCGTCGGCTTCGGCGCCAAACTGGCCGCGGCCAGCCTGTAAGGCAGAGATTTAATATTCGCCGCGAAGCGGCCGGGCGTCTCAGGCGTCCGGGCTTCGCGGCACACAAAATGCAATCATAAAGAGTAGAACCATGCCAAAGCGTAGCGACCTCAAAAGCATTCTGATCATCGGAGCCGGCCCCATCGTCATCGGCCAGGCCTGCGAATTCGACTACTCCGGCGCGCAAGCGTGCAAGGCCCTGCGCGAAGAGGGCTACAAAGTCATTCTGGTGAACTCCAACCCGGCCACCATCATGACCGACCCGGACATGGCCGATGTCACCTACATCGAACCCATCACCTGGAAGGTGGTGGAAAAAATCATCACCAAGGAGCGTCCGGACGCCATCCTGCCGACCATGGGCGGGCAGACCGCGCTCAACTGCGCGCTGGACCTGGCCAAGAACGGGGTGCTGGAAAAATACAAGGTGGAGCTGATCGGCGCCACCGAGGACGCCATCGACAAGGCCGAAGACCGCGGCCGCTTCAAGGAGGCCATGGCCAAGATCGGCCTGTCCTGCCCGCTGTCCTTTGTTTGCCACACCATGGAAGCGTCGCTGGAAGCGCAGGCCAAGGTGGGTTTCCCGACGCTGATCCGCCCGTCCTTCACCATGGGCGGCTCCGGCGGCGGCATCGCCTACAACCGCGAAGAATTCCTGGCCATCTGCGAGCGCGGCTTCGAAGCCTCGCCCACCCATGAGCTGCTGATCGAACAATCGGTGCTGGGCTGGAAAGAGTACGAGATGGAGGTGGTGCGCGACAAGAACGACAACTGCATCATCATCTGCTCCATCGAAAACTTCGATCCGATGGGCGTGCACACCGGCGACTCCATCACCGTGGCGCCGGCGCAGACGCTGACCGACAAGGAATACCAGATCATGCGCAACGCCAGCCTGGCGGTGCTGCGCGAGATCGGCGTGGACACCGGCGGCTCCAATGTGCAGTTCGCCACCAATCCGGCCACCGGCGAGATGATCGTCATCGAAATGAACCCGCGCGTGTCGCGTTCCTCGGCGCTGGCGTCCAAGGCCACCGGTTTCCCCATCGCCAAGATCGCCGCCAAACTGGCGGTGGGCTTCACGCTGGACGAACTGAAGAACGACATCACCGGCGGCGCCACCCCGGCCTCCTTCGAGCCGTCCATCGACTACGTGGTCACCAAGATTCCGCGTTTCGCCTTTGAGAAATTCCCGCAGGCCGACGACCGCCTGACCACCCAGATGAAGTCGGTGGGCGAGGTGATGGCGATGGGCCGCACCTTGCAGGAATCGATGCAGAAAGCGTTGCGCGGCCTGGAAACCGGCCTGGCCGGCTTCGACCCGGTGACCAGCGACGAAGCGGCGATCCGCCACGAACTGGGCACGCCGGGACCGGAACGCATCTTGTACGTGGCCGACGCCTTCCGCATCGGCATGAGCCGTGACGACATCCACGCGGTCAGCAAGATCGATCCCTGGTTCCTGGCCCAGATCGAAGACCTGATCGGCGAAGAACACGCGCTGGCCGGCCGCAAGGTGGAAGAACTGGACTACGCCGAACTGCGCCGCCTGAAGCGCAAGGGTTTCTCCGACCGCCGTCTGGGCGAGCTGCTGGGCTCGGATCAGGCCGCGGTGCGCGCCAAGCGCTGGAGCTTGAGCCTGCACCCGGTGTACAAGCGCGTGGACACCTGCGCCGCCGAGTTCGCCACCAATACCGCCTATATGTACTCGAGCTATGAGGAAGAGTGCGAATCCAATCCGTCCGACCGCAAGAAGGTGATGGTGCTGGGCGGCGGGCCCAACCGCATCGGTCAGGGCATCGAGTTCGACTACTGCTGCGTGCACGCGGCGCTGGCGCTGCGCGAATCCGGCTTCGAGACCATCATGGTCAACTGCAACCCGGAAACCGTGTCCACCGACTACGACACCTCGGACCGCCTGTATTTCGAGCCGCTGACGCTGGAAGACGTGCTGGAAATCTGCCGTATCGAAAAACCGTTCGGCGTCATCGTCCAGTACGGCGGCCAAACTCCGTTGAAACTGGCGCGCGCGCTGGAAGCCAACGGCGTGCCCATCATCGGCACCACGCCGGACATGATAGACGCCGCCGAGGACCGCGAGCGCTTCCAGAAGCTGTTGAACGAACTGGGCCTGAAGCAGCCGCCCAACCGCACCGCGCGCGCGCCGGCCGAAGCGATGAAGCTGGCCGAGGAAATCGGCTACCCGCTGGTGGTGCGCCCGTCCTACGTGCTGGGCGGCCGCGCGATGGAAATCGTCCACGAGCCGGCCGACCTGGAGCGCTATATGCGCGAGGCGGTGAAGGTGTCCAACGACAGCCCGGTGCTGTTGGACCGCTTCCTCAACGACGCCATCGAGGTCGACGTGGACTGCGTGTCCGACGGTGAGAACGTGGTGATCGGCGGCATCATGCAGCACGTGGAGCAGGCCGGCGTTCACTCCGGAGATTCCGCCTGCTCGCTGCCGCCGTACAGCCTGTTCCCGGCGGTGCAGGATGAAATCCGCCGCCAGACCGTGGCCATGGCCCGCGCGCTGAACGTGATCGGCCTGATGAACGTGCAGTTCGCCATCCAGGGCGACACCATCTACGTGCTGGAAGTGAATCCGCGCGCCAGCCGCACCGTGCCCTTCGTCTCCAAAGTGACTTCCGCGCCGCTGGCCAAGATCGCCGCGCGGGCGATGGCCGGCATAGGCCTCAACGAGCAGGGCTTCACCAAGGAAGTGATTCCGCCGTTCTACGCGGTCAAGGAAGCGGTCTTCCCCTTCATCAAGTTCCCCGGCGTGGATACCATCCTGGGGCCGGAAATGAAGTCCACCGGCGAGGTGATGGGCGTGGGCAAGACCTTCGCCGAAGCCTACGTCAAGGGCCAGCTGGGCGCCGGCGACCGCCTGCCCAAGACCGGCAAGGTCTTCCTGTCCGTCCGCGACAGCGACAAGAACGGCGCGGTGGAAGTGGCGCGCGAACTGCAGCGCCTGGGTTTCGGCGTCTGCGCGACGCGCGGCACCGCCAAGCATCTGTCCGCCGCCGGCATCGTGGTGCAGGTGGTCAACAAGGTCAATGAAGGCCGCCCGCACATCGTCGACATGATCAAGAACTCGGAAATCGATCTGCTGATCAATACCGTGGACGAGAAGCGCCAGGCGATTCAGGACAGCCACTCCATCCGCCGTTCGGCGCTGCAGGCGCGGATTCCGCAATACACCACCCTGGCCGGCGCCAAGGCGGTGTGCGTGGGCATGGCCCACGCCGAGGAGTTCGATGTCTACAGCGTGCAGGAACTGCACAGCCAGATTCAGGGCTGAGTCCTGACGCGGGGCTTGGAAGCGGGAGGGGTTTGCCGTTACAATCCCTCCCATAACCCGCTACTTCAAGCCGCCGTCCAGTACGGCGGCTTGTGCTTTTGATGAAGGCGGATGCCGCCTCTGGAGAGAATTCTGAAATGATCAAAGTCCCGTTGACCGTGCGCGGTGCAGAGCTGCTGAAAGAAGAGCTGCAGCGCCTCAAGAGCGTGGAACGTCCGGCCGTGATCGAGGCGATTGCCGAGGCTCGCTCGCATGGCGACCTGTCCGAGAACGCTGAATACGACGCCGCCAAGGAGCGTCAGGGCTTTGTCGAAGGCCGTATCGCCGAACTGGAAGGCAAGATTTCCAACGCGCTGATCGTGAACCCGGCCGAGCTGGACGCCGACGGCCGCGTGGTGTTCGGCGCCACCGTCGAACTGATGGACCTGGAGAGCGAGGAAAACGTCACCTACCAGATCGTCGGCGACGACGAGGCCGACATCAAGGTGTGCAAGGTGTCGGTGAACTCCCCGATCGCGCGCGCGCTGATCGGCAAGGAAGCCGGCGACGTGGCCGAAGTGGTGGCCCGGGCGGTATTCGCGAATACGAAGTGCTCGACGTCAAATACATCTGAATCCCGCCGGCGCGCGGGCTTGGCGGTCCGCGCGCGGCGCGGCGCGGGAGAGGGGCTGAGACATGGATGGGTTGCGTTCCATTGCCAAGACGTTCTGGATTGGCGGCTTGTGGGTGATAGGCATCGTCGTGGCGCCGGTGCTGTTCGCCATGCTGGACCGGGTCACCGCCGGCATGGTGGCGGGCAAGCTGTTCGCCAGCATCGCCTGGGTGGGGCTGGTGTGCGGGGCTATCCTGCTGGTCGACCATATCCGCCGCAACGGCGCGGCCGGGGTCAAGGAAAGCGGTTTCTGGCTGGTGATGGGCATGCTGGCCTGCACGCTGATCAATCACTTCGCCGTCACCCCCATCATCGCCAATCTCAAGGCGCAGATGAATCATGCGGCCGAAGGCCTGTTCGGCGGCGGCTTCGCCACCTGGCACGCGATTTCCAGCCTGATCTATCTGGTGCAGAGCCTGATGGGCTTGGTCTACGTCTGGCGCAACGATTAAGCGACTGTTCGCCGTAGCGCTCCCTTGGGAGCGGACAAAACAAAAGCGGTGGCATGCCACCGCTTTTCTACGAAGCGCGATCGCCGCGAACGGCGTTCAGCCCTTCAGCGCCTGCTTGTTCTTGGGCAGAACGATGCGCTCTTTATCGCTGGGGCGCCACAGCACCAGCAGCTTGCCGATGTGCTGGACCGGGGCGGCGCCCAGGTCTTCGCAGATCTGCTCGAACATGGCGACGCGCGCTTCGCGGTCGTCGCCCAGCACGCGAACCTTGATCAGTTCGTGGGCGTCCAGATTGATGGCGACTTCGCGGATCACCGCTTCGGTCAGGCCGTTGTTGCCTATCATCACCACCGGGTTGAGGCCGTGCGCCAGTCCCTGCAGATACTTGCGCTGGAACGGCTTGAGTTCAATTTTCATGAGAAATACGGATTTACAAAGCAAAAGCCGATTCTACTCGAGTTGGGCGCTTTCCCAAAGTCCGGACCTAAAATAAATGAAAAACAACAGGATAGCGCGGCTGGCCTGTTGCCCACCTTTGAGAGCATAGCGCAATGGCTAGAAGCAAGAGCAGCAATGGCTGGCTGCAGGAACACGTCAACGATCCCTACGTCAACCAGGCGCAGAAAGACGGTTACCGCGCGCGGGCCGCTTACAAGCTGCTGGAAATCAACGACAAGGACAAGCTGATCCGCCCCGGCACGGTGCTGGCCGATCTGGGCTCCACGCCCGGCAGCTGGTCGCAGGTGGCGGCGCGCATCGTCGGCGACGGCGGCAAGGTGTTCGCGCTCGACATCCTGGACATGGACCCGGTGCCCGGCGTCGACTTCATCCAGGGCGACTTCCGCGAGGAAGAGGTACTGGCGCAATTCGTGCAATTGCTCGGCGGTCGCGAATTGGACCTTGTAATTTCCGATATGGCGCCCAATATGTCAGGCATGAGCGCCATCGACCAGGCCAGGAGTTTCCTGCTGTGCGAGCTGGCGCTGGAATTTGCGCGAGATCATTTGAAACCTGGCGGCCATTTTCTCGTCAAAGTGTTCCAGGGCAGCGATTTCCAAGCCTATCTCAAGTCCATGCGCGAGCTGTTCGACGAGGTAGTCACCCGCAAGCCGAAAGCGTCGCGCGACCGTTCCAGCGAAATTTACCTGCTGGGCAAAGGCCGACGCTGACATAAAGTGGCTCGCGGCGTACAATCAAAGCAAATATCTAGACAAGCAACCAAAAAGTCAGGGCACAGAGGAGTCCGCTACTCGTGAACAATATCGGCAAAAACATCGCGATATGGGTCATCATCGGTTTGGTACTGATGACGGTATTCAATCAGTTCAACAAGCGTCAGGATACCCAGAATCAGCTTGAGTATTCGCAGTTCATCAGCGATGTCGAATCCGGCAAGGTCCAGTCCCTGACCATAGAAGGCCACCCGCTGCGCGGGCAATGGCTGAAAGGCAAGCTGACCGACGGCTCCGCGTTCAGCACCTACGCGCCTTACGACCCGCAGCTGGTCGACGACCTGATCAAAAACAACGTCCGCTTCTCCGCCAAGCCGGAAGAAGAGCCGTCCATGCTGATGAATATTTTCATCAGCTGGTTCCCGATGCTGTTGCTGATCGGCGTCTGGGTGTTCTTCATGCGCCAGATGCAGGGCGGCGGCAAGGGCGGCGCGTTCTCCTTCGGCAAGAGCAAGGCCAGAATGCTGGACCAGGACGCCAACACCGTCACCTTCGCCGACGTCGCAGGTTGCGACGAGGCCAAGGAGGAGGTGAAGGAGATCGTCGATTACCTGCGCGATCCTTCCCGCTACCAGAGCCTGGGCGGCCGCATTCCGCGCGGCATCCTGCTGGCCGGCTCGCCCGGCACCGGCAAGACCTTGCTGGCCAAGGCCATCGCCGGCGAAGCCAAGGTGCCGTTCTTCAGCATCTCCGGTTCCGACTTCGTTGAAATGTTCGTCGGCGTGGGCGCGGCCCGCGTGCGCGACATGTTCGAGCAGGCCAAGAAGAACTCGCCGTGCATCATCTTCATCGACGAGATCGACGCGGTCGGCCGTCAGCGCGGCGCCGGACTCGGCGGCGGCAACGACGAACGCGAACAGACGCTGAACCAATTGCTGGTGGAGATGGACGGTTTCGACACCAATTCCACCGTGATCGTGATCGCTGCGACCAACCGTCCGGACGTGCTGGACCCGGCGCTGCAGCGTCCGGGCCGTTTCGACCGCCAGGTGGTGGTGCCGCTGCCGGACATCCGCGGCCGCGAACAGATTCTGGGCGTGCACATGCGCAAGGTGCCGATCGCCGCCGACGTCAACGCCGAGGTGATCGCGCGCGGCACGCCGGGCTTCTCCGGCGCCGACCTCGCCAACCTGATCAACGAAGCCGCCCTGTTCGCCGCGCGCCGCAACAAGCGTCTGGTGGACATGGAGGATCTGGAGTCCGCCAAGGACAAGATCATGATGGGCGCCGAACGCCGCAGCATGGTGATGACCGACGAGGAAAAGCGCAACACCGCTTATCACGAGTCCGGCCATGCCGTCGTCGCCAAGCTGCTGCCCAAGGCGGACCCGGTGCACAAGGTCACCATCATCCCGCGCGGCCGCGCGCTGGGCGTGACCATGCAGCTGCCGGAGCAGGACCGCTTCGCCTACGACCGCGGTTATCTGCTGGATCGCGTCGCCATTCTGTTCGGCGGCCGCATAGCGGAAGAGCTGTTCATGAATCAGATGACCACCGGCGCTTCCAACGACTTCGAGCGCGCTACGCAAATGGCGCGCGACATGGTGACCCGCTACGGCATGAGCGACAAGCTGGGCCCGATGGTTTACGGCGAGAACGAGGGCGAAGTCTTCCTCGGCCGTTCCATCACCACCCACAAGAATCTGTCCGAAGCCACCATGCAGCAGGTGGACGCTGAAATCCGCCGCATCATCGACGAGCAGTACGCGCTGGCGCGCCGTCTGCTGGAAGAGAACCGCGACAAGGTGGAGGCGATGACCGCCGCGCTGCTGGAATGGGAAACCATAGACGCCGATCAGATCAACGATCTGATGGACGGCAAGCCGCCGCGTCCGCCCAAGCCGGGCGCCGGTTTCGCGGCCAAGCCGCAGGAAGACAAACCGACTCCGCCGGCCGCCGAGCCGACCGCCGATCCGGCGCAGGAAGTCTGAGTCCTTAAGCGACGAAGCCGGGCAAGCCTAGACAGGCTTGCCCGGTTTTTTTGCGACATCCTCCCCCCATCCATGAGCGCAGTCAGATCATGAAACCCTCTTTGCAATGCGGGCGCTTCACGCTCGATCTGTCCCGTCCCTTGGTGATGGGCATTCTGAACGTCACGCCGGACTCCTTCTCCGACGGCGGCCGCTTCAACGCGCTGGACCAGGCTTTGCGCCACGCCGAGCGGATGCTGGCCGAAGGCGCGGCCATTCTAGACATCGGCGGCGAATCGACGCGGCCCAACGCACCCCATGTCAGCCCGGAGCAGGAGATGGAGCGGGTGCTGCCGGTGCTGGAGCGTCTGCGCGACATCGGCGCGCCGCTGTCGCTGGACACCCGCCGCGCGGCGGTGATGCGGGAGGCGCTGGCCTTGGGCGCGGTGGACCTGGTCAACGACGTGTCGGCGCTGGAAGACGCGGGCGCGCTGGAATTGGTGGCGGGCGCGGACGCAGCGATCTGCCTGATGCACAAACAGGGCAATCCGGACACCATGCAGGACCGTCCGGAATACGCGGACGTGGTGGCCGAAGTGGCCGACTACCTGGCGCGGCGCGTCCGGCTGTGTCTGGACGCCGGCGTGGCCCGCGAGCGTTTGCTGGTGGACCCCGGCTTCGGTTTTGGCAAGACGCTGGAGCACAATCTGGCCCTGCTGCGCGGCCTGTCCGGGATCGAGCGCGCCGCCGGCGCGCCGCTGCTGGTGGGCTTGAGCCGCAAATCCATGCTGGGCGCGATCACCGGCGAAGCGGTGCCGGCGGAGCGCCTGGGCGCCAGCGTGGCCGTGGCGCTGGAGTCGGCGCGGCGCGGCGCGCGCATTATCCGCGTGCACGACGTCAAGGCCACGCATCAGGCTTTGCAAGTGCTGGATGCTCTGGAAAGTTTGAACTGAGCGCGGTGTCTGGCGCACAATAGCCGGCGTAGCGATTACCGCGGTTGGCCTGAAGCCGGCCGGATTCGAGAGAAAAACATGAGCCGTAAATACTTTGGCACCGATGGCGTGCGCGGCGAGGTCGGTCAATTCCCGATCACGCCGGAATTCGTGATGAAACTGGGCTATGCCGCCGGCCGCGTACTGGTCGACCACGACAAGGCGCATCGCCCCACGGTCTTGATCGGCAAGGACACCCGGATTTCCGGCTATATGCTGGAAGCGGCGCTGCAAGCCGGTTTTTCCGCGGCCGGCGTCAATGTGCTGCTGACCGGCCCGTTGCCGACGCCGGGCATCGCCTACCTGACCCGCGCGCTGCGCCTGGAGGCCGGGGTGATGATCTCCGCCTCGCACAATCCCTTTCAGGATAACGGCATCAAGTTCTTCGCCGAAGGCGGCAAGAAACTGGACGACGCCGTCGAACTGGAAATCGAGGCGATGCTGGAGCAGCCGATGGCGACCAATCCGTCCGAAGAACTGGGCCGGGTGCGCCGCATCGAAGGCGCGGTGGAACGCTACATTGAATTCTGCAAGAGCAGCTTCCCCAACGACCGCGACCTCAAGGGCTTGAAACTGGTGGTGGATTGCGCCCACGGCGCCACCTACCACGTGGCGCCCAAGGTGTTCCACGAACTGGGCGCCGAGGTGGTGACTATAGGCGGAGAGCCGGACGGCTACAACATCAACGAGAAGGTGGGCGCCACCTATCCCAAGACCTTGCAGGTGGCGGTGCTGGAGCATCACGCCGATTACGGCATCGCGCTGGACGGCGACGGCGACCGCCTGATCATGGTGGACCGCGAGGGCACGGTGTACGACGGCGATCAGCTGATCTACGTGATCGCCAAGGCGCGCGCGGCCAAGGGCGAGCTCAAGGGCGGCGTGGTGGGCACGGTGATGACCAATCTGGCGATGGAACTGGCGCTGAACAAGCAGGGCGTGGCCTTCGGCCGCGCCAAGGTGGGCGACCGCTACGTATTGGAAATGCTGCACGGCCAGGGCTGGCAGGTGGGCGGCGAAGCTTCCGGCCACATCCTGTGCCTGGATTGCCATTCCACCGGCGACGGCATCATCTCCAGCCTGCAAGTGCTGGCCAGCCTGACCGATCTGGGCATGAGCCTGGCCGACGCCTGCAGCGACTGGCAGCCCTATCCGCAGACGCTGATCAATGTCCGCCACAACGGCTGCGACTGGAAGGGCGCGTCCGCGGAAGCGCTGGCCGCCGCCGAACAGGCGCTTCAAGGCCGCGGCCGCGTGGTGTTGCGCCCGTCCGGCACCGAGCCGGTGGTGCGGGTGATGGTGGAGGCCGACGACAAGGCGCTGGCCGATCAGTGGGCGCAATCCATCGCGGCGGCCATCCAGAGAGTCGCCTGATCGCGACAGCCGGCTTGCGCCGGCGTCAGCACGAAAACGCCAGACATTATTTGTTTGGCGTTTTTTTATTGCCTGAATGGGGAAAGAAACGGCGCTTACTGTTTTCAGATGAAACATACAGATAGTGACTTTGCGTGCAACTGTATCTAATGACATCTTTTTGTCATTGCGCACTGGTTAGAATCAGCGCTCCTTACGCTCGTGATGATCCATACCATGAAAACAGCAAACGCATTGAAGGCCTTGAGCCCCATCGCCATGGCAGTGGCGCTGGCGATTCCGGCCCTGGCCCAGGCCGCTTGCGGCGCCGCCGGCGCCACCTTGATCCATGATGTGCAGGGCCGCGTCGTCGGCAGCCCGCTGCAAGGCAAGACCGTCACCGTAGAGGGCGTGGTCAGCGGCGCCTTCACCGGCGCCGGCCAGCTGCGCGGCTTTTATCTGCAGGAAGAGGCGCGGGATCAGGACGCCGATCCGGCCACCTCGGAAGGCGTGTTCGTCTTCCTCGGCAACCTGGCCGCGCCGACGCTCAAGCCCGGCGACGTGGTGCGCGTGACCGGCAAGGTGTCCGAGTACAGCCGCAAGGGCGACGCCGCCAGCGAGACCCAGATCACCCCGGCCAATCTCGCCGCGGTGGAGCAGTGCGCTTACAGCGAGCCGCTGACTTACGCCAGCCTGCGGCTGCCCTTGCAGTCCAGCGCCCAGCTGGAGGCGCTGGCCGGCATGGCCGTGCGCCTGGAAGGCCCGGTCCACGTCGTCGCCAATTACGACTACGGCCGTTACGGCGAACTGACCTTGTCCAGCCGGCCCAGGTTATGGACCGCCACCCAGCGCTTCCTGCCCGGCAGCGCCGAGGCCAAGGCGTTGAGCGAGGCCAATCAGCTGGACAAGCTGACCCTGGACGACGGCTTGCAGATCCAGAACGCCGACGCCTGGCTGCCGGCGCCCGGCGGCCTCTCCGCCAGCCGCACCCTGCGCAGCGGCGACCGTCTAGACGGCGTGACCGGCGTGGTCAGCTACGCCTTCGGCAAATACCGGCTGCAACCGCTGGCCGCGCCGCGCGTCGCGGCCGGCAATCCGCGCCCGGGCGCGCCCAAGCGCCAGCCGGAGAGCGTGCGCTTCGCCAGCTTCAACGTGCTCAACTTCTTCAACGGCGACGGTCAGGGCAAGGGCTTCCCAACCCCGCGCGGCGCCAAGACCCCGCAGGATTTCGAGCGCCAGCGCGCCAAGATCGTGGCGGCGATTCGCCAGCTGGACGCCGACGTGGTGGGCCTGATGGAAATCGAGAACGACGGTTTCGACCGCTATTCGGCGATCCAGGACCTGGTTAATGCGTTGAATCAGGGCCAGCCGCAGCCCAAGCAATACCAGTTCGCCAATCCCGGCCTGCCGCAGGTGGGCAGCGACGCGATCACCACCGGCCTGATCTACCGTCCGGCCGCGGTGACGGCGCAAGGCAAGGCCGAGGTCAGGACGATAGGCAATCCGCAGAAGAACCGGCCGGCGCTGCTGCAGACCTTTGTGCTGGACGCCAAGAGCAAGACCCGGGTCACAGTGGCGGTCAATCATCTGAAGTCCAAGGGCAGCAGCTGCGCCGACGTGGTGGTGGACGGCCAGGCCGATGTGGACAAGGGCGACGGCCAGGGCAATTGCAATCTGACCCGGGTGCAGGCGGTGCGCGATCTGATGGCCTGGTACGCCACCCGCCCGCAGCCCGGCCCCAACGACGGCATGTTGTTGCTGGGCGATATGAACTCCTACGCCAAGGAAGATCCGATCCGCGCGTTTGAAAGCGCCGGCTTCAACAATCTGTTGGCGCGCTGGAGCCGCGACGCTTACTCCTATGTGTTCAACGGCGAATCCGGCAATCTGGACCACGCCTTGGCCGACAAGCCGCTGAGCGCCATGGTGCTGGCCGCGGGCGAGTGGCACATCAACGCCGACGAGCCGACGGCGCTGGAGTACAGCAGCGAGTTCAAGAGCGCCGAACAGCAGCAGAAATACTACGCGGCGGATGCCTATCGTTCTTCGGACCATGATCCCCTGTACGTCGACGTGGCGCGCCGCGGCAACGCAGTGGCGGCGGCGGACGAAGGCGGTCTGGCCCTGTTGCTGGGCTTGGGGGCGCTGGGAGCGACGGCGCTGTGGCGCCGCAAGCGCTAAGGTCCATGGCCGGCGGCCGGTCGTTATGGCTGGCCCTGGCCGCGCTGCTGCCGCTGGCCGCGCCCTGGGGCGCGGCGGCTTTGGCCTGGCGCTTCGAGCCGTGGAACGCCGCGGAATGGTGGCGGATGCTGAGCGGAGGCTGGGTGCACGCCGACGCGCGCCACGCCTGCCTCAACAGCGCCGCGCTGGCGGCGCTGGCGTGGCTGGGGCGGGATAGGGCGCCCTTGTTGCTGACGCTGGCCTTGGCGGCGCCTCCGGCCATCGCCGCGATGCAATGGCTGTGGCCGACGCCGCAAGCCTTCGTCGGCGCCTCCGGTTTGGTGTATTGCTGGTGGGCGGCGCTGGCGCTGACGCAGCCGAACTGGCGCGGTCTGTGGCTGGCCGCCTTGTTGGGCCGGCTGGCTTGGCAGAGCCTGTCGCCGGGTAGTTGGAGCGGCGGCGAGCCGGTATTGGTATCGGCGCACTGGAGCGGCGCCGCCTTGGGTTTGCTGGCCGCTTGCTGCTGGCTTCAGTTATGGACGAGGCGCGGCACTCGCGGCGCCACCGCGCACATCAGCTCATAGCCCAGGGTGTCGGCGCCGGCCGCGACGCGTTCTATCGGCACTTGCGGGCCCCATAGTTCGACCCGGCTGCCGACGCCGGCTTGCGGCAGCTTGCTCAAATCCACCGCCAGCATGTCCATGGACACCCGGCCAACCGTACCCGTCGGCTGGCCGTCCACCGCGACCGGCGTGCCGTTGTCGGCGATGCGCGGATAGCCGTCGGCATAGCCGCAGGCGACGATGCCGACGCGCATTTCGCCTTCGGCCACCAGGCGGCGGCCGTAGCCGACGGCGTCGCCGG
The DNA here is from genome assembly GCF_021496765.1 of Chromobacterium sp. Beijing. Taxonomy (NCBI): domain Bacteria; kingdom Pseudomonadati; phylum Pseudomonadota; class Betaproteobacteria; order Neisseriales; family Chromobacteriaceae; genus Chromobacterium; species Chromobacterium sp. Beijing. The sequence goes on from NZ_CP053750.1 coordinate 4,969,694, forward strand.
CTGGCACCTTTTGCACCGCGATGACGCGGCTGCTCAGCGTCATCGCCGCTTGCAGGCCCAGGCCGGCGCCGTCTACGTCGGCGAAGGGCGAACAGCCGTAGAGCACGATGCCGGGGCGCACGACGGCGCCGTGGGTATGCGGGTGGCGGAACAAGGCGGCGGAGTTGGCGGCGCTGACCGGCAAGGCGCTGGGGGCGATCAAGGGCTGGAAGCGTCCCCATTGCTCGGCGACGCCGTAGTCGTCGTCGGCGGTGGCGAAGTGGGTCATCAAGGCGTCGAGGCGCGCGCCGGGCAAGGCGCGCAATTGAGCGAGCGCGTGCGCGGCTTCCGCCGGCGTGAAACCCAGCCGGTTCATGCCGCTATTGATCTTGAGCCAGCAGGAAACCGGCTGTTTGGCGGAACCTTTGGCCAGCCAGCTTATCTGTTGTTGGGAATGTATCGCGCCGCCCAACCGGTAATGCGCCATCGCCGCGGCCTCTTCGGCGTCGAAGGCGCCTTCCAGCAGCACGATATCCTGCTGGACGCCGGCTTCGCGCAAGCGGACGGCGTCCTCGATATTGAGCAGGGCGAAGCCGTCGGCGACATCGGCCAGCGCCTGGACCGCGTCGAGCAGGCCATGGCCGTAGGCATTGGCCTTGAGCACGGCGTAGGCCTTGGATTGCGGGGCTTGGGCGCGGGATAGCAGGTAGTTGTGGCGGATGGCGGCGCGGTGGATTTCCACCTGGATAGGGCGAGTCATGTCAAGAAAGTCTGCGTTGGAGGTGTGCTATTATAAGCCCCTGGTGATGTACCCCGATAACGCAGCCGCGCCAGGATCGTCCTGAACGGAGACATGGCGGCAAGCGGAACAAAATGGACACTCTGCAAATACTTCTCGATTTTTTCACTGGCTACGGCTACATCGCCGTATTCACCGTGTTGCTGGTATGCGGTTTCGGCGTGCCGATTCCCGAGGACATCACCTTGGTGGCCGGAGGCATCATTTCCGGCCTCGGCTACACCAATGTGCATTGGATGTTTTTCGTCGGCATGGCCGGGGTGCTGGCCGGCGACGGCATCATGTTCACCGCCGGGCGAGTGTTCGGCAACAGGGTGCTGAAATTCCGGCCGATCGCGCGCATCCTGACCCAGGAGCGTTTCGAGGCGGTGCAGGAAAAGTTCGAAAAATACGGCAATTGGGTGCTGTTCGTCGCCCGTTTCCTGCCTGGGCTGCGTTCCCCCATCTTCATCACCGCCGGCATGACCCGCCGCATTTCCTACTGGCGTTTCCTGGTGATGGACGGCTTCGCCGCGCTGATTTCGGTGCCGGTCTGGGTGTATCTAGGCTATTACGGCGCGGCTAATCGCGAGTGGCTGATGACCATGGTGCACCGCGGTCAGGCCGGCATTCTGGCGGTGGTGGCGGCCTTGCTGCTGGGCGTGGCCTTCGTCTGGATGCGTCGTCGTCGTCAGCACCAGTGCGTGAAGAAATAAGCCCGCGTCATCCCATAAAAAAAGCTTCCCTGAGGAAGCTTTTTTTACGTTCTTGCGCTCTTGGGTTTCAACCCACTTGCAAGAGCTCCACTTCGAACACCAGGGTGGCGTTGGGCGGGATCACGCCGCCGGCGCCGCGCGCGCCGTAGCCGAGCTCGGCCGGGATGGTCAGCTTGCGCTTGCCGCCCACTTTCATGCCGACCACGCCCTGGTCCCAGCCCTTGATCACATAACCGTCGCCCAGCGGGAAGCTGAACGGCTGGAAGCGGTCCTTGCTGGAATCGAACTTGGTGCCGTCGGTCAGCCAGCCGGTGTAATGCACGGTGACTTCCTGGCCGATGACGGCTTCGGCGCCGTCGCCTATCGCCAGTTCTTCGATAATCAGTTCGCTCATGATATGTCCTTGTCGCGCAAGCGCTGAATGAGGCCCGGCCCGGCGGCGCGGAAGGCGGCGCTCGCCAAGGGCCGTGGCAATCGCGGGATTATAGCAGCCGGATGGCCGGCTTGTGTTTTACGACGCGTGGCGTATAACGGTAAGGATGCGGGGCTGCCTCGCATCGTATCCTTGAGGGGGACTTGTCATGGACGCGACTCACGATATCCCGCGCGACCGCCCGGTTGCGCGCAGGGTGGAAACCTCCCGGCCGTTGCAATGGCTGAAAAAAGGCTTCCGCGACTTTCAAAAAGCCCCGGCCGACTGCCTGTTTTACGGCGCGGTTTTCGTGTTGATGGGGTATTTGCTGACCTTGTACTCCGAGCACTCTCCTGAACTGATCATCACCTTCGCCACCATCTTCCTGTTGGCCGGCCCCTTCCTGGCGATAGGCCTGTACGACATCGCCAAGCAGATGGAGGCTTTCGACGGCCATGGCAGGGTCAAGCTGGCGCACAGCATGGCGGCCTGGCGCGTCAATCTGCCTGCCTTCACCTTGTACGCGGCCTTGCTGGCGGTGCTGGTGTTCGGTTGGTTCCGGGTGTCCTTGCTGATGTTCGCGCTGTTCTACGACACCGCGGCCTTGCCGTCCTTGAACGACATCGTGGCCAACGCCTTCAACCCGGACAATGTCGTCTTCCTGGTGGCCTATTTCGCGGTGGGCTTTGTGTTCGCTCAGGTGGTGTTCTCGGTCAGCGTGGTCTCCATTCCCTTGATGCTGGATAAGGAAGTGGACACGGTCACCGCGATGATCGCCAGTGTGCAGGCGGTGCTGAAGAATGTGCTGACGATGGGGATATGGGCGGCTATCATTGTGGCCTTGAGCGCGGTGGGCTTTGTGACCTATTTCCTGGGCCTGATCATCATCATGCCGGTGCTGGCGCTGGCCAGCTGGCATGCTTACCGCGATTTGATCACCTTTGAGAGATGACTGAATAGCTGATGACCCACTCCGTCGTGTTTCTTGACCGGGACAGCTTGCCTGTCCCGGTTCCGCTTTTGCCGTTCCCGTCCGAATATCACGAGTTCCCCTCCACCAGCGTCGAAGACGCGGCGATGAACTGTTCGGGGGCGGACATTGTTATCACCAACAAGGTGCCGCTGCGGCGGGAAACCCTGGAGCAACTGCCCGGCCTGAAGCTGGTGGCGATCGCCGCCACCGGTTACAACCACGTCGATCTGGACGCCTGTCGCGACTTGGGCATCGCGGTGTGCAATATTCGCCATTACGGCGACGACACCGTGGCCGAACACGCCTTGACCCTGATGCTGGCCCTGGCCAAGAACCTGCCGGCCTACCAGCGCGACGTCGCCGCGGGGGTGTGGCAGCAGTCGCGGCAGTTCTGCCATTTCGGCGCGCCGATCCGAGATTTGCGCGGCGCGACCCTGGGCATCGTCGGCGCGGGGGGCATCGGCCTGCGCTTAGCGGAGCTGGCCGGCGCGCTTGGCATGCAGGTGATGTTCGTCGAACGCAAAGGCGCCAAGGAAGTGCGTTCCGGGCATGTGGCTTTTGCCGAGGCCCTGGCGCAGGCCGATGTGATTTCGCTGCATTGTCCGTTGACCGAGGACACCCGGGACCTGATCGCCCAGCCGGAATTGATCGTGATGAAGCCGGGTGCCTTGTTGATCAATACCGCGCGCGGTGGCCTGGTCAACGAGGAAGATCTGGTGGCCGCGCTCAAGTATGGGCAGTTGGGCGGCGCCGGTTTCGACGTTCTGAGCGAAGAGCCGCCGGTTCACGGCAATCCCTTGCTGAAAACCCGCTTGCCCAATCTGATCGTCACCCCTCATATCGGCTGGGCCAGCCGGCAGGCGATGGAGCGTTTGGCCGCGCAGCTGGTGGACAATATCGCCGCTTTCGTAGCGGGCATCGAGCGCAATCGTTTGTTGTGAGTTTGGGGCGTCAAGCCGGCGTAGGCCGGCTTTTTTGGCGGCGTATTTTAAATTATATATTCATATAAATGATTGGATATTTTATTTATTGTTAACTGTTAAAAAACTATTTGCATTTTGTTTATTGTGAGAATAGCATGAGGAGGCTCTTCTGGCTTTGCCAGTACGAGCTGCCCCGCTTGATCGCCGTGGAGGGTTTCCCCCCACGGCTCTTTTTTTGCCTGTTTCGCGGCCATGCAAAACGCCCGGCGGAACCGGGCGTTGGGCTTGAGTCGGCGTCTGCCGGACGTGCGGCGTCAGTCCGGGACGTCGTTGGGGTTGATGCGAGGCTGTTCCTCCGCCCCATGCCCAGCTTGCCGCGAATACAGCCGATGTAGCGGTTCACGTCTGGACCGCCGCCATGGCGCTGAGCGTGCCAGATCATTTCGCCCAGACAGTCCATCATCGCGTGTTGCGCCTGGTGCTCGCTGCCCAGGCGCAGCGCCAGCTGCGCGTACAGAGAGCGGATGCCGAAGGGCTGGTCTATGGAGCGCTGTTCCTCAATCGCCACATGCAGGCCCAGATGCAGGAAGGGATTGCTCTGGCCCATTTCCGGCGTCCACTCCTGTTCCATATACTGTTCCGGCCGATCCAGAATGGCGTGATACTCCGGGTGGTCTATAAGAATGGGGAGCACCAGTTTTTCCAGGTCGGACAGGTCCGTTCCGGATTTGGATTTCTGCCAGGTGTCGAAGAAGAAGCGCCGGGCGTCCTGCCGGCTGGGATTGAACAACATCGGATAGTGCCTGAGTGGATTCTCGGGAGCGCTCATTATACGAGACGGAGGTGGCCATGACCACGCTTTACGACTTCTCCGCCGCGCGCATAGACGGCAGCGAACAGCCGCTGTCGGCGTACGCCGGCCAAGTGGCGCTAGTGGTGAATACCGCCAGCGAGTGCGGCTACACCCGGCAATACGCCGGCTTGCAGGACTTGCAGCATAGTCTGGGCGGCCGCGGTCTGGCGGTGCTGGGTTTCCCCTGCAATCAGTTCGGCGGCCAGGAGCCGGGTGACGAGGCCGAGATCGAGCGTTTTTGCCGGACGCGTTTCGAGGTGGATTTCTCTCTGTTCGCCAAGGTGGAAGTCAACGGGCCGCGCGCCCATCCGCTGTGGCGTTGGCTGACCCAGGCGGATTCCACCCACCCGCACCCGGTGAAGTGGAACTTCACCAAATTCCTGATCGACGCCAGGGGCAGGGTGGTCAAGCGCTACGAGCCGGCGGTGGAGCCGCATGAATTGCTGGAGGATATCGAGGCCTTGCTGCCTAAAGGCGGCTGAGACCCGCCGCTGGCGGCGGGTCCGGGCGGACATCAGCGCCGGCGGAAAATCACGTCCCACACGCCGTGGCCCAGCTTGATGCCGCGGGCTTCGAACTTGGTCAGCGGGCGGTAGTCCGGGCGCGGCGCGTAGCCGTCGGCGGTGTTGACCAGCTGAGGCTGGCCGCTGAACACCTCCATGATCTGCAGCGCGTAGTCTTCCCAGTCGGTGGCGGCGTGCAGATAGCCGCCCGGCTTGAGCTTGGCGACCAGCTTCTCCACCAGCGGGGCCTGAATCAGGCGGCGCTTGTTGTGGCGCTTCTTGTGCCAGGGGTCGGGGAAGAAAATATGCACGCCGTCCAGGCTACCGTCGGCCAGCATGTGGTCCAGCACTTCCACCGCGTCGTGGCGGATGATACGCAGATTGCTCAATTCCTTTTCCGCGATCAGCTTGCACAGATTGCCGACGCCGGGCGAATGCACTTCCACGCCCAGGTAGTCCTGAGCCGGATTGGCGGCGGCGATTTCGGCGGTGGCGCCGCCCATGCCGAAGCCGATTTCCAGGATCTTGGGCGCGGCGCGGCCGAAGGCCTGCTCCAGATCGATGCGCTCGGGGCGGTATTCGATGCCCCAGCGCGGCATGCCTTCGTCCATCGCGCGTTGCTGGCCGGGAGACAGATGGCCTTGGCGCAGCACGAAGCTGCGGATGGCGCGTTGAAATGCCGGATTTTCCATAGAGAAGCCTGCTTAAAAACTCAAAAAAACCGCGATGTTACCGAATCTTGGCCGCCGAAGCGAGCGCGGCGGCGATGCGCTCCGGCGCTTGGGCCAGCGCCGCCAGGTAGTCGGCGGTGTCGGGCCAGCGGGGAGCCGGCAGCAATTCCCGGCGCAAGCGCCGGTTGCTAAGCCGTCTGGACTCCATCATATAAGACCATAGACCAGCGGAGACCCGGGCGCGGACCTCCTCCCGCGGCAACAGGGGCGGCAAGGTCAGGTCCAGCGCGGCGGCCAGCCGGCGATACCATTCGCTGATCGGCAGCGGCTGATCGTCGCTGGCGTTGAATACGCGCGGACCGCCGCGGCATTGCAGCAAGGCGGCCACGCAGGCGGCGGCGAGGTCGTCGGCGTGGATGTGATTGCTCCAGCTGTCCTCCTCCGGCCGGATCAGCGGCGTTTGCGAGGCGAAGCGGCTCAGCGGCAGGCGGTCGTCGGCGTAGATGCCCGGCGCGCGCAGCACCGTCAACTGGCAGCCGTGGGCGGCGGCGAAGCCGCGCAAGCAGGTTTCCGCGTCCAGGCGGCGCCAGGCGCGGTCATTGTGCGGGCGGAGGCGGGCGCCTTCGTCCAGCAAAGCCCCGTCGGCATTGCCGTACACGCCGCTGGTGCTGATATAGACTAGACGCTGTGGTATCCTGCAACCTTTTGCCAACGCAGACAACAACTTGCGCATGCGCAAGTCCTTGCGGCCGATTTCCTGGGGGGAGCGGTCAGCAGCAGATCGTCGGCCAGGCCGGCCAAACGGCGCAAAGCGCGGGGGGCGTCCAGATCGCCCAGGATGGGCGTGACGCCCTGGCGGCGCAGCGCTTCCGCGCTAGCGTTGGAACGGCACAGCGCCAGCACCCGCCAGCGGCGGGTCAGTTCCGGCAGGGCGCGGCGCGCGACATCGCCGGCGCCGATGATCATTAAGGTTCGCATGATGCGCATTTTAGCCAGATATTGAGTAGAGGAAACAGATGACAGCGCAGGTGAAAGTGCTCCCCAGCGGGCATACATTTGGCGTCGAGCCGCATGAAACCGTATTGGAAGCGGCGTTGCGCCAGGGCGTGGGCCTGCCTTACGGCTGCCGCGACGGCGCGTGCGGCGCCTGCAAAGGCAAGGTGGTGGAAGGCGAAGTGAGCCAGGACGGTTTCCAGGAAAAGGCCTTGACCGAGGCCGAACGCGCCCAGGGCATGGCGCTGTTCTGTTGCTCCCGCCCCAAGGGCGACATCGCCATCGAGGCGCGCGAAGTGGCCGGCGCCGGCGACATCCAGATCAAGACCTTGCCGTGCCGCGTAGAGAAAATCGAAAAAATCCACGACGTGGCGGTGCTCAAGCTCAAGCTGCCGGTGTCCGAGCGCTTGCAGTTCAAGGCAGGCCAATACATCGACATCCTGATGAAGGACGGCAAGAAGCGCAGTTTCTCCATCGCCAACGCGCCTCATGACGACGCTTTCCTGGAACTGCATATCCGCAATCAGCCGGGCGGCTCTTTTTCCGAGTATGTGTTCAGTCAGATGAAGGAGCGCGAGATCATGCGCTTCAAAGGCCCGCTGGGCTCTTTCTTCCTGCGCGAGGACTCCGACAAGCCCATTCTCTTCGTGGCCAGCGGCACCGGCTTCGCGCCGGTCAAGGGCATCATCGAGCACGCGATTCATAGCGGCATCCAGCGCGAGATGGTGTTCTACTGGGGCGCGCGCACCAAGGCGGATCTTTACATGGCGGATCTGGCCGGCGCCTGGCAGGCGCAGCATCCCAACATCACCTTCATCCCCGTGCTGTCCGACGCGCTGCCGGGCGACGAGTGGGCGGGCCGCACCGGTTTTGTTCACCAGGCGGTGCTGGAGGATTTCGACGATCTGTCCGGCTATCAGGTTTACGCCTGCGGCGCGCCGCTGATGGTGGAGGCCGCGCACGGCAGCTTCACCCGCGAGCGCGGCTTGCCGGAAGACGAGTTCTTCTCCGACGCCTTCTTCCTGTCCAAGGACATGGGCGGCAGCAAGTGAACACGCCGGCGAGACAGGGATGACGTAAGCCGATTTTTTCAGCTGAACTGATTCGAACTGTATCGCCTGACGCACAACTGTAATGATATAAGTTGCTGATTTTTAGGAAATGAGCCCTTGGCGCGAGCCAGGGGCTTTTTATTTGTCTTGCATCAAACTTGGGGGTCATGCCATTTGATTTGCGTCAATGGACGGGCCGCCCAACTGGCTAAGATGAGGATCAAGAAACCTATATGGGGCGTGGCCCCGGAAAAGGAGTGGCGATGGAACTTCTGACTCTTCTTCTTTCCGACGATGTCGGCATTTTAAGCTTGGTGACCATTGTGGTGACCACCTTGGTGGTGCTGGGCGCTCTGGTGGCGATTTTCAAGAACGTGAAAAAACCGGAGTGAGCGCCTGGGCAAACAGGATGTGTTTATCCTCTTGATGTGTGTGTTGGTGGATGCGGTGGTGGGCCGCATCCACTTTTTTTTGCCCGCAATTGCCGTGGCCGCCTGCCTTATTCTCCGTCTCCTCTCTCCATCTTTATCTCATTGCTTCTTTGTCCCGTCTCTTTTGGCCGTTTGCGGCTCTTCTCTATTGGACGCGTTCAGACAATCTGATATTGCGTTTTATTTTTAATAAAAATTAAATACAAAATCAATTAAATGTTTTGTGCGCAGCACAATTGTTAGTTCTGCTAATTGTGTCTGGGGCTTCTATAAAGCTTTTGTTCTAATGTCGGGATGGGGCGAATGGAGCGGGAGGACGCTATTTGACGCAGGTCAAACGGATGTTCGACTGTTCTGGCGATCACTAAATCCGGGGTATACCATTGTCTCAGATGATAAGAATTTAATTATATAACAACAGATTTGCAGGTTAATGTACTCTCACGGAGAACGAAAATGTCTACGGAAACTGAAACCCAAGGCGGCGGCGCTCCCAAGCTCAAGCTTGGCGCGCTGACCGCTCTGGTGGTGGGCTCCATGATCGGCGGCGGCATCTTCTCGCTACCGCAGAACATGGCGGCGGGCGCCGGAGCCGGCGCCATCTTGATCGGTTGGGTGATTACCTTCTTCGGGATGTTGACTCTGGCATTCGCCTTTCAGATGCTGGCCAATCGCAAACCGGAAGTGGAGGGCGGCGTCTACGGCTACGCCAAGGCGGGTTTCGGCAACTATATGGGCTTCAACTCGGCCTGGGGTTACTGGATTTCGGCCTGGATCGGCAACGTATCCTACTTTGTGGTGATGTTCTCGGCGCTGGCCTTCTGGTTCCCGGTGTTCGGCGAAGGCAATACCACCACCGCCATCGTCTGCGCATCCATTCTGTTGTGGGCCTTGCACTTCCTGGTGTTGCGCGGCGTGCACGGCGCGGCCTTCATCAACACCATCACCACCGTGGCCAAACTGGTGCCGCTGGCGCTGTTCATCCTGCTGGTCATTTTCGCCTTCAAAGTGGATACCTTTAATCTGGACTTCTGGGGCTCGGCCAAACTCGGCTCGGTCGTCGATCAAGTCAAGAGCACCATGTTGGTGACGGTATGGGTGTTCATCGGCATCGAAGGCGCGTCGATGTTCTCCAGCCGTGCGGAAAACATGAAAGAAGTGGGCAAGGCCACCGTGATCGGCTTCCTGCTGACTATCGCCCTGCTGGTTGCGGTATCGGTGCTGTCGCTGGGCGTGATGTCGCAAACCGAACTGGCCGCGCTGAAGAACCCGTCCACCGCTTATGTGCTGGAAAAAGCCATCGGCCCCTGGGGCGCCAATCTGATGAACGCCGGTCTGGTGATCTCGGTGGGCGGCGCGCTGCTGGCCTGGACGCTGCTGGCTTCCGAAGCGCCCTACCTGGCGGGCAAAGACGGCGTGATGCCCAAAGTGTTCGGCACCACCAACGCCAATGGCTCCCCGGCCGCCTCGCTGTGGCTGACCAACGGCCTGATCCAACTGTTCCTGATCATCACGCTGTTCAGTTCCGCGGGTTACCTGGCGCTGCTGTCGCTGGCCACCTCGATGATTCTGATTCCTTACCTGTTGTGCTCCGGCTACGCCTTGCTGGTGGCCAAGCGCGGCGAGGGCTACGCCCAGGGCGAATCCAGCGGCAAAGAGTTCAGCATCGCCGCCGTCGCCTCGGTCTACGGTGTCTGGCTGATCTACGCCGCCGGTCTGAAGTATCTGTTCCTGTCCATGGTGCTGTACGCCCCGGGCCTGCTGTTCTACCTGTGGGCTCGCAAGGAACGCGGCGAGAAAGCGTTCACCGGCGCCGAGGCGGTACTGGCTGCACTGATTGTAGTGGCGGGCTTGTTCGCCGCCTACGAACTGGCTACCGGAGCGCTGACGCTCTAAGCCGGAACCTTGTAAGAAGATTACCGGAGGCGCGCGAGATCCACGGGCCTCCACCAGCTCCCCCAATATCATTAAGGAGTTTGTCATGACCAAGTTTGGTGTTCATTCCGAGTGCGGCAAGTTGCGAACTGTGATGGTGTGCCGTCCCGGCCTGGCGCATAAGCGCCTGACCCCGGACAACTGCCACGGCCTGTTGTTCGATGACGTGATCTGGGTGGAACGCGCACAGAAAGACCATGCTTACATGGTTGAGCAAATGCGCTCCCGCGGCATCGAAGTGGTGGAGGTGCACGACGCGCTGGCCAAGGTCTTGGACGACAAAGCTTCCCGTGCCTGGATCCTGGACCGCAAGGTCAAGGCCGACAACGTAGGTATCGGCATGTTGCGCGATCTGCGCAGCTGGCTGGACGAAATGCCGTCTTCGCAACTGGCCGAGCATCTGGTGGGCGGCATCGCCAAATTCGAACTGCCGTTCGACCCGAAAGGCCTGTTCGGCGGCTACCTGGACCAATCCGAATTCGTGCTGCCGCCGGTGCCGAACAGCCTGTTCCAGCGCGACCCGTCTTGCTGGATTTATGAAGGCGTGACGCTGAACCCGATGTACTGGCCGGCGCGTCGTCAGGAAACCCTGATCCTGCAATCCATCTACAAATTCCACCCGATGTTCGCCGGCAAGGTGAAAGTATGGTGGGGCGATTGCGACCAGGAACACGGCCCGGCCACGCTGGAAGGCGGCGACGTAATGCCTATCGGCAACGGCGTGGTCCTGATCGGCATGGGCGAGCGCACCAGCCCGCAGGCGGTGGTGCAAGTGGCCAAGCGCGTGCTGGGCAAGGAAGGCGGCGCCACTCGCGTAATCGCTTGCCAGATGCCTAAGTCCCGTGCGGCGATGCACCTGGATACCGTGTTCAGCTTCCTCGACATCGATCTCTTGTCGCTGTTCCCGGACGTGGTGGACGACATCACTTGCACCAGCATGTACGTTGGCGACCGCGAAGGCGAAATCCGCTTCGAACGCCACGAAGGCGTGCACCTGGTGGAAGTGGTGCGCCAGGCGCTAGGTCTCAAGGAAATCCGCGTGATCCAGACCGGCGGCGACGCCTACCAGCGCGAACGCGAACAGTGGGACGACGGCAACAACGTGGTGGCGCTGGATCGCCGCGTGGTGGTGGCCTACGACCGCAACACCTACACCAACCGCCTGATGCGCGAGCATGGCGTGGAAGTGATCGAGATTCCGGCTTCCGAGCTGGGCCGCGGCCGCGGCGGCGGTCACTGCATGACCTGCCCGATCACTCGCGACGAAGTGAAACTGTAATTCAGCTGTAGTGTCCCGGCCGCAGGCGCGGCCGGGAGGAAAACCCAAGATTCATGTGCAAAAAGACAGGTTGACCGCCGGTTTCCCCGGAAACGACGGCCGGCTTGCCCAGACTCTAATCAGGAGCAATATCATGGCTTTCAATCTGCGCAACCGTAACTTCCTCCGCATGCTGGACTTCACCCCGCGCGAAATCCGCTACATGCTCGACCTGGCCCGCGACCTGAAGCGCGCCAAGTACACCGGCACCGAACAGCAGCACCTGAAGGGCAAGAATATCGCCCTGATCTTTGAAAAAACCTCCACCCGCACCCGCTGCGCGTTTGAAGTGGCTTGCTACGACCAGGGCGCCAACGTGACTTACCTTGGGCCGTCCGGTTCGCAAATCGGCATCAAGGAATCGATGAAGGACACCGCTCGCGTGTTGGGCCGCATGTATGACGCGATCGAATACCGCGGCTTCGACCAGCACATGGTGGAAACCGAGCTGGCCAAGTTCGCCGGCGTGCCGGTTTACAACGGCCTGACCGATGAATGGCATCCGACCCAGATGCTGGCCGACGTGCTGACCATGTGGGAAAACAGCGACAAGCCCATCTCCCAGATCAGCTACACCTATCTGGGCGACGCCCGCAACAATATGGGCAACTCCCTGCTGGTGATCGGCGCCAAACTGGGCATGGACGTGCGCATCGGCGCGCCCAAGCACCTGTGGCCGACCGACGAACTGGTGGCTCAGTGCCGCGAAATCGCCGCCAAGACCGGTGCACGCATCACGCTGACCGAGGACGCCAAAGCGGCGGTCAAGGGCACCGACTTCATCCACACCGACGTATGGGTATCCATGGGCGAGCCGGCCGAAGTCTGGGCCGAACGCATCAAGCTGCTGAAGCCTTACCAAGTGAACGCCGCGCTGATGGCCGCCGCCGAGAACCTGCAAGTGAAGTTCATGCACTGCCTGCCGGCCTACCACAACAGCGAAACCAAGGTGGGCAAGGAAATCGCCGCGCAATATCCGGACCTGGCCAACGGCATCGAAGTGACCGAGGACGTGTTCGAGTCCGAAGCTTGCATCGCTTTCGAACAGGCCGAAAACCGCATGCACACCATCAAAGCCATTCTGGTGGCCACGCTGGGCGATTGATCCGGCCCTAGGCATCCCTAGCTGCACTTTGCCGGCCAAGGCTTCCCTGACCGGGAACCTTGGCCGGTTTCACATCAAGCACGCGGCTCGCCGTCGCAGACGGCGGGCGCGGCAATAGCGAGGAATAGAATATGCGAGTCGTCGTAGCTCTGGGCGGCAATGCCCTGCAACGTCGCGGCGAGGCCATGACCGCCGACAACCAGCGTGCCAACGTCAAAGTGGCCGCCGAACAACTGGCCGGCGTGACCCGGCTGGGCCACAACCTGGTGATGTGCCACGGCAACGGGCCGCAAGTGGGCCTGCTGGGCCTGCAGAACGACGCCTACGCCCGCCACGTGGACGAAAAAGTGACGCCCTATCCGCTGGACGTGCTGGGCGCGCAGACCGAAGGCATGATCGGCTACATGGTTGAGCAGGAACTGGGCAATGTGCTGCCCTTCGAAGTACCGATCGCCACCATCCTGACCCAGACCGAAGTGGACGCCAAGGACCCGGCCTTCAAGAATCCGACCAAATTCGTCGGCCCGGTTTACAGCAAGGAAGAGGCGGACAAGCTGGCCGCGGAAAAAGGCTGGACGGTGAAGGCCGACGGCGAATACTTCCGCCGCGTGGTGCCCAGCCCGAAACCGAAGCGCATCTTCGAAATGCGCCCGATCAAGTGGCTGATCGAAAAAGGCGTGGTGGTGATCGCCGCCGGCGGCGGCGGCATCCCCACCATGTACGAGGGCGACAAGCTGGTGGGCGTGGAAGCGGTGATCGACAAGGATCTGGCCTCCGCCTTGCTGGCGCGTGAAATCGACGCCGATTACTTCGTGATCGCCACCGACGTGAAGAGCGTGTTCATCGGTTGGGGCACGCCGGAAGCCAAGGCGATCAAGCAGGCGCATCCGGACGAGATGGACAAACTGGGTTTCGCCGCCGGCTCGATGGGCCCGAAAGTGGAGGCGGCTTGCGAGTTTGCCCGTCTGACCGGCAAGAAGGCCGTGATCGGCGCGCTGGAAGATATCGAGAAAATCGTCAAGGGCGAGGCGGGCACGGTGATCTCCACCGAGCAGGCCGGCATCAGCTGGTATTGATGCCGTTTTTGCTTAGCCAAGCGTCAAGGGCTGCCGTCAGGCAGCCCTTTTTTATTGGCGGCGTCTAGCCCAGCAGCTTGCCGCGGTGCTGGCGGAGGAGGTCCTGCCCGGCTTGATAGCCGATCTGGTAGAGCTGGGACAGATTGGAGTGCGACCAGTCCAGCTCCTCCGCGCGGCGTTGCGGGTCAATCAGCTGATCGAACTGGATCTTCAGTACCTCGGTGCGCGGCCGGCCTTGCTCGTCCTTATTGTGCAAGGCTTCGAACAGCTTCAGGTCGTCGCGCGCGATTTCGGTCAGCGGGGTGATGATGGATTGCACCCAGGCGTCGTAAAGGCCGCGCGGCGGATGCAGGAGCCGGTCGCTGCCCAGCACGTCGAACACCAGGGTGTAGTCGATGTGCGGATGATCGCGGAACAATTGCTTGAAGTTCAGCGTGTCTATGGCCGCGCCTTCGATGTAATCGCCGTCGGCCAGCGGATACGGCGGGTAGATGAAGGGAAAGGACAGCGCGGCCAGGAAGTGTTCGTGACCGATCTCGCTCTTGTCCCAGCAGCGCATCTCGCCGCGGCTGATGTTGTAGGCGTTCAGGTAGAACTGCGGCGCAATGGTCTTGAGGCGGTCGAAATCCACGATCTCCTCGATGAAGGGCACGTGCGCGCACAGGCCTTGGCTGTTGGGGCCCAGATCGCTGGGGCAGAGCGTGGCCAGCAGCAGCGATGTCCAGTCGGCCAGCAGACGCTGCCAAGGCCCTTGATCGGCCTGTTGTTGAATGCTCTGCAACAGGGGGTTCTGGCTTTGCCAGCTGCGCCACAGGTCGGCGGCCGGGCCGGGTTTGTTGAACACCTTGTAGTTGATCGGCAGCAGCCGGTAGATCGGATCGGATACGCCGAGATCGGCCAGCCGGCGCAAATTGTCCAGCGGCGAGCCCTTGTGCGGCGCCGCGTACAAGAGACCGACGATGGCGCCGGCGCCGGAGGTGGAGATGATGTCGAATTCGACGCCGGCCTCCATCAGCGCGACCAGCGCGCCGGCCATCAAGGTTGCGTTGGGCGCGCCGCCGCCCAAGACCAGCGCGATGCTGGGCCTGTTTGCTTTTGCCATCGGAGTCCTCGTCGAGAGAGTGGCCGGTTGTTGCAACCGGTTGGGAGTATGACTTAGTTCAATGTCATTGTTGCTGTTGAATTATGGATGCCAAGGCGTATTTTGCAACGCAATATGGTGTCAGTAATGACATTCTGATTTGTTGCGAGAAAGCCGCAGTGACAGTGATTTGTCATTGGGTAATGAAAGATACCTTGCGGTACAAGGTAGTGGTTTGTATAGTGCAATCACAAGCAGATTGATGCCTTGGTCCGTCTAACTATCTTGCAATGCAAGGTAGTTGGGTGGAAAGAACCGGGCCGTTTCAAGGAAGGCAAGATGAAAACCCAGTTGAAGAAGGGGACCCTGGACATGTGCGTATTGGCGGTATTGGCCCAGTCCGACAGCTATGCCTACGAATTGGTCAGCACTTTGTCGCGCACGATGGAAATCAGCGAAGGGACGATCTATCCGTTGATGCGCAGGCTGCAGAACGAATCCTGGGTCAGCACCTATCTGGTGGAGTCGGCGTCCGGGCCGTCGCGTAAATATTACACGCTGACCGAGGCGGGCAAACGGGAGTTGGAATTGATGCGGCGCGAGTGGCAGGAATTCGTCAGCGAAGTGGACAGCGTGCTGAGCCGCCTGCCGGCGGCCGGCCAGCCGGGAGAACAACAAGCATGAACCGCAAAGCGTTTTTAGCGCAATTGGAACAGGCCCTGGCGGGGATGCCGGCCGAGGAAATCCGTGAAATCGTCGCCGACTACCAAGAGTACTTCAGCGACGCGCAAGAAGCCGGCCGCGACGAGGACGAGGTGGTCGCCGCCCTGGGCAGCCCGCAGAAGCTGGCCAAGGAACTGAAGGCGCAGGCGCATTACCGCCAATGGGAAAGCCATCGTTCCTTCGGCAATTTGATGAGGGTGGTGGCTTCGGTCGCCGGCCTGGGCGTGCTGAACTTCTTCCTGGCGCTGCCCTTCATGATCTACCTGCTATGCCTGTCCATAGGCTATATGGTGTCCGGCAGCCTGTTGATCGCCGGCGTGGCGCTGGTGGCGGCCTGGGGCGGCAACAGCCTGTTCGGCTGGCCGGAACTGGAGCCCAGCCTGTCGCCCGAGAACGGCAAGATCGAGTTCAAGCTTCAAGCCGATGGGGAGCCGGTCCACGGCGTGAGCCTGAAGCAGGGGAGGCTGTTGCTGACGCTGGAGGAGGATGAAACCGCCAGCCTGAAGTTGCGTAGCGGAGAGCCGGTCAGGGTCAGCTACGACGGCGGCGAGTTGAAAGTGGACGCCAGCAATCCGGCGGCGCGGCAAACGATCAAACACGAGAGCGAACGCTCCGTCAGCCTGGAGCGCGGCCAGCTGAGCGCGCTGACGCTGGTTTCGGACGGAGGCGACAGCATGGTGCTGGCGCAGGATGGGGATGGCCGTTCGCTGCGTTGGCGGATGATCTCGGCGCAGGCCTCCGCCGCCGTCGGCGAAGCCGGAGAAGCCGGCGATCTGGTGTTGAACGACGGCGAGAGCTCGCTGGTGATCAAGGATAACCGGCTGTCGCTGAAGGACGGCAAGGACCATATCGAGATCGACGGCATTCCGGGCTTGTCGCTGCAGGGGTCGGCGGCGGTCAGCGGTCTGGTGCTGTTATTGGTTGGCGGATTGGGGCTGGTGTTCTGCGTATGGCTGACGCGGCTGACCTGGCGCGGGCTGGTGCGTTACGTCCGTTATCAGATCGATTTGGTGGCGGGCAGGGGCTTGGGCGGCAACGCGGTGTGAGGAGTGGTGTTTTTGACCGGACTTGGGAGAGAAACATGAAACACGATGCATGCATTCAACAATTGCAGCTGACCATGGAGCGCTTGCCCGAAGCCGAGCTGCGCAAGATTCTCAGCGACTATCGCGAATACATTCGCGAGGCGGTGGCCGATCAGCGCAATGAGAGCCGCCTGATCGCCGCGTGGGCGGATTCGCGACGGACCGTTTCGATTCTTGCGCGCAAAGGCTCGCTGAGCGCTCAGTGGGCGCGCTTGGCCCGCCACGCGGTGGGCGGGATGGCGGCCGCTTGCGGCGTGATCGCGATGTACTGGTTGTTCATGCAGTGAGGAAAACTACCGCCGCCGGCCAAGGCGGCGGCTTCTACTTGGGAAAGGGGTGCGTGATGAGGCGTGGGATAGTGCGCTTGCTGGCATTGACGGGGCTGATGGGCGGTGGAGCGGCTTATGCGGCGGAAGCGCCGATTGAAAAGCTGGTGATCAACGGCGACGCGGCCGTGCTCAAGCTGAGCGCGGACGACAAGCGGCCGTATCAGCTGGACCTGAACAAAAGTAATTGGGACGCCAAGCAGTGCAGCGCCCTGGTGCGGCGCGCAGGCGGCGTGGTCACGATCACGGTCAAGCTCAACGACAAGCTGTTGGGCAGCAGTTGCGGGTTGGAGATCGCCGGCAATCTGAAGCCGGGCAAACAGGTGGAATTGGGGCTGGCTGCGGTCAAGGGGTCGATCCGCGGCGCGTATTCGGCGATCCGGGTGGACAGCCGGGCGGTGGATCTAACGCTGGACGGCAAAGCCGCCAGCCTGTCCATGTCCGCCGACGCGATCAGGGCGCAGGCCAAGGGCGCTTACGACAAGCTGGCGCTCAAGGGGCAGGCGCTGACCTTGGGTTTCGAAGGCAGCAGCCGCGACATGGTTTTTGACGGCCAGGCGGTGAAGGCGAAGGTGAAGCTGACCGACGCCAAGCCCAGCGGCTCCTTGTCGCTGGACGCCACCACCGGCAAGTTGTCGCTGACGCTGCCCAAGTCCGCAACGCTGCAATACGAGGTGCGCGGCACGGCGGCCTCGGTGGACAGCAAGCTGCCCAGCACCGCCGGCGCGCCGCTGAAGCTGAGTGCGCGCGGGCAGGCGCTGAAAGTGGCGGTGGAGGCGGATTAAGACGCGGCCAAACAAAAACGGAGCCCGAGGGCTCCGTTCGCTTGGCCGACGAATCCGGCTCAGTAAGCGCAGACGGTGAACAACTCCAGGCCGCCGTCGCGCACCAGCTTGCCGCCGCCCAGTTCGGGCAGTTCGATGATGGCGGCGGCTTCCAGTACGTCGGCGCCCATGCGCTTCAGCAGCTTGTAGCCAGCCATCATGGTGCCGCCGGTGGCGACCAGATCGTCAATCAGGATGACGCGGTCGCCCGGCTTGCAGGCGTCGGTGTGCATTTCCACCGCGGCGTTGCCGTATTCCAGCTCGTACTCCTCCTCCACCGTGGTGAAGGGCAGCTTGCCGCGTTTGCGGATGGGCACGAAGCCTACGTTCAACTCGTAAGCCAGCACCGAACCGATGATGAAGCCGCGCGCGTCCAGGCCCGCCACCAGGTCCACTTTCTCCATCATGTAACGATGCACATAGATGTCGATCAGCATGCGGAAGGTTTTGGGGTTCTGCAGCAGCGGGGTGATATCGCGGAACATCACGCCTTGTTGCGGCCAGTTGGGCACAGTGCGGATCCAGCCTTTCAGATAGCTGGAGTAGTCGAGATTGCTAAGGTTTTCCATGGCCTTATTGTACTTCGAAATAAAGAGAGTCGCCGCGCGCCCCACAAGAAAAAGCCCGCCGCGCAGCGCGGCAGGCTAGGAGTCCGCATCAATTATTGACGTTTCAGTGGAAGAAAGCCAGCTTGAAGATCCACAGCGCGGCGATCACCAGTACCGGCGGCTTCAGGTCGGAGAAACGGCCGGCCAGAATCTTGATCACCGCGTAGCTGATGAAGCCGAAGGCGATGCCGTCGGCGATGGAGAAGGTGAAGGGCATCGCCAGCGCGGTCATCACCGCCGGCGCGGATTCGGTCAGATCGCTCCAGTCGATCTCGGCCAGGCCGCGCGCCATCAGCACCGCCACATAGCACAGCGCGGGCGCGGTGGCGTAGGCGGGCACGGTGGCGGCCAGCGGCGACAGCCACAGCGAGGCCAGGAACAGCAGCGCCACCACCATGGCGGTCAGGCCGGTGCGGCCGCCCACGGCGGTGCCGGCGGCGGACTCGACATAGGCGGTGGTGGACGAAGTGCCCATTACCGCGCCGGCGGTGATCGCCACCGAGTCGGCCAGCAGCGCGCGCTTCAGGCGCGGCAGCTTGCCGTCCTTGTCCAGCAGGCCGGCGCGGTGAGACACGCCCACCAGGGTGCCGGTGGTGTCGAACAGGTCGACGAAGAAGAAGACGAAGATCACGCCGATCAGGCCGGCTTGCAAGGCGCCTGCGATATCCATCTGCATGAAGGTGGGCGCCATGCTCGGCACCGGCGCCACCACGCCCTTGAACGGAGACAGGCCCATGGCGATGGACAGCACCGTCACCACCAGAATGCCGATGATGATGGAGCCCGGCACCTTGCGGTATTCCAGCGCCACGATCAGGAAGAAGCCCAGAATGGCCAGCAGGGTGGTGGGCTTGTGGATGTCGCCCAGGGTCAGATAGGTTTCCGGATGCGGCGCGATCACGCCGGCGTTCTTCAGCGCGATGATGGCGAGGAACATGCCGACGCCGGCGGAAATGGCGAATTTCAGCGACTGCGGGATGGCGTTGACGATGGCCTCGCGCACGCGGAACAGGCTGACCGCCAGGAACACGATGCCGGAGATGAACACCGCGCCCAGCGCGGTTTCCCAGGACAGCCCCATGCCCTTGACCACGCTGAAAGTGAAGTAGGCGTTCAAGCCCATGCCCGGCGCCAGCGCGATAGGGTAATTGGCCACCAGGCCCATGATGGCGGTGCCCAGCGCCGCGGCCAGACAGGTGGCGACGAAGACGGCGTTCAGGTCCATGCCGGTGCTCGACAGGATCAGCGGGTTGACCAGGATGATGTAAGCCATGGTCAAGAAGGTGGTAAAGCCGGCGATGACTTCGGTCTTCACCGTGGTGCCGTTTTCTTTCAGCTTGAAGAAGCTGTCAAGGAATTGCATGGCGAAACGCGCTCCAAAGGAGATAGGTAGGAAAAAAACCAGCCATTTTATTCAGCCTGAAGAGATTTACCTAAATCTTGACGTGAAAATAACTTGGCGATTAACAGCCGGTACGCGCTTATGGTATTCTGGAGAATTACTCATTTGGCAGGAAGTACCTTTCATGAGCCAGCCAACCGGTAATATTTTTATCGTGGTCGCTCCTTCCGGCGCGGGGAAAACCTCGCTAGTGGCGGCCTTGCTCCAGGCGGAGCCGTCTGTGGAACTGTCCATTTCTTATAGCACGCGCGCGCCGCGCAAGGGCGAAGAGGACGGCAAGCATTACCACTTCGTCGATCAGGCCGCGTTCAAGTCCATGATCGAACGCGGCGATTTCCTCGAGTACGCGGAAGTCTACGGCAACTACTACGGCACCAGCGCGCCGTGGATACGCAGCCGCCTGGCCGTGGGGCAGGACATTCTGCTGGAGATAGACTGGCAGGGCGCCGAGCAAGTGCGCAAGGCCTTCCCCGAGGCGATAGGCATTTTCATCGCGCCGCCGTCGATAGAAGAGCTGGAGCGCCGCCTGCGCGGACGCGCCACCGACAGCGAGGAAGTGATCCGCCGCCGGCTGGCTTCCGCCCGCGCCGAGATCGACAAGATCGCCGAATACGACTACATCGTGGTCAACGACGATTTCGAGCGCGCCCGCCTCGATCTGATCAGCGTCGTGCGCGCCAATCGGCTGCGCAGCGCCATCCAATGCCGCAAGCTGGCGACGATGCTGGCGCGGATGGGACAGACCGGCTGATCCGACCGTTTGTTGGTGAGTCGACTAAAATTTAGATATAGTGATCCCTCTGGGCGTTGCCGCGGCCGCAAGAACGGCGACCGACAACGCCCTTGGCAACTTTGAAGAAAGAAAGCACATGGCCCGTATTACTGTTGACGATTGCCTGGACCGCATCCAGAACCGTTTCGACCTGACCCTGGCCGCCGCCTACCGCGCGCGCCAAGTGGCTTCCGGCGCCAGCCCCTTCGTTGAAGCCGGCCGCCATAAGCCCACCGTCGTCGCGCTGCGCGAAATCGCCGCCGGCCACGTCGGCAAGGAAGTTCTGAGCCGCGGCAAAGCCTGATTGCAAGTGGGTGGTGGGTTATGGCAACCGGCATTGAGGATGAAATCGACTACGACGCCCTGATCGACAGCGAAGCGCAAGCGTTTTTCGAGTCTGTCGCGCGTTATCTCAAGCCGGAGGACGTCCAGCTGTTGCGGCAGGCTTTCGAAGTCAGCCGTGCGGCGCACGAAGGGCAGACCCGCAAGAGCGGCGAACCCTATATCACCCACCCGCTGGCGGTGGCCTGCATGTTGGCCGAGTGGCGGTTGGACGTGCAGGGCCTCGCCGCCGCCTTGCTGCACGATGTGCTGGAAGACACCGGCGTCACCAAACCGACGCTGATCGAAAAGTTCGGCAAGATCATCGCCGATCTGGTGGACGGCCTCTCCAAGCTGGAGCGGCTGGAATACCAGACCAAGGAAACCGCGCAGGCGGAAAGCTTCCGCAAAATGGTGCTGGCGATGGCGCGCGACATCCGCGTCATCATCGTCAAGCTGGCGGACCGGCTGCACAATATGCGCACGCTGGATTCGATGCGCGAGGACAAGCGCCGCCGCATCGCGCTGGAAACTTTGGAAATCTACGCGCCGATCGCCAACCGCATCGGCCTGAACAAGGTTTACCGCGAACTCCAGGACTTGGCGTTCAAGCATCTGCACCCGCATCGCTACGGCGTGTTGTCCAAGGCGGTGCGCGCCGCGCGTGGCAATCGCCGCGAAGTGGTCACCAAGATCTTGCAATCCGTCAGCCAGAAGCTGGTGCAGAGCAATATCGAAGCCACCATCAAGGGGCGAGAGAAAAACCTCTACAGCATCTACAAGAAAATGCAGGAAAAACACCTGTCGTTTTCCGAGGTGCTGGACATCTACGGCTTCCGCGTCGTCGTCAACGACATTCCCGGCTGTTACCTGGCCCTGGGCGCGCTGCACAGCCTGTACAAGCCGATTCCCGGCAAATTCAAGGATTACATCGCCATTCCCAAGGGCAATGGCTATCAGAGTCTGCACACCACCTTGTTCGGCCCCTACGGCACGCCGGTGGAGATGCAGATCCGCACCCGCGAAATGAACAGCGTGGCCGAGGCCGGCGTGGCCTCGCACTGGATGTACAAGAGCGGCGACGGCGTCAACACCGCGCAGCAGCGCACCCACCAGTGGCTGCAAAAAATCATGGACATGCAGGAGGAGAGCGACGATCCGGTCGAATTCCTCGAGCACATCAAGATCGACCTGTTCCCGGACGAAGTCTACGTGTTCACGCCCAAGGGCAAGATCATGGTGATGCCGCAGGGCGCGACCCCGGTGGACTTCGCCTACGCGGTGCATACCGACATCGGGCACCGCTGCATCGCCGCGCGCGTCAATCACGCGCTGGTGCCGCTGCGCACCGTGCTGCGCAACGGCGACACCGTGGAAATCATCACCTCCACCCAGGCCAAGCCCAATCCGTCCTGGCTGACCTTCGTGCAGAGCGGCCGCGCGCGTTCCGGCATCCGCAATTACCTGAAGAGTTTGCAGCAGGAAGAAGCGGTCGGCCTGGGCGAGAAGCTGCTCAAGCAGGCGATAGGCGCGCTGGCGGTGACGCCGCTGGCCTTGAGCGAGGAGCTGTGGGTGGAGTATCTGGCCGCTTTCGGCGAGAAGCTCGCCTCGCAGCAGGACGTGCTGGCCGACATCGGCGCCGGCAAGCTGATGCCCATCGTGGTGGCGCGCCGGCTGCTGGAGCTGGCCGGCGAGCGCTTGGGCGAGGAAGTGAAAGTGGGGCCGGTGACCATACGCGGCAATGAGGGCGGCATGGTGCAGCTGTCGCCGTGCTGCAACCCGCTGCCGGGCGACGACATTCTGGGCGTCATCACCAAGGGCCAGGGCCTGGTCATCCACCGCAAGGGCTGCCCGAACGCGCGGCGGGCGGATCACGACAAGCTGCTGGATGTCAATTGGGAAGCGCAGCGCGACCGCATGTTCGGCGTCACCGTCGGCGTGCTGTCCCGCAACGAGCGCGGCGCGCTGGCCGATATCGCCACCGCGATTTCTCAGGCCTCGGCCAATATCGAAAGCGCCGACACCCAGGACAGCAGCCGCGACGGCGACGGCCTGTTCAACATCCACTTCCGTTTGCAGGTGGAGGGCGTCGAGCATCTGGAGCGCGTGCTGAGCGCCATCCGCGTGCTGCCGGTGGTGCAGCGCGTGCAAAGGAGATGAGATGCTGAAACTCAAGATCAACGGCGAGGGCCGCGAACTGGGCGGCGTCGCCAATGTGGCCGAGCTGGTGGCGGCGCTGGGCCTTGTCGGCAAGCGAGTGGCGCTGGAAAAGAATGGCGAGATCGTGCCGCGCAGCCAGTATCCGGCCACCGGGCTGGCCGACGGCGACGAACTCGAAATCGTGGTGGCCGTCGGCGGAGGCTGAGCGGCAAAGCTGATAGAGGTGCAGGAGTGGCGGATCAACTGATCATCGCAGGCAAGGCTTACAATTCGCGTTTGCTGGTGGGAACCGGCAAGTATCGGGATTTTGAGGAAACGGCCCGGGCGCTGGACGCGTCGGGAACGGAAATCGTCACCGTCGCCATTCGTCGCGTCAACCTGGGTCAGAATGCCGGCGAACCCAATTTGCTAGACTTTTTGCCGAAAAACCGGTATAACCTTCTCCCCAATACGGCGGGGTGTTATTCCGCCGACGACGCCATTCGCACTTTGCGCCTGGCCAGAGAGCTTCTGGACGACCATCGTCTGGTCAAACTGGAAGTGCTGGGCGATCCGAATACCTTGTTCCCCAACGTCAAGGAAACCCTGAAAGCGGCCGAAGTGCTGGTGGCCGAAGGTTTCGACGTGATGGTGTACACCTCGGATGATCCCATCATCGCCCGGGAGCTGGAGCAAATGGGCTGCTGCGCCATCATGCCGCTGGCCAGCCTGATCGGCTCCGGGATGGGGATTCTGAATCCGTGGAATTTGAAGTTGATTATCGAGCAGTCCAAGGTTCCCGTTCTGGTTGACGCCGGCGTCGGCACCGCATCCGACGCGGCGATCGCGATGGAACTGGGCTGCGATGGCGTGTTGATGAACACCGCGATTGCCGCCGCGCAACAACCGGTGTTGATGGCCCACGCCATGAAACAGGCTGTAGAAGCAGGCCGATCGGCATATCTTGCCGGCCGGATGCCGAAACGTTTTTATAGTGCAGTACCTAGTTCTCCTAGTGAGGGGGTGATTTCTTCCGTCAAGCCGTGATGCGTAAAGCGCCACAGATTGCTTGGTCGGAACGCTTCAGACTTTTCCAAACCGCGTAAGATTGTTAAAATGCTGTTTTTTATAGCTCCAGCCACGTCTGGACGCTAGGAACTAAGGATACTAGATTCAATGCCGAACATTCGCGTTAAAGAGAACGAGCCGTTTGAAGTTGCAATGCGTCGCTTCAAGCGCGCGGTGGAAAAAACCGGTCTGCTGACCGAACTGCGCGCCCGCGAGTTCTACGAAAAACCGACTGCCGAGCGCAAGCGCAAGCACGCAGCTGCCGTTAAGCGCCACTACAAGCGCATCCGCAGCCAAATGCTGCCGCCGAAACTCTACTAAGAGTTCGTCTGGTCAGTAAGCAGGACCGCAGGCTTAGCCTGCGGTTTTGCCATTTGTAGTTCCCCGTTTGCAGACTCTGACGGCATGGGTTTTGAACGATTCAAAACCAATGTCATCAGGGTTTGACTCTCTCTAAAGTGCGCGCTCGCCGTCGGCGACGAGTGGCGGTCATCTTCCGGAAAGCAAGCAATGAGCCTCAAGCAGCGAATCAGCGACGACATGAAATCTGCAATGAAAGCGCGGGAAAGCGACAAGCTGGCGGCCATCCGCCTGTTGCTGGCGGCCATCAAGCAGAAGGAAGTGGACGAGCGCGTGGAGCTGGACGACGCCGGCGTGGTCGCCGTCATCGACAAGATGCTCAAGCAGCGCCGCGATTCGGTCAGCCAGTACGAGGCAGCTCAGCGTCAGGATTTGGCCGACAAGGAAAAATTCGAGATGGACGTGCTGATGGCCTATATGCCGCAGCAATTGTCCGCCGGAGAGATTGACGCGCTGGTGGCCAAGGCCGTCGCCGACAGCGGCGCCGCCGGCATGCAGGACATGGGCAAGGTGATGGGGCTGTTGCGGCCGCAATTGGCCGGCCGCGCCGATATGGCGCAGGTTTCCGCTTCCATCAAGGCCAAGCTGGCCGGCTAGCCGGCTTCGGGCCGCGTGTGCGGCCCGCGCCATCGGTGACCTTGTTTGATCCCTCAGGATTTTGTCGATCAGTTATTGTCCCGCGTCGATATCGTCGACGTGGTGGACCGTTACGTCCCCTTGAAAAAGGGCGGCCAGAACTATCTGGCCTGCTGCCCGTTTCATAAGGAAAAGTCGCCGTCGTTCACGGTGAGCCCGTCCAAGCAGTTCTATCACTGCTTTGGCTGCGGTGCTCACGGCTCGGCCATCGGCTTCGTGATGGAATACCAGGGGCTGGGCTTCGTCGACGCGGTGAAACTGCTGGCCGAAGGCATCGGCATGCAGGTGCCGGACAGCCGCGCCCACGCCAACCCGGAAGTCAGCCGCGCCGCGCGCGAGCGCAAGCTGTCGCTGGAACAAATGATGCAGATGGCGGCAGGCTACTACAAACAACAGCTGAAGTCCGCGCCCAACGCCATTTCCTATCTGAAAGGCCGGGGTTTGAGCGGCGAAGTGGCCGGCCGCTTCGGTCTTGGCTTCGCGCCGGACGGCTGGCAGAACCTGGAAGCGGTGTTTCCGGACTACCAGGACGACAAGCTGGTCGATACCGGCCTGGTCATCGTCAATGAAGAGAAGGGCCAGCGTTACGACCGCTTTCGCGATCGGGTGATGTTCCCCATCCGCAACCAGCGCGGCGCCATCATCGGCTTCGGCGGCCGGGTGATGGGCAAGGGCGAGCCCAAGTATCTGAATTCGCCGGAAACGCCCTTGTTCGAGAAGGGCCGGGAGTTGTACGGCCTCTACGAGGCGCGGCAGGCGATACGGGATAAAAACCGCGTGCTGGTGGTCGAAGGCTATATGGACGTGGTGGCGCTGGCTCAGTTCGGCGTCGCTTACGCGGTGGCCACGCTGGGCACCGCCACCACCGGCGAGCACGCGCGCAAGCTGATGCGCCACGCGGACCAGGTGTACTTCTGCTTCGACGGCGACAAGGCCGGTCAAAAAGCGGCTTGGCGCGCGCTGGAAAACAGCCTGCCGCAATTGCAGGACGGCAAGGCGCTGAACTTTCTGTTCCTGCCGCAGGAACATGATCCGGACAGCTATATCCGCGAGTTTGGCGCCGAGGCCTTTGAAAAAGTATTGGAAGAGCAGAGCCTGCCTCTGTCCGTTTACTTCACCCGCGAGCTGTGTCGCGAGGTGAACCTGACCACGCCGGAAGGCAAGGCCGATCTGATCCGTCAGGCCGCCCCCTTCTGGCGCAGATTGCCGCTCCGGCACTGGGCTTCATCATCAAGAAAAGACTGGCAGAACTTGCCGGTGTGGATGTCGACGAATTCGACATGTTGACGACGGGCCAAAGGAAGTCGGAGCGCAAAGGCAAGCGGGAGCACCGTTTGCCGGAGGTATCGCATCGTCCGCAACAGTCCTCCATGGTGACGCGCCTGATCAAATGGCTGCTGTTGAATCCTGGTTGGGCTGGCGATGTGCGCTTGCCGGACAGCATGGCGCTGTCCGACGAGCTTGCCTGTTTTGCCATGTTGGCCGAATGCGTGCAAGGGCACGACCAGCCGCCGAATACGGCGCAATTGATGGAAAGCCTGCGTGGCACTCCATATGAAGGGCTGGTGGATAGTGTTCTGCAGCAGGCCATGCAGGATCCGGATGAGTTCGCCGATCCCAGCGAGGAAGATAGGCAGCAGTTTCAGGACGGCGCGGCCAAGCTCCTGAAAATGCTGCATCAAACTCAGGTGGAGCGGCTAAAACAAAAGGACCGGAACGAAGGCCTGACTCCGGAAGAAGTCAGATTGCTAGGGGAATTGCTGCGGGATTTGCTGACGCCAAACGCTTGACGACGTCGCCGCCCCGGCAGATCGCAGAGCGGTCTGGCGTACGCGCCGGACTGCCGAAAGCGATGCCGCGGCGGTAGAAAGCGCCCCGCAGGGCTACACAAACAGCGTTATTTGCTTGTGTTATTATCAACTGTTTTTTTCGGCTTATTTCAAGCAGGAAGCGAAATGGCGGCCTCTCCCGAAAATCAAAAAGACGTGCAGGAAAACGAAACCGAAGTGATGAGTCTGGAAGAGCAGCGTAAACGCCTGCGCCAGCTGATCGCCTTGGGCAAGGAGCGTGGGTATCTGACCTACGCGGAAATCAACGACCACCTGCCGGAAGACGTGTCCGACGCAGAGCAGATCGAAAACATCGTCACGATGATTTCCGGTCTGGGCATCCAGGTTTACGACGAGGCGCCGGATGCGGACACGCTGCTGATGTCCGACGCCACCCCGCCGGTGGCCGACGAAGACGCCGTGGAAGAAGCCGAAGCGGCGCTGTCCTCGGTGGATTCCGAATTTGGCCGCACCACGGACCCGGTGCGCATGTATATGCGCGAAATGGGCTCGGTGGAGCTGCTGACCCGCGAAGGCGAGATCGAAATCGCCAAGCGGATCGAAGACGGCCTGAAGTACATGATCCAGGCGATTTCGGCTTGTCCGGGCACCATCGCCGAAGTGCTGGAGCTGGTTGAGCGCGTCGGCCGCGACGAAGTGCGCGTGGACGAAGTGGTTGACGGCTTCATCGATCTGAACGCGCCGTCCGAAGAGGACGCCGCGTTTGCCGAGCCGGCGGACGAAGACGAGTTGCTCGAAGCCGAGGCCGAAGAGGAAGACGAGAGCGAGGACGAGGACGGCGACGCCGCCGACGCCGCCGGCGTCAACCTGGAAGAGCTGAAGCAGCAGGCGCTGGAGCACTTCACCGGCGTGCGCATGTTGTTCGACAAGATGGTCAAGGTGCTGTCCGTCAAGGGCGCGCAGAGCAAGGAATACCTGGAGCTGCAGGACGCGATCACCACCGAGTTCATGCTGGTGCGCTTCTCCACCCGCCAGGTGGAAAGCCTGTGCGACTCGCTGCGCAGCCGCGTCAACGAAATCCGCACGTACGAACGCGACATCCAGGATATCTGTGTCAGCCGCGTGCGCATGGAGCGCGCCCACTTCATCAAGGTGTTCCCGGGCAACGAGACCAATCTTGACTGGGTGGAAGACGAAATCCATTCCGGCAAGGCCTGGGCGGAAGCTTTGACCCGCTTCAAATACGCGATCATCGAGAAGCAGACCAAGCTGTCCGAGCTGCAGGATCGCGCGATGCTGCCGATCAAGGCGCTGAAGGAAATCAACCGCCAGATGTCGGCGGGCGAGTCCAAGGCGCGCCGCGCCAAGAAAGAGATGATCGAGGCCAACTTGCGCCTGGTGATCTCCATCGCCAAGAAGTACACCAACCGCGGTTTGCAATTCCTTGATCTGATCCAGGAAGGCAATATCGGTTTGATGAAGGCCGTGGACAAGTTCGAATACCGCCGCGGCTACAAGTTCTCGACCTACGCCACCTGGTGGATTCGCCAGGCGATCACCCGCTCCATCGCGGACCAGGCGCGCACCATCCGCATCCCGGTGCACATGATCGAGACCATCAACAAGATGAACCGCATCAGCCGTCAGATTCTGCAGGAAACCGGCCACGAGCCGGATCCGGCCGAGTTGGCGGAAAAGATGGAGATGCCGGAAGAGAAGATTCGCAAGATCATGAAGATTTCCAAGGAGCCCATCTCCATGGAAACCCCGATAGGCGACGACGACGATTCCCATCTTGGCGATTTCATCGAGGACCAGAACAACCTGGCGCCGTCCGACGCTGCGATGTATTCCAGCCTGAAGGACGCCACCAAGGAAGTGCTGGACACGCTGACGCCGCGCGAAGCCAAGGTACTGCGCATGCGCTTCGGCATCGATATGAACACCGACCACACGCTGGAAGAAGTGGGCAAGCAGTTCGACGTGACCCGCGAGCGCATCCGCCAGATCGAAGCCAAGGCCTTGCGCAAGCTGCGTCATCCGACCCGTTCGGAACGCCTGCGCAGTTTCCTGGACAACGAGCCGGGCGGTCAGTGATCGGATCGCGATACCGGGTCTAGGCCGATGGCCTGAGCCGGATGAAAACCCCAAGCCGTCGGAATTCGACGCTTGGGGTTTTGCTTTTTGGCTGTTATAATGCGCTGCTCTGGGCCTCTAGCTCATGCTTGGTTAGAGCAGCGGACTCATAATCCGTTGGTGCGGGGTTCGACTCCCCGGGGCCCACCAAGACTCCCGCGCAGCATGCGGCGGTGCTTGGCGCATTGATATCGGAAGCCGACGCTCAAGTCGGCTTTTTTGTTGCGGCGGCCGCGCCGCCGCGGCCTCCCTATCCGCCTTTTCTTTGGGGTTTCCCCGCCCGATCTCCATGCCGGAGAGACGTAGCTTTTAGCTATTTCCTTGCTATGCCGATGGGGAAAATCAATATGCTGCGCTATTTTAAGTTACTATCTAGCGTTTCGCGCATCATTGCGCGCTCTCATGTGGAAAAGACCGAATGCCCCAGAAGGAAAAAAAGGCGGCAAGCAGCAACGCCACATTGGCCGACAAGGTATTCCAGGAGTTGCGGCGGGACATTCTGCTGGGCGTGTACCGCCCGTCGCAGAAGCTGCTATTGCATGATCTCAAGGCGCGCTACGACGCCGGCGGCTCGCCGATCCGCGAGGCGCTGCTGCGCCTGAGCTGGTGCAAATACGTGGTGATGGAGCCGCAGCGCGGCTTTTGGGTGGCGCCGATTTCCCACCATGAACTTTACGACATCCTGCTGGTGCGCCGAGTGCTGGCGGAGGAGGCGGTGCGCCGTTCTCTGGCGCAGGGCGACGAGGCGTGGGAGCTGGAGGTGTTGGCCAGCTATCACCGCTTGAGCCGGATAGATCTGAACGACGTGAATGTGGATTTGCAGGACTGGGCGGACCGCCACATGGCGTTTCACCTGGCCATCATCAGCGGCAGCCACTCGCCGGTGATTGTGGAGGTGATGGAGTCCTTGTACAACCGTTTGGAGCGCTATCGGCACATCTGGTTCGACCCGGCCTTGCCGACCTCCAAGCGCTATAGCGACGAGGGCGAGCATCAGGCCATCATGCAGGCGGTGCTGGCCAGAGACGCGGACCGGACGCTGCAATTGCTGGATCAGCATTATTCCCACGTGATGCAGGTGGTGGAAGGCCTGAGCACAGAGGCTTTTCTGCCCCGCTAGCCTATCCAGCCGGCTGCCCCGCCCATGCGCGCTTGGGCGGCCGGACGGGGCGAGCCCGGCGCTTCAGCGCCCGGGCCGTTTCACGCGCTTACTCCCAAATCAACAGACAGTACTGTTTCTTGCCGCGTCGCAACAGCGTGTAGCGCTGATGAAGGTGGTCGGCCTGCTCCAGGCGCGCGTCCAACGCGTCCGCCCTGGCGCCGTTGACGCTGACGGCGCCGCTTTGCAGCAGCGTGCGGGCCTCGCTTTTGGACGCGGCCAGGCCGCTGGCCGCCAAGGCGTCGACCAAGGGCGTGGACTGCCGCGGCAAGGCCAGCCGGGGCATGCCGTCTTGCGCCAGTTGGGCGAAGTCCGCGGCGCCGAGCCGCTCCACATCGTTGTCGAACAGGCTGAGGGTGATGCGCTGGGCGGCGGCGAGCGCGGCCGGACCGTGAACCAGCTCGGTCACTTGTTCGGCCAGGATGCGTTGCGCCCGCGGCTTGCCGCCGGACGCGCGGTCCTCGGCCTCGATGACCTCGATCTCCTCGTTGGACAAAAAGGTGAAGTAGCGCAGGAAGCGGTAGACGTCGGCGTCGGCCGCGCCCAGCCAGAACTGGTAGAAGGCGTAGGGCGAGCACTTGCTCGGGTCCAGCCACACCGCGTTGCCTTCGCTTTTGCCGAACTTGGTGCCGTCGCTATTGGTGATCAAGGGCATGGTCAGGCCGAAGGCCTGTTGCTGGGTCACCCGTCTGACCAGGTCGACGCCGGCGGTGATATTGCCCCATTGATCGGAACCGCCGATCTGCAGTTTGCAGCCGAAGCGGCGGTTCAGCTCCACGAAGTCGTGGCTCTGGAGCAGGCTGTAGGCGAACTCGGTGAAGGAGATGCCGACATCGTCGCGGTTGATCCGCTGCTGCACCGACTCCTTCTTGATCATGGCGTTGACCGAGAAATGCTTGCCGACGTCGCGCAGGAAGTCCAGCGCGCTCATCTGGGCGAACCAATCGTGGTTGTTGGCCATCAGGGCGGCGTTGTCGCCTTCGAAACTGAGGAAGGGCTCCACCTGGCGGCGGATCTTGTCCACCCAGCCGGCCACCACGTCCGAGGTGTTGAGTTTGCGCTCGCTGGCCTTGAAGCTGGGGTCGCCTATCATGCCGGTGGCGCCGCCGACCAGGGCGATAGGGCGGTGCCCGGCCATCTGGAAGCGCTTGAGCAACAGCAGCGGCACCAGGTGGCCGAGGTGCAGGCTGTCGGCGGTGGGGTCGAAACCGCAGTATAGGGTGACCGTTTCCCGGGACAGCAGCGCGTCGAGCGCGTCCGCGTCGGTGGCCTGCGAGATCAGGCCGCGTTGCTGCAGATCCCGGATCAGGGTCGATTGCTTCATTTCGTTTACCTCCATGATTGCGGCGCGCGGCCGTATTGGCCGCGCGTCCGGACGACGGCGCGTTTGCGCCGTCAGAACACGGGCAGCAGTCCTTGCATCACCAGGATCTGGAACAGGATGATGGCGAGGCCGGAACCGCCTATCGCCCAATGCAGGGTGCCGCCGCCGCTGACCTGGTAGCCGGGCCGGTAGTTGTCCTGGCGGCGCAGCTTGATCAGGGCCAGCGCCGGGAACAGGATGGCGAGAATCACCAGGAAGATGGCGGCGGCGCCCAGCGCGGCGATGAAGCCGCTGGGGAAAAACAGGGCGAAGCCCAGCGGCGGCAGATAGGTGATCAGCGCGGTCTGCAGCCGCTGCCGCAGGCTGTCGCCGCGTTTCAGCGTGCTGGCCATGGCGTCGAACAGGCCGAGCGAAACGCACAGATAAGAAGTGAACAGCGCGATGGACGAGAAGGCGGACAGCAGGGAGGGCACTTGCGGCGTGGGCACCAGCGCGTGGAATTCGTCCAGGAACATGCCCACCGAACCGTTATGGGCGGAGATGGCCTGAAAGCTGTGGCTGCCGTAGCGCGGCAGCGCGCCCAGCGTGTTGAACACCCACAGCAGGTAGACGCCCATGGGAATCAGGCTGCCGGCGATGAAGACATTGCGCAGTGTGCGGGGCTGGTCGCGGCCCAGGTATTTGACCATGCTGGGCACGCTGCCGTGAAAGCCGAAGGCGGTCAGAAACATGGGGATGGCGGCCAGCATGTATTTGGCCGAGTCCGTGTTTTCCGACAGGTTGCCGGTGTCGACATAGGGCTGAATGACCGCGCTGAGCGAGAGAAAGATCAGGATGTTGAGGCTGAACAGCAGTCGGTTGACCTTGTCCACCGCGGTGGTGCTGGCGAAGACGATGCCGCCGATCAGCGCGGTGAAGGCCAGCGAGACCTGGCCGGGCGACAGGGTCAGGCCCAGGTATTGGTGCAGGCCGGATTGATAGGTGGAGCCGCCGCCGGAGATATAGGCGGAGGAGAGCGCGTAGAGCAGGAGCAACAGGCTGGCGTTGATCAGATAGCTGCCCTTGGCGTTGAACAGCGAGCGGGCGATGGCGTCGAAGCCGTAGCCTTCGGGAAAGGACAGACAGACCTCCAGCAGCATCAGGCCGGTATAGGTCATCAGCGCCCAGATCAGAAACAGGGTCAGGCAGGCGTAGCCGAAGCCCATGCCGGCGGACACCAGCGGCAGCGCCAGCATGCCCGCGCCCAGCATGGTGCCGGAAATCAGCAAGGTGGCCCCGATGGCCTTGAAATTGACTTGCATGTGGAATCCTCAACCATCCTTGATGAAGAGAAGGATGCGTTCGTAAAAACCGGACAAACTCATAGTCGGTATTGGGTCTGGTAGTGAAAAAAACGCTCCCGGCCAGGCCGGGAGCGGAGGGGGATCAGGCAGCGATCAGGGCGTCGGCGCCGGTCTTGTCTTCCATGTCCACGATCTGGGCCAGCTTGGCGGCGAAGACTTCGCGCAGCTGTTCCCAGTAGGCGTCGAAGTCCTCGGCCTTGCGCAGGAAGTGGGTCATCACCGCGGCGCGCAGGATGTAGACGCTTTCCACCTTGTCCCATTCGGCGCGGCTGAAGCCGCGGCTGGCCACGTAGTGCCAAGGGGTGTCGCCGTACTCTTCCACCGACAGCGAAGTCGAGGAGGTCAGGAAGTCGTTGGTGTAGGTGCGGCCGGAAGCGTAGGAGCAGATCTCGTACATCTTCTTGTTCAGCCGGTTGTGGTCTTCCAGGCTGTCGTTGCCGATTTCCTTGAAGGTGAAGTTCACCATGTGGAAGTCCGGGTGCATGATGGGACGCACTTCGAACTGGCGGCGGCCGACGGTCAGCGGCTTGGCGGCGGCCAGACGCTGGGCGAACCAGTCGGCGGTGACGATGCCGCGGCCGATCACCTTGCCGTAGCCGCCGATGTTCAGCGGCACCAGACGGTGGGCCGCCCATACCGCGGCGGCGGTGGCGCCGGCCTTGGAGCCTTCCATGATGGAGGAGCCCAGCACCACCTTGGTGTCCGCGCCTTCGGCCTCGTCCACTTCTTCGAACACATAGGCCGCGTGGTAGGAGATCAGGTCGACGATGCGCTTGTCCTTCATGCAGACGGCGCCGGCCGCGTACTGGATGTAGCCCACCTTGTGCGGGTCCACGGTGATGGAGTCCGCTTCCGCCATCGCCTTGAAGCCTTCGTAGACGTCGCGCTTGGGCCAGGTCACGCCGGCCGGGATGATGTCTTCGGCGCGGTAGCGGGCCAGCAGCGCGTCGTAGTCCATGAACTGATTGTTGTCATCGAGGAACATCGCGCGGACATAGCCGCCGTAGGCCGCGTCCACGTGCACGTAGAAGGAGGCGCCGTATTTCTGTTCGCACTCGGCGCGCAGCTTGATCACTTCGTCGACATGGTCGATCGAGCCTTCCTCGGTGGTGCCCACCACGGAGACCATGGCCAGGATGGGGTGGCCTTCCTCGATCAGGCGGAAGGTGATCTCGCGCATCTTGGCCACGTCGGTGCGGTAGTTCTCGTCCACCGGCAGCGGCACGATGTGCTCCTGGCCGATGCCCAGCACGTCCATCGCCTTCATCCACGAGTAGTGCTTGGATTGCGGCACCAGGATCTTGCCCAGCGAACCTTGCTTGATGCCGACGCCGCGGCAGGACATCGCGCGCACTTCTTCGAACAGGCCGCGTTTTTTCAATTCGTCGGTCAGGTCCAGCACCGCGCTGGGCGACAGGTTCAGCAGTTCGCGCTCGCTCTTGCC
Source organism: Chromobacterium sp. Beijing (assembly GCF_021496765.1). Taxonomy (NCBI): domain Bacteria; kingdom Pseudomonadati; phylum Pseudomonadota; class Betaproteobacteria; order Neisseriales; family Chromobacteriaceae; genus Chromobacterium; species Chromobacterium sp. Beijing. The sequence goes on from NZ_CP053750.1 coordinate 5,003,953, forward strand.
GGCGACCAGATCGCGGGCTTTTTCATGCTGGGCGATGGCCAGCGGCATGGTCTTCAGATTGCGCGCCACCCACATGCCTTCGTAGTTGGCCACGGTGCCGCCGGAGGTGATGTGGCCCCAGCTGCGCTTGGGGTCGTAGCCGAACATCCGGCACAGATCGAGGCCGGCTTCCACTTCCAGTTCGGTGGTGGTGGGCGAGGCTTCGTGCGCGCAGTTGTTCGGGTTGTACATCATGGTCATCACGTAGGCCAGATTGGACACCATCAGCGTGTCCGCATTCATATGGCCCAGATAACGCGGCGAGAACCAGGGCACCGAGGTGTTCTTCAGCTTGGAGGACAGCTGGCGCAAGATGCCTTCGGTGCGGTACAGGGTCTGGCGGAAATCGCCGGCGTGCTGTTCCACCGGGGTGACCAGCGCCGGGTCTTCCGGGTGAAAGTCCGCGCGCCAGTGCAGGTGTTCGGACACGGCGTATTCCATCATTTCCTTGAAGAACACGCGGTTTTCGGATTTGGGGCCGATGAACAGGGCATCGACGTTAAGCGGGGAGAAAGTCGGATTGGTCATGACTGAGTAACCTTGTTATTTAAGAGAGGCGTGAGCCGGCTCATTTGCCTTCGGCGGGACGAGCTTTGCTGGCGGGCGAGGTGCGCGGGGCGACGCCGGCGGAACGGGCGTGCTTGGCTTTTTGGCCGTAGGCGTACACCAGGAAGGGAATCACCAGCATGACGGCGAGGCCGATGAGCTGGAACTGCAGGTATTCATGCGCGGAGCCATGGAAGCTGCCCGGCGGGATGAAGCCCAGGTAGCCGGCCAGCAGGGAGATGGCGATGCCCAGGCCGGAGCAGATCCACATGCCCGCCTTGCCGCCGGGAACGCGGAAGCTGCGTTCCACGTCCGGGCGCTTGTAGCGCAGATAGATGGCGGCGGAGAACATGAACAGATAGGCCACCAGATAGACGAGCCCGGTCAGGCCCATCAGCATGAAGTAGAAGTTGTCCACATTGGGCATCACGGTGATCAGCACGCCGACGATGGTGATGGCCGCCGCCTGGATCAGCACCAGGGTCACCGGCACGCCGTGGCGATTGGTCGTCTGCAGGAATTTCGGCAGCGCGCCGGAGTCGGCGGTGGCTTGCAGGCCGCGCACCGGGCCCAGCACCCAGGAGTTCACCTGACCCACCAGGCCCAGGCCGATGCACAGGCCCATGACCGGGGCCAGCCAGCCCATGCCCCATTGATTGAAGTAGAGCTCGAAGGCCTGCATCAGACCGGCGGTCATCGAGATCTTCTCTTTGGGGATGGCGATGAAGATCGCGGCGGAGCCGATCACGGACAGCAGCACCATGATCACCGACACCAGGATGATGGCGATCGGATAATTGCGGCGGGCATCCTTGATGGAGGACACATTGGACGCCGACACCTCCATGCCCATCACCACGAAGATGAAGCCGATGAACAGGCCGAGGGTGCCGCTGTCGCTAAAGCTGGGCACCAGATTGTTCCAGCTCCAGGACACGTCGGTCATGATGGGGTGGCCGCCGGCAAGATAGGCGATGCCGCAGCCGATCAGCACCACGCCGGGCAGGAACACGCCCAGGCTCACGCAGATGGTGGAGACCCAACCCAGGGTTTTCACGCCGCGCATGTTGACCAGGGTGCAGGCCCACCAGATGCCCAGAATCATCGCCAGCATGTAGAGCTTGTTGCTGGCGAGAGCAGGGTCAAACACATAGGCGAAGGTGGCGGCGATGATCATGATGATGGAGGTCATGCCGAACACCATCTGTATCCACTGCATCCACACCGCAACAAAGCCCATGCGCTCGCCGAAGGCCTCGCGCACCCAGATGAACAGGCCGCCGTCCTGCGGCCAGGCGGTGGCCAGCTCCGCGGACACCAGCGCGGTGGGCACCAGGAACAGCAGCGCGGCTGCCAAGGTCAGGAAAATCGTCATCATCCCCGGCTGCGCCGTCATCGGCAGCGTACGGACGCTGACGACTACGGCGGCGGTGATCATGACGAAGGCGAAGACGCTGATCTTGGGAGGCGCCTTATCAATTGTCGTCATTTTCATCTCCATCGAACAAATAAATAAAAACGTTCAAACATAAAATTTCGAAAATATTATTTATTTCGCCATGTTCAGCGTTTGATGAAAGTCAATATTAGGAAAATTCGATAAACGATAATTCTTATGGAATAATTGGAGTAGGCCGGCAAAGCCTTGCCAGGCAAGGCTTTGATTGGTCTTGGGGCGGATCAGGCTATTGAGGATGAATTTGGCTTGGCGCTGGCGCGGCGGCGGTTTTGGCCGCCTGTTTACGTTCTCGCAAGCGAGAGAGACAAGGCCTTGCGGCTGAGAAACGGAACCCACGCGTGGCGGATGAGGGCTTCGGGCGGCGCTCAGCGCTTTGCGTCACGCCAGGCGCAGCAGAGTGTGAGGCGGCGCTGACGTCGCGGGACGGCGAGAAGACGGGATGGGTGTGCTGGAGGAGGACCGCGGGGCGCGGAAGCGGCGGCGCAAGCAGGCATGCGCCGCCGGAGGAGGCTAAAGGTTTACAGGGCCTGGGACGGGTTCATGCCTTTGGGTAGCAGCATCCACAGATTGCCTTGCTGCTTCATTCTGCCGGCGTACATGCCGGCCTCGGTGCCGAAGCCCCAGAAGAAGTCCGCGCGCACCGCGCCCTTGATCGCGCTGCCGGTATCCTGGGCGTGCACCAGCCGCGCCAGCGGCTGGGTGGAGTGAGGCCAGGTGGTGAGCAGGTAGACCGGCGCGCCCAGCGGGATGTAGCGCGGGTCAACCGCGATGCTGTAGCCGCCGGTCAGCGGCACGCCCAGCGCGCCCATGGGGCCGCCGTTGTCGCCCGGCAAGGTTTTGAAGAACACATAGCTGGGATTCACCGCGAACAGCTCTTGCCGGCGTTGCGGATTGCGCGCCAGCCAGTCCTTGATGCCCTGCATGGACGCGTCGCCCATGGTCAGCTCGCCCTTGTCCACCAGCCATTTGCCGATCGACTGATAGCCGTAGCCGTTTTGCTCGGCGTAGCCGATATGGATGAAGCTGCCGTCGTCCAGCTGGATGCGGCCCGAGCCCTGCACTTGCAGGAAGAACAGCTCCACCGGATCTTCGACCCAGGCGAGGATGGGCGCGTTGGCCACGCCCTTGCCCTGGTTGATTTCCGCGCGGGTGTAATACGGCAGCAGGCGTTTGCCTTCCAAGCGGCCCTTCAGCCGCGTGCCGCGGTTGTCGGCGGGAAAGTCGCCGGGGCGGATTTCAATATCGCCGGCCGCGCTCAGCGCCAGCCGGTTGGGTCCGCTGCGGCGCGCCGTCAGGCTGGACTTGCCGCGAACCGAGGGCGGAACGTCCACGCTGTAAAAATCGGCAGGGATGCCGTATACCGGCCAGGGGGTGCGTTCGCTGCGCGTCCGGCTGCCGCTGAGCAGCGGTTCGTAATAACCGGTGATCAAGCCGCTGTCGCGGCTGCCGTCGTTGACCTTCCAGGCGGCGAAGCGGTTTTCGAAGAACTGGCGCACCGCCTGCGCGTTGTCGGCGGCGATGCCGTCGGCTTGCCGGCACACTTCGGTCCAGCCCGGTTTTCTGGCGATGGCCTTACAGCTTTGCTTCAGCGCGACGAGGGTATCGCCCAAGTCCTGCTGGCTCCAGGCCGGCAAGGCGGTCGGCGCGCCGCTTTCCCGCGCCGCGCCGCCCGTCTTGCCGGGCGGACTGGAAGTGGAGCAGGCGGCCAGGCCGACGACAAGCAGTAACAACAGCCATTTTTTTAACATGCGCTAAGTTCTCTGAAACGGGGCTAGGGCAGCGACGCGCTGCGAACCGGTCTGATTCTACGCTGGGACGCGCATGACGGGGCGATGACGGCCGCGGCGATTGTTGCGGCGGCGCCAACAGGCGAGACCGTCGCGCCGCGTTGTCATGGACCGGCAACAAAATTGAAAAGTTTCCTCGCTAGTATGCGGTAAAACATTCGCGCTGAAGCTTGGGCTTGAGCGCATGCAGGCCATATCACTGGAGAATCTGATGAAACGTTTTTGCATCCGCGCCTTGTTGTTGACCACCTTGCTGTCCGCCGGCCTGCCGGCTTACGCCGAGCAGACCCCGCCGACCGATGAAGAGTTGGCCGCCAGCGTGCAACAGGCCTTGAACGGCGATGCCGAACTGCAGCCGCTGAGCCTGAAGGTGAGCAGCAAGAAGAGCGAGGTGACGATTGAAGGCGGCATGACCGACGACCAGCAGATGTTCAAAGCGGGGCAGATTGCCGAAAAAGTGCCGGGTGTGAAGTTCGTCATCAACAATATGGTGCTGAAAAACTAAAAAGGTTTGCTCCGGCGGCTTGTCCGGCGGCAGCAAAGGGCGCTTCGGCGCCCTTTTGTCATTTTATCCATCCAGTTTTTCGCCGGGAATTTAAGATTAATCCGATTGTGGTGCCTTCTCTTATTGCGAAAAATATGTGGTGTTGCCGGCTGACGGCCTTTCCGGAGGCTGGAGCCGGCAAGGTTTTTCCAATCAGCAGTATGGATCGCTCGCGGCCCACTGCGAAGCACCGGACACGACTCATGGAATATGCATCCGCACTTGGCAAGAGGGTTTCCCACCGCATGATGCTGCAACCGGCGGAGCAGGTGGACAAACTGATTTCACGGCTGGAGGGCGCGGACGAAGCCAAGCTGGTGTATTGGGACGAACGCAGCCAGCGGCTGCGCGCGCTGAGTCCGCGTTCGCGCCGCGGCCAGCAATTGCTGGCGCGCGGTTTGCAATCGCCCCAGGTGGTGGGCGTGTTCGACGGCTACGCCAGTTATCAGGACATCTATCAGGCCTTCCAGGAGACGCTGGCCGACCTGAAGCTCAGCTGAGCAGGACTTAGACGCGTTCCAGCTCCAGCAACTCCGCCATGGTTTGACGGCGGCGGATCAGCCGGCTGGAGGCGCAGTCTATCATGGCCTCGGCCAGCAGCGGCCGGCTATTGTAGTTAGACGACATGGTGGCGCCGTAAGCGCCGGCGTCGTGAAACACCAGCAAATCCCCTACCTGAGCCTCTGGCAGCAGGCGGCTTTCCACCACGCCGCCCTCCTGTTGGGTAAAGACATCCCCCGATTCGCACAGGGGGCCCGCCACCACGCAGGGGGCGCGCTCGCCTGATTTTTCCTCGCCGTCCGCGCTGAGGACGGAAATATCGTGGTGGCTGCCGTACATGGCGGGGCGCATCAAGTCGTTGAAGCCCGCGTCCACCAGCACGAAGCGCCGGCTGCCCATGGTTTTGACCGCCCTCACCTCGGAGATCAGGGCGCCGGATTCCGCCACCAGGAAACGACCGGGCTCGATTTCCAGCCGCACCGGGTGGCCCAGGTGAGCGGCGATCCGCCGCCGCGCCTCGTCCCACAGCTCGAAATAATGCGCGGTGTCGATGCGGGCGTCGCCGTCGCGGTAAGGGATGGACAGGCCGCCGCCGGCGGAGATCGCCTCGATGTCGTGGCCCAACTGGGTCGCCAGCCTGACCATGGCGCCGCAGACCTGTTGCAGGTGGCCGTAATCGACGCCTGAGCCGATATGCATGTGCAAGCCCACCAAGTGCAGGCCGAACTGGCGGATCACCGCCAGCGCGTCGGCCACCTGTTCATGCCAGATGCCGTGCTTGCTGTTCTCGCCGCCGGTATTGGTTTTCTGGCTATGGCCATGGCCGAAGCCGGGGTTGACGCGCAGCCAGACCCTATGGCCGGGCGAAGCCGCGCCCAGCTGACGCAGCATGTCGATGGAGCCGGCGTTGACGGCGATGCCCTCGGCGGCCACTCGCGCCAGCGTGGCCCGGTCCAGCACGTCGGCGGTGAAGACGATGTCGGAAGGCTCGGCGGAGTCCGCCCGATAGCCGGCGGCCAGCGCGCGTTCGATTTCGCCCAGCGACACCGCGTCCACCTTGACGCCCTGTTCCCGCATCAGGCTGAGGATATGGGTGTTGGAGTTGGCTTTTTGCGCATAGCGGATCACGTCGAAGCCTTTCAGCTCGGCAATGCGCCGGCGAATGGTGTCGGCGTGGTACACCCAGAGCGGGCTGCCGTATTGGCGGGCGAGTTCGGCCAGTTGGCGGGCGTCGAAGCATTTCATGGCGTGGCGATGGCGTAGGTGATAGACAGCTGCATCATGGCGTGCGCTGCGGCAAAAATAAAATATCAAATTATCGCTGCCTCTTTCATTTATGATATGGATTGCCAGGGGGAAAGGCGGGCTTGGCGCCGCCTATGCGCAAGGGGTCGGGGATGGAAATCAGTCTGCGCCACATTGAAGTGTTTCGCGCGGTGATGACCACCGGCAGCGTCACCGAGGCGGCCGTCCTGCTGCGCACCTCGCAGCCCACGGTCAGCCGAGAACTGGCGCGTTGCGAACAATTGCTGGGCATGGTCTTGTTCGAGCGCAGCCGCGGCCGCTTGCGGCCAAGCGCGCAGGGGCTGCAGTTGTTCGAGGAAGTGCAGCGCAGCTATCAAGGCCTGGAACGCATCGTCAGCAGCGCGGCGGCGATTCGCCAGTTCGAGCAGGGGCAGTTATCGATTGCCTGTTTGCCGGTGTTCGCGCAATCGCTGTTGCCGGCGGCGTGCCGGCGATTTCTGTCGCAAGCGCCGGGCATCAGCCTGAACATCGCGCCGCAGGAGTCGCCTTTGCTGGAGGAGTGGCTGGCGGCGCAGCGTCATGACCTGGGTTTGAGCGAAAGCGCGCACGCGCCGGCGGGGACGCGGATGGAGCCCTTGCTGCTGGCGGACGAGCTGTGCGTGTTGCCGGAGGGGCATAGGCTGCTGAGCAAGACGGTGTTGGCACCGGAGGATTTCGAAGGCGAGGCCTTCATCAGCCTGGCGGCGACCGACAGCTATCGGCAACAGCTGGATCAGGTGTTCGCCGAGCGGGGGTCAAGCGGCGCATGGTGGTGGAGACGCATAGCGCCGCCTCGGTATGCGCGATGGCGCGGCAGGGCATAGGCGTGGCCGTCGTCAATCCGCTGACGGCGCTGGATTATGCCGGCTCAGGCCTGGCCGCAAGGCGCTTCAGCGTGTCGATTCCGTTCGCGGTCAATCTGGTGCGGCCGCTGCACCGGCCCGCCTCCCCGCTGCTGGAGCGCTTTGTCGACAGTCTGAAGGCCGAGCTGGCCGCGGTCAGCCGGAGGCTGGCCGCGCCGACGGGGGCTTAGCGGCAGTTCAAAGTTTCGCGAGCTAGCCTGAGCGCAGGCTTTGAGCCGGTTCTTAGTCGCGCAGCGCCACCACCACCCGCTTGTTGCGCGCGCCCTTGCTTTCAATCTTCTTGACCACGACCGGGCCGATCTCGCCGGTGCTGCGCACATGGGTGCCGCCGCAGGGCTGCAGATCGATGCCGTCGATATTGATCAAGCGGATTTCCGGCAGGTGCAGCGGCGGCGTCACCGACATGGTCTTGATCAGCTCCGGCTGACGACGCAGCGCCTCGCCGCTGCTCATTTCGATGCGCACAGCGCGGTCCTCCGCCACCAGCCGGTTCAGCTCGCGCTCGATGTGCTCGCGGTCCAGCTCCATGCCTTCCGGCAGATCGAAGTCCAGACGGCCGGATTCCGCGCTCAGATTGCCGCCGGTGACGCCGGCCTTGATCACCACGGACAATAAGTGCAGACAGGTGTGAATGCGCATGTGGCGGTGGCGGCGCGCCCAATCCAGTTCCAGGACGACCGGCGTGCCGGCGGCGAGCCGGGGCGCATCGGTGGGCAGCAGGTGGACGATGGCGCGCGTTTCGCGGTCGCGGCGGGTATCGCTGATCGCACAGCCGCCGCCGTCCCAGCTCAGCGCGGCGCTGTCGCCGGGCTGGCCGCCGCCCAGCGGATAGCACAGCGTGTCCTCCAGCACCAGGCCGGCGTCGTCATGCCGCGCTACGCGGGTTTCCAGGCGGGTTTGGTAGGGATCGATGTAAAAGCGCTCTGCCATGCGGTGATTCCTTTTCAGACTATGCTGGGAAGACCGGCGTCGCTTGTCGCCGCCGGTCCCGATAATTTTGAGAATGCTGCCGCCGGCTGTGTATTTCAAGAGACAGCGCTGGCGAAAAATCATGGCAACAGCTTGTCGCAACAGCGTTTAGCGCAGATAATCGCCGACTTTTTCCGCCTTCCTGCCCATTGCTCTCATGACCATTCGCCATAATCTGGAACATTACAATCCGCCGCCGGACGCCGGCCTAGACGTGATCTACGCCGATGAGGCCTTGCTGGTGCTGAACAAGCCTTCCGGCTTGCTGTCGGTGCCGGGGCGCGGCGAAGACAAGGCGGACTGCTTGATCAGCCGCGCGCAGCGGGTCTATCCGGACGCGCTGACCGTGCACCGGCTGGATATGGCGACGTCCGGTCTGGTGGTGATGGGGCGCGGCGCCAGCATGCAGCGAGAACTGTCCATCGCCTTCATGGACCGCAAGGTGGACAAGCGCTATGTGGCGGTGGTGGACGGCATCGTGGAACAGAACAGCGGCACCGTGGATCTGCCGCTGATCATAGACTGGCCGAACCGTCCGCGTCAGAAGGTGGATTTCGAACACGGCAAGCAGGCGATCACCCATTTCCGTGTGGTGCTGCGCGACGGTTTGCGCCAGACCAGCCGGGTGGAGCTGGAGCCCTTGACTGGCCGCGCCCATCAGCTGCGCATGCATATGCTGCATCTGGGCCACCCCATCCTGGGCGACGACATCTACGCGCCGGAAGCGGTGCTGGCCAAGGCCGATCGCCTGCTGCTGCACGCGGATCGCCTGACGCTGCGCCATCCCATCACTCGCGAAGAGATGAGTTTCGACGCCAAAGCGCCATTCTAAGTCGGCAGTCAGCGCGCGGCCTGGCAGCGCCTCCGTTCCTCTCCTCTTGCGCGGCCATGCTTGACGGTCGCGCCTCGCCCTGATCTTCCCCCTTGTACCGTCCACAGCGTGGCGGCGCCTTGCCCGGAGGCCGCTTTTTATAATGTCTTCGGCATTTTGTGGCACGGAAAGATTGGCTTGCCCTGCCAGTCTGTGCATACTTCCGTTTTGATCTGAAGCAAGAACTCACTAAACAAGCGTGCTGCCGCCAGAACGCTTGTTTAGTGATTTCTACCTTGTAAGGATCTGTCATGTTAAGTCGCAATTCCGCATTGCCCAGCATCGTCGTCGTCGGCGGCGGCGCCGGCGGCCTGGAACTGGCCACTCGTCTGGGACGCAGTTTGGGCGCGCAACACAAGGCCCGCGTCGTGCTGGTCGACGGTTCGCCCACCCATATCTGGAAACCGCTGCTGCACGAGGTGGCCACCGGCGCGCTCAACACCGGCGAGGACGAGGTCAATTACTTCGCCCATGGCTATCGCAACGGCTACGAGTTCGAATTCGGCTATATGCAGTCGCTGGACACCGAGCGGCGCTGCATTCAGCTCGCCGAAGTGCGCGACGCCGGCGGGGAGCAGCTGAGCCCGCCGCGCGAGGTGCCCTACGACTGGCTGGTGCTGGCGGTGGGCGCGGAAGCGAACGACTTCGGCACGCCCGGCGTCGGCGAGCACGCGATGTTTCTGAACACCCCGGACGATGCGGAGAAGCTGCGTCACCGGGTGCTGGAACTGGCCTTCCGCTGCAGCAGCGGCCAGCAACCGCTGTCCAAGCTGGGCATCGCCATCGTCGGCGGCGGCGCCACCGGGGTGGAACTGGCGGCGGAGCTGAACCACACCCTGTGCGAACTGCATCATTACGGCGCGCGCCTGCAGCCGGAGCGCGTGGAAATCAGCGTGATCGAAGGCGCGGACCGCATCCTCGCCGCCGCGCCGCCGTCCTTGTCCGCTTACGCCCAGGAGCAATTGGCCGCGCGCAACATCAAGGTGCTGACCGGCAGCCGGGTGGCGGCGGTGCGCGCCGACGGCGTGGAATTGCAGGGCGGCGACAAGGTGGCGGCCGACATCACCGTCTGGGCCGCCGGCGTCAAGGCGCCGACCTGGCTGGCCAGCCTCGCCGGCTTGCAGACCAACCGCATCAATCAACTGCAGGTGGATAAGTGGCTGCGTTGCCAGGGCGCCGCCTGCGTCTACGCCTTGGGCGATTGCGCCGAGGCGCCGGACGGCGACAGTGGCCGCAATCTGCCGGCCACCGCCCAGGTGGCGCACCAGCAGGCGCGTTATCTGGCGGACGAATTGAGCCGGCGCGTGGCCGGTCGCCAGGGCAAGCCCTTCGTCTTCAAACCGCAGGGCATGCTGGTGTCGCTGGGCAAGCACAGCGCGGTGGGCAGCCTGGCGGCGGTGGTCGGCCCCAAACGCGATTACTATGTGGAAGGCCTCGGCGCCAAACTGATCTACAGCTCGCTGTACCGCATGCATCAGGCGGCGGTGCATGGCTGGGTGCTGGCCACTCTGCTCTATGTCGGCGACAAGCTGCGCCGCGCCGCGCGGCCGTCCTTGAAGCTGCACTGAGCCGCTCCCGTCCAATGCCAAGCCCACCTTCGAGGTGGGCTTTTCGTTGGCGCGGCTTGACCGGGCGGCGGTTTGCGAACATCTTTATTGCCATTTGCATAAATGGGGATGGGGATGACGCAAGCTTCTCGCCTGGAGATAGACGCCTGGCTGGATCAACGGCCGCTGGGCGGGTTTCAGCGCCGGCTGCTGCTGATCTGCGGCTTGCTGATGATTCTGGACGGATTCGACGTGCAGGCCATGGCCTACGTCGCGCCGGCGCTATTGGCGGACTGGGGCTTGGCCAAGCCGGCCTTGGGGCCGGTGTTCAGCGCCGGCTTGCTGGGTCTGCTGCTGGGCGCCTTGCTGTTCAGCCCGCTGGCGGATCGCTTCGGCCGCCGTACCTTGCTGCTGCTGTGCACCGTGTGGTTCGGCCTGGGCATGTTGGCCACCGGCTTCGCCGCCACGCTGGAGCAGCTGCTGTGGCTGCGCTTCCTGACCGGTCTGGGCCTGGGAGGCATCATGCCGAACGCGATGGCGCTGGCCGGCGAGTACAGCCCGAGCCGGCGCAGAGTCAGCATGATGATGCTGATTTCCTGCGGCTTTACCGTCGGCGCGTTGCTGGGCGGCTTGTTGGCGGCCTGGCTGGTGCCCGCGCACGGCTGGCGCGCGGTGTTCCTGGCCGGCGGCGTCGCGCCGCTGCTGCTGGCGCTGTGGATGTGGCGGCAATTGCCGGAGTCGCTGCAGTTTCTGTTGTCGTGGCAAAGGCGGGAACAGGCGCTGGCCTGGCTGCGTCGTCTGGACCCGGCGATGAGCGGAGCGGCGGCGTCCAGCCTGGCGCTGCGCGAACCCGTCGCCGCGGCGTCGTTGCCGCATTTGTTTCGGGCCGGCCGCGCGCGACTGACGCTGACCTTGTGGGCGCTCAGCTTTCTGAACCTGCTCTTGCTCTATTTCCTGTCCAACTGGATGCCGGCTTTGGCGCGGGACGCCGGCCTGAACACGCAAAACGCCATCCTCGCCGGCGCCGCGCTGCAACTGGGCGGCGTGGTCGGTACCTTGCTGTTGGGGGGCTGGATAGACAGACTGGGCTTCTTGCGGGTGATGCTGCCCAGTTTCGCGCTGGCCGCCGCCGCCGTGGCCATGCTGGGGCAGTGGGGGGCGCAGCAGGCCGGCTTGTTCGGCTTATTGTTCGCCGCCGGTTTTTGCGTGGTGGGCGGCCAGCCGGCGATCAACGCCCTGGCGGCCAACGCCTATCCCACCTCCTTGCGCGCCACCGGCGTGGGCTGGAGTCTGGGCGTGGGCCGGGTGGGCTCGGTGTTGGGACCGTGGCTGGGCGGCGAGCTGCTGCGCCAGGACTGGAGCCTGGCCAGCCTGTTCATGCTGGCGGCGACGCCGGCCTTGCTGGCGGCCTGGCTGGTGTGGATGTGCCCGCAGGCGGCGCGGCCGGCCGCCGTCTGAGTCAGATCGCCAGCAACGCGGCGACGACGCGGCGGTCTTCCGCCAGCAGGATGTTGAAGGTGCGACAGGCGGCCTGGGTGTCCATGGTTTCCACGCCTATGCCGGCGTTGGCCAGCGCGGCGGACAGGCGCGGATGGCAAAAGCGCAGGCTTTTGCCGGTGCCGAAGAGCACCACTTCCGGCTGCAGCGCCAGCAGCGCGCTGAAATGGCTTTCCTGCAAATCCTCGAAAGCGTCCACCGGCCAGGGCGCCACGCTGTCCGCGGTGACGATCAGATTGCCCTCGTGACGCTGGGCGTTGATTAGAACATGGCCGTCGCCATAGCCGGTGAACAAGTTGCGGCCTTGCCCCAGCGATTGCTGCATTTTCATGTGAGCGGATTCCCGATTGCGAGCGCTGCGGCGGACGGCCCTTTCCGGGCGCGAATACCTGCTGCAGTGCATCAGAGATTGGGATAGGATTATAACTCGACCCCGCCGCTGATTGCCGCCACAACGTCAACGTGGTCATCGCTTCAGCGGGGACATCCAAAGAGATCAGATGAAAGAACACAAACCGCGCCGCCAGGGCAAGACCGCCGTCTCCGGCGGGCGGCAAGCCACGGAAACCATTGTCGTCATGCAGCCAGTCCATAAATCGCAAAAACTCGCCAACGTTTGTTACGACATCCGCGGTCCGGTGCTTGAGCACGCCAAGAAGATGGAAGACGAAGGCCATCGCATCATCAAGCTGAACATCGGCAACCCGGCGCCGTTCGGCTTCTTCGCGCCGGACGAAATCATCGAGGACGTGATCGTTAACCTGCCGTCCGCCTCCGGCTATTCCGATTCCAAGGGCCTGTTCGCCGCGCGCAAGGCGATCATGCATTACGCCCAGCAAAAGCAGCTGCCCAATGTGGGCATGGACGACATCATCGTCGGCAACGGCGTGTCCGAGCTGATCGTGATGTCGATGCAGGCGCTGCTGGACAACGGCGACGAAGTGCTGGTGCCGGCGCCGGATTACCCGCTGTGGACCGCCGGCGTCAGCCTGGCCGGCGGCAAGGCGGTGCATTATCTGTGCGACGAAGAGCAGGGCTGGTTCCCCAGCATCGACGACATCCGCGCCAAGATCACGCCGGCCACCCGCGCCATCGTGGTGATCAACCCCAACAATCCCACCGGCGCGGTCTACCCGCCGGCGCTGCTCAAACAGATCGTGGAAGTGGCGCGCCAGCACCAGCTGATCATCTACGCCGACGAAATCTACGACAAAGTGCTGTACGACGAGGTCAAGCACACCTCCATCGCCTCCTTGGCGCCGGATCTGTTCGTGGTCACCTTCAACGGCCTGTCCAAGAATTACCGCGCCTGCGGCTACCGCGCCGGCTGGATGATTCTGTCCGGCGAGAAGAAACACGCCAAGGACTATATCGAAGGCCTGAACATGCTGGCCTCGATGCGCTTGTGCGCCAACGTGCCGGCGCAGTTCGCGATCCAGACCGCCTTGGGCGGCTACCAGAGCATTGACGATCTGGTGGCGCCGGGCGGCCGCCTCGCGCGCCAGCGCGACCTGGCGCACAAACTGCTGACCGACATCCCCGGCGTCAGCTGCGTCAAGCCGCAGGGCGCGCTCTACCTGTTCCCCAAGCTGGATCCCAAGATCTATCCGGTCGGCGACGATCAGCAGTTCATCCTGGAGCTGCTGCAGGAGGAAAAGGTGCTGCTGGTGCAGGGTTCAGGGTTTAACTGGATTGCGCCCGATCACTTCCGCGTGGTATTCCTTCCCAACTCGGACGATTTGGTGGAGGCCATCGGCCGCATCGCGCGCTTCCTGGAAAACTATCGCAAGCGCCACGGCGGCGAAGCCTGAAATCATGGCGGCTTGAGCCGGCGGACGGGGGCTGCGGCCCCCGTTTGGCCATCAGGCTTTCCTTGACAGCGGATAGCGTCCGCTGCCAAGGAAAACTTGGGACACGCGCCCGCTGCGCCAGCAGCGGCCTGGCGGCGCGGCTCTTGATCAGGGCCGGCCGCCGGCGCGGGCCGCGCGCAAGGATCTTGCGCCTGGCCGCCGCGGGCAGGGACAGAATACTAGAGACAGGGAGCAAGAATGAAACCGATCAATATCGGCCTATTGGGCGTGGGGACTGTCGGTGGCGGCACCGCCACCGTTCTCAAACGCAACGCCGAGGAAATCAGCCGCCGCGCCGGCCGTCAAATCCGCCTGCTGCAGGCGGCCAACCGCAATCAGGCGCGCGCGCAATCGCTGCTGGGTCCGGACGTGGACGTGGTGGCCGACGCGATGCAGGTGGTGAACAACCCCGACGTCGACATCGTGGTGGAACTGATAGGCGGCGACACCGTGGCCAAGGAACTGGTGCTCAAGGCTATCGCCAACGGCAAACACGTGGTCACCGCCAACAAGAAACTGCTGGCGCTGCACGGCACCGAAATCTTCGCCCGCGCCCAAGAACAGGGCGTGATGGTGGCCTTCGAGGCCGCGGTGGCCGGCGGCATCCCCATCATCAAGGCGCTGCGCGAAGGCTTGTCCGCCAACCGCATCGAGTGGATAGCCGGCATCATCAACGGCACTTCCAACTTCATCCTGACCGAGATGCGCGACAAGGGCGCGAGCTTCGCCGAAGTGCTGGCCGAGGCGCAGCAGCTGGGTTACGCCGAAGCCGATCCCACCTTCGACATCGAAGGCCATGACGCTGGCCACAAGCTCACCATCATGGCGGCGCTGGCCTTCGGCATCCCGATGCAGTTCGACCGCTGTTACCTGGAAGGCATCAGCAAGCTGGAAGGGCGCGACATCAAGTACGCCGAGGAACTGGGCTACCGCGTCAAGCTGCTGGGCCTGACCCGGCGCACCGCCGCCGGCGTCGAGTTGCGCGTGCACCCGACGCTGATCCCGGCGCGCCAGCTGATCGCCAACGTCAACGGCGTGATGAACGCGGTGCTGGCCAAGGGCGACGCGGTGGGGCCGACCTTGTACTACGGCGCCGGCGCCGGCGCGCTGCCCACCGCCTCCGCGGTGGTGGCCGACATCGTCGACGTGACCCGCTTGCTGACGGCGGACCCGGAGCACCGCGTGCCGCATCTGGCTTTCCAGCCGGACCAGCTGCAGAACCTGCCGATCCTGCCGATCTCCGACGTGGTCAGCTCCTACTATCTGCGCATCGGCGCCGCCGACCGCGCCGGCGTGCTGGCCAACATCACCCGCTTGCTGGCGGAGAACGGCATCTCGATCGAGGCGGTGATCCAGAAAGGCTCGGTGTCCGACGGCACCGCCGAGGTGGTGATCCTGACCCATCGCGTTCAGGAACAGGCGATAGACCGCGCCATCACCGGCATCGAGGCGCTGGAAAGCATTACCGGCAAGGTGGTGCGCCTGCGCATGGAAGAGCTGAATGATTAAACGCTGGCTGACCGGCCTCGGCGCCGGTCTGATCCTGGCGAGCGCCGGGGCGACGCCCTTGTCCCCCGGCCAGCACAGCCTGTTGCAGGGCTTTTTGATGCGAGGCTGCGTCAAGCGCACGCCGGCCTCGGACGGCGTCGGCCAGCGCTCCTCGGAGCAAGTGCAGAAATACTGCCAATGCGCCAGCCAGCATCTGGCCGGCCGCTTCTCCTCGGAAGAGGTGATGGGCGTGCTGACCGGCCAGATCAAGAAAGACGACCCGCGCGGCAAACAGCGGATGAAGGACGCCTCCGCCGCCTGCGCCCAATATCTGGAAACCCCCTGATGCGTTATATCAGCACCCGCGGCGGCATGGCCCCGCAATCATTCAGCGACATCCTGCTGATGGGCCTGGCGCCCGACGGCGGCCTGGTGTTGCCGGAAAGCTATCCGCAGATCGGCCGCGAGCAGCTGGACGCCTGGCGCGGCCTGTCCTACGCCGAATTAGCTTTTGAAATCATTCGCTTGTTCGCCACCGACATCCCGGAAGACGATCTCAAATCCATCGTCGAGCGCACCTATACCCGCGCGGCTTTCGGCAGCGAGGCGATCACACCGCTCAAGCGGCTGCACGACGGCCTGGCCGTCCTGGAACTGTCCAACGGTCCGACGTTGGCCTTCAAGGACATGGCGATGCAGCTGCTGGGCAATCTGTTCGAATACGTGCTGGCCAGGAAGGGCGAGCGCCTGAACATCCTGGGCGCCACCTCGGGCGACACCGGCAGCGCCGCCGAGTACGCGATGCGCGGCAAGGCGGGCATCCAGGTGTTCATGCTGAGCCCGGACGGGTTGATGAGCCCGTTCCAGCGCGCGCAAATGTACAGCCTGCAGGACGCCAACATCCACAATATCGCGATCAAGGGCATGTTCGACGACTGCCAGGACATCGTGAAGGCGGTGCAGAACGACCATGCTTTCAAGGCGCGCCACAAGATCGGCACCGTCAACTCCATCAACTGGGCGCGAGTGGTGGCTCAGGTGGTGTATTACTTCAAGGGCTATTTCAACGCCACCGCCGGCAATGAGGAGAAGGTCAGCTTCTGCGTGCCGTCCGGCAACTTCGGCAATGTCTGCGCCGGCCACATCGCGCGGCAGATGGGCTTGCCGATAGAACGCCTGCTGGTGGCCACCAACGAGAACGACGTGCTGGACGAGTTCTTCCGCTCCGGCGCCTACCGTCCGCGCGGCACGGCCAACACCTATGTCACCTCCAGCCCGTCGATGGACATCTCCAAGGCGTCCAACTTCGAGCGCTTTGTGTTCGATCTGCTGGGACGGGACCCCGAGGCGCTGAAAGCGCTGTGGCGCCAGGTGGACGCCGGCACCGGCTTCACGCTGTCCACCGCGCAAACGGCCGCCGCGGCCGAGGTGTTCGGATTCGCTTCCGGCAAGAGCGCGCATGCGGACCGGTTGGCCACCATTCGCCAGCTGGACCGCGAAGACGGCGTGGTGGTGGACACCCATACCGCCGACGGCGTCAAGGTGGCGCGCGAGCTGCGCCGCCCCGGCGAAACCGTGGTTTGCCTGGAAACCGCCTTGCCGGCCAAGTTCGCCGCCACCATACGCGAAGCGCTGGACCGCGATCCGCCGCGACCGGCCGGTTTCGACGGCCTGGAGGACTTGCCGCAAAAAGTGTCGGTGTTCCCGGCGGACGCCGGCGAGGTCAAAGCCTTTATCGAGCGCAGTTTGAGCTGACGCGCGTCGGACGAAAAAACGGCCCCCAGGGGCCGTTTTTTTTTGCGTCCGCCGCGGCGTTAGAGCCTGTTCAAGGCCCCGTTCCATCCCTCTCGCCGACGCGCGACAGACATTGAACAGGCTCTTAAAACGTCAGCGCCACGCCGATATTGCCGGCGGTCTGATTGCTGCCGCTGCGGCCGCTGCGGCCGCTGGCGGCGCTGAGCTGGCCGAACATCGACACGCTCTTGCTCAATTGGGCGCTGAGACCGGCGGTCCATTCCAGCCAGTCCGCCTTGGGCTTGCCCAGCTTGACGCTGTAATCGCCCAGGGTGGTGGCCAGGCCGGCGGTGACCACACGGTCGTCGCGCTTGAACTCGTGCGCGTAGCTGACCTTGGCGTAGGGGCTGAAACGGCCGAAGTCGGCTTCCAGCTGCCAGCCGACGCGCGCCACCAGGGACGTGCCGTTTTGCGCGTTGAAGGCCATGCTGCTGCTGCTGCCTCCTTGCTCGGTGAAGCCGTTCACCTTGACGTGGGCGTAGTCCAGGCCGGCGATGGGGCCGGTGCGGTAGGCGCCCAGCGGGAAACGGTAGCCGCCGCCGATGCGCAGGCCGTATTGGCTCTGGCGCGCCGTGCCGTTCAGCGTGATCCGGGCCGCGCCCAGCGAGACTTGGCGGCTGGTGTCGATGTCGCCGGCGCCGATATGGGCGTCGCCGTCCACCCAGAACCGTTCCTGGCTGTAGCTGAACAGCGCGCTCATCAGCGTGCTGCGGTCGTCGACGCTGCCCGGGGTGGCGATGCCGTTGATGTCGGTCTTGCCGTTCTGGCGGGACATCGCCAGTCCCAGGCTCAGCGCCGGACTGGCCTGGAAGTCCAGACCCACGGTGTACAGCCGGCCTTGCGGCTTGGCGGATACGTCGTCGTAGCCGACCTTGTCGTCGTTGAAGGCGCCGCTGACGAAGGCGCTGACCGCGCCGACTTCGCGCTTCTGCGCGCGGATGGCCTGGTAGCGGCTGTCCAGCGTCCCGCCCAACTGGCGGGCGTTGTTCAGCGCGGACTCCGGCAGCGCGCCGGCGAAATAGGGCGCTTGCAGCAGGCCGTAAATGTACTCACCGATCATCGCGTGAGCGATTGGGGTTGGGTGTAGCGCGTCGCTGAACAGATAGTTTTGCGCGGGAAGGATGTTCGCGGGGCAGTTGATCGCAGATTGGGGGCAGGATGAACCCAGTACATTGGTGAAACCGTACTTTGCCGGATTTGCCAGCACCTCCTGAAACAGCAATGAGATGTTGGCGCGGACGATGCCGTGTTGCCGGCCGCTGCTTAGCAAGGCGTTATCCACCAACGCGTTGTAGCCGTTGCTCAGTTCTTGCAATCCGGCGGAGGCCGTATTGTAGCTTGAGGTGAGGGTGGTGGCTGAGTCAGGCAGGCCGATGGCGGCGTTGGCCGCGGCGAGAGCCTGTTGGATAACCGTGTTTTGATTGCCGGAGGTTGACGCGTTGCTGCTCAACACCTGCCAGGCAGCGCCGACGGCCTGGGTGACGTAGTTGCTCAGCGCGGTCCCGCTCAAGCCGTTCATCGTGCCGATCTTTGTCGCCACGCCCTGTACCGTTTGGTAAATCACGGCGGGAGTGGAGGCCAGATTGGGGACATTGGGCACGATGATGGTCTGGGCTCCCGCGCTTTGCAATTGACCTATCACGGAGCTGGTCGAATTCGCTGAACTCATCAGCAGTTTGGTGGCGCTCGCTTTAGTGGGGTCCGCAGTGACGGTGCCGGCGGCGGCGGCAATGTCGTTGCCCCCGATCCAGACTGAATAAATGGCGTTGGGGTTCGCTTTGCCTCCGCTGGCGGCCAAGTAGGCGCTGATTTGCTGCGGCAGCTCCTGAATGGCGGTGGTTTTGTCCGGGCCGAATTGTTCGACCGAGCCATTGGCGCCAGTGGTGCCGGGAAAGACGGTAATGTCGCTGTAGAGTTGAGCCACAGCGCCGCCTTGGGCGTAATTGTTGCCGCTCGGACTTGTGTTTGGATTGCTGGAGTTGTTGGCAATGGATTTCAAACCGTATCGCGCTGCCAGCGCGTCGGTCCAGTTGGCTCCGTTGCCGGTGGTCCAGCGGGCGTTGGACGGCAGGCCGCCCAGGCCGCCGAAGGCGCCGGTGTCGGTCAGACTGTCCCCGAAAAAATAGAAATTGCTATAGGCGTTGGTGGCGGCCGGCAGGGCCAGCAGAGTGGCCACGGCCAGCGTGTTCAGGCGCTTGCGCATTTGGAATGTCCCTTCCGGATAAAACTTTGGTTTTATTTAATTTAGATTTAAGAGTCTAAGCTCTATTCGAACGATTATTTGAATGTATGCATCGCATTGTCAATAGCGGCCCCAGGCTGCAGCCCTGGGCCCGCTTGCGCTAGAATGCGGGAATGCGACGTTTACTACTGTGGATGATGTGCTGCGCCTGGAGCGTGGCGGCGTCGGCCGCCATGCAGGATCTGGGGCGGCTGGAGGCTTTGGCCGGCGACTTTCTCAAGCACGAGTTGTCGATGCGGCCGGCCACCTGGACGCTGGGGCAGCTGGACCGCAAGCTGGCGGTGCCGGCCTGCGCGCAGCCCAAGGCGGATTGGGCGACGCCGGGGGTGACCACCGGTTCCACCTTTGTCGCGGTGTCCTGCCCGGAACTGGGGTGGGCGCTGCGGATTCCGGTGCGGATCAATGAAAAGAAACTGGGCGTGGCTTTGAGCCGCGCGGTGGCGGCCGGCGAGGTGCTGAGCGCCGCCGACCTGCGCCTGGTCGAGGTGGCCAACCCCAGCCTGGCGCGCAATGTGCTGGACGATCTGCAGCAGGCGATAGGCAAGACCATGCGCTCCGGCGCGCCGGCCGGCGCCTGGCTGCGCAGCTTCATGGTGCGCGCGCCTTATCTGGTGAACAGCAACCAGCGGGTCAAAGTGGTGGCCTCGGGGGAGGGCTTCGCCGCGGCGGCCGACGGTTTGGCGATAGGCAATGCCGCCGAGGGCGAGCAAGTGTCGGTGCGCATGGCTTCCGGGCGGGTGATACGCGGGCAAGTTCAAGCGGACGGCAGCGTGATGGTGATATATTAGAGACGGTTCGCCGGCAGGTCTCGGCGCGCAGCGGCGGATAATTGGGCGAAAGTCTTCAAGATATTGTTTTTCCGTCCGATAATAGAGGTAATCCAGGTTCCCTTTGGGAAGGCCATGCCATGAAAGTAGATAACTCGGGCAAGCTGTCAGCAAGCTACAGCACCCAGAACAAGGCGGCGCCGCGCGACGCGGCCGCCAACGCCAACCCTGCCGCCAGTGGATCCGACAGCGTGACGATCAACCCTTTGGCCAGCCGTCTGAGCGCGGTGGAAAGCAAGGTCAGCGGCGATTCCGGCTTCGACGCAGGCAAAGTGGCCGCGATCAAGTCGGCGATAGCCGCGGGCACCTTCAACGTCAATCCGGAGAAGATCGCCGACGGCTTGATCGCCTCCACCAAGGAATTGTTGGCGCGCTGAGCGCGCGCAGGTGAGAGTCAGGCATGAACGTTGTTGAAGAATTCTGCCAGCTGTGCCGGGCCGAGAGCGCTCTCGTCGCCCGGCTGATCGCATTGCTGGAGCAGGAACAGAAGGTGCTGGTGCAGGGCTTTGACGTTCAGTTGGACGCCCTGGCCGAGAGCAAGAGCGGCGTGTTGGACCTATTGGCCGTCAGCGCCGCCCAGCGCGGCGAATTGATGCAGCGGATTGGGGTGCAGGACAGCGAGACGGTTTACATCTGGCTGGCGGACAAGCCGGAGGCCAGCCTGGCCTGGACCGGGCTGGAAGAGGCGATCCAGCGAGCGCAGAGCATCAATCAGCTCAACGGCAGCTTCATCGATCAGCGCTTGTCGCTGGTGGAGGGCGCGCTGAACACCTTGAAGGACGCGGCAGCGTCCACCGTGGGCTACGACAAGGCCGGCCAATTGCCGGAACTGGCCGCCGGGCGACGCTTTCTCGGCTCCGCCTGAACGTTTGAAGCCGTTCCCGAGGGGCATGCAAGAGCGCCGTTGCGGCGCTCTTGGCGTTTCCGTCCGACGGTTTTAGAGTCTATTCTCAAGGAGCAGTGGGAATGCCCTGGCCTTTATGGTATCTTCCTCTCCGGGCCTGAGAAAACCACTATCCGGAACCAATGACCCTGATTTCCTTGATTATCGCTCTGGCACTGGAGCAGTTGCGGCCCTTGGGCAATCGCAATCGCGTCTGGCTGCTGTTCACCCGCTACGCCAATCATTTGGAACGCAATCTGAATGCCGGCTCCAACCGTCATGGCGTGTTGGCGTGGTCCTTGGCGATCGTGCCTGCGGTCTTGCTCAGCTTGCTGATCTATTACGCGCTGCACGCCTTGAGTCCGATTCTGGCGATGTTGTGGAATGTCCTGGTCTTGTATCTGACCATGGGTTTCCGCCATTTCTCCAGCGCGTTCTCCGAAATCTCCCAGGCTTTGGCCGAAGGGCGGGATCTGGACGCGCGCGCCTCCTTGGCGAACTGGACCGGACAGGGCACCGCGGAGCTGTCGGTTGAGGAAATTTCCCGGCTGGCGATCGAGCAGGGGGTGGTGGATAGTTACCGCCACGTGTTCGGCACCATGTTCTGGTTCGTGCTGTTGCCGGGTCCGGCCGGCGCGCTGTTGTACCGCCTCTGTTCTATGCTGAATCAGAAATGGGGCAACCGCGACGCGAACGAGGACCCGTTCGGCCGTTTCTCGGCCAGCGCCGCCGCTTGGCTGGACTGGATTCCGGTGCGTTTGACCGCCGCCAGCTTCGCCATCATGGGCGATTTCGAGGATGCGGTGTATTGCTGGCGCTCCCAGGCCAAAACATGGGGGAACTACGCTAATGGCATTTTGTTGGCTTCGGCTGCGGGTGCGATCGGCGTGAAATTGGGCGATCCGCTCAGACAGGATTACTCCATACGCTTCCGGCCCGAACTGGGCTTGGGCGACGAAGCGGACCCCAACTACCTGAAAAGCGCGGTTGGTCTGGTCTGGCGTTCCGCCTTGCTATGGTTGGCCGTAATCCTGCTGCTCAGCGTCGCAAGCCACATGGGCTGACGACCCAACGCCGCCGTTCGGGCGGCGTTGCCTTGTCCGTTCGTGTCATTTGAATACGGGGGCGTGTTGGCGCATGCGCGCAACAGGCCCCGCGAGTTTTGCAGGAGTGTTGTCCATGCTGTTTTCCGAACTCGGGTTGTCTCCCGAGATTCTGCGCGCCATCGAAGAACAGGGCTATTCCCAGCCCACCCCGATTCAGGAAAAGGCGATTCCTCTGGTCTTGTCCAGCCGCGATTTGCTGGCCGCCGCTCAAACCGGCACCGGCAAGACCGCGGCCTTCATGCTGCCCATTCTGGAGCGCCTGAAGAAATACGCCAACACTAGCGTATCGCCGGCGATGCATCCGCTGCGCGCCTTGGTGTTGTCGCCAACCCGCGAGTTGGCGGATCAGATCGGCGTCAACGTCAAGAGCTACACCAAATACCTGCCGCTGCGCGCCACTACGGTGTTCGGCGGGGTCAATATGGACCCGCAAACTCAGGAACTGCGCCGCGGCGTTGAAATCCTGATCGCCACGCCGGGCCGCCTGCTCGACCACATCCAGCAAAAAACCGTTCAATTGAACAAGGTGGAAGTGCTGGTGCTGGACGAAGGCGACCGCATGCTGGACATGGGCTTCATCCAGGACATCCGCAAGATCATGGGCATGCTGCCCAAAGAGCGTCAGACCCTGCTGTTCTCCGCCACTTTCGCGCCGGAGATCAAGCGGCTGGCCGCCGACTTCATGAAGTCGCCGCAAACGGTGGAGGTGGCGCGTCAGAACGCCACTAACGATCAGGTCGAGCAGATCGTTTACTCGGTGGACGCCTTCAAGAAGCGTCATCTGCTGACGCATCTGATCAAGTCCCGCGACATGAGCCAGGTCATCGTGTTCTGTAAGACCAAGCTCAGCGCCGACCGTCTGGCGCGCGAGTTGCAGCGCGACGGTCTGCAAGCCGAAGCCATTCACGGCGACAAGGCGCAGGGCGCGCGTCTGGAAACGCTGGCCTCGTTCAAGGAAGGCAAGCTGCGCGTGCTGGTGGCCACTGATGTCGCCGCCCGCGGTCTGGACGTGACGGAGCTGCCCTATGTGGTCAACTTCGAGCTGCCGAACGCCCCGGAAGACTATGTGCACCGGATTGGCCGCACCGGCCGCGCCGGCGCCAAGGGCGTGGCGATCTCTTTGATGTCTCCGGAAGAAACCCGCCAGCACGACTCTATCGAGAAGCTGACCAAGCAGACGCTGACGCCGCAGATCGTGGACGGCTTCCGTCCCTCCTGGCTGGCGCGCCCCAACGAGCGCGAACGCGAACGGGAGCGCCCGTCTGCGCCGCCCAAGCCGGAGGCTTCGGTTCTGGCCGGCTCCTCCGAGGGCGTGAAGAAGCCCTTGAACGGCCGCCGCAGCCGCAAGGCGAAGCGGGAAGTGCCGGCGCTGTTGCTGCCGCCGCGCTACAAGGTGGAAATCATTCGCTGATTTGGCGAACGAGCAAGGAACGGTCCCGAACGGGGCCGTTTTTTTATGGGCGTCGGCGGCACTTCCCGCCGGCCGCGGAGTCGGATGTCTGGGCGGTTTGCCCAAGGGCGAGGAGAGCGCGATGCGGGTGAAATGGCGGCATATCGGTGTGGGCGGCGCGATGTTGGGCGTTGGCGCGGCGGCGGGAGCGACGACGACGGCTTGGCCGGCGTCGAGAAAAACCGAAGCCAAACCCGCGCCGGTGTCGGTGATGCTGGAGGAGGCGCAGCGGCTGGAGCGTCTGCGCGCGCTGGTGAAACAGCATGCGATCCAATGCCATTGCTCGCTGTGCCTGGGGCTGGGCGCCGCCGAAGCGAATGGCGGAAGAGAACAGGAGTCGAACCTGCTATCCGCCCCCTGTAACCCAATATGGGCGCGGCTTTTGCCTTTTCGCACATTCGATTGTGCGACTGTTGTGCGAAAGCGTGACTTCAATTCGTGACCTCAAAACGGAGAAGCCCGCCATGTTGGCGGGCTTTCGTACATTTGGCTTATGCCTGCTTTGAGTCTGGTAATTGCCAGTCATTGACCGGCTGATACCCACCCTGCTTATCCGGGTCCGGTATCCACCGGCCGTAAGTCCTGATGACCATCTCGGTGTCCACGTGCCCCAGCTGATTTGACACCCACATGATATTTTCGCCGGCAGACAACAACATCGACGCATATGTGTGACGGGTCTGGTAGGCATTGCGTGCGCGGACACCCGCACGCTTGAGCACCGTTCCCCATTGCTGGTTGATTTGGTCCGGCAGCGTCCAGGGGGCTTTTGTGTACGGATTGATGAAAACGCGACCGTGGCCGGCGAACCGCTCACGATCCGTCAGGGTAAACCGCTTTTGCTCCAGCAGCGCCGCGCGCGCCGGCGGCAGCATCAGCACGTCTCGCTTGCCGGCATTGGTCTTGGTTCCCTTCTCGCGCTTGCGACTGATGGCACGGCGGACCTTGATAACGCCGTTCACAAAGTCGATATCCTCCCAGCGCAGCGCCATCAACTCGCCGGTGCGCAACCCGCTATAGATGGCGAACTGAAACTGATTTCTAAGTTGCCCCTCAGCTGTGGCCACCACTGCTGCAATCTCCCGGCGGTTGAGCGGGTCCACTTCATAATCTGTGCTGGCGGTTTCCTTGTTGACCAGCTTTTTCAGTATGACGCCGGCGAATGGGTTGCGCTCAATAAGCCCATCCGACAGCGCCTGCTCGACCACATGGCGCAGCGGTATTAGGTCGTTGCTGATGGTTTTGACTGTCACATTGCGCTCTACCACCCAATCGCGGATATCGGCGCCGATCAAGTCGGTGATCCGCTTGGCTCCAAACCTGGGTTTCAGCTTGAACTCAACCGACTTGCGGTATTCATTCCACGTACCGAATTCCAGCGTCTTTTCCGTCTGCGCAATCAGCTTGTCCAGCAGCTGGCCAACGGTGACGGAAGACACCGCATGGCCAAACAGGGCTGCGCGTTTCGAATTTGGGAAGTAGTCGGAGTAACGGAAGGTTTGACGCTCGATAGCGTTCAGGATTTCGGCGCGGAGGCGCTCGGCGTATCGAATATTTGCCGCGGTGGGGTCGAGTTTCAGCGTCTCCCGGCACTCGACCCCACGGAAGGAAAAAGCCACTTGCAGGCTTTTCCCCCTGATGTTTACGCCGCGTGGCGTGCTTTTGGTGCTCTGCTGCTCGCTGCCCATTCTTGAACCGCCTTGATGTTAACCCAGACCTTGCCGTCGCCGGCAATCCGCCACTCCACATTCTCGCGCCAGACGCCGCCACGCCGTTTGGCGCGCACCCCATCAGGCGTATCGCCCATGATTTCGCAGTAGCGCGCCTGCGGTAGCCATTCCAGATGAATTTTTACATTATCGCCGATTTCTATCATGTCTTGCTTCCTTGCACTGGCGGCCATAGGCGCGCGGCCTTGCCGGCTTATCAGAGAACGGCGCACCCCAGTTGATTGGGCTGGCCGCTCGCCTATGGCCGCGGTTGCGGCCGGGGTTTAGATGGGCTCCACCACCAAAGCGAGGCTGGCGCGCTCGTCGTCCAGGATCTGGAAGCAGTCGCGGCCCTGGCTGTCGCGGCCGTTTTGCACCAGCTGGCGTTCCAGGGTGTTGCGTACCAGGGCGATGACGTTGCCTTGCAGCTGCAACAGGTCAATCGGCAGGCGCAGCACGATGAACGGGACAGCGCCCGGGCCAGCCTCGGCAGAGGCGTCCAGCTCGATGTCGCGCAGGCGCCGGGCGATGCGTTCTGCGCGGTCGATGTTTTGTAGCTGGCCGTTTACCGTGTCCAGCTCGGCGCGGAATTTGCCGGTGGCGGCTTGCACCAGGCGGGTGTAGAGATTGGTTTGCACGTTCATTGCTGCTGCCCTCCGTTTGTGTCATCCGAATTCGCCACAGCCTCGCCGGCCAACCGCTGCCCCACCGTCGTTGCAGGCTGCGTGATATCAGCCTGCTGCGCGGCTTCCTGCCGTTCTTCAACTACTTTCCACACGTCGGGGTCCAGAGGAGTCCGGCTGTAAACGGATATCAGCCTTCCCTCTGCATCTCTCTTTGCCCAGCCTGTGGCCGCCTCATAGGGTCCGCAACCGTCCCACGTCAGCCTTACTGTTGCGCCATTCGGCCACTGATTTTTTTCAGTCATTTCCCTTGCTCCCATTCCTTCATCCACGATTTCACCAGCTCCGTTTGCTTGGCCACCAGCGCCTTGTGCTTAGCTTCCGCAGGTTCAAAAAACGTAGTCATCACCCAGCGCGCGCACTCTTCGTTACCCGCTTGCAAATGCCGGCATACTGAAAGCGCTTCTTCATTGCGAAACCGCTTCAGGCGATCCGCCTCTTGAAACATCGCTTCGTACAAATCGCTTCTATCCGGCCCATACACTTGCTGTTGCATGTTCCCTTCCTCCTCACTGGACCCGAGCGGTAAAGCGCCGCGCGCGGTCGATTGCGTTATTCAGCTGTCTGGCGATGGGCTTGCTGCTGCCACCCTCGGCGCGCCAGCGGGCGCCCGGCCGTGGCGCGTCCTGGCTTTGCAGCAGGGCGGCCACGCGGATTTCGTTGAGGTGTTCCAGGCCGGCCGCCGGCGCCATGCGCTTGAAGCGCTTGGTCAGGCGCTGGCTGGTCAGGCGCAGCACGGTGTCGGCGCGTTTCTGCTCGGCCTGGCGCTGGGCTTGCTGCACCCAGCCGTCGGCAAAGCGCATGAACTCGCTGATCTGCTGCTGGAACTGCCGCTGAGCGGCGTGGCCCCGCTGCTGGCGGGCGCGGTTTTCGGCCTCTGGCAGAAAGGCGTCGTCTTCCGGCCGCGTGCTCATGTAGATGTCCATCTCCGCCGCCTCGGCCGCGATGCGCTGGGCATCGCCCGGCTGGGCCGGAATTGGGGTGAATTTCGTTTCCGTAGAGTTATTGACACGAGTCCAAGGGGCGCTTTCGCGCCCTAAAACCTCAACCCCGCGCTTGATTTCCCAGGTGTGCATCCGAGTGACCGCGAGCTGCCCGCCGTCCACTTCAACAACACCAAACAGCCGCTTCTGCCCCGGCTCACCGTAGCGGTTGGTGGCCGGTGCGCTGTCCTTGGCCAGCCGCAGCGGCATGCTTTTACGACTGGCCTCATGACCGCCCATCACCTCAACGAAGCGGCCCCAATTTCCGGCGTCCGCCGCGGCGGCGGCGCGCATCAGCACGTCCTCGGCGTCGGCGTAGTCAATACGGCGCAGCTCGCGCCACACGCCCACCGGCGGCCCGCCCACCTGCTGGAACTGGCGAATGCCCCAGGTACTGGCCCAGGCGTCCACGCGCTGGGCGGTGATGGTGGCGTCGGTGGCGTAATCCTCGGCCAGCGTCACGCCGTCGTCACCATCCGGCCGGCCGCCAACGGCTTCATAGTCCTGGCCGATGGAAAACCCGTCCTGGCGGGTGCCATCCACGTTCTTGGCGATGTATTTGGCGATGTAGCCGGCAGCAGTGCCGCGACTCCAGTCGATGCGCTTGAAGTCGATGCGGGCCTTGATAGCCTTCCACACCCAGCGCGTGGCCTTGCCGTTCCAGAAGGCCTTTTCACAGCCGATAGCGTCCGCCAGCGCGGCCAGCGGCGCCTTGGCACCGGCGGCCTTTTGCTTACGCGCCATAGCCATGGCGTCAGTCTTCGTCAGCGCGTAGCGCAGCCCCAGCTCCTGACGGTTCTCGCGCACCGCGTGGCGCGCCACGATGCGGCGAAACTCGCGCACATGCTCAGGCTTCATGAAGAACAAGCCGTGATAGTGCGGAGTGCCGTCGTGATGCGGCTCCGCCACACGGAACCCAAAAATCTTGATGTCGGCGCGCGCCAGGCTGGCGCCAATGCGTGACCACACCCCGCCCAAGTAATCGCGGGTATCGGTGGGCGTGCTGACGCCGTCGTAATGCGGATTGCGCTGGCCGCTGGCCGCCACCCGCGGGTGGAAGCGCGACGGCGCGGTGAGGGTGATGAACTCGCCGGCCAGCTCCAGGCCAATGGCGATATGCTCGAAACCCGCGATGCGGCACATCAGCTCGGCGCGGCGGATGCGCGGATTACTCATGCCGGCGTCGGCCACGTCGGCCAGGCTGAACTCTTCGCCCAGTTCATTGATGGCGGTCAGCGCTTCCAGCAGCGCGCGGTTGCGGCGCTTCTGCTCGCGCCGGCGTGCCACCGCGTCATGACTTGCATACAGCGCGTGGCGCTTGTGCACCAGGCCCAGCGCGATTGACAGCGCCTCAGCCTTGCGCGCGTTCACACGGCGCAGGTTCCGGCGCCACCACAGCGAGCAGGCCAGTCGCAACTTGATGCCGCCGTCAGTGTCCGCGTTCGGCAGCGTAATGCCGTGCTCGCTGCAGAAGCGTTCCAGGTCTTCCATGCCGGCGCCGTCGCGGTGCAGCGCCTCGGCCTGGCTGGCCTTGGCCTTGGCGTATTCAACCAGCTGGCTTTCGCTTGCGCCCAGCTCCAGCGCCTTGGCCGGAAACTTGTTCACCAGCTCGCGCAAGTAATTGTTCGCTTCCGCCTCGCGGCCATCGTCCAGCACGCCCTTGCGGCCGGTGAGGTTGCGATTGCGGCGGCGCAGCCAGTTGCCGCGCACCGCGCGCTGCAAGTGGCGCGGAAAGTGGCCGATCTTGGCCAGCGCCCAACTGTCCGGCAGGTGGCTCAGTTCCGGCATCTTTGGCGTCATGCCGCTGCGTCCTGGCTGTGCGGCCGCGCTGCTGGCGCTTCCACATCTACCGCACCGGCGGCCAGCCGCGCGGCGGCGTGCTCGCTTTCCGCCAGCAGGGTTTCCAGCTGGTACCAAAGCTGCCCCATCTCCGCCATGCCCAGGCCCAGGCCGGCCAGCGGCAGGCGGTGCAAGGCGGACAGGCGGACGATCTGTTCGCGCACGCCGGCCATCACTTTCAGCCCATCCTGCACATCGGCGATGGCTTCCAGCTGCGCCAGCGTCAGCACCTTGGACTGCAAGGCGCGCACCGACTGCAAGTGCTGGACCGCGCGGCGGTCTTCCGCCTGGGTGGCCAGCCGCTGGCGGGCCTGTTGGAATGCGGCGTAGGACATGACGGTTTCCTCAGACGGGCAGAGTGAACTGGAGCACCACCAACAGCGCCAGCACCAGAGCGGCGGCGATGGCCTGGCCGTTGCCGGCCGGCTGGCGCAGCGGCGCGGTGTAGCAGCCGGTGCCGTTTTGGAAGCGGACGTAACGCAGCTTTTTCATGTGGTTCTCCAGTTTTTGGGCGTAAAAAGCCCCCTCGCGCCGCGCGGGTGCGAATTTTGCAAGGGGGAAACGGGGTTAAATCAGCTCGTCAGGCGAGGCCGGGCAGCTCCAGCTGCCTATCGTTAATCGGCGTTCTCAAGTCCAGGCGCTTGCGCTGGTGCTCAATGGCGCAGGCCTCGCTATAGGTTTTGAACGGCTTGCCGCAATGCTCGTAATCGCTGCACTGGTAGTAGGTTTCTCGCACCGTTTCCGTCAGCATCCGGCTGGTGCGCGCGTAAGAAACGCAGCCGCAGTATTTGCACGGGTACGCCATATCAGCTCCGGCAAAACAACTGAAAGGTCAGCTCGTTCATCTGCACCGTCTTGGCGCAGATATCGTGCTGGATGCGCTCCAGGCGCCGGCGTTCGCGGCCGTCCACCTCGCCGTCGCGGGTGGCCTCGCGCCACTCGCGCGCCAGCCGCGCCACGTCTTCCACCAGCTCCATGTACAGACTCTGGATTTCTTCGTTGTCCACTGGGCCCACGTCCGGCATGCGCACAAACACGCCGCCGCTGTCCATCGCCACCGCCTCGGCAAACAGCGTGGAGCCGTGGAAGGCCTGCATCTGCATCGCCTCATGCAGGCTCACCGCCTGGCCCTTGCGTTCGTAGACGCGGTTCTCCAGCGCGTCCTTGCTTAAGCCCATGGCCGCGGCCATGGCGGCCCAGCCGCCGGGCATGCCTTTGCACATCAGTTGGTAGCAGTTTCTCAGCGCGTCCATGGAGAGTTTTCCTTGCGTTCAATAACAGGCACTATGTCAATGCACTTTCAAAATGGAGGCGTTATGCGTCACAAATGCCTGCCGGATGTTGCTGTGCCGGACTACGACGAGAAAATCAGCAAGGCCATGAAAGCGGCGGCTTATGATGGCGGCGGCCACGATATGTTGATTGCTGTGGAGAACCATGAAGGCCGGGTTTACCGGGTGTTTGCCACTTCCGGTTTGTCTGAATACATCGGCGCGGTGGGCAAGTTTCAGCGCTTGGGCATGAAGGACAAGCTTGAAAACCGGCCCACCTCGTCCGAGGGCTACGATAGCCGTTTCCATTTCTAATCTTGCTCCCCGGAC
Source organism: Chromobacterium sp. Beijing (assembly GCF_021496765.1). Classification (NCBI taxonomy): domain Bacteria; kingdom Pseudomonadati; phylum Pseudomonadota; class Betaproteobacteria; order Neisseriales; family Chromobacteriaceae; genus Chromobacterium; species Chromobacterium sp. Beijing. Next base: position 5,034,315 of record NZ_CP053750.1, read on the forward strand.
TCGGGGACGTGAGCAATGACCTCGTTCAGCGCAGCGTCCAGCTGCGCTTCGTTTTGGCATTTCGCCAAATACTTCACCACATAGCCCTGCTGCGGGGCTTGGCAGGGGTAGTGCTTGGTCAGATAGCGCTGGATGGCGGCGTGCTGCTGCTGGTACATGGCGGTCTCCACTGAATGATGGGCGGCTCTGTGGTTCTCAAGCGGCGGCGTATTGACTACTCTTCAAGCCTGGCTGCGGCGGCCGGCTTTCCAAGCGGCCAGGCCCAGCAGATAGATGTCGCGGGCCAGCTTGCTTTCGGAGTAACCGGTATCCGCGATGGCCTGATCGAACTCGCTGCGTTCGGCTTGCAGCAGGCGCATCTGCACCGGCTTGACCTTGGAAGTACCGCGCGGACCGTAAGCGCGGCGCGGGCGGGCTGTCTGTTCGGCGTTTTGCATGTGAGTTACACTCTCAAGAATGTGAGTTATGTGTAAATGTTACTCGCCTTTGCGTGTATGTCAACTATTGGACTCGTATCTGTGAGTATCGCTATCCGATTGCGCGAAGAAAGATCGCGCCTGAAGCTAACCCAGACCGAAGCTGCAAAAGCCGGTGGAATTGGTTTTACTGCATATCAAGGCTATGAACGCGGGGATCGCTGGCCCAATGGTGAATGCCTTGCGCTATGGGCTTCAGCTGGATTTGATGTGCTTTACATTTTGACTGCGCAGCGCAACAGCTCCGAACTCTCCTCTGAAGAGAGCGCCGTCCTTGCCTCTTTTGCCCAACTAGACGAACGTGGCAAGCACTTCATTTCTGACATGATCCAGGCCTACAACAAGGCCCACAGCTAGGCCTTGGCCAGGTGCAGGGGCTAGCTTTTCTCTTGTAAGCTTTTTGCTAATTTTGTGGGGTAGCGATGAAGTGTGAGGGGGCGATTTCAGCACGGCTGAAGCAAGAGCGTAGCCGACTGGGGATGATCCAGATGGAAGCCCATAAGGCCGCCGATGTTAGCTATGCGACCTACCTTGGCTATGAAAAAGGGACCAGCTTCCCTAACGCTGAAGTGCTAGCAAGGCTCTATGCTGCTGGCTTCGATGTCACCTACATCATCACCGGCAAGCGCGATGATTCGAAGCTCACGCCGGAAGCTCACGCCCTCTTGAACCAGTTCCAGCAACTGGACCCGCGCGGCCAGCGCCTGGCGCTGGGGGTGATGCAGCAGATCCATCAGAATCTTTCTGAATAGCGCGGGCTCGATTCTTTAAGCAACGCCCGGCATACCGCTGGGCGTTCTTATTTCATTTTCTATTTTGCTTTTCATTTTGAGAGCCAACTATGAGTCAACTCTGTTTCGATGCGAAGAAGATTTCGGCAGTGGGTTCGCCCAAAGAAGCACAAGAGTCTATGTTTGAGTTTTTGGAGCGGTGTCCTGATGCGAGATTTGACTCGGCTCGAAATAGTTTGATTGAACTTTTTAATAGGTATCCTGAATCTGAGAAAGCAGAAATGCTGACGCGCATTATGGCGCGAAATGATAGGCAGTTTAAATCGGCGGTATTTGAGTTGTTTTTGTATGGTGCATTGTCAGGTCAAGGTTTTACGTTGGAGCCTCACCCTTTGTTGAGTAATGGTAGTGAAAAGAAGCCGGATTTTTTAGTGACTGCTCCTAGTGGCGAATCTTTTTATTTAGAAGCCGTACTCGCCGGTGTCGATGGGGATGTTGATCCAATTAAGTTGGAAATGGTTTCTCAGTTTGTGAATAGGCTAAAAAAACAGCATCATGAACAATTTTCTTTGTTCTTGTTGGTGAAAAAACTGCCCTCTAGGCAACCAAGTGCAAATAAATTAATGGCTTTTATTAGGGATTGGTTTTGTAGTCTGGTTAATAAGGGAGTGACTGAGGAGGGGGCTGTTTTGGGAGAGATCGATTATAAGGATGGTGATTTTGAAGTTGAGCTAACAGCGACCTCCAAAAAAAATGAAGGATTGATCAATGGCTGGAGAGTTGATGGAGCACGATTTGTTAAGCCTGCATTTCCTGTGACGAAAGCTCTTAAAGCAAAGGCTGCAAAATATGGAGAATTAGATCGGCCATTTGTAATAGCAGTAAATTCAGATTGGTCTTGTTTTGATGGGGTTCAAGCAGAAGCAGCTCTATATGGTAGCTTGCAGGCTAGTTTTTTTGTAGGTGAAGAAGACATCAATGTCAGTCGTAAACCTGATGGTTTTTGGAGTGAAGGTCATTACTCCCGAGTCAGTGCAGTATGGCTGTTTGCTTCTCTGGATGTGTTTACATTGAATACCAGCCGACATGGGTTTTATACTAATGAGCATGCTGATTTTGTGTTAAATGAAGGTGTCGTGGCTGCTCGCTCTTCAGTTGGTCGCTAGCTTTTTTACATTGGCAAGATGCTTGGCACGTTTTTATTTTTAGCAATACCATCAAAGACGCCCGGAAAAGTTACCGGGCGTTTTGCATGTCCAGGGCCTTACTCTTTCGGCTCTACCGACAGAAAGATCATGCCCAGGGCGGGGACGGCGCTAAGTTCCACCGTCTTGCCGTCTCGTTCAAGCTTGACCGGCGTCGGCTCATCCCGATTTTTCTGCACGTTCTTGGTCAGCTTGCGCATCGCGCTGGTGAACCAATTGACCGCATTGTCCTTTTTGCCAGTCCACTCGGGATAGGTGTTGGCGAACATCGCCGCGGCCGTGACGGCGTTGAGCATCAGCGATGCATTGTCGTCATTCGGCACACCAAAGACCAGGGTGTAGCGGCTGAGGTTGTGGGGCTCGCCAATGGCTTCCAAGGTCATGATCTTGTTGATGGTCAAAATTTCCCGGCGTGTACCATCCCGCAGCGGCGAGTCTTCGCGCTTGGCAATCTCGATGTCGCCCACCAGTTTGGCGGTGGAGAGGCCCAGCGTTTTTTGCTGGGCAATCTTTTCGGGCGGCGGCGCGGGCTGAGCGGCCGGCTTGACCTCGGGCTTGGCTGCGGACGCCGCCGCCATCTGCTCGGCCTTGTTTTTGGCCTGAGCCTCCACCTTGGTTTCTGGCTTCGCGTCCGGCTCCGGCGCGAGGATGCCCACGGTCAGCAAGAAGGAGAGCACCGTGGCGATCCCGCTGAGCGACACGACCACCGCGCCATGATATTGCTTACCGCGCAGCCACTTGCTTAACAGCTTCCAGACCACCACGGCCACCACTATGGCCGCAATCAATATGAGCAAATTTTTCATCACGAAGGCATCTTGAAGTTCTTATCGGGCTGCCATTTTACCTCTTGAAACAAATTGACTCTATGTGAATAACATTTTGCACAATGATGGCTTAGCTCATAGTCATGCATTCACGTCAATGGCGCCACTCTTTGGGATGCCACCAATGAAAATTCAAGCGCTGCTCACGCTGACCGTATTGCCGCTTCTGGCTTCGGTTGCGGCCGCTCAGCCGCCGTGCACGAACATCAAGCCTGAAGATCCGCAAGTGAGCAAAGTGTCGGACGCCAAGCGGATCACCGCCATTTTGAAGACGATAGCGGTCAGCGGCCAAAGTCTGGACGAGCGGCTGGCCGGCCTTGACATCAAGGTGGAGCTGGCACGCTTTGGCAAGGTGACGCTGGAAGAAGTGCGCGGCAGCAATGGCCGCTTGAAAGCGGGGGATGTTTTTTACCAGTTCACCACCAGCGCCCCAGGCGATAGTGTGACGCGGCAATGTCCGATCTCCAGCTTGTTCTCATTGGTCAAACGTGGCGGAAAGTGGTTGCCACAGGAGAGGACTGGGAATTTTTTGCTAAACAACAAGTGTGTTGCACTATCCACGTAACTGTTACTTAGTTATGTCAGCATTAGTTGGTAAATTGCTTTAGGGAAGGGGACACAGCTGACTCATCTGCATCTTTCTGAAGTAGCGCGGACAAAACCCTAAAGGAAGCGCCCGGCAAGTGCCGGGCGCCTCCTTGTCATTCACGCCATGTAATCGTGGAGAGGCGATATTAGTTGTCATTAGTAATGATTAATGATCAACCAGTTCCTCATCGCCGAACAGCAATCGTAGGTGATCTGTCATATCTTGGTTGGTGCTTTGGATAGCCAACTCCAAGTTTTTTATAACAGTTTCATTGTCATTTTCTAAAGCCTGACGGTGTAGCTCTTCGAACTTCGCAGCGAAGAGTTCTAAGAGTTCGACTTCTTCGTCTGTAGCGGCTCGATGATCCTTGGTTTTCAGAAGGTTTTCCAATTGTTCATCTCCTTGCCTGTGTGGAGTGTACATGCTGGGAGTTCTACCATCATAGCCATTTTTCAGGATTGTCAACTTGGAGTGCCTCCACGCCCATAAGTTCGTATCTTCTTGTGTTGCATTCATCTGCAACTTTATTCATTGTGACTTGCTCGATGGCTGTCGTTGCTAGTGAAAGTACCAATCCATGGTGACCTTTGGGAAGCTCTATTGATTCAGTTTGTCCTCCTGGGCGTTGCCATAATGCAACAGATCGGCTTTTGTTTTGTTCCAGACTGTTCGATCTGTCGATCATCGCAACCGATGTTACACTAAGGACAGCAGAGCCGGGGTCTTCGGCCAGGACGCCGGCATACTTTGCTGACCATCGACCTTTGATCTGTGGCCCATCCATAAGAAGAGCAATTATCAGATTCGGACCAACTGCGCGTACTGTCGGCATTGCTGGATCGTTTCTAGCAAGGTCTTCACAGATTAGAACAGTTATGCATGAGTGTGGACTGACTGCATAAAAGGGGATTTTTCTTTTTGTAACATCTATGCTTTCCCACCAGTCTGTATTTGTATCCGCAGGAAAGCTAGAAAATCCATACCTTTTAATTTGACTAATATCTAGCTTCCATCGGTGATGTTTTGAGTGTTGCTTTTTTACAAGATAATCTTGTGGTTTTGGGTTGTTTGTTGTATTTGGTTTTTTAAAGAAAAAATAGGATGTTGCATTGTTGTATGATGTGTTTTTTTTGTCTGATTTAGATGCTGTACCTGTTATGAGTAGTCGAATAGAATGTTCTGAGCTATTGTTTTGCAATATTTTTTTTGCGAGCTCATCTGCGATAGACTCAGGTAGTGCACATTCGGGAAAGACTATACAGTCTATCTCGCAGTGATCCTTTGATTTTTTAATTAGAGGTAAGACTAATTTCTCATAAATTTCATTTGCTTGTTGCGCTTGATTCTTGAGAGGTGTTTCTTTTCCTTGTGTTTCTTTTTTCTTGGGAATCCAGCCTTGGTTTAGTTGGAAGTAGCCATATTTCTGACCATTGGATCCATGCTTTTCAGGCGGCGCTATTGGTGTGATCGCTTGTGCTGTGATTTTGTATGGAAATGGTATTAGTAAAATGTGTAAGTGCTCGTCGACAATATTTGCTAATGTATTCTCTTTTTTTTGTACATGGTGCCATGAGAATTCTATTTTTGGCTGCGCTTCTACAAGAGCTAGGTTATGGCTTAGAGAACGAAATGTATGCCCTACTTGGGCTGTTACCGATTTTGGAGTGACAATTGCTCTGTCTGTTGGAATTCTATGACAGAATGAATAGGGCGTTTGGTTGGGGAGTAAGTCCTTTAATGGATCAAGTTGTTCTTTTATTGTTTGGGGTAAATTCATCTGGCTAATGAATGCAAGTATATTAAATGGTGTTTTGATATGAAGATTCCATCCAATCCCCTCGCTGGCTTTGTCAGCGCATAAAAGCAAAAAAAATAATTCAAGCAATAGATCTATATCTTTGTCTAGAGTGATTATTTTTCGTAGTCTTCGTTTGTAAATTTTTTCCCAACTATTCTGAATTTCTACTGGTGGAGTGATTTTTTTATTCCACGCTACTGCTATTTCCCTGATTTTATCTGAAGAAAGTTTTTCTTTTTGGCTCTGAGAGAAGTCGGGTTGTAAAGTACTTATTTTGTCAATAATTGACCCTGCGAAAGCAAAAACATCCGTAGGCCATATTGGACAGTTTTTAAATTGTCCCTTGTGAAAGTTGTCTTGATTGATGATTTCGGGGGGACAGTACCTTTGGGGAATAAGAATTTATAATAATAGTTTATGTTCACGTTCTTTTTCCTTGTTTTGTACAATATTGAGGCATAATCGGGGAACGATGTTTTATACTAAATTTAATTCTTTAAGGATGGTTTGTTGCTGTTTTCTATAGGCCTTGTTTTTATCATCAACAGTTTTCTTGCTATAAATGTTGGTTCTCTGTGCGCCGAAAGAGAAAAAGTAAAGTCAGTGATTAAAGATGGAAAGAGCAACGCAACATGAGACGAGCTTGGATGTTGCTGCGATGGAGTTGACGTGCTCTATATCTAGAATGTGATGTTTTGACTCTATCTATTGTATGTCAATGGTATTGTGTTTGCACGGGGTAAAATCAAGGAAACCTCCGCTGATCGCTTCGGGCGTGTGCTCTACTGCGCAGGGCGTAATCAACGCACCACCAGCAGTTCATCCAGCCGAGTGGTATAGCGCGGCGATCTCACGTCCTGGCGCATCTGCCAGCGTTGCGTCATGTCTTCCGCCGCCAGCCGCAGTGTGCCCCGGCCAAACTGGCGGGTGATGGCGTCCATCGTCCGCATCAGTCGCTCGCGTCGTTGATCTGGTGGCGCCGCAAATAAGTCAGACTGCACCACGCCGCGCGGCCCGATCTCCATCAGCACAATCCCCGCCTTGTGATACAGATAGCCTGGCCGGTAGATGGCGCGCAGCCCGGCCAGCGCCGCGCGCGTGATTTCCAATGTGTCGCCGCTGGCCCGCACAAGCGGCACCACGATATAGGGTCGATACTGGGCGACGTCCGAAAACGGGCTTGTGTTGATGCTGACGCCCACCATCCGCGCCGTGCTGCCCTGGGCGCGCAGCTTCTCCGCTGCCCGCGCGGCGTGGTGTGAGATTGACGCGATCAAGGTGTTCAGGTCGCGCACCTTTTTCGAGAATGACCGACTGGCGATGATTTGCTGTTTGCTGGGCGCCACGTCCTCAAGCTCGATACAGCAGACGCCGTTCAGCTCCTGCACTGTCCGCTCGACAACGACGCTGAACTGCCGCTTGATACGCCGCGCATCAGCCCGTTTCAGGTCCAGTACGCTGCGGATGTTCATTTCCTGTAGCTGCTCGGACAGCCGGCGGCCAATGCCCCACACATCCCCCACCTCAATCTGCGCCATCATCTGATCGGCCTCCGCCGGCGTGACGAAGTCCCATTCGAACACGCCATTCCACTTTGCTTGCTTCTTGGCAATTCGGTTGGCCAACTTGGCCAGGGTTTTGGTTGGACCCATCCCGACGCAGGTAGGGATGCCGACGCGACTCAGCACGGCCTCGCGCATCCGATGCCCGTGGCGGTCCAGGTCCGGCATGCCGGTCATATCGAGGAAACACTCGTCGATGCTGTAGACCTCCTGCTCGGCCGCAAACTCCGCCAGCACGCGCATCATGCGCCGGCTCATGTCTCCGTAAAGTGCGTAGTTGCTGGAGAACACGGCCACGCCATGCTTTTTGCAGACGTCCGCGATCTCAAAAAAAGGACCGAACATGCGCAGGCCTGGCAGCGCTTTGGCTTCCGCAGACGCCGCCACCACGCAACCGTCGTTGTTGGACAAGACCACGATCGGCTTGCCGATCAGATTCGGCCGGAATACGCGCTCGCAACTGGCGTACATGCTGTTGCCGTCCACCAGCGCGAACAGGGTCTTGGTGTTCATCGCCGGAATTTCTTTACCGCGCCGGTCACCACGCCCCAGACCTGCAGCTCCTGACCCGGGTGCAGCGTGATAGGCGGGTACGCCGGGTTCTCGGCGATCAGCGCGCAGCGGCCGCCGCGGCTGTGCAGTCGCTTGACGGTGAACTCGCCGTCTATGACCGCAATGACGATATCGCCGTGATGCGCGGCCAGGCCTTTGTCCACCACCAACAGATCTCCTTCATCGATGCCGGCGCCGTGCATGGAGTCGCCACGGACGCGGACAAGAAAGGTGGCGGCCGGGTCGTCGATCAGATAGCTGTCCAGACTGATGGCGTCGTCGAGGTAGTCGTCAGCCGGCGACGGGAAGCCGGCACACACCGGGGCGCCGGCCACGGGCAGCGGCAGACCGCCCGGCCGGATGCAGTGAATTGTCATGGTGAGGCTTGGTGTAATTGAATATGTACAAATTCAAATTACACCATGGCAGAGGGATATCCAAGGGCGGTATTGCGCTTTACTCAGCGCGGTTTGCCCGGGCGCGGCTTTGTCCCGGATGGGATGGGGAAGGGGTTGTGTAGCCATCCAAAAATGACAGGAAATGTCATTTGATTTTCTTGCCGTTTTGGAGAATAGTTTTTGAATTAAAAGGGTGATGAATTTAATTTGATATATGAGGCTGCAAATATATGACCAATCGTGCAGAACCAACACATGGTTTTAAAAAAAATCATATGAGTGATAGTATTGCTAATGTTGATATATTAATAGAAATACATAAAGCTAGAAATCGCGGAAAACGCTATGGTCAAGACGATTTTATATATAAGAATTCAGTATGCGCTCGTAATAGTATGGGAGGGAATTTTCTTGTAGAAATAGCCAAATACTCTTGGACGTATTTTGAGAAAAATAGCAATGACGCTTATTTGGTAGTTAAATATTTTCCTATTGCTACAACAAGGGCGATAGAAAACCCTGACAAATCTATTTCTTATGAATTAGATGCGCGTTCAAACAATGTAGTGATATATGCCGAGGTACAAATAGCTTATAAGTCCACAATATATGAATTATATCACTTGGAGTCTGCCTAAAGTGAATTTGACTATTAATGCTGAGTCTGACTACTTTACCTCATCCAGCTTCATCTCCAGCTCCAGCTGGCAGGTATAGCCGCCATCGTTCAAGGTGTGGGTGATTTTGTTGATCACCCATTCTGTGGCGTCGATGGCCGGCTTGAAGCCCTGCACCTTGGCCGGCAGCTCGGCGAACAGCTCCGGCCGGCCGTAGGCCAGGTTGATGCTGAACTCGGCGGCGCCGCGCTGCAGCTTTTCCCACGCCGCCTTCGCGCCTTGCAGCGCGGTGGCTTCGCTGGCGTAGATGTGGCGCAGCACTTTGACGTTGCCGGCGCTGGGCTCCACGCCTTTTTGCTGAATGGCGGTCAGTTTTTTGCGCTTGGTCTTGCGCCCCAGCTTTGTGACGGTGGCGCGGCGTTCGAAGCGGGTGTTTTTGTCGACGATGATTTCGCCGCGCTTGGCGCGGTTCAGATCCTGCCATTGCGCTTTGACGGCGGTGTAGGCGTTGCGGTCGGCGATGTTGAAGCGGTGACTGTCGCCGCTGGCGCGGGTGAGGGTGCAGACCGGGAAGGGCTTGCCGCTGACGGTTTCGGCGTCGCCGGCTTTGCAGAACACCAGGCGGCCGTTTTTCACCGTGGCCACGGCGTCGTGTTCGCGCGCAAGCCGGTGCAGCAGCTGGGCGTCGCTTTCGTTGCGCTGGTCCAGCTGCTCAACGCGGCGCTTGGCCAGCCAGTCCGGTATTGCCGGCTGCAGCTGGTTGGCGGCGGCGATGGCGCGGACGATGGCGCCGAGCGTGGTCTTGCTCCAGCTCTTTTCGCGCTTGGCGGCGATGCCTTCGCGCAGGTCGGTTGAACGCGCGCGCAGGGTCAGAATGTCCGGCGTGCCGCTGTGCTCCACCTCGTCGACGGTGTAGCTGCCCTTGTCGATCAGGCCGCTATGCCGCCAGCCCAGCGCCACGGCGATGACGGCGCCGCGGCCGGGCAGCTCCAGCATGCCGTCGCCGTCGTCCAGCACGATGTCGAGCTGGTCGGCGTCGAAGCCGCGGTTGTCGGTCAGCGTCAACGCCACCAGCCGCCGGCGCAGCGCGCTGTCCAGCGGCTTGCCGTTGAGCGTGAGCCGCCAGGCCGGCGTCGGCGCGCCGTTGAGGCCGGCGAAGTCGGCGAGGCTGTCCAGGCCTTGCTGGGCGATGCCCTGGCCGGCGGCCATGAGCTTGTCCAGGCTCAAAACGCCAACTCCATCACCGCGCGGCTGAGGTTGCCGAGCAGGTCCAGCATGCTGCCGTCGACGCGCTGCAGGGTCAGGGTGAAGTCGATCTCGCGCGCCTTGCCGTCGCTGAAGAATTCGCGGCGGGTCAGGTCCAGCTTTTCGATGACGTAGAAGCCGTAAATCATGCCGGTGCCCTCGATCAGCGGCCAGGCCAGCGCCTGATCGGCCATCAGCTTGAGCAGGGCCAGCGAGCTGTCGCCGCCGGTCAGCTCCGGCAGCAGTTTACCGGACAGGGTGATGGGTTCTTCCTCCGGCCCGGTGTACTGGCGGCCGGGCGCGGCGCCGACGCGGGGGTTGCCCGGCCAGCGCCAGCCGTATTGCTGTTTCATTTCCTGATAGGGCAGGGTGCTGCGGGTGAACACGAACAGCCCTAGCGCCATCATCGGCAGGCCTAGCATTAGTCGATGTCTCCAAATTTGCTGCGCAGGCGGGCCTGGGCGTCGCGCTGGGCTTTTTCCAGCTCCTGACGCACCAGCCGCGCCAGCGCGCGTTCGTCCATGCCGGGCGCGGCATGGATGGTGATCGGGGCGTTGATCATGATGGGGCGGCGGCGGCCATGACCGGCCGCGCCAGCGGCGGGCGGGTATCGAGCTGGCCGGCCAGCGCCGGCCCGGCGCCGAGCATGACGCCGGCGCCGAGGGCGGTCAGCTTGCCGGTGGCCTGGCGCAGCGCGGCCAGCGGGCCGCCCTGATTCTGGACGATGCCTTGCTCCAGCCCGGCCATGGTGTAGCCGCCGATGCCGGCGAACACGCGGGACGGCGAGTGGATGTCCAGCTTGTTGCGCAGCCACTCCGGCAGCATGTCGCCGACGCCGAGGATGGCGTCTTTGACCCAGCCCAGCCCGCTTTTGATGCCGCTGACCAGGCCTTGCATGATCATGCTGCCGAAGCCGGTAAAGCGGTTTGGCAGCTCCACACCGAACCAGCCCATCACCGCGGCGAAGGCGCGATAGAACAGCCCCAGCGGTGACCAGTTGAGGATCAGCGCGGCAATGCCGGCGACGCCGCCGCTGAACGCCATAACGATTTCCGCCCAGATGTCGGCGAAGAAGGCCTTGATCGGCTCCCAGTAGAGATAGATCAGCGTGGCGGCGGCGGCGATGGCGGTGATGGCGAGGCCAATCGGAGTGAACATCATCATGCGGCCGACGAAACCGACGACTTTCAGCACCGTCATCAGCGCCGGGCCTACCCGGCCGAGGACGCCCAGGCCGCTGCTGAGGGTGGCCATGAACATGGACAGGCCGAAGCGCGCCAGCATGAAGGGGCCGGCGACGGCCGCCGCGGCGATCAGCAGCCCGCCCAGCGCGGTGAGCACCACGGCGACGACGGCGGCGATTTTCATCAGCGTGGCCACCAGCTGCGGGTTTTCCCGCGCCCAGGCGCCGGTTTTCTCGGATAGGTCGGCGATCCATTCCGCGGCGGCCTTCAACTCCGGCGAGATGGATTCGCCAAACTTCACCATGGCGTTGGTGAAGGTGCCGCTGGCGGCGTCCCACAGGTTCTTGAGGGTGCCGAGCTGTTGGTTGACGCGTTCCTGCAGGCTGGCCTGTTCCGCCAAGTTCTTTACCACATCGTCGTAGCCGCCTTGGCCCTTCTCGATGATCTTGGAAAGAACCTCATTGGTTTCCTTGTCGTCGCCAAAAATGTCTTTCAGCACCGCCAGGCGGTTGACGGTGTCCAGCTTCTGCAGCTTGGCCAGCTGCTTCATCAGATTGTCCAGGCCGCCGAACTCGCCCTTGCCATTGGTGAAGTCCAGCCCCAGGCTTATCTTTTTCTTCTTGAGCAGTGACTTCTCCACTTTTTTGATCTTGTCGACGTTCAGCCCCGCCGCGATGACTTTGCGGATGGCGTTGCCGGCGGACTCTCCACGCATGCCGGCTTGGTCCATCATCACGACGAAGGGCGCGAAGGCCTTGGCGCCCTCCAGGCCCTTGACCTTGATCATGTCCATGGCCGCGCCCAAACCCTTGTAGGCTTCCAGCATGTTGCCGGAGTCGACGCCGGCGTAGAAGCCGCGCTGGATCATGTCCACCAGCCCCATCATGTCTTTTTCGCTGGTGCGGGTGGCGTCTTGCAGCTTGGCGGTGAATTCCGCGGCTTCCGTCGGCGCCATCTTCAGTTGCACGCCCAGGTAGGCGGTGGCCTCGCCCAAGCCGCCCAACACGGACTTGGCGCTCATGCCCTGGCGCTGCAGCATCGTCATCATGTCCTGAAAGTCCGCCGTTGTGCCTGGCAGACGGTCGCCCAGCTTTTCGGCCAGCCGGTTGATTTGCTCGTATTCGGGGGCACGACGCCGCCTGCGCGCATCATGGCGCCCTTCAACTGGGTTGCCGAGTCTTCCGCTTCCGCATAGGCCGCTACCGGCTTCATCACCGCCGCGCCGGTGGCCACGCCGCCGGCCATGGAGGCCACGCCAACGCCGGCCACCTTGTCGCGCACTTCTTTTGCCCGGCCGTAGCGGCCGCGGATGTCGTTCAGCCGCTGTTGGTGGCGGCTGACTTTTTCCAGCTGCTCGCGCTGTCGTTTCAGCGCCTCGCTGGTGCCGTCGATCTTGCCCTTGAGTGCGGCTTCCGCGCTGCCCAGCTGCGCGACCTTGACGCCGGCTTCGCTCAGCTTGGCGCGCAGCGGGGCCAGGTCGCGGGTTTGGCGCTGCACTTGAGTGGTGAGGCTGTGCACGCTTTCGTTGGCCTTGGTGAAGGCCTTGCGGAATGTGGCGGTCTGCTCCTCGCCGGCGCGCATCTGGTCGCGCATGGCGCGCACGCGCTGCTGCGCCTGGTCCAGCTTGGCGCGGGTGTCCTGCAGCGCGGCGGTCTGCTTTTTGTAGCCGCTGATATTGGACTGGGTCCGCTCCAGCGCCTTCAGTTGCTCGCGGGAGTGTTTGACCGCCTGGGCCAGCTCCTTGCTGCCGGCCATTGCGTCGCGCAGCGGGCGGCTCAGTTTGTCCACGCCCGCCAGCAGCACTTCCAGCTTCATCCGGGTATCGCTCATGTGTCCTCGTTGCCGCTGCGCAGGCGGGCGTGTTCGCGCCAATCGGCCAGTTCGGCCAGGCTCATATGCTCAAACGCCGACGGCGGCCAATGGAACACGACCGCGACGTCGGCGATGGCGTCTTCTACGCGGCCGGGGAGGCCGTGTCCGCTTCGCTCGGCTGCCGCTCCTTCTTCCCCAAAAAACTGGCCACCGCGATGCCGCATTCGGTCAGGTCGGCCGGGTCCATGCCTTGGACCTCCTGCTCGGTCAGCGGCGGCAGGGTGATGCGCGGCAGCAGGGTGATCAGCGCGCCGACGTCCATTTGCAGCAGGTCCACCAGCTTGGTGCCGCGCAGTTGGCCGGCGCTGGGCTTGCTGATGCGGAGGGCGGCGATCTGGGTCTGTCCGCGCTGGATAGGCTGGTCCAGGGTGATGGGGGCTTTGTCTTGCATGGTATGTCCTTGGTTTGAGCGGCCCGGGCGGGCCGGGTGAGGGTTTTACAGACCGACGTTGGCGCGGTGCTGGGCCTGGCGGTCTTGGCCAAACACTTTGAACACGTCGTTGACGACGTCGACTTCCAGCCACTCCTCGCCGTCGACGATCAGCTTGTAATAGCTGAGGTCGGTCTTGACCTTGAACGCGCCGTTTTCCTTGGCCTTGGCGTCGCCCATGTCCAGTTCGTTGTGACGGCCGCGGACGACGACTTCCACCGCCTGGGCGCTGGCGTCGTCTTCCTTGGCGTAGCTGCCCATGAAGCGGATCTGGGCGGCGTCGTGGTTTTCGGCGCCGAAGGTGGCGACGATTTCGCGGATGGGTCCGTTATAGGTCTGCTCCATCTCCAGATCGCCCAGGCCCTTGAGCAGCGCGACCGAGCCGATCATGCCGGCGCCGCGGTACTTTTCGGTTTCCATGGCGACCTTGGGCAGCTTGACTTCCAGCGCCTGGCCGATGAAGCCGACGCCGTCGATGAAGACATTGAATTTGCGCAGCGCGCGCGGCAGTGCGATGCCTGACATGGGGGCGTGTCCTTATGCGTTGACCTGGCTGGCGAAGTCCATCAGGTATTTATCGGTGATGCGCTGGCGCAGGCTGATGTTCTCCGCCGGCGGCACCGGGGTGTAGTCGTAGTCGATGGCCAGCTTGCCGGTCTTGAGGCTGTCCTTGTCGTTGACCTTGGCGTCAAACCAGCAGTCGAAGCCGAGCAGATAGCCTTGGTTGACCAGACTGCGGCCCTTGGCTTTCAGGCTTTCGATGATGTCGCGCGCCAGGCCCGGGGTCAGCGGTTTGTCGACGGCCCAGAATTGCGCCTCGGCGAAGGTGTCGGCCAGCACCTGGGCGGTGCGGGTGTAGCTTTCGAACGCATACAGCGGGTCTGCGCTGCAGGTGCGCGAGCCCCAGAAGCGGTAACCGTTCTGGTTGATCAGGGTGGTGACTTCATTGCTGTTCAGGTAGTCGGCGTCGGTGGCGGTGCCTTGCAGATCGAAGTAGACGTCGGCGCTGATGCCGGTGACGCCCTGCACCGGCACATTGGACAAGGTCTTGTGCCAGCCGACGGTTTCGTCGATGAAGGCGCGCAGGCCCAGCGCGCGCGCAGTGGCGTAGGCGGCGGCCTCTTTGTTGGCGGCGCCGTCCCAGGCGATGAAGTCCGGCCAGATGATCATCGCCTCGCGCTGGCCGAAGTTCTTGCGGTAGGCCACCGCGTCTTCCATGGTTTTGCAACCGTAGGCGGACAGGTAGGCGAAGGCGCGAGTCTGCTGCGCCAGGGCGGCCAGCGCCGCCGCCACCGGCTGGTTGTCCAGGCCGGGCGCGCCGAGAATGCGCGGTGACAGCGCAAAGCGGGCTTTGCTGCTCAGCAAGGCCTTGATGCCGGTCTTGCGGCCGTCCGGGGTGGTGGTGCCGATCACCTTGGTGGTGGTTTCCTCGGCGGTTTTGCCGGGCTTGACGCGCACGACGACGATTACCGGCTTGCACTGGTCGGCGATGGCGGCCAGGCTGGTTGCCAGCGTGCCCTTGACGCCAGCCTTGCCGATGGCGCGGTCAATATCGGTGATCAGCACCGGCATGTCTTCTGGGAACGCGACCGGGTCGGCGTCGTCGGAGGTGCAGACCATGCCGATAACGGCGGTGGCGACGGTGCGGATGGGGCGGCTGCCTTCGTCGATTTCAAGGACGCGGACGCCGTGATGGTAATCAGTGGCCATGCGGGCTTCTCCATGCGGGGTTTCCGGCATGGTGGCGCAGGCGGCGGGTCGATGCGACTGCGCTGCGTTGTGCCAGCGGCCCGGACAACTTAGAGTGACGGGCCGATGGTCTGAATTAGAATGTTTTAGGATGCCGCCAGACGCCGCCGGCTTACTCCAGCATTATTTGGCGGCGGCGGGAGACCGCGAGATTCGCGCGTTGTTGCGGCATCTGTCCGGCGTCGCTCATCTTGAGATTCCGCCCCATTTGGTGGGCGGCATGGCGCTGGGTTTGCGGCGCTTGCTGGGCGATGCCGCGGCGCGTGAGCAAAATAAATCCAATGCTTTAGGTCAATTGACGGATAGGGAAATTCAGGTTCTTGAGGCGGTGGCCGCTGGCAGCAGCAATCGGCAAGCGGCGAAAGCTTTGGGCATAAGCGAGCGAACCGTGCGGAATCATATTGAAAACATTGGGAGAAAACTTGGCGTGGGCCGTTTTGATGGGGGCAAAATCACCGTTAGAAAAATCATCCGCCATGTCTATTTTGCGGAGACTATGCGGGACACCGGCGTTTCCGCCGATTAACGCGCGGGAGGCGAGCCTTCACAATCGTCGTTGCAGCACATCAAGCAAGCGAGGTTAAAAATGACTCTAGGCGCCGTGACGACTCCACAACAATTAAACCCCCTGATCGGGGACACTTGCCAGGACACGCTGGAAAACTTGACCACCTGTCTGAGCCGGCTGGGCGAAACGCTGGCGGCCAGCCATGCCGATCCTTCCATCTATTTTTTCACCGCCAGCTGCGCGGCGGCGCTACGGTTTGAGGCCGGCAGGCTGGGCCAGCGCTGATTCACTATTACGTCAATACAACAGCCCGGCGCTTGGCCGGGCTTTTTGTTTGCCGTGCCGCTCAGGGCGAGGGCGGCCAGTCTACCGCCATGGGATAGCCGGCTTGTTGCGGTACCCGCGACAACAGCACGCGGCAGCGCTTCCAGGCTTTGAGCGCGGCCAGCTCTTCGGGCGTTGCCATGTCGAGTTCTACCGCATCTTCCAGCGGGGTGATGGCGGCGTCCGCCGCCGCTCGTCGACTGGCGGTTTCGATATCCACGGCCGCGGCCTGGGCCGCGCGCTGGGCGTTGGCGTCGACGCTCCAGCCATCGCCGGACCAGACAGCGAAGGGCGGCGGCTCCAGTTCAGTTGCATTGAGGCTGTCCGGGCTGTCGCCCAATTGCGCCTGAACTCGTGCCGCCGTCGCTTTACTCCAGAGCTCTATTCCGCGCCAATCTTGCTCCACGACCCAAGCACCGTCGCGGAACAGCGCAATTTCTCTCTCTGCGGTGACCGGCGGCTTGGCCTTGGAGGCATGGGCGGGGAGTAGCCATACACCGGGCTCGAGCGGCGACGCGTTGGCGGTGCTGGTTGACAGGTATTCACCCGTGACGGGGTGATAGTGGTAGATCGTAATCATTGTGAACCCTCAGAATTTGATGCAGGCGAGCAGCGCGATGTTGCGCGGGCGAACGTTTGACATGCCTGAATACCCCGCTCCCCCATTCGACGCGCTCACAGCGGTCAGGTAATAGGCGGCGTTAGCCGTAGCCAGCGCAGGCCCCGCACCATCCGGAAACGCAATCGGTGATTGGATTCCTGTTGACGCTCCAACGATTGTTGAATCTGAGTGCGTGTAGTTAGCGATTGCCGTTGCTTTTTGAAGCGATCCCAATGCCCGCGTTCCATCGCTGCTATCTACCCCGCCGCCGCCATCGTCCCACCCACGCACGAACTCGCCCCGCAGATCCGGAAGCTTGAACGTACTCGCGCCGTCGCCGGCCCCGAATCGGGTTCCAATTGCAGCGAACAACGCCGAATAGACAGTCCGGCTGACCACGGCGCCGTCCGCTCTCAGCCAACCAACCGGCTCAGCCGACATGGCGAAGAATGCGACAGCGCCGGCTGGGGCGGCGTGATTGACATCGGTTTTGGTCGCGCCATCGACGATGCCATATCCGGCCAACGTTGTTGCCTTGGGCGCTTTACCCGCCAGCGCGCTTGTCATGGTGGTGGCGAAGTTCGGGTCGTTGCCCAAGGCCGCGGCCAGCTCGTTCAGCGTGTCCAGCACTGCCGGCGCCGAGCCCACCAGCGCCGCCAGCGCGCCGGCGACGAATTCGGCGTTGACGATGCGCTTGTCGCCGGCGCCGGCCGGAGGCGTTTTTACCGTGGGCTCGCCCGGCAGCGCGGCATTGATCGGCAAGTCCGCCGACTGCAGCGCGCGGCCGGCTGTGGCGCGGCCCTTCTTGTCCACCGTGATCACCGGGTACGCGCCGGCCTCCACACCGGAGTCCGTCAGCGTCAGCGCCGCGCTGACGTTGCCGCCGCCGTCGAACTGCACAGACCAACTACCGTCGCCGCTCATTCCGATTTTGCGCGCCGTGCTCAGCCTGTTGGCGTACTCGATGGCCAGCGCGCCGGCCACGGCGTCGTCCAGCTGCTTCTTAAGCAGGGCCGTCCGGTTTGTCAGCGCTTGAATCGGGATGTTGTCCGGGCAGTCCGGCCCGCCGGTCAGTACCGCGTCTTCGGCAAAATAGGGGACGCGGTCCCAGACTTCCTTATCGTTCAGATATCCCATTGTGTTCCTCTCTCATCACGCCAGGCCGCGGGAGAACGCGCCGTCGCGCCGGCCGTAGCCGTTGCGCGTCAGCGCCGCGTGGCTGAAGTCCAGCGCCACCAGCCGGCAGCGGCCGGCGGCGATGTCGTCCAGCAGCGCGCGCGCGGTCCTGGCTTGTTGGTTGGTCAGCAGGCTGTAACAGATGACGCGGTACTCGGCCCAGTGCGCGCCGCGCGGCCCGCGCAGGTTGTAGGCTTCGCGCCGCCGGCTTCCGTCGCGCCGGTAGCCGCTGCGGCCTTGCTCAATATCGACTTCGCCCAGACCTAGATCCCGGAACAACTGGCGCACCGCGGCGACGGTGCCCTTGCGGCGATGCACGGCGACGGAGGAGCGGATCACGGCGCGCTGGCGCGCTTCGCTGGCGGCGGCGTCGAAGTTGTCGATGCTGCGTTCCCAGGCCAGCAGCGGCAGCAGCGCTATCGGACAGCGGGCGCTGTCGGCGATGCCGCGTATCGGCGATGGGTCGAGATCCGGCGCGCAGCAATCGGCGATGGCGGCTTCCAGCGGGGTGCGATTGGATGGCAGCAAGCGGCTAGTCATGAAGGGCAATCTCCTCGGCCGTGGGGAATTGGCGCAGCGAGCACAGCACGTCGGCCGTCGGCGCGGTGAGCAGCACGCGGCGTACGCCGGCGACATGTAGCGCGGCGTCAATGGCCGAACGCGCGACGGCGGCGCCCAGCCGGCGGCGCGATTCCAGCAGGCGGGCCAGCCTTAGTCTGGCGCCGTCCAGCCCGCCGCTGGCGGCCCGGCCGCCGGGCTCCCATTCGATGGCGGCTTCCACGGCAAAGGCCAAGGGCTCGGCTGGCCGCACTTCGACGGTGTCGCAGATCGGCCGCACGGCTTCGTCGTTGAGCGCCGCGGCGACGGCGGACAGCAGCGCGGCGTCGGGCACGCCGTCGCCGCGACGGTCCATCACGAACACGCGCACGGTGCCGGGCTCCGGCGGCATAGGCAAGGGACTGTTCGGGCCTTCGACGCTGGCGTCCAGCACCTGGCCGTTGGCGCTGAGGGCGTGGAATTTGTAGGCGCCGGCCGGGCCGGCCACGCTGAGGCCTTCCAGCGCCATCTGGCAGCGCCGGCGCAGCGCGCTGTCTTCTTCCCATTCCGCCGGCGTCGGCGGCTCGGCGTCCGGATCGGCCGGCCGCAGCAGTAGCCGTTGTACGCCGTAGTCGGCGGCGCGGTTGTCAAGGTCGGCTCCGGCGGCGTAGGCCAGCAGGCTGGCGAGCGCGGCTTCGTTGACGCGCTGGCGCAGCAGCAGCTCGGTGAAGGCGAACTCCTGCAGCAGCATGGTCAGCGGTTCGCTGTCCAATTGCAGCGCGGCGGCGAGGCCGGCGCGCAGCTCCGCCGGCGCGGCCGCCAGCAGCCTGGCCTTGCGGCTTTGGAACAGGGTTTCGAAGTCCAGCGCTTCGATCACGTCCGGCGGCGGCAGTTGGGTCAGGTCTATCATCGCAGGCCCACCGAGAGATTGAGCGCCTGGCCGGCGGACGGTCCATCGCGGCGCCGCGCTTCGATGTCGATGGCCAGCGCACCGGCCTGGCTGCCGGCACCGATGCGCATGCCCACCCGCTGCAGCTCGATTCGTGGCTCATGACGCGCCAGCGCCATCACGGTGGCGGCCAGGCATTGCATCCGGGTTTTGCCGTTGAGCGGCGCGTCCACCAGTTCCGGCAACTGGCAGCCGAACAGCCGGCGCTGCACGCGCTGATACAGCGGCGTTGTCAGCACTTTTTGTACGCATTGCCGCAGCTGCGCATCGTCGATGATGGCGCGGCCGGTGTTGGCGTTGAGTCCGATGTAGTTCATTGCGGGCCTCCGGTGTTGCCGCCGTGGGCGTCGGGGTGGGTGTGGCTGTCCAGCACCACGCCGTTGCTGCTGAGCTGGCCGCCGCTGTGAGTGATGTCGCCGCTGATGGCGGTGCCGGCGCCGCCGCCGGTGCCGGCCAGGCCGGCTTGATAGCTGAGCAGGCCTTCGCTGGTGGTGGCGCCCTTGACGGTCAGATTGCCGCCGACGGTCAGGTTGCCGCTGGTTTCGGTTTCCGGGCTGTGGATGACGCAACGCACGGCGGCTTGAATGGTGGCGGCCTGGATGCCGGACACGCTGAGTTCGCCGCGGCCGTGGTGGTAGGCGAGGCGGGCGCCGTCCGGAAACACTCGCACCCATTCGCCGGTGTCGGCGCTGGGCGGCGGCGCATCGTCGGCATTGAGGCCGAGCAGCACCAGGCCGGCGGTGGTTTCGCCGGACGGGCTCAGGATCAGGCATTGTTCGCCCGGTGTCGGCGGGTCCCAATCGCGGGTGCCGCCGGCGCGAGTGTGAAACCAGGCCAGCCAGCCGGTCAGCAGGCCGCCGGAGCGGACGCGGACGCGCGGCGGCTTGGCTTGCACGGCGGCGATGGTGCCGGTGCGCAGCAGGTTTTCAAAGCGGGTGATCAGGTCGATGGGGTCCATGCCGGGCAGTGTGCCCGGCATGGCGTGGTTTGTGGTGGGGTGGGTGTTGTGTGGGGAGCGGGGACAACCACGAGATAGAAATTCTTTTTCTCAGCGACTTTTACTTGGTTCCGTTGTTTGAGCTTGCATTGCTTTCTTTTTTGACGCCGTTGCCGAGAATGTTCAATAAGTCAGGTATGAATTTTTCGGCAAAGCCAAAAATGAATGCCCATACAGCCATTTTGCAGGTGTCGCTATAGTCTGATAGTTTGAAGTAATAGGAGCCGTCTACGACTTTCGATATTTTAGGCATTAGATCGGGTTGGAGGATGTCTTTGAATAGTCCTGAACCAAATATAAAAAGCCCCATGGCGCCAAATACGGCACCACTTGCCAGCGCCAAGTAAAGGCTCCAGGACCCATCAATGAGTATGGATATGCTGACTCCAGATTTTTGATTGATTTCTTCTTTGGTTTCTATGCCCTGCAATCGTCTGAGTACGCTGGTGAATGCACCCAGTACGCCAAATGTTACGGCAATTGCCAATGATTTTATTGACAGGCTTGTATGGTCTGATATTAATGCTATGAAAAAAGGAATTTCAATTGCAAAGACCGCGAGTAAAAGTTTTAAGCGTAAACCGTCAACGGCTCTTTCTTTTCTGATGGCCCTGTAGTAAGAACGTTGTCCATTAATTACACTGGTTAATAGCTTGTATTTTTTTTGATTGATTTCATGGTTTTTTTTGTTTTGAAAGCTTTGGCGTATGGATGGGTTTCTTAAACGCCTTATTGTGTCACCAAGTCTTGTTTGGTTTTTGGGTTTGCTAGGTGTTTGGTTGTTGTCTCCTAAGGTGCAGTAATCTAAAGCGTTTTCTGCATAATATGTAATTAGATAGGGTAATGAATCATGATGGGCTTCATTGATAATTCTCGCCTCTAGCTTAAATAGTTCTTCCCATGTTGGCATTGGGTTGAACTCTATGGTTGATATGCTCTGTGCAGGTTCGTGGAAGGCATCGTACATTACTTTGACACGGGTGACGTATGCGGCAGCAAGTTTGTGCACTTCAATACGTTCTCTCTTAATGATGGTGTCGTTTAACTTGTCCTCGCTCAAAAAGAAAGATAGCAGTGGGATAGGGGCCCGTAATAATATGGGTTGTAAAGCGTGGCCAAAGCTCTTAGCCGGAATGGTGGTCATTTTCGGTTCCTTTGAAGGTCCCCCCTTGATAGAGTTGATTTATGCTTGTGCTTGATTTGTTTTTTGCATAGTAATTGTTGGTCGTGATATTGATGCGGATCTGAAATAGTGTTTTTCCTATCTTTGAGGTATGTTTTTAGGTTCGTAATTAGAAAAATCACCGTCAAGATTGACTTGTACTCTGTTTCCTAGCCGTTTGGTGACGGTGTCATCATGGCCGATGTTTTTGAAGCTAGGAAACGTGCGAGGGCGTAGATTGATGTCAATGCCCCCCCATTCCTGATGAGCGACCGCCAAGTGATTTGCTGAAATATGATCCGGAATATTTCCAAAAACAATTGGGTTGGGCAAGGCGCTGATTTGGTTTTTCATCCACAGGAGGGCTCCATCAGAAAGGCCGCTCTCGTAATTTGTGATGGGATAGCCGCCGCCTACATCTGCATGTGCTCCAGGTAATAAAACCTGAGTCACGCCGGTTCGTGGGTTCCAAAGCGTGGGCGTGAAGGTGCTACGTTTTTCATCTAATGAAATGCCATGAATACCATAAGAAACTTTGGGGCTTAAGTCGTTGTCGGCAAATTGGAAGGCGTCGATCAATTCGTTTGTGTCGTTAAAGTCGGGAATGCCCATCGCACCCACGGTGTCCCAGACGGCAACGGCGTGAATGTTTGCGTTGATGGAGTTGGTCGGACTCGCGGTCGTTGATTGAAATAGACTTCTGCAATTCATACCCGAAATTAGTGCTTGCAAGGCATTTTTGATGGGAGAGTTGTTGGTGCTGTTTCGGTATCTATACCAGGCTGCACACCCTAATTGATAGGCAACATCATTTGCGTAACTATCTGCGAGCAAACCCTGAGAGCTGATCAGGCCAGCAAGCGCACGGGCCGCGTAGGCGCCGCGACTGAATCCAAGGATGTAAATTTTGTCGTCGCGGCTATAATTTCTGGAGATGAAGGTATAGCCGCGGATGATTTGGGTCATTAGCCCATGGCCCGTTGCGCCATCAAGCATGTTGACAAGAAAATTATCAGAACTACCTACGCCGTGGATGTATTTTGCGATTTGGACGACCTGACCTTCTTGAGTGAGCTTCTTTTCACTTTCTCCATTGCTTTGCCCCAAAGGATCAAAATCATCTCCGGCCAGCCAGTTGTATAGCTTGACCACATTGGTGGCGATTTCTGATTTCAGCTCTCCGGTATTGTCTCTGCCTGCGCTATTCCACGTACCGTCCGCGCAGTAAATGATATTCTTTCCCATTTTGATAGTCCTTGTTTGAACGATGTTTTTAAATCTTAGTGTCGTGATTCCCCATTTCAATGCGTTTTTTATCGGGACAAATACTTAAGTATTACGTCGCTAATATCTTCAATATCCGAGGGAGAAAATCCAAGTAATTGGCGCGCAGGGTATTGCGCCGTCACGCCGCGGTTTCGGCTGACGCGGTCGAGCAGGCCGAGCTGATGCACGCGGGCGATGCGCTGGACCTGGCCGATGAATTCCACCGCGCCGCCGGCCGGGCCGGCCTGGGTCTTGAGGTAGCGCGCCAGGCGCAGCTTGGTAAACATTTGGCGGCGGATGGCGCCCTTTTTCTTGCGCAGCTGTGGCCGGCGCGCTTCAAAGCCGCTGCCGTCCGGGTTTTGCTGCAGACGGATGCGCTGCTGCTGGCTGGCGCGCAGGCTGGCGACGATCTGGCGCGCCAGCGTGCGGCGTTGGGCGGGGCCGAGCTGGGATAGCAGGCCGGACAGTTTGCTGTCCAGCAGGGCGAGGGCGTCGGCCATCAGAATATGCCCGGCGGGTCTTCCGGCTCGCTCAGGTATTCGAAGGCGAAGCCGCCGGCGGCGTCTTTGACCGCTTTGACGCGCTCGCTCAGCTTGAGGGTGATTTCGATGTCCTCGGCGCTGTGGCTGATGATTTCACTGCGGTAGCTGAGGCCGTCGGCGCGCGCGTCCGGGTTTTGCAGCAGCGGCGGTTCGTTGACGGCGATCCAGTCCAGCAGTGGCAGCAGGATGGATTCGATGCCGCGGCCGTATTCGATGACGACCAGCTTCAGGGTGTAGTGCAGGGTGAAATGCAGCGCGCCGGGCCGGGTGGCCAGCTGGCCGTCCTCGGTCCACATGGTCAGCCGGTCCGGGTTGTGACGCAGTTCGGGCAGCGCGGCTTCCAGCGCCGCGCGCAGGGCGTGCGGCTTGTTCATCGTTCCGCCCATTGCTGGCAGGGCACGCAGCGGGTGCAGCCGGGGACGATGCGCTGGCGTGCGGCCGGTATCGGTTCGCCGCAATCCTCGCAGTGGCTGAGGCTGTCGCCGGCGGCGCGGGCGCCGGCGAAGTGGGCGTCGATGGCGGCGTCGCGCTGCAGCTGTTCCAGCGCCTGAGCGCGGTCGTAAAAGTCAGTCATGGTCTTGGCATTCGATGGTGGCATTGACTTTGGCGGCGCAGACTTCAAGCGCCTGCCGCTGCAGTTGCAGCGCCTGGGCCAGCTGGCGGTTGCTGGACGGCGCCGTCGGCGGCAGCTGGCAGCGGGTCAGCGGCGCGCAGCGTTGGCTGCTCAGCACCGGGGGCGCCCACGGCGGCGTAGTCGAGCAGGCGGGCAATGTCAGCAGGGATAGCCACATCGCCCCAAGCAGTATTTTCCGGGGTGGCATTGAGGGCGTTCTCCAGTTTGGCCGCGTTGGCGGCGTGTTTGCGGGCGAGGGCTTCCAGGCGCTCAGCCAGCTGGCGCACGGCGGCAGCCTGGGCGCGGGCGTCCTGTTCTTGCTGGCGCAGTTGCGCGGTCTGCTGGCGGTGGGCGGCTTCCAGTTGGGCATAGGCGGCGATCCGCTCCCGTGCCGCCGCTTGCTGCTG
Source organism: Chromobacterium sp. Beijing (assembly GCF_021496765.1). Classification (NCBI taxonomy): domain Bacteria; kingdom Pseudomonadati; phylum Pseudomonadota; class Betaproteobacteria; order Neisseriales; family Chromobacteriaceae; genus Chromobacterium; species Chromobacterium sp. Beijing. Next base: position 5,058,632 of record NZ_CP053750.1, read on the forward strand.
CTGGATAACGCGGGCTTGCAGCCACAGGCCGAGCCCGCCGAGCAGCGCGGCGAGCAGGGCCAGGGTGGCGGCGTAGCGCTTGACGATGTCGGCGAGCATCAGCGGTCCTTCGGCAGCTCGAAGTGGGGGAACTCGCGGAACGGCGCGCCGGGGCGGCCGTACCAGTTGAGGCCCAGCTCCATGCCGATGCGGCCGGCGATCTGCCAATGCGGGTGGGCGGCGCTCCATTCCGGTTTGCCGTTCACCTTGGGCACGATGTCGAAGGCGCGCGCCGCCGGCTTGCCGGCCAACATGGCGTTGTGGGCGGACTGGCCGGAGCGGGCGTTGGTGACTTTGGCGCCGGGCGCGGTGCGGCCTTGGGCATAGAGCTGGTCTTGTTCTTGGCCGCTGCGCCAGGTGCAGGTGATCAGGATGTCGAGGCCGGCGGCCTGGCAGCGTTCCAGGAACTGGCGGCACAGCGGCTGCAGCGCCGGGTGCAGGTCTTCAATGCGGCGGCTGGGCATGGCGATCTCCTCTCTCAGATCCACTTTTCTTTGCGCAACAGGATGGCGAGCCAGGACTGGCGGTTGTCGGTGGTGCGGAACAGCTCCACCACATTGCCGCGCACCGCCAGCAACGCCAGCAGCAAGGCCAGGTTCAGCGCCAGCTGCGGCAAGCGGCTATCCAGGCCGAACAGCTCGAATACGCCGACGCTGCCGGCGGCGACGGACAGCAGGTAGGCGAACAGGCCGGCACGCGGCCGGTGCACGGCGCCGCCGCGGGCGAACAGCAGCAGGCGGGCGGCGATCAGCAGGCAAACCATGGCGGTGGCGATGGGCAGGGTCATTTCTCTTTCCCCTTGAGCAGGCGCAGCTTTTGGAAAAACTCCGGACTGTCGGCGGCGCTGATCAGGCTCAGCAGCGCTTTGACGGCGAGGGCGGAGGCGATCAGCGCGCCCACGCCGTTGCTGACTTCCACCGGTTCCGGCAGCAGCCAATCAACGAAGGTGGCGACGCCGCGGGCGGCAATGATGCCGGCCACAAAGCTGAGCACGAAGAACACCGCTTTTTTGCCGACGCTGATGTCGCTGGAGCTGATGACGAAGACGGCGCCGCCGGCGAACGCGCCGAGCACGACGGCGGCGTCGACGCCGGGAATCAGGGTCAGCAGCGCGGCGGTGGCGAGCGCGCCGGCGGTGGTGGTGGTGCTGATGGGTTCGGCCATATTTAGTCCCACAGGTTGATTAAGGTTTTGACGGGGTCGGCGTCGGCGGCGTCCAGCTCCGGCAGTTGCACCGCCAGGCCCATGGGCAGGGTCGGGCCGTGGTCGGCCAGGCCGGGATTGCTGGCCAGGATGGCCTCCACCACGCCGGCGGTTTTGCCGTAGTGCCGCCAGGCGATGGCGTCGACGCTGTCATGCTGCTGGGCGCGAACGGTGCGCATCAGATCAGATCCACGGTGGCGCGGCCCTTGCTCTGGATGTCGCTGACGGCCCAGCGCGCGTCGCGGCGCAGGTCGTCGGCGGCCAGGTCCAGCTCCTCGGCACGGCGCCGGCCTTCGGCGGTGCTGTCGAAGCTGCGATAGCGTTCGTTCAGCGCGGCGGCGGCGGTGGCGTAGATGGCGCGGCGCCAGTGGGTCAGAATGACGGGCTCGCCGTCGATGTCCTCGCCGGCCACGTCGGCCAGCCGCTGGACGCCGGCGGCCTGCTGGCGCTGGCGCCACTCGGCCAGCTCGGCGTTGACGCTGGCGATGGCGACCACCAGTTCATGGCGCAGCCGTTCATCGGTGACGGTGCCATCCAGGCGCATGACGGCGCGGGCGTGGGCCGGGTCTATCTCAGGCCAGAACGCGCCGGGGCGGATGGGCTGGGCCAGCGGGCTGTCGGCGGCCGGGGCGGCGGTGGAAGGGATGATCATGGGCTGCTGTCCTTGGTGTGACGGTGGAGGGGGCTTCGGCTGTGGGCTTGCGCCCGGCGTCAACCCCCTGCCGTCAGTCGCGCGGGGTCGCTCGGTGTGCCTCAGCCCGGGGGCGTAGGCGTGTTCTTCAGCTTGCGTTCCAGTCCCTCGATGGCTTTCTTGACGCCGATGCCGTTGTGCAACTGCAGCGCGCGGCGCAACTGCTCCAGCGCCTGTTCCGGGTTGCTGTCCGCCAGCGAGAAGCCCAGCTCGCAATGCAGCTTGGCGCGCACTTGATCCGGCATGTCGGCATGGGCGGTCATGGCCATGGCGCGCGCGAGCAGGCCGACATCAAAGCCGGGTTCTTTGGCGTCGCGCAGACGTTTGGCGGCGTCGGAAAGTTCTTCGGCGACGATGGTGCCCAGCGTGCGTTCGAAGCGATCCGGCACATAGAGGTCGTGGCGCATCGCGTAGTCGGCGATGTCTAGCGCGCCCGGGTAGTCGCCGGCGTCGATGCGCCAGATCATCACCGTGACCACGACGTCGTCGCGGCCGCCGGCGTCGGCCTGCAGCACGCCATCCACCCAGGGCGCGTAATCCGGCAGCAGCTCGCGCTTGACCTCGCCCTTGCGCTCGATGGACTGGATTTGCTTGAGCCGGCGCCGGTCGTCGGCCAGCTTGGCCAGCATCAGCTGGTAGCCGCTGGCGTTGGCCATGCCGCCGAAGTCGTCCTCGCCCGACTCCCGTCGCGCGGCTTCGCGCTGGAAGTGCTCGCGGAACAAATTCATGCGGCGGACTCCGGCAGCAGCTCGATGTTTTCGATGAAGGCGCAGCAGCCGTAGTCCTCGATGACGAAATCGTCATTGCTGGACTGGAAGGTTTCAACGCGGTCGCGCTTGGGGTTGTCGATGATGCTGCGGCGGTTGGTGCCTTCCTGCCAGTACACCGACAGGTTGTCCAGGCGGGTGATCAGCACGGCATTGGGCGGGAAGTAGGGCACTTGCACCGCTTGCAGATTGCCTATGCGGCGCTGGCTGACGATCAGATCCTGGGCCGCTTTCTGGTTCATCGGGTCGTGGTTGCCGTTGACCAGCGGGAACAGCTTGTCCGACATCAGCCGGCGGCCACAGATGGCCACCAACTGGGTGTCATTCTGGTGCCATGAGTCGATCAGCTCATTGACCGCGGCGAACACCATCGCGTCCAGGTTGTTGAAGTCGCCGCCCTTGCCGATCTTCATCTTGCCGGCTTCTTTCTTGCCTTCTTTCAGGTAGCGGCCGGGCGCGCGCTCTCGGATTTTTTGCAGCCAGCCGACGGCGACGTCCTGCAGCAACGGGTATTGATTGCGGTTGCTGGTGCGGGCGCGCTTTACGCCGTTGAAGCCCATCATGATGCGGTCCAGCGCGATGCGCTGGATGATGGCGCCGCTGAGGCGCGGGGCGAAGTCAGGGAATTTGGCCCAGGCGTCCAGCGTCTTGTATTTAAGGTGGCTGTCGTAGTTGATCTGCTCGCAGCGGTAGCCGTCCTCGTCCAGCTGCGCCACGTCGCGGGTTTCGCGTTCGCCCTCGTCGGTGTTCTGGGTGCCGGCGATGGGGCCGGACACGCCCAGGCCTACGGTGTCGCCGGATTGCTCTTGCACCGGGAAGAGGTTGATCTTGCCCAGGAAATCGCTGGATTCTTGAACCCGGGTTTCCAGCTTTTGCTGGACGCTGGGCTCGACGCTGAATTTGCTGACGACGTCGCCGACTTCGATGCCGTTCAGGCGGGCGATGTCGTTCAGATAGTGCTTGAACTGCTCGCGGGTTTCGTTGCGCATGTTTTGGGGCTCCGGTGTAGTGGGCTTGGGTTCAGCTGTCGATTGCTCAGCAATCAGCGGCGATGCGGTCTTTGCCGCCGGCCGTGGGTTGGCGGACGAAGCCGACCGGCTGCGCGCTCAATTGCTGTTTCAGTTCGGCGAAGTCGCCGGCCAGGGTTTTGTGCTCGGCCTGCAGCGTCTTGTGCTGGTCTTCCAGCTGGCTGAAGCCTTCCGTCTGTTTGAGCACTTGCTGTTGGCTGTCGGCGATGGTTTCGATGGCCTGCTGCAGCTCGCTGAAACCGCTGTCCACCGCCTTGCGGTTGCTGCTGAACATGGCCTTGATCTTGTTGGCGAAGCCCTCGACGGCGCCGGGGTGGTCGTCTTCCAGCTCCAGGGTGAATTCGATGGCTTCGGTGAACAGATTGCCAGGGCTGAGCTTGCGGCCGGCCAGCGGGCTTTTGCTCGCCGTGGCGCTGAATTGCAGCATTTCGCAGCCCAGGCTGGCGGGGTCGTCGGTGACGGCCAGGCCCACCAGATAGGCCTCGCCGGTATCGGAGAACTCGGGGTTCACTTCGATGGAGGTGTAAACCTTCTGTCGCGCCTTGTTCAGCGCGATTAAATCGTCGGTGGGATCGATGACGGCGAACAGGCCGAGTTTGTTGTCTTCTACTTTGTCGGCGCTCAGCGCTAGCACGTCGCCGTAGCGCTTGAACTGGCTGTCCGGCGAAATGCCTTTGACGTGTTCCAGATTGACGCGCGCGCCGTACTTTTTCGGGTTGTAGTTCGCGGCCATCTGCTCAATCCAGACGCGTTCGATTTTGCGGCCGTCGGTGGTGGCGCCTTCGGTGGCGACGCGGAATTTCCGGCTCTTGCTTGCCATGGGTTGCGGTCCTCGGTCGGGTGTCGGTCGTGACGATGCGCCCATGTTCCGGCCGCGCCGCCGCGCCGTCATCGACATGTCGTTGTGCCACGCTGCAGGACAACCGGCATGGCGGGATTTAGCCGGGAGCGCTCTGCACACTCGCGGCATGACGAGCACTTTTCCCATTCCCGACGATCTGGACCCGCGCCGCCTGGCCAAGCATTTGTACTTTCAAGGCTGGCGGGTGGCGCGCATTGCGGAGACGCTGAAACAGAAGCCGGCGACCATCCATAGCTGGAAGCGCCGCGACCAGTGGGACGACACCACGCCGCTGGAGAGGGTGGATTGCGCGCTGGAAACGCGCATGATTCAGCTGATCAGCATGCCGACGAAGGGAAACAGCGAATACAAGGAGCTGGACGCTCTCGGTCGGCAGATGGAGCGGCTGGAGCGGGTGCGGCGCTATCGCACCGGCGGCAATGAGGCTGACCTTAATCCGAAGGTGGCCGGCCGCAACGCCAAGCCGCGCAAGGCGCCGGAGAAGAACGCGATCAGCGAGGAGCAGCAGGCCAAGTTGGTGGCGGCCTTTCTCGACAAGATGTTCGGCTATCAGAAGAACTGGCACCGCGCCGGCCAGACCGAACGCATCCGCAACATCCTCAAAAGCCGCCAGATCGGCGCGACCTATTACTTTGCCCACGAAGCCTTCATCGACGCGCTGCAGACCGGGCGAAATCAGATTTTCCTGTCGGCGTCCAAGGCCCAGGCCCACCTGTTCCGGGCCTATATCGTCGACTTCGCCCGCGACGCGGCGGATGTGGAGCTGAAAGGGGAAGTGATCAAGCTGCCCAATGGCGCGGAGCTGGCCTTCCTGGGACCAATGGCCGCACCGCGCAAGGGCGTTCCGGCAATGTCTACGTTGACGAGGTGTTCTGGATTCCGCGTTACCAGGAGCTGCGCAAGCTGGTCAGCGCGATGGCGTCGCAAAAGCGCTTCCGCATGACCTATTTTTCGACGCCGTCGGCAATGAGCCACGAGGCTTATCCGTTCTGGACCGGCGAGCATTACAACAAAGGCCGGCCGAAGAAGGACCACATCAAGCTGGACGTCAGTCATGCGGCGCTGGCCGGCGGCCTGCTCTGCGCCGATGGCCAGTGGCGCCAGATCGTCACCATCGAAGACGCCTTGCGCGGCGGCTGCGATTTGTTCGATCTGGACCGGCTGCGGCTGGAGTACAGCCCGGAGGAACTGCTGCAGCTGTTCTACTGCCAGTTCATCGACGACGGCGCCAGCGTGTTTTCCTTCGCTTCGCTGCAGAGCTGCATGGTGGACAGCTGGGAGAAATGGTCCGACGACTTCAAGCCGTTCGCGCTGCGGCCCTACGGCCACCGCGAAGTGTGGCTGGGTTATGACCCAAGCGAGAGCGGCGACAGCGCCGCGCTGGTGATCGTGGCGCCGCCGTTGACGCCTGGCGGCAAGTTCCGCGTGCTGGAGCGTATGCAGTTCAAGGGCTGGGACTTCGCCGCCCAGGCCAAGGCGATCAAGGACCAGTGCGAGCGCTATAACGTCGCCTATCTTGGCATTGACGCCACCGGCCTGGGCTCAGGCGTATTCCAGCTAGTGAAGCAGTTCCGGCCGGATGCGGTGGGCCTGCAGTATTCGCTGGAGCTGAAAACCAAGATGGTGCTCAAGGCCATGGACGTGATCCACCACGGCCGGCTGGAGTTCGACGCTGGCAACACCGATATCGCCGCGTCCTTTCTGTCGATCAAGAAAACCAGTACCGCCAGCGGCCGCGCCGTGACCTTCCAGGCCGGCCGCTCCGAAGAAACCAGTCACGCGGATCTGGCGTTCGCCGTGATGCATACCCTGATCAACGAACCGCTGGAGGGCGCCAGCGGCGTGTCTTCCAGCTTCATGGAGTTTTCCTGATGAGCAAGCCACGCAATCGACGCATCCGCGCCACCCAACAAGAAACAGCCGCCGGCGCCACCAAGATGGAAGCCTTCAGCTTTGGCGACCCGGTCCCGGTTTTGGACCGGCGCGAAATCCTCGACTACTTACAGTGTTCGGACGCGGGCAAGTGGTACGAACCGCCGATTTCATGGGAAGGGCTGGCCCGTTCCTGGCGCGCCAGCGTCCACCACGCCAGCGCGCTGGCGGTGAAGCGCAACCGCCTGGCCGCGTTGTTCAAGCCGCACAAGCTGTTGTCCCGTGAACATTTCACCATCCTGGCGCAGGACTTTCTGATTTTCGGCAACGGCTATCTGGAGCGCGAGCGTAATGTCCTGGGTGGCACCATCCGCCACAAGCCGGCGCTGGCCAAGCACACCCGCCGTGGCAAAGAGGCCGGTCAATACTGGTGGGTGCCGAACCATGGCCAGGAGCAGGAGCTGGGCGAGGTCTGCCACCTTATCGAGCCCGATATCAATCAGGAAATCTACGGCTTGCCCGAATACCTGGCCGCGCTGAACAGCGCCTGGCTGAACGAGTCGGCGACGTTGTTCCGGCGCAAATACTATTTGAACGGTTCGCACGCCGGCTTTCTGCTCTACATGACCGACGCAGCCCACAGCCAGAAGGACGTGGACGAGCTACGGCAGAAAGTGAAAGAGTCCAAAGGCGTGGGGAATTTCCGCAATCTGTTCATGTACGCGCCGGGCGGAAAGAAAGACGGGGTGCAGATCATCCCAATCAGCGAAGTGGCCGCGCGTGACGAGTTCTTCAACATCAAGAACGTGACCCGCGATGATGTCCTGGCCGCGCACCGTGTCCCGCCTCAGCTTCTGGGCATCGTCCCCAGCAATACCGGCGGCTTCGGTGACGTCAGCAAGGCGGACGAAGCCTTCCATGAAGGCGAGATGGTCCCGCTTCAGGCGCGGCTATCGGCGATCAACGACATGGTCGGGGAGGATATCATCGAGTTCCGATCATACAACCCGAAAAGCCAAGCGTAATAGGGCTCCAGCGCCCCCATAGAAGGCCGCCAGCAAGGCGGCCTTTTTGCATGCTGCCGCCCCCGTCCAGAACGGCAGCGCCTAGCCATGAGTGATAGCGGCCCGGCACGCCCCATTTTCGGAGCTCTAAGCCCGGCCGGCAGCCGGCAAGACCCCACCCAAGCCCCGGCGCGCGCTATCGAAGCCCCGCCTCGCCCCCGCACTAAATAGGCCGGGATTTATGCACCTGCATAGAAGCCCCGCAAATGCTTCAGGCGCGGCGCTCCGGCCGGCTGCAGGTCTGGCTTGATTCATGCGTTTTCATGCGCGCTATGCATGCAATCGCGGCAAGAGCGAAGACTTTCAGCAGAGGCGAAGAGCCTGGCCGAATGTGATGCACAAAATCCCATATATAAGGAATGGTATGCCGCTGGAAAATCTGTGCGATAGTTGTGCGAATTTCTAAGCCGCGGCAAGCCGTTCAAGGCCGGTGGCGATTGGAGAGATGCACACCGAAAGCCCTTTACTTGCTTGGCTTTTCTAGGCTTGATGCGGTTTTCAACGGCTTGAAGTTGGCGGAAGAGAACAGGAGTCGAACCTGCCCGGGACCGCTGGCGGCCCCATCTGATTTTGAAGACCAGCCGCCCCACCGGGGACGCGTCTCTTCCTGCGAGCGAGCGGGCTCTTGGCCCGATGGCGTCCGGGCGACGCCAGCGCGCATTATATCGCGGAATCGGGATCGGAACCCGTTCACGATCGGTCGCGCGGCAAGGAGACGGGGAAAGGGCCTTGAGCACCGCTTTGAAACGCGGATGCGCGGCTAGTGCGATCCGCTTCCTCCGCCCCTGCCGGCTTGTCTTGCTGGTGAGAGGGTGAACCGGCGATAAGTTAATTTTATGCCTGATAAATAAAATGAATGTCTTGGCCTCGCCTCATGCCGTTAGAATGGAGAGCCCCGCCGAACGCGCCGCAAGAGCGTCGGGGCATTCCGTCTACCGAGAATAAAGGAAATCAGCATGAAGCACGTTCTGTCCCTGTTTATCCAGCTTTGCCATGTCGCCGGCCGTCCGGGGCTGCGTCGCGGCAAGTAAAGCATGGCCGGCGACGCCGGCGGAGCCCAGAAAAAGCGGCCCAAGGGGCCGCTTTTTCATTGCGCGCGGCGCGCCGCCCTGGCGGCGGGTCGCGGCTACTGTCCCATGGGACTGGTCTGGATGCGGGCGGATGGCGTTTTGTTGGACGGCTTGATATATTGGCCGTAAATATTTTAATGGCATTTTTGTTCTAATTAGATTCAATTATTTTGCTTGTGAAATCAAAGTTCAAATGTCATGAGTCCGGCGCGTGAAGCCGCCGGGCCAAGGACGCGGGATGAGCAGGGTTGGGAGCTTGGCATGGGGAAGAGCGGGAAGGCGGTCTTGAGCGGAGTGGCGCTGGCGTGTTGCGTGGCCGCGCTTCATGCCGCGCCGGGGCCTGTGGTGTTGACGGTGTCGGGCAAGATCAGCCAGTTCACCAATAAAGAAAAGAATGTGTACGAGTTCCGCGAGCAGGACTTGCAGAGCTTGCGTCAGCATTCGGTGGTGACCCGGACCACCTGGACGCCGCAATCGGTGTTCAGCGGGCCGCTGATGCGGGACATTCTGGCCAAGGTGGGCGCCAGCGGCCAGAAGGTCAAGCTGCGGGCCCTGAACGATTACGTGTACTGGATAGACCGCCGCGAGTTCTACGACTTCGACGTGGTGTTGGCGCGCTCGGTCAACAACAAGCCTTTGGACATCACCAACCGCGGTCCCTTATGGCTGATGTATCCGCTGGATCAAATGCCGGAGGACAAGAAAGGGCCGGTGATGGACGCCAAGCTGGTGTGGCAGATCAACCGCCTGGTGGTGTTCTGATGCCGGCCGGCCAGGAGGGCTCGGGACGAGCGGTGAACAAGTCGATGCTGTCCGGCTGGAAGGGCATCCCGGCGCTGGCCTTGCTCGGCTTTTTGCTGCTGGGCATCGGCGTTTACATGGCGATCGAGCGTTATGTGCCGGCGCGCAGCTTTGAGGGACGCAGCGAGGATTTGTACTGGTCGGTGGCGCAGATGCAGCTTGAGCTGGAGAAAGCGCGCGCCGACTTATTGCGTTTGAAGGCGGGGGAAGTCCCCGAGTCTCAGGTGCAATTCCGGCTGGCGGTGGCCAACAGCCGTTTCCTGGATTTCGTCACGCCATCCAAGATGCAGGAGATGCTGAGCCGCGTCGATGGCTTCAAAGGCACAGCCAGCCTGCTGCAGGATTTCTTCGAGGACGAAAACATCCTGCATCCCAGCGTCCGGAGCGCGCAGCAGAACATAGACCGCATCGACAGCATCCGGCCGTCGCTGGCGGAGTTCGCGGTCCAGGCGCGCGTGGCCGAGGTGTCTTCGCGCGACGCGCGCAACAAGGACTTGCGGCACAACCAGCAATTGGTCGCCTCGCTGTGGTTTGCGCTGGGCGGCATCTGCATGGTGATTTTCGTGCTGCTGTACCGCTATCAGGGCGCGCGTCGCGACGCCGCCGCGCGCCAGCAGCTGCTGGAGCAGGAGCGGGCGGCGCACAAGGCCACGGTGAACGCGGAGCTGGACCGCACCACCTTCCTCGCCACGCTGAGCCACGAGATCCGCTCGCCGCTGCAGACCATGCAGGTGTGCGTGGAGTTGATCGAGCCGGACATCGATCCGGCCGGCAAGGCCGCCAAGGCGGTGGGACGCTTGAAAACCTGCATGGCGCATCTGATGACCCAGGTGCGCGACATCATGGACATCTCCGCGATCAAGAATATGCAGTTCCGGCTGCATATCGGCGATGTGGACGTGGCGGCGACCTTGAACGAGGTGATCGACGTGCATCGCGCGCAGTTGGACGGCAAGGGCCTGGGCCTGCATGTGCGGCTGGGCGAATTGCCTGAGACGGTGAAACTGGACGGCGACCGCTTGCGGCAGATCGTCGGCAATCTGCTGACCAACGCCATCCGCTACACCGATCACGGCACGGTCACGGTGGAGGCCGGCGTGGACAGCGCCGACGGTCGCAATATCCTGGATATCCGCGTGATAGACACCGGCATCGGCGTGCCGGAGGAGTTTCAATCGCGCATCTTCCAGCCGTTTTTCCAGGGGCACGCGCGCCGGGTGGGCAGCAGCGGGCTGGGCCTGGCGGTGGTCAAGGAACTGGTGTCCTTGCTGGGCGGGGAGCTGGAGCTGAAGAGCGTGGTGGGCGTGGGCTCCGAGTTCATCGTCCGCTTGCCCATCGTGGTGCCGGATCAGCCGCCGGGGCCGGAACGTTCGGTGCTGGTGGTGGACGACGACAAGAATATCCGAGAGCCGTTTTCCGATTGCCTGCAAATGAACGGCTACGCGGTGTCCACCGCCAGCTCGGTGGCGGAAGCCTGTCAGAAGCTGCAACAAGCCAGCTTCAACGTGGTCTTGCTGGACATGCAGCTGGGCAATGAGAGCGGTTATTCGGTGGCGGAGGCGCTGAAGCGCAGCGTGCGCCACCGCGGCGTGAAAATCATCGCGATGACCGCTTACCCCGAGGAATACGCCGATCCGCGCGCCGCCTGGTTCGCCGCGCGGCTGGAGAAGCCTTTCGATATCAGCCGGTTGCGCGCGGTGTTGGGCCGGGCGCTGGAATCGCCGTCCGGCCCTGGACACGCAGGTTAGTCGAACAGCCGCGCTTCGCGCAGCAAATGCCTGTCCCCCAGGCGGCGGGTGAAGCCGCAGCGGTCGAAATACTCCAGGATTTGAATCGCCAGCTTGCGGCCGCAGCCCAGTTGGTCGCGGAAGTTGGCGGCGTCGGCATAGCCGGCGTCCTGATTCAGGCTGTGCACGATGGCCGCCATGCCGCGGATCGCCGTGCTGGAGAAATAACGGTCCCGCACCACGGCGTGGACATGGCCCAGCCTCGCGGCTTTGCGCAGCACGGCGCGCGCCGTGTCCTCCTCCACGCCGGCCGCCGCGGCCAAATCCCGCACCCAATGCGGCTGTCCCTGATCGGTGAAAGCCGGTTCCAAACGCCGCCACAGCGCGGTCTCTTCCGCGTCGAAAGCCAGCACGTGGCCGGGCAGATGCAGCCAGCCGCGGGTATTGGCCAGCCTTCCCTCCGTCAGCAATTGATCGATCATCAAATTGACCGCGGCCTCGCTTTCCTGCGGCAGCGCCAGCCGGCGCGCGCGGCCGCGGCTGGCGCCCAGCTGGTCCGGCTGCTGGAGATGCAGCGCCGCCAGCCGTTCCAGCAGCTGTCCTTGCAACTCCGCCCAGTGTTCCGGCGCGTAAGCGTGCTGGCCGGCGGTGAGCAGCGGGGCGGCGCGCAGCAGCTCCGCCAGCCCGGCTTCGCTCAATTGCCGGTCCCAGGCGAGATCGGGCAGGGAAAGCGCCTGTCGGCTCAGGCGCAGCCGCAGGTTCTGGACGTTGTCGCTTCCGGCCGCGGCCAGGGCGCGCAGATGGGCCAGCCGTTCGTCTTGGCGCTTGCCGCGCGTAGGCGGCTGCCGTTCCAGCACCGTGGCGCAGGCCAGGGTGTGCTGCGCGCCGGCATCGCGCAGGATCAGCTTGTCGCCGTCGGCCAGGAGCAGCGGCCGGTCCAGGCTCAGTTCAGCCAGTCCCTCGTCGCCGGGATGGAGTTGCGGACGTTCCAGCAGGGCCACCCGGCCGGTGCAGTGGCTGGCGGCGTGATGGAGATGGACGGCCTGCCAGTGGCGCAAAGTGGCGTGAGCGGCCGGGGCCAGGCGCAAGCGCACGCTGACGCGGGCGGCCGGCGCCGGCGCCGCTTGCTCCAGCAGCCAGTCGCCGCGTTGAATCTGTCGTTTGTCGATGTCGCCGACCAGGTTGAGCGCAATGCGCTGGCCGGCCTGGCCTTGCCGCGCCGGCTGGTTTTGCACGTGCAGGCCGCGCACGCGGACGGCGACGTCCTTGCCGCTCAGCCATAGGGCGTCGCCCACGTTCACGCGGCCGCCCCAGGCGGTGCCGGTCACCACCAGGCCGGCGCCGCCTATGGTGAAGGCGCGGTCTATCGCCAGGCGGAAGCGGCGTTCGGTTCCGGCGGCTTGGTCGCGCAGTTGCAGCAGATGCCGCTGCAAGACGTCGACGCCGGCGCCGCTGCGTGCGGAAACCGGCAGCAGTGCAGCCGCGCGCAGGCCGTGTTCGGCCAGCGCCCGCCGCGCCTCGTCCATGACGCCTTCCAGCGCTTCCGGGCCGGCCAGGTCGCTCTTGCTGATGGCCACGGTCAGGCTGTCCAGTTGCAGCAATTGCAGGATGGCCAGGTGTTCTCGGGTTTGCGGCATCAGGCCGTCGTCGGCGGCGATCACCAGCAGCGCGTGGCGCACGCCGCCGACGCCGGCCAGCATATTGCTCAGGAAACGCTCATGGCCGGGCACGTCGATGAAGCCGATCGCGCCGCCCTCGGGCGTCGGCAGATAGGCATAGCCCAGGTCTATGGTCATGCCGCGCTTTTTTTCTTCCGGCAGGCGGTCGGCGTCGGTGCCGGTCAGGGCGTGAAGCAGGGCGGTCTTGCCGTGGTCTACGTGTCCGGCGGTGGCGATAATCATGGCGGGCGAAGCGGCAGGGGTAAAAGGCCAAGTATCGCCAGAAACGGCGGACTTGGCCATGGGCTGGGCTCAGCGGACGGGCGAGGGGTCCGGCAGATAATGGCCGGCGGGGTCGATGTGGGCAAGCACGTCCAGCACCGGGTGCCGTTCCAGCACGCGGTGGCGTGCGGCTTCCGAGATGGCGTGGGCCTGCTCCACGCTGATGGCGCCGTCCACTTCCAGGTGCACGTCCACCTGGATCAGGTCGCCCATCTTGCGGGTGCGCAGATCGTGCACGCCGTGAATGCCCGGGGTGCTCAGCAAGGTCTGGCGGATGGCGGCGACGGCGTCGTCGTCGGCGGCGCGGTCCATCAGATCGTGCATCGCGTCCCAGCCGAAGCGCCAGCCCATGCGGGCGACCAGCAGGCCCACCAGCAGGGCGGCCACCGGGTCCAGCAGCGGATAGCCCATCAGGTTGCCGATGATGCCCAGCGCCACCACCAGCGAGGAGGCCGCGTCGGAGCGCGCGTGCCAGGCATTGGCCACCAGCATGCTGGAGCGCACGCGCTTGGCCACCGCCAGCATGTAGCGGAACAGCGCCTCCTTGACCGCCAAGGCCAGCAGCGCCACCCACAGGGCGACGGCGTGGACGGTGGGAATGGAGGCGGGGTCGTGGAATTTCGCGGCGGCGCTGTATAGCATGCCCAGGCCGACGCCCAGCAAGAGCAGGCCCAGGATCAGCGAGGCGGCGTTCTCGTAACGGTGATGGCCGTAGTGGTGATCGTTGTCCGGCGCTTTATGGCTGTGTTTGCCGGCCAGCAAGACCACGAAGTCGGCGATCAGGTCGGACAGCGAGTGCAGGCCGTCGGCGATCAAGGCGGAGGAGTGCGCCAGCGCGCCCACCACGATCTGGGTGGTGGAGAGGATCAGGTTGACAGCGACGCTGACCAGCGTGCTGACGCGGCCGGCGCGGCGTTTCTCTACGCTGTCGCCGTCGATGGCGTGATGAGTGTGGGCCATGGCAGTGCAGTCCGGCAGTGGGTGGGATGCCCTGATTATCGCACAAAGGCTATTAATTTTAAAAAATTGATTGTTTTTATTAATGAGAATGAGAACAAGAATGAACCTCAGCCGCGGCGGGGACGCCTTGTGACACAATTGGGGTTTTCCGGGGACGGGGAGGGGAATGGCTTTATTGCTGAAAAGCGCCTTGGGTGCGCTGGCGGTGCTGTTGATCAGCGTGTTGGCCAGGTCCAGGAATTACTATATCGCCGGCCTGGTGCCGCTATTCCCCACTTTCGCGTTGATCGCGCACTATATTGTCGGCAGCGAGCGCGGCGCGGCCGAATTGAAAACCACCTTGCTGTTCGGCATGGCTTCGCTGCTGCCTTATTTCATCTATTTGCTGGCCCTGTATTGGCTGATAGACCGCTGGCGGCTGGGCGCGGCCTTGCTGGGCGCGGCGGCGTGCTGGGCCGCGGCCGCCGGCGTCTTGATCTGGCTATGGACGCGCCAATGAGGCCAGATTGGCGATGAAGCCGGCTTCGTCCTCCAGACAGCGCAGATCCAGCCACAGTCTGCCGTCGGCCAGCCGGCCGATCACCGGTTGCGGCAGCGCGCGCAGCGCTTCGGCCAGCCGTTCCAGCGTGCCGCCCCGGCCGTCGGCCGGCGAAACCGCCAGCGCCCAGCTGGGCAGCCGGTCCACCGGCAGCGAGCCGCTGCCAATCTGGGACAGGCAGGCGGCGCCTTCCACCAGGTAGTCCGTTCCCAGCGCCGCGCTCAGCGGGGCGAGCAAGCGCTCGGCGCTGGCGCGCATCGCCGCTTGAGGGCGGCTCAGCCGGCGCAGCGTCGGCAGCGTGTCGGCCAGCCGGTCCGGTTCCAGATAGAGGCGCAGTGTGGCTTCCAGCGCCGCCAGCGTCATCTTGTCGCAGCGCAGCGCGCGTTTGAGCGGGTGCTGCTGAATCTTGTCTATCCATTCGCGCTTGCCGATGATCAGGCCGGCCTGCGGGCCGCCCAGCAGCTTGTCGCCGGAGAAGCTGACCAGGTCAACGCCGGCGGCGATCATCTGTTGCGGCATAGGCTCGTGCGGCAGGCCGTAGGCGGCCAGGTCGATCAGCGCGCCGGAGCCCAGGTCGGTGGCCACCGGCAGGCCGCGTTCGCGCGCCAGTTCCGCCAGTTCCGCCTCCGCCACGCTGCTGGCGAAGCCCTGAATCGCGTAATTGCTGGTGTGGACCTTGAGCAGGAGGCCGGTTTCCGCGGTGACGGCGTTGCGATAGTCCTTCAGATGGGTGCGGTTGGTGGCGCCCACTTCCACCAGCCGGCAGCCGGCCTGACGCATCACGTCCGGCATGCGGAAGGCGCCGCCGATCTCCACCATCTCGCCGCGGGACAGGATCACCTCGCGGCCGGCGGCGACGGTGGACAGCATGATGAGCACCGCGGCCGCGTTGTTGTTGACCACGCAGGCGGCTTCGGCGCCGGTGAGTTCGCGCAGCAGCTCGCTGACCGCCTGGTCGCGGTGGCCGCGGCCGGCGCCTTGCAGATCGAATTCCAGCGTGGCGGCTTCGCGCATCGCCGCGGCGACGGCTTCCACCGCGGCCTCGGCCATCGGCGCGCGGCCCAGATTGGTGTGCAATACGGTGCCGGACAGATTGAACACCGGCCGCATCCGCATGCGTTGCCGTTCGGCGACCCGGTCGCCGACGGCGGAGGCCAGGCTGTCGTCGCTGTCGGCCCAGGCGGGCAGCGCCTGTTGTTCGCGTATGGTCCGGCGCGCCTGCTCCAGCGTCTGGCGCACGGCCTCGGCCAGCGCGGCGTTGCCGTGGCGGCCCAGCAGGCGAGCCAGGCGCTCGTGGCCCAGCAGGCGGTCAACGGAGGGCAGGCGGGTGTACAGGTTCTTCAGGTCCATGGAAGCTTCCGGCGCAAGGTCAGATTCCTTCATTTTACCCGCTTACGCTCGAGCGCTGCCGGCTGCGTATAATGCCTGGATGCAGACACATCAAACGCCTCCCTTCGCCGGCCTGACGCCGGACGCCATTCTCGACGCCGTGGACAGCCTTGGCCTTTACAGCTCCGGCAGCCTGCTGGCGCTGAACAGCTATGAGAACCGGGTTTACCAGATCGGCATCGACGACGCCGCGCCGCTGGTGGCCAAGTTTTACCGGCCGGAGCGCTGGAGCGATGAGCAGATTCTGGAGGAGCACGCGTTTTCGCTGCAATTGGCGGAGCGCGAGATTCCGGTGGTGCCGCCGCTGGCCTTCAAGGGCGCCACCTTGCATCATCACGGCGGTTTCCGTTTTGCTTTGTTTCCGCGTCGCGGCGGCCGGGTGCCGGAGTTGGGCGACGCGCGCACGCTGGAATGGATAGGCCGCTTTCTGGGCCGCATCCACGCCTTGGGCCGGGTGGAGGATTACGCGCGGCGGCCGGCTTTGGACGCGGACAGCTTCGGCCGCGAGCCGGCGGACTATCTATTGCGGCACGCGGACTTGCCGCCGGAACTGCGCGAAGTCTTCCGCGGCGTGCTGGAGCAGGCGCTGGCCGGCGTCGACCGCGCTTACCAGCGCGCCGGCGCGGTGAGCGCGCTGCGGCTGCACGGCGATTGCCATGTCGGGAATATGCTGTGGACCGACGACGGCCCGCATTTCGTCGACTTCGACGACAGCCGCATGGGGCCGGCGGTGCAGGATTTGTGGATGCTGTTGTCCGGCAGCCGCGAGGAGCAGTCGGCGCAACTGGCCGAGGTGCTGGCCGGCTACGAGGATTTCTGCGAGTTCGATCTGCGCGAGCTGCATCTGCTGGAGGCGCTGCGCACCTTGCGCTTGATCCATTACAGCGCCTGGCTGGCGCGGCGCTGGCACGATCCGGCCTTCCCGGCCGCCTTCCCCTGGTTCAACAGCCAGCGTTACTGGGAGGAGCAGATTCTGACGCTGCGCGAACAGATTGCGCTGCTGGACGAGCCGCCGCTGTGGTCTGCCTGAGCGTGCCGTTCAGCCGGTGCTGGCTTCCTTGCTTTGCTGCATTCTTTCCTTGACCCAGCTTTCGAAGTGGGGTGCGTCCATCGGCTTGGCGATGAAATAACCCTGGCCCATCAAGCAGCCGCGGTTGCCCATGAAGTCCAGGTCGGTGGTGGTTTCTATGCCTTCGGCCACCGTGGTCAGCTGCATGCGCTGGGCCAGTTCGATCACGCTGTTGAGCACCGCCTCCAGATGAGGCTTGGTGGACACCGAGGTGACCAGCGACTGGTCGATTTTCAGTTCGGTGAACGGGAAACGGGTCAGTTGCTGCAAGGTGGCGAAGCCGGTGCCGAAGTCGTCGATGGACAGGCCCAGGCCGCCCAGGCGCAGCCGGGCGGCGATGCCGATGGCTTCGGCCAGATTGTCGGCGATGGCGGTTTCCGTCACTTCGAAAATGATGAAGCGCGGCGGCACATGGGTGCTGAGCAGCCGTTGTTCGATTTGCTGGGTCAGGTCGTCACCCTTGAGCGACAGCGCCGACAGATTGACCGACAGCGGCAGCCGCAGGCCGCGGCGCGCCCATTCCTGCCATTGCTTCAGGCCCTGGTCCAGCATGCTCAGCGTCAGTTCGGTGGCCCAGCCGCTGGCCTCCACCACCGGGATGAAACGGGCGGGGGAGACGATGCCGAGTTCCGGATGTTGCCAGCGCGCCAGCATTTCCGCGCCCTTGAGCAGGCCGCCGTTGAGGGTGACCTTGGGCTGGTAGTAGGGAATGATCTCGCCCTTGTCCAGCGCTTCGCGCACTTCCACCTCGCTGAACAGTTCGGCGTGATGGTCGTCGCCGCCCTTGGGCGTCCACACCCGTTTGAGCAGGTCCAGCAGCTCGGGCTGGCGCAGCGGCTTCTTTAGGCCGCCGAGCACCGGCAGGCCCAGTTCCCGCCCCATCAGTTCCACGGTGGAGATCAGCAGGTAATCCTTGCTGGAGGTGACCACCAGCGGCGCGCCCAGGCCTTCTTTGGCCATGTGCTGCATCACTTGCACGCCGTCCAGCTTGGGCATTTCCAAATCCAGCAGGATCAGGCTGGGAAGCTGCTCGCGCATCCGCTCCAGGCCTTCCTCGCCGTTGGCGGCCTGGCGGATCTGCTGCGCGCCCAGGCCTTGGCAGATCTCGCAGCCGTGCTGACGCTGCAAGGTGCTGTCGTCGATGATCAGGACGTCCTGGATATCCAGTTGCATGGTGTTTCCTCGTTCAACGGCAAATCGCCTTGGCGATGGTGTCCAGCGGCATCACTTCGTCGGCCGCGCCCAGGCGGATCGCCTCCTTGGGCATGCCGAAGACCACGCAGCTTTCCTCGTCCTGGGCGATGGTCTTGGCGCCGCAGTCGTGCATTTCCTTCAAGCCCTTGGCGCCGTCGTCGCCCATGCCGGTCATGATGATGCCCAGCGCGTTCTTGCCGGCGAACTTGGCGGCGGAGCGGAACAGCACGTCCACCGAGGGCTTGTGGCGGCTGACCAGCGGGCCGTCCACCACCTCCACCAGATAAAAAGCGCCGCTGCGCTTGATCATCATGTGCTTGCCGCCGGGGGCGATCAGCGCGCGGCCCGGCAGGATGCGGTCGCCGTTGCTCGCTTCCTTGACTTCGATCTGGGACAGGCTGTCCAGCCGCTCGGCGAAGGAGCGGGTGAATTTTTCCGGCATGTGCTGGACGATGGCGAGGCCGGGGCAGGTGCGCGGCAGCGCGGTGAGCACGGTTTCCAGCGCCTGGGTGCCGCCGGTGGAGGTGCCCACGGCGATGATGCGTTCGGTGGTGGCGAACATATTGCCGCCGGTGGGCGCGGACAGGATGGCGTCGGCGGACAGCTTGGGCCGGGTCTCCAGCGGGTTGGACGCCGGCGCTGCGCCGCCGGGCGCGGAGCCGCCGGCCGAGGGCATCACCCGCACCCGGTTCATCCGGGCGGCGGCGGCGCTGCGCACCGCGTGCACCAGCTGATTGGCGCTTTCCTCCAGGAAGCCCTTGACCCCGGCCATGGGCTTGGCGATCACCTCCACCGCGCCGGCGGCCATCGCCTGCATGCTGATGTCGGTGCCTTTCTGCGTCAGCGAGGAGCAGATCACCACCGGCGTGGGCCGGCTGGCCATCAGCTGCTTGAGGAAGGTGATGCCGTCCATGCGCGGCATCTCGATGTCCAGCACGATGACGTCCGGCCATTGCTGCTTCATTTTTTCCATCGCGGCGATGGGGTCGGTGGCCACATCCATCACCGTCATGCCGGTTGCCTGGCTGAAAACCTGGCTCAGCACCTGGCGAACCACTGCAGAGTCGTCCACGATCAGCACTTTGATAGTCATGCCCGAGTCCTTGCCTTATGGTGTGCGGAAATCCTGCTCATGTCCGCGTCCTGCGTCTGTTTTACCCACACATCGCCCGTGGCCAGGTCGAACATCACCAACCGCGGGCTGTTGCCGCCCAAATCCTCCGCCTGCACCGATAGTCCGAGCTGCTTGACCAACTGGTAGGCCATGTCGATATTGCGCGAGGGCACGTCGTGCGGCTGATCGCGCTCGACCCCGGCCAGCACCGCGGCGCCGCCCACCAGTTTGGCGTGGAATTCCTGCAAGGGCAGGCCGGAGGCCAGCACCTCGTGCAGCATCAGCAGCATGGCTTCGTCGCCGTAGCGGCCGGACAGCGCCGTCGGTCTGCGGTCGGTGCGCCGCGCCAGCAGGTAGTGGCACATGCCGCCGATCTTGGCCTTGGGGTGCCACAGCGTGATCGAGACGCAGGAGCCGAGCAGCGTGCGGATCTTGTGGTGCTTGTCGCCGAAGTACCAATCGCCGGGATGCAGGAATATATCGACTTCTTGTTTTGTCATTGCCAGGGCCTTTGCGCCGAAAGTCGGCCAAGCGACCGGTTCATTCGTTTCAATGTAGAACAGTTGCCGCGCCGTTTCAGGGCGGATTCGGCGCGTCCTCCGCCGCCGCGCCCGATTCCCGGACCAGGAAATAGGCGATTTGCTGTTGCAGGCGCGCAGCCTGTTTGTGCACTTCGGCGGCGGTGGCGGCCAGGGCTTCGCTGTTGGCGGTGTTGCGCTGGGACACGTCGCCCAGGTGTTCCATCGAGCCGTTGACCTGGGCGATGCCGCGCGCTTCTTCCCGGCTGGCGGTGCTGATGCCGCCCACCAACTCCGCGGTGGCCGCGCTGCGCTCCAGAATGCCGGACAGCGCGCGCGCGGCCAGACGCGCTTCATGGCGGCTGCGCCGGGCCAGTTCGCCGATTTCCCGGGCGGCGTTCTGGCTGCGTTCCGCCAGTTTGCGCACGTCGTCGGCCACCACGGCGAAGCCGCGGCCGTGCGGGCCGGCGGTGGCGGCTTCGATGGCGGCGTTGAGGGCCAGCAAATTGGTCTGGTAGGCGATGTCCTCGACGATTTCTATGCGCCCGGCGATCTGCTCCAGCGCGCTTTCCGCGGTCTGCACCGCTTGCTTGCCGTCCGCCACCTGGCGCGCGGCGTCGTGCGCGGCGGCGTTGGTCAGTTCCGCCTGCGCCAGATTGCTTTGGCTGACTTCGTGCATTTGGGCGCAGGAGTGGGCGGTGGCGCTGACGCTGAGCGCGGCGGCCCAGCTGTTTTGCGCCAGCGCCTCGGCGGTGGCCCGGATTTCCTGGGCGCTGTCGGCCAGTTGGTCGGCGCTGCGGCGCACGTCCAGGATGATGTCGCTCAGGTGGCGGCTGCAGTAGCCCAGGGTGGCGTGTACGCTGCGGCGCGTTCCGGAGGGTGGCCTGTCGCCGCGGGATAGCCGGCCGGCGGCCATCTCGCGCATGCGCTCGGCCAGCGCGTCGGGTTCCGCGCCCAGAATGCGCCACAGATTGCGGTGGATGGCCCAGGCCAGCGCCAGGCCGGCCAGCGCGCTGCCGCCGGCCAGCGCCATCAGCAGCGTTTTCAGTTCGCGGCCGCGGCGCTCCGCTTGCAGGGCGGCTTGCTGGCGCAAGGCGTGCGCTTGTTCGCGCACTTGCCGCAGCGGGGCGAGCAGCGCCGGCGCGGCCTGGTCCAGCGCTTTGCGGGCTTCGTACTTCTGATTGGCGGCGGCCTGGCGCACGCCCTGGTCCAGCATGGGGAAGGCCAGGCCGCGCTGGGCTTGCAGTTGCCGCATCGAGCGTTGCAGCGCGTCCTTGCCCGGCGCCTGCTGCCGTTCGATGGCGTCGGCCAGTTTCCGCTCCAACTCCAGATAGCGGCCGCGGGCGGCCAGATAGCGCTCCCGCCAGGCCTGGATGTCGCGGCGGCTGGAGACGATGATCAGCGAGCGGTAGTCGATGCGCATTTCCTGGATCTGGACGTGCATGCGGTCGCTGAGCCGGGCGTGGCGGCCATAGACTTGGGTGATTTCTTCCAACTGGGTATGGAATTGCTCAAGGCCGTAGAGCCCGGCGGCGATCAGGGCCAGCAGCAGAATCAGCAGCGCGCCGAAGCCCAGTTTCAGTTGCCGGGAGACGGACAGGGCGCTTCGGCCGGGCGCGGGGACGAAGTGGGCCGGCATCGCCGCTCAGGCCTTTTCCGTCTGGGATTCCGCGGCGGCGTCCTGTTGGCCCAGGCTGGAGATCAAGGCCATTTCATCGACCGACAGCACTTTGTTGACGTTGAGCAGCACGATGAAATGGCCGTCCAGCTTGGCCATGCCGGCGATGAAGTCGACGCGTATCTTGCTGCCGAACTGAGGCGGCGGTTCGATGTCGGCGTCGGGGATGGCCAGCACCTCATGCACCGCGTCCACCAGAATGCCGATCAGCTGCAACTGTTCTTCGCCCTCCACTTCGATGATGACGACGCAGGTGCGGCGATTGATTTCGGTTTCGCCGCGGGCGAAGCGCAGCGACAGGTCTATCACCGGCACCACCGAGCCGCGCAAATTCATCACGCCGCGGATGAAGGCCGGCATCAGCGGCACGTGGGTGGGTTTCAGGTATTCCAGGATTTCGCGTATCGCCAGGATGCCGATGGCGAAGACGTCGCCGCCCAGCTGGAAAGTCAGGTATTGGCGGGCGTCGGCCTGCGGTTCGGCGGAGGCGGCGTTGTCGTGCTTGCGCTGCAGATGGAGCGGTTTCATGGCGCTGTCCGGTTAGAAACGGATGAAGTCGGACTCTTCCGCCAGCGGCGGGTGCAGCGGCTTGTGAGGCAACAGGGGCTCGCGCCGCGCGCGCGGCGCCGGGTGGAAGGACTCGGCGGCGCCCAGCTTGAAGTAGCCCATCAACTCGTGCAGGTGCTCGGCCTGATCGTTCATTTCCTCGGCGGTGGAAGCCAGCTCTTCGCTGGCGGACGCGTTTTGCTGCGTGGTCAGGCTCAGTTGCTGGATGGCGGAGTTGATCTGGCTGACGCCGCTGGCCTGTTCATTGGAGGCGGCGGCGA
Organism: Chromobacterium sp. Beijing; assembly: GCF_021496765.1. Lineage (NCBI taxonomy): Bacteria > Pseudomonadati > Pseudomonadota > Betaproteobacteria > Neisseriales > Chromobacteriaceae > Chromobacterium > Chromobacterium sp. Beijing. The sequence goes on from NZ_CP053750.1 coordinate 5,080,983, forward strand.
TCTCCTGCACCAGATCGGCGGTGCGGCTGCTGGAGCGGACGATTTCCTCCAGGAACTGGCCGGCCTGCTCGGCCAGCTTGACGCTGCTGCCGGCCACGCCGCTGATTTCCTGGGCGGCGATCTGGCTGCGCTCGGCCAGCTTGCGCACCTCGGCCGCCACCACGGCGAAGCCCTTGCCGTGTTCGCCGGCGCGCGCGGCTTCGATGGCGGCGTTGAGCGCCAGCAGATTGGTCTGGTAGGCGATGTCGTCGACGATGCCGATCTTGTCGGCGATCTGGCGCATCGCCTCCACGGTGCGGCGCACCGCCTCGCCGCCTTCGGCCGCTTCGCGCGAGGCCTTGGTGGCGATGCTCTCGGTGACGCGGGCGTTGTCGTTGGTCTGGCTGATGGAGGAGGACATTTCCTCCACCGATGCCGAGGTTTCTTCTATGCCGGCCGCCTGCTCGCTGGCGGCCTGGGACAGCGCCTGAGAGGTGGAGTTGATCTGTTGCGCGGCGCTGGACAGCGCCTCGGAGCCGCTCTTGACCTCGGCGATGATGTTGCGCATCCGTTCAATGGTGACGGCGATGGCGGCGCACAAGCTGCTTTGGTCGCCCGGACGCAGCCGGATTTCCGCGTCCAGATTGCCGTCGGCCACCTGGCGCATCACCTCGGACACATAGTGCGGCTCTCCGCCCAGGGTGCGCAGCAGATTGCGGGTGATCAGGGTGGCCAGGCCGGCGCTGATCAGGGCGGCCAGCAAGGACAGCGCGATCATCACCCAGTGCGCCTGTTGATAGCTGGCGTTGGCCTGATTGGCCAACTGGTCGTTGAGTTTGTCCTCCAGGTCCGCCAGCGCGGTCAGTTGCTGGTTGAAGGCGACCATCTGCGGCGCGATCTCGTTCTGCATCAGTTTCTTGGCTTCGTCCTGACGCCCTTGATTGGCCAGGTCCACCGCCTTGTCCACCATCGTGAGCGTGGCCGGCCGCATGTTCTGAATGCGGCTCATCTGTTCCAGCTCCTGGGGGGTGTTGTTGTCGGCCTGCCGGAAGACTTCGGCCAGTTTCTTTTCCCTGTCCATATAGGCGACTTTGCTCGCCTGATAGGCTTGCAGCGCGCTGTTGATGTCGGCGGGCCCCTCGGCCAGCATCACATTGCGGTAGGCGATGCGGATGTCCTGGTTGTCGCTGATCAATTGGCGCGCCAGCCGGCTTTCCACATTGTTGACCTGGGTGATGTCGCGCAGGGCGATATTGCTGATCTCCAGCCCGTACAGCGCCGCGCTGACGCAGATCAGCATCAGCGCGATGATCAGGCCGAAGCCCAGGCCGAGCTTCTGCGCGATGGACATGCCGTGTTTGTATTGGCTCATTGGGCGCTCCTATCCGTTTTCGCCGCGGTGTTTGTGGTGCCAGCTTCCCATTCCCGGGCGGGAAGCAGCGCGTACCGCTCCGCCTCTTTTTGGGTGGCATGGTGGATCAGGGCGGGCACGTCGAGAATCAAGGCGACTTCGCCGGTGCCCAGAATGGTGGAGCCGCTGATGGCCTTGAGGTGGCGGAACAGATTGCCCAGCGGCTTGATCACGGTCTGGAATTCGCCCAGCAGCGCGTCCACCACCAGGCCGGCCTTGCGTTCGCCGTAGTGCACCACCACCACGTTGCGGCGTTTGGCCGCGACGGCGGGTAGTTCCAGAAAGCCGTCCAGGCGCAGCAAGGGCAGCAGTTCGCCGCGCAGGTTCAGGCAGTCGTGAACGCTGTCCTTGTCCAGCGCGGCGGGCAGCTCTATGCATTCGATCACCGCTTCCAGCGGCACCACGAAGGTGGCGGCGGCGACTTCCACCAGGAAGCCGTCGATGATGGCCAGGGTCAGCGGCAGCCGGATGCGGAAGGTGGTGCCTAAGCCCAGTTCGGATTCGATGTCTATGGTGCCGCGCAGCTGCTCTATGCTTTTCCTCACCACGTCCATGCCCACGCCGCGGCCGGAGATGTTGGTGACCTGGTCCGCGGTGGAGAAGCCTGCCTCGAAGATCAGCCGGAACACGTCCTGCTCCGGCAGCGCCATGTCGGCGGGCAGCAGGCCGCGCTCCACCGCCTTGGCCAGGATGCGCTCTTGGTTGAGGCCGCCGCCGTCGTCGGCCACTTCGATCACGATGCTGCCGGATTCATGGTAGGCGTTGAGCCAGACATGGCCTTCGGCCGGCTTGCCGCCGGCCAGCCGGCGCTCGGTGGTTTCTATGCCGTGGTCGATGGCGTTGCGCACGATGTGCATCAGCGGATCGCCCAGTTTTTCCACCATGGATTTGTCCAGCTCGGTCTCCGCGCCGGAGATGTGCAGCTGGATGTCCTTGCCCAGTTCGCGCGAGACGTCGCGCGCCACGCGCGGGAAGCGGTTGAAGATTTCGCCTATCTGTATCATGCGCATGGACAGCGTGCCGGCGCGTATCTGTTCGATCAGATTGGCGATGGTCTGGGTGGACTCCACCAGCGCGCTTTGCTGCGAGCGGCGCGCCACCAGATTGGCGGCGGCGCCGGCGATCACCAGTTCGCCGATCAGATTGATCAGGCTGTCCAGTTTGCCGGCCTCCACCTTGATGAATTTGCTTTCGGCCGATTTGCCGCTTTTGGCGTCGCCGGCGGTTTTGGCGGCGGCGCGCGCGGCGGGCGCTTCCGGCGCGGCGTCGGCGGGGGCATCGGACACGGCGTCGGACGCGGCGTCGGCGGCGAGCGGCTCGTCCGGCGCGAACTCCACGATTTCCACCGACGGCGCCGTCGCCTCTGCTTCGGCGAACGCCGCTTCCGGCTCGGCGGCATCGGCTGCGGGCTCCAGGCCAAAGCGCAGCCATACCGCCCGGACCGCGTCGGCCTCCTCCCGCGGCGCGCTGGCCAGGGTCTGAGCCTGCTGCCGCGAGCTGGGCGGCCACGGCCAGATATGGACCTCGCTGTCTTCGCGCGCGAACTCGAAAACGTCCAGCAGCGTCTGCTGCGCCTCCTGGCTGCGGTACAGCGCCTCCAGGCGCAGATAATTGGTTTCCGGATTGAAGTCGTCGCCGCTTGGCAGCTGGGTGGCGACGGCCTCGATCCGGTCGATCTCGCCTATGGTGGCGAGATAGCGGATAAAGGACGAGGGGTCCATGCCGTTGCGCAGCATGTCCGGACCGAAGCGCAGCGACAGCAGCCATTGCTCCGGCGGCGGCGCGGCGGGCTCGGGCTGCGGCTCGGGCGGCGTTTCCGTTTGTTCCATCCCGGCCGGCGCCTCCTGGGCGGCCGCGCCGCCGGCGGCGCGGCTGTAGGCGACCAGCTCGTCCAGCAGCTCGGTGCCGGCGAAACGCTCCAGGCTGTCCTTGGCCGCCAGCGCGGTCAGCATTTCCTTGACGTGGTCGTGGCAGCGCAGCAGCAGGCCGGTCAGCATATCGTCCAGCCGCAGCGCGCCGTCGCGCAGCAGGTCCAGCACGTTTTCCACTTCATGGGTGAAGCCGACGACGACGTCCAGGCCGAACAGCCCGGCCGAGCCCTTGATGGTGTGCATGGAGCGGAACAGGGCGTTCAACTGTTCCGTGGTGGTGGAGTCGGCTTCCGCGTCCAGCAGAATGCTTTCCATCTCCCCCAGCAGATCGTTGGATTCTTCGAAGAAGGTTTGCAGCGCCAGTTCAAGATCCATGCGCGACCTCCTCCAAAGAGAGCTGGCCTTGCAGGCCCACCAGGCGGATGAAGTCCAGCGAGGCCGGGCTGGGGGCGATGAAGCGCAACGCGACGTCCTTGCGCAGGCTTTCCCGGCGCAGCCACAGCAAGACCTGGGCGATGGCGCAGTCCAGCTCTCCGACGCAGGACAGGTCCAGTTCGATGGCGGCGTGGCCGGCGAGGGCGGCGTGGAGCTGCTGATGCAGTTCCGCCGCCTGGTAAATGGTTTGTTCTCCGCTGAGTGTCAGTTGGAAAACGGCGGCGGCCGGCGCGGCGGGCGCGCTGTCTTTGGCGTCTGGTTTTTTGCGGGCGCGCGGCATGTCGGGCTCCCGATCAGGGCAGGATCAATTTGGAAACGGCGGTCAACAGCACCGGCGGCTGGAAGGGTTTGACCACCCAGGCCTTGGCCCCGGCGGCCTTGCCTTCCTGCTTCTTTTCCTCGGAGGATTCCGTGGTCAGCATGATGACCGGAGTGAATTTGTAATTGGGATGGATCTTGATATTGCGCAGCAGTGCGATGCCGTCCATCAACGGCATGTTCACATCGGAGACGATCAAATGGACTTTGCGTCCGTCCAGCACGTCAAGGGCTTCCTGGCCGTTGGCGGCCTCCAGCACCTCATAGCCCGCGCCGGCGAGCGTCATGCGAACCACCTGCCGCAGGCTGGCCGAGTCATCGACGATGAGTATGGTCTTGGCCATCTGGAACATTCCCCGGATCAAAAGAAAGTGATGTTGTTTTGCTTATTGCCCGATTCCGCTTGGTCGCTGCTGTGCAGGACGCGCTGCTCATGGGTGGTATAGCTGTTTTTCAAGGCGTCCAGCCAGGCGGCGGTGTCCGGCGGCGTCGGCCGACGCTCGGTGTCCACCAGCGCCTGGCTGAAGACGCTCTCCAGCCGGCGCATATCGTTCTGCACCCCGCTGAGGATTTGGTCGACCCGGTCCTGGAATTGCAGCTGCACCAGGATGTCTTCCAGCGCTTGCTGCAAGGATTGGGATTGGACGGCCTCGTCGTCCGGCGCGGCTTCTTCCGCCGGCGCGGAGGCGTCGGCGGCGTTCAGCGGCGCGTGCGGCCGCAGCGGCTCGTGCGCCATCTGCGCCAGGCTGTCCATGGCCTTGTCGATCTGGTTCTGCAGCCGGGACAGCTGTTCCAGCGTGTCGCTGCCCAATTGCTCCATGCTTTGCTCGCCGTCCAGCTGGTGGCCGCTGACCAGGCTGCGCACCAGGTTCTGCAGGGTGTTGGCCGATTGGCCCAGGGTGTGCAGGTGGATGGCGAGATCGGTCTGTTGCCGGGTGGCGTTCTGCAATAGCTGCAGCATGTGTTTGAGCCGGCTCTCCGCCTGGGCCAGCGCCGCCTGGTCGGTGTGTTCGCCCGGCTTGGGCACCGCGCCGCCCACTTGGCGCAGTATGCCGTCGAAGCGCAGGGTCAGCCGGTTGGCGGCGTCGTCCATCTGCTCCTTGCCCAAGGAGATGTGGCCGGCCCACAAGGGCAGCAAGGCGCAGACGTGGCTGGCGAAGCCCTGCCAGTATTCGTCCGGAGTCGGGGCCGGCTCCGCGGCGGCGGCCGGCGCCGGCCAGAACAGGACCAGCGCCAGCGCGGCGCAGCTGAGCGCCAGCCCGGCCCAAAGCAGCGGATGCCCCCAGAACAGCCAGCAGAGGACGCCGCCATTGATGGCCAGGCCCAGCAACAGGCGGTTTCTTGGCGTCAGAGGCGGGAGCAGGACCATGTCGATCAACCGGGATGGAAAAAAGTCATACCTTTTTTGTAGTTGTTGGTTTTTTCTTATGCAAACGGACGGCGCGGCCAAAGCGCTCGCCGACGCCATGAAAAAAGCCTCCGTGCAGGAGGCTTGGGGGACGTTGGGAGCGGGGGCTTAGCCGGGAAACAGCAGCGGATTGACCCCGCTGCGGGCGAAGCCGCGCTGCTCCAGCTGCTGGTCCAGCGCCAGCGTGGCCAGATCGTCGGCCGCCGGCTCGGCGCCCAGGTCCTTGTCCAGCGCCAGGATCTTCAGATAGCTGCCGCAGTCGCCGCAGCTTTCGCCGCGCACCGCGGCCTGCTGGCTGTCGCCTTGCTCCAGCGACCAGTAGCCGATGTCGCGGGTCGCCTCGCAATTGCTGCACTTGGCGCGCACCAGATGCCATTCGCTCTCGCACAGGCTGCAATGCAGATAGCGCAGGCCGGACTCGTTGCCGAGGCGCACCACGCTGGCTACCGGCGGCATCGCGCACACCGGGCACAGGTGGCGGGCGTCGTCGGGTTCGGCCACCGCCGTCACCTGCAGTTGCGCGGCCAGCTGGCTGAAATAGACCGACAGCGCCGCCCACAGCAAGGGTGCGCGCGCCGAGCCGACGGCGGCGAAGTCGCCGTCCAGCAGCGCGCGGGCGGCGCTTTCCAGCGCGGCGTCGTCCGTCTGTTCCAGCTCGCGCGCCATCTGGCCGGCGGGGCCGGGCAGGGCGGCGAGCTCCGCGCACAGCGCGCGCAGCAGATCGCGCCAGACCGGATCGCGCGGCCAGGCGGCGGCGCCCAGCGGCGGCAGGCCGTGTTCGGCGCAATGATGGAAGTAATCGCCGCGCGGCGGCAGCGTCACCGGCTGTTCGCGCACCAGGCGGTGCTGAGCCGCGGCGATGCGGGCGGCGAAGGCCAGATAGGCCGCCATCGGGTGGCCGTCGGCCAGCGCCGTCAGGCGCCGGCTGCGGGCCAGATAGCGTTCGGCGGGCTGGGGCAGCAATAAGGGCGGGATCTCTCCCGCCGCGGTTTGCAGCCGGCCAGCCTCGTCCAGGGGGACGATGCGTATGCTCATGGCTTGTTCTTGTCTCCGGTCATTTCACGGTACCAGCGCGGATGATGCTTCTTGGCCCAGGCATGGGTGACCACGCCTTCCACCATTGCCCGTATCGTGCCGCGCACCCAGATGGCGGCGTAGACGTGGACGATGATGCCGGCGATCAGGATCAGCGCGCTCCAGGCGTGCAGGAGCAGGGCCACGCGGATCACCGGGATGGGGAAGTACAGCGCGAAGTACGGCCGCCACATGATGAAGCCGGTGCACACCAGCACCAGCATGCAGCCGGTCATCAGCCAGAACATGCCTTTCTGGCCGCCGTTGTACTTGCCGATGTCGCCGACCTCGTGGCCGGACAGCACCGACTTCACCGCCATCATCCACTTCACGTCTTCCTTGTCCAGGAAGTTGTGATGCCAGTAGCGCAGGAATTGGCGCGCGAAGCCGACGAACATCAGCACCCCGACGAAGGGGTGGATGATGCGCGCCAGCTGCGGCGTGCCGAATACGCCGGTCAGCCAGAAGAAGGCCGGGTAAAAGAAGGCCAGGCCGGAAATCGCCAACAGCACGAAGCACACCGCCACGATCCAGTGGTTGACGCGTTCCGCCGCGCTGTAGCGCTTGATCAGCTTTTCCTTGCTCATGCCTTTTCCTCCTCTTCCTCTTCCGCCTTATTGGGGCCGACGCCGATGTAGTGGAAGAAGCCGAACAAGACCGAAGCCGCCAGGCCGATGGTGGACAGCGGCTTGAGGATGCCCTTCCACAGGCTGACCACCGGGCTGATCTTGGGATCCTTGGCCAGGCCGGAATACAGCTCCGGCTTGTCGGCGTGGTGCAGCACGTACATCACGTGGGTGCCGCCCACGCCTTCCGGATCGTACAGCCCGGCGTTGGCGTAGCCGCGGGTCTTCAGCTCTTCCACCCGGTCATGGGCGTAGGCCTGCATATCGGACTTGGTGCCGAAGCGAATGGCTCCGGTGGGACAGGTCTTCACGCAGGCCGGCTCCTGGCCCACCATCACCCGGTCGGAACACAAGGTGCATTTATACGCCTTGTTGTCCTTCTGGTTGATGCGCGGCACATTGAACGGACAGCCGGAGATGCAATAGCCGCAGCCTATGCAGTGCTCGGACTGGAAGTCCACGATGCCGTTGGCGTACTGGATGATGGCCCCGGCGACGGACAGGCCTTCAGACAGCCCGGGTCGGCGCAGTGCATGCAGCCGTCCTTGCGGATCAGCCATTCCAGCTTGCCGCTTTCCTCCACCTCGCTGTAGCGCATCACCGTCCAGCTGTGGGCGGTGAGATCGGCCGGGTTGTCGTAGACGCCGACGTTGCTGCCCACTTCGTCGCGGATGTCGTTCCACTCCGAGCAGGCCACCTGACAGGCCTTGCAGCCTATGCAGGTGGACACGTCGATCAGCTTGGCCACCTCGGCCTTGTAATCGCGCACCACCGGCGGCTGGGTGGGGCTGGCGGAGCGGCGCAGGATATCTTGCGATTGCAGTGATGACATGGTCGCTCCTTATACTTTCTCGACGTTGACCAGGAAGGACTTGAATTCCGGCGTCTGGGTGTTGGCGTCGCCTACAAACGGCGTCAGCGTGTTGGCGCTGAAGCCTTTCTTGGCCACCCCTTCATAACCCCAGTGAATCGGAATCCCGACCTGGTGCACCGTCTTGCCGCCCGACTGCAGCGCGCGGATGCGCTTGGTCACCACCGCCTTGGCCTTGATGTAGCCGCGCTTGGACGACACTTTCACCGTGTCGCCGTGGGCGATGCCTTTCTCCTTGGCCAGCGCCTCGCCGATTTCCACGAACTGCTCCGGCTGGGCGATCGCGTTCAGCCGCGCGTGCTTGGTCCAGCCGTGGAAGTGCTCGGTCAGCCGGTAAGTGGTGGCCGCGTACGGGAAGGCGTCGTGCTTGCCCATCTGCTCGCGGTCCGCCGGGAACACCCGCGCCGCCGGATTGGACACCACCTTGGGATGCAGCGGGTTGGTGCCCAGCGGCGTTTCGAACGGCTCGTAGTGCTCGGGGAAGGGGCCTTCGGCCATCTTGTCGAGCGCGAACAGCCGCCCCAGGCCCTCGGCCTGCATGATGAAGGGGCCCATGGCGCTGCCGGGCGGCTCGTCGGCCTTGAAGTCCGGCACGTCGATGCCTGTCCATTTTTCGCCGTTCCACTTGATCAGCGTCCGCTTCTTGTCCCAGGGTGTGCCGTCCGGCTTACAGGAAGCGCGGTTGTACAGCACGCGGCGGTTGGCCGGCCACGCCCAGGCCCAGCCCAGGGTATTGCCCAGCCCGGACGGATCGCTGTTGTCGCGGCGCGCCATCTGGTTGCCGGCCTGGGTCCAGCTGCCGGCGAAGATCCAACAGCCGGAAGCGGTGCTGCCGTCGGCCTGCATCAGGGCGAAGCCGGACAGCTGCTCGCCTTTCTTGGCCAGGAACTGCCCCGGGTTCTTGGGATCCGGGATGTCCGCCAGCGCCTTGCCGTTGAGCTCCTTGGCCAGTTCCTCCGGCTTGGGCTCGTGCGGATCGCCGTAAGCCCAGGACAGACTCATGATGGCCTCGGCGTTCTTGCCGCCGTCCTTGGCGTACTGCGCCTTCAGACGAGTGAAGATGCCGGCCAGGATTTCCGCGTCGGTGATGGCTTCGCCCGGCGCGTCCGCGCCTTTCCAGTGCCATTGCAGCCAGCGTCCGGAATTGACCACCGCGCCGTCTTCCTCGGCGAAACAGGTGGTGGGCAGGCGGAACACCTCGGTCTGGACCTCCGCGGTCTTCACATCGTTCTGCTCGCCGTGGTTCTTCCAGAAAGTGGAAGTGTCGGTGGCCAGCGGGTCCATGATCACCAGATATTTCAGCTTGGAAAGCGAGGCCACCACCTTGTTCTTGTCCGGGAAGGCCAGGATGGGGTTGAAGCCTTGGCAGAAATAGCCGTTGATCTTGCCCTGATGCATCAGCTCGAAGTACTGCAGCACGTCGTAGCTCTTGTCCCACTTGGGCAGCCAGTCGTAGCCCCACTGGTTGTCGGCGGTGGCCTTGTCGCCCCACATCGCCTTCATCAGCGAAACGAAGAACTTGGGATAGTTCTGCCAGTAGTTCATCTGCCCGTCGGCCAGCGGCTTGCTGGTGTACTTGCTCAGATAGGACTCCAGCGTGGGCTCTTTCTCCGAGGGCATGTTCAGATAGCCCGGCAAGCTGGTGGACAGCAGGCCGATATCGGTCAGACCCTGGATGTTGGAGTGGCCGCGCAGCGCGTTGACCCCGCCGCCGGCCATGCCCATATTGCCCAGCAGCAGCTGGATCATCGCCATGGTGCGGATGTTCTGCGAGCCGATGGAGTGCTGCGTCCAGCCCAGCGCGTACAGGAAGGAAGTGGTCTTGTCGTGGGCGCCGGTTTCCGCCAGGTATTCGCAGACCTTGAGGAAGGCGTCCTTGGGCGTGCCGCAGAGGGTTTCCACCATTTCCGGCGTGTAACGGGCCACGTGCTCGCGCATCAGATTGATCACGCAGCGCGGGTCGGACAGGCTGTCGTCGCGCTTGGCCATGCCCTTGTCGTCCAGCTGGTAGGTCCAGGTGGATTTGTCGTAGCTGTGCTTGTCGGCGTTGTAGCCGGAGAACAGGCCGTCGTCGAACTTGAAGTCCGGGTTCACCAAGAGCGCGGCATTGGTGTAGGCCAGCGTGTATTCCTTATTGTACTTGCCGGTTTGTAGCAGGTAGCGGATCACGCCGGACAGGAACGCAATGTCCGTGCCGGTGCGGATGGGGGCGTAATAATCCGCCACCGAGGCCGTGCGGGTGAAGCGCGGATCGATGACGATCAGCTTCGCCTTGTTGCGGGTCTTGGCCTCAATCGCCCAGCGGAAACCCACCGGGTGCGCCTCGGCCGCATTGCCGCCCATGACGACGATGAGGTTGGCGTTCTTGATATCGACCCAATGGTTTGTCATGGCACCGCGACCAAATGTTGGGGCAAGACTTGCCACCGTTGGTCCGTGTCATACACGCGCCTGGTTGTCGACCGCCAGCAGCCCCAGGCTGCGGGTGAATTTGTGGGTCAGCCAGCCGGCCTCGTTGCTGGACGCGGAAGCGGCCAGGAAACCCGTGGTCAGCCAGCGGTTGACGGTGACGCCGTCCGCGTTCTTCTCGACGAAGTTGGCGTCGCGGTCGCGCTTCATATGGGCGGCGATGCGCTCGAAGGCCTCGTCCCAGCTGATGCGTTTGTATTCGTTGGAGCCCGCTTCGCGCACTTCCGGGTAGCGCAGGCGGTTGGGGCTGTGGATGAAGTCGATCAGGCCGGCGCCTTTGGGACAGAGCGCGCCGCGATTGACCGGATGGTCCGGATCGCCTTCAATGTGGAAAATATCGGCTTTGGCGTTCTTGGCGCCGTCGCCCAGGCTGTACATCAAGATGCCACAGCCCACCGAACAGTATGGACAGGTATTCCGGGTTTCCGTCGCGCGCAGCAATTTATAGCTGCGGGTGTCGGCCAGCGCGGTCTCGGGCATGAAGCCCAGGGTCGCGATGGTGGTGCCTGCCATGCCGCCGGCGCAGAGCTTGAAAAACTGCCGTCTGCTGACTTGCATGGGTTTGTCTCCTTGGGGTTGAACTGGGCGCGTCCCTGACCCACCAAGGACGCGTTGCTCACTCACAGCGGAAAATCTATTATCGCCCTAGGTATCAATTAGTACAAACTATTGCAGTGAATGGCAGGCCACATTTTATGAAAAAAACCGAAGCGCTGGAGCAGGCGGCGCTTGAGCTCGGCATTGTCGATTGCCGTCACGGCGGCGCCCAGGCCAGGCAGGACTGGGTGGCGGTGGAAACCCCGGTGGCGCTGGTGTACAACGGCCTCTCCCACGTGGTGATGATGGCCAGCCCGCGGGAGCTGGAAGACTTTGCGCTGGGCTTCAGTCTGGCCGAAGGCATCGTCTCCCATCCGGGCGAGATCTACGGCATCGACATCGTTCCGGGCGAACGCGGCGTGGAAGCGCGCATCGATCTGGCCTCGGCCCGCTTCATGGCCTTGAAGGAGCGCCGCCGCCAGCTGGCCGGGCGCACCGGTTGCGGCCTGTGCGGCGTGGAACAGCTGGCCGAAATCCACCGGCCGCTGCCGCCGCTGCCGCAGACCCAAAGCTTCAGCCTGGACGCGCTGGCGCGCGCCTTGCCGGTGCTGCAGCAGGCGCAAAGCCTGTCCCAGGCCACCGCCTGCGCCCACGCCGCCGGCTGGGTGACGCCGCTGGGCGAACTTCTGCACCTTAGCGAGGATGTGGGTCGCCACGTGGCGCTGGACAAGCTGATAGGCGCGCGCGCGCGCCAGGGCTGGCGCGACGGCGCGGCCATCGTCACCAGCCGCGCCAGCTATGAAATGGCGCAGAAGGCCGCCGCCGCCGGCATCGAGATCCTGATCGCGCTGTCCGCGCCCACCTCGCTGGCGGTGGAGATGGCCGCGCGCTACGGCCTGACCCTGATCGGCTTCGCCGGCCACGGCCGCGCCAATCTGTACAGCTGCCCCGAACGTTTGCGCATGTAATCCAACAGAAATATTCTGCCAGTAAACGGCATGGCAGCCGTGGATTGATGCCGGCAAGCGTCGCAGCGCCGGCAGCTTGCGCCGCGCAGTGCCGGCTGGGGCTGGCCGCGGGTTTTGCGTTGCAGCATCCGCGGAGAATTCCGCCTTGCAATTCTGGCCAGGATAGGGTCAGAATCGAAGCTCGACATTTCAACCCTTTCGAATATAAGAAACAAGCATGGCACTCATCGTACAAAAGTACGGCGGCACTTCGGTTGGAACCACCGAACGGATCAAGAACGTTGCCCGCCGTGTCGCCAAGTGGAAGTCGCAGGGACATGATGTCGTGGTGGTGGTGTCCGCCATGAGCGGCGAAACCAACCGCCTCATCGCCCTGGCAAAGGAGATTCAGGACTATCCGGACCCGCGCGAGCTGGACGTGGTGATATCCACCGGCGAGCAAGTCACCATCGGCCTGCTGGCCATGGCGCTGAAGGAAATCGGCGTGCCGGCCAAGAGCTACTGCGGCTGGCAGGTGAAGCTGGTCACCGACAACGCCCACACCAAGGCCCGCATCCAGGAGATAGACGACGCCGCGATGCGTTCCGACCTCAATGAAGGCCGCGTCGTCATCGTCGCCGGCTTCCAGGGCGTGGACGAGGACGGCGACATCACCACGCTGGGCCGCGGCGGCTCGGACACCTCCGCCGTGGCGCTGGCCGCCGCGCTGAAGGCCGACGAATGCCAGATCTACACTGATGTGGACGGCGTTTACACCACCGATCCGCGCGTGGTGCCGGAAGCGCGTCGCCTGAAGACCGTCACGTTCGAGGAAATGATCGAAATGGCGTCGCTGGGCTCCAAGGTGCTGCAGATCCGCTCGGTGGAGTTCGCCGGCAAGTACAAGGTTCGTTTGCGCGTGCTCTCCAGCTTCGAAGACGAAGGCGAAGGCACCCTGATTACGTATGAGGAAGATGAAAGCATGGAAAAGGCCGTTGTCGCAGGCATCGCATTTGACCGTAACGAAGCGCGCATCAACGTCAAGGGCGTGCCGGACAAGCCTGGCATCGCCTACCAGATTCTGGGGCCGATCGCCGATGCCAATATCGAAGTGGACATGATCATCCAGAACGTGGGCGAAAACGGCGCGACCGATTTCTCCTTCACCGTGCCGCGCGGCGAATTCCAGCGCGCGCTGACCATCCTGCGCGAAGTGCAGACCCATATCGGCGCCGCCAAGATCGACGCCGATGACAAGGTGGCCAAGATCTCCATCGTGGGCGTGGGCATGCGTTCGCACTGCGGCATCGCCTCCACCATGTTCCGCACCTTGGCGGAAGAGGGCATCAATATCCAGATGATCTCCACCTCGGAAATCAAGGTGTCGGTGCTGTTGGACGAGAAGTATTTGGAACTGGCGGTTCGCGTTTTGCATAAAGTTTTCGGGCTGGACCAGCCGGCGTAAATAATTTCGGATACACGCTTGACAGGGGGCGCAGCGCTAATTAATATGGCGCTCTCTGAACGGAGAAATGGCCGAGTGGTCGAAGGCACTTCCCTGCTAAGGAAGCATACGGGCTTAAACCTGTATCGAGGGTTCGAATCCCTCTTTCTCCGCCAGTTCGCATTAAGCCCTTGATTGGAAACAGTCGAGGGCTTTTTTGCGTCCTAGCGGTCCGAACCTCATCGTTAGATTCCTGAAGCGGATCAACAAGACCAAGAGCTTCCTAGAAGCGTAACGGTCTCTGCGAAAACGCGATCAATCCATTTGACCTAGATAAAACTAGTCGAGAAACGCCCTCGAGTGGTTTGCGCGGCAATGCCCGATTGCCTTTGTGTATTGGGAAAAGGGGGGCTTCCATCGGCTGGAGGATGGAGGCGGATGAATTCGATTGATGGCCGGAAGTAGGTGGGAGATCCGCTCCGGCCATTTTGTCGCTTGCTCATGCTGCTATTCAAACCGTCAGGGGAGCTGAATAGTTGCCTCTGTTTCATGCACCGTCACTTCCTGTCCGGTAGCGTAATGGCGCTAGAGCAGACGCCCGACCCGCTAATCCGCCAGCGACGCGCCGCGCGGTGCGCTGGTCTTCTTTCGCCATGGCTCGGATGGCTTGAGCAGGTAGTTGGCGTATACGTAGCGCCAGGGCACGACTGCATAGAAGACGATCAGCAAGGGAATCCAGCCCAGATTGGCTTCGGTAAAGGGCTCTATGCGCCCGCTGCGCCACTGGGGAATGGCTACCAACACCACCCACAGGGTTTTCCAGATCATTTCCCATAGCAGCACCGGGAGCATTTGCAGCGGGTAGCGCACGCCAAATAGGGTTAACAGCCAAAAGGCCAAGAGCATGTGGTCCACCACGGCTCTCGTGGGAACCGCCGGGGTATGGGGACTCAAGATATTAGGCAGCAGGGAGACTCCAAATCCGACGGCGATAAACAGATACAGGCCTCTCAAGCAGTTCAGGCGAAATAGTGAAATGTCTTGCATTTTATCTTTCTCCATGAAAATGACCCATTTGGGCGAGTGGATACAGCTTGCTTCGGACGCCGTTCGATTTGGCGGGCGCTTGCTACTGGCGCTACTGGCCCGCCAGATGGAACTGGCCAAGGCCCAGCGCGTAAACAGATGGCTTAAGCTTTATTTTGGAACGGCTTGGTCTTCCTTAGCGCTGGCCGCATAGTCCAGCAAATCGCCCGGCTGACATTGCAAGGCTTCACAAATTGCTTCCAAGGTCGAGAACCTGATGGCGCGGGCTTTTCCGGTTTTGAGGATGGAAAGATTCGCCAGGGTGATGTCTACACGATCCGCAAGCTCGCTCAAAGTCATTCTTCGCTCATGCAACAGGTCATCGAGCTTTACCAGAATAGCCATGGCTTATACGGTTCCTTCCAAATCGATACGCATTGTCGTTCCTGCATCAAATACTCGCGCCAGAATAAACAGCAGCAATACGGATAGCCATCCATCGACCGAAGGGCTCCACCCAATGTCCAACGGGTAGATCATGGATACGCTTGCGCAAACCGCGCTGACGGCAAGGTTGAGAATTTGTATGGCGAGCAGCGCCCAAGCAATGGTTTGCAGCCGGGCGGCGCGATAAAGCTGGCAAGCAAAAGTGCCCCAATTCCCATGCCCAATATGAAGTTCAGGCTGAGCAGGGCGCGCAAGACCAGGCGGGTCGTAGACAAAAGGTTCGGACGGCTAGGCATCATTTCCTCCTCCTGGGTTTATTGTTAAACGATAAATAGGACATTGGTATTTCGCAAGAAATTTATCGTTGTCGATAATCTTGCTTGAGCTTGCCGCAACCAGGGAACAATAAGGAGGGAACGGCTCCGGTCTAGGTCGCTGCGGCGGCCCGTCGAACGGGGGCCAACTTGCTCAATGACCGGGTACAGCTTTTCTTTGCGGAACAGGGCATGGGGATCATCCGCATCCGCAGGCGCCGCTTCTGCAGTCTGGCCAATTTGGCCATGCGTGCATTTTCTCCCAGGGGAATGGAGTGAACCGCCATCAAAAGCCGCTGAAAGCCTTTCATTAACAAGGCCATCAGCTGGATTCGATTGAGGGGTTAAAGCTGATGAAACTTGTACCTTGGTTGGACGTTTGAATCAGCCGAAAACATCCAAATTGAATACTTTTGGTCGGGCTTGCCAGGGCACTTCGTCGAGCCGCGAGTAGCCGCCGCTACCCTCATACCTGCCATCGCCATCGGTGAACCGGAAGGATGCCCACACGCCATACCCAAAATGAACCGTACAAATGAGAATCGGCGGGTCGCGCTTGCTCTAGGCCGGGCGGGGAAAATTGCGAGTTTTGTTGAGTCAGGCATGGCTTTGCGAAAATTTTCTCCATTTTGCGGGTTTGGAAAAATTTCAGAGCAAGCTGTTGACAAGGTCCAGCAAAGGACACATACTGTGCGCCTCTTGATCGACAGCACAGCAAGCGCTGCTGCTAGAAAATTCAAGGGTTTGGTTGTTTGAGAGCGGGCATTTTCACGAATTCCTCTTTCTACGCCAATCAGCGCACCCGTAGCTCAGTTGGATAGAGTATCTGGCTACGAACCAGAGGGTCGGGCGTTCGAATCGCTCCGGGTGCGCCACTTGCTGTCCCTATAGTTTAGCGGTTAGAACACCGCCCTTTCACGGCGGTAGCCGGGGTTCGATTCCCCGTGGGGACGCCAGATTCAGAAAAACCCATCGCGCAAGCGGTGGGTTTTTTGCATTTCTAAGCTGCCTATCCGGCAGCGAATCCCATCGGCACCATCACCACACGGGACCGCTGTTTCTAAGCGGCCCATCCGGTAGCAGCACGGCGCGCGGCTAGCTTTTGGCGGGCCGTGTAAAACACTGCTCCACGACCTGTTCGCCCCAGCGCACTCCTGGGCGCTCCTCGCTCAAGACAAAGCCGAAGGCCTCGTACAAATGCCGCGCCGCCAGCAAGCCCTGGAAGGTCCACAGCCGGACGGCGAGGCGCTGCTGATCGCAAAACGCCATCGCCTGTTCCATCATGCGGCGGCCAAGACCGCTGCCGCGCGCCTCCTCGTCCAGAATGAACCAGCGCAGCTGCGCCTGCCCCGGCGCGTCCGGCTCCGCCGCAATCACCAAGGAACCGATGATGCGGCCGTCGCGCAAGGCCAGCCACAGCTGATTGCCGGGCTGGCTCAGGCGGCCGATGAAATCGGCCAGGCCGGTGGCCACCTGCCGTTCGAAGAAAGCGCCGAAGCCGGCGTGGGCGTGGTAATAGCGCGCATGCATGGCGACAATGCTGCCCAGCGCGCCGCAACGGTAACCGGTTTCAACGGCGATGGGTGCCGCGGCCGGCGGCGTGTGCTCGGCGTGCCTGGCTTCCAGCGCCGCCGCATAGCAATTCAGGCCTTGTTCCACCTGCCGCTGCTGCTCCGCCGACAGGTGGACGAGGGCGCCGCCCACCTGGCCGCGGCCATAATCCTGCAACTGCGCGAACAGCTGCTGGCCGGATGGGCTCAAGGCCAGCAGCTTGGTCCGGCCGTCGCTGGGGCTGGCCTGCTCCAGCAGCTCGCCGCCCTGCGTCAGTTTGCGCACCAGCCGGCTCACCGTGGATTTTTCCAGCTGCAGCTTGTCCGCCAACTGGCTGGCGGACAAGCTGCCGGCCAGGCCGATCTCCACCACCGCATGCACGGCGGAAGCGGAGTGCCGGCTCATGGCCAAGGTGCTGCGCATGAAACCCAGCTCGCGCACGATGCGCCGCGAGGCGGAGCGGATCTGGTCGATGACAAGCTGCTGCGGCTGTGTAGGGTTCATGCGCGCTCTCCTGTGGTAATGGTTGTAACATACAACTAAATAGTTGCTTATTACAATAAATCGTGAGCGCGCCAGCCGTTCAGAACTTGTGATTCACCTCCACCCACCACTGGCGGCCATAGGGCAGATAACTGCCCACCGGGTAGTAGGGCCAGTTGCTGGTGTCGTCGCGCTTGATGGTGTCCAGCACATTGTTGATGATGAGCCCCACCGAAGTCTGCTTGCTCCATTGATACTGAGTGCTGAAATTGGCCAGTACCGTGGGCGTCAGATTGCCGGAGCCGTCGGCTTTGGGAATCTTGCCGTAACGGGTCAGCAGCACGGTGGACGACCAGGGGCCGATGTCCCAGCTCAGGCTGGTGTCCAGCTTGTCCGGCCAATCGGTGTTTTCCGGGTCGTTCAACATATTCTTTTCCACATCGCCGGCAAACTGCTGGTAAGTGTGTTTCAGCACCTTGGTGTAATTGGCTTTCAGCAGGAAGCTGCCCCAGTTGGCGGTTTTCCAGCGCAGCTTGCCGGCGATGTCGAAACCGCTGGTGCGCTCGCTGGCCGCGTTGATCGGGTTGACCACGATCTGCTTGATCGCGCCCGGATTGATCAAGGCATTGGCCGGATTGCGCTGCACTCGGCGCAGCGTGTCCTGGCACAGCTGGGACGACGCGTCCAGCATGCCGGCGCGGCACTGCGCCTCGTCGCGCAACAGCTTGTCGCCGCTCAGGTCGGTGACCAGATCATTGATGGCGATGTCCCAGTAATCCACCGAAATATCCGCGCTGCTGCTGGGCGACCACACAAAGCCGAAGCCGTAGGACTTGCCGTTTTCCGGCTTCAGTTCGGCGTTGCCGTTCTTCACGTAGTCCGCGCCCGGCGACATGCTTTTGTAGTCGCAGCTGGCCAAGGGCTGGCCGGCCTGGGCGCAACGCCAGTAATCAGTGCTGGATGAGTAATAGCCGCGGCTCTGGGTCAGGAACAGATAATTCATGTCCGGCGCGCGGAAGCTGGTGGCGTAACTGCCGCGCAGCAGCAGGCTGTTCAGCGGACGGAAGGCCAGGCCGGCGCCGTAAGTGAACTTGCCGGCGCTGCTGTCTGGCAACTGGTAGCGGTCGTAACGGCCGGACAGCGTCAGGTCCAGCCGCTTCAACACCGGGATGAACAACTCGCCGCCCAGCGCCTGGCGCGAGCGGGTGCCGCCGGCGTGCACGGCCGGCGAGGTGTTATAGAACGCGCCCTGATTGATCAGCGGGTCCGGATCATTGCTGAAGCCCTGGCTGCCCCATTCCAGCGTGCCGGCCAGCTTCACCGCGCCGGCCGGCAGCTTGAACAACTCGCCGCTGCCGCTCAGGCTGAGCGCCTGCAGCCAGGACTTGTTCTGGCTCACCGAGCGCCCGGCGATGCTGTCGAACTCCGCCTGCGTCAGCCGGCGGTTGAACGGCCCGGCCGACGGCGCGTAAATCGGCACCCCCTTGGCGTCCACGCCCTGCTGCTGACCCAAGAAGAAACTGTCCGCATTGGCCAGCAGCCGCGGCGCGATGTTCTGGCTGGTGTAGATGGACGCGTTGTAAGCGGCTTCGTAACTCCAGCTGCTGTCCGGCACCGTGCCGCGCAGGCCGAAAGTCAGGTTGGCCGCCACATCGTCCCACTTGCGGTTGTAACGGCTGGCGCCGCCCATCTCCTCCGGCGACAGCAAGCGGCTCCAGACCTCGTAGCGGCCGCTGTTCTGGTTGAGGAAATAGCCGCCGTTGCCGGCGGCCGAGGTCCAGCTGGGGCCGCGGGTGTTGTTCTCGCTGTGGTTGAAGGCCAGCAGCGCGTCGCTGAACAACTCCAGGTGATCGTTGAGCGCGTAATTCAGGCTCAGATAACCGTTCTGGCTCTGGTTGGCGGTCTGCACCGTCCAGTAGGAGGCCTTGGCCAGTGGGCTGGCGCAGACATTGCTCTTGCTGCTGCGGTAAGCGCGCAGGCTGCCGGCGTACAGGCCGCCCAGCGCGCCGCAAGCCGCGCCGGGATCGATGAACTTGCCGCTGCTCACATCCTTCTGCGACCACACCGTGGTGGGCGCCGCGCCGTTGACGGTGTTGTCCGCCATGAAGCCGCGCTGGCGCGACCAGATCGGGTTGCGCTGGCTCAACTCCAGCGCATAGACCAGATTCAGCTTGTCCCAGCTCTTGCCGCCGCTCAGTTGCAGGCGCAGGTTTTCGCCGCCGTGATGCTCGCTGCCGCCGGCCTTGACGTTGACCGTGGTGCCGTCGGCCTTTTTCTTCAGGATCACATTGACCACGCCGGCGATGGCGTCCGAGCCGTAAATCGCCGACGCGCCGCCGTTTAGCACCTCGATGCGCTCAATCATCGCCGCCGGAATATTGGCCAGATTGACGAAGTTGACCGAACCCTCGTAAGCCACCGGGTAATCGGCGATGCGGCGGCCGTTGAGCAAGGTTAGCGTATGGTTGGGCCCGAGCCCGCGCAGGCTGATGGCGTTGGCGGCCGGGGTGAAGGTATTGCCGAAATCCGCGCCCTGGGTGAAGCCGGTGTTCTGCGCCAGATTGTTCAGCGCGTCGTAGACATTGGTGTAACCCTGCTTTTCGATATCGGCGCCGCTCAGCACCGTGACCCCGGTGGGGCCTTCCTTGCCGGCGCGCGCAATGCGCGACCCGGTGATGGTGACGCTGTCCAGCGTGTTGCCGTCGGCGGCCAGCGCCGGCAAGGCTTGCCCTGCCAAGGCCAGCGCCAGCGCGGAGAGGGTGAAATGGGGATATGCCATCGCGGAATGCCGGCTGCGCCGGCCCTTTATTGATTTTGGAAAACAAAATCTAGCACGATTGCATATGTGTTAAAAATCTGGAAAATTAGATTGTTATTCAAATTGAGAATAACGTGATTGGAAGGATCGCGGGAGCTTGGCGTGGGTGGGGATTGGGCGCGGGGTTTGCCGTTGTGGCAGGGGAGGGGTTGGGAGAGTGAGAACCGCGGATACGCTGTCACGGGCTTGCGTCGGCTCAGCCCTGGCGCGCTTTAGCCTTCAGATACGCTTCATTCTTGTCGCGATGTCCGATAGCCACCACGATGATGATGATTTTGCCGTCGTCCACCTCATAGACCAGCCGGTATCCGGTCTGACGCAGCTTGATCTTGTAGCAGCCTTCCAGGCCATGCAGCTTGGCGGAAGGGTTGTGCGGATGCTCGGCTCGTTCTCTCAGTTTCTTGGCAAACTGCTGTCGGATTGATGGGTCCAACTTTCGCCATTCCTTCTCCGCATCCACCCGGAAGACAACTTCATAGCTCATCCAGGTCCACCTTGACGGTGGGCTGCTGCCGACGTTCCAGCACCAACTTTGCGTCCTCGATGTCTTCAAGCAGGTTCATCATGCGTTCGTACTGGGCGGCAGGAACAAGATAGGCTTCCGGGCGGTTGTGATTCAGGATTACCACCGGATGCCCTGCGGCCTCGCGCATGATGCCGGCAAAATTGCGTTTGAGCTCGGTGACGCTGACAGCCACATCGGCAAGTACCAAGTCCATAACTTCTCCCTAATTAAAATCAATTTAGATGCCTAATATAGCATTGATTTTGTTGTGGGGAGCTGCCTGTCCGGCAGAGAAGCCGCCTTTCGGACACCAGATCAAATTGTGGATTTTCTAAGCTGCCTACCCGGCAGAGAACGAGCTGGACGCACTGGCTCATGACCGCCCCCCTTTCTAAGCTGCCCATCCGGCAGAGAGCGCGAGGAGGGAGCATGGCCGTGGCCAGCCCGGTTTCTAAGCTGCCCATCCGGCAGAGAACTGGATAAGGACAAGCAAGCCGGCCTGTTTTTTTCTAAGCTGCCTACCCGGCAGTGAACGCAGCTGTGTCCATCTCGATCTTCATGTTGTATTTCTAAGCTGCCTACCCGGCAGTGAACCGTTACGGGCGACAGATCATCGCCCAACTGGATTTCTAAGCTGCCTACCCGGCAGTGAACGTCAAAAGTTTGGTGGGCTGGTCTTTTCAAATTTTCTAAGCTGCCTACCCGGCAGTGAACGAGGTCGAGCTTTACGACGGCATCGGCAGCTGTTTCTAAGCTGCCTACCCGGCAGTGAACTTCGGGTCGTCCTCCAGCTTGCCTTCCAAGCCTTTCTAAGCTGCCTATCCGGCAGAGAACCGGCAAAGTCGGCTCGACTTCCCCGGTTTCGGTTTCTAAGCTGCCCATCCGGCAGAGAACCTGGACCGGCTTTACTCAGATCGGCAGCGTTATTTCTAAGCTGCCCATCCGGCAGAGAACGACTGTGTAGAGAGCCAGCGCATGAAGGCTTCTTTCTAAGCTGCCCATCCGGCAGAGAACCCGAACAATGCTCGCATGTTCGACGGCCTGCTTTTCTAAGCTGCCCATCCGGCAGAGAACCTAATCTGGCGCTTCCAGAATGCCACGTCAGATTTCTAAGCTGCCCATCCGGCAGAGAACTTGAGTCGTCGGCATCTTTTGCTGCTTTGGTCATTTCTAAGCTGCCCATCCGGCAGAGAACTGACGGACGCGGGACAAGAGAGGCCGGACTTCTTTCTAAGCTGCCCATCCGGCAGAGAACAGGAGGAGGGGGCTAGCGCCCCCTTTTTTTATTTTCTAAGCTGCCCATCCGGCAGAGAACTCGCAAGTACACATCTACGGCTGACGCACAAATTTCTAAGCTGCCCATCCGGCAGAGAACAATCAGTCAATCACATCAAGCGCGGCCGGGCATTTCTAAGCTGCCCATCCGGCAGAGAACTTCACTGCGACGGCTTCACCGTCTCACTATCCTTTCTAAGCTGCCCATCCGGCAGAGAACCCGACCTTGTAACTACCTGCCATTGACACGCATTTCTAAGCTGCCCATCCGGCAGAGAACACTGACCCTGTTTATCAACACTGCCTCCAAAGTTTTCTAAGCTGCCCATCCGGCAGAGAACTAGAGCCTTTCCCCCGTAAACCCGCGCCAGCGGGGGAAAGTAACGCTTTCCCCAATAAAAACCCTTTTATCCAACCCCGCGCCAAGCCCTTGATTTAACAGGCTTGGCGGCGGGGCAGGAAAAAAAGGGTTAGAACCACGGCACGGTGGCGTCGGGGCTGAGGCCGAAGGTGTTGAAGCGGCCGCTGTGGGTGGCCGGGGCTGGGCGTTGCTCGATGTGCAGCTGGTAACGCTGGCCGGTGCTGGCGCTGTTGAGGGTGAGGAAGGGCAGGGTTAGACGGCGGGCGGCGCTGTCCGGGAAGCGTTGCGCGGCTTCTTCCGCGCTGATGCCCAGCCGCCGCACCAGCCGGCGGCGCTCCTTGTCCGGATTGGTCTTGGCCTGCTTGCGCCGCACCTGCCAGGCTTCCGCCTGCGGCGGCACCGGCTGGATGGCGGCCAGCGCGATGTGGTCGCGCATGCCGCTGAGCCAGTCGCCGGCCATCAGCCGCTGCAAGGCGGCGTGGCCGCCGTGCAGGCGCAGGGTGTCGCCCAGCGCGGCGGCCGGGGCTGCGCGCGGGAAACTGACGCCGATGTCGTCGCGGCCTTGCTCGCTCAGCGCGCGGTGCAGCTTGGCGAACAGCGCGTTCATCAGCAGCGTGGGCGCAAACTCCGGGTCCGGGCGCAGCCGGATGTCCAGGTAGTGATCCATGGCTTACTCCGCCGCGCCGAACACGCCGCCGCGGATCAGCGTGGCCAGCACAAAGTGCTGATCATGCGGCGCCGGGGCCTGGTCTTTCAGCACCCAGTTGTCCAGCAGGGTGTAGAAGTCGGACTTGGCCTTGGGCTGGCGGCAGGCCTTGCCTAGCGTGGTGACCGAGCCGTAGGGCTCCACCGCGATGGGGCCGAGTTGCTCGGCTTCCGGGTGCCAGTCGTCTATGGTGCGGATGGCGTTGCCCAGCTTCTGCGAGTGGATGGCGGCGATTTTCAGCGCGCCTTGTTCGATGGCGTACAGGGTCTTGCTCTTGTCGCCGCGGCCACGGTCCAGGATCAGCTCCTGTGAGGGGAACACCTCCTGGCCGGCGCCCAGCCGCGCAAAGGCGGTGATCTGCAACAGCAGATGGCGCTGGCCGGCCAGGCCGGCGGCGATGGCGGCGGTCAGCTGTTCCAGCGCGGCGGCCTGGCTGCCGGGGTCGAAGTGGCGCAGGGACAGCGCCAGCGCGTCGAACTGCCATTGCTGCACCGGCTGGCCTTGCTCCAGCAGCGCCACCCGCACCTCCACCTGCTCCGCGCCCACGCGGTTGCGCCACAGGAAGCGGCCATTGGCCAGGTTGCAGGCGTAGCGGCGCGCCAGCTCGGCAAAGCCGTGGGCTTGCACATAGCCAGCCACGGTGGCGCGCAGCTTGGCCTGGTAGGCGCTGTCGTTGCAGGCGGACGGCGCGCCGACATTGCCCAGTACCCGCAGCGTGAAGCTGATCTTCAAGGTGTCCGCGTGGTGCGGCAGCGCGGCCACGTCCACGGTTTGCAGATTGGGGTTCTCGATCTGCGCGTCCAGCTTGGCCGGGTCTTGGTCCTTGGTTTTCAGGCGGTTGGAAATGGTGCCGCGCACGGATTTTTCGATGACCCTGACCGGCTCCCAGCCGGCGTGCTGCTCGCGCTGTTGCCAGTCGCCGGCGTGAAACAAGGCGTCGGACGGGTCCAGCTTGCGTTCAAAGGCCAATACGGTAGCGGTTTTCAGCGGTGCGGTGCTCATGAGGCTTCCTTTCTAGTCTTCTATTTCCAAGGTGGCGGCGTAATCATTGCGGCAGCGGTACAAGCCGCTGGCGGTGTCGTTGTCGGCGTACCACAGCAACTGGCTGACATCATGCAGCTGGTGCGGGCTGACCCATTCGCCCAGTGAATACAGGCTTTCCACAAAACGGAACGGTGTATGCGCGTCGCGGGCGTTGGCGACGCTGCCGGCCGGGTAGAGCGGGGACAGCGCGCCGTAGCCCACCGGCATTGGCACCGTCCAGCCCTGGCTGTGGCCGCGTTGGCTGCGCCATTCCAGCGTGCGGCGCGGCTCGCCGCCGGCCGGGTCCGCTTGTTCCTGCCAGTGCGGCGCGTGGTTGATGCGGGACAGGTCCAGCCAGGCATCGAAGAGGTCTGTCTGCGGCTGGCTGGCGCGCAAGGCGGCCAAGTGGCTTTGCAGCAGATCGTCGCGGGACACCAGCGCAAAGCCGGGCAGCAGGCTGCGTCGCAGCTGGCGGAATTGCTCGCGTTGTTCCGTCTCGTCCTCGCTCAAGGTCATCAACTGCGGCGCGGGACGGCGACGGCCGGGCAGCGGCGGCATCACGCTGCCGCCGGCAATGCGCATGCCGTGCAGGGTGTCCGTCACCTGCCGCGCCAGTTCCGGCAGTTGCTCCCCGGGCGCGGCCAGTGCTTCGCCGGTGAGGCCGAACAGCAGGCTGATGTCCAGATGGATGCGGCCTTCCTCCACGATGGCGGCGGTGGCGCCGTCCTTGTCCACCGGGTTGCGGCTGAGGTGGAAGCCCTGGGTGTACGCGCCGCTGGTCTGCGCCTGGTAATGGTGGCAGACCACGCCCACCGCCTCGAACTGCAAATCCAGGCTGCCAGCCAGCTTGCGCTCCAGCGCCTGGGCCAGGCCGGTGAAGGCGGTAATGGCCGGAAAGCCCCAGGTGAAGGGGCTGGAAATGGCGTTGGCGTTTTGCACCCGCAGCCGGGGGACGCTCAGCAAGCCGGTGATCACGGGCAGAGTGCTCATGCTTGCTCCTTGGCCATGGCCGCCAGCTGGCGGCGGGTTTGATCGTGCTGGGCCTGCCAGCCCAGATCCCCGGCCAGCTCGCGCGCCCAGTGGCGGAATTCCGCGTCGCCCATCTCCAGCGGGCTGGCGTCGAATTGCTGGTTCAGCCAGCGGCCGAAGCGTTTGGCCACTTCCTGCGGCCAGTCCTCGCCGTGCCAGCGCGCGGCAAAGTCCGCGTCCGCATCGGCGCGCCAAGGGTCCAGCCACAGCTGCTGGTATTCCGGCAGCCGGCAGCGCGTGTCCGCGCTCCAGCCGGGCGGCAGGCCTTCGTGCATTTCCTTGCCGAACAGCAGCAGTTCCTCCAGCAGCGCATTGCCCAGATCGTCACGACGATCTTGGGCATCTTTGTTTTGAGGGGGCTGGCTTTCCAGAAAGACGCGCAGTTGGCGGACCAGCCGGCGCACATCGTTGCGGCGGCCAAAGCGCAGCAGCGCGTCTTCGGTATTGAGCGGTGGTTTCAGGCCCAGGCTTTGCCACTGCGGTGGCAGGGAGGCCAGCAGATAGTTATTGCCCTTGCGCTCGCTATTGAGCTGGGAAATATTTTGCGGCTTGGTGCCGCCCAGTTTCTGCACCGCCAGCTGTGGATAATCGCAATAGCCGTGAGGGTGATCGCGTTGTTCGCGGCGAGCCTGGCGCGCGGCCTTGGCGGCTTCGCCGAAGCGGTGCTCCTGGATGGTTTGGTACAGCCGCTGCGCCAGCGCGCTGGGGTAGAGCGGAGCCAGCAAGTGGTAGTGCTCGTCCTTGGCCGGCTCGTAACCCACCAGCCAATACACTTGCTTGGCGCGGCTGTGGCTGGCGAGGTTTATACGAGGCTGCTGTAGTGTTGCAAAAATCTCGAGCCATTTTTGGGATAGCTCTGAGTCATTGCTAAGTGCTGCGGCAAAGTCGCTATCTCGTGATGTTGCCAATTCAAGTAGGGCTTTACCATCAAACTTTTGTTCTAAGAATTTGTAAAACGCTGAGGAAATGGCTGCATTGCCAGTGAGGTCATTATTGAATGTAGGGCCAAGTAGATGACTACCAACTTCTTGATGAGGTGGGAGTTTGTTTGGATAGCAATAAAGGTTAGTTGCTTCGGTAATTTTGATATCGGGATGAGTAGCTTTTAGCAGGTGGGTGACAAACTGAACCTCGAGGGCCCGTTGAACGAGGTTTGAGAGCCAAGTTGTCGGTTGATAATTGGCCAGCAGCGCTTCGCGCTTGGCGTCGTCGTCGGGCGCGAGCTTGTTCAACTTATCGTCGCGCCGTTGCCGGATGAAGTCGGTAATCAAGGCGCGTAGTGCTGCGGCGCGGGGCGTGAGGGTAGGGGGCATGGCTGGTCCTTGGATCAAAATCAGGAACAAACAGCAGCGCGGCCCCGGCGCGATTGGGCTGCCGGGGCCTTGGCTCGGTGCTTCATTGCATGCGCATCCTCCTGTTTTGCAAGGGATAGGGATGGGTGTGAGCCGGTCTTCCAACTTTGTCACGCGCTTGCGCAACACCGACATACGCCATTTTTTTACCTTGTTAAAGTGACATTTATCGTTAATGGGCAGCGGCGACTTGTAACATCGACGCCACTGCCGGCATAAGGCAGCTTAGAAATAGTAAAGCTGGAATTTTCATTTTCAGTTCTCTGCCGGATAGGCAGTTCAGACCGGCCAGCGCGCAAGCGACTGGCCTTTTTTTACGTCCATTCAACTGGCATGCCATCTATCTAGTGTGCCTGCGAGCAGGTGATATTGGTATGGACAGCGGTCTGGATTTACTTGATGTGCATCATGCGGGGGAGGAATGGTGCTTGGCATGAGGCATGCCGCTGGGAGATAGGCTGCTTTGCAGAGCGGGGCTGAGGCTGGAGAAGGGATAGGCCTAATCAAACCAATATTGATAATCATTCCCATTTATAGTGTAAGATTGCTGCTCTCATTTGATCTGCCCACGCATCATAGCGCTGGCATGGAACCGCAACGGCACGCCTTCTTATGACTTTGACCGCTTCTCGCCTCCCCGTCAGCGCCGCGCAGCACGGCATCTGGATGGGACAGCAACTTTCCCCGGACAACCCGAGTTACCTCACCGCCGAAGCCACCGAGCTGCGCGGCGCGCTGGACCTGGACGCCTTGCGCGACAGCGCCGCCGAGGTGCTGGCCAATTGCGCGGCGTTGAACATGCGCTTCGAGTTTGACGGCAGCCAGCTGTGGCAGCAGCCGGTGGCCGCACAGGCGGAGATAGCCTGCCTGGACTTCAGCGCGGAAGCGGAACCGGAAGCGGCGGCGCGGGCCTGGGTGGCTCAGGCGCTGGCGTGGCCATGCGATCCGGCGCGTGACGCGCTCTATCTGGGCGCGCTGTTGAAGCTGGGGCCGGAGCGGCACTGGTGGTATCTGCAGACCCACCATATCGCGCTGGACGGCTTCGCCTACGGCCTGCTGAGCCAGGCGCTGGCGGCGCGCTACAGCGCCCGCGTCAAGCAGCAGGCCTTGCCGCCGCTGGCGGATTGGTCGCTGGACAAGATCGTCGCCGCCGATCACGACTACCAGGCCAGCGAGGTCTGCGCGCAGGACCGCGCCTTCTGGCTGCAGCGTCAGGGCAGGCAGCCGGCGGCCAGCACGCTGGCGCCCGCCGCCTTGCTGGCGGACGGGGTCAACAAGGCCGAGCAATGGCTGAGCCCGGCGCAGATCGCCGCCTGGCAGGCTTCGGCCAAACAGCACGGCGTGGACTGGGGCGCCTGGCTGCTGGCGGCGGTGGGCGCCTGGCTGGCCAAGCGCAGCGGCCGCCGCGCGCTGACCCTGGGCCTGCCGGTGATGAACCGCCTGGGCACGCCGGCGCTGGCGGTGCCGTGCATGGCGATGAATATCGCGCCGCTGAGCCTGCGGCTGGACGAAGAGCTGGGTGCGGCGGAGCTGAGCCGCCAGCTGGCGGACAGCCTGCGCGCGATCCGGCCGCATCAGCGCTACCGCTACGAGCAGCTGCGCGGCGATCTGGCGCGCGTCGGCGGCCAGCAGCGCTTGTTCGGCGCAGTGGTGAACCTGATGCCTTTCGACCGCCGCGCGCCGTTCGCCGGCCTGGACAGCCGGGTGCTGCCGTTGGGCTCCGGCCCGGTGGAAGATGTGTCGATCAATTTCAGTCTGTTGAACACCGAATGGCGGCTGTGCCTGGAAGCCAACCCCAACGCCTATCCGCAGACGGAGCTGGACGGCCTGCGCGACGATTTGCTGGCCTGGCTGGACGCCTGGGCCGGCCGCGCTCCGGACGCCGCGCTGAGCGAGCTGCTGCCGGAGCTGCCGCCGCTGAGCGTGCTGGACGGCGCGGCGCTGGAGCGCGCGCCGCGGGAGGTGCTGAGCCTGATCCGCGCCGCCGCCGCCGCGCGGCCGGACGCGACGGCGCTGGAACAGGACGGCGAGCGCCTGTCCTACCGCGAGCTGTTGCAGCGCGTGCTGCAACTGGCCGGCCGCTTGCAAGCCGCCGGCCTGCAGGCGGAGGAACGGGTGGCCATCGTGCTGCCGCGCAGCCCGGAAGCCATCGTCGCCATCCTGGCCACGCTGTGGGCCGGCGGCTGCTATGTGCCGCTGGATCCGCACGGCCCGCCGACGCGGCTGGCCATGGTGCTGGACGACGCGCAGCCTCGGCTGGCCGTCACCCTGAGCGCTTGGCGTCCGCTCTTGGGCGCCGTGCCGGCGCTGTGCCTGGACCTGCCGCCGCAACAGGACGCGCTGGCCGCTGCGGACCCGGCGCCGGCGGCTGAGCAAGCCGCTTATCTGCTCTACACCTCCGGCTCCACCGGCAAGCCCAACGGCGTGCTGGTCAGCCACGGCGCGCTGGCCCAGTTCGTCAGCAGCGCCGGCCAGCTGTACCGCATCGGCGCCGACGAACGCATTCTGCAATTCGCGCCGCTGCACTTTGACGCCAGCATCGAGGAAATCTTCCTGGCGCTGTGCCATGGCGGCACCCTGGTGCTGCGCACCGACGCGATGCTGGAGTCGATGCCGGCCTTCGCCGCCGCGGTGGCGCGCCAGCGCATCAGCGTGCTGGACCTGCCCACCGCCTTCTGGCACGAACTGGCCTTCGCCTTGCAGCCGGAACTGGCCGCGCAGCTGGCTAGCGTGCGGCTGACCATCATCGGCGGCGAAGCCGCGCTGCCGGAACGCGCCGGCCGCTGGCAGGCGCTGTTGCCGGGCAGCGTGCTGCTCAACAGCTACGGACCCACCGAGGCCTCCATCATCGCCACCAGCGCCATCCTGTCCGGCCCCGGCGCGGTGTGGGACGGCGGCGACAGCGTGCCCATCGGCCTGCCGCGCCCCGGCGTGCGCGCCGTCATCGTGGACGAGCGCCTGCAGCCGGTGGCGCAGGGCGAGGACGGCGAACTGTGCCTGCTGGGCGAGGCGCTGGCCATCGGCTACCTGGGCCGCGAAGAACTGACCGCGCGCCGCTTTGTAACGCTGGACGCGTTGCCCGGCGCGCCGCGCGCCTACCGCACCGGCGACCGCGCGCGGCTGAGCGACGGCCAGCTGCGCTTCCTGGGCCGGCTGGACCATGAAATGAAGATCAGCGGCCTGCGCATCGACCCGGCCGAAATCGAAAACGCGCTGCTGGCCTGCCCGGAGGTGCGCGAGGCCGTGGTGGTGGGCCTGCCGCTGGCCGGCGGCGGCTATACCCTGGCCGCCTTCCTCAGCGGCGGCGAGACCGAGCCGGCGGCGATGCGCTCGCGCTTGGCCGAGGTGCTGCCGGCGGCGGCGATCCCGGATCACTGGCGCTGGCTGGACAGCCTGCCGCGCAACGTCAACGGCAAGATAGACCGCAAGCAGTTGGCCGCCGGCATGGAGGCGCAAGCGCCGGCCGCGGCGGAAGACGCCAGCCCGCTGGAACGCCAGGTGATGGAGGTATGGCAGCAAGTGTTGGGCGTCACCCCGCCCAGCCGCCACGCCAACTTCTTCGAACTGGGCGGCAAATCGCTGCAAGCCATCCAGGTGGCCAACCGGCTGGCGCAGCGCCTGAACCGCGAAGTGGCAGTGTCCGCGCTGTTCAGCCACAGCACGGTGGCGGCGCTGGCGCAGGCGCTGAGCGCGCCCGCCGCGCACCGGCCGCCGTCGGCCAGCGAAGGCCAGGAATTCGCGCCGCTGCTGACCATCCAGCCCGGCGCGCTGCCGGCGCTGTTCTGCCTGCACCCGGCGGAAGGCCTGTCCTGGTGCTATCTGGGCCTGGCCAAGCACCTGCCCGGCGTGGCCATCTACGGCCTGCAGGCCACCGGCATCACCGGCGACAAGCCGGCCAGCTTCGACGCGATGGTGGCGGACTACGTGGCCCGCGTGCGCGAAGTCCAGCCGCAAGGGCCGTACCGGCTGCTGGGCTGGTCCCTGGGCGGCGGACTGGCCCAAGCGATGGCGGCGCAACTGCGCGCCGCCGGCGAAACCGTGGAACTGGCGGCGCTGATGGACAGTTATCCGACCGCCAGCTGGCTGGGCCGGCCGCAACCGACATTGCACGACGCGCTGGTGACGGTGCTCAGCGTCAACGGCGAAGTGGACGCCGACGAGAATGGCCTGCCGCTGGACAATGAGGCGATCTACCAACGCCTGCTGCGCCCCGGCAGCCCGCTGGCGCCGCTGGGCCGCGCCGCGCTGGAACGGCTGGGCGAGGCCTCGCTGCACGGCATGCAATTGTTCCGCGACAGCCAAACCCCGCGTTACGACGGCGACGTGCTGCTGTTCCGCGCCGGCATCCACCCGGAAGACGCGCCCAAGCCGGAAGATTGGCGGCCCTTCTTCGGCGGCAAGCTGGAGTGCGTGGAGCTGGACTGCGACCACTTCGGCATGAGCGATCCGGAGCCGATGAGAAGGATAGGCGAGGAATTGGCACGGCGGCTGGGTGGAAAGTCCATCTAATGGGCTAGGAGCGGCGATCAAGCCGCCAGAGGCTTACCGTACCCAAGTACTGCCTAGGTCGGCACGCCTTGCCTTTGCCGTAAAACTGAATTGTGAGCGACTTCAAGGCACCAAGGGTGTTAAGAATGGTTCGTTGAGCAAAAAACAACGCCGCGCATTCCTGAGTGAAGCGCGGCGTTTTTCTATGCTTAATCTAATAGTGGATGAAAAATACAATATCAATAATCACCACTGATTAGGTACGGAAATGGAGGCTGGGTGAACGCGTGCTATCAATCTATGCTAATTTCAAGTATGGCTCCGGTATCGCTGACGAGTAAATGGCCATTACGAGGGTCAATGGCGACATCTCTTGGCGCGGTTAGCGTCGCTGGCAGTGCTCCGGCAAGCGTTCCCTTTTTGCCGAGTTGCCCGGCGACAATCGATACACTCCCATCCGGCGATATTTTTCGGATGACCGCATTTCCGGTATCCGCGACAAAGATATTGCCCGCTTTATCTATCGCAATGCCTCTTGCTTTTTTGAATTGAGCTTGCGAGGCAATTGCCTCCATTTGTTGTGTGGAGGTGTTAAGGCGGAACACCGCATTACTGGCCATGAAAATCTCACCAGCGGGAGATATGGCGATGTCAGCTCCAATGATGTCATTGTCTGGAATAGGGAAGGATCTTTGACTAAAGATAGTGGTTTTAGCACCGCTGGCGCTTAGCTTGTGAATGCCGGTGGTGTCGATGAGGTAAATATTTCCTGCGGCATCTTCCGTTAAGCCCTGTACATCACCATACCGGTAGACATCTTGATAGAAAACCTCAGCTTTGCCATTTACAAGCTTGAATACCCCATTTTTATTAGTGGTTGTGAAGTAAATCGCTCCAGATTGACTCTTTAGCAAGCCGGTTATTTTGTCATAATCTGATGGGGTGTACAGGCTTTTAACGCAACCATTGCTTTCAATGGATCTTATGAAGCTGTGATCCACAAATATCTTTTCACCATCCAGCCCAGCAGATAGCATGAATGGCTTGGCTAATATCGCATCGCCACAGCTGTCTTGCATTCTGTTTTCAATTCTATAGCCGCCTGCCACGATACTGAGGTGCCCTTGCGGATCTCTTTTTTGAATGGTCGCATTTTTGCTATTTACAATATAGACACTGCCATCACTCTCCATGGTGAGAAGAGGATCCGCATCCAATGGATCAGTAAGGTTTAAGTCAGCCTCCCCTCTAATGATGGTAGATGACTCCCCACTAGGAGTAACTTTCTCGATGTCATGAGTGTAGTAGTGAACGTCGTAAATATTGCCATCGCTATCGATACCTGCACTGAAAGTATTTTTCTTTCTTAATAACTCTAGCTTTTGATTTGAGTCAATCCGGTAGTAGCTGTCGGAAGAACCAAAATAGAGTCGACCTAGACTATCTATTTGCTCCAAGTCACGAGGGTAAGCACTGGTCGTGGGTATTTTGCTCCAGCCATTCCGCTCGGTGTATTCATATAGGCCTATATCAAGCAAGGCGTAGAGCTTGCCATTGCCATTGGACAAGATCTGATAAATATCCCCATTGTCGGGTGATAGAATGACCGACTTTACATTTGCTGGGGATACTTTATAGATGGTTACTCTTCCCCCTGGAATATAATCACCATTTAAATAATAGAAGCCGCCATTTTCCCCCGCAGAGACGCTGGCAAAGTTCTCTCCGGAAAGTATCGTGACGACATTGCCCATTTTGTCTATTCGTCTTATAGACTTTTGTTCAACTCGCCCTCCCAGATCATTAACGGTAGTTACAGTGTCAATTAAGAACAAGTAGCCATCGATACTGCTTGACACTTTGCCTGGCGAAGTAAATCGGGCATTCGTGCCATTGCCATCTAGGTTGCCTGGACCAAAGATGCTGCCTGCTAGAACACGCATGCCTGAGCGCGCCACTGAAATTGTCGCGGTTGCCTGGGTTTGTTGCCCATTGCTGCTGTAGGCATAGGCGGTGACGGTGAATGTTCCGGAAGAGGGAAAGTGATGGGTTGGGCTTTTTTCTTTTACCAAACTCGAACCATCTCCAAAATCCCACGCATAGTCAAGATTGCCCTCTCCTGTCACTATCATATCAAACCGGATGAACTCTCCCGCCAAGATGGATAAATTACTGGGGTTCATGGAGTAAATGATTGGAGAGGGAGGAGAGACAACTTGTATTGTCGTGGCGGCTGTTGCTATCTCACCGGCTTCATCGGTTACTGTGACTCTGGCGAGATACGTTCCTACCTTTTTATAGGTATGGGTTTGAAAATCTCCATCGCCCTTTTCTCCGTCTCCAAATTCCCATGAAAATCGCACACTTCTATAGCCGCTACCATAGGCTTTAAGGCTTACCGCTTGGCCTGAGGTGATTTGGCCGGTATTTTGAATGACCAATTGCGCGGTTGGTTTGGAAGTGGCAACGTTAACGCTTGCTTGCGATGTTGATGTGTTTCCATTCTTGTCTTTAGCTTTTAGCGTTATTTGATAGCTGCCAGCCTTAGAGTAAGCATGAATTACTTTTTTCCCTTGGATGATGCTGCCATCACCAAAATCCCACTCATAATTTATGGGAAGGCTACCTGTGCCTATTGCTTCCAATTCAATTGAATCCCCAATTGTCAGCGCATTGGTACTTAATCCGGTGATCGTGGCGGTGACTTTTGCCGGAAGAATGGAGATCTTCGAGCTTGACTGCGCCCTAAGCCCAGCTTGATTAGTGATTGCCAGAGTTACCGTATAGCTGCCTTCCGATGCGTAGGAGTGCGAAGGCGCTGCATCAGTTGATTTTTCCCCATCGCCAAAATCCCACTCGTAAGTATGAGGACCCTGATTGCTTTCACCAATAAAGCTTAATAGCTCACCCGCAAAAACTCCTTTCGGGGCATTTATATTGATATGCGCGCTTGGCGTTGTCGATGGAGCGCCTCCCCCAGAGCCTTCCCCTCCACCACCTCCTCCTCCGCAGGCTGCTAGTATTGCGCACATGAGAATGACAATCGTTTTTTTAATTAAATTGAATCGGATCACGGGTTGAACTCTTTATAATGATTGTTTAATTTGTTACATGATTATTCAATGAAATATTCTAATGCCAATCATTATATTATGCAATAAGCGAATGTCATGTTTGAGCGTGAGTTAGTTCTTACGAGTGCTGGCAACAAGATCTTTGCTGGAACGAGGTGCAGCGGGCAAAAGCGATGAGGGCTATCTAGAGTGGGTTCGGCAAGCTCGATGAGTTTTCTAAGACACTGATCTGGCGGTGAATGTGGCGTAGTGATCCGTCGACGCGGTGGATGTTTTCTAAAAGGTGGTTCAAAGGTTCACGAACGAGGACAGATAGCGGCTGAAGATTCGACCCTTGTCTTTGCGGTAAGCTAAAAAGTGGAGCAGGACTTTAACCGCTTCGGCATGAGCGATCCGGAGCCGATGCGAAGGATAGGTGAGGAGTTGGCGCGGCGTTTGACTTGAGCCGCGCCGGTTTGAGGAAAAACGCCGTTCACCTTGGGTGAGCGGCGTTTTTGCTTTTTGAGCGCGGCTTGTTCCGTAAGAGTCTGTTTACGATCTCGCGAGCAAGAGTGAGACAAGGCGTTGCGGCTGAGAAAGCGGAGTGTACATCCGGTACATGAGCATTTCGAAGGGCTGTTTACCGTGTACGCGCAGCAGATCGTAAACAGGTTCTAAGGACTGATTTTCAGGTGGCCGATCACGCATCGCATGGGCTCCATTTATTCGTGCCGGTTCAGTCGCAGCGCATAGCATCCATGGGCGGGGAAACGCAGCATCGCGAAAGCGATCTCGGGCCGTGCCTCCCAGCGTGTCAGAGTCGCCTCCACCTCATGCGTTGGCAGCAGTGCGGCTTCCTGCATGGTCTGTTCTTTGTCGTAAGCGCGCAGCGCCACGCTGTCGCCGAGGTAGGCATTCTCGCCGACGCGGTGCAGTAGCGCTGACAGCTCGGGCAGAGGCTCCGGTTGTGATTCAGCCGCCAGGAAAACCGGGCCATACTCGCGGTATGGACCGACTTGGTGGAATGGGCTGTAGCTCGCCAGAATCAGCTCCTCACCCGGAATGGCGCGGCGCAGCGCATCGCGGAACGGTTCGCCGCCGGCGGCAGCCATCCGCCGCACGGGCTGGCCGAGCGCATCAATCCCTTTGTGTCGTGCCCGTTCGACGAAAACCGGATCCAAGGTTTCCAGTTGCCAAGCCATGCCGCGCTCCTTCGTATCATTGAGATGTCCGAAGTCTATGGCGGCGTACCCCTGCGGGCGACCCGATTCTTGCTGTGCTCGTTTTCAGGCAATCGCTGTGTATGGCAAGTGGAATTGCCCCGTCTCCGTTTTCGAACTCACCGCCGCGCGGTGCATTTCCTCGGTGACTTTTCTAAGCTGCCTATCCGGCAGTGAACCTGGTGGCCGGCCGACTCGGCAACGCCGAACTTTTCTAAGCTGCCTATCCGGCAGTGAACGAGGAGGAATCCAAAGGCGCCGCTTCATCGCATTTCTAAGCTGCCTATCCGGCAGTGAACGTACAGGATGAAGCCCGCATGGCTGCCGTTCTTTTCTAAGCTGCCTATCCGGCAGTGAACGCCGTCCAAGGCGTTGAACAGCCGGTCCATCATTTCTAAGCTGCCTATCCGGCAGTGAACCAAAACCTGCCCCGGTTTCACCGTCGCCGAATTTTCTAAGCTGCCTATTCCGGCAGTAAACGTCGAGCTCCCAGCCGGTCACGACCTGCCCGAATTTCTAAGCTGCCTATCCGGCGGTGAACATTGAGTCTGCAGATAGGTAAGGGTGCTCGGTTTTCTAAGCTGCCTATCCGGCAGTGAACTCCGACTGCACGTCCTGTACCGGATGCGTGTATTTCTAAGCTGCCTATCCGGCAGTGAACCTGCAGTGCCTGGGCGAGCTGACGCTGTCCGTGTTTCTAAGCTGCCTATCCGGCAGTGAACCAGCGCCACCACGTCCTCGTCGCTGCCGTGCTTTTCTAAGCTGCCTATCCGGCAGTGAACCAGAAGAAGGGATTCCAGGTCACATACCCGAATTTCTAAGCTGCCTATCCGGCAGTGAACGCCATCGGATCGGTGAAGGATGCCATCAACCATTTCTAAGCTGCCTATCCGGCAGTGAACCACGGTTGCGACGGATTCGCGCTGTTGTAGTATTTCTAAGCTGCCTATCCGGCAGTGAACTCGTACTCCACTGTTTCGGCCAGCCTGAACACTTTCTAAGCTGCCTATCCGGCAGTGAACGACAAGGCCGAGCTTGAGCATGTTCGCATCTTTTTCTAAGCTGCCTATCCGGCAGTGAACATGCGCAGCCGCTGCCCCACAGCCTTCAATAGTTTCTAAGCTGCCTATCCGGCAGTGAACCTGGATTTCCGCCAGCGACTGCGCCGAGATGCTTTCTAAGCTGCCTATCCGGCAGTGAACAGAAATCCACGCCCGCCTGCATGTAGCCGTGATTTTCTAAGCTGCCTATCCGGCAGTGAACGGACGCCGTCGCCGCCCTATTGAAGGCTGTGGTTTCTTAAGCTGCCTATCCGGCAGTGAACATAATACGCAGCTGATTGCGGCTGCCACCGATTTCTTAAGCTGCCTATCCGGCAGTGAACCTGATCCGGCGGGCCCCTGATCCGTTGTCGAATTCTTAAGCTGCCTATCCGGCAGTGAACGGCAGCGGGGGTAACTCGTGAGCCTGGCACCATTCTTAAGCTGCCTATCCGGCAGTGAACCAAGCCTCTGGCGTGGCGATAAAACGTGTTATTTCTTAAGCTGCCTATCCGGCAGTGAACAGGTGGCCGACGACGATTTTCTCGTCCTCAGCTTTCTTAAGCTGCCTATCCGGCAGTGAACGAAACCGGCGAGGTGGAAGCGACTTTGCCGATTTCTTAAGCTGCCTATCCGGCAGTGAACTAGAGTCTACACCGCCCACAGTCCTTATGGCGTGGGCATTTGCAGCGATTCTTCCGGCTTTGACCCAAATTTTCAGCTTATCGCTAAGTCATTGTTTTTAAATGTCGGCCCCTGGGGACAGAAAAAAAGGGTAGTCCGCGCTGGCTGTCCCTGCGCTCATGCCCATGGCAAGATGCGCTGTCGCGTTCCATCCCGAAGGATTCGCCATGTCCGATTTTTCCCCGTCTGATCTCAAGACCATTCTGCATTCCAAGCGCGCCAATCTTTACTACCTGCAGCACTGCCGGGTGCTGGTCAATGGCGGGCGGGTGGAATACGTCACCGACGCGGGCAAGGCTTCGCTGTATTGGAATATCCCCATCGCCAACACTAGTTGCATCCTGCTGGGTACCGGCACCTCGGTGACGCAGGCGGCGATGCGGGAGCTGGCCAAGGCCGGGGTGATGGTGGGGTTTTGCGGCGGGGGCGGCACGCCCTTGTTTAGCGCCAATGAGCTGGAGCAGGAGGCGGCGTGGTTTGCGCCGCAAAGCGAGTACCGGCCCACCGAGTATCTGCAGTACTGGGTGCGTTTCTGGTTTGACGACGCGCAGCGGCTGGCTGCGGCCAAGGATGTGCAGCTGGCGCGGCTGGGCTGTTTGCAGAGGCATTGGCTGGGCAGCCGCGCCTTGCGCGAAGCCGGTTTCGTGGTGGAGGAGGCCGGCCTGGAGGCGGCCTTGCAAGCTTCGCGCCAGGCGATTGCCCAGGCGCCGGACCATGCGCATTTGCTGACCGAGGAGGCGCGGCTGACCAAGTTGCTGTTCCGCCTGGCGGCGCAGGCCACCGGTTATGGCGATTTCAGCCGCGCCAAGCGCGGCGCCGGCACGGACCCGGCCAACGCCTTTCTGGATCACGGCAATTACCTGGCTTACGGCCTGGGCGCCACCGCGGCCTGGGTGCTGGGTTTGCCGCACGGCCTGGCGGTGTTGCACGGCAAGACCCGGCGCGGCGGGCTGGTGTTCGACGCGGCGGACCTGGTCAAGGACGCGCTGATTCTGCCGCAGGCCTTTGTGTCCGCGATGCGCGGCGACGATGAGCAGACTTTCCGCCAGGCCTGCATCGAGGCGCTGACCCGCGGCGAGGCGCTGGACTTCATCATCGACACCTTGAAGGATATTGCCGAGCGGCGGGGGCGGGCGGCATGAATATCCTGCTGATTTCGCAATGCGACAAGAAGGCGCTGACGCGCAGCCGGCAGATTTTGGACCAGTTCGCCGAGCGCCGCGGCGACCGCGTCTGGCAAACGCCGATCACCCAGGCCGGGCTGGACACGCTGCGGCGCTTGCTGCGCCAGAGCGCGCGCAAGAACACCGCGGTGGCCTGCCACTGGATACGCGGCCAGGACCATAGCGAGCTGCTGTGGATCGTTGGCGACGCCAGCCGTTTCAATGCCGACGGCGCCACACCCACGCACAGCACCCGCCGCAATGTGCTGCGCAGCGCGGACGAGAACGATTGGCACAGCGGCGAGGACATCCAGCTGCTGGCCGGCCTGGCGGCCTTGCTGCACGACCTGGGCAAGGCCAGCCAGGCGTTTCAGCAACGGCTGCGCGGCGAGCGGAACGAGCGCAATCTCTACCGCCACGAGTGGGTGTCGCTGCGCTTGTTCCAGGCCTTTGTCGGCGATGACGACGACGCCGGCTGGCTGGCGCGCTTGCGGCAGCCGACGGAGCAGGACCATGCCAGCTGGCTGGCGCGTTTGCAGGCGGACGGCATGGGGGAGGCGTGCGAACCGCCGTTTTCCCGTCTGCCGCCGCTGGCCGCCGCGGTGGGCTGGCTGGTGCTGACGCATCATCGGCTGCCGCTGATGCCGGAGTTCAAGCAGGAGCGGCAATGCCGCTTGGGCGGCAAGCTGGAGGGTTTTCAAAGCCGCATGCTGTTGAATATTCCGGCCCATATCGACGCGCGCTGGAACGAATGGCGGGAGACGGAGGCCGAACCGGCGCAGCTGGCGCCGTACTGGCGTTTCCCGCTGGGCCTGCCGGTGAATACGCCGGCCTGGAGCCGCCGCGCCGCGCGGCTGGCGGACAAGCTGGCCGCGCGCCTGACCGCGCGCGGCGAGACGCGCTGGCTGGATAATCCTTACGCGATGCATGTGGCGCGGCTGAGCCTGATGCTGGCGGATCACCATTTTTCCAGCCTGGATTACGCCCAACTGCGGCACAAGCGCGGCCAGGCCGGCTATCCGCTGTGGGCGAATACTCATGGCCGGTCCGGCGATTTCAATCAGCCGCTGGACGAGCATTTGCTGGGCGTGGCGGAGCAGAGCGCTTTGGTATGCCGCGCCTTGCCCGGTTTTGAGCGCGAGCTGCCGCGGCTGTCGCGGCGCAAGCGCTTGCTGCAGCGCAGCGCCGATGGGCGCTTCCGCTGGCAGGACCGCGCCGCGGACCTGACCGCGGGAATGCGCGCGCGGGCGGCGGAGCAGGGCGCTTTCATCGTCAATATGGCGTCCACCGGCTGCGGCAAGACGCTGGGCAATGCGCGGATCATGTACGCCTTGGCGGACCCGGCGCTGGGCCTGCGTTGCGCGTTTGCGCTGGGCTTGCGCGCGCTGACGCTGCAAACCGGTCAGGCCTTCCGCCAGCGGCTGCGCCTGAACGAGGACGATCTGGCCATCTGCGTGGGCGGCAGCGCCAACACCCAGTTGTTCAAACACTATCAACAGCAGGCGGAAGCCAGCGGCTCGGCCTCGCGCCAGGCTTTGTGGGACGAGGGCGGCGAGGTGCGTTACGAGGCCGGCGGCGAGCACCCGCTGTTGTCGCGCGCGCTGCGCGATCCGCAAACGGCCAAGCTGCTGCAGGCGCCGCTGCTGGTGTGCACCATAGACCATCTGACGCCGGCGACGGAAAGCCAGCGCGGCGGGCGGCAGATCGCGCCCATGCTGCGGCTGATGAGCGGGGACCTGGTGCTGGACGAGCCGGACGATTTCGACCTAGCGGATTTGCCGGCGCTGACCCGGCTGGCGCATTGGGCCGGCTTGCTGGGCAGCCGGCTGCTGCTGTCGTCCGCCACCTTGCCGCCGGCGCTGATCGAGGGCTTGTTCGAGGCTTATCTGGCCGGCCGCCGTCAGTTCCAGGCCAATCGCGGCCAGCCGGGGCGGCCACTGGCGGTGTGCTGCGCCTGGGTGGATGAACAGGACCGGGCCCAGGAAGACTGCGCCGATGTCGACGCTTTCCGCCGGCGGCAACGCCAGTTCGCCGGCCGGCGCGCCGACTGGCTGGCCACGCAGCCGGCGCGGCGCCATGCCGAGCTGCTGCCGTTGAGCTTCGGCCAGGGGCAGGCGCCGGCCTTGCGTCGGGAGTTCGCCGCTCAGTTGCAGCCGGCTATCGAGCGTTTGCACCGGCTCAATCAGCAGCGGGACCCGATCAGCGGCCAGGCGGTCAGCTTCGGCCTGGTGCGCATGGCCAATATCCAGCCCTTGTTCGAGGTGGCGCTGGCCTTGTACGCGCTGCCGTGGCCGGCGCACTGGCAGCTGCATTTATGCGTCTACCACTCGCAATACCCCTTGCTGCTGCGTTCCGCCATCGAGCGCCAGCTGGACCAGGCGCTGAATCGTTCCGATCCGCAGGCGGTGTTCACGCTGCCGGCCATCCGCCGCGAGCTGGACGCGGAGCCGGAGAGCGAGCATGTGTTCATCGTGCTGGGCTCGCCGGTAACCGAGGTGGGTCGGGACCACGATTACGACTGGGCGATAGTCGAGCCCTCGTCGATGCGTTCGCTGATCCAGTTGGCCGGCCGGCTGCGCCGCCACCGTCCGGAGCCTTGGGACAAGGTGAATGTGCTGATTGGCGAGCGCAATCTGCGCAGCGTGGAACAGCCAAGGAGGCCGCCAGGGAAACAGCCGGCCTTCTGCTGGCCGGGCTTCGAGAGCGAGACGTTTGCCTTGGACAGCCATCTGCTGAGCGAGCTGCTGGAGGAGGATGAGTACCGGCATCTGGACGCGCGGCCGCGCATCGTGCAGCCGGAGCCCTTGCAGCCGAAGCGGCGCTTGTCGCACCTGGAGCATGCGCGGCTGGCGCAGATGATGTCGCCGGCCGGCCAGGCCAAAGCCGCCAGCAGCCGGCCGGGGCGCGAGGGTCAGGCCATCGCGCCCTTGGGCGCGTATAGCTGTTGGCAGCAGCCGCAGGCGCTGCTCAGCGGAGTGTTGGCGCAGCAGCAGCCTTTCCGCGCCGGCGGGGAGCCGGAGGTGGATTTGCTGTTATTGCCCACCGAGGACGGGGACGATTACGCGCTGCACCGGGTGGAAAGCCGGCCCTGGCCGGAGCCGCCGCATTTCACGCCGGTGGAGGCCAGCCTGAACCAGCGGGTGCCGGACGCGGCATTGGCGCAGCCGAATATCCGGCCCTGGGGCGTCAGCGATTATCCGGCGGCCTTGGCCGAGCTGGCGGCGGAACTGGGCATGGAGCTGGACGCCTGCGCGCGGCGCTTTGGCGGGCTGAGCTTGCCGCAGTCGGACAATGGCTGGCGCTTCCATCCGGCGCTGGGGTTTTGCAGGGCTTGAGGCGCGCTAGTCATGAAAACGGCCGAGGCGGTGTGCGACCTCGGCCGTGTGTCGGTGTTACGGTCTTGCAAGCCAGGTGCGAAAACCCCGCGGATCGTAAACCAGTCCTCAGTGCCTGTTCAAAGTCTCGCGAGCAAGAGCGAGACAAGGCGAAAACGAGCGAAAAAGCGGAATGTACAAGTGGTACATGAGCATTTTGAGCTTGTACTCACCGTGCAACGTTTCACGAAGCGCAGCAGACTTTGAACAGGTTCTCAGCGCAAACCGCTGTGCAGCCCGTCCACCAGCACATGCGGCACGCCCTGGGAGCAGCGCTCCACCCGGCCGCTGACGCCGTAGACGCGGCGCAGGCTTTGGCTGTCTATCACCTCGTCCGGCGCGCCGTTGGCTTGCAGCGCGCCGTCCTTCAGCATCAGCACCCGGTCGCAGTGGCGCAGCGCCACATTGAGGTCGTGCAGCACGATGACGGTGACCATGCCGCGGCGGCGGGTTTCGCGGCGCAGCAGGTCCATCACGTGGAACTGGTAGTTGAGGTCCAGCGCCGACAGAGGCTCATCCAGCAGCAGCACCGCCGGTTCGCGGATCAGCGCCTGGGCGATGCCCACCAGCTGGCGTTGGCCGCCGGACAACTGGTCCAGGTAGCGCAGCGCCAGTTGCTCGATGCCCAGCGATTGCAGCAGCGCGAACACCTGTTGGTCGTCGTGGCGGCGCGACAGGCCGGCGGCGGTGGCCTGGCCGGCCACCATCAGCGATTCGAACACCGACAGATGCACGCTGGGCGGCAGGGTTTGCGGCAGGTAGGCCACTTCGCCGCGCTGGCGGCTGAGCGCGCGCTGGTCCAGGCGGACGTCGCCGCGGCTGTGCTGCAGGCCGGCCAAGGCGCGCAGCAAGGTGGACTTGCCGCTGCCGTTGGGGCCGAGCAAGGCCGTGATGTCGCCCGCCCGCAGACAGGGCACGTCCAGCCCGCGTATCACCTGACGCTTGCCGTAGCTGACCGAGAGTTGATGGATGGACAGAGCGGAGCTCATTGGCGGCCTCCGTTGCGCAGCACGA
Organism: Chromobacterium sp. Beijing; assembly: GCF_021496765.1. NCBI lineage: Bacteria > Pseudomonadati > Pseudomonadota > Betaproteobacteria > Neisseriales > Chromobacteriaceae > Chromobacterium > Chromobacterium sp. Beijing. The sequence continues at coordinate 5,123,299 of NZ_CP053750.1, forward strand.
TGGCGATGAAGAAGGGGATGCCCACCAGCGAGGTGACGATGCCCACCGGCACGATGACACCGGGCACCAGATTCTTGGTCACCACCGAGGCCATGGACAGGATGGCGGCGCCGGTCAGCGCGCTCACCGGCAGGTAGAAGCGGTGGTCCTCGCCCACCAGCCGGCGCGCGATATGCGGCGCGATCAGGCCGATGAAGCCTATGGTGCCGACGAAGGCCACCGCCAGCGCGGTGAGCAGGCTGGCGCGCAGCAGCGAGCTGAGCCGCAGCCGGCGCACATTGATGCCGAAGCTGGCGGCGCGGTCCTCACCCAGGCGCAGCGCGGTCAGCCGCCAGGACTGGCTCAGCGACCAGGGCAGGATCAGCGCGAAAGCGCCGAACAGCAAAGCGATCTTGGGCCAGTCCGCGCGCGACAGGCTGCCCATCAGCCAGAACACCAAGTCTTGCAGCGAGTCCGCGGTGGAGACGAATTGCAGCAGGGACACCAGGGCGTTGAAGCTGAAGAACAGCGCGATGCCGAACAGCACCACGCCGCTGGTGGGCATATTGCTCCAGCGCGCCACCACGTCCAGCAGCAGCGCGGAACCGAGCGCGAACACGAAGGCGTTGACCGGCAGCATCCACGGGCCGGGGATGCCGGGGAGGCTGACATCCAGCAGGATGGCCAGCGCCGCGCCGAAGGCGGCCGCCGGCTGCAGGCCCAGGGTGAACGGGTCCGCCAGCGGGTTGTGCAGCACGGTCTGCATTTCGGCGCCGGCCAGACCCAGCGCCAGGCCGGCGGCGATGGCGATCAGCGCATAGGGCAGGCGGATCTGCCAGACGATCACCTCGGTGGCCGGATCGGCGGCGGCCGGGTGCCACAGCGTCTGCCAGAACTCGGCCAGCGGCATGCCGCTGGCGCCGGTGGTGACGTCCAGCGTCAGCGAGACGGCGAGCAGGCTCAGCAGCACGGCCACCAGCAGCAGCCGGCGCAGCAGGGTGCGGCGGTAGTCCGCCGCCACCATGGCGGCGGAAAGCGTTAGGGTTTCGCCGCTCATTTAACGCCCTTGACCCAGTAAGTGCCTTGCGGCTCTATGGCCAGGAAGTCGCGGTGCAGCTGCTTCCAGCTGGCGTCCGGGTCCAGCTTGGCGAAGCGCGCCGGCTGCAGTTCCTTGGCGAAGGCTTCCAGCAGCACGATGTGGTAAGGCGTGTTGTAGAAGTGGTGCCAGGCGCCGAAGGTGCGGCCTTCGCGCACCGCGCGCAAGGCGCCCACCGGGCTGCGCGCGGCGGTGCGCTTGAGCGAGGCCTGCGCCTGCGCCGCGCTGATGTTGGCGCCGAACTGGATGCCGGTCTTGTCGGCGGCGTCCGCGGTGCCGGTGCCGATGTAAAGATCCGGATTGCTGGCCAGCACATGCTCCATATTCACTTCGCCCACCGCGCCGGGAATCAGCTTGTCGGCGATATTGACGCCGCCGGCAGCGTCCACCAGCTCGCCCAGGCTGCCGCGGCCGGCGCTGGTGACGTTGCTGAAGGCGCCGGCGCGCAGGTCCAGGAAGGCCTTGGGCTTTTGCTGCGCCGGGATGGCGGCGACGACTTTGCGGATGGCGTCCATCTTGCCCTGGTAGAAGCGGATGAAGCGCTCGGCCTCGGCCTCGCGCTGCAGCGCCTTGCCCATGATGCGCAGGCTGGGCACGGTGTGTTCCAGCGGCGCGTTGCGGAAATCGACGAAGACCACCGGCACCTTGGCTGCTTGCAATTGCTGCACGATGGGGTTGTTCAGGCCCGGGCCGTGGCCGGAGATGCTGAACACGGCGATGTCGGGGCGCAGCGTCAAGACTTTTTCGGCGCTGACCGAGTTTTCGCTGGTCTTGCCGATCAGCGGAATCTGGTCGATGGCCGGGAAGCGCTGCTTGTACTGGGCGTAGGTTTGCGGGTCCAACTGGCGGAAGTCGCCCTGCCAGCCGGCGATGCGGGCGATGGGCTGCTTGCCTTCCAGCAGGGCCAGCGCGTAGAACAGCCGGCCTTCGCCCAGGAGGATGCGATTGACCTTGGCCGGCACTTCCACTTTACGGCCGGCGATGTCGGTGACGGTGGCGGCTTGGGCCGCCAGCGTGGCCGCGGCCAGCGCGCCGGCCAGCAGCAGACGGGAGAACAGTGTTTTCATTGTGATTCCTTGAGCGATACGGCTCCGCTGCCAAAGCCCGCCGCGGTGGAGAGGGCGGGTGGACGGGCTTTAGCCGTGGAGCGGGTGGCAAGCATCATACAGAAACGGGAGCCGCCGGGCAGGCCCGGCGCGCTCGGAAAACGCGGCTGGGCTGGGGGCTTACTCGGTCTTGGCCCAATCCAGTTTCAAGTCCGGCGTCTTGGCCATCAGGCCCAGGTGCTCGTCCATGATGAATTCGATCTTGGCCAGCTTGTCGGCGGCGTCGGCGGCACAGATCATGTCCAGGGTGTCGTCCTGGCGCTGAATCCGGCATTCGCCGATGGGGAAGTGCACATGAGCCTGGTGGCTGTCGAACTCCACCGGGACTTTCAGCGCGTAGTGCTTGCACAGCTTGTACAGCACCTTGTCGGCATTGGGCGTGGTCAATTGGGCGCGGCTGCTCAACATCATCAATTCTCCAATCGTAAAAACGGGAACAGGCAGTTGGCGAATCCGGCGGATTCGGCAACTGCCGTGCGGTGTTTCCGGCCCGTCCGGGACGGGCCGTCAGGGTGCGGCTTAGAACTTGCCGGTCAAGGTCAGCCAATAGCGGCGGCCCTCGTCGACCATCCAGTTGCCATCAAGACCGCCGTCGCGATCGCGGTTGTCGACAGCGACAGTACGGTCGGCCAGGTTGTACACGGCGAAGTTGACGTCAAAGCTCTTGTTCAGCTTGTAGCTGCCGCCAAAGTCCCAGGTGCTGGAACCGCCTCGGGTACGTACGTTGTTGGCGCCGTTGCGGAAGCCGGTGTAGTACTGTTTGCCCTCGAAGTTCATGCGCGTGTACAGACCCAGCTTTTCCATGGGTGCCCAAGCCAGTTTCACATTGCCGGAGTGTTCCGGTGTTTTATCCAGCGGTTTGCCATCGAGAGAGTGACCATCGAAAGTGGTTTCTTTGCCGCCTTCGCGTTTGGACTTGGTGTAGGTGTAATTACCGGATAGCGTCCATTTCGGCATGAAGGTCCAACTGCTGGACAGTTCTAGGCCACGGATGTTTACCGAGTCAACATTGTCATATACATAGACCGTTTGTGGAGTGCCTTGAACCGGTGGAACGAGGGGGTTGACGACGCCAGTATCGAAGCTGACGACTTTGTTCTTAAAGTCGTTATTGAACAAAGTAGCGTTTGCGCTCAAGCCTTTCTCATTATCAAAGTACAAGCCCACTTCATAAGAAGTGCTTTCCTCTGGCTTCAGGTTTGGATTGCCGCATAGCGTGCCGCGTTTTTTGGAGGAAGACCCCGTCGGCATGCAGAAGTTCGCGCTGCTTTGGCGAATGGTTGGTGCTTTGAAGCCTTTACCTACGCCGCCTTTTAGTGTCCATTGCGAGCTGAGGTGGTCAACAAAGTACAAGCGCGGAGTAAAGTGTGTGCCGAAAGTGCTATGGTGATCGACTCGCGCACCCGCAGTAATGGTGAGGCTATCGGTTGCCTCATAGCTGTCTTCTGCAAATAAGGCCCAAGTATTGACTGTGACTTTGTCGGGATTAGCAGCGCCTTTGTAGCCACGAATTGCTTCGGTATTGCTCAGCCCACTAGCCTCCTGATTACCGAATTGGACCCCCGTCTTAAGGGTATGGCGATCCAATAAGAAGGAAAGTTGGCCATCCAAGGTAGTATTAGTGACCTTGATGTTTTGATTGTTGCTGACACTGTTAATGTCTTGACGACTCTTTTCTATCTCTTGATAAAGAGAGAGATTAGAACGGACATTGCTATATTTACCATTGTGGCTGAGGCTCCAGTGGTCGCGGGTATCCAATTTGTCGTACTTGTTATCACCTGCTAAAGATTTGCCGGGTGTTGTGGTCTTGCGAAGCTTATTATGACCAGCTTCAAAAGTAATGTCGTGGTCTTGGTTCGGCGTGAACGTCAGCTTGGCATTAATATCAGCTACGTGATTAGTATCCTTGCCGCCTACATCACCAGGAGAGTAGTAGATACTATCTTCGGCTTGGTTGTTCAGCGCGCCGTAGACTTGCAGCGACAGCAGGTCTTTCATTAGCGGACCGCCCAGCCAGAAGCTGCTCTGACCGGTATTGCCTTCGTTCGAATGTTCGGTGATGGTGCCGCCCAGCGTCATCGAGCCATGCCATTCCTTGGGGCTTTGCGGGTGATGATGTTGACCACGCCGCCCATGGCGTCGGAACCGTATAGCGAGGACATCGGGCCGCGCACCACTTCGATGCGCTCAATCGCCTCCATCGGCGGGATCTGGTATTGCTGGAAACCGCCGGTGCCGCGGCTGCGAGCCTCGCGGGTATTTTGGCGGCGACCATCCACCAAAATCAGCGTGTATTCGCCGGGCATGCCGCGGATGGAGATATCTTTGTCCGTTGGGTCTGCGCCATTGATGCTGACGCCTTCCAGATCACGAATGGCGTCGGTCAGATTGGTGAACGGTTTCTTTTCCAGATCTTCGCGGGTAATTACCGAGATGCTGGCCGGGGCTTGTTTGATTTTTTGCTCGTAACCGGAAGCGGTGACCACGACCGAGGGCAGCGTGGCTTCGACTTCCGCCGCGTGGGCGGCGGGCAGGTAGAGGGCGGAAACCGCCGCGGACAACAGGGCAAGGCGCACGCCGTGACGGGCGGCGGAGTCAAAGGTTTTCATTATCGTGGATACCTGGAAATCATCACATGAACGAAGCCCATTTGATCCGCGTCCCGGCAAGGCCGGCGCTGTGTGCATGCCGTTGGCGTTTAGTTTGCGCAAGGAATGTCAAATGGGACCATAAGTATCCCACCGAATTAATGCGAACGCAAATGCGAATCGTTATTGATTGAGGGCGTGATTGTACTCGATCGCGACAAATCTGGCGCGGATATGACCTGGCTCAAACTTTGCGCGGGGTGGGAGAAATGGCGAAATGGCTTGGGAACCAAGGCGCTATCCGCCAGTCTCAAGCCTGTTCCGGACTCAGCGCCCTACCTGAATCGATGCCTATTCGTCTGCCCTTGCTACTGTTGCTAACGTGTCTGCTGCTCTTGCCGCAGGCGGGTTGGAGCATGGGCGGACGCGTGGACGCCAGCGCGCCCTGCGTCTGGATGGCCGACGACGGCGCGGCTTGCCATACCCCGCCGGCCAGCGCCGCTCAGGCCGCCGCTTGCTGCCAGTTGCCGGCCGCCCCATGGCCGGCGGCGCCCAGCCTGCCCTTGCAGGCGATCCGCCCGGTGCTGCAGGCCAAGGCTGAAATAGTGTGGTCCGGTTTCATCCCCGCGCCGCCGGAGCGGCCTCCCCAATCTGTTGAATGATCCTTTTTTTGCGCCAACCGCGGTTTTGCGGGCTGGTTCGCTTTTTCATTCAAATAGCATTGGATTTCATCTCATGAATAAACGCATGTATTGGGCCGCCGCCGCGCTGGCCGTTTCCTTGATGTCCCCCGTGGTGGCCGCCGCCGGCGGCGTGATGCACAAGGACCCGTATTGTGGTTGCTGCACCGCCTGGGCCGAGCATATGCAGCAGAACGGCGTGGCGCTGCAAAGCCGCAACGAGGCGGATATGTCAGCGTTGAAGGCCCGCTTGAAGGTGCCGGCGGATCTGCGTTCCTGCCATACCGCCGAGATCGGCGGCTATGTGTTCGAAGGCCATGTGCCGGCGGATCTGGTGAAGAAGGTGCTGAAGGACAAGCCCAAGATCGTCGGCCTGGCGGTGCCGGGCATGCCGATGGGCAGCCCGGGCATGGAGGGGCCGAGCAAGCAGCCTTATCAGGTGTTGAGTTTTGATGAGCAGGGGAGGCGCAGCGTCTACGCCACGCGTTAAGACCCGCTAACAAAACCCCTGATCCTGCGTTGCGCCTCCTTGTCGTACGACTTGTACTGCCTGCGTCGGCGCGCCTTGGCTCAGGTACGCTGCGCGGTTTTGTTAGCGACTCTAAGAACCTGTTTACGATCTGCTACGCTGCGGTGGGATGGATAGAAAAGGGCGTTGGAAAAGACCTCAGAATGCTGATGTACCGTATGTACATTCCGCTTCTTCGGTTGTTTCCGCCTTGTCTCGCTCTAGCTCGCGAGACTTTGAACAGACTCTAGACTAGCGATGCGCCAGCCGCCTTGCAGCGGCTTGCTTGAGTGTATGACGGGCGTTCCGGCAGGTCGGAACGCCCGTCTTGCGTCAGCGCATTGAGAACGCCTCGTGGTGGAAAGCCGGCGCCTGCGCGCCGCGTTGTTTCAGGCCGCGCCGCAGCGCCTCGCCCAAGCCTTGCGGGCCGCAGAACCAGACCTCGTCCACTTCCGGCAGCATGCCGGCGTTCAACTGTGCCCCGGCTTCGCTCTCGATCAGATGCAGCCGCACGCCGTGCTGATGGCAGGCCTGGCGCATTTCTTCCAGCCGCGCCGCTTCGCCGCGGCTGCGCACGCAATAATAGAAATCCACGTCCAGCTGCTTCTCCTTCAGTTCCCGGCTTTGCAGCCAGGCCAGGAAGGGGGTGACGCCGATGCCGCCGGCCACCCAGGCTTGGCGCGCGCCGCCGCGCGGCTGGAAGCGGCCGTAAGGGCCTTCCACGGTGACGGTCTGGCCGATCTGGAGTTCGGTTGGCAGGCGGCGGGTGTAATCGCCCAGCGCCTTGATGATGAAACGCAGCCGGCCGTCGTCATGGTCGGCGCTGGCGATGGTGAAGGGGTGGGCGCCTTCCGCGGCGTCGAAGCTGACCAGGGCGAATTGTCCGGCGCGGTGGCCGGGCCAGGCGTCCATCTGGCAGATCACTTCCAACTGTCCGGCCGGCAGCGTTTCGATGCCGCACACCCGGCCGGGGTATTGTTGTCGCTTGCCGATGCGGCCGGCCAGCGAGTAGAGCGCGCAGCCGGAGCCGATCAGCATCAGCGCGGCCAGCAGCCAGCCCACCGGCTGCGCCCACATCTCGGCCGGCATCAGGATCAGGCCGTGGAAGGCGCCCATCAGGTAGAGCGGGGCGAACAGCTTGTGAAGCTTGCGCCAGAAGCGATAGGGCACGGCGCGCAGCAGCGCCAGGATCACCATGGCCAGCACCGCCCAGGCCGCCCATTCGCCCACGTCCTTGGCCAGCGAGACCAGCGGGTCTTTGCCGCCGCCGCCGCTTCTGACGCGGGGAGCGACCCAGTCCAGCGCCAGCATCAGCTTGGGCGACAGCTTGATCAGCCAGTGAGCCGCCAGCAGCAGGCCGGCGGCGATGCCCAGCTGCTTGTGCAGCGCGTAGAGGCGGTCCAGGCCGCCCAGCAGCGGTTCCAGCCGGCGCGGGCGCGCGGCCAGCAGCATGGCGGCGCTCATGACGGCCATCAATTGCACGCCGCTGAGCATCACCAGTTCGTGTCGCCATTGCCAGTAGTTGGCCGGCAGGCCGTTTTGCCACAGGCTGGCGGCGGCGTACAAGGCGCCGCTGGCGAGCAGCAGGCTGAGCAGGGGGAGTCTAGGGTTCATCGCCATGTCCTTTCTTGCGATAGGGGATTAAGGCGATTGGAACACCGCAAACTTAAGCGCAGCTTAAACGCGGCGCGGGGGCGGGTTTAGCGCGGCGGCGCGTCGGCGGCTAAGGCGCCGCCGCCCAGCGCCTTGTACAGCGCGATCAGGTCGGCGGACAGCGTTTGCCGCGCGGCCAGCCGCTGTTCGCGCAATGCGGCAAGCTGCAATTGCGCTTCCAGCGCATGGCTTTGCGCGGCCTCGCCGACGGCGACGCGCTGGCGGGCGTAGCCAAGCTGGCGTTGCAGCGCGGCTTCTCCCTCGGCCAGCCGGGCGTCCTGGACGCGGCCGGTCTGGCTGCGCAGCAGTGCGGTTTCCACATCGGCCAGCGCTTGCAGCACCGCCTTGCGGTATTGCGCCAGCGCGGCGTCGTAGCCGGCCTCGCGCGCCCGGACCTGGGCTTGCAGCCGGCCGCCGGCGAACAACGGCAGGCTGAGCTGCGGCCCCAGGCTCCAGTAGCGGCTGGCCTGGGAGGCGAAGTCGCCGGGGCGGACGCTGTCCCAGCCGCCGCTGGCCAGCAGGCTGAAGCGCGGGTATTGCTCGGCCGCGGCCACGCCGATGTCGGCGCTGGCGGCCGCCAGCTGCCGTTCCGCGGCGCGCAGGTCCGGCCGGCGCAGCAGCAGTTCCGACGGCAGGCCGGCGGCGGGCGCGGCTGGCAGTGGAGGCTCCGGCGCGGCGGCGTCCAGCAGCGCGCGCAATTGTTCCGTCGGCAGTGCGGTCAGCGGGCCCAGCGCGGCGAGCGCGGCCTGGCGGGCGGCGAGCAGCGGTTGCAACTGCGCGTCGGCGCGCAGCCTTTCGGTTTCCGCCTGATCCAGTTCGCCGGCGCCGGCGAGGCCGGCCTGGACTTGCAGCCGGCTCAGCCGCGCCAGTTCCGCGCGCCAGCGGGCTTGGGCGGCGGCGTTGTCGGCGCGCAAGCCCCAGTAGCGGTAGTCCAGCGCCAGCCGCGCGGTTTCGGCGGCCACGCGCAAGGCGGCGTCGGCGGCTTGTTCCCGGCTGGCGTCCAGCCGGGCGCGGCCGGCTTCCACGCTGCGGGCGGTATGGCCGAACAGATCGATTTCCCAACTGGCGTCGAAGCCGGCGCGGTAGTCGGTAAATAGGGTCTGCGGGTTGGCGAAGGGGATATTGGCCAGCGCTTCGCCGCGGCGGCTTAGTTGGTCGCGGCTGACGCGGCCGCCGGCGTTGAGTTGAGGCCATTGCGCGCCGGTGTTGATCTCCAGCGCGGCGCGCGCCTGGCGGATATTGGCGTCGGCGCTGACTAGGTCCGGGCTATGGCGCAGCGCGGCGCCGACCAGGCGGTTCAGCGCCGGGTCCTGGAAGGCCTGCCACCAGCCGGCGGCTTCCGGCTCGGTTTCCGCGCTGACGGCGGACAGCAGTTGCGCCGGCGTCGGCGACCGGTAGTCGGGGCCGACGGCGCAGCCGGCGAGCAGGGCTAGCAAGACGCAGATGGCGAGGCGAGATGGATTCATTGTCCGCTCCGGTGACGGAAGATCAGGTAGGCCAGGCCAAGGGTGGCGGCGGCGATGAGCAGCAGCGGCCACAAGTGCGGCCAGGCCTCGGCCGCGCCGTAGCCTTTGAGAAACAGGCCCTTGATCACGATGATGAAATGGCTGAGCGGGTCCGCGGCGCTGAGCGCGCGCAGCGGCCAGGGCATGTTTTCCACCGGCGCCATATAACCGGACAGAATCACCGCCGGGGCCATGAAGCCGAACACGCCGAGAAAGGCCTGCTGCTGGTTGGCGCACAGCGCCGAGATCAGCAGGCCGCAGCCGGACAGGGCCAGGCCGTAGCACAGCATGGAAAGATAGAGCAGGGCGACGCCGCCGCCGAAGGGTACTTGGTAGATCCATACCGCGGCGGCGGAAATGACGCTGCCTTGCAGCGCGGCCACCAGCATGCCGGGCACGGCCTTGCCGGCCATGATGTAGCCGGGCGTCAGCGGGGTGACCAGCAATTGGTCGAACGTGCCTTCCTCGCGTTCGCGCGCCAATGACAGCGCGGTGACCATCAGACAGCCTATGGTGGTGATGATGGCCACCAGGCTGGGCAGCACGAACCAGCGGTATTCCAGGTTGGGGTTGTACAGGTGACGGACCAGCAATTGGGCCGGCGGCGGCGCGGGGCTGAGTTCGCGCGCGTACTGGGCGACGATTTGCTGGGCGTAGCCGAAGGCGATTTGCGCGCTATTGGAGCGGCGGCCGTCGATGACGGCTTGCAGCGGCGGCGCGCTGCCTTGAGCCAGCCGCCGGGAGAAATCCGGCGGAATACGGATGGCCAGCAGCGCTTGCTGGCGGTCTATGGCGTCGCGCAACTGGGCTTCGCTGCGGATATTGAGCAGCTGCGGAAAAGCCTGGGCCGCGGCCAGGCGCTGGGACAGTTCGATGGAGGCGGCGCCGCCGTCCTGGTTGTAGATGGCCAGGGTGCTGTTCTTGACCTCCAGCGTGGCGGCGAAGGGGAACAGCAGCAGTTGCAACAGCACCGGCATGATCAGCAGCCGGCGGCTTTGCGGGTTGGACAGCAGGGCCCGCAGTTCTTTGTGGATCAGGGTTAGCAGTGAGTGCCACATGAGAACCCTTTCTAACCGTCCAGCCGACGGCGGAATTTAAGCGCGGTAAGCCCCAGCCAGAAGGCCGCGGACAGCAGCAGCCAGACGGTGTTGAGCAACAACACCGGCCAGATGTCGCCGGCCTGGAACAGGGTTTGCAGCGCGTTGACGAAATAGCGCGCCGGCACCAGATAGGTGGCGGCCTGCACCGACGGCGGCATGCTGTTGATCTCGAATACGAAGCCGGACAGCATGGTGGCCGGCAGGAAGGCGGCGGTGAGCGCGCCCTGAGCGGCGACGAACTGGTTGCGGGTGACGGTGGAGAGCAGCAGGCCCAGGCCGAGGGCGCTGCCCAGGAAGAGGCTGCTGACGATGAACAATAGCCACCAGGAGCCGCGCAGCGGCACGTCCATCAACAGGGTGGCCGCCAGCACGCAGACCAGCATCGCGGCCATGCCCAGCAGGTAATAGGGCAGGATTTTGGACAGCAGCAGTTCGGCGCGGGTCACCGGGGTGGACAGCAGCGCCTCCATGGTGCCGCGCTCCCATTCGCGCGCCACCACCAGCGAGGTGAGCAGCGCGCCGATGATGGTCATGATCACCGAGATGGAGCCGGGCACCAGATAGTTGCGGCTGACGGTGTCGGGATTGAACCAGTAGCGCGGCTCCAGCCGCAGCGGGGCCGGCGGCGGCTGGCCGCGATCCTGCGCGCGCTGGGTCTGCCAGATCTGCCAGGCGCCTTGCAGATAGCTGGCCAGGAAGTTGGCGGTATTGGGCTCGGCGCCGTCGGTGAGCAGCTGCGCCGCGGCCGCGCCGCGTCCCTGGAGGATTTTGGCGGAGAAGTCGGCGGGAATCACCACCATGCCGCGCACTTCGCCGGCGGCCAGCCGCGCGCGCATCTCGGCGCGGTCATGTCCGGGATGGACTTCCAGATAGGGCGAGCCCGCCAACGCGTCGGCGAAGCGGCGGGCTTCGACGCCGCTGTCTTCCAGCACCACGCCGATGCGCACCTTGTTGGCGTCCAGATTGATGCCGTAGCCGAAGATGAACAGCAGCACCATCGGCAGCACGAAGGCGATCAGGATGCTGCTGGGGTCGCGCACGATCTGCATGGCTTCCTTGCGGCACAAGGCCAGCAGGCGGGCGGGTTTGACGGCGGCGCTCATGCGGGGGCTCCGGCGCGGTCGTCGGCCGCCACCAGGCGGATGAAGGCTTCCTCCATGGTGATGTCTTCATCGACGCCGGCGGCCTGGCGCTTGAGCTGGTCCGGCGTGCCGCTGGCGATCAGCCGGCCGCGGTAGACCAGGCCGATGCGGTCGCAGTATTCGGCCTCGTCCATGAAATGGGTGGTGACCATCACGGTGACGCCCTTGTCCACCAGGCCGTTGATATGGGTCCAGAATTCGCGGCGGGTGATGGGGTCGACGCCGGAGGTGGGCTCGTCCAGAAACAGCAGCGGCGGCCGGTGCATCAGCGCGCAGGCCAGCGCCAGCCGCTGTTTGAAGCCCAGGGGCAGCGCGCCGGCGAGCATGTCCAGATAGGGCGCGAGCGCGAACACGCGGACCATTTCGGCGACGGTGTCGCGTTGCGTCTGGCCGCTCAGGCCGTAGATGCCGGAGAAGAAGTCCAGATTGTGGGCGACGCTGAGATTGCCGTAGAGCGCGAATTTCTGCGCCATATAGCCCAGCTGCCGGCGCGCGCGGCTGGCGCTGCGTTTCAGGTCTATGCCCATCACGCTGGCCTGGCCGGCGCTGGGCCGCAGCAGGCCGCACAGCATTTTGAAGGTGGTGGACTTGCCGGCGCCGTTGGGGCCGAGCAGGCCGTAGATCTCGCCGCGCCGCACCTGGAAGTCGATATTGTCGGCGGCGACGAAATCGCCGAAACGGCGTGTGAGCTGTTCGGCGCGGATCACTGCGTCCGGGTCCACGCCGGCGGGCAGTTGCGCCGGCGGCATCTGCTCGGCCAGGCCCGAGTCGCCGCCGGGGCCGCCGCCCAGCAGTTCGATGAAGGCGTCCTCCAGCCGCGGCGGAACCACGATGAAACAGGCGTCCGGCCCGGCCTGCAAGGCGCTCAGCTCAGGCGGCCGGCCGGCCTGGCGCAGCACCAGGCGCAGCGCCTGGCCCTGGATCACGCCGTCCAGCACTTGCGGCTGACGCAGTGCGCGCCGCAGTATCTGACGAGGGTTGCCGGCGATGCCGCGCAGCTGCACGCTGCGGCCCTCCATGCGTCGGATCAGCTCGCCGGGCGCGCCGGCGTAGCTCAGCTGGCCGGCGTTGATCAGCAGCACTTCGTCGCAGCGTTCGGCCTCGTCCAGATAGGAGGTGCTCCACAGCACGGTCATGCCGCCGGCGGCCAGTTCGCCCACCATCTTCCACAGCTCGCGCCGGGAAATCGGATCGACGCCGACGCTGGGCTCGTCCAGCAGCAAGACCCTCGGCTCGCCCAGCAGCGCGCAGGCCAGGCCCAGCTTCTGCTTCATGCCGCCGGACAGTTTGCCGGCCGGCCGAGCGGTGAAACGGGCCAGGTCGGTGAAGGCCAGCAGGCGTTCGAAGCTGTGCCGGCGGCGCTCGCCGGCGACGCCGCGCAGATCGGCGTACAGCTCCAGGTTTTCCAGCACCGTCAGGTCTTCGTACAGGCCGAATTGCTGCGGCATATAGCCGATCAGCGCGCGCAGCGCGTCGCCGTCGGCGATGGGGTCCAGCCCTTCGACGCGGACGGCGCCGTCGCTGGCTTGCAGCAGGCCGGCCAGCAGCCGCAGCAAGGTGGTCTTGCCGGCGCCGTCCGGCCCGGCGAGGCCGGTGATCGCGCCGCGGCGTATCGTCGCGTCTATGCCGGCCAGCGCCTCGTGCGCGTCGAAACGCTGGCGCAGCCTGCGCAGGACGATGGCGTTTTGCGCGTCCATCTCAGCGGCCGTCCGCCAGCGTCACCGTCACCGGCATGCCTTGGCGCAGCGCGGCGTCCGGGTTTTGCACCACCACGCGCAGCCGGTAGACCAGGGCGGTGCGCAGGTCCTGGGTTTCCACGTTCTTGGGAGTGAACTCAGCGCTGGGGGAGACGAAGCCGACCACGCCGTCGTAAGGCTGGGCGCGGCCGTCGCTGCGGACTTTGACCTTGGTGCCGGGGGCCACCTTGCCCAGCTCGGGCTCGGCGACGTAGGCGCGCACCCACACCGGCCGGGTCAGCGACAGGGTGAACACCGGGCCGCCGGCGCTCAGCATGCCGCCGGGTTCGACCGCGCGGGTGAGGATGACGCCGTCGGCCGGGGCCAGCAGCCGGGTGTCGGCCAGTTGCAGCTGGGCCTGAGCCTGCTGCGCCGCCGCGCGTTCGGCGTTGGCGTCGGCCTCGGCGATTTCCTCCTTGCGGTAGCCGCGCTTGAGCGCCTGCCATTGCTGGCGCGCCGCCTCGGCCTGCGCCGCCGCCTGGTCGCGCTGCGCGCGGGCCTCGTCCAGCGCGCGTTGGGCGGAGGCGCCGGTGTCGGCCAGTTGGCGCTGGCGCTGGTAGGTCTGCTCGGCGTTGAGCCGCGCGGCGCGACGCGCGTCCAGATTGGCCTGCGCCTGTTCGATGTCCTCGCCGCGCGGGCCGGCGCGGTACAGCGCCCTGCGCGCTTGGGCGGCGGCCAGGCCGGCGTCGGCGTCGCGCAAGGCGTTTTGGTAAGGCCGCGCGTCCAGTTCGCCCAGTAGCTCGCCGGCGCGTACGCTGGCGCCTTCGTCCACGTTCAGGCTCCGCAAGCGGCCGGCCACCCGGAAGGACAGACTGACTTCGCGGATGTCGACGTTGCCGGACAAGCTCAGGCGCTCTTGGGCGAGCTGCCGTTGCCGCCAGGCGTAGCCGCCTCCGGCGATCAGGGCGACGACGATGAGGCCGATGAGCAGAGGGGGACGCTTCATGGCTGTGGCTCCAATGGGCGCAAACCGCGCAGCGCCCATTGCAGGCGTTGCTCGATATGGCGCGGATCGATGGCGTAGGTGTTGAAAGCTTGCTGGATCAGGCCGGGCAGCAGCGGCTTGCCGGCGATGATGTGCTGGGCCAGCGCCGGCAGCCCCAGCGCCGACATCAGGAACAGCGCCTGGTGCAGCGGATCGCCGCGTTCCAGTTCGCCGGCCTGTTGCGCGTCGGCAATGCTTTGCAGCAGCAGCTTGGGATGGCGGGGCGCCAGCGTGGACAGAAAGCCCTGTGCGGCAGTTTCGCCGGCGGCCGCGTCCAGCAGCATGTGGGCGATCAGCTCGCCGTGTTCGACGACGAAGGCCAGCAGCTGGCGCAGCAGGGTCTGCAGCCGCGGCAAGGCCGACGCTTGCTGCTGCAACTGCGATTGCATGTGGCGGAACAGCGGCGCGTACCAGTTTTCCAGCAGTTCGGCCAAGTAGCGGTCGCGGCTGCCGAAGTGGTAGACGAAGCTGCCAGGATTGACCCCGGCGCGCTGGCACAGGCCGCGCACGGTGAGCGCGCGCAGGCCGGCCTCCTTGGCCATGGCCAGTCCGCAGTCCAGCAATTGCTGTCGAGTCGCGTTGTTCAGTTTCATACATCTATTCTTATACGAACGTATAAGTCCATGCAAGCTGAATTTGTACGTCTGTATAAATCATCGGGAATTCCAGCTGGCTCGCCAAGTGCTTGTTTTCAAAAGCGGCCGTCGCCAGCCCTGCGGCCGCGGGCAAATTCACCGCGCGGCGGCATGTGCCGGCGGAAAATAATCGGCCATAATTGGAGCGTCGGCGCTTCGCCGCAAGCAAGAATCCCACAGCCGCCCAGCTCAGGCCGCGGCAAAAACAGCGATTCGTCGCGCCATTACAAGGGGACACATCATGTTGGCCATCATCGGCGGCAGCGGCCTGGCCCAGCTGCCCGTATTGGAAGTCACCCACCGTCAAGTTGTGCGCACCCCGTACGGCGATCCCTCCTGCGCGCTGACCTTCGGCCTATTGAACGGGCAGAACGTGGTGTTCATCGCGCGCCACGGCTACGGCCATTCGCTGGCGCCGCATGAAATCAATTACCGCGCCAATATCTGGGCGCTGCACGATCAAGGCGTCAAAGGCGTGATCGCCATCGGCACCGTGGGCGGCATCCGCCCCGACATGCCGCCGGGCCGCCTGGTGGTGCCGGACAACATCATCGACTACAGCTGGGGCCGCAAGCACACTTTCTTCGAGGGGCTGGACCGCCCTGTGGTGCACGCCGAATTCTCCTCGCCTTACGACGAGGCGTTGCGAGAGCGCCTGATCCGCGCGATGGCGGACAGCGGCCACAGCGGGGTGGTGGGTGGCGTTTACGCCTGCACTCAGGGGCCGCGTTTGGAAAGCGCCGCGGAAATATTGAAGTTGGAGCGGGATGGCGCCGATATAGTCGGCATGACCGGCATGCCGGAGGCGGCCTTGGCGCGGGAGATGAATCTGCCTTATGCGCATCTGTGCCTGGTCAGCAACTGGGCGGCCGGCAAGGGCGGCGCGGCGACGGTGGAGTTTAATCCGGAAACCGGCGCGCGCGGCGTCGAGGGCGTGATGGCGGCGTTGGCGGCGTTTTGTTGTTCGAAGTAGCTGAAGCAGCAGCGGTAGTCGAATAGTATTTTCGCTTGGAGCAAGGTGCGAGGGCTTGTGCTGGAGAGCGCCGCATTGCAAGGCGTGTGTTCCATTTTGCGAAAAGAATAAATAGGAGCAAATGTGAAAGCGGTGATACTTGCAGGCGGGCTGGGTACTCGAATATCGGAAGAATCCTATTTGAAGCCTAAGCCGATGATTGAAATTGGCGGCAAGCCTATTTTATGGCACATCATGAAGACTTATTCGCATTACGACGTGAATGAGTTTGTGATTTGCTGCGGCTACAAGGGCTACATTATCAAGGAGTATTTTGCGAATTACTTCTTGCATATGTCCGATGTCACTATTGATATGTCCAATAATGAGATCGAGGTGCATCAGCGCTATGTCGAGCCTTGGCGAGTGACGCTGGTCAATACCGGCGAGGATACTTTGACTGGCGGGCGGCTTAAGCGAGTCCGAGAGCATTTGAATAACAAGCCTTTTTGCTTTACCTACGGCGACGGGGTTGCCGATATCGATATTAGGGCTTTGATTGAGTTTCACCGTTCGCACGGCAAGGCGGCCACGGTTACCGCAATTCAGCCGCCTGGCCGTTATGGCGCGCTGAAAATCAAGGGTGAAACGGTGAGCGGGTTTCAAGAAAAGCCGGCCGGCGATGGGGCTTGGATTAACGGCGGTTTTTTCGTGTTGGAATCTCAGATCTTCGATTACATCGAGGATGATCAGACCAGTTGGGAGGCTGAGCCTCTGGTGCGCTTGGCCAAGGAGGGGCAGTTGATGTCCTATCGGCATAAAGGCTTCTGGCAGGCAATGGACACGCTGCGCGACAAGAACCAGTTGGAAAAACTGTGGGCGGACGGCAATCCTCCGTGGAAGGTGTGGTCGTGAGACTGTTTGGCGATCGCTATCGTGGCTGCAGGGTGCTATTGACCGGCCACACCGGTTTCAAGGGCAGCTGGCTGGCCGCCTGGCTGACGCGTTTGGGGGCCGATGTCACCTGTCTGGCTTTGGAACCGGACGGCTCGCCCAATCACTGGGATCTGCTGGAATGTCCGGTGCGGGACCTGCGCGGGGATATTCGCGACCCCGCAGCCGTGCGCGCCGCATTTGATCAGGCGCAGCCGGAGATGGTTTTTCATCTGGCGGCTCAGGCCTTGGTCAGACGTTCCTATCGCGACCCGTTGCAGAACTGGTCAAGCAATGTGATGGGAACGGCCCATGTTCTAGAGGCGTGTCGTCAAACCCCTAGCGTGCGCGCCGTAGTGGTGGCGACTACCGATAAGGTCTACGCCAATCATGAGTGGTCTTGGGGATATCGAGAAGTGGATGCGCTGGGCGGCCATGACCCCTATAGCGCGTCCAAGGCCGCTTGCGAGCTGCTGGTGGACAGTTATCGGAAGTCTTTCTGGCAGAACGACGACGCGCCGCTGTTGGCAACGGTTCGCGCCGGCAACGTCATTGGCGGAGGAGATTGGTCCGAGGATCGCTTGATTCCTGATCTGGTGCGCGCCGTGGCGCAAGGAAGGGCCTTGCACATCCGTTCGCCCAGCGCTACGCGGCCATGGCAACACGTGTTGGAGTGCCTGTCCGGCTATCTGCTGCTTGGCCAGCGTTTGCTTGAGGGTGAGAGAGTCTTGGCCGAGGCCTGGAATTTTGGCCCGCAGGCGGAGGCCAACCGCAGCGTGGCGGATGTATTGGCGAAGCTGCAGCGGTTTTGGCCGCAATTGGCTTGGCAAGCGGCGGCCGGTGAGCAGCCGCATGAGGCTGGCTTGTTGTACCTGGATTGTGCGAAATCCCGTAGTCGCTTGGGCTGGTTTCCAGTATTGAGCTTGGAGCAAGGCCTGGAGATGACGGCGGACTGGTATCGTCACCACCACGCCTCCGGGCAGATCATCACCTTCGATCAACTTGCGAGCTATATCGAGTCCGCTCGCGCGGCAAACGCGGTTTGGGTGTCCTGATGCGTATTCGACAAACCAGCATAGACGGCGCCGCGCTTGCGGAGACTGCGCCTTATGCCGATCACCGAGGCGCGTTTTCCCGTTTGTTTTGCGAGCAGGAGCTGGCCGGCTTGCTGGGCGGCCGACGCATCGTTCAGATCAATCACTCGCGGACCCAGGCGCTTGGCGCGGTGCGCGGCATGCATTTTCAGCACTCGCCGCATGCTGAGATGAAAATGGTGCGCTGCATTCGCGGCCGGGTATGGGATGTGCTGGTGGATCTGCGCGCGGGCTCTCCCACTTTCCTGCATTGGCATGCGGAAGAGCTGAGCCCCGACACGGGACGCATGCTGATCATTCCCGAGGGCTGCGCGCATGGTTTCCAGGTGCTGGAGCCGGACAGCGAGCTGTTGTATCTGCATACGGCGTTCTATCAGCCCGCCGCCGAAGGAGGCTTGCGTTACGATGAGCCGCGGGTGGACGTCCGCTGGCCGTTGCCGGTCCGCGATCTTTCCATGCGGGACCAAAACCATCCCTTGTTGTCCTCTGATTTCACCGGGCTTGAACCATGAATTGCCGACACTGCGCAGAGCCGTTGCAGCACACCTTTCTCGATCTAGGCTTCGCGCCGCCGTCCAACGCCTATCTAAGCGAGGCGGAGTTGAGCGCGCCGGAAACTTATTTCCCGCTCAAGCTGAAAGTTTGCGGCAATTGCTGGCTGGTTCAGACCGAGGATTACGCGAAGGCGGACCTGCTCTTTTCCAAGGACTACGCGTATTTCTCCTCGACATCCAGCAGCTGGCTGGCTCACGCGGCGCGCTATGTCGACGAGATGCTCGGGCGCTTAGGACTGGGCGCGGACAGCTTTGTCGTCGAGGTTGCCGCCAACGACGGTTATCTGTTGAAGAATGTGCTGGCCGCCGGCATTCCTTGCCTGGGCATCGAGCCGACCGCCAGCACCGCCGCGGCCGCGGAGCGCTTGGGCATTCCGGTGTTGCGCGAGTTCTTTGGAGAGGACTTGGGGCGGCGTCTGGCGTGGGAAGGACGACAAGCGGATTTGATCGTCGGCAATAATGTGTTTGCCCATATCCCGGACATCAACGATTTCAGCCGTGGTCTGAAAGCGGCGCTCAAGCCTGGGGAACCATCACGCTGGAGTTTCCGCATCTGATGCGCCTGGTCGAGCATGTCCAATTCGATACGGTCTACCACGAGCACTTCTCCTACCTGTCGCTGTATACCGTTTCCCGCATTTTGGCCGCCGCCGGCCTGCGGGTGTTCGATGTGGAGGAACTGCCGACCCATGGCGGCAGCCTGCGCGTGTTCGCCTGCCACGTTGACGACGAGAGAGCCGATGGTCCCGCCATCGCCGCCGTGTTGGCCGCGGAGGCCGCGGCCGGGCTGCGTCAACTGACGGTCTATGCGGCCTTCCAGCAGCGGGTGGACGAGGTGAAGGATGGCTTGCTGACTTTCCTGCTGGAACAAAAGCGGACCGGTAAGAAAGTGGCCGCCTACGGCGCTGCGGCCAAGGGCAATACTTTGCTCAACTACGCCGGGGTGAAGCCGGATCTGCTGCCTTTCGTCTGCGACGCCGCGCCATCGAAACAGGGCAAATACCTGCCGGGCAGCCATGTGCCTATTTTCGCGCCGGCAAGGATGGAGCAGGAAAAACCCGACATCGTGCTGATCCTGCCCTGGAATATCGCTGCCGAAGTCATGCAACAGCTTCACTATATCCGGGAGTGGGGCGGCCGCTTCGCCACCGCGGCTCCCGCGCTGGAGATTAGATGAAACCGCGTATCCATTACACCAAGCCGTCCATCACCGATCTGGAGGTCGAATACGCGACCGATGCCGCCCGCAACGGCTGGGGCGAGCACTGCTACGACTACATCGTCAAGTTCGAGGCCGCGTTCAAAAACCATCTGGGGTGGGCTATGCGATTGCGACCTCCAGCTGCACCGGGGCCTTGCATATGGGGATGGCCGCGCTTGGCATCGGTCCCGGCGATGAAGTGATCCTGGCCGACACCAATTGGATTGCAACGGCTTCTCCCATCGTCCATCTCGGCGCCGAGCCGGTGTTCGTCGATATCCTGCCCGACTCCTGGTGCCTCGACCCGGCCCAAGTGGAGGCGGCCATCACGCCGCGGACCAAGGCCATTGTGGCCGTGCATCTGTACGGCAATGTCTGCGATATGGACGCTTTGCTGGCGATAGGGCAACGTCACGGGATTCCCGTCATCGAGGACGCCGCCGAGGCGATCGGCTCCGAGTATCGCGGCAAGCGGGCCGGTTCTATGGGGCGATTCGGCGCATTTTCCTTTCACGGCACCAAAACCTTGACCACCGGCGAAGGCGGCATGTTCGTCACCAATGACGCCGAGCTCTATCAGCGCGTGCTGACCCTCAGCAATCATGGCCGCGCCAGCGGTCAAAGCAAGCAGTTCTGGCCGGACTTGGTGGGCTTCAAATACAAGATGTCGAATATCCAAGCCGCGCTGGGCTGCGCTCAGATGGAGCGCATCGAGGAACTGATCCAGCGCAAGCGTGAGATATTCGACGCTTATCGCCAACGGTTGCAGCCGCTCTCCGGCGTGAGGATGAATCCGGAACCCGAGGGCGTCGTCAATGGCGCCTGGATGCCTACCGCGGTGTTTTCGCCTGAGACCGGGGTTACGCGCGAGGCGCTGCAGGCGGCGTTCGCTGAGGAAAACGCCGATGCGCGGGTGTTCTTTTGGCCTTTGTCGGGCTTGCCGATGTTTGACGCCAAGCCAGAAAACCGCAATGCCTGGGCCTTGCCGGCCTGCGCCATCAATCTGCCCAGCTTTCACGATATGACGCCGGATGACATCGAGCGCATCGCGGGCGTGGTGCGCGATGTGCTGCAAGGCCGCTGAGCGGATGAAGCATTCTGCGATGAGGGCGCTTAGCCTGATGGAAGCCATGACCGGCGCGTTCGCGGAGCATGGCGCGCGTCCGCTGTTCGAGTCGGAGCAAGGCGAGGTCGTCTCATATGGCGAGGTGCTGGCGCTGGCGCCGCCGTCGCTGGGGAGCGAGTTGGCGCGGCGGCTGGTGTTCTGTCTTTGCGACAACGATATAGGCGGTTTGGCCGGTTATTTCCATCTGCTAAGCGTCAACGCGGTGCCTTTGATGCTGGCCGCCAATCTGCCCAGTCAGCAATTGCAGCCCTTGCTGGACGCGTATCGGCCCGCGTTCATCTGGCTGCCTGCCGCGAGGCGCGCGGAGTTTCCAGAGGCGACGGCTCTGTTTGCCTACCGCGATTACTGCTTGATTGCGCAAGAGGAGGCCGACTATCGCGTTCATGACGAGCTGGCCTTGCTGCTGAGCACCTCGGGCAGCACCGGTAGTCCCAAGTTTGTGCGTTTGTCGCAGCGCAATGTGTTGAGCAACGCCATGGCCATCGCCCAGTATTTGGAGCTGGGTGCCGACGAAGTGCCGATTACCACTTTGGCGCCCAGTTATACCTACGGACTGTCGATCCTGCACAGCCATGCCTTGGCGGGAAGCAAGATCGCGGTGAGCCGGAAAACGTTTCTCGAGCGTGGTTTTTGGGGCTTCCTGCAAGCCGTTCGCGCGAGCAGTTTCGGCGGCGTGCCCTACCATTACGAGATGCTGAGGAAGTTGCGCTTCACCGGCATGGAGCTGCCCAGCTTGCGCACGCTGACCCAGGCCGGAGGGCGAATGGCGCCGGAGCTCAGCCGCGAGTTCGCATTGCATTGCCAGAGCCGCGGCATACGGTTTTTCACCATGTATGGTCAGACCGAAGCCACGGCCAGGATGTCTTATCTGTCTGCGGACAAGGCGGCGCTCAAGGCGGGCAGCATAGGCGCGGCGGTGCCGGGCGGCGAGTTCTGGCTGGAGGATGAGCGCGGCGAGCGGCTCGACGGCGCGGAGGCGGAAGGGGAACTGGTGTATCAAGGCCCCAATGTCTCTATGGGCTATGCTTGCGGATTCGGCGATCTTGCCGCGGGCGACGAGCGCCAGGGCGTGCTGAGAACCGGAGACGTCGCGCGTAGGGACAGCGACGGCGATTACTACATTGTTGGGCGGTTGAAACGTTTTTTGAAGCTGTTCGGCCATCGAATCAATTTGCAGGAAGTGGAGCAGTATCTGCTTGACGCCGGCCATGTCGCCGCTTGCGCCGGCGTCGACGACAGGCTCGAAGTCTATGTGCCGCAGGGCGACGCGGCCCTGGCCAAGGAGATCAAGATCATGCTGGCGCGCTATCTGACGGTGACGCCGCAGTCGGTCAAGGTGATGACGGGAGGCGATTTGCCGCGCAATGCTTCGGGAAAGATCTTGTATTCGGAATTGACGCCGCAAGCTTGGGGAGCTCAGGCATGAGCGCGCCGGATTTCACGCCATGGCTGGAGTGGGGGCCGTATTCGTTGGATGCGGCGGCCAAAGCCGCCGCGCTCTCCGCCGCTTTGCGGGAACTGACGCAATGGCATGCCGGCCAGTGCCCGGAGTATGCGCGAATCCTGGCATTGCAGGGCGCGGAAGACGCGTCGGCCGTTGGTCTGGCGGGGGTTCCATACCTGCCTGTCCGCTTGTTCAAGGAGTTTGATCTGCTCAGCGTGGAGCGCAGCCAGGTATTCAAGACCATGACTTCGTCGGGCACCTCTGGTCAGCAAGTGTCGCGCATTTATCTGGATAAGGAGACGGCGGCCTGGCAAACCAAGATCCTGACTCGGCTGATGGGAACGGTGCTGGGCAAGAAGAGATTGCCGATGCTGGTGATCGATTCGCCAAGCGTGCTGCGGGACCGGGCGGCGTTTTCCGCGCGGGGAGCCGGCATACTGGGCTTCTCCCTGTTCGGACAGGATGTGACGTACGCGCTGAATGAGAGAATGGAACTGGATCTGGGCCTGGTGCAGGCCTTTCTGGAGCGGCATGCGGGGAAGCCTATCTTCATCTTCGGTTTTACCTTCATGATCTGGCAGCATTTGGTGCTGCCGCTGCGGAAAATGAATCAACGCCTGGCTATCGCCGGCGGCATTGTGCTGCATGGCGGAGGCTGGAAAAAGTTGCAGGATCTGGCCGTGGGCAATGAGGATTTCCGCCGCGCGCTTCAGGAGTGCGCCGGCGTTGAGCAGGTGGTGAATTATTACGGCATGGTCGAGCAGACCGGCTCCATCTTTCTGGAGTGCGAGCAAGGCCATTTGCATGCCTCCATCTATTCCGATGTCCTGGTTCGCCGGCCCGGCGATTTCAGCCTTGCGGGCGTGGGAGAGGAGGGCTTGATCGAGGTCTTGTCGCTGGCGCCGCGCAGCTACCCCGGCCATGCGCTGTTGACCGAGGACCTGGGCGCCGTGCTGGGCGAGGACGATTGTCCTTGCGGTCGGCTGGGCAAGTATTTCAAAGTGTCCGGCCGCGTGGCGCGGGCCGAAGCGCGTGGTTGCAGCGATACCTATGCTTATGAAGCGCATGTCTGATATCCCCGTAGAGATTCTGGCCGGCGCCAGCCCGGAGCGGATCGCCTGCCGGCCGTTGCCGCCTTACTCGCCTAGCTCCATCGCGTTTTTGGCGGATCTTTCCAAGGCCTTGTTGTCGCGTCCGGAACTGCGGCGCTATCCCGATATCGCCGCGTTTGCCTTCTGGTGCCGCAAAGCCAATCTGAGGCGGCTGGCCGGGGCCTTTGGTAAGGCCGGGCATAGGCTTGGCCGCGGCCTGGCCTTGCATATCGCGCCATCCAATGTGCCGGTCAATTTCGCTTTCTCGTTCGCCTTCGGATTGCTGGCGGGCAACGCCAATATCGTGCGCGTTCCCGGCGCGGCTCATCCGCAAGTGGCGGTGATCTGCGAGGAGATCGAGCGCCTGTTTTCCCTGCCGGAACACGCGGATATCGCGGCGATGAACGCCTTGATCCGTTACCCGCGCAACGACGATGTCACGGCGGCGCTGTCCCGCGCCTGCCATGCGCGCGTGCTGTGGGGCGGAGACGGCACCATTGCCCATTTGCGGGCGATGCCGACGCAAGCGCGTTGCGTGGATATCGCTTTTGCCGACCGTTACTCGCTGTGCGTGATGGCGGCGGAGGCGGTGCTAACGGCTTCCGAGCCGCAACTGAGGGGCTGGCCGAAGGGTTTTACAACGATGTGTTTTTCCTGGATCAGAACGCTTGCTCGTCGCCGCATCTGATTTTATGGCTGGGCGGCCAAGAGCAAGCGGAAGCGGCGATGCTTCGTTTCTGGCCGGCGATGCAGCGCTTGCTGGCGAGCAAGGGCGCGACGCCGGCGCTGCACGCTGTCGAGAAGTTCACGCATTTGTGCCGCACGGCCATTCATTTGGATGCGGCCGTTTCTTCGAGCCGGCACGCCAACGATATTTATCGCGTGCGTTTGGCGGAACTGCCTGAGGATATCGATATTCATCGAGGGAGCCATGGTTTCTTTTTTGAATATGTCTGCGCCGATCTGAATTGCCTGAAGCGGATAGTGGGCGAGCGTTATCAAACCCTGAGTTGTTTTGGCGTGGACAGGCAGCAATTGATCCAGTTTGTCGTGGCCGAAGGCCTGATTGGCATAGACCGGGTGGTTCCGGTGGGCAAAGCATTGGATATCGGCGTGATTTGGGACGGCTACGACTTGGTCGGCACGCTATCTAGAGTGATCAGCGACCGGTAAACTAAGGTTTTTCAACTTTCGACGGATTAAGCGATGAGTCATCTTGAAAAATACGACCAGGCTTTCATGGAAACCTTCATGGTGGAGCAAAAGGATTTGGCTGCGCTGAAGTATCAAGACATCGCGGCTTGGGACAGTGTGGGGCATATGGCCTTGATGGCGGCGTTGGAAGAGGCGTTCGACATCGAGATGGATATCGACGACATCATCGAGTTTTCCAGCTATGCGGCGGGCCAGGGGATTTTGGCCAAGTACAAGGTCGTCATCGAGCCGGCGGCATGAGCACGCTGAACGGACCGGCGGCCCTCGATATCAAGGACATCATCCAGTGTCAGCGCAACCGCTATCCTGTGCTGTTGATCGACAAGATTGTTGAGTTGCAGCCCGGAGAACGGGCGACCGGCGTCAAACGGTTTACTTACAACGAGTGGTTCTTTCCCGGCCATTTCGATGATGAGCCCAATGTGCCCGGTTTCGTTCAGATCGAAACCCTGGTTCAGACCTTCATCCTCACCTTCTTGTGCAAGGAGGAGTACAAGGGAATGAAGACCAACTTCGTCTCAATCAACAATATCCGGTTCAAACGCAAGATTGTGCCGGGCGACACCCTGCGCATCGAAGCCAGCCTGAAGTCCTTCAAGCGCGGCATCGCCATCGGCTCGGCCGAAAGCTTTGTGGATGACGAGCCGGCGTGCAGCGCCGAATTCGTGGTGGCGGTGCCGGATATTCTTGATCAGTTCAAACCCAAGGCGCCGAGGGAAGCATGATGATGCGGGTTGCGGACTACATCATGCAGCGGCTGGCGCAAGCCGGCGTGGAACATGTGTTCCAGGTGACTGGGCGCGGCTCCTTGTTTCTGAACGACGCTTTGGCCAAGCATGCGGCTTTGCAGCCGGTGTCCTTGCATCATGAGCAGTCCTGCGCGTTCGCCACCCTGGCCTATGCGGAGCAAAGAGGGGGCTTGGGCGCTTGCCTGGTGTCTACCGGCTGCGCATCCACCAATACCTTGACCGGCGTGCTCTGCGCCTGGCAGGACGCGGTGCCGTGCATTTTCATCTCGGGCCAGAATACCCTGCGCGAGACCAGCCGCCATACCGGCATTCCCTTGCGCACCTACGGGCAGCAAGAGGCCGACATCGTGGCTCTGGTGAGCCCGATAAGCAAGTTCGCGCGCATGATCTCCACGCCGGAGGAAATCGTCCCGGCGATGGAAGAGGCGTTGCGGCAAGCCATGTCCGGCCGCAAAGGCCCGGTCTGGCTGGATATCCCGCTGGATCTGCAAAGCGCGTTGATCGATCCGGAACAGATCGAGCGTCCCGCTGCGTACCCGGTAGAAGCGCCGCGGCCGGCGCCGCAAGACGTGGCCGCGGTGCGCGCTCGCCTGCGCGACGCGAAACGACCGGTATTGCTGATTGGCAGCGGCGTGCGCGCCTCGGGCGCGGAGGATTTGCTCAAGACCCTGGTCGAGCGCTGCAATATTCCGCTGACCTATACCAGCGCCGCGCCGGACAGCTATGGCGCGGCCCATGATTTGTCCATAGGCTCGGTTGGGTCCATGGGCTGCTCGCGCGCCGGTAATTTCGCGGTGCAGAACGCTGACTTCGTGCTGGTGCTGGGCTCGCGGCTGTCTTCGCTCACCACGGGTCCTGACTTCTCCAAATTCGCGCGCGGCGCGCATACCGTCGTCGTGGACATCGATCCAGTTGAACACAGCAAGGACGGCGTCCGCATCGACCAATTGGTGCAAGCCGACGTCCATGCCTTCCTCAGCGCGCTGTTGAGCGAGAATACGCCGACGGCTCCGGCGCCATGGGCCGACAAGTGTCGGTATTGGAAGGCGCTGTTCGGCGCGGTAGAACCTGCGTTCGCCTCCGACGCCGCCGTCGATCTTTATCAGTTGGCCGAGTCCCTGGGACGGCTGCTGCCCGCGCCGGCCACGTTGGTGACGGACTCGGGTCTGGCCGAAGTGATTCTGCCGACCAATATGCGCTTTTCCTCCGGAATCAACTGTGTCCATCCGGTTTCCCAAGGCTCGATGGGTTTTGCCTTGCCCGCGGCCATAGGAGCATGGCATGGCCGCGCGCAGCCAGTGGTCGCCGTCATCGGCGACGGCTCCATCATGATGAATCTGCAGGAGCTGGAGAGCATCCGCTATCAGCGCTTGCCGATCAAGGTGGTGGTCATCAACAACAATGTCTACTCCATCATCCGGCGGCGGCAGCGGGATCTGTTCCGCAAGCGGACCATAGGCACGGATCCGGACAACGGCGTCAGTTGTCCCGACTTCGCCCAATTGGCCCAGTGTTTCGGTTTCCACTACCAGAGGATTGAGCGTACATCCGAACTGGATGCCGGTTTGACCGCCATGCTGGCCCACGACGGGCCGGTGCTGTGCGAAATCATGGGGCGAGTCGATCAGGGTTATATCGAGTTGGGCCATGCCCGCAGCGAGGCGGACCGCCGGTTTGTGCGTCGTCCGCTGGAAGATCAGCAGCCTTTTCTTGAACGCGAATTGTTCTTGCGAGAAATGATAGTCGAGCCCATCGACCAGTAAGCCGGAGACCTTGCATGTCAGTGATTACCCTAGGCAATGGACGCCAAGTCGGGGATTATCTAAAGCCCTATGTGGTGGCCGAACTCAATACCAGTCATTTCGGCGATCTGGGCATTGCGCGCGCGATGATAGACGAGGCCAAGGCCGCCGGTTGCGATTGCGTGAAGTTTCAGTCCTGGAGCGCGGAGACGCTTTATTGCGACAGCTATTACCAGGCCAACGCCATCGCCAAGCGCATCGTCAAGAAATTCGCTCTGGACGGCGCCCAGCTCAAGGAGCTGGCCGAGTACGCCGCTGCGCAGGGCATCGATTTCGCTTCTACGCCTTACTCCATCCAGGAGGCTGAATTTCTGCTGTCGGAGTGCAAGGCGCCCTTCATCAAGATCGCCTCGATGGAGCTCAACAATCTACCCTATCTAGAGCAGCTGGGACGCCTGGGCGCGCCGCTGGTGCTATCCACCGGCATGGGGTCGTTCGAGGAAATCCGCGAGGCTGTGCGCGCGATCGAGGCCAGCGGGAACCGTCAGCTGATCATATTGCACTGCACTTCGATCTACCCGTCTCCTCCCCAACTGATCCGTCTGCAGAACATCGCCGGCTTGCGCAGCGAGTTTCCCGCCTTCCCCATCGGCTATTCCGATCACAGCCAGGGCATTGAGATACCCGCCGCCGCGGTGGCGCTGGGGGCCTGCCTGATCGAGAAGCACTTCACTTTGGATAGCTCGCGCATCGGCATGGACAATCAGATGGCGACGGAGCCCGAAGAGATGCGGGCGATGATACGCGCCTGTCACCGGGTGCAGGAGGCCATGGGCGGCGCGGGGCGCGTGCTGAGCGATGAAGAGCGGGCGCAAGCATTGAAAATGCGCCGCAGCATCGTCACCCGACGCGCTTTGCCCGCCGGCCATGTATTGACCGAGGCCGATTTAGACGCCAAGCGCCCCGGCGACGGCATTGCGCCATCGCAGTTGGCGGTGGTGCTTGGGCGAACGCTCAAACAGGATCTGGGCGCTGAGACGGTGCTGACGTGGGCGTTGCTGGCGGACCATGAGCCGGCCTCTACTTAAGGTGAAAATGGGACATTGAACGTGATGACGCTTAATGCCATCCAGCCCCGCCTGGACGATGTGATCGCAGGCCGGCAGACGCTGGAGCTCGACATCCTGGACGATGAGGGCCAGGCTTGCGGCGTGTTGCGGCCGCTGACGCGGGCCGACCTCGACGACGACGACATCATCCGCAAGCTCACCGAATGGCGGAATCAGAATATGGCGAATTTTCTCAGCCATTTTGTCGCGACGCCTGAGCGAACCCGGCGCTGGATGAGCGAGGTGCTGTTCAAAACGCCGGGGCAGCTGCTGTTCCTGGTATGTGCGGATGGCCAGGTGGTTGGGCATTTCGGCTTCAAGGACCTGAGCCGGGACGAGGTTCTGCTCGACAATGCGATGCGAGGCGAGCGCCTGGGGCATCCTAAACTATTCGTCTACGCCGGAAGGCGGTTGGTCGCCTGGTTATTGCGAGAGGCCGCGGTGCGGCGCGTCCATGCCTATGTAATGACGGAGAACGTGGCCTCGGTGATGATGAACAAGCAGATAGGTTTCACCGGCTGGCTGCGTCATCCCCTGATCAAACGCGTCAAAAACGGAGAAACGCGCTGGGAGATGGGCGCGTCAGACGAATCCAGCCCGGATGAGCGCTATTGTTTCCGGCTTGTGATCGAACAGCCCGAGTGATGATTTCCTCCGACGCCGGGGCTGCTTCGCAGGCCCGCCGCCGGATTCCATGCTAAGGAAGCACCCAATGGACGAGATTCAAAAGTTTGCCCGGGAAGTCGAGCAGAATATTCAAGGCCTGGCGGGAGACCAAGCGCTCCAGCAACTGTCGCGCACCTGGACCCGCGACGTGGCCCGGCATAAGTGGTCCTATAATTTCGCCTGGATGGGACGGCCGGCGATCCAGTTTCCCAACGACGCCTGGGCGATGCAGGAATTGATTTGGCAGGTGAAGCCGGATCTCATCATCGAGGCTGGCATCGCTCATGGCGGCTCCCTGGTGTATTACGCGTCCTTGCTGGCCATGCTGGATATGAGCGAGGCGGTGGAAAGCGGGGCGGCGTGCGATCCCAAAAGCACCCGGCGCAAGGTCCTGGGTCTGGACATCGACATCCGCTCGCACAACCGCGCGGCGATTGAGAGCCATCCGATGGCCAACTGGATTCAGATGATAGAGGGTTCCAGCGTGGCGCCCGAGACGGTAGCCAAGGTCAGGGACATCGCCAAAGGACATCGGCGCATCTTGGTGAGCCTGGACTCCAACCATACTCATGAGCATGTGCTGGCCGAGCTGAAGGCGTATGCGCCCCTGGTGACGGCGGGCAGCTACTGCGTGGTTTTCGACACCATTGTTGACGATATGCCGGCGGAACTATCGACGGATCGGCCCTGGGGGCCGGGCAACAATCCCAAAACCGCGGTGCGCGAATACCTGGCCGACCATCCCGAATTCGAGATCGACGCCGATATTCACCATAAATTGCTGATCACCGTTGCGCCGGACGGTTATCTGAAGCGTATCGCCTGAGCCATCAGGACAGCTCGGGCTGCCAGACCCTCCACGGCGCCCGGCCGCTTTCCCACAGCTCGTCCAGCTGGATTTTTTCGCGCAGCGTATCCATCGGCTGCCAGAAGCCGGCATGTTGGAAGGCCGTCAGCTGACCCATGGCGGCCAGCTTCGCCATCGGCTCGCCCTCCCAGCTGGAGTGGTCGCCTTCGATCAAGGCGATCACTTCGGGCTGCAGCACGAAAAAGCCGCCATTGATCCAGCCGCCGTCGCCCGGCGGTTTTTCCTTGAAGCCTGTGACGCGGCTGCCTTTGCACACCAAGGCGCCAAACCGGCCTGGAGCTTGTACCGCCGCCACCGTGGCCAGTTTGCCGTGCTCACGGTGAAAGGCGATCTCCGCGGTCAGATCGATGTCGGCCAGCCCGTCGCCATAAGTGAAGCAGAACGCTTCGCCGGCCGGCAGGTAAGGGGCCACGCGTTTGAGCCGGCCTCCGGTCATCGTGTGCTCTCCGGTATTGACCAGAGTCACATGCCAGGGCTCTGCATGCTGGCGATGCACCTTCATTTGATTCTGGGTGAAATCAAATGTCACATCGGACATGTGCAGGAAATAATTGGCGAAATATTCCTTGATGACATAGCCCTTGTAGCCCAAGCAAATGATGAAGTCATTGATGCCGTGCGCGGAAAAGATCTTCATGATGTGCCACAGAATGGGCCGGCCTCCCACGCTGATCATCGGCTTGGGTTTGAGGTGGCTTTCTTCCGATATCCGGGTGCCGAGTCCGCCGGCCAGGATCACGGCTTTCATCTGCAAGTTTCCATGGCGTCAATCAACGAATGCTGCCGTAACGCTCGTGCAGCAACACATCCATGAAATTGGCGGCGGAGGCCTGGGCCTTGATGTATTCGGTCAGGATGGGGGAGGTTTCTTCGCTGATCTGGGGGAAGGACAGGCCATAGCAGGCCAGGGTGTTGCGGTACTTGAGCAGGCAGCAGTTGCTTATGCTGTTGATCATCATGTCCCGTTCCTGTCCGGCGGGCAGATTGCGCCGGATGACGTCTATATAGGCGTTGATCTGGTTTTCATAGCTGGCGAAGCCATCCAGGCCATCCAGCATCAGCTTGCGCTTATAGGCTTCCTGGTCGCCGTAGTCGTGCGCCTGGCGCATGAAGAACAGGATTTCAGGGTCGTAAGCGAATGCGCCTTGGGCTGCCATCTCGAACAACAGCACATGGTCGATGCCGACGATGGGCATCGCCACATTGCGGTATTGCACTTTGCGGAAGGCCGACATGCGGTTCATGCCGTAGGCCTGATAGGCGTAGACCAGGCCCCAGGCCACCACATGCATGCGTGAGAAGGTGTCCATGCCGCGGGTGTCGAAAATACCGCCGATCTGGCTGCCCACGCCGCTTTCATTGAAAAAAGCGGATGCCGTCACCGCCAGGACCACATCGGGCTGGTTGTCGAGTTGGGCGACGCAGCGCTCAATGTATTGTTTGTGATACAGATCGTGGCCGGCGGCGAACATCATGTATTCGCCGCGGCAGCGGTCGAAAATCCGGTAGAAGTTCTGCGGCGCGGCAACCGTTTCTTCCGTGCGCAGCAAAGTGATGCGGGAATCTACCGCGGCATAACTTTGCAGTAGTTCATAAGTGCCGTCGTCGGAATGGTTGTCGGAGATGATCAGTTCAAAATCGCCGTAAGTCTGCCCCAGCAACGATTGCAAAGTCATGTCCAGATATCTTGCCTCCCGGTAGACGGGCATGCCGATGCTTACTTTTGGAATAGTCATTGTTCTACCTTGTAAAGATTGGAAGTCGTTGCTGCTGCCTGCATTCTAGCCAAGGCCGATGAAGATCGGCGACTGTAAACAGCGGCCCGGGAAGTCTTGCGCATTGCGGTCGCAAGCGGCGCGATTGGCTGCGCGCTTATTCTACCCAGGCGGGGTAGGGGCCGGTAGTCCCTTGCCAAGGCTGCGGCATGGGGATTCAAAGGCCGGGCTTGGCGGCGGCGCCCTCTTTGGGCGGCGATAAACGCGATTCCGTTAAGCTGGGCATGATGTGATGCGAGCCGCCATGTTTGGGTGTCCGCGTTCAACTTAAGGCGCGCATTGCGCAAATCAAGCCTTTGGGCCATGTCCAGGCCTTATCGTGTCAGCGTCCGGGGCTGCTGCATTATAGTCCCATCCCAATCAGAGACGCTGGCGGCAGGTCTGGCTTGTATGCGGTAATCGTACCAATGATGACATTTTCATGAATACGGGCCGAATCTCCTTTGGGAGGGACGGGTTTCATGGTTTGAGCCGGTGTGGTGGGGGACCACCTCGCTTCGGGCTTGCTGCCTAGCTCCTGTACGAAGATGACATGGGCTTGTATCTGAGCGTCCTGTATCTTGTCCGCGTTCGCCGGCTATTCTTCGGAAAGGCCGGTCTTTCGCGTCGCGGGCGGCCATTCATGCGGACATCGTGTCGCTGAGGCGCTGCGGCCCCCTTTGATTCCGAGGATTTCGGCATGATTTGGGCTGTTGCCCATGACGTTTCTCAGTAATATATGGCAACCCGAATTTTAACCTGCCGTCTTAGCCTGGCGGGCTGTGCTGTCGCCATTCAGGAAACCAAGAAGATGAACTCACTTTTTCTCACTGTCGAAACTCAAGCGGAGTTGGAGCAAGTCCAGGCCTATCTTGCCGTTCATGATCCCAACCAGTTTGAGTTGGTACTGGTGATTAACGCCCAGTTGATGTCGCCGGCATTATCGGCGCTGCAAGCCCGTTCCAAGGTGTGTTTGGTTCCATTCGTGAATGGCCTGCCCATGTTGGATGCGCATAATCTGGCTGCAGCCGGCGGAGAGTGGGTGGGTTTTGCCTGCGGCTTGGGCTTGCCGGTCGATACCGCTCCGGTCGCCGACGACGGCGCTCATTGGCGCGTGAGCGATAGTTGGGCTTGTTTGCCGGGCGGAGTGCCTTTGCGTCGAGAGCGAGCGCGGCAGAGCGAAGGCGATTATGGCCGCTTCCAATTGAGCGGCGTGGAGGACTTCGCCGCTCATCTGCAGCAATGCGGGGAACCGAGTTGGCTATTGGCGCAGCAAGCCAACGGCTGGCTACGCAAAAGCTGGCTCTTGCAATTGGCCGCAGGCGCTCGTCGTTTATCGCCGCATCAATGGCTGCATCGTCGTTTACGGCAGGCGTTCGCGGGAGGTGAAACCGTTGTCTTGACTCATTCGCCCCAGGCCGCGGCCACGCATATCGATGCGTTGGCTAAAGGAGAGGAAGAGCGAGTCCTGTGGTTGCAGCGTGAACTTGTGGGCTGGCTTGAATTGTTGTGCGACGTCTATGCGGATGAATTGCTGGTGCGCTTGGCCTTGCAAGCCTTGCTGCCGCTGAACCGGCCATGGCTGCTGACCGACCGAGGCGCGGCCGACAACTTGGTTGGCCAATTGTCCAGCGTGTTTCGCCAGCAATATCCTCAGGCGCCGCTGCTGAGAAGCCCGCTATTGGAGGGCGCAGGCTGGCGAGTTATGGCGGAAGCGCAGATAGACCGAATCCAGGTGGCCAGTTTCGCCTATGCGGAATCGTTCGCAGCGCAAGCCGGAGCGATGACGCTGGCGACCATCCGTCATGAATGGGTTCGTCTGGACCGTTTGCTGGGTGTGGAGTGTTTTGACGCGACCTTGCAAGACCCGGATGGGCAGTTCATGCAGTTGATGGCGCTCTATCGGGACGGAGATGGCCGCTGGGTGCTGCCGTCTTTGCTCGCCTCGTGGCCGGAGGACGCCTTGATTCGCCTGACTGAGCTATTGCAGGATGGCGCGAAAGGGATTCAGCCCAACCATGCCCAGGTCCGCGATGCGGCCCTGGCGCGCGAGCTTGAGCAGAGCGGCGCCGGGCGTTTTCTGCCTGGGCTGGAAGGGTATGCGACCTTGGTCCAGCACGCTTTACGCTACCGGGCGGCTGCCGATCTTGGGCCTCTGGGCCGGGTGCTGGACTGTGCGTCGGGGGCCGGCTACGGCTGGCATATTCTGGCGGACGCGGGCAGCATGGCCGATTACACCGGCATTGACCTCAACGCCGACGCAATCCGTTTTTCCCAGCGTTTCATCCCCGGCGACGCCGAGAATTGCCGATTTGAGGCGCGTCTGCTGAATACGCTGCCGCCTGCCGCCTACGATACGGTGATCTCATTTGAAACCATAGAGCACACGGATGATCCGGAGCTGTTCCTGTGGGAGCTCTCCGAACGCATCGCCGCGGGCGGCCGCTTGCTGCTGAGTTTGCCCACCGAGCGCTGGGCCGGCTCTCACCTGAACCCGACGCATTGGACCAACTGGACGGAGTCCAGGGTGCGTCGTTTGTGCTCGCGCGTATTCGAAAAGGTGGACTTGCATCGTTTGCGGTTGTCGCTGGTGTCCCCTGAGACCTTCCAGTCCGGGCTGCTGCACCAGAACTGCGCCGAGTCTGGCGAGGATGAAGGCTTCCTGCTGGTGCTGGAGCAGCCAAGACCGCGGGCGCTGGCCAAGCGGGTGGTCGTTCAAAGACGTTTTGCCATGGGCGACGCGCTCTTGGCCAGCTCGGTATTGCCCGCTTTGCGCCGGAAATATCCTGATCGGCAATTGTTGGTCAGAACCCAGGTGGTTGAGGCTTTCCAAGCCATCGAGGAGGCCGACATCGTCGGTTGCATGTCGCTGCAGTTGCGTCCGGACGATATTGTCGTCGATCTGGATGGCGCTTATGAACATGCCAGGGATTTGCACATCATTGAGGCGTATGCGCGACGCAGCGGGGTTGCGCCGAGCGCACCCTCGCTGCCGCGGCTGATGCAGGATTATCGGCCATTGGCCAACAAGATCGTGGCCTCGGGCTGGCTGGCGGCTAAAAAGCCGGAGCATCTGGTGGCCATCCATATGGCGGCAAGTTCGCCGGACCGCATCTGGCCGGCGGCGCGTTGGGGAGAATTGTTGCCGGCGCTGGCCGCCCGCAATATCGGGCTTGTGTTGTTGGGCAGCGGCAAGGATTTTACGCTGGAAAACCTGCCCGAGGCCGCCAGAGCGGGTGTGGTGTCCCTGGTCAATGAGCTGCGTCTGGCCGAAACCGCGGCGGCGATTTCGGTTGCCGACATGCTGATCGCTCCGGACTCCGGCCTGATCCACATCGCCCATGCGGTCGGCACGCCGGTGCTTGGCTTGTTCGGCATGGCTGAGCCGGCGCAGCGCCTGCCGTTGCGCGGCGCATCGCGGGGCCTGATTGCCGATATCGAGTGCAAGGGGTGTCTCGCAGAGCTGCCGGCGGAAGCCGCGCCGCTGTGTCGTAGAGGACACGCGTATTGCATGGATATGCTGACGGTGGAGTCGGTGCTGACCGCCGCCACCGGCATGCTGCAAGAGGTGCCGAATCAACAGTGGCGCAGCCGCCTGCTGCAAAACATTCCATTGCCGTTCTCCTGGGGCAAGGCCAACCGTTTGCAGAACGAGAGCAGACAGGATATTTCAGGGCTGGCGAGTCCTGTGCTTGCCTCCCCTGAGGCGCCGCGCCGCAAGCCGAGAATCGGCGTCTTGACCCGAGATGCTCTGGACGAGGCTTGTTATCGTCTGCGTTTGGGAGACGCCCTGCAGTTGGTGGAAAAAGAGTTCGACCACTATTACTACAAGCATTCGGCCGCCTACCTATATGACGGGGTGTATCCGTTCGACAGCGATGACGATTTCGTCAGGGAAATGGATATCTTCCTGGTGCAGCGTCTGTTCCCAAGGCCGGAGAGCAAGGCCCTGCTTGAAAAGCTGGTCGAATCCGGCAAGCCCATCGTTTACGAAGTGGACGACTGGTTGCCGGAAATGCCTGAGTCGCATCTGATGTACAAAGAGTGCGAATCTTCTTTTGAGCAGATCAAATGGCTGCTGCCCAAATGCGCATTGGTCACGGTGACCACCGAGCCGTTGGCGGAGAAAGTGCGCCCCTTCAACGATAAGGTTTTTGTTTTCACCAACACGCTGGCCCGGGACCGCTTCGTAACGCCTAGGCCGCGCAATGACAAAGTCACCATCGGCTTTGCCGGCACCACGTCCCGCGGCAAAGAAATGGCGGCGATAGAGCCGGCGCTGATGCGTATTTATCGAGAATACGCCGGTTTGGTGAAATTCGTATTCTGGGGAGAAGTCCCCAAATCCATGGTGGGGATGAAGGATGTCCGGCAAGTCACCACGTTTGTGAATTACAGCAAGTTTCTGACCGATCTTGCGGACCTGCGGCTGGATATCGGCATCGCTCCTTTGGCTCACGGCGCATTCAACGACAGCAAGTCCGATTTGAAATGGCTGGAGTACTCCGTGGTCGGCGCGGCGACGGTTTTGTCCGATACGCCGGCCTACGCCTGGCTCAAGGATAGCGGCATGGCCAGCGTGGTGGAGAACACGGAGCAGGCATGGTTCGAGGCCTTGGCGGCCTTGGTTGAGGACGCGGATCTCAGAGAGCGGCGTATTGCGCTGTCCCAGCATTACATCAAGGAGCGCAGGGTACTGGAAGACGCCGTGCCTTTATTGTTTGATCAATGGCGCCAGCTGCTGCCCAAGAACTTGCGGCCAAACGGCATCAGCGAAATGGGAAAGGTCACCACTTACGCCTTTTCCGAACCCGAACAGTTTGCGTTGCGGGACTACCGGCGCTGGCTGGGAAACCATAATCTACGAGAGATCCACGCGGAGCAATTGGCGGAGTCGATGTGCACTACCTGGCAAAGCCGGCCTTGGTTCAATCTGATCGTATTGGCGCCGCAAACCCGGCTGACTCGTCTGGCGGAGAGTCTAGCGGCCTTGGAAAACCAGCTTTACCCTAATTGGCGATTGATCGTGCTGTCCGACAGCGCGGTGCCGGATCCGGTGTTCAACAGCAGCGATCAACTGGGTTGGGTGCAGTTGGATGATCTGAGCGACTTTGAGACGGTGGCCGCGACCATCAACGGCGTGATCTCCGAAGTGGCATCCGATTGGACGTGGTTGTTGCCCGCAGGCTTCCGTCTACAACCGCAGGCCTTGCTGCGTTTTGGCGAGGCCATCCATCAGCATCCGGACTGGAAAGCCGTGTATTGCGACAGCGACGTCGTGTCGCCGATGGGGGAGCGTTTCCTGCCGGCCTTCCGGCCGGACTTCTCGCCGGAATATCTGCGCTCGATGGACTACATCGGCGACGCGGTCGCCTTCTCCACAACCGCGCTGTCGATGCTGGGCGGCTTCCAGCCCTATCCCGGCGCCTACAATTTCGACGCCTTGCTGCGCTTGTTCGAGCTGCAAGGCTCGCATGTCATCGGCCATGTCGACGACATGTTGCTTTCCTTGCCGTGGCGGCATCCCGATCAACAGCCCTTGTGTCTGGCGTCTTGCCAGGTAGCCTTGGAAGAGCATGCCAAGCGTTGCGACCAGTCTGCCAGCGTGGGGCCGGGGCTGGTGGACGGGACCTTCCATTTTGAGTATCAGGTCCAGGGCAGCCCTCTGGTTTCCATCATTATTCCGACGCGGGATAAGCTTGAATATCTGGAGCCGTGCATAGACAGCGTGCTGCAGCGCACCGCCTACCAACACTTTGAGTTGATCATTGTGGACAACCGTTCGGAGCAGCCGGAAACCCAGGAGTATTACCAAGCGTTGCAGGCGAGCTATCCCGGGCGGGTCCAGATCGTGGCCTATGACCAGCCGTTCAATTTCTCCGCCCAGTGCAACCTTGGCGCAGCGCATGCGCGCGGCGACTACTTGCTGCTTTTGAACAACGATACCGAACTGGCACTGGAAAGCTGGTTGGAACGCATGTTGGCGACAGCTCAGCAACCGGGAGTGGGCGTGGTCGGCGCCCGCCTGCTGTATCCGGAAGTCGGGCAAATTCAGCATGCCGGCATTGTATTGGGCTTGCCGGGGGGCATGCACTCGGTGGCGGATCACGTGTTCGAGCCTCAGGACATGAATCTGCCGGGGTATATGAGCCGCGCCGTGACCATGCAGAACTACTCCGCCGTCACTGGAGCTTGTCTGATGGTGGCCAAGTCCACTTACCTGGATGTGGGAGGCATGGATGAAGAAAAATTCCAGGTGTGCTTTAACGACGTCGATCTGTGCTTGAAGGTTCAGGCGGCGGGTTGGCGCAATGTTTACAATCCGTTTGCCGTGATGTACCACCATCACGCCAAGAGCATAGGGCGCACCACTTCCGATCCGCGTATAGCGTTGCAGGCCGCGGTTCGCGAGCGCGGGGAAATGGAGAACTTCCTCCATGCCTGGATGCCGGTGTTGAAACGAGACCCTGGCTTCAACCGGCACCTATCCCTGCGCAAGCGCAGAATGGAACTGGAAACTGAACGGCACGTATCTTGGGACCCGAGCCTGGGCGGACGGCAGCGGGTATTGGGCGTGCCGGTGCCTGGCGGCAGCGGCGAGTACCGGCTGAGTCAGCCCTTATCGGTATTGCAAGAGCACGGCCTGCTGGACGGGGAGATTCTGCAGCCGGTGCATGGCTTGCCCTCTCTGGTGGAAATGGCGCGCATGGCGCCGGATGTCTTATTGCTGCATACCGCGGTGAACGATGGCGTTTTGGACGCTTTGGGGCAATACCGGTCCTACTTCCCTGGCATTCGAACCATCTTGGGCATTGACGACCTGGTGGGCGGCACGCCGCTGAAGAGCGACTTGTACGACCATTGGCGACGCCACTATCCCGATGCCAAGCAGCGTCTGCGTCGGGCGTTGAACATGTCCGATGCCCTGGTCGTGTCGACGGAACCGTTGCGTGAGTTCACGCAGGGCATGGTTGGCGAGGTTGCGGTGATCCCCAACCGTTTGCGTCGCAGCATCTGGGGCGAATTGCAAGCCAAGCGGCGAGTCGGAGCCAAGCCCAGAGTGGGTTGGGTGGGCGCGTCGCAACACCGCGGCGACCTTGAGCTGCTGTTCGAGGTGATCAAGCAGACTCACCAGGAGGTCGATTGGGTGTTCATGGGCATGTGCCTGCCCCAGTTCCGGCCATATGTGGCCGAGGCGCATCAAGGCGTGCCCTTCAGCGAATACCCGGAAAAGGTCGCAACCCTGAATCTGGACCTGGCGGTGGCGCCCTTGGAGATGAACGCGTTCAATGAGGCGAAGAGCAATCTGCGCTTGCTGGAGTACGGCGCGATGGGATGGCCGGTGGTGTGTACCGACATCTATCCGTATCAGACCAACGGCGCGCCCGTTTGCCGCGTGCCGAATGATGTCTCCGTCTGGGTCGACGCCATTCGCAGCCGCGCGCATGACCTGGATCAGGCGGAGCGGGAGGGAGACCTGCTGCGTGCCTGGGTAGAGCGCGACTATTGGTTGGAAGACCATCACGAGGACTGGGCCAAAGTCTTGCGTGGTTGAGTCTAGGGGTGGTAGGGGAGCCGCTTTGCGATCATTGAGATCCAAAGCGGCTTTTTAATGATCGGCTTGAAGCGCGTTAATTGGTAAAAATACCATTTTGGTCAAGTTTATTAACCTTTGGACGATCTAATAGCTGTGCTGCGGAATACGGGCGCTCCGGTTGACGCAGTCTTGATCTCAAGGGGAATCACATGGCTATTACAGTAAACACCAATATTGCGTCGCTGAACGCTCAGCGCAACCTCAACCAATCCAGCAACTCGCTGCAGGTTTCGCTGCAACGCCTGTCTTCCGGCATGCGCGTCAACAGCGCCAAAGACGATGCCGCGGGCCTCGCTATTTCCCAGACCCTGACCTCCGCCATCCGCGGTAACAATCAGGCGATCAAGAACGCCAACGACGGCATTTCCGTCGGTCAGACCGCTGAAGGCGCGCTGGGGCAGATCGCCAACAATATGCAACGTATCCGCGAAATCGCGGTACAGGCGTCCAACGGCTCGGTCAGCAACACCAACCGCTCGCAACTGCAAAGCGAAGTGGACCAGCTGACTCAGGAAATCTCGCGTATCGTGCAAACCACCCAGTTCAACGGCACCAGCCTGTTGTCCGGCGGCTCGGTACTGACCTTCCAGGTGGGCTCGTCCGGCGCGGCGACCAACCAAGTGTCGATTTCCTCCACCGACCTGACCTCGGCGGGCACGTTGAACGCCTATAACTCCAGCCTGACCAATACCGGCACGATCAGCGTGACCACGCAGGCTGGCGCATCTGGCGCCTTGTCTTCGCTGGACGCCGACATCGCCCAGATCTCGAACATCCGTTCGACCTTCGGCGCGGTGCAGAACCGTTTTGACGCGGTGGTCTCCAACCTGCAGAACTATACCGAGAACCTGACGGCGGCCAACAGCCGCATCGTGGATGTCGACTTCGCGGCGGAAACCGCCACCCTGACCAAGAACCAGATTCTGCAACAGGCCGGCACTTCCATCCTGAAGAACGCCAACTCGCTGCCGCAATCCGCGTTGACGCTGCTGCAGTAATGAGGGAAGGGGCTTTGTCCTACCGGGCAAAGCCCCCGCTCTATTTTGGTGCTTGGATGGGAAATGGCATGGTTTGAATGAGGTTTTTGGCAAAATTCACGTTTTGACCGTAAAGTTTATAGAAGCCCTGACGATATGGTGAGTAAGCAAGTCGCTTTGCCCAACTGAACATCAGGAGAATCACCATGGCTATTACCGTCAACACCAACATTGCTTCGCTGAACGCGCAGCGTAACCTCAGCAACTCCAACAACTCGTTGCAAGTTTCGCTGCAACGTCTGTCTTCCGGCCTGCGCGTCAACAGCGCGAAGGACGACGCCGCCGGTCTGGCGATTTCGCAGACCTTGAGCGCCGCCATCCGCGGTAACAACCAAGCGATCAAGAACGCCAACGACGGCATCTCCGTCGGTCAGACGGCGGAAGGCGCTTTGGGCCAGATCGCCAACAACCTGCAGCGTATCCGTGAAATCGCGGTGCAAGCGTCCAACGGTTCGGTCAGCAACACCAACCGCTCGCAGCTGCAAAGTGAAGTGGACCAGCTGACCCAGGAAATTTCTCGTATCGTTCAAACCACCCAGTTCAACGGCACCAGCCTGTTGTCCGGCGGTTCGGTACTGACCTTCCAAGTGGGCTCGTCCGGCGCGGCGACCAACCAGGTTTCGATCTCGTCGACCGACCTGACCTCCGCGGGGATTTTGAACAGCTACAACTCGAGCCTGACCAACACCGGCACCGTGAGCGTTACGACTCAAGGTGGCGCGTCGGGTGCGCTGTCTTCGCTGGATGCCGACATCGCCCAGATTTCGAACATCCGTTCGACCTTCGGTGCGGTGCAAAACCGGTTCGACGCGGTGGTGGCCAACCTGCAGAACTACGTGGAAAACCTGACTGCAGCCAACAGCCGTATCGTGGATGTGGACTTCGCCGCGGAAACTGCTACCCTGACCAAGAACCAGATTCTGCAACAGGCCGGTACTTCGATTCTGAAGAACGCCAACTCGCTGCCGCAGTCGGCACTGACCCTGCTGCAATAAGTCTAGAATGATGGTATGAGCCAGCGGCGGCTCCGGTTGGTTGGGCAACCGGAGCTGCGCGCGTCAGGAGAGTTGTCATGCAAATACCTTCTTTACAATCGCTGCCGATTGCCAACGCGGGCGCATCCGCGCCGCGGCAGCAAACGGTGGAGCTGGCGCAAAGCGGGCAGGGGGCTGATAAGGCCGCTTCCGCTTTGCCGGACAATGCCCAGGCCGTTGCCGCCGCCGGACAGGCGCAGCAGCAGCAGGCGCAAAATACCGCGGCCAAGGAAAAACCATCGGTTACCGAGCAGTTGCAGTCTTCGCTGAAGCAACTGAACAGCGTGGCCTCGCTGTACAATAACCAGCTGGAGTTCTCGGTGGACAAGGACACCGATCTGCAGGTGGTGAAAGTCGTGGACAAGGAAACTCAGAAGGTCATCCGGCAGATACCTTCCGAGGACGCGATCCGGATCGCCAAGGCGATCGGCGACTTCAAGGGCATGCTGCTGAAGGACAAGGCTTGAGTCCCGGGAGCGGCTCAACAAATACACATTAAAGGGTGATGAACATGGCAGGGATAACCACATCAGTCGGCGCGATCGACGTCCAAACCATCGTAAGCCAGTTGATGGCGATCGATTCCCGGCCATTGGTCGCCAGTCAGAAGAAACTGGACGGCTACAACACCCAGTTGAGCGATCTTGGCAAGATCGGTTCCGCGCTGTCCGCGCTGCAAAGCGCGATCACCAGCTTGTCGTCGGGATCGTTCTTGCAAGCGTTCAAGGTGTCCTCCAGCGACACTTCCGTAGCCGGGGTCAGCACCACTTCCGGCGGCGTCAACGGCACTTATGTCGTCAACGTCGCCAAGCTGGCGACCTCTCGGCAACTGGTGTTCGACCAGTTCAACGGCACCGACATCAAAAGCGCGCAAACGGAAATCACCGGCGCGCCCAATGAACTGAAGTTCACCATCAATGGCAAGGAACAGACGGTCAAGCTGAGGGATAATCCTGGCGACAAAGTCACCTTGCAGTCCATTTCCGACAAGATCAACGCCGAAGGCATGGGCATCAACGCCTCTGTCGTTAAAAACGGCGACAACTACAAGCTGGTGGTGGCGTCGACCGCCTCCGGCACCGACAATAAGTTCTCCATCAGCGCAGGCGGCACAGACTCCGGCGGAATCAGCGGTTCGACGCTGGCTGGCTTGACGCAAAGTCCAACCGCCAACGGCGAGTCCAAGGACGCGGTCAACGCCGAGTTGACTGTGAACGGCGTGCAGGTGACCTCCGGCAGCAATAAAGTCAGCGGCGCGATTCCTGGCGTTGAGTTGGACTTGTACAAGGGCGGAACCGGCGTTTCCACCACGGTGACGCTGAATCAGGACTCCGCCGGCATCGGCAAGAATCTGCAAGGTTTTGTCGACGCGTATAATCAAGTCCTAAGCGCGATCAAGGATGCTCGCGGCGGCAGCATGAAAGGCAATGCCTCGGTTTTGTCGATTCAGCAAAAGCTGCAGGATGTGTTGACCAAATCCATACCCGGCGTCGACCCGGTCAATTCCTTTGCCTACCTGTCTCAGATCGGGATCGCGATTCAAAAGGACGGCACTCTCAAGCTGGATCAGACCAAGTTCAACGACGCCTTGAAAAAAGACCCGACCGCGGTGAAAAACCTGTTCGGGAATACCAGTAGCAATGGGATTGCCCAGTTGTTGAACAAAGAGATCAACAGTTTGTTGGGCCCGAGCGGCGTGGTGGAAAGCAGCAAGAGCTCGATCAATTCGCGCATCAGCACTGAGAAAGCGTCGCAGGATGCGCTGACCGCTCGGCTGACCGCGCGACAGAAACAATATATCCAGCAATACACCGCCTTGAATTCGACGCTGGCTAAAATGCAGGCTTCGACCAATAATCTGAGCGGTCTGATGTCTCAAGTATGAATTTGGTATTTCGTCATGATTTTACGCTGAGGTCGGATCGGGCAGAACCGCCCGCCGACCCGGCTCAGCCGGTGGCAACAATATGCTGAACTCCAGAATGTTGAAGCAATTCAACAAGGCTTATGAAAACGACGCCTTGAAGGCCGCGGTGTACGGCGCCAGCCCGATCGGGATCGTGGTCATGCTGTACGAAGGCGCGATCAAGGCGATCATGACCGCCGGCATTGCGATCGAAGCTCAGCGCTTCGATGAAAAGGCGCG
Organism: Chromobacterium sp. Beijing; assembly: GCF_021496765.1. NCBI lineage: Bacteria > Pseudomonadati > Pseudomonadota > Betaproteobacteria > Neisseriales > Chromobacteriaceae > Chromobacterium > Chromobacterium sp. Beijing. Next base: position 5,166,327 of record NZ_CP053750.1, read on the forward strand.
CATGATCTCCAAGGCGATGGACATCATCGAAGGCCTGCGCATCGCGCTGGATGTGGAAGCCGGCAGCGAGGCGGCCGTCAACCTGAACGAGCTGTACCTCTATATGAAGACGCGCTTGGGACAAGCCAGCCTCAAGAACGATCTGACCATTTTGGGGGAAGTCCGCAGCCTGTTGGAAACGATTCTCCCCGCCTGGCAGCAAGTCGACCGCAGTCAGCCCGCGGCCAGCGCGGCGGCGGGCGCATGACGGCGACGGCGCGCGCGACGACCTTGGGACAGCTGGTGGCGGAACTGGAGGCTTTGACGCCTCAGGTGTCCGCAGCGGTGTCCGCCAAGGATTACGAGCGTTTCAACGCCTTGCAGGCGCAGCAGGAAAAGCTGATGTCGCGCCTGTTGGCTTCGCTGACCCAGGAAACGTTGTCCGGCTTGGAGGAGGCTCAGCGCGACAGGCTGCGCGAGCTGGTGCGACGGCGCGAGGAAATTCAGGCCGATCTGGTCCAGTGGTCGGAAGCGTTGCGCTCGGAGCTGGTGCTGATCAATCAGAACTCCCGGGTGCTGAAACACTATCGTTGATCGCAAATCGCCGCGACGGCCCGGCCAGGACGGCGGAGTCGATTTGATGGCGGGTTGGCCTTGGGTTGTTGGAGGTTTCGCCATAAAATTAAGTCACGGCGGAAACTCTTCCATGGGGAACCAAGATGTCCGGCACCTTTTTCCCATACCTGATGGTCGTGCTCTGGCTGATGCTGGCCATGGCGGTGGCGTATGTCTACTGGCGCGTGCTGCGTCTGGAAACCAAACGCGACAGCTTGACCACCATGTATCTCGACCAGCAGCAACAGCAGATCAGCGCTATGCAGCGGGATATGTCGCGCCTGTTGTCCCGGGTGGAGCAGCAGGCGCAAGGGGATGTCGGACTCAGCCCTTACAATCAGGCGATCGAGATGATACGCCAGGGCTTGACGGCTTCCGAAGTGGCCTCCCGCTGCGGCATCTCCCGCAGCGAGGCCGAGTTGATCGTTTCCCTGTACCGAAATAGTCCCACCTCATGATTCCGTCGATCAATACCGGCGTCTTGCCGGCGCAGCAGATCAACCCCTCGCAGCTATTGGGCGAGGGCGCCAAGCTGCTGCTGGAAACCGCGACCCTTCCCAGCCGCTTGCCGACGCTGTTGCTGGGCGAGCAGGTGACGGCGCGCGTGGCGGATCGCCTCGACAATAATCAGCTGGCGGTATTGATCAAGAATTCGCTGTTCACGCTTAACCTGCCCCAAGGGGCGACGGTAAGCGGCGATACGCTGCAGTTGAAGGTGGCGTCGCTGCAACCGGCGCTGACCTTTTTATTGCAGGACGGCGGCAAGGAGAGCGCGGAGCAGACCAAGGGCAGTTCGGTGCAAGTGGCCCTGAGCCCGGCCTCCCGTTACCTGACCCATCTGCTGTCCACCCAAACCAGCGACGCCGGCAAGCCGGTGCTGGTCAACGCGGCGCAGCAGCCGCCGCCCAAGGTGGCGGAGGATTTGCAGCAGGGCGTGGCCAAGAGCGGTCTGTTTTACGAATCCCACCTGAAGGATTTCGCCGACGGCCGCACCAGCCTGGCCGAGATCAAGCAGGAGCCGCAGGCCAAGATGAGCCAAGCCTTGGCCAATACCGAGCACGCGGCGGCCAGCGCGCGGCCGCAGGCGCAGGCCCAAGCCCAGGAGTTGGGCAATCTGGTGCAAAGGCAGCTCAACGGCCTGGAAAACCAGCAACTACAGTTTCAAGGCATGGCCTGGCCCGGCCAGCCCATGCAGATGGTGATCGAACAAGAAAAGACCGAGGCCGACCGCGAAGGCAACGGCCAGCAGGAGATGCAGGCCTGGTCGACCAATCTGTCCTTGAATCTGCCGGCCCTGGGCGGCATGGCCGCGCGCATTCGTCTGGTGGGCCAGTCGGTGCAGGTGTCGTTCTCCGCCGAGGACGAACAGGCCGGGCAGTTGATCACCCAGAACGCCGGCCGGCTGGAGGCGGGTTTGGCCTCGGCCGGCCTGGCCTTGGCCAGCCTGGTGGTGAAGGACGATGGCGCGGCCGCCGAGTGAGGACAAGCGCCGCTCCGCGGTGGCTTTGTCTTACCAGGAGGGGCACCGTTCGCCCAAGGTCGTCGCCAAAGGTTATGGCGAGCTGGCCGAGCGCATCATAGACCGCGCGCGGGAGGCCGGCGTGTTCGTGCACGACTCGCCGGAGCTGGTGTCTTTGCTGATGCAGGTGGACCTGGACAAGAACATTCCGCCGGAGCTCTACCGCGCGGTGGCCGAGGTCCTGGCCTTCGTCTACTTTCTGGAGCATCACGCCTCCGGCAAGGATTATGAATTCGAGGCCTGGCTGGGCGGGCGCAAGCCCGCGCCTTTGCCCGAGCCCTGATTCTCCCCGCCGCGCGCTGGCGTTGCGGCGCGCTTCCCCTTATCCTCGATGAATCTCGTCGTTTTCATCGTGGAGTCGCAAATGAAAGTCGCTTATATCGGTCTGGGCATCATGGGCCGTCCCTGCGTATTGAACCTGCTGAAGGCGGGCCACCAGGTGACGGTGTGGGCGCGCAGCCGCGAACGGGCCGAACCCCTGTTGCAGGCGGGCGCAAGCTGGGCGGACAGCCCGGCCGAGCTGGCCGGCCAGGTCGAGCTGCTGATCACCAATGTGTCGGATACCGCGGACGTGGAACAAGTGCTGCTGGGCGAGCAAGGCGCGGTTCACGGCGCCGGCGCGGGCCTGGTCTGCGCGGATATGAGCACCATCGCGCCCAACGGCGCGCGCCGCATCGCGGAGAGACTGGCGGCTTATGGCGTGGACTTCCTGGACTGTCCGGTGTCCGGCGGAGAGGTGGGCGCCGTCAACGGCACGTTGACCATCATGGTTGGCGGCAAGGCCGAGGCCCTGGAGCGCGCGCGTCCGGCCCTGCAGGCCATGGGGCAGACCATCACCCATATCGGCGCCAGCGGCGCCGGCCAGGTGGCCAAGGCCTGCAACCAGATCGCGGTCGGCGTCGGCGTCGCCGCGGTGGCGGAAATCATGAAGCTGGCCCAGGCCTGCAATGTCGATCCCGCGCCGGTGCGCGCCGCGCTGCTGGGCGGTTTCGCGCAGAGCAAGGTGTTGGATGTCCACGGCCAGCGGATGATAGACGACAACTACGCGCCGGGCTTCAAGGCCAAGCTGCACGCCAAGGACATGCGCATCGTGCTGGAGACGGCGCGCGAGCAGGGCATCCGCTTGCCGGAAGCGGAACGGGTGTCGGGCCTGATCGATCAGCTGGTGGCCGAGGGCGAGGGCGAGCTGGATTCGTCGGCGATCGCGCGGCTGATCTGGCGGCAGAACTGAGGCGGCGGACAAAAAAACGGCGAGGCCAGGCCTCGCCGTTTTAGCAGAAGCGCCGGAGGGCGTCTCAGGCGACCTTGTCTTTCAGCTGCTTGCTGGGTAGAAACACCACTTTGCGCTTGGCGGCGATCTCGATGGTCTCGCCGGTCTTGGGATTGCGGCCGGTGCGGGCGGCGCTTTCCTTGACTTTGTATTTGCCCACCACGGTGGTGATTTCGTCGCCGTTGGCCAGCGCGTTTTGCAGCACTTCGTCAAAAGCGCCCAACACCCGGAGCACGTCGGCCTTGCTCAGGCCGGATGTCTCGGCCAAGGCCGCGATCAGTTCTGCTTTGGTCATGTTTTGGTCTTTCCCTAAGGTCTAGGAGGGCTTGCCGCGGCGGCTCTGGCCGCCGGCGCCGCGCTTACTCGATATTCTGGATCTGCTCGCGCATCTGTTCAATCAGTACTTTCAACTCCACCGAGGCCTGCGTGGTTTCCGTGGAGACCGATTTGGACCCCAGCGTGTTGGCTTCGCGATTCAACTCCTGCATCAGGAAGTCCAGACGCTTGCCGGACTGACCGCCGGCTTTCAGGATGCGGCGCACTTCGCTGAGATGGGTGCTGAGGCGGGCCAGTTCTTCATCGACGTCTATTTTCTGAGCGAACAGCGCGAATTCCTGCTTCAGCCGGTCTTCGTCGACATTGCCCAGCGCCTCTTGCAGGCGGCTGGACAGTTTGGACATATGAGCGTCCAGAATGGCCGGCAGCTTGGGCTTGATGGCGACGACGATGGCTTCCATGCCGGTGATGCGTTCTTCCAGCACCACCTTGAGTTTTTCGCCTTCGCGGCCGCGCGAGGCGTTGAAGTCCTTCAGCGCCACCGCCAGGCTTTCCGTGCACAGCTGCTGCAGCACTTCCGGCGGCAACTCGTTGGTTTTCATCACGCCGGGCCAGCGCATCAGCTCGCCTACCGACAGGCCGCGGTTTTCGCCGGCCTGCTCGCGCACCTGCTGCGAGACCTCGATCAGGCGCTGCAGCACGGCCTGGTTCAATTCCAGCGTCGGCACGGCGCTGTCCACCTGATTGATGCCGACGCGGCATTCCAGCTTGCCGCGGCTGACCTTGGCGGAAATCAGCTCGCGCAATTGCGGCTCGATCACGCGCAATTCTTCCGGCAAGCGCATTTGCAAATCAAGGTAACGGTGGTTGACCGAGCGAATTTCTAGGCTCAGCAAACCGCCGGGAAATTCCCTGCTGCTTGCGGCAAAGCCTGTCATACTTAAAATCATCAGACACCCCCTTAGATGAGCGGATTGTTTACTTTCTCAAGGCTGGGCCCGAATTGCTTTGCTAAGCTCAATCCAAGGCCTGTGGACACTATAACAACTGACACCCCATGACTCAATCGAACCAGCAGACCGCTTTGCCGGCCGGCTCCCGGCTGGGCGAGTACACGATTGTCCGCCAACTCTCCGTAGGCGGCTTCAGTGTTGTCTATCTGGCGCTGGACGATCAGGACAATAAGTTCGCGATCAAGGAGTACTTGCCGCGCAATCTGGCGCTGCGCGACGAGGACGGCCACGTGACGGTGCCGCATGAGTTGGACCGCGAGGCCTTCAATCTGGGGCTGAAGTGTTTTTTCGAGGAAGGGCGCATTCTCTCCGGCATTTCCCACCCCACCGTGGTGAGAGTGATCAATTTCTTCCGCGCCAACCAGACGGTTTATATGGTGATGGAGTACGCCGACGGTCGCTCGCTGGTGCGGGAACTGGAACTGGCCGGCGGACGGCTGGACGAGCGCCGCCTGCGCAAATGGTTCGCCGCGCTCTTGTCCGGGCTGCGCGAGGTCCATCTGCAGCGTCTGCTGCATCTGGACATCAAGCCCGCCAATATCTATCTGCGCCGCAACGGCGCGCCGCTGCTGCTGGATTTCGGCGCGGCCAGGCAGACCTTGTCGCGCCGCGACAAGCACTTCGCCTCGATGTACACCCCGGGCTTCGCCGCGCCCGAGCAATATGAAAAAGACGCGCCGCTAGGGCCGTGGACCGACATCTACGCGCTGGGCGCCTGTCTTTACGCTTGCATGGGCGGCGGCACGCCGCAGATTTCCAAGGAGCGCAAGGAAAGCGATCGGCTGACGCCGGCGAGCAAGGCCTTCCGCCATTTGTACTCCCGCGAGTTGCTGGAGCTGACCGATCAGTGCCTGGCGCTGTCTCCGGAGGAGAGGCCGGCCACCGTGCCGGGGCTGCAAAAGCGCCTGATGGCGGAGGAGTACAGTCCGCCGGAAGAACTGGCGGGCAGCAAGTGGGTGGGATGGATAAAAAACCTGACTGGCGGACGCTCGTGATGAGGGGATCGGCATGAAACTATCCATCTATCAGGAAAGCCGCATCGGCGGGCGAGCGTACAACCAGGACAGGCTGGTGATCGCCCACTCGCGCGACACCGTGATGCTGGCGGTGGCCGACGGCATGGGCGGGCATATGCGCGGCGAAGTGGCGGCGCAAATCACGGTGGACCTGCTCAGCGAGCTGTTTTACCAGCAAGCCACGCCGACGCTGACGCATCCCAATCGCTTTCTCGTCAACGCGGTCAGCACCGCGCATCAAGTCATTCTCGATTACGCCGCCGACCACCGGCTGCCGGAGGTGCCGAGCACCACGGTGGTGGCGGCCATCATCCAGCAGGGGCAGTTGTACTGGTGTCATGTTGGCGATTCCCGCCTCTATCTGCTGGACGAGAAGGGCTTGCGTCTGCGTTCGCGCGATCATTCCCAGGTGCAGCGCCTGATCGATCAGGGTCAGTTGAGCGAGGACGCCGCCAAGGTGCATCCGGAACGCCACAAGATTTACAACTGTCTGGGCGCGGCCAGCGATCCGGACATCGACGTCGGCGAGAAACAAAGCGTGGGCGCGGGCTGCTCCATCCTGCTGTGTTCCGACGGCCTGTGGTCGCAGGTGATGGACCCGGAGCTGGAAAAGGTCTTCGTCCGCCGCAATGTCAGCCAGGTCTTGCCGGCGCTGATGAATGTGGCGGAGCGCCGCGCCGGCGCCGGCGGGGACAATCTGTCCGCGGCGGCGGTCACCCTGCTGGACGAGACGCAGGACTACGGCGAGCGCGAGGACGTGCTGGACACGGAAACGGCGACGCCGCGTCAGATGGGACGGATGATTCTGGACTCCAATCTGGAAACCATGCATCAGGAGATTCTGGCCAGCCGGGTGGCGGGCAAGCGCGACTAAGCGCCGTCGTCGGTGGCGACTGATATAATCGTCGGCATTTACCGTTCTGGACGATGACATGATGCGACCTTCCCAACGCCCGGCCGATGCCCTGCGCACGGTGCGGATCAGCCGCCACTACCTCAAGCACGCCGAAGGTTCGGTGTTGATCGAGTTCGGCGACACCAAGGTGATTTGCACCGCCAGCGTGGACGACGGCGTGCCGGGCTTCCTGAAGGGCAAGGGCCGAGGCTGGGTGACCGCCGAGTACGGCATGCTGCCGCGCTCCACCGGCTCCCGCATGCGCCGCGAATCCTCCGCCGGCAAGCAGTCCGGCCGAACCCAGGAGATTCAGCGCCTGATCGGCCGCTCGCTGCGCGCCGTGGTGGATCTGGAGAAGCTGGGCGAGCGCCAGATCCAGATCGATTGCGATGTGATCCAGGCCGACGGCGGCACCCGCACCGCCAGCATCACCGGTGCCTACGTGGCCTTGGCCGATGCGATCGGCCTGCTGCTGCGCGAGGGCAAGCTGAGCGAGAACCCGCTGCGCGACCAGGTGGCCGCCATTTCGGTGGGCCTGTACCAGGGCATGCCGGTGCTGGATCTGGATTACGCGGAAGACTCCAACTGCGACACCGATATGAATGTGGTGATGACGGGAGACGGCCGCTTCGTGGAGGTGCAGGGCACCGCCGAGGGCGAGCCGTTTGGCGATCAAGAGCTGCAGGCGATGTTGGGCCTGGCCCGTTCCGGCATCCGCGAGCTGGTGGCGCTGCAGCGCCAGGCGCTGGCGGAGTGAGGGCGCAAGCCCTGAATAGTAAAAAGCCCCGTCGCCGGGGCTTTTTTCATGGCTTGGCGCTCTTGCTGATGAACTGCTGCAGCGCATCGTAGAACATCGGCGCGCTGACGCTCATATTGTCTTCTTGCTTGCGCCGCGCGGCGGTGGGGGCGGAGCTTTGCACCGCGACGATGACCGGCTGTCCCGGCCCCATCACGAACACTGGCGAGCCGCTATTGCCTTCCAGCGTGTCGCAGCGGTGGGTCAGGCGGCCGTCCGGGCGCAGCTTGGTCGCCTTGCAGGCGTTGTGCACCAGCAGGTGTTTTTGATCGTCGATGGGGTAGCCGCCCTGGGTCAGCGTCCAGCTCCGCTGGTTCAGCAATTCGCGCAACTGCTTGGCGTTGCCGCTGAAGACGGGCAGCACGCCCTGGGTGTCGCCCAAGGGGGTGGCCAGGCGGACGAAGGCGAAGTCGCGCGGCGCGATGCGCGGCGGGATGTAGAGGCCGTCGGCGCGGCGGTCCAGGCCTTTGAGGAAGCTCTTGTCCACCTGCACTTCCAAAATCTTGCTGCGCGCGGTGAATTCATCGCCCCACAGGCCGACGGTGAAGCTGACCGCCGGATCGAAACGGCCTTTCTCGTCGACGAAGCAATGGCCGGCGGTCAGCACCACGTCGCGCGCCACCAGCGCGCCGGTGCAAATGGTGCGGGAGCGGGTTTGCAATTGCCCGACGGCGAGCCAGGGTTGATGGTCGGGGCGGGTGCGGACGCGATCGTCCTGGCCGAAGAACAGGATCTTGTGTTCCGCGGAGACGGTGGGGGCGGCGGACGCCGGCAGGGCAAGCAGAACACTGAGGACAAGCAGCGGGAGTTTCATCGAGTTTGGCCTTGCAAATGAAAACGGGGCGCCGAAGCGCCCCGAATTATGTGCGATTGCCGGAGGTTCCGGCAATGCTCGCCGCCTGATTACTTGGCAGCGGAAGCAGCTTTTTTGGAAGCTTTCTTCTCGGCTTTCTTGGCCGGAGCGGAAGCTTCTTTCTTAGCGGCTTGGGCTTTCTGAGCAGCGGAAGCCTCTTTCTTGGCTACGTGCTTTTTGTGCTTTTTAGCGGCTTTTTTGGCCGGAGCGGAAGCGTCGGCTTTAGCGGCTTGAGCTTTCTGAGCAGCGGAAGCTTCTTTCTTAGCAGCGTGCTTTTTGTGCTTTTTAGCGGCTTTTTTGGCCGGAGCGGAAGCGTCGGCTTTAGCGGCTTGAGCTTTCTGAGCAGCGGAAGCTTCTTTCTTAGCTACGTGCTTTTTGGCTTTTTTGGCTTTTTTCGGAGCGGAAGCGTCGGCCTTGGCGGCTTGGGCTTTCTGAGCGGCGGAAGCTTCTTTCTTGGCTACGTGCTTCTTGGCTTTTTTAGCTTTCGGAGCGGAAGCGTCGGCTTTAGCGGCTTGAGCTTTCTGAGCAGCGGAAGCTTCTTTCTTAGCTACGTGCTTTTTGGCTTTTTTGGCTTTTTTCGGAGCGGAAGCGTCGGCCTTGGCGGCTTGGGCTTTCTGAGCGGCGGAAGCTTCTTTCTTGGCTACGTGCTTCTTGGCTTTTTTAGCTTTCGGAGCGGAAGCTTCAGCTTTGGCGGCTTGAGCTTTCTGAGCGGCGGAAGCTTCTTTCTTAGCTACGTGCTTCTTGGCTTTTTTAGCCTTCGGAGCGGAAGCTTCGGCTTTGGCGGCCTGAGCTTTTTGAGCAGCGGAAGCTTCTTTCTTCGCTACTTTTTTCTCGGCTTTCTTAGCCTTGTGGATCGCAACCGGAGCGGAAGCAGCAGCTTTTTCAGCGGCGAAGCCGTTAACGGACACCAGGCTGAAAGCAGCGGTCAGAGCAAGCAGAGCCAGCTTTTTCATTTATGAAACTCCTAAGTTTCTTGGATTGGTATGAAAGTGGACATGTAGTCCTTTTCAGGCCGAAATGCTAACCATGACAAGGGGCTGAGTCTATGCCTTCTGTGTATCCCAATGTTACGGAATGTACAGGCGCGGCGACGGCGGATGTCAGATCGGCCAGCGGAACAGAAAGCGCGCGCCGCCCAGCGGCGAGCTTTCCACTTTCACCTCGCCGCGGTGGGCGCGGGCGATGCCGGCGACGATGGCCAGTCCCAGGCCGTGGCCGCCGGTCTTGCGGCCGCGGCTTTCGTCCAGCCGCACAAAGGCGTCGAACACCCGGCCGCGGTCCTGTTCCGGAATGCCGGGGCCGTCGTCGTCCACCATGATGATGCAGTGGCGCTGCTCGACGATGATGCTGGTCTGCACCAGGCGGTTGGCGTGGCGGCGGGCGTTGGACAGGAAGTTGTCCAGCACCCGGGTCAGCAGGTGTTCGTCGGCGGTGATGGCCAGGCTGGCCCCGGCCGGCTCCAGCCATTGAATGTCCTGCGTCAGCGCGGCCTGGCCGGCGATGCGGTCCTTGGCCCAGGGAATGGCGTCGAAGCTGCTGAGCTTCAGCGGCGCTTCCGGCCGGTCCAGCCGCGCGTGCAGCAGCAGCTCCTCCACCAGCTTGTCGATGGCGGAGAGGTCGCGCTCTATCGCCTGCCGCTCCGGGCTGCTCTCGTCGCCTTCCAGCAGCGCCATCCGGTAGCGCAGCCGCGCCAGCGGCGTGCGCAACTCGTGGGCCACGGCGTTGGTCAGGGTTTTCTTGCTATTGATCAGCGCGGCGATATTGTCGGCCATGTGGTTGAAGGCGACGCCCAGCTGGCTGACGCCGGAGCGCGGCGGCAGGTCCACGCGGGCGGACAGATTGCCGCTGGCCAGCTTGCCGGCGGTTTGCTCCAGCGCCACCAGGTCGCGCCAGTGCGGCCGCATCCATAGAAACACTGGTATCGCCAGCGACAGGCCGATGAAGCCCAGCAGCGCGTAGTCGAACCATTTGAGCTGGTGCAGGAAGAATAGATAGCGCAGCGGACCGGCCACCAACAGGTAGTTGCTGTCCTCCAGCTTTTGCAGGAACACGTATTTGTCTTCCAGCATCACGATTTCGCCGCGGTCCAGCGCCTGCTTGGATTCGTCGTCCAGCAGATAGCTGCTCATCTTCTCCACTTTGACGCGGAAGGTGAAGCCGTGGTCAGAGTTGGCCAGCGTTTCGCTCCAGCGGTCTTCCGGCACGCCGCGCAGATCGGCTTCGATCAGCGACAGCGTGGTGCGCAGCAGGTCGGACAGATAGCGCTCGCCCACGTCGTCCACCGCCTGCTTGTAGACCGCGCCCACCAAGACCACCGCCACCAGGAAACAGGTCATCAGCAGCAGGTAGAACTGGATGAACAATCGGCGCATGCGCGCTTACTCCCAGCCGGACAAGGAGAACAGATAGCCGCGGTTGCGCACCGTCTTGATGCGGAACGGCTCGCTGGGATTGTCGCCCAGTTTCTTGCGCAGCCGCGAGATGGCCACGTCTATGCTGCGGTCCAGGCCGTCGTAGCTGACGCCGCGCATTTCCTTGAGCAGGATGTCGCGGTTCAGGGTTTCGCCGGCGTGGCTGGCCAGCAGCCACAGCAGATCGAAGTCCGAGGTGGACAGCGGGATCTTTTCATTGGCCAGCGTCACGTCGCGGCTGATCGGGTCTATCGCCAGTTGGCCGAACACCACTTTGCGGGTGCCGGGCTTGGGCGCGGCGGCGTCGGCGCTGGCCGAAGCGGGCCGCAGATTGCGCAGCTGGGCGCGCAGCCGCGCCACCAGCACCGAGGGCGGCGTGGTTTTCAGAATGTAGTCGTTGGCGCCCAGTTCCAGGCCCAGGATCTGGTTCATATCGCTGTCCAGCGAGGTCAGCATGATGATGGGGCCGTCGAATTTGGGACGCAGCTCGCGGCAGATGGAGAGGCCGTCTTTGCCGGGCAGCATGATGTCCAGCAGCACCAGGTCCGGCGCTTCGCGGGCGATGGTGTCCAGCGCGGCGTCGCCGCGCGGTTCCACCACCACGTCCATTTCATGGCGGGACAGAAAGTCGCTGATCAGCTCGGCCAGGTCGGCGTCGTCTTCTACAAACACGATGCGGTGGGTCATGCCTTGCATCCATCTATTCAGTGGTCAATCCGCGAAGTATCGCCCGAGCCGCCGCGCGCTTCAACTGCAAGCACGGTCAGGACCGCCTTGTTTCCGCCCGGCGAGCAGGCGATTTCCGTTTCGAAGCGGAAAATCCACCGGTCCACAGTTGCCGGCGGCTTGATTACAGTTTCCTGACATCGCCAACCGTTTTGCAAAGGAAAGCTCATGAACGATCAAGTCCGTCCCGCCGCCGTCGACCAGACCGCGATCCGCCGCCTGGCGGACCAGATTCTGGGCCAGATTCCCGCCTTGCTGGACGCGGCCGGCAAGTCTCTGACCGAGGTTCAGCAGCAGAAGCTGGATTCGCACGTGCTGGCGATGGCGCGCCGCTCGCTGACCGGCGAAGGGCTGCCGGATTTCGACAAGAGCCTGTTCGACGAGATCTCGGACACCACGCGGCGGCTGTCCGCCGCGGTGGTGGCCTTGTTCGGCAATCTGCCGGAAGAGGAAGCGCTTTTGCTGTCCATTCATTTCGAGATGGCCAAGAACAAGGCCTGAAGTCCGCCGTGCATAGATAGAGAGATAGAGGAGAAGACAATGACACAGATAACCGTAGTGATTGGCGACCGTCTGGGCAAGGGACAGAAAGTGGGCGCGGGCGCGGAGGCCGCCGGCGCGCGCGCGGTGGTGATCGCGGGCATGGCCGCGGATATGAAGCTGGGCGACGTGATGCAGGCGGAGGGCGCGCAGCTGGGCATTTCCTTCTGCGGCAGCGGCGGCGCCGGCGCCATCACCGCGCAGACCAAGTACGGCTACAAGGCCAAGTACGGCATGCGTTCGGTGGAGGAGGGCGTGACCGCGATCGAGGAGGGCTACACCGTGCTCGGCTTCGGCTTCATGGACAAGGAAGAGCTAGGGCAGCGGCTGGTGGCGGCCTATCAGAAGAAATACGGCGGCTGAGCGATGCAAAGGCGTTTCGAGTCCAGCGTGACGGTCAGCGGCCGCGGCGACAGCAAGGCGCAAGCTTGCGCCGACGCCTTGTCCGGCGTGCAGCGCGCGGTGACGGCGGCCGGCCATCCGGTGCTGTTGCGCATCGAGCCCATGCGGGTGACGGTGGTCGCGGCGGAGGAGATCCGCCGTCGCGAGCGCTTTCTGTTCTTCTTCCTGCCGCGGGACAGGCTCAGCTACGCCGTCACGCTGGAGGTGGAGGTCAGCGTGACGGCGCTGGATATCGAGGCCGTGCCCTTCGTCGCGCGCCAGGTTTAGGCGCCGGCTGTCGTTTCATTCCGAGGAGGAAGCCATGCTTCTGATCATTCTTCTCAAGTCGCTGTTGATAGGCGGTCTGGTCGGCGTCGCGGTGGGCGCCGGCGCGGCCCGCATGTTCCACGCGCCGACTTCCCAGGGCATGGGCGCTTTCCGCACCCTGGGCGAGCTCAATTCCTGCGAGGGCGACCCGGCCTCGCATTTTTCCTTCGGCCTGGGCTTTTTCTTCAACGCCTGGGCCTCGTCGGTGGCCGCCGGCGCCTTCACCCAGGACATCGACCACCGGGTGATTCCGCACTGGGGCGCCGCGGCTTTGCTGGCGCGCAACCGCAATCTGGCGGAGACCCTGCACAACCCGCGCAAGATGGCCTTGGTGTGCGGGGTAATCGGCATGCTGCTGGTGGCCTTCCTGAACACCACCGCTTCGGCGGTGCCGGCTTCGCTGCAAATCACCGCGGTCAAGGTCTTGGTGCCCGCGGCCAACCTCTTGGTCAACACCGTGATGCCGGTGATTTTCTGGCTGGCGGCGATTGAGGCCGGCCGGCGTTCCGGTCTGTGGGGCACGGTGTTCGGCGGCCTGGCCCAACTGATCATGGGCAATGCGGTGCCGGGCCTGGTGCTGGGCATTCTGATCGGCAAGGGCGTGGACGAGGGCGGCTGGAACAAGGTGACCAAGCTGATGATGGCGGCCATCGTGGCGCTGTTCGCGCTCAGCGCCTTCTTCCGCGGCTTTGATCTGAAGCTGCTGAGCAGCTTCCACTTGAACGCCCCGTCCTGGCTGGAACTGCTGCACGCCGCCGTGCGCGGCGCTTGAGGCTGAAGGAGAGAATGATGACTGAACAAGCACAAACCGGGGGTTTCTGGCTGGCGGACTGGTCTTTTCCCTTGCTGGTTGGGCTGTTGTCCGCCGGCGTGTTCGCCGGCACGCATATGTATTACGTCTACGGCATCGGCGCTTTCAACGAGGTGGCCTTCGTGTCGATGCTGCGCGCCGGCATGGACACCGGCGTCTACGGCGCGGTGGCCGCCTTCGGTGCCAGCTTCTTGTTCGCCCGGGTGATAGAAGGCTCGCTGGTGGGCATCCTGGACATCGGCGGCGCCATCATGACCGGCGTCGGCCTGGGCATTCCGGCGATGTTCCTCGGCGCCGGCATCTTGTTTCCGGTGGAAAACTTCGGCGCGGCGCTGGCCACCGGGATGGTGATCGGCTTGCTGATCGGCGCGGTCATTATTTTCGCGCGCAAATTCACCATCAATCAGGGCAATTCCACTTACGGCGCCGACGTGATGATGGGCGCGGGCAACTCCTCCGGCCGCTTCCTCGGCCCGCTGATCATCCTGTCGGCGATGGCGGCGTCGATCCCCATCGGCGTCGGCTCGCTGCTGGGCGCGCTGGTCTTCTATCTGTGGGGCAAGCCCATCACCGGCGGCGCCATCCTGGGCGCGATGCTGCTGGGCACGCTGTTCCCGGTGGCGATTGCCTGAGGAGGCGGCGATGGATGATTTGCTGATCAAGGACGCTTTGCTGGCCGACGGCTCGGTGCTGGACATCGCGATCCGTCACGGCAAGATCGCCGGGCTGGGGCGGCTGGACGGCCCGGCCCGGCGCACGCTGCGGCTGGACGGACGCTGGCGGCTCAGCGCCGGCTGGATAGACGGCCATGTGCATTGCAACCCGGCCTCGCCGATTTATCACGACGAGCCGGATCAGGTGGGCGTGGCCGGCGGGGTCACGACGGTGGTGGACGCCGGCAGCGTAGGGGCCGACGACGTCGCCGCCTTCCGCGAGCTGGCCGGCGCTTGCCGCACCGATGTGCGCGCCTTGCTGAACATCTCGCGCATCGGCCTCGTCACCCAGCATGAATTGGCCAATCTGGACGACGTCGACGTGGCGCTGGCCGGCGCGGCCATCCGCGCGCATCGCGATTTCATCGTCGGCATCAAGGCGCGGCTCAGCGGCAGCGTGGTCGGCGCCAACGGCGTCGCGCCGCTGGCGCGGGCCAAGGAGATACAGCGGCGCTTCGGGCCGCTGCCCTTGATGGTGCACATCGGCAACACCCCGCCGTCGCTGGACGAGATCGCCGAATGGCTGGAGCCGGGCGACATCGTCACCCACTGCTTCAACGGCAAGCCCAACCGCATCCTGGACGCCGCCGGCGCGCTGCGCGCCTCGGTGCGGGCGGCGATCGAGCGCGGCGTGCTGCTGGACGTCGGCCACGGCAGCGCCAGCTTCAGCTTCCGCGTGGCGCGCGAGGCCATGGCGCTGGGCCTGTACCCGGACACCATCAGCTCGGACATCTATTGCCGCAACCGCGTGGCCGGGCCGGTGTTCGGCCTGGCGGCGGTGATGTCCAAATTCCTGAGCCTGGGCATGCCGCTGGAGAGGGTGCTGGACTGCGTGACCCGGCGGCCGGCGGAAGCGTTGGGACTGGGCGGCAAAGGTCGGCTGGAAGCGGGCGCGGACGCCGATCTGACCATTTTCGACATCGAAACCGCGCCGCGGCCGCAGAGCGATAGCGACGGCGACACGCTGACCGGCGTGCGGCACCTGACGCCGCTGGCGGCGGTGGCGGGTGGCGTCTTGCTGCCCACCGAACAAGGAAAGGCTTGCCATGTCTTCGATCTATGAGCAGTACCAGCTTAAGCCGGTGATCAACGCTTCCGGCCGCATGACCCTGCTCGGCGTGTCCACGCCGGCGCCGGAAGTGAGGGCGGCGATGGTCCAGGGCCTGGAGCGGTATTTCGAGATGAAGGATCTGGTCGACAAGACCGGCGACTACATCGCCCGGCTGCTGGAGGTGGAGGCCGCGACGGTGGTGTCCTGCGCGGCCGCCGGCATCGCCCAGTCCGTGGCCGCCGTCATCATCCGCGACGACCCGCGCCTGCTGGTGAATCTGCACGCGCAGCCGGTGGCCGGACCGCGCGAGATCGTGCTGCCCAAGGGGCACAACGTCAATTTCGGCGCGCCGGTGGGCGCCATGGTGGCGCTGGGCGGCGGCCAGGTGGTGGAGGCCGGCTGGGGCAATGAGTGCTCGGCCGCGCAGTTGGAGGCGGCGATAGGTCCCGACACCGCCGCCATCCTCTATATCAAGTCCCACCACGCCTTGCAGAAAAGCGTGCTCGGCGTGGCCGAGGCCGCCGAGGTGGCGCGCCGCCGGAAGGTGCCGCTGATCGTCGACGCGGCGGCGGAGGAGGACTTGCGCGAGTATTACCGGCTGGGCGCGGACCTGGTGATCTACAGCGGGGCCAAGGCGATAGAGGGGCCGACCAGCGGCCTGGTGCTGGGCCGCCGCCAGTATGTGGAATGGGTCAAGCTGCAAAGCCAGGGCATAGGCCGGGCGATGAAGGTGGGCAAGGAGGGCATTCTGGGCCTGACGTGCGCGATAGAACGCTATCTGAAGCAGGACAAGGAAAGCGGGGCGGCGATGGCGGAGCGGCTGCGGCCCTTCATCGCCGGGCTGAACCAGTTGGCCGGCGTCAGCGCGCGCCTGGTCTGGGACGCCGCCGGCCGCGACATCGCCCGCGCCGAGATCGCTTTCGACGCCAGCGCCACCGGCGTCAGCGCGGTGGCCGCCGCCGCCGCGCTGAAACAGGGCGAGGTCGCCATTTATTTCCGGGAATACCGGGCCAACGAGGGCAAGCTGGAGGTGGACGCGCGCAGCGTGGACGCCGCTCAGCTGGAACAGATCGGCACGCGCATCCGCCGCTTGCTGACGGGAGAGAAGGCATGAAACTGGAACCCCATTTTTATCAGGACCGCGTTTGCTTGAATGTACTGGCTGGAAGCAAGCACAATGCCCGTCAGATTCATCAGGCGGCGGAAGGCCATGTGCTGGTGGGCGTGCTGTCGAAGAACTACGCCGACGTGGACAGCGCGGTGGCGGACATGCGCGAGTACGCGGCCTTGATAGACAACGCCTTGTCGGTGGGGCTGGGCGCCGGCGATCCGCGCCAGTCCGACATGGTCAGCGCCATTGCCGGCCAAGTGCAGCCGCAGCACGTCAATCAGGTGTTCACCGGCGTGGGCGCCAGCCGCGCGCTGCTGGGTCAGGCGCGTACCGTGGTCAACGGCCTGGTGTCGCCCAGCGGCATTCCGGGCCTGGTCAAGGTGTCCACCGGCCCGCTCAGCGCCGGCGCGCCGGTCTGCGCCGCGCCGGTGGACACCGCCATCGCCATGCTCAAGGATATGGGCGGCAGTTCGATCAAGTACTTCCCCATGGGCGGGCTGGATTGCCGCGACGAATACCTGGCGGTGGCGGAGGCCTGCGCACGGCATGATTTCTGGCTGGAACCCACCGGCGGCATCACGCTGGAGAATTTCAGCGAGATCGTCCGCCTGGCGCTGGAGGCCGGCGTGCCCAAGGTGATACCGCATGTGTACAGTTCCATCATCGACGCCAGCGGCGAAACCCGGCCCGGCGACGTGGAGCGGCTGTTGTCGATGGTGAAAGCCTTGTTGTAGACGCGTCCGGGGAGGCCGGGCGCGGATGGGTTTAAGAAGGAGGCTCATGGTCAAATTCCCCTATCAACGGCTGGCCCAGGCCTTTGCCGCCCTGCAGGCGGAAGCGCTGCCGCAGGAAGAGCTGGCGCGCCGGCTGGCGGTGTCCACCCGCACCGTGCGCAACGACATCGACGCGCTCAACGCCATTCTGGCCGAGCACGGCGCGCGCTTCGTGCTCAAGCGCGGCGAGGGCTACCGGCTGCAGGCCGACGACCCGGAACGCTTCCAGCAGGTGCGGCCGCAGGCCGGCTCCGGCCGCGCCATTCCGCGTCAGGCCGGCGAGCGGGTGCATTATCTGCTGGCGCAGTTCCTCGGCTCCGCCTACGCCTTGAAGCTGCAGGATCTGGCCGACGCCTGGTGCGTCAGCCGCGCCACCTTGCAGACGGACATGGCCGAGGTGCGCGAGCGCCTGGCCGGCTACGGCCTGAGCATAGAGGCCAAGCCGCATTACGGCATGAAGCTGCTGGGCGCGGAATCCTCCATCCGCGTCTGCCTCAGCGATCTCTTGGCGCAGCTGGCGGCGGAGCGGGCGGACCATCCCTTGTTGAGCGCGGACCCGGTGCTGGCCGACGCGCTGGCGACGGTGCGCGCCGGCCTGCCCGGCTGCCTGAGCCGCGCCGGCGTCCGCCTCAGCGACGACGGCGCCCAGTTCCTGAGCTTTTATTGCGCGGTGGCGGCCAAGCGCATCGTCGACGGTTTTCCCTTGCAGGATTTCTCCTGCGAGGAAGCGCCGCCGGCGGCGGCCCAGGCCGCGACGCACATCGCCGGCCTGCTGCGGCGCATGAGCGGGGTGGAGATCGCCGCCGCCGAGCAAGCCTTCCTCTGCGTCAACATCGCCGCGCGCAGCCTGAGCGGCATATTGCCCAGCGCGATCAACGCCGACGATGCCGACGCGCTGGTCCGCTACATCCTCGACTACATCAACCGCCATTACCGCTACGATCTGCGCGCCGACCGGCAATTGCGCGACGATCTGGTCACCCACGTCAAAACCATGATCACCCGGGTGCGTTACCAGATCACGCTGGCCAATCCGGTGCTGGCCGACATCAAGCAGCATTACGCGCTGGCCTACGACTTCACGCTGGCGGCGGTGTCGAGTTGGGCCAAGCACTCGCCGTACCGGATCTCGGAGAACGAGATCGGCTATCTGGTGCTGCACATCGGCGTGGGGCTGGAGCGCCATTACCAGATCGGTTATCTGCGCCGGCCGCAGGCCCTGCTGGTGTGCGACGGCGGCAACGCCACGCTGCGCACGCTGGAGGCGGTGCTGCGGCGCCGTTTCCCGCAGCTGGAGGTGTGCGCCGCCTTGTCCTGTCAGGAGTACGAGGCGCTGGAGCATGTGGGCGCGGATTTCGTGGTGTCCACGGTGAGGCTGGAGGACAAGCGCAAGCCGGTGGCGCTGCTGTCGCCGTTTCCGTCGGATTACCAGCTGGAGCAATTGGCGCGGCTGGTGGCGGTGGACCGCACCCGGCCCTATATGCTGGAGCGCTATTTTTCCGCCCAGCATTTCTGGGTGGCGGAGCAGGGGCTGAGCCAGCAGGCGCTGTTCGAGCGCGTTTGCGGGCGGCTGCGCGAGGAGGGCTATGTCGACGCCGATTTCCTGCCTTCGGTGCGCGAGCGCGAGGACATCCTCAGCACCATGCTGGGCGACGGCATCGCCTTGCCGCACTCGCTGGGCTTGCTGGCGCGCAAGACCACGGTGTGCACCATCATCGCGCCGCACGGCATTGCCTGGGGGAGGGCGGCGTGGCGCGGGTGATCTTCCTGCTGGCGATCAGCAAGACCGAGTACGAGGAAGCGATGGCGATCTACGAATTGTTCGTTTCCTTCATGCGTCAGCGCGCCGGCGCCCGGCTGGTGGAGAGCCGCAGTTTCGAAGCGTTTCTGCGCAATGCCTTGCTATGTCTGCCCGACGCCTGAGCCAGGCGGGACCGGCGTTTTCCTTGCTGTCAATCCATATTGTTTGGTTTATGTTTTTGTTGCGATTTGTATTGAATCCCGTTGTTTTTGTGCACTGCAAGGGGCGGAGTTCCAGCTTTTTTGTAACAGTTTGAAACTGTATATAGGTTCGAGTATTTACTTCATGCTTTCGTTCTAGATCACGCCATGTCTGCGCTTTGGCTCTATTTTCGTCATTGATCTGTAACAAGCTCTCTGGATTTACCCCGCGAGCGGCCGTTAACCTGGATCAAATTTGCCCTTGAAAGTTGGGGGCGAACTGTTTTTAATAGCGCCGCCTGGCTTCACAACCGGGATGCTCCCGCCGCTTTCTGCGCCGTCCAGGGCTTGCTTGCCCGCCGGAAGACGCGTCTCCGCCCGAGGGTTCGCCGGCTGTCAGCGTTGTGATGTCCCAGCAGGGGAAGGCCGCTTGTCGCCGTTTTCCTGTCGCGTCATCCACCCGGGGCGATTCGCGTCGCCCCTGTCGATTGATCATGCCGACCTTTCGATTTTGATCAGCTCGCGCTGCGAGTTCCGCATTGCTTTTTATTATGCCAATAGCATTTGCATGGCCGTCGGCCGCGCAAGGGCTTGCCGTTGCCGTCCGGTCATGAGCCGGGCCTGGATTACCGCCGCCGGGGCCGATGGCGCGCAGCCTTACGCGCCCGGGCGAGATAACAAGAATGTTCAACCCGTAAAGTCGTAAATGATGAGAAACCAAAGACCCTCACGCCTGTGGCGGGGACTTGCTGTAGCTTCGGCGCTGCTGCTCGCCGGGTGTCAAGGCGGAATCCTTGACCCCAAGGGCCCCGTGGCGGCGGAGCAGAAGTCCCTGATCATCACGGCAACCGCGCTGATGCTGCTGGTGGTCATCCCGGTGATCCTGATGACCTTCTTCTTCGCCTGGAAGTACCGCGCCAGCAATAAGGACGCCGTCTATGAGCCGAAATGGTCGCATTCGACCAAGATCGAGCTGGTGGTCTGGCTGATTCCCTGCATCATCATCGCCTTCCTCGCCGTGCTGACCTGGGAAACCACCCACAAGCTGGACCCGTACCGCCCGCTGGATTCCGACCAGAAGCCGATCGAGGTGCAGGTGGTGGCGTTGAATTGGAAATGGTTGTTCATCTATCCGGAGCAGCAGATCGCCACGATCAACGAGCTGGCCTTCCCCAGCAATGTGCCGGTGAACTTCAAGATCACTTCCGACGCGGCGATGAACTCCTTCTTCATCCCGCAATTGGGCGGCCAGATTTACGCGATGGCCGGCATGCAGACCCAGTTGCATCTGCTGGCGCATGAGCCGGGCGTGTACAAGGGCTTCTCCGCCAACTACAGCGGCGCCGGTTTCTCCGGCATGAAGTTCAACGCCGTCGCCACCAAGACGCCGGCGGAGTTCGAAGCCTGGGTCGCCAAGGTCAAGGCCTCCGGCAAGACGCTGGACGTGAACGGCTACCGCGGCCTGGTGCTGCCCAGCGAAAAGAACCCGGTGGCCTATTACGGCGCCGTCACCCCCTATCTGTTCCAGGGCGTGCTGCACAAATACATGACCGGCCGCACCTCGCTGGCCGCCACCGAGGCCGACGTGAAGCTGGCCGCTCTGGCCAAGAGCCTGTGCGAACCGCTGACGGTGAAGGAGTAATCAAGACATGCTGTTAGGCAAACTTACGCTGGACGCCATCCCCTTCCACGAGCCCATTGTGATGGGCGCGCTGGGCGGCGTCGGCCTGATCGGGCTGATGCTGGTGGCCCTGATCTCCAAAATGGGCAAATGGGGCTATCTGTGGCATGAGTGGCTGACTTCGGTCGACCACAAGAAGATAGGCGTGATGTACATCATCGTCGCCATGATCATGCTGCTGCGCGGCTTCGCCGACGCGCTGATGATGCGCGCGCAATTGGCCATCGCCACCGGAGGCAGCCACGGCGTGCTGCCGCCGGATCACTACGATCAGATCTTCACCGCCCACGGCGTGATCATGATCATCTTCATGGCGATGCCGTTCATGACGGGCCTGATGAACATCGTGGTGCCGCTGCAGATCGGCGCGCGCGACGTGGCCTTCCCCTTCCTGAACTCGCTGAGCTTCTGGCTGCTGGTGGCGGCGGTGATTCTGGTCAACCTGTCGCTGGGCGTGGGCAACTTCGCCCGCACCGGCTGGGTGGCCTATCCGCCCTTGGCCGGCATCGCCTTCAGTCCGGACGTGGGGGTGGATTACTACACCTGGGCCTTGCAGATATCAGGGATAGGGACGACGCTGACGGCGATCAACTTCCTGGTCACCGTGATCAAGATGCGCGCCCCCGGCATGAAGCTGATGGACATGCCCATCTTCACCTGGACCTGCACCTGGGCCAATGTGCTGATCGCCAGCTCCTTCCCCATCCTGACCGGCGCGCTGGCCATGCTGAGCCTGGACCGCTACCTGGACTTCCATTTCTTCACCGCGGAAGCCGGCGGCAACGCGATGATGTATCTGAACCTGTTCTGGGCCTGGGGCCATCCGGAGGTGTACATCCTGGTGCTGCCCGCCTTCGGCATTTTCTCCGAAGTGGTGTCCACCTTCACCGGCAAGCGCCTGTTCGGCCATAAGTCCATGATCTACGCCAGCGGCGCGATCTCCATCCTGGGCTTCATGGTGTGGCTGCATCACTTCTTCACCATGGGTTCCGGCGCCAGCGTCAACGCCTTCTTCGGCATCGCCACCATGATCATTTCGATCCCGACCGGGGTGAAGCTGTTCAACTGGTTGTTCACCATCTACCGCGGCCGCCTGCGCTTTGAAACCCCCATCCTGTGGACGCTGGGCTTCATGGTCACCTTCTCCATCGGCGGCATGACCGGCGTGTTGATGGCGGTGCCGGGCGCGGACTTCGTGCTGCACAACAGCCTGTTCCTGATCGCCCACTTCCACAACACCATCATCGGCGGCGCGGTGTTCGGCTATCTGGCCGGCGTCACCTTCTGGTTCCCGAAAGTGTTCGGCTTCAAGCTGAACCCGAAACTGGGCAAGGCCTCGTTCTGGTTCTGGCAGATCGGCTTCATGTTCGCCTTCATGCCGCTGTACGTGCTGGGCTTCCTCGGCATGACCCGCCGCCTGAACTACACCACCAACCCGGAATGGGAGCCGTGGCTGTATCTGGCGCTGTTCGGCGCGCTCTTGATCGCCTGCGGCATTGCCTGCCAGTTGCTGCAGATCGTGGTCAGCATCCGCGACCGCAAGAAGCTGGCCGACGTCAGCGGCGACCCGTGGAACGGCCATACCCTGGAGTGGTCCACCTCGTCGCCGGCGCCGTTCTACAACTTCGCCAAGCTGCCGGTGGTGCATGACATCGACGCCTTCACCGACATGAAGGAAAAAGGCGTGGCTTACGCGGTGCCGAAGTCCTACGAGCCCATCCACATGCCGAAGAACACCGCGATGGGCGTCTATATCGGCGGCTTCACCACGGTGTTGGGCTTCGCCCTGATCTGGCATATCTGGTGGCTGGCCATCGTCGGTCTGGTGGGCATCGTCGGCTGCATGCTGGCGCGCGCCTACGACAACGATCTGGACTACTACGTGCAGCCGGAGGAAGTGGAGGCCATCGAGCGCGAGCGTTTCGAAAAACTGGGCATCGATGTGGACAACTACACCGAGCGCGACCCGGCCCAGCCGCACAAGGCGGCGCGTCCGACCACCACCGCGTAACAGGTTGAATCCGACATGACGACTTATGTAAAAGACGCGCACGAAGCGCACGACGACCACGAGCACCACGACAGCGGTTCGCAAACCGTGTTGGGCTTCTGGTTCTACCTGATGACCGACTGCATCCTGTTCGCCAGCGCGTTCGCGGCTTACGCCGTGCTGTTCCGCAATGTGGCGGAAGGCGTGTCCGGCAAGGAGATCTTCGATCTGCAATACGTGCTGGTGGAGACCGCGGCGCTGCTGCTGTCTTCCATCACCTACGGCTTTGCGATGATCGCCGGTCAGAAGGGCAATAAATCCGCGGTGCTGGGCTGGCTGGGCATGACCTTCCTGTTCGGCGCCGCCTTCATCGGCCTGGAAATCAACGAATTCCACCACCTGATCTCCGAGGGCCACGGCCCGCAGGTCAGCGCCTTCCTGTCGGCCTTCTTCGGCCTGGTGGGCCTGCACGGCCTGCACGTGACCGCCGGCCTGATCTGGATGGCGGTGATGATGGTGGAAGTGGCCAAGACCGGCCTGACCGGCCGCGCGATGACGCGTCTGAACTGCCTGTCGCTGTTCTGGCACTTCCTCGACATCGTGTGGATCTGCGTGTTCACCGTCGTCTACCTGAAAGGAGCCATGGGATGAGCCAGGCACATCAACACGCCGCCCACGGCAGCGTGAAAAGCTATCTGATCGGCTTCCTGCTGTCGGTGGCGCTCACCGCCATTCCGTTCTGGATGGTGATGGGCGGCGCCTTCACGCCGCAGGCGACGGCGATCGGCATCTTCGCGCTGGCGGTGGTGCAGATCGTGGTGCATCTGAAGTATTTCCTGCACCTGGACTTCAGCAAGGAGGGCAAGCTCAACACCTTCTCCTTCCTGTTCACCGGCATGGTGATCGTGCTGCTGGTCGGGCTGTCGATCTGGATCATCTACACCGCCGACGCGCTGATGATGCGCTGAGGCGGGTTTGAGAGAGACCGTCTTGACATTCAAGCGCTATCTGCAGGTGACCAAGCCGGGCATCATCTTCGGCAACCTGATCTCGGCCGTCGGCGGTTTTCTGCTGGCGGCCCAGGGCCGGGTTGACTGGAGCTTGTTGCTGGCCACCCTGGCCGGCCTCTCGCTGGTGGTGGCGTCCGGCTGCGCGATCAACAACTGCATAGACCGGGACATCGACGCCAAGATGGCCCGCACCCGCAAGCGGGTGCTGGTCACCGGCGCGATGAGCGCGCGGGCGGCGTTGGCCCATGGCCTGCTGCTCGGCCTGGCCGGCTTCTACGCGCTGTGGCGCTGGACCAATCCGCTGGCCTTCGGCTGCGTGCTGTTCGGCTTCGTCATCTATGTGGGGGTGTACAGCCTCTATATGAAGCGCCATTCGGTGTACGGCACCCTGGTGGGCAGCTTGTCCGGCGCGGTGCCGCCGGTGGCCGGCTACTGCGCGGTGACCGGCCGTTTCGACGCCGGCGCGGCCATCCTGCTGCTGATGTTCTGTCTGTGGCAGATGCCGCATTCCTACGCCATCGCCATCTTCCGCCTGCAGGATTACCAGGCGGCGGGGATTCCGGTGCTGCCGGTGGTCAAGGGCATTTCCAGCGCCAAGCGCCAGATCGTGCTCTACATCCTGGCCTTCGGCGCCGCCACCGCGATGCTGGCCTTCGGCGGCTACGCCGGCTACGGCTATCTGGCGGTGGCCGGGGCCACCAGCCTGTGGTGGCTGAAGATGGCCTTGTCCGGCTACAAGCGCAGCATCGACGACCGCGTCTGGGCGCGTCAGCTGTTCTTCTTTTCCATCATCACCATCACCGCGCTGTCGGTGATGATGGCGGTGGATTTCCGGCAGCCGGAGCGGCAGCAACTGGCCGGTTTGAGCGCGTCCGCGCAGTCCTGAACGCCAGCAAGCCAAGACAAAGCGCGGGCCGTGGCCCGCGCTTTTTTCATGGCTGAGCGGCTAGAGCGCGATCAAACGTCGTCGGCCGCGACGCTGGCCAGCAGCTGGTCGGCGGCGACGATGTCGCCCACCCGGCAGTGCAGCGCGCTGACGACGCCGGCGCGCGGTGCGTAGATGCGGTTTTCCATCTTCATCGCCTCAACGACGGCCAGCACCTGATTGGCCTCCACCCGCTCATTGACCGCCACCGGCAGCGCCACCACCGTGCCCGGCATCGGCGAGGCCACTCGCTGGCTGGCGTCGGCGTCCGCCTCGGCGGCTTCCGGCTGCTCCGCCTGCAAGCGCAGGCGATGGCCGCCCACCGTCAACTCCATGTCGTCGCCGCAGGGCAGGGCGCTCCATTGCCGCCCGTCCACCTCGCCGCGCCACAGCTCGCTGTCGCGGCGCAGTTCCACGCGCAGGCTCCGCTCCGCCACCGCCGCGCGGACCTGGGCGCCTGAGCGTTCCAGCAAGCGCGCCTGCCAGCGGGAGGCGCCGGCGCGATAGCTCAGCCGGCCCAAGGGCGCATCCGGGGCCAGCGCGGCGCGGTCGTGGGGGCCGATGCCGCCCTGCCAGGGCGAGGACGATTCGACGCAGGTCAGGGTCAGTTCGACGGCGGCGGCGCAGGCGACGGCCTCGGCCAGCGGCGCGGCTTCCGGCGCGGCGGCGAGCTGGTCGACCAGATGGGTGTCCAGCTGGCCGGCCCGCACCCGCGGCTCGCGCAGCAGCCGCTCGATGAAGCCCAGATTGGTGCTCAGGCCCGGCAGCGCGGTGTCGCGCGCGGCGGCTTGCAGCGCGTCCAAGGCCGCGGCGCGGCTGCCGCCGTGGGCGATCAGCTTGGCCAGCATCGGGTCGTAGAAAGCCGGCACCTCGCCGCCGTCGCCGTCGAAGGCCGCGTCCACGCGGCAGCCTTGCGGCCAGCGCGCCAGCAGCGCCTTGCCCGGCATGGGCGCGAACTCGCGCAGCGGGTCTTCGGCGTAGACCCGGCACTCGATGGCGTGGCCGTCGGCGCGGATCTCCTCCTGGCGCAGCGGCAGGGCTTCGCCGGCGGCGACGCGCAACTGCCACTCCACCAGGTCCAGTCCGGTGACGGCCTCGGTGACCGGGTGCTCCACCTGCAAGCGGGTGTTCACCTCCAGGAAATAGAACTGGCCGTCCGGCGCCAGGATGAATTCAAAAGTGCCGGCGTTTTGGTAGCCGATGGCCGCCGCGCCGCGCACCGCGGTGTCCAGCAGCGCGGCGCGGGTGGCGGCCGGCATCGCGCAGGCCGGCGCCTCCTCGATGATTTTCTGGTGGCGACGCTGCAAGGAGCACTCGCGTTCGAACAGATGCGCCACATTGCCGTGGCGGTCGCCGAACACCTGCACTTCCAGGTGGCGCGGCCGCGCGATATAGCGCTCCACCAGCAGCCGGCCGTCGCCGAAGCTGGAGCGGCCGACGCGCACCGCGGCGTCCACCGCCTCGCGCAGCGCGGCTTCTTCCCACACCACTTGCATGCCCTTGCCGCCGCCGCCGGCCACCGGCTTGAGGATGACCGGATAGCCGATCTCGGCGCAGCTCTCCAGAATCAGTCCGTAGGACTCGGTGGCTTCCGCCGAGCCCGGCGTCACCGGCACGCCCGCCGCCGCCATCAATTGGCGCGCGCGCGCCTTGTCGCCCATCTGGGCGATGGTGTCGGCGTCGGGGCCGATGAAGACCAGGCCGGCGGCGGTCACCGCGCGGGCGAAGTCGGCGTTTTCCGACAGGAAGCCGTAACCGGGATGGATGGCCTCGCAGCCGCTGTCCAGCGCCGCGGCGATGATGGCCTCACCGTTCAGATAGCTGGCGCTGGCCGGGGCCTCGCCTATCCAGCGCCGCTCCGCGGCCCCTTCCAGGTGCGCGGCGCCGGCGTCGGCCGTGGAGTAGACGGCGACATGCTCGATGCCGAGCCGCCGGCAGCTGCGGGCGATGCGGCGCGCGATCTCGCCGCGGTTGGCGATCAAAATTCGTTTGAACATGGTGTTTACATCCTGAATACGCCGAAGCGGGTGTCTTGGACCGGGGCGGCGGCGGCCAGCGCCAGGCTGAGCGCCAGCCATTCTCGGGTCTGGGCCGGGTCGACGATGGCGTCCACCCACATGCGGGCCGCCACGTACAGCGCCTGGCCCTGGCGCTCGTAGGCGTCGCGGATCGGCCGCTTGAAGTTTTCCTCTTCTTCCGGCGTCCAGGCCTTGCCCTGTTTTTCCAATTGCTCGGCGCGGATCAGCGCCAGCACCGTCGCCGCCTGTTCGCCGCCCACCACCGTGGTCTTGGCGTTGGGCCACATCGCCATCAACTGCGGGCCGATGGCGCGGCCGCACATGGCCAGATTGCCGGCGCCGTAGCTGCCGCCGATCAGGATGCTGAACTTGGGCACGCGGGCGCAGGAGGCGGCGTTGACCATCTTGGCCCCGTGTTTGGCGATGCCGCCGGCCTCGTATTCCGCGCCCACCATGAAGCCGTTGATATTGTGCAGGAACAGCAGCGGAATGCCGCGTTGGGCGCAGAGTTCGATGAAGTTGGCCGCTTTTTGCGCGCTTTCCGAGAACAGCACGCCGTCGTTGATCAGCACGCCCACCGGATAGCCGCCGATGTGGCCGGTGCCGCACAGAATGGTGGCGCCGAAACGGGCGCGGTATTCGGCGAAGGCGGAGTCGTCCAGCAGCCGGGCCAGGATTTCCCGCGCCGGAATATGCTCGCGCGGGTTGGCGCTGACGATGCCGGCCAGTTCCGCCGGATCGTAACGCGGCGGTTGCGGCGCTTGCGGCGGCGCGTACTGCCGGCCGCGGCCGCGGCGCGCGACGATGTCCCGCATCAGCCGCAGCGCGTGTTCGTCGCTGAGCGCGTAGTGATCCGCCACCCCGCTGTCGCGGGTGTGCACATCGGCGCCGCCCAGGGTTTCCGCGTCCACGATCACCCCGGTGGCGGCGCGCACCAGTTGCGGGCCGCCCAGGAAGATGGAGCCGTTGCCGCGCACGATGATGGTTTCGTCGCTCATCGCCGGGATGTAGGCGCCGCCGGCGGTGCAAGAGCCGAGCACCGCCGAGATCTGCGGCAGGCCCAGCGCCGACATCTCGGCGATATTGCGGAAGATGCGGCCGAAGTGCTGCTCATCCGGGAAGATGTCTTCCTGCAAGGGCAGGTAGACTCCGCCGGAATCCACCAGATAGAGGCAGGGCAGGCCTTGCTCTCGGGCGATCTGCTGGGTGCGCAGATGCTTGCGCAGCGTCAGCGGGTAATAAGTGCCGCCCTTGACCGAGGCGTCGTTGGCGAACACCGCCACCGCGTGGCCGGCGACGATGCCGATGCCGGTGACGATGCCGGCGCAGGGCACCGCGTGCTCGTACACGTCGTGGGCGGCCAACTGGCCGATCTCCAGAAAGGGCGTGCCGGGGTCCAGCAGCAGGGATAGGCGTTCGCGCGGGGACAGCTTGCCCTTGGCCGCTTGCTTGGCGCGCGCCTCCGGGCCGCCGCCTTGCAAGGCGGCGTCGCGGGCGGCGGCGATGCGCTCGCGCAGCTGGCGGTAGGCTTCGGCGTTGCGTTCAAACGTCTCGCCGGAGGCGGGAACGCGGGATTCGATACGGGACATGGAAGAGCTTCCTCGATTCAGGCGGCGCGCGCGCGCACCTTGAACAGCACTTGCGACAGGGTCAACAGGCCCAGGGCGGCCACCGCCAGCGTCCAGGTGCCGTCGTGATGCAGCAGCACCGAGACGGTGGCGGCGATGCCGGCCAGCCCCTGCTGCAGAAAGCCGCACAGCGCCATTGCGTGCGCGCCGTGCTCCTTGGCGTCGCTGACGGCGGTGGCCATGCTGTTGGGGAACAGCACCGCCTGGCCGAAAATGGTCAGGCAGTAGAGGCCGATGAACAGCCACAGGCCGGGCAGACGCTCCAGCAGGCCCAAGTGCCAGCCCAGCAGCATGGCCAGCGTGGCCGCGGCCAGCAGCGCCGCGCCGGCGCGCATCAGGCGCAGCCCGCCCACGCGGGCCACCAGGCGGTTCACCACCATGGCGCCGCTGAAATAGGACAGGCCGATCAACAGTCCGACGTTGCCGAAGCCGGCCACCGCCAGGCCGAAGTGCTCCTGAAACACGAAGGGGCTGACCTCTTGCAAGGTCACCGTGGTGGCGAAGCCCAGGCCGCCGGCGCAGGCCGGCCACAGAAAGCCGGGCCGGCGCAGAATGCTCCAGTACGGGCTGGGGCCGGAGGCCGCGGCGGCCGGGCGACCGGCTTGCAGCGGCAGGCCCATGGTCAGCAGCGCCGCTACGGCGCCGGTGACCGCCATCAAGGCGAAGCCGGCTTCCCAATGACTGTATTTGCCGATCAGGCCGCCGATGAACTGGCCGCCGCCCAGCGCGGTGATGAAGGCGATGGAGAGCACGGACAATTTGCGCGCCAGATCGTCGCCGCGCCAGTGATCGCGCACGATGATGCGGGCGATGATGGCCGCGCCGCCGCCGGCGATGCCCTGCGCCACCCGTAGCGTCAGCAGCTCCGCGGCGTTGGACACGAAGGCGAGCAGCAGGCTGCAGACCACGAACAGCGCCAGCGAAATCAGCAGCGGCCCACGCCGGCCCCAGCGGTCGGCCGCCGAGCCCCAGAACAGCACCGGCAAGGCCGCGCCCACCACATAGCCGGAAATCGACATCTCCACCAGGCTTTGGCTCATCGCCAGCTCCCGCATCACCGCCGGCAGCGAGGGCAGATACACGGTGGTGGCCATCTGCGCCATGAACACGATCAGGCAGGCCAGCGCCATCAGCCGGCCGGCCGGCTGCGCCAGCGCCGCGGGCGGCGCGGTCAGGGTTTTCTCATTCATGGGCGGCTCGCAACTGATTGAGGCAGGCGGCGAAGCGTTCGATCTCCTGCGTCGTCATATTGGCGCGGATCATGATGCGCAGGCCGGCGCGGCCCTTGGCGATCACCGGGAAGAAGATGGGCGAGGTGTAGAAACCGTCTTCCAGCAAGCTCTTGGCGTAGAAGATGGTGTTTTCTTCCGAGCCGATGGAGACGAAGCGGATGGGCAGCGGTTCGCCGCTATTGTCCGAGGCCACGTGCTGGTCGAACAGGCGGATATTGTCCTGCAGCCGTTGTTGCAGACGCGGCAGCTCCTCGGAGCGGTGAATGGCCGCCGACTGGATGATGGCGCCCAGGCCGGCGGTGTTGATGCGTTGCGACCAGGTCACCGGCCCGCCGAAGCGGGTGGCCAGCTTGCGGCGCTGGGCGTCGTGGCGCGGGCCCAGGAAGATGGCGCCGCCGGACGCGCCGAAGCCCTTGTTCAGCGAGGTGACGATCAAGGTGCGCTCATTGATGCCGCCCATGGTTTCCAGCACCAGGCCGCGGCCGTGGCGGCCCAGCGTGGACAGGCCGTGGGCTTCGTCGAAGAACAGGAACAAACCGTATTTGTCCTGCAACGCCAGCAGCTCCGGCACCGGGGCCATGCCGCCGGTGCTGTAGACCCCGTCGGCGACATAGGCCACGCGCGCATGGGTCTTGCACAGGTCTTCCAGCGCGTTCAGATCGTTGTGGCGTATGGTCTGGATCTCGGCCTCGTCGGCGCAGATCGGCTTCATCATGTTCAGGCAGAAGTGGGCGTTCTTGTCGAACACCATCAAGGGCGGCACGTCTTCGGTCAGCGCGCCGGAGGCCAGCAGGGGCAGGGCGGCCGCGGCGGCGGCGGCGCAGGACGGCACGGTCAGCGTTTCCGCGTCCAGCAGCTCCGCCAGCGCGTCCTCCGCCTGTTGCAGGATGTCGAACTGCACCCGGATGCGCGAAATCGAGGTGTTCAACGAGCCGGTGTTCAAGACCGCGTCCGCCGCCGCCTGCAGGATGTCCGGGTGCGAGTCCAGGCCCAGATAGGAATAGGACGACATATTGACGAAGCGCTTGCCGTTGGCCACCGCCTCATGGCGGCCGTCGCCCAGGTTGCGGGTGACGATATTGGCCAGGCCGGCCTGGGTGGTGATGTCCCAGAAGCTGTTGCTCAACTGGATGGCTTTTTTGATATTGGCGTGTTGATGCATGTTTCCCCCCTCGTATGGTTTGACGGCGGCCGTCAAGGCCGCCTCGTCCGGCCTATACCCGTTCCAGAATCAGCGCCAGGCCCTGTCCCACGCCCACGCACATGGTGCACAGCGCGTAGCGCTTGCCGCCGGCCTGCAGCTGCGCGGCGGCGGTCAGCGCCAGCCGGCTGCCGCTCATGCCCAGCGGGTGGCCCAGCGCGATGGCGCCGCCCTTGGGGTTCACCCGTTCGCAATCGTCGGGCAGGCCCAGCGCGCGGGTGACCGCCAGCGCCTGGGCGGCGAAGGCTTCGTTCAGTTCGATGACGTCGATGTCCTCGATGCCGAGGCCGGCCTGGCGCAGCGCCTTGCGGCTGGCCTCGATCGGGCCCGCGCCCATGATGCGCGGCGCGATGCCGGAGCTGGCCGAGGCCAGCACCCGCGCGCGCGGACGCAGGCCGTGGCGTTGCGCCGCCGCGGCCGAGGCGATGATCATCGCCGCCGCGCCGTCGTTGACGCCGGAGGCGTTGCCGGCGGTGATGCTGGATTCCGGGCCGAACAGCGCCTTGAGCTTGGCCAGCTCCTCCAGAGAGGTCTGGCGCGGATGCTCGTCGCGGCTGACGATCAGCGGGTCCTGCTTGCGGCGCGGGATCGTCACCGGGATGATCTCCTCGGCGAAGAAGCCGGTTTCCAGCGCGGCGAAGTAACGCTGCTGGCTGCGCAGCGCGAAGGCGTCCTGATCCTGGCGGCTGACGCCGAATTCGCGCGCCACGTTCTCCGCCGTGGCCGGCATGGTGTCCACGCCGTATTGTTTCTCCATCGCCGGATTGACGAAGCGCCAGCCTATGGTGGTGTCGTAGATCTGCATGTCGCGGCCGAAGGCTTTGTCCGATTTCGGCATCACGAAGGGCGCGCGCGACATGGACTCTACGCCGCCGGCGATCAGCAGCTCGGCCTCGCCGGACTTGACGGCGCGCGCCGCCAGCGCCACCGCGTCCAGGCCGGACGCGCACAGGCGGTTCACGGTCAGGCCCGGGACGCTCTCCGGATAGCCGGCCAGCAGCAGGCTCATGCGGGCCACGTTGCGGTTGTCCTCGCCGGCCTGGTTGGCGCAGCCCAGGATCACTTCGTCTATCGCCGCCGGGTCCAGGCCCGGATTGCGCTCCAGCAACGCGCGCAGCGGCGTCGCGGCCAGATCGTCGGCGCGCACGCCGGACAAGGCGCCGCCGAAGCGGCCGATGGGGGTGCGCACGGCGTCGCAGATGAAAGCGTCGGTCATCGCGGTCTCCTCTCAGCTCAAGCTGGTTTGCGGTTGCAACAGCGCGGACAGCAAATCGCGTGCGGCGTCGATCTCGTCGGCGCAAACGTGGTGGGGCATGTCCGGATAAACGCGGAAATCCACCTCGGCGCCGGCGCGGCGGAAGGCCTCGGCGCTGCGTTCGATGCGCTCCAGCGGCATCCAGCTGTCGCTGTCGCTGGTGCCGAAGAAGGCCGGGAAGTCCAGCGCGGCGGACGGCGCGCCCCAGACCGCCTCGTCGGGGCCGAACAGGCCGCCGGAGAAGGCGATCAGCCCGCCTATCGGGCGTGGGCGGCGATAGATGAACTCGGCGGCCAGGCAAGCGCCCTGGGAGAAGCCCATCAGCACGATCCGGCTGTCGGCGAAGCCGTAGCCGCGCAGTTCCTCGATGGTGGCCTCGACGCAGTCCAGCGCCTGGTCCAGCGAGGGCTGATTGCTGTCCAGCGGCGCCATGAAGCTGTGCGGATACCAGGTGCGGTCCTTGGCGATGGGCAGAATGTAGGCGACGTCGGCCAGGCCGATGGCCTCGCCGTTCTTGTAGGCGTCCTGGGCGCTCTGGCGGCGGCCGTGCAGCAGCACCACGGCGAGCTTGGCCTGGTTCAGCGGCGCGCCGTAGATTTCCAGGCCGTGTTCTTTATGCGGATTGGGATCGATCGTGCTCATGTAGTGTGTCCTTTAGTGGATGCCCAGAATTTGCTTGGCTTCGGAGGGGAGGCGACCTCGCGGCCGACTTCGCCGGCCAGGCGCGCCAGGCGCTCCACCAATTGGGCGTTGTCTCGGGCCAGTTCGCCGTAGCGGTAATAGACGTTGTCTTCCAGGCCGGTGCGCACATGGCCGCCCAGCAGCAGGGTGTGCAGATTGATCGCCAGCTGGTGTTTGCCTATGCCCAGCGCCGACCACACGCTGTCCTGCGGAATGCTTTCGACGAAATGCAGCAGGTTTTTGCAGGTGGCGGCCGCGCCGCCCTGTATGCCCATGGCGAAGCTGAAGCACAGCGGGCCGCTCAGATAGCCGTCTTCCTGCAGTTTCAGCGCCTCGCCGATGATGCCCTGGTGATAGACCTCGATCTCCGGCTTGGCGCGGTATTCGCGGATGTCCAGCGCCAGCGCGCGGGCCAGTTCAGGCGGATTGATGAAGGGCTTGCTGCCGTGGTTGACCGAGCCGCAGTTGAAGGAGGCGATGTCCGGACGGAAGGACAGATGGTTCCAGGCTTCCTTCTTCTCCAGCTGCGGCGGCAGATTGAGGCCGGAGGTGCTCAGATTGATCAGGATGTCGCAGCGCTCGCGGATGCGGCGGACGATATCGCCGTAGATGTCCGCGTCGTAGCTGGGCGTGCCGTCCGGGTTGCGGGCGTGGATGTGGACCACCGAAGCGCCGGCGTTCCAGCATTCATAGGCGGCCTGGGCGATTTCTTCCGGCGAAAACGGCACGCCGGGATGTTTCTGCCGGCTGGTGATGCCGCCGTTGACGGCGGCGGTGATGATGAGTTTTTGCATGGTGGGAACGCTCATGTGAATGAAAGAGGAAAAAGCTGCGGTGTTCAGATCTTGTCGCCGACGGGCGCGGTTTGCGGCTGCGCGGCGGCGTCCGGGCGCTTGGACACCAGATAAATGCCGACGCCGATCAGCACGCCGCCGATCAGCTCATGCAGCGACAGCGAATAGCCGAAGGCGGCGAAGGAAATCAGGGTGGCGAACAGCGGGGACAGAAACAGGAAACCGCTGGTGCGCACCGCGCCGCCCAGGTCCAGCGCCATGAACCACAGCGCCATCGCGCCGGTGGTGGCCGGCAGCGCCAGCCACAGGAAGGCGGCCAGCACCCGCTCGCTGTGAGGCAGCGTCGGGACTTCGCCGCCGGCCCAGGCCAGCAGCGCCAGGCAGGCCGAACCCACCAGCATCTGCCAGAAGGTCAGCGCCCAGACGTTGATCACGATGCGGCTGCCCTTGATCACCAGCGTGGACGCCGCCCAGCAGGCCGCGCCGCACAGCACCAGCGCGTCGCCGGCGCCGAAGCCGTCCAGCTTGTTCAGGCCGATGCAGACGGCGACGCCGAAGAAGGCCAGGACCAGGCCGACGGCGGCCAGAGAGTGGATTTTTTCCTTCAGCGCCAGCCGCGACATCAAGGCCACGATCAGGGGGGTGCAGGCCATCAGAATGGCGGCCTTGGCCGGGGTGGTGCTGCGCAGCCCGATATTGAGAAAGCCCATCGATCCGGCGGTCTGCAACAGGCCGATCAAGGCCAGCACGCCCCAGGGGCGAGGGCGGACGAAGGCGCGCGGATAGCGGAAGCGCTGCCACAGCAGAATGGGCACGATGCCGGCGGCGGCGGCGGTGAAACGCGCCACCGCGGCCCACAAGGGCGGCATTTCCGACAACACGATCTTGGAGGTGGGAAAGGTGGAGCCGAACAGAAAGGTGGCGGCCAGAATCAGCAGCCAATAGCGTTTGGCGTCGTAGTTGGGATGGGACATGGTCACCTGGCCAGACGGCGGTTTCAATAGCCATTTATCATATTGAAACGGTTTGGTTCAGGCTTCTTGCAAGCGGACAATTGCTGCTTCAAAACGGACAATCATGCTGCGCTGCGGCAAAGCCGTGTCGGCGCGCGGGTCCGCGGGGCGGAAAAGAGGCGGTTCAAAGCCTCGCTCTTGTCGGCGGGGCTTTGAACCGCGGATGGGATCAGGAGAAGTACTGGCTGGGGGCCGCGTTCATGATGCGGCGGAACATTGAGGAAAACGCGCCGGGCGTTTCATAACCCAGATCGGAGGCGATCAGGGTCACCGGCTCGCCGGCGCCCAGCCGCGGCAGGGCCGAGATCGCGCACACTTGCTGACGCCAGTACAGATAAGACACGCCCAGCTCCTGCTGGAACAGCCGCGCCAGCGTGCGGCTGGACGCGCCCACCAGTTCCGCCCATTCGTTAAGCCCGCGCCGGTCGCCGGGATTGGCCAGAATCGCCGAGCACACCCGCTGCAAACGCTGATCGCTCAGCGGCGGCAGCGGCAAGGCCGTTTCCCCCGACCATTCGATTTCGTCGATCAGCACGTCCAGCAAGCGGCCTTCTTTTTGATCGGCGTGGGGAATGCCGCGCGTGCGCATCAGGCGGATGATGAGTTCCCGCATCAGCGGCGAAATGGCGATGGCTTTGGAGTGGCGCGGCAATTGCGCCAGATAGTGCGGGGACTGGATGTACAGGGTGCGCAGCGACACCGTGCCGCGGGCGCGCATGCTGTGCTCCACCGCGGGCGGCATCCAGACGCCGCGCTGCGGCGGCACCAGCCACAGACCGTCGGCGGTGGACAGTTCCATCACGCCGGAAACGGCGAAAATCAGCTGGCCTTCGCGGTGTTGGTGGCGGCCGACTTGATGACCGCTGGGAAAGTCCTTGGACATGCTCCACGCGGCGAAGTCCGGTAGGACGGCGTTGGATTCTATGGCCATGCGCTTGCTTTCTTATTTGAGGGTAGCCCGGTTCCGCGCGGCTTGCGGCCCTGTTGTGCGGGCGTCTTCAGCCGTCGGTTCAGGCTCATGATACTGCAGCGCACAAAATATTCATACAGTATAAATTGTGTCTATTTCAATGCGAATGCCTTGGAGCGGCGGAGCCGCCCGCCGCAGGGACAAAAGAAAACACCGCGGCCGGAGGGCCGCGGTGCGCAGGAGGAGGGTTAAGAAGAGCGATGCTTCGTCAGAAGCTCAGCCCAAAACCGCGCGCGTAGCGCAGCGCGCCCGGCTGGCCGTTTTCGTCCAGCGCGTGGATGGCCACCGGCAGCTTGCCGCCGGGCGGGTTCGCGCCCAGCATCACGTCCACCAGCGCCGGCATGGAGGGCCCGCGCAGGCCGTTCTCATAGCCGTAGTAGGCGTAGGTGGCCAGCGTGGCGTCGGCCAGATCGTCGTAATTGATCACGTCGTAAGGCGCGCGCAGGGTCACGTGGATCAGCTTCTTGCCTTGCCGCTTGGCGTATTCCATCGCATTGCGCATTTGCTGCGCCTCGCTGAGCGGCGGCGCGGACAGGCTGCGGGCGAAGCGGGTCCGGAGCGCGGGCAGGTCTTCCGCCACATTGAAGACCAGGGAACCGTTGCCGGCGGCCGGCGCCGGCTCGGCCTGCAGGCTGCGCTTCATCCGCGGCGCGATGGCCGGCGCGTTGGGGTCGCCGTTGCGTTCCACCGGGCTGACGCCGGTGGCCAAGGTGCCGATGACGACCACGTCGGCCTGATCGATCGCCTGTTTCTGCGCTTCCCACGGCGTGGCGCTCAATTTGGCGCCGCTGACCTGGCGATAGCCTTTTTCATCGAAGCGACGGCGCATCGCCTCGGCCTGTTCGCCCCAGGGCGTCAGGATGAAGATGCGCTGGCTGGGCGAGCGCAGCGGCAGCGCCGCGCCCTGATTGCGCAGCAGGGTGATGGATTGCCGGGTGATTTTAGCTTCCACCGCGCGGTGTTCCGCGCCGCCTATGGTGCTCAGCGCCGGCAGCGGCTTGGCTTCGCCGGCCGGGGTGACCTCGTTGCGCAGCTTCATCGCCACGATGCGCCGCGCCGAGCGGTCCAGTTCGGCGCGGTCTATCCGACCGTCCGCCACCGCGGCGGCCACCTGGTCTATCAATTGGCGCAGCCGGCCGGCTTGCGCGGCGGTGCGGAACTCCGTGGGCATCAGCGCGATGTCCACATCGGCCTGGAACACCTTGATCACCGCGTCGGCCTGCTCGAAGAAATCGCTGATGCCCTTCATGTCCAGCGCGTCGGTGACGGTGACGCCCTGGTAGCGCATCTCGCCGCGCAGCAGATCGTGCTGGATTTTGCGCGACATCGTCGCCGGCGCGATCATGCGTTCGCCGTTGCGGGCGGTGATTTGGCTGCTGTCCAGCGCCGGGTACTGGATGTGGGCGGTCATGATCATCTCCGGCGGCTGACCGGAGGCGATGGCCTGGCGGTAGGGCGCCAGGTCGATGGCGTAGGCGTCGGCGCGCGACTTGTTCACCACCGGCAGGCCGTAATGGGAGTCGGTGGCGGTGTCGCCGTGGCCGGGGAAGTGCTTGAAGGAGCCAATCACGCCTTGCTCGCGCATGCCCTGCGTCGTGGCCTGCCCCAGCAGGCTGATGGTGGCCGGATCGTCGCCGTAGGCGCGGACATTGATGACCGGATTGAGCGGATTGCTGTTGACGTCCACGTCCGGCGCGAAGTTGACGTTGAAGCCGACGGCGCGGATCTCGGCGGCCAGCACCCGGCCGGAGTCGCGGGCGAGGCCGCTGTCCCGCGTCGCTTCATAGGCGGCGCCCAGCGCCATATTGCCGGGGAAGCTGGTGGCCAGCGGGCGCGGCAAGCGGAAGACATTACCGCCCTCCTGGTCAGAACCGATCAACAGTCCGATCGGGCTGTTCTGCGGCCGCGCCCGGCGGATCTGCTCGGACAGACGGCGGGTTTGCTGCAAATCGCTCAGATTGTTGGCGAACAGAATCACGCCGCCGATGGCGTTGTCGCGCAGCGCGCGGCTGGCGGCGTCCGGCAGTTCGGTCATGCCGGCGGTGCAGGCGGGCTGATCGTCCGGGCACCAGTAACGGAAGGCCATCATGATTTTCTGGCCGATCTTCTCGCGGACGCTCATCTGTTCGACGATGCGCGCGGCTTGCTGCTCGACGCTGGGCTGCTCAAGGCAGCCGCTCAGCAGCGCTGGCAACAGCATCAGCGCCGGCAGGCGCAGGGAAAGTGGTTTGGACATGGTTCAACCTTGTGCTGAAGTGGAGGCATCCGGAATGACGGGCAGGCCCGTCTTGCCGCTGGCGACGCAGGTCCGGCGGCGAGGCCGGACCTGCGGACAGCCGTGGAGGCTGGGTTCTCTTTTTGTGAACATATTCATTTGTGAATGGTTTTTGTTAGTAATGAATTGCGCGTCGGACGCCCCTGCCAGGGCGTGCTCGGCGCGAAGAAGCGCTCGCCAAGACTAAAGCTTATGAAATTCAATTTTTGAAAAAGTTGCCTGCGGCGAGGAATTGCCTGGGGCTGTGCGACGCATCTACTTGATTGCTCGGCGTTTTTGTCTCAATGCTTGACCCTGGATCGGCTACGGGAGGATAATTCATGCCTTTTTTCAAACGCTTAGCGCGATGGCGGGCCGGCTGGCCGCCGACGCTGAGCGGCGATTGGCTTTCGGGTGGATAGGGATACGATGCAGGACAGCGGAGTGAAGCATTCTAGGGTTCAGGAAAGCGGCGGCCTGCCGCCGCGCCGGCTGTCGGTGGCGCCGATGCTGGATTGGACCGACCGTCACTACCGCTATTTCGCGCGTCAGATCACCCGGCATACCTGGCTCTACACCGAGATGGTCACCACCGGCGCGCTGCTGCACGGCGACGTCGAACGCCATCTGCGTTTTGACGAGGCGGAGCACCCGCTGGCGCTGCAACTGGGCGGCAGCGAGCCGGCGGAGCTGGCGCGTTGCGCCAGGCTGGCGGCGGAATGGGGCTACGACGAGGTCAATCTGAACGTGGGCTGCCCGTCGGAACGCGTGCAGAAGGGCGCTTTCGGCGCCTGTCTGATGGCCGAGCCGCAATTGGTGGCCGACTGCGTCAAGGCGATGCGCGACGCGGTGTCCATCGACGTGACGGTCAAGCACCGCATCGGCATCGATCGCATCGAGCATTACGATTACCTGCGCGACTTCGTCGAGCAAGTGGCGGACGCCGGCTGCCGCACCTTCATCGTCCATGCGCGCAACGCCATCCTCAAGGGCCTGAGCCCCAAGGAAAACCGCGAAATCCCGCCCCTGAAGTACGATTACGTCTACCGGCTGAAGCGGGAACGCCCGGATCTGGAAATCCTGATCAACGGCGGCGTCAAGAATCCGGCCGAGATCGACGAGCATCTGCGCCATGTGGACGGCGTGATGGTGGGGCGCGAGGCCTACCACAATCCCTGGCTAATGGCCGATTGGGACCAGCGCTACTACGGCGCCGGCGCCGCGCCGGAGCGCGAACAGGTAGTGGCCGCGATGATGCCCTATGTGGCGGCGCGCCTGGCCGAGGGCCACAAGACGCGCAATATCGCCCGCCACATCCTGGGCCTGTTCCAGGGCATTCCCGGCGCGAGAAACTGGCGGCGCATGCTGTCCGACGCCAAACTGCTGGACGGCGCCGACGAGCGTCTGCTGCAACAGGCCTTGGAAGCGACGCTGGGCGCCGCCCGCCGCGCGGAATCAACAGAATAAACCGCCTGGCCGCCGCGGCCAGGAACGGATTCGCGGCGCCGGAGTCTGCTGTAGCAAGGCGAGAGCGCTGTTCTTGCTGAGGCAGGGCCCGACGCCGCCATATTAAGAACGTGTTGACGATCCAAGGAGCAAGCGCGAGACAAGGCGGAAGCCGCGCGTGGCGCAAGAGCGTCTCGACGCCGCGTCAGCTCCCGCGAAGCGCTGCGGATCGTGAACAGGTTCCAAGTCGCGGGACTTCCCAAGGGGGAGCCCGCCATGGCGGCTTGCCGCCTTTTCTGTTCGCCATGCTGGTCATGGCCGTCTGGAGGTGAATCTGAATTGAAACCGCTGAAGCTTGTCCTATTGTCCTCCATCCTGTCGTCCGCCGTCTGGGCCGGACCCAAGGACGTCTTGCACATCTATAACTGGAGCGGCTCCTTGTCGGACGCCATCCTCCGCCAGTTCGAGAAAAGCTGTGATTGCCGCGTGGTGCAGAATTACTACGGCGACAATGAGGAAATGCTGGCCAAGCTGGCGGCCGGGGCCAAGGGCTACGATATGGTGTTTCCGTCCAGCTTCGTGATCGAGGCGATGAGCAAGCAGAAGCTGCTGCGGCCGCTGGATCACGCCAAATTGCCGAATCTGAAGAATGTCGACCCGGCCTATTTGTCCCAAAGCTACGATCCGGGCAACCGCTACACCGTGCCCACGGTGCTGTCGCTGACTTCGGTCGGCTACAACGCGGAGCGTCTGCAGAAACTGGGCATCGACCCGCACAGCTGGTCGGTGATCTTCGATCCCAAGGTGCTGCAGAAGATCAAGGGCAAGGTCACGGTGCTGGACAGCTCGCGCGAGGTGTTCGCCGCCGCGCTGTTCTACCTGGGCAAGAACCCCAACACCGCCAGCCAGGCCGATTATCGCGCGGCGCAGGCGGTGATCAAGCAGGCCAAGCCCTACTGGGCCACCTTCTCCAACGCCAGTTATCTGAAAGAGCTGGCGGTGGGCAATATCTGGGTGTCGCTGGGCTACTCCACCGAGTTCTTCCAGGCCGCCGAGGACGCGCGCCAGGCCAAGCGCCGCTTCCGCATCGCCAATGTGGCGCAGAAGGAAGGCAATGAGCTGGGCGTGGACACCATGGCGGTGCTGGCCAGCGCCAAACGCCCGGACCTGGCGCATCAGTTCATCAACTTCATGCTGGACGGCAAGAACGCCGCCCAATTGACCAACCTCAACGGCGCCACCAATCCGGTCAAGACCGCCGCGCCCTTTTTCCGCGCGGATTTGAAAAGCCATCCGGTGATCGATCCGACGCCGGACACCGTGAAAAAATGGACGGTGTTGCGCGAACTGACGCCGGCGGAGCGGCGCTCGCTGGCGCGGATGTGGACGGAAGTGAAGGTCAGCCGTTAAGCTTGTTTTGAGCAAAGTCTGCTGCGCGTCGGCGATACGGCGTTGAAAACCGCTTCGAAATGCTCATGTACCACGTGTACATTCCGCTTTCTCAGTGGTTTTCGCCTTGTCTCGCTCTAGCTCGCTAGACTTTGAACAGGCTCTTAGCATTTGAGCAAAGTCTGCTGCGCGTCGGCGATACGGCGTTGAAAACGGCTTCGAAATGCTCATGTACCACGTGTACATTCCGCTTTCTCAGCCGTTTTCGCCTTGTCTCGCTCTAGCTCGCGAGACTTTGAATAAGTTCTTATACTTATGTCCGCAGCCCCGGCGTCGTCGGGGCTGCGTCGCATTCGATGGAGTTCTCATGTTCGACAAATTAGTGATGGCCAGCAACAACGCCGGCAAGTTGAAGGAATTCGCCGCGCTGATGGCGCCGCTGGGCATACAAGTGATTCCGCAGGTGGAACTGCAAGTGCCGGAATGCCCGGAACCGCACCACACCTTCCTGGAAAACGCGCTGGAAAAAGCGCGTCACGCCAGCCGCGTGAGCGGCTTGCCCGCGCTGGCCGACGACTCCGGCATCTGCGTCGAGGCGCTGTCCGGCGCGCCGGGCGTGTACTCGGCTCGCTACGCCGGCGAACCCAAGTCCGACGCCGCCAACAACGCCAAGCTGGTGGCGGCGCTGCAGGGCGAGGCCAATCGCCGCGCCTGGTATTACTGCGTGCTGGTCTTGGTGCGCCACGCCGACGATCCGCAGCCGCTGGTGGCGGACGGCATGTGGTTCGGCGAAGTGCGCGACGAGGCGGCCGGCGCCGGCGGCTTCGGCTACGACCCGCATTTCTGGCTGCCGCAGCACGGCTGTAGCGTGGCGGAGATGGACGCGGCGGAGAAAAACCGCGTCAGCCACCGCGGCCAGGCGCTGCAAGCGCTGCTGGCCAAGCTGCGCGCGCTGGCATGAAGCGGGTCCCTTCGTTCAGCGCCCGGCCGGCGCGGCTGGAGCCGCAAGGAGCCGCGACGTGCAGGTGAGCAAGATTTCGCTGTCCGCGCTTGGGCTGGGCGGTCAAGTCGGCTTGAAAGAGCTGCCGCCGCTGTCGCTCTACATCCATTTCCCGTGGTGCGTGCGCAAATGCCCGTATTGCGACTTCAACTCGCACGAGCCCAAGAGCGGCTTCGACGAGATGGCCTATGTCGACGCCTTGCTGCGCGATCTGGAATTCAGCCTGCCCGAGGTCTGGGGCCGTCCGCTGAGCAGCATCTTCATGGGCGGCGGCACCCCCAGCCTGTTCTCGCCTCAGGCGATGGACGCGCTGCTGGCCGGCGTGCGCGCGCGTATGCGGCTGCAGCCGGACGCGGAAATCACCATGGAGGCCAATCCCGGCACCTTCGAGGCCGAGCGTTTCCGCGGCTACCGCGAGGCCGGCATCAACCGGCTGTCCATCGGCATCCAGAGCTTCAAGCCGGCGCATTTGCAGGCGCTGGGCCGCATTCACGACGGCGAGGAAGCGCGTCGCGCCATCGACATCGCGCTGAGCCACTTCGACAACGTCAATCTGGACCTGATGTACGCGCTGCCGGGGCAGACCCTGGACGAAGCGCTGGCCGATCTGGACACCGCGCTGTCCTACGGCATCACCCATCTGTCCGCCTACCATCTGACGATAGAACCCAACACCCTGTTCGCCGTGGAGACGCCGCGCAATCTGCCGGACGACGAAGTCTCCGCCGACATGCAGGAGGCGATCGAAGCCCGGCTCGCCGCCGCCGGCTTCGAACATTACGAGACCTCGGCCTTCGCGCGGCCGGGCCGCCGCGCGCGCCACAATCTCAACTACTGGCAGTTCGGCGACTATATCGGCATCGGCGCCGGCGCCCATGGCAAGATCAGCAGCCATGCCGGCATCGTGCGCCAGATGCGCTACAAGCAGCCGGCCGCCTACCTGCAGGCGGTGGCCGAGGGCAAGCCCTTGCAAAACAGCCGCAAGGTGGGGCGGAGCGAACTGCCCTTCGAATTCATGATGAATCTGCTGCGGCTGACCGAAGGCTTCGAATTGCGCCTGTTCCAGGAGCGCACCGGCCTGCCGCTGTCCGTCATACAATCCGCCTTGACGCAAGCCGAGGCGCAAGGCCTGATCGCGCGCGACGCCGTGATGTTGCGGCCCACGCTCAAGGGCCAGCGTTTCCTCAA
This sequence comes from Chromobacterium sp. Beijing, assembly GCF_021496765.1. Classification (NCBI taxonomy): domain Bacteria; kingdom Pseudomonadati; phylum Pseudomonadota; class Betaproteobacteria; order Neisseriales; family Chromobacteriaceae; genus Chromobacterium; species Chromobacterium sp. Beijing. The sequence continues at coordinate 5,209,019 of NZ_CP053750.1, forward strand.
TGATTTATTAACCCTGTTCCTGAAAGAAGGAGATGAATAATGGCTAAGGAAATCATCCACACCGACAAGGCTCCGGCCGCCATCGGCGCATACTCGCAAGCCGTGAAAGCCGGCAACACCGTTTACCTGTCCGGCCAGATCCCGCTGGACCCGGCCACCATGAACGTGGTGGAAGGCGGTTTCGCCGCTGAAACCCATCAAGTGTTCAAGAACATGAAGGCCGTGTGCGAAGCCGCCGGCGGCAGCCTGGACCAGATCGTCAAGCTCAACGCCTATCTGACCGACCTGTCCAATTTCGCCACCTTCAACGAAATCATGGGCCAGTACTTCAGCCAGCCCTTCCCGGCGCGCGCCGCCGTCGGCGTGGCCAGCCTGCCCAAGGGCGTGTTGGTGGAGGCGGAAGCGGTTCTGGTACTCTGAGAACCTGTTCAAAGTCTGCTGCGCTTCGGCGATACGGCGTTGAAAACCAGCTCAAAATGCTCATGTACCACAAGTACATTCCGCTTTTTCGCTCGTTTTCGCCTTGTCTCGCCCTTGCTCGCGAGACTTTGAACAGGCTCGGAGCACCGACTGCTCCAAATGTCAGACCACAAGGCGGCCCAGGCCGCCTTTTTTCATGTTAACTATCCGTGTCCCCCATCTTCGTCGCGGAGGTCGCATGAGAGTCCGGATCGCGCTATTGCTATTGCTGCCGGGCCTGGCCTGGGCCCAGGTTTACAAATGTCGGAGCGCGGACGGCCGGCTGGCCTACAGCGATCGGGCTTGCGCCGACGGCGGCGCGGCGGAAACCTTCCAGCCGCCGCCGCTCAATGTGGTGGAGCAAGACGAGAGCCAGCGCCGCGAGGCGGCCAAGTACCAGGACCAAGGCCGGCGCTGGGCCGCCGACGAGGCGCGCGAGGCCAGGCGGCGCCAGGCGCAGCAACGCCGCGACGAGCGCGCGCAGGCGCGGGAACTGGACAAAGTGCGCAGCCGCTGTCATGGTCTGGAGCTTCAGCAACGGCGCTTGCGGCAGTCCGCGGCGGCGGCGCCGGCCAGGAAATCCCTGGCCGAGCGCTTGGCCGGCGTGGAAGAGAAACTGGCCGCGGCGGCGTGTCATCGATTCCAGGAGGGGGCATGAGCGGGTATTCGTTCGAATTGGTCAATGTGTTCGCCGAGGAGCGCTTCGGCGGCAATCCGCTGGCGGTGTTCACCGACGCCAGCGGGCTGGACGAGCGCGAGATGCAGCTCCTGGCCAGACAGATGAATCTGTCGGAAACCGTATTCCTGTTTCCGGACGGCGAAGCGGCGGCGCGCTTGCGCATCTTCACGCCCAGCCAGGAGCTGCCCTTCGCCGGCCATCCCACCCTGGGCGCGGCGGCGGTGCTGCACTGGCGCGGCGAACTGGATTCCCGCTTTCAGTTGCGCACCAACGCCGGCCTGATCCCCATCCTCCACAGCGACGGCGTTTACACCTTGCGGGCGAATCCGCCAAGCGCGCGCGACGCCGGCCTCAGCCGCGGCCAGGCCGCGGCGATGCTGGGGCTGGACGAGGAGGACATCGCGCTGGAGCCGACATGGGTGGACACCGGCAGCGAACAATTGCTGATTCGCGCCGCCAGCGCCGGCGCGGTGCTGCGCGCCCGGCCGGTGCACGCCTTGCTGTTGCGCGACGCCACCTTGCGGCCGGGGCGCAGCGTCGCCTATCTGTGGCATGAGGACGGCGGCGTCGCCACCGTGCGGCTGTTTTTCGAACAGCAGGGCGCGGTGCTGGAAGATCCCGGCACCGGTTCGGCCTGCGCCAATCTGGGCGGCTGGTGCGCGCTCAACGGTCTGGGGCCCTTGCAGTGGCGGGTGGAGCAGGGCGCGGCGCTGGCGCGGCCCAATGTGCTGCATCTGCAAGTGGACGCCGCGGGCGATATCCTGGTGGGCGGGCGGGTGTTGCGGATAGGCCGCGGCGAGATCTCCCTGTGAGTTGCATCGTCCCTCGTTTCCATTCTTGACGTCGGCATTGGCTGTTGGCATCCTAGAGCCGCTGCTCCAAACCAACGTTTCTTTTCGGCGTGCCGGCGGTTCCGGGGCGGCGTTCAGATAATTAAAAGGCCGCTGCGGCCGCCCGTTCGCGGCGCGGCCTCGCGGTCCGATTCGCGAGGAAATCAAGATGAGCAAATTCGCCAAAGCCGCCTGCCTGGCGTCCGCGCTGGGCCTGTTCAGCCATATGGCGCTGGCCGACAGCGCCGCCGGCGTCTGGAAGACGATAGACGACGAAACCAAGCAGGCCAAGGCCCTGGTGCAGATCACCGAAAGCGCCGGCGGCGAGCTGAACGGCAAGATCATCAAGCTGTTCGCCAATCCGGAAGCGGTGTGCGACAAGTGCGAAGGGGACCGCAAAGGCAAGCCGGTCAACGGCATGCAAATCCTGTGGGGCCTGAAGAAGGACGGCGCCGAGTGGGGCAGCGGCAAAATCCTGGATCCCAAGTCCGGCAAGATCTACACCTCCGGCGCCAAGCTGATCGAAGACGGCAAGAAGCTGCGCGTGCGCGGCTACATCGGCCCCTTCTTCCGTTCCCAGGTGTGGGAGCGGCAGTAAGCGCAAGGGCCGCGACGCGGCGCGCGTGAGCAAGGCGGAAGCGCGAACAGCTTCCGCCTTTTTCTTTATTGGGTACAATCGCTGCTGATGAGCTCCCTAATCGACCCCGCCAATCAGCCGCCGGCCGTGGCGCCGGCGCTGGCCAAGAAGCTGGAAAAGCTGGGCATACGCCGCCGTTTCGATCTGGTCCTGCATCTGCCGCTGCGCTATGAGGACGAGACCCATCTGTACGCCATCGCCGACGCGCCATACGGCCAGGCGGTGCTGGTGGAGGGCGAGGTGATCGCCCATGAGATCCAGTTCCGACCGCGCCGCCAACTGGTGGCGCGCATCGAGGACGCCAGCGGCAGCCTGGTGCTGCGCTTCATTCATTTCTACCCCAATCAGGTCAAGCAATTCACCACCGGCAACCGGGTGCGCGCGCTGGGCGAGATCCGCCGCGGCTTCGCCGGCGACGAGATGGTGCATCCCAAGATCCGCGAAGTGGGCAACGGCGCGCCGCTGGCGGACAGCCTGACGCCCATCTATCCCACGGTCAACGGCCTGACCCAGCCGGCGCTGCGCAAGCTGATCCACGCCGAGCTGGACAGCCAGCCGCTGGGCGAGACGCTGCCGGAGGAGCTGGCCGCGCCGCTGCGGCTGACGCCGTTCGCCGAGGCGATCCGCCTGCTGCACCTGCCGACGCCGGACTACAGCGCCGGCCAGCTGGCCGATCCGGCCCTGCCGGCCTGGCAGCGGCTCAAGTTCGACGAGTTGCTGGCGCAGCAGCTGTCGATGCGGCTGGCCTATCGCGCGCGCAGGCTGGGCCGCGCGCCGCCCTTGCGCGGCGACGGCGCCTTGAGCCGGGCGCTGGCCGAGCGCCTGCCGTTCACGCTGACCGGCGCGCAGCAGCGCGCGCTGGCGGAAGTCCGCGCCGACCTGACCCAGCCGCACCCGATGCACCGGCTGCTGCAGGGCGACGTGGGCAGCGGCAAGACCATCGTCGCGGCCCTGGCGGCGCTGACCGCGATCGAATCCGGCTACCAGGTGGCCTTGATGGCGCCGACCGAAATCCTGGCCGAACAGCATTTCCTCAAGCTGTCCGCCTGGCTGGAGCCGCTGGGCGTCCCGGTGCGCTGGCTGGCCGGCAGCCTGCGCAAGAAGCAGAAACAGGAGGCGATGGCGGCCATCGCCAGCGGCGAAACGCGGCTGGCGGTGGGCACTCACGCGCTGTTCCAGGACGAGGTGGCTTTTGAGCGCCTGGGCCTGGTCATCGTCGACGAACAGCATCGCTTCGGCGTGGGCCAGCGGCTGGCGCTGAAAGAGAAGGGCGGCGAGCCGCATCAGCTGATGATGTCGGCGACGCCGATTCCGCGCACGCTGGCGATGAGTTTCTACGCCGACCTGGACGTGTCGGTGATAGACGAATTGCCGCCGGGGCGCACGCCCATCGTCACCAAGCTGATCAATAGCGCGCGCCGCGAGGAGATCGTCGCCCACGTGGCCAAGACCTGCGCCGACGGGCAGCAGGCCTATTGGGTGTGCCCGCTGATCGAAGAATCGGAAACCCTGCAATTGCAGACCGCGGTGGACACCCACCAGCAACTGACCGCCGATCTGCCGCATTTGGGCGTGGGCCTGGTACACGGCCGGATGAAGGCGGACGAAAAGGCGGCGGTGATGGCGGCCTTCGCCCGCAACGAGCTGCAAGTGCTGGTGGCCACCACGGTGATCGAGGTGGGCGTGGACGTGCCCAACGCCAGCCTGATGGTGATCGAGCACGCCGAACGCATGGGCCTGGCCCAGTTGCATCAATTGCGCGGCCGGGTGGGGCGCGGCAGCGCGCGCAGCGTCTGCGTGCTGATGTTCGACAACCCCTTGTCGGACTTGGCCAAGGCGCGCTTGAAAGTGATTTACGAGAATGTTGACGGTTTCGAGATCGCGCGCCAGGATTTGCTGATCCGCGGCCCCGGCGAACTGCTGGGCGCGCGTCAGAGCGGCCTGCCCATGTTGCGTTTCGCCAACCTGGAAGAAGACCTGGAACTGCTGGAAGCGGCGCGCGAGCTGGCGCCCTTGCTGCTGGAGCGCCATCCGCAGGCGGTGGACGCTCATCTGGACCGTTGGCTGGCGGGACGCGAGCAGTTTCTCAAGGCTTGAGTGCGCCATGAATCGGGTAAAAAAAAGCGCCTCGGCTGGGGGGCTGAGGCGCAAAGGGATTGCTGCAAACAACAAAGGAGAAACCATGATGAAGCGAGCAAATATTAGCAATTTATAAAATATTGGCACAAGCAATCCGGGCTTAAAGCTTGACCCAGGTCAATCGAAAATTTTCCGGGAGGAAATGCCAAAAGAAAAAGCCACCGCGATGCGGTGGCTTTGTTTTTTTCCGGCAGCCTTAAACAGAGGCTGAAAGACCGTGACCGGACTTGATTACAGCCAGAGCGAGGCCACGTAGTACAGCCCGCCCGCCAGCAGCATGGACACCGGCAGGGTGAACAGCCAGGCCAGCGCGATGGAGCGGATGGTGGACATCTGCAGGCCGGCCTTGTCCGCCACCATGGTGCCGGCCACGGCGCTGGACAGCACCTGGGTGGTGGACACCGGGAAGCCGAACTGGCTGGCGAGGCCGATGGAGATGGCGGCGGTCATCTGCGCCGACACGCCCTGGGCGTAAGTCATGTCTTTCTTGCCTATGCCTTCGCCCACGGTCTTCACCACGCGGCGCCAGCCCACCATGGTGCCGATGCCCAGCGACAGCGCCACGGCGACGATCACCCAGGTGGGCGCGTATTCGGTGGTGGTGGTCAGATCCTTGCGCAGGTTCTGCAGCATCTGCTTGTCGTCGGCGGACAGCTTGGGCAGCGCGGAGGCCTTCTTGGCGGCGTCGTCCAGGCACAGCAGCTCGGTGCGCACGTTCCAACGCTGTTCCGAGCTCAGCGCGTGGTAGTCGCCGCCGTCGCCCATGGTGCTCAGCAGGCGCTTGACGGTGTCGCCGGTTTCCAGCGGATGGCACTCGTACTGGCTGCTGCCCTTGGACGGCACGATGATCTTGCTCAGTTCGACCTGATGGCGCTCATAGAACTTCTGCAGGTGAATGGCGGCGTCCCGGGTGCGGTCCAGCTGGTAAGGCGTGCTGTCCAGATCCAGCACGAACTTGGCCGGCACAATGCCGATCAGCACCAGCATGATCAGGCCCACGCCTTTTTGGCCGTCGTTGGAGCCGTGGGCGAAGCTGACGCCCATGGACGACACGATCAGCATGAAGCGGGTCCAGAACGGCGGATGCTTGCGGCCTTCCACTTGCTGGCGTTGGTAGGGGGTTTTGTGCACATTGCTGTGCGGCCGGTAGCGCCGCAGCAGAATGACGATCAGCGCGGCGAGCAGGGCGCCCACCACGGGCGAGGCCAGCAGCGAGGCGCCGACGTCGATGGCCTTGCTCCAGTTGATGCCGTGGGACAGCGAGGTGCCGTGGATCAGGCTATTGGCCACGCCCACGCCCAAAATGGCGCCGATCAGCGTGTGGCTGCTGGAAGCGGGCAGACCGAAATACCAAGTGCCCAAGTTCCAGGCGATGGCGGCGGTCAACAGCGCGAATACCATGGCCATGCCGCGGGTGGTGTTGATCGAGATCAGCAGGTCCACCGGCAGCAGGTGCACGATGGCGTAGGCGACGGCGAGGCCGCCGGTGATTACGCCGAGGAAGTTGAAAATACCGGAATAGAACACCGCGAGACGCGGTTTCATCGATTGGGTATAGATAACGGTTGCCACCGCGTTGGCGGTGTCATGGAAGCCGTTGATGAACTCAAAGGCGAGCACGAAGCCCAGGGAAAGCACCAAGGTGATGGCGACGTGGGTCTCAAGCCCGGAAAACAGGTCCAACATGGTGAAATGTGCACGCAGTATCGTAAAGGCGGGATTGTTGTGTCCAAGGCCAATGCCGTCAAGTACTTATAAAAAAAAAATAAATGGTGTCGCATTTGCCGGAAAAGCATGCGGAATCGCCTTGACAGACCGGGCGGGGAGAACGGCGGATTTAAGCTGTTTTTTGCCGCCGTCATGCGCTTTTGCCCGCGTGGAAACGCCAACGGCCGTCATGCCGGAAACGGTCATGACGGCGGTCTGAGAGCCGGGGCGGAATCAGCCGAACTTGCCGGTGATGTAGTCCTCGGTGGCCTTCTTCTGCGGGGTGGTGAAGATGGAGTCGGTGTCGCCGAACTCGATCAATTCGCCCAGATACATATAGGCGGTGTAGTCCGACACCCGCGCCGCCTGCTGCATATTGTGGGTGACGATGGCGATGGTGTAGTCCTCTTTGAGCTCATGGATCAGCTCTTCGATGTGGGCGGTGGAAATCGGGTCCAGCGCCGAAGTGGGCTCGTCCAGCAGCAGCACTTCCGGCTTGGACGCCACCGCGCGCGCGATGCACAGCCGCTGCTGCTGGCCGCCGGACAGCGAGTTGCCGGACTGCTTGAGCTTGTCCTTGACCTCGTCCCACAGCGCGGCCTTGCGCAGCGCCCATTCCACTCGGTCCTCCATCTCGCCCTTGGACAGTTTTTCGTAGAGCTTCACGCCGAAGGTGATGTTGTCGTAGATGGACATCGGGAACGGGGTGGGCTTCTGGAACACCATGCCCACCTTGGCGCGCAGCAGGTTGACGTCCACGTCGCGGCCCAGGACGTTGTGGCCGTCCAGCAGGATGTCGCCCTCGGCGCGCAGGCCGGGGTAGAGCTCGTACATGCGGTTGAAGGTGCGCAGCAGCGTGGACTTGCCGCAGCCGGACGGGCCGATGAAGGCGGTGACCTTGCGCGAGGCGATTTCCAGCTGGATGTTCTTCAGCGCGTGGAAATTGCCGTAAAAGAAGTTCAGATTCTTGACCTGAAGCTTGGAGTGGATTTCAGCCATGGTCTGCAAGCCTTAATGCGATTGGTTTTTCTGGCTGCCCATCCAGCGGGCAACGATGTTCAGCGTCAGCACGCTGAAGGTGATCAAGAGGGAGCCGGCCCAGGCCAGCTTGTGCCAGTCTTCGTACGGGCTCATCGCGAACTGGAAGATCACGATGGGCAGGTTGGCCATCGGCTGGTTCATATTGCTGTTGAAGAACTGGTTGTTCAGCGCGGTGAACAACAGCGGCGCGGTTTCGCCGGAAATGCGCGCCACCGCCAGCAGGATGCCGGTCAGCACGCCGGCCTTGGCCGAGCGCAGGGTGACGTGCAAAGTGACCTTCCACTGCGGCGCGCCCAGCGCGGACGCGGCTTCGCGCAGGCTGCCCGGCACCAGGCGCAGCATGTTCTCGGTGGTGCGCACCACCACCGGAATCACCAGGATGGCCAGCGCGAAGGAGCCGGCCCAGCCGGAAAAGTGGCCGACCGACACCACGTAGACTTCGTAGATGAACAGGCCGATGACGATGGACGGCGCGGACAGCAGGATGTCGTTGATGAAGCGGGTGGCCGGCGCCAGCCAGCCGCGCTGGCCGAACTCGGCCAGATAGATGCCGGCCAGAATGCCGATCGGCGTGCCGAACAAGGTGCCGAAGCCGGTCATCATCAGGCTGCCGTAAATGGCGTTGGCCAGGCCGCCGGTGCTGCCCGGCGGCGGGGTGCTGGAGGTGAACACCTCCCAGTTCAGCCCGGACAGGCCGTGCTGCAACAGGGTGGTCAGAATCCAGAACAGCCAGAACAGGCCGAAGGCCATGGTGAACATCGAGGCGCCCATATTGACGCGGTTCACCAGCCGGCGGCGGCGATAGACGCTGCTGTCGGCTTTGGCGGCGATGGCGGACTGGGGCGGGCGCAGGGCGGAAGTCATAACGGTTTGGCTCATGCGGTTAGCGTCTCTCATGCTCAGGAAGGACGACCTTCCTGTTTCTTCAGGCGCAGCAACAGCAGTTTAGAACACGCCAGCACCACGAAGGTGATGAAGAACAGAATCAGGCCCAGTTGAATCAGGGAGGAGAGATACAGCTCGCCGTTGGCCTCGGCGAACTCATTGGCCAGCGAGGAGGCGATGGAATTGCCCGGCTCGAACAGGCCGGCGGCGAAACGGGTGGAGTTGCCGATGACGAAGGTCACCGCCATGGTCTCGCCCAGCGCGCGGCCCAGGCCCAGCATGATGCCGCCGACCACGCCGGTCTTGGTATAGGGCAGCACCACGTAGCGCACCACTTCCCAGGTGGTGGAGCCCAGGCCGTAGGCGGACTCCTTCAGCATCACCGGCACCACTTCGAACACGTCGCGCATCACCGAGGCGATGAAGGGAATGATCATGATGGCCAGGATCAGGCCGGCGGTGAAAATGCCTATGCCCATCGGCGCGCCCTGGAACAGCACGCCCAGCAGCGGCACCTCGCCCAGGGTGTCGATCAGCAGCGGCTGCACGTGGTCGGCGAAGATGGGCGCGAACACGAACAGGCCCCACATGCCGTAGATGATGGACGGGATGCCGGCCAGCAGTTCCACCGCGATGCCCAGCGGCCGCTTCAGCCAGGTGGGGCACAGCTCGGTCAGGAACAGGGCGATGCCGAAGCTGACCGGCACGCCGATCAGCAAGGCGATGAAAGAGGTGGCCAGGGTGCCGAAGATGGGCACCAGCGCGCCGAACCGCTCATTGACCGGGTCCCAGTCGCTGGTGACCAGAAACTTGAAGCCGAAGGCGTGGATGCTCGGCAGCGCGCCGATCAACAGCGAAATCAGGATGCCCACCAGCAAGGCCAGCACCAGGAAGGCGAAAAAACGGGTGACCCAGCGGAACAGATTGTCCAGCAATAACTGGGTTTTGATTTGCTGCGGATTGCTCAACTTTTGCATATGCATGCTCATTTATCAGACAAAAAGCCGGGGAGCGCGTCCCCGGCCGCTTGCGTGCATTGTATGCGGCTCAGTTCCACACCGGCTTGCCGCCGTTGTCGGCAATTTGCTTCCAGCTGGCGCGGATCACGCCCTTGATCGCGTCCGGCATCGGGATGTAGTCCAGATCCAGCGCGGTCTTGTCGCCGTTCTTGTAAGCCCAGTCGAAGAACTTCAGCACCTCGCCGCCTTGCGCCGGCTTGTCCTGTTTCTTGTGCATCAGGATGAAGGTGGCGCCGGCGATCGGCCAGCTGTCCTTGCCCGGCTGGTTGGTCAGCAGCAGGTAGAAGCCCGGCGCTTTTTTCCAGTCGGCGTTGGCGGCGGCGGCCTTGAAGCTGGACTCGTCCGGCTTGACGAAGCTGCCGGCCTGGTTCTGCATCAGGCCGAAGGCCAGCTTGTTCTGCTTGGCGTAGGCGTATTCCACGTAGCCGATCGCGCCCTTGATGCGGGTCACGTAGTTGGCCACGCCCTCATTGCCCTTGCCGCCCACCGGGTTGCCTTTCCAGCTGACCGCGGTGTTGGAGCCCACTTCCTTGGCCCAGTCCGGAGAGACCTTGGACAGGTAGTTGGTGAAGATGAAGGTGGTGCCGGAGCCGTCGGAGCGACGCACCACGGAGATGCGCAGGTCCGGCAGCTTGACGCCGGGGTTCAGCTTGGCGATGGCCGGGTCGTTCCACTTGGACACCTTGCCCAGGTAGATGTCGGCCAGCAGCGGGCCGGTGAACTTCACTTGTCCCGGGGTGATGCCGGGCACGTTCAGCACCGGCACCACGCCGCCGATCACGGTGGGGAATTGGGTCAGTCCGGATTTTTCCAGCTCTTCCGGCTTCAGCGGCATGTCGGACGCGCCGAAATCCACGGTTTTGGACTGGATCTGCTTGATGCCGCCGCCGGAACCGATGGATTGATAGTTCAGATTATTATTGGTGCCGGCCTTGTAGGCGGCGGCCCATTTGGCGTACAGCGGGTACGGGAAGGTGGCGCCCGCGCCGGTGATGTCGGCGGCCACGGCCGCGCCGGACAGGCAGACGGAACCCAGTACAAACGATGCGGCCAGACGAACAGACTGTTTCATGCCTACTCCTGAGAATGGATGAGGTGCGTGGTGATGGGCGCATGCTAAGGCTGAAATTTTTCAGGAATATTACAAGTCGTCGAAACGGCTTCGTTTGCGGACAATCAACATCAGCCGGATGCCGGTTTGAGCCAAGATGGCGGCTGCGGATATAATCGGCGGATATTCAAGAATCGCGGGAGGCGGAGATGGCCGGCAAGCTGGTGATTGGCAACTGGAAGATGAATACCCGCGCCGACAGCGCGCAGACGCTGCTGCAGGCGCTGCTGGCGGACGAGACGAGCAACCGCGACTGGGTCGGCGTGGCCGCGCCGGCGGTCTACCTGGCCGGCCTGGGCGAGCGGCTGCGCGGTCAGGCCTTGCGCCTGTGCGCGCAGGACGTCAGCGCCTTCGATCAGGACGGCGCCTTCACCGGCGAGACCAGCGCCGCGATGCTGGCCGACATCGGCTGCGCTTACACCCTGGTGGGCCACTCGGAGCGCCGCCAGTACTTCGGCGAGAGCAACGCGGTTCTACTGAAGAAGATGCGCGCCGCCATCGCCGCCGGCCTGGTGCCGGTGTTGTGCGTCGGTGAAACGCTGGACGAGCGCGAGGCGGGCCGTCAGTTGGAGGTGATTAGAGATCAGCTTGCGCTTCTGTCCGAGATAGACCATGGTGAATACGTTGTGGCTTATGAACCGGTCTGGGCCATCGGCACCGGCAAGGTGGCGACGCTGGCGCAAATCGCCGAAATCCACGGCGCGATCAAAAATTGGTGCTTGCAAAACGTCAAGGCCTCCGATAATATTCGCGTCCTCTACGGCGGCAGTGTCAAGGCAGAGAATGCCGAAGCGATTCTGGCGACTGAAAATGTCGACGGAGCCCTTGTTGGAGGGGCATCTCTGGACGCCGGTTCATTCAGGGCAATTTGCCAAGCCGCAGGAAAATTGATATAGTATGGAACTTATTAAGACGCTTATCTGGATTGTAAATATCCTGTCTGCAGGGACTATTATCGTGCTGGTTTTGATGCAGCACGGCAAAGGCGCGGACATGGGGGCGGCTTTCGGTAGCGGCTCTTCCGGTAGCTTGTTCGGCGCGTCTGGTTCTGCGAATTTCTTGAGTAGGACAACCGCTGTCGCAGCGGCCGTGTTCTTCTCGACTTCCCTTGCTCTGGTTTTTCTGTCTGGGGGCGGAAAAAGCGATTTGGGCGTAATGGGGACCAAGGTTGAACAGGTTGCACCGCAAATCCCGGCCGGTGTGCCTAGCGATAAAGCTTCGGGTACGACATCGAAAATACCGGAGTAACAATTAAAGCTTGCTGTGCCGACATGGTGAAATTGGTAGACACGCTATCTTGAGGGGGTAGTGGCGAAAGCTGTGTGAGTTCGAGTCTCACTGTCGGCACCACCATTCAAAAACAGGCCACCGGGACTCCGGTGGCCTGTTTTATTTGGAGCCAAGGGGGGTAACCCCCTTTTTTGTGGGGGTGTACGGGAAATGCTGCAAAATTACTTTCCCATTCTGCTGTTTGTCATGGTCGGACTGTTGGTCGGCGTAGGCCCTATTTTATTGGGCAAACTGCTGGCTCCCAATCGTCCCGATCCTGAGAAACTGTCTCCGTATGAGTGCGGCTTCGAGGCTTTCGAAGATGCCCGCATGAAGTTTGACGTCCGCTATTATCTGATAGCCATCCTCTTCATCCTGTTCGACCTCGAGGTCGCCTTCCTGCTGCCGTGGGCGGTGGTGTTGAAGGAGCTGGGGACCTATGGTCTGGGCGTCATGGTGGAGTTCCTGGGCGTATTGACCCTGGGCTTCGTCTACATGTGGAAAAAAGGAGCTCTGGAATGGGAGTAGAAGGTATTCTGGAGAAGGGGTTTGTCACCACGACGGCTGACAAGCTCATCAATTACACCCGAACCGGTTCGCTGTGGCCGATGACCTTTGGTCTGGCCTGTTGCGCGGTCGAGATGATGCACGCCGGCGCGGCGCGCTACGACCTGGACCGTTTCGGCATCGTGTTCCGTCCCAGCCCGCGCCAGTCCGATCTGATGATCGTGGCCGGCACGCTGTGCAACAAGATGGCTCCGGCCCTGCGCAAGGTTTACGACCAGATGGCCGAGCCGCGCTGGGTGATCTCGATGGGGTCCTGTGCCAACGGCGGCGGCTATTATCATTATTCCTATTCAGTCGTGCGCGGCTGCGATCGCATCGTGCCGGTCGACGTCTACGTGCCCGGCTGTCCGCCAACTGCAGAGGCCTTGCTGTACGGCATCATTCAGCTGCAGAACAAGATCAAACGCACCAACACCATCGCCCGCTAAGGTAGAAACTTATGGCCTCCAAGAAAATGGAAGCGTTAGGGTCGGCTGTGCAGCAGGCGCTGGGCGACAAGCTCGTGCAAAGCACGCTGGCTCTGGAAGAGCTGACCATTGTATGCAAGGCGGCGGATCTGATCGCCGTGGCGACCACGCTGCGCGACCACGCCGACCTGTCTTTTGAGCAATGCATCGATTTGTGCGGCGTGGACTACAGCGCATACCGCGACGAGGTATGGGACGGTCCGCGCTTCGCCGTTGTCTACCACCTGTTGTCGGTCAAGCACAATCAGCGCGTCCGCCTGCGCGTGTTCGCCGAAGACGACGCCTTCCCGGTGGTCGACTCGGTCGTCGGCGTCTGGAGCGGCGTCAACTGGTTCGAGCGCGAAGCGTTCGACCTGTTCGGCATCGTTTTCGACGGCCACCCCGACCTGCGCCGCATCCTGACCGACTACGGTTTCGTCGGCCATCCGTTCCGCAAGGACTTCCCGCTGTCCGGTCACGTGGAAATGCGTTACGACCCGACACAACAGCGCGTGATCTATCAGCCGGTGACCATCGAGCCGCGCGAAATCACGCCGCGCATCATTCGCGAGGAGAACTACGGTGGCTGAAATCCGTAACTACACCCTCAACTTCGGCCCGCAGCACCCGGCTGCGCACGGCGTGTTGCGCCTGGTGCTGGAACTGGACGGCGAAGTCGTCCAGCGCGCGGACCCGCACATCGGCCTGCTGCACCGCGGCACCGAAAAGCTGGCCGAGAGCAAGACCTTCATCCAGTCGCTGCCTTATATGGACCGTCTCGACTACGTGTCCATGATGTGCAACGAGCACGCTTACTGCCTGTCCATCGAGAAGCTGCTGGGCATCGACGTGCCGGAACGCGCGCAATACATCCGCGTGATGTTCGCCGAGATCACCCGTCTGCTGAACCACTTGCTGTGGATTGGCGCGCACGGCCTCGACATCGGCGCGATGACCGTGTTCCTGTACGCCTTCCGCGAACGCGAAGACCTGATGGACTGCTATGAGGCGGTGTCCGGCGCGCGTCTGCACGCGGCTTACTTCCGTCCCGGCGGCGTGTATCGCGATCTGCCGGACAGCATGCCGCAGTACACCGTCTCCAAGATCAAGAACGCCCGCGAACTGGCCCGCCGCAACGAAGGCCGCCAGGGTTCGTTGCTGGACTTCATCGACGAGTTCACCCAGCGCTTCCCGGGCTATGTGGACGAGTACGAGACCCTGCTGACCGACAACCGCATCTGGAAACAGCGCACCGTCGGCATCGGCGTGGTGACGCCCGAGCGCGCGCTGAACCTGGGCCTGACCGGCCCGATGCTGCGCGGCTCCGGCATTGCCTGGGATTTGCGCAAGAAGCAGCCCTACGATGTGTATTCCAAGCTGGATTTCGACATCCCGGTGGGCGTCAACGGCGATTGCTACGACCGCTACCTGGTGCGCGTCGAGGAAATGCGTCAGTCCAACCGCATCATCCGCCAGTGCGTGGAATGGCTGCGCAAGAACCCGGGCCCGGTGATCACCGACAACCATAAAGTGGCGCCGCCTTCGCGCGAAGGCATGAAGGCCAATATGGAAGACCTGATCCACCACTTCAAACTGTTTACCGAAGGCATGCACGTGCCGGAGGGCGAGGCTTATGTGGGCACCGAACACCCGAAAGGCGAGTTCGGCGTCTACCTGGTGTCCGACGGCGCCAACAAGCCGTACCGCCTGAAGATCCGCGCGCCCGGCTACGCTCACCTGGCGGCGCTGGACGAGATGGCCAAGGGCCATATGATCGCCGACGTGGTGGCCATCATCGGTACGCAGGATATCGTGTTTGGGGAGATTGACCGCTGATGCTGTCCGCTGAATCGCTAGCCAAAATCGATCGCGAAGTCGCCAAATATCCCGCCGACCAGAAACGGTCCGCGGTGATGGGCGCCTTGCGCATCGCGCTGACTGAACGTCGCGAAGCGGGCTCCGCTCCGGAGGAGCGTTGCCTGAATACCGAGGTGATCGAGTTCGTCGCCAACTACCTGCAGATTCCGCCGGTAGCCGCGTACGAAGTCGCCACCTTTTACAATATGTACGACATGAAGCCGGTTGGGCAGTACAAGATCACTGTCTGCACCAACCTGCCCTGTGCCTTGTCCGGCGGCGTCAACGCGGCCGAGTACATCTCCCGGAAGCTGGGCATCGCCATCGGCGAAACCAGCGCCGACGGCAAGTACACCTTGCTGGAAGGGGAGTGCATGGGCGCCTGTGGCGACGCGCCGGTCTTGCTGGTCAACAACCACAAGATGTGCAGCTTCATGACGCCCGAAGCAATCGATAAGAAACTGGCGGAGCTGAAATAATGGCAATCTTCGTCAATGGCGTGATTTTCGATGGCGTCGACACTTCCGACCCCAATTGCTGGCAACTGAGCGCCTACGAGGCGCGCGGCGGCTACCAGGCGCTGCGCCGCATCCTGGACAGCAAGATGGCCCAGGAAGACGTGATCGCCGAAGTGAAGAACTCCGGCCTGCGCGGCC
Source organism: Chromobacterium sp. Beijing (assembly GCF_021496765.1). NCBI lineage: Bacteria > Pseudomonadati > Pseudomonadota > Betaproteobacteria > Neisseriales > Chromobacteriaceae > Chromobacterium > Chromobacterium sp. Beijing. Next base: position 5,224,321 of record NZ_CP053750.1, read on the forward strand.
GCGGCGGCGCGGGTTTCCCCACCGGCCTGAAGTGGAGCTTCATGCCGCGCTCCTTCCCGGGCGACAAATACGTGGTGTGCAACACAGACGAGGGCGAGCCGGGCACTTTCAAGGACCGCGACATCCTGCGCTTCAATCCGCATTCGCTGATCGAAGGCATGATCATCGCCGGTTACGCGATGGGCACCAAGGCCGGCTACAACTACATCCACGGTGAAATCTTCGCCGAGTACGAGCGTTTCGAAGAAGCGCTGGACGAAGCGCGCAAGGCGGGCCTCCTCGGCGAGAACATTCTGGGTTCCGGCTTCAACTTCGACCTGTTCGCCCATCACGGCTACGGCGCCTACATCTGCGGCGAGGAAACCGCGCTGCTGGAATCGCTGGAAGGCAAGAAGGGTCAACCGCGCTTCAAGCCGCCGTTCCCGGCCAGCTTCGGCCTGTACGGCAAGCCGACCACCATCAACAACACCGAATCGTTCGCCTCGGTGCCCTTCATCATCCGCGACGGCGCGCAGCCCTTCCTGGAAAAGGGCAAGCCGAACAACGGCGGCACCAAGCTGTTCTCGGTGTCCGGCCACGTGAACCGTCCGGGCAACTACGAAATCCCGCTGGGCACCCCGTTCTCCGAACTGCTGGAAATGGCCGGCGGCATGCGCGACGGCAAAAAGCTCAAGGCGGTGATCCCGGGCGGCTCGTCCGCGCCCATCCTGCCCGCCGACGTCATGATGCAGTGCACGATGGACTACGACAGCATCGCCAAAGCCGGCTCGATGCTGGGTTCCGGCGCCGTCATCGTGATGAACGAAGACGTGTGCATGATCAAGGCGCTGGAGCGTCTGGCCTACTTCTACCATGAAGAATCCTGCGGCCAGTGCACGCCGTGCCGCGAAGGCACCGGCTGGCTGTACCGCGTGATCCATCGCATCGCCAACGGCCAGGGCCGTCCGGGCGATCTGGAGCTTCTGGATTCCGTGGGCAACAATATGGCGGGCCGCACCATCTGTGCGCTGGCCGACGCCGCCGTGTTCCCGGTTCGCAGTTTCACCAAGCATTTCCGTCACGAGTTCGAGTACGCGATCGAACACGGAAAGACCTTGGTGGACCACAAATGGTGTTGAGCGATGCTTGAAATCGAAATCGACGGAAAAAAACTGACGGTCCCGCAAGGCAGCACCGTCATGGAAGCGGCCCACTCGGTGGGCACGTACATTCCGCACTTCTGCTACCACAAGAAGCTGTCCATCGCGGCCAACTGCCGCATGTGTCTGGTGGAAGTGGAAAAAGCGCCCAAGCCGCTGCCGGCTTGTGCCACCCCTGTGACCGACGGCATGAAGGTCCATACCCACTCCGACATGGCCAAGAAGGCCCAGGCCGGCGTGATGGAATTCCTGCTGATCAACCATCCGCTGGATTGCCCGATTTGCGACCAGGGCGGCGAATGCCAGTTGCAGGATCTGGCCGTGGGCTACGGCAACTCCTCCTCGCGCTATCAGGAAGAAAAGCGCGTGGTGGTGGGCAAGGACATGGGCCCGCTGGTCTCGGCGGAAGAAATGTCGCGCTGCATTCACTGCACCCGTTGCGTGCGCTTTACCGAGGAAGTCGGCGGCTTCCAGGAAATCGGCATGGCTCATCGCGGCGAGTTCTCCGAGATTCTGCCCTTCCTCGGCAAGACCGTGGATTCGGAAATCTCCGGCAACGTCATCGATCTGTGCCCGGTGGGCGCGCTGACCTCCAAGCCGTTCCGCTACAGCACCCGCGCCTGGGAGCTGTCGCGCCGCAAATCGGTCAGCCCGCACGACGGCCTGGGCTCCAACCTGATCGTTCAGGTCAAGAGCAATGAAGTGATGCGCGTGCTGCCGCTGGAAAACGAGGCCATCAACGAGTGCTGGATCGCCGACCGCGACCGCTTCTCCTACGAGGGCTTGAACTCGGCCGAGCGTCTGAAGCAGCCGATGATCAAGTTCGACGGCCAGTGGCACGAAACCGACTGGGAAACCGCGTTGAACTACGTGGTGAAGGGCTTGAACGGCGTGTCCGCCGATCACGGCAAGGACGCCATCGGCTTCCTGGCCAGCCCGCACTCCACCACCGAAGAACTGCATCTGGCGCAAAAGCTGGCGCGCGCCTTCGGCGTGGAAAGCATTGATTACCGTCTGCGCCGCAGCGACTTCGCCGCCGACGCGGCCAAGCAGGGCGCCGAGTGGCTGGGTTCCGGCATTTCCGATCTGGTCGCGGCCAAGTCGGTGCTGGTGGTCGGCTCCACGCTGCGCAAGGAACAGCCGCTGCTGACCTCGCGTCTGCGCACCGCGGCCAAGAAAGGCAGCGAGCTTAACATTATCCATGTCGCCGACGACGAGCTGCTGATCAAGATCAACGCCAAGCTGATCGTATCGCCGCTGGCGCTGGTCAACGGCTTCGCCCAGGTGCTGAAGGCCGTGGCCGAGATCAAGGGCGGCGAAACCGCCGTCGATCTGTCCGCAGTGCAAGTGTCCGCCGAGGCGCGCCGCATCGCCGAGAGCCTGAGCGGCGCGGAAACCGCCGCCGTGGTGCTGGGCAACGTGGCGCAACACCATCCGGCGTTCAGCCAACTGCTGGCCGTGGCGCAGGAGATCGCTCGCCTGAGCGGCGCCCGCTTCGGCGTGCTGTCCGAGGCCGCCAACAGCGTGGGCGCTGAACTGGCGGGCGCGCTGCCGCAAGGCGCGGGCGCCAACGCCGCCGCGATGATCGCCCAGCCGAAGAAGGCTTACGTGCTGCTGAACACCGAAGTCGAGTTCGACAGCTACAACCCGCAAGCCGCCGTCGCCGCGATGAAGCAGGCCGCCACCGTGATCGCGCTGACCGCGTTCAAGGGCCAGGGCCTGCTGGATTACGCCGACGTGCTGCTGCCGATCGCGCCGTTCTCCGAGACCGCCGGCTCCTTCGTCAATATGGAAGGCAAGCTGCAGAGCTTCAACGGCGTGGTGCGTCCGCTGGGCGAAGCCCGCCCGGCCTGGAAAGTGCTGCGCGTACTGGGCAATATGCTGAATCTGTCCGGCTTCGACTTCAACAGCGCCGAGGAAGTGCGCGCCGAGCTGCTGGCCAAGGGCGACATTGCCGCGCGCCTGAACAATGCGCTGAGCCAGCTGAACGTCGCGGCCGCCGCGGCCGCCGGCGTGGCGCGCATCGGCGAAGTGCCGCTGTACCAGGCCGACGCCGTCTGCCGCCGCGCCGAGTCGCTGCAACAGACCCGCGACGCGGCCGAGCCGGTGGCTTCCGCCCACAGCGGCCTGCTGCAGAAGCTGGGCATCGCCGTCGACAGCACCGCATTGCTGAGCCAGGGTTCCGGCCAGGCGCGCGTGCGCATCGTCGCCGACGACAGCCTGCCGCAGGATACGGTCCGCATCGCTACCGCTCACGCGGCCACGCTGGCGCTGGGCGGCATGTTCGACGCTATCGAGATCACCCAGGGGTAAAGCATGGAGTTCTTGCAAGGTATTCTTGGCACTGACGCGGGGCTCGTGGTTTGGACCCTGTTGAAGATCATCGCCATCGTATTGCCGATGCTGCTGTGCGTCGCCTACCTGACCTATGCCGAGCGCAAGGTCATCGGCTTCATGCAGATCCGCATCGGCCCCAACCGGGTAGGCCCGCTGGGCCTGCTGCAGCCGATCGCCGACGCGGTCAAGCTGCTGATGAAGGAAATCATCCTGCCCACCAACTCCAGCAAGGGCCTGTTCCTGCTGGCCCCGGTGCTCTCCATCGCTCCGGCGCTGGCGGCCTGGGCGGTGATTCCCTTCACCGACAAGCTGGTGCTGGCCAACGTCAACGCCTCGCTGCTCTACATCCTGGCGCTGACCTCGATGGGCGTGTACGGCGTGATCATCGCCGGCTGGGCGGGCAACTCCAAGTACTCCTTCCTCGGCGCCATGCGTTCCGCCGCCCAGATCGTGTCCTACGAACTGGCGATGGGCTTCGCGCTGATCGGCGTGCTGATGGTGTCCAGCAGCCTGAACCTGGTGGAGATCGTCCAGCAGCAAGGGCAGGGCATGGCCGGCGGTTCCGTGTTGTCGTGGAACTGGCTGCCGCTGTTCCCGCTGTTCGTGGTCTACCTGATTTCCGGCGTGGCCGAAACCAACCGCGCGCCGTTCGACGTGGCCGAGGGCGAATCCGAGATCGTCGCCGGTTTCCACGTCGAGTACTCGGGCATGGCCTTCGCCATCTTCTTCCTGGCCGAATACGCCAACATGATCCTGGTCGCCGCGCTGACCGCGCTGCTGTTCCTCGGCGGCTGGCTGTCGCCGTTCCCTGCGTCCTGGGGCATTCTGGGCGCGGGCGGCTTCTTCTGGCTGGCGCTTAAAGTGGCCATGGTGCTGTTCTGCTTCCTGTGGTTCCGCGCCACCTTCCCGCGTTATCGCTACGACCAGATCATGCGTCTGGGCTGGAAGGTGTTCATCCCGGTGACCCTGGTGTGGATCCTGGTGGTGGGCGTCTGGATGATGACCCCGCTGTCCTTGTGGCACTGAGACGGGGATAGGTGAAAAGATGAATTCGATCCGAAACTTTTTCAAGACCTTCCTGCTGGTGGAGCTGGTCAAGGGCCTGATGGTCACTGGCCGCTACTTCTTCGCCCGCAAGATCACGGTCCAGTTCCCTGAAGAGAAGACGCCGATTTCGCCGCGCTTCCGCGGTCTGCACGCGCAGCGCCGCTACGCCAACGGCGAAGAGCGCTGCATCGCCTGCAAACTGTGCGAGGCGGTGTGCCCGGCGATGGCGATCAGCATCGAGTCCGAGCAGCGCGACGACGGCACCCGCCGCACCACGCGCTACGACATCGATCTGACCAAGTGCATCTTCTGCGGCTTCTGCGAGGAAGCCTGTCCGGTGGACGCCATCGTGGAAACCCACATCTTCGAATACCACGGCGAAAAACGTGGCGACTTGTACTACACCAAGCCGATGTTGCTGGCGATCGGCGACAAGTACGAGGCCGAGATCGCCGCCAACAAGGCGGCCGACGCCAAGTATCGCTAAGGGGGGTCATGAACTTCACACTGTTTGTCTTCTATGTTCTGTCCGCCATCCTGGTGTTCGCGGGCATCCGCGTGGTGACGGCCAAGAACCCGATTCACGCGGCCTTGTTCCTGGTGCTGGCCTTCTTCAACAGCGCCGGCCTGTGGCTGCTGATGGAAGCCGAGTTCCTGGCCATCACCCTGGTGGTGGTGTATGTGGGCGCGGTGATGGTGCTGTTCCTGTTCGTGGTGATGATGCTGGACATCAACATCGAGAAACTGCGCGAGGGCTTCTGGAGGAATCTTCCGGTCGCCGCCGCCGTCGGCATCATCATGGTGTTTGAAATGGCGATGATTCTGGCCAGCCCCAGCGCGCGGCTGGACGCCTACCAGGCGGCCGCGCCGCTGGCGGCGGACTTCAGCAACGTCAAAGTGCTGGGTCGCCAGCTGTACACCACCTATCTGCTGCCTTTCGAAGTGGCGGCGGTGGTGCTGCTGCTGGCCATGGTGGCCGCCATCGGTCTGACCATGCGCAGCCGCAAGGACACCAAAGCTATCGATCCGGCGCTGCAGGTCAAGGTCAAGCGCAACGACCGCGTGCGTCTGGTGAAGATGCAGGCCGAACAGCCTGCTGAAGAATCCACGGTGGAGGAGGCCTCCGAGGCCGAATCCGGTAAGCAACAGGCCTGACGGCCAATCAACATAAGGGAGGAAATGTGCTGACACTGACTCACTTCCTGGTGCTGGCCGCAATCCTGTTTGCCATCGGCGTGCTGGGCGTTTTCCTGAACCGGAAAAATCTGATCGTGCTGCTGATGGCCATCGAGCTGATGCTGCTCGCGGTGAACTTCAATTTCATCGCGTTCTCGCATTACCTGTCGGATACGGCGGGCCAGATCTTCGTATTCTTCATCCTGACGGTGGCCGCGGCCGAAGCCGCGATCGGTCTCGCCATCCTGGTGGTGCTGTTCCGCAATCTGCGCACCATCAACGTTGAAGACTTGGGCAGCCTCAAAGGCTAAGGCAAACCGGAACCTACACAAAGCACACAAGCATGGATATGAAGAGCTTATACCTGCTGATTGCACTCGCCCCGCTGGCGGGTTCCATCATTGCAGGCCTATTTGGATGGGCCATCGGCCGGCGCGCTTCGCACGTCGTGACGATAGCCGGCGTGGCGCTGTCCGCCGCGCTGTCGCTCAAGGTGCTTCACGCCTTCCTGACCGGGCAGGCTGAAGTGTTCAACGGTCCGGTTTACACCTGGCTGACGGTGGGAGGCTACGAGTTCTCCGTAGGCTTCCTGGTGGATTCGCTGACCGCGATGATGCTGGTGGTGGTGACCAGCGTGTCGCTGATGGTGCACATTTACACCATCGGCTACATGCAGGAAGACCCGGGCTATCAGCGTTTCTTCAGCTATATCTCGCTGTTTACCTTCTCGATGCTGATGCTGGTGATGAGCAACAACTTCATCCAGCTGTTCTTCGGTTGGGAAGCGGTGGGCCTGGTGTCCTATCTGCTGATCGGCTTCTGGTTCAAGCGTCCGACCGCGATCTACGCCAACCTGAAGGCTTTCCTGGTCAACCGCGTCGGCGACTTCGGCTTTCTGCTGGGCATCGGCCTGGTGCTGGCCTACTTCGGCGGTTCGCTGAACTACAGCGATGTGTTCGCCGCCGCTCCGGCGCTGGCTAACAAGACCATCAGCCTGATTCCGGGCACCGAATGGTCGCTGCTGAGCGTGACCTGCATCCTGCTGTTCATCGGCGCGATGGGCAAATCGGCGCAGTTCCCGCTGCACGTCTGGCTGCCGGACTCGATGGAAGGCCCGACGCCGATCTCGGCGCTGATCCACGCGGCCACGATGGTGACCGCCGGCATCTTCATGGTGTCGCGTATGAGCCCGCTGTTCGAACTGTCCGACACCGCGCTGAACGTGATCATGGTCGCCGGTTCCATCACCGCGCTGTTCATGGGCTTCCTCGGCGTGGTCCAGAACGACATCAAGCGCGTGGTGGCTTACTCCACGCTGTCGCAGCTGGGCTATATGACCGTGGCGCTGGGCGCCTCGGCCTACTCGGTGGCGATGTTCCATGTGATGACCCACGCCTTCTTCAAGGCGCTGCTGTTCCTGGCGGCGGGCTCGGTGATCATCGGCATGCATCACGATCAGGACATGCGCAATATGGGCGGCCTGCGCAAGTACATGCCCATCACCTGGCTGACTTCGCTCTTGGGTTCGCTGGCCTTGATCGGCACGCCGTTCTTCTCCGGCTTCTACTCCAAGGACTCCATCATCGAGGCGGTGCACGCGTCCAATCTGTCCGCGGCCGGTTTCGCCTACTTCGCTGTGATCGCCGGCGTGTTCGTCACCGCCTTCTACTCCTTCCGCATGTACTTCCTGGTCTTCCACGGCAAGGAACGCTGGATGGAGAAGAAGGACGATCATCACGATCACGGCCATGACGATCACGACCATCACCATGGTCTGGGTCCGAACGACAAGCCGCACGAGTCCCCGTGGGTGGTGACCCTGCCGCTGGTGCTGCTGGCGATTCCGTCGGTGCTGGTCGGTTACTTCGCGATCGAGCCGCTGCTGTACGGCGACTTCTTCAAGGGCGTGATCGCCGTCAACCACGAACTGCATCCGGCGATGGAAGAGATCGCCCGCGAGTTCCACGGCGCCGCCGCCATGGGCGTGCATTCCTTGAGCACGCTGCCGCTGTGGCTGGCCTTGGCCGGCGTGGCCACCGCCTGGTTCTTCTACATGAAGGCGCCGCAGATTCCGGCCGCCATCAAGCAGAAGTTCAGCCTGGTGAACAAGATCCTGGAGAACAAGTACTACCTGGACGAGATCTATTTCGCCGTGTTCGCCAAGGGCTCGCGCGCTCTGGGCACCTTCTTCTGGAAGGTGGGCGACATGTTGCTGATCGACGGTCTGTTGGTGAACGGCACCGCCAAGCTGGTGGCGACTTTCTCCGGCTTCATCCGCCGCGCTCAGACCGGTTTCATCTACAGCTACGCCACCGCGATGATCATCGGGGTGCTGGCGCTGATGACGATGTGGTTCTGGCAACTGATCTGGCGTTGAGCCCGGGCTCCGGGATTGGAATAACAACTTGGGTTTGACTATGTTCACAAATCTATTGTCTCTGGTGATCTGGACCCCTATCGCGGCCGGGTTGCTGGTGCTGGCTACGGGGGGCGATCAGCGCGCGTCGCTGGCGCGCTGGCTGGCCGCGGCGGGAGCCCTGGCGGGCTTCCTGCTGTCGCTGCCGCTGTTCACCGAGTTCAACAACCTCAGCGGCGGCATGCAGTTCGTCGAGATGAAGCCGTGGATCGAATCCCTCGGCATCAACTATCACCTGGGCGTGGACGGCATCTCGATGCTGTTCGTGGTGCTCAACAGCTTCACCACCTTGCTGGTGGTGGTGGCCGGCTGGCAGGTGATCCAGAAGCGCGTGTCGCAGTACATGGCCGCCTTCCTGATCATGTCCGGCCTGATCAACGGCGCCTTCGCCGCGCTGGACGCCATCCTGTTCTATGTCTTCTTCGAAGGCATGCTGATTCCGATGTATCTGATAATCGGCGTCTGGGGCGGCCCGCGTCGCGTGTACGCGTCGATCAAGTTCTTCCTCTACACCTTGCTCGGCTCGCTGCTGATGCTGGTGGCCTTGATCTACCTGTACTTCCAGGCCGGCAAGTCCTTCGACATCCAGGCTTTCCACGACATCGCCAAGATCCCGCTGACGGTGCAGATTCTGCTGTTCGTCGCCTTCTTCCTGTCCTTCGCGGTGAAGGTGCCGATGTGGCCGGTGCACACCTGGCTGCCGGACGCCCACGTGGAAGCGCCGACCGGCGGCTCCATGGTGCTGGCCGCGATCACGCTGAAGATCGGCGCTTACGGCTTCCTGCGGTTCGTGCTGCCCATCCTGCCGGACGCCGCGCGCGAGCTGTCCGGCGTGATGGTGGCGCTGTCGCTGGTGGCGGTGGTCTACATCGGCCTGGTGGCGCTGGTGCAGTCCGACATGAAAAAGCTGGTGGCTTATTCCTCCATCTCGCACATGGGCTTCGTCACCCTGGGCCTGTTCCTGTTCACCGGTTCCGAACTGAACCAGTGGGCGGTTGAAGGCGCGCTGGTGCAAATGGTGTCCCACGGCTTCGTCTCCGCCGCGATGTTCTTCTGCATCGGCGTGATGTACGACCGCGTGCACAGCCGCAACATCGCCGACTACGGCGGCGTGGCCAACAAGATGCCCATCTTCGCCGCCTTCATGATGCTGTTCGCGATGGCCAACTCCGGCCTGCCGGCCACCTCCGGCTTCGTCGGCGAGTTCATGGTGATCATGGGCGCGGTGCAGGTGAACTTCTGGTACGCGGTATTGGCCGCCACCACGCTGATCTTCGGCGCCGCCTACACCTTGTGGATGTACAAGCGCGTGATCTTCGGCGAGGTGGGCAACAGCCATGTGGCCGAGCTGTCCGACGTCAACAAGCGCGAGTTCCTGGTGCTGGCCATCCTGGCCATCGCGGTGCTGGGCATGGGCCTGTATCCGCAAGCCTTCGTCGAGAAAATGCACCTGTCGGTCAATGACCTGATCCTGCATGTCTCGCAGAGCAAGCTGTAAGCGCGGAAGGAATGGAAACAATGAATTGGGCTGATCTCAACCTGATACCGGCAATTCCCGAGATGTTCCTCGCCGGCGCGATTCTGTTCGTGCTGATGGCGGACCTATTCGTTTCGGACGAAAAGCGCGGCATCACCCTGGGCCTGACCCTGCTGAGCCTGTTGGGCGCGGCAGTGGCGCAGGTGATGACTTTCACCGCGCAGCCGGTGCTCACCTTCTCCGGCATGTTCGTCGCCGATCCGATGGGCGGCGTGGTCAAGCTGGCCATGTACGCGGTCACCGCCATCGTGCTGATCTATAGCCGGCAGTACACCGCCGACCGTCAGCTGTTCAAGGGCGAGTACTTCTCGCTGGCCCTGTTCGCGCTCTTGGGCATGAACCTGATGGTGTCGGCCTCGCACTTCCTGACCCTGTACATGGGCCTGGAATTGCTGTCGCTGGCCTTGTACTCGCTGATCGCGCTGCAGCGCGATTCCGTGCAGGCCACCGAGGCGGCGATGAAGTACTTCGTGCTGGGCGCGCTGGCCTCCGGCCTGCTGCTCTACGGCATCTCCATGGTTTACGGCGCCACCGGCTCGCTGGAACTGGCGACGGTCGCCAAGTCCATCGCCGCGCACAAGGCCAACGACGTGTTGCTGGTCTTCGGCCTGGTCTTCATCGTGGCCGGCCTGTCCTTCAAGCTGGGCGCGGTGCCGTTCCATATGTGGGTGCCGGACGTTTACCACGGCGCGCCGACTTCGGTGACGCTGATGGTGGGCGCGGCACCCAAGCTGGCGGCCTTCGTGTTCACGCTGCGCATCCTGGCCCAGGGCCTGGACGCGCTGGTGGCGGACTGGCAGCAGATGCTGGTGATCGTGGCCGCGCTGTCCATGGCCATCGGCAACATCACCGCCATCGTGCAGACCAACATCAAACGGATGCTGGCCTATTCGACGATCTCGCACATGGGCTTCCTGCTCCTGGGCGTACTGGCCGGCACCAAGGTCGGCTACTCGGCGGCGCTGTTCTACGCGCTGAGCTATGTGCTGATGTCGCTGGTCAGCTTCGGCATGCTGCTGGCGCTGTCCCGCGCCGGTTTCGAATGCGAGAAGGTCGACGATCTGAAGGGCCTGAACAGCCGCAACAGCTGGTATGCGCTGCTGATGCTGCTGACCATGTTCTCCATGGCGGGCATCCCGCCGTTGGTGGGCTTCTACGCCAAGTTCGCGGTGATCAAGGCCATCGTCGACATCGGCATGATCAAGCTGGCCATCTTCGCGGTGCTGATGTCGGTGATCGGCGCGTTCTACTACCTGCGCGTGGTGAAGGCGATGTACTTCGACGACGCCGAAGACCGCAGCGACATCGTGGTGCGCGGCGATATGAAACTGGTGCTGTCGCTGAACGCGCTGGCCTTGCTTTTCATCGGCCTGCTGCCGGAACGCGCGATGGAGCTGTGCCTGCAAGTCGTGCGTCAATCGCTCACCGTGATTTAAGGCCTGTCCACCATGCAATCCAGCGTCATCGTTTTGCTGATCGTCGCCCTGGCGGCGGCGAACCTGCCGTTCCTGACCCAGAAAGTGGGCGGAGTGTGGAAAGTGGCCAACAAGCATTTTGGCTGGCGCTTTCTGGAATTGACGGCGCTGTATCTGCTGGTGGGCGGTTTCGCCTACCTGCTGGAAAGCCGGCTGATGCCGGTGCAGTCGCAGAACTGGCAGTTCTACGTGACCACCTTGTCCTTATTCCTGGTGTTCGCGTTTCCGGGCTACGTCTATCGCTATTTCTGGCGGCGACGGGCCTAGCCGGGCTGGGCGGACGCAATACGCGGCGCGGACGGGATTTCCCGTCCGCGCTGTTTTTTTTGGGGAAGGGCGCGGCGGCGTAGCGAGGCCCGCGCGATGAGACGAAGGGAGAGGACGGGATGTTGAAAGTGATTGCTCAGGACTTCATTCAGCCGGACCGCGTGGCCGAGGTGATGCCGCTGTATCGCGAACTGGTGGAGAAGACGCGGCAAGAGCCGGATTGCATCGGCTATGAGCTGTTCATCGATCAGAAAGACCCCGGCCATTTCGTCTTCATCGAGACCTGGCCGGACAGGGAGGCCCTGGATCGGCATTGCCAAACCGAACATTTCCGGCGGCTGGTGCCGCAGATCGACAGCCGGCAGCGACAGGCGGGCACCTTTTTGCTGATGGACGCCTTCGCCGAGGCCGGCAGCTGATTGAAAAAGGCGCCGCGTTGCGGCGCCTTGCTTAGAACGTGTTTACGATCTCGCGAGCAAGAGCGAGACATGGCGAAAATCGTTGAGAAAGCGGAATGTACAAGCGGTACATGAGCATTTCGAAGCGGGTACTCATCGCACAATGTCTCTACCGACGCGCAGCAGATCGTAAACAGGTTTTTAGTAAAAGCGGGCCTCGCCCTGCGGCCGGCTCTTGAAGCGCTTGTGCAGCCAGAAGTACTGGTCCGGGATTTCACGGACGCGCTGCTCCAGGAAGGCGTTCATGCGGCGGGTGTCGGCCTCCACGTCCTCGCTGGGATAGTCGTCCCACGGCGGGTAGAACTCCAGCTCGAAGCGGTCGCCGACGCGGCGGGCGATGGCCGGCACCACCTTGGCGCGCGCCAGCTTGCTGATGCGGGACAGGCCGGTGATGGTGGCGGCCTTGACGCCGAAGAAGTCGACGAAGACTGAGTCGCGCACGCCGAAGTCCTGGTCCGGCAGATAGAGGAAGGGCGCGTGGTCCTTGCGCATCGCCTTGATGATGGGGCGCAGGCCCTCCTGGCGGGACACGATGTAGGCGTTGTCGTAACGCTGGCGGCCCTGATAGATCTGGCGGTCCAGCGCCTCGTTCTTCTGGTGGGAGTAGACGCTGACCAGCGGGATGTGCTGGTTCAGCGAATACACGCACATTTCAAAGCCGATGAAGTGCGGGTAGAACAGAATCACGTCTTCGCCGCGTTCGCGCAGCTCGGTGACGTAGTGCAGGTTCTTGATCTCGACCAGTTTGTCGATGCGCGCGGCCGAACTCCACCAGACCACGCCGTACTCCAGCACCATGCGTATCATGTGCTGGAAATTGCGGCGGATCAGCCGGCGGCGTTCCGCCACCGGCATCTCGGGAAAGCATAGGCGCAGATTGATCATGCCGACGCGGCGGCGGTCGCGTGCCAGACAGTAGGCGACATTGCCCAGGCCGCGGGCCAGCAGGCCGATCGCCCACATCGGCAGCAGGCGGATGAGCCAAAGCAGGGCAAAAGCGAATTTCATAGATTTCCTTGTTGGGATGCTCGACAAACTGACTGCGCGGCTCGATAGCTGCGTTGCTCCGTGCGCGCTCCCTCGCTGTACTGTTTGTACTATCTCGGTCGCTGTGCGCCAATGTCCAACGGGGGCGCCTTGCTCTCAAGCCGCTCGTGACGGTTTGTCTAGGATCCCTGTTATTGCGCGTCCGGCCGGCTGACGCCGGGCGGACATTTATAGCGGTTATAGCTCCACAGGTATTGGCTGGGGAAGCGGCGGATCAGCGCTTCCACCTGGGCGTTGAGCTGGGCGGCGTCCTGTTCCTTGTCGCCGCTGAAGGCTTGCGCCGGCGGTTCGATGTGGACGCGGAAGCCCTGGCCGCCCGGCAGGCGCTCGCCGACGAAGAACAAGGTCTCCACGCCGCTGATCTGCGCCAGGCGCGGCACCAGGGTCATGGTGTAGGCCGGGCGTTCGAAGAACGGCGCCCACACGCCCTCGCCGTTGCCGGGCACCTGGTCCGGCAGGATGATGGTGGCTTCGCCGGACTTCAGCGCCTTCATCAGCACGCGCACGCCGGCGCCGGTGGCCGGCGCGGTCTTGCCCTTGCCGCGGGCGCGGCCGGCCTGCATCACCGGTTCCAACCAAGCCATCTTGGGAGGGCGGTACATCGCGGTCAGCGGAAACGGCAGCCGCGAGCTGATGTAGCGGCCGGCGATGTCGTAGCTGCCCAGATGCGGGGTGACGAAGACGATGCCGTGGCCCTTGGCCAGCGCCGCCTCGACGTGCTCCCAGCCGGAGCAGGACTGGACCATGGCGGCGATGTCGTCCGGCTCGCGGCACCAGGCGATGGCCAGTTCCAGCGCGCCCTTGCCGGTTTCCGCGGCGCTTTGTTTGACTAAACGCGGTAAAAGCTGATAATTTCCACAGATTTTACTAGAACTTAGGTTCTCCCGGAGCCGTGCTCTGTAGCGGGGGGACGCATGATAAGTCAGTCGTCCAAGAACGGCACCTAGGCCTTGTAGCCAGGATAAAGGCAGGTGCGCCAGGAAAGACAGCAATAAATGGACTAGCTTAGACATATGAAGCTCAGTCTTGGTCTTAAAGCGACCTATTTTATCATCACAAGGTTTTGCATTTTTCGGGAACGAATAATAAATGAGCGAATATCTGTTTACATCTGAGTCGGTGTCGGAAGGACACCCGGACAAAGTCGCCGATCAGATCTCCGACGCCATCCTCGATGCCATCTTGCGCGAGGACAAGCACGCGCGCGTCGCCGCCGAGACCCTGGTGAACACCGGCCTGGTGGTGTTGGCCGGCGAAATCACCACTAGCGCCAATATCGATTACATCAAGATCGCCCGCGAAACCATCAAGCGCATCGGTTACGACGATTCCGCGCTGGGCTTCGATTTCCGCGGTTGCGCGGTGATGGCTTGCTACGACAAGCAGTCGCAGGACATCGCCCAGGGCGTCAACGAAGGCGAAGGCCTGGATCTGAACCAGGGCGCCGGCGACCAGGGCCTGATGTTCGGCTACGCCTGCGACGAAACCCCGACGCTGATGCCGTTCCCGATCTACTACGCGCACCGTCTGGTGCAGCGTCAGGCCGAGTTGCGCAAGGACGGCCGCCTGCCGTGGCTGCGCCCGGACGCCAAGAGCCAGATCACTTGCGTCTACGACGGCGCCACCGGCCTGCCCAAGCGCATCGACACCGTGGTGCTGTCCACCCAGCATACCCCGGAGATCGATCACAAGACGCTGACCGAGGCGGTGATCGAGGACATCATCAAGCCGGTGCTGCCGCCGGATATGATCACGCCGGAAACCAAATTCCTGATCAACCCGACCGGCCGCTTCGTGATTGGCGGCCCGATGGGCGATTGCGGTCTGACCGGCCGCAAGATCATCGTCGACACCTACGGCGGCGCGGCGCCGCACGGCGGCGGCGCTTTCTCCGGCAAGGATCCGTCCAAAGTGGACCGTTCCGCCGCCTACGCCGGCCGCTACGTGGCGAAGAACATCGTCGCCGCCGGCCTGGCGCGCCAGTGCCAGATCCAGGTTTCCTACGCCATCGGCGTGGCCGAGCCGACCTCGATCGCGGTGGACACCTTCGGCACCAACTCGATTCCGAACGAGAAGATCGTCGAGCTGGTGAAAAAGCATTTCGATCTGCGCCCGAAAGGCATCATCCAGATGCTGGACCTGCTGCGCCCGATCTACAGCAAGACCGCCGCTTACGGCCACTTCGGCCGCGAAGAGCCGGAATTCAGCTGGGAGCGCACTGACAAGGTGGAAGCGCTGCGCGCCGACGCCGGTCTGTAAACCGCGCTCGGCTTCGCGCCAAGAAACGCCTGTCCACGGACAGGCGTTTTTTTGTGTCTTGCTAGAGGGCCGCGCTCAGGCGGCAGGCGTTCTTGCCGCCGGCCTTGACCGCGTACAAAGCCCGGTCCGCGGCCTGGTACAGGGCGGCCGGGCTGTCCGCGTGCACGGGGAAGGCGGCCAGACCGCAGGAGAAGGTGGCGCAGAAACTGTCGTCGCCGGCGCCGTGAGGCTGACGGGCGAAGGCTTGCCGCCAGCGCTCGGCGCGTTCCCAGGCCTGGGACGGCGAGCAGCCGGGCATCAGCACCAGAAACTCCTCCCCGCCCAGGCGGCAGAGGATGTCGCCGCCGCGGCCGTCTTCGGCCAGCAGCGCGGACAGGCGGCGCAAGACCTCGTCGCCGAAGTAATGACCGAAGCTGTCGTTGATGCGCTTGAAATCGTCGAGATCGATCAGCGCGATGCTGAGCGGCGCGCCCTCGCTGCGCGCGCGGCTCAGTTCGCGGGCGAAGGTGTCGTCCAGATAGCGGCGGTTGTACAAACCGGTCAGCGGATCGCGCAAGGCCTGCTCGCGCAGCGCCGCCTGCAGCGCTTCGATTTCGGCGATGCGCAGGGCCAAAGTCTGATTGGCGCCGCGCAGCGCCTCCTCGGCCCGGCGCCGCTCGGTGATGTCGCGGGCCACCAGCATGCGGCTGGAGTGAGGCTGAGGCTGCTGGGCGATCGGATACACGCGCAGGTCCAGGATGCGCGCGCCGTCTTGCAAGGACAGCTCCAGGGATTGCTCCCGGCCGCGCAGGATCTGCTCCCGCGGCCAGTCCGCCGGCAAGGGCTGGCCCAGCAATTGACGGCCGGGCCGGCCCAGCAGCCGCGCGGCGGCCGGATTGAGGTCCAGGATGCGCAGCTCGTCGTCCACCACCAGCACCCCGTCGCCCATGGCTTCGAAGGAGCGCGCGCGCGCCACCGGCACCAAGTAGAGCAGGCGCAGGTAGAGCAGGTCCAGCGCGAACACCAGGCCGGTGACGGTGAAGGCGAGCGGCGTCGGATCCAGGCCCTGCAAGGGCATGGCGCCGCTCAGGTAAAGGATGTTGCCCAGCCAGGGCGCGCAGGTGCTGGCCATCAGCACGATGGATTGTCCGCGGAAGTGGGCCGGGTAGTAATGCAGCGCGCGGATCAGCATCAGCGAGCCGATCAGCATCATCAGGTAGGAATAGCCGGCGACGCCGATCCAGAACGCCGGGCCGTGCCCGTAGATCAGCAGATTGTAGCCGGAAGGGCTGGGCCGGTAGCCGGTCCACACCAATTGGTGGCTTTCGTTGCTGAACGCCAGCAGCAGGCAGAGCAAGGGCAGGGCGAACAGCGCCGCCAGCCAGCGCCGGCTCAGCTGGATGCGGTTATAGTCCAGCGCCAGCAGCAGGAAGAGCACCGGGGTGCTCAGCGTGCCCAGGTATTCCAGCTTGGACCAGGCGATCTTGGCGGACAGGCTGGCGGCGGATAGCTCGCACATCGCGCCGGCGGCCCAGAACGCCACCGAACTCATCAGCAGCGCCAGCCAGCGCACCCCGGGAAACTGGCGGCGATACCAGGCGATGGCGGCGATGGCGGTGGAAATCAGCGCGGCGATCCCGGACAGGGCGGCCAGCGGGGTGAAGTCGAAAGTCATGGGGCGAGGATGAATCGGCAAGCGGCTAGTGTATCTTCTTGGCATGCAGACTCCTACCTTTTCCGAGCGGCATAGGTATAATCGAAACGTCGCCGTCCGCGTGTCCACGCCGCCGGCGGCCGGTCGGCCCGAGGGGCGCTGCGAGGATGATCCATCCCCAGGCTCGGGCCGCTCCCGTTTCAACGGCGCTCACCTGATCAAAACCGTGCCGGGCACGGGAGCGGGTGAGCCGCATCCTGGCCGGCTGCGTGAACTAAGGAATGCTCGCGATGGCTGATTTCACCGATTTTCATGTTGCCGATATCAATCTGTCCGCCTGGGGCCGCAAGGAACTGGCGATTGCCGAAACTGAAATGCCGGGCCTGATGGCCTTGCGCGACGAGCACCGGCACAGCCAGCCGCTGCGCGGCGCGCGCATCGCCGGCAGTCTGCACATGACGATCCAGACCGGGGTCTTGATCGAGACCCTGGTGGCGCTGGGCGCGGAAGTGCGCTGGGCCTCTTGCAACATCTTCTCCACCCAGGACCACGCCGCCGCCGCCATCGCCGCGGCCGGCATCCCGGTGTTCGCCTTCAAGGGCGAGAGCCTGGACGAGTACTGGGAGTTCAGTCACAAAATCTTCGAATGGCCGGAGCAGGAGCCCGCCAATATGATTCTGGACGACGGCGGCGACGCCACCTTGCTGCTGATGCTGGGCAGCAAGGCGGAAAGCGATCGCGGCGCGATCAGCCACCCGTCCAACGAGGAAGAGACCGCGCTGTTCGCCGCCATCGCCCGTTATCTGGAAAAAGACCCGCAGTGGTATTCCAAGCGGCTCAAGCACATCAAGGGCGTGACCGAGGAAACCACTACCGGCGTGCACCGACTCTATCAGCTGGAGAAGGAGGGGCGTTTGCCGTTCCCGGCCTTCAACGTCAACGACTCGGTGACCAAGTCCAAGTTCGACAACCTCTACGGCTGCCGCGAATCGCTGGTGGACGGCATCAAGCGCGCCACCGACGTGATGGTGGCCGGCAAGGTGGCGGTGGTGCTGGGCTACGGCGACGTGGGCAAGGGCTGCGCGCAGAGCTTGCGCGGCCTGGGCGCCACGGTGTGGGTGACCGAAGTGGACCCGATCTGCGCGTTGCAGGCGGCGATGGAAGGCTATCGCGTGGTGCGCATGGACGAAGTGGCCGACCAGGCCGACATTTTCGTCACCGCCACCGGCAATGTCGGCGTGATCACCCACGAACATATGAAGAAGATGCGCAACAACGCCATCGTCTGCAATATCGGCCATTTCGATAGCGAGATCGAAGTCGCCAGTCTGCGCCAGTACCAGTGGGACAATATCAAGCCGCAGGTGGACCACATCATTTTCCCTGACGGCAAGCGAGTGATCCTGTTGGCCGAGGGCCGGCTGGTCAACCTGGGTTGCGCCACCGGCCACCCCAGCTTCGTGATGTCCAACTCCTTCACCAATCAGGTGCTGGCTCAGGTGGAAATCTTCGCCAACGGCCTGCAATACGGCAAACAGGTGTATGTCTTGCCCAAGCATCTGGATGAGAAGGTGGCGCGCCTGCACTTGGGCCGCATCGGCGCCAGACTGACCGAGCTGTCCGACGAACAGGCCGCCTACATCAGCGTGCCCAAGCAAGGTCCATATAAGCCGGATCACTATCGTTATTGATTTTTATAACGATAGAAAAACGGACAGGGCTATTAGAATGGTGCTGTCCGTTTTTTCTTGTCCGCTGCTGCGGATCGCGGCCAACCTATAAAAACAAAGGAGTCTCCCGCAGGGAGATGCAGAGAGATCATGACAGCACAGAGCCGAACCTTCAGTTTCGAATTCTTTCCGCCCAAAACGCCGGAAGGCATCGCCAAGCTGCGCACCACGCGCCAGCAGCTGGCCCAGTTCAAGCCGCAGTTCTTTTCCGTCACCTTCGGCGCCGGCGGTACCACCCGCGACGGCACGCTGGCGACGGTGCTGGAAATCCGCAGCGAAGGCCACGCCGCCGCGCCGCACCTGTCCTGCATCGGCTCCACCCGCGAGAATATCGGCGCCATCCTCAAGGAATACCGCAACAACGGCATCCGCCACATCGTCGCGCTGCGCGGCGACATCCCGTCCGGCATGGTGGCGGCCGGCGAATTCCGCTACGCCAACGAGTTGGTCGAATTCATTCGCGCCGAGCACGGCGACCATTTCCACATCGAGGTGGCCGCCTATCCGGAGTTCCATCCGCAGGCGCGCTCGGCCGAGGACGACATCGGCAACTTCGTGCGCAAGGTCCACGCCGGAGCCAATTCGGCGATGACCCAGTACTTTTTCAACGCCGACGCCTATTTCCGCTTCGTCGACGAGGTTCAGGGCCGGGGAGTGAATATTCCCATCGTGCCGGGCATCATGCCGATCTCCAATTTCGGGCAACTGTGTCGTTTTTCCGACATGTGCGGCGCGGAAGTGCCGCGTTGGCTGCGCCAGCGCATGCAGGCCTATTACGACGACAGCGCGTCCATCCGCGCGCTGGGCTTGGACGTGGTGACCGAGTTGTGCGATCGCTTATTGCAGCACGGCGCGCCGGGTCTGCACTTCTACACGCTGAATCAGGCCGGCTTGGTGTCCACCATTTGGCAGCGGCTAGGTTTGTGAATCGGGACGCGTTCCCATGCAAAACGGCCCGGTATTCCGGGCCGTTCTTTTTCAAATCCGTATGCGGCTCGGGGCCGCGCCGCCTTAAAGACCACGCAGCTGGCCGAG
This sequence comes from Chromobacterium sp. Beijing, assembly GCF_021496765.1. Classification (NCBI taxonomy): domain Bacteria; kingdom Pseudomonadati; phylum Pseudomonadota; class Betaproteobacteria; order Neisseriales; family Chromobacteriaceae; genus Chromobacterium; species Chromobacterium sp. Beijing. Next base: position 5,243,877 of record NZ_CP053750.1, read on the forward strand.
CGGTAGCGAGGTGGTCCGCTTGATCTCCTTGAGCACGAAGCTGGACTTCACATCCGCGACACCGGGGTGTTGCAATAGCTCGTCCATCACGAAGCGCGAAAAGTGCTCCATGTCCTCGAAGTACACCTGCAGCAGATAGTCCATCTCGCCGGTCATCGCAAAGCAATTGATGACCTCCTGCCAGCTTTGCACCGATTCGATGAAGCTTTGCAGATGCGCGTTGCCGCGTTTCTCCAGCGTGACCCTGACCCAGGCTTGCAGGCCCAGGCCGATGCGGGCCGGGTCCAGCAGCGCCACGTATTGGCGGATCACGCCGGATTCCTCCAGCTGCTTTAGGCGACGCAGGCAAGGGGATGGAGACAGGGCCACCCGTTCTGCTAATTCCACATTGGTTAAGCGGCCGTCGTGTTGCAGTTCGGCCAGAATACGCAAGTCTGTCTTATCTAATGTAAGACTTGGCATGTTTTCTCCTAAAAGAGGCAAAATATTAGTGTTTTATACTTAGTTATTACTGGTTTCTTGGTATTTAGCAAGAAAATTGCCCCGTAGTTTCCATAGAATAAAAAGCCTAAAAACGCATTCTACACACGGCGCTAAAAAAGCACCGGGGTTTGTCGAGTGAATAAGACGGCGGAGATAAGATTCACATTCTGAGGAGAAGCTTGTCGTTCGTCGCGGCAAGTCAAACCAGCGCGCGGCAAGCGCCTTTCTCCTCATTCAGTCTTTTCCCTTCCGACTTTTCCACGCGAAGCCAAATGCGTTGCACAGGGCTTTTTACAACATGTCATGACAAGACTATCACAAGACATGTCATCAAAAGCTACTGTTACTTGTTTATAAACAAGCTTGTTGCGCGGAATACCAGATCAAGTCGCCGGTTCAGAGCGGCGCCACGCTCCGCTCGCCGCCCAGCGGCCGCACACTCATCTACAACAGGAGAAACAGATGAAAATGGAAACCATACTGCAAAACCCCCTGGCCACCGACGGCTTTGAATTTGTCGAATACACCGCGCCCAGCGCCGAAGGCCTGGCCAAGCTGAAGGCCTTGTTTCTGTCGCTGGGTTTCAGCGAAGTGGCGCGCCACCGCAGCAAGAACGTCAGCCTGTTCCGCCAGGGCGACATCAATTTCATCTTGAACGGCGAGTCGTCGCAGCCGGCCAACGATTTCGGCCACGAGCACGGCCCGTCGGCTTGTGCGATGGCGTGGCGCGTCAAGGACGCGGCCAAGGCCTATGAATACGCGCTGGCCCACGGCGCCAAGAAATACGAGCGCCCGATCGGCTTCATGGAGCTGAATATTCCGGCGGTCGAGGGGATTGGCGGCTCGGCGCTGTATTTCGTCGATCGCTACGGTCCGGAACACAGCATCTACGACGTGGACTTCCAGCCGCTGGACGGCGTAGACCAGCATCCGCAAGGCGTGGGCCTGTATGAGATCGATCACCTGACCCACAATGTGTTCCGCGGCAATATGGCCAAGTGGGCGGGTTTCTACACCGATATCGCCAACTTCCGCGAAATTCGTTACTTCGACATCGAGGGCAAGCTCACCGGCCTGGTGTCCCAGGCGATGACCAGCCCCTGCGGCAAAATCCGCATCCCGATCAACGAATCCTCCGACGACAAGAGCCAGATCGAGGAATTCCTGCGCGAATACCACGGCGAGGGCATTCAGCACATCGCGCTGACCACCCGCGACATCTACCGCACCGTGGAAACGCTGAAAGCCGCCGGCACCCGCTTCCTCGACACCCCGGACACCTATTATGAAAAAGTGGACGAGCGGGTGCCGGGCCACGGCGAAGACCTGGCGCGCCTGCACAAAAACCACATCCTGGTGGACGGCGCGCCGGTGGACGGCGCCGGCATCCTGCTGCAGATCTTCACCGAGACCGTGATCGGGCCGATCTTCTTCGAGATCATCCAGCGCAAGGGCAACGAGGGCTTTGGCGAGGGCAACTTCCGCGCCCTGTTCGAGTCGATCGAAGAGGACCAGATCCGCCGCGGCGTCATCTAAAGCCCGCAGTTCATCGATGCCATCCCGCCGCCCAGGCGGCGGGATTGAAGGACACACCATGCGTAAATGGATTCAGTACCCCCACCGCGAAGGCACCGTCTCGCGCCAGGCCCACGCCGATTTCCCGGACACGGCCATCTATGAGCGCGAAGTGGGCCGCAGCGGTTTTTTCGGTCCCGCCACTCATTTGCACCACAAGCATCCGCCCACCGGCTGGAGCGCCTGGGAAGGCCCGTTGCGCCCGCGCGCCTTTGATCTGAACGAACTGCCCAAGAGCGTCGCCGCGCCCTGGGCCGCGCCGCTGGTGCTGCACAACGCGCAATGCAAGCTGCGCATCTGGAGCGTGGAGCAGGCGATGACCCAGCTGTTCCGCAACGGCGACGGCGACGACATGCTGTTCATCCACGCCGGCAGCGGCGAGCTGTTCTGCGATTACGGCCACCTGAGCTACCGCGACGGCGACTACATCCTGATGCCGCGCTCCACCAGCTGGCGCATCGAACCGGCCGCGCCCACCACCATGTTGCTGATCGAAGCCAGCAACGGCGCTTACCAGTTGCCGGACAAGGGCCTGGTGGGACCGCACGCCATCTTCGACGAGGCGATGCTGGACGTGCCGTCCATCGACGACGCCTTCCGCGCGCAGCAGACCGAGGACGAGTGGCAAGTGGTGATCAAGCGCCGCGGCGCGCTGTCCACCGTGACTTACCCGTTCAATCCGCTGGACGCGATAGGCTGGCACGGCAATCATTCCGTCGCCCGCATCAACTGGCGCGACATCCGGCCGCTGATGAGCCATCGCTACCATCTGCCGCCATCGGCGCACACCACCTTTGTCGCCGACGGCTTTGTGATCTGCACCTTCGTGCCGCGGCCGATCGAATCCGATCCCGGCGCTTTGAAGGTCCCGTTCTATCACAACAACGACGATTACGACGAAGTGATCTTCTATCACGCCGGCGACTTCTTCAGCCGCGACAATATCAAGCCGGGCATGCTGACCTTCCACCCGGCGGGCTTCACTCACGGGCCGCATCCCAAGGCCTTCGCCAAGGCGATGACGGAGCCCAAGACCTTCACCGACGAAGTGGCGGTGATGATAGACACGCGGGACGCCTTGGAGCAGGGGCCGCAGATGCCGGCGGTGGAGTGGACCCAGTATGTGGACAGCTGGAAACCCAAGCCCTGATTGTTTGAGTTCATTTCTACTGCGCAGGCTGATCTCGAAACTGTGATGCTCGCGGTACCATTTGTACCGCTGCGCTTCTCGTTTCGACCTCAGCCCGCTCGCGACGAAATGCTCCTCAAACGAAGCTTTCATGTCATACCCGTATCACTGGAATTTCAGCTGCCCAGCTGCAGAAAGAATAGAAGATGAAACTCGCCACATATCAGAATCAAACCCGCGACGGCCAGTTGTTGGTCGTCAGCCGCGACCTGTCCCGCGCGGTGGCGGTGCCGCAGATCGCCGCCAGTCTGCAACAGGCGCTGGACGGCTGGGACGCGCTGGCGCCGCGGCTGCAGGAAGTCTACGCCGCGCTGAACGCGGGCGAGGTGCCGGGCGCTTTCCCGTTCGAGCCGCAGCGCTGCCACAGTCCGCTGCCGCGCGCCTATCAATGGGCGGACGGCAGCGCCTATCTGAACCATGTCGAGCTGGTGCGCAAGGCGCGCGGCGCCGAGGTGCCGGCCAGCTTTTACCATGACCCGCTGATGTACCAGGGCGGCTCCGACGCCTTCCTGCCGCCGCTGGCGCCCATCCCGCTGCGCGACGAGGCCTGGGGCCTGGACTTCGAGGGCGAGGTGGCGGTGATCACCGGCGACGTGCCGCTGGGCGCGGACGCCGACGCCTGCGCGGGCCAGATCCGCCTGCTGATGCTGGTCAACGACGTCAGCCTGCGCAACCTGATCCCCAACGAGCTGGCCAAGGGCTTCGGCTTCTTCCAGAGCAAGCCGGCCACGGCTTTCTCGCCGGTGGCGGTGAGCCCGGACGAACTGGGCGCCGCCTGGCGCGACGGCAAGGCGCATCTGCCGCTGCTGGTGGAATACAACGGCGCGCCTTACGGCCATCCCAACGCCGGCGTGGAAATGCAGTTCAGCTTCCCGCAACTGGTGGCGCACGTGGCCAAGACCCGCGAGCTGGCCGCCGGCTCCATCATCGGCTCCGGCACCGTGTCCAATCACGACCGCAGCGTAGGCTCCTGCTGCCTGGCGGAACAGCGGATGATAGAAACCATAGAGAACGGCGCGCCGACGACTCCGTTCATGAAAGTGGGCGACCGCGTGCGCATCGAGATGAAGGACGCCGCCGGCGCCAGCGTCTTCGGCGCCATCGAGCAGACGGTGGTGAAACATGGTTGAGCGCGTGCTCTACGGTTATTTCCGTTCCAGCGCCGCTTACCGGGTGCGCATCGCGCTGAATCTTAAGGGGCTGGATTACCGCTATCAAGCGGTCAATCTGCTCAAGGGCGAGCAGCGCAGCCCCGAGTATCTGGCCATCAATCCGCAGGGGCTGGTGCCGTTGCTGGACGATGGCGGGGTCAAGATCGCGCAGTCCCTGGCCATTTGCGAATACCTGGACGAGGCCTATCCGGATGCGCCGCGGCTGTTGCCGTCCGCTCCGGCGGCTCGGGCGCGGGTCCGCGCGCTGGCCCTGGCCATCGCCGCCGACATCCATCCCTTGCAGAACACTCGAGTCGGCAAGTATCTGCAGACCGAGTACGGCAAAGACGAAGAGGGCAAGGCGGCGTGGATACGGCACTGGATTCGCACCGGCTTCGACGCGCTGGAGCAAGCGCTGGCGGAATCGCCCAGCCGTTACGCGGCGGGCGAGCAGCCGACGCTGGCCGATGTCTGCCTATTGCCGCAGGTGTTCAGCGCCCGGCGTTTCGGCTTGGACCTGAGCGCGTATCCGCACATCGTCCGCGTTGCGGACGTGCTGGAGCAACTGCCGGCTTTCGCCGACGCGCATCCATCCCGTCAGCCGGACGCGATCTAAGTCTTTGATCCGGCGGGCCGGTCGTTTCAGACGGCCCGCCCGCCTGCTTTTCCCGCGCCGCCGCGGTTCGTTTTTTTGCAATTATTCCTTGACTCTGAATTCGTCCTCTGATTAAATGCGTGGCTCTGACGGCGCGACAGCGCAGCAGTGATGGCCAGTTAGCTCAGTTGGTAGAGCAGCGGATTGAAAATCCGCGTGTCCGTGGTTCGATTCCGCGACTGGCCACCATCACCGCCTTAGCTTCAGCACCCGTCGGCCAGTTAGCTCAGTTGGTAGAGCAGCGGATTGAAAATCCGCGTGTCCGTGGTTCGATTCCGCGACTGGCCACCAGATACCTGAAAAGCCGAACTCATCGAGTTCGGCTTTTTGCATTGCGGCGGCGGACGCCTGTCCTGTCGCCGGTTTTGGGGGGCGTGCCATAATGAGGCCATGAAACCGCTGCCGCCTCTTTATACCCTGATCGCTTTTGAAGCTGTGGCCCGGCTCTCCAGTTTTACCCAGGCCGCCGGTGAACTGAATCTGTCGCAAGGCGCGGTCAGCCGTCAGCTGCAGTTACTGGAAGACTATCTGGGGTGCAAATTGCTGCAGCGGGGCACCCGCAAGGTGGAATTGACTCCGGCCGGCGAACAATACCTGAGCGAAGTCCGCTCCGCCCTGGAGCAATTGGCCGGCGCCACCGCCAGTCTGATGCATTGGCAGCAAGACAAGCAGGTGACGGTGGCCTGTTCCACCGCGCTCGCCTCCTTGTGGCTCATGCCCAATCTCTCCGCCTTCCGCCAAGCTCAGCCCGACCTCTCAATCCGCATTCTGGCTAACGATAATATTCAAGAGTTGCAGGCATTCGAATTCGACCTCGGCGTTTACTATTTCCGTCGGCCTCCCAAGGACGCCGATGCGGCGGCCTTGTTCGATGAGCACATGTACGCGGTTTGCAGCCCGGGCTATTTGCCGGCCGGTCCGGCCCAGCCAGCGGCTTTGTTGGACGAGACGCTGATCACCATGGATGGCGGTCAGCGCGACTGGTTCAACTGGCCGCAGTGGTTTGCCGCCCAAAACATCGCCTGGAGGCCGGCCGCCAGACAATTGAGCGTGACCAACCACCATTTGGCAGTGCAGGCGGCGCTGGCCGGGCAGGGGGTGGCGCTGGCCTGGGGGCATCTGATCGACAGCTATCTGGCCAGCGGAGCGCTGGTGATGGCGTCGGACGCCAAGGTGACGATGAGCGGCGCTTTTTACTTGTTGCTGCCGGAACGGAGGCGGCCCAAGCCGGCCACCAGATTGTTCGCGGATTGGCTGGCCTCGCTGGCGGTGATGCGGCGGTGATATCAGATGATGGCCTCACGCCTGCAAGATGGCGATCACACGGCTTGATTGATGAGCTGAAAACATAAATCTATCTAAAACTATCGTTTGTCCCGGCTTGGGTTTATCGCCGACACTGGTTTGGCCTGGGTAATAGCTCAGGCTTGCCTGCAAGCCGCGCCGGCATCAGAACCGCCGCCCCAGGGGCGACAGCGGCGGCAGGCTCCATCAAGGAGACAAACCATGCGTAGCCATCATCGCATCCGGCCCCTGGTGTTCTGGCCCACCTTTTTGCTGCTGTTGGCGGCCTTGCTGCTCAGCTATCTTGACCTGTCGGTCTTTCTCCGTCTGGCCGGCGCAGCCAATAAATGGATACTGGGCCATTTTTCCTGGCTATTCAGCCTAGCCAGTTTCAGCCTGTTGTTGACCTGTGTCTGGGTCTATTGCTCGCCGATAGGCAAGCTGCGCATCGGCGGTGCGGACGCCTTGCCCTTATTGGGCCGCAAGCGCTGGTTCGCTGTCACCTTGATGACCACGATGGCGGTTGGAGTGCTGTTCTGGACCTCGGCCGAGCCGATCTACCACCTGTACTACCCGCCGGCGGCGTATGGCCTGCGCGCCGGTAGCGCCGAGGCCGCCAGTTTTGCCATGTCGGCCATGTTTCTGCACTGGACATTCACCCCTTACGCCATTTACACCGTGCCGGCCCTGCTGTTCGGCTTGGTGTTTTACAACCTCAAGCTGCCGTTCTCGGTAGGCAGCATGTTGCGGCCCTTGCTGGGACGCTGGGTGGGCGGCCGCAGCGGGCAATTGATCGACGCCCTGGCTTTGTACTCTCTGGTCGCCGGCATGGCGTCCAGCCTGGGCACCGGCGCCTTGGCGCTAGTGGGCGGCATCAACCAGTATCTGCCCCTGCCTGCCAGCCCGTTCAGCATCGGCCTGGTGATTGCCTGCATTGTCGTGACCTTTGTCTGCTCGGCGCTCAGCGGCTTGCAACGCGGGCTGAGCTGGTTGTCCAGCGTCAATACCTGGGTTTTGCTGGGGCTGGCCGGGTTTTTGCTGATTTTTGGGCCGACTACTTTCATCCTGGCGTTTGGCCTGGAGTCGTTTGGCAACTATTTGAACCAGTTCTTTCGGTTAAGCCTGTCCACCGGCGCGGCCAGCCAGGATGGTTGGGCGGGCTCCTGGACCATTTTCTATTGGGCGGTATGGTTTGCCTGGGCGCCGATCAGCGCCATGTTTCTGGGCAAGATCTCCCGCGGTTACACCGTGCGGGAGGTGATCGTGATGAATTTGCTGCTGCCGGCCGGCTTCACCGCCTTGTGGATCATGATTTTCAGCGGCACGGCCCTATCCATTGATTTGGGCCAGGCCGGCCTGCTCAAAGGCGTGCTGGAGAGCCAGGGCGTGGAGAATGTGCTGTACACCATCATCCGCCAGATGCCCTTGAGCGAACTGATGGTGGCCATGGTGGTGTTCATCGCCTTCCTCAACTATGTCACTGCGGCGGACAGCAATACCGACGCTATCAGCAATCTGTGCACCGCCGGTTTTTCCTCAGACAGCGCCGAAAAAGCGGGCATGGGCATGAAAGTGGTGTGGGGCGGGGTGATCGGCGTGGTGTCTTGGGTGATGACCAGTTACGCCGGCGGCGTCGATGGCGTCAAAATGATGTCCAATCTTGGTGGTTTGCCGGCCTTGCTCATCATCATGGGCTGCATGCTGTCGCTTATCGCCTTGGTGCGTTCCGGCAAGCTGACATGTCCGCCTTCCGACGCGCCCGTAGTCGTCAAGGAGACGCGATCATGAAAACCGTCACTCAGCTGCCGCGGGCCATTCGCGAAGTGGAGCACTTCACCATCACGCTGGCTGACGGCTGCCAATTGGCCGCGCGGATGTGGCTGCCGATGGATGCCGAAGCCAGCCCGGTGCCGGCGATTCTGGAATACCTGCCTTACCGCAAGCGTGACGGCACTGCCGTGCGCGACCAACTGACTCACCCGTACTTCGCCGGCCACGGTTATGCATGCCTTCGGGTGGACATGAGGGGCTGCGGCGAGTCCGATGGCGACTTCGTCGATGAATACCTGCAACAGGAACAGGACGATGCGCTGGAGGTGATTGCCTGGATCGCCGCGCAAGCATGGTGCAGCGGCAAGGTCGGCATGATGGGCATCTCCTGGGGCGGCTTCAATAGCCTGCAAGTGGCGGCCCGCCAACCGGAGGCCTTGAAGGCCATCATCACGCTATGCTCCACCGACCATCGCTACGCCGACGACATCCACTATAAGGGCGGTGCGCTATTGCTGGAAAACCTGGGCTGGGCCGGCACCATGTTCAGCTATTGCGCCGCCGCGCCCGATCCGCTGTTGGTGGGCGAGGCCTGGCGGGAGCGTTGGCTGCAACGCTTGGAGCGGATGCCTCTGCTGCTCAAAACCTGGCTGAGCCATCAGACCGACGACGACTATTGGCGGCATGGTTCCATCTGCGCCGATTACAGCAGCATCAAGGCCGCCGTTTACGCGGTGGGCGGTTGGGGCGACGCCTATCACAACGCCGTCGGCCGGATGATGCGGCATCTGAGCTGCCCGAAAAAAGCGCTGATCGGTCCGTGGGCCCATAAGTATCCGCACTTCGCGGTACCGGATCCGGCTATCGGTTTTTTGCAGGAAGCGCTGCGCTGGTGGGACTACTGGCTGAAGGATATCGACACCGGCATCATGGCGGAAGACCCGGTCACCCTGTATCTGCAAGACGCGGCGCCGCCGCGGGCCAGTTATGCCGCACGTCCGGGCGTCTGGCTGCGCGACCCGGCCTGGCCCAGCCCGCATGTTCAGCGAAGGGAGTGGGGGCTGAACGCCGCGGGCGAGTTGCGGCCGGACATGGCCGGCGAGGGGGAGGCCGCGATTCGTTCGCCGCTGACCACCGGCGCCGCCTGCGGCGAATACTGCGTGATCTGGCTGGGGCCGGAGTTCCCGCTGGATCAGCGTCGCGACGACGCCGGCTCGCTGGTGTTCGACAGCCCTGCGTTGGAGCGGGAGCTGCCGCTGTTGGGTGCGCCGACGCTGCGGCTGCGGCTGAAGTGCGACAGCCCCAGCGGTCAACTGGCGGTGCGGCTCAACGATGTGGCGCCGGATGGCGCGGTCACCCGCATCAGTTACGGGATGCTGAACCTGGCGCTGCGCGACGGTTATCAACAGCGGCGGGCGGTCAGGCCGGATGAGTGGATGGATATCCGGCTGCAACTGGACGATTGCGGCTACCGTCTGCCGGCGGGCCATCGGCTGCGCTTGAGCGTTTCCAGCGCTTACTTCCCGCTGATCTGGCCGGCAGCGGATCATGCCCGGCTGACATTGGACCTGGCCGGCGCCACGCTCAGCCTGCCGGTGCATGATCTGAGCACCGTGGTGGCGCAGCCCTTTGCCGAGCCGGAAGGCGCGCCGCCGCTGGCGCTGAGTTATTTGCGCTCTCCCGCCAGCAGCCGCGAAATCATCGAGGACGCGATGAGCGGCGAGGTGCGCACCGAGATTCGCGACGACTTCGGCCACTATCGCTTTGACGACCATGGTTTGGAAGTGGCGCAAAGCTGCGAGGAAATTTACCGTATCCGGCCCGATCAGCCTTTATCGGCCAGCGGCGTGGTGAAGTGGAGCTATAGCGCCGGCCGCGGTGATTGGCGGGTCAGGGTGGAGAGCGAGTTGAGGCTGACGGCGGATGCCCATCATTTTCGCATTCAGGCGGAGCAAAGCGCTTGGGAGGGGGAGCAATTGCTGCAACGGCGGGAATGGGACGAATGGGTGCCTCGTCAGGTCCAATAAGGCGGAACACCGCAAGGATGGTGAGCGATGATGTGGTATGACTGGATAGGGCTGATCGGGGTGTTTTTCTATCTCCTGGCCTACAGCCTGCTGCAATGGAGGCTGGTGGACTTGAGCGACTACAGCTATAGCGGTTTCAATCTGATTGGCGCGATGCTGCTGCTGATCTCGCTGTGTTACGCCTTCAACTTGGCTTCATTGCTGGCGCAAGTGTTGTGGATTGTCATCAGCTTGGTGGGCATGCGCAAAACCCGCAAGGAGCGTTTGCTGGCCTTGTCGGGCAGGGAGGGGATTTAGGCCGAGCGGGCGGCGAAGGCGTTTTACATGCCGTCCATGGCGGCTGGCCGCCAGCTACCTGAAAAGCCGAACTCATCGAGTTCGGCTTTTTGCATTGCGGCTTGCTTTCATCTTTCAATATATGATTAAATATAATATATATTGTTATGTTAAGGAGACGAGCATGAGCCTTCATTACCCTGATTTGAGTGCGGAACTGGGCGCGGAGTTGAGCAAGCTGCGCAAGGAAATCCCGGAAACGATGAAAGGCTTCGGCCAGATGAGCCGGGCCGCTCACGCGGACGGCGCCTTGTCGAACCGGACCAAGGAACTGATCGCGCTGGCCATAGGCATCGCCAACCGCTGCCACGGCTGTCTGGCCTTTCATGCCAAGGCGCTGGTGGAACTGGGCTGCAGCCGCGCCGAATTCATGGAGATGCTGCAAGTGGCCGTCTATATGGGCGGCGGTCCTTCCTTGATGACGGCGGCGGAGGCCTTGCAGGCCTATGAGCAGTTCGGCGGGGAGAGCGCACCCGGCTGATCCCGGTTCGGACCAGAAAGCGCTCGCTCGCATTGATGGGCAGCGCCGTCGGGCGGGCGTATACTGTGCGCTTCTGTTGTCGCGGGAGTTTGATGGTGTATCACTTCATCGCATCCGATCTGGATGGCACCTTGCTGGACCCCAATCACGCGGTGGACGATTTCACCGCCAGCACCTTGCAGGCCCTGCAGGCGCGCGGCGTGCGTTTCGCCATCGCCACCGGCCGTCATTATCTGGACGTGCAGGGCATACGCCAGGCGCTGGGCATCCGCGCTCACCTGATCACGTCCAACGGCGCGCGGGTGCATGATCCCGACGACAAGCTGGTGCATCGCCAGGATATCGATCCCGTCTTGGTGCGCCGGCTGGCGCAGCCGGAGTTCGCCGCCGGCACGGTGCTGAATTTCTATCTGGACGACGCCTGGCTGATCGACCAACCCTGCCAGTATCTACTCAATTTCCACGCCGATTCCGGCCTGCGCTATCAATTGGCCGATCTGGCCGGGCACGGCGGCGAGGGCGTCGGCAAGGTGCTCTACATCGGCGAGCACGCGTACTTGCTGGAGGTGGAGCGCAAGCTGCACCAGGCCTTCGGCGATGAGCTGTACATTACTTTCTCGGCCGACGATTGCCTGGAGGTGATGGCGCCCGGGGTGTCCAAGGGCCACGCGCTGGAGCTGGTGTTGTCGGATCTGGGCCTGGACAAGGCGCATTGCCTGGCCTTTGGCGACGGTCAGAACGATATCGAACTGCTGCGCACCGCCGGCCACCCGCGGATGATGGGCAACGCCCAGGCGCGGCTGGCCGAGCAACTGCCGGATGTGCCGCGCATCGGCAGCAACCGCGAAGCCGGCGTGGCGCGCCATCTGCGCGAGCTGTTCGCCTTATAGCCGAGACGGGCCCCGCCAATAAAAAACGCCAGCGCTTGCGCTGGCGTTTTTACGTGGTGCGGATCGTTTCGGTTCGCTCAGCCTTGAAGCGCCTGAGCCAGGCCGGCGGCTTGATCGCCGACGATCAAATGCCAGACGCCGGGCGCCACTTCCAGCATCGCCGCCACGCCGGCCGCGCGGGCCGCGTCCTGATTGAGCAGCGAGCCCTGCTTCAGCTCCACGCGCAAGCGGGTATGGGCGATGGCTTCCACCTTGGCCAGATTGGCCGCGCCGCCCAGCGCCTGGCGCAGCGCCGCGGCCTGGCCTTGATCCGCTGCGGGCGTCGGCGTCGCCGCTTGCGCCGCCGGAGCCGGCGCGCTGGCCGGGGCGTCGATTTCGGCGTCCGCGCCCGCGCCGCGCAGATAGATTTCCATATCGGTTTTCAGGTTTTCCGACTGTGGGCCGAAGATGGCCTGGATGCCGTTGCCCACCACCACCACGCCGGACGCGCCCATGCTCTTGAGCTTGGCCTGGTTGACCTTGGCCGGCTCCCGCACCGCGATGCGCAGGCGGGTGATGCAGGCGTCCAGGCTGCTGATGTTGCTGCGGCCGCCAAAGGCCAGAACCAGTTCGCGCGCGCGCGCGTCTTCGCTGACCGCCGCGCCGGCGTCGGCGCTCTCGTCCTCGCGACCCGGGGTTTTCAGGTTGAACTTGGCGATGACGAAGCGGAACACCCCGTAGTAGATGGCCGCGTAGATCGGGCCGAGGATGAACACGTACCAGGCGTGCTTGGCCTTGTCGCCGATCAGGTTGAACATCAGGAAATCGATGCCGCCCTGGGAGAAGGTGAAGCCCATGTGCATGTCCAGGGTGTTGGCGATGAACTGCGCCGACGCCGCCAGGCAGGCGTGGAGGAGGTAGAGCACCGGCGCCACGAACAGGAAGGAGAATTCGATGGGCTCGGTGATGCCGGTCAAAAAGGAGGTCAGCGCGGCGGAAATCATGATGCCGCCCACCTTGACGCGGTTCTCCGGCTTGGCCGAATGCCAGATGGCAATGGCCGCGGCCGGCAGGCCGAACATTTTGAACAGGAAGGCGCCGGACAGGATGCCCGCGGTCGGATCGCCGGCGAAGAAGCGGTTGATGTCGCCGTGTATCATCTTGCCGCTGATCGCGTCCGGGAAGGCGCCGATTTCAAAGAAGAAGGGCACGTTCCAGATATGGTGCAGGCCGAAGGGCAGCAGCAGCCGTTCTACGAGGCCGTAGACGGTGGCGGCGGTGCGCGGATCGCTGACCGCGGCCCACTGCGAGAAGCTCTTGATGCCGTTGCCTATCGGCGGCCAGATGAAGGACAGCGCCACGCCCAGCGCGATGGCGCTGATGGCGGTGATGATGGGCACAAAGCGCTTGCCGGCGAAGAAGCCCAGGTATTCGGGCAGCTTGATCCGGTAGAAGCGGTTGAACATATAGGCCGCCAGGCCGCCGGCGAGAATGCCGCCGAACACGCCGGTCTGGATGGACGGCAGGCCCATGATGGTGTCGGGCTTGACCCCCATCAGGCCGGCCATCACCCCCAGGGTGACGGTGGTGACCAGGTGGCCGATCACGGCGGCGATCGCCGCCACGCCGTCGTTTTCGGTAAAGCCCAGCGCCACGCCGACGGCGAAGATCAGCGGCAGATTGCCGAAGATCACGTCGCCGGAGTTCTTCATCAGCGACAGGATGGCCAGCGCGACGGTGTTCTGGGTGTGGAAATCGGTGGCGCCTATGCCCAGCAGCAGGCCGGCCACCGGCAGCACGGCCACCGGCAGCATCAGCGCTTTGCCGATCTTTTGCAGAAATGCGAATGATTGACTAAACATGGTGGTTCATTCCTTGCTCAACAGCGTAGGAAATAGCGGGCGGCGCATTCGCCGCCCTACATCGCTCCGGATGCCCGGAGAGTCTCGTTTATCGGGCTTGCGCGTTCAGGTGTTCGCGGACTTCGCTCGCCGTGGACAGGGCCAGCGCTTGTTGCGCCAGAGCCTCGCACTCCGCCGCGCTCCAGCGCGACAGCGTGGCCTTGACCGCGGCCAGCGCCGGCGTGCTGACCGACAGCTCGCTGACCCCCATGCCCACCAGCAGCGGCGCGGCGCGCTCGTCGGAGGCGAGGCCGCCGCAGATGCCCACCCACTTGCCGTGGGCGCGGGCGCCGTCGCAAGTCATCGCGATCATCGCCAGCACCGCCGGATGCAGCGCGTCGGCCTGCTTGGCCAACTGCGGGTGGCCGCGGTCCATCGCCAGCACGTACTGGGTCAGGTCGTTGGTGCCGATGGAGAAGAAGTCCACTTCCGGCGCGAAGCGCGCGGCCATGACGGCGGCGGACGGCACTTCCACCATGATGCCCACCTTGACGTCATGCTGGCCGCTGGCGGCCTGCTCTTCGGCCAGCACGGCCTTGGCGGCGCGCAGTTCGTCCAGCGAGGCCACCATGGGGAACATGATGTGCAAGCGGGTCAGCGGCGCGGCCTGCAGGATGGCGCGCAACTGGGTGCGCAGCAGGTCCGGGCGCTCCAGGCTGACGCGGATGCCGCGCAGGCCGAGGAAGGGGTTGTCCTCCTTGGGCAGCGGCAGGTAGGACAGCGGCTTGTCGCCGCCCACGTCCAGGGTGCGCACCACCAGCGGGCGCTCCTTGCCCAGCGCGCGGGCCACCGCGCAGTATTCCTCCGCCTGTTCCTGCTCGCTGGGCGGGGTGTCGCGGTTGTCGAACAGAAACTCCGAACGCAGCAGGCCCACGCCCTCGGCACCCTTGGCCACCGCTTCGCGCGCGTCGGCGGCGTTGCGGATATTGACCACCACTTCGATGCGGACGCCGTCGCTGGTGCGGGCTTCCCGCTGCGACATCGCCGCCTCGGCGGCGCGGCGCTCCGCGATCTGCGCGATCTCCGCCTCGGCGGTGGCCAGCTGTTCGGCGTTCGGCGCGATGCGCAGCGTGCCGCGGCCGCCGTCGATGATGACTTGTTCGCTATCGGGCAGGGCCAGCGCGGCCTGGGAGATGCCGCAGATCGCCGGGATGCCCAGAGAACGCGCCAGGATGGCCACATGGCTGGTGGCGCCGCCGGTGCGGGTACAGAAGCCCAGCACCTTGTTGGGGTCCAGCGCGGCGGTGTCGGACGGGGTCAGGTCTTCCGCGATCAGGATGGAGCCGGCAGGCACGTCCAGGCTGGCCTGCTTGACGCCGGCCAGCAGCGCCAGCACGCGGCGGCCCACGTCGCGGATGTCGTTGGCGCGTTCGCGCAGCAGCGCGTTGTCTTGCGCTTCCAGCCGCGCGGAGTAGGAACTGAAGGCGGCGCGCCAGGACCAGGCGGCGGATTTGCCGTCGGCCAGGCCGGCGTAGGTCTGCGCCAGCAGGTCCGGGTCTTGCAGCAGTTCCTGGTGCATGGACAGGATGGCCTGCTTGGCCTTGTCGGTCAGCTGGCTCTTGACCGCGTCGATCTGCTGAGCGGCTTCTTCGGTGGCGCGGGCGAAGTGTTGCTGTTCCAGACTGGCGCCCTGGCCGAATTCCGGCACGTCGAATTCCTGCAGCCGGTGATGATAGACACGGCCGATGGCCAGGCCGGGAGAGGCGCCGACGCCGACCAGCAGCTCGGCGCTTTCCTGTTGTTGGGCGACGGCGGCGATGGGCGCGGGCGCGGCCGGCGCTTCGTCTTCGGCTTCGCCGCAGCGGTCCAGCAGCAGCTGGGTCAGCTCGGCCAGCGCCTGTTCGGCGTCCGCGCCGACGGCTTCGATCCGCACCTTGTCGCCGTTGCGGGTGGACAGGCCCATCACGCCGACCACGGATTTGGCGTTGGCGGACTGCTCGTCCAGCAGCAGGTGGATGTCGGCCTGGAAGCTTTTCGCCTTGCTGGCGAAGACCGCGGCCGGCCGGGCGTGCAGGCCGGCGGGGTTGGTGATTTCGATTTCCGGGGACAGCAGCTTGGCGCCGCCGGCCGCGGGCGCGGCGGCGGCGGCCGCGCCGGCCAGCTCCAACTCCAGCACCGCGGTCTTGCCGGCCTCGGCCAAGCCGCTGGCGCGGTGCATGGCGCTGACGGTTTCGTCGCCGTTGGTGATGATGATCTGGGTCAGCAGGCTCTGCGCGTTGCGCGCCACCATGTCCAGATTGAAGTCGATCAGCGCCTGGCCGGCGCTGACGCGTTGTCCTTGTTCCACCAGCGGCTGGAAGCCCTGGCCTTTGAGCATCACGGTGTCGATGCCGATGTGCACCATCACTTCCACGCCTTCGGGCGAGGTGATGGTGAGCGCGTGGTGCGCGGAATGGAGATTGCTGACGACGCCGGACACCGGCGCGAGCAGACTGCAGGAGGTGGGGTCCAGCGAGATGCCGTCTCCCACCATCTTGCCGGCGAACACCGGATCCGGGACGGTGTCCAGGGCGACCAGCCACCCGGAGAGGGGGGCGAGGATCTTCAGTCTTGGCAAGGGTGTGCTCATATGTAACTCCTCAGATCGGGAATTTATCAGTTGTTTTATTACGAGCGTCGGCCTGCTTCTTCATGAGCGGTTCCGCGTGGCGTGCCGGATAGGGTACACCGTACGGAAAGGCCTGTCTTGATTCGATGGCGCTGCGGCATCCATCGCGCGGCAACAGTACAGACGCTTACTGTCCAGCTGGCGATATGATGCCAATATTGTAGTTTAACTACATCGAAATAACGGTGCAGCTTGATGGCAATCAAGAAATTGCGCAAGTAGGAATTCACGTATTTGCACTAGTTCGCGCGGAGACGATGGCGGAGGGACGAGGCGGGTTGCGACGGGGATGGGTTTGGCGTGGAAATGCGAGCGTCTTGGCGGCGGGGCCCGCGGCCGGGCGGCTGTTGCATTTTTGTTATGCGCGAAATGAAAAACGGCGGCCTCTCGAGAGGGCCGCCGTTTTGGAGGCGGTCAGGCGCCGTTGTTTCAGGCCTGGCGCTTGTTGTCGCCGAGGAAGAACAGGGCCAGCGATCCGGCGATCAGGAAGGCCGGGTATTCCCAGCCGCCGCCTTCGTTGGCGAACATCCAGCCGTGGGCGCCGTGCACCAGCACGATGGTGCCGAGCAGCAGCGGGGTCAGCGCCAGCGCCACCCAGCGGGCGAAGAAGCCGGACAGCAGCAGCAGGCCGCCGCCGACTTCGGCCAGGATGGCCAAGTAGCCGACGAAGCCGGGCAGGCCCAGGCTGGCGAAGTAGCCGGCGGTGCCGGCCGGTGTGAACACCAGCAGCTTGAGCAGGCCGTGGGACAGATACATCAGGCCCAGCGACAGGCGCAGGATCAGGGTGCCGAGGGCGGGGTTCTGGAAGCGGTTCATGGTGGGTTCCAATCAAGTTTGCGATGGAGTGCATTTGACCATGTAGAGAAAACTCAATAAATCCGCTATTAATAAAAATATTGTTTACCAATAGGAAATGATCATGGACCGCTTTTCGGAAATCCGCGCCTTCGTCTGCGTGGCGGAGCTGGGCAGTTTCGCCGCCGCCGCCGAGCGGCTGGAGCTGTCGCGGGCGATGGTGACCAAGCTGGTGTCCAGTCTGGAAGGGCGTCTGGGTGTGCGGCTCATGCATCGCACCACGCGGCGTTTGTCGCTGACCGAGGCGGGCGAGACCTATCTGGGGCAGGCCGGCGGCCTGCTGGCCGAGCTTGACGATCTGGACGCGCGTTTATCGCACGGCGCCAGCAGTCCGGTGGGGCGTTTGCGAGTGTCGGCGCCGGTGTCCTTCGGCATGCGTTATCTGGGGCGCGCGGTGGCGGGCTTTCATCTGCAGTACCCGCAGATCGAAGTGGAGCTGAACTTGAACGATAGGCGGGTGGACTTGGTGGAGGAGGGCTTCGATCTGGGGCTGCGGGTGTCGAATCTGTCCGACTCTTCCCTGGTGGCGCGCCGGTTGGCGCGGATACGGGATCTGGTCGTCGCCGCGCCCAGCTATCTGCAACGCTGCGGCACGCCGGCGACGCCGGCGGATCTGGCCGAGCATCAGTGTCTGCTGTACGCGCTGACCGCGCAGCCCAATCTATGGGATTTCACCGCGCCGGACGGCAGCAGCGGCCGGGTCAAGGTCAAGGGCATGCTGCGCGCCAACAACGGCGACATCCTGACGGACGCCGCCGTCCACGGCATGGGGGTGATCCTGCAGCCGCGCTTTCTGGTGGAGCAGGGCCTGGCGGACGGCACGCTGGTGCCGCTGCTCAGCGATTACGACTGGCACTGCCTGGATTTGTCGGCGGTGTACCCGGCGCGGCGGCACGTGCCGGGCAAGGTCCGGGCTTTCGTCGATTACCTACAGCAGTTTTTCCAGTAGCGGCGGCGCGTAGCTGATTGGCCGTGGGCTCAAAGCCGACTCATGTCGACCGCGTAAATTTCGGCGTCCTGTGAATGAACGCCGCAGTTGTGATTGATCCGCATGCTGTCGCCCAGGAACTCAAGGCTCAGGCTGTCGCCGGTCTTCTTGAGCAGCGCCAACGCGTTGCCGACGCTGGCCAGCTCTTGCCCCAGCGGCGTCTTGTTGTAGTCAAAGTGGTGGACATGGCCGCTGTCCGCTAGATCCGGCGTTTCTCCCTTGCCGCTGTAGACCATCATCGCGTGATCGAAGTGATCGCGAAGAAAGGCGGCCAGTTCGCGGTTATTGCCGACCGGACGGTCTGGCGGAGCTTGGTCGCCGCATAGCCGTCTATGGGCGTCCACAATGGAGCGCGCGCCGTCGGTCGCCGTCTCCCATTCTCCGTCGCCGTTTTTCACGGTGCCGGCATGATAGGCGTAAAGCATTCCTGCTTTCAGCGCGTAGACCATGGTGCAGCCGGAGAGCGCGCCGGAATTGAACAGGCAGCAATCGCCGTCCCGTAGCGCGCCGGTGTCGAACTTCACCCCCACCGTGCCTTGCAGGCCGTTGCCGATTTCGATCAGCCGCAGCGTGTCGCCGAACTGGAATTTATTGTAATAGTTGCCGATCGGCGTGCCGGGAATCAGCTCCTTGGCTTTGGCCTGGCCGCCGTGAGAGTACTGGATGAAGTCCGAGGAGACGGCGTCGCCGCCTTTTTTATCACCCTCCCGGTCGTGGCGGATGCAGTCGACGACGCCGGCCGGCGCGGAGGCCTGGGCGCCGCCTTCGACGGAAAGCACGCCCTTGCCGATCAGCGGAGCGACGCTGCCGGACAACACTTGCGATTTATCCCGCTCGAACAAGAGCTTTTCTTGCGGCGAGGAGGTGGTGACGGTTTTGTTTTGTCTGACGTCCTGCCTGAAGTTCGCCGTGGGATCGCCGTATTTGGCGTGGTCGTGCACGACGCGGCTTTGGCTGATCAAGGCCTTTTTGGCGTGGTAAAGATTGGCTTGCGCGTTTGGATCCTGGCAGAGCTGCCGGACGAAGGCCTTGGCGCGTTTGGTCTGATCCGGGTGCAGCAGGCTGTGCAGCCGGCTGTTGTACACCACCAGGGCGCCGCTTTTGCTCAGGCCGAATCTCAGGTCTTGGGCTTTGCCCTGCTTGGCCGCCGGCTGTTGAAGCAATTGTTCGTAGATTGTTTTGATGGATATCGGACTCGATATTTTCATCTGTTGTTCCAGGCGGAATAGGGGATGGAGAGGGGCTTTCCCTCGCTGTGGCGCTGGGCCGGCGCGCGGGCGCTGCTTTGGTTTCGGGCCAGGGGTCTGGCCGCGCCGACCATTGCAGCGAAAAAGGCGGGGCCTGTCTTTCAAAAAACGACGACGGGGAGGGGGAGTGTGGAGAGGAGGAAGGCGGGCGCTTAGAGCCTGTTCAAAGTCTCGCGAGCAAGGGCGAGACAAGGCGAAAACGAGCGAAAAAGCGGAATGTGCACGTGGCACATGAGCATTTTGAGCTTGTTTTCAACGCTGTATCGCTGAAGCGCAGCAGACATTGAACAGGGTCTTAGGCCGCTGGCGGGAAAGCGCGCTGGGCGCGCGCTTTTTATTCGTGCATCGCCAGGAAGCCCTTGAGACGGCTTTCGATGATGCGCGGGTTTTCGCCGTTGGCGATGGAGACCAGGCCTTCCACCACCAGCTCTTTCAAGGCGACTTCCGAGGCGATCAGGTGTTTGAGCTTGTTGGCGATGGGCAGGAACAACAGGTTGGCGGAGCCGACGCCGTAGACGGTGGCGACGAAGGCGACGGCGATGCCGGCGCCCAGCTTGGACGGATCGGACAGGTTTTCCATCACGTGGATCAGGCCCAGCACCGCGCCCAGAATGCCCATGGTCGGCGCGTAGCCGCCGGCGGATTCCCAGATGCGCGCCGCCTGTTTGCGCGCGTGTTCGAACATGGAGATCTCCACGTCCATCACCGAGCGCAAGGTGTCAGGCTCCGCGCCGTCCACCAGCATTTGCAGCGCTTTCTTGATGAAGGGGTCTTTTTGCAGATTGATGTAGCCTTCCAGCGCCAGCAGGCCGCCCTTGCGCGCGGTCTGGCTCCAGTTGATGACTTCGCGGATCATCTTGTCGTGATCCAGCACCGGCGGCTGGAAGATCCATTTGAGCATGCGCACGCCGGCGGCGAATTGCTTGGGCGTGCTTTGCAGCATCACCGCGCTGACGGTGCCGCCGATGACGATCATGAAGGCGGTCAGCTGCATCAGGGAGCCGATGTTGCCGCCCTCCAGCGCCTGCCCCGCGATAATGGCGGTCAGGCCCATCAGAATGGCTACAATGCTTATCTTATCCACGCGAAGTTCCGGTTTTTAATGTTATGCCGCGTCAGGGCGCGGAGGGTCAGAGCCAGTCCTTGATGCGCGCGCGCAGCCGGGCGATGGCCTGGCTGTGCAGTTGGCTGACTCGCGATTCGGAGACGCCGAGCACCGCGCCGATTTCCTTCAAGTTCAATTCCTGCTCGTAATACAGGGACATCACCAACTGGTCGCGCTCCGGCAGCAGCTTGATGCCGTCTATCAGCGCCTGACGGAAGCCGCCGTCGGCCAGCGCGGCGAACGGGTCCGGCGAGTCGTCGTCGGCGACATTGGCCACCGCGTCGGGCAGCGCGTCGCCGTCGTCGTTGGAAAAATCCTCGAAATGCAGCAAGGTCATGCCGCGGCAATCGCCCAGCATGTCCTGGTACTGTTCCAGCTCCAGCCCCATTTGCGCGGCGATTTCCGATTCCAGCGGCGAGCGGCCCAGCTGATGTTCCAGCTGGCGGACCGCGTCTTCGATCTGGCGCGAGTGGCGGCGCGCCTGGCGCGGCATCCAGTCTTCGCGGCGCAGTTCGTCCAGCATGGCGCCGCGCACCCGCTGGCTGGCGAAGGTTTCGAACATCACGCCCTGGGCCGGGTCGAATTGGCGCGCGGCTTCGATCAGGCCGATGACGCCGACCTGGATCAGGTCGTCGATGTCGACCGAGGCCGGCAGCCGGGCGATCATCATGCCGGCCAGCTTCTTGACCAGCGGCGCGTAGGCCTCCACGTCGATCTCGGCGGGAGGCGAGGCGGCGGCGTAGCCGGTTCGGCGTAAGGACGGCAAGCTCATAGCGGTTTGACTCCATCCGCCTCGGCCCAGTCGCGTGAGGCGGCAATCAACAAATCCATGAATCCGGTGCCGCTGCGCGGCGTTTCCTGGGTGTCCCACTGCGGCAGCACCGCGGCCAGCTGCGAGAAGGCCATCGCGGCCTCGCTGTCCGGAAACGCCTCCATCAACGGCCGGCGCAGCGTCTGGCTGCGACGTACCGCGTTGTCCATCGGCACAAAGCCCACCCAGCGCAGCGACACCGACAGGAATTCGCCGGTGGCGGCGGACAGCCGGGTGAACAATTCGCGCGCTTCCTCCAGATGGCGCGCGCGGTTGATCAGCACATTGAAGCGCTGGCGGCCGTAGCTGCCGGACAACCTCTTGATATTAGCGTAGGCCGTTGTCAGCGACTCCGCCGCCGGCGTGAGCACTAATACCAAATTGTCGGCCACGCTGGCCGGCACCGGGTCGTGGGCGGGGCTGGGGGCGTCCACCAGCAGCACCGAGGCGTCGCGCTCCAGCGCGGCGAATTCGCTGCCCAGCCTCAGCCATAGCTGGGCGGAGAACAGCGCGCGCTCTTCCGGGCGCGCGTAGAGATTGATCAACTGAATGCCCTGGCGCGAACTCATCATCATCTCGTCCAGGCCGCCCAGGGTCAGCACCTGGCTTTCCAGCGTGGCGGTGGTGGGCACGCCCAGACGGCGCGCCTGAACCTGGCCCAGCGTGCAGTCCACCAGCAAGGGCCGCTGGCCGGCGTAGGCCAGGCCCAGCGCCAGTTCGGTGGCTAGGGTGCTGGCGCCGGCGCTGGCGGAGCCGATGAAGGCGAAGCTGGGCGCGCGCGCGGACCGGGCGCTGAGCAGGCGGAGGCTGGCGGCTTGATCCTGCATCGCGCTTACAACCATCCGGCCTGGGCCGCGTTCATGATGGGCAGTTCGTCGGCCTGAAGGGTGAAGGGGGAATGCTGTTGCTGCGAACGCATCGCGCGGTCCACCAGGAAGCCGGCGTGGGCGGCGTGCAGGTCTTCCGGCACGCGCTGGCCGTTGGTGATGTAGAACAGGCGCAGCCGGTTGCGGATGATCACGTCCAGGCTGGGGCCCATCGCCACCGATTCGTCTATCTTGGACAGCACGCAGCCGGTGAGGCCGTCGCCGCGATAGCGGCGCACCACGTCTTCCAGCGTCTGGCCGTCGGCGTTGGAGGCCAGCAGCAGCAGCCTTTCTATCGGCCGGCCGGCGGTGCGGAACATTTCGATCTGCGCCAGCACGCGGGCGTCGCGCTGGCCCATGCCCACGGTGTCGATGAAGACGATGTGGCGGTTGGACAGATCGGCCAGCGTCAGCTGCAGATCGCCCTCGTTCTGGATGGAGAACACCGGGATGCCGAGAATCTTGCCGTAGATGCGCAACTGGTCCTGGGCGCCGATCCGGTAGCTGTCGGTGGTGATCAGCGCCACGTGCTGGGCGCCGAAGCGCATGGTGGCGCGCGCCGCCAGCTTGGCCACGGTGGTGGTCTTGCCGACGCCGGTGGGGCCCACCAGCGCGTAGATGCCGCCGCGGTCCATGATTTCCTTGTCGGCGTCCGCGCATTTCAGATTGTGCATCAGCGCCGAGCGCGCCCATTTGACCGCGACATCGGCCTCGTACTGGGCCGGCATCTTTTCGATCAGCTGGCGGATCAGGTGGGCGGAAAAGCCCATGGCCAGCAGGTGTTTGAACAGTTCCAGGCGATTGGGCGCCTTGCCCTCCATATCGGACCAGGCGAAGCTGGCCAGCTGGCTTTGCAGCAGGCTGCGCAGCAGCTTGATCTCGTCGCCGATCTGCTTCAGCTCCTGCGCCATCACTTCCGGCTCCTCGCCGTTGTTGGCGACCGGAGGGGCGGCGGGGCGGGGCGGCGGGGCGGTTTGCGCAGGCGGCTGCACGCGCGGGGCGGCGGGCTGGGGCGCGGCTTGCGCGTACTGCGGCGGATAGGACGGCTGGGCCGGCCGCGGCGCGGCCTGGGGCTCCGGCGCGAAGGCCGGCTCGATGCGTTGACGCGGCGCTTGCGCTTCGATGCGCGGCGGCGGCGGGCTGTCCAGCGGCTCCACCGGCATGGCGTAAGTGCGGGCGATGGCGCGGTTGACCGCGGCGCCGGCCGGGGTGGGCAGCGGCGACGGCGCGCGGTTGACCACCGGCGGCGCGTTGCGCGGCGGATGCTTGCTGGAGGAGGTGGCCAGATTGGTGGCGAGGTTGGCGACGTCGGCGTCGGCCACCGCCATGATTTCCACCCCGCCGCCCATGGTGGGGCGGTTGGACAGAATCAGGGCGTCCGCGCCCAGTTCTTCTCGAACTTGTCTGAGCGCGTCACGCGTGGTTTTGCCGAAAAACTTTTTCACCACCATGTTCGATTAGCCCTTGCTTCCCCCAATTACAGCAATTATACGAATTGATTTATTGTCCGGTATCTCATTATGAGAAATAACACGCAGCTGCGGCAGCGCGCGGCGCAGGAAGCGCGCCAGCAAAGGCCGCAGTCCCGGCGCGGTCAAGAGTACCGGATTGTACCCTTGAATTTCCACTTGTTCGGTTTCCTGGGCGGCGCTGGCCAGCAGATTTTCCGCCAGGCCCGGTTCCAGGCCGCCGCCGGTCTTGGATTGCACCGCCTGCATCAGCACATTTTCCAATGTCGGCTCCAGGGTCATCAAGGGTAATTCTTGCTCGCCGGGGAATAATTGCTGGACGATGACGCGGGACAGCGCGGTGCGCACGATATTGGTCAGCTCGTCGATGTCCTGAGTGGTGGCCACGTGATCGGCCAGCGTTTCCAGTATGGTGCGGAAATCGCGGATGTGGATGCCTTCGGTCAGCAGCTGTTGCAGCACTTTTTGCAGCGTGCCTATCGGCACCACCTTGGGCACCAGGTCTTCGATCAGCTTGGGCGATTCCTTGGCCTGATGATCGATCAGCGCCTGCACTTCCTCGCGCCCCAGCAATTCCGCCGCGTGGGTCTGCAGCAGATTGGAAATATGGGTGGCCACCACGGTGCTGGCGTCCACCACGGTATAGCCCAGGCTCTGCGCCTCTTCGCGCTTGCCGGCGTCTATCCAGATCGCCGGCAGGCCGAAGGCCGGATCGGTGGTGGGGGTGCCGGCCAGTTCGCCGTTGACCCGGCCCGGATTGATGGCCAGATATTGGCCGATGAAGGCTTCGCCTAGGCCCAGCTCCACGCCCTTGAGCAGGATGCGGTAGGCGTTGGGCTTGATTTCCAAGTTGTCGCGGATATGGACCGGCGGCACCAGAAAGCCCAGCTCCTGGGCGATCTTTTTGCGGATGCCGCGGATGCGGCGCAGCAGTTCGCCGTCCTGGCTGCGGTCCACCAGCGGAATCAGCCGGTAGCCCACTTCCATGCCCAGCTGGTCCACGTGCTGGACATCGTTCCAGCTGACTTCGGTCGTGGTGTGTTCCGGCGGCGGCGCGGCCTGCTGCTGCTGCTCCGCCTGCTGCGCCTCGGCCTTCTGGCGCTTCTCCATCATGCGGCCCAGCAGGCCCAGGCTGCCGGCGATCAGCAGGAAGGAGAAGTGCGGCATATTGGGGATCAGGCCGACCATGCCGATCACCGCGGCGGTGATGTAGAGCACTTGCGGCTTGGTGAACATCTGGCCGAGGAATTGCTCGGACATGTCCTTGTCGGTGCCCACGCGGGACACCACGATGCCGGCGGCGGTGGAGATGATCAGCGCCGGAATCTGCGCCACCAGGCCGTCGCCGATTGTCAGCAGGGTATAGGTCTTGGCGGCGACGCCGGCGTCCAGATCGTGCTGGACCATGCCCACGATCAAGCCGCCGACGATGTTGATGATGATGATCAGGATGCCGGCCATGGCGTCGCCGCGCACGAACTTGGAGGCGCCGTCCATCGCGCCGAAGAAGTTGGCTTCCTCGGCGATGGTGACGCGGCGCAGCCGGGCTTCGTCCTCGCCGATCAGGCCGGCGTTGAGGTCGGCGTCGATGGCCATCTGCTTGCCGGGCATCGCGTCCAGGGTGAAGCGGGCGCTCACTTCGGCGATGCGGCCGGCGCCCTTGGTGATCACCACGAAGTTGATGATGGTGATGATGACGAAGACCACGATGCCGATGGCGACGTTGTCGCCGATCAGGAAGTGGGCGAAGGATTCGATCACCTTGCCGGCGGCGTCCGGCCCGGAGTGGCCCTCCAGCAGGATGACCCGGCTGGAGGCGACGTTCAGCGACAGCCGCAGCAAGGTGGTGACCAGCAGCACGGTGGGGAAGGCGGAAAAGTCCAGCGGCTTGCGCACATTGATCCCCACCAGCAGCACGATCACCGAAACGGCGATGTTGAAGGTGAAGAAGATGTCCAGCAGCACCGGCGGCAGCGGCAGCACCATCATCGCCAGAATCAGGATGATGAGCACGGGGCCGGCCAGCTGGGTGACTTTGAAGCGCTTCAGTATGTCTAGTATGGAGTCCATGCTGGATTTATGGCTCAAGCCGGTCGAATCGGTTCGTCGACCTTATCATTATGGTGGCGTCGCATCTTGCTGGCGTTTGCTTTGCGGGTCAAGCTCGGCGGGCACGTCCAGCTGGTCCGGGAACACCGGCGCCAGGCCGCCGTTGTCCTGATAGCTCTTGAGCTGGAACACATAGGCCAGCACCTGGGCGGCGGCGGAATAGAGCTTGGCCGGAATGTCCTCTCCCATTTCGGCGTGGAAGTACAGCGCGCGGGCGAAGCTGGGCGAGCGCATCACGATGACGTGGTGGTCCTTGCCGGTGTCGATGATTTTTTCCGCCAGCTTCAAAGACCCCTTGGCCACCACTTGCGGCGCGCGCATGCCGTCGTCGTACTTGATCGCCACCGCGTAGTGGGTAGGGTTGGTGACGATGACGTTGGCGCTGGGAATCTCCTGCATCATGCGCTTGCGCGCGGCTTCGCGCTGCATCTGACGGATGCGGCCCTTGACCTCGGGCGAGCCCTCGGCCTCCTTGTATTCCTGCTTGACCTCTTCCTTGGTCATGCGCAGCTTCTTGTGATAGCTCCACAGCTGGAAGGGCACGTCGATCGCCACCAGCAGAATCATCGCCGAAGTCACCACGAAGAAGGTGGTGATGATCATATCGGTCATCTTGGCGATGCCGGTGGGTAGCGGCATGGAGATCAGGCCGATGATTTCCGCGCGCTCGCGCCAGATGAACCAGGTGGCGATGCCGCCGATCAGCACACTCTTGAGAATGGCCTTCAGCGCTTCGGTGGCGGCGTTGACCGAGAATATCCGTTTGATGCCGGGCAAGGGGTTGAGTTTGCTGAACTTGGGCTCGACCGCCTTGAAAGTGAGGTTCCAGCCGCCCACCAGCATGGGCACGAACAGCGCCACCAGCGCCAGGCCGGCCAGGAGCGGCGCCAGGCTCCACAGCGCGTTGAAAATGGTTTCCTTGAAGCGGGTCAGCGCCGGCTCCACATTGTGCACCGTGGTCTGGTCGAAGGTGAGCAGCATGCGCATGGTCTGCGCTAGATTGGTGGCGATGTGGCCGCCCTGGGCCATCAGCAGCGCCACGCCGGCCATGGTGATGGCGAAGGTGGTCAGCTCGCGCGAGCGCGGGATATTGCCGTCTTCTCGGGCGAGGCCCAGCCGTTTCGCGGTCGCGGGTTCGGTGCGTTCTAGATCGGAATCTTCAGCCATGTCCGGTGTTTCATGCTTCTGTCTTGATTTTAAAGAGAATGGTAGCCGAAGCGGCGAGGCCGGGCCAGCTTTTCCGAGCCGGCTTCAAGTCGGGTACAATGGCTGGTATCAAAGATGGAATGAACACAATGCGACAGTATCTCGACCTGATGCGCCATGTGCTGGAACATGGCCACGACAAGTCCGACCGCACCGGCACCGGCACCCGTTCGGTATTCGGCCACCAGATGCGTTTCGACCTGCAACAGGGTTTTCCGCTGATCACCACCAAGAAGTGCCATCTGCGTTCCATCATCCATGAATTGCTGTGGTTCCTGTCCGGCGAGACCAATATCCGCTATCTGAAGGAAAACGGCGTGTCGATCTGGGACGAGTGGGCCGATGAAAACGGCGATCTGGGGCCGGTCTACGGCTACCAGTGGCGCAGCTGGCCGGCGCCGGACGGCCGCCACATCGATCAGATCGCCAATGTGGTGGCGATGATCAAGAACAACCCGGATTCGCGCCGCCTGATCGTGTCGGCCTGGAACCCGGCGCTGGTGGACGAGATGGCGCTGCCGCCCTGCCACAGCCTGTTCCAGTTCTACGTGGCCGACGGCAAGCTGTCCTGCCAGCTTTATCAGCGCTCCGCCGACATCTTCCTGGGCGTGCCCTTCAATATCGCCAGCTACGCCTTGCTGACCATGATGGTGGCGCAGGTGTGCGGACTGCAGCCGGGCGATTTCGTCCACACGCTGGGCGACGCGCATCTGTACAGCAACCATCTGGAGCAGACCGAGTTGCAGCTCTCGCGCGAACCGCGCGCTTTGCCGACGATGAAGATCAATCCGCAGGTCAAGGACATCTTCGGCTTCAAGTTCGAGGATTTCGAACTGGAAGGCTACGATCCGCATCCGCACATCAAAGCGGCGGTGGCGGTATGACGGCGGCCGGGAAGCCGCGCTTGACCCTGGTGGCGGCGATGGCGGCCAAGCGGGTGATAGGCATAGACAACCGCCTGCCCTGGCATTTGCCGGAGGATCTCAAGCACTTCAAGGAGGTGACGCTGGGCAAGCCGGTGATCATGGGCCGCAAGACCTGGGACTCGATAGGCCGGCCGCTGCCGGGCCGCCGCAACATCGTGGTGACGCGCCAGAAGGATTGGCGCGCCGACGGCGCGGAGGCCGCGCATTCGCTGGAAGAGGCTTTGGTCCTGGCCGGCGCGGTGGAGGAGGTGTGCCTGATCGGCGGCGCCGAATTGTACCGCCAGGCGATCGCCGGCGCGGATTGCCTGCGTCTGACCGAGATCGACGGCGATTACCTGGGCGACGCCCATTTCCCCGAGGTGTCCGCCGAACTCTGGCGCGAGGACAGCCGCGAGGCGCATGTCAGCGCCGCCGGGCTGGCTTACGCCTTCGTCGATTATCTGCGGCGCTGAGATCGCGTCCTGAAGCGGTTTCGCCTCGCCTTGTCCTTGCGCAGGCGACTGCGAACCGGTTTCGAGCCAAAAACCCGCCTTGAGTTATCCCCCCCAGGTAGGGATACATAGTTAGGGTCTTTTTAGGCAAATTTCTCACCGACACCCCTCTCTGAGGGGTATTTTTTCGTACCGCTACATACAAAGCTATACCCTGATTTGACATAGTATGTAAAAAGAACCCGGTTCTATGCACGACCGCTCTGATCTATAAGTCAGGGTCAGACCCACTCCCAACTCGTTGCCCGCCCAGTACGGTCAGTTGGCTGACTAGCCTGATTGCCTTCCACTACTGCCCTTAATCTTTCTGACAGGCATCTGACGAGAGCGCTTTGACCTTTGGCTTCGTTGCTACGCTTGCGTGTGTGCTGTATAACGTCTGCCCGCTAGCGCCTCATAACTTCTCGATTGGAGCAATGCGATGCCTCCGGCTACTACTTGGCGTGCCACGAAACCCACCGCTATGTCTGGATTGGTACTCTTAGCGACACAACGTCCACAGCCGGTGTCGACGCTGACCTCATGCCGAGCTTCTGCTTGGTGCATCGTGGCAAGACGCTCATCGTGGTCAGCGAGACGCATCAGGTCGTTGGAGAAGGCCGCGGATGGGTGTTTTGACCAGCGCAATGTACAGATAGAGCCCACTTTGTGTTCGTAAAAGTCAAAGCCCGCGTCTACACCGACGCTACGGGTATCTATACGGAGCTTCCGGTTCTTCTGACGCCAGTTGGCGTGCTAGAGCCACTGCTCGACTACTTCCTCTATCGCAGCCACGACCGCAGCCTGGCGTGGATGACGAAGGTAATCCGGTCGGTGCGGATGTTCCTCGAGTACCTGCAGACGAATCCGGCTGAAAGTGACACTTACCGACTATTTCAGAACTTTGCCCAGCGGCTCTACACCGGGACCTTCGATCGGGAGACTGGCCTCGACCCTAGCAACCTGTGCTGGTCACCACGTTCACCGCAGGATGCTTCGCACATCATCACCCACCTGACCGACTTCTTCGACTGGCTTGGCGAGATGCGCCCTGAGGCGGCCAAGGTGAATCCACGCTATGTAGGTGGGGCCTTCGACCGACAGACCGACCAGGCTGCTTACCAATACCGACGCAGCAAGGCCTTCCTGGGTCACACGTGGGCAGCGAACGCCTCTCCCGCCGGGAGCGGACACCACGTCCGGAGCCGGCGCCTACCCAAAGTCGAAAAGGGCGAGCCGCCAGCCTTCCCAGAGGAGCACTTCGAGAAGCTGCTGGTCCAAGGATTCTGCGCAGCCGGGCGCTACGACTATCGCAGCATGCTTATCACTCTGCTGCTGCACGGCGCGGGCTTCCGCGAATCGGAGCCTTTCCACCTGTACATCTCGGATGTGTTCCCGGACTCCACCAATCCATCCCAGGCCAAGGTCCTCATCCATCACCCGAGCTACGGTGCCGCACCCGCCGATTGGCGCGACGAGCGGGGACGACCACGTAAAGGTAACCGAGCGGAATACCTCGCCCATCAGTTCGGCCTCGCACACCGCACCGACCTAATGAACTGCCGGCACGCCGGCTGGAAGGGGGGCACACACGATGGGGCCTACTACAAGCAGGCGTACTGGTTCTTGCCGGAATACGGCGAATGGTTTCAACTTCTCTGGTACCGCTACCTGGAACAGGTCGCACGTATTGAGCGCGACCACCCCTTCGCCTTCATCAACCTGCACCGCGAGCCCATCGGTGCCATGTACTCGCTCTCCCAGTACAACAAGGCTCATGCCGCTGCGTGCGAGCGCATCGGACTTACGGTGGGCAAGGCTCTGGGCACGACGCCACACGGCCACCGCCACGCCTACGGCCGCCGCCTGCGAATCGCCGGCGTCGACAAGGCTCTCATCCGTCGTTTCATGCATCACGCCTCGCTGGAAAGCCAGGAGGTCTACACCCAGGCCAGCACCCACGAAGCCCTGGCTGCGCTCGAAGCAGCCATGCAGCGACTGCAAGGCAATCACACCAGAATACAGTCTGCATTTAGCCTATTGCCAGGCATTGAACTTAAGTAACTCATTGACTTTCATGACAAAAAAGACGAACACAACTGAGTCGAAAGCATCTACCATTCCGGCCCCAAAAGCCAAAAGAGTGAAGCGTAGTACGGATGTGACCCTCGGCTGGGTTGCGCGGGACTATCCACAGCTCGATTCTTGGCGAATCCTGGCGGTAGAGTGGTTAAAGGGGGAGACCAAGCGTGTTCACGGGCGGCTGGAAGCCTTGGCAGTCTTCTTTGTACGCTACCTTATCCAGCAGAAGCTGCCGCTCGCCCCTGCAGTGTTCCTCGCACGTGATACGGTCCTGCCCGATTTTTACCGAACAGCCTGCCCAGACTCTGGCAGCGGCATCGAATACAATAATTACATCCATACCTTTCTGCACTTTGTGCTACTGAGCGAGTTCAGCGAAGCAGATGACTTCAGCCCCCCTGTGGTCTCGCCGGTATTCCATAACCCGGTGCCAAGGATGTCCAAGAGTGGCCTACCGAAGCGCGACGAGAGTGTCCATTCGCCACTACCCTACGGCTACATAGACGAACTGCGACAGATGCTCGCGGCAGGACCTCACTTTCGTGACTGGCAGTGGGCGCAGAGTGGACTGGGCGCTGAAATTGGCCAGCGTGGGCGAAGCGGTCCTGATTGGTTTGAGGTATCCGAAACCGAGATTGACCGGAGTGACCCGGACTGCGTGTGGCGTGAGCGTACAATGAAAAATGGCACTACCCGCCTGGAAATGTGGAGTCCGGTCCGCTGGGTAGCCCTGCTTGTGAAACTCATCTTACCATTGCGCACCTTCCAGGTCCGTATGCTGGACTCGGGCGAAGCGGATACCTGGCGCTACGCGGCAGGGAGTTGGACGTTGAATTCGAGCCGGCTCGCGCATGGCAATGAACGGAGACCGCTGCAACAGGGGGTGTTCCGCCGCCGCAGCTTACTCACCGATGGCGAGTCCATATCGACCGTACTCTACATCAATACCAACAAGACCGCTGATATCGCCAAGTCCGGTCCCGAGAAGGGTTACGTATTACCGTGGTCCTTTGGTGGGCCGGTGCAGCAGGATGTCTTCTACTGGCTGGAAAAGCTGCGTAACTGGCAGGAGAAATATAACCCCATCTCGCAGCGTTCCTCTTGGAGGGATCTGGACGGCCGTCACCTCAATGGAAAGAGCGAGATGCAACTCGCAGGCTATCCTGACACTTGCTTCCTCTTCCGCTTGCCCGAGGCAGCCGAGAGCGAGCGTCAGCTTCCCCTGAGGATACATACTTTATTCGCAACGTGGTTTCCTCTGTTGGAAGCACTAGAGAAGCGACTCGCCGACCGAGGTGAAACTCATCGCAACGGCATGCCGATTCGATTCCTCCCACCAGAGGAAGATCAGAACAGAAGGCTAACAACGCTCTTCCCGCTGCACAGCCTGCGCGTCTCCCTCATCACCGCGCTGGCCCTGGAAGGGCAAGTGCCTTTCCCTGTCCTCCAGAAACTCGTTGGCCACAGTCGCCTGTTAATGACCTTGTATTACATCAAACCTGGCGCAACGCACATCCGCGACGTGCTGCTCCGCGCGGCGGAGCGGCTGGAGATGAACAAGGAGGCGAGCATCCAGCACTTCCTGCTCGACACCGAGCATAACGAACTCTTGCAAAAGACCATCTGCAACAGCGTACCCAGCCTCGCCGCCGCTATTCCGCAGCATCCGGCCGCACGCAATCCGGCGGGCTGGATGCCGATGCACCACGGCCTGTGCCTAGTCGGCGGCAATACCAGTGAGGTCGAAGAGAACGGTGCGGTGGGCGGCTGCTATAACGGTGGGTCGATGATTGCCAAGGGTTCTTCGTCAATGAATCCGAAGTACGGGCCCGTTCCGGGCGGAAGTCGGAACTGCGTGCGTTGTCGCTGGTTTGTGACCGAGCCGCACTACCTGCCGGCGTTGGCCGCCCACTTCAACACACTTGCCTACCACTTCGACGAAGCGCGCAATGCCTGTCTCACTCGCGAAAATGAGCTTCAGGGCTTGAAGAAACAGAAAGCTGATGCAGAGGATGCGGGCAGGCCGTTCGCCCGGATGGATGCTTACCAGAAGGCCGAACGGGTGTGGGAGGGCGCCATGAAGCACTTCAGCGACTTCGCGGAGGACCTCGTAGCCTGCTGGCGTCTCATCGAACGCTGCAAGGCGGCGCTCGACGCACCGCAGGGAAAAGGTACCCCGTTGGTGGCCACCGGCACGGTGTGCGACGTGCATGTCGCCTTCGAGGAAACGGAGTCGGAATTGCTCCAGCTCGCCAGTGTATGCGAAAACGTCGAGGTCTACCCCGACCTGGAACCGGGCAAGGCGGTGTTCCGCCGCAGCCAACTGCTCGATGCGGTCCTTTACCGTGAGAACCGGCCTCCCATGTTCATGCTGTTGAACGAACAGGAACAACTGCTCGTAGGCAACGCCTTCATGCGCCGCCTCGCCCAGCAGATGAACCCAGCGAATCCAGCACTTGGCCAACGGGATGTGATCCGCCTAATGGATGCCGGCGTAAGCCTTAGCCAGCACTTCGACATGGACCTTTCCTCACTGCTGGCCACGACAAATCGCGCCCAAGCGTTTCCCATCGGGCACCAGGCCCTCACGGGAGATGATGCATGAATGGTGTGACAGACATCCACCCGGACGCAGTACTTGAGTCGCTACTCGCCAAGGGCGGGCGCTCCAATAAACGGGCGAACTTGACGAAGATGCACGAACTGTGTCGCAAGCAGCATGCCACCGGCTCCCGTGACTTCTCGCTGCCTACCATCGGTCGCTTGGCTGAAGCAGAAGGCATCCTGAAAGGTCGAGCGCTCTACAATGCCCAGTCCGCCGACTACCGGGCGCTTATCGAAGCCTGGGTGGCCTACGCCGGGCCGCCCGCGTCTAAGCCTCCAAAGACGCTGGCGAGCCACGAATACCTGATGCGAATTGAGGACCCAGCCATTCGCTCCATCATGCAGGCTATTATCGTCGAACGGGATAAGCTCAAGGCGCAACTCAATGTCCTAAGGGGCAACACGCAAGTGACCGTCGACCGTCGTCCACTGGGAGCAACTTTCTCGACTGTCCCCAGCGTGTCTCCAGTGGCCGTGCTAGAGCTGGCAGCACAGCTGACTCCATCAGAGCGTGAAGCCTTACAGAAGGCAGTATCGACCGACTATCTGGAAGAGCGCGGCCTGCGCGAAGGCAGCCACGGCGAAATCGTCAACGAACGTGGGCGGACGGTTTTTGAGGTGGGCTTTGCCCGGGGAATCCGCAAGGTGCTGGGCGAATGACACCGGCTGCGCCCTCACGACGAGTATGGAATCTGCCCCCCCCCAGAGATACAAGTCGCATAATACGAAAAGCGCCGACGTTACCGCCGGCGCTTGGAAGTTACTATGCATTATGATGTATTTCTACATCGCAAGACTTTGATGCAGAGAAGGCTTTACTAAAAAGCTTTCATAGCTACCTACTCACGAACTATGTACCGTTAGGGTATAAGTTCCAATGGCGGGTTTTTTGATGAAGGCGGTTGCGGGTTCCGGATGAGGCTTGCCGTCTTGCCGCGTTTTCCGTTCCAGGGGTCAGGGGCGGTCAATCGAGCTCGTTGCGACGATACAGGCTCAGCGCGACGCCCAGTCCCGCCAACATGCCGGCGCAAGCCCGGTTCAGCCAGCGCATGGTCCGGCCGGATAAGAGGCGCATCGAGTGATAGCCGCCCAGGGCGTAGACGCTCATCAAGGCGATGTCGATGACTGCGGTCAGCAACGCGAGGCTAAGGTATTGAGCCACGATGTCGTCTTGGGGACGGATGAATTGAGGTAGGAAGGCGGAGAAGAACAGCAGCCCTTTGGGATTGGAAAGAGCGACCAGTAGCGAGCGGACAAAGGCGGCCCGGCCGGTTGGAGGCCTTACGGCGCTCGCGTCCGCCTGAATAGGGCGGACGGGCGCTCTCCATAGCGCCGCGGCCAAATAAAGCAGATAGGCTGCGCCGATCCACTTCACCAGCGTGAACAACTGTTCGGAGGCCAGCAGAAGCGCGCCGAGCCCACAGGCGACCGCGCCGATCAAGATCAGGTCCGACAAGGCCGCGCCGGCGATACCGCAGGCCGCGACCCGTTTGCCGCCATAGGCGCCATTGTTCAGTGCGAGCAACATGGTGGGGCCGGGCGTGGCGGTGACGGCGGACACCGAGACCACGTAGAGAGCAAGTGTTGCTGAGTCCATTCATGACTCCTTAATGACTCGGCTCGTGAAGGAGCGAAATAGGATCAAAACCTGTTTTCCGCTTCTCGGGGGCCGAAAGTTGAGGCGTGCAGCAGGCCTGGCGTGAGAATGAGCACGGATTACTGTAGCCGTTTGTTGGATGCGGGGCATGCTTCGGCGGTCTCGCTTCGGTCTTCGAGCCATGCCCGTTTCGGCGAATGGGCTTGCAAGGCGTGGACGCAGGACAGCAGGTGGAGGATTGACGCAAAAAAACGCCAAGACGAGAGTCTTGGCGTTTTGTCCGGCGGAGGTTTTCCGCCATGGCTGCGCAGCGCTTAGCCGAGCACGGTGGCCAGTGCGGCGTTGAAGCTGGCGCTAGGGCGCATCACCGCGCCGCACTTGGCGGCATCGGGGTGGTAGTAGCCGCCGATGTCGGCCGCTTTGCCTTGCACCGCCTTCAGTTCGGCCAGGATCTTCTGCTCGCTGTCGGCCAGGCTCTTGGCCAGCGGCGCGAAGCGGGCTTGCAGCTCCTTGTCGTCGGACTGGGCGGCCAGCGCCTGAGCCCAGTACATGGACAGGTAGAACTGGCTGCCGCGGTTGTCCAATTCGCCGGTGCGGCGCGACGGGGACTTGTCCTCGTCCAGCAGCTTGCCGGTGGCGAGGTCCAGCGTCTTGGCCAGGATCTTGGCCTTGTCGTTGCCGGTCTTGATGCCCAGTTCCTCCAGCGACACCGCCAGCGCCAGGAACTCGCCCAGGCTGTCCCAACGCAGATGGTTTTCTTCCAGCAGCTGTTGCACGTGCTTGGGCGCGGAGCCGCCGGCGCCGGTCTCGTACATGCCGCCGCCGGCCATCAGCGGCACGATGGACAGCATCTTGGCCGAGGTGCCCAGTTCCATGATGGGGAACAGATCGGTCAGGTAGTCGCGCAGAATGTTGCCGGTCACCGAGATGGTGTCCAGGCCGCGGGCCACGCGTTCCAGGGTGTAACGCATCGCGCGCACCTGGGACATGATGTGGATTTCCAGGCCGCTGGTGTCGTAATCCTTCAGGTAGGCGTGCACCTTCTTGATCAGCTCGTTCTCATGCGGGCGGTACGGGTCCAGCCAGAACACCGCCGGCATGCCGGAGTTGCGGGCGCGGGTGACGGCCAGCTTGACCCAGTCGCGGATCGGCGCGTCCTTCACCTGGCACATGCGCCAGATATCGCCTTGCTCGACGTTCTGCGACAGCAGCACCTCGCCGGTGGCGAGGTCGACGATGTTGGCGACGCCGTCTTCCTGGATTTCATAGGTCTTGTCGTGGGAGCCGTATTCCTCGGCCTTCTGCGCCATCAGACCGACGTTGGGCACGGTGCCCATGGTCTTGGGATCGAAGTTGCCGTGCCATTTGCAGAAGTTGATCATCTCCTGGTAAATGCGGGCGAAGGTGGATTCCGGCATCACGGCCTTGGCGTCGTAAGGCTTGCCGTCGGCGCCCCACATCTTGCCGCCGGCGCGGATCATCGCCGGCATGGAGGCGTCCACGATCACGTCGTTGGGCGAGTGGAAGTTGGTGATGCCCTTGGCCGAATCCACCATGGCCAGACGCGGGCGGTGCTCCTGGCAGGCGTGCAGATCGCGAATGATTTCTTCGCGCTTGGAGGCCGGCAGGGTTTCGATCTTCTCGTACAGGGTGGCCATGCCGTTGTTGACGTTGACGCCCAGTTCCTCGAACAGCTTGCCGTGCTTCTCGAAGGCTTCCTTGTAGTAGATCTTGACGCAGTGGCCGAACACGATGGGGTGGGACACCTTCATCATGGTGGCTTTGACGTGCAGGGAGAACAGGATGCCGGATTCGCGGCAGTCTTCCATTTCACGCTCGTAGAAGTCGCACAGCGCCTTCTTGCTCATGAACATGGAGTCGATGATCTCGCCGGCCTGCAGCGCGACCTTGGGCTTGAGCACGATGGTCTGGCCGTTCTTGGTGGTCAGCTCCATCTTCACGTCGCGCGCCTTGTCCAGCGTGATCGACTTTTCGCCGTGGTAGAAGTCGCCATGGTGCATGTGGGAGACGTGGGTCTGCGACCACTGCTTCCATTCGCCCATCGAGTGCGGATGCTTCTTGGCGTAGTTCTTCACCGCCAGCGGCGCGCGGCGGTCGGAGTTGCCCTCGCGCAGCACCGGGTTCACCGCCGAGCCCAGACATTTGGCGTAGCGGTCCTTGATCGCCTTGTCGGCGTCCGAGGCCGGATTTTCCGGATAGTCCGGCAGCGGGTAGCCCTTGGCTTGCAGTTCCTTGACGCAGGCGATCAGCTGAGCCACCGAGGCGCTGATATTGGGCAGCTTGATGATGTTGG
This sequence comes from Chromobacterium sp. Beijing, assembly GCF_021496765.1. Taxonomy (NCBI): domain Bacteria; kingdom Pseudomonadati; phylum Pseudomonadota; class Betaproteobacteria; order Neisseriales; family Chromobacteriaceae; genus Chromobacterium; species Chromobacterium sp. Beijing. Next base: position 5,280,855 of record NZ_CP053750.1, read on the forward strand.
TGTCGGGCTGCTGGGTCAGCTTGCCCAGCTCGGCCAGGGTGTTCGGCACTTTCTGTTCGTCGGCCAGATAGTCGGGGAATTCGGCCAGGACGCGCGCCGCCAGCGAAATGTCCGCGGTGGCGATTTCAATGCCGGCGGAGCCGGCGAAGGCTTGCACGACCGGCAGGAAGGCGCTGGTCGCCAGCGCCGGCGCTTCGTCGGTCAGGGTGTAGATGATTTTGGGCTGTTCCGATGGCATTACTCTATCTCCTTTATCTTGTGACGACAGAACGATTGCGCAGGGCGCTGCCGGCGCATTGAAAGACCTTGGAAAGGCGGATGCCGGGCCCAGGCGACGCGGCCTGAACGCGGTCCGGAGACTCTCTGGCAATTTTCAAAAGCGAATTATACCTCTGTGCGCGCGCTTGGCTCGCAGCGCATTTGAACTTTTATGCTTGATAACTGCGCGGCGGCGGTTCGAATGCGAATTATAGGCCGCATCCGGCGCGTGCATGCGCCGGCTTCGCCGGCAAACTTGCGGCGCGCGGCGCGCGGCTCTTGTATCATTCGCCTCATTCTTTCTTGCCGCTCTTCACGCCATGTCCCGACTCATTCTGCTCAACAAGCCCTACGGCGTCATCTGTCAGTTTTCCGAGCATCCCAAGCATCCGACGCTCAAATCCTGCGTGCCCTTGCCGGGCGTGTATCCGGCGGGGCGGCTGGACACCGACAGCGAAGGCCTGTTGCTCTTGACCGGCGACGGGGAATTGCAGCACCGCATCGCCAATCCGCGCTGGAAACTGCCCAAGACCTATTGGGTGCAGGTGGAGGGGCTGATTCGCGAGGAGCAGCTGGAGCAGCTGCGCCGCGGCGTCGACCTGGGCGATTTCACCACCCAGCCGGCGCAGGCGCGGCGCATCGAGGCGCCCGCGCTGTGGGAGCGCACGCCGCCGGTGCGTTTTCGCAAGACGGTGCCGGACGGCTGGCTGGAGATCGTCATCAGCGAGGGCAAGAACCGTCAGGTGCGGCGCATGACCGCCAAGGTGGGGCTGCCGACGCTGCGCCTGGTGCGGGCGGCGATCGGGCCGTGGGCGCTGGACGGCCTGCAGCCGGGGGACATGCGCGAGCTGGAGGTGGATCTTGCGGATTTGCCGCGGGTCTCGCAAGCTCAGCGCATCGCCAAGCCCGGCGCGCAGCCGCGCGGCGGCGGTTTTCGGCGCGGAGGCCCGCGCAAGCCTTGAGCCGCACCCGAAGCGAGGCTTGCCTGGCGCCGACGGCGCAAAGAAAAACGGGGAAGCTTTCGCTTCCCCGTCCTGGGTGTCGCACGCGGCCCTGTTCTTTGGGCCTGCGCTTAGGCGCGGTGGCTGTCCTCGAAGTAGGCGATAGGCCCGGCGCTGGTTAAGCCGATGTGGAAGGTCGAGCTTTCCGGGAAGGTCTCGCCTATGCTTTCCGCGGCGCGCACGATCTCGTACAGCACTTCCACTTCCTTGAATTTTCGGGTGATGTTGTCATTGCCCAGCAACCAGGCCCGGATTTCCTCGGCATGCGGGTGGTTGTTTTCCAAGTCCAGCTGGCAGGCCGGCGTGCTGATCAGGCTGATCGCAGGCGGCATGCTGATGTCCAGTTGTTGCAATTGTTGGTTCGCCAGTTCGGCGAAGCTGGACAATTCGAGGTTGGCCCGCTCACGGATGGAGGAAAGGGCAATGCTTCCATCGTCCGTGACCTGACTGAACAGCTGGACCAGGCCCGGGGCGGTGGCAGTGTTTTCAAGCGACATTGTTGTTGCTCCTGTCTCGGATGTTACCTTCTAGTAATATAGGAAACGTCCCCGGGTCTGGCCTGGTCATTTGGCCAGTTTCTTTAATTCATAGAGCAGAGCTTGCGCTTCCCGTGGCGAGAGATCGTCTAGATCGACCTCCAGAAGGCGTTCGACCGCGGGATTCGGTTCCGGTTCCACGTTTGCCGTCGTGGGTAAACTGATAAATAGGTCTGGCTGCACGCGGCTGGCGGAGTGGTTCTCCAGTTCGGTCAGATAGCGGCGCGCTTCCCGGATCACTTTGCCGGGCACGCCGGCCAACTGGGCCACCGCCAGGCCGTAGCTCTGGCTGGCCGGACCTTCCTCCACATGGTGGAGGAACACGATGCGGTCCTTGTGCTCCACCGCGGACAGATGGACGTTGGCGACGCTGGGATATTCGCTTTCCAGGCTGGTCAGCTCGAAATAATGGGTGGCGAACAGGGTATAGGCGCGGCTTTTCTCTATCAGCGCCTTGGCGATGGCCCAGGCCAGCGCCAGGCCGTCGAAAGTGGAGGTGCCGCGGCCCACTTCATCCATCAGCACCAGCGAGTGTTCGGTGGCGTTGTTGAGGATGTTGGCGGTTTCCGTCATTTCCACCATGAAGGTGGAGCGGCCGCCGGCCAGGTCGTCTGAGGCGCCGATGCGGGTGAAGATGCGGTCTATCGGCCCGATCACCGCGCGTTGGGCCGGCACGAAGCTGCCGACGTGAGCCATCAGGGTGATCAGCGCGTTCTGGCGCATATAGGTGGATTTACCGCCCATGTTCGGGCCGGTGATCAGCAGCAGTTTGCGGGTGTCGGACAGCCGGGTGTCGTTGGCGATGAAGCGCTCCACCTCCGCCTCCACCACCGGGTGGCGGCCTTCGATGATTTCCAGCCGCGGTTCGGCGACGAATTCCGGCTCCACGTAGTTGTTGACGCTGGCGCGCTCGGCGAAGGCGGACAGCACGTCCAGCCCGGCCACCGCCTGGGCGATCAGCTTCAGGTCTGGGATATGCGGCGCCAGCTGGTCCAGCAGGTCTTCGTACAACTGCTTTTCCAGCGCCAGCGCGCGGTCCTGCGCCGACAGCGCCTTGTCTTCGAATTCCTTCAGTTCCGGCGTGATGTAGCGTTCGGCGTTCTTCAGCGTCTGGCGGCGGCGGTAATCGTCCGGCACCTTGTCGCCCTGGGCCTTGGTGACTTCGATGTAGAAGCCGTGCACGCGGTTGAATTCCACTTTCAGCGTGGGAATGCCGGTGCGTTCCTTCTCGCGCGCTTCCAGTGCCAGCAAGAAGGCGCCGCAGTCGGTCTGGATCGCGCGCAATTCGTCCAGCGTGGCGTTGAGGCCGTGGTTGATCACGCCGCCGTCGCGCAGAAAGGTGGAGGGCTCGGGCAGGATGGCCTGGCTGAGCATGGTTTCCACCGGGGAGTCATCCGGCAGCAGACGCGCCAGCTCGCCCAGCAGCTCGGCGTCCAGGCCGGCGGCCAGCCGCTTGACGCCGGTCAGTGCCTTCAGCGAATCGCGCAGCGCGGCCAGATCGCGCGGGCGGGCGCTGCGCAGCGCGATGCGGGCGGTGATGCGTTCGATGTCCGCCACTTCGCGCAGCTGGGCGTGGGCGTCGTCGTAGGCCGGCAGCAGGGCGCGTACCGCTTCCAGCCGGCGCGCCAGCTTGCCGTGGCTGCGCACGGGGTGATGCAGCCAATGGCGCAGCAGGCGGCTGCCCATGCTGGTGGCGCAGCCGTCCAGCAAGGAGGCCAGGGTCGGCGACGGTTCGCCGCGTATGGTTTCGGTCAGTTCCAGGTTGCGGCGGGTGGCGCCGTCCATGCGGATCAGTTCGCCGGCGTCTTCCACCGCCAGATTGGCGATGTGGGCTGGGTTCACGCTCTGGGTGGTCTTGACGTATTCCAGCAGCGCGCCGGCGGCGCCCACTGCCACCGGCAGGGTGTCGGCGCCGAAGCCGGCCAGGTCGCGGGTGCCGAAGTGCCGGGTCAGCGTCATCTGCGCCGATTCGATGTCGAACTGCCACGGCGGCAGTTTTTTCTTGGGCGCGGCCACGGTTTCGAACACATTGAGGCCGGTGTCGTCCGGGATCACCAGTTCGGCCGGCTTCAAGCGTTCCAGCTCGCTGTGCAGATCGTCCACCCGGGTCTGCAGCACTTTGAATTCGCCGCTGGCGAGGGATAGCCAGGCCAGGCCCAGCACGCCCTTGACCATGTTCACCGCCAGCACCAGGTTGTCGCGCTTGTCGTCCAGCAGCGCGGCGTCGGTCAGCGTGCCGGGGGTGACGATGCGCACCACCTTGCGTTCCACCGGACCCTTGGACAGGGCCGGATCGCCGATCTGTTCGGCGATGGCGACGGATTCGCCCATCTTGACCAGGCGCGCCAGATACCCTTCCGCGGCGTGATAGGGCACGCCGGCCATCTTGATCGGATTGCCGCCGCTGGCGCCGCGTGTGGTCAGGGTGATGTCGAGCAAGCGAGCCGCCTTCTCCGCGTCCTCATAGAACAGTTCGTAGAAGTCCCCCATGCGATAGAACACCAGCTTGTCGGCGTGTTCGCGTTTGATGGCCAGGTATTGCTGCATCATCGGGGTGTGTTGGGGCGTGCTCATCGGCTATGGGCTCTTATGTTTTCAATGGACAACAGGATGCCGCGACCGCGGCCCGCGGATCAAGGCCGCGCGGGCGCCGGGCATCCCTGATTAAAGATTTCAGCCCCGCGCGGGGCGGGGCTTTGGAGAGTCGGCGCTATTTTAGCGCAGCCCGACAGCGGCGTCAGCCGCGCCGGGCATGGGCGTCGCAATGCGGTTTGCATGAGGCGGCGTCTTGTCAAGCGAGCCGCTCAACGATGGTTGTGATTGACTTGGTTTCATTGCGAATTTATGATTTATATCAAAGTTTCAGAAATTCCTGAAAATTGAGAACGTCATGAATCTATCGCCACTCGTCCAGTCTTTCGTGCTGCATTTCGGTGAAATGGGCAGCCGCTGGGGCATCAATCGCACCGTCGGGCAGATCTACGCGCTGCTATATGTATCTGAGAAGCCGCTGAACGCGGATGAAATCGCCGAAAGCCTGAGCTTCTCGCGCTCCAACGTCAGCATGGGACTCAAGGAGCTGGAGTCCTGGCGCCTGGTCCGGCTGCAGCACTTTCCCGGCGACCGCCGCGAATATTTCTCCACGCCCGACGATGTCTGGGCCATCTTCAAGACCCTGGCCGAGGAGCGCAAAAAGCGCGAGGTGGAGCCCACGCTGACCATGTTGCGCGGCGCCATCATGGAGAAGCCGGCCAGCGACGCGGAACGCCACGCGCAGCAGCGGATGAAGGAGATGCACCAGTTGATCGAACTGGTGACCACCTGGTTTTCCGACATCCAGCACATGGACGTGGAGACCTTGCAACGCTTGATGAAACTGGGCTCGCAGGTGCAGAAGATCCTGCAGTTCACCCACTCGCTTTCGAAACTGACCAGTCGCGACGGCGACAGGGAGTAGCTATGGACTTTGACCCGTTGGTATTGGCGCGCATTCAGTTCGGCGCCAATATTTCCTTCCACATCTTGTTTCCCACCATCAATATCGCGATGGGCTGGGTGCTGCTGTTCTTCAAACTGCGCTATCTCAAGACCGGCCAGCAGGGCTGGATGGACGCCTACGGCTTCTGGGTGAAGATTTTCGCGCTGTCCTTCGCGCTGGGCGTGGTCAGCGGCGTGACCATGAGCTTCCAGTTCGGCACCAACTGGCCAGGCTATATGCAGACGGTGGGCAATATCGCCGGTCCCTTGCTGGCTTACGAAATCCTGACCGCCTTCTTCCTGGAGGCCACCTTCCTCGGCGTGATGCTGTTCGGCCGTTCCAGGGTGTCGGAGCGGGTGCATACCTGGGCCACCTTCCTGGTCGCCTTCGGCAACACGGTGTCGGCGTTCTGGATCCTGGCCTTGAATTCCTGGATGCAGACCCCGGCCGGCTTCAAGATGGTGGACGGCAAGGCGGTGGTGACCAGCTGGCTGGAGGTGATCTTCAATCCTTCGCTGCCTTACCGGCTGACCCATATGCTGATCGCTTCCGGCCTGACCACGGCCTTCCTGGTGGCCGGCCTGTCCGCTTATCGCCGGCTGAAGGGCGACCGCAGCGACGGCGCCAAGATGGCCTTGAAAACCGGCGTGATCACCGCGGCGCTGCTGATTCCGCTGCAGATCTTCGTGGGCGACATGCACGGCCTGAACACCTTCAAGCATCAGCCGGCCAAGCTGGCGGCGATTGAAGGCATCTGGCATACCGAGAAGGGCGCGCCGCTGTTGCTGTTCGCGCTGCCCAATGCGGAAACGCGGCAGAACGATATGGCGGTGGGCATTCCCAAACTGGCCAGCCTGATCATCACCCACGATCCCAACGGCGAGATCCGCGGCCTCAACGAGTTCGCCCAGCATCCGCCGGTGGGCAAGGTGTTCTGGAGCTTCCGGGTGATGGCGGGCGTCGGCGCGCTGATGCTGCTGGTGTCCTGGCTGGCCTGTTGGCAACTGCGCCGTCGCGGCCAGCTGGCGCCGCTGATGCTGCGGGCGCTGGTGGGCATGACTTTCGCCGGCTGGGTGGCGACCCTGGCCGGCTGGTACGTGACCGAGATCGGCCGTCAGCCGTGGCTGGTGGAAGGGGTGCTGACCACCGCGCAGGCGGCGGGCCCGGCGACGGGAGGCATGGTGGCGTCCACCCTGGCGATGTATCTGGGTCTATACCTGGTGTTGCTGACCGCCTATGTGTCGGTCTTGTTCTACATGGCCGGCAAGGCTGCCGGCCAGTCCGGCGGCGAAGCCGCGCATCTCGAGGAGAAACTGGCATGAGTGGCGCTGTGTATTGGTTGCCGGTGGTGTTCGCCGGCCTGATGGCCCTGGCCATGCTGATTTACGTGGTGCTGGACGGTTACGATCTGGGCGTGGGCCTGCTGCTGCCCTTCGCCGAGGACGACGAGAAGGACATGATGATCGCGTCTATCGGTCCGTTCTGGGACGCCAACGAAACCTGGCTGGTGCTGGGCGTGGGCTTGTTGCTGGTGGGCTTCCCGCTGGCGCACGGCATCATCCTGGGCGAACTCTATCTGCCGGTGGCGCTGATGCTGGCCGGCTTGATCGTGCGCGGCGTGGCTTTCGATTTCCGCGTCAAGGCGCGCGAACCGCACAAGCCGTGGTGGAACGTCGCCTTCGCCTGCGGTTCCCTGTTGGCGGCGTTGACCCAGGGCGTGATGCTGGGCCGCTATCTGACCGGTTTCGCCGAAGGCTGGCTGGCCTGGGGTTTCGCCTTGCTGGCCGGCATCGGCCTGGCGGCGGCCTATACGCTGTTGGGCGCAGGCTGGCTGATCATGAAAACCAGCGGCGCTTTGCAGGCCAAGGCGGTGGCCTGGGCGCGGCGCAGCCTGGCCGGCGCCGGCCTGTCGGTGCTACTGGTGTCGGCTGCCACGCCGCTGGCCAGCAGCCATATCGCCGCCAAGTGGTTCGCCTTGCCGGAGTTCCTGCTGTTGCTGCCGCTGCCCTTGGGTTGCATCGTGTTGTTCGCCACCTTGTGGGTGATCCTGCCGCGGCTGGCGGTGCGCCAGGCGGCAGGCAACGACAATTGGTGCTGGGCGCCGTTCGCCTGCACCGTCGGCATCGTGCTGTTGTCGTTCTGGGGCCTGACCTATAGCGTGTTCCCGGAGGTGGTGATCGGCCGGCTGAACATCTGGCAGGCGGCCAGCGACACCGCGGCGCTGTGGGTGATCTTCTGGGGCGCGGCGGTGGTGCTGCCGGTGATTCTGCTGTACACGGCCTTCGTCTATCGGGTGTTCCACGGCAAGGCCAATGCGCTGACTTACCAATAAGCTTGCGATTTCCGTCCTTGACGAAGCCGCCTTTGCCGAGCAGAGGCGGCTTTTGCCATACTGGAAGCGCGTCATCCGCCTGCAATCCGCGTCGGCGACAATGACGCCTTTTGTCCGAGGTCCGCAAGGAAGCGCCCATGTCCCAATCCACGTCCGGCCGGCAATGGCCTTATCCCCGCTTCATCGCCCATCGCGGCGGCGGCGTCCTGGCGCCGGAGAACACCCTGGCGGGATTTCGCGAAGGCTTGCGCTACGGCTACCGCGGCGCGGAATGCGATGTGAAGCTGTCCGCGGACAATGTCTGCTTTCTGCTGCACGACGACACGGTGGAGCGCACCAGCAACGGCCGCGGCGCGGCGGCGGCGATGAGCATGGCGCAATTGGCGCGGCTGGACGCCGGCGGCTGGAAGGGCGCGGCTTTTGCCGGCGAGCCGATGCCGACGCTGGACAATGTCGCCGCTTATTGCCTTGCGCACGGCATCGCCTTGAACATCGAGATCAAACCCTGCCCGGGACGGGAGGCGGACACCGGCGCGGCGGTGGCGGCGGAAGCCGTGCGGCTATGGGCCGGCGCCGCGCAGCCGCCCTTGCTGTCGTCTTTTTCCGACGAGGCGCTGCGCGCCGCGCGCGACGCCGCGCCGCATTTGCCGCGCGCCTGGCTGGTGGAGCAGGCGCCGGCGGACTGGGAGGCGCGTTTGCGCGAACTGGCTTGTATTGCGCTGCACTGTGATCACCAGAGCTTGAGCGCTGAGCTGAGCGCCGAGATCAAGCGAGCCGGCTTTCAATTGCTGTGCTACACGGTGAACCGGCCGGCCGACGCCGAGCGCTTGCTGGCCTGGGGCGTGGACAGCGTCTGCACGGATCGCTTGGATTTGCTGCGGCCTATTTCAGATTGAAAGCCTTGAAGCTCCCGTCCGCCCTCATCGTCAGGATGGCGTGGTTCAGCCGTTGCATGGCGTCGTCGCTCAATTGAGGATGGCAGGCGAAATAGATGTCCGTCTCATTCACCACCAGGGCGACGCGCGGCGTCGCCATTTTCATTTTGTCGGCCATGCCCTGTATGCCCACATCCAGCGTGGCCAGCAAGTCGATGCGGCCCAATTGCAGTTTGCGCAGGCTGGTTTCCAAGTCCGCGCTTTCGTCCAGCGCCCAGCCCTGTTGTCTTAGCCGGCTGGCCACGGCGGTGCCGCGGACGGCGCCGATGTGGAATTGCCGGGCCTGCTCCGCCTTGCCGAAGCGGCGGGTCTCGTCTTGACGCGCCAGCAGCACCAGTCGCAGGCGGATGATGGGCTCGCTCCAGCGGAACAGCGCCTCGCGTTCGGGAAAGCGGGCGGCGGTCAGGCAGGTGTCCGGGGTGTGCCGGACCAGCAGCACCGCGCGGGCGGTGGGGTAGGGCGCGAACTTGAACGGCAGGCCGGCGCGTTGCGACAGCGCGCGCATCAGGTCGATGGCGGCGCCGGAGACGCGTTGCTGATCGGCTGACACTTCGATGATGGGGGGCTGAGGGCTGACCAGTATGGTCAGCCCGGCCGCCGCGGCCGGCGCCGGGGCCAGCGCCGCGATCCCCAGCCACAGCAGGCGCCGCATCGCGGCCTAGACGCTGAAGCGGCCGGCGAGCTGCCCCAGCCGCTGCGACACCGACTGCAGTTCGCCGGCGGTCTGCGCGCTGGCTTCGACGGCGCTGGCGTTGGTTTCCGACATCCGCGCCACGCTCTCCACGTTTTGCGCCAGGGACTGGCTGGCGCTGCTCTGTTCCTTCAGCCCCTGAGTGATTTGATGGATGCTGTCCAGCACCTGGTCCACGCATTGGCGGATGGAGGCGATGCTGGCGCCGGCGTTGCGGGTGTTTTCCTGGCCTTGCATGATGGCGCTCATGCCGGTTTGCATATTGGCGATGGCCTGCTGCGAGGTGCGCTGGATGTCGGAGACGATGGTGCTGATCTCGGTGGTGGATTGCGCGGTGCGTTCCGCCAGCTTGCGCACCTCGTCGGCCACCACGGCGAAGCCGCGGCCTTGTTCGCCGGCGCGCGCGGCTTCAATGGCGGCGTTCAGCGCCAGCAGATTGGTTTGGTCGGCGACATCGCGGATCACATCGACGATGCTGGCGATGGACTCCGATTGCTGGCCCAGCGCGCCTATGGTTTCCGAGGCCGAGGACACGTCGCGCACGATGCTGTCCATGCTGGCGCTGGCGTCGTGGATGATGGCGTTGCCCTCGCTGGATTGGCTGACCGCGGCGCGCGAGAGTTGATTGGCTTGTTCCGATTGCTCGGCGCTGACCATCAGGCTGGTGCTCAACTGTTCGATCGCCGCCGCCATGCTGGCCGCCGCCTGAGTTTGCTTGGTGCTGCTGTGGGACACGTTCTGGGCGCTTTGCGCCATCTGGTCGGCGGCCGAATTGACTTCGCGCGAGGTGTCCAGCAACTGGGTCACGGTGTCGCGCAATTGGTCGCGCATCTGGCCGATGGAGGCCAGCAAGCTGCTACGGTCCTGTTCGCGCAACTGGATGCGGGTGCCCAGCTGGCCGGCGGCCAATTGCTCGACCACGCTTTGAACGTAGAAAGGCTCGCCGCCCAGTTGCAGGGTGATGGACAGATAGAGCTGGTGGAACAGGAAGCTGGCCAGCAGCATGGCGGCCAGGCCGATGCCGATGTAGAAATTGCGCTGGGCCTGCATCCGTTCGATGCGGGCTTGCAGCAGCGTGTCCAGATTGTTCAGCGTCACGTCGCCGAAGCGGGCGCCGATCTCGGCGTTTTTCGCCGCCATGCCGCTCACCGCCAAGGCCGCGCCGGTTTGGCCGGCGATGGCCTTGTCTATGGCCGCGCCCTGGCCTTGATGAAACGCGGCCAAGGCCTGGGATTCGGCGTTCAGCGCGGTCTTCAGCGCCGGATTGTAGGCCAGCGCCTTGGCCAGATCGCCATTCAAGCCGTCCAGCGCGCCGTTGATCAGCGGGCGCAGCTCCACCAGGCGGTCGCGTTCCGCCGGCGTCAGCGCCTGGCCGGCTTCCGGTTTGGCAGCCCAGGCCAGCGCTTCGCCGATATAGTTGCTCAGCGAGGGCAGCTTGGCGGTGGCGGCGTCCATCAGGTAATAGCTGTCGATGTCCGGGTCCAGCGTCAGATTGGAATTGTCGCTGGCTGCGCCGAGCAGGGCGTTGAGTTTGTCCGCTGTGCTGTCAAAGCTGGCGATCACTTGCGGCGGCGGCGCCGCGCCTATCCGCGACAGCGTGCCTCGCGCGGCGCTGGCGGTTTTCCAGGCCTCGTCGGTTTGCAGGATGGCGCCGTATTGTTCATGGGCGCTTTGCAGCCGGTTCCAGCCTTGCTCCAACTGCGCCTGCGCCGCCGGCAGCGCCGCCTTGGCGGCGGCCTCGCCCTGCGCCGCACGCACGGCCAGATCCTGAGCTTGTTCCAGCGCGCCCAGCAGGTGATGCAGCGGCTGGATGTAGGACACGCCGACTCTTTCTTTTTGCGAAAAGTCGATATTGTCCTGATTGGTTCGATACAGACCGTACACCATATAGAGTAAGGCGACGGCAAAGACCGCGCCGATCAGCGCAAAGCGGCTGGGGTAGCTCAAGCGCTGCATCAGCCTTACCACGGGCGTTGTCATGATTTCGCTCCTGACTGTGGCGGCGACGCCCGCAATGTGAACGTCTACCGCGCCAGTTCCAGAATAGGCAATTTTCACGGACTGCGATTGCCGCATGAAATGCGATGGCTGGGCTGAAGCGCCGCGTATCAGTTCATTGCGGGCGGGAGCATGAGCTTTGCCTTGTCTGGCGTATGAAGGCAACCGGCCATAATGCTTAAGTCATCAAAAATGACTTTTGATTGTTTTGTGCTTGGATAAATAGGCCGCTCTCTGGACGGGATCAATGACAAAGGCGTGTCCGGGCGCGACGGAAAGCCGGCTGGCGCGGCTTTGGCCGATGGCGTCCGGCATTGCCAGCAATCACTCTATTTTGCTAAATTCGCCGGGTTTCGCATCAAAACAGTCTGACGAAGCGGTGTCCCGAAGCAGGCGGCCTGAGGGCCGCGGGGAGCTGTCTCGTCAAGACCGCAACCCTCGAGCCCGGCGCCAAGATCGGGACGGGGTCAATCTTCCAGTCTGAAATCCTTCCGGCGCGCGTCGCCCATTTCCAGATTGCCACGCTCAGAGCTTTAAGAGGATCCATGGACTTGCTTCATTCGTTTATCAATGCCGCCAATGATGTGATTTGGGGCAAGATGCTGATCGGCCTGTTGTTGGCCGTCGGCTTGTATTTCTCGTTGCGTTCCGGCCTGTTGCAGCTGAGGCTGTTCGCGCGCGGCTGGCGCGAAATGATGGGCGGCCGCGGCGGCCATCGCAGCAAGGACGATATTTCGCCGTTCCAGGCTTTCGCCACCGGCCTCGCCAGCCGGGTGGGCACCGGCAATATCGCCGGCGTGGCCATCGCCATTGCCGCCGGCGGCCCCGGCGCGGTGTTCTGGATGTGGCTGACCGCCATGCTGGGCATGGCCAGCGCTTTCGCCGAATCGACTTTGGCGCAGCTGTTCAAGACCAATCACCATGACGACACCTTCCGCGGCGGCCCGGCCTACTACATCCAGAAAGGCCTGGGGCAACGCTGGCTGGGCGTGATCTTCGCCCTGTGTCTGATCCTGGCCTTCGGCCTGGTGTTCAACGCGGTGCAGGCCAACTCCATCGTGGCGGCCACCGAGGGCGCCTGGGGCTGGAACCGCTATATGGTGGGCATCGCCCTGGTGGTGATGACCGCCCCCATCATTTTTGGCGGCGTGCGCTCGGTGGCGCGGGTGGCCGAGTGGCTGGTGCCGGTGATGGCGGCCATTTATCTGCTGATGACCTTCTATGTCTTGGCGGCGCACGCGGCCGAGCTGCCGGGTTTGATCGTGTTGATCGTCAAGAGCGCCTTCGGTCTGGAGCAGGCGGCGGGCGGCTTCGCCGGCTATGCGGTGAGCCAGGCGATGATGCTGGGCATCAAGCGCGGCCTGTTCTCCAATGAGGCGGGCATGGGCTCCGCCCCCAACGCGGCGGCGACGGCGACTTCGCGTCACCCGGCGAGTCAGGGCGCGATCCAGATGTTCGGCGTCTTCATCGACACCATGGTGATCTGTACCGCCACCGCCGCCATCATTCTGCTGTCCGGCGTGTATGACCAGGGTTTGAGCGGCGTGGCGCTGACGCAGAAGGCGATCGAATCGCAGTTCGGCCCGATAGGCGCATCCTTCCTGGCGGTGGCGATGTTCCTGTTCGCCTTTTCCACCATCATCGGCAATTACGCTTACGCCGAGGGCAATGTCGAATTCATCCGCAGCAATAAGGGGATCTTGCTGGCCTTCCGTCTGATCGTGCTGGCGATGGTGATGTTCGGCGCGGTGGCCAGCCTGCCGCTGGTGTGGGATATGGCCGACTTCGCCATGGGCCTGATGGCGCTGATCAATCTGGTGGCCATCGTGCTGCTGTCGCGTTATTTCTTCATCGTGCTGAAGGATTACGAGCGTCAGCTGAAGCGGGGCGAGTCCACCCCGGTGTTCAAGGTGGCGGATTACCCGGAACTGGCCGCCAAGGTGGAAAAAGACATCTGGTAAGCCTGCGTCCGGCTCCAACGATAAACAGCCCGCGTCCAGACGCGGGCTGTTTTGTTGCTAGCCTCGTTCAAATGGTCTTGGAGTAGCGCGCCTGGGTGCGGCGCTCCCGCAGATGGCGGTCGAAGATCATCGCGATATTGCGGATCAGGAAGCGGCCCTTGGGCTCCACCATGATGAAGTCGCCGTCGAAGGACAGCAGGCCCAGTTGCTGGTATTCGCGGATCTGCGGCAGTTCTTCGGCGAAGTACTCGGCGAAGTTGATGCCGTGGATCTCTTCCAGCGCCTCCACCGACAGCGAGAAGCGACACATCAGGCCCTGGATGATGCTGCGGCGCAGGATGTCGTCATTGTCCAGCGTCAGCCCGCGCAACACCGGCAGATGGCCGCTGTCCAGCGCCGCGTAATAACTGTCCAGGTCCTTGGCGCTCTGGCTGTAACAGGGGCCGACCTTGCCGATGGAGGACACGCCAAGACCGATCATGTCGCAGTCCGCATGGGTGGAGTAGCCCTGGAAATTGCGTTGCAGCCGGCCCTGGCGCAGGGCGGAGGCCAGTTCGTCGTCCGGCTTGGCGAAGTGATCCATGCCGATGAAGACATAGCCGGCGTCGGCCAGGCGCTGCACCGAGTCCTGCAGGATGTCCAGCTTGGTTTCCGGCGAGGGCAGATCGGCCTCGTTGATGCGCCGCTGCGGCATGAACACGGTGGGCAGGTGGGCGTAGTTGTACAGCGCCAGCCGGTCCGGCCCGATGGCGATCACCTTGTCCAGCGTGCGGCGCACCGATTCCCGAGTCTGCAGCGGCAGGCCGTAGATCAGGTCGACGCTGACGGACTTGAAGCCGGCGTCGCGCGCGGCCTGGATCACCTCCAGCGTTTCCTCTTCGGACTGCACCCGGTTCACCGCCTGCTGCACCGCCGGTTCAAAGTCCTGAATCCCGACGCTGATGCGGTTGAAGCCGAGTTCGGCCAGTTTGAAGATTGTCGCCGCGCTGACTTTGCGCGGGTCTATTTCTATGGAATACTCCCCCTCCTTCAAGAACTCGAAATGAGTCTTGAGCAAGGTCATCAATCGTTCCAGTTGTGCGTCGGACAAGAAAGTGGGGGTGCCGCCGCCGAAATGCAGCTGTATCACTTGCTCGCGGCGGCCCAGACAGGAGGCGATCATGCGGACCTCCTTCTCCAGGTAGTCCAGGTACAAGTCCGCTTTGCCGCTGTCCTTGGTGATGATCTTGTTGCAACCGCAGTAGTAGCAGATAGTGTTGCAAAAAGGTATATGAGCGTACAATGATAAAGGTTTCCGGTTGGCGCCGATGCTGCGCTGCCGTAGCCAGTGGATGTAGTCTCTTTCGGCAAAACCCGGCGTAAAGCGATCCGCTGTCGGGTATGACGTATATCTAGGACCTGTCCCGTCGAGGCGCTCAATCAGCGCGCGGTCGAATTCAAAATGGGCAGGAGAAAATGGGTGGGTGGTCTTCATGTCGTATTTGGATGGCAAAACCTCTGGTGGACTGGTAAATTTGCGGAAATCCTGCGAATTTCGCTTTGATAAGGGTCAAGCTTCATCGCAAGCTTGTACTAAACATGCCATGTCCGATCAGAACCATATCTCTTTGCATAACCTGAAGGTCTCCTGCTCCAACTGCAGCCTGAAGGAACTTTGTCTACCTGTGGGGCTTAACCGCGAGGAGCTGACCCAGCTCGACGCGGTGATCCGCCAAAGCCGCCGTTTGAAGCGCGGCGAGTACTTGTTCCGCAGCGGCGAAGGCTTCCGTTCGCTGTTCGCGGTGCGCACCGGCTTCTTCAAGACCAGCGTCGCCAGCCAGGACGGCCGCGAGCAGGTCACCGGCTTCCATATGTCCGGCGAACTGATGGGCCTGGATGGCATTTCCGCCAATGTGCACGGCTGCGACGCCATCGCGCTGGAGGACAGCGAGGTGTGCGAGCTGCCGTTCAGCCGCATGGAGAGCCTGGGCCGCGAAATTCCCACCCTGCAGCACCATTTCTACCGCCTGATGAGCCGCGAGATCGTTCGCGATCAGAATGTAATGTTGTTATTGGGCAACATGAAGGCGGAAGAGCGCCTGGCCGCCTTCCTGCTCAATCTGTCGCAGCGTCTGTCCACCCGCGGCTTCGCCGCCAATGACTTCATCCTGCGCATGAGCCGCGAGGAAATCGGCAGCTTCCTCGGCCTGAAGCTGGAAACCGTCAGCCGCACGCTGTCCAAGTTCCAGCAGCAAGGCTGGATCACCGTCGATCACAAGCACATCCAACTGGTGATGGTGGACGAATTGAAGGCGCTGATTTCCGGCTGCGCTCACGCCAACGGACATTGATTCCGCCGCGCGGGCGGACAGATGGAAAACGCAAGGCAAGCCCTCGGGCTTGCCTTTTTTCATGGGGCCGGCGCGCAGTCCGCGATTTGCAGCAGCAGCCGCGACAGCGGCGCCTCCTGAGGCCAGCCCGGCGGCACGGCGAAGCCGCGGGCCACTTCATGCCAGTCGCCGTCGGGGCCGGGCTGCAGTTCGGCCAGCAGCTGCGGCGCCTCGGCCTGTTCCAGGCGCGCGCGTAGTTCCGCCGCGTCGGCGGTGTGTTCCCGCGAGCGGCGCGCCGGCGCCAGCCAACTGAGCCTGGGCAGCCAGGCCCAGCGCGAATCCGCGTTCAGCACCGGCCAGTCGCCGCGCAGCGGCCAGTATTGCCCGTACAGCGGCTGGGCGCCGGGCGGGGCTTCCGGCGCGGTGTCGCGGGCGTGGAACAGCCAGCCGCTGAGCCGGGCGCCGACCGCGCAGCCCTCAAAGCCCGCCGGCAGCGTCGCTTGCGCCGCCGGGTGGCGGGACAGGCGCAGCTGGGTTTGCAGTTTATGGGCTTTCAGCGCCCAGGCGTCGCGCAGGCTGGGGCCGGTCAAGGTGTCCGCGCTGCGGCCCAGTTGCAGATAGAACTTGCTGGCGGCTTCCAGATGCAGCGGTTGGCCGTCTAGGCGCAGCAGGAAGTCGAACTCGCCGACGGTGCGGCCGTCCGGTGCGCGCACCGGCAGATTGCTGGCCACCAGTTCGATGTGCGGCGCCAGCCGGAACCAGAAGGACAGCAGCCGTTCCGCGTAATGGCCCAGACGGCGGGTGGGCTGGCGCGCCAGCCAGTGCTGAAGTTCGGCAGGATCGGCGTCCAGCGTTTGCAGCAAGGCGGGGCCGTCGGCCCCCAGCAGCCGCTGCGGCGGGATGTCCGCGCCGCTGCGCCAGGGAGAGGGCGCGGAGAGCAGAAAAGCCAGATCGCGCACCGCCGGGTGCGCGTAGGGCAGGGTGAACGGCGGCTTATTCGCCATCCTGTCCGGGCGCGTCGCGGCGGACTTCGCCGTCGGCGGCGCGCTGCACCTGTTTGAGGAAGCCGCGCAGGATGTCGATTTCCTCGCGCAGCAGGCCGGCGCGGTTGAACAGGGTGCGCATCCGGCGCATCATCCGTTCGCTGTTGCGGCGGCGGAAATAGCCTATCTTGTCCATGGTCTGTTCCAGGTGGCCGCAGAAGCCCTCCACCTCGCCCAGCGCCGCCGCGTCGCTGTCTGCGCGCAGATAGTCGACGTCCACGCCGGTGTGGCTGAACAGTTCGTAAGTCATCACCTGCACCGCCATCGCCAGATTCAGCGAGAAGTAGTCCGGGTTGCCGGGGATGGTCACCAGGCGGTTGCATTGTTCGACTTCTTCAATGGACAGGCCGAAGGTCTCGTTGCCGAACACCAGGGCCACCTGTTCGCCGGCGCGGGCGCGCGCCACCAGTTCCGGCGTGGTCTGGCGCGGGGTGGACAGCGGGGTGGTCAGCTCGCGACGGCGGCTGGTCAGCGCGCAGGCGATGGTGACGTCTTGCAAGGCCTCGGCCAGGCTGGACACCACGGTGGCCTGCTCCAGAAGATCCACCGCGCCGGAGGCCAGCGTATTGGCCTCGTCGCTGGGAAACACTTTGGGTTCAACCAGATACAGCCGGCTCAGGCCCATGGTTTTCATCGCCCGGGCGGCGGAGCCGATATTGCCCGGATGGTTGGGGCGGGCCAACACGATGCGAATGTTTTTCAGAAAATCAGGTACTTGGGGTTTATTCATCAGCAGTTTCACATTAAAATAGCCGGCTTATCGAAAAAGCCCGCGCGCCGTTTTGCGCGCAAGGCCAGCGTTTGCCGGATTGGGCAGGCGTGCGGCCTTGCCCGATTGCGCCGGGTTTTTCTTGTTCCTTAACCCAGATTGTTACTAGCAGACGTCGCGTCATGTGGCGGACGTCTGTCATGGTTGAAAGTGTAGAGGCCGTCAATGCATCCGATGCTCAATGTCGCGGTGAAAGCCGCTCGCCGCGCCGGCAGTGTCATCCAGCGCGCGTCGCTGAATCTCGACGCGGTGCGCGTAGAGCGCAAGAAACACAATGACTTCGTGACCGAAGTGGACCGCGCCGCGGAAGAGTCCATCATCGCTTCCATTCTGGAAGCTTATCCCAAGCACGCGATTCTAGCAGAAGAGTCCGGCGCGAAAGGCATCGGTTCGTCGGAATACGAGTGGATCATCGATCCGATCGACGGCACTACCAACTTCCTGCACGGCCACCCGCAGTACGCGATCTCCATCGCGCTGGCGCACAAGGGCCAGGTGCAGCAAGCCGTGGTCTTCGACCCCAACCGCAACGATCTGTTCACCGCCTCGCGCGGCGTCGGCGCCTTCCTCAACGATCGCCGCATCCGCGTGTCCAAACGCTTCATGATGAATGAATGCGTGATCGCCACCGGCTTCCCGGTGTCCGATCAAAGCTATATCGACCAATACCTGGGCATGCTCAAGGATGTGCTGGCCAAGACCGCCGGCGTGCGCCGCGAAGGCGCGGCCTCGCTGGACCTGTGCAATGTCGCTTGCGGCCGCGTGGAAGGTTTCTGGGAGCTGAACCTCAAGCCTTGGGACATCGCAGCGGGCAGCCTGATCGTGCAGGAAGCGGGCGGCATCGTCACCGACTTGTCCGGCGAACAAGGCTGGCTGGAATCCGGCGACATCGTCGCCGCCAACCCGAAAGTGCTGGCGCAGCTGCTGTATACGCTGGCGCCGCATATCGGCAAGTAAGCGCTGCCGGCTTGGGCCCCTTGGGGTTTGAGCGGCTAACGCGTCACGGCGTCCTCGGGGGCGCCGTTTTTGTTTGGAGCGTGATATGAAACAGTTTTTGGGTTCGGTCGCCCTGGTGGTGACGGATTACGATGAAGCCATCGCCTGGTATGTGGACAAGCTGGGCTTTGTCTTGCTGGAGGATGAGCGCCAGGGCGAGGACAAGCGCTGGGTGCGCGTGGCGCCGCCGGGAGCGAGCGAGTGCGCGCTGCTGCTGGCCAAGGCGAGCAATGCGCGGCAGCAGGCGGCGGTGGGCGGCCAGACCGGCGGCCGCGTGGGTTTCTTCCTGCATACCGACGATTTCTGGCGCGATTACCGCCGCATGGCGGCGGCGGGCGTGAGCTTCAGCGAGCAGCCGCGCGAGGAGGAATACGGCACCGTGGTGGTGTTCGAGGACTTGTACGGCAATCGCTGGGATTTGCTGCAGTTGAAGTCCGACGTTTAAACGCCGGCTGGGCCCCGTGAATAACAAAGAGCCGCGCATTGCGCGGCTCTTTGTTATTCACGTCGCCAAAAACCGCCGGCTCGTCGTCGGCAGCGGCTTGCGGCTGCGGCGGATAGGCGTCCGCTTCGTTCCAATCCAGATCCCAATCCAGATCCAGTTCGGCCAGCATGGCCTGGCGTCCGGCCTGGCGCTGTCCGGAGCGGCTTTGTCCGTGGGCGCCGCCTTTTTTCATGATGGGCGCGCAAGCGTGCGGATTGCGCGGTTTGATCGTGTGCATGGAGTGCTCCTGTGCTTGGGGCCCGCTGAGCGGGCGGAAGACGGCGGCGCGGACGCCGCCGGGTAAATCAGTTGTGCACCATCAGGCTCGCCACCTTGGTGGTGATGATGTCCACCGCCGGATCATTGGCGCCGTGCGGCAGGATCACGTCGGCGAAGCGCTTGGTGGGCTCGATGAACTGATTGTGCATCGGGCGCACCGTGGTCAGGTATTGTTCGATCACGCTGTCGGTGGTGCGGCCGCGCTCGGTGATGTCGCGCTTGAGACGACGGATGAAGCGCACGTCGGAATCGGTGTCGACGAAGATCTTCAAGGACATCATGTCGCGCAGCGCGGCGTCGTACAGCGGGAACAGGCCTTCGATGACGATGACCGGCGCCGGCTGCACGGTGATGGTTTCCTCGGCGCGGGTGTGGTTGGCGAAGTCGTAGACCGGCATTTCGATGGCGCGGCCGTTGCGCAGATCGTCGATGTGCTCGATCAGCAGCGGCCAGTCGAAGGCTTGCGGGTGGTCGTAGTTGGTGGCCAGCCGTTGTTCGAAGGTCAGATGGCTCTGATCGCGGTAGTAATAGTCTTGAATGATCACTGCCGCCATCTCGGAGCCAATGGTTTCCAGCACTTGATTGGTCACCGTGGTTTTACCGCTGCCGCTGCCGCCTGCAACGCCGATGATGAACGGGGTGGTCATGAAACTATCCTTCTACGCGTAAAAATGATAAAAAAACGCGCCATTCTAATGAGTTATGGCGCGTCCTTCCACTCTAATTGCGACATTATCCGCTATGAAGCGCGCTGACCTTCCGCCTGGGCGGCCTCATACCACTCCCGCATCGCCGGCAAAGCCAGCAGACGATCGACGTAAGCCTGCGATTGCTCCGGCAATTTGACGTTATAAGTGTGGAAGCGGGTGGCGATGGGAGCGAAGAAGGCGTCGGCGATGCTGAAGCCGCCGAAGATGAATTCGCCGTTGGCCTGGTGGCGCGGCAGATGCTCTTCCCACAGCGAGATGATGCGGGCGATGTCGAACTCCACCGCCGGCGTGCTCTGATAATTGATGTGGCGCAGCGTCAGATTCATCGCCAGGTGTTCGCGCAGCGCGGAGAAGCCGGAGTGGATCTCGGCGACGATGGAGCGGGCGACCGCGCGCAGTCCCGCGTCGTCCGGCCACAGCTTGGCGGCGGGAAAGCATTCGGCCAGGTATTCGCAGATGGCCAGCGAATCCCAGATCCGCAGCTTGCGGTCTATCAGCACCGGCACCTTGCCGGCCGGGTTGGCGGCCAGGATGCGGGCCTTGGTGTCGGACAGGTAGAGATCGATCTGCTGCTCTTCAAACGGCTCGTCCAGCATTTTCAGCACCAGCCAGGGGCGCAGGGACCAGGAGGAGTAGTTTTTATTGCCGATGATGAGGGTGAACATCAGGGAGCTCCGTTTCGAAAGAGGAGGCTGCCGGCGGGCTGTCGCAGCCTTTGTCCGATGATACCGCCATCGGCCCGTCTTTTCCTATGCGGAGACGGCGGGTTTTGGGCCCAAGACGGCAAAAAGGCCGCATCCTGCGACGCGGCCTTGCTAAAACGGGGGGCGGGGAGGCTTATTCCACCTCGTCGATCCAGGCTTGCTGGATCGCCTCCAGCACGCGTTCGCCGCCGCGGCTGTGGTCGTCGTCAAAATCCGGCAGCTCGACGACCCAGTTGTGCAGATCAACGAAGCGCACGGTCTTGGGGTCGACTTCCGGATGGGTTTCCGCCAGTTCGATGGCGATGTCCAGCACGTCGGTCCATTTCATCTTCTTGTCTCCTGAGCGGGGAACCGCTCATAAAATCCAGCGCAGCGGCTGTAGCAAGGCGCGCCGCCGCGGACAGTACATGAGGTACGGCAAGGCGGCGCAACGCGGCTACAGGGATTTTAGGGCGTGTTCCTAGTGGTGTTCGCGGGCGTGGTTGATGGTGTACCGGGGAATGTCTATCACCAAATCCTCATCGGCGACAATGGCCTGGCAGGACAGCCGGGACTGGGCTTCCAGTCCCCAGGCCTTGTCCAGCAGGTCTTCTTCCAGCTCGTCGGCTTCGTTCAGGGAGTCGCCGCCTTCGCGGACGATGCAATGGCAGGTTGTGCAGGCACAGGACATCTCGCAGGCGTGCTCGATCTCGATATCGTGATCCAGCAGGACCTGGCAGATGTTCTGGCCGGGTTCGGCGTTGTCGATGACCAGGCCTTCCGGGCAGAGGTCGGCGTGGGGCAATACGATGATTCGCGGCATGGCGGATCCTTACAAATCGGAAATGTTGTGGCCTTTGAGCGCGCGTCGGATATTGCGATCCATGCGGCGCGAGGCGAATTCTTCGGTGGCGCGGTTGAGGCGGCCGGAGGCCTCGTTGACCTCGCGCGCGATTTGAGCGGCGGCGATGGCGGCGTCCACGGCGGCCAGCGCCTCTTCCACCGCGGCGCGTTCGTCGGCGTCCAGCAGATCGCCGTCGCTGGCGAGCGCAACGCGACAGGCCTCGCTGAGGCTGGTGGCGTCGACGACGGCTTCGCGCAGTTTGCGCGCCTCGATGTCTTCATGCACATGGGTCATGGACTCGGTCAGCATGCGGCTGATTTCCTCATCGCTCAGGCCGTAGGAGGGCTTGACCTCGATGCGCGCTTCCACGCCGCTGGTCTGTTCGCGGGCGGACACTTCCAGCAGGCCGTCGGCGTCCACCTGGAAGGTGATGCGGATGCGCGCCGCGCCGGCCACCATCGGCGGGATGCCGCTCAAGGTGAACTTGGCCAGCGAACGGCAATCGGCCACCAGTTCGCGCTCGCCTTGCAGCACGTGGATGGACATCGCGGTCTGGCCGTCCTTGAAAGTGGTGAAGTCCTGGGCGCGGGCCACAGGGATGGTGCTGTTGCGCGGAATGATCTTCTCGGTCAGGCCGCCCATGGTCTCAATGCCCAGCGACAGCGGGATCACGTCCAGCAGCAGCCACTCGTCGTCGCCCTTGTTGCCGGCCAGCACATTGGCCTGGATCGCCGCGCCCAAGGCGACGACCTTGTCCGGGTCCAGATTGGTCAGCGGCTCCTGGCGGAAGAAATCGCCGACGGCTTTTTGCACCTGGGGCATGCGGGTGGCGCCGCCCACCATCACCACGCCATGGACCTCGTCCGCGGCGACGCCGGCGTCGCGCAGCGCCTTGCGCACCGGCAGCAGAGTCTTGTCCACCAGGTTCTTGGTGATGCCGCGGAAGGTGTCCTGGTCCAGCGTCAGGTTCAGGGCCTGGCCGTCGGACAGCAGTGCGGTGATCTGAGTCTCCGCGTGCTCGGTCAGCGCTTCCTTGGCCTCGCGGGCGCGGGTCAGCAGCAAGCGGGTATCCTGGGCGCCTAGCCCGGACAGGCCGGCTTGTTCCAGCATCCAGCAGTAGACGCGATGGTCGAAGTCGTCGCCGCCCAGCGCGGAGTCGCCGCTGGTGGCCAGCACTTCGAACACGCCGCGGCTGAGTTTGAGAATGGAGACGTCGAAGGTGCCGCCGCCCAGATCGTAGACGACGTATATGCCTTCGCTGCCGTTGTCCAGCCCGTAGGCGATGGCGGCGGCGGTGGGTTCGTTCAGCAGGCGCAGCACGTTCAGGCCGGCCAGGCGCGCGGCGTCCTTGGTGGCCTGACGCTGGGCGTCGTCGAAATAGGCCGGCACGGTGATGACCGCGCCGGTCAGATCGCCGCCCAGGCTGGCTTCGGCACGCTGTTTCAGGGTGCGCAGAATGTCGGCGGAGATTTCCACCGGGCTTTTGATGCCGCCGCGGGTCACCAGTTGCAGCATGCCGGGCGCGTCGACGAAGCGATAGGGCAGGTTGCGAACGTCCGGCAGATCGGCCAGGCCGCGGCCCATGAAGCGCTTCACCGAGACGATGGTGTTGTGGGGGTCCTTGTTCTGCTCTTTCTGGGCGTCGTAGCCCACGCTGACGCCGCCTTCTTCGGCGTAGCGCACCACCGAGGGCAGCAGGCTGCGGCCGTGCTCGTCCTTGAGTACGGCGGCGGATCCGCTGCGCACCGAGGCCACCAGGGAATTGGTGGTGCCCAGATCGATGCCGATCGCCAAGCGGTGTTGGTGAGGGGCGGCGGAGAGGCCGGGTTCGGCGATTTGCAGTAAGGCCATATTCAGTTCAAATCAGTTCGAGGTAAGCCGCCTGCTGCGGCGGAGGCGGATGGAGAGGACGGGCCGGAGCGGGATCCCCACGACGGGGAAGGGCCGGCGGCCGAGGGCTCAGTCAAGCAGCGCCTCGATGGCATCGCCGATTTCCTGGTCCAGTTTTTCCAAAAACCGCAATTTTCTCACTAGAAGCGCGGCGGCGTCCAAGTCGGCGCGCTGGTCCAGCGCCAACTCCAGCTCAGCCTGATGCGAGCGGCTCTCGTCCCGCAACTGGCGCGACAAGGCTTCCAGGCGTTCGAGCTCGCCGCCGGCGCGGGCGTCTTCGATGTTTTCGCGCCATTCCATCTGCGCCATCAGGAAGGCGGCCGGCATCTGAGTGTTGGTGTCTTCCTGGGTGTCCACGCCGGCGAGCGTCAGCAGGTAGCGGGCGCGGTTCAGCGGCGACTTCAGCGTTTGGTAGGCTTCGTTGACCCGGGTGGCCTGCATCAGCGCGCTGCGTTTTTCGGCGTCGGAGCTGCTGGCGTAGCGGTCGGGATGGACCTGGGCCGCGGCGGTGCGCCAGGCGTGCTCCAGCGCTTGGCCGTCGATGGCGAAACGGCGCGGCAGATTGAACAGGGAGAAGAAGTCTTGGCTGAAATCGGTGCTCATAGGGACGGGGCCGGAAAACCTAGCGTACAGTTGGACGACGGGCGGGCGGCGCCGAAGCGCGCCCGCCTGCCGGGGTCAGACGTTGAAGCTTTCGCCGCAGCCGCACTCGTTTTTGACGTTGGGGTTGTTGAACTGAAACCCCTCGTTCAAGCCTTCCTTGGCGTAATCCAGCTCGGTGCCGTCGAGATAGGCCAGGCTCTTGGCATCGGTGAACACGGTGACGCCATGGCTTTCAAAGGTCACGTCTTCGTCGCTGGCCGCGTCGACGAACTCCAGCTTGTAGGCCATGCCGGAGCAGCCGGAGGTCTTGACGCCCAGACGGATGCCCAAGCCCTTGCCGCGTTTGGCGATGAAGGCGCTGACGTGAGCGGCGGCGCGTTCGGAAAGGGTGATAGCCATGATGTGTCCCCGCTGATTATTTGCCGTGCTTTTGCTTGTAGTCGTTGACCGCGGCCTTGATCGCGTCTTCGGCCAGGATGGAGCAGTGAATCTTCACCGGCGGCAAGGCCAGTTCTTCGGCGATGGCGGTGTTCTTGATATCCAACGCTTCGTCCAGCGATTTGCCCTTGACCCATTCGGTCACCAGCGAGGAGGAGGCGATGGCGGAGCCGCAGCCGTAAGTCTTGAACTTGGCGTCCTGAATCACGCCGTCCTCGCCCACCTTGATTTGCAGCTTCATCACGTCGCCACAGGCCGGCGCGCCCACCATGCCGGTGCCCACGCTGTCGTCGCCTTTTTCGAAAGAGCCCACGTTGCGCGGGTTTTCGTAGTGATCCATTACCTTGTCGCTGTATGCCATGATTGTCTCCTTCAGCGCCGCTCCGGCCTGGCCGGTTCGGCGCTGGATATTGCTGTCGCCCTTAGTGGGCGGCCCATTGAACCGAATTCAGATCCACGCCGTCTTTGAACATTTCCCACAAGGGGGACAGTTCGCGCAGCTTGCCGATCTTTTGGTTTAGCAGATTCACCGCGAAGTCGATTTCCTCCTCGGTGGTGAAGCGGCCCAGCGTGAAACGGATCGAGCTGTGGGCCATTTCGTCGTTGCGGCCCAGCGCGCGCAGCACGTAGGACGGCTCCAGCGAAGCCGAGGTACAAGCCGAACCGCTGGATACGGCCAGCTCCTTGATCGCCATGATCAGGCTTTCGCCTTCGACGAAGTTGAAGCTGACATTGAGGTTGTGCGGCACGCGTTGGTCGATGTCGCCGTTGATGTAGACCTCTTCCATGTTCTTGATGCCGTTCCACAGGCGGTCGCGCAGCATGCGGATGCGTTCGCGCTCGCTGTCCATCTCTTCGCGGGCGATGCGGAAGGCTTCGCCCATGCCCACGATCTGGTGGGTGGCCAGGGTGCCGGAGCGGAAGCCGCGCTCATGGCCGCCGCCGTGCATCTGCGCTTCCAGGCGCACGCGCGGCTTGCGGCGCACGTACAGCGCGCCGATGCCCTTGGGGCCGTACACTTTGTGGGCGGACAGGCTGAGCAGGTCCACTTTCTGCTTTTCCATGTCGATGATCACCTTGCCCGGCGCCTGGGTGGCGTCGACGTGGAAGATCACGCCCTTGGTGCGGCAGATTTCGCCCAGCTGTTCGATGTCCTGCACCACGCCGATTTCATTGTTGACGAACATCACCGAGGCGACGATGGTGTCCGGGCGGATGGCGGCCTTGAATTCTTCAATGTCCAGCAGGCCGTTGTCCTGCACGCCCAGATAGGTCACTTCAAAGCCCTGGCGCTCCAGCTCGCGCATGGTGTCCAGCACCGCCTTGTGTTCGGTCTTGACGGTGATCAGGTGCTTGCCCTTGCTCTTGTAGAAGTGGGCGGCGCCCTTGATCGCCAGGTTGTCGGACTCGGTGGCGCCGGAGGTCCAGACGATTTCCTTGGAGTCGGCGTTGATCAGCTTGGCCACTTCAGCGCGCGCGTTCTCCACCGCTTCCTCCGCGTCCCAGCCGAAGCTGTGGCTGCGGGAGGCCGGGTTGCCGAACTTTTCGTAAAGATAGGGAATCATCTTGTCGGCAACGCGCGGGTCTACCGGCGTGGTGGCCGAGTAGTCGAGGTAGATCGGATGCTTGAGCTGGCTCATTTATATTCTCTCCACAGAAGATGGGTCCGCGCCTCACAGGGCGCCGGAGGCGGCAGAAGCGTGAACCACGCTGCATTCGCGCTTATCCTGCAATACAGTGTTTTCCTTGGTCTTTTGCTGCTCAACCAGGCTGGCGAGGCTGACCTTGGACAGGTAGTCGAAAATGGTGACGTTCAGATTGGTCCACAAATCGTGGGTCATGCAGCGCTGATTGCCGCGACAGTTCTCGCGGCCGCCGCACTGGGTGGCGTCCACCGGCTCGTCCACGGCGGTGATGATGTCGGCCACGGAGATGTCGATCGGAGTCTTGGCCAGGGTGTAGCCGCCGCCGGGGCCGCGCACGCTGTCCACCAGTTCGGCGCGCCGCAGCTTGCCGAAGAGTTGTTCCAAGTAGGAGAGCGAGATGCCTTGACGCTCGCTGATGCCGGCCAGCGTGACCGGGCCGCCGCTCTCGCGCAATGCCAGATCCAGCATCGCGGTGACGGCAAAACGCCCTTTAGTGGTTAAACGCATGTCTCTGGTCTCCAAGAGTGGGTATTTGGAGGAGGATGAATTCCTGATGCAGACGATTATACCTAATATCCGACTGTTTTAGTCAACTATTATCGGCGGAGGCAAGAGGATGCGGCTGCGCAAAGCCGATCATTTTACTCGGTTTTTAGTTCGAGGGGTAGTTTTGCCTACGGGATTCGCGGCAGGCCGCAGGCCGGAATCGGGCGTCGGCAGGGCGGCGCGAGCCGGCCGCGCAGAGGCGGGAAGGGCCGCGAGCCGCGCCGCGGCCGCGTTTGCGGTTTTATTACTTTCAGATGAAGGGCTTGGTGTAGAATCCGGCGACGGATAAGGATCGTCCGCGGACGGGCCGAAACGGGGCGGGCATTTCCGCTCGGGCGGCGCAGCGAGGACTGTCGTCGCCGCAACAAAAATCTACACTTACCCGGGTCACGGGGGGCTAAAAGGACAATTCATGCACAAGGTCGTCATTAGCGGAACCGGCTTGTTCACGCCGCCGCACGCGGTCAGCAACCAGGAACTGGTCGCGGCTTTCAATGCCTTTGTACACGCTCACAATCAGCAGCACGCGGACCGGATCGCCGCCGGAGAAATGGAAGCGCTGGCCGAGTCCAGTTCCGAATTCATTGAGAAAGCCTCCGGCATCAAGCAACGTTTCCTGATGGACAAGAGCGGGGTGCTGGATCCGGCCAGAATGGCGCCGCGTTTGCCGGAGCGCGGCAACGACGAGTTGTCGGTGCAGGCGGAGATGGCGGTGGCCGCGGCGCGCCAGGCGCTGGAACGCGCCGGCCGCAGCGCCGCGGACATCGACATGGTCATCGTCGCCTGCTCCAATATGCAGCGTCCGTACCCGGCGGTGTCCATCGAAGTGCAGCAGGCGCTCGGCATCCAGGGCTACGCCTTCGATATGAACGTGGCCTGCTCGTCCGCCACCTTCGGCATTCAGACCGCGGTCAACGCCGTCGCTTGCGGCCAGGCGCGCGCGGTGCTGATGGTGAATCCGGAAATCTGTTCCGCCCATTTGAACTTCCGCGACCGCGACAGCCACTTCATCTTTGGCGACGCTTGCACCGCGGTGGTGCTGGAGCGCGCCGAGGCGGCGAGCTCGGCGCAGCGTTACGAGGTGCTGGGCAGCAAGCTGGCCACGGTGTTCTCCAATAATATCCGCAACAACTTCGGCTTCCTCAATCGTTGCGACGAGGCGGGGATAGGCCAGCCGGACAAGCTTTTTGTGCAGCAAGGCCGCAAGGTGTTCAAGGAAGTCTGCCCGATGGTGGGCGATCACATCGCCGCGCATCTGGAAGGCCTGGGCATCGCGCCGGCCGAGGTGGCGCGCTTCTGGCTGCACCAGGCCAATCTGGCGATGAACCAGCTGATCTCCCGGCGCGTGCTGGGCCGCGAGGCCGGCGATCAAGAGGCGCCGGTGATTCTGGACCGTTACGCCAACACCAGTTCCGCCGGCTCCGTGATTGCATTCCATCTGCATTCGGATGACCTGCGGAGTGGGGATGTCGGCGTCATTTCATCTTTTGGCGCGGGCTATTCGGTGGGCAGCGTTGTGCTGAGGAAAATCTGATAAGCCGGAAAAAATAGTCCTAGCGCGAAGGGCCCTTGGCAGAAAAAAGCAGAGGACGCTTGTCAAAAGCGTCCTCTCTGCATAATGTATCCCCCATGGCGGGCTTGGATCCCGCTGACAAGAAAGACCGATGAGTCTGTACAAGGGAAAGGAAATAAAGATGCAAACTGTCAAGAAAGCGCTGTTGGCAGCCGGCCTGATCGCCGGGACCGCGATGGCCGCCCAGGCCGCCGGCACCCTGGTGTACTGCTCCGAAGGCAGCCCGGCGGGTTTCGACCCTGGTCAATACACTACCGGCACCGATTTCGACGCTTCCGCCGAAACCGTGTTCAACCGCCTGGTGCAGTTCCAACGCGGCGGCACCAAGGTGGTGCCGGCGCTGGCAGAGAAATGGGATGTGGCCGCCGACGGCCTGAGCTACACCTTCCATCTGCGCAAGGGCGTGAAGTTCCAGACCACCGACTACTTCAAGCCGACCCGCGAATTCAACGCCGACGATGTGGTGTTCACCTTCAGCCGCATGGTCGACAAAAACCATCCGTTCCGCAAAGCCTATCCGACCGAATTCCCGTATTTCACCGATATGGGCCTGGACACCAATATCGTCAAGGTCGAGAAAATTGACGCCAATACCGTCAAGTTCACTCTGAAGAGCCTGGACGCGGCCTTCCTGCAGAACCTGGCGATGAGCTTCGCCTCGGTGCAGTCCGCCGAGTACGCGGACAAGCTGCTCAAGGCCGGCAAGCCGCAGCTGATCAATCAGCAGCCGGTGGGCACCGGCCCGTTCATCTTCAAGCGTTACCAGAAAGACGCGCAGATCCGCTTCGCCGCCAACAAGGAATACTGGAACAAGGCCGACGGCCCGAAAGTGGACAATCTGGTGTTCGCCATCACCACCGACGCTTCCGTGCGCTACCAGAAGCTGAAAGCCGGCGAGTGCCAGATCACCGTCAACCCGCGTCCGACCGATCTGGCCGCGATGAAGGCCGATTCCAAGCTGTCGGTGACCGCGCAGCCGGGCTTCAACCTGGGCTACCTGGCTTACAACGTCAAGCACAAGCCGCTGGAGAAGCTGGAAGTGCGTCAGGCGCTGGACATGGCGATCAATAAGAAAGCCATCATCGACGCGGTGTACCAGGGCGCCGGCCAGCCGGCCACCAATCCGATGCCGCCGACCCAGTGGTCCTACAACAAGAGCCTGAAAGACGCGCCTTACGATGTGGCCAAGGCCAAGGCGCTGCTGGCCAAGGCCGGCTACCCCAACGGCTTTGAACTGAGCTTGTGGGCGATGCCGGTACAGCGTCCGTACAACCCCAACGCCAAACTGATGGCGGAAATGGTGCAGTCGGACTGGGCCAAGATCGGCGTCAAGGCCAAGATCACTTCCTACGAATGGGGCGAGTACATCAAGCGCGCCAAGGCCGGCGAGCATGACACCATGTTGATCGGCTGGACCGGCGACAACGGCGATCCGGACAACTGGCTGGGCGTGCTGTTCGGCTGCGACGCGATGAACGGCAACAACTTCTCCAAGTGGTGCTACAAGCCGTTTGAAGACCTGATCCAGAAGGGGAAGCGCACTGCCAACGTGGCCGAGCGCACCAAGCTGTACATGAAGGCTCAGGAAATCGTCAAACAGCAAGTGCCGATGACCACCATCGCCCACTCCACCGTCAATCAGCCGATGCTGAAATCGGTGCAGGGCTTCAAGGTCAGCCCCTTCGGCCTGAACTCCTTCTACGGCGTCAGCGTCAAGTAAGCCTGAAATAATAAAAACACGGCGACATCGGGGGCCTGGCCCCGATGTTTTGGCTAAGTTCGGCGAATGGCGCTGCTGATGCCGGCCTGTCCGCGTTGCGGCCGGGACCGACGCTGAAGCGGAGCGCTATTGGCCACTACAAGCCTTGGGTTTCCAGTCGCACGCAGAGGCGGCGGGCCCGATGGCGGCGGAACGTCTACTGGGTGGTTTTCAGAGGGTAGTCAGTCACAGCGTGGAGAGGCTGTGCGTCCGGCTTGACCTGGGTCAAGCTCGTCTGCGGCGAGGGGTGCTATCTTGCACTTGCCGTGGCGGTGGCGCAGCTGATGTGGGTGGGTGGTTCAGTTGCATGCCATCGCTTCGGCGCTCTTCTTGCTGTTTTCCTTGCTTCTTCTCCGTCCGATTCCGGTAACGTCTCCCCAAAACGTAATAGAGCCGTCGTTCGCCGTTTGCCATGCAAGGCGTCGTCGCTCTGGGTCTCATTTGAGTATTGCGCCCAGTCGCCCAGCGGGGCCGGCGCAAGGGAGAAGTCCTCATGTTTTCCTTTATTCTGCGAAGGTTGGGTTTATTGGTGCCAACCTTCTTCGGCATCACGCTGCTGACCTTCGGCCTGATCCGCATGATTCCGGGCGATCCGGTGGAGGTGATGGTGGGCGAGCGCGCGCTCGATCCGCAAATGCACGCCGAAGCCTTGCATCGCCTGGGTCTGGACAAGCCGCTGTACGCTCAGTATTTCGACTACGTGGTCAATCTGCTGCATGGCGACCTGGGCGAGTCCCTGGTGACCAAGACCGGGGTGTGGACCGAGTTCAAAACCCTGTTCCCCGCCACGCTGGAATTGGCGATCTCCGCCTTGATCTTCGCCACCGTGTTGGGTCTGCTGGCCGGCGTCATCGCCGCCATCAAGCGCGGCTCGCTGTTCGACCACGGCGTGATGGGCATCTCGCTGACCGGCTTCTCCATGCCCATCTTCTGGTGGGGCCTGATCCTGATCATGTTCTTCTCGGTCAAGCTGGGCTGGACCCCGGTGTCCGGCCGCGTCGACCTGACCTTCGACATCGCGCCGCACACCGGCTTCATGCTGATCGACTCTTGGATGGCGGAGGTCGCGGATCCGGAAGTGAACGCCGGCGCCTTCAAGAACGCTTTGATGCACCTGATCCTGCCCGCCATCGTGCTGGGCACCATTCCGCTGGCGGTGATCGCGCGGATGACGCGCTCGTCGATGCTGGAAGTGCTGCGCGAAGACTATGTGCGCACCGCGCGCGCCAAGGGCCTGTCGCCGGCGCGAGTGATCTTCATCCACACCCTGCGCAACGCGCTGATCCCGGTGTTGACCGTGATCGGTCTGCAAGTGGGCACGCTGATGGGCGGCGCGGTGCTGACCGAAACCATCTTCTCCTGGCCGGGCATAGGCAAATGGCTGATCGACGCCATCAGCCGCCGCGATTATCCGGTGGTGCAGAACGGCATCCTGATGGTGGCGACGCTGGTGATCGTCACCAACTTCATCGTCGACATCCTGTACGGCATCGCCAATCCGCGCATCCGTCACGCCAAGTAACAGCCAGTAGGTGGACTTATGACTCAGACTACGCAAGTCAACGCCGGGCCGGACCTGGCGCTGGCCTATCCCTCGCCGCTGAAGGAGTTCTGGCAGGGCTTTTCCCACAACAAGGGCGCGGTGGCCGGCCTGATCTTCATGCTGATCGTCACCTCCTGTGCGCTGTTGGCGCCGCTGGTGGCGCCCTACAGCCCCATCGAGCAGTACCGCGATCATTTGCTGACCCCGCCGGCCTGGGTGGACGGCGGTTCGGCGCAGTTCCTGTTCGGCACCGACGAATTGGGGCGCGACATCCTGTCGCGGCTGATTCACGGCGCGCGGCTGTCGCTGTTCATCGGCCTGTGCTCGGTGCTGATGGCCTTGCTGCCGGGCGTGGTGCTCGGCCTGTTGGCCGCCTTCTTTCCCAAGGCCCTCGGTGGCGCGATCATGCGGCTGATGGACATCATGATGGCCTTGCCCTCGCTGTTGCTGGCGGTGGCCATCATGGCCATTCTCGGACCGGGGCTGATGAACGCGATGATCGCCATCGCCACCGTGTCCTTGCCCGCCTATGTGCGCCTGACCCGCGCGTCGGCGATGACCGAGCTGAACCGCGACTACGTCACCGCCTCGCGCGTGGCCGGCGCGGGCCTGCCGCGGCTGATGTTCGTCACCGTGCTGCCCAACTGCATGGCGCCCTTGATCGTGCACGCGACCATGAGCTTTTCCTCGGCCATTCTGGAGATCGCCGCGCTGGGCTTCCTCGGCCTGGGCGTGCAGCCGCCCACCCCGGAGTGGGGCACCATGCTGGCCTCGGCCCGCGATTACATTGAAAGCGCCTGGTGGGTGGTGACGCTGCCCGGCCTGACCATTTTGCTGTCGGTGCTCGCCATCAACTTGATGGGCGACGGCCTGCGCGACGCGCTGGACCCGAAACTGAAGCGCGCCGCTTGAGGGGATGGACATGAGTTTGTTGCAAATCAAGAACCTCTCGGTGGAGTTTGGTTCGGAAAAAAATCCCTTCCGCGCGGTGGAGGGGCTGGACTTAGAGGTCAATCAGGGCGAGATCGTCGGCATCGTCGGCGAATCCGGCTCCGGCAAGTCGGTGACCATGATGGCGATGATGGGGCTGTTGGAAGGCCAGGGTCGCATCGTGGCCGACGAACTGAGCTTCGACGGCAAGAACCTGCTGACCATTTCCTCGCGCGAGCGCCGCAAGATCGTCGGCAAGGACATCGCGATGATCTTCCAGGACCCGATGACCTCGCTGAACCCCAGCTACACCGTCGGTTACCAGATCATGGAAGTGCTGAAGCTGCATCAGGGTCTGCGCGGAGCGGCGCTGAAGCGGCGCGCGCTGGAACTGATGGAACTGGTGGAGATTCCGGCGCCGGCCTCGCGGCTCAACGCCTATCCGCACCAGCTGTCCGGCGGCATGAGCCAGCGCGTGGTGATCGCGATGGCCATCGCCTGTAATCCCAAGCTCTTGATCGCCGACGAGCCGACCACGGCGCTGGACGTGACCATTCAGGCGCAGATCATGGAGTTGCTGGTCAGCCTGCAGAAAAGCCAGAACATGGCGCTGATCATGATCACTCACGATCTGGCGGTGGTGGCCGAGGTGGCCCACCGGCTGGCGGTGATGTACGCCGGCCAAGTGGCGGAGATGGGCGCGGTGCCCGGCGTGTTCAACCACCCGACCCACCCGTACACCGAGGCGCTGCTGTCGTCGATTCCGGAGCACAGCAAAGGCGCGCATCGGCTGAACACCTTGCCCGGCATCGTGCCGGGGCAGTACGACCGTCCCAGCGGCTGCCTGTTGTCGCCGCGTTGCCCCTATGTCAAGGACAACTGCCGGACCCAGCGTCCGGGGCTGACCCCGGTGGAAGGCGGCGCCGTGCGCTGCCACTACCCGTTGCTGGACAAGGAGGCGAAATGAGCACCGTATTGCAAGCGCGGGATCTGACCCGCTATTACGACGTGTCCCAGGGCTTCCTCAAGCCCTCGGCGCAGGTCAAGGCGCTCAACGGCGTCTCCTTCGAACTGCAGGCCGGCAAGACGCTGGCGGTGGTGGGCGAATCCGGCTGCGGCAAGAGCACGCTGGCCCGGCAACTGACGCTGATCGAAGCGCCGACCTCCGGTTCTTTGCTGCTGGACGGCAAGGACGCGGCCCAGGCCGGCAAGGCCGACTTGAAAGCCATGCGCACCAAGGTGCAGATGGTGTTCCAAAACCCGTACGCGTCCTTGAATCCGCGTCAGAAAATCGGCAGCCAGCTGGCCGAGCCGCTGCTGATCAACACCTCGCTGAACGCCAAGGAGCGCGAAGACAAGGTGCGTGGCATGATGCAGCGGGTCGGTCTGCGACCGGAGCACTTCTTCCGCTATCCGCATATGTTCTCCGGCGGCCAGCGTCAGCGCATCGCCATCGCGCGCGCAATGATGCTGAACCCCAAGATCGTGGTGGCGGACGAGCCCACCTCGGCGCTGGACGTGTCCATCCAGGCCCAGGTGCTCAATCTGTTCATGGATTTGCAGGACGAGTTCAAGACCGCCTATGTGTTCATCTCCCACAATCTGTCGGTGGTTGAGCATGTGGCCGACGACCTGATGGTGATGTACCTGGGGCGGGCGGTGGAGGTGGGAGAAAAGAACCGCGTTTACGAACGGCCGCTGCACCCCTATACCCAGGCCTTGTTGTCGGCGACGCCGTCCATCCATCCTGAGCAGCGCCGCATCAAGATCAAGATCGAAGGCGAACTGCCCAGCCCCTTGAAGCCGCCGTCGGGCTGCGCCTTCCACAAGCGCTGCCCGCACGCGAACCAGCGTTGCGGGGAAGAGGTGCCGGAATTGCGCGAGCTGGATCAGCGCATGATCGCCTGCCATCGCGCCGAAGACATCAACGTCTGAGCGCGTATTGTCCTATCGTCAGCGGGGCCGCCATGCGCGGCCCGCTTTTTTTTGGCCGCGCTTTGTCGATAATGAGGAAAATGGACAGATTCTGCTGCGGATAGTCCAGCTGGAAGCGAAACATTTTGCGCAATGCACAAAAATTGCTTTACCCGCCCCCAACGACCACGATACATTCGCCATGGCACACACAGTCAAAGGAAAACGAGAATTGAAGCGAGCCGTGTACGCGGGCAGCTTCGACCCGGTGACCAACGGTCACCTATGGATGATTCGCGAAGCGGTGGAACTGTTTGACGAATTGATCGTAGCGGTCGGAGTGAACCCGGAAAAACACTGTACCTTCAGTGTCGAGGAACGAGTGGCTTTGCTGCGCGCCGTCACCGGCGGCTTCAGCAAGTTGCGGGTGGATGTGTTCGAGAACCAGTTCCTGGTCAATTACGCGCAAAGCATAGGCGCCAACTACATCATCCGCGGCATCCGCACCGCCAGCGACTATGAGTACGAGCGCACCATGCGCTACATCAACTCCGATTTGCACCCGGACATCACCACCATCTTCCTGCTGCCGCCGCGCGAATACGCCGAGGTGTCGTCGACGATGGTCAAAGGCCTGGTGGGGCCGCGCGGCTGGGAAAGCGTGATTCGCCAATATCTGCCGGAGCCGGTCTACCGCAAGCTGATCGAGATGTATTCGTCCGAATAGCCGCGGCTGTAATAGAATTGGATATCCGTTCACGCGCCGCCTGCAGTCAGCGGCGCGTTTGTTTTGTGTTTTGCCCATCGCCCATATCGAGGACTCATGCTGGACGTCAGCCCATTCGCCAATCGCTTGGCCAAGAATTTCAAGCACCACGCCAAATGGGCGCGCCGCCAGGGGCTGGACGCCTGGCGCGTTTACGACAAGGACGTGCCGCAGTTCCCGTTCGCGGTGGACCTGTACGGCGAGCGCGTCCATCTGCAGGAGTACGACACCGGTTGGGAGATGGAGGACGAGGCCTATCGCGACTGGATCAACGCGGTGGTGGACAGCCTGTGCGCGGTCACCGGCCTTGCGCCCGGCGCGGTGACGCTGAAGAACCGCCGCCGTCAAAAGGGCGTCAGCCAGTATGAGAAAGTGGGACAGTCGGGCGACGACTTCATCATTGATGAGTTCGGCCAGCGTTTCATCGTCAACCTGGACGCCTACCTGGACACCGGCCTGTTCCTGGACCACCGCAACACCCGCAAGCGGGTGAGGGAAGAGGCCGCCGGCAAGCGTTTCCTCAATCTGTTCGCCTATACCGGCAGCTTCACCGTCTATGCCGGCTGCGGCGGGGCGATCAGTTCCGAAACCGTGGACATGTCCAATACCTATCAGGATTGGTCGCGCCGCAATTTCGAGCTCAACGGCCTGGATCTGGCCCGGCATCAGCTGGTGAGGGCCGACGTGTTCCAGTATCTGGAAGAGGCGGTGGACGGCGGCAAGCAGTTCGACCTGATCGTGATGGACCCGCCCACCTTCTCCAACTCCAAGAAAATGCGCGACATCCTGGACGTGCAGCGCGATCACGTCTGGCTGATCGACTACGCGATGGCGCTGCTGGCGCCGGGCGGCACCTTGTACTTCTCCAATAATCTGCGCAGCTTCAAGCTGGACGAGAGACTGGCCGAGGATTACGTCATCCGCGACATCAGCGCGCAATCGGTGCCGGAAGACTTCCGCAACCGAGCCATCCATCAGTGCTGGCAGATACGCCGCGACTAGCGGTTTGAGTCTTCTATATAAGGTTCCGGTTAATTAGAGGCCGAACTTTATCGCCGGGTTTCCTATCGTATTGCATGGCGCGACAACATTCCGACAGCTGCTAGTCTGAATCATGCGCGCTTTCGCTCATCACAATAAGGAGACTCGATGATTCAACTCGATTTCTACGGCACCCTGGTGGCCGCGTCGCTGGTTTTGCTGCTCGGGCGCAAACTGGTGGCGCATGTCGGCGCGCTGCGCACCTACAACATCCCCGAGCCGGTGGTCGGCGGCTTGCTGATCGCCGCCTTGCTGCTGCTGTTCCGCCAAGTCACCGGCAGCGAAGTCCGCTTCGACGCTTCGCTGCAAACCCCGCTGATGCTGGCCTTCTTCGCTTCCATCGGCCTCAACGCCAATTTGAAAAGCCTGAAACAGGGCGGCAAGACCGTCGGCATCTTCCTGGCCGTGGTGGTCGGCCTGCTGCTGGTGCAGAACACCTTGGGCATCGCCTTGGCCAGCCTGCTGGGCCTGGACCCATTGATGGGCTTGCTGGCCGGCTCCATCACCTTGTCCGGCGGTCACGGCACCGGCGCCGCCTGGGGCGGCACCTTCGCCTCCAAATACGGATTGGCCTCGGCCTCGGAACTGGCGCTGGCCTGCGCCACCTTCGGTCTGGTGCTGGGCGGCCTGATCGGCGGCCCGGTGGCGCGCTTCCTGGTCAAGAAAGTCCAAACCCCGGGCGCCGAGCACAATGCCGACGATCCGCCGCTGGCCTTCGAACAACCGGACGCCCAGCGTCTGATCACGCCGCATTCCTTCATCGAGACCCTGGCGCTGATCGCCGTCTGCTTGCTGGGCGGCACCTTTCTCGGCGGCCTGCTCAAAGGCACGCCGCTGGAACTGCCCACCTTCGTCTGCGTATTGTTCGTCGGCGTGCTGATCAGCAACGGCTTGGCGGCTTTGGGTTGGTATCAGATCTTCGAGCGCGAAGTGTCGGTGCTCGGCAATGTCAGCCTGTCGCTGTTTCTGGCCCTGGCGCTGATGTCGCTGCGCTTGTGGGATTTGGCGGCGTTGGCGCTGCCCATCTTCGTGCTGCTGCTGGCGCAAACCGCGGCGATGGCGATGTACGCGATCTTCGTTACCTTCCGGGTGATGGGCCGCAATTACGACGCGGCGGTGCTGGCCGCCGGCCATTGCGGCTTCGGCCTGGGCGCCACCCCCACCGCCATCGCCAATATGCAGGCGGTGACCGAGCGCTTCGGCCCTTCGCATCTGGCCTTTCTGGTGGTGCCCATGGTGGGCGCCTTCTTCATCGACATCGTCAACGCCATTGTGATCAAGCTCTACCTGGCGCTGCCCTTCATCGGCTAAGCCTTGCGGCAGCGGAGGCTATCGCCCGGATTGATAAATTCAACCAGGCGATAGCCTTGCAATGCCGTGGCCGCGTACCTATCTTTGCTGCAACAGCCCGCCGCTGGCGGGCGCTTCAGACAGCGAAAGACATCCCCATGGCTTACATCAATCTCAACGCCGACAACTTCAACACCCATATGAAAGAGGAAGGCCTGGTCATCCTCGACTTCTGGGCGCCGTGGTGCGGTCCGTGCAAAATGTTCGGCCCCACTTTCGAAGCCGCGTCGGAAAAACACGCCGACATCGTGTTCGGCAAGATCAATACCGAAGACGAACGCGACCTGGCCGCTCACTTCAATATCCGCTCCATTCCGACGCTGATCGCCATCAAGGACGGCATCATGGTGTTCAACCAGGCCGGCGCGATGATGGCGGCGCAATTCGAACAACTGATCCAGGGGCTGCGCGAACTGGACATGGACAAGGTGCGGGCCGACATCGCCAGCCAGCAGGAATGACAGCTGGCGCCGAGGCGCGGCGCTCAGGACAATAGATAAGGCAATGCTTCAGGCATTGCCTTATTATTTTGTCTGCCATCTATATAGGTATGGCGCAGCGAGGAGACGCGAATGAAACGATGGGGCGCAATGCTGATTTTTTGCAGTCAGG
Source organism: Chromobacterium sp. Beijing (assembly GCF_021496765.1). Taxonomy (NCBI): domain Bacteria; kingdom Pseudomonadati; phylum Pseudomonadota; class Betaproteobacteria; order Neisseriales; family Chromobacteriaceae; genus Chromobacterium; species Chromobacterium sp. Beijing. The sequence goes on from NZ_CP053750.1 coordinate 5,318,773, forward strand.
CGGTGATGGCGGCTTGCCCGGCTTTATTGAACTACACGGTGCCGGGCTTGATGGGCGGCCAGATCAATCTATGCCAATACGCGGACCGGCCGCTGCTGGTGGTCAATACCGCGAGCCACTGCGGCTTCACGCCGCAGTTCAAGCAACTGCAATCGTTGTATCAGACCTATGGGCAGAGGGGGCTGATGGTGGTCGGCTTTCCCAGCAATGATTTCTTTCAGGAACTGGAGAGCGATAAGGAGATCGGCGCCTTCTGCGAAGCCAATTACGGCGTGACCTTCCCGATGGCCGGAAAAGGGCATGTGCGCGGCGCCGATGCGCAGCCGTTCTTCAAAGCCTTGATCAAGGCCACCGACGACGCTCCGGTATGGAACTTCCACAAATACCTGATCCTGCCCGGCGCCAGCAAGGTGGTCAGCATAGGCACGCGCACCAAGCCGGACGATCCGGAAGTCGTCAACGCCTTCCTGCCTTATCTGAAGCCGGCGGAGAGCGTGAAAAACTAGAAGATTTGCGCGCATCCCGCAACGGGCCGGCGAAGCGCCGGCCCGTTTTTCATGGTTCGGCGGGGTCGGGAGGGGGTGTTGGCAAATACCCCTTTCGGATATTGCTTGTTGCGTCAAGGGTTTGGCCTGTGAGGCCCGCTTTTGTTGAGGTTTTTCTCGCAAAAGGTGTTGACGGGTTTAGGGGGCTGACGTATAGTTCGCCTCCTCAGCAGACAACGCAGCGGCGGAAACGAAGCGCAGCGACCTGCACCGATCTTTAACAGAACGAATAACCGATAGGTGTAAGTGCTCGGTCGATGACCAAACACTTGCACTGCAAGACGAGAAATGTCTCGATGTTTCTTTGATCTTGCGTGCCAGAAAATTTGCTTGGAATTGAACTGAAGAGTTTGATCCTGGCTCAGATTGAACGCTGGCGGCATGCTTTACACATGCAAGTCGAACGGTAACAGGGTGCTTGCACCGCTGACGAGTGGCGAACGGGTGAGTAATGCATCGGAATGTACCGTGTAATGGGGGATAGCTCGGCGAAAGCCGGATTAATACCGCATACGCCCTGAGGGGGAAAGTGGGGGACCGTAAGGCCTCACGTTATACGAGCAGCCGATGTCTGATTAGCTAGTTGGTGAGGTAAAGGCTCACCAAGGCGTCGATCAGTAGCGGGTCTGAGAGGATGATCCGCCACACTGGGACTGAGACACGGCCCAGACTCCTACGGGAGGCAGCAGTGGGGAATTTTGGACAATGGGCGCAAGCCTGATCCAGCCATGCCGCGTGTCTGAAGAAGGCCTTCGGGTTGTAAAGGACTTTTGTCCGGGAGCAAATCCTAGTGGTTAATAACCGCTGGGTCTGAGAGTACCGGAAGAATAAGCACCGGCTAACTACGTGCCAGCAGCCGCGGTAATACGTAGGGTGCAAGCGTTAATCGGAATTACTGGGCGTAAAGCGTGCGCAGGCGGTTGTGCAAGTCTGATGTGAAAGCCCCGGGCTTAACCTGGGAACGGCATTGGAGACTGCACGACTAGAGTGCGTCAGAGGGGGGTAGAATTCCGCGTGTAGCAGTGAAATGCGTAGAGATGCGGAGGAATACCGATGGCGAAGGCAGCCCCCTGGGATGACACTGACGCTCATGCACGAAAGCGTGGGGAGCAAACAGGATTAGATACCCTGGTAGTCCACGCCCTAAACGATGTCAACTAGCTGTTGGGGGTTTGAATCCTTGGTAGCGTAGCTAACGCGAGAAGTTGACCGCCTGGGGAGTACGGCCGCAAGGTTAAAACTCAAAGGAATTGACGGGGACCCGCACAAGCGGTGGATGATGTGGATTAATTCGATGCAACGCGAAAAACCTTACCTGGTCTTGACATGTAACGAACGCCGCAGAGATGTGGTGGTGCCCGAAAGGGAGCGTTAACACAGGTGCTGCATGGCTGTCGTCAGCTCGTGTCGTGAGATGTTGGGTTAAGTCCCGCAACGAGCGCAACCCTTGCCATTAGTTGCCATCATTAAGTTGGGCACTCTAATGGGACTGCCGGTGACAAACCGGAGGAAGGTGGGGATGACGTCAAGTCCTCATGGCCCTTATGACCAGGGCTTCACACGTCATACAATGGTCGGTACAGAGGGTCGCGAAGCCGCGAGGTGGAGCCAATCTCATAAAACCGATCGTAGTCCGGATCGCACTCTGCAACTCGAGTGCGTGAAGTCGGAATCGCTAGTAATCGCAGATCAGCATGCTGCGGTGAATACGTTCCCGGGTCTTGTACACACCGCCCGTCACACCATGGGAGTGAGTTTCACCAGAAGTGGGTAGGCTAACCGTAAGGAGGCCGCTTACCACGGTGGGATTCATGACTGGGGTGAAGTCGTAACAAGGTAGCCGTAGGGGAACCTGCGGCTGGATCACCTCCTTTCTAGAGAAGGTTGTTGATCGAGTACTTACAGCCTATCGGTTATTCGCGAGTTTGAGTCTCGCGATCAGAGTGCTTGGATGAGTACTGTGATCGCGTTGTTTGAACGCACTGATCTTTAACAAACTGAAGAAGCCGAATATATAAAGACGGCGAGAAGGAAGCGTAGAGTTAACTCTTTACGCGGACGGATCGTCATCTTGGGTATTTGATTGTATCTAGGCTACGTCGCCATATCAAAAGGGGCGGTGTAGTCGTCGCACAAACACACTTGTTGTTTTGGTGATCTAGGTTACTGAAATGATAGGGTCAAGCGACTAAGTGCATCTGGTGGATGCCTTGGCGATCATAGGCGAAGAAGGACGTGTAAGCCTGCGAAAAGCGCGGGGGAGCTGGCAATAGAGCTTTGATCCCGCGATGTCCGAATGGGGAAACCCCTCCGCAAGGAGATCCCAGACTGAATCCATAGGTCTGAGGAGGCGAACGCAGCGAACTGAAACATCTAAGTAGCTGCAGGAAAAGAAATCAACCGAGATTCCGTTAGTAGTGGCGAGCGAACGCGGAAGAGCCTGTACGTGTTATGGATTGTGTTAGTGGAAGGTTCATGGAAAGGACCGCCATAGTGGGTGATAGCCCCGTACACGAAAACGCATTCCAAGGACTAGGCGTACGATAAGTAGGGCGGGACACGAGAAATCCTGTCTGAAGATGGGGGGACCATCCTCCAAGGCTAAATACTCATGATCGACCGATAGTGAACCAGTACCGTGAGGGAAAGGCGAAAAGAACCCCGGGAGGGGAGTGAAATAGAACCTGAAACCGGATGCATACAAACAGTGGGAGCGGACTTGTTCCGTGACTGCGTACCTTTTGTATAATGGGTCAGCGACTTACGTTCAGTAGCGAGCTTAACCGAATAGGGGAGGCGTAGGGAAACCGAGTCCGAATAGGGCGATTTAGTTGCTGGGCGTAGACCCGAAACCGAGTGATCTATCCATGGCCAGGATGAAGGTGCGGTAACACGCACTGGAGGTCCGAACCCACTAGTGTTGCAAAACTAGGGGATGAGCTGTGGATAGGGGTGAAAGGCTAAACAAACTCGGAGATAGCTGGTTCTCCCCGAAAACTATTTAGGTAGTGCCTCATGTATCACTTCCGGGGGTAAAGCACTGTTATGGCTAGGGGGTCATTGCGATTTACCAAACCATGGCAAACTCTGAATACCGGAAAGTGCGAGCATGGGAGACAGACGGTGGGTGCTAACGTCCATCGTCAAGAGGGAAACAACCCAGACCGCCAGCTAAGGTCCCAAATGATCAGTTAAGTGGTAAACGAGGTGGGAAGGCATAGACAGCCAGGATGTTGGCTTAGAAGCAGCCATCATTTAAAGAAAGCGTAATAGCTCACTGGTCGAGTCGTCCTGCGCGGAAGATGTAACGGGGCTCAAACTGATAACCGAAGCTGCGGATTTGCACGTAAGTGCAGATGGTAGGGGAGCGTTCTGTAGGTCTGTGAAGGTGTCTCGTAAGGGATGCTGGAGATATCAGAAGTGCGAATGCTGACATGAGTAGCGATAAAGCGGGTGAAAAGCCCGCTCGCCGAAAGCCCAAGGTTTCCTACGCAACGTTCATCGGCGTAGGGTGAGTCGGCCCCTAAGGCGAGGCTGAAAAGCGTAGTCGATGGGAAACGGGTTAAAATTCCCGTACTTTTATGCAGTGCGATGTGGGGACGGAGAAGGTTAGGTCATCAGACTGTTGGAATAGTCTGTTTAAGCCGGTAGGCTGGGGAGGTAGGCAAATCCGCCTTCCCTTAAGGCCGAGACGTGATGACGAGGGTCTACGGACCTGAAGTGACTGATACCACGCTTCCAGGAAAAGCCACTAAGCTTCAGCTGCATAAGAACCGTACCGCAAACCGACACAGGTGGGCAGGATGAGAATTCTAAGGCGCTTGAGAGAACTCAGGAGAAGGAACTCGGCAAATTGATACCGTAACTTCGGGAGAAGGTATGCCTCTTAGAGTGAATCCCCTGCGGGAGGAGCTTTGAGAGGTCGCAGAGAATCGGTGGCTGCGACTGTTTAACAAAAACACAGCACTGTGCCAACACGAAAGTGGACGTATACGGTGTGACGCCTGCCCGGTGCTGGAAGGTTAAGTGATGGGGTGCAAGCTCTTGATCGAAGCCCCAGTAAACGGCGGCCGTAACTATAACGGTCCTAAGGTAGCGAAATTCCTTGTCGGGTAAGTTCCGACCCGCACGAATGGCGTAACGATGGCCACACTGTCTCCTCCTGAGACTCAGCGAAGTTGAAGTGTTTGTGAAGATGCAATCTCCCCGCTGCTAGACGGAAAGACCCCGTGAACCTTTACTGTAGCTTTGCATTGGACTTTGAACAGACTTGTGTAGGATAGGTGGGAGGCTATGAAGTGGGAACGCTAGTTCTCATGGAGCCGTCCTTGAAATACCACCCTGGTGTGTTTGAGGTTCTAACCTTGGTCCGTGATCCGGATTGGGGACAGTGCATGGTAGGCAGTTTGACTGGGGCGGTCTCCTCCCAAAGTGTAACGGAGGAGTTCGAAGGTTACCTAGGTACGGTCGGAAATCGTGCTGATAGTGCAATGGCAAAAGGTAGCTTAACTGCGAGACCGACAAGTCGAGCAGGTGCGAAAGCAGGACATAGTGATCCGGTGGTTCTGAATGGAAGGGCCATCGCTCAACGGATAAAAGGTACTCCGGGGATAACAGGCTGATACCGCCCAAGAGTTCACATCGACGGCGGTGTTTGGCACCTCGATGTCGGCTCATCACATCCTGGGGCTGTAGCCGGTCCCAAGGGTATGGCTGTTCGCCATTTAAAGTGGTACGTGAGCTGGGTTCAAAACGTCGTGAGACAGTTTGGTCCCTATCTGCAGTGGGCGTTGGAAGTTTGACGGGGGCTGCTCCTAGTACGAGAGGACCGGAGTGGACGCACCTCTGGTGTACCGGTTGTGACGCCAGTCGCATTGCCGGGTAGCTAAGTGCGGAAGAGATAACCGCTGAAAGCATCTAAGCGGGAAACTCGCCTGAAGATGAGACTTCCCTGAGGGCTTGACCCTCCTGAAGAGTCGTTCGAGACCAGGACGTTGATAGGTCGGGTGTGGAAGCGCTGTGAGGCGTTAAGCTAACCGATACTAATTGCTCGTGAGGCTTGATCCTATCATTTGAGTGGCTTGGGAAACCGAGTGACGAGATAGTGGTTGTGCGACACAATTGAATACCGAATATATGTGGGTTGATCCAGGATCGACCTAGGCTTCTTCAAGTTTGTACCAGTTTATGTCTGGTGGCCATAGCGAGGTGGTCCCACGCCTTCCCATCCCGAACAGGACCGTGAAACGCCTTAGCGCCGATGATAGTGTGGCATTCGCCATGTGAAAGTAGGACACCGCCAGACGCCCCATTGCAAAGCCCAGCTCACACGAGCTGGGCTTTATGCATTGCGCTGCCGGACGGAACTAGAAGCAAGCCTCCCCCAAGGGGAGGCTTTTTTTATGGATTTTCGCCTGGTGGCCTCAGCGTTGGTTGGGCGGGAAGCGGATGGTGAAGCTAGCGCCTTGTCCTCGCGCGCTGTCCAGCCGGATGTCGCCTTTCAGGATGGTGTGCACGATGTTGTGCACCATGGCCAGCCCCAGTCCCAAGCCGCTTTGTCCCATTTGCGTGGTGAAGAAGGGGTCGAACACCTTGTGTTGCAGCTCCGGCTCGATGCCCTTGCCGTTGTCTGAATAGCAGAGCAGCAGGGCATCTTCCTGCGCTTGCAGCCGGATGTCGATATGGCCGCGATCATGCCCGTCAAAGCCGTGGGCGAGGCTATTGGCGATCAAGTGGGACAAGAGTTGCTCCAAAGCGCCTGGATAATTCTCGATTTGTAGGTCTTGCGGCGCTTCCAGCGTCAGTCGGATGTCCGGATAGTGCTCCGGCGGCAGTAAGGCTCGCGTTAGTTGGGCGAGGGTTTGAGCGGGCTTGAAGGCGCGCTTGGGCTGCGCGAGTTGATCGGAGGCGATCAGCTTGAAGCGGCCGATCAGGTCGCCGGCCAGCTCGCTGTTTCTTTGTAGCAGTTCGCTGGTTTCGACTGTCTTGCGCAGAAAATCTTGCAGATTGCCGCGCGAGAGCTGTTTGGCTTCATCGGCTTGAATGATGGACCTGAGGTCTGCGTGCAAGACCGAGGCGCTGAGCAGGATATTTCCTATCGGGGTGTTCAATTCGTGCGCCATGCCGGCGACCATGCGGGCGAGCGCCGTCTGTTTTTCCGCGATGCTGATTTGCTGCATGGCTTGCTTGAGCTCGGCGCTGCGCTTGGCGACGCGTTCTTCCAGGTGGCTGTTGAGTTGCTGCAGCTCGGATTCCGCCTGTTTGCGCCGGCTGATGTCGGAGTAGGTGCCTATCATGCGCGAGGGCCGTCCCTGCTCGTCGCGGCCCACCACCATGCCGCGGCTCAGCAGCCATATCCAGCCGTCTTGCGCGCGGAAACGGTGTTCCGAGGTGAAAGACCCTTCCGGCTGGCGCAGGTAGCGCTTGATCGCGGCCTCGACCTCGGGCAGGTCGTCGGGGTGAATGCCGGTTTGCCACAGCTTGAACGCCTCGCTGTCCCGCTCGTCCAGTCCCAGCAGTTGTCGGCAGCGGGAGGACAGAAAGACGGTGTCGCCGGCGATATTCCAGTCCCAGACGCCGTCGCCGGCGCCTTCCAGCGCGAAATGCCAGCGCTCCTCGCTTTCACGCAGCGCCTGCAGCGCTTTTTGCTCCCCGGCTCGCAAAGATTCGAACTCCCGCCTGACCCGCTCGGCCTCGTCCGCGCGCAGGATGGCGTCTTCCTGTTCCCTGGCCTGATCGTGATACACCTGGTGCAGATCGCGCTCCACCATGGCGCGGAATTGGCCGAGCAATTGTTTGTGGGTCTGGCTATAGGGGTTTTCGGCCCGGTCGAGCACGCAAATGGTGCCGAACACGTCCTGATTGGGCCAGATCAGCGGCATGCCCAGGTAGGAGATCATGCCCAGCTTGATGTCGGGATTGTGATCCCAGTCCGGGTCTTTCAAGGCGTTGGGCACCAGCAGATCCCTGCGGCTGCTCATCACGGTCTCGCAATACAGGCCGGTGTCGAGGTCGGCCAGCTCGTCTTCTTCGTAGGGGTTGCCCTGGCTATGGCTGGAGAGGAGGACCTTGATGCGAGGAGCCTGCTTTTGCATGATCAGCGCGGCGGGGATGTCGACGATTTTGGCCAGCAGATCCAGCACCTGCTGCCACTTTTCCGACAGATCGCGGCTGATGCTCAGGTTTTGGGTGTCGATCTTGATGGCCGGCATCGGGGGCTCCATGTTTTGCTAAGCGTTTTCATCTTTTTAGCATATGGGCCGATGCCGGCGGGGAACGGCGGCGTTTTAGCGCGCCTTGAACCGTTTACAGCATCAGGTTGAGCATGCGGTCGATGCGCACGCGGCTCAGGCGGGTCAGCAGCTTCTTGATTTGCTCGGGATAGGTGCGCACGTCTTCCAGTTCGCGGTAGTGCAGCAGCTGCCGGCTGTGGCGCAGGATGTTTTCCTGTTCCTGTTGGTTCTGGTGCTTGAGTTCGGCCTTGGGGTCGCTGATCAGCAAGGCGTTTTCCATGTCCAGGCGGAAGGCGCGCGGATTGAGGTTGTTGCCGGTCAGCAGCATGTGGCGCTGGTCGCTGAACATGCCTTTGAGGTGATAGGTGTTGTCCCCGTCCTTCCACTGGTGCACGCGCAACTGGCCGGTGCCGATGTAATGGCGTTGGCGCTTGGCGAAGCGGCGCAAATTCATTTCGTAGAGATAGGGCAGCGCGCCGATGACGCGGAAGGGCTCGCTGGGCGGAATGTAGAAGTCGTTGGCGGTCTTGTCGCCGACGACGATGTCGATCTGTACGCCGCGGCGCAGCGCCTTGCTGATGGCGAGCACCACCGGCCGCGGAAAGTTGAAATAGGGGGTGCAGATGAACAGCGAGCTGCGGGTGTTGGCAATCAGTTCCAGAATCACCCGGTTGAGCGCGTTGCCCTTGCCGATGCCGACAATCGGGCTGACGCTGAGCTCGTCTTCCGCGCCGACCTGGTTTTCAATCCGGTATTGGCTATGGCTGATCTTGTCGCGGAAGACGCGGATTTCCTTGCGGATGCTGCGGGTGGCCGGCGCCGGCTTGTCGAGCCGGAAGACGGCGGGGTCGTTGAAGAACTGCTCGTGCATATAGTCGGCCATGACGTCCGCCAGCGCCTGGTTGCGGATCAGGTGGTAGCGGTCGAAACGGTATTTGTCCAGCTTGTGCAAGTAGACGTTGTTGATGCTGGCGCCGCTGTACAGCACCTGGTCGTCGACAATCAGGCCTTTGAGGTGCAGCACGCCGAACAATTCGCGGGTTTGCACCGGAATGCCGTAGACGGGCACGTCAACGCTGTGCCGCAGCGCCTGGGCCCGATACCAGGCGGCGTTGCAGCTGTCCTGGCTCTCGCCGATGCGCCCGCGCTGGGCGCGGTGCCAGTCCACCATCACGCGGATGTCCAGCTGGGGCTGGCGTTGTTTGGCGGCGAACAGCGCGTCCAGCACTTCCTGACCGGCCTCGTCGTGCTCCAGATAGAGCGCGGCGATATAAATGCGGTGCCGGGCCTGCGCGATCGCTTCCAGCAGGCTAAGACGGAAGTCTGCGGTCTGGTGCAGGGTGGTGATGGCGTCGGCTTGCAGGCGAAGCTTGGGCAGCTGGGCCAGCAACGATCTTTTTAGCAGAAATGCCATGTAAGCGTTGGGTTTGACGTTTAATCGTGGAATCGTAGCATCGTTTTCGCCTCTTGGGGGAGTCCGCGCCTGCGCAATCCTTGCGCCAGCGCAGTTCCGGACGAAGTCGGGCCTTTGCCGGGCCGGCGATAGAGTCCATGGCAAGGCGGGGCGAAATGTGCAAAAATTCGTTCAACTAGATGAATTGCAGGTTTTCCAATGCTGGACCGGGACGGATACCGCCCCAATGTCGGAATCATCCTCATCAACGGCAAAAATGAGGTGTTCTGGGGCAAGCGAGTGCGAGAGCATTCCTGGCAGTTTCCGCAAGGCGGAATCAAGCCAGGCGAAAGTCCGGAAGCCGCGATGTATCGCGAGCTGCTGGAAGAGGTGGGTTTGCTGCCGCAACATGTGAAAATACTGGGACGCACCCGCGACTGGATGCGCTACGAGGTGCCCACCAATTGGGTGCGTCGGGAGTGGCGCGGCAGTTACAAGGGGCAGAAGCAGATTTGGTTTCTGCTGAAGCTGGTGGGGCGCGAGTGCGATGTCTGCCTGCGCGCCAGCAGCCACCCGGAGTTTGACGGCTGGCGCTGGAACGAATACTGGGCGCCGGTGGACGCGGTGATCGAGTTCAAGCGCGAGGTGTACGAGCGCGCGCTGGCCGAGTTGTCGCGCTTCCTGCGCGGGGTGGAGAGTCGGGAGGCCTATCTGGCCCGGCTTGGCCGCGCCCAGGAGCCGCATTGACGCGCCGCCGGGCGGCGGCGTCTGCGCGCGCGGCCTCGAAGCGACACGGCGGGCCTGGCCCGCTGTCTTTTTTTGCGCCGTGGCCTTGGCCGCGGCGTTTGGCGTAATTTGCTGAGCAACAAGATTCAAACATGACGCAACAATACGATGAGTCGTCGGTACGGGTGCTGAAAGGCTTGGAGCCGGTCAAGGAACGGCCGGGGATGTATACCCGCACCACCGACCCCACCCATATTTGCCAGGAAGTGATAGACAACGCCGCCGACGAGGCGCTGGGCGGCTTTGCGCGCAAGATCGCGGTGACGGTGCATCAGGACGGCTCGCTGTCGGTGGAAGACGACGGCCGCGGCATTCCGGTCGGCCTGCATCCGCAAGAAGGCGTGCCGGTGCTGGAACTGGTGTTCACCCGCTTGCACGCCGGCGGCAAATTCAACAAGAAGGACGGCGGCGCCTACGCCTTCTCCGGCGGTTTGCACGGCGTCGGCGTATCGGTGACCAATGCGCTGTCCACCCGGCTGGAGGTGGAGGTCAAGCGCGAGGGCGGCGTGCACCGCCTGGTGTTTTCCGGCGGCGACGTCATCGAGCCGCTGGCTCGGGTGGCGGATTGCGGCCCGCGCACCAGCGGCACCCGGGTCAGGGTGTGGCCGGACGGCAAGTATTTTGAAAGCCCGCGCTACTCCTTGCCGGAGTTGGAGCGTCTGCTGCGCGCCAAGGCGGTGTTGCTGCCCGGCGTGGCGGTCACCCTGGTGGTGGAGCGCCCCAGCGGCGACGAAGTCAAGGTTTGGCAGTACCCGGAGGGCTTGAAGAGCTATCTGGCGGAACTGTGCAACGGCGACGAGCCGGTGGCGCCCTTGTTCGCCGGCGAAGCCTATATCGGCGACGATCACGAGCAGTTCGCCAAGGGCGAAGGCGCGCAGTGGGCCATGGCCTGGTTCGAAGACGGCGCCAGCGGCGAAAGCTACGTCAACCTGATTCCGACCCCGGTGGGCGGCACTCACGAGGCCGGCTTGCGCGCCGGCGTGTTCGACGCGGTGAAGAGCTTCATCGACCACCACAATCTGTTGCCGCGCGGCGTCAAGCTGATGGCCGAGGATGTGTGGAGCCGCGTGCGCTTCGTATTGTCCGCCCGCGTGCTGGACCCGCAGTTTCAGGGGCAGACCAAGGACAAGCTGACCAGCCGCGACGCCTTGAAGCTGATTTCCGGCCTGGCGCGCGATCCGGTGGAGTTGTGGCTGAACCAGAACGTGGAGTCCGGCAAGAAAATCGCCGAGCTGGCGATACGCCAGGCGCAGTCGCGCTTGAAGTCGGTGAAGAAGGTGGAAAAGAAAAAAGGCTCCGGCGTGGCGGTGCTGCCCGGCAAGCTGACCGATTGCGAGAGCGAGGACATCGATCGCAACGAGCTGTTCCTGGTGGAGGGCGATTCCGCCGGCGGTTCCGCCAAGTTGGCGCGCGACAAGGAATACCAGGCCATCCTGCCCTTGCGCGGCAAGGTGCTCAACAGCTGGGAAACCGACAAGGATCAGCTGTTTTCCAATGCCGAGATTCACGACATCTCGGTGGCCATCGGCGTGGATCCGCATGGCCCTAACGACCGTCCTGACCTGTCCGGCCAGCGTTACGGCAAGATCGCCATCCTGTCCGACGCCGACGTGGACGGTTCTCACATCCAGGTGCTGTTGCTGACGCTGTTCTTCCGCCATTTCCCGCGCTTGATCGAAAACGGCAACATCTACGTGGCCCAGCCGCCGCTGTTCCGCGTGGACGTGCCGGGGCAGGGCAAGCATCGTCCTCCGCGCAAGCTGTACGCGCTGGACGAAGGCGAGATGACGGCCATTCTGGACCGGCTGCGCAGCGAAGGCGTGCGAGAAAACGCCTGGAGCATTTCCCGCTTCAAGGGCCTGGGCGAGATGAACCCGGAGCAGTTGAAGGACACCACGATGAATCCGGACACCCGCCGGCTGTCGCAGGTGCGGGTGCGCGTAGGCGAACTGGAGCAGACCCTGTCCACTTTCGTCATGCTGATGGGCAAGGGCGAGGCGTCCAGCCGCCGCAGCTGGATGGAGGCCAACGGCAACGCGGTCGAGGCCGACATCTGAGCGGCCGCGTCGGCGCTTCCGCTTGAAGGAAAGCCCCTGCGAGCCTTGCTTGCGGGGGCTTTTTCATTGCGGGCTATAGTGAGGCTAGGCGCGGCGTCTCAACTCAAGGGGAAAGGCATGGCCAAGCAATGGCGGGGACTGTTGGCGGGCTGGCTGGCGTTGCCCGCGCTGGCGGCCGGCTACCACTCTTCCAGCCAGGACATCGGCCCCTGGGGCGACGGCGCGAGCCAGGACGGCCTGGCGCCGCGTTTCATCCGCTTCGTCGCGCGGCAGGCGGGGCTGGCGCTGACCCAAGACGTTCGGCCTCTGCCGCGGGTGATAGAAGAACTGAAACAGGGCCGCAACGCCTTGGCGCTGGTGACCGCCTCGCCGGAGCGTTCGCGTTTCGCCGTGGAGTTGTGCCGGCCGGCGTCTATCCGCATCTCCGTGCTCTATCATCGCCGCGGCCTGGTGACGCCCATCGGCCCGTCTTGGTTCCGCCAGCGCAGCCTGGGCGTCCTGCGCGGCACTCATACCCTGGACGGCTTTATCGCCCAAAGCGGCGCAGCGCCGGTGGAGGTGTCGGACATGCCGCAGGGTTTTCGCATGCTGCAAGCCGGCCGGCTGGACGCGATGATGTGCGTGCGTCCCGGCTGCGGCCACGCGCTGCGGCAGATGGGCGGCAGCCTGCCCAATCTGACCGAATACGCGCATGGCGACGAACCGATGGCGCTCTACGTGTCCAAGCGCAGCGAGCTGGCGCGCGACGCCGCGATGCTGGGCAAACTGAAGGCCGCCTGTCTGTCCGCCGCCGGCAGGCGCGAAATGGCCGAATTGCTGACGATTTACGACTAAGGCGCTGTTCAAGGCCGTAGCGCAGACGCGCTACCGACATTGAACGGTTTCTAAGGCGCCGGGCTTACCAGACGCGCAACGTCTGACCGGTCTGCACGCCCTCCACGCTGCGCACATAGGCCAGCGCCGCGCGCGCCGCCGGCACCGCCTCGAAGCCGGGGAAGAAGTCCCGGTACTGCTCCCAGGATTCTTGCAGCACATTGGGGCTGACCACATTGATGCGACGCCCGCCGTCCAGTTCCGCCGCCGCGCCGCGGACAAAGCCCTCCAGCGCCGAGTTCACCGCGCTGGCGTTGCTGCCGAAGCGGATGGGCTGCTCGCTGACGATGCCGCTGGTCAGCGTGATGGAGCCGCCGGCGTTCAGATAGTGCTGGCCGATCAAGGCCAGTTCCACCTGGCCCATCAGCTTGTCCTTGAGGCCGACGCGGAACTGCTCGGCGCTCATTTCCGCCAGGGGGCCGAAATGCAGTTTGCCGGTGGCGCTGATGATGGCGTCCACCTTGCCTATGCGTTCGAACAGCGCGCGAATGCTGTCGCCGTCGGTCAGGTTCACCAGCGCGTCGCCGCGGCGGCTGCCGGCCTTGATCAGCTGATGATGGGACAGCGCCTGGCTGACGGCCTGGCCCAGCGTGCCGTGGGCGCCGACGATGAGAATCTTTTTCATGGGGGATCTCCCGGACAAGTACAAGACCCGGCCATTCTGCGCCCGCGCGGCGTCTTGATTAATCCGCTAAGATGAACAAGATTGAAAACTGTGAGTTATGAATGGCATGGATCGCCTATTGAGCATGGAGCTGTTCGTGGCGGTGGTGGAACGCGGCAGCTTCACCGCGGCGGCGGAGGCGCATGGTTTGTCCCAGCCTATGGTGGGCAAGCATATCGCCAGCCTGGAGCAGCGGCTGGGCGGCCGGCTGCTGGCGCGCACCACCCGCCGTCAGCAACTGACCGAACTGGGCTCGCACTATTTCCAGCGCTGCCAGTCCATTCTGGCGGAAATCCGCGCGGCGGAAAGCGGGGCCGAACTGATCAGCGGCGCGCCGCGCGGCGTGCTGCGTGTCAACGCCTCGGTGACTTTCGGCTCTCTGCGCCTGGCCGGCCTGCTGGCCGAGTTCATGCAAACCTATCCGGACATCACCGTGGACCTGAGTTTGTCCGACGAGCTGGTCGACTTGGTGGCCGACGGCTACGACGTCGCTTTTCGCATCGGCCGGCTGCCGGACTCCGGCCTGGTGGCGCGGCCCTTGCAGCCCTATCGGATGATGGTGGCGGCGGCGCCCGCCTATCTGGCGCGCAAGGGCGTGCCGCGCACGCCGGCGGATCTGGCCGCGCATGATTGCCTGGGTTTCTCACTGTGGCGCAAGGACGACGGCTGGGAATTGCTGGGCGCAGGCGAGTGGGCGCGCGCCAGCCGCTTTCAGTCCAATCACGGCCAGGCGCTGCGCATGGTGGCGCTGGCCGGCGGCGGCATCGTGCTGCAAGCCGAGGCCTTGCTGGGCGACGATGTGGCCGCCGGTCGGCTGGTGGAGGTGCTGCCGGGCTGTTTGCCGCCGCCCAAGCCCATGCATTTGATTTATCTGCAGGACCGCCGGCCTTTGCCCAAGCTGCGAGTGTTCATAGACTTCATTCTGGAGCGCCTGGGCGCGCTGTGAGTTTTATTGACAGGGCCTGTCAGCGATTTTCGTTTGAGCTGCGGCGCGCATCGGCGTAGCGTGGACGCATGGCTGATTTGACGAGAGGAAAGGGCATGGAAGCGGATGTGCGGACGCCCAGCCGGCGTGATTTGTTCGCCGGCTTTTTCTCGATCGGGCTGACCGGTTTCGGCGGCGTGTTGCCGCAGGCGCACCGGATGATGGTGCTGCGCCGTCGTTGGTTGAGCGAGGCGGATTTCGCCGTGGTGCTGGGCCTGGGGCAAGTGCTGCCGGGCCCCAATATCGTCAATGTCGCGGTGGCGGTGGGCAGCCGCTTTCACGGCGTGAGCGGAGCCTTGGCCGCCATCGCCGGCCTGTTGCTGGCGCCCATGGTCATCGTGCTGCTGCTGGCGTCCTTCTACGGCCATTATCGGCAACTGCCGCTGGTGCAGAATGTGTTGCACGGCCTGGCCTCCGCCGCCGCCGGCTTGATCGCGGCGATGGGGCTGCGGCTGCTGGCGCGCATCGAGCGCAAGTTGTGGTGCGCGCTGGTGGCGGCGCTGACTTTCTGCGCCTTGGGCGTCTTGCAACTGCCCTTGCTGTGGTCGCTGGCCTTGCTGGCGCCCGTCGCCATCGGCTTGGCCTGGCGCGACCGGCCGAAGGAGGGCGCGTGATACTGCTGACGCTGCTATGGCAGTTTTCCTTGTTGTCGCTGATGGCTGTGGGCGGCGCCAATGTGCTGATACCCGAGCTGCAACGCCTGGTGGTGGAGCAGGGCTGGATGAACGCGCGCGAGTTCGCCGCGCTGTTCGCCATCGCCCAGGCCGCGCCCGGCCCCAATGTGCTGGTGGTCAGTCTGATAGGCTGGCAGGTGGCCGGGGTGCCGGGCGCTCTGGTCAGCATGCTCGGCATTTGCGGCCCGTCGTCGGTGTTGAGTTATTACGTGGCGCGCTGGTGGCAGCGTTATCAGCAGGCGCCGCTGACCCGGGCAATCCAACGGGGACTGGCGCCGCTGACCATAGGGCTGGTGGCGGCCAGCGCCTGGCTGTTGAGCCAGGCGGCCAATGCCGACGCGGGCGCTTGGCTGCTGTGCGGCGCGGTGGCGCTGACGGCGTGGCGCACTGCGATCAATCCCTTGTGGCTATTGTCGGCCGGCGCTTTGCTGGGCGGCTTGGGCTGGCTCTAAGCAGCGGCTCAATGAAGCGCGGCTGACTTTGAACAGCGTCTAAGCGGCGGCCATAATGAACAGGGTTTTCTCGGGAGGGCGCGCATTGACGCGAATCTTGATGCTGCTGCTGTGCGTACTGGCGCTGCCGGCGCAGGGGCAAACTTTGTCTATCCGCTACGCGCTGGTGTCCGGAGAGCAAGACCCGCATCTGCCCTATATGCAGGCTTTGCTGCAACTGGCGTGCAGCGAGGCCAAACTCAGTTGCGAGCTGAGCAGCGCGCTGGACATGAATCAGGGGCGGGCGCTGGAGCAGATGGCGCACGGCGACGCCGGCGTGGATCTGTTCTGGGGCATGAGCAGCCGCGAGCGCGAACAGAAGGCCCTGCCGGTGCGGATTCCCCTGTACAAGGGCTTGATCGGCTGGCGCGTGCCGCTGGTGTCGCAAAAGCGCGCCCGGCTGTTTGAAAAGGCGTTCACGCTGGCGGATTTGAAGACGCTGAGCGCCGGGCAAGGGCAGGATTGGCCGGATACGCAGATTCTGCGCGCCGCCGGTTTGCCGGTGGTGGCCAGCCCCTTGTACCTGTCGCTGTTCGCCATGCTGCGTCAGGGGCGTTTCGACTATTTCCCGCGCAGCGTGATCGAGGTGGGCCAGGAGCTGGAGTCCGACGCCGCCAAGGGCCTGGTATTGGACCCTTACATTGTGTTGCACTATCCGGCGGCTTTTTATTTCTTCGTGTCGCCGCGCCGGCCGGAGTTGGCCCGTGCGCTGACTCAGGGCCTGGAAGCCGCAATCAAGGACGGCAGCTTCGACAAGCTGTTCCTGCGCTTCAACGGTCCGCGCCTGCGCGCCTTGAACCTGGCGCAGCGGCGCATCATCGAGCTGCCCAACCCCCTGCTGCCCAAGGAGACGCCGCTGCAGCGCAAGGAGCTGTGGTTCTATCCGCGTTGAGGGTCCAGCGGCAGCAAGTCCGTGAATACAAATCCATCCCGCTCCACCGTCTCGCCCACCGCGTGCGGCACCGGACGCAGGAACATCGGGCCGTCCCAGGCGAAGGAGTGGAATTCGCCGTATTCGCCGCAAGGGTCGGCGTCGGGCGGCAGCGCGTCCAGCAAGGCCTGGCCGAACTCGCGGCCGGCCAGTTCGCGCGGCAGCTTGCGCGGGTCCAGGCAGGTCAGCCTGGCCTTGAGCCCGCTGCGCAGCATGGTTTGCGCCAACTCGGCGGTGGACAGGCCCCATAGCGGGAAGAGCGGCGCGATGCCGCTGCCGGCCAGGTTCTGCTCGCGGTAGGCGCGCACGTCCTCCAGGAACAGATCGCCAAAGGCCATATGGCTGACGCCGTCTGCGCGGCAGGCGTTGACGAAGTCGGCCATCCGGCTGGCGTAATCCTCGTTGCCGCAAGGGTAGGGGATGGCCAGCTGGCGCAGCGGCAGACCCAGCGCCGCGGCCTGCGCCTGCAGCAGTTCCACCCGCACCGCGTGCATGGCCACGCGCTGGAAAGCCTGATTGACGGTGGTGAACAGGCCGACGACTTCGACGTCGGGATCTTGGCGCAGCACATGCAAGGCCCAGGCGCTGTCCTTGCCGCTGCTCCAGGACAAGAGTACGGTTTTCTTCATGGCGCACAGCTTAGCCGTGCGGAGGCGCGCCGCCAAGCGGGGGGACTGGGCCGGGGGACTCGGGTATAATGACGCTCTATTTTTTCGTCATTCAGGACTGATTGCCGCATGACCCAGCTCAAGAACGATACCTTCCTGCGCGCGCTGCTTGGCCAGCCCGTCGAATACACCCCGATCTGGATGATGCGCCAGGCCGGCCGCTATTTGCCGGAGTACCGCGCCACCCGCAGCCGGGCCGGCAGCTTCATGGGTTTGTGCACCAGTCCCGACTACGCCACCGAAGTCACCCTGCAGCCGCTGGAGCGTTTCCCGCTGGACGCCGCCATTCTGTTTTCCGACATCCTGACCGTGCCGGACGCCATGGGCCTGGGCCTGTACTTCGCCGAAGGCGAGGGCCCCAAGTTCGAGCGTCCTTTGCGCGATGAAGCCGCCGTCCGCGCGCTGACGGTGCCGGCGCTGGACAAGCTGGGCTACGTCTTCGACGCGGTGTCCAGCATCCGCAAGGCGCTGGACGGCCGCGTGCCGCTGATCGGCTTCTCCGGCAGCCCGTTCACCCTGGCCTGCTACATGATAGAAGGCGGCGGTTCCGACGATTTCCGCCACGTCAAGGCCATGCTCTACAGCCGTCCGGAACTGCTGCACCATATCCTGGACGTGAACGCCCGCACCGTGATCGACTATCTGAACGCCCAGATCGACGCCGGCGCGCAGGCGGTGCAGATTTTCGACACCTGGGGCGGGGCGCTGACCCAGGCGGCTTATCGAGAGTTCTCGCTGGCCTATATGCGTCAGATCATCGCCGGACTGAAGCGCGAGGCCGACGGCCGCCGCGTGCCGGTGATCGTGTTCACCAAGGGCGGCGGACAGTGGCTGGAAGAGATCGCGGCCATCGGCGCCGACTGCGTGGGCCTGGACTGGACCACGGATCTGGGCGCCGCGCGCGCCCGGGTGGGCGACAAGGTGGCCTTGCAGGGCAACTTCGATCCCAACGCGCTGTTCGCCGAGCCCGCCGCCATCGAGCGCGAAGTGGCGCGCATCCTGGCCAGCTACGGCGCCGGCAGCGGCCATGTCTTCAATCTGGGCCACGGCATCTCCCAGCACGTCAAACCGGAGCATGCCGGAGCCTTGGTGGACGCGGTGCACCGCTTGTCGCGCTCCTACCATGCCGCGGGCTGAAAAACCGCTTTCCAAGCCGGCGGCATGTTTTTGCCGTTCCGGCGTGATACCCCCCGGCGGGCGCACCAAGTTGGCGCGGGCCGGCGGGCATTAAAGCCGGCTTTATCAGTGTCTAAATCCGGCATCAAGCTGCTGTTAGCGCGGCCGGCGGAAAAGGATTTGTTTTTTCAACAGAAAATTTAACTTTTCCCCTGAGGCCGTCCGCGCGTCGTCGGGGTATCCTTACCTGTCCGGCCAATGGTTCTCCTGCGGCCGGATTGTATTTTTACACTGGGATGAACAAGGATATTGACAAGGCGAACCGTAGTCGTTCTCGGAGTTATGCACATTTGCTAGTCAGAGTTCAGGTTCTTGTCAAGCCGATTGCTCATGTTTTTTTGATCAATTTAAGTCTTTGAAAATAAAGAGAAAAATAATTGATTAATTTTTGCGCAATCTAACGGAAATGTTGATCTGGGGCCGTTTCGACCTCAAGGCGACAGCTTGTTCACAAAGTTATCCACAGCATCTGTGTACAGTGGCCGCAAAGCCTTGTCACAACAGCATTTGTCTTCGGGGGCGCGCCGGATGGGGCAGCAAAGCATCGTGCAAGTGGCCGTGGACGTGCCGCTGCCAGGTACGTTCAGTTACCTGACCCAGTTGTCTGTCATGGCCGGGCAAAGAGTGGCGGTTTCCTTCGGGCCGCGCCGGCTGTGTGGCGTGGTTGTCACGGATATACCTCAGCAGGGTATCGACCCGGCCAAGCTCAAGCCGCTGGAGTGCGTGCTGAGCGGACTGCCGCCGCTGCCGGCGGACTTTATGGCCCTGGTCCGCTTCGCCGCCGATTACTACCACCATCCGCTGGGGCAGGCGCTGTTCACCGCCTTGCCCACCGGTCTGCGCGAGCCCCGGGACATCGCCTTGCCGGATGAACGGCCGTACGCGCTGACGCCGCAAGGCGAGGCGGAAGCGCCGCCGGCCCGCCAGCGCGCCCGCTTGGCGCTGTGGCAGGCGCTGCAGGACGGCGCGTTGACGCTGGCCGCCGCCAAGGCGGTGACGCCGCAGGCGGGCAAGGTGCTGGCGGACTGGCTGGCGGACAAGAAGGTCCGCCGCGTGGAGCCGGAAGCCACGCCCTTGCGGGTGGCGGACAGTCCCGAACTGAACGAAGAACAACAGGCCGCGCTGGACGCCTTGCGCGGCCAGGCCGGCTACCAGCCCTGGCTGCTGCACGGCATTACCGGCAGCGGCAAGACCGAAGTCTATCTGCGGCTGATCGCCGACCAGCTGGCCGCCGGCCGCCAAGTGCTGGTGCTGGTGCCGGAAATCAATCTGACCCCGCAGCTGATCACGCGCTTCACCCAGCGCTTTCCGGACAGCCGCATCGCGGTGCAGCACAGCCATCTGGCCGACGGCGAGCGTCTGAGGGGCTGGCTGGACGGCTGGCAGGGGCGCGCCGACGTGATGATAGGCACCCGCTTGTCGGTATTCACGCCGCTGCCGCGCCTGGGCTTGATCGTGGTGGACGAGGAGCACGACGGCTCCTTCAAGCAGCAGGACGGCTTGCGCTACCATGCGCGCGATCTGGCGATCTGGCGCGCGCGCCAGGCCGGCGTGCCCATCCTGCTGGGCTCGGCCACTCCCAGCCTGGAAACCATGGCCAATGTCGAGGCCGGCCGCTATCGCCGGCTGTCCCTGAGCCGGCGCGCTCACGGCGCGGCGCGGCTGCCGGAGGTGAAACTGGTCGACGTGCGCAGGCAAAAGCTGGCCGAAGGCCTGTCCGAACCGGTGATCCAGGCGCTGCGCCAACGCCTGGCGCGCGGCGAGATGAGCCTGGTGTTCATCAACCGCCGCGGCTTCGCGCCGGTGGTGGCCTGCACCGATTGCGGCTGGACCAGCGGCTGTCCGCGCTGCTCCGCCAAGCTGGTGGTTCATCTGTTGGAGCGCAAGCTGCGCTGCCACCATTGCGGTTGGGAAGAGGCGGTGCCGCGCGCCTGCCCGGATTGCGGCAATCCCGACATCAAACCCTTGGGCGAAGGCACCCAGCGGCTGGAGTCCGCGCTGACGCGCTTGTTTCCCGAGGCGCGCATCCTGCGCATAGACCGCGACACCACCAGCCGCAAGGAAGCCTGGGACGAAATCTATCGCAAGGTCCATGCCGGCGAGGTGGACATGCTGGTGGGCACCCAGATGCTGGCCAAGGGGCACGACTTCGGCACCTTGTCGCTGGTGGTGGCGCTGGGCGCGGACGGCGGTCTGTACTCCGCGGACTTCCGCGCCTCCGAGCGCTTGTTCGCGCAGCTGATGCAAGTGGCGGGCCGCGCCGGCCGCGCCGACGCTCCCGGCGAAGTGCTGATCCAGACTCAGTGGCCGGATCATGAGCTATACCAAGCGCTGACGCGCCACGATTTCGACGGCTACGCCAAGACCCTGCTGGACGAGAGACGCATCGCCGGCTTCCCGCCCTGCGCCTATCAAGCGCTGTTGCGCGCCGACAGTCCCAGTCTGGAACTGGCCACCGCCTTCCTGGCCGAAGTGCGCCGGCTGGCCGAGCCGCTGGCGGCGGAGGTGCTGATCGCCGGCCCGGCGCCGGCGCTGATGGCGCGGCTGGCCAATCGCGAACGCGCCCAGCTGGTGCTGGAAGCGCCGCAACGGCAGGCGCTGCACGCTTTTTTGAACCCATTGCTGCCGCAGGTGGAAGCGGCGGCCAAACGCCATGGACGCGGCCTGCGTTGGTCGCTGGATGTGGATCCGCAAGACATGTGATCGCCCAATGAAAGCAAAAACGAAACAAACCCTGACGGCGGCTTGCCTGCTGCTGTCGGCATGGCCGGCCTGCGCGCTGGACCTGCACGGCCTCAAGCCGGAGGAGGTGGCCGTCTGGGCCGCGCCGGTGGAAAGCGGCAAGACGCTGGCCGGCCACCGCGCCGACAGCGCGGTCAATCCGGCCTCCACCATGAAGCTGATCACCAGCTGGAGCGCGCTGAATCTGCTCAAGCCCGGTTATCGCTGGCATACCGGGTTGTGGTCCGCCGCTCCGCTGCGAGACGGCGCGCTGCAAGGCGATCTTTACTGGCTGGGCGCCGGCGACCCGCGCTTCAACAACGATAGCCTGCTCAATCTGCTGTACGGCCTGCGGCTGCGCGGCGTGCAACGGATAGACGGCAAGCTGGTGTTGGACAAGAGCGCTTTCAAGGGCGTGTCCAGCGCCCGCGACTTCGACGAAGACGCCGGCCGCGCCTTCACCGTGGAGCCGGACAGCCATCTGACCAATCTGAAAGTGGCCTGGCTCAATTTCTACGTCGACGCCGACGGCGCGCGCATGGCGCTGGACCCGCCGCTGGCCGGCGTCAGCGTCAACGCCAAGCTGCAGGCCGGCGGCCAGGGCGGCGCGAACGATTGCTCCGACGTGCGCCGCTACGTCAGCATCGCCAACGACGTGCGCTCGGTCACCGTCAGCGGCACCTTGCCGCCCAGTTGCGACGGCGCCAAGACCTTCGTCAACGTGTTGGACCACGACGCCTTCGCCAGTCAGGATTTCGCCGCCCTGTGGCAGGCGCTGGGCGGCGCCGGGCCCAAGGGCGCGGGGCTGGGGCGGGTGCCGGCCGGCGCGCGCGAACTGGCCGGTCACGATTCCCAGCCGCTGACCGTGGCGATCAGCGACATCAACAAATACAGCAACAACACCATGGCGCGCACCTTGTTCCTGACCTTGGGCAAGGAGGGCGGCGGCGGAGAGGACACCCGCGCCAACGCCGAGCACGCGGTGCGGCGTCTGCTGGCGGCCAACGCCATTTCCGATGAAACCCTGGTGCTGGAAAACGGCTCCGGCCTGTCGCGGCGGGAGCGGGTGAGCGCGCGCCTGATGGGGCAAGTGCTGCTCAACGCCGCGCGCGGCCCCTACGCCAGCGAATTCCTGGCCAGCCTGCCCATCGCCGGCGAGGACGGCACCTTGCGCAAGCGCTTCGCCGAGCAAGGGCCGCGGCTGCGGATGAAGACCGGCACCCTCAAGGACGTCAAGGCGCTGGCCGGCTACTGGCTGGGCGCGGACGGCCGCCGGCTGGCGCTGGCGGTGATCGTCAACAGCCCGCGCGCGCCGGAGATGGGCAAGGCGATGGACCAGATCGTCGCCGATCTGATCGACCGCTTCGAGGCGTCCAAGTAAGAACATGGCGGATTGACGGTTTCGGCGCGCGCGGCGGGAGTATACTATCGGGTTTTGCGCGCTCCTCGCCGGAGCGCCCGATTCCGCGAGAGCCATCGATGAAACCCGTAACCATGTATACCACCGCGGTGTGCCCCTATTGCATCCGCGCCAAGCAAATCCTCTCCGCCAAAGGCGTGGCCGAGATCAAGGAAATCCGCATCGATCTGGACCCGGTCGAGCGCGACAAGATGATGGATCTGACCGGCCGCCGCACCGTGCCGCAGATCTTCATCGGCGACGCCCACGTCGGCGGCTGCGACGACCTGGTGGCGCTGAACCAGGCCGGCAAGCTGGACCTGCTGCTGGCCGATTGAGCCGGCTTGCCCGCGATCAAACCGCGCGCTTGCGGGCGGTTGGCCCTGAACCGCTTTCGTGCGATGATGCAGGCCTGTTTTAACCATTCCAAAACCGGCCGCTTGCGAGCGGCCTCCGTGTGAGACAAAGAGATGAGCGAACAACAAGAGCTGCAGCCGGCGTTTTCCATCGAGAAAATTTATGTGAAGGACATGTCCCTGGAAGTGCCTAGCGCGCCGCAGGTGTTCCTGGAACAAGAACAGCCGGAAATCGACATGCAGCTGGCCAGCGAAGGCAAACAGCTGGACGACGGTTTCTACGAAGTGACCCTGACCGTGACCGTGACCGCCAAGCTGCCGGAAAAAACCATGTTCCTGTGCGAAGTGGGCCAGTCCGGCATCTTCCAGATCCGCAACGTGCCGGCCGAAGACATCGACCCCATCCTGGGCGTGGCTTGCCCCAACATCCTGTTCCCCTACGCGCGCGAAGCCGTGTCCAGCGTAGTGAACCGCGCAGGCTTCCCGCCGGTGCTGTTGTCCCCGATCAACTTCGAAGCCCTGTACATGCAGCAACGCGCGCAACAGGCCGAAGCCGGCAACGCCTGAGGCGACGCAAGCAATGAAACGCCTCGTATATCCGCTGGCGCTGAGCCTGGGCCTGCTGTCCCACGGCGCCGCCGCACTTGAGTTTCGCTCGGTGAAGGAAACCGGCGTGGCGCTGTACGAGGCGCCGACGCTCACCTCGAAGAAACTGTTCGTGGTGAGCCGCTATTACCCGGTGGAAGTGCTGAGCAGCCAGAAGGAATGGTCGCGGGTGCGCGACGCCACCGGCGGCATCGCCTGGATTCCGGCCGCCGCGCTGTCCAAGCAGCGCTGGTTGCTGATCACCGCCGACAAGGCGGAAGTGCGCGCCGCGCCGGCCAACGACGGCCCGCTGGCCTACACCGTGCCCAAGGACGGCGTGGTGGAGCTGCAAGAGCCGCCCAAGGGCGGCTGGGTCAAAGTGCGCCACCGCGACGGCAGCATCGGCTATGCTCGTATTACCGACCTCTGGGGCTTGTAAGGGCTACGCATGAAACTGGCCATCCTGGGCGCTGGCGCATGGGGCACCGCCCTGGCCATCGCCTTCGCCCGTCACCATCAAGTCACGCTCTGGGCGCGCGACGCCAACCAGGTGGCCGAACTGGCCGCCAAGCGCGTCAATCAGCGCTATCTTCCCGATTGCCCGTTTCCGGACGCGCTCAAGCTGTCCGCGGAACTGCCGCGCGCCATCCACGACGCCGAACTCATCCTCATCGTCACGCCGATGGCCGGTTTGCGGCCCACCTTGCGGGCGCTGACCGCGCTGTCTTCGCAACTGCCGCCGCTGCTGTGGGCCTGCAAGGGCTTCGAGGCCGGCTCCAGCCTGCTGCCGCACCAGGTGGTGGCCGAGGAACTGCCGGCCAACCACCGCTGTGGCGTGCTGTCCGGCCCCAGCTTCGCCCGCGAAGTGGCCCAGGGCTTGCCGGCGGCGGCGGCCGTCGCCTCCGACGACGAAGCCTTCGCCCGGCAAGTGGCGCGCGATCTGCACAGCCCCTTGCTGCGTCTGTACGCCAACGCCGATCTGGTGGGGGTGGAAGTGGGCGGTGCGGTCAAGAACGTGATGGCCATCGCCACCGGCGTGGCCGACGGCCTGGAATACGGCATGAACGCCCGCGCCGCGCTGATCACCCGCGGGCTGGCGGAAATCACCCGCCTGGCCACCGCGCTGGGCGCCAGCCAGCACACCATGATGGGCCTGGCCGGCATGGGAGATTTGATACTCACCTGCACCGGCGCGCTGTCGCGCAACCGCCAGGTGGGCCTGAAGCTGGCCGAGGGCAAGCCCTTGCAGCAAGCGCTGCAGGAGCTGGGCCATGTCGCCGAAGGCGTGGCCACCGCCCGCGAAGTGCTGACCATGGCGGAGCGGCTGGAAGTGGACATGCCGATCACCGCCGCGGTCTGCGGCCTGCTCTACCAGGGGCATGATCCGCAGCGGGTGGTGCAGGAATTGCTGAGCCGTTCGCCCAAGTCGGAGGCGGGCGACTTGTTGCAGTAGTTCCCCCGGTTTGATTGAGTGCGACAACAGCCGCCTTGGCGGCTGTTTTTTGTCTTTGCGGCGAGCGCGCCCTTCCTTTGGCCCGAGTCGATGGGGCCTGGGGCGAGAGGCTGGCTGCTTTTGTTGGATACCTGGCTTGAATCTGAGAATGCAGAATACTTTTCCGTTTGTTGAAGAAACGCGTTTTGGCAATTGGTTCCTGAATACGGCCACCTGGAAAGTGCATGTGCTGCGGCGCGCGCTGAACGATCTGGAGCGGATGATGCCGCCGCGGCGCGCGTTTGCCCGGGTGCTGGACGTGGGGTGCGGGTTTGGACATTCCTTTGACGAACTGGCCCGCAGATTCGCGCCGGACGAGATCGTGGCGCTGGACGCGGACCCGGACATCGAGAAGCGGGCGCGTCCGGCCGCCGATCGTTGCTCGAGCGCAGTGACGCTGGCCTTCGGCAACGCTTCGCGTATGGAGTACGCCGACGAGAGCTTCGACATGGTGTATTGCCATCAAAGCTTCCATCATCTGGTGGAGCAGGAGGCGGCGATGCGGGAGTTTTTCCGGGTACTGAAGCCGGGCGGGGTGCTGCTGTTCGCCGAATCGACCAAGCGCTACATCCACTCGCTGCCTATCCGCCTGTTGTTCCGCCATCCGATGGACATCCAGAAAACCGCGGACGAATACCTGGGTTTGTTGCGCGGAGCCGGTTTCGAGCTGCCGGCCGCGCGCGTGTCCATGCCCTATCTGTGGTGGAGCCGGCCGGACTTGGGGGCGCTGGAGTGGTTTGGCTTCAAAGTGCCGCAGAAGCGCGAGGA
Source organism: Chromobacterium sp. Beijing (assembly GCF_021496765.1). Classification (NCBI taxonomy): domain Bacteria; kingdom Pseudomonadati; phylum Pseudomonadota; class Betaproteobacteria; order Neisseriales; family Chromobacteriaceae; genus Chromobacterium; species Chromobacterium sp. Beijing. The sequence goes on from NZ_CP053750.1 coordinate 5,344,569, forward strand.
AACGCTGGTCAACGCGGTGGCGATCAAACCGGCCGTTTAATCCCGCGGGTGCGTTTTTGTTGCGCTTGCGACAAAATGGGACGGATTCGTAACCATTGTTTAATGCCGTATGCTTGTTTGCTTGTTGGCTGAGTGTGAACAATTTAGAATACGCTCCTTTTTTTGATTGACAGGCTTGTGGATGGCGGAAGTGACAATGAGCGGCGAACCGACGTTGGCGATACAGCGTTGGGCGGCTTGGATGCCGGGCCGCGAGTCGGCCGCCGACTGGGCGCAACGGCCGTTGCAGGCGGCCGAGGCGCCCATTGCGTATCCGGACTGCCGTTTCGTCGACGCGGCGCAGCGGCGGCGCTTGAGTCCGCTGGCGCGCATCTGTCTGCATTTGGCCCAAGCGTGCGCGGCGGACGCGCCGGCGGCGAAGCTGGTGTTCGCCTCTCGCCACGGCGAGGTCAACCGCACGCATTTGATGCTGGAAGACATCGCGGCGGACTCTCCGGTTTCCCCCACGGTGTTCGGGCTTTCCGTGCATAACGCGATTGCCGGCACGCTGTCCTTGTTGCGGCGCGACGAGTCGGCGGCGACGGCGGTGGCCGCCGGAGAACGTACATTGGGCTACGGCCTGCTGGAGGCGGCGCTGACGGCGGCGGAAGACCCCGCGCAACCGGTGCTGCTGCTGTTCGCGGATCTGCCCCTGCTTCCGTTCTATCAAGGCGCCGACGACGCACTGGACCAACCCCAGGGCTTGGCCTTGCTGCTGCGGGCCGGCGCGCCGCGCTGGAGTTTGCGGCAGGACGCGCGCGCGCGCGCGCCGGAAGGCTGGCCGCAGCCGGCCTGGCTGGCGCACGGACTGGCCGGCGGACGGGCGCAGCTGGAACTGAACGGCTGGAGGCTGAGCCGTGAGGGGGCTTAGTTACGGCTGGCGCTTGCTGATGACGGCCTTGGCCTTCTCCTTGTTCAGCGAGGGCGCTTTGCTGCTGACGCTGGTGGTGTTTCCTGCTTTGCGTCTGGTGCCCAATCGCAACGGCCGCCGCCAGCGGCTGGCGCGGGCCATCATCCAGCGCGCTTTCGCCTTGTTCATCGGCTTCATGCGCCTCAGCGGCATCATGAGGCTGAGCATGAGCGGCGAGGGGCGGCTGGAACAGGCGCGGGGCACGCTGGTGCTGGCCAATCATCCGACGCTGATCGATGTGGTGGCGATCATCGCCCGCATGCCCAACGCCAATTGCGTGGTCAAGGCCGCGCTGTGGGACAGCCCCTTTCTGGGCGGCGTGGTGCGCGCCGCCGGCTATATCCGCAACGACGATTCCGGGAGCTTGATCGCGGATTGCGCCGCCTCGCTGCGACGAGGCGACAATCTGCTCATCTTCCCGGAGGGAACGCGCACCGTGCCCGGGCGCGAACTCAAGTTTCAACGCGGCGCCGCCCATATCGCGCTGGCGGCTCAGGCTCCCATTCTGCCGGTGACGCTGAGTTGCAGCCCGTCCACGCTGACCAAGGACAAGCGTTGGCATCAGATCCCGCCGCGGCGTTTCGACTTCGGCCTGGACACCGGCCGGCCGCTGGCCCTGGCGGAACTGTTGCCGGCCGAGACGCAGCCGTCGCTGGCCTCCCGCCGTTTGAGCGAGGCCTTGCAAGATTATTTCAGCCAAACATTGGCAAGGAAGGAAAGCTGGACATGAGTGCGCTGGAACATGAAATCAAGTTGTTGATCATTTCGGCCCTGGAACTGGAAGACATGGGCGCCGAGGATATCGACGCCGAAGCGCCGTTGTTTGGCGAAGGACTGGGCTTGGATTCCATCGACGCGCTGGAATTGGGCGTGGCATTGAAAAAGACATACAAGGTGAAGCTGGAAGCCAACGATCCCGCCACCAAGGCGCATTTCGCCTCGGTGGCCAGCCTGGCTCGCTTTGTCGCAACGCAACAGGAAGCATGAGAATGACCCGTGAGCAAATTCTGAATGAACTGAGGATCATTCTGCAGGACACTTTCGAAATCGAGCCGGAGCGCGTGACGGCGGAGGCCAATCTGTTCGTCGATCTGGAGCTGGACTCGATCGACGCAGTGGACCTGGCGATCAAGCTGCAGCAACTGACCGGCAAACGCATCAAGCCGGATGGCTTCAAAACGGTGCGGACCGTGGATGACGTGATCACCGCGGTCGAGCAGCTGCTGGCCGCCTGAGATGCTGGCGACGCGCCTGTTGGCGGCGCTGGGCGCTTGTTGTTATCCGCTCGCCGTTTTTCTGGGCCTGCAATATTTTCCGCCCCGCGCGGTGGGCGCCGCCTTGCTGCTGCTGTTCTTGCTGCGCTACCGGCGGCAAAGCCGCGCGCTGTGGCGAGACCTGGCCGCGGCCCAGCGCGGCGCCTTGCTGGGCATGATCGTCTTGTCCGCCCTGGTGGCCCTGACCGGCAGCGCCTTGCTATTGCGTTTGATGCCGGCGTTCATCAGCCTGTCCATGCTGTGGGTGTTCGCCCACTCGCTGCGTCATCCGCCCACGATGATTGAGCGCTTCGCCCGTCAGATCACGCCGGACTTGCCGCCGGAAGGCGTGGCCTACACCCGGCGCGTGACCCGCGTCTGGTGCGGGTTTTTCGTTTTCAACGCCGCGGCGGCCCTGTACACCGCCTTGCCGGCGGGGCAGGACTTCTGGCTCTGGTACAACGGCCTGGCGTCCTATCTGTTGATGGGCGCCTTGTTCGCCGTCGAATGGCTGTATCGGCGCTGGCGCTTTCCCGAGGCGCGGGCATGAGCGTGCTGGCTCTGGAGAGCGTGTTGATCGGCGGCCGCGACCCGGACAGGGTGGCGGCTTTGCGCGACGGGCGGCCCTTGACGTGGCGCGACTTCAGCGACGCGGTGGCCGGCGTGGCCGCCACGCTGGAGCCCGGCCGGCGTTATGCGCTGATCGCCGCGGACGCCTGGCTGTTCGCCGTCGCGCTGTTTGCGGTTTGGCGCGCGGACGCGGAGGCGATGGTGCCCAACAACGCCTTGCCCGCCACCTTGAGCGGGCTGGCGGAGTCTTTCGACGAGGCGCTGGACGACGCCGCGCTGCGGGCGCGGATGGCTTCGCCGGGTGCGCCCGCAGCGGCGCGCCTGCTGGACGGCGAGCGCTGCCGGCTGACCTTGTTCACTTCCGGCTCCACCGGCGAGCCCAAGTCCATCGTCAAGCGCCTGCGGCAGCTCTCGGCCGAGGTGGCGGTGCTGGAGCGCAGTTTCGGCGCGCAAGCCGGAGATGCCTGCGTGCTGGCGACGGTGCCGCATCATCATATTTACGGGCTGCTGTTCCGTCTGCTGTGGCCGTTGAGCGCCGGCCGGGTCTTCGAAGTGTCGCCGCATTTCCTGCCAGAGGATTTGCTGGAGGCCGCCGCGGGCTTGGGCGAGGTGACCCTGATCGGCAGCCCGGCGCAGCTGTCGCGGCTGCCCGAGCTGATCGATCTGCCGGCCTTGCTGTCCCGCACGCGGCTGTGCGTGTCTTCGGGCGGCCCGCTGCCGGCCGACGCCGCCGCGGCGTTTGCCGCGGCCGCGGCCGGGGCCAGGCGCCGCTGGAGATCTTCGGCAGCACCGAGACCGGCGGCGTGGCCTGGCGCCGTCAAAGCGACGGCGACCGCGCCTGGACGCCGCTGCCCTCGGTGCGCTGCTCCGTCGGCGAGGAAGGCGCGTTGCGGATCGTGTCGCCCTTCCTGCCCGACGACGCGCCCTGGCTGGCGTCGGACGCCGCCGAGTTTTTGCCGGACGGCCGCTTTCTCTTGCAAGGCCGGCGCGATCGCGTGGTGAAACTGGCGGAAAAAAGGCTGTCGCTGGGCGAGCAGGAACAAAGACTGGCCGATCATCCGTGGCTGGACGCCGCCGCGCTGCTGGTGCTGCCGGCGCGGCGCGACACGCTATGCGCCGTCGTCGCGCTGTCGGCGCAGGGGAGGGCGCAACTCGCCGCCCTGGGCAAGTTGGCGACGCAGCAGGTGCTGCGGCGCTATCTGGCGGCCTGGTACGAACCGGTGCTGTTGCCGCGTCGCTGGCGCTTTGTCGACGTTCTGCCGCAGACCGAACGCGGCAAGCCGGACCGAGCGGCGATGCCGGGATTGTTTTGAATTGGAAGGTATTGGCGCAATGACCCCCTCGCAGGCTTTCACGCCCTCTTATTCCGTGTTGGAACAGACGGAGGACGCCTGCCGCGTGTCCATCCCGCTGGCGGCGGACGCGGCCTGCTTTGACGGCCATTTTCCCGGCTTCCCCGTGCTGCCCGGCGTGGTGCAGCTGCATTGGGCGGCGCGCATCGCCGCCCGGACCCTGGGCAGCGCCGGCGCTTTCGCCGGCATGGATCAGATCAAATTCACCGGCATCGTCCGGCCGGGCGACGCCTTGGAACTGGTGTTGCAACTGGACGCGGCCAATGGCCGCCTGAATTTCGTCTATGAAGTGGCGGGCCGGAAAATGTCTTCCGGCCGGCTGCGGATGCAAGCGCAATGAGCTTCCGTCCCTGTCTGATCATTCCCTGCTACAACCACGGCTCCACCATGGGCGGAGTCTTGGAGCGGCTGCGGCCTTACGGCGTGCCCGCCTGGGTGGTGGACGATGGCAGCGAGGAAGCTACCCGGCAGACGCTGGAGGCGCTGGCGCGCGCGGAGCCCTGGGTGCGTCTGCTACGTTTGCCGCGCAACGGTGGCAAGGGCGCCGCGGTCATGCATGCGATGCGGCTGGCTTACCGAGAAGGCTACAGCCATGCTTTGCAAGTGGACGCGGACGGTCAGCACGCGTTGAGCGACGTGCCGCGTTTTTTGGCGCGGGCGGCGGAGCGGCCCGACGCGGTGATCGCCGGCCGTCCCTTGTACGACGCCAGCGTGCCCAAAGCTCGTCTATACGGCCGCTATCTGACCCATTTCTGGGTCTGGATTGAAACGCTGTCCTTCGATATCGCCGATTCCATGTGCGGCTTCCGCTGCTACCCGTTGGCGGCGACGGAGGCTTTGCTGCGGCGAACCCGCATTCCGCGGCGGATGGATTTCGACATCGAGATCATCGTGCGTCTGCATTGGGCCGGCGCGCCGGTGCTCAACCTGCCGACCAGGGTGACGTATCCGAGCGGCGGCCTCTCCCATTTCGACGCCCTGCGCGACAATGCCCGCATCAGCCTGATGCACACCCGGCTGGCCTTGGGCATGCTGCCGCGCGCGCCGCGCTTGCTGCGCCGTCGCTGGCGCGAGGCGCGCGCATGAGCTGGGCGGCCACCGCGGAGCGCGGCTCGCTGCTGGGCATGAAAATCCTGCTGGGCTTCTACCGCCTGCTGGGCGCGCGCTCGGTGCGGCTGCTGCTCTATCCCATCGTCGCCTATTTCTTTCTCACCGGCCGCGCCGCGCGCGCCGCCTCGAGGGATTTTCTGCGGCGCGCGCGCGCCGCCGACGGCGATCTGTCGCCCGTCCGCGCGCGGGACGTCTACCGCCATCTCTACAGCTTCGCCGAAGCCGCCGCCGACAAAATGGCGGCCTGGGCCGGAGGCCTGCCGCCGGAGGCGGTGGCGGCTTCGGGCAGCGACGATATGCGGACGCTGTTGGCGAGCGGGCGCGGGGCGCTGCTGGTGGGCTCGCACCTGGGCAATCTGGAAATGTGCCGGGCGCTGGGACACACGGCCGGCGCGCGCCGGGTCAACGCCGTGGTCTACACCCGGCACGCCGCGCGGTTTTCCCGTTTGCTGGCGACGGCCAGCGGCGACTACGCCGTCAACCTGATCCAGGTGCAGGACATGGGCGTGGACACCGCCATCCTGCTCAAGGACAAGATAGACAACGGCGAGTGGGTGGTGATCGTCGGCGACCGCACCCCGGCCAGCGACAACGGACGAGTGCAGCGCGCCGAGTTCCTGGGCGGCTCCGCCGCCTTCGCGGAAGGGCCGTGGATTCTGGCCAGCCTGCTGGAGTGTCCGGTCTATTTGCTGTTCTGCCTCAAACGGCAGCGGCGTTACCACATTACGCTGGAGCCGTTCGAGGAACGGCTCCGCCTGCCGCGCCACGAGCGCGGCGAGGCCCTGCGGCGGACGATTCAGCGTTACGCCGATCGCCTGGCCTGGCATGCGCGGCGCTCGCCGCTGCAATGGTTCAATTTTTACGATTTCTGGCGCGCTTAGGCCGGAAGCGACAGCTGCCGCGTGGCGCGGCGAGAAAGAGTCCGTAGTGATGAAGAGCAAGGAGGCGCTCAGCGTGGGCGCCGGACGTTTGACGATTGAAGACGTGTGCGCGGCGGCGCAGGGACAAGTGCAAGTGGAGTTGGCCGGCGGCGCGTTTCCGGAACGCATCGAACGCGGCGCCGCCTTCCTGGCCGGCCTGCTGGCCGAGGGCGGCGAAGTCTACGGCGTCAACACCGGTTACGGCGACAACTGCACGGTGACGATTCCCGCCGCGCTGGTGGCGGAGCTGCCGCTGCATCTGACGCGCTACCACGGCTGCGGCCTGGGCGACTACCTGGATGAAGCGTCCACGCGCGCGGTGCTGCTGGCCCGGCTCAATTCCCTGTCCCAGGGCGTGTCCGGCGTACGCTGGCTATTGCTGCAAAGACTGGCCGCCTTGCTGCGGCACGATGTGCTGCCGCTGATTCCGGCCGAGGGCTCGGTGGGCGCCAGCGGCGATTTGACGCCGCTGTCCTATGTGGCCGCCGTCTTGTGCGGCGAGCGCGAAGTGCGCTACCGGGGCCAAGTGCGGCCGGCGGCGGCGGTATTGGCCGAACTGGACCTGCCGCCGCTGACGCTGGCGCCGAAAGAAGGGCTGGCCTTGATGAACGGCACGGCGGTGATGACCGGCCTGGCCTGCCTGGCCTTCGCCCGCGCCGAATACCTGACCCGGCTGAGCGCGCGGCTGACCGCGCTGTCCTGCCTGGCCTTGAAAGGCAATCGCGGTCATTTCGCGCCGGAGCTGTTCGCGGTCAAGCCGCATGAAGGCCAGAACCAGGTGGCCGCCTGGATCTACGCCGATCTGGACGACGGCGGCGAAGCGCGCGAACAGATCCGCCTGCAAGACCGTTACTCCATCCGTTGCGCGCCGCACGTCATCGGCGTGCTGCGCGACGCCTTGCCCTGGCTGCGCCGCGACATCGAGAACGAACTGAACAGCGCCAACGACAACCCCATCATCGATCCGGACCTGGAGCGGGTGTTGCACGGCGGCCATTTCTACGGCGGCCATATCGCTTTCGCCATGGACGGCATGAAGAACGCGGTGGCCAATCTGGCCGACCTGATGGACCGGCAACTGGCGCTGCTGGTGGACACCCGCTACAACCACGGCCTGCCGCAGAATCTGTCCGGATCGCGCGGCGAACGGGCCGCGATCAACCACGGCTTCAAGGCGGTGCAGATCACTGCCTCGGCCTGCGCGGCGGAAGCCTTGAAGCTGACCATGCCGGCCTCGGTGTTCTCCCGCTCCACCGAATGCCACAACCAGGACAAGGTCAGCATGGGCACCATCGCCGCGCGCGACGCGCTGCGCGTGTTGCAGCTGACCGAACAAGTGGCGGCCTGCCTGACGCTGGCGGCGGCGCAGGGCGTGCGCTTGCGGCGGCAATCCGGCGAGCTGGATATCAGCCGGCTGCCGCCGGCGCTGGGCGATTTCGTGGCCGAACTGGAGACGCTGTCCCCCTTCCTGGACGAGGACCGCCGCCAAGACGGCGAACTGCGCCTGGCGATAGAGCGGATTCAGCAACGCGCCTGGAGCTTGTACTGATGGCGGTGGAAGCCAAGGCGGCCGCGTCCTTGCCGGCGGCGGAGATCGAAATCGAGATTCCCTTCCACGACGTGGACGTGCTGCACGTGGCCTGGCACGGCCATTACGTGAAGTACTTCGAACTGGCGCGCACCGCGCTGCTGCGCAGCTTCGACTACGACTACCCGCAGATGCGCGATTCCGGCTACGCCTGGCCGGTGACCGAGTGCTATCTGAAATACGTGCGCCCGGCCCGCTACGGCCAGCGGGTGATCGCGCGCGCGCAACTGACGGAATACGAAAACCGCCTCAAGGTGGTTTACCAACTGCGCGACGCCCTCAGCGGCGAAAAACTGACCCAGGGCCACACCGTGCAAGTGGCCTTGGACCTGGCCGACGACATGGCGCTGCAGTTCGTCACGCCGGCGGTGTTGTGGAACAAACTGGGCATCCCATGCGAGGAATGACGATGTTGAAACCGTGGACGCGCCGCGCAGGCGGCTTGCTGGCGCTCTTGCTGGCCGGGCTTGCGCCGCTGGCGCAGGCCGAGGATTTGCTGAGCCAGATTTCCAGAAAGCTGGCGGCGAACTCGGTCTTGCACGCGGATTTCGCGCAGAGCCGGCAGATGGCCGCCTTGAAAAAGCCGCTGCAGTTGTCCGGACGCATGGTGTTGTCGCGTGAAAACGGCGTGATCTGGTCCATCGTCAAACCGTATCAACTGGGCTATGTGATGACGCCCAAGGGCGTGAGCGAACTGCTGCCCGACGGCAGCCGCCGCGAGCGGGCCAGCCGCGACATCCCCGGCATCGGCTCGGTGGAAGGCTTGTTCCGCGGCTTGCTGGCCGGGGACAGGAATTTGCTGCAACAGCACTTCGCGGTGGAGGCCAAGGGCAGTCCCGCCGCCTGGACCCTGTTGCTGAAGCCCAAGCCGGGGCCTTTGCAAAAAGGCCTGGGCGCGGTGGAGCTTTCCGGCGCCGCGCAGCTGGAACGTGTGTCGCTGACCGAGCCCGGCGGCGACAGCACGCAGATCCGCTTCAGCCGGATTGATGCGCAAAGCCCGCTGAGCGCCGAGGAAAGCCGCTTGCTGGGAGGGCGTTGATGCGCAAGCGCTTTTATGGTTGGCTGGCGCTGATGCTGCTGTGCCTGGCCTCGCTGCTGCCCTATCTGGGGCGGCCCTTGCCGGTGCAGACCAATATGCTGGCGATGCTGCCGGACGACGCGCGCCAACCCGAGGTGGAGCGCGCCTTGGCGCAACTGGCGGCCAAGGCGGGCGAGCGCCTGGTGGTGATGGTGGGGCATCGCGATCCGGCCCAGGCCAGCCGCCTGGCGGAACAGGCGGCCGCCCGGCTGCGCGCCCTGCCGGCCTTGCGCTCGGTGCAAGGGAAAATAGGCGACCTTGACCCGGCGCGCCTGTTGCGGCCTTACGCCCCTTACCGCCACGGCCTGTTGACCGACGCCGACCGCGAGGGGCTGAGGCAAAACCCGCAAGCGTATCTGGAAACCCTGTTGCTGCGTCGCTTGAGCCTGCCAGGACAGGGCGCTTTCGGCCTGCCGCTGGCGGAGGATCCCTTCGGCCTGTTCGGCAATGTGTTGGCCGCGCTGCCTATGGCCAAGTCGTCGTTGCAGATCAAGGACGGCTGGCTGGCGACGGAGCGAGACGGCGTGTCCTGGCGCTTGCTGAGCGCGCCCTTGAACGGCGACGCTTACGATCCGGCGCTGCAGCAAGTCCTGAGCCGCGAAGTGGCGGAACTGCGCACGCTGGCGGAGGCCGGCGGCGGCCAGCTGGCCGCCACCGGCGCGGTGCTGTTCGCCGGCGAGGCGCGCGGCGGCGCCGAAGCGGAAATGAACAGGATAGGCAGCGTGTCGATGGCGGCCGTCATCGGCCTGATGTTGCTGGTGTTCCGCCGGCTGCGCCATCTGGCCTTGTCCGGCGCGGTGATCGCCGCGGGCACGCTGACGGCAGTGGCCGCCACCCTGGCGGTGTACGGCCAGTTGCACTTGCTGACCCTGGTGATGGGCGCCAGCCTGATCGGCGTGGCGATAGACTACTCGACCCATCTGTTCGCCAGCCAGTTGCAAGACGGGCCGGATTGGGACGTGGAGCGAGCGCTGGCCGCCATTCATCCGGCCATCCGCATGGGGCTGCTGACCACCTTGCTGGGCTACGGCGCGCTGGCTCTGCTGCCGTTTCCGGGGCTGCGCCAGATCGCCTTCTTCTCCAGCGCCGGCCTGGTCGGCGCCTATCTGACCGTGCTGTGGTGCGTGCCTTGCTTTGTGCGTCAGGCCGCGCCGGCGTCGGCGCGGGGCATTCTGCCGCCGATAGGCCGCGCTTTCGACCGTTACTGCCAATTCATGCGCGGCCGCCGCCTGGCCGCGCTCTTGCTGGCGCTGGGCGCGCTGTCGCTGCCGGGGCTGGCCCGATTGCAGGCGGACGACGATGTGCATCAGTTGATTCGGCCCTCGGCTGAACTGCTGGCGCAGGAACACTTGATTCGAGAGCTGGCGGGGCAGGGCAATAGCCGCCAGTTCTTCCTGCTGGAAGCGCCCAGCGAAGCCGCCTTGCTGCGCCTGGGCCGGCAGTTGGACGGCCGCCTAGACGCCTTGGTGAGCGCCGGTCAGCTGCAAGGCTATCAATCCTTGTCCAGCTTGCTGCCGCCGCCGGAGCGGCAACAGGCCGACCATGCGCTGCTGCAAGACGCGATGCGACGCGCCGGCCGGCAAGTGCTGCAGGACGCCGGCGTGCGCGACGAGATCGCCGGCGGCTATCTGGCCGGCCTGGCGCGGCCGGGGCCGTCCTTGACGGCGGAAACGCTGCTGGCTCAGCCGCTGGCCGCGCCGCTGCGCCACCTGTGGCTGGGGCGGCACGACGGAGCCTGGCGCATGGCGGTGATGCCGGGCGACTTCCGCAAGCTGGACGCTTTGCGGCAAGCGGCGCAAGGGCTGGACGGCGTCACGCTGGTGGACAAGGCCGCCAGCGTGTCCGAACTGTTCCGCCAGTTTCGCGAAGCCTCCACGCTGATGTTCGCGCTGTCGCTGCTGGCCATCGTGGCGCTGATGCAGCGCCGTTACGGCTGGCGGCGCGCGCTGCTCTTGGCCGCTCCGGTCAGCCTGGCGGTGCTGTTCACCCTGGGCGCGCTGGGCTGGCTGGGCGTGAGCGCCAATCTTTTCGTCGTGCTCGGCTTCCTGATGGTGCTGGGCGTGGGCGTGGACTACGCGATCTTCGTGGAAGAGGGCCGCCGTCATCATCAGCAGGCGGCGTTGCTGGCGGTGGGGCTGTCGGCCTTGACCACCTTGCTGTCCTTCGGCTTGCTGGCCGCGAGCGCCACCCCCGCGGTCAGCAGCTTTGGTTTGACTCAATTGATAGGCGTGGGCCTGGCGGTGCTGCTGGCGCCTATGGTGACCCTGTTCAAAACCGGGGACGCGGGAAGGGCCGAGCCATGTTGAAACTGCTGCCCCTGCTGTTCTTGCTCGCCGCTTGCGCCGGCGGCGGCCATTGCGTCCGCCTGCCGCAAACCCCGGCCTACTGTCTGCGGCAACCCGCCGAGACTTATAACGCCAGCCAGTTGGTGACGGCGAGCGGCAGCGGTTTTCGCGAACTGTCCTTGCTGCAGCTGGAGGCCGATGGGCAGCGGCTGTCGCTGGCGGCCTTGTCGCCGTTGGGCCAGCCCTTGCTGAGCGCCGGCTGGGACGGCCAACGCTGGAGCGCGAGCTCGCCGTTCGGCCGCCGGGTCAGCGACCAGGGGCCGGCGATGCTGGCCCTGGCGCAATGGCTGCACCTGCCCGAGGCCGCCGTTCTGGACGGCTTCGGCCGCGCGCCCGCCTGGTGGCTGCACGCGGCGGACGGCCAGCGTCGGCTGATGAACGGCGACCAAACCTTGCTGATCGACGCGCCGACGCCCAAGGGGCGGCGCGTCCGGCTGCCGCAACTGGGCATGACGCTGGAGATCGAATCCTTGGCGGCGATGGCGCCGGAGGCGGAGGCTCAATGACGGTTTATCTGAACGAATTGGCGATGATCAACGCGCTGGGCCGCGAGCTGCCGGAGATCCACCGGCGCTTGCTGGCCGGCGACTGCGGCGGCATGTGCGAGGAGGCCGGCGCGGTGGTGGGCCGGGTGGCGGGCGCGCTGCCGGAGATCCCGGCGGAGCTGGCCCGCTACGACAGCCGAAACAACCGGCTGCTCCTGGCCGCGCTGGAGCCCTTGTGCGCTCGCGTGGAGGCGCTGGTCGCGCGCTACGGGCGTCATCGGATCGGTGTGGTGCTGGGCACCAGCACCTCGGGCATCCTGGAGACGGAGCTGGCGGTCGCCGCCGAGGCGGCCGGGCAGGCGCGGCCGGAGCGCTACGATTACGCACAGCAGGAAATGGGCAGCCCGGCCTTGTTCCTGGCCGAGCTGTTGCGGCTGGACGGCGTCGCCTATGTGGTCTCCACCGCTTGCTCTTCCAGCGCCAAGGCGGTGGCCGCCGCCGCCCGCTTGTTGTCGCAAGGGCTGTGCGACGCGGTGATTTGCGGCGGGGCGGACAGCCTGTGCCAGCTGACCCGGCAGGGCTTCGCCGCCCTGGAGTCCGTCAGTCCCGTCTTGTGCCAGCCGATGAGCGCGCGACGCCGCGGCATCAATATCGGCGAGGGCGCCGCCTTGTTCATCGCCAGCCGCGAGCCGGGCCCGGTGGCCTTGCTGGGCTACGGCGAAAGCAGCGACGCCTGGCATATGTCGTCGCCGCACCCGGAAGGCCGCGGCGCGGAGGAGGCGATGCGGCGGGCCTTGCGAATGGCCGGCGCGGAGGCGGCCCAGGTGGGGTACGTGAATCTGCACGGTACGGCCACCGTCAAGAATGATGAAATGGAAAGTCTGGCGATGCGGCGGGTGTTTCCCGACGGCGTGCCGGCCAGTTCCACCAAGCCCTTGGTCGGCCACCTGCTGGGGGCCGCCGGCGCCACCGAGCTGGGCTTCGGCTGGCTGGTGCTGAGCGACAGCCGGCGCCGGCTGCCGCCGCATGTCTGGGACGGCGCGGCGGACCCGGCCCTGCCGGCGCTGAAACTGACGCAAGCCGGCGCTGCGCTGCCCGCGGGGCGGCCGCTGGTGATGAGCAACTCTTACGCCTTTGGCGGCAATAACGTGTCGCTGTTGCTGGCGGCAACAGCGACGGACGAGAACGAACACGCATGATGTTACCGGCTATCACCGAAGTCTTGCCGCACCGCGGCGGCATGTTGCTGCTGGAGGCGGTGCAACGCTACGACAGCGCAGGCCTGGAGGCGCGCGCCACGCCGGACGCGGCGGCATGGTACGCGGACGCCGCCGGCGATATGCCGGCCTACATCGGCATCGAACTGATGGCCCAGGCGGTGGCCGCCTGGGTGGGCCTGACGGCGCGCCAGGCGGGGCTGCCGGTCAAGCAGGGCGTGCTGTTGGGCACGCGTCGTTACCAGCCGGCCTGCGCGGCGTTCGCCGCCGGGCGGCCGCTGCGGGTGACCGCCAGCCCGGTCTATCGCGACGAGTCCGGCATGGGGTCCTTCCTGTGCGAGATCGCCTGCGGCGAAGACCGGCTGGCCGAGGCCACCATCAATGTGTTCGAACCGGAAGATTTCGCCTTATTTCTGCAGGAAAGCAGCGCACAATGAAAAAAAGAATCCTGATCACCGGATCCAGCCGGGGCATAGGCCGGGCAGTGGCCTTGCAACTGGCGAGAGACGGCTTCGACGTGGCCATCCACTGTCGCAGCCGCCGTGAAGAAGCGGAGGCCGTGGCAGCGGCCGCCTGCGCGGAGGGCGCGGCGGCGACGCTGATGCAATTCGACGTCAACGACCGCGAGGCCGCGCGCGCGGCCATCGAAGCGGACATCGCCGCCAACGGCGCGTTCTGGGGCGTGGTGCTGAACGCGGGCGTGACCCGCGACAACGCCTTCCCGGCGCTGGAGGGCGAAGACTGGGACCTGGTGGTGAACACCTCGCTGGCCGGTTTCTACAATGTGACCCATCCGCTGATCATGCCCATGGTCCGCGCCCGCAGCGGCGGCCGCGTCGTCACCCTGTCCTCCGTCTCCGGCGTGATGGGCAACCGCGGGCAAGTGAATTACAGCGCGGCCAAGGCGGGCCTGATCGGCGCCACCAAGGCGCTGGCGGTGGAACTGGCCAGCCGCAAGATCACGGTGAACTGCGTGGCGCCGGGCCTGATCGACACTGATATCCTGGAAGGCGCTCCGGTGGACGAGGCCCTGAAAATGGTGCCGATGAACCGGGTGGGGCGGCCGGAGGAAGTGGCCGCTCTGGTGGCCTTCCTGATGTCCGACGGCGCCGCCTACATCACCCGCCAGGTGATAGGCGTGAACGGAGGCATCGTCTGATGCGCCGCGTCGTGATCACCGGCATGGCGGGCATTACCAGCCTGGGCCATGACTGGCCCGCCATCGCGGCCAAGATCCGGGCCGGCCGCAACGGCGTGCGCGCCATGCCGGAGTGGGACGGCTTTCCGGATTTGAACACCCGCCTGGGCGCCCCGGTGGACGACTTCGCGCTGCCGGCCCACTATCCGCGCAAGATGTCCCGCGCGATGGGACGAGTGGCGCAAATGGCGGTGTGCGCCACCGAACGCGCCCTGCTGGACGCCGGCCTGCTGCAAGACCCCTGCATCAAGGACGGCCGCATGGGCGTGGCCTACGGCTCCTCGTCCGGCAGCGTGGCGCCGATACAGGCCTTCGGCCAGATGTTGGCCACCGGCTCCATGGCCGGCGTCACCTCCACCAGCTACATCCAGATGATGAGCCACACCGCCGCGGTCAATATCGGCTTGTACTTTGGTCTGACCGGCCGGGTGATTCCCACCGCCAGCGCCTGTACTTCCGGCAGCCAGGCCTTGGGCTACGCCTACGAAACCATACGTTTCGGCCGCTGCGACATGATGATAGCCGGCGGCGCGGAGGAAATGTCGGCCGGCGGCGCGGCGGTGTTCGACACCTTGTACGCCACCAGCCAGCGCAACGACGAGCCGGCGCATACGCCGCGGCCCTTCGACCGCGACCGAGACGGCCTGGTGGTGGGCGAGGGCGCTTGCACCCTGGTGCTGGAGGAGCGCGAGCACGCGCTGGCGCGCGGCGCCGCCATCTATGCCGAAATCTGCGGCTTTGGCACCAATTCCGACGGCAGCCACATCACCCAGCCGGAAGCGCCGACCATGGCGCGCGCGATGCGGCTGGCGCTGGACGACGCCGGCCTGTCCGCCGGCGCGATAGGCTACGTCAACGCCCACGGCACCGCCACCGACCGCGGCGATATCGCGGAAACCCAGGCCACCGCCGCCGTGCTGGGGCGGGCGCCGATCAGCTCGCTGAAAAGCTATTTCGGCCACACCCTGGGCGCTTGCGGCGCGCTGGAAGTGTGGTTGACGGTGGAAATGCTGCGCGAAGGCTGGCTGGCGCCCACGCTGAACCTGGACCGGGTGGACCCCGCTTGCGGCGAACTGGACTACCTGACCGGGGCCATCCGCCGGGCCGATGTCGAATACGCGATGAGCAACAACTTCGCCTTCGGCGGCATCAACACATCCCTGATTTTGAAACAGGCCGGTTAAAGCGGCCAGGAGAGAAAACATGCGTCAACTACGCGCTTATATTGCAGCCCTGCTTTTGGCGATGACCGCCGTTTCCGCGCAGGCCGCGCCGGCCAGCGTGCCGGTGCGCGACGTGACCGACCAACTGGTGGCGCGCATGGACGGCAAGCCGATGACCGCGGACATGTTGCGTCGCGCCATCATCGCCGGCGCCGGCAGCAAGGGCTGGGTGGTGGTGGCCGACGGCGAAGGCAAGCTGCTGGCCAGCCTGGACGTGCGCGGCAAGCACCAGGCCAAGGTGGCCATCAGCTACGGCGCGGACCGCTACAGCGTCAAATACCTGTCCGCCAACAACCTGAACGTGGAAACCAAGAGCGAGAACAAAAACTATAGCGGCGCCGCGGAAAAAGCGCCGGTAGGCACCGTGCTGATCCACCCCAACTACAACCGCTGGGTCTCCATCATGGTGCAAGAGATCCAGGCGTCGGCCAACCAGATCGCGCCTTGAACATGAAGCGTCGCGTCGTCGTCAGCGGCTATGGTCTGGCCAGCCCCATCGGCAACGATGAGGCAACGGCGCTGAGGGCCTTGCGCAACGGCCGCAGCGGCGTCGCCGCGCGGCCGGATTTCGCCGAGCTCGGCATGAACAGCCGGGCGGCCGGCGCGCCGCGCCGCGACGACATCGCCTTGCCGCCGCGCAAGCTGCAACGCTTCATGGCGGACGCGGCCCTGTACGGCTGGCACGCCGCCCAGCAGGCGATTGCCCATGCGCGGCTGCCGGCTTCCGTCCTGCAACACCCGCGCACCGGCCTGGTCGTCGGTTCCGGCGTGGGCTCCACGGCCAAGCTGAGCGAGGCGATGGCGATTCTGGCCAGCCGCGGCATTCACCGGCTGACACCTTATTACGTGCCGCAGATCATGGGCAACACCGTATCCGCCAATCTGGCCACCCATCTGGGCGTCCAGGGGCTCAGCCTGGGCGTGACCTCCGCCTGCGCCACCTCCGCGCACGCCATCGGCTACGCTTTCGAACAGATTCAGTTCGGCAAACAGGATGTGATGCTGGCGGGCGGAGCGGAAGAAGTGAGCTGGCAATCCGCGGTGCTGTTCGACGTGATGGGCGTGTTGGCCGACGGCGACGCGTCGACGCCGGACACCGCGTCTCGTCCTTATCACGCGGACCGCGACGGCTTCGTCATCGCCGGCGGCGCGGGCGTGCTGGTGTTGGAGGCGCTGGAACACGCGCTGGCGCGCAAAGCCCCCATCATCGCGGAACTGTCCGGTTACGCCGCCTGCAGCGACGGACACAGCATGGTGGCGCCCAGCGGCGCGGGCGCAGAGCGCTGCATGCGGCTGGCGCTGGCGGACGCCGGTCTGGAACGGGTGGACTACATCAATACCCACGCCACCGGCACGCCGCAAGGGGACCGCGTCGAAATCGAGGCAGTCCGGGCCGTGTTCGGCGCCGAGGCCGTGCCCGCCTTCTCCTCCACCAAGGGCCTGACCGGCCACGCGATCGCGGCGGCCGGCGCAATGGAAGCCATCTTCAGCTTGCAGATGATGCGCCACGGTTTTGTCGCCGCCTCGCCGCAATACGGCGAGCTGGACGATTGCCTGGCCGGCCTGCCGTTCGTTCGGCACGCTCGGCCGGCCCAGTTGGGCAGCGTGCTGTGCAACAGCTTTGGTTTCGGCGGCGCCAACGCCTGTCTGGTGTTCTCCCGCGCGGGGCTTTGAGGCCCCGCTTCAGACTTACTTGAGCACCTGCGCCTTCAGCGCCACGCCCGCCATCAAGAAGCCGCTGCCGCACATATATTCCTTGGCGTTGCTGATCTCCTCAGACTTGTAATAACTGCGGATATTGACCACGGCGGAGCCGCCTTCCTTGCGCGCGCGCTCCTGGAACTCCAGCAGCGCGGAAATGAAGGCGCGCTGGCAGGCGGCGGCGTTGTCCTTGCCGAAGCTATTGGTCTTTTTATTGCTCACCCATTCGCCCAGCACCTTGCCTTTGCCGCCGCGGGCAAAGCGGAAGGCGATGTTAGGGTCCAGCTTTTCCTTGGCCAGGTCGCTGTTCAGCGCGTCTTCGATGGACAGCATCAGTTTTTCATCCGCGGCGTGGGCGACGGCGGGCAGCGCCAGCGCGCAGGCCAGCAGCAGAGAGGCGATTCGTTTGTGCAGAGTCATGGGTTTGGCGATTCGGCTGTTAAGAGGCTGATGAACGACGCCGGCGGCGCGTCTGCCGCGCCGCCGCGTCGAATCGAGGCCCCGCAGTGTACTCGCGCGCGCAGCCCATTCCAAAGACAGTATTAACATTGAAACGGCGCGTTTCCGGACGTGACCTTACGCGCGGGCTGCCGCGGCGTCAGTCCTGCGCGGACACTTTCAAGGCCGCGCCTGCAGCGCGTCCAAGCCGTGTTGCAACCACTGCTGCGCCGGCGCCAGCGTCAGGTGCAGCACATTGCAGGGGCAGGGCTGTTCCTTGGCCTGCTCCAGCAGCGCCAATACCGTGCGCAGGCTTTCGTGGCCCTTGCGCAGATCGCGTATGGCGCTGCGCAGGTTTTGCTCGCGGGCGTACAGCCGGCTTTCCAGCCGTTTCAGCGAGGCCGGCGCCACGCTGTTGAACGGACGCAATTCGGAGAGCAGCGTATTCAGGGGAAGAGAGGGAGACAGCAGGGCGCGATAGCGCCGGGTTTGGTGCGTCATCGGAAGGCTCCTATGGCAGGGCCTGCCTTCGCTGCTACGCGGGTACGGCAGGCGAATGACGAGGGTAGCAGACCGGCCATAGCTCCGGCAGGCGCACGAATGCGCCTCCCCGCCAGCGCCTGCCTTTGATAAGGCGGGGACTATGGCGAGGCTATGGCTTTATGAGCTGCTACACCCAAATACCGCGGAATGAGGCGGCACGCGGCGATTGTTACTGATTGGGGATGGAGGGTCAAGCCAGCGGCTTTGGAGGGGGGCAAGGCCTGCAAGCAGGCGCGGCCGACGGCTCCGGGGAGAAGTAGCGCCGCCAGAAAGCTTCGCGGCAGGTGCTGTTGAAGCTGATATGGCCGGGCTGGATGGCGTCGCCGGACGGCTGGCGGACGACTTCGTAACGAATCCAGCACTCGGCGCAGGCGGCCTCGGCCGGGTAATCGTCCTGTTCCGTCGTCCGCTGGATCATTGCGCCATCGTCGAAAACATAGGTGGACTGTTCCGCGACTACCGTATAACCCTGATCCGTCCAACGGTTCCGGCTTGAGCCGTCCAGGCGCGCGCGGCGCGGGGAGGGCGCGTTCAGGATGGCGTTGACGTAGTTGACCAGATGATTCATGCGGCTGCGGCTTGGACAGGTGCGGAAGGCTGTAATGGTAGGCGCAAACGGGGCGAAGAACAAAACAAAAAAGCCCTTGATTTCTCAAGGGCTTAATTGCTTGGTCTGGCGGAGAGGGAGGGATTCGAACCCTCGGTACGCTCGCACGTACGCCTGATTTCGAGTCAGGTACATTCGACCACTCTGCCACCTCTCCGACTCAGAGTGGGGCATTCTATTGGGCAAGGGATTACCTGTCAATAGCCTTGTCGCAGCTAGCCATAAAAAACGCCGCCCTGAGGGGCGGCGCGTTCAACGGAGCAGACCATGCTCAGTGTTTTTTCAGCTCGCCTTCCCACTTGGCCACCACCGCGGTGGCGATGGAGTTGCCCACCACATTGGTGGCGGAGCGGCCCATGTCCAGGAAGTGGTCGATGCCCAGCAAGAGCAGCAAGCCGGCTTCCGGAATGTTGAACTGGGCCAGGGTGGCGGCGATCACCACCAGCGAGGCGCGCGGCACGCCGGCCATGCCCTTGGAGGTGAGCATCAGGATCAGCAGCATGGAGATTTCCTGCGCCAGCGTCAGATCGATGCCGTAAGCCTGGGCGATGAAGATGACGGCGAAAGTGCAGTACATCATCGAGCCGTCCAGGTTGAAGGAGTAGCCCATCGGCAGCACGAAGCTGGCGATCTTGTTGGAGCAGCCGAAGCGCTCCAGCTGTTCCAGGGTCTTGGGGTAGGCGGCTTCGGAACTGGCGGTGGTGAAGGACAGCAGCAGCGGTTCGCGCATCATGCCCATCAGCTTGAGCACGCGCGGGCCGATGAACATCGCGCCGGCCAGGATCAGCAGGCCCCACAGGATGCCGATGGACAGGTAGAACTCCGCCATGAACTTGCCGTAGGTGGCGAGAATGCTCAGGCCTTCCTTGGCCACGGTGGCGGCGATGGCGCCGAACACGGCCAGCGGCGCGAACAGCATCACGTAGCTGGTCACTTTCAGCATCACGTGGGCCACCACGTCAATGGTGTCGATCAGCAGCTTGGCGCGGTCGCCCAAAGCGGCCATCGCGCAGCCGAAGAACACCGAGAACACCACGATCTGCAGAATCTCATTGGTGGCCATCGCTTCAAACACGCTCTTGGGAATGGCGTGGGTGACAAAGTCCTTCACCGACAGCGCGCCGGCCTGGATGCCGCTGGTGGCGTGGGTGTCCGGCAGCGGCAGGTTGAGCGCCAAACCCGGCTTGAGCAGGTTGACCATGATCAGGCCCAGGGTCAGGGACATCAAGGACGCGCTGATGAACCAGAGCATGGTCTTGCCGCCGATGCGGCCCACGGTCTTGGCGTCGCCCATCTTGGCGATGCCAACGATCAGGGTGGATACCACCAAGGGCGCGATGATCATCTTGATCAGGCGCAGGAAGATGTCGGTCAGGATGGAGATATTGCTGGCGAAGGCTTTGATGTCGGCTTCGCTGGCGGCGTTCTCGCGATAGAGATAGCCGGTGATGATGCCCAGCACCAGGCCGATGAGGATCAGCCCTGTGAGTTTTTTCGACTGCATTGAGAAGTTCCTACCTGTATTTGAGAGCGTTTTGATAACAACACGGCAAGTTCGCAATGAAACAATGCCGGCGCCGGTCCGGTGGAGGGAGCAGCCGCTTCGTGTGTGTCAAGGTTGCCGATGTAGTGGCCTGCCTACGTTATTGTTGTTTGATTTTATTGGCATTGCTGCCAGTTGTAGGACAGTTGTTGACCTATTTAGGGGTGGGATTATAGTGAATTAGCGAACGCTTGTCTTTGTTGTATTTCGAGTCTTGAATTTCGCAGCGGAGTGTGTGTTGCGGAAACGAATGATGATGAACTTGCCATCGGGATGAAGGGCCGCCCCGGCGCCTTGCGGCGGCGGCCCGGTGTTTCAGTGGTGGATGTCCAGCGTGACGTCGCCGCGTTCCTCGGCCACGGTTTCCAGAATTTCCAGAATGGTGGCGTAAAGGTCCACGCCCAGCGCCTTGCGCGCTTCCTCGGTTTCGCGCCAGACGATCTCGAAGGGGCCCGTCACGTCTTTGGCCAGGCTGTCGTACAGCGCGTCCAGATTGCGGCCGAAGTGGGCCGGCAGGAGCAACTGGCGGCTCAGCTCGTCAAACAGCTGGTCCAGGCTCTTGATGTGGTGCAGTTCGCAAACTTTCACTGGCATGGTGGCACCTCGATGAAGCGGTTGTAGTGGTCTACGGTGACGAAACGCTGGCCGGAACCGGAGAACACGATGCGGTAAGCGCCGCGCTTGCCCCCTTTATAGTTCAGATCGGCTTCCTGCCATTGCCCCTTGGGCAGACGTTTTTCGTAATTGCCGAAACGGTCGCCGCCTATGGATTTGCCGTTGAGGCCGGGCACGCTCCACAGGCTGCGGCCGGGCTGCCAGCCGGCGTTCTTGGCCTGGCGCTTGTTGATGAATTGCGCCGGCAGCTGGCCGTTCTTGCCCAACTGGCTCAGCACCGCGCTCAGCTCGTTCTGGTTGAGCTTGTTGCCGGCTTGCTGATTGACTTGGACCGCCACCAGCGAGCATTGCGGCAAGGCCCAGGCGGCGGGGGCGGCGATCAGACAGGCCAGCGCCAACAGGCGCGATAGACGTGGAATCATTGGGCTTGCTCCAGAGGCAGGGATTCAACCGGGTGGTCGGCGCCTATCAGCAGCGGCAGGATGCGGCGCATGCCGGCGCTGTCGGCGTCGGTGGTGATGAAGCGGTAGGCCGGGGCGACGGCGGGCGCGGCGTCCGGCAGCAAGGAGGCCACGCGCCGGGCGATGGCCTCGGCCGGGTCGTACAAGGCGATGCCGTCGCCGGTCAGTTCGCGGATCAGCGGCTCCAGAAACGGGTAATGGGTGCAGCCCAGCGCGATGTGGTCGATGCGCTCGTC
This sequence comes from Chromobacterium sp. Beijing, assembly GCF_021496765.1. Taxonomy (NCBI): domain Bacteria; kingdom Pseudomonadati; phylum Pseudomonadota; class Betaproteobacteria; order Neisseriales; family Chromobacteriaceae; genus Chromobacterium; species Chromobacterium sp. Beijing. The sequence continues at coordinate 5,366,001 of NZ_CP053750.1, forward strand.
AAGTAGCGGCCGCACTACGGCCGCCACCAGTTCGCGCGTGCGCGGGCTGTCCAGCTCGCCGGCCTCCACTTGCTCCACCCAGCCCGCGCCCACGCGGCGCAGCACTTCAACGTGGCCGGCGTGGGTGTCCAGCAGTTTGCGCACCCGCTCGCTTTGCAGCGTGGCCTGGGTGGCCAGCACGGCGATGCGGCCGGTGCGGCTCATGGCCGCCGCCGGCTTGATCGCCGGCTCTATGCCCACCAGCGGGATGGAAAGCTCGCGGCGCATGGCGGCGATGCCGGCGGTGGTGGCGGTGTTGCAGGCCACCACCAGCAGGGTGGCGCCTTGTTCTTGCAGATAGCGGCCCATTCTGACGCTGCGCTCGGCGATGTCGCTGTGGCTGCGTTGGCCGTAGGGGCAGTAGGCCTGATCGGCCAGATAGGTGATGCCCCAGCCGGGCAGCGCGGCGCGCACGGCCTTCCATACCGAAAGGCCGCCGAGGCCGGAGTCGAACATCGCGATCATGATGCGTTTGTCAGTTGTTCTGGATGACGATCTTGGGGAATTTGCCGGAGAAGTCCTGGGCTTTCTCGCCCACCTTCACCGCCACTTTGCGGGCGATGGCCTTGTACAGTTCCGCCACCTTGCCGTCCGGGTCGGCCGCCACCGTGGGGGTGCCGCCGTCCGCCGCCAGGCGGATGCCCATGTCCAGCGGCAGGGAGCCCAGCACGTCCACGCCGAAGTCCGCCGCCATCCGCGCCGCGCCGCCTTCGCCGAAGATGTGTTCGGCGTGGCCGCAGTGGGAGCAGACGTGGATGGCCATGTTCTCCACCATGCCCAGGATGGGGATGCCCACTTTCTGGAACATGGTGACGCCCTTGCGCGCGTCCAGTAGCGCGATGTCTTGCGGGGTGGTGACGATGACGGCGCCGGTGACCGGCACTTTTTGAGACAGCGTCAGCTGGATGTCGCCGGTGCCCGGCGGCATGTCGATCACCAGATAGTCCAGATTGTCCCAGCGGGTGTCGTTGAGCAGCTGTTGCAGCGCCTGGCTGACCATGGGGCCGCGCCAGACCATGGCCTGGTCCGCGTCCACCAGATAGCCGATGGACATGGTCTGCACACCGTGGCTTTCCAGCGGCTTCAGGCTTTTGCCGTCCGGGGTTTCCGGACGCTGACCCTGCAAGCCCATCATCAGCGGCTGGGACGGGCCGTAGATGTCGGCGTCCAGGATGCCGACGCGCGCGCCTTCCGCGGACAGCGCCAGCGCCAGGTTGGCCGCGGTGGTGGATTTGCCCACCCCGCCTTTGCCGGAGGCGACGGCGATCACGTTCTTGACGCCGGAGAGCAGTGGCACGCCGCGCTGGGCGGAGTGGCTGGTGATCAGGCTGCCCACGCGCACGCTGAGTTTGCGTTGCTCGGCCAGCGGCACCAGCGCGGCTTCAAAGCGCAGGCGAACCGGTTCGTGCTGGCTGTTGGCCGGATAGGCCAACACCACGTCCAGCGACAGTTCGGCGTCGCTGATCTTGATGTTTTTCACCGCCTTGGCGGCGACGAAGGGTTTGCCGGTGTTGTCGTCGATCAGGCTGGACACGGCTTCCAGCACTTGAGCATCGCTGAGTGACATGCTGTTTTCGGTTCCCGGTGAGGACTGGAAAAGGCGGGTGAGCTTGGAGAGCATGGGGAGGACATCCGTTGAATCTTTGGCTGTCCGGCAGTTTACCCCAACTTGCCCGCGCTGGCATCGGCGCGGGCGGGCGGGGGCTGCCGGCCTGGCTTATTTGACCACGTTGCCGGCGACATTGAGCACGTCCCAGGTGCGGGCGAAGGGCGGCGCGTAGCAGAAGTCCATCATGCCCAGTTCGCGCGCGCTGACGCCCTTGGCGATGGCCACCGCCAGCGCGTCCAGCCGATGCACCACATCGCCGTTGCGGCCTATCATCTGCGCGCCCAGCAGCCGCCGGCTGCCGGTTTCGTAGCAGAGTTTGACGTGGACTTCCGCCTGGCCCGGCACGTAGTTGGTGTGGTTCTTGTCCTTGACCAGCACGCTTTGGCAATCAAAGCCGGCGGCGCGCGCCTGGGCTTCGGACAAGCCGGTGCGCGCGGCGTCCAGCGACAGCACCCGCACCGCGGCGGAGCCCAGGGTGCCCGGGTAGGCCTGGCGGCCGCCGGCCAGGTTCTCGCCCACCAGCCGGCCCAGCTTGTTGGCCCCGGTGGCCAGCGCCACGTAGACCGGTTGGCCGGTGAGCTGATGCGGCGCGGCGGCGCAGTCGCCGGCGGCGTAGATGTCCGGCAGGCTGGTTTCGCCGTAGGCGTTGACCACGATGGCGCCGTTGCCCAGGCGCTGCAGGCCGGCGTCGGCGGCAAAGGCGGTGTTGGGGCGTATGCCTATGCTCAGCACCACCAGGTCGGCCGGGTATTCGCCGCGCTCGGTGAGCACGCTTTGCACCGCGCCGTCGCCGCGCAGCGCGGTGACGGCCTCGGACAGGTGCAAGGCCACGCCGTGTTCGCGCAGCTCCTGCTCCATCAGGCCGGTGATTTCAGCGTCGAAGGCATCCGGCATCACCCGTTCCGCCAGCTGGATCAGCCGCACGCGCTTGCCCAGGCGGACCATGGCTTCGGCTAACTCCAGGCCGATGAAGCCGGCGCCGATGATGGCGACTTCGCGCACTTCCTCGCGGGCTGCGGCCGCGCGCAGCGCCAGGCCGTCTTCCATCACCCGCAGCGTATGCACGCCCGGCAAGTCCAGGCCCGGCAGCGGTGGGCGGATTTCGCTGGCGCCGGTGGCGATCATCAGCTTGTCGTAAGCGGCGTCGAAGGCTTCGCCGTCCGCCAGCCGGCGCACGCGCACCCGTTTGGCGGCGGGGTCTATGCTCAGCGCCTGGTGGCCGGTGTGCACGCGGATATTGCGCTTGGCGAAGTCTTCCACGCTGAATTCGGCCATATAGCCGGGCTCGTCGAACTCGCCGCCGACGAAGTAGGGCAGGCCGCAAGCGCCGAAAGAGATGATGTCGGACATTTCGTAGACGTCGATTTCAGCTTGCGGCGCGCTACGGCGCGCCTTGGCCGCTGCGCTCATGCCGGCGGCTTCGCCGCCGATGATGACGATTTTCATAGTGTGTTCCCGTCCGGGTTGTTGCTGTGCCGCATTGTGGGGCAGTTGGCGGCTTTAATGGAAAAACCGCCTAGTATGCTGGATTTACAGGTTGTAAATAGGCATTCCCAGGCGGTTTTCAAGGCGGAGTCTCGCGCCGCTTGTTAAGCCATTTCTTCGTCCAGGTTGATCTCGCGGTCGCTATTGAACACCTGCATATCGGTCTGGCCCAGCAGGCGGCTCGTCACGGTGCCGGCGGTGATGGAGCCGCTGACGTTGAGCGCGGTGCGGCCCATGTCGATCAAGGGTTCGATCGAGATCAGCAGGCCGGCCAGCGCTACCGGGAAGTCCAGCGCGGACAGCACGATCAGCGCGGCGAAGGTGGCGCCGCCGCCAACACCGGCCACGCCGAAGGAACTGATGGTGATGATGGCGATTAGCGGCACGATGAAGTGCAGATCCATCGGATTGACGCCCACGGTGGGGGCGATCATCACCGCCAGCATGGCCGGGTAGATGCCGGCGCAGCCGTTCTGACCGATGGTGGCGCCGAAGGAGGCGGCGAAATTGGCGATGCCGTCCGGAATGCCCAGCAGCTTGTTCTGGGTGGCCACGTTCATTGGGATGGAGCCGGCGCTGGTGCGCGAGGTGAAGGCGAAGGTCAGCACCGGGATCACTTTTTTAGTCCAGCGCAGCGGATTGACGCCGGCCAGGCCCACCAGCAGCAGGTGCACGGCGAACATCAGCAGCATCGCGCCGTAGGAAGCCAGCACGAAGTTGATCAGGTTGACGATGTCGGCCCAGCTGGAACCGGACACCACCTTGGTCATCAGCGCGAATACGCCGTAAGGGGTCAGGCGCAGCACCAGGGTCACCATCCGCATCACGATGGCCTGGGCCACGGCGATGAAATGGCTGAAGCTGGCGAACAGCTCGGGTTTTTTGCGGGCGATGCCGGTGGCGGACAGGCCGATCAGCACCGAGAAGATCACCACCGCGATGGTGGAGGTCTTGCGCGCGCCGGTCATGTCCAGGAAGGGGTTGGCCGGCAGGAAGTCCAGCACCAGCTTGCTGAAGGACAAGTCCTCCACCGTGCTCAGGTTCTTCACCAGCGATTCGCCGCGCGCCACCTCGGCGGCGCCGGCGGTCAGACCCTCGGCGCTGAGGCCGAACAGATTGGCCATCAGAATGCCGGCGCCGGCGGCGAGCATGGTGGTGAACAAGAGCACGCCCAGGGTGGCGGCGCTGATCTTGCCCAGCGAGGAGCCGCCTTCCAGCTTCAGCAGTGCGGCGATGATGGACACCATGATCAGCGGGATCACGATCATCTGCAGCAGCTTGACGTAGCCGGAGCCGATGATTTCGCACAGTTCCAGGCAGGCGGCCAGCGCCGGCGAGCCGGGTTGGGCCAGCCATTGCAGCGCGGCGCCGAAGGCGACGCCCAGCGCCAGGCCGGTGAAGACCCGCTTGGTGAAGGAGACGTGAGTGCGTTGCTGCTGCCACAGCAGCGCCAACAAGGCCAGCGTGACGGCTAGCGTGGCGATGACGGTCAAGGTCATGGGAAACCCCTTAATCTATTGGTTTTGTCGTCCGGTTCCGCTGGCCGCCCGGGCCGGCTTGGCGTCAAAGCGCAGGGGCGGGTTTTGGGGTGGGGCGGCGAGCTGGGCTCAGCGTAGCGACGGCGCGGCGTCGGCATTTTGAGCGAGGTCAGACGAGCTTGGAATCCTGATAAAAAAGCTTCGCCCGGCGGGGCGCCGCTGGCGGGAGCCCGCACGGCCGCGCCGGGGAATACGGCGAAAAGCGGCGATTTTACCGATATTCCCCGCGCTTTACTCATATTAATAAGCATAAGCTTATTGATTGTTTTTCTATCAATCGCGCCGTGGCGCCGAGCCGGAGCGATCGACGATGGCTTGGCCGGCGCCTGCGCGCTCGTCTCGCTTCTCTTGGCGGGGGCGTGGGGTGTTTGAGTTGCAAATTGCTGTTTTTATTGTGTTTGTGGCAAAAATTGCTTTGCGCGCTAGGCTTTCTGCAGGTACAATTGCGCCCCTTTTTCGCTTTATTTGGCCCTTGTCCGTCCGGCCGCATGGGCAAGCGCGCCGCTTGCCGGTCTCAGAAAGGCTGCATCTCCCTAATGTCCGCTCTACACGCAAAGCTTAGCCGTTCCAATCTATTGTTTCCGCTGGCCCTGGTTCTGTTCGAATTCGCCGTCTACATCTGCAACGACATGGTGCAGCCGGCCATGTTGGCGGTCACCCGGGAATTCCTGGTCGACGCCTCCTGGGTGCCGGCGTCCATGACCGCCTTCCTGCTGGGCGGCGCGCTGCTGTCCTGGCTGACCGGACCTCTGTCCGACCGCATCGGCCGCCGGCCGGTGCTGCTGTTCGGCGTCGCCTACTTCACCGTGACCTGCCTGGCCACCTATCTGGTGAACTCCATCGAGGCCTTCATCGCGCTGCGTCTGCTGCAGGGCATTGGCCTGTGCTTCATCAACGCCGTCGGTTACGCCGCGGTGCAGGAAGCCTTTGAAGAAAAAGCCGCGGTCAAGGTCACCGCCTTGATGGCCAATGTGGCGCTGATCGCGCCGCTGGCCGGCCCGCTGGCCGGCGCCGCGCTGATGGAGCTGGCGCCGTGGCGCACCAGCTTCCTGCTGATCGCCGCGCTGTCCTTCCTGGCCTTGCTGGGCCTGATCTGGAAAATGCCGGAAACCACCCAGCCCAGCCACGAGAAACTGCCGCTGGCGCAGATGGGCCGCGATTATCTGAAAGTGTTCGGCAACGGCCGCTTCGTGCTGTCCGCGCTGTGCATCCCGCTGCTGGCGCTGCCGCTGATGGGCTGGATCGCCATGTCGCCGGTGCTGTTGGTGAATGATCTGCACATGAGCGCGCTGGAATACGGCCTGATGCAGCTGCCGGTGTTCGGCGGCCTGATCGCCGGCAATTTGGCGCTGGTGCTGGTGGCCGGCCGCTGGCCGCTGGGCCGTTCCGCGCTGATCGGCATGTGGCCCATCGTGATCGGCCTCAGCCTGATGCTGTCCGGCGTGCTGTTGTCCGCGCATCCGCAATACTTCATGGTGGCCGGCATGACGCTGATGGCTTTCGGCGAAGGCCTGGCGTTTGGCGTGCTCTACCGTTTCGCGCTGATGTCCTGCGACGCCGCCGGCAAGGGCACGGTGTCCGCCAGCATGAGCATGCTGTCCATGGCCGGCTACGCGCTGGGCGTGGAGCTGTTCCGCATCGCTTACCAGCAGGCCGGCATGCTCGGCTTCGCCTGCCTGTCGCTGGCCTTCTCGCTGGCCTATGTGCAGGTGGCGCGCCGCACCGTGCGCGGGCCATGCTGGAGCGCGCGCAACAGGCCGAGGCCAAGCAGCCGGAACTGGCCAATCAGGCTTCCTGAGCCCGAACCCGGCCCCGCTGGCACAGCCCGGCCCGCATGCGCGGCCGGGCTTTGTCTTGATGGCCGCCGTTTCCCGGATATCCGTCGTGACCGCCGGGGGCGACTGCCTCTATAATCGATCGTTTCAGATCGCACCTTTGGAACAATCCTAATGAGCAAACGCAAGATTCTGGTGACCAGCGCACTGCCTTACGCCAACGCGGGGCTGCATCTGGGTCACATGCTGGAACAGATTCAGACCGATATCTGGGTGCGCTTCCAGAAGATGCGCGGCCACGAATGCTATTACGTCTGCGCCGACGACACCCACGGCGCCCCCATCATGCTGGCGGCGGAAAAACAGGGCATCACCCCGGAACAGCTGGTGGACAGCGTGCGCGAACTGCACCTGGCGGATTCCCAGGGCTTCCTGATCGGCCACGACAACTACTACAGCACCAACAGCCCGGAGAACAAGGCGCTGGCGGAGCAGGTGTATCTGGCCTTGAAAGCCGACGACAAGATCGCCTGCCGCACCATCGAGCAGTTGTTCGACCCGGAAAAGCAGATGTTCCTGCCGGACCGCTTCGTCAAGGGCGAATGCCCCAAGTGCAGCGCCAAGGATCAATACGGCGACAACTGTGAAGTCTGCGGCGCCACTTACAACCCCACCGAACTGAAGAACCCGTACTCGGCGGTGTCCGGCGCCAAGCCGGTGCTGAAAACCTCCGAGCACTATTTCTTCCGTCTGGGCGAGTGCGCCGACTTCCTCAAGCAATGGACCGGCGGCGGCAGCGTGCGCGCCGACGGCGCGACCCAGCCGCATTTGCAGCCGGAATCGTTGAACAAGATGAACGAGTGGATTTCCGGCGGCCTGCAGGACTGGGACATCAGCCGCGACGCGCCGTACTTCGGCTTCGAAATCCCCGGCGCGCCGGGCAAGTACTTCTATGTGTGGCTGGACGCGCCCATCGGCTACATGGCCAGCTTCAAGAACCTGTGCGATCGCAGCGGCCTGAATTTCGACGAGTGGTTCGGCAAGGACAGCCGTACCGAGATGTACCACTTCATCGGCAAGGACATCCTGTACTTCCACGCGCTGTTCTGGCCGGCGATGCTGAACTACTCCGGCCTGCGCGCGCCCACCGGCGTGTTCGCCCACGGCTTCCTCACCGTGGACGGGCAGAAGATGTCCAAGTCGCGTGGCACCTTCATCCAGGCCAAGAGCTATCTGGATTGCGGGCTGAATCCGGAGTGGATGCGCTATTACATCGCCGCCAAACTGAACGGCCGCATCGAAGACATCGATCTGAACCTGAACGACTTCGTCGCGCGGGTGAATTCCGATCTGGTGGGCAAGTTCGTCAACATCGCCAGCCGCTCCGCCGGCTTCATCGCCAAGCGTTTTGACGGCATGCTGGCCAGCCAGGTCAGCGACGGCGACATCCTCGCCAAGCTGCAGGCCGCCGCCGATGAACTGGCCGCCGCCTTTGAGGCGCGCGAATACGCCAAGGCGCTGCGCGACGTGATGGCGCTGGCGGACGTGGTCAACGCCTACGTGGACGCCAACAAGCCGTGGGAACTGGCCAAGCAGGAAGGCCAGGACGCGCGCTTGCAGGAAGTCTGCACCGTGCTGATCAACGCCTTCCGCCTGCTCACCATTTACCTGAAGCCGGTGCTGCCCAAGCTGGCCGAAGGCGTGGAAGCCTTCCTCGACGTGGCGCCGCTCGCCTGGAGCGACGCCGCCAACCTGCTGCTGGGCAAGAAGATCCACGCCTACCAGCACCTGATGCAGCGCATCGACCCGGTGCTGATCGACAAACTGATAGAAGCGAACAAACAGAATATGCAAGCCACCGCAGACACCCCGGCCGCCGCTCAATACGAGCCGCTGGCCGAAACCATCAAGATCGACGACTTCGCCAAGCTGGACCTGCGCATCGGCAAGGTGCTGGAGTGCAACTTTGTCGAAGGCTCGGACAAACTGCTGCAGTTCACCGTGGATATGGGCTTTGAGAAGCGCAACATCTTCTCCGGCATCCGCAAGGCTTATCAGGAGCCGGAAAAACTGGTGGGCCGCAATGTGGTGGTGGTGGCCAATCTGGCCGAGCGCAAGATGCGCTTCGGCGTATCGCAAGGCATGATCGTCTGCGCTTCCGGCCAGGACGACAGCGAAGGCCTGTTCTTGCTGGACGCCGATCAAGGCGCCAAGCCGGGCATGCGCATAGGCTGAGCCGGTAGTTCCTAATCCTGACTGTTCTTTTTACTAGTTGGGTCCCGCGGCCCCTGCTGTCATATTGGCATGCAGGGGCCGCGTCATTTCGCGGCCCCGAAACCTTCACCGGGCTGTCATCTGAGGCTGTTACATTCACTGCAAGCCAAATGCGAAACATTCTCGTCCGGCTGGCGGAACTTTTGAAAATATGGTATGTCTCTAGATGAAATGAATTTTGAACAACCCAAAAAAAAGAAAAAGGAATGAACCATCATGAAAATTTCTCAACTGAAACCCGGCTACAAAATCCTTGAGCACAAGGACAGCGGCTCTACCATGCATTACGAAGTGGTCAGCATTCGACAGGTTGGCAAGATGTTTGAAGTGACTTTCAAGTCCGCCTTGGGCTTGGCCAGCGCCTTGTATCCCGCCAACGCCTTCATTCAGGCGGCCGCCTGATGCCACTCCCCTGCGTTTGTCCATTCCATTGCGCAGATTACAGATGAAGCCCCGCAAAATGCGGGGCTTTGTTTTTGGCCCGTCCTTTTTCTCCCCCTGCGAAAAACTCAAGTCAGGCAGTTGACGTTTCGATGCAAATTGTTCATGCTTTTTGCATTTGAAGGCGGAGGCGCCGTGCCGAAACGCGCAAAACTGATACTGGAAATCATCGTCAATTTCCTGCTGCCCTGGTTGTGCTACCGCTATGGCGAGCCGCGCTGGGGCGAAGCCGGGGCGCTGATGTTTTCCGCCTTGCCGCCGGTGCTGTGGAGCGTGATCGAGCTGTTGCGCTTCCGGCGCGTGGACGCTTTGAGCCTGCTGGTGTTGCTGGGCATAGGCTTGTCCTTGCTGGCCATGCTGCTGGGCGGCGACGCGCGCCTGCTGTTGCTGCGCGAGTCCCTGATCACCGGTTTGATCGGCTGCGGCTTTCTGCTGTCCCTGGCGCTGCGTCGGCCGCTGGTGTTCTATCTGGCGCGGGCGACCTTGGCGCGGGAATCGGAGCAGGGGCGGGAACGGTTCGAACAACTATGGCGCGCGGATGGCTTCAGGCGCGCCATCCAGCAAATGACGCTGTGGTGGGGCTTGGGCTTGAGCCTGGAGGCGGGCGGGCGCGCTTATCTGGCCTGGACCTGGCCGGTGGAGCGTTTTCTGCTGGTGGCGCCCTTCATCAGCTACGGCGTGATGGGCGGGCTGTGCCTGATGACCTTGCTGTATAGGCGGAAGATGCGCCGCGAAGCCGCCGTGGCCATGGCCGCGCTTTGAAGCGGATCGCGGGCGAATAGACAAAAAAAAGGGCCGCAAAAGCGGCCCTGAAGTTCCGTGATGAACACTTAGGAGGAAAGACACGGCTGCTTGTTTTGCGGCTTCGCTGGCAGTCGAAACCGCAGCGGCAATGTCTTCCAAAATGCACAAGATCGCGCCCGCATCGGCAGCGCCTGTTGGCAGACAGGCGGCTGACTTCTCGGGCCGCAATCGCTCGGGGAGAACGACTGCGCTGACCTTGAGTTCACTTTAGACGGTCTTTGTTGATCAGGTGTGTGGTAGTAAAGATCAACTGTTAACAAGTATGAATCGTCTTGGTGCGAACTTTCCCCGCATCAGAAATCTTTTTTTCCAAAACGCTTGACCAGAAAAACGGGGCGGGGTATAGTTCGCTCCTCTGCACGAAACACAGCAGACAGATCAGACGCGGGGTGGAGCAGTCTGGTAGCTCGTCGGGCTCATAACCCGAAGGTCGTAGGTTCAAATCCTGCCCCCGCAACCAAGTTAAAAAACCCGAAGCCAAACGGCTTCGGGTTTTTTGCGTTTTACTTTCCTTCTCGATTAAGCCAGTTCGTTCAACTGCCGGAAAATATCTTCCAGCTTCAGTTGCAAGGGCTCCAGCAGCGCCTGCACTCCGGGGCCGGACAGCGCCCGGTCTTCATGATGGCCTAGCAGGCCGGCCAAGGTGGCCAGCGCGGCGTTGACTCCGCTCAGTTCCACCAGATTTTGCTCCAGCGTCTTTTCCACTTGCGCCAACGCGTGTTCCAATTGCGGCCATTCCGGCTGCGGCTCCCGCCGCAGCTGCTCCAGGTTCTGGCGGAGCAGTGTCAGCATCGGAATCGTCGCCGGCATGCTTGGGGATGGGCGTAAGGCGGCTTGGTCCATGAGTTTGCCTTTCAAATGCCGCTGACGGCGCCCAGTCGTTCACAGGGCGGGTAGGCCAGCATGAATGTCCGGAAAAATTTCAGGAAGGCGGTTTCCGCGACGCTGAGGCTGCGCTCGCGATGCCACATCAGGTAGATGTCGATATCGGCGACGCCTTGTTCCGGCGGCAGCCGCCATAAGCGCTGCTGCACAATGTCGTTGGCGACGCTATGTTCCGGCAGCGCGCCGATGCCGTAGCCGGCGAAGATCATGCGGCGAATCTCGTCCAGGCTGGGAGAACTGGCGACGATGCGGCCGGTGAAGCCGGCTTGTTCGCGGAAAATGGTCAGCGGAGACAGGCAGTCGCCCAGTTGATCGCTGGAAAAGCTGACGAAGTTTTCCGTCAGCAGATCGGTCAGTTGCAAGTCCATTTCGCCAAATAGCCTGTGATGCCGGCCGCAATACAGCGCAAAGCGCTGCGGGAAAATACAGACTTGCTCCAGTTTGTCCACGGCGAAGCGGGACAGGCTCAGGCCCAGGCCGGCTGTTTTCTGCTGCAGCGAGTTGATGATGTCGGCGCTGCGCATCACGTCAATGCGCAAGTCCACGCGTGGATGGCAGCGATGGAATTCGGCCAGACATTTGTCGTAGACGGCTGATTCGATGCGGCTGATGGTCAGCAGGACCACCAGGCCGGCGACATCGTGGTGATGGGGCGTTTGCTGCAAGCCAAGTTGCAGCCGGGAGACCGCTCCGCGCACTTCGCCGGCGATGCGATAAACCTCCTCCCCGGCCTTGGTCAAGGCGAAGTGCTGCGGCGAGCGCTGGCTGATCAGGCGCATGTTCAGATGTTCTTCCAGTCTTTGCAAGGAGCGGCTGATCGCCGGCTGAGTCAGGTGCAGGCGGGCGGCGGCGCGGCTGATGCCGCGCTCTTCGACGATGACCAGATAGGTGCGCAGCAGGTTCCAGTCCAGGGTGTCGTTAAGCCGGCCGAAGACGGCTTCCACAGTGTTGGCGCGCTTTTCCATGCGAGGCCTCTCGCGCTCAGGGCCGCAGCAGGCCGGAGAAGAACTGTCCGGCGTTGCGGCCCAGGCTGTCCAGGTGATAGCCGCCTTCCTGCACGATGACGGTGGGAAGGCGCAATTGAGCGATCCGCCGACCCAGGCGGGCGAAGCCGGGGCTGCTGAAGGCGATTTTGGATTGTGGGTCCTCCTGGTAGATGTCGAAGCCCAGCGACAGCACAAGGACGTCGGCCTGGAAGCGGTGGATTGCGGCACAGGCCGGTTCCAGTTGTCGGAAGAAGGCCTCTTCATCGCTGCCATGGGGCAGGGGCAGGTTCAGATTGTGACCCTGGCCGGCGCCTGCGCCGCATTCGTCGGCGAAGCCGGCCACCACCGGGTAGAAATTGGTGGGATCGCCGTGGATGGAGACGAATAGCGTGTCGTCGCGCGCATAGAAGATGTCCTGAGTGCCTTGGCCGTGGTGCATGTCGGTGTCCAGGATGGCGATGCGAGGGCAGGCGGGGCGCAGGCTTTCCGCGGCGATGGCGGCATTGTTCAGATAACAGAAACCGCCGGCGCCGTCGGGACGGGCATGATGGCCGGGCGGGCGACACAAGGCGTAGGCGAAGCGTTCTCCCGCCTGGACGGCCGCCGCGGCCGAAACCGCGCTCTGGGCCGACCAATATGCGGCCAGCCAGGTGTCGGCGCCAATCGGGCAGCTGCCGTCCAGCTGGTGTTTGGCGGCTTGGGCCAGGATGCCGCGGCCGGCGTTGGGCGAACGCACAAAGATATTGGATATCAGTTCATCGCCCCATTCGCCCTGGCCGGCGGCAAGCCAGGCCTCGTGCCCGTGCTGGAGGAATTCAAGGTAGTCGCGCTGATGCACCGCTTCGAGAGGGGCCATGCCGTGGTCGGCGGGCTCGTGGAGCGGGAATTGCCATTGACGCACCGCGGACAATAGGGCGTCGATGCGCTGCGGCACTTCCTGCGCTTGGCGCATTTGGCCGCGAGACAGATAGCTTTGCGGTTGATGCCGGCGTTGCAGCGGATGGAAAAAAGTTTTCATGAGGCGTTGTCCTGTGCGTTGGCGCGAGCCAGCACGGCGTGGAGCAGCACATTGGCGCCCATGGCCGCATGCTCGGGTTCGATGGATTCGGCTTCGTTATGACTGATGCCGTCGCGGCAGGGGATGAAGACCATGGCGCTGGGACAGTGGCGAGCCAGCACGATGGCGTCGTGGCCGGCGCCGCTGACGATGTCTTGGTGGGGATAGCCCAGCCGGGCGGCGGCCTCGGCCAGCAAGCGCTGGCAGCCGGCGTCGAACGGGGTGGGCGGGGCATGCCATAGCGTTTCGATGCGGGCGGCGATGCCGCGCGCCTGCGCGACGCCGCGGATCCGCTCGCAGATGTCGTTGGCCATGAGCTGCAGGCCGGCGGCGTCCGGGTGGCGCAAGTCCAGGCTGAATTGAACCTTGCCCGGCACGGTGTTGCGCGAAGGTTTGCCTATCGTCAGCTGGCCGCAAGTCCACAAGGCTTGCGGGTAGCGGCTGGGCGCGTCGTTCTCCCATTGCGTCAGGATGGCGGCCGCCGCCTGCAGCGCGTCCCTGCGGTATGTCCGAGGGGTGGTTCCGGCGTGGGCGCCGGCGCCTTCAAGCTCCGCCTCCAGCCACAAGATGCCTTGTCCGCCGCTGACCACGCCGATCGGCAGCCGCCGCGACTCAAGAACCGGGCCTTGTTCGATGTGCGCTTCGAAATAGGCGTCCGGCATGGGGCCGGGCGTTGCGCGCGGGCCCTGACAGCCGCTGGCCTGCAAGGCGGCGGCCAGCGTGACGCCCTGGCTGTCGGCGGCGCGCAGCGCCTGTTCCAGCGGCAATTCGCCGGCAAACACAGAGGAGCCGAGCATGGCGGGCGCGAAGCGCGCGCCTTCTTCATTGGTCCAGCAGGCGATCTCGAGCGGACGTCGCGTTTCGACATCATGGTCGTTCAGCGCGCGAATCACTTCCAAGGCGGCCAGCACGCCGTAGACGCCGTCAAAATTGCCGCCTTCCGGCTGGCTGTCCAGATGGCTGCCCATCATCACCGGCGCCAGTTCGGCGCAGCGTCCCCGGCGGCGGGCGAAGAGATTGCCGACGGCGTCGCTCTCCAGGCTCAGGCCGGCTTGCTGGCACCAAGTGGAGAACTGCCGCCGGGCGGCGACATCCTCGGCGCTGAGTGCCAGGCGGCAGACGCCGCCGCGGCCGGTGGCGCCGATTTGAGACATGGCAAGCAGGCTTTGCCATAGGCGGGCGGAGTCTATGTTCAGCATGGAGGGGCCCCTCAGGCTTGGTCTGCATGGAGGTGGCGCAGGCGGTCCAGCGCCACGACGGACAGCAGGGAGACGGCGGACATCAGTGAATAGAATATCGCCAGCGGCCACCATTCGCCGTGGTAGCGCTGGGCCAGCATGGTGCCTATCAAAGGCGTCAGACCGCCGGCGATGGCGCCGCAGACTTGGTAGGACAGGGAGATGGCGGTATAGCGCACCCGGGTTTCGAAGATACCGCTGACGAAGCCGGCGATCACCGAGTAAAAGCTGGCCATGCAAATCACGCAGATGGCGATGCCCATCACCATCAACCAGGCATTGCCGCTGGCCGCGCCTTGCTTGACCAGCACGAACATCGGATAGGGGGACAGGATGGCCAGCGCCGCGGCGATTTTCAGGAAGCGGGCGGCGCCGAATCTTTGGCCCAGCCAGGCGGCCAGCGGCTGGATGGCGAATTGAATGAAGGCGACGTAGAACAGACAGGCCAGAATCGCGGATTTGGCCAGGCCCAGGTATTCGGTGGTGAACACGATCATGAAGGTGTTGGTGAAATAGACGCCGGCAATGCCTATGGTGTTGGCGCCTATGCACAACAGCAGCAAGGGCCAGGCCTTACGAACCACCTCCAACAGCGGCGCGGCGCTGGCGGCCCGCTGTTGGCGGCTGGTTTCAAACTCGGGGGATTCGTTCACGCCCAAGCGAATCAGCAGGCCGATCAGCAGCAGGCCGGCGCTAGCGAGGAAGGGCAGCCGCCAGCCGTAGTCCAGCATGGCCTGCGGCTCCATGGCGGTGACCCACTTGAAGGCCAGCAAGGACAGGATCAAGCCGGCCGGGCTGCCGAGTTGGGCAAAGGAGGCGAACAAGGTGCGGCGTTGGCGGCCGGCGTGTTCGCCGGCGATCAGCACCGCGCCGCCCCATTCTCCGCCTACGGCGACGCCTTGCAGCACCCGCAACGCCACCAGCGCGACGGGCGCCCAAAGGCCGATCTGCTGGTAGGTAGGCAATAGGCCGATGCAGACGGTGGCGATCCCCATCAGCATCAGGGTGATGACCAGGGACTTTTTGCGGCCCAGCCTGTCTCCCAGGTGGCCGAAGACGATGCCGCCGAGGGGACGGGCGAAAAAGCCGACGGCGAAGGTGCCAAGCGCGGCCATGCGGCTGAGAAAGGGATCGCCGGGAGGGAAGAACAACTGGCCGAACACCAGGGCGGCGGCGGTGCCGTAGATGTAGAAGTCGTACCATTCGATCATGGTGCCGAC
This sequence comes from Chromobacterium sp. Beijing, assembly GCF_021496765.1. Classification (NCBI taxonomy): domain Bacteria; kingdom Pseudomonadati; phylum Pseudomonadota; class Betaproteobacteria; order Neisseriales; family Chromobacteriaceae; genus Chromobacterium; species Chromobacterium sp. Beijing. The sequence goes on from NZ_CP053750.1 coordinate 5,381,352, forward strand.
AAAGGCGGCCAGTCCGGCGCGCGCCGGTTGACGGGCGCCTGGGGCAAGCTGCCCGGATTTGCTATTACCTGAAATAATATTTTCCATGTCGGTGGTCCGCCCTTGGGAGAGGGTTGATCGTATTGCCGGCAAGGTGAATTTATTGCGCACAGAGCAGGTGTCGTCAAATCATCAATATGCATCCAGGCTATTACTGTGGTTCATATTTTTCCGGCGTCCTCGTCGTCGGCGGTGTCGAGAGGGAGGCTGTTGCTGGATGCCGCGCTGCCTTATAGTGCTTTCATCCATCCGCATTCAGGAGCCGCAGCATGCGCATTGCCGTTTTCGACGCCAAGAATTACGACCGCCACGCGCTGGAGGCCGCCAATCAAAGCCACCATCATCAATTGCAGTTTTTCGAACCGCGTCTGAATCTGGACACCGTGGGCCTGGTTCAGGACGTGGACGCGGTCTGCCCCTTCGTCAACGACAGGCTGGACGCGGCGGTGGTGGCCAAACTGGCGGCGGCGGGGGTGAAGCTGGTGACTTTGCGCTGCGCCGGCTACAACGGCGTGGATCTGGTGGCCTGCCGCCGGCACGGCATCGCGGTGACCCGGGTGCCGGCCTATTCGCCGCACGCGGTGGCCGAGCACGCCTTCGCCTTGCTGCTGGCAGTGGTGCGCCGCATCCACAAATCCTATACCCGGGTGCGGGAGATGGATTTTTCCTTGGACGGACTGGTGGGTTTCGATTTGCACGGCAAGACCATGGGCGTGTTGGGCGCCGGCCGTATCGGCCAGGCCACGATGTCCATCGCACGCGGCTTTGGCATGCGGGTGCTGGCTTACGATCTGTATCCCAACGCCGAGCTGGCGGCGAGCCTGGGCTGCGAGTTCGTGTCCTTGGAGGAGGTCTGGCGGCAGGCGGACGTGATCAGCCTGCATCTGCCGCTGACGGCGGAGAGCCGGCATGTGGTCAATCGCGAGACGCTGGCGCGGATGAAGCCGGGCGCGGTCTTGATCAATACCAGCCGCGGCGGACTGATCGATACCGCCGCCTTGCTGGAGGCCTTGAAGGCCGGGCGCTTGTCCGGTGTGGGCCTGGACGTGTACGAGATGGAAGAGGGCGTGTTTTTCGAGAACCTGTCGGAAAGCGGGCTGCAGGACGATCAGCTGGCGCGGCTGCTGACTTTCCCCAATGTGCTGGTGACTTCGCACCAAGGCTTTCTGACGCGCGAGGCGCTGATGAATATCGCCGACACCACCTTGGGCAATGCCGGCGCTTTCGAGCGCGGAGAGGCGCTGGTCAACGCCGTATCCGCCTAGTTGGGGCTGCTAAGAAAACTGCGCAGAGAAGCTGAGCCAAGGCGTGCCGACGCAGGCAGTACAAGTCCTACGACAAGAAGGCGCAACGCAGGATCAGCGATGCTGTTAGCGGGTCTTAGCGTCTGTTTACGATTTCGCGAGCCAGAGCGAGACAAGGCGTTGAGGCTGAGAAAGCGGAATGTACGGGGGTACATGAGCATTTCGAAGTGGTTTTCAACGCCGTATCGCTGAAGCGCAGCAGACTTTAGAGGTTCTTAGGGCAGGTCGCGGCGGAACACCCAGTTGAGTTCGCTGGAGGCCGCCGCATCGAAGGCGTAGCCGGCGCTGTCGAAGTGCTTGAGCTGCTCCGGCTGGCTGACCTGATGCAGCGCGGCCCAGCGCGCCATCATGCCGCGCGCGCGCTTGGCGTAGAAGCTGATGATTTTGTACTGGCCGTTCTTGCGGTCCTGGAACACCGGGGTGATCAGGCTGCCGTTGAGCTTGGCCGGCTTCACCGCCTTGAAGTATTCCTCCGAGGCCAAGTTCACCAGCACCGGGTCTTTTCTTTGCTCCAGCACCGCGTTCAGCGCGTGGGTGACGGTGTCGCCCCAGAACTCGTACAGGTTTTTGCCGCGCGGGTTGCTCAGGCGGGTGCCCATCTCCAGCCGGTAGGGCTGCATCAGGTCCAGCGGCCGCAGCGCGCCGTAGAGGCCGGACAGGATGCGCAAATGGTTTTGCAGATAGCTCATCTGCCCCGGCTCCAGGCTGGCGGCGTTCAGGCCTTCGTAGACGTCGCCCTTGAAGGCCAGCACCGCCTGTTTGGCGTTGGCCGGGCTGAACGGCGCTTGCCAGTCGTGGTAGCGGCCCACGTTCAATTGGGCCAGCGCGTCGCTGATGCTCATCAGCTTGCCGATTTCCAGCGGGCTCTTGGCGCGCAGCACCTGAATCAGTTCGGCGCTGTGATGTAGAAAGTCCGGCTGGGTGTAGTGATCGGTGGCGGCGGGGGTGTCGAAGTCCAGCGTCTTGGCTGGGGAGATGACCATCAGCATGAGGCGAATCCTTATTGAGCAACCGTCATTGTACTGGACTGCGCCGGGCTTGGCCCGTCGTCGTGACCGGCGGCGCGCTTGGCTCTAGAATGCAGGCCGGGATTTGAATCTATGATGGTCTGGCAAGGAGAGGACATGCGGGTATTGGTGCAAAGGGCGAGGCAGGCGTCGGTGACGGTGGAAGGGCGCGTGACCGGGGAGATCGGTCCCGGCCTGCTGTTGCTGGTGGGCATTGAGGAGGAAGACGGGGCGGAGGATATCGCCTGGCTGACGCGCAAGCTCAGCCAACTGCGGATCTTCAACGACGAGGCCGGCGTGATGAACCGCTCGGTGCTGGATTGCGGCGGCGAGGTGTTGGCGGTCAGCCAGTTCACCTTGTTCGCCAGCACCAAGAAGGGCAATCGGCCGTCGTATTCGCGCGCGGCGCGGCCGGAGCGCTCCAGCCCCCTGTTCGATCAATTTGTCGCCTCGATGGCGCAGACCTTGGGCAAGCCGGTGCCCACCGGGGTGTTTGGCGCGGACATGCAGGTGGCGCTGGTCAACGATGGTCCGGTGACGATCTGGCTGGACAGCAAGACGATGGAGTGAGAGATGGAAGGCAGCCGCTGGCGCTCCTGGCGCATTCTGCTGACGCCGTATTATCTGAACCTGTACGCCCGGCAGGCGCATGTACTGCGGGTGGCCGCGGCGTTTTTGGTGGGTTTGGCCTTGAACCTGTTGTTCGAGATACCGCATGGCAGCTGGATGCTGGTGACCATTCTGATCGTGCTGGGCAGCGTGCCGCACTGGGGCGGGGTAAGGCGCAAGGCCTTGCAGCGCATGGGCGGCTCTTTGCTGGGGCGGCGGCCGGCCTGGTGGCCATGGCCTTGTACCGCCATTCGCCGCTGTCCTGCTATCTGTGGATGACGGCGCTGGTGATGCTCAGCGCCTGGTTCGCGCTGGGCAAGGGCGAGTATCTGGCGCTGCTGGTGGGGCTGACCATGGTGATTGTCGCCGGCCTGGGCAACGAGCCGGTGGAGGCCGCGCTGTGGCGCGGCTTCAATGTGCTGGCCGGTTCCCTACTGGGCTTGGTGGCCGCGGGCCTGTTTCCTTTGCGGGCGATAGACAGCTGGCGTTTTTTGCTGGCGGATAATTTGCGCGAAGCGGCCACCCTGTACAGCAAGATCGCGCGGCGGCGCGAGGTGGACGCTGGCCTGGCGCTGGAGCGTTTCAACAGCCGCTTGATCCGCATGCGTGCCTTGGTGGCGGCGGCGGTGCAGGAGTCCGGCCTGCCCGCGGCGGGTTTCGACGCCATCCAGCGGCGTCAGCGCGCGCTGTGCAGCTTGCTGGACCGGATGGGCGAGGTGGCCCAGAACACGCCGGCCCTGAGCGACGGCGCCGAGCAGCGCCGCGCCATCGTGCGTACGCTGATGCGCGCCGCTCACGGCATGCGCTTCAATCAGCCGGCGATGTTGGCGGAGGTGCTGAGCGAGGCGGTCAGTCCGCTGGCGCTGGACAAGCCCTCGTATTGCCACTGGCTGACCGCGGAGTTCAATCTGGTCGCCGAGCATTTGCGCGAGGATTTGGCGCTGCTGCTGCCCAGCCTGATGCAGGTGCCGCCGCCCAGCCGCGGGGTGCTGCTGATGGTGTGGCACTGGCTGAGCAGCGCCAGCCAGGGGCGCAGCCGCTAGCGGCGGACATGAAAAAAAGCCAGGGCGAGCCCTGGCTTTTTTTTGCGGCCCAAGTCCTTACAGGCCCTGGATGCGCACTTTCTGGCCCGGCTGCAGCCGGGTCAACTGGCGGGAATCGTTCCAGCGCTGGATGTCGTTGTGATTGACGCCGAAGCGGCGGGCGATGCTGAACAGGGTGTCGCCGCGCTGCACCACGTATTCCGCCGGCACGCTGCCGGTGGCGCGCTGGTTGATCTGCAGGCCGCTGACTTTCAGCAAGGCGTCTTGCTGAGCCTGGCTGGCGCGGCTGTCCGCCAGCAGGGTCACGCTCTTGTCCAGGGTTTTGTTGACGTTGAGCACCTGGCCGACCAGAACGGTGTTGGAGTCCAACTGATTGGCCGTTTTCAAATCGTCCAGACTAAGGTTGAAGCGACGGGCGACGCTGTACAGGGTGTCTCCCGCGGCCACGGTGTAATTGCCGTCGGCGTCGGCCGTGGCCGTTGTCGCGGGTGCGGCCGCCACGAGGACGGTTTTGGCCGGGGCCGGCGGGGCTTCCGGCGCTGCCGCCAGGGCGGGAGCGGGCTGGACGGCGACCGGCGGCGTCTGAACCTGAGCGACGGGGATGGCTTGCGGGACGGCTTGGGCCGAGGCGACCATCACCGCCGGCGCGGCGCGCGGCGTTTCCGCCTGCGCCAACAGGGTGGCGCTGTCGCCGCTTTCCGGCAAGGCGGTGTCGGTGGCGTCCAGCGGACGGATATCGCGCTGATCCTTGCTTATCGCCACCAGCACCGGCTGGCCGGCCTTGAGCGAGCTGCTGCTCAGATTGTTGGCGCTCATCAATTGGCCGGCGCTCATGCCGTGCTCGCTGGCGATCAGGCTGACGTTGGCGTCCGCGGGCGGAGTGTAGACTTCCCAAGTGAGCAGCGGCTTGTCCCACTTGGCCAGATTGGCTTGGAACTTATCGGCCTTGGCCGCCGGGATCAGCATCTGGCGGCCGTTTTTGTGCGCGTATACCGGCAGGTTGAAGGCCGGGTTCAGTTCTTTGAATTCACCGATGGACACGCCGGCCAGCTTGGCGGCGATGTCGATATTCATGTGCTTGCCGGTGGAAACCGCGACGAAATAAGGCTTGTTGGGAAATTTGTCCAGGCGCACGCCGAACTTGGCCGGATCGTTGAGGATGTTGCGCACCGCCAGCAACTTGGGCGCGTAGTTGCGCGTTTCGTTGGGCATGCGGATGTTTTCGTACGTCACTTCCTGACCGCTGGCCTGCAGCCGGGCGATGGCGCGGGAGACGTTGCCCTCGCCCAGTTATAGGCGGCCAAGGCGATATTCCAGTCGCCAAACTGTCCGTACAGGTTTTCCAGGTAGTCCAGCGCGGCGCGGGTGGCTTCCATCACGTCGCGGCGGCCGTCGTACCACCAAGTCTGTTCCAGACCGTAGTGGCGGCCGGTGGCCGGCATGAATTGCCACAGGCCGGAGGCGCCGACATGGGATTTCGCGGTGGGAACGAAGGCGCTTTCCACCAGCGGCAGCAGCGCCAGTTCGGTGGGCATGCCGCGGCGCTCCACCTCGTTCATGATGTGAAACAGATATTTTCTACTGCGGTCCAGCGTGCGGCGGAAGTATTCCGGCTTGCTGGCATAAAAGCGTTCCTGGCGGCGCACGATGTCGGCGTTCACTTCCGGCAGTTGGAAGCCTTCGCGCGCGCGCTCCCAGACATTGTCGCCGTTGCGAAGCAGGCTGGAGTTCAGCAGCATCATGTCCAGGCCGGAGGCCAGGCCCTCGTCCACGCCGACGGATTGGCGAAACGCCCCGTCCGCGTGCGCGGCGGAGGCAAATAAAAAAGCAAATGACAGCGAAAGTGCCAACGGGGTGAAGCGATTCATTTGGCGGGCCCGGAATTCTGATTTCGGCTGATGCTAAACAGCCAACATAGGGGTGTCAACCAAAAAACCAAATAACTTCATGTGCTTTGCTGACATATAGGCCATGCAGACTGTCCTGCGCCAGTTATTTTTAACAGTGGCGCTCAGGATTCAGTTCCTTGTCATGGTTTGAGGGGCCGTTCGCGGTAGGCCGCGCGTAGGCGATACGGCCTTGAAAACCGTTTTGAAATACGAATGGACCGCGACGCGCTTTCCGTTTTTCCCGTCGTTTTCCCTGCCGTTTTCGCCGTGTTTCGCCTTGGCTTGCAAGATTGTGAACAAATCCCTCAGAAGCGATTTTTCCACTCGCGCAGCGCGGAAAAGACCTCGACAACATCATTAAGCGGCTGGCCGCTCCAGTGCGCGGCGGACTGGCGCACCGCCGGTTCATGCGCGCGCAGAAAGGGATTGCTGGCGCGTTCCAGGCTGATGGTGGAGGGCAGGGTGGGCAGGTTCTGCTCGCGCAGCTTCAGGTCTCGGCTCATGCGGATGGCCAGCACCGGGTTGCCCGGCTCCACCGTCAGCGCGAAGCGCAGATTGGCCAAGGTGTATTCATGGGCCGGATAGACCTTGGTGGCGTCCGGCAGCGCGGCCAGCTTGGCCAGCGAATCGTGCATTTGCCGCGGCGTGCCTTCGAACAGCCGGCCACAGCCGGCGCCGAACAGGGTGTCGCCGCAAAACAGCGCGTCGTCGATTACATAGGCCAGGTGGTTCAGCGTGTGGCCCGGAACTTCCAGCACCGCGGCCGCGCCGAAGGAGAGCTCGACGCGGGCACCGTCCATCACCGGGCGGGAGACCGAGGCGATGTCGGCCGGGCCGTAGACGGCGGCGTCCGGCCAGCGCGCGGACAGCTCGGCCACGCCGCCGATGTGGTCGGCGTGGTGATGGGTGATCAGGATGGCTTCCAGTTGCAGTCCTTCCCGTTCCAGGAAGGCGGCCACCGGCGCGGCTTCGCCCGGGTCGACCACGACAGCGCGGCCGCTGTGATGCAAAACCCAGATATAATTGTCACTGAAGGCCCTACCGGGCTGACGGTGTATTTGGCTGGCATAAGGCTTCTCTCGATGAAGAATTCGTTTAGCGACTGGCTGAGCTCCAGCGAATTGGGCTGTTATCTGCTGGAGCGCGAGCAGGCTTATTTCGACCGCGCCGTCGCCGACGTGTTCGGCTTTCATGCGGTGCAGCTGGGTTTGCCGGAAGTCGATTTCCTGCGCGCCAACCGCATTCCCTGGCAGTGCCGCGTTTCGGATTCCGGACCGGCGCAGATTCTGTGCGCTCCGGAGCAACTGCCGTTCGAAAGCCGCAGCCTGGACCTGCTGGTGATGCCGCATGTGCTGGATTTTACCACCGTGCCGCATCAGGTACTGCGCGAAGCCGAGCGCGTGCTGATGCCGGAGGGCCGCCTGATCCTCACCGGCTTCAATCCGGTGTCGCTGTGGGGCGTGCGCCGACTGGTCCAAGGGCGCGAGAACGCGCCGTGGAGCGGCAACTTCCTGTCGCTGGTGCGCATCAAGGACTGGCTGACCCTGCTGGAGCTGGAGCCCGCGAGCGGAGGCTTCATGGGCTACGCGCCGCCGTTCTCCCGCTGCGACTGGGTGCAGCGTTTCCGCTTCATGGAGCGGGCTGGGGACCGCTGGTGGCCGCTGGCCGCCGGCGTGTACGGCATCGAGGCGATCAAGCGCCAGCGCGGGATGCGCTTGATCCTGCCAATTGGAAGCAGGGCAAGGCCAAGGCCGGCCTGGCGGTGGCCGCCGGCAACGAGCGCCATCACAGCCACCGGGAACCATGAAACAACACAGCAAGCGGGGCGCGAGCCCCGGCAATGACGAGACAGCATGACGACTGAAGACAAGGTAGAGATGTATACCGACGGCGCCTGCAAGGGCAATCCGGGACCGGGCGGCTGGGGCGCTTTGCTGCGCTTCAAGGGCAAGGAAAAGGAAGTGTGCGGCGGCGAGGCCAACACCACAATAACCGCATGGAGTTGCTGGCGGTGATCAAGGGCCTGGCCACCTTGAACCGGCCGTGTCAGGTGGTGGTGTACACCGACTCCCAATACGTGCAAAAGGCATTTCCGAATGGATCCACGGCTGGAAGGCGCGCGGTTGGAAGACCGCGGCCAAGGAGCCGGTGAAGAACGCCGATCTGTGGCAGCAACTGGACGCCGAGCGCAACCGCCATCTGCATGTGGAGTGGCGCTGGGTCAAAGGCCACGCCGGCCATGAGTTCAACGAAAGGGCCGATCAGCTGGCCAACCGCGGCGTAGAGCTGGCCTGAGCCGGCCGCGTCCGCCCTTCTTCTGAAGTCAGAGCGACGCCGCCGCCGGCGGCCGCCGCCAGGATAGCGCATGAGACAAATCATTCTCGATACCGAAACCACCGGTCTCGAACACGCCCAAGGCCATCGCATCATCGAATTCGCCGGCCTGGAAATGATCAACCGCAAGCTGACCGGCAAGCATCTGCATCTTTACATCCACCCGGAGCGAGACATCGATCCGGACGCCCAGCGCGTGCACGGCATCTCGCTGGAGTTCCTGGAAGGCAAGCCCAAGTTCCGCGAGGTGGCCGAGGAAATGGCCGACTTCCTGCGCGACGCGGAACTGATCATCCACAATGCGCCGTTTGACGTCGGCTTCCTCAACGCCGAATTCGAAAGAGTGGGCCTGCCGTCGATCAAGAACCTGTGCGCCAATGTGATTGACACCCTGCGCGAGGCGCGCGACCAGTTCCCCGGCAAGCGCAACAGCCTGGACGCCTTGTGCGACCGCTTCGAGATCGACCGCTCCAACCGCACCTTGCACGGCGCGCTGGTGGACTGCGAGCTGCTGTCCGAAGTCTATCTGTGGATGACCCGCGGCCAGGAAAGCCTGGTGATGGACATCGACGTCGATCTGCCCGGCGGCCAGCACGGCGCGATGGATTTTGAGCGCAAGCCGCTGATCGTCAAGCGCGCCAACGAGCGGGAGCTGGCCGATCATCAAAGTTATTTGAACGATCTGGACAAGTCGGTGAAGGGCAGCTGCCTGTGGCGCAGCCTGGAGACGCCGGCCGGAGAGGGCGCGTGAGCCGCTATCTGGCCTTGGTGCCGGCGGCCGGCCACGGCAGCCGCTTCGGCGCGCCCAGCCCAAGCAATACCTGCAATTGAACGGCAGGCCGCTGATGTGGCACACCCTGCAGGCGCTGGCCGCGGTGCCCGCCGTGGAGACGGTGGCGGTGGTGATCTCTCCTTGCGACGAGTGGTTCGACGATTTCGACTGGGACATCCCAAGCTGCAAGTGCTGCGCGCGGGCGGCGTCAGCCGCGCCGAGAGCGTGCGCAACGGCCTGGAGGCGCTGGACTGCGCCGACGACGACTGGGTGCTGGTGCACGACGCCGCGCGCTGCTGTCTGACCGCGGACGCGGTGGAGCGGCTGCTGGCCGAGGTGGGCGACGATCCGGTGGGCGGCCTGCTGGCCCTGCCGGTGCCGGACACCGTCAAGCGCGCCGACGCCGAACAGCGCGTGGCGGTCACCGTTTCCCGCGCCGGCCTGTGGCTGGCGCAAACTCCGCAGATGTTCCGCCGCGGCAAATTGCGGGAAGCGCTGCAAGGCGGCGATCTGGCGGATGTGACCGATGAAGCCTCCGCCATTGAGCGCTGCGGCGGCAAGCCGCGGCTGGTGGAGGGCGACGCCCAGAATTTCAAAGTGACTTATCCGCGCGATCTGGCCTTGGCGCGCGCGGTGCTGGCGGCAAGAAAGGATTGATATGTTTCGAGTTGGACAGGGCTACGACGTGCATCAGATGGTGGCCGGCCGGCCGTTGATCCTGGGCGGCGTGCGCATTCCGCACGATAAGGGCCTGTTGGGCCACTCCGACGCCGACGCCTTGCTGCACGCGATTACCGACGCCTTGCTGGGCGCGGCGGCGCTGGGCGACATCGGCCGCCATTTTCCGGACACCGATCCGAATTCAAAGGCGCGGACAGCCGCGCGCTGCTGCGCGAAGCGGCCAAGCGCGTGCGCGCCGCGGCTGGCGTCCGGTGAACGTGGACAGCACGCTGATCGCGCAGCAGCCCAAGCTGGCTCCGTACATCGACGCGATGCGCGCGGCCATCGCCGAAGACTGGGCCTGGAGATCGGCGCGGTCAACGTCAAGGGCAAGACCAATGAAAAGCTCGGCTATCTGGGCCGCTGCGAGGCGATAGAGGCGCAAGCCGCCTGCCTGCTGATGCCGTGTAAAACCGCGCCGAGATTCGCCGTTCGAGATTGATGACAGGTGTCCGGCGGCCCGCCCGTGCCATAATCCGCCGGCGCAATACCATCCAACACAGGAGGCATTACCATGTTGACTCAGGACCAACTGAAGCTTGCCGTGGCCAAGAAGGCCATCGAATTCGTGCCGGACGACAGCATCGTCGGCGTCGGCACCGGCAGCACCGTCAATCTGTTCATTGAAGAGCTGGCCGCCATCAAGGGCCGCATCCGCGGCGCGGTGTCCAGCTCGGACGCCTCCACCGCCCGCCTCAAGGCTCACCACATCCGGTGTTCGACCTGAACGAAGTGGACGCGCTGCCGGTGTACATCGACGGCGCCGATGAAATCAACCACCACTGCACATGATCAAGGGCGGCGGCGCCGCGCTGACCCGCGAGAAAATCGTCGCCAGCGTGGCCGATCAATTCATCTGCATCGCCGACGAAAGCAAATACGTCGCCATGCTGGGCGGCTTCCCGCTGCCCATCGAGGTCATTCCGATGGCGCGCAGCTATGTGGCGCGCGAACTGGTCAAGCTGGGCGGCCACCCGGAACTGCGCCAGGGCGTGAGCACCGACAACGGCAACGTGATCCTGGACGTGCACGGCTTGAAGATTCAGAAGCCGGTGGAACTGGAGGAGATCATCAACCATCTGGCCGGCGTGGTCACCTGCGGCCTGTTCGCGCGCCGTCGCGCCGACGTGCTGGTGTTGGGCGGCAGAACGGCGTGGAAGAAATCCGTTAAGGGCCGTCCGCCTTCGAGCAGGCCGCCCGCAGGCGGGCAGATGAATTGTCACATCGGCGTCATCTGCCCGCATTAACATAGCGTTTTTTGACTGGTTTTGGTTTGGGGCAGACATGGCAGAGCATATTTCCAAACAGTTCGATATGGAGCTGGAAACCATCCGCACCCGCGTCCTGCAGATGGGCGGACTGGTGGAGCAGCAGATTTTGTCCGCGGTGGAAGCCCTGCTGGCCGGCGATATTGACAAGCTGGACAAGGTGATCGCGAGGATGCGCTGGTCAATGCGATGGAAGTCACCATCGACGACGACTGCCTGCACATCATCGCCCGCCGCCAGCCGGCGGCCAGCGACTTGCGCATCGTGTTCACCGTGATCAAGGTGATCACCGATCTGGAGCGCATCGGCGACGAAGCCAAGAAGATCGCGCGCATGGGCAAGACCATCTACCAGTCCGAACGCTATCAGGTGCCGCGCTTCCGCGAGATCGAGAAATGGCGGACGCGGCGCTGGGCATGCTGCGCCGCGCGCTGGACGCCTTCGCCCGCCTGGACACCAGCGCCGCGCTGGAACTGGCCGAAGCCGACCAGGAGCTGGACGAAGACTTCGCGCCGAACTGCGTCAGCTGATCACCTTCATGATGGAAGACCCGCGCACCATCAGCATGTCCATCGACACCTTGTTCATCTCCAAGGCGATAGAGCGCATCGGCGATCACGCCACCAATATTTCCGAATACGTGGTCTATCTGGTCAAGGGCAAGGACATCCGCACACTACGCTGGAAACCAAGAGCGCGAAACCCTGGGCTGAGCCGGCCGCGCCGGCCACGGCGACTTGACATGACGGTTTGCCTAAAATGGCGGTAACATTCGGTGTTACCGCCATTGTTGCGTCCGGCGTCCGTGCCAGTCCCCCGGCGATCCAACCTGATGATGAATCCCCCGTTTCCGCCGGGCCGCCGCGCGGGCGCGGGCCTTGATAAAGAGAGAAGGGGTGTCTTTGACACTGACCACGCCCCCAAACAACGTGCTCGCCACCATCGATATGGGCTCCAACAGCTTCCGCCTGCAAGTGTCGCGGGTGGTGGACGACCAGCTGTACGCGCTGGACGTGATGAAGGAGACCGTGCGCCTGGGCGCGGGCCTGACCGCCGACAAACAACTGGACCAGGAAACCCAGGACAAGGCCCTGGCCTGTCTCGCCCGCTTTGGCGAGCGCCTGCGCGGCTTCACCCCGGCGCAAGTGCGCGCGGTGGGCACCAATACCCTGCGCGTGGCCAAGAACGCGGCGGACTTCATCGCCAAGGCCGAGCCCTTGCTGGGCTTTCCCATCGAGGTGATCGCCGGCCGCGAAGAGGCGCGGCTGATCTATCTGGGCGCCGCCCATTCGCTGCCGGACACCAAGGAGCGGCGCATGGTGGTGGACATTGGCGGCGGCTCCACCGAGTTCATCATCGGCAGCCATTACAAAGCCTGGTCACCGAAAGCCTGCCCCTGGCTGCGTCAGCTACACATTGCGTTATTTCGGCGACGGCAAGCTGACCCAGGCCAATTTCCGGGACGCCATCCTGGCCGCGCGCAACGAGATTCAGCGCATCGCCCACCAATACCAGCGCGAAGAATGGCAGCTGGCGGTGGGCACCTCCGGCACCGCGCGTTCCCTGCGCGACGTGCTGGAAATCAACGACTGGAGCACGGCCGACATCACCTTGTCCGGCATGGAAAAGCTCAAGGCGCTGCTGATCCGCCAGGGCGGCATCGCCGCATCGACGTCAACGGCCTCAAGGCGACCGCGCGCCGGTGCTGGCCGGCGGCCTCGCCATCATGATCGCGGTGTTCCAGGAACTGGCCATCGACAGATGACGGTGGCCGAAGGCGCTTTGCGCGATGGCGTGCTATACGATCTATTGGGCCGTCAGCGTGAAAAGGACATGCGCGATACCACCGTCACCCAGTTCAAGCGCCGCTACCATGTGGACACCGCCCAGGCCGAGCGCGTCACGCGCTGGCCGAGCGCCTGTACCGGATGGTGGCCGGCGAGGACGTGGACCAGGCCATGCTCAAGCGCCTGCTGTGGGCGGCCAAGCTGCACGAGATCGGGCTGACCATCTCGCACACCGCCTATCACAAGCACTCTTCCTACATCCTGCAGCACGCCGACATGCCCGGCTTCTCCAAGCGCGAACAGGCCACGCTGGCCGCCATCGTGCTGGGCCACGCGGCGACATGGCAAATGCGCAATACATGGAAGACTCCAGCTGTGGCAGGCGGTGGTGTCGCTGCGGCTGGCGGTCTTGTTCCACCGCAGCCGCAACAGCATCGCGCTGCCGGAAATGCTGGACCTGCGCCAGCACGCCACCGGCTTCGCGCTGACGCTGACAAGGTCTGGCTGAAGGGCAGCCGCTGACGGCGAGCGCTTCAAGCAGGAGATCGGCCAGTGGAAGAACGTCGGCTTCGTGTCGACATCGTGCAAGTGTGATCTGCCCATGCGCCACGCCACGCTGAAAAAACGCATTCCCACGCTGGCGAGGCGCCCGGCACCCTGCTGTCGGTGGGCGAGGCGAAATTGCCGGAAGCCTCGATCTCGCTATTCGAATACGGCCCGGAGCAATTGCAGGAAACCGTGTTCCAGACCGTGGCCGAGGGCCTGGCCCACCAGCCCGGCGGCGGCGTCTTGTGGCTCAACGTCTACGGCCTGCACCAGCCCGAGTGATGCGCGCCATCGGCCAGCGCTTCGGCCTGCATTCCCTGGTGCTGGAAACATCATGAACGCGCGCCAGCGGCCCAAGGTGGAGGACTACGGCGATTATTTGTTCGTCGCCAGCCGGGTGTTCGACTACCACCAGCACAGTGAAAACGGCGCCGGGCGCTTGTTGTCCGATCAGATCTATCTGGTCATCGGCCGCCGTTTCGTGCTGAGCTTTCAGGAGGGCCCACCGGCGTGTTCGAGGAGGTGCGGGAACGGCTGCGCCGCGGACGCGGCCTGCTGCGCCACAAGGACGCCGACTACCTGGGCTATTCCTTGCTGGACGCGATGATAGACGACTACTTCGGCGTGCTCACCGAGTTCAACGAAAAAGTGGAGCGCATGGACACCATGCTGCTGCGCGGACGCGATCAGGGCGTTTTGCTGCAGATCCAGCGGCTGAAGCGGGATTGCCTGAAGCTGCGCCGCCGCTGATGCCGATGCGGGAAATGCTGATTTCGCTGAACGCGGCGAGCATGGCTTTTTCAAGCCGGAGACCTTGGTCTATCTGCGCGACGCTTACGATCACACCATGCATGTGATCGAATCGCTGGAGATGTCGCGCGAGATGGTGGCGACATGCTGGACCTCTACCTGTCCACCCAGTCCCATCGGCTCAACCTGCAAATGCGGGTGCTCACCGTCTTGACCATGATCTTCATGCCGCTGACGCTGATCGCCGGCATCTACGGCATGAACTTCGAATACATGCCGGAGCTGAAATGGCATTACGGCTATCACTGGTTGTGGCGATGCTGGCATCGCCGGCGGGCTGGGGTGGTTGTTCTGGAAGCGGCGCTGGCTCTGAGGTGCGGTCCCGCCTAGGCCGGACCAGCCCAGCGTGTTCCCTGAGAAACGGCAGACGCCTGTACGGCGCTGCCGTTTTTTTTTCCGCCCGCGCGTTGCGCGCTTGAAAAGCGCGGCGAGTCCTCTTTCGGCCAGCTTGCCTTGGGCTTTTCTCCTTCCCCTGAGGGGATTTATTTTTGTATGGAGTTTCCCAATAAAAATCCATTAATTTCGCATATTAATATTATGCCGATTTTAAGATGATTACCTATGGTTTCGTTTCATATAACCATATGACAATAAAATAGGATAAATCCTATATTTCATAAGTATTTGAAAACCTAAAATCCTCTTCAGATGTTTGACAATCTTGGCATTGGCGTGTTTTCGCCATTCGAATGTCGCAGGCTTTGGTCTGCCGGCTTTTCAATCTGAGGGAGGTTTTGCATGAAATGTTAAACAGCAACAAGGGAAATTCGTTGTGGCGCGCTGGCCGCCTTTGCCGTCAGTCCGGTCTTTGCCGATACCCTTTCTGGCCAGATCGACTTTACCGGCCGAGTGATTCCGATTCTTGCCGGCTCAGCTCGCCCAATGGCGACGCCAACAGCATCAAGGTGGACATGGGCACGGTGTCGGTGGAGGACATCGGCACGCTGGCCAATCCCAAGTTCACCGGCGCCGGCAGCCGGCAGGTGAACTTCAACATCATTTGCAAAACCGCCAGCAAAGTGACGATGAAGCTGGCCGGCGTCGCCGGAAGTGATGAGCGGCAACAACATCCTGCGCGTCAACAACGGCACCTCGTCTCCGGGCTTTGCCCGGGGCGTCGGCATCGCGGTGTTCGACAGCGCCGCGTGGCCAACCCTCCGCTTACAACCTGACCAGCGGCGTTCTCTTGCAGGAGGACCAGCCGGGTCAGCCCGATGATATCCGTCGCGTCAGCTTCGC